>OZ219785.1:0-740000 GCA_964291285.2 Alphaproteobacteria bacterium
GCGAGGCCGACCAGCACATTCGCCTCCCCGACCTTGTTGGCGAGGCCGGCGAAGAGCCGCCGGGCGTCGAGATAGCGCCGTTCCGCGCGCACGAAATCCCTGCGGGCGAGCGCCATGTCGCCGAGCCCGTGCAGCGCATCCGCCTCCCGCCTTGCATCGCCCAGCATCGCAAAGGCGTCGCGGGCCTGCCCGTAGGCGCGCTCGGCATCTTCCGCCCGTCCCGCGCTCCGGGCGGCGAGCGCGCCGCCGAACGCGGCTTCGGCTTCCGCAGCGGAGACGGCCGGGCGCATCTCCGCCTTCGGTCCTTCCTCCGCCGGATCCTGTTCGGCACCGACCTCTTCGGCCGGCGGCGCGGCGGCGCCCTTCGTAATGTTCGCCGCGTTCGGCGCGGCGGCGCCAACGCCGCTCTTCGTTACGTTCGCCGCGTTCGGCGCGGCGGCGATGGCCGGAGCGGTATCGGGACGGCCGGAGAGGCCGCGATGCGCCACCACCTGCATCAGCGCCGCGCCGAGCAGCAGCACCAGGGCCGCGGTGAAGGACCGCCTG
The DNA here is from genome assembly GCA_964291285.2 of Alphaproteobacteria bacterium. GTDB lineage: Bacteria > Pseudomonadota > Alphaproteobacteria > Bin95 > Bin95 > Bin95. The sequence continues at coordinate 547 of OZ219785.1, forward strand.
CCCGCCCACCGGCTCCAGCCGCGCTCCCGCCTGGCGAGCAGCCCGGCATAGACCAGCAGCAGGTGGATGCAGCCGAGCGCGAGCAGGCAGAGGCCGCCCGCAACCGCCAGCCATGCGGCGTGCTGGAGCGTTTCAGCGGCTTCGAACACCGCGCGGCGCGCTTTCTGTTTCAGCCATGGGGCAGAAGGGCCTGTTTCCGCACAGGAGGCGGTGATTATGCCGCCCCGGCCCGGCCCGCTGCAACCGGACCCAAATGCAGGGCGCCCGGAACCGCGCGTTCCGCCCTTGCGCCCCGTCCCGCCCCGGACGAACATCGATGCCGGAAAGAGGGAGGGCCGGGCCATGCCGCGCATCGGAATCGCATTCTCGGGCGGGCTGACCGCGACGGAGGTCGCCGACTGCGCCGAGCGGGCCGAGGCGCTGGGATACGAGTCGGTCTGGGTCGCGGAGGGGCATGGCGGCGACCAGTTCGCCATTCTCGCGGCCTGCGCGCTGCGCACGAAGCGCGCGCGCCTCGGCACCGCCATCACCAGCGTGTATGTGCGCACCGCGCCCACGATCGCGATGGCGGCCGCGGCCGTGGACGAGCTTTCCGGCGGCCGGTTCGTGCTGGGCCTCGGGTCGAGCCACAGGGTCCAGGTGGGGCCCGAACACGGGGTGGAATATTCCCGGCCTCTCGGCCGCGTGCGGGACACCGCGGCAGTGGTTCGCGCGCTGCTCCGCGACGGCGAGGTCAGCCATGCGGGAGAGACGGTCCGGATCGAGCGCTTCGATCTCTGGTTCCGTCCTTTCCGCGACGATCTCCCGATCTACCTCTCCGCGCTCTTCCCCAAGATGCTGGAGCTTTGCGGCGAGGTGGCGGACGGCCCGATCCTCACCCGCGGCACGCTGGAGACGGCGGCGCGGGCGCGCGGGCACATCGCCGCCGGGGCCGCCCGCGCCGGGCGCGACCCGGCCGCGGTCGAGATTTCGTCGCTCCTGCCCGCGAGCGTTTCCGCCGATCGCAGCGAAGCCTTCGCCGCCGCCCGGCCCGGCCTCGCCTTCTATGCGGGCTTCTTCCCCCGATACAACCGGCTGATCGCCGAAAGCGGTTTCCCCGAGGAGACGGCAGCCATTGCGCGGGCATGGGCCGGCGGCGACCGGGCGGCTGCCGAACGGGCCGTCACCGACGAGATGATCGCCGCGACCGGCATCGCCGGCGAACCCGCCGAGTGCCGGGAGCGGCTCGATGCCTATCGCGCCTCGGGCCTCGACCTGCCGATCATCAGCCCCTTCGCCCGCGGTCCCGGCGCGAAGGAAAAGTTCCTCGCCGCCATCGAGGCCTGCGCGCCCCGGTAGCGCGGCAGGCGCCCGCATGGCGGTCCGTCCGGCGCCGCGGCCTGCGGTATCGTCCCTGCCGCCCTTGCGCGCTACTCTCGCGCCATGGCAGGTGAAAAGATCGTCCTTTACGAGAATCTGCGCGCGTGCAGCTACGCGCCGTTCTATCTGGCGCAGCTGGCCGGACTGTTCGAGGCAGAGGGGCTGGAGGTGGAGCTCAGGCTCTCGCCCGCGCCGCCGGAGACCGCCGAGGGCCTGATCGAGGGGCGCGCGGATGTCTCATTCGGCGGGCCGATGCGGGTGATGATGCACCATGACGCCGCCCGGGCGCGGGGCGGGGCGAGCCCGCTGGTCTGTTTCGCGCAGGTCGTCGCCCGCGACCCGTTCCTCCTGGTCGGGCGCGAGCCCAATCCGCGGTTCCGGTTCGAGGACCTGGTCGGCCCGCGCCTCGGCATCGCGACCGACGTGCCCACGCCCTGGATGCTGCTTTACGACGACCTCGACCGCGCCGGCATCGACCCCGCCGCGCTCACCCGCGCCCCCGATGCCTCGATGGCGGAGAACGCGGAGGCCCTGAAGCGCGGCGAAGTCGATGTCGTGCAGCTGTTCGAGCCGCATGCCGAGCGGCTCGTCTCCGGCGGGCACGGGCATCTCTGGCACCGCTTCTCGGTGCGCGGCGACATCGCCTTCACCAGCTTCTACACGACCCGGCGCTTCGCTGCCGAACGCCGCGGCGCCTGCATGGCGCTTGCCCGCGCCGTTCAGGCGGCGTTGACGCGCATCCACGAGACGAAGCCGGAGGAGACCGCGGCCCTGGTCGGCCCGGCGTTCTTTCCCGACCTGCCGCCGGCGGCTTTCGCGCGCATCGTGGCCGGCTACCGCGACGCCCGCGTCTGGCCGCGCGGCACCGCGCTGCCGGCCGCGGCCTATGCCCGCCTCAAGGCGGCCCTGCTCGCGGGCGGGCTGATCGCCCATGACGTGCCCTATGGCGACGCGGTCGATGCCGCGCTTTCGGACCCGGGAGCGGGGTGACGGACGGTCAGTCCGACTGGCGCAGCGTCCTGATCTCGCCCATCGCCACGGAGAGCATGGTGAAGTCCGTCCGGCCGGCATTCATCAGGTCGGCGGTGATCTGCCGGCAGCGGGCCGCGGGGATGCGGTTGCGCCGGAGCCAGACATCCACGCGCCCGGCCGGGTCCGCCCCGCCGCCGTCGAGCCTGAGCGCGTCCAGGGTCAGGGCGCTCAACTGCGCATAGAGGTCGTCGCGCAGCGCCGCGCGCGAGAGCGCCTGCCAGCGATTGTCCCTCGGCAGCGCCGCGATCCGGTCCCGGAGCCAGTGGAGGTCGAGCTTCTCGCCGAGCTCGAAATAGACGGAGGCCGCGGTCTCGACCGGGACCGCCGCGCCCGCCGCAACCTCCACCACGGCCAGCGCCGAGAGCAGGTCCTCGCAGACCGCCACCTCCCGCGCGAGGTCTTCGGGAACCCCCTGCCCGGCCAGCCGGCTCGCGGTCTCGTCCATGGCGCTCCGGCTCGAAGCGGCGACGACGTCGCCGAGGCTCTCGCGCAGCGCCGCCACGCCGGCCGCGAAATGCTCCGTGTCGCGCCCGATATCGAGAGGCCGCGGCCGGTTCCGGAGCAGCCAGCGCGCGGCCCGCTCCACCAGCTTGCGCGTCTCCTGCAGCATCGAAATCTGGACATCCGCGCCCACCCGGCCGTCCAGCGCCTCGATCGCCGCCCAGGTCCCGCGCATGCCGTAAACCTCGCGCGCGACCAGATAGGCCCGCGCGATATCCGCATCGTCCGCCCCGGTTTCCTCTCCCAGGCGGAACGCGAAGGTGATCCCGCAGCGGTTCACCATCTCGTTCGCGACCTGCGTGCTGACGATTTCGCGCGCGAGGCGGTGGGACGGCATGAGCGGGCCGAAGCGCGCGCCGAGCGCGGCCGGGAAATAGGCCCGGAGTTCGTTCGCCGCAAACGGCTCGTCCGGCAGTTCCGATGCCAGCAGGCGCTGGAACAGGCCGATCTTCACATAGGCGATCAGCACGGCGAGCTCCGGGGTGAACAGCCGCCCCTTTGCCTCGATACGCTCGGCCAGCTCCTCGGCTCCGGGCAGGAACTCGATCTCGCGGTCGAGCTCGCCGTCCCGCTCCAGCCGGCGGATGAGCCGGGCGTGGACCTCCAGCATGGAGGGCGCGTGGGCCGCCGCCACGCTGAGCGCCTGGGTCTGCAGGTAGTTGCTGCGCAGCACCAGCGCGCCCACCTCGCCGGTCATCTCCTCCAGCAGGCGGTTGCGCTGCTTGCCGGTCATGTCGCCGGCCGCCACCGCCTCGTTCAGCAGCACCTTGATGTTGACCTCGTGGTCCGAACAGTCCACCCCGCCCGAATTGTCGATGGCGTCGGTGTTCACCCGCCCGCCCTTTGCCGCATATTCGATGCGCCCGAGCTGGGTGAAGCCGAGATTGCCGCCCTCCCCGACGATCCGGCACCTCAGGTCTTCGCCATTGATGCGCACGGCGTCATTGGCCCGGTCGCCGACATCGCCGTGGGTTTCGCGCCGCGACTTGACATAGGTGCCGATGCCGCCGTTCCAGAGCAGGTCGACCGGCGCCTTGAGGATGAGGGCGATCAGCTCGGTCGGCGTCGGGGCCTCGGCGCCGGTGCCGAGCGCCTCGCGCGCCTCCGGGCTGAGCGGGACGGACTTGGCGCTCCTCGGATAGATGCCGCCGCCGGCGGACAGGATGGAGCGGTCGAAATCGTCCCATGTGGACCGGGGCAGGGCGAAGAGCCGCCGGCGCTCCGCGAAGGCGGCTTCGGCGTCCGGGTCAGGGTCGATGAAGATGTGCATGTGGTTGAAGGCGGCCACGAGCCGGATATGCGGGGACAGCAGCATCGCGTTGCCGAACACGTCGCCGCCCATGTCGCCGATGCCGACCGCGGTGAAGCCGGTCGCCTGGCAGTCCACGCCGAGTTCCCTGAAATGGCGCTTGACCGACTCCCACCCGCCGCGCGCGGTGATGCCCATGCCCTTGTGGTCGTAGCCCTGTGAGCCGCCGGAGGCGAAGGCGTCGCCGAGCCAGAAGCCGTATTCCCCGGCCACCCCGTTGGCGATGTCGGAAAAGGTCGCCGTGCCCTTGTCGGCCGCCACCACCAGGTAGGGGTCGTCGCCGTCATGGCGCACGACATGCGCCGGCGGGACCACCCGGCCGCCGACGAGGTTGTCGGTGATGTCCAGCATGCCGCGCACGAAGGTCCGGTAGCAGGCGACCCCTTCTTCCTGGACGGCCTCGCGGCCTGCGGAAACCGGCAGCTTCTTCGGAAAGAAGCCTCCCTTGGAGCCGACCGGGACGATCACCGCGTTCTTCACCATCTGGGCCTTGGCGAGGCCCAGCACCTCGGTGCGGAAATCCTCGCGCCGGTCCGACCAGCGTATGCCGCCGCGCGCCACCGCGCCGCCGCGCAGATGCACGGCCTCGACGCGCGGCGAATAGACGAAGATCTCGTATTGCGGCCGCGGCTCGGGCAGTTCCGGAATCCGCTGCGGGTCGAGCTTGAAGGAGAGGTAGGGCTTCGGCGCCCCGTCCGGGCCCGGCTGGAAGTAGTTGGTGCGCAGCGTGGCGCCGATGACGCCCAGATAGCTGCGCAGGATCCGGTCCTCGTCCAGATTCGCCACCTGTTCGAGCGCGGCCTCGATCCGGGCCTGGACCTCGAGCGCGGCATCGAGCCGGGCCACCGCCCCGTTCCTGCCCTCCGGGGAACCCTCCTGCCGGGCGGGGTCGAGGCGCACCTCGAACAGCTCGACCAGCATGCCGGCGATCTCCGGGTTGGCGGCGAGCGCGTCCTGGATATAGGCCTCGCTGAAGGCGGTCCCGGCCTGGCGCAGATATTTGCAATAGGCGCGCAGGATGACGATTTCGCGCCAGCCGATCCGGGCCCGCAGCACGAGCCGGTTGAAGCCGTCATTCTCGACCTCGCCCGTCCAGACCCGGGCGAAGGCCTCGCGGAACAGCGCCTCGATGCGGTCCGGTTCGAAATCGGGGCCTTCCCCGTGCAGCATGCCGAAGTCGTGCAGCCACACTCTCGGCGCGTCGGTCCGCTTGATCTTGCTGGGATGCTCGTCCTCGACCTTGAGGCCCATGTTCTCCAGCATCGGCAGCGCGTCGGAGAGCGCGACGGGCCTCCGCCCGAGCTGGAAGAGCTTGAAGCGCAGCCGCCCTTCCTCGGCCTCGAGCGGGCGGTAGAGGCTCATCTCGATGCCGTTCTCCCGGATGCGCTCCATCTTCTCGACATCCGGCACGGCGACCCGTGCGGAGTAGGCCTCGCGATAGTCCGCGCGGAAGGCCTCTCCGTAGCGCCGGAACAGGCTCGTGCCCGCCTCCTCGCCGAAACGGTCGAGGAGCGCGTCGTGCAGGTCGTCGGCCCAGGTGCGGCTTACGACGCGCAGCCGCCGTTCGAGGTCCGCAAGGTCGTATTGCGGCGCATGCCCGGCATCGACGCGCATGACGAAAAAGATTCTTGCCAGCACCGATTCCGACAGGCGCACCGTGAACTCGGTGTCCGTCGCGCCGAGCGCCTCTTCCAGAATCCCCTGGATGACCTGCCGGCTCCTCGTGTTGTAGCGGTCCCTCGGCACGAACACGATGCAGGAATAGAAGCGCCCGAACCGGTCCGGATGGATGAACAGGCGGATGCGCTGCCGTTCCTGGAGGTGCAGGATTCCGGTCGCCGTCTCGAACAGCTCCCCGGCCGGGATCTGGAACAGCAGCTCCCGCGGGAAGGTATCGACGATGTTCTGCAGCGCCTTGGCGGCGTGGCTGCCCGGCGGATAGCCGGCGCGGCGCTGCAATGCGTCCGCCTTCTGCCGCAACAGGGGAATATCGCGCGGCGCCCGGTTGAAGGCCTCGGAGGTGTAGAGGCCGAGGAAGCGGTGCTCGCCCGCGACATTGCCGTCGGCGTCGAACCGCCGGAGGGCGATGCAGTCCAGATGGCTCGGCCGGTGGACCCGGGAGCGCCGGTCGGCGCGCGTGATCGCCAGCAGTTCGGCCGCGTCCGCGCCGCCCGGGCCGGGCAGGTCCGGAACCGGCGGCGGCCCCTCCTGGCTGCGCAGGAGGCCGAGCCCGCTGTCCGGTTCGGGCGCGAACCGGCCCGCGCCGCAGGCCCGCTCCACGCGGCTTTCGCAGTAGCCGAGGAAGGTGAAATGGTTGTCCTCGATCCATTCGAGGAACGCCTTCACCTCCTCCCGTTCCTCGCCGCCGACGGACGGCGGCAGCGCGTCGAGCTCCTCGATGGCAAGGCGCATCCGCTCGCGCATGCCGCCCCAGTCCTCCACCGCGACCTGCACGTCGCCGAGAGCGGCAAGCATCTCGGCCGCGATCGCATCGAGCACGCCCCGTTCCGTCTGCCGGTCGGTCTCGATGTGGATGACCGCCTCGACGTCCGTGCCTTCGCCGCCGGCCTCCTCGACCGGGAGCACCGCCTCGATGCGTCCCCCGGCCTCCCGGCGGACGCGCAGGACCGGGTGGATGACGAGGTGGCTGGTATAGCCGCGCGCATTGAGGACCATGCGCACGGAATCGACCAGGAACGGCAGGTCGTCGGTGACGATCTCGACGATGGTGTGGGTGGACTGCCAGCCGTGCTGCTCGATTTCGGGGTTGTAAACGCGGACCTTCGCTTCGCCGGGCGCGCGCCGGCGGGCGAGGTTGAGATGCGCCACCGCCGCGCCGTAGAGGTCGTCCGGCCGGCGCTCGGCCAGGTCTTCCCGGGAGACGCCCGCGTAATAGAGGGCGATGAAGGAGAGCGCGGCCTCCAGCTCCCCGCCGCCCAGCCGTTCCCTTGCGAGCGCGGCGATTTCCTCGAACAGTTCGGTCTGCTGCGTATCGGGCGCCATGGGAGACATCCTTTCGCGTCGTCCGGGCCTGCTGCCGCGCAGCGCGCCGGGGCGCTGCCGCAGGCTGTCTCCCGTGGTCCCGGCCGCGGACCGGGCCGCGGGAGCTCCCGCGGTGCGGCGGCTCCATGCAATATAGGCATTGCCGCCATGTTTCGGGACTCCGATTCGCGAACAGCGGACGGGGAGCCATGCTCCTTCCCGGTCCTCAAAACCCCGGGAGCATCGGTCTTCCGTCCGTCTCCGCCCCTGCAGAGCCGGCGCGCGAGGCCCGGGCGCTCAGTCGCCCGGCAATGCGCGCCAGTCCTCGAAGGAGATGGCGCGGCCGGGATAGGCGGGGCTGGCGAAGGGCCAGGTGTCGGCGATCCAGGCGCGAACCGTCCGGTAGAGCTCCTCGTCGAGCCCGCTCGCGAGCGCGTCGGCGCGCACCCACATCATGACCTTGCAGTCATGGCCGCGCTTGCGGGTGGGCTTGATGTAAACGCAGCCGAGGCAGCGGCCTTCATCGGGCGCCATCACGGTGTAGGCGAAGGAGGAGCGGTGCCTGAATTCGTGCTGGTGCCAGCCGAGATCGACGAGGTCGTCCTCGATGGTGAGCCCCTCGGGCCATGAGCCGCCGCTTTCCGGGCTGTAGGTCGCGCGCAGGTGCTCGACGCTCGACATCACGGCATCGTAGTCCTTGACGAGATCGTTGACCGTCAACATCCGCAGGCGGAACCGCGGATGTTCGAGGACATCGGGAACGTCGAAACCGTCAGGGACGAGGCGGCGGCGGTCGTGCATGGGCGCGCTCCGGCATGGCGTTGTCGCGGGCGGCCATTCTACCGGCATCGGCGCCGTGTCTGTCGAATGGCGGCGTCGGCGCCGCGCGTGTCGAATGGCGGCGTGGGCGCCGCGCGTGTTGAAAGGCGGCGTCGGCGCCGCCGGGGCCGTAGCGCGCCGATTGCCGCCGGTTCCGCGAGGCCCTACGGTCGCCAGCGGCCCGTTTCCGGGAGTGCGCCCCTTGCCCGTCTTCCCCTTCCACGAACTGCGCCGCGCCGCCTGGAACCTGGCGAGCGGCAATGTGCGGCCCGGCGAGGACGTTCTGGTGGTCGCGAGCTCGGACCAGGAGCCGGCGCTGGTCGATGCGCTGGTGGCGGCGGCCGACGCGGCGGGCGCGGGCACGGCGACGGCCGCCATCGTCGCCTGCCCCGCCGACATGGCCGACTACCGCCATCCGGCCCCGGTCATCGCCGCAGCGGAACGCGCCGGCCTTACCATCGTGGCGACCTCGATCCGCTTCCCGCGCGCCTATGACGACCTCAGCCGCGCGCTGTTCGCCGCCGGGCGCCGGCAGGTGCTCATCAACAATGCGCCGCTGGAGGATTTCGTGCGCGGCGCGGCGCTCGCCGACCCGGGGGCGCTGCTGGAACGCACGCGCAGGCTTGCCGGCGCGGTCTCGGGCGGGCGCGCCGTCCGGGTCGTCTCGCCGAACGGCACCGACCTCACCGTCCGCGTCTGCCGGCCCTGCCTGCCGCTCACCGGCTTCGCGGAGGAAGACACCGGCTTCGGCTCCTTCCCGAGCGGCGAGGCCATGCTGTCGCCGGAGGAGGGCAGCGCGGAGGGCGTGTTCGTGGCCGACGCCTTCGGGCAGGTGGTCTATCTGGCGGATGCCGGCCCGCAGCTCGGCCTGCTGGAGGACCCCGTCCGGCTGGAATTCGCCGGCGGCCGGCTGGCCGGCCTCTCCGGCGGCAGCGCCGCAAGGCGGCTGGAGGCGGTGCTGGACGCGGCCGACGGCAATGCAAGGCTGCTCGCCGAGCTCGGCCTCGGCACCAACGGCCACGCGCGCGCCCTCGGCCATGTGGAGAACAAGTTCCGCCTCGGCACCGCCCACATCGCGCTCGGCGACAACCACCTGATCGGCTGGCGCGCGGCGGACAGATATGGCGGCACGATCACAAGCAACCGCCACATCGACCTCGTCGCCGACAATATCCGCATCGAGATCGACGGCGAGCCGGTGACGCCCTGAGCGCGGCGCTGACATTGCGGCGCTTGAACTCGACCGAGGCGTCCGAGCGGCTCCGGAGGCGGGGCATCAGCGCGCGCCGGTGCCCGGTCTTGCTGTAGTCCCGCCCGGCAAGGTCGTCGGCCAGCATCGCGAAATAGTCCGCAACGACCAGGTCGTTCTCCTCGTCCGTCCAGGGCCCGCTCGGCATCACCCGAAGTTATAGGCATGAGCTTCTATTGTCATTGCGGGCCGCGCCGACGGATGGCGCAGGATCGAAGGTCGAATTCTGTTCTGAAAATCTTAGAAATAATTCTCTCAATTAGACTTGACATCTGGCGGATTGTGTTACAATGGCGGGGAGGAAGCAGGCGGCATCCGCGCGGGGCCGCCTCGCCTCCTGCTTCGCGTCGGCGCCGGCGCGAAAAAATAGCTGAGGAACGCACAGGAGAGGTGCGCCCTGCGTTCTCGCGCGGGCAATCAGGCGCGCGAACCGCGCCGGCGCAATGGCGCGCCCGCGCCGGCACGGGCGCGCGCGGGATACGCGCGAATCAGGGTCCCGCCGCATGGAGGGGCGGGCGATGGAGAGGAGGAACGAAACGGGATGGAGGAACGACATGCAGGAATGTGAAAACGGGCCCCGGAAGACGCCCGTCACGCCGAGAGGGCCCCCTGCCGGCCTCCCCCGCAAGCGGCTACCGGATGCACACATTTCCGTGTGGTGGCGCGGCACCACATGCCCCGATCCGTCGCCCCGGACCCCGATCCGGGGCCCAGCCTCGGTTCCGGCGGCAGCCCCGGCGGTCCGCCCTGCTCTGCACCGGCTGCGGCGGCACCCGGAGTCAGGGATGGGTCTCCGCCTTCGCGGGGACGACGGAGGGGGCAAAGGCCCGCGCAGCAAGGCCGTCGGGCGCATCGGATGCACGCCCACACGAAATCCGTGCATGCGGCAGGCAAGCGAAGGAGGGAGACAGGCACGGCCCTATGACCGAACAGGCAACAGGATATGCGCCCGCGGCATGCTGATCATGACATTCCATGACATATCGCAAGGGGAGCCCGCCCGCCCGCATGACAAAACATGACATCTCATGACATCCCATGACATGCAGCGCCCCTGCCCCGCTCCGCTGCCGGCGCATGCCGGGCCGCGGCGGGCGGGCGTCACCTGCCGGTGGCGCGGGCGAGCGCCCAGGCGGGCAGCAGGGCGAGCACGAACAGGGACGCCATCACTAGGAAGCCGTCCTGGAACGAGAAGGCGGTGGCCTGCGCGAACACGGCCTGGCCCAGCCAGTCGAGCGCCGCCCGCCGGGTCTCCGCTTCCGGCAGGCCGGCCGGGCCCAGCAGCATGCCGAGCGCCGCCAGCAGGTCGCGCGAGGCGGCATTGTCGGGGGTCTGCGTCACCGCCAGCGCCTCGGAATAGACCAGCATGCGCGATTCCAGCACCAGCACGATCACGCCGGTGCCGGTGCCGCCGCCGAGCTGGCGGAAGAAGTTGATCGCGCCGCCCGCCTGGTTGAGCCGGTCCTGCGGCAGGGCCGAAAGCGCCGCCGTCATCAGCGCCGGATTGATCCAGGCCATGCCGAAGCGGCTGATGCCGGCGAAGAAGACGAGCGACCAGTAGGGCGTGTTCGCGTCCGCGACCGAGAGCAGCGCGGTGCCGGCGGCGAAGAGGAGCAGCCCGCCCATGACCGGGATCCAGGTCGGCATGATGTCCGAGGCGCGGCCCGTCAGCGGCAGCATCGCCATGACGAGCAGGCTCGCCGGCAGCAGCAGCAGGCCGGCTTCGGTCGCCGTCTGGTTCTGCACCAGCTGGCCGAACACCGGGATGGCGTAGCTGGTGGCGAAATTGCCGGCGCCGAACACCACGGCGATGCAGACCGCCGAGGCGAACGCCCTGTTGCGCAGGAGCGAGAGGTCCAGCAGCGAGGCGCCCGGGCGCATCTGCGAGGCCAGGAAGAGCGCGCCGGTGACGATGCCGAGCGCCGACTGGAACAGGATCGCGTCCGAGGTCCAGCCGAGCCGGAGCCCGGTCGAGAGCACGGACATGAGGCAGAAGAGGGCCGTGCAGAGCAGCGCGTAGCCCGACCAGTCGAAGCGCGGGAAGGGCCGGCGCGGCCGGGCCTGCGGCATGAACACCAGGCCGAGGAAGAAGGAGATCGCGACGAAGGGCAGGGTGACGATGAAGATGTGGCGCCAGGACAGCAGGTCTATGGTGACGCCGCCGACCACCGGCCCGATGCCGAGCGCCAGCGCCAGCGCCATCGTGTAGATGCCCATCGCCATGCCGCGCCGGTCCGCCGGGAAGACCTGGAAGACGGTCACCATCACCAGCGGCTGCACCACGCCCGAGGCGAAGCCCTGGATCACCCGCCCGGCGATGATGAAGTCGAGCGTCGGGCCGAACGCCGCCATCAGCCCGCCCAGGAAGAAGAGCGCGATGACGATGAGGAAGGTGTGCCGCTGGCCGAAGCGCGCGACGAACCAGGCGTTGAGGAGCTGGCTCGCCGTCATGGAGACGATGAAGCCCGTGGTCAGCAACTGCGCCCGGTCCTGCCCGACCCCGTAGGCGCCCATGACGTCGGGCACGGCCACCGCCACCACCGTGCCGGTCAGCACCATGGTGAAGGAGGCCGTCATGCCGGTGAAGGTCGCGAGCCATCGATAGGCCGGGCCGAACCGGGCGTAGAGGGCCTCGACGGTCTCTTCGGTCAACCGCGCATGTCCGGGCCGCGCAGGCGGCGGGCCCGGCCCTTCACCCGCGCGCCCCGGCGAATCCTCCGAGGAAGGCGGACAGGTTGGCCCCGAGCGCCTCCAGGTTGTAGCCGCCCTCCTGCACCAGCACGCTCGGCAGGCCGAGCGCGCCGATCCGCCGGCCGACCTCGCCGAAGCCGGGCGTGGTCACGCGCAGGACGCCGATGGGGTCGGCCTCGAAGGCGTCGAAACCGGTGGAGACCAGCAGCGCATCCGGCGCGAAATGGCGGACCGCCTCCAGCCCCTCGTCCAGCGCCGCGAGGAACGCCGCATCGTCCGCGCCGGGCGCGAGCGGCAGGTTGAGGTTGTAGCCGCGCCCGTCGCCCTCGCCGATCTCGTTCTCGTAGCCGGCGAAGAAGGGGAAATAGTCGGCCGGGTCGCCGTGCAGCGAGACGAACAGCACGTCCCGCCGGCGCCAGAAGATGCCCTGGGTGCCGTTGCCGTGGTGGACGTCGAAATCGAGGATCGCGACCCGGCTGCGCTCGCGGCGCATATATTCGGCGGCGATGGCGATGTTGTTCAGGTAGCAGAAGCCGCCGGCGAGGTCGGAGAAGGCGTGGTGGCCGGGCGGGCGGCAGAGCGCATAGACGGCGTCCTCGCCGTCGAGCACGAGGCGCGCGGCATGGGTCGCGACGTGGGCGGCCGCGCTTGCCGCCTCCCAGCTGCCCTCGACAATGGGAGAACTGCCGGTCGCCATGTAGTAGCCCGCCTGGCCCTCGATGCCGCTCGGGCGCCCGTGCATGTGGCGGCCGGGATGGGCGTAGGGCTGCACCGCCGGCGTCGGGTCGGGGAGCTTCCGCCAGCGTATCCACGCGTTCTCCAGGAAGGCGAGATAGGCGGGGTCGTGGACCGCGGCCCTCGGCGCGCGCCCGTAGTCGGGCGGCTCGACGACCTCGTGCCCGTCCCGCCGCACGGCGGCGAGCAGCTCCTCCGCCCGCTCCGCCACCTCCCAGTGCGGCACTTCCACGCCGCGCGTCAGGATGGTCGGCGGCCGGTGGCGCTCATGCGCCGCTGTGTAGACGGTTTTCACGGCAGGCCCTCCCCGCCCGCCAGCCTAGCAGCCCGGCCGGGGTGCGAGGAAGAGCCGCCCGAGCCGGTGCGCCGGACCGGCCCCCTACTCCGCCACCTTCACGCACATCTTGCCGAAATTGTCGCCGTGGAAGAGGCCGATGAAGGCGCCGGGGGCGGCCTCCAGGCCCTCCACCACCGTCTCGCGCCAGCGGAGCCTGCCGTCGCGGATCCAGCCGCCGACATCGGTAAGGAAATCGTCGGTGCGCTCGCGGTGGTCGGAGACGATGAAGCCCTGCATGCGGATGCGCCGGCCGACCACAAGGAACAGATTGTTCGGGCCCGGCCTCGGCGCGCTGTCGTTGTAGCCCGCGATCATGCCGCAGGCGACGATCCGGCCGAAGAAGTTCATCTGCGAGAGCGCGGCCTGGAGGTGCTCGCCGCCCACATTCTCGAAATAGACGTCGATGCCGTCCGGGCAGGCGGCGGCGAGCGCGGCCTCAAGGTCCCCGCAGGTCCTGTAATTGATCGCGGCGTCCACCCCGGCCTCGTCTCTGAGCCAGGCGCATTTCTCGTCCGAGCCGGCGGAGCCGACCACGCGGCAGCCCTTCAGCTTCGCGATCTGGCAGACGACCGCACCGACCGCGCCCGAGGCCGCCGAGACGAACACCGTCTCGCCCTCCTTCGGCCGGCCGATGTCGAGCAGGCCGACATAGGCCGTCTGGCCCGGCATGCCGAGCACGCCGATATTGGCCTGGAGCGGCGCGATGTCCGGGTCGACGGCCCGGAGCGCCTTGCCGTCGGCGGCGTGGTAGTCGCGCCAGCCGCCGCCGGTGCCGAACACATGCGCGCCGACGGGGAAGCGCCCGCCCTTCGACTCCTCGACGCGCCCGACGAAATAGCCGTCCAGCGGCTCGCCGATCTGGAACGGCGGCGCATAGCTCTTCCGGTCGCTGATGCGGCCGCGGATATAGGGATCGACCGACATCCAGAGCGTGCGGACCAGCATCTCGCCCTCGCCGGCGACCGGCATGGGCGTGGTCTCCATGGCGAAATTCTCCGGCGCCGGCAGGCCGACAGGCCGGCTCTTCAGAACGATCTGGCGATTCTCGGTCATCGGGCATCCCTCCTCTCGGGCGGCGGGAAACATGCCTTCGCAACGCAACGAAGGCAAGAATGAAGCCTTGGCTTTATTTTTCTGCCTTGCATGCAGTTTTATGTCGGAACGGGAGATTGCCGTCAGGGCTTATCCATGCCATTTTTCTCCGTCATGCGCAGGCTCACGGCATTGCTCCTCGCCCTGCCGGCCCTCGCCGCGCCGCCCGTCTCGGCGGCGATAGACCGGGGGCCGGTCGCCACGATCGCCATGATCGCCGAGCCGCTCGGCATCGACGGCCTGATGGGGCCGGGCGTGGACCCGCACCTCTACAAGATGACGCGGGCCGACATCGCCCGGCTGATCGAGGCCCCGCACCTCCTCTATTGCGGCCTCGGCCTGGAGGGCAAGATGCTGGACGCCTTCGCGCGCCTGGCCGCGTCCGGCAAGCCGGTAATCGCCGTCTGCGAGACGGTGCCCGAGGCAAAGCGCCTGCAGGCTGCCGCCGGCTATGCGGGCGCGGCAGACCCGCATCTGTGGATGGACCCCGCGCTCTGGGCCGAGGCGCTGGCAGCCGCCGCCGACCGGCTCGGCGTCCCGGCCCCGGACGGTTTCGCGCGCCTCGACGCCTATGCCCGCGCCAGCATCGCCAGCATCCCGCCGGAAGCGCGCGTGCTCGTCACCGCCCATGACGCGTTTGCCTATTTCGGCCGCCGCTACGGGCTGGAGGTGGTCGGCATCCAGGGCGTCAACACCGAGTCCGAAGCGGGGCTCCGCGCCATTGAGGAGGCGGTCGAGACCGTCGTCGCGCGCCGGCTTCCCGCGGTCTTCGTTGAATCGACGGTCTCCGACCGCAATGTGGGCGCCATCGTCGAGGGCGCGGCGGCGCGCGGGCACCGGGTCGCGGTCGGCGGGCGGCTGTTCTCGGACGCAATGGGGCCGGAGGGCACCTATGAGGGGACCTATATCGGCATGATCGACCACAATGTCACCACCATCGCGCGCGCGCTCGGCGGCCAGGCGCCGGAGCGCGGGATGCAGGGAAAGCTCGGGGTCCATGACCGCTGACACGCAGTCCGCTTCTCCCTTCGAGGCAAACGGGCTCACGGTCGCGCTCGGCGGCCGGCCCGTGCTCTGGAACGTCGATGTCCGGCTGCCGGTGCGCGGCATGTCGGCCGTCGTCGGGCCCAACGGCGCCGGCAAGTCCACCCTCTTCAAGGCGGCGCTCGGTCTGGCCCCGGTGCTCACCGGCCAGGTGCGCCTGCTTGGCGAGCCGGTCGCGCGGGTCCGCCGCCGCATCGCCTACATGCCGCAGCGCAACAGCGTCGACTGGGACTTCCCGGTCTGCGCCCGCGACGTGGCGGCCATGGGCCTCTACGGCCGGGTCGGCTGGTTCCGGCGCCTCGCGAAGCGTCATCTGGAGGCCGCGGACGCCGCGCTGGAGCGGGTGGGCCTCGCCGACTTCCGCAATCGCCAGATCGGGCAGCTCTCGGGCGGCCAGCAACAGCGCGTCTTCCTCGCCCGCGCACTGGCCCAGGAAGCCGAGCTTCTGCTGCTGGACGAGCCCTTCTCCGGCATCGATACCGCCTCCGAAGCAGCGATACTGGACGTGCTGGCCGGCCTCGAAGGCGAGGGACGGCATATCGTGTGCATCCACCACGACCTGCGCACGGTCGCCGCTTATTTCGACCATGTGACGGTGCTGAACGCCGTCGCCATAGCGAGCGGCCCTCCGGCCGAAGCTCTCGGCGAGGAGACTCTCCGGCGCGCCTATGATGCCTCCGGCCTGAGGCCGCGCGCGCTGGCGGCCTGATGATCGGAGCCGGCGACGGCCTGCTGGAGGCGCTGACCTTCCGGGCCGGCTACAACACCGGCGTGGTCATGGCGGGCGCGGCGGCGCTGGGGGCCGCCGCCGGCGGCGTCGGGGCCTTCCTCCTGCTGCGGGCGCGGGCGATGGCGGCCGATGCGGTCGGCCACGCGACGCTGCCGGGCATCGTGCTCGCCTTCATCGCCGCGGGCGCGCTGGGGGCCGAGGGCCGCGCCCTGCCGGCGCTGCTCGCCGGGGCGGCGCTGACCGGCATTCTCGGCATGGCCGCCGCCGAGGCCCTGACGCGCCGCACCCGCCTCGCCCCGGACGCCGCCATCGCGATTGCGCTCAGCGTCTTCTATGCCGTCGGCATCGTGCTGCTCTCCTGGGTGCAGACCCTGCCGACGGGCAGCCAGGGCGGGCTCGAAAGCTTCATCCTGGGCCAGGCTGCGGCGCTGTCCGCGGCCGAAGCTGCCGGGCTGGCCGTGGCCGCGCTGCTGGCGCTCGGCCTGCTGCTGGCGCTGTTCCGCCCGCTCGGCCTGCTCTGCTTCGACGAGAACCATGCGCGTGCGCGCGGCTGGCCCGTAGCCGGGCTGGATGCGGCGCTGCTCGGCCTCGGCGTGCTGGTCACGGTGCTCGGCCTCCAGTCGGTCGGGCTGGTGCTGGTGGTCGCCCTGCTCATCCTGCCGGCGGTGGCGGCGCGGTTCTGGTCCGAGCGGCTCGCGGGCATCTTCTGGCTCTCGGTCGGCTTCGGCGCCGGCGGCGCGTTTCTGGGCGCGGCCGCCTCATCCGTCTGGTTGCGCGCGCCCACCGGCGCTTCCATCGTGCTGGCGCTCGGACTCGTCTTCGCCGCGAGCCGGCTGGCGGCGCCCCGGCGCGGCATCGTCGCGGAAGCCTTTCGGCGCGGCGCGGCCGGCTGGCGGCTGCGCGCCGCACGGGCATTGCAGGCCGGACGCGGCTATCCGGGCGCCGGCCTGTTCGGCTGGCGGCGCGGCGGAAGGCCCACGGCGCGGGGCGCGGCGGCGGTCGCCCGGCTCGAACTCTGGGACCGCTGCCTCGCGGAAGCGCCGGAGGCGCTGCCGGCCGGCCTCGCCTGGGGCATCGATCCGCTGCCGCCGGAAGCGCTGGCGCAGTTGGGCGAGACGGGACGGTGAGCCTTTTCTGGCAGGTCGATTTCCCGGCGCTCATGGCGGCCGGCCTCGCCTCCGGGCTCTGCGCGCTGCTTGGCAACTTCCTCGTGCTGCGGCGCGAGAGCCTGCTGGGCGACGCCATCGCCCATGCGGTGCTGCCCGGCATCGTCGGCGGCTTCCTGCTGGCGGGCGCGCTGGCGGCATCCGCCATGCTCGCAGGCGCCCTTGCCGCCGCGCTGGTCGCGGCGGGCGCAATCCATATCGTGCGCCGCCTGGGCCGCATCGAGCCGGGCGCGGCAATGGGCGCGGTCTTCACGGTCATGTTCGCAGCCGGCGTGTTCATGCTGGAGCAGGCGGCCGGGCGGAACCTGCACATCGACGCCGATTGCGTGCTCTACGGCCAGCTTGAGGACATCCTCTGGCTCGACGCGCCGGACATAAGCGCGCTGCCGCGCGAGGTCTGGACGCTCCTGGGCGTCTTTGCCGCGGCGGCCGCGGCGGTCCTCCTGCTGGCGAAGGAGATCAGGCTCGCCGTCTTCGACCCCGCCTTCGCCGCCGCGTTGGGGCTCCGTCCCGGGCTCGTCCATCTGGGCCTTGTGCTGTTCGTGGCGGCGGCCTCGATCGCCTCGTTCGAGGCTGTCGGCTCGATCCTTGTGATCGCCATGCTGATCTGCCCGCCGGCTGCCGCGCGCCTCATGACCGACACCTACCGCACGCAGATCCTGTTGAGTGTGGCGCTCGGCGTGGGCGCGGCCTTCGCCGGCTACGGCCTCGCCGGCTTCGCGCCGGCGCTGTTCGGCGCCGACTGGTCGCTCAACGCCGCCGGCTGCATCGCCGCCGTCTCCGGCCTCGCCGTGGCCGCCGCCGCCCTCTTCGGCCCCCGGCGCCATTCGGTCGCCGCGGGCGCGGCAAGCCTCGGTGGAGGGTAGGCGGTGAGCGTTCGCGGCGGCCTGCGCTTCGCCACCCTCGGGCCGGCGGGAACCAACCACGATCTCGTCGCCCGGCGGTATCTGGCGTTCCACGGGCTCGACGATGCGGAGGTCCTGCTCATCGACGACTTCTTCGAGGGCCTGGCGATGATGGCCGGCGGGCGGGCCGATTTCATGGTCCAGGTCGCGGTCCATCCCGACTGCGCCGATACCGTGTCGAAGGCGCATTTCGACTACGGCATCCGCATTATCGACACCTTCATCTCGCCGAGCAGGGAACTCGGCATCCTCACGCGGGCGGAGGTGGACGAGCCGAGGACGCTCGCGCTGCAGCCCGCCACGCGGGGCTATGCGGACATCTCTGCCTGGCCGGACCATGTGCCCGTAAGCTCGATCATGCGGATTGCCGAGGGCCTGCTGGAGGGGCGGTACGACAGCGGCCTCACGACCCTGGAGTTCGCCGAGCGCCATCCGGGGCGGTTCCGCGTCGATGCCGTCATCGGCACGGTGGACGATCCCTGGCTTGTCTACGGGCGAAAGCGCGTTGCAGACGGCGGCCTCATCGCCTGGCCCGAAAGCCCCGGGAGCCGGCAATTCCGCTGACGGCCCGGAACCGTTTGCAGGCGCGCGGTCAAGAAATCTCAAACATCCGCGAAACGGTGGTCGGGATGCACCGGGTGGTGCGGGGCGTGGAACAGGAAACGGCGCAGCAGCGTCGGGTAGCCCGCATAGACATGGCCGCCGGCCTCGGCCGTGTAGTGCCCGCGCCGGGCGGCGAACGCCGCCGGGATGGCGTGCCAGGGCAGATCCGGGCGGCTGTGATGCACGACATGGAGATTGTTGTTGAGATAGAGGAGCCGGCCGAGCGGTCCGCCAAGAACGATGGCGGTCCGCCGGTCCCTCTCTGCTGCCGGATGGTGCTCGGCGTAAGACCGCAGCAGGGTGAGCGACAGCCCCGGATAGGCGAACAGGACGACATAGGCGCCGACGGACAGGTCGGAGGCGAACAGGACCCAGCCGAGAACGAGAGCGACCCCGAGACTGTGGCGCAGCCAGACGCCGCCATTTGCAAGACCGCCGGAACGGGCCCGCCGGAACTCCGACTGCAACAATGCGAAGGCCGCCAGCGCGGGCCCCAGCGTCAGGCGGCCGAAGAGCGTCCGGTTGACCCGCAGCAGCAGCCGGCGCGGCCGGCCCATGCGGTTCCAGTCGGCCTGCCGGACGAAACAGGATTCGGTGTCCTCGAGCGGGTCGGTCAGGGCCGGGCAGGCATGGTGGCGCAAGTGGGTGTCGCGGTAGATCTCGTAGGGTGTCAACAAGCCGAGCGGCAGCCAGGCGAGCGCCGTGTTGAAGCGCGCCGAGCGCGTGGGATGTCCGTGCACGGTTTCGTGCTGGAGCGAGCCGTGCCAGCAGACGATGAAGGCCCCGGCCGGCAGCAGCAGCCACCAGGGCAGTGCCCCCGCATGGAAGGTGAGCAGGAGCCATCCGCCGTAGATTGCGCCGGCGACAAGCCAGGTCGGCCATTCCGCGCCGCGCGCCCGCGGCAAAGCCCGGTTCCGATATGCGCGTTCCTTGCAAGCCATCGAAATCGGAGCTCCTTGCCGCCGGGTCCTCGGGCACCCATTGCGAACAGCCGGAAGCCGGACCGGCAACGAGGGAATTGCAACGCAATGTCACAAAGAGCCGTAAATTCAAAAATATGTTGAGAATATTCTGCAGAATGTTCATAAAAACTACAGATTCGGCGGCAGCGGCTCATGGACAGAAGGGAAGTCTCGCGCCTGTTCCGCCTGCGTCTGGCGGAGACGCTGGCGCGGTCCGGACTGTCCCGTTCGGCGCTCGCCCGCCGGGCGGGCATAGACCGGTCCACACTCTCCCAGCTGCTCTCGGGCGACATGGACCGGCTGCCGCGCGCCGACACGGTTGCCGCCATCGCGACCGAGCTGCGCGTCAGCCTCGACTGGCTGCTCGGCCTCAGCCATGTGGAGAGGCTGGGTGCCGACATTCTCCACGAATCGCTCCAGATCGCCGAGAGCGCGCAGACGCCCGTGGACGAGATGCTGGTGCGCTGGTTCGAGGAGGCGGCCGGTTACAAGGTGCGCAACGTGCCCACCACGGTCCCGGACATCGCCAAGACCGAGGAGGTGCTCCGCCACGAATACCGCCATTTCCGCTCCCGGGGCCCGGACCGCGCCATCAGCGCGTCGCGCAACAGGCTGGAGCATTTCCGGCTTCCGGAGGCCGACATGGAGATCTGCCTGTCCCGGCAGGCACTGGAGACGCTGGCCGCCGGCGGCGGCATATGGCGGACCCTGGACGCCGCCGCGCGGCGGAATCAGCTTGACCGGCTCGCCGGGATCGTGGACGAGCTCTATCCGCGCCTGCGCATGTATCTCTTCGACGGCCTGACGCATTATTCGGCGCCCTACACGATCTTCGGGCGCCAGCGGGCCGCGCTCTATGTCGGCCAGGTGTACATGGTGTTCAACACCACGGAGCATATCGCGGTGCTGAACCGGCATTTCGACGACCTCATCCGCGCCGCCGTCGTTCAGCCGACGGAGCTTGCATCCTTCCTTGCACGATTGCGCGAGGGCGCAGGCAGCGCCGGATGACGGCCTCCCCGCGTCACGCCGGCCTGCCGATGTATGGCGAGGTCGAGTTCCGGCCGGCCGTGCAGCGCTGGTGGTCGGGCCTGGCGGGGCATCTGAGGTCATGCGGCGTTTCGGACGTTCCCGGCCTGCTGGCCTGGCCGGAGGACCGCTACCGTCAATGGCGCGACCCCGGCCTTCTGCTCGGCCAGACATGCGGCCATCCCCTGGTGCACCATCTGGCGCGGGACGTGAGGCTTGTCGCGACGCCCCACTACAGCGCGCCCGGCTGCGACGGCCCCCGCTATGCAGCGCATGTCGTCGTCCGCGAGCCCGACCCGGCGCGCGGCGTCCACGACCTGCGCGGCGCCCGGCTGGCCGTGAACGGCGGGGATTCCTACTCCGGCTACCATGTCTGGCGGCACCTGCTGCCCGCGGGCGAGGATATGCGGTCCTTCTTCGGCGACATCGCCGCGACAGGGTCCCACCGCGCCAGCATCCGAAGCGTGGCGGCAGGAGAGGCGGATGTCTGCGCGGTCGATTGCGTCACCCATGCGCTGTTGTCCGACCGGCTCGGCGGCGAGTTGCGCGGCACCCGCATCCTGGCGACCTCGCCGCCGGCGCCGGGCCTGCCCTATGTGACCGCCGCCGCGGCCTCCGACGGCGAAGTCCGGAAGCTTCGGGACGGCCTCTTCGCCGCCCTGGCGGACCCGGCGCTCCGGCGCGTGCGCGAAGCGCTGCGACTCTCCGGCGCGAGCGTTCTCGAACCCGAAGAGTATCGAAGAGCCTTCCAGGCACGCGCTGAAGCCGGCGATTGACAAGCCCGCCCGGCAAGGCGACTGCTGCGCCGGACCGTTCAACGGAGAAGAGGCCCCCATGCCCGAACGAAGCCCCCGCCCTCGCCGGTCGTTCATCTTCACGCCGGGCCTGCGCCCCGAGATGTATCCGAAGGCGCTCGCTACCGGCGCGGATATCGTCTGCGTCGAG
Organism: Alphaproteobacteria bacterium; assembly: GCA_964291285.2. Classification (GTDB taxonomy): domain Bacteria; phylum Pseudomonadota; class Alphaproteobacteria; order Bin95; family Bin95; genus Bin95. The sequence continues at coordinate 22,037 of OZ219785.1, forward strand.
CTTGAGGACGGGATCGCGCCGAAGGACAAGGCGGCCGCGCGCGCCAACGCGATGAAGCTCTTCGAGAGCCCGCAGGCCGATGACGGGGTCGAGCGGGTCGTGCGCATCAACTCGCTCCGGGAGGGCTTCGGCATGGCGGACGTGCAGGCCGTGCTGGCAGCCGACACGCCGCCGCCCGCGCTGATGCTGCCCAAGGTGCGCTCGCCGGACGAGGTGGCGCTGCTCGACGGCCTGCTGACCGAGCGCGGCCACGACACCCGCCTGCATGTCATCATCGAGACCAATGCCGGGCTGGAGGCGGCCTGGGACATCGCGCATGCGAGCCAGCGCATCGACGCGCTGTTCTTCGGCGGCGTGGACATGGCGGCCGAGCTCGGCTGCGAGAACGCGTGGGAGCCGCTGCTATACGCCCGCTCGCGCGTGGTCCATGCCGCCGCCGGCGCGGGGCTGGACGCCATCGACGTGCCCTGGCTCGACCTGGAGGACCCGGACGGCATGGAGCGCGCCGCCGTCCAGGCGCGGGAGCTGGGCTTCTCCGGCAAGGGCGCGGTGCATCCCCGGCAGATCGCGGCGCTCAACGCGGTGTTCACGCCCTCGCCGGAACGGATCGCCCGGGCGCGGCGCATCATCGCCGGGTTCGAGGCCGCCGACACGGGCCTCGTGGTGATCGACGGCAAGCTCATCGAGAAGCCGGTCCTGCGCGAGATGCACCGCATCGTCGCCATCGCGGAGCGGACTGGCGCCGGATAGCGGAATCAGGAGTAGATCAGCCAAAGCAGAATCCATCCCGATCGGACCGAAATCCGAGCCGAGCCCGTAACCGCCGCCTCTGCGAAGGCGGGGGCCGGGGCGGCGATTGGGAAGCCATGCCGGGCAGCAGGAACGATCTCCTGGCAACGTGTCATGGAATGTCATGTTTTGTCATGGTCGGGGGTGAAATCGGCGCCGTCGGGCTCGTCCGGCGCCTTGAAGGGTCCGGCCCTCTGGAGCCAGTCGAGGCTGTCCCGGCGGCGCTGTTCGATGTTCTCGACGATCCAGGGCCGCTCCAGGAGCGCGCATCCTGTCTGCCTTGCGGAGCGTTCGGCGTATCCGGCGCGTGCGGCATTGCCCGACGCCGTGTAGTGGCGGCAGAAGGCTTGCTGGCGGGTGGAGAGGGCGACGGCGGGGTCGATGATGGGCATGGAGTGCGGGTCCTTTCGTTCCGCTGGCGTTCGACAGGCAGGCCCGGCGGGGAGCGACCCTGTTTCGCGCGTATCGGGCGCGCGCCTGCGCCGGCGGGGGCGGGCGTATCGCGGCGGCGCGGCTCGCGCGCCTGATTGCGCGCGCGAGGCAAGCGCAGGACACACTTCGCCTGTCGGCTGAATCGGGGTCGTTCCGCACCGGGCCGGCGCGGGCGGGAAGCGGTCCGCGCGGACTTCGCCCCCCTCGGACCCATCATACCACTGTTTCTGAGAATGCAAGCCCCAAACAGAGAAATATTACCTGAATTTCAGGAACTATTTGCCGTCAACACCAGCCAGATGCCGGATTCCGCGCTCGGGGGCGACAACAGGCGGGGGCCGGGACGGCAGTCCCTGCACGTCCTTCGTCACGATCCAACAGGACGCGTTTCAGCCGAGACCGACAAATAGTTCAAATCCCGGTCTGATCTCTTTCAAGCCACTGACTCCTAACAAGGGTTTGTCGCGCCGGAATCGTGCCGCGCCGAATGCAGGTCATTCTCAAGGATCCGAGGGATCAGCGGTCTTCTAGGCATTGGTGCATTTTATGCCACTGGGCTCGTGCGGGAGGCGGCGAGCGGCGCGAAGCGCATGCGGGAGACCGGCTCGCGGAAGGGCGGCATCCTGGGGCTTTGGGTCGGGACGGCGGTGTTGCTCGGCGCGACGGCTGTAGGCGGTAACCTGCTTCTTGTCGATGCCGCGGAGAAGACTCTCGGCCCGATCCGCGCTTTCGCCGGCGGCACGGCCAACCGGAGTCCGGGATTATTTCATCGCCCGCATGGTGCGCGAGCGAAAGCGATACGCCACCATCGGCCGCGCAGACGCCATGATCCGACAACGGAATGCGGGAAACGACAAACGAGGAACTGCAACGAACGAACAGGATTGGGGTGTCAGGCGAGCAGGAGGAACGAAAACCGCATGAACGACCTCTACAGCGCATCATCGAAATAGCGCACGGCAAAATCGACCAGACTACGCATCGGAAACAACATGGATGCGGCATCGCCAATCTTGCCTTGTCGTACTCCTTCTTCAGCGACGTACTGTTGTCCGACAACGGGAAAATGGGCGCCGTTGTCGTCCGCAACATTCGACACTTCCGCCCACACGCGCTGTCCGTTGTCCAACACCGGAAACCGCAGAGTCTTGACCCTTCGCCTGTCGACCAGCGACTCGGCGAAGTGCAATGCCGTGCACCGATTGAACCCCACTCCGAGAAGCAATACCTGGCAATTCAGGTTGTAAAGCTTCTCGAACGGTCCGCCGGGACCTTCGGAAAATGCCAGGGGATGTTCGCCGACAATTGCGGACGCGGCGACGCCGCGTGCACAGACGGACTCCACCGGGTGATCGCTCCGCAGGGTGTCTGGCCAAGTGCGGAAGCTTTCGCATATGGTGCCCATGGCGGTAGGGGTCGTCCGAGCATCGAAGACCGGGAGATGTTCCCGTACGTCCGCCAGCCAGGCCTCCGGCAGTCGGGGACTCGACCACGTCGAAGGGTCCGTGCCATGCGGCGTCGCGGCCGGCATGACCAACGTACCGCTTTCTCCGAGTACGGACAGGAGTGCGCGCACCACGGTGGGAGCGCCACCGACAACCCAGCCGATGGAACTCAACGAGGAGTGGACCAGCAAGGTCATCCCGTGTGCGACGCCGATCGTCGCGAGATCCTTTTGGAGACCGGCTTCCGTCCTGGGGTGCCCTTCGAAGGACTTCATCGTCGTCACCTCAATGGCTCTTGCGAGGCGCCTCCGCGCCTCTGTCGCCGGCGAGTACGTCGAGATCTGCGCCGGTCTCCGCCTGCATGACGTGATCCACGCAAATGGCCCAAACGTGCATTTGCAAAGTAAGTCCTCGAAAGACCGCAGGGTATCCCGGGCTGAGATTGGTGGCTCGGTGATGCTGGCGGTGAAGTTCCGGGCGGGATCCGGCCTCCGCCTTCGCGGGGCAGGCTCCACGCGGCGCGATCGAGCTTCCGCTCGGGGACCCAGTTCCAAGGGAGGAGTTCGTGGAACCGGGTCTGCGGCGTATCCTCGATGCGGCCGAGGATGTCGGCGAGCCAGGCCTGCGGGTCGACGTCGTTGAGCCAGACGGTGCCGATGAGCGTGTACATCACCGCCGCGCGCACGCCGCCACGGTCGGAACCGGCGGACAACCAGCTGCGTCTTCCGGGGGCGATACCGCGCAGGGCCCCCTCGACTGCGTTGTTGGTCAGGCAGATGGCGCCGATCGCGATCACGTTTGTCGACGCATTCGGGGCCGCTGACGGCGCGAGCCAAGAGCATGTGACGGGGGTGGTGTTCACCTCTCGCTCAATTGCCGGCGCGGCCACCGTTCAGCACGTGTTGCTTCTCGGATGATCCGAGGACCGGATGCCATGCTAAACCCGGCCCCGGTAACCGTTGACGATGGGGTAGCGGCGGTCGCGGCCGAAGGCGCGGCGGGTGAGCTTGACGCCGGGCGGGGCCTGGCGGCGCTTGTATTCCGCGACATCGAGCATCCGCCAGACGCGCTCCACCGTCTCGACGGCGTGGCCGCGCGCGGCGATCTCGGCCACCGACAGCTCGTCCTCGATCAGGCATTCCAGGATGTCGTCGAGCGCGTCGTAGGGCGGCAGGCTGTCCTGGTCGGTCTGGTCGGGGCGAAGCTCGGCCGAGGGCGGCTTGTCGATGATGTTCTGCGGCACCACCCGCCCCGCCGGCCCGAGCGCGCCCTCCGGCCGGTTGCGGTTGCGCCACTCCGAGAGCGCGAAGACGGTCGTCTTGTACACGTCCTTCAGCACGTTGTAGCCGCCGCACATGTCCCCGTAGAGGGTCGCGTAGCCGACCGACATTTCCGACTTGTTGCCGGTCGAGAGCACCATGTGGCCGAACTTGTTGGAGAGCGCCATCAGGGTGAGGCCGCGCGCGCGGGCCTGGATGTTCTCCTCCGTCGTGTCCTCGCCGCGGTTGCCGAAGGCGCCGGCCAGCATCTGCCCGAAGGCGCCCATCGCGGGCTCGATGGAGATCGTCTCATAGGAGGCGCCGAGCGCCGTGACGGCCTCCAGCGCATCGTCAAGCGAGGCCTGCGAGGTGTAAGGCGAGGGCATCATCACGCAGCGCACGCGGTCCGCGCCGAGCGCATCCACCGCCACCGCCGCCGAGAGCGCCGAGTCGATGCCGCCGGAGAGGCCCAGCACCACGCCCGGAAAGCGGTTCTTGTTCACATAGTCGCGCAGCCCCAGCATCATCGCGGCGTAGATGTCGGCGAGGTCGCCGCCGCCCTCCGCCATCGGGCCGCCGACACATTCCATGCCTTCGGCGGTGCGCTCCCAGCGGGTCAGCGCCACGCTCTCGACCCATGACGGCAGTTGCGCCCTGAGCGCCCGGTCGCGCCCGAGCACGAAGGAGGCGCCGTCGAACACCAGCTCGTCCTGCCCGCCCACCTGGTTGACATAGGCGAGTGCAAGACCGCTCTCCACCACCCGCTCGACGGCGATGTTCAGCCGTACGTCGTCCTTGGTCGTCTCGAAGGGCGAGCCGTTGGGCACCAGCAGCATCTCGGCGCCGTTCTCCTCCAGGCACTCGACCACGGCGGGCTGCCAGATGTCCTCGCAGATCGGCACCCCGATGCGCACGTCGCGGAAGGAGATCGGCCCCGGCATCTCGCCCGCATCGAACACGCGCTTCTCGTCGAACACGCCGTAATTGGGCAGCAGCACCTTGTGGCGAAGCGCCGCCACCCCGCCGCCGTCGAGCAGCGCGACCGCATTGTAGAGCCGTCCGTCCTCCCGCCAGGGCAGGCCGACCAGCAGCGCCGGACCGCCGTCGGCCGTCTCCTTCGCCAGCGCCTCGCAGGCCTCCCGGCAGCCGTCCTGGAAGGCGGGCTTCAGCACCAGGTCCTCCGGCGGGTAGCCGGAGAGCACCAGCTCCGGGAAGACGACGAGATCGGCGCCGCCGGCCTCGATGCGCGCGCGCCGGATACGGTCCGCATTGCCGGCGACATCGCCCACGGTCGGATCGACCTGGGCGATGGCGATGGAGAGCCGGTCGGTCATCTCCGCCTCAGCAGGAACTCGCGCCCGACCTTGACGCTCGGCTTGCCGTCATATTCGACGATGTCGGCGGTCGCATAGGTCTCCGACCACTGGTCGGGCAGGTATGAGCCCGTGCCGATGGTATCGACCGGGGCCTGGGCGAGCGCCATGACGCGGCACTTGCCGGCGGTGAAGCCCGACGATGCGGTGATCTTCGCCTCAGGGAAGCCGGCGGCGTCCAGCGTCTCGCGCAGGTGCCATATGGCGGCGGCCGTGACCCCCGTGCCGACCAGGTGGCGCAACTCGCCCTCGGTGCGGTAGTCGCGGATCGCGCGGGGCGCGTTGCGGTCCAGCACCTCGTAGGATTTTTGCAGGTCCAGCCCCTCGGCGTAGCGCCCGCCATGGGTGTCGAGGCGGATGGCGACCCGCCCCGCCGCGGCCCGCTCCGGGAAGCGCCGGCAGACGGCGACCGCATCCGACATTTCCGCCCCGTAATAGTCGGTGACGACGGTGAGCGGCTCGTCGGGGAAGGTCTCGACGAACATCTCCGCCGCGCGCAGGGTGGAGCCGGCATAGCCGATCAGCCCGTGCGGCATGGTGCCGAGGCCCCGGTCCGCACCGAAGAAATGCGCCGTCGCGTCCGTCGCATTGCCGATGAAGCCGACCGCGCCGGCCTCGCGCTTCGCAGCCGCCGAGCCGACGCTTGCGGCATAGGCCATGATCTCGGCCATGTCGGTGCCGGCGCAGTGGCGGGCGTCCATGGCGAGGAAGCCCGTATCCGGCAGCGCCATGCACATCGCGCGGGCATTGTAGGCGGCGACGCAGGCGGAGCCGAGCTTCTGGAGGTAGAGCGTCTCCAGGTCGATCAGGTGGTGCAGCGGCCCGGAGATGTAGAGCAGCGGGTCGCCCGCGCCGACCGAAACGCCCTCTTCGTAGCGCTCGTCGATGTCGAAGGCCGTGGCCCGCGCCTGCGCGACCGCATTCAGCCACTCGACCGTCAGCCGGGCGGCGGAGACGACCGGGCGGCGCATGAACACCGCATAGGTGACGCGCACGTCGCCGAAGCGCTCCACGACCGCCTTGCTCTTGGAGAAATAGGCGTCCGTGTAGTGCGGGACGTCGGCGGCGTCCGGATGCGGGAGCGCGCCGTCCATTGCCTACTCCGCGGCGATCGCAGGCGCGGCGCGGCCGTTGCGCTCTTCTTTCAGCTGTTCGGCGATCAGGAAGGCGAGTTCGAGCGCCTGGCTGGCATTCAGCCGCGGGTCGCAATGGGTGTGGTAGCGGTCCTGCAGCCCGGCCTCGGTCACCGCGCTCGCGCCGCCGGTGCATTCCGTCACGTCCTGCCCGGTCATCTCGAAATGCACGCCGCCGGCCCAGGTGCCGTGCTCGCGGTGGACGGCGAAGAACTCCTGCACCTCCGAGAGGATGGCGCCGAAGGGGCGTGTCTTGAGCCCGCCCGCGGCCTTGACCGTGTTGCCGTGCATCGGGTCGCACGACCAGACCACCTCGGCGCCCTCGGCCTGCACCGTCTCGATCAGCTGCGGCAGGTGGTCCGCCACATTGCCCACGCCCACCCGGCAGATGAGCGTGAGCCGTCCGGGCTCGTTCTCGGGATTGAGCTGCCAGAGCAGGCGCTTCAGGTGGTCGGTCGTCAGCGTGGGGCCGCATTTCAGCCCGAGCGGATTGCCGACGCCGCGCAGGAACTCGACATGCGCCTCGTCCGGGTCACGCGTGCGGTCGCCGATCCAGAGCATGTGCGCCGAGCAGTCGTACCATGCGCCCGTCAGGCTGTCGACGCGGGTCAGCGCCTCCTCCCAGGGCAGCAGCAGCGCCTCGTGGGAGGTGTAGAAGGACGTCTCGCGAAGCTGCGGCGTCGTCTCGGAGGTGAGGCCGCAGGCGGCGATGAATTCCAGCGCTTCGGAAAGCCGGTCCGCCATGTCCCGGTATCGCTCGCCCAACTCCTCGCGCACGAAGTCGAGGTTCCAGCGATGGACCTGGTGGAGGTCGGCGAAGCCGCCCATGGCGAAGGCGCGCAAGAGGTTCAGGGTCGCCGAGGACTGGGTGTAGGCCCGGAGCATCCGCTGGGGGTCCGGCTCGCGCGAGGGCGCGTCGAAGCCCATGGCGTTGATGATGTCGCCCCGGTAGCTCGGCAGCTCCACCCCGTCCACGGTCTCGGTCGGCGCCGAGCGCGGCTTGGCGAACTGGCCGGCCATGCGCCCGACCTTCACGACCGGGCAGGACGCGCCGAAGGTCAGCACCACGGCCATCTGCAGCAGTACCTTGAAGGTGTCGCGGATATTGTTGGCGTGGAACTCGGCGAAGCTTTCGGCGCAGTCGCCGCCCTGGAGCAGGAAGGCTTCGCCGCGGGCGACGCGGGCGAGGTCGGCCTTGAGGTTGCGGGCTTCGCCGGCGAACACGAGCGGCGGCCAGGTGGCGAGGCTCTTCTCGGCGGCGTCGAGCGCGGCCCCGTCGGCATAGACCGGCATCTGCCGCGCCGGCTTGCCGCGCCAGGTCCGGGGCGTCCAAGTCTCGCCCATGAGCCTTCTCCCTACGTTATGCGTCTTTTGGAAGACGCGCGGCTATACGCCGAAACGCCCCGGATTTCAAACGCTGCCGGCCAGTCCCGCAACTACCCCGACTTCCGCAACTCGGGGGTCATGAGGATGCTAACTCATTGAATAGCCTTGATCGTCTCCCCGAGGGTCGGCACTACAAGGCGGCGAACGGAGAGGCGGCGCCGTGTGCCGTCAGGCGGAGATCCGGGGTGCGGGTTGCTGCGGCCAGGTCATGCCGAGCTGTTGCAGCAGTAGCTCGTGCTCCTTGTTCGGCCGGGTGTGGCGCGGCAGGACGAGGTGCCGGCCGTCGGTGGTTGGCAGATGGACGTCCACCATCTGGATGGTGGCGAAGGCCTCAAGGATGGCGCGTGGGGTGAGGCCCGGGGCGCGCGGCCGGGCGAGGTTCTTCAGGGTCACCAGCAGGCAGTAGGCGATGAACGAGACGAAGATATGCGCCTCGATGCGCTCTTGGCGCTGATGGAAGATGGGGCGGATCGCGAGGTCGTGCTTGAGTTCCTTGAACGCCTGCTCGATCTCGACGAGCTGCATGTACAGATGCCACAGCGTGGCGGGGTCTTCGGCGACCATGTTGGATCGCAGCAGGTAACGGCCCTCGCGGCGGCGGACCTGGCGCAGCCGGTCGCGCTGCAGGCGGAATGAGAAGCCGTTGGCGGCGAGTTCGCTGTCGGTCCCGGGCACGGTGATGTCGACCAGGCTCCAGGCCCGGCCGGCCTCCTTCCTGGCGGCGCCGAGCTTGAGCAACAACTGATCCCGGCTGTTCGACTGCCCTTGCAACTCGGCCAATCGACGCCACAGCCTCTTCAGCCGGCGCCGGCGCATGCCGCGTTCCTTCACCTGCCGCCCCTCGCTGCGCACCAGGACGTAGAGCTCGCCATCCTCGACCAGAAGCTTGACAGTCACGGACTGGCGCACCTCCTGCCAGGGCAGGCCCAGGAACACCTTCTCGAGCCGCGTCAGCCGGCCCTTGGGCGTGCCCACCAGGTAGCGCACCGGCGCCTCGCCCTCGCGCATCGCGGCCAGCGTCTCCTCGGTGGGGATGCCGCGGTCCATGATCCACACCCGCTCGGAGCGGCCATACTGATCCTCGATCTTCTTGAGGAACGCCGCCAGCGTGGTGTCGTCGGAGGTGTTGCCCGGCATCACCTCATAGGCCAGCGGAAAGCCCTGCGGCGTAACGATCAGGGCGATCACCACCTGCACGCAGTCGGGCCGCTTGTCCCGGCTGTAGCCGAAGCGGCGCTTGTCATCGAACGGCGGATCGCTCTCGAAGTAGGTCGAGGTCAGGTCGTAGAGCAGCACGTCGAAGCGCGCCTCGAACAGCGTCGCCCAGCGGTCGCGCAGAAACGAGAAGAAGCCCTGCTTGTGCGCCAGCAGCTTGTCGAGACAGCGATAGAGTGTGTCGTCGGCGATCGCCCGCTCGCCACCCAGAAGATCGCGAAGCGCGCTGTGCTCATACCAGTGACGGTGAAGGCGCCACTCGCTGCCCGGGTCGATCAGCCGGTAGCAGACCTGGATCTTCAGGATGTCCAGCCACCGCGTGCCTTGCCGGCTCGCCGGCAGCCGCTCTTCCCAGAAGCGGTCCAGGTCCAGGCGGTCCCACAAGGACAGCGCCAGCCAGCACGCCCCCCACTGGCGCGGGTCGTGAAGCGCCACCTGCGAGAGGTCGATCTTCACCACTTCGCAAGTCAGCGCCGGCGCCTCCCGGTCCTCGGGAAACAGCGCCATCTGCCGTGATCGCGACTTGCCCTCCACCACCTCGATCGAGCGGCACCACGCCGCTCGCTGGCTGTCGTTGATCTCCCCGAGATAGAGCACCTGACGCTGAACAACCCGACCGCCGTGGACCCGGACGTTCTCCACAACGCTCCAGTAGCGGTGCTCCTTGCCGTCCTTGAAGCGTCTCTTGCAGCGCACGAACATCAGCGCAGCGTCCGGATCTTCGCCAGCCCGATCAAGGGGGTAGGTCGGCACTACAAGCCGGTCCCGAGAGGTACTGCACCGAAATCCGACACTTCTCGCGCCGGAAAACCGTCAAATCAGTCGATTCTCAAGCCGAGTTGCGGAAGTCGGGCTACGGTTCCGCGCGCGCTCCCCGGAATCCCTATTCACCCTCCGGCGGGGGAGAGAAACGGTCCCGGAGGCGGTTCATGGCCCTTTCGTTCACCGCGAAGGCCATGAGCAGGCCGCTCGCCAGCACGGCGCCGGCCAGCAGAAAGGAGAGCGCGCCATAGCCGAAATGGGCAATCAGCGCGCCTCCGATCGCCGCGCCTGCGGCAGTGCCGCCCCAATTGCTGCTGGATATGACGCCTGCGAACGCGCCGCGGGAATCGCCCCCGTTCTCGGTGATCAGAATCGAGAGAACGGTGGTGACGGGAACGACCAGCAACATGAAGAGGCCTGCCGCCGACCCCGAGAATTAGGTTCCCCAGCCCAGGAGGAATATGCCCAGCGCCGGCGCGGCGGCGGCGAGCAGCAGGGCGGCCGTAATGCCGAGCCGCCTGCGCATGCGCCCTATCCTTCCGGCCAGCAGCGGCGCCACGGCCATCCAGAGGGCCACTGCCGCCATGGGCAGCCCGACCTCCGCAGTTCTGAGGCCGTAGGTCAGGATCAGATAGGGCGGCAGGAAGGTGAGAACCGCCCCCCAGGCGCCGCGGGCCAGCACATTCGTGCCGGCCATGCACCAGGTGACCCGGAATGCGGCGACCCTCATCATCCGTCCGGCCAGGTTCGCGCGGCTTGCCGGCGGCCGGCGGTGCGGCACGAGCAGGAGGAGCAGCAGCGCAGACAGGAGCAACACCAGCCCCAGCGCCAGGAAGGGAACGCGCCAGCCGGCGAAGTCGCCGACCACGGCAGCCAGAGGGACCCCCAGCAGGATGCTCATTCCGGGCTGCATGGTCAGGGTCGCGATGGACCGGGGCTGGCGGCTGTGCCCGATCAGATCTCCGACCAGCGCAATGCATGTCGGGGGCACCATGCCGCCGCCGACCCCGACCAGCAGGCTGAAGCCCAATGCCGCGGCGAATGTCGGGGCGAACGCGATGCCGAGCGACCCGGCCGCCAGCAGGCAGAGCCCGACAAGCAGCACCGGCTTGCGTCCGTATGCGTCGGAGACGGGCCCTGCCACCAGGGCCGTCACCGCCCAGACCGCGGCGGCCGCCGTGACGAGCTGGCCCGCAAGGGGAACCGTGACGCCAAGCGCCCCGGCCATGTCCACGAGCAGCGGCCCCAGCATCGCCACCGCCGTGACTACCAGGAACACGGCAAGCGCCATGCTGCCCATCAGCAGCGGGTAGGCTTTTTCGTCACCGGAATCGCGTAACGCAGACATTGGTTCCGTATGAGCCGCGGGGCCTTGGCGCCTGGGCCTGTCCGGCCCCGCTCGTTCCCCGGGACGGACCCCGGATTATGGCACAGCGATTCAGGCGCCTCCGCCCAGTCCCGCCAGCAGGGTTTCGCGGGGCAGGCCGCGGGTGATGAAGACGAGGCGCGAGCGGCGGTCCTCGTCCGGCCATGCGTCCATGCGCGTCGGCGACTGGAAGATGTGCTGCACGCCGTGGACGACCACCGGTCCGTCCTCGCCCTCCAGGTTCAGGATTCCCTTGACCCGCAGCAGCTGCCTGCCATGGCGGTTGCGCAGGTCGGCCAGCCAGCGCGAAAACGCCAGCCAGTCGACGGGCTCTTCGAAGACCAGCGACACCGTGTCGATGTCGCTGAGGTCGTGGCCGTGCTCATGGTCGTGCCCGTGCGCGTCCTCCTCTTCGCCCGCGAGGCCGAGCCAGCTTGCGTCGGCCGTGTCGAGGCCGAAGAGGAAATCGGGCGGCACCGCGCCCATCGCCGCCTCGCGCCGCTCTGCGCCGGGGGCGAGGCGGTCCAGCAGTTCGACCAGCGCTTCCGGCGCGGCATCCTCGCGGTCGCATTTGGTCACCACGATGCGGTCGGCAAGCGCCACCTGTTTCACGGCCTCCGGCTGGTCGCGGAGATGGCCCGGCCCGAGCACGCCGTCCACCGTCGCCGCGACGCCGTCCAGCCGGTAGAAATTCGAGACCAGCGGATTGTTCAGCAGCGTCTGTGCGATGGGTGCGGGGTCCGCAAGGCCTGTCGTCTCCACCGCCACCCGCTCGAAAGGCGGCACCTCGCCGTCCCGCCGGCGGGCCAGCAGGTCGCGCAGCGTCTCCTCCAGGTCGGAGCGCAGCTGGCAGCACACGCAGCCGCCGTTCACCACCATGGTCTCGCCGTCCACCGCCTCCACCAGCAGGTGGTCGAGCGCGATATCGCCGAACTCGTTCACGATCACCGCCGTGCCGGCCATGGCGGGGTCGCGCAGGAGCGCGTTCAGCAGGGTGGTCTTGCCGCTGCCGAGGAAACCGGTCAGCACGGTGACCGGGATGCGCGCCTCCGGCGCGTGGGCTTCGAAAAGACTCATCGGCTGTGCTTTTTCTCGTTTGCCTCTCTTGACCTGCCGGCGAACCGGGGCACAGGATACAGTCCTACAATTACCGGAACCGCCGCAAGGGGAGTGAATCACATGATCTTCAGCAAGTTCGAGTCGCTGCCGGCGACGGCCGATATCGAGTCGCCGGACCGTCGGAGTTTCATGCGGACTGCGGCCGTCGGCGCGGGCGCCGTGGCGGCTGCCGGCGCGGCGATGACCGGCGGCGGCGTCCAGGAAGCCAGGGCGGACAGCCACATGACGCCCATCGGCGAGAAGTGGTGGCCGTCGCGCTGGGGCGAGGGCGACCAGGCGGGCGCCTCCAACTGGATGACGCCGGAGAAGACGCTCGACGCGGTGAAGTGGATCAAGAACGGCAAGATCACCCGCATCGGGCGCGACTACGAGCCGAGCATTCCCTTTCCTGCTTATTCTCAAGGATCATCCTGCAATGAGTAGTTGATATGGGATGGGTTGTGTTCTGACGGCGCTGTGAAGGAAGCGTGGGATCATGGAGTTGAGTTGGTATCGTCGGTTGTATCGCCATGCGAAGCTGGCGAGGTAGCGTTCGGCATGGTCGGGACCGAGCTTTCGGTAGGTTCCGGCGATGGCGCTCTTGATGTTGCCGAGGGTCGTGTTGACCCATTTGAAGGGGGCCATGCGGGCTGCCCGGCGGCCTGAGCCGGTACGGATGGCGCTGTGGCTTGCGGCGATGCCGTCGAGGGCGTTCCAGCAGTGCAGGGCATCGGTGACGACCTCCGTCCCCGGGGCCAGCCAGCGTTTGGCGCCGCGCGCGATCTCGCGCTTGCGGAAGCCCCTGACCGGGACGAGCTTGACCTTGCGCGGAGCCCCTTCGGCGCTGGTCGAGACCGCCGCCACGAAGGGCGTCTTGCCCGGCGCGCCCCGGCCGCGCTTGCCGCCGGAGCGCGACCCGCCGAGATAGGCGTCGTCCATCTCGACCCGTCCTTCGAGCCGCGTGTCGGCTTCGCGCCGGGCCATCACCGCCATGATCTTCTGCTTCATGCTCCAGGCGGTCGGCTGCCTGACCCCGAGGCGGCGACCGAGTTCCACCGACGAAATGCCGTTCTTCGCCGTCACCACAAGGTGGATCGCCGCAAACCACAACGTCAGGGGCAGCTTGGTCGAGTGGAAGATCGTCCCCGACGTCACCGAAACCTGCTTCTTGCAGCGGTTGCACTGGTAAAGCCTGCGCCCGGCAAGAATGCAGTGCCCCCGATGCCCGCAGGAGCCGCACTCGAAACCGTTCGGCCAGCGCAATCGGGCTAGCACCGCCCGGCACTGATCCTCCGTGCCGAACGACGCTCGGAACGCATCGTCGCTCAAGCCACGAACACGCGATGCAACCTTGAATGCCATATCCATGACCTCCCGATAACAGAAACCCTTCCAAACCTACAATCTCACAAGATGACTCTCAAGAATAAGCAGGTTCCCTTTTTCGGCCCGCGCGGCTTCGCGCTCCGCATCCCCGGCGGCCCGACCGGCGGCCCGTTCGGCGAGAACATGCTCGTCTATAACGACGAGTATCTCGCGACCGAAATCGGCCAGGTGGGCACGCAGTTCGACGGACTCGGCCATATCGGCGCAATTGTCGGCTCGACGACCGACAAGGCCGACCACCGCTACTATAACGGCTTCACCGGGGCCGAGGTCGAGGGCGCCTACGGGCTCCAGAAGATCGGCATGGAGCATGTCAAGCCGTTCTTCACCCGCGGCCACCTGATCGATGTGAAGCCGCAGCAGGCGTGGGACGTCGGCAACGAGATCACCCCGGCGCATGTCGATACCGCGCTCGCCGCCCAGGGCATGTCGCTCGACGACATCAAGGAAGGCGACGCCGTGTTCTTCAACACCGGCTGGGGCGACCTCTGGATGAAGAACAACGACCGCTTCAACTCCGGCTGCCCCGGCATCGGCATGGATGTCGCGAAGATCCTGGTGGACAAGGGCATCTGCGTCGCCGGCGCGGACACCTGGCCGGTCGAGGTGGTGCCGAACCCGGACCCGAAGAAGGCGTTCGTGGTGCACAACGAGCTCATCACCCGCAACGGCATCTACATCCACGAGAACCTGATCTTCGACGAGCTGATCGCCGACGGCGCGTACCAGTTCGTCTATGTGTTCGCGCCGCTGCCGATCAAGGGCGGCACCGGCTCGATCGGCAATCCGGTCGCGATCACCTGATCCGGCGTCTTTCCCGCGGGCGCGTCGCCGCCCGCGGGGACTTTTCCCTTCCGCTCAGATCCCGGCGAAGAAGTCGTTGCCCTTGTCGTCGATGACGATGAAGGCGGGGAAGTCCTCGACCTCGATACGCCAGATCGCCTCCATGCCGAGCTCGGGATATTCCACGACCTCCACCCTGCGGATATGGTCCTGGGCAAGCCGCGCCGCCGAGCCGCCGACCGAGCCCAGATAGAAACCGCCATGCGCCTTGCAGGCCGCCGTCACCTGCGCGGAGCGGTTGCCCTTGGCGAGCATGACATGGCTGCCGCCGGCGGCCTGGAAGGCGTCCACGAAGGCGTCCATGCGCCCGGCCGTGGTCGGCCCGAACGAGCCGGACGCCATGCCCTCCGGCGTCTTGGCGGGGCCGGCATAGTAGATCGGATGGTCGCGGAAATAGTCCGGCATGGCTTCGCCCGCCACCAGCCGCGCCTCGATCTTCTGGTGCGCGAGGTCGCGGGCCACCGTGATCGGGCCGGTCAGCGCAAGCCGGGTGCGGATCGGGTGGCGCGAGAGTTCGGCCCGGATCTCGTCCATCGGCCGGTTGAGGTCGAGCGCCACCTCCTCGCCGCCGAGCATGTCCGCGTCCGTCTCCGGCAGAAAGCGCGCCGGGTCGCGTTCCAGCGCCTCCAGGAAGACGCCGTCGCGGGTGATCCTGGCCAGCGCCTGGCGATCGGCCGAGCAGGACACGCCAATGCCGATCGGCAATGAGGCGCCGTGGCGCGGCAGCCGTACGACGCGCACGTCGTGGCAGAAATACTTGCCGCCGAACTGCGCCCCGATGCCCATGGCGCGCGTCGCCTCGAGGATTTGCTCTTCCATGCCCCGGTCGCGGTAGGCGAACCCATGCGGCCCGCCCTCCGTCGGCAGGCCGTCGAGATAGCCGGTGCTGGCGAGCTTCACAGTCTTCAGGTTGAGCTCCGCCGACGTGCCGCCGATGGTGACCGCCAGGTGGTATGGCGGACAGGCGGCGGTGCCGAGCGTGCGGATCTTCTCGTCGATGAAGGCGAGCAGCCGGTCCGGATGCAGGGTCGCCGGCGTCGCCTGGTAGAGGAAGGACTTGTTGGCCGACCCGCCGCCCTTGGCGATGAACAGCAGCTCGTATTCCTCGCCCGGCGCCGCATAGAGGTCGAACTGGGCCGGCAGGTTGGAGCCGGTGTTGCGCTCCTCGAACATGGAGACGGGCGAGAGCTGCGAATAGCGCAGATTGTCCTCCGTGTAGGCGCGGAAGATGCCGCGCGAGAGCGCCTCCTCGTCGCCGCCGCCGGTCAGCACCCGCTCGCCCTTCTTGCCCATGACGATGGCGGTGCCCGTGTCCTGGCACATGGGCAGCACGCCGCCAGCGGCGATGTTCGCGTTCTTGAGCAGGTCGAGCGCGACGAAGCGGTCGTTGGGCGAGGCCTCGGGGTCGTCGAGGATCGAGGCGAGCTGCGCCAGATGGCCGGGCCGCAGCAGGTGCGAGATATCGTGGAACGCCTCGCGCGCAAGCAGGGTCAGCGCTTCCGGATCGACCGAGACGAAGTCCCTGTCCCGGAGCCGCTCGACGGAGACGAAATCCCCCTCAAGCCGGCGCCACGGGGTGGCGCCCTTGGCGAGCGGGAACATCTCGTGGAAGGCGAATTCGGGCATGTGCGCGCCCCTTATTTCTTGCGGAACCGGTCCAGCGAGACGACATTGCCGTCACCACCGCCTTCATCCCCCTCGGCGCCGGCGGCGGGCTCCGCGGCACCTTCGGCGGCTTCCTCTTCTGCGGCCGACAGCACGGGCTCGACGCCCTGCCGGGAGAAGCGCAGGCCGAAATCCACCGACGGGTCGTGGAACACGGTCACCGCCTCCCAGGGAATGTGCAGGCGCTCCTGCACGCGGTTGAAGGACAGTGTGACCTCGAAATGGGTCGAATGGACATCCAGCCCGTAATACTGGTGCTGGAGCACGATGGTCATCGTTTCGGGATATTGGGAGACGAGGCGCGGCGGCACGGCCACGGCCGGATGGCGGGTGAGGAAGGTGATGTAGAAATGGTGGTTGCCGGGCAGGCCCTTCTCGGCCACCTCGGTGAGCGCGCGCCGGACCACGCTGCGCATCGCGTCCTCGACGAGCCGGTCGTAATCAAGAAAGTCCTCGGCCATTGTTCCCCCGTCGCGCCCAGCGGTGCGGATGGAGGGCTTCTGTTGCCCGGTGCCCTCCAAACCGCGCTTGCCGAATCAGCGATCAGGCAGCGAGTGCGACCTCATTGTCGTTCGCACTTGAGTTGCGGCCCGATAACGGTGGTACCATGCCGAGCGAAGACCATGCCTTTACCGCGCACGTCGATCCTGGTTCGCCCCCGCATATGGTGGAGGCGCCGGGTACTGCCCCCGGGTCCGCAACGCTTATTCCGCATGGCGTTTATCGCCATAGCCGGGCATGCCCAGCGCTCCCAATATAGGACGGAAGGCCCCGCCGGGCAATCGCGAACGGACTTCCCTCTGAGCACAATCCGGTATAGCGAAGGGCGGGGAATGCGGAGGTCGGAGATGGGTTCCAAAGGCGGCGGAGGACACATTGCCGGGCTCGCATTGCTGCTGGCCGCCGTTGCGGCCGAAGCGGCGGCCGGCGGAATTGCGCCGCACCGGGCGCTCTATGAGGTCGGGCTGGTCAGCGCCGACCCGTCTTCCGGCATCGACGCGCTGTCGGGGGCGGCCGTCTATGAATGGTCGTCCGGCTGCGACAGGATCGTCGTGAACCGCGAGACCCGGCTGTCGGTCCGGCCGCCGGACGGGGCGCCGGTCTCCGTCCGGGTCGAATTCTCCGCCTGGGAGCAGTTGGACGGCCTGGCCTACGGCTTCGCCGGCAGGACCGTCAGGAACGGCCTCGAGACCGAGGCGCGCAGCGGCACGGCGCGCCTCGCGGCGGCGGGCGGCGGCGGCGAGGCCGAATACAGCCGGCCGCGCGGACGCCGCCTCCCCCTGGAGCCGGGCACGATGTTTCCCGCTGCCTGGGTCCGGAGCGTCCTCGACCATGCCAGGGCCGGCAAGGGCCTGCTGACAGGCAGCGTGTTCTTCGGCGAGGACGATGACGCCCTGTTGACGGCAAGCGTGCTGGTGCTGCCGGAGCACGCGGCAGGCGACGCCCCGGAGGCACCGGAGGCGTTGCACGGCCTCGCCCGCTGGCGCGCGCAGTTCGCCTTCTTCGACGCGGACGAAGAAACGCTGCCCGCCTTCGAGTCGACCGAGTGGTTCTATGAAAACGGCGTCGGCGGCGATGCCGTTCTCGCCTTTCCCGAATTCACGATCCGTTACCGCCTGAGAGGTGTAAAACTCCACGATCCGCCGGACTGCTAATGCGGCATTCGTTCGGATCGGGCGGGATACATTGTGCCCATCCCGCGCATCGTATAGGCTTCGGCCTGGCCCTTTTCGGGAACGTCCTCTTGATTTGGATTCTGTGGGCACGAAGCGCGCGGTCCGGGTTGTATTCCCGCCAGGGCATGTGCGGTTAGCGGCGCCGGTCCCGTGGACAAGCACGACATCGCAGGAGAGCCCTTCGCAGCACGGTTTGCCAGGCGGGTGCTCGCGGCCCGCTGGCCGGTCATCCTCGCCACACTGGTCATCGTTGCCACCGCTTCCGGCGGCATTGCGCTGCTCGAATTCTCTGCGAATTACCGCATCTTTTTCGATGACGACAATCCACAACTTCTGGCCTTGGAGAAGCTGGAAAACACGTACGGGAAGAACGAAAATGTCGTGTTCCTGGTCGTTCCGGACAACGGTGACGCTACATCTGAAAAGGCTCTCTCGGCTGCTGTCTGGCTCACAAAGGCTGCATGGAACACGCCATATTCGCGGCGCGTAGATTCGCTTGCCAATTTTCAATACACGACCGCAGAGGGCGATGAGTTATATGTGCGGGATCTTATCGATCCGCAGAAAATATCCGAAGCCGAAACGCGCTCGCAAATCCGCGACACCGCCTTGTCCGACCCGCGTATCGCAGGCAGCATTCTGGCCCTGAACGGCGATGTCAGCGTTGTAAATGTCACCGTCGAACTGCCCGAGGACGGTCTTCTGGAGGCCGTGGCCGACGTCGCCGAATTCGCCAGGTCGGCGGCCGTGGAGGCTGAAGAACGGTTCCCCGGCATAGACCTGCGCATCGTCGGCACGGTCATGATCAACCAGACCTTCGTCGAAGCCTCGATCAGCAGCCAGATGATCTTCCTGCCCGCAAGCCTTCTGCTCATGGCCCTGGTCCTCGGTATCCTGACCCGGGGCTGGGCGGGGGTGGTGGCGACCGGACTGGTCATCGTCTTCTCCATTCTGGCGTCTCTGGGGCTTGGCGCGTGGATCGGCCTGCCCTTCTCCCCGCCTATTTCGCCGGCGCCTACCATCGTGCTGATGATCGTCGTGGCGAACTGCGTGCATCTGCTTGTGGCCTTGCAGCAACGTCTGCGCGCCGGGGATTCCAGGCACGACGCCATTGTCGAATCCATCGCGCTCAACCTGCATCCGGTGTTCCTGGCAAGCCTGACGACGGCGCTCGGGTTCCTCAGCATGAACTTTTCCGAAGTGCCGCCCTACCGCCATCTCGGCAACTTCGTCGCCCTGGGCATCTTCACCTCCTTCATTCTCTCCGTCACATTCATGCCGGCAGTGCTTTCGCTTCTCCCCGTCCGCGCGCCCAGGGAACGCCGGCTCCGGGGACCCGCAATGAGCCGCATCGCGGATTCCGTGCTGCGCCGCCGGAAGGCGATCTTCTGGGCATGGGTGGTGATCGTGCCCGCCATGGCTCTGGCCATTCCGCGCAACGAACTCAACGATGTTCTGGTTCATTTCTTCGACAGGAGCGTCGAGTTTCGCCAGGACACCGACTTCATGGACGAGCGTTTGAGCGGCAATACCGGGCTCGAATACTCGCTCGAAGCTACCGTCGAGGGCGGTGTCACCGCCCCCCTCTTCCTCGCCGAGGTTTCACAGTTCGCCAGTTGGCTCCGCGAGCAACCCTCCGTGCGCCACGTGGCGGTCATCACCGACACCTTCCGGCAACTCAACAAGAGCATGCACGGCGACGACCCGGCCGCCTACCGGCTTCCGGAAAGCAAGGAGCTGGCGGCGCAATACCTGCTGCTCTATGAGCTCTCGCTTCCTGAGGGGCTGAACCTGAACAACCAGATCGACAGATCCAGATCGGCCACGCGGGTGACGATATCGGCAAAGACGCTCTACTCGCAGGACGTGCTTGACCTGAACGCGCGCGCCGAAGCCTGGCTGAAGGAAAACGCGCCCCATATAGCCAGCGTCAACAGCACCGGCCCCTCCGCCCTGTTCGCCTATATCGGGCAGCGCAACATCCGCGCCATGCTGGTCGGCACGCTGGTCGTGCTCCTGGCCATATCCGCGATTCTCCTCTTCGCCCTCAGGTCGCTCAGGCTCGGACTGATAAGCATCGTTCCCAATCTGGTTCCCGCTATACTGGGCTTCGGCGTCTGGGGTTTGACGGTCGGACAGGTGGGCCTCTCCCTGTCGGTCGTGGTGGCCATGACCATAGGCATCGTCGTGGACGACACGGTGCATTTCCTCGCCAAATACCGCCGGGCGCGGCGCGAATACGGCCATGGCCCCGAAGAAGCGGTGCATTACGCCTTCGACACGGCTGGCCGGGCCCTGTTCACGACGACGGTCGTGCTGGTTGCCGGCTTCCTGTTACTCCTGTTCTCTCCGTTCGTTCCCACCGCGCAGGTCGGCATCCTGACCGCAATGATTATCGGCTTCGCGCTCATCGCCGACCTGACGCTCCTGCCGGCGCTGCTGACGGCACTGGACCGGCGGCCGGGGGAACAGGGCGCGCGTTCGTCCTGATTCGCTTCATGGCACCCGCCACCGGGAGCACTCAGCCGAATCTATAAGCGCAAAACCACCGGCGTTTTGAAACGGATATTCAAAATTTTGACTTTTCAAAAACCTTGTGTTATAGGTGTTTATCCAACATTGGGGTGGGTTGGTGTTGTTCGTCACGTGGAGCGAAGGAGATTGCCATGAGAAGTGGCGATGAAATGCTTCAACAGATCGTTGAGAAGTCCGCCCTGGATACGGATTTCAGGCGGCAGCTTCTCGCGGATCCGAAGACTGCCATCAGCCAGGAATTGGGCATCACGATTCCCGATTCGATGACCATCAAGGTCCATGAGAGCGACATGCAGACGGTGCATCTCGCGCTGCCGCCGGACCCCAACATTACCGAGGAGCAGCTCGAAGCCATCTCGGCCGGCCTCTGCTGCTGCTGGTAAGCTTGAAGGCCGGCAACCGGCCGGCTGAAGAGAGAGCTTGAACCTTCCCCGTCCCCCGGTCCTCCAGCCGGGGGCGGGTTCTGTCATGCCTGTTTGAATCCGTTATCGCGGGGATGCTGCCGCGGAAAGCACCATGAACACATAGGCCTTGGCCTGTTCAAGCCGATTTCCGGATATGACCAGCTTTATGTGGTGAATGCCGCGCAACAGCACATAACGGCCCGATTTCGCAAAAAGCATTGTCGGCCTGGAAACCCAGTCGGCAAGCGCTGCAAGTTTCCCGGAAACTACAATGTCCTCCTGGCTCAGGGCCTTCAAAAACGGATCCCAGTCGGTCAGGCCGTCGAGCCAGTAGCGGGAGTCCTTCGTGTATCTCTGCTTGACAATGAGCGTAAGGCCGAGCGTCGGACCGAGACCGTCTTCGCGCACATCGACATTCACTCCTGTCCTGACAATATTCGCGCGTTCCCGGAAGCGGGCAATCACGGAGCCGACAGCGGAGACCTCGCCCGGCCAACCGGTGATTTCAAGATAGGAACACAGGTCCTGCCGCGACTTGAAGCCCATGACCGCCAGGCGGATCGAACGGGAGCGGGACGGGAATACGCCGAATGAATCCATGCGCGTATCTTCGGGCTGCGCCAGGTACGCCCGTTCGACGGTCTTCCGCTCATTGTCCGTCATCTCCCAGCCAATGCTGGAAAGGAGCGCGTCAACCACCATGGCGACGTCACCCGCCTGGCCTGAGGCGCCGACGATCGGGCGTTCGCCGGGCCGCAGGAACATCGCCGGAAGCGGCGTCTCGCCATCCCGCGCCGGGGCGATGTCATATTCCAGCATCAGCTTGCGGCCGACGATTTCGCGCAAGGGCGAGTCTTCCGCATCCATCTGTCCGAACAGTTGCATGACCGCTCTTGCGGTCCTGTCCGTCTCGTCGGTCCGTGCGCGCTCCAGGAAAAATGCCGCCGGGCCGGTTCCGCTCGCCAGGGAGACGCCGAAATCCGCCTTCGGCCTCGGTTCGTGGAGCGGCAGTTCGAAGCCGAACGGAAGGGCGCCCATCGTGACGGGAAGCTTCCGGGCGCATTCGAGTACGAGCTCCCATTCCGGACCTCCGACAAGCACCGGCGAAACCCTGTTTCGAAAATGCCCGAGCAGGTCGCCCATCGAGCCGCCCTCTTCGGCGAGACGGTCCTGGGTAAGCGTGACGGCTTCGTCGATATCCATCTTGCCTCCTCACAAGATGACAGGGGCGGGATTCAGATCGGCTTCGGCCAGAGGATATGTGCGGCGGCCCATTCCGACAGGCGCGTCATACAGGCGCCCCGGCGCGAACCTTGCCCAGAAATGGCGCATGCCCGGCACGACGACCCGCACAACGGGCATGCCGATATCGGGCCGGGTCTGATCCAGCACCAGGAATTCCATGCCGCTCGCTTCGACGAGCGCACGGCAATGCTCGACATCTTCGCGCGTGTCCGCCGCTTCGACCGCCGGATACTGCGAAGCCTTGCGGAGCGGCTCGTCCGCCGCCGGCGCCAGCCAGGAGCACTCGGCGAGTCGAGCGGTCCTCCACCACCGGAGCGCCAGCGGATCGTCGATCATGGGCCGGCCGTCGCTCCTCCCCGGACGCGGCAGCCAGGTAAGGCACTGGTTCAATTCGCAAATCGCGCGCAAGGCCGCCACGCGCGGGTCGGCATGGGCGCCGGCGCTGTAGATGATGTCCTCCGTCGGGGCGTCCGGCCTGCGCGAGAGCGCAACGAAGGCGGGAATGCCGAGATCGGAAGTCACGTCGAGCATCCACAGCTCGCGCTCATAGCCGGCGTAGCGGCCCGCGGCCGATGCGAGATAGTCGTCGTCGAAGCTGGAAAGATCGACCGCCGGCACCCGCAGACGGTTGTACCACCAGATGGCGAAGGCGTCCCGCTCCGCCAGTTCGTAGAAGCCCTGCAGGATCGCCTCTTCCAGGGTGTTGCCGGCGGCGCAGCCGTTGGAGTCGGCGATCGGGTCCACCGGGCCGCGCAGTTCGGGCGGCATGCTGTAGAGCATCGATGTCGGCAGATAGCGGTGGCGCTGCTGCGTCAGCGACCACACCGGAGTCCAGTCGATTTCGGCTTCGGGGTCGAGGCGCGGCGGCACGATATTGTAGGGATGTCCTTTCGCGTTAATGCTTCCCGCGTTGTCCAGTTGACTGTCGCTGAACAGCTGCACCGCGTTCGGATGGACTGCCTCGTCTTCCATGGCGAAGTCGATGAAGCGCCTGCGGCGGCGGATCTCATCTCCGGCCCAGGCGCCCGAATGGCGTTCGATCGCTTCGCAGAGGGCGCTGACCTCGGACTGCTCTCTTGTGCTGCCCTTGCCGGCGCTCTTGCTGCGCAGGCTGCGCCTGAGCGAACTCAGGCTCCGGCTTCTCATGCCGTGGTTGCTGCCGGCCCAATAGACATGCAGCCAGGGGTCGGTCTCATCGGTCGTGCGCTTGAGCCAGGTCACGACGCCGCTCACCGGGCTGACAAGGTGGCGGTATTTCGCCAGGGTCGCTTCCGGCGCTGCACTGCGCGCGCCGCCGCTGTTGCGATGGGTTTTGGGACTTGCCTTCAGAGACAGCGGAACCGGTGGCCGATCCGGGCGATGCAACGCTTCCTCACCGCAGGCAAGGCATTGCGGCCGGCGCATGACCCGGTGCTGCGAGCTTGCGAATGTGCCGGTATTCATCGCGACTGCGTGGTCGTGAATCGGGGCCGCCTCGTCCAGAACCAGCCATTTGACGATCTCGGCCGCGATCAGCCCGTACAGCCCTTCCAGAACTGCGGGCTCGGCCGCGAACGGCTTGAACGCAGCCTCTTCGCCCGCAAAGTTGCGCAGGAAACTGTGGACCTCCTTGTGGCCGCGCAGGCGCTGCGCCAGACAGGCCCAGCAGGGTCCCTGCCTGTCCGCGCGAAAGACGGGGCCGAACAGCGCCTCCATGCCTCGAGGCCGCAGCAGCGTCCACGCCGCTCCCGCCTCGAGCCGGCGTCGATTCACGTCTTCAAGGCGCGCTTCGAGATAGTCGTCGCAGACGATGACGGTGAGTTCGGGCCCGTCAGCCCCGACACCGGCGCCGGCCTCTTCCAGACGCCGGATCAGCCGGCCGTCGTCTCCTTCCACCGCGATGCGCGACGCCGCCAGCCGTTGCTCCGCCCAGCGGGGCGAGGCGCCGAGCGACGACCAGTAGGCCGCCCGGTATCGGTCCATGCCATGATCGCCGGAGACGACATAACCCCTGGCGGAAAGCGAGCCGACCGCCGCGACAATATCGGCGGCGGTGTGGACGCCCTCAAGGGCGGCGGCGATCTCGTCCTGCGGGCGCCGGCCGTCGAGCAGCGGCAGCAGATCGCAATAAAGCCTGCCGTGCAACAGGGTATTGAACGACTCGGAAACCAGAAGCGCCTGTTGTTCGCCGATTTCGTGGAACTGCAGGTGCGGGGCAAGCGCGGGAAGCCTGACGGCGCCCCGGTCCGCAGGAGTCGTTCTGGTCAATATCCCCTGCCGGGGATTCCTGCCTGTCTGCGCTGGCATCCAGGATTTCCGCTCCCGACCGGTCGGCGCCTTCATGCACCCGAATGGAGCGTATCGATCCCGGCGGCAGCGCGGGAGGCGGTTTCGGCCGCCGCCGCGGCCAGCGTATCGAAATCCTCGTGCCCGCAAGCACCGGCAACGAGGGACCTGACCTTCTGCCCCGCCGCGGCTGCGTCAAATCCGTCCTCGCCGACAAGGCATGTGATGCCCTGCAAATCCCGCCACATGGCCGCGGCCTGCGCCAGCGGCTCGGCGCCGGCGGCATCGAGCACCGCTGCAGCACTCGGGGCCGGATCGTCGAGGCTTGGTGCGGCCTGCGTCAGCTGCAGGACCCGCGCGGCCCTCTCGACGTCCTCCAGCCCGCCGCGCATCCGGGCATATGCGGACAGGCCCGTTTCGTCGGGACGCCCCACCGGCTCGCGCAATCCGGCGATCAGAGATTCGTTCGAGCCGCATTCGGCCAGCAGCCGGCGCTGCGCCTCGGCGAAGCGGCGGCCGATTTCGGCATCGCCGCACTCGAAGATGCAGCGCGCCCTGGTGAGGACGGGAATTTCGCCGACGGCAGGACTCCCGTAGCGCTCCGCCAGATCGGAAAGCGGCAGCGCATGAAGGGAGTCGAAGCCGGGCGGAATCGGCGAGAACAACAGGCTGTCCTTCGCCAGCTCGGTCACGGCCTTCCGGAAACCCCGGCACAGACGTTCGTTTTCTCCGAACTTCCAGCTGTCATTGACAAACAGCATGTCGACCGCAACGCCGGGATAAACGTCCCGGCTGGCGAGATCGCCCAGAAAAACGGCAGCGACGCCGCCCGCGCGCAACGGTCCGGACCGGTCGACAAAATCCGCGACCACGGCTGCAAGCACGGTTGAAATCGACGCTTCGGCAAGATTGGACAGCGCCGTTCTCGCCTCGCTTGGAGACAGATTCCCGCGCACGACATGCATGCCGATCTGGAACGCCTTGTCGTTCGACCAGTTCCGCACGATCTCCGCCGACTCCCCTGCATCGGCCGCCGGCAATTCGGCGATCAGCTCCTTCATTTCCTGGACGCCCATTTCGCGCGTCCAGTAGAGCCTCGTGAGCCCGCGCCGCGCGACCGCCTCATATCGCTCGTCGGGCCCGAACCCTTTCGGCAGGTCGAGATCGGTGAACTCCCGGTCCTGCAGGTTGTCGAGGAGCTCCGAATGGCGTTCGATCCATGCGGCGAGCCGCGGGGCGGCGCCGAAGATTTCGACTATCGCATCGAAGGCGTCCGGCCGCGCCGCGGAAACCGCGCTGTCATAGGCGCTCCAGTCATCGATATCGGGATAGAAATGCCTGCGCCATTCATCCACCAGCGGGTCCATCTTGGCAAACCAGCGCTTCGGCCGCAGCACCATGTTCATCATGTCGCCATAGGTTCCCGGCAATTCCGGCGATTCATCAGAACCGCGAACCTGCAACAGCGGATAGTGCCGCGCGGCCATGGCGTGATGATCCGCGTGGCGCTGCATGTTGAAGAACATCCAGTTGCTGAACTTCCAGTCGGCGCTCCAGGAGTGGCGCGGCATCGCCTTTTCCCAACGGCCGTTCGGCAGCCGGACCCGGCGCAGACCGTAGTGCTGGAAGTAGTTGCTGATCTTCATGGAGAAGACGCAACACAGGCCGAGAAAGGCGAAAACCGGCACTGCCCAGATTCCGCCCATCCAGAACACGATTCCATACCAGAACCCGACAGTTATGCCATAGCGCCAGAACGGGTTGCTGTAATGCCAAATGGAAAGTTGGCGTCGGGCCAGCCGTTCGCCCACAACTTTCCAGGAATTGGCGAGGTTGCTCACAACTTCCTTCGGGAAATACTTCCAGAAACTTTCGCCCTTCGGCGCGGACCCCACATCATGCGGCGTGCCCACCATGGCATGGTGTACATATACATGCTCCGTCGCATATTGCGGGTAGGACGCCGAGGAAAGCAGAAATTCTCCAAGCCGGCGTTCCCAGACAGCGCGCCGGTGAACAAGTTCGTGTCCGACCACAAATACCGCTTGTGCCTCCATGGTCAAAATGATCGCCAGCAACACGCATTCCCAGATTGCCAATTGATCTGCGACAAGGATTTGCCACATGCCGAAAATGAGAACCGGCGGCCAGAGAACCGCCCAGATCCAGACCGGGAGATTATGCCATAGCAGATGGCGTTCCGATGTTTTTGACGGATCCATACTGCGTCCGTCGCGACCCAGAGCCCGATCGAGCGGTCCTGCAACGCTCATGAAAAGAAATGCGGGCAACAACCACCAGCCGCCATAGACCGCAGCCAAAATAATCAACGGGAAAATACCCAATGGCAGGTAATGCGGAAGGGCGTTGAGGATCGACGGTTCGATCTGTCGCGCCAAGGCGGCCCCGCCGGGGCCCGAGCTCACATCTGCGGAGGCATCCTGCGGCATGGCGGCTTCCCTAGCGAACCAAGGCTCCCTTGCATACCGGTTTATATACCATCGGGCAGGACAAACCGCAAATGCCTCAGGCGTTCAAGACCTTGAGGAGGCATTCCAGAGCCTCGATGCAAAACGCAGAGGT
The DNA here is from genome assembly GCA_964291285.2 of Alphaproteobacteria bacterium. GTDB lineage: Bacteria > Pseudomonadota > Alphaproteobacteria > Bin95 > Bin95 > Bin95. The sequence goes on from OZ219785.1 coordinate 48,897, forward strand.
CACGGCTTCGGAGCCGTGTCCTATCTGCCCTACGGTCCCCCACTTCAGCGACTGGTCTCCGAACGCCAGGAGTTCCTGCCAGCTACCGTCATCCCGTTGCGAATTTGCGAATCTTTCCAACTGGCGTTTTCCGTCGATACGTTCAAGGCTTCCAATATTGTAAAGCGCCGACACTGCCTGCGCCGCCTGAAGAATATTGACAAACTCTCCTTTATCGTCGCGCAAACCCAGAATGCGTTCAGCAAGAATCGGGCGTAATTTGTTGAGGGCAGGCCGCGTGCGAGCCACCGCACGCGCGGTTGCATAGTAGATCGCCACTTCGTCGGGATACCATTTGGACGAATCCTCGACCCGGCCTTCGGTAATCAATGTTTCCAGCCATCGTTGAGCGTCCCTTGTTTCAGGGCGGTCACCCAGATAGGCAATGACATTCGCATTGACGACAGGATCGGCTTCGAGGCGGAAACGCGACACAACGTCAGGTTCGTCGCCGGCCAGAACCCAAGTCATGAAACGACCGTGCTCGTCTCGGTTTTCCAATATCCCGGGCACGTTTCTTTCCAGAAGAATCCAGGGATGATCTTCGATGACAAGCGAACAGAGTGTCGTGCTGTCCAGATCCTGGGGCAGATGGCGGTAGTAGCGCCACAATCCGGGATATTCGATGGTGTCGCCGATATAGGCCTTGGCGGCATTGTACAGGGCCCTGGCCCGCGCATCGCCGCAACGCGCCAGGGCAAGCGCGTAGAAAGCCGAAACGAAGGGAGGTCTCTCGAAATGCCGCGGAATATCCGGGTTGGCCGTGTTGAACCGGATGCAGTGCCAGGCCCCGTTTTCGTCGATAGCGGATTCCAGGAAGGCGAGACCGCGGCGGATGCTTTCTCTGCCCGCGGCGGCCAGCGCCTCGGGGCCGGCGGCGCCTGTTCCGGCCCGCGCCCCTTCGGGCAGGGGGGGACGGCGCGGCGGCGCGGGGTCGTGAAGCGTCCTGCGAAGAAAAGCGAGCGAAGTCGCGCCGGTTCTCGCTTCCTCCCGCTCGGCCGCGGTGAATTTGCCGCGCGGCGGCAGGACGAGATGCGTCGCCGCGTAGGTTTCCTCATGCACATGAATTTCATGGCCCTCGGCCGGCGTCACGCCGAGTTCTTCTTCGATGGTCTTTCTGGGGTCAGCGAGAAGGCGGGCGCGCAAACCGTGGTCGTCGCCGGCCCGCGACATGAGGTGTTCCACCGCGTCAACGGGCTTCTTCATCGATGCATTCCATGCTTGCCGACCCTGCAATCTTCCCCTGTCAGGCGATTTGCCGCCTGACCAGCTCCCTGAATACCCCGTCGACCTCCATGAGCTCGTTGAAGGAGCCGCTTTGCACGATCTTCCCGGCCTGCAGCACATAGATGCGGTCGGCCTGCTCCAGGGTCGATAGGCGGTGGGCGATGACAATCCGGGTGGAGGTAAGCGCGGTGAGGTTTTGCATCACCCGGGCCTGGCTTTCGTTGTCCAGCCAGTTGGTGGCCTCGTCGAACAGCATTACCCGCGGGCTGCCGATAACCGAACGGGCGATCGTGATGCGCTGCCCCTCGCCGCCTGACAGGACGGTCCCGCTGGTGCCAACCATGGTCATCATGCCCATGGGCATGCCCCTGATCTGGTCCTCCACTTCGGCGACCCGGACCGCTGACCACACTTCGTCGTTCGTCACGTCCTCGCGATGGCTGACCAGGTTGTCCCAGAGGTCATGGGGGTGGAGGCCGACCGATTGCGGCACGGCGCCGATTTTCCGGCGCAGTTGCTTCAGGTTCAGATGCCTGAGATCGCGTCCGTCGTAATACACCGCACCGGCGGTCGGCCTGTCGACTCCAAGGGCAAGCCGGAACAGGGTGCTCTTGCCCGAGCCGGACTCGCCGGCAATCGCGATGAAATCGCCGGCACGGGCATGGATCGTGACATCGTCGAGAACCAGCGGGCCGTCCGGGTCGTAGCGGAAGGAAATGCGATCGAACAGGACGTCGCCGCCCAGATATTCGACCGGCTCCCCTTCCACCTCCGTATCGGGAATTGCGGCCAGCAGGGGGCGCATCTGATCGAACGCCGGGAGCATGGCGGCCATGGCGCTGAAAGACTCCCCGAGCCGGCCGACCGCGGACTGGAAGGCGATGAAGACGGTGTAAACGACGAGAAAATCGCCGATCGGAAGGGTCCGGTCACCCACCGTGGCCACAGCGAAGAGCAATACCCCGCCGGCAAGAAAGGGGAGCGCGGCGCCGAACGCCCGCGAATGCGCCTCAAGCGCATCCAGCTCGATCTCCGCGCGTTTCTGCACGCGATAGTCCCGCGCCCAGATAGCGAAGGCCGACCCTTCCGCGTTTTCCACGCGCAGCTTGGCGATACCGCCCACGATCTGGAACAGCCGCCCGGATACGCGACGCGCTGCGTCGATCATCCGCCCGTAAGGCGAGACCTGGCGCAACCCAAGGACTGTCGCGACCAGCAGCGAAGCCAGGCTGAAGACGAGGGCGATGATGCCGAGTGCGGCATCGTAGAAGAAGATGACAGCAAAGACCGGCAGCAGAAAAACGATCGACAACAGGCTGTCGGCCACGACTCCCTGTACGCCGTCCCGGAGATTCTGGAACGTCATGCCCGACATGGCCAGATCGCCGGCCGGACGGCGGTGCAGCACGCCTGGCGGGAGGCGCATGAGGCGGTCCCAGAAAGCAGCTTCGACCCGCGACGCCGAGCGTCCCTCAAGGCGCATCATTGCCGAGCTTTGAAGCAGGTGCAGCAACGCGCCGAGCAAGCCGAACCCCGCGACCGCCAGGGCCACGATGTAGAGCACTGCGGCGCTTCCGCCCGCCGCTATGTGATTCGCGGCGAAACCGAGCGCAATTGCCGGCAGCAGCTTGATCAGGCCGCCCGGAAGCCCGGCAGCCACCAGCCGCGCCAGATCCCCGGCCGATCCATGCAGGGCGATTTTCAGCAGGTCTGCCGGTTTCACGTTCCCCGACGGCAACGGCCGGTAGAACATCCAGGCTTCCTCGGCCAGCGCGCCGGCGCGCTCCGCCGTCATCCGGACACTGCGCTTGCTGACCGGGTCCACTTCCCGGTAGCGCCCGAACATTCCCGGCAGCAGCGCTACGGGCTGGCCGTCCTCGGCGCGGAAGCCCAGCATCGCGTTGCTGTCGCCCCGCCACCAGTCTCCCTCGCCCTTGAACCGCACGCGCCGGGCGCGCACACCCGACGCATCCTTGATGCAAAGAGCGAGGCCCGGCCGGCCTGCATCGGTCGGCAGTTTTCCGTTGCGTGACAGACGGTTGGGCCTGACCCGGCCTCTGACCGCGGTTTCGCGCGCGGGTCGCGTTGTCCGTTCAAGAGCGCCGTTCCGTTCCCCCGGGACGGACGGCGCCCGAGGGAACAGACAACGGAGACACGCCCATGCGCATCCATGCCCCCGTCAACGAGCGGACGGTCCGCCGCACCTTCAGGGAGAAGAAACCCGGACGATACGGCCTGACCGTCATCGACAGGGACCTGCCCGCCTTCGGCTTCACCGTCGCCGGGAACGGAACGAAGACCTTCTTCGTCCGGACCTCACGCCAGTTCGGCGCGCCCAGGGCGATCCTCGGCACGACCGACGACATGACCGCCGCCGAGGCGAGGGAGAAGGCCATTGCCGCCATCGCCGAAGCCAAAGCCGACCGCGAGACCGGGCCGCTGTTCGCCGACTTCGCGGCCGACTTCATGCGCCGCCAGGGGCGGCGCTGGAAACCCTCCACGAGGAAGGCCAACGCCCATCTGGTCGAGCGCGGCCTCGTGCCCTTCTTCGGCGCGATGCCCGTCGCGAAGATCGACCGCGCCGATGTGCGGCGCTGGTTCGATTCCCTCAGCGGCGCCCCCGGCAGCGCCAACCGGACCCTGCCGGTGCTCTCGGTGATGATGCGGCAGGCGGAGCTATGGGACCTTCGCCCGCAGGGCTCCAACCCCTGCCGCAACATGCGGCGCTACAGGACGGCGCCGCGCGAGCGGTTCCTGTCCCTGGACGAGTTGAAGCGCCTCGGCTTCGTCCTCGACCATGCCGAGGACCGGCAGGCCGCCGCCGCCATCCGCCTGCTGCTGTTCACCGGCGCCCGGTCGTCCGAGATCGCCAGCCTGCAATGGGACTGGATACGGGACACCCGCGCGGTGTTGCCGGACTCCAAGACCGGACCGAAGGCGCTCCAGCTTCCCCCGCCCGCGCGGGCCGTCCTGAATGGCCTGCCGCGCGAGGGACGCTTCGTCTTCCCGAACGGGAAGGGCGACGGCCCGATGACCGACCTCGGCCTGCGCTGGCAGAAGCTGCGCGGTCTCGCCGGGCTGGACGATGTGCGCATCCACGACTGCCGGCATACCTTCGCCTCCCATGCCGTGATGAGCGGCCTCGACCTCTACACCGTCGGCCGCCTGCTCGGCCATGCCGATACCGCCTCCACCGAACGCTACGCCCATCTCGCCGACGAGCATGTCCGCGAGGCGGCCGGGCGCATCTCCGGCATCGTCCACGGCGCCATGACCGGGAAGGAAAGCGGGCGATGAGCGGCGGCAGGCATCGTGTCCGGCTCACCGTGAAGGCCGTCGCCGCCGCCAAGCCGGCGGAACGGGAATACACCCTGTGGGACAATCTGCTGGCGCATTTCGGGGTCAGGGTGCAGCCCTCCGGCGTCCGGTCCTGGATCGTCCAGACCCGCGTCCGGGGACGCATGCGCAAGATCACCCTCGGGCGCTTCCCCGAACTGCCTCTCGACGCGGCGCGCCGGGAAGGCGCAGCCGTGCTCGCCCGCCTGTGGGGCGGCGAGGACGTGACGCCGCCGCGCAAGGAGAAGGCGCCGCTGTTCCGGGACTTCGCCGCCCGTTACCGCTCGCGGCGGAAACACCGCTGGAAGCCGTCCTCGCTCAAGACCTTCGATAGCTACATGAAGAACCGCCTGATGCCGCATTTCGGCAGGCTCCGGCTCGACGCCATCGACCATGCGCGGGTCTCGGCATGGTTCGACGCCGCCAGCGCGGACAGGCCCGGCGCCGCCAACCGCGCCTTCGAGATACTCCGCGCCATGCTCGGGACGGCCCGGCAGTGGGGCGACATCGGCGAGCATGTCCCCGATGCCTGCGCCAACATCGTGAAGAACCCCCGCAAGCCTGTCGCGCGTTACCTCAGCCGCGAAGAGCTGGAGCGTCTCGGCGCGGTGCTCGACCGCCACCGGAAGGAACACCCCTGGCCGGTGGCGGCCATCCGGCTGCTGACGCTCACCGGGGCGCGGCTCTCCGAAGTCATCAACCTCAGGTGGGACGAGATCGGAGAGTTGACCGGAGACGGCGCGAGCGCGCGCATCGAAGACTCCAAGACCGGGCCGCGCACCATCTGGCTCGGACCCGAAGCGGCAAGGCTGGTCGAGGCGCTGCCGCGACCGGATGGCCGGGAGCGGGTGTTCCCCGAGACCCTCACACCGGCAAGGCTCTACACCTTCTGGTGCGGTATCCGCGACGAGGCGGGGCTTCCGGGCCTTCGCATCCACGACTGCCGCCACACCTGGGCCTCGCAGGGCGTCATGAACGGCGTCGGGCTCACCACCGTCGGACGGCTGCTCGGACACCGCAAGCGGGAGACCACCGCGATCTACGCCCATCTCGACGATGGCGCGCTGCGGGTCGCCGCCGCCCAGGCCGCCGCCGTCATCGCGCGAGCGATGGGGTACAGGGCGGAGGCGCCTCCGCTGCCGGACGAGGCGGCGCACGGCGATGCATCGGCCGACATACCTGTGCCGTCCAGGCCCGGTGCGTCGGCATCACCGGAGGGAGGGCGATCCTCCCTCCGGGTCAGGACCGGGGATCCGGAGCGATCGGATGCAAGCATCCGCCGTAGACCGCAGGGTATCGGGATCTGAGTTTGCGGCGGGCATGGAGCCGATCGGGGACCCTCAGGCGGGGTCTTTGCCGTGAAAATGGTTGGGGATCGGGCACACAAAAACCCCTCCCCGCCAAAGCACTGCTTCCGAGGCGTCCGATACTCGCCATCTGCGGCGCCCGTCTTGCGGATCGTGAATCGAAGCCGCTGGACCGCATCGGCGAGGCCGCCATCCGGCGCTGGTTCGAGCGATACAGCCGCACCGCGCCGGGCAACGCCAATCCCTGCCTTGCCCGTCTGCGGCAGATACTCAACTTCGCCCTCGCCTGCGGCCACATCGAGGTCAATCCCGTCGGGCGCATCGCCCCGAACCGCCGCACGGCGCTCACGCGGTTCCTGTCCCGGGAGGAACTCGCACGCCTCCATGCCGCCCTGGACGCGCAGACCCGGAAGAGCGCGCGGCAGCAGGCCGACATCGTCCGCCTCCTGCTGCTGACCGGCTGCCGCAGAAGCGAGATCACGGGCCTGCGATGGTCCGAGGTCCGCGACGACGGGTTGGCGCTCACCGATGCCAAGACGAGGCCGAGGACGGTCCCGCTCGGCAGCCGGGCCCGGGCCATTCTCGACCGGCAGCCGCGCGCGGGCAGCCCGTTCGTGTTTCCCTCGCCGTGCGACCCCGCCCGCCCGCGCAGCCCGGACCTGCCGCTCTGGTACCGCGTCAGACGCGAAGCCGGCATCGGGGATGTCCGCCTTCATGATCTCCGGCATACCATGGCGAGCCATGCCGTCATGAACGGCGTGCCCGTCCCGGTGGTCTCCCGCCTGCTCGGGCATTCCAATGTGAGGATGACGCTGCGCTATGCCCATCTCGCCGACCGCGAGATCGAGGCCGCCGCGGAACGCGTCGGGCAGGCCATGAGCGCCGTGCTGGAGGCTTGATGCACGACCCGGCCCGATGCTGCCGCTATCGGCGTGTCCGGTCAGAACTGTCGCACGAAGGAGAGTTCGGCGCGGTTGCGGTCGTAGTCGAGGGCCTGGGCGTTGGTATCGCGCTCCTCGCGGATGAGCGAGAGGCGGGGGCTGAAGCCGAGCACGGTGACGGCGCGGTTGTGCACGGAGAACGAGAGGGTGCGCGTCTCGTCCCGGCGCGGCCTGCGGTCGATGGTGTTGTGGGCGAAGCCCTGTCCCTGGTATGCGGCGCGCTGCAGGGAGGCGCGCAGGCCGAGGGTGAAGCCGGCCGGCAGCGCGAGCGTCGCGCCGAGGCCGGCCCGGGGTCCGCGGTTGCGCCAGTGTCCGGCATTGGCGCGGGTCCAGTTGTATCCGGCATGGCCGCCGAGGCGCAGGATCGGCAGGGCGGCCCAGCTTGCGCCGAGCGTCGCATCGCCCGCCGGGCCGTCGAGCCAGTTGCAGCCGCGGCAGTTGCGCCGGGTGGCGCTGGCGTGGGCGAACAGGGCGAGGCGCGGCGTCAGGCGGTGCGCGCCTTCCAGCCGGACGCCGAAGCGGTCGGTCTCGGGCCGCCCGGCGGTCCATTGCCGGTCCACCACCGCCAGCAGGCTCGCCTCCGTGTTCTCGTCGATCAGCCGGCGCGGGCCGATATGGGCCGAGAGCGAATGGCGGTCGAACGCCCCGCCCTTGTATTCCCGCGCGCTGGCGTCCGCCCCGGCGCGCAGCCGCAGGGCCGGCGAAAGCGGAACCTGGTATTCGCCGCCGCCCCACAGCGAGACGCCGATGCCCGACTTGCGCGACACGTCGCCGTCGAGGGTGAAGGGCAGGCGCCCGAACGGCGTGTCGAGGAAGACCGTGCGCTCCCCCGATGCGGCGTTGAGGTTGCTGTCGGGCGCCACCGCCAGGCCGAAATGCGCCTCCCAGCGCCGCCGCGCGCGCATGATGTCGAGGAAGCGCCGGATGTTGGCGGCCACCGCCGGCGGCGGCGTCCCCGCCAGAACCTGTTCGAAATGCCGCCGCGCCAGGCTGTCCTCTTCCTTCAGGAAGAAGGCGTGCGCGAGTTCGAGGCGCACCCGCACCAGGTCCGGGCGGTCCACCAGGATGGCCCGGAACGCCGCAATCGCCTCGTCGAGCTTCCCGTCGCGGGCGTCCCGGTCCGGGGCGGCCTGCGCGGCGGCAAGCGCCTCCATGCCCGCCCGGAACCGCTCGCCGGTCGCGTCCTGGCCGTGGGCGGCGGCCGCGAACAGGCACAGCCCGGCGGCAATGACGAGAGCGGGTATGCGCATGGGAACCCCTGTCCGTGCAAAGGGAACCTCCGGCCGCCCGGAGAGCGCCGGAGGAAAGAAGGCCCCGGCCGCCTGAAGCAGCCGGGGCCTGAACCGGAGGCTACGGGAGCCGGCTACTCTGCCGGCGCCTGTATCCTCGTCGAGAAGGCGCCGATAGCGTGCCCGTTCGAGAAGTGGGCGTTGAAGACACCCAGGATGCCGGCCGGGCGCCCGATGCCGTCCTTGTTGAAGGGCCCGGAGTCCCAAAGGCCAGTCTTGTCGTGGGCGGAAGCGCCTCTGGAACCCGTGGTAACGCCGCGGTAGACGGTCAAGTCGTCCTGCGCGGTCTCCGCGAGCTCGACGCTCCAGTCCTCGTCGACGGCATTCCCCATGAAGTTGTCGATCGTGCCTCCCAGTTTACGCTCGCCTGCATCCCCGAACTTGGCGTTGAGCGTCACATCCGCCGTGAACTGTGCGGACTTCTGCCCCGTGTGCTCGCCGGCGGTGAAGGTCTTCAGCACCGACAGGCCCAGGGCGTTGCCCTTGTAGGTGGCGGTGGCGGGCAGAGCGGCGTTCTTGGTGAGGTCCCCGCGATAGCCGGCAGGGCTGTTTGCGAGGACCGTGACCCCGGTGGTGGAGCCGGTCTCATACAGCCAGTACCCGTAGCGGGCATAGGCATGGTACGTCGTGTAGTGGGAGTTCCTCGGCGTCATCCAGTAGTAGCGATAGTTGCCCGCGTAGCCATCGTCGAATTCGTCGGCCGCCTTGAAGAACAGCTTGCCGGTCAGCTTGTCGCCAGGGGCAGAGCAGGTGCCCTGGCAATACAGCGTCCCCTTGACCCCCTTGTAATATTGGTCCTCGGAGAGGTCGGTGGGATATGCATCCAGGGCCTTTCCGCTCGAGTTGGTGAGTGCGGACAGGGGCATCCCGGCAAGGGGCAGGACATCGACATCCATGTTGTCGGCGCCGAAGGCCTTCTTCACGAGCATCCCATCCTTGGCGGCGATCTGCTCCCAGGTCATGACGCCGGCCGGAAGTTCGCCGTCGTCATACCTGTGATAGAACATGGAGCGCCCGGTGTTGTCGGTGTGGTCCTGATCGGAAGTGGAGGGGAGGACAACCTTCGTCGGCGGCGGAGCAGCGGTCGGGGTTTCAGTGTACATGGCCGAGACCCTGGCATCGTAATTGCCGCCCGCACGAGCTGTGTCCGCAGGCTCCAAGGCATGGAGCATCCGCCTCGCGGGCCTTGTCGAAGTCTTGAGGCCGCCAGCGGGGGTTTCGCCGGCGCGGTTCTTGATTTTCGCCTCTGTATCGACCGGCGAGAGAAGGCCCGCGAACGTCTGGGGTCCGCCGGTCAGGGTCTTCTCGATGGCCTTGATCTCCGCTTTCACTGTTTCGATCTGACCCGTGACCACCTTCTTCTGCGCCGCAAGGCCGGTCGTGCCGGCCGGCAGGGCGTTCAAATCCGTCAGCGCCTTCTCGGCCGCCGTCAGCGCCGCCTTGGCGTCCGCCAGCGCCTTGTCGGCCGCCGCCTTCGCGTCCATGATGACCTTGGCGTTGGCCCTGACCATCGAACTGTCGCCTCCGACGCTGTAGATGTCATACACGCCTTTCTTCTTGGCCTCGGCCAGCTGAGCTTCCGCTGTCTTCCTGGCATCCATCGCCGCCTTCTCGGCTGTCCCGGCGGCGTCATAGGCCGCCTGCGCCTTCTGGGCGTCCGTCATCTCCATCTGCTGGTCGCCGTCCATCGGCGCGGCCGCCTTCTTCCCGCCACCGCCTCCGCAGCCCGCGAGCGCCAGGCCCGCAGCGGCCATCGCCGCCAGAGCCACATGTCTCATGGTTCTCATCGAACCCTTCTCCTTCTCTCGGCCCGGACAAACCGGGCAAACCGTTTGAACCGTTCCTTCGCCGCGCGAAACGCAGGTCAGAAGCTCAGCGTGATGCCGGTCACGAACCCGGCGCCCTCGACATTGCTGCCGGCGGCATTGCTGCCGGTGCTGGGCGCAGGCTTGCCTCTTTGCGCCGACGGCACGCCGAAATCGTACTTGCCGGGCATCGTGCCGCGGTCCTTCTCGGCCATGAACAGCGAGCTTCTCCAGGCAATGCCCGGCGCCAGCATGTAGCTCGCCGAAAACAGGCCGCCCGACTGCTCCGTGCCGTCGTCGGCCTCGGTCATCGTGCCGCTCAGGCTCACCGCCAGCGCGCCTTCCGAATACATCACCCCGGCGGCCACGACCTCGACATCGTCCGAGGAGTCCGTCTTCATGCCGTCGTCCGCCGTGGCATAGGCGACATCGAAGCTGAACGCCCCCATGCCCACCCGCAGGCCGGCATTCGAGAAGGTGTAGTCGTCGGCGTCCATCTGGCTCTTCTGGTAGTGGCCCGCAGAGAACGCCAGGTTCATGTTGCCGAAATCGCCCTTGTAGTTGCCGGCGACCGACCAGGCGTCCTCGTCATTGTTCTTCACATTGCCGCCACGGCCTTCCTGCCCGGTGTTCGGGATGTAGCTCACGGCCATCTGCGCGCCGTTCACCCGCGGCGTGAAGTAGCTCACCAGGTTCTTGTCGCCGAGGCCGTGGCCCGCGGTCCCCAGGCCGGAGGGCCCGCACTCGTTGATGCCGTTGATCCATCTGCCCATGTCGCCGCAGAGCATGCCGAAACCGGCATCCCGCACGCCCATGTGGGTGAGAACCACCGCGCTGTCCTCGGCTCCCAGCGTGATCTGACCGAACTCGCCGCCAACCGTCAGCTGCGACTCGTCGATCATCGAACCCGAACTGTTGCCCTCGAGCTCCACCTTCACCGAGAAGGTCATGCCGTTGTCGGCGTCCAGCTTGCCCTTGAAGAAGATCTCGCTGTCCGACTGCTGGGCAACGCCGCCCTCTTTCATCGCGTCCGCCTCGTCGTCCACATCGACCATCCCGAACCACTGCTGCATGTAGCCGCCGACGCCCACGCTCAGCATGTCCGCCGCAGACGCGGGACCCGCCGCAAGCGCAAGACCCGAGGCCGCAAGAAGAACCTTGCCCGTGAAACCCCGCGCTCGGCATCCGCCATGCTGCCTGCCGTCCCCCGGCCATGCCGGGCCATGTCCTGCTGTCGTCATCGTCTCGTCTCCTTCAGGTGAAAGCCCGTCCGCAGCGCCCGTCGACCGCCGCACGCCGGAGAAGGCGCACGACGGGGCGGCAGGTCACCGGGGACGGGAGGTGAAGCCGCGGCCCCGGAAAGGCCGCGGCAGAAAGCGTGCCGGGGAAGGCCGGGCCGCCCGCAAGGCGGTCATGCCGCAAGCGCGGCGGGCGCGCTCCCCGGCAACGTATCCATCTGCACGCGCCCGGCGCTCCTCCGCAGAGGACGCACGGGCGGGAAAGACAACAATCAGGCGGGAGCCGCTCTCCCGATGGCGAACCGGCAGACCGGCGCCAGAAGACGGCATATGAAAGACATGAAGAGGCGCGAGGCGCGAGGCGCGAGGCGCGAGGCGCGAGGCGCGAGGCGCGAGGCGCGAGGCGCGAGGCGCGAGGCGCGAGGCGCGAGGCGCGAGGCGCGAGGCGCGAGGCGCGAGGCGTATTCTACACCGTGTTCGAGCCGCTGAAGTCAAGTCCGGATACACCCGCCGCTGAGATGGCCCGGAACCTCTAACCCGGCCGCACGACACCGCACAACCTCCCGGACCAACCCGAACGCCGATTTTACCGACCTGTTGCATCCATGCCACAGTCAGCCGCCGACGGGCCCCCGCAAACCGGGCCCGCGGCGCCCATCGACGACCGGCAGGCGCGGCTTTCTCCACCGGCGTGCAATGGAACGCAATGGAGCGTCCGCTGCCGCGTCTTCCCCACTCCAGGCCCGCCGCCGCCAGCGGCGCATCGACAAATGCGCCGCCCTCCCCCGGGTCTCGTCCCCGCTCTCCCGGTTCGCCATCCGCCGCCGCTCGATCCGCGACAGGACCGCCGCCTCCCGCAGCACCCGGAGCAGAAGGTTCGTTGACGGACCCGCCGCCCCGGCGCCTCCACCGGGCCGGCGAGCCGGTGCGCGATGTAGCGGAAGACCATCATGCCGGACCGCCTGCGCGCTCGCCGATGCGCGCCCGTTTCCCGCCGGGCGCCATCACCGCGCGCTGCGCCGCCCGGCGGCCGGCTCATGACGACGCTCCCGCAACCGCCGCAGCCGTCACCATTCCGATTTCCATCGGCCAACATGCTTGCGTTTCTCCTGTATCAATTATGGTATTCATCCTCTCAAGAGGTGATTCGGTGCATCACCGCTATGATCCTGACTGTCTTCGCATCAGGAGACTATCCATGCATGGAGCTATCCTCCATGCCCCCCTGAGCACAACGCATTGTCCTTGTTCACTTCCCCCAGTGCCATTATCGCCTTTACGGCTTCCCCGTAGGTCAATCCGGTTTCCTGCCATTGCCTCTTGTCATGCCCGGAAATATCCAGTATTCAGGCCCCCTCATGGGAGGAATGCGACCTTTCGTCAGATAGTGCCCTAACGTGAAAAATCTCATTTGAGATTTACACGCTCGAGACCGTCGGACAGTCCGCAACCGCGACCGTCTGCGAACACGCCGCCCTCTACGGCGCCACCCCCGAGCGCGACGAACTCGACCCCCGCGAGGTCTGGGATGAGGACGATGCGCTGACCGCAATCGGCGAGGCCTTCCGCATCCTCGCCGAAGGCGCCTGCCCCGACGGCACCCAGCTCGCCGACGAACGCGAGAGCCTGCTGTGGGGCTTCGTCAACATGCTCCACGCCCAGAGCCGCCGCCTCGACCGCAGCGTCGACCGGCTCAGCCCGGACCTGCGCGACCTCCAGCGCGAGCAGGACGGCTCCGAGATCAAGTCCCGCGACCTGGAGCTCGTCACCGACCGCGCGCAGAACCTCGGAGACCGGCGCGACGCCTTCGAGAAGATGCGCAACACCGCCGCGCACGCCTACCGCGAAGAGACCGGCGACATGTGGCGGCCCCGGCACGGCAGCCACGCCAGCCAAACCGGCACGCTCACCAGCGCCGCCATCGACGCCCGCGACTTCGTCCGTGCCCGCAAGGACCGCGCGACCATGGCGCACCTGCCGCAGGGCACCCTCGTCGCCATCGCCGGCGGCAAGGACGTCGCCGCCCCGGCCGCGGTGATCGCCAGGCTCGACCAGGCCCGCGCCAAGTATGCCGACCTCGTGCTCGTGCATGGCGGCGGCCCCGGCGTCGAGAAGATCGCCGCAAGCTGGGCCGAGCGCAACGGCGTCCACCAGGTCGTCTGCAAGCCCGACTGGGACCGCCACGGTCGCGCCGCACCCTTCCGCCGCAACGACGAACTGCTCAACCTCCTGCCCAGGGGCGTCATCGCCTTCCCCGGCTCCGGCATCACCGAGAACCTCGTCGACAAGGCCCGCAGCCTCGGCATCCCGGTCATGCGCTGCCCCGCCTGACACGCAGCACCCACGGGCCGCGTCGTCTCCGCTCCGGCGGCGGCGCGGTCCGTTTCCGTATGCGCACACCCGTTGCGCTGCGCCGCCGACACCTCGCGCGCGCTTCGCGCCGCGCTCATGCGGAGCCTGCCCCGGACGACGATCCGGGGCTGCCGCATCACGCGCCGCTGCACCATGCTTCGCATGGGTGCATCGCGGGCTGCGCCGGGCCCGGCGCAGTGCCGCCGGCACTGCTGACCCGCCCACTGCCGGCGCTGCTGCCGGACCGGCACGACACCGTGCTTCGCACCGCTGCCCGCAGTCCTGCAGGCGCCGCCGTCGGCGCCTCCGATCGCAACGGCTATCGCAACCGTCACCGCACCCGCGCGGCTGACGCCGCGGTAACGGGTGCGCCATCACCGTCTGCGTCTGCGGTAATGTGTGAGCAGCACGCGATCACCCTGAACAGCCCCGCTTTCGTCCGGCACGCCTGTATCGCGGTAACATGTGCGCGGCGTCCTTCGGCTCCGCGGAACATGTGCGGCGGCGCCCGTGCCGCCGAGGTAACGCCGCCGGCTCCGGTGCGCCATGTGTGAAGACTGCCCTCCGCCGTTTGCACGCCGCGCCGCGTTCTGTTACCTCTGCCACCGAACGACAACGCGGAACGCGCTCGAAGATCGCGGACCGGTCGTCTCGCTCAATCGCCGCGACGGCTCCCGTCCCTTGTGACGCCGGCGTTTCAGGCGATGGTGGTGTGCAGGGCAACCTCGCCCGATCTCGACTCCGTTCGGAGTTTTACCGTCACACCCCACGCATCGATGATGCAAAGTGTCCAGGGAGCCCTCAGAGCTGCCCTTTCGGGGGCTCTGGGGGTCACCAGGGGTCTCGGAGTTGTTGGAGCAAGCGCCATGCGCTCGCCATGCGCGGATCGTCATCGCCCAGACCTCTGGAGGCCCCGCCTGTCCCCGGCGCCATGCGCGCGCCATGCGCGCCCTGTGGCAGCGCCATGCGCCGAAATTGGCCAAGCGATGCAAGCGGCTCGCCCTTTTGCATGCGCCGTGATGACCTTCAGCGACCAGCGTCTACCTCGATCTGCTCTTTCAGATCGGCACGTACAGGCGAGGTGCTGACAGTGATCTGCTCGAACCAAAGGACTGCCGCCCCTCCTTCCTTGAGCGTGATCTCGTCCACGCTGCGGCTGTGGCGGATACCGTTCCGGAGGTCCGCGAGTTGTCCGAAGCGCCTTCCGAGAGTCCCTTTGTTGGCGAGGCGCCCCTCGAAACGCTGCCGGAGCCCCCGCAGTTGAGGCGTCAAGTCCGGCCGTTTCTTCATCAGAAGATCTTCCATCGCGTCCTGGAGCGTGCGTTGCCGCTCCACGAAAGTCCCGTGCCCCCCTTTTCCGCTTCCGGCCCGGCGCAGAGGAAATTCGCAAGCGAGCATTTGGAGCGGCGCGCGCCCTCGTGAAAGCCGGCCACGGTGAAGGCGACATTGAGCTATCTCGACATCGCCATCCTGTCTACGTTCGGCGATCTGCAAGTCGGCTCGGTCCTGCACCTGCGCGAACGTGAGAAACAAGTCTGCGTTGCGGCAGTGCGGCTGCTCCTGCAGACGGAGTGCAGGCCGGGCGAAATTCGCCGCCTGCGCTGGTGTCAAGTCAAGCCCGACCGCTTGACCCTGATTGACGCGAAGACGGGACCGAGGCACGTTTTGCTCGGCGAGTCGGCACGGGAACTGCTGGACGGCCTTGCCGAATCAGCGTCCGGGGAGTGAGTGTTTCCGACAAGTAGGCGAGACGGGCGATTGGGCAAGAACGAATTCCACTACTTCTGGACCGCGACACGCGACGCGGCCGAGAACGTGGCGGATGCGCGGCTGCATGACCTCCGCCATGCGCACGCCTCGCACGCGGTCATGAACGGGAAAAGCCTGCAGGTCGCAGGTCGTCTGTTCGGACATCGCCGAGCGTCCACGACGAACCGCTATGTCCATCTCGATGACGCGATCCCGGGCCAAGGTTCCGAGCGGGTTGCAGCGGTGATCGAACAGAAACTACGCCGAACGGAGCCGTTCGGATGAGCAAGAATCCCTCGGGAGCTGACGTTGCCCGCTGTCGCGCCGAGATGGCGAGTTTGCTTGCGGAGACGCTCGAGAAGACGCGTAGGCTCGAGGGGAGGCTGGATGTTTCCGGTGGTTGGCGCGAGGCCACGGCGAAAGTCGACATCAGCGCAGATCCAGCCGCAACGCTTCGGATCGAAGGCGCGCTTATGCTCCGCAAGGCGCGGATACACACGGTCGCTGTCCTCCGAGCCAACGAGACCAGCAACCTGCATTCGCTCGCAGTGCAGATGAGGCCGGTTCTTGAGTGTGCCGGACAGGTCGTGTTCAAATTTCAAACCGCAATCATTGCGCCGAACGTGCTGATGTCACCGGAAAGTGCCGTCGAACAGTTGGGGAAGCGACTGAATGCGGACTTTTATCAAACGTTGCGCAACCGAACGAGAGGCCAAGTCAGTCGAAAAGAGCTGCTCGAAATCGCGACGCAGGCGCGATCCGACGCCGCAGCGTCAGTTGGGGCCGCAACGCCGAAAAGGCAGAAATCGTGGAGCCTGAGGCATACGGACAAGGTGTCTATCCTTCCGAAAGGCCACGCGTGGCACAACTACCTGAGCAATCACTTTACCCACGGCAACCTGTCGGATTGGAAGGGGCTGTCGTGGCGTGGTGGAGTTATTTCGATCGACAGGGTGGAGGACCAGTTCGCGTTTCTGGGTTTGATGTCCTATCTCACGGACCAGGTGGCTCTCATGAACGCTGCTGCCGCTCTGTGCCCGGTTGCAGGCGACGCGGACGATCAATGGGACCGGTGGGTAGAACCCACGTTGGCGCAACTGCGCGAAGTGCGGCAGTCGTCGAAGAGTCTCGTCGACGCCGCCAGGGTGGCCATGACCGGAGAACTAGATGGAAGCGCTGGACTCAATTGAGGAACTGCGCGCGCTGTGTGAACAGGATCGCGATGTGCTTCGTGACCTCGCCCGAATCCATATCGACATCGACGCGCCGAATCGGAGGGTCAAGCCGAACGAGCCAGATTGGGTCTTCCGCCTTCGCAAACTATGCCTCCATGTGGTGGCGATGGCCGAATGCGAAGTCAGCTGCGATGACCTGCATGTAATGACGACAGAATTGCGGGCAGCGTACGAGCAGATGGACGCGGTGTGGAAGTGTCTGCCCGAGGAGTTCCGGTTCAATGATGACAGGGACTGGTGGTCCCACGAGGCAGACGACGGGCTGGCGGCATACAACCATCCCACGCCGGTCAGTTTGGCTTTTCCATTGGCGAAGGGCGGTTTCAGCGATGCAGAGGCATCAGAGAGTTATCTGCGGCTCGCCGTGTGGATAGGCCGCCTGGGATGTGGATACGGAATGGCGCTCGCGCATCTGGCACAAATGCTGGGCACCGAAGGCGACATCGAGTCTCGTCTGGTATCCGTGCTACCCGACATCGACAGGGCCGGCCGGTGACCCCGGTATTGATCGATCCACCAATCGGTTGCGCCCGTGTGGTCTCGACGCAGCAGGTCGGCCTGCCGTCCGTCCCGTTGAACTATTGAAATCATCATGGCGCTGATTCCACCAAGATACCTGAACGCGGTCGTTTCTTTGAAAACAACTGGCCAGTCCTTCCAACACGTCGGTACGGGGTTCCTGTACGCCCAACCCCCACCCGAAGGGCAGGGCCACACACCGTATCGGGGATACTTGGTTAAGAGCGAGCAGCGACAGGCGATCAAGGCGCTGCACCGGATGCGTCAGCAGTTTGTGAAGTTTGGTACCGCTCAGATCAACGGTCTGCGCGGCCCTCTGATCGAATACGGGGAAGTCATGCCGAAGGGTCGGGCCGGAATTAGCCGCACGATCGCTCCTGCCCTGGAACGGGTCGCCGAGCGGCTGCCGGCGATAGTGATCGACACGCTTCGCGAGCAGCGGGCGCGGGTAGGCCAACCCGGCCGGGAGATCGGCGAGATCGAGCGGCGGATCGGCGCGTGGCACCGTCGCGCCGAGGCCCTCGAAGACCACAAGGCATTGCTGCTCAGTCATCTCGACGAAGAGCACATGATATACGACCATGAGTTCTGCCAAGCCTTGCTCCTAGGCCCTGTGGACGTATTGACTCAGGAGCGTGTTCAGGGATTCCCGTGCGAGGATTTGTCTGAATCATGAGGCGTCGGCGATTCGGGGGTTTCGTTGATGTCGACGAAGATGACGAATGGAGACTGGGAGGTTGCGCTGGAGGTTTTCCGGCTTTGCCTTCCGAGGCGGGGTGCGAAGGCGAAGGACGACCGTCTGTTTCTGGAGGCGCTGCACTTCTTTGCGGTTCACAACATCACCTGGCGGGCGCTGCCGGAGCGGTTCGGGCACTGGAATACGGTATGGCGGCGTTTTCACCGTCTGAGCCGTTCAGGGGTGTTCGAGGACTTTTTCGCCACGCTGGCGGATTTGAGCAGCACGGCGCACCTGGTTCAGATGTTCGATTCGACCGTGACCCGCGCGCATGTATCGGCGGCCGGCGCAAAAGGGGGCAGCAGGGTCAGGCGCTTGGACGCTCGCGGGGCGGTTTCAGCACCAAAATCCACCTGAAGACCGATTTCGACGGCCTGCCGATCGCCTTCGACCTGACCGGCGGCGAGGCAGCCGACAGTCCGCATTTCGAGACCCTGATGGACATCGGCCCCGATGTCCGGCCCCGCGCCATCGTCGCCGACAAGGGCTATGACAGCGCCGGAAACCGCCAACTCGCCCGGAAAAGAGGCGCCCTGACCGTCATTCCCTACCGGAAGAACATCAAAAACAGGCCAAAGCGCTTCGCAAGCGCGCTCTACAGAGGACGGGCGCGCATCGAACAGGCCGTCGGCAAGCTCAAACGCTTCAAACGCATCGCCCTGCGCTGCGAAAAGACCGCCACAAACTTCAGCTCCTTCGTCGCACTCGCCGCTGCCTTCATCTTGATCAAATCCGTCCACAGGACCTAGGCAAGTCGTATTAGCGGCCAATACACCTGGAATGAATTTGATGTTGAAGGCCAAACAGTTCGATTACGGTACGGCCTTAGCGCATCGGGGATATAACAGGGGATATTTTCGTTCATGGCGGGGTTGGCGCTTTAACTGGCTCGGCATAAGGACGCTGGAAAACGAATTTCTATCCAATGCCAACAATTTATGTCATTACACCCATCACGTCTTTCAATTGCACCGAATAGAGCAGATTAAATTAGATCTGGATTATTCATCGATCGCCTTCGTGGATGGAAGCTCCTCATGAATGATAATTTGATAGGTTCTGCTCGGCCAAAATTCAGCCAGCATAAATGGAAAACCGAGAAGAACATTATTCTTCGGTTCCTTGCGCGACCAGACCATTGCGCATCCGTGTTCTTCTATCTGTTTCACAATGTGGCGTTATTCAGAGCATTTGTTGAAGTAATTGCAATAGCGGCTCTGATTGCGACTGCGATCGGTGTTTTCCTAGAATTCGAGGAAAGAAGTAGGGATCGAGCCGTGCGTCGCGCGATGCTTTTGGTCGAGATTAGCCAATTGCGTTCTCTCTCGATAGAAAAACGCGCGGCGCCTCTTCATGCTATTATTGAAGCCCTTTTGAAAAATGATCGAGATTTGCGCAATATTGACCTCAGTGACATGATTTTGAGTGGTCTGGATTTCAGTGAAGCGAGTATGAGTGGCGCGAGCTTCTATAAAGCTCAACTTTTGGGTGGTAAATTTGATAAAGCAGACCTTCGCGGGGCGCAGTTCGGCAACGTTAGAATTGACGGAACAAGTTTTCGCAATTCAAACCTTCGCGGCGCGACCTTCGGTTATGCCATCAATATAAAGCGTGCGGATTTCAGTGATGCTGATCTAACTTCCGTTATATTTAGTTACACCACCATTGACGATACTATAGTTTTCCGTGACGCACAGCTAAGAGATTCTTACTTCGTCGGTACGACTCTAAGTCACGCAGATCTGAGTACAGCGCAAGGGTTGAGCACGGAGCAACTTAGCGCCGCTTGTGCTAATCCAAATGCACCTCCGAAACTACCCGAGTCTGTGCGTTGGAAGGGTAAAGACTGTTAGCCCAACTTGTTCCCAGCAGTACAACTGTGTGGCCTGATTTTTGTGCGGGGAGGGTTGTCTTCGACAGTGCGCCGGTCTGGCATGGCCCAGAGCGTCGGCTGAGTGCGGTGGACCGCCCCAGATTTCGAACTACTCGCCCGATTACAGCACCAGCACTTGAGCCAGCGGCGAGAGATAGATGACAGTAATGTCGCGGCTCTTGTCCACAAAAGGCGGATCGTCCGAGAACTTGAAGGTCTCCGCACGAGGGCGCCGCACGCTGAAGAGTATCCCTCCGCGGTGGACCCCCTATGGCACTTCTCCGGGATCGGGGAGGGTCAGTGCTCGGAGATGAGCGCGCCGTAAGTGTCCAAGGGGACTATGCAGATGTCGGACGCAGCCTAGCGTGCGGGTTACCACGTGTTCTTCATCAGAACCACCGATCTGGTGCAGCGCATACAGGTCGCGCGCCGCGAGCTCGCCTTGGAAACACTGCTGGCCCGGCTCGACTGCTACCATCTCCCGATCCTCGACGATATCGCCTATATCCAGAAGGACTAGCAAGGACGAGACGCTCCTGGCTGTTCACCGGCTCCGACCGCGGCGGCCTGCGCGCGGCCGCCATGTACACCATGATCGGCACCACCAAGCTCAACGATGTCGATTCCTAGGCTTGGCTCGCCGACGTACTCGCCCGCATCGCCGGGACGCCGCAGAGCCGGCTCGACGAACTTTTACCGTGGAACTGGCGGAACAACCGGTAGCTCGCTCAGGACGCATAGTTCGCAACCGCCGCTTCGTGCTACATCACTGGCATAACCGGCCCAAGTTCACAGCAACACACCCTGCGGCCCTCGCCGGACGCATTCGATTCAGCCGACGAGGCCCGGGCGCAGCCTGTCCTGCAGGGCACGCGCTTCAGCGACCAGCGCGTCGACCTCGTCTTCGCGCCCTTCGCGGACCATCGCGTCGCGTTTCTCGGTCGCCAGGAACCAAGTGTAGCGGAACATCCGCTCGATCAGGGGCGCCAGCGACGGCGCCAGCGCGCCGGCAGCCATGCTTTCGGGGCTCCGTGCAAACGCCAAAATTGTCTCGCGGACAAACTCGGCAGGGGGCGTCTCGTGCAACAGGGCGGCACGTCTGACCTCCTCCCACTCGGAATCCGAGAAGCGGATGGTCCTGTTCCTTCGCGCATCCTCCGGCCGATCGGCTGCCGCCCCGCTTTCTGGCGCGTCCTTTCCCCTGCCGTTTCCTTCACAATCCAAGGTCCATGCCTCCCTTGCCGCGGTCGCGCACCGGCGGTTCCGGCGCCCTCGCCGGCGTCTTCGTGCTTTCGCGCGCCTTCCCGGCGCCCTCGTGGGGGCCCCGTTCCGGCCGCATCGAACGGTCCGGCGCGGCCTCGGCCGCCCTGTCCGGCGCCTCGCGCTTCATTTCGCCGATGCCTTCGAGCGCCGCGATGCGCTCGCCGGTGGCCTCCTGGAGCCGGGCGCGAAGCTGGGCCGCGTCGTCGGTGACCAACTCGGCCCGGTCGCGGGCGCGGCTGATCTCGACATAGAAGCTCTTCTGCGTGGTGAGATGCGGATGCCGCGCTTCCATGGCGGCGATCACATTGTCCACCGTGCGGCCCTGGAAGGCATGCACGGTGGACGCCCAGGCATGATCGAGATGACGCAGCTGCGGGTCGCCCCTGGCAAGTTCGAGCGTCTTGCCGTCCTCCAGGCGGAACGTCACCCGGCCGCTGGCCACATTGAGCACTTCCGCCGGGCGGCTGTTGACAAGGCCGAGGCCGGCGTCGTTGCGCGTCCAGCGGATGCGGTCGCCGGCGCGCAACTCGATGTCCTCGACCTTGTAGACCTCGCTGCCGCCGCGCCGGCCGCCGATCTCCTCCGGCTTCCAGGCGACGGAGCCGCCCTCGCCGTCCGCGAGCAACACCGCGCCGGCCTCGCGGTCGACGCCCGTGACGCGCCGTTCGTCGCCCTTCTCGACGCCGATGCGGAGGTAGGGGCGGTGGAACGCCACCACGTCGCCCGGCTCATAGTTGTCCGCCAGCGCCTTCTCGGCATTGGTGTAGCCCTTCGAGACCAGCCGTTCCGACCCCATGGCGCGGCCGTGGAGCCGGCCCTCGCGGTCGAGGCGCTGGCGGATATGGCCGTTGATCGCCTGGCGCAGCTCGTGCGAGGGCGCCATGACGCCGGTGTTCTCCCGGGCTTCCGCGTCGAGCCGGAGCCATCTTGCGGCCACCGCGCCGGCGATATTGTCCGGTTTGACCTCGGCGATGTTGGCGCCGAGCTTCGCAAAGGCGCGGACGACGTCGCCCCGGAGGCTCGCCTCGACGGCTTCCTTCAGTGCCGGATCTCGCTGACGCATGATCTCGTCCATGGTCGCGGCCTGCATGCCGGCGGCCTGGAGCTGGGCGAAGGGCTTACCGGCGTCCACCGCGTCGAGCTGCCTGGCGTCGCCCACCAGCACCACGCGGGGCAGGCGCAGTTCGGCCGCGATGCGCAGCAGGTCGCGGGTCTGCACGGTGGAGGCGAGCGAGCCCTCGTCGACCACCAGGATGGTCTTCGCGAAGGCGGCGCGCATCTCCTTCGCGCCCTTGCTTGTGAGCCTGCCCTCGGCCACGCCGGCATTGCGGGCGAGGAACATCTGGAGGGTTTCGGTGGGAATGCCGGCTTCCGAAGCCAGGGTCTGCGCCGCCGAGGCCGAGGGCGCGAGGCCCGCCATGCGCCAGCCCTTCTTCTCCACCAGCGTCCTTGCCCGGTTCAGCATCGTTGTTTTCCCCGTTCCGGCGTAGCCCTGGACGCCCACCACCCGGTCCTTCGCCGACAGGATCAGCTTCACCGCATCCTTCTGCCCGGCCGTGAGCGGCCCCTTGTTGAGGTGTCCCTGCACCTGCCAGCCCCGCATGAGAGCCCGGCCGCGCGCCTGGCCGCCCCGCATCAGCGCCACCGTCTCGCGCTCCTCGCCGGCGGTCTTCTCCGTCGCAAGCGAGTCCTCGGCGCCCGGCATGTCGACGGAGTGCAGCGCTCCGGCCTTCTCCAGCGCCGCGACTTCCCGCTCGGCGTCCTCGATCGCGACCGCGCCCGGCGCATGGGCGAGTGCGGCCGCGAACAGGTCGGCGCGGGAGAACACCGCCGCGCGCTCGGAGAGGTGCGCCATCGCCCAGGCGACCGCCTCCGCTGCGGGCGAGGGCGGCGGTTCCGGCGCGGCCTCCGGCCCATGCCCGCCAGGGCCGGACAGGCTCTCCGCGCGATCCGGCGACCGCTCGGCGTGCCGGTTGCCGCCGGCGGGCGCCGGCCGCATCTCCGGGCCGGCGGCCCGTTCCATCGCGTCGGCTGCGAGTGCCGGAGCATTGAGGCCGATATCGGCGGCCTGGTGCTGCCACACGTCCCCGAGCTCGTCGCGGTCGATGTCGCGCTTGGCGGCGCGCGTCATCAGCGCGGCGCGCTCCGCGATACGCGGATTGTCGGAGGAAGCGCCGAGCCCGCGCGCTTCCATCGCCGCCTCGATCTCGGCGCGGCGGCTCGAGAACGCCTCGATCGCCTCCCTGGCAACCCCCGCGATCTCGAAGCGCCCGTCGGCATGGGTCTTCTCGACGGCGTAGCCGAGCTTCCCGAGACCCGCGGCAAGCTCGTTGCGGTAGAGCATGCCGATCAGCTTCTGCTGCGCATAGAGCCCCTCGTTGGCCATCGAGCGCCACTTGCCGTCCTCCCCCTGGACCATGTTGGCGAGCACGGCATGTGTGTGAAGCTGCGGGTCGAGATTGCGCGAGGTGTCGTGCCGGAAGGTGGTGGCGACGATCTTCTGGTTGCCGACCCGCCCCATCTTTCCCGTCTCCGGGTCCTTCATCCTGGTTTCCGAGGCGTTCTTCTCGACCCAGGCGAGCACCGCCGCCACGGCGCGGTCGTGGGCCTCGACGATGCGCCGGTCGCCGCCGACCAGCGCGGCGATGGAGACCGACTTGGGCGCCGAGAAGGTAAGGTCGCGGCCCGGACGGTGCTCGATGCTCCCGTCCTTGCCCCGGCGGCCCAGCCGCGTGTCCGAGCCGTCGGGCACGCGGCCTTCCAGGACCTGCCGGAAGGTGGCGGCGTCGACCGGGCCCTTCAGGCCGAGCTCTTCGGCGCCCTTTCCGGCCCAGGCACTGGCGTCGCGATGCTCGGGGTCGTCCTTCGCGTAGTAGCCGTCGCGCTCGTAATAGCTCGCCCCTTGGGCGGCCGAAGAAAGCGCGCCGATCGAGAGCATGTCAGCTCCAGTCGGAGACGCGGCCGCCGACGGCATTGGAGGGACGCGGCGTTGCTTTCAATTTCGAGCCGGCGTCCGGCGCACCGTCCCCGCTCTCCGGCGCCTTCGCGTCCGCCGTTTCGGGCACCGCCCCATCCGGCTGCGGATCGCCGGCCTCGCCCGGCAGGGGAAGCAGCGCCAACTCGCCCTGCCAGGCCGCGGGCTCCGGCGGCACGCCGGGCGCGTCGGGATCGTCGAAGGGGTGGGGCTCCTCGGTGTTTGGCGGCTCCGGGATCGCGATTTCGCCATTTGCGGGACGTGGAGCGGCGGACGCCTCACCCGGCTCTGCCCCCTCGTCCTCGCGCGCAACGAACCGCTCCGCCGCCTTCGGCCGGGCGATGTATTTCAGGCGGATGGAGGCGACCGGGAACGGGCCTGGGAACTTCAGATAGCCCTCCAGGTTGGCGAGGCGCATGATCTCGGACGGCAGCGCCAGGGCGCGCAGCTCGCGGCGCGGCGTCAGCGACACCCCGTCGCGGATGGTGTTGGCGCCGTAGGAGAACCCTTCCGCCACTTCCTCGATCTCGCTGCGCCCGAGGCTGTCGGCCGACCATTGCGCGGTGTCCCGGTCGGGCGCGGCCAGCACCACCCGCGTGCCGCAAAGGCCGGATACGGTCTCCGCGCCGTTCCTTCCGTAAAGGTCGCGGAGCGCCGAAGCGACCTGGACCCCCAGCACGAAACAGCCGCCGAACTGGCGCGACTCGGCAAGGCCCGGCTGGAGGCTCGGTACCTGGTGGAGCGTGGGCAGCTCGTCGAGGATGACCCAGATGCGCCGCCCGTCGTCCTGGGCCAGCGACAGCATCGCGTTCACCGCGATCTCCAGCCAGGTGGAGATGAGCCCCCGCAGGCTGGCGTGCTGGTCGCCCCTGGACGTGAGGAACAGGAACCCGCCGCGCTTCTCGTCGGATATCCATTCCCGGATCGAGAAGGGCTCGCCCTCGTCCGGCAGGAACTCCAGCGCCGAGAGGTTGGCGGTCAGCATGGCGCGCACGCTGAGCGCCGTCTTCGGGTTCTCGGGATCGACGATGGACTGCGCGACCGTGCCCTCCATCGCCTGGGCCAGCTCGGTCAACTCGGTCTTGAGCAGGCGGTCGACAAGGACCCGGTTCCGGGTCTCGCCCTTCTGGCGCAGCACCCCGGCGCCGTTGGCGAAGAGCTGGCGCGCCGCCGTCACCCAGAACGGGTCCACCGTGTCCTTCTGCTGCGGGATCAGCGCGGCGGCCATCATGTCGAAGTCGCGGGGATTGCGCGCCTCGTAGAAGGGCGACCAGCGCGGCGCGCGGGCATCGAGCGGGTTCAGAAGCACGTCGCGGTCGCGATCGAAGAAGGCGGCCGTGTAGGAGCCCATCTTGTCGTAGAGGATGCAGCGCTCGCCGCGCGCGCGGATCTGGGCCACAAGGTCGGAGATCAGCACCGTCTTGCCGGAGCCCGTGGTGCCCGAGACGATGGTGTGCTGGGTCTCGGTGCGCTCCGGCCAGGGGATGCCGGCGATCGAGTAGGGGCGCAGCCGCTTGCCGCCCGGAAGCCTGGCGAGCGCGCGGTGATGGGCGGGCCTGACCCGCCGGCGCAGCTCCCCGGCCGTAACCATTTCCGCGCCCCTGATGCGCTTCTGCCGGCCCAGCTGCGCGCCCCGGAGCCAGAACGCGACAAGGAACAGCCCGATCAGACCCGCTCCGGACGCCGCGCCGAGCCCGGCGCTGGCGAACATCTGGTCCCGGATCCGCTCCCGCGCGTTCATGGCCGGGACGGAGGCGGCGATGTCGCGGATGAAGAGCACGTGCCGCGTGCCATCGGCGAACCGCACCTCCTGGCCGGTCTCCGGGCTGTAGCCGAGCGCCAGCTGGACTTCGGCCAGCGTCACCATGCCGGCGGCGTACCACTCCGCGCCCGTGGTCCGGTGCCACAACGTCCAGGCCGGCACGGCGACGGTGGTGAAGGCCGCGAACAGCATGGCGGCCCGGAACAGCTGGCCCCACATGCGGATCGCGTGGAAGACGGTCTGGCCGCCCCTCAGCGTGCTGCCGCCGATGCCGCGCATGGCCGGTCTCCTTCAGCTTGCGTGAATCGCCGCCGGGAGGCGGAGGGACGCGGGGTCCGGGCGAAGGGGAATGGGCCGGAGAGGGTCCGCTCGCCGATACCACCGGAGGCGATGACCATGACGCGCACATCGAAGAGTCCCGACGCCGCCCGGCCGACCCGGCGCGAACGCGCCGTCGTGCTCGGCGGTTTCGCCGTCGCGGCGCTCGCTACCGCGCCTGCCATGCTGCTCGATGGCGGTCTGGAGGCCGCGGCCGCGCTCTGGCTCGCGGCGGCCGTTTGGGCGTTCATCGCGTCGCTGGCGCTGGCGCTGCGGCGCGGTCTCCGGGACTGCGACTGGAGCGCCTTCCGCCGCTCCGAACTGCCCGAGGACAAGGACACGCTCAACTGGAGCCTGAGGAGCGGGAGCTATGCGTACATGCGCATTGCCGAGGAGAACGAGCGGCTGATGTGCGGCGACTGAGCCCGGGAATGCCGCCCTACCGGTCACGGCGAGGAGGCTCCCCAGTCCTTTTCGTCCTGCCGCCGCCCGGTTTCCGCCGCACCGGGCGCGCCGTCGGGTGCGGCGTTCTGCGCCGATCCGAACAGCTTGCCGGCGAGCCAGTCGCCCACCACCGGCAGGTTCTCGGTAGCGTGCTGCGCGAACGGCTTGTTCGTCTCGACGGCGACGCCCGCGCGGCCCCCGGCGGCCTCGTCCCGCGTCACCGTCTGCCGCGCCTCGCGGGCCGCTCCCTTCATGGTCATGTCGGTCTTCGTCTCGACCCGCTCGGCCATCGCCGCCGCCCCGGTCTCGCCCGGAGCCGGCGCGCCCGCATCCTCCGCCCGGCCGCGCACGACCGCCGACCAGCCGGCATGGGCGGCAGCGGTCTCGCGGGCATAGCCGCCGCGCAGCGCGCCGACGGCGGCCTCGTATTCCGCCGCGCCGCCGACGGTGGACGGGTCCGGCCCGGCAGGCGCCGGATATTTCTCGTCGATGAACCGGGCGGCATATTCGCGGAGCTGCTCGGAGTCCTCCGCCGTTTGCGGCGAGGCGATGCGCATGGCGCCGGCCGCCCCGATCGCGCGCCCGTCCGTGCCCGGCTGCTCCGAGAGCCACGCGAAGAAGGGCTGGCCGAGCTCGCGCTCGATCGCCTGGGCGTCCGCGCGCACCTGGGCGGCCTGCTCGGACCAGCTCTCGGATTCCTGCCTTGCCAGCGAGGCGCGCTCCTGGAAGCTGCGCATGCGCGTCAGGTTGGCGCTCAGGCTCTCGTCGAGGCCCGCCGTCTCGCTGTCGCCCGTCTGGGTCGAGTAGCGCCTAGACGCATCGGCGACCTGGGACCAGGTCTCGGTCACGCCGTGCTGGCGGTCATACTCCTTCATCCGGTTCCAGGCGTCCTGCTCGATGGTCTGGCCGCGCCACATCACCGAGCCGTCCGCCCTCGCCTTGACGAGGAAGTCCCAGCCGCCGCCGACGCTGGCCCGGCCGGTCAGCACCGCCGCCTGGTCCTTCGCGATCCCCGCAATCTCCGCGAGCCTTTCGTGATGCGTGTCCAGCGCCTGCGCCTGGCTCGACTCGCTCTCGGTCACGCCGCGCGCATAGGCCTCGCCCGTGCTGACATCGTGGGAGTAGCGGTCGATCATCGCGGTGGCGTCGGTGACGGCGGCATTCCTCGCCATGCCGGCCTCCGCCGACCAGTGGCGCGAGACGCCCCGGGCTTCCGCCGCGCGCTGTTCATGACTCGTGGCAAGCGATTCCGACAGCCTCACCCCGGCCGCCGGAATGCGGCTGGTGGCGGCGCCCGCGTCGGCCACCACGGTCCCGTCGCCGGTCACCGTCATAGCGGCGCCCATGGGCGCGTAGCCGGTGTAGCGGTCGCTGTCGACATGGGTGGAAGTGCGGATCTGGCGGCCTTCCAGGGTCGCGAACCGGTGGGTGTCGTAACCCGTGTTGGCGAGCGAGAGGTTGCCGGTGGTGCCCTCGTGCGCGGCGGACGAGGCCGCATCCTGGCCCACTGCCAGCACCGAGGTCGCGAGCACCGTCGCCTTGGAAAGCCCGTAGGCGAGCGCGGCGGCGAGAAACGGCACCGACATCGAGAGGTATCCCGACATCACCGCCACATCCGAGGCGACGGCCCTTATGCCCGCCTGCGCGACCAGCGAGATGCCGATGTCGCCGTCGGGCATGAGCGCCGCCGCCTGCATCCTCTCGGCCGCCTCGCCCATGCTGATCCGGTGCAGCACCGCGTAGAGCGGGCCCCAGGACTGGAGCCAGATCAGCCCGGTGACGTAGGAGCGGAAGATCGCTGTGCCCGCCGGGGTCAGCATCAGCAGCACCGCCATAGGGAACGCCCCGATATAGAGGCACTCGAACACGATCCGCAGCAGCGGTACCCAGGTCTCCGCCTGCCTGCCGATCGCCCGGTAGGCGGAGACCGTCTGTGCCTCCGCCCGCGCCTCGGTGTAGGCGCGCAGCGCGGCGGCGTTGCCGGCCTCCGCCGCCCATTGCTCGCCCGCGCCGTGGACCGCGTTCAGCACCATCTGCTGGCGCATGATCTCCGCCGCCGAGCGCGAGGCGCCGATGAGGAAGGTGTGGGAGGCCGGGAGCGCCGCCAGCAGCTCGGCCCGGGCAAGCGCGTCGCTGCGCGCGTCCGGGAAGATGCGCCTGCCGAAGATCGTCCCGGCGCGCTGAATCTCGGCGTTCCACTGCGCATTCAGCCTGCCCGCCCCGTCGCGGCAGGTGACGACCTGGCGGTCCATCGTGGCGGCCCCGCCGGCGCCCGCCGCGCCGCGGGTCGCGAACTCGAACATGCGCGCGGGCGAGGCCCCGGCGGACGGCGTGCCGGTCGCCGTCACCAGCCGCCAGAGGTCGGTGGATTCGCGCAGATCGTCGGCCGTGACGTGGCCCAGCAGCAGCGCGTGGAACACGCACTGGCGGGCGTAGTTGCGGATGTTCCTCGCGAACACCGCGTCGGTGATCTCCAGCCGCGTCGCCTTGGCCGCAAGCCTCGCCCCGAAGATCAGCCCGTGCCTCTGGTAGACGAGGTCGTTCGGCAGCGCGAACGCCTGCTCGGTGAGCCGCGTGAGCCCGTCGCCGACCTGACTGGTGAGCGAGGCGAACAGCGCGAGCCCGATGGGGACGTTGGCGACCACCGCGGGCGCCAGGGTCGGATCGAGACGGTCCACCACCCTGACGGTCGCCTTCGGCACGATCATCGCGCCCCAGACGGCGGCGAACAGCAGCATCCACTTGGCGTTGTCCTTCCACGAGCCGCCGAAGGCGGTGCGGAACAGGACCCAGGCGAGGCCGGCGGCGCCGGCAATCTGGGCGAGCGTGATATAGGCGCCGCCCGAGGTAATGGCGGCGACCGCGTTCAGCAGGTCGACGAGATAGGCGCCGCCGCCAAGGGTGAAGAGCTCGTACATATTATATAAGGGACCTACCGCGACCCGGCCCCGGCGCCGCCGCGCGCGAACGCCAGCGCGGCGCGCAGATCGGCCGAGAGCGCGCCCGCGAGCTCGGTCTCGATCAGGCGCAGCTTCTCGACCACGGCGAGCGCGGTATTGAGGCGCTGGAGCCCCTGGTGGCGGTGCCGCGCGAGCGCAATCCGGTTGGTCCTGAGCCCCTCGCGCCAGCGCTTGAGCTGCTCGCCGTCGGCGATATCCAGCGTGCCGGCCCTTTCCTCGACCGTGCGGTGCAGGTCGGTGATCCAGACCTGCATGACATCGAGCGCGACGGCCTCGGCGAGCGCGTCCATCTCCTGGTCGATCACCGCGCCCCGGTAGGCCGCCGCCGTGTTGGCGACCCGGTAGACCGGCAGCGTGGTGAGGTTGACCAGCCCCAGGGCCGGCGCGGGCACGGCGGTGTCGTTGCGCACCGCGTCGACCATGTCGCGCAGCAGTTCCGCCACCCGCGCCCGGAAGCCCCGGTTGGGCGGCACGGTCGCCGTGCCCAGCGCCGGGTTGAGGCAGTCGGCGTTCGTGTCGCAGCGGTAGACCGGGAGCTGGCCGCCGCCCTCCATCAGGGTCTCGGTGACGCGGCGGTCGAGCGCCAGCGGCTCCAGGATGCGCACCCTGGGCCCGGACGTATCGCCGTCGGAGGTGGGCGCCGTGACGATCACCGTGCCGGTGACCGCCATGGCGAACTCGGCGAGCTGGGTGTCGCCGGACAGGAACGAGGACGCCCGGATCGCCTTCCAGGCGTAGTTGACGTTGACCGGCACCTGGTCCGCCATCGCGCCCGAGGCGGCCGCCAGGGTCGAGTTGCGCTTGCCGTCGGCGCCGCAGCCGTGCTTCGCGGCGGCATAGTCGGAGAAGATGCCCTGCGACGTGCCGATCGCCGCGCAGATCGACGCGCTCGCCCGGTCGTTCTTCGACCATGCGGCGCCGACCAGCGCCTGCGCGGTCTCGCAGCTGTTGAGGTTCTGCGCGTTCACCCACTGCGCCAGCGCCCTGAGCTTGGCCATGGTCTCCGCGATCACCGGCGAGATGGTCTCCAGCGCGAGCTCGAAGGCGAAGCCCGCCGCGTTCTGCGCCACCGCCCTGCCGAAGGCGATCAGCTGGTCGGAGTTGATGAACGAGAAGGCGCCGGCGAAGGCGTCGATCCCGCCGCAGCCGGCCCGGAAGGAGGGCAGGTTGACCGTCGCGACCTGCTCGGAGCGCACGGGCGACCTCAGATAGAGGTTGCCGAGCGTCCAGTGGCCGGAGGCCTGGCCCTGGAAGGCGGTCGGCCCCGTGGTGTTGACCGCCGCGCCCTGCCAGAAGCGGTTCATCTCCGAGAGCACGTCGGCGGACGCCGGTGCGGCCGCGATGATCGACGCCGCGAGCGCCAATGCCGGAACCGAATATCTGCGCAACTCAGTAATCATGTCCTGGCTCCAGGGCGGTGAGAGCGAAGATCCGCTCGGCCATCTCGTCCTCGGCCATCACGCCGAAGCCGACCGGCAGGACACGCTTCGTCTCGCTGTCGAACAGCACCAGGGCGGGGACCGGCGCATCGCCGAGGCCGAGCCGGGCCGCGCGGCCGTTATCCGGCACCGCCTCGGGCCATCCCTCCAGCGCCTCGCCGCTGAGCGACACCGCGAGCACGTCAAGGCGGTGGCGCATGGCGAAGGCGCGCAGCAGCGGGCCGAACACCCGGCACGCCGGGCAGCCCGCATGGCCGAGATAGATCAGCCCGTAACGCTCCCCGAGCCGGGCCAGTGCTGCGTCGCGGGCCTGCCGCCGTTCGTCGGACCAGACCTGTTTCGCCAGCGCGCCCACAGGGCGCTTCAGCGTGTAGTCGAGTTCCGGCGTCGCCCAGACCGTGCGCCGGAACGCGTCGGAGAACGCGGCCGCCCGTTGCAGGGTCTCCTGCTGGAGGCGCAGATAGGCGGTGACGTTGGCCGGCGTCGGATCGAGGATCGCCGCCGCGCGAGCCTCCTCCAGCGCCTTGCGCATCGCCTCGATGCGAGCCGTAGCGGAATGTTCGTTGCCGGCAGGGGGCGGCGTTGGCGGCACGAGCGCAGGTTGCGCCTCTTGCGGCTCCACCTCCTGCCGGTCGCAGTAGAAGTGCCAGCCGAGCGAAGCGCCGGAACCCTCATTGGCGCACCACGGACGCCATTCCGTCGCCACGGCAGCCTGGGCGGCCAACGCCGTCCACACGACCGCCCCGGCGAGAACGCGTTTCAGCGCCCGTATGACAGCGCGCATCATTACTGCCCTCGCCGGTAGAAGTCGCGGATACGCGTGCGCATGACCGCCCCCGTGTCGCCCGCGTCGGGCAGCGACACCGACGGTTCGCGGGAGCCGTCCATCAGGTCCTCGGTGAACTCGGAAAGATCGAGGCTGGCGAAGTCGATCCCCTCGATCTCCGCGACCGTAAGGCCCCGGCAGCTCGACCAGCCGATGCCGAGCTGGCGGCGGCCCTGCTGCTGCAAGATGCGCCCGAGCTTGGAGCCGAACACGCACCAGGCCCGCGAATGGCGGATGCAGATGCCGAACAGGGTCTTCTTCGAACAGTAGCGACCGAGATAGTGGGTGTTGCCGGCGTTGCGTTCCTCCGCCAGCTCGATTTCCGAGGCCGAGCAGTTGGCGAGACCGACCAGGGCGCCTGAGTTCTTGCAGCAGTTGGCCAGCCCGAACAGCTTGATGTGGCAGGCCCGGCGCGTTCCCTTGAAGAAGCGCATGTCCTGGCGGTCGAACTCGTCGCCGCCCAGCTCCAGCGCCATGTTGAGCCGCGTCGTTGCGTTCACGAACCCGGTGTTCGATTGCGAGGGAACGGTCTCGCAGCCGGCGCCGACGCAGTAGCGCACCGAGCCGCAGGAGCCCCCGGACTGCGCGTCCCGAAGCCCGGCGTTGCAGTTCCTGGCGCCGCCCGAGGCGAGGCCGTCCGCGCGGTGAACGGACGAGTGCGGCGAGGCCGAGACGGTCTCCGAGCGCCGCACCATCGGATCGCTTGCCGGCACGTTCGCGGCGGGCCGGCTCGTCGTCCCCCGGACCACCGCGCGTCCGGCGGCGCCGCCCGGGTCGCCCGGGTCGGCAAGGCGCGCGCGGGCCGCGTCTTCCATGCCGGAGGCCGTCAGGTTCCGTTCGGGCACCTCCGTTCCCGCGTAGCCCGGCACCTTGCCCGCGCTCGCGGCGTCACGCGCGATCGCGCCCGCCGCGGCAGCGCCGGAACTGCCGATGGCGCGCGCCGCGGCCTTCGGGTCCTCTGCCCGCGCCGCCATGCCGGAGACCACCCAAAGCGTCAGGCAGACCAGCGCGAACATCGCCGTCCAGGTCAGCAGCCGCACGATCCGGGTCGCACGGTCGATCGCGACCGCGATGCGGTCTTCCGAATGTTCGGTCGGTTCCGTCATTGCCGGTCATCTCCCGTCAGGCGTTCGAGGAGGGCTTGCGCGACCTCACGCCCGGCCTCGCCTTCGCCGGCGACGGCCTCCAGTGCGGTTGTGAGCCCGATGTTTCCCGTAACGCGGTCATGGGGCGGCGCGGGATCGTCCGCACAGCCCCGGCTCCGGCAGGGCGGCACGCCGCCCGGCACGACCACCACGGCGGGCACCCGCTCGATTCTGAACAGGCGGAACAGGCGCGGGTCGACGGCGACCCCAGCCTCCGCGCCGCCGAGGCGGTCGCCGATTTCCTTGGCGGTCGCTGGCAGTCCGTCTTCCGACACGCCGCGCAGCACCAACGGGATCCCGATGCTGGCCGCCTCACGCGCCCATTGCCGCCACGATGCCGCCGGCACCGAAAGGCTGGTGAAGATCAGGATTTCGGCCGTGCCGGCGCGTCCGGCTGCGCCTCGTATAATTCCCGCCGCATGACGTTCGGCCGGGAGCGGATCGGCGGACCGTCCCGGCGATCCGGGAGCCTGCCCCGGGCGTGATCCGGGAACGGTCTGCCTGGCGGCCGACCCGGCGCGGCCCAGAGCGCGCTCAATCACGCCGCGCGTCCACTCGCCGAGCGGCTCCCCGTCATTGCCGTCGGCCTTGCGAAGCACGTCCTCGACCAGCCGCGCCGCGTCCTCATCCGGGGTCGATACACGCGACAATTCATCTGCCTGCACCGACCCGAACCAGCACGCCGCCAGTAGCAGGGCGATCAGAAACAGGACTGTCGGGGCTTGCCGGAGACTGCGCATCGGGTTATCCTTACAGTGGAAATTGTCATGATTTATCAATAGGTTCAGAGCAAACAACAGTTGCGCTTGCGCCACAGCAGGTATCCGAAGTTCTCGCCCGCGACCGGCAGTTCGCGCAGGGTTTCCCACAAGACCGAGGAGCGTCCGGTCGGGTTGCAGCCGGTGAACGGGTCGACGGCCGGCACCGGCTGGGTCATCTGCCAGCGGTACTGCGATTTCTGCATGATCGGCATCGGATAGCGCCCGCAGAGCGCGCCGGAGCCGAACGTGCCCCAGGCCAGCCCGGCGCGGTGCAGCCGGTAGAGCAGGCGCTGGGACGCCAGCAGAGAGGCCTGCACCCCGCCGACATGCGCCGCGACGTTGCCGGTCAGCGGATACATCCCGCCCTGGCAGCCCGCGCACCAGAACATCGGATCGAGCGGCAATCCCACGGAGGACGCGGCGCAGTCGGCGGCGCACGCCGCCTGGGCCGGCAGGTTGGCGAACAGGGCCGCCTCCGGGTTGAGCAGGAAGCTGAGCTCGTCGTCGAGCCAGGCCGGGTCGAGTTCCGAGGCCCAGGCGATATCGAGGCCGCCGCCCTCCAGGCAGCCGAGATCGAGCAGCACCCCGATCCAGGAGAGCAGCGGATACATGTAGTAATGCGCGTGCCAGACCGAGCCCTTGGCGCCGTCGCCGCCGGCCGCCCCGGTGCGTCCGCGCCCGGCCGGCAGGCCGGGATTTATCGTGAGGCCGCCGAGATTGGGGAAGCACCAGGGCGCCCGCGTCGCGTCGACCAGCCTGGCCGGCTCCCAGACCCCGAGCGAGAGGCCGATGCGCGGGATTGGCGAGCCGCAGAGGCAGATCGGCGATGACGGGTTCGGCGTGTCCAGCACGCCGGAAACGCTGCCGATAGTGATCGGCCCGATCGAGATCGGGAAGATGCACTCCCAGCAGACGTCCGAGATCGGATTGACGAACCGCCCGGTGCAGGCCTGCGCCAACGCCGCGCCGGACCAGAGCACGGCCGCAAGGGCGAACGCCGCCGGAGTGCCAAACCGGCGAATCATTCCAGAGCGTCCTGCGTGCCGCCGTTGGCCGGCGCCGCCGGTTCCCGGGCGGAGCCGTCTCCGGTGTCCGGTTTTTCGGCTGCATCGGCCGTTTGCGAACGCGGGCCGCCCAGCATGTTGACCACACCCTGCGCGCCGGCGACGACGATCTCGGTGATCGCCCGGTCGTTCCCCTCCCGGTCGCGGTATTCGCGCGTCGCGATCCGGCCCTCGACCATCACTGCATCGCCCTTGCGCAGCATCGTTTCCACCGCCCCGACGGCCGGCCCGTACACAACGACCCGATGCCACTCGGTGGCCTCGGCGGGCCGGCCCTCGCGGTCAGTCCATTTCTCGGTGGTGGCGAGCGAGAAGGTCGCCGCCCTGCCGCCGTTCTTCAGGTCTCGGACATCCGGATCGCGACCCGCATGACCCACCAGAGTGGCCCGGTTCATGTTCAGCATGGCTTCAGTCCTCTTGTTGGGGGCTTGTCCCCCGGATCGGGGGAGCCTGTCCCCGCGAAGGCGGGGAGGGCAGGCGGGCTATCGATCCGGGACCGTCCCGGTTCTCGACCGGGGTCTCGGTAATGCGCAGCCGGGTTCCGGCCTGCTCGACCAGGCTCGGCGTCGCCGCGATTTCGAACCGCGCGGCGAGGCGCCCGCCCTGGTCGAAGAAGAAGGGGCGGCGGTGCCGCCGCATCAGGTCGAGCGGCCGCCCGGCGAGCAGCACGATCTTTGCGGGACGGTCATGGGCAAGCGCCCAGGCGATCTCGGCCTCCCGCCTGCCGTCGACGAACAGCAGGTCGCGGGCGAGCGTCATGCGCTCCAGCGGGTTGACCCGTGTGCCGGCGGCGGCGATGAGCACGCCGTCGGCCGCCCGGATGTCCTCCGCGACCGTGATGGCGGGGTCCCACAGCCGGCGGCGCTCCCTCGCGGCGGGCGCGATGCCGGGCGCCGGGTCCGGTTCCTCCAGCGTCCGCCGGGCGTTGGCGCGGGCCTCGCTCTCCAGCCGCGCCAGCGCGCCGGTGCGTTCCAATTCGATCAGACGCGCCTCGATCTGTTCCAGAAGGTCGGGCTCGGCGACCGGCCATGTCGCACCGCGAACGCCCAGGTCCTTTGCGGATGCAGCGGACGGAATTCCCGCAACTGGCAGGGCGGCCAGCGTCGCGGCGAGCAGCAGGACGGCGGGGCGCCTCATCGCGGCATCTCCGCTACCGGCGCCGCGCCGGCCTCGTTCACGTCCTCCGGCCCGACCAGCGGCCCCTCCAGGCCCAGCCAGGGAATGTCCGGCATGGCAACGGCGCGTCCGAGGATGCGCCTGCGCGGCACGAGGCCGATCTCCGCATAGCGGCTGTCGTGGGAGTCCGCATGATCGGCGTGCACGTAGAAATGCCCCGGCGGGATGATCCCGGGCGCGATGGCCCGGAGCAGTCGTCCGTCCAGTGCGTGCGTCTTCGCCCGGCCGGCGGGAACGCCGTCGAGCCGGACCGTCCCGTCCTCATCGACCGAGACCGTCATGCCCGGCACGCCGCGCACGGTCTTGAGATACGGCAATTCCGAGCCCACCGCCTCGGGCGGCTCGAACAGCACCCGGTGGCCGATCGCCGGGGCCTCGCCGAACAGCGGGAACGCGGCATAGCCCCAGGCCCCGTCCGACCAGCTCGCATTGACATGCAGATGCGAGGCCCCGGCGAGCCAGAGCACCGCCAGCGCAATCATGGCGGCGAGGGCGACATTGCGGCGGCGGGCCGGCGCCGACTTCAGGGCGAACGCCGCCCGCCCGGCAGTCACGGCTTCTCTCCGGCCGGCGTCGTTTCGCGCCGCGCCAGGAGCGCCGCCAGCGCCGCCTCCACTTCCGGCGTCAGGTCCGGCGCCCCGGCGGCGACCGCGCGCGCCGGCAGCAGCACCGCGCCGTGACGCCCGGATACCCGATCGAGCGCGGCTTCGAGCGCCTCGCCCCAGCTCCGCACGTCTTCCGCCGTTTGGCCCTCTGCCGCCGCTCGCGTGGTGTAGGCGGCGGTCATCTCGCCGAGCCGCACGCTGGCGATGGACGCGGCCTCGGGCGCGGCGAACCTCAGCATGGCCGCCGCGACCGCCGCCGCCACGGCGCCCGAGAGCAGCGCCGCTGACACCATCACCGGCCAGCTCGACGCGCTACGGTCCATATCAGGCCTGCGCGGCATCTGCGTCGTTCGTTCGGGAGATGGCCTCGCGCCGCTCTTCTTCCGCCCCGGCAAGCGCCCGGAAACGGGCGAGCCAGCTCTCGGCGGCCTTGTCCGGCGGCATCGGGCGGATGCGCCGCTTCAGCGGCGGGAAGGCGACACCGGCGCTCGCGGGCGCATCCTTCATAATGTCCCGGCGCTCGGCTGCGGCCGCCATTCTGGTGACGATAGGGTCGGACCGAAGCGCCCTGTCGGCCTTACGGCCGCCGGGTTTCTTCGGCCCGCCCTCCGAACCGGACGTGCACCTTTCGTTATGCATCCGGCTCTCCAAAGGCTTTCGCGAAGTCGGGAGACCTCATCCATTTGAGCTCGAACCGCGCGACCCGAACGTAGGCCATGAGGTATTGCTCAACGCCGCCCTCGGCCCAGGCACGAGTGCCCGGATGGACCCGGCTACGCCGGAGCCATATCTTGGACAGCCTCCTCGTGGGAACGCGCTTGTGCTTACTCCGTAGCCACAGCCAGAGCCGATGGCCCACATACCGGTCCAGAGCGCACAGAATGCGCTTCGCACCGATGCAGTATCGGTAGTAGTTGGCCCATCCCCGGAGGAGCGGATTGACTTCCTGGAGCATGCTTTCCAGCGACCGACCTTGCGTCTGCCGCCTGAGCACTTTCTTCACCCGCCAGCGGAAGTCGTTGACCACCTCCTTCGGGATTTCGACCCGGCACCAGTAGCCATACCGGTCGTCCCATTTGAGACGAACCAGACAGCCAAGGAACCGGAACCCTTCCGTCAGTGCGGTGACCCGCGTCTTCTGTTCCGATAGCGTCAGCCCCATCTCCTCGCGCAGCCATTCGGCAAGCGCCTGCCTTTCGGCAACCGCGTCCTCGTAGCTGCCGGACACGAAGATCAGGAAGTCGTCGGCATACCGGACCGGGTAGAGGACCAGTCGCCCGGCCCTCCTTTCCTTGATGCGCCGGACCGCAGCCCTTCTCGCCCCGTCTGTGCGAAGCTTGGGATCATGCGGGAGCCTGACCCACCGCCAGTACCGTTCCTCGATCGCGCTTAGCGCGATGTTGGCCAGCAACGGTGACAGAACGCCCCCTTGAGGCGTGCCGGTGGCCGTCGGATTGTAAACAAAATCCTCCAGCACTCCGGCCTTGAGGAACCGCACGATCAGCCGGTTCACCTTCCGATCCGCGCAGGATTTCCGCACGCGGTCCATCAGGTGGTGATGGCCGATATTGTCGAAGCAGCCCTCGATGTCGCCTTCAATCACCCATTGATAGGGAGGGTCGCGATGCACTCCATCCGCCGCGATTTTGGAGGGGCGAATGGTCTGCCGGATGTGTTCGAGTGCGCCATGGCAGCCCCGTCCGGGCCGGAACCCGTAGGAGACTTGCCAGAAACGCGCCTCGAAGATCGGCTCCAGGATATTCTTGACCGCGCATTGCACCACGCGATCAGCGACGGTGGGGATACCGAGGGGTCGGAACTTTCCCGGTCTGCCCGGCTTCGGAATCCACTTTCGCCTCGCGGGCGACGGTCGGTAGCTGCCGTTCCGCAGCGCCTCCCGCAACCCGTCCAGAAAGAGCGGTACGCCTCCGTCGCCGGCGGCGATTTTCGCCACCGTCAACCCGTCGACACCCGGCGTCCGTCTGCCCTTATTGTGGGCAATCGTCTGCCAAGCACAGCGAAGATTGCGCGGATCGGTTACCCAGTTCCACACATCGCCGTAGGCACCTTCGGGCGTCTCCTTACTCCACTGGTACAACTTCCGCTGCACGCTGAGGAGCCAAGCCTTTTCGGCCTGATTATCGAAGTCCATCGACAGTCCCTCCGTCATGAAAGTCGTTCCACCTTCTGCCCCCCTTCGCCATGTGCGCGGCTTTCCCGCGCTCCGACTACTACGAGGGCTCTGCCCCCATGCAGACCGTCTCCGTTCTCCGCGGCTAGCCCGGCTCCGTACCGGGCGGACGGCATGGGTTCCCGTGTTCCGATGACAAACCTCAGACCCTTAGGCGGCATGCTCTACCCCTTGCGGCTCGGGGATACGGGATAGAAGGGTTGACCCGTATCCGAGTGCGATTGGCGCACCCACCAGAAGGCAACGCTTAGGCCAACCGGTTCGGTCCGCATTCCCTCCGCCCCGTCGGGCCATTGAGGGTCGAGCTGTAAGTAAAGAGGCTTCCGACGCATGCTTCGCATGTCGCTCGCCATAGGTCCTGTGGTAGCCCGGCCCGCGAGCGACGGCTCGCGTCCGGTCCAGTTCAGGTCGCAGCTTTTTCGCCCCGCCGCCGGAAAACGGCGGAACTTAGCGACCCCCTTCCGTCCGGCACCCTCCGCCGGACGGGGTGGCGTTTCAGCCACCGGTCGATCATCGGCACGACCAAGCCGTTGAGTTAACTCATGTTTTCTCTCCTTCTTGGTCTTCACGGCGCACTCGCGCAGCAGCTCTTCCTGCTCGCGGTCACCGTGGCGTCCTTCCCGGTGCTCTACGTCTCGCTCGAACTGCCCAAGCAGATCATCAACGACGCCATCAGCGGCTCGGGCTTCCCCCGGTCGCTGCTCGGGCTGGAGCTCGGGCAGATCGAGTATCTGATGGTGCTGAGCTTCGCCTTCCTCGGCCTCGTGCTCCTGAACGGCGCCTTCAAATTCGCCATCAACACCGGCAAGGGCCGCCTCGGCGAACGGCTGCTGCGCCGCCTGCGCTACGACCTCTATTCGCGCCTGCTGCGCTTCCCGCTGCCGGTCTTCAAGCGCACGGGCCAGGGCGAGATCATCCCGATGGTGACGCAGGAGGTCGAGCCGCTCGGCGGCTTCATGGGCGATGCGCTGGCCCAGCCGGTCTATCAGCTGGGCTACCTCGTCACCATCGGCGCCTTCATGCTGATCCAGGAGCCCATTCTCGGCCTTGCCGCGCTCGCGCTCTACCCGTTCCAGATGTATGCGATCCCGAAGCTCCAGCGCCGGGTGACCGCGCTCGCCAAGCAGCGCGTGCAGCATGTGCGCCGGCTGTCCGACCGGATCGGCGAGTCGATCTCGACCATCGAGGCCGTCCACGCCGATGACGGCTCCAACCGGCTGCGCGCCGACATCGCCAGCCGCCTCGGCGGCATCTACGACATCCGCTACGAGATCTTCCGGCGCAAGTTCTTCATCAAGTTCCTCAACAATTTCCTGGCGCAGCTCACCCCCTTCTTCTTCTACTCGATCGGCGGCTACCTGATCATCGAGGGTCGCCTCAGCTTCGGCGCCATGGTCGCCGTGCTCGCCGCCTACAAGGACATGTCCGCGCCCTGGAAGGAGTTGCTGGCCTACTACCAGCAGCAGGCCGACGCGCGCATCAAATACGACCAGGTCGTCCAGCAGTTCGATCCGCCCGGCATGATCGACGAGGCCCTGCAGGTGGAGGAGGCCGAGGCCCTGCCGCAGATCCGGCCGGACAGCCGGCTCGGGTTTGAGAATGCTGCTTATGCGGAGGACGAGATCTCCCAGCCGGTGCGCAGCGCCACCCTGTCGCTCGGCCTGGGCGAACATGTCGCCATCGTCGGCCCGAGCGGCGGCGGCAAGGAGGAGCTCGGCCTGCTCGCCGCCCGGCTGGCCACCGTCACCGGCGGGCGCGCGCATCTGGACGGCACTGCGCTCGCCGACCTGCCGCAGGCGGTGTTCGGGCGCCAGGCGGCCTATGTCGGGCCGAACGCCAGCCTCTTCAACACGACCGTGCGCGAGAACCTGCTGTTCGGCCTGCGCCACCGGCCGCTGCGGCCCGCCGACCTCGACCCGGAGGACGCCGCCCGCCGCGACGCCCGCGCGGCCGAGGCCCGGCGCTCCGGCAACAGCGACGCCGATTTCGGCGCGGACTGGGTGGACTACGAGGCCGCCGGCGCCGCCCCCGGCCGGGAGATGGCGCGCCGGATGGTGGAGGTGCTGACGGCCGTCGGCCTCGACGACGACCTCTACACGCTGGGCCTGCGCGGCGTGCTCGACCCGGACGCCCATGCGGGCCTCGCCGAACGGGTGCTGGAGGCGCGCGCCGCACTCCGCTCCCGCCTCGACGCGCCGGGCGCGGCCGCCCCCATCGAGCCCTTCGACGCCGGCGCCTACAATGTCAACGCCACGCTCGCCGAGAACCTCCTGTTCGGCGCGCCCATCGGCCCGGCCTTCGAGGTCGGGAACTTGGCCGGCCACCCCTTCGTGCGCGGCGTGCTGGAGGAAGCCGGCCTGCTGGACCGGCTGGAGGGCATCGGCCTCCAGGTGGCGAAGATCATGGTGGAGCTGTTCGCCGACATCGACCCCGGCCACGAGCTCTTCCAGCAGTTCTCCTTCATCGACGCCGACGACCTGCCCGACTTCCGGGCGATCGCCGCGCGCGCCGACCGGCTGGGGCTGGAGGGGCTGGAGGGGGAGGAACGCGAGCGGCTGCTCGGCCTGCCCTTCCTGCTGATCCCGGAGCGCCACCGCCTCGGCCTCATCGACGACGCCATCCGCGCCGACCTGCTCGAGGCGCGCCGCCTCTTCCGCGAGCGCCTGCCGGAGGCGGACCGCGCCTCGGTCGAGTTCTTCGACGCCGACCGCTATGCGGCGCAGGCGAGCCTCCAGGACAACATCCTGTTCGGGCGCATCCGCCACGGCGAGGCCCACGGCGCGGCCCGGGTGAGCGCGCTGCTCGGCGAGGTCGTGGACGAGGTCGGCATCCGCGAGGCGGTGATGGAGGCGGGGCTCGCCTTCGAGGTCGGCATCGGCGGCAGCCGCCTGACGCAGACCCAGCGCCAGAAGCTCGCCTTCGCCCGCGCGCTGCTCAAGCGCCCGGCGCTGCTGGTGGTCAACATGGCGACCGCCGGCGTCGAGCGGGTGGCGCGCCAGATGCTCTTCCTCGCCGCCCGCACGGCGATGGAGGGGCGCGGGATCGTGTGGGTGCTGGAATCGCCGGAGCTGGCGGAGAGCTTCCCGCGCACCGTCGTCGTCGAGGACGGGCGCACGGTCGAGGACGGCACATACGGGGAGCTGAGCGCGGCCGGCGGCCCGCTCGCCCGGCTCCTGCGGCAGTCATGAGGAGGAACGGACCATGGCGCTGAACGAAGAAGTCGAGGCGCTCCGCGCCATCCCGCTGTTCCAGCGCATCGAGGCCTCGAAGCTGCGCCT
Organism: Alphaproteobacteria bacterium; assembly: GCA_964291285.2. Lineage (GTDB taxonomy): Bacteria > Pseudomonadota > Alphaproteobacteria > Bin95 > Bin95 > Bin95. The sequence goes on from OZ219785.1 coordinate 90,749, forward strand.
GCTCGCCTTCACCAGCGAGCGGGTGCGCTTCCGGCCGGGCGACCTCGTGGTGGAGGAGGGCGATATCGGCGATGCCGCCTACATCGTGCTGGAGGGCGCGGCCGAGGTGCTGGTCGAGACCCCCCAGGGCCCGCTCAAGGTGGCCGACCTCGGCAGGAACGACATCATCGGCGAGATCGCGATCCTGATCGACGTGCCGAGGACCGCCACCGTGCGCACGACGGAGGCGATGACGGCGCTGCGCATCTCCAAGGAGCTGTTCTTCCGCCTGGTGGCCGAGTTCCCGCAGATGGCGGTCGAGATCATGCGCGAGCTCGCCCAGCGCCTCGACAAGACCACCCACGACCTCCGCGAAGCCCGCGCGCAGCTTGCCGCGGGGTGAGCGGGGGACCCGTGGACCGGAACCAGCACCGACCGCCGGACGGCCCTTCCCTCGCTCGCAGGGAGACGGCGCGCGGAGTCTCCTCCCCCGCTTCCGGGAACACGGCGCACAAACTCCCCTCCCCCGCTTGCGGGGGAGGCCGGGTGGGGGCCCGCTTCCGCGCCAGCGGAAGCGGCGGGCAAAGCCCGGCAAGGACCCGTCACGCCGCGAGACCCTCCCCCAACCCCTCCCGCAAGCGGGAGGGGGGAAAAGGGGCCGCATCCCGCCTTCGCGGGGGCAGGCGGGCCGCGGGAGCAGGCGGGGCGCGGGACGCCCCGGCATGACGCGGCTCGACAGCGCCATCCGCCGCCTGACGGCCCAGCGCGCCTGCCTCGACCGGGCGGCGGCGCTGGTCGCGGACGTGCCGGGCCCGGTGCTGGAACTCGGGCTCGGCAACGGGCGCACCTACGACCATCTCCGCGCCCGCCTGCCGGACCGCGACATCTTCGTGTTCGAGCGCGCCCCGGCCGCCCACCCGGACTGCACGCCGCCCGAAGACCGCCTCGTCATCGGCGACTTCCTCGACACGCTGCCCCGTGTCCGCCTGCCCGCCCCCGCCGCCCTCGTCCACGCCGACATCGGCACCGGCGACAGGCAGGCCTCGCTGGCGCTCGCCGCCGCGCTCGCCCCCCTGCTGCCCCGCCTGACGGCCCCCGGCGCCGTGCTCGCCGGCGACCAGCCCATGCCGCTCCCCGGCTGGACGGAGGAACCGCTGCCAGACGGCGTCGCCCCGGGCCGCTACCGCCTCTACCGGCGGCCGATGGCGGGCTGAGCGGGCGGCGGAGCCCGGCAAGCAACCTCCCGTCACGCCGAGGGACCCTCACCCAACCTCTCCCGCCCAGCGGGAGAGGGGTTTTCACGGGAGCGGGTCGCCTCCTTCTATTCCCCTGTCCTCCCGCCTCCCTCTGTTTCCCCTCCCCCGCTTGCGGGGGAGGACGGGTGGGGGGCCGCTTTCGCGCCAGCGGAAGCGGCGACGGAGCCTTATATCACAAAATCCGGCAAAAATTCCTTCTGAGGGCTTGCATCCCGCCCGTTTGTTCCCTATATACCCCTCGGAAAGCTATGCCAGACCGAGAGGAAGCGAGGCGATGACGTGGAAGTGAACCGGGGCGCCGGGCGGCGCCTCGCGAGGGATCTGGGAGCTGTGTCGAGGGGTGACACACCAACAGGACAGGTGCGCGCGCCCGCAGGCCGGCACGGGGCCCCGGCTCGTTGGGCCTGGAACGAATCCGGGGCGGCCGGCGGGGTGAAAAAGGGCCCGGCCGGCGCACTCACCTGAAACGGCGACGGAAAGGAAGACGGACAGGATGGCGGACGGGCTGGGAGGCCGGAGGCCGGGCAAGGCGGTGGGCGAGGACCTGCGCCGCCGGGCGGTGGCGGCGGTGCTGGAGCGGGGGATGAGCTACCGCGCGGTGGCGCTGAAATTCGAGGTGTGCGCGACCAGCGTGCTCCGGTGGGTCCGGCGCTTCGAGGAGCGCGGCGATGTCCGGGCGGACCCGCCCCGGGGCCGGCGGTCGCGGATCGAGGAAGAGCGCGCCCGCGTGTTCCGCATCCTGAAGCGGCGCCCGGCCATCACCGTCCCGGCCTTGCGGCGGGCGCTCGCCGCCAGGGGCCTCACCGTCGGCGACGCCGCGGTGAAACGCTTCCTGAAACGCCACGGCCTGCAACGCAGGCAGCGCCTCGCGGGGCGGGCATCGGCTTCGAGCTTCGTTTACCATGCGCCGGCCGGTGGGGGCGGTGCACAGGAGGAGGAGAGCCGATGACCGACTGGACGACATGCCCGGCCGTGGAACGGAAGCCGGGAAAGGTCAGCGGCGCGTGGGTTTTCGCCGGCACGCGGGTTCCCTTGTTCGCGCTTGGAGACCCTACCTATTACCGACGAGTGATTAAGTGGTGAGGCGTGTGCGCTGTTTGGAAGTTCTTTCTGAGCAAGGTATTGCGGAGGGTCTGGATTTTTCTTACCCCGTCAGGATGGCTGATTTCCGGGGTTTTTGCGGTTTGGAGGGAAAGGTTTTGTGGATTTCCACCCCATGGCCGTGCGCGGGCTGGTTTTCGGGCGCGTCGCGTTGAGGCGCGGGACTGAGTAGAAGGTGTCGCCATCGGGCCTGCGGCCCTTGTTCCATCCACCGGTGCTGGTTGGGAGAACGTGATGGCGACAGCGGAGAAGTTACCGTTTTCGTGGCGGTCTGTCGAAGGTCTTCCGGATCTTGCGCGGTTGCGTGTGATGCTGGAGGTGCTTCCGGACGAGGAGGTTGTGGCAGCGCTTGAGGCGGGTCGCGGTCGCGGGCGGAACGACTATCCGGTGCGGGCGATGTGGCGTGCGTTGATCGCGGGGATCGTGTTCCAGCACGCCTCGATGCAGTCGCTTCTGCGGGAGCTGGGCCGCAACCCGGCATTGCTTGAGATTTGCGGTTTCGAGGCGCTGCCCTTGCAGGGCGCGCCGGTGGTGGCGCTTTGCGCGGGGCGGGTGGTGAGGTATCCGGCGCCGTTGCGCTCGACGGTGCCGGGCGCCTGGAACTTCTCGCGGTTCCTGGGGCGCGTGGTGCGCCTTGAGGACGAGCGCGGCCTTGTGTCGGGGATGATCGGGCGCCTGCGCGCGTCGTTGTTCGAGGAACTGCCGGACTTCGGCCGCCATCTCGGCTACGACGGCAAGGCGGTCGGGAGCCATTCGACGGGCCGGATTGCCGGTGACAGGGGGAAGACCTCGGACCCCGATGCGGATTGGGGCAAGCACGAGACGGGCGGGGTGAACGCGAAGACCGGCGCGGTGTGGAAGAAGGTGAAGTCGTGGTTCGGCTACGGGCTGCACCTGATCGCCGACACGGACCACGAGGTTCCTGTGGCCTTCGAGGTGACGCGGGCGTCGGCATCGGAACCCGGGGTGCTGTCCGGGATGCTGGAGGAGTTGTTCGCCGGGGCGCCGGAGATGGCCGGTCGCTGCGCCGATTTCAGCGCCGACCGCGGTCTCGACAACGCCCGCCTGAAGGCGCGGCTGTGGGACAGGTGGCATATCCGCCCGCTGATCGACACGCGCCTGATGTGGCGGGCGGAGAAGAAGGAGCCGGGCCATGACCCGGCCCGGCCGATCACGCGACCGCTGTTCCCCGGGCGCGCCGACGTCATCGTTCATGACGAACGCGGCCGGGTGTCCTGCGTGTGCCCGCAGACCGGCGAGGTCCGCGCCATGGCCTTCCAGGGGTTCGAGGCCGGGCGCGGCGTCTGCGGCACGCTCAAATACCGCTGCCCCGCAGCCGCCTTCGGCTTCGAGTGCAAGGGACGCCGGGCCTGCCATCGGGCGGGTGGGGTGAAGTCCGGCGAATACGGCCGCATCCTGCGCGTCGACCTCGACAGCCATGACCGGCGTATCTTCACGCCCACGCCCTGGGGCAGCCCGTCATGGCGGCGCGGATACAACCGGCGCACCGCCATGGAGCGGATCAACGCCCGCCTCGACCGCAGCTTCAACTTCGAGACCCATTACATCCGCGGACGCGCGAAGATGAAGACCCGCATCGGGCTGGCCCTGGCGGTCATGATGGCCATGGCGCTTGCACAGGCCCGCGCCGGACGCGTCGCACGCATGCGCTCCCTGGTCGGCCCGGCGCCATACCTCGATACCGGCTGACCCCTCAGCCGACTGCCGACAACGCTGACCCAACCCGCCGGACCCCGGCATACGGACACCCGCGACCGAAGGCCGGCGATGCTGCCGGGCTGGGCCGCTCAAGTTCGAAAATCAACCGCGGCGACCGCCTCGAACGCCGGAACAAACAACATCACCACCCGGACCCAACGTCCCATCCGACCGGAAAAACCCCACAGCGCAAATTTCTCAGTGGTTGACCCTACCAACATAACCTGATTACATCCGACTCACCGTGACACATACCTCAGCAGTCGATGCTAGGTCCTGTGGACGGATTTGATCAAGATGAAGGCAGCGGCGAGTGCGACGAAGGAGCTGAAGTTTGTGGCGGTCTTTTCGCAGCGCAGGGCGATGCGTTTGAAGCGTTTGAGCTTGCCGACGGCCTGTTCGATGCGCGCCCGTCCTCTGTAGAGCGCGCTTGCGAAGCGCTTTGGCCTGTTTTTGATGTTCTTCCGGTAGGGAATGACGGTCAGGGCGCCTCTTTTCCGGGCGAGTTGGCGGTTTCCGGCGCTGTCATAGCCCTTGTCGGCGACGATGGCGCGGGGCCGGACATCGGGGCCGATGTCCATCAGGGTCTCGAAATGCGGACTGTCGGCTGCCTCGCCGCCGGTTAGGTCGAAGGCGATCGGCAGGCCGTCGAAATCGGTCTTCAGGTGGATTTTGGTGCTGAAACCGCCCCGCGAGCGTCCAAGCGCCTGACCCTGCTGCCCCCTTTTGCGCCGGCCGCCGATACATGCGCGCGGGTCACGGTCGAATCGAACATCTGAACCAGGTGCGCCGTGCTGCTCAAATCCGCCAGCGTGGCGAAAAAGTCCTCGAACACCCCTGAACGGCTCAGACGGTGAAAACGCCGCCATACCGTATTCCAGTGCCCGAACCGCTCCGGCAGCGCCCGCCAGGTGATGTTGTGAACCGCAAAGAAGTGCAGCGCCTCCAGAAACAGACGGTCGTCCTTCGCCTTCGCACCCCGCCTCGGAAGGCAAAGCCGGAAAACCTCCAGCGCAACCTCCCAGTCTCCATTCGTCATCTTCGTCGACATCAAAGAAACCCCCGAATCGCCGACGCCTCATGATTCAGACAAATCCTCGCACGGGAATCCCTGAACACGCTCCTGAGTCAATACGTCCACAGGGCCTAGGGCCGATACGCCTAACTGGCGTTGACCAGCTTCGATTATGGCGGGGACTTGGCTGTAGTGTTCGATCCATGCTTGGATCGTAGGCGATATCCACCCGGCTACATCGACTATCTGCCGATGGTCCGAGGTCAGATTTCGCTCGAAGATCGGTTCGTGATGAGCGATCCTGTTGCGCAGGTCTCGCAGCCTATCCAGCGGTCGATGCGCTTGGCGGCGGTTCAGGCGCGTACGATGCGGGAATGCGCCGCGTATTGCCGGACGCCACAACGTCATTTCGTAGTTGGCCTTGCGTCCGGTCCCGATGCGACCTCCGGGGCCAAGCAAAGAGACCCAGAATCCGAACGAAAGCGCCGCCACGACCTGAGCCGGCTTCATTTCCCGGTTGTCCCACAGCAAGCCTGTCTTGGCGCGTTCGACCCTTTCCAACGCTCCTTTATCGAGGCCCGCGGCCGGGTTGTCGTACCAAGCCGGGCCGTATCGTTCGGAAAGCCTGCCGTGCACAGCGTTGCGCAACGCCAGTTCCAAGCCCTGCAACGGACCGTAGAAGGCCGCGCTGATTGTTGTATTCCAGACATGGAGTCGGATTGCCTTCTCCCGGTCTCCTCCACCAGCGTTGAGATAGGTGCCCAAGCGCTCGTGCGAGAGGGCTGCCTCAAGCCGGTCGATTACATCATCCGTGTATGAAAAGGTCTTGACGACCGGTTCCCGGTCCATCATGTTGGGTTTGTGCACCCCGGACCCGCCTCTGCCATTTGGTATGCGCCCGGGGTTTCGCTTTTTCCGCTTTCGGTCATGCCCAAGGCTCCTTTCAGGGCTCAATGCGGCAATCCAGTTTCACGGCCTCCTCCGGCAGCCCGGACAGCGTCGCAATCCGCGACCGGGCCCAGTTCATGACAGCAGCGATCGTGTCCGGTTCCGATCTAGGCACTTCGTCCTTTACTGTTTCATCAGCAACTTCGGGCTCCCTGTCCATCGCTCCAGCCAAAAGGTGGGTCCTGATCGGCGGATACACGGATGCGAGACCGGATCCGACACTTGCTGGCAAACCCCGACGATCCACGTCGAGGCCGACCCACATGCCGTAACCATCCGGTTCGCTTTGTCCGGCTCCGGTGCGCGCCGCATAGGATTCGTCGAACCGTTTCCGAACTTCGCCGGCGTCGAAGCGGTAGACTTCGACATGCTTGGGGTCGTCGCGATTATCCACTGCGGCAACCACAACAACATCGACATCGCTCAACGTTTTCCACTTCGTCCCGTTTTCCATCGGCGGAAATGCAAACCACCGGTCCTGTGTCGTCCGAATGGCGACCCGCTTGATCCGACCGCTCTCTTCAGCGGCCCAGACATTCGACCTGCCGCGACCGGGAAGCCGCCTTAGCTCCGCCGTCGTTTCCGTCAGTGCCCGCTTCGCGGCGTCCACCAAGACGCGCCGGCGTTCAGTGCGAGACATTTGGTTGAATTGGTTTGTCATACTTTCTCTCCTCTTTTTTGTTTTCAGAGATACGGCTGAATAAAGACACACTTAGCTCTATATGTCAACATATATTTTCAGGACAATGAAATACAATGAACATACACAGCCATGTTTGCTCACGTCCGCATCTTCTCGGAATACGGTTATCGACTGGTCGATCTGCCCTGCGCTGCCCCTGGCACGGCTGGGAGTTCGACCTCGCCACCGGCGAGAGCCGCTTCGACCCCCGCCGCCACAAAACCCGCGCCTACCGCGTCACCGCCGAACCGGCCGAGGACCTCCGCGCCGAAACCGTCCCCGTCCGCGTCGAGGAGGACTATGTGGTCGTGGAGACGTGAGGCAGGCCGGGCGACCTACCGGGACGTGCTGGACGCGCCGGCGCACATGGGGGCGGAAACCGTCGAAGGCGCGCTGCATCTTCAGCCGCGGCCGGCGGGCCGGCATAGGCTGGCGGGGTCGTCGCCCGGCGGCGAGCTTGTCAGCCCGTTCCAGAAAGGCCGGGGCGGGCCGGGCGGCTGGTGGATACTCGACGAACCGGAGCTCCATTTCGGCGGGGACGTACTGGTGCCGGACCTTGCGGGCTGGCGCCGGGAGCGGATTGCCTGCGGTTCCGGATACGCCCTATTGCACGCTCGCGCCGGACCGGGTGTGCGAAGTGCTTTCCCCTTCGACGCGGAAGTTCGACCTCGAGGAAAACGCCCCGTCTATGCGCGGGAGGGCGTCGGCCATCTCCGGCTGGTCGATCCGGCAGCGCGGACGCTGGAGGCATTTGCGCTTGCGAACGGGGACCGGTCGCCCGCAGGGTCGGCGAGGAACGACGACACCGTGTCCCTCCCGCCCTTCGATTCCCCCTCGACGCCCTCTGGCCCTAAAGCGCGCCGGCCCGCATCCAGTTTTCGATGCTCAGGCCGTCGAATGCGTGGAAGTCTCCGGTGTTCGACGTCACGAGAATCGATGAATTGGTGTGAGCGATCGCAGCAATTTGCCCGTCCGCAAAGGGGGGAGTCCGGCCGGCGGCAGCCTGGAACAACCGAAGCGCAACTCGTGCCAGACCGGAGCAGGGACCGCGACTTCACCTTCATAGTCCCGGAGGCGCCGGACGACACCGGCGCTCGGCCGCGGCCGCAGAGGCTCCGAGACGGTATTGGTGTCCAGTAAATAACTTCCCATGAAGCACCTGCTTCGGCATCCTTGCCAGGGCCTTCCATTCGAGGCATGTGTGACATAAGCAGTTGCGTTGACAGGGTTATTTTAGTCCGCTAGATTGCGGCCATGGAACTCACAGTCGCCAAACGAGACAAGAGAGCGAGTGCTTACGACCCGTTTCGCACGCTCGCATTCCCGCTGCGCTTACGAGAAAATCGACCCGTTCCGCCGCAGAACGCCATCCGTCGAATCCGGTGTAATGCTTCCGTTCTCGGGTGATGGATGTAGATTTCAGCGATTGAGGGTTTGTTTCCAGTCTCGTTTCAGCGGGCGCAGCCAGATGTCCTTTCTGGGTTCGGCGCGCCTCATGAGGGTGTCGTAGCGGCCGCGTCCCTGAGTGGTCCCGACGCGGGTCCAGCCCGACGCCTTGTAGACGGCGCCGGAGTAGCGGGGCGTTTCGACGAAGGTCTCGATGAGCACGGGCGTGATGTTGTAGCGCTCGGTCCAGTCGGTGGGCAGGCGCCGTCGCACGATGGCGAGGATGTGCGAGCCGAGATTGGGGATCTCGACCCACGGCAATATCAGGAAGCGCGGGTTGTCGACCACCAGCGGCAGGTTCTTTTCGCGCATCTCGGGCGACCATCCGATGAAGCTGTCGCGCGAGGCGAGCTTCCATGCGGCGGTGGAGAAGCCGAGCATGGCCAGCGGCCAGCCGTTCCGGTCATGGACGGCGTAGCGCATCTGGGCGCCGACCAGGGGCTTGTATCCGAGATAGTGGTAGCGGGCGACGAACTCGTTCCAGAGCTTGCCATCGCGGGTGTCGCGCACGACCGTGCGGAAGTCGAGGGGGCGAACCTCGTCGAGGGTCGTCGGCGCCGGGAACAGCGGCGGCTCGGTGTCGGGCCCGAAGACGATGGGCCTGGGCCGGCCCTGTTTTCCCCTCGGCGGCGGCAGGACGATCACGCCGTCGCGGTGCATGGCGAGCATGGTCACCTTGGCCATCATGTCCTTGAGGCCGCCGTCGGGCTTGAACCACTCGATACGCCGGCAGAACTCTCTGGACAGGGCGGCGCGGGTCGGCTGCGGGTTGGCGGCGATCAGGGCGCGCAGCAACGCCATCTCGTCGGCGGTGAAGTCGCGCCCGTAGTAGCGGCACTCGACGGCGCCGGTCATTCCTGCGCCGTGAACTTGCGCCTGCGCGCCTCGCTCATCGTCCAGGGCAGCCACGGGGACAGGTCTTCCGGCGGTTTGCCGCCGTCCTTCGCGCAGGCTTCGAGCCATGCCTCCAGCCAGCGCAGGACATTGATGCCGTTGATCGAGAGCGTACCCACGACCGAGTACATGATCGCGGTGAACTTCGCGCCGTCCTCGCTGTTGGAACCGAAGCTCGCCCGGCGTCCGATGACCGGCCCGCGGAGCACGCGTTCGGCGAGATTGTTGTCCATCGGAACCTGGGGATTGTCGACGAAGACGCACAACCCTTCGCGATGCTTGAGCAGCGAGCGCAGGGCCTTTGCCTTGCGCGCTTTTTCCGGCAGGCCGGCCAACTCCGCCACGGCGTCCGCGAACAGGCGCTCGACCACCTTCTTCAACTTGTCCTGCGCCGCGTCGAAGGCCGGCGTCTGGCGTTCGAGAGCGCGAGCGGGGTCGTAATGCTTCAGCCTTTCGTCGTTCAGGCGGTAGATCTCCCCGATCCGCTCGATCCATCCCTCGCACCAGCGGGCCAGCCGCGCATGGCCGGCGGCGCCCTCGACGAAGTCGCGCCTCTGATGCGCCCAACAGAAGCAGAGGATCGCCTTGCCGTCGAGTTCGCGCGCCAGCTTCCTGTAGGCGCTGTAGCGGTCGCAGACCACGAACACGGTGCAATCGGTGTCGCCGAACAGGGTCTTCGCGACCTCGGCGCTGCGCGAGGGATCGATAAGGAAGTAGACCGCGTCCTTGCTGACCGAAGTCCACAGCCAGGCGCGGCTCGACCGGCCGTTGCGGCGGAACTCCTGCACCCGCCAGCCGGTCTCGTCGGCATGGCGCACCGTTGTCCGGTTCTGATGCGCGAGGATCGCCTTGTGGATCGGGTCGAACAGCGGCACGAAGCGCTTCAGGCTGTTGGCCAGCGTGCCCGCCGAGACCGGCAGGCCCTGGTCGGCATACCACGCTGCGACCCGGCTCAGCGGGCGCAGGCACGCACAGTGCTCGAACAGGAACCGTGCCCAGAAGCCGGTTCCGTAGAGCGTTCCGGGGAACAGCCGCGCCACCGGCGGCGCGGTCGCCTCCAGCGGCGACGACACACACTCGCAACCCCGGCGCCAGCGCGGCCGCTCGATCCTGCGGATGTGAGCCTTGACCTCGATCTCGATGAGGCTCGTGGAACGCTCGCCGTTGGCGACATAGGGCTTGCCGCAGCAGGAACAGAGGCGCGCATCCTTGGGCGGGTTGCGCCGTTCCTTCTTCTCCCGGAGACCGGGCCGCCTGGTACGGCCGTGGCCCGGCGCGCCGGGCTGCTGGCCGCGCTTGCGCCCCGTGCCGGCTTTCTTCTGCTTCTCGCTCCTGCTGCCGAACAGCGCCTTCGACAGAACGCTGCGGGTCGAGCGCAGCTTCTCGACCTGGGCTTCCAGCGTCTCGGCGCGCGAGGCCAGCGCTGTCCTCTCGGCCCGCAACTCCCGCACCTCGGTGCGCAGTCGGGCGTTGCGCCGGCGCACCGATTCGATGACGTCCTTCGCCCGCACGGTCGCCTTGCGATGCTGGACAAGCCGCTTGCTCAGGGGCCCGACGACGGCCTGTTGGCGTTCCCACGACCGCGCACGATACGAACGCTCCCGCGCAATCTCCCGGTGCAGACGGTCGGTCTCGTCGCGATGCCGGGCTTCGAGCCGCTGCCGATATTCCAGGGATTTTCCGATCGACCAGTGAAGATCGGCGTTCTCGCTGTCGAGCCATTTGCACCGGCTCTCCAAGGCCCTCGCCGTCTTCTGCAGGGCGGCATTCTCCGCGCGCAACGCCTTGATCGCGTCCGCCAGGACCGTCGACGCCGACGCCTCCTCGCCGAGCGCCGCGACCTCCATGCCGAGCCGCGCGACTTCCTTGTCCAGTCGTGCTGTTGCCTTGTGCGCCTCGCGCAGTTCCGTGCGCAGCGCCTCGATCATGTCCTCCTGCCGGTCCGTCCGCTCCAGGGCTTTGCTCAACCTGGCGCCTTCCCTCGACAGGGACGCCTGCGCCGCCCGTTCCGACTTCCGCAGCGCCGATATCTCCCCGCGCAAGGACGCGATCTTGTCCTTCTGCTCCTGCGCTCGCTCCAGCGCCTTGTGCAGCCGGGCGTTCTCCCTCCGCAGTCGTCCGTTCGCGCCCTTTCTCGAATCGACGCCGGCTTCCGCAAGCAGCTTCTCCAGCCGCGCCACCTCCGCCTGATGGAACAGTGCATCCTTCGCCGCACGGCGAATACGCGCCGTCTCCTCGACGGCCGCCTTCAGCCTGGTCCGGCTCCTGTCGAGCTGCCACTTCAGAGAACCCGCCCGGGAACGCGCGGCCCTCTCCGTCCGGAGCAACTCCTTGATACGCGCTTCCGCCGCTTCCGCCCGCGCCCGCCAGTCGCGCAGCTCGCTCGGCACCGCCGACATCGGAGGCGACCAGATCGCCTCCTCCCCCTCCGGCAGCGCCAGCGCTGTCCCGAAATCCCCGTCGCGCATCGCCATGCGCGCGACAATAGCGAATCGTCAAAGGCGTTACCAGAAGCCTTTGCACGGCCGCTACGACACCCTCATGAGGCGCGCCGAACCCAGAAAGGACATCTGGCTGCGCCCGCTGAAACGAGACTGGAAACAAACCCTCAATCGCTGAAATCTCAATCCATCACCCGATAACGGAAGCATTACCTCTCAGGGTAGTGCGGCGAACCGGTGATGGCGGAAACAATCTATTGGTAACAATACCTTATAGTCTCCTGGAGCACGCCAGTTCCTGCTCTGCTCCCGTCTGTCCCGATTGTTCAAAAAATAAGTCTGACTTTGTCATGTTTTGTCATGAAGCGCGCCCGGCCTCCCTGGCGATATGTCCCGATATGTCATGAGATGTCATGTTCTTCATGCGCAGGGTTCATATGCTGTAGCCGGTTTGGGCATGGGCCTCTCCGCTCCTTGACCTCCTCTCCCGCCGGGCGGGAGAGGAGCATGCGCTGCCACCCACCGGCGCCCGCGGCGGCGCTGCGCTCCTATCCTCCGCATAGGCGCTGGCAAGGGCCTCTGCGGCGGGGAGCGAGCCTTTCGGCCGGCATCGCGGCCAGTTGGGGGTCGGTTGCGGTCATCGTCTCTCCTCTCTTCTCCGACGGGGAGCGGGTCCCTTTTCCGCGCGTATCCTGCGCGGGCGCCCGCGCCTGCCCGGGCGCGTGTCGGCGCCGGCGCGGTTCGCGCGCCTGATTGCGCGCGCGAGACGCAGGACGCACGTCTCCCGTCGGCTTCTCACGGGTTTTCAGAAACCGGCGCCGCTCGGCCGCGCGGCACCCGGGGACGCGGCTCCGGAGTCCGCTTCCCTGGGGACCATCATATCACAATCCGCCAGATGTCAAGCCCAAAACACGAACAAAAAGCAATTTCATCAGATTTTTTTCAATTTCCACAGAAACCGGAACGGGCGTTGACGGGGCGGTGGCGGGCGGTTAGGTTGCGCGCCGTTTCGCCATAGCGTTGCACGCACGCCTCCGAGGAGGCCCGCCGGTCCGCGAGGGTTCGCGCATCGGTGCGTTCGGCGTTGGACAGGCGGGAGGAAGCGGCAGGCATGTTCGAGGGACTGACGGAGCGGCTCGGCGACGTCTTCGGGCGTCTCACCCGGCGCGGTTCGCTCTCCGCCGGCGATGTCGAGGCGGCGCTTCGCGAGGTGCGGGTGGCGCTGCTGGAGGCGGATGCGGCGCTGCCGGCCGTGCGCGCGCTCCTCGACGCGGTGAAGGAGCAGGCCGTCGGACACGAGGTGCTGCGGTCCGTCATGCCCGGCCAGCAGGTCGTCAAGATCGTCCATGACCGCATGGTCGAGATGCTGGGCGGCGAGGCCGAGGACCTCCACCTCGGCGGCAATCCCCCGCTCGCCATGCTGATGCTGGGCCTGCAGGGCTCCGGCAAGACGACGACGACCGCCAAGCTCGCCCGCCGCCTGACGGACCGGGACGGCAAGAAAGTGCTCATGGCGTCGGTGGACGTCTATCGGCCCGCCGCCCAGCAGCAGCTTGAGGTGCTGGGAAAGCAGGCGGGGATCGACACCCTGCCCATCGTGTTCGGCGAACGCCCGCCCGCCATCGCGCGGCGCGCCATGCGCATCGCCGCGCGCGAGGGCTACGACATCGTCTTCATCGACACTGCCGGCCGGCTCGCCATCGACCGCGAGATGATGGACGAGGCGGCGGCGCTGCGCGACCTGGTGAAGCCGGTGGAATCGCTGCTGGTCGCCGACGCGATGACAGGCCAGGACGCCGTCAACACCGCCCGGGCCTTCAACGAGGAGGTCGGCGTCACCGGCATCGTGCTGACCCGGATCGACGGCGACGCGCGCGGCGGCGCGGCGCTCTCCATGCGCCATGTCACCGGGCGGCCGATCAAGTTCGTCGGCACAGGCGAGCAGCTCGACCGCATCGAGGTCTTCCACCCCGAGCGGATCGCCTCGCGCATTCTCGGCATGGGCGATGTCGTCGGCCTCGTGGAGCGCGCCGCCGAGACCATCGAGCAGGAAGAGGCCGAAAAGCTCGCCGCCCGGCTCAGCCGCGGGCGCATGGACCTGAACGACCTGCTGACCCAGCTCCGCCAGATGAAGAAGATGGGCGGGCTCGGCGGGCTGATGGGAATGCTGCCGCAGGTCGGCCGGATGAAGGCCGAAATGGCGAAGGCGAAGCTCGATGAAAAATGGCTCGTGCGCCAGGAGGCGATCATCCTCTCGATGACGCCCCGCGAGCGCGCCCGGCCGGATATCGTCAAGGCGTCGCGCAAGCGGCGCATCGCGGCCGGGGCCGGCGCCTCGGTGCAGGACGTGAACCGGATGCTCAAACAGTTCCAGCAGATGCAGACGATGATGAAGCGCGTCGGCAAGCTGGAGAAGCGCGGCGCGCTTGCGGGCCGGGGCCTCGACGCCCTGCTGGCCCGGCGCTGACCCCGGCAACCCCTTCCTTCCACCTTCACGGAAAGCTCATGGCACTCAGGATTCGACTGACCCGCGGCGGCGCCAAGCGCCGGCCCTTCTACCGCATCGTCGTCGCCGAGGGCTCCTCGCCCCGCGACGGCCGCTTCATCGAGATTCTCGGCTTCTACAACCCGATGATGCCGAAGGACCACGAGGACCGGCTGCGCCTCAAGGAAGAGCGTATCCGGCACTGGCTGTCGGTCGGCGCGACGCCGTCGGAGCGCGTGGCCCGGTTCCTCGGCGCGGCCGGCATCGCCGAGCCGCCGGCGGTGCCGCAGCAGACCAGGCAGCATCTGCCCAAGGCCAAGGCGCAGGAGCGCATGAAGGCCAAGGCGGAAGCCGCGGCGGCGGAATAACCCGGACGGAGCGGCCGGCCGATGGACGCTTCCCGCCTCTGTCTCGGCGTCATTGCCGGGGCGCACGGGCTGCAGGGCGCGGTCAGGGTCAAGACCTTCACCGCCCTGCCGGACGCCATTGCCGGTTACGGCCCGCTGGAGGATGCCGCCGGCAGCCGGCGCTTCGCGCTCCGGCTGGTGAGGATCGAGAAAGGCATGGCGCTGGTGCAGATCGACGGCGTGGAGGACCGGACCGCAGCCGAGGCGCTCAAGGGCGTCGAGCTCTTCCTCGACCGGGCGGCGCTGCCGCCGGAGGAGGACGAGGAGGAGTTCTACCATGCGGACCTTGTCGGCCTTGCCGCGGTCGATGTGAACGGCGCCCGGCTCGGCACGGTGCGCGCGCTGCACGATTTCGGCGCCGGCGACCTGATCGAGGTGCTGCCGGACGAGGGCGGCCAGCCCCGCGTCTTTCCCTTCACGCGCGAGGCCGTGCCGGCAATCGACTTTGCCGCACGCACGGTCACCATAGATCCGCCGGAGGGGCTGTGACCTGGTCCGCGACAGTGCTGACGCTGTTCCCGGAGATGTTTCCGGGGCCGCTCGGCCATTCGCTTGCCGGCCGGGCGCTGGATGCGGGCGTCTGGCGGCTCAAGACGGTGGACATTCGCGCCTTTGCGCGCGATAAGCACGCCTCCGTGGACGACACGCCGTTCGGCGGGGGCGCCGGCATGGTCATGCGCGCGGACGTGGTGTCGGACGCGATCCACGCCGCCTGGGACCGGCGGGGTCCGCTGATCCACCTCTCGCCGCGCGGCCGGCCGCTCACGCAGAGCCGGGCGGCGGCGCTGGCCGGGGGGCCGGGGCCGGTCCTGCTCTGCGGGCGTTACGAGGGGATCGACCAGCGCCTCCTCGACGCCTGGGCGCCGGAGGAGATGAGCCTCGGGGACTTCGTGCTGTCCGGCGGCGAGCCGGCGGCGATTGCCCTGCTGGATGCCTGCGTGCGGCTCCTGCCGGGCGTGGCGGGCAAGGCGGAGTCGGTGCGGGAGGAGAGTTTCGAGAGCGGGCTGCTGGAATACCCGCATTACACGCGCCCGGCGGTCTGGGCCGGGCGCGCGGCGCCGGAAGTCCTGCTTTCGGGCCACCACTGCAACATCCGCGCCTGGCGGCAGGCGCGGGCGGAAGACATAACGCGGACGCGGCGGCCCGACCTGTGGGCCCGCCGGGCGGAAAACGAGGACCGAAGGCGATGAACATCATCGAGACGCTGGAGCGCGAACAGATCGAGCGGCTCACCGGGGAGCGCGGGATTCCGGACTTCCGCCCGGGCGACACGGTGCGGGTGAACTACAAGGTGGTCGAGGGCACGCGCGAGCGCATCCAGGCCTATGAGGGCGTGGTGATCGCGCGGCGCGGCGGCAGCAAGCTGAACGCCTCCTTCATCGTGCGGAAGATTTCCTCCGGCGAGGGCGTCGAGCGCATCTTCCCGCTCTATTCGCCCAATATCGCCGGCATCGAGGTAATCCGGCGCGGACGCGTGCGCCGGGCGAAGCTCTACTATCTGCGCGAGCGGCGCGGACGGTCGGCGCGCATCGCCGAGCGCACCCGCGGCGTGGTGAGAAAGACGAAACGCAAGAACGGGAACGACGGCAATGAGTGAACCGCGCACCCTCTTCGACAAGATCTGGGCGAACCATCTGGTCGATACGCAGGAAGACGGCACCTGCCTGATCTATATCGACCGCCACCTGGTGCATGAGGTCACGAGCCCGCAGGCCTTCGCGGGGCTCCGCGCCGCCGGGCGCGGCGTGCGCCGGCCCGACGCCACCATCGCGGTCGCCGACCACAATATCCCGACCCGCCCGGGCGCCCGGGCGGGGGTGATCGAGAACGAGGAATCGCGCATCCAGGTCGAGACGCTGGAGCGCAATGTCGTCGAGTTCGGCGTGCCCTACTACCCGATAGAGGACGTCCGCCAGGGCATCGTGCACATCATCGGCCCGGAGCAGGGCATGACCCAGCCGGGCACCACGGTGGTCTGCGGCGACAGCCACACCTCGACCCACGGCGCGTTCGGCGCGCTCGCCTTCGGCATCGGCACCTCCGAGGTCGAGCATGTGCTGGCGACGCAGACGCTGATCCAGCGCCCGGCCCGCAACATGCAGGTGGATGTGGAAGGGCCGCTGCCCGCCGGCTGCACCGCCAAGGACCTGATCCTCGCCATCATCGGGCGCATCGGCACGGCCGGCGGCACCGGCCATGTGATCGAATATACCGGCCAGGCGATCCGCGAGCTTTCCATGGAAGGGCGGATGACGGTCTGCAACATGTCCATCGAGGCGGGCGCCCGCGCCGGGCTGATCGCGCCCGACGACACCACCTTCGGCTATCTCAAGGGCCGCCCGCATGCGCCCAAGGGCGCGGCCTGGGACGCCGCGGTCGCGGTCTGGAAGCGCCTGCCCTCCGACCCCGGCGCGGTTTACGACACGGTCGTGCGCATCCCGGCCGGCGAGATCGCGCCCTATGTCACCTGGGGCACGAGCCCGCAGGACGCGCTGCCGATCACGGCAAGCGTGCCGGATCCGGCCGAGATCGACGACGCGGACCGGCGCCAGGCGGTGCAGCGGTCCATCGACTATATGGGGCTGCGCGCCGGCCAGCCGCTGCAGGAGATCGCCATCGACACGGTGTTCATCGGGTCGTGCACCAACGGGCGCATCGAGGACATCCGCGCCGCGGCCGCCGTCGCCCAGGGGCGCAAGGTGGCCGAGAATGTGCGCGCCCTCGTGGTGCCCGGCTCCGGCCTGGTCAAGGAGCAGGCGGAGGAGGAGGGCCTCGACCGCATCCTCACCGAGGCCGGCTTCGAGTGGCGCGATCCGGGCTGCTCGATGTGCCTGGCGATGAACGACGACAGGCTCAGCCCCGGCGAGCGCAGCGCGTCGACATCGAACCGCAATTTCGAGGGCCGGCAGGGTCCCGGCGGGCGCACCCACCTGGTAAGCCCGGCCATGGCGGCGGCCGCTGCGGTCGCCGGCCGCCTCGCCGACCTGCGCGACCTGGACTGAGAGAGGGAGGACAGCCCCCCATGCGCAAATTCGAGACCGTGACGAGCGTCGGCGCGCCGCTGCCGCAGATCAATATCGACACCGACAAGATCATCCCCGCGCGCTTCCTCAGGACCATCGAGCGCGAGGGCCTCGGGCGGCACCTGTTCAACGACATGCGCTTCGACTCCGAGGGCAACGAGACCCCGGACTTCGTGCTGAACCAGCCTGCCTGGCGGGGGGCCAACATCCTCGTGGTGGGCGACAATTTCGGCTGCGGCTCGTCGCGCGAGCACGCGCCCTGGGCGCTGGCCGACTACGGCGTGCGCGCCATTCTCGGCACCGACTTCGCCGACATCTTCTACAACAACAGCTTCAAGAACGGCCTGCTGCCGATCAAGCTGCCGGCGGAGGAGCGCGACAAGCTGATGGAGGACGCGCAGCGGGGCGAAAACGCGCGCATCACGGTCGATCTCGAGAACCAGGTCATCACCCGCCCCGACGGCGAGGAGATCGCCTTCGAGGTCGATCCCTTCCGCAAGCACTGCCTGCTGAACGGCCTCGACGATATCGGCATGACCATGGAGCGCGCCGGGAGCATCGACAGCTTCGAAGCCAGCGACCGCATAGCCCGCCCCTGGCTCTACGCGGAGTAGCGTCGGGGGCATCCGGCCTTGACCTTCCGGCTGGTCGATACCGGATGGGCTTCGGAACTGGAAGCCGGACTGGGTTCGGACTCCAGCGGGCTTCGTATTGTCTGTCCGTTCATCAAAAGTCAGGCCGTCAGTCGCCTGCTCTCGTTTCGGCCGGAAACCATACGGGTTATCACCCGTTTCGATCTTCGGGACTTTGCAGAAGGCGTCAGCGATATAGGCGCGTTGCGAAAGCTGCTTGATGCGGGCGCACGGATCCGGGGGATACGCAACCTTCACGCCAAGCTCTATCTTTTCGGCAATAGCCGCGCGGTCGTCACCTCGGCGAATCTCACAGAAGCCGGCCTCTGCCGAAACCACGAATTCGGCATGGTTACAAATGACACGGGCGCAATCGGTGTATGCCAAACCTATTTCGACGACCTCTGGCAGCGGGCCGGTGCCGATTTAGAGCCCGCCCGGCTCAATGAGTGGCAAGAAACCGTTACCGAATATCGTGCGACAGGCAGGCGGCCGAGCAGATCGGCTAGCCTTCCCGACTTTGGTGCCGACGCCGGTATCGACGAACCTGCAAGAGGCCGGACTTCAATGGCAATTACGGACGCGTCTCAAGCATTCGTGAAGTTCCTCGGCGACCGCCGCAACCGCGTCTCATTAGACTGCCCGACGCTGGAGGAACTTGAACGGGCGGGTTGCCATTGGGCTCTTGCTTACCCCAAGAACAGAAGGCCTCGGGGCGTTGAGAACGGAGCCGTGATGTATGTAGCTCGGCTGGTCGAAGGACCGGATATCCGTATCTTCGGTCGGGGAATAGGAATGAAATACGTTGCGGGTCGCGACGATGCCACACCGGCCGACACCGAACAGCGCAACTGGAAGTCGAATTGGCCGCACTATGTCCGCGTCCATGACGCCGAGTTCGTCGCCGGCACAATGAGGAATGGTATTTCCCTCAATGAGTTCATGGAAACTATGGGAGCGGACTCCTTTGTTTCCACGCAACGACATGCCGAAACGGGTTCAGGAAATACCAACCCGCGCCGCGCCTATATGCGGCAACCCGCCGTCAGACTTTCCGATCAAGGTTTCGCATGGCTCGACGAGTGGCTTGAGGATGCTTTCCGTCAATACGGCAAGATTCCGCAAGCAGAACTCGACAAGCTCGATTGGCCGGATAACCCAGCGTAGTTGCAGTTCGGCTCTATCGGACCCGCGGCAGGCCCGCGCTATCTTCGTCGCTGTTCTAGCACGAGGGCCTTCAGTTCCCGCAGTCCCGCCCGTATCTCGGCTTGCCCGGCCTTCAGCTCCTCCTGCCCGGCTTGCAGTTTCTTCACATCAGCCTGCAGCCTGGCGACATCGGTTTGCAGCACGGCGATGGCGGCGCTGTTGGCGTGGGTCTGGAAGGCCATCCATCCGAACAGGGCGAGGAAGCCTGCGGCGAACACGCCGACCAGGGTGGTCGCCAAAGGATGAAAGCCGTGGCCGGAACGTCGCCGCTCGGCGAGCAGCCGGCGGAACTCCTGTATTTCGGCGGCGCTGAGCGGCGCGTCGGGGCTGTCGGCGGCCACGGGCAGCCTCCCGTCGAGGTCGGCAGGATTATGGCGTTCCAAGCCGCCGCCTGCAAGGACTACACCCCCTCCAGGTCCAGCGGCAGGCCGGTGTAGTTTTCGGCGAGTGCGCGCCGCGCGGCGTCGGAGCCGAGCAGGTATTCCAGTTCCGCCCCCTGCAGGCGGCGCTCGAACCCGTCATGCGCGGGGTCGCGGTGCAGGAGGCGCGTCATCCACATGGAGAAGCGCTGCACCTTCCACACGCGCGCAAGGCAGGTGTCCGAATAGGCGTCGAGGCCCGCCTCGTCGCCGTCGCGGTAGTAGCGGGCGAGCGCGCGGGCGAGCGCCACCACGTCGGCGAAGGCGAGGTTCATGCCCTTGGCGCCGGTCGGCGGCACGATATGGGCGGAATCGCCCGCGAGGAACAGCCGACCGTGGCGCATCGGCTCGGCCACGAAGGCGCGCATCGGCGTCACCGACTTCAGCAGCAGCGGCCCGCGGTTGAGGCGCACCGCGAGCCGGCGGTCGAGCTCGTCCCAGAGCTCGTCGGCCGTCCACCTGTCCGGGTCCTCGTCCGCCCGGCACTGCACATAGGCGCGCGTGAGCTCCGGCGAGCGCATGCTGAACAGCGCGAACCCCGCTTCGTGGCGGGCATAGACCAGCTCGTCCTGGAAGGGCGGCGCCTCGGCCAGCAGGCCGAGCCAGGCATAGGGGAACTCCCGGTGGAAGAGCGTCAGCGCCCCGGCGGGAATGGCAGCGCGCGAGACGCCGTGATAGCCGTCGCAGCCGGCGATGAAGTCGCAGGCGAGCGTGCCGCCCGGCCAGACGAGGCGCGGCTCGGGGCCGTCGATGCCCTCCAGCTGCACGCCCTCGACCTCGAAGCGCACATCGCCGCCGGCTTCGAGCCGCGCCGCCACGAGGTCCTTCACCACCTCGTGCTGGGCATAGACGGTGACGCCCTTGCCGCCCGTCATCTCCATGAAGTCGATATGGCGCCGCCGCCCGCCGGTCGAGATTTCGATGCCGCGGTGGCGGAGCGCCAGCTTCGCCATGCGCGCGCCGAGGCCCGTGCGGTCGAGCAGGTCCACGCTGCCCTGTTCCAGCAGCCCGGCGCGCACCCGCGCCTCGATCCAGCCGCGGGACCGGCGCTCCAGCACCACGCTTTCGATGCCGGCGCGGGCGAGCAGGTGGGAGAGCATGAGGCCGGCGGGGCCGGCGCCGACGATCCCGACCCGGGTGCGCTCCACGGCCGCTATTCGCCCGGCGCCGTCCGGACGGTCTGCGCCGCGTCCGCCTTCGCCTCGGCCGGCAGCTTCATCGCCGCCAGCACCACCACCACCGCCACCGCCGCCATCGCATAGAAGAGCAGCGCGAAATCGCCGGTATGGTCGAAGCCGAGCCCCAGAAGCGGCATCGCGACCACGCCGCTGCCGAGCGAGAGCGCAAACCGGATGCCGTATGCGGTCGAAAGCCATTGCTCGGGCATGTAGCGCGCAAACAGCAGGTCCGAGATCGGCTGGTTGCCGACGACGATCGCCGTTCCGAGCGTCAGCACCGCGACCATCGGCATGTCGTAGGCGAAGGCGGCGGCGGCGAGTGCAGGCGGCAGGCCGGCATAGACGCCGATGAAGAGGCGGCGCAGCGGGAAGCGGTCGGCCAGCTCGCCGCCGACCAGTTGGGCGAGCCCGCTGACCACGAGAATGCCGGACGCCGTCGCCGACAGCAGGAAGAGGTCGTCGCCGAAGATGGAGACGCGATGGTTGACGATCTTCGGCAACCCGTTGGTGACGGCCTGGAAGATCAGGCCGGTCGCCAGGGTGATGATTCCGAGGATGACCATGGCGCGCATGAAATCGCGCCGCTCCGCTTCGGGCCGGGTCCGCCAGGCCTGCATGAACGCCCGGCGCCCGGAACCCTGAGCCGGCGCCCTGGCGCGCGCGCGGCGCAGCGGCAGGCTCTCCCGGAACCGCATGTGGAAGACGACGCCGAGCGCAATCGACACCAGGCCCGGCACGATGAACACCGCCCGCCAGCCGCCGGCGGCCAGCAGACCGCTCATGATGATGGGCGTCACCGCCATGCCGGCGCTGCCGAACACGCCGTTGATGCCGAGCAGCCGCCCGCGCCTGTCGCCGGCGCCGCGCACGATCAGCGGGATGCCGACCGGGTGGTAGATCGACGCGAAGATGCCGACCAGGAAAAGGCCGGCGCCCAGCGTGACCGGGCCGTCGGCGAAGCCGGTAAGTATCGAGGAGGCGCCGATGCCGACGAAGAACACCGTCATCATGCCGGGCCCGGACCAGCGGTCGGCGAGCCAGCCGGCGAGCGGCCCGCCGAGGCCGAACACGATCGTCGCCGGGGTGAACAGCACCGCAAGCTCGCCGTAGGTCAGCCCCCAGAAGGGCGCGACCGAGGTGGCGATCACGGCCATGAACAGCAGCATGAAGATATGGTCGATGCTGTGGCCGACGCAGAGGAAGAGGAAGGGGCCGGTCCTCATCGCGCCCGCTCCGCCTCCGGCTCCAGCACTTCATCGCGCACCCAGGAGAGGAAGTCCGCATCGCCGCCCGAGATCGGCAGCGCCACGACGCAGGGGCTGTCATAGCTGTGCGCCTCGCGCACCCGGCGGGAGGCCGCCTCCACCCGGTCCTCGACGGTCTTCGCCACCAGCACGACCTCGCCTTCTTCCTGCACCGCGCCCTGCCAGCGATAGACGGAGGTGGCCGCGCCCAGCACATTGGCGCAGGCCGCGAGCCGCTCGCCGACCAGCATACGCGCGAGCGCCAGCGCTTCCTCGCGGTCGCCGGCGGTCATGTAGAGGAGGCAGGGGCGGGACATGGCCGTCTTCATGTCACGAGACCGCGCAGGTTGGCAATGCCGAGCACGAGCAGGCCGCCCATGACGAGCGTGCGGAACCGCCCGACCGGCATCGCCTCGCGCAGCCGGCCGCCGGCGACGAGGCCCGCCAGCGCCGGCAGGAAGGCCGCGGCGGAAACTGCCCAGTCCCCGGCGCTCGCGAGCAGGCCGTGGCCGGCGAGCGCCGCGGCCAGGGTGGAGGAGCCGGCAAGCAGGGTCCAGCCGAGCAGCCCGACCATGGCGCCGGGCTCCATGCGCAGCGCGAGCAGATAGACGCCGAGCTGCGGGCCGAACACGCCGGTAACGCCGCCCACCGCGCCGACGGCCGCGCCGACCAGCGGCGTGGCGGCCGGCTCCAGCCGCTCCGGCAGCCGGGGCTCCCAGCGCATCCAGGAGACGGCGACATAGCCGATGACGGTGAGTCCGACGAGCGCGTTCAGCAGGTCGGGATCGCCCCCGGCGATGAAGCCGGACGCGATCCAGACGGCCGCCATCAGCGGCAGCACGAGGCTCAGCAGTTGGCGCAGGCCCGGCCGGTGGCGCCATGTCGCCCAGATCTGCCAGACATTCGCGGCGACCAGCGAGACCGCGATCAGCGGCAGCGCCTCGCGGAGCGGCATGACGATGGCGAGCACGGAGATCATGACGAGCGGCATGCCGAGCCCGATGGCGCCCTTTATGAGCCCGCCGAGGAACATTCCGGCAATCGCGACGGCCAGCGTGAACGGCTCCATGGACGCCCTCTCCGGGAGCCGGGTCCGGCATCTGGTCGGAGCGGCAGGATTCGAACCTGCGACCCCCACACCCCCAGTGTGATGCGCTACCAGACTGCGCTACGCTCCGACGCCGGGAACATACCCGCCGGGCCGCTGCCTGCGCAAGCGGCGGTGGGCGAGCAGGGCTGTCACGAACCATCGTCCCGGCGGGTAAGCTTGACATGAGCCGCGGCGCGGGAAGAGTCCGCGCCAGATATCGACATCGGACGCTGCATGGCAGAGATATGAGGTGTTGACGCACTTCTTGAAGCAAGGCGTCCGGCAAAAGGTTGAACACAGGCTACTGTCCCGCAATGGTCCAGAAAGACAGGCCTCAGGCCGCCTCCGACAATTCCCATTTCAGGTTGATACGCTATTGGCGCTCATGCGTTGCAGACGTGGCCCTCGGCAAAGGGCGCTTCAGCCGAAGGGAGCTGTCCTCCGGCAGAAACGGTTTCGTCGAGCTCTCCACGGATGAGCTGTTCTCGGGCTGCGCCGACATGGAAACGGTCAAGCGCATATTCCGAAACCGGGACGAGAATATCGAACAGATGCCCGTGTGCCTCCGGCCGCTGCTCGCGGCTCGGCGGACGTCGCATGGCGTGGAGCGCCTCGACAGCCTGCCAGACTATGTCGCGCCTATCGCGACATTTGCGCTGGTGGCGCGCAAGGACGGCAGCGTATGGCCTCAGCGGACGGTTATCGCCCGCGACGTGCTGGAGCCGCTCCCGGAAGGGGCGTTTTCTATCGGAACCGTTGAGGCCCTCGACAGTTTTCTGGCGGAAACGCCGTTTTCGGGACCCGGCGAGAACGAACCCCATGACACGGTTTGGAAAAACTATCGCGACGACTGCAAGCGGCTGTTGGATACGGTAACGGGCGGATGGCCCCAGGAGGGGACGGAATATGAGAGAGCCGGCAGGGGTCTGATGGACGTCTCCGCCGATGCTGCCGCTACCGTTCGCGGCATTCTGAGGCTTTATGACAACATCCTGGAAGCGAAACCGGCCGCCCCATTGCTGGAAAATTTCGCGATTGCTGCAGCGAAGCCGGTTTCTCCGGGCCTCGATACGCCCTACGACTTCGTGGCATGCCTCGGACATGCGACCGACGAGTTTCCACTGGCCGACAAGCAGCGTGACGCACTTGCGCATCTGGCTGTAGCCGAAGACGGCGAAATACTTGCAGTCAACGGCCCTCCGGGTACGGGGAAGACCACCTTGCTGCTTTCGGCGATCGCCAGCGAGTGGGTGCGCGCAGCCAGAGCGGGCGGCGATCCGCCGGTCATTGCCGCCGCGTCCGCCAACAATCAGGCGGTCACCAACATTATCGATGCCTTCGCAAACGACTTTGCGTGCGGCAAAGGACCCTTTGCGGGGCGGTGGCTGCCCGATATTGGAAGCTTCGGCCTGTTTCTCGCATCGAGGTCGCGCGAGGCGAGGGCCGCCGACAAGTATCAGACGGAAGACTTCTTCACGAGGCTGGAAACGGCGACCTATGTGCGGCGGGCGATCGAGAAGTATCTCGCTGCGGCGAAGGACGCGCTGCCGCAGCTCCAGACGGTCGATTTGAAATCTGTCGTGGACGCGCTGCATGCCTCGATTGAGGCAGAGGTCGGGAAACTCGAGGCCGCAGACGCTATGCGCAAGCGGTTGTCGGCGGCGTTGGGAAAAGTCGAAAACATATTGGGAGCCAATCCGGAAGAGAGGCTGGACGCTCTTGAAACGAACCGGGCGCAGATTGCAGGGGAAGAGGCATCGAACAACAGGCTGTTGTCGGAATGGACGAAATACCTGGCAGACGAGTCGATGTTGCTGTCCTTGTTCGGCTTCCTGCCGCCGGTTGCCCGGAAGCGCAGGCTCAAGGCGCGGGCGTTCCTGCAAGGGACGGGATACAGCGGAGACCTCAAGGCCCGGTTCGACATCGGGGCGGTGGAGCCGGAACTGATTCGCCGGGTCGACACAAGTCGGGAACGGCTTGGAAGGGCGAACGCCGATCTGGCCCAGGGCAAGGACGCAATGGCCGGGCTGACGCGCGCATGCAGCGACTACGCTGACGCCCTGAAGAGCTTGGGGGCCGACGCCACTCACCCGGAAGACCATGACGCTGTGGAAAGGACGCTGGATTGCGGTGGCCGCTTCCGTTTGTTCCTGCTGGCGACGCATTACTGGGAAGGGCGCTGGCTCCTCGAAATGGAGGACCTTCTGCCGAATATCGGCGACGAGCAAAGGCGAAGAGGTGAAAAGGTAGTCGCGCGACGGTGGCGGCGGCGAATGATGCTGACCCCCTGCATGGTTTCGACATTTGCGACGCTGCCCGGAAAGATGACCGTTTCAAAATATGCAAACGGGGAATTCAGTGAAGAGTACCTCTTCAACTTCATCGACCTGTTGATTGTCGATGAGGCCGGGCAGGTATTGCCCGAAGTAGCCGGTGGGTCCTTCGCGCTTGCCAAAAGGGCGTTGGTAATCGGTGACACTCAGCAGATTGAACCGATTTCCCTGCTTCCCAGGTCCGTCGATATCGGCAACCTCATGGAAAGCGGCCTCCTTTCGGAAAGCCATACCGAAGAAGACCTGGACCGTATCGACAAGCTTGGAATCGCGTCGAAGGGCGGCAGCGTCATGCAGGTCGCACAGTCCGCCTGCCGCTACCGGCCTGAATCGGAGTTGGACCGGGGTCTCTACCTGTTCGAACATCGGCGCTGTTTCGACGAGATCGTCTCCTACTGCAACGCCTTGTGTTACAAGGGCAAGCTCCAGCCCCGTCGCGGTTCGGCACTCGGCGGCGGCCCGCCGGAACCGGGAACCGGGCTCGTCCCGTTCGCCTATCTTCATGTTGACGGGATTTGTACTGCGTTCGGAGGCAGCCGTCGGAACAGCACCGAGGCGCGGACAATCGCTGCATGGCTGGCCGCGCAGCGGGCGGCGCTCGAAGGCGCATACCGGAAACCTCTCGAAGAAATCGTTGGCGTCATAACCCCGTTCGGCAGGCAGGTCCGCGAAATCCGAGACGCATGCAAGGCTGCCGGCGTCCGCGTCGATGGGCGCGGCGGCATGACTGTCGGCACCGTCCATTCGCTTCAGGGAGCAGACCGCAATATCGTGATTTTCTCGCCGACCTATTCCAAGCATGCGGACGGCGAGTTCATCGACATGTCTCCAAGTATGCTGAATGTCGCCGTCTCCCGCGCCAAGGACAGCTTCCTGACATTCGGCGACATGGACCTGTTTTCCATCGCGGCGTATGGCACGCCGAGACGCCTGCTGGGTGAATTTCTGCTCGCCCGACCCGAAAACGCATTGGAGTTCGATGTCCTGCCGCGAGACGATCTTGCGCCGTCGGACAAGGCAATAGAGGCGCTGCAGGACGCGAAGGAACATGACGCCTTTCTGCTAGGCCTTCTGAGCAGCGATGCGAGAAAAGTCACCATCGTCAGCCCATGGGTCGTGGCCCGCACTATGGAAAGGACCGGAATCATTGCTGCGCTCGGAAGGGCTCGGAAACAAGGTATGGAAATCGACATCTATGTCGATCCTGCTCTGAACGAAGGAGACGCCGGGCAAGGACGCTCCAACCTTGAGCGGGCCGAGGCGGCTTTTTCGGAGATCGGCGTAAAGCTAACCCGACTTCCGCAACTCGGCTTGAGAATCGACTGATTTGACGGTTTTCCGGCGCGAGAAGTGTCGGATTTCGGTGCAGTACCTCTCGGGACCGGCTTGTAGTGCCGACCTACCCCCTTGATCGGGCTGGCGAAGATCCGGACGCTGCGCTGATGTTCGTGCGCTGCAAGAGACGCTTCAAGGACGGCAAGGAGCACCGCTACTGGAGCGTTGTGGAGAACGTCCGGGTCCACGGCGGTCGGGTTGTTCAGCGTCAGGTGCTCTATCTCGGGGAGATCAACGACAGCCAGCGAGCGGCGTGGTGCCGCTCGATCGAGGTGGTGGAGGGCAAGTCGCGATCACGGCAGATGGCGCTGTTTCCCGAGGACCGGGAGGCGCCGGCGCTGACTTGCGAAGTGGTGAAGATCGACCTCTCGCAGGTGGCGCTTCACGACCCGCGCCAGTGGGGGGCGTGCTGGCTGGCGCTGTCCTTGTGGGACCGCCTGGACCTGGACCGCTTCTGGGAAGAGCGGCTGCCGGCGAGCCGGCAAGGCACGCGGTGGCTGGACATCCTGAAGATCCAGGTCTGCTACCGGCTGATCGACCCGGGCAGCGAGTGGCGCCTTCACCGTCACTGGTATGAGCACAGCGCGCTTCGCGATCTTCTGGGTGGCGAGCGGGCGATCGCCGACGACACACTCTATCGCTGTCTCGACAAGCTGCTGGCGCACAAGCAGGGCTTCTTCTCGTTTCTGCGCGACCGCTGGGCGACGCTGTTCGAGGCGCGCTTCGACGTGCTGCTCTACGACCTGACCTCGACCTACTTCGAGAGCGATCCGCCGTTCGATGACAAGCGCCGCTTCGGCTACAGCCGGGACAAGCGGCCCGACTGCGTGCAGGTGGTGATCGCCCTGATCGTTACGCCGCAGGGCTTTCCGCTGGCCTATGAGGTGATGCCGGGCAACACCTCCGACGACACCACGCTGGCGGCGTTCCTCAAGAAGATCGAGGATCAGTATGGCCGCTCCGAGCGGGTGTGGATCATGGACCGCGGCATCCCCACCGAGGAGACGCTGGCCGCGATGCGCGAGGGCGAGGCGCCGGTGCGCTACTTGGTGGGCACGCCCAAGGGCCGGCTGACGCGGCTCGAGAAGGTGTTCCTGGGCCTGCCCTGGCAGGAGGTGCGCCAGTCCGTGACTGTCAAGCTTCTGGTCGAGGATGGCGAGCTCTACGTCCTGGTGCGCAGCGAGGGGCGGCAGGTGAAGGAACGCGGCATGCGCCGGCGCCGGCTGAAGAGGCTGTGGCGTCGATTGGCCGAGTTGCAAGGGCAGTCGAACAGCCGGGATCAGTTGTTGCTCAAGCTCGGCGCCGCCAGGAAGGAGGCCGGCCGGGCCTGGAGCCTGGTCGACATCACCGTGCCCGGGACCGACAGCGAACTCGCCGCCAACGGCTTCTCATTCCGCCTGCAGCGCGACCGGCTGCGCCAGGTCCGCCGCCGCGAGGGCCGTTACCTGCTGCGATCCAACATGGTCGCCGAAGACCCCGCCACGCTGTGGCATCTGTACATGCAGCTCGTCGAGATCGAGCAGGCGTTCAAGGAACTCAAGCACGACCTCGCGATCCGCCCCATCTTCCATCAGCGCCAAGAGCGCATCGAGGCGCATATCTTCGTCTCGTTCATCGCCTACTGCCTGCTGGTGACCCTGAAGAACCTCGCCCGGCCGCGCGCCCCGGGCCTCACCCCACGCGCCATCCTTGAGGCCTTCGCCACCATCCAGATGGTGGACGTCCATCTGCCAACCACCGACGGCCGGCACCTCGTCCTGCCGCGCCACACCCGGCCGAACAAGGAGCACGAGCTACTGCTGCAACAGCTCGGCATGACCTGGCCGCAGCAACCCGCACCCCGGATCTCCGCCTGACGGCACACGGCGCCGCCTCTCCGTTCGCCGCCTTGTAGTGCCGACCCTCGGGGAGACGATCAAGGCTATTCAATGAGTTAGCATCCTCATGACCCCCGAGTTGCGGAAGTCGGGCTAATACCACCGGCCACAGATAAGAACCGATTAGCCTCTCTCGGCGGAGATTACCTCTTGCAGTAGGAGGCCTCGGCTCAGGGGGCGAGCTGCGGAGGGAGGCTCTGCTATAGGTTCCAATCAACGACCGTTGGTATAAGGAAGGTGAGGCAGCTTCACAGCAAGATCGTCATAGCCGACGAGACCCTGCTCACGGTGGGGTCATTCAATTGGCTCAGCGCCGACCGAGTCGGCAGATACGCCCGGCATGAAACGTCGCTCGTCTATCGAGGAACCCATCTCTCGAAAGAAATCGAAGTCATTGTCGGGAGTCTGCAGCAGCGCGCGGCCGCCAGTGGCGGCTGATCCCGGTCACAACTCTCTTGCCGTCTGGCGAGGGTGGGGCCATCTTCAAGCGTGGAAACCCCGGTACCGTCTCTGCCCCAGGCACGTGGCCGGGGTAAATTGTGGCGGGATCCGGTTCCGCGACGGCTGACAGGCGTTTCGGCGCGCCGCCGGACTTTCCGGTCCTTTTCCTTCGCTTCCGCGAAATCCAGCTCAAACTTCCGGATACGTTTCACCAGCCCGTCCGGATGATTGGCATGGGTCCTCGGGGGTCGGACAGTTCGGTGCAAGAGATTCGATCGCGACCGCCCGGGGGATTGGACGCCGCCTCAGCTTCGTGCCATGAGGGAGCCACACTGGAAGGAGTTGCGCCGCCATGGCCCTGATCGCCAACCGCACCAAGGAGAAGCTCGCAGCCGGGGAGCTTGCGCTGGGTCTCGGCCTGCGTCTCGCCCGCATGCCGGAGATTGCCAAGATCGCCGCGGTCTGCGGCTATGACTGGCTGTTCGTGGACCTGGAGCACGGCGCGTTCTCCGTCGATACGGCGGCGCAGATCTGCGCCGCCTCGCTGGACGCCGGCATTTCGCCGATCCCGCGCGCCTCGGCGCATGAGCATTTCCACGCGACCCGGCTGCTGGATGCGGGCGCGCAGGGCATCGTCGTGCCGCATGTCGACAGCGCGGCGCAAGCCGAGGCGGTGCGCGACAACTGCCTCTACCCGCCGGTCGGCAGGCGCTCGGTCGCCGGGGGCATGGCGCAGCTCGAATACGAGGCGCTGCCGACGGGCGAGGCCGCGCGGCTCATCAACGGCGCGACGCTCACCGTGGTGATGATCGAGACGGCCGAGGCCGTGGAGGCCGCGGACGAGATCGCCGCGGTCGAGGGGATCGACGCGCTGCTGATCGGCACCAACGACCTCTGCGCCACGATGGGCATACCGGGGCAGTTCGGACATGACCGCGTCACCGACGCCTACGACCGCGTGGTCTCGGCGGCGCGCAACAACGGCAAGCATGCCGGCATGGGCGGCGTCTATGACGAGGAACTCGCCGGGCGCTATATCGGCATGGGCGCGCGGCTCGTGCTCGCCGGCAACGACCTGCCGCTGCTGATGGGTGCCGCCAGGGCGCGGTCGGCCTTCCTGCGCGGGCTGGCCTGACGGGCGGTCCGTTCGGGTCGGAACGCATATGCGGTCAAGCCCCCAACCGTCACCCCGGCCGGAGCGTAGCGGAGAGCCGGGGGCCATCTTCCGGCCTTTCCGCCAGGCTGACACGGCAGGGATGGGCCCCGGATCGGGGTCCGGGGCGACGATTGAGACGCGAGGCCGACAGGTGTCGAGCGAACGACAATCGTATCAGTCGAACGCGGTGCCCGACGCGCCGCCGCCGCCGAGCTTGTAGGTGACGACGCCGCGGGCGATCTTGCGTCCCCCGTCGTCCGTCACCAGCACGTCCACGACGGTGAGCGAGCCGCCCCGGCGCAGCACCACGGCCTCCGCCTCCAGGCCGCGGCCCTTCAGCCCCGGCGAGAGGAAGTTGACGGTGAATCCGACCGTGGCGCCCCTGGTCGCCTCGACCACGGACGGACTCGTCCAGGCGGCGGCCGTGGCGGCCGTGTCGATCAGGGACGCCGTCGCGCCGCCGTGGTAGATGCCGGCGCCGTTGCCGAGTTCGGCCCGCCAGGGCAGCCGGACGACGGCGCGGTCGGCTTCCAGCACGGCCAGCTCGATGCCGAGATGGACGCCGTAGGGCCCGCGCACGATGGCCTCCCGGATGCGGCGTTCGCCCACCGGGCTCGGTCCTTTCGCCGCGCCGCCGCTCACCAGGGTTCCCCGAAGGGCCGGATCTCGACATTGAAGGACCATGCCGAGCGGTCCTGGTGCGCGATGCGGAAGACCTCCTCGCCGATGGCGTCCGGCTTGATGAAGAAGTCGTCCGGCCTGCCGGGATGGCGCCGCCGGGTCCACCATAGGTCGATCACCGCGTCGATGACGATATAGGCGACATGCACGCCCTGCGGCCCGAGCTCGCGCGCCATCGCCTCGGCGAGGATGCGCTGCGCCGCCTTGGTCGGCGCGAAGCCGGAGAAGCGCGGAATGCCCCGCCAGGTCGATGTGTTGCCGGTCACCATGAGCGCGCCCGCGCCGCGCGCGACCATCCCCGGCGCGGTCAGCTGCGCCAGATGGAGGAGGCTCATCGTGTTGACCTCGAAATTGGCCTGCATGTCCGCCGGGTCCATGTCGAGGAAGCCGCCCCAGCTTCCGCGCGCGGCGTTGTGGACCACGACATGCGGGTCGTCCCCCAATTCGGTGCGGACCCGCTCCACGGCACCCGCCAGCGCCTCGCGGTCGGTGATGTCGCAGGGAACCGCCAGAGTGCCGGGAATCGCCGCCTCGTATTCGCTGAGCCGCGACTCCGAGCGCGCGAGCATCGCCACCCGGTAGCCGCCGGCCGCAAACCGCCGGATCACGGAGCCGCCCGTGCCCCGCCCGGCGCCCGCCACCAGCGCGATCTTTTCCGCCATCCGTTCCCCTCCCGTCGATCCGTTGCCGTTCAGGCCGCCTGGCCGAGCGCCGGCACGCCCCCCGCCCGGCGCATGGCTGCCGCGCGGCGCACCAGGAATGCGGCGACCCCCAGATGCGCGATGTTGACCGCGACCGCGCCGGCAAAGGCGACCCGGTAGCTGCCGGTGAGGTCATGGACCGCGCCCGCGAGCCAGGCGCCCGCGGCCATGCCGAGCATGGTGAACAGCAGCGCCAGCCCGATGCGCCCGCCCGCCTGCCGGGCCGGAAAATACTCCCGGATGATGATGGCGTAAGACGGCACGATGCCGCCCTGCGAGAGCCCGAACAGCCCGGCGACGACCAGTAGCGCGATCCGCCCGTCCGCCGGCAGGAACAGCAGCAGCGCGACCGTCTGGCCGGCCGAGCCGAGCGCGAGCGTGCGCAGGCCGCCGATGCGGTCCGATATCCAGCCGGAGCCGAGCCGGCTCACAATGCCGAACCCGTACATCAGCGACAGCATCAGCGCGCCGTCGGCCGGGCGCAGGCCGATATCGTCCGCCATCGCCACCGCATGGACCTGCGGCGCGGCCATCGCTACGCAGCAGCCGAGCCCCGCGCAGCAGAGAAGGGCCTGGAGCGCCGGGGCCCGCATGCCGAGCGGCCGGGCCGCCTCCGCCGCCTCCAGCGGCCCCGTCAGCACCGTGCGCGGGGCAGGGCGGTGCAGCACCAGCGCCAGCAGCGGCAGCGAGAGCAAGGTCAGGCCGCCCATGGCCAGATACATGTCCCGCCAGCCATGGTCGTGGACCAGGACTTCGAGCACCGGCGGCCAGACCATGCCCGACACATAGGCGCCGCTGATAACCATGGCGACCGCGAGGCCGCGGCGGCGCTCGAACCAGAGCGAGGTATCCGCGACCATGGGCGCCATGGTGGTCGAGGCGCCCATCAGGCCGATCAGCAGCCCGTGGGCCAGGACCGCCTGCCAGAGCTCGACCGCGTGCCCGGCGATCCAGAAGCCGAGGCCGAGGGTCAGCCCCCCGGCGAAGGTGACGCGCATGGCGCCCAGCCGGTCGGCGAAGCGGCCCATCCAGAAGCTGCCGAGGCCGAACCCGACCATGAACGCCATATAGGGCAGCGTCGCCGCGCCCCGCGAGATGTCGAACGCCTCCTGCATCGGCTTGAGGGCGACCGTGCCGGCGAACATGCCCGCCGTGCCGACGACCATGATGAGGAAGGCCGCCGCCGCACGGGCCGCAGGATACCAGGATGCTCCGCCTGCCATGCCGCCGCTCCGGGCTGCCCCCCGCCGTTCCCGCGTCTCAGGCCGGCCGGCTGCGGGCCGCCTTCGCGTCCTGCCGGCGGAAGCGCAGCAGCATGGCGCGGGCGACTGGCACGGCGAGGCGGTTCGACGGCACGGGATGCGGCCGGCGCAGCGCCGCCGGCACGGGGTCGTCGGCCTGCAGCCCCTCGAGGCAGCGCCCGGCCAGCAGGCGCCCCATCGCCGTTGCCAGCGCAACCCCGCGCCCGTTGTAGCCGAGCGCCGTCCAGACGCCGGGCCCGAGCTCCATGGCGCGCGGCAGGCGGTCCACGGTCATCGCGACCTTGCCGTCCCAGACGAATTCGAATTCGGCCTCGCCGAGCTCCGGGAAGGCGGCCTGCAGGCGCCGCCGCGCCACGGTCTCGGCGCGGCCGCGCGCGCGCCAGGGCAGCACGATGTCGCCGCCCATCACCATGCGGCCCTCCCGGTCCCAGCGGAAGGCCCAGAGCAGCGTGCGGCTGTCCGAGACGCTGCGGTCGCCGGGCAGGATCTGCCGGCGGACATTGCCGCCCTGAGGGGCCGTGGCGGCAAGGAAGAGCCGGAACGGCACGACCGCGCGCCTCAGTCCCGGCCAGAGCCCGCCGGTATAGCCGTTGGTCGCCAGCACGGCCTGGTCGGCCGTCACCGCGCCTCCCGGCGTCTCCACGCGCCAGCGCCCCCCGGACCGCGCCAGCGCCGTCGCCGGGGAGCCGGCATGGATCGCCGCGCCGGCGTCGATGGCCGCCTTCGCCAGGCCGCGCGCATAGGCGAGCGGCTGGATGTTGCCGCCCCAGGCGTGATGCAGCGCGCCCTGCCAGTAGCGGCTGCCGGTCATGGCCTCGGTCTCGTCCCGCTCCAGGTAGCGGACCGGCATGCCGCGCGCGGCCCAGGCCTCGGCGCGGGCGCGCACCATGCCGTCGCGGGCCGGGCTGTCCACCGGCAGCAGCCAGCCGACCGGCCGGGCGTCGCAGTCGATGCCGAGGCGGTCGATCAACTCGAAGACCAGCTTCGCCGACTCCGCGGTGAAGCGGTTGAACCGCTCGCCCTCTTCCGGGCCGAAGCGCGCGACCGTCTCCTCCGGCCCGTAGCGCGAGAGCATCGGCACCACCTGGCCGTGATTGCGCCCCGACGCGCCGAAGCCCGGCTCCTCGGCCTCCAGCAGCACCACGCGCGCCCCCGCCTCCGCCAGGTGCAAGGCTGTCGAAAGCCCGGTGAAGCCGCCGCCGACGACGCAGACATCCGCCTCATGCCCGCCTTCGAGCGCGGGCGCCGGCGGCGCCGGCGGGGCCGTCGCCTGCCAGAGGACGGAGGCGGGATCGGAGGTTTTCATCGGTGCTGCGTCCTTCAGGGGCGGGGGCCGGCCGCGAGAGCGCGCGGCAGCGCTTCCTCGGCGAAGAGGCGCATGGACCGCTCGACGGCTTCGGGCCCGAGGCCGCCGAAATTATGCAGGGTCAGCACATGGCCGAGGCCCCAGCCGGCGAGCAGGCGCAGTTTCTCCGCCACGGTCTCCACCGAGCCCATGAGCGAGAGGCCGGACGCCATGATGTCGTCCCAGACCTGCCGGCGGGCATAGAGCCGGGTCGCGACGTAGAGCTCGAAGGCTTCGG
Organism: Alphaproteobacteria bacterium; assembly: GCA_964291285.2. Lineage (GTDB taxonomy): Bacteria > Pseudomonadota > Alphaproteobacteria > Bin95 > Bin95 > Bin95. The sequence goes on from OZ219785.1 coordinate 125,283, forward strand.
CCGCCATCTCGCGGGCCTCCTCGTCGGTCTCCGCGACGAAGGTGTGGAAGGCGAAGGCCGCGGCGTCCCCGGCCCCGTCCAGCCCCGCCTCCGCGCGGCCCCCGGCGAAGGACCGGAACAGGGTTTCGACATCCTCCATGCCGGCGACGGAGGCGTAGGGCACGCAGAAGATCGAGTTGCCGGCCCTGCCGACATGCCAGGCCGCCTCGGGGCGCAGCACGGCCACATGGATCGGCACCGGGCGCTGCACCGGCGCGACATTCAGCGTCACGCCCTCCACCTTGTGGTAGCGCCCGTCGAACGTGACCGGCCCGCCGGAGAGCGCCAGCCGCAGCACTTCCAGCGCCTCGTCGAAGCGCTCGCGCTTCTCTTCCGGGGAGACGCCGAAGCCCTCGAACTCGTGCGCGAGATAGCCGGAGCCCACGCCCAGCACCAGCCGCCCGCCGGAGAGCATGTCCACCATGGCGTAGCTCTCCGCCACGGTGAGCGGGTTGCGGAAGGGCAGCACCGAGATCGCCGTGCCGAGCCGGATGCGGGAGGTCCGGGCGGCCATGGCGGTCAGCAGCACGGCCGGGTCCGGCACGGCGCCGTATTCATGGAAATGGTGCTCGGCGGTGAAGAACGCCTCATAGCCGAGCCGTTCCGCGAGCACGCACTGGCCGATGACCTCGTCATAGAGGCCGGCGACCGGGCGCGGGCGGTCCGGGTAGTGGTCGCCTATGGAGAGGATCGAGAAACGCATGGGGCGCGATTATAGGCAGCCCATGCGGCGCCGTCGTCAACATCCGCCAGCCGGTCGGCGAGCGCGGCCGGGAAGGGAAGCTGCGCCAGCGCGTCGGCAAGCGTCTCCGGGTGCGACCAGCGCACGGGGCCGGCGAAGAGCCGCGTGCGCTGCCTCGCGCCCACCAGCCAGAAGCCGCCGTCCTCCGCCGGGCCGAACACCGCCCGCGCCGCGCGGAGCCGGCGGAAGGCGCGCGCGACATGGCGCGGCCGGAGGCCCGGAATGTCGCTGCCGACCAGCAAGGCGGGCATCGGCGCGCGGGCGAGCGCCCGGTCCATGCGCCGGCCGAGATCGCCCCGGCCCTGCCCGATGCGCCGGAGCCGGCGGGGCCAGGGGCCGCGCGCCCCGTCCGGCGTCACCGCCAGCACGACCCGCCAGCGCCGGTCCGCCGCCAGCCGGCGCAGCGCGTCGGCCGCCATGCGCCGGTAGAAGGCGGTGGCGCGCGCCGGCCCGATATCGGCCCCGAGCCGGGTCTTGACCGCGCCGAGCCTGGCCTCGCGCAGCATCACCACCACCGTGCCGCGCCGCATGCCGCAGGACCTCATGCCGGGGTGCCCGGAGCGGGAGCTGCGTCCGGCGGCGGCGCGTTTCGCTCCCCCTCCGTCATGCCCGAACGGCCCCCCTCCGTCATGCCCGGACTTGTTCCGGGCATCTCCTGCCACCGCTTCCGCCGCACGGCCGCATGGATGCCCGGAACAAGTCCGGGCATGACGAGAAGAAGGTTCCGGCCGGCGACCGCCCGTGTCATTCGTAGAGCCTCAGGATGCGCTCCGGCGCCATGCCCGCGAAGTAGAGCGAGAGGCAGGCGAGATTGCGCAACGGCCGGCGCCAGTAGCCGTCACGGCGGTAGCGGGCGGCGGAGGTGGTGATTTCGGCGTCGAGTTCCGCGAGGCGGCGCCGGCCGATGCGCCGGACAAGGTCCACATCCTCCATCAGCGGCATGTCGCGATAGCCGCCGACCGCGTCGTAGAGCGCGCGCGGCAGCACGAGGCCCTGGTCGCCATAGGGCAGGGCGAGGCGCCGGGCGCGCCAGTTCGCCAGCCGCTCGACGCGCCGCGCCGCCGGGGCGGGGTCGTCGAGGCGGAAGCGGAACCAGCCGGCCCGCCCGTCCTCCGGCAGCGCGTCCGGCCAGCCCGGCCCGAGGCGGGAATCGGCATGGAGCACCAGCAGCCCGGGCGCGCTCGTGGCCGCCGCGCCGGCGCGAAGCTGGCTGCCCCGCCCCCGCGGCGCCTCGACCACGCGCGCCCCGCCCGCCTCGGCAACGGCCCGCGTGCCGTCGGTCGAGCCGCCGTCCGCAACCACGATCTCCGCGATCCGCTCCCGCCCCGGCGCCAGCGACTCCAGCGCCCGGGGCAGCCCGGCGGCGGCGTTCAGGGTCGGGATCACCACTGCAAGCACCGCCCCGCCTCCCCTGCCGTTGCCCCCGCCCGCCGCATCGGGGCGGCCCTTGAAACCGGGCGGGACGAATGCCGGTTTTCAATTGCGCGGCCGGGCGGTCCCCGGCCGGGCAGCCTTCGGGTCCGGGAGGGAACATCGGGCTCCCTCCGGCGGCGCAGCATTCCCCGTTTTCGTTGAAACGAACGCCGTCACCCGGCCGGCGCGGGCCGCGGGGCCGTTCGCTCGATCAGCGCCTTCAACGCCGCCATGGACTCCTCATGGCGGTGCGCGGTGTCGGCCGCCTGCCGCGCCAGCGCTTTCATCGCCTCCTCATGGCGATGCGTGGAGGCGGCCTCCTCCCGCGCCAGCGCTTTCATGGCCTCCTCATGGCGGCGCTCGTCCGCCTCGAACCGCTTGCGCGCATCCTCCTGCGCCGCGTCCCGGTCCGCCTTGCGCGCCGCCGACGAGCGGTCCATCGCGCGGATGCCGATCCAGATCACCGCGATCTGCCCGGTGCCGATAAACAGGCCGACCGCAACCAGAGACATGGTCGCCAGCGCCGTCGCCGCGTTCGGATGTGCGATAACCCAGTCCAGCATGGGTTCATGGTGCCGCGCGCCCCTCGCCCGGTCAAGCCGCATTTCCGAAGGGCGGAGGGGCCGTCGGGAGGTGTCATGGACGGTTGAGCGGCTCCCTGCACCGCGGCCCTCTCCGCCCGCCCCGCCGGGCGCGGGGACCGGTATGGATGCCCGGCAGGAGAACCCTCGGGCTCCCATGTATCTGCCGCCAGAAAACGGCTCCCTGCGTACGGGACAAGGACATTGCCGCGATCTCAGTTCGCCCACTCGACAGATTGAGCTTCCGAATATGACCCGAGCATGTGAGTCAAACCATTCCGTTCCAACTACAGCAAGACCGTGCTTGCTTCACTTGGCAATGGGTACGGTCTCCAGATGCTTTTCGACGGCACCGACTGCCATGCCGGAGAGCGGCAGATGGGCCTTTTCGGCGTTCCAGTGCTGATGGAAGAGCGCGACGGTCTCGCGGGCGGTTTCCAGCACAAGGTTGCCGGGCAGGCGCGCCTTCGCGGCGAGATGGGAAAGTTCGTCCTCGGAAAACCGGTCGAAGCGCTTTGTCCGGCTGAAATTGAGCGCCGCCCTGCCGTCCGCGATATATGGAATTGTGGAAACGAAATCATAGGCGGGCGCCAGCGCCGCATGACGCTTGTCAGGATAGATCAGGGACCAGTTCTTGAGGTGCATGTCGGCATTGCCGATCAGGACGCTGTAGGTGAGCCGCCGGATGAATTCGGCAATGTCCGCATCGCTTCCTTCGGTCCCGATGACATAGGCGATGTTTCCGGCGCTGGCCCTTTCGTACTTGTTCTCCGGATAGACGCCGAACATCTGGGCGAAGTCCTCGATATGAACGGGGGTTCCGTCTGCAAGCCGGTCGAAGCGTTCGATGGCAAGAGCCTGTCCGTTCAGGGCGCCGATCCCTTCGGGCAGGTTCCCGACGGCGTCCGGATCGATGAGCCGGAGCGCCGGCACATCCATGCCGATCATCCGGGCGAGCGTCATCATTGCGAATTCGTTTTCGGGCACATTCTCGAATTCGCGTGAAGGCAGCTTGACGATCCACGAGCCGCCCACGCCGCGGGCCGGGATCGTCAGCCCGCCCCTCGCCGCCTCGACCGCGGAAAATTTCAACTGGACGCCGGCCAGCGAGAACCGCAGCGCATTCCCGGGTCCATGCCGGCCCGGCCCGTCGCGGTCGTCGACATCGAGGGGCCGGACGTCGCCGTTCGCCGGCATGACGGTGACGGCTCCGGGCAGGTCGCTGCCCAGCGCCCGCAGCAGGAAGAATTCGCGCCTCTCGTTCACGCCGGCGCGTTCGGCCAGATAGCTGCGCATGCGTCCCTCGGGCAGCAGGTTCGAAAAGAACGGCAACAGCCTTGTCCGGGTCGGCCTGAATGAAGTGATGAGTTCCCCGAACCGGTCCTTGAAGGAGAGCCCGAGGACCGGCCTGCGTTCGTCCGCCGCATAGTCCTCGGCGAACGCGAACAGCGTGCGGTCCCCCGGCACATGCGTCAGCGTGCCGACGGGCGCGCCATGCAGCAGGACATCGAGGACGCGGACCTCAGCCATCGTCGTCGTCATCCAGGCTGTAGGCGGGCCGCACCGTTTCGGCGTCATCGCTGCCGGCTATTGCATGCACGGCCGGGAGGGCTTTGCGGGCCACGAGTTCAAGTTCCAGGTCCAGGACGCGGGCCAGCTCGACCAGGCTCGAAACCCGGAGATCGACAGCGCCCTTCTCGATCTTCGAGATGTGGCTCTGCGGCATCCCGGCCCTGGCGCCAAGCGCGCGCTGGCTCAACCCCCGGGCTTCGCGGGCGCGTCTCAGCGTGCGGGCGATATGCTCGGTCGCATAGGTCATTCGATCTGCTTTTCTATATCCAATAGCGGGTTCGATATGGTTTTATATATCGAACCGAAAGGGTATCGTCAAGAAACGATATTCCAAAATATATCATCTTCCCTTAATGATCCGGCTTAACAGATCAACGGCAAATTCGGCAGGATCGCCGTCCCCTTCGACAGGCCCAAGACAGGCATTTTCGTCATCCCGGACTCGATCCGGGGGCCATCCCTGACAGTCTGCGCTTGCCGTCGCCGGTGGAGAGTAGGTCAACCGCCGAGGCAGCCGTGTGGAGCGCGGTAGTTGGTTGTATCGACCAAGATAACAGGTTTACCCGTCGGTCCGGTTCTTCACATCCCGGATGAACTCGCCCAGACTCCAGAGCCAGGCCTGCTGCCCGGCCGTGTAGCTTTCCTGGATCGACCGGGGGACCACCAATTGCAGGTTCGACGCATCCATCTGCACCGTCTGCGCCTCGGATATACCCGGCTCAAGCGTCAGAAGGTGTTTTCTCGGTATCTTGGCCGCTTCGGCCAGAACCTGCCGCCAACGGTCCTTGCATGTCGATTTGGCTCCGAGCATGGTGAGGTGCGGAGAGCCTGTGACGGGCGCGGCCCTGTAGGCTTCGACGCTGGGGAAAAGAAAGTCCGGCCGCTGGTTGTTTTCCGTCACCATGCCCCGGACATAAGCAATGTCCAACGCCCGGAATACCGCCTCCAGATGGTGCTCCAGCGAGTAGCCCATTCGTGACTTCCGTCTGTTCTGGACGCTGAGGGAAAACCGGATGAAACCGTCCACGTCGGTTCCGTCTTCGCCGGTGAATCCTTTCTCCAGACGGGCCGAGACGACCCGCCTCTCAAGCCGGCGGAACAGTGCCTCCTCGTGGGTCAGCCAAGCAATCAGGGCCGCATCGGGATCGTCCTCCGCACGCACTTGGGGAAGGGTAAGACGGGCAATGTCCGAGAATTCGGCCGTGCGCGGAAAATCCGTCCCGAACCTCTCGATGATCCCGTCGAGCCTGTCAGCGTCCGGTTCCTCGAACTGTTAGCGACGGTTACAGAGCGCGCCTATTCGCTGACATTTTTCGGCCGGTTGCGGTTTTTCAGTTGATCTGTTGGTCATCGGTTTCGATTGGTTCGCCGGCTCGGTCGCGGATGAGCATGTCGTTCCAGTCCCGGTTGTCGAGTGCGGGTCGCAGCCGGACGATTCTGGTGTCGTTGCGGGCGAGGCGCCTTGCGGCGTGATCGCCGTTTGTGGTGGCGTCGTATGCACAGAAGATGAGGCGCGGGTTCCATGCCTCGATCCATTTGGGGACTTTGGTGGCGACGGCGCCGGTGGAGACGGTGGCGCATTCGGTGCGTTTTACCGGGCCGAGGTGGAGGGAGAGGATGGAGAGTGCGTCGAGGGCGTTGCCGGCCAGGATGACGGCGTGTGGCCATTCGGTCTCCCAGGACATCCAGAAGCCGCCGCCCGCGGTCGTTTTGCGGTCAGCGGTGACGGTTTCGATGCCGGTAGCCTCGCCGGCGGCGTTTCGGCGGACGAACACGGGGTTGCCGTGAGGGTCGGCATGGACCAGGCCGAGGTCGCGGCACAGGGTGACGAGCGCGTCCGCGAGGCCGCGCCGCTCGACGAGGTATCGCCGGAGGTTGGGCCAGCGGGGGTCCTTGGCCGGCGCCTGCCGGCGGCCGCCTGGGGGCATTGAGAGGTCGGACAGTTCGGCGAGGAAGTCGATGGCGTCCGGCGGGGTGCATCCGAGCGCATGGACCGCCAGTTCGATAGCCCCGGCTCCCTCCTCTGCGCGCAGATGGTCGTAGAACATGAAGCGGTTGATGGAGAGGACCGATCCTGGCCGTCTCCAGCGCACGGCATTGTCGGGATCGCTGCGGTAGCCGAGGGCTCGGGCGACGGGTTCGAGGGGATAGCCCCGCAGGCTCTCGGCCCGCACCCGCCGCTCGCGGGGGCGGGAGGGATGCATGGCTATGGCGACGGGACCGGGTTCGCCTTTCCAGTGCTTTGCCCGGCTTTCGGTCCGCGCCGGCGGCGGCGTTCGGCGCTGCGCTGCTTCTGACGTTCCTCGGCTTCCTTGCGGCGCCAGGAGTCGCCGTCGATGGCGACGATCTCGGCGTTGTGGACGAGCCGGTCGACGAGGGCGACCAGGCAGGCGGCGTTTGGGAAGGCCTCGCTCCACTCGGCGAAGGGGCGGTTCGTGGTGATTATGGTTGAGTTCTGCTGGCTGCGGCTTGAGACGATGTTGAACAGCAGGTCGGCGTGGCGGTTGGAGTAGGAGAGATATCCGACTTCGTCGATGACCAGCAGGTGCTGTCGGGCGTAGAAGCGCAGCCTGCGCTGGAGCAGGGTGTCGGAGTCGATGGCGGCGAGTTCGCCGAGCAGGCTGGCGGCGGTTGCGAAGCGCACGATGTGGCCTTCGAGGACGGCGCGGTGGGCGATATTGGCGGCGATGGTGGACTTTCCGACGCCGTTGGGTCCGACCAGTACGAGGTTTGCGGCCTCCTTGAGGAAGTCGAGGGTCATGAGGTCCTCGACGGCCATGCGGTCGCAGCGCCTTGGCCAGTCCCAGTCGAAGTCTGCGAGCGGCTTGAACTGTCCGAGGCGGGCGTCGGCGAGGCGGCGTTTGAGGCTTCGGGCGCGCTTCTCATCTTCTTCCCACGCGATCAGGGAGGCGAGCCAGTCGCGCTCCGCGACTTCGCCCCAATGGGCGAGGAGGCCGTGCAGGCCCAGCGCGCGGGCGCGGTTCATGAGGGTGTCGGTCATTCTTCGCTGTCCTTTTCATGGTAGCCGGCCAGCCCGTCGTATCCGCCGAGATCGTGATCGCGCACGGCGATGTCGCGCACGCGCGGGTCCCTGGGCAGGTCGATGGGGATCGGCGGCGGCCTGTCCTGCAGTTCGCGCCGCCGTGTGAGGCTGAGGCGCACGGCATTGGGATGGGGGACGCCGCGTTCGAGGGCCTCGTCGATGGCGGCTTCGAGCTCGGCGGCGCCGTATTGGTCGAGCAGGCGCAGCAGGGCGGCGACGGTGGCGCCGATATAAGCGCCGCGGGGGGCGGCCTCGGCGATCAGGCGCTCGCTGTTGGGCGCGGCCTGGAGCAGCCGGCTCTGCCCGCGCAGGCTGCGGGCGTGACGCTTGCGCCTGACCAGCTCCTCAATGTGTTCGGGGTTCTCGATGCGGGCCGCCTTGTCGAAGCTGCGCGGATGGCGGGCGATGACCTCCATGCCGTCGAGGATGCGCACCTCTTCCAGCGTCGCGGCCACGGTGAGGGTGCGCCGGACATGGGTATGCGGGACGCTGTAGTCATTGAGGTCGAACCTGGCATAGGGGGTCTTGGCGATCCTGACCTCGACCCTCTCGTCGACGGGGGGACGGTCGTCGGGCAGCGCCATCAGGGAGCCGCGCTCGCGCTCGAAGGCCTCGCTCACGGTGAGGGAGCGGTCGTCCGGCCAGGGGCGGTCGGCGGCGACGCCCTCGCACCACTCCCGGGCCTGGGCGTTGAGATCGTCGAGGTCACGCCAGGCGCGGGCGGCGAAGAAGCTGTCGCGCACATAGCGTATGGCCCGCTCGACGCGGCCCTTCTCGTTGCCTCGGGCGACCGCGACCGGCTTCGGCAGGAAGCGGTAGGCGCCTGCGAAGTCGAGAAGCCGGGGATTGAAGCGGATGGCGTCGCCGCGCCGCTCCAGCACGACGCTCTTCAGATTGTCGTACCAGAGCTCGCGGGGCACGCCCTGCCAAGCCTCGAAGGCCTCGACATGGCCGCGCAGGAAGTTGTCCATCCCGGCGTTGAGGTAGAAGCGCAGGAAGAGGCGGCGCGAGTGGCCGAGCACCATCACGAAGGCCATCAGCGGGCGCTCCGCACGCCCGATCCTCACCTTGCCGAAGTGGGCCCAGTCGACCTGGGCCTGCTCGCCGGGCAGGGCCTTGAGGCGCAGATAGGCCTCGGCCACCGGCCGCGGACGCCCGGGCGCGATCATGCGCCGGAAGTGGCTCTCGCACCCCCGGTAACCGCGCTCGACCGCCATCCGGTAGAGCCGGCTGGAGGGCAACTTCGGCCAGACCGCCAGGGTCTGGCGGACGAAGGGCAGGAACGGATCGATCATCGAAGATCTGCGCCGCTTCTCAGGCGTGGGCGCCCCGGCGGCCGCCACCGCGCGCTCGACCGTGCCGTGGTGGACGCCGAGCTGGCGCGCGATCGTGCCGATCCGCCACTTCTCGGCAAAATACAGCCGCAGGATCTCGGCCCGGGTCTGCTGGTCGATCGCCATCTCACTCCCTTCGCGCCGGGCGCAGGCCCGGATAGACCGCCCGGGCGCAGAACCGCCCGCAGTGATCGCAGCGGAACACTCCGGCGGGACGGTCGGGTCCGAAGGGCCTCCTTCCCGAGCGCCCCGCCGGCATGCCCGCCACAACAGGACGGCGCGGTGAACGGGTCAAAGGGTGATGCGTCACTTTCTGCGCACGGCGCCCCTCCTCAGGCGCACGGACGCGACGGCGCTCGCGGTAGCGCCGCTGGCGTTCGGCATGCTTGTGACGGCCCCGCCGGCTGTTCTGGTAGCGACGCCCGGCAAGGCGCAGCGAGCGCCGCCGCGCCCGGCCGCTGCACGGACGCGAGCAGTAGATGTTGCCGTGGTCGCACCGCCGGCACAGCACAACCTGGCGATGGCACGAAGCGCAGGTGAACAGGCGGGCGGCGTTCCTCATCGCAAAGACCGATGAGAACGGGGTGGACCCACGCCCGAACGCCTACGATACTGCGCATACGGGCCGTGCCTTGCATGGCTCGGGGGGTGCGGCGCCGGTCGTTGCCACCTAGCAAACGGGGCCGGCGCCGCATCGTTCTCAGCAGCCCCAGTCTACCCCCTCGCGCAGCCCGGCGACCCCCGCCGACAGCGCCAGGACACCCTCCCCTCGGCAGGCGAAAATATCAACGCGACGGGGGCCGGCGACTCCAGTCGGGCTACGCCCTCCTTCCGTCCCAGGCCCCCGTCACAAACACCGCCGCACCACAATCACTGCGATCATCACGCCCCGCAAAAACGCGCAACGCCAGCAAATAAGCGCCTTTTACGACCGTCACCTACACTCGAACTCGATGCCAAGCTCGTCCAGTATGTAACGCGCCGCGAAATCCAGCTCGGGTCCGTCGTCGGGAAACTCCCTCGATATGAACCTGTCGCCAGCGGGCTGTACACCGAACAGCCATGACAATTGCTGCTCGCTGGTGGAGCCGCCGGGCGCGACGATGAAATAGAGAATATCCTCGCCAGTCATGGCTAGGAACAGCGCATCCCCCTCCCGCATAGCCTCTGTGACCGGATTGGACGGATAATACAGCCGCCATTCTTTTCTCGGCGCCTTCCGCTCGCGCGCGTCATAGTGGGTCGCGGTTCCCTCGATAGTAATGCCGTCTTGCTCCCCACCGAGCCAGATATAGACCGTCCGGTAGCGCCGGTGTTGCTCCTCGCCAAGGAACCGCATTCGCATGACCTAGGTCGTGCCGATCTCGTGCTGATTCGACCTTTCGGGGTTGGCGTCGACAGCCGACAGGCGCTTGACGCCCGCTCCCTTGAAACAGTCACGCAGTTGTCCGCGTCTCATCGCCTGCGATCTCCAGTTCTGTGCTCTCGGATTCAAGCCAAGCCGCGCAGCGATCAGCGATCATGCCGACCGGTAATCGCGTTCGGCCTTTCAGTGCACATTCGCGAATTATCGCCACGCGCCAAGCCGCCTCGCGCAGGGCCAGGACCTGCTTGCGGTCGCGCGCGACATTCGAGGCGATTTTATCCCGCCAGAACTCCTCCCGGGTCTTCGGCCACTTGAAAAGGTGGCAGTTATGTCCATGCCAGAAGCACCCGTGAACAAAAATTACCGCCCTGTACTTCGGCAAAACAAGATCGGGCTTGCCGGGTAGATCCTTGCGATGCAGGCGAAACCGGAAACCTCGGTGATGCAGGGCGGACCGTATAGCCAATTCCGGTTTTGTGTTTCGGCTCCGGATGCCGGCCATCATCCGGCTGCGGACCTTGGGCGAGACGATATCGGCGGACACGAGTCAGCTGGCGAGAGCAGGCTCGGCGAACAGGAATTCCTCCTGCCGCGCAGAGGGCAGGACCCGTCCCTCCCTCGCGAGCAGTTCCGCGATATGCGGCTTCATGAGTCGCGCTACGGCGCGGACGACGGGGACGACCACAGCGTTACCGAATTGGCGGTAGGCTTGGGTATCGGATACCGGAATCCGGAATGTCGTCTCGCCGGGTTTCTCGAAGCCCATAAGGCGCGCGCATTCGCGTGGAGTCAGGCGCCGGGGACGCCGTCCCTCCTGGCGGATGAGAATTTCCGAGCCGTCCTTGTAGTAACGGGCAGAGAGCGTGCGGGTGACGTCTTCCGGGCCGAACAGGGAATAGCCGAATCCGTTTCCTGCCCTTCTGTGCCGTTCCTTGTAGTCCCTCAGATATTTCCAGAGATGCGTGGTGAGCGTGTATTTGTCTGGAACATCCGTGTCGAGCACGGTCCCGAGGACAGGTCCGGGTCCTGCCGGGACCGCCAGCCGGTCGAAATCGAAATCCGTTTCCTGCCGCAAGCCCACGATGAATATCCGCTCACGCTTCTGCGGAACCCAGGGAGAGGAATCGATGACCCGTGTGCTGACGCTGTAGCCGAGGTCTTCCCTGAGAACGTGCATGATCGTCGCGAACGTCCGGCCGCCGTCATGGCGCTCTAGGCAGAATCGACATTCATCGCATCCAGAGGATAGCAGAAGCGATGTGTATGAAGGCGAGGAAGTATATTGCTTTTCGGTCGTATCGGGTTGCGATGCGGCGGAAGTGTTTGATCTTGTTGAAGTAGCGCTCGATGCGGTTTCGGTGTTTGTAGATTTCGGCGTCATAGCCGATGAGACGCTTTCGCGTTGGATTGCAGGGGATGACGGCCTCGGCCTCGATGTCGGCGATGCGGTTGCGGATGGCATTGGCGTCGTAAGCAGCGTCGGCGAGCACATGGCGGGGCCGAAACCCCTCCATCAACGCCAGGGCCTTTGGCGCGTCGCCGGCCTGTCCGGGCGAGAGGATCACGCGGAGCGGTCGTCCGAGAGTGTCGCAGGCGATGTGTATTTTGGTCGTCAGTCCGCCTCTGGAACGCCCCAGAGCCTGATCCCGGCCCCCCCTTTTCCGGTCGCCGCCTGTTGATGCGCGCGCACGATGGTGCTGTCGAGCATGAGATAGCCATTGTCGCGATCCGCCGTCAGGGTATCGAACACCCTCTCCCACACGCCCACTTTGGCCCAGCGTGTGAAACGCTTGTGCACCGACTTCCACTTCCCATAGCGCGGCGGCAGGTCGTGCCAGTGGGCGCCCGAACGAAGCACCCACAGAACCGCGTTGACGAACAACCGGTTGTCTGCTCCCGAACGCCCCGGATCGCCCGGCTTGCCCAGAAGCAGACCTTCGATGCGGACCCACTGCGCATCCGTCAGCTCATAGCGCTTCACCATACGCCCAACTCCAACCGAAAATCAGTTGGAGCGTCATGAATCACATAATGTCTTCCCAGGGAATCCTGTATGTCGATTGAACCTAGGCCCTGTGGACGTATTGACTCAGGAGCGTGTTCAGGGATTCCCGTGCGAGGATTTGTCTGAATCATGAGGCGTCGGCGATTCGGGGGTTTCTTTGATGTCGACGAAGATGACGAATGGAGACTGGGAGGTTGCGCTGGAGGTTTTCCGGCTTTGCCTTCCGAGGCGGGGTGCGAAGGCGAAGGACGACCGTCTGTTTCTGGAGGCGCTGCACTTCTTTGCGGTTCACAACATCACCTGGCGGGCGCTGCCGGAGCGGTTCGGGCACTGGAATACGGTATGGCGGCGTTTTCACCGTCTGAGCCGTTCAGGGGTGTTCGAGGACTTTTTCGCCACGCTGGCGGATTTGAGCAGCACGGCGCACCTGGTTCAGATGTTCGATTCGACCGTGACCCGCGCGCATGTATCGGCGGCCGGCGCAAAAGGGGGCAGCAGGGTCAGGCGCTTGGACGCTCGCGGGGCGGTTTCAGCACCAAAATCCACCTGAAGACCGATTTCGACGGCCTGCCGATCGCCTTCGACCTGACCGGCGGCGAGGCAGCCGACAGTCCGCATTTCGAGACCCTGATGGACATCGGCCCCGATGTCCGGCCCCGCGCCATCGTCGCCGACAAGGGCTATGACAGCGCCGGAAACCGCCAACTCGCCCGGAAAAGAGGCGCCCTGACCGTCATTCCCTACCGGAAGAACATCAAAAACAGGCCAAAGCGCTTCGCAAGCGCGCTCTACAGAGGACGGGCGCGCATCGAACAGGCCGTCGGCAAGCTCAAACGTTTCAGTATTCCACCGTACGCCTGTCTGTTCCTGGCAACTGATGTCAAAGGAAATCGTTGTGTATCAATGAAGTATTGGTTTTCCCGGTGGACAAGGCGCGCCAGGACTACGCCCCGGTTGACTTTCATGTGTTGACCTGTATGGTGATATTCAGGGCTGTTTCGAAGGAATATCACTATGTCAACACAGACCGGCAAGCGCACTGCAAACCTCAAGCTCACCCTCAACAAGCGAAACGTCGAAGCCCTCAAGCCCCGGCACAAACCCTTCATCGCATGGGACGACCGCCTCACCGGATTCGGCATCCGCGTCCAGCCCTCGGGCATGCGCTCCTACATCGTCAACTACCGCGCCGGCGACGGCGGGCGCAAGGCCGCCAACCGGCGCCTCGTCCTCGGCCGCCACGGCCGCATCACCCCCGAACAGGCCAGGCGCCTCGCCCGGGAGACGCTGGGCCGCGTCGCCGCCGGCGAGGACCCCGCCGCCGGGCGCACCCGCGCCCGCGCCATGCCGACGGTGCGGGACGCCTTCGAGGACTATCTCGCCGCCGGGCCGGCGCGCAAGGACAGTACCGTTGCGGTATACCGCAGCACCGTCCACAAGGACCTCGGTGACTGGCTCGACCGCCCTCTCGACACCATCGGGCGCCGCGATGTCGAGCAGCGCTTCCGGCGCCTGAGCGAGAATGCCGGGTGGGTGCAGGCCAACAATGCGATGAAGATGCTGCGCGCCCTCTACCGCCGCCAGTGCCTCGACCATGAGGGGCTGCACAATCCGGTGGACCAGTGGCGCGTCGCGGGCGGGCGGCCCCATCGCCCGAAACGGCGCATCATCCAGCCGCCGGCCGAGGTGCTGCCGCGCTGGCACCGCGGCATCGAGGCGGCGGTGCGTAACCCGGTCGCCCGCGACGCCTTGCACTTCGGCCTCTATACCGGCATGCGCCGGGCCGAAGTATTCGGCCTCGCATGGGCGCGGGTGGACAGGGCGGCGATGGTGTTCCGGGTCGAGGACACCAAGACCGGCGCGCCGTTGGCGCTTCCCGTCACCCGGCAGCTCGCGGCCATTCTCGAACGCCGCCTGGCCGAACGCGACCGTGTCCCCGAGGCGAACCGGGGCTGGGTGTTCCCGTCCGAAACCAGCAGGTCCGGGCGTCTCACCGGCATGCAGCACATGAATGCGCGCATCGGCGAGGCGGGCGGCGCGAAATTCTGGTTCCATGCCCTGCGCAACTGCTTCATCACCGTCGCCGACCGCGACCTGATGCTGCCGGCCAGCCTGACCAAGCGGCTGGTCAACCACGCCCGGCCCCGGGACGTGACCGAGGGCTATGCCGCCGACTGGACCATGGAGCAACTCCGCGACGCCGCCCAGCGCATCTCTGACAGGATCGACGCATTGATCCGCGAAGGCATTCCCGCGCCACCGGCCTTGCCGCCGACAGCATGACGCGTGGACCTTTTCCGGGCCCTCGACATGGGTGCGGGTGGTGATGCGCTTGCCGTGCTTCTCGATGGTGGCCTCTTGCAGGAGGTCGAGGTCGCGGATCAGGTCGTGCCATTCGATGCTGACGCCAGCGGCGGCGCATCGGTCGGCCAGTTCCTTCTGGAGGACCAGCGCGAGGAAGGAGCAGAAGACGTGGCCGCGGATCGCGGCGTTGCAGGAGTGGTAGATCGGTCGGGTGCGCAACTGGGCCTTCGCCCGGCGGAACAGGTCTTCCACCGTGAGCAGCTCCCGGTAGCGGAGCACGGCGTTGAGCGGCGTCATGCCGGCGTTGGTGCGCCGGCCTATCTGGGGATATACCGGTGCGAGCCTCGCAAGGCGACGATGTAGAGGTCCATCGGGTCGCGGGTGCGGGAGACCGGGCGGCGGATGGCGTCGTGGCCGTGAGCCTCCCGCTCACCGGCGGCCTTGTCCGGTGCCGGCCAGCACGCCGTCGACCCGGGCGCGCGAGAGGCGGAACCGGCCCGAAGCTGTCCCCGTAGACAGCGCGTCGCGTCGACCCGGGCGCGCGAGACGCGGAACTCCCGCGCGATCGCCGCCGGCTGCGGCGCGACAATCAACTTGAGACTTCCGCGTCAATCAGGATGAGACGAGGGAAGGCGGCGGCCCGGAACGGAGGGAGGGCGTAGCCCGACTGTAGTTGCGGGCCGCCGGCTCGAAAAATTTCCTCCGGGCCTTCTGGCGGGATCGGCCGTTCGGGCGAACGTTGGTGCTTTTCCAAGCGGGAGAGCGCGGCGTTGCCCGGGCGTCACATAACCGATCGCCAGAAGAGGTTGTTCATGACCCGGAAGAAGACCGACACCATCGAGGTGGCGGCCGCCAAGGCGGGCTTCAGCCGGGCCACCGGGTACCGGCTTGCCGCCGGTCCGGCGCCGCCCTTGCAAGAGAAGAAGCCGCGGGGCCGGCGCCGTCCGGACCCGCTGGCCGATATCTTTGACACGGAAGTGGTGCCGATTCCAGAGGCCAGCCCGGGCATCCGCCCGGTCGGCGTGTTCGAGGAACTGATGCGCTGCCATCCCGATCTGGACCCGGGGGTGCGGCGCACGCTGGAGCGGCGGATCCGCGTCTGGCGCGCCGAGCACGGTCCGGAGCAGGACGTGATCTTCCGCCAGAAGCACGAACCGGGCCGGCAGGGCCTGTCCGACTTCACTCGTATGGGCCCGCTCGGCGTGACCGTCGCGGGGCAGCCGCTGGATCACATGCTCTATCACTTCCGCCTCGCTTGGTCGGGCTTCACCCATGCCCGGGTGGTGCTCGGCGGCGAGAGCTTCACGGCGCTGGCCGAGGGGCTGCAGGACGCGCTATGGCATCTCGGCGGCGCGCCCGGCGAGCACCGCACCGACAGCCTGTCGGCGGCGTTCCGCAACCTGAGCAAGGACGCGGCTGAGGACATAACCGGGCGCTACCAGGCGCTGTGTGAGCATTATGGTATGGAGGCCACCCGCAACAACCGCGGCGTGGCGCACGAGAACGGCTCGATCGAGGGACCGCACGGCCACCTCAAGCGCCGGATCGCGGACGCGCTGGCGCTGCGCGGCTCGCGCGACTTCGAGGACCTCGGCACCTATCGGCGCTTCATCGCCGAGGTGGTCGGCCGGGCCAACGCGCACCGCTCCAGGGCCATCGAGGCCGAGCGCGCGAAGCTGCGGGACCTGCCGGTCGGCCGGACCGTCGATTACGAGCAGATCAGCGTCAACATCACCTCGTCGTCCGGCTTCGGACTACGCCGCGTGTTCTACACCGTGCCCTCGAACCTCATCGGACACCGGCTCGGCGGGCGCGTCTACGACGACCGGATCGAGCTGTTCCTCTCAGGCACCCATCTGCTCACCCTGCCGCGTGGGCGCGCCGGCTCCACTGGCCCCAACGCTCATGTCGTCAACTACCGCCACGTCATCCACTCGCTGAAGAAGAAGCCGATGGCGCTCCTGAACCTGGTCTACCGCGACGCGCTGTTCCCGCGCGAGGCCTACCGGCGCTGCTTCGAGACGGCCCTGGAGCGGGTGGGCGAGCGCCGGGCCTGCCGGCTCGCGGTCGCCTTCCTGGCGCTCGCCCACGAGGAGAACTGCGAGGCCGATCTCGCTCACGCCATCGACCGGGCGCTCAACGCCGGCAGGCTCCCCGACCCCGACAAGCTCAAGGCGCGCTTCGCGCCGCGCCCGGGGAGCATGCCCAGCATCCGCATCGCCAGGCCACTCCTTGCCGGTTACGGCACCCTGCTCGACGCGGGAGGCGCGGCATGACCGACAACCAGGACAGGATCGCCACCGATCCCAACAAGATCGACGCCATCAAGCTCTCGCTGATGCTTGCCGATCTGCGCCTGCCGACGATCAACCAGCTTTGGCAGGGCTTCGCCAAGAGGGCCGACGCCGAGGGATGGACCGCCGCGCGCTTCCTCGCAACCCTCGTCGAGCACGAGCTCGCCGAGCGCGACCGCAGGCGCATCGAACGCCATCTCAGGCAGGCCAGGCTGATCCCGGGCAAGACCCTCGACGCCTTCGACTTCAGCGTCGTACCGATGATCTCGAAGGCACAGGTCAATGCCCTGGCCGCCGGCGACGCCTGGCTCGACCAGGGCGCCAACTGCCTCATCTTCGGCCCGCCAGGCGTCGGCAAGAGCCATCTGGCGTCCGCCATCGGCCTTGCCCTGGTCGAGAACGGATACCGTGTCTTCTTCACCAGAACCACCGATCTGGTGCAGCGCATGCAGGTCGCGCGCCGCGAGCTCGCCCTGGAAGCCATGCTGGCCAGGCTCGACCGCTACCACCTGCTGATCCTCGACGACATCGCCTATGTCCAGAAGGACCAGGCCGAGACCAGCGTCCTCTTCGAACTCATCTCGGCGCGCTACGAGCGGAGATCCCTGCTGATCACCGCAAACCAGCCCTTCGGAGACTGGAACAAGGTGTTCCCGGACGAAACGACGGCGGTGGCCGCCGTCGACCGCCTCGTCCACCACGCCACCATCCTCGAGATGAACGTCGAGAGCTACAGGCGCCGCGAAGCGCTCGACAGGGGCAAGCGAAAGCGCGGCCGGCCGGCGAACTACGCCACCGAGAAAAATACCAGGGACTGACCCGAGGCCACCAGCTCGGCCGAACTGCCCTCACACTCACGGCCCGCGGGGATCGCCTCCGCGGGCCGCTTCATCTCCGGCCCACCGGACCGCCGCGACAATCAACCTAAATCCGGCAGGAGGCGTGTGCGCTGTTTGGAAGTGCTTTCTGAGCAAGGCATTGCGGAGGGTCTGGATTTTTCTTACCCCGTCAGGATGGCTGATTTCCGGGGTTTTTGCGGTTTGAAGGGAAAGGTTTTGTGGATTTCCACCCCATGGCCGTGCGCGGGCTGGTTTTCGGGCGCGTCGCGTTGAGGCGCGGGACTGAGTAGAAGGTGTCGCCATCGGGCCTGCGGCCCTTGTTCCATCCACCGGCGCTGGTTGGGAGAACGTGATGGCGACAGCGGAGAAGTTAGCCTTTTCGTGGTGGTCTGTGGAGGGCCTTGCGGACCTTGAGCGTCTGCGTGTGGTGCTCGACACGCTTCCCGACGAGAAGGTTGTGGCTGCGCTTGAGGCGGGTCGAGGCCGGGGTCGCAACGACTACCCGGTGCGGGCGATGTGGCGGGCTCTGATCGCGGGGATCGTGTTCCAGCATGCCTCGATGCAGTCGCTGCTGCGTGAGCTGGGCCGCAACCCGGCATTGCTTGAGATTTGCGGGTTCGAGGCGCTGCCCTTGCAGGGTGCGCCGGTGGTGGCGCTTTGCGCAGGGCGCGCGGTGAGGCGTCCGGCGCCGTTGCGCTCGACGGTGCCGGGCGCCTGGAACTTCTCGCGGTTCCTGGGGCGCGTGGTGCGCCTTGAGGACGAGCGCGGCCTTGTGTCGGGGATGATCGGGCGTCTGCGCGCCTCGCTGTTCGAGGAGTTGCCGGACTTCGGTCGCCATCTCGGCTACGACGGCAAGGCGGTGGCGAGCCACTCGACGGGCCGGGTTGCCGGGGCCAGGGGGCAGACCTCGGACCCCGATGCGGACTGGGGCAGGCACGAGACGGGCGGGGTGAACGCGAAGACCGGCGCGGTGTGGAAGAAGGTGAAGTCGTGGTTCGGCTACGGGCTGCACCTGATCGCCGACACGGACCACGAGGTTCCTGTGGCCTTCGAGGTGACGCGGGCGTCGGCATCGGAACCCGGGGTGCTGTCCGGGATGCTGGAGGAGTTGTTCGCCGAGGCGCCGGAGATGGCCGGGCGCTGCGCCGATTTCAGCGCCGACCGCGGTCTCGACAACGCCCGCCTGAAGGCGCGGCTGTGGGACAGGTGGCATATCCGCCCGCTGATCGACACGCGCCTGATGTGGCGGGCGGAGAAGAAGGAGCCGGGCCATGACCCGGCCCGGCCGATCACGCGACCGCTGTTCCCCGGGCGCGCCGACGTCATCGTTCATGACGAACGCGGCCGGGTGTCCTGCGTGTGCCCGCAGACCGGCGAGGTCCGCGCCATGGCCTTCCAGGGGTTCGAGGCCGGGCGCGGCGTCTGCGGCACGCTCAAATACCGCTGCCCCGCAGCCGCCTTCGGCTTCGAGTGCAAGGGACGCCGGGCCTGCCATCGGGCGGGTGGGGTGAAGTCCGGCGAATACGGCCGCATCCTGCGCGTCGACCTCGACAGCCATGACCGGCGTATCTTCACGCCCACGCCCTGGGGCAGCCCGTCATGGCGGCGCGGATACAACCGGCGCACCGCCATGGAGCGGATCAACGCCCGCCTCGACCGCAGCTTCAACTTCGAGACCCATTACATCCGCGGACGCGCGAAGATGAAGACCCGCATCGGGCTGGCCCTGGCGGTCATGATGGCCATGGCGCTTGCACAGGCCCGCGCCGGACGCGTCGCACGCATGCGCTCCTTGGTCGGCCCGGCGCCATACCTCGATACCGGCTGACCCCTCAGCCGACTGCCGACAACGCTGACCCAACCCGCCGGACCCCGGCATACGGACAAACGCGACCGAAGGCCGGCGATGCTGCCGGGCTGGGCCGCTCAAGTTCGAAAAGCAACCGCGGCGACCGCCTCGAACGCCGGAACAAACAACATCAACACCCGGACCCAACGTCCCATCCGACCGGAAAAACCCCACAGCGCAAATTTCTCGGCAGTTGACAGGCTTGATCGCTGTCTCGGGGTAGTGTGAACGGTCGGATTTGGGCGTGGATTTCAGCCTGTCGGCGCGGTCCTGGGTGGCGGCAGCCAGGGTTGACGCCCCGGTTCGCGGCCATGGAGGTATTTCCTGAGCGCCTCGGCGAGGATCCGGCGCCAGCGATCCCCGGCGCTCAACTGCTCCGCAGTTTGCGTCAGCGACCGGAAGAAGCCGGCGATCCGGCGCAGCGCCGCCATCACCGTCTTGCGACGCCCGTGATGGGAGGTCACCGTCAGCCGGGTCTGGCCGGCGTGGTGGGTCTGGCGGGCAACCCCGTGCAGGAGCAGCGGCCGGCTGGTGATCGCCTCGCGGTGATGGTCGGGGTCGGCGAGGCGCACGAACAGGCTCCACCAGTTGTAGATGAGCGCGACCAGCCGGGCCATGTGCCGGCAGCGCGTCAGGTCGCGCGTGGTGAAGCCGCCCCAACCCCACTGGTTCTTCAACTCGTCGAAGCCGTTCTCCGCGTCCGCCCGGTCGCGGTAGAGCTGGGCCAGCGAGCGTATCTCCAGGTCCAGCGAGGTCGCCAGCACCGCGAACTCCCACACCCCGGTGCCGGGCTGCGCCCCGGTCCAGAACAGCTCGCCCCGGGCCTTGTCGCCACGCGTCAGCGCCAGCATCGCAGGAAGCCGCCGGCGCAGCACCACAACCCGGCGCGTCCGGCTCCAGCCCTGCAGACGCAGATCGGCCCCGATCCCCGACCAACCCTGGCCCGCATCCTCCCAGCCGTCCCGCGCCATCAGCCGCCCGGCAAGCCGGCGCGCCCCCTTCGTCAGGCGCAGCTTGAACAGATAGTCCGGACCCGCAGCCTCGCACGACGCCATGTTGGCCTCGCTGCCCCAGTCCTTGTCGCCCCGCACCAGACGCGGCCAGCGATCCCGCCCAAGACGGTCGAGCAACGCCCACAAGGACGGCGCCGCGCGCCTCGAATGGTGATGGTTGCCCGGCGCCACCTCGACATCCAGAACAAGCCGCGTGCCCGCCATCAGGAACGCATGGCAGGCATGCGAGGGGCGGCTCGGCTTCTTCGGGTTGTAGCTCACAACCGCTCCCTCCTGACGACCGTAAAGCGCCTTGATCGTCGTGTCGCAGTCCAGAACCCACGGCTCCCTCAGCAGCGGACGGACCACCTCGTCCAGATGGCCCTGAAGCCACGATGTGCCGACATCCGCACCGATCCGCTCCAGACCGCGCCGCACCGAATCCTCGCTCGCAACCTTGTCCATACCCAGCAGCGCAGGGTTCACTCCGTCGCCGCGCAGCGACGTGATGTGCGCATACCGCGATTGCCCCGCCAGAACCGACAGAAGAACCGTCCCCAGGACATCCCGCTTCGACGGCGCGTTCGGGCTCGTGTAGTGCAGCGGGCAGTCCGCAACCAAAGCGTCAAAGCGACCGCTTACCTTCAGGTATTCCGAGAAAAACGCCAGATGCCCCAGCGGCGTCACCGCCGCATCAGGGTCCCATTCCACATGAACCGCGCCGCCGAAGGTGTCCACCTTCACCGACGCTCGGGCGACATCCCGCACAGCGCCAGGATAATCACCCAAAGGGTGAGCCTCTTCGGCCCCTGAAAAGCCGCTCATACCCGCAGACTACAAGGGATTCGGCAAGGCCAAGCCATCCTCAACTGCCGGATTTAGGATCAAAAATCCTCGGAACCTGTCGCGCCGCGACAATCAAAACCAAAAACCGCTTGCAATCCCCGCCGCGCGACACAATCCTCTCCCTCGTCGCTGCCGCCGGGAATCTCATCCTGATTGACGCGCGGCTCTCATCCAGATTGTCGCGCTATAGCCGGCCTGAGGCCGGCCTCGAAGGCGGCGAGGATCGGCCTTTTCCTGCCCCTGCGTCACCGGCCTGGCGCGCGCCCTTCCTCCGGATGTCTTGCCGGCCTGCCGCCCGCGCCTGCGGGCCTCGGCTGTCGCCGCTTCGACCGGCCGGTCGAGGTCCGCGTCGTCGAGATGGCGGAGCAAACGGTCGAGGCTCCCGCCGCGCTTTCCCGTCCCGCCACCCGAGCGCGCCGTCCTTCCTGCGCGTTGCCCCGTTTTCGTGGTCCTTCCTGTCACCTACAACCGGTGAGCGCATCGCGTGTGCGCTGGTCGATTGCAGCCCGAACGTGCCGGTGTGGCCATGGCCAGGGTGCTCTCCAGCTACCGGTCACCCGTGCCGCCGGCCCGCCGCCCGCCGTCGGGAACGCCGCCTCCCCCGCTCCGCGCCGGCAGGAGGGAAGGTCTGGCCGTGAGCGGGGCGGCGGTCGGCGCTTCGGAGAGCGGGGCGCTGCCGCCGGGTTCCACCACGGCACGATGGAGACGGCAGCATGACGGCAGCAACGATGGCGATGCCCGGCAATACGGCAAGCACGTTCCTGGTCCACTATTTCGGCGGCGGCCTCGACGGCGACGACCGCTTCGTGGTCGAGCGGTTCCGCGCCCTGGCCTGCGGCGACATTCGTCCGGTCCGGGACGGTGAGGAGAACGCGAAGGGACGGCGCAAGGTCAGGCGCACCGTGGTCTCGCGCAAGGAGGCCGAGGCGATGCGCCCGGAGCGCACCGAGATCATCGTGTGCACCGGCCTTCGCACCCGCGGCGGGAAACAGGCCTGGGGTTCGGTTGCGGCGGGCCTCCTGTGCGACCGCAAGCAGCGCGGCTGAGCGCTTTCCCGAGGGACGTCCCGCCGGCCCGGCCGGGTCGGCCGGGCGTCCCTCTTCCGTTTTCCCCACGGCAAGGAGAATGCTCCCATGTGCGAGCAGCAGGACATCGGGGCCCGGCGCGCGCGGAACCTGGAGCGCTGGCGTCGTCGGGTTGCCGACCGGCGCGCGCGCGGCAAGTGCATCGGGTGCGGCAAGCGCGAACCCGAGCCCGCGCGGACCCTGTGCGCGCCCTGCGCCGAGAAGCGGAACCGGGCGAGCCGGGCCAGGGACGCAAGGCTGCGCACCGCCGGCCTCCCCCGGAGAGACCCCGACAAGGCCCGCGCCCAGGAGCGCGACCGGTCCCGCCGCGAGGCTGAAATGCGCCGCGACGCCGGGCTCTGCATCCGGTGCGGCAAGCAGCCGGCCGCCGATGGCCGTGCGTCCTGCGAGCCGTGCCTGGAGAAGCGCCGGGCAGCCGACCGCGCGAAATACGCCGCCGGGAAAGCCGCCGGCCTCAAGTATGGCGGGGCCGATGCCGAAGCCAAAAGGCGCGCCGCCCGGGCGAAGAGCAAGCGCCGCCAGAAAGTCCGGATCGAGGCGGGACTCTGTATCCGCTGCGGCAGGCAGCCCCCTGCCGGGGGCGGAACCACCTGCCAGCACTGCCGGGACAGGAGGCAGGCGGCGGAACGCCGGAAATACCGGGACCGGCGCCAGGCCGGGCTCTGCACCCGGTGCGGCGCCGCCGTCCATGACGGTCTGTCGCGCTGCGCTGCGTGTGCCGCCATCGAGGAGGCCAGCCACAACCCGGAGCGCAAGAACGCACGCTCGCGGCAGTTGTACGCCCGGCGCCGGGCCGCCGGCCTGTGCACGGCCTGCGGGGCGCCGTCACAGGGGGCGGCGCGCTGTGCGCCCTGTGCCGAGAAGTCGTATCAAGGCTCGGCGCATTTCAGGGGCATCCCGGTCCACGAGCCGGTCTGGACCGTGATCGAACTGGAGACCGGCCGCGAGCACGGTCCGTTCGACGATCCGGCCGATGTCGCCCTCTGCCTCGCCTTCGGGAAGCTCGACCGCAACCGCGTCGAGATCGTCGCCGACGCCCCCGTCACCGCCTCCTTCACCGCCTGGACCTGACATGCTGTCCCGGGCGGCGATGGCGGCGCTCGCCTGGCCGCGGTCCGCCGCGCCGTCCCTGTGTCGTGGAGAGGAGTAAAGCGCCTGCCGGGCGAGTGTCCGGCAGGGCGGAGGAGAGGACTCCCCGCCGATGCCGGATCGATGTCCGGCACAGGTCGCCGGGCAGGACAACGGCAGAGGAGTTCCCGCCATGTTTCATCCCGATACATCCCTCGACCTCCCGACCGGCTGCGACCTGCTCGCCGAACTCGGCGTCGACCGTCGCACCGTCCGCGAGATCGCCGAGGACGAGCGCGCCATCCGCTGTCCCGACCGGGGCGCGGCCTGTCCGGTGCACGGCTTCGCGAGCCTCTTCCCGGAACCGGCGTCGTCGTTCTCTCCGGGCGGTCAGGGGTAGAGGAGGGCCTGAAGAGATTGAACGGGCAGGGGTTCGGGGGAGTGACCCCGGCCCCGGTCGTTCGCAACCCATCGTCATCAACACGAACCTGAAGGAGTATCGCAATGAGCTTCGGATTGAACAAGGTGCAGATCATCGGCCGCCTCGGCGCGGACGTCACCATCAACCACCTGCAGAACGGCGGCCGCGTGGCCAATCTGAGCGTTGCCACCGACGAGAGCTACATCGACCGGAACGGCAGCGGCGAGCGGATCGACAGGACCGAGTGGCACCGGGTCGTGACCTTCCAGGACGGGCTGATCGACATGCTCGCCAGGCACGCCACGAAGGGCCGGCTGGTCTACATCGACGGCAAGCTCCAGACCCGGCGCTGGAAGAAGCCGGGCGAGGACTCCGACCGCTTCTCGACCGAGATCCTGCTGGTCCCGGGTGGGCGCGTCCAGTTCCTCGACAAGGCGAACGGCAACGCCGCGCAGCCCGGCCCGGACGCGGCGGGCGGCGACCCGATGGATGGGGATCAGATCCCGTTCTAGAGCTTCCCGTTCTTCCCCCCCCCCCCACAGGGCCGGCGCCTCGCGCGTCGGCCCTTTTCTCATGCGGGCAGGTTCAAGTCTCGCCGCGGCGCATACGGGAGTGGGAGCGAGGCTGGAAAGCGGGTGAACCGCGCGAGGAGGAGAGGGAGCCCGCTCGCGCACCCGTCACGCTACCCGGAGAACCCGATGAGCACCATCTCCTTCCGCCGCATCGCCCCCGACGAATCCCGCATCTACCGGGACGGCGACCATGTCGGCGACGTCCACGCCTTCGACGACAGCATCCGGCCGGGGCGCAGGGTGTTCGCCATACATCTCGACGAGGACCCGCGCGGGCCCGTCTATCTCCACGACCGCACCCGCATCCGCGAGGTCGCCGGGCGCCTGGTCCTCTCCCATCCCCTGTGGGGTTGACGCAAGGGCGGGCAACGGCGCCTCCCGCTCCGGCGCCGTGCCGGCCGAACCGACGATGGGGTCCGTGCAGGGCGAGAGAAATACGCCACCCCGCTGTGATCTCCAATCGTGTCACACGGGCTCGCGACAGCAACCCCTGCGGGGTCCTCCGGTCGCTCCGCTCCCTGCGGCCCGGCCAAGAAGCTCCAGGGGCGGACCGTGAAAGTCGACGACCGTGAAGATCGCAGGGCGATCTTCCGCACCACTCGCCGACTTTCCGCACCACTCCGCCCAGGAGCTTCTACGCCCGGGTGCTTCTGCTGCGCGCGCGTGCCCCGACAGGACATCACAACGGGGATCGGCCCCGAACGTGAAAACCGAAAGGAAAACGACATGACCTTCCATACCGATACCACCGAAACCGCAGCACAGTCCGCAACCGCGATCGTCTGCGACAACGCCGCTCTCTTCGGCGCAACCCCCGAGCGCGACGAGTTCGATACCCGCGAGATCTGGGACCAGGACGAGGCCATCACCGCCGTCACCGAAGCCTTCCGCATCCTCAGCCGGGGCGTCGCGCCCGACGGATACCAGATGGCAGACGAACGCGAGAGCCTGCTCTGGGGCTTCGTCAACATGCTCCACGCCCAGACACAGCGCCTCGACCGCAGCGTCGACAAGCTCACCCCCGAACTCCAGGACCTCCAGCGCACACAGGACGGCTCCGAGATCAGGTCCCTGGAACTGGAACTCGTGACCGACCGCGCACAGTGCCTCACCGCACGCCGCGACGCCTTCGAGACATTGCGCAACGAGGCCGCCGAAGCCTACCGCGCAGACACCGGCGACACATGGCGGCCCCGGCGCGGCAGCCACGCCAGCCAGACCGGACATCTGACCTCCGCTGCCATCGACGCCCGCGACTTCGTCCGCGCCCGAAAGGACCGCAAGACACAGGCCCACCTGCCCCAGGGAACCCTCGTCGCCATCGCCGGCGGAAAGGACATCGCAAACCCGGCAGCCGTCATCGAGCGCCTCGACAAGGTCCGCGCCAGGTATGCCGACCTCGTCCTCGTGCATGGCGGCGGTCCCGGCGTCGAGAAGATCGCGGCGCGCTGGGCCGAGCGCAACGGTGTCCACCAGGTCGTCTGCAAGCCCGACTGGGACCGCCACGGTCGCGCCGCACCCTTCCGCCGCAACGACGAACTGCTCAACCTCCTGCCGAAGGGCGTCATCGCCTTCCCCGGCTCCGGCATCACCGAGAACCTCGTCGACAAGGCCCGCAGCCTCGGCATCCCGGTGATGAAGGTAGCAGCCTGACCGCAACGCATCGCGGGCCGTGTCGTCGCTCCGGCGGCGGCACGGTCCGTTTCCTCTTTCGCACATCGATGACGCGGCAACGCCAACCTCGCGCGCTTCGCGCCGCACTCGTGCTCCGGCTTCGCCGATCGCGCTTGCGTTCCGCGTCCGCGTCACGCGCCGCTGCACCATGCTTCGCCCGGGTGCATCGCCGTCCGCGCCGATCCCGGCGCACCGCCCGCCGCACTTCCGCCAGCGTGACTGTCGACGGCACTGCCGGCGCTGCCGCCCGTCCGCTCGGCACGGTGCTTCGCACCAGTGCCCGCGCTCGCGCCGGCGAGGCCGTCCGCTCACACGCCGCGGCGGCTCCCCTCCGCCGGGTTCCCCGGCGTCGATTTCCCCATCGTGTATGCTATCCCTTCCGGCTCTGTCTCGACGGCGGAGCCGCTATTTCGTCACACCGGAACGCAGCAGGCTGCGGGGCCGCGGCACAGATT
Source organism: Alphaproteobacteria bacterium (assembly GCA_964291285.2). Classification (GTDB taxonomy): domain Bacteria; phylum Pseudomonadota; class Alphaproteobacteria; order Bin95; family Bin95; genus Bin95. The sequence continues at coordinate 151,777 of OZ219785.1, forward strand.
GACAGGCGCTGCCAAGCGCCGCCAGAAGGCAACAATCGAGACGGAATTGCCTTGGTCACAACGCGGACCGAGAGCAACCATTCTGGCTGCACCGAATTATCGCACTGCCGCGCAGTCCTGTCGGCCCATGCCGCGCAGAGCAATCGGACTGACTGCTCCGGCTTGCCCTTCGTATGACGACGTAATACTCTTTACGGGCAGGATGTATGCTCTTGACGTACAGGGAAACACGCCCATTCGAGGCCCGTATCCGCGGTGCGGTCGGGCGTGTCGTGACCTTCGCAACAACCCCGGCAGCGCGGCTGAGACCGACCTCACCGGCCTCGTCGAGTCACGGTTTCGACCGGGAGAGGGCCGGTGGCAGGCAATTTCGTGCAAGAAACTGCACGAAACCCTCCCGCAGAGTGACCGGGAGAAGGCAGGAGAGATGGCGGGAAGCGATCGGGACAATCACCGAAGCGGGCGCAAGCGCAACGACGACCGGAGCGATGCACGCCGTCCGCGCTCGATCCGCTTCGCCGATTCCGAGTGGAGTTTGATCGAGCGAGTCGCCGCGCGGCATGGCATTTCGGCCGGCGAACTCATCCGTTCGGGCGCGCTCGCCGCCGCCGAGGGACGGCTCGGCGAGCCTCCCCCTGCTACCGTGTCGCCCGGACACCTCGCGCTCATCGAGACCACCTGGCGCATGGTCTATGTACTCGCCACCCTCAACCGGGACCGGATGCTCGACGCCGGGCGCGGCGAGGAACTCGACGACCTCGTCGCCGCAGCCCGCAGGACGATGATCGAAGCGATGAACAAAGGCCCGGCGTGAGGTGATTTCAGGGGCGGAACATGCGCACCGCCTATCGTTGCAGGCTGATTTCTCTGCTGGTCCCGAGCTGCTCACTGATGAACCACACCATCGTTATGGCGCGGCAGCGGCATCATCGTGAGGTCGTGAGAAGCGAAAAGCCCCCGCTTTGAGGCGGGGGCTTGAGACACCGGTGGATGATCCTGGGACACCGAGCCCGCACGAAGGATCGATTTGCTGCGAAAAGGAAACCGACCGCTTCTCGATTTGCTACGGGCACGATGTTAGCATGCGGCGCGAGTAAAGCAATGGGGAATGACCTGCATGCCGCTCGTATTCGGCCTCGACATCGGCACCACCTCGGTCGGGTTCGCCGTGATCGAACACGATGCCGCGCTCGCCACGGGAACAATACACCGTCTCGGCGTCCGGATCTTTCCCGAGGCGCGCGATCCGAAAGGCGTGCCGTTTAACCAGGAACGCCGTCAGGCACGCCTTCGTCGCCGTCAACTGCGCCGCCGGCGAGAGCGCCGACGGTTGCTCGGCGATCAACTGTGCACGGCCGGATTGCTCCCATTGCGCAACTCGCCCGACTGGGGTCGGGCAATGAAGCGTGATCCCTACGAGCTACGGAGGCGCGCTTTCGAAGGGGAGGCCCTGTCTCCGCATGAAATCGGCCGCGCCATATATCATCTTGCGCAGCGCCGCCACTTCAGGGGCCGCGACATCGACGAGGTTTCCGACACTGCCGACGATGCAGCCGACGACGCGGACGAGAAGACCGCGACATCGGCGCGAGAGCAAACAGTTCAGGCATTGAAGCGCGAGGGCAAGACGCTAGGCGCCTGGCTCGCCGCGCGTGGACCGCATGAACGCAAGCGAGGCGAGCATGCCACGCGCGATATCGTCGAGGACGAGTTCGACGCGGTGTGGATGCCGCTCGTTCCGGAGCCATTCCGCTCCTCGGTGCGGGACGCGATCTTCGTCCAGCGGCCCGTCTTCTGGCGGCTGAACACGCTTGGCAAGTGCCGGTTCGTCCCCGACGCGCGTCTTTGTCCGAAGGGATCCTGGCTCTCGCAGCAGCGGCGCATGCTCGAGAAGCTGAACAACCTTGCGCTTGTCGGCGGCAATCAGCGTCCTCTCGACCCCGAAGAGCGCCAGGCGATCCTCTCCAGACTGCAAACGCAGGCCTCGATGACGTGGAGAGGCGTTCAGAGGGCGCTCGCACCACTTTATCGGGCTCGAGGCGAGCCCGGCGAAGAGAGGGCGCTCAAGTTCAACCTGCAGGAAGGCGGAGAGAAGAAACTGCTCGGCAATCCGGTCGAAGCGAAGCTGGCGGATATCTTCGGCGACGACTGGCCAAAGCATCCACGCAAGCAGGAAGTCCGGGATTCACTTCCCCAACGGATTTGGCAGGCCGACTACGAACAAGTGGGCGAGGAGCGCGTGGTAATTCTTCCCAGGGCCGAGCGTGCGGCTCGCAGGGCGGAGCTCATGCAGAATTTCGTCTCGGAATTCGGCCTGTCGGACGATCAGGCGACCAAGATCGAGACATTGAAGCTCCCGTCAGGCTGGGAGCCCTACTCCGTTGAGGCGCTGCAGGCAATGTTGCCGCATCTCGAGGACGGGGTCAGGTTCGGAGAACTGGTCATCGGTCCGGATTGGGAGGGCTGGCGCGCCGAGACATTTCCCGGTCGGGATCAGCCAACCGGAGAAGTGTTCGACCGCCTTCCGAGTCCGGCCGAACGCGAAGAAAGGCAACACGTCGCCAGCCTGCGCAATCCGACGGTCGCACGGACGCGCAACGAGTTGCGCAAGGTGGTCAACAACCTGATCGACCTGTACGGCAAGCCCGACCTGATTCACGTCGAAGTCGCGCGCGACGTTGGCAACTCCAAGCGCCAGCGCGAAGAAAAGGCGTCCGGCATTCGCCGCCAGGAACGGCGCCGGAAGGCGGCCCGCGAAGCGCTCCAGCAAAACGGGATTGCGGAACCAGCGCGCGCGGATGTCGAAAAGTGGATGCTCTGGGAGGAGTGCGGCCACCGCTGTCCGTACACCGGGGACACGATTTCATTCGACGCCCTGTTCCGCACCGGGGACTTCGAGGTGGAGCACATCTGGCCGAGATCCCGCTCGCTCGACAACAGCTTCAGGAACAAGACCCTCTGCCGCAAGGACGTGAACCTCCGAAAGGGCAACCAGACCCCTTACGAGCTCTTCCGAAGCAACGAGGAAGAGTGGGATGCGCTTGCGAACCGGCTGGCCGGCATGAAGGCCGCCAGGGGCGGAACGGGCATGTCTCCCGGCAAGATCAGGCGGTTCCTGGCACCGTCCATCCCCGAGGATTTCGCCTCCCGGCAGTTGAACGACACCGGTTATGCCGCCCGCGATGCGGTCGCCTATCTCAAGAAGCTGTGGCCGGACCAGGGACCGGAAGCGCCGGTGAAGGTCTTCGCCGTATCAGGACGGGTAACGGGCCACCTTCGCCGGTTGTGGCGCCTGAACAACATCCTGGCTGATGACGGCGAGAAGACCCGCGCCGATCACCGCCATCACGCGATCGATGCGCTGACGGTCGCCTGCTGCCACCCGGGGATGACGCAAAAGCTCTCGCGTTATTGGCAGGAAGAGGACGATCCCCGCGCGCCGCAGCCGCACCTTCCTCCGCCCTGGAAAACGATCCGAAGCGACGCCGAGAGGGCGGTTGCGGCCATCGTCGTGTCCCATCGCGTCCGCAGGAAGGTCTCCGGACAGCTCCACAAGGAGACGATCTACCGCGATACCGGCGAGGAAATCGCCGGCGCGCGCGGAACGACCTACCGCTATTTCGTCCGCCGCAAGGCCGTCGAAGAACTGAAGAACTCGGAGTCCGAGCGCTTCAACGGGACCAGAATCATCGACATCGTCGATGACGGCGTGCGTGACATCGTCCGCGGCTGGGTCGACAAGCATGGTGGAGATCCCAGCGCGGCGTTCGTGCACGGCTATCCCAAACGGGGCAGGAAAGGCCCGGAAATCCGCAAGGTCCGTCTGCGCGTAAAGCGGCAGATCGAACTGATGACGAAAGCCTCCACGTGCTATGCCGACCTGGGCAACAATCATCACATCGCGATCTACCAGCTGGCCGATGGAACCGTCGATTACGATGTGGTCAGCCTGCTGGAGGCATCGCGGCGCAAGGCGCGGCGCGAGCCCGTCGTCAGGAGAGATCGCGGCGACGACACGCAGTTCGTGATGTCGCTGGCTCCCGGCGACACATTGCAACTCACCAGGAGCGGAGAAACCGGGCTGAAGATTGTCGAAAGCGTATGGTCGGCAGGCCCGGTTGTCATGGTCGACCATGACGATGCCGAGGGCGCGACGGTGTTTCGTCCCGGCGCCAAGACGATCGTCTCGAGCGGCGGCAAGAAGGTCTCTGTCGATCCGATCGGTCGAATCCGTCCGGCGAACGACTGAGCTCGCCCGGCGATGATCCGCAAGACCATCGAGTTTTCGACGCCCGGCACCCGCCTCTCGGTTGCACACCGGCAGCTCGTGGTCGAGCGGCCCGACCTGCCGAAGGCGACCCTTCCGATCGAGGATCTCGGCGTGGTCATCGTGGACGACACTCGGGCGACCTACACGCAGTCCGTCTTTCTGTCGCTTCTGGAAGCCGGTGCAACCGTGCTGGTCACCGGCCGCGATCATCTCCCCGCCGGAATGATGCTTCCGCTCGACGCGCATCACGTTCAGACGGAACGTCACCGGGCCCAGGTCGAGACCAGCGCGCCGGTCCGCAAGCGCGCCTGGCAGACGATCGTGCGGGCCAAGATCGTTCAGCAGGCCACCGTGCTCTCCCATTTCACCGGAAATCACGGCGGCCTCGTTCCAATGGCTCGCCGGGTTCGCTCGGGCGATCCCGACAATCTTGAGGCCCAGGCTGCGCAGAGATACTGGCCGCGCCTGTTCGGCAAGACCTTCCGCCGCGACCGCGAAGCCGAGGGTGTCAACGCGCTCCTGAACTACGGCTATGCCGTCGTCCGGGCGGCGGTGGCCCGTGCGGTGGTCGCGGCCGGCTTGATTCCCTCTCTCGGAGTTCACCATCGGCATCGCAACAATCCGTTCTGTCTTGCGGATGATCTGTTGGAGCCGTACCGCCCCTACGTCGACTGGCGGGTCCGTCAAATGGCCGGCGACCATGCCGAGGCCGCGCCCGATCTGTCCGAACGGAAGACCCGCGCCGAACTTCTCTCCTTGCTCAACGAAACCGTGCACGTCGGCGGGCGCCGCGAACCCTTGATGCTCGCTTTCCATGCCAGTGCAGCCTCTCTGTGCCGAACGCTCACTGGCGGCGACCGCACTCTGGCGCTTCCGGAAGGACTCCCGGTGGAGCCCGATCTGGTCGACACCGCCGAGATCGGTTGAGCCCGCTGCGGGGGGGGGGGGTGAAAGCAATTCCATGGGGCTGGCGCACGATGTGGGTAATCGCGATGTTTGACCTGCCCACCGACACGCCGAAGGCGCGCAGGGCCTATACGAGATTCCGCAAGGGTCTGCTCAACGACGGCTTCACGATGATGCAGTACTCGGTTTACATTCGGCACTGTGCATCGATCGAGAACGCCAAAGTTCACGCGACCAGAATGGGTCGTCGGGTGCCCTCGGCCGGAGAGGTCCGGTTCCTGACGATCACCGACAAGCAGTTCGGCCGCATGGAAACCTATGTCGGGAAAACCCGCGAGGCACCACCGAATCCGCCCGCCCAGCTGGAATTTTTCTGACCAGTGGGCGGACGAAAACGACGTTCATTCAATGCCCTACGTCGAGGGAAACTGTAGCAAATCGAGAAGCGGCCGCAATCCGCAGCCTGGAGATCAGGGAACAGGGCAGCATGTTACTGTAGCAAATCGAGAAGCGGCCGCAATCCGCAGCGTGAAGTCGTTGTCGCGCCATTGAGGCTGCACTGTAGCAAATCGAGAAGCGGCCGCAATCCGCAGCGAGCGGCACGTCGGTGAATGCGCTGTGCCAACTGTAGCAAATCGAGAAGCGGCCGCAATCCGCAGCCGCAGCCACCTCCATTCCGCGTTCGAGCGACTGTAGCAAATCGAGAAGCGGCCGCAATCCGCAGCCAGCAGGGAACCGGATTGCGGAGGGCAAAACTGTAGCAAATCGAGAAGCGGCCGCAATCCGCAGCCAGAATGCGACAGATACCGATCTTGCCGGTACTGTAGCAAATCGAGAAGCGGCCGCAATCCGCAGCGCGCGCTGGTGAAGCGTGTCGCGCGGCGTCACTGTAGCAAATCGAGAAGCGGCCGCAATCCGCAGCGGGATGGTGGGGCGCCCGAAGACGACGGCCACTGTAGCAAATCGAGAAGCGGCCGCAATCCGCAGCTCAAGGAGGGCGGCTCTTCGTCTTCCGTATACTGTAGCAAATCGAGAAGCGGCCGCAATCCGCAGCGGAAGCACTGGCATGAATTGGCCAAGACGCCACCATTCTACAGCCCCATGTCCATCTCGATACGCTTGCCGCGGGCGGGAGGTTCGGGTGCCCTGTCCCGCGACGGGGACGGTCCGACTTCCCGTTCCGGCGTGGGCGGCGCGGATGCTTCCGGACCCCGCCGTTCGACACTGGTCAGCGCTTCCCCGTTCTTCCCGTGCCCGCGTTCCGTTTGGACACTTTCCCCGATGCCTTCGAGCGCGGAGATGCGCTCACCGGTCACGGCTTCGAGGCGTTCCCTGAGCGCCCGGGCGTCGTCGGTGACGAGTTCCGCGCGGTCGCGGGCGCGGCTGATCTCGACATAGAACGCCTTGGCGGTAGTCAGGAGCGGGTGCTTCGCCTCCATTGCGGCGATCACATTATCGACCGTGCGCCCCTGGAAGGCATGTACGGTCGAGGCCCAGGCGCGGTCGAGATGGCGCAACTGCGCATCGCCCGGGGTGAGGGCAAGCTTGCGGCCCTCCTCCAGCAGGAAAGTCGCCCGCCCGTTGCGCACGCCCAGCACCTCGGCCGTGCCGCTGTTGACGACGCCCAGCCCCTTGTCGTTGCGGGTCCAGCGGATGCGGTCGCCGGCGCGCAACTCGACGGTCTCGGCCCGGTAGACCTCGCTTCCACCCCGCCACCCGCCGATCTCCGACGGTTTCCAGGCCACGGTCCCGCCGTTCGGGCCTTCCAGATGCACGGTCCGGTTTGCGTGATCGACACGCTCGACACGCCGTTCGTCCCCCTTCTCCACGCCGATGCGCCTGTAGGACCGGTGGAAGGCCACGACATCGCCGGGCGCATAGTTTGCCGCCAGTGCCTTCTCCGCCCCGGTATAGCCCTTCGAGACGAGCCGCTGCGTTTGCAGGGCCGGCCCTGCAATGTGGCCCTCGCGGGCGAGACGCTCGCGGATATGGGCGTTGATCCTCTCGCGCAGCGCATGGCTCGGCGCCATCACCCCGGTGCGCTCGCGCTCCTCCGGCGAGAGCTTCAGCCAGCGCGCCGCGACCGCGCCGGCGATGTTGTCGGGCTTGACCTCGGCGACATTGGCGCCGAGCTTGTCGAATGCCCTGCCGATCTCGCCCGCCAGGCTGGCCTCGACAGCGGCCTTCAGGTCGGGGTCGCGCTGGCGCATGATCTCGCCCATCACGGCGGTCTTCATGCCCGCGGCCTGGAGCTGGGCGAAGGGCTTGCCGGCATCGACGGCATCAAGCTGCTTCGCATCGCCCACCAGCACCAGCCTGGGGATGCGCAACTCGCCTGCGATCCGCAGCAGGTCGCGGGCCTGGACGGTGGAGGCCAGCGAGCCTTCGTCGACCACCAGGATCGTCCTGGCGAAGGCGGCGCGCAGTTCCTTCGCACCCTTCTTCGTCAGCCTGCCCTCGGCGATGCCGGCATTGCGGGCGAGGAAGCGTTGCAGGGTTTCGCTCTCGATGCCGGATTCGGCGGCCAATGTCCGAACCGCCGAAGCCGACGGCGCCAGGCCCGCCAGGCGCCAGCCCTTCTTCTCCGCCAACGCCCGCGCGCGGTTCAGCATCCGCGTCTTGCCCGTCCCGGCATAGCCCTGCACCCCCACCGTGCGGTCCTTCCCGGACAGGACCAGCTTCACCGCCTCTCGCTGTCCGGCCGTGAGCGGTCCCTCGCGCAGATGCCGGTCCACCGTCCAGCCGCGCATCGGCGCGCTTCCCCGGCCTTCGCCGCGCCGCATCAGCGCGACCGTCTCGCGCTCGTCGGCCACCGCCCTGTCGGTGGTCAGCCCCCCGCCGCCCTCGAACGCCAGCGCATCGTGCAGCCGCCCCTCGCGCCTGAGCCCGTCCACGGCCCGCTCGATCTCTCCAATGGAGGCGGAACCCGGACTGTAGGCCAGCGCGGCGGCCAGCAGGTCGGTCTTCGCGAACACTGCGTCGCGCTCCGAGATATGGGCCAGCGCCCAGGCCACCGCCTCCCGCGCCGGGTTGGACCACGCGGCGTGCTCGAACAGGTCGGCCTGAGGCGGCGCCGCAGACGGTTCATCCTTGCCGGTGTCGATGCCGTCATGTTGCTTGCCGTCCCCGCCGATGCTTCGCTCCCTCGCCCTGGCCACAAGTGCCCTGGCATCGAAGCCGAGGTCGGCGGCCTGCCTGGCCCAGGTCTCGCGCAGCGCCTCACGGTCGACATCGCGCTTGGCCGCCCGCGTCATCAGCGCCGCGCGGCGGGCCAAGTGCTGGTTCTCCGCCGTGCCGCCGAGACCCCGGCCCGCCAGCGCCGCCTCGATCTCGGCCCGGCGGGTGGAGAAGGCCGCCACGATCTCGCGCGATACGCCCGCGATCTCGAACCGCCCGTCCGCATGGGTCTTCTGGATGCCGTAGCCGAACCTGGCGAGTTCCCCGGCAAGCTCGCTTCTGTACAAGGCGCCCAGCAGCATCTTCGAGGCATACAGGCTTTCGTTGGCCATGGTCCGCCACTTGCCGTCCGGCCCGAGCAGCATGTTGGCGACCACCGAATGGGTGTGCAGCGCCGGGTCGAGGTTGCGGGACGTTTCGTGCCGGAAGGTGGCGACCACCGTCTTCTGACCCCCGGTCCGCACCATGCGCCCGGTCTCCCCGTCCTGCATCCGGGTCTTGGCGGCATTCCGCTCGAACCAGTCGAGGGTGCGCCCGACCGCCCGGTCATGGGCATCGACGATGCGGCCGTCGCCGCCGACGAGTGCGGCCAGAGAGACGGATTTCGGGGCGCTGAAGGTCAGGTCGCGGCCGGGACGGTGGCGGATTTCGCCATCGCCGAGCCTTCGGCCCAAGCGTTTCCCCGAACCGTCCGGAACCTCGCCTTCCAGCACTGACCGGAAGGTGTCCGGGTCTACCGGCCCTTCGAGGCCGAGCGCCTCGGCGCCCTTGCCAGTCCACGCACTGGCTGCCCGGTGCTCAGGGGAGTCCCTGGCGTAGTAGCCGTCCCTCTCATAGTAGCCAGCACCCTGGGACGGGCTTGCCACCGCGCCGACCGAGGCAACCATCAGACCCAGCACCCATGATCGCGCCTGCGCCGTGTGCGGCCGGCAGGGGTTGAACCAGCGGGTTCGCCGCGCCGCGCGACAGCGGCATCCGGCTTGCCGGGAGGAGATGCGGCGGGTCCGGGCGCAGCGATTGCCGATGCAAAATCCCGCACGGCCGATGACGACGCGGCACCATGTGCAACAGTATCTGGCGCCGATACCGGCCTCTCTCTCGGCAAGGACAATCGCTCCTGCTCTTCAGACCACTGTGCGAACGCCCGCTCGTGGGCGGGGCGTTGTTGGGTTCGGCCCCCACCCCTCCGCCGCCCAATCAGCACGAGGCACAGCAGCGCGCCGCCCGACCCCGACAGGGCGCCCAGCGTTGCACCGTTCCAAGCCGCCGCCAGAATATCCTCCCGCGCCCAGCGCGCCTCCAGGGTGACCGTGAGGCCGTAACGACTGACCGTCTCGACCGTACCGTTCGCCCTGCGGTATTCCACCGGCGTGTCCTCGCCGAACCCGGCGGCGATCAGAAGGCCCGCGACCGTGACCTTGGCCGCCGCGTACCAGTCATGCCCCGAGGTGTCCCGCGCCAGAACGACCGCGCCGCCGAGAATCGCCATGGAGACCGCGGCCATCGCCGCGGCGACGAACCCTTGCCGCCACAACTCGCCGTCGAAGACGGGCCGCCATCCGGTGCGGCGCCCGTGATGTGCGCGGTTTGCCAATGGATCGTCCTCCCTGCCGCGGCCGTTGCCGGATCACGGGCGTGGTTTCCGGGGACGGCACTGCGGGCGCCCCGGTCGCCGCCACTGCAGAAACATGATGGGAACCCGTGGTCTTCTCAACCGGATCAGTTGAGTATTACCAATGGATTGACGACACAGATGCGTAACCCTGCGCGTGGCTACGGTCTTTTTTCCCGAACGATCAGGCCCGCAAACGCACGACAGCCATGGACGGCGCAGAGATGTGAAAGAAATTCTCGACTGCGATATAATGGGGAGCAGGTTCCCCGCCGCCTGCGGGTGCCGGGGGGCCTGGCCGAAACCAACCGGGTTGGCAAACCGACATGGACACGAGCGAACGGTTCTTCGACCAGCCGGTTCTCAATTCGCCATACGAGGTTCCCGCGCGGCACTGGGAGCTTGACGAAAGCGGCCAGCCCACCGACCGCCTCCTCGAGCGGCGGCGCGAGGTCTCCTTCCTTACGCCGATCCCCAGGCCCCGGAAGGGCAAGAGCGCGCAACAGACGCTGATCTTCGACGAGGCGGCGCAGCGGGCCTCGACCGACGGCCAGCAATACGAGTTGGCCCAGACCATCAACAGCGTGCGCAACGAGGTCGGCCGCTGGCGCGCGCTGCCGGACCCGGCGCAGTGGAGGGTCACGCCGGAGACGGCGCGGCTGCTGCGCCACTGGCGCCACCACAGGTTCAACGACATCCGCCCGTTCTTCTGCCAGGTCGAGGCCGTGGAGACGGCGATCTGGCTGACCGAGGTCGCCCCGAGTTACGGCAACGCCGGGCGACGGTTCCTCGAACATCTGGAAGGGGCCAGCGAGGAGGCGAACCCCGGTCTTGCCCGGCTCGCCCTGAAGCTCGCCACGGGCGCCGGCAAGACGACCGTCATGGCCATGCTGATCGCCTGGCAGACCGTCAACGCGGTCCGCCGCCCGAACAGCCGGCGGTTCACCCGGGGGTTCCTCGTCGTCACCCCCGGCATCACGATCAGGGACCGGCTCCGCGTCCTTCAGCCCAACGACCCTGACAGCTACTACAAGAGCCGGGAACTGGTGCCGGGCGACATGCTGGCCGACCTCGGCCGGGCCAGGATCGTCATCACCAACTTCCATGCCTTCAAGCGCCGCGAGACGATGGAGGTCTCGAAGGGCGGCCGCGCCCTCCTCCAGGGCCGCGGCCCCGACCTGCGCTCGCTGGAGAGCGAAGGCCGGATGCTCCAACGGGTCATGCCCGAACTCATGGGCATGAGGAATGTGCTCGCGCTGAACGACGAGGCGCACCACTGCTACAGGGAAAAGCCGGGGGAGGGCGACGAAGGCAGGTTCACGGGCGACGACCGCAAGGAGGCCGAGAAGAACCGCGAGGCCGCGCGGCTCTGGATCTCCGGGCTGGAGGCGGTGGAGCGCAAGCTCGGCCTCGCCCGGGTGATCGACCTCTCCGCAACGCCGTTCTTCCTGAGCGGTTCCGGCTACGCGGAAGGCACGCTCTTCCCCTGGACGATGAGCGACTTCTCGCTGATGGACGCGATCGAGTGCGGCATCGTCAAGCTGCCGCGGGTGCCGGTGGCCGACAACATTGCCGGCGGCGACATGCCGAAATTCCGCAACCTGTGGGAGCATATCCGCCAGGACATGCCGAAGAAGGGCCGCGGCAAGGCCGCCAGCCTCGATCCCCTGCAGATTCCGGTGCCCCTGCAAACGGCCCTGCACGCCCTCTATGGCCACTACGAGAAGACCTTCGAATTGTGGCGGGAGGCGGGGATCGAGGTGCCGCCCTGCTTCATCGTCGTCTGCAACAACACTTCGACCTCGAAGCTGATTCACGACTACATCGCCGGCTTCCGGCGCGAGAACCGGGACGGCTCCACGGTGCCTGAAAACGGCCGCCTCGAACTGTTCCGCAACTTCGACGAGCACGGCAACCCGCTGGCGCAACCGCGCACCCTGCTGATCGACAGCGAGCAGCTGGAGTCCGGCGAGGCGCTCGACCGGAACTTCCGCACGGTGGCCGCCGACGAGATCGACCGCTTCCGCCGTGAGATCGTCGAACGCACCGGCGACCGGAAGCGCGCTGAAAACCTGTCCGACCAGGAGCTGTTGCGCGAGGCGATGAACACCGTCGGCAAGGAAGGCCGGCTCGGCGGCGCCACGCGCTGCGTCGTCTCGGTCTCCATGCTGACCGAAGGCTGGGACGCCAACACCGTCACCCATGTGCTCGGGGTGCGCGCCTTCGGAACCCAGCTTCTGTGCGAACAGGCGGTCGGCCGTGCGCTGCGCCGTCAGTCATACGCACTCAGTGACGAGGGCGTCCTGCCCGTCGAATATGCCGATGTGCTCGGCATCCCGTTCGACTTCACGGCCAAACCCGTGGTCGCCCCGCCGCAGACGCCGCGCAAGACGGTGCAGGTCATGGCCATGCGTCCGGAGCGCGATGCCTGCGAGATCCGCTTCCCGCGGGTCGCCGGCTACCGTATCGCGTTGCCGGAGGAGCGTTTGCAGGCAACGTTCGACGCCGATTCGACTCTCGAGTTGACCCCCGACCTGGTCGGCCCATCCGTCACCCGCAACGAGGGGATCATCGGCGAAGGTGTGGACCTGAGTCTGGTGCACACTCGCGATCTTCGGCACTCGACCCTCCTGTTTCACCTCACCAAGCGTCTGCTGGAAACCAAGTGGCGCGACCCTGACGGGGAACCCAGGCTGTACCTGTTCGGCCAGCTCAAGCGCATCGCGCGCCAGTGGCTCGACGATCACCTGGTCTGCAAGGCCGGCACCTGTCCCGCGCAACTCATGTATATGGCGCTCGCCGACATGGCCTGCGAGCGCATCACCCGCGGCATCGTCGCGCGCCATGTCGGCGAGCGGCCTGTCGAGGCCGTTCTCGACCCCTACAACCCGGCGGGGTCGACCGCCCATGTGCGCTTCGCCACATCGAAGCAGACGCTGTGGAAGACCGATGCCCGCCGCTGCCACATCAACTATGTCGTCTGCGACAGCGATTGGGAAGCCGAGTTCTGCCGCGTCGCAGAGGGCCATCCCCGGGTCCGCGCCTATGTCAAGAACCACGGGCTCGGTCTGGAGGTGCCCTATCGCCAGGGTGCCGAGGCGCGAACCTACATCCCCGACTTCATCGTGCTGGTGGACGACGGGCGGGGCGCGGACGACCCGCTGCAGCTGGTCGTCGAGATCAAGGGCCGTCGCGGGGAGGACGCCAAGGCCAAGAAGGCGGCGATGGACACCTATTGGGTGCCGGGCGTCAATGCGCTCGACACCTTCGGCCGCTGGGCCTTCACCGAGTTCGCCGCTGTCCACGAGATCGAATCCGAGTTCCGCAGCTTGCTCGATGGCCTTCTGTCGCCTGCCAGCGGCATCGCTGCCACGATGCCGCTGGCCCAACACGCCGCCCCGATACACGGATAGGGCGCGGGACGGTTTTGAAGATGAGCACCAGGCTCTACTCCGGGACGGAGTTGGACGCGCTGCGGGCGATGCCCAAACGGATTGCCAACCCCCGCGCGCGCTGGCTGGAAAAGCCCAAGGGCCGACCCACCCACCGGCAATGCAGCTTTCAAGCCTCCGGAGACGGCGGCACCGAGGAGCGTTTTCTGATATATCAGCGGCAGAACCTGCAAGATGAACAGGACTTCTCCTGCGGAATCGCCCACCTGCCTCGCGGTGCGCCGCCGCTGACGCTGGCGCGCTACAATGGGCCGAGCCACGAGCACGGGGACATAGCCTACCGCCCGCACATTCACCGCGCTTCGGAGAAGACTATAGCGGCCGGCCTGAAGCCGGAGTCCGGTGCGGAAGAAACCGAACGGTTCGAGACGTTGGAAGGCGCGCTTGCCTGTCTGGTAAACGATTTCAATGTAACCGGCATCAGCGTTCAGCACGATAACGAACCGAGGTTCCTTTGATGGCTATCGACCCGGCCTCCCTTCAAAATCTGCTGTGCGAGCGCCTTTGCGAAGAGGTGAGGATCGACCGTCGGCCCGACGGCGCGTTGATGCTCCGGGCGCATTTCGAATTTCCCGACGGCGACCGCTATCCGATCCACCTCTCGGCGGCGGCATCGGGAGGGCTTCGCCTGTCGGACCGCGGACACACGCTGATGCATCTCAGCTATGAGCATGAGATCGACTCCTTCATGGACGGGACCCGGGGCATGCTCCTCGAACGCATCATGGGCGAAACCGGACTCGGCTGGGACGGGGACAGCGGGGCGCTTTGCCTCGATACGGCCCCCGAGAACCTGCCGCAGGCCCTGTTCGTCTTCGGGCAGGCGCTGACGAGGGTGTACGACCTGACCCTGCTTTCGCGCTCGAATGTCGGTTCCACTTTCTACGACGACCTTGCCGATCTCCTGTTCAGCTTTGTGGACGAGGTCAGGATCGAACAGAACTTCCAGCCGGATGTTCCGAACGCCGACGCCTACCCCGTGGATTATCGCATCGACGGGAAGGGCGATGTTCCGCTTTTCGTCTATGGTGTGCCCAACCGCGACAAGGCGCGTCTGGCCACCATCATGCTGTCGCACTTCCACCGGCACGCGCTGCGCTTCGAATCCATCATCGTCTTCGAACGCCAGGCCGAGATTCCGAGGGCGGATCTCGCACGTCTGTCGGATGTCGGCGGCGACATGATCTCGTCGCTCGCGTCGCATGAGGATTTCAACCGAAAGCTCTTGCAGCGTGTCGCGGCATGACGCGCCGTAGCCGATGAGGGAATGGGAATGAAGCTGCATTATTATCCCGAGACGGACAGCCTCCATGTCGAGTTCAAGGCCGGGCCGGGCACCGAGACGCGGGAGGTGGCGGACGGTCTGAATCTCGATCTTGACGGTGATGGCAGCGTCGTGGGCTTCGACATCGACCGGGCCTCGCGGCGTGTCGGTCTCTCGACACTGGAGGCCGAGGCGCTGCCGCCGCGCACGACCAGGGTGGCCTGATCCATGGCGCGCGGGACGAAAACAGGGCCCAAATCCGTCGAAACCCTGACGCACGGCGAGGCGTCCAGGCGGAACATTCCGACGGCGGAATACCATCCCGTCCTGTCGGAGGAGGACAAGGCACCGGTCCGCGTGGCCTGGGAGCGCCGCAACCGCGATCTCGACCCGCAGCTCGTCTGGCGCGGCAAGGACGAGCAGGACGCCGCCGACCTCGTCGTCCAGGCGCCGCCACTCTATATCCAGGAGAAGGTGCACCCCAAGGCGCTGGTGGACGACCTGCTGCGGCAGACGAAGGAGCGCCGCGACGAGGGGGCAGAAGCGGCGCCGGACCTGTTCGCCGATTTCAACGGCCTGCCGAGCGAGGATGCGCGCACCGAGTTCTACCGCCACGACGCCAACTGGTCGAACCGCATGATCCTGGGCGACAGCCTGCAGGTCATGGCGAGTCTTGCCGAGCGCGAAGGCCTGCGCGGCAGGGTGCAGTGCATCTATATCGACCCGCCCTACGGCATCAGGTTCAACTCCAACTTCCAGTGGTCCACCACCAGCCGCGACGTGAAGGACGGCAACGCCGCCCACATCACCCGCGAACCGGAGCAGGTGAAGGCCTTCCGCGACACCTGGCGCGACGGCATCCACTCCTACCTCACCTATCTCCGCGACCGGCTGACCGTGGCGCGGGAACTGCTGACGGAGAGCGGCTCGGTCTTCGTGCAGATCGGGGACGAGAATGTTCACCGTGTCCGGGCAGTGATGGATGAGGTGTTTGGTGAGGGGAACTTTATTAGCCTGATAAGCTATTCCACGACCACCGGTAGAACATCTTCGTTTGTTCCGAATGTTAACGATTACCTTCTTTGGTTTGCGAAGAATGTGAGCAGAACAAAATACAGGAAAGTGTTTGTTAATTCAATTAACGGAGAGCAATCTGAGATAGAGCACGCAGGGACATTTGAAACTAGAGACCTGACGTCTCAGGGAGCGGCTAGTCAAAAACAACCGTTCTTTTTTCAAAATGAGGTATTTTTCCCAGCTGTTGCACGCCATTGGAGTAATGATCATATTACAGGCATGCCCCGACTTGCTAAATCTGGAAGAATAGTTAAGGTTAGCAAGACACAAATTCGTGCAAAAATTTACAAAAATGAGCAGACGGCTACTTTACTTACCAATCGATGGCTAGATACTCAATTTGGTGCATTTGCAAGGGATAAAATTTATGTTGTGCAAACCGCTACACGGGTCATTCAACGCTGCATCCTGATGACCACCGACCCCGGCGATCTGGTGCTGGACCCGACCTGCGGCTCCGGCACTGCGGCCCATGTCGCCGAGCAGTGGGGGCGGCGGTGGGTCGCCATCGACACTTCCCGCGTCGCCCTCGCGCTGGCCCGCGCCCGCATCATGGGCGCGCGCTATCCCTGGTATCTCCTCGCCGACAGCCCGGAAGGGCGGCGCAAGGAAGCGGAGATCGCCCGCCAGTCGCCCCCGGAGACGCCGACGGGCAGCGACATCCGCCAGGGCTTCGTCTATGAGCGGGTGCCGCACATCACCCTCAAATCCATCGCCAACAACGCCGAAATCGACGTGATCTGGGAGAAGTGGCAGCAGACCCTGGAGCCGCTCCGCGCCCGGCTCAACGCGGCCCTCGGCAGGCAGTGGGAAGAATGGGAAATCCCGCGCACTGCGGGCGAGAGCTGGCCTAGCGCTGCCGCCGCCGCACATGCCGCATGGTGGGAGGCGCGCATCGCCCGGCAGAAGGAAATCGACGCCGCCATCGCCGCCAGGGCCGAGCATGAATATCTCTACGACAAACCCTATGTCGACAATTCCCGCATCCGCGTCGCCGGCCCCTTCACCGTCGAGAGCCTGGCGCCGCACCGGATGCTGGCGGTGGACGAGAATGACGAACCCTTCACCGGGCTTTCCGACCGGAAGCTCGGCTATGGCGAGGCGCCGAACTTCACCGACATGATCCTGGAGAATCTCAGGACGGCCGGCGTCCAGCAGGCGCATAAGGAGGACCGCATCGCCTTCGCCGCGCTCACGCCCTGGCCCGGCCGCTATGTCTGCGCCGAGGGCCGCTATGTGGAAGGCGGCGGCGAGAACGGCGCCACACGGCGCGCCGGCGTCTTCATCGGCCCCGAATTCGGCACCGTGGCGCGGCCGGACCTTGTCGCCGCCGCGCGCGAGGCCGCCGACGCCGGGTTCGATGTGCTGGTTGCCTGCGCCTTCAGCTACGACGCCCATGCCGCCGAGTTCGAGAAGCTCGGGCGCATCCCGGTGCTCAAGGCGCGCATGAACGCTGACCTGCACATGGCCGGCGATCTCAAGAACACCGGCAAGGGCAACCTCTTTGTCATCTTCGGCGAGCCCGATATCGATATCCTGGACGACGGGGACGAGAATATCCGGGTGCGCATCAACGGCGTCGATGTCTTCCACCCCAACACCGGCGAGGTGCGCAGCGACGGCCCCGACGGCATCGCCTGCTGGTTCGTCGATACCGACTACAACGAGGAGAGCTTCTTCGTCCGCCACGCCTATTTCCTCGGCGCCAACGATCCCTACAAGGCGCTCAAGACAACGCTCAAGGCCGAGATCGACCCCGACGCCTGGGCCACCCTCAACAGCGACACCTCCCGCCCGTTCCCCAAACCCGCCTCCGGCCGCATCGCCGTCAAGGTCATCAACCACCTCGGCGACGAGGCGATGAAGGTTTTCCGGGTGTGACATGGGCCGCAGAGCGAGGAATATCCGCGCGGGAACGTTATTGGAGAATACCGGGAAATGACTGACCGAACCGTGGACGAGTCCCTTGAACTCGAGGTGAACGATTTCGGGCCGATCGTTGAGGCGAAAGTAGACCTGCGCCCGCTGACGGTGTTCGTGGGCCCGAGCAATACGGGTAAATCTTATCTGGCGATTCTCATATACGGACTGCATCGAGTGTTCGGCGGCGACTCATTTCTCGCGAGAAGAAAATTCCATAGAATATCCCGGTTTTTATTGGGACAAGGTGGTCGGGAATTGTCGGAAAGGAATGTTGAAGCTCTGCTTGATCTGGCAAATTTTTTCTCTGAATATCAAAAATCTAAGAACGACGAAAGTATTGCATTGTCTCCATTAGCCGGCGAAGCTCTTCGCTCTGTATTCGGTGAGCTGGCAGACGAATTTTCCGATGAAATCGGTCGATGTTTCGGAGTCGGAGAAGCTTATTCACTGATCCGACGAGGCCCAAAAAGGGAATCGCGCATTGTAATGAGGAGAAGCATATTCGGTCAATCTGATCTTGCAGAACATACAATTTCCCTCGCCCGGAATTCTGAATTCAAAGCTATGGTTCCTGATAAAATTCCAATCCCGATTGATTTCGAGAATCGGGGAAATATGAGCCGATTTTTGCGTGCGTTAACATATCATCTTGAAAAAGAAACAACTCGTGAATCTCGTCGCGAACTTGCGGCTTTGGAGATTTTGCCATTAGTCAGCAACCTAGTACTTTCATCGTTGATCGGTCCCTTGCGCTTGCCAGCATTTTATCTGCCCGCCGACCGGACCGGCATCATGCACGCCCACAGCGTGGTGGTTAGCGCTCTGATTGCAAGTGCGCCTGCTGCGGGGTTGCGGCCTGCCACCGGCACACCGATGCTGTCCGGGGTGCTGGCGGATTTCCTTGGACAGTTGATCGAAACTGCCCAATCTGCGCGTCTCCATCAAAAACAGAAACAGGATCTTGGCAAGGGTATCGAGAACGCCATTCTGGACGGTTCGGTTCGCATCGACCGCTTGGCTCCTGTCGATTATCCACGCTTTGCCTACCGGCCGCGCGGCTGGAAGGCCGACCTGCCATTAGCCAACGCATCATCCATGGTTTCGGAACTTGCGCCCGTGGTATTGTATCTTCGCCATGTGATCGAGCCGGGCAATATCCTGATCATTGAGGAACCGGAATCGCACCTGCACCCGGCGATGCAGGTCGTGTTCACCCGCCAACTTGCTGCGCTCATTGAGGTGGGAGTCCGGGTGATCGTCACCACCCACAGCGAATGGCTGCTGGAAGAGCTGGCGAATATTGTGCGGCGGTCGAAGCTCTCCAAGGCAGACCGCGGCGATAACATCGCACTGCGTCCCGACCAAGTGGGTGTATGGCTGTTCAAGCCGAAGACAAGGCCCAAGGGTTCGGTGGTCAAGGAGATACGCTTGGAAGACTCCGGCCTGTATCCCTCCGGCTTCGATGATGTTGCAAGCGCCCTGCACAATGATTGGGCCGACACGGAAAGTCGCATTGAGGCCGGCTCGTGACGGCGCTATTGGACGACATCCGCAGGAAGATCGGGGAAAGTTGTTTTGTAAAGAAGTTGAGCAAGGACGGATGCCGGGTTGTGATGTCTGACGCGCCCACTCCCAGACTGGTCGTCGATTTCGATAAACCTGAATCGCCGCTAGCGGCGGATGAAATGCGCTGCGATTACCTATTGGTTGCCGAAGGTAAAGATACGCAGGGGTGGGTTATGGTTCTTGAGTTGAAGCGGGGACAGTTGCACGCGGATCAGGTCGCCAGCCAATTGCAGGCAGGTGCGTCTGCTGCCGAGAAGCTCATGTCTTCAGGCCATGCAATCCGGTTTCGCCCGATCGCCGTCTCTGGCAGAACGTCCATACATGAACGAAAACAGCTGAGAAAAAAAATCAGGTTCCACAAACACAGGGAACCCATCGTAAGGATGTCGTGTGGAGCCAAGCTGACAACAGCACTTCGCTAATGAAGCATATAGGAGACTATCGATGTCGCTCTACCGCTTGCAGCATCAATACGGTGTCAGCGGCCGCTCGCCTCTTACCTGTTATCTCCCGAAAACCATCTTCGATCCGACATTTCGTGGTCGGACGGGAAGTTGCCATGCGGCTTCAGACGATCCGCGAATCCTTCGGCAACGCGGAAGAGATTGATGAATCGCCCGACCGAGCACCTTCGAAGCGCATCGAGGGTCTGTACCCCGGATACCCAAAACCGCTCCTGGGGACTCTGGGCGCTCTCGAAATCGGTCTGCCGGGAATTCGTGCGGCGTGTCCGCATTTCTCCAGCTGGGTAAGCCGTCTGGAGGATCTGCCGGCGACCCTTGGAGCGGAGTAATTTCGATCCCGATGGAATTCCGCATCGCCGATACCTTCACAGCGAGCCTCGCCAAGTTGACCGGGGACGAGCAGAAGGCCGCGAAGACCACGGCCTTCGACCTGCAGGTGGACCCGTCGGCGCCGGGCCTCTCGTTTCACCGGATCGACCGCGCCAGGGACCGAAACTTCTGGTCGGTCCGGGTCAGCCGGGACATCCGGCTGATCGTGCATCGCACCGCATCGAGCGTCATGCTCGTCCATGTCGGCCGTCACGATGCCGCGTATCGCTGGGCGGAGCGGCGGCGGATCGAGCGGCATCCCAGGACCGGCGCGGCCCAGATCGTCGAGATTCGCGAGACCGTGCGCGAGATCGAGCTTGCGCGCTCCGTCGTCGCCGAAGCGCCGGACGGCGCGCGGTCCGCGACCAGGCCCGCGCTCTTCGCCGACATGGCCGACGATCAACTGTTGGGATACGGCGTACCCGAAGCCTGGCTGGACGACGTGCGCAGCGCGGACGAGGACACTCTGCTCGACCTCGCCGATCACCTGCCGGCGGAGGCGGCCGAAGCGCTGCTGGAGATTGCCACCGGCGGCACGCCGGAACGGCCGGTACATGCGGCCGCCGACACCGACCCTTTCGCCCACCCGGATGCGCAGCGCCGTTTCCGGCTGGTGGAGAATATCGCCGAACTGGAGCGCGCTCTCGAATATCCGTGGGAGAAGTGGACAGTCTTTCTGCATCCGGCGCAACGCCGCATCGTCGAAAACGAATACGGCGGCCCGGCCCGCGTCTCCGGTTCGGCCGGCACCGGGAAAACCATCGTCGCCCTTCACCGCGCCGTTCATCTGGCCGGGGCCTACCCGGATGCCCGCATTCTTCTCGCCACCTTTTCCGAGACGCTCGCGGACGCGCTTCGCGTGAGGCTGCGGTGCCTGGTGCACAACCGGCCGAGTATCGCGGAGCGCTTGGAAGTGCAGTCGATGGGCGGCATCGGCCGGCACCTCCACGAAGCCAATTTCGGCCCGCCTCGCCTCGCTGACGACGAAGAGATACGCCTCCTCGTCGCCCAGGCCGCCGCGGGAAAGGAGCACGGATTAAGCCCGCATTTCCTGTGGACCGAGTGGAGCCGGGTGGTGGATGCATGGCAACTGGAAAGCTGGGAAGACTATCGGGACGTGATGCGGCTCGGCCGCAAGACCCGTCTCGCGGAGGCCCGGCGCAAGGCGCTCTGGCCGATTTTCTCGGCGGTGCGTCAGAGCCTCGACGAGCGCGGGCTGCTCACCGAACCCCGCATGTTCCGGCGCCTGGAACGGCACTTCGCCGGGGCAGCGCATTCGCCGTTCGAGTTCTGCGTGATCGACGAGGCCCAGGACATCGACGTTGCGGCGCTGCGTTTCCTCTCCGCCATCGGCGGCGGTCGACGCAACAGCCTCTTCTTCGCCGGCGATCTCGGCCAGCGCATTTTCCGTACCCCCTTCTCCTGGCGAGCGCTGGGAGTGGACGTGCGCGGACGTTCCCACACGCTCCGTGTCAATTACCGGACATCCCATCAGATTCGCCGGCAGGCCGATCTCCTGCTGCCGTCCGAGATCGCCGACGTGGACGGGATCACGGAAGAGCGGGCCAGCACGGTCTCCGCGTTCAACGGGCCGGAACCGCGCATCAGGGTTTTCGGATCGCCGGACGAAGAAGCTGCGGCCGTCGCCGACTGGCTTGCCGCGCGACGGCAGGACGGCTGCGTATCTCGCGAAATGGCCGTGTTCGTCAGATCCGGGGCGGAGGTGCCGCGGGCACGGGAAGCCGTCCGGCTCGCGGGCTTGCCGACCGTGGAATTGAGCTGGCGCTCGGACGGCACACCCGACGGGGTCACGGTGGGAACGATGCACCTCGCCAAGGGCCTGGAGTTCCGCACGGTAGCCGTCGTCGCTTGTGACGATGACATTCTGCCTCTCCAGTCGCGCATCGAGAGCGTCGCCGACCCGGCCGATCTGGAGGACGCCTACGGCACGGAACGGCACCTGCTCTATGTCGCCTGCACTCGCGCCCGCGACCACCTCTTGGTGACAGGCGTCAGCCCGGCGTCCGAGTTCCTCGACGATCTGCGGTGCAACACATGACGCCGCCTCTCGGAGCGGCAGCAGAGGCGGTGCGCGGTCCTCACGGCTCGCTTGCCGCGACGATCCGGCTGTCGTGCTGATATAGTGTTGATACGTTTCTGGAAATATCCTGTGTTCTCACTGTAATGGATTGTAATTGCTGTATTAATTCAGACCATTATCCGTCATGCCATTCAAATCAAACGCTTCAAACGCATCGCCCTGCGCTGCGAAAAGACCGCCACAAACTTCAGCTCCTTCGTCGCACTCGCCGCTGCCTTCATCTTGATCAAATCCGTCCACAGGACCTAGTGCGGTATCGAACTTGCCGTTCATCACCATCACCCGCGCATGCACGACGGTGGGATCGGACGAGAGAGGCGATTGGGCATCCGCGGTTGCCGGCAACAGCACGGCCAGCATGAGGAGAAGCGCGCGGAGGAGAGTCTTCATGAGGCCTGGCCAGCCGTTGGGAAAGCAGCAAATGGAAAAAAGAAGGGCAGCCGTGCTACGGCTGCCCTCGCTGCCCGCCATGGCCCTGCCGAACATGGTTCGGCAGGGCCGGGGAGGCAGAGCCGTCGAACGACTATTCGGCCGCTTCCTTGTGGGTGACGAACGCGCCGCCCATGGTCAGCGAGTAGTTGTCCTCATTGTCGCGCTCGGTGGTCAGACCGAACGTGCCGGCAGCGGAGCCTGGCTGTACGGACCCGTCGGCGTCCGTGGCAGGACCGTAGAACTGACCGTTCCAGTAGCCCGTCAGGCCGTGACCGTTGGCGTGACCGCTGGCGCCGGCATTGAACCGAAGGGTCGAACCGTCAATCACCTGCGGTGGGTCATCGTCATTCATCCCCATAGCAAGCGCTGCCGACTCGAAGTTGACGGACCAGTCTTCAGCCTGCCCGTTGGCGACGAAGTTGCTCAGATCGCCCTGGATCGAACCCGCCGCATCAGCGGCGCCGAAGTCCGCCGTCAACGCTGCGTCTGCGGTGAAGCGGCCGGTCTCCTTGTGCTCGCCATGCGCTTCGGCATAGCGGCCGAAGGCCTCGCCCGCATAGCTCGCCGTGCCTGTCAGCCCGTTAGCGGCAGTCGCATCGGCCGGCTGGTAGGGCATGTTGCCGAACACGAACGCACCGATCGCATAGTCGCCTTCCGGATCGTCGGGAGTGGTGAGCCACACGCCCGCGGTGATCCAGTCTGTGTCGGGCGTATAGACATCCGGCTTGAACACGAGCGTGTCCGAATCCTCCGACGGCGACAACTCGCCGGCTGTATGCTGGTTGACCCGGCAAATGTCGCCTTCGTTGTCGGTTGTGCCATTCTCGCAGGTGAAGGTGCCTCGGACGCCCATATAGGAGCCCTTGACTCCAGCTGAGGGGATGTCGACTTCCATGCCGTGGCCGACCGTGATGCCGTCGAAGGACACCATGTCGGCATCGACCGGAACCTTGGCGGGGGTGCGATCATCAGACGGCCCCCTCGCGATAGCCATCCCGGTGACCGTCCCCGTATTGTTGGGGTCGAAGTCGGAACGCAGGTCGAGATGGAGGGTCCGACCGCCGGCCAGGGTCTGCTGCAGCTGGAAGTAGCTGAGCCAGATATCGTCCTCGTCGGCATCCATGTTCTGGGTCGCGCCCATCAGCGCCGGGTCCGTCATCCACTCGGCGGCAGGGTTGAGATCCCAGTCGGCCGTAGCGACGAAGTTCGCGGTACGGGTAGTGATGACATTACCCTCGTCATCGACCAGAACCGGGTTCATGATCTCCCAAGGATCCCTGAGCTGGTCGAAACCGCCCGGCGGGTTGTCCTCATCGCCGTTCTCGTCGTTGCTCGTATCGAGGTCCACCACCTGGACTTCCTTGCTGGCATGGTCCTCGCTGGCGCGCACCTCCGAAGGATCGACGCTCACGAAGATGTCGCTGACGCCGGTGAGAGGATCGGCATCACCCTGGCTCCCCGGCTCCTCATGCGTCGTGAGGGACGAGGTGACGCCGCCGCCATTGTCCTCGGCTTCCACCGGCGGTGTAGCAGTAGAATCTGCAGCTACATCGGCCTCATCGTGATAGAGGTTCGACATCAGGTCGCCCCTCTGGGCGGCAGCGAGCAAAGCGCCCGAGAGGTTCGCGAACGACTGGTAGCCGGTCGCATCGAGCGCGGCGACCGTAGGTTCGGCGCCGGACCACTCGGCGCTGACAGCGCCCTCCTCGTCGACCGAAACGGTCACCGTGCAGCCGCTGTCGCCTGCCGGGCAGGAGAAGCGGACGCCGGCGACCTTGTAGGTCATGCCTGCCTCAATCTCATGCATACCGGCTTCCGTGATGCCGTGCCCGCTGGGCAACGTCACCATATTGGCCGTTTCTTGCGTCGCAGGCGGCGGGTCGTCGTTTCCGCCGCCAGGGGAGCCGGAGAGGCTGGTCTGGCTGCTGCCGCCGCCTCCCCCGCACCCTGCAAGAGCCAGAGCCGAAGCGGCGATTGCCGCGAAGGCCCAATGTTTCATGGTTCTCATGGAACCTTTCTCCTTTCGACCCGGACCGGCTGCGCCGGCCGGGTAAACCGTTTGGACTGTTCCTCCGTTTCGTGGATGTCCGCGCCGATCAGAAGTTGAGCGTGATGCCGGTCACGAAGGCGGTGCCCGAGACCCCGTCCTGCTCGCCGGTCATAAGCGTGGACCGCGATGCGACGCCCGGCGCCAGCGTGTAGCTCATGGAGAGCATGGTCGCGCTGACACTGGAGCCGTCATCGGCGTCGGCCATCATGTGGGCGAGGCTCACCGACATCGGGCCTTCCGAATACATCACGCCGGCGCTCGCCACCTCGTAGTCGGCGGCGGTGTTCTTCACCAGGACCGTCCGCGCGGTGTCGTTCGACGGGTCGTTGTTGTCGGCGGTCTCCCCGACAGCAGCGGTGTCAGCGTCGCCGTCATGATCCCAGGTATGGCCGTCCTCGACATTCATGATCGGGCTCTTTGCGACCATGTATTTGCCGCCGTCATGCTGGAGGTAGGCGGCACTGAAACCGAACGATCCCATGCCGACCCGGATGCCGAAGTTGGTGAAGACATGGTCGTCGGCCTTCGAGGCCATGGTGTCGAGGGCACCCTTGTTCGAGGCCGCCGCCGCCGCTGCGTCGTTCGCCAGCACGGCGAGATCGCCGTCGGTGCCGCCGGCAACCGCCTTGTCGTAGGCTTCGATCGCCGCAACGTTTTCCATGTAGGTGCCGACGGTGATGGCGTCATCGTTCGTGCCCGACTTGAGCATCTCCGACGCGCCGACCTGGCTGCGCTGGTAGTGGCCGATGGAGAGCGCAACGCTGGCGTCACCCATGTCGCCCTGGTAGTTCAGGCCGAGCGCCACCGCGTCATTGTCGTTGTTCACCGGCTTGCCGGCGCCGCTGTCCTCGACCGACTCCGGGCTGTAGGACAGGCCGAGCTGCACACCGCTCATGCGCGGCGTGTAGTAGGCGATCTTCTGGCTGTCGCCGGCGATGATCCACCCGGCGGTGCCGAGGCCCTTGCCGCCGCTTCTGGCGCAGGTGGTCAGGCCGTTGATGAACGAGGGATCGCCGCAGGCGAGGCCGACGCCGACATCCTGCACCGAATAGTGCATGAGCGCCGCCGGGTCGTCCTCGGACCCGAGCACGATCTGGCCGAACGAACCGCTGATCGTCGCCTGCGACTCGTCGATCACGTCAGCATGGGTGTTGCCCTCGAGCTCGAACTTGACCGAGAACCTCAGGCCGTTGTCCGCCTCCAGCGCGCCCCTGACGTAGAATTCGCTGTCCGAATACTGGCTGACGCCGCCGCTGCCGGCAGCATTGTTGTCCAGGTCGGACACGCCGATCCATTGCTGCATGTGGCCGCCCAGGCCCACGCTGAGCATGTCCGCAGCCGAAGCCGGCCCTGCGGCCATGACTCCGGCGCATGCAAGCGCGCCGGCAGCCGCGGTCGTCGTGAGGAAATTTCTCATAATCCCCGTTCTGCGACATTGCGGGCCGGCCGGACTGTGGCGTAAGCGCCCGGAACAGCGGGCGAAGGCATGCCGGTATGACCTTCTGCAATGCGTCAGCGGGAACGGATCGGCATATCCGGTTTCATGGCCTGCTGTTGCATTCGTGCAACAGCAGGCGGGTTTTTCCGCTGCTATGGAAACAGGGGTTGTGCGTCCGAGAACCTTGTCTATGCTCCCGAATCGGCTCCGCTATCGGGGCTAATGAGACTGTGTTGCAACACACGGAAGGGAAACGGGGATTATGAGAAAAGCCCTTATGACATCCGCCGCGCTTGCCTTCGCAGGCGCGATGGCTGCCGGCTCGGCTTCGGCGGCCGACAAACTCAATGTCGGCGTCGGCGGCTACATGCAGCAATGGTTCGGCATGTCCGATGTTGACGACCCGGCGAAGCCGGAGGTTGAGGGCGGCATCGCCCAGCAGTCCGACAGCGAAATCTTCATCAAGGGCAAGCTCGCGGCGGACAACGGCCTGACCTTCTCCGTCAAGGTCGAGATCGAAGGCAATTCCAACAAGATCGACGGGGCGAAGGACACGAAGCAAAGCACCGGCGTGATCGACGAATCGCAGGTCACGGTCAGCGGCGACTTCGGCTCGATCACGCTCGGCGCCGAGGACGGCGCGTCCACGCTCACCCATCACGGCAACCGGGACGTCGGCGTCTCCATGTATTGCGGCGATGTCGGGAAATGGATCAACGGCGTCGGCGGCTGCCCGTCGAAGAGCAAACAGGGCTTCGGCACCGGCGGCCACGCCATCGACGGGGACGACAACAAGATCAGCTATTTCTCGCCCCGCTTCAACGGCGTGCAGTTCGGCGTTTCCTACACCCCGAACACCGGGCAGGAAGGCGGAGCGGAAGCGCTGAACAACAACGATGCGGACTCCTGGTCGATCGGCGGCAACTATGTGGGCGATTTCGGCGGCGCCAGTGTCGCAATCTCCCTCGGCCACTACTCGGCGAGCACGGACACGGAGGACGACCACACCTTCTCGAATTTCGGCCTCCAGGTCGATCTGCCGAGCGGCATCGGCTTCGATCTCGCCGTTGCCGAGAATGACGATGGTGACGAGGCGAGCGACGCGGGTGACTACATGACCGCGAGCGCCGGCGTGAACTACACGGACGGCCCGATGGCGATAAGCCTCGGCCACTCGCTGACCGATGCCGACAGCGGCGTCGAGTCGGGTGTGACCATGCTCTCCCTGCAATACATGCTGGCGCCGGGCGTCACGTCGAGGACCTCCCTCTTCGCCGCCGAACAGGGCGATGTGGAAGGCACGGCCTTTGTGACCGGCTTCGTACTCGGCTTCTGATCCGCGCGGCAATCCACACCACGGAGGAACGATCCAAACGGTTTGCCCGGCCGGCGCGGCCGGTCCGGGTTGAAAGGAGAAAGGTTCGATGAGAACCATGAAACATTGGGCTCTGGCGGCAGCCGCCGCTGCGGCCTTGGGACTCGCAGGCTGCGGAGGGGGTGGAAGCTCGCCACAGGCGACAGGCCCGACCATGGAGCAGCAGCAGCAGATGGCTGCCGACGAGGCTATCAAGATGGCCATGGAGGCGGTTGACGAGCTCAACACGTCTTCGAGTGCTGAGGAGGTGGCGGCCGCCGATCAGGCGGTTATGGCCGCGAAGGACGCCGTCACGGCCGGCGCCGACCTTTCCGAAGAGGCCGTGACCGCGCTCAACATGCGCATCGCCGACATCGAGGGCGATCTGGCTCAGGTCAAGGCTGACCTGAAGGCCGTTGCCGACGGGAAGGCCGCGCAGGAGGAGCTGAGAAGGGCCGAGGAAGAAAAGCGCATGGCCGAAGAGGCGGCGGCGCGTGCCGCCATGGCCGCAAAGGGCAAGGCGCTCTACGGGAAACTTAGCCCGACTTCCGCAACTCGGCTTGAGAATCGACTGATTTGACGGTTTTCCGGCGCGAGAAGTGTCGGATTTCGGTGCAGTACCTCTCGGGACCGGCTTGTAGTGCCGACCTACCCCCTTGATCGGGCTGGCGAAGATCCGGACGCTGCGCTGATGTTCGTGCGCTGCAAGAGACGCTTCAAGGACGGCAAGGAGCACCGCTACTGGAGCGTTGTGGAGAACGTCCGGGTCCACGGCGGTCGGGTTGTTCAGCGTCAGGTGCTCTATCTCGGGGAGATCAACGACAGCCAGCGAGCGGCGTGGTGCCGCTCGATCGAGGTGGTGGAGGGCAAGTCGCGATCACGGCAGATGGCGCTGTTTCCCGAGGACCGGGAGGCGCCGGCGCTGACTTGCGAAGTGGTGAAGATCGACCTCTCGCAGGTGGCGCTTCACGACCCGCGCCAGTGGGGGGCGTGCTGGCTGGCGCTGTCCTTGTGGGACCGCCTGGACCTGGACCGCTTCTGGGAAGAGCGGCTGCCGGCGAGCCGGCAAGGCACGCGGTGGCTGGACATCCTGAAGATCCAGGTCTGCTACCGGCTGATCGACCCGGGCAGCGAGTGGCGCCTTCACCGTCACTGGTATGAGCACAGCGCGCTTCGCGATCTTCTGGGTGGCGAGCGGGCGATCGCCGACGACACACTCTATCGCTGTCTCGACAAGCTGCTGGCGCACAAGCAGGGCTTCTTCTCGTTTCTGCGCGACCGCTGGGCGACGCTGTTCGAGGCGCGCTTCGACGTGCTGCTCTACGACCTGACCTCGACCTACTTCGAGAGCGATCCGCCGTTCGATGACAAGCGCCGCTTCGGCTACAGCCGGGACAAGCGGCCCGACTGCGTGCAGGTGGTGATCGCCCTGATCGTTACGCCGCAGGGCTTTCCGCTGGCCTATGAGGTGATGCCGGGCAACACCTCCGACGACACCACGCTGGCGGCGTTCCTCAAGAAGATCGAGGATCAGTATGGCCGCTCCGAGCGGGTGTGGATCATGGACCGCGGCATCCCCACCGAGGAGACGCTGGCCGCGATGCGCGAGGGCGAGGCGCCGGTGCGCTACCTGGTGGGCACGCCCAAGGGCCGGCTGACGCGGCTCGAGAAGGTGTTCCTGGGCCTGCCCTGGCAGGAGGTGCGCCAGTCCGTGACTGTCAAGCTTCTGGTCGAGGATGGCGAGCTCTACGTCCTGGTGCGCAGCGAGGGGCGGCAGGTGAAGGAACGCGGCATGCGCCGGCGCCGGCTGAAGAGGCTGTGGCGTCGATTGGCCGAGTTGCAAGGGCAGTCGAACAGCCGGGATCAGTTGTTGCTCAAGCTCGGCGCCGCCAGGAAGGAGGCCGGCCGGGCCTGGAGCCTGGTCGACATCACCGTGCCCGGGACCGACAGCGAACTCGCCGCCAACGGCTTCTCATTCCGCCTGCAGCGCGACCGGCTGCGCCAGGTCCGCCGCCGCGAGGGCCGTTACCTGCTGCGATCCAACATGGTCGCCGAAGACCCCGCCACGCTGTGGCATCTGTACATGCAGCTCGTCGAGATCGAGCAGGCGTTCAAGGAACTCAAGCACGACCTCGCGATCCGCCCCATCTTCCATCAGCGCCAAGAGCGCATCGAGGCGCATATCTTCGTCTCGTTCATCGCCTACTGCCTGCTGGTGACCCTGAAGAACCTCGCCCGGCCGCGCGCCCCGGGCCTCACCCCACGCGCCATCCTTGAGGCCTTCGCCACCATCCAGATGGTGGACGTCCATCTGCCAACCACCGACGGCCGGCACCTCGTCCTGCCGCGCCACACCCGGCCGAACAAGGAGCACGAGCTACTGCTGCAACAGCTCGGCATGACCTGGCCGCAGCAACCCGCACCCCGGATCTCCGCCTGACGGCACACGGCGCCGCCTCTCCGTTCGCCGCCTTGTAGTGCCGACCCTCGGGGAGACGATCAAGGCTATTCAATGAGTTAGCATCCTCATGACCCCCGAGTTGCGGAAGTCGGGTTAGTCGTGCCGGCTCGTTCAAGGTGGCCGACATAATGGCCGACGGCAAGATCAGCATTGAAGGAACGCTCTCGCCCGCTTTGGAAGGCTCCGACACCAGCCTGACCGATCTCAAAAAGCAGGATGCCGCCGTTGCCGCCATCGGCGGTTGGAGCGGCGCGGACTATATGAAGACCACCGGGTCGGGCCATAACAAGGTCACGGCAACGGCGCGGGTCTATTCAAACGCGGGAAGCGCCACGTCAAAACCGTTCACGCACAAGGACAATCCCTCCGGCCTGAATGTGCCTGCATCGGGGAACGCCTATGGCGGATCGAGCGGAAGCAATGGTATCGAGCTTACCAACACGGCGGCGGCCGAGCACATTGATGGCGCTTCATTTCCGGAAGGGGGCCTGATGAGCTATCCCGAGGGCGAACGCAAATTCGCGGGCACCTACAAGGGAGCCTCCGGCACCTATATGTGTTCGGGCGCTACCTGCACGGCTGCGCCGGTAAACAGCGGCGGCTTTACCCTCGTCGGTGCTTGGACCTTCACCCCGGCGGCGGACGCGATGGTGCAGCAGGAGGACACGACATATCTGTACTTCGGATGGTGGCTGCGCGAAGACGATCACGGTCCGACCCACGCCGGCGTGTCCTATCGGATGATCGCCCCTTCAACGGCGCCGGTCCCCGTGACCGATGTCACCACCCTTACGGGAACCGCAGACTACGCGGGCAAGGCAGTCGGCAAATTCGCCATCAACAATCCGCTCGGCAGCGACAGCGATGCGGGCCATTTCACTGCCGATGCCATGTTGAAAGCCACGTTCGGGCCGACCTCAACGGACGACAACAAGATCGGCCTCACCGGAAGGATTGATGGCTTCCGGCTGAACGATGGCGACGTCGATCCGGGCTGGAGCCTGGACTTGAAAAGGGCCAGAGCTACTGCCGCCGGATACAGTCTTAACGGCGGGAGTGCCACCCACGACTCCGCCAGAGATGACTCTCAAATCAAAGGCACAGCCGTTGAATGGTCCATCGGCGGAACGGCGTCACCAGGGCAAACCGGAGCATGGCAAGCCCATCTGTATGACGACAACGCCAAGGACAACAGCACTGTGCCGACCGTCGCCGGCGGCAGCTTCATGGCCGGTTTCGGCGGGACTCACGAAATGGTCGGAGCCTTCGGCGCAGAGAAGCAGGACTAACGCCTGACGGAACGGGCGGTTGCGGAAACCACGGGTCGTAATCCCGGCCCTCCTTTCGCCGCAGCCGCCCTGCCCCGGTCTCCCAGCCGGGGCTCGGGGTCGGCGTCAGTGTTGCCAGTGGCACCGCCCCACTCTCACCCGGCGGGGTCCGCCCCGCCGGGTTTTCTTTACCTGCCGCAGAAAGAAATCGGGACCATGGATGAACACGAAAGAGAGGCCTGGGATCGGTTTGCGGCCCATGCCGTCGCCGGCATTCTGGCTGGCCGCCCTCTGGGGTTCGAGGTGCCCGAACAGCAGATTGCCAACAGGGCGGCGGTGATTGCCGACGCCCTCCTGGAGGAGCGCCGGGAGCGCTCGCAATAAGGGGAGCGCCGTGACCCGCCTGCTCTACTCCGTGCTCATCCTCGGCGCGGCCCTGCTCGTCTTCGCTACCGTCGCTCACGGGCAGGCCGCTCGTAACGATGGCGCCGCGCCGAATGCCGCAAACGACGACATCGCCGCCCGCTTCGAGGCCGGCATGGCCGCCATGACGGACGGCGCACGCCTGCCGGAGGCCGAGCGCGAGGCGAAGCTGGACGGGGCGATCGCGCTGTTCCGCTCGATCCTGGTGGACGACCCCGCGCTGGTGCGCGTGCGGCTGGAGCTGGCCCGCGCGTTCTTCCTGAAGGGCGAGGACACGCTTGCCCGCCGACATTTCCGCCTTGTGCTGGCCGGCAAGCCGCCCGAGGCCGTCGCCGCCAACATCGCCCGCTTCCTGCGCATCATGCGCGCGCGCCGGCGCTGGAGCGCGTATTTCGGTGCGGCGCTCGCGCCCGACAGCAACCTCAACGCCGCCTCGGGCACGCGGACCATCTGGCTCGACTTCGCGGGGCAGCGCCTGCCCTTCCAGCGCCAGGGCGACATCGGGGCCCGGTCCGGCGTCGGCGTTTCGGCCTGGGGCGGCGGCGAATACCAGTATCCGCTTTCGCCGGTCCTTCGCCTTCGCGCCGGGGCGGGGGCCTCGGTCCGCGAATACAAGGGCCGGGATTTCGACCGGCGGTCCGCCCATGCCCATATCGGCCCGCGCCGGCTGCTCGGCCCGCGCAGCGAAGCGAGCCTGCTGGCCACGGTCAGCCGGCAATGGAGCGCCGGTGTGCCCGACACGGACGAATTCGGCGTCCGCCTCGAAGGCGAACACCGGCTGACGCCGCGCCTGGCGCTCGACGGCCGCGCGGGACTG
Organism: Alphaproteobacteria bacterium; assembly: GCA_964291285.2. GTDB lineage: Bacteria > Pseudomonadota > Alphaproteobacteria > Bin95 > Bin95 > Bin95. Next base: position 184,201 of record OZ219785.1, read on the forward strand.
CGCCGGCGCAATGTGCGGGACCGCGACTGGCTGGACGGCCCGGTAGGCGAGGTCGGGATCGGCGCGTCCTGGGTGGCGCTCTCGGTGCTGCGGCTGGACGCGCGGGCCGAACACCACTGGAGCCGGGCGAACAGCGAGCACTGGCGCACGCGCGGCCCGAGCGCGAGCCTCGGCGCGAGCCTGGCGCTGCCGGCGGGCTTCACCCTGGGTGCGCGCGCGGCCATGCAGTGGACGGACTATGGCGGCAGCGGCGCCGCTCACCACACCATCGACGGCGAGCCGCGCGAGGACCGCACGACGACGCTCTCGCTCTCGGTCCACAACCGCGCGGTGACGGTGCTCGGGTTCAGCCCGCGCCTGTCGCTGGTCCGCGAGGAGCGCAAGACCAACGCCCAGACCCTCGACTACGACCGCAACCGCGCGGAGCTCAGCTTCGTAAGGCAGTTTTGAGAGGAGGTCCTGGCGACATGCACGCATGCAGAAACCTGATGGTCATCTGGACGGCGGTTCTGGTTCTGGGACTGGCGGCCTGCGGCGGCGGCGGCGGCAGCTCGCCGTCGCCGGCGGCAAAGGCTGCTGCCAAGCAACAGGCGGAGGTCAGCCGGGCTATCCAGGACGCGACGAAGGCGGTCCTGGAGCTGGGCGACAGCGCGACCGAAGCGGACTTCGAGGCCGCCGGGGCCGCAATCGAGACGGCGAGGAAGGCGCTGGAAGGTGCCGACGCCCTGTCCGACTCCGTAAAGGACGAGCTGTCCGCCGAGATTTCGTTGCTCGAAACGAACCTCGCGAGTGCGAAGAGGCGCGTTGAGGATGCCCGCCGGGAGCGGCGGCGGCGGACTGCGGAAGAGGCCAGGAAGCTGACGGCGGCGATGTCCGGGACCCGGATAACCGGAATCGGGGCCGTGCTGGCGTACGGCGAGGCCCCGCGCATGTCGGGAACGATGCCGGGCAGCCCGGCGACAGCGGTCACAGGGTTGGAAACCGCAGCTGCCGGCGGCGCATCGACGGTGAGCGGCTGGAAGCGGGGCCGCTACACGGCGACCGGGGAAACGACTGCGGACACGGTAACGCTCTACACCAACATTGCCCCTCCGGGCAGCCGCCCGTTCAGCGGCGAGAACGGTAAATACAGTGCCGACAACGGGCTGGACGACGAAGGCAACCTGCCGATTGGGGAAAGCACTGACACGACGCTGATCGTCTCTTCCGGGTTCCCCGACGGGCCGGGGCTGCGGCCCCATGAGCCCGGTGCGGGTGGAACGGTGCTGGTGCCGGGCAGCTTCGACGGCGCGCCGGGCACCTTTGTCTGCGCGCCGGCACAGGGAAGCACCTGCACGTCCTCGATTAGGGATGGCGGGGGCTACACCTTGACCGGCGGCGACTGGAAGTTCGTGCCGGCGGACGGTGCCCGGGTTCCGGAACCGGACGGGGAATACCAGTATTTCGGGTGGTGGCTTCGGGAGGCGGCCGGCGTCTATGCCCTCGGCGCCTTCCATGCCGGCGCGGGCGGTGCGGTAGACGAATTTGCCGATCTCGCGGAGCTGCAGGGCACGGCGACCTATCGCGGCCCTGCGGTCGGCAAATTCGCAATCCAGCGGCCGCTCGGCGAGGTGGAGGCAGGCGACTTCACCGCCACGGCAACACTGGAAGTGGATTTCGGGGACAGCGCCGCTCCCGGCACCGTCGAGGGCGAGGTCGGCGACTTCATGGTCGGCGGCGTGGCGCAGGACTGGTCGGTCGAGCTCGGGTCGGCGGCGATCAGCACGCATGGTGCGATCTTCTCGAACCAGACCGACACGGCGCTCACCCGATGGACCATGGCGGGAACGGAGGCCGAGACGACAGCGACATGGAGCGGCCAGTTCCACGACACCGACCTGGACAAGACCCCGGTTGTCGCAACCGGCAGGTTTGACGCCGTGCACGGCACCATCGGCCGCATGACCGGCGCCTTCGGAACCACCAAGCGGTAAACGGAGCGTGATCGCGCGGCAGGGCGGCAATCGTCCGGCAGCAGTGCCGGCGACGGCTCGGGCATGGCCGCTCCCGCCCGGCAAAGGTGCAGCCAGCCAGCCGGAAGACCGAAGGACCTGGCAAGAGGCAGTCAGGGAAAGGCTGTATCCATGACCCGCGACATCACGGTACCGACGCGCTCCGCAGCGGCCTCGATGTCGCGGTCCGCCAGATGGGCATCGCGCAGCGTCATCCGCACATTGGAGTGGCCAAGCAGGCGGGAGACGACCGGCACCGGAACGCCGTTCATGACCGCGTGGCTGGCGACCCCGTGTCGAAGATCGTGGAGGCGGACGTCCCCGATTCCGGCCTCCCGGCGAACCCGATACCAAAGTCCAAGTTCAGCATTGCGCGGCCTGGCGGGATCGGACGGCGAAGGAAACACGAAGGGGCTGTGGCTGCGGGGCTGGCGTTCGAGAATACGGCGGGCCTGGCTGTTGATGGGAACCTTTCTCGGACCCGTCTTGCTGTCGCCCAGGGCCAGCATGTCGTCCTGTATCTCGGTCCAGCGCAGATTGACGATCTCACCCCTGCGGCAACCGGTGAGCAGAAGCAGCCGGATGATGTCGGCCTGTTGCTTGTCGCTCTCGCGGGTCTGCCTGTCGAGAGCCTCGTGCAGGCGGGCAATTTCCCCCCGCGACAGGAACCGGGTGAGCGCCGGGCGGCGGTTCCGTTTGAGGCCCTTGGTGGGATTGCTCTTTGCGTGACCGCAGGCTACGGCGAAATTCATGATCTGCCGCAGCATCTCAAGCGTGCGATTGGCCCCGCCCGGAGCGGTTCGGCTGTACCGCTCGAACCAGCGCCTTACCTCTGCCGAGGTTATGCGGTCCAGAGGTTTCGTTCCGAACGCCGGAAGCAGCCGGGTGTTGAGACGGTAGGAGGCGGAACGCCGGGTTGACGGCTTGTAGCAGTCGAAATGGGTTTCCTTCCAGGGTCCAGCGACGAAGTCCCGGAGAAGAGGAACTACGGGCGCCGGTGCCGCGGTTTCCTCCGGCTCCAGCGTCGCCCGGCGGGATTGCATTCCCGGCGGGCCTCGTCGACGGTTTTCGTGGAGACCGGGCCGAGCGACATGCGCTTCGAACGTCTGCCGGAGTCCTGCAGCAGAACCCAGCTTTGCCCGCCGGAAGGCCGGACCCGGACCCCGAGGCCGGGCACGCGGCTGTCCCAGACGGTATATTCCCGCTCGCGGGGACGGAGACGGACGATAGCGGCGTCGGTGAGATTCATGCGTTCCCTGGCGGCCATGGGTCAGCTTCCTCCCAGCACGGCGCCGACCGTCTCGGCGGCGTCCCGGATCATGGCGTCAGCGGCATGCGTGTATTTCAGCGTCGTTTCCGGCTTTCGATGGCCGAGCAGCCTGCCGATAGCGAGCACTGTCTCACCCTGCCGGAGCGCCAGGCTCGCATGCGTGTGACGCAGGTCATGGAGGTGGACGTCCTTGATGTCGGCTCTTCACCTCCGCATTCGATACCAGAGCGACAGTTCCGGACTGCGCGGTCGAAACGGATCCCGTGGTGAGGAATGGCCATCACCGATTGCGAAATCCCGATAGAGATGGCATCTTGACGCTCCGCAGGACGCTGCCATGCCAATACCACTAGGTGCATAACACGTACACATGCTCCGTTTCTATCCACCCTCACGGCCATGCTGCTCCTCCCTGTCATGGAGTAGAGAGACTGGTATCCAGCCGCTTCAGGACTCACGACCCATTTGCAAGGCCCATCCTACCCTTAGCCAAGTCTCTAGCTATCTTTAGGAGCCAACCCAACAAGTCCCCCACACTGCCGCGCAAACCTCACTGACCTGACATCCCATGCGTTCTTGCTGGCCCTTGCTTCTGGTTTTTTTTCTAGGCCGTGGACTCATAAGCGCGTAGCCAGAGCCTGACAGTAGCGATCTTGATCATGGCGAGGAAGTTGGCCGCGAGCTTTTCGTATCGGGTGGCGATGCGGCGGAACTGCTTGAGTTTGTTGAAGGCGCGTTCGATCCGGTTTCGCAATTTATACAAGGGTTTGGAGAAAGCGTGCCTGGTCTTCGCGCCTTCGCGGTCGGGGATGATCGGGACGGCATCGTGTTGCTCGATCAGGTCACGGATCCATTTGGCGTCATAGGCCTTGTCGGCGATGAGGAAACTGTCGGGCGGCAGGGTCGCCAGCATGGCACCGGCGGCCGTGGTGTAACACGAAGCAACCAATTTTGACGATTGTTTCATGTTTTGGGAAGCGCCGTCCTTCTCTCGTGTACGGCAACGGATACAGGGGCTTGGAGCACATGTCAAGGGGGTTGCCGGAAAGCCATACGAAGCAATCGTGGATGTGGCGGGAGCCCGTTGGTTGAATCCGGGGAACTGAAACTGCATTGCAGAATCCGTGGATACGCGCGTGGATCGCTGCCGGAACATGCTGGTCCGTAGAGATATCCGGGATAGGCATGGCGATCCGCCGAATCATGGCAAATGACGATGCCTGTTGTCTACCAGGGGTATTCTGTCTGGAAATACGGAATGATTGTTAGGCAATTCGGGGGCGCCCGGGGCGCCAGACGGGAAGCGCCCGCGCCTCACCGGCTCCATGGCGGCGGTCCCTCGGCGCTCCAGTGCGGCGCGGGGTCGGTCGGCCATTTCTCCCAGGGCGGACAGAGGTATGCGGCGGTGACGTCCTGCGTGTCGGGCACGGGACAGTCGGGGCCGTCGGTGAGGAACGGGACCTGGCATGTGAAGGAACTGCTCGTCTTGCGCGCCTCGTTGATGCACCAGATGACGGCGCCGCCATACTTGTTCCAGACATGGGCGCGCCAGGGCCACACGCGGCTGAACAGCTCGTCCTGCATACGGGTCGGGGAGACGTATGCGCCGGTGACGAGGACGGCGATGGCAAGCGTGACGGCCGCCGCCCATGTGAGGTTGATCCTGATGCGGGTCCGGGAGCGTTCGCGGCGGCGGGCGGTTTCCTGGAGGAGGTATGCCCGGTCCACGCTCAAGGGCTGCCGGCGGGCCGGCGGCGCTTGCCCGGACCCGGCTGCCGGCCGGTTCGCGGGCGTCGGCTTCACCGGCGGCGGTGCGGCGGCCGGGGCCGGAGGGGATTCGGGAGCCGGGGCGGGGGATCGTTCCGGCGGGCCAGATCGGCCCTGAGGCGGTCGAGGGCGGTTTCGGGCGGTCTGTCGGTCACGGGCTGTCCCCCTGCGGCGGCGCGGCCGCGACCATACAGGCGATGGCGGGAGAGGACGAAGCTCATGACGAGGGACAGGGAGGACCGGCGGCGCCAGCGCGCGGTCACGTTGACCGACAGCGAGTGGCGCCGGCTGAAGGCGCGGGCGGACGAAGCGGGCATGCCGGTGTCGCGCTTCATCGTCCACCGGCTTGCGGAGGAGGACCCGGGTCCGCCGCCGGACCGGGGGCCGGGCGGGCTGCCGGCGGTGGTCTGGGGGCGGGTGGCGCGCGAGGTGCTGCTGCTCGGCCGGCTGGAGGAGGAGAGGCTGGCGGCCGCGCGCCTCTCGGAGGAGCGCGGCGCGCTCGCCGCCGAAGTGGAGACATGGCTCGCCCGGCAGGAGGAACTGGCGTGAGCGCGCCATACCGGGGGAGGTTGTCATGAAGCAGGCGAAGTCGCGCTGCCTCTATCCGACGCCGGCGCAGTGGTCGCGTATCCAGGCGCGGGCGAAGGCGGCGGGCATGAAGGTCTCGCCGTTCCTGGTGGCGTGCGCGCTGAAGCGCGAGGCCGGGGGGCGGGCGGGCGAGCCTCTGGTGCTGACGGCGGAGGAACAGCGGGAGCTGTTCGACCGGGTGGCGCGGCTCGACCTTTGCAGCCGGACCATGCTGGCGCCGCTGCCGGGCATGGACATGGCGGCGTTCGAGGCGGTTGCGTTGCTCTGCCGGCTGTTCGCGCCCGAAGACCCGGGAGAGGCGCCGTGAGGCGCCCGCGCTCCGGGGTGAAGAAGATCGTGCGGTCCTTTTCCTGCACGGACCTGCAGCGCGACGAGATCGCCACGCGCGCGGCCGCGGCCGGCATGAACCTCTCGCCCTACGTGATCGAGTGCGGCCTGACGGTCGAACTCGACGCTGCCGAAGACGGGGCCGGCCCGTTGCCGTCGCTTGCCCTCGGCCGGGAGGAACAGCGCCGGCTGCACGACCGCGTCGCCGGGATCGCGGAACGCTGGCTGGGTCCGTCCGCGCCCGATCCGGCGGGCATGGCGGACCTGCCGGCGGTGCTCGGCGTGCTGCTCGAACGGCTCATGACCGACATGGTCGAGATGGGGCATGAAGAGCGGATGCGCCGCCTGCTGCTGGATGCCTTCGGCGAGGCCCGGGGCTCGGAGCTAGCCCGCCGGTATGCGGACAAGGCGCGCCGCCGCTGAGCCTCGCACGGACATGCGAAAGGAAGGCGGCGGACGGGAAACGGGACGGCGCCCGGCGCGGATTTCCCCGCAATTAAGACAGGCGCGGGACCGGGTACAAGAATAAACGCCCCGGACCGGAGTCGGGGCGACGTGCTGAACGTACAAAGGAAAAGCCCCGGAACCCGCAGGCCCCGGGGCGTAGTGGCGATGACGATGCCTCAGGCGGCGAGGTCCATCTCGTATGCTTCCGGGGGCGGCGCCGGCGGCCGGTTGTCGTTGGCCGCCCCGTCCGGCCTGGGGTCGAGGAAGTTGATGGAGCCGCGCGGGCCGACCAGGATCTCGGTGGTATGGCGGTCGTTGCCGTCGCGGTCCTTCCACTTCCGGGTGCGCAGCTTGCCGGTGACGTGCGCCTGGCGGCCCTTGGCGGCGTGCTTGCGCAGCATGGCCACCAGGCCCTCCTGGAAGACGGTGACCCGGTGCCACTCGGTCTGCTGCCTGTATTCGCCGGACTGGCGATCGCGGTAGCCTTCGTTGGTGGCGATGCTGAAATTGGCGACTTCGCCGCCGCCGGGGAGGCTGCGGAACTCGGGGTCCGCGCCCAGATTGCCGATCAGGTCGACGCGATTGAGGCCGTTCATGATGATTTCTCCTTGCGAGAGGTTGTTTGCGAGTCGTTGCAACTCACCCCGAAAAGCCCTTTCCCGACCTTGCGGCGTCGATGCCAGCGCAGGCCGGGACAGGGTAGGCGGGGATCGGGATGCCGGGCGAAGGACGCTGCGGAACTCACCCGGCGGGCGGGGCGAAGGGGGCGCGGACGGAGCGATGCCGCCCGCACCCGGGTCCCCGCCATTGCCGTCAGCGGGGGAACCGGCTCCGCTCCAGCATATGGCCCCAGATTGCGGAACTGCCCCAATATTGCACCCCCGAGTCGGCGGTCTTCTCGCCCTTGCAGATGAGGATCTCGTTGCGCGCGGGGCGCAGCTCGCGGACGGTCTCCAGCGACAGGGTCAGCGGACGGCCCTTGCCGCCCGGCAGCCGGCGGATGTCACCGTCGATGCCGGTGCGGTACCGCTCGACCACATAGTGGTCGTCCTGCAGGCCGCGTCCGAACACGTGGACCAGAAAGCTGTTCGCACCGGGGCGGAAGGCGGACGCATTGGTGGCGGGCATGTCGATAATCTCCTGTTGGAGGAAGGGGAGCGGGAGCCGGCCGCCCGGCCACCCGCAGGGATCGCATCGAAAACCCTTTCCCCACCTTCTTCCGGCGTCGATACCGCCAGGGCCGGGAGAGGGGAAACGGACGTCAGCGGCCGGCAAAGACGGCCGGGCCGGCGTCGGTCACGATCTCGACGTCGTCGAGCGTGAGCTTGGCGAAGGCCAGCGCGGCGGCGACCTCCATCGGAGTCTCCCAGGTGCCGTGGTCTGCGCCGTCGGCGATCCCGATCACGGTGTATTGCGTCGGCAGGTCGGGCATGCCGCGATACGCGTAGCTGCGCTGCCGGTCGCGGCAGGGGCCGCATTCCCGCATGAGGGGTTCGGGCTCGCGGACGCCGCAGCGGGGACAGAGGCCGGCAGACAGGCGCTCGCGGGTCACGGCATGGTAGCGGCGGCGGTCGGTGGCGAGGCGCGCCTCGCGGCATTCCGTGCATGAGTCGAACCCGGGGTCGGGAGGCCGCTTCGTGCAATGGATGCAAACGCCCCGGGCGCGGGCCTCGGCGATCCTGCGATGCCATCTCGCGCGCTCGGCGGTGCGGCGCTCGTCCCGGCAGGGCCGGCACATTGTCGAGCCCTCGGCGGGAGAAGCCTTGCCGCAGCGGATGCAGAGCCCCCGGGAGGCCCGGGCGAGCACCCTGCGGTTGTACCCGTCCAGCGAGACGGCAAGACAGGCGTCGCAGGCCAGGCGCCCGGGCGCGGCGGGGTGGCGGCCGCAATCGAGGCACAATCCGACGGCGCGGCGGGCGTCCCGGCGGCGTCTGGCGGCCTGCTTGTCCCGTTCGGCGGGAAGCGGCCGGCAGTCCGGGCAGCGGCGGCTGCCGGGAACCGGCGGGGCCTCGCCGCACTCGATGCAGAGCGAGCGGTCGGCCTGCCGGCGGCGGCGGTCGATCCGGGCGCGGTATATCCGCCGGCGCGCGGCGAGGCAGTCGTCGCAGCACGCATTGCCTTCGGCGGGCGCCCCGTTCCCGCACTGCACGCAGAGGCCGGCCTGGCGCCGTTCATCCTTGCGCTCCTGCAGGCGCCGGCGGCCGAGCGCGAGATGTTTTTCGTTGCAGGCCTCGCAGAGCCGCCGGCGGGGCTTTTCGGGCGTGGCGCCGCATTCCTGACAGAGGCCGCGGTTGCTCCGAAGCAGGCGGCGTTTGCGGGCGGCCTTGCGGTCGCTGGCGCGGCGGCGCTCCTGGCATTCCGGGCAGTATTTCGCCCCGTCGGGCGGGGAAACCTTGCCACAGTTCAAACAGAGGCCGCGCGCCGCAAGCCGGTCCCGGGCGCGCGAGGCGTTGGACCGCCGGGCGGGCGCGGCCCCGGTGGCGTTGCCGGAGCTGGCCCTGCAGCAATGGAAGCCCGCTGCTTCGGCGGGCGGATGGATATGAGCGGAAGCCGGCATGCCGGACATGGGCGACGTCTCCTGCTGGCGGGACGGGCGCGGGAGCCGGTCGCACGGACGCCCCCCGCAGTAATCGCCCCGACAACCCTTTCCCGACCTTCCGGCCGGACAGGCCGGACGGCGGCGTTCGCCGGGAACGGCCGGCGGCGGCGCCCGGCCGGCCGCGCGGGAGAGGATTGCGACGGTCCGGACGGGGTGGGGACCGGGACGCCGGAAACCGGTCCGCCGCCGTTTCGGCTGCCCCGGCGGCCGGCGCTCCGGGCCGCCGCACCGGGAACCGCCGGCGGGCGTTCCCCCGGGGTCGCGCACGGAGGGGCGGAAACGGCGCCGGCTGAGAACCGCGTCGGCTTCGCCGATCCGGTTACCGGGTTACCGCTCGACCTGCCCTGTCCGCTCGCCAGGGCGGCGAAACGGGGCCGGGGCGGGCATGAACGCCTCGCCCTTCGACATCGGATGCGGGCCGGCGGCCGGTCCCGACCGGCCGGGAAGAGCGCGTGCGCCGCCTGCTGCCGAACCGGTTTGAGGCGCGCGGCCAATTTGTGTTACCTTCCGCGGCCGGAACAGGGAGATTTAGCCATGGCGAAACCCGGAATCACGCTTTCACCGCGCAAAGCGCACGGCGACCGTTGGGAATGGTGGAACCCCGATTTCGTCTTCGATTTTGTCGGTACCGATGGCAACGACGAGCTGTTCGGCGGCTACGGCGACGACACCATGCGCGGCGCCAAGGGCGACGACATGCTGTACGGCGGCCGGGGCGACGACCTTCTGAAGGGCGGCAATGGCGACGACACGCTGAAAGGCAGCTACGGCGACGACACGCTGAAAGGCGGCCGGGGCGACGACGACTTGGTGGACACGTCCGGCAACAATTTCATGTACGGCGGCCGGGGCGACGACTTCATGGTCGCCGGCGATGGCGACGATGTGCTCAAGGGCGGCCGGGACGACGACATCCTGTACAGCGGCGGCGGTGCGGACCGTTTCGTTTTCGGCAGGAACAGCGGTTTCGACTCGGTCATGGACTATGAAGACGGCAAGGACAAGATCGTCTTCGAAGGCGGCATCCAGTTCTCGGACCTGATCTTCACTTACGAAGAGCAGCCCAGCGGCAGCCGCGCCGTAGCCAAAATCGAAGACGCTTCCGGTGAATGGGCAGTTCATTTTGACAATTATGTAAAGGAAGAGGAATTGACCGAGTCCGATTTCGAGTTCCTCGGCTAACCCGGAACCCAGAACGCTTTTTCCAACCATCTTCAAGGGAAACAAACCATGGCACGACCCGGAAAAACCATTACCGGAACCCCCGGTCATGATTATGCAGGACCTTGGCACTATCCGCAGGATGGCGGACCGCGCTACCGCTCAAAGGACTTGGAGGGAACGAACCGCGACGACACGATCCGAGGCTTGGAGGGGCATGATCGAATCGTCGGCAAGCGTGGCGACGACACGCTGTACGGCGGCGGCGGCGTGGATCTGATCCTGGGCAACGCTGGCCACGACACGTTGTACGGCGGCAACGGCGACGACCACCTGTTAGGCGATTCCGGCAACGACACGCTGAAAGGCGGCAACGGCGACGACGACATGTGGGGCGGCACGGGCCGGGACTCTCTTTACGGCGACGCCGGCCACGACGACATGTGGGGCAACGAGGGCCGGGACTCTCTTTACGGCGGCGACGGCGACGATGACATGGACGGCGGCGGCGACGACGACCTTCTGAAGGGCGGCGACGGAAGAGACACGCTCTGGGGCGGCAAGGGCAACGACACGCTCGACGGCGGCGACGGCGACGACTTCCTGTGGGGCAACAACGGCAACGATACCTTCATCTTCAGCGGGAACAGCGGAAAGGACGTCATCCGTGACTACGATGCGGATTCGGACACAATCCAGATCAAGGGAGTCTCCGGGATCGAAGATTCTGGCGACCTCTATCGCTTTTCTACCAAGCTAGGCAACGACGATGCTGTAATAATCTACAAAGCAACAGAGGTTAATGAAGACAATGATGGCAAAGACGCCAGGGACAACGCAACGTGGGAAATCAAGCTTCTTGATACGCAGTTGTCCGACGTTGATCTGTCCGACTTCGATATCATCGCCTGACGGTTAAAACTTGCCGCCCCGGCGTTCGGGGCGCGTATCTGCTTGCATAAGCGGCGCGGGGCCGTCGCCGGGCCGCGGCGAACGCTCGCAAGCTCGCTACACGCCGACCCCGGCGAGACCTTATCGCGCCTGAATGGATACGGCAGAATCGAGCGCCCAACGCGCTACGCGCGGCGCTTGCCGAAACTGCCGGTGGTTCCCCCGCCCACGCGGGGATAGCCCCCGCCGTGCATCTGCGAATCATGACATTCGGTCTTGGTGTCTCCCGCACGAACGGCCGGCCTGCATCGCCCGGGTCACGCCGCAACGCATTCCTTCTCCGTCTCCGGGGCCTCGTCGCCATATGCCGGCCTCCGGAACGGTCCCGCGCGCTGTCTCTGTCCATGGAATCTGCTCTCATATGGTACCAGCAGGGCATGTTTTATACCACCGGCCACAGATAAGAACCGATTAGCCTCTCTCGGCGGAGATTACCTCTTGCAGTAGGAGGCCTCGGCTCAGGGGGCGAGCTGCGGAGGGAGGCTCTGCTATAGGTTCCAATCAACGACCGTTGGTATTACCTACATACCCATAGAATCACGATGGACTGTAATACCAGCGGCGCTGATTGCTGACTCATGACCCTAAATCCGGCAGTTGAGTATGGCTTGGCCTTGCCGAATCCCTTGTAGTCTTCGGGTATGAGCGGCTTTTCAGGGGCCGAAGAGGCTCACCCTGTGGGTGATTATCCTGGCGCTGTGCGGGATGTCGCCCGAGCGTTCGTGAAGGTGGACACCTTCGGCGGCGCGGTTCATGTGGAATGGGACCCTGATGCGGCGGTGACGCCGCTGGGGCATCTGGCGTTTTTCGCGGAATAGCTGAAGGTGAGCGGTCGCTTTGACGCTTTGGTTGCGGACTGCCCGCTGCGGTACACGAGCCCGAACGCGCCGTCGAAGCGGGATGTCCTGGGGACGGTTCTTCTGTCGGTTCTGGCGGGGCAGTCTCGCTATGCGCACATCACGTCGCTGCGCGGCGACGGGGTGAACCCTGCGCTGCTGGGTATGGACAAGGTTGCGAGCGAGGATTCGGTGCGGCGCGGTCTGGAGCGGATCGGTGCGGATGTCGGCACATCGTGGCTTCAGGGCCATCTGGACGAGGTGGTCCGTCCGCTGCTGAGGGAGCCGTGGGTTCTGGACTGCGACACGACGATCAAGGCGCTTTACGGTCGTCAGGAGGGAGCGGTTGTGAGCTACAACCCGAAGAAGCCGGGCCGCCCCTCGCATGCCTGCCATGCGTTCCTGATGGCGGGCACGCGGCTTGTTCCGGATGTCGAGGTGGCGCCGGGCAACCATCACCATTCGAGGCGCGCGGCGCCGTCCTTGTGGGCGTTGCTCGACCGTCTTGGGCGGGATCGCTGGCCGCGTCTGGTGCGGGGCGACAAGGACTGGGGCAGCGAGGCCAACATGGCTTCGTGCGAGGCTGCGGGTCCGGACTATCTGTTCAAGCTGCGCCTGACGAAGGGGGCGCGCCTGCTTGCCGAGCGGCTGATGGCGCGGGACGGCCGGGAGGATGCGGGCCAGGGCTGGTCGGGGATCGGGGCCGATCTGCGTCTGCAGGGCTGGAGCCGGACGCGCCGGGTTGTGGTGCTGCGCCGGCGGCTTCCTGCGACGCTGGCGCTGACGCGTGGCGACAAGGCCCGGGGCGAGCTGTTCCGGACCGGGGCGCAGCCCGGCACCGGGGTGTGGGAGTTCGCGGTGCTGGCGACCTCGCTGGACCTGGAGATACGCTCGCTGGCCCAGCTCTACCGCGACCGGGCGGACGCGGAGAACGGCTTCGACGAGTTGAAGAACCAGTGGGGCTGGGGCGGCTTCACCACGCGCGACCTGACGCGCTGCCGGCACATGGCCCGGCTGGTCGCGCTCATCTACAACTGGTGGAGCCTGTTCGTGCGCCTCGCCGACCCCGACCATCACCGCGAGGCGATCACCAGCCGGCCGCTGCTCCTGCACGGGGTTGCCCGCCAGACCCACCACGCCGGCCAGACCCGGCTGACGGTGACCTCCCATCACGGGCGTCGCAAGACGGTGATGGCGGCGCTGCGCCGGATCGCCGGCTTCTTCCGGTCGCTGACGCAAACTGCGGAGCAGTTGAGCGCCGGGGATCGCTGGCGCCGCATCCTCGCCGAGGCGCTCAGGAAATACCTCCATAGCCGCGAACCGGGGCGTCAACCCTGGCTGCCGCCACCCAGGGCCGCGACCACGTGCTGAAATCCACGCCCAAATCCGACCGTTCACACTACCCCGAGACAGCGATCAAGCCCGTCAACTGCCGGATTTAGGATCAACTGAAAAACCGCAACCGGCCGAAAAATGTCAGCGAATAGGCGCGCTCTGTAACCGTCGCTAACACTGGGAGGATGCAGGCCAGGGCTGGTCGGGGATCGGGGCCGATCTGCGTCTGCAGGGCTGGAGCCGGACGCGCCGGGTTGTGGTGCTGCGCCGGCGGCTTCGCGGGCCTCTGGCGCTGACGCGCCGCGATGACGGCCAGGGCGATCTGTTCTGGGTCGATGGGCAGCCTGACGCCAAGCTGTGGGAGTTTGCGATCCTCGCCACCTCGCTGGACCTGGAGGTGCGCTCGCTGGCCCAGCTCTACCGCGACCGGGCGGACGCGGAGAACGGCTTCGACGAGTTGAAGAACCAGTGGGGCTGGGGCGGCTTCACCACGCGCGACCTGACGCGCTGCCGGCACATGGCCCGGCTGGTCGCGCTCATCTACAACTGGTGGAGCCTGTTCGTGCGCCTCGCCGACCCCGACCATCACCGCGAGGCGATCACCAGCCGGCCGCTGCTCCTGCACGGGGTTGCCCGCCAGACCCACCACGCCGGCCAGACCCGGCTGACGGTGACCTCCCATCACGGGCGTCGCAAGACGGTGATGGCGGCGCTGCGCCGGATCGCCGGCTTCTTCCGGTCGCTGACGCAAACTGCGGAGCAGTTGAGCACCGGGGACCGCTGGCGCCGGATCCTCGCCGAGGCGCTCAGGAAATACCTCCATGGCCGCGAACCGGGGCGTCAACCCTGGCTGCCGCCACCCAGGACCGCGCCCACAGGCTGAAATCCACGCCCAAATCCCACCGTTCACACTACCCCGAGACAGCGATCAAGCCCGTCAAATGCCGGATTTAGGATAAATCGCGGTCGTCCCCTGCTTCCGGTCCGTGGACTCTTTCGCGATTCCGGGGGAATCGACCAAGAACACCTTGTCCTTATCCTTCCACCGGTTGCACCATTGCTTTGCGCGCCACTGCAATTCGCAATTGCAGTTGACCATGAAGAATGTTCGAGGCGATACGTACCGCCAACGAACCGCACAGGTTCTGCTACCGAGCCCTTCCTCAAGCCGTCGTTGCCAGTGGCATACCTCCTCGGCATGGCCTCCTTTACGTCGGCTGTTGTGATGGTAGAGGATTACGGGCCTCCCTCCTTCTGATAACGCCGCTATTTCGCATTCGGGAATTCCCTTTCCGTGCCTTCTGCGACCGGGTCGAAACGACTCCTGCTCAATGAGGCCGTTGTCGGGATCGGCAAAGACCAAATCGCAATCTTGCAAATCCCTCCTGGTTTTACGAAACCACTTCTTCCTCCATGTCCCTTGTTCGTGCTGCTTGCATCCGTGGAAATCCAATTTCCCATCCGAAAAGACGGCATCCGCGAGAAGATCGGAGCTTTCAACTGCCCGGACGCTGCGATTTCCAGATTTTACGAGCCTGTAGAGCCTGTCGAATGTCTCCCTATCGCAATCTCGCCATTTCTTCGCGTTGCATAGATAACCTGTGTGTTTTCCGTCTTTCTTCTCTTCTTCGTCGGGGAAAAGATACCAGGCCACGCCCAGCTTCGATCCGTAGGAAAGCGCGCGAAGCAGACTGTATTTTGCGTAGTCGCCGATGTCTCCCGTATATCTGTCCTGCATTCGCGGCTTCCACCCCTCACTCCAGTCCCATCAGGCTGCGGGCGAAGTCGCGGGGGGCGAGGCGCGAGGCGTATTCTACACCGTGTTCGAGACGCTGAAGTCAAGTCTGGATACACCCGCCGCTGCGATGGCCCGAAACCTCTAACCCGGCGCGCGGCGTCATGCAATGCAGAAATTTGCGCTGCGGTGCGGCTGTGGTGCTTTTTCGGCAGCAGGAGATGGGGGTTCGCGTCCGGTCGGTGTTGTGCTGTGGCGTGTTGAGGCGAGGGCGGCGGTTGATTTTCGAGCGCGAGCGGAACCGCACAGCGGCATTGTCAGGAATCGGTCGCGGTTGCCCGGCCGTCACCGGCGCTGTCCGGTTCGCCCGTCATGGTCCGCGCCATCGCCTTGCCCACCCGCTCGGCCGCAGCTTCGATGTCGCGGTCGGCGAGATGGGCGTAGCGCAGCGTCATGCGCACATCGGAATGGCCGAGCAGGCGGGAGACGACCGGGACCGGCACGCCGTTCATGACGGCATGGCTGGCCATGGTATGGCGCAGGTCATGAAGGCGCACATCCCCGATGCCGGCTTCGCGTCTGACGCGGTACCAGAGCGGCAGGTCGGGGCTGCGCGGGCGGGCGGGGTCGCGCGGCGAGGGAAACACGAACGCGCTGCCCGTGCGCGGCTGCCGGTCGAGGATGCGCCGCGCCCGGCTGCCGAGCGGGACCGTCCTCGGCCCCGTCTTGCTGTCCGAGAGGGCCAGCATGTCCTCGCGAACTTCCGACCATCGCAGGCCCGTGATCTCGCCCCTGCGGCAACCGGTGAACAGCAGCAGCCGGACGATGTCGGCCTGCTGCCTGTCGCGGCTTCGGGTCTGCGCGTCCAGAACACTGTGCAGGCGTGCGAGTTCCTCGCGGGACAGGAACCGCATGAGCGCCGGGCGGCGGTTCCTTCTTGTGCCCTTGGCCGGATTGACTTCGATGTGGCCGCAGGCGGCGGCGAAGGTCATGATCTGCTGCAGGATGTCGAGGGCGCGGTTGGCGCCGCCGGGCGCGGTCCGGCTGTAGCGGTCGAACCACTGCCGGACATGGGCCGGGGAAATGCGGTCGAGCGGCTTCGAGCCGAATGCCGGAAGCAATTGTCGCCGGAGTATCCCGGACGCGGTTTGCTGGCCCGACGGCTTGCAGCGGTTGAAATGGGCCTCCTTCCACGGGCCGGCGACGAAATCCCGGAACAGCGGGACCGCGCCGGGCGGTTTGGCAGTCTCCTCCGGCTGCGGGGCCGCCTGGCGTTCAAGAGCCTCCCGGCGGGCTTCGGCGGCGCTCTTCACGCCGACCGGGCCGAGCGAGACGCGCCTGGTGCGCCCGCCGCTGTCGAGCAGCAGCACCCAGCTGCGCCCGCCGGCGGGCCGCACCCGGACGCCGAGGCCGGCGATGCGCGTGTCCCGGACCGTATATTCCCGCTCGCGGGGGCGGAGACGGGCGACGGCGGCGTCGGTCAGCTTCATCCGTTCCCGGCCCGCCATCAGTCTGCCTCCAGCACGGCGCCGACCGTCTCGACAGCGTCCTGCACCATGGCGTCGGCGACATGGGTATATTTCAGCGTGGTTTCCGGCCTGCGGTGGCCCAGCAACCGGCCGATGGCGAGCACCGTCACGCCCTGCCGGAGGGCAAGGCTCGCATGCGTATGGCGCAAATCGTGAAGGCGGGCGTCCTCCAGGTCTGCCTCGGCGCGGACCCTGCGCCAGAAGTGGTCCAGCCAGCTTCCGCTCCGGGGCCGGTCGCTATCCGGGGCCGGGAACACATGGCGGCCTTCCCGCTCAAGGCCGTCGAGAACGGCCCGGGCCGGCTCCGACAGCCAGACTGTCCTCGGCCCCGTCTTGGAGTCGCGAAGAAACAGGCGGCCTTCCCGGTAGTCGGACCATTGCAGGGTGAGGATCTCGCCCTTGCGGCAGCCGGTCAGCAGCAGCAGGCGGATGACGGCGACATGCTGCGGCCAGCGGGCCTCATGCGCCTTGAGCCGCGCGGACAGGCGGCGGATTTCCTCGTCCGGGAGGAACCGCTCGCGGCCCTTGCGGCGGTAGCGGCGGATGCCCCGGCAGGGGTTGGACCCTTCCGGGCGCAGGCCCATGGCCTCCGCCTCCCTCATGATGACGGACAGCACCGGCATCGACCGGTCCGCCGCCACCGGCGTCGCGCGCAGGCGGGCGAACCAGTTCCTTACCTCCTGCCGGTCGATGGCGGCAACCGGACGCCCGGCGAAATGCGGCAGAAGCCGGTTGCGCAGATAGCTGCGGTTGACAGCGAGCGTTCCGGCCTTCCAGAGCCTTGCATGGCGCTCGAACACGGTTTCGGCGACGGCTTCGAAGAGCGTCTCGTCCGGCGTGAGCGGCGCCTCCCCGCCGCGCCTGATCGCGGCAAGCATGTCCGCAGCCGCAGACCGCGCGTCCGTGACGCTCATCGACCCGGCGTCGCCGACGATCTTCCAGATACGCACGCCGCGATGCTGGCAGTGGATGAAGAACTGCTTGCGGCCCGAGGGCGACACACGGACGCCGAACCCCCTGAGCCTGCCGTCGCGGACCTCGCGGACGGACCTGCGGGGCTTGAGCGCCTTCACGCGCGCCTCGGTAAGGGTAGTCTTCGCCATTGCGTTTCTCCCGGCTCCGGTTGCAGCCGGGGAACGGGCCCTTGCGACCCGCTTGCCCGACCGCTGCATTTCGGGAGAAAAAACGACGCTATGTCAGATAGTTAGCACCGGCAGGTGCGGCCGTGGTGTCGTGCGCCTGGCCAGGGCTGAGGTCATAGCGGACCGGCAGGCCGCTCACGTCCGACACGGCGTGGATCTTCGTGGTCAGTCCGCCACGGGAACGGCCCATGCAACGATCCGGACCCCCTTTTTTGATCCCGCCGCATGCTGGTGAACCCGGACGCTCGAACTGTCGATCATCTGCACATTGCCGTCGTGAGCCTCCACCACCGCATCCATCAACTGATCCCAGATGCCCTTCTTGCGCCAGCGGTTGAACCGGTTGTAGCAGGTCGTACAAGGCCCGTAGTGCTCCGGCAGGTCTCGCCACGGCGCCCCCGCGCGAAGCACCCACAGAATGCCGTTCAACACCCGCCGGTCGTCAACCCGCGGCACCCCACGGGTCTTGTTCGGCAGCAACGGCTTGATAACCCGCCATTCGAAGTCCGTCAGATCGTACCGGCCCATGTCCTCGCTCCCTGAAGTTGGGAGCTTGAATCACAGCTTCGCTGAAGAAGAAACCCCTTATGGGTACACGACCTAATCTCCTGCGCTACGATAAAGGAACCGTCCACAATGCCTAACGTGACGACAATTCCAGAAAATATAGAATATGTTCTTCTACACGGCTACGGTGCCAATGCGAGTTCCTGGGATTTAGTTGCCGATAGTATGAATGCAATTCACTCCACTCATGCTATTGAATTGGTTGGATTTGGTCGGAACGTTCCCCCGAAACACTTCGACTACTCTCTGGAGTCTCAAGCACAGCATCTGGCGCAATTATTCAGAAACAGGAGTAATTCCTACAGGCTAGTAGCTCACTCCCTCGGTGCAGCTATTGCTGTTATTGCGTTGCTGGACTTCAAACTAGATCCGAAGGAGTTAATTTTGATTAGTCCGCTGTTAGTTCCCCAAGAGGCCCCGTTTTTTATTAGCATCCATTCTGTGCCCTTGCTGTCGAATATTGTCACGAACGCACTCCCACCATCTATCTTGGTCGACTCCGTACTAAAAAGAATCTATTTTGATCCCAAAAAGATAAATGCTGATATTCGGTCTGCCTATATCGGTGATTTCTCAAACACCTATCATCGACGCGCCCTGCGCGAGACAGCACGCACTCTCTATAGATTTGATGCTGAACCATACGTTAGCCGCTTCAACAATATTGAGACTCCGGTAACGATTATTTGGTCTCGAGAAGACCCACTTCTCCCATTCCGAAATGCCGCTACATTGCAATCCAAAATGCCCAATTCAAGATTGTTCCCGATAGACAATTGTGGCCATGCTCCACACGAGGAATGTCCTGGCAAATTTGTTGAGGCATTCTTGTCCTCAAGGGAAAAGTAAATCAATGCGGTCTATATTGATCAGCCCCCTTAGAATAGTGTGGCCAATCATTGTATCGTTTGGAGCTATTGCACTGTCTGTTGCTGGTTACGGTGGGCTTCTGCCATTTGAGTTGCTGCCATCGGGATCGGAGGTGTCAATAAGTATTTCAATCATATCGGTCCCGGTGGTGATCTCAGAAAATCAAATTTATTTCGGACTAATGTTAGTGGGATTTATGTTATTGTTGAGTTTACCCTTTCGGAATTAGGCAAAATTGTTTCCATCTCATCTTGATTTGATGCTGGCATTCGATGAAGCAGGTATAACAAGGCGGTTGACTGGACAGGGCCTTAATAAGAAGTTGGTATTCCCAATTCATTCAAATTGGACAGAAAGACGGAAACAGTTTCTTGATCAGATTGACGATATAATCGCAGGCCAGCTCTCCGGAATTGTGCTATTTGGGACAGAGCCGGATAAAGTATCAGGTACAGGGAGAACCACTTTTTTTGTGGAAAAGGTGGGAGCGCTTCAAAAATATAGGATTTCATCATCAGACGGATATGTACTACTGAGAAAAGAAGCTGATATCGGAGAAATAGAAACCAAATTTCAGCTAATCAATACCATTGATAGTGTATTTTCAATAAACCTTTCACAGATATATTTTTCTTGGAAATTTCATATACATCCTGTTTTTGAGCAATTCTATAGAGTTGATCCAAAAACGACAAGAAGCCTCTTCAACCTATCTACATCTACAGTTGTTCGTTTCTTTCCAGTAATCGATATTGGCGACACCATTTACTTGGTACAGGATGGAGAGAAATTTGTGCCAATCTGTTATGGTGTGTATTCCACAAGGTAGTCGCTTACCACGCAGTGCGTGGCCCGGAACGTTGAAGGGTGGCGATAGTTGTCAACGAAATCGCGCTTGGCAAGTCGTTATGGCGCTGTGCGGCGCGAACCGGTGGAGAGCGCGGGATCGGAGGGGACGAGGGCGTAGCCGGGCGCGGCTGACGGGGGCCGGATCGGCCCTGTATGTCGCGCGGTCTGCCTGCTGTTATCGCCTCCTTGCCATGTCTGCCGGCTCTCCCGTCATCGCTCGCGCCATGGCCGCTCCGACCCGCTCCGCAGCCGCCTGGATGTCGCTGTCTGCCAGATGAGCATAGCGCAGGGTCATCTGCACGCTGGAGTGCCCGAGCAGGCGGGAGACGACCGGCACCGGTACCCCGTTCATCACGGCATGGCTCGCCATCGTGTGACGAAGGTCATGGAGGCGCACATCTTCAATGCAGGCTTCCTTGCGAACCCGATCCCAGAGCGGCAGGTGCGGACGGCGCGGGCGGGCCGGGTTGCGCGGCGAGGGAAACACGAATGCGCTCCTGCCGCGCGGCTGCCGGTCGAGGATGCGCCGCGCTCGGCTGCCGAGCGGAACCGTTCTCGGCCCGGTCTTGGAATCCGTGAGGGCCAGCCCGTCCTCGCGGACTTCCGACCAGCGCAGTCCCAGGATCTCGCCCCTGCGGCAGCCGGTCAGCAACAGCAGCCGGACGATGTCGGCCTGCTGCCGCGCGCCCTGCCGGGTCTGCGCGTCCAGGGCGGCATGGAGGCGTGCGAGTTCCTCCCGGGACAGGAACCGGGTGAGCTTCGGCCGCCGGTTTAACGCGATGCCGTCCGTGGAATTACGTTCGATATGGCCGCAGGCGACGGCGAAATTGAGAATCTGGCGCAGACGGGCCAGGCATTGATTGGCGTTGCCCGGCGCCGTGCGGCTGTATCGCTCGAACCAGCGCCGGATGGCGGCTTCCCCGATGCGGTCGAGCGGCTTCGATCCGAAGGCCGGCAGAAGCTGGCCCGCCAGTTGGGACCTGGCGACCCTCTGCGTCGAGGGCTTGTAGCCGTCGAAATGCGCCTCCTTCCACGGGCCCGCGAGGAAATCCCGCAACAGCGGGACCGGCCCCGTGCGCACGGTCTTTCCCACGGGCTCCGGGCTCGCCATGCGGGCATGGCATTCCCTGCGAACCTCTTCCAGGCCCTTCACCCCGACCGGGCCGAGCGAAACGCGCTTCGTGCGCCCGCCCATGTCCTGCAGCAGCACCCAGCTCTTTCCTCCGGAGGGCCGGACGCGGACCCCGAGGCCGGCCGCGCGCGTGTCCCAAACCGTGTATTCCCGCTTGCGGGGGCGGAGCCGGGCGGCGGCGGCGTCGGTCAGTTTTTTCCGTTCCCTGCCCGCCATCATTTTCCCTCCAGCGCAGCGCCGATCGTCTCGGCGGCCTCATGCACCATGGAGTCGGCAAGGTGGATGTATTTCAGCGTCGTCTCCGGCTTGCGGTGGCCGAGCAGGCGGCCGATGGCGAGCACGGTTTCGCCTTGCCGGAGCGCCAGGCTGGCTACGGTATGGCGCAGGTCGTGAAGGTGAACGTCCTCCAGTTCCGCCTCGGCGCGGACCCCGGCCCAGAAATATTCCAGCCAGGTCGCGCTCCGCGGCCGGCTGGCCCCCGATACGGGGAATATCCACCGGTTCTTGCGCGCAAGGCCGTCGAGGACGGCGCGGGCCGGTTCGGAGAGCCACACGGTCCTGGGTCCCGTCTTGCTATCGCGGAGAAACAGGTGGCCTTCCCGGTAGTCCCGCCATTGCAGGGTGAGGATCTCGCTCTTGCGGCAGCCTGTGAGCAGCAGCAGGCGGATGACGGCGACCTGCTGCGGCCAGCGGGTCTCGTGCGCCCGGAGCCTCGCGGACAGGCGGCGGATCTCCTCGTCGGAGAGGAACCGCTCGCGGCCCTTGCGGCGGTAGCGCTTTATCCCCGGGCAGGGGTTGGAGCCCTCGGGGCGCATGCCCATCCGTTCCGCCTCCCTCATGATGACGGAGAGGATGGGCATGGACCTGTCGGCCGCCACCGGCGTCGCGCGCAGGCGGGCAAACCAGTTCCTCACCTCCTGCCGGTCGATGTCGGCAATCGGACGCCCCGCGAAATGCGGCAGGATGCGGCTGCGAAGATAGCTGCGGTTCACGCGGAGCGTTCCGGGCTTCCAGACTCCCTCGTGACGCCGGAACGCGGTCTTGGCGACGGCTTCGAAGAGTGTCTCGTCGGGCAAAGGCGGCGCCTCCTCGCCTCGCCTGATGGCGTTGAGCATGTCGCCCGCAACGGACCGCGCCTCGGCGACGCCCAGGCTCCCGGCGTCGCCGACGATCTTCCAGATGCGCTCGCCGCGATGCTGACAGTGGATGAAGAACTGCTTGCGCCCCGAAGGCGACATACGGACGCCGAAGCCCCTGAGCTCGCCGTCGCGGACCTCGCGGACGGACTTGCGGGGTTTGAGGGCCTTCACGCGCGCCTCGGTAAGGGTGGTTCCCGGCATAGAATTTCTCCCGGCTCCGGTTGCAGCCAGGGAACTGATATGCTTCCCTAGCTGCAAATTTTCGGGAGAAAAAACGACGCTATATCAGATAGTTAGCACCCAAGGTGCGCCGCCGCGGTGTTCGTCGAAGCCGGCGCTCGCCGGGTCCCTGTCGGCGCTGTAACTCACGGGCGCGAAATCGGGAAAGAAACCGACCCCGAGCACGCGCCCCTTTTCCGTGCAGGCGGCAGGGGCCTCCGCCGCTGCGAACAGCGCCGCGAGGCCGAACGCACCCGCAAGAAGCCGCCTGCCGGATCGCGCCGTCATCGCAGAACCCGCCTTTCCCGCCGCTCCCCGTCTCCGGCGGCGCAACCGGTTTCTATTCCATCCGCGCCCGGCCTGCCACGGCCCTTTGCCGCCGCGGAGACCGTGAGCCTTTCTTTCGGGCTTTGATTTCCTTCGCTCCCCCGGATATGCCGACGCTCGTCATGCTTCGCTTTTCCCTGCGAACCCTCGGCCTGTCGCTCGCACTCGCCTCGGCGGTCGCGGCGCCGGCGGGATCGATTGCCGAACGTAACCGGAATGAGGCGCAGTGGCTGCGTCTCGCCGTCGAACGGCTGTGCCCGCAGCCCACACTGTCCGGCCTCGACGCGCAGACCGCCCTGCCCGGCAGCTGGCTGCTGGACGAGACCCGCCGGCCCGATGACGGGGTCCCCCGGCGAATCACCATCCGCCTGCTGCTGCCGGGGGCGGACGAACTCACCGTCGAGCGGCGGCAATTCGGCGGCAGGCTGCGCCAGTTCCTGGTTTCCTACGCTGCGCATGACGGGGAAGGCGCGCAGCCATCCGTTCAGGCCATCGCCGACGGAGGATGCGTAATCCGGTCCGGCCGGGCGATCCGGACGGAGGACGGAGGCTGGCGGTATCTCGACCAGTTCGAAGGCGATCTCCGGACGCTGAAATGGGCCGAGACCCTGCAGGCCCCGTGGCCCGAGGGAACGGACCCCGGTGGCGTCCGGGTCGCCCTCGTGGACTCGGGACTGGCCTACGACCTGCCGCTGTTCCGCGACCGGCTGGCCCGCGACAGCGAGGGCATGCCGCTCGGCTACGACTTTTGGGACCTCGATCCCTGGCCCTATGACGGCGACACGTCGCGCGGTCCCTTCCTTCCGATCCGGCACGGCACTGCGGTCGCATCCGTGCTCGCGCGCGAGGCGCCGGCAGCCGCGCTCATCCCGTTCCGCTATCCGCGCCCCGACATGACCCGCATGGCCGCGCTGGTCCGCCGCGCCGCCGATGCAGGCGCCCGCATCCTCGCCATGCCGCTCGGCAGCCGCAATCCGGGGGACTGGCGCGGGTTCGAGCGCGCGCTCGGCAGGCACGACATGCTGGCCGTCGTCTCGGCGGGGAATAACGGCCGCGATATCGACAGGGGGAGCCCGGTCTATCCGGCCGCGTCCACGCTTGAAAACATCCTCGTTGTCACTTCGGCCGACGGCTTCGGGCGCCTCGCCCGGGGGTCGAACTGGGGCCGGGAGAGCGTGGATGTCATGCTGCCGGCGGAGAATGTCGGGATCGTCGATTTTCGCGGCGCTTCGGGGACCGCTTCCGGCTCCAGCTACGCGGTGCCGCGCCTTGCCGCCCTTGCGGCGAGGCTGCTGGCGCGGGAGCCGGGACTGACTGCGGCCCGGCTCAAGGCCCGCATCCTGGCCCGCGCGACGCCGTCTCCCTATGAGCGGGAGGGCGTCGTGGCCGCCGGCTGGATTCCCGACCCGCTTTCGGACTGACCCCCGCCCGGCTACCGGCGCTTCGGCGCGGGCGGGGCCGCGTCGATGAAGCGCCGGGCGGCCTCGGCCTGTCGGGGGTCGGCCTTCCTGAGCGCCCGGTAAGCTTCCTCCGCCAGCTCCGGGGCCTTGCCCCAGACGCCGGACTGTATGGCGAACCGCAGGGCCTGCGGGTCCTCGGGCGCCATGCCCATCAACCGGCGCGCATGGCCGGTCATCTCCTCGAAGCGCCCGCCGAGCTGCAGCGACACCAGCAGCGAAATCCTCGCATTGATCGAGTTCGGAACCTGCCGGGCCGCCTGGCCGTGGAGCGCAATGGCGCGGTCGAAATCGCCAGACCGCGCAAGCAGCCGGCCGGCTTCGAGCAACTGGCCGTGGTTCCTTGCTTTAGCGCAGGTCCCGGCCAGCCCGTCGCGGTCCGACTCGCTCGCCTCGCGGCCCCGGAATGCGTCGATTCCGGCCGCACAGGCCGAGAAGGCCGCTCCCAGCCAGCGCGTGACCTCGGCAGCCCTGGGGTCCTCACGCAAGGACAGGAGCGCGCGAACGCCCTCCAGCGGCATCGCCTCGAACCGCCCGTCGCCGCCGCCGACGGCAATCCCCGCCAATTCGCCGGCTGCGTCCACCAGTGCGCCGCCGCTGACGCCGGGCTGCATGCGCGCGCGAATGTGCAGCCGCCCAAGTTCCGCGCCCTCCCCAGGCCCCGCAATCAGCCCGCCGGGGTCGAAGACGCGCACCTCCTTCCGGGCGATATCGACGCCGACGGCGTAGAAGTCGCCATCGCCCGGGACTTCGCCCTCGAGGTCGGGGATGAACCCGTCCGAGGGCAGCCCCGGGACCTCCAGAAGCGCCAGATCGCCGGCATAGGCGGAGGGAACCACCCTCGCCTCCCTCGGCCCGCCGGGCGTGTGAACGACCGCATCCGGCCGGTCCGCCACGACATGGCGGTTGGTGACGAGCAGCGCGGGTCCGATCCGCGTTGCGCTTGCGGCCGGATCGAAGCCGGAGACCGGGAAGACCGCCTGCCGGACGAGGCAGACCGGCGCCGGATGGGGACAGTCCGCCAGCGCCTCCGGCTTATCCGGCGCCTCTTCTGCCTCCGGCGCGGCATCGAAGGAAAGCGGGACGACCCTCTGCCGGCCGTCGCGCAGCAATACGATGTCCACCGGCGCGCCGGGATCGCGTATGACCGCGAATGCCGCAATCGCATCGCGCGGCGTGCGCACCCGGCGCTGGCCGATCTTCAGGATCGCGTCTCCGGGCTGGATGCCGGCCGCGTCTGCCGGACCGCCTTCGCTAACCGCGCCGACCATCGGCGCAGCGACGCTCGCCGGCCGGTCGTGCCCTGCCGCCGCTAGCCTCCAGCCGGGCGCGGGATATTCGACCCTGCCATCGGAGATCAGCGCCTCGACGACGCGCATGAGCAGGTCGGTCGAAACGGCGAAATTGACGCCGATATTCGTGTCGCCGTCGGAGGAGGCGAAGATCGCTGACATCATGCCCACCAGGCGGCCCTGCCGGTCCACCAGCGCGCCGCCGGAACTGCCCGGATTGGCGGCCGCGTCGGTCTGGACGAAGTCCTCCACGGCGTTGAAGCCCGCGTCCGTCACATGCAGCGCAGAGACCACGCCGCATGTCACGGAGAGGCCGAGCCCGTAAGCATTGGCGATGGCGCATGCCGGCTCCGCCAGCTGCGGGGCGGGCGCGACCCCGATGGGCCGGAGCCTGGCATCGACGCGCAAGAGGGCGATGTCGCTCGCGGCGTCCTTCGCAACCAGTCTGGCCGGCAGAATGCGGCCGTCGGACAGGCGCACATCGATCCGCCGGGCTGGCTCGACCGTATGCCACGCCGTCGCGACGAGGCCGGGCTTCAGGACCACGCCGCTGCCTTCGGGAGCGATGCCGGGGCGTGTGCCCGCGCCGCCCTGGGGCCGCCCCGGCCAGACCGGCAGCACCGAAACGACCGACTCCAGCGTCTCGGCAGGCAGCGCCTGCGCAGGGGGCGCCTGGACACCGGCCAGCAGGAGCAGCAGCGCGGTCGCCGGAAGGTATTTTCGACACGGCATCAGCGGTCTCCGCCGGCCTGTCCGCCCTCGAAACCGCGCCGCCACTCGTCGAAGCGGCCTTGCTCTATGGCGCTGCGGATTTCGGCCATCAGGGCCTGGTAGAAGGCGGTGTTGTGCCAGCTTAGCAGGGTCGCGCCCAGCATTTCGCGCGACTTGACGAGATGATGCAGATAGGCGCGGCTGAACTCCCGGCTCGCCGGGCAATCGACGCTTGGGTCCAGCGGCGCGGGGTCCTCGGCATGGCGGGCGTTGCGCAGGTTGAGCGGCCCCTCCCGGGTCCAGGCCTGCGCGGTGCGTCCGGACCGCGTCGGCAGCACGCAGTCGAACAGGTCTATGCCGCGCGCCACGGCGCCCACGATGTCGGCCGGCTTGCCCACACCCATCAGGTAGCGGGGCCGGTCCGCCGGCAGCGCATCGGGGACCGTATCGAGGACGGAGAACATCGCCGCCTGCCCTTCCCCGACCGCGAGGCCGCCGACCGCATAGCCGTCGAAGCCCATCCGCACCAGCGTCTCGGCGGACTCCGCGCGCAGATCGTCGTGCACGCCGCCCTGCACGATGCCGAACAGGCCGTAGCCGGGCCGGTCCCGGAAGGCGGCTCGGCAGCGCTCCGCCCAGCGCATCGACCGGCGCATGGACTCGGCCGCGCCGTCCTTGTCGATGGGCCAGGGCGTGCATTCGTCGAGCGCCATGGTCACATCGGCGTCGAGCAGGTATTGCGCCTCGACCGCGCGCTCGGGCGTGAGTTCGAGGCGCGCGCCGTCAATATGGCTCCGGAAGCGCACCCCGCCCTCCCCGACTTTGGCGAGGTCGCCGAGCGACATGGCCTGGTAGCCGCCGGAATCGGTCAGGATCGGCCCCGGCCAGCGCATGAAGGCATGCAGCCCGCCGAGCCGAGCCACCCGTTCCGCGCCGGGCCGCAGCACGAGATGGTAGGTGTTGGCGAGCACCATCTGCGCGCCGGTTTCCGCCACCATGTCGGGCGTGAGCGCCTTCACGGTCGCCGCCGTGCCGACCGGCATGAACGCCGGCGTCTCGACCGGGCCGTGCGCCGTCTGGAGCCGCCCGCGCCGGGCGCGCCCGTCAGTGCCCGTCAGCGCGAAGACCAGCGCCATGTTACCCTTCGGCCTCGGCTTCCTCTTCCGCTTCGGCTTCCGCGCGGGCCCGGCGGCGTTCGATGCCGCGCGCGAGAGCAATCGAGATTTCGTAGAGAACGAGGCCCGGGAGCGCGAGACCGACCTGGCTGATGATGTCGGGCGGGGTCAGCACCGCCGCCGTCAGGAACACGACCACGATGGCATATTTGCGCCCGCGCGCCAGCTGGTCGGCCGAGACGATGCCGGCGCGGGCGACCAGCGTGAGCCCGACCGGCATCTGGAAGAAGAGCCCGAAGGCGAACATGAGCTTGATGACCAGCGAGAGATATTCGGAGACCTTGGCCTCGAGCTGGATCGGGAGCGTGCCGGTCTCGCCCTCCGCCCCCGGCGCGCCCGGCGTCTCGAAGGTCAGGAAGAACTCCCAGGCGAGCGGCATGACCGCGTAATAGACCATCGCCCCGCCGGCGAAGAACAGCACCGGCGTCGCCACGAGATAGGGCAGGAAGGCCTGTTTCTCGCGCCGGTAGAGGCCGGGCGCAACGAAGCGCCAGAGCTGGTTCGAGATGACCGGGAAGGCGAGGAACAGCCCGGCATAGATGCCGATCTTGATATAGACGAAGAAGGGCTCGTAGAGCGCGGTGAAGATCATCCGCCGCCCGGCTTCGTCGCCGAGCGCGCGGGCGAGCGGCGCGGTCAGGAACTCGAAGATGTAGCTTGCGACGGAGACGCAGAGGATGAACCCTACCAGGAGGGCGATGACGGAATAGACCAGCCGGTTGCGCAGCTCGATGATGTGGTCGAGCAGCGGGGCTTCTTTGTCTTCTTCCGCCCCCTGGTTCACCAGAGTTTCGCCGGCTTGCCGGACTCGGCGGCGGCCGCCGACGCCGTCACGGAAGGCTGTGGCGAGGCTGCGGCGGGCGGAGGCTGGCTGGCCGGCGGCTTGACGACGGCCTTGTCGTCAAGCCAGTTGTCCACGCGGGTAGCGCTCTCGACCGATTTCTTGACCTCGTCGAGCTCGGCCTCGCGTGCCATGTCCTCGATGCCGGTCTGGAGCTCGCGCACCGTCGCCCGCGCCTTGCGCACCCAGCCGCCCACCGTCTTCAGCATTTTCGGCAGGTCGCGCGGGCCTATGACGACGATCGCGATAACCGCGATCACGAGCATTTCCGTCCAGCCGATATCGAGCATGGCGCGTTGCCGGCCCTCCCGGCCGTCAGGTGCGGGCTGCGGTGTCTTTTTCGCTTTCGGCGGCGGCGACGGTCTCCGCCGGCTTGGACTCGATGGCCGTCTCGCGGTCTTCCTCGTTCAAGCCCTTCTTGAAGTTCTTCACGCCCTTGGCGAGATCGCCCATCACGCGCGGCAGTTTCCCGGCGCCGAAGAGGATCAGGATTATCACCAGGACGATGATGACTTGCCAGGGACCGATGCTCATATGCTGTGCCTCCTGCTGCTGGCCGCCCTTATCGCAGAAGCGCGCGCCGCCCGCAACGCGGCTCAATCGCGAGGAAAGACGAAGACCTGCTCGCCGTCCAGCGAAAGCTGGCGCACCTCGCCCTCGCCGGCGGGAACGCGGCCGGGGGATCGGACATGGAGATGGACGCCTTCCGGGGCGTCGGGACCGTAAACGCCCCGGGCGGCGGCGGCGAGCGTGAGATGGACGAGCGTGCTGCGGCCGACCATGCGCACGGCATCGACCCGGGCTTCCGCGCCGGCGCCTTCCGGTTCGCCGATGCGGATCGCCTCGGGCCGGACAAGCACCTGCACGGCCGATCCGTCCGCGAAACCGGGAGCGGCAACGGACCCGAGCGGCGTTTCCACCCGTCCTCCCGCCACCAGTCCGTCGAACCGGTTCACCTCACCGAGGAACATGGCGACGAAGGGGCCGGCGGGTTCGCAATAGATTTCCTCCGGCGTGCCGTTCTGGACCACCCGGCCGTCCTGCATCACCACCACCCGGTCGGCCATCATCATGGCTTCCTCGGCATTGTGGGTGACGAACAGGGTCGCGGCGCCGCTCGTCTTCAGGAGGTGCATGGAATCGTCGCGCACCCGGCCGCGCAACTCCGGGTCGAGGCCGGAGAACGGCTCGTCCAGAAGCACCAGATAGGGCTCCGGCGCGAGCGCGCGGGCGAGCGCGACGCGCTGCTGCTGGCCGCCGGAGAGGACATGGGGATAGGCGCCGGCATAGGCGGACATGCCGACCTTGTCGAGCAGTTCGTCGGCCCGGCGGCGTTGCTCCCGCCCCGCGAGGCGGCTCAGGCCGAAGGTGACGTTGTCGCGCACCCTGAGATGCGGGAAGAGGGCATAGTCCTGGAACATCATCGAGACGCGCCGTTGCTCGGGCGGCACGGTCAGGCCCGGGCCGGTCACGGTCTCGCCGGCGATGGCGACCCGCCCGGCCGCCGGACGTTCGAGGCCCGCGACGAGGCGCAATGTGGTGGTCTTGCCGCAGCCGGACGGCCCGAGCAGGCACACGATCTCGCCGGCATCCACCGCGAAGCTCACGCCGTCGAGCACGGTCTCGCCGTCATAGCCGTGCTCCAGGTCCTCCACTTCCAGAAGAATAGGTGCGCTCATTCCCGCCGTTCCGCTCAGATGACCGTTATGAGCCCCTCGATGATCCATTCGACCGGCCGCCAGAGCAGCCAGTCCACCGGATTGAACCCGATGCCCGCCCTGGACAGCAGCCAGGGCAGCACAAACAGCACGAGAAGGATAAGCACGATCCCGCCGCGCTCCAAGCGCGCGAGGCGGCTGGCGATTCGGGCGGGCAGCAGCGCCGTCAGGATGCGCCCGCCGTCCAGCGGCGGCACCGGGAGCATGTTGAAGACGGCAAGCACGGTGTTGAGGATCACGCTCTTCCGGGCGGTCTCGGCCACCCAGTCGCGCCCCGGAAATTCCGGCGCCCAGCCCAGGGTCTGGAGCACGACCAGCGAGAGCACGCAAAGCGCAAGATTGGCGGCCGGGCCCGCGACCGCCACCAGCGCCATGCCGAGCCGGACGGGCCGGAGCCGCCCGAAAGCCACCGGCACCGGCTTTGCGTAGCCGATCAGGAAGGGCGCGCCGGAAAGCAGCAGCAGCCCCGGCAGCAGCAGCGTCCCGAAAGGGTCGATATGGCGGACGGGATTGACCGTGACCCTGCCGAGCCGGCGGGCGGTGTCGTCGCCGAGCTTCCAGGCGGCCCAGCCATGCGCCGCCTCATGGCAACCCACGGCCAGCAGCAGGGGCAGCGCCCAGACCGACAATTGGTAAAGGAATTCCTCCAGCGAAACGCCGCTCACGACGCCCCCAGCCAGTTCCGGGCGCGCCGCCAGCGCCCTGCCGCCGCCGCCGTCATGCGGCCGGCCGCGGCGGCGACCTCGGCCATCTCGGCGGCATCTGCGTTGCAGTGGAGCGCGATGTCGCAGCCGGCGTCGAGCGCCCGGCGGGTCCTCGCGCCGAACGGACCGTCGAGCGCGCGCATGGAAAGGTCGTCGGTGAGCAGCAGCCCGTCGAAGCCGATACGCCCGCGCACCACCTCCCCGATCACCGCCGGCGAGAGCGTTGCCGGCAGCCGGGCGTCCCAGTCGCGGTAGAGCACATGCGCGGTCATGCCGACGGGGAGGTCGGCCAGCGCGGAGAAGGCCGCGACCGACGGCTCGTCCGCGTCGGTATCCGGCAGGGTCTCATGGCTGTCGGCCGCGGCCCGGCCATGGCCCGGCAGGTGCTTGAGCACCGGCAGCACGCCCGCATCCCTCAGGCCCTGGGCATAGGCGCGGGCATGGGCTGCAACGATGGCGGGATCGCTGGAGAAGGCGCGTTCGCCGATCACCTCATGGGTGAGTCCCGGCGCGTGGACATCCGCGACCGGGGCGCAGTTCACGTCGATGCCGAGCCCGGCCAGCATCCCGCCGATGGCGCGCGCCGTTGCCCGCGTCGCGCCGACAGGCCCCTCGGCCAGCCGGGCGGCGGAGGGAAAGGCCGGCCATTCAGGCGGGCCGAGCCGGGCTACGCGCCCGCCTTCCTGGTCGATCAGCACGGGCGCGGCGCCGTCCCCGACCGCCTCGCGCAGCTCGGAGGTGAGCCGGCGGATGGCGGCGGCGTCCCCGAGATTACGCTCGAAAAGGATGAAGCCCAGCGGGTCCGCATCACGGAAGAAGCCTCGCTCCCGGGCCGTGAGCACAGGGCCGGCGCAGCCGAAAATGGCTGCAAGCGGCGCCTTGCGCGAGCCGGTCCGCTCAGCGGACGAGGAAGCAATCGACATCGCGCGCCTTGAGCTGTTCGCAGACGAGTTGCGCCAGCGCCGCGTTCGAGACGGGGCCTGCGCGGACGCGGACGACCCCGCCGCCGTGGGCGAATTGCGCTTCCATGCGCCCCAGCAGGTCGTCATGCCGCTTCTTGAGCTCCTCCCACGCCTCGCGGGCGGCAGCCTCGGTGCCGAACGCGCCAAGCTGCACGGAAAGGGGGGTTGCAGTTTCCTGTTGCGGCCTTGCGGACGGCGTCGGGGGCGCGGGCGGGGCGGCAGCGGTCGCGCTGCCGCCCCGAGGGGCGGGCACCGGCATGGGCGCGGCTTTCGTGCCGGCTTCCGCCGGTTCGGAGGACGGCGCGGGCGTCGGAGGCGGGATCACCGGCCGGGGCGCCTCCGGCAGCGGGCCGATGGTCTCCGGCACCGCGCCCGGCCGGCCGCGCACCAGCGCCTCGTAAATGCTCGCATCCTGATGGTCCACCTCGAGCCCTCCCGGCTCCTTCGGCGCTACCTTGTAATCCCCCTCAGGGGCCTTGACGACGGGCAGGTCTGCATCGCTCGACCCCTGCAGCGCCCAGTAACCGAACCACAGCAGCCCCCCGAGCGCGACGACCGACAACACGCCCAGACCCGCCAGCCGGAGCGTGTGGCGCCGGTTGTCGGACGCCGCTGCCACGGCCCTACATCCGTTCCACCGGCTCGACGCCGAGCGTCCGGAGCCCCCCGGCGATGACGATGGCGGTCGCGCGGACCAGCGCCAGCCGGGCGCGCGTGCCAGCCGGGTCGTCCTCCTTGATGAAGCGGAGCCGGGCGTTCTCGCGGCCCTTCGTCCAGAGCGCGTGGAAATCGGTCGCGGCGTCCATGAGGTAGAAGGCCGCGCGGTGCGGCTCATGCGCGGCGGCGGCCGCCTCAACCGTCTGCGGCCACGCCGCCAGCCTGCGGATCAGCGCCAGCTCTTCGGGCTCGTCCAGCCGCGCCAGGTCCTCCGCGCCCGCCTCGCCGATTCCCTCGCCGTGGCGCAGCACGGAGCAGCAGCGGGCATGGGCGTATTGGACATAGAACACCGGGTTGTCACGCGACTGGGCCACCGCCTGGGCGAGGTCGAAATCGAGCGGCGCATCGTTGCGGCGGGTGAGCATCAGGAAGCGCAGCGCATCCCGCCCTACCTCCTCCACCACC
This sequence comes from Alphaproteobacteria bacterium, assembly GCA_964291285.2. GTDB lineage: Bacteria > Pseudomonadota > Alphaproteobacteria > Bin95 > Bin95 > Bin95. The sequence continues at coordinate 216,964 of OZ219785.1, forward strand.
TCGCGCAAGGTGACGAAATCGCCGCTGCGCTTGGACATGCGCACCAGTTCGCCGCCGCGCAACACGCGCACGAGTTGGCAAATTTTCACATCCAGCCTAGCATCGGTCGCGGCCGACACGGCCGCCTGCATCCGCTTGACATAGCCGCCATGGTCGGCGCCCCACACGTCTATGAGTTCCTCGAAGCCGCGCGCCGCCTTGTCCATGTGGTAGGCGATGTCGGAGGCGAAATAGGTCCAGCCGCCGTCCGACTTCTTCAGCGGCCGGTCCACATCGTCTCCCGCCCCTGTCGAGCGGAACAGCATCTGCTGGCGGCCCGGCTCCCAATCGTCCGGTTTCCTGCCCTTGGGCGGGTCCAGCACGCCCCAATAGACCAGCCCCTTCTCCTCCAGCCCCGCGATGGCGCGCTCGACGCCGCCGGATTCGACCAGCCCGCGTTCCGAAGTGAACACCTCCTGCTCGATGCCGGCGGCGGCAAGGTCCTCGCGGATCGCCGCCATCATCACGGCGACGGCCCGGTCGCGGAAGGGCGCCAGCCATTCGGATTCGCCGGCGTCCCGGTAACGCGGGCCGAATTCCTCCGCAAGTGCTGCGCCCACCGGCTTCAGATAGTCGCCGGGATACATGTCCTCCGCCATCGGCCCCGGCGCCGCGCCCAGCGCCTCCAGATAGCGGTGGTGGACGGAACGGCCGAGCGCATCCACCTGGGCGCCGGCATCGTTGATGTAATACTCGGTGGTGACGTCGTAGCCGGCCCTGGCGAGCAGGCGGGCCAGCGCATCGCCGAAGACCGCGCCCCGTGCATGTCCGACATGCAGCGGACCGGTCGGGTTGGTGGAGACATATTCGACATTCACCCGCCGGCCCGCGCCCCCGTCCGAATCCCCATAGGCCGTACCTGCCGCAAGGATCGCCGGAATCTGCGCCCGCCAGAACCCGGGCGCCATGCGCAGATTGACGAAACCGGGGCCGGCGACCTCGGCGCTCGCGACCCTCCCGTCGGTGCGCAGGCGCTCCGAAAGCGCCTCCGCCAGGTCGCGGGGCTTCATGCGCGCGGCGCGGGCCGCCGTCATCGCCGCATTGGTGGCGAAATCCCCATGCGCGGGGTCGCGCGGCAGTTCCACGCCGGCAGCGGGCGCGTCCAGCCCGTCCGCAACATCGCGGAGGGCGGCGCGCACGGCCTGTCCGAGTTCGCGAAAAACATTCATCCGGGCAAGCGGTCTCCCATGCAGAGGCGGGCATGTTTGCTGTCGGCGTAGCGGTCGGTCATGCCGGCAATATAGTCCGCGACGATGCGCGCCGCCCGGCGGGCGTCTGCTCCTTCCGCGCGGCGGCGCCATTCCGGGGGCAGCGCCCCGGGCCGGGCCGAAAACGCACGGAACAGGTCCGCCACCACGATCCTGGCCCTCCCGGTCTCCGCCTCGATACGGGGATGGCGGAAGAGCCGCTCGCGCATGAAGGCCTTGAGCGCCCGGTCCGTCTCCGCCATGCCTTCCGAGAAGGCGACTAGCGGCCGGCCCGCCCGGCGGACGTCGGCGGCGGTCTCCGGTCGGGCCTCGGCGAGCCGCCGGCGCGTCTCCGCCACCGTGTCAGCCACCATGGCGCGCACGCCCCGGCGCACCGTCTCATGGATGAGGCGCGCCGGCGGCAGCCTGCCGTAGCAGGCTTCAACCTCCGCTATGGCCTCCCCGAAGAGCGGCAGGCCCCGCAGATCGTCGAGGCGCAGCAGCCCGGAGCGGACGCCGTCGTCGATATCGTGGTTATTGTAGGCGATGTCGTCGGCGAGCGCGGCGGCCTGCGCTTCGAGGCCGGGCCACTCGTCGAGGCACAGATTCAACTCGCGGTCGAGTTCCGCAACGGGCGGGGAGACCGTGCCGGGCGCGGCAGGCCCGTTATGCTTGGCGAGCCCTTCAAGCGTTTCCCAAGTGAGGTTCAGGCCGTCGAAGGCGGCGTAACGGGCCTCCAGCCGGGTGACGATGCGCAGGGTCTGTACATTGTGGTCGAAGCCGCCGCAGCCGGCGAGCGCCTTGTCGAGCGCGGCTTCGCCCGCATGGCCGAACGGCGTGTGGCCGAGATCGTGCGCGAGCGCCAGCGTCTCCGCCAGCGTCTCGTCGAGCGCGAGGCTGCGGCAGATGCTGCGCGCGATCTGGCCGACTTCCAGCGAGTGGGTCAGCCGGCTGCGGTAATGGTCGCCCTCATGCGAGACGAACACCTGCGTCTTGTATTGCAGCCGGCGGAAGGCGGCCGAGTGGAGGATGCGGTCGCGGTCGCGCTGGAAGGGCGTGCGGTCGGGGGCTTCAGGCTCCTGCCAGCGCCGGCCCCGCCCGGAACAGGGAGAGGCGGCATAGGGCGCAAGCGGCGCGTTCATCGCCGCCGGCCGGCCGCGCTGCCGCCTTCGCCCATCCTGTCGGTCATATGCTGTCCTTTTCGGGGCTTCCGCCCTGACACCCCGTCCGGCGGCGGCCCGCAACATAGCATTACGGGGCTCCCGAGGGCCAGAGGTCCGTTTTCGTTCTTGCCTGGCAGGGCCGCTCAGGCCCCCCGGAAATTCGCCGGGCGCGATTCGCGGAAAGCGGCGACGCCCTCGGCGAAGTCCTCGGTCAGTTCGGTCAGCATCACCTCCTCCGTGTCCATGTGGATGGCGGCTCCGGCGAGCGCGCCCGCTATGGCGTTGACCGTCGTCTTGGTCATACGCAGCGGGACGGGCGGCATGGCGGCGGCGCGGGCGGCGAGTTGGAGCGCGCAGTCCGCCGCCCTGCCGTCCTCCACCACCTCCTGGGCCAGCCCCCAGGCGAGCGCGTCGGCGGCCTCGATGCGGTCATTGCCGAGGCAGAGGATCTGCTTGGCGCGAGCCGGGCCCACAAGCGCGACGAGGCGCGGGATCGTGCCCCAGCTCATGGAGAGGCCGAGCGCCACCTCCGGGGCCCGGAAATGCGCGCCCTTGCCCATCACGCGAAGGTCGAAGGCGGCCGCGAGCGCGAGCCCGCCGCCGATGGCGAACCGCTCTATCGCGGCGACGGTGAACTGCTCCAGCCCCTCCCAGGCCGCGCAGAGGCGCTTGCCCGCCCCGGCCGCGTGGCGCCGGGCGAGCATCGGCTTGTCGCGGCGCAATTCCATCGCGGGGTCCGCGAGGTCGCGCCCGGCCGAGAAGCCGCTGCCGTCGGGCGTGCGCAGCACGATAGCGGAGGTTTCGAGGTCCTCCGCGAAGCCCAGCGCGACCTCGGTCAATTCCTCTATCGCCTTGAGCGACAGCGGGTTCAGCCGGTTGCCGCGGTCGAAGGTAACGGTTGCGACGCGGCCCTCGCGCCGGATGGAGACATAGTCGTAAGCCATGACGGGAACGGTCCTTGTCGGGTGGCGGGAAGAGTTCAGAGGCCGAGCGCCCGGGGAATGTCCGGGAAGCGCTCCAGCAGAGGCGCTGCGCCGCATGGCCGGCCATAGCCGTAGCCGACGCCGATGAACAGCGCTCCCGCGCTCCGCGCCGCCTCCTCGTCATTGCGGGAATCGCCAACCAGCGCCGCAGAGGCGGGCCGGCTGCCGAGCGGCTCCAGGCAGGCAAGCAGATGGCGCGGGTCGGGCTTGCGGAACGGCGTGCAATCGCCGCCGACCAGCACCTGGAACCGCTCCCGGACGCCGAGCGCAGAGAGCGTGCGGTCGGCGGCCGCCTGCGGCTTGTTGGTGCAGACGCCGAGCCTGAGGCCGGCCGCCGCCAGCCGCGCCAGCGTTTCCCCGACACCCGGATAAAGCCGCCCGAGGACCGGCTGGTCTGGGTCCACATAGGCGCTGGCGAAGGCGCGGGCGCCGCGGTCGAGCGCATCGCTGTCCATCGGTCCGCCGCGCAGCGCAAAGGCGCGTTCGACGGCCTTGCGGGCGCCGTCGCCGATGAGGCGCGCGGCTTCCTCGCTCGTGACCGGCCTGAGGCCCTCGCCCGCCAGCGCGGCGTTCGCCGCAAACGCGATGTCCGCGGCGCTGTCCACCAGCGTGCCGTCGAGATCGAAGATGACGGTGTCGATTGTCATAATCCGAAACAAAGCTTGAACCGCCGCCGATTGCGCCGCAACGATTTTCGCATAGGTTTCGGGCGGGTTCCGAAAACGGAGGGACGGACATGGCGCGGCAGGCGCCGGCGGCGGTGGTGCTGGCGGCAGGCAGGGGCGAACGGATGCGCTCGTCGATGCCGAAGGCGCTGCACGAGATCGCGGGCCGGGCAATGGTCGCCCATGTGGTCGATTCGCTGGGCGAGCTTGCGCCGGAGCGCATCGTCTGCGTCACCGGGCCCGGCATGGACGAGGTGGCCGCGGCCGCCCGGCCGGCGGAGGCGGCCGTGCAGGCGGAACGGCTCGGTACCGGCCATGCCGTGCTCGCGGCGCGCGAAGCGCTCGCCGGTTTCGAGGGCGCGGTGCTGGTGCTGTTCGCGGACACGCCGCTCATCCGGGCGGAGACGATGCGGGCGCTTGCCGATGCGGTGGACACCGGGGCGGCTGTCGCCGTGCTGGGAATGCGCCCCGCCGGCGCCAACGAATACGGGCGGGTGGTTCTCGACGAGGCGGGCCGGCCGGAGGCGATCGTGGAATGGCGCGACGCCGGGCCGGAGGCGCGAGCGCTGCCGGTCTGCAATGCGGGCGTCATGGCGGTGGACGGCCGCCGGCTCTTCGCGCTGCTCGACCGGGTGGGCAACGACAACGCCAGGGGCGAATACTACCTGACAGACATCGTGGCGCTCGCGCGGGCCGACGGGCTGGAAACCGCGCTGGTCGAGGTGCGGGAGGAAGAGGCGCTCGGCGTCAACTCGCGCGCCGAACTCGCCCGCGCCGAGGCCGTCATGCAGCGCCGGCTGAGAGAGAGCGCCTTCGACGCCGGGGTCACGATGCCGATGCCGGAGACGGTCTATCTCAGCTACGACACCCGTTTCGGCAGGGACGTCACCGTCGGCCCGAACACGGTGTTCCTGACCGATGTGACGGTCGAGGACAATGTCGATATCCGGGCGTTCTGCCATCTGAAGGGCGCGGTCGTGCGCTCGGGCGCGCGGGTCGGCCCCTATGCGCGGCTCAGGCCCGGAGCCGATGTCGGGCCCGGCGCAGGGGTCGGCAATTTCGTCGAGGTGAAGAACGCCGTGCTGGAGGCGGGCGCGAAGGCGAACCATCTCGCCTATATCGGCGATGCGCATGTCGGCGCGGGCGCCAATATCGGCGCGGGCACCATCACCTGCAACTATGACGGCTTCCGCAAGCACCGGACCGAAATCGGCGCGGGCGCGTTCATCGGCTCCAACACCGCGCTGGTGGCGCCTGTCTCGGTCGGCCCGGGCGCGGTGGTGGGCGCGGGCTCGACCGTCAGCCGCAATGTCGAGGCGGACGCGCTGGTGGTGGAGCGCGCCGAACAGACCGAACGCAAGGGCTGGGCCGCCCGCCTTCGCATGCGGCGCAGCCGCCAGTCCCCGGGCGACTGACGGAGCCCGGCCCGTGTGCGGCATTATCGGCATTCTCGGGCGCGGGCCCGTCGCATGGCCGCTGATCGACGCCCTGAAGCGGCTCGAATATCGCGGCTACGATTCCGCCGGCATCGCGGTGCTGGACAACGGCGCCATCCGCCGCCGGCGGGCGGAAGGCAAGATCGACCGGCTGCGCGACCTTGTGGCGGCGAAGCCGGTGGAGGGCGCGTCGGGCATCGGCCACACCCGCTGGGCGACGCATGGCGCGGCCAATGAGGCGAACGCGCACCCGCACGCCACCGGCCGCGTGGCGGTGGTCCATAACGGCATCGTCGAGAACTTCCTGGCCCTCCGCGGCGAGCTGGAGGCGGAGGGCTGCACCTTCGTCACCGAGACCGACACGGAAGCCGTGGCGCAGCTCATCACGCGCAATCTCGAACGGGGAATGGACCCCGTCTCCGCGACCGATGCGGCGCTGGAGCGGCTCGAGGGAGCGTTCGCGCTCGCCATCCTGTTCGCCGGCGAGCAGGACCTGATGATCGGGGCGCGGCGGGGCAGCCCGCTGGCCTTCGGTCCGGGCGAGGGCGAGATGTTCCTCGGCTCCGACGCGCTGGCGCTCGCGCCCTTCACGGACCATATCGCCTTCCTCGAAGAGGGCGACCGGGCGGTGTTCACGCGCAGCGGGGCGGAGGTGCGCGACGCCGGGGGCCAAGCCGTGGAGCGGCCGGTGCGCCGCAACCGGCTTGCCGGCGCGATGATCGGCAAGGGCAATTACCGCCACTACATGCAGAAGGAGATCCACGAGCAGCCGACCGTGATCGGCGACACGCTGCGCGCGCTCTTCAACCCGCTGACGCGCGCGGTCGCGCTGCCGGAGCTCGGCATCGACCTGGCCTCCGTCCCGCGCGTCACCGCGTCCGCCTGCGGCACGGCCTATTATGCGGGCCTTGTCGGCAAATACTGGCTGGAGAGCCTGGCCCGGCTGCCGGTGGACCTCGATATCGCCTCGGAGCTGCGCTACCGCGAGCCGCCGCTGGAGCCGGGCGGCATGGCGCTGCAGATCTCGCAGTCGGGCGAGACCATCGACACGCTGGAGGCGCTGCGCTATGCGCGCCGGCAGGGCCTGCATTCGGTCTCCGTCGTCAATGTGGCGGAGAGCGCGATTGCGCGCGAGAGCGACGCCGTCATCCACACGCTCGCCGGCCCGGAGATCGGCGTCGCCTCGACCAAGGCGTTTACCACCCAGCTGGTCGTGCTGGCGGCGTTCTCGATTGCGGCGGCGCTGGCGCGGGGCGCGATGGACGGGCGGGAAGCCGGGCGGCTGACCGAGGCGCTGCTGGAAGTGCCGTCGCGCACGGCGGACATACTGGACCAGGACGACGGCATCGAGGCGCTGGCGCACCGCCTCGCGACCGCGCGCGACGTGCTCTATATCGGGCGCGGCACCAGCTTCGCCATCGCGCTCGAAGGGGCGCTGAAGCTCAAGGAGCTCTCCTATATCCACGCCGCCGGTCATGCCGCCGGCGAGCTGAAGCACGGGCCCATCGCGCTCGTCGACGAAGACGTGCCGGTGGTCGCCATCGCGCCCTCGGACCGGCTGTTCGACAAGACCGCCTCCAATATCCGCCAGGTGGCGGCGCGCGGCGGACGGGTGATCCTGGTGAGCGATGCGGCCGGCATCGAGGCGATGGGCGGCGATGCCGAAGCCGCGGTCCGCATGCCCGAGGTCGATCCCTTCGTCGCGCCGATCCTCTACGCGGTCCCGGTCCAGCTTCTCGCCTACCACACGGCGGTGGCGAAGGGCACGGATGTGGACCAGCCCCGAAACCTCGCCAAGGCGGTCACCGTCGAATAGCGGTCCTGCCGATCAGCAGGCAGACGGGCAGCATCGGCAGGATGCAGAACACCGCCATGGCGATGAAGCCGTCCTGGAAGCCCAGCATGTTCGCCTGCGCGGTCACCATGTGGCCCAGATAGTCGAGCGCCGCCTGCTCGCGCACGCCGTCGGGCAGGCCGGCGCGGCCGAGCAGCCCGCCCACCCGGCCGAGCAGCTCGCGCGTGGCGTCATTGGCCGCCGTTTGCGTCGCTGCGAAGGCGTCGCTGTGGTGGCCGATGCGCCGTTCCAGCACAACGACCAGGATGTTGATGCCGCAGGACCCTCCCAGCATCAGCAGCAGGTTCACCACGCCCGCGCCGCTGTCGAGCTGCCGGGGCTCCAGAGCAGCGAGCGCGGTGTTGTTGATGGCGGGCGTGACGAAGGCGACGCCGATCCGGTTCACCAGCAGGTAGCCGGCAATGGTCCAGAAGGCGGTGTCGCTGTCGGCGCCTGCCATCATCACCGCGCTCGCCATCGCCGCCGCCATGCCGCCGAAGACGATCAGCGGGGCCGGGTAACGGTCGGAGAGCCGGCCCGCAAGCGGCAGCAGCAACGAAGCGACAATGCAGCCGGGCAGCAGCAGCGAACCCGCCTCGGTCGCCGTCATGCCCGGCACGATCTGGCCGAAGACGGGGAAGATATAGACCGTGCCGAAGGAGGCGAAGGCGAACACGAAGCTGGTCGTCCCGGCCGCGGCGAAGCGCAGGTTCCGGAAGAGGCTGAGGTCCAGCAGGCTGGCGTTCGCCCGGCATTGCGAGAGCACGAAGCCCACGGCGGCGATGAGGAACCCGCCCCAGATCGCCAGCATGTAGTCCGAGAACCAGCCCTCGCGCTGGCCGGAGGCAATGCCGGTGGTGAGCAGGAAGATGGCGGCGGCGACGAGCGCGAAGCCGAGCGCGTCGAAGGCCTCGGGCGGTGCGCGCTGCTCGCGTTCGGGGATGAAGATGAAGCCCAGCAGGAAGGCGAGCGCCGCGGCGGGAAGCGGCACGAGGAAGATATAGCGCCATTCCAGCAGGTCGATGGCGAGGCCGCCGATCGCGGGTCCGAGGCCGAGCGCGAACACCACGCCCATGCTGAACAGGCCCATGGCGAGGCCGCGCCTGTCGGGCGGGAAGACCTGGAACAGCACTACCATGACCAGCGGCTGCACGATGCCGGAGGAGAGGCCCTGCACGATCCGCCCGAACACGATCAGGCTGAAATTCGGCGCCCACCAGCAGATCATGCTGCCGACGCCGAACAGGACGAGCGAGAGCGCGAAGGCATTCCGCTGGCCGATGCGCGCCACCAGCCAGCGGTTGAGCAGCAGGCTCGCCGTATTGGTGGCGAGGAAGGCGGTGGCGAGGAACTGCGCCCGGTCCTGCCCGATCCCGTATGCGCCCATGACATGGGGGATCGCGACATTCGCCATGGTGCTGGAGAACACCATGGTGAAGAACGCCAGCAGCCCCGTCGCGGTGACGAGCCAGATATAGAGCGGGCTGCGGTCCAAGAGGCGCTCCTGCCGGAAGCCGGAGGAAGGGGATAATAGGCCGCCCGAAGCCGGTGGAAAGGCCGGACCGGCAGCCCTGCATCGTGATAGTCTCGCTGCTTCCGGTCATGGTCCCTGTCCGGCCTGGACGGGACCCAAGCAGGGAGGACGGCGATGCTGGTGACACTCGGCGAGATGCCGGCCAGGGCCGTGGCGGCGTTCGGCGACAGGCCGGCGGTGATCTTCGAGGACGTGCCCTACAGCTTCGAGGCGCTGGACCGGCGGGCCAACCGTTTCGCCAATGCGCTCGTGGCCGCCGGCATCGAGCCCGGCGACCGGGTGACGCTCTGCGCGCCGAATTCCTTCGACTGGATGGCGGCCTATTACGGCACGGCGAAGGCGGGCGCCGTGCTCAACCCCGTCACCGCCATGCTGACCGCAGGCGAGATCGGCTATATCGCCGGTAATTGCGGCGCGAAGCTGCTGCTGGCGGGGCCGGGCAAGGGCGAGGCCCTGTTCGAGGCGCTGGCGGGGACGGCCGTGGAACGGGTCGTGTTCGCGGCGGACGAGGCGCCGGAAGGGGCGGAGACCTACGAGGCGTTCATCGCCAACATGCCGGACGAGTTCGAGCCGCGTCCGCGCGGCCTCGATGAGCTCGGCGCCATCGGCTACACCTCGGGCACGACCGGCCATCCGAAGGGGGCGATGATGTCGGGCCGCGCCATCGCGGTCGGGACGGCGGGGACGGCGCTGATGCACGGCCGGACGGCGGCCGACACGACCGTCAGCGCGCTGCCGCTCTCGCATGTTTACGGCATGGTGGTGATGAATTGCGGCCTGCTCTGCGGCGCGACGATGGTGCTGCTGGAACGGTTCGAGGCCGAAGCCATGCTGCGCTCGGTCGAACGCTACCGCGCGACCATGCTGGAGGCGGTGCCGACCGGTTTCATGTACATGCTGGCCGACCCCGCCATGGGCAGATACGACCTGTCCAGCCTGGAGCGGATGACGACCGGCGGGCAGACCATTCCGCCGGCGACCGCCGCCGAGGTCGAGGAGAAGTTCGGCGCGACCCTGCTGGAGCTCTGGGGCATGACGGAACTGGCCGGCCCCGGCACGACCCATGCCGCGGCCTGCGAGCGCCGGCTCGGCTCCATCGGCGTCGCGATACCCTATGTGGAGGCGCGCATCGGCTCCCTGGAGGACGGCAGGCAGACCGCGCCGGCGGGCGAGCCGGGCGAGCTGCTGATCCGCGGTCCCATCGTGCCCATGGGCTATTACGGCAACGAGGCGGCGACGAAGGAAGCCTTCGACGAGGACGGCTGGTTCCGCACCGGCGATGTCGCCACCCGGGACGAGGACGGGTTCCTCTGGGTCGTGGACCGCAAGAAGGACATGATCAACACCGCCGGCTTCAACGTCTATCCGGCGGAGCTGGAGCGGGTGTTGGCGGCTCACCCGGATGTGTCGATGGCCGCCGTCGGCGGCGTGCCGGACCGCGAGAAGGGCGAGCTTGCCAAGGCCTATATCGTGCCCCGGCCCGGCGCCGAACCGACGGCGGACAGCATCGTGGCCCACTGCCGCAAGCACCTCGCCCCCTACAAGGTGCCGCGGCAAATCCAGTTCGTCCCGGACCTCCCGGTCAACTCCACCGGCAAGATCCTGCGCCGCGAGTTGCACACCATTGACGACGGCGGCTGATCCGCCGGCGGCCATTGCCCTTCCCGTGCCTCGCGGCCTTCGCCGGCCCGGTCAAGGCAGGCCCGCAAACCCCTTGCCACCGCCCTTGCGCCCCCTTCGTCGCCCCCGCGAAGGCAGGGACCGCAGCGATGAAGAGGTGCGACATATTGTTCATGAAATTAAGGTAATATTTCTCTGTTTTGGGTCTGAAGCAGGAAAATCCGTGATATGATGGGTCCGGGGTAAGCGGCATCCGGAGCCGCTTCCCGCCCGCGCCGGCCCGGTGCGGAACGACCCCGATTCAGCCGACAGGCGAAGTGCGTCCTGTGCCTGCCTCGCGCGCGGGCAATCAGGCGCGCGAACCGCGCCGGCGCAATGGCGCGCCCGCGCCGACGCAGGCGCGCGCAGGATACGCGCGGATAAGGGTCGCTCCCTGCCGGGACGGCATGGCCGTCGAACCGAAGCGGAATGAAGGAGCCGCCATGCCCATCATCGACCCGACCGTCGCCCTCTCCTCACGACAGGAAGCCTTCTGCCGCCACTACACAGCCTCAACCGGCTGCAGAGGGCCTGCCCCTTCAATGCGCCCCGGCAGCCGGACGGGCCCGGAGACGCGGAGTTCGCACCCGGCCATGACAAAACATGACATTCCATGACATCCACGGTGGAGTGGGCGGTCCCGCCGCCTCGCGCGGGCGGGCGCGCACGCACGGGCAGGCGCGCATTATGCGCGGGCGAGGGACGCTCCTCCGGCAACGGGGGCGTCCGGGACCACGGACCGACCAAGGAGGCTGCAATGCCTTGCGAACGACCGGGGCGGAGACCGGCCCCATGACAAAACATGACATCCCATGACATATCGCCAGGGGCCGCCGCCATTCCTCTCCTCTCCCGCCTGCAGGAGGAGAGGCCGGTGGGAGCCGCGCGGCACGGGCGGCCCTCCCTTGCCCGCTGGGGCGGTTGCTGCGAGAGTCCCGCCTGGGTCAGGCAATCGGGGGAGACGGAGGGCATGGAACTCGACGAGGCGATGCGGACGACCTTCGCCTGCCGGGACTTCACGGAAGACCCGGTGTCGGACGAGACGATCTACCGGCTGCTGGATGCGGCCCGGTTCGCGCCGAGCGGCGGCAACCGCCAGGGCAACCGGGTGATCGTGGTCCGCGACCCGGCGACGAAAGCCCGGCTGGCGGCGCTGGCAGAGCCGGCGGCGAAGCGCTACGCGGCGCAGGTCAAGCGCGGCGAGAGCCCGTGGAACACGGTGCATCCCTCCGCGGTGACGGACGAGGAGGCTGCCGCCACCCGCCCGCCGTCGCGCCTGACCGAGCCGTTCCGGGAAGCGCCGGCGGTGCTGGTCTTCATCGTCGATCTCGGCGCCGTCGCCTCGATGGACCGCTACCTGGACCGGGTCGGCGTGATTTCCGGCGCGTCGATCTACCCCTTCGTCTGGAACACGCTGCTGGCCGCCCGCCAGGCCGGGCTCGGCGGCACCATCACCACGCTCGCCGTTGCCGAGGAGCCGGAGGTCAGGCGCCTGCTCGGCATCCCGGATGAATTCGCCGTGGCGGCCGTCGTGCCGCTCGGCAGGCCGGTCCGCCAGCTGACGAAGCTCCGCCGCCGGAGCGTCGCCGAGATCGCAACCCGCGAGCGCTTCGGCGGCGAGCCGCTGGCGGACGGCTAGGGAGGGGCCGGTGGCGCGCGGCGGGAAGATGCACTTGGCCCAGTTCCTGACCCACGGGCCCACCTACCACAGCCTCGCCATGTGGCGTCACCCGAAGACCGACCCCTCATGGGACTGGGCGCGCCCGGGCCTCTACGAGCATATTGCGCGCACCTGCGAGCGCGGCCTGTTCGACATGGTGTTCTTCGCCGACCTCAATTACATCTCGGACACCTACCAGGGCTCGCTGGAGCCGGCGCTGCGCTACGCCGTGCAGGCGCCCGAGCACGACCCGGTGCCGCTGCTCGGCTGGCTCGGCGCGGTGACGGAGCGCATCGGCGTCGCGGCGACCTTCTCGGTCTCCAACCAGCATCCCTTCTACGCCGCGCGCCTCTGGGCCACGCTCGACCACATGACCTCCGGCCGGGCCGGCTGGAACGTGGTGACTTCCATCAACAGCAACCAGGCCGCCAATTACGGCGTCGAGCGCGAGGCGACGGAGCGCCGCTACGAGCGCGCACACGAATATATGCAGGTCTGCCGGAAGCTCTGGAACAGCTGGGACGAGGACGCCGTGCTGCTCGACCGCGAGGGCGCGCGCTTCGCCGACGCCTCGAAGGTGCATCGGATCGAGCATGAGGGCGAGTTCTTCCGCTCGCGCGGGCCGCTCAACGTGGTGCGCTCGCCGCAGAACGGCCCGGCGATCCTCCAGGCCGGCACCTCGCCCGGCGGTCGCGACTTCGCCGCGCGCTACGCCGACGCCGTGTTCGCCATCCAGCCGCGGGCGGAGGACGCCGGGGCCTATCTCGCCGACATCAAGGAGCGCATGGCGGCTTTCGGCCGGCCGCCCGAAGCCTGCCGCATCCTGTTCGGCATGCAGCCCATCCTCGGCGAGACGGAGTCGGAGGCGCGCGAGAAGCAGGAGGAGCACAACGGGCTGGTGCCGGTCGAGGGCGGCAAGGCCATCCTCTCCGCCCATCTCAACATGGACCTCGCCGGGATCGGCGACGACGACACCATGCTGGAGCGCCCGGAGCCGGAGCTGGTGCGGATGCGCACGCGCTTCCGCAAGAAGGACGGCACGCCCATGACGCTCGCGGAGGTCGCGCGCCGCCACGGCCAGAGCGTGAGCCTGCCGCAATTCGTCGGCACGCCGGAGAGCGTCGCGGACCAGATGGAGGCGTTCTTCGACAAGGCCGGCGGCGACGGCTTCATGCTCTCGTCGATCTACAGCCCCGGCGCGATCGAGGAGTTCGTGGACCATGTGGTGCCGATCCTCCAGCGCCGCGGCCGCTTCCGCACCGAATACAAGGGCCGCACGCAGCGCGAGCTTCTGGCGCAGGAAGACTGAGCCGGCCCGGTCCATGCCCTTCGTCGAAGCTGAGGACCTGCCGGCGTCGGGGCGGCTCATGGCGCTGGATGTGGGGGACCGGACGGTCGGGCTGGCGGTCTCGGACCCGGACCGGCGCGTCGCCTCCCCGGCGGGAACCGTACGCCGCGCGAAGCGGTTTGCGGACACGGCCGCGATGCTGCTGGCGGCCCTGGACGAACGGGGTGCGGCGGCGCTTGTCGTCGGCCTGCCGCTCGACCTCGACGGGCGCGAGGGGCGGCGCGCGCGGCAGGTCCGCCAGTTCGCCCTCAACCTGATGGGACACCGCGACCTGGCCGTGCTGATGTGGGACGAGCGCTTCTCCACCAACGCGGTCGAGCGCGCCATGCTCGCGGACGACGCGAGCCGCCGCCGCCGCCGCGCCGCCAAGGACACGCTCGCCGCCGTCTATATCCTCCAGGGCTTCCTCGACTCGCTGCCCGGGTGAGAAATCCGGGCTACGGGTCGGAAATCAGCAGGTAGCCGCGATTCTCGACGGTGTCGAAGGTCCGCATGGCGGCGATCAGGTCGGCCGCTTCCACCCAAACCCAGGGCGCCCGGTTCGGGTTCACGTCCATGATGAGGAAGGAATCGCTGGCCCGGTCATAGGCGGCGAGCGGCGAAATGTGCCCGCCGCCCGTCTGGCCGAGCGCCTTGCGGGCGTAGTTGACGAGCACATAGTCGTCGCGGGTGGCGAGGTTCCGGGCGAGTTCGTCGATCAGGGGCGCCGCCGCCACGCCGTCCTCCACGACCCGCATCGTCACCGACAGCCCGTGCGCGCGGAGCACCTGAGCGAGCTGATGAAGCTGCAGCCCAAAGTCCTTCTTCAACTCCCCCTCGATTTCGATGGGCTTGCCGAGCACCTCGGCCACGCTCTTCGTGCCGGCGATCAGCACGTTGTTCGGCGTGTATTTGCCGAGGAACGGATCGAAGCCCTCGGGCAGCCATGCCATGTCCTCGGCGGCGATGGGGCGGCGGTCCTGCGGCAACCCCTCGCGCTTGCCGAGGCGCAGCGCGTTCAGCACGATCGCCGACGAGGCCGGGCCGCAATAGATCCTGTTGTCCTGACTGACGAAATGATTGCTGAGGGGGAAGAAGTCCGCCTTATGCGCGGATCTTGAGAAGCGCGCCGCGCTCTCCTCCGAGGTCCACTCGACCAGCGGGGCGGCCGCCGCCGGCGCCGCAAGCAGGACGGCAAGCGCCGAAACAATCCAGAGGCGCATCGTTCGAAATCCCCGTCCGGTTTCTGACAAGGCGGCTTCGCCTTACGGGTTCTGGTCCCAGTCGGGGTCGTCGCTGGGGGACATGGGCGTTTCGGTGGCGAGCAGGCCCTTGCCGGGGACATAGTTGACCTCCAGCCGGATGCCGTCCGGGTCCTCGAAGACGAAATAGTAGTAGCCGGGCGCGAAATCGGCCTCCAGCGGGCCGCGGTCGATCATGCCGCCGAGCGCGCGCACCTTGGCCGCCGCCGCATCCACATCCTCGCGCGAGCGCGCCCGGAAGCAGAGATGGTGCAGGCCCACCCGGTTCTGCACGAAGCGTTCCTCTTCGTATTCCGGGGCCGGGCGCTGGATGCCGAGCGCGGTCCGCCCGCCCACGTGATAGACGAAATTGTTGCCGTCATAGACCTTCTGCAGGCCAAGGAAGGGCAGGAGGCCGCAGTAGAATTCGCGCGCCTCCTCGAACCGGCTGACGGTCAGGATGACATGCGCCATGCCGTTGATCTCGATCATCGGGCTGCTCCGGGATTGGGATGGGCGTAGAGATTCTTGCGGGCCTCTTCGTCCCACTGGCCGGTGGGCTTGCCGAACTCGCGCCCCACCTCGTAGCCGCGCCGGAGCGCCGGGCGCTGCTGGAGGCCCTTGTACCAGCGCTTCACATTGGGGAAGCTGTCGAGATCGACCTCCTGGCGCTTGTAGGTGATGACCCAGGGCCAGCACGCCATGTCGGCGATGGAATAGTCGCCGGCGATGAACTCGCGCCCCTCCAGCCGCCGGTCGAGCACGCCGTAGAGGCGCAGCATCTCGTTGGTGTAGCGCTCGACGGCGTAGGGCAGCGTTTCCGGTGCGTAGAAGCGGAAATGGCCGGACTGCCCCAGCATCGGTCCGAGTCCGCCCATCTGCCACATCACCCACTCGATCACTTCCATGCGCCCGCGCAGGTCGGAGGGCAGGAACTTTCCGGTCTTCTCCGCGAGGTAGAGCAGGATCGCCCCGCTCTCGAACACCGAGACCGGCGCGCCGCCGCCCGGCGGGTCGTGGTCCACGATGGCGGGCATGCGGTTGTTGGGGCTGATCTTCAGGAAGTCCGGCTCGAACTGGCCGCCGCGGCCGATATTCACCGGCACGATGCGGTAGTCGAGCTCCATCTCCTCCAGCGCGATGGAGATTTTCCAGCCGTTCGGGGTCGGCCAGTAATAGACGTCGATCATGGCAAGGGCGCTCCGCCAGCGGTCCGCCACTATAGCGCGAGGCTTCGGCGCCCCGCCATGACGGCAGCGCCCCTGTTCAGCGGTCGAGGTCGAGCGCGTAGCCGCCGGAGCGCACGGTGCGGATCGCGTCCGGCTCGCCTTCGCCGTTCAGCGCCTTGCGCAGCCGGCGGATGTGGACGTCGACCGTGCGCTCCTCGACATAGACGTCCCGTCCCCAGACGGCGTCGAGCAGTTGCGTGCGGCTCAGCACCCGCGTCGGCCGTTCCATGAAGGTCCGCAAAAGGCGGTATTCCTTCGGACCGAGATGCACGCCGCGACCATCCCGCGAGACGCGGTGCCGGACAAGGTCGATGACGATGCCGCGATATTCGAGCCTCTCCTCCACCAGGGCCGGATGCGCCCGGCGCAGCACCGCCTTGAGCCGCGCCTCCAGCTCCTTCGGCGAGAACGGCTTGACGATGTAGTCGTCGGCGCCGGTATCAAGGCCGCGCACCCGGTCGGCTTCCTCGCCCCGCGCCGTCAGCAGGATGATCGGCAGCATCCGCGTCGCCGCCTTCGCGCGCAACTGCCGGCAGACCTCAATTCCAGACTTGTGCGGAAGCATCCAGTCCAGCAGCACCGCGTCCGGCCGGTCCTCGGCCACCCGTTCGAGTGCCTCGTCGCCGTCCGCCGCCACCGATACCGAATAGCCGGACGTCTCGAGGTTGTAGCGCAGCAGTTCGACGATGGGCATTTCGTCCTCGACGACAAGGACGTGCGGCCGTTCTGTGCTCATTGGCTGTCCGCCTCCGGAACGAGGGTGTTGGTCGGGTCGTGCGTCTGGCGCTCCTGCGGCCGGGTGCCGAGCACGGCGTAGCCGATCTGCTCGGCGATATTGGTCGTATGGTCGCCGACCCGTTCCAGGTTCTTCGCCACGAAGAGCAGATGAGTGCAGGGCCCGATATTGCGCGGGTCCTCCATCATGTAGGTCAGCAATTCGCGGAACAGGCTCGCATAGTGCTGGTCCACCTCGGCATCGCGGGCGCATACGTCGGCGGCGGCCTCGGCATCGCGCGCGGTCCAGGCGTCCAGCACCTGCTTGATCATCGTCTGCACGACCTGCGCCATGGAAGCGATGGAGACTGTTGTGGGCAATGGCGGGAAGCGGCTGACCGCGAGCGTACGTCCGGCAATGTTCTTGGCCAAGTCCCCGATCCGCTCGAGGTCGGACGAGATCTTGATGGCGGCGAAGATGGTTCTGAGATCGGCTGCGACCGGCTGGCGCAATGCCACAAGGCGCACGCTGAAAAGGTCGATCTCGATGTCGAGCGCGTCGATCTCCTTGTCGCGGACGACGATCTGTTCCGCGAGTTCGGTATTGCTGCGGCAGAGCGCCTCCACTGCAGCGGCGAGCTGCGCCTCCGCCATGCCGCCCATCTCGGCCAACCGGTTGTCGAGTTGACGCAACTCCTCGTCGAAGGCCTTCGAGATATGTTCGACGCGGTCGTTCATGGGAAGCTTTCTCCTACCCTCCCCTCAGCCGATATGGCCGGATATATAGGATTCCGTACGCGGATCGACAGGCTGGGTGAACACCGTGTCGGTGTCGCCGACCTCGACAAGGTCGCCCAGATGGAAGAAGGCCGTGCGTTGCGAGACGCGCGCGGCCTGCTGCATCGAATGAGTCACGATAACGATGGTGAAGTTCTGCTTGAGCTCGTCCATCAGCGCCTCGATGCGTGCCGTGGCGATGGGATCGAGTGCGGAGCAGGGCTCGTCCATCAGGATGACCTCCGGGCGCACGGCGATCGCGCGCGCGATGCACAGGCGCTGCTGCTGCCCGCCCGAGAGCCCGGTCGCGGGCTCACTGAGACGGTCCTTTACCTCGTCCCAGAGCCCGGCGCGCTCGAGGCTGGATGCGACGACCTCGTCCAATTCGGCGCGGGAGCGCGTCAGCCCGTGGATCTTCGGCCCGTAGGCGACATTGTCGTAGATCGATTTCGGGAACGGATTGGGCTTCTGAAACACCATGCCTATCCGGGCGCGGAGATAGACGAGGTCCACCGCGGAGTCGTAGATATCCTCGCCGTCGAGGCGAATATCCCCGTCCACCCGGCAGATCTCGATCAGGTCGTTCATGCGGTTGAGGCAGCGCAGGAAGGTGGACTTGCCGCACCCGGACGGCCCGATCAGGGCCGTGACTTCGTGCTCACGAATGTCGAGATCGACCTGCTTCAGCGCGTGCGCGTCGCCGTAGAAGACATTGACGCCTCGCGCCGTCAGCTTGGGCATGGCATCGCTTGGGGACATGTCCAGCAAAGTCGGTCCTCCTACCACCGGCGTTCGAAACGCCGGCGCAGAATGACGGCCGTCAGGTTCATGACGACCAGGAACGCCAGAAGGACAATGATAGCCGCGGCGGTCTTCTCGGCGAAGGCGCGTTCCGGGCTGTCGGCCCAGATGTAGATCTGCACCGGCAGGGCGGACGCCGGATCGAGCAGACCCTGGGGCACATCCACGATAAAGGCGACCATGCCGATCATGATGAGCGGCGCGGACTCGCCGAGCGCCTGGGCCATGCCGATGATCGTGCCGGTCATGATGCCCGGCATGGCCAGCGGCAGCGTGTGGTGGAGCATGGCCTGCATCCGGCTGGCGCCGAGGCCGATGGCGGCCTCCCGGATCGAGGGCGGCACCGCGCGCAGCGAGGCCCGCGTGGCGATAATGATCGTCGGCAGGGTCATGAGCGCCAGCACCATGCCGCCGACCAGCGGTGCCGACCTCGTCAACCCCATGAACCCGAGGAAAATTGCAAGGCCCAGCAGTCCGAAGACGATGGAGGGCACCGCGGCGAGGTTGTTGATGTTGATCTCGATGAGGTCCGTCCACCGGTTGCGCGGCGCAAACTCCTCCAGATAGATCGCCGTCATCACGCCCAGCGGGAAGCTCAGCACGAGGCAGGTCATGAGCGCGAAGAAGGAGCCGGAGATCGCGCCGAGAATGCCGGCGAGTTCCGGTTCCCGGCTGTCGCCGCTGGAGAAGAAGCGCCAGTTGAACGTGCTGCGGATGCGGCCCTCCTCGTCCAGCCGGTCGAGCCAGGCCAACTGCTTGTCGTTGAAACGCCCGGATTCTCGGGCGGTCGCGCCCTTGAGCAGCATGTCCACTTCGTCGTCGGCCGGCACCCAGACGCGCATCGTCTGCCCGATCGCGCCGGGGTCTTCGAGGACCAGTTCGCGCAGTTCGAAACCGGCGCCCGCGCTCACCAACTCCATGAGCTTGCGCCGGTCCCGTCGCTTGCGCACCGCCTCGGGAAAGATTTCGCCGAGCGCCGCACGGACGACGGCACGGTAGTTGGCGGTCGAAAGGGTTTCCGGGTCGCGTGTGCCGGAGGGGTCGAGAATGCTCTCGTCGAGGGTGACGTCAAGCGCGATCTCGGCCTGCGAGAAGGCGCCGATGCCCTTGGAACCGATCGCGCCGATGAGCAGGACCAGAAAGGCGAGAGCAACGCCGATGGCGGCGATGCCGTAGATGCGGAAACGCGCCTCGGCCCGCCGCCGCCGCGGCAGCGACGCCAGGATCGTTTCGGTCGGGCTCTGCCGCGGGTCAGTCATAGCGTTCCTGGTAGCGGCGCACGAGCATGAGCGCGATGAGGTTCAGGATCAGCGTCGCGATGAACAGCAGCAGGCCGAGCGCGAAGGCGGCCAGCGTCTTCGGGCTGTCGAATTCCTGATCACCGGTCAGCAGGGCGACCATCTGCACCGTGATGGTGGTTACGGCCTGAAGCGGATTGACGGTCAGGTGGGCGGAGAGGCCGGCCGCCATGACCACGATCATGGTCTCCCCGATGGCGCGCGAGACGCCGAGCAGCAGCGCACCGCCGATTCCGGGAAGAGCGGCCGGGAGCACCACGTCTTTGACGGTCTCCGACTTGGTCGCGCCCAGTCCGTAAGCGCCTTCGCGCAGGGACTGCGGCACGGCCGAGATTACGTCGTCGGCGAGTGAGGAGACGATGGGCACGATCATCACGCCCATCACCATGCCGGCGGCGAGCGCGCTCTCCGAGGAGACCTCGAAGCCGATGGACTCCGAGGAGTCCCGTACGAAAGGTGCAACGACCAGCACTGCGAAGAAGCCATAGACTACAGTCGGGATGCCGGCCAAGATTTCCAGGATCGGCTTTGCGAACGATCGGGCGCGGGGCGTTGCGTATTCCGCGAGATAAATGGCGGAAAGCAACCCTAGCGGCCCCGCGACCGTCATCGCCACGGCGGCGATGAGCCCGGTGCCGACCAGCAGCGGGATCACGCCGAACGCGCCGCTCGACCCGACCTGGTCCTCGCGTATGGCGATCTGCGGGCTCCAGTTCAGCCCGAACAGGAAGTCGAACAGCGGAACCGCTTCGAGGAACCGGATGGTCTCGAAAAGAAGCGAGAGCACGATCCCGACGGTGGTGAGGATCGCGACAAGCGAACTGGCGATGAGGAGCCCGAGCAGGATGCGCTCGCCCAGCACCTGGCGGGCGCGCCGTCCTTCCGGCGCCGCCAGCAGCGAAGAGCGCGGCGCGCTCTCCACCGTTGCGACTGCCTGCGCCATGCCGGGCTCCACCAACGCCCGGCCTTACATCGACAGGTTCTGAAGACCGTTGGCCGCCGCGCTCCATTCCTTGCGCTCGGCGTCGGACATCGGGATCAGGCCCTTGTCGGCCAGATAGCCCTCGGGGCCCCAGGTCGCCTCGTTCGTGAACTCGGCGATGAACTCGGCGATGCCGGGCACCTGGCCGACATGCGCCTTCTTCACATAGAAGAACAGCGCGCGCGAGACAGGGTAGTTGCCGTCGGCGATCTCTTCGAATTCCGGTGCCACGCCATTGACGGTGCTGCCCTGCAGCTTGTCGGCGTTCTGGTCGAGGAAGCTGAAGCCGAAGATGCCGAGCGCGCGCGGATTGGTCGTCAGCTTCTGCACGATCAGATTGTCGTTCTCGCCGGCCTCGATATAGGCACCGTCCTCGCGGATTGTGTGGCAGAGCTTCTTGTAGGCCTTCTTGTCCGCCTTCTTCATGGCCTTGATCCCGGCGAACTTCTTGCAGCCGCCTTCCATGGCAAGCTCGACGAAGGCGTCGCGCGTGCCGGAGGTCGCGGGCGGGCCGAGCACCTCGATGCGCACATCGGGCAGGGCCGGATTGACGTCCTTCCAGGTCTCGTAGGGGTTCGCCTTCAGCTCGCAGGCGTCCGCCTTCTCGCAAGCGCCGGCCGGCACGTCGTGCGCGAGCGCGAGGAAGACATCCTTGAGGGTCAGTGACATCTGCTTGGTGTCGCGGGAGTTCGCGAGCACGATGCCGTCATAGCCGACCTTGACCTCGATCACGTCCGCAATGCCGTTTTCCGCGCACTTCTTCACTTCCTTGGTCTTGATGCGGCGCGAGGCGTTGGTGATGTCGGGATGGCCTTCGCCGATCCCCGTGCAGAACAGCTTGAGCCCGCCGCCCGAGCCGGTCGACTCGACGATCGGGGTCTTGAAGGAGGTCGTCTTGCCGAACCGCTCGGCCACCGCCGTCGAGAACGGGAACACGGTCGAGGATCCGACGATGCGGATCTGGTCGCGGGCCTCTGCAGCGCCCGCAACCGCCACGCCGGCGAGCAGCCCGGCGATCAGCGTCTTTTTCATCTGGAAGCGTCCCTTGTTGACATGGTTAGGGCGGCGGTCATGCTTGTGCCCGGCCGCCTGCTGCCACCTTGCTGCGCGGCAGTGATGCGACCGTTGCAAACTCGTGTCACAGGTACTGCGTTTTCATTACGGTAATGTGACGCCGCTGGCCGCGCCCAACGGAATTATGACAAAGGCCTAAGGGGCGTTTGCGCCCTCGGCGGACGGCAGATAAACGGTGAAACAGCTTCCCCGGCCGACCGTGCTTGTTGCCGCTATGCGCCCGCGATGCCGGTTCACGATGTGCTTCACGATGGCGAGGCCGAGCCCGGTGCCGCCGAGTTGCCGGGAGCGGGCCTTGTCCGCGCGGTAGAAGCGCTCCGTCAGCCGCGGCAGGTCGTCCTCCTCGATTCCGGGACCGGCATCGATCACGGCGATGCGCGCGCCGGGCAGGCCGATATCGGGAATGCGGGAGACCACCGCCGCTTCCAGCCGCACGTCGTCGCCGCCATATTTTATCGCATTGTCCAGCAGGTTCTCGAAAACCTGCGTGAGTTCGTCCGGGTCGCCGAGCACGGGCGGCAGCCCGTCCGCGATGTCGAGGGCGACCGGCCTGTCCGAGCGCGCCGCCAACGTCTCCGCGACGCCTTTCAGCAGCGGCGCGAGTTCGAGCGCGGTCTCCGGCCGGATGTGCTCGCGCGCCTCGACGCGCGCCAGCGACAGCAGGTCGTCCACGAGCCGCGACATGCGCGCGGCCTCCGCGTCCATGATCTCGAGGAACCGGGTCCGCGCCTCCGGGTCGTTCGCCGCCGGCCCGCGCAGGGTTTCGATAAAGCCGATCAGCGTCGCCAGCGGCGAGCGGAGTTCATGACTTACATTGGAGACGAAATCGGCGCGCATCCGCTCGTTCTGCCGGAGCGCGGTGACATCGCGCATGATGACGAGGACGCCGCCCTGCCCGCCGGGAGCGGCGAGTGCCTGCAAGTCGAAGGCGCGCGCGATCGGCACCGGCAGGCTGACCTCGACGCCGTGCTGGCCGCCTTCCGTCAGCACGGCATCCACGGCACGGAGCGCATCCGGGTGGCGCAGGCTGTGGCTGAGGTCCCGGCCGAGGGCGGGATCGCCCAGCACCGCGCGCGCCGCCGGGTTGATGCGCATGACGACCCGCCCGGCGTCCAGCAGCAGGACGGGATCGGGCAAGGAGTCGAGAATGTCTGTGGCGAGATTGTTCATGCGGCCCTAAAGTGCATGAAATATATGACGATTCGATGCGAGGATACCCTGCGATGCGCGATTTCCACCTTCCGGGCCGGTCTCCCGTCCGCGCAGCCAACGCAATGGTTGCCACCAGCCAGCCTTCCGCGACGCTCGCCGGGGTGGAGGTGCTGCGGGCGGGCGGCAACGCCGTCGATGCCGCGGTCGCCGCCTGCGCCGTGATGTGCGTGACGGAGCCGCAGTCCACCGGAATCGGCGGGGACTGCTTCTGCCTCTATGCGCCGGCGGGCGCAGACGCGCCGATTGCGCTCAACGGATCGGGCCATGCGCCGGCGGCGCTGTCGGCGGAGTGGCTGGCGGAGCGCGGCGTGAACGCACTCGACGAGTCGAGTCCCCATGCGGTGACCGTGCCGGGCGCCGTCGACGCCTGGGAGCAGCTTCTGGAAGACCATGGCAGCAAGGGCCTCGACGAGCTCCTGCAACCGGCGATCCGCTACGCCGAGGAAGGCTTCGTCGTCCACGCCCGCACGGCTGCGGACTGGAGCGATTCCGCGGACCGCCTTGCCGGCGACGCCGACACGGCGGCGCGCTTCCTGCCGGGCGGCAAAGCCGTCGGGGAAGGCCGCGCATTCCGCCAGCCCGAGCTCACGGCGACGCTGAAGCGGATTGCCCGCGAAGGCCGGTCGGCGTTCTACGAGGGCGAGGTCGCGGCGGACATGGTGGGCAAGCTGCGCACGCTCGGCGGGCTGCACACGGAAGAGGATTTCGCCGCCCGCAATGCGGAATATGTCGAGCCGGTCTCGACCGACTACCGCGGCTATACCGTGTACGAATGTCCACCGAACGGCGTCGGCGTCATCGCGTTGCTCATGCTCAACATGCTGGAGGGCTTCGAGCCGGCCGACGACCCCCTTTCGGTGGACCGCATGCACCGGCTCGTCGAGGCGACGCGGCTCGCCTACCGGGACCGCAACGCCTTTGTCGCCGACCCGGCCGACGCCGATGTGCCGCTGGATATGCTGCTCTCGAAGGACTATGCAGCGGTACTCGGCGGGACGATCTGCGAAGACCGCGCCGCGCCTGCCCTGCCGCCTGCCGGCTGGCCCCGGCATGAGGACACGGTCTATCTCTCTGTGGTGGACCGGGACGGCAATGCCTGCTCCTTCATCAACTCGCTGTTCAAGTCCTTCGGCAGCGCCATCCTGGCGCCGACATCGGGCGTGATGCTGCACAATCGCGGGCTCGGCTTCTCGCTGGAACCCGGCCATCCGAACGCGGTGCGCCCGAACCGGCGCCCGATGCACACCATCATCCCGGCCATGCTGGCAAAAGACGGCCGCGCGGTCATGCCGTTCGGCGTCATGGGCGGCCACTACCAGCCGGTCGGCCAGTCCTGGGTTCTGTCCTCGATGCTGGACCACGGCATGGACCCGCAGGCGGCGCTCGACCTGCCGCGCCTCTTTGCCTATGACGGCCGGGTCGAGGTTGAGCGCGGCATTCCCGAGGCCGCCTGCGCGGAACTCCGCCGCCGGGGCCACGACCTCGCGCCGGCGGGCCGCCCGCACGGCGGCGGCCAGGCGATCTGGATCGACCGCGACTCGGGCACGCTGGTGGCGGGCTCCGATCCGCGCAAGGACGGCCTCGCGCTCGGATACTGAGCCGCGCCGGGCACGGCAGGAACGGGAGGCGGGCCTATGGCCGGACGCCTGAACAGCAAGGTTGTTGTGGTCACGGGAGCGGCCTCGCGCGGCGAGGGCGTCGGCACCGGCAAGGCGATCGCCGTTCTCTCGGCGCGCGAGGGGGCGAAGGTGGTGCTGGTCAACCGCTCGGCCGAACGCGCCGAGGGGCTGGCGGAGGAAATCCGCGCGGAGGGCGGCGAGGCGTTCGTGTTCGCGGGCGACGTGACCGAGGAAGCCGACGCGGGCGCGATGGCGGAGGCGGCCGAAGCGCATTTCGGGCGCATCGACGCGCTCGTGAACAATGTCGGCGGCTCACGTCAGCAGGGCGCGGTGATGGAGATCGGCCGCGAGGGGTGGGATGCGACGCTCGCCGTCAACCTCACCTCCACCATGCTCTGCTCGCGGGCCTGCATCCCCGCCATGCAGCGCGCGGGCGGCGGGTCGATCCTGAACATCTCCTCCGTGGTCGGCGCACGCGGCCTGCTGAGCAGCACCGGCTCCGTCGCCTACGCCTCGGCCAAGGCGGGCCTCCACGGCCTCACCATGTCGCTCGCCACCGACTACGCGAAAGACGCGATCCGCTGCAATTGCATCATCGTCGGCACGATCTTCACGCCGATGGTCGCGCACCAGGGCCCGGAAGCACGGGCGCGGCGGGCGGCGATGGTGCCGCTCGGCACGGAGGGCACCGGCTGGGACATCGGCTGGGCCGCCGTCTATCTCACCAGCGACGAGGCGCGCTGGATCACCGGCGTGCTGCTGCCGGTCGATGCCGGCCTCCTCGCCATCCGCGACTGGCCGCGATAGGCGGGGCAGGCGTTACTGCGGGTAGAGGCGGAAGGCGACGCGAGCGCCGGACCCTTCCCGGCTGACGGTGAGCGACAGCATCTCGCCCTCCCGGCGGAACAGACCCTCTCCCGCCGGCTGCCAGCCGAGCTGCGGCAGCGCCTCCGCGTACCAGCTGCGAATGCGCGCTTCCGGCACGGTCCCGGTCGCCGCCGCCTCGACGATACGCCCGCCGGGCTTGTCGAACGCCACCGCAGAGCCAGGCTCGACCTCCAGCCCCGCCATCAGCGGCAGGGCCTCGAAGCCCGGCACATAGCGCTCCTCGGCCTGCATGCCCGAAGCGAACAGGCACAGGACGAGGATCAGCGCGAACCTCATGGCCGACAGTTCCCGGACATCGTCATGGCTGATTCGCCGCTCCTCCCTCGCACGCCGGCCGTACCCTGCGGCAAAGCCTGCCGCAGGCGGGAAAACGGTATGTCCGGCGGGCGTCCGTTGCAAGCCTTCGCCGCCTACCCGCCGGAGCCGCGCATCCGGCGGCCCTCGGGGTCGAAGGCGGGTGCGAAGCGCAGGCGGCCGGGACGGCGGTCCCCGGCGATGTTGATCTCGACTTCTGCGCCGTCCGACACGCCGGAGACATGGGCGAGCGCCAGCGGACGGCCGATACGGTAGCCGAACGCCGCGGAGGTCGTCTGCCCTGCTATGCGTCCGTCGAAGCAGACCGGCTCGTGGCCGAGCGGCACGGCATCCGGATCGTCGAGCACGATCGTGGCCAGGGTCCGCCGTCCCGTCTTCCGCCGTTCGGCGAGCGCGTCCGAGCCGATGAAGCTCTTCTTCCGCGAGCACAGCCGGTCGAGCCCCGCCTCGACGGGGCCGATATCACCGTCGAGCTCGTGGCCCATCGCCGCGAAGCCTTTCTCGATCCGCATCGAGGTCTGCGCATGGAGGCCCGCAGGTGCGGTGCCGGCCTCCCTGAGCGCGGCGTAGATGGCGGAGGCATCCGCCGCCCGGCAGGTCAGTTCCCATCCGGCCTCGCCCACATAGGAGAGGCGCGCGGCCTGCACCCGCCGTCCGGCGAGATTCGCGCCTGCATGCCTGAAATAGCCGAGCGCGTTCAGCTCCGGCGCGCCCAGCGCCTCCACGATCCGGGCGCTGTCGGGGCCCATCAGGCCGAGCACTGCATAGGCTTCCGTCACGTCCCGGAGCGCGACCTCGAAGCCCTCGGCATGGCGGCGGAACCAGGCGAGGTCGCGCGCGATGGCCGCCGCGCCGGTGAAGAGCCTGTACCGGTCTGCGGAGAGGCGCTGTGCTGTGAGGTCGCTCTCATAGCCCGACTTCCGCAACTCGGGGGTCATGAGGATGCTAACTCATTGAATAGCCTTGATCGTCTCCCCGAGGGTCGGCACTACAAGGCGGCGAACGGAGAGGCGGCGCCGTGTGCCGTCAGGCGGAGATCCGGGGTGCGGGTTGCTGCGGCCAGGTCATGCCGAGCTGTTGCAGCAGTAGCTCGTGCTCCTTGTTCGGCCGGGTGTGGCGCGGCAGGACGAGGTGCCGGCCGTCGGTGGTTGGCAGATGGACGTCCACCATCTGGATGGTGGCGAAGGCCTCAAGGATGGCGCGTGGGGTGAGGCCCGGGGCGCGCGGCCGGGCGAGGTTCTTCAGGGTCACCAGCAGGCAGTAGGCGATGAACGAGACGAAGATATGCGCCTCGATGCGCTCTTGGCGCTGATGGAAGATGGGGCGGATCGCGAGGTCGTGCTTGAGTTCCTTGAACGCCTGCTCGATCTCGACGAGCTGCATGTACAGATGCCACAGCGTGGCGGGGTCTTCGGCGACCATGTTGGATCGCAGCAGGTAACGGCCCTCGCGGCGGCGGACCTGGCGCAGCCGGTCGCGCTGCAGGCGGAATGAGAAGCCGTTGGCGGCGAGTTCGCTGTCGGTCCCGGGCACGGTGATGTCGACCAGGCTCCAGGCCCGGCCGGCCTCCTTCCTGGCGGCGCCGAGCTTGAGCAACAACTGATCCCGGCTGTTCGACTGCCCTTGCAACTCGGCCAATCGACGCCACAGCCTCTTCAGCCGGCGCCGGCGCATGCCGCGTTCCTTCACCTGCCGCCCCTCGCTGCGCACCAGGACGTAGAGCTCGCCATCCTCGACCAGAAGCTTGACAGTCACGGACTGGCGCACCTCCTGCCAGGGCAGGCCCAGGAACACCTTCTCGAGCCGCGTCAGCCGGCCCTTGGGCGTGCCCACCAGGTAGCGCACCGGCGCCTCGCCCTCGCGCATCGCGGCCAGCGTCTCCTCGGTGGGGATGCCGCGGTCCATGATCCACACCCGCTCGGAGCGGCCATACTGATCCTCGATCTTCTTGAGGAACGCCGCCAGCGTGGTGTCGTCGGAGGTGTTGCCCGGCATCACCTCATAGGCCAGCGGAAAGCCCTGCGGCGTAACGATCAGGGCGATCACCACCTGCACGCAGTCGGGCCGCTTGTCCCGGCTGTAGCCGAAGCGGCGCTTGTCATCGAACGGCGGATCGCTCTCGAAGTAGGTCGAGGTCAGGTCGTAGAGCAGCACGTCGAAGCGCGCCTCGAACAGCGTCGCCCAGCGGTCGCGCAGAAACGAGAAGAAGCCCTGCTTGTGCGCCAGCAGCTTGTCGAGACAGCGATAGAGTGTGTCGTCGGCGATCGCCCGCTCGCCACCCAGAAGATCGCGAAGCGCGCTGTGCTCATACCAGTGACGGTGAAGGCGCCACTCGCTGCCCGGGTCGATCAGCCGGTAGCAGACCTGGATCTTCAGGATGTCCAGCCACCGCGTGCCTTGCCGGCTCGCCGGCAGCCGCTCTTCCCAGAAGCGGTCCAGGTCCAGGCGGTCCCACAAGGACAGCGCCAGCCAGCACGCCCCCCACTGGCGCGGGTCGTGAAGCGCCACCTGCGAGAGGTCGATCTTCACCACTTCGCAAGTCAGCGCCGGCGCCTCCCGGTCCTCGGGAAACAGCGCCATCTGCCGTGATCGCGACTTGCCCTCCACCACCTCGATCGAGCGGCACCACGCCGCTCGCTGGCTGTCGTTGATCTCCCCGAGATAGAGCACCTGACGCTGAACAACCCGACCGCCGTGGACCCGGACGTTCTCCACAACGCTCCAGTAGCGGTGCTCCTTGCCGTCCTTGAAGCGTCTCTTGCAGCGCACGAACATCAGCGCAGCGTCCGGATCTTCGCCAGCCCGATCAAGGGGGTAGGTCGGCACTACAAGCCGGTCCCGAGAGGTACTGCACCGAAATCCGACACTTCTCGCGCCGGAAAACCGTCAAATCAGTCGATTCTCAAGCCGAGTTGCGGAAGTCGGGCTAACTGCCGCGGCGATGCGGGGAGTTGAGGCTTGCCGCCTTCGTGCGTTCGGCGCGCGACTCTCGCGCACGGCACCGACACAGTTGGGGGAAGCCAGAATGGGAACCAAATCGACAATCGCCGCGGCCGCAGCGCTGTTCGTCGGACTCGGCGCATCCAGCGGGCCTGCAAGCGCAGAGCAGTGGAGCATGGCCACGCCGTGGGGCGGCGGGCCGCTGCTCGAGTACACCGCCAAGGGCATCGCCCAGGAGATCGAGTTCCTCACCAACGGTGAGATCAAGGTCGAGGTGTTCCCGGGCGGCACGCTCGGGAAGGCGCTCAAAGTGACCGACACCGTGCGCAAGGGTGTCGCAGAGATCAGCCATAACTGGGCCGGCTACGACTGGGGTGTCGACCGGACCGGCGTGCTGTTCGGCGGCTTCGCCGGCACCATGGAACACGAGAAGATGATCCACTGGATGTTCCGCGGCGGCGGCGCCGACCTGCTGATGGAATGGCGCATGGCAAAGTTCGACATCGCCTCCATTCCCTGCGGTTCCGCGCCTCCCGAGGTGTTCATGCACAGCCACAAGCGCGTGTCCTCGCTGGCGGACTATGAGGGCATGAAGGTGCGCACTTCCGGCGCCTGGGCCGAGATCGCGCAAACGCTCGGCGCATCCACGGTCATCCTGCCCGGCGCCGAAGTCTATCCGGCGCTCGAGCGCAAGGTGGTGGACGGCATCGAGTGGGGCACGCCGTGGATGAATGAGTCGGCCGGCTACGAGAAGATCGCCAAGTACATCGTGGTGCCCGGTATCCATCAGCCGACCGCGTTCCACGAATGCCAGATCAACAAGGCCGTCTGGGACAAGCTCTCCGACCGCAACAAAATGCTGCTTCGCCGTGCGGGTGAGCGCATGACGTTCAACTTCTGGATGGAAATCGGCCACCAGGACGCACCGGCCTTCCAGAACTTCCTGAAGGGGGGCAACGAGGTCGTGGATCTCGATGCGGACTTCATCGCCAAGGCCAAGACCGCCACCGACGAGTGGGCCGCCAAGCAGGCCGGCGAAAACGAATGGTTCGCACGCGTCTGGAAGAGCCAGCAGGACTACGCCGCGACGTGGTCCGAGGCCCATCGCTACCGCTAGCGGTGGCCGAGCGGGCGGGCCGTCAGGTCCGCCCGGTTTCCGTCACGGTGTCCCCGGCCGCCGCAGTCGGGGCTTCACGCTCGGTTTGCCTCAGCGATGAGGAGTGACACGGCATGGTTGCCCTCATCAGGGGAATAGAGCGTCTCTCCCAGTCCCTTGGCGTGGTCGGCGCCTGGGTCATGGCGCCGCTCATCCTGTCCATGGTCTACGAGGTTCTGGCGCGTCACCTGTTCGACGCGCCGACCTTCTGGGCCTACGAGGTGGGCTACATGCTTGCAGGCACCTGCTACCTGTGCGGCATGGCGTACTGCATGAAGGAGCGCGGCCACATCCGCGTCGACTTCATCTACGACAATATCGGGCCGAAGGGCCGGGCGGCAGTGGACGTCTGCGGCTTCGTGTTCCTGATGTTGCCGGGAGCGGTCTGGGTCACCTTCGGACTCGGCGAATATGCCTACGAGGCATTCGAGAGCGGCGAGGTTTCCGGTGAATCCGCCTGGAATCCGGTGATCTGGCCGTTCAGGACGGTCTGGGTCATCGCCTTCGCGGTGCTGTGCCTGCAGGCGTTCGCCGAGCTCCTCAGGTCGGCCCGGGTGCTGCTCGGCCTGGCCGAGGAGAAAGGCTTCGAACCGCATGGAGTCGAGCTGTGACCCTCGGCATAGGCCTCATGATGTTCCCGGCCCTGATGGTGGCCATCTTCATGGGTTTCCCCGTGGCGTGGTCGCTGATGGGAATCGCCCTCATCTTCGGCTACTACCGCTTCGGCGACGCGCTCGTCTATCAGCTCGTGGCGAAGGTGGACGACGTCGCCTCCTACTATGTGCTGGCCGCCGTGCCGCTGTTCGTCTTCATGGGCGTGATGCTGGAGCGCTCCGGCATCGCCGAGCGCCTGTTCGAGGCCATTCACCTTTGGACCCGCCGGCTGCCGGGCGGTCTGGCGGTCGGCACCGTGCTGCTGTGCGTGGTTTTCGCTGCGGCGAGCGGCGTTGTGGGGGCGACCGAGTCGGTGGTCGGTCTGCTCGCCATTCCGATCATGCTGCGCTACGCGTACGACAAGGGCCTCATCTCCGGCACCATCTGCGCGGGCGGTTCGCTCGGCACCATCATCCCGCCGTCGGTGGTGGTGGTCATCCTCGGTCCGGTGGCCGACGTCTCGGTGGGCGACCTGTTCGTCGGCATGCTGTTCCCGGGCCTGCTGCTCGCGCTGTCCTACGTGCTCTACATCCTGGTGCGATGCATGCTGAAGCCCGGGGACGGACCGCGCCTGCCGCCGAGTGACGACGATCCGCCCATGGCCCAGCGTATCTACATCACCGCGACGGCCATGATGCCGCCGCTGGTGCTCATCTTCGCCGTGCTCGGCACGATCATGCTCGGCTGGGCAACGCCTACCGAGGCGGCGGCGATGGGCGCCATCGGCACCGTCATCCTGACCGTCGTGTACGGCCGGTTCGACGTCGCCACCCTGCACGCGGCGTTCATGAAGACGCTCCAGGTGACGGCCATGATCCTGACGATTCTGCTCGGCGGGACCATGTTCGCCGGCGTGTTCGTCGCGCTCGGCGGGATCAGCGCCGTGGAAGGGTTGCTGGCAGCGGCGAACCTTGTATCTCTCCGGATCGTTGTTGCAGCTATAGTCGCAACAGCGGGAGCGGACGGGAGACCGCTAGCACCCAGGTTATGAAGACCGCGGGAGAGCATGGTTCCCCGTCCGCTGTTCCTTTGAACCCGAACAGTCGCTTGGTCCGCAGTGTGAGACCGCATTTGCAAGGACGGGACATGGAACGGATATTCGTTGGCATCGACGTGGCGAAGGATCGTCTGGACGTGCATCTGCGCCCGTCCGGGGAGGCCTTTGCCGTCGCGCGCGACGGCAAAGGCCTGGAAGAGTTGTCGGCGCGCCTGGGCGGGCTGGAGGTTGCCCTCGTGGTGCTGGAGGCGACGGGCGGCTTCGAGGTCACGGTCGCGGCGGCGCTCTGCGCGGCGGGCCTGCCATTGGCGGTGGTCAACCCGCGCCAGATCCGGGACTTCGCCCGCGCCACCGGCCGGCTCGCCAAGACCGACGCCCTCGATGCGGCGGCGATCGCACAGTTCGCCGAGGCGGTCCATCCCGAGCCCCGTCCGGTGCCTGACGAGCAGGCCCGCGCGCTCGCCGAGCTGGTCGCCCGGCGGCGCCAGATCGTCGCGATGATGACCGCGGAGAGAAACCGCAGGAGGCGCCTCACAAGCCGTCGCACGATCCGCAGCGTCGACCGCGTGCTCGCCACCCTGCAACGCGAACTCTCCGACCTCGAAACCGAGCTCGGCGATGCGATCCGCAAATCCCCCGCATGGCGCCAGGCCGAGGACCTCCTCAAAAGCGTTCCCGGGGTCGGTGACGCCACCGCACGAACCCTGATCGCCGATCTCCCCGAACTCGGAACCCTCAGCCGAAGGCGCATCGCCGCGCTCGTCGGCGTCGCGCCCTTCAACCGCGACAGCGGAACCATGCGCGGAAAGAGAACCATATGGGGAGGACGCGCCAACGTCCGCGCAACCCTCTACATGGCTGCCCTCACCGCCTCCAGGCATAACCCAACCCTCAAACGCTTCTATCGCCACCTGATCGCGGAGGGAAAAACCAAAAAGGCTGCCCTCACCGCCGTCACACGAAAGCTCCTCACAATCCTCAACGCTATCCTCAGAGACCGAACCCCGTGGAAAACAGCTTGACCGACAACACAGTCGCTCTCCCCGACCGCGACCATCTTCATCCTGCTGTTCATCGCCTTCATCGCCGGCTTCGTGCTCGATCTGATTTCCATCGTGCTGATCATCATCCCGGTAGCGGTCGCGGTGCTGCGCAAGATGGGCGTCGACGACGTCTGGTTCTGCATCATGTTCCTGATCGTCATCCAGACCAGCTACCTGACGCCGCCGATGGCGCCTGCCATCTTCTATCTGCGCGGCATCAGCCCGCCGGAGATCAAGCTGGCGGACATGTACCGCGGCGTGATCCCGTTCATCCTTCTGGAGCTGGTGGTGCTGGCGCTGGTGTACTGGTTCCCGGGGCTGGCGCTGTGGCTCCCGAGCGTGGTGTTCAAGACATTCTAGAGCGGTCTCCGACCGGTATGAAACGCGTTCCACACCAACGTCCCGCTTTGGAAGTTTCCATGCAGCGGGTCGCGCCGGCTCTCCCGGAGGCAGTTTGGTTCGAGGCCTCCAGGGCGCGCCGCGCCCCCGCCACAGAGTTGCGTTCCCGTTACGGCGTCACCACGATCTTGCCGAAGACTTCGCGGTCTTCCAGCATGCGCACGCCTTCCGCGGCGTCTTCCAGCGGCAGTTCGACGTCGATGGGCGGATCGAGGCGGCCGGCGGCGATGTCCGCCATCATTTCCTTGAGGCCCTCCACGGTCCAGCTGTTGGAGCCGAGGATCTGGAGCTCGAAGGTCCAGATGTAGCGGATGTCGGTCTGCGGGTCGAAACCCGCCGTCGCCCCGCAGGTCAGCATCCGGCCGCCGCGCTTGAGCGCCTTCATCGAGGGCACCCAGGTGTCGCCGCCGGTGAAGTTGACCACGACATCGACGCCACCCTCGTAGGAGCGCCGGAAGGGCTTGCCGTAGCGCTTCCAGATCTCGCGCTCGAATTGCGTCTCGACATAGTTCAGGCCCTCGTCGGCGCCGAGCGCCAGCAGGCGGTCGATCTTCTCCTGGCTGCTGGCGGCGGCGATGACATGCGCCCCGACCGCCTTGGCGAGCAGCACGCAGGCATTGCCGACGCCGCCCGAGGCGCCCAGGATCAGCACCGTCTCGCCCGCCTTCACATGCCCGTTCTCGAACATCATGCGGTGCGCCGTGCCGTAGGCGACCGGCAGCGACGCCGCCTGGGCGAAGCTCACCCCGTCCGGCATGGACACGAGCTGCCCGGCCGAGCAGAGCGCCTTCTCCGCGAGCCCGCCGTCGAGCATTTCGCCCATCAGGCCCCGCTCCGGCCAGATCGGGTCCACCAGAACCCGGTCGCCGGGAGACCAGCCCTCGACGCCATCGCCCACCGCCTCGATCTCGCCGGCGATGTCGAGGCCGGGCACCACCGGTATCGGCACCTTGATGCCCGGCATGCCGCGCCGGGTGAAGACGTCGTGGTAGTTGAGCGAGCACGCCCCGACCCGGACGACGACCTCGCCCGGCCCCGGCTCCGGTTCCGGCCAGTCGGTGCGGAAGGCGAAGCGGTCCTGCCCGCCATGGCCTTCGAGAACGAGCGCGCGCATGGGCCGGGTCCTCCTATTCGGCGGCAGCGGCTTCCTTGGCCGCCATCTTCGCCTTCAGCTGCTCGGGCGTCAGCCGCACTATGTCCTCGTTCTGGTGCGCATAGCGCCGGGCGCCCTCGACCGAGAGCTCCTCCAGTTCTATCTCGCCGGCGAGCACGCCCGCCTTCCAGGCCGCATGCTCCTCTTCCATCGCATGGAACTCCGGCATGACCTCGCGGGCGAACAGCTCCAGCGAGGCGCAGATGTCGTCATGCGTGTTCTGCCCGGCCTGGTTCAGCAGGATCACCTGGTCCACATTGGCGGCGGCGAAGGCGCGCAGCTTCCGGCGGATGGTCTCCGGCGAGCCGATCAGCCCGGCGGTCAGCGCCTGCTGCGCCTTCTCCGTGTGGCGCCAGTCCTGGTAGAGCTTCCAGAGGTCGGTCTCGCCCGGGGCGGAGATGCCGTGCCGGCCGTAATGGCTGAGGCAGAAGATGAAGAAGGTCCACCCGGCCGCCTTCTCGACGGCTTCCTCGTCGGTCTCGCAGCACATGAAGCCCGAGACCATGGCGATGTTCGGATTGGTCGGGTAGTCGCAGATCCTGTCGAGATTGCGGGTGAGGTTGAGGTAGTAGCGGTTGACCCAGGCCCTGGCCGCCTCCGGCGAGACGAACTGGAAGCCGAGCGCCCCCATGCCCCAGCGGCCCGCGTCCTCGATGGTGTCGATATTGGAGCACGCGACCCAGAGCGGCGGATGCGGCTTCTGCAGCGGCTTCGGCACGACATTGCGCTTCGGGTAGCTGTAGAACTCGCCGCTGAACTCGAAAGCGGTCTCGGTGAAGAGCGGGATCGTCGCCTTGACGCCCTCGATCCAGCGGTCGCGCTTGGAACGCACCTGCACGCCGAAAGGATGCAGTTCCACCGGCCCCTGCGCCTCGCCGAGCCCGAGCTCCACCCGCCCGCCGGAGAGCAGGTCGAGGGTCGAGACCTTCTCCGCGACGCGGACCGGATGGTTGGTCGTGAGCTGGATGACGCCGTGGCCGAGGCGGATGTTGCGGGTGCGCTGGCTGGCGGCGCCAAGGAACACTTCCGGCGCGGAGGAGTGCGAATACTCCTCGAGGAAGTGGTGCTCGACTTCCCATGCATAGTCGTAGCCGAGTTCATCCGCGAGCTCGATCTGCGCCAGCGACTCGTCCAGCAGGCGCCGCTCGCTGTCCTCCGCCCAGGGGCGCGGCAACTGGTGCTCGTAAAAGATGCCGAATTTCATGCGGTGGAATTCTCCGACAACCGTCCCTCCGGAATCCTAGCACGAACCGGCCGCCGGCCGGGCCGGGTCACTCCGCCGCTGCGGGCGCCGGCGCTTCGAGGCGTCCGCGGCGGCGTTCCTCCAGCGGGGCGAGGATCAGGCCGAGCAGCGGCGGGATGATGGTGAGCGTCAGCACCGCCGAGAGTGACAGGCCGCCCAGCACCACCGAGCCCAGCCCCCGGTAGAGCTCCGAGCCCGCGCCCGGAAACAGCACCAGCGGCGCCATGCCGAATATGCTGGTCAGCGTGGACATGTAGATCGGGCGCAGCCGGTCCCGCGTCGCCTCCCGGATGGCATCCGGCGGCGTCATGCCGCCCTCGCGGATATGGAACAGCGTCTGGTGGACCAGCAGGATGGCGTTGTTGACGACGATCCCGACCAGGATGATGAAACCCAGCAGGGTGAGCATGTCGAGCGGCTGGAAGGCGAACAGGTTCAGCACCGCAAGGCCGAGCACGCCGCCGGCCGTCGCCAGCGGCACCGAGATCATGATGACCAGCGGATAGACGAAGCTCTCGAACAGCACCGCCATGACCAGGAACACGATGGCGACGGCGATCAGCAGGTCGATGACGATGTGGTTCCAGGTGATCGTGAGCTGGTCGGCCGCCCCGGAGAGCCTGAGCTTCACCCCGGCCGGCAGGCCGTCCGCCCGGAGCGGGCCGATGACCTCGGCGCGCACGAGGTCCATCGCCTCCTCCAGCGGCATCTGCGCGCGCGGCCGGATCTGCAATGTGACCGTGCGCACCCGCTCCTTGTGCCGGATTTCGGTCGGACCGGTAGTCACCTCGATGTTGGCGAGCGAGGACGCCGGCAGGATGACGCCGTTCCGCGTCACCACCGGCAGGAAGTCGATGCCCTGCGTGGATGCGACATTGTCGGTCGGCCCCTTGAGGACGAGGTTGGTGCGCCGCCCGTCTATGGTCACCCTCGCGACCCTGAGCCCGTCATTGAAGGCGTCGATGGTGTCGGCGAACTCCCGCGCCGAGACGCCGTTGTCCGCCAGCCGGAGCCGGTCCGGCAGCACGCGCACCTCCGGCGCGCCGAGTTCGAGGCCCGGAATCGGGCGGAGCTGGTTGCCCTCGCCGCGCGGCAGCGCCTTCGCGGTCATGCCGGTCGCCCTGCCGGCGACCGCCATCACCGTTTCGAGATCGGGTCCGGAAATGTCGAGGTCGATGGCCCGCTTGCCGCCTATGCCGCGCCCGAAAATGGACGCCACGGTGAAGAAGCCGAAGGTTCCGGGCTCGCGGAATGAGGCCTGCTGGAGGACCGGCACCAGTTCTTCCGGCCTTGCGGGATCGGTGGAAGACGCGCCGACGAATGTGTAGGACGGCAGCGCCACGAAGAAGAAATTCGCGATTTTCGGCGGCTTGCCGGGCTCGGCCTCGGGGCCGGTCTCGCTCGCCCAGAGCGCGCGCGTCGCGTCTTCGATCTCCTCGGCGATTTCGCTGTTCGTCCTGAGGTTGTAGCCCGGCGGCGGCAGCACCCGGCCGAGCACGAAATTGCGGCTGCCGTCCGGCAGGTAGTCGAGCTTCGGCGTCAGCCACCAGGCGACGGCGACCGCAAGCCCCACGATGGCCGCGACGGAGACCAGGGCGGCCTTGCGGTTCCGCACCACCGCGCCGGCATAGGCGAGCGTCGCGCGCGCATAGCGCCGCGCCAGACCGTCCAGCACCGGCACTTCGACGCGCCCGCCGGTCCAGACCCGCGCGGCGAGCAGGCGGCGCGAGAGCGCCGGGATGACCGTGACGGCGACGATGAGCGAGAGCATGACCGACACCGAGATCGCCACCGCAATGTCGCGGAACAGCTGCCCGACCTCGAGGTCCATTGCGAGGATCGGCACGAAGACCAGCACCGTGGTCAGCGCCGAGACCAGGATCGCCCCCCAGACCTGGCTGGCGCCGCGCAGCGCGGCCTCGCGCGGCGGCATGCCGCGCTCCCGCAGCCGGTAGATGTTCTCCAGCACCACGATCGCCGCATCCACAACCATGCCGACCGCAAAGGCGATGCCCGCAAGCGACACGACATTCAGCGAACGCCCGAGCATGGCCATGGCGACGAAGGAGCCCACGACCGAGACCGGGATCGCCAGCGAGACGATCAGCGTCGGCCGCCAGGAGCGCAGGAACAGCAGCAGCATGATCGCCGCCAGGATGCCGCCGACGACGATGTTCTGCCGCACCAGGTCGATGGCGGAGACGATGTAGTCGGTCTCGTCATAGACCTGGTCCATGACGAGGCCCTCGCCGGGCAGCACGGATTCGTTCAGTTCGGCGACGGCGGCGCGCACGCCCTCCATGGTCTCGATGACATTGGCTCCGGCCTCGCGCTTGGCGTTCATCACCACGGCGCTCTTGCCGAGGCGGCGGATGCGCGCGCGCGGCTCCGAATAGCCGTAGGAGACCTCGGCGATGTCGCCGACCGTCACGCGCCCGATCCGCCCGGTGGCGCTGTCCGACGCGGTGCGCAGCACGACCGCACGCACGGCTTCCGGCGTGTCCAGATCGCCCTCCGCGCGCACCAGGTAGCGCCGCTTGCCTTCTTCCACGTCGCCGGCCGAGACCGAAGCGTTGGCGGCCCGCAGCTTCTGGGTGATCTCCGTCACCGTCAGGCCGAATTGCGCCATCCGCTCCGGCTGCACGGTGATATGCAGTTCGCGCTTGACGCCGCCGAAGGCGTCGGTCCGGGAAACGCCCTCCACGCGTTCCAGCCGGTCCTGGATCACTTCCTCGACGAAATCGCCATAGGTGTGGACCGGCCGGGCGTTGCCCTTTGCGGTCTGGATCGAGAACCACGCGATGGCGTTGTCTTCCGCGCTCGCCGTCCGCAGGGTCGGGCGGTCGGCCTCGTCCGGATAACCGGACACGCGGTCGAGCCGGTTCGCGACCAGCAGCAGCGCCCGGTCCATATTGGTGCCGATGGCGAAGGTGAGCGTCACCCGCGCGCGCCCGTTTTCCGACCGGCTCTCGACATCCTCCAGCCCCTCGACGCCCTTCAGCACCTCCTCCTGGCGGTTGACGACCTCGCGCTCGACTTCCGCCGGGGCCGCGCCGGGCCAGAGCGTCTGCACGGTGATGATCGGCTTGCGCACGTCCGGCGTCAGCTGGATCGGGATCGTCTCCAGGGCCACCAGTCCGAACAGCACGACCATCAGCACCGCCGCGATTACCGCGATGGGGCGGTCTATGGCGAAGCGGACGAGGTTCATCCCGCCTTCGCCTTCGGCGGAGGCTTGCCGGGTTTGGCGGCCTTGGCGCCGGGCACGAGCACCGGCTGGCCGGGGCGCAGGCGCTCATTGCCGCGCACGATGGCGAGGTCGCCTTCCGTCAGCCCGTCCAGAACCTCGAAACGCGTCCCCGAGGCGCGGCCGAGGCGCACACGGCGCCGGTCCGCCTTGCCGTTATTGGCGACGAAAACGAGGGCCTGCTGGCCCTGGCGCACGATCGCATCCTTGTGGACCGTGAGCGCCGGCGCTGCGCCGCCGATCGGCAGCACCACCGTCGCGGCGGCATTCGCGGCCAGCGGCACCGCCGTTCGCCCGAAATCCGGCGTGAAGCGCACGAGCCGGGTGCGCGTCATCGCGTTCTCGTCCGGCACCACCGCCCGCACCCTGGCGCGGTGCTTCGTGCCGTCCGGCAGCAGCACCGCCACCTCGGCGCCCGGGGCAAGCGCGGCAATGCGCGCCGCCGGCACGTCCGCCTCGATCTCCAGCTTGCGGTCATTGACCAGCGCCACCACCGCGCCGCCTTCCTTCAGATAGGAGCCGATTTCGGTGTGAAGCGCCGTCACCACGCCGTCATAAGGTGCGCGGACCGTGCCCCGCGCCAGATCCATTTCCGCCAGCGCCAGGCCGGCCCTCGCCTGCACGAGCTGCGCGCGCGCCGCATCCAGCTCGGAGCGCAGCCAGGCCCGCTCCTGCTCCTTGTCCTGCAGGCGCGCCTTGCTGAAGGCGGCCGAGCGGCGCAGCTTCTCGTAGCGCGCGATCTCCTGCTCGACCCGCTCCAGCCGGGCCCCGGCGGCCAGGGCACGGGCGGCGACCGCGTCGGCCGTGGCGCCGCGGGCGTCGCGCTCGGAGGTGAGCCTCTCGATATCGAGCACCGCCAGCACATCGCCCTTCGCCACCCGGTCGCCCACCTGCACGCGCATTTCCGTGACCGCGCCCACGGTCTGCGCCGCCACCGAGCCGCGCATCCGCGACACGAGCCTGCCGAACACCGGCGCAGTCTCCGCCAGCGGCTCTACGACGACCTTGTCCACCCGGACCGGCGAGGGACGCTGGGCCTCGGCTCCGGCAGGCCAGAGCGCGAGGAACGCCAACAGCGCCGAACCGGCGGCCAGGGAAAGGAAATGCAGCGATGGAAACCGCGCCGCGATGATTGCCATGGGCAGCTCTCTTGCCGCCGCAGGACCGACGGACGGCGGCGCAAATTGGGGCTGGGCCCGACGGAAGTCAACGGGACGGGCCCCGCTGCCGGACGATCCGGCTATGATGGCGGGACCGGGACCCGCACGCCGCCGGGAGGCCGGATTCGACATGACCACGCTGCTGTTCGTCCACGATGCCGCTGCCGGCCACGATACCGGCCCCGGCCATCCCGAGCGCGCGGCGCGGGCCCGCGCGGTCGCCGCCGCGCTCGACGCGCCGGATTTCGACGGCCTCGAACGCCGCGAGCCGCCGGAGGCCGGGCGGGAGGCGCTGGAGCGGGTCCACTCCGGCGAATATGTGGACCTCGTGCTCTCCAACATGCCGGCGCGCGGCCATGTGCGCTTCGATGCCGACACCGTCGCCTCGCCCGGAACGAAGGAAGCGGCGCTCAGGGCCGCGGGCGCCGCGACGGCGGCGGTGGACGCGCTCATGGCGGGCGAGGCGGAGACCGCCTTCTGCGCCATGCGCCCGCCCGGCCACCATGCCGAACCCGCCCGCGCCATGGGGTTCTGCTTCTTCAACAGCGTCGCGGTCGGCGCCGCCCATGCCCGCACCGTTCACGGCGTCGGTCGCGTCGCCGTGGTCGATTTCGACGTCCATCACGGCAACGGCACCCAGGCGGTCTTCTGGGACGAGCCCGATGTGCTGTTCGCCTCGACGCACCAGATGCCGCTCTATCCCGGCACGGGCGCGGAGCGGGAATCCGGCGCGCACGGCCAGATCGTCAATGCGCCCCTGCCGCCGGGCGCGGACGGCGGGGCGTTCCGCCGGCGCTTCGAGGAGCGCGTGCTGCCAGCGGTGGAGGCGTTCCGCCCGGACCTTGTGCTGGTCTCGGCCGGTTTCGACGCCCACCGCGCCGACCCGCTGGCGCAGCTCGAACTCGACGCGGAGGACTTCGCCTGGGCCACGCGGCAGTTGCTGGCCGCCGCCCGGCGCCATGCCGGCGGCCGGCTCGCGGCCGTGCTCGAAGGCGGCTACGACCTCGATGCGCTGGAGGAATGCGTCGGCGCGCATGTCGGGACGCTCGCGGGGGCCTGACGCTCCGGGCCGGCCGGTAACAGTGGTTCATTCGCAAGAAATCAGTAATAATTCCTTATTTATTATTGACATATCGGAATCTTGTGCTATATTGGAGCGCAGGAAGGAAGCGGCGTCCGGGGCCGCTTCGTTTCGCCGTTCGCGCCGGCGCGAAAAAAGCCCCCGATTCGGCCGACAGGCGAGGTGCGCCCTGCGTCCGCCTCGCGCGCACGGGCGCACCCGGGCAATCAGGCGCGCGAACCGCGCCGCCGCGGAACGCGCGCGGACGGGCGCGGGCACCGGCGCGCATTACGCGCGAATTAGCCCGACTTCCGCAACTCGGCTTGAGAATCGACTGATTTGACGGTTTTCCGGCGCGAGAAGTGTCGGATTTCGGTGCAGTACCTCTCGGGACCGGCTTGTAGTGCCGACCTACCCCCTTGATCGGGCTGGCGAAGATCCGGACGCTGCGCTGATGTTCGTGCGCTGCAAGAGACGCTTCAAGGACGGCAAGGAGCACCGCTACTGGAGCGTTGTGGAGAACGTCCGGGTCCACGGCGGTCGGGTTGTTCAGCGTCAGGTGCTCTATCTCGGGGAGATCAACGACAGCCAGCGAGCGGCGTGGTGCCGCTCGATCGAGGTGGTGGAGGGCAAGTCGCGATCACGGCAGATGGCGCTGTTTCCCGAGGACCGGGAGGCGCCGGCGCTGACTTGCGAAGTGGTGAAGATCGACCTCTCGCAGGTGGCGCTTCACGACCCGCGCCAGTGGGGGGCGTGCTGGCTGGCGCTGTCCTTGTGGGACCGCCTGGACCTGGACCGCTTCTGGGAAGAGCGGCTGCCGGCGAGCCGGCAAGGCACGCGG
Source organism: Alphaproteobacteria bacterium (assembly GCA_964291285.2). GTDB lineage: Bacteria > Pseudomonadota > Alphaproteobacteria > Bin95 > Bin95 > Bin95. Next base: position 258,494 of record OZ219785.1, read on the forward strand.
TGGCTGGACATCCTGAAGATCCAGGTCTGCTACCGGCTGATCGACCCGGGCAGCGAGTGGCGCCTTCACCGTCACTGGTATGAGCACAGCGCGCTTCGCGATCTTCTGGGTGGCGAGCGGGCGATCGCCGACGACACACTCTATCGCTGTCTCGACAAGCTGCTGGCGCACAAGCAGGGCTTCTTCTCGTTTCTGCGCGACCGCTGGGCGACGCTGTTCGAGGCGCGCTTCGACGTGCTGCTCTACGACCTGACCTCGACCTACTTCGAGAGCGATCCGCCGTTCGATGACAAGCGCCGCTTCGGCTACAGCCGGGACAAGCGGCCCGACTGCGTGCAGGTGGTGATCGCCCTGATCGTTACGCCGCAGGGCTTTCCGCTGGCCTATGAGGTGATGCCGGGCAACACCTCCGACGACACCACGCTGGCGGCGTTCCTCAAGAAGATCGAGGATCAGTATGGCCGCTCCGAGCGGGTGTGGATCATGGACCGCGGCATCCCCACCGAGGAGACGCTGGCCGCGATGCGCGAGGGCGAGGCGCCGGTGCGCTACCTGGTGGGCACGCCCAAGGGCCGGCTGACGCGGCTCGAGAAGGTGTTCCTGGGCCTGCCCTGGCAGGAGGTGCGCCAGTCCGTGACTGTCAAGCTTCTGGTCGAGGATGGCGAGCTCTACGTCCTGGTGCGCAGCGAGGGGCGGCAGGTGAAGGAACGCGGCATGCGCCGGCGCCGGCTGAAGAGGCTGTGGCGTCGATTGGCCGAGTTGCAAGGGCAGTCGAACAGCCGGGATCAGTTGTTGCTCAAGCTCGGCGCCGCCAGGAAGGAGGCCGGCCGGGCCTGGAGCCTGGTCGACATCACCGTGCCCGGGACCGACAGCGAACTCGCCGCCAACGGCTTCTCATTCCGCCTGCAGCGCGACCGGCTGCGCCAGGTCCGCCGCCGCGAGGGCCGTTACCTGCTGCGATCCAACATGGTCGCCGAAGACCCCGCCACGCTGTGGCATCTGTACATGCAGCTCGTCGAGATCGAGCAGGCGTTCAAGGAACTCAAGCACGACCTCGCGATCCGCCCCATCTTCCATCAGCGCCAAGAGCGCATCGAGGCGCATATCTTCGTCTCGTTCATCGCCTACTGCCTGCTGGTGACCCTGAAGAACCTCGCCCGGCCGCGCGCCCCGGGCCTCACCCCACGCGCCATCCTTGAGGCCTTCGCCACCATCCAGATGGTGGACGTCCATCTGCCAACCACCGACGGCCGGCACCTCGTCCTGCCGCGCCACACCCGGCCGAACAAGGAGCACGAGCTACTGCTGCAACAGCTCGGCATGACCTGGCCGCAGCAACCCGCACCCCGGATCTCCGCCTGACGGCACACGGCGCCGCCTCTCCGTTCGCCGCCTTGTAGTGCCGACCCTCGGGGAGACGATCAAGGCTATTCAATGAGTTAGCATCCTCATGACCCCCGAGTTGCGGAAGTCGGGTTAGGGTTCCGCCACTCCGGCAAGCCGGCGGCGGGGATGGAGGAACGACATGCAGGATGCGGAGGGACAGGGCTTCGACGAAACCGCCCCGATGCTCGAATACACCTTGTATCTCTCCGGATCGTTGTTGCAGCTATAGTCGCAACAGCGGGAGCGGACGGGAGACCGCTAGCACCCAGGTTATGAAGACCGCGGGAGAGCATGGTTCCCCGTCCGCTGTTCCTTTGAACCCGAACAGTCGCTTGGTCCGCAGTGTGAGACCGCATTTGCAAGGACGGGACATGGAACGGATATTCGTTGGCATCGACGTGGCGAAGGATCGTCTGGACGTGCATCTGCGCCCGTCCGGGGAGGCCTTTGCCGTCGCGCGCGACGGCAAAGGCCTGGAAGAGTTGTCGGCGCGCCTGGGCGGGCTGGAGGTTGCCCTCGTGGTGCTGGAGGCGACGGGCGGCTTCGAGGTCACGGTCGCGGCGGCGCTCTGCGCGGCGGGCCTGCCATTGGCGGTGGTCAACCCGCGCCAGATCCGGGACTTCGCCCGCGCCACCGGCCGGCTCGCCAAGACCGACGCCCTCGATGCGGCGGCGATCGCACAGTTCGCCGAGGCGGTCCATCCCGAGCCCCGTCCGGTGCCTGACGAGCAGGCCCGCGCGCTCGCCGAGCTGGTCGCCCGGCGGCGCCAGATCGTCGCGATGATGACCGCGGAGAGAAACCGCAGGAGGCGCCTCACAAGCCGTCGCACGATCCGCAGCGTCGACCGCGTGCTCGCCACCCTGCAACGCGAACTCTCCGACCTCGAAACCGAGCTCGGCGATGCGATCCGCAAATCCCCCGCATGGCGCCAGGCCGAGGACCTCCTCAAAAGCGTTCCCGGGGTCGGTGACGCCACCGCACGAACCCTGATCGCCGATCTCCCCGAACTCGGAACCCTCAGCCGAAGGCGCATCGCCGCGCTCGTCGGCGTCGCGCCCTTCAACCGCGACAGCGGAACCATGCGCGGAAAGAGAACCATATGGGGAGGACGCGCCAACGTCCGCGCAACCCTCTACATGGCTGCCCTCACCGCCTCCAGGCATAACCCAACCCTCAAACGCTTCTATCGCCACCTGATCGCGGAGGGAAAAACCAAAAAGGCTGCCCTCACCGCCGTCACACGAAAGCTCCTCACAATCCTCAACGCTATCCTCAGAGACCGAACCCCGTGGAAAACAGCTTGACCGACAACACAGTCGCTCTCCCGCCTGCGGAAGAGGCCGGGAGCGGGCCGGCGGCCGTGCGGCTCGCAAATACCTTGCCGGAACAAGAAAGGGCCTCCCGCGGTTCTCCCTTGGCCAGGCGAAGGAAGGGGATTCGCGGAAGGATCCACCTCATGCCCGAACCGGATACAGGATATGCACCTTTCGCATGCAAAACATGACATCTCATGACATGCCGCACGGCGCCTCACGGCAAAACATGACATTCCATGACATGCCCGGCATATCCCGGCAGCCGCGCCGCCGCTGCCGGGATGCGCTCGCACGCCCGCCCGTTCCGGGCCGCGGCCAGCCGGGTCCGGCAGGCATATCGATGGATAAGCGTTGTTCCCCGATGCGCCCGTTATCCATTATCGTGATCCACGTTCGATCCCAGGTCGGAGAAGACGATGCCGCAGGACACAGCAGGCCCCGACAGGCCGAAATGGTACGGCTATCTGCAACTCGTCGTCATTCTCGGCGCGATCGCCGTCGCGCTCTATCTCGCCCGGGCGCCGGAACGGGTTGAGCGCATCGACAGGTCGGCGCTGGAAACCCGGGAAAGGCGGCCTGCCGTCAATGTCATCCAGCCGACGCCCACGGAGCAGGCGCTGACGCTTCGCCTGACCGGCTCTGTCGTGCTGAAGGAACGGGCGGCGGTGGTATCGGAAGTCGTCGGGCGCGTTGTCTGGGTCTCGCCGAAATTCGAGCCTGGCGGGTCTATAGAGGCCAATGAGGTGTTCATCCGGATCGACCCCGAGGAATACGAACTCAGGGTTGAAGAAGCGAGGCTGGAAGTAGCGGAACTCGAACATGACATAAGCGGGAAGGAAGCCCGCAACGAAAACACCGCGCGCCTGGCCCTGAAGCTGGAAAAGGCGCGCGTGGCGCTTCGGCTGGCGGAGCTGCAGCTTCGCAGGACGAACATTTCCTTTCCCTTCGATGCCCGCGTGATTTCCTCGAGCGTCGAGGTCGGCGAGCTTGCCGGCCCGGCGGAGAAGGTCGGCAAAGCCGCAATATTGGGCCGCGTCTATCGACCCCAATCCATCCGCGTGGCGGCTCCCGTCGAGCAGCGGGACCTCAGGCATCTCGCCCCGGTGGTCGGGCGAACGGCCGAAGTCCGCACCAGAACCGGGGTCTTCAGGGCGAAAGTCGCAGCGGTCTCCTCGGTGGTGGCGGCCAAGAGCCGGCTCGCCTCGCTTTTCCTGAACTTTTCCGACGACCTGCCTGCCGCCTCCCTGCCTCTTCCCCGCACCTTCGCCGAGATCGTCATTGCCGGGCCGGAACACAGCGGCGTCTATGTGTTGCCGGACGCGGCCGCGCAGGCCGGCGACCGCGTCTGGGTCGTCAGGGACGGCGCGCTCAACTCGGTCGAGCCGCGGATTCTGGGCAGGATCGACGGCGGATGGGTGGTGGAAGCCTTCGATGCCGGCGACGGCGTGGTTCTCGGCACCCTGCCGGCAGCCCGCGAGGGCCTTGCCGTGACCGCCGCGAAACCGCAGGCATAGGGGCGCGGCATGAGCAACAACGACGCGGGCGGGGGCGCCGGCGGGACCGGAGCGCCTGTGCGGCGGGGCCCGATCGCCTGGTTTGCGGCGAACCCCGTCGCCGCGAACCTCCTGATGGTCTTCCTGATCGCCGCGGGCGCGATCGCCGGCTCGCAGCTCGTGGTCCAGAACTACCCGGAATTCGACGCGCGCCGCATTGCCGTCAAGATCCCGTCGCCCGGCGCATCGCCGAGGGAAGTGCAGGAGGACGTCGTCCGCCGGGTCGAGGAAGCGATTGTCGGCATACCCGGCGTCAGCCGGGTGGTCAGCACGGCGAAGGAAGGCATCGGCCTGATCGACGTGGAGCTCGAGACCTTCGCCGATGACGAGGCGGTTCTGAACGACGTCGAAAGCGCCATCGACACCATAGAGAACTTCCCGCCTCCGAACGCGGAACGGCCCAAGGTCTCCCTTCTCAGATGGCGGAACGATGTCGTGACGATTGCGGTTTTGTCCGCCTCGGCGACGGAAGCCGGCCTTCGGCTCGCGGCGGAGGATTTGCGCGACTCGCTGCTGGCCCTGCCGAAAATCTCCCACATAGAGTTCCAGGGCGCGCGCGACCGGGAGATCACGATAGAGCTGAGCGAGGAGGACCTGCGGCGAAACCGGCTCCAGATATCCGACGTCAGGCAGGCGATCCGGCGCGCCTCGCTCAATCTGACCTTCGGCGAGCTGCGGACCGATGCGGGCGGTGTCGTGCTGCAGGTGGTGGCGAAGCGGAAATACAGCACGGAATTCAAGGACATACCGCTTATCACCCGCCTCGATGGAACGGTGGTGACGCTGGGCGATGTCGCCAGGATTCGCGACGGCTTCGTCGATGAAAATGTCCTGACCGAACTCGACGGCACACCGGCCGTATTTCTCCGGATAAGCGCCACGGGCAGGCAATCGACCAAGGAGGTCCGGAACATTGTCGTCGGGTTTCTCGATAGCTACAGCCCGGCCGGGCATGTTTCGGTCGAAGTCTGGGACGACAAGGTCGATCTAACGGTCGAGCGGCTGACGCTGATTCTGGGGAACGCCGTGATCGGTGCGGTCCTGGTGTTCATCTGCCTGGTCGCGGTGTTCGACCTTCGGGTGGCTTTCTGGACGGCCTTCGGCATTCCTCTGGCCTTCGTCGGGTCGCTGGTCTTCTTCACGCCGGCCGACCTGACCTTGAACATGGGCACCCTGTTCGCCTTCTTCCTGATGGTCGGCATCGTGGTGGACGACGCCGTTGTCGTCGGGGAGAGCATCGCGACGGAAAGAAGCCGCGGCGGGACGGCGCTTGGCGCCGCGATTGCCGGCGCACGAGCCGTTGCAGGGCCGCTGGTCGTCGGCGCGGCAACGACGATGATCGCACTGGTCCCCCTGCTGTTCATCAACGAAGGCACCTGGCAGATCATCCGGGTCATCCCCTGGGTGGCGCTGTTCGTGCTGGCGGTTTCCCTGGTGGAGGCATTCTTCATCCTGCCGGCGCATCTCTCGCATGACAGGCCCTGGAGCGCGCCGCCGCTGAGCGGTTGGCAGGGGGCGGTGCGCGGCTGGCTCGACGGCGTCCGCGACAGCGTGGTGGCTGCAACCGTTTCCTGGTCGGTGCGCCATGTCTGGATGGCGCTCGCCATCGGGATCGCCGTCGTGGCGTGCGCGGTGCTGCTTCTGCGCCAGCACGAGGTGCGGGTGCTGTTCGCGGAGACAAGGGCGAGCGTTTCCAACATGGTGCAGGTGGAGTTGCGCCTGCCGGCCGGTTCCCCGTTCGAGGCGACGCTCGCCGCCGCCGAGCGCTTCAGGGATGCCGCTGAGGGGGTAAACGAGGACCTGGAAGGCACATCGGTCAAGTCGGTCAGCATCGTGGTCGGCAAGATCCTGTCCACCCGACCCGGTGACGCCGAGCTCTCGGGCGACCATCTGGCGACGGTAAGGGTTCATCTTTATCGCCGCCCGGTCCGCATAGCGCAGCCGAGCGAGGTGGAACGCGCCTTGCGGGCCCGCGTCGGCGATGTTTCGAGCCTCGAACATGTGGAATATGTGACCAGCCGGAGCAAGCTCAGGCCGAATCTCGCCTATTCGATACGCCATGACGACCCGCAGGTCCTGCAGGGCGCCGCGCGGAAGCTCCGCTCCGCCCTCGCCTCGATACACGGCGTTTACGGCGTTTACGACAATCTCTCGCCCGGCAAGCGGCAGCTCGAGATAGAACTGACGCCGGCCGGCAAGGCGGCCGGGCTTTCGCCGGCGCTGCTGGGAGCGCAGTTGCGCGCCCGGCTTCATGGCGCCGAAGCGCAGCGCATCCAGCGTGGCCGCGAGGAAATCGAGGTCGTCGTCAGATATCCCGCGGAACGCCGCCGGAGCCTGAAGGAACTGGCCGGGATGCGCATAGACCGGCCCGGCGGGGGCGAGGTGCCGCTCTCCCTGGTCGCAACGCTCACCGAAAAGCAGGAAATGGCCGAGCTGACGCGGATCGACGGCAAGCCGGCCGTCTTCGTGGAGGCGAAGGCGGACGCCGCGGTCATCACGCCGATCCAGGCCCGCAGGCTGATCGAGGACGGCGTCGTGCGGGAGCTGCGCGCCGCGCATCCCGGAATCGCGGTGGAGAGGGACGGCGGGGCGCGAAACGAGCGGCGGGTGCTGGAAACGCTTGCCACGCTGGTGCCGCTTGCGCTGATCGCCATGTATGCGGTCATGGCGGCGTTCCTGCGCAGCTACTGGAAGCCGCTGGTCGCCGCGGCCGGAATCCCGGCCGCCTTCGCCGGCGCGGTGCTGATGCACTGGATACTCGGCTGGGATTTCTCCTTCATGTCGGTATTCGGGATCGTCGCCGTCTCGGGCGTCGTCGTGAACGATGCGCTGGTGCTGCTCGACCGCTACAACATCATCCGCCGGGAGAACGACGCCCTGCCGGCGGTCGCCGCCGCGGCGGCCGCCACGCGCCACCGTTTCCGCGCCGTGCTGCTCACCAGCCTGACGACGGTGCTCGGCCTCTCGCCCCTCCTTTACGAGCGCAGCGACGCCCTGCTCTTCCTGGTGCCGTTCGTCGCCAGCATGCTGGGCGGGCTCGTATTGGCGGGCATGTTCGTCCTGTTCCTCCTGCCGGCGATGGTGATGATCGCCGACGGCAGGCATGAATAGGCCGGCCGGCAGCGAAACGCGGTTTGACAGCCGGCAGGCGGGGCCCTAGTTTGCCTGCCGTTCCAGTATTGCAGCGGAGGCGCATGCGATGGCCAAGCCGGCAACCGTCATGGTGAAGCTCGTCAGCACGGCCGACACGGGCTATTTCTACGTCACCAAGAAGAACCCGCGGACCAAGACCGAGAAGCTCGAGATCCGCAAATTCGACCCCATCGCGCGCAAGCATGTCGTCTTCAAGGAACAGAAGATGAAGTAGCGGCGCCAGCCGCTTCGCCTGCTGCGGGCGCGGGCCGCCTATCGGACGGGATTTCATGGAAGCCGGCGAGGTCGCGGCCGTTTGCCGGAATTGCGGCCGTCCCGCCGCCGCGCCCGTTCCGACACGCTGCCCGTCCTGCCGTTCTCCGCGCTTCGCCGCGCATCCCGAGATTGCCCGCGTCGGCATCGCGCATCTCGACTGCGACGCCTTCTACGCCGCCGTCGAAAAGCGGGACGATCCGGGCCTTGCCGACCGCCCGGTTGTGATCGGCGGCGGGCGGCGCGGCGTCGTCGCCGCCGCCTGCTATGTCGCGCGGCGCTTCGGCGTGCGCTCGGCCATGGCCATGTACAAGGCGCTCGAAGCCTGCCCCCATGCGGTGGTGCTGAGGCCCGACATGGCGAAATACCGCAAGGTGGGACGCGAGGTCCGGGCCCTGATGCGCGAGGCCACGCCCCTGGTCGAGCCGATCTCCATCGACGAGGCGTTTCTCGACCTCAGCGAACACAAGCTCCCGGCCGCCGCCGCTGTCCGCCTTGTCCGGCGGATCGAGGACGAGGTCGGCATCACGGTCTCGGTGGGACTGGCGGCCAACAAGTTCCTCGCCAAGATCGCCTCGGACCTCGACAAGCCGCGCGGCTTCGCCGTGATCGGCCCGCAGGAAGCGCCGGCGTTCCTTGCCGGGAAGCCGGTCACGATCATCCCGGGCGTGGGCGCCGCAATGGCCCGGCGGCTCCGGGCCGAGGGCGTGCTTGCGGTCGCCGACCTGCGCCGCTGGACGGAAGCGGAGATGACGGCCCGGTTCGGCGCGTTCGGGCGGCGCCTCTATAACTTCGCCCGCTGTCGGGACGACCGGCCGGTCCAGCCGGTGAGCGAGACGCGCAGCATTTCAGCCGAAACGACCTTCGAGAACGACCGCAGCGGCTATGACGACCTCGCCCGCGCCCTGCCGCCGCTGGCCCGGACGGTCGCAACCCGCCTCGACACCGCCGGACTCGCTGCCGGGTCCGTCGTGCTGAAGCTCAAGACGGCCGACTTCCGCACGCATACCCGCAGCCACGCGCTCGCCTTCGCCACGCAGCGCGCGGACCGCCTGCTGGAAGAGGCGGAGCGGCTCCTCCGGCCCGAGGCGGACGGCCGCGCCTTCCGCCTGATCGGGCTCGGCGCGGCGGACCTCGCGCCGCCGGACGCCGCCGACCCGCCGGAACTCTTCGCCGGCGCGTGCTGAACACATGTCGCGGCCTCAGGGCCGGAACAGGTCAGGCGGCCTGCCGGCGGCGTCGAAGCTGGGACAGTCCGACAAGGCCGAGCAACGCCATCCCGATAGGATAGACCAGCTCCTTGGGCGGCAGGCCCGTCTGCTCGATATCGACGCCGGTCACATAGTCGCCCCAATCCAGCCCGGCCCGCTCGGCCATGCCGTTGAAGGCCAGGTCGGCCACGGCATAGCGCCCGTCGTCTTCGCGCCCGATCCGGAGCCCGAAGGTTTCCGCGGGGCTGCCGGCCGGGTCTTCGGGGGTCTTCAGGGCGAACAATTTGTAGCGGTCCCCATAGTCGGTCTCGCGCGTCACATGCAGCCGGACATGCCGTTCCGGCACGGGCGCAAACCCACCCGAGACGAACGATTCGAAGTCGACCGGCTCATAGGGCGGTGCGACCTGGTCCATGAAGAAGCCGGGGCGGAACAGCATGAAGCAGGCCACGGCGAGCAGCGCTCCCTCGTACCACCTGACCCGGACCAGCATCCAGCCCTGGGTAAGCGAGCTGAATGCCAGAATGGCGAACAGCGACATGAGCACGACAAGGGCTCCGTGCCAGATGTTGTCGATGCCGATCAGCAGCAATTCGGTGTTGAACAGGAACACAAGCGGCAGGACAGCGGTGCGGATGTCGTAGAGGAAAGACTGCACGCCGGTCTTCAACGGGTCCGCCCGGGAGATGGCGGAGGCCGCGAATGCCGCGAGGCACACGGGCGGCGTCGAATCCGCCAGCAGCCCGTAATAGAAAACGTAGAGGTGGACGGCGATCAGCGGCAGGACGAGGCCGGAAGCGCTGCCGAGCTCCACCAGCACGCCGCCGAGCAGGGAGGCGACGACCAGGTAGTTTGCGGTCGTCGGCAGCCCCATGCCGAGCACGATGCAAAGCACGGCGGTCAGTCCCAGAAGGACATAGACATTGCTGCCGGCAATGGCCTCGACGACGCCGACCATGGCGTTGTTGAGGCCGGTCGATGACACCGCGCCCACAATGACGCCCGCGGCGGCCACGGCTACGGCAATCCCGATCATATTGCGGGCGCCTGCGACCATGCCGGCATAGATCTCGGCGAGCCCCTGCGCCACGGCGTCGATGACGGCGACGCCGTCTCCCCGTATTGCCCCGGCGATCCGGCGGACGAGGATGATCCCCATGAGGGAGAGGATGGAATAGAACACCGCGCTGTGCGCACTCCAGCGCTCCACCATCAACAGATAAACGAGGATCACGATGGGGATGAGGTAGTGCAGGCCGCTCAGGAAGGTCGTCCGGAGCGGCGGGACCTCGGCGGCGGGCAGCCCGGAAAGCCCCAGCTTCTGCGCCTCGAGGTGGGAAATGTAGAACAGCGCGATATAGCTGAGGGCAGCCGGGATTGCCGCCGCTATCACCACATCGACATAGGAGATGCCGATGAACTCGGCGATGATGAACGCCGCCGCGCCCATGATCGGCGGCATGATCTGGCCGTTCGTCGATGCCGCGACCTCGATGGCGCCCGCCTTGACCGCCGGCATGCCGATCCGGCGCATGACGGGAATCGTGAAGGTGCCCGTGGTGACGACGTTGGCGATCGACGAGCCCGAAATCATGCCCGTCATGCCCGAGGCGAGGATCGCCCCCTTGGCCGGGCCGCCGCTGTATCGGCCCACCATGGCGAAGGAAAGCGCGAGGAAATACTGCCCGGCCCCTGCCTTGTCGAGCAGCGCACCGAACAGCACGAACAGGAAAACGAAACTGACCGAGACGCTCAACGGGATGCCGAAAACGGCCTCTCCAGTCAGCCACTGGTAGCCGATCAGCCGGTTCAGGCTGAGCCCCTTGTGCGAGACGATGTCTGGCATCACCTGGCCGAAGATCGAATAGACCAGGAAGACGAGGCAGACGATGACCAGCGGCGTGCCGACCGCCCGGCGCGCGGCCTCGAGCAGCAGCACGATGCCGATGCCGCCGAGAATCGCCTCGACCGGCACGCCGTTCCAGACATGGAGCACGCCCTGCCGGGCAACGAGGCCGTCCCATCCGAAGAACAGGTAAAGGGCGGCGAGGCAGCCGAGAAGGGCGCAGGCGACGTCATGGAAGGGCAGGTCGTGCCCTGCCCGGCCGCGCGACGCCGGGTAGATCAGGAAGCACAGCAACAGGGCGAAAGACAGATGAATGCCGCGGGCGGGAACATCGCCAATGACCGCGAAGTCGAGCATGAACGGGAAAGGAGAGGCGATCCACAGCTGGTAGATCGACCAGGCGAAACAGATTGCGCTGACCGCTACGGCGAGCCGCGGTCCTTGCCGGCGGCCCTGGAATTCCACGTCCTCCAGGGTCTTGTCGGTATCGGCAGGCGGCTTCGCCATGATCGGACCGCCGTTTCCCGCTGCCGCAAGGCTGGAGCGCGCCCGGCCGCTGCCCTGCGGGGCGACAGATGGTCAAAAAGAGACGGCCGGCGCCCGCTCGGGGCGCCGGCCGCCAGAGGCTGAGGCTATTTCACCAGGCCTTTTTCCTTGTAGTACTTCTCGGCGCCGGAATGCAGGGGCGCGGAGAGTCCGTCCATCGTCATGTTCGCCGGATCGAGATTGGCGAAGGCGGGATGCAGGGACCGGAAGTCGTCGAGGTTCTCCATCACCGCGCGGGTAACCTCATAGACCACCTGCTCGGGCACATTCTCATGCGTGACAAAGGTTGCCATGACGCCGAAGGTCGTCACGTCCTCGGCGGTCGTCTTGTAGGTGCCCGCCGGGATCGTCGCGAACGCATAGTAGGGATTCTCCGCGACCAGCTTCTTCTCGACATCGCTGTTGAGGTTGACGATGTAGGCTCCGCACCCGTCGGTTGCCACGGCAACGCCCGCATTCGGCACGCCGACCGTGTAGCCGTAGGCGTCGATCTTGCCGTCGCAGAGCGCCTGGGACTGTTCGGACGAGGTCAGCTCGGTTGCCACCGCCAGGTCATCCGCGCTCATGCCGTGGCCTTCCATCAGCACCTCGGTCGTGCCGCGCTGGCCCGAGCCGGGATTGCCGATATTCATCCGCTTGCCCTTGGCGTCGGTGAAGGAGCCGATGCCGGAGCCGTCGGCGGCGATCAGGTGGAAGGGCTCGGGATGGACCGAGAAGACAGCCCGCAGGCCGGGGCAATTCGTGACCTTCTCCGAACTGCCGTTGACCGCGTGGAACTGCCAGTCGGACTGGGCGACGCCGAATTCGAGCTCGCCCGCGCAGATCTGGCCGATATTGTAAGTCGAACCGCCGGTGGACGGGGCGGCGCAGCGGATACCGTGCTTGCGGCCCTTCTTCCGGCCTTCCGCGGCTTCCTTGTGGACCATGCGGCATACGGAGTTGCCGACCACGAAATAGACGCCCGTCGGGCCGCCCGTGCCGATGGAGATGAATTGTTTGTCCTGGGCCGCGGCATCACCCGCGGCGAAGCTGGCGCCAACCAGGGCGGCGGCCGCCAGCGCAGTTGTGGGGATGAACTTTCTCATGGCATCTGCTCCTCTGCAGTGTCGTCTGCACAACGGTAAACGCGGAATGCGACAGATCTCTTTCGGTCTTGCCTCGCTTGTCGGCGCAGGGCGTACTCCCGGAACATCAGGAGCAACACGTCTTCGGGTCGAGTGAGCCTTCGCCGGGGATTCGGGAAAAGGCGGAAGTCACGTCGCCGGCTCGCGTCGCAATGACCGTCGGTATCATAGTTAGGCATAGCGGTATGAAAAAGGGGGCGGCCGTGCGGTGCAGTCCAACCGGCCTTGCCGTCGGTGCCTATCCGGTGCGAACACCGCCTCCTCTTTGTCGGCGCGCCGGCCGATCAGCAGGTTCATGCCGTCGCCGGCACCCTCCGGCGGGAAAACCTCCTCCCGCTCGTTCTCCCCGAAGTCATCTCCGGTGCTCCTCGTCACTGATGCGTTCGTGACCGGGCAGCATGGAGGAGGACGAGGGGGTATTCATCTCTCGTGACAGGCCGCGGCGGGCGACATGACAGACTCTACTGTCGTTAAGCACCCGGCTCTGACCCTTCATGATTGAATGCAATCAATCGCTTATGGCGCTGATCGGCGTCCAAGCACCGCGCCGGGCAACACCTTTGGGCGATTTCGAACGCCAAGGTGTTGTTGGACCGAGTCGATGCTCTAGAGAACCGCCCGAAACGCCGCCGCGTCACCCATTCCGGGCTGCGATTGCCCATCCCGGACGACCCGGAAGAGGGGTGCCCCGGTGAGCGCGCGGGCACTCTCCTCCGCTTCGCTGAGCACGGTGTCGAGGGTGGCGTTGATGCGCGGGATGGCCACGTTTAGGGTGGAGATGGGCCCGCACAGCGTCCGGTTCTCCCGCCTCGCGTCGTCGGACTGCGTCAGGGCACCTCCCTTTCCGATCTAGCTCATTTTTATTGAAACGACATCATAAAATCGATTGCTCACACGTACATTTTACACATGATGTTCTACAGTCGAGCAGAATTGGCTTGCTGGTTCGACGAAACGGAATGCTGCGGGGTCGGCAGCCGGTGCATGTCGTGCTGGATACTGCGCCAGCGCGGCTTCCTTGAGGCGGCGGAACCGGATGCTTCGCCGCTGGCGTTGCAACTGCGTGAGGTTCCCATATTCGCAGACAATCTCGGCAACGAGCCACGAACCGGGGTGGCTCCCGGCCCCGCGTCGCCTCCGACCGCCGCAAGCAAGTCGGGCGAGGCGCCGTCATGAACTTCGAAGAGGGACTGGTTGTCACGCAGGAGCGCCTTTCCCGCGAGGCAGGTTCCCTGGGGGAATTGCTTGCACGGCTGCGCGGCCGTATTTCCTCCGTGCTGATCGGAGACCGGGAATGGGAGCAGCTCCTGGAACGCGCCCGGGAGCTCCCCGCCGCCATGGCCGCCTTGCCCTTCGGCTTCGAACTGCCGCTGCACGAACGCCGTCCGGGAGCCGACCTCGGCGTATCGGTAGTCGGCGGAACCGGATCGGCCGTGTATTTCGAAAACATGGTCCGGTCCGGAAACGAAGATCCGGTCGTCTCCGGAATCGTAGGGCTGCTGCGCGAGACGGAGCGGGATGACTCTCATCTCGGTCAGGTCATCGGCCGCAAGATGATGCTCGAATACGACGTCTGGTCAGCGCCAGGCGGCACGCGCCCGGCCCCGGGGATCTTCCTGCGGCCGGCCGAACGGCCCATCGCGGGCGATGGCGATGCGGGGCGGATTCGGGATATCGGTGTCGTGCTGGCGGCCTTGGCCTCCGCCGCGGGGTGGAACCTCGATGCTGCCGAGCGCCGGTTGACCGAGCGCGTTCACCTGGCGCAGCCGGCGGATACGCGCATCGATTCCTTCGGCGTGTTTCCCGCGCGCGAACAAGCCATCCGGCTGGCGGTAACCGGTTTTCGGTCTCTGCACGACGTCGCGGCGTTTCTGGAGCGCGCCGGCTGGCGCGGGGGAACGGTCCTCTCCACTGCGTCCGGTCTCGAACAACGCGGCGGCTTTGCGAGCCTCGGGGCCCACATCGACGTACGGGCCGACGGCCCGGGTCCTTCGCTCGGGCTGAGTTTCCTCGCGAAGCACCGAATAGCCAACGACCCGAGCTATTGGCTGGACTGCCCCGATCAGTGGACAACCTTCCTGGATGGGTTGCGTCGGGAAGAACTTGCCGTCCCGGAGAAACTGGATGCGCTGGCCGCATGGTCGCCGGGTCCGACGACATTGTTCGGTGCGTCCGGGGCATTCGTGCTGGTGCGGGGCATTCACCATATAAAGCTCGTGCTGACCGGGGACCGGGTCGCGCAAGTCAAGGCCTACCTTTTCATGGCGATGACCGCCGCGCCACCCCCCTAGACGAGTATCGGCCGGGCGTCACCCGCACCCGATATCCACAGCCGGATGGAGAGCAAATTGCCCCGACCGCACGATGTCGATCACATGCGCGCCGTCGAGCGCCACTACACCAGCATGACCGAGAAGTTCTATCTGAACGGCTGGAACCGGGACCATAATCATCTCGGGCTGTTCGAGCCGGGAGAACTGCCCCCGCCGGGCCAGAAGCCCCGGCATTCGGCAGGAGTAGCAAGGGCGGTGGAACGCATGATCGACGTCGTGGCCGGACCTGCCGCGATTGCGGAACACCATCATGTGGTGGATGCCGGATGCGGCGTTGGCGGTACCGCCATTCATCTCGCAAAAGCACATGGTTGCAGGGTCACCGGCGTGAACATCAACCGGCTCCAACTGGAGATCGCGCAGAAGAAAGCGATGGATGCGGGCGTTGCCGACCGGGTCGGCCTCGAATATGCGGACTGCTGCCGGAGCCTGCCCTTTGCCGACAATACAATCGACGTCGTGGTCAACATCGAAAGCGCCTGCCACTACAGCGACCGGGAACGATTTCTCCGCGAGGTCCATAGAATCCTCAAGCCCGGCGGAAAAATCGTTGCGATGGACTGGATGGCGCGGGACCGTCTGTCGACCGAACAGTACGACCGGTTCATCCGGCCGGTCTGCCAGTCATGGGCGATGGTCAGTCTGGAATGCCAGGCCACCTACACCGCCAAGCTGCAGGAGGCGGGCCTGGAGATCGTGGAGTTCGAGGGTTTCGGCGGGAAGGAAATGGACAACCTGAAAATCATCGAGAACGACTATCGCAACCTTACGCTCATGTATTTCGGCGGATTCGGGACGCCGCCGTTTCTTGAGCTGATGGAGGGGATCGGCAGACTGTACGCGGCCTGGCGAGACGGTTATTTCGAGATCAGGCGCTATTGTGCGCAGAAGTGAGAAACCGTCCGCCGGCCCTGCGCAACCGGCTTTCCATCTGCGTGCGACCGCGAAGACGGACGCCGAGGGCTCCGTGACGCAGATCCGATCTAGGGAGCCCTCCGGCCCGACAGGAGCCGGTAGGTGAACGCGCCGCGGCGCAGCCCCTCATCGAAATCCAGCGCTGCCTGCATGAAGTCGAGCCATGGTCGCCGCTCCTCGCCCGGGTGAGGATTCGCAAACCGGTACAGAAGCCAGCTTGCCCTGGTTGCCTGCGCCGATGGCGCCACCTCCGCATCCAGCTTCCTTGCCTCCCCGCCCTCAAGTTCCGCTTTTTCGAGGTCTGCAAGCGCCTGGCGCCATGTGACGAGCGGCGGCATGCGGAAGCCCTGCTGCATCCTTGCGTGGACCTCTTCCAGTTTCGGAGAAAGCGGCCGGCCGCTCAGCAACCCTTCCAGGGCCTGCCACCGCCCCCCGGGCTTGAGCACCCGGCGGACGCCTCGAAGATACGCAACCTTGTCGGGCGCGTAGCAGAAGGACTCGTGGTTGATCACGGCGTCGAAACTCGCATCGGCGAACGGCAGGTCCATGAAGTCCCCGTGGAGAAACTCGACCAGATGGCCGACCCCTCGTCGCTCCGCCTGCTTTGCCGCTACGGCGACATGCGGTTCGCAGTTGGTCAATCCCGTGACGTTGACCCCGTGCGTTTCAGCCAGGTAGATCGCCGTACCCCCCACGCCGCAGCCGGCATCCAGCCAATGCGCTCCCGGCTCCAGGTTGCATCCCTCGGCCAGCACCCGGTTGGCCCGCAACAGGGCTTCGCGGTCCGTCCCGGTGTCCGGGCCCCAAAGCCCGAAATGGCACGCCAGCAGGTCCCCGTTCGACACAATCATCGCCGGCGTTATTGCCGTGTAGAGGTCGGGGACGGACAGCTCCGTCTGCGCCTCCCCGGACGATCGGCTGGAAGCGCCGCCGGTCATGCTTCGGGCCGATGCCGGCGCTTCGACTTCAGGGAAGGGCTTTCGCCGCCGGCGCCGCGATCGACGGCCATGAGCAGCGACGGCAGGTGCGTCAGGTCGGCGAGCAGCGCGAACCCGATGATCATTGCGATGAGCAGGCCGACCTGAGCGGTGGGGATGAATGGTGAGAGCACCAGAATGAGGAATCCCGCCACAAATATGACCGTGGTCGTCGCGAGCGCCTGTCCAACCGACCGGAACGCGCAACGGACGGCGTCTTCCGCCGTGCAGTCGCGCTCGCGCCGGGCGCGCTGGTATTTGCTCAGGAAGTGCACCGTGTCATCGACCACAATCCCGATCGTGATGGCCACCACCACGGATAATGCGAGCCCGACCTGCCCCACCGCCAGGCCCCAGACGCCAAACGCCAGGATTGCGGGGGCGAAGTTGGGCACGAGGCTGACGATGCCCAGCCGGAACGAACGCAATGCAAACAGAAGAACAATGGAAATGCCGAGAAGGGCAACCGAGGTTCCAAGCAGCATCGCCCGGATGCTCCGCTGGCCGATATGCCCGAACAGGAGCGCCGGGCCGGAACTGTCAACATGCACGATGCGGGATGCATTGGCTTGCAGCCAGGCCTCGGCGCGCCCGTTCAATTCAATGACATCCTGCGACGACAGCGTCTGCGTCGTCACCGTCATCCGGGTCGCAGACCGGTCGGGGTCGATCCGGTCGTTCAGGTTGCGGCCCTGTGGAAGCGAAAACTCGTAGAGCAGGAGGTATTGGGTGGCGAGTTCCCGATTCGCGGGCAGGCGATAGGCCTCCGGATCGTCGCCATGCATGCTCTTGTTGAGTTGCCGAAAGGTATCGGTGATGACTTCGACGTGCCGCGTCTCCGGCTGTTCGCGATACCAGTCGGCGAAGGCGGCCACTTCGGCCAGAAAGGCCGGGTCGGTCACATCTCCCGGTCGGCCCGCCGCCAGCGAATACTCGAATTGCGTGGTGCCGCTCAGCCGCTTGTCCAGGAAATCGGTATCTTTACGGACCTGAGTGCTCTCATCGAAAGAGTGCACCAATACGTCGTTCAGTTCATTGCGCGGAACTGCTGCCAGCAAGGCGAGCACGACCGCCGCCGATCCCCACATCAGGATCTTCCGTCGGCCGACCACGAATTCGGCCATGGCCGTCATCACCCGACTGTCGCGTTCCCTGGCGGCCGGTGTGCTTCGCAACGGCAGAAGCGACAGCAAAGCCGGCAGAAAGGCGATCGAGAGCGGGAACGCGGCGACGATGCCGAACGCCACGAAGTTCCCGAGATCGCGGTGGGGCGGAACCTCGGAGAAGTTCAGGCTCAGAAAACCGAGTGCGGTAGTCAGGTTGGTCAGAAAGATCGGATGCAGGTTGATCCTTACGGCTTCGATGATTGCCGCGCGCCTGGCATCGCCGGCGCGCAGGCGCTGTCGCAAGGCAACCAGCAGATGCACACAGTTGGCGACCACGATCATCATTACGATGCTCGGCGCCGGAGTAGCGGTAGGCGAGAGGGGCAGGCCGGTCCAGCCGCCCAGCCCCATCGATACGATGACCGAAAAGACAATCGCAAGCACTGTCGCCGCAACTCCCGCAATACTCCGGGTCAGGAGTCCGAGGATCACGACCATGACCGCGAGGCTTGCAGGCAGAAAGACCTTGTGGTCGTTGACCGATGCTTCCGAAAAGGCGTGGTTGATGACGACCGTCCCAACCGCTCGGAACCCGATGCCGGGGAACCGTTCCTCCGCTTCCGCAACCACGCCGTCAGCAAATGCGGCGATCTCGGGCACCCGAACCGCCTGATCTTCTTCGACCAGCTCGACGGTTACGTTGACGGCGCTGACGCTTCCGTCCCGGGACACCAGACTTCCTGCGAGGCCGAGGTCGGCCAGGGCAATGTCACGGACCCGGATACGCTCCCGTTCCTGGCCCAACAGCGCCGGATCCACGAGGTTCCGTACGGATAACTCATCTCCATCTGCGGTAATGCGCTGGAAATTCGCCATCGAATCGACGCGCTTGGAGTATGGCGTCTGCCACGCACGCTCAGTGAGCCAAACCAAAGCTTCGAGCGCCTGTTCCGACGTGGCGTCGCCACCATCCGGAACGATCATGAAGAGGATGTTGTCAGTTTTCCCGTAGGTGCTTTCCAGCGCTTCGTACGCCAGAAGTTCAGGATTGTCCTTGCTGAAGAATATGCGGTAGTCGGTCGTGAAATTCAGAAACAGGCAGCCGCTTCCGGCCAACAGAACCAAAATCGTACCGACTGCGATGACAGGCCAGCGGAAAGCGACCGCCCACCGGGCGCACCGTTCTTCGAGCTTGAGGGTCCGGACATCGGGCGTCTCTGCCATGCTCACGCCCACCGCAAGCGAACGCCCCGCAAACGGGCACGACCGCCCGTCTTCAACATTGCTGCAACGCGGCGGTGGAAATCGCGGCCGGACGGGCAATCGGCGGCTTGCGCCATGCGGCGTCGGCGCTCACCGTTCACGCCCGCAAGCGCCGATAGTCTGGAGCCGCCCCGAGTTCGGCTTCACCGGCCCCGGGGCAGCAAGACTGCGTCAAGTTCCGCAGCAGCACCAACCGGCGGAGATTGCCTCAAGCTGTTCTTCATTCAGCACCGGCGTCGGCGGCAGTGCAAGATGAACGGTCTGCATGTCGCTCTCATGCACCTTGATCTCGGTGCTGTCCGGAACGGTGATCCCGAACTCTTGACTCAGGACACCTTTGGGATCGGACACAAGCTGGGCTCGGAAGTCTGCATCTTCAACGGCTTTCTGAGTCAACAGCGAAAGCGTTTCCTCTGCAGTTTGCATAGCTGGCCTCCTTCTCCTTTACGGTCACGCTCGGTCGTGTCCCCAGGGGTGGTGTAGGAGCTGAAGCTTCCGGTGGTAGCTGTGGGTAAGTGGCCCGCCGCCGCGACCGTCTGGAGTCAGGCGGCGGCGGGCCACTTACCCACAGCGGAGGCCATCGCGGTGCCGGTTAGGGTTGGGCTGTCACAGTCCACCTGACCGGAGGAGTACCACGATGACCACCACCGACATGATGACCCTGCGGGCGCTGTTGGAGAAGAGTTCCGACGCCGACCTGCTTCGCGAGATGATCGGGTTCACGGCCGCGCGTCTGATGGCGCTTGAGGTTGAGGGCCTTGCGGGCGCCGCGCACGGCGAGCGCTCGCCGGACCGGATCACGCAGCGCAACGGCTACCGGGACCGGGTCTGGGAGACGCGGGCCGGCACGGTCGAACTGAAGATCCCGAAGCTGCGCAAGGGGAGCTACTTCCCGGGCTTCCTTGAACCGCGGCGGATGGCGGAGAAGGCGCTGACGGCGGTGATCCAGGAGGCCTACATCAAGGGCGTATCGACCCGCTCGGTGGACGACCTGGTGCAGGCGATGGGCATGTCGGGCATCTCCAAGAGCCAGGTGTCGCGGCTGTGCGGCGAGATCGACGACAAGATCCGCGACTTCCTCGACCGGCCGCTGGAGGGCGACTGGCCGTATCTCTGGCTTGACGCGACCTATGTGAAGATGCGCGAGGCCGGGCGCGTCGTCTCGGTCGCGGTCACCATCGCGGTGGCGGTCAACGATCAGGGCCGGCGCGAGGTGCTCGGCATGGCGATCGGCGCGTCCGAGGCCGAGACCTTCTGGACCGACTTCCTGCGCTCGCTCGCCCGCCGCGGCCTGCGCGGCGTCAAGCTGGTGATCTCCGACGACCACAAGGGCCTGAAGGCCGCCGCCACCCGCATCTTCGGCGCCACCTGGCAGAGATGCCGCGTCCACTTCATGCGCAACCTGCTCGCCCATGCCGGCAAGCAGGGCCGGCGCGTCGTCTCCGCCTTCGTCACTACCGCCTTCGCCCAGGAGGATGCAGACAGCGCCTCCGCCCAGTGGCGCCAGGTCGCCGACCAGCTCAGGCCCAAGGCGCCAAAGCTCGCCGCCATCATGGACGAGGCCGAGCACGATGTTCTCGCCTACATGACCTTCCCGGCCGCGCACCGCGCCAAGCTGCACTCGACAAACCCGCTCGAACGCCTCCACGGCGAGATCAAGCGGCGCACAAACACCGTCGGCATCTTCCCCAACGAGGACGCCATCACCCGGCTGATCGGCGCAATCCTGCTCGAGCAGAACGATGAATGGGCAGTCCAGAGAGCCAGATACATGACACTGGAATCCATCGCTCCCGTGAGCGACAATACAACCGTCAAGTTGCCCGCCGTGGCAGCCTGAGCGTTCCGGCCCTACCCGCCGGACACCGCTACGGACGCCAGGCTCTTACACCACCCGCGGGGGCACGATCTCACGCTCGGGATATCTGGCGCATGCCGCCAGTCAGCAACCGATATAACAGCGTATCGGATGATGACGTAAGTTGCAATCTGTTATCCCGATATCATCCAATCGACAGCGATGACCGAGAGTGCGAACGCCGCGACGCGCCCGGCGGCGACCTGGGCTCGATGATGGTCACGGCCGTGGTCGAGGGTTGGACGCTCGGTCCCGACCGCGTTTCAGGCCAGTTGTCGGCGAACCAGAGTCTGAAAGACGCCTTCAGTCGCCATCAGTTCCGCAAAGGATCCCTCCTGGACGACCTTGCCTGCCCGCATCACGTAGATGCGATCCGCCTGACGCAGCGTGGAAAGGCGGTGCGCGATAACGATCCGTGTCGAGGTCATGGATGCGAGGTTCTGCATGACCGTGGCTTGGCTGTCGTTGTCGAGCCAGTTCGTCGCTTCATCAAGCAGAAGAATGCGGGGATTGCGAAGCAGCGCATGGGCGATCACGATGCGCTGGCTCTCGCCTCCCGAAGTGACGCCGGCGCTAGTGCCAACGCGCGTCAGCATGCCCATGGGCATCGCCGATATCGCGCGATCGACGGCCGCAAGCCGTGCGGCCCGCCACACATCCTCTTCGGTTGCATCCTCGTTATCGTCGACGATGTTGTCCCACACGTCCTCCGGATGGAGCCGCACATCCTGAGGTACCACGCCAATTCGCCGGCGCACCTGCTTGATGTTGAGGTGATTCAGGTCGCGACCATCGTAGTACACCGAGCCGGAAGACGGCCGGTCCAACCCAAGCGCGAGACGGAAAAGCGTGCTCTTGCCGGCTCCCGATTCGCCGGCAATGGCTACGAACTCCCCGGGTCGGGCGTGGATCGACACGTCGTCGAGGATCATCGGGCCCTCCGGATCGTAGCGGAAGTTGACGTGGTCGAACACGATGTCGCCGCCCAAAGTCTCGACCATCTCTCCATCAACACTCGTCTCCGGGGGCTCCGCCAGGAGCGGCCGAACCTGATTCAGCGCCGGCATGACGGCGGCCACGGCGCCGAAGGACGCGCCGAGGCGGGTCACCGCCGTCTGGAACACGAGGAACACCGTATAGACGACGAGAAAGTCCCCTACCTTGAGGGCCTCGCGGTCCGGCAGCGTCGCGGCGGCGAACAGCACGGCACCGGCGAGGAAAGGCAATGCGGCGCTGAGCGCCTGCAGACGATCTTCGATGGCGTCCCGTTTCAACTCGGCCTGTTTCTGCTCGCGATAGTCCCGTGCCCAGACCGCGAACGCCGACCCTTCCGCGCCCTCGACCCGCAATGCGGAAATCCCGTTGATGAGCTGGAACAGCCGACCGGCCAGGCGCCGCACGGCCCGGATCACTCTGCCATGGGGTGTTATCTGCCGCACGCCGAGCGCCACGGTCGCGACGAGCGAGACGAGCCCGAAGGCGACGGTCACGCAACCCAACGTGACGTCGTAGAAGAAGATGAGGATGAAGGCAGGGGACAGGAAGACAATCGACAGCACGGCGTTGGCGACCACGCCCTGAACGGTATCGCGAAGAGTCTGGAACGTCATGCCCCTCATGGCGAGGTCGCCGGCCGGATAGCGTTGGAGGAAACTCGGAGGCAACCGGAGCAGACGATCCCAGAACGCAGCCTCGACCCGTGATGCAACGCGTCCTTCGAGGCGCATCAGCGCCATTCCCTGGAGGACGTGGAGCAGCGCCCCGAGCAGGGCGACCACGGCCAGCGTCGCGGTCGCCACATACAGCAGACCAGGCTCTCGACCAGCGATCACCTCGTCCGCGACGAAGCCCAGCATCAGCGCCGGCAGCAGCGTGACCAGACCGCCGAACAGCCCGGCCACGACGAAACGCGCGAGGTCGATGTTCAGTCCCGTTCCGGCGAGCCGCAGCAGAGCCCCCAGCCCTACACCGGTGGACGGGAGTGGACGATAGAACAGCCATGCGTCGGTGCGGAGCGTTTCGGCGCGCCCGGCCGTAACCCTGATGCTGCGCCGCGCACCGGGATCCACTTCCCGATAGCGCCCTGACATACCCGGCAACAACACCACGGACCGGCCGTCGTCCGCCCGGAACGCCAGCATCACGCCGGAGTTTCCGATCCACCACTTGTCGCGGCGGGCCAGCCGCACCCGGCGGGCGCGCACGCCGGAAGCATCCAGCACATTGCCGAGGATGGCCGAGGTATTGGAGGCTTCCATCCGGGCCGGCCACCTGAAGTCGATTCCTTCGTGACGACCGATGATCTCCAGTGCCTTGAGCAACGCCGTCTCGCCAGCGTCGGCATTTGCCTCTTCAGCGAGACCGTACAGGTCGAACAGGCGATGCCGGGCGCTGTCCTCGTCGATGCGGCGGCTGGTCGCCCGCGCCCGCTCCAGATTCGCCTCGTCGACGACCGCGAGGCTCCGGTTGAGGCGCTCCAGAGAGAACGCTGCGGCATGGAAATCCGCCAGGGCGGATAACAGACGGCCCTCCTCGGCGAGGGTGTCGGAGGACCGGGCGGAGAGCAGCACCTCTTCCGTCAGTGATAGCCATGTCGCCGGCGTGAGCGGCACCGCGCCCGACCCGCCGCCGCCATCCGGCCCGCTCTCCACCGGATCGATCAGGCCCAGGAACAGGCCCGCGCCTTTCGCCACCGACACCCACTCCACGCCGCGCCGGGTACTGACCGTGCCGGCACTTGTCTTCGGGACCTCCCCGGCTTCGACCAGGACATCCGGGCGTGGCCGATAAGCGACATCCCGGGAGAGCATGGCGGAAACCGCCATGAGCCACGCATCGACATGCTCCGCCAGTTCCGCACTGCCGACCGCCGCCAGATCGTCAGCCGGGATGCGCCGCAGCACCGTACCCGGCAAGCCCTTGGCGACAAGGCTCAGAGTGGTGTGTTCCACCTGCGGTGCGACACCGGGCAAGAAGCGCCCGGAAGCGGCCCGAAGCAGGTGTTGCGGCACCGATTGCTCTACCCCGTCCCGGTGTTCCACCAGGAACAGGTCCACCGCGCCTTCGTCGACAAACCAGGCGAACTGCGGATCGCTCATGTCCAGCGGCAGGTTACCGGCGCAGGGCACGGGCACCCCCGCTTCAGCGGCAAGCTGGGCAAGCGGGCGGCGTTGCGGCAGCGCCATTGGGCTAGCCCGCCTTGACGAGCCGGTAGTAGGCCCCGTCCTCGTCCGCCATCAACTCGTCGTGGGTGCCGCGCTGCGCCTCCGTGCCCTTCTCGAGCACGATGATCTGGTCGCAATCCCGGATCGTACTCAGCCGGTGCGCGACAATCAGGCAGCTCACCCCGCGGCGGCGCAGCGCGTCGTTCACTTCCTCTTCGGTGGCGGCGTCGAGAGCGCTCGTCGCCTCGTCAAGCACCAGCACCGTCGGGCTGCCTACCAACGCACGGGCGATTTCGAGCCGCTGCCGCTGGCCGCCGCTGAAGTTGCCCCCGTCCTCATCCACCAGCGTCGCATAGCCGAGCGGCCGGGCGAGGATCTCATCGTGGATGCAGGCGTCCCTGGCCGCCGCTGTCACGGCGTCGTCGGGAACGGAGTGATTCCACAGGGTGATGTTGTCGCGCACGGTCGCGGAGAAGAGGACAATGTGCTGTTCCACCGTCGAGAGCGAGCGCGACAGCACGTCGCCGGGAATCTCGTTTCGCGGACGTCCGTCGAACAGAATCTCGCCGGACCAGGGCTCGCAAACGCCGGAAACCAGGCGTGACAAGGTGGATTTTCCGGACCCGCTCGGGCCGACCACCGCGATCCGCTGTCCCGGCTTGATCGTCAGATTGAAATCTTCGATCAGGGGCGGCCGGGCGCGATTGTAGCCGAAGGTGACGTTGCGCAGTTCCACATGGCCGGCCAGTTGCAGCCGACCGTCCAACGTCGCGATGGCCTCCGACGACGGGGCCTCATCCGCCGCCTCTCCGTCTTCCGGCGCTTCCATGATGTCATCCAGGCGCTGCATGTCGGCCTCGAGCGCCTGCCGCTCATCGGCGAACTCGACGAAGCGTCCCACCGGTGCGAGGAACATGGCGGCCACGATGTAGAACCCCGCGAGCGCGCCGAGCGTCAACTCGCCGGCGATGACCTGGATTGCCCCGAAGGTCAGCACCACCGCGTTCCCGAGCACCATGAAAAAGCCCGGCAACGCTGAATTGACATGGCCGAGCTCAGCGACGCGCTGGCGTGCGACGAGCTCGCGAGCCTGATGGCCGCTCCACCGGGAGAAAAAGCCATCGTCTGCGGCGGTCATGCGCCGGGTATCCGTGTGGTGCAGCATCAGCGTGCCGACACCCGCCAAGAGCCCCTGCTCGCGGCGCAAGATGTGGCTCCTGTCGGTCCGGAGGCGCGCGATGACGCGCACGAACGCCGCGTTCAGTACCGCCAAGCCAAGCACGATCAACGCCAGGACAGGCTCGTAGGCGAGCATCACCGCCAGAAACACCGCACTCATCACGAGCTCGGCCAGGAACGCGGGAAAATGCTCCGACATGCCTCTGGCGATCCTCTCGATGGAAAGGACGCGCGCGGTCAGTTCGCCGCCGAGCTGTTGACTGAAGAAATCCACCGGCATCCGCAGCAGTTGCGACATGCAACGGTTTCCCGCAATGACCGAAACCCGTGCAGCCAGCCGCCGCAAGCAGCACTGCTTGAGCCTGGTGAGGCCATAGGCCAGAACGGCGGCCGCAGCCATGATGGCGGCCACGAACTCCCCCCAGGGCTCGTTCTCCAGCAGCACCCGATCCACGAAAACCGCGAGCAGTGCCGGGGTCACTAGGGCCAGCGCGGCCAGCATCAGCCCACAGGCGATCGTGTAGGTTAGAGCACCTTTGGCACCGCCGAGCCACTGCGGGATCCGTTTCAGGAAGTTGGGACGCGCACCGCCGCGTTCGAACGCCGGGCCGGGTGCGAATTCCAGTGCAATTCCTGTGAAGCCGATGCTGAATTCTTCGGTCGAGAGCGTACGGCGGCCCGAGGACGGGTCGTTGAGAAAGAACCGATGGCGGTCGAAGCCTTCCAGGATGAGGAAGTGGTTGAATTCCCAAAACAGAATGAGCGGTAGCGGCAGCTTTCTGAGCTGGTTCAGCTTCACGCTGCGGCCAGTGCATTCCAGACCGTAGTGTCTGGCGGCACGCGAGATGCCGGCGGCGCTGGAGCCGTCCCGGCTGACCTCGCATCTGACGCGCAACTCGTTGAGCGGTACCCATCGCCCGAAATAGGCGAGCACGCTACCAAGGCATACGGCGCCGCACTCGGTGGCGTGCATCTGCAGCAGGAGGGGCGTGGTGACCCGCTTCTTCACGAGCTCCGTTGGGGCTTCGTCGCGCGCTTCCACGGATGCGTTCCGGCCGCGCCCGAGCATTCAGGATTGTCCGTGGACGAGAAGCGCTGCCGGCGTGCTCCGGCCAAGTTCGATCCGTACGCGGCAAGGGGCACCGTCGGGCACGGAGAGAGCTGGTTCGTGCGCAAGGACGACATCGATCCGGTGTCCTGATTCCGCGGTTGCGGGCAGCATCGCTGCCAACCAGTGGGGCAACGGCCCGGCGGCCACTAAAGCGACCTCGCCTTGCAGGTGCCGAATCGCACCGTCCGACATTGTGACCTCGACGGACGCCCCCATGCCGGGCCGGATGCGTTGCGCCATGTCGGGAGCGGCGCGGAGCACCGCTTGCAGCGGACGATCGTCCGCCTCCCGGAGCAGAGCCACCGGCGCACCCGCCGGCAGATAGTCTCCCGCAGCGGCGTACAGGTTCACGACCTCGCCTCCGATCCGGCTGACGACCAACGCCCGCGCGGCACGACGGGCTTCCATCTGCAACAAGGCGGCATGAGCCGAGGCCAGCAACGAACGCAATGCGTCGCCCCCTCCGCCGGCCTCCCGGATTTCCGCCTCCAGAAAGTCCACGCGCTCGCGCAGGATCCCTATCTCCCGATCCAGTTGCGGCACGCTCTGCCGGGCGATCGGGTCACCGGCCGCGATGCGGCTTCCGGGAACGACCAGGAGCTCCACGAGGTGACCGGATTCGGACGAAACCACGTTGTGGCGGGCGCCCGGCTCGATCAGGACCCCGTCGAAGGCGACGCTGCGAGCGATACTGCCGAACAGCGCCCATGCCACAAACCCTGCCAAGACCAGGCCGATGCCGGCCAGTATGACGCGTTCGTGGGGCGCGGTTATCCGCAGCAGACGGTCGAGTTGCTGGCGCTCGTTCCTGCTGACGGCGGCTTCCTCGCGAAACGGGTTGCTGAACACCGGCTATCGCTCTCCAATCGTCCGGTCGCGGCTATAGGCAAGGCGGCGCGATTGTGTGGCGGAGGCCGCGCCCTCGAAGCGAGGCGAGGTGCCGTGCATCGCCCACCCCTCGCGATGACCGGGATCGCTCCGCATGTAGGCCCAGGCACCGCATCCCGGTCCGTGGCTTTGCCGCGGCTCACCGTCCGCCGTCCCGGCAAGCGCCGCCTGGAGGCACGCTGCAGACGGCTTCACCACCACGCGTTCAGCCGGAGCCGGGTCACGTCGACCTCGATCTCCGCCGGGCTGTCGACCTTCCCCGAGCACGCACTTGCAGCGGTCGGAGGCGACGCGGGGCCGGGAGCCGCCCCGGTTCGTGGCTCGTTGCCGAGATTGTCTGCGAATATGGGAACCTCACGCAGTTGCAACGCCAGCGGCGAAGCATCCGGTTCCGCCGCTTCAAGGAAGCCGCGCTGGCGCAGTATCCAGCACGACATGCACCGGCTGCCGACCCCGCAGCATTCCGTTTCGTCGAACCAGCAAGCCAATTCTGCTCGACTGTAGAACATCATGTGTAAAATGTACGTGTGAGCAATCGATTTTATGATGTCGTTTCAATAAAAATGATCCGATCTTCCCTGCGGCATGGCGCACCGCGGTCCCGCCGCCCGGACCCGGGTCCAGAAGCGATCCAGCCAACCGGAGGTTGGCGGCCGGTCCGTGTGCGCCGCCCCGAACACCCACCGGCCCTTGCGGTCCAGCGCATTCAGGATGTTGCGGGCGGGCGTGGACAGCCAGACGGTTTTCGATCCCGTCTTGCCGTCTCGGAGGAACAGATGGCCTTCCCGGCAGTCGCGCCATTGCAGGGTGAGGAGTTCGCCCTTGCGGCAGCCGGTCGGCAGAAGAAGCCGGATGACCGCGACCTGCCGCGGCCGCCGAGGCGCGCGCCTCGTCGATGCTCATGGCGCCGGCATCGCCGACAATCTTCCAGACACGCTCGCCGCGATGCTGGCACTGGATGAAGAACCGCTTCCTGCCGGTGGGCATCACCCGGACGCCGAAGCCCTTGAGTCTGGCGTCCCGGATGTCGTAGGGTGACCTGCGAGGTTTGAGCGCCTCGATGCGGGCGGCGGTAAGGGTAACCTTGGGCATGTCGCTCTCCCGGTTCCAGTTGCTGACGGGGAAGCGCCAGTGGTGGCATTTGTTCCCCGGTTGCAGTTTTTCGGGAGAAAAAAGCGATGCCATATCAGATAGTTGGTACCACAAGGTGCGTATCCGGTGTCTTCTTCCGCAAAACCGACGACGATCAGGGAAAGGAACCCCATCCGATGGACCTGCGACTGGCCGGGAAAACCGTGCTCATCACCGGCGCCTCGAAAGGCATCGGGCTTGCCTGCGCCGAACTCTTCGCGGAGGAAGGCTGCAACCTGCACCTGGTGGCGCGCACCGGGGCCGACCTCGAAGGCGCGCGCGACGCCATCCGCGGCCGGCACAATGTCGCCGTCACGATCCATCCGCTCGACCTTTCGGACGGCGGCAATGTCAAACGCCTGGTCGCCGAGACCGGCGGAAGCCTGGACATTGTCGTCAACAATGCGGGCGCCATTCCCGGCGGGCCGATCCACATGATCGACGAGGAGCGCTGGCGCGAGGCCTGGGACCTCAAGGTGTTCGGCTACATCAACATGTGCCGTGAGTTCTACCCGGTCTTCAAGGAGAAGGGCGCGGGCGTCATCGTCAATGTCGTGGGCACCGGCGGCGAGCGGCCGAGCGCGGGCTATATCGCGGGCGCGGGCGGCAATGCCGGGTTGATCGCGTTCACCCGCGCGCTCGGCGGCAAGAGCCCCGATGACGGCTTCCGCATCGTCGGCGTCAATCCGGGCCCGATCCTGACCGAGCGCCTCACCACCATCATGCGCGCCCAGGCGCTCGACCAATTGGGCGACGAGGAACGCTGGCAGGAATGCATGCCGACCAACCCGCCGCCCGGCGAGCCGGAGGACTGCGCCGACCTGGTGGTCTTCCTCGCATCCGACCGCGCGAAGCACATTTCGGGCACCGTCGTCACCATCGACGGCGGCGCCGTCTCCCGCTAGGAGCCCCGTGACGCCATGAGCAGCAAACTAGAGTTCTTCTTCGACGTCTCCAGCCCGTGGACCTATCTGGCCTTCCACCGCATCGAGGACTTCTGCGACGAGCTGGAGCTGGATCTTGTCTGGAAGCCGTTCCTGGTCGGCGGCGTCTTCAACAAGGTCAATCCCAGCGTCTATCAGCGCCGCGAGAATCCGGTCCCGCCCAAGGACGCCTACTACCGCAAGGACATGGACGACTGGGCCCGCTACGAGGGCATCGAGATCGGCAAGCCCTCGGTCTTCCCGGTCAACTCGGTGAAGGCGATGCGCGGCTGCTTCCACGCCATCGACGAAGGACGGGTGTCCGCCTTCGCGCGCGGCTGCTTCGAGGCCTATTGGCGCGACGACCGCGATATCGGCCAGGAGGACGTGCTGGCGGAAGTCGTGGAGTCCTCCGGACTCGACAAGCAGCGCTTCTTCGCCGCCATCGCCGATCCGGGGATCAAGCAGAAGCTGTTCGACACCACCGACGAGCTGATCGAGCGGGGCGGTTTCGGCTCGCCGACCTTCTTCCTCGACCGGGACGACATGTATTTCGGCAATGACCGCCTGGAGCTGGTCCGGGCGGCAGTGGAAAGGAAGCGCAATGGCTGAACCCGTGCTCACCGCCGAAGAATCGGCGCTGCGCGAGACCGCGCGCCGCGTGCTGCCGGCCGGCAGCTTCGGCAATGTGCCGTTCGAGACCGTCATCCGGTCCGGGCGCGGCAGCCATGTCTGGGACGTTTCGGGCAACGAATATATCGACTACCTGCTCGGCTCCGGGCCGATGCTGGCGGGGCACTGCCATCCCGAGGTGGTCGAGGCGGTGATGGAGCAGGTCGGCCGCGGCACGACCTTCTTCGCCAACAACGAGCACGGCATCCGGCTTGCCGAGGCGGTGACCGAGCGCGTCGCCTGCGCCGAGAAGGTGCGCTTCGTCTCCAGCGGCACCGAGGCCACCTTCTACGCCATGCGGATCGCCCGCGCCTTCCGCGGCCGCGACAAGATCCTGAAGTTCGAGGGCGGCTTCCACGGCATGAACGACTATGCGCTCATGTCGATGGCGCCGAAGCGGCCCGGCAACTTTCCGCAGGCGGCCCCGGACAGCGCCGGCATTCCCGCCGCCGTCCGCGACGAGGTGCTGATCGCACCCTTCAACGACGCCGAAACGGCGGTGCAGTTGATCCGCGACCATGCCGACGAACTGGCTGCCGCCATCGTCGAGCCGTTCCAGCGGCTGATCCCGCCGAAGCCCGGCTTCCTGGAAGCGTTGCGCGAGGTGACGGAGGAAACCGGCGTCGTGCTGATCTTCGACGAGGTGGTGACCGGCTTCCGGTTCGCGCGCGGCGGCGCGCAGGAACGCTATGGCGTCACGCCCGACATGTGCTCGCTCGGCAAGGTGGTGGGCGGCGGCTATCCGCTCGCGGCCGTCGCCGGGCGCGACGACGTCATGGCGCATTTCGACGCCGGCCGCGTGGACGGAGACCGTTTCGCGCAGCAGATCGGCACGCTCAGCGGCAATCCGGTCGCCGCTGTCGCCGGCCTCAAGACGCTGGAGGTTCTGGGGCGGCCCGGTGTCTATGAGCGCCATGAGCAGATCGGCGAGGCCCTGATCGACGGTCTGAAGGCGCTGCTGGAGGAGAGCGGGCACGAGGGGCAGGTGCTCGGCTCGCCGCCCATGTTCGATGTCATCTTCGCCGGCGGCGAGGTCGCCGACTACCGCGCGACCATGCGCGGCGACGCGGCCAAGACCAGGGCCTTCAACGCCGGGCTGCGCGACCGGGGCGTCTTCAAGGGCGAGAGCAAATTCTATCTCTCGGTCGTTCATACCGACGAGGACATCGCGAACACGCTCGACGCCGCGCGCGAGTCGCTCAAGGAACTGTCCCGGCCTCCCGCGCCCTGATCCGGGCCCAGTCGTCGCGCAGCCCGATCGTGCGGTTGAAGCCGCCGTCGGGGTCGGCGGCGAAATAGCCGAGGCGTTCGAACTGCACCGTCCTGCCGGGCTCCATGCCCGCCAGGCCGGGCTCCAGGCGGCAGGTCTCCAGGACCTCCAGCGAGTCCGGGTTCAGGTCTTCGAGGCCCGCCGGCTCGTCGGAGGTGAAGAGCGGGCCATAAAGCCGGACCGGGGCGCGCTCGGCATGGGCGGCGGAGACCCAGTGGATCGTCGCCTTGACCTTGCGGCCGTCGGGCGCGCTGCCGCCGCGCGTCTCGGGGTCGTAGCGGCAGCGTAGCTCCACGATTTCGCCGCTGTCGTCCTTCACCGCCTCGAGGCAGGTCAGGAAATAGGCGTAGCGCAGCCGCACCTCCCGGCCGGGTGCGAGGCGGAAGAACTTCCGGGGCGGGGCTTCCATGAAGTCGTCGCGCTCGATCCAGAGTTCGCGCGAAAACGGAACCTTGCGGCTGCCCGCCTCCGGGTCGCCCGGATTGTTGGCGGCCTCCAGCCACTCCATCTCGCCCTCGGGGTAGTTTTCGATCACGACCCTGAGCGGGCGCAGCACGGCCATGCGCCGCTCGGCAGTGCGGTTCAGCTGTTCGCGCACGCAATGGTCCAGCAGCGCCGCCTCCACCCGGCCGGCGCTTTTCGAGATCGCGAGCCGGGAGACGAAGTCGCGGAGCGCCTCCGCCGGCACGCCCCGCCGCCGCAGGCCGCGAAGGGTCGGCATGCGCGGGTCGTCCCAACCCGCCACATGGCCTTCCTGCACGAGGCGGGTGAGCGCGCGCTTGGAGAGGATCGTCCCGGTCATGTCGAGCCGGGCGAACTCGTACTGGCGCGGGCGGCAGGCGGCCGGCACGCGCTCCAGCAGCCAGTCGTAGAGCGGGCGGTGGTCGGCGAACTCGAGCGTGCAGAGCGAATGCGTCACGCCCTCGATGGCGTCCGACTGGCCGTGCGCATAGTCGTAGGTCGGGTAAATGCGCCAGGCATCGCCCGTGCGCGGATGCGCATGGTCCAGGATGCGGTAGAGCACGGGGTCGCGCAGGTTGATATTGCCCGAGCCCATGTCGATGCGCGCGCGCAGCACGCAATGTCCGGGCGCGAATTCGCCAGCGCGCATCCGGCGCAGCTGGTCGAGGCTCTCCGCCGCCGGCCGGTCGCGCCAGGGGCTCGGGGCGCCCGGTTCGGTAAGTGTGCCGCGCGTTTCCCGTATCTCCTCCGCCGACTGTTCGTCGACATAGGCATGGCCCGTCTCGACCAGATGCTCCGCCCACTCGTAGAGCGTGTCGAAATAGTCCGAGGCATGGACCGGCTCGCCCGCCCACTCGAAGCCGAGCCAGCGCACATCCTCCTGGATGGCGTCGATATAGGCCTGCTCTTCCCTTGCCGGGTTGGTGTCGTCGAAGCGCAGGTTGCAGTGGCCGCCAAATTCCGCCGCCACGCCGAAATTGAGGCAGATCGACTTGGCGTGGCCGATATGCAGGAAGCCGTTGGGCTCCGGCGGAAAGCGGGTAATGACCGACTCGACCCCGCCCTCCGCAAGGTCGGCGCGGATGCGGTCGCGGATGAAATCGCCGCCCGTCGGCGCGTCCATGGGGCCGGCGCTCCGTCTCAGAAGGGCGACGTGCCGCGCGTGACCGTGCGGTGCAGCACCCGGGCCTCGCGGGCGCGCTCCTCGGCGCGGTGCAACAGGCAGCGATTGTCCCACATCAGCAGGTCGCCCTCGCGCCATTGGTGGCGCCAGACGAAACGCTCCGCCGTGCTGTGCGCCTCGATCTCCTCCAGCAGCGCCTCGCCCTCGTCCCGGTCCATGCCGAAAATGTGCGAGGCGTGGTTGCCGATGAAGAACGCCTCGCGGCCGCTCTCCGGGTGGCGCCTTACCAGCGGATGCGCCACGGGCGGATAGACCGCCGCCTCCTCCGGGCTCGCCTCGCGCTCGCCGGATTTCCGGCACGAGCGCACCCAGTCATGCACCACCTTCATGCCCCGGAAGGCTTCCCGCCGCTCGGCGGAATAAGCTTCGAAGGCGCGGTTCATGTTCGCGAACTCCGTGCGCCCGCCCTGCGCCGGCACCTTCACCGCATAGAGGAAGGTCGCGCAGGACGGCACCGTCCGGTAGGACTTGTCCGAGTGCCAGCGCAGGTTCCCCTTCGCCGCCGCCTCGGGTTTCGGGTTCCCGCCGGCGTCAAGGTTCGAGACCGTGTGGACGAGCGAGACGTCGTTGCCCTTGTTGCGCTGGATATGCACGTCGAGCGCACCGAACCGGAGCGTCGCCGCCAGTTGCGCCGGCTTGTCCAGCTCCTGGTCCCGGAAGCACAGGACATGGCGGTCGAGGAACGCCTCATGCAGCGCGGCCCGGTCATCGTCGTCGAGCGGTTCGCGCAGATCGACGCCCCGGACCTCGGCGGCCAGCACGTCGGAAAGCGGTTGGATAGCGAGTGTCATGGCCGGCAATCTAGCGGAGCGGAGAGCCGGGCGGTAGCGGGTTGCCACGCCGGCGCCTAAAGCGAAACGCCGGGCCCGAGGGCCCGGCGTCCGGTTGCGTGAATGTCGAGAGGCGTGCGCGCTCAGGCCGCTTCGATGGCCTGCGGCGCGCCGGAGCCGATCTCGATCCGGCGGGGCTTCAGCGCCTCGGGCACCTCGCTCACCAGCTCGACGGCGAGCATGCCGTTCTCCAGCTTCGCGCCGGCGGCCTTCACATGCTCGGCGAGGCGGAAGGTGCGCCGGAACTGCCGGGTGGCGATGCCGCGATGCAGGAAGACGCGGTCGTCGCCCTGGTTGCGGACCTTGCCGGCGATCACGAGCTCGTCGCCCTTCGCCTCGATCGCAAGGTCCTCTTCGCCGAAGCCGGCCACCGCCATCTCGATGCGGTAGGTGTGCTCGCCGGTCTTGACGATGTTGCAGGGCGGATAGTGCTCGGCCGTCGCGTCGGCGTTCATGACGCGGTCGAAGTTCTTCATCAGCCGCTCGAAGCCGATGGTGGACCGCAGGAGAGGGGAGAAATCGAATGCCGTCATCGGTCATCCTCCTTGAGAAGCGATTGTCGATGTTCCGGGGCCCGCCGCTCATCGGCCGGACCCGCCGTCCTCCGCCCCCGTCAACCGGCGGGCTTCGGACAATCTCCAGATGGGGATGCGCGGCGGCGATTCAAGACGCCGGGGCGCTTCTTTCGACACAGGCCGCATGGCCGACGCCCGTAGCCCCTCTCTCCGGCGCGCGGAGACCTGCCGGGATGTCATGGGATGTCATGGGATGTCATGGGACCGGTCTCCGCTCCGGTCGTTCGCAAGGCATCGCAGCCTCCTTGGTCGAGCCATGGTCCCGGACGCCCGTTGCCGGAGGAGCGTCCCCCGCCCGCGCATGATGCGCGCCCGCCCGCGCGTGCGCGCCCGTCCGCGCATGGCGGCGGGACCGTCCTCTCCACCGTGGATGTCATGGGATGTCATGTTTTGTCATGCGGCGTGCTCAGCCTGCTCCCGCGATACGTCATGAAATGTCATGATTCACATGCACGTGGCGCATAGGCGATGGTCCTTTCGGGCATGACGCCGTGCTTTCGGGGAGGAGTTGCGGGTATTCTGTCCGGTTTTCCCGGCTTTGCGTCTTCGGCATGGGTCTTTCCTTTCGAGCCCTCTTCGTTCCGTTCTGCCCGCCGCCGGCCTGACCGCGGCGGGGCCCTAATTCGCGCGTAATGCGCCCGCCCGCGCCCGCGCCCGCCTGCGCGCTTCGCAGCGGCGCGAATCGCGCGCCTGATTGCCCGCGCGCGCGGGTCAACTGCAGGACACACCTGTCCCGTCCGCTTCTCGGGTGCTTTTTTCGCGCCGGCGCGAAACGGGAAAGCAAACGGCTCCCAGGACACCGCCCCCTTTCCTGCACCCTATCTAGTGTTGGATTTTCCTGAGATCAAGCAGTAATTGGAATTATTTCTGATTTTATGAACAAACATCAATCTTTCACGGCTAGCGGGACCTGCTTCCTTCCGGCCTCACATTGCCTTACTTCCCGATGCAGAACTCCCGGAAGATGGCGTCGAGCAGGTCTTCCACATCGACGCGGCCGGTGACGCGGCCGAGGGCGCGGACGGCGAGGCGGAGGTCTTCGGCGGCGAGGTCGGTCTGGGGAGCGGCGGCGAAGCGGTCGAGCGCCTCGGCCGACTGCCTGAGCGCGTGGACATGGCGGGCGCGGAGCGCGCCGGGTGGACCGGCGACGCGCGAGCGCACGGCTTCCGCTATGGCGCCGCGCAGCGCCTCCAGCCCCTCGCCCGTCCGGGCGGAGACGGCGAGGCCGGGGCCGGGCGCCGCGCCGAGGTCGGCCTTGGTGCGGACGGCGAGGCCCGGCATGTCGGGAGGCGGCGGGACGTCGGGGGCGGTCAGCAGCAGGCAGAGGTCTGCCGACGCCGCCTCGGCGCGCGCCCGGCGCATGCCCTCCCGCTCGATGGGGTCCTCGCTCTCATGCAGGCCCGCCATGTCGATCAGGCGCACGAGATAGCCTTCCATGACCAGCCGCGCTTCCAGCACGTCGCGCGTCGTGCCGGCGCTGGGCGAGGTGATGGCGACCTCGCGCGCCGCGAGCGCGTTCAGGAGGCTCGACTTGCCGGCATTGGGCGCGCCCGCCAGCGCCACCCGGAAGCCGTCGCGCACGACCTCGCCGCGCGCGCCCGCGGCCAGCGCTTCCGCCATCTCCGCGCCGACCGCAGCCACGGCCTCCGAGACCTGCGCCTCAAGCCCGTCCGGCAATTCCTCGTCGCTGAAATCGATCGCGGCCTCGATATGGGCGAGCGCCCCGACCAGCCGGTCCCGCCAGCCGTCGAATTGCCGCGCGAGCCCGCCGCCGAGCGCATGGAGCGCCTGGCGGCGCTGCCCCTCGGTCTCGGCGTCGATGAGTTCGGCGAGTCCTTCGACCGCCGTCAGGTCCATGCGCCCGGCCTCGAAGGCGCGCCGGGTGAACTCGCCGGGTTCCGCCGGGCGCAGGCCGTCCAGCCGCATCAGCGCCGCCTGCACCGCGTCCACCACAACCGGCGCGCCGTGCAGATGCAGTTCCGCCGCGTCCTCGCCGGTGAAGCTCGCCGGGCCGGGAAACCAGACCGCAAGCCCCCGGTCCAGCAGTTCGCCGCTCTCCGGGTCGCGGACGGACCGCAGCACCGCCCGGCGCGGCTCCGGCAGCGGCCCGGCAACCGCCTCCAGCGCCCTGCCCGCTTCCGGCCCCGACAGGCGCAGCACCGCGATGCCGGCCCGGCCGGGCGCCGTCGCCTCGGCGAAGATGGTGTCGGGCGGGTCCGTCAGGCGTCGGGGTCGAGCATCAGCCGGGAGACCCGGCCGCCGCCCTTCAGGTGCGTTTCGAGGATCTCGTCGATATCCGCCTCGTTCTCGTAGCGGTACCAGGTACCCTCGGGATAGATGACCATGGTCGGCCCGAGTTCGCAGCGGTCGAGGCAGCCCGCGATGTTGATGCGCGCGTTGGGCAGCGACCGGGCGCGCGCCTTCATGTAGGCGCGCAGCTTCTCCGAGCCCTTCTCGCTGCAGCAGCCGCGCGGATGGCCGGGCGGACGGGTATTGGTGCAACAGAACACATGCGCGTCGTAGTAGAGCGCGTCCGCCATGATTTCCTTCCTCGCGTCCGGGAGTGCGCCAGTTTACCCTCCGGGGCCATGAGCGAAAACCTGCTTGGCTGCGAGACCAGCCCCTACCTGCTGCAACATGCCGACAACCCCGTCCACTGGCGCCCGTGGGGGGCCGACGCGTTCGAGGAAGCGCGGCGGACGGGCAGGCCCGTGCTGCTCTCCGTCGGCTACGCCGCCTGCCACTGGTGCCATGTCATGGCGCATGAGAGCTTCGAGAACGAGGCCATCGCCGGGCTGATGAACGAGTTGTTCGTCAATGTGAAGGTGGACCGCGAGGAGCGCCCGGACGTGGACGCCGTCTATCAGCACGCGCTCCAGGGCATGAACGAACAGGGCGGCTGGCCGCTCACCATGTTCCTCAGTGCCGACGGCGAGCCCTTCTGGGGCGGCACCTACTTCCCGCCCGAGCCGCGCTGGGGGCGGGCCGGCTTCCCGCAGCTGCTGCGCTCGCTCTCGGAGGCCTGGCGGACGCAGCCGGACGCGGTGGCCGAGAATATCGGGCGGCTGCGCAAGGCCGCCGAGAGGCTGGCCCAACCCGCACCGGGGCCCGGCATCGATGCGGAGACTGACGCGCGCATCGCCATGCGGCTCGCCCGCGCGGTGGACCCGTTCTTCGGCGGCATCGACGGCGCGCCCAAGTTCCCGCAGACCGGCATCTTCACCCATCTCTGGCGCGTCCGGCGCCGCGGCGGCGTGTTCCGCAACCAGGTGCTGAACACGCTGGCGCATATGTGCGAGGGCGGCATTTACGACCATCTCGGCGGCGGCTTCGCGCGCTATTCCACCGACGAGCGCTGGCTGGCGCCGCATTTCGAGAAGATGCTCTACGACAACGCCCAGCTCATCGAGCTGCTGACGCTGGTCTGGCAGGAGACCCGCTCGCCGCTCTTCGGGCAGAGGGTGCGCGAGACGGTCGGCTGGCTGGAGAGGGAGATGACGGCGCCCGCCGCCCAAGACGGCACGGCAGGATTCGCCGCGGCGCTCGACGCCGACAGCGAGGGCGAGGAAGGCCGCTTCTATGTGTGGGACCGGGCCGAGATCGAGGCGGTCCTGGGCACAGCGGCGGCCGCGCGCTTCTGCGACGTCTATGAGGTGACGGCGGCCGGCAACTGGGAAGGCCGCAACATCCTCAACCGGCTGGACTCGATGGACGTGCCCGACGACCCGGCGCTGGCGGAGGCCCGCGCCGCGCTGCTGGCCGTGCGCGCCCGGCGCGAGCGGCCGCTGCGCGACGACAAGGTGCTGGCGGACTGGAACGGCCTCATGATCGGCGCGCTCGCCCGCGCCGGGGCCGCTTTCGACGAGCCCGGATGGATCGCGCTGGCCGAACGCGCCTTCGCCTTCGTCGCCGCGCACATGACCGCGCCGGACGGGCGACTCCGCCACAGCTGGCGGCTCGGCCGGGCGCGCCATCCGGCGAGCCTCGACGACTACGGCGCGATGATGCGCGCCGCGCTGCTGCTGGAGGAGGCGACCGGCGACCGGCGCTACCGCGAGCGCGCACTCGGCTGGCTGGACATCGTCGAACGCCATTACGGCGACGGGACGGGCGGCTGGTTCTTCGCCGCCGACGACACGGAGCGGCTGATCGTGCGCGCCAGGACCGCCGCCGACAATCCGACGCCGTCGGGCAACGGCATGATGGTGGAGGCGCTGGCCCGGCTCTGGTGGCTGACCGGCGAGGACCGCTACCGGCAGCGCGCCGAAGCGGCGGTCGCGGCCTTCGCCGGCGAGGTGGCGCGCAACATCTTCCCGCTCTCGACCCTGCTGAACGCCAATGCGCTGCTGCAGGAGGCGGTGCAGGTGGTGCTGGCGGGCGATGACGGGCGGCTGCGCCGGGCGGTCGAGCGGGTCTCGCTGCCCAACCGCGTGCTCGCGCTCATCGACGCCTCGGAGACACTGCCGGACGGCCACCCCGCCGCCGGCAAGACGGCCGTGGACGGCCGGCCGACCGCCTATGTCTGCCGCGGCCCCGTCTGCTCGCTTCCCGTGACCGGACCGGACGAGTTGGAGGCGCTGCTCAACGCCTGAAGGGCGGAGGCCATGCGCGACCTGTTGCTGAAGGGTGGGTAATGGCGGAAAGGGCAAATGGAGATTGACCATGGTCTCTGACCATAGTATGTTCAGCCAATAGACGCTTGGGGAGAGGACGGGCCGATGCAGCGTTACACCGTGAGGGACATGGCGGCGGCTTTGGGCGTGGAGCCGAAGGCCGTCCGTCGCCACCTGCGGTCCCTGGGCGTCTATCGCAATTCCGGCCGGCGCCATGAGTGGGACGGCGCCCGGTACCGCGAGTTGCTGGCGCTCGTCGGGCCGCGCATCGCCGGCGGCGTTCCGACGAACCGGAGCGCGGGCGAAGCCGGGGCGCGTGAAGGGCTGCGGGAAATGCAGTCGGCCTATAAAGCGCCGGAAATGCCGGCGGGGATGGAGGAAATGCAGATATCCACCTTCAAGGCCACCTGCCTTGCGGTCCTCGAACGGGTGGGAAAGACCGGCCAGCCGGTGCTCGTGACCCGGTTCGGCCAGCCGGTGGCGCAGATCGTCCCGCCGCCCTCCGGCGAGTGGCTCGGCGCCATGGCCGGCTCGGGGCAAATCATCGGAGACCTCACCGTCCCCGCCCTCGACCCGGAGGAATGGGAAGCGCTCGGCTAGGCGCCGATGCTGCTCGACACGCATATCTGGCTCTGGGCGCTGCTCGACCCGGGCCGGCTTTCCGGCCGGGTGCGGGCCCTGCTCGCCTCGCCGGCGGAGACGCTCCGGCTCTCCCCGGTGAGCGTGTGGGAGGCGCTGGTCCTGGCGGAGCGGGGCCGGATCGCGCTGGAGCCGGACCCGCGCCGCTGGCTGGACAGGGCGTTGGCGGCGGCGCCGGTCGCCGAGGCCCCATTGACCTTGGAGGTGGCGATGGCGAGCCGCAGCATCGCGCTGGACCACAAGGACCCGGCCGACCGCTTCATCGCCGCGAGCGCGCTGGTCTTCGGCCTGACCCTGGTGACGGCCGACGCGCGGCTGCTCGACTGCCCGGATATCGAGGTGCTGGCCAACCGCTGACGGCCGGCCGCCTCGCCCCTATCCCTTTCCGCCGCCCGCGCCGAGATAGCGCGCGAGCGCCACCGCCAGCGCCGCGCCGGCGAACTGGGCGAGGATGAAGGCGGGCGCGTCCTCCGGGCGGATGCCGGAGAAGGTGTCGGTGAAGGCGCGCGCGACCGTCACCGCCGGGTTGGCGAAGGAGGTGGACGCGGTGAACCAGTAGCCGGCGGTGATGTAAAGCCCGACCGCCCAAGCCACGGCTTCCGATTTCGCCTTCAGGCAAAGCAGGATGGTGAACACCAGCCCGAAGGCCGCAATCCCCTCGGAAAAGGCCTGCGCGAAGCCTGAGCGCTCCTTGCCGGAGGCGAAGAACAGCTCCGGCTGCTCGAACATGATGTGCGCCACCGCGACGCCCAGCAGGCCGCCCGCCACCTGCACGAGGATGTAGAGCGCCGCGTCGCCCGGCCCGATATCGCGCCGCATCAGGAAGGCGACCGTGACGGCCGGGTTGAAAT
This sequence comes from Alphaproteobacteria bacterium, assembly GCA_964291285.2. GTDB lineage: Bacteria > Pseudomonadota > Alphaproteobacteria > Bin95 > Bin95 > Bin95. The sequence goes on from OZ219785.1 coordinate 298,824, forward strand.
GCGCGCCCGAGACCGGCCCCAGGATCAGGATCAGCACCACCAGGATCGCGCCCGTCGCGATGGTGTTGCCGAGCAGCGCGATGGCCACATTCCCGCCGGCAAGCGTCTCGCCCATGATGCCGGAGCCCACCACCACGGCGAGCAGCATGGCGGTGCCTGCGAATTCGGCGGTCAGTCGTTGGAAAAGGGTCATGCCGCGGCCTCCAGCGCCGCCACGCCGGGCAGAACCCGGCCTTCAAGCCATTCGAGAAACGCGCCGCCCGCGGTCGAGACATAGCCGAACCGCTCGACCACCCCGGCCCCGGCGAGCGCCGCCACCGTGTCGCCGCCGCCGGCCACGGTCAGCAGCCCGTCCATGCCGGCCGCCGCCTGCGCCACCTCATTGGTGCCCCGGTCGAAGGGCGGCACCTCGAAGGCGCCGAGCGGGCCGTTCCAGACCAGGGTACGCAGGATCTTCATCCGGAGGATCAGATCGGAGACGCTCTGCGGGCCGATATCGAGGATCATGGAGTCCGGCGGCACCTCGTCCACCGCCACGACCTCGGTCGGCGCGCCGGCTTCGAATGCAGGCGCCACGACCGCGTCCTCCGGCAGGACCACCGTGCAGCCGCACCGCTCCGCGTCATTGAGGATGTCGCGCGCCGTCTCCGCCATGTCGCGCTCGCAGAGGCTGCAGCCCACCTCGTAACCCTGCGCATGAAGGAAGGTGTTCGCCATGCCGCCGCCGATGGCGAGCATATCGACCCGGGCCGAGAGGTTGCCGAGCAGGGTGAGCTTGGTCGAGACCTTGGCGCCGCCGACGATCGCGCCCGACGGACGCTCCGGCGCGTTGAGGGTCGCCTCCAGCGCTTCCAGCTCGCGTTGCATCAGCCGCCCGGCCGCGGCCGGCAGCAGCCGCGCCAGCGCCTCGGTGGAGGCGTGCGCCCGGTGCGCGGCGGAGAAGGCGTCGTTCACATAGAGGTCGCCGAGCGCGGCCAGCCGGGCGGCGTAGTCCGGGTCGTTGGCCTCTTCGCCGGGGTCGAAGCGCAGGTTTTCCAGCAGCGCCACCCCGCCCGCCGGCAGGCCGGCAATCACCGCGGCCGGGTCGTCGGCCGCGAAGGCCACCGGCGCCTCCAGCGCGTCCGCCAGCGCCTCCGCCACCGGGCGCAGCGAAAGCTCCGGCGCGGGCCTGCCCTTCGGCCGCCCGAGATGCGAGAGCACGACGACGCGCGCCCCCCTGGCGGCGAGCTCGCGGATCGTCGGCAGGGTGCGCTCGATGCGTGTGCGGTCGCCCACCCGGCCGTCGCGCATGGGCACATTCAGGTCGGCGCGCAGCAGCACGGTCAGCCCGGCCGCGTCGAGCCCGTCCAGCGTGCGCACCGGCATCAGTTGTTGCCGACCGCGCCGCCCAGCACGTCCCCGATCTCGTCATGCACGGTGAGGTCCGCGAAGCGGTCGAGGTCGGTCGGCTCGCGGTTGACGATGGCGAGGAAGGCCCCGTTGCGCTTCGCCGCGATCGGGAAGCCCGCCGCCGGATAGACCACCAGCGACGAGCCGCAGACGATGAACAGGTCGGCCGCCATCGTCTCGAGTTCTGCCCGGCGCATGGCCTTTTCCGGCATGGCCTGGCCGAAGGAGATCGTCGCCGTCTTCACCATGCCGCCGCAGGCATTGCAGAGCGGCAGCGTCTCGTCCCTGCGGAAGGCCGCGAGGATGTCGTCCAGCTCGTGCCGGAGGCCGCAATTGAGGCAGGCGGCGTAGGTCGAGTTGCCGTGCAGTTCGATCACCTTCTCGTCCGGCACGCCCGAGGCCTGGTGCAGCCCGTCGATATTCTGCGTGATGACGGCCGAGACGATGCCGCGCTCGACCAGCGCCGCCACCGCCCGGTGGCCCCGGTTCGGGCGGGCGCCGGTCATCGTCTTGTCGGTCTCGATCTTGCGCCGCCAGGTCTCGCGCCGCATCTCCTCCGAGGAGATGAAGTCGTCGAACATGATCGGCTTGTAGCGGTCCCAGACGCCGCCGGGGCTGCGGAAGTCCGGGATGCCGGACTCGGTGCTGATGCCGGCCCCGGTGAACACCACAGCCCGCCGCGCCTTCCCGATCGCCTCCCTCAGCCGTTCGATGCCGTCCCCCATCGCCGCCTCCGCCTTGCGCTCCCCGACCAGTCTTAGGTCACGCCAGGGCATAGCGCGAGTCCGGCCCCGGCGGGTCGTCGCCGGAGGCCGCGCGCCCGTCCTCGACCATATGCAGCAGATGCGAGAGCACGGAGCGCCCGGCAGCGCGGTGCAGCCCCGGATCGACATCCGTGTAGATGCGCCGGACCATGTCCGGGATCGTCGCCACGCCAGCTTCGAGGCAGACCAGGATCGCCTGCTCGCGCTCTTCGCGGTGCGCGATGAAGGCGTCGACGAACGGCCCCGGATCGGTGATCGGGGGCCCGTGACCCGGCCACCAGGGGGTTTCCGTGCGCGCCCGCACCTTGCGCAGGCTCGCCATGTAGTGCGCCATGTCGCCGTCCGGCGGGGAGACGATGGAGGTGGACCAGCCCATCACATGGTCGCCGCTGAACAGAGAGTCCTCCTCCGCGAGCGCGAAGCAGAGATGGTTGGAGATGTGGCCCGGCGTGAACAGGCCCTCCAGGGTCCAGCCCCGGCCCTCGATGCGCCCGCCGTCGGGCACCCGGATGTCGGGGTCGAAGCCCGTGTCGCCGCCTTCGGGCGAGTCGAAGGGCCAGTTGCGCCGGGCGCCGATGCCGTGCGGGCCGTAGCCGCAAAGCGGCGCGCCGGTGGCCGCCTTGAGCGCGGCGCAGCCGGGCGAGTGGTCGCGGTGGGTGTGCGTCGCGACGATGTGGGTCACGGTCTCGCCCCGGAGCGCATCCAGGATCGCGGCCGTGTGCGCGGCGTCCTCCGGGCCGGGGTCGATCACCGCCACCTCGCCGCGCCCGACGATGTAGGTATTGGTGCCCTTGAAGGTGAACAGGCTCGGATTGGCGCTGGTGATGCGCCGCACCAGCGGCGTCAGCTCATAGACCCGCTCCGGTTCGATATCGAAGTCCCGGTAGAACGGAATCGGCGCGGCCATGGCTCTCTCGCTGGGGTTACGGTCGCGCACCGGATTGATGGTCCGCGACCCTGCTGCTATCAATTGTGCATGCGCCGGTCAACGCGGATCGCCCCGTCGATACTCTCCGCCGACTTCGCGGAGCTCGGGGCCGCCGTGGACTCGCTCGTTGCCGCCGGCGCCGACTATATTCATATCGATGTCATGGACGGCCATTTCGTCCCGAACCTCACCATCGGCCCGGCAGTGGTGAAGGCGCTCCGCAGGCGCACCGACCGGACCTTCGACACGCACCTGATGATTGCGCCGCTCGACCCGCTGCTGCCCGAATTCCTCGATGCCGGGGCGGACATCGTGACCGTCCATGCCGAGGCGGGGCCGCACCTCCACCGCAGCGTGCAGCGCATCAGGGAGGCGGGCCGCCGGGCGGGCGTGGCGCTCAATCCCGGTACGCCGGCAAGCGCCGTGGATGCCGTGCTCGGCGACATCGACCTCGTGCTGGCGATGACGGTCGATCCGGGTTTCGGCGGCCAGAGCTTCCTGCCGGCCCAATGCGCCAAGATCGCGGCGCTCCGCGCGCGCATCGACGAATCGGGCCGGGAGATCGACCTTGAGGTGGACGGCGGCATCACCGACGAGACCGCGGCCGAAGTGCGGGCCGCGGGCGCCGACGTGCTGGTCGCGGGCAGCTTCGTCTTCGCCGACGGGCTCCAGGGCTGCGCCGGGCGCATCCGCCGGCTGCGCGAGGCCGCGCCTTGATCGGCGTGCGCGGCCTTGCGGGGCGGCGCCTCTTCCCTGCGGGGTTTTCAAGACGGCTCGGCGGCGGGGCGCGCAACCTCGCGGCCGCGCCGCGCGACCTGTGGCCCGGCGCCTCGGACCGGGGCGAGGCGCTGCTCAACGACGGCGGGCGCCTGGCGGCCGCCCTGCAGGCCCCGCCGGAGGACAACGCCGCGCTCCTCCTGCACCGCTTCGACTGGCTGCGCCATCTGCGCGCCATCGGCGGCGACCAGGGCCGGCGCGAGGCAAGGCGGCTCGTGCTGCTCTGGCTCGAGGCGCACGGGTCCGGCCGCGGCGAGGTATGGCGCGCGGACATTGCCGGCGCCAGGCTTTATTCCTGGCTCGGCAGCTTCGAGTTCTTCGCCGCGAGCGCGGGAGAGCTGTTCCGCGCCCGCGTCATCGACAGCATGGGCATGCACGCCCAGTCGCTTGCGCGCGGCATCGAGACAGCCCCGGAAGGCGCGCCGCGCTTCGCCGCACTTGCGGGCGCGCTCGCCGCCGCCATCGCCTTCGGGCAGCAGCCGGGGGCGCTCCTGCGCCGGATCGAGCGCGCGCTCGACGAGCAGTTCTTCGCCGACGGCTTCCACCGCTCGCGCAACCCGGTCGCGCAATTGTCGGCGCTGCGCCGGCTGATCGAGGTTCAGGGCCTCTTGCGCGCGGCCGGCATCGCGCCGCCGGAACGCCTGGCCGAGACCGTCCGCGACGCCGGCCCGCCGCTTACCTTCTTCCGCCACGGCGACAAGCGGCTCGCCTGCTTCCATGGCGGGCACGAGTCCGAGAGCGAGTTGGTCGATCTGGCGCTCGCGCGGGTGGACCGCCACACCCGCCCGCCAACGCGCAGCATCGAGGCCGGTTTCGACCGGCTCCAGGCGGGGCGCACGCTGGTGCTGGTGGACAGCGGCCTGCCGACGGCCAAGGGTTTCGACCGGGGCGGCCATTCGAGCCCGCTCGCGATGGAGTTCAGCGACGGGCCCCGGCGCATCGTGGTCAATTGCGGCGCGCCGGCGGACGGCTCCGAGCCGTGGAACGAGCTCGCGCGCGCCACCGCCGCGCACTCCACGCTGACGGTGAACGACGTGCATGCCGTCGAGATCGACAAGGGCGGCGGCGTGCGCGCGGGCGGCCTCCATGTCGAGGCGCGGCGCACCGAGGCCGAAGGCGGCCTCTGGCTCGACCTCAGCCATGACGGCTATGCCGCGCCCTTCGGCCTCATCCACCGCCGCCGGCTCTACCTCACCCGCCAGGGCGGGGACCTGCGCGGCGAGGACCTGCTGGAGGGCAACGCCGGCTGGCCCTTCAGCCTGCGCTTCCACCTCCACCCCGATGTCGAGCCGAAGCTGGAGGCGGGCGCGGTGCAGCTGACGCTGCCCGGCCGCAGCAATGGAGCTTCCGTGCCTCCGGCGGCCGGATCAGCCTCGTCAGCAGCATCTATCTCGGCGAAGGCCGCCCCCGAAACACTGACGCCATCCTGGTGGAAGGCAGGACGGGTGCGGAGGGAGCGGCGGTGAAATGGGCGTTCCGGGCGGAGGGGCGGGGCGGCTAAAAGGACGCGAACGAAACGGGAGGCACGCCGTGAACAGGCAACTGACCGCCATCGTCGAGCGGGACGGCGACGGCTATGTCACCCTCTGCCCGGCAGTGGATGTCGCAAGCCAGGGCGACACCGTGGCCGAAGCCCGGGACAAACTCGCCGATGCGCTGGCGCTGTTCTTCGAGACCGCGCCGGAAGAGGAAGTCTCGTGGAGGCTCAGGAACGACGCCTGTGCAACCTAGGCTAAGATTCCCGTTCCCGCTGAAGCGCAGTCACTCCACCGGTGGCTGTGGCCTGCCCCCCTTTCTCCCCAACAGGATTTCCTGTATTTTGACCATAGGAAAGGATGATCAGTGCAAAAATTTGACAACGTGATTAGCATTCGCGGTGAGGAAGTCACGCTACCCGCCGCTGATAACACGTCAGAAGCCCTAAAGGTTTTTCGGGCTGCAAATGCTTATTTTCGCAACATACCTTGGCCCAGCCCTTTCGACCAGACTTTTCACGCTATTGCTCAGGGTGACGCTCGCGACCTTTCGCATATTCCAAACGATTCTGTCCATTTGATTGTTACATCGCCGCCATACTGGACACTCAAGGCATATAACAAAACTTCAGGACAACTTGGGGATATAGAGGACTATGACATATTTCTATATGAACTTGACAAAGTTTGGAGAGAGTGCGCTCGAGTTCTAGTTCCAGGTGGACGCATCTGTTGCGTGGTAGGCGATGTTTGTATTCCTCGTCGCCGACATGGAAGACATTTTGTTATGCCCCTTCATTCAGATATTCAAGTTCGTTCCCGCGCTTTGGAATTGGATGTTCTTACTCCTATAATTTGGCACAAGATCGCAAATGGCGTAACAGAAGCGCGAGGAAACGGGTCTGGGTTTTATGGAAAACCGTATCAACCAGGAGCTGTCATTAAGAATGACATTGAGTACATACTATTTTTACGAAAAGGACGAGAGTATCGCAAAGTTAATTCACTGCAAAAGGCTCTTTCGATCTTGACTAAGGAAGAAATGCAGCAGTGGTGGCGATCAATTTGGACGGACATAAGAGGTGCATCTACCCGCATGGGTCATCCTGCTCCTTTTCCGCCGGTGTTAGCCGAACGACTAATCCGCATGTTTTCCTTCGCCGGAGACACTGTATTGGACCCATTTCTTGGTACTGGCAGCACAGCTATCGCGGCGGTTGCATCGGGTCGTAACTCCATAGGGATCGATATTGATTCGAAGTACGTCGAAATTGCTAGGGACAATGTCAAAGAGACAGCTCTGAAGAAGCGAGAAACAGGCGCGATACACGCAGTGTTGAAACCTGTCAGCGAGCAACTCCAACAAGAAGCGAGATAGGCGTTGGCTTACCAACTTCTCGAAACATTCCGAAACTTATTTCACGGGCAGGCATATCGTCATAGGAAGTCTAATCTCGGCGATACGGTTGCGCGACAGCTCTACGAAGACCTTCATCGGCTTGAGCGGTCGGAAAAATACGTACGCCGTGTGGAGAACCGACGAAGCGTCGTAAACATACAGAACAGGCGCCACGGAGTTCGAGCTCGGCGCGGTGATGGCAGCTTTGGTGAAATAATTCCCAATGAGACACCGATTGCGGAGGAAGAGTTTTTGGTCGCTCGTGGGCCGATAGCTACCATAGAGATTGGCGTTGAGGTAAAAATTATGATGAAAGCAATGATCAAGCAGATTGATAGGGTTATCAACGACCTTCATGGGCAGGTGGAACAATTTCGATCGGGCGGTGGAAGCCCAATTTGTGTCGGGATCGTAGGTGTAAATCATGCGCCATACTGTACAACGTATGAAGGAGATCGGCAGTATAGAACAAATGGGTCCAGTACCTTCAAGCATCCCATCGAGGAGGCCGACGAGGCGGAGCGGCGATTGATACAGTTTGTTGGCTCAGAATTTGACGAATTTATCATTCTTCGTTTTGGGGCGACGAACGAATCCCCATTTGAGTTTGATTGGACCAACCGGCGAAGTACTCATCTAGACTATGGTGCGGCATTGGCTCGAATAAGCCGGGAATACGACATTCGTTTTTGACTACAGGTGCCAATGTTAGCAGCAAAGATTCTCGTTGCCGCTGGTCGAAAACACGAAGGGCGCTTGGGCAGCTTGAAAAAATAGCGTGCTACCAGCTTCGATTTACTTGGTAGTAGCGATAGGCAGTGGGCGTAATAGGCTTATTTCTACATCAACAACATACTACTTCACCGCCGCAACCGCTCCGCCGCCTTTCGCAGCCGTGTCTGCGCGTCCTCACTGTGCCAGAGTTCGGTCTGGCGGGCTACGCGGGCGGGCATTTGTTCGCGGAGGTCGGCGCAGAAGCGGCCGAGGCGCATGCGCTTCGATTCGGCGAAGGCGGCGGGGGCGAGATTGCACAGGGAAAGCAGCTTTTCCCACGCCATGTCCTCTATCTCCGCCTTCGGGCCGGTTTCGTGGACGAGGCCGAGGCTGCGGCCCTCCTCGGCGTGGATGAGCCGGCCCGTATAGATCAGGTCGGAGGCGGCGAAGTCTCCCGCCACGAAACGCAGCAACCGGTCGCCATAATAGGGGTTGGGCACGCCCAGCAGGATTTCCGGCTTGCCGATGAGCACGCGGCCCGCCGCCCCGTAGCGGTAGTCGCAGGCGAGGAACATGGCGAGTCCCGCGCCTATCGCATGGCCCCTTATGGCGCCCGCCACCGGCACCGGCGCTTCCAGCAGCGCCAGGATGAGCCGGCCCAGTTCCAGGAACATCTCACGGATCGAGTCGCGCGGCTCTTCGAGCGCCCAGTCGAGATCGACGCCGTTCGAGAAGAACCTCCTGCCGCCGGCAAGCAACACGCCGCGGGCGCCGCGCCCGGCCTCCTCCGTCGCGTCCGCAAGCTCGCGGATGAGCGGTGTCGTGAGCGCATTGGCCTCGCCCCGGGCAAGGCGGATGCAGACGCAGCCGTCGCGGCGCTCCACGGAAATGCCGGTCAAGGCGCTGCCCGCCCCTCAGCCTGCCGTCCGCCGCTTCAGCCTCACCTTCAGCCCTGCGGGCAGCATGGTGAAGGCCAGATGCTCCTGGACCTGCGCGCGGGGCGTGGCCGGCTCCAGGTCGAAATTGCGGCAGAGCATGGCGAGGACCGTGCGGATTTCGAGCAGCGCCAGCGCCCGGCCGGGGCAAAGGCGCGGGCCGCCGCCGAAGGGCAGGAAGGTGCGGCGGTCATGGGGGCTCGGGCGCGTTTCGGGAGGGGCAATCCAGCGCTCCGGGTCGAAGCGTTCGCCGTCCGCGAAATGCTCGTCGCTCGTCGCCGCATGGCGGAGCAGCATCATGATCGGCGTGCCCCTCGGGATCAGGCAGCCGAGCATCTCCGTGTCCTCCAGCGGCTCCGCCACATGCATCGGCGCCACCGGCTTGAGGCGCATCACCTCGTTGCAGAAGGCGTCGAGGAAGGGCAGCCGGTTCGCCTGTTCCAGACCCTCCATGGCCGCGGCCGGCGCAATCACGGAATCGATTTCGTCCCGGGCGCGCCCGAACAGGTCCGGATGGAGCGCGAAATAGTGCATCGCCCAGGCGATGCTGTTCGCGGTCGTGTCCTCGCCGGCCAGCAGCAGGGTGCCGGCATTGGCGAAGATGTCGGCATCCGAGATGCCGGACCCCTCGTCCGCGGCCGCCGCCATTATCGCCTCCAGGAAGTCGGCGGGTTCGCGGTCCGGGTCCGCCGCCATGCGCTCCCTGGCGGCGCGCACCATCTCGCCCACCTCGCGCCTTATGGCTTCCAGCGCCCGGTCGAGCGCCCGGTCCGAGGGCAGGCGGAACCAGCGCCAATAGGCGAAGGGCGCATTGGTGCGCCGGTGCAGCACGGGGAACACCTTGTCCAGATGGCGCTGGATCACGGGGCCGGGCGTCTCCAGCGTGTTGGCATCGACGCCGAAGGCGAGTTGCATGGTGACATCGACGGTGAAGCGCATGAGGTCGCTGCAGACATCCACCGGCTCGCCCCGGTCCGCCGCATCCTCCCAGCGGTGCTGCAGGCGCGCGGCGATCAGGGCGAGCTTCGGGAAGAAGTCCGCGAGCTTGTGGCGGTTGAGCGCCGCGGTGACGATCCGGCGCTGCCGGCGCCAGTCCTCGCCCTCGGCGGCGAACACGCCTCTTAGCCCCATTTCCACCGCCACCGACTCGAGCCGGCGCGTGCGCCGGAAACCTTGCGGGCGCTGCACCAGGATACGCTGGATGGCCGCGCTGTCCGACACCACGGCGATCGGGTGCGGCCCCATATTGATCCGGAAGAGCGGCCCGTACCGGTCCGCCCATTCCTCCAGCGTCAGGTGCAGCCGGTCGAAGCGGAGCCGGTGCAGCACGCCCACCAGGGGCAAGCCCCTCGGGCCGGGAAGGTCGCGAAGCCGGGTCAGGGCGCTGGCGGTCTCGGTCATGGCGCCATTCTACACCTCGCAGCCCGGTCGGGGAGTGTGTCACCGCGCCTCTCCGGGCCTGCCGCCCGCGCGGAACGGCCGGGCAGAGTTATTTGAAAATATTATGAAACAAAGAAGAAATCGGTATTGGTTCTTTGCATAGCGGCCTTGCAAGACTGCGAATGTCCGCTTCGGAAATCCTCCGCGCCGGGCGCTGGGACTCGAAAGAAACGGCAAACGCCGGAGAAACGAGAGATGAGTGTTCGGCAAATAACGGCAGGTTGCGATGCGGGACGCAAATGGAGTGTCGAAGAGGGGCGCAGGCGGCGCGGGACCCCGGTGACGGCGGTCCCGGCTCCGCACGGCGCCCCGGCCCGGACTCAGGCCGACTTCCTCGACATTCCCTGCCGGTAGCGTTTCCTCCACCGCAACCGGCAGCGCAGCCGGCGGGGCCCCCAAACCCGCCGGCTGCTTTCCTTTGGGTCGGACCGTCTAACGTCCCCCGGCCTTCACCCACTCCCTCAACTCGTGCTTTCGCGTCTTGCCCAGGGCGGTCCTCGGGAGCCCATCGACGAACAGCACCTCCTTCGGATGCTTGAAACGGGCGAGCCGGCCTTCGAAGCGGGCGAGAAAGTCCGATGCCGCGATCCTTGCGCCCGGGGCAGGAACGACGACGGCGACCGGCACCTCGCCCCAGCGCGCGTCCCCGCGTCCGACCACGGCCACATCGGCGATATCGTCCATCCGGTGGACCAGCTGCTCGATCTCGGCCGGGTAGATGTTCTCCCCGCCCGAGATCACGATGTCCTTCTTGCGGTCGATGACGAACACGTCGCCCTCTTCGTCGCGATACGCCACGTCGCCGGTATGGAACCAGCCGCCCCTGAGCGCGCGGCGCGTCTCCTCCCCGTTGTTCCAGTATTCGCGAAGGACGTTGCCGCCGCGGATCAGGATTTCCCCGGAGGCGCCGACCGGAACCTCGTTGCCCTCGTCGTCGGCGATCTTCATCTCGCAGTGGAGCCCGCATTTCCCGGTCGAGCGGGGCTTGCGCAGCCCGTCGCCCGGCTTCTGGTAGATCGAGACCGGCGCCGTCTCCGTCAGCCCGTAGGTCTGGCATACCGGGATGCCGCGCGCCTGCACAGCGTCGATCAGGTGGCGCGGCACGACCGAGGAGCCGGTGGTGAGCAGACGCAGGCTGGAGAGGTCCGCTTCCACCCAGCCCGGGAGGTCGATCACCGCCTGGATGGTCGCCGGGACCAGGACAAGCTGCGTCGGGCGCTCCCCGACGATCGCGCGGAGCGTTGCCTCGGGCTCGAAACGGCGGTGCAGGATCACCGTCCCGCCGGCATAGAAGGCGGGCGAGGTGAGGATGTTGAGCCCGCCCACATGGAACATCGGCAGCACCGTCAGCACGCGGTCGGCGTCCGTCAGCCCGGCATAGTGGACGCAGTTGAGGGCGTTGACCTGGATCGCCCGCTGGTCGAGCACCGCGCCCTTGGGATGGCCCGTGGTGCCCGAGGTGTAGACCAGCAGGCAGGGGGTCTCCGGCCCGGCATGCGCGTCGCGGTCTTCGCCCGCCGCTGTCTCCGCCTCGCGGGCGATCCCGTCTGCGGGAATGACGGCGGTCTCCAGGCAGTCCGCCGCCGCCTCGCGCGCGAGCTCCGCGTGGCCGGCGTCCGCGACCAGTATCCGAGGGGCGGAGTCGCCGAGGATATAGGCGAGTTCCGGCGCCACAAGGCGCCAGTTGAGCGGCGAGAACATCGCGCCGACCCGCGCGCAGGCGAAGAAGAGCGCCAGCATTGAGGGGCTGTTGAAGCCGAGAAAGGCGACCCGGTCGCCGCGCCCGACGCCGTGGACGGTCTTCAGTGCCCTGGCATGGCCCCGGATCGTCTCCGCGAGGCGGGCGTAGTCTATGTCCTCGCCCTCGAAGCGGATCGCGGTTTTCGACGGTGTGAACGCGGCGTTCTTCTCGACCCACGAGGACAGGTCGTTCATTCGTCTTCTTCGCCGCGCTCGTAGAGCGCCTCGCGGCCGAGCTTGTCGATGCAGAGCTCCGCCGTCCACGGCAGCATCAGCGAGCCGCAGCGGCTGTCGCGGTAGAGCCGCTCCAGCGGCAGGCTCTTCAGCATCGACTGCCCGCCGCAGGTGCGGATCGCCTTCTGGCAGAGGTCGTTCGCCGTTTCCATCACCGTGTACTGGGCGCAATAGGCGCGGAGCACCGAGGCTTTGGACGGGTTGGGGCGGGCCTCGCCGAGCATCTGGAACCAGAGCGCCTTGGCCTGCTCCAGCGCGACCAGCATCTCCGCGACGGCGTGCTGCTTGGTCGGGTACATGCGCCGCTTGACCGGCGGCATGCCCGGCACCTCGCCGCGCAAATAGCGGACGGTGAAATCGTAGGCCGCCTGGGCGATGCCCATATAGGCCGGGGTCAGCGTGGTGAACATGTGAGGCCAGCGGGTCGCCGCCTCGAAATAGACCCCCTTGGGCATCAGCGCCGCGTCGTCGGACACGAACACGTTTTCGAACAGGAGGTCGCGCGAGACCGTCCCACGCATGCCGAGCGGGTCCCAGTCGCCGACCACGCTCACCCCCTCGGCATCGGCGGGGACGGCGAAATACATCGTGTCGCGGCGGCTCAGGTTCTGCTTCTTCTCGGTGCAGAGCACGCCGTAATAGTCCGCCGAGCCGGCGAGCGAGGCGAAGATCTTCTTGCCGTTGATGACCCAGCCGCCCTCGACCCGGTCGGCCAGCGTGCCGAACGGGCGGAAGCCGGCCGCCGCCGCACCGCCTTCGGAGAACGGCTGGGCGTAGATCGCTCCCTTATCCACGATGCGGGTGTAGTGCAGCGCGCGCCGCCGGTTGTGCTCTCGCCGCTGTTCCCGCTTCATCGGCAGGTCGTCGGCGAGCGCCCCGGTCCACAGGCACGAGCTCACATGCATGTTGAAGGTGAGCGCCGTCGAGCCGCAGTAACGGCCGATTTCCGCCGCCATCAGCGAATAGGTCTTCAGGTCCGCGCCGTGCCCGCCATGCTCCTTCGGCACGCAGACGGCGAGCAGGCCCGCCTCGTGGAGGTCCCGGTAGTTCGCCATCGGGAAGATCGCGTCGCGGTCCCATTCGTCGGCGCGCGCCGCGAAGCTCTCCTCGCCGAGCCGCCGGGCCTCCGCGCAGAGCGCCGCCTGTTCGCCGGTGAGCCCGTAATAGTCCGGGTCGAACATCGGCGCGTCGCGCCGCTCGTCGCTGGAAGCCATCGCCACGCCCTCCACCTGCTCAGGAATCGACCAGCCGGCCGGCCTCCACCACATTCACCCCGTCGAGGCTCACCGTGCAGTTCCGCATCGGCAGGTCGAAATGCCCGAGCGTGTGGCGGTTGGCGAACTCGTTGGCGCCGGTCGAGTAGAGGAAGTTGCCCGCGAAGGCGCGGATCTCGGTGCCGTTGAAGTCGCGCTGGTCGTACATAGCGAGCGCCTCGTAGCGGGCCGCCTCGTTCAGGCCCCACCCGACATGTGAAGTGGCATAAGCCTCGCGGTCGCCCCAGGCGGCCCAGTAACGCCGGAAGAGCTCGGCATCGGTGCCCTCGCCCTCGATGGCGGTGACGTAGTCATCCTCGACGGTGAGCGCCACCGGCGCCTCCAGGTAACGCTTGAAGGTCAGGTTGACATCGCCGGTATCGAGCACCAACCGGCCGTGGACGGAGCCGGCGGCGGGGAAGGCGACGACGATCCCGCCCGGCCAGTGGGCGACCGTCCTCGGCCGGTCGCAATAGCCCCAGACCCCGGCGCTCGGCGCGCCCTCCAGCGCGACGGTGAGGTCCGAGCCGGCTTCGGAGGTCACGCGCATCTCCTTCGCCGCCCGGATCCGCCTGACCGCCGCCTTGACACGCTCGGTGAGCGCCGGGTCGGGCAACAGGCGCTCGAGCGCGTCCGGGTGCTCGTTGGAGACCATCAGCAGCCGCGCGCCGTCGGCGATGATTTCCGGCAGCTCCGGCGCATGGAGCATTCCCTCCACCGTCACATCGACGACGAGGGAGCTGGCGGCGAGCGCCCTGATCGCCGGACCCAGCCCCTGCAGGGCGGGCGACGATCCGGTCGAGCGCACCGGCACGGGGGCGGTCTGCGGCGGCGAGACGACCGTGACATGGAACGGCCGCGCGCCGCGCCGGAGCAGCGCAAGCTCGGCCAGTTCGACATTGAGCCGCCGCGACTGCGTTTCCGAGAGGATCGCGACTTCCTCGCCCTTCTCCACCTTGCAGAGGCCGAAGACGGTGTCGAACGCCGCGATCCAGCGTTCCTCTATGCGGTCGGTGAACACGTCCGGTCTCTCCTTCCCGGTTGCAGGCGCCGCCTGTCGGGCATTTGTAGCACCGCCGGCGCGTTCGTGGCTTTCCCTGAAACGAGGAAAAGGACGCGGTCCCGCGGGCGCCGGAATAGAGCTGGAACCCGGTGTAATCCGAAAGGAGTCCGTCTCCGAGGACGACGACTGCACCCGCCCTCGCAAGCAGGCCCGGAGGCCGGCTGCCTATTCCGCCGCGCGGCTGTCGGCGCTCTCGTTCTGCATGGCGGTGTCGACGCTGCCGTCCCGCATTACCGCGCGCAGGCGCGCCGTGGCGGCCTCGTCGGCCGTGCGGCCGTCGGCAGCGAGCACGACGCCGTAGTCCCGCTCCGCGCCCTCGGGCGAAAGCAGTTCGTTCAGTACGTCGCGGGCCACGGCCGTCGGTTCGCGGTCCAGCGGGTCGCCCCAGCCGCCGCCGCCCGCCAGCTCGTGCAGGAACACATCGCCCTCATGGATGTTGCGCGTAATCTTGGAGGGGACCGGCTCGCCGTTCAGATAGTTCGCCGCCGGCTCGCCCGGCTTGCCGCCGGAAAGGCCGTAGGGGCGGAAGGCCATGCGGTCGGCGCGCACCTGCAGCACCGCCTCATGCTCCAGGAAGCGGTATTCCCGCCGGTAGGGCGCGCCGCCGCGATAGGCGCCCGGCCCCATCCGGTCCGCCACCAGGTCGTAGCGCAGCACCTGGACCGGCTGCTCCGCCTCCGTCACCTCGACCGAGTGCGAGGCCATGTTGGCGAACATGTTGGCGTTGCCCTCGAGCCCGTCCGCATAGGGCCGCCCGCCCCAGGTGCCGCAGGCGAAATCGACATAGATGAAGGGCCGGCGTTCCTTGTCGTAGCCGCCGATGGACACGCCCGTGTTGCCGCCGTCGGAGCAGGCGAACACCCTGTCGGGCGCGCACCCGGCGAGCGCGCCGAAGGCGCAGTCCACCATGCGGAAGCCCGTCAGCCCGCGCGCCGCGCAGGCCGCCGGCAGCACCGCATTGGCGATGGTGCCCGGCGGGGCCGTCACCTCGATGGCGCGGAACACGCCTTCGTTATTGGGGATGCCCGGCGGCAGGATCGAGCGCACCGCGCAATAGGTCGCGGCCTTGGTGAAGGAGAGCGTGTTGTTGATCGCGCCCTTCACCTGCTCCGACGAGCCGGTCCAGTCGGCCTTCATCGAATCGCCCGTCTTGGTGAAGGTCACGAACAGGCGGATCGGCTTGCCGACATCGATGCCGTCATCGTCGATCCAGTCCTCGAAGGACCAAGTCCCGTCCGGCAGTTCCAAGAGCGCCGCGCGGGTCAGCCGCTCGGCATAGTCGATCACCGCCTCCATATAGACGCCGACGCGCTCCTCGCCGTATTTCTCCACGAGGCCGAGGAAGGCCGCCTCCGCGATATGGCAGGCCGCAAGCTGGGCGCGCAGGTCGCCCGCAAGCCGCACCGGCACGCGGACATTGCTTTCGATCAGCGTCCAGAGCGTCTCGTTGCGCTTGCCGCGCTCGAACATCTTGAGCGGCGGGATGCGCAGCCCTTCCTGGTAGATCTCCGTCGAGTCGGAGGCGTTGGAGCCCGCCACGCGCCCGCCGACATCGGTGTGGTGGCAGATGGTGCAGGCGAAGGCCAGCCGGCGCCCCTCATGGAAGATCGGCTGGAAGACGAAGATGTCCGGCAGGTGCATGCCGCCGTCGAACGGGTCGTTCAGGCAGAACACGTCGCCCGGATGGATGTCGTCCCGGAACCGCTCGACCACCGTGGCGAGCGCGGTCGGGATCGACCCCAGATGCCCCGGCAGGGTGAGCCCCTGGGCCACCAGCCGCCCGTCGGCATCCGCAAAGGCGGTGGAGAAGTCCATATTGTCGCGCAGCACGCCGGAATAGGTGGTCCGGCAGATGGTGAGCGCCATCTCGTCGGCGATCGAGAAGATGGCGTTCTTGAAGAGCTCGAAGGCGATGGGATCGTCGATTTCGGTCATGGCAGGGGAGCAAACCACAGCTTGGCGGCCGGGAACAGAAGTAAATCAGCCCGGCGGCGCCTGCATCAGCGCCATGAAGGACGCCAGCCCGACAAGAGTGACGAACACCGCCCCGGCATAGTTCATCCCGTGCCGGAGCGCGCCCAGGCCCCGGTTGCCGCCGGCCCGCTCCATGACCCGCATCGCGGTCTGCCTGGCGAGAATCGCGCCCACCCACAGAATGCAGATGCTGAGCCCGATCCCCAGCGACATCGCCGCCACGAGCAGGAACCCCGGAACGATCATGCCGTTGGCCACCGCGTAAAGCATGATGAGCACCGCGCCGGGGCACGGCGCCATGCCCGCGGCGAGCGCCAGCAGGCCGCCTTCCGCCCTGCCGCCGTGATCGTGATGGTGGCCGTCATGGCCGTGGCGGTGATGGTGGCCGTGAGCGCCGGCGCCGGGATCGAGCGAGGCCCGGACGGCCGAATACAGCATGTACACGCCGATTCCCACGATGATCAGGAAGCTCCCGGCGCGCAGGCCCGGCACTTCGGAGAGCCCGATGCCGAACCCGGCCTTCAGCGCGATGTCCGCCAGCCAGACGACGACGACCGCGGCGATGACATGGACGATTGCGACCTGCGCCGCCATGACGACCCCGCGCACGACCCGCGCCTCGCGGCCGAGAAAATAGGAAACGATGACGAATTTCCCGTGCCCCGGCCCGAAGGCGTGGATGCTTCCATAGGCGAATGCAATCGCCAGCCCCAGAAAGAAGGCGCCGAGGTCGTCGCCGCGCTGCAGGGCGCTCATGTGCAATGCGATTTCCGCATTCGCCTGGCGCTGGAATTCGACGGCCGGCCCGATGAGGCGCGCGAGCCGCCCGCCGCCTTCGGCCGTTGCGGCGTCCGGCGCCGCCTCCGTGTGCGAGCCCGCTTCCGGCGCGGCAAAGGAGGCCGCCAGCGCCAGCGCAAATGGCGCCATCCACAGCCGCATTCCAGTGCCGGGCAGCATGGCTCGAATGTTCGGACACCGGTCGGGCGTGTCAAGCAAGACATGGCGCCGGGCAATCGCCCGGCATCGAGCGGAGCCTGCGTCTCAGACCTTGCCGGCGGCGGCGGGATAGTCGTTTATGCCGAGTTCGCCCCGGAAATCGGCGCTCATCTGCGCTTTCTGCACCTCCAGCGGAATGCCGGTCGCATCGGCGACCCGCACCACGGCATTGAAGATGGCGAGCACGCCGGCGGCATCGACCAGCGCCTCGCCGCCGATTTCCTCATGCAGCCGGTCCCGCGCCGCCGCAAAGCCCGCCCTGCCCTCTTCGTAGAAGCTGTCCGCATAGGCGGTCAGCGCCGCCCCCGCCGCGACGCCGCCGCCGGTCCCGTCCCCGGCGACCATCGCCGCCAGCTCGTAGTCGTCGCCCGTATGTTCGCCGCTCTCACGGAGCAGCACCGCATGGCTGGTGGTTCAGTAGACGCAGCGGTTGATGGCCGACACCCGGCCCGCGAGGAACTCGGTCTGGGCGTGGGTGAGCGCGCGGTATTCGGTGCCGTAGTCCCGGAGCTGCCCGTCGGGCAGGTAGTGCACCGAGTCCATGTCGAAGAAGCCTGTGACTTCCGCGGGCACCAGCGAGAGCGCGCGGTGGATGTTCACGGCCGAGAGCCCGTCATACATGCCGGCCTCCGCGTCGGTCAGGTCCTCCGGCGCCACCGTCGGCACCCAGGCGAGCCCCTCCTTCGCGCCCGCCGGCCGGCGCCGGCGCGGCTCCCCGGCAACGGGCGCCGGCAGCGCATGGCGCGGCAGCCCCATGGCGTCGCAGAAGCTGTCGACGGCGATGACCGTCGCCATGACGCCCACCGTCTCGACATATTCGGCGTCGCTCAGCCCGCCGGCCAGAGCGTCGGCGTAGAAGCGCGGCGTCAGGCGGCCGGGGTCGGTGCGGATGCGGTGGACGACCTCGACCAGCACTTCGGGCAGGTCCGTCGCCGTCTCGTGCGCGCCGGTCACGGCATAGGGCGAGAGCGCCGCCTTGCGCTCCCGGCAGAGTCCGCAACGTTCCGCCGCGCGGGTCTCCTCGGCGATGGCGATGCGCACGGCGCCCGGCCACCACTCGCCCGGCGCCGCCAGCCGCGCCCAGGCGCGCTGCTGGGCGGCAACGAGGTCGCCGCGCACCGGCAGGGGGCTCAGACGATAGTCGAGGGTCCCGATCCCTGCTGTTTCCCCGGACATGGCCCGCCTCCCGTTTGCTGTTTCCGGCAGTGTACCACGGCCGGCCCCGGATCGGGTTCAGGCAGGCTTTGCGGGCGTCCGTGCCGGCGGCGGAGGATCGTTACATGCTTTTTTTCCTGAAAAGAGTTTGACTTTGTCCCTGAATGGCCTATATTACCCTCCATAAGAGTATGAATCGGGAACGAACAGGCAGATGACCTGACGGTGCTGAGCGCGTGCGGCATGGGCCGCCTTGTGGCGCTACTCGGGATTTCGAAGGGCGAAACCGGCCTCGGGCCGGGCAGGGAAGGTGCGCGCGCCGGCCGCGGGAGAACCGACCGAGTTGTCGTAATTCCGGGGTGGAATCCACGCGCCCGACCCGTTCGAAATAGGCCGCCGGACGGTGCGGCCGGGGGAGGAGTCATGACGGACTTGCTGGCGGGACGGAGCCAGGGGCTGGCGTTCGGCGAGGACCTGCGCCGCCGGGCGGTTGCGGCGGTGCTGGACGAGGGGATGACCAGGGCGGCCGCGGGCCGGCGGTTCGGGGTCCATCCCCAGAATATCTCCCGCTGGGTGAAGCGCTATCGGGAGCGCGGCCATCTGCGGCCCGATCCGAGGGGCGGCGACTCCCGGTCCTGGCGGATCGAGGCGGAGCGGGACCGGATCCACCGCCTTCTGGAGAGGCGGCCGGGCATCAGCATCCGCGCGCTTCGCGACGCGCTGGCAGCGGAGGGCGCCGAGTTCGGGTTGGGCGCGGTGCAGCGCTTCCTGAAGCGCCACGGCCTGGAGCGCGCCCGCCGCCCGGCCGGGGCCGGCCGGCGCAGGTGACGGCGGGCGCCCGGCAGCCGCGCCGATTGCAGGCGGCGGGCCGGCGGAGTAGAAGACGGGCGCCCGGCGGGGCGTAGCGCAGCCTGGCAGCGCGTCTGCTTTGGGAGCAGAAGGTCGCGAGTTCGAATCTCGCCGCCCCGACCACCGTTCGGACCGCGCGCCCTGCGCCAGCCCGGTCGAGCGCCCGGATTGCGTTACGGGCCCGGGAACGGGAGGACGGACGGCATGAGCGGCGAAACGGCGGTCATCATCCTTGCGGTCATCGGCGCCGGGGCTGCTCTCGGCCTGCTGATCGTTCCGGGCCAACGCGAATTGCGGCGCGACATTGCGAACCTGTGCGAACGAATGGCGCGCGTCGAGGGTGCGGTCGAGGCCCTGCGCAACGCCATTGCGGGGCAGCGGAGGGGAACCGCCCGCGAATAAATCCCGTCCGGCGGGGCCGTTCGTCCTCGTCGCGCGGTTACCGGCGCACGCAACGCATTTTCGGCACTGCCTGGGGCCGGCGTCGGCCTCCCGACTAGGCGTCCGCACTTACGCCTGCTCGCCGCTCCGCTTGGTGAAGCCCTCGAACAAGCCCTCCAGACGGGCCATGCGCTTGCGCAAGTCGGACATATCGCGATGCAGGTTCCAGAGAAAGCCCGCACCACGTTGCGGCGATCCGGTCTAATCCCGTCCGCTCGATCCGTTTCATGCCTTCCACATACCGACAGCGCTGACCCACCTGTGCCGGGTCGCCCGCTTCCGTAATGGGACTCCGTAGCAGCCAGCGCCGTTGAAGCCTTTGGCAATAGCGGGTGACCCAACCAAGCGGGACCCGTGGCGCTGTTTGCAGGGCTATCATCCCAGCAAATTATTTTTCACCAAACGATTGACAAGAGTACATATCCATGATAATTGCGGAGACGGCGGTGGTGCGGAGAGGCTTGACTCCATTCTGTCTTGATGCAAAATGCGTCTGAAGGCGGGGGAGCGTGACGGCCACGCCGGGAACTAGAAAATCCACGTAAGCCGGTTCGACTCCGGTCCCCGCCTCCAGACATGCCGAACAGGGGGTAGTCTAGCTGGTAAGGCACCCGCTTTAGGAGCGGGAGACTTGGGTTCGAGACCCAACCCCCTGACCGGCGTTTTAATTAGCGTTGACATATTACCTCTTGTCAAGCGCCCTAGTTCTTGATATTTCGTTCAACTGGTGGCTATAGGGAACGCTACCATGCTGGATAAGGCCAAGCTCGACCTGTTGGCCAAGGTCATGCAGCGCGTGGTTCAGGAACGGCTAACCCCCAATGCTCCCGCCAAGGAACCGCCGCAACCGGCGAAGTGATCAAGAGACGCAGCAGAGCTTTTGGTGCAGGCGGTGGGATTTGAACCCACGGGGCACGGGGTTGCTTGGAAGCTTGCCGCGCCCGCCGGCGTCTAAGGCCGGTGCAATAAGCCAACTCTGTTACACCTCCAATAGCGTAGCGCCCCGGTTGATATCATATGTCAGCCGGGGCGCAGCTATAACCTAGCATCGGCTAGTCAAGATAAATCTTGAATGCGCATTTGCCATGATCGCGGGCATAGACGCGCGTGCCGTCTTTCTTGGTGAACCAAGGCCGCAGAATGTATCGGCGACCATCGGTATCAACGTAGATCTGATCGGACATTATGTCCTCCACTGGAAAACCTGTGGAGAGACACTTGCGCTAAACAAACTGGTGCGGGTAAGGTTGCCTTGCTCGCGCCTGATCAGCGCAAGTGCTCTCTGTGGGAGAGTGGGGTCGAGGTCGTCCAAGGGCCTCGGCCCCTTTCCGTTTGACACCTCCTGTCAACGACAGGCGTCAGGCTAGATCACAGGCAGTGAGGCGTCAACATACGAGATGCATGGGAAAGTTTGACAAACTACACAACATCTTGGAAACTGTGGATAACTTAGTCCACCACCAACCCGGTACACATCACCCGCTTGCCAATTAGCCCAACTACCACGTCGCGCATTTGAGCAATGGTGTCCTCATCTCGCACGTTATGGCGGCCGGCGAACTCGGTAACGTAGCGATGCAGGTACTTCTGGCTAATCTTGTGGAAAGTGCCCTTATGCGCCCGTTTAAGCATGGCCCAAAATGACTCAATGCCGTTGGTATAGGTCTGGCCCCGGACGTATTCGCCAACGCTATGATTGACGGCCTCGTGCCTATGCGGCATGCCCTTGTAGGCAACGGCCTTGTCCGTATAAACGGTTGCATAGGGCTCAACATACTCGCCGCAAAAAAGCCAGCCAGCGTTGGCGCCACGGTATTTGGGCACGGGCTGCACCTAGACACGCCACGTTGCCCAATTGCGCGCCCCAACAACAGCAGTTTTGCCAACCATGCCACTTTCTGCGTAACACCAAGGTCGCGATGCAGCTTCATGCTGCTAACGCCCTCGAGGCTGGTGACGTAGAGGTAAACGGTGAAAGCCCATTTGCGCAGCGGCAGGTTGGTCTCCTCCATGGCGGTGCCCGTGCGGACGCTAAAGTAGTTCTTGCAGTCCCGAGACCTGTAGGGGGCGGGTTTACGGTTCCTCACCTCATAAACCACATTTGCCGCAGAAGCGACTGCCGAGCCAATGGACCTCCTCAAACCATGCTTCCGCCGATGCCTCATCGGGAAACATGGCGGCCAACTCCATAAGCGAAATGCCTTTGCGGTGAGCCTTGCCTGGGGCTTTGGTCATGGCGGTTTCTCCCTTTCAAACAATGCAGGGTGAAACCGGGCCGGAGGCAATCAGGATTATAATTCCCAAAGAAAAGGGGCGCCCCGCGAAGGGCGCCCCAATCGTTGTAACCGTCGGTGACGGCGTGGATCAGAAATCCATGCCGCCCATGTCGGGCATGCCGCCGCCGGGCGCGCCCATGGGCTGCTTCGGCTCCGGCTTCTCGGCGACCATGGCCTCGGTGGTGATGAGCAGGCCGGCGACCGAGGCCGCGTCCTGCAGCGCCGTGCGCACGACCTTGGTCGGGTCGATGATGCCGGCCTTCACCAGGTCGGTATATTCGCCGTTCTGCGCGTCGAAGCCCCAGTTGACGTTGTCGGTGGTCTCGAGCAGCTTGCCGGCCACGACCGCGCCGTCCTCGCCGGCGTTCTCGGCGATCTGGCGCACGGGCGACTGGAGCGCCTTGCGCACGATATCGACGCCGACGCGCTGGTCGTCGTTCTCGCCCTTGAGGTCGTCGAGCGCGCTCGCGGCGTAGATCAACGCCGACCCGCCGCCGGCCACGATGCCTTCCTCGACCGCCGCGCGGGTGGAGTTGAGCGCATCGTCAACGCGGTCCTTGCGCTCCTTCACCGCGACCTCGGTCGCGCCGCCGACGCGGATCACCGCCACGCCGCCGGCGAGCTTCGCCAGCCGCTCCTGCAGCTTCTCGCGGTCGTAGTCTGAGGTCGTCTCCTCGACCTGCTGGCGGATCTGGCCGCAGCGGGCCTGGATGTCGTCCTTGCCGCCCGCGCCGTCGACGATGGTGGTCTCGTCCTTGGTGATCGAGACCTTCTTCGCCGTGCCGAGCATCTCGAGGTTGACGCTTTCCAGCTTGATGCCGAGGTCCTCGGAGATGACCTGGCCGCCGGTCAGGATCGCCATGTCCTCCAGCATCGCCTTGCGGCGGTCGCCGAAGCCCGGCGCCTTCACGGCCGCGACCTTGAGGCCGCCGCGCAGCTTGTTGACGACCAGGGTCGCCAGCGCCTCGCCCTCGATGTCCTCGGCGATGACCAGCAGCGGCTTGCCCGACTGCACCACCGCCTCGAGCACCGGCAGCATCGGCTGCAGCGAGGTCAGCTTCTTCTCGTGCAGCAGGATGTGCGGGCTCTCCAGCTCGCAGTTCATCTTGTCGGCATTGGTGATGAAGTAGGGCGAGAGGTAGCCGCGGTCGAACTGCATGCCCTCGACCACGTCGAGCTCGGTATCGAGGCTCTTGGCCTCCTCGACCGTGATGACGCCCTCATTGCCGACCTTCTGCATGGCCTCGGCAATCATGTTGCCGATCTCGGCCTCGCCATTGGCGGAGATGGTGCCGACCTGGGCGACCTCTTCGGAGTCCTTGACCTTCTGCGAGCGCTCCTGGAGCTTCGCAACGACCTTGTCGACGGCCAGATCGACGCCGCGCTTGAGGTCCATCGGGTTCATGCCGGCCGCAACGGCCTTGGCGCCCTCGCGGACGATCGCATGGGCAAGCACGGTCGCGGTGGTGGTGCCGTCGCCGGCCTCGTCATTGGTCTTGGACGCGACCTCGCGCACCATCTGCGCGCCCATGTTCTCGAACTTGTCGGACAGCTCGATTTCCTTCGCGACGGTCACGCCGTCCTTGGTGATGCGCGGCGCGCCGAAGGCCTTGTCGAGAACGACATTGCGGCCCTTGGGGCCGAGCGTGACCCTGACGGCGTCCGCCAGCACATTGACGCCGCGCATCATGCGGTCGCGGGCGTCGGTGTTGAACTTGACGTCCTTGGCAGCCATGGTGGCTTCCCTCCTTGTCTGAATGCTCGTTCGGGGCGGCGGCGGCGACTACGCCGCCATTCGTAAGGCTCGCCGGCTCAGGCGGCGGCCTGCTCAATGACGCCCATGATGTCGGACTCCTTCATGATCAACAGCTCCTGGCCGTCGATCTTGACCTCGGTGCCGGACCACTTGCCGAACAGCACCCGGTCGCCCGCCTTGACGTCGAGCGGGGCGAGCTCGCCCTTGTCGTTCTTGGCGCCGGGGCCGGCGGAGATGATCTCGCCTTCCATCGGCTTTTCCTGCGCCGTATCGGGAATGATGATGCCGCCGGCGGTCTTCTCTTCCTGCTCGACGCGCCGGACGAGCACACGGTCATGGAGCGGCCTGAATTTCATGCCTTGCCTCCTGCTGGACTCTGGTGAAACGACCCCCAAACAGGGGTTGGCGGGGCAGTTAAGGTCTCGGCGGCGAAAGTTCAAGCAAAATCTGGCACTCATGGTCATCGAGTGCTAGCAATTTCGGCGGGCAGTTTGTCCCGAATGGCCTCGAATGCCGACTATTCTCAATAATTGCAATATATTACACAGAATCCAGTCTGTGCTGCGGCGCGCTTGCGGGACGGGTTGTCGCAGAGACCGCCCCGGCCCCGCTCAGGCCTGGAGGCAATGTCTGATCCATGCCGCCGTCAGCTTTTCCTGCACGCCGTTCTGCGACAGCCGGCCTTTCAGCGTCGGGAAGTCCACAAGGTCGAGCGGCTGGTCCTGGTTGAAGCAGGAATAGACGACGCGCTCCTCGCCCGAGTCCGGGTCCCGGTGCAGTTGGAGGCACTGGGCGCAGATCTCCTTCATCATGCATTGCATCGGCGAGTTGATCGAGCCGACGGCCTTGTGCCCCGGCTTGAGCAGGTCGCGGAGCACACCCCGCCGCGCGGCATCGACCGCCGCCATCATGCCGTCCGAGCCGATGGCGAGAATGCGGTCCACCTCGCCGAGCGGGATCGGCGGCGCGCCCATCCGCCCCTCTCCGTAGACCGTCATCGCGTCCACGATATTGCCGACATGGGCGAAGTCCTGCGCGCGCTCCGGCCGGAAGCCCGGCGCCTCGTCGCAACACCAGACCACGACATCGGCCGCCGCCTCGATCTCGGCGGTCTTGTAGCGGTCGCCCGCTTCCTTGTAGCCCGCGAAGTAGAGCACACGGCTGCCCGCCTCGCGCAGCGCGCGCCCGATGGAGAACAGCACCGCATTGCCGAGCCCGCCGCCGGCGAGCAGCACCGTTTCATTCCCGGGAATCTCCGTCGGCGAGCCGGTGGGGCCCATCAGCACAACAGGCTCGCCCGTCCGGAGCGAGGCCGCGAGGTCCGAGGAGCCGCCCATTTCGAGGATGATCGTCGAAAGCAGGCCGCGCTCCCGGTCCACCCAGGCCCCGGTCATCGCCAGGCCTTCCATGGCGAGCACCGTCCCGCGGCGGCGGAGCGCATGGCTCTCGAAATTCTGGAGGCGGTAGAACTGGCCCGGACGGAAGGCCCTCGCCGCCGCCGGCGCCTCGACCACGACCTCGACGATTTTGGGCGTCAGCCGCACCACCTCGTGTACGCGCGCGCGGAACTCCCGGTTGGCGCGTTCGGCGAGGTCGGCCCCGGTCGCCGGCGGCTGCTCCGCCAGCAGCCGGCTCACCAGCGGATAGGCCTGCTTCACGCCGCCCATCGCCTTCACGACATTGCCGGCGAAGGAAGGGTGCAGGTCGCCGAAGAAGCTGACCGCGCGCCCGTCTTCCCGGCGCTGCATCATCACCTCGGGCGCGGCCGGCTTCGCCGTCGGCTCGGGGACGACCGGGTTGCCCCCGCTGTCCACGGCCTGGAAATACCTGTCGTCGAGCGCGATGCCGTCGCTCTCGCGCGCCAGCACCGTGTTGGGCTGGGTGCCGGCCGCCACCAGCACCGAGCGGGCCGGCAGCGACACCGTCTCGCCGTCACCGAGGGCCCGGCGCCGGCCGCGCTCGTCGATCTCCACGCGCTCGAGGCGCAGCGCGCTTGCCCGGCCGCGCTCGTCCACTTCCACGGCGAGCGGCGACAGGCATTCGGCGAACCGGATGCCCTCCTCCAGCGCCTTCGCCACTTCCTCGTGGTTCAGCGTGTAGCTCGGCGCGTCGATCAGCCGGCGCCGGTAGGCGATGGTGACGCCGCCCCAGGCGCGCAGCAGCTCGCGGATGCGCGGCGCCTCGCCGGCAGCGGCCGCCCGCGCCCGCTCCGCTCTCAGCGCACGGGCATGGGCGAGGAACTCTTCGGCGACCTCGGCCTCCTCCTCCGTCCACGCGATCCTGCCGTCCAGCGCCTCGCAGCGGGCGAGGAACTTCTCGACCTGCACCGGGTAGTAGGCGAGGGACTCGGTCGCGGTGTCGATGGCGGTGAGCCCGCCGCCCACCACGACGACCGGCAGGCGTATCTGGAGATTGGCGATGCTGTCCGTGCGCGCCGCGCCGGTAAGCTGGAGCGCCATCAGGAAGTCCGACGCCATGCGCACGCCGGGCGCGAGCGCGTTGGGCATCGGCACATGGGTCGGCCGGCCGGCCCCGGCCGCCAGCGCCACATGGTCGAAGCCCCATTCGAACGCCTCGTCGAGCCCGAGCGTGCCGCCGAAGCGCACGCCGCCGACCATGGTGAAGGCCGCGCGCCGTTCCAGCAGCAGGCGCACCAGCTTGAGGAAGTTCTTGTCCCAGCGCACGGTGATGCCGTATTCGGCAACGCCGCCGAAGCCGGCCATGACGCGCTCGGACAGGTCCTCGCGGAGTTCCGCCATGTCGCGCACGGGCCGGAAGGGGTGGCGCGCACCCGCCTCGTCCACGCCCGAGAGCGCGGCCGGAAGCGGCTCGATCTTGAGCCCGTCCACCGCCACCACGCGGTGCCCGTCATTCATGAGGTGGTGGGCGAGGCTGAATCCGGCGGGGCCGAGGCCCACCACCAGCACCTGCCGGCCGCTGTCCGGCAGCGGCAGCGGGCGGGCGAAATTGAGCGGGTTCCAGCGCGTCAGCAGGCTGTAGATCTCGAAGCCCCAGGGCAGGTCGAGCACGTCCTTCAGCACCCGCGTCTCGACCTGCGGGATATCGACCGGGTCCTGCTTCTGGTAGATGCAGGACTTCATGCAGTCATTGCAGATGCGGTGGCCGGTGGCGGCGCAGAGCGGGTTGTCGATGCACACCGTCGCGAGCGCGCCCAGCGCCCAGCCCTCGGTCTTGAGGAGCTGCATCTCGGAGATCTTTTCTTCCAGCGGGCAGCCCGCGAGTTCGACGTCGAACACCGTCCTGCCGAACGCGCCCGTGCGGCGGTCGCGCAGCCCGCGCGCGCAGCTGTCCTTGCCGTGGTTGTGGCAGAAGATGCAGTAATGCGCCTGGTCGAGCGCCGCCTTGAGGTCCATGCCGTCATCGGTGAGCGCGAAGCCCTCGCGCCGGCGCAGCCGCGCCTGCGCGAGTTCGTGGGCCTCCGCGCCGTTCTCCATGCGCTGCTCGGTGTCGATCAGGCGCATGGGGTCGATGCGCCCCGGCTGCCTGAACAGCACGCCGTTGCCGTGGCGCGCGCGTCCCTGCGGGTGGTGGAGCGCCCAGGCCGCGTAGCGCGCCGCCGCCTCCAGCGCCTCGCCCGCATTCGCCTCGTCCCCGAGCCAGCCCAGCACCGCCTCGGAGAAGGCCTCCTCCTCGACCGGAACCGGCATATGCGCCCCGAGCGCCGCCTCGACCGCCGCCCCGTCGAGCGCCGCCGCCTCCGCCGGCTTCACCGCCCGCGCGGCGCGGCGCTGCACGAACAGCCGCTTGCAGCGATAGACGGGCGCGAGCGCGGTATGGCGCCCGGAGAGCGCCTCCGCCTCCGCCTCAATGC
This sequence comes from Alphaproteobacteria bacterium, assembly GCA_964291285.2. Classification (GTDB taxonomy): domain Bacteria; phylum Pseudomonadota; class Alphaproteobacteria; order Bin95; family Bin95; genus Bin95. The sequence goes on from OZ219785.1 coordinate 326,214, forward strand.
CGAACAGGCGGGCGAGGCAGGCTTCCAGCTTCGGCGCCAACGCCAGCACCAGCGCCGCTTCCGCCTTCGGCTCCAGCGCGCCGGGCGCCGTGCGGGCGGCCTCCAGCTCCGCGCGCAGCGGCTCATCGAGGCTCTCCAGGAACTGCGCGTCGAGCCGGACCAGCCCGTCGCGGCAATAGAGGTCCTCGAAGCGGAAACCGTCGGCAAGGGTGAGTTCGGTCATGGAATGTACGGTTCACCTGGCGCGGCGGGGCCTGCCCGGTATTGCCGGGCCGGGCGAGGCTCTCTAATTAGGCGTTCCATGTCCGAGCGACAAGCGACCCCGTGCCGCGCCGTGACCGTCTGGCTCATCTTCATGGCGTGCGCCGTGGCCGCCATGGTCTCGATCGGCGGCATCACGAGGCTCACCGGGTCGGGCCTGTCGATGGTGGAATGGCGCCCGCTGATCGGCTGGCTGCCGCCGCTTTCCGAGGCCGAGTGGAAACGGATTTTCGCGCTTTACCGGGAGACGCCGGAGTTCCGGCAGGTCAATTTCACCATCGACCTCGACGGCTTCCGGGCGATTTTCTGGTGGGAGTATGTCCACCGCCTCTGGGGCCGGCTGCTGGGCGTGTTCTTCATCCTGCCGCTCGCCTGGTTCTGGTTCCGGGGCCGGATCGACCGGCCGCTCCGTTTCCGCCTGGCTCTGCTGCTGGCGCTCGGCGCGCTGCAGGGGCTGATCGGCTGGTGGATGGTGCGCAGCGGCCTCGCCGACCGGCCCGATGTGAGCGCGGCGAGGCTCGCCGTCCATCTCGGCATGGCGCTCCTCATCTTCGCGTTCCTCGTCTGGACCGTGCTCGACCGCATCCGGCCCCGGGCAGGCAGGAGGGCGCTCTCCGCCTGGCTGCTGCTCGGCCTCATCGCCGCCGCCATCGCAAGCGGCGCGCTGGTCGCCGGCAACAATGGCGGCCTCATCTACAACAGCTTCCCGCTCATGGGCGGCGATCTGGTACCGCCGGACTACCGCAGCGGCCGGAGCTGGATCGCCGATGCGCTGGAAAACCCGGTCGCGGCCCAACTCCATCACCGGCTGCTGGCGATGGCCGCACTTCTGGCGGTCGTCGCGGCCTGGCTCCGGGCCGGCGGCCGGCGGGCCGGGACGGCGGAGCACCTCCTGCTTGCGGCAGTCCTGCTTCAGGCCGGCCTCGGCCTGGCAACGCTGCTCGCCGTCGTGCCGCTCGGCCTCGCTGCGCTGCACCAGTTCGGCGCCGTGCTGCTATTGGCCGCCGCCCTGTTGCGTACCCAAGGCGCCATTGCCTCCGCAAGTATAGAATTCGGGAATACAGATAATCATTCAACAATACAGTAAAGAAACACCGATACTCATAAACAGTGCATAAATAGGACAATATAAATACAAGTATAGACATTATTGAAAATTCATCGGCTCCATGCAAATTTATAGGCTCTCAACGCTTATCTTGACTTGAGGAGTTCTTTCGCATGGCGGAACGATTGGCCGAAACAGCCGAAGACGTCTCGCGGCTGGCTTTCGGTTTCATGGCTTCCAAGGCGCTGTTCGCCGGCTTGCATGTCGATGTCTTCAGCCAGCTCGCGGACGGGCCGAAAACGGCGGGCGCGATCGCGGCGGCGACGGGCGTTCCCGTCAACCGGATCACGACCCTGATGACGGCGTTGACGGCAGTCGGCCTCGTGGACCGGGAGGAGGAGAGCTATTTCAATGCGCCTGCCGCCTCGTCTTTCCTGGTGCGCGGCGCGCGCCACGATTTCGGCGACTATCTGCGCTACCAGATCGACCGGCAGATGTATCCGTTCCTGACCCAGTTGAACGAGGTCATGGACGGCTCGCTCGACCCCGAGGCCGTGGACAGCTACCAGCACTGGATGTCGGACCCGGAGCAGGCCGTGCTCTACAGCGAGGCGCAGCATGCCGGCTCCCTCGGGCCCGGCCGCACGCTTGCGCGGCTGGTCGATCTCTCGGGCTGCCACAACCTGCTCGACGTCGGCGGCGGCACCGGCGCCATGACCATCCGGCTGCTGGAGACCTTTCCCGACCTCGTCTCGACGATCATCGACTTCCCCAATGTCGCCGAGATCGGCTGGCGGTTCATCACCGAGGCCGGGATGGTGGACCGGGTGCGCTACATACCCGCCGATGCGCTGGCCGCCGACTGGCCGACCGAGCAGGACGCGATCCTGATGTCATACCTGTTCAGCGGCGTCCCGGGCTCCGAACTGCCGCGGCTGGTGCAACAGGCCTACGATTGCCTGTCGCCCGGCGGCCATTTCATCGTCCACGACTTCATGGTGGAGGACGACCGCACCGGCCCGCCCATGGCGGCGCTCTGGCAGTTGCAGCACATGGCCTTCACCCCGGAGGCGCGCTCGGTCACCCCCGGCTGGCTGAAGGGCCGGATGCTGGAAGTCGGCTTCGCCGTGCCTCGCGACGAGGAAATGGTGCCGGGCATGACCCGGCTGATCCACGCCCGCCGGCTGGCATAGACGGCGCCTGGGGGCTCATCTGCCGCGGGCAGAGCCGGCGCAGCGCCTGCCCCGCGGCGCTCAGTCGAGCGGGAAGGCGTCCAGCCAGGGCTGGTAGTCGGGCTCGACATCCACCTCCAACGTCTCCAGCAGCCTCACCACGCCGCAATAGAACGCCACCACGAGCACGAGATCGACGGTGCGCGCCGTGCCGAGCTCCCGCTCGAGGAAAGCGAAGGTCTCCCCGGACATGGCGGGGCCGCGGGTCATCTCGCGCGCGCCTTTCAGCACCGCCGTCTCGACCGGCCCGAGACCGCCCGGCTCGCCCCGCGTCTCCGCCTGGACGGCGCGGATATCGCCGTCGCTGAGGCCGAAATCCTTCCCGATCTTGATGTGGTGGCTGTATTCATACTCGGACTTCGCCAGGCAGCCGACCTGCAGGATGGCGAGCTCCCGCAGGCGCGGGTCGAGCTTGCATTGCCAGCGGATCCAGCTTCCGAGTCCGCCGAACGCCCTTGCCCCTTCCGGGCTGTGCGCGAGCGCTTTGTTCAGGTTGATGGGCCGGGCAAGCACATCGCGGTCTTCCGGCGCGAGGTCGGCTTCTTCCAGCAGGGGAATGCGGGCCATCAGACGGTATCCCTTTCCGGACCGCGGACGGAAGCGCCGCCATCCACCACGAGCGTGTGCCCGGTGATCCACCGGGAGCGGTCCGAGAGCAGGAAGCGCACCGCCTCGCCGATGTCCCAGCCGGTGCCCTCGGTCCTGAGCAGCGAGGCGTCGGCGCGCGCCCGGCGGGCTGTATCGCTCATGCCCGGCCCGCGCTGATACACCATCGGCGTATAGACCGGCCCCGGTGCTATGCAATTGACCCGCACCCCCTCGCCGCCGTGATCCACCGCCATGGCGCGGGTGAGCGCAATCACCGCGCCCTTCGAGGCCGAGTAGGCGGTGAGGCCGCGCGGACGCAGCGCCGAGATCGAGGACACATTGACCACCGCGCCGCCGCCTGCCGTCGAGACCATCGCCGGAATAGCGTGTTTGGCGGCGAGGAACATGCCCTTCACATTCACCTCCATCACCCGCTCCCACGCCTCCTCGGTCTCCTCGACCACGGAGCCGCGCGAGGAGATGCCGACATTATTGTCGAGTCCGTCGAGCCGCCCGAAGCGTTCCAGCACCGCCGCAACCATGGCGGCGCAGTCCTCATCGCGGGTGATGTCGGCGGCGCAGGCCGCCGCCTCGCCGCCGCGTTCGGCAATCATCTCGACCGTGCGTTCGGCCAGCGCGAGGTCGCGGTCCACGCACATGATGCGCGCGCCCGCCTCCGCCATCAGGATCGCCGCCGCGCGGCCGTTGCCGATGCCGTCCGGATCGACGGCGCCCGCCCCCGCCACGAGGACGACCTTTCCCTCCATCTCCGCCATGACAGCCCCTCTCCTGATTCGCCCTGTCGTTCGCCGCCCTTACTTGTAGGGATCGGCGGCGTCGCGCAAGCCGTCGCCGAGGAAGTTGAAGGCGAGCACCGTCACCACGACCGGCACCACCGGCAGCATCAGCCAGGGATAGAGAACCACGACATTCATGTTCTGCGCTTCCGTCAGCAATACGCCCCAGCTCGTGACCGGCGGCCGGAGGCCGAGGCCCAGATAGCTGAGCGCGGTCTCGCCGAGGATCATGGACGGGATCGAGAGAGTCGCGGACGCGATGATATGGCTCGCGAACCCGGGCAGGAGGTGCCGGCCGATGATGCGCCCGGGCCTGGCGCCCATAAGCTGCGCGGCGGTGCAGAAATCCTCCTCCCGGAGCGCCAGCAGCTTGGAGCGCACGGCGCGCGCAAGCCCGGTCCAGTCGAGCAGGCCCAGAATGACGGTGATGCCGAAAAAGACCAGCACGGGAGACCAGGTGACCGGCAGCGCGGCCGAGAGCGCCATCCAGAGCGGCAATTCCGGGAAGGAACGCACGATCTCGATGATCCGCTGCGAGAGGCTGTCCACCCAGCCGCCGTAATAGCCGGCGAGCCCGCCTATGACGATGCCCAGCGCGAAGGAAATCAGGATGCCGAACAGGCCCACGGTAAGCGAGATGCGCGCGCCGTAGATGATGCGCGATAGCACGTCCCGCCCGAGCCGGTCGGTGCCAAGCAGGAACAGCGTCGCCCCCTCCTCGCCCGCCGGGCAGACGAGATGCAGGTCGGCCTCGAACAGGCCCCAGAAGCGGTAGTTGTCCGCGCGGCAGAAGAAGCGCAGCGGATAGACCTTCCCCGGGTCCTCGACATAGACGCGCTTCAGCTGCGCGAGGTCGAGCGAGCGGGAATAGCCATAGACGAACGGCCCGATGAACTCGCCCTCATGGAATAGATGCAAGGTCTGGGGCGGCGCATGGATATGGCGGATGTTGCGGCTGTGCAGGTTGTAGGGCGCGAGGAACTCGGAGATGAGGACCGAGGCGTAGAGCAGGAGCAGCACGATGCCGGAGGCGACGGCGAGCTTGTGGCGCTTCAGCTTCCACCACATCAGCTGCCATTGCGTCGCGAGGTAGTAGCGCTCCTGCTCGGGTGTCAGCGCCTCGACCGCGTGCGGGTCCCAGGGCGCGGTATCGACGAAATGTTCGGGCCGGTCGTTCATCGCTGGGCGCGGCCCCCCAGCCGGATGCGCGGGTCGAGCAGGGCAAGCGCCAGGTCGGACAGCAGCATGCCGACGATGGTGAGCACAGAGAGGAACATCAGGAAGGAGCCGGCGAGATACATGTCCTGGCTGCGCAGCGCGTCGATCAGCATCGGCCCCGTGGTCGGCAGGCTCATCACCATGGCCACGATCGCGGACCCGGAGACGATCTGCGGCAGCATGTTGCCGATGTCGGCCACGAAGGGGTTGAGCGACATCCGCACCGGGTATTTCAGCAGGAGGCGCAGATTGGGCAGCCCCTTGGCCCGGCCGGTCACGACATACTGCTTCTGCAACTCGTCCAGCAGGTTGGCACGGAGCCGGCGGATCATGCCCGCGGTTCCCGCCGTGCCGATCACCACCACCGGCACGATCAGGTGCTCCGCTATCGACACCGTCTTCGCCCAGGACATGGGCTGTTCGACATATTGCGGGTCCATCATCCCGCCGATGGAGATGCCGAACTCGATCCGCAGGAAATACATGAGCACGAGCGCGAGGAGGAAATTCGGCGTCGCGAGCCCAAGAAATCCGAGGAAGGTAAGGCCGTGGTCGCCCCAGGAATACTGGTGCGTCGCGGAGTAGAAGCCGATCGGGAAGGCGACGACCCAGATGAAGATGACGGTCGAGAAGTTGAGCAGCAGCGAGAGCCAGAGCCGGTCCCCCACCACATCGGAGACCGGCAGGTCGTATTCGAAGGAATAGCCGAAATCGCCCTGGAACATGCCGAGGACCCAGAAGACATATTGCTTCCATAGCGGCTGATCGAGGCCGTATTGCTTGCGCAGGAACTCGATCTTGCCGCTGTCCGCGGACTCGCCCTGGGACTGCAGCTCGGCGATGTAGGTGGTGAGGTAGTCGCCCGGCGGAAGCTGGATGATGACGAAGATGATGGCGCTGACCACCGCAAGCGTCGGGACCGCGATGAACAGGCGCCGGAAGATGTAGGTCAGCATCCTTCCCGTCCCGCCGTCAGTTGGCCAACCAGAACCGGTCGGGGCGGAATATGCCGAAATGCGCGCCCGGCTCCCAGTTGTAATAACCCTCTTCCGGCACGCCTCTCAGGCGGTCGGATACGACCACGGGCTGGCGGATTCCGCCGACGATCCCCAGCATGAACACTTCCTCGGCGTGGATCTCCAGCATCTCGCGCCAGATGCGCCGGCGCTCTCCGGTGTCGCGGGCGTGGCGCCAGGCCTCGTTCAGCGCGTGGAGCCGCTGCGGCGCTTGCATATCGACCGGCTCGCCCGCGGCACCCCGGGTCTCGTGGTACTGGCCCCATTTCGGCCACTGCAGCTGCTGCTGGCTGGTGGGGGCGAGCTCGGCCGGGCTCATGTCGGCGGAGGCAAGCCCGTTTTCCCAGCCCGACCAGACCGACATGAGCGTCTGGCCGGAGAAGATACGGTTGCGCAGCAGCTCGCGCTGGAGCGGCTTGGTGTGCAGCGCAATCCCCAGCTTCAGCCAGCTGTCGCGGACGAGTTCGAGTATATCCGTCTCTTCCGTGCTCTCGCCGGCGGTCTCGACGATCAATTCCGCCGGACGGCCGTCGGGCAGCAGGCGCAGCCCGTCATCGCCCCACCGGAGCCCCGCCTCGTCCAGCAGGGCATTGGCCGCATCGGGATCGTAGGCCGCCCAGCGCTGGCGGACCGCCTCGTCATAGAGCGGGCTTCCCGGAAGCAGGCTGTTGTTGCCGGTGAGCGCGAGCCCGAAATAGATGACCTCGTTGACTTCCTCCCGGTAGAGGCCGAGCGACAGCGCCCGGCGCACCCGGCGGTCCCGGAACAGGAACCGCCAGACAGGGTCGGCGGCATTCAGGTTGGGATAGAGCGCCACATGCGCGCCCTTGCCCGTGCGCCAGAGGCGGACCTTGTAGCCGCCGGGCTCCTCGCCGCGCTTCAGGAAGGTCACATTGTCGAACCTGAGATAGCGCGCCTGGAGATCGCTGGCGCCGGCAGCGGTCTTCGCCGGGATGAGGCCGCTCGCGGCAATGTTCATCACCACGCGGTCGATATAGGGAAGCTGGCGGCCGCCGCCGTCCACGCGGTGGTAAAAGGGGTTGCGGGCGAAGAGGAAGCGGTCGGACGGCGGGCGGGTCAAGGGAACCCAGGGCTGCAGGGTCGGCAGGTCCGGATTGTCGTTCTTGTACTGGCTGTCGAGCTTGTTGTGCAGCGCGGCCCAGCTTCGCCGGCGCGCCTCTTCCACGGCCCGGGCCAGCGCCTCGGGCGGCGCATGGGCTGCGTGGAAGCGCTTCAGGTAGTGCGCCGGGCGGTAGATGTAGAGCGGCCGCGCGCCGGCGAGAGCGGGCAGGAACCCCGCATTGGACGTCGCCCAGCTGTAGCGGACTGTCGTGTCACCCAGCACTTCGAAGACCGGCGGTTCTCCGTCGACAAGCATCGCCGCCGGCGGTCCGGTCGGCGAGAGTTCCTCGTTGTTGGCGACATCCTCCCACCAGTAGCGGAAGTCCTCGGCGGTGAAGGGATGGCCGTCCGACCATTTGTGGCCCGGCCGGAGATGGAGCGTGAAGATGCGGCCTTCCTGCACGTCCACGCGCTCCAGAATGTCCGGCTCCAATACGAGCTCCGGCGTGTAGCAGAGGAGGCGCGCATAGCCGTAAACGACCAGCTGGCGCGTATCCTTGGCCTTGGCCATCAGCACGCGCAGGTCTCCGCCATGCCGGCCGGGCCCGGCTTCCTCGTCGAGATGCGGGACGGCCGGCAAACGCTGTTCGACGGGAGGCAGCGCGCCGGCGCCGACCCGTTCCGCGAGAGACGGTGTTTCGACAGGGGCCGCCAGGGACACGCCCGCAACGAGAGCGAGCGGCGCGAACAGGACGGCCGGCGGCTTCACGCGGCGAGCCCTCCGGGCGCGGCGTCTTCCCCGAGGCGGACGAAATGTCCCCCCTCGACTTCCTCGAACACGCCTCTCGCGCCGCCGGCAAGCCGATAGGGGCCGGGCCAGAGCTCCGGCTTCGAGGCGCGTTCGTCGGCGAGCGCCTTGAAGTCCAGCGGATAGTCGAGGTCAGGCTCCGGCACGGCGGCCAGCAGCGCCCTGGTGTAGGGGTGGCGCGGATTGCGGAACAGCACCTCGCGCGGCGCAAGCTCCACCAGCCTGCCGGCGCACATCACGGCGATGCGCTCGGCCATGTAATCGACCACTGCCAGATTGTGCGACACGAACAGGTAGGTGAGGCCGAGCGCCTTCTGCAGGTCCTTCAGCAGATTGAGAATCTGCGCCTGCACCGAGACGTCGAGCGCCGAGACGGGCTCGTCGCAAAGCAGCAGCTCCGGCTTGAGCGCAAGGGCGCGGGCGATGCCGAGGCGCTGGCGCTGGCCGCCCGAAAAGCTGTGCGGGTAGCGGTTGAGATGGCGCTCGTCGAGGCCGACCAGGCGCATCAGCTCGCGCACGATCCCGCGGCGCTCCTCCGGCCCGGCCAGACGGTGCACGACCAACGGCTCCGACACGATGTCGAACGCCGTCATGCGCGGATTGAGCGCGCTGAACGGATCCTGGAATACATATTGGATGCGCCGGCGGTAAGGCAACAGGCTCTTCTGCGGCAGCCGCAGCAGATCGACCGCGGCGCCGTTGTCGTCGAACAGCACTTCGCCCCGGTCGGGCGTCAGCGCACGCATGACGATCTTGCTCAGCGTGCTCTTGCCGCAGCCGCTCTCCCCGACCAGGCCCAGGCATTCGCCGCGCTCGATCCGGAAGCTCACATCGTCCACCGCCAGCACGCCTTCCTCGGCGGCTCCGCCGAAGAGGCCCGCCTTGCGGCTGCCATAGCGCTTGGTGAGGCCGCGAACCTCCAGCAGCGGGCGGTCGGCGGGCGCCTCCGGGGCCGCGCGGCTTTCCCCGGCGAGCAGCCCGCCGGTTTCGGGGCGGACCTCGCGGATCGGGGTCAGCCGTTCGCCCTCGGCCATGTGGAAGCGGGGGACGGCGCGCAGCAGCGCCTTCAGATAGGGGTGCCCGGCGCGCCGGAACACGTCCTCGGCGCTGCCGGCCTCGACGATGCGGCCGTGATACATCACCACCAGCTCGTCGGCCATGTTGGCGACGACGCCGAGGTCGTGGGTAATCATCAGCACCGCCATGCCGAGTTCCTGCTGGAGGTCCTTGACGAGTTTCAGGATCTGCGCCTGGACGGTCACATCGAGCGCGGTGGTCGGCTCGTCCGCAATCAGCAGCGCCGGGCGGCAGATCAGCGCCATGGCGATCATCGCCCGCTGGCGCAGGCCGCCCGAGAGCTCGAAGGGATAGGTGTCGAGCGCGCGTTCCGGGTCCGGAAAGCCGACCAGGCGCAGCATGTCCGCCGTCTCGGTCCGCAGCCGCTTCGCGGTGGTTTCGCCGTGCAGCCGGAGCGCCTCGGAGACCTGGTCGCCCACGGTGTGCAGCGGCGACAGCGAGGTCATCGGCTCCTGGAAGATGATCGAGACCGCACCGCCGCGCAGCCGGCGCATCTCGCGGCCGTCCGGGTCGAGCGCGGCAATGTCCACCTCGGGCAGGCCTTCGCGCCGGAGGCGGATCAAGCCCGAGCGGATGGCGGCGGCGCGCGGCAGGATGCCCATGACCGCCTGCGCGGTCACCGACTTGCCGGACCCCGACTCCCCGACCAGAGCCACCGTCCGGCCGTGCGGGATGGAGAAGGACACGCCGTCCACGGCCGTGACCGCACCGCCCGGCGTGCTGAATTCGACCGCGAGATTGTCGATTTCCAACAGCGCGCTCAACGCGCGGCCTCCATACTGCGCGCGCTCAACGCGCAACCCCGATAATGAGCGCGTTCACCGCCCCGCCTCGAGATCGACCGGCCAGACGCCGATCGACTCCAGATTGGCGAGCGTCGTGGGGTCGGGCGTCAGCGCATTCTCGGCCGCCGCCCGCGCCGCCCGCGCCGCCACGAGGTTGAAACGGTCCAGGTTGGAGTCGATGGTGATCGTCGTCCCGCCGCCCGAAAGCTTCAATTGCATCCAGCCGTGGCCGCGCTCCTTGCGGGTCGAATAGAAGCGCAGCGCCAGCCGGTCGAGCGCGTCCCAGGCGATCGTGCGGCCGACGGGACCGAGAATCCGTATGCCCGCCGGGTTCATCTGCACGGTGGAGCGGTGTTTCACCCAGGTCATCACCGCGAAGCCGCCGAACAGCAGTGCCAGCAGGCCGAGCAGCCAAGTGCCGAAACTGCCGGGCGGCACCCACGGCATGGGCAGCAGCGCAATCGCCAGCCCGATGCCCGCGCGCGTATAGTCCGGCCAGAGCGTGCGGGCCGGATAAGCCAAGGCCATGCCGCCGCCTGGCGCGGCCGCTTCCGCCGTCGTCGAGATCGCGCGGTCCCCTTCTGCCCCGGACCCTTCCGAGTCTGCGCGATTCCGCCCGCCGCCGCAATTCCGCCTTCGGATGAACGCCGGTTCCTTCTTGACACCTTATACCAACGGTCGTTGATTGGAACCTATAGCAGAGCCTCCCTCCGCAGCTCGCCCCCTGAGCCGAGGCCTCCTACTGCAAGAGGTAATCTCCGCCGAGAGAGGCTAATCGGTTCTTATCTGTGGCCGGTGGTATTAAAACATTCATTCAAAATACATCTTAAGGTCCCCCATCTGCGGATCGCGAATGCGCCGCCTGCAAGCCCGGTCCGCGTTTGGGCGCATCGCAACCGGGCTGCCGGGCAACAGCAGATAGGAGACGCGAGCCATGCTACAGTTGAACAGACGCCAGGTCCTGACCGCCGGCGGCACACTGGGCGCCATGTCCGCCATGAGCCCCATCGTGAAGGCCTCCACCGGCAGCGCCGCGGTCAAGGCCGACCTCGACAGCCTGCCCCGGGTCAAGCAGGAACTCGTGGCACCGCCCTTCGCGCCCGCGCATGAGCAGGTCGCCGCCGGAGGCCCGAAGATCATCGAGGTGGAACTGGTCGTCCACGAGGAAAAGAGGGAGATCGACGACGACGGAACCGTGTTGAACGCGCTTTCGTTCAACGGTTCCATCCCGGGCCCGCTGATGATCTGCCATGAGGGCGACTACATCGAGCTCACGCTGAAAAATCCTTCGACCAACGTGATGGAGCACAATATCGACTTCCACGCCTCGACGGGCGCGCTCGGCGGCGGTGGCCTCACGCTCGTCCAGCCGGGCGAGCAGGTCGTGCTGCGCTGGAAGGCGATCAAGGCCGGCACCTTCATCTACCACTGCGCGCCGGGCGGGATCATGATTCCCTACCATGTGGTTTCCGGCATGAACGGCGCGGTCATGGTGCTGCCGAGGGGCGGGCTGACCGACCGGCAGGGCAATCCCGTCCGCTACGACAAGGTCTATTATGTCGGCGAGCAGGACTTCTACGTGCCGCGGAACGCCGAAGGCGATTACATGCAATATGAGTCGCACAGCGACGCGATGGCCGACGTGCTGGACGTGATGCGGACGCTCACGCCCACCCATGTCGTGATGAACGGCAAGGTCGGCGCGCTCACCGGCGACAATGCGCTGACGGCCGCGGTCGGCGAGTCGGTGCTGTTCGTCCACTCCCAGGCCAACCGCGATTCGCGGCCGCACCTCATCGGCGGCCACGGAGACTATGTCTGGGAGGAAGGCTCGTTCATCGATCCGCCGATGGAAGGCCTCGAGACCTGGTTCATCCGGGGCGGCTCGGCAGGCGCTGCACTCTACACCTTCCGGCAGCCGGGGGTGTATGTATACCTCTCGCACAACCTCATCGAGGCCGTGCAGCTGGGGGCGCTCGCCCATGTGGTGGTCGATGGCGACTGGGACGACGACCTGATGGCGCAGGTCCAGGCCCCCGGACCGATTCCGGCATAGGCGGGTCCGGCGGCAGGGTCGTCCCCCGCACCCGCAGCGCTTTACCCTCGGCGAAGGCTCGGGTCGGCGACGGCAAGGTGGTTGTCCCAGCGGCGAGACACCGGAAAGCCGGTCGGGAACGGGCGGAGCTTGCGCGCGTGCGCGTCCAGCAGGAACACCCCGCCCTGCCCGCTGCTCACGAGGAACGCCCCGGCCCTTGCCGCCGGCGCCAGGCCGCAGCCGTCGGCCAGCCGGGCCGAATGGAGGAATCCGCCGTCAGCGCCGTCCCAGACGGTCACGATATTGCCGCGCGGGGCGGAGACGGCGAAGGTGCGGCCCCCGCTGTCGAAACAGACATCGCCGCAATACTGCCTCATGGCGCGGAGGACCGAAGGCGGCGCCTCCAGCGGGCGGAGCGGCCCCCCGGCCCGGCAAAGCGCGACGAGCGGCACGCGGTCTCCCCTCGGCCCTTCATATTGCATCGCGACCGCGACCCGGCCCTCCCTGCCGACAGACAGATGGCGGATGCTCAACTGGCGAAGACCGGCCCCGAGACGCCGCTTCCGCAGCAACTCGCCGGTCTTGCGGTCGATGAAGCAGAGCGACGGCTCCATCGCCGGCAGGTTGAGCTTCGCCCTCGGATAGTCGGGATGAGTGTGGATGCCGCCATTGGCGACAACCAGCGTCCGTCCGTCCGCCAGCAGCCGGATGTCATGGGGGCCGACGCCGCCGGAGGAGAACTCGCCCAGCCGCCGGAAGCCGTCCCGGGCGTCATATATGCCGAGGACGCCGCGGCCCGCATCGAAGTCGTTCTCCGTAGCGTACAGCAGCCGCCCGGAAGGATCGAAGACGCCATGCCCCTGGAAGCACCGGTCCTGCGGGGGCGCGAACCGGCGGGGCACCGCGCTCCGATCGATGTCCAGCGCCAGTGCGAATTCCCCCGGGCGGCGGGCGAAATGCACCGCCAGGCAACCGTCCGGGCGCACGGCGAAGGCGTGCCCGCGGGCCGGCAGCACGGAGTCCAGCAGCGCTTCACCGGCTTGCGAAAAGCCGCCGACCCGATACCCGCCGGGCGCCGCCGCGCCGGCGGAGAGGTAGCGGCGTTCGGTCCGCTCCGCCCGGGTGCCGCCCGGCCAGAACGCCGCCCCGAGGCCGCCGGCGAGCAGCCGGAGCGCGCGGCGGCGGTCAATCGCCATCGAGCGCGTTGAAGCCGATCGGCAGGCCGAGGGCCTTTGCCAGGCGGTTCCGCACGATCTGCCGGAGCGCCTGCACCTGGATCCGCAGCTTGTCCACCTTCTTGCGCTGCGCCGGGTCTGCCGCGGCGGCCTCCAGCTGCCCGTCGATCGACTTCGCCGTCGCCACGGTTGCGCGGAATCCCTTGACGAGCAGCTTTTCGAGCTTGCCTGCAGAGTCCGGCAGCAGGGCTGCGATGCCCGGCTCGCCGCCGCCGCCATACAGGTCCTGCAGCGACTCGAGGTTCAGGACGACGTTCCGGAGCGACCGGCCGCTCAGGCGCGACTCCGCCAGATGCGCGCGGACCTTGTCCACGCCCTTGCCGATGACGGGCGCGATCTTCAGATCGACGATGCGCTGCAGCCCGTCATGGAGGCTCTTGAGGAAGGCCAGCGACGCCTCGCCGTGGCTTTCGAAATACGGGTTCTCGGGGCCGGGGCCGATGAAGAGCGCGATGAACGGGCGTTCGCCCGTCCACCAGTCCCTGTCCATCCCCTCCGCCATGTCCCGCATGTTGCCGGCTACGGCCTGGAGCAGACGGCATCCTTCCGCCGATCCGCCCGGCCGGGTTTTGGGGGACTCCGGACCCAAAAGCAGCGCTTCGGCCGCCATCAGGCCCTGGCCGGCCACGCTCCCCCTGCCGACGCGGGCCGGCGAGACGGTCTCTTCCGCCAGCAGCCGCGCGACGGCCTTGTCCACCTTCCCGCGCGCCTCGGGCCAGAAATGGAACCGGTGGATGCGCATGAACAGCTCGGCCGGACCGAACCGCAGATGCTCGGCGGCCATCCAGGCGTCCATGAGGTCGTGGAACGCGGCCTCGGCCCCGGCGAAGGTCCCGGCTCCCGGCCGGGCACAAAGCACCCCGGCGGCTGCCTCGAAGTCCCTGGCCGCGGCCGCCAGCCGCACATAGCGGGGCCGCACATGGTTTTCAGCCAGCGCGGCATTGACCCGCTCGAAGGCCTCGGGCGGCGGCCTGTCGACGGCGGCGGCAGGCGCGCCAAATGCGAGAATCACCAGAGCCAGCGCCGGTAGAACGATTGCAGGCGGCATTGCGCGCCTCCGTTTCCGTTATGTCAGAGCGAGCGCAGAAACGCGAGCAGCGCGTCCCGCTCTTCTTCGGTCATGTCTGCAACGCGCTGCTTCGCGGCCTCCGCCTCGCCCCCGTGCCAGAGCACGGCCTCGAGGAGGCCGCGCGCGCGGCCGTCATGCAGGAAGAAGCTGTGGCCGTTCACGGCTTCGGTAAGCCCGATGCCCCAGAGTGGCGCGGTGCGCCATTCGCGGCCGGTGGCTTCGCCTTCGGGCCGGTCGTCCGCCAGTCCCGGACCCATGTCGTGCAGGAGCATGTCGGAATAGGGCCAGATCAACTGGAAGGATTGCTCCGCCCCGATGGAATCGCGGCGCGTCACGAATTTGGGCGTGTGGCAGGCCGTGCAGCCGGAGTCGTAGAACAGGCGCTTGCCCCGAAGCACCTGCGGGTCGTCCAGGTCGCGCCGGGCCGGCACGGCGAGGTTCCGGGCATAGAACATCAGCAGGTCGAACAGGGTCTCCCCCGCCTCGACGCCCGGAACGCCCTTGTCATCGTCGCCGTGAGGGGCGGTGCGGCACGCCGCCTGCATCTCCGTGCAGTCGCCGAACGGAACCGGATAGAGCGGCGTCGAGATGCCGATATCGCCGCGAAAGGCCGCCGCGGCCTGCTGGACGAGCGTGGGCTGCCCGGCCTTCCAGCCGAACCGTCCCAGCATGAGCCTGCCGTGCTCGTCGCTCCACACCCGGTTCGGCCGCCCCGAGACGCCGTCGCCGTCCCGGTCGTCCGGGTCCGCGCCGGCAAGGATGTCGTCCTCCGGCACCGCCTCCAGCAGACCGACGCCGATCATCGGCGGGGCGGTGCGCGGCGACATCCGCAAATCCGGCGCGGGCGGGCCGTAGCGCAAGCCCGTCAACCCGTATCGGGGCCGGCGCAGCGACACCGAGCCGCCATCGGCCAGTCTCACCGGGATTTCCTCCCAGGCAGTGGTCATCCTGCCCTCGGCGGGCACGCCCTGCACGGAGCGGTTCTGAAGCTGGCCTCCATAGGACGGGTCCGGGTCCCTGCCGCCGGGCCCCGCGGACAGGCGGAGCACCATCGATACCGCCGGGTCGCCGGGCACGGGCGGACGACCGCGTCCGTCCTTGACGTGGCAGCTCTGGCAGGAGCGCGCGTTGAACAGCGGACCCAGCCCGTCGGACGACCGGGTCGAACTCGGAGACGACACCCAGATCTTCACGAAGACGCCGTCGCCGACCTCGAAATCGAGCTTGCGCTCGAAGGGCATATTCGCCGACGGGTGCGAAAAAGCGTCACGGTTCGGCGTCGCGAAGGAGGTCGCCGCGCCGCCGGGCCGCCGTTCATAACGCTCGGGGGCGGTGAAATCGGTCGCAGGCCGTGTCACAGCCTCGATACGCGCCCGCTCCGCATCTCCACCGGACGATACCCCGGCGATTCCCGCGAACGGCAGGAGGATCGCAGCCGTCGCAGCGATATGACTGAACCTGTTCATCGAAAAATGTTCACGCGGGGGTTGACAGTTCGTATGCTAATGAGAATCGTTAGCATTCGCAACTGGTGAGAGTGGAGCGAGTTCATGAAAAAGCACGGAATGCTGGCTGCAGCGTTCGGGGCCTGCCTCCTGGGATCGGGCCTGGTCGCCGCGGTCGGCGGGCAAAGCAAGGCCACGGCGGATGCCGGGTCGCCCGAGAGCAGGGTGCTCGCGCACTATGCGGCACTGGCGCATGCCGTCTATGAGGATTCGCTCATCACCGCCCAGACGCTTCAGGGGGCGGTGGACAAGCTGATCGCCGCCCCGTCCGAAGACACGCTCGCCGCGGCGCGCGCCGCCTGGCTCGCTTCCCGCGTGCCCTACCAGCAGAGCGAGGTCTATCGCTTCGGCAACGCCGTGGTGGACGACTGGGAAGGCAAGGTCAACGCCTGGCCGCTCGACGAGGGCCTGATCGACTATGTCGATGCCGGCTACGGCGCCTCCTCGGAGGAGAACCCCGGCTACACCGCGAATGTCGTTGCCAATGCGATGTTCACCTTCTCGGGCGAGCAGATCGACGCCTCTTCCATCGACGCGGCGCTGCTGGCCGACCGGCTGCACGAGCTCGGCGGCGTTGAGGCGAACGTCGCGACCGGCTACCACGCCGTCGAGTTTCTCCTCTGGGGCCAGGACCTGAACGGCACCGGGCCCGGCGCGGGCGTGCGTCCGGCGACCGATTTCGACACGTCCGACTGCACCGGCGGCAATTGCGACCGCCGCGCCGCCTATCTCAAGGCCGCAGCCGACCTGCTGGTGGACGACCTCGCCTGGATGACGGCGCAATGGACGGCCTACGGGCCCGCCACCAGGGCGCTGGTGGGCGGCGATGCTGCCGAAGGTCTGGCGACCATCGTCACCGGCATGGGCAACCTCTCCTACGGCGAGCTCGCCGGCGAGCGCATGAAGCTCGGCCTGTTGCTGCACGACCCGGAAGAGGAGCATGACTGCTTCAGCGACAACACGCATAACTCGCACTATTACGACGCGCTGGGCATCAGGAACATCTATCTCGGCGAATACAGGCGGACCGACGGCAGCATGGTGTCGGGCCCCGGCCTGTCCTCGCTGGTGGCGGCGGTTTCGCCCGAAGTCGACATGGCGCTGCGCGCCCGTCTCGACGCCACGATGGCGGCGATGGCAGAGCTGGTGAAGTCAGCCGAGGGCGGCGAGGCCTACGACCAGATGATCGGCGAGGGCAATGCGGCCGGCAACGACCGGGTGCAGGCCGCCATAGACGGGCTCACCGCGCAGACCGACGCGATCACGAAGGCCGCATCGGCGCTCGGGCTCGCAAGCATCGAGTTCGAGGGTTCCGACAGCCTCGACGACCCGGAGGCGGTCTTCCAGTGATCCGGTAGGGAAACGGCAGGGAAGGCGCTCCTCCAGCCCACCCTGCCGCTGCATGGGCGGCGCAACCGCGCAGCGCCGCCCATGCACTTTCTATCACAGAAGCGGCGCGCCTGTCGCCCGCAATCGGGCAGCCGGCAGGGAAAATTTTTAGTCGAACCGCGGGCTTTGTCTGAGTGATGTCGGTCTGGCTGCCGGTGTTTGCCGTGAAAATTGTTGGGGATCGGGCGCAAAAAAAACCTCCCCGCCAAAGCACTGCTCCCGAGGCGTCCGATACTCGCCATCTGCGGCGCCCGTCTTGCGGACCCTGACCGGTAGGCAACCCCGTAAAAGCCCGAAGTCCCGCCCGCGCGGCCGGCACCTGTTTTCATGATACGGGGTGGCCGACCCGCCCGACAATGAAGGTTTTGGGGAACCCCAGACGTTTCTGGCCGCCGTCATGGTGGTTTCTTGATGCCGCGGTCCAGTGTTTTCGTCCTCGACGGGCGCAGTTGTTTTGCTGCGCCGTTCTTCGGCCCGAGCCTGTATTGCGGTGGGGGGTGGGGTATCAGCCTCTGGGCGCGATCATAATCGCGTCGAGGGCCTCTTGGGCGCGGGCGGCGTAGTGCCGGTTGGCCTCGGGTACATATCGGAAGCGTCCGTCGCAGCGCACGATAGCGATGGCCGCGTTGCTCAAGCAGGCCAGATTTCCGGGCAGGTGGCGCACATATGCCCGGCAACGGTCTTCGTCATAGGTGAAGTCACGCACATAGTGCACACGGTTCTCAATGTGCCAGTGGTTGCGCACCAGATCGAGAAGCTCCTTGGGGCCGGCTCGCTCTGCGCCAAGCGACGTCAGGCTCCAGGTGACCTCGATGCTGCGCTTGCCGGTTTTGAGCATCTTGCGCTCGCGTTCCATGCGCATTGCCTGGCGGCGCCCGTGAAGGTGGGCGTAGCCGTCCCACTCGGCAGCGCAGAGGTCGACGACGGCGCAGCGTCGGCGCTCAATGCGACCATGGCCCTTGTCGACGGTTTCGTGCCAGGGCGCATCGCTGAAGTCGATCGCCTTGAGGTCTTCGAGGATGGTCTGCTGGTTGCCCTTCACCGCGCTGACCACGTAGTCGGCACGGCGTTCGAGCAGGCAACGCGCGGTCTCGTGCTGGGCGTGCATCGCATCGATGGTGACGATCCGGCCTGTGAGGTCGAGACCGCTGGAGAGTTCGCGCACGGCCGGGATTTCGTTGCTTTTGGAGCTGACTTCGACCTGCCCGAGGACCACGCCGGTGTCATGCGCCACCGCAGCGACCATCCTCCTGCGCCGGTCTTCGCTCTGCTTCGAGGCACCGCGCAAATCCTTTCCGTCCATGGCCACAGGCGCGTGCGCACTGCTGTGCTGTCCGGCCCACTGGCCGATGGCATTGTCCAGGGTCTGTGGCGGCAGGGCGGCGAGGATGTTGTGGAAGGTGGTGACCGCCGGCGGCGTGTAGCACTGCCTGGATGGGCTCCAGAAGGCGCCCACCGCCTTGAGTTGCTTCTGGGAGAGCAGGGCGGCGAACTGGGCGAAGGCGTTCACACCCCGGTATCCGGCAAGCCGGGCGGCAACGGCCAGCGTCAGAATGGTGGTGAGCGCATAGCGCTTGCCCCGGGCATGGCGGTATTCGGGCACCTCGCCCAAACACTCGAACAGGCTGCGCAGCCGGGGCGCCGCCATCGGCTCGGTGTGCTGCTCAGCGTTCCAGTCTGCCGGTATCTCGGGATGGCTCAGCGCCTCGGGGGCGCCGTGTGTCAGTTCGAACACGAAGACCTCCTTGGGCTGGCCGTGGTGACGCCAGCGCGCCACCCCTCCGGGCTCGCGGGCAAAGCCGCGCGTCAGACCCAAAGAGCGCCAGTTGGCCGCGCGGTAGCAGGTGCCGGCGAAGCGCGAGACGTCCACAAACGTCTCCGCCACAACAGCCGGATAGCCATGCGCCGCCCGCAGGTCCTGCGACAGCCGCCGCACGCTCAGCCCCAGCACCCGCGAGGCAAGGTTGGGAACCCGCTCAGGCGTCAGGATGACAAAGCGCGAGTTGTTGGCAACCAGATGCAGGCGACGGAACTGCTGCTCCGCCGACCACCCGATCCAGCGGTCCCGCGCTCCCACCTTGAACGCTCCAGGCTGCCAGCCAACCAGGGCAAGCCAGGCCTCGCCATGAACCGCGACATGGCGCAGACCCTTGCCGATGATGCCGTGGAACCGCAGATAGTGGTGCGCCGCTACCAAATCGTCCCAGCGCCGGTGCTCCCGTGCCCCCCAGGTCGGGCGCACCGTGACCGCGCGAAGATCAACCCAAACACCCGCAAACAGAAACCTCGCCATGACCGGCACACTGCCATATCAAGAAAAAAATAGCCACCCCGGACCCCACCTCAACATGGCCCAAAGGCAGACAATTAATTCGCCCTGCCCCTGCCGCCCTGTCCTCCGGCGCCGGCGCCGGCTAGACTGTCGGCGTCGCAATTCATCGGGGAGGCATGCGCCATGCCGTTCGAAGCCGTTCCGCTGTCCGGGTCCCTCGGCGCCGAGGCCCGGGGCGTCGATGTCGCGAGCCTCGACGATGCCGGATTCGCCGAGGCGCATGCCGCACTGCTGGAATACGGGGTGGTCGCTTTTCGCGGCCAGGAGCTCGACGCGCACGCCTATCTCGCCTTCGCGAAGCGCTGGGGAGGCATCCACCTGCATCCCCATCTGAAGGGCCTCGACGACCGGCCGGAGATCATCGAGATCGTGCGAGAGGCGGACGACCCGACGGGCTTCGCCGACCACTGGCACACCGACCAGAGCTTCACGAAGACGCCCGCCATGGCGACCCTGCTCTACGCGAAGGAAGTGCCGGCGGCCGGCGGCGACACGCTGTTCGCCAACCTCTACGCAAGCTACGACGCGCTCTCCGACGGCATGAAGGCGATGGCGGCGAAGCTGCGCACCCACAATCTCTACAACAAGCACGCGCCGCGCTCGGAAAAGATGCAGATGCGCGTCACCGAGAAGGACAAGCCCGCGGAGCCGGCCTACCACCCGCTGGTGCGCGTCCACCCGGAGACCGGGCGCCCGGCGCTCTACCTGAGCGATTCCCGCAGCACGAGGCGCTTCGAGGGCATGACGGAGGAGGAGAGCCTGCCGCTGCTCGACTGGCTGATGGGCCATGCCACGCGGCCGGAGTTCACCTGCCGGCTGCGCTGGGAAGCCGGCACGCTCGCCATCTGGGACAACCGCCGCTTGATGCACATGGCCGTCAACGACTATTTCGGCCAGCGCCGGGTCATGCAGCGCATCACCATCGAGGGCGGGCCCACCGTCGGCATCCTCGACGCGGAGGCGCCCCGGCAGGCGGCTTAGGGCGGAAGTTCAGCGCCGGATAGCCGCCACCAGGCGGGCCAGTTCGCGCCAGGGCCCGGGGTCCCAGTAGCCGCTCGCGGCACCGGAGGTCGAGGGCAGCACGAACATCGCTGTATCGCCGATTCGCTCCTCCCGGAGGCCGTAGCCGACCCGGTTCGCGCCGATGAACCTCTGCGCGGCGTTCTTGCCGTTGAAGGCGAGCATGCAGGGCCGTGCCGCCTCGATCCTGCGGCGGAGCCCGTCCGCGTCCCATGCGCTGCGCGGTATTCCGGAATCGGGACCGCTGGCCGTCTTGGCGAGATCGGTGAGGCCGATGCCGAATTCGGGAAGCAGGCGGAATTCCTCGGGCGCCAGCAGGCGGGGCGTCAGCCCGGTCTCATGCAGGATGCGCCAGAACCTGTTGCCGCGTCCGGCATAGTAGGCGCCGACCTCCGCCGAACGCCGCCCGGCGGCCGCGCCGCAGACTGCGAGGTCGAGGCCGGGCGGCAGCAGATCGGGAAGCTTGTCGGAACCCGGTATTTTCGCGGTACCTATGATCGGCTTCTTTTGCGCGATTTCGTTTCAGCGGCAGCGAGCCGTCGCCCCCGGCCGACAGTACTGTCTTATAGATACTTTGAGTATTGTCGGCTTACACTGTACAGTCTGCAAATGATCAGGACGTTCCGTCATCGCGGCTTGCGGGAGCTCTACGAGCAGGGACGGTCGCCAAAATTGGCGCAAGGACACATCGGGAAGCTCTCGCGCATCCTGACCGCTCTGGATCGGAGCTCCGGCCCGGAAGGTATGGATATTCCCGGCTTTCGACTCCACCCTCTCAGGGGACGTATGCAGGGACATTATGCAGTATCCGTTTCCGCCAACTGGCGAGTGACATTCCGGTTCGAGGATGGCCACGCAGCGGACGTCGATTATATGGACTACCACTAGGAGGTCTTGGCATGGCAATGAAGAATCCCGCGCATCCCGGCGCGATTGTGCGCGAAGACTGCCTGAAGCCGTTGGGCCTGTCCGTTACCGAAGGCGCGAGACGGTTGGGCGTAGGCCGCCAGACGCTGTCCAACCTTGTCAACGAGAAGGCGGCCGTCTCGATCGAGATGGCCTATCGCCTCTCCAAGGCGTTCGGCTCCACCCCGGAGACATGGCTCGGCATGCAGTTGGCTTTCGACCTCGCGCAGTCGCGCCATCTGGAACGCACGATTACCGTCGAGCGAATCGCGGTCGCATAGGGAGCGGCGCAGACAGCCGCGCTCAGCCCAGTTCGGCCAGCTTCGCTTCGGCGACGGCGGCGCGGCGTTCGGCGTCGGCGCGGCGGCGCTCGTCGTCCGTGTCGGCGGCGTCCTCGCGCGCCTCGCGCAGTTCGCGTTCGACCTCCGCGCGGTCGAGTTCGGCGAGCGGCACGGCCTCGTCCGCCAGCACCGTGCAGCGCTCGGGCGTGACTTCCGCGAAGCCGCCGGCGACGAAGATCGCGGCCGGCTCGCCCGCGCCGTCATGCAGGCGGATCGTGCCGGGGCGCACGGTCGAGATCAGCGGCGAGTGGCGGGGCAGCACGCCGAAATCGCCGGCCGCGCCCGGCACCACCACCATGTCGGCCTCCTGCGAGAGCAGCAGGCGCTCGGGCGTGACCAGTTCGAATTCGACCTTGCCGTCCGCCATCGCTACGCCGCCTCGGCCGCCATCCTGCGGGCCTTCTCGATGGCTTCCTCGATGGTGCCGACCATGTAGAAGGCCGCCTCCGGCAGGTCGTCATATTCGCCGGAGACGATGCCGTTGAAGCCCTTGATGGTGTCCTCGATCTCGACATAGACGCCGGGCGAGCCGGTGAACACCTCGGCCACATGGAAGGGCTGCGAGAGGAAGCGCTGGATCTTGCGCGCCCGCGCCACCACCAGCTTGTCCTCTTCCGAAAGCTCGTCCATGCCGAGAATGGCGATGATGTCCTGGAGGCTCTTGTACTGCTGGAGGACCTCCTGCACGCGGCGGGCGATGCCGTAATGCTCCTCGCCGACCACGCGCGGGTCGAGGATGCGCGATGTGCTGTCCAGCGGGTCTACGGCGGGATAGATGCCGAGTTCCGCGATCTGGCGCGAGAGCACCGTGGTGGCGTCGAGATGCGAGAAGGCGGTCGCCGGGGCCGGGTCGGTCAGGTCGTCCGCCGGCACGTAGATCGCCTGCACCGAGGTGATCGAGCCCTTGGTGGTCGAGGTGATGCGCTCCTGGAGGGCGCCCATGTCGGTGCCGAGCGTCGGCTGGTAGCCGACCGCCGAGGGGATGCGGCCCAGCAGCGCCGAGACCTCGGAGCCCGCCTGGGTGAAGCGGAAGATGTTGTCGATGAAGAGCAGCACGTCCTGGCCCTCTTCGTCGCGGAAATACTCGGCCTGCGTCAGGCCCGTCAGCCCGACCCGCGCGCGGGCGCCCGGCGGCTCGTTCATCTGCCCGTAAACCAGCGCGGCCTTGGACTCGCCGCCCTCAAGGTCGATCACGCCGGACTCGATCATCTCGTGGTAGAGGTCGTTGCCCTCGCGGGTGCGCTCGCCGACGCCCGCGAACACCGAATAGCCGCCGTGGCCCTTCGCGATATTGTTGATGAGCTCCATGATGAGCACGGTCTTGCCGACGCCGGCGCCGCCGAACAGGCCGATCTTGCCGCCCTTCACATAGGGGGTCAGCAGGTCCACCACCTTGATGCCGGTCACCAGCTGCTCCGCCTCGGTGGACTGGTCCACGAACGGCGGGGCCGGGCGGTGGATCGGGTAGGTCTTCGCCGTCTGGACCGGACCGCGCTCGTCGATGGGCTCGCCGATCACGTTCATGATCCGCCCGAGCGTCTCGGGGCCGACCGGCACGGCGATGGCGCTGCCGGTATCGACCGCGTCCTCGCCGCGCACGAGCCCTTCGGTCGTGTCCATGGCGACGGTGCGCACGATGTTCTCGCCGAGATGCTGCGCCACCTCGAGCACCAGCACCCTGTCGCCGCGATCGACATGGAGCGCGTTCAGGATCGGCGGGATATCGCCCTCGAAACGGACGTCCACGACGGCGCCCAGAACCTGACTGATGCGGCCGACCGCATTCCTGGCCATCTTTGCTGCTCCTAGACTGCTTCGGCGCCGGAGATGATCTCGATCAGTTCCTTCGTGATCATCGCCTGGCGGGTGCGGTTATATTGCAGGGTGAGCCGGGCGATCATGTCGCCGGCATTGCGGGTGGCGTTGTCCATCGCGGCCATGCGCGCCCCGTGCTCGGAGGCGGCGTTCTCCAGCAGCGCCCGATAGACCTGCACCGAGACGTTGCGCGGCAGCAGGTCCTCCAGGATCGCCTCTTCGTCCGGCTCGTAGATATAGACGGCGGAGGGTCCGCCGGCATCGGCGCCCTCGTCCCGTTCCGGCAGCGGCGCCGGCACAAGCTGCTGGACCGTCACCTCGTTGCTGATCGCGGACTTGAAGCGCGCATAGACCATCGCGCAGACGTCGAATTCGCCCTCGTCGAACATGGTGCGCACGCGCCCGGCGATCGCGTCCGCCTCGGCGAATTCGACCGAGCGGCGCCCGACGCCCTCGATGACATCGACGATCTTGGCCCCGTGCAGGCGGCGAAGCTGGTCCCGCCCCTTGCGGCCGACACAGAGGATGCGCACCGTCTTGCCTGCGCCCTCCAACTCCTCGATGAGCTCGCGCGCGCGGCGCACGATGCCGCCGTTGAAGCCGCCGCAAAGCCCGCGGTCGGCCGTCGCCACGACGACCAGGTGCACCCTGTCGTCCCCGCTGCCGGCCAGCAGTTTCGGCGCCCCGGCGCTGCCTGCGAGCGACCCGCCGAGAGAGCCCAGCATCCGCTCCATGCGCTCGGCATAGGGCCGCGCGGCCTCGGCGGTCTCCTGGGCGCGGCGCAGCTTGGCGGCCGCGACCATCTTCATGGCCGAGGTGATCTTCTGCGTCGCGCGGACGCTGGAGATGCGGTTGCGCAGTTCCTTGAGGCTGGGCATGGCGGCGGCGGGCGCTCAGGCGAAGGTCCTGGCGAAGGCGGCGACGATCCCGTCCACTTCCTTCTCGGTGTCGTCGTCGAGGTCGCCGGTCTCGTCGATGCGCGCCATCAGCTCGCCGTGGCGGGCCTTGATCTCGCCGAGCAGGCCTTCCTCGAAGCGGGTCACGTCGCGCACGCCGACGCCGTCCAGATAGCCGCGCACGCCGGCGAAGATCGCCACCACCTGCTCGGCCACGCTGCGCGGCGCATACTGGCCCTGCTTGAGCACCTCCGTGAGCCGCGCGCCGCGGGCCAGCAATTGCTGCGTCGAGGCGTCGAGGTCGGAGGCGAATTGCGAGAAGGCCTCCATCTCCCGGAACTGCGCAAGCTCCAGCTTGATGCGCCCCGCCACCTTCTTCATCGCCTTCGTCTGCGCGGCGGAGCCGACGCGGCTGACCGAGAGGCCGACATTGATCGCCGGGCGCACGCCCTTGTAGAACAGGTCCGTCTCCAGGAAGATCTGCCCGTCCGTGATCGAGATCACGTTGGTCGGGATGAAGGCGGAGACGTCGTTGCCCTGGGTCTCGATCACCGGCAGCGCGGTCAGCGAGCCGGCGCCGTGGCCGTCCGCCATCTTGGCGGCTCGCTCCAGCAGGCGCGAATGCAGGTAGAAGACGTCGCCCGGGAACGCCTCGCGGCCCGGCGGGCGGCGCAGCAGCAGCGACATCTGGCGGTAGGCGGTCGCCTGCTTGGAGAGGTCGTCATAGACGATCACCGCATGCATGCCGTTGTCGCGGAAATACTCGCCCATGGCGCAGCCCGAATAGGGCGCCAGGAACTGGAGCGGCGCCGGGTCGGAGGCCGTGGCGGCGACGACGATGGAGTATTCCATCGCGCCGTATTCCTCGAGCGTCTTGACCACCTGGGCGACCGAGGAGCGCTTCTGGCCGACGGCGACATAGATGCAGTAGAGCTTCTTCGCCTCGTCGCCGCTCTCGTTGATCTGCTTCTGGTTGATGAAGGTGTCGATGGCGACCGCGGTCTTGCCGGTCTGCCGGTCGCCGATGATGAGTTCGCGCTGGCCGCGCCCGATGGGCACCAGGGCGTCGAGCGCCTTCAGGCCGGTCTGCATCGGCTCGTGGACCGAGCGGCGCGGGATGATGCCGGGCGCCTTGACCTCGACCAGCCGGCGCTCCGCGGCCTCGATGGGGCCCTTGCCATCGATGGGGTTGC
The DNA here is from genome assembly GCA_964291285.2 of Alphaproteobacteria bacterium. Taxonomy (GTDB): domain Bacteria; phylum Pseudomonadota; class Alphaproteobacteria; order Bin95; family Bin95; genus Bin95. The sequence goes on from OZ219785.1 coordinate 351,842, forward strand.
CGAGCCCGTCCACCACGCGGCCGAGCAGGCCCTTGCCGACCGGCACATCGACGATGGCCGAGGTGCGCTTGACGAGGTCGCCCTCGTGGATGTCGCGGTCCTCGCCGAAGATCACCACGCCCACATTGTCGTCTTCGAGGTTGAGCGCCATGCCGCGCGTGCCGTCGGCGAACTCCACCATCTCGCCCGCCTGCACGCGGTCGAGGCCGTAGACCCGCGCCACGCCGTCGCCGACGGACAGCACCGTGCCGACTTCGGCGACATCGGCTTCGTCGCCGAAATTGGCGATCTCGTTCTTGAGGATCGCGGAGATTTCGGAGGCGTCGATATTCATGTCCCCTCAAGCTCCTTTCATGGAGAGTTCGAGCCGGCGCAGCCGGGAGCCGAGCGAGCTGTCGAAAAGCCGCGAACCGAGCCTGACGACCAGTCCGCCGAGAATGTCGGGATCGACCCTGAGGTCGATGGAAACCCTGCCGCCCGCGACGGCGCCGAGCGCCGATTCCAGCGAGCGGAGCTGTGCGTCGTCGAGCGCGTGCGCCACGGTGACTTCGGCCGTCACCTCGCCCCGGCGCGCGGCCAGCACGGCGAGGAACCGCTCGGCGATGGCCTGGAGCGCGAACAGCCGGCCGTGGCGCGCGACGACGCCGATGAAATTGCGGGTGAGGTCCGAGAAGCCGGCCCGCTCCGCCACGGCCTGCATGGCGCGCGCGCGGTCCTCGCGGGCGATCAGCGGCGAGCGCGCGACATGAGTGAGCTCCGGGCTTCCCTCCAGCAGCGCCTTCAGCGCCTCCAGGTCTTCCGCGACCCGGTCGAGCGCCTTGTTTTCCTCGGCCAGTTCCAGCAGGGCGGTCGCATAGCGCCCGGCGAGTGCGGAAACGGGTCCTGCCTGAGAAGCCACGAGATGATGTCCCCGAAATGCGTGCCGCTTCCGATCCGCCGCCGGACCGGGCGCAACGGGCGCGGGCCCGGGAGCGCCGCGCGGGCCTCCTGCTATCACAGCGCCCGCCGGAGCCGCAACCGAACCCCCCGCGACATATTGGCAAGGCGGCGCGAATATGGTGTCTATGTGGTGTTGAATTCGGACGCTGCCGGCCTTACCTTGCGCGCACCGGATCGAACCCCGGAAGGAGGCCGCGATGGAAGTCGCCATACGCGAGGCGAAAGCCCGCCTCTCCGAACTGGTTGCCGCCGCCGGGAACGGCGAGCGCGTCGTCATCACGAAGCACGGGCGCCCGGCGGCCGAACTGGTCGCCTGCAAGCCGCGCGGCGGCATCGATTTCGACAAGCTGGACAAGATACGGGAACGCCTCGGCATCGTCGGGGACGGGGAGCCCTGGCCGGAAAAATGGAACGACCCCGCCTTCAGCCGGCAGGTGCTGGGGCTGGAGGACGAGGACGGGTAACGGGGTGCGGATTCTCCTCGACACCCACTGGCTCTACGATTTCATGGAGGCTCCGGGGAAACTGCCGGCAACCGCGCGGCGATTTCTGGTCGACCGGAATACGCAGCTGTTTTCGAGCGCCGTATCCATCTGGGAAATGCGGCTCAAGTTCCATGCCCGCCACCGGGACGGCGCGCGCAAGCGCCGCTTCGACCCGAACGACGTGCTGGCGGCGCTGGAGGACCTGGCCATCCCGGTGCTCGCCATGACCCCGGCCCACGCCGCGCGGCCGCTCGAAACGCCGCTTCCCCACCGCGACCCGTTCGACGAACTGCTGCTCGTCCAGGCCCAGGAGGAAAGCCTCAGGCTGCTGACCCGCGACCGGCTTCTCCTCGCCCACCCGCTGGCGGTTTCGGCAGGCGCGGCTGCATAGCGTAGCGCGGGCCCCTCACATGAAGCTGTAGGGGTCCACGTCGATCTGGAGGGAGACGCTGGCGGGCAGGCGGACGGAGCCGAGCCAGGCGCGCAGCACGGGTTGCACCACCCGCTCGCGCGGGGCCTTGAGCAGGAGGCGCCAGCGGTGGCGGCCGCGGAGCAGGGAGAGCGGCGCGGGCGCGGGGCCGAGCACGTCCGCCTCCCCGCCCTGGGGCGCGGCGCGGGCGAGCGCGCGGGCGGCCGCCTCCACAGCCGTCGCGTCCCGCGAGGCCAGCACCAGCGCCGCCAGCCTGCCGTAAGGCGGCATGCCGGCCGCGCGGCGGCCCTCCCGCTCGGCCTCGAGGAACGCCTGCCGGTCGCCCGAGGCCAGCGCCTGCATCACCGGGTTCTCCGGCTGCCAGGTCTGCACCAGCACGCGCCCCGGCCGCTCCGCCCGCCCGGCGCGGCCGGCGACCTGGGTCAGCAATTGGTGGGTGCGCTCGGAGGCGCGCAGGTCGCCGCCGGCAAGGCCGAGATCGCCGTCCACCACGCCGACGGCCGTCAGCCAGGGGAAATGGTGCCCCTTGGCGGCAAGCTGCGTGCCGATGATGAGGTCGATCTCGCGCGCCTCCACCTTCTCCACGAATTCCGCGGCGGCGCGCGGCCCGCGCACGCTGTCGCTCGAAAACACGCCGAGCCGCGCCTCTGGGAAGAGCGCCGCCGCCTCCTCGGCGATGCGTTCCACGCCGGGCCCGCAGGCAATGAGGCTGTCCTCCGCCCCGCAGGCCGGGCACTCTGCGGGCGGCGGGCCGGCATAGCCGCAATGGTGGCATTGCAGCCGCCCGGCCAGCCTGTGCTCCACCAGCCAGGCGCTGCAATGGGGGCACTCGATCCGGTGCCCGCAGGCGCGGCAGAGCGTGAGCGGCGCATAGCCCCGCCGGTTGAGGAACAGCAGCGCCTGCTCGCCGGCATCGAGGGCTGCGCGGAGCGCCGACTCCAGGGGCGCGGCGAGCCACTGCCCGCGCGGCGGCGGGCTCCGGCGCAGGTCGATCAGCGACACTTCCGGCAGGGCCGCCCGCCTGTAGCGCTCCGCCAGCCTGAGCCGCCGGTATCGCCCGGCGCGGACGTTCTCCTCGCTTTCGAGCGACGGCGTGGCCGAGGCGAGCACGACCGGCACATCCTCCAGCCGGGCGCGCAGCACGGCCATGTCGCGCGCGTGGTAGGCGACCCCGTCCTCCTGCTTGAAGGCCGGCTCGTGCTCCTCGTCCACCACGATGGCGCCGAGTTCGGGGAAGGGCAGGAAGAGGGCCGAGCGCGCGCCGACGACCACCCGCGTCCCGCCCTCCGCAACCGCCCGCCAGCCGGTGCGCCGCTCGCCGGCCGGCAGGTCCGAATGCCAGGCGAGCGGCCGTGCGCCGAACCGCGCCTCGAAGCGCTGCATCCACTGGGCCGTCAGCGCGATCTCCGGCAGCAGGATGAGCGCCTGCCGGCCCCGCCGGAGCGCGGCCGCGACCGCCTCGAAATAGACCTCCGTCTTGCCCGCCCCGGCGACGCCTTCGAGCAGCGACACGGAGAAGCCGGCGCCGCCGAGTTCCGCCGCCGCCGCCGCCTGCTCTCCCGTCAGCGCGACGCGCCCGCTGTCCGGGTCGGGCGCAGTGAAGTCCGGCCCCGGCGGCAGCGCGACCGGCTCGACCGCACCCAGCGCCGCGAGGCCCTTGAGGACGCCCGGCCCGACACCCGTCCTGCGCGCGATTTCGGCCGCGGTCAGCGCGCCGCCGCCCGCCAGCGCCTCCAGCACGAGCCGGCGCTGGGGCGTCGCGCGCATGGCCGGCGGCGGGATATCGGCCGGCCGCCAGGCGCGGCGCGGCCTCGGAGGCTCCAGCGCGGCCGGCACGCTCAGCGCCATGCGCAGCACCGAGCCCGGCGGCGAGAGCGTGTAGTTCGCGACCCGCGCGACGAAGCGGCGGAGCGCGGGTCGCATCGGCGGAATGTCGAAGCGCCGCGCCACGGGCTTCAGGCGCTCCGGCGCGACGCCGCCCGGCCCGTCGTCCCAGACGACGCCGCGCACAAGGCGCCGTCCGAGCGGCACTTCCACAATGTCGCCGGGCGCGAGCGCCTCGCCGAGATAGTCGTAGGGACCCGGCAGCGGCAGCGGCAGCAGGACCGGCACGGTTGTGGCGCGGTTCGGGGCGGACATGTATAGAGTCATAACCGTTTGCAGCGACGATAAGGGCGGGTTGCCATGAAATTCTTTGTCGATACCGCCGATCTGGCGGAAATCCGCGACATGGCCGGGGCGGGCATGGTCGACGGCGTCACCACCAACCCCTCGCTGATCGCGAAAAGCGGCCGCCCGCTGCTGGAGGCGATCGCCGACATCTGTGCCCTTGTGGACGGGCCGGTGAGCGCGGAGGTCACCGCGACCGACCACGACACCATGCTGGCGGAGGGCCGGCGGCTCGCCGCCATCGCGCCCAATGTGGCGGTCAAGGTGCCGCTCACCGTGGACGGGCTGCGCACCTGCAGGGCGCTTGCCGACGAGGGCGTGACGGTCAATGTCACCCTCTGCTTCTCGCCCCAGCAGGCCCTGCTGGCGGCGCGGGCGGGCGCGGGCTTCATCTCCCCCTTCGTCGGGCGCCTCGACGATCTCGGCCAGGACGGCATCGGGCTCGTGCGCGACATCTGCGAGATCTACCGCGCCTATGACGGCATCGGCACCGAGGTGCTCGCGGCGTCGGTCCGCGGCCCCCTGCATGTGGTCGAGGCGGCCCGTTGCGGCGCCCATGCGGCCACGGTGCCGCCGCAGACCCTGCGCCAGCTCTACCGCCATCCGCTGACGGATGCGGGGCTCGAAGCCTTCCTCGCGGACTGGCGCAAGACCGGCCAGTCGATCCTCGGCCTGCCCGAGGCCGCGGACTAGCCCGCCCGTGCCCGAACCCATGTCGGACGAGGTCGCCGAATATCTCCGGCGCAATCCGGATTTCCTGCGCCGTCATCCCGACCTGCTGACGGTGCTGTCCCCGCCGGGGCGCGACGAGGGCGGCGTGGTGGACCTCCAGCGCGTCATGGTCGAGCGCGAGCGGCAGAACAACAGCGAACTGCGCGAGGCGTTGCAGGAATTGCTCGAAATCGGGGCGAGCAACCAGTCCGGCATGTCGCGGGTCCACGATGCGGCGCTCCGCGCGGCGGGCCGGCGGCGGTTCGCGGAGCTTGCCGCCATCGTCGCCGGCGCATGGCCGGATATCCTCGGATGCGACGGGGCGGCGCTTGCCTTCGAGACGCGCGCCGAGGCGCTGCCGGCCGCGCCGGGTTTCGCGGCGCTCGCGCCGCGCCGGGTGGACACGCTGGTCGGCGAAGGCGATGCCCGGCTCGAGGGCGGGCTGAAGGGAGGCCCCGCGGACCTCTTCGGCGCGGAGGCGAAAGCGGTGGCGAGCATGGCCCTGCTGCGCCTCGATACCGGGCCGCGCGGCCCGGCCGGCCTGCTCGCGCTCTCTTCGCGGGACCCGGAGCATTTCCAGACCGGGCAGGGAACCGAATTGCTGGCCTTCCTCGCGCGCATGGTCTCGGCGCAACTGCCGGCGCTGATCGACCCGCCCGAAGCGCTATGACGCCGGAGACCGCCAGGCTGCTGGAAGACTGGCGCGGCTGGCTCGCGCATGAGCGCGGCTTCTCGAGGCACACCGTCTCCGGCTACCGGCGGGACGCGGCCGATTTCGTGGCGTTTCTCGAAGGCTATACCAGCGAACCCGTCTCGCCTGCGGGCCTGACGAAGATCGAGCCGCGCGACATCCGCGCCTGGCTCGCCGAGCGCGCGCGCGGCGGCATGGGCGCCTCCTCGCGCGCCCGCGGCCTCTCGGCGCTGCGCAGCTGGCTGCGCTGGCTGGCGCGCCGGGGCGTCGGCGATGCGGCGGCGCTTACCGGCATCCGCACGCCGAAACTGCCGCGCCCGGTGCCCAAGGCGCTCGCGCGCGACGAGACCGACCGCCTGCTCGCCGCGCCCGGCGAGGAATGGCAGGACCGCCGCGACCTGGCGCTGTTCTCCCTGCTTTACGGCGCCGGGCTCAGGATCGGCGAGGCGCTCGCGCTCGACGGGCGCGCCTTCGAGGCCGGGGACACGCTGCGCGTCATCGGCAAGGGGCGGAAGGAGCGGGTGGTGCCGCTGCTGGCGGCGGTCCGCGAGGCGGCGTCCGCCTATCGCAGGACCTGCCCGTTTCCGCTGCTGGCGGAGGGGCCGTTCTTCCTCGGCGCGCGCGGCGGGCGCCTGCAGGCCGGCGTCGCGCAACTCCGGCTCCGGCGCCTGCGCGCCCGGCTGGACCTGCCCGAAACCGCGACGCCGCACGCGCTCCGCCACAGCTTCGCGACCCACCTGCTGGGCGCCGGCGCGGACCTCAGGACCATCCAGGAATTGCTGGGGCACGCCTCGCTCGCCACGACGCAACGCTACACATCCGTCGATGTCGCCCATCTGGAAAGGGTGTTCCGCGCCGCCCATCCGAGAGCGAGATGAGCATTGGCAAGCAGCTCCTTCTGTTATAGTCCCGCGATTCGACGCTGCCGGAGCGCCATGCCGTGACGATGCCCCTGGTCGGAATTTCGGCCTGTACCAAGACCTTCCACACCTTCCCGGTGCATTCGGTCCATTCCCGTTTCGCCGAGGTCGTGGTGGAGGTCGTGGGGGCCGCGCCGCTGCTCGTCCCGCCGGTCGGCGAGCATATCGACATTCCGGACCTCGTGTCGCGTTTCGACGGCATCATCACCACCGGCAGCCCCTCCAATATCCAGCCGCATCTCTACGGCCAGGACACCGATCCCGAGAACACGAATTTCGATCCGGGCCGGGACGCCACCACGCTCCCCATGCTTCGCGAGGCGGCGCTTCAGGGCGTGCCCGTGCTCGCCATCTGCCGGGGCATCCAGGAGCTGAATGTCGCCTTCGGCGGCACGCTCCACCAGTTCGTCCACAAGGTGCCGGGCTGCCAGGACCACCGTTCGGTGAAGACCCGCCCGGTGCGCGGGCGGGCCGGGCTCCGCCATGCCGTGACCCTGGCGGAAGGTGGGCTTCTGCGCCGCATCGCCGGGGGCCGCAGCTTCGAGATGGTGAACTCGCTCCATGCCGAGGGGCTGGACCGGGTTGCCGACGGGTTCATGGTCGAGGCGCTTGCGCCCGACGGCGTGGTCGAGGCGATTTCGCGCCCGGCCGGCGCCTTCTGCCTCGGCGTCCAGTGGCACCCCGAAACGCTTTACCAGACCAACGCCTTCGCGCGCGCCATCTTCGCCGCCTTCGGGGATGCGGTGAAAGCCCGCATGATGGGCGCCGGCGCCATCCGGGCGGCATGACGGCGGGGGCCGCCCGGCCGCCCTCGCTTCCCGAACCGTTCGCCGAAAGGCTGGTCGTCGCCGCCGATGACGGCCTTGAGCTCAGCCTCTACCGCCTGCGCGAAGGGAAGGATGGCGCGCCCGCCCTGCTCTGGGGCCACGCAAACGGCTTCCCGGCCGGCGGCTACGCGCCGCTGCTCCGCCTGCTGGCCCGCGACTTCCGCGTCTATGCCTACGATGCGCGCGGTCATGGCGGATCCGGCCTGCCCGACGGCGAGCCGGATTTCGACCGCTACGCCGCCGATCTCGATCTCGTCTGCCGGGCGGTCCAGGCGGATGCGGGCGGCGCGCCGCTCTTCTATGCCTCGCACAGCTTTTGCGGCGTGGCCGGCCTCAGGCTCGCCGGCGTGTTCGGACGCGAGCCGTGGGACGCCTTCACCGCGTTCGAGCCGCCGATATCCCCGCCCCTCGACCATCCGGCCAGGGACTTCTCGGTGGCGGCGTCGCTGGAACTGTCCGGCATGGCGCGCCGCCGCCGGCCGCGCTGGGCCGACCCGGAAACCTTCCGGCTGGCGCTCGCCGAACGGGACGCCTATCGCCGCTTCGACGCGGAAGCGCTTGCCGGCCACTGCCGGGGGTCCCTGCACCCGACGGATGCGGGCGACTGGCAGCTTGCCTGTCCCGGGCCGCTCGAGGCGCATAACTACGAGGCGGCGCTCGACCCTTCGACCTATGAGGGGCTTGCCCGCATCGCCCGGCCGGTCACCTTCGTGGCGTCGGTGGACGGCGGCGCAACCGGCAATCCGAGCTGGGCGGCGACCGTGCAGGCCGATTGCGCCGAACGGGTGCCGAACGGACGGCTTGCGACATTTTCGCACGCCGGCCACCTGGTGCCGTTCGAGGACCCGCCGCGTTGCGCTGCGCAGATATGTCTTATGCTCGCTGAAGACTGAATTTTTTCGGAAAATTTATACTATTGGACTTGTCAGGCGCGACATTCCGTCCTATCTTCTGGCGAAAGGCTGCACGCGGCTTTCTCGCCGCCTTGGGACTCCCCCTCTCGTCCCGCAGTCTTCGACGCCCTGAAGCGCCCGGTCTCCCCCCGACCGGGCGCTTCTCCTTTCCGCGGGGCAGGCGGAGCGGTAGGGTAACGCCATGAGTGAGATTCTCGTCGTCAATCCCAACAGCACCGAGGCCGTGACGGAGGCCATCGACCGGGCGGCGGAGCCCTTCCGCGCCGCCGGCGGGCCGGAAATCCGGGCGGCGACCAACCGCGCCGGCCCGCCCGGCATCCAGAGCCAGGGCGACGCCGACGGGGTCGTGCCGCATTTGCGCGCGATCGCGGCCGACAGCGATGCGGACGCGCTTGTGCTCGCCTGCTTTTCGGACCCCGGCCTGCATGTGCTGCGCGAGGACACGGGCAAACCCGTGATCGGCATCGCGGAGGCCGGCCTGCTGACGGCGCTGACGCTCGGCGAGCGGGTGGGCGTGCTCGCCATCCTCGCGCGCTCGGTGCCGCGGCATTTGCGCTATGTCCGCCAGATGGGCCTCGATGCGCGCTTCGCCGGAGACCGGCCCGTGGACCTCGAAGTGGTCGAGCTCGCGGACCCGGTCCGCACCCGCGCCCGCCTGCTGGAGACCGGCCGCGAGCTGCGCGACCGCGACGGCGCCGATGTCCTGGTGCTGGGCTGCGCCGGCATGGCGGACCAGCGCCCGGCGCTCGCCCAGGCGCTCGGCATGCCGGTGGTCGAACCCGTCCAGGCCGCCATCGGCATGGCCGTCGCCTCCGTCATGCGGGGATGGTGAGATAATTCGCACGGCGCCCGCCGGTGCTGGCGCCCCTTCGGGCCCCCGTGAATCGCGAAGCCCGTCTTCGCCCGTTCGACGCCGCGACCGAACGGCAACGGGCGCGCCGGCCCGTTCGCATCTCCCATTTCCACGAAACATGAAATATTTCCAATATTTTTGACTTCTGTTCGTGTTTTGATCTTGACATCTGGCGGATTGTGATATGATGGTCCCCAGGGAAGCGGACTCCGGAGCCGCGTCCCCGGGTGCCGCGCGGCCGAGCGACGCCGGTTTCTGAAAACCCGTGAGAAGCCGACGGGAGACGTGCGTCCTGCGTCTCGCGCGCGCAATCAGGCGCGCGAACCGCGCCGGCGCCGACACGCGCCCGGGCAGGCGCGGGCGCCCGCGCAGGATACGCGCGGAAAAGGGACCCCCTCCCCGTCGGAGAAGAGAGGAGAGACGATGACCGCAACCGACCCCCAACTGGCCGCGATGCCGGCCGAAAAGCTGGCACCCGCCGCAGAGGCCCTTGCCAGCGCCTATGCGGAGGATAGGAGCGCAGCGCCGGCGGGTGGCAGCGCATGCTCCTCTTCCGCCCGGCGGGGGAGGAGGTCGAAGAGCGGAAAGCCCCATGCCCGAAACGGCTACAGCATATGAACCCTGCGCATGCAGAACATGACATCTCATGACATATCGGAACACATGGCGAAGGAGGCCGGGCGCGCCTCATGACAAAACATGACATCCCATGACACGCAGGGGGTTCCTGCGACCGGGCGGCTTCGCGCGCGCCGCTTGCCAAACCGGGCCGGACGGAGTATCCCGCCGGCCTCGGCGAGACCCCATCGTCTAGAGGTTAGGACACCACCCTTTCAAGGTGGAGACACGGGTTCGATCCCCGTTGGGGTCACCACGCGGCACACCCCTCGCCAGGAGGCGCAACCCCCATGTCCGAGCGGACCCTGTCCATCGAATACTGCGTGGCTTGAAACTACTAGCCGCGCGCCCTCCGTGCGAGGGACATACTGCAGGCGAACACCGGCCTTGCCGTGGAACTGGTCAAGGGCGGGGGCGGCGTCTTCGAAATCCGGCGGGACGGCGCGACGCTGTTCTCCAAGAAGGCGACGGGGCGCTTCCCCACCGACGAGGAATTGCACGCGCTGCAATAGCCCGCATGCGCCGCCCGACATTTCCCGCATGGCTTCTGGCGGCGCTGCTGCTGGCCGCCCAGCCGGCGCATGCCCATGAACCGCGCGCGACCGTCCCGGGTTCCGCGGAACAGCTGCGGCTCTCCTTCGCTCCAGTGGTGCGCGCCGTCCGGCCTGCGGTGGTCAACATCTTCACGACCGGGCGCAGGGTCGAGCGCCGGTCGCCCTTTTCCGGCTTTCCCTTCCTCGACGACCCCTTCTTCCACCGCTTCTTCGATTTCGGCGACCGGCGGCGGCAGCGGGCGCAGAATTCGCTCGGCTCCGGCGTGGTCGTCGGCGCGGACGGGCTGATCGTGACCAACCACCACGTCATCGAGAATGCCGGCGCAATCAAGGTCGTGCTCGCCGACCGGCGCGAGTTTCCGGCAAAGGTCGTGGCTTCCGACGAACGCAGCGACCTCGCCCTCCTCCGGGCCGGGCTCGACGGCGCAACGCTCCGGCCGGCGGTACTCGGAGACTCGGACGGCCTCGAAGTCGGCGACCTCGTGCTGGCGATCGGCAATCCCTTCGGCGTCGGCCAGACGGTGACCTCCGGCATCGTCTCGGCGCTGGCGCGCACCGGCCCCTCGGCGCGCGGCCCCGGCTATTTCATCCAGACGGACGCCGCCATCAATCCCGGCAATTCGGGCGGCGCCCTGGTCAATCTGGCCGGCGAGGTCATCGGCGTGAACACGGCGATCTTCTCCCGCAGCGGCGGCTCGCACGGCGTCGGCTTCGCCATCCCGTCCAACCTCGTGCGGGTCATGGTCGAGACCGCCCGGAGCGGCGGGCGCGTCGTCCGGCCCTGGCTCGGCATCGAGAGCCAGCCGGTGACGCCCGACCTCGCGGACACGCTCGGCCTTGCCCGGCCGGGCGGCCTTCTGGTCCGGGCCGTGCGCCCCGACGGGCCGTTCGCGCGCGCCGGCGGGGCGCGGGGCGACGTCATCCTGTCAATAGACGGGCACCCGGTACTCGACAGGGCGGCGCTGCGCTTCCGCATGACCACGCTCGGGCCGGGCGGCGAGGCCGAGTTCGGGATCGTCCGGCGGGGCGAGGAGGCGGTGCTCTCCGTTCCGGTGGAGCTTCCGCCGGAAGTGCCACCGCGCGACCGCAGGCAATTGCGGGGGCCGCATCCGCTCGCCGGCGCCGAAATCGTCAACCTGTCGCCGGCGGTGATCGAGGAGTTCGCCTTCAGCGGGCCCGGCGCCGGCGTGATGATCGCGGAGGTGGCGCGCGGTTCGCCCGCCCGGCGGCACGGCTTCCGGCCGGGCGACCTGCTCCGCAGCATCGACAGGCAGGAGCCGGAGAGCACGGCCGAGGCGGAGGCCATTTTGCGGGCTGGCGAGCGTCCGTGGCGCATTTCGATCTGGCGCGGCGGGCGTTCGCTGACGACAATCTTCCGATGACCGACTCGCTGTTCCAGGCCGCAGGGCTCGCGGACGAGGCGCCCCGCCCGCTCGCCGACCGGCTGCGTCCGGCGTCGCTGGGCGAGGTCGTCGGGCAGGACCATGTGCTCGGGCAGGACGGACCGGTGGGGCGGATGCTGGCCGCCGGCAGGCTCGCCTCGCTCGTCTTCTGGGGGCCGCCCGGCTGCGGCAAGACCACGATCGCGCGCCTGCTGGCGGGCGCCGCGAACCTGCACTTCACCGCGCTCTCGGCCGTCTTTTCGGGCGTGGCCGACCTGCGCAAGGTCTTCGCCGAGGCCGAGAGCCGGCGCGAGGCCGGCCGGGGCACCATGCTGTTCGTGGACGAGATCCACCGTTTCAACCGCGCCCAGCAGGACGGGTTCCTGCCCTGGGTCGAGAACGGCACGGTGGTGCTGGTCGGCGCGACCACGGAGAACCCGTCCTTCGAGCTGAACGCGGCGCTGCTCTCCCGCGTCCAGGTGCTGGTGCTGCGCCGGCTGGACGAGGACGGGCTGGAAACCCTGTTGCAGCGTGCGGAGGCGAGCCTGGGTGCGCCGCTGCCGCTGGATCGCGGCGCGCGCACGGCGCTCAAGGCGCTGGCGGACGGCGACGGGCGCTACCTGCTCAACCTCGCCGAGGAGGTCGCCGGCGGGCCGGTGCTCGATGCGGCCGGCCTTGCCCGCGTGGCCCAGCGCCGGGCGCCGGTTTACGACAAGGACCGCGAGGGCCACTACAATCTCATCAGCGCGCTGCACAAGTCGCTGCGCGGCTCGGACCCGGACGCCGCGCTCTACTGGCTCGCGCGGATGCTCGACGGCGGCGAGGACCCCCGCTACATCGCCCGCCGGCTGGTCCGTTTCGCTTCGGAGGATGTGGGGCTTGCGGACCCGGCGGCGCTGCCCGCCGCGCTTGCCGGCTGGGAAGCATATGAACGCCTCGGCAGCCCCGAGGGCGAGCTTACGCTGGCCCAGACGGTGCTGCATCTGGCGACGGCACCGAAGTCGAACGCCGCCTATGCCGCTTTCGGCGAGGCCATGCGCGCCGCGCGGGAGACCGGGTCGCTCATGCCGCCGATGCACAGCCTGAACGCGCCCACCCGGCTGATGAAGGACCTGGGCTACGGCGAGGGCTATGCCTACGACCACAATGCCCCGGACGCCTTCGCCGGCGTCAACTACTTCCCGGACGGCATGGCGCGCCAGCAGTTCTATCGCCCCGAGGGCCGCGGCGCGGAGGCGGACATCGCGGAGCGTCTGGCCGCCTGGGCCCGGCGGCGGCAGGCGTGAGCCTCTGGCTGGCGGTCGCCGCCGGCGGGGCGCTGGGGGCGCTCGCGCGCTGGCTCATGGTGGTGCAGGTGACGCGGCTGCTCGGCGCCGGCTTCCCGGCAGGCACGATGGTCGTCAACGTGCTGGGCTCGCTGGCGATGGGGCTGGTTGCCGCCCTGCTGGCGCAGGGGCTCTCGCTCTCGGCCGAACTCCGGACCTTCCTCACCGTCGGCTTCCTCGGCGGCTTCACCACCTTCTCCGCCTATTCGCTGGATGCCGTAGGGCTGGCGGAGCGGGGCGAATGGGCGGGGGCCGCGTTCTACACCGCGGGCTCGGTCGCGCTCGGCGTACTGGCATTCCTCGCCGGCGCCCGCCTCGCGCGCGTCCTGCTGTGACAGGCGTCCGGCTGGAAGAGGTTGCCGCGGACGAAGCCGGCCTGCGGCTGGACCGCTGGGTCGCGCGCCGGCGGCCGGACCTGCCGCAGGGCCGGTTGCAGAAGCTCCTGCGTACGGGGCAGGTGCGCGTGGACGGGCGGCGCGCCCGCGCCGGCGACCGGCTGGAGGCGGGCGCCGTGGTGCGCCTGCCGCCGTTCGGCCCGCCGCCGGAGCCCCGGCCGGCGCCGCTGCCCGGCAGGCTGGTGGAGGAAGTGCGCGGCTGGGTGCTGCATCTCGATGAGGCGGTGATCGCGCTCGACAAGCCCGCCGGCCTCGCCGTTCAGGGCGGCAAGGGCACGGTGCGCCATCTGGATGGCATGCTGGAGGCGCTGCGCTTCGATGCGCCCGAACGCCCGCGTCTCGTCCACCGGCTCGACAAGGACACGAGCGGCGTGCTGCTGCTGGCGCGGAGCGCAGCCGATGCGGCGCGGCTGACGGCGGCCTTCCGGGCACGGGAGGCCGAGAAGCTCTACTGGGCGGTGACCGCCGGCGCGCCGGAGCCGCCTGCCGGGCGCATCGCGCTGCCGCTGGCGAAGCGCGGACGGCCGGGCGGCGAGCGGGTTTCCGTCGATGATGACGGCAAGCGCGCCGTCACCGACTACGAGACCCTCGCCCGCGCGGGCAAGCGCGCCGCCCGTCTGGCGCTCCGCCCGCAGACCGGGCGCACGCACCAGCTCCGCGCGCATCTGGCCGCAATCGGCTGCCCGATCCTGGGCGACGGCAAATATGGCGGCAGAGCGGCCTTCCTGGAGGGCATCGGCCTTGAGCCGCGCCTGCACCTGCACGCCCGCGCCATCGCGCTGGACCATCCTCGCGGCCGGGGCCGGCTGGAAGTCGAGGCCCCGGCCCCGCGCCTGCTGCGAACCGCCTTCCGCCTGCTGGGTCTGGAGGTTCAGGGAGATGCCAGCTCCCCGCGGTAAAGCGCCTCGGTCGCTTCGTCGAAGCAGGTGAAGACGATGCGCGAGAAGCCCGCGCCGTGGGCGCGCGCGGCGGTAACCGCGATGCCGGCCGCGCGGTCCGGCGGGAAGCCGTAAACGCCGGTTGAGATGGCGGGGAAGGCGATGGAGCCCAGGCCGTGCTCCCGCGCGAGCGCGAAGCTGTTGCGGTAGCCCGACTTCCGCAACTCGGCTTGAGAATCGACTGATTTGACGGTTTTCCGGCGCGAGAAGTGTCGGATTTCGGTGCAGTACCTCTCGGGACCGGCTTGTAGTGCCGACCTACCCCCTTGATCGGGCTGGCGAAGATCCGGACGCTGCGCTGATGTTCGTGCGCTGCAAGAGACGCTTCAAGGACGGCAAGGAGCACCGCTACTGGAGCGTTGTGGAGAACGTCCGGGTCCACGGCGGTCGGGTTGTTCAGCGTCAGGTGCTCTATCTCGGGGAGATCAACGACAGCCAGCGAGCGGCGTGGTGCCGCTCGATCGAGGTGGTGGAGGGCAAGTCGCGATCACGGCAGATGGCGCTGTTTCCCGAGGACCGGGAGGCGCCGGCGCTGACTTGCGAAGTGGTGAAGATCGACCTCTCGCAGGTGGCGCTTCACGACCCGCGCCAGTGGGGGGCGTGCTGGCTGGCGCTGTCCTTGTGGGACCGCCTGGACCTGGACCGCTTCTGGGAAGAGCGGCTGCCGGCGAGCCGGCAAGGCACGCGGTGGCTGGACATCCTGAAGATCCAGGTCTGCTACCGGCTGATCGACCCGGGCAGCGAGTGGCGCCTTCACCGTCACTGGTATGAGCACAGCGCGCTTCGCGATCTTCTGGGTGGCGAGCGGGCGATCGCCGACGACACACTCTATCGCTGTCTCGACAAGCTGCTGGCGCACAAGCAGGGCTTCTTCTCGTTTCTGCGCGACCGCTGGGCGACGCTGTTCGAGGCGCGCTTCGACGTGCTGCTCTACGACCTGACCTCGACCTACTTCGAGAGCGATCCGCCGTTCGATGACAAGCGCCGCTTCGGCTACAGCCGGGACAAGCGGCCCGACTGCGTGCAGGTGGTGATCGCCCTGATCGTTACGCCGCAGGGCTTTCCGCTGGCCTATGAGGTGATGCCGGGCAACACCTCCGACGACACCACGCTGGCGGCGTTCCTCAAGAAGATCGAGGATCAGTATGGCCGCTCCGAGCGGGTGTGGATCATGGACCGCGGCATCCCCACCGAGGAGACGCTGGCCGCGATGCGCGAGGGCGAGGCGCCGGTGCGCTACCTGGTGGGCACGCCCAAGGGCCGGCTGACGCGGCTCGAGAAGGTGTTCCTGGGCCTGCCCTGGCAGGAGGTGCGCCAGTCCGTGACTGTCAAGCCCAACTTGAACAGTCGGTGTCGATTTTTGCCGGGCGCGGTTTCGCCAAGTTGTTGAAATGATTGGATAGTGAGGTGATGATTGGCGCGGGTTGAGAAAAATGTAGTGAAACATTTTTGCTGATTTGGCCTTGTTTTCTTGATTGGTCGATATCGAAGACATACAACGCGGTCATGTTCGTGCGCGAAACGACCGCCCGGGGCCACCGCTATCTCTACCTCGTGGAGAGCGTGCGCGAGGGCAAGCGGGTGCGCCAGCGCACGATCCGCGCGCTCGGCCGCAAGGACGTGTTGCAGGCGAGCGGGGAGCTGGACCGTCTGATCGCGTCCCTGGCGCGCCATTCGGAGCGGTCCGTGGTGCTGGAGGACATGGAGGCGGGCGCGCTGGCCTGCGTGCGGGTCGGCGGTCCGCTGCTGTTCGGTCGGCTGTGGGATCGGCTGGGCGTGGGCGCTGTCGTGAAGGAGCTTCTGGACGGTCGCGGCTTCGGGTTCGCCGTCGAGCGGGCGGTGTTTGTGAGCGTTCTGCACCGTCTGTTCGTGTCGGGTTCGGACCGGTCCTGCGAGAAGTGGATGGCCGACTACGCGATCGAGGGGATCGAGGGGTTGCGGCTTCATCAGCTGTATCGGGCGATGGCCTGGCTCGGGGAGGAGCTGGAGGCGCCGGCGGAAGGCGCGCTTGCGCCGCGCTGCGTGAAGGACGGGATCGAGGAGCGTCTGTTCGAGCACAGGCGGGACCTGTTCACCGACCTGTCTGTGGTGTTCATGGACACCACGACGCTGTCGTTCCACGGCGCGGGCGGCGAGACGCTGGGCGCGCACGGCTACTCGAAGGACCATCGCCCGGACTTGCGCCAGATGGTTCTGGCGGTGGTGCTGGACGGCGAGGGCCGGCCTGTGTGCACGGAGATGCTGCCGGGCAACACGGCCGACACCAGGGTGCTGCTGCCGATCGTGGACCGTCTTCGGTCACGCTTCGGGATCGGTCGTGTGTGCGTGGTGGCGGACCGGGGGATGATCTCGGCGGCGACGATAGCGGCGCTGGAAGAGCGGGGGCTGGACTACATCCTGGGCGCGCGCGAGCGGCGCACGAAGGTGGTCCGCGAGGTGGTGCTGAAGGACACGAAGCCCTTTGTGCCGCTGCTCCTCAAGCGTCCGCGCGGCGAGACGCAGCTGTTCGTGAAGGAAGTCACGGTGGGCGGCGCGCGCTACATCGTGTGCCGCAACGAGGCGGAGGCACAGAAGGACCGCGCCGACCGGCAGGCCGTGGTGGACGGCCTCCAGCGCCGCCTTGCGGACGGCGAGAAAGCGCTGATCGGCAACAGCGCCTACCGGCGTTATCTGCGCCGCACGGGCGCGGGCAAGGCGTTCGAGATCGACGCCGGCAAGCTCGCCGAGGAGGCCGGCTTCGACGGCATCTTCGTGCTGCGCACCAACGCCGGCATGACGCCGCTCAATGCCGTGCTCCGCTACCGGGAGCTGCTCACGGTGGAAGACCTGTTCCGCCGGGCGAAGGCCCAGTTGCGCACCCGCCCGATCTACCACTCCTGCGACGCCGCGATCCGCGGCCACGTCTTCTGCTCCTTCCTCGCGCTCGTCCTCCAGAAGGAACTGGCCGACCGCTGCGCCGCCGCCAACGTCAACGTCGAATGGGACGACCTGATCCGCGATCTCGACCGCCTGCAAGAGGCCACCATCGAGAAGGACGGCAAGCGCATCACCACCCGCACCCATGTCGAGGGCCAGGTCGGAAAGGTCTTCCAGGCCGTCGGCATCGCGCTGCCGCCGAACTGGCGCGAACACAAAGCCTGACCGTCCCCAAAATCAACGAAATGTAGTGGGTACACCCGGCGATGCCGGTGTAACTCCCTGTTCTATCGAATACTTTTAATCGTCACTGTTGAAGTTGGGTCAAGCTTCTGGTCGAGGATGGCGAGCTCTACGTCCTGGTGCGCAGCGAGGGGCGGCAGGTGAAGGAACGCGGCATGCGCCGGCGCCGGCTGAAGAGGCTGTGGCGTCGATTGGCCGAGTTGCAAGGGCAGTCGAACAGCCGGGATCAGTTGTTGCTCAAGCTCGGCGCCGCCAGGAAGGAGGCCGGCCGGGCCTGGAGCCTGGTCGACATCACCGTGCCCGGGACCGACAGCGAACTCGCCGCCAACGGCTTCTCATTCCGCCTGCAGCGCGACCGGCTGCGCCAGGTCCGCCGCCGCGAGGGCCGTTACCTGCTGCGATCCAACATGGTCGCCGAAGACCCCGCCACGCTGTGGCATCTGTACATGCAGCTCGTCGAGATCGAGCAGGCGTTCAAGGAACTCAAGCACGACCTCGCGATCCGCCCCATCTTCCATCAGCGCCAAGAGCGCATCGAGGCGCATATCTTCGTCTCGTTCATCGCCTACTGCCTGCTGGTGACCCTGAAGAACCTCGCCCGGCCGCGCGCCCCGGGCCTCACCCCACGCGCCATCCTTGAGGCCTTCGCCACCATCCAGATGGTGGACGTCCATCTGCCAACCACCGACGGCCGGCACCTCGTCCTGCCGCGCCACACCCGGCCGAACAAGGAGCACGAGCTACTGCTGCAACAGCTCGGCATGACCTGGCCGCAGCAACCCGCACCCCGGATCTCCGCCTGACGGCACACGGCGCCGCCTCTCCGTTCGCCGCCTTGTAGTGCCGACCCTCGGGGAGACGATCAAGGCTATTCAATGAGTTAGCATCCTCATGACCCCCGAGTTGCGGAAGTCGGGGTAGCAGGCGGCAAGCAGCGCATCCTCATCTCCCGCGCCGCGCCAGACCGGCCCGACGGTGTGGATGACATGGCGCGCCGGCAGCCGGTAGCCGGCGGTGATGCGGGCCTCGCCGGTCGGGCAGCCGCCGAGCGTGCGGCATTCGGCCAGCAGCTCGGGACCGGCCGCGCGGTGGATGGCCCCGTCCACGCCGCCGCCGCCGAGCAGCGCCTCGTTGGCGGCATTGACGATGGCGTCCACCTCGAGTGTCGTGATGTCGCCCCGGAACAGTTCGATCATGGCCGGGCCTCCCCTTGTTGCTGCCTTCTCCAGAGCGGGCGCAGCAGCAGCAGGCCCGGCAGGCAGGCGAGCGCCGTCAGCGCGAAAAAGGCGTTCCAGTCCCCGTCCAGGCTGTCCACGATCCAGCCCGAGGGCGCCGACAGCGCGATCCGGGCCGATGCCATGAGCGAGGAGAGCAGCGCGAACTGCATCATCGTGTAGGAGATGTTGCAGAGGCTCATGAGATAGGCAAGGAAGGCCGTGGTGCCGAGACCGGCGGTGAAGCCTTCCAGCGCGGCCACGCCGGCGAGCCACACGATGTCGCTGCCGGCCTCGTTGAGCGGGATGAAGGCGAGGTTCGAAAGCGCCTGCAGGATGCCCGCCGCAAGCAGGCCCGGCAGCAGGCCCGCCGCATGGACCAGCATGCCGCCGGCGAAGATGCCCGCGAGCGAAGCGATGAAGCCGCCGGTCTTGACCGCCCCCGCGATCTCCGGCTTCGAGAAGCCGAGCTCGACATAGAACGGGATCGCCATGGCGCCGAGCGCGGCGTCGCCGAGTTTGTAGAGCAGGATGAAGGCCAGCACGGCGCCCCATCCGGGCCGGGCGGCGAACTCAGCGAGCGGGGCGATGACACCGCTTGCGAAGCGCGCGGCAACGGCCCCGCCCCAGGCCGCTGCCCTGCCGGCGAGCCGGCGCGCTCGCGCGTCGGCCTCCGGGTCCGAGGCGCGGGCCGGCTCGGGCGCAAGCAGCGTGACCGTGACGCCGACGAGGAGCAGCGCGGCCATGACGGCGTGCGCGCCCGCCCAGCCTAGCGCCTCCGCAAGCAGGAGGCCGCCGGCCGCCGAGACATACATGCCGATGCGGAACCCCTGGACGAAGAAGGCCGCGCCGGGGCCGTACTGGCCCTCGTCCAGTATCTCGATGCGGTAGGCGTCGATGACGACGTCCTGGCTCGCCGACGCGAACGCCACCAGGCAGCCGAGCAGGGCGACCGCCGCGAGGTCGGCGGCCGGATCGGCAAGCCCGAGGCCCACGATCGCCGCCATACAGGTGAAATGGGTCGCCAGCATCCAGCCCCGGCGCCGGCCGAAGCGGCGCGTCAGCCAAGGCAGCCGGAGGCGGTCGATAACCGGCGCCCACAGGAATTTCAGCCCGTAGATCGCCGTGACGAGCGAGAACAGGCCGATGCTGGTCAGGTCCACGCCCGACTCGTAGAGCCGCGCGCTCATCACATCGACGGTCAGCATCAGCGGCAGCCCGCTGGAGAAGCCGAGCGCCAGCATCATGGCGACGCGCCGGCTCCGGAACGCCGCCGCCGCCCGGCGCAGCCGGCCGCGCTGCGATTCGGGTACCGCCGCCGTCACGGCCGGACTTCCTCCCGCCGCTGCCGCTTCCAGAGCACGCGCAGCAGTAGCAGGCTCAGGAGACACCCCAGCGTGCCTGACAGGAACAGGCCTTCCCGAAGTCCGCCCATGGGCTCCACGAACAAGCTCAATGGGCCGGGATAGAACTGGAAAAGCACTATGACCGAGGAAAACAGCGCGAACTGCGTGGCCGTATAAGAGGGTCTGCAAAGCCCCATCATGTAGGCCGCAAGGGCCACCGCTCCGAATCCGTCGCCGAACGCTCTGGTCAGCAAAGCGAGACCGTTCCAGACGGACTCGAGCGAGGCCAAATGGAACGCCAGCAGAGTCGAATTCGACAGTAGAAGCACGCTTCCCGCGACCAACAAGCCCGGCAACGGACCCCGGCTATAGATCACCATCCCTCCGAGAATTGCCCCAACCAGCGAGACAAAATGAAGGACTGGTTTGTCATGACCGGGGAGTTCCGTGCTGCCCAGGCCGAGCTTGTAGAGCAGGATGAAAGCCAGTACCGCGGGCCAGCCCGGACGGATGAAGAACTCCGTCAGCGGGGCGACGAAAACGCGGGAAAACCAGGCGGCAGCAGCGCCGCCCAGCCTGGCGGCCTTGTCGGAGAGGCGGCGTTCCCGTGCAGCTGTGTCAAGATCCTTCACGCAGGCGGGTTCGGGACCGAGCAGGGCGACAACAATGCCGACCAGCAGCAACGCCGGCACCGCGACATAGGCAACTGCCCCATCGTATCCGTTATCCGAGGCCGCCACGATCAGGCCCGTCGCCGCCGGGCCGAGGCCTGTCGCGAGTCCGGTAACCGCATCGCCGGCACCGTACCGGTCTTCTTCCAGTATTTCGATGCGATAGGCGTTGACGACGGCGCTGAGGCAGGACGAGGCAAAGACAACCGGGAACCCGAAAAGCAGGACGGTCCAGAAGCCGGCCGACGGATGGACAACCCCCAGGACGGGAATCGCCGCCATGCTCGCAACAGTCGTAACCAACATCCAGGATCGGCGCCGGCCCAAGCGGCTCGCGAGCCAGGGCAGTGGCAGCCTGTCGAGCGCCGGCGCCCAGAAAAAGCTCACGGTGGAAACTGACATCAGTGCGATCCCAACAAGGGAGGAACTCTCCATTCCGAGATGAGAAAACCGCACAGAAATGTGAAACATCCAGAACAAAGGCACGCCCATGCAGAAGCCGAGCGGCAGCATGAGGGCGATGTGGGGGTGCCAGAAGGCCCTCGCCGAGCGGAGGAAACCGAGGCGGCGGGCGGGCGGGAGCGCTGCTTCCATTCGGTCGCTTCGCCTCACGCCGGCGGGGGGATGTCGCCGCCGTCGGCCACGGGATAGACGCGGAGCGGGCGTTCGCGTCCGCGTATCTCGACCAGCCGGGACGGGACGGTGGAGAAATCCGCCCCGGCGAGGCGCACGACACGCTGCGAGATCACGGCCTGGCAGGCGAACTCCTTGGTCATCGGCTCCAGCCGGCTCGCGACGTTGACCGCATCCCCGATGGCGGTGACCGAGGTGGCGCGGCTGTAGCCCATCTCGCCGACGATGACCGGGCCGGCATGGAGGCCGACGCCGATGCGCAGCGGCTCGTTCAACTCCTCGCCGAGCGCGGCGTTGAGTTCGCCCAGCGCCGCCGCCATAGCGCGCACCGCCTCCAGCGCGCTCCGGCAGCCTTCCCGGGGGTCGCCGTCGATGCCGAACAGCGCCATCACCCCGTCGCCGATGAACTTGTCCACATGGCCGCCCGCCTCCTCGACCGCGCGGCCCATGGCGAGGAAGTAGCGGTTCAGCAGGAACACCACGTCATAGGGCAGCTTGTCCTCCGACAGCCTGGTGAAGGCGCGCAGGTCGGCGAACAGGATGGCGATCTCGCGCTCCGCGCCCTGCTGGCTGCCCGTCCGCGCCCGCGCTTCCGCCGGCCCGGCCGTTGCCGGCAGCAGGGGCATGAGCGTCACGTCGCCCGCGGGAACCGTCTGGCAGGCGAGGCGCACCCGCTCCGGCGCGCCGATGCGCCCGAGCAGCGCGCGCTCGCCGTCGGCCGGCGGCGGCAGCGCATCGAAGCCCCGCGACACATGCACCCGGCAGGTGGAGCACCGGCCCCTGCCTCCGCAGACCGAGGCATGGGGAATGCCGGCGGCGCGGCTCACCTCCAGCAGGGTGGCGCCGGGTTCGGCCCGCACCACCCGCCCGTCAGGATAGGTGACGCGCACCGGGCGCTGCCGCCGGGCCCGAAGCGCGCGGACCAGCCGCCAGGCGACCAGCGCGGCTATCGCCATGCCGGTCATGGTGCTCATCCGTGCCTCGATGCCCTGCACCCATTCGACACCCTCGCGTCCGGGGAAACGGATGCCTTCCAGCATGGCGCCGACCCAGCCGGAATCCGCCGCGGCCAGCGCCAGCACGTCGCGCCCGCCGACCGCGAAGCCCGCAAGCGCCAGCGCCGGCAGCAGCAGCGCGGCTGCGAAGAGGAACGGCAGGGCGCTTCGGTACCATGCCTGGAGACGCAGCCAGAAATGGATGCCGATACAGCCATGCGTCCAGGCGGCGGCCATCAGCGCGATCTGTTGCCAGGGATCGCTCCATGTCGCCCAGAGGACGAAGGGATAGCTCGGGTCCATGCCGAAGCGCAGCGAGAGCCCGAGCGTGCCCAGCATGTGCAGGCAGAGCAGGAAGGGGATCGCGAGGCCCAGAAGCTGCTGCGCCGCTTCCCAGACCGGCATCTTCAGGTCGCGCTTGCGGAAGAGACGGGCGACCGACAGCGCGCCGTGGACGGCGAAGCTGCCGACCAGCAGCACCGTGCCCGGCGGGCTGCGCCAGACGCCGGCGAAGACGCGCCGCCCGTCTTCCATCGCCTCCACCGAGGCGAGGCCGAACGTATGGTTCAGCAGATGGCCCGCGACATAGACGAACAGGACGACGCCGCTCCAGAGCCGGAGCTGCTGGATCAGGCGGCCGCGCATGGGTTCCCGATGCCCGCGGACGCGGCGGCGGGCAGGCCGGCCAGCGGCTCGCCGGCCCGCGCTCCCATCTGCTCGATGATCCGGGCGGCTGCAAGGCTCCCCAGCCAGGCGCATTCGGCGAGCGGACGGGACCGCGCATAGGCATGCAGGAAGCCCGCGGCATAGAGGTCGCCGGCCCCGGTCGTGTCTGCGAGACGGGCGGGCGGCGCGGCCGGCACCTCCTCGCGCCCGGCGCCGGAAACGATGAGCGAGCCTTGCGCGCTCCGCGTAAGCGCCGCCGTTTCGACAATTGCCGAGACCATGTTCGCGGCGTCCCGGAGCCCGGCGGCGCCGGTCAGCGAAACCACCTCCTCCTCATTCGCGAACAGGATGTCCACCCGCTCCGCGATCAGTTCGAGGAAGGTCTCCCGGTGCCGGTCCACGCAGAACGGGTCGGAGAGGGTGAGCGCGACCTTGCGCCCGGCGGTGCGGGCGGCGTCCGCCAGCTTCACCATCGCCGCCTTGGCCGCAGGCGCATCCCACAGATAGCCTTCCAGATAGGTGACGGCCGCCTCGGCCGCGGCGGCCTCGTCGATGTCCGCCGGCTCGATCTCGGCGGCGGCGCCAAGCATGGTGAGCATGCTGCGCTCGGCGTCGGGCGTCACGAAAACCAGGCATCGCCCGGTAGCGGCGCCGGCGGTCGCGGCCGGCGTGTCGAATCGCACGCCGGCCTCGCGGATGTCGCGGCGGAAGGCAGTGCCGGCATCGTCGTCCCGCACCCGACCGATATAGCCGGCCCGGGCGCCGAGCGAAGCGAGGCCCGCCGCCGTGTTGGCCGCCGAGCCGCCGGAACGCTCGGCGGCTGGAACGACCTCGCCGTGAAGCTCTGCGGCGCGGGACCCGCCGATCAGGGTCATCACGCCCTTTTCGACGCCATGATCGGCGAGCCAGGCGTCATCGACACGGACCAGCACGTCGAGCATGGCGTTTCCGACGGCAAGCACATCGAGGGAGGCGGCGCTCATGGCAACTCCGGCGCGCGGGGAACGGCGGCGAGTATAGGGAGGTCGGCGCCGGAAAGCCCGCCCTGCCTTCCTAAGGGCCGCACCATGTCATGAGATGTCATGGTTTACCGTGAAGGCCTGCGGGACACCACGCGATATGTCATGAAATGTCATGTTTTGCATGCGCATCGAGCATGTCCCACGGCTGAATCAGGCATGAGGTGGTCGTTTCGGGCGGAGCGTCCGGGTATTCCATCCCGTTTCCCGGGTTCTGCATCTTCGGCATCGGCTTCTCCTCTCGATCCATCTTCGTTCCAATGTTCCTGCCGCTGGCTCTTCAAGGCGGCGGGACCCTAATTCGCGCGTAATGTGCGCGGGCGCCCGCGCCTGCCCGTGCACGTTCCGCGGCGGCGCGAATCGCGCGCCTGATTGCGCCTGCGCGCGCGAGGCCGAACACAGGGCACACGTCTCCTGCCCGCTGCCAAGGGTCTCCTGGCACCGGCATGGAAGACGAAGCAGCCTCCGGATGCCGCTTTCTTCCTCCTGTCCCATACTATCATGGATTTCCGGGGATTTGCTCTTATCAGAGAAATAATTCTGGATTAGTGAACAAAAACACTTCCCCGAGCATGAAGCTCCCGCCGGGCTTGCCAGGCCGCCAAGCGCGGCCGCGCGCTCCGCCGCCGGCGCCGGTCAACGGATTTCGATCAGCGTCTCGCCCGCCGCAAGCGCGGCCGCCATGGTTTCCATGCGCGGGGCCAGCCGCGCCCGGAGCGCGGCATTGGTCGTGTTGCCGAGCCTGAGCCAGACGACCTGGAGCCCCGGCTTCAACCGTGCGCGCTCGGCGAAATCCACGTCCTTGGACCAGATGACGGCGCCCAGGCGGCGCGCTTCGGCTTCGATCCGCGAGTCGGTGGCGGGACCGATGCTGAGGTCGTTCACATGGTCCGCGGGATAGCCCTCGGCCGTCAGCCAGCGGGCGAGGCCCGGCGGCAATTGCGCATCGACGAGGAAGCGCAAGGATCAGGCGGCGTGGACGATGCGGTGCTCACTGGCGGCGGCCCCCCAGGCGAGCGCCGCCCTCAGGTCGGCATCCTCCAGATAGGGGTAGTCGGCGAGGATTTCGGCAGGCGCCACCCCCGCCGCCATGAGTTGCAGGATGTCGGACACGCGCACCCTGGTTCCCCGCACATGCGGCCGCCCCCCGCAAATCTCCGGGTCCACCCGAATGCGTCCCTGGGTCTCCGCCGCTTCGTCCAGCTCTTCGAGAACTTCCCTCAGAACGCAGATCCGGGCGCCCTGTTTCGGAGCCGAATGGCCGTGAGCCTCCATGAATTGCTGCAGCGCGGCGGCCAGTTCGCTGCCGCGGCGGCTGTCGGCCGACACGACATGGAACCAGTCCGCAAGGACGCGCTCGGTCTTCCGGCCGTCCCTCTCTCCGGACTCCGCCAGGTAGGCGGCGGCGGTGTTTTGCGAATAGCCGACATATTTGGAGGGAGCGAAGAGCCACGACCCGTCCCCGGAGCGGACCGCATACCAGGCATTCACCCGTTTCATCCGCCTCTTCAGTTCCATTCCGAAGAGAGCGTCCCCGATTTCGGTCTGGTAACGCACAATGTTCTCGGCTGCCTGCTCCGGGCTGCCGACCAGCCGGGTCCGGGTGGTTTCGCTCTCCGCCCGAAAGCGGGACATGCTTTCCCGCAGGCTGTGGGGGTCCGACGGCGTATCGCCTAGCATCGGATTTCTCCCTGTTGGGATATTACCCCATTTACCTGAAATGAAACCGGCAGTCAAGCCGCGCCGCGAAAATGGTGTCCTGCTATGGGGCCAAGACGTCAGTCCACCACCTTGCCAGGGTTCATCAGGCCGTCGGGGTCCAGGGCGCGCTTGACGGCCTGCATCATCTCGATCTCCGGGCCGGGCTTGTAGTGGGTGATCTCCTCCACCTTGAGCCGCCCGACGCCGTGCTCGGCGGAGACGGAGCCGTCCAGCCCATTGACGATATCGTGGACGGCGGCGTTCAGCTCGTCCCAGCGCGCGAGATAGGCCTGCTTGTCGGCGCCGACGGGCTGGGAGACGTTGTAGTGGATATTGCCGTCGCCGACATGGCCGAAGGGACAGGGCCGGGCGCCCGGAATGGTGCGCTCGACCGCTTCGTCCGCCGCCTCGATGAAGTCCGCAACCCGGCTCACCGGCACCGAGACGTCGTGCTTGATCGAGCCGCCTTCCGGGATCTGCGCCTCGACCACGGCCTCGCGGATGCGCCAGAGCGCGTTCGCCTGCGCGCCGCTGTCGGCGATGGTCGCGTCCAGCACCAGCCCGTCCTCGAAGGCCAGTCCCAGCGCCTCCTCGACGATCTCGCGCAGCCCCGAACCCTCGCGGCCGGCATCGGCGCGCAGCAGCGCATAGTGGGTGTAGGCCCGGCCGAACGGGTCGCGCACGCCCGGCACATGCCTGATGGCCAGGTCGATGCCGAAGCGCCCGATATACTCGAAGGCGGAAACCTGGTCGCCGGTGGCGGCCCGCAGGCGCGAGAGCAGTTCGATCACATCAGGGATCGAGCGCAGCGCGGCGAAGGCCGTCACCTCCTCGCGCGGCCGGGGGAAGAGCTTGACGCAGGCCGCGGTCACGATGCCGAGCGTGCCTTCGCCGCCGATGAAGAGCTGCTTCAGGTCGTAGCCGGTATTGTCCTTGCGCAGGCGCCTGAGGCCGTTCCAGACGCGCCCGTCCGGCAGCACGGCCTCCAGCCCGAGCACCAGCTCGCGCATATTGCCGTAGCGCAGCGTGTTGATGCCGCCGGCATTGGTGGAGATGTTGCCGCCGACGGTGCAGCTTCCCTCGGCGCCGAGGCTGAGCGGGAACAGCCGGTCGGCGTCGGCCGCCGCCGCCTGGACATGCTGGAGAATGCAGCCCGCCTCGACCGTCATGGTGTAGTTGAGCGCGTCCAGTTCCCGGATGCGGTTCATGCGCCCGAGGCTCACCAGAAGCTGGCTGCCGTCCTCGGCCGGCATGGCCCCGCCGCAAAGCCCGGTATTGCCGCCCTGCGGCACGATGGCGACGCCTGCTTCCCGGCAAAGCCGGACGACGGCCGCCACCTGCTCGGTCGAGGCCGGCCGGGCGACGAAGGGCGTGCTGCCGCGATAGAGGCCGCGCGGCTCGACCAGAAGCGGCGCCAGTTCGTCCGGGTCGGCGGAGAGCCCGCGCTCGCCCAGAAGCGCCGTCAGCGGCTCCGCCAATGCCTCGGCCCGTGCCATTTCCCGTTTCCCCTTCAAGCGAATCGGACGCGCTCACATAAGCACCGGCTGCGGCGGCGGCAAGGGCAGTCCTATCCCGAAGCTTCAGCCAGCTCCCAGGCGCGTTCGGCCATGAGCAGGCCGAGGCGGCCGACCTCCTCGGCATTGTCGGAGGCCGCATTGCCGGCGAGGCCGCGGGCGCGCACGCCGTCCAGGATCGAGGCGAAGCGGAACATGGCGTGGACGTTGTGGACCGGTGTCAGCCCGTCCGGGCGGCCGGCGGCGCGGCGGTAGGTTTCCACGAACTCGTCCTGCTCCGGAATGCCGAGGGCGCGCCGGTCGAGGTCGCGCACGCCCCAGTATTCGCCCGAGGTGGTGTTGAACAGGATGCAGAGATAGGCGAGGTCGGAAAGCGGGTGGCCGAGCGTCGCCAGCTCCCAGTCGAACACGGCGACGATGCGCGGTTCGGTGGGGTGGAACATGACGTTGCCGACCCGGAAGTCGCCGTGCGCGACGCGCGTCTCGTCGCCGTCCGGCATGCGCGGCGGCAGCCAGTCCATCAGCTTGTACATCTCCGGTATCTCGCGCGTCGCCGTCTCCCGGTAATTGCGCGCCCAGCGGTTGAACTGGCGCTCGAAATAATTGCCGGGCCGCCCGAAATCGCCGAGCCCGACCGCCTCGTGATCAACGGTGTGCAACGCCGCCAGCACCTCGGCGAGCGCGCGGTACATGAGGCGCCGCTCCTCCGGCTCGACGCCCGGCATGGCGCTGTCGGTATAGACGCGGCCCTGCATCCGCTCCATGACGTAGAAGGGCGTGCCGATCACGCTCTCGTCGTCGGAGTAGAGATATTGCCGTGCCACCGGCACGGCCGTGTCGGCCAGCGCCTTCTGCACCCGGTATTCCCGGTCCACGGCATGCGCCGAGGGCAGGAGCTCGCCGGGCGGCTTCTTGCGGAGCACATATTCGGCATTGGGCCAGCCCAGCACGAAGGTCGGGTTGGACTGGCCGTAGCCGAACTGGCGCACCCGGAGCCGGCCTTCCGTGTCCGGCAGCCGGTCCTTGAGCCAGGCTTCGAGCGCCGCCTCGTCGAAACGGTGCGCCTCGCGCACATCGGCGAGCCGCGTGCCCTCACCCGGATCGATTGCCATGGCCGCCCGCTCCCTCCCGATGCGCCCAGCCGGCCACGATAAGGGCCGCCGCCGCCGCCCGCAACGCGGACCCGGCCCGGTCGCGCGAGCCGCGCGGATGGGGCATGATGGCGGCTCGGGCAGGGAGACAGGACTCATGAAGATTGCAGCGGCGCGCGACTTCCACGACCTCGTCGCCGAAAGGGCGGCGGCCATCCGGCCAGACATCGAATGGGCGCTCTCGGACGCGAGCGGCGCATGGACTGTTCCGCCCGAAGGCTCGGACATCATCGTCTATGCGGGCACCGCCTACACGGACAGCTTCGTGGACGACATGCTCTCGATAACGCCGCCGAAATGGGCGCATACGGAAGACGCGGGCATAGACGGGCGCTTCTATGACGGCATGCGCGCCAACGGCGTGCCCGTGACGCACAGCCCCGGCGCCAACGCGCCGGAGGTCGCCGAACTCGCCTTCGCCGGCCTCATGTGGGGCGCCAAGCGGCTCGGCGAACTGCGCGGCCAGCAGAAGGCGCACAAATGGGGCAAGCTCATGCTGCCGGGCCTCAGCGCCACGACCGTGCTCATCGTCGGGCTAGGCGCCATCGGCAGCCGGGTCGCGCAATACGCCGGGGCGTTCGGCATGACGGTCCACGGTATCAGACGGTCCGCCGAACCGGTGCCCGGCGTGGACCGGCAAGGCACGATGGCCGACCTGGCGGCATTTCTGCCGGAGGCGGATTTCGTCGTGCTCGCGCTGCCGATCTCGGACGACACGGCCGGCATGATCGATCGCGCGGCGCTCGCGGCCATGAAGGAGACGGCCGTTCTGGTCAATGTCGGCCGCGGCGGGCTCGTCGATATCGACGCACTCCGGGACGCGCTCGACTCGGGCGCCATCGCGTCGGCCTTCCTGGACGTGCTGCCGGTCGAGCCCTGGCCCGCCGACAGCGACCTCTGGGACGTGCCGAACCTGTTCATCACCCCGCATAACGGGTCGCTCAGCCCCCTCTACGCCGTCCGCGTCGCGGAAATCTGGCTGGAGAACCTGAAGCGCTTCACCGCCGGCGAGCCCCTCCTCCACCGCGCATTCTGAGGACGGCCGCTCCTACCAGAAGGGCGTCTCGCTGACCGTGGAGACGTGGGCGGCCACGACCTTCCAGCCGAGGTCCGGGAAGCGCGCCCAGGTCTGGCTCTGCCGGCCGATGAGGTCCCGGCCACGCACCTTGAACTCCAGGTTGACCACCGCCCAGTCGCGCCCGAGGGTCAGGATTTCGAGCCGCCGGCGCGCTTCCTTGATGCCCGGCCCCGACGGGCGGGCGACGCGGTGCGCGTGGATCTCGTCGAAGCCGTAGCCGTTCTCGTGCAGCGCATAGCGGATGGTGTGCGGGCTCTCCCAGAAGGTCGCGTCCAGCACATCGACATTCTTCGTCTCCAGCGCCGCTTCATAGGCCTCGAAGCGGGCGCGGACCTCCGCCACCACTTCCGGGATATTGGGCGTCATGTCGGTCATCGTTCCCTCTCCATAGCCCGCGCGAGCGCAACGAGACTGGCGTCGCTTCCGTGTCCGCCGACAATCGACAGCCCGACCGGCAGGCCATCCACCGCCGCGCCCGGCAGGTTGACCTGCGGCACGCCGGTGAGGCCCCCATGGCTCGCCAGCACGGAAATGCGGGTCCTCAGCACTTCCTGTTCCGAGATCGAAAGGCCCTTCGGCGGGCCGGGGAAGGGCGTGGTCGGCAGGCAGAGCACCGTACGCGGGGGCAGCAGGTGCACCAGCCGGGCCCGCGCCTCGGCCCGCAACATCGACGCCCAGAGCCGGTCCGCCTCCGCGATGTCCGCGCCGCGCACGAGGTTGCGGGCGACCGAATACGCCATGCGCGGATTGCGCCGGTCGAGCCAGTCGCGGAAGGTGAGCCAGGCCTCCCAGGGCTGGAGCGTGCGCTGCGCCTTCGCCCAGGCGGAGAGGCCGGGCGGCGCCATCGTCACCTCCTCCGATGCGCCCGCGATCCGGCCGAGACGCTCAACCGCCGGCCGGAGCGCGTCGGCCACCTCCGCATCGGCGAAGCCGAAGGCATCGACGGCAACCAGCAGCCGGTCCGGCAGCGCCTCCGGAATCGCCTCCTGCAACAGCACGGCCGAGACGCGCGCGAAGGTCTCCGCGTCGCGGGCGAACCAGCCGGCCGTGTCGGAGGCCGGCGCCTGGGCCATCATGCCCCGGAGGTCGAGCCGGCCCCAGGTCGGGCGGATGCCGTAAAGCCCGCAGAAGCTCGACGGCACGCGGACCGAGCCGCCCGTGTCGGTGCCGAGCGCCGTGTCGCAGAGGCCCGAAGCGACCGCCGAGGCCGAACCCGAAGAAGAGCCGCCCGGCACCCGGTCCGGCGCCGCCGGGTTGAGGGGCGTGCCGTAGAAGGCGCTCTCGCCGAGAATGCCGAGCGAGACCTCGTCGGTGACCGTCTTGCCGACGAAGGCCGCACCGGCGTCCAGCAGCGCCTCGACGGCCCAGGCGTGGTGTCCGGCGGGGGCATCGGCGCCCGGCCAGTCGGGGTTGCCGCCGCCCGTCGGCAGGCCGGCCACGTCGAACAGGTCCTTCGCGGCGAAGGTCAGCCCGTCCAGCGGCCCGCCGGCGCGGCCCTCGATCCGGCGCTCCGTGCCCGGAACGAAGGCGCCGCCGTCGGCCACCGGCTAATCCCGCTCGATGAGCTGGTAGAGCACGCCGTGGCCGTCGGCCGGGTGGACGAACACCATGCCGGTCGCCTCGATGAGCCGCGCGCCGTTCTCCGCCATCTGCGTCTTCGCGGCCTCAAGGTCGTCCACGGCAAGCGCCACGAGGTGCAGCCCCTCGCCGTTCTTTTCGAGGCTGCGGGCAATCGCGCCGTCGCCGAGCGGCTCGGCGAGCTCGATGAAGCGCCCGGAGTCGCCGAGCGGCAGGATCGCGCGCCGGAGCCCCAGATCGGGCTCGTCCTCCGGCGGCGCCTCCGCCTTCAGCCCGAGCTTCGTTTCGTAGTCCTCGAGGCTCCGGTCGAGGTTCCGGACCCGAACGACGATATGGTCGATCCACTTGTGCATGGCTTTCGCCTTCCTTACTCGCTGTTTTTCGCGCCGGCACCGGCGCCAAGATGGAATATTCCGCCCGCCCCGGCGGCCACCGCGAGGCGGGCGATGCGACAATCGGCACAGCCCGGCCCGCTTGAAGCGCGGCGGGCAGGCCGCTATATGGATGCCATAAATTTACTCCCGCGCCCATGACTGCATGGCCCGCGACGCCGTTTACGGCGGAACGGGACGGGAGACTTACAGTCGCGGACAGACGAATGGACCGCGAGGTTGAAGGAAGGAGAACCGCCCCATGTCCGACCAGAAGCGCCTTTCCGGCATGACCGTCGCCGTGCTCGTCGCCAATGGCTTCGAGGAAATCGTCATGACCGACACCCAGAAGGCGCTGGCTGCCGAGGGCGCCGCGATCCGCATCGTCAGCCATGAGATCGGGCTGGCCAACGGTTGGCATGAGGGGACCTGGGGTCACAATTTCTACATCGACACCCGCATTACGGACGCGCTGCCGAGCGACTTCGACGGCCTGCTGGTGCCGGGCGGGGAGCGCAGCATCGCCGCGCTCAGGGAGAACGCCCACGCCCGCCGCGTGGTCAAGGGCATGATGGAAGCAGGCAAACTCGTCGCCATTGTGGGCGACGCGGTGGAAATGCTGGTCGCGGCGGAAGCCGCGCGGGGCCGCAAGGTGACGGGCGCCGAGGCGTCGCGCGCCCGCGTCGAGGCGATGGGCGCCGTCTGGTCCGAGGCGCCGCTCACCGTCGATGGCAATCTGGTCAGCACCGCGAGCTCGGAAGAGCTGGAGGGGCTGATCGCCGCCGTGATCGACAGCCTTGTCGCCGCGCCGGAAGGCGAGCGCCAGCAGGCCGCCTGACGCCCGTTTCCCGGCAAACCGCCCGCCGCCGGGGGTCAGAACACGCCCGCTTCGAGCCCGGCGGCGAGCGTCATGCCGAGTTCCTCGCAGTCGGCGGCGAACGTCTCCTGCCATTCTCCCCGGCAGAGCACCGGCTCGGCCACCGCGCGCCAGCGCAGGCCCGTCGTAATGGTCTCGATGGCGCGCCTCGTGCCGGTGCCGTCATGGCCCGCGCGGATGTAGAAACCGAAGGGGCGGCCCTGGGTTTCCTCCAGGCAGGGATAGTAGATGCGGTCGAAGAAGTCCTTCAGCGCACCGCTCATATAGCCGAGATTCTCCGTCGTCCCGAGCAGCAGCGCATCGGCGGCGAGCACATGGTCCGGCGTCGCGTCGAAGGGGCTCAGCACCTCCGTTTCGACGCCCTCGATATCGGGATGGCGCGCGCCGGCCGCCGCGGCGTCCCGCAGCCGGAGCGTATTCGGCGAGGGCGCGTGGGCGACGATCAGCAGGCGGCGGCCGGACATGCCTGCTCCAGCAGGAATGGCGCGCCCGAGCCGGCGGCGACGGCGCGGATCTCTTCGAACAGGGTCCCGGTCATCGGGATGCCGGTCGTGAGCCGTTCGTGGCGCGCGTCATGCTCGGGGTCGCCCGGCACCAGCACCGGCCGGGCCGGGTCGGCCGGCGGCGTCGCCCGCAGCGCCGCCATCAGCGAGCCCAGATCGCCGGCGAAACGCTCATTGAAGAAGGCGGGGTCGAGCGCGAGGAAGAAATGGCCGACCTCAATGAACCGGCCGGGCGCGCCCGTAGCCAGGTCGATGCCGCCCACATTCGCGCCGCCGAGCACGCTGGCGAGTATCTCCACCATCATCGCAAGGCCGTAGCCCTTGTGGCTGCCGAGCGTGCGGCTGCCGCCGAGCGGCGTCAGGCGCTTCGGCTTCGCATTGAAGGCGGCGGCCGCATCGGTCTCGGGCAGGCCGTCCGGGCGCACGGCCCAGCCTTCCGGCAGCGGCTTGCCGGCCCGGCGCGCGATGTTGACCTTGCCGACCGCGACGGTGCTGGTCGCCATGTCGAGCGAGAACGGGTCGCCCTCGGCCGGGCTCGCGGCAAACGCGATGGGATTGGTGGAGAAGCGCGGCTCGCGGGCGCCGGTCGGCACCACGGAACGCTGGGTCGTGCCGGTGCAGGCGAAGCCGATGAGGCCGCGCCCGGCGGCGATGGTGGAATAGACGCCGGCCGCGCCGAAATGGTTGGAATGGACCACGACCGAAACGCCGAGCCCCGTCGCCGCCGCCTTGTCGCAGGCCCGTTCCATGGCGAAGCGCGCGGGCGGATGGCCGATGCCGTGGCCCGCATCGACCAGGGTCAGCACCGGCCCCTCGCGCAGCGTGCGGACCTCTGCCAGCGGGTCGATCCTGCCGTCGCGTCGGCGCTGGTCGTAGGTCGGCAGCATGCCGACGCCGTGGCTGTCTATGCCGCGCAGATCGGCCTCGACCATGAGCGCCACGGCGGTCTCGACAGGCTCCGGCCGCATGCCCCAGGCGAGGAACACCGCCCGTATCTGCGCCGCCAGCACGCTGTGCGGAACGGTAATCATGCATGCTCCAGCAGGAAGGGCGCGCCGGAACGCGTGCAGACGTCGCGCAACTCCTCGAAGAGCGTGCCGGTCATCGGGATGCCGTTGGCCTTGCGCTCGGCATGGGCTGCATATTCCGGGTCGCCGGCGACCATGACGGGCTGCGCGGGGTCGGCGGGCGGCGTCGCGCGCAGCATGTCGAGCAGCCGGTCCATGTCGGCCTCGAAATCCCCCTCCCCGCGCAGGTGCGAGGGATCGACGGCGAAGAAGAAATGCCCGGTCTCGTGGCCGAGGCAGCCGGAGAGCGTCGCGCAGAGGATCTCCACCATGGCGCCGAGGCCGTAGCCCTTGTGGCCGCCCAGCTCGCGCGTGCCGCCGAGCGGCGTCAACCGCCCGACATCGTGCCCGTGCGGCGCATCCGTGATCGGCGCGCCGGAACGGTCCACCATCCAGCCTTCCGGCAGCGGCTTGCCGGCGCGGCGCGCGATCGAGACCTTGCCGAACGCGACCGTGCTGGTCGCCATGTCCAGCGCGAAGGGCCGGTTCGCCGCGGCCGGGGCGGCGAAGCCGATGGGGTTGGTGCCGAGCGCGGCATCGGCGCCGAACGTCGGGGCCACCTGCTTGGTCGGCGCATTGGTGAGCGAGAGGCCGACCAGCCCCTCTTCCGCCGCCATGCCGGAATAGTAGCCGGCAGCGCCGTAATGGTTGGAGTTG
Organism: Alphaproteobacteria bacterium; assembly: GCA_964291285.2. Classification (GTDB taxonomy): domain Bacteria; phylum Pseudomonadota; class Alphaproteobacteria; order Bin95; family Bin95; genus Bin95. The sequence goes on from OZ219785.1 coordinate 386,193, forward strand.
CGCACCGCGACCGCCGCCGCGCCCACCTGCCGCGCCTTGTCCATGGCGGTCCGCATGGCGAGCATAGCGGGCGGGTGGCCGAGGCTCCGCCCGGCGTCGATGAGCGCCAGCGCGCCCGTCTCGCGCTCGATGCGGATGTCGGGCCTCGGCTCGATGCGGCCCTCCTCCTTCGCCTTCTGGTACCAGGGCAGCATGCCGACGCCGTGGCTGTCGATGCCGGCGAGGTCGGTCTCGACCATGACATGCACGGTCGTCTCGATATGGTCGCGCGCCATGCCCCAGGTCTCGAAGACCGCGGCGATCTGGCGGCGAAGCAAGGTGTCGTCGATGGTATGCATGGCCTCTCCCCCCGCTCCGGCGCATGATAAGCCCGCTTGAGGAGGAAGCGCGATGGCCGAATTCGACACCCCCGCCGAGGACGCAGACGCGATCCGGGCCTGGTTCGACGAGTGGGGCGCGGAGGTGGCGCGGCGGGATTTCGCCTCCGCGCGCCGGCGCTTCGACCCGGATGTGCTCGGCTTCGGCACCTGGATGGACCATGTCGAGGGCCTGGATGCGCTGGAGGCGCGGCAATGGCGCAGCATCTGGCCCGGTATCGAGGATTTCGAGCACCTGACCGAGGGCCTGCGCTGCATGGTGTCGCCGGACCGGCTGATGGCCTTCGGGATGACGGTGTGGACCTCCACCGGCTTCCACGAGGACGGAACCGCATACGAACGGCCCGGCCGGACGACGGCGGTCTTCACGCGGGAGAAGCCCGGCGACCCGTGGCGCTGCGTGCACACCCATGTTTCGCTGTTCCGGGATGTGCCGCAGCGCTCCTGGGGCCGCGGGGCCTGACGACGGCTGCGGCTCAGGCGGGCCGGCCGCGATAAGAGGGGTTCGAGGTCTGCCCGGCGAAACGGGCGGCGAGGAAGGCCCTGAGCCGGGCGAAGGCGGCGGCGAAGGCCTGGGCCCGCAACTGCCGGCCGCGGGCGACCGCCCGGTCGATTTCGGCTTGGGTGAGGGTGTAGGGTCTCTGGATCATCTGTCCTGTCTCCGGGTTCGGATTTCCGTTGACGCCCCATTTATTGCCGCTTTCTTCATTTACAATGAGACGAAAAATGATATGATATTTGCAAATGAAGCAAAGATGAGCGCGCCATGAATTCCCTGAACGCCATTCGCCTGTTCACCGCCTCCGTCGATGCCGGCAGCTTCTCCGAGGTAGGGCGCCGGCTCGGCATGGCGCCTTCCTCGGTGTCGCGGCAGGTCGCGGCGCTGGAGGACAGCGTGGGCGCCCAGCTCATTCACCGCACCACCCGCAAGCTCAGCCTGACGGAGGCCGGGCGGCTCTATTTCGAGCGCGTCTCGCGCATCCTGGCGGCGCTCGACGAGGCGTCCGCCGCCGTCTCGCATCTGGAGGAGTCGCCGCGCGGCGTGCTGCATGTCAACGGACCCACGGCCTTCGGCGTCCGCCATGTCGCCCCGGCGCTCCCGGACTTCCTTGCGCGTTATCCGGAAGTGCGGATCGAGCTCACGCTCACCGACAATTTCGTGGACCTTCTGGAAGTGGGCGCCGATGTCGCCGTGCGCGTGGGCGAGCTCGAGGACTCGAGCCTGATCGCGCGCCGGCTCGCGCCCAACCGGCGCGTCCTCTGCGCCAGCCCCGGCTATCTGGCCAAGGCCGGATCGCCGGATCGCCCGCAGGACCTCGCGGACCACAATTGCCTCGTCTATACGCGCCACCACGGCAGTGTGAACTGGAACCTCGGCGGCCCGGACGGGCTCGCGGAAGTGCGCGTCGGCGGCAATCTGCGCACCAACAACACCGAGGCGGTCCATGCCGCGGCGCTCGGCGGGCTCGGCATCGCGCTCCTGCCCTCCTGGCTGGTGGGGCAGGAGGTGCAGTCCGGCCGGCTCGTCGAAGTGCTGCCCGGCTACCGGGCCGCGCCCGGCGCGCTCGACACCGGCATCCACGCCCTCTACCCCGCCGACCGCCACCTCTCCACCAAGGTCCGCGCCTTCGTGGATTTCATGGTGGAACGTTTCGGCCCCCGCCCCTACTGGGAGGAGACGCCGGAGGGCAGCGCCGGACCGGATCCCCGGATGGCGCGCTGAAAACCGCGCGCCCGCGTCCGGAATCCCGGCCTGGCGAGGGCGGCCCAAGGCCGGCCGCCGCCGCAGGCAGCGCGGCGCGGCCGCGGACACCTGCGGAATGTCATGAAGTGTCATGTTTTGTCATGGTCGGGGGCGGAACCGGCGTCCTCCGGGCCGGTCCTCCGCTTCTTCCCCTTCTTCTTTTTCTGCTTCTTCCTCCTCGCCGCCGGTCCGCTCCAATCGTCGTCTTCGTCGCCGCCCCGCTCTTCCCGTTCGAGGCGGCTCTGCCTGCGTTCCTCGACCTCCTCCGGGGCCCAGGGGTCGTAGATGTCGTCGTAGCCGTTGCGGCGCTGGTATAGCCAGTCATGTTCGGCGCCGTCGGCCCGGTCGTCGTCGGTGCTGTCCTCGTGGCCGGGCGTGTCGGCGGCGGCCCACGGGCAGTCTTCGTAGGTCTCCTCCGGCGGGTCGTCGGCCGGCGGCAGGTCGTTTGCCGGCGCGGGCGGGGGGCCGAAGCCGACGGGCAGGCGGGAGCGCTCCTCGACGGCCGCGGCGAGCCTGCGGGCGGCCTCCTCATGCGCGGCCCCGTCGAAGCCCTCCTGCGCCTCCATCTCCTCGCGCCGCTCGCGGTGGCGGGCGAGCGCCCTCTCGGCCCGGTCCCGCCCCCGGCGCACGGCGTCTGCGAGCGGTCCGGGTTCGGTGCCGGTCTCCTGCGCCTCGCCCGCCTCGATCTCGCCGAACTCGTCCTCGTGCGGCAGCGGCCAGAGCCGGGCGCGGTTCGCGCCGGCCGGACTGACAAGCCCGGCGACCTCGGCCTGGAAGCGCAGTACCCGAAGCATCATGTAAGCCGAGCCGCTGGCGACGGCGGCGTCCCAGGCCTGCTCCGAGCGGGCGAGCAGGATGCGGGCCTCGTCGCGTTCGGTGCGCTTCCAGGACAGGCGGATGCGGCGCACGCGCTCAACGATGTAGGGCCGCTCCAGCAGGGCGCATCCGGTCTGCCTTGCGGAGCGCTCGGCATAGCCGGCCTGCCTTGCGGCGTCTGCGGCATTGCCGGAGGCGGTGTAGTGGCGGCAGAAGGCCTCCTGGCGGGTGGAAAGCGCGACGGCGGGGTCGATGACGGGCATGGTGTGCGGCTCCTTTGGTTCCGCTTCGGTTCGACGGCCATGCCGCCCCGGCATCGGAGCGACCCTTATCCGCGCGTATCCTGCGCGCGCCTGTGCCGGCGCGGGCGGGTGTCGGCGCCGGCGCGGTTCGCGCGCCTGATTGCGCGGGCGCGAGGCAGGCACAGGACGCACCTCGCCTGTCGGCTGAATCGGGGTCGTTCCGCACCGGGCCGGCGCGGGCGGGAAGCGGTCCGCGCGGACTTCGCTCACCTCGGACCCATTGTAGCACATTTTCCTAAAATGCAAGTCATGTTCTAGAATTTTTTCAAAATATGCGAACAAACAGTCGGCAAGCCCTCCCGTCTCCCCACCGGCCGCCACCTCTCCACCGAGGTCCGGGCTTTCGTCGATCTGCCGGTCGAACGCTGCGGTCCCGTCCCTACCGGGAAGACCCGCCGAAGGGCGCCGCAGACGCATCCCCGGTGCGTTGAAAGTCGGCCGCCTGCATCCCGTATCTCAGCACTTCCAGTCCGAAGGCGCGGACGAGGCCGGGGCCGCGTCTCATGCCGAGGCGCTCCAGCACCGCGATGGAGGAGGCGTTTTCCGGCAGGACGAAGGCCGCAATCTCCGGCAGCGCCAGCCTGTCGAACCCGTATGCCAGCGCGGCGCGCCCGCCTTCGGTCGCATAGCCCCGTCCCTGGACCGCGGGGTCGATCAGGAAGAGGAGCTCGGTCTCGCCGAACTCCGGCAGGCGCCTAAGGCCCAGATGCCCGACAAGGCGGCCCGAGGCGCGTTCGACGACCGCCCAGGGGCCGTAGCCATCCTGGTTCCACGCCTCGCGGAACGCCGCAAGCGTCGCATCGGACCGGCGCGCGGCTTCGGCCGCGTCCTCCGTATGGCTCGGCAGGAAGCGCGTCACGCCGGGCTTGCCCCGTATCGCCCGGTAGGCCGGCCCGTCGCCCTCCTCGAAGGGCCGCAGCAGCAGGCGGCCGGTATCCATCCGGGTCATGCCGCCGTCCTGCCGGCGCTCAGGTCCGCCGCTTGGGCTTGCCGTGGACGTGGGGCGGCAACGGTTCCGGCGGACCGCCGGGGCGGAGCGGGCGGGGGGCGAAGCGGCCGAGGGTCAGCGCCCGGTCGTACATCACGATGGCGCCCGCCATGGCGACATTGACGCAGAAGGATGTGGGAATTTGCACGACATGGCTGCAGCGCTCCAGCACCGGCCCGGAGAGCGAGTCGCGCTCGGGACCCAGCACATAGGCCGCGCGGGCCGGATGGCGGAAGCTCGGCAGCGCCACAGCCTCGTCCAGCAGTTCCACGCCCACCAGCGCGCAGCCGCGCGGCAGCACCATGGCGTCCGCATCGGGAAAGGCATAGAGCGGCACCCGGCCCGGCGCACGGGACGTGTCGCCGCCGCCGCGCCCGGCCCCCTCGGCATAGCTCGCGCCCACGGTGAACAGGAAACTCGCGCCGAAGGCCTGCGCCGAGCGGAACAGGTTTCCGGCGTTGAGCGGCTTGCTCAGCCCCTCGACGCCGATGCCGAAATAGCCTTTCATGACGCGGCCGATTCTGGACATGGGAGGCGGGGCTGTCCATGCGCGCGGTGGTCGTGGATGACTGGAAGCCGTTCGACGAACTCGAAATCCGGGAGATGCCGCCGCCCGAACTCGGGCCGCGGCATGTGCGCATCAGCGGACGCGCCTGCGGCGTCTCCTTCGCCATGTCGCTGGTGGTGCAGGGCCGTTACCAGCGCCGGCCGCCGCGCCCCTTCGTTCCGGGCAGCGAATATGCGGGCGTCGTCACCGAGGTCGGTGCCGAGGTCACGCGCTTCCGGCCGGGCGACCGGGTGCTGGCGGTGCTCGACTGGGGGGCGCTGGCGGAGGAGGCCGTCGCGCTGGAGGTGAACACCTTCGCGATCCCGGAAGCCATGGAATTCCGCCACGCCATCGCCTTCACCAACTCCTACCACACCTCATATGCCGCGCTTTGCTGGCCGAACATGCTGCGGCTCGCCAAGGGCGAAACGCTGCTCGTGCACGGCGCGGCGGGCGGCGTCGGCATCGCGGCCGTCGAGATCGGCAAGATCGTCGGTGCGCGCGTCATCGGCACGGCCGGCTCGGAGGAGAAGCTGGCGGCCGCGCGCCGGCATGGCGCGGACCATGTCATCAACTACCGCGAGGCCGATTTCCGCGAGGAGGTGCTGGCGCTGACCGACGGGCGCGGCGCCGATGTCATCTACGACCCGGTCGGCGGCGAGGTGTTCGAGCGCTCGCTGCGCTGCATCGCCTTCGAGGGGCGCATCATGCCGGTCGGCTTCGCCGGCGGCGCGATCCAGCAGATCCCGGCCAATATCCTGCTGGTGAAGACGGTGAGCGTGATCGGGCTGAATTTCGGCACCTATGTCGGCTGGAGCCCGAACGACATCCGCTACGAGGTCGAGGACCGGATGCGGGCCGGCATGACGCAGCTGTTCGCCTGGTTCGAGGAAGGCCGCCTCAAGCCGCATGTCGAGCAGACCTTCCCGCTGGACGGGTTCCGGGACGCGATGGCGGCCGTGCTCGGACGCCGCGCGATCGGCCGGGTCGCCATCGTCATGGGGGCATAGCGGTGGCGCGGACCGGCGTCGTTCCGGCCGGGCTTCTGGCGCTCCTTCTCGCCGCCTGCTCCGGCGTGGACCGCCCGGGCGTGCCCGCAACCGGGGCCGAGAGGCAGGAGGCGCGCCGCCTGTTGCAGGCGAGCGCCATTCCCCGGAACAGGCAGCTCGACGAAGCGGGCCAGCACGCCTCGCTCGCGCGCGTCGTCCGCCATATCCGCCCGGCGGCGCATCGCGTCTGCCAGCGCATGCGGGGCGCGAATTGCAGCGCGATCCTGACACGCAGCCCCATCCGCTCGAGAAGCCGGGAGATCAACGCCCATGTCGATGGCAGCCACCGGGTGACGATGAATGCGGGCCTGCTGAGCGCCGCCGGGTCGGACGAGGAAATTGCGGCGGTGCTGGCGCACGAATACGGCCATGTCATCGCCGACCATATCGACAAGCGCATGGAGGATGCCGGCGTCGGCGCGCTGGGCGGGCTTCTCGCGGGCACGCTCGTCGGGGCTGCGATCTGCGACCGGTCGGACGGGGACTGCCTCGGACGGTCGGCGGAAACTTTCGGGAATCTTGGCATGGGCGTCGGTGCGCTCGCTTATTCGCAGCAGCACGAGCTGGAGGCGGACTACTATTCGGCGCTCATTCTGGCGGAAGCCGGCGTGCCGCTGGAGGCGGGCGAAAAGATGCTGCTGCGGCTCGCGCGCACCAGGGAGGGCCGGGAAGGCGGCTACGGCCCGCTCGGCATGGCGATGGCGCGCACGCATCCCGCGAATGACGAGCGCATCGCCCGCTGGATCGCAAACCGGCGCGCGCTCGAATACGCTCTTGCAAAGGGGCTTTTCACGGATGCCGAACTGGCCGCAGAAGCCAGACGCCTTGCAGCCGACACCGGCATCGACACGCGGTGGGCGAACCCCCGCACCGGACATAGCGGGATCGTATCCGTGAAGAAATGGTGGCGCCGGCATGGCGGCGGTGGTGACTGTATTCACTATCATTGGAAGAGCTGGCAGGCAGCGGGACGCGCGGAAACACAAGGCGAGGAAACGGCCTGCAGACGGGACGGCGGACCGTGGCGGACGGGATAGCCGCAGAGCGCAGAGCCGGCGCCCGGATCGGTGATCCCCGGCTGGCGGCGCGGCTTCGCGCGGAGATCGAAGGCGAGGTGCTGTTCGATCCGTTCGAGCGCGGGCGCTATGCCACGGACGCCTCGATCTACCAGATAGAGCCTGTCGGGGTCGTGCGGCCGCGCTCGGCCGCCGATGTCGAGGCGGCCATGGCGATCGCGCGCGAGGAGGGCGTGCCGGTGCTGCCGCGCGGCGGCGGCACCTCGCAGGCGGGCCAGACCGTCGGCGAGGCGCTGGTGCTCGACTGTTCGGCGCATCTGGACCGCATCCTGGAGGTCGATGCCGGGAGCCGGCGGGCGCGGGTCGAGCCGGGCGTCGTGCTCGGCCGGCTGAATGCGCGGCTCCGCCGGGACGGCCTCATGTTCCCGATCGATATCTCCACCGCCAGCAGGGCCACACTCGGCGGCATGGCGGCGAACAATTCCTGCGGTTCGCGCTCGATCCGCTACGGCAACATGGTCCACAACACCCACGCCGTCGAGGCGATCCTGGCGGACGGCAGCCGCCACCGCTTCGCCAATGTACCGGGCAATCTCGGCTCCGGCGGCGGCACGCCCGGCTATATCGACCTCGTGCGCCGGGTGCGCGCCATCGCCGAGCGCGAGCGGGACGCCATCGCGCGGGGCTTCCCGGACGTGCTGCGCAAGGTCGGCGGCTACAATCTCGAAAGCGTCGATGCCGCCGGACACAATATGGCCCACCTGCTGGTGGGCTCAGAGGGCACGCTCGGCTTCTTCACCGCCATAGAGGTCGATCTCCAGCCCGTGCCGCCGCACAGGGTGCTGGGCGTGTGCCACTTTCCGCGCTTCCGCGACGCCATGGACGCCGTGCCCCGGCTGGTGGCGCTCGGCCCCGATGCGGTCGAGCTGGTGGACCGCACCATCATCGAGCTCGGGCGCGGCATCCAGATGTTCCGCGAGACCGTGCATGAGGTCGTGCAGGGACGGCCGGACGCGCTGCTGCTGGTCGAGTTCGCCGGCGAAGACAGTGCGGCGCTGCTCTCCCGGCTGGAGGCGCTCGACGACGCGATGAGCGACCTCGGCCACCCGGGCGCCGTGGTCCGGGCCGTCGATCCGGCGCTCCAGGCCCGCATCTGGGGCGTGCGCGAGGCGGGGCTCAACATCGTCATGTCGATGAAGACCGAGGGCAAGCCGGTCTCCTTCATCGAGGACTGCGCCGTGCCGCTGGAGGACCTGGGCGACTTCACCGACCGGCTGACGCGCGTCTTCGAGAAACACGGCACGACCGGCACCTGGTACGCCCACGCCTCGGTCGGCCTGCTGCATGTGCGCCCGGTGCTGAACCTGAAGCAGCCGCAGGGGGCGGCGGCCATGCGCGCCATCGCGGAGGAAGCCTTCGCCATGGTGCGCGAATACAAGGGCAGCCATTCCGGCGAGCATGGCGACGGCATCATCCGCTCGGAGTTCCACGAGCGCATGTTCGGGCCGGCACTGGTGCGCGCCTTCGAGGAGGTGAAGGACGCCTTCGACCCCGGAGGCCTCTTCAACCCCGGCAAGATCGTCCGCCCGCCCCGGATGGACGACCGCGCGCTCTTCCGCTTCAAGCCGGGCTATGCGGCCGCCCCGCTCGCGCCGGCGCTCGACTGGTCCGAGTGGCCGGGCGGCTTCCTCGGCGCAGCCGAGATGTGCAACAACAACGGCGCCTGCCGGAAGGCCGATCCCGGCGTGATGTGCCCCTCCTTCCGGGCGACCGGGCGGGAGCGGGACCTGACGCGCGGGCGCGCCAACACGCTGCGCCTGGCGCTTTCCGGCCAGCTCGGCGCGGATGCGCTCGTCTCCGACGACATGGCGCGGACCATGGAGCTCTGCGTCGGCTGCAAGGGCTGCCGGCGCGAATGCCCGACCGGGGTGGACATGGCGCGGATGAAGGTCGAGTTCCTGCACCAGTACAAGGCCCGGCGGGGCCTGACGCTGAGGGACCGGCTGGTGTCCTCCCTGCCCCATTACGCGCCGTGGCTGGCGCCGCTCGCCCCGCTGCTCAACGCCGCCGAGCGGGCCCTGCCGCTGCGCGCGCTGCGCGAACGCGCCACCGGCTTCTCCCGGCATCGCCGGCTGCCGGCCTGGCGGCGGGACCGCTTCGACCCGGTCGAGAGCGGGGAGCCGGCGAACGGGCAGCCGGAGGCCGTGCTGTTCGCCGATTGCTTCAACACCGCCTTCGAGCCGGAGAATGCGCGCGCGGCCGTGGCCGTGCTGGAGGCGGCAGGCTTCCGCGTGCGCCATCCGCGCGGGGCCGGCGGCGGCCGCCCTCCCTGTTGCGGGCGGAGCTGGCTCGCTGCGGGCCGGGTCGACCGGGCGCGGGCCGAGATGCGCCGCTCCGTCGCCATGCTGCTGCCCCATGCCGAGGCCGGCACGCCCATCGTCGGGCTCGAACCGTCCTGCCTGTTCACCTTCCGCGACGAGCTCCAGGCCGTGCTGCCGGGGCCGGAGAGCGCCCGCGTCGGGGAAAGCGCCGTCATGCTGGAGAGCCTGGTTTCGGAAGGAGAGGCGGCGGACCGGCTGGCCTCCCGGCTCAAGGCCCTGCCGGAAGGCCGCGCGCTCGTCCATGCCCATTGCCACCGCAAGAGCTTCGACGGGCCGGATGCCGTGCTGGCCGCGCTCTCGCTGGTGCCGGGGCTGGAGCCGGAGCTGGTCGAGAACTCCTGCTGCGGCATGGCCGGCAGCTTCGGCTATGAGGCCGAGCATTACGAGGTTTCGATGAAGATGGCCGAGGCGGCGCTGCTGCCGGCCGTGCGGGCCGAGGGGCGGGACACGCTCATCGCCGCCGACGGCACAAGCTGCCGCCACCAGATCGCCGACGGCGCCGGCAGGGCGGCCGAACATCCCGCACGCATTCTCGAAAGGGCGCTTGCATGACCGCAATCCATGTCTGGGGCATCGTCTCCACCCGCGCGCTCCGCGTCCACTGGACCCTGCAGGAACTCGGCCTGACATACGGGACGACGCCGATCCGCACCCGCACGCCGGAGCAGACGGCGCCCGCCTACCGCGCCGTCAATCTGCTGCACAAGATCCCGACAATGGAGATCGACGGCGTGCGCTACACCGAGTCCGGCGCCATCGCGCTGGAGCTTGCGGCGCGTTTCCGCGACCGGGCGGACCTCTGGCCGGAAGCCGAGCGCGCCCGGGTGCTGGAATGGTGCTTCTACGTGGCGATGGAGCTGGACGCGACCTCGCTCTACGTCATCCGCCGCCACGGCGACCTTTCGGAAATCTACGGCGAGGCGCCGGTCGCGGTGTCGGGCGCGCGCGAATACTGGCTGAAGCAGGCGGCCAAGGCCGAAGCGGCGCTCGCCGACGGCCGGCCGTGGCTGCTGGGCGAGGCCTTCTCGGTCGCCGACATCATGCTGGGGTCCTGCCTCGGCTGGGCCGGCCGCCGCGACGTCGCCGTGCCGCAAGCCCTCCGGGACTACGACGCCCGCCTCCACGCCCGCCCCGGCCGCCAGCGCGCCGAGGAAGCAAACGAAGGCCGGATGGATACGACGGCGGGCGGGTAGCGCGCGACAACGGCAACCGGGCTCGCACCGCCCTGCCGCCTCACTCCGTCAGGTCGTCCCAGAGTTCGCGGACGCGGGAGAAGAAGCCTTCGGTCTCGGGGGTCCGGTTCTGGCCGCCGCCTTCCTTCTCGAATTCGCGCAGCAGCTCGGCCTGGCGGCGCGTGAGGTTGACCGGCGTCTCGACCCGGACCGTCACCAGCATGTCGCCGCGCTGGCGGGTGTTCAGCACGGTCATGCCCTTGCCGCGCAGCCGGAAGCGGTTGCCGGACTGGGTGCCCGGCGGCAGGTCGATGCGCGCGCGCCGGCCTTCCACGGTCGGCACTTCGGCCATCCCGCCGAGCGCCGCCGCCGTCATCGATACCGGGACCTCGCAATGGATATGCGGTCCCTCCCGGTCGAACACCGGATGGTCCTCGACATCGAGGAAGATATAGAGGTCGCCGGGCGGGCCGCCACGCTCGCCGGCTTCACCCTCGCCGGCAAGGCGGATGCGGTTGCCGGCCTCGACGCCGGCGGGGATGGTGACCGTCAGCGTGCGCGTCCGATGCACCCAGCCCCGGCCCGAGCAGGTCCGGCAAGGGTCGCGCACCGTCTCTCCCGTGCCCTGGCAGGCCGGGCAGGTGCGCTCCACGGTGAAGAAGCCCTGGCTCGCCCTGATCCGGCCGGTGCCGTTGCAGGTCGAACAGGTGATAGGCGGCGCACCGCCGGCGGAACCGGTGCCGAAACAGGCCTCGCAGGACACCGTGCCCGGCACCTCGATGGTCGCCTGCTTGCCCTGGAAGGCTTCCTCTAGGGTGATGCGCATGTTGTAGCGCATGTCTGCGCCCTGGCGCCGCCCGCCGCGTCCCCGCCGCCTTCCGGCGAGGTCGCCGAACATCTCGTCGAAAATGTCGCCGAAACTGGAGCCGAAGCCGAAATCGAACCCGGGACTGGCGCCGCCGCCCTGCGCACGCTGCGTGAAGGCCTCATGGCCCAGCCGGTCATAGACCTGGCGCTGCTCCGGGTCCTTCAGGACATCGTAGGCTTCGTTGATCTCCTTGAAGCGCGCCTCGGCGGCACTGTCGTCCGGGTTCCGGTCCGGGTGGTATTCCTTCGCCAGCCTGCGATAGGCGCGTTTCAGGTCGTCCGCGCTCGCCGTCGGGGACGCGCCCAGGACTTCGTAGAAGTCTCGCCCGGCCATCGGAGCCGCCGCCCGGCCGGGTCAGGCGGAGCGTTTCTGGGCGTCGTCGGTGTCGTCCACTTCCTCGAAATCGGCATCGACCACGCCGTCGTCGCCGCCGCCCGCGCCGGCGTCCGGGCCGTCCGGCCCGCCGCCCGCCTCTTCCTGCTGCGCGGCATACATGGCCTCGCCGAGCTTCATGGCGGCTGCGGCAAGCGCGGCGGTCTTCTCCTGGATCCCGGCGGCGTCCTCGCCGTCCTTGACATCCTTCACCGCCTGGAGCGCCTCCTCGATCGCCGCCTTGTCGTCGGCGCCGATCTTGTCGCCATGCTCCTCGAGCTGCCGCTCGGTGGTGTGGATCAGGCCCTCGGCCTGGTTGCGCGCCTCGGCGAGCTCGCGGCGGTTGCGGTCCTCTTCCGCATTGGCCTCGGCCTCCTGCACCATCCGGTCGATCTCGGCATCGGAAAGCCCGCCGGACGCCTCGATGCGGATCGCCTGCTCCTTGCCGGTCGCCTTGTCCTTGGCGGACACATTGACGATGCCGTTGGCGTCGATGTCGAACGTCACCTCGACCTGCGGCACGCCGCGCGGCGCGGGCGGGATGCCCACGAGGTCGAACTGGCCGAGCAGCTTGTTGTCGGCCGCCATTTCGCGTTCGCCCTGCGAGACGCGGATCGTCACCGCATTCTGGTTGTCCTCGGCCGTCGAGAAGGTCTGGCTCTTCTTGGTCGGGATCGTGGTGTTGCGGTCGATCAGCCGGGTGAACACGCCGCCCAGCGTCTCGATGCCGAGCGACAGCGGCGTCACGTCGAGCAGCAGCACGTCCTTTACGTCGCCCCTCAGCACACCGGCCTGGATCGCGGCGCCCAGCGCCACCACCTCGTCCGGATTGACGCCGCGATGCGGCTCCCGGCCGAAGAAGGTCTTCACCGTCTCGATCACCTTGGGCATCCGCGTCATGCCGCCCACCAGCACGACCTCGGAAATGTCGGCGGCGCGCAGGCCCGCATCCTCCAGCGCCTTCCGGCAGGGCCCGACGGTGCGCTGGACCAGGTCCTCCACCAACGCCTCCAGCTTGGCGCGCGAAAGCTTGATGTTGAGGTGCTTCGGCCCGGACTGGTCAGCCGTGATGAAGGGCAGGTTGATCTCGGTCTGCGTGGTGGAACTCAGCTCGATCTTGGCCTTCTCCGCCGCCTCCTTGAGGCGCTGCAGGGCGAGCTTGTCGCCGCGCAGATCGATTCCCTGTTCCTTGCGGAACTCTTCGGCCAGATATTCGATGATGCGGTTGTCGAAGTCCTCGCCGCCGAGATGGGTGTCGCCATTGGTGGACTTGACCTCGAAAACGCCGTCGCCGATCTCCAGCACGGAAACGTCGAAGGTGCCGCCGCCGAGGTCATAGACGGCGATGACGCCGCCTTCCTTCTTGTCGAGGCCGTAGGCGAGCGCGGCCGCGGTCGGCTCGTTGACGATGCGCAGCACCTCCAGGCCGGCGATACGGCCGGCGTCCTTGGTCGCCTGGCGCTGGGAATCGTTGAAATAGGCCGGCACGGTAATGACCGCGTCGGTCACCGTCTCGCCGAGAAACGCCTCCGCCGTTTCCTTCATCTTCTGGAGGATGAAGGCGCTGATCTGGCTGGGCGCGAAGTTCTCCTCGCCGGCCTTCACCCAGGCGTCGCCATTGTCCGCCCTGACCAGCGCGAAGGGCAGGACGCCCTTTTCCTCCTGGATCACCGGGTCCTGGTAGGTGCGGCCGATCAGGCGCTTGATGCCGAACAGGGTGTTGGCCGGGTTGGTCACCGCCTGGCGCTTGGCGGGCTGGCCGACAAGGCGTTCGCCGTCCCCGGTCACGGCCACCATGGAAGGCGTGGTCCTCGCGCCCTCGGTGTTCTCGATGACCCTGGGTTCGCTGCCGTCCATCACGGCGACGCAGGAATTGGTCGTGCCGAGATCGATTCCGATAACCTTGCTCATGAAGCCCGTCCCTACCCGTGAGGCGAACCCGGACCGCCTGGCGGTGCAGCGCCTGTCCCGGCTCCCTTCGATGACACTGAAAAATCGGGCCCGCGCCCGACCTCCCGTTGCGCGGGTATATATGGACGCCCCTTTTGCCCTACAAGACCCGGGCGCCTCGCTCGAGGTGCGGCAAAAAATGCCAATTCAGGCGAAAAAATGACAAAGACCGTCATTTCCGCAAGCTATCGCACGGACATTCCGGCCTTTTACGGCGAATGGTTCGCCCGCCGCCGCGCCGCCGGTCATGCGCTGGTCCGGAACCCGTGGTCCGGCAGTGTCTACCGGGTGGACCTCCGGCCCGAAGCCGTCGCCGGCTATGTCTTCTGGACCCGCAATCCCGCCCCCTTCATGCCCGTGCTGGCGGGGCTGGAGCGGCCCTTCGCCGTCCAGTTCACGATCACCGGCTACGGACGCCGGCTCGAGCCCTCGGTGCCCCGGCCCGAACACGCCGTCGAGGCCGCCCATGCGCTCGCCGCGCTTTACGGCCCCCGATGCGTCGTCTGGCGCTACGACCCGATCCTGTCGCCCACCCAGGACCATGTCGAGGCCGCCGGACGGCTGGCCGAATCGCTGCGGGGCGCGACCGACGAATGCGTGGTCTCCTTCGCATCCTTCTACCGCAAGACAACCCGCAACCTGGCGGCGGCCGGCTTCGCCTGGGAGGAACCGGCGCCCGACCGCCGCCTTCCGTTGATCGAAGCGCTGGCGGACGCGGTTTCGCCGCTCCGCCTCACCGTCTGCGCACAGCCGGAGCTGACCGTAGGCGCGGCCGAGCCGGCGCGCTGCATCGATCCGGCCCGGCTCGGCCTCGGCCCGCTTCCGGAAAAGGGCAACCGGCCCGGCTGCGCCTGCGCCGCCAGCCGGGACATCGGCGCCTACGACACCTGCCCGCACGGCTGCCTTTACTGCTACGCCAATGCCTCGCCCCGCGCCGCCCGGCGCCGCTTCAGGGCGCACGACCCCGAAGCGGAGATGCTCTGAACGGCCGTCTTCACCCCTTCGCGACGGCTTCCAGCATGCCCCCGACGGCCGTTTCGAACATGGCCGCGGTCAGCCGTCCGGTATTGGTGTTGTAGCGCGAGCAATGGTAGCTGTCGGCGAGCAGCCGGCCGCAGCCGAGCCGGTGCAGCGCCCCGTGGGCGAACGGCCGGGCGGCGCGCCGCTCGCCGAGCGCGGCAAGCACCGCGTCATGGGCGACGCGCCCGAGCGCCAGCACCGCGCCCCCGCCGGGCAGAGCTTCGAGTTCGCCCGCAAGGAAGGGACGGCAAGCGGCCACCTCCGCGCCGACGGGCCTGTTCTGCGGCGGGACGCAGCGCACCGCATTGACGATGCGGCAGCCGGTGAGCGTGAAGCCGTCTTCGGCATGGCCGCCATAGTTTCCCCGCGCCAGGCCGAACTTCAGCAGCGTCGCGAACAGCAGGTCGCCGGCATAGTCGCCGGTGAAGGGCCTGCCGGTCCGGTTCGCGCCGCGCAGGCCGGGCGCAAGGCCGACGATCAGCACCTTCACCCCGCGCGGCCCGAAGCCCGGCACGGGAGCATTGAACCAGCCGGGCTCCGCTTGCCGCCAGTGATGGCGGAACGCCCGGAGGCGTGGACAGAAGGGACAGTCCGGATCAGGCTCCATACTGTTCTTCGACGTCGTCCTGAGCCCCCTCGAAACGCAGGCTCTCCCGCTGGGCGCGGCGCATCTGGGCTGCTTCCCGTTCGTCCTCGTCGCGCATGATCGACGGCGCCAGATCGAGCAGATCCATGAAGAAATCGGCCTGCCGGCGCAGGTCGTCGGAGACCATGGGCGGCTGGCTCTTCATCGTGCTGACCACGGTCACGCGCACGCCGCGCCGCTGCAGCGCCTCCACGAGGCGGCGGAAATCGCCGTCGCCGGAGAACAGCACGATATGCTCCAGATGGTCGGCCATCTCCATGGCATCGACGGCGAGCTCTATATCCATGTTTCCCTTGATTTTCCGGCGGCCCATGGCGTCGGTGAACTCGCGCGCCGGCTTGGTGACCATGGTGAAGCCGTTATAATCGAGCCAGTCCACCAGCGGGCGGATCGGCGAATAGTCCTGGTCCTCGATCAGCGCGGTGTAATAGAAGGCGCGGATGAGCCGCCCGCGCTTCGAGAAGTAGTCGAGCATCCGCTTGTAATCGATATTGATGTTCAGGCCGCGCGCGGCCGCGTAAAGATTCGCGCCGTCGATGAACAGCGCGGTGCGTTCTTCCATATAGGTCCGCATGGAAAGGCTCCGAAAAAGAGGCGGCCGCCCGAACAGTCGGCGGCCCGACGACATGGTAGGTTCAGCCTAGGGGAGACGCAGCCGCGCGACAAGGGGCCGCCGGGCATGATTCTCATCGGATTGGGGGCAAACCTGCCGTCGCGGGAGCATGGGCCGCCGCAGGCGACGCTCGCCGCGGCGCTGGACGCGCTCGCGGCGCGGGGCGCCAGGACCCTGCGCCGTTCGCCCTGGTACGAGAGCGCGCCCGTGCCGCCGAGCGGCCAGCCCTGGTATGTCAATGCCGTGGCGGAGGTGGAGAGCCGGCTCTCGCCGGAGGCGCTGCTGGCGGCGCTGCTCGATGTCGAGGCGGGTTTCGGCAGGACCCGGGGCGCCCGCAACGCGCCGCGCACGGTCGATCTCGACCTCCTGGATCATGGCGGCCTGGTGACGGGGCCGGACGAGAAGCCCGAGCTGCCCCATCCCCGCCTGCACGAGCGCGCCTTCGTGCTGCTGCCACTGCGCGACATCGCGCCCGGCTGGCGCCATCCGGCCTCGGGCCGGACGGTGGAGGCGCTGATCGGGGCCCTCGGTCCGCCCGGTCCGGTCCGGCGGCTGCCATGACGACCGGCCGCGACCCGGCGGCGCGGCCGACGAAAGGCGTTGCCGCGCCTCCGGCATTGGGTTAGAATCGCAGCCTCTTCAGCCCTCGCCCGCCGCCCGGCGGGAGTTTCGGCCCCTTCCCCTCGCGTTCGAATCTTCCGCCTTTGCGGGCGAGCCGGCTTTCAACATCAACGGATGGACGGTCCGAGGTCATGCTCGACGATATCGCGGCGCCCGAAAAGGTCGCGCATCTCCAGGAAATAAAGGAAAAGTCGGCGGCCGAGCTGCTCGCGCTCGCCGACGAGCTCGAGGTCGAGAACGCCTCCACGCTGCGCAAGCAGGACATGATGTTCGCGATCCTGAAGAGCCTGGCGGAGGACAATGTCGCCATTGTCGGCCGCGGCGTGCTGGAGGTGCTGGCGGACGGGTTCGGCTTCCTGCGCTCGCCCGAGGCCAACTACCTGCCCGGCCCCGACGACATCTATGTGTCGCCGCAATTGCTGCGCCGCTTCGGCCTGCGCACCGGCGACACGGTGGAGGGCGAGATCCGCGCGCCGAAGTCGGGCGAGCGCTATTTCGCGCTGACCAAGGTCACGCAGGCCAATTTCGCGGACCCGGAGGCCGTCCGCCACCGCATCAATTTCGACAATCTGACGCCGCTCTATCCCGAGCAGCGGCTGCACCTGGAGATCGACCAGCGCGAGGGCAAGGACCAGAGCAAGGACTACACCACCCGCGTCGTCGAGCTCGTCTCGCCGCTCGGCAAGGGCCAGCGGGCGCTCATCGTCGCCCCGCCCCGCACCGGCAAGACCATGATGCTGCAGAACGTGGCGCACGCGATCTCGCACAACCACCCGGAAGTCTATCTGATCGTCCTGCTCATCGACGAGCGCCCGGAAGAGGTCACGGACATGCAGCGCTCCGTGCGCGGCGAGGTCATCTCCTCCACCTTCGACGAGCCGGCGACCCGCCATGTGCAGGTGACCGAGATGGTGCTGGAGAAGGCCAAGCGCCTCGTCGAATACAAGCACGACGTGGTG
Organism: Alphaproteobacteria bacterium; assembly: GCA_964291285.2. GTDB lineage: Bacteria > Pseudomonadota > Alphaproteobacteria > Bin95 > Bin95 > Bin95. The sequence goes on from OZ219785.1 coordinate 403,634, forward strand.
ATCCTGCTCGATTCGATCACCCGGCTCGCGCGCGCCTACAACACGGTCGTGCCGTCCTCCGGCAAGGTGCTGACCGGCGGCGTGGACGCCAATGCGCTGCAGCGCCCGAAGCGCTTCTTCGGCGCGGCGCGCAATATCGAGGAGGGCGGCTCGCTCTCGATCGTCGCGACGGCGCTGGTCGAGACCGGCTCGCGCATGGACGAGGTGATCTTCGAGGAGTTCAAGGGCACCGGCAATTCCGAGATCGTGCTGGACCGCAAGCTCTCCGACCGCCGCGTCTGGCCGTCGATCGACATCGGCAAGTCCGGCACCCGCAAGGAAGAGCTGCTGGTGGACCGGGCCGCGCTCGCCAAGATGTGGATGCTGCGCCGCGTGCTGATGCCGATGGGCACCCAGGACGCGATGGAGTTCCTGATCGGCAAGCTGCGCGAATCCAAGAACAACAACGACTTCTTCCAGGCGATGAACCAGTAGGCGCCGGGAGGCCGCGATGGAGCCCGGACCGGCCGCAATCCGGGGAGAAGACGAACGCCGGGCGGAGCGCGCCCTGCTCCGTCTCGCCGGCCGCTATATCTGGTGGAAGACGCCGGAAGACGCGGCCCGCTACCCCGACCGCGTGCTGGCCCAGGTGATGGACATCGGCACCTTCGAGGACTGCCGCGCCATGAGGGCGGCCTTCGGCGACGAGCGGCTCCGCAGCGTCATGCGGTGCGCCGAGCCCGGCTGGTTCCGCGCCCGGAGCTGGGCCTTCTGGCAGGCGGCGCTCGGCATCGACGCCGGCCCCCGCCCCGTCCGCCGCAAACTCCCGCCCGCCCCCTGGGAACGCAGGGCATGACCGCCTTCGCGCCGCGCACGGATATCCTGCCCCCGGCGCATCGGTTCTCATTTTCAGGATTTATTTCCATAAAAAGCTTGCAAACGGCCCGAAGCCGCCCTATATTCGGCAGCGTGGCAGGAGCCGAACGCGAGAGCATGACCTGGACCTGAGACCGGCGGCGGACCGTCCGCCCCGCGCGATGATCGGAACCCGCAAGGGAGACAACCGCACCCGGGGAGTGGACGGGACGGGTGCGCCCGTCCGCACGAGTCCGGCAAAAAATATCGGGCAGATTGGATACGCCGGCGCGGCAGGCAGCAGGTATCAGCCGCCCTGCGCGCCGGATTTGCAGTAGCCGCGCCCATCCGGCGGCTGGGGCGCCGTCCGGGGGCGGCGGCCCCGTTTCCGTCTGAAGCCGTGGCGCTTGAGGAAACTCTGCACCGTGCCGTAGCTGAAGACCAGCCCCCGCTCGCCGAGAGCCGCCCGCAGCGCCTCGATGGGAATGTCCGGGTTCTCCTCCAGCAGGCCGAGGACGGTGTCGCGCTCCTCTTCTATATACACGGGGCGGCGGTTTCCGCCCGGCCTTTTCGGCCGCGGATGGCCCTGCTCGCGTTCCAGGCGGCGCCAGCGCACGATGCTGGCCAGGCCGACATCGAATGTCTCCGCCGCCGCCCTGTAGGTCATGCCTCCCGCCAGGGCTGCAAGCACGCGGGTCCGCAGTTCGACGGGAAGCGCTCTCGCCATATCCGCCGGACCTCCCCGGCCGGCAGGTGGAGAATAGAACAAAAAGAGGATATTGTAAATACGACTCTGGCCGGCCGAAACGACCGGCCCCGCAAGAGCTGCCGGACGCGGGCGCGTACCCCGTTTCACCGGCTGTCTTGACAACCATCTTGTTGCCAACAAATTCGTTGGGAGTTGTACGATGCTGCGACTCGCGTCAGACATAGGACCATGCCCCGTCTTTCTCTGCTTCGTCCCCTTGACCAGCCTCCTGGTGCGCGTCGGCTTCTGCAGGACCTGAAGAACGCCTTGGGCGATGATCGGCTCTCCAGTTTCAAACTTGTCGTCGCGTACGCTAAGAGCCTGACCCAAAAAGAGTTGAGCGGTTTCAAGGGATTGTGATTCAGTTCGGTTATGCATCTGAACGGAGCCACGAATGCCCTGGACCGAAACCGCTCGCCGGGAGTATCGGCGGGACTGCCCACGATATGCAAGCGATCTGACCGACGCTGAGTGGTCTCTGATCGAGCCCTTCATGCCGTTGCCCTGCCGTATCGGTCGCCCGCGCCAGACCGATCTGCGCGAGGTCGTAAATGCGGTGCTGTATATGGCCACGACCGGTTGTCAGTGGCGCCAGCTGCCGAAGGACTTTCCGCCGGTCTCGACGGTGCAGCGCTATTTCTACGAGTGGCGCGACAACAGGCTGTGGCAGACGATCCGGTTCCACCTGGCCGTGCAGGCGCGCGAACGCGAGGGGCGCGAGGCCCAGCCGAGCGCGGGCGTGATCGACAGCCAGACGGTGAAAACCACGGAGGCAGGCGGGGTTAGCGGCTATGACGCCGGCAAGAAGGTCAAAGGGCGCAAGCGCCACGCTGTCGTCGACACCATCGGCATGCTCTTCGGCCTCGTCGTACATGCCGCCGACGTTCAGGACCGCGACGGCGCCCCGGCCGTGCTGAAATCCATCCGCCACGCCTGCCCCTGGCTGCGTCATCTGTTCGCCGATGGCGGATATGCCGGGCCGAAACTGCGCGGCGCCCTCGACAGGATCGGCAAGTGGACGCTCGAAATCGTCAAACGCTCCGACACCGCCAACGGCTTCGAAGTCCTCCCCGGACGATGGGTCGTCGAACGCACCTTCGCATGGCTCGGGCGCTGCCGCAGGCTGGCAAAAGACTGGGAAAAATCCATCGCCTCAAGCGAAGCATGGATCAACATCGCCCATATCCGGCTCACAACACGCCGACTCGCAAGGCCTTGAAAAACTTCAGCGAGTTTCGAGTCAGGCTCTAAGAGCGGGCCATTGCATCGCCTGCGGGAGCAACTCGTCTTGTGGCGCGGCCTCGGGAAGCGGGCCGAGGCTATACTCGGCATCGATCAACAAGGAACGAGCAGAGAAGCCTTATCGCTCGCGCTGGCTTTGTTCGATTCGGTATACGTCACGCAAGCACCCGGCGTCACCTTCCATCCAAAGCTTTACCTGTTCAGGGGCGACTATTTCGCACGTGCGCTAGTTGGCTCTAACAACCTTACCGTTGGTGGGACCGAGAAGAACTTCGAAGCCGCTATCGACATCGAACTAGATTTACCGGAAGATGCCGACACTCTCGCCACGTTAGAATCCAGTTGGACGGAATTGCTTCCATCGTCGTGCCCGGCCACTCGGCTCTTGACTCCCGAGCTTCTCGAAAGGCTTGTCCACGATGGCCTCGTGATTCCCGAGAAGTCCATGCAGGCAAATGCCGGACAGGATGCGCGGCTGGGGCGAAGTCGGTTAGCGACCCCCACCGGGTTCCACATTCTACCGGAGAGTCCACTGCCCAAAGAGTTGCTTCCCGCAGAGCTACTGCCAATCAGTGGTACACTCGGGACCGGAACGAGCGTCCGCGGATTCGCTATTCAAATCAAACCACATCGCAACGGCGAGATATTCCTCAGCCGCACAGCCGTGTTGCAGAACCCCGACTTCTTCGGATGGCCGTTCACAGGTCAGACCACTCCGAAGAAGCCGGGAAACCCATCCTATCCCCAACTCGAACCCGATCCCATCGTCAACATCGCCGTGTTCGGCGGCAATCCGACACCCATCCTCATACTCGACTCCTACCCGCTGAACACTGTCCACTACGCCCCGAGGAGCGAAATTCGTGTTACAGCATCGCAGTTATACCAACGGTCGTTGATTGGAACCTATAGCAGAGCCTCCCTCCGCAGCTCGCCCCCTGAGCCGAGGCCTCCTACTGCAAGAGGTAATCTCCGCCGAGAGAGGCTAATCGGTTCTTATCTGTGGCCGGTGGTATTAGTCGGGCTGGTGCCCGACTACTCCGTCATGATCATGGAGCCATCCGTAACGCCCGGCGTGGCCTACGAGATTACCGTGCATACGCCTACAAGCCCTGAGTACGCTGGATGGGTTGATGCCTGCAATCAAACGATGCCGAGCGGCGGCAAAACACCTCGGAAATTCGGTTGGTTCTAGCCTTTCTCGAACACGATGATCTGGTTTTTCGTGATCGCATTCCTTATGTGCTTGAGGTTATCCTTCGTCACGTCAACATCGATTCTCTGTGTATCGCGCAAGCCTACCTGCTCGCCGATACGCCCGATGCTCTCGGTCGTCTCGATAGAGACCCAACTCCCGCCGGCTTTCGTTCGGCTGTTCCCGACGACATAGAACGCCTTGCCGCCGGGGCGAAGCACCCGCGCGATCTGCTCGAGGTTTCGCTTCATGTCGACGAAGTAGCGCCAGAGGAGCGCCGCCATGTTCGCGCGACGAAAGCCTACTTCCGACGATAGGTTCGCATGGTAGATGTCCCGTATAGAGGTCACCACCTCTGACGGAAGAAGTTCCGTCGCTGCATCTTCCAAAAGAAGGGCTTCGGCTTCTTCCTTGGACCCGCGCCTGATTTCCCGGGAGCCGGTGAGGTTTTCCTCAATGCCAGCCCGCATCGCCGCAGGCATACCCAATATCGCCAACAACGATAGGCGGTCCGTGTCTATGTACGGCAGGGCAGTCGCATACGGTGGGCTTGTGATCACGCAGTCTATGCTAGCTGCGCCCAGTCCTAGGCCCTGTGGACGGATTTGATCAAGATGAAGGCAGCGGCGAGTGCGACGAAGGAGCTGAAGTTTGTGGCGGTCTTTTCGCAGCGCAGGGCGATGCGTTTGAAGCGTTTGAGCTTGCCGACGGCCTGTTCGATGCGCGCCCGTCCTCTGTAGAGCGCGCTTGCGAAGCGCTTTGGCCTGTTTTTGATGTTCTTCCGGTAGGGAATGACGGTCAGGGCGCCTCTTTTCCGGGCGAGTTGGCGGTTTCCGGCGCTGTCGTAGCCCTTGTCGGCGACGATGGCGCGGGGCCGGACATCGGGGCCGATGTCCATCAGGGTCTCGAAATGCGGACTGTCGGCAGCCTCGCCGCCGGTCAGGTCGAAGGCGATCGGCAGGCCGTCGAAATCCGTCTTCAGGTGGATTTTGGTGCTGAAACCGCCCCGCGAGCGTCCAAGCGCCTGACCCTGCTGCCCCCTTTTGCGCCGGCCGCCGATACATGCGCGCGGGTCACGGTCGAATCGAACATCTGAACCAGGTGCGCCGTGCTGCTCAAATCCGCCAGCGTGGCGAAAAAGTCCTCGAACACCCCTGAACGGCTCAGACGGTGAAAACGCCGCCATACCGTATTCCAGTGCCCGAACCGCTCCGGCAGCGCCCGCCAGGTGATGTTGTGAACCGCAAAGAAGTGCAGCGCCTCCAGAAACAGACGGTCGTCCTTCGCCTTCGCACCCCGCCTCGGAAGGCAAAGCCGGAAAACCTCCAGCGCAACCTCCCAGTCTCCATTCGTCATCTTCGTCGACATCAAAGAAACCCCCGAATCGCCGACGCCTCATGATTCAGACAAATCCTCGCACGGGAATCCCTGAACACGCTCCTGAGTCAATACGTCCACAGGGCCTAGTGAATCCATCGACTCAGCTGTTCGGGAGTCGCCCTGCATGACCGTCGGCGCCGTCAGACGACCGGGCTGACGGCCAGCGATGGACCAATATTTTTGAAGGCGAATATGCTGCTGCTCCAGTCGTTCCTCGAACATTTCCAGAATAGGCGCGTCTGCCAATGGTGACTTCCGTCTACGAATCCGAAGATCAGTCGGATCTTGATGGGAAACGTCACGGATCAAGCTGCTGACGATTACCTCAAAGAAGTCCACCAATGTCTGCGTTCCCAAGAGGCGAGCTTGGGCCAGAAGCCAATTCAGCTTGTACAGCACAGGCGGCGGGAACCATCGAAGTAGTTCTTCATGGGTCGCGACTTCGAATTGGTCGAGCGCCTCCGGAAGAACGCCGCGCCGGTGCGATACGCGATCCATTACCGCCCTTATGGCAAGGTCGACAACGTCTTTGGGTACCGTGAGCACGGCCGTCTTCGCATGTGCAATCTTGGCGGCCAAGGGGTTGAAGTCACAGCCATAGGCTGTGTATCCGTTCAGCATCCCCTCAAGAAGCGTCGTGCCCGAGCCGCAGTAGGGGTCCAGAACCGAGCCCCCAACCGGAACGCCGGAGCAGTTCAACAGCGACTTCACCAGCTGTGGATAGAACTTCCCCTTGAACGCATGAATTCCGTGCGTCGCGTACTTCGGGTCCTTGCGTCTTGCAGGGTCTCCATCGCCGTTCTCTAGCGCTCGCTGCCAAGTCGCTTGAGGGTTGCCGTTGCCATCACCGAGAATATAGTCACGGGTGAACGTAAGCCGCCGTAGTTGCCACAATGCCGGTTGCCTGAGCGGCAAAACGATGGGCCTTCCGGTTCCGCTCTCGTCGATCGATTGTCCTGTAAGGCTCTCTATCTCTTGGACCCTTAATTTGTTTTCGTAAGGCCACATCCGATAGGTTGGAGGGTTGAGATACGCTGCAATAGGCTTGTTCGGCTTCCGCATTACCACGATCTGCTCGGACCTCGCGCGCCTCGCTGGCTTGGCGAATGACCGCTTTGTGCGATGGATTGGTCGGTCTATAACCCCGATCATATCGAGACCGGCCTCTTGACCAGCTTCGGCGATCGCGTCCGACGTTGAGAAACTTTCTCCTTTGAAGATTGCATCCCCAACAACAAACACCGCATAGCGCCCTGGCACCAGCACCTTGGCGCATCCATCCATAGCATGCGCCATGTCATCCCTATACTCATCGAACCCGGTCGCGTTTCTCTGGTGCCGCAAGTGCGATCCGATCTCGATCTTTCCCAGCGCCTTCGGATCGAAACCAAGCCAGAACAGACGAAATCGGTGATAGAGGTGGTAGTCGGTCGCGTTAGGATACGGCGGTGACGTCACGACCAAATCAACACTGTTTTCTCCAACGTCCTTCGGCAGATCGTATCTGCTGTCACCCACCAAATAGTGTGCGTCTGCGAACTGTAGATCTAACGCGGCCTTCTCTAAACGGCGGGAAACAGCCTTGAGTGACTCCAGATATGCCCGCAGTGCGATCGTCGGCGTGAGTGACTTAACAACCGATACGTAACGGGTCTCAGACTCTTGGTTAGAGATTCGAATAATAACCCGCGACAGCGCAAGGTATGCCGCATCTCGGGCTAAGCCGGCTGTTGTCTGTTCGATCAGGTGTCTGATGAGGCAGAGTTCACCGATCACGTAGTCATTGAACCATTTGACTATGTTAGGTATGTCGGGCAAGTACTTGGCATACTGGGACATCAGATGCGTTACCCAATGCCCGCGGTGAGTGCTAAAATTTATGATGTGTCCGTCTATTGCGGCGCAGAGTTGGTCGATATCCGTACGTACGCTGGTCGCCATGAAGCCAGTCTTCACCCGGCCGATCAACGCGGACAGGGGGTTTGCATCGAACGAAATTGCCCTACGCCCCAACCGAACGGCCTCCACGGCCGTTGTTCCGCTCCCGCCGAAAGGATCTAAAACGACATCACCTGGCATGGATAGGCGCGCAATGAGGTGAGCAGGAATCTGCGGGATAAATTTGGCCGGATACGGATGAAGGTTGTGCGTCAGGTAACGTGTGTCGTCCTCCGTGAACGACCAGTCGCGAGACGACAGAGAGCCGAAAACTCTCTCCGGCTCCTGTAGGTCATCGGCATTCTCGATCTCGTGCGGCCTTTGCGGCCCATCTTGCGCTTCGCGCGGAAACGCTGTGACCACCTGTTCCTCGAACCAGTCGGTCAGCGTAGTGCCTTGAAGCGACGCCGCCTCTATGATTGCTGACTTCCTCTCGTCAGAGGTCTCCAGCACGATGCGCGCTCTGCTCATATGCTTCTGATCCAATGTACAATTCTAAAGTAAGATTACTTGCTTTCTACAGTCTGCGCAAGAATCGGTGCCAAAACACACACGCGGTCCTGTAGCTCCTGCCTGTCTAGCCCTGAGGACTGCCCGACTACGGGGCCTTCGGAGCGGAGCTTGATCCGTCCTGCAGCCCCGCTTTCCGCTTTTCTCCGGCGGCGCAACATGCTACGGGCTGCGCGAGGCGCGGGGCCGACTTCCCCGGGATCGCGCCGGGGAGCCGTTACCGTCTCGGCTGCGGTCCCTCCGTCCCGGCCCGCCGGCCTTGCCATCGCCTCGCGGCGGCTGTAGGGTCCGCCGCCATGAGCCCACGGACCCGTATCTGCGTTTCACGACGCCGCGCCTGCATGTAGGCGGTCGCGGGCTCATTCACTAGGTCCTGTGGACGGATTTGATCAAGATGAAGGCAGCGGCGAGTGCGACGAAGGAGCTGAAGTTTGTGGCGGTCTTTTCGCAGCGCAGGGCGATGCGTTTGAAGCGTTTGAGCTTGCCGACGGCCTGTTCGATGCGCGCCCGTCCTCTGTAGAGCGCGCTTGCGAAGCGCTTTGGCCTGTTTTTGATGTTCTTCCGGTAGGGAATGACGGTCAGGGCGCCTCTTTTCCGGGCGAGTTGGCGGTTTCCGGCGCTGTCATAGCCCTTGTCGGCGACGATGGCGCGGGGCCGGACATCGGGGCCGATGTCCATCAGGGTCTCGAAATGCGGACTGTCGGCTGCCTCGCCGCCGGTCAGGTCGAAGGCGATCGGCAGGCCGTCGAAATCGGTCTTCAGGTGGATTTTGGTGCTGAAACCGCCCCGCGAGCGTCCAAGCGCCTGACCCTGCTGCCCCCTTTTGCGCCGGCCGCCGATACATGCGCGCGGGTCACGGTCGAATCGAACATCTGAACCAGGTGCGCCGTGCTGCTCAAATCCGCCAGCGTGGCGAAAAAGTCCTCGAACACCCCTGAACGCACCGGTGGGTGCTAACTATCTGACGCAGCGTTGTTTTTTCTCCGGAAATGCAGCGGTCGGGGAAGCGGGTCGCAAGGGCCCGTTCCCCGCCTGCAATCGGAGCCGGGAGAAACGCAATGGCGAAGACTACCCTCACCGAGGCGCGCGTGAAGGCGCTCAAGCCCCGCAGGTCGGTCCGCGAGGTCCGCGACGGCAGGCTCAGGGGGTTCGGCGTCCGTGTGTTGCCCTCGGGCCGCAAGCAGTTCTTCATCCACTGCCAGCATCGCGGCGAGCGTATCTGGAAGATCGTCGGCGACGCCGGGTCGATGAGCGTCACGGACGCGCGGGCGGCGGCTGCGGAGATGCTCACCGCCATCAGGCGCGGCGGGGAGGCGCCGCCTGCGCCGGACGAAACGGTCTTCGAGGCCGTCGCCGAAACCGTGTTCGAGCGCCATGAGCGCCTCTGGAAAGCCGGAACGCTCGCTGTCAACCGCAGCTATCTTCGCTGCCGGATCCTGCCGCATTTCGCCGGGCGTCCGGTTGCCGCCATCGACCGGCAGGAGGTAAGGAACTGGTTCGCCCGCCTGCGCGCGGTGCCGGTGGCGGCCGACCGGTCGATGCCGGTGCTGTCCGTCATCATGAGGGAGGCGGAGGCCATGGGCCTGCGCCCGGAGGGGTCCAACCCCTGCCGGGGCATCCGCCGCTACCGCCGCAAGGGCCGTGAGCGGTTCCTCCCGGACGAGGAAATCCGCCGCCTGTCCGGGAGGCTCAAGGCGCACGAGGCCCGCTGGCCGCAGCATGTCGCCGCCATCCGCCTGCTGCTGCTGACCGGCTGCCGCAAGGGCGAGATCCTCACCCTGCAATGGTCCGACTACCGCGAAGGCCGCCTGTTCCTGCGCGATTCCAAAACGGGGCCGAGGACCGTCTGGTTGTCGGAGCCGGCCCGGACGGTGCTTGATGGTCTCGAGCGGAAGGGGCGGTGGATATTCCCGGCATCCCGGGGCGACCGGCCCCGGAGCGGGTGCTGGCTGGACTACTTCTGGCGCAGGGTCCGCGCCGAGGCGCACCTGGAGGACGCCCGCCTTCACGACCTGCGTCATACGCATGCGAGCCTTGCCCTCAGGCAGGGCGAGACGGTGCTCGCCATCGGCCGGCTGCTGGGCCACCGCAGGCCGGAAACCACGCTGAAATACACCCATGTCGCCGACGCCATGGTGCAGGACGCAGCCGAGACCGTCGGTGCCGCGCTGGAGGCAGGCTGATGGCGGGCCGGGAACGGATGAAACTCACCGACGCCGCCGTCGCCCGTTTCCGCCCCCGCGAGCGGGAATATACGGTCTGGGACACGCGCATCGCCGGCCTTGGCGTCCGGGTGCGGCCCACCGGCGGGCGCAGCTGGGTGCTGCTGCTCGACAGCGGCGGGCGCACGAAGCGCGTCTCGCTCGGCCCGGTCGGGGTGAAGAGCCTGGAAGAGGTTCGCAGGGAATGCCATGCCCGCAAGGCGAACCCCGAGCCCGAGGGAAAGACCGTGCGCACGGGGCCGGTCCCGCTGTTCCGGGATTTCGTCGCCGGTCCATGGAAGGAGGCCCATTTCAATGGCTGCAAGCCCTCGACGCAGAGGACCACCCGGTATCAGCTTGCGGGCCAGCTCCTGCCGGCCTTCGGGGCGAAACCGCTGAACCGCATCGGCGAGGCCGCCATCCGGCGCTGGTTCGAGCGATACAGCCGCACCGCGCCGGGCAACGCCAATCTCTGCCTTGCCCGTCTGCGGCAGATTCTCAACTTCGCCCTCGCCTGCGGCTATATCGAACGCAATCCCGTCGGGCGCATCGCCCCGAACCGCCGCCCCGCATTGACGCGGTTCCTGTCCCGGGAGGAACTCGCACGCCTCCATGCCGCCCTGGACGCGCAGACCCGGAAGAGCGCGCGGCAGCAGGCCGACATCGTCCGCCTCCTGCTGCTGACCGGCTGCCGCAGAAGCGAGATCACGGGCCTCGGCTGGTCGGAAGTCCGCGAGGACGGGCTGGCGCTCACCGATGCCAAGACCGGACCGAGGAAGGTCCCGCTCGGCAGCCGGGCCCGGGCCATTCTCGACCGGCAGCCGCGCGCGGGCAGCGCGTTCGTGTTTCCCTCGCCGTGCGACCCCGCCCGCCCGCGCAGCCCCGACCTGCCGCTCTGGTACCGCGTCAGACGCGAAGCCGGCATCGGGGATGTCCGCCTTCATGATCTCCGGCATACCATGGCCAGCCATGCGGTGATGAACGGCGTGCCGGTCCCGGTGGTCTCCCGCCTGCTCGGGCATTCCAGTGCGAGGATGACGCTGCGCTACGCCCATCTCGCCGACCGCGACATCGAAGCCGCCGCGGAACGCGTCGGGCAGGCGATGGCGCGGGCCATGGCGGACGAACCGGACCAGCGCCGGTGACGGGCAAGTTGGCTCAGGCGGTCAGGAAGTCCCTGTATTCTTCCATCGTCAGCACGCTGAAATTGTCGGCCGACAGCATGTCGAAAGTCACGCCCTCGAGGATGATCTCGCTGCCCTCAAGCATCTTCGACGTGATCCTGACGCCGCCCGCCTCGTAGTCGTCGATGACCTTCAGGTCGGAGATCTGGAGGAACAGCTGTCCGGGGTTCTCCGGGTCCATCGCCTGCGCCCTGGTCTGGGCCAGGAAGAGGATGGTGTCCTCCTCGACCGAGAAGTCGGTGATCACATCGGCGCCATCGCCCTGGCGGAATAGGAACCGGTCGGCGCCCCTGCCGCCTTCCAACCGGTCGTCGCCTGTGCCGCCCACGAATTTATCGGCGCCGGCGCCACCGGAGAGATAGTCGTCACCCGCTCCGCTGTAGAGCCTGTCATTGCCAGCGCCGCCGTAGAGTTCGTCGGCGCCAGCGCCGCCGAGGATCGTGTCGTTGCCCTCGCCGCCGTAGAGTTCGTCGTCGCCATCCTGGCCGTAGAGCCTGTCGGCGCCATCGCCGCCGTAGAGTTCGTCGTCGCCTGCACCGCCTTCGATCCTGTCGTTGCCCTCCCCGCCGTAGAGTTCGTCGTCGCCCTCTTCGCCGTAGAGCTCGTCGGCGCCATCCTGGCCCCGGAGCAAGTCGTCGCCATCGCCGCCGAAGAGCCTGTCGGCGCCACTGCCGCCGTAGAGCCTGTCGTTGTGGTCATCGCCGCCGAGGATCGTGTCGTCGCCATCGCCGCCGGAGAGGTGGTTGGCGCCATCGCCGCCTTCGAGATAGTCGTCGCCTTCGCCGCCGGAGAGCTTGTCGGCGCCCTCGCCGCCGTAGAGCTTGTCGTCGCCATCGCCGCCGGAGAGCCTGTCGGCGCCCTCTTCGCCGTAGAGCTTGTCGTCGCCCTCCCCGCCGTGGAGCCAGTCGTTGCCCTCGCCGCCTTCGAGATAGTCGTCGCCTGCGATGCCCTCGATCCTGTCGTTGCCATTCCCGCCGTAGAGCCAGTCGTGACCCCCGCCGCCGTGGAGCTTGTCGTTGCCGTCCCGGCCCCAGAGCCTGTCGTCGCCATCGCCGCCGAAAAGCCTGTCGTTGCCGTCGTCGCCATACAGCATGTCGTCGCCATCGCCGCCGGAGAGCCTGTCGTCGCCATTCCCGCCGTAGAGCCGGTCGTGACCCCCGCCGCCGTAGAGCCTGTCGGCGCCATCGCCGCCTTCGAGATAGTCAGCGCCTGCGAAGCCTTCGAGCTTGTCGTTGCCATCGCCGCCGTAGAGCCTGTCGGCGCCCGGGCCGCCGTAGAGCTCGTCGTTGCCCTCTTCGCCGTAGAGCCAGTTGTTGCCGCCGAGGCCGTAGAGTTCGTCGTTGCCGCCGCGGCCGAAGAGCCTGTCGGCGCCCGGGCCGCCGAACAGGCGGTCCTTGCCGTCGCCACCGGTAATGTCTTGCGTCATGATGGTCCCTTCCTTTCAACGATTGTTCCCGAACGCATCCTGCCGCTCCTGGTTGAATCGAGCTGGCCTGATTTCGGGGTATCGGTTTTCGGTTCCGCCTTGCGGTATCCCGGGACAGCCGGAAGCGGCTCAGCCGATGTCGAGGTGTTCGTTGTACTGATCGACCGTCAGGAAGCCGAAGTCGTCGGCCGTCAGCATCTCGGACGTCACGCCCCTGACGACGATCTCGTTGCCTGCGAGCTTGGCCGAGGTGATGACCACGCCGCCCGCCTCCTCGCTGTCGGTCAGCACCAGGTCGGAGAACGAAAGGAACTTCTTCTCGGTCCCGGCATTCGCCCCGGTCTGGGCCAGGAAGACGATCGTGTCGGTCCCGTCCTCGAAGTCGGTGATGACGTCCACACCGTCGCCCCGGCGGAACAGGAACTCGTCGGCGCCCTCGCCGCCACGCAGACGGTCGGCATCCCTGCCGCCCTCCAGACGGTCGTTGCCGCCGTTGCCGAACAGCCGGTCTTCGCCCGCGCCGCCGGCCAGCACATCGAGACCGCCCTCGCCGCCTTCCAGCCGGTCATTGCCGTCCCCGCCGTCCAGTTCGTCGCTGCCGGCGCCGCCATACAGCATGTCGTCGCCATTGGCACCGTTGAGCGTGTCATCGCCGTCTTCGCCATACAGACGGTCGGCGCTCTTCCCGCCGTTCAGCGTGTCGCCGCCGGCGCCGCCGTGGAGGATGTCGTTGTTGTCATCCCCGAACAGGAAGTCGTCGCCGCTGCCGCCATACAGCGTGTCCTTGCCATTGCCGCCGAAGAGCCTGTCGTCGCCGCCGCGCCCGTAGAGCACGTCCGCCGCGCCCTTGCCGTCAATGGTGTCGTCGTTGTTCCCGCCGACGAGCATGTCCTTCCTGTTCGTGCCCTTGAGCGTCTTCCCGGCCTGCGGGTCCGGATACTCCTCGTTCGGGTCGAAGTCCCAGATGAAGTCGACCTTGTTCCTGAGCTCCTGCAACTGCCGGGCAGTGAGATCCTCGAAGCCCTGGAACCGGGCCAGCACCTTCTGCGAGTCGCCCGTGCCGGTGACAAGGTGCGTGGTCACATCGTTCGGGTCCGTGATGCTCCGGACAAACCGGACATCGTCCCACGAGATGCTGAACGGCAACCGGATGTAGTCCTCCTCGACCTTGAAGTCCCCGATGATGTCAGCGGCCCCGTCGCTGCTCCGGCCCTCGCTGATCACGAAGATGTCCCGGCCGGCATTGCCATAGAGCACATCCCTGCCGTCGCCGCCGTCGAGCCGGTCGTGGCCGTCGCCGCCGTAGAGCCCGTCGTCGCCGCCGCCGCCGTAGAGCAGGTCGTTGCCGCCGTCGCCGTCGAGCGAGTCCATGCCCGCGCCGCCCCAAAGCGTGTCGTTGCCGTTGCCGCCTTGCAGCCGGTCGTCGCCGTCCCCGCCGCGGAGGGTATCGTTGCCGTTGCCGCCGACGAGAGCGTCGTCCCCCGCGCCGCCCTTGAGCGTGTCTTCGCCGCCATGGCCGTAGATATGGTCGGAATGCGCGGTGCCCTGAATGGTGTTGCCATTGTGGTCGCCGTTGATCCAGTCCCCGCTCGCGGTCTCCAGGAACTCGTCAATCTTCCCTTTCGCCACCCTCACGGCTTCGGCGTCATCGGGATCGACATCCTCCTCGAACTTGAGCTCGGCGAGCACCTTGTTGCCGAGCATGATCCGGAAGTGGGCATTCCCGTAATGGCCGTCGGGGTGGTGGACAATGGTGAGCTCCGCCCCGTCCCGGATACCGGTCACGTAGATGTAGTCGTACCAATTCCGGAAGTCCTCGATATAGACATAGCTGTCGGGGTTGAGGATGAAGTGGTCGCCGCCATGGCCGCCATGGAGGAGGCTTCCCTGCGGATCACCGGCCTGGTTGGAGATCGGCCCCCGGCCAAGCGTCGCGTCGGTCAGCGCGCCGGTGCCGTCGTCCTGCCGGTTGCTCGCCTTGAGCTTGCCCGCGATCAGGAAGTCGTTGTGGGAGCCGCCGTAGAGGCGGTCGGCGATCTGGTCCTTCTGGTTCCCGACCAGGATGTCGTTGCCCCAGCCGCCGCGCAGGGTGTTCGGTCCGTTGCCGCCTTCGAGATAGTCGCGCCCGCCACCGCCGTGTGCATCGCTGCCGCCGCCGGAATCCTTGAACCAGTCATTGCCCTTCTGTCCGATGAAGGTGTCCTGGCCTGCCCCTCCGACGACGTTCATCGGGCCTTCGTAGGGACTTCCACCGTCCCCGCGCCTGGCCTCGTATCGGTTAGCCCCGGTATCCCGGGATCGATCCACCGTCTCTTCGCTGTCGATGAAATGCTGGGTCGTCATGGCGATCTCTCCTCAAGGTCAGGTGAACAATGTCCTTGCCAATACCGGGGGGGGGGGGTGAAGTCAACACATGGAATGAGAAATTTGCGCTGTGGGGTTTTTCCGGTCGGATGGGACGTTGGGTCCGGGTGTTGATGTTGTTTGTTCCGGCGTTCGAGGCGGTCGCCGCGGTTGCTTTTCGAACTTGAGCGGCCCAGCCCGGCAGCATCGCCGGCCTTCGGTCGCGTTTGTCCGTATGCCGGGGTCCGGCGGGTTGGGTCAGCGTTGTCGGCAGTCGGCTGAGGGGTCAGCCGGTATCGAGGTATGGCGCCGGGCCGACCAGGGAGCGCATGCGTGCGACGCGTCCGGCGCGGGCCTGTGCAAGCGCCATGGCCATCATGACCGCCAGGGCCAGCCCGATGCGGGTCTTCATCTTCGCGCGTCCGCGGATGTAATGGGTCTCGAAGTTGAAGCTGCGGTCGAGGCGGGCGTTGATCCGCTCCATGGCGGTGCGCCGGTTGTATCCGCGCCGCCATGACGGGCTGCCCCAGGGCGTGGGCGTGAAGATACGCCGGTCATGGCTGTCGAGGTCGACGCGCAGGATGCGGCCGTATTCGCCGGACTTCACCCCACCCGCCCGATGGCAGGCCCGGCGTCCCTTGCACTCGAAGCCGAAGGCGGCTGCGGGGCAGCGGTATTTGAGCGTGCCGCAGACGCCGCGCCCGGCCTCGAACCCCTGGAAGGCCATGGCGCGGACCTCGCCGGTCTGCGGGCACACGCAGGACACCCGGCCGCGTTCGTCATGAACGATGACGTCGGCGCGCCCGGGGAACAGCGGTCGCGTGATCGGCCGGGCCGGGTCATGGCCCGGCTCCTTCTTCTCCGCCCGCCACATCAGGCGCGTGTCGATCAGCGGGCGGATATGCCACCTGTCCCACAGCCGCGCCTTCAGGCGGGCGTTGTCGAGACCGCGGTCGGCGCTGAAATCGGCGCAGCGACCGGCCATCTCCGGCGCCCCGGCGAACAACTCCTCCAGCATCCCGGACAGCACCCCGGGTTCCGATGCCGACGCCCGCGTCACCTCGAAGGCCACAGGAACCTCGTGGTCCGTGTCGGCGATCAGGTGCAGCCCGTAGCCGAACCACGACTTCACCTTCTTCCACACCGCGCCGGTCTTCGCGTTCACCCCGCCCGTCTCGTGCTTGCCCCAATCCGCATCGGGGTCCGAGGTCTTCCCCCTGTCACCGGCAATCCGGCCCGTCGAATGGCTCCCGACCGCCTTGCCGTCGTAGCCGAGATGGCGGCCGAAGTCCGGCAGTTCCTCGAACAACGACGCGCGCAGGCGCCCGATCATCCCCGACACAAGGCCGCGCTCGTCCTCAAGGCGCACCACGCGCCCCAGGAACCGCGAGAAGTTCCAGGCGCCCGGCACCGTCGAGCGCAACGGCGCCGGATACCTCACCACCCGCCCCGCGCAAAGCGCCACCACCGGCGCGCCCTGCAAGGGCAGCGCCTCGAAACCGCAAATCTCAAGCAATGCCGGGTTGCGGCCCAGCTCCCGCAGAAGCGACTGCATCGAGGCGTGCTGGAACACGATCCCCGCGATCAACGCACGCCACATCGCCCGCACCGGATAGTCGTTCCGCCCGCGACCGCGACCCGCCTCAAGCGCTGCCACAACCTCCTCGTCCGGAAGCACCTCCAGCATCACACGCAACCGCGCAAGATCCGGAAGACCTTCGACAGACCGCCACGAAAACGGTAACTTCTCCGCTGTCGCCATCACGTTCTCCCAACCAGCACCGGTGGATGGAACAAGGGCCGCAGGCCCGATGGCGACACCTTCTACTCAGTCCCGCGCCTCAACGCGACGCGCCCGAAAACCAGCCCGCGCACGGCCATGGGGTGGAAATCCACAAAACCTTTCCCTCCAAACCGCAAAAACCCCGGAAATCAGCCATCCTGACGGGGTAAGAAAAATCCAGACCCTCCGCAATACCTTGCTCAGAAAGAACTTCCAAACAGCGCACACGCCTCTGGAATACGGCGCGGCCTCCTGCGGACTGTCATGGCCGGGGCGGCGGCCCCTGTCCTGCGCCGGCCGCCATCGGCAGGATCGGCACACGCGGCGCCCGGCATTCTCCTACCATCGCAGCGCGCCGCGCAGCATGAGGCTGTCTTCGGGGGCCGGGCCCGGCCGGTGCGCGCCCTCGAGGCCGAGGGAGAGCCCCGCGCCGAGGCGGTAGCGCGCGCCGAGGCGCAGCGTGCGCCCGCCCGTCTCCGCCAGGCTCAAGCCCGCCCAGGGGGTGAGCACCGCCAGCGGCCCCGGACCGGCAAGGCCGAAGCCGTGGCCCACCTCCGCCTCCAGGCGGCTCTCCGCCCCTTCCGGCGCCGTGCCGGATGCCGCCGCGGGCAGGCCGTGGTCGAACAGCCGGTCCAGGCCGCTCTCCGTGCGCCCGTGCGCGGGGCCGAAGGCGAGGAACGTCCCGCGCCCGTCGGCCCCGGGGTCGAGGCGCACCAGCGCGCTCACCCCCCACTCGTCGCGGTCCGCCTCGTGCGCCGCCAGAAGCCGCGCGCGCAGCTCCGCCGTCAGACCCGCCGCCGGGTCATGCCAGGTCACGCCCGCCCCGGCCTCGAGGCCCGCCCCCTCGGCAACGTCGCCGCCGTCATGGCGCACCCCCGCCTCCAGAGCCGGCGTCAGCGTCGCACCGCCCGCCAGCGCGTGCTCGTACGAGCCCTCCAGCAGCAGCCGCAGACGGGTCGTCCTCGCCGTCAGCCCCGCCAGGCCGTCATCGGACCCCGTGCGCAGGCGCGACGCCGAACCCTCGCCCTTCACCGCAAGGCGCGTCATCCCGCCCCCGATGAGCTCCGCATCCTCGACCAGGACGCTGCGCCCGCCCGCAGACGCGCTCCACTGCGTCAGGTCCGCACTGCGCGAAGGCGCGCCTTCCTCGGCAATCCGCACCTCGCCGGTCCCGTAGCCGAGGCTCGCCCAAAGGGTCGAGCCGTCCGGCAGCAGCCACGCCGCATAGGGGTGCACCGACGTGATCGTGGTCTCGTGCACGCCCTTCACCCGGCCGCCGGCAGCGCCGGTCGTCCGCGTGTCCAGCTCGCCCCGCGCATGGGAGAGCGCCGCCCCGGCCAGAAGGTCCGGGCGCACCCGCAGGTCCGCTCCCAGCTGCGCCGACCACAGGCCGCCGTCCCAGGTGACATCCTTCTCCGAACCCGACAGCGACAGCCACTCGCCCCGGCCCCATACCGCCAACGGCGGCGCCTCGTCCTCTCCGGCGCCCGCCGCCAGCGTGAAGGATGCCCCGTCCAGTATCTCGCTCAGGGTCGGGCCGTGCTCCTCCGGGCGCGGCGGCGCGGACCGGGCGGCCCGGGCATGACCGACCGGCGACGACGGCAGGGCGCCGAACCGCAGCGAACTGCCCGGCCTGCCGGACGCCGCCGCCTCGATGCGGTCCGTCACCGCCCCCAGCGTCCGCGACATCGCCGCCGCCGCCACATGCGGCAGCACCGCCGCATTCACCCGGTTCGCCCGTGACACGGACCCCGGCGCACGGTCGCGCAGCACGCCCGCAGCCGTCGCGTCGCTCCCCACCGCGTAGCCCGCACCGTCGTTCAGCGTGATGCGGTAGGCTTCCGCCCCCTCCGTATCCGCATCGGCCGCCGTCGGGATCGTCACCACCCCCGTGGTGCGCCCCGCGGCGCCGAATACCGCATCGAACGAACGCGGCCCCAAACCGCCCGGAACGTCACCGGCATCGAAGCCGCTGGCATTGCGCGCCGCCAGCGTCAGGTTCACCGACAGACTGCCCGTCAATGCCCGGTCGGCGGTCACCGTGAGGCGGATGTCGTCGCCCTCGGTCACCGCCGCCGGGTCCTGCGCCAGCGTCAGCACCGGCAACAGCGTCGTGTCCGTCACTGTCACCGCCACCGGATCGATGGTCACCGAACCGTAGCCGCCACCGCTCGCACCATGGGTCAGCGTCGCCGTGTCGTCCACCGTGTCCTCGTCACGGGCCGCGCGCACCGTCACCGTCTGCGCCGTGTCCCAGTTGGTGGTCGTGAAGGTCAGGCTCGCCGGTTCCACCGTCACGTCCCCCGACGCGCCGCCCACCGTCACCGTGACATCGCCCGAGGGTTCCGTATCCAGCACCACCGTGTAGGCCGCACTGCTGCCCTCCGACACCCTCAGCGCGGTCGGCGTCACCGTCACGCTTCCGTCTGCGGCGGGGGTCGTGCCGCCGCCTCCGCCGCCGCCTCCGCCGGACGGCGGCGCGGGAGCCGCCGGCGCCACAGGCGTCGCCGTTACCGGCGCATCCGGGCCGGCGCCGTTGCCGGCCCCGTTCACCGCGCGCACCTCGAACTGGTAGGCGGTGCCGTTGGTCAGACCGCTCACCTCGTGGCTGGTGGTGCCCGCACCGGAGCCGGCAATGTCCTCCCACTCGCCCCACTCGCCGCTGCCGGCCTTCTGCCGCACCTGCCACTTCGTGATGGTCGGGTTGTCCGGGTCGGTCCAGCTCAGCGTCACCGAACCGTTGCCCGCCGCGCCGGCAAGGCCGGCCGGCTTCAACGGCGCCGCATCCTTCTCCGCCACGCTCACCACCACATCGGCGATGGTCACCGAGTCGTAGCCGCCGCCAGACGCGCCGTGGGTCAGCGTCACGGCGGGGTCCGTGTTCGTGTCCGTGTCCGTGCCTGCGTTCACCGTCACCGTCTGCGGCTGGTTCCAGTCGGTCCGGGTGAAGGTCAGCGGCGAGCCCGTCACCGTCACGTCCCCCGACGCGCCGCCCACCGTTATCGTCACATCCGATGTCGGCGGCGTGTTCAGCCGCATCGTGTACGTCCTGCTGCCGCCTTCCGCCACCGTCAACGCCGCCGTCGACACCGTCACCCCCGGCGTATCGGCCACCGTCACGTCCACCGTGCCCGCATCCGGGATCGCATCCGCCGTGGCTCCCGTCAGCCGGAAGGCGTGGTTGATCACCGCCGTGCCGTTCGCGACCCCGGTCACCGTCACCGTCCGCGCCGTGCTGTAGTTGCTCGTCGTGAAGGTCAGGCTCGCCGGACTTACCCGCGCCGCCGCCGTGGCGTCGCTCGTGATCCGCAGCGTCCCCGCATACGCCTTCGTCAGCGCCACCGTGTAGGTCGCCGTGGAACCGGGCGCCACCGTCACCGGCGTCCCGGTCAGCGTGAGCGCCGCCGTGGTGTCGTCCTTGAAGGTCACCGTACGGATGTTCGACCAGGGACCCTGAAGGTTGCCCGTTCCCCCGGCGACACCCGCCATGCGATAGCCCGTTGCCCGAACCCGGACCTCGACCGATGCCCCGTCAGGATAGTTCAGCAGAAGCCGATTGCTGCGAG
Organism: Alphaproteobacteria bacterium; assembly: GCA_964291285.2. Taxonomy (GTDB): domain Bacteria; phylum Pseudomonadota; class Alphaproteobacteria; order Bin95; family Bin95; genus Bin95. The sequence goes on from OZ219785.1 coordinate 423,984, forward strand.
AGCCCGGGTTCTGTCTGGCACTGGCCTGGTTGAGACTGCGATCCGTCCAGGCGGTTTCGCCCTTCAGCCGGGTCTGCGCTCTCCACCAATGGAACTTGGCCGCGTCTTTCACATAGTCGTCCGCATCCGACAACTCGTTCGAGCCGCCGGCATGGGTCCAGGTCAGGTCGATCTGCCCGTTCGTCGTCGAGGTCGCCGCCGTCAGCACCGGGGCCGCCGGATCGGTCTTCGCCGTCACCTCGTCCGACCACACCGACTGCACCCCGGGACTGACCGCCGCAAACAGGCGGAACGTGTAGTCCGTCCCCTTCGTCAGCCCCGTCACCCGGACGCTCGTCCTGCTTCTGCCCGTGACCGTCGTGGTCGTGTTCCAGCCCCCCGTGCTCTTGTACTGGTAGCCCCAGCTCGTTATCGGAATGCCCGACAGGCCGCTCCAGCTCAGGGTGACCGAGGCATCGCCTCCTGCCGCCGTCAGGACCGGCTTGGGAACCGTGTTCGTCGGCGTCGCCTTCACCTGGTCCGACCACACCGACTGCACACCGGGACCGACCGCGGCGAACAGCCGGAACGTGTATTCCGTGCCGATCGTCAGTCCCGTCACCGTGGTGCTCGTCGTGCTGCCGCCCGTGACCGTCCGGGTCCTGATCCAGCTGCCGCCCGCGGGCTTGTACTGATAACCCCAGCTCGCAACCGTCACACCCGACAAGGCGCTCCAGCTCAGGGTGACCCTGGCGTAACCCGGTTCGGCGCTCAGCACCGGCTTGGGAACCGCCGCCGACGCCGACGGCGTCGCCTCCACCACCGCCGACGCGGCGCCGTTGCCGCCGCTGTTCCGCGCCCGGATGCGGAAGCGGTACTCGCTGTCGTTGTTCAGACCCGTCACCGTGTGGGTCGTGGTGTCCGCGTCCGAACCGGAAATCGCGGCCCAGCTGCCCCAGGCGGCGCTGCCCTTCCTCTGCTGCACCCGATACCTCGTGATCGAATCGTCGTCCGGATCGGTCCACGTCAGCTTCACCTGACGGTTGCCCGCCTCCGCCGACAACCCCGTCGGCGCCGCGGGGACGGCGACGGTGGGGGGATCGTCGTCGTCGGTGATGGTCAGAGTGAGTTTGCCGGCGGTCCAGCCGGACTTGTAACCAAGCAGCTTGATGGTCTCGTTCGGCTCGTCCCGGGTGTCGCCGAGAATGCGAAGGGTCCTCGTGCCCTCGGTCTCGCCTGCGGCGATGGAGACCGAAGCGTCACTGTTCGGCCAGCACCAGTCGGTATCCGCCGGGTTCAGGGGCGCGGTGCACTGGTCGCTCCCCTTGTTGGAGCCTTGGGCCGTGCCGGTGGTGATGTCAGAACCAAGTGTGATCGAAAAGTCCGCCGGCGCCGCCTCGCCGAGCGTGGCGGTCACCGTCACGTCCGTCGAACCGGAGTTGCCCTCGGTGATCGAGGTCGAGGTAGCCGACAAGGTGATCGTCTTCGTGGAAGCGGCCGCGAGGGTTGTGCCGGTGGCTTTTACGATGACGCCCGGAGGGCAGACCGCAGAAGGATTATAAGTAGAATGGGTCGCTGTAAGACTGATCTCATATTCGGTGTTGGCGTCCAGACCGGTCAGCGTGCGGCTGGTCGCGGCGGCATTCGAGATGGTGACAGAGGTCGAACTTTCCCCGGTCTTGCCGTAAGAAAACGTCCAGCCGTTGCGGAATACATCGGTCGGCGCCGTCCAGGTGACGACAAACCCGTCCGAACGCGGCGCGAGGCTCAGGTTCGTCGGGCTGAGCACGGAAGGGCAGCTGTCCATAGGCGTCGCCGTCACCCAGCCCGTGGCGGCGCCGTCGCCGGAGGCGTTCACGGCGCGGATCATGAAACTGTATTCGGCGTCGTCTTCCAGCCCCGTTACCATGTGCCTCACGGTGTTCGCGCCCGAACCCGCCATGGCGGCCCAGGTGGCGCTGCCCTTTGCCGGTGTCTTGGCGTAGCGCAGCTTGTAGCCGGTGATCGTGCCGGCCGGCTTGGTCCACGTCAGCAACACCTGTGTGGTGCCGGCCCCCGTCGCCGTCAGACCCGTCGGCGCCGCGGGGACAGAAGCGGTGGTGCCGTCGTTGTCAGTGATGGTGAGAATGAGCGTGTTGCTGTTCTGCGTCCAGCCATCCGAACGTGCCAGACTGTTGGGCACAAGCCTCAGGGCGACGGTTTCCCCGGTTCCCTCATCGACCGTGTCGCCCAGTATGCCGATTCCGAAACTTCCATTCGTCCCGACGTTAACATTTACAAATGCGTTGTCGCTGAATACACCGGGATAACAGATATCCGCGCCGCTGGACGGAGCACTGCAAGATGTGGTGCCAACATTGGTGTTGTCGCTTGCCGTGCTGCTGGCGGCAACAAACTCAACGTCAAATCCCACTCTAGTTGGCGTGCCCTCCCCGAGCTTGACGTTGATCGTCACATCCTTCTTGCCGGAATCGCCCTCGGTGATCGTGGTTGACGCGGTCGATATGGTGACGGTCTTGGCGGCGCGCGCGTTTTCGGGTGCGGTGAGCACCACCAGCGCGAAGAAGACAAAGACGAATCCCGCCTTCAGGCGGCGGGCGGTTCTCCCGAGGGCGCCCACCGGCTCAGCCCCGCGCCCTGACTCTTGAGGGGGGGGGGGGGTACAACGAGTTCGGGTTCGCGCGCGCGTGAGGCGCTCACATCCCACCCGAAGAGCCGCAGGTCATGCATCCCGATATCGCCCGGCATCCGCGTCATGACCTCATCCTCCCGTCCCGAATTCCAAGCATGCGCCGCGCCCGCAGGACCGCAGCGAACCCGCCGGTGCAACCCATAACCCGTTCGCAGGCCGGTTTCAATGCGCGCTGTGCCCGATAGCCCGCCATCGGCAAGATGGCGGGCGTGGCCCAGCGGTACCAGTGTGGATGGCATTGCACGACGCCCATCTCGCCGACCGTGATATCGAAGCCGCCGCGGAATACATCGGGCAGGTGTAGGTGATCGCGCGGGCCATGGCGGGTCAACCGCGAAAGCGTCGGTGACAGCAGGGTATGGGCTGCGGGTTCCGGGGGCAGGGAGCCTGAGGCCGGCATGGAGGTTACATGCCATGGTTCCTGCAAAGACGGGCCACGACAATATCGTTTCAGGCCGGCTATATGGGCGCCGAGGTCAGCGCATCATTGAGTCTGGCGAGGTCATCGCGGTTCTCCTTCGGGGAGCGCAACTCGATGGCCCGCCAGGCGCTCTGGGCGGCAAGCGCGTCGATGACTCGCGGAAGGTCGCCGGCCGGCAACGACTCCTCTTCCCGTAGAAACAGGATCAGGCCGCCGAAAACATTCTCGGGACTGAGATAGCTGCGCCCGGAATGCATTTTTTCGGCGATAATCGCGTATCGGGGACCGGTCAGTATTTGCAGGATGTCGTCCCGTCCAATACCCAGCAATTCGGCCATCCGTTCGGCCCAGTGCAAGCGCCACCACGACTTCCCGAGCGGAAAATCGTCGAATACGACACGAGCACCCCGAGGCTCAGGATTGCAGAGTGAACGCAGTATACGCCGGACGCAACGGTCCCTTGCTTTCGCCGATGCGTCATCCTCCGCACTCAAGGCGTCCTCGATATTGGACAAGCCGGCTTCGTCATGCGTGTCGCTGGCATTCGCGGCCAACCACGACGCCTGGACAAGGCCACGCTCGACCATTTCCCGCATGACAACGCCCCAGAAGCAGACATCCGCATACAATTCCTCGTTCCCGCCTCCGTCAGCAAGCGCAAATCCCTCCCGGATCTCCTTTTGTGTCGTAGGCGGCGGCTCGATGAATTCGTGTTCGGAAAACCGATAATCGAAATCCCCAAGCGCACTGCAACCTTCAATGCTGTCAACAGGCAGATAGTCGTCCATATATTCGAGAAATTCCTCCTTGGAGCAACAAGCTTCAAGAAATTCCCTTTGAGCCTGTTCGGTTCCTCCCTTGCTCAGCAGGACTCGTTTTCCGAAATCATGCCATTCTTGCTTCGGATAGCGCTTCCGCTGGCCCACGGATCAATCCTCGTCTTCGGTATCGTCGGTTTTCAAAATAGCGTATGGCCGCATTTTCGTTGCCGCCAGACTCGGGTTGAAGTCGTCCTCGTCCCAGAACATGTCGGTCTTTTCCTTCAGATGCCTTCCGTGTGCGAGCAATATCCGATTGATTGCACCTTCCTCATCATCATCGTGCCCGTCGCCATTGTTACATGACATCTGCATATAGCTATAGATGGCGCAAAGTGCCTGGGTCAGAATTGCCGACCGCATGGCGTCCCGGCTTGTCGATGGCGTCGTCTCTGTGAACGCCCGTAATTCATCATAAACATCGCTGGCGCAGTAAAGGATCACGGGTTTCTCGTCTTCCCTGGCGTGTTCGCGTACGACAGTTTTCATTTCCCCTTTCCCGAGTTCCGTGTCTGGAAACACATGGATAAGGCTGATGAGCGAATCGTCGTCGAAACTCAGCTTCGCATGACGACCGATGCGGGCATGGCGCGGAATGTCGATCCGCTCTCCCTCCTGCCAAAGGTCCGTCAGGCCGGATCCGGGATGGTTGACGATCAGTTGCCTGTCGTTTGTCGTAACGATGCCAGGGAACACTTCCGGGGTTTCAAGATATCGGATCGGGATGCCCTGCTTCGCCGACAACGTGTCGGGAGACTCATCCCATGAGCCATCGAATAGCCACGCTTCGCGGCGGGCGCCGTTGCGGAACAGCAGCCGCGTCGAAAAGCGCGCGTCGCCCGAGACTATCCAGTCCCGAACGAAGGATACGCCGGTCAGGCGGTGCTCGACCGTCAGCATCCTCGGCTGGCCGCACCGCGCACCGCTTATCGTCGCCGCCACCTCGTAACGAATACCGTCAGCGAAACCCGCCCCATCCTCGTCGAGGACGGGGAAATCGAGAGCGACAATCTCCGTCATTCCGCGTCCTCCGGTTTCGCAGCATCGCCTTCCGTCTCCGACGGTCGCTCCCGTTTCAGCGAAACCAGAGGAAGGACGCCGACCGTCATGCCTTGCGCGCTGCCGGGCGGCAAAGCCAGCACCGCCTCTACAACCACCCGCGCGTGCTTGGCCAGCCTGCCCAACGGGACGGTCTGGTCGTTCAAGATTTCCGTGCTTCCATTTACCAGAACACTCTCCGGAGTGAACCGGTCTCCGGCGATGCTGTCGTCCCTGTCTTCGGCGACGCAGAACGAAAGCATGGCGCTGTCCCTGGGGTGCGTGTCCTCAAGTGGCGTGATTCTCACACGAACCCGCAGCCTGTCCTCTCTCCGCTCCGCCCTGGCCTCGACCCTCGCCTCGGCCGGGCGTCCGAACATCGGCGGGCGCGGGCTGTTGCCACCTCCACCGCCGCCCCTTTTTCTTTGTCCCTTTCCGGGAGGGCTGATTCCGAACCTTTCCACGCGCTTGGCCCTGCGGTTTCCGCCGACTGCCGCATCCACAGAGTCAAAAATGGGCAACTCGAACCCCTCCCGTTCGATTTTCGGCAGGCGCTCCCGAACTTTACCAGCCAGCTCTGCGAGCAACTCCCGAAGCCGGCGTTCGTCCCCATTGTTGAGTTGTCCTCTGTTAAGGCTGTTATGGTATGGGCCTTCCGCAGCCTTGACCAAGCCGAACAGCTCCTTGCCTGCCTGCGCTTGATTGACATCTATCACCAAGGAAAAACGAGCCACATCCTCCGACTTGCGCAGAGTATCGAACTCCGACACCAGCATGGAATCGTGTCGGGCGATGAGCATATCGCTGCGAATCAGGGCAACCGACGACGCCGAAATGTCCTCGGTGTGGATATAGATATTCACTCGATCATCATTGCTCAATTGAATCTCGGTGGCACTCGAGTCCCGAACAGCCAGATATGACTGCCATGTATGGCTCCCGGAGAGAATTTCTCCTCTTCTTCTCTTTCTCCTTTGCCTGTCTCTACCCTCCATCAACACTTTCTCGATTATACCTTGGTCCAGAATGACATTATCCTTACGATTCTTCCTGTGAATACATACCGATAATCTTTCGTGTAAAATGGCACTGAAGAAGTGATTTGCAATTGCTGTTTCAAAATCATCACCCCACTTATCCGACAAACCGAGAATTCCGATGATACTACCATGTCCTCTATCTCCCATGGCACGCGCCATAAATTGTGGCATATCGTTCGGGTAATCAAAACAAGGGTTGGCCTCATCTTCGGGCTTTGAATTCAATATTCTCCCGACATTACCGCGTTTGGCATCGGTGTCCTGAAAACCGGCAAGAATGGGAACGCCGGTAAATAGTGTTGTTTCTTCTCTTCGGGAAGCATAAAGAACATACCTTAGCGAAGACAGATCATACGCTTTGAGGTGACCGACCCCGAATGATCCGCCGCTGCCTTCCCGCTTGCTGCTGCGGTGTTCTATCAGGGAATCGAGTATTTTGCTGTCCATCCCATTGCCATTGTCGGTAAACAAGAGGACAGGAATTTTCTTTTTGTTCAGCTCCGACTCAATGTTCTCAACAATCATTTCCTGCTGACGTTTGTAAGCATTTAGTTCTTTTTGAGTTTCAACCGCTTTATGCAAATACTGTCTGTAACTGTCAATATGAGGAATATCGCCAATTGAAATTTCATCAATGGTAATTTCTACACGGCACTCCGTGCCATCTGTAGTTGCATCGAGAGAATTCTGCATCAGTTCCCGTATCGGGATATCCAGACCTTCCTGCCTGTCCGCAGTCGTACTGGAGGTAAAGCCGTCCATACTGCCGTAGGGGAAATAAAGTTCGGTCATCGGCGTCAGGCGTCAATCCGTGCAATTGCAATCATCGTAGGATTCGTCCACCAGAAATTCGGCTTCCGGCATGGCTGGCGAGCAACCCGCAGCCTCTTTGGCGGCGTCCCGGATTGCCCCATAGACCGGCCCGCCGGCCGGCCCGAAGAAGCCGAAATGCGTGACGCTCTCGTGTGTCCTGTTGCGCTTCTCTTCAATGAGGTTACGGCCGTATCGTCCTTCCATCGCCGCCCACCAGTCAATCGATTCCGGGTTCGAGGCGTCCGAGGGGCACTCCCGAGCCAGCGTCATCAGGCTGGATCGGCCTTTCATCATGCAGAACACACAATTGCCGTAACGCCCGTCGGGGGGCAGTCCGAGATCAAACTGCTGCAACTTCCAGAACGCCGTCACGGCTTCCCTGTCAATATCGCCTTCCACCAAGGGCGCACTGACGGCCTCGCCCGGCGGCTGGTCCCCCCAAGCCCGGCCCTTCCGCCTCTGGGCGCTGGCGATACGGGCCTTCATCTTGGCGAGCCTGTGCGCTTCATCGGCCCGGATGCCGAGACAGGATTCGAATCGTATCGCCTTCGGACCGAAAAGCCTTGCAGGCGGCGTCGCCCGCCACAAGTCAGGGACGGATGAGAAATCGGCGAAACGCTGCGCGGGCCGGGTCAGCGGACAACTCCTCACATAGCATTTCTTGTCGAGTAGAATCGCTGGCGGCGTTCGACCGCGATTCCGTCTGTGCCCGGCGAGCAGGCTTTCGTCGGTGATGCGGGAGCCTGATCCGGAATGGCCCAGCCGCTTCGGACCGTCGCCGCGACCGAACCAGTCCGACAGGAACGCATTGGACGGGGCGACCTTCATCATTCGGGTGCAGAACCGGGCCTGTATCGAAGGCGTTGCGCACTCGTAGGACAGCATTTCCTCGAACACTTCGCCCCGGTGGCGATACCCGGCCGGATTATCCGGCCCGAAGGGGCGTTCGTTCACCAGACGGTAGGCCGGGCGGCGCGCCCAGTCGCCGCGAACCGCATCTTCATAAGTGCAGAATTCGAGCCAGAAAAAGGGCAGGCCGCGGTTTTCCGCCAGAACCTTCAGGTGCCCCAGATAGTCGTAAGTCGCCGGATGCTCGGCAGAGGTGTTCGTGAAGATGGCGACGTCGCCGCGCGATGGATCCAGGGCGCGCGCATCCAGCAGGCGCAGCAGCATCATGCCCGACGAACGCCCGCCTGAGACTTTCACGATCCTGGGTACGTCCGGGCCTGTTTCCATGCGTCCAGTGCCTCCCATCGGAGACAGAACAATATGGTTCGACGATGAGCAACACAAATCGGGACTGACAGAACCATCTTTGGATTTCTGTTCGAGGCGGCCATCGCTCCTGAAGACCCGCGCGCGGCGCAGAACGACCGCCCCGCGGGCTGCCGTGACAAGACTGTCCTTGCGGACGACTATGGGCGGACGGCCCATCCGGTCTAGGATGCGCGCATGGTGGCGACGGTGACGAGCCTTTCGTCGGCGAGTTCGACGGTCCACTATTTCGAGCAGGACGGCTACTACGCGAAGAACGATCCGGAGCACCGCAAGGCGAGCTTCTGGCATGAGGAGCTGGCGCGGGCTGCCGGGTCTCGGGCGGCATGTTTCGCCGACGCTCTTCAACGCGATTCTTCAGGGTCATGTACCCGGCACGGATATCCGGCTGGGCCGGGTGCGCGACGGCGGGCGCCAGCACCGTCCGGGGGTGGACGTCACGCTTTCGGCGCCGAAGTCGGTCTCGCTGGCGGCGCTGCTGCACGGTGACCGTCGGGTGATCCGCGCGCATGACGAGGCGGTGCGGGAGACGCTGGACCGGCTGGAGGCGGAGCTGCTGCAGACGCGGGGCTGGGACCCGGCGACGCGGCGGCGCTCGCGTGTGAAGGCGCACGGCATGATCGCGGCGACGTTCCGGCATCTTGCGAGCCGCAATCTGGACCCGCAGCTGCACACGCACTGCGTGGTGGCGAACATGTCCCGGAACGGTGCCGGGGAGTGGCGGAGCATCGAGGCGACGGCGATCCGCCGCAACAGGAAGCTGATCGGGGCGCATTACCGCAACGGGCTGGCGCGGCGTCTGGAGGCGTTCGGTCACGTTCGGGATTGCCGGATTCCCGGCGCTCGTCATGTCGTCCGTCGCAGCCTGCCACGGCAGATGAATTTTCCCCCCGCCTCGTCCATGCTGTCCGTTTACGGACGCATCGGCGAGGGGGAGCGGCGAAGATGACCTCGAAGAAGAAGGGAGGCAACGGCGCACCGCCGCCGGACGGTGCCGGCGAGGACATGAACCTGCTGATCGGCTGGCGCGCCGGCAGGGCGGATGGGGCGGGCGAGCCGACGCCGGACAGGAGTGCCGAGCCAGCCGCCGGACCCGGCGCGGAGACCGCCCCCGCTCCTGCCGCGGTGCTGGCGGAACTCGCCGCCGGCCAGCGGCGCATCCTTGCCCTGCTGGAGGAGCTGACCGCGAAGCCGGGCGCCACGGCGGGCGAAGACGGGGCGGACCTCGGGGAGGCGGCGCGTTCGATCGCGGCGGCGACGGAGTGGGCGAACGACATCCGGGCGGCGATGGACAGCCTGCTGGTGACGGCGGGCACGTCGATCCGGGACCTCGGGAAGGCGGAGCGGGGCCTCGCTGGCGAGGTGGCGGCGCTGAAGGCCCGGGAGGAGGGGTTCGACCGTCAGATCGAGACCCTTTCCGGCAATGCCGGGACGCTCGGCGCGCGCCTGCGGCAGCTGGACGAGGCGCGGCAGAAGCTGGACGCGCGTTCGGCCGAGCTCCAGGCGGTGAAGCAGGATATCGTCGGATACTACGATGAGTGGAGCACCGCCGCGCTGGCCTGCCGGCAGGAGATGGCCGTGCTGACCGACCGCCTCGCCGAGGGCGAGAACCTCGTTTCGCGGGTGGAGCAGGCGATCGGCCCCTGGACGGCGCGGATCGAGAAGAGTCTGGATGAGAACGCGGAGGTGCAGGAGCTGGCAGTGGCGCGGACCTCCGGCAATGTGCAAAGGCTGACCGAGAGCGGAGACGCATTCCTCAAGAGGTTCGGCTCGGTCTGGCAGGGGGCGCTGGAGGATTTCCGGAAGGAGTGGCGGAACACGCGGCGCTGGACCGTGCCGGTGCTGGCGGCGGTGCTGGTCGTGATGGTGCCGACCCTGACCGTGGTGGGGGCGGTCGGCCAGAGCAAGGTGGGCGTCTTCGCGCCCTACGACGACACGGGCAACTGGAAACGGATCGTCTGGGAGCAGCAGGGCGAGCAGGTAAAGCAGTGCCTGAAGGAATCCCTGAGGTCCGGCGAGCCCGTCATATGCACCCTCGAGGTCCAGTGGAAATGAGTGCCGTGGCTGCGAGCGGTGCGATTGCGGCCGGGCAAGGCTGATCGAGGCGCATGGTTGCGGGCCTGACGGACCTCACCTCGACCACGATGACGGTCGGGTATTTCTCCAGGGAGGGTTACTACGCGAAGAACGACCCGCGCCAGCGCCGGGCGAGCTTCTGGCACGGGGCCGGAGCGGCGGCGCTCGGCATGGCCAGGCATGTCTCGCCGCGGGCGTTCGGGCGCATCCTGTCGGGCCATGTGCCCGGCACGGACATCCGGCTCGGGCGGGTGCGGGACGGGGAGCACCAGCACCGGCCGGGCTTCGACCTGACGCTGTCGGCGCCGAAGACGGTCTCGCTGGAGGCGCTGCTCCATGGGGACCGGCGGGTGCTGGGCGCGCACGACGCGGCCGTGAAGGCGACCCTGGACTGGCTGGAGAGGGAGCTGCTGCAGACGCGGTCGTACGATCCCGTGACCCGGCAGCGTCCGCGCGTGGCGGCGAACGGACTGGTGGCGGCCGGGTTCCGTCACCTGACGAGCCGGGACCAGGACCCGCAGCTTCACACGCACTGCATCATCGCCAACATGACGCGCGACCGGTCGGGCGCGTGGCGGAGCGTCGAGCCGACGGAAATCCGGCGCAACGTGCGGCTGATCGGGGCGGTCTACCGCCAGGAACTGGCGCGGCGGCTGCTGGCGCTCGGGTTCGCGATCGAGGCGACGATGATCGGCGGCGTGCCGGGGTTCGAGATCGCGGGCTACGGGCGGGAGTTCGTGGACGCGTTCTCGTCGCGGCGCCGGGAGATTCTGGCGTGGCTGGACAAGCACGGCCTGCCCTGGAGCGCGGCGCTGACGCAGCAGGCGGCGCTGATCACCCGGAAGAAGAAGGCGGACAGGGACGTCGACGAGCTGCGGGCGGAGTGGAAGACGCGCGCCGAGGAGCTCGGGCTCTCCCGCGACCGCAGCATCGCCAGGCCCGGGCTCCGGCGGACGACGACCGCGTCGCGGAAGACGGCGCGCAAGGCGGGCCGGCCCTATGTGCGGACAGCGGAGGAGCTGCAGCCCGAGCCGCCGGGGCTGAGCGCGCGGGAGGTGACCTGGCGCGCGGTGGAGCATCTGGCGGAGCGGGCCCCGGTGATCCGGGAGCGCGAGATCAGGGCGATCGCGCTCGGCCATGCGCCGGGCCGGCACGGGCTGGGAGACATCGACGCGGCGTTGGCGGGGCTGATCGGGGACGGCCACCTCGTGGAAGCGCAGCTCCGGGGCGGGCGCTCGTTCGTGACCTCGGAGGCGCTCGGCCTGGAGCGCGGGATCATGGCCATGAAGCGCCGGGCGCTGGGCGCCTCGCAACCGCTGGCGGAGGAGACGGCCGTCTCGTGCCGATTGGCCGAAACGGCGCTGACCGAAGGGCAGCAGGAGGCGGTGCGCACCATCCTGCTGTCGCAAGACGGCATCGTGGCGGTGCAGGGCGCGGCCGGCACCGGCAAGACGACGATGCTGAAGGAGGCGCTGGGGCTGCTGGGCGGACGCAGGGCGGTCCTGCTGGCGCCCTCGGCAGCCGCCGCGCGGGTTCTGCGGGAGGAGACCGGCGTCCGGTCCCGGCCGCTGCAATGGTTCCTCACCCGCCACGGCGATCTGGGCAATGCCGCGCGCGTGGCCCGGGACCGGCAGGACCACGAGGGCGCGGTGCTGGTGGTGGACGAGGCCTCGATGGTCTCGACCGCGGAGATGGAGTTGCTGATGCGGATCGCGGCGCGGTTCCGCGTCGCGCGGCTGGTGCTGGTGGGCGACCGGCGGCAGCTGCGGGCCGTGCGGGCGGGCGAGCCGTTCCGGGCGCTGCAGGAGGCGGGCGTGGCGACGGCGGAGATGGAGGAGGTCCTGCGCCAGCGCGACCCGGCCTTGAAGGCTGCGGTCGAGCATCTGAAGGAGGGCCGTCCCCGCGAGGCGCTTCGGGAGCTCGAACATGTCCACGAGGCGCCGCAGCAGGAGTTGGGCGCGGAGGCGGCCCGGCTCTGGCTGGCGCTCGACCCGGAGGACCGGGCGCGGACGGCGATCCTGGCGCCGACGCATTTCATCCGGGCGGAGATCCACCGGGTCGTGCGGGACGGGCTTGCGCGCGAGGGCGTGCTGCACGGGCGCGAGCTGGAACTCGAACGCTATGCGAACCGCCACCTGACGGCGGCGCAGCGCGCGGACCTGCGCAACCACGAGCCGGGCGACATCGTGCTGTTCCACTCGCGCGTGGCGCCGCTGCGGGTGGAGAAGGGCGACGCCTGCCGGGTGATGCGCGCGGAGGGAGAGTTCGTCTTCCTGGAGCACCCGACGGGGCGGACGGTGCGCATCCGCCCCGGCGACAGCTGGGTGCGCTACCGGTTCGGGCTCTACGAGACGGCGCGCATCCGCATCCGGGCGGGCGACCGCATCCGCTGGACGATGAACGACGAGCGGCGCGGGCTTGTGAACGGCGGCGGTGCGGTGGTGCGGGAGATCGGGTCGCGCCGGGTGAGGTTCGATCTGGGAGACGGCAGGACCCTGTCGCTGGCGCGCACCGACCCGCAACTCCGCCATATCGACCATGCCTGGAGCACGACCCTGCATGCGGCGCAGGGCATGACAAGCGACGGCGCGATCGGCGTGCTCGACACGGGGCACGGGGCGCTGACCGGCCAGGCGGGCCTCCATGTGGAGGCGAGCCGGGCCCGGGACCGGTTCGTGCTGGTGACGAACGATCGCGAGCGGCTGGAGGAGGTGCTGGAGGCGAATGACGGCTCGCGCATGACGGCGCTGGAGGCGGTGGGCGAGAACGGGGACCCGCCGCCCGCCGCGGCGCTTGCCATGTTGCGCGGGCTGGAGGCGGACTGGCGGGAACTCGTTGCCCGGGCTGAAACGCAGGGCAGCGACCTTGTCCGCACGGAGGGCTATGCCCGTATCGTGACCGGCACGGCGATGCTGGCGGAGGACATGGCGCTTCCGGCGGACCTGCGGGCGTTCGTGGAGGAGGTCCGCAGCAGGGACGCGCAGGCCATTGCGGAGCGCCGGCAGGGGTTCGCGTTCCTGCGCCGGGCGGAGAGGCACGGCCGCGACTGGCCGCTGCTGAAACGGGCGGCGGCGAAGCGCGGGCGGTCGATGGGCGAACTTCCCGAACATGCGGCCTGGCTGGCGGAGGGCAGGACGCTCGCCGATACGGGACAGGAACTCCGGGAGGGCGGCGGCCAGGGCATCGCCGCCAGGATCGGCGCCGCGCTCCGGCGCCTGGTGCGGGGCCGGGAGCTCGACGAGGCGGAACGGTTCCGCGAGGCTGCGGCGCGGCACGAGGCCGGCGCGCGGGCGGCGGGCGTCGATCCCCGAGAAACGGCCGGCGCCGAAGCGCTGGCGGAATGGGCGGGGCGGCTCCGGGGCCGGGAGGTACCGCAGGCGGCGCGTCCGGCGGTCGAGGCCTGGTGCGCGGCACACACGGAACGCGGGCCCGCTTCCGGAACGCCGCCGACGCCCCGGGACAGGAAGGCCGTGCTCGGCATCGAGACGTTCCTGCTGGACTGCGACGGTCTTCTGTTCGATGCCGGCCCCGGAGGTGCTGCGGAACCGGATTCCTGGGACGAGCGGGCGGCGAGGCTTCGCCAACAGGGCCTCGGAATGCTCGGCGAGGGACCGGGCGCGAAGCTCGGCGATCCGCTCCGCATCCGCCTTGCGCGCGTCGGGGCCGAGCGCGCGCGGGTTCGCGAGGCGGTCGACAGGCTTGCGGCGGCGGCGCTGCGACGCCGCTCGGCAAGGTTCGCGGCGCTTGTCAGGACGGTGGGCCGGCAACGCCGCGGGTCCGGCTCCGACCCCGTCGACCTGCCGTCCTGGGCCGGGCTCCGCGACCGGGCGGAGGAACTCAGGGGCGAGGCGTCTCTTGAGCCCGAGGTGCGGCGCGCCGTGGACCGGGTGTTCGACCTCGATGCCCGCGCAAAGGCGGAGACCGAACCGGTCATGTCGTTCCTGAAGGCAGGCGAAGGACATCTGCGCCAAAGGGAGGGTCTGGAGGAGAAAGCCGGCGAGGCCGGGATCGCGCCCTTCGTGCTCGGGGACATGAAGGCATGGCGGGAGGGCTCCCGGGAACTCCGGGCCGTCGGCCGGCGTCTGCTGGGCGAGGCGGAGGCCGGCGCGGCCGAGGCCAGGGCCGCCTCCCGCCTGAAGGTCATGCCCCGCCTCCGGGACCGGGTGCGGGAGGTGCTGGCCGGGCTCGAGGCCGTGCGGCTGCGAGACGCGGGCGACGCCTTCATGTCGCTCGCGGACCGGGTCGAGCGGCTCGCCGTCCGGGACGACACGCTGGCGCTCCATGCGGAAGGTTATGCGCGGGTCACCATGTACGCGAAGGAGCTGGAGGCGCTGCCGGAGCCGGCCCGCCGGAGGGCCGGGGAGTGGCTTGCCCGCGACCGCCGGTGGACCGAGGACCTGGCGTCGGTCGCCGGGCTCGCCGGCGGGTTCGGACAATCGGCCGATCCGGCCGCGCAGCGTGAGGCGGCCGGCCGGCCCGCCGTGGCGGAGGCCATCCGCCGCGAGAGGGAGCGGCTTGCGCGCGTGCCGGAACCCGCACACTGGCTTCGCTGGACCGGGGAGGAACCGCTCGTTCCGGGCGACCGGGTCCGCGTCGGCGACGACATCATGGAAATCATCGTCGTCTCCGCAGGAGCGGCCGGCGGCATGCACGAGGACGACCTGCTGCAGGTGCGGATGCTGGATGTCGCGGGTCCGGACGAACCGCCCGGGCTTGGGGCGGTCATCCCCCGAACGGCCGAATCCCTCGTCAGCATCGGCTGCGCCCGCGCCGCCTGGTCCGACGAGAGGCTCCGGGAACTGGAACTGGCCCGGCACCGGTCGGTGCCGTCATGGCTCTGCCGGCTGGCCTGCGGCGAACCGGTGCCGGGCGACCGCATCGCCTGGACCGAGGACGCCGGCGAAGGCCGGGTCCTCACGGTCGAGGCGAAGGTGACGGCGCGCATGGACGATATCCGCTTCGGCAGCCCGAGGCTCCGGCTCGAAACCGTCGAGGCCTCGGGCCCGGACGCGCCCGAGCCGGGCAGCGATATCGAGAGGACGGTCGCCGCGGTCACCGCGCGCGGATGCTTCCGCGCCGAATGGAGCGACGAGACCCGCCGCGCACGTATCCTGAACCCGCCGAAGCCGGTTCAGACGCCCCGGCAGGTGCAAGAAACGACCCAGGAGCAGCGCGTCGACCGCTCCGAAGGCGGCGGGCTCAGCGCGGGCTGATCGTTAGCGATACAAGCTACTGCGGAGCTGGTGCGTAGCTGGACAGGGCAGGCAAATCGCCCGAATGCAACGTCCAACGTCTTCATGAATTGGCCATGGAAGATTCCCAGTCGTTCTCCTGAGAGGCGGATGCCCGCTTCATCCCAAATGCCACCGGGATATCAGGGCAAGAGAAATCCCGAGCCTCCCGGGGCTCCGGTCCGACAAGCCGCCCCGAACGGCGCACCTCTCTCATTGCTTGGCACGCCGTTGCAAATTGCGGTCCGTTTGCGACCGTGCGGACAGTAGAACGTCGCCCGGGTTCTCCCGTGCCGCCGTCATGCTCTCAACCTCCGAACTGGCCATGGAACGAGGCCTCTGGCCGGGCGACGAGACTTTCCGTCTCATTTCGGAACAATAGGGGCAGGGTCGGAACAATAGGGGCAGGGCATGGCCAACGCAGGGCGGGAAGCGCCTGATCGCCCCTGCGCTCACCCGAAATTTCCCGAAATCCGATATTCGCAGGAGCAGGAAAGGTTTCGGGCCTCCCAGGACCATGGCCCGACAGGCGTCACCGACAGCGCGCCTCTCCCAAGTTGGGCGAAGCTCTCCATTCCAGCCGTCGGGGCCCTCAGAAATCATTCACGACAATGATCGCGCCGCGTATCGGGAAAGGTGCTGGCGACGGTCAAGACGTATGCACATTCGTTGATGTCCGCCGGGCCGCCAGCCGTTCGGCGCAGGCCTCCATCGACACGCGCCCCGTCCTGATCCCGTCTACCCGGCGCCGCCAGCGTTCGGGGATTGCCGCGAGGCCGAACCGCGCCCCGAGCACCGCGCCGACAATGGCGCCGTTGGTGTCCGTATCGCCACCCGCCTCGACGGCCTTGCGCAAACCGGACTCGAAGTCTTCCGCCTGCCAGTACGAGAGCAGCGCCGCCTGGAGGGACAGAAGCGTGAAGCCCATGTCGTCGCCGTCGAACCCCAGATCGTCCATCGTGGACCGCGACGCCAGGGTCACCGCTTCCGATACCGATGACGGAATTTCGGCGCGGTAGCCGTAATCGCGGAGCGCAGGCAGGGATGCCGCCATACCGTCCCGCGCCGACCGCAACAGGGCTTCCGCAGACAGTGTTTCGCCATGCAGCGCGGCGGCGCAGGCCAGGTTCGCAAGCGCGCAGGACCAGCCACAGCGCCAGTCCCAGTGCGTTGGCACGGCCGAGAGCACGCTCTCCCGCACCAGCCGATGCGGATCGTCATGCCACCGGATCGCGAGCGGCGCACACCGCATCAGCGCGCCGTTGCCGGCCCGGCCTCCTTCCCACGCCTGCCGCGACGCCTCGACGATCGGAACACCTTCCGGCGTCCGTGCGGTCCCTGTATCGCGGTTGCGGGCAAGCCGCCGGGGATAGCTGCCGCCGTACAATGCCAGCACGTCCCCGGTCAGGCCGCCCATGCCCGCGCCGTTCGTTTCGGCCCACGCCCAGAAGCGCCTGCCCAGGTCGTCTACATCCAGTCCCCCGTCGGCCGTTGCCGCGTCGGCGATTTCGATGGCCTGCGCCAGATCGTCGTCGTCGGGATATCCCGGTTTCGCGGCGATCTCCCGAACACCTGCCGGGTACTCCCGGGCGATGCGCTGCCGCGGCCACCCTTCCATTGCGATTCCCAGCAGGTTTCCCACCGCGATCCCGGCCTGTAGGTGACGGTCGTAAAAGGCGCTTATTTGCTGGCGTTGCGCGTTTTTGCGGGGCGTGATGATCGCAGTGATTGTGGTGCGGCGGTGTTTGTGACGGGGGCCGGGGACGGAAGGAGGGCGTAGCCCGACTGGAGTCGCCGGCCCCCGTCGCGTTGATATTTTCGCCTGCCGAGGGGAGGGTGTCCTGGCGCTGTCGGCGGGGGTCGCCGGGCTGCGCGAGGGGGTAGACTGGGGCTGCTGAGAACGATGCGGCGCCGGCCCCGTTTGCTAGGTGGCAACGACCGGCGCCGCACCCCCCGAGCCATGCAAGCCATGCAAGGCACGGCCCGTATGCGCAGTATCGTAGGCGTTCGGGCGTGGGTCCACCCCGTTCTCATCGGTCATTGCGATGAGGAACGCCGCCCGCCTGTTCACCTGCGCTTCGTGCCATCGCCAGGTTGTGCTGTGCCGGCGGTGCGACCACGGCAACATCTACTGCTCGCGTCCGTGCAGCGGCCGGGCGCGGCGGCGCTCGCTGCGCCTTGCCGGGCGTCGCTACCAGAACAGCCGGCGGGGCCGTCACAAGCATGCCGAACGCCAGCGGCGCTACCGCGAGCGCCGTCGCGTCCGTGCGCCTGAGGAGGGGCGCCGTGCGCAGAAAGTGACGCATCACCCTTTGACCCGTTCACCGCGCCGTCCTGTTGTGGCGGGCATGCCGGCGGGGCGCTCGGGAAGGAGGCCCTTCGGACCCGACCGTCCCGCCGGAGTGTTCCGCTGCGATCACTGCGGGCGGTTCTGCGCCCGGGCGGTCTATCCGGGCCTGCGCCCGGCGCGAAGGGAGTGAGATGGCGATCGACCAGCAGACCCGGGCCGAGATCCTGCGGCTGTATTTTGCCGAGAAGTGGCGGATCGGCACGATCGCGCGCCAGCTCGGCGTCCACCACGGCACGGTCGAGCGCGCGGTGGCGGCCGCCGGGGCGCCCACGCCTGAGAAGCGGCGCAGATCTTCGATGATCGATCCGTTCCTGCCCTTCGTCCGCCAGACCCTGGCGGTCTGGCCGAAGTTGCCCTCCAGCCGGCTCTACCGGATGGCGGTCGAGCGCGGTTACCGGGGGTGCGAGAGCCACTTCCGGCGCATGATCGCGCCCGAGCGTCCGCGGCCGGTGGCCGAGGCCTATCTGCGCCTCAAGGCCCTGCCCGGCGAGCAGGCCCAGGTCGACTGGGCCCACTTCGGCAAGGTGAGGATCGGGCGTGCGGAGCGCCCGCTGATGGCCTTCGTGATGGTGCTCGGCCACTCGCGCCGCCTCTTCCTGCGCTTCTACCTCAACGCCGGGATGGACAACTTCCTGCGCGGCCATGTCGAGGCCTTCGAGGCTTGGCAGGGCGTGCCCCGCGAGCTCTGGTACGACAATCTGAAGAGCGTCGTGCTGGAGCGGCGCGGCGACGCCATCCGCTTCAATCCCCGGCTTCTCGACTTCGCAGGCGCCTACCGCTTCCTGCCGAAGCCGGTCGCGGTCGCCCGAGGCAACGAGAAGGGCCGCGTCGAGCGGGCCATACGCTATGTGCGCGACAGCTTCTTCGCCGCCCGCGCCTGGCGTGACCTCGACGATCTCAACGCCCAGGCCCGGGAGTGGTGCGAGGGCGTCGCCGCCGACCGCCCCTGGCCGGACGACCGCTCCCTCACCGTGAGCGAGGCCTTCGAGCGCGAGCGCGGCTCCCTGATGGCGCTGCCCGACGACCGTCCCCCCGTCGACGAGAGGGTCGAGGTCAGGATCGCCAAGACCCCCTATGCCAGGTTCGACCTCAATGACTACAGCGTCCCGCATACCCATGTCCGGCGCACCCTCACCGTGGCCGCGACGCTGGAAGAGGTGCGCATCCTCGACGGCATGGAGGTCATCGCCCGCCATCCGCGCAGCTTCGACAAGGCGGCCCGCATCGAGAACCCCGAACACATTGAGGAGCTGGTCAGGCGCAAGCGTCACGCCCGCAGCCTGCGCGGGCAGAGCCGGCTGCTCCAGGCCGCGCCCAACAGCGAGCGCCTGATCGCCGAGGCCGCCCCCCGCGGCGCTTATATCGGCGCCACCGTCGCCGCCCTGCTGCGCCTGCTCGACCAATACGGCGCCGCCGAGCTCGAAGCCGCCATCGACGAGGCCCTCGAACGCGGCGTCCCCCATCCCAATGCCGTGCGCCTCAGCCTCACACGGCGGCGCGAACTGCAGGACAGGCCGCCGCCGATCCCCATCGACCTGCCCAGGGACCCGCGCGTGCGCGACATCGCCGTGCGCGATCACGATCTCGGCGGATACGACGGGCTGGCCGGCTACCATGAAAAGGACAGCGAAGAATGACCGACACCCTCATGAACCGCGCCCGCGCGCTGGGCCTGCACGGCCTCCTCGCCCATTGGGGCGAAGTCGCGGAGCGCGACTGGCTCGCCTCCCTGATCGCGTGGGAAGAAGATGAGAAGCGCGCCCGAAGCCTCAAACGCCGCCTCGCCGACGCCCGCCTCGGACAGTTCAAGCCGCTCGCAGACTTCGACTGGGACTGGCCAAGGCGCTGCGACCGCATGGCCGTCGAGGACCTCATGACCCTCGACTTCCTCAAGGAGGCCGCAAACCTCGTACTGGTCGGACCCAACGGCGTCGGAAAGTCCACCATCGCCGCCAATATCGCCCACCGCGCCGTCCTCGAAGGCCACATCGTGCGCTTCGCAACCGCCGCCAGCCTGCTCGGCGAACTCGCCGCCATCGACTCCGACACCCTGCTCCAGCGCAGGCTGCGCTTCTACGCCCGACAGCACCTGCTGGTCATCGACGAAGTCGGATATCTCTCCTACTCCAACCGCCACGCCGACCTGCTGTTCAACATCGTCTCAAGCCGCAGCCAGCAGAACTCAACCATAATCACCACGAACCGCCCCTTCGCCGAGTGGAGCGAGGCCTTCCCAAACGCCGCCTGCCTGGTCGCCCTCGTCGACCGGCTCGTCCACAACGCCGAGATCGTCGCCATCGACGGCGACTCCTGGCGCCGCAAGGAAGCCGAGGAACGTCAGAAGCAGCGCAGCGCCGAACGCCGCCGCCGGCGCGGACCGAAAGCCGGGCAAAGCACTGGAAAGGCGAACCCGGTCCCGTCGCCATAGCCATGCATCCCTCCCGCCCCCGCGAGCGGCGGGTGCGGGCCGAGAGCCTGCGGGGCTATCCCCTCGAACCCGTCGCCCGAGCCCTCGGCTACCGCAGCGATCCCGACAATGCCGTGCGCTGGAGACGGCCAGGATCGGTCCTCTCCATCAACCGCTTCATGTTCTACGACCATCTGCGCGCAGAGGAGGGAGCCGGGGCTATCGAACTGGCGGTCCATGCGCTCGGATGCACCCCGCCGGACGCCATCGACTTCCTCGCCGAACTGTCCGACCTCTCAATGCCCCCAGGCGGCCGCCGGCAGGCGCCGGCCAAGGACCCCCGCTGGCCCAACCTCCGGCGATACCTCGTCGAGCGGCGCGGCCTCGCGGACGCGCTCGTCACCCTGTGCCGCGACCTCGGCCTGGTCCATGCCGACCCTCACGGCAACCCCGTGTTCGTCCGCCGAAACGCCGCCGGCGAGGCTACCGGCATCGAAACCGTCACCGCTGACCGCAAAACGACCGCGGGCGGCGGCTTCTGGATGTCCTGGGAGACCGAATGGCCACACGCCGTCATCCTGGACGGCAACGCCCTCGACGCACTCTCCATCCTCTCCCTCCACCTCGGCCCGGTAAAACGCACCGAATGCGCCACCGTCTCCACCGGCGCCGTCGCCACCAAAGTCCCCAAATGGATCGAGGCATGGAACCCGCGCCTCATCTTCTGTGCATACGACGCCACCACAAACGGCGATCACGCCGCAAGGCGCCTCGCCCGCAACGACACCAGAATCGTCCGGCTGCGACCCGCACTCGACAACCGGGACTGGAACGACATGCTCATCCGCGACCGAGCCGGCGAACCAATCGAAACCGATGACCAACAGATCAACTGAAAAACCGCAACCGGCCGAAAAATGTCAGCGAATAGGCGCGCTCTGTAACCGTCGCTAACACGGCCATCAGCCCTCGCGCGCGATTCGTGTCAACCATGACAGCAACCATGACAGTTCCTTCCCTTTCGACCATGATCGGTTTGTTCTTTGCGAGCGTCCCGCGAGAAGGCCGCATGGACCACCGCACCGTACAGCGCCAGCACCTGCCCGGCCAGCCTGCCGGCGTGGATGCGATATTCGACGCCAAGGCCCACGCCCGGCATTTCCCGCGCAGGTGCCCGTCCGAAACGCCGGATGAGCGACAGGACACGGTCCAGGGACGGCCGCCCTCCCACCAGCGCCGGTTCGACATAATGCGAGCGCACCAGCCGCCCCCAGTGGGCCGAGAGCAGGTGCGGCGCGCCGAACAGGTCCATCCCCGTCACCCGGCCGCCGTGGGCAACGACGATTCCGCACTGGCCCGGCAGCGGACCGCCTGCGACGAGTTCCTCGACGGCTTCCGCGCGAGACGATTCCCGCCGGTATGCCCGCTTCAGGTCCGATGCCGCCACCGTGTTTGATACGACACCTTCCTCCTCCAGCATCGCATCGACTTCCTGCCAGACGCCGCCCTGGTCGCCCTCGCGCGAACCGTCCCGCCGCAGGGACCGGACGACACCCGCGTGCTGTGCCGCCCGAATGCGGGGCGGCGCAAACTCCTCGGCGCGCCGCCATGCCTGGCGGCGTCCCCAGCGTCCCTGCTCCACGCACGATACCGGGATTTCCACTTTCGACATGGCGGCCACCAGCACGGTGGCGTTGACCGCGCGGTTCTGCAGGCCGCCCAGAAAGTGCTCCCCCTCGACGACCAGCGCCGGCTTGTCAGTGGGATTGGTCGCCCGCAACGCTTCCACCGACGCGGTGTCGAGTTCGTCCACCAGCAGCCCGGAGGATTCGCCGGTGGCGATCGCCGGCAGCCGGTTGCCCGGCGCGTAGACCGGGAAGAACGATATGCCGAGCCGCGTGATCGGCGCGCCCACGGCGGCGGCGTCCAGGTTCAGGACTGTCATGCATGTCTCCATCACAGGCTCGCCAGAACGACGTAGAGGAGGAACGCTCCGGAGAGCGCAAAGGAAAGGAAGTTGAGAACGAGCACGATTTCATTCATCGAAGCCGGGCCACCGCTTTTAATTGTTGTTCAGACAATATATGGTGCTTGATATTGTCAAATCAACAATTTATTTTGGAGAGATGGTTTCCGAAGCTTCATCCCGATACGACGCAAGGTCATTCCCGCCGTTCGCTGTCACGGCGGACATCGCGTTGTTCACCGTCAGGGACGACGCGCTCCAGGTGCTGCTGATCGAGCGGGGCGGAGAGCCCTATTCCGGGGCCTGGGCCTTGCCCGGCGGCTTCGTGCGCCCGGACGAGGATCTGGAGGAAGCCGCCGCCCGGGAACTTGCGGAGGAGACCGGACTCATCGAAGGAGCCTGGCGCCTGGAGCAGCTGGCCGCCTACGGCGCCCCGGACCGGGACCCGCGCATGCGGGTCGTTACCGTCGCCTATTGGGCGGTTTGCGCCCGCCTGCCGGCCCCGCGCGGTGGCGGGGACGCTGCTGCGGCCCGTCTTGTGCCTGTGGAGCGCATCGAGAGCGGTGCCATCCGCCTCGCCTTCGACCATGAGCGGATTGTCAGGGATGCCCTGGGGCGGATTCGTTCCGGGCTGGAGCACACGGCGCTTGCCGCAGGGTTCTGTCCGCCGGAGTTTACGATCCGGCAACTCAGACGGGTTTATGAGGTCGTCTGGAACGCTTCGCTCGATCCCGGCAATTTCCAGCGCCATGTGCGCGAGAGCGGGGCCTTCGAGCAACGAGCCCCGCAGCCCCCGCCGAAGGCCGGGCAAGGCGCGCGGCCGGAGCGCGGCCGGCCCGCATCGCTGTGGGCGGCGAGACGGACGCAAACCGGGCGCCCGGCGATGGCGGCCCGAACGCTCGCGAGGCCGGGACATTCGTCGCAGGCCGGCGCTTCGCTTTCAGCCGGAACCCAACGATAAGCGGTCCTGCCCCTTACCGGAAGCGACCCCGACAGAAGCGGCGCCGCTGCGGAGGCCGGCGCCGATGAGTGAGCGCTCTGGCTGGCCGAAAACGCCGGCGCTTCCGAAACAACCCGATCGAGCAGCATCGGCACGCCGCAGGGACAATACTGCCGCTCAGCCCAACAGCGGCGTCCCGTTCTCCATCCATTTGCGGAACTGCCGTTCGATCTCCGGGGCGTGGTCGGCGCCGAACGTCTCCGCCAGCAGCGGCCCGAGTTCGTCCTCCCGGCCCTGCCGGACCATGTCGCGCAGCACCGTCATGAGCAGCAGCTCCACCGATTGCCGGAGCCGTTCGATGGAACTCCCGCCCGGGCCCGCCGCCGCCAGGGTGCTGTCCGCCATGCGCGCGACCCGGTCGAACAGAAGCCGCTGCTCCGCCCCGGACAGGACGAGCGAAGGACCGGACAACGCCTCCGGGTCGAGCTCGACGCTCAGCCCGGCGGAAATCATGTGCCCGTTGATCGAAATGCCCCGCCGGTCCGCGATCTCCCGGCTTCGCTCCCAGTCCAGGTCGGAGCACGAGATGGTCAGCCGCACCCGCGCGCCGGAACCGCGCGCCGTCATCGATCCGCCCATCCCGAAGGGCGCTCCCGAAGCGCGCGCTGGATGAACGCGATCGCGCCGAACAGCGACAGGTCCGTGCCGGGAAGCGCCTCGTGCAAGGCACGATGGACGGCGTCCATCCGCGCCACCCGCTCATGCAATGTCCGCTGTTCCTCCTCCGAGAGCACGAGCCGGGGCTCCTCGCGGGGCGCCCCGCCCGCATCCTCGTGCAGCGCGCAGGCTATCAGGAAGCGCGAGACCGGCATGCCCGCCGCCTCGGCCCTCTCCCTGATCGCCGCCTTTTCGACCACCGTGCAGCGCAGGGTGCGGCGAACCACCTTTGCCATGACCGCCTCAGGGCTGCGGCGCGGGGCCGCCCTCCGGATCGGCGCTGACCGAGACCGCCTGCCAGCGCGCCGCCGCGCCGGGATCGGTCAGGCGGTCCAGGTCGCCCTCACGGGAGAGCCAGGCATCCACGGCATCGCCGAGAGCGGCCCAGCGGTCCCCCAGGTCGAGATCCACCATGCGCTCCTGCTCCACCTTCGCCAGCACCAGCAGTTCGCGCACAGCGCGCCGCATGATGACGGCCGGCACGGCCTCCGCCATGATGGCCCGGTGAACGATGTAGCGCGAGATTTCCATGCCCGCCTCGTCGGCAAGCTCCCTGATGCGCGCCCACTCGTTCGCCGTCGCCATCACCGCATGCTGCGTGCGGCGGCCCCCCGGAGCCCGGCTCATGACGACGCCCCCGGACCTGCCGCAACCATCAGAATTCCGTGCTTTACCGGCAATCTTGCCTGCGTTTCTCCTATATCAACTATCATATTTATCCTCTCACAGGTCGATTTGGTGCATCACCACGATGGTCGTGACTTCCTTCTTACCAGAAGCGCATTCATGCATCAGGCTACCCTCAATGCCCCCCGGAAACAATGCGTTGTCACTGTTTTACTTCCCCCAGTGCCACTATCGCGTTCAGGACCTTCCTGTAGGTCAGTCGGATTTCGTGCCAATGCCTCTTGCCATGCCCGGAAATATCCTGTATTCAGGCCTCCTTCATGGGAGGAATGCGACCCTCTGTCAGATAGTGCCCTAACTCGAAAAATCACGTTCGAGATTTACACCCCTGAACGGCTCAGACGGTGAAAACGCCGCCATACCGTATTCCAGTGCCCGAACCGCTCCGGCAGCGCCCGCCAGGTGATGTTGTGAACCGCAAAGAAGTGCAGCGCCTCCAGAAACAGACGGTCGTCCTTCGCCTTCGCACCCCGCCTCGGAAGGCAAAGCCGGAAAACCTCCAGCGCAACCTCCCAGTCTCCATTCGTCATCTTCGTCGACATCAACGAAACCCCCGAATCGCCGACGCCTCATGATTCAGACAAATCCTCGCACGGGAATCCCTGAACACGCTCCTGAGTCAATACGTCCACAGGGCCTAGCACCACAATCCGAACAGCCGCGACTGCCGCCGGGAGGCGGGGTCTGTTTTGCTGTCCTTGTCCCCGGCGGTCCGGGCGGGAAGGACAGGACCATGACGACAATCGCAGAGCCGCAGGCGGAAAATGCGGCGCACGATCCCTACGGGGCGCTGATGGAAATTACCCGGCGGCCCCCGATCGCCTTCACCCACGGGCGCGGCGGGCTGCTCTGGGACAGCGAGGGCAACCGCTATCTGGATTTCATCCAGGGCTGGGCGGTGAACTGCCTCGGGCACAGCCCGCCGGCCGTCGCCCGCGCGCTGGCCGAACAGTCCGCCAGGCTGCTGAACTGCAGCCCCGCCTATTACAACGAGCCGATGATGCGCTACGCGGACGCGCTGACGGCCGCTGCGGGCCTGGAGCGGGTGTTCTTCGCCAACAGCGGCGCGGAGGCCAATGAGGGGGCCATCAAGCTCGCGCGGAAATGGGGCGCCAAGCACCGGGGCGGCGCCTGGGAGATCGTCACCACCGTCGGCGGCTTCCACGGCCGGACCCTCGCCACCATGTCCGCGTCGGGCAAGGCGGCCTGGGACGGGCTGTTCGAACCCAGGGTGGCCGGGTTCCCGAAAGTGCCGTTGAACGACATCGGGGCCGTCGAAGCCGCGATTACGGACAGGACCGTGGCCGTCATGCTGGAGCCGATCCAGGGCGAGTCGGGCGTCCGGCCCGCCGGCGACGGTTATCTGAGGGCCCTGCGCGCCCTGGCCGACCGGCGGGGCATCCTGCTGATCCTCGACGAGATCCAGACCGGCATGGGGCGGACCGGCGCCCTGTTCTGCTTCGAGCATGCCGGCGTCCGCCCGGACATCATGACCCTCGGCAAGGGGATCGGCGCCGGAACCCCGCTGGCGGCGCTGCTCGCACGGGAAGAGGTCTGCTGTTTCGAGCCCGGCGACCAGGGCGGCACCTATAACGGCAACGCGCTGATGGCCGCCGTCGGCCATGCGGTGCTCGAAGAGCTCACTGCCGAAGGCTTCCTCGAGCGCGTGTGCGAGGCGGGGGCGGTGCTGCGGCGCGGCCTGGAGAGCCTGAGCGGGAAATACGGCCTCGGCGGCGTGCGCGGCCGGGGGCTGCTCCTCGCCCTCGACCTGAAGCCGCGGACGGACGGATTCGCGCTGGTGGAGAAGGCGCTGGCGGCGGGACTGCTGCTCAATGCCCCTGCCCCCGACGCGCTCCGCTTCGTGCCGGCGCTCAACGTCACCGACGAGGAGATCGCGGAGATGCTCGATCTGCTGGACGGGCTGCTGAAGCGCCCATAGCCCGAGGCATGGCGCCGCGCCGGGGTCTGAGGCCTGCCTCGCCCCGGCTTCCCCTTCCGCGGATGCGAAAGTTCGAAGGGCAGGGCCGGCGGGGGAACGGGACATGGCCTTCGACCCGGTTATCGCCGACGGCACGGTGGCGGCTCCGGCATGGCCGCCGACATCCCGGTGTTCGACGAGGCGGCGGTGAAACCCCGCCTGCCGACGGTGGAACACGGCCTGCCGGGCGGCGAGCGCAGGCCGGCGCAGAAGGCCGAGGCCATCGACGCCGCCATCGTCAAAGGCGAGGTCAGGCTGGAACGCGGCGAGAGCGCCAGCGCCGTTCCGGGAAGGGTCATCGGGGCCCGCTCGCGGCGTAACGGCGGCCTCCCGTCCGGCTTCCGCCGCCGGCGAATGCCGCACGCCGCCGCGACACGGTATTTTCGCCGACGGCATGCCCGCTTGCGCGGCGCCTCGATGTCCCGGTTCCAATCCCGGACCGGCGGGAATTGGCGGCCGAAAATTATAGAAAGCATTTGAAAATAATATCGCCGCAAGCGGCATGATTCCGCCTGAACGACATCGTTCTTTATTGAAAGTCCAGTCTGCCGTTCCCACCTCGGAATTATCGCTACAGGAGGCAAAAATGCTGAGGAAGATTGCCGGAATTCTGACGGTAGTCGCAATGTTCGCGGCGTCCGCAGCACACGCTCACTCTGTCCACTATGCGATGGCGGCCACCGATGCGACGCTCGCCGTTCAGCCGCTTCCGGGCAAGGTTTACACCGCGCTCGCGGGCGATACCGCCTTGGCGAAGGCCGAGGCGCTGGCACAATGCCGCGATGCGGGCCACGACAGCTGCACTGTCGTCGGAAGCGGCGTGCTCCTGCACCGCCACTAATCCGCAGACCCCGCGGAAGAGGCCCGTCCTCCTCGGGCCGAGAAGGCTCTCCCCAGGCCCCTTCGACTGCCGCCGCCTCCACCTCCCGGGGCGGCGGCCCCTTTTTCGGTTTCGTCGAACGGCCTAATGCCCGTCCCCCTCGGCGATATCCGTCTTCAGCGCCCGTTTCACCCC
Organism: Alphaproteobacteria bacterium; assembly: GCA_964291285.2. Lineage (GTDB taxonomy): Bacteria > Pseudomonadota > Alphaproteobacteria > Bin95 > Bin95 > Bin95. The sequence goes on from OZ219785.1 coordinate 451,427, forward strand.
CTCGCTGCGGCTGTGGATTGGGACGCACCCGCCGTCCGGCCCAGGGCGCTGCGCGGCGTTGCCACAATTGAGGCGCATATGCCGGTTATCCTGGCCGTCCACCCGCCGGGAGGGGGAACGAATGCGCCAGGGCGACGGTATCGGAACGGGGAGTCCGGCGCGGCCGCCGGGGCCGGGGGCGTGGACCGACCGAAACCGGAAAAGAGCGCGCGCTCTCCGCGCTGGCGGGATGCCGGCCGCCGTGAAATGGATTGGCCTGGGAGCCATCGCTGCGGTCTGTGCGGTCGCAGTTCAGGGTTGTGCGACATACACAACGCCGGCCGCCGGCGCCAATTTGAAGGCGCTGGCCGACGAGGATATCGGGGCGCTGATGGAGGTCGAACCGGCCAGCCCGTTTCCGGCACGGGTCGCCGTTGTGAGAATCCAGGCCCCCGGCTACGCCTCCAGGACCAACATCGGTTATGGCGCGGGCAGATACAGCGTCGTAACGGCAAGAGACATAGAAGACGAAGACCTGTTCGCCAGGATTTCCGCCTTGCCGATGGTCGCAGGAGTCGCGCCCCTGAGCAGGATCATCCTGCCTCGAAATCCGGAATCGATAAAGGACCTCAGGATTTCCGCAGCACGCCTCAGGACGGATCTCGTCCTCATCTACTCTGTCGATACGGTGTTCCATATCGAAGGCACGCCGCTCGGACCCTTGTCCCCGATCACGCTGGGACTGCTTCCCGACAAGAAGGCGTTCGTTTCGTCGACGACATCGGGTGCCATGGTCGATGTCCGCACCGGCTTCGTGTACGGCGTTTCCGAGGCCACGGAAAGGGAGGAACAGCTTGCCACGATCTGGAATACGCAGGACGTAATCGACGGGGCGAGACTCAGGTCCGAGACGGCGAGCTTCCGGAGTTTCGCCGGAGAGTTCGGGAAATTATGGAAGAATATCCTGGCGCAATACGCATCCGGGGAAACCAGCTGACATTTCCCTCGGACGCGCCGGGCTCAGGCCTTATCCGCCGTCTGCAATATCGCTCTTCAGCGCCCGTTTCACGCCCGCGCTGCGGCTGTGGATCGGCGCGAGCTGGCCGTTCAGGCGGAGGAGCTGGTTCAGCTGGTTGCCGAAATTGAGCGCACCGTGGAGCGCCATGTCCTCGGCGAGGCGGTAGGTCGTCTTGGTGCGCCGGACGGCCCAGGGCGCACGGTCGGTCAGCGTGCCGACGAAGTCCGCCACCGCCTCTGCCAGCCCGCCCGGCTCGGCCAGCCGGTTGACCAGGCCGAACTCGCGATACTGCTCGGCGGTGTAGAGGTCGCCGGTGATGGCGATCTCCAGCCCCCGCCGGCGCCCGATCTGTCGGGTCAGCAGCGCGATGTTCATGGCGGCGGGGAAGCCGTAGGCCATCTCCACATTGCCGAAGCGCGCGCCGCGTTCGGCCACCACGAAATCGCAGGCGAGCGACATCGCCTGCCCGCCGCCGAGCGCCATGCCGTGCACGGCGGCCACGGTCGGCTTCGGCGATTCGATCAGCAGCGAGAGCGCCTCCAGGAAGATGTCCACCGCCGCATCCACGGACATGTCCTGCAGGACGGCCGCCTGCTCGAACTCGGAGGCGTCGCGCCCGGAGGTGAAGCAGCCGCCCGCGCCCCGGACGACGATGGCGCGCACTTCGTCGTCGGCATTGGCGCTGCGCACGGCCGCCACGAACGCCTCCAGCAGCGCGTCGTTCATCGCGTTCTTCTTCTCCGGCCGGTTCAGGGTCAGCACGGCGGCGCGGCCTTCCTGAGAGACGAGCACGAGCGGTCGGTCGGGCATGGGACAGGCTCCTCGGGTTCCGGGCGATTCCGGCGGGCGGCGGGGCGACGCTTCAACCCGGCGCGCGCAGCCGGTCGTCGGTATCGAGAGCAGGCAGACGGGCAATCTCCGCGCCGCTCTTCCGCTCCGCCAACCGCAATTCGTAGAGCTTCTGGAGGTTGAGCCAGAACTCTCCCGACGTGCCGAAGAAGCGCCCCAGACGCAGCGCCGTGTCGCCGGTGACAGCGCGGCGCCCGTTCAGGATTTCGGTAATGCGGTTCACCGGAACCTCGATCCGCCGGGCCAGTTCGGCTGCACTCATGCCCAGAGCGTCGAGGTCCTCCCGCAAGGTTTCGCCCGGATGGATGGGGTCACGCATCGCGATGAGCATACCTGGCACAGACAACCGCCCCTCGTTGCGTACCAGCATAGCGATTCCCAAGTCCTTGCTCCATCTATCCGGTTGCTCATGGGCAGGCCCCCGCCGGCGCGCGGGACTGGCGGGAGCCGGAACCTTGCGGGCGTTCAGGCGGTCCAGATATCCCGGCTCTGAAACACCCGCTTCAGGAGTTCCGCCTCGTCGGTCATGATGCCGTCCACGCCGAGGTCGAGAAGGCGGTTCATGTCCGCCTCGTCGTTGATGGTCCATGCATGCACCGGCAGGCCGCGGGCGTGCGCCGCCGCCATGAATGCGCGGTCGATGACCGGGAGTCCGTAGCGGCGCGGCGGGACCTGCGCGCAATCGGCCGCAAATCCGCCGAGAGGCAGGACATGGCCGGCCAGCCAGAGACGGGCGGCTTCGGCCGTGCCCATCGACGTGCAGAGCCGGTCGCCGGCCGCGGCCCGGATGCGGCGAAGACGGCGGCCGGACTCCGATCCGACGCAGACCCGCTCCCACGCATCGGTGTCCCGGAGCAGGTCGAGCAGGGGCCCGACGGCACTGTCCTGCTTCGGGTCTATGTTGACCCGCAGGCCGTCCCAGGTGGTCAGCAGGTCCTCGAGGCGCGGAATCGGTTCCCGTCCGCCGACGCGGGCGCGGCGCAGCTCCGGCCAGCTCCTCTCCGAGAGAAGGCCGCGCATGTCCGTGAGGCGGTCCAGGCGGCTGTCGTGAAACACGACGAGGACATTGTCGGCGGTGGCGTGAACGTCGGTCTCGACGACCCGGTAGCCGAGCTCGACCGCGGCGGCGAAGGCGGCCATCGTGTTCTCGGGATACCGGGCGGAATAGCCGCGGTGCGCGATCGCGGCCGGCAGGGGATGGCCGGGATGGCGGAGAAACGGATGCAGGTCGCGCGTCATGTCCTCGCCCCCGGATGGCTGAAGCGGCTCCTGCAAGGATAAGGCCCGAACCGGGTCCGGCGGAAATCGCGTAAGCTGGCGCGGACCCTGGCGCTGCGCCGGAGCCTTTGAGGGAGTGGAAGCCCTCTCGCAATCGAAACTGCAAGCCGTTTGAGCTATAACCGCGTCGACCGTGCCCGTGGCGAGGCCGGTGGACCGCCGGAGGCTTGAGATGACCTTCCTTACCAGTTTCGAGGCCGTCCGCTATCGTGGCATAGACGGCTTGTCCTTCTCCCGCCTCGCACCGGCAAATCTCATCACCGGCGAGAACGGTGTCGGGAAGACGGCGGCCCTGGAGGCGATGTGGCTGTTCACCGGGCGGTATAACACCGGACTACTGTGGAACCAGCATGTACAGCGCACCGACAAGCCTGTACTGGATCCCGTTGCAAGACTGGCGAAAGGCGCGCTGGAACTTCGGGGCGAGGAAAGAGGATCCTCCCATAGCATGAAGGCTGTTTTCCGGAAATTGGCGGATATGGAAAGAACCAAGGAAACGCCAGCTGGACCTAGCCCAGGAAATCCCTTTATGACGCCGCCGGTGATCGCACGCATCTATTCCGATTTAGACGGAAATCCCGCGACTCGGGAGACTACGGGGGCAAAGGTAACACCTTGGGGGTCTGTTGTATTCGATAGACAACAAATGCCACTGGAAAGACCGGACTCTATTATTTTCGGGACTAGATTCCAAGTTCAAACTCTTGACGAATACCTTCAAAGATATTCAGATATGGTTAGGGCGAATCTGAAGAAGAATTTCACGGAAGCAATCAACCTGATTCTGCCAAAAATCCAAGATGTGGAAATTCTAACGGACGAAATGGGTGGATCCTATCTTTCTGCCCTTACGGATGCCGACGTGCAGTTACCGCTCCACGACTTGGGTGGCGGTGTTGAGCGGTTATATCAGTTATATTTGAGCTTTTTCGGCGCCCGCGGTGGCGCGCTTTATGCGGATGAAGTAGAAAACGGCCTGCATCATTCCGTTCTGGAGAATGTATGGTCCCATTCACGCAAGTGGATGCGGCAGTGGAATGTGCAGTTGGTGGCGACCACCCACAGTGACGAATGCATCCGGGCGGCGATGGCGGCCTTTGAGGACGCGCCAGACGACTTGGCGATCCACAAGCTCTACAGGAACGCAGAAACAGGGAAAATTGAGGTAACAACCTTCAGTGGCGAGGCCCTGGAAGGCGCGCGAGACCTCAATCTGGAGACCCGGTGATGGCGGCCGCGGACGGCGGCGTGCCAAGGCTGGAAATTCGTTCTGACTGCCTGCTTCTGGTCGAAGGCCGGGACGAGGTGAACCTGTTCGAAGCGCTCCTGAAACATTGCTTCGGCGCCGCAGGGAAGCGGGACATACAGATTATCGACGCGGTAGGAAGGCACAGCTTCCGAAGAAATCTCACGGCAATCGCGGCTGCGGCCTGCGCGCGGCCGACACTCCGGGCAATCGGCGCGGTTCGGGATGCAGACGACAGCGCCCGGAGCGCATTCCAGAGCGTGTGCGATGCACTTCGCCATGCCGGCTACGAACCGCCTTCGGCCCATGGAGCGATCTCGGACAGCCACCCGCCGGTAGGCGTGTTCATCCTGCCGGACGGCGCGGGAACCGGCGCTGTCGAGACCCTCTGCCGACGGTCCGTCGCCGAGGACGAGGCAAGCCGCTGCGTCGAAGCTTTTATCGACTGCCTGAAGAAACAGGAAGCTTTGCAATCCCGGAATGAGGACAAGACCTTCGCCCATGCCTGGCTCGCCGCTGGGGATGATCCCGTGGCACGGGTGGGCGAAGGCGCGCAGCAGGGCGCGTGGGACTTCGACTCCGGCGCCTTCGCGGACCTGACCGATTTCCTCCAGAGGCTCTTCGCCCTCGCCTAACCCGGCCGGTGCGCCGCGAGCGCCTCCCAGTCGAACGTGATGCCGTGGCCGGGGCGGTCGGGGGCGCGGGCGTAGCCGTCCTCGACGGTCAGCGGGTCCGCCATGAACTTGTCGAGGCCGAAGGCGTGCCATTCCAGATAGGCCGCGTTCGGGGCCGCCGCCAGCAGGTGGATGTGCAGGTCGTGCGCGCCGTGGCTCATCACCGGCAGGCCGTGCGCCTCGGCGAGGTGCGCCACCTTCATGAAGGGCGTGATGCCGCCGCAGGTGGTGAGGTCGGGCTCCGGGAAATCGACCCCGCCGGCCCCGATCAGCGCCGCGAACTCCGCGAGCGTGTGGTGGTTCTCGCCCGCCGCCAGCGGCACCTTTCCGAGCGAGCGCAGATGCGCGTAGCCGGCCGTGTTGTCGGGCGCAATCGGCTCCTCCAGCCAAACCAGGTCGAAGGGCTGCAGCAGGGTCATGGCGCGCATCGCCTGCTCGACCCGCCAGGCTTCGTTGGCGTCCGCCATCAACTCGATCTCGTCCGGCAGATGGTTGCGCATCGCCTCGACGCGGGCGATGTCCTCCCGCAGGGTCGGGCGGCCGAGCCGCATCTTGACCGACCGGAAGCCCGCCTCGACGCTCGCCATGCCGCCTTCCAGCAGGCGGTCCACCGGGAAGTTCAGGTCGATATTGCCGGCATAGGCCCGGACCGAGGGATTGGCCCCGCCGAGCAGCCGCCAGAGCGGCGCGCCCAGCCTGTTGCCCTTCAGGTCCCAGAGCGCGACATCGACGGCCGCCATCGCGAAGCCGGTGGCCCCGCCCCGCCCGGCATAGTGGTGGCGCTTGTAGATGTCCCGCCAGATCGTCTCGATCAGGTCCGGGTCCCGGCCCTCGATGCCGGCGCGGAAGGAGCCGTCGCACATCGCCGCGATCGGGCCGCCCTGTCCCGCATGCATCACGGTATAGCCGACGCCCGCCGCGCCGTCGCTGTCGGTGATCCGCGCCGTCACCATGTCGAAGGCGGTCATCACGCCCGCGGCCGAAGCCTCCATCGCCACCGGCAGCGGCAGGCGGAACAGGTCGATTTCCAGCTTGTCGATTGTCGCCACGGTCCCGGTTCCCCCTCTTGCGCGTCCGGCGGTCCTGTTGGCGGGATAATTCACCATGCGCTATAGGGTGGCAACCGGAGGCCAAGCGGAGCGCGCCCCATGCCCTACGACGCCGAACGCCTGCACGAGGTTCCCGACGACCCGCTCGCCGCCATCGACTATTGCTACGAGCAGGGCTGGACGGACGGCCTGCCCGTGGTGCCGCCGGCGACCGGGCGCGTGGAAGAGATGCTCGGCTATGAGGGCCGCCCGCCCGAGACGCCCATCGCCCGCCACCCCGCGACCGGCCTCGAATGCACGGTCCACGCCGCGGCGGTGAACGCCGTCATGGCCGGCTGCCGGCCCGAATATTTCCCGGTGCTGGTCGCGGCCTTCGAGGCTATGGACGAGCCCGGCTTCAACTTCCACGGCTCGACCGCCTCCACCGGCGGCTCGGCCCCGCTGCTGGTGGTCAGCGGCCCGGTCACCGACGACATCGCCATGAACTCGGACGTGAACCTGTTCGGCCCCGGCAACCGCGCCAACGCCACCATCGGCCGCGCCGTGCGCCTCATCCTGATGAACGTCTTCCGGATGGTCCCCGGCATTTCCGACAAATCGACCCAGGGCCATCCCGGCAAATACGCCTTCTGCATCGCGGAGCGCAGCCGCGGCAATCCCTGGCCGCTGCTCTGCGAGGAGCAGGGCTATCCCGAGGGGGTCAGCAGCGTCACCGTGTTCGCCGGCGGCGGCTTCTGCAATATCGAGAACCATGGCGGCAACACGCCGGAGCAGATCCTCGGCACCTTCGCCGACGCGATGGCGAATTACGGCTGCATCACGCTCGGCCAGTCCGTGGTGGTGATGGCGCCGGAGCATATGCGCATCCTCGCCGGCGCCGGCTGGACGCGGAGACAGGCGCGGGAATACCTGTTCGCCCATGCGCGGCGCAGCGTCGAGGGCATGAAATCCGTCGGCAAGCACCGCGACGTCGAATACGGCAAGCAGCACGGCGAGGAGGGCGCGCACCCGCTGGCGGGAGACGGCCACTTCCACCGCGGCCTCGGCCCGGACGACATCCTGATCGTCATGGGCGGCGGCGACGCCGGCGGCCACTCCAGCTTCATCCCCTCCTGGAGCCGCGGCCGCGGCTCCCTCATGCAGTCGAAACCCATCGGCGTGTGCATCGACTGCGAGTAGACTGAAACCGACAACGGACGGGAGACGACAGGCATGCTTCTTTGCGACCCCACGGTTCCGGGGCCGGAGCGGAACCTGAGCCGGGCGGCGGCGCTGGCCGGGCTGGAGGGCCGGACCATCGGCCTGCTGGAGAACGGCAAGCTCAACGCCACCGCCATGCTGCGGGAGACCGCCGCGCTCTTCGAGGAACGGCACGGCTGCACGGTCGTTCCGGTCTGGTCCAAGTGGAACGCGAGCGCGCCCGCGCCCGAAGAGGTGCTGCAGGACGCGGCCGGGAAGGTCGATTTCCTGATAACGGGACTGGGCGACTGAGGCTCCTGTTCGACGTGCAGTTTGCATGACGGCATCAGCTTCGAGCAGCTCGGCAAGCGCGCGGCGGTCATCTGCACCGAACCCTTCGAGGTAACGGCGCGGAACATCGCCCGGACGCTCGGCCTCCCGGACTATCCCTTCATCATGGTCGAGCACCCGATCGGCAGCCGCCGGCCGGACGAGATCAGGGTCCTGGCCGAAGCGGCCTACCGGCAGGCGCTGCCGATCCTGACTGCGGCGTGACTGGGGCGTGACCGCCATCGTCTATCCTGCGGCCCGGATCGTCACCATGAACCCGGCCCGGCCGCACGCCACCCATGTGGCGGTGCGGGAGGGCCGCATCCTCGGCGCCGGGACGCTGGAGGAGCTGGCCGGCTGGGGCGAGTACCGCCTCGACGGGCGCTTCGCGGACAAGGTGCTGATGCCGGGCCTCGTGGAAGGCCACAGCCATGTCATGGAAGGCTCGCTCTGGGCCTATGTCTATTGCGGCTTCTTCGACCGCATGGACCCCGAAGGCAGGGTCTGGGCGGGCCTGAAGTCCATCGACGAGGTGGTGGAGCGGCTCGCCGAAGCGGCGGGCGCGCTGGAGGACCCGGCGGCGCCGCTCGCCGGCTGGTCGCTCGACGCGATCTACTATGGCGGCCGGCGCATCGACCGCCACGACCTCGACAGGGTCTCGACCGAACGCGCGGTCGGCGTGCTGAACGCCTCCGGCCATATCCTGAACGTCAACACGAAGGCGCTGGAGCTCGCCGGCCTGCTGCGCACCGGCGTCAACCATCCCGGCGTCCCGCTCGGCGCGGACGGCCTGCCGACCGGCGAGATGAAGGGGCCCGACGCCATGGCCCCGCTCGGCGTCCACACCGGCTTCGACCGCGACCTGCTGGCCTGCGACGAACCGGGCCTGCGCCGCTTTGCCAAGCTCTGCGTGCGCACCGGCGTCACCACGGCCGCAGACCTCGCCAACCTGCTGCCGGAAGAGGCCGTGGAAATGATGCTCAGGGTGACAAGCGAGCCGGACTACCCGGCGCGCATCGTCTCGCTGCGGCGCTTCTACGGCCTGACGCCCGAAGAGCTGATCGACCGGGCGCTCGAGCTCAGGGGCCGCAGCCGGGACAGGCTCCGCCTCGGCATCATCAAGGTGGTGGCGGACGGCTCGATCCAGGGCTTCTCCGCCCGGCTGCGCTGGCCCGGCTATTACAACGGCGCGCCGGAGGGGCTCTGGTACGTGCCGCCGGAGCACCTGCTGGAGATCTACGAACGCGCGCTCGCCGCCGGCCTCCAGGTGCACACGCACACCAATGGCGACGAGGCGACGGAGCTGGCGCTCGACTGCATGGAATCCGCGCTCCGCAAGCATCCCGCGCCCGACCACCGCTTCACCCTCCAGCACTGCCAGCTTGCCGACGCCGCGCAGTTCCGCCGCATCCGCGCGCTCGGCCTCTGCGTCAACCTGTTCCCCAACCACCATTTTTACTGGGGCGACCAGCACTACGCCGTGACCGTGGGCCCCGAGCGCGCCGAGCGCATGAACGCCTGCGCGACCGCGCTCCGCGAGGGCGTGCCGCTCGCCATCCACTCCGATGCGCCGGTGACGCCGCTCGGGCCGCTCTTCACCGCATGGTGCGCCGTCAACCGCCGGACCGCGTCGGGGCGCACCCTCGGCGGGCATGAGCGGATCGGCGTCGCCGACGCGCTCCGCACGATCACGCTCGGCGCCGCCTGGACGCTCGGCCTCGACGGCGAGGTCGGCTCCATCGAGACCGGCAAGCGCGCCGATTTCGCCGTGCTGGAGGACGACCCGGAGACCGTCGGCGGAGAGCGGCTGAAGGATGTCCGCGTCTGGGGCACGGTGCAGGGCGGCCGCATCTTCCGGGCCGCGGACCTCCAGCCATGACGCCCGCCGCCCCGCTGCCCGTCACCGTGGTCGGCGGCTATCTGGGCGCCGGCAAGACGACGCTGGTCAACAGCCTGCTCCGGCAGGCGAACGGCCGGCGGCTCGCAATCATGGTGAACGAATTCGGCGCGCTTCCCATAGACGCGAGCCTCGTCGAGGCTGCGGACGAGAGGATCGTCAGCCTTGTCGGCGGCTGCGTCTGTTGCAGCTACGGGGAGGACCTCGTGTCCTCGCTCACCATGCTGGAGGCGCTGGAGCCGAGGCCCGACCATGTGCTGCTGGAGGCGAGCGGCGTCGCCTTCCCCGGCGCCATCGCCGGCACGGTCGGCCTGCTGCAGGGCTTCGCGCTCGACGGGGCGGTGGTGCTGGCCGACGCCGAGACCGTGCGCGAGCGCGCCGGTGACCGCTATCTCGGCAGCACCGTCCGCCGGCAGCTTGCCGAAGCCGACCTCATCCTGCTCAACAAGTGCGACCTCGCGGGCGATGCGGACGAAGTGGAAGCCTGGCTCGGCGGGACCGCGCCCGAGGCCCGGCTTCTGCGCACGGTGCGCTCCGAGGCCCCCATCGACATCGTGCTCGGCGCCTGGACCGGCCGCGCGCCCCTGCCGGCCGCCGGCGGGCCGTTCGACCACACGCACGGCTACGCAACCGCCGCGCTCGACCCGCCCGAGGGCGCCGAACCGGAGGCGCTCGCCCGCACCCTCGCCGACCCCGCCCACGCCCTGTTGCGCGCCAAGGGCTTCATACGCCGGCCCGGCGGCGGCATGGCCGCCATCCAGACCGTCGGCAGCCGCTGGGCCGTCTCCGACGCACCCGCAGACGCCCCCGCCGGCCTCGTCTGCATCGGCCTCGAAGAACAGACGGACTTCGCCGCCCTCCGGCGGGCGTTTGGCCTGGCTGCCCCTGATGCCGACGGCCGCCGGTCCGGGGCTTTGCGGACGAGCCCGGTTCAGCCCGGCCGGACCGGCTTCTGATTTTCCGCCGGAACGGCTGCGCGGGCTCGTTCAGCGACCGGGGTAAACGCGGCGGGTGTTCTGCGCTGCGCATCGGACGGGTTGTTTCGCGCCGTATCGAGAGCCAGTTCCAGAAGACTGCGCAGCATCGCAAGGCGGGTTTCACCGGCATTTTCGCCGCAGGGCCGGTCTTCGAACAACTCGTCATGCGCGCGCACGGCCCGGACCGCCTTCGGAAAAAATACGAGCCCGGCCTCGGTTAACTGCGTGCGCCCGACCTGGCGGGGCTCGCGCGGCCAGGATGTTTCGAGCAATTTCCGCCCGACGGATTTTTCCACTGCGAGGACATGCTGAGTCACGCTCTGGCGCGGAATTCCCAAGCGCCGGACGGCTCTTGCGCTGCTTCTTTCCTCCACCATCGCCAGGAAAGAACAAAGATGTTTCATATTAATGTTCGGATTTATATATGACATAATCGCAGAATTGGCATTATGAGAAATTGCCTTTTTGCGACCGCAGGTCTGGCGTTCGTTAGCAGCCCCGCAATGGCGGCCGACATGCTGTCGGTCGGCGTTGGCGGCTACATGCAGCAATGGTTCGGCTACGCCGACCGCGACGACGGCGCCGAAGGCGGCTTCGACACCCAGTCGGACAGCGAGGTCTATTTCTCGGGCTCGCTCGAGTCGGATTCGGGCCTCAAGTTCGGCGTGGACGTTCAGCTGGAGGGCAATAACGGCCCGAAGGAGTACACCCATCCGGCCACCGGCACGAACAACAATCCGACGGGCTCGACCAACATCGACGAGTCCTTCGCCTGGGTGAGCGGCGATTTCGGACGGCTTGAGATCGGCGCGCGCGACTCGATCCATGCCCGTACGCATGTCGGCATCAGGGATGTCGGCGTCGGCATCAGCGGCGGCGACACGCACAAATGGATTCCGGGCGCCTACCACGACACCAATGGCTGGTGGGTCGGCATGGGCGACAACAAGAACGTGATCTACATCTCGCCGCGCGTGAACGGCGTGCAGCTCGGCGTGTCCTACGGGCCGGACGTCGCCAACGAAAGCAAGTGGCCGGGCGCCCCGACCGGAAGCGAGGACTCCGTCTGGGCCGCCGGCCTCAACTTCCAGCAGGACATCGGCGACACCAGCTTCAGCTTCTCGGTCGGGCATCGCAGCCGCGAGAACAACGCCGACGCCACGTTCGACCTCGACATGGACGATGACAACATGCTGGTGACGGCGGCCGACAGGTCGATGGACAACAAGATGAAGGGGCGCGACAGCGACACCTTCACCAATGTCGGCCTCGGCGTGGGCTTCGGCGCGTTCACCTTCAATGTCGCTTACGCCATGCGCGACAGGGGCCAGGTTTCCAGCGAATGCCGCTTCGTCGGCAGCGACGACAGTAACGACGCAGAAACACTGGATGCAGTGGATGCCACGGCGACCGCAGCCGCAATACCGGCTGTGAATGAGGGCGACACGGTGGCCTGCGACCGGGCCGGCGTGGTTCTCATGGGTAGCATGGTGACCGCTGGCGACGGGACCCAGAGCGACGCCCCCACCACCGGCAACGGCGCCGTCAACGCCACCCACATGTTCGTGGATAACAAGAGCGGCGCGTGGGACACCTGGGGCGCCAGCGTCACCTATACGGACGGCCCGATGGCGCTGAGCCTCGCCCATATGCAACTGGACGCCGATGACAACACCGGGCGCACCGCGACCATGGTTTCGGCCGCCTACACGCTCGCGCCGGGTGTCGCCTGGAGGAGCTCTATCTTCCAGGTCGAGGACGACACGACCCAGAACCTGGGCGGCGAGGAAGCCAGGCAGGACGTGAACGAGGGCACGGCCTTCGTAACCGGCATCACGCTCAGCTTCTAGGCCGGGCTACCTGAAAGGGCGGCGGCGGCGTCACGGGTCGTATCCCCGACCCTCCTTCTGCTGCGGCCGTCCGGGGTGGCGTTGGGTTGCAACGACGCCACCCCACCCTTGCTTAAATGCAATAATTTCCCATAATGCCAATTCTGCGACCGGCGTTCGGAGGTGCTTTTCTCATTCCGAATTCCTCCGGTAACAGCCGTCCGGGATTGGACAGCGCGGCCATCCTGCCCTGCCCGGCCGGCGGCTGCAATCCGCCCGATGCCGATTTTCGAGCCCTGTTGCGAAAATGCAACAGGGCTGCGCCCGGACGCAGGCACGGGCCGGTCCCGCCGCAGCGGTGTAAGCCGCGCCTGCCGTTGGATGAGAAGCGCGGCATGAGCCCCGTGAAGATCGTGCCCCCGCGGGTGGTGTAAGAGCCTGGCGTCCGTAGCGGTGTCCGGCGGGTAGGGCCGGAACGCTCAGGCTGCCACGGCGGGCAACTTGACGGTTGTATTGTCGCTCACGGGAGCGATGGATTCCAGCGTCATGTATCTGGCTCTCTGGACTGCCCATTCATCGTTCTGCTCGAGCAGGATTGCGCCGATCAGCCGGGTGATGGCGTCCTCGTTGGGGAAGATGCCGACGGTGTTTGTGCGCCGCTTGATCTCGCCGTGGAGGCGTTCGAGCGGGTTTGTCGAGTGCAGCTTGGCGCGGTGCGCGGCCGGGAAGGTCATGTAGGCGAGAACATCGTGCTCGGCCTCGTCCATGATGGCGGCGAGCTTTGGCGCCTTGGGCCTGAGCTGGTCGGCGACCTGGCGCCACTGGGCGGAGGCGCTGTCTGCATCCTCCTGGGCGAAGGCGGTAGTGACGAAGGCGGAGACGACGCGCCGGCCCTGCTTGCCGGCATGGGCGAGCAGGTTGCGCATGAAGTGGACGCGGCATCTCTGCCAGGTGGCGCCGAAGATGCGGGTGGCGGCGGCCTTCAGGCCCTTGTGGTCGTCGGAGATCACCAGCTTGACGCCGCGCAGGCCGCGGCGGGCGAGCGAGCGCAGGAAGTCGGTCCAGAAGGTCTCGGCCTCGGACGCGCCGATCGCCATGCCGAGCACCTCGCGCCGGCCCTGATCGTTGACCGCCACCGCGATGGTGACCGCGACCGAGACGACGCGCCCGGCCTCGCGCATCTTCACATAGGTCGCGTCAAGCCAGAGATACGGCCAGTCGCCCTCCAGCGGCCGGTCGAGGAAGTCGCGGATCTTGTCGTCGATCTCGCCGCACAGCCGCGACACCTGGCTCTTGGAGATGCCCGACATGCCCATCGCCTGCACCAGGTCGTCCACCGAGCGGGTCGATACGCCCTTGATGTAGGCCTCCTGGATCACCGCCGTCAGCGCCTTCTCCGCCATCCGCCGCGGTTCAAGGAAGCCCGGGAAGTAGCTCCCCTTGCGCAGCTTCGGGATCTTCAGTTCGACCGTGCCGGCCCGCGTCTCCCAGACCCGGTCCCGGTAGCCGTTGCGCTGCGTGATCCGGTCCGGCGAGCGCTCGCCGTGCGCGGCGCCCGCAAGGCCCTCAACCTCAAGCGCCATCAGACGCGCGGCCGTGAACCCGATCATCTCGCGAAGCAGGTCGGCGTCGGAACTCTTCTCCAACAGCGCCCGCAGGGTCATCATGTCGGTGGTGGTCATCGTGGTACTCCTCCGGTCAGGTGGACTGTGACAGCCCAACCCTAACCGGCACCGCGATGGCCTCCGCTGTGGGTAAGTGGCCCGCCGCCTGACTCCAGACGGTCGCGGCGGCGGGCCACTTACCCACAGCTACCACCGGAAGCTTCAGCTCCTACACCACCCCTGGGGACACGACCCCCGTGAACGGCGATGTCCATGCGGCGCATGTTCGGTCAGAGCACGGTCCGTCCGGGTCCAAACGGGACGGCGGGCTTATTCACGAATTCAGAAATATTTCCTCATTAAAGCTTGATCGCGGAACATTGATACTGATATAGGTCGGGCGGAAGCGGCGTCCGGAGGCCGCTTCGGGTTGCGACGGCGCGAGCAAGGCCCCCGAGGGAGCAGGCGGGAGGGGTGCGCCCTGCGTCTCGCGCGCGGGCAATCAGGCGCGCGAACCGCGCCGGCGGCGACGCGCGGGCCCGCCCGCGCGCGATACGCGCGAAACAGGGTCCCGCCGCACGGAGGAGCCGGCGGCGGGGAGAACGGAACGGAGGGGAACGAAACGGGATGCGAAGCGGCAGGCAGGATTGTGAAAGCGGGGGCCGCCAAGCCCCTCTCCGTCCCACCGGACGGCGCAGACTGGACCCGTGACAGACCATGACATTCCGCAGCCGGAACATGACAAAACATGACATTCCATGACACTCCGCGCAGGGGTCCCGCCGGGCGGGGCGCGGGCCTGCTACTGCGCGCCCGCCGCGTGCCGACCGGCGCGGCGGCCGAACACGGCGCCGCGCATGACGGAGGTGGCGCCCGTATAGTCGCCGTAATAGAGCCCGGCGGTCTCGCCGGCGGCGTAGAGGCCCGGGATCGGGTCGCCGTCGAGGTCGATGACGCGCCCGCTCGCGTCGATGCGCAGGCCCCCGAAGGTGAAGCAGTTGGCGCAGATCACCGGCCAGGCCCGGAAGGGCGGCCTGAGGAGCGGCCGCGCCCAGTTGCTCTTCGGAGGCCGGAGGCCCCGCGTGGCGAGGCCGTCCGGCCCGTCCGGGCGGAAGGCCGATACGTCCTCCGGGCAGGCGGCGTTGTAGGCGGCAAGCGTGGCGGAGAGCGCCGCCGGGTCGAGGCCGGCCGCCTCCGCCAGCGCCCTGACCGTCGGCGCTTCCAGCGGTTCGCGGTCGCTGCGCACCGTCACCCGCCAGTGCGGCGCGTCGTCGAGCCCGGCGTCGAACACCGCCCAGGCAAGGCCCTGCGGCTGCTCCAGAACGGCGCGCGCGACCCGCTCATAGCCGGCATCGACCGGCCCGGCCGCCTCGTCGGTGAAGCGCCCGCCCTCGCGGTTCACCAGCACGCCGTAGCCGTAATGCAGCACCACCGGCTCGATGGCCCCGGAGCGCGGATCGACCGGCTGCGCGTGGAAGGCGCCGAACTCGCCCGCCGGCGCCGCACCCGCGGCAAGGCCCATCGCCACGCCCTCGCCCCGGTTGTAGTAGCCGCCGCGCGCGACGGGCCGCGTCCATTGCGCCTTCGGCCCGATATAGCGCGCGAGCATTTCGGGATTGCCCTCGAAGCCGCCCGAGGCCAGCACGACCCGGCCGAGGAAATGGCCGGGCCGGCCGCGCTGCACGGCCTCGACGCCGACGATTCCGCCCTCGTCGCTGAGCACGAGGCCGCGCGCGGCGGTCTCGTAGTAGATCGAGGCGGAGAGCCGCTCCGCCTCCGCCGCCAGCGCCTCCACCAGCGCCAGCCCGCCGCCCACCGGCGCAATCCGCGTCGTGGACTGGTAGGGGAAATATGTGGGCAGGAAGTCCCAGCGCACGCCGAAGCCCTCCAGCCAGCGCAGCGCCGGGCCGGCATCCTCGCCCCAGACGCGGATCAGCTCCGGGTCGGTGAAGCCGAAGGCGCGGAGCGGGCGCGGCCAGTCCTCGTAAGGCCGTCCCGCATCCTTTACGAACTCCGGGTCGAAATGCCCGCCGGCATTGCTTGCCAGCCTCTCGTCGAAATCCTCGGAGACCGTGTCGCGGTCCCGCATCCGCCAGAAGCTCTCCGTGTAGCGGGTGTTGCCGCCCCGCTCCTCGTGCGCCGCGCGCTCCAGCACCGCCACGGACGCGCCCGCCTCCAGCGCCGAGACGGCCGCCGACAAGCCCGCAATGCCCGCCCCCACGACCACAACATCGAAAGATCCGCCCATGGGCCGGACCATAGCCCGCATTTCTCGCCAGGGTCACGGTCTGCGTCGCGTCCAGGCGCTCGATCCGCAAGGAGCGGGCCGAAAAGCGTAGCGGTGCCTACGCTTGAGGCCCGCGACGCCGCGGGCGGGCGCTTGGGCGCGACCCGAAGGGCGGAGCTGTCGGGCCGTCAGGGTAGGAGGGCCGCGCAGCGCGATGCGGGGCATCGGGCAAGCGGCTCGACGCAGCCTGACGGCCCGACAGCGCCGCGCAGACCATGACCCTGGCGAGAAATGCGGGCTGGCCCGGACGGCGCCCGGCCGCACACCCGTCCTTGCCTCCTTCGCCCGCGGCGGCGAGAGTGCGGGCCATGACGGCGCGCGACCCCCTTGCCGCAACCGATATCCGCATCCGCGGCGCCTGGGAGCGGGCGATCCCGCTGCGGCTGGTGCCCTATTCGCGCCTGGCGCGCTGGGACCGGCCCATCGGCGCCTGGCTGCTGCTGCTGCCCTGCTGGTGGGGCACAGCGCTGGCAGCAGCGGGCGCGCCCGGCTTCTCCGCGCTCGAAACCGCATGGCTGGTCGCGCTGTTCGCCGTCGGCGCCTTTGCGATGCGGGGTGCGGGCTGCACCTACAACGACATCGTGGACCGGGACTTCGACGCCCGCGTCTCGCGCACCGCGATCCGCCCCCTGCCGGCCGGCCACACGACCGTCTTCCGCGCCTGGGCGTTCATCGCGTTGCAGGGCGCGGTCGGGCTCGCCGTGCTGCTGGCGCTGGAGCCGGGCGCGGTCCTGGTGGGCCTCGGCTCGATCCCGCTGGTGCTCGCCTACCCCTTCATGAAGCGCCTGAGCCACTGGCCGCAGGCCTGGCTCGGCCTCACCTTCAACTGGGGAGCGCTGGTCGGCTGGGCGGCGGTCCAGGGCGAGGTCTCGGGGCCGGCCTACGCCCTCTACGCCGCCGGCATCGCCTGGACGCTCGGCTACGACACGATCTACGCCCACCAGGACAAGGAGGACGATGCGCTGGTGGGCGTCAAATCGACGGCGCTCCTGTTCGGCGCGCGCACCCGGCCCTGGGTCGCGGGCTTCTACGGGGCCGCGCTTGCCCTGCTGGCGCTCGCCGGCTGGCTGGCGGGCCTCGGCTGGCCGTTCTACGCCGGCCTCGCGGTCGTCGGCGCGCAGTTCGCCTGGCAGGTCCGCAGCCTCGACATCGACGACCCGGACCGCTGCCTCGCGCTCTTCAAGTCCAACCGCCCCGCCGGCCTGCTGGTCCTCGGAGCCATCGCGCTGGGCATGGCGGGGCCCGGCGTCTGACGGGCGGCGGTTGGCCTTGGCCTTATTCGTCGCCCCGGACCCCGATCCGGGGCCCATCTCCCGCCGGTTCGGATTGGCGCGAAAGTCGGAAGATGGGCCCCCGGCTCTCCCCCGGATCAAGTCCGGGGCAGGCTGCTTCGCTCCTGCCGGGGTGACGGTTGTGTGCTCGCTGCGAAACACGGTCCGGGGCGAATGGATTCCGTTCTAGCCCAGCGCCGCCGCGAGTGCGTCGCCGATGCGCCGGGCCCAGAGGGCGGCGCCGGCTCCGTCGCGGATCAGGTCGTTGCGGATCTCCAGGCCGAGATGCGGGATGCCGCGCGGCTCGGCATGGCGCCGGGTGGTGTAGCCGCGCCGGGACCGGCCGGAATAGGGAAGGTTGTCGCCGACGAGGATGCCCGGCTCCGCCAGCGCCGCCATGAACGGCCGGGCGAGCGCCTCGCTCTCGTTCCAGAAGGTGCCGACATGCCAGGGCCGCGGGTCGCCGCCGGCCAGCCGCGGCGTGAAGCTGTGGACCGACACGAACGCCCGGGGCGCGAGGCAGCCGTCCAGCATGTCCTCGACCGCGGCGTGGTAGGGCTCGAACAGCGCGTCCCGCCGCCAGGCGCGCGCGGCGGCGTCGAGGCCCCGGTTGCCGGGCACGGCCACGCCGTCGCTCTCCTCCAGGATCGAGGTCGGATCGCCGGGGTCGCGGTTGCAGTCGATGGCGAGGCGCGAATAGCCGGACCGGACGGCCGGGGCGTCGAAGCGCGCCGCCAGCAGTTCGAAGACAGCGGCCGCGCCCGGGTCCCAGCCGATATGGTCGCAAAGCTCGGCCCCGGATATGCCGAGGTCTCCGAGGCGGGCCGGCAGGGCATGGCTCGCATGGTCGCAGACGAAGACGACGGGCGACTCCGCCCGGCCGGGCCGGACGGCGAAGGGCGGCGGGTCTCCGGGGGCGAGCGTCACGGGCGCGGCCTGCCTTTCGCGCCGTCCGGGGACGCGGCAGGATGCGCCCCGCCAGCCGGGAGACCGCCATGACCGACGCCGACCTGCCGATCGTCGATGCCCACCACCATCTCTGGGACCTGGGCGCGCTCCGCTATCCCTGGCTCCACGACCCGGAACCGCATGGCGGCTTCTTCCTCGGCGACTACGCGCCGCTCCGCCGGAACTACCTGCCGGCGGACTACCGCCGCGACGCCGCCGGCCACAATGTCGTCGCGACCGTCCATGTCGAGGCGGAATGCGACCGGAGCCTCCAGGTCGAGGAGACCCTCTGGGTGGACGGCATCGCCGAAGAGCACGGCATGCCGGCCGCCATCGTCGGCCATGCCTGGTTCCACCGGGAGGACTGCGCGGAAGTGCTGGAGCACCATATCGCCGCCTCCCGGCGCTTCCGGGGCGTGCGCTCGAAGCCGGTGACCGCGGACCGGCCCGGCCTTTCGGTGCGCGGCCAACCGGGCACGATGCAGGACGAGCGCTGGCTGGAAGGCTTCGCTCTGCTGGAGCGCTACGGCCTCTCCTGGGACCTGCGCGTGCCGGCCTGGCATCTGGAGGAGGCGGCGGAGGTCGCCCGCGCCTTCCCCGCCGTTCCCGTCGTGCTCAACCACACGGGCTTTCCCTGGGACCGCTCCGCGGCCGGGCTCGACCTCTGGCGGCAGGGCATGGCGGCGCTGGCCGGGTGCCCCAATGTCTCCGTCAAGCTCTCCTGCCTCTGCCTGCCGGACGGCCCCTGGCGCGAGGAGGAAAACGGCCCGCTGGTGCGCGAGACGATCCGGCTCTTCGGCGCGGAGCGCTGCATGTTCGCGAGCAACTTCCCCGTGGACGGGCTCAGGACCGGCTTCGGCGACATGATGAGCGCCTACAAGCGCATGGTCCGCGACCTGCCCGATGCGGACCGGCGCGCCCTCTTCCACGACACCGCCGCCCGCTTCTACCGGCTGGACGGCTGATCCCCTGCGGTGGGGCGCGTTCTGCGTCCCGGTCTGGAACATTCTCATTCGCGGAACTGTATCCGGAGCCCGCCTGCGAGGCTCCCAAGAGCCCGACCGACGCCCCCGGCGGGCTGCGATACAGCGGCGGATGTTACACCATGTGTCCCCGGTCCCGCACCTTGCCGGACAGATACGATCGCCGGCGACCGGGAAGCCTTGCCTTTCCGCTTATGTCGGGCTTGACATGAATGTGCTTTTGATGCACATTCATGTGTACAAGCACAAGTTTCCCGGAGCGGGGGTCGTCCAATGAAGTCGGAAACGACATACCAAACGGTGCTCGGCCGCCTGATCGCATTGAAGCGCCGACAGATGTTAGCGACGGTTACAGAGCGCGCCTATTCGCTGACATTTTTCGGCCGGTTGCGGTTTTTCAGTTGATCTGTTGGTCATCGGTTTCGATTGGTTCGCCGGCTCGGTCGCGGATGAGCATGTCGTTCCAGTCCCGGTTGTCGAGTGCGGGTCGCAGCCGGACGATTCTGGTGTCGTTGCGGGCGAGGCGCCTTGCGGCGTGATCGCCGTTTGTGGTGGCGTCGTATGCACAGAAGATGAGGCGCGGGTTCCATGCCTCGATCCATTTGGGGACTTTGGTGGCGACGGCGCCGGTGGAGACGGTGGCGCATTCGGTGCGTTTTACCGGGCCGAGGTGGAGGGAGAGGATGGAGAGTGCGTCGAGGGCGTTGCCGGCCAGGATGACGGCGTGTGGCCATTCGGTCTCCCAGGACATCCAGAAGCCGCCGCCCGCGGTCGTTTTGCGGTCAGCGGTGACGGTTTCGATGCCGGTAGCCTCGCCGGCGGCGTTTCGGCGGACGAACACGGGGTTGCCGTGAGGGTCGGCATGGACCAGGCCGAGGTCGCGGCACAGGGTGACGAGCGCGTCCGCGAGGCCGCGCCGCTCGACGAGGTATCGCCGGAGGTTGGGCCAGCGGGGGTCCTTGGCCGGCGCCTGCCGGCGGCCGCCTGGGGGCATTGAGAGGTCGGACAGTTCGGCGAGGAAGTCGATGGCGTCCGGCGGGGTGCATCCGAGCGCATGGACCGCCAGTTCGATAGCCCCGGCTCCCTCCTCTGCGCGCAGATGGTCGTAGAACATGAAGCGGTTGATGGAGAGGACCGATCCTGGCCGTCTCCAGCGCACGGCATTGTCGGGATCGCTGCGGTAGCCGAGGGCTCGGGCGACGGGTTCGAGGGGATAGCCCCGCAGGCTCTCGGCCCGCACCCGCCGCTCGCGGGGGCGGGAGGGATGCATGGCTATGGCGACGGGACCGGGTTCGCCTTTCCAGTGCTTTGCCCGGCTTTCGGTCCGCGCCGGCGGCGGCGTTCGGCGCTGCGCTGCTTCTGACGTTCCTCGGCTTCCTTGCGGCGCCAGGAGTCGCCGTCGATGGCGACGATCTCGGCGTTGTGGACGAGCCGGTCGACGAGGGCGACCAGGCAGGCGGCGTTTGGGAAGGCCTCGCTCCACTCGGCGAAGGGGCGGTTCGTGGTGATTATGGTTGAGTTCTGCTGGCTGCGGCTTGAGACGATGTTGAACAGCAGGTCGGCGTGGCGGTTGGAGTAGGAGAGATATCCGACTTCGTCGATGACCAGCAGGTGCTGTCGGGCGTAGAAGCGCAGCCTGCGCTGGAGCAGGGTGTCGGAGTCGATGGCGGCGAGTTCGCCGAGCAGGCTGGCGGCGGTTGCGAAGCGCACGATGTGGCCTTCGAGGACGGCGCGGTGGGCGATATTGGCGGCGATGGTGGACTTTCCGACGCCGTTGGGTCCGACCAGTACGAGGTTTGCGGCCTCCTTGAGGAAGTCGAGGGTCATGAGGTCCTCGACGGCCATGCGGTCGCAGCGCCTTGGCCAGTCCCAGTCGAAGTCTGCGAGCGGCTTGAACTGTCCGAGGCGGGCGTCGGCGAGGCGGCGTTTGAGGCTTCGGGCGCGCTTCTCATCTTCTTCCCACGCGATCAGGGAGGCGAGCCAGTCGCGCTCCGCGACTTCGCCCCAATGGGCGAGGAGGCCGTGCAGGCCCAGCGCGCGGGCGCGGTTCATGAGGGTGTCGGTCATTCTTCGCTGTCCTTTTCATGGTAGCCGGCCAGCCCGTCGTATCCGCCGAGATCGTGATCGCGCACGGCGATGTCGCGCACGCGCGGGTCCCTGGGCAGGTCGATGGGGATCGGCGGCGGCCTGTCCTGCAGTTCGCGCCGCCGTGTGAGGCTGAGGCGCACGGCATTGGGATGGGGGACGCCGCGTTCGAGGGCCTCGTCGATGGCGGCTTCGAGCTCGGCGGCGCCGTATTGGTCGAGCAGGCGCAGCAGGGCGGCGACGGTGGCGCCGATATAAGCGCCGCGGGGGGCGGCCTCGGCGATCAGGCGCTCGCTGTTGGGCGCGGCCTGGAGCAGCCGGCTCTGCCCGCGCAGGCTGCGGGCGTGACGCTTGCGCCTGACCAGCTCCTCAATGTGTTCGGGGTTCTCGATGCGGGCCGCCTTGTCGAAGCTGCGCGGATGGCGGGCGATGACCTCCATGCCGTCGAGGATGCGCACCTCTTCCAGCGTCGCGGCCACGGTGAGGGTGCGCCGGACATGGGTATGCGGGACGCTGTAGTCATTGAGGTCGAACCTGGCATAGGGGGTCTTGGCGATCCTGACCTCGACCCTCTCGTCGACGGGGGGACGGTCGTCGGGCAGCGCCATCAGGGAGCCGCGCTCGCGCTCGAAGGCCTCGCTCACGGTGAGGGAGCGGTCGTCCGGCCAGGGGCGGTCGGCGGCGACGCCCTCGCACCACTCCCGGGCCTGGGCGTTGAGATCGTCGAGGTCACGCCAGGCGCGGGCGGCGAAGAAGCTGTCGCGCACATAGCGTATGGCCCGCTCGACGCGGCCCTTCTCGTTGCCTCGGGCGACCGCGACCGGCTTCGGCAGGAAGCGGTAGGCGCCTGCGAAGTCGAGAAGCCGGGGATTGAAGCGGATGGCGTCGCCGCGCCGCTCCAGCACGACGCTCTTCAGATTGTCGTACCAGAGCTCGCGGGGCACGCCCTGCCAAGCCTCGAAGGCCTCGACATGGCCGCGCAGGAAGTTGTCCATCCCGGCGTTGAGGTAGAAGCGCAGGAAGAGGCGGCGCGAGTGGCCGAGCACCATCACGAAGGCCATCAGCGGGCGCTCCGCACGCCCGATCCTCACCTTGCCGAAGTGGGCCCAGTCGACCTGGGCCTGCTCGCCGGGCAGGGCCTTGAGGCGCAGATAGGCCTCGGCCACCGGCCGCGGACGCTCGGGCGCGATCATGCGCCGGAAGTGGCTCTCGCACCCCCGGTAACCGCGCTCGACCGCCATCCGGTAGAGCCGGCTGGAGGGCAACTTCGGCCAGACCGCCAGGGTCTGGCGGACGAAGGGCAGGAACGGATCGATCATCGAAGATCTGCGCCGCTTCTCAGGCGTGGGCGCCCCGGCGGCCGCCACCGCGCGCTCGACCGTGCCGTGGTGGACGCCGAGCTGGCGCGCGATCGTGCCGATCCGCCACTTCTCGGCAAAATACAGCCGCAGGATCTCGGCCCGGGTCTGCTGGTCGATCGCCATCTCACTCCCTTCGCGCCGGGCGCAGGCCCGGATAGACCGCCCGGGCGCAGAACCGCCCGCAGTGATCGCAGCGGAACACTCCGGCGGGACGGTCGGGTCCGAAGGGCCTCCTTCCCGAGCGCCCCGCCGGCATGCCCGCCACAACAGGACGGCGCGGTGAACGGGTCAAAGGGTGATGCGTCACTTTCTGCGCACGGCGCCCCTCCTCAGGCGCACGGACGCGACGGCGCTCGCGGTAGCGCCGCTGGCGTTCGGCATGCTTGTGACGGCCCCGCCGGCTGTTCTGGTAGCGACGCCCGGCAAGGCGCAGCGAGCGCCGCCGCGCCCGGCCGCTGCACGGACGCGAGCAGTAGATGTTGCCGTGGTCGCACCGCCGGCACAGCACAACCTGGCGATGGCACGAAGCGCAGGTGAACAGGCGGGCGGCGTTCCTCATCGCAAAGACCGATGAGAACGGGGTGGACCCACGCCCGAACGCCTACGATACTGCGCATACGGGCCGTGCCTTGCATGGCTCGGGGGGTGCGGCGCCGGTCGTTGCCACCTAGCAAACGGGGCCGGCGCCGCATCGTTCTCAGCAGCCCCAGTCTACCCCCTCGCGCAGCCCGGCGACCCCCGCCGACAGCGCCAGGACACCCTCCCCTCGGCAGGCGAAAATATCAACGCGACGGGGGCCGGCGACTCCAGTCGGGCTACGCCCTCCTTCCGTCCCAGGCCCCCGTCACAAACACCGCCGCACCACAATCACTGCGATCATCACGCCCCGCAAAAACGCGCAACGCCAGCAAATAAGCGCCTTTTACGACCGTCACCTACAACAGAAGCAAATGGATCAGGAGGAGTTAGCGCAGCATGTGGGCGTTAACCGCTCCACCTGGTCGCGCATCGAGGCGGGGCTGTCGGCGCTGAGCATCGATCAATTGGCCAAGGCCGCATCGAAGCTCGACGTGTCCGTGAGCGAACTGACGACGGAAGCGGACGATGTCGTCCGGGCGTTGCGGCGAGAGAATGTCGAAGTCCACAACAGCCGCGACCGGGCCGACTCCAACACATCCGGCCCCACAGCCCCCGGAGAGTCTGCGGGGCCGATGGGCGTGTTTCTCAAGGGCGAGGTATTGACGGCTATGGTTTCAACAATCCTGGGCTCGCAAAAGGGACGAATCACCATGAGCTACGAGTACAGGCCCGATGAAGGTCTGGATTTCCTGGAGGGCGTTGCAAGCGAAGACCTTCACGGCCTCGTCGAGTTTCTGACCGGGCAGAGGAACCAGGGACTCACGCAGACGGAGCGCTACAAGTCCCATTCCCCCGACCACAACAGGTACTGGAGGGAGATTGCCACCGAAATCCAAACCTTCGGGGGCAACTCGGTCTCCAACCTCTACAGAGGCACGGGCACATATTACCGGGACATCCTCTATGACGTGTGCGACCGGTTGAAGGTCAACTACAACAAGGGGTCGAGCATTCTGTCGATCGAGGGGAATCTCCTGCAGAAGGCGCTGGCGGACACGTTTGAAGAGCTCGATTCGGAACAGCGCGCCGCGCTCCTCGAAGCGTTGGGCAAGGAAAACGCATCGAAACTCGGAGCCAATGCGGCGGTGGCCGCAGCCCAGATGCTGCTGCGAGCCGGTGGCTTTGCAACGTACAAATGGGCGCTCATCGTCGTTAACGGGATCATAGGCGGCATCGGAAAGCACACCGTTGGCAAAGGCCTGGCCCTGGGTGCCAACGCTTTGTTGGCGCGCAGTTTGTCAGTTGCCGTCGGGCCGGTGGGGCTGGCGCTTACGGCAGCCTGGACGACTTACGATCTGGCCGGTCCCGCATATCGCGTGACCGTTCCGTCTGTGCTCTACATCGCCGCGCTGCGACTAAAGAAAATCCAGGACGAACACCCCGAAGACGATTTGGCCTGAGTGGCTTTCATCATCCTGATCGCGAGACGGAGAAAACCCGGGATGGCGGCTTCGGAGTTCGGCCGGCGGAAAAGGAGTGCATGGGCGGCGCTGCGCGGTTGCGCCGCCCATGCAGCGGCAGGGAAAGACGGAGGAGGCCTCCCTGCCGTTTCGCGATACGGCTTCAGCCGTCGTAATCGACGCGGTCCACCATCCGGCCGGCTTCCTCGCGCAGCTCGGCCACGCGGGCGAGCGGCAGGTCGTCCGCCTTGAAGGCCGCGAGCCTTTCGGGGCCTTCGACACCGGGCTTGACCGGATATTCGCCGTTCACCCTGGCGTAGATGTTCTGGCCTTCCTCGCCGGACGCGAATTCGAGCAGCGCTACCGCGTTGTCGCGATTGGGCGCGCCCTTCACCAGCGAGGCGCCGGAAATGTTGACATGCGCGCCGCGCCCGGCCTGGTTCGGGAAGACGACCCTGACCGAGTCGGCCCAGGCCTTCTGCTTCGGGTCGTCCAGCATCTTGTGGTAGTAGTAGTGGTTGCCGATGGAGACATCGCACTCGCCGGCATGGATGGCCTTGACCTGCGCGCGGTCATTGCCCTGGGGCCGGCGCGCCAGGTTCGCTTTCAGACCGGCCAGCCAGTCCTCCGCCTTCTCCTTGCCGTGATGCGCGATCATCGAGGCGATCAGCGCGATCATGTACACATGCTTTCCGCTGCGCGTGCAGATGCGCCCCTTCCACTCCGGCTCGACAAGCTGCTCATAGGTCTCGATGCCCCCCTCCGGCACGCGGTCATGCGAGGCGTAGATGAGGCGCGTGCGGGTCGTGAGCCCGTACCAGTTGCCGTCCGGGTCGCGCAGCGAAGCCGGGATGTTGGCCGACAGCGTGTCGGTCTTGACGGGCTCGACGACGCCGGCCTTCACCGCGTCGTGCAGCCGGCCGATATCCACGGTGAAGATCAGGTCCGCCGGGCTTGCCGTCCCCTCGGTCTTGAGCCGTTCGATCAACCCCTTCTTCGCGAAGACCACGTTCACCTTGATGCCGGTCTTGTCCATGAACGCCTTGAATAGCGGTTTGACGAGGAAGGGCTGGCGGTAGGAATAGACATTGACGTCCGTCGCCTGCGCCGACGCGGCCGCGATGACCGCGATTCCGGCAACCGCAGCGATTTCAACAATCCGGCTACGCATTGCTTCCTCCGCGCAATACCATGCGATTGATAGTCATTCGCAAATATACAGCGCTGCCAGACGCGCGCAAGATGCGAATACTTCTCATTATCGCGACAAAGTGGCACAGTTGCCGGACTGCCGGAGGAATGTCCCGGCCGGGCCCGCCCCTGTCGTCCTGCTAACGGTCAGGCGCGGCCGAACTCGTCGGCCGGATTGCAAAGAGGCCGGCCGGCGGCTCGCCGCCCGCCCGAAGGCCGGGACTGCCTTTATGCTGCGGCGGCGGCCTCGGGCTTGAGGTGGCTTACCCTCGGCAGCACCTCGTTCATCAGCAGGCCCATGGAGGTGTGCCAGGCTTCCGGCTTGTCGGCGTAGTCGAAGCAGAACAGGAGGAGCTGCCCGAAGCCGCCGACATCGTCATAGACCGCCTCCAGCTTTTCGGCGACGGTCGCCGGCGAGCCGACCAGCCAGTTGTGCTTCGCGCAGTATTCCGGCGTCACGTCGCTGTCCGCCACGTCCTGGTCGTGCTTCAGGAACTCCAGGAAGCCGAAATTGGCGAGCAGCGGCAGGAAATAGTCTCCCATCATCCGCCCCATCATGTCGCCGACCGACAGCCGCCAGGCCTCCTCGTCGGTCTCGGCGACGAACACCTCGCGCACCATGCGCCACTCGCCGCGGCTGGCGGTGCGCCCGGCCCTCGCCGCGCCCTCCTCGACCGCATCCCAGTGGCTGCCGACATAGGCCGGATTCAGGTTCAGGCTCATCGGCAGGAAGCCGCGCTCGCCGGCGAGCTTGAGCGTGTCGGAGTTCTTGGAGAGGCCGGCCACGCCGATGGGCGGATGCGGCTTCTGCAGGGGGAACAGGTGCGGGCGCAGGAAGCCGAACATTTCCGCGCCCTTGGTCACATGCCAGAACCGGCCCTTGTAGTCGAACTCCGGCTCGTCGGACCAGAGCCGCAGGATGATGTCGAGCGCCTCGCGCGTCATGTCGCGGTTCTCGCCGGACATGCCGTCCACGTTGAACATCTGCCAGTCGCTCGGCAGCCCGCTCGCGGCGACGCCGAAATTGAGCCGCCCCTGGCTCAACCGGTCCATCATCGCAATCCGGTTGGCGAGCTCGGCCGGGTGATGGTAGGGCAGCAGGAAGCCGCCCGGGCCGAGCCGGATGGTCTCCGTCTGCCGGAGGCCCTCGACCACCAGGAAATCGGGCGCGGGATGCGGCTCCCAGGGCGCGGTGTGGTGCTCCCCGATCCAGCCTTCGGTAAAGCCGAGCTCGTCGGCCCAGCGGATATGCTGGAGGTCCCATTCGTGGCCCTCGCGCAGGTCGCGCTCAGGCGGGTGGGAAGGCATGCTGAAAAAGCCGATTTCCATCGGGGCGTATCCTCTCGTCACCGCTCTGCCGGCGCCCGGCAGACGAAGGAAACTTTCGGGGGCCGGGCGCGTGGAGTCAATCGGCCTTCGGCACCAGCCAGCGATGGGCGGAGAAGGACACGAGCCCGCAGACCGCGACCGTGAGTGCGAGCGGCAGCGCCGTGCCGTCATGGAACTGGCCGACCGCGAGGCCCGACAGTGTGCCGAGGGCGAAATGCCCCGCGCCGATGAGCGCGATGACGGTGCCGGCGAGCTCCGCCTTGTCGGCCGTCGCGATCACGATGGTGTTGGCGGCGATCAGGTTGAGCGCGAACATGAAACAGAGAAGCGCGGCGACAATGGCGGCGAGGCTCCCGGGAAGCAGCAGGACGACGAGAACCAGCGCAAGGCCCGCCGCCAGCAGCAGCCATGTGCCCGCCGTCATCATACCGGCAGGCCCGGCGCGGCCGACCAGCCGGCGGTTGGTCCAGGCGCCTGCCATGATCGCCAGGATATGGACCGCGAACAGCAGCCCGTAGGTTTGCGGCGAGACGCCGAACACCTCCATGAACACGAAGGGCGTGCCGGAGATGTAGGCGAACATGCCGGCAAAGGCGCCGCCGCTTGCGAGCGCGCAGCCGAGCGTCCGCCGCTCCGAGACGAGGCGGGCGTAGTTCACGAAGATCGAGCCGAGGCCCGCGCGGATGCGCGTTTCGGGAGGCCGCGTTTCAGGCAGCAGGAAGAGGACCGCCAGCAGCGCCAGCGCGCCCCAGCCGGCCAGGATCAGGAAGATCGCGCGCCAGTCGGCGAAATGCAGCACCTGCGCGCCGAGCGAGGGCGCCAGCAGGGGCGCGGCCGCCATGATGAGCATGAGGGTGGAGAGCATCCGCGCGGCTTCCGCACCCGAATGGCGGTCGCGCACCGAGGCCCGCGCGATCACCGTCGCCGCCCCGCCGCCGAGCGCCTGGAAGAAGCGCGCCGCGGTCAGCGCCCCGATATCCGGCGCGAACGCCGCGCCTGCGCTCGCCGCCAGATAGACCGAGACGCCGATGAGCAGCATCGGCCGGCGCCCGTAGCGGTCCGAGAGCGGGCCGTAGAGAAGCTGCCCGATGCCGAAGCCGACGAAGAAGGCGGACAGCGTGAACTGCACATCGCCGGCGGACGCACCGAATTCGCGCCCGATGGCCGGCAGGCTCGGCAGATACATGTCGATGGAAAGCGGCCCGAACGCCGCCAGCATGGCAAGCACGGGCAGGAAGAAGATGGCCAAGGCGATCCGGGAGAGCTGCGGAAGACCGGGAAATTAGGCGGTGTGGGCGCGGGGGCAAGCAGCGGCGGCAACATTGGAGGCCGGCCGCTGCAGGCGGTGGGCTGCGGAGATCGGCCGCCCCGCAAGGAGCGGCCGCCGCGCCTACAGTTCGCCGTCGGCTTTCAGCATGTCGAGGGAGCGGGCGAAGGCCGTAACGGTGGCATCGATCTCGGCGTCGCCGTGGGTGGCGGAGATGGTGCCGCCCGGCCAGCCGGTCAGGTCCACGCCGTTCACGTTCATCGCCAGCCTCAGCTTGTGCGCCGCGCCGGGCGCATTGCCCCGGAGCTCCTCATAGCCGCAGGCGAACGGGTCGAAACTGTCCGGCGAGACGTCCGCCCGCCCGGCGGGGTTGGTGAAGATGTGGAACACCGAGAAGGTGCCGTAGGCCGCCCAGGGGACGCCGGCTTCCCGGATGGCGTCGTTCAGGCCCGCGCGCAGCCGCTCGCCCGTCGCGTTGGCGCGCTCGCAGGCGCCTGTCGCCTCCAGCTTGGTCAGCGCCGCAAGGCCCGCGGCCGCGGCCACCGGGTTGGCGTTGTAGGTGCCCTGGTGGCCGACCTTCTCGATGCCCTTCTCGCGGGTGATGTCGAAATCCAGCCGCTCGAAGAAGTCCGCGCGGCCTGCCAGCGCCCCGCCCGGCACGCCGCCCGAGACGATCTTGGCGAACGCGGTCAGGTCCGGGCGGATGCCGTAATGGCCCTGCGCGCCGCCGGGCGAGACGCGGAAGCCGGTCACCACCTCGTCGAAGATGAGCGCCGTGCCGTTCTCCGCCGTCGCCTCGCGCAGCCCTTCGAGGAAGGCCGGGGAGGTCGGCACCATGCCCGTCGAGGAGCCGGTCGGCTCCAGGATGGCGGCGGCGATGTCGCCCTTGGCCAGCGCCGCCCGCGCGCCCTCCAGGTCCTCGGGATCGACCAGCACCGTGCTCTCGGCGATGCCGGGCACGAGGCCGATGGCCGAGGAGCCGTCGAAATGCGAGTTCTGGCCGGACGCCATATGGTCGTGCCAACCGTGGAAGTGGGTGCGCACCCGCATGATCTTCGTGCGTCCGGTCGCCGTCCGCGCGAGACGGAGCGCGAGCAGCGTCGCTTCGGTGCCGGACGACGTGAAGCGCACCTTCTCCGCCGAGGGCACAAGGTCCTGGATCTTCTGCGCCCAGCGCAGCTCGCCCGCATGGCTGGCGCCGAAATGCGTGCCGCAGGCGAGCGCGTCGGAGATCGCCGCGCCGACATCGGGGTCGTTGTGGCCGAGCAGCAGCGCGCCGTGGCCGCCGAAATAGTCGACATATTCGTTGCCGTCGACATCCCACTTTCGCGGCCCCTGGGCGCGCTCGACATAGATGCCGTAGGGCTCGATCCGGCGGCTGTCATGGGTGATGCCGGAGGGGAAGGTGCGGCAGGCCTCTTCGAACAGCTTCGCGCTGGTCGGCGTCTTGTCCCGGTAGGCGGCCAGGATGCCGGAATTGCTGAGCGGGGCTTCGGGCATGGATGTCACACTCCGTCGAGTTTGTAGAAGCGCCGCGCGGTGCCGGCGAACAGGTCGGCTTTCTCGCCGTCCGACGCGCCGGAGGCAAGCTTCTTGAAGGCGTTCCACATGACAGCATAGCTGCACGACGCCTTGTCCACGGGAAAATTGCTCTCGAACATGCAGCGCGAGGGGCCGAACGCCTCGATGCAGGTCTCGATATAGGGCCGCCAGACGGCGGCGAGCCTGTCGGAGTCGGGGGCCCGGTCCTGCTTGTGGAAGTCGAACCCGTAAACCTTCATGCCGAGGCCGCCGAGCTTGACATACACGTTCTCGCATTTCGCGATTTCGCGGATGCCGTCGCGCCAGCCGGGAAAAATCTCGTCATGGCGCCCGGCATAGGGGCCGATGCCGAGCGGCCCGCCGACATGGTCCAGCACGATGCGCGCCTCCGGGAAGGCGCCGGCGAGGCCGACGACGTCCGCGAGCTGCGTGTGGTAGAGCCACGCCTCGAAGGTGAGGTCGAGCGCGGCCAGCCGGGCGAAGCCCTCGCGGAAGGCCGCGTCGTTGAAGAGGCCCGGCGGCGGGTTGGTGTGGCTGTTGCGCACGTCCGGGCTCGGGTCGTATCCGGCGGCGTGGCGGATGCCCCGGAAGCGCCCGTTGCCGGCGGCGATTTCGGCCTGCAGCACGTCTTCGGCCGCCGCGCCCAGGGTGAGGTCCGCGAAGCCGACAATGCCGGCGCAGGTCTGGGTCTCGCCATAGCGCCCGGATGCGCTCATCGCGGCCGTGCCGTTGACGAACTCGACCTCGCCGACGGGGGCTTCCGCCTCCGGCCCCGCCGCCCGGTACATCGAGCCGCATTCGACGAACACGGTCGCGCGGACATTGTGGCCGCTGCCGGTGTCTTCCAGCAGCTCATCCAGCAGGTAGCGGTGGAAGGGGAAGTCCCAGAGATGGTGGTGCGGATCGACGATCGGCAGGTCCGGCTCCAGGATCTCCTCCTCCGTCGTGGCGAGCCAGGCGTCGTCTATGGCGGTCATCCGCGACTCGACGGAGTTTGCAGTCATTCCAGTCCGATCTCCTCTCTCACCCCCGGCTCCAGCGCCGCATGGAGCTTGACCAGCCGATCGTAGCATTTGGCCTGGTAGCGGAAATGCGGCTGACGGAAGCGGTGTCCCGCCAGCATGACATCAACATCGCCCGCCGCATTGGCCTTCAGGAACGGCCAGTAGATTTCCCGCGCCATTTCCAGCAGCGCGGCGACGGCGGGCCCCGGCTCCTCCCACTCGCCCTCGACGCCGGACAGGTCGTCCGCGCGCCGGACCCAGGCGTCGGTGCGCGGGGCGCGGGCGCGCATGATGGCCATCGGCGTCGGATCGGTGCCGAGCGTCTTCAGCTGCCCGAACAGCGCGAGGTCGGCGACCGAGGGGCGCGTGCCGAACAGGAAGCGCTCGTTGGCGACCGTGCTTTCCAGCGCATCGAGAACGCGCAGATAGCTCGCTTCGAGGAGCGGCGCGGCCTCCGGTGTGGCGCCCACCAGGCTCATGCGCCCCGTCTGGCGCTCCACGAAGGGCGCGACGGCTGCGGCGTATTGCTCCGCGGAGAGGTCCTCCCGCGCGTCGTCCATCACCCAGCGCGCCGCGAATTCGCCGTCTTCCGGCGCATTGAAGCGGTAGAAGAACAGGCATTTGGTCAGCCACTCGTCGGCCATGTCCTCGATCAACCGGGCGAGGAAGCGGTCGCGCGGGCGCTCCGGCAGCAGCGAGCGGCAGGCCCCGTGGCGCCCTTCCAGCTCCTCCAGGATGGGCGTGCTGTCGGTCCGGAGTTCGCCGTCGGGAAACCGGAGCACCGGCATCAATTGCGGGCGCACATGGGCGAGCGGCTCATACATCCGCACGGAGCGGCAGACCCAGCGGTAGGGCAGCCGCCGGTAGCGCAGCGCCGCCCGGAGCTTGACCGTATAAGGCGAGGCCTCCACGCCGTAGAGGATGTAGGGGCGCTCCTGCCCGCCCGGCTCGCCGTCGGCGCGGGTCAATGGAGTATCTGGCTGAGGAACAGTTTCGTGCGCTCCGACTGCGGATTGTTGAAGAAGGCCTCCGGCTCGTTCTGCTCCACGATCTGGCCCTCGTCCATGAAGATGATGCGGTGGGCGACCTGGCGCGCGAAGCCCATCTCGTGCGACACGACCAGCATGGTCATGCCGCTCTCCGCCAGATCGACCATCACGTCCAGCACTTCCTTGATCATTTCCGGGTCGAGGGCCGAGGTCGGCTCGTCGAACAGCATGATGCGCGGCTGCATGCACAGCGAGCGCGCGATCGCGACGCGCTGCTGCTGGCCGCCGGAGAGCTGACCCGGATATTTCAGCGCCTGGTCGCCGATCTTCACCCGCTCCAGGAAATAGCGCGCACGGTCCTCCGCTTCCTTCTTCGGCTCGCGCCGGACCCAGATCGGCGCCAGCGTGCAGTTCTCGATGACCGAGAGATGGGGGAAGAGGTTGAAATGCTGGAAGCACATGCCGACCTCGGACCGGATCCGGTCGATGTTCTTGATGTCGGAAGACAGCTCCGTGCCTTCGACGACGATCCGGCCGGCCTGGTGGTTCTCCAGCGCGTTGATGCAGCGGATAAGCGTGGACTTGCCGGACCCGGACGGCCCGCAAACGACGATCCGCTCGCCGCGATAGACGGTCAGGTTTATGTCCCGGAGGACGTGGAATTCCCCGAACCACTTGTTCATGCCGGCGATGTCGATCGCAACCTCGCCGGAGGCCGTCATGGCGCGGCGTTCTTCGTCCCGTTCGGTAGCGGCGGCGGTCATGGCGCCTCCCTATCGGTGTCCGACATCGAGGTTGCGTTCCAGATACATGGAATAGCGCGACATGGCGAAACAGAAGATGAAGAAGAACAGCGCGATGAAGCCGTAGAGTTCCCACACGATGCCGTTCCAGTTCTGGTCGGCGCGGATCGGCTGGAGCAGGCCCACCGGGTCCAGCAGCCCGATGATGATGACCAGGGTCGTGTCCTTGAACAGGCCGATGAAGGTGTTGACGATTCCCGGAATGGAAATCTTGAGCGCCTGCGGCAGGATTATCAGGCGCATCGACTTCCAGTAGTCCAGCCCGAGCGAGTCGGCGGCCTCGTACTGCCCTGCCGGCAACCCTGCGAGCCCGCCGCGGATGACCTCCGCCATGTAGGCGGAGGCGAAGGCGGTCACCATGATGACCACCCGCAGTATCAGGTCGAACTCCGTGCCGGGCGGCAGGAAGTAGGAGAGCAGCAGCCAGGCGACGAACAGCAGCGTGATGAGCGGCACGCCGCGGATGAACTCGATGAACCCGACGCAGACCGCCTTGATGAGGATGAGGTTCGACTGCCGCCCGAGCGCGAGCACGATGCCGATGGGCAGCGAGCCGGCAATGCCGGAGACGCCGATGATGGTGGACAGCAGGAATCCGCCGAGCCTGGCGGACTCCACCGGCTCGAGGCCGATTGCCAGCACGGCGCCCAGCGCGTCCTCGAAGGCAATGACGCCGAACAGCCACCAGAGCGCCGTCGCGAGAATTCCCGCGCCGACCGCCGCCAGGAAGGCGATCCCCTCATCCAGCCTTCCCCGCGCAAGCGGCGGCAGGAAGCGGATGCAGGCCCAGCCGATGGCGATACCGACGACGGCGCCCACCGGTCCCCAGAGCGAGCCGCCCCAGATAAGCCAGTAAGCGAGAAGCGGGTAGAGCGCGCTGAAGATGAGCAGCTTGCGCGGGGCGGAGCTGAAGAGCGCGGGCCAGATTGCGACGAACAGCAGCACGAACGCCAGGATCGGCCGCCAGCGCAGTTCCTCCGGATAGAACCCGAACACGAACTGCAGGAAGCGTTCGTTGATGACGGCGAGACAGGCGCCGTCGTCCACTTCGCGGCACCCCTGCAGAGAGGAGGCGTTCCAGACCGAGTCGAGGAACAGCCAGGGCACGACCATGGCGAGGATATAGGCGACGAACGCGAGCGACAGCAGGGTCGCGACGGTGTTGAAGACGCCGGAGAACAGGTTGTCCCGCGCCCAGCCGAGCGCGCCGCCCGTCCTGACCGGCGGCGGCGACGCCGGGATCTGCCGCTCGGCGACGAATGCGACGGGTTTTTCGCCGGCCACCTCAGCGCTCCTTCAGCCTGACGCTTCTGTTGTAGGCGTTCATGCCTGCGGAGATCGTCAGCGAGGCCGCCAGGTAGAACGCCATCAGGAGCAGGATGCACTCCATCTCGCGGCCGGTCTGGTTCAGCGTGATGCCGCCGAGCGTGCCGGTGGCGTCCATGTATCCCACGGCAATGGCGAGCGAGGAGTTCTTGGTGAGATTGAGGAACTGGCTGATGAGCGGCGGCACGATGACGCGAAGCGCCTGGGGCAGCACGACGAGGCTCATGGTGCGCCCGGGCCGGAGGCCGAGCGCATAGGCGGCTTCCGTCTGGCCCCTGCTGATGGCGAGGATGCCGGCGCGCACGATCTCGGCGATGAAGGCGCCGGTATAGACCGAGAGCGCCAACCACAGGCCGATCAGGCTGTCGCGCATGTAGATTCCGCCCTTGAAGTTGAAGCCCTTCAAGGCCGGAACTTCCAGCGAGACCGGGGACCCCATGGCGAAGAACGCAAGCAGGGCCGGAACGATGAGAATTGCGAGCCGCGCCCAGAATACCGGCAATATCCGGCCGGTCGTTGCCTGCCGGGCCCTGGCCCAGCGGCCGAAATACCAGGCTGCGGCAATCGACAGCAGCAGCACGACCCCGACCGCGGTCGAACCCGCTTCGAAGACGGGCGCCGGGATGTAGAAGCCCCTGTTGGTGATGAAGACGCTGTCGAAGAAGAGGCCGCTCATCGCATCTTCGCCCCGGAACGACCTCACGCCCGGCAGGACTTCGTTGACGATGGCGACCGTGAACAGGATCCAGATAAGGACCGGAATGTTGCGGACCGTCTCGATATAGACCGTCATCAGCCGCGCAACGACCCAGTTCCGGGAAAGCCGCAGCACGCCTGCGAGGACGCCGATGATCGTGGCCGTGATGCAGCCCATGATCGCGACGAGGATCGTGTTGATAATGCCGACCAAGGCGGCGCGCCCGTGTGTGGACGTCGAATCGTAATCCAGCAGGTGCTGGTTGATGTCGTAGGCGGAGGTCTCGAAGATGAACCCGAAATCGATGTCCTTGCCGAGCGCCTCCAGGTTTCGGACCGCGTTGTCTATCGCCCAGGCGAACGCCAGCATGATGACGAACAGGGCAAAGATCTGAATCGTGTAGGAGCGGTATCGGGTGTCGTAGAGAAGCTGGCTGACGCGAAACGGTTCCGCGTGTGGCTGCCCTGTCGTGGACATGGCGTCACAGCTCCCCGTCAAAACGGGCCGACGGCTTCGCCGCGCGACGGCCTCCGGCCCGGACAAAGAGAGGGCGCTTCCCTCGGGAAGCGCCCTCGATCACACAGTGCTTACCGGAACGGCGGGGCGTAGAGGATGCCGCCCTTGGTCCAGAGCTGGTTCAGGCCTCGGGCGAGGCCGATGGCGGTGTTCTCGCCGATATGCTTCTCGAAGATCTCGCCGTAGTTGCCGCCGGTCTTGATGGCGTGGACGGCCCAGTCGGCAGAGAGGCCCAGCATCTCGCCGTAATTGCCCTCGACGCCCAGCAGGCGCTTGATCTCCGGGTCCTTGGTGTCGGCGGACGCCATGCTGTCCACGTTCGCCGCCGTGATGCCCTTCTCCTCGGCGATGATGAGCGCGTTCAGCACCCAGCGCACGATGTCGCCCCAGGCATTGTCGCCGTGGCGGACCAGCGGTCCGAGCGGCTCCTTGGAGATGATTTCCGGCAGGATGACGTGGTTTTCGGGATCCTCGAAGGTGGCGCGGGTCGCGGCCAGGCCGGAAGCGTCCGTGGTGTAAACGTCGCAGGCGTTCGCCAGATATTTCTGCTGCGCCTCGGCGTTGGTCTCGATCGGCACCGGCTCGTAGTTCATGTTGTTGGCGCGGAAGAAGTCGGCCAGGTTGAGCTCGGTGGTGGTGCCGGTCTGGATGCACACGGTCGCGCCGTCGAGCTCGGAGGCCGACGAAACGCCCATGTCCTTGCGGATCATGAAGCCCTGGCCGTCATAGTAGTTGACGCCCAGGAAGGAGAATTTCAGGTCCACGTCCCGGCTCAGCGTCCAGGTCGTGTTCCGGTAGAGCAGGTCGATTTCACCGGAGGCAAGCGCCGTGAAGCGCGTCTTGCCGGTCGTCGGCGTGAACTTGATCGCATTCGGGTCGCCGAACACGGCCGCCGCCGTCGCGCGGCAGAAGACAACGTCGAAGCCGTCCCAATTGCCGCCGGAGTCCGTGAACGCGAAACCGGCGAGGCCGGTCGAAACGCCGCACTGGATGAAGCCCTTGGCTTTCACGTCATCCAGCGTCGCTCCGTGGGCCCCGACGGAGAACGCCGCGGCCGCAGCGGCGGCAACCAATGTGGTTTTGAGTCTCATGGGCTTTCGCTCTCCCGTTCGAGTGCTTCGCACAGCCGCGCGGAGTCCTGCTGCGTCCCCGCTCGTCAAGGCCGCCCCTGAACTGCCGACGCGGAATGCGCCCGCATGTTACCGACCGGCGCGCGCGTCGGCAACCGGATGTCCCCGCCCGGACAGGAGTTTCCGGAGAGTTTCCCTGTGACAGCGCGATCAAATTTCAGAGAGCGGCGAATTCCCGGAAGGCCTGCGCGCCCTCCGCGGCATGGCTGAGCGCAATGCCGTGACGGGCGCCGGGGAAGACCTGGAGCCGCGCATCGGGCAGCACCGTGAGCAGGTCCGCGGCTACGGTCATCGGCAGGAACGGGCTCGAATCGGGATGCAGCAGCAGCACCGGACAGGCGATTCGCCGGAATGTGTCGGACAGCTCCGCCCCCATCAGCAGGTCTGCGGCATCGAGCAGCGAGGCGGCGGCCGTCCGGCTCTGGACCTCGTGCATCCACTGCCGTTCGGCGGCCCCCACCTTGCCGTCTGCAAACCGGCGCGGAACCATCTCCTCCGACCAGCGCTCCATGCCGGCGGCCTCTACCGCCGCCCGCCAGGCGGCCACGTTTTGAATTGCAGGCCCGTAATGCCCGGTGGAGCAAGCGCAGACGCTCGCGATCCGCTCCGGTTCCCGGGCCGCGGTGAACAGGCAGGCAGTGCCGCCGAGCGACTCGCCGACGAGGTGGAAACGCCCGAAGCCCGCCGCGTCCGCGACCGCCATGATGTCGTCCGCGAGCCCGTCGAAGGACCAGCGGTGCTCCGGCCCCGGCAGGGTCGAGCGGCCGAAGCCGCAAAGATCGAAGCGGGCGACGCGGAACCGGTCGATCAGGCCGGGCAGCCAGCCGGACCAGATGTGGCAATCGACCGCAACGCCGTGGCAGAACAGCACCGCTTCGCCGGGCGCGTTCCATGGCGGCACGAGGTCCACCGTTTCCATGTGGAGCGCGTAGCCGGGTCGCTGGAGCATGGTCATGGGCGCGCATGAAACGCACTTGCCCCCGGCTTGTCAAAACCGGCCGCCATCGCCGCGCGGCCGCCCTGCTCAAGAGCAGGCAATCGCTTCATTTAACCTTGCATTTCTGGAATTGCACTCCATAATTGCAAGGATGTTGCCGCGCCAGAAATCGCAAGTCGTTCGCGCCCGGCTGGACCGGTTCCCGGCTGTGGCGCTGCTCGGTCCGCGCCAGGCGGGCAAAACCACGCTGGCCGAACTTATCGCCGAAGAGCGACCGAGCGTCTATCTCGATCTTGAGGACGCGGCCGACCGGGCGAAGCTGGGCGACGCCGCGCTTTACCTTGCCGGGCACGAAGACAAGCTGGTCGTCCTGGACGAAGTGCAGCGGGCGCCGGAACTGTTCCAGACGCTCCGGGGCCTCATCGACAGGGGCCGCCGCCGCGGCGTCCGGGCGGGCCGCTTCCTGCTTCTGGGTCCGGCGTCCATCGACCTGCTCAAACAGTCGGGAGAATCCCTTGCCGGCCGCATCTCCTATGTCGAACTGGGGCCGCTCGACCTTCTCGAAGTCGATGCCGGTGCGCGCGACAGGCTCTGGGTGCGGGGCGGGTTCCCGGACAGTTTCCTCGCCGGCAGCGGGAAAGACAGCGCCGTCTGGCGGGAGAATTTCATCCGCACCTACCTGGAGCGCGACATTCCGCAACTCGGGCCGCGCGTGCCGGCGGAAACCCTGCGCCGTTTCTGGACCATGCTGGCGCATATGCAGGGCGCCACGCTCAACGCGGCCCAGCTTGCGCGCGGGCTGGCAGTCGACGGCAAGACGGTCGCCGGCTATCTCGACCTGCTGGTCGACCTCCTGCTCGTGAGGCGGCTGCCGCCCTTCCGCGCCAATGTCGGCAAGCGCCTGGTGAAATCGCCGAAGGTCTATGTGCGCGACAGCGGCATCGTCCACACGCTGCTCGGCCTCGACGACCGCGAAGCGGTGCTGGGTCATCCGGTCGTCGGCGGAAGCTGGGAAGGGTTCGTGCTGGAAAACCTGCTCGGCGCGGTGCCCGAAAGGGCGAAAGCATGGTTCTACCGGACGGCTGCCGGTGCCGAAATCGACCTGGTGCTGGAGATGCCGGGCGGAAGGCTGTGGGCGGTGGAAATCAAGCGCAGCCTCGCGCCGAAGCTCGACAGGGGATTCCACCACGCGCGGGAAGACCTCGAACCGGAGCGCTCGTTCATCGTCTATTCCGGCGATGACCGTTACCCGAAGAGCGAAGGGATCGAGGTAATCGGCTTGCGTGAGCTGCTGGGGATGCTGGCGGCGGCATGAAACGCGCTTGCCCCCGGCTTGTCAAAACCGGCTACGATGGCCCCGTCATGGCGATGCTCGAAGTCGAAATCTGGCGCGGGGAGGGCGGCGGCGGCGCCTGGCGGCGCTACGCCGTGCCGCACGAGGCCAACCAGACCGTGCTCGACGTGGTGACGCATGTGCAGCGCTATCTGGACCCCTCACTCGCCTACCGTTTCGCCTGCCGGGTGGGCATGTGCGGCTCCTGCGCGATGACCGTCAACGGCCGCCCGCGCTGGACCTGCCGCACCCATGTCTCGCAGGCCGCGCGCAAGGGCCGGGTGCGGATCGGGCCGCTGCGCAACCTGCCGGTCATCAGGGACCTCGCGGTGGACATGGCGCCCTTCTTCGAGAAATGGCGCGACGCGGAGGCGCGGTTCGTGCCGCCGCCCGCGCCTGCCGAAGAAGCCGTCCGGCCGGACGAGCCGGGACGCATGGCCGCCGACGCCGGCATCGAGTGCATCAACTGCGCCGTCTGCTACGCCGCCTGCGACAGCGTGGCCTGGAACCCGGACTATCCGGGCCCGGCCGTGCTGAACCGCCTCTGGACGCTGGTGAACGACCGGCGCGACGGCGACCGCGACGGCCACCTGGACGCAGCCGGGGCGGGCTGCCACCTCTGCCGCAGCCACCAGGAATGCGCCGACGCCTGCCCGACCGGCCTCAACCCGACGGCCGCCATCGCCGGCCTGAAGCGCGAGGTCTTCCGCCGCGCGCTCGGCGGCGGCGCGCGGGGTCCGCGCCGATGAACGAGGCCTGGCTGTTCGCGGCGCAGCGCCTCTCGGCAATGGTGATGGCGCCGCTGGTGCTGCTGCATCTGGGGGTCATCCTCTATGCCGTCCGGGACGGGCTTTCCGCCGAGGAAATCCTGGCGCGCACCGAGGGCAGCCTGTTCTGGGGCGCGGTCTACGGGCTGTTCGTGCTGGCCGCCGCCGTGCATGCGCCCATCGGGCTGCGGGCCGTACTGAGGGAGTGGGGGCGCTGGCGGGGCGCAGGCCTGGACATCGCCATGACGATGTTCGGCCTCGTGCTGCTCGCGCTCGGCCTGCGCGCCGTGGCGGCCGTGCTGTGAAGCGCGGACCCTGGTGGGCCTTCCTGCTGCACCGGCTTTCGGGCGTGGCGCTGGCGGTCTTCCTGCCGGTCCACTTCCTCGTGCTCGGCCTCGCGGTGGAGCGCGCGGCGCTTGATCGCGTGCTCGACTGGACGGACAATCCGTGGGTCAAGCTCGCCGAGGCGGGGCTGGTCGTGTTGCTGGCGCTCCACCTGACGGGGGGCCTGCGCGTGCTGCTGCTCGAGTTCGGGCGCTGGTCCGACCGCCAGCGGTCGCGGATTGCGGTGGCGGGCGGGCTGGCGCTGCTCGCGGGCTTCGGCTTCCTGGCGGCGGCCTTCGCATGATCGAGCGCCTCGACCGGGACATACTGATCCTCGGCTCCGGCGGGGCCGGGCTGTTCGCCGCGCTGCACGCCTACCGCGCCGACCCCGCGCTCGACATCGCCGTCGCAGCCAAGGGCCTGCTCGGCAAGAGCGGCTGCACCCGCATGGTGCAGGGCGGCTACAATGTGGCGCTCGCGCCCGGCGACAGCCTCGAACGCCATTTCATGGACACGATCGAAGGCGGGGCCTGGATCAACCACCAGGAGCTGGCCTGGACGCTGATCGAGGGCGCGGTGGCGCGCATCCGCGAACTGGAAGACGAGATCGGCTGCTATTTCGACCGCAATCCCGACGGCAGCATCCACCAGAAGGCGTTCGCCGGCCAGACCTTCGACCGCACCGTCCACAAGGGAGACCTCACCGGCATCGAGATCGTCAACCGGCTGATGGAGCAGGTCTGGGCGCGGGCGGTGACGCGGCTGGAGGAGCACCGGGCGGCGGCGCTGGTCCCCTCGCGCGACGGCTCCAGGCTCGCCGGCGTGCTGCTGATCGACATTCGCACGGGCGTCCTGCGCTTCGTGCGGGCGAAGGCCGTGCTGCTCGCCACCGGCGGCGGCCCGACCATGTACCGCTACCACACCCCCTCCGGCGACAAGACCTGCGACGGCATGGCGATGGCGCTGGAGGCGGGCCTGGCGCTGCGCGACATGGAGATGGTCCAGTTCCACCCGACGGGGCTCTATGCCGGCCCCGGCACGAGGATGACCGGCACCGTGCTGGAAGAGGGCTTGCGCGGCGCCGGCGGCCACCTGCTCGGCGGCGACGGCGCGCGCTTCATGGAGCGCTACGACGACCGGCTGGAGCGCGCCACCCGCGACATCGTCAGCCGCGCCATGGCGAGCGAGATGCGTGCCGGGAACGTGACCGAAAACGGCGGGCTCTACATCTCGATGGCCCATCTCGGCCCCGCCTCGGTGGCCGAGCGCTTCAAGGGCATGGTCGAGCGCTGCCGGGACTGCGGCTTCGACCTCGCCGGCGGGCTGGTCGAGGTGGTGCCGACCGCGCATTACATGATGGGCGGCGTCGCCTTCGAGCCGGACACGACGACCGCCCTGCCCGGCCTCTACGCCGCCGGCGAGGACACGGGCGGCGTCCACGGCGCGAACCGGCTCGGCGGCAACGGCGTCGCCAACTCCACCGTCTATGGCGGCATTGCCGGCGACCGGATGGCGGCGGACGCGGCCCGCGAGCGCGCCTTCCCCGA
Organism: Alphaproteobacteria bacterium; assembly: GCA_964291285.2. Taxonomy (GTDB): domain Bacteria; phylum Pseudomonadota; class Alphaproteobacteria; order Bin95; family Bin95; genus Bin95. Next base: position 493,012 of record OZ219785.1, read on the forward strand.
CCCGGACGAGGCGGTGCTGGAGGCCGCCGCCGCGCGCTGCCTGAGGGTCTTCGACCGGCCGCCCGGCGACCTCGCCGGCATCCGCGACCGGCTCGCGGACCTGATGTGGGACGAGGTCGGCATATTGCGCTCGGCCGGGAGCCTCGAGCGCGCCGAAGCCGGGCTCGCCGCGCTCGCGGCGGAGGTGGAGGCGGCCGGCGCGCCCGGCGGCCCTACCTTCAACCTCGCCTGGCACGACCGGCTGAACCTGGAAAGCCTCGTGACCGTCTCGCGCGCGATCACGGCGGCGGCCCGCGCCCGCGAGGACTCGCGCGGCGCACACTACCGCGAGGACTTCCCCGAGACCGGAGACCTCGCCGCCACGCGCTATACCGCCGTGCGTCTGGAGGACGGCGAATTCGCCTCCGCTTCGGAACCCGTCGCCTTCACCCGCGTCAGGCCCGGCGAGTCGCTGCTGGACCAGGCCCCGGGACAGGCCGCAGGTCCACCGGCGGAGCATGATCGTTCAGGTTGAAACAGCAGGGGCACGCCCCCGCATCTCCGCCCGGAAGCCCGGACTCGCACCCGGCCGGGACATGACATCGTACGGCCCGCCCCACGGTCGGTCCTGTCTTGCCGCCTTTCCGGTCTTGGGGAAACCGCCCGCCTCTGTCACAATGTTCCGATGACCCGTTCTTCCGCCAAGCGGTCGAGTTCCCGTTCTCTCGCCAATCTCGCTCCGGACGAAGTGAAATCCGTGGTGGACGGTTACACGGCGATTTACGACGCCGGAGAGCAGGGCAGAAGAGAGCAATACCGCTCGCTCGTAAATCACTATTACGACCTGGTTACCGACTTCTACGAATTCGGCTGGGGCCAGTCCTTTCACTTCGCGCCAAGGCGCCGGGGCGAGAGCTTCAAGGCTTCGATGGTCAGGCACCAGCATTATCTCGCCGACCGGCTGGTCCTGAAGCCGGGCATGCAGGTGCTCGATGTGGGATGCGGGGTCGGCGGACCGATGGGCAACCTGGCGCGCTATTCCGGCGCCGGCTTCGTCGGCATCAACAACAACACCTACCAGATCGAACGCGCGAAACATCACACCCGGGATGTCGGGTCGCGGTGCCGCTTCATCCACGGCGACTACATGCGGATTCCCGAAGGCGAGGATTGCTACGACGCCGCGTTCGCCATCGAGTCCATGCCCCACGCGCCGGACAAGGCAGGCGCGTTCCGCGAAATCCTGCGCGTCCTGCGCCCCGGCGCCTGTTTCGCGGGTTACGAGTGGTGCCTCACCGATGATTTCGACCCCGAAAACGCGGAGCACCAGCGGATCAAGAACGAGATCATGGTTGGGGATGCGCTGCCGGAAATCGCGTCCATGCCGGAGATTTGCGACGCATTGCGCACCGCCGGGTTCGAGCTGCTGGAAGCCAGGGACCGCGCCCCCGAGTCGGATCCGCAAACGCCCTGGTACCGCGCCCTGCAGGGCCGCGACTTCACGCTTTCGAGCATCCCGCGCACGCCTTTCGGCCGCGCCCTCACCAATCAGACGCTGCGGGTCGGAGAGAGGCTGCGGCTGTTTCCTGAGGGCTCCCGCGCGGTCAGCACGCTGCTGAACGCGGCGGCCGACGCGCTGATCGAAGGCGGCAGGTCCGGCATCTTCACGCCGATGTTCTTTTTCCTGGCCCGCAAGCCTCCGCGCTCCGGCGACTGAACGCCGCGCGTCCTCGGCCGCAGGGCCGCCGGCGCTCAGGACAGGGAACGGGCGGAAGCCGCTTCCGGCAGGGGCGGCACCGACGCGCCGGCGCAGGCAGCAGGGGCGGCGAGGTTCAACCGGTCCCGGCGGCGGCGCTCATAGAGGCTGAGCGCATGCAGCGGGAAATACTGCCGGTAGAGCACGTAATCCAGGAGCGCCGTCCGGAAGAACACGCCGGCCATGTTCTGTTTGGGCCACCCCCCTTCGGCGTCCTGCGTGTCGAGCAGGAACCGGGCGCCGCGCGACACCGCGGCCCAGTTCGAGTCGCCCGCCTCGAGGAGCGCGATCAGCGCCCACGCGGTCTGGATGACCTGGCTCTCGCCGTGCGGGACATAGCGGCCGGTCAGGCAGCCGCTGTGGTGCTCGCCCCATCCTCCGTCTTCCCGCTGGCGTTCCAGCAGCCAGCGGCAGGCCGAGCGCAGCGCCGGGTCGCCGGGACGGGACCCGGCGGCAAGAAGGCCCCTGATGCCGAACAGGGTGCCGTAAATGAACTGGACGCCCCATACGCCGCGCCAGGAGCCGTCCATCGCCTGCGTCCGGCGCAGCCAGGATTCGGCCCGGGAGACGGCGCCCGCCGCGCCGTCCGCGATCTCCGGAAACCGCTCCCTGCACGCGGCGAGCGCGGCGAGGCAGGATGCCGTGCATTCCACAAAGGAATGCTCCGTCATCGAGTCGCCGAACATCTCGGCCGGATTCAGCCACTCCAGGCCGAAAGCCGAACGCCGCGCCTCATAGCTGCCGAAGCCGCCGTCGCGGTTCTGGCCGCGCAGCATGAAGGCGACCGCATCGCCGAGCGCCGCCCTGTCGGCGTCGCCGCCCCGTGCCGCGATGAGTCCGAGCACCGCCTCCGCCGTGCAATCGCTCACCGGCCAGCCATGCCACCCGCCCGCAAAGCACCAGCCGCCCCTGGGGTCGGTTCGATAGGCTTCGCGAAACCCTTCGAAGCTCGTATCGATCTGCTCGCCCAGCAGGAAACCGGCGCCGCGCGCGAGCGCGTCCCCGACCCCGGCGGGCTCGGGCAGCGCCGCCAGCGCCTGCAGCGCGAACCCCGTGTCCCAGGAGGCGCTTCTCGCTCCGGTGACGCGCGCGCCCTCTTCCTCGTCTTCCCAGATCCAGCCGTCCAGCTGCGCGAGCGCCTGCCGGCAGTCGGCGTCGTCCGGATCGTGCAGCCACAGCGCAAGGATGTTGAGAAGGCCGCTGACCGGGGAGATGCTTGTGTGGCTGGTGGTCTGCAGCTCCCACCTGATGCGCCCGACAATCGCATCCGTGCATCGCGCGCGGAGGCGCCTGCCGTGAACCCGCTCGAACAGCCGCGCCAGCCCGTATCCGGCCCTGAGCCAGAGGCCCGGCCTCGCATACAGGTCGGCATCCCGCAGGCGACCCCGGGCAGCGGAGAAGTCAACGCCGGCAAAGCCCTGCGGGAACAGCTCCTCCCGCAGCGATTCGATCAGCGGCGTGACGGGCGCCTGGAACCGGCGCGCGTAAATCGCCGCCATCGCCATGTAGATGAGCCGCGTGTGGCAGTACCAGTTCGAGGGGTGCAGCGGTATCCGGCGCGGCAGGCTCCACAGTTCCGGCAGAACCGCGTTCACCCCGCGCCAGTCATAGAGGTTGAGGAGCGCCAGCCAGAATTTTCCCCAGCTCGGAATGCCGAGAACCCCCTCGGCCTGCAGGAACCGCCGGGCCGGCTCGACCAGGGGATCCTCCCGCCCGACGCCCAGCAGCCTCGCCGCGACATAGACGAGTGCGGTGACGAACAGGTGAGGCGGCGAGTGCTCGTGCAGGCCCCATGCGCCGCCCTCGAGCCGGGTCCGCTCGAAGGAGCGCAGCACACGCCGGCGGCGGCCCGGTTCCAGCGGCCGTCCGATTAGATGGTGCAGCAGCGCATATTGCGCGGTGAGCATGGGGCACCAGACCATCTCGCCTTCCCACGCGCCGTCCTCTCTCTGGAGGCTCAACAGGCGCGCGGCCGCGCTCTTCAATGCCGGACCGGCATCGGGCGATTCGACCTCCTTCGAGCGGGCGGGCCTGGAGGCCTCGCCTCCGGAAGGCATGGAGTACAGGAACGCGCGGGCCAGGCTGTCCCGGGTTTGCCTGCTTTCTTCCCGGCCCTCGCGACTCGCCTGCCGGAGCTGCCGGACACCGCGCTGGAGCCACCAGAGGCGAACGGCGAGCGCATTGAAGATGGTCCGGGTCCGATGCGAAGCGAACCGGCGGAAGGAGAACGGAATCTCCCGGGTCAGCGCCCGGGCCACCGTTCCGCAGAATGCGAGGGTCATGCCGGTCGCGGACCGGTCCTCGCAGGCGAGTATCCGCGTGGTCCGGTCCCGGTACGCGGAATTCGCCCGCCAGCCCCGGTAGATCGCGGATCTGAGGACCACCGCTTCCACGCGATGATCGGCGAAGACCTCGTAGAGCCCCATTGCGAGGAACTCGGGAATGCGGGTCGCCCGGAAGCGTTCGGCGGCGAAGTCCCGAAAGCGCTCGTTCTCGGCGAGCGTCAGCGCATCGCCGAACCCGAGTGTCATGCCGACCGCCGTCATGGGATGATAGTGCCCGGCGGCGTCGCCGATCAGCACCCGGCGCGGGCTCAGCTGATTGGCCGCCGCATGGAATTGGCCCGCCCGCAACGCCTCGACGAAGGCCGGCCCGAGAGCCCCCGGCAGCAGCCCGGCGCAGGATTCCGACAGGAAGGCAATCCGGTCCCGGGGCGTCCAGCGGTCCAGCGGAAGATCGACGATGACCCGGACGCAGCCGTCCGCCAGGCCGTATATGAGGATCGGACCCGGCCCGCCCAGCACCACATGCCCGTAGCCTTCGAAGGGCAGGTCCGCCCCGCCTATGGTGACCCCCAGCATCCGCGAGCAGAGCATCGGGTCCGTGGAGAGACCCAGCGACTGGCGCACGATCGAGGCCCGGCCGTCGGCGCCGACGACGCGCGCGGCGGTTATGGAGCGCTCATCGCCGCCAACGGAAAAGGCGACCCGCCCGTCATCGACCGCATTGACCCGCGCGTGGGAAATGAAATCGACGCCGGCTTCGTCCGCGATGGCGTCGCGGAGGCTCGAGACGAGCAGCGCATGGTCGCATGCCAGGCCCCGGGACCCGTCCGGATAGGGAAGCAGGATCGGCTCCGAGCCGTCCTCCGGAAACACCACGAATCCCTTGCCCGGCGTGGCTCCGGGCAGCCGGTCCGTGTCTATCCCGATGTCGCGCAATATCCTGACGGCCGGCGGATGCAGCCACTCGCCGGCCAGGCGCGCCGATGCCCTGGGATTGGCTTCGAGCAGGGCCACCCGGGCGCCCTTGCGCGCATGGGCGAGCGCGCAGAGGCTCCCCACCGGGCCCGCGCCGACAATGGCTGCGTCGTAAGGCCGCCCGGCGGCACCGCTCATCGGAAAACGCTCGGCTCCACGCGGCGGCGGTAGCGGACCCGGCACGGCGTCTCGGGCCCCGTCACCCAGCTGCCGTAATTCGGGCGTGGAAACTTCGGCCCGGCGACGAAGTCGAAGCGGTCGAGCAGAACCGTCCAGATCGCCTTGAGCTGCATATAGGCGAAATTCTTGCCCATGCACGCATGTTTGCCGCCGCCGAAGCCGATCAGGGCGTAATGATGTTGCCTGTCCTCGCTGGCGGGCGGCGCGAAACGGTCCGGGAAGAACCGCTCCGGATCGGCGAAAACCCGGGGCAGGCGGTGGGAAACCGCCGGCGACACCATGGCCATGGTGCCGGCGGGCACGACACTGCCCCCGTAACGGAGCGGTTCGAGCACCTTCCGGATCAGCAATATCAGCGGCGGGTGCAATCGCTCGCATTCGCGCACGGCGTTTTCCATCGCCGGCTGGCGCTGAAGGCTGTCGAGGCTCATCGACCCCGCTTCGCGGTAAACCTCCCGCGCCTCCTCCCTCAACCGTGCCAGGTAGGAGGGCGTCCTGAAGAGCTCCAGGCCGGTCCAGGTCGCGAGCACCGCGCTGGTGTGCTGGCCGGCGAACAGCACGGTCAGCAGGATCCCCGTGATCTCGTCGTTGCTGAGCGCACGGCCGTTCTTGTAGCGCGCATTCATGAGCGTTTGCATGAAGTCGTCGGGACCGGCCCCGGCATTGCGGCGCGCCGCCATGATTCCACCGAAGAGCTCCGCCACCTTCCGGCGGGCCCGGTCGCGGCTTCGATGCGCCGGGGTGGGAAGTCTGGGAAGGAAGAATCCGAGCGTGTTGATGCCCTTCTGCAGGTCGTGGTAGGCCTCGGCGAAGCCGGTATCCACCCGGTCGCGAACCTCCTGCCCGATCAGGCAGCGGCTGGCGATCCTGACGGTGAGCTCGTTCATCGCGTGCGGCAGGTCGATTTCGCCCTCCCCGCCGAGGGCGTCGGCGAAAGCGCTCGCCTCCTCGAACATGATGAGGGCGAATTTCCGCATGGCGGCTTCGCGGAGCGCGGGAAACAGGAACCCCAGCTGCTCCGCCATGATTTCCGGCGAGGTGTCATAGGCCACGCCGCGCCCGAAGACGGGCACGGTGAAGCGATAGACCGCCTTGGCGTTCAACTGGGTCTCGGGCGCCCTGAAATAGAAGTCGTGGGCTTCCGGCCCGGTGAAGAGAACGAAGTCGCGAAGTCCCAGCCTGAAGCGGAAAAGGTCGCCATGCCGGCGCCAGCCGCGGCTCAGCATGGCGACCGGGTCCCGCTGAAATTCCCTGAGATGGCCGATCAGCGGCCAGCTGCCCGCCAGTTCCGGAACGGGCGCCTCCGACGGCGGCGGGAGGTCCGCGGACTGCAGCGTCGCCATGCTGTGAGACCGGTTCGCCATCCCCGTCCTCAATGGATGAACGGCAGCATCGAGAAGCGCGCCCGCTGCGTGTAGCGCTCCCACAGCTCGCCATATTTGGCGCGGCAGCGGCGCTCATCGCGTCTCGAGCGGTGCCACAGGAGACCCGCCAGCCACGCGGGCAGCAGGTAGGGCCCCCAGGATGCGAGCCCGGTGGTCAGCGCGAAAGCGAGATAGATACAGATCTCGCCGGTATAGTTGAGGTGCCGTCCGATACCCCAGAATCCGGAGACCAGGAGGCGCCCGTCCAGGGTCCGGGCGGGTTGCCCCCAGATCCTGATATCGGGGTCGCGCTTGAAGCGGTGCTTCTGCTGGTTGGCGCCGCGGAAGAGCCAGAAGCCGAAGGCGAACAACAGGACGATGGCCGCCGCGGCGGCCGGAGACAACGGGTCCGGCGCGTGAACCAGCCACCAGCCGGGAAGGCAGTAGAAGAACGGCACCAGCACGTAGTCGCCCCAGACCAGCATCCATCCGAAGCGCTCGCTGATGATGTCCCAAGTGTGGATCATGCCGTGCTCGAACTGGAAGTAGTTGAGCACGTAGAGGAAGGTGAACGCCTGATAGAGCGCCATCGCCAGGGTAAGCTCGCCATAGGTTTCCCACTGCACGACGGCGAAGGAGGCGTTGACGAGCGCCAGACCGATGAGCGAGGGGCGGTAGCTGAAGAGCTTCAGGTCGATCCCGAACCAGACCGGGCCGGCATCGACGCCGCCGAAATAGCCCCGCCAGAATCCCGGCGCCGCGCCGGGCGCCCGCATCCCCCGCCAATACAGCCAGCCGGCAAGGGCGAAGGCGAAGGCGTTCGCCGCCACGAACAGGGCGGCGAAGTGGGTGTAGAGCACCGAAAGGGAGAACCAGCCGAGGAACTGGGCGAGGCCCGCCGCGAGCGCGGCGATCAGGAAGAGCGCGAGGCCGTTCAGCTTGTAGATGCGCTCATTGCCCTCGGCGTCCGGCCCCGCGATGCGGCGGCCGGGAAGGAGCATCGAACCCAGGAACAGCAACGCGACGAACGCCAGCGCCATTGCCGCCGCTTCGAGCAGCGCTCCGCCCGACAGCGCGGACGACAGGAGGAACGCTTCAGGCGGGGACACCGCCGTCCCCGGACCCGCGGGCCAGAGTTTCCCGCCACTTGCGCACCGTCACTTCCTGAAAGGCCCTGACCACGGGATTGAACTCGACGGGGCGGGCGTCCCAGTGTTTCTCGTAACCCTCTTGCTCCGCTTCGAGCGCGAACCGGTCCTGGTCGAGCAGGGGGGCGATCAGCATACGGTTGGAGATCTTCATGACCGCGGTCATGGCGAAACGCGGAATGCGCACCGGCAGGAACGGAATTTTCAGAGACTTGAAATAGAACAGGAAGAACACCCGGGTGGTGCGCTCGTCCATGGGCAGCACGAACAGCCAGTGCTTGATTGCGTCATCGGTGTTCGACCACTGGTAGGGATATTCGTAGCAGAGCTCCATGCGGTTGGTGTTGAGCCGCTCGTGGTCCACGAACAGTCCTGAAATGCGCCCGCGCCCGACCCGGGTATCGTAAGCGAGATGCACATTGTCCCCGACGGTTTCGCAGGAGGCGAGCGTGGCTCCGTCGAAGGGCCGGTAGCGGCGGTGCAGATGCGCGTGGGTGAAGTCGCTCACATTGTCGATCACCATCGAGTGGTGCGCCGACCACGTGAAGCGCAGCGGCACGCAGGTCCAGCGCCCGGGCCCCTCCAGTTCGGGAATCTCCGGGATCCGGTGCTGTTCCGCCTGCTCCGGGTCGCCGGGGAAGAGCCACACCAGCCCGTAGCGGACCTTTACCGGGTAGGTCTTGAGCGCAAGCCGCGGAAAGCTCCGCCCGTTGCCGTCATAGGGAACCCCGGCGGGCCGTTCCCTGCCGCCATATTCCCAGCCGTGATAGGCGCACACCAGCCGGCATCCCTCCACATGGCCGATGGAGAGCTTGAGCTGGCGGTGCGCGCAGCGGTTCTCGATCGCCTGGAACGAGCCGTCCGTTCCCCGGAACAACGCAATCGAATGTTTCCAGAAGACGACCTCGACCACCGTCCCCGGCTTGACCCGGCGCACTTCCTCGACCGCATACCAGTAATTCGGGTCCATGCCCGCGGCGCGCGCCTGCTGGCGGAGCGTGCCGGCCTCCTCGAAGCAGGGCGGCGGCCTCATGTCGCGCTCCCGCCGGGCACCGCATGCAAGCCCTGGCGCGGCGCGGGAGGTTCCGCCTCTCTCGCCGCGCGTTGCTCCGGGGCGTCGGCGCGCGGCGGTTTCGCGGACGGATTTACGATCGCGTTGCGGCCGTGGTGGAACGCGTAGGCTTCGTGAACCGCGTCGCGGATGCCGGTCGGCCGGTAGCCGAGCTCGCGCTGCGCCTTGCCGGTGTCGGCATGGCGGCGCTTTTTCAGCAGGCGTATGGCGCCGGGGGTGAAACGCTGGGGAAAGTCCGGGTGGAAGCGGCTCAGGTAGGAGCTCGCCACTTCCGAAAAGGCGAGCATCAGGGGCGCCGGAATCCGCCGGCGCGGCCTCGGGACGCCCGAGACCTCCTCATACAGGCCCACGATCTCCGAGATGGTCTTGTACTCGCTGCTGAAGATGTATTTCTCGCCCGAGCGGCCATGATGCATGCACAGCAGGTGCCCCTCGACAATGTCGCGCGCCGCGACGAACTCGAACCCGCCATCGATATAGGCATGAAGCTTGCCGTTGGTGTAGTCGCACAGGGTCCTTCCCAGCCGCGAGGGCAGATAGTCGGCGCCTCCCACCACCGCGCAACAGGTCGCGACCACGACATCCTGCCCCGTGGCCGCCGCGCGCCAGCATTCCTGCTCAACCAGCGACTTGCTGCGCTCGTAGGGCATCGTGCGCTCCATGGGATAGAACGGCATCGTCTCGTCGCTGGGCGCGGACGGATCGTCCGGATCGTAACCGACCGCGCTGAAGGAGCCGGTTACGACCACGCGCCCGGCCTCGGCCTCCCGCGCCGCCTGCAGCACGTTGCGGGTGCCGCGAACATTGCACTCGAACAGCTCCCGGCGATGGGCGCGGTTGCCCCCGACGGTCGAGATCTTGGCCGCGACATGATAGACGCCCTGACATCCGGCGAGCGCCTGCCTGGTGGCATTCAGGTCCCGGATGTCGCCGAACACGCGCTCCACATCGAGGCCTTCCAGCGCCTCATTATTGTCCTCATGCCTCAGCAACACCCGGACCCGCACGCCGTCGTCGAGCAGCCGGCGCACGAGATTGGCGCCGACATGTCCGGCCGAACCGGTAACGAAAACGGGCGGCATCGACGAACCCGCCGGCATGCTCGACCGGGACGTCATCGCAGCCGCGTTCCGCTAAAGGGAACGGTGAGCCAGTCTAGTTCCGCGAGACGGGGACGGAGTCTTGCCGACAATGCCGCTCACTCACCGGCCGGTATCGCAACGGCAAGCATATCGATTCGAATCCGCGCCTGTTTGCACTCTGAAATATCGCGGGTTCTTCATGCCTATACCTCACATCTTCGAGAAGACCACGGTATCGGCCGACCAATATGAAACCAGACGCCACAAAGCGTATCGAAATTTACCTGATTGTCAAATGCAACATGCCTATAACGCTCACCATTCGCCCGGAAAGCGAACGCCCGACCCGGGAAACCCCCTTGCGTCATCCCGGCCTCAGTCCGCCCCGGCGCCCGGAGCGGCCCGGGCGCCATGCCGAGCACATGAAAAAGCCCTCGAAAACTTCAATGTTTCCAATGGCTTTCAGTAGTTTCGGGGGCAGGATTTGAACCTGCGACCTTCAGGTTATGAGACCCGTCTTTATCTTGCGGCCACGCGCGGCCACCGAGTTCTTTTCTCGTGTTGATCGTTGTGTCGACGGATTTTCCGGCGATCTTACAATGGCGGCATGCCAGAAAAACCCGGAAAACGCGTCGCCAGGGTGCGCACGACGATTACCAGGCGGGCCGTCGAGGCGTTCCAGCCGGGCACAAGCCCTGGATCTCCTAGGACGACAAGCTGACCGGTTTCGGCGTTCGCATCCAGCCAACGGGGACCAAGGTCTTCCTCGTCAACTACCGCGCCGGCGACGGTGGGCGGAAGCGCCCAACAAGCGGGTCGCGATCGGTTACTACGGCAAGGTCACCGTCGAGCAGGCCCGGAAGCTGGCCCAGAACCTGCTCGGCCAGGTCGCCGGCGGCGCCGGTCCCGCCTATGAACGTGCCAAGGCGCGCGCGATGCCCACCCTCGGCGAGGCCTTCGAAGAGTACATGGCGGTCAATCCCAACCGTTCGAAACGGACCGGCGAGCTCTACCGTTACGAGGCGAACCGCTACCTGGGCGACTGGCTCACGCGCACTCTCGACTCCATTGCCCGCCGGGATGTCGAGATGAGGTTCAACAGCATCACCGCGGACCATGGATGGTCACCGGCCAACCGGGCAATTTCATTGCTGCGCTCCGTCTATCGCCGGCCCTGCGTCGACTACGAAGGGCTGCGTCCCCCTGGAGCTTCCGACCACCCGGCAACTCGCGGTCATTCTCGAGCGCCGGCAGGCCGAGGCCGGCGACTACCCGGTCGAGGCCCGCGGCTGGGCGTTCCCCTCGCGCACCGCCGCCACCGGCCATGTTCAGGACCCGGATCACCTCTAATACCAACGGTCGTTGATTGGAACCTATAGCAGAGCCTCCCTCCGCAGCTCGCCCCCTGAGCCGAGGCCTCCTACTGCAAGAGGTAATCTCCGCCGAGAGAGGCTAATCGGTTCTTATCTGTGGCCGGTGGTATAAGCCCGCATCGGCAAGACCGGCGGCACCAAGTTCTGGTTCCACGGGCTGCGGAACAGTTTCATCACCGTGGCCGAGCGCGAGCTGATGCTGCCGCCCTCACTGGCCAAGCGGCTGGTCAACCACGCCCGGCCCAACGATGTCACCGAGGGCTATGCGGCCGACTGGACCATCGCGCAGCTTCGGGAGCCGGCTCAGAAGATCGCCGACCGGATCGAGGTCTTGACCCGAGAGCCGCAAGCTCCCTGGCCAGTGCCCGCGGCAACTCGGCTGAGGCTGTCGGAACTCTCGAACCGTACCGCGAGCCATCGCTGCGGCCGTGCCCCTACCACCGCACCGAGCCCCTGAGCGTCGCGCCGTGCTCGGCCGGATCGGCGGCGCTCTTGCTCCGCGTGCCTTCGAGACCCAGGCTCACATTGGGCGCGAGGTTCCAGCGCGCGCCCGCGCGCCACGTGCGCGCGTCGTCCCCGGCCAGCCCGAGCGCCGCATAGGGCGTCAACACCCCGAGGCCCGCCGGGCCGCCGAGCCCGTAGCCGACCTCCGCGTCCAGGCGGCTCGACAGCTCCGCATTGTCGTTCGCGGCCAGCGCGTAAGCGTCCGGCATCGTCCACAGCCGCTCCGAGCCGCCCGCGTCCGCCCCCCAGGACGGCGTGAGCGACAGCGTCAGGCCGCGCCCCTCGCCGCCCGGCTCGAGCCTGAACGAGCCCGACACGCCCCATTCGCGGTAGCCGTCCCCGGCGTGCCCCGCAAGACCGTGCACGCGAAGCGCCATGTCCAGGCCCCGCGACGGGTCCGCGTAGCCGACACCGGCGCCGAGCTCCATGCCCCTCCCGGTCTCCGCGTCGCCCCCGTCATGGCGCACACCGAGCGCCACCGACGGCGTCAGGGTGCCGCCCGCGAGCGCGAACGTCCGCGAGCCGTCGAGCACCGCCCGCACCCGGCTCGCATCGGCACGCGCGCCCGCGAGGTTCCCCGCGCCCGGCGCAGACACCGCCTCCGACTCCGTGCGCACCCAGAACGCATCCGCCTTCAAGGCCAGCGCGAACCCGCCCGCCTCGGCGGGCGTCACCAGCTCGCCCCGCACGCCCGCCGCCGCCAGCGTCATCGACAGGTCGGCGGCGTAGCGCTCCGCCGCGCCGCCGTCGAGGTCCAGCGTCAGTTCGCCGGAGCCCGTGCCCGCCAGACCCCACGCCGACACCCGCTCCGAGAGCGCGAGCCGCGCATAGGGAAGCATCGTCGTGACCGAACTCCCCATCAGGTAGCTCCGCTCCGCTCCATGCGCCGTGCCCTCGGCGAGGCTGTGCGTCATCGCGAACCCGGTCAGCAGGCGGCCATACTCGTAGTCCATGCCCATCGCCCCGGTCGCCGACTCGCCGCTCAGACTGAGCCCGGGAACGGCGCCCGAGAACCGCGACACCGACGCGCTCTGGCCCCAGCTCGTGAACTGCGACCCCGCGCCCTGCCCGAGCACCGCGCGGAACGACGTCCCCATCAGCAACGCGCGCGCGTCCATCGTCCGCGACGTGCCCGCGTCCGGGTCCTCCGACCAGGCCAGCCAGTCCGCGCTACCCGCCGGCGTCGGCGGCAGTCCGGCGCCGGAGCCGTCCAGCGACAGGCGATGTCCGCCCAGCGTCACGTGCGAGCCCGCCTCGCGCGGCGTCTCCAGGCGCGCCGTCACCGCCGCGACGGTGTCGGACGCCACCGTGCGCCCGAAGCGCGCGAGCCACGCAGCCGGTATCGGGTCGCTGTTCTGGATCGTGCCCGTCGCCTGGGCCCGGCCGATGTCGATGGTCTTCGATGCGTCGTTGCACAGCTCCGCGTTGCTGATCTTGACCTTCACCGTCTCCCCGGGGTCGTTGATAGCGTCATCCAGGATGTATACAAACTCGGTCCACTCGGTCACCCCGGCCTGCTGCCACAGCGTCGACTTCGGGCGCGCCAGGAAGTCCTCCCCCTCGGTCGCCGTGCCCGTGGTGAGCGTCTCGAAGTCGTAGCAGACATTGTCTTCGAGCGGCCGCGACAGCGTGACGGTGAAGTGCATGAAGCCGTTGCGCTCCCGCATGCTCGTGTCCTCGATGCGGAGGTTCACGTTCGGCACCGCCGTCGTGCTGGTCGTCGGCGCATCGATCGTCCCCGTCGCTTCGGCCGTGGTGATCGTCAGCGGCCCGAACGCCGTCCCGCGGTCGGTGACGACCCGCGCATTGCTTATCTCCACCTTCACCGTCTCGCCCGCGTCGCTCGCGGTATCCTCGATCAGCCCTACCGGGGCCGCCACGGTCGTCTCCCCCGGCCGGATGAACTTCGTCGTATCGACGACCGGGCGGTAATCGGCGTTTGCGGTGGCGGTGCCGCCCGCAATGGTCCTGTAGTCAAACGCGATGCGCGACTGCGTGGCCCGCGACAGGGTGACGTCGAAATTGAGAACGCTGGTGTCCTCGGTTGCGCTCGCGTTTGCGATCGAGAGGCTCGGCAGGTTGCTGCCGTCGAACGGGGCCGTATCGGGGGTCAGGGTCAGCACCGGCGGGCTGGTGAGCTGAACCGTCCCGTCGCACAATGCGCCCTGCTCGCTGCAGGGGCGGTTGCCCCGCAGCGTGACGGTGACGGGCTTCGTCTCGTCGTCGGCGACCGCCGTCATGCGCCAGTGGTTGCTGTAGAGGCGCTGCTGCCCCCCCTCGGTCCTGCGGTCCTTGTGGATGCGCTTCGCCTCGGCCATGTACCCGTTCGTCACGCTGAAGGCATGATCGCGCATATCCTGGAACGGAATCGCCACGGCCTCGGACAAGGTGAGCTCGAACCGGTAGAACAGGTTCCGCCCGACGAAGGATTCGGGAGAGGCGAGCGTCGCCGTGAAGTGCGACAGGACGCTGCCCTTCACGTTCATCCTGATGGAATTAGGGCCGGACCTGTTTCCGCTAAGCCGGTAAGAGTCTTCGATCGACCATCCTTCGGCGCCCGTCTGGGCATCGCTGCCAAGAATACCTAGTTGCAAATCGGCCCCGTCGTTGCCTGTGCTAACGAAATTCACCAAATACCTGGTATTCGGAAGTAATAAGGCGCCCTGAAGTTTCTTACTCCATTCCCATTCAGCGGAGACGGAGTGCTCAGCGTGGCCACCAGATCTCCCACTTTGTTGGGAGCGCTGTTGTCGAACCTGTGAATCGACACCGTAACCGTCTCGCCACTCGAAAAGTAGTTCCGGTGAATGTGGAGCCCAACGGAACTCACCTCGTAGCCCGCGGCGTTCCCGGTGTTGAATCCCTGCGTCAGTCTGCCGGACGACAGGACTCCAGCCGTCACAGCGTTGGTGCGAGATTGGCCTGTATTGCTGACGAGCGTCGTCTGCGCATGGGCCTCCTGGGGCAGGGCCCACAGCGCGGCGAGCAGCACGAGCGCAAGGCCGGCGCCCGCGCGCGGCGCAGCGCCCAAATGCAGCTTCCCGACAGGGATCGCGGCCATCGATCCACTCCCCCGCTGCGCCGCGCGGGCCCGGAACCGGCCGGTCCCTGGACCGCGACGGATTCCTGACAGTGGAAGCGTAAACCGCCCCGAACGCCTATAGAATCCTCCAATAGTGGAGGTAACGGGACCGCGCCCGGAGAGCCAGCGCCGGCTGCCGGCGGCCCCTCAGCGCCGCGGCAGGGCGTCCACCGCCAGGACCCGCCGCACCAGCTCGACCTGCTGCCCCGATATGCCGAGCTTCCGGTAGACCCGCTTGACCAGCCAGCGCACATACTCCTCCGACCAGCCCTGGTCCGCGGCGATCTCCTGCACCCGCAGGCCCTCGGCCAGCCGCGCCGCCATCCGGCTCTCGGACGGCGTCAGGCCGAGCGCCGCCGCCACCCGCGCCGGGTCGATGCGCGCGCGCCGCGCCGGGTCGACCACCAGCACCAGCGCCGCCACCCGGCGCCCGCCGAAGTCCGCTTCCGCGTCGCCCACCGGCATGACGTGCAGCGCCAGCCGCGACTGGCCCGAGGGGCGCTCGACCGTCATCGAGCCGCCGCCCGGGGGGACGCCCCGCCAGTCCGGCAGCGCGCGTGCCAGCAGTTCGCGCAGGCGGCGGCTGTCCGCCGGCAGCCGGGCGTCCAGCACGTCGTGGCGGTCCACCAGCCCGTCGCCGCGGCGCAGAATCTCCAGCGCCGGCGCGTTGGCCTCCACAACGCGCCCGCCGCGGTCGAGCTGCACCGCGCCGATGCGCTCGCTGTCCAGCAGGCCCGCCAGGCCGGCGCCCAGCGCCCCGGCCGCCGCCAGCGCCTGGCGCATGCGGACGAACTGACGGACATGCGGCAGCAGGCGCTCGATCAGCCCCATCCGGGCAGGCTCCCAGCCGTCGCCGCCGACGGGATCGGCGAGGCTCCACACGAGGCGCAGGCCATCCGGGTCGCTGAAATGCGCGTTCAGGCCGTTCTGCGCGCCCAGCCGGCGCCATCCCTCGTTGTATACCGGCGACGTCCTGCGCTCCTCCTCGGTCCAGAGGTCGGGGAGATGCACCAGCCGGCCTTCGGGACGGCCCATGAGGCGGTGCATGCCCGCGTCGTGGGGGTAGTAGGCCTCGAAATACTCGCGCGCCAGCTCCTGCCGGCACTCGCCACGGTAGAGCAGGCGGGCGAAATGGATGCGGTCCCCGCCGCCGGTCCCTTCGCCGACGGTCAGGGCGTTGCCCGCGGCGCCGCAGGCCTCGTCGATCACGGCCGAGGCGGCGGGCCAGCGGGCGTCGTCGAGGGTGGCCTCGTGCAACGACGCGAGGATGCGCTCGAAGGCATCGTCCGGGTTCATGGCGCGTCGTTCCCTTGCCCGGCGCTCCGATCCAAGCGAATCGCAAACCGGGCCCGGCGCAGCCGGCCGGGGAAGGGGGCACGCTGGCGCGTCCCGCGGCCAAGATTGCGTCTGGCTGTCCGGCTGTCGTCGCTTCGCGCGGTCATCGCCCGGTTCCCGCGTATCCCGGCAAGGGCACGGCCGAAGGGGTCGCGCCACGGAGTCAGGTGGGAGCGCGGGCCTGCCGCCGCTAATTGGATTTGCCGATCGACACGATTTGAAATCCTTATCTCGTGCCGCAAGCCGCCACTGCGCCGGCCCGTCCGGCCTGCCTCCTCGCCTTTCCGATTCTCCCCGTTAGCCGCCCAGCGCGGAAAATGAAAATGCCGATTCGTTCAGGCTTCATGCCCACGAGGTATAGGGTGGGGCGCCGGTGATTTCGCCGACCGACCCTTTCCCGTTCCGCCGCCGCGCATTCCGGGCAGTTCCGAACCGGCCCGGCTCCACACGCTCGGACAGGCCGCCTCGTCAAGATCGGTTACGGCCTGTATGCCCGCACCGCCATTTCGCTCATAGCGCTCGAGTTTCAGGAGCGCGCAACGAGCTCGGCATGGGCGCGCAAATTGGTGAATATTTCCGCGCAGAGCGCGGGCATTTCGACACGGTGTCCCATTTACTGCCGCTGCGAGCTGCAGCTTCACGAAGACCCCCGTAAGGACGATCACACCGAATGGGGCCCCGACCGATCAGCGCCCATTTCACGCGGCCGAACGGCTCTGACCTTTAGGTTCTTCCCCTGACGGTGTTGATCCCTGCGAGGCGCTTCACGCGTGACGGTTTGCTCGGGGAGCGGAGCGGCCATACACTGCCAACCGGGGTCACATGTATGAAAATACAACGTTATTTCAACACGGTACGATATTTCGACCTGTGCCCGCTGCTCTGCTGAAGCACTCCCTGGCGGAGCCAGGCGCGGCCATTTGTGGACAAAAGATGTATCCCGCGAGCTGCCTCGTGTGTTGATACAAAGCCGATGCTCGACGGAGCAGCACATGAGAAACCCCCGAAAACATCAATGTTTTCAGGGGTCTAAGTGGTTGCGGGGGCAGGCAACCACCGAGACCGACATTTGATCGAAGTCCTAGTCTGATCCGCCGCAACCCTTTGATCCACAAGAGGTATATATCCTAAATCCGGCAGTTGAGGATGCGGCGACGGCGGCGCCTGCGCGACTGCAGGCAGCGGTAAGAGACCGTTTGAGAATGCCTTCAACGGATGACTACAGTCCGATCGAGAAGCCCAAAGTGCTGGAAATCGTGGCTTTGGGGATGCAGCGGCGAGAAAAATGGGCAACGCGCCGAACCTCGATTCTATTCTCAAACGGACTGTCAGAATTCCATTCGCATATGCGTCGAGATTGCGCGGTCATCGCTTTCGTCCTCATATTCCAGGCCGAAGGCGAGAGCTGCGTTTTCCCCGAGCGGCATGGCGTAGCCAAGGCTGTAATTCCTGGTCGCCGGGGCGCTCAGCCGGACTGTCGCCGGCTGCCGTTCCAGCACCTGGGGCTCACCGCGGTAGAACGCATCGGCGAAACCCGCCCCGGTCGCCACGACCCGGTCGATCCGCGCCTGTCCGCCGCGCACCCGCGTTTTCTGGCGAACGGCAAGCCGGAGCACACCGCCGTCCGCGAATATGTCGCGACCCCGCAGTCCGGCCGACCACCCCTCCGCCCGAAGCCCCGATATCCCGGACAGCATGCCGCCGGCAACGGAGACGTCTGCGGAATTGCGCTCGTAATCGGCGAAACCCCGCCATTTCGCGTCCAGCCGGGCGGAAAGGAACAGCCGGTTCCGCCAGGTCCCGGTCCGGGTCTTTGCAAAAGAACCGAAGTCGGATCCCCAGACATTGCGATGCTCGTCGATACGCGACAACTCGGCTGCCAGCTCGAAACCCTCGGCCGTGCGCCGCCACTGCAGCCCGTACTGGCTCCAGGGCGCATGCCGGGTCTCATGACCGCTGTCCCCGAACGCCGCGAACGGGAGTACGCCCTCCCCCTGCATCTGCGCCGTGAGGGTGCCCCCGGACCGGTCGAAGAACGGGGCTGCGACGGTGTCCGGCGCGGACCGTTCGCTGCCGCCGCGAACGTCGTAGCGCAGCTGCAGGAGGCCGAATGCGCCCGCAGGTATGCTCAACCCGGCGCCCTCGAGCGCGCCGGTATTCGGGTCGATTTCGGCCGACGGGCCCATGGTGCTGAGGCGGTAGCCGTTCGCAGGCTCGAGCATGTCCCTGGCAAGATACCCGAGCGGCGGGCGGTCTTCGGCCTCGGCGCGGACGATATCCGACAGCGCCATGTTGTAGTATGCGTCGCCGACCCCCGCGACGGCCGTTTGTACCCGTTGCAAACGCGGAACCGCATGGGTGAAGGCGGAAGACATGGTTGCGCGCATCCGGCTCAGCGGAACGGACCGCGTGGTCGTGACGGTCGAGAACGGCAGCGACACCGTGCCCTGCATCGCGATCGCGCCTGCAAGGTTCAGGCGTCCCCACCCGTAAACCGGGTCCGGTACCCGCAGATTTTTCTCCCGCTCACCCACCGGGGTCGCCGACCAGAGCAGCACCGCCTGGACGACGTCCATCGGCATGGAAGGCAACCGGCTCTTGAGCACCGCCAGGGACCCGCTCACCATCGGCGCGGCGAAGGATGTGCCGCCCATCCCCGACCCGTCGGCCAGAATGCGGAAATCTCCGCCGGGCGCCGTCAGGCACCAGTTTCTCGCCACGCCGCATCCGTTGGACCACGGGGCGATCCGGCCGTCCGGCAGCGTCGCCGAGACCGTCAGCCATTTTCCGAGCAGTTCCGGCTCGAACAGGGGAGCGAGTTTCCATCCGCCCGGGTCGTTGTAGTCGACACAGTTCGCGGCGCCGCAGTCCGTTCCCCACAGTTCCTTGAACGGGACAAGGTCGCCGTTGTCCATCCGCCAGCTGAAGTTCTCCGCGAACTCCGTCATGGAAATCCTCAGTTCTCCCATGCGGCAGCCGTCCTCGCTCCGATCGTTCTTCCCGCACAGGCTGATCTCGTTGGCCTCCGCATTCCAGCCATCGTTGCCCCCTGCCCACACCGCGACGATGTCCTTGCCGGCAAGAGCCCCGGCAAGCCACTCGAACTCGCTCAGCAAGGCGCCGTCGCGTTCCATAGCCGGCCTGAACCATGGTTTGGGAGGGGTCAACCAGACTCCCGGCCGCCCCTTGTAGGTTCCGAAATAATCTCGGCCTATTCCGATGCTCAGATTGACGACCCGCGCATCGTTTCGGGCGGCGTATGCGACCGCGTCTTCGGGCCGCCCGCTGTCCGAGGTCTGTATCGGCATGATCGAGGCATCGGGCGCGACGCCATGCATGTTCTTCGTCGCCTTCCTGCCGGGGCTTCCGTTGCTTTGCCGGTAGGTGACCTCGAAAGGCCCCAGGCTGTTCCCTCTGGTTCCGGCCGCGATCATCGCCACATAGGTGCCGTGGACGTTCTCGTCGGACTCTGAGACCCGATTGTCCGCATTCCGCAGATGTACCGGCGACACCGCACGGTCCGCCAGGTCGGGATGGGTGAGGTCGAAGCCGTGGTCGGCCACCGCAAGCCTGACGCCCGCGCCGAAATAGCCGCGCCGATACGCCTCCTCCGCGCCGATGTCGTCCAGTCCCCAGTTCACCAGATATTCGGCCGTCCGGTAATTCCGGTTGTCGCGCGCGTTGGGGGTGCCGAGGTCGTGGCCCCGGAATTGAAGCGCGACGGGATTTGCCGAGCCGGGCGCCCGGGGTCCAGGCGGGACGTTGCCCGGGGCCCCTCCGGGAGGGGGGCCGGCCGGGGAAAAGGAGCTGCCGCCACCGCCACAGCCCGCCGCCAGCAGGGTGCAAGACAAGGCGGCGAGCGACAGGACCAGCCCGAAGCGGCGTTGGACCTCGGCTGTTGCGCCCCTGCCCGGGTCCACGCCAGCCGGATTTCCTGCTGCAACATGGCGCCTCAAGGGAATGAACATGCTCTCGCTCCCATGCCGTGCCGGCAGCCCTGACATGACCGTGACATCGAGTGGTGCAACCGTCTGCCTTTCGGGAAAGAATGCACCCCGAGGGGGAGGAACGGAACCCCCCAGGGCGAATTAATTGTCTGCCTTTGGGCCATGTTGAGGTGGGGTCCGGGGTGGCTATTTTTTTCTTGATATGGCAGTGTGCCGGTCATGGCGAGGTTTCTGTTTGCGGGTGTTTGGGTTGATCTTCGCGCGGTCACGGTGCGCCCGACCTGGGGGGCACGGGAGCACCGGCGCTGGGACGATTTGGTAGCGGCGCACCACTATCTGCGGTTCCACGGCATCATCGGCAAGGGTCTGCGCCATGTCGCGGTTCATGGCGAGGCCTGGCTTGCCCTGGTTGGCTGGCAGCCTGGAGCGTTCAAGGTGGGAGCGCGGGACCGCTGGATCGGGTGGTCGGCGGAGCAGCAGTTCCGTCGCCTGCATCTGGTTGCCAACAACTCGCGCTTTGTCATCCTGACGCCTGAGCGGGTTCCCAACCTTGCCTCGCGGGTGCTGGGGCTGAGCGTGCGGCGGCTGTCGCAGGACCTGCGGGCGGCGCATGGCTATCCGGCTGTTGTGGCGGAGACGTTTGTGGACGTCTCGCGCTTCGCCGGCACCTGCTACCGCGCGGCCAACTGGCGCTCTTTGGGTCTGACGCGCGGCTTTGCCCGCGAGCCCGGAGGGGTGGCGCGCTGGCGTCACCACGGCCAGCCCAAGGAGGTCTTCGTGTTCGAACTGACACACGGCGCCCCCGAGGCGCTGAGCCATCCCGAGATACCGGCAGACTGGAACGCTGAGCAGCACACCGAGCCGATGGCGGCGCCCCGGCTGCGCAGCCTGTTCGAGTGTTTGGGCGAGGTGCCCGAATACCGCCATGCCCGGGGCAAGCGCTATGCGCTCACCACCATTCTGACGCTGGCCGTTGCCGCCCGGCTTGCCGGATACCGGGGTGTGAACGCCTTCGCCCAGTTCGCCGCCCTGCTCTCCCAGAAGCAACTCAAGGCGGTGGGCGCCTTCTGGAGCCCATCCAGGCAGTGCTACACGCCGCCGGCGGTCACCACCTTCCACAACATCCTCGCCGCCCTGCCGCCACAGACCCTGGACAATGCCATCGGCCAGTGGGCCGGACAGCACAGCAGTGCGCACGCGCCTGTGGCCATGGACGGAAAGGATTTGCGCGGTGCCTCGAAGCAGAGCGAAGACCGGCGCAGGAGGATGGTCGCTGCGGTGGCGCATGACACCGGCGTGGTCCTCGGGCAGGTCGAAGTCAGCTCCAAAAGCAACGAAATCCCGGCCGTGCGCGAACTCTCCAGCGGTCTCGACCTCACAGGCCGGATCGTCACCATCGATGCGATGCACGCCCAGCACGAGACCGCGCGTTGCCTGCTCGAACGCCGTGCCGACTACGTGGTCAGCGCGGTGAAGGGCAACCAGCAGACCATCCTCGAAGACCTCAAGGCGATCGACTTCAGCGATGCGCCCTGGCACGAAACCGTCGACAAGGGCCATGGTCGCATTGAGCGCCGACGCTGCGCCGTCGTCGACCTCTGCGCTGCCGAGTGGGACGGCTACGCCCACCTTCACGGGCGCCGCCAGGCAATGCGCATGGAACGCGAGCGCAAGATGCTCAAAACCGGCAAGCGCAGCATCGAGGTCACCTGGAGCCTGACGTCGCTTGGCGCAGAGCGAGCCGGCCCCAAGGAGCTTCTCGATCTGGTGCGCAACCACTGGCACATTGAGAACCGTGTGCACTATGTGCGTGACTTCACCTATGACGAAGACCGTTGCCGGGCATATGTGCGCCACCTGCCCGGAAATCTGGCCTGCTTGAGCAACGCGGCCATCGCTATCGTGCGCTGCGACGGACGCTTCCGATATGTACCCGAGGCCAACCGGCACTACGCCGCCCGCGCCCAAGAGGCCCTCGACGCGATTATGATCGCGCCCAGAGGCTGATACCCCACCCCCCACCGCAATACAGGCTCGGGCCGAAGAACGGCGCAGCAAAACAACTGCGCCCGTCGAGGACGAAAACACTGGACCGCGGCATCAAGAAACCACCATGACGGCGGCCAGAAACGTCTGGGGTTCCCCAAAACCTTCATTGTCGGGCGGGTCGGCCACCCCGTATCATGAAAACAGGTGCCGGCCGCGCGGGCGGGACTTCGGGCTTTTACGGGGTTGCCTACCGGTCAGGGTCCGCAAGACGGGCGCCGCAGATGGCGAGTATCGGACGCCTCGGGAGCAGTGCTTTGGCGGGGAGGTTTTTTTTGCGCCCGATCCCCAACAATTTTCACGGCAAAACCTTCATTGTCGGGCGGGTCGGCCACCCCGTATCATGAAAACAGGTGCCGGCCGCGCGGGCGGGACTTCGGGCTTTTACGGGGTTGCCTACCGGTCAGGGTCCGCAAGACGGGCGCCGCAGATGGCGAGTATCGGACGCCTCGGGAGCAGTGCTTTGGCGGGGAGGTTTTTTTTGCGCCCGATCCCCAACAATTTTCACGGCAAACACCGGCAGCCAGACCGACATCACTCAGACAAAGCCCGCGGTTCGACTAAAAATTTTCCCTGGCGGCAGGGGCTTGCGCGAAGAATTTTGTTTAGCTAAATAGAGTGGACTAAATAGCGGGAAGGCTGTTCCATGCTCACCGTCAACATGCACGAAGCCAAGACGCATCTGTCGCGCCTCGTCAAGGCCGCCGCTGAAGGCGAACCCTTCATCATTGCGCGCGCGGGCAAGCCGGTGGTCAAGGTCGTCGCTCTGGACGCGCCGGAACCGGGCTCCCGGATCGGGTTCATGGCCGGTGAGATATCCGTGCCCGACGACTTCGACAGCATGGGCGCCAGCGAGATCGAGTCCATGTTCCAGGACGATGCGTGAAATATCTTCTAGATACGCATCTGCTCCTCTGGGCGGCAACCGGGTCGGCGCGGTTGCCGGCGGAGGCGCGCAGGATTATCGATCTCCCGGAGACCGAACCGGCCGTCAGCGCCGCTTCGCTCTGGGAAATAGCGATAAAAAGCGGGCTGGGGCGAACCGATTTCCACATCGATCTGCGCTTGCTTCGGCGCAGGTTGTCGGTTCACGGCTACACCGAATTGCGGGTAACCGGAGCCCATGCGGCGGAGATATGTCTTTTGCCGCCGATTCATCGCGATCCCTTCGACCGCATGCTGGTTGCGCAAGCCCGGGTTGAAGGTATCACGCTCCTGACGGCCGACAGCATCGTCGCGCGCTATCCGGGTCCCATCCGCGCGCTATGATGGCCGCGAACGCCGCCGGAGGTCCCGCGATGAGCATCCGCCCGCCCGAAGACGCAGACCGCGCCGCGCTTGCCGGCCGGGTCTGGCGGGACGATGCCGGGGGGCCGTCCGTCGTCGCGCTGAGGGACGGTGCGCTGGTCGATGTGACCCGGAGCTTCCCGACGATGACCGACCTCTTGTCGGCCGACGACCCGGCGGCGGCGCTGCGTGCGGCGCCCGGCGAGGCGCTGGGGCCGCTCGGGGCGCGGGACTCGCTGCTGGCGCCGGTCGATCTCCAGGCGGTCAAGGCCTGCGGCGTCACCTTCGCGGCCAGCATGCTGGAGCGGGTGATCGAGGAGCAGGCGCGCGGCGACCCGGCCGCGGCGGAGGGCGTCAGGACCATGCTCGCGAAGGAGATCGGCGCGGATTTGGCGGGCATCGCGCCCGGCTCGGCGGAGGCGGCGCGGCTCAAGCAGGCGCTGGTCGCGCGCGGGCTCTGGTCGGCCTATCTGGAGGTCGGCATCGGGCCGGACGCCGAGGTCTTCACCAAGGCGCAGCCCATGTCGGCGGTCGGTCCCGGCATGGAGATCGGCATCCGCTCCGACTCGGTCTGGAACAATCCCGAGCCGGAACTGGTGCTGGTCATCGCGCCCTCGGGCCGGATCGTCGGCGCGACGCTCGGCAACGACGTGAACCTCCGCGACATCGAGGGCCGCAGCGCCCTGCTGCTGGGGCAGGCGAAGGACAACAACGCCTCGACCGCGCTCGGCCCCTTCATTCGCTTCACGGACGACGGTTTCGGCCTGGACGACATGCGCAGTGCGGAGATCGCGCTGCATGTGGCGGGCCGGGACGGCTTCGTGCTGGAGGGCAGAAGCTCGATGGCGGAGATCAGCCGCGACATCGAGGACCTGGCGGCCCAGACCATCGGCGCCGCGCACGACTATCCGGACGGCCTCGCGCTCTTCACTGGCACCCTGTTCGCGCCCGTCCAGGACCGCGACGCGCCGGGCCAGGGCTTCACCCACAAGCCGGGCGACCTTGTGACGATCTCAAGCCCCCGCCTCGGCGCGCTCGCCAACCGCGTCACCACCAGCGAAAACGCCCCCCGCTGGACCTTCGGCGCCCGCGCGCTGATGGCGAACCTGGCGCGCCGGGGGCTGCTGGGGTGACGGAGCGGTCGGGCCGGCGCAAGCATCCTTTGTATCGTTGCGTCAGACCGGGATGACGGACCTGCCAATGTGGAACTGACGGATTACCATTGATGATCGGACCCATTCATCCCGGGGTGACGCTCCGCGAAGACTTCATGGAGCCGCACGGGCTGAGCGCCGCCGGGCTGGCTGAGGCGCTGGGCGTTTCCCGGAACCGGATCGCGGGTATTTTGCGCGGGCGGTGCGGCATCACCGCCGATACGGCGCTTCGGCTGGAAACCGCATTCGGCGTGTCGGCCGCGTTCTGGCTGAATCTGCAATCTCACTACGAGTTGGAACTGGCGAGCCGAATAGCAGGTCCGGCGATTGACGAGACCGTAAAAAGGTTCCCCTCGCCGGCCGCGGCCTGATTGGCAGGACGGTGGACCGGATAGGGGAGCCGGGCCGTTCGCGGGCCGGCAGAGTTGGAACAATCTGTTTGTTCGAAATTTATTTCTAATATTTCCTAAAAATACTTGACTTATGGAAAGGCCATGGCCATATTGAGCCGGACGGGCGGCCATCCGGAGGCCGCCTCGCCGTTCGCGCCGGCGCCGGCGCGAAAAAAAACCCGAGAAACGGACGGGAAAGGTGCGCCCTGATTTCGGGGTCGCGCGCGCGGGCAATCAGGCGCGCGAACCGCGCCGGCGGCGACGCGCGCGGACAGGCGGGCGCGATACGCGCGAAACAGGGTCCCACCGCACCGGGCGAGCCGGCGGCGGGAGGAACGGAACGGAGCGGAACGGAACGCGATGGAGGAACGGCATGCGAGATACGGACAGGTAGCAACGGCACCGGAGGCGCGGCTGACCATGACAAAACATGACATTTCCGGAGGGCCTCATGACAAAACATGACATTCCATGACATGCCGGGGGTCCCTGGCGTGCCGCGCCGGCTATTCCCCGTCCGCCCGTCCGGTCACCGTCGCATGGCGGGGCAGGTCGTCGGCGATTTCGAGCCAGCCTATCCGTTCCTCGTAGAAGACGTGGAAGGCGGGCGGCAGGGACTGCGGGTCGTCGAGGGTGCTGATGTAGAAGTGGGTCTCGCCGGGGAAGCGGTCCGACTCGTAGGTGAGCGGGGTGCCGCAGGCCGCGCAGAAGCCGCGCTCCACGCCGGGCGAGGAGGCGAACAGGGCGCGTTCGCCCCTGGTGAATGTCACCGACTTCGTGGCGGCGCCGACGAACATGGTGACCGGGGCGCCGGTGCTGCGCCGGCAGGTCGCGCAGTGGCAATAGCCGGTCCAGAGCGGCGCGGCATCGATACGGTAGCGCACCCTGCCGCAGAGGCAGCCGCCTTCGAGGGGCAGGTCTGCCATCGCCGCTCAGGCCGCCGCCGCGTGGACCGCGGGCAGGCCGCGCACGCTGATGCGCCAGAGCAGGCGCGAGTCCTGCTTCGAGGTCGCGACGCCGATGGGGGTGGCGGCGTGCATGGTCTGCAGCGTGTCCCACACCACCAGGTCGCCCGCGGCGTATTTGTGGCGGTAGATGTGCCGCTCCTCCAGCGCGTGGTCCTTCAGCTCGTCGAGCAGCGCTTCCGCGTCGGCGTCCGCCATGCCCTCGATGGCGTAGGCGCCGTGGCCGAGCGCGTAGAGCGCCTTTCGGCCCGTCACCGGATGGGGCATGACCAGCGGGTGCCAGACCGGCGGCACGCGGCTGTCCTGCTCGTCATTGGCGATCGGGTTCGCTGGCGGCTCGTCCGCGCGCCGCTTGCCGCGCCCGTATTTGTGCGCGACCCGGATGCCGTCGATCCGCCGCTTCACCGCCTCTTCCAGATTGTCCCAGGCCGCGGCCATGTCGCAGAACTGCGTCTCGCCGCCCTCGGCGGGCGCGACGATGGAGTAGAGCATGGTCGCGCTCGCCGGCACCTCCTCGTAGGACTGGTCGGTGTGCCAGAGCGCGGCGCCGTTGCGGATCTTCGGGTCCTCGTCGCGCTTCTCGGTGTTGCCGACGGTCATGAGCTCCGGATAGCCGGCCATGCGCATATGGTCGAGCACATGGGGGATCGGCGCGCCCCACTGCCGCCCGAAGCCGAGATAGCCCTCCTCGTCGAGCTTCTGGTCCCGGATGACGATGACGCGGTGGTCGTAGAGCGCGCCGGTCAACAGCCGCATGAGCGCATCGTCGGCGCCGGCGCCCAGGTCGACGCCGCGTACTTCCGCGCCGAAGGCGGCGTCGAGCGGGGTAATCGCGGTCATGGGCGGTTCCTCCTATTCGGCGGCCTGGACCAGGTAGTCGTCCATGGGCGCCGTGCCGAGGCGCGGGTCCTTGTAGAGCGCGCCGTCCTTCATGATCATCGCGAGGTTGTCCCGGTCCTGAACCAGCGAGACATCCTCGGTCGGGTCGCCGCGCACCAGCAGCAGGTCGGCGAGGTAGCCTTCCTTCACCCTGCCGAGCTCGCCCGCCATGCCCATCAGTTCCGCGCCGACGACCGTAGCGCATTTGAGCGCGTCCGCCGGCGAATAGCCGAACCAGCGCACGAAATGCTCGATGTCCCGCGCGTTCTGGCCCATCGGCGTCATGGCGAAGCCGTAATCGCCGCCGACCACCACCCGGATGCCGCGCTTGCGGATCTCGTGATAGGTCTCGCAGGTCAGGTCGAACATGCGCAGGAGGCCGAGCGATTCCACGGTCGCGCGGTCCAGCCTGTATTTTTCGCCCTCGCGGGTGGAATTGTGCACGAGCCCGAAGGCCGGGCCGACAAAGGCCGTGTCCCTGACGCTCTCCAGCGCGTCGAGCGCCTCCTCGTCGGCATAGTCGCAGTGGTAGATGCACTCGATGCCGTGCCGGACCGCCATCATCACGCTCTTCGAGGAGCGGGCGTGGCAGGCCACCATCTTGCCGAAATCGCGCGCGACCCCGACAAGCGCCGCCACTTCGTCGTCATTGGTCGGCGTGACCTCGCCCCCGGCGAACGGCACGAAATCGTCGCCGGAGAGGTTGATCTTGAGCTGGTCCACGCGGTCGCGGACGCATTCCCGCGCCACCTTGCGCATCTCCTCCGGGCCGTCGGCGACGAGCCCGAAGCTCTCCTGGTGGAGATGGCGCTGGCGCTCGTCGCCGAGCCCGGCCGTGGTCGTGATCTCCGGCGAGCCGGCGCGCATGCGGGGGCCGGCCAGCATCCCCTCCTCGATGGCGTCGCGCGCATTGACGCCCAGCAGCGGCTTGGCCGAGGCCGCCTCGAAGATCGAGGTGAAGCCGTGCTCCAGAAGCAGCCGCAGGTTCTGCGCCGTCAGCAGCATGTGGCGTTCGGGGCCGATCCGGCCGAGGTCCGGCGGCGCCATGATGCCGGTGAAGCTCGGGTGGCAGTGGCCTTCTACCATGCCCGGCATCAGCGTCATGCCGGCGCCGTCGATCCGCTCTTCCGGCAGGTCGCCGACCGGCTCTCCTGCGGGCGCCACCGCGGCGATACGGTTGCCCTCCACCACGACGGTTGCGGGGACGGGCGCGTCCGTCTCGCCGTCCCACACCTGCGCATCGGTTATCGCTATTCTCGACATTGCCTCCTCCCTGCCTTGCCTGCCGGCCGCCCGCGCGGCGGCCGCACGACCCGACTCTGCCGGCCGCGCGCGGAGACCGCAATGCGCCGCCGGCCCGCAAAGGAGGGCGGTAGGCCGGCTATCCGTCCGGCGCCATGCCGAGGGCGCTCTTGTAGAGGTCCAGCAGCGCCTCCTGTTCGGCGCGGTCGGCGCTGTCCATCTTCCGGAGCCGCACGATCTGGCGCATGGTCTTCACATCGAAGCCGTGCGCCTTCGCCTCGGCATAGACTTCGCGGATATCGGCCATGAGCGCGGCCTTCTCGTCCTCCAGCCGCTCGACGCGCTCGACGAAGGCGCGCAACTGTCCGGCGGTCACCCCGCCGGCCTCGCGTTGCGGCGCCCCTGCTCCGCCGGCCATGTCCTGCACGGCTCAGTGCGCTTTCGACTGGAAGGCGGCCATCTGCTCCGGCGTCGCCTCCTTCTGGTGTTTCGCCTTGTAGTCGGCATAGGGCATGCCATAGACGATCTCGCGCGCCGCCTCGTAGTCCATGTCGAGGCCGCGCTCCTCGGCCGCCGCCCGGTACCATTTGGACAGGCAGTTGCGGCAGAAGCCGGCGAGGTTCATCAGGTCGATATTCTGAACATCCGGGTTGTCGCGCAGATGCTGAACCAGGGTGCGGAAGGCGGCAGCCTCCAACTCGGTCGTTGTCTTGTCGGTCATCGGTCTCGCTACTCAATCGCCAGGAAACGGGGTCGCGGCTAAACTAGCCGATCATGCAGCCGGAATCGATCCTCCGCCGGGCGTTCGAACGCGCGGTCGCGCGCGCCGACCCGGCGCTGTCGCTCGCCCCGCACCTCCCCGAACCGCCGGCGGGGCGCACGTTCGTGGCAGCGGCCGGTAAGGCGGCGGCGTCGATGGCGGCCGCGTTCGAGGCGGCGTGGCCGGGCCCGCTGGAGGGCGTCGCCGTCACCCGGTATGGCCATGGCGCCCCCTGCGAGCGGGTCGAGGTTGTAGAGGCCGGACACCCGATGCCGGACGCCGCCGGACGCAGGGCCGCGATGCGGATTCTGGAAGCGGCACGCAGTCTCGGGCCGGACGACCTGTTCGTGTTCCTCGCCTCCGGCGGCGGTTCGGCGCTGCTGGCATTGCCGCTGCCGGGCATCCCCTTCGAGACCAAGCAGGCGATGACGGCCCGGCTGCTCGCATCGGGCGCCTCGATCCGCGAGATCAACACGGTGCGCAAGCATATGTCGGCGGTGAAAGGCGGGCGGCTGGCCGCGGCCGCCTTTCCGGCCCGGACCGTGACACTCGCCATATCCGACGTGCCGGGGGACAATCCCGCCACCATCGTGTCGGGCCCGACCGTGCCCGACCCGACGACGCTCGCCGATGCCGGGCGCGTGCTGGCGGCTTACGGGATCGAGCCGGTGGCCGGGCTCGAGGAAACGCCGAAGCGGCTGGAGCGGTCCGAATTCCGCCTGGTCGCCACGCCCAGGGAGTGCCTGCTGGACGCCGCGCCGGACGGGCCGCCCGCCTGGCTGCTCTCGGACCGCATCGAGGGCGAGGCGCGCGAGGCGGGCAAGGTCATGGCCGGCATCGCGCTCCACGCCCGCGCCTTCGCCGCCCCGTTCCCGCCGCCCTGCCTGCTGCTTTCCGGCGGCGAGACGACCGTGACCGTGCGCGGCACGGGCAAGGGCGGGCGCAATCTGGAGTTCCTGCTGGGGCTCGCGCTCGCGCTCGACGGCGCGCCCGGCATCCACGCCATCGCCTGCGACACGGACGGAATCGACGGCGCAAGCGACTGCGCGGGCGCGCTGCTCCGCCCGGACAGCCTCGCGCGGGCGCGGGCGCTCGGCCTCGATCCGGCGGAGCGCCTGCGCGAAAATGACGCCCATGCCATGTTCGCCGCGCTGGGAGACCTTATCGTCACGGGGCCGACACGAACCAATGTCAACGATTTCCGCGCTATTCTGATCGAGCCATAGGGGAGAGGGCGATGCGCCGCAAGCGGAGGGCCAAGATCGTCGCCACGCTCGGACCGGCGACCTCGAGCGCGGAGGCCATCGAGGAGCTGTTCGAGGCGGGGGTCGATGTGTTCCGCTTCAATTTCAGCCACGGGCAGCCCGAGGACCATGCGAGGCGACACCGTATCCTGCGCGAGCTGGAGCGCCATGCATTGCGGCCGATAGGCATCATGGCCGACATGCAGGGCCCGAAGCTCCGGGTCGGCGCCTTCGAGGGCGGGGGCGTCGAGCTGGAGGCGGGCCGGCGCTTCATGCTGGACCGTTCGGAGCGTCCCGGCACGGCCGCCCGCGCCTCCGTGCCCCACCCGGAGATCTTCTCGGCCGTGCGCGCGGGCGACGACATGCTGCTGGACGACGGGCGGCTCCGGCTGAAGGTGCTGTCCAAGTCCGAGGCGGCGCTGGAGACGCAGGTGGTGGACGGCGGGCGCCTCAGCGACCGCAAGGGCATCAACCTGCCAGGCGTCGTGCTGCCGATCTCGCCGCTCACCGAAAAGGACCGCACGGACCTGCGCTTCGCGCTCGGGCTCGGCGTGGAATGGATCGCGCTCTCCTTCGTGCAGCGCCCGGAGGATGTCGCGGAGGCGCGCCGGTTGATCGGCAGCCGGGCTCATGTTCTCGTCAAGGTGGAGAAGCCCGCCGCGCTCGGTTGCATCGAGGAACTCGTCGCCGCCGCCGACGCGGTGATGGTGGCGCGCGGCGACCTCGGCGTCGAAATGCCGGCCGAAGAGGTGCCGATCGCGCAGAAGACGATCATCCGCACCTGCCGCGATGCGGGCAAGCCGGTGATCGTGGCGACACAGATGCTGGAATCGATGGTGCACGCGCCGGCGCCCACCCGCGCGGAGGTCTCGGATGTGGCGACGGCGGTCTATGACGGCGCCGACGCGGTGATGCTGTCGGCGGAGACCGCGGCCGGCGCCCATCCGGTGGCGGCGGTCGAGATCATGGGCCGGGTGATCGACCGGGTGGAGCGCGACCCGTCGCACCGGCGCATCGCGGCGGCCGAACAGCGCCCGCCAATGGCGACCTCGGCGGACGCCATCTCGGCCGCCGCCCACCAGGTGGCCGACACGATCGGCGCGGCCGCGATCGTGACCTACACCACGTCGGGCTCGACGACGCTTCGCGCCGCCCGCGAGCGCCCGGAGCAGCCGATTCTGGGTGTGACTTCGGAGCTTGCCACCGCGCGGCGCCTCTCGCTCACCTGCGGCGTTCACAGCGTGCATACGGCCGATGTGCGGGATTTCGACGAAATGGTGCGCAAGGCCGTCGCCGCCGCCGCGCTCGAAGATGTCGCCGGGCCGGGAGACACGGTGATCATCACCGCGGGCGTGCCCTTCGGCACCCCCGGCGCCACAAATGTGCTGCGCATCGCCCGCATTCCGGCGGAATGACGATCCGGACCCGAGCCGCCGCCGGCGTGTATCCTGCACTCCGGGACCGGAGGAGCATGCCATGTCCATGACGGAAACCGAGCACGTCTTCCGCTACACGCACGAGTTCTCGGACACGATCATCGCCAGCGCCGGCGGGGCGGTAATCCGCGACCGCGAGGGGCGCGAGATCCTCGATTTCACCTCCGGGCAGATGAGCTCGATTCTCGGGCACGCGCATCCGGAGATCGTCGCGACGGTCAGGGACGGGATCGAGTGCCTGGACCATGTCCACAGCAGCTTTCTTTCCGACCCGGTCATCGGGCTCGCGAACGCGCTGAGCGGCCTGTTGCCCGACAAGCTCTCCAAGGTGCTGCCGCTCAGCACGGGCGGCGAGTCCAACGAGGCGGCGCTCAAGATGGCGAAGCTCGCGACGGGCCGCTACGAAGTCGTCGCCTTCGACCGGTCCTGGCACGGGATCACCGGCGGCGCCGGATCGGCGACCTTCAACGGGGCGCGGCGGGGTTACGGGGCGCCGATGCCCGGCGTGCTGGCGTTGCCGACGCCTTATGCCTATCGCTCGCCCTTCGCGTCCAACGGGGACTATGACTGGCGCGCGGAGCTCGACTGGGGCTTCGGGATGGTGGACCGGCAGACGACCGGCAGCCTCGCCGCCATGATCCTGGAGCCGGTGCTGAGTTCGGGCGGCGTCATCGAGCTTCCGGAAGGCTATCCGGCCGCGCTCGCCGAACACTGCCGGGCGCGCGGCATGCTGCTCATCTACGACGAGGCGCAGACCGGCCTCGGACGCACCGGCGCCCGGTTCGCCTTCGAGCATGAGGGCGTGGTTCCCGACATCCTGACGCTCTCCAAGACGCTGGGCGCGGGCCTGCCGCTTTCCGCGACGGTCGCTTCGGCCGAGCTGGAAGAGGCGTGCTATGAGAATGATTTCCTCTTCTACACCACTCACACCGCCGACCCGCTGCCGGCGGCGGTTGGAGCCAAGGTGGTGGAAATCCTGGTCCGCGACCGGCTCGAGGAGCGCGCCCGCGACCTCGGAGCCTACATGAAGGCCATCCTGCTCGACCTCCAGCAGCGCCATGAGTGCATCGGCGATGTGCGCGGCCGGGGCCTGCTGCTCGGCGTGGAACTGGTCGAGGACCGGCACAGCAAGACGCCTGCGAACAGTTTGGGCCACGAGGTCGGGCGGCGCTGCATCGAACTCGGCGCAAGCCTCAATATCGCCCGGCAGGCGAGCGCGCACATCTTCCGGATCGCGCCGCCGCTGACCGTGACCCGCGGCCAGATCGACACCGCCATGGACATCCTCGACCGGGCACTGACGGAGTGCGCCGGACACGCTCCATAGGTATTTTTCACTTGACATAATCCCTTTTTGTTCTATATTCCCCTCGACTCCCGAACGGAGCGAAGGGGCCATGACCTGGAGCTGACAAGGCTGCCGCACGCCGCGCCAGCCGTATTTTCCCGCCTCTCCGCCGCGAACCGCACGCCCGGCGGCGACAGGGGGACGCTGCGCCCGGCGGCCGGTTTGCGTCGTTCGGATCGGTTCGACGGACGGTGGCGCGGCGATGCCGGGACGGCGCCCGGGCGGATCGTTCGGATTGGGTCGAATGGGCAAGGGCAGGAAGGACGGACGATGGGGAAGGAATCGACGAACGGGCCGGCGCGCGCATGGCCGGTGCGAAAGCCGGGCGCCCCGGTCGGCGAGCACCTGCGGGGCGCGGCGGTGGCGGCCGTGCTGCAGGAGGGCATGAGCATCGCCGCGGCGGCGCGGCGGTTCGGGCTGGCGAAAAGCAGCCTCGGCCATTGGGTGAAGCGCTTTCGCGAACGCGGTCATGTGCGGGCCGACCCGATGGGCGGCCGCCCATCGCGGATCGAGCCGGAGCGCGAGCGCATTTTCCGCATCCTGGAGGCGCGGCCGGCGATTTCCAGCCGCGGGCTTCGCGATGCGCTGGCCGCCGAGGGGCTGGAGTTCGGCGCGGCCACGGTGCAGCGTTTCCTGAAGCGCCACGGCCTGCAGCGCGAAATCCGCCTCGCCCGCCTCCGCCGCAGGCGCAGGGGCGTGATCCGCTCGGGTTGAAACAGCCTCGTTCTCAAGGCTCCAATCCCCGCCTGCCTCTCAGCGCGACGGGCGTTTGCCGGGCGCCGCCCGCCAGCGGGGGAGGGGCTTCCAGACGGCCGGCGCCGCCATGTGCGTCCGGCGGGGGCGGCTCAGGCGCCGGGGTAGAGGCTTGCGATTTCCCGTTTCACGATTCCGGCCGCCTCAGACAGCGGCTCGGGCGCTTCCAGAAGCTGGATGACGGCGCGGCCCGGCGTTGCCAGCGCCGGAGAATGGGAAATGACCTTCATGTCCGCCGGGATGGTGCCTTCCGCCATGACCGCGACCGCGGCCCCGCAGGCGATGGCGCACCGGATGGCCTGTTCGTCGGCTCCGGTCAGAACCTCCCGAAAGGCCGTATTCCGGGACTTGAGCGCTGCAACCGCCGCCTCGCGCAACGGATAGCCCTCGGGATAGCCGGCAACCGGCACGACCGGCCAGTCGGCGACCGCAAACTCGGGCGCGGCCACCCAGTAAAGACGCGGCCGGGACAGTTTCGCCGCCAGAGGCAGCTCGTCAAGCGTCATTACCACAGCGAGGTCGAGACGGCCCGCCTGGAGGTCCTGGCGAAGCGCCGCGCTCCCGCCGCAGTGAATGTTGACCTCCAGCGCGCTGTAATCGCCCCTCATCCGCCTGATGAACTCCGGAAGCAGGGACGAGCAGCAGTCTTCGGCGACGCCAAGCCGAACGGTGCCCGCAATGAGCTTCGAACTCGCCCGCTCGAGCAGCCTGTCATGGAGGCCCACCATCGCCTCGGCGCCGGGCAGCAGGTCCCGCCCGGCGTCCGTAAGCCGGACATCGGCGCGGTTCCGCTCGAAAAGGCGCATGCCGACCTGCTCTTCGAGAGTCCGGATGCGCAGCGACATCGTTCCCTGAGAGCAACCGAGCAGTTCCGCCGCAATAGAGAAGCTGCGCTCGGCGGCGACGGTCAGGAACGACCTCAGGAGCCTTGTGTCGATATCGGCCATGAATTTCCATATTACTAATATACAATATTAGTCAATCTGGTCCTTATGTCGCGCCCCCCTGCCGTTGGCTCCTTTTGCGCCTCGCGCTGCAATCGAACGCGCGCCAGCGCCTGCAGGCGTGTATCGACCTGCGGGAACAGCCCGCTCAACCGGAGAATTTCAAGTGGCGCCTTGCGCTGACGGCGGCGCTACACCGCCTCTGCCATCGGGGAAACCCGGCTGTCCCACTCCCGGTAGATGTCGATAATCTTCCGTTTGACCATTTCGATCGCTTCGGAGTGCGGCGCCGGTCTCTCCAGCAACTGGATGAAGGCCTTGCCGAGCGGCGGAAGGGTTGCGCGCGGGAGAAGCACCTTGAACGTGTCCGGAATGGTTCCCTCCGCCATGACGGTGATGGCTATTCCGGCTGCGACGGCGACCTTCACGGCCTGCTCGTCGGAATTCCGAAAAATTTCCCGGCTGGCGATCCCGTGACGACTCAGTTCGGCGATTCCCGCGGCCCGGAAGAGGCTGCCCTTCTCGCCCCAGGCCACCGGAACCGGCGCCTCGCTGTCAAGCCGGAAATCGGGAGATGCGACCCAGTGCAGTTGCGGGCGCTGCAGAACCAGCGCCGAGGGCTCCTCGCGCGGCAGGGAGACGATGGCGAGGTCCAGCAAGCGCGCCTCGACCATATGCCCAAGGCGCTCGCTTGGTTCGCACCGGACATCCAGATCCATCGACGGGTGCTTCTCGGCCGCGTATTTCAGAAGCTCGGGGAGAAGCGAGACGGCGCAGGCCTCTTCGATTCCAAGACGAACCTGGCCATAAACGGGTCCCGACTGCAGACGCCCGACCATCCGGTCGTGCATGTCCACCAACGCCCGGATTTCCGGCAGCAGCCGGTGTCCCTCGGCCGTCAGAGTCACATTATGGGGGCTTCGGTGAAGTAAACGGACGCCGAGTTTTTCTTCCAGCGCGCGTATGTGCAGCGACATGGTCGCCTGGGAGTATTCCAGCCGTCGGGCGGCTGTCGAGAAGCTCTGCTCCGCGGCGACGCAGAGGAAAGAGCGGAAGAGCTTGGTATCAATATCGATCATGTCGTGACCTGCATCCCGTCCGCGCTCGACACGCGCCGGGTAACCGTAACGCATCTTATGCAGGATAAGTGTAAAATAAGCGTGTGGATGCCAGAATTTCGGTATTATTTCCGTAAAGATCAGCCCGCGACAGAGGCACGGCCCCCGCTCCGCACCACCCCGGACCCCGGCGGTAGAGCTTGTTCTCCACCGGCTGCGGCGGACGCGGATGCCGGGAGATGGACCCCGGAGGATCGGAGGGCGCGGCGTTTGCGATCCTCCATTCCCTCAGCCCGAGCAGCCGCGAAGCGGCGTATCGAGGGGCCGGACGTGGCGGCGCGATCCTTCGATATGCCCGCCGGAGGCGGGCTACTCAGGATGAGGGGACAGAAGGTCGGGACGCCCGGCGTCGAACCGGGCCTCGCTTCCACCAACCCCTCCGGAACCCGGTTGAATCCGGGTCGTGCGCCCCGCCGGGCTCAGCGCTGCAGCGTGCTGGTGGACCGTCCCGCCGCCGCGCTGAGGCCGGCGAGCGGCGGGGCGGCCGCGTGGACGGGGCGGCGGAGGACCAGGAGGCGGCGGGCCTCTTCCGTGCGGGCGCTGCGAAGCAGCGCGCCCAGCAGCGCGAACTCCAGCAGGTCACGCTGGGCGCGGCTGCCGCCGATCCGCTCGTGCCCGGCCATCCAGGGCGCCAGCAGCGCGACCGCCTCTTCCCAGTCGCTCCGGGCATAGGCGCCGAGGGCGTCCGCCAGCCCCGACACCATGTCGCCTGCGGGGCCGGCGGCAGCCCCGGCAATGCGGGCAAGGGCGTCACCGCGCCCGGCCATCGCATGCGCCAGCGCCGCGTGAACGTCGGCGAAGGCGATGCCGGGATTGGGGAAGAACTCGGCGGCATAATCGCTGAGCCGCTCCCAGGTGCGGTCGGGCACGGCCGCGCCCGCGAGCTCCGCGCGCAGCACGAAAGCGGCGCTGTCGGTCAGCACGTTGATCGGCGGCCCCCAGGCGCCGCCCGGCGCGACATCGGCTTCGAACACGCGCCAGGCCTCGTCCATGTCGCCGGCCTCGGCCCGCCAGATCGCGACATGCCAGGCGATATGGCAGGAAAGCTGCGCCTCGCGGTCATAGTCCCGCCGCCAGGCGTCCAGACGCGCAAGGCCGGCGTTCCGCTCTCCGGCTTCGTAATGGACATGGGCGCGGATATGCGCGGCGTTGGCGTTGCGCGGATTGCCCTCGAGCGCGCGCTCGAGCAGGCATTCGGCTTCCGCCACCTGGCCGGCCTCGACCTGGGAGAAGCCGTGCTGGGCAAGGAACCACCAGTCGTCGCCGTAATGGGGCGCCAGCCGGTCGGTGAAGGCCAGCTGCTCCGCCTCGCGCCCCGGCCGCCCGCTGAAGCCGATGAGCCCGAACACGCCGCAGCAGGGCTGGGCGATCATCGCGTCGAGCGGCCAGTCCCTGAGATGCGCGAGGATCGCGGCGTAGGCTCCCGGCCCGTTGCCGTCGATCAGGAGGCCGAGCGCGTTCAGGTGCCCCGTCTCCCTGGCCGAGCATCCGTTCGCGGCGGCGCGCGCCTCCGCCATCGCATCGGCCGCCTCGCGCCCGCGGCCCCGCATCTGCAGGGCCCGCGCCCTGCCGGCATGGGCGAGCGCGAAGGACGGGTCCTCGAGGGCGGCGCGGGCGAAGGCCTGCTCGGCGCCGGCATTGGCGCCGAGGAACAGGTCCATCCCCTCGACATAGGCGTCGTGCGCCGCCGCGCTGCCCGTCGAGAGGGGGAGGCCGTAGCGGTCGCGGAACATCAGTCGCGGCGGTTGCGCCGGTTCTCGATCAGGTCGTCCACCACGGCGGGTTCGGCGAGCGTCGAGGTGTCGCCCAGATTGCCGAAATCGTCCTCGGCGATCTTGCGCAGGATGCGGCGCATGATCTTGCCGGAGCGCGTCTTGGGCAGGCCCGGCGCCCACTGGATGAGGTCCGGCGTGGCGATCGGGCCGATCTCAGAGCGCACCCAGCGGACCAGTTCGGCATTGAGGTCGTCGGATGGCTCCTCGCCGAGATTGAGCGTCACATAGGCGTAGATGCCCTGGCCCTTGATGTCGTGCGGATAGCCGACGACCGCGGCCTCGGCGACCTTGGCGTGGGCCACCAGTGCACTCTCCACCTCCGCCGTGCCCATGCGGTGGCCGGAGACGTTGATGACGTCGTCCACCCGCCCGGTGATCCAGAAATAGCCGTCCTCGTCCCGGATCGCGCCGTCGCCGGTGAAATACATGCCCTCATAGGTGGAGAAATAGGTGTCGATGAAGCGCTGGTGGTCGCCATAGACGGTGCGCATCTGCCCCGGCCAGCTGTCGAGGATGACGAGGTTGCCGGAGGTGGCGCCCTCCAGCAGCGCGCCCTCATTGTCCACCAGCGCGGGCCTGACGCCGAAGAAAGGCCTGGTGGCGGAGCCGGGCTTGAGGTCGGTGGCGCCCGGCAGCGGCGTGATCAGGTGACCGCCGGTCTCCGTCTGCCACCAGGTGTCCACGATGGGGCAACGCCCGTCGCCCACCACGTCGTAATACCAGAGCCAGGCTTCCGGATTGATCGGCTCGCCGACCGTGCCGAGGATGCGCAGGCTCTTGCGCGAGGTCGCCCTGACCGGCCCGTCGCCCTCGCGCATCAGCGCGCGGATGGCCGTCGGCGCGGTGTAGAAGATCGAGACATTGTGCTTGTCGCAGACCTGCCAGAAGCGCGAGCTGTCCGGATAGTTCGGCACGCCCTCGAACATCAGCGTGACCGCGCCGTTGGCGAGCGGCCCGTAAAGAATGTAGCTGTGGCCCGTCACCCAGCCGACATCGGCGGTGCACCAGAACACCTCGCCGTCGCGGTAGTCGAAGGTGAGCCGGTGCGTCATCGAGGCGAAGGTGAGATAGCCGCCGGTGGTGTGCAGCACGCCTTTCGGCTGCCCGGTAGAGCCCGAGGTGTAGAGGATGAAGAGCGGGTCCTCGGCGCCCATCTCCTCCGGCGGGCAGTCAGCGGAGGCGCCCGCCATCTCCTCCTCGTACCAATGGTCGCGGCCGTCCACCCAGCCGATCTCGCCGCCGGTGCGGCGCACGACAATGCAGGTGGTGCAGTCCGGGCAGGAGGCCAGCGCGGCGTCGGTACTGGCCTTCAGCGGAACCGTGCGCCCGCCGCGCAGGCCTTCATCCGCCGTTATGACCACGGTCGAGGCGCAATCGATGATGCGACCGGCGAGAGCGTCCGGCGAGAAGCCGCCGAAGACGACGGAGTGGATCGCGCCGATGCGCGCGCAGGCAAGCACGGCGACGGCGATTTCCGGGATCATCGGCAGGTAGATCGTCACCCTGTCGCCGCGCTTCACGCCCCGCGCCTTCAGCACATTGGCGAATTTGCACACCCGCTCATGCAGGTCGCGATAGGTGATGTGCTCCGAGAGCGCCGGATCGTCGCCTTCCCAGATGATCGCCGTCTGCTCGCCGCGCGCGGCGAGATGGCGGTCGAGGCAGTTGGCCGAAGCGTTGAGCGTGCCGTCCTCGAACCAGCGGATATGCAGGTCGTCCTTCGCCCAGGAAACGTCCTTCACCTTCGTGAACGGCGTGATCCAGTCGAGCCTCCCGGCCTGCTCGGCCCAGAAGCCTTCCGGGTCCTCCACCGACCGGCGGTACATCGCTTCATAGGCCGCCGCATCTATGTGCGCGCCCTTCGCCGTCTCGGCCGTGACCGGAAAAATCGTCCGCTCGCTCATCGCCGTCGCCTCCCGTTCGTTCCCGAACCCGCCCGATAGTCGCGCCGCCGGGCGGTTTTTTCCAGACCTTATCCGCCGCCGCCCGGCTCCCGGAACTGCTTGCCGAGGCGCAGGCCCTGCGCCTGGTAGGTGGAGCCGATGCCGCCGCCGTAAATCTTGTCCGGGGCCGCCAGCATCGGCTCATAGATCAACCGGCCGACCGGCTGGCCATCCTCGACCACGAAAGGCACATCGTGGGCGCGCACCTCCAGCACCGCCCGGCTGCCGGCGCCGTAGCCGAAACCCGGATCGAAGAAGCCGGCATAGTGGACCCTGAACTCGCCGACGCGGGTGTCGTAGGGCCGCATTTCGGCCGCATGGTCGGGCGGGATCGCGACGGTCTCCTTGGACGAGAGGATGTAGAAGTCGTCGGGATTGAGCACGATGCCGCGGCCGGGACGGGCGGCGACCGGCTCCCAGAACTCGTCCGGGTCGTAATGGCCGATCCGCTCGACATCGATGAGGCCCGCATGGGCGCGCGCCTTCCAGGCGATGACGCCGCCCGTTCCCCGCGCGTCCACCGTGAGCACCAGCCCGTCGTCGATGACCGCTTCCCGGTCCACCAGCGCGTCGCGCGCGTGCAGGTCGCGCAGCGCCGGATCGTCGCCGCCCTGCGCGCCCCGCCTGAGCCGCAGCTGCACGAGGCGCGCGCCTTCCCGGACCAGGATGGAGAAGGTGCGCGGCGCCAGCTCCACATAGAGCCGGCCCTCGTAGCCGGCCGGCAGCCGGTCGAATTCCGGCACGCGGTCGGCGATCA
The DNA here is from genome assembly GCA_964291285.2 of Alphaproteobacteria bacterium. GTDB lineage: Bacteria > Pseudomonadota > Alphaproteobacteria > Bin95 > Bin95 > Bin95. The sequence continues at coordinate 533,137 of OZ219785.1, forward strand.
GGCGCGCGAAGACATCGAGCCGTCCGGTCGAGCTCTTGGGATTGGCGATGGCCGCCGTGCCGGCATCGAGCGCGACCCGCTCCATGAGTTCGGCGATATAGACGCAGCCGCGCTCCAGCACCGCGCCGCGGCCCAGGTCGATCTCGTGCATGGCGTGGCGCTCGATGCGCTCCGCGACGGCGCCGTCCGGGTCCGGCAGGAAGCTCGCCCGGACCCGCCAGGCGCGGCGCCCGAGCCGGAGGTCGAGGCTCGCCGGCTGTATCTGGTCTTCCTCGACGGGGCGGCAGGCCGAGAGCGCACCGGCCTCGACAGCCTCCCGCAGAAGCTGCGACGGCAGGATGCCGGCGGGCTTCACTCGATGAAGGTGAGCGCGTGCGTGAAGCCGCGCAGCGAGATCGGGAGGGCCACCTGCCTGCCATCCACCATGGTGAAGGACAGCACAGCGGTCACCCGCTGCTTGAATGCGGTCAGCATCACCTCGTCCATGCGCATGTTCGCCTCGCAGCCGGCGCGCACGCAGAACAGCAGAGGCGGGCGCCGGACGGCCTTCTCGTCGCCCTCCACCCAGACCGTCATGCCGGCGGGCAGGTTGACGCCGAGCGGCACCGTCAGCGAAGCCAGCAACGGCTTGCCGGGTCCGGGCCGCCCGACCGCGACCGTAGCCGCAGCCTGCTCGGAGCCCTCCGGGACCAGCCGCTGGAAGATAAAGCACTGCTCCGCAGCATCGGGCCTGTCCCTGGGCGCCTGGAGGCAGCCCTTGGTCCAGTCGCCGGACTTTTCGCCCTGGACGACCTGGGCGGCCGCCGGCAGCGCGGCCGCGGCCAGAATAAGCAGGAACAGGGTTCTGAGAAGCATGGGGCAGGGACTCTGGACAGACGGGTCGGAGCGGGCGGCTGTTTAGCACTGCCGGGGCGGGTTTGGCGAGAGCCGCAGGCAGGCCCCCTCGTTGCCGTGCCCCGGCAGAATGGGTATAGCAGCGGCGATGCGAAAGGCGGAGAGGGGCGGCGCCATGCAGTTCGGGTGGAGCGAGCAACACGAGCAGATGCGCGAGGCGGTGGAACGCCTCTGCGCGGGATTCGACCTCGACTACTGGCGCGAGCGCGACGGGGAAGGGGAGTTCCCGCACGATTTCCACCGCGCCATGGCGGAAGGCGGATGGCTCGGCATCGCCATGCCGGAGGAGTTCGGCGGCTCGGGGCTCGGCATTGTCGAGGCGACGATCCTGATGCAGGCGGTGGCCCAGTCGGGCGCCGGAATGAGCGGCTGCTCCGCGATCCATCTCAACATTTTCGGACCCCATCCCATCGTCAGGCACGGCACGGACGAGCAGCGCCGGCGCATGCTGCCGGAGCTGATCGCCGGCGAGAAGAAAGCCTGTTTCGCGGTCACCGAGCCGGACTCCGGCCTCAACACCTCCAGCCTGAAGACGCGGGCCGAGCCGGACGGCAGGGGCGGCTACGTCGTCCACGGGCAGAAGCTCTGGACCTCGACGGCGCAGGTGGCCGACAAGATGCTGCTGATCGCGCGCACCACGCCGCAGGAGCAATGCAAGCGGGCCTTCGACGGGCTGACGCTCTTCTATACGGACTTCGACCGGCGCTATCTCACGCCGACGGAAATTCCGAAGATGGGCCGGTCGGCGGTCGATTCGAATTCGCTGTTCCTGGACGGTCTGCCGGTGCCGGCCGAGGATCGCATCGGCGAGGAGGGCAGGGGCTTCTACTACCTGCTGGACGGCCTCAACCCGGAGCGCATCCTCGTCGCTGCCGAGGCGGTCGGAATCGGGCGCTGCGCCTTGCAGCGGGCGGCGGACTATGCGCGCGAGCGCCGGGTGTTCAACCGCCCCATCGGGCAGAACCAGTCGATCCAGCACCCGCTGGCGGAGAGCTGGGCGAAACTGGAGGCCGCCGAACTGCTCGTCTACAAGGCGGCGTGGATGTACGACCGGGGCGAGGCGTGCGGGCCGCAGGCCAATGCCGCGAAATACCTGGCGGCGGAAGTGGGCCACGAAGCCTGCGAGCGCGCCATCCTGACCCATGGCGGCATGGGCTACGCCAAGGAGTACCATGTCGAGCGCTGGCTCCGGGAGATCTGGATCGCCCGGATCGCGCCGGTGAGCTGGCAGCTCGCGCTCTCCTTCATCGCCGAGAAGGAACTCGACCTGCCGAAGAGCTACTGAGGCGGTCCCCCCACGGGGGGACCGTCAGTTGTCGAGGAAGCTCCGCAGCTTGCGCGAGCGGGTCGGATGCTTGAGCTTGCGCAGCGCCTTCGCCTCGATCTGGCGGATGCGCTCGCGGGTGACCGAGAACTGCTGGCCGACCTCTTCGAGCGTGTGGTCGGTGTTCATGCCGATGCCGAAGCGCATGCGCAGCACCCGCTCCTCGCGCGCGGTCAGCGAGGCGAGCACGCTGGTGGTGCTGGCGCGCAGGTTGGCGTGGATTGCCGCGTCGATGGGCTGCACGGCGTTCTTGTCCTCGATGAAGTCGCCGAGATGGCTGTCCTCGTCGTCGCCGATCGGCGTGTCGAGGCTGATCGGCTCCTTGGCGATCTTCAGCACCTTGCGCACCTTCTCGAGCGGCATGTGCAGCTTGGCCGCCAGTTCCTCCGGCGTCGGCTCCCGGCCGATCTCGTGCAGGATCTGGCGCGAGGTGCGTACCAGCTTGTTGATTGTCTCGATCATGTGCACCGGGATACGGATGGTGCGGGCCTGGTCCGCAATCGAGCGCGTGATCGCCTGGCGGATCCACCAGGTGGCGTAGGTCGAGAATTTGTAGCCGCGGCGGTATTCGAATTTGTCCACCGCCTTCATCAGCCCGATATTGCCTTCCTGGATCAGGTCCAGGAACTGCAGGCCGCGATTGGTGTATTTCTTCGCAATCGAGATCACCAGCCTGAGATTGGCCTCGACCATTTCCTTCTTCGCCCGGGCCGCTTCGCGCTCGCCTTCCTGGACGCGCGCGACGATCCGCCGGAAGTCCGCCAGCGGCAACTCGGACTCGGACGCGATATCCATGATGCGGATGCGGATGGTCCGGATCTCGTCGCGGTGGCGTTGCGAGAAGGTCTTCCAGTCCTTCTTCTGGCAAATGCGCCGCACCCAGCGCTGGTCGAGCTCGCGCCCGCGCCACTCGCCCATGAAGGCGCTGCGGGAGAGTTTCGAGCGCGTGGCGCAGCGCAGCATGCGCCCTTCCAGCCCGTTCAACTCCCGGTTCATGCCGTAGAGAATGTCCATCAGCTCGTCGATGCGCGCATTGTTGAGCTTCAGCCCGCGCATCAGAAGCGCCATTTCGTCGGTCAGCTTGTCGTAGCGCCGGTTCTGGGCGGGCGTCGGCTCGGCTTCGCCGCGCGCCTCATCGAATCGCAGCACGCGCAACTTTGCGAGGCGCCTGTCGAGCTTGGCAATGTCGTCAAGCACTTCCATCACATCCGGCAGCAGGGCGCGCTCCGTTGCCGCAAGCGAGAGATTGGGTTCGTCGTCCGCCTCGTCGTCCTTGTCGTCGCTGTTGTCGCCGTTCGCGGCCTTGCGGGTATTGTCGTTATCGGCCGCGCCGTTGGCGGGCGGGGTCGCATTCGCCGGGCCGCCATGCAGCGCAGCCCAGGTTGCATCGAGGTCCACGACATCGCGGAGCAACCGGGCCTCGGCAAGCAGTTCCTCGCGCCAGTCGAGGATGCGGCCGATAGCGGTCGGCGTCCGGCAGATGGCGCGGATCATCTTTTCGCGCCCGGCCTCGATGCGCTTCGCGATGGCGATTTCGCCCTCGCGCGACAGCAGTTCGACCGAGCCCATCTCGCGCAGATACATGCGCACCGGATCGTCCGTGCGACCGATGTCGTCGTCGATATTTCCGCGTTTCTCGCCCTCCGGCTGGGCGCCGCGCTCCGGGGGCGTCTCCTCGCTTTCCTCCGCCTCGACGACATTGATGCCGAGTTCGGAGAGCATGGCCATGGTGTCTTCGATCTGCTCGGCCGAGACCTGGTCGGAAGGCAGCGCCGCATTCAGTTCCTCGTAGGAGACATAGCCGCGTTCCTTGCCGCTCTCGACAAGCTGTTTGACGGCCGCCTCCGGATCGACCGGGGCCTCCCGCGCCTCTTCCCGGGGCTCCGGCTCTCGAACCTGCTCCGCTGTCTTCGTCGCCATGCTTCAACCGTCCCCGATTTTTTGCTTCTTCTAAGTCCTGTCCTGGGCGCGCGACCTGCGGGCCTCCATCACCAGCGCCGGCATGCGTTCCAGCGAATCCTCGGCGTCGGTTTCGGCCACTGCCGCCACCTCACGCTCAATGGCCGCGGAGCGGTATGCCGCGAAGACCTGCTCCATCCCCTTGCGCGCCTCCGTCACCGGAGCGTTCGGACGGGCAAAATGCGCAAGGGCGTAAACGGCCTCGCACAACACGCTGCCGACCGCGCCGGTAAGGCCGACCTTCCCGAAATGGGTCCGCCAGTCGCCTGCGTCAATCCCCTCTCCGTCCGCTGCAAGCCTTAGAATCTCTTGCCGAAGCCTGTCAAGCGACCCTGCGCAATCGAGCTCGGCGATTTCCCGGTCGAACTCGACTGCCAGCTCGGGGTGATTGATCGCCGCCGCCAGAACGCCTTTCGCCTGGCGTTCACGCAATCCCGCAATCCGGGCCTCGCCGCGTTCCCGTCCCCCGCCCGGAGCGGAGGGCGGGGGACGGCGCCGGCCGGGCTGCGGCTGCAGGCTGACCCCGAACTGCTCCCGAAGGCGGGACAGAATCTCGGCTTCGTAATAGCGCCGCACAGTCTCGTCCCGGATCCCGGAGGCCAGCGCCAGCAGGTTGCGGCTGAACCGGGCGCGGCGGTCGGGCGAATCCGGGCGCACCGCCTCCGCCTCGCTCGACCACAGGAGGTCCACCGGCGACTGCGCCCGTTCCACCACCGCCCGCAGCGCCGCCGCGCCATCCTGGCGGACCAGGTCGTCCGGGTCGCGCTCGTCCGGCAGGCGGGCGAAGCGCAGCGACTTGCCGGGAGCAAGCAACGGCAGTGCCCGTTCGGCGGCGCGTCGGGCTGCGCGCTGGCCCGCGTCGTCGCCGTCGAAGCAGAGCACCGGCTCGTCGACGAGCCTCCAGAGCGCCCTCAGCTGGTTTTCCCCGAAGGCCGTGCCGAGCGAGGCCACGGTATGCGCGAAGCCCGCCTGGGAAAGAGCGATGGCGTCCATATAGCCCTCGACGACGATCACCTCCTTCGCGCGCCAGGCCGCGTCGCGCGCCTGGGCGAGGCCGTAGAGCACCTCCCCCTTCCGGAAGACCGGGGTTTCGGGTGTGTTGAGGTATTTCGGCTGCGCATCGCCGAGTGTGCGGCCGCCGAAAGCTATCGGGTGTCCCCGCCGGTCGGTGATGGGGAACACGACCCGGTTGCGGAGCGAGGCGCCCGGCTCTCCCTCATGCTCGCGCTGGCGGAAAAGCCCGGCCCCGACGAGGGTCTCTGCCTCGAAACCGCCGCGCTTCAGCGCCTGCATGAGCGCCGCCGAGTCGCCGGGCGCATAGCCGAGCCGGAAGCCGGCGATCGTGTTGTCGTCGAGCCCGCGGCCGCGCAGATAGTCCATCGCCCGCCGGCCCGCCGGCAGGCGCAACTGGCGCTCATAGAAAGCTGCCGCGGCCTCGACGGCCTCGAGAAGGCCCCGCCGCCGGCGGGCCTGGGCCGCCGCTTCGGGGCTGTCGCGCGGCACCTCCAGCCCGGCCGCCTGGGCGAGCTTCTCCACCGCCTCGGGAAAGGAAAGCCCCTCCATGCGCATCAGGAAGCCGATGACATCGCCGTGTTCGCCGCTGGAGAAGCAGTGGAAGAAGCCTTTGTCGGGCACGACGGTAAAGGACGGCGTGCGCTCCTGCTTGAAGGGCGAAAGGCCGACAAACTCCCGCCCGCGCCGCTGCAATTTCACGTGGTGCGAGACGATATCGACCAGGGAAATGCGTTCGCGAAGCTGTTCCAGGAACTCGGGCGGGAACGCCATCCGGTGCGCCGGGCCTGCCGTCAGGCCGCCAGCGCGGCCTTGACCGTCCGGCTGATCTCGCCGAAGTCCATCTGGCCTGCATAGCGCCGCTTGAGCTCGGCCATGACGCGCCCCATGTCGCGCATGCCCGAGGCGCCGAGGTCGCCGACCACGGCGTTCACCGCGGCAATCTGGGCATCCGGGTCGAGCTTGGCCGGCAGGAACCTCTGGATGACGATGATTTCGCGTCTTTCCTCATCCACGGAGTCGAGCCGGCCGGCCTCTTCGTAGTAGCGGGAGGACTCCTCCCGCTGACGGACCATCTTTTGCAGCAGTTCCCGGATTTCGGCATCGCCGATGCCGTCCGCATTGCCCTGTCCGCGCGCCGCGATGTCACGGTCCTTGATCGCGGCCAGAATCAGCCTGACCGTTCGCAAGGTCATGACATCCTTGGCCCGCAAGGATTCCTTCAATGCCTCGTTCAGTTGCGCCCGCATGGAAGTCTCCCGCTCTTCCAGGTCGCGGCCGGTGCCCCGCCGCGAGTTCTGACAGGTTCACGACAAAACGCCGCATACACGGCGTAACGTGTTGAAATAGAAGTTTTCTCCTGCTGGTGCATGCCTTGACACAGGCTGCCCGCCCGCTTATCCCCTTGGCGGTTGGAACATGCCCCGGACAGCGGAAATTATGTATTCCCGACTTCTGTCGTCAAGGGTCTCCGACCGTTGCCCGGCGCAAACGAGCTAGTAATCCAATGGTTATCCAAGTCCCCAGACCGGACGGCGCCACGGCCGCCCTGGCGCTTGCAGACGGCGCCGTGTTCTGGGGCCGGGGATTCGGTGCGGAGGGCACGGCGGTCGGAGAGGTCTGTTTCAACACCTCGCCGACCGGCTACCAGGAAATCCTGACCGACCCGTCCTATGCCGGGCAGATCGTCACCTTCACCTTCCCGCATATCGGCAATGTGGGCGCCAATGGCGAGGATGTGGAGTCGGACGCGCCGGCCGCGCGCGGGCTCGTATTGCGCATGGACCCGACCGAGCCGTCCAATTTCCGCGCGACGCGGCGGCTGGAGGACTGGCTCTCGGGCAGCGGCCTTGTCGGTGTCGCCGGTATCGACACACGCGCGCTGACCCGGCGCATCCGCGACGCCGGCGCGCCCAACGGCGTCGTCGTCCACGCCCCGGACGGCCGCATCGACATCGACGGCGCAATCGCCCGCGCCGCGGCCTGGCCGGGCCTGGAGGGCATGGACCTCGCGCGGGAGGTTACCTGCCGGCAGACCTATCGCTGGGACCGGACTCGCTGGGCGCTCGGCAACAGCTATGGCCGGCTGGAGCGCCCGTCGCGCCATGTCGTCGCCGTAGATTACGGCGTCAAGCACAATATCCTGCGTTGTCTGGCGGAGCTCGGCTCGGCGGTGACGGTCGTGCCTGCCGAAACGGAGGCGGAGGCCATTCTGGCGCTCGAGCCCGACGGCATCTTCCTCGCCAATGGCCCGGGCGACCCGGCGGCCACCGGCGCTTATGCGACCGGAACCGTCCGCACCTTGATCGCCAGCGGCAAGCCGATCTTCGGCATCTGCCTCGGCCACCAGATACTGGCGCTGGCGCTCGGCGCAAGCACCGCGAAGATGGCCATCGGCCATCGTGGCGCGAACCATCCGGTCAAGGACCTGGAGACCGGCAAGGTCGAAATCACCAGCCAGAACCACGGCTTTGCCGTGCTGCGGGAAAGCCTGCCGCCGGGCGTGGTCGAGACGCACCGCTCGCTCTTCGACGGCTCGGTGGAAGGGTTGCGGGCAGAAGGCAGGCCGGTCTTCTCGGTGCAGTACCATCCGGAAGCCTCCCCCGGTCCCAGGGACGCCCATTATCTCTTCCGGCGCTTCACCGACATGATGGACGCCCATGCCTAGACGCACCGATATCGGCTCCATCCTCATCGTCGGTGCCGGGCCCATCGTCATCGGCCAGGCCTGCGAGTTCGACTATTCCGGGACCCAGGCCTGCAAGGCGCTGAGGGAAGAGGGCTACCGGATCGTCCTGGTCAACTCCAATCCCGCCACGATCATGACCGACCCGGACCTCGCCGACGCAACCTATGTCGAGCCGATCACGCCGGAGCTCGTCGAGCGGGTCATCGAGCGCGAGCGGCCGGATGCGCTGCTCGCGACCATGGGCGGGCAGACGGCGCTCAACACGGCGATGGCGCTCGCCGAAAACGGCGTGCTCGAACGCTGCGGGGTCGAGCTCATCGGCGCCGACCGGGCGTCGATCGCCAAGGCCGAGGACCGGGAGCTGTTCCGCGAGGCCATGCACGAGATCGGCCTTGAAACGCCGCGCGGCGCGCTGGTGGGCGACCTGGATCAGGCGCGCCGCGCAATGCGGGAGATCGGCCTGCCGCTGATCGTCCGCCCTTCCTTCACGCTCGGCGGCACCGGCGGCGGCGTCGCCTACAATCCGGAGGAGTTCGAGAGCATTGTCCAGGGCGGCCTCGACGCCTCGCCTGTCGGCGAGGTGCTGGTCGAGGAATCGGTGCTCGGCTGGAAGGAATACGAGATGGAGGTGGTCCGCGACCGGGCGGACAACTGCATCATCGTGTGCTCCATCGAGAACGTCGATCCGATGGGCGTCCATACCGGCGATTCGGTGACGGTGGCGCCGGCGCTCACGCTCACCGACAAGGAATACCAGCTGCTGCGCGACGCCTCGATCGCGTGCCTGCGCAAGATCGGCGTCGATACCGGCGGGTCGAACGTGCAGTTCGCCGTCAATCCCGAGGACGGCCGGCTGGTCGTGATCGAGATGAACCCCCGCGTCTCGCGTTCGTCGGCGCTGGCGTCGAAGGCGACGGGCTTCCCCATCGCCAAGGTCGCGGCGAAGCTGGCCGTCGGTTACACGCTCGACGAGTTGCAGAACGACATCACGCGCACCACGCCCGCCTCCTTCGAGCCGGTCATCGACTATGTCGTCACCAAGGTGCCGCGCTTCACCTTCGAAAAGTTCCCCGGCGCCGAGCCGTTGCTCACTACCTCGATGAAGTCGGTCGGCGAGGCAATGGCCATAGGGCGCTGCTTCGCGGAATCGCTGCAGAAGGCGCTCCGCTCCATGGAGACGGGGCTGACCGGTCTCAATGAGATAGAGATTCCCGGCGCGCCGGCGGTTGACGACATCGTGCAGCTGTTGTCCGAGCCGCGGCCCGACCGGCTGCTGGTGATCGCCCAGGCCTTCCGCCACGGCCTCGACCGGGAGCGCATACGCCGGGCCTGCCAGTTCGATCCCTGGTTCCTGGAACAGATCGAGGCGCTGGTCCGCACCGAGGAGGAGTTGCGCGCTTCGGGCCTGCCGGGGACCGCGCAGGGCCTCCAGGCGCTGAAGCGGCTGGGCTTTTCGGATGCGCGCCTCGGCGAACTGACAGGGCTCGCGGAAGGCGAGGTCGCAGACCGGCGCCGCGCGCTCGGCCTGGCACCCGTTTACAAGCGCATCGACACCTGCGCCGCCGAGTTCTCCTCCGCAACGCCCTATATGTATTCGACTTGGGAGGGTAACGGCCTCGCGCCCGCCGAGTGCGAGGCCGACCCGGCCGAACGCCGGAAGATCATGATCCTCGGCGGCGGCCCCAACCGCATCGGCCAGGGCATCGAGTTCGACTATTGCTGCGTCCACGCCGTCTTCGCGCTGAGCGAGGCGGGCTACGAGACCATCATGGTCAACTGCAATCCGGAAACGGTCTCGACCGACTACGACACGGCGGACCGGCTCTATTTCGAGCCGTTGACGGCCGAGGACGTCATCGAGATCGCCCGGGTCGAAGGCGCGCGTGGCGAACTGGTCGGCGCCGTGGTGCAGTTCGGCGGGCAGACGCCGCTCAAGCTCGCCTCGGCGCTGGCGGAGGCCGGCATCCCGATTCTCGGCACCTCGCCGGACGCCATCGACCTTGCCGAGGACCGCGAGCGCTTCCAGGGCCTGCTCTCGGAACTCGGTCTTACCCAGCCCGAAAACGGCGTGGCGGCCTCCGCCGGGGAAGCGGCTGCGATTGCGGAGCGTATCGGCTATCCGGTGCTGCTCCGGCCCTCCTATGTGCTCGGTGGGCGGGCAATGGAAATCGTCCACGACCGGGTGGCGCTCAACCGCTATATCCGGGTAGCGGTGGAAGTCTCCGGCACGAGTCCGGTGCTGGTGGACCGCTATCTGCGCCATGCGACCGAAGTGGACGTAGATGCGCTCTGCGACGGGCGGAATGTCGTCGTCGCAGGCGTGATGCAGCATATCGAGGAGGCGGGCGTGCATTCCGGCGACTCCGCCTGCTCGCTTCCGCCCCACTCGCTCGCCGGCGAAACCGTTGCCGAAATCGAGAGACAGACGGGGGCGCTGGCCCGCGCGCTCGGCGTGGTAGGCCTGATGAACGTGCAGTTTGCGATCACGCACGGGCCCGAGGGCGACCGGATCTACATCCTGGAGGTGAACCCGCGTGCGAGCCGCACCGTCCCCTTCGTCGCCAAGGCCACCGGGGTTCCCGTCGCCAAGATCGCCGCGCGGCTGATGGCCGGCGAGCCGCTTGCCGCCTTCCCGCGGCCGAACGCGCGCGGGCATATCGCAGTCAAGGAGGCCGTCTTCCCCTTTGCGCGTTTCCCCGGCGTAGACACCGTGCTCGGCCCCGAGATGAAATCGACCGGGGAGGTGATGGGCATCGACACCGACTTCGCCCGCGCCTTCGCCAAGGCTCAGCTGGGCGCCGGGGTGACCCTGCCGGGCGGCGGCACGGCCTTCGTCTCGGTGCGCGACGGCGACAAGGCGGGCGCGGTCGAGGTGGCGCGGATGCTCGCCGCCAGCGGCTTCCGGCTTATCGCGACCGGCGGCACAGCGCGCGCGCTCCAGGCGGAAGGGCTGGAGGTCCATGTCGTCAAGAAGGTGCTGGAAGGCCGGCCGCATATCGTGGACGCCCTCAAGAGCGGCCAGGTGCAACTGGTCGTCAACACGACGGAGGGCGTCGCCGCGCTCCGCGACAGCTACAGCCTGCGCCGCGAGACCCTGAACCGCCGCGTGCCCTATTTCACCACGCTTGCGGGCGCGCATGCGGCGGCCCGCGCCATCGCCGCGGTCGAGGCCGCCCGCCTTGAAGTAGCCCCCCTGCAATCCTATTTTGACGGGTCGTTCCGGCTCTGATTGTAGCTTTTGCGCAAGGGAAAATGGCTGAGATGGACAAGGTGCCGATGACGCCTGAAGGCTATCGCCGGATGGAGGAGGAGCTGCGCCGGCTGAAGACGGTCGAGCGGCCTGCCGTCGTGCGGGCCATCGCTCAGGCCCGGGAGCACGGGGACCTGTCCGAGAATGCCGAATATCACGCGGCCCGCGACCGGCAGTCCTTCATCGAGGGCCGCATGGCGGAACTCGAGGACAAGGTCTCGCGGGCGGAGGTGATCGACCCCTCCCAGGTCTCCGGCGACAAGGTGATGTTCAGCGCGCAGGTGACCGTCGTGGACGAGGAGAGCGACGAGGAATCCTGCTACCGCATCGTCGGCCAGGACGAGAGCGACATTGCGGAGGGCCGGCTGTCTATTGCTTCGCCGATGGCGCGCGCCATGATTGGCAAGTCGGTCGGCGACCAGATCGAGGTGGATGCCCCCGGCGGGGCGCGCTACTACGAGATCGTGAAGATCGACTACGCCTGATCCCACATGTCGTCCCGTGCAGGCGGCGCCGTCGGCCGGCGTCTTCTTCGCAAGGAGGACCTGCGGCTGCTGACCGGCCGGGGCCGCTTCACCGACGACCTGCCGCGGCAGGAAGGCGAAGCGGCCATGCAGGTGCTGCGAAGCCCGCATGCCCACGCCCGCATCCGCAGGATCGATACGGGCCCGGCGCGCGCCATGCCCGGCGTGCTGGCGGTGCTGACCGGCCTCGACGCGCAGGCCGAGGGCTTTGCCGACATTCCGCACGACCCGCTGCCGAAGACGCGCAACGACCTGGCATTGACCGGGCCCGGCGGCTCGGAGGTCTTCATCGGCACCCATCCGCTGCTGCCGCACGACCGGGCGCGCTATGCGGGCGAGGCCGTCGCGGCCGTCATTGCCGAAACGCCGGCGCTCGCGGCCGATGCCGTCGAGCGGATTGCCGTCGACTGGGAGCCGCTGCCGGCCGTCGCCGATACCCGCGAGGCGGCCGCGCCCGGCGCCCCCCCGGTCTGGGACGACCGCGCGGACAATGTGCTGGTCGATTGCCGTTTCGGCGATGCGGAACGGGTGGCGGCGGCGTTCGCCCGCGCCGCGCATGTCGTCGAATTCGACGGGCATCTGCCCCGGGTGGCCGGCGCGCCGCTGGAGCCGCGCGCCGCGCTCGGCGCATTCGATGCTTCGACCGGGCGCTATACGCTATACGCCGGGTCGGGCGGCGCGGTGCGGCACAAGGGCGAGCTCGCGGCCGTGCTGGGAATCGACCCCGACCGGCTGCGGATCGTCTGCGGTGATGTCGGCGGCAATTTCGGCGTGCGCAACCGCGTCTATGTCGAGTTCGGCATCGTGCTCTGGGCCGCCCGGCTGACCGGCAGGCCGGTGCGCTGGGTGGCGAGCCGGTCGGAAGCGATGCTGAGCGACTATCAGGGCCGCGACCTTGTCTCGCGCGCCGCGTTGGCTCTCGATGCAAACGGCCGGTTCCTCGCCTTGAAGGCGGACAATATCTCCAATGTCGGCGCGCGGTGCGTTTCGCTCTCGCCGCTCGGCAAGGGCGCCATCCTGGTGACCGGCTCCTACGACATTCCCGTGGCGAGGGTCCGCGCGCGGGCGGTGTTCAGCCATACTGCGCCGACCCAGGCCTACCGCTCCTCCGGACGGCCGGAAGTCTGCTTCGTCATCGAGCGGCTGGTGGACAAGGCGGCACGGGAGCTCGGTTTCGATCCCATAGCGCTCCGCAGAGCCAATTTCGTCCGCTCCTTCCCCTACCGCAATGCGCTGGGCGCGGTTTATGACAGCGGCGAATACGAAGCCGCGCTCGACAAGGTGCTCGCGCTCTCCGACGAAGCGGGATTCCTCTCCCGCAGGGCGGCCGCGGAAGCCGAAGGGCGCCGTTACGGGCGGGGCGTCGCCCATTATGTCGAATCCTCCATCGGGGCGCCGCGCGAGCAGGCCGATCTGGTCCTGACGGAGGACGGCCGGCTCGAAGTGCTGATCGGCACGCAGCCGAGCGGCCAGGGCCATGAGACCGCTTTCGCCCAGGTCGCGGCCGACGCGCTCGGCATTCCTTTCGAACGGATCGACGTTTCGACGGGCGACACCGACCGTATCGCCGTCGGCGGGGGGTCGCATTCGGGCCGGTCGATGCGCATGGCGGGCGAGGTCATCCGGCTGGCGGCCGAAGACCTCATCGACGCTGTGCGCCCGCTGGCCGCGCGCCGGCTTGCGAGCAACGATATCGCTTTCCGGAATGGCGGGTTCGACGGCCCCTCGGGGCGGGCGCTGCTGACCGAACTCGGGCCGCTCCGGGTGCGGCGCGAGAACCTGTTCGAGCCGGCGGTTTATCCGAACGGCTGCCATGTCGCCGAAGTCGAGGTCGATCCGGAGACGCGCACGGTGCGGCTCGCGCGCTACGCCGCCGTGGACGATGTGGGCCGCGCGGTCAATCCGATGATCGTCGAGGGCCAGACCCACGGCGCCGCCGCGCAGGGCATCGGGCAGGCCATGCTGGAGGAGGTCGTCTGGGACGAGGCGGGCCAGCTGCTGGCGGGCTCCTTCATGGACTATGCGATGCCGCGCGCGGACGACCTGCCGGCCCTCGCCGTCGCGCTCCACGAAGTGCCTTCGCCCACCAACGCGCTCGGCGTCAAGGCCGGCGGCGAGGGCGGCGCAGTGCCGGCGCCCGCCGCCATTTTCAATGCGGTTGCCGACGCTCTGGGCGGCGCGGAGGGGTTATCGATGCCGCTGGCGCGCGGGTTCCCGCCCCCGCTGACAAAAAGCGAGTGACCGGCGGCCGGCGAGGCGGCGCGCTTTCCTCCGGCATCGCAGGGCGTGCCGATCTCCCGTCCGCCGCCTCAGCAGGAACCGCAGCAATCGCGGTTATGCACCGGGACACGAGGGGGGAGAGGGCTGGGGCGCCTCAGTAGCTCTTCGGCAGGTCCAGCTCCTTCTCGGCGATGAAGGAGCGCGCGAACTGCTAACTTACTGGCGCGATCCGGGCGATCCAGATCTCCCTGAGCCAGCGCTCCACATGGTACTCCTTGGCGTAGCCCATGCCGCCATGGGTCAGGATGGCCCGTTCACAGGCCTCGTGGCCCACCTCCGCCGCCAGGTATTTCGCGGCATTGGCCTACGGCCCGCACGCCTCGCCGATGGCCCGCGCGATGGATCGGCAAGTCGGTCGGCGACCAGATCGAGATCGATGCCCCGGGCGGCGCGCGCTACTACGAGACCGTGAAGATCGACTACGCCTGAACTGGCGGGCGCGGAGGCAGCCAGGGCGAATTAATTGTCTGCCTTTGGGCCATGTTGAGGTGGGGTCCGGGGTGGCTATTTTTTTCTTGATATGGCAGTGTGCCGGTCATGGCGAGGTTTCTGTTTGCGGGTGTTTGGGTTGATCTTCGCGCGGTCACGGTGCGCCCGACCTGGGGGGCACGGGAGCACCGGCGCTGGGACGATTTGGTAGCGGCGCACCACTATCTGCGGTTCCACGGCATCATCGGCAAGGGTCTGCGCCATGTCGCGGTTCATGGCGAGGCCTGGCTTGCCCTGGTTGGCTGGCAGCCTGGAGCGTTCAAGGTGGGAGCGCGGGACCGCTGGATCGGGTGGTCGGCGGAGCAGCAGTTCCGTCGCCTGCATCTGGTTGCCAACAACTCGCGCTTTGTCATCCTGACGCCTGAGCGGGTTCCCAACCTTGCCTCGCGGGTGCTGGGGCTGAGCGTGCGGCGGCTGTCGCAGGACCTGCGGGCGGCGCATGGCTATCCGGCTGTTGTGGCGGAGACGTTTGTGGACGTCTCGCGCTTCGCCGGCACCTGCTACCGCGCGGCCAACTGGCGCTCTTTGGGTCTGACGCGCGGCTTTGCCCGCGAGCCCGGAGGGGTGGCGCGCTGGCGTCACCACGGCCAGCCCAAGGAGGTCTTCGTGTTCGAACTGACACACGGCGCCCCCGAGGCGCTGAGCCATCCCGAGATACCGGCAGACTGGAACGCTGAGCAGCACACCGAGCCGATGGCGGCGCCCCGGCTGCGCAGCCTGTTCGAGTGTTTGGGCGAGGTGCCCGAATACCGCCATGCCCGGGGCAAGCGCTATGCGCTCACCACCATTCTGACGCTGGCCGTTGCCGCCCGGCTTGCCGGATACCGGGGTGTGAACGCCTTCGCCCAGTTCGCCGCCCTGCTCTCCCAGAAGCAACTCAAGGCGGTGGGCGCCTTCTGGAGCCCATCCAGGCAGTGCTACACGCCGCCGGCGGTCACCACCTTCCACAACATCCTCGCCGCCCTGCCGCCACAGACCCTGGACAATGCCATCGGCCAGTGGGCCGGACAGCACAGCAGTGCGCACGCGCCTGTGGCCATGGACGGAAAGGATTTGCGCGGTGCCTCGAAGCAGAGCGAAGACCGGCGCAGGAGGATGGTCGCTGCGGTGGCGCATGACACCGGCGTGGTCCTCGGGCAGGTCGAAGTCAGCTCCAAAAGCAACGAAATCCCGGCCGTGCGCGAACTCTCCAGCGGTCTCGACCTCACAGGCCGGATCGTCACCATCGATGCGATGCACGCCCAGCACGAGACCGCGCGTTGCCTGCTCGAACGCCGTGCCGACTACGTGGTCAGCGCGGTGAAGGGCAACCAGCAGACCATCCTCGAAGACCTCAAGGCGATCGACTTCAGCGATGCGCCCTGGCACGAAACCGTCGACAAGGGCCATGGTCGCATTGAGCGCCGACGCTGCGCCGTCGTCGACCTCTGCGCTGCCGAGTGGGACGGCTACGCCCACCTTCACGGGCGCCGCCAGGCAATGCGCATGGAACGCGAGCGCAAGATGCTCAAAACCGGCAAGCGCAGCATCGAGGTCACCTGGAGCCTGACGTCGCTTGGCGCAGAGCGAGCCGGCCCCAAGGAGCTTCTCGATCTGGTGCGCAACCACTGGCACATTGAGAACCGTGTGCACTATGTGCGTGACTTCACCTATGACGAAGACCGTTGCCGGGCATATGTGCGCCACCTGCCCGGAAATCTGGCCTGCTTGAGCAACGCGGCCATCGCTATCGTGCGCTGCGACGGACGCTTCCGATATGTACCCGAGGCCAACCGGCACTACGCCGCCCGCGCCCAAGAGGCCCTCGACGCGATTATGATCGCGCCCAGAGGCTGATACCCCACCCCCCACCGCAATACAGGCTCGGGCCGAAGAACGGCGCAGCAAAACAACTGCGCCCGTCGAGGACGAAAACACTGGACCGCGGCATCAAGAAACCACCATGACGGCGGCCAGAAACGTCTGGGGTTCCCCAAAACCTTCATTGTCGGGCGGGTCGGCCACCCCGTATCATGAAAACAGGTGCCGGCCGCGCGGGCGGGACTTCGGGCTTTTACGGGGTTGCCTACCGGTCAGGGTCCGCAAGACGGGCGCCGCAGATGGCGAGTATCGGACGCCTCGGGAGCAGTGCTTTGGCGGGGAGGTTTTTTTTGCGCCCGATCCCCAACAATTTTCACGGCAAAACCTTCATTGTCGGGCGGGTCGGCCACCCCGTATCATGAAAACAGGTGCCGGCCGCGCGGGCGGGACTTCGGGCTTTTACGGGGTTGCCTACCGGTCAGGGTCCGCAAGACGGGCGCCGCAGATGGCGAGTATCGGACGCCTCGGGAGCAGTGCTTTGGCGGGGAGGTTTTTTTTGCGCCCGATCCCCAACAATTTTCACGGCAAACACCGGCAGCCAGACCGACATCACTCAGACAAAGCCCGCGGTTCGACTAAAAATTTTCCCTGCGGAGGCAGCCCATGTCCTCCAATACCACTGCCATATGCTGTATCTTGGATCGTGCCCCCGCGGGTGGTGTAAGAGCCTGGCGTCCGTAGCGGTGTCCGGCGGGTAGGGCCGGAACGCTCAGGCTGCCACGGCGGGCAACTTGACGGTTGTATTGTCGCTCACGGGAGCGATGGATTCCAGCGTCATGTATCTGGCTCTCTGGACTGCCCATTCATCGTTCTGCTCGAGCAGGATTGCGCCGATCAGCCGGGTGATGGCGTCCTCGTTGGGGAAGATGCCGACGGTGTTTGTGCGCCGCTTGATCTCGCCGTGGAGGCGTTCGAGCGGGTTTGTCGAGTGCAGCTTGGCGCGGTGCGCGGCCGGGAAGGTCATGTAGGCGAGAACATCGTGCTCGGCCTCGTCCATGATGGCGGCGAGCTTTGGCGCCTTGGGCCTGAGCTGGTCGGCGACCTGGCGCCACTGGGCGGAGGCGCTGTCTGCATCCTCCTGGGCGAAGGCGGTAGTGACGAAGGCGGAGACGACGCGCCGGCCCTGCTTGCCGGCATGGGCGAGCAGGTTGCGCATGAAGTGGACGCGGCATCTCTGCCAGGTGGCGCCGAAGATGCGGGTGGCGGCGGCCTTCAGGCCCTTGTGGTCGTCGGAGATCACCAGCTTGACGCCGCGCAGGCCGCGGCGGGCGAGCGAGCGCAGGAAGTCGGTCCAGAAGGTCTCGGCCTCGGACGCGCCGATCGCCATGCCGAGCACCTCGCGCCGGCCCTGATCGTTGACCGCCACCGCGATGGTGACCGCGACCGAGACGACGCGCCCGGCCTCGCGCATCTTCACATAGGTCGCGTCAAGCCAGAGATACGGCCAGTCGCCCTCCAGCGGCCGGTCGAGGAAGTCGCGGATCTTGTCGTCGATCTCGCCGCACAGCCGCGACACCTGGCTCTTGGAGATGCCCGACATGCCCATCGCCTGCACCAGGTCGTCCACCGAGCGGGTCGATACGCCCTTGATGTAGGCCTCCTGGATCACCGCCGTCAGCGCCTTCTCCGCCATCCGCCGCGGTTCAAGGAAGCCCGGGAAGTAGCTCCCCTTGCGCAGCTTCGGGATCTTCAGTTCGACCGTGCCGGCCCGCGTCTCCCAGACCCGGTCCCGGTAGCCGTTGCGCTGCGTGATCCGGTCCGGCGAGCGCTCGCCGTGCGCGGCGCCCGCAAGGCCCTCAACCTCAAGCGCCATCAGACGCGCGGCCGTGAACCCGATCATCTCGCGAAGCAGGTCGGCGTCGGAACTCTTCTCCAACAGCGCCCGCAGGGTCATCATGTCGGTGGTGGTCATCGTGGTACTCCTCCGGTCAGGTGGACTGTGACAGCCCAACCCTAACCGGCACCGCGATGGCCTCCGCTGTGGGTAAGTGGCCCGCCGCCGCCTGACTCCAGACGGTCGCGGCGGCGGGCCACTTACCCACAGCTACCACCGGAAGCTTCAGCTCCTACACCACCCCTGGGGACACGACCGTATCTTGGATATTTCGGCGAGAGGCTGAGGCGTTCGTTCATGGAAGATGACCGGGCTCTAAATATCCTGAACTCATTAGCTCAAGGCATCGATCCGGAAACCGGAGAAGTGTTGCCTCGCGCCTCTGTCATCCAGCAACCCGATGTCATACGAGCGTTGGGGCACGCGGTGACCGTATTCCGCCTCCGCGTCGCAGGAACCGACCGTGAGAATCGCAAGCAGTCCCGAGGCAGACAAAGGTGGACAGTTGAAGAGGGCAGGCGGCTGGCGCAAGCCTTCGACTCAGGCGCCACGATCGAGGAACTTGCCGCCAGCCACGGGCGGACGTCCAGCGACATACAACGGCGTCTTGTAAAGCTGGGGCGAATAGAAAACGAAGGTCCGAATCGAAACGGAGAAACATGGAAGCCCGAAGAGGACGAACGGCTGGCGCAAGCCTTCGACTCAGGTGCTACGATCAAGGAGCTTGCCGCCAGCCACGAGCGAACGAACGGCGCCATACGAAGCCGTCTTGTCAGACTGGGCCGAATAGAACGTCCGGTTTCCTAGGGTCAGGATTGAGACTTGTAAGGAGCTTCTCAAGAGGCGCGCAATGCGGCTCAAGGGTCGGTGCCCGCCGCATTCTTCAATGCCGCGGCCAATACACTCGGTGATGCGGGCGGGTTCGCGATGCCATTCGGGCGCAAGCGTGCTGTCCCGGACATGCCCGGTCCGCTTCTGTCACGGGAACCATAGCGAGCGGGACACGCCTCAACGCCGCGGTTTTGGTATCCTGCCGCGCGGATGGGCTATAGTGCGGTCGGTCAACGGCCTGCGGGAGCGGGAAACGGTGGACGACACCATCGGCATCGAGCGCTGCACGGGCAGCATGGGGTCCCGGTTCACGCTCTATCGTTTCGTGCCGGAAGAAATCCCGCGGCTCGCGAAGCTCGATTGGAATATCATCGGCCGGCGGGTCTTCATCGATCCCGTGCGCGGGTTGATTGCGTTGATGTCGCCTTCACCCGAGCATGAGGAATATACGCGGGGCATCGACCGGACGGTGCAGGACATGTGCCGGGCCCTGAAGCTGCGGGTCGTTACACTGGGATCGACGCGCTGGCGCCGTCCGGACGACCCGGAGAACAGCGGGGCGGAGCCCGACGCCTGCTTTTACCTGGGGGCCTCCGCCGAACGGCGGGATGAGGCGCGCCGGGAAGACGGCGAGGCGCTGGCGGCGTTCTACCGCCGGACGCCGCCCGATCTGGTGATCGAGGTCGAACGGAGCCGCGGCGACGCGGACAAGCCGGCGTTCTACCGACGGCTCGGCGCAGCCGAGATGTGGCGGCTCGACATTTCGGGAAATATCCGGGAAGCGGTCATGCTGGACCTGCAGGCGCCGGACGGTCCGGAGGTCCTGCATGCCTCCGGCGTGCTTGCCCCGGCAACCCCGGCATTCGTTCTGGACGCCCTGGAATTGGCCGTCGACAACCGTCTGTCAGAGCTGGAAGCCGCGATCGCCGACTGCATTTCGGGCGAGAAGGCGGGCCGCAGCCGTTCGCGCTGACATCCCGATACGCGCCGTTCCCGTTCACCAGGGAATCGTGCGCCCCCGCCAGTCGAGAAAGGCGCCGGACTGGCGGTCGGTGAGCCTCTCGGCGATGCGGCGCATGCCGCGCGCGCTTTCCTCCGGCGTCACCGGGGCGTGCCGGCCGCCCATGTCCGTGGCGACATGGCCCGGATGCAGGATCGCAATCCTGACCCGGTCCGCCAGCTCCAGCGCCAGTGTGCTTGCGGCCATGTTGAGCCCCGCCTTCGAGCTGCTGTAGGCATAGCGGCGCACGCCGGCCGCCTGCGAAATCGAGCCGAGCTGGCTCGTCACGAACACCATGGTGCGCCGCTCGCTTGCAGCGACGTGGCGGGTGAACGCCGCTGCGACCGCCACCGGCGCAATCGTGTTGATGCGCAGGCACTGCGCCCATTCCTCCGTGTCGAGCCGGGCGAGCGAGCGGGTGTTGGGGGAATCCACGCCGGCATTGTTCCAGAGCAGGTCGATGCGCTCGTCCCGCCAGCGGTCGGCGAGCGCGGCAATGCCCTCGTCGTCCGTTACATCGAGGCGGGCTGCGTCGGCGATGCCGTCGAGGCCGGCCAGCGCGGCCGGGTCGCGGCACACGGCCAGCACCCGCCAGCCGTCGGCCAGATAGTCGCTCGCCAGCGCGCGGCCGATGCCGCGCGCCGCGCCGGTAATCAGGGCCGTGGGCACTGCGCCGTGACTTCGATCTCGATCTTCATGGCCGGATCGACCAGGCCGGCGACCACGACCGCCGTGGCGGCGGGCCGGATGTCGCGGAACACCTCGCCGAACACCGGCATGAGCGCCGGAAAGTCGCCGGCATCGGTCAGGAAATAGGTGACGCGCACGACGTCCTCGAAGCCGGCTCCGGCCTCCGCCAGCGCTGCCCCGATAATGCCGAAGGCGAGGCGCGCCTGCTCGACGACGTCCTCGGAAATCATCCCTGTTTCGGGGTCCGCCCCGGTCGTGCCGGCGACATGCACCCAACCGTCCTGCACCACGGCGCGGGAATAGCCGGCGGCCGCCTCGAAGCGGCCGCCGGAGGAGATCAGCCGGCGTGTCACGCCGCGCGTTCGATGGCCATGGCCGTCGCTTCGCCGCCGCCGATGCAGATGGCCGCGACGCCCTTCTGCGCGCCGTTCTTCTGCATGGCGTTGATGAGCGTCGCCACGATCCGCGCGCCCGACGCGCCCACCGGATGGCCGAGGGCGCAGGCGCCGCCATGGACGTTCACCTTCTCGGCCGGCAGGGCGAATTCGCGCATCGCCGCCATCGGCACCACCGCAAAGGCCTCGTTGATCTCGTAGAACTCGACCTCGTCCTTGTCCCAGCCGGTCTTGTCGAACAGCTTCTGCATGGCGCCGACCGGCGCGGTGGTGAACCAGCGCGGCTCCTGGCTGTGCGAGGTATGCGCGACGATGGTGGCGAGCGGCGTCAGCCCCCGGCGCTCTGCCTCGGACCGGCGCATCAGCACGAGCGCGGCGGCGCCGTCGGAGATCGAGGAGGAATTGGCCGGGGTCACCGACCCGTCCTTGGCGAAGGCCGGCCTCAGGCTCGGGATCTTCTCGATATTGGCGGTGAAGGGCTGTTCGTCCTGCCCGACGACCGACTCGCCGCGCCGCCCCTTCACCGTCATCGGCACCATCTCGCCGGCGAAGGTGCCGTCCTCGTTCGCCGTGCGGGCGCGGTTCAGCGACCGGATCGCGAAATCGTCCTGCTCCTCGCGGGTGAACTGGAAGTGCCGCGCCGTCTCCTCGGCGAAATGGCCCATGAGCGCGCCCGGCTCGTAGGCGTCCTCCAGGCCGTCGAGGAACATGGCGTCCTCGAACCGGCCGTGGCCCATGCGCATGCCGGCGCGCGCCTTCTCCACCATATAGGGCACATTGGTCATGCTCTCGAAGCCGCCCGAGACCATGACGTCGTTGGTGCCGGCGAGCAGCAGGTCGTGGCTCAGCATGGTGGCCTTCATGCCGGAGCCGCAGAGCTTGTTGATCGTGGTGGCGCCGGCCGACTTCGGGATGCCGGCATGGATGGCGGCCTGGCGGGCCGGCCCCTGCCGCTGGCCGTGCGGCAGCACGCAGCCGAGGATCACTTCATCCACGTCATCCGCCGCGACGCCCGCGCTCTCGAGCGCGCCGGTAATCGCGCGCGTGCCGAGCTCCGGCCCCGTCGCGTCCTTCAGCACGCCCTGGAAGCTCCCCATCGGCGTGCGCGCCATGCCCACAATGACGACCGGATCCGCGTTCATCGCTCACTCCTTTGTTGCAGTGCAGCATTAATCATAAGGCATCCGCGGCGTTTGTCCAACACCGATGTGCAATCGGTCGCAGGCCCTGCCGGGACCGGATGCGGGCGCGCATCGGGGCTTGACACCGTCCTTGTTTGTTCTATATATGTTTCCCATAACCGTCAGTCGGACGGGAGGAGCCATGACCTGAGGCCTGGCGGGAACGGCGCGCGGCGCGCCGTTCCGCAAGAGTTTCCAACCCGCAATGCCGGCGGCCGGGGCCGAGGCGGGGCCGGGCCGTGGACCCGGACCTGCGGAGGCGGGCGGTGGCGGCCGTGGTGCGCCACGGCATGGGCATCCGGGCCGCGGCCCGGTATTTCGGGCTGGGTGAGAAGTCCGTCCAGCGCTGGGTGAAGCAGTTCCGCGAGCAGGGCCATGTGCGGCCCGGCAGGCAGGGCGGCAGCCGCTCGCGGATCGAGCCCGAGCGGGAGCGGATCCTCCGCATCCTGGCCGCGCGGCCGGAGCTCTCCATACGCGGGCTGCGCGACGCGCTCGCCGCCGAGGGGCCGGCGTTCAGCGCGGCCACGGTGCAGCGCTTCCTGAAACGCCACCGCCTGGAGCGCAAACACCCGCCTCGCCCGCCGGCGCCGGCGGGGCCGGGGTGACGGGAAAGAGGATCGGGGCGCCGGGTCAGCGGGCCCGCCGGCTCCATTCCATCCAGGAGCCGTCGTAGAGGTGGAGGCGTTCGACGGGATAGCCCATCAGGTAGAGCGCGAGCATCGGCGTGGCGGCGCGCACGCCGGAGTGGCAGTAGAAGATGTGGTTGCTGCCCGGTTCGAAGCCCGCCTGCCGGAGCAGCGCGTCGATTTCGGCGGCGGTGCGGAATTCCGAGGGCCGGCCCTCGTCCGCCCGGCGGAAGGCGCGCCAGCCGATGAAGCGGGCCCGGCCGATAGGGCCGGTTCCCTTCCATTCCGGTATGTCGCGCGCATCCCAGAGGTGCGTTCCCTCCTCCGGGCGGGCCTCCGCGGCCTCGGCCATGTCCGCCGTCCAGCCGGCGAGCGCGGGCGCGGCCGTGAAGGTCCCGGCCTTCGGCGCCGACCGGCGGGAGCCGCGTTCGACGGGGTAGCCCGCCTCGTCCCAGGCCCGCCAGCCGCCGTCCAGCACCCTCACATCGGTCTTCCCGTAGAGCCGGAACAGCCACCAGAGGCGCGCGGCGTCGTAGGTGTTGTCATAAACGACCACGGGGGTTGCGTCGTCTATGCCGAGTCCGCGTGCGAATGCCTGGAAGCGGGTCCGGTCCGCCGCCATGCCGTCCCGGTCGGTATAGGCGCGGCGTTGGACGCGGTGCGCGCCCGGAATGTGCCCCAGCAGCCAGGGCACCCGGCCGACCGCCGCCAGCACGACGGGTTTCGGGCCGGGCCCGTCGAGCGCGGATTTCAGTTCGGCGGCGGAAATCAGGGCATCGCCGCGCGGGAAGCCCTTGTAGGACTCCGCCTCCAGCGGTCCGGCCGCAAGCAGGAGGGCAAGGGACAGAAAGGCGGTGCGGAACATCGCGGCTCCCCTTCCCGGCGCCGAATGAAGGCCCTTACAGGCCGCTGCCGAATATATCGTACAGCATGGCGGCGACTTCGCCTTCGAGCGGGAAGGAGAGCATGCCGAGCACCGAATAACCAAGCGCCCACGGCATGACATAGAAGCGGAACAGGAAGAAGAACCAGGCGACATACAAAGGCACGACGGGATCGATCAGGAAGCCCGGCGTGACCGGCTTGAAGACGCGCAGGATCGGGTCCGTCATCTTCACGAACGCCTTCATGAAGAAGAAGTCGGACGTGACGGGCAGAAAAATGTTCATGGCGGAGCGGCCGACCAGCGTCCACATCGCCACGCCCAGAATGTAGTCCAGAAGCACCACCCAGCCGGGCAGCGCATGCGCGAGGCTATCCATATCGCCTTGCTGAAAGAGTGGCCGGCGCGGCTGGAGGCGGGGCCGAAGCCCCGCCTCCTTTAGCGCCTGCAGGCCGGTCCGGCGTCAATGCGTCTCGGCCAGGATGGAATCGCCCGTCGGGATACGGGTTTCGTCCACCATGGCCTGCGTTTCCGCATCCGGCTCCGGCGTCATCAGCGACACCACCACCATGGCCACCAGCGAGACCGGCATGCCGATCAGGCCGAAGCGCAGATGGTCGATGGACCAGAGCTGAGCCCCGCCGCCATACACATGCCAGAGGTAGATGGAGCCTGCCAGGAAGCCGGCGATCATGCCTGCTATCGCGCCCTCCCGGTTGGCCCTCTTCCACCAGATGCCGAGCACCAGCGGGAAGAACAGCCCCGAGCAGGCGAAGCAGAACGCCCATGCCACCGCGCCCAGGATGCCGGTGAGCTGCAGCGACGCCACCAGGGCCGCCAGCGCGCCGATGCCGACCAGCAATACGCGGGCCACCACGAGGCGGCGGCGCGTATCGGCCTGCGGGTCGATGATCTTGTAGTAGAGATCGTGGCTGAGCGCATTGGCGATCGCCAGCAGCAGCCCGTCGGCGGTGGACATGGCCGCTGCCATGCCGCCCGCCGCGACCAAGCCGGAGATCACATAGGGCAGGCCGGCGATCTCGGGCGTGGCCAGCACGACGATGTCGGGCCGCATGAAGAACTCGTTCAGCTGCACGATGCCGTCGCCGTTCTGGTCCTGCACGGCGAGCATCCCGACATGGGCCCAGTTCTGGATCCACTCCAGCGCCATCACGTCTTCCACCGCCTTGCCGACCACCGCGGTTGCAAGTGTCGGGTCCAGCAGCTGCAGCTTCGTCAGCGTGGCGAGCGCCGGCGCCGAGAAATACAGCAGGAAGATGAAGAACAGCGACCAGCCGACCGACTTGCGCGCCTGGCGCACCGAGGGCGTCGTGAAATACCGCATCAGGATATGCGGCAGCGACGCCGTGCCGGCCATCATGCAGAGCGCAAGCGTGACGAACTTCCAGCTGTCGAGCGAGGTCTGCGGGTCGAAATGCGCCGTCGTCAGCACCTTCAGCCCCGCCACGGCCTCGGCCGCCGGCTGCAGTCCGTATTCCGCCTCCAGCTGCTGGATGCGCTGCGCTGCCTCGCCGTAGCCGAAATGCGGGATGACGCCGAAGCCCTGTTCGTTCGACATCCAGATCAGCGGCACCAGATAGGCGATGATGAGCACGATATACTGCGCCACCTGCGTCCAGGTCACGCCGCGCATGCCGCCCAGCATGGAGCAGAGCAGGATGCCCAGCAGACCGAACCAGACGCCGACCTCGAACGGAATGTCGAGCGCCCGGGCGGCGATCGTGCCGGTGGCGTTGATCTGCGCCGTCACATAGGTGAAGGACGCAACCACCAGGACGAAGACCGCGCAGAACCGCGCGAGATTGCCGCCGTAGCGGGTGCCGATGAAATCGGGCACCGTGTAGCAGCCGAACTTGCGCAGATAGGGCGCCATCAGCGCATTGACCAGCACATAGCCGCCGGTCCAGCCGATGACGAAGCCCAGATAGGGATAGCCGCCGAAATAGATGCCGCCGGCAAGCGCCACGAATGACGCGCCGGACATCCAGTCCGCCGCCGTCGCCATGCCGTTGTAGAGCGACGGGACCTCCCGGCCCGCAACGTAGTAGGCGTCCACCTGCATGGTGCGCGACAGCCAGCCGATGGTGGCGTAGATCGCGAGCGTGAAGAGCAGGAACAGCACGCCGATGGTCCTGGCGCCGACGCCGAACTGCTCGATGATCGCCATGAGGGCGAAGAAGGCGAGGAAGCCCAGCGTGTAGAGGCCGTAGACCTTGCCCAGCTTGTCGACGAACCTCGTGCCTTGCGCTTGTGCGTTCATTGGGACGCCCTCCTTATTCCTCGGCCACCCCGTGCTCTTCGTCGATGTTGTCCTGGAAGATGTTCTGGACAACGATCAGCAGCACGAAAATGATCAGCGAGCCCTGCACGATGAAGTAGTAGCCAAGCGGGAATCCGAGGAAGGACGCCGCGTCGAGCTCCTTGGCGAACCATGGCACCACGTATCCGAACAGGAACCACAACGCCAGGATCACGTAGGTTAGGGTGGAGGTTTTCCTCCAGTGCGCTTGCCGGGTTTCGGCACTGACTTCCGCCATGCGTCTCTCTCCCCTTCCTTGTCTTTGTTAGGACGTCGGCCTCCCCGATCTTGCCGTTCGACGCTTCGGATTTTGTCCCGGAACCGGGGACGCCGCACGGAGCCAGAATCGCCCATAGTCGAGATTCGTTTGCATGTGAACCGGAAAAAAGCGGTTATGTTGCGCAAGAGCCTCCGTGGTCTCGCGACAATTGTGGAAAGATTCCGGCCGCGTTTCGAGCGCCACAAGCTCGATACGCCGGAGAGGCTCGCCGACTTTCTGCGCACCCGCTCTTCTTACGTCGCGCAGACCTCGCTCTACGGTTATCTGAAGACGCGAATGGGCACGAGCTACCGGGTTTATTTCGAGGACGACACCTTCTCGGCCTCCATCCGCGTGGCGGCCGTAAAGCTGTTTCTCTCCTGTCTCGCGGATCTGACGGTGTTTGCGGCGGCACTCTGCGAAAGAGACGGCCCGTTGCCGCCGGACGGCGCGGCGGCGCTGGCGCAGCACTGTTTCCGGCAGGCGGCGGAGAGGGGGCTGGCCGAAGCCGGCGCGGGCGCCGTGCCGGCAGAAACCCTGGAGCGGTTCGACCTCCGGCTCCGGGCAACCGACTGGCCGGCGGCGGCGGCGGACGGCCGTCACGCCTTTGCCGGCAGCGAGGCCGACCTGGTCCGGTTCGCGCCGGTCATCGACGAATACAAGGCGCTCGACCGCGAGATCGTGACCAACTCGATCCGCTTCCGCTGGCGCGATGCGCGGGACCAGCTTCGCCGGCGGATCGACGCCCCGGCGCTGTCCGGCGCCATGCGGCAGGGCGGTCCTGACGCCGCGGATCGCTAACCCGGCTTCGGGTGCAGTTGCCGGCCTGCGACCCAGCTTGCGCGCACGATGCGGTCGTCGCCCAGGATCATCAGCGCGAGCAGCGTGTCGGCGAGCGTTTCGCTGAGCGCCTCGCGCGCCGCCAGAAGCGGCGTCGCGCACGGGTCGAGCACGGTGAAGTCGGCGAAGAAGCCCGGCTCCAGCCGCCCGATTTCGTTTTCCATGCCCAGCGCTTCGGCATTGCCGAGCGTCGCCAAGTAGAAGGCGCGCTCGGGCGCGAGCCGCCTGTCCTGGAGTTGCGCCGTCCGGTAGGCCGAGCCCAGGGTTGCAGGGAGCGAATAGCTGGTGCCGCCGCCGATGTCGGTGGCGACCGCCAGGCGCGGCGCGGCGGCCCCGGCTTCCGGCGTATAGGGCCCGATGTCGAACAGGCCGGAGCCCAGAAAGGCGTTCGAGGTGGGGCAGTGGACCACCGCCGACCCCGCCTCGCCCAGCCGCTCGCGCTCGCGCGCGGAAAGGTGGACGCCGTGCGCGAACAGGCTTCTCGGCCCGAGCAGGCCGAAGCGGTCATAGACATCGGTGTAGTCGGCGGCATCCGGGAACAGGCGGGCGACTTCGGCGATTTCCTCCTGTGTCTCGGACAGGTGCGTCTGCATCAGCGCGCCCGGATGGCTTTGCAGGAACTCGCCGGCCGCGGCGAGCTGCGCCGCTCCCGATGTGATGGCGAAGCGGGGCGAGACGGCGTAGCGCAGCCGCCCCCGCCCGTGCCAGCGGGCATGGAGCCGCTCGCTCGCGCGCAGTCCGCTCTCGGCGTCGTCGCGGAGCGCTGCGGGCGCACCCCGGTCCATGAGGGTCTTGCCGGCGGCGAGCGCCATGCCGCGGCGTTCCGCTGCCGCGAAAAGCCGGTCGGCGGCCTCCTCGTGGACGGTGGAGAAGACGAGCGCGGCGGTGGTGCCGTGGGCCAGCAGCAGGTCGAGGAACATCTCGGCCGCCGCCGCGGCATGGTCCCCGTCCGCATAGCGCGCCTCTTCGGGGAAGGCGAAACGGTCGAGCCAGTCCAGCAGGCCGCAGCCTCCGGCGGCGGCGATGCGGTATTGCGGGAAGTGGATATGCGGATCGACGAAACCCGGCAGTACAAGGCACCGTCCGTAGTCGAAGCGCGGCGCGCCCACGAAGTCCGCCGGCAGGTCGGCGGCGCCGCCCGCCCAGGCGATACGCCCGCGCTCGAGCGCGAGCGCGCCGCCCGGACTGTCGCGGACGGCGGCCCGGCCGAGCGCGGCCGGGTCGCCGGAAAAGTCTATCAGGCGGCCCAGAACGACGGCATCGGCGCCGTTCCGGGCGGACGGGCCGCTACTGGGGCAGCTTGTCGTCAACGCCCTTCACATACCAGTTCATGCCGAGCAGCATGCCGTCATCGGCCCGCTCGCCCTCGGCGACGCGGAGCTTGCCGTCCTGGTCGTGGATCGGGCCGGTGAAGGGGTGGAATTCGCCCGAACGGATCTTTGCCTCCATCGCGGCGGCGTCGGCCGCGACATCCTCCGGCAGGTCGGTATAGGGGGCCATGACCACCATGTCGGCGTCGAAGCCGCCCCACACGTCGCCTGACTCCCATGTGCCGTCGAGTACCGCCTTCACGCGGGCGACATAGTAGGCGCTCCAGTCGTCGATGATCGCGGTGTAATGGGCGGCGGGCGCGAAGGCGTCCATGTCGGAGGCCTGGCCGAAGCCGTGGACGCCGCGCTCGCCGGCGATCTGGATCGGCGCCGGGCTGTCCGTGTGCTGGGTGATGATGTCCGCGCCCTGGTCGATCAGCGCCTTGGCCGCGTCGGCCTCCTTGCCGGGGTCGAACCAGGTGTTCACCCAGATGATCTTCAGCTTGAAGTCGGGATTGACGGACTGGGCGCCCAGCAGGAAGGAGTTGATGCCGCGCACGACTTCGGGGATCGGGAAGGAGGCCACATAGCCCGCGACGCCCGACTTGGACATCTTGGCCGCGATCTGGCCGATGACGTAACGGCCTTCGTAGAAGCGCGCGGAGTAGGTCGCGACATTGTCGGCCCGCTTGTAGCCGGTGGCGTGCTCGAACTTCACGTCGGGGAAGCGCTTGGCGACCTTGATCGTCGGGTTCATGAAGCCGAAGGAGGTGGTGAAGACGATGTCCGCCCCCTCGCGCGCGAACCGCTCGATGGCGCGCTCGGCATCGGGGCCTTCCGCGACATTCTCGACATAGAGGGTCTCGACCTTGTCGCCGAACTCTCTTTCGACGGCGAGACGGCCCTGGTCGTGCTGGTAAGTCCAGCCGTGGTCGCCGATCGGGCCGACATAGACGAACGCCGCCTTGACGGGATCGGCCGCTTGGGCCGCCGGAAGCGCCAGCATCGCGGCGAAAACGGCGAGGACGGTAGCTCTCATCATTTCCTGTTCTCCAATCGGCTTCCGGCCGGTCGGAAGCGCCGCGGGGCGAAGACGCCCTACCGGTCCGGGACGAACACCTGTCCGAGGCAGGACGGCGAGTCGTTCCTCGCCCTCCATTGGTCGCGCGAGAGTATCACCAGCGCGGCGACCGTCGCAAGGTAAGGCAGCGCCGAAAGGAACTGCGAGGGCAGGGGAATACCCTCCGCCTGGGCGTGGAACTGGAGGATGAGCGCGCCGCCGAAGAGATAGGCGCCGACGGCGGCGCGCAGCGGCATCCAGCTCGCGAACACCACCAGCGCCAGCGCAGTCCAGCCCCGTCCCGCGGTCATGCCCTCGACCCACTGCGGCGTGTAGGCAAGCGAGAGATAACCGCCGGCGAGCCCGGAGCAGGCACCGCCGAACAACACCGCCAGGAAGCGGGTCCGGATGACATGGACGCCCAGCATGTGGGCGGAGGCGTGGTTGTTGCCGACGGCGCGCAGCGCCAGTCCGGCGCGTGTGCGGAACAGGAAGCGGGAGACGCAGACCGCAAGTGCCACCGACACATAGACGAGCGGGTCCTGCCCGAACAGGATGGTCCCGACCACCGGCAGGTCCGTCAGGAACGGGATGTCGATGCGTTCGAGCTTGAGGCCCGGCTGCCCGATGAAGGCTTCGCCGATCATGCCGGAAAGGCCGAGCCCGAGCAGGGTGAGCGCGAGTCCGGAGGCGACCTGGTTGGCCGCAAGGCGCAGCACCAGGAAGCCGAACAGGCTGGAAAGCGCCATGCCGCCCGCCATGGCGGAGACGACGCCGAGATAGGGGGAGCCGGTCAGCTGCGCGCCGGCGAAGCCGGTCACGGCGCCGACGATCATCATGCCCTCGACACCGAGATTTAGGACGCCCGAGCGTTCCGTCACGAGTTCGCCGAGCGCCGCGATCAGCAGCGGCGTCGCCGCCGTGACGATGGTGAGGGCGACCGCCTCGAAACCGGTCACGGCGCATCCTCCGCACGCGCCGTCAAGCGTCGTATCGGCTGGAAGTGGAGGCGGTAGCGGATGAAGACGTCGCAGGCCAGCACGAAGATCAGGATCGCGCCCTGGAACACCCGGGCGATCTTGTCGGAGACGCCGAGCGCCACTTGCGCCGACTCCCCGCCGATATAGGTGAGCGCCAGCAGCAGCGAGGCGAGCAGCACGCCCACCGGGTTCAGCCGCCCGAGGAACGCGGCGATGATGGCCGTGAAGCCGTAGCCGGGCGAGATCGACGGGTGAAGCTGCCCGATCGTGCCCGACACCTCCGCGATGCCGGCAAGGCCGGCGAGGCCGCCGGAGATCGCCAGCACGGCCATGATCGACCGGCGCTCGGAAAAGCCGGCGAACGTTCCCGCGCGCGGCGCCGCGCCGATCACGCGGAACTCGAAGCCCTTGAGGGTGCGCCCGAGAACGATGGCGAGCGCTGCGACGGCGACGAGCGCGAACACCGTGCCGGAATGCATCCGCCCGGCCAGCGCCGGTAACACCGCGTCGGCCTCGAAGAGCCGCGACTCGGGAAAATTGTAACCCTCGGGATCGCGCCAGGGGCCGCGCACCAGCCAGTCCAGAAGAAGCTGCGCGACATAGACCAGCATCAACGACGTCAGGATTTCGTTGGCGCCGAACCGGACGCGGAAGAAGGCAGGTATGGCCGCCCAGGCCATGCCGCCCAGCACGCCGCACAAGAGCACGGCCGGAAGCAGCAGCGGCCCCTGCAAATCGGGCACCATGACCGGCAGGATAGAGCCGCAGATGGCGCCCACCGTGTATTGCCCCTCCGCGCCGATATTCCAGACATTGGCGCGGAACACCACGGCGAGCCCGACGCCGATGAGCGCGAGCGGCGTCGCCTTGACCACGATTTCCTACAGCGACCAGGCCTCGGTGAGCGGCTTGACGAAATAGACGTACAGGGCCCGAAGCGGGTCATGCCCCAGCGCCGCAAACAGGAGGGTGCCGAACACCAGCGTGAGGCCGAGGGCCAGCAGCGGCGAGACCCAGACCATGAGGCGGGAGTCTTCCGTTCGCCGGCGGAGTTCGATCCTCATGCCGGTCCATCCCCCGCGCCGCCCATGAGGAGGCCGATCGCCTCCCGGGTCGTCTCGCCGGTCGGGACCGCCGGGGAGAGCCGGCCGCGTGAGATCACCGAAATGCGGTCCGAAATCTCGAGAATCTCGTCGAGGTCCTGACTGATCGCCAGCACGGCTGCGCCGCCCTTTGCCAGCGCGGCCAGTTCGCGGCGAATCTCGGTTGCGGCGCCGACATCGACGCCCCAGGTCGGCTGGCTCACCGCCAGCACGCCCGGCTTGCGGTCGAGCTCGCGCCCGACGACGAATTTCTGGAGGTTGCCGCCGGAAAGCGCCTTGGCTTCCGGGTCGCCCGCCGGCGCGCGCACGTCGAAGCGCTCGACGATCCGCCGCGCGAGGTCCCGCGCGCGGGAGAGCCGCAGGAGCCCGCCCATGGCGAGATCCGGGTCGGTGCCGTGACGTGTCAGCGTGGCATTCTCGGAGAGGCGCATATCCGGCACGGCGGCATGGCCGAGACGCTCTTCCGGGATGAAGGCCGCGCCAAGCCGTCGCCGCGCCCGCGGGCCCATCCGCCCGCAGGCCCGGCCGTCGATTTCAACGGCTGCGTCGTCGGAGGCCGGCGCCTCGCAGGAGAGTGCCGCGAACAACTCGTCCTGGCCGTTTCCGGCAACGCCGGCCACGCCCACGACCTCGCCGCCCCGGACCTCCAGCGAAATGTCCTCCAGCGCCACGCCGAAGGGTGTGTCCGCACTCAGCGAGAGGTCGCGAACGGCGAGGCGGACCGGACCCGCCGCGCCGGTTCCCGCCTGCCGGCGGCCTTCGCCCCCGACATCGGCGCCCACCATCATGCGGGCGAGTTCCGCCGTCGTCGCGGTTTTCGGGTCCGGCCGGCCGACAACCCGTCCGTGGCGGAGCACGGTCGCCGTGTGGCAGAGCTGCCGGACTTCCTCGAGCCGGTGGCTGATATAGAGCACCGCGCAACCCTCTTCCGCGAGCCGGCGCAGGGTCTCGAACAGCCGTTCGGCTTCCTGCGGCGTCAGCACGGAGGTCGGTTCGTCCATGATGAGCAGGCGCGGGCGTTGCAGCAGGCAGCGGACGATCTCGATGCGCTGGCGCACGCCCACCGGCAGGCTGGCCACCCGCGCCGCCGGGTCGAGCGGCAGGCCGTAGGACTCCGAGACCGACCGCACATTGGCGGCGAGCCCGCGTCCCGCGGCGTCCGGCGGCAGCGCGAGCGCGATGTTCTCGGCGACCGTCAGGCCCTCGAAGAGCGAGAAATGCTGGAAGACCATGCCGATGCCGAGCGCCCGCGCCTCGGCCGGATTGCCGACCGCTGCCGGCCGGCCTTCCCAACACACCGAGCCCGCATCCGGCTGCAGCGAACCGTAGAGGATTTTCACGAGAGTCGATTTGCCGGCGCCGTTCTCGCCGAGAAGTGCATGGATTTCGCCTGCATGCACGGCGAGGTCGATACGGTCGTTCGCGGCCAGGCCGCCAAAGCTCTTGACGATGCCGCGCGCCTCCAGAAGGACATGTCCGCCCGGCATGTGCGGAGCTTCCCCAAGCACAGTCGCCCGAAGTTAGAGCATAGTCCTGCCGGTTTGAACCCGGATTATCGCCGCTCCGGGAGGCGGATGGACAATGGAGACGGAGGCTGGGACAATATGCCGGACATGCAATCGGCACCCGATTCCCTCGCCCGATGTGCCCACCTGCTCTCTTGCGCGGCGGGCGTCCTTCCCTCTTCCGTTTCCCGGTTCGACGGTCCGCTGCGTTGACCATGGACGCCTGCATAGCGCTCGTCATGGCCCGGCGATGGCTGACCGTTCTGGTCAGCCTGCTGGTCGTGCTGGCCCTGGCGGCAGGCGCGGCGCGCGTCGTTGAGGTCGATGTCGATGTCCGGAACCATTTCGGCCATGACGATCCGTATATCGTCGCGCTCGACCGGCTGGAGGAAACCTATGCCCTGTCCGACGCCGCGCTCGTCGTGGCCGCGCCGCGGGAGGGCACGATTTTCACGCGCGAGGCGCTTGCCGCTATCGAGGATCTGACCGACCGGCTCTGGCAGACGCCCTACGTCACCCGCGTCGATTCGATAACCAACTACCAGCACAGCGAAGGCCTCGAGGACGAGCTGATCGTCGAGCCGCTGATCGGCGACGCCGCGTCGCTGAGCGACGATGACCTGGGGCAAATCGAAGAAATCGCGCTCGGCACCGAGGAAATCGCCGGGCGTTTCGTTTCCCGCAACGGTCGCGTCGCCGGCCTGGTGGTGAGCGTGGCTCTTCCCGACACGGACCGGCAATCGGCCAAGGCGGAGGTGACGAATTTCCTCCGCGCCACGGCCGTCGAATCCCGGGAAGAACACGCGGCCATCGACTACCATCTCACCGGCGAGCTCGTGCTCAACCGCGCCATGCGCGAGGCGATCGACGAGGATATGAGCATCCTCGCGCCGGCGGCGCTCGGCACGATGCTGGTCGTCGCCGTCATCCTGCTGCGCTCGCTGTGGGGCACGCTTGCCATCGTCATCATGCTGGTTGCCGTCCTGGCTTCCTCGGTGGGCTTTGTCGGCTGGACCGGCATGAAGTTCTTCGGCGAGAGCGGCGCGGCGCTGTTCGTGCTGATGGCGGTCACCGTTGCGCATTCCGTGCATATGTTCGAGGGCGTGGCGGCGGGCCTGCGCCGGGGTCTGGACCGGCGGCAGGCGGTGATCCAGTCGCTGCGGGTCAATCTGTGGCCGGTCTTCCTGACATCGCTCACGACGGCAATCGGATTCCTCAGCCTGAATTTCGCGGATATGCCGCCCTTCCGGGTCATGGGCAACATGGTGGCATTCGGCAGCTTGTGCGCGTTCGTCTATGCGGTGACGCTCCTGCCCGTGGTCCTTTCGGCGATGCCCCTGCGCGTCCGTGCTGCAGCCGCAGGCGAATCCGATCTTTTCGACCGCTTCGGCCGGTTCGTCGTTTCCCGCCGCACGGTTCTGCTCGGCGCGTTCGGCGTCCTGGTCGTCGTGCTCGTCGCCGGCATCTCGCGGATCGAGCTCAAGGAGAATTGGCTGGAGCTTCTCGACGAGAGCTACGAGTTCCGCCGGTCCACGGACTTCATCAGCGAGAATTTCACCGGTGTAAATCTCGAATGAGATTTTTCATGTTAGGGCACTATCTGACAGAGGGTCGCATTCCTCCCATGAAGGGGGCTTGAATACTGGATATTTCCGGGCATGGCAAGAGGCATTGGCACGAAATCAGACTGACCTACAGGAAGGTCCTGAACGCGATAGTGGCACTGGGGGAAGTAAAACAGTGACAACGCACTGTTTCCGGGGGGCATTGAGGGTAGCCTGATGCATGAATGCGGTTCTGGTAAGAAGGAAGTCACGACCATCGTGGTGATGTACTAAATCGACCTGTGAGAGGATAAATATGATAATTGATATAGGAGAAATGCAAGCATGCTTGCTGGTAAAGCACGGAATTCTGATGGCTGCGGCAGGTCCGGCGGCGGCGTCATGAGCCGGGCTCCGGGGGGCCGGCGCACGCAGCATGCGGTGATGGCGACGGCGAACGAGTGGACACGCATCAGGGAGCTTGCCGACGAGGCGGGCATGGAGATATCGCGCTGCATCGTTCACCGGGCCATCATGGCGGAGGCCGCGCCGGCCGTCGTGATGCGGCGCGCGGTGCGCGAACTGCTGGGCGAACTGCTGGTGCTGCTGGCGAAGATCGAGCAGGAGCGCATGGCGTAACTGGAAACGGGCGAAAGATGTCGCGCCGACATGCGGAACCGCGAGCAAGGAATGGCGCATCCGGCGGCAAGATCGTAGAACCTCCGGCAATCATGAACGATATGCGGCGCGGGCGACTCCTCCGATGAGGACGCTCGCAAGGAGCGCCTATGCAGGCAAGGGTTCGACGGCGTGACCTCGGCACAGTTTGACGGAGGGGCGTGGATCGAGCGCGTTGTGGAGCTGCTTCCGCCGCTGGCGCAGGCGCAGGAACCCTATCTGCGCGAATTTCAGAAACGGTATGCGCGCGTGATTGACCTGCGGGACGGCAAACCGCCGCCTTTCCCGCTGGACGATTTGCGCCTGCTCTACGACGAGGTTCGCGACAGCAGGCCCTGGGGTCTGGAAGCGCACTATGCGCCCTTGCGCGCGGTGCTGGACCCGGTGCACCCGGTGCGTACCCGGTGCGTACCCGGTGCGTACCCGGTGCGTACCCGATGCGTCACGCACTGCTGGGTCACGCACTGCTGGGCCATCCGACGCTCGAACGGGTCGCGGTAACGGACCGCTTGATCGGCGACAATCGATTCTCGATGGAGATTCCCGGTTCCGGCGGGGATATCCACGCGGGGACATTGATTGCCGGGCTGATGGCGAGGGCTGCGGAGCTGCCGGATGCGGGTTCCGGACGGCTGTGCGCGAGCTGGGCGCATTTCTCTCGCCCCTCGGAGACGGGGTGGCGGCCGATGCGCTCGGCAGTCTCGACGAGGCTTGCGACATGTTCCTGTTCTATGGTCTTGCGTTGTCCGAGAGGATTGTGATGACGGACGGCATGGTGTTGCTGCCGTACAAAACCTTCATTGCCGGGCGGGTCGGCCACCCCGTATCATGAAAACAGGTGCCGGCCGCGCGGGCGGGACTTCGGGCTTTTACGGGGTTGCCTACCGGTCACGGTCCGCAAGACGGGCGCCGCAGATGGCGAATATCGGACGCCTCGGGAGCAGTGCTTTGGCGGGGAGGGGTTTTGTGCGCCCGATCCCCAACAATTTTCACGGCAAGAAGTGCTGCGGTTCGCGGACGAGGACCTGGTTAGGGAGTTTGCGCCGTCAGGCGCGGGATTCCACGGCTGGCGGGCGGTGGGAGCGGTGGCCCGGCCGTTCCGATGGCGGCCCGAATTCCGCCGAAGGGCCAGATTGAACGGGCCAGTGGGACCGCCGTCACCGCCGTTTTTCCCGGAGGCGGCGGTATTTCTGGACTTGCTGGCGGTGAGTCACGCGACGCGCGTTACGCCGCTCGCAGCATTGTCGAACCGCATCGACGGTTCGGCCGGGCGACTGCTGGGCCGGGAGAAGCAGAGTCCTGGCATTTACCGGAGCTGCCCGGCAGAGGGCTTCAGCGGATTCGACGAATGCCCGGCGATGGACCAGGAGGCGCTGGCGGAAGCGCTGGAGGCTTTTCGCAACCGGGAGAACCCTTGCTACGAGAGGATGGCGCCGATCGTTACGCGGTTGTCGGAGGCGCTCGCGAGGAACGGGCGGTTCGCGGTCGCTGACAGGGTTCAGGATGTCGCGATGGCGCTTGAGCGAATGTATGTGCTGGATGAGCCCAACATCGGACGCAAGTTACGCAACCGCACGGCGCGGTTTCTGGGAACCGATGCGGCTAGCGAGAAGGGAATCCGCGAGAACGTAAGGGAACTCTACGCCGTGCGATCGGACATCGTTCACAACCGGTTGCACAGGCTGACGCCGGAGAGAGTCCAATCGGCGTTCGTCCGGGGCTTCGACATCGCACGGCAGTCGCTGTTCAAGCTGCTGCGCACGGGGCCGCCGGAGGACTGGGCTGCGTCAAGGGGCAACGGGAGCCAGGGGACCAGCACGAAGCGGGCAATCCAGGAGCGACAAAGCGGGACCCGGGCACCTGAAGGGTAGGCTTCCCGGTATCTCTTGGTACGAAATGACCATTGGTTCGTGGGCCGAAAGTGTGGCCGCGGGTGATGGAATGTGGTCAGGATGACCGTTTGGCGGTATGGGAGTTGCGGCTTCACCAGCTGTATCGGGCGATGGCTTGGCTCAGGGAGGAGCTGGAGGCGGCGGGCGGCCGTGAGCGGCGTGGAGCTCTCACGCTTCCTCGTTCATTGCACGCTGGCAGTGGTCCTGCGCCGGGCACGGGCTATCGGGCACAGCGCGCCTTGAAACCGGCCTGCGGACGGGTTATCCTAAATCCGGCAGTTGAGTATGGCGTGGCCTTGCCGAATCCCTTGTAGTCTTCGGGTATGAGCGGCTTTTCAGGGGCCGAAGAGGCTCACCCTGTGGGTGATTATCCTGGCGCTGTGCGGGATGTCGCCCGAGCGTTCGTGAAGGTTGACACCTTCGGCGGCGCGGTTCATGTGGAATGGGACCCTGATGCGGCGGTGACGCCGCTGGGCCATCTGGCGTTTTTCGCGGAATAGCTGAAGGTGAGCGGTCGCTTTGACGCTTTGGTTGCGGACTGCCCGCTGCGGTACACGAGCCCGAACGCGCCGTCGAAGCGGGATGTCCTGGGGACGGTTCTTCTGTCGGTTCTGGCGGGGCAGTCTCGCTATGCGCACATCACGTCGCTGCGCGGCGACGGGGTGAACCCTGCGCTGCTGGGTATGGACAAGGTTGCGAGCGAGGATTCGGTGCGGCGCGGTCTGGAGCGGATCGGTGCGGATGTCGGCACATCGTGGCTTCAGGGCCATCTGGACGAGGTGGTCCGTCCGCTGCTGAGGGAGCCGTGGGTTCTGGACTGCGACACGACGATCAAGGCGCTTTACGGTCGTCAGGAGGGAGCGGTTGTGAGCTACAACCCGAAGAAGCCGGGCCGCCCCTCGCATGCCTGCCATGCGTTCCTGATGGCGGGCACGCGGCTTGTTCTGGATGTCGAGGTGGCGCCGGGCAACCATCACCATTCGAGGCGCGCGGCGCCGTCCTTGTGGGCGTTGCTCGACCGTCTTGGGCGGGATCGCTGGCCGCGTCTGGTGCGGGGCGACAAGGACTGGGGCAGCGAGGCCAACATGGCGTCGTGCGAGGCTGCGGGTCCGGACTATCTGTTCAAGCTGCGCCTGACGAAGGGGGCGCGCCGGCTTGCCGAGCGGCTGATGGCGCGGGACGGCTGGGAGGATGCGGGCCAGGGCTGGTCGGGGATCGGGGCCGATCTGCGTCTGCAGGGCTGGAGCCGGACGCGCCGGGTTGTGGTGCTGCGTCGGCGGCTTCCTGCGACGCTGGCGCTGACGCGTGGCGACAAGGCCCAGGGCGAGCTGTTCTGGACCGAGGCGCAGCCCGGCACCGGGGTATGGGAGTTCGCGGTGCTGGCGACCTCGCTGGACCTGGAGATACGCTCGCTGGCCCAGCTCTACCGCGACCGGGCGGACGCGGAGAACGGCTTCGACGAGTTGAAGAACCAGTGGGGTTGGGGCGGCTTCACCACGCGCGACCTGACGCGCTGCCGGCACATGGCCCGGCTGGTCGCGCTCATCTACAACTGGTGGAGCCTGTTCGTGCGCCTCGCCGACCCCGACCATCACCGCGAGGCGATCACCAGCCGGCCGCTGCTCCTGCACGGGGTTGCCCGCCAGACCCACCACGCCGGCCAGACCCGGCTGACGGTGACCTCCCATCACGGGCGTCGCAAGACGGTGATGGCGGCGCTGCGCCGGATCGCCGGCTTCTTCCGGTCGCTGACGCAAACTGCGGAGCAGTTGAGCGCCGGGGATCGCTGGCGCCGCATCCTCGCCGAGGCGCTCAGGAAATACCTCCATGGCCGCGAACCGGGGCGTCAACCCTGGCTGCCGCCACCCAGGGCCGCGACCACGTGCTGAAATCCACGCCCAAATCCGACCGTTCACACTACCCCGAGACAGCGATCAAGCTCGTCAACTGCCGGATTTAGGGTTATGGGTTGCACCGGCGGGTTCGCTGCGGCCGTGCAGGCGCGGCGGCTTGGAATTCGGGACGGGAGGATGGGGCCATGACGCGGATGCCGGGCGATGTCGGGATGCATGACCTGCGGCTCTTCGGGCGGAGCGCCTCACGCGCGCGCGAACCCGAACTCGTTGTACCCCCCCCCCCCCTCAAGAGTCAGGGCGCGGGG
Source organism: Alphaproteobacteria bacterium (assembly GCA_964291285.2). Classification (GTDB taxonomy): domain Bacteria; phylum Pseudomonadota; class Alphaproteobacteria; order Bin95; family Bin95; genus Bin95. Next base: position 572,509 of record OZ219785.1, read on the forward strand.
CTGAACCGGTGGGCGCCCCCGGGAGAACCGCCCGCCGCCTGAGCGCGGGACTCGCTGCCCTCTTCCTCATCACACTGACCACCGTCTTTGCGCCGCAGGCTGCGCAGGCGCAGACCCCCGTTCTTACCGCAACAGCGGGGGACGGGCAGGTGACGCTGAACTGGACGTATACCGGCAGCGGGCTAACCGGTTGGGGGTACAAGATCAATGGCGGTACATATACTTGGGCTGGGACACCCATCGTTATTCCAGCTTCCAACTCCGGCACCAGAAGCCACACGGTAACGGGCCTGACGAACGGAACCGCTTATCAGTTCATTGTCTACGCGCAGACTGATGCCAATACAGCTTTCCGTCAAAGCAACCAGGTGAGCGCCACACCGCAGGTGCCGGCCCCGACGCTGGTCTCCGGACCGGACAGCACCATCAGGACCGCCGAGACGACGACGCAGGTGTGCTACAACCTGCTTTCGGTCTCGCAGGGTGCGACCACGTACCTGGAGGCGCGTCAGGGCAAGACGGCCGTGACCGCGCATTCGGTGCTCTCCGACGCGAGCCTCGGCGTCGAGATCACGCAGGCTCCCGCCGGCATCACGAAGGGGCGCGGCGTCAACCTCAGTCCCTGCGTCAATCTGGGCAAGGGCACACATACCGTCACCTGGAGCTGGAGGGGCCAGGACGGCACCGCCACGGCGGGCACGACCTCCACCACCGTCACCATCACCGACCCCGCGCCCGCACAGGCGAAGCCGGCGCTTACGGCAACCGCGGGTGTCGGCAGTGTCACACTCACCTGGACTCGTACCGGCAACACTGGATTTGGATATTGGGTTTACCGACAGGGGGTCACCGGAGGAGGTTACGGCGACTGGATCGATATACCGGGCGGCGCCACCATCAGAGCCCACACGGTCACAGGGTTGAACGCCGGCACCTCCTATACCTTCCAGGTGGCAAGGGCGGAAGGTGCCGGTCTTAACTTTTCCGTCTTCGCTAGTGGGGGAGGGTACTCGAACGCGGCCACGGCGACGCCAACGGCGGCCACGACCACGACGCCCGCCGCGCCGACGGGTCTGACGGCGACGCCCGGCGGCCCCGCGCAGGTGTTGCTGACGTGGACCAAGCCGGCCGGCACGATCACCGGCTACAAGCTGCGCTACGCCAAGACGCCGTCAAAGGCCAGCGCCACGTGGGGTACCATGACGGGTTCGGGCGCGAACACCGTGAGGCACATGGTGACGGGTCTGGACAACGCCGCCGAATACAGTTTCATGATCCGTGCGGTGAACGCCTCCGGCGACGGCGCCGCCACGGGCTGGGTGACGGCGACGCCTGCGGACAGCTGCCCTGGCGTGGGAGCACCGACGAACCTGAGCCTTGCGCCGCGTTCGGACGGGTTTGCCGTCACCTGGAATGCACCGACCGATATCTTACGCAACGGCTGGGAATTGTCTTACAAGAAGACCGGGGGAAGTTCGAGCTCTGTCACCATCTCGGATGCCGCCGCGACCAGCCACACGCTGACCGGCCTGGACGCCGGCACCGAATACGAGATCGCTCTTCAAGCGACGCATCCTGTCAATCCCGATCCTACTGCGTCATGCCCTCCAGGCTCCCGCGCAAAAGCCACCGGCACGACCCTCGCGGCCGCGATGCCGACCATCACCCTCACCGCCGCGACGGGGGACGGGCAGGTGACGTTGTCCTGGACCTATACCAACGACGATGGGGAGGCGTTTGATCACTGGCGGTACGCGCAGAAGAAAGGCAGCGGAAGCTACAGCTTTGGCGTGGAGATTCCCGGCGGCAAGACCGTCCGAACGCACACCGTGACAGGTCTGGAAAACGGCGCCGCATACACTTTCAAGGTCTCACGCGGAGTTACGAGTCCTCCACCTGCGATGATCCAGTCAACAGCAGATCCTGACTCCAACGAAGTCACCGCCACACCCACGGCGGCCCCCACCGTCGCCGTCCCCGCGGCGCCGACGGGGTTGTCGGCGGAGGCGGGCAACCGTCAGGTGAAGCTGACGTGGACCGATCCGGACGACGATTCGATCACGAGGTATCGGGTGCAGCAGAGGAAGGGCAGCGCCGCCTGGGGCAGCTGGACCGCGATTTCCGGTTCGGACGCGGACACCACGACCCACACGGTGACGGGTCTGGACAACGACAGCGAGTACCGCTTCCGCATCCGGGCGCGGAACAGCGGCGGCAACGGCGCCGCGTCGGCGGTGGTGGAGGCGACGCCGTCGGCGTCGGCGGCGGTTCCCAAGCCGGTGCTGAGCGCCGAACCGGGTTACGCCAGGGTCACCCTGAGCTGGAGCGCCTTGTCGGGTGTGACGGTTGCGAGCTGGGGTTATCAGTACAAGCCCGCGGGCGGCAGCTGGATCAGGACCCGGACGGTCACCGGCGGCAGCACGACGAGCGCCACGGTGACGGGTCTGACGATCGGGACGGAATACACGTTCCGGCTGTTCGCCGCGGTCGGTCCCGGTGTGCAGTCGGTGTGGTCGGACCAGGTGAAGGCGACGCCGACGAACAAGGTTCCCAAGCCGGTCCTGACGGCGGCAGGAGGCGATGCCTCGGTCACCCTGAGCTGGAGCGGCCTGTCGGGCATTCCGATAACGAGCTGGGGCTACCAGTACAAGAGCACGGGGGGCTGGAACACGACCACGACGGTCACGGGCAGAAGCAGGACGAGCGTCCGGGTGACGGGGCTGACGAAGGGGACGGACTACACGTTCCGCCTGTTTGCCGCGGTCAGTCCCGGGGTGCAGTCGGTGTGGTCGGACGAGGTGACGGCGAAGACCGATCCGGCGGCCCCGGTGCTGACGGCGGCGACCTCGACGACGAACGGGCAGATCGACCTGACCTGGACCCATGCCGGCGGCTCGAACGAGTTGTCGGATGCGGACGACTATGTGAAAGACGCGGCCAAGTTCCATTGGTGGAGAGCGCAGACCCGGCTGAAGGGCGAAACCGCCTGGACGGATCGCAGTCTCAACCAGGCCAGTGCCAGACAGAACCCGGGCTCTCGCAGCAATCGGCTTCTGCTGAACTATCCTGACGGGGCATCGGTCGAGGTCCGGGTTCGGGCAACGGGCTATCGCATGGCGGGTGTCGCCGGGGGAACGGGCAACCTTCAGGGTCCCTGGTCGAACATCCGTACGGTGACCTTCAAGGACGACACCACGGCGGCGCTCACGCTGACCGGGACGCCGGTGACGGTGGCGCCCGGTTCCACGGCGACCTACACGGTGGCGCTGACGAAGGCGTATGCGGGGACGCTGCGGATCACGAGCGACACCACGGCGGCGGCGCGGGTAAGTCCGGCGAGCCTGACCTTCACGACCGCCAACTACAACACGGCGCGGACGGTGACGGTGACCGGTGTGGCGAACGGCACGGCGGTGATCAACCACGCCTTCCGGCTGACGGGGGCTTCTGCGGATGCGATCCCGGATGCGGGCACGGTGGACGTGACGGTGGCCGATACGCCGGGAGTGACGGTGTCGACGGCGGCGCTGACGGTGGCGGAAGGCGGCAGCAGGACGTACACGATGCGGCTGAACACGCCGCCGACATCGGATGTGACGATAACGGTGGGCGGCGCGTCGGGGGACGTGACGGTGACGGGTTCGCCGCTGACCTTCACCCGGACCGACTGGAACCAGCCGCAGACGGTGACGGTGAACGCCGGCACGGACACGGACACGGTGACGGACGCCGACGTGACGCTGACGCACAGCGCGTCTGGCGGCGGTTACGCCTCGGTGAGCATTGCCGATGTGGTGGTGCGCGTGGCGGAGAAGGATGCGGCGCCGTTGAAGCCGGCCGGCCTTGCCGCCGCGGCGGGCAACGCTTCGGCAACGCTGACCTGGACCGACCCGGACAATCCGACCATCACGAAGTGGCAAGTCCGGCGGAAGGCCGGCAGCGGTGAGTGGGGCGAGTGGGAGGACATTCTTGGCTCCGGTGCGGGTACCACCAGTCACGAGGTCAGCGGGCTGACCAACGGCACCGCCTACCAGTTCGAGGTGCGCGCGGTGAACGGGGCCGGCAACGGCGCCGGCCCGGATGCGCCGGTAACGGCGACGCCTGTGGCGCCGGCGGCTCCCGCGCCGCCGTCCGGCGGAGGCGGCGGCGGAGGCGGCGGCACGACCCCCGCCGCAGACGGAAGCGTGACGGTGACGCCGACCGCGCTGAGGGTGTCGGAGGGCAGCAGTGCGGCCTACACGGTGGTGCTGGATACGGAACCCTCGGGCGATGTCACGGTGACGGTGGGCGGCGCGTCGGGGGACGTGACGGTGGAACCGGCGAGCCTGACCTTCACGACCACCAACTGGGACACGGCGCAGACGGTGACGGTGCGCGCGGCCCGTGACGAGGACACGGTGGACGACACGGCGACGCTGACCCATGGTGCGAGCGGTGGCGGCTACGGTTCGGTGACCATCGATCCGGTGGCGGTGACAGTGACGGACACGACGCTGTTGCCGGTGCTGACGCTGGCGCAGGACCCGGCGGCGGTGACCGAGGGCGACGACATCCGCCTCACGGTGACCGCCGACCGGGCATTGACGGGCAGCCTGACGGTCAGCCTGACGCTGTCGGCGCGCAATGCCAGCGGCTTCGATGCCGGTGACGTTCCGGGCGGTCCGGGGCCGCGTTCGTTCGATGCGGTATTCGGCGCCGCGGGGCGCACCACGGGGGTGGTGACGATCCCGACGGCGGCCGATGCGGATACGGAGGGGGCGGAAGCCTACCGCATCACGCTGAACGACGGTGCGGACTACGCGGTGGGGAGCGACGCGACGGCTGCGGGCGTGCTGCGCGACCGTGCGCCGGGGTCCGTTGCACGGTCGAACCGGGTGAATGCGGCGGTGCTGCCGCATGTGGCGGCGGCGGCGATGTCGCGGACGCTGGGGGCGGTGACGGGTCGGATCGAGGCGGCGGCGTCCGGCAGGCCGGGCAGTTCGCTGCGGTTCGGCGCCCTGCCGTCGTCGCCGGTCGGGTATGCCCGGGCCGCCCGGTCCGCGCCGCCGCGCCCTGAGGAGCCCGGCCCGACCCTGAGCGAGATACTGGACGGGGCGTCCTTCACGCTGGCGGCGGGCGCCGACGGCGAGGCGTCCCCGCCGCCGTTGGCGGTATGGGGCCGGGGCGAGTGGCTGTCGCTGTCGGGTTCGGAGAAGGATGTCGCCTGGGACGGCGGCCTGTGGTCGGCGCAGCTGGGGGCGGACCTGCGGGTGCGCCCGGACCTTCTGGCCGGGGCGGCGCTCTCCCATGCGCGGGGCGAACTGGACACGCGGACGACCGGCGCCGCCGGCGGCCGGGTGAAGGGCGTGCACGAGACGACGATCACGTCGGTGCATCCCTATGCGGCGTGGTTGCTGCCGGACGGCTCGACCCTGTGGGCGAGCCTCGGCTACGGGACCGGCGAGGTGCGGGTTGCCGAGGAGGGCGCGCCTTCGCGCAGTGCGGACCTGACGCAGTGGAGCGCGTCCGCGGGCGGGCGCAGCGTCCTGGTCGAGGATGCGGAGCTCATGGCGGGCGGGATGACGCGCCTTGCGGTGAAGGGCGAGGGTTCGGCGTCGCGCCTGCGCACGGGGTCCGATGACGGCCTGGCGGGGCTGACGGCGAGGACGACCCGTCTGCGGCTGCTGCTGGAGGGCTCGTACGAGCACGCGCTGGCGGGCGGTGCGACGCTGACGCCGGCGCTGGAGGCGGGGGTGCGCCATGACGGCGGCGACGTTGCCGAAGGGGCGGGCCTCGAGGCCGGGGCGGGCGTGACCTGGCATGACCCGGCGGCGGGTCTGACGGCGGAGCTGCGCGCGCGGCTTCTGGCGGCGCACGAGGCGGACCGCGACGAATGGGGCGTGAGCGCGCTGGTGCGCCTCGACCCCGGGGCCGACGGGCGCGGGACGTTCCTCGCCTTCGGTCCCGCGCACGGGCGCACGGAGAGCGGCCTGGACCGGCTGTTCGACCACGGCCTGCCCGCGGCGGCGGACAGCACGGCGCCGGAAGGGGCGGAGAGCCGCCTGGAGGCGGAGGTGGGCCACGGGTTCGGCCTTGCCGGTCCGGGACCGCTGGCGGTGCTCACCCCCTGGGCCGGCCTCAGCCTGGCGGAGACGGGCGGGCGCACCCTGCGGCTCGGCGCGCGCTACCGCATGGGCGCGGGGCTCTCCCTCGGCCTCGAGGGCGCGCACCGGCCGGGCCCGGCCCCCGAAGACAGCCTCATGCTGCGCGGCGCGCTGCGATGGTAGGAGAATGCAGGCCCGGCTCGGCTGAGGGCGTATGGTGATTCATCTCACCGACATTTGGCCGATACGGGAGCCGGCTCTCTACAAGCTGCACTTCGCCCGCTGCAACCAGTCCAACCAACCGCTCGACGTTTTCGTTCGCAGCCGGGAAGAATGGCAAGGCTGGCAGGAGCATCGACCGAAAAACAACGATTTCAACCGCCCGTATATCTTCTCGGTGATCGATTTCCATCGGGAGCCTGACATCTGGTTGTTCGGCGGTGTGTGGGAAGTCGTGGAGCGGCTGCCGGACAGATATGTCGTATCGCTGACCGAACAGGGCCGCGGCTTCATCGGACGCCTCAAACTGCATTCTCCCTGGCGCCAACGGGGAACCCGCGTGAATTTCGAGAAACGCCTGGACGAATTCACGGTAAGCGAAATTCTCAAGGAGGAGTATTCCGGGATCGATTTTCCGGGCCATGACCGGATCGACATCGGTTTCGGCGAGCTCGAATCGCTCATCTGCAACGACCGGCCCGATTGGCGCGGCGCCCTGGAGAACGCAAAGGGCGTTTATCCTAAATCCGGCAGTTGACAGGCTTGATCGCTGTCTCGGGGTAGTGTGAACGGTCGGATTTGGGCGTGGATTTCAGCACGCGGTCGCGGCCCTGGGTGGCGGCAGCCAGGGTTGACGCCCCGGTTCGCGGCCATGGAGGTATTTCCTGAGCGCCTCGGCGAGGATGCGGCGCCAGCGATCCCCGGCGCTCAACTGCTCCGCAGTTTGCGTCAGCGACCGGAAGAAGCCGGCGATCCGGCGCAGCGCCGCCATCACCGTCTTGCGACGCCCGTGATGGGAGGTCACCGTCAGCCGGGTCTGGCCGGCGTGGTGGGTCTGGCGGGCAACCCCGTGCAGGAGCAGCGGCCGGCTGGTGATCGCCTCGCGGTGATGGTCGGGGTCGGCGAGGCGCACGAACAGGCTCCACCAGTTGTAGATGAGCGCGACCAGCCGGGCCATGTGCCGGCAGCGCGTCAGGTCGCGCGTGGTGAAGCCGCCCCAGCCCCACTGGTTCTTCAACTCGTTGAAGCCGTTCTCCGCGTCCGCCCGGTCGCGGTAGAGCTGGGCCAGCGAGCGTATCTCCAGGTCCAGCGAGGTCGCCAGCACCGCGAACTCCCATACCCCGGTGCCGGGCTGCGCCCCGGTCCAGAACAACTCGCCCCGGGCCTTGTCGCCACGCGTCAGCGCCAGCGTCGCAGGAAGCCGCCGGCGCAGCACCACAACCCGGCGCGTCCGGCTCCAGCCCTGCAGACGCAGATCGGCCCCGATCCCCGACCAGCCCTGGCCCGCATCCTCCCAGCCGTCCCGCGCCATCAGACGCTCGGCAAGCCGGCGCGCCCCCTTCGTCAGGCGCAGCTTGAACAGATAGTCCGGACCCGCAGCCTCGCACGACGCCATGTTGGCCTCGCTGCCCCAGTCCTTGTCGCCCCGCACCAGACGCGGCCAGCGATCCCGACCGAGACGGTCGAGCAACGCCCACAAGGACGGCGCCGCGCGCCTCGAATGGTGATGGTTGCCCGGCGCCACCTCGACATCAAGAACAAGCCGCGTCCCCGCCATCAGGAACGCATGGCAGGCATGCGAGGGGCGGCCCGGCTTCTTCGGGTTGTAGCTCACAACCGCCCCCTCCTGACGACCGTAAAGCGGCTTGATCGTCGTGTCGCAGTCCAGAACCCACGGCTCCCTCAGCAGCGGACGGACCACCTCGTCCAGATGGCCCTGAAGCCACGATGTGCCGGCCTCCGCACCGATCCGCTCCAGACCGCGCCGCACCGAATCCTCGCTCGCAACCTTGTCCATTCCCAACAGCGCAGGGTTCACTCCGTCGCCGCGCAACGACGTGATGTGCGCATACCGCGATTGCCCCGCCAGAACCGACAGCAGCACCGTACCCAAGACATCCCGCTTCGACGGCGCGTTCGGGCTCGTGTACCGCAGCGGGCAGTCCGCAACCAAAGCGTCAAAGCGACCGCTCACCTTCAGGTATTTCGCGAAAAACGCCAGATGCCCCAGCGGCGTTACCGCCGCGTCCGGGTCCCATTCCACATGAACCGCGCCGCCGAAGGTGTCCACCTTCACCGACGCTCGGGCGACATCCCGCACAGCGCCAGGATAATCACCCAAAGGGTGAGCCTCTTCGGCCCCTGAAAAGCCGCTCATACCCGCAGACTACAAGGGATTCGGCAAGGCCAAGCCATCCTCAACTGCCGGATTTAGGGTCATGTTTCCCGTGCCGGACGGTCATGCGCTGCGGCCGTTCCGGGCATAATGGCCGTCGGTTCCGCCGGGGGTTCCGGGTTTCTCTCCGGGGTCTTCCGTCTCCTGACTCCGGGCATGGCGTTTCTCCTTTTTGCTCCCGTTCGGTTCCCGTCGCCCGCCGGCAGCGGGACCCTGATTCGCGCGTAATGTGCGCGCGCCGGCGCGCGCGAGCCGGCCGCAGGGCGCACGTCTCCCGTCCGCTCCGAGGGAGGTCTTTACGCACCGACGTGCCTGCAAGCGGCCTCCGGATGACGCCTGCCGGCACCCTATCTGGCCGCGCACCGACCCTGTGCCAAGACATCACAAAGAATTATTTCAAATATAGCGAACATTCCTGATTCGGCACCCCGCCTCACCGTGTTCGAGCGCGCGTCGGACGCGGCCGATCATTCTGCGCAAGGCGATGCGCGCGCATTTCGGCGGCCGGGGCTATGACGACATGCTTGCCCGGCTCAGGCTCCGCCAGGCCTATGGCCGGCCGGTGCGCCGGCGGAACGACAGCGGCGTGTTCGTGCTGCTCGACCCGGGAATGCCGTCACGCCTCGCCGCCGCCTTTCCCGCATGCGTCGCGCTGGAGCGCGTCGGGCCGGCGGAGGGTTGCGGGGCGGTGCGCGGCTTTGTGGGGAAAGGCGGGGTGTAGGCGGGCGCAAACTCCTTTCGCCTCCCTGCCCAGAGGCCTCGCGGACGACCGCTCCCCGCTTAATCCAGCACCACGGAATCGAAAAGCGGCGTCAGAATATCCCTGATTCGCGAGGCGCAAACGATGAGAAAATCGCTTCTTCCGTCTGCAACCGCTTTGCCGTCAGAGTCGAATTCTCTTCTGTTTACAACTTCCTTGCCGTCGAATTCAAATTCATGTTCTCGATAGGTTTCAAATCTTCCCAGCACGATGGTCAATTTGTCTATTTCCCCGGCTTCCCTGTATGCAGTCAGGGAGAATTCTTCACATGAATAACAATCAACAATAATGTCACGAATGTCGTTGATCGGGAAGGAAATTTTCTCACCGGTGCTAATGTAATCCGTGTCGAGGTACATTCCGGGCTCCGAATCGCCTTCGTCCACGCAAAGGTGTCCTGGAGAAAACGAGATGCAACAGGCCCGGTTCTCGTTTGCCGCCACGTATTCATAACCCCATGCACTGTCCGGGTCGGTCAACTTGTACAGCGTGAACTCGGGCGAAAGGGCAGGGTTTTTCATGGTCATAACCGCTCCCGGAATTTCTCAGTCGGCCAAAGATAGTCCTTCAAACGGCTGGATGAATCCGAAATTATGTCGATTGTTGTGCCGAATCAAGTCAGATAACGAAGCGGGGACGGTATTTTCGCAACGTCCCGAACCGCGCTTTCGGTCGAACCCGGGGCTTCAGCTCGCCCCGGATGGACCTCGTGCCGCAGCCGGTCCCTGTCCTTGGGACCGGATGACAGCCGGTGCCGAGGCTGATACCTTCCGGCCGAAGCGTATCCGGGGCTCGGTCGGGAGCCGCTGTGAGGGACAGGCATGGACATCAGTTCCGAACTGGTTGCAATCCTTGGCGTCGGAATCGCTCTGGCCGGGTTGATGCTGGCCGGGCAGCAGAGGACCGACAAGCGCATGGACCGGCTTGAGGACCGCCTGATCGCCGTCGAAAAGGGCCAGGCGCGAATGGAAGGCAAGCTGGGGTTCATCGAAAACTATATCCTGGGCCGGAACGCCGCCCCGGACGAACGGGCGGAGGCCCCGGCGGAATAATTCTGCTCGAACTCGCTTTCCCACAAACGAAAATGCCTTCCGGGCTTCCGGAGGAGGAATCGCCATGACCGAATCCAACGACCGCACGAAACTGCGCGAGGCCGGCGCTCGGCTTGCGGAAGAGCTGGGGCTGCCGGTGCCGTCGGGCGCGCCGGGGCTGGACGCCTTTGCGCTGGAGGCGGGCTTCGGCTCGCTGCTGGCGGACCCGGCGCTGCCGCCGGCCGACCGCATTGTGGCGGTGCTCTCCGCGCTCGCCCAGAAGGACCGGCAGGGAGACATTGCCGCGCACATAAGGCCCGCGGTGAAGGCGGGGCTGGACGCGCGCGAAATCCGCGAGATTTTCGTGCAGTGCGGGCTCTATGGCGGGCTGCCGATGGCGGCGCATGCGCTGAGCACGCTGAACGCGCAGCTGGGCTACCCGGACCGGGAGGAGGAAGACGCGCGCGACCTCGCGGCGCTGGAGGCAGACGGGCGCGCCACGATGCACGGGCTGCACGGCGAGCGCGCCGAGACGGGCTATGCCGCGCCCGGCAATGCGGGGTCCGCCGGCCTCTACCGCATCGCGATCCTCTACGGCTACGGCGCGATCTGGCACCGGCCTGGCCTCTCGCACCGGCGGCGGATGATCGTGGCGCTGGCGAGCATGGCGGTGCTGGGCCTGCACGACACGCTGGCGAAATTCGCCGCCTCCGCGCGCGCCATGGGCCTCACGCCGGCCGAGATCGCGGCTGCCATCGCCCAGACCGCGCCCTATGCCGGCTTCCCGCCCGCCCTCAACGCGCTCGGCCGCCTCGCCGAGGTGCTGGCGGAGGATTGACGGCGCGGCGAAGATTCAGAAGATTGGCAGGGCAGATAGGAGAGCATCGACGTATGAAAATGCCCATCTGGATCGCAGCCGCAATGATGACTGTTGCGCTCGCCGCCTGCGGGCCGGCGGGCAAGACGATAGGCAAGACCACCACCGGACAGCGCACCTACAATACCGAGTGGCGGGAGATCGACCCGGGCCGTGTGTTGATCGATTTCGGAAAACTTGACGGCGCTGCCGTTACCTGGACGGAAGAAAGGACCAGGGACAATGCGATCGTGCAGCAGCGCGTGTATTTCGACGGCCGGGGCTTTGTCTATCTGGAGCATTTGCTGGGCGCGTTCGCAGTTTACAACGTCCAGGTGACGGACAGGCACAACGACATGTCGAAGCTGGCGGACAAGTATTTATCCAGATTCAATATCCCGGCGGCGGACATGGAGAAGGGGCGCATCCGCAAATACGGCAGCCGCGGAGGCTGGGTCGGCAGGGCGACGGAAAAGGGAACCGGGGCCGACTGCATTGTCTCCAGAGTGGCTTTCCTGAGCAGGGCCGACAAGAACCGGGGAGCGGACGAACGCTACGACACCGTCGTCTCGTTCCACGATTGCTCAGGCAAGCGGTCGTTGGAAGAGGTCAGGGAGTTCCTGAACGGACTCAGGATCGTTTCACGCGCGTAGCGCCGCCCCTCTCTGCCGCGCTCAGACCGCCCGCGGGTTGAGGCCGAGGCTGCGGGAGCGCAGGTGGAGCATGGCGATCAGCGTGAAATTCATGGCGTTGAAGGCGACGCCCGACAGGAAGGCCGGCGCATAGGAGCCGGTCACGTCGAATATGTATCCGGCAAGCGTGCCGCCGATCGCCATGCCGGCGCCCGCGAACATGTATTGCGCGCCGACGCGCCAGCCGATCTCCGAAACCGGGAACCAGAGGCGCAGCAGCAGCGGGTAGCAGGGCATGATGCCGGCGAAACCGAGACCGAACAGGAGCGCGGCGACGTAAAGCCCCGTCAGGCTCTCGACCATGGAAAAGACGACCATCATGACAAGCTGGCACAGGGACCCGATCAGGAGCGTCGGCGCCGCGCCGATGCGGTCCGACAGCATGCCGAAGGCGATCCGGCTGAAGAAGCCCGCCACCATCAGCACCGACAGGATTTCCGCCCCCCGCTCCTCCGCATAGCCGAGGTCGGAGGTGTGGGCCACCAGATGGACGATGGGCATGGACATCGCCCCGCAGCAGCCGATCACGGCGAGCCAGAGCGCGCCCTGCACCATTTCCGGCGGCCAGTCCAGCACCTTGCCGCCCCGGGCGGCCGCGAGGCGGACCGGCCCGGGCGGCGGGGCCGGCGGTTTCGGGCGGATGAGCCAGCAGAGCGGCAGCATCGTCAGCGCCGCGAAAACGGCGTAGTAGAAATAGGTTTCCTGCCAGCCGACCGTCCGTTCGAGATGGCCGAAGACCGTCGGCCAGACGGCGCCGGCCAGCCCCTGCCCCGATGCGATGATGGCGATGGCGAGCCCGCGCCGCCGGTCGAACCAGCGCGTCGCATTGGCGACGAGCGGCGCGATCATGGCCGACTTGCCGAGCAGGCCGATCAGGAGGCCGTTCGCGATCCAGAACCCCCAGCGGTCGTCCGACTGGCTCGCCACGAGGCTGCCGAGGCAGATCATGACGGAGCCGAACAGGATCGGCTGGAGGATGCCGCGCCTGTCCATCCACCAGCCCATCGCGACGCCGCCGATGCCGGTGCCGACCATCAGGAGCGAATAGGCGAAGGAGGGCACCCAGCGCTCGCCGCCGAGATCGGCGGCGATGGGCTTGAGCGCGACGAAGAGCAGTGTCGGCGCGCCGAGCGCGATGGCGTTCAGGATGAGCGACGCCCAGACGACCACCCAGCCGTAACGTACCTCGACGCTGGAAAACTGATGGTCGGACATGAGGGCTTGGCGCTCCTGCGGGCCGCGGCCGGATACTCGGGGCGGCGGCGGCGCAGGCCGCGCCGCTTGACTTCGCCGGACCGGCGCACGACGGTTCGCCGCGCGAATTTCGATTGGGAAACAAGACATGAGAATTCGTATCGTGGCAATGGCCGCCGCGTTCTGTGCGGTGCTGGCTTCCTGCGGTCCGCAAGGCAAATCCACCGTCGGAAAGACTGTCGCCGGCGCGTCGACGCAATTGTCGCAGTGGCAACATATCCCGCCAGCCGGCCTCCTCTTCGATCTCGGCGATCTTGGGAACATCGGGAATATCGGCCGCTCGGAGCGCCGTATCAGGGATAACCACATCGTACAGCATCGAGCGTATTTCGATGGCAGCGGCTACATGTGGGTAGAGCATTTAACCGCCGCGAACAGCGTCTTCAGCCTGCGCACAACCGCCCGCTACAACAAGGCAGACTGGACCCTGGAAGCAGCGCGCCGATATTTCGCGGAACGCAAGGAGAAGGTGACGGTCGGCGAGAAACGGCACATCCACGAATACGGAAAGCGCGGCGGCTGGGTCGTTTCCGTCAGCAACGAGCAAGGGAGCCGGACCTGCCTTTTTGCCAGATTGGGATTTCTCAACGACAGCAGCAGAACCCGGACCTCCGGCGAGCATTACGATACCGGCGTCTATTTCCTAGACTGTTCCGGGCGGCGCTCCCTGGACGACACCGCAGCATTCCTCAAGGAATTGAAGCTCGTATCGTAAAGAGCGGGCTCAGGCCCGACCGGCGAAGGAGGAGAGCATGGAGGCGTCCACGCCGAGCTTGGCGATGGCGCGCGACCATTTCGATTCGAGCGCGTCGTCGAACAGGATGGCGTCGTCTGCCGGCGCCGTCAGCCAGCCATTGTCCTGGATCTCGCCCTCGAGCTGCCCCGGCGCCCAGCCGGCATAGCCGAGCGCCAGCAGGCGCTTCTGCGGGCCGTCGCCGACGGCGATGGCCTTCAGAACGTCGATCGTCGCGGTCAGCCGGATATCCTCCGATACGGCAAGCGAGCCGTCCCGGTCGTAGTCGGAACTGTGGAGCACGAAACCGCGCCCGGTCTCCACCGGCCCGCCGGACAGGATCGACATGTCGGCCTCGCTGTCCTCGACCCCCAGCTGCTCCATCAGGTCCGTGAAGGAGAGCGATTCTAACGATTTGTTGATGACGAGGCCCATTGCGCCCTCATCGCCGTGGGCGCACATATAGATGACCGTGCGTTCGAAGCGCGGGTCGCTCATGCTGGGCATGGCGATCAGGAATTGGCCGGTCAGCCAGCCTTCTCCGGGGCGATCCTGCGTCATGGCTTCGAGTGTAGCACAGCACGGACGGGTGTGAAGGCGGACGGTGCTCGGATGACAGGCGGCGGACGGAGCGGCGAATGGGCGTGACGGCAGCCGGGCGGACGCTGCGATTCCTCGCCCTGGCTCTGGCGGTGTTCGCGGTCGCCGGGGAGGCGCGCTCGGCCGCTTCGCCCTGGGCGCGCACGCCGGAGGCCGCGGTGCGGCTCGTGTCGGCGAGCGAGGCCGTGGGCAGTCTCGACCGGCTGCGCCTCGGGCTCGAATTCGAGCTCGCGCCCGGCTGGAAGACCTACTGGCGCAGCCCCGGAGAGGGAGGCCTGCCGCCGGCGCTCGACTGGACCGGAAGCGGCAATCTGGGCGAGGCCAGCCTCTACTGGCCGGCGCCGGCGCGCTTCACCATTCTCGGCATAGACAGCGTCGGCTATGAGGACGGCCTGCTGCTGCCCATGGATGTGCAGGTCCCCCGGCCGGGAGAGCCGGTGCGGGTCGCGCTCCGGGTGGACTATCTCACCTGTTCGGACATCTGCGTTCCGCAAAGCGCGGATCTGGCGCTGGCCCTGCCCGCCGGCCCGGCCCGGCCCTCGGCGGAGGCCTTCGCCATCGACCGCTGGCGCGGCCGCGCACCCCGGCCGGAGCCCGCGGCAGGCCGGGCGGAGCTCGCCCGCGACGGCGACGGAGCGGTCCTGCATGTCCCCCTGCCCGGCCTGGAGGCGGAGGACATATTCATCGAGGCGGAGGGCTTCGCCGCTTTCGGCCGGCCGACACCCGTTGCAGGCGGGCTGGCGGTGCCGGTGGCCTATGCGAAAGGCGGCCCGGACGCGCTGCTCGGCCGCGAGCTGGTGGCAACCGTCACCGGCCGCGGCGGGGCGCTGGAGCAACGCCTGCGCGTGGCCCCGGCGGGCGAGGCGGCTTCATACGGCCTCGCAATCATCCTGGCGCTGGCGCTTGCCGGCGGCGTCATCCTCAACCTCATGCCCTGCGTTCTGCCGGTGCTCGGCATCAAGCTCATGCATTTCGCGGGGCTCGGCGGGGCCGGACGGGGCCGGGCGCGGGCAGAGTTCCTGGCCGTCGCCGCGGGCATCGTCTTTTCATTCTGGCTCCTGGCCGGGGCGGCGATTGCGGCGGCGGCGGCCGGCATGGCGGTCGGCTGGGGCGTCCAGTTCCAGCAGCCGGTTTTCCTGGCGGCGATGCTGTTCCTGCTGCTGCTGTTCGCGGCCAATCTCTGGGGCGCCTTCGAGATTCCCGCACCCCGCTTCGCCGGCGGGCTGCGCGGCGGCCCGTTCCTCACCGGCATGTTCGCGACGCTGCTGGCGACGCCCTGCTCCGCGCCTTTCGTGGGGACGGCGGTCGGCTTTGCGCTGACGCGGGGGCCGGTGGAGGTCGCGCTCATCTTCACGGCGCTCGGCCTCGGCCTGGCGCTGCCCTATCTGGGTGTGGCGGCCTTTCCGGGCCTGGCGGCGGCGCTGCCGAAGCCGGGCCGCTGGATGGCGCGGCTGCGCTTCGTCCTGGGCCTGGCGCTGGTGGGCACGGCCGTGTGGCTGCTGACGGTGCTCGCAGCGCAACTCGGCTGGGCGGCCGGCCTGGGGGCGCTCCTGGCAGCGGCCTTGCCGGCGGCGCTCGTGGCGGCATGGGCGCGGCTCCGCGGCCGCCTTCTCGCAGCCGGGGCCATGGCGGCGGCAGCG
This sequence comes from Alphaproteobacteria bacterium, assembly GCA_964291285.2. GTDB lineage: Bacteria > Pseudomonadota > Alphaproteobacteria > Bin95 > Bin95 > Bin95. The sequence goes on from OZ219785.1 coordinate 588,553, forward strand.
GCGGGCCTCGCAGCGGTGATCGCCCTTCCGGCGGCGATGGACCAGGCGGCGCCCGAAGGCCGCTGGCAGGCGTTCGACGAAGCGCGGATCGGGCCGCTGGTGTCCCAGGGGCGCACGGTCTTCGTCGATGTAACCGCCGACTGGTGCATCACCTGCAGGTTCAACAAGGCGGCCGTGCTGGACCGGGGCCCGGTCGCGGCCCATCTCGCCGGCGATGTGGTGGCGATGCGCGCCGACTGGACCCGGCCCGACCCGGCGATCTCGGCCTATCTCGCCCGCTTCGCCCGCTACGGCATCCCCTTCAACGCGGTTTACGGCCCGGGCGCGCCCGCGGGCATCGCGCTGCCGGAGCTGCTGACGGACGGCGCCGTTCTGGAGGCGATGGACAGGGCCGGACGGAAAGACTGATCCCATGACCGGGGTGCGGGGTTCCTTGCAGGGCCGCGCCCGGCGATGTAACCCTCGCGCAATCCCGCCGGACCGTCTTCCCGGCCGGACGGAGGCAAGCGATGGGCGTCGGCGGTGCGGACCTGGAGACAATCGGGCAGTTTCCCCTGTTCCAAGGGCTGTCGCCGGACGCGCTACACTCGCTGGTGCGGGGCGCGGACGTCCGGGACTGCGCCAAGCGCACGGTCATCTTCGAGCAGGGAGAGCCGGTCACCCACTTTTTCGGCGTGCTGTCCGGGTGGGTGAAGCTGTTTCGCCTGCGCCCGGACGGCTCCGAAGTGATTATCGAGGTCTTCGGCCCCGGCGAATCCTTTGCCGAAGGCGCGATCGGCATGCCGGAAGGCTATCCGGTCTCGGCCGAAGTGGTCGACGACAGCCGCCTGCTCGCGGTGCCGGTCGCCGACTATGTCGGGCGGTTGCGGGAAGACCCGGATCTGGTTGTCAGGACCTTTTCCTCGCTTGCGGTGAACCTGAAGCGGCTGGTCTCCCGGATCGAGACCGGCAACAGCCTGAACTCCTCGCAGCGCGTGGGCGCTTTCCTCTTGAATTTCTGCCCGCCGCCAGGGCCTGGCGCAGGCGGCGTCGATGTGCGCCTGCCCTATGACAAGAAGCTGATCGCCAACCGGCTCGGCATGAAGCCCGAGACCTTTTCGCGGGCGCTGGCAAGCCTCAGAAAGCATGGGGTGACGGTCCGGGGCGGCAATGCTCACATCGCCGATCCTGCCCGCCTTTGCCGCCATGTCTCGCCCGAATAGCCGGACCGGGCGCCAGACCCGAACGAACGAAGGAGCCGCCCCCTTGCCCGCCGCCATCGATTACGACGCCCTTCTTGCCCCCGGCCTGCCGCCGCCGGCCCCGCGCTGGAACGGCTTTGCGCCCTATAATTTCATCGGCGGCAATGTCGATGCGGCGAGCATGCCGGTCGAGGACATGATTGCCGCGACCGCCTCGGCGCTCCGCCGGGAGGGGGCGACGCTGGCGACCTACGGGATGGAGAGCGGGCCGCTCGGCTACCGGCCGCTCCGGGAATTCGTTGCCGCCAAGCTCCGCAAACGCAGCGGCCTCTCGGTCTCGCCCGACAATGTGCTCATCACCTCGGGCTCGAACCAGGGGCTGGACCTCGTCAACGAGATATTCCTCCGTCCCGGCGATACGGTCCTGGTCGAGCAGTTCAGCTACGGCAGCGCGCTCGCCCGCCTGCGCAAGCTCGGCGTCAGGCCGGTGGGCATTCCGCTGGACGATGGCGGCATGCGCATGGACCGGCTTGCCGAAAAACTGGCCGCGCTTGCCTCCGAGGGCGTAAAGCCGAAATTCATCTATGTCATCCCGACGATCCAGAATCCCGGCGGCAGCATCATGCCGGAAGCCAGGCGGGCCGAGCTGCTGCGCCTTTCGGCGGAATACGGCGTGCCCGTCTTCGAGGACGAGTGCTACGCGGACCTTCTGTGGACGGGCGAGCGCCCGCCCGCCATCGCGGCAATGGACGAAGGCAACCGGGTGATCCATTGCGGATCGTTCTCGAAGACGATCGCGCCGGCGCTGCGTGTCGGATACATCCACGCCGAGCCCGCCCTCATCGCCCGTATGGTCGCTTGCAAGACCGACGGCGGCACCGGCGCGCTCGAACAGCTGATGCTGGCGGAATACTGCCGGACCCGCTTCGATGCCCATGTCGATCGTGTAATACCACCGGCCACAGATAAGAACCGATTAGCCTCTCTCGGCGGAGATTACCTCTTGCAGTAGGAGGCCTCGGCTCAGGGGGCGAGCTGCGGAGGGAGGATCTGCTATCGGTTCCAATCAACGACCGTTGGTATAACGGGGCTGCTCAAGGAGAAGCTCGACGCCATGACCGGGGCGCTGGAGGAGCATTTCGGCACGGCCGCGGAGTTCGTGCCGCCGGAAGGCGGCATCTTCCTGTGGATTTCCCTGCCCGACGCCGTGGACGCGATGAAGCTCGCCGCCGCCTCGGCGGCTGCCGGCATCGCCATCAATCCCGGCCCGGAATGGTCCGCCGAGGCCGAGCCCGCCCGGTCGCGCATCCGGCTCTGTTTCGGCAACCCGACCGTGGAGGAAATCCGCGGCGGCGTGGGGAAGCTCGCCGAGATCTGCCACCGCGAGTTCGGGATTCCGCTCCGGAGCGGCAATATCGAGCGCGCCTGACCTCGGCCCGGCCGCGCCTTCAGGGCCGGCCGGAGCCGCCTTCGAGGGTGAGTACGCGGGCGGCGAGACGGCGCAGTTGGGTTGCGACGTGGCCCATGCGCGCCAGATGCGCCTGGGCGGCGAGATAGACGGATTTGGGCCGCGCCGGATAGCCGAGCCAGACCTGGCCCGCCGGCACGGACTTCCAGACCGCCGCAGCACCCCCGACCACCGCGTCGTCACCGATCTCGATATGGTCGGCGAGCATGGCTGCGCCCCCCAGCACCACCCGGTCGCCGACCCGCGTGCTGCCGGCGATGCCGGTGTTGCCGGAGATCAGGCAGTCCTCGCCGATGGTGATGTTGTGGGCGATCTGGCAGAGATTGTCGATCTTGGTGCGCGCGCCGATGCGGGTCGCCCCGATGTTGGAGCGGTCTATGCAGCTGTTGGCGCCGACCTCCACATCGTCGCAGAGCTCGACCCGGCCGAGCGAGCCGATGCGCCGGACCCGCTCATTGACCACCCCGTGATAGTCCCCGGAGCGCCGCGCCACCTCGAAGGAGGCCGGCCCGTGCGTCACATAGCTGAAGCCGTCCGCACCGATGACGGCGCCGGCCTGCAGGATCACCCGCGCGCCCAGCACCACGCCTTCGCCGATGCGCGCGCCTGCATGGATCAGGCAGTCGGGCCCGATGCGCGCGCCCGCCCCGACCGAGGCGTGGGAGAGGATGCGCGCGCCCGCGCCGATCTCCGCGCCCGGCCCGACCGATACGAACGGCCCCAGCGAAACGCCCGCCCCCAGAACCGCGCCGTCATCGACCGCGGCGGTCGGATGCACGCCCGGCGGCGCATGCGGCTCCGGCTCGAACAGCGCCACCAGCCCGGCCAGCGCATAGCGCGGCGCCTCCACCTCGACCCAGCCGTCGAGCGCGCCCTCGGGCGGCTCCGCCCCTTCCGGCAGCACGGCGGCGCGAACGGGCGACTCCGCCAGCATGGCCGCGTGGCGCGCCTCCATCAGGAAGATGAGGTCGTCCGCCCTGCGCGCCTCGGCCGGATGCACCAGCCGCTCGACCGTGAGCCCTCCGTCGCCGTGCAAGCGCCCTTCGGTCGCGGCCGCGACCGCTTCGAGCGCAACGGCCATCAGGCGGCGCGCACCCAGACCGCCGTGTCGTGGAACACGCCGCCGCCGACGGGCGGCGCCGCATCGGCGGAGGTGAGCGCGTTGATGCCGAGCCCTTCCTCGAACGCCTCATGCGGCCAGATGCTCTCCACCACCACGACGCCCCGCCTCACCCCGTCGAAATGCCGGGCGTGGACGACGACCGACGCCTTGTCGTTGCCGACCCGCGTGCGCCCGCCGTCCGGAATGCCGAGCGCGTCCGCGTCCTCGGGATGGATCATCACCGTCGGCCGCCCCTCGCGCTGCCGCGAAGTCGGCGTCTCGGTGAAGGAGGAGTTGAGATAGCCGCGCGCCGGCGAGGTCGCCATGCGGAACGGCTTGTCGTCGGTGGCGTTCTCGATCGCGTCCCAGTGGTCCGGCAGGCGCGGCATCGACCCGGCGATATTGTGGGCGCGCGGCGCGAAGGCCTCCCAGTCGGGCTTGAAGCGGAACCTGCCGTCGGGCCAAGCGAAGCCGTCCAGGTAATGCGCGGCGCGGAAGTCCGGCTGGGCGTCGGTCCAGCGCTCGCGCTTGAGCGCCTCGAAGCCCGGATAGCCGGAGCGCCGGAGCGTCTCGTCGGCCACCTCGGCCGCGGTCATGGCGTAGCCCGGATGGTCCGCCCCGAGCCGCTTTGCGAGCGCCGCCGTCACTTCGTGGTTCGACCGGCATTCGCCCGGCGGCTCGACGATCTTCGGCCCCGCGATGACATAGCTGTGCCCGCCGCCCTGGTAGATGTCGTCATGCTCGAGGAACATGGTCGCCGGCAGCACGAGGTCGGCCATTTGCGCCGTCGCCGTCATGAACTGCTCGTGCACGCAGGTAAACAGGTCCTCGCGCTCGAAGCCGGCGCGGACCAGCAGATGTTCGGGCGCCACCATCATCGGGTTGGTGTTCTGGATCAGCATGGCGGTCACCGGCGGGCCGCCCTGGAGGTCGGCGGGATTGCCGGTCAGCACCGGGCCGATGCGCGTCTGGTCGAGCAGGCGCACGTCGGGGTCGCGCACGTCCAGCCCCTCGATCAGCGACTTGTCCCAGCCGTAGATCGCGCCGTTATTGTGGAAGGCGCCGCCGCCCTCATATTGCCAGGCGCCGGTGACCGCGGCGATGCAGGATGCGGCGTGCATGTTCACCGCCCCGTTGCGCTGGCGCGAGAAGCCGTAACCGAGGCGCAGATAGGTGCGCTTGGTGCGCCCGATCTCGCCCGCGAGCGCCTCGATCTCGGCCGCCGGCACGCCGCATATCGCCTCCGCCCATTCCGGCGTGCGGTCCGCCAGATGCGCTTCCAGCTCCGCCGGCGCGTCGGTCATCGCCTCCAGCCAGGCGCGGTCGGCATGGCCGTCGCGGAACAGCACATGCATGATCGCGCAGGCGAGCGCGCCGTCCGTGCCGGGGCGCACGCAGAGGAAGCGGTCGGCCTGCTTCGCCGTCTCGTTGCGATAGACGTCGATGACGGCGATGCGCGCCCCCCTCTCCTTGCGGGCGCGGACCGCATGGGTCATCACGTTCACCTGGGTGGCGGCGGCGTTGGTGCCCCAGATGACCAGCAGGTCGGCCTTCGCCATCTCTCGCGGGTCGGAGCCCGCGAGTTTGCCGGTGCCGGCGATGAAGCCGTTCCAGGCGAGCGTCGTGCAGATGGTGGCATGGAAGCCGGAATAGCGCTTGGCGTGGCGGAGGCGGTTGATGCCGTCGCGCTGCACGAGGCCCATCGTGCCCGCATAATAGTAGGGCCAGACGGTCTCCGGCCCGAGCTTCGCCTCGGCTTCCAGGAACTTCTCCGCGCAGAGGTCGAGTGCGGCGTCCCAGGAAATCCGCTCGAACCTGCCCGAGCCTTTGGGGCCGGTGCGGACCATCGGGTGGAGCAGCCGGTCCGGATGGTGGATGCGCTCGGCGTAGCGCGCGACCTTGGCGCAGACCACGCCGGCGGTATAGTCGTTGTCGCGCGCGCCCCGGACGCGGCCGATGCTGCGGGCGTCGAAGCGTTCGACCTCGAGCGCGCAGGTAGAGGGGCAATCGTGCGGGCACGCGCTGAAATGGATGGTCGGGCTTCCGTCCATGGTTAGGGCCGCTCCCTGCGGTTGCGGCCGGCGAGTATAGCGAACGGGAGGGGCGCGCGCGACATGACGGAACTACGGGAGATCGCAGGCGGGCTCCGCTTTCCCGAGGGGCCGGTGGTCCTGCCCGGCGGCGACATTCTGGTCTGCGAGATCGCGGCCGGGCGCATCGCGCGCATCGCCCCGGACGGCGCGCGGACGGTCGCGGCCGAGACCGGCGGCGGCCCCAACGGCGCCGCACTCGGCCCCGACGGCAGGCTCTGGGTCTGCAACAATGGCGGCATGGAGTGGTTCGACCGCGACGGCAGGCTCTTCCCGATCGGCTGCGCGCGCGACTATGAGGGCGGCTCGATCCAGCGCGTCGATCTCGAAACCGGCGCGGTCGAGACGGTCTGGCGCGACTGCGGGGGCGAGCCGCTCAAGGGGCCGAACGACCTCGTCTTCGACCGCACGGGCGGCCTCTGGTTCACCGATCATGGCAAGGACCGCGGGCGCTCCCGGGACGTGACCGGCCTCTTCTACGCGCCGGCCGGGGGCGGACCCGTCCGCGAGGCCGTCTGGCCGCTCCACGCGCCGAACGGCGTCGGCCTCTCGCCGGAGGAGGACCGCGTCTATGTGGCGGAGACCGAGACCGCGCGGCTCATCGCCTTCGACCTGGAGGCGCCGGGCGTCATCGCCGGTTCGGATGGCAAGCGCGTGCGCGGCCATCGCGGACGCTGCCTCCACGGGGCGCCGGGCCTGCAATTCTTCGATTCGCTTGCGGTCGATGCCGACGGCCGCATCTGCGTCGCCACCATCCACAATGGCGGCGTCACCGTCATCCCGCCGGACGGCGGCGCGGCGGCGCATGTGCCGATGCCGGACCCGGTGACCACCAACATCGCCTTCGGCGGCGAGGGGCTGCGCACCGCCTACATCACGCTGTCCATGTCCGGCCGGCTGGTGTCCGTCCCCTGGGACCGCCCCGGCCTGCCGCTCAATTTCCTGAACCGGTAGGGCGCGGCCGCATCGGGTCGCGCGTTACCGGTTTTTCGCGTGATAGGATTCAGCTTTATCAGACATTCGCTGGCCTGAATCGGGATTACGGGTGCGGAGGCGGGCAGCGGAACGATTGCGGATTGCGTCGGCTATGGGCCCCAGCCGGGCCGGACCGGAAAATGCGCCTTCGTCGAGCATCCTGCTCACCCGGTCGGCATCCGTTGCCGCAAGAAACGTGAATATCTTGGGAATCGCGCCCGTACGGGAAACGGACTTGCCCGGATCGACGCCATAGACGCGGCAGAATTCCCGAATGTCTGCAACGCTGGGGAGAAAGCTCTTGTCTTCGAAATGCCGGGCGGCGCGTTCCAATATCTGGGCCTTGTCCGGAGGAAGGAGCATCCTGCCCACATAGTCGATTGCGGACGGTTTGCTCCTTGCGCTGCCTGCGCGCTTCGCCGGCGAAGATGGAACGGCCGAATCCGATGCCACTTGCAGGTCGGCGAGACCGTGCAATACCGAACTCATGCCGTGGCGGCGGACCAGTGTCTGCAAGGTTTCCGTCAGGTCATGTCGCGGCATTAGTCTCCTCCCAAGCCGACGCGGTTAAGGAATTCATCAGCAAATAGAAAGAAACGCCATGCATTTCCGCCGTGGCTCAAATCGCCGCGCATGCGCTTCGGGAAGCCACGCGAATGGGGAATTTCCTCCTCAAAGATATGCCAGCCATGCTTGTCCGCCTCCTCGTGTATCTCCAGCATCGCTCGGCGTTTTTCAGGGCCCCCATCGTTACCCCCGTGATAGAAACCGTTATTGATGACGACGCCGATGACCTCAATGCGGTGCGAGGGGTTTTCAACCCTGAATGAATTGAGCGACTTCGCAAGCAGAGGAAACCCAATAGTCGCAAAATATTCGGGCCGTACCGGCACCAGCACATACCGGGACGCATGATACGCCGCGCGCGTGAACACGGACTCGGTCGGCGGGCAGTCGATCAGCACAAGGTCCCTGTCCTGGAAATTGTCCGCAATATAGCGCGCAAGCACCTGCGGATCGGGTTTGGCCGCCCGCACGAGATTGTCGGAGAAGTCGAAGCGGGACGGTATGTAGGAAAGCGTTCCGTCAGGATACACCTCCCGAACGGCTTCAAGGGGATTGAGCCGAGTGGGAGACTCATTGTTCCGGGTTGGAGGCCGGTAACCGTCGAACACCTCTACGATGGACGGTTCCTCACTATCGATAAATCGCTTATATGCCTCACGCATATAGGCTTGGCTCAGGTTCGCTTGCGGGTCCAGATCGACGGCAAGCACACGAAGATCTTCGTAGGCGGCATACCGTCCCAACAGCGCAACGACGGTCGTCTTGCCGACACCGCCTTTCATATTGATAACCGATATACAAACAGGCCCGCGTTCGCTCGGCATAGACGGCTTCCCACTAGAGCGATGCATCGACCATAGTACTCAGGCAATATGGCGTCAACAAAACTGGCGGTTTGCGGCACGAAGTGCGAACTGGGCGGACAAACTCTGCGTTGGCCCGGTCAAGCAATCCACCAGCCGGGGTAGTGATTGAGCAGAGCTTCTCTCGCGCAGTCGCGGGCCGCCGCGTCGCCGAAAGCAGCGAAGCAGGTGGCGCCGCTGCCGGACATGCGGGCGAACGATGCGCCTTCCAGCGCCGCCAGCGCGTCGAGGACATCGCCGACTTCGGGTGCGAGCGAGATGGCGGCTGCCGTCAGGTCGTTCGCGTAGCCGGCGAGGTCCGCCGCCGTTTCCGGCCAGGGCCGGCTTTCGCGGAACGGGCCGCGCCGCGCGCCGAACACGCCGGGCGTCGGCAGGGCGACGCCGGGATTGGCCAGCAGCAGATGCGGGGCGGGCCAGTCGGGCAGCGGCGTCAGCCGCTCGCCGATGCCGGCCATGCCGCAGGTTGCGCCGGCGAGGCAGACCGGCACATCCGCGCCGAGCCCGGCCGCCAGCGCCGGCAGGTCGGCCTCGACGCCCCACAGCCGCGAGAGCAGCCTCAGCGCCGCCGCCGCGTCGGCCGAGCCGCCGCCGAGGCCCGCCGCCACCGGCAGGTTCTTCTCCAGCACCAGCCGCGCGCCCTGCCCCGGCGCCAGCGCGTTTGCCGCCCGCAGCACCAGATTGTCCGCCTCGCCCGCCAGCGCGCCTGCGAACGGCCCGGTGACCTCCAGGCTGAGACGTTCGGCAGGCCCGGCATGGAGCACGTCGCCCGCCTCGGCGAAAGCGACCAGGCTTTCCAGCAGGTGCAGCCCGTCCGCGCGCCGCCCGACGATATGCAGATAGAGGTTGACCTTCGCCGGCGCCGGCTCGCGCAGCATCGGGGTCAGCCGCAATCCAGCCCGCAATCGAGCCGTTGGCGCAGGCCTTCGACGCGCTCGGGGTCCGGGTCGAACTCCAGCGCGCGCTGCCACTGGTACCGGGCTTCGATCCGGCGTCCCGTCTTCCAGTAGGCATCGCCCAGATGTTCGTTCACGACCGGGTCCAGCGGCTCCAGAGCGGCTGCGCGCTCCAATTCCTCGACCGCCTCGTCGTACCGCCCGGTGCGGAAATACACCCACCCCAGGCTGTCGGCGATATAGCCGTCCCTCGGCCGCAGATTGACGGCCTTGGCCAGCATCTCCTCGGCGCGTTCGTAGCGTTCGCCGCGATCGACCCAGGAATAGCCGAGATAGTTGAGGACGTAAGCCTGGTCCGGCACGAATTCGAGCGCCTTCAGGAAGTCCTGCTCGGCGCGGCTCCAGCGGCGGGTGCGCTCGAGCGCAATGCCGCGGCCGTAATAGAGCCGCCAGTGCCGGGCCTCGGCCTGTCCCCCGATCCGGGCAATCGCGCGGTCATAGGCGGCCGCGGCATCCTCGTACCGCTCCTCGCCGCGCAGCAGATGGCCGAGTTCGCCGAGCGGAAACGGGTCTTCGGGACGCGCGCTCGCCTCCGCTTCCAGAACCGCGGCCGCATCCTCGAACCGGTCCAGCGAGGCATAGGCCCGGGCGCGCTGCGCCTCGGCGGTCGGCCGCAGGACCGAGTCCACCGGCACGGACCGGTAGGTCGCCACCGCCTCGTCGAACCGGTCCCGGTCGGCGAGAATGTCCCCGGCCAGCAGCACCGCGGCGCCGTGGTCCGGATTGAGCATGGCCGCGAGCCGGGCATAGAGGAGGGCGACGGGAACGCGGCGGCGGTTCAGCGCATCGGCCATGCCGAACAGCACTTCGGCGACACCCTCCGACGGCGTCGAAACGAGCGGTTCGAGGCCGGCCGGCCCCTCGACATGGGGCTGCCCGCTGATGAGGCGGTAGCGCTGCAATTGCTGCCGTGCGGCTTCGACGTCGCCGGCTGCCGCCCGGAACGCCGCATCCGCCAACACGCCGCGCGCGCCGAAACCGGTTTCGCGGAAGCGCTCGAACGCGCTGCCGGCCTCCTCCATCCGGCCCGAGGCCTGAAGGAGAAGGGCGCGGTGCAGTTTCGCCCAGCCATCGGCGCCCCGGGTTTTTTCCGCCCCGGACAGCGCCTCTTCGACCCCGGGAGCATCGCCTGCCGCGTGGCGCGCCCATGCAAGCGCGAGCAGCCGGACAGCCCCCGGCAACGCCTTGCTCCCGGGCGTTTCGAGCCGATTGACCGCGGCCCGCCAGTTCCCCTTTCTCATGTCGTCCATGGCCAGGCGCATCGCCACCAGGGCCTTGTCGAGCAATCGGACTCCGCGGGGCGCGCCGGCCGTCAGGGATGCGTCCATCCGCCGGGCAAGGGCGAGACTCGCTTCGCCGTCGCCCGCCGCGACCCGTATCCGCAGAAGGTGGCCCTGGACCTTGAGGTTTCCGGGGTCGGCCTCCAATGCGCGCCGGTAGAAGTCTTCGGCGGCGCTGAGGTCGAACTGCTGTTCCGCATAGCGTGCCGCGAGCCAGTCGGTGAGCGCCGGCGCCGCCTCCGGGCGGCAGGCAGCCGAAAACAGGAGCGCGAATGCCAGGAGGACGGCGCGCATTCGCCCACCCTCACATGTTCGGATAGTTGGGTCCGCCGCCGCCTTCCGGCACCGTCCAGACGATGTTCTGGGTCGGGTCCTTGATGTCGCAGGTCTTGCAGTGGACGCAGTTCTGCGCGTTGATCTGAAGGCGCGGCCCGCCGCCGTCCTCGACGATCTCGTAAACCCCGGCCGGGCAGTAACGCTGCTCGGGCGCATCGAATTCGGCGAGATTGACCCGGATGGGGAGTTCCGCATCCTTCAGCACCAGATGGACCGGCTGGTCCTCTTCGTGGTTTGTGCCCGAAAGATAGACCGAGGACGGCTTGTCGAAGGACACCACCCCGTCCGGCCTCGGGTATTCGATCGGCTTGTGGTCCTCGCGGCGGCCGGTGGCGGCGTGGTCCGTGCCGTGGTGGCGCAGCGTCCAGGGCGCCCGGCCGCGCAGCAGCATCTGGTCGAAGCCCGCATGGAGCATCCCGGCCGCAAGGCCCCAGCGGAAGCCGGGGCGGACATTGCGCGCCCGGTGCAGCTCGTCATGCAGCCAGGACGCGCGGAAGGCCTCCGGATAGGCCGCGAGCTCGTCGCCCCCTTCCGAGCCTTCCGACAGCCGCCGGAAGGCCGCCTCGGCGGCCAGCATGCCGGTCTTCATGGCGCCGTGGCTGCCCTTGATGCGCGGCACGTTGAGGAACCCCGCCTCGCAGCCGATCAGCGCGCCGCCCGGAAACACGAGCTTCGGCAGCGCCTGCATCCCGCCCTCGTTCACCGCCCGGGCCCCGTAGGCGACCCGCTGCCCGCCTTCGAAGAAGGGGCGGATCTTCGGATGGGTCTTGTAGCGCTGGAACTCGTCGAAGGGGCTCAGCCACGGATTGCGGTAGTCGAGAGCGATGACGAAACCGACCGCCACCTGCCCGCCCGCCAGATGGTAGAGGAACGACCCGCCATAGGTGCGCCCGTCCATCGGCCAGCCGGCGGTATGGACCACCAGCCCCGGCTCGTGGACCGCCGGATCGACGTCCCACAGCTCCTTGATGCCGATGCCGTAGGTCTGCGGCAGGCAATCCTGCCGGAGGTCGAAGCGGTCCATGAGCTGCTTGCCGAGCGAGCCGCGGCAGCCCTCGGCGAACATTGTGTATTTGGCGCGCAGTTCTATGCCGGGCTCGTGCGTCGCCTTGGGGCCGCCGTCGCGCCCGATGCCCATGTCGCCCGTCGCCACGCCGGCCACCGACCCGTCCTCGCGGTAAAGCACTTCGGCGGCGGCGAAACCCGGATAGATTTCCACCTCCAGCGCCTCGGCCTGTTCGGCCATCCAGCGGCAGACATTGCCGAGGCTGACGATATGGTTGCCGTGGTTGCGCAATGCCGGGGGCATGAACGGGCCCGGCACCCGAAAGGCGCGTTTCTCGCCGAGCAGATAGAACCGGTCCTCCGTAACCGGCGTGTCCAGAGGCGCGCCGAGCTCCTGCCAGTCGGGCAGCAATTCGTTGAGCGCACGCGGATCGAGAACGGCGCCCGACAGGATATGGGCGCCGATCTCGGAGCCCTTCTCGACCAGGCAGACGGCAAGCTCGGACCCGGCCTCGGCCGCAAGCTGTTTCAGGCGTATCGCGGCAGCCAGCCCTGCCGGGCCGCCACCGACGATGACGACATCGAACTCCATGCTCTCGCGTTCCATGTCCCGCCCTCTCCACCCGGCGTATTTTGCGCTAACATAGTCTGGACATTCAGGCTGCGCCATGACCGAACGGGAACCCTTGTTCGCGGCGCTGGAGTGGCAATTGGAGGCGGGTGTGGACGAGGTTGTCGGCTTCGAGCCGGTCGACCGGTTCGCCCCGCCGCCGGTAAGCAAGGCGCCGGTCTCCCCGCCCCCTGCTCCCGGGGCGGCGCCGTCGCTCGTGCGCACGGCGGCGGCGCCCGCCGCGCAGGATGTGGCGGCGGACGGCGATCTGGATGCGCTCCGCGAGCGCCTGCTCGCCTTCGACGGCTGCGCGCTGAAGAAGACGGCCACCAACACGGTGTTCGGCGAAGGGCCGGCCGGGGCCGGCCTGATGATCGTCGGAGAGGCGCCGGGGGCCGACGAGGACCGGCAGGGCCGCCCCTTCGTCGGGCCGAGCGGGCGGCTTCTGGAACGGATGCTGGCAGCAATCGGGCTCGCCCGCGAGGAGGTCTATATCGCCAACACCGTCTATTGGCGCCCGCCGGGCAACCGCACGCCTTCGGCGGAGGAGGTGGAAGCCTGCCGTCCGTTCGTGGACCGGCAGATTGCGCTGGTGGCGCCGAAAGTGCTGATGCTGGCCGGCGGCGCGGCCGCCAAGACGCTGCTCGGCACGACGGAGGGCATCATGCGCCTGCGCGGGCGCTGGCAGGCCTTCGCGACGCCGGACGGGCCGGTCGATGTCATGCCGACCTTCCACCCGGCTTTCCTGCTGCGCTCGCCCGCGCGCAAGCGCGAGGCCTGGCGGGACCTGCTGGCCGTGAAGGCCCGGCTGGAGGCCGGACGCCCGTGAGAGTCCTTGCGCTCGCCATGCTGACGGTATGGAGCGGCGCCGCCGGGGCCGCCGAGCTCCGGATCCTGTCGCCGGCCGATACGGAGCGTTACCAGCGCCTCTTCCAGCTGGAGGCGGAGAACCTCTGGGAGGAATCGGACGCGCTGGCGAAGGAGCTGGAGAACCGGCTGCTGATGGGCCATGTGCTTTACCAGCGCTACGCCGTCTCGCGCGAGTATGTCACGCCATACGAGGAATTGCGGGCATGGCTGGAGGCCTATGGCGACCATCCGGGAGCGCAGGCAGTGTCGCGCCTGGCGCTCAAGCGCCGGCCGCCGGGCGCGCTGCCGCCGCCGCCGGAGAGGCATCCGCCCGTGCGCAAGCCGACGCCGGTGTTCCTCGCTGCGCCCCTGCGGAAACCGCCGACGGCCGTCGGCCGGATCTATGCCCGGATCATCGGGCAGCACCTGAGGAACGAGCGGCCCGATCTTGCACGAAGCCTGTTCCGCGACGCGGCCGTGCACCGCGCGCTCGGGCAGGATTACGCAGACAAGCTGCGCGCCGATATCGCGTTCTTCTACTACCTTCTCGGCAAGGATGCGGAAGCCTACAGCCTCGCCTCGAGGCGCGCGGAGCTCGCGCAGGGCCGGGTTTCGCTGCTCCACTGGGTCGCCGGGCTGGCGGCGCTCAGGCTCGGCTGGCATGCGGGCGCGGCGCGGCATTTCGCAGCCCATGCGCGGTCTCCCGCGGCCTCGCCCTGGAACGCGTCCGCCGGCGCCTTCTGGGCGGCAAGGATGCTGCGGCAGATCGAGCGGCCCGAAGAGGCCGAAATATGGCTCCGGGAAGCGGCGCGCCACAAGCGCACCTTCTACGGCATGCTGGCCCGCGAGATGCTGGGCCTGCCGCATGGATTGAATTTCGAGCCGCCGCCGCTCGACGATGCGGACCGCCTGCGGATTCACGCGGAACCGGCGGCAGTCCGCGCGCTGGCGCTGGCCGAAATCGGGCGCACGGTCGGGGCGGAGGCCGAAATGCGCAGCGCTCTCGCCGATGCCGATTCCGACACGACGCGCGCCCTGCTCGCCGCTTCCACAGCCGCCAGCCTGCCGCGCGCGGCGCTGCTGGCCGGACGCCGCCTGCTCGGCCGCGGCGACGCGCCCCGCGACCTCGCGCTCTATCCGCTGGCGCCCTGGGAACCGGAGGGCGGCTACGGCCTGGACCGGGCGCTGCTGCTGGGCTTCATGCGCCGCGAGAGCGCCTTCGACACCCGCGCCTTCAGCAAGGCCGGCGCGCGCGGGCTGATGCAGCTCATGCCCTCGACCGCGAATGCCGTTTCCGGCGGCGAGCGCTTCGCCGGCAGGAAGCTCAAGCGCCTTCTGGAACCCGAGCTCAACCTGACGCTCGGACGCAACTATCTCAGCATGCTGCTGAAGAAGGACGAGGTCTCGGGCGACCTGCTCAACCTCGCCATCGCCTACAATGCCGGCGCCGGCCGGCTGCGCCGCTGGAACGCCGCCGTGCGCCACATGGACGACCGGCTGCTGTTCATCGAGAGCCTGCCGGCGAAGGAGACCCGGTTGTTCGTCGAGCATGTGCTCACGAATATCTGGGCCTATCGCGCGCGTCTGGGCCAGAAGCGGCCGAGCCTGGCCGCGCTGGCGGCCGGCGAGGCGCCGCTCTATAAGTCCCTCGATATCCGTCAGGCGGACGCGAGCGGCACTCCGCCGAATGTGTGAGGCGTCCTCGCCCGGAAAGCATCTCCGCAATGCCAGGAACGATCGACGAGAGCCGCCCCTTCATCCCCGTGCGCATCGCGGTGCTTACCGTCTCGGACACGCGCGGCGCGGCCGACGACCGCTCGGGCGACACGCTGGTCGGGCGGCTGGAGAGCGACGGGCACATACTCGCGGACCGCGCCATCGTCCGCGACGAGATCGACGTCATCCGGTCGGCGTTGCGGCGCTGGATCGACGATCCCGAAATCGACTGCGTGATTGCGACCGGCGGCACCGGACTTACGGGCCGGGACGTCACGCCCGAAGCCTTCGAGGGCGTCTATGAGAAGCGGATCGACGGCTTCGGCGAGCTGTTCCGCTGGCAGAGCTTCCAGAAGATCGGCGCCTCGACCATCCAGTCCCGCGCCACGGCCGGCACGGCCGGCGGCACCTACCTGTTCGCCCTGCCCGGCTCGACCGGCGCCTGCCGGGACGCCTGGGACGACATCCTCCACTGGCAGCTCGACTACCGCTTCCGCCCCTGCAATTTCGTCGAAATCATGCCCCGCCTCCAGGAGCATGTGACGGGCCGGGGCGGCTGAGCGCCTTCCTGAGACTTGACCGCCCCGACTGCCGGCTCCATGTTACATGTAACAACGGGCCGGGGTGAATCATGCCTTCGTCGAACGCCGAGCGTGTCCGCAAGCGGAGGGAGGCCCTCCGGGCGCAGGGGCTCCGTCCCGTCCAGCTCTGGGTCCCCGACAGCCGGCGGCCGGGCTTCGAAGAGGAATGCCGCCGGCAGGCGGCGCTGGCGGCGGCGGCGGACCGGAACGACCCTGAACTTATGGCCTTCTTGGACGCCGCTCTGGAAGACCTGGACGATCCGGAGTGACGCGCGGCGACCTTGTAACCGTTGTCGCGCCGGGAGAATTCGGCAAGCCGCGCCCCGCCCTCGTGGTGCAGTCGGACCGGTTCCGGGAAACGGCGACCGTAACGGTTCTACCGGTGACATCGACCGAGGCGGAAACGCCGTTGTTCCGGGTTGCAGTCGAACCGTCTCCGGCCAATGGTCTGCGAACGCGATCCTTCGTCATGGCCGACAAGGCCACAACGGTACGGATCGGCAAATTGGGTCAACCGTTCGGCCGCCTTGAGGAGGACGCCATGCGCGCCGTGAACCGCGCGCTCGCGCTGTTCCTCGGCATCGTTACCTGACGCGCCGGGCGGATTTCTCCGACGCTGAAGCCAGAAGGGACCCGCCATGACTCTCCTCGTTGCCGGACTCGCGCTCTTCATCGTCCTGCACCTGGTTCCGAGCGTTCCCCCTCTTCGCGCCGGCCTTGTCGCCGGTATGGGAGAGAAGCGGTATCGCGGGGCGTTCTCGGCCCTCGCGCTCGCAGGCCTCGTGCTGATCGTATGGGGCTATTCGGCGGCTCCGTTCGAGCCGGTCTATTCGCCTCCGGACTGGGGGCGGCAGGCGGCGATGTGGCTGGCGCCGGCGGCGTTCGTGCTGTTTGCGGCGGCCAACATGGCGACGCACATCCGGTCCGTCGTCCGGCACCCCATGCTGCTCGGGCTCCTTTTCTGGGCGCTCGCCCATCTGGCGGCGAACGGCGACCTGCGCTCGCTCATGCTCTTCGGGGGGCTGGCGGGATTCTCCGTGGCGGCGGCGGTGAGCGCCGTGGCGCGCGGCAAGCGGCCCCCCGCCGACAGGAAGCCGCGCCTCGCGATGGATGCGGCGGCGCTCGCGTCGGGGCTCGTCGCCGCTGCCGTCTTCGCATATTTCCACGCCGCATTGTTCGGCGTGCCGGTGCTGTAGAATTCTTCCCGGACTACCGATCTGCCGGACGGGTCTCCGGGCCGGAGACGCCGGCGCCCTCGAAGGTGGCCATGTCGGCATGGCAACGGGCGGCGGCCCTGAGCAGCGCGAGCGCAAGAGCCGCGCCGGAACCTTCCCCGAGGCGCATGCCCAGGTCGAGCAGCGGCGCCTTGCCCCAGAGCGCCAGCAGCCGCCCGTGGGCCGGCTCGGCCGAGAGGTGACCGGCCTGGCAGTGGTCGAGGCCGGTCGGGTCGAGCGCATGCAGCACGGCCGCCGCGGCCGCCGCGCCGTAGCCGTCCAGCAGCACCGGCACGCGGCCCATGCGCGCCGCCACCAGCGCGCCGAACATGGCGGCGGTCTCGAAGCCGCCGAGGCGGCGCAGCACTTCCAGCGGCGGCTGGCCGCCATGACGCGCGGCCCCGAGGCGCACCGTTTCGACCTTGGCCTCGAGCCGCGCGCCGGAAACCCCCGTGCCGGGCCCGGTCCAGTCTTCGGCGTCTCCCCCGTGCAGCGCATGGGCGATGGCGGCCGCAGAGGTGGTGTTGGCGATGCCCATTTCGCCGATCGCGAGCGCATCGATGCCGGGCTCGACCGCCATCATGCCGTAGGCGACGGCGCGCGCGCATTCCTCGTCCGTCATGGCGGGCGCCTCCGTGAAATCCTCTGTCGGGACCTCCAGCGAGAGTTCATAAACCCGAAGCTCCGCGTCGAGCGCGCTGCAAATGGCGTTCACCGCTGCGCCGCCGGCGATGAAGTTCTGCACCATTTCCGCGGTCACCGAAGCCGGCCAGGCCGAGACACCGCGCCGGGCGACGCCGTGATTGCCGGCGAAAACCGCGACGCGCGCGCGTTCCAGGCGCGGTGGATGGCGCCCCTGCCATGCGGCGAGCCATTCCGCCAGTTCCTCCAGCCGCCCGAGCGCACCCGGCGGTTTGGTCAACAGGCCGTCCCGCACGCGCGCCGCCTCCCGTGCCGCTTCGTCGGGGCCGGGCAGATGCGCGAGCGTCTCGGCGATCTCGGCAAGCGAGACAATCGGAGCGGTCTCGCCATGCGAGACAGGGGGGTCGGTTTCGGCCATGCTGGCGGTCTATCGCGGATTCGCCCGGGGAAGTCCATGCGCGCCCTCGACGACATGCGGCAGGCCTTCCAGTTCCTGACCGTGCTGCCCGTCGGCCGGCCCGATCCCGGGCCGCTCGGCGGGACGGCCTGGTGCTTCCCGCTGGCGGGGCTGGCCGTTGGCGGCTGCGTTGCGCTTGCCTTCCTGGCGGCGCGGGAGGCCGGCCTGCCAGCGGAATTGGCGGGGTTCCTCGCCGTCGGTGCCGGCATCGCGGTCACCGGCGGGCTGCATGAGGACGGCCTGGCCGACACGGCGGACGGCCTCGGCGTCCGGGACCGGCGGCGGGCGCTGGAAGCCATGCGCGATTCCCGCACCGGCGCCTTCGGCGTGCTGGCGTTGGCGCTGACCGTGCCGATGCGGGCGCTGGCGCTGGCTGCCGCAGGGCCCGTCGCGGCCCTTGCCGCGCATGCGCTCTCGCGCGGGGCGATGGCGGGGGCGATGGCCTGGACGCCGCCGGCGCGCCCGGACGGCCTGGCGGCCGGCGCCGGGCCGACCTCCGCCACCGCCGCGCTTATGCTCGCGGCCGGCATCGGCATCGTGCTCGGCTGGCCGGCGGTTCCGGCGGCGGCGCTCGCGGCCCTCGCCGCGGCATGGTGGACGGCCCGGCGATTCGGCGGCCATACGGGCGACACGCTCGGCGCCGTCCAGCAGGCGGTGGAACTGGCGGTCCTGCTGGCGTTGGCGGGCCGTATGGGAGCCGGCTGAAACGCGGATGTTTCACGTGAAACACAGCGCCGGAAAGGCGCGCCGGACTTGTCTCCGGCGGCGCATGGGCCTATTGGACCGCCCATGAGCGGGTACGACGTGATCGTGGTCGGCGGCGGCCATGCGGGCTGCGAAGCGGCGGCGGCGGCGGCGCGGAGAGGCGTGCGGACGCTCCTCGTCACCCACAAGCTCGACACCATCGGCGAAATGTCCTGCAACCCGGCGATCGGCGGGCTCGGCAAGGGCCATCTGGTGCGCGAGATCGATGCGCTCGACGGGATCATGGGCCGCGCCATCGACCGGGCGGGCATCCAGTTCCGCATGCTCAACCGCAGCAAGGGCCCGGCCGTGCAGGGGCCGCGCGCCCAGGCGGACCGCAGGCTCTACCGCCGCGCGGTGCGCGCCCTGCTGGAGGAGCAGCCCGGCCTGGAATTGCGCGCGGGCGCGGTGGAGGACCTCGTTCTGGACCGGCAGGGGCGGATCGCGGGCGTGGCGCTGGCGGGCGGAGAGACGGTTTCGGCAAGCGCCGTCGTGCTGACCACCGGCACCTTCCTGCGCGGCATGATCCATATCGGCCGGGAAACGCGGCCGGCCGGCCGGGTGGGCGACGCGCCGGCGATCGGCCTCGCCCGCACGCTGGAGCGGCTCCGCCTGCCCATGGGCCGGCTCAAGACCGGCACGCCGCCGCGGCTCGACGGGCCCAGCATCGCTTTCGGACGGCTGGAGGAGCAGCGGGGGGACGATCCGCCGGCGCCATTCTCCGCCATGACGGACCGGATCGAGGTGCCGCAGACGGTCTGCCATGTGACCGCGACGACGCCGGAAACGCACGCGCTGGTGCGCGCCAATCTCGGCGAGACGGCGGTCTATGCCGGGCGGATCGGGGGCGCGGGCCCGCGCTATTGCCCCTCCATCGAGGACAAGGTGGTGCGCTTCCCGGACAGGACCGGCCACCGCATCTTCCTGGAGCCCGAGGGGCTGGACGATCCGACCGTTTATCCGAACGGCATCTCGACGGCGCTGCCGGAGGCGGTCCAGCGCGCCATGCTGAAGACCATCCCCGGTCTCGAGGAAGCGGTCATGCTGCGGCCGGGCTACGCCATCGAATATGATTTCGTGGACCCCCGCGCGCTCCGCCCGACCCTGGAACTCCAGGCGGTGCCGGGCCTCTACCTCGCGGGCCAGATCAACGGCACCACCGGCTATGAGGAGGCCGCCGCGCAGGGCCTGGCGGCGGGGCTGAACGCCGCCGGCGCGGCCGCCGTGTTCGACCGGGCCGAAGCCTATATCGGCGTGCTGATCGACGACCTGGTGACGCGCGGCGCGGACGAGCCCTACCGCATGTTCACCTCGCGCGCCGAATACCGCCTCTCGCTCCGCGCCGACAATGCGGACTTGCGCCTCACGGCGCGCGGCATGGCGCTCGGCTGCGTCGGGGCGGAGCGCGCGCGGCGGTTCGAGGCGCGGCGCCACGCGCTGGCGGAGGCGGAGGCGCGGGTCCGGCGCCTCGGCGGCTCGCCTGCGGCGCTTGCGGCGCTGGGGTTCCAGGTGAATGCCGACGGGCGGCGGCGGAGCGCCTTCGACCTGCTCGGCTACCGCGATGTGGACTGGGCGCGGCTCGCCGCGGCCTGGCCGGAGCTGGCGGACATTCCGGCCGGGATCGCCGAACAGCTTTCCATAGAGGCCGTTTACGCCGCCTATCTCGACCGGCAGGCGGCCGATATCCGCGCTTATCGAAAGGACGAGGCGCTCAGCCTTCCCGAGAGCCTGGATTACGGGGCTGTCCACGGCCTCTCCAACGAGGCGCGGGAGAAACTCGCTGCCGCCAGGCCGGCAACGCTCGGCGCGGCAGGGCGGATGCCGGGGATCACCCCCGCCGCCGTCACCCTGCTGCTGCGGCATGTCCAGCGCGCTCGCGCCTGAGGACTTCGCGCGCATGACCGGTGTTTCACGTGAAACATTGGCCCGACTCGCCCGGCACCTGAAATTGCTGGCCCGCTGGCAGAAGCGCATCAATCTGGTCGGAGCGGCGACCCTCGCGGACCCCTGGCGCCGGCATGTTCTGGACAGCGCCCAGCTCGCGCCGCTCGTTCCTGCCGGCGCGCGGCTGGCGGACCTCGGCTCCGGCGCGGGCTTTCCCGGCCTGGTGCTCGCCATCATGCGCGGCGGGCCGGTCGATCTCATCGAGAGCGATGCACGCAAGGCCGCCTTTCTCACCGAGGCGGTGCGCGCGACGGGGGCCCCGGCCGCGGTGCACAACGCGCGCGCCGAGGCCCTCGCCTTCAAGGCCGATGTCGTCGCCGCGCGGGCCTGCGCGCCGCTCGACCGGCTGCTCGGCCTCGCGCTGCCGCTTCTGGCCCCGGGCGGCGTCTGCCTGTTCCTCAAGGGCGCGCGCGCCGAGGAGGAGATCGAGGCCGCCCGCGCCCGCTGGCGGATCACGGTGCGCCGCCGCCCGAGCCTGAGTGCGCCCGAGGGCGTGGTCCTCGAACTCGGAGATGTCTCCCATGCCGCCTGACGGCGCGCGCATCCACGCTGTCGTCAACCAGAAGGGCGGCGTCGCCAAGACGACCACCGCCGTCAATCTGGCGACGGCGCTCGCCGCCACCGGCCGCCGGGCGCTCGTGGTCGATCTCGATCCCCAGGGCAATGCCAGCACGGGCCTCGGCATCGCTTCGGACCGGCGGCGGCTCGGCGCGTGGGATCTCATGCTGGCGGGCGCCCGCCTCGACGATGCCGCATTGGCGACAGGGCTCGCCGGTTTCGACATCGTGCCCTCCACGGAGCGGTTGTTCGGGGCGGAAATCGAACTGGCGGATACACCCCGGCGGGAGACGAGGCTGCGCGACGCGCTCGGGGGCGCGAACGGGCGCTACGACTATGTGCTGATCGACTGCCCGCCCTCGCTCGGTCTGCTCACCGTCAACGCGCTTGCCGCCGCCCGGCGGGTGCTGGTGCCGCTCCAGACCGAGTTCCTGGCGCTCGAAGGCCTCGTCCTGCTCAGGCAGACCGTCGAGGCGGTGCGCGCCGCGCTCAATCCCGGCCTTTCCTATGCGGGCATCCTGCTCACCATGTCCGACCGCCGCAACCGCCTCTCCGCCGAGGTCGAGGCCGATGTGCGCGGCCATGCCGAATTCGGCCGCCTGGTTTACGATACCGTCATCCCGCGCAATGTGCGCGTGTCGGAGGCGCCCTCGCACGGCAAGCCGGTCATCGTTTACGATATGAGGGCCAGCGGCTCGCAGGCTTATATCCGCTTTGCAGGCGAGTTCCTGCGCCGGGAGGAGGGCGCGCCATGAGCAGCGACAGACCGGCCCGTCTCGGCGGCGGCCTTTCGACGCTGATCCCGGACATTCCGGTTCCGGAGCGGGACCCGGCGTCCGGCGTCCGCATGGTTGCGAAGGACCAGCTGGAGCCCGGGCGCTTCCAGCCCCGGCGGCGCTTCGGCGAGGAGGCGCTCAACGCGCTGGCGGTGTCGATCCGCGAGCACGGCATCCTCCAGCCGATCCTGGCGCGGCCCATGGCGGACATGCCCGGCCGTTACGAGATCGTTGCCGGCGAGCGGCGCTGGCTGGCCGCGAGGCGGGCCGGGCTCGCGGAAGTCCCGGTGACGGTGCGCGAGTTGGACGACCGGACCGCGATGGAGGCCGCGCTCGCAGAGAACGTCCAACGCAGGAACCTCTCGCCGATCGAGGAGGCCGAAGGCTACCAGCGCCTGCTGGAGGAGTTCGGCTGCACCCAGGAGCGGCTTTCGACCGTGGTGGGGCGCAGCCGGGCGCATATCGCCAACACGCTCCGGCTGCTTATGCTGCCGGACCCCGTGCGCTATCTGGTCGATGACGGGACGCTGTCCGCCGGCCATGCCCGCGCCCTGCTCGCGGCCCCGGATCCGGCCTCGCTGGCGGACCGGGTGATCGCCCAGGGCATGAGCGTGCGCAGCGTCGAGCGCCTGGTCAGGGAGCAGCACGGCGCCCGCCGGAAAGCGGCGGCCGGGAAGGACGAGGACGCGCTGGCGCTCGAACTGGAACTGGGCGAACGGCTCGGCCTCACGGTGTCGCTGGCGCAACGGGGCGGGGGCGGCAGCCTCACCCTGCATTACCGCAGCCTGGAGCAGCTCGACGACCTGCTGGAGCGCCTGCGAAGCTAGCCATCTGGAACTGAAGTAGGGTTTCACTTTATATATTCTCTGGACGGCGTTCGGATTGCAGCCGCATCGGGAACAGGCGTTCAAGCTCTCCGGCGGCCCGTTGTTCGTGGACAAGGTCCGCGGCATCGTCGGGCTCTACCTCTCGCCGCCGGACCGCGCGCTGGTGCTTTGTGTCGATGAGAAGAGCCGGATCCAGGCGCTCGACCGCACGCAGCCTGTCCTGCCGATGCTGCCGGGCACACCCGAGCGACGCACACACGACTACAAGTGCCATGGCACCACCTCGCTGTTTGCCGCCCTCGATGTCGCCACCGGCTTCGTCATCGGCAAATGCTACCGGCGCCACCGGGCCAGGGAGTTCCTCGACTTCCTGAAGCGAATCGACCGCCGCGTTCCCGCACGCCTCGACGTCCACATCGTCATGGACAACTACGCAACCCACAAGACCGCGGCGGTCAGGGCCTGGCTGGCGCGAGGCCCCACTGGCATGTCCACTTCACGCCGACCTCCGCCTCCTGGATCAATCGGGTCGAGCGATGGTTCGCCGAACTGATGCCGGCGGTCTCCATGTGGGACTCATGTGTTCTTCCGTCATGCCCGGAACAAGTCCGGGCATGACGGAAGAGGGCAACCGGGCGCCGGTTCCGTCATGGATTTCAGTCAATGACCGTTGGTATCAGTTCGCACTTTTGAGGTCATGCATGGTACGGTTCGGATGTGTCAGGTCCTCATCAGGCTTGGCAGCCAGGCAATGATCCCGGGGAAGATCATGCAAAGAGTGAGACCCAGTATCATGAGAAGGACAAACGGTGTCGTCGATTTGTAGATATCCATCATGGTCACGCCTGGTGGCACAACCGCCTTCATGTAGAACAGATTGAATCCGAAAGGTGGCGTCAGAAAGGCCAACTCCATGTTAATCACGAACAGTATCGCAAACCAAAGTGGATCGAAGCCCAGAGAGGTAACGATCGGGAAAAAGAGGGGGGCGGTCAGCAAAACGATGCCCGCCGGATCGAAGAACATTCCCAACACGAGCAGGATGATCTGCATGGTAATGATCACCATCCATGGATCACCGATACCCGTGATCAAGTCACCTACGAGCGTAGAGGCACCGGTTACGGCGTAGAGCGCTGTGAACGCCGAGGCGGCGAATACAATCCAGATTACCATCGCGCTCAATCGCAGCGTGATGAATAGCGCCGAGGTGAAGTTTTCCCAGTTGAACGACCGCTTGATCACCGCACTGACAATCGCGCCGAGGGCGCCGATTGCCGAAGCTTCGCTGGGCGTAGCGAAGCCAAAGAACATGGACCCCATCACCGCAAAAACCAGGCTGACGGGAAGCAACAACGCCCGCAGTAGTTTCAAACGCTCAGCCGCCGGAAGTCGATCATCCGGCGGCACGCTCGGTCCCATGTCCTTCTGGATGTAACAGCGGATCAGGATATACCCGACAAACAATGAGCTGAGCAGCAACCCGGGAACAATGCCGGCAATGAACATCTGGCCGACCGACTGTCTCGAGGTCAGAGCGAGGATGATCATCAGCACGCTCGGTGGAATGAGGATTCCAAGTGAACCGCCTGCCGATATGCAACCGAGCGCTATGTCTTTCTTGTAGCCGCGCCTGAGCATTGAGGGCAGTGCAATCAGGCCCATCGACGTAGTGGCGGCACCGCTGATGCCGACCATCGCTGCAAACAGCGTGCAGATGAGTACTGTCCCGGCCGCAAGCCCACCGCGGAGCCCGCCCATCCAGTGGTACATCAATTCGTACATTTCTTCGGCGATGCCACATCGCTGCAGCAAGGCACCCATGAATATGAACATGGGCACGGCCACGAGCAGGAACAGGTCCATGGCCATGTATGTTCGATTTGCGAGGATCGGCAACGCGTGCGGTCCCCACAAGAAGATGATGAAGAAAGTTGCGACGCCGCCAATCGCGAACACCAGCGGCAGCCCCGAAAGCAGAAGCACAACGAGACTGCCAAACAGGATAACTGTTAGCCACTCCGGGCCAAGGCCAAACATGAGCTAACTCCTGCGGGGCTGTCGTCGAGACACAACGGTCGACACGTCAGTGGACATACGGAGCGAGACGGCGGGGGTCAGGGAACCTGCATGCGTACCGGAAAGATATCTTCGCCCTTGATGACGATCATCACGTCGCGGATCAGCTTGGCAAGAACCTGCATCAGGAACAGCAAGCATCCCACCGGCAGCGTTGTGCGCAACGGATAATAGATGGGTTTCCAATGTGTCATCGTGGTCTCTCCAAGCCGCCAGGAATTGATGGTGATCTCCAGCGATACCCAAAACAGCACGCCCAGAAAGAGGAACGTGAAGCCGCTGGTGACGATATCGAGCATCGCACGCCCCCGAGGCGAGAGCTGACCCCAGAAGATGTCCACATTGACATGGCCGCCGGTCATGTGCGTGTAGGCCCCGCCAAGCACAATGTAGCCGCCGTACAGGAAAAGCGATATTTCATAAGCCCAAAGCGACGGCGCATTGAAGAAGTACCGCATCACGATTTCCCAGACCATGATGCAGAGCATCGGGACGATCGTGAACGCGACGACCCAGGCAAACCTCGCGTTAAGCCAGTCCGTAAAATGCAGATAGTACTGGATTGCTTTCACCGTCCGTTCCTATCCAGACCGGTCGCGCCAGCGAGGCACTCGGGCCACTGGCAGCCATAGTGATACCGTCAGCGCGACTTACGCCTCTTTGGCAGCGCCCGAAGCGCGCTGCCATGAATTACCCCGGCCTCGGCCGGCCCCCGAGGTCGGTGCATGCAAGGATCAAGGATGCACCGACCTTGGGAGCCTCGGGTACGACGCGTCACGGCTGGCGCATCCTGCCCTGCCCGCCGCAAGTCGCGGGGCGTTTCACGCTGGAACCGCCAGGCAGGCCCTAGACAGGAAGCTGCTTCGGACCGTAGTAGTTCTTGTACAGTTCCCGAGCCGCGCTGTAGATGTCGATCATCTTGTCGATGTGGGGCATCGTACCCCGTTTGCTGATGAACTTGTCCCAGCACCAGTCGGCTGCTTCCCTCAATTCCTCGTCCGGCATGAGGATCGTTTCCACGCCGCCGTCCGCCAGTTCCTTGCGGCCGTTGGCATCCGTCGGGATGGTGAGGGCAGTGATATCGAGGTTATAGACGCGGGCAGCTGACAGTAACACTTCCTGCAAGTCCGCCGGCATCTCGTTGTAGGTCTTCAAGTTCATGATGATCTCGGTGATGTCGTACGGTGCCACCGAGGGATTGATGTAATACTTGCAGACCTCGTGCATCTTCATACCGGCCCAGGCATCCGGCGCGCCGAACGCGGCGGCGTCGAGGATCTTGGTCTGGATGGCAGTGTAGATCTCACCGCCCGGTAACACGACGATGGACGCGCCGTTCTTGACGAGCCATTCGGCCCAGATGCCGAACGCGCGCACCTTCATGCCTTGGAAGTCGGCGTAGCTCTCGACCGGCCGCGTCGACATCATGGCGCCCCATTCGTCGGAGCAAGTGTAGGACAGGTGCATCACGTTGTGCGGCGCATAAGCCTCGCGCCAGAGCTCCTTGAGCCCCATGAACTGGTACATGGTCTCATAGAACTCAACGTTCGTGACCGGAAAAAACGGCACGGACCAGAGATACTCACCGACCGGCACGGTGCCGCGGTGGTAGATCGAGGCCGTGACGGCCAGGTCGGCCACGCCGGTGCCGACACCGTTGAAGGTTTCGCCGATGCCGAGCAGCACTTCGGCATCGAAGTTCGTCACCTCAATGCGGCCGCCGGACAATTTGTTGATGCGATCGACGAACCGACCCACGGCGCGGTCCTGCGACTCGATGCCGATACCCGTCCAGTTGCTCTGCAGCTTCAGTTTCCACGTCTTGTTCTCTGCCCTGGCGATCGCGGGCATGGCGAGCGCCGCCGCACCGGCGCCTGCGACGCCCATCGCCGTGGTCTTCAGATAGTCGCGCCGGCTCATTGCCTTCTTTGGGCCGACCGCTTCGCCAGTGGATGGCGTACTCCTGGCGTCCCCAGGCGCAGCCGGGAACTTGATCTGCTTGTCAGCCATTGCATTTCCTCCAAAAGTCTGGTTTTCCAAGCGCTTCTAGCGCCGCATTCCCAATGGTTTGCCGGTATCTGCCGGTTTGCCGTTGAGCACCGCCGTGATCGTGCATGATATTTTACAAGGGTGCAAGGCTCGTATGGCGGGTGTCGTACCAACGGTCATTGACTGAAACTCATGACGGAAGAAGACATGAGTCCCACATGGAGACCGCCGGTATAACCAATCGATTGAACTTCCGGTACTACAATTGAACTTCCGGTACTACAGTTGTGTGTTTTGTCGATATTTATAGTGGGAGACGGCGACAGAGGCTTGATGCATTCGTCGCCGGAGGGACCACTGGATGATGTCGGGCGGCCTGTTCGGTGTCTTGAAGACGAGGCGGGCGAGCAGGGTTCGGATTTCGGGAACCGGGGGAACGAGAGCGGCGAGCAGCATCAAGCGGCGGTTGGCGTTGCGGGACCCGTTTCGTTCCGCTTGCCGGCTGCAGCGGCGGCCACGCGGTGGAAGGCGTCTCTCCCGTCGACTCCGCGAGCCGCCAGCGCCTTGCAGATGCGATTCGCGGCGATCAGGTTGCGTTCGGTGAGATGCTGGAGCGTCAGCCGGATGTCCTCGGGGTCTTCGGCGAAAGTCCGCGTCACTGCCGCCAGGAAATCCTCGACCTCGTCCGGATAGTTGAATTTCGGCTCAAGGCCGTAGGAATCGGCGTGAGGCATTTTCCCGCCCGGCGTCGCGATCGTCACGTCGACGCCGGCCGCCCCGAGAATCTTCAACGGCTTGTATAGTTCCTCCGCCCAGAAGCCCGTTTCGTGTGGCGTGCCGTCGGCCAGCGCAATCTCGTCGGCGGTCGAAACGATCATCAGAACCCGCGGCATTCCCTTCTTCTCGAAATTTCGGTCTCCGAAAAGCGTGCGCAAGCAAAATCGAGAGTTGGCGACGAAACGGAGTTTATCGCGTCGATATCGGCAACTCTTGCCCAATTTTGTCTAAGACTTGCCCATTCCTGCAAGGCCGCTTCCGAATTCCGGCGCCCAGGCCGCCGCACGCTCACGAAAACCCGACCGAGGCCCGCCTGGCTTCGCTCGATGGCTGAACCGGACAGCGATGGAACAAGTCCAGGCATGACGGAAGCGCAGTCCGGCGCTCCGGGTCGGACCGACACGAACTTCAGAAGCAGGACACTAGCCCGCGATTCTTGCGCGGAGCTTGAGCAACAGCCCGTCGAGGCCGCCGGATTCGAGCACGATCGCGGAGAACTCCTCGCGCTGGGAGATGACCATGCTCACGCCCTCGATCACGAGGTCGGTAATTGCGTAGGCGCCGTCCTTGCGGTCCACCCGCCAGTCCAGCAGGACCGGCGGGCCCTTGGTGCGGGTCGCCGTCGTGTAAACCATCGACCAGCCCTTGAAGTCGCGGACCCCGTCCACGTTGATCTGCAGACCCGCCAAGTCTTCGAACCGGTTCGCGTAGAGACCGGACAGGTAGTTTTCCAGCAGCCTCCTGAAATCCGCCCGTTGCGCGGGCTTGGCCCGGCGCCAGTGCCGCCCCAGCACCAGCTTGCCGATCTTGTCCAGATCGAAATCCCGGCTCAGCACCTCGCGGAAGCGGGCCCGCCGCTTGTCGATCGGCGTGGCGGGGTCGGTCAGTTGCGGCAGCACATTGGCCGCGAGCTCCCGAATGAAGTCGCCGGCGCCTTCGTCGGCCGTTGCCGGGCCTGCAAAGGCAAGGACAAGGAAGGGCATGAAAAGCGCGAGGACCCACGGACGCATGGCGGAAGCTCCCGATGTCACTTGGCCGGCCGGGTCCCGGCGGGCGGCTCGCCGCGGCTGAAGTCGGGCCGGGGCGGCGGATAGGCGTACTCCTCGTCCTCGTCGTCCTTCCCGCCGCGGAGATACCTCTCCTGGCCGCCATCGACCTCGAAGGCCCGGCGCTGGCGGTAGAGCGTGCGGATGAAGGCGTAGTAGTCGAGCGCGTTCGCCTTGAAATCGTCGAGCGTATCCAGATTGCGGTACCGGAAATCGATCGTCGCCATACCCGCCCGGACCAGCGGCATATGGTCGATGTCAGTCCTGCGGAAGGCGATATCGACGGGGTCGGCGATACCCTGGACAATGAGACCGGCTCCGTCGCGCAGGTTGGAAGGGCCTGCGATCGGCAACACCAGGTAAGGCCCTTCGCCGACGCCCCAGGATGCCAGCGTGCTTCCGAAATCCGTGCTGCGGTGGGGCAGGCCGTAGTCCTCGGCGACATCGATGAGGCCGGCGAACCCGATCATCGTGTTGAGGATGAAGCGCTGCGCGGTGTCGCCGGAGCGGTCCCATTCGCCCTGGGCGACATCGTTGATGAATGTGAACGGGAGCGACAGGTGGCGGATCACATTGCGCACGCCGCGCTTTGCCGGAGCGGGCATGACCTTGCCATACATGACGGCGACGGGGCGGAAAACGATCGTGTCGAGCATCTCGTTGACGGCGAAGACCATCCGGTTCAGCGGCTCCAGCGGGTCGCTGTAGGAAATATCCACCGGTTCCTCGCCGGCGCTCGAAGGCAGCGGCGCGGCGATGGCAAGGAGGAAAACCAGAAGGAAAGCCGGCACGGCACGGGGCAACCGGGCCACGGCAGCGGGGCGTCCGCTGGCAACCGGAGGGCAGGCTATGCAGGGTCTGCTCCCGAACCCTTCTCGCATCTGCGTTTCCGCACTCTCCGGGCATGTCCCGCGAGTGGTTAGCATACAACTCCGGAACCGCAAACACACCGCCTGCGCCTGCAGGTGACAGGGCGGGCAGGCGCCCCTATAAGGAGCCGGCATCATGCCCCAGCCCGACGCCATTTCCCTTTCGCCGACCGCCGGGCGCCGCCCGGGGCTCGTCCCGTGACGCTCGCCGTTTCCTTCGAATTCTTTCCGCCGAAGACGACGGCGGGGGAGGGCGGCCTCAGGCGCGCGCTGGATGGCCTGGCGCCGCTCGGGCCCCGTTTCATGTCGGTCACTTGCGGGGCCGGAGGCGGGGCGGGGGAAAGCGCGCGCGGGCGCACGGCAGCCGTCGCGGCCCGCATCGCGCGCGAAACGGGGCTCGCCGTGGCCGCGCATCTGACCTGCGCCGGCGCGTCGCGGGAGGAGATCGACGACACGGCCCGCGCCTACTGGCAGGCGGGGCTGCGCCATATCGTGGCGCTGCGCGGCGACCCGCCTTCCGGCATCGGCGAGCGCTACAGGCCGCATTCCGGCGGCTATGCCTATGCGCTCGACCTTGTCGCCGGGCTCCGCCGCCTGCACGATTTCGAGATCAGCGTCTCCGCCTATCCGGAGGGCCATCCCGATGCGCCGGACCCGGCGTTTGAAATCGACTATCTGAAGCGCAAGCTGGACGCCGGGGCGGCGCGCGCGATCACGCAGTTCTTCTTCGAAACCGACTGCTTTCTCCGGTTCCGGGACAGGTGCCGCAAGGCCGGGATCGATTGCGAGATCGTTCCGGGCATCCTGCCTGTCGGCAATTTCACCCAGGCGAAGCGGTTCGCCGCGCTTTGCGGAACGCGGGTGCCGGCCTGGCTCGAAGCCCAGTTCGAGGGCCTCGACGACGACCCGGAGACACGGCGCATGGTCGCGGCCACGGTCGCGGTCGAACAGTGCCGGCGCCTGGAGGCCGAGGGCGTGGGAAGCCTCCATTTCTACACCCTCAACCGGCCGGAGCTCACCCGGGCGGTCTGCCACATGCTGGGCGTGCGTGCGAATCTGCGCCGGTCGGCGGCCTGAGCGCGTTCACTTCCGGGTCAGCGAAAACTCGATGCGCCGGTTGCGCCGGTAGGCTTCCCTTGTGTCCGCCGGATCGAGCGGGTGGTATTCGCCGAACCCGGTGGCGGCCAGCCGCTCGGCGGGCACGCCGGCCTCCTGCAGCAGCCTGACCACCGCAACCGCCCGCGCGACCGACAGTTCCCAATTGGTCTTGTAGGGGGACCGGTCGCGAAGCCGTTGCCGGTCGGTGTGGCCGTCCACGCGCAGCACCCAGTCGAGATCTTCCGGGATCCGGGCCGCCACATCGGTCAGGGCGCTGCCGATCCGGCGCACACGCTCCTTTCCCTGCCTGTCGAGATCGGCAGAACCGCTCAGGAACAGCACTTCGGCCGGCAGGTAGAAGCGGTCGTCCTCGGTCCGCACCAATTGCTGGCCCGCCAGCGCCTCGCGCAGCTTGCCGACAAATTCCGAGCGGAAGCGGCGCATCTCGTCGATCTTGCGCACGAGCGCGCTGTTGAGCCGCGCGTCGAGAACCAGCGTCTCCGCTCCCTCGGCCTTCGCCTCCGAGGCTTCCAGCGCCGCGTTGAGCCGCTTCACCTGCTCCTTGAGCGCCCGGATATTGGCGGCCAGCCGGGCGACCTGGGCTTTCGCCAGCCGTGATTCGGCCTCGGCCTTCTCGGCCTGCGTCCTCAGATACGCCAACCGGTCGACCTGTTCGGCCTTCTCCGCTTCGAGCTTCTCCCTCGCCGCCTCGAGCGCCCGGCGAAGCGCTTCCAGCCGCTCGATTTCCCCGATCTGCTCGTCGATCCGCCGGCGCAGCGAAGCGATGCGGTCCTCGCTGTCCCGCTCGATGGCATCCAGGTCGGCCAGCTGGTCCCGGAGGCGGGTGTTTTCGACCGCGAGCTGCATCACGCGGGTTTCCGCCGCCTCGTAGAGGGCTCTGTCCACGGCATCCGCCGCGCCGGTCTCGCCGCGCACCGCAACGCCGCGCCGCAATTGCAGTTCCTCGCGGGCTTCGGCGAGGCGCTTGCGCGCGAGGTCGAGCTGCTGGCGGAGCCGCGCGGCGTTGGCGAGCGCTTCCTCCAGCCTGCCTTCCCCGACACGCTGGCCCGCGTCGCGTTCCGCGGTTGCTTCGGCAAGCGCTGTCTCCAGCCGGGCGGCTTCGGTGCGCTGCGCGTCCCGCTCGCGTTCCGCGGCCGCCAGCCGCTCCGCAAGCGACGCTGCGTTCGCTTCCGCCGCCGCGAGCGCTTCCCGGAGCTTCACGGCTTCGGCGGTTTGCGCGTCGCGCTCGGCCTCCGCGCTTTCGAGCAGCCGGGCGCGGGCGGCTGCCTCCGCCCTCGCTTCCGCGAGCGCCTGCTGCAGCGCGGCAAGCTGCCGGTTCGCCGTTTCCTCGAACCGGGCCGTATCCGCTTCCAGCCGCCTGATTTCCTCCCGCCCGGCAGCCTGGCCGGCCTCGGCCTGCTTCAGGCTTTCGGCCAGGGCAACGGCCCTCGCCTCGGCGGCCGCAAGCGCTTCGGTCAGCGCATCGATCCGCTGCTGCCGGGCAAGGCGGGCGATCTCCGTATCGACGAGCCGGCCGGCAAGGGAGTCGATCTCCTCCTTCGCCGCCGCCAGCGCATGTTCCAGACCGGCGATAGCCGCGCGGGCGGTTTCCGCGTCCTCGGCAAGCGTCCGCTTCAGGCCCGCGATCTCCCGCTCGCCGGCTGTCAGCCCGGTTTCGGCTTCGGCGAGGCGCCCGGCAAGGCCCTCCGCCCTTGCCTCGGCCGCCGCAAGCTCCTGTTCCAACGCCGCGATGCGCGATGCCGCCGTTTCGGACTCCGCCTCCAGCACCCGTTTGAGGCGGGCGATTTCATCCTCCCCGGCCGCTCGCCGGCTCTCCGTATCCCCCAATCGCGCGGAGAGCGACGCGGCGTCCGTCCTGGCTTCCGCCAGCGACCGCTCCAGCGACGCCGCCGTCTCGGTTTCCGCCGCCAGCGCCTGCCTCAGCCGCGCAATCTCCTCCGCCCCTGCGGCCCTCCGGGTCTCGGTGTCGCCGAGCTGTGCGGAGAGGGACGCCGCTTCCGTCCTCGCTTCGGCCAGCGACCGTTCCAGCACCGCCGCCGTTTCCGACGTCTCATCGAGCGCTTGCCTGAGCCTGGCGATGTCTTCCGCCGCAGCCGCCCGCCGGCTTTCCGTATCGGCGAGCCGGGCCGAAAGGGAGGCGGCGGTCTCCCGTTCCTCCTCCAGCGTCCGTTCCAGCGCCGCAATGTCCGTGCGCGCGGTCTCGGCCTCCGCAGTTCGCGCGGCTTCCAGCCGGGCGATTTCGTCCCGCGCCGCGAGACGCCGGTCCTCGGTTTCGGCGAGCGCCGCGCCAAGACGGTCGATTTCCTCCAGCGCCCCGGCCAGAGCCTGCTCCAGGGCCGCAATCCGGGCCCGCGCCTTCTCCGCTTCCCCGGCGCGCGCGGCCTCCAGCCGGGCGATTTCGTCCTGCCCTGCGAGCCGCCGGCCCTCGATATCGGCAAGCCGCGCCGCCAGCCGCCCGATCTCCTGCTGCGCGCTTGCCAGCGCCTGTTCCAGAGCCGCGATCCGCGCCCCCGCCGCCCGGGCCTCTCCGGCGCGCGCCGTTTCCAGTTGCGCAATCTCTTCCCGCCTGGCGTTCAGGTCGGCTTCTGCTTCCGCCAATTGCCGGGAAAGGCGCCCGATTTCGTCCTGGGCCGCCGCCATCTCTGAGCGTGCGGCATCCGCCTCGGCAAGCCGGCCTGCCTCGGTCTCCTTCAGCCGTTCGGTGAGCCGGTCGATTTCCGCTTCCGCCGCCGCCAGCGCGCGCTCCAGCCCGGCGATGTCGGATTTCGCCGCATCGGCCTCTTCGGCGCGCGCCGCCTCGAGCCGCGCGATTTCCTCCCGGCCCGCGGCCTCTCCCGCCTCGGAGTCCGCCAGCCGGGCGGTGAGGCGGCCGATTTCGATTTCCGCCGCCGCCAGCGCCTTCTCCAGTGCGGCGATGTCGGCGGCCGCCGTCTCCGTCTTCTCCGCCAGCGCCGTCTTCAGCCGCGCCGCCTCGTCGTTCGCCTGGGCGAGCGCGCGGCGGGCCTCGCCCAGCGCGGCCTTGAGCCGCTCCGCCTCGGCGGCCTGCGCGTCGCCCTCGGTCCGGAGAGCGGCCAGCTCGTCCTCCAGCGCCGCGCGCGCCGCCAGCAGGCCGCGAACCATCCGGTTGAGCTCCGCCAGCTTCTCGGCCTGCGCGGCCGTCTCCTCCCGGCTCGCCAGCAGCGCGGCGTCGAGGCGCGCGACCTCGTCGGCGCGGCGGGCGGATTCCTGCTGCACCGCCTCGATCCGGGCCTTGAGGGCGTCGGCCTCCCGGTCGCGCGCGGCGAGCCGTTCGAGATTGGCGGCGAGCAGGCGCCGCGCCTCGGCAAGCGCCCTGTCGGCATCGCTTTTCTGCTGCCGGGATTCCGAGAGCGCCGCCTCCAGCGCGTCCCGGCTGCGCTGGAGCGCGATCAGGTTGCGCTCCAGGCGCTCGATCTCGCTTTCCTGGATCTGCAGCCTGTCCCGGTCGGCGGCCGCGCTGTCCGTCAGCCGCGCGAAGTCCTCGCGCAGCAGCAGGACGGTGCCGGCGGCCTGCTCGGCTTCGGCCGTCATCGTCTCCAGCCGGCCGGCATAGTCGTCGCGCGCCTCGGTGACGATGCGCAGCTCGGCCGTCAGCGCCTCGAGGTCGTCGCGCAGGTCGGCATTGGTCGTCTGCTCGAGCGCCAGCATCTCGGCAAGCTCGGCAAGCTCGCGGTTCAACCGCGACAGCGCCTCGTCGCGCCCGGAGAGCGCCTCGTTCAGGAAGAACTGCGCCAGAACGAAGACCATGACCAGGAAGACGACGACCATCAGCAGGCTCGCCAGCGCGTCCACGAAGCCCGGCCAGGTGTTGATGTCCCGTCTGCGTCTGCTCGTCCTGCCCGCCATGTCTATGCCGGTTGCCGCGGTCCTCCCGGATCAGAGGCCGAGAATGTCGCGCATGGAGTAGAGGCCGGGGGGCTTGCCCGCCGACCAGCGCACCGCGCGCAGCGCGCCGCGCGCGAACAGCGAGCGGTCCATGCAGCGATGGGTGAATTCGAGCCGCTCGCCCTCGGCGACGAACATGACCGTGTGCTCGCCCACCACATTGCCGCCGCGCAGGGTGGCGAAGCCGATGTCGCCCGCGCGCCGCGCGCCTGTGTGGCCCTCGCGGCTCCATTGGGCCACGGCGTCCAGGTCGGTGCCGCGCCCGGATGCGGCGGCCCGGCCGAGGCCGACCGCCGTGCCGGACGGCGCATCCACCTTGTGCTTGTGGTGGATCTCCATGATCTCGATGTCGTATTCGTCGCCCAGCATCGCGGCCATGCGCTCGACGGTGGCGAACAGCGCGTTCACCGTCACGCTCATATTGGGCGCATAGACGATGGGCAGGGTCTCCGCCGACTTCGCGAGCGCCGCCTCCTGCCCGGCGTCGAGGCCGGTGGTGCCGATGACATGGCGCGTGCCGGCCGCCGCCGCCATCGCCGCATGCTCGACGGTCGGGCCGGGCAGGGTGAATTCGATCGCCGCGTCCGCCGCCCCGAACACCGCCGCCGCGTCTTCGCCGATGGCGACGCCCCCGCCGAGGTCGCGCCCGAGCGCGGGATGGCCCGGCGCCTCGCAGGCCGCGACGAGTTCCAGGTCGTCCGCCGCGCGCACGAGTTCCACCAGCAGCCCGCCCATGCGCCCGCCGGCTCCGATGATGCCAATCCGCATTTCTGTCCTCCGGCTCTTGCGGCAACAGGGCTGCATGTAGCATGAAACGGCCCGAAATGACCGAAACTCGTATCTATGTCCTCGGCAATGAGAAGGGCGGCACCGGCAAGTCCACGGTGGCGTTCAACCTCGTTGTCGGCCTGCTGCGCGCCGGCAAATCCGTCGGCTGCATCGACCTCGACCCCCGCCAGGCGACGCTTTCGCGCCAGGTCGAAAACCGCCGCGCCTATGCGGAACGCACCGGAACCGCGCTGCCGCTGCCGGAGGCCGAAACCGCGGACGGGCCCGAGGCGCTGGGCCGGACGCTGGAAGCGCTGGCGGCGCGGCACGACGCGGTGGTCGTGGACACGCCGGGCCGGCCCGACGCCGCGTCCCGCGAGGCGCACAGCCATGCCGACGTGCTCATCACGCCGCTGAACGACAGCCATGTCGATCTCGACCTGATCGGCCGGCTGGAGCCCGGCACGCGCAATGCCGCCCTGCCGGGCGTCTATGCCGAACTGGTCTGGAAGCAGCGGATGATGCGCGCAAAGGCCGGCCGGGAGGCGCTGACCTGGATCGTGATGCTGAACCGGATGCGCCAGGTCGATGCCCACAACACGCGCGAAGTCCGGAGCCTGCTGCAGAACCTCGCCAAACGCTTCGCCTTCGACATTGCCCCCGGCTTCGGCGAGCGCATGATCTTCCGCGAGATGTTCCCGGACGGCATCGGGCTGATGGACCTGCGCCAGCCGGGCATCGAACGCACGCTCTCCATGAGCCACGTCGCGGCGCGCAACGAGGTGCGCCGGCTGCTCGACCTGCTGGGCGTCCCGCCGATCTAGCCGGCTGGGGCCCGCCCTAAACCGTCACCCCCGCGAAGGAGCGCGTGAAGGAATCGGAGCGGCAGCCGCCCGGCGTCGCTCATCCTGAGTAGCGCCGCTTCCGGCGCCAGCCGGGAGCGGCGCGTATCGAAGGACCGTTCCTCGATACGCGGCTGGCGCCGCTACTCGGGATGAGGGGGAGAGGGCGCGGGCGGGCGTTCTTCTGCTACAATCGCGGCAGGGCAGGTTGGCATGGTGGCGAATCTGGAGATTCCGGCAAGCGGCAGGGCGGTGGATGCGCACTGGCTGCAGCGGGCGCTGGCCGCCGGCGGCGCACCGGACCTCCCGGCGATCCGGAGTCTCGCCGTCCAGGAGATTGGCGGCGGGTTCGGCCTGCTGGGCGAAATCCTGCGCTGCCGCGTAACCTGGGAGGAGGAGGCCGAAGGGGCGCCCGGCAGCGTCGTCGTCAAGCTGCCTTCCCCGGATCCGAAAAGCCTGCGCCTGTGCCGGCGCCTGTCGCTCTACAGGCGGGAATACGACTTCTACCGGCATATAGGCGCACAGGCGCCGATCCGCTCGCCGGCCCTGCTTTACGGCGACTTCGAGCCGGAAAGCCACCGCTTCGTCCTGGTGCTGGAGGACCTGGGCGGGATGGTGCCGGGGGACCAGATCGCCGGCGCGACCGCCGGGCAGGCAAGGTGCGTTGTCCGCGCGCTGGCGCGGATGCACGGCTTCTACTGGAACAGGACCGACCGGCCGCCGCTCGCGGGGTTCCACAACTCCTTCAGCCCGAAACGCCTCAGGCTCCTGCAATTCGTCTATCTCGCGAACCTCGCGCCGGCGCTCGACCGCATTGAGGGCCTCTTCGCGGGCGAAATGCGCCGCGTCGCCAAAGCCTACGGCCTGAGCGTGGCCGACTATCTGGGCAGGATCGCCGCTGCGCCCACCACCCTCGTCCACGGCGATGTGCGGCTTGACAACATGTTCTTCGACGCCGGCGACGGGGACGCCGCCGCCATGATCGACTGGCAGGTCTGCGGCATCGGCAGCGGCCTCTACGACGTCGCCTATTTTCTCGCCGGCAACATATCGACCGAACTGCGCCGCGAAATCGAGCGCGACGCCCTGATGGAATACCGGGACATCGTCGCCGGCATGGGCGCGGAAGACTTCACCTTCGAGGATTGCTGGCAGCTTTACCGGCGGAACATGGTTTCGCTGCTGATGGTCGCGGTTCTCGTGTGCGGCGGGCTGGACCTCGAGGACGACCGCAAACGGCAGCTGGTGGAAACCGGCGTGCAGCGGACCCTCGCCGCCATCGAGGACCTGGACGCCGCCGAATTCCTGCCGGCGCGCCGGCCGTTCTTCAGCCTGGCCGGCGGTGTCGCCGCGTTCTTCGGCGCGGCCTACCGGGTGCGCCGGGCGCTGCGCTAGCCCGGCGCCCCGACCGCCTGCTCCCGCGCCCCTTTCGCCGCCGCCGCGAAGGCGGTGCGCCATGCTGTCTGCGGCGGTCCGCAGGAAAATTGGCGGATTTTATCGAAACGACATCATAAAACCGCTTATCCACACACTCATTTAACGAATCATGCCCTATAGAGGGGCGCATTCGGATTTGCCGGCCCGATGACGCGGAATGCTGCGGGCCGGCGGCCGGGGCGTGCCGCGCCGGACATTGCGCCAGTGCGGCTTCTTTTGGGGGCGGCGGCAGCCGGGGGGCTGGTCGCCGGTTTCGTAATCGAGTGGGATATCCATGTTCGAAGACAATCCCGGCAACGCGCCGCAGACCGGGGCAACGCCATGCCCGGCATCGTTTCCGAACGCGGCAGGCACGAGTTCGCGCGTTTCGGGAGCGCCGGGCCGTTCCTGCGCCCTGCCGGACGCAAGGGCCGTGGGCCGGGGCCTGCTGCGCCGCGCGGCGGCCGCCCTGCTGCTCGCCCTGCCCGTGCTCGCCGCGCTCGCGCCGGCGGCCGAGGCCCGGCCAGGACAGCCCGGCGGCTTCTCGGCGACGGTGATAGACGGGCGCAATGCCATCGATTTCTCATGGACCACGCCCACGAACACGGGCGGCACTGCGTTGATCCGCTACGAGATCCAGTGGCGGGAGGACGCGACGGGCAACTGGGTCCAGTTCCCGGAGACCGGGAGCAAGGATATTAACAACCCCGCGGCCACCAGCGCCACGCTCACCGACGCCGACGGCCTGCAACCCAATACCGACTACGACTTCCGCATCCGGGTCTTCAACAGCGACAGTACACCCAACAGCTACTTTACTGCCGATGTCGAGGAGAGGACCGGAGGCATGGCGTTGACCGCGCCCGGGGTGCCAGTCTTGCGGGCTGCGGGGGGCCACGAACTGGTGAACGGCATGTCCGCCGGGATCGAGTTCCGCTGGGGCGCCCCCGTCGACGACGGCGGCCGCGAGGTTACCGGCTACGACTGGCGGTGGCGGAAGCAGGGCGAGGCCAGCTACAGGGCGCCCATCCGCGTCGGCCCGGGCGCGTCTTACGTGCGCGTCCCGGAGGCCACCGGCGACACCGCCTATCTCTTCCAGGTGCGGGCGGTGAATGCGTTGGGCGCCGGTTCCTACGATGGTTTGACCGTGCTGGAGCGGCCGGCGGCCCCGCGAAACCTGAGGGTGGCGGTGAACGGGGCGGGCACGGAGGCGGAGCTGTCATGGACCCAGAACGCCCGCATGCACTGGAGCATCGAGCAGGCCGAAGTGACGGGCAGCGGCTGCGGAAGCTACGGGGCCCCCCCAAGGTTTCAGGGCGCGGCGTCCTACACCGCGAGCAGCCTTGCCTCCGGCCGGCACTATTGCTTCCGCGTGCAGGCCGTTACCGACTTCCGCCGCAGCCTGCCCGCCATCGTGCGGACCGACGGGGTCGTGGAACGGCAGCCGGACCCGCCGGCCCCGCCACCCAGCCCGAACCCGCCGCCCAATCCGAACCCGCCGCCCGATCCGGAGCCGGCGGAGCGGCCGGCGCGGGTGACGGGCGTGACGGTGACGCCGGGCGTCGGCGCGCTGGCGGTGCGCTGGAACGCGGCGGCCGGGGCGGCCCGCTACCGGGTGCAGTGGAAGTTGGCGTCGCAGTCGAACTACGACGCAAGCCCGCAAGCGGAGACGGCCGGCACGAGCCATACCATCCCCGGCCTGATGGCGGGCACCGACTACACGGTGCGGGTGACCGCGACCAACAGCGCCGGGGACGGACCGGCCTCGGCCGACGCCGGCCCGGCGTCGCCGACGGCGGCGCTGCGGGTCGCGCGGACGGACCCGGCGCGGCTGACGGAGGACAATGTTCACGGCGCGACCGTGACCGTGCGGCTGCTGGGCGCGGCGTGGGAAACCTCGATCCCGGCCCGCAGCGTAACGGTAACCGGCCTGCCGGACGGCATGACGGCCAGCGAGCAGCCAGAACGCGTGTCCGACAGCGAGGCGCGGATCACGCTCTCCTACACGCCGCCCGAGGGGGTGGACGGGCTGGACGGCGACGCGCGGCTGACGGTGACCGCCGCCGCCGCCTCGCATAGCTGGACCGAAGACCTGACGGCGCGTGTGACGGTCCATGCCCGGCGCGCCCCGGCGGCGCTGGCGGCGGTGCGCTGGCTCTCCCGCTTCGGGCGCACGGTGGCGGACCATGTGATGGCGGCGGTGGGCGCGCGCCTCTCGGAGCCGGCGGGGCAGGGCGACCGGCTGCGGCTGGCGGGGCATCGGGTGAGCGCCCCTGCCGCCTTGCTTACCCCCCCTCCCGCCGGGCGGGAGGGGTCGGGGGAGGGCCTCCCGGCGCGACGGACGCCTGACGGGGCTTCGCCCGCCGGCCTGGCGGCCGGCCCCCTCACCCGTCCTCTCCCCGCAAGCGGGGAGAGGGGAATTGCGGCGGCGCAGACGCTGGCGGCCCGCGACCTGCTGGCGGGGACCTCCTTCCGCGTCTCGGCGGTCGGGGGCGAGGGCATGGCGGACATGGGCTGGACGGCCTGGGGGCGGGTGGACCTGTCGGGCTTCGACGGGGACGAAGGCGGCCTCTCGCTCGACGGCGACACGATGACCGCCACGGTCGGCGCCGACATGCGGCGCGGGCGGCTGCTGGCCGGCGTGGCGGCCGCGCACAGTTCCGGCAGCGGCGAGTACCGGGACGTTGGCGGAACAGCGGGCGACCTCGACGCCTCGCTCGCCTCGGTGCATCCCTATGTGCGCATCGAGGCGGCGGGCGGCCTCTCGCTCTGGGGCGTGCTCGGCTGGGGCGGGGGCGACATGACGCTCGACCGGCGCGACGGCGACAGGGAGAAGGCCGACCTCGAAATGACGATGGCGGGCGCGGGCGCGCGGGGCCCGTTGCCGTCGCCCTCGGACGGCATGGCGCTGGCGTTGCGCGCGGAGGCGTTCGCGTCCCGGATCGAGGCCGACGGCGGCGGCGATGCGCTGAAGGGCGCGGAGGCCGAGGCGTGGCGGATGCGCCTTGCGCTGGAAGCCTCCTGGGACGAGACGGAGGCGGGTTTGCGCCCGTCGGCGGAACTCGGCCTGCGCCATGACGGCGGCGACGGGGAGACCGGGACCGGGGCGGAACTGGGCGGCGGCGTCGCCTGGGCCGGCCCGGACGGCGTGTCGGCCTCGCTGCGTGCCCGCGCGCTGCTGGACGGCGACGGGGTCTCCGAATGGGGCGGCGGGGCGATGCTGGCCTATGCGCCGGGCGCGGACGGGCGCGGGCTGCGGCTGTCGCTCGCGCCGACTGTGGGCGCGCCGGAGGGCGGCGCCGAGCGGCTGTGGCGCGCGGACGCGGCGGCGCTGGCGGGCGATGAACGAGACGCCGCGCCGCGCCTCGACGCCGAGGCGGGCTGGGGCCTGGCGGCGCTGGGCGGGCGGGGCCTGCTGACGCCATACGCCGGCCTTGCCCTCTCGGACGCCGACGACCGCCGCTACCGGCTCGGCGCGCGGCTCACGCTGGCCCCCGGCGCGGATGCCGGCCTCGCCGCCGAACGCTCCGAAACCGCCTCCGGCCCCGAACACGCGCTCACCCTCGACGCCCGCCTGCGCTGGTAGGAGCAGCCTCCATCCGGCGGGCCATGTCGTCATCCCGGCCCCCGCCTGTCCTCGCGCACTGGCGGGGAGGCCGGGGTCCAGCCATCGGCCCTCGCGGCAGCTTCGGCGGTGGATCCCGTTCTCCACCGGCCGCGGCGGCATCGGGAGTCATGGATGGACCCCGGCTCGCGGGGGCCGGGGTGACGAAAAGGGGGATCGGGGCGGCGAAAGGAGCGCAGCGGGTGCCGCCGCTGCCTCAGCCGCCTTCGCGGTGCCAGGCCTCGCGGTCGAAGGCCACATGGTCGCCGAAGAAATGGACCGCGCGGTCGAGGCCGCGAAGGTCGGCTGCCGCATAGCTCCGGCTCGGGCCGTCGAGCGCCTCTGCGCCGGCGCGCGCGGCCACCCAGGCGTCGGCCGGTTGCAGGGTGCTCTGCCGCTGCACCACGTCCCAGATATAGTAGTGGTGCGGGATGACGACCCGGGGCCGGAGCGTGTCGATGATGTGCTCCACCATGGCGAAGCCCATGACATGCTGCGAGCCGTCCACCGGCAGGAGCGCGATGTCGATGCGCCCGAGCGCCTCCCAGACCTCGGGCGGCGGGTTGTGGCGGTTGTCGCCCCAGTGGAGGATGCGCAGCCCCCCGGTCTCGACCGTGATCAGGCAGTTGTCCCAGGAGCGGGGGTTGTCCGGCGGCTCGATGTTCGCGCCGCCGAAGGCCGCGTGGATCTTCTTGAAGTCGTAGAGCGCGGCGCTCGAGTCCGTCGCATGCTTGTCGGCAATGCCGCGAATGGCGACATCGGCGAACTCGTAACGGCCGATGGGCCGGTCGAGCAGCACATGCGCATCCAGCCGGTGCAGCGCGTCATGGTCGAAATGCGCGTGCGTGGAGGCGCCGATATCCACCGCCGTCAGCGGGAAGTCGCGGAAATACCAGTCCCAGCGCCGCGAGGGGTGGTTGCGCCAGGGATCGACCATGACGGTGACCCCCTTCGGCGAGGTGATCCGGAAGGCCGAGCTGCCGAAATAGGCGATCTCGACCGGCCCGTCGCGCGCCGGCGAGCGGTCGGCCTGCAGCTCGATCATCCGGTTGTGGTTGCTCGTCATCCGCCAGGCCGTCAGGCCCGTGTCGAGTCCGGTCATCGTCTGTCCCTCTCCCCTCAGGCGTTGCCGCGGTCCTCGCGCCAGAGGCCGAGCTTTTCCTGCACGACGCGGTCCGAGAAGCTGAACAGCACGGCGTCCCCGGCCGCGCTGTGCCGGACCGCATGCCAGCTCGGCACCACGAAAATGTCGCGCGGCCCCCACGAAAAGACCGTCTCACCGCCGATGCGCGTTTCGCCGCTGCCCTCGACGACCGCGAACACCGCCGCGTCCGTCGCGCGGTAGCTTGCCGTCCCGAAGCCGGCCGGCAGCAGTTGCAGGTGCGCGGCTATCGTGGGCATGGCGTGGCCGCCGTCCACCGGGTTGGCGTAGCGCAGCTTGAGGCCGTGGCAGGGGTCCCAGGCCTCGCGCCGGCGCATCGCCTCCAGCGCTTCGCGCGAGCGGGCATAGGGGTAGTTGAACACCGGCGAGGCCAGCGCGCCCGGTTCGTGGTCCACCGGCAGCAGCCCCTGGCCGTAGCGGGCGAGGCTGTCGCCCTCCGGCCGCGAGAGCGGCTGGCGGTTCTCGCCGAGCCGTTCGGCGAAGGAGGCGTCCAGCATCTGCACCATCGGGATGTCGAGCCCGTCGAGCCAGATCATCGGCCGGTCGGAGTCGTTGCCGTGGTCGTGCCAGGTCCAGTGGGGCGTGATGACGAAATCGCCCTCCGCCATGGTGGTGCGCTCGCCTTCCACCGCGGTGTAGGCGCCTTTGCCCTCGACGACGAAGCGCAGCGCCGACTGGCTGTGGCGGTGCGCGGGCGCGACCTCGCCGGGCAGCACCAATTGCAGGCCGGCATAGAGCGAGGTGGTGATGCGCGAGGAGC
The DNA here is from genome assembly GCA_964291285.2 of Alphaproteobacteria bacterium. Lineage (GTDB taxonomy): Bacteria > Pseudomonadota > Alphaproteobacteria > Bin95 > Bin95 > Bin95. Next base: position 631,625 of record OZ219785.1, read on the forward strand.
CGCGGAGGCCGGGGTTCTCCAGCACCAGCACGCGGCGCTCGGCCTCCTCGGCGGTGATGACGGCGCCCGACTCCATGACGGGGCCGCGCACCTCGTCCCAGCGCCAGTGAGCGGGGCGGCAGGCGCTGGCGGGCTCGGGCGTGATCAGGCGGCCCATGACCTCCCAGAGCGGCGCCAGGTTCCGCGCCCCGATCTCCTCGTAGAACGCCGCCCTGTCCGTCATCGCCGCCTCCGCCCCGATTGCCGTGGCACCTTAGCCCGTCCGGCCCCGAATCCGAAGGACAGAGCGGGGAGGTTGCGGCATGCGAATCGGATATAATGCGCCCGCTTTTGCATTTCCGGCGGAACGACGGCGGCAGGGTCCGCAAGGGCTTTCGCGTTGGGAGGAATCATGAAGCGTGCAAAGGAAAGAACCGGTTTTCGCCCGCAACGAAAACTGTCCGCCGCTCCGCCTGTCTCCCTGTCCCGGGTCGCGGCGGTCTTTGCCGTCCTGGGGGCATCCTTCGCCCTGCTCTGGCCCGATGCCGCGGAGGCGGCCGTCGAGGGGGAGACGAAATTCGTCCTCGACAGCTTCGCCTTCCTCGTCTGGGGCGCGCTCGTCATGTGGATGTGCGCCGGCTTCACCATGCTCGAATCCGGCTCGGTGCGCACCAAGAACGCCTCGGTCATCTGCCTGAAGAATATCGGCCTCTACTCGATCGCCGGCCTCGCCTTCTACTTCCTCGGCTACAACCTCATGTATGTGGGCGTGGACGAGGGCGGCTGGATCGGGACCTTCACCTTCCTCTACGGCACGAGCCCGGACGAGATCGCCCTGCTCGGCGGCGATGCGTCGAAGGCCGAGGCCGTCGTCGGCAACGGCTACGCCGTCATGTCCGACTGGTTCTTCCAGATGGTCTTCGTGGCGACCACCGCCTCCATCGTCTCCGGCACCCTGGCCGAGCGGGTCAAGCTCACCTCCTTCTTCGTCTTCATCGCCATCCTGACGGCCGTCGTCTATCCGATCGTCGGCGCCTGGACCTGGGGCGGCGGCTGGCTCGCCGCGATGGGCTTCCAGGATTTCGCCGGCTCCACCATCGTCCACTCGACCGGCGGCTGGGCGGCGCTCGCGGGCGCGGTGATCGTCGGGCCCCGGAAGCACAAGTTCCGCGCCGACGGCAGCCCGAGGGCGACGCCGCCCTCGAACGTCCCGGCCGTGACGCTCGGCGTCTTCATCCTCTGGCTCGGCTGGTTCGGCTTCAACGGCGGCTCGCAGCTGGCGCTCGGCGGTGCGGCGGACGTGGTCGCGCTCGCCAACATCCTCGCCAACACCAATCTCGCCGCCGCCGCCGGCGTGCTGGCGGCGCTCGCGCTCGCGCGGCCGCTGTTCGGGCGCATCGACCTGCTGGCGGGCCTGAACGGCGCCATCGGCGGCCTCGTGGCGATCACCGCCGGACCGGACATCGTCGAACATTACTGGGCCGTCGTGATCGGCCTGGTCGGCGGCGCGGTCACCACGGCGGGCCTGAAATTCCTCGAGGTCCTCAGGATCGACGACGTGGTCGGCGCGGTCCCGGCGCATCTCTTCGCCGGCGTCTGGGGCACGATGGCGGTCTGCATCGCGGCGGGCGGCGACGTGCTGGTCCAGCTTACCGGCGTGCTCGCCGTCGGCGCCTTCGTCTTCGGCGCCTCACTGCTCATCTGGCTCGGCCTCAAATACACGATGGGCGCGCGCGTGTCCGAGACGGTCGAGGAGCTCGGCCAGGACGCCGCCGAGCTCGGCATCGAGGCCTATCCGGAGTTCGTGCTGATGCCGGAGGTGGACGACGACTGAGAGGACCGGCGCCCCCCGTCAGGCCATGCCGGCTTCGACGCGGGGGTCGGCGCCGGCGCGGTCCTCGGCCGCATCGGCAAGCGCCGGGTCGGGGTCGCGCGGAAGCTGGATCATCACGCGCAGGATCTGGTCGCCGCGCGGGCCGCCGGCCGGATCGGGCACGCCCTTGCCCTTCAGCCTCAGCCGCGCGCCGGAACTCGTCATCGGCGCGATCCGCACCGTCACCGGGCCGTCCAAGGTCGGCGCGCGCACCCTGCCGCCCCGGACGGCCTCGGCGAGCGAGACCGGCAGATCGACCAGGATCGTGCGGCCTTCGCGCTGGAACCAGGGATGCGGCTCGACCGAAATCTCGACCTCCGCATCGCCGGGCGGCCCGCCGGAGGGGCCCGGCTCGCCGCGCCCGGCAAGCCTGAGCCGCGCGCCGTCCTCCGTCGCAGGCGGCACCTTGAGCGCGATGCTCTGCCCGGATTTCAGGGTAAGCCGCACCGTGCCGCCCTTCGCCGCGTCGATGAAGGGCACCGGCACCCGGTAGCGCATATCGGCTCCGCGCCTCGGGCGGTTGCGGAAGCCGGAGAAGATGTCGCCGAACAGGTCTCCCGGATCGAAGCCGCCCTGTCCGCCGAAATTGCCGAACCCGCCGAAGGGCGCGCGCTCGCGGCCCTCGGCGTCGATCTCGCCGCGGTCGAAGCGGGCGCGCTTGTCCGGGTCGCCCAGCAGGTCCCATGCGGCTGCGGCGTCCTTGAAGCGCGCCTCGGCCTTCGCATTGCCCGGATTGCGGTCCGGGTGGTTCTCCTTGACGATACGCCGGTATGCCCGCTTCAGCGTCCCGGCGTCAGCGTCGCGCGGGCAACCGAGAGCCGCATAGGGGTCGCGCATCAGGCCGCGGGCTGGACGATCTTCCAGCTGCCGTCCGGCTGGCGGCAGGCCGTGCCGTAGGCGGTCTGCTCCTCGCCGCCGACGATGATGCCGGTCTGGAACTCGCGGCAGTAGCGGCCCGAATCCTCCTGCCAGGTGCGCGTCGGCACGACCCAGCCGGAATTGCCGCTGTCGGGATTTTTCCATTCCGTCCGGTCGCCGGTGCGCCCGCGTTCCAGCGCGCCCTGCGTCGTCCGCTCGGCCCTGGCGCGATCGGCTTCGTCCAGGTCGCGGCCGATCTGGCTGCCGAGCAGGCCGCCCAACAGCGCGCCGGTGGCGATCGCCACCTTTCTTCCGCGGCCCTTGCCGACCTCGTTGCCGAGGACCGCGCCGCCGACGCCGCCGATAATGGTGCCGAGGGTCTGCTTGGGGCCCGAGTCGGGGCCGCAGGCGGCCAGCAGGAAGACGGCTGCCGCGACGGCGAGTGCTTGTTTCATCTGAGAACCGCCCCTTTGTTCCGGCCGCAACCGCGCGCTTGCCTCGGCGGCAGCCCGGCCTATTGTGGATATCCACTCTCCAATAAGGTGCGCCGGGGGCGGTTCGTCAAGGGATGCGGGAAGCGGAAGAGGGTGAAATCGGGCGCGACCCGGTGCGCGCCGTCCGGCGCTGGATCGAGGAGGCCGAGGCCTGCGAGCCGGTGGACGCCAATGCCGCCGCGCTCGCCACGGTGGGCGCGGACGGCATGCCGTCCTGCCGGATCGTGCTGGTGAAGGCGGTCGAGCCGGAGGGGCTCGTCTTCTACACCAACTATGAAAGCCGGAAGAGCCGCGAGCTCGCCGCCCGGCCGCTCGCGGCGCTGACCTTCCACTGGCGCGTGCTCGACCGGCAATTGCGGGTCGAGGGGCGGGTCTCGCGGGTCGAGGACGCGGTCTCCGACGCCTATTTCGCAAGCCGCGACCGGGGAAGCCGGATCGGCGCCTGGGCGTCCCGCCAGTCGGAGCCGGTCGCCGGCCGCGCGGCGCTCGAGGCGCGCGTGGCGGAGATGGAGGCGCGGTTCGGCCAGGCCGACATTCCCAGGCCGGTCTTCTGGGGCGGGTTCCGGCTCCGGCCCTCGCGCATCGAGTTCTGGCGCCGGGGCGAGCACCGCCTGCACGACCGCATTGCCTGCCGCGCCGAAGGGGAGGCGTGGACGAGGGAGAGGCTCCAGCCATAGTTCCCGGCGCGGGCCGGATCGCTGCCGTCCGATGCTCTCCGCCCCGATATGTCGGCGAAACGACGCCCATCAAATAGAATATTTTTTCTCTCTATGGACATGTTCCAGGCATTATGTTCTGATTATGCCCATGGTCATGCCTCCACCAGTCCCTCATGCCGCTTCGATACGCGCCTTTGGCACGGCCAATTTCCCGATCCGATCTCCTGTCCGGCGTCCTTCTTCCGACATCGTCGGCGCCCCGCCTCGCAGGTTGCCGTGTCCTCCGGGTGATCGCGCCCCGGCGCGCACCTCGTCCTGCGGCCCTTTGCCGGCGTTCCTGCCGCCCGCGACCTCCGGCGATCCTCCGCCGGACCGACAGTGATCCGCAATGGAAACCCCGATTTTGTCATTTCTTTCAAAGCTCGGGCCGTTGAAGCATCAACTGCTCTTGTACTCCCTCGTCGGCTGCATTGTGCTTCTGTACGCCGCGCACCGTTCCGATGAATGGCACGGACTCATTTTGAATATCGGCGCTATATTGGTGCTTTTGTGCGGTTCTGCCTTTTGGCTCCTCGCCTATCTGAAGCTGCCAAACAACGCGCAGGAAAAAGCGTTTCTGAGCAGCACTGCCACCATGGTCCTGCACGACAGAGCTGAACGAGCCAGTCCATGACACCCCCTTCCGCGAATGCACCCACCATCCTCGCGATTTTAAGCGGAAAGGGAGGCGTCGGGAAAACCATGCTGGCCGCCGCCACTGCCTATGAGCTTTCTCGCGTCCAGCCTACACTAATTCTTGACCTCGACTTCTTCAATCGTGGTCTCTCCGGCTTGCTTCTCAACAATAGACTTGGAGACGAAGTCTCACCGCCGCTCTTCTTTGTCGACGACTCCGCCGCGCCATGGACGGTTTCGAAAGTAACCACCAATATTTACACCGTCTCGTTCCCCGATATACCCGACGCCATTTCTTCCCGCCTCTCTTCCATTTCCGTTAATTCTCTCGCTACCCAGCTCCACGATTGGATACTTGAGATAACACGTGCCACAGGCTGTCGTGCTGTCGTCTTAGACTGTCATGGTGGTCCGGATGCTCTTTCCTTTGCTGCCGCGACAATCGCAAATAAATCTTTGCTGGTTTCGGAGCCAGATCGAATCACGATGTACGGAACACTTCACTTTTTACGAAAAATTTCAGAACTTTCCATTGATATTACCAATGTTCATCTGGTGCTTAATAAAGTCATAGACTCATTCACGTCCAGATTTCTGTTAAATACCTATGATACTCATCTAAAGGATCGTTTCTGTGGCAAGCCTCTATTGGCTTTGTTTCCGTTGGAGGGGTACCTTACAAAGCATTTTGAGCATAGACCATTTGTTACGGCGGATTTTCCAGAATCAATACTGGCGCGCAAAACTCAAATAATGCTGGCTAACCTTCTGGCTAAAGATACATCAGAGCTTGTACCTGAGCGAGCACGGAATATGTATCAGCCAATAGCCTTCTTTTGGAAATTCTATATGGGGAGAACACCTAAAGTACTGCAGGTAGACTTTGCCATGATAGCAGGGTTTTTGGTTCTTTTGTTGCTTATTGCTGCGGAGATAGCTGCGAAGTTTGTGGGTATAGACGACGGCAGAAATGCGATATTATTGCCGATGGCAGCGAGCGTCCCTATTTGGGCATTATTCACTGGGCTATTATCTTGGACTAAGCAGTTAGACCAGAAGATGACTCTGTTTTCAAGAAGGGGATATCGGATCTATTTTTTATGTTGTGCTGCAGGAATTTTTCTTATGTGGACGGCACCTATAGAATTGGCGGCGTATGTGATTGCAAATATAGAGCCGTTAGATGAAGTGTTCAAGCCAATGAAGTATCTTTGGTATGTAATGTTCGTGGTCATGTTATTTATCTGGGGAAGGCAGGTGTTTCGTGCCGAGGAGGACACCAAATATTCCTATCGCCAGATGGAACCGACAATTAGATTTGTGCTGGCATTGATTATCTTGGCCGGTGCGGCGAATGTTACTGTAGATCGGGGATTCCTCACAGATATGCTACTGAAGGATGGCAGCTATCGGAAATATGGATTTATCACATTGACAAAGAAGGAGGTTGAGGAGGGGGCGAAGAAGGCGGCGGAGTTGCAGATAGATGCCCCGTCCGTTTTCGGGAGGGTGGAAGATGGGACCAAATGGTACACGATGAATATCGGGGAGGAGAAGAGGTACCTAATAGCCGTGAAGGCGGAGTTTGGGGACCCCCGGGTGGGATTATTTGGAGCGGACGAGGCCGATTATGAGTATATCGCACAAGATGACGATGGAGGAGTGCGTTTCGATTCGCGGCTTGAGGAGCAGTTGAAGGCGGGGACCTATTACGTAGGTGTTCGGGGGTTTCTTGGACAGCCGGTTCGGTACTGGATAGGTATCGTCGGCGGATTGAGGGCGGTAACGGAGCAGTAGAACGATGTGGAATGTGAAGGGCGCGCTGCAGGAGGGCGTTAGGGGCCGTCCATAGAGCGACAGTTCGGGTCGTTGCTGCGAGGGGTGCCGGCGGTATAGTTTTGACCAGGTGGGGGCGCAGCGTTGGCTAGGGTAGAATTACGGCGGCCCCTGGCGGCAAAGTAAGCGGAAGTCGGAGTGCATCGGGCAAACTTCGGCGGGTGCATGTTCCGGCATCTTCGCGATTGGGAGGTGCCTTAGGCAGAATCGACATTCATCGCATCCAGAGGATAGCAGAAGCGATGTGTATGAAGGCGAGGAAGTATATTGCTTTTCGGTCGTATCGGGTTGCGATGCGGCGGAAGTGTTTGATCTTGTTGAAGTAGCGCTCGATGCGGTTTCGGTGTTTGTAGATTTCGGCGTCATAGCCGATGAGACGCTTTCGCGTTGGATTGCAGGGGATGACGGCCTCGGCCTCGATGTCGGCGATGCGGTTGCGGATGGCATTGGCGTCGTAAGCAGCGTCGGCGAGCACATGGCGGGGCCGAAACCCCTCCATCAACGCCAGGGCCTTTGGCGCGTCGCCGGCCTGTCCGGGCGAGAGGATCACGCGGAGCGGTCGTCCGAGAGTGTCGCAGGCGATGTGTATTTTGGTCGTCAGTCCGCCTCTGGAACGCCCCAGAGCCTGATCCCGGCCCCCCCTTTTCCGGTCGCCGCCTGTTGATGCGCGCGCACGATGGTGCTGTCGAGCATGAGATAGCCATTGTCGCGATCCGCCGTCAGGGTATCGAACACCCTCTCCCACACGCCCACTTTGGCCCAGCGTGTGAAACGCTTGTGCACCGACTTCCACTTCCCATAGCGCGGCGGCAGGTCGTGCCAGTGGGCGCCCGAACGAAGCACCCACAGAACCGCGTTGACGAACAACCGGTTGTCTGCTCCCGAACGCCCCGGATCGCCCGGCTTGCCCAGAAGCAGACCTTCGATGCGGACCCACTGCGCATCCGTCAGCTCATAGCGCTTCACCATACGCCCAACTCCAACCGAAAATCAGTTGGAGCGTCATGAATCACATAATGTCTTCCCAGGGAATCCTGTATGTCGATTGAACCTAGGGCAGTTCGGTGCGAAAGAAGACGCCGCCTGCACGACCGCATCGTCTGCCGCGCCGAAGGGGGCGTGGACAAGAGAGAGGCTCCAGCCAAGATGATCCGGGATGATCTCGACCATTACCGCGACAACGGCTTCATCCATCCCAGGCCCCTTCTGGCGCCTGCCGAGGCCGCCCGCTACCGCAAGGCGTGCGAGGCCTCCTGCGTCGAAGCCGGACGAAAGCCCTCCCGGCGCCAGCAGGACAACCGCGTCAAGCCCTACCTGCTGTTTCCCTGGGCGGCAGAGCTCGTGCGCCATCCGGGGCTGCTGGACATGGTGGAGGCGCTCATCGGCCCCGACATCCTGGTGTTCCACACCACGGTCTGGATCAAGGAAGGCGGCAGCGGGTCCTTCGTGCCCTGGCACCAGGACGGCACCTATTTCGGCCTTGAGCCGCTGGAGCAGGTGACCGCCTGGGTGGCGCTGACCGAATCGACCAGGGAGATGGGGTGCCTCCGCTTCCTGCCGGGCTCCCACCGCGAGGGCCAGGTGCAGCACCGCGACCGTGACGACGAGGCGCTCATGCTGTCGCGCGGCCAGACCGTCCAGCGCGCCGTGGACGAGGACAGCGCCGTCCATCTGGAGTTCGCGCCGGGCGAGGTTTCCTTCCACCACACGATGGCCATGCACAGCTCCGGCCCCAACCGCTCGGCCCGGCGGCGCATCGGCATCGGCATCAGCTACATACCGGCCCATGTCCGCCATGTAACGCCCGTTCGGCTCTCGGCTTCCCTGGTGCGCGGCCGGGACCGCTACGGCCATTTCGACCCGGAGCCGCGCCCCGAGCGGGACGGCGGGACGGCTGCCGAAGCCGTCCATGCCGACAGCCTCGACCGCTTCTGGCGCGCCTCGGAATACATCCCGGAGATGCAGGGCATCCACTGAAGGCCGGGGCGGGCCCGGAACGGTGAGAAGCGGGCAGGAGCCGGTCGCCGGCGGAAATTTGTTCGTGTTTTATGATTTATTTCTAGATTGGCACTTGACATATAGCGGATTGTGATATGATGGTCCCCAGGGAAGCGGTATCCGGAGCCGCGTCCCCGGGTGCTGCGCGGCCGAGCGGCGCCATTTTTGAAAACCTGCGAGAAGCCGACGGGAGAGCGACTGTGTTGTCGGTCAAGCTGTTTTCCACGGGGTTCGGTCTCTGAGGATAGCGTTGAGGATTGTGAGGAGCTTTCGTGTGACGGCGGTGAGGGCAGCCTTTTTGGTTTTTCCCTCCGCGATCAGGTGGCGATAGAAGCGTTTGAGGGTTGGGTTATGCCTGGAGGCGGTGAGGGCAGCCATGTAGAGGGTTGCGCGGACGTTGGCGCGTCCTCCCCATATGGTTCTCTTTCCGCGCATGGTTCCGCTGTCGCGGTTGAAGGGCGCGACGCCGACGAGCGCGGCGATGCGCCTTCGGCTGAGGGTTCCGAGTTCGGGGAGATCGGCGATCAGGGTTCGTGCGGTGGCGTCACCGACCCCGGGAACGCTTTTGAGGAGGTCCTCGGCCTGGCGCCATGCGGGGGATTTGCGGATCGCATCGCCGAGCTCGGTTTCGAGGTCGGAGAGTTCGCGTTGCAGGGTGGCGAGCACGCGGTCGACGCTGCGGATCGTGCGACGGCTTGTGAGGCGCCTCCTGCGGTTTCTCTCCGCGGTCATCATCGCGACGATCTGGCGCCGCCGGGCGACCAGCTCGGCGAGCGCGCGGGCCTGCTCGTCAGGCACCGGACGGGGCTCGGGATGGACCGCCTCGGCGAACTGTGCGATCGCCGCCGCATCGAGGGCGTCGGTCTTGGCGAGCCGGCCGGTGGCGCGGGCGAAGTCCCGGATCTGGCGCGGGTTGACCACCGCCAATGGCAGGCCCGCCGCGCAGAGCGCCGCCGCGACCGTGACCTCGAAGCCGCCCGTCGCCTCCAGCACCACGAGGGCAACCTCCAGCCCGCCCAGGCGCGCCGACAACTCTTCCAGGCCTTTGCCGTCGCGCGCGACGGCAAAGGCCTCCCCGGACGGGCGCAGATGCACGTCCAGACGATCCTTCGCCACGTCGATGCCAACGAATATCCGTTCCATGTCCCGTCCTTGCAAATGCGGTCTCACACTGCGGACCAAGCGACTGTTCGGGTTCAAAGGAACAGCGGACGGGGAACCATGCTCTCCCGCGGTCTTCATAACCTGGGTGCTAGCGGTCTCCCGTCCGCTCCCGCTGTTGCGACTATAGCTGCAACAACGATCCGGAGAGATACAAGGTGTGTCCGCACCTCGCGCGCGCAATCAGGCGCGCGAGCCGCGCCGGCGCCGACACGCGCCCGCGCGGGATACGCGCGGAAAAGGGACCCGCTCCCGTCCGCAGAAGGAGGAACGATGAAACAACCGAGCCCTGCCGCCGGGACCTTTGCCGAAGCCTGGGCAGTGGACATGAACGCCGCGAAGCCGCAGGTGCCGGCGGGCGGAGCGTTATGCCCGGATGGATCACGGAACATGCCCTACACGCATGCAGAACATGACATCTCATGACATTCCATGACACATGGCGAGGGAGGCCGGGCGCGCCTCATGACACAACATGACATATCATGACATGGCGCCGGAGCGGGCCGCCGCGGGGCTCCCGCGGGCCTGCCGGCGCGCGGTTGACAGGCCGGGCGGGCAGGGCAGAATGACGGGCGGAAGCGGGCGTAGCTCAGTGGTAGAGCATCGGCTTCCCAAGCCGAGTGCCGTGGGTTCGATCCCCATCGCCCGCTCCAGCTTGACGCCGGCCCGGGGAGAGGCGATGGAATATCGCGAAATCGAGGTTGCGCCGGTCGCAGGCGCGCTCGGGGCCGAAATCGGCGGCGTGGACATATCCGGGCCGCTGGCAAGCAGCGTTTTCGACGAAGTTCGCCGCGCTTTCCTCGAACACCGGGTGATTTTCTTTCGCAACCAGTCGCTCTCGCCCCGCTGCCAGCGCGACTTTGCCGCCCGCTTCGGCCCCTGCAACCGCTATCCCTTCGTGGCCGGGCTGGAGGAATGCCCGGAGGTGATCCCGATCATCAAGGAGCCGGAGGAGACCTTCAATTTCGGCGGCCTCTGGCATTCCGACACCACCTATCTGGAGAAGCCGCCGCTCGGCACCCTGCTCTACGCCGTCGAGACGCCGCCGCATGGCGGCGACACGCTGTTCGCCAACACCAAGCTCGCCTATGACGCGCTCTCGGACGGCATGAAGGCGGCGCTTGCCGGGCTCCGGGGCCTCTCCAGCGCGAAGATCCGCTATGCGGAGGCCGGGCGGTCCGGACAATTCGCCAAATTCAAGGGCGCGATGACCGCAATCGGCCTCGACCGGGAAGAGACGCTGGAAGCCTGGCATCCGGTGGTCCGCACCCATCCCGACACCGGCGAGAAGGCGCTCTATCTCAACCGCGCCCACACGATGCGTTTCGAGGGCTGGACCGAGGCCGAGAGCCGGCCCTGGATAAACTGGCTCTGCGAGCATATCGCGCGGCCGGAATTCACCTGCCGGTTCCGCTGGGAGCCGGGCTCGGTCGCGCTCTGGGACAATCGCTGCACGCACCATTTCGCGCTCAACGACTATCACGGCCACCGCCGCCACATGCACCGCTGTACCATAGAGGGCGACCGGCCCTCCTGAGGGTCCCTGCCCCGCCGTAACTTCCGGAGAGTCCATGAACAGCAAGACCGCGCCCGGGGGCGGGCCGAAGATCGCCATCGTCTGCGCCGGCGCCGTCGGCGCCCATGTCGGCGGCCACCTGACCCGCGCCGGCTACGCGCCGATCCTGGTCGATTTCTGGCCGGAGCATGTGGACGCCATGCGCCGCGGCGGGCTGAAGCTCACCGGCATGACGGAGGCCGAGTGCTTCACCCAGCCGGTCGAGGCCTGGCACATCGCCGAGCTGGAGCGGCTCTCGCGCGAGCGTCCGGTCGATATCGCCTTCGTGTGCGCCAAGTCCTACGACACGGTCTGGGCGACGGAGATGATCCGGCAATATCTGGCGCCGGACGGCTTCGTCGTGTCGCTCCAGAACGGCATCAACGAGGAGCGGGTGGCCGGCGTGGTCGGCTGGGGCAAGACGATGGGCTCGATCGCGAGCCTGATCGCGGTGGAACTGCACGGCCCCGGCGAAGTGCGCCGCAATGTGCAGATCGGCGGGGAGAGGCACACCGTCTTCCGCGTCGGCGAGCCGCACGGCCGGGTCACCGACCGCGCGCGGCTCGTCGCGGAGATGCTGGGCCATGTGGACAGCGCGGTCGCCACGTCCAACCTCTGGGGCGAGCGCTGGTCGAAGCTGGTCATCAACTCCATGCGCAACCCGATGTCGGCGGCGACCGGCCTCGGCGGCAATGAGGCGGACCGGCTCGACTACACCCGCCGCCTCGCCATCCGCATCGCCGGCGAGGCGATCCGCATCGGGCTCGCGCACGGTTTCACACTGGAGAAGCTCTACGGCATGGAGCCGGAGCGCGTCGCCGAGGCGGCGGAGGGCAGCAATGAGGCGATGGCCGAGATCGAGCAGGTGCTGGAGCGCAACGCACAGGGCCGTTCGGGCGGCCAGCGCCCCTCCATGGGCCAGGACATCCAGAAGGGCCGTCGCACGGAGATCGACTTCATCAACGGGCTGGTGGTGGATTATGCCGAACGCCTCGGCCTTCCCGCCGACGCCAACCGCGCCATCGTCGAGGTGGTGAAGCGCGTGGAACGCAAGGAAATCGCCCCCGCCCCGGAAAATGTCCGGCATATCTGAGGGATAGGCTGGGCGAAAGGGAGGAACCGCCTGTCATGCCGGACAGCGAGAATATCGTTCAAGGCGGGCTGACCTGGAACATCCTGAAACAGGTGTTCCCGGTGGCGGCGTCGCTCAGGCGCGAGCATTGGGACCTGCTGGCCGGAACCGGAATCGCGGAGACGCAAAGGAATGACGACGAACTGTTCTACGAGGCGCTGTTGCACAAATTCCGGCGCGATGGAGGATTCGCGGTCGAGCTCGACCGGAGGTTTCTCGGGTCGAAAAAGAAGAAGGACAGGGAAAAAGCCTTCACCTATCGCGCAAGCCGGTGGCTGACCCAGACGATTCCCGAATTGCTCTCTTATGACGACATACTCGACGCGCCTGTCGACCTGTTCGGCGACGCTACCGCCGAGCGGGACCTGCGCGACATCATCGTGGACATGCGCCGGGTCGAAAGAGAAGCAAAGGCCCGCCTCGCGCCGCTTGCCGAAGAACGATGGAAATCGGCCGGCGCGGAACTGCGCGGCCTTCTGGGCGAGCTGGACCGCCCGACGCCGGACGCGGTCGAACGGATAGAGGCCGCCGCCGAGGCGCTTTTGGAGGCCGGCAGGGAAGTCCGGAAACAGGCTGCGGAACTGGAGCGAAGCCGCACCGATATCCGGATCCTGCTTGAGGCTCTTCCCGACCTGGGCCGCGCCGCCGAGACACTGGAGCGCCTCGAAGCGCTCGGGGCCGCGCAATTGGCGGAGCTGGCCGAAATCGCACACGAAGCCCGCATGCCGGTCGATGCGCTGGCCGAGGCGGAAACAGGGCTGGCGGCAAAGGAGAAGGAGTTCGAAAGGCAGAGGGCCGAGGGCGCGCCCTGGTCGGCAATCGCGAGGCAGGCGGAGGCCCTGGCGGAACTCGAAGAGGAAAGGAGCCGCCAGCTTGCAGCGGTGGAGGCCGTGCTGGCCCGGATGGCGACAGCCTCGGCGGCTGCGGAAACCGGGCCGCCTCCCGCGCGCGACCGTCCGAAAACCCGAAGCCGCCGCAAGGTTCCGGCTGCGGGCCGCGCTGCGGAGCCCGCGGACGGGGACCGCCCGGCCAGCGGTGCGGCGGAAGACGGGGCGGTTGAGCCTGCGGGGAAAACCGGCCTCCCGCCGCCCGCGTCCTGGGACGGGTTCGCCGACTGGTGCGGCAAGCATCTGGGCGGTCGTCTTGCCCTGTCGCCGCGCGCCTGCAGCTCGATCAAGAAGGCGCGATACGAAGATGTCGAGCTTGCGGCGCAATGCCTGGCATGGCTGGCCGGCGACTATCGCCGGTCGCGGCTGGAGGGCGCGGGCAACAGTCTGCAGGGTCCGGTCCCGGCCGGGTCCGGCGTCCGTAACGACAGATGCGGCGGTGATTCGTTCGAGTTCGACTGGCAGGGGAAGCGGTTGCAGGCCGACTGGCATATCAAGAGCGGCGGCAATACCCGCGATCCTGCACGGTGCCTGCGCATCTACTATTGCTGGCACGAAGACGACAGCGGCGGGCAGGTCGTCGTCGCAGACATGCCGGCCCATGTGCGAAGCCGCGCAACCTGAACGCAGCCCCGGGGCCGCTCACAGCCTCCGGAGGCGCTCGAAGCGATGCAGCATGAAGGCCGTGCCGAGCGCGGGGGCTGCGAGGTTGACGAGCGGCACGGTCATCAGCCAGGCGATGACGATGCCTGAGAGCCATATCCGGTAGCGGTAGCGGCGGCGAAGCGCGCGTGCGGCCTCCGGGCCGAACCGGCGGAGCGCGGCCGCCTCGAAATACTCCCGCCCGCAGAGCCAGCCGTTCAGGAGCCAGAACAACAGGAGCCCCAAGGGGGGCACGAACAGCCAGACCGGCAGCAGCAGGAGGTTGATGCCGAGCGCGGCCCCGGCGAAGAAGGCGGTCTGCCGGAGCGTTTCGCCCCAGCCCTGCGCCCCGGGCGGCCCGAGACCCGGATAGTGGCGGGCTTCGACGGCGCTTGCGGCGCGCTCCAGGAACAGGCCCTGCAAGGCGGCGGCCGCGGCCGGGAAGAGCATCGCGCCCGCCGCCAGCGCCGCCGCGCCTCCGGCAAGCCCCGCCGCGACGTCGAGCCAGCCGACGCCGGTGAGTCCGCCAAGCGCCCATCCGGCGCCTGCCGCGAGCGCGGCCAGCAGCAGCGCGGCGAGCAGGCAGGACAGCAGCACCACGCGGCGGAAGCGCCGGTCGGAAAGTTGCACGAAAGCCTTGAAGAGGTCGGCGATCAAGGTGCAGCGTCTTCCTCGAAGCCGTAGGCGCGGGCGAGAAGCCGGACCGGGTGCTCGACCGTCCGGGCCGGGGCGCCGGGAGCGAGCCGCTCCATGCCCTGCGCGATATGCAGCGCGGCGAGCGGGCATTCGGAGACCACATGACCGCCCGCCTCCAGCGCCCGCTGCGCGGTCGGGCGACCGAGGCGGAGCGCGATCTCGAAATTGTCCTTGAGGCAGCCCCGGAAGCCGCCATGGCCGGAGCAGCGCTCGATGACCTCGACGGCCGTGTCGGGAATGAGCTCCAGGAGTTCGACTGCCTTGCGCCCCATGTTCTGGGCGCGGGCATGGCAGGGGATATGGACCACGACCGGCCCGTCGAGGCTGTAGGTGACGGTCGTAAAAGGCGCTTATTTGCTGGCGTTGCGCGTTTTTGCGGGGCGTGATGATCGCAGTGATTGTGGTGCGGCGGTGTTTGTGACGGGGGCCTGGGACGGAAGGAGGGCGTAGCCCGACTGGAGTCGCCGGCCCCCGTCGCGTTGATATTTTCGCCTGCCGAGGGGAGGGTGTCCTGGCGCTGTCGGCGGGGGTCGCCGGGCTGCGCGAGGGGGTAGACTGGGGCTGCTGAGAACGATGCGGCGCCGGCCCCGTTTGCTAGGTGGCAACGACCGGCGCCGCACCCCCCGAGCCATGCAAGGCACGGCCCGTATGCGCAGTATCGTAGGCGTTCGGGCGTGGGTCCACCCCGTTCTCATCGGTCTTTGCGATGAGGAACGCCGCCCGCCTGTTCACCTGCGCTTCGTGCCATCGCCAGGTTGTGCTGTGCCGGCGGTGCGACCACGGCAACATCTACTGCTCGCGTCCGTGCAGCGGCCGGGCGCGGCGGCGCTCGCTGCGCCTTGCCGGGCGTCGCTACCAGAACAGCCGGCGGGGCCGTCACAAGCATGCCGAACGCCAGCGGCGCTACCGCGAGCGCCGTCGCGTCCGTGCGCCTGAGGAGGGGCGCCGTGCGCAGAAAGTGACGCATCACCCTAAATCCGGCAGTTGAGGATGGCTTGGCCTTGCCGAATCCCTTGTAGTCTGCGGGTATGAGCGGCTTTTCAGGGGCCGAAGAGGCTCACCCTTTGGGTGATTATCCTGGCGCTGTGCGGGATGTCGCCCGAGCGTCGGTGAAGGTGGACACCTTCGGCGGCGCGGTTCATGTGGAATGGGACCCTGATGCGGCGGTGACGCCGCTGGGGCATCTGGCGTTTTTCTCGGAATACCTGAAGGTAAGCGGTCGCTTTGACGCTTTGGTTGCGGACTGCCCGCTGCACTACACGAGCCCGAACGCGCCGTCGAAGCGGGATGTCCTGGGGACGGTTCTTCTGTCGGTTCTGGCGGGGCAGTCTCGCTATGCGCACATCACGTCGCTGCGCGGCGACGGGGTGAACCCTGCGCTGCTGGGTATGGACAAGGTTGCGAGCGAGGATTCGGTGCGGCGCGGTCTGGAGCGGATCGGTGCGGATGTCGGCACATCGTGGCTTCAGGGCCATCTGGACGAGGTGGTCCGTCCGCTGCTGAGGGAGCCGTGGGTTCTGGACTGCGACACGACGATCAAGGCGCTTTACGGTCGTCAGGAGGGGGCGGTTGTGAGCTACAACCCGAAGAAGCCGGGCCGCCCCTCGCATGCCTGCCATGCGTTCCTGATGGCGGGCACGCGGCTTGTTCTGGATGTCGAGGTGGCGCCGGGCAACCATCACCATTCGAGGCGCGCGGCGCCGTCCTTGTGGGCGTTGCTCGACCGTCTCGGTCGGGATCGCTGGCCGCGTCTGGTGCGGGGCGATAAGGACTGGGGCAGCGAGGCCAACATGGCGTCGTGCGAGGCTGCGGGTCTGGACTATTTGTTCAAGCTGCGCCTGACGAAGGGGGCGCGCCGGCTTGCCGAGCGGCTGATGGTGCGGGACGGCTGGGAGGATGCAGGCCAGGGCTGGTCGGGGATCGGGGCCGATCTGCGTCTGCAGGGCTGGAGCCGGACGCGCCGGGTTGTGGTGCTGCGTCGGCGGCTTCCTGCGACGCTGGCGCTGACGCGTGGCGACAAGGCCCAGGGCGAGCTGTTCTGGACCGAGGCGCAGCCCGGCACCGGGGTGTGGGAGTTCGCGGTGCTGGCGACCTCGCTGGACCTGGAGATACGCTCGCTGGCCCAGCTCTACCGCGACCGGGCGGACGCGGAGAACGGCTTCGACGAGTTGAAGAACCAGTGGGGTTGGGGCGGCTTCACCACGCGCGACCTGACGCGCTGCCGGCACATGGCCCGGCTGATCGCGCTCATCTACAACTGGTGGAGCCTGTTCGTGCGCCTCGCCGACCCCGACCATCACCGCGAGGCGATCACCAGCCGGCCGCTGCTCCTGCACGGGGTTGCCCGCCAGACCCACCACGCCGGCCAGACCCGGCTGACGGTGACCTCCCATCACGGGCGTCGCAAGACGGTGATGGCGGCGCTGCGCCGGATCGCCGGCTTCTTCCGGTCGCTGACGCAAACTGCGGAGCAGTTGAGCGCCGGGGATCGCTGGCGCCGCATCCTCGCCGAGGCGCTCAGGAAATACCTCCATGGCCGCGAACCGGGGCGTCAACCCTGGCTGCCGCCACCCAGGGCCGCGACCACGTGCTGAAATCCACGCCCAAATCCGACCGTTCACACTACCCCGAGACAGCGATCAAGCTCGTCAACTGCCGGATTTAGGATCACCCTTTGACCCGTTCACCGCGCCGTCCTGTTGTGGCGGGCATGCCGGCGGGGCGCTCGGGAAGGAGGCCCTTCGGACCCGACCGTCCCGCCGGAGTGTTCCGCTGCGATCACTGCGGGCGGTTCTGCGCCCGGGCGGTCTATCCGGGCCTGCGCCCGGCGCGAAGGGAGTGAGATGGCGATCGACCAGCAGACCCGGGCCGAGATCCTGCGGCTGTATTTTGCCGAGAAGTGGCGGATCGGCACGATCGCGCGCCAGCTCGGCGTCCACCACGGCACGGTCGAGCGCGCGGTGGCGGCCGCCGGGGCGCCCACGCCTGAGAAGCGGCGCAGATCTTCGATGATCGATCCGTTCCTGCCCTTCGTCCGCCAGACCCTGGCGGTCTGGCCGAAGTTGCCCTCCAGCCGGCTCTACCGGATGGCGGTCGAGCGCGGTTACCGGGGGTGCGAGAGCCACTTCCGGCGCATGATCGCGCCCGAGCGTCCGCGGCCGGTGGCCGAGGCCTATCTGCGCCTCAAGGCCCTGCCCGGCGAGCAGGCCCAGGTCGACTGGGCCCACTTCGGCAAGGTGAGGATCGGGCGTGCGGAGCGCCCGCTGATGGCCTTCGTGATGGTGCTCGGCCACTCGCGCCGCCTCTTCCTGCGCTTCTACCTCAACGCCGGGATGGACAACTTCCTGCGCGGCCATGTCGAGGCCTTCGAGGCTTGGCAGGGCGTGCCCCGCGAGCTCTGGTACGACAATCTGAAGAGCGTCGTGCTGGAGCGGCGCGGCGACGCCATCCGCTTCAATCCCCGGCTTCTCGACTTCGCAGGCGCCTACCGCTTCCTGCCGAAGCCGGTCGCGGTCGCCCGAGGCAACGAGAAGGGCCGCGTCGAGCGGGCCATACGCTATGTGCGCGACAGCTTCTTCGCCGCCCGCGCCTGGCGTGACCTCGACGATCTCAACGCCCAGGCCCGGGAGTGGTGCGAGGGCGTCGCCGCCGACCGCCCCTGGCCGGACGACCGCTCCCTCACCGTGAGCGAGGCCTTCGAGCGCGAGCGCGGCTCCCTGATGGCGCTGCCCGACGACCGTCCCCCCGTCGACGAGAGGGTCGAGGTCAGGATCGCCAAGACCCCCTATGCCAGGTTCGACCTCAATGACTACAGCGTCCCGCATACCCATGTCCGGCGCACCCTCACCGTGGCCGCGACGCTGGAAGAGGTGCGCATCCTCGACGGCATGGAGGTCATCGCCCGCCATCCGCGCAGCTTCGACAAGGCGGCCCGCATCGAGAACCCCGAACACATTGAGGAGCTGGTCAGGCGCAAGCGTCACGCCCGCAGCCTGCGCGGGCAGAGCCGGCTGCTCCAGGCCGCGCCCAACAGCGAGCGCCTGATCGCCGAGGCCGCCCCCCGCGGCGCTTATATCGGCGCCACCGTCGCCGCCCTGCTGCGCCTGCTCGACCAATACGGCGCCGCCGAGCTCGAAGCCGCCATCGACGAGGCCCTCGAACGCGGCGTCCCCCATCCCAATGCCGTGCGCCTCAGCCTCACACGGCGGCGCGAACTGCAGGACAGGCCGCCGCCGATCCCCATCGACCTGCCCAGGGACCCGCGCGTGCGCGACATCGCCGTGCGCGATCACGATCTCGGCGGATACGACGGGCTGGCCGGCTACCATGAAAAGGACAGCGAAGAATGACCGACACCCTCATGAACCGCGCCCGCGCGCTGGGCCTGCACGGCCTCCTCGCCCATTGGGGCGAAGTCGCGGAGCGCGACTGGCTCGCCTCCCTGATCGCGTGGGAAGAAGATGAGAAGCGCGCCCGAAGCCTCAAACGCCGCCTCGCCGACGCCCGCCTCGGACAGTTCAAGCCGCTCGCAGACTTCGACTGGGACTGGCCAAGGCGCTGCGACCGCATGGCCGTCGAGGACCTCATGACCCTCGACTTCCTCAAGGAGGCCGCAAACCTCGTACTGGTCGGACCCAACGGCGTCGGAAAGTCCACCATCGCCGCCAATATCGCCCACCGCGCCGTCCTCGAAGGCCACATCGTGCGCTTCGCAACCGCCGCCAGCCTGCTCGGCGAACTCGCCGCCATCGACTCCGACACCCTGCTCCAGCGCAGGCTGCGCTTCTACGCCCGACAGCACCTGCTGGTCATCGACGAAGTCGGATATCTCTCCTACTCCAACCGCCACGCCGACCTGCTGTTCAACATCGTCTCAAGCCGCAGCCAGCAGAACTCAACCATAATCACCACGAACCGCCCCTTCGCCGAGTGGAGCGAGGCCTTCCCAAACGCCGCCTGCCTGGTCGCCCTCGTCGACCGGCTCGTCCACAACGCCGAGATCGTCGCCATCGACGGCGACTCCTGGCGCCGCAAGGAAGCCGAGGAACGTCAGAAGCAGCGCAGCGCCGAACGCCGCCGCCGGCGCGGACCGAAAGCCGGGCAAAGCACTGGAAAGGCGAACCCGGTCCCGTCGCCATAGCCATGCATCCCTCCCGCCCCCGCGAGCGGCGGGTGCGGGCCGAGAGCCTGCGGGGCTATCCCCTCGAACCCGTCGCCCGAGCCCTCGGCTACCGCAGCGATCCCGACAATGCCGTGCGCTGGAGACGGCCAGGATCGGTCCTCTCCATCAACCGCTTCATGTTCTACGACCATCTGCGCGCAGAGGAGGGAGCCGGGGCTATCGAACTGGCGGTCCATGCGCTCGGATGCACCCCGCCGGACGCCATCGACTTCCTCGCCGAACTGTCCGACCTCTCAATGCCCCCAGGCGGCCGCCGGCAGGCGCCGGCCAAGGACCCCCGCTGGCCCAACCTCCGGCGATACCTCGTCGAGCGGCGCGGCCTCGCGGACGCGCTCGTCACCCTGTGCCGCGACCTCGGCCTGGTCCATGCCGACCCTCACGGCAACCCCGTGTTCGTCCGCCGAAACGCCGCCGGCGAGGCTACCGGCATCGAAACCGTCACCGCTGACCGCAAAACGACCGCGGGCGGCGGCTTCTGGATGTCCTGGGAGACCGAATGGCCACACGCCGTCATCCTGGACGGCAACGCCCTCGACGCACTCTCCATCCTCTCCCTCCACCTCGGCCCGGTAAAACGCACCGAATGCGCCACCGTCTCCACCGGCGCCGTCGCCACCAAAGTCCCCAAATGGATCGAGGCATGGAACCCGCGCCTCATCTTCTGTGCATACGACGCCACCACAAACGGCGATCACGCCGCAAGGCGCCTCGCCCGCAACGACACCAGAATCGTCCGGCTGCGACCCGCACTCGACAACCGGGACTGGAACGACATGCTCATCCGCGACCGAGCCGGCGAACCAATCGAAACCGATGACCAACAGATCAACTGAAAAACCGCAACCGGCCGAAAAATGTCAGCGAATAGGCGCGCTCTGTAACCGTCGCTAACATCTGTGGCCCAGAGGCAGACGAGGCTGTAGAGCCCGCAGAGGACGGGGGTGGTTCGTGCGATCGCCGCGTGTGACCACTGGCGTTGTGTTTCGAGCCCGAGATGGGCGCGCAGTTCCTGGAAGGTGACCTCGACCTGCCAGCGCCGCACGAAGGTGGCGATGATCTTGGCCGGCTCCATGTTGGTGTCGGTGCAGAAGAACGCCTGCGGGTCCCGCTCGCCTTCCGGGTCTCGCACCAGCACCCATCGGATGGCCTTGGGAGGTGTGCCGGGACGATACCAGAGCGCGGTATCGGAGATGATCTGGAGTGTCTTTTCCTTCGAACTTCCGTACCAGCGCGGAAGCGTGATGCTTGTCCAGCGGGCATCGGGGTCGTCAAGGCGGGTCTGGAGCTTGGGCAGGGGCGGCCCCTTTTGCCGGGGTCGACCGCGTTTGTTCGGGTCGCGCGGCGGCGGGGGCGCGAAGAGGTTGGCATCGAGCCTCAGCCTGCTGATGAGGGTTGCGCGCTGTCCGATGCGCCAGGCGAGTTCGTGGGTTCCGAAACTGCTGTCGGCGACGAAGACGATCGCGCGTTGCGGGACCCAGCGAAGGATTTGAAGCATGCCCTGTCGCGCCCAGTCGGTGAGTTGCTTGTGACGCCGGCCTTGCCTGGCGGCGAAGCGTTCGGACGGGGCCAGGATGGTCAGGAAGGGCAGGGCCCTGATGCCCGGCGACCAGGGCAGCGGGACAAGCAGCATGAAGCTGAGCCAGCGCAGCCCGCTGGTCTTGACGAAATGGCCATGGCTGGAACGCACCGGGTCGCGATAGATGCCGCGCGCCTTGATACGCGCGCCCCAGCGGCGCTCGATGGTGTCATCGAGCCCGATGATGATCGGTCCCTGCCCGGCAAGCCGCGCCACCAGCACGAGCACGAGCCGGCGTGAAAGGTCACGCGGGTCCCAGCGGGCGCGATTGAGAACCTGATGGCAGGACGAGAATGTCTCGCACATCGCCCGCCCGGTCACCCGCAGGCAGGCCGACACGGTTCTCTTGCCCGGCGCCAGCAACGCTCCCATGACCAGAACCGCCACCAGCCGCCAGGTCGGGGATGAGAAGGCGCCTCGAAAGGGCTCCAGCCAGTCGATCAGGAACGGCGGAACCGGATCGCCGATGGCGCTCGAAGGGTCGTCGAAATGTGTCATGACGACCTTCGAATCCAGAAGCATCCGGCATGCAAGGGCGCCCGCATGCGACCGGGTGAATCAGCATCGCTGCAGCGACAGAAGCCATCCAATCCGATATCACTGCTTCATGGCCGCATCCGACCCCTGTCTGGCGCGCATCGAAGCGTTCAACAAATCCAGGGGCGGGGGCGTGACGGTCACCAGGGTGCGCGGCGGCTACAATCTGTATCTCACGGCCACGCAGGCACCGATCGCAAGGCTCCAGCCGAAAGGCTCAGGTGACAAGATGAGGGTGCGCTACTGGTCCTGGCGCCAGTCCTGGCAGGACGTCGGAGACATGGGGGGCATCGTGCTCCCGCTCGAACAGGCCCTCGACAAAATCGCCAAAAACGAGATCTTCTGGACATGGACGTGAGGTAATTTTGTACAAAGTCGAGCTTAGAAAGAAGCGCTGTCATACGACCCGAGGTGGTAATTCCAGGTTGTGGTTACCGACCTCATTTCTGTACTGCTGGAGTATCTCACTCTCGGTACACTGTGATCGGCCCAGCATGTACAGAAGCAACTCCAGGAGGGAGCCCCTCTTGAACCGGCGGATAGTACGAGTGTCAGGGTTCCACATCAGCCCGGCATATGGACTATGGCCTAGATTCCTCGGGAGTTTGGCCGTTTCGCCGACCGCATCGGCGAGGCTCATTTCGTGTGTGAGCCGCGCGATGATCGTGACGAACATGATCAGACCGACGGGGCGGAAGAGAGCACTTTCATTCCTGAACCGGCGGACAATTGTCTCAGTATCCTCTGCGGAGAAGAAGTTGCCCAATTCGGGGAAGCCTGCGGCGAGCGCCTCGAAGAGTTCCCTGGCATGCTGGTAATAGGCATTCAGCTGGTCGTCGTCCGGCCTGGATTTCTTCAGCTTGCCGGCCGAGGAGCGCAAGGCAATGTTAGCCTGCGTAAACCAGGTGAGCAAAATGTCATAGAGGTTAACTATGGTGGTGAGACTAGTGAAGTTGGTCGACGGCATGTTGCTGGAACCAACAAAGGCGATGCGGTCATCACCGAACATGTCGGGATTTTCGTCGATCAGCCAGCGGACGGTCAACGCCATGACGTCGTCCTCATCGAGCGCGATGACATCAAACTTGGAGACCGGTTTGGCCGTCTTGTTCAAGGTCGTGAAAAGACGTCGGGTTCTGCGCAGGCCTTGGTCTGATTTTTCATGCGCCACGAACATGACGGGGACCTCGTCAGTCGGAGCAACGATGCTTCTTTCCTCGACGGCGGCTTTGATTCCGGACAACCGGTGCTGCCCATCGAGTGCGAAGAGCTTTTCGTCTCCACGCAGGGTTAGAAAGCCGACAGACAGCATGATATCAGAAGTCAGGATATCGAGTTCGTTCGGGCTTCCCTTTCTCTGGACGTTGGTAAGGGGGTGCCAGTTCGGTTGGCCGCCATAGGTGGCAACAACGAGGGCGTTGAATAGGCGGTCTGGTTGGGTCGCTAGGTAACTGGCGATCTCTTTGGACCGCATCTCTTTCAGCTGGCGTTGGATCATCTCCGAGAGCCGTTCGCTCTTGTGGAGTTCGTCGGCGTAGTCAACCCTCGTTGCCAAGGTGGACAAGTCGACCAAGCAGCAGTAATAGACCCAGTTGCCCATCGTGCCGCGAAGGGCGGGAAGTACAATCGAACCGGACATGCTATCGTCAATCATGGGAACGCCGCCATCATCGCCGCTGTGTCGGCGTTGATATCGTTCTTGCAGCAAGGGGGCAGAAACGCGGTGATCAAACGCTTCTCCATTGCCTCGAGTTCCGACGACGTGACGTTGTCGGACACGGGCGCGAAATGGAAACGCAGAATAGGGTGCCAGTTAGGTCCTGTGGACGGATTTGATCAAGATGAAGGCAGCGGCGAGTGCGACGAAGGAGCTGAAGTTTGTGGCGGTCTTTTCGCAGCGCAGGGCGATGCGTTTGAAGCGTTTGAGCTTGCCGACGGCCTGTTCGATGCGCGCCCGTCCTCTGTAGAGCGCGCTTGCGAAGCGCTTTGGCCTGTTTTTGATGTTCTTCCGGTAGGGAATGACGGTCAGGGCGCCTCTTTTCCGGGCGAGTTGGCGGTTTCCGGCGCTGTCATAGCCCTTGTCGGCGACGATGGCGCGGGGCCGGACATCGGGGCCGATGTCCATCAGGGTCTCGAAATGCGGACTGTCGGCTGCCTCGCCGCCGGTCAGGTCGAAGGCGATCGGCAGGCCGTCGAAATCGGTCTTCAGGTGGATTTTGGTGCTGAAACCGCCCCGCGAGCGTCCAAGCGCCTGACCCTGCTGCCCCCTTTTGCGCCGGCCGCCGATACATGCGCGCGGGTCACGGTCGAATCGAACATCTGAACCAGGTGCGCCGTGCTGCTCAAATCCGCCAGCGTGGCGAAAAAGTCCTCGAACACCCCTGAACGGCTCAGACGGTGAAAACGCCGCCATACCGTATTCCAGTGCCCGAACCGCTCCGGCAGCGCCCGCCAGGTGATGTTGTGAACCGCAAAGAAGTGCAGCGCCTCCAGAAACAGACGGTCGTCCTTCGCCTTCGCACCCCGCCTCGGAAGGCAAAGCCGGAAAACCTCCAGCGCAACCTCCCAGTCTCCATTCGTCATCTTCGTCGACATCAACGAAACCCCCGAATCGCCGACGCCTCATGATTCAGACAAATCCTCGCACGGGAATCCCTGAACACGCTCCTGAGTCAATACGTCCACAGGGCCTAGGGATCCTCCTGCGCCTCAGGACGAACCGGCCGGACAAGGTCGAAATCCTCTTCCTCACTGGCCTCGCGGGGATCGGCGCGGCCAAGGCGCGAAAGGACGAGAAGGAGCGGGAGGCGTTACTAAACGGAGCCATCGCGGCGCTGCGTGCCATCCTGATCGACCGTCCGGAGCTGATCCGGGTGCGCCTCGAACTCGCCCGCGCCTTCTTCCTGAAGGAGGAGGACACGCTGGCACGGCGGCATTTCGAGCAGGTGCTGGCCGGCAGGCCGCCGCCTCCGGTGGTCGCCAATATCGCCCGCTTCCTGCGCACCATGCGCACCCGGCGGCGCTGGGAGGCGCATTTCGGCGCAGCCATAGCCCCGGACAGCAACCTCAACGCCGCGTCGGGCAGCCGCACGATCTTCCTCGACACCCCCTTCGGCCGCCTGCCCTTCACCCTCGACGACCCTTCGACGCCCAAGTCCGGCCTCGGCGTCTCCCTCTGGGGCGGCGGCGAATACCAGTATCCGCTGGCGCCGCGCTGGCGGCTCCGCTCCGGGGCGAACGCGAGCATCCGGGAATACAAGGGCGGGACCTTCGACCGCCATTTCCTCTCGGCGCATCTGGGGCCGCGCCGGCTGATCGACGCCCGCACCGAAGCGAGCCTGCTGGCGACGGTGGACCGGCAGTGGACCGCCGGCGCGCCGGAGACCGACCGCTTCGGCCTGCGGCTGGAGGGGGAGCACCGGCTGACGCCGCGCCTCGCCCTGTTCGGCCGTGCCAGTGCCGCGCGGCGCAACTGCCGCGACTGCGACTGGCTCGACGGCCCGGTCGGCGATGTCTCGCTGGGCGCAAGCTGGGCCGCGCTGCCGATTCTCCGCCTCGGCGGCAATGCCGGCTGGAACTGGAGCCGCGCCAACCTGGAGCACTGGCGCAGCGCCGGGCCCCGGGCCAGCCTGGGCGCGACGCTGGCGCTGCCGGCCGGCTTCACCGTCGGGCTGCGCGCCTCCCTGCAGCGCACGGAATACCAGGGCCGCGGCTTCGCCCACAACACCATCGACCGCGAGCCGCGCGAGGACGAGATGCAGTCGCTCTCGCTCTCGGTCCACAACCGCGCCGTCACCCTGGCCGGCTTCAGCCCGCGCCTCTCGCTCATCCGCGAGGAGCGCGACACCAACGCCCAGGCCCTCGACTACAAACGAAACCGCGCCGAACTCTCCTTCGTGCGCCAGTTCTGAAGCCCGTCACGCGGAGAGAACCCCCACCCGGCCTCCCCCGCAAGCGGGGGAGGGGAAGACAGGAGCAGGCGGGAGACGCGGGTCCGGCGGCGTTATGCGTCCTGCCCGTAGGGGTTGGCGGGCGGCGCGGCGCCCTCCCCCTCCCCGTCTTCGCCGCCGGCGGGCGGAACCGGCGCGTAATGGGCCGGCGCGGGCCCGCCCGCGGCGAGGCGCCTGCGGGCCTCGGCCGGCGTTTCGACCAGCGCCGCGGCCGCGAGCGCCGCCTTGCGGTCCACCGGGTCGGGCGCCTGCCTGTCCGGCGGCGGCATGGCGTCGGCGTGGTAGTAGGCGATCTTCTGGCGCGCGGCGTCGACCCGCTTGCCGGGGTCGATCTCGCGTTCGTTGGCGCCCTTCGCGGCCACCGTGACGCCGTCCACGATCTCGTGGTCGAACCACCATTTCTTCACGGGGTTGCGCCGGCCGTTGCCGAGCCGGTCGTCGAGCCATGTCGCGACCGGCACCAGCGCCGGCTTCAGGAACATCGCGTTGACGCCGAGCCAGCTTGCCGCGCGCGGCAGGAGGCCGCCGTCCATGTCCACCACCTTGTTGAGCGGGCAGGTCTTCATGCAGCGCCCGCAGGCCGAGCCGCGCATGTTGGTGAGCCGGTAGCGGGTGCAGCGCTCCACGTCCGGCTTCCACATCTCGTAGCCGTTGAACATCACCTTGTCCCCGTGCGGAATGGCGTCGCAGGGGCACTCGCGGTCGCATTTGTGGCAATGGTCGCAGAAATACTGGAGGCCGAAATCTATCGGCCGGTCCACCTCCATCGGCATGTCGGTGGTGAGCACCACGGACTTGAAGCGCGGGCCGACGAAGGGGTTGAGCACAAGCTCGCCGATGCGGCTGAGTTCGCCGAGGCCCGCCCAGAGCAAGAGCGGGATGTGCAGCACGTCGCTGTCCGCATTGGTCTGCGCGCGCGACGGGAAGCCCAGGCCCCGCAGCGTCTCGCCCATGATGCCGGCGATCTCCGCGCCGCGCAGGTAGCCGCGCATGGACTGGGCCCCGGAAATCCAGTCGTCGCCGCTCGCCCCCTCCATCGTGTCGTAGCCCTGGTCGATCAGCATGACGACGGCGTAACGGTGGTACATCGGGATGGGGCTGCCGTCCTCCCGGTGCGAGAACCAGGCATAGCGCGGGATCTCGCAGATGCCCGTGAGGTCCGAGCCGAGGAAGTAGGAGAGCGCCTTGACCGCGCGGGCGTTCGCCGCCGGGTCGCCGTAGCGGTCCCCGTCGTTCTCCGGCGCGGCGGTCTCGCCGTCCTGGTGGGGCACCATGGCGCGGATGAGCTGCAGCTGGGAGAAGGAGAGCGGGTGCTTGAAGGCGAAGCGGGCGCGCTCGCGCTGCGATTTCCCGCCGAGGTCGCCCTTGGCCGCGCGGGTGAAGAAGGCCGCCCGCTGCGGCACGCGCGGCACCTCCTCGTCGATGATGAGCGTGGTCGGCCGGTCCACCCGGCGGACCTGCTCCATCGGGTAGCGGCTCCAGTGGGATTTCCGCTTCGCCCGGCGGGCGCGCTCGCGGCCGGAGACCGCGCCGGCGATGCCCTTGCGGTACGCCCGGTTGCGCGCCCCGGCCGCGCCGGGGCCGAGCGGGGTGTCGCATTCCAGTTCGTAGTTGGTCGAGATCGCGGCGAGCGCGAAGCCGCCCTCGATATAGGGGTTGAGCAGCCCGCCGTCCTCCGCCGCGCCGAACGCGGCGAACGTTGCGAATGGCGGCGTTGGCGCCGCCGCGCGCAGGCAGAGCCCGGCCAGCACGGCGAGCCGGGCGCGGTCGAGGCCGTCATCGCCGGCATGGTGGATGCGGGCCTCGAAGCCCATCTGGCGGATATGGCCGGCGGTGCAGCCGGCGATCTCGAGCGCGCGCATCTCGGCCGTCGCGGCCACCGCCTCCTCCACCCAGGCGCGGGCGAGGTTGCCCCGGTCCGGCAGCGCGGGACAGGCGACCAGGATGACGACCGCATGGCTGTGGCCTTCCAGCGCCTCCGCGCCCTCCAGCCAGGCGTTCTCCGGTATCCGGCAGATGCCGACCTGGTCCGCGTCCATGAAATAGGAGCAGCCCTTGATGTCCTCCGCGCGCCGGTCGAGCCGGGCCGGCACGGGCGCCGTCTCCGCCGCCGGGCCGCCCTCCGCAAAGCTGGCGAACAGGTCGCGATAATGGAGCACGGCCGGCCCGAGCGCCCCGCCCGCCTCCGCGGCTTCCGAAGGCCCCGCCCGCGGGCGCGCCGCCTCCGCCGCGATGACGGCCCCGTCGCGCGGCAGCACCTCCATCGGATAGGTGCCGAGATGGAACGGCCGGTTCTTCGATGCGTGGTGGAACAGCATGGCCCCGCCGCCTTGTCCGCGCTCGCCCGACTCCAGCCCGCCGCCCGCCCGGCTGTCAACCGGCCCCGTGCGTCTCCACGGCGTGGCGGCCGATTATGTTGCGCTGGATCTGGTTGGTGCCCTCGACGATCTGGAGCACCTTGGCGTCGCGGAAATAGCGCTCGACGGGGTTGTCGGCCGAAATGCCGGCGGAGCCCCAGAGCTGCACCGCGTCGGTCGCGACCGACATGGCGGCGTCGGTGGCCAGGCATTTCGCCATCGCCGCCCAGGGCGCGAGCGCGCGGCCCGACACGCCCGCATCCGAGAGCGCGGCGGCCTTGCAGACCATCTGCCGGGCGGCCTCGGTGCGCATCGCCATGTCGGCCAGCATCCAGCGCACGCCCTGGAAGTCCGAGACCGGCTGCCCGAACGCCTCCCGCCCGCGCACATAGTCCGCCGCCAGGTCGAGCGCGCCCTGGGCGAGGCCGACGCCGCGCGCGCCGATCATCGGGCGCGAGCGGTTGAACGCCTCCATCACCGTCAGCCAGCCCTCGCCCTCGGGCCCGATGCGGTTCTCCTCCGGCACGAAGGCGCCGTCGAAGAAGAGCGGGCAGGAGGGGATGCCGCGCGAGCCGAGCTTGCGTTCCGGCTGGCCTATGGTGAGGCCGGGCGTCCCCGTCTCGACCGCGAACACGGAAATGCCGCGATGGCGCGCACCCGGATCGGTCTTGGCGGCGACGACGATGAAATCGGCTTCCGGGCTGTTGGTGCACCAGGCCTTGGCCCCGTCGAGGCGGTAGCCGCCCGGCTCGCGGACCGCGCGCGTGCGGATGCCGGCGGCGTCGGAGCCGGACTGCGGCTCGGTGACGGAGATCGCGGCCTTCAGTTCGCCGCCGGCGAGGCCCGGCAGCCAGCGCTCATGCTGCTCCGGCGAGCCGCCCGCCAGCACGGCCGCGAACGGCGTCCACTGCACCAGCAGCAGGTAGGCGGTGTTGTAGCACACGCGCCCCAGCTCCTCGATGGCGAGGCAGCCGGAGAGCACGCTGTCCGCGCCGCCGTAACGCTCCGGGAAGGGCAGGGCGAAGAGGCCGAGGTCGCGCAGCGCCGCGAACATGTCATGCGGATAGGCGGCCTCGCGGTCGATCTCCGCTGCGCGCGGCGCCACCTTCTCGCGGGCGAACGCGCGCACCGTGTCGCGCAGCAGCCGCTGTTCCTCGCCGAGCCCGAAATCCTCCGCGAGCACTAACCCGCCGCCCTATTCCGCGGCAACGTCAAGCGGCGGGGCGGCGCCGATCTCGACGCCGGTGTCGTGGGCCTTGAGGCGGGGCAGCACCTTTTCGGCGAACAGGCGCTGGTTCTCGCGCGCGATGTCGTAGGGCATGCCGCCGTAGGAGAGTGCGGCCAGGAAGCCGCCGCAGCCCGCGCGCTCGACATTGGCGATCACGCCGTCGACCACCTCGTCCGGCGTGCCCCAGACCTGGAGGTCGGCGAGGAAGCGCACGAAGGTGTCGATGCCGTGCTTGTGGATGTTGCGGGCGAGCGCGCCGTAATACTCGTAGCCCGGAATGTCGGCGAGGCCCTCATTGTGGAACTCGTAGTGCTTGAGGGCCGAGCGGCAGTAGCCGACGATGTAGTTCTCATACATCTCGCGCGCCTTCTCGCGGTCCTCATGCACGGCGACGAAGCTCGCGATGATCGGCTTCGGCGCTTCCTCGCCGTCATTGTATTGCCGGTAGAGCTCGCGGTAGTTCTCCAGCTCCTCCAGCGTCTTCTCCCAGGGTTTCTGGGCGATGATGAGGATGCCGATGCCGAGCCGGGCCATGATCTCCGCCGACTGCGGCGAGACGGAGGCCGCATAGGTGCGCCCGCGGAAGGACTTGAAGGGCCTGGGGCGGATGTCCGTCGGCGGCTGGCGGAGATGCTTGCCGTCGCTCTCCATGGTGCCGGTCTCCAGCGCACCCATCACCGCCTCGGCATATTCGACGAAGCGCTCGCGGCTCTCGCCCATTTCGAGGCGGAAGCCGTTGAACTCGACCCGCCCGAGGCCGCGTCCCATGCCGAAGATCACCCGCCCGTTCGACAGGTGGTCGAGCAGCGCGATCTCCTCCGCGACCCTGACCGGCTCGTGCCAGGGCAGCACGACCACCATGGAGCCGAGGCCGGCGCGCGTGGTGCGCCCGGCCATGTAGGTCAGGAACTGGGTCACGCTCGGGCACATGGTGTAGTCGGTGAAATGGTGCTCCGCCGACCAGATGCTGTCGAAGCCCATCGGCTCCGCCGCCTCGGCGAGCGCGACCTCCTGGCGCCAGACCTCGCGATCGGTGAGTTTCTTGTCCGGATTCTGGAAAAAGCAGCTCAGGCCGACATGCATGGGACGGGCGCGCTCCTCGGGTCGCATTGGACGGTGTTCGCAGCCCGCCGAACCTGCCCCGTTCCGCGCCTGCGGGTCAAGGGACCGGGTATCGCGGGGCGGACTGGCGAGACAACTACACGTCCAGGTTCGCCACCTTCAGCGCGTTGTCCTGGATGAAGGCGCGGCGGGGTTCGACCTGGTCGCCCATCAGGGTGGAGAACAGCTCGCCCGCCTCCTCGGCGTGGTTCACCCGCACCTGCAGGAGCGTGCGCGCCTCGGGGTCGAGCGTCGTTTCCCAGAGCTGTTCCGGGTTCATCTCGCCGAGGCCCTTGTAGCGCTGCAGGGTGAGCCCGCGCCGCCCGTGCTCCAGCACCCGCTCCAGCAGGACGCAGGGGCCGTCGATCCGGTCCTCGCGTTCGCGCACCCGCAGCACCGCCGGCTTGTCGTAGATCGCGCCCAGCTGCCCGGCGCGGCGGTTCAGCCGGACGGCATCGACATGGTGCAGCAGCCGCCGTCCGATCCGCCAGGAGCGCAGCGTTCCCTGGTTCTCGTAGGCAAAGGCGAGGCTGAGATCGTCCTCCACGCTGCCGGACCAGCCGCGCGCGGCCGGCTCCTCCAGCGCGTCGAGCCGGGCGGCGACACGGGCGGCGGCGGCTTCGGCCTCCTCCCGCCCCCGGAGCGCCGCCGCATCGAGCGCGCCCGCCAGCACCGCCTGCTCGACGAGGCCCCGGTGGCCGACGATCTGGGCCAGCGCCTCGATGCGCCGGCGCACCCGGGCCGCGAGCGCGATCTGCTCACGCAGCTCGTCGCCGGCAATCTGGCGGCCGTCCTCCAGCACCAGCACGGCGTTCTGCAGGCCGCTGTCGATGAGGAAGGTGTCGAGCTCCGGCTCGTCCTTGAGGTAGCGCACCGACTGGCCGCCGCGCCGGACCTGGAACAGCGGCGGCTGGGCGATATAGAGGTAGCCCCGCTCCAGCAGCGCCGGCATCTGGCGGTAGAAGAAGGTGAGCAGGAGCGTGCGGATATGGCTGCCGTCCACGTCCGCGTCCGTCATGATGACGATCTTGTGGTAGCGGACATTGTCGGCGTCGAAGGTCTCGGCGATGCCGGCGCCGAGCGCGGTGATGAGCGCGCCGATGCTGTCGCTGGAGAGCATCTTGTCGAGCCGGGCGCGCTCGATGTTCAGGATCTTGCCCCTGAGCGGCAGCACCGCCTGGAAGCCGCGGTCGCGGCCCTGCTTGGCGGAGCCGCCGGCGCTGTCGCCCTCGACGATGAAGAGCTCCGCCTTTTCCGGGTCGCGCGCCTGGCAGTCCGCGAGCTTGCCGGGCAGCGAGGCGATGGAGTTCTTCGGCTCGCGGATGAGCGTGCGCGCGCGCCTGGCGGCCTCGCGGGCCTGGGCGGCGCGCTGCACCTTCTCGACGATGATCCGCGCCTCTTTCGGATGCTCCTCCAGCCAGGCCTCCAGCGCCTCGTTGATGGCGCTCTCGACGGCCGGGCGCACTTCGGAGGAGACCAGCTTGTCTTTGGTCTGGGAGGAGAATTTCGGGTCCGGCACCTTGATCGAGAGCACGCAGGTGAGGCCCTCGCGCACGTCCTCGCCGGAGAGCGCCAGCTTGTCCCGGCGGGTGAGGCCGATGCGGTCCCCGTAGCCGGTGACCTGACGCGTCAGGCCGGCGCGGAAGCCCGCGAGATGGGTGCCGCCGTCGCGCTGGGGAATGTTGTTGGTGAAGCAGAGTGTGGTCTCGTGGAAGCTGTCGTTCCACTGCAGCGCCGCCTCGACAACGATGTCGTTCCGCTCGGCCCGGATGGCGATGCACTCATGCTGGGCGGTGCGGTTGCGGTCGAGCCAGGTAACGAAGGCTTCCAGCCCGCCCTCGTAGTGTAGATCGACGCGCTGCTCCTCGATGCGCCGCGAGTCCTTCAGCACCAGCCGCACGCCCGAGTTCAGGAAGGCGAGCTCGCGCAGCCGCCGCTCCAGGGTCGCGAAATCGAACTCCACCTTGGAGAAGGTGTCGGTCGAGGGCAGGAAGCGCACCCGGGTGCCGGTCAGCCCGCCGTCCTCTCCCGCGGGGCCGGTCTCGGCCAGCGGCGCTTCCGCCTCGCCGTGGCGGAAGCGCATCGCATATTCGCGCCCGTCCCTCCAGATCGTGAGGTCGAGCGTCTCCGAGAGCGCATTGACCACCGAGACTCCGACCCCGTGCAGCCCGCCCGAAACCTTGTAGGAGTTGCTGTCGAACTTCCCGCCGGCATGGAGGTGGGTCATGATGACCTCGGCGGCCGACACGCCCTCCTCGTCGTGGATCTCGGTCGGGATGCCCCGCCCGTTGTCGGTCACGGTGACCGAGCCGTCGGCCTCCAGCACCACCTCCACCGTGTCGCACCAGCCGGCCAGCGCCTCGTCTATGGCGTTGTCCACCACTTCATAGACCATGTGGTGCAGGCCGGTGCCGTCGTCCGTGTCGCCGATATACATGCCGGGGCGCTTGCGCACCGCCTCCAGGCCGCGCAGCACCTTGATGGCGTCGGCGCCGTATTCCCCGGCCTCGCCGTCAGCCCGGATGTCGTCGGTGGGTTCGTTGGGTTCGGTCATGGCCGCTCCGGCGGCAGGGGGGTGAGAACCGCGTCTTCTATGCCGACATTGAGGGCGCGGCCGGCAAGCGGCTCGAAGGTGCCGGGATCGGCGCCGGTGAGCCAGGCCTGGCAGCCGAGCCGCCCGATCTCGTCGAAGAGGGCGAGGCGCCGGTCCTCGTCCAGGAAGGCCGCGACATCGTCCAGCAGCAGCAGCGGCGGCTGCGGGGCAAGGCGCGCGGAGGCCAGCACCAGCGCCGTCAGCAACGCCTTCTGCTCGCCCGTCGAGCAGTCGGCGGCAAGCATGCCGCGTCCGGCGTCGGAGACGGCAAGGTCGCTGCGATGCGGCCCGGCGCCGGTGCGTCCCGATTCGGCGTCGCGAACGCGCCCTTCCGCCAGCGCGGCAACCAGCCGGTCCTCCGCCTTCAGCGCCGGCCCCTCCTCCAGCCAGGCATCGACCGCGCCCGAAAGCGCGACGCGCGCCCGGGGGAAAGGCCCGCCGGCGGATGCGAGCGCGCCGCGCAGCCGCTCCACCAGCTCGCGCCGGCTGGCGGCGACGGCTATGCCGCGCTCGGCCATGCTGCGCTCCAGCGCGGTCAACCAGTCGCCGTCCGAGGTCCCGGCCCTCAGCAGCGCCAGGCGCTGGCGCATGGCCGTCTCATAGGCCTGCACCCGCCCGGCATGGGCCGGATCGACCGCCAGCACCAGCCGGTCGAGGAAACGCCGCCGCGCGCCCGCGCCGTCGAGGAACAGCCGGTCCATCTGCGGTGTCAGCCAGACGGCCGCCACGCTCCCGTCGCGCCCCCGCCGGGCCGCGCCGTCGACATGCACCGCGCGCCGGTCGTCCTCGCCGAGGCCGGTGCCGATATCGACCGCGCCGAAGGCCGTGTCGAGCCGCGCCGTCACCGTCCAGCGCCGGGCGCCATGCCGGGTCATTTCGCGCGGCCGCGCGCGGCGCAGCCCGCGCCCGGGCGCCAGCAGCGAGAGGGCTTCCAACAGGTTGGTCTTGCCGGCGCCGTTCGGCCCCGTGAGCACGATCAGGCGGTCATCCGTCTCCAGGCGCGCTTCGCGGTAGTTGCGGAAATCACCGAGCGCCAGGCGCCTGACGACCGGCGCTCCGCCCGATGTGTGAAGGGCGGCTTCTGCCACGGATCACACGCGCATCGGCATCAGCACATAGAGCGCGCTCGAATCCACCATGTCGCGCACCACTGTGGGCGCTGCCGGGTCGGCGAGCTCGAGCGCCGCCGTGCCGCCTTCGATACGGCGCAGGATTTCAAGCAGGTAACGGGCGTTGAAGCCGATCTCCATCGGCGCCCCGTCGAACCGCACGTCGATTTCCTCCGTCGCCGTGCCGTAGGTCGGATCGGCGGCGGACAGTTGGACGCTGTCGCCGTCGATGGCGAGCTTGACCGCCCGGGTGCGCTCGGACGAGATCGCCGACACGCGGTCCACCGCCTCGGCCAGCGCGCCGCTTTCGACTTCGAGCCGCTTGTCGTTGCCGGCCGGGATCACGCGCTCATAGTCGGGGTAGGTGCCGTCGATGAGCTTGGAGGTGAGCTCGACGCTGCCGATGACGAAGCGGATTCCGGTTTCGGACAGCGCGATCGAGACATCGCCGTCCTCGCCGTCCAGCAGCTTGCGGAGCTCCTGCACCGCCTTGCGCGGCACGATCACGCCGCCCGGCATGTCCTCCGCGCCCGCCGGCCTCGGCACCTCGACCCGCGCCAGCCGGTGGCCGTCGGTCGCGACCGCGCGCAGCACCGGCACGCCCTCATGCTCGGTGGTATGCAGGTAGATGCCGTTCAGATAGTAGCGCGTCTCCTCGGTCGAGGCGGCGAAGCCGGTCCGGTCGATCAGGCCGCGCAGGTCCTCGGCGGCAAGCTGGAAGCGGCAGGCGAACTCGGTCTTGGAGAGCTCCGGGAACTCTTCCGGCGGCAGGGCGGAGAGCGTGAAGGTGGACCGCCCGCAGCGCAGCCGGATGCGGTCCGAGCCGTCCTCGGTCTCCAGCTCCACCTGCGCGCCGTCGGGCAGCTTGCGGGCGATGTCGTAGAGCACCTGCGCCGGCAGCGTGGTGCCGCCGCCCGAGACCGCGTCGGCGTCCACTGTCTCAACGGCGCCCAGCTCCAGGTCGGTCGCCGAGAGGCGCAGCCGCCCGTCTGCCGCTTCGAGCATGACATTGCCCAGAATCGGGATCGTGTTGGCCCGTTCGACCACGCTCTGCGCATGGCTGAGCGATTTCAGGAACTGGCTGCGTTCGATGGTGAGCTTCATCGTCGCTCCCGGAGCGGCTATGGTATCGACCGGCTGTCTTTCGGTAGCCAGACAGTATAGCAGCCCCGATTCGGGAGGGGAATCAATGTTGAACGCCGCCGAACTGGAAAAATACAACGCGGACGGCTACGTGACGCCCGATTTCCGGCTCCCGGAACGGGATCTGGAGGACATCCGCGCGCATCACGACCGGCTGGTCGCGCGCCACCCCGGATACCGCGATTACTGCCCCAACCTGCTGGCCCACGACCTGGCCTTCCTGAACTGGGCGCGGGTGCCGGAAATCCTGGACATGGTGGAGCAGGTGCTGGGCCCGGACATCGCGCTCTGGAACTCCAGCTTCTTCGCCAAGCCGGCGCTGAACGGGCGCAAGACGCCTTGGCACCAGGACGGCGAATACTGGCCGGTGCGCCCGCTCGCCACCTGCACGGTGTGGATCGCGGTCGACGCCTCGACGCAGGAGAACGGCTGCCTGAACGTGCTGCGCGGCTCGCACAAGGACAGGCGGCTCCGCGCCCACGACACCAATGACGACCCGGCCTACACGCTGAACCAGGAGCTGCGCGAGGAGGAGTTCGACGAGGACCTCGCCGTCCCCATCGAGCTGGAAGCGGGCCAGGTCTCGCTGCACGACGTCTATCTGGTCCACGGCTCGGAGGCCAACAACTCCCCGAAGCCGCGCCGCGGCATGACCCTGCGCTACATGCCGACCACCTCGGTGTTCGACCGGGAGATCGCCGCCGGCCTCGCCCGCGACAAGGGCCTGGTGAACCACGCGGACCGCACGCTCTTCCTCATGCGCGGCGAGGACCGCTCCGGCCGCAACGACTTCCGCATCCGCCTCT
The DNA here is from genome assembly GCA_964291285.2 of Alphaproteobacteria bacterium. Classification (GTDB taxonomy): domain Bacteria; phylum Pseudomonadota; class Alphaproteobacteria; order Bin95; family Bin95; genus Bin95. The sequence continues at coordinate 667,655 of OZ219785.1, forward strand.
GAGGGCGGTCGGGCGGTCGGAGGAACAGGCGGCGATGGCGAACGGCGGACCGGACCTTGACGGGCTGCGCTTCTTCAGCGAGCCGTTGGACAGGGGCGTCGCCTCCTTCTTCGTTGGCCGCTCTACACTGATCGAGGACATCGAGCGCGCCACCGCGTCGGCGCTGCGCAATGCTTCGGCAGGTTGGCGGTATGCCAGCCCCACCCGACTCATTCAGGGAGCGCCCGGAGCCGGCAAGTCGGCCCTGCTCGCCCATCTGGAGCAGAAATGGTCGTTGGCGGGCAAAGCGGCGCCACATGTCCTTCCCGTCCATTTGGAGGAGTTGGCGGACCCGAACCGCATTGCACAGGCGATTGCAGCCCGGCTGGACCCGCGCCGGGCGGAACGCTTCCGACGCACGGAGACCCGCAGCGGCAGCATCGGCATTAGCGGCGTCGGCGGCACATGGGCTGCCAAAACCGCGCCGCCGGCCGGGTTCGGTGCATTGCGCGACATGTTTCCGCCGGACCGCTGGGAGCGTCCGGTCTGCCTGCTGGTCGATGAGGTGCAGAACCTGGAGCCCGGCCAGGCGGGCATCGTCCGGCGCCTTCACGAGGCGGTGGACGGCCTGCCCATTGTGCCGGTGTTGGCGGGGCTCGCCAATTCGCCGCATGTGCTGGCGAAGCGCGGCATTTCCCGGCTGTCTGTCGGGACCGTTCACATGCTGGGACGCTTGGAGCCAGGCCAGCCGGCGGAGTCCGTGAAGATGATGCTCGAACGCTTCCGGGTCGAAGCGGCCGAGGTCGAGGCAGCGCGCTGGGCAACCTTGCTGGAAGAACTATCGGACCGCTGGCCGCAGCATCTGCGTAACGGGATGCGCGCGCTGGCAAACGGTCTGCTTGCATCGGGCGGCGTTCTGGCTTCCGTTGACGAAAAGGCGGTTCTGGCCGGGGCGGAGGAACGCCGTCTGGACTCTTACCGGGCACGGCGCAGCCCCGAAATGCTCGGCTCCGGCCTGCTGCTGGCCGCCGCGATGGAAGCGGTTCCCGAGGACGGCCTCGGCTATGTCGAGACGCTTTGCATCATCGAGGAAAGCGCCGGCGCGGCAAGCGGCTGGCGCTTGCCGGCGGGCATGGGGCCGGAAGAATATCTGGACCATCTGGTCCACCGGGGCGCGCTCCAGGACGACGGAACCGGACGGCTCGCCTGCCCGATTCCGAGTTTCCGTCAATTCCTGATCGAGGCCGTGAGGTGAGCCGGCGGGTCCCGTTCAGACTGCGCGGCTGAGCGGTTCTCCGGTCGGGCAGCAGGCGGCCTGCCTCTCGTCTTCCGCCCTCGGGCCGAGCGCGTTGAAGAGCGCGTCCGTGTCGTCGGTGATCCGGTACCACTCCCAGCGCAGGCCCTGCGGCTCCGTCGCCCAGACCTTGTTCTGCGTGGCGTGGCAGCAGCGCGTCTCTTCCTCGATCAGATGGTCGATGCCGGCGGCCTCGAGGCGCTCCGTCGCGGCGGTGACATCCTCCTCGCGGAAGACCTCGACGCCCAGATGGTTGATGCGCTCGCCCGCGCCGGGGCGCTCGAACAGCACCAGCTTGAGCGGCGGGTTGTCGATGGCGAAATTGGCGTAGCCCGGCTTGCGCTTGTGGACCGGCGCGTCGAACATCTTCGAGTAGAAGTCGATGGCCTCTTCGAGATCGTCCACATTGAGGGCGAGTTGCAGGCGCATGGCAGCCTCCTTCAGGGCCGGGCCGGAGGCTGGCAGACCCCCCGGCAGCAATCTTCGGTAAGGAACCGCAGCAGCGCTTCCATGTGCGGGAAGTCGGCGGCATAGACGAGCTCGCGGCCCTTGCGCGCGCGCCGCAGCATGCCGGCCTCCTTCAGGGCCTTCAGATGGAAGGAAAGCGTCGCCGCCGGAATGTCGAGCGCCCCGGCGATGGCCCCGGCCGGCAGGCCCTGCGGCCCGCGCTCGACCAGCAGGCGGAACACGTCGAGGCGCGTCTCCTGCGCCAGCGCGCCCAGGGCGGCGATGGCGGCATCCTTTTCCATATTTCCAATATAGTCGAATTGATGAGCCTGTCAAGCAGCGTGGGACGAAGACCCTCCGGGGGCGGGAACGGGGCGCCCCGTCCCGTGGAAAGCGGGGGCGGCGAAGGCGAGGCGGCGGGCCATGACGCGGATGGCTTCCGGGTTGCTGTCCACCAGCACGGCATGCCGGCCGTTGCGGACCGCCGCTTCGCCCGTCGTACCGCTGCCGGCGAAGAAATCGAGCACCCGGTCTCCCGGATCGGAATGCACGCGCACGATGCGGTTGAGGATCGCGATCGGCTTCTGCGTGGGGTAGCCGGTCTTCTCCTTCCCGTTCGGGCTCACGATGGTCTGCCACCACACGTCGGTCGGCGTCTTGCCGCGCGCCGCCTTCTCCGGCCCCACAAGACCGGGGGCCATGTAGGGGATGCGGTCGATGTCGTCATGGCGGTAGGTATAGTTGTCCGGGTCCTTCGCATACCAGAGGATGTTGTCGTGCTTGGCGGACCAGCGCCGTTTCGACCGCGCGCCGTAGTCGTAGGCCCAGACGATCTCGTTGATGAAGCACTCGCGCCCGAAGATTTCGTCCAGCAGCACCTTGCAATAATGCGATTCCCGGTAGTCGATATGGAGGAAGAACGAACCCTTGGGCGCGAGCAGGCGGTGCGCCTCCCGCAGCCGGGGTTCTATGAACGCCAAGTAGTCGTCGAAGGCGTCGTTCCAGGAGGAGGCGCCGAGGCGGACCGTGCGGTAGCGCCTGCCCTGGAAGCCCGTCCGGTCGCCCTCATCGTCGCGGATCGTGCGGAGCCGCGTGCGGGCCTGCGCCTTGCCGGTGTTGAAAGGCGGGTCGATATAGATGAGGTCGAAGCTGCCGTCCCCGAAGCGGGAGAGCACCTCCAGATTGTCGCCCAGATGGATTTCGAGCTTCGGCGAGGGGCTCTGCGGGGCCGTCATGCCGCGCGGGCCAGCCGGCCGGGCAGCGCGCCGGTCGCCTCGCCCTCCTCGAAGGTGACCTCGCCGGCGCAGACGGTCGCCCGGTAGCCCTCGGCCCGCTGCACCAGCCGGCGCCCGCCGGCCGGCAGGTCGTGGACCATGACCGGCGGGCGGATCCGCAGCCGGTCGAAGTCGATGACGTTGATGTCCGCGCGCAGCCCCGGCTCCAGCCGCCCCCGGTCGGAGAAGCCGTAGAGCGCGGCGGTGTCCGCCGTCTGCGCCTTCACCAGCCAGGGCAGCGGGAAGCCCGGCCCCCGATGCCTGTCCCGGCCCCAGTGGGTCAGCACATAGGTCGGGATGCTGGCGTCGGAGATCAGCCCGCAATGCGCGCCGCCGTCGCCGAGGCCGAGCACGGTGCGCGGATGGTCCATCATCCGGCGGATGTCCCGGTGGTCGAGGCGGCTGTAGTTCACGAAGGGGAAGAAGATCAGCTCCCGCCCCTCGCGCTCCAGCATCCGGTCCAGCACCAGTTCGCGCGGGTCGCAGCCCTTCCGCTCCGCCTCGGCCAGCACCGAGCTTTCCGGCGCGGGCTCGTAGTCGGGCGGGTCGCCGAGGGTGAACATCTTGTGGAAGCCGCCGATCACGTCCTGCATCAGCCGGCTGCGGTGGTTGCGCCGCTGGCCGAGCAGCTTCGCGCGGAAGTCCGGCCGGCGGAGGATCGCCACCCGCTCCGCCAGCGGCAGATGCGCGATCTCCCGGTATGCGGGCATGGTCGAGAAGGGATGCAGCGAAGCGGAGAGGCCGAGCATCAGCCCGACCGGCCGCGCCGCCACCTGCGCGTGCAGCGCCACGCCGTCGGCGGCGGCTTCCTCCAGATAGCCGAGCACGCTCGCCCACTGGTCCGGGCGCTCGTCGCGCTGTACCACGGTGAGCCAGGCGCGCCCGTTCGCACGCTCCGCCATGCGGCGCAGCAGGCCGAGTTCGTAGGCCTCCTCGTCGAGGTCGGAAATCCAGCCGATGGTACGCCCCCCGACCGCGCCGACCGCATCCGCCAGCCCCAGCAATTCGCGTTCCTCGGCGAAGGCGCCCGGCACCCGGTCGCCGTCGGCGGTCAGGTGCGCGATGGTGCGGGTGGTGGTGAAGCCGCGCGCGCCCTCCTCCAGCGCCTCCCGGACGACATCGGCCATGAGGCGGACATCGTCTTCCGTCGCCGGCTCGTTGGCGATGCCGCGTTCGCCCATCGCATAGGCCCGGACCGCGCAATGCGGCACCTGCGCGGCGACGTCGATGGCGCGCGGGCGCGTCTCCAGCGCATCGAGATATTCGGGGAAGCTCTCCCAGTCCCAGGTGAGACCTTCGGAGAGGGCGGCGCCCGGAATGTCCTCCACGCCCTCCATCATGCGGATCAGCGCATGGTGCGCGTCCGGGCGGGCGGGCGCAAAGCCGACGCCGCAATTGCCCATCACCACCGTGGTGACGCCATGCCAACTCGACGGCGCGAGTTCGCTGTCCCAGGTCGCCTGTCCGTCATAGTGGGTGTGGACATCGACGAAGCCGGGCGTCACCAGCGCGCCCGCGGCGTCGATCTCGCGCCGGCCGGGCCCGGCTCTGCCGCCGGCCTGCGCGATGCGCCCGCCCTCGACCGCGACGTCGCCGGCGAAAGGCTCGCCGCCGGTCCCGTCGACGATCGTGCCGCCGCGAATGACCAGATCGTGCATCGCCGCGCCTCCCTCAGTTGTAGAACGCCTCGAACGCCGCGCCGACGCGCTCGACATCCTCGGGCTCGATATCCCTGTGCACCACCAGCCGCGTCACCGGGCCGGGCGATGCGATAACAATATTGCGGTCCTCAAGATGCCGCTTGAGTTCCGCTCCGCCTGGCAGGCCGGCATAGACCATGTTGGTGGAGACGCGCTGCACCTCGACCACAGGCGCCAGGCGCTCGCCCAGCGCGGCGGCAAGCTCGTGGTCGTCGGCCAGCCGCTCGACATGGGCGTCGAGCGCATGCAGCCCGGCGGCCGCCAGCACGCCGGACTGGCGCATCCCGCCGCCCAGCATCTTCCTCGCCCGCCGCGCGCGCCCGATGAACGCCTCGTCCCCGGCGAGCACCGTGCCTGCCGGCGCGCCGAGGCCCTTGGAAAGGCAGAGCGAAACGGAATCGGCTCCCTCGGCCACGGCAGCCGGCGTCTTTCCGGTGGCGGTGGCCGCGTTCAGCAGCCGCGCCCCGTCGAGATGCACCCTGAGCCCGTGTTCGCGGGCGAGTCCGGCGACCTCCTCCATGTAGCCTTCCGGCAGCACGCGCCCGAGCGTCGTGTTCTCCACCGCGATCAGCCGCGGCACCGGGCGGTGGAAATCTTCGGGGCGGATCGCGGCACGGAGCCGGTCCGGTGTCACCGTGCCGTCCTCCTCCACCGGCAGCACGATCGGCACGATGGAGCCGACCACGGCAGCCCCGCCCGCCTCCGAGGCGACCGTGTGGTAGGTCTCGCCGGTGATATACGCCTCGCCGCGCCCGCAATGGCTCATCAGCGCCGTCAGGTTGGACTGCGTGCCGGAGGGAAGGAAAAGGCCCGCCTCCAGCCCCAGCATGTCGGCGACGCGCTGCTCAAGGCGGGCGACGGTCGGGTCCTCGCCATGCACGTCGTCGCCGACCTCCGCCTCCGCCATGATCCGGCGCATGGCCGGCGTCGGCAGGGTCACGGTGTCGCTGCGCAGGTCGATCCGGCGGTTGGCCATGCCGTTTCCGTCCATGTCAGGCTGCCTCCCGGCGGCCGTCGAGCCAGCGGTCGAGATCGGCGAGCGCGCGGGCCGCATGCGCGCGCTTGCGTTCGCGGCCCCGGAACCGCGCGTCGAGCGGCGGGAAGAGGCCGAAATTGACATTCATGGGCTGGTAGGCCCCGGCGGCTTCTGGCCGCGGGCCGGTGACGTGGCCCAGCACGGCGCCGAGCGCCGTCGTCGCGGGCGGCGCGTCCGTCTCGCCCGCCGCGAAGCGCCCCGCCAGCAGGCCGATGGCCGCGCTCTCGACATAGCCCTCGACGCCGGTGATCTGGCCGGCGAAGCGCAAATGCGGGGCCGCCCTGAGCCGCAATTGCCCGTCCAGCAGCGCCGGCGCGTCGATGAAGCTGTTGCGGTGGATGCCGCCGAGCCTGGCGAAGCGCGCATTTTCGAGGCCCGGCACCATGCGGAAGACGCGCGCCTGTTCGGCGTGGCGCAGCTTGGTCTGGAAGCCGACGATGTTGTAGAGCGTGCCGAGCGCATTGTCCCGGCGGAGCTGCACGACGGCGTGGGGCCGCCGGCCGGTGCGCGGGTCGGTCAGGCCCACGGGCTTCATCGGTCCGAAGCGCAGCGTCTCAGGCCCGCGCGCCGCCATCACCTCGACCGGCAGGCAGCCCTCGAACCAGGGCGTGAGCGCCTCCCACTCCCTGAACTCGATCCGGTCCGCCTCCAGCAGCGCCGCCACGAAGGCCTCGTAGCCCGCCTCGTCGAGCGGGCAGTTGACGTAGTCGGCCCCGCTGCCCGCCGGCCCCGGCTTGTCGTAGCGGGACTGGAACCAGGCGGTGTCGAGATCGATGGAATCGGCATAGACGATGGGCGCGATGGCGTCGAAGAAGGCGAGCGCCTCGCGCCCCGTCAGTGCCCGGATCGCGTCCGCAAGCGCGCCGTCGGTGAGCGGCCCGGTGGCGACGATGGCGGAACCCGAGCCCGGCAGCCGGTCGATGCGCCGGCGCTCTATCGCGATGAGCGGCTCCGCTTCCAGGGCGGCGGTGACGGCGTCCGCGAAATCCTCGCGGTCCACGGCGAGCGCGCCGCCCGCGGGCAGCCGGGTGCGGTCGGCGCAGGCCATGACGAGCGAGTCCGCCCGGCGCATCTCCTCGTGCAGCAGGCCGACGGCGTTGTGCTCGGCATCGTCGGAGCGGAAGGAGTTGGAGCAGACCAGCTCGGCGAGCTTCTGCGTCTTGTGCGCCGGCGTCGGCGTTTCGGGGCGCATCTCGAAGAGCACCGAGCGCACGCCGCGCCGCGCGAGCTGCCAGCAGGCCTCCGCCCCGGCAAGCCCGCCGCCGATGACCGTGACCGGAGTGTCCGCGAGGAAAGCCATAAGGGCCTTATACCCCGGCCCCGCCTCCCCCCGCCAGCGGGCCGATGCAGTCCTGTCGAAGGCCGTTGATCCTTGTATGACAGCCAAAAGCAAGGCATAATGGAAAATGTAAGGAAACGAAGGGACCAGCTTCGGTGGAGTCCGCCGTCACATCCAAAGGGCAGACGACATTGCCCAAGGCCGTAAGGACCGCCCTCGGCGTCAAGCCGGGAGACCGCATCCGGTATGTGGTGCTCGAGGACGGCGTGAAAATTCTTCCCCTGCGGCCGGTCGCCCGGCTGTTCGGCGCGTTCGGCCATGACGGCCCGCCGGCGAGCCTCGATGACATGGAACGGGCCGTCGCCGAGGGAGCCGGCGAGGAGTGATCGCGCTCGACACCAACGTGCTGGTGCGCTTCCTCGTGAACGACCACCCGGCGCAGGCCGAGGCGGCCCGGTCGCTGTTGTCCGAACTGACGGAGCGGGACCCCGGCTTCATATGCCGGGAGGTGGCCGTCGAACTCGTCTGGGTCCTGGAGCGGGCCTACGGATTCTCCCGCGAGCGCATCGCAACCGTGCTGGAATCGCTGGCCGCAACCGCGGAACTGGAGGTCGAGGCCGTGGACGATGTCGTCCGCGCCGCATCGCGCTACCGCCAGGGCGGCGCCGGCTTTTCCGACCTGATGATCGCGGCCGCCGCAAGGCGGCGCGGCGCGTCCACGCTCTACACGTTCGACCGGCAGGCCGCCCGGCTCGAAGGCGCGGCGCTGCTCGCCGGCTGAGACGCCGCCCTTCTCCTCACGGCAGCCGGTCGCCGTCCTCGTAGCCCTGCCAGGCGCTGATCTGGAGGGGCGAGGCGCGCACATGCAGCACGACCGGGCGCGAGCGCACCGCGAAGGCCTGCGCGACCGCATCCGCCACCTGCGATTCCGCCTCGATGGTGATGCCCTCCGCGCCGAACGAGCGCGCCCAGGCGGCGAAGTCGGGGTTGGTGAGGCGCGTGCCCGCCATGAAGGGGCGGCCGGGATAGCGCATGTGGCTGTGCATGCCGATGGTGCCGTACATGCCGTTGTCGGCGATCACGGCGATCGGGCAGGCGCCGTACTGGCAGGCGGTGGCAAGCTCGTTGCCCATCATCAGCGCGCCGCCGTCGCCCATGAAGGCGACGACCTGCGTGCCCGGCCGGCGGATCGCGGCGGCAACCGCCATCGGCATGCCGGAGCCCATCGCGCCCACCACCGAGGCCAGGAACACCTGCCCCTGCCGGAAGCCGATATGGCGGTGCAGGAAGGTCGCGAAATTGCCGGCGTCCGAGGTGACCGTGGCGTCGGGGGCCAGATGCTTGCCGATCTCCGCGACGACGGCCGAGAAGTTCACCCCGTCGTCGCGCGGTTCCCAGGGCCGCTCCAGCAGGCGGCGGTGGGTGCTGTGCAGCCCGTCGATCCAGCCGCGCCGGCGCGCGCCGTCGGCGGGCACGGGCCGGGCAAGCAGCGCCTTCACCACCTCGTGCGGGCTCGCGGCGATGCCGAGCGCCGGGCGCCACACGCGCCCGATCTCGTTCGGGTCCGGCCAGATGTGGACCAGCGGCAATTGCGGCTCCGGCGCGGTCGGGAAGGTGTAGGACTGGCTGACGCTGTCGGTCAGCCGCTCGCCGAGCGCGATCATCAGGTCCGACCGCTTCATCTCGTCCAGCAGCTCCTTCGGCACCCTGATGCCCATATAGCCGCCGTGATTCGGGTGGTCGTAGTCGAAGAGCTGCGGCCGGCGGTGGGTCGGCACGACCGGCAGCACCCAGCTTTCCGAGAGGCGCACGAGGTCGCCGAACAGCGCCGGGTCGCGCACCGCGTCCGCCATTGCGCCGCCGCCGGCCAGCAGCAGCGGACGCTCTGCCGCCTCGATCATGGCGATGAGCGCGTCCACGTCATCGGGCCGGGGCGCGGGAATCGGGCGCGGGCGCGGCGGCGCGAGCGCCGCGTCCGTCTCCTCGTCGAAAATGTCCTCCGGCAGGATGACCGCCACCGGACCCGGCGTGCCGGACTCGGCGAGGTGGAAGGCGCGCGCCATCGCCTCCGACGCCTGCTCCGGCTCGCCCACCTCGATCACCTCCTTGGAGATGTCGGAGAGCAGGCGCGAATAGTTCTGCTCCTGGAGCGCGAGGCGGCCCATGTCGCGCCGCTCGACCTGTCCGATCAGCATCACCAGCGGCGTCGCGTCGTGAAACGCGGTGTGCATGGCGACCAGCCCGTTGGCGAGGCCGGGGCCGCGCGAGACCATGGCGACGCCCGCCCGGTCGCGCATCCGCCCGTCGGCGGCGGCCATGAAGCCCGCGCCCGCCTCGTGCCGGCAGACCGCCACCTGGATCGAGTTGCGCTCGACCATGGTGCTGGTCAGGCCGATATAGCTCTCGCCGGGCACGCACCAGACGCGGTCCACATCGTGCGCCTCCAGGCTCTCGACCAGCAGGCGGGCGACGGTTCTGTTCTCCGGCATGGGCTTGGCAGTCCTCTTCTCCGAAATTCCGGGCGCGACCCTAGCCGCGTTCACCCGGCCTGCAAATGCGGCGGATTGCGGGGCCGGCGGCGGCCAATTCCACCGGGTGAGAAATCCCTATAGGTTCCGCGCTGTCGAAGAGGGGTAGGGCGCCATGGGCGAATTCACGATCAGGGGCAAGGTGGCGGTCGCCGGCGTCGGCGAGACGACCTACTGGAAGCACAGCCGGAGTCCTCACGCCGAGTTCAAGCTCGCATTGATGGCGATCCTGGCAGCGGCCGAGGACGCCGGCATCGACCCGGCGGAGATCGACGGCTTCGCCTCCTATTCCAACGACCGCAACGACCCCTCGCGCATCGCCGCCGCGCTCGGCTGCCGGGAGCTCGCCTTCTCCAACATGCAGTGGGGCGGCGGCGGGGGCGGCGGCTCCGCGGCCATCGCCAATGCAGCCGCGGCCATCGCCTGCGGCTACGCGCGCTGCGTGGTCGTGTTCCGCGCGCTCGCCCAGGGGCAGTTCCAGCGCTTCGGGCAGGCGGCGGCAGGCGGCGCGGCGGGCGGCCACGACGCCTTCACCGTGCCCTACGGCGTCATGTCGCCGGCGCAGAAATACGCCATGCGCTACCAGCGCTTCGCCCATGAGCACGGCATCGAGCGCCCGGCGCTGCGGGCGATCTCCATGGCCTCCTACCACCACGCCCAGCAGAACCCGCGCGCGGTGATGTACGGCCGGCCGCTGACCGAGGAGGACTATGACGCCTCGCGCTGGATCGCCGAGCCGTTCCGCCTGTTCGACTGCTGCCAGGAGAATGACGGCGCGGCGGCCATCCTGCTGGTGGCGGCCGAGCGCGCCCGCGACCTGCCGCACAGGCCCTGCTACCTGCTGGGCGCGGCCGCCGGCTCCGAATACCGCAACGGCGCGCCGGTCCACAACGCGCCGCTCTACGGCACGTCGAGCTTCACCACCGTCGCCCCGCGCGCCTTCGCCATGGCGGGGATCGGGGCGGCGGACGTCGATGTCGCGCAGTCCTACGAGAACTTCACCGGCGGGGTGCTGATGAGCCTGGTCGAGCACGGCTTCTTCGCGCCCGACGAGGCCAACGACTTCCTCACCCTCGACAATCTGCGCGCCGACGGCGGCCGTTTGCCGCTCAACACAAGCGGCGGCAACCTCGCCGAGTGCTACATGCACGGGCTGGAGCTGAACATCGAGGCCGTGCGCCAGGTCCGCGGCCAGTCTCCCAACCAGGTGGAGGGCGCGGAAATCTCGGTCGTCGGCTCCGGGCCGATGGTGACGCCGGTGAGCAGTTCCGTATTCGGAGCGGAGGCGGCGCTGTGAGCTACCTGCCGGAAGGGATGCCGCACCCGGTCGCGGACGAGTTGACCGGGCCCTATTGGGAGGCGGCGCGCGAGGAGCGGCTGCTGGTGCAGCGCTGCAACGCCTGCGGGGCCTGGCAATGGGGGCCGGAATGGTGCTGCCACGCCTGCCGGTCCTTCGATGTCGGCTGGGTGGAGGTCACGCCCCGGGGCCGCATCTATTCCTGGGAGCGCAACCACCATCCCGTGCATCCGGCGCTCAGGGGCCGGGACCCCTATATCGTCGTGCTGGTGGAACTGCCGGAGGCCGGCAATGTGCGCATGGTCGGCAATCTCCTCGGCGACCCCATGCAGGAGGTCCGCATCGGCGCCGAGGTCGAAGCCGTCTTCGAGCATCACGAGGACGCCGACCCGCCCTATACGCTCGTCCAGTGGCGGGTTGTCTGAGGGAAGGCCCCGGCTGCCTTAGCTTCGAGGCTTCGGCGTTCCACTCCCCGCCCGGTCACTCCGGCTCCTCGACCTCCGGCGTTTCCTCGCTCGCCGACGCAGCCTCCTTCTCCGCAGCCAGCGCCTTCGCCACCCCGACCATTGCGGGCCTCAGCAGGCGGTCGTGGAGGAGGTAACCGTCCTGGACGACCTGGACGACCGTGCCGGGCTCGGCGTCCGCGGTCTCCACCTCGAACATCGCCTGGTGGCGGTTGTGGTCGAAGCGTTCGCCCTCAGCCTCGATGCGCGCGATATGGTGGCGGGCAAAGGCAGCGCCGAGCTCGCGCTCCACCATCTCGACGCCTTCCATCAGCCCCTCGCCGCCGCCGCTCTCGAGCGCCCGGCGCAGATTGTCGGCGACACCCAGCAGATCGCGCGCAAGCCCCGTTGCGCCGTAGCGGGACGCCTCGCCGCGCTCGCGCTCGCTGCGCCGGCGCAAGTTCTCGACCTCGGCGAGCGCCCGCAGCCGTTCGTCCCTGAGCGCCTGTGCTTCCGCCTCCAATTCGGCGATGCGCGCCGCCTGCTCGGCAAGCGGATCGACCTCTTCCGGACCGGCAGCCTCGGCCTCGGCGTCCGTTTCGGGCGCGCCGTCGCCGGCGGCGGCTTCCGCCTCCGCTACCGGCGGCGCCACCTCCTCCGGTTCGGGTTTCGGTTCCTCGTCCACCATTGCTCTCACCCTCTCTCCGGAGCCAGCATGCGTTCGATCACCCGCGCCGTATAGTCCACCATCGGCACGATCCGGGCATAATTGAGCCGGGTCGGCCCCAGCACGCCGATGGCGCCCACGACACGCTCCTGCCCGTCGCGATAGGGGCTGACCACCATCGACATGCCCGTCTGGCTGAACACCGTGTTCTCCGCCCCGATGAAGATCTGCACCCCCTCGCCCGTCCGGGCCGCCTCCACCAGGCGCAGGATGTTCTCGCGCGTCTCAAGCGCATCGAACAGGCCGCGCAGCCGCTCCAGGTCCTCGACCGCATGCACATCGTCGAGGAGCCGCGCGCGCCCGGTCACGATCAGCCGTCCGCCGTCATGGCTGCGCTCGCCGGCCCAGACCGCGAGCCCGGCCTCGACCACGCTCTGCGCGAGCGCATCGATCTGCGCCCGGTGCGTTTCCAGATCGGCGCGGATTTCCTCCAGCGCCTCCTCCAGCGTGCGTCCGGAGAGCCGGGACTGGAGATAGTTGGCGGCGCGCTGCAGCGCATCCGCCGGCAGGCCCGGCGGCAGGGTGAGCACCCGGTTCTCCACCTGGCCGGCCTCGTCCACCAGCACGGCCAGCGCGCGTCCCTCGCCCAGGTTGACGAACTCGATATGGTTCAGCCGCTCGGCCCGCTTCGGCGCCACCACCAAGCCGGCATGGCGCGTGAGTCCCGCCAGCAGGCGGCTCGCGCGCTCGAGACTCTGCTCAAGCGTGATACCCGCCCCGGCCGAAAGCGCCTCGATATCGGCGCACTCGCTCTCCGTCAGTCCGCCCGTTTGCATGATGCCGTCCACGAAGAGGCGCAGGCCTCCATCGGTCGGCAGCCGCCCGGCTGAGGCATGCGGCGAGAACAGGAGGCCCAGCTCCTGGAGGTCCGCCATCACATTGCGGATCGTCGCCGGCGAGAGCGGCCTGCCGAGCTTGCGCGCGAGCGTGCGCGAGCCGACCGGCTCGCCCGTCTCCATCCAGGCATCCACGATCAGCCCGAAGACTTCGCGCGAGCGTTCGTCGAGATCGGCAAGTCCCGGGGAGCCGGCCATGCAACAAAGACTCTTCCAAGGGGCGCTGCGAGCATTTAGGAACCCGGCGGGCAGGCGTCAACCGGGCGTCCGGCCCGAAGGAGCGAGCAGCGAAGCCATGACAGACCCCGTCCGCCCGTCCGGACGCCGCCCCGACGAACTCCGCGCCGTCCTGCTGGAGCCCGGCTGGGCGCCTTATGCGGAAGGCTCCTGCCTCGCGAGCTTCGGGGCGACGCGCGTCCTCGCCGCCGCCTCGGTCGAAACGCGCGTGCCGCCCTGGCTGCGCGGGCGCGGGCGCGGCTGGATTACGGCCGAATACGGCATGCTGCCCCGTTCCACGCATGAGCGGACCGACCGCGAGGCAGCGCGCGGGCGCCAGAGCGGCCGCACGCAGGAAATCCAGCGCCTGATCGGCCGTTCGCTGCGCGCCGTCGCCGATCTGGGAGCGCTCGGCGAAATCCAGATCCGCATCGACTGCGATGTGCTGCAGGCGGACGGCGGCACCCGCACCGCAGCCGTCACCGGCGGCTATGTGGCGCTCGCGCTCGCCTGCCGGCACCTGCAGCGGATCGGCGCGGTGAAGAAGCCGGTGCTCGCGGACTCGGTCGCCGCCATTTCCTGCGGGCTCTGGCGCGGCCAGCCGGTTCTCGACCTCGACTATGCCGAGGACAGCGATGCCGAAGCGGACGCGAATTTCGTGCTGACCGGCTCCGGCGCTCTGGTCGAGGTGCAGGCGACGGCGGAGAAGACGGCCTTTCCCCGCGCCCGGCTGGACGCCCTGCTCGATCTCGCCGAGGCCGGATGCGCCCGGCTCGCGGAGGCGCAGCAGCGCGCGCTCGCCCCGTGACCCGGCGGCTCGGCGTCAGGCGGCTCGTCATTGCCAGCCACAATGCCGGCAAGGTTCGTGAAATCTCCGAACTGCTGGAGCCGCACGGCATCGAGGGCGTGCCGGCCGCCGCGCTCGGCCTGCCGGAGCCGGAGGAAACGGGCGACACCTTCCTCGCCAATGCGGAACTCAAGGCGCGCGCGGCGACAGGTGCCGGCCTGCCGGCGCTTGCGGACGATTCGGGCCTTGCCGTCGCCGCGCTCGGCGGCGCGCCCGGCATCTATTCCGCCCGATGGGCCGGGCCCGACCGGGATTTCGCGCACGCCATGGCGAAGGTCCATGACCGGCTTGGCGACCGCCCGCGCGCGGCCGCCTTCGTCGCGGCTCTGGCGCTGGCCTGGCCGGATGGGCATGTCGAGGCCTTCGAGGGCCGGGTGGAGGGCCGGCTGGTCTGGCCGCCGCGCGGGGACCGGGGCTTCGGCTACGACCCGGTCTTCGTGCCGGACGGCCATGACGAGACCTTCGGCGAAATGGCCCCGGAAGCGAAGGCGCGCATCACCCACCGCGCCCTGGCCTTCGAGAAGCTGGCCGCGGCCTGCTTCCCATGACGGACCGGGGCTTCGCCGTCTATGTGCATTGGCCGTTCTGCGAGTCCAGATGCCCCTATTGCGACTTCAACAGCCATGTGCGCGAGACCGTGGACCAGGCCGCCTGGCGCGCCGCCCTGCTGGGCTCGCTGGAAAGCTGGGCGGAAGAAACACCGGGGCGCACGGTCGGGAGCGTCTTCTTCGGCGGCGGCACGCCCTCGCTGATGGACCCGGAGACCGCGGGCGCGGTGCTGGAGCGGGTGCGCGCGCTCTGGCCGGCCGCGGACGATCTGGAGGTCACGCTCGAAGCCAATCCCGGCTCGGTCGAGGCCGGGCGTTTCCGCGCCTTCGCCGGGGCCGGCGTCAACCGGCTCTCGCTCGGGGTGCAGTCTTTCCGGGACGGTGAGCTGGCCTTTCTCGGCCGCCGCCACGACGCGCGCGCCGCCCGCGCCGCGCTCGAACTGGCGCACCGCACCTTCCCGCGCGTTTCCTTCGACCTCATCTATGCGCTGCCGGGCCACACCGCCGCCGGGTGGGCCGCCCGCCTGGACGAGGCGCTCGCGCTCGCGGGCGAGCATCTCTCGCTCTACCAGCTGACCATCGAGCCCGGCACGGCGTTTGCGCCGCGCGCTGCGAGGGGCGAATTCCACGTCCCCGGCGAAGACGAGGCGGCGGCGCTCTACGAGACCACGCAGGAGCGCCTCGCCGCCGCCGGCCTGCCGGCCTATGAAATTTCGAACCACGCCCGGCCCGGCGCCGCCTGCCGGCACAACCTTGTCTATTGGCGGGGCGGGGAGTGGGTCGGCGTCGGGCCGGGCGCGCACGGCCGCATCGACACGGGCGAAGGGCGCGTCGCGACCGCCGTGCGCCGCGCCCCGGAGGCGTGGCTCGCGGAGGCCGCAGGCAATGGCCGCGCCGTCAGGGAACGCCGCCTGCTCGAACCGCCGGAGGCCATGCAGGAGCGCGTCCAGACCGGCCTCCGGCTGGCGGAAGGCATCCCCGTCGAGGGGCTGGAGCCGGTCGTCGACGCAGACCGGCTCGCGCATTTGCGGGCCGAAGGGCTGCTCTCGGCGCGGACGGACCGCCTCCGGGCGACTCCAGCCGGGCGGCAGCGGCTCGATGCGGTGGTCCGCTACCTGCTCATCTGAGACGGGCGCCGCCCCTCAGGCAAAGCGCATCAGGAAGCGGACCAGGCGGCGGGTCCGGGGTCCGAACAGCGTATCGGTGTAGTAACTGCCGGCGGCGCGTTTCGACACCTCGCCGAGCGTCGGATAGGGCGCGATCATGCCCGCCAGCGCCCCGATGCGGAGCCTCTGCGAGACCGCCAGCACCCAAGGCTGGATCAGTTCGCCCGCATGGGGGCCGACAATGGTGGCGCCGAGCACCCGGCCGCCCGGTCCGACCATCGCCTTGACGAAGCCCTCGGTGTCGCGCTCCGCCCTGGCGCGGTCGTTTTCAGCGAATTCCTGGCGCAGCACGCGCGCCTTCTTTCCGAGGGCATTCTTCGCCATCGCCTCGGTCATGCCGACATGGGCGAGTTCGGGATCGGTATAGGTCACCCACGGTGCGGCGGTCGTGTTCGCCCTGGCGGGCAGGCGGAAGAGCGCATTGCGGATCGCGATGCCGGCATGGTAGCCGGCCACATGGGTGAAACGCAGCCCGCCCGCCACATCGCCGACCGCCAGCACGCGCTTGTCCGAAGCACGCAGCCGGCCGTCCACCGTCACACCCTCGGGCGTCCAGGCGATGCCCCCGGCGTCGAGGTCGAGGCCCTCCAGGTCCGGCTGGCGGCCGGCCGCGACCAGCAGGTGGGTGCCCTCGACCCTGTCCTGCCGGCCCCCCGCCTCGAAATGCAGGGCTACGGCTCCGGGTCCGCCCGAGGCCTCGATCACTTCCGCATGTTCATGGAGCCGCACGCCCTCCCCGACGAGGCGTGCGCGGATAAGTGCGGCGGCATCGCCGTCGTCGCGCGGCAGGATCGGTCCGCGCTGCACTACCGTTACCTCCGCGCCGAGCCGGCGGTGCGCCTGGGCAAGCTCGATGCCGACCGGGCCGCCGCCGAGCACCAGCAGATGCCCCGGCGTCTCCTCCAGGTCGAAGATCGTCTCGTTGGTGAGGAACGGCAGTCCGTCCAGACCGGGGATCGGCGGCACGATCGGCACCGAGCCGGTCGCCAGCACGATCCAGCGGGCCTTCACGCGGACGCCGCCGCCTTCGAGGAGCCTCTTTCCGACGAACCGGGCGGGCGCCTCGACCACCCGCACGCCCAGCCCTTCGAAGCGTTCGACGCTGTCATGCGGCGCGATGGCGGCGATGACCCCCTGCACATGGCGACGGAGCGCGGCCGGATCGACCTTCGGCGTCTCCGGCGCGATGCCGAAGCGGCCCGCATTGCGCAGCGCCGAGGCGGCGTGGGCGGCGGCGATGGTGGCCTTGGACGGCACGCAGCCATAGTTCAGGCAGTCGCCGCCCATGCGGCCTTTCTCGAACAGCAGCACCGAGGCGCCCATCTGCGCGGCGCCCGCGGCCACGGAGAGCCCGCCGGAGCCGCCGCCGACCACCGCGATATCGACCCGGACCGTTTCCGCCATCCGCCCGTCTCCCTGCCGCCCGATATGCCGGACCGTTTCATGCTTGGCTTCCTTTCGGCAACTCCGGATACTTTATGTAGGTACTCTAAGCTCGACTTTGTGCATTATGCTGCGAAGCAGAGGGCGTACTGCATCCGCCTTATCTTGTCGGGCGGAATTATGTTTGGTTCCCGGTGTGGCGGGGAGCGCGATAAATTGTTTCCAAGCCAGAGTTGGCATCGTATGGCCGCGATTGCATCGGAGAATGTGACGCTGGTTTTCTGGTACCAGGCGGCGGCGTAGGACAGGTGGTTTGTCGAGAGCACGTCTGTGGCCCAGAGGCAGACGAGGCTGTAGAGCCCGCAGAGGACGGGGGTGGTTCGTGCGATCGCCGCGTGTGACCACTGGCGTTGTGTTTCGAGCCCGAGATGGGCGCGCAGTTCCTGGAAGGTGACCTCGACCTGCCAGCGCCGCACGAAGGTGGCGATGATCTTGGCCGGCTCCATGTTGGTGTCGGTGCAGAAGAACGCCTGCGGGTCCCGCTCGCCTTCCGGGTCTCGCACCAGCACCCATCGGATGGCCTTGGGAGGTGTGCCGGGACGATACCAGAGCGCGGTATCGGAGATGATCTGGAGTGTCTTTTCCTTCGAACTTCCGTACCAGCGCGGAAGCGTGATGCTTGTCCAGCGGGCATCGGGGTCGTCAAGGCGGGTCTGGAGCTTGGGCAGGGGCGGCCCCTTTTGCCGGGGTCGACCGCGTTTGTTCGGGTCGCGCGGCGGCGGGGGCGCGAAGAGGTTGGCATCGAGCCTCAGCCTGCTGATGAGGGTTGCGCGCTGTCCGATGCGCCAGGCGAGTTCGTGGGTTCCGAAACTGCTGTCGGCGACGAAGACGATCGCGCGTTGCGGGACCCAGCGAAGGATTTGAAGCATGCCCTGTCGCGCCCAGTCGGTGAGTTGCTTGTGACGCCGGCCTTGCCTGGCGGCGAAGCGTTCGGACGGGGCCAGGATGGTCAGGAAGGGCAGGGCCCTGATGCCCGGCGACCAGGGCAGCGGGACAAGCAGCATGAAGCTGAGCCAGCGCAGCCCGCTGGTCTTGACGAAATGGCCATGGCTGGAACGCACCGGGTCGCGATAGATGCCGCGCGCCTTGATACGCGCGCCCCAGCGGCGCTCGATGGTGTCATCGAGCCCGATGATGATCGGTCCCTGCCCGGCAAGCCGCGCCACCAGCACGAGCACGAGCCGGCGTGAAAGGTCACGCGGGTCCCAGCGGGCGCGATTGAGAACCTGATGGTAGGACGAGAATGTCTCGCACATCGCCCGCCCGGTCACCCGCAGGCAGGCCGACACGGTTCTCTTGCCCGGCGCCAGCAACGCTCCCATGACCAGAACCGCCACCAGCCGCCAGGTCGGGGATGAGAAGGCGCCTCGAAAGGGCTCCAGCCAGTCGATCAGGAACGGCGGAACCGGATCGCCGATGGCGCTCGAAGGGTCGTCGAAATGTGTCATGACGACCTTCGAATCCAGAAGCATCCGGCATGCAAGGGCGCCCGCATGCGACCGGGTGAATCAGCATCGCTGCAGCGACAGAAGCCATCCAATCCGATATCACTGCTTCATGGCCGCATCCGACCCCTGTCTGGCGCGCATCGAAGCGTTCAACAAATCCAGGGGCGGGGGCGTGACGGTCACCAGGGTGCGCGGCGGCTACAATCTGTATCTCACGGCCACGCAGGCACCGATCGCAAGGCTCCAGCCGAAAGGCTCAGGTGACAAGATGAGGGTGCGCTACTGGTCCTGGCGCCAGTCCTGGCAGGACGTCGGAGACATGGGGGGCATCGTGCTCCCGCTCGAACAGGCCCTCGACGAAATCGCCAAAAACGAGATCTTCTGGACATGGACGTGAGGTAATTTTGTACAAAGTCGAGCTAAGTCCTTTCTTCGCCCCGGAGCCACGCCGGAGGGCGTTCCATGAACGCCTCGTCCCTGGAAGAAACGGCCCGGCGGGCTGGCGAATTGCTCGCCGCCGGCGACCATGAGCAGGCAGCGCCGCTCTATGAGCGGATGCTGGAGGCGGAAGACGGCCGCGCGGAGGGCCATCTGGGACTGGCGCGAACGCATTACGGGCAGGGCCGCCTCGACGAGGCGGCCCGGCATTTGCGTTCGGCGGCGGACCTGCGGCCGGACGATGCGGAACTCCAGGGAGAACTCGCGCTGGTGCTGCGCCGGCTGGGCCTCACCGGCGAGGCGTCGGTCGCGGCGGCCCGTTCCGCCCAGCTCGCGCCGCAGGAGATCGACTTCCACTGGCTGAACGGCACCCTCCTGCTCATGAACGGGCGGTATGCCGAAGGCTGGGCCGCATGGGGGCAGGCCAGGGCGCTGAATGACGCCACCGCCGACACCAGCCGCTACCGGCCGCCGCGCTGGGACGGCCGGCGGCTCGACGGCGAAACCCTGCTGCTGGACGCGGGCGGCAATGACATCGACGCCGTGCAATTCTGCCGCTACCTGCCTGCCGTGCGGACCCGCGGAGCCCTTCCGGCCGTCGCCTGCAGCGAGTCGGCGGCGGGATTGCTTTCCGGACTGCCGGGCCTGCTCTGGCTCGCCGCCCCCGGCGAAAACCGCCCCCCCTACGATCTGACGGTCAGTTTCGACGACCTGCCGCGCCTGTTCGAGACGACGCCCGCGACCGTGCCGCCGCCCGTGGGCATCGAAGTCAATCCGAGGCAACGGCGATACTGGCAGGAGACGCTGGCCGGAGCGCCCTCGCCGCGCATCGCGGTCGCCTGGACCGGCGCGGAGCCCTGGCCGGAAGGGCTTCTGGAAATCGCCGGCGCCCGTTTCTACACCTTCCTTGAGCCCGTGCCCGGCATGACGCCGCTTTCGGAGGAGCCGCTCGCCCTGGATGCCGCTGCCGCGATGCTCGAAGAGTTCGAGATGGTGGTAAGCGACGACAACCCGATCGGCCATCTCGCAGGCACGCTCGGCCGGCCCTGCTGGATGATGCTCGACATCGCGCCGGACTGGCGCTGGCTCCAGGCGCGGCGCGACACGCCGTGGTATCCGTCCATGCGCCTGGTGAGGCAGGAGCGCGCGGGCGACTGGAGCGCGCCGCTTGCCATCGTGCGGCGCGAGATCGAGCGCGGCCTCGCCAGGAATGCGGACCGGCTCGCCGCTGCCGAAGCCGCACTTGCCGACGGGCAGGTGCGGCGCGCGGCAGCGCTCTTGGCCGCGGGCGGGCATTCCTGGCGCGGAGATGCGCGGATGCACCGCCTGCTCGGCAATCTCGCCCTTGCGCAGGGCCGCCTGGACGACGCCGCGCGCGCGCTCCACCGCGCCGTGGCCGCCGCGCCGGGCGACGCCGAGGTACACAGCGCCTTCGCCGGCGTGCTGGCGCAACTCGGCGCCCACCGCGACCGCGAGCGGATGGCGGCCCGCGCCGTGACGCTGGATCCTTCCTCCCCCGAGCCCCGCCTCCTCCATGCCGACGCGCTGGAGGCGCTCGGCCGGTCCGATGAGGCGCTTGCCGTCTATACCGACGCCCATGACCTTGCGCCGAAAGATCGCGCTACCGCCGCCGCGCTGGCCTCGGCGCTGTTGAGGCGCGGCAATTTCGACGCGGGACTGCCGCTCCTGCCGACGGGCCCGCTGCCGCCGGCGGGGCTCCAGGCCACCAGGGGAGCGGAGGTCATCATCGATGCCGTCAATGACGACATCGAGGCGGTCTGGCTGCTGCGCTATGCGCCGCTGCTGGACTCGGCCGAGCGCGTGCTGGCGGCGGTGCGGCCGGGGCTCCAGCGCCTGGTCGCGGGCCAGTCTGGCGTGGACGGCGTGCTCGTCGCCGGACAGGCCCGGCCGCAAGGCGCGCTGACGCTCCCGGCTGCGGCGCTGCCGCGGCCGTTCGGCACAACCCTCGAGACGATCCCGGCCGACATCCCTTATTTCCGGGCAAACGAGATGCTGGCCCGGCACTGGCGGTCGCGTTTCGCACGCCCGGCCCGGCTGCGGGTGGGCATTGCCTGGGGTGAGCGCCCGCTTCTGGAGGCGATGGCGCCGCTCTTCGACATCGAGGGCGCAGCCTTTTTCAGCCTGGAGACCGAGTCCGGCTCCCGCACGCTGGCCGCGCTCCGCAGCCGGGCGGGCATCACGGACATCTCGACCCGGATCACCGATGCGGCCGAACTGGCTGCCGCGATCTCCGCGCTCGACATGGTTATCGGCCCGGACGGACCGGCGGTGCATGTCGCCGGCGCGCTCGGCGTGCCGGCGGCCGTGCTGCTCACCCGCCCGGCGCATTGGCGCTGGCTTTCCGACCGGGACGACAGCCCCTGGTATCCCCTGTCCCGCCTGTTCCGCCAGCGGCGCCTGGACGACTGGACCGACCCCGTCGCGGAACTCGCCATCGTGGTCAAACAGGCCGTGTTCGATGCCGACTGAGACGCGGACCCTTGATTGCAGCGGCCCGCTTGGGCCATATCGTGGCGGGCCCGTAGTTCAGCGGTCAGAACCCGCCGCTCATAACGGCGTTGTCGCAGGTTCGAATCCTGCCGGGCCCACCAGCGGTCCTTTCATCGATCCGGCCGCGTGAGCGCCGTCCGCCTCTACCGGGCGCGCGCCGACGACCGCTCGCTCGCCTGGACCGTCGATGCCTGGCGGCGGCTCGGCCTCGGCCCCGGCACGGCGCTGTTCACCACTGCGGAAGGTGTGCGGGTCGCCCCGTTCGAGACCGGGCCGCCGATGGTCGAGGGCGCCTTCGATGCGCGCATGATGTCCGGGCGGGCGGAGTTGCGATGGCTGGCTTCCGGGCGCCGTGAGGGCCTGCGCGTCGGTCCGGCGGTGCTGGTCGGCGAGGTCGATACGCCGCTTGTCGAGGGGTTCGCGCGCCTGGATCCGCACGACGCCCATCCGCGCGAGGTCGGCTACACGGTCCCGGCGCTCCTGGAGGGTGCGGGCCGCCCGGTCTCCGTCGCGCTCCGCCTTGTCGAATATGTGGATTCCGCCGACCCCGACCATCCCGGCCGCGTGGACGAACGCCTCGCCGCCGCCGCGATCCTGCCGGACCCGTAACGCCGCGCCCCGGCCGGCAAGGCCCCGCAGCGCAGGGGAGGTCCCGCGCATGGAGTGGGCCCCTTGGGTCGGACAGTTTCAAGCGGCATTTTTGACAGGGTTGCGATGTTGTTTTTCCTCGAAGCGGTTTGGGCTCAGATATCCGAGCGCGGAGTGCAGGCGTCTGTGGTTGTAGCTGTCGATGAAGCGCGGCAGTTGCCTTGCGACGTCTTCGGCGGTCTCGAAGGCCATGGGATAGACGCCCTCGACCTTCAGGGTTTTCATGAAGCTCTCCATCATGGCGTTGTCGTAGGGGTTGGCTCGTCGTCCCATGGAGCCGACCATCCCGTGTTTGTCGAGCCGGGTCCGGTAGGCATGGGCGGCGTATTGCGAGCCCCTGTCGGAGTGGTGGATGCAGCCGGGCTGAGGGCTTCGGTTCCCGATCGCCTTGTCGAGCGCCGCGAGCGTCAGGCGCGCGTCGATGCGTTGCCCGAGCGCGTAGCCGACAATGCGGCGCGACCAGGCGTCCATGACCGCCGCCAGATAGACGAAGCCGTCCAGGATGGCGATGTAGGTCAGGTCGGCGACCCAGAGCCGGTTCGGGCCCTCGACCTCGCAGTCCCGGGACCGGTCCGGGAAGACCGGCCCGTCGTGGCCGCTGTCCGTGGTGGCGACAAAGCGGCGCTTGCGCGGCGGCTGCAGGGCGTGTTCGCGCATCAGCCGCCTGACCTTCTTGTGGTTGACGGTCCGGCCCCGGTGGCGAAGTTCCGCCTGCATGCGCCGCCAGCCATAGGCCTCGAACTCGTCCTTGATCTCGTGCATCGCCTCGACCAGGGCGGTGTCGTCGACCGGGCTCTGCGGCTCGCGGTAACAGGTGGAGCGCGCGATCCCCATCAGTCGGCATCCTTCGGCGACGGAGAGGCCTCGGGGCCGGCGATCACGGACATGGGCGCGCGCCTCGACCGCCGTCCTTGCCGCAAAGCCCCCTTTAGGAACTCCAGCTCCGCGGCCTGCCGGCCGACCAGCCGTTCGAGCGTCGCGATCCGGGCCTCATATGCCCGGAGCCTGTCGGCCGCCTCGGCCTCCTCATCGAAGGCCCCGGCCTCATACTTCTCCAGCCACAGCCGGATCAGGGTGCGAGACAGGTCATGACGGCGGGCCAGACCGTAAAACGTCTCGCCTGCCAGATACTCCTCAACGACCTGGCGCTTGAAGGCCATGCTGTGCGTGCGGTGCTTCCTCATCGGCGTCGATCCTTCCAATGACCGCGCACCTGTCAATTTCCTACAACAAAACTGTCCGAGACCAGGGGCCCACTCCAGCAATGTGTCATGAGATGTCATGTTTTGTCATGCGGGCCGGCGGGACCCCGTGCGATGTGTCATGAGATGTCATGATCTGCATGCGCGCGGCGCATATCCCGTGACCTGTTCGGGCATGGGCTCCGGGTATTCCATCCGGTGTCCCCGGCTTCGCGTCTTCGGCATGGGTCTCTCCTTTCGATCCGTCTTCGTTCCGTTCTTCCCGCCGCCCGGTTGCCTCAGCGGCGGGACCCTGATTCGCGCGTATCCCCCGCGGGCGCCTGTGCGCGGGCCGGCGCGCGTATCGCGGCGGCGCGGTTCGCGCGCCTGATTGCGCGCGCGAGACAGAGGGCGCACGTCTCCCGTGCGTTTCTCAGGTTTTTTTCGCGCCGGCGCGACATGGTCGAAGAAACGGCCCCGCGCGGATGCCGTTTCCCCTCTCCCGCCTCATATGGGAGCGGACATTCGGTGTTCAAGGGTGTCAAAGGAATTAAATCTATTTTTGTTCGTATTCGATTTCCACATGGCGCAATCCCGACGCCCTGCCGATGCTTTGCGCCTCGGGCTCGGAGCGCGGCAACCCGCCCCGGCATGAGGCGGCGCGGGAGTAGCGGGAGGCGCTGATGAACGGCGCCGTCGCCGGCCTTCCCCGGGCTGCGATTCCGGGTTTCATCCGCATCGCCACGAATCCCGGGATTTTCGACAGGCCCCTCGACGCAAGCGGCGCCTGCACGCACGTCCGGTCATGGCGCGGTTCCCGGGCCTCAGATGGGTCGATCCTCCCGCCTGACGCCGGGCCGCGGCGCTCTCCGCGACGATGGCGAACCGGGGAGATAAACGGTGAAATCCGGGCTAACCCGACTTCCGCAACTCGGCTTGAGAATCGACTGATTTGACGGTTTTCCGGCGCGAGAAGTGTCGGATTTCGGTGCAGTACCTCTCGGGACCGGCTTGTAGTGCCGACCTACCCCCTTGATCGGGCTGGCGAAGATCCGGACGCTGCGCTGATGTTCGTGCGCTGCAAGAGACGCTTCAAGGACGGCAAGGAGCACCGCTACTGGAGCGTTGTGGAGAACGTCCGGGTCCACGGCGGTCGGGTTGTTCAGCGTCAGGTGCTCTATCTCGGGGAGATCAACGACAGCCAGCGAGCGGCGTGGTGCCGCTCGATCGAGGTGGTGGAGGGCAAGTCGCGATCACGGCAGATGGCGCTGTTTCCCGAGGACCGGGAGGCGCCGGCGCTGACTTGCGAAGTGGTGAAGATCGACCTCTCGCAGGTGGCGCTTCACGACCCGCGCCAGTGGGGGGCGTGCTGGCTGGCGCTGTCCTTGTGGGACCGCCTGGACCTGGACCGCTTCTGGGAAGAGCGGCTGCCGGCGAGCCGGCAAGGCACGCGGTGGCTGGACATCCTGAAGATCCAGGTCTGCTACCGGCTGATCGACCCGGGCAGCGAGTGGCGCCTTCACCGTCACTGGTATGAGCACAGCGCGCTTCGCGATCTTCTGGGTGGCGAGCGGGCGATCGCCGACGACACACTCTATCGCTGTCTCGACAAGCTGCTGGCGCACAAGCAGGGCTTCTTCTCGTTTCTGCGCGACCGCTGGGCGACGCTGTTCGAGGCGCGCTTCGACGTGCTGCTCTACGACCTGACCTCGACCTACTTCGAGAGCGATCCGCCGTTCGATGACAAGCGCCGCTTCGGCTACAGCCGGGACAAGCGGCCCGACTGCGTGCAGGTGGTGATCGCCCTGATCGTTACGCCGCAGGGCTTTCCGCTGGCCTATGAGGTGATGCCGGGCAACACCTCCGACGACACCACGCTGGCGGCGTTCCTCAAGAAGATCGAGGATCAGTATGGCCGCTCCGAGCGGGTGTGGATCATGGACCGCGGCATCCCCACCGAGGAGACGCTGGCCGCGATGCGCGAGGGCGAGGCGCCGGTGCGCTACCTGGTGGGCACGCCCAAGGGCCGGCTGACGCGGCTCGAGAAGGTGTTCCTGGGCCTGCCCTGGCAGGAGGTGCGCCAGTCCGTGACTGTCAAGCTTCTGGTCGAGGATGGCGAGCTCTACGTCCTGGTGCGCAGCGAGGGGCGGCAGGTGAAGGAACGCGGCATGCGCCGGCGCCGGCTGAAGAGGCTGTGGCGTCGATTGGCCGAGTTGCAAGGGCAGTCGAACAGCCGGGATCAGTTGTTGCTCAAGCTCGGCGCCGCCAGGAAGGAGGCCGGCCGGGCCTGGAGCCTGGTCGACATCACCGTGCCCGGGACCGACAGCGAACTCGCCGCCAACGGCTTCTCATTCCGCCTGCAGCGCGACCGGCTGCGCCAGGTCCGCCGCCGCGAGGGCCGTTACCTGCTGCGATCCAACATGGTCGCCGAAGACCCCGCCACGCTGTGGCATCTGTACATGCAGCTCGTCGAGATCGAGCAGGCGTTCAAGGAACTCAAGCACGACCTCGCGATCCGCCCCATCTTCCATCAGCGCCAAGAGCGCATCGAGGCGCATATCTTCGTCTCGTTCATCGCCTACTGCCTGCTGGTGACCCTGAAGAACCTCGCCCGGCCGCGCGCCCCGGGCCTCACCCCACGCGCCATCCTTGAGGCCTTCGCCACCATCCAGATGGTGGACGTCCATCTGCCAACCACCGACGGCCGGCACCTCGTCCTGCCGCGCCACACCCGGCCGAACAAGGAGCACGAGCTACTGCTGCAACAGCTCGGCATGACCTGGCCGCAGCAACCCGCACCCCGGATCTCCGCCTGACGGCACACGGCGCCGCCTCTCCGTTCGCCGCCTTGTAGTGCCGACCCTCGGGGAGACGATCAAGGCTATTCAATGAGTTAGCATCCTCATGACCCCCGAGTTGCGGAAGTCGGGCTACCACCCGTCCGCGCCTCCACCTCCGGCTGCGGCCCGGCGCTCATCTCCTCCACACAGGCCGTGACCAGGGCCGCGGCGGCCGGCGCGAGCCTTTCGGCCGGCATCGCCGCCAGTTGGGGGTCGGTTGCCCTCATCGTTCCTCCTTGCTCCGACGGGGAGCGGGTCCCTTTTCCGCGCGTATCCTGCGCGGGCGCCCGCGCCTGCCCGGGCGCGTGTCGGCGCCGGCGCGGTTCGCGCGCCTGATTGCGCGCGCGAGACGCAGGACGCACGTCTCCCGTCGGCTTCTCACGGGTTTTCAGAAACCGGCGCCGCTCGGCCGCGCGGCACCCGGGGACGCGGCTCCGGAGTTCGCTTCCCTGGGGACCATCATATCACAATCCGCCAGATGTCAAGCCCAAAACGCGAACAAAAAGCAATTTCATTAGATTTTTTTCAGTTCCGCAGAAATCGGAAGGACCGGCCTCCTGCCCCGGCCCGCTTCTCACCGTTCCTGGTCCGGCTCCGGCCCGTCGCGGCTTCCCCGTGTCGAGCGCCTGCCACCCGCTGTCAGAAGAATTGTTCCAGAACCCGGTCCGGCGGGCGGTGGCCGTCCGTGAAGGCCTTGATGTTGACGATCACCCGCTCGCCCATTTCCAGCCGGCCCTCCAGCGTGGCCGAGCCCATGTGCGGCAGCAGCACCACATTGTCGAGCTCGCGCAGCTTCGGGTCGATGGCCGGCTCGCGCTCGAACACGTCGAGCGCGGCGCCGGCGAGCCTGCCGGCGAGCAGGGCTTCCAGAAGCGCCGGCTCGTCGATCACCTCGCCGCGCGAGGTGTTGACGATGTAGGCATGCGGCTTCATCAGCGCGAGCCGCCGGCGCGACAGCAGGTGGTAGGTCGCAGGCGTGTGCGGGCAGTTGACCGACACGATGTCCATGCGCGCCAGCATCTGGTCGAGGCTCTCCCAGTAGGTCGCCTCCAGTTCGGCCTCGATGTCGGGGTCGGCGCGACGGCGGTTGTGGTAGTGGATCGAAATGCCGAAGCCCCGCGCGCGCCGGGCCACCGCCGCCCCGATCCGGCCCATGCCGACAATGCCGAGCCGCTTGCCGTAAATCCGGTGGCCGAGCAGCGCCGTCGGCGCCCAGCCGAGCCAGCCGCCGGTCCGCACCAGGCGCTCGCCCTCGATGAGCCGGCGCGAGACCGAGAGAATGAGGGCCATGGTCATGTCCGCCGTGTCGCCCGTGAGCACGCCGGGCGTGTTGGTGACCATGATGCCCCGCTCATGCGCGGCCGCGAGGTCGATATGGTCCACGCCCGCGCCGAAGCTCGCCAGCAGTTTGAGCCCGGGGCCGGCGGCCTCCAGGCACTCCGCGTCGATGCGGTCGGTCACGGTCGGCACCAGCACGTCCGCCCGGCCCATGGCCTCGAGCAGTTCGGAACGGTCCCATTGCCGGTCGCCGTCGTTCAGCTCGGTGCGGAACAACTCCATCATGCGCGTCTCCACCGCGTCGGGGAGCTTGCGCGTGACGATGACGAGCGGTTTGGGCGCGGTGGGCATGGACCCGGCGCCTATGGGTTGTTCGCGCAGGACGGCAAGGCGCCGCAGCCGGCAATGAAAGAGACAGGAACGGTTCCGTCCATAGCGGAAACGCTCTAGCAAGCCGCGCGGGAGGAGTCCACCGGCCGTCACCCGGCGCGGGCGAGGAAGTCCCCATAGATGCGGTTGAACGCCTCGGCCCGGTCCCAATTGGGGAAGTGGCCGGCGCCCTCGATCACCGCCATTTCCGCGCCCCGGATTTCGTCCCGGTAGAGCGCCATCCGGTCCGGCGGAGTCGGCACATCGTGCTCTCCGGCGACGACCAGCGCGGGCGTCTCGATGCCGCCGAGCCGTCCATCGTAATCCATGCCGCCGATCGCCTCGCCCGAATGCACATAGCCTGCAAGCGGGTTGGCGGAGGCAATCTCCAGCAGGCGGGCATGGCTCGCCGGATTTTCCCGGCGCCACGCCTCGGTCGTGTAGCGGGCCATGATTTCTTCGGCAGCCGGCGCCATGGTGTCCCCGAGCGCGGCCAGGCGGGCGGCCGTCCGCCGGAGCCGCTCGCTGTTGGCGGCCGGCAGCACGCCCTGGGTCGCGAGGAAGGTGACGCTGGCAAGGCGCGGGGCGTGTTCCAGCGCGAGCGCGAAGCCGACCATGCCGCCGAGCGAGGAGCCGAGATAATGCGCCCGGTCGATGCCCTCCGCGTCCAGCAGGGCGACGACATCGAGCGCAAGGTCTTCCATCGCATAGGATGCGGGGCTGACAGGGCTATCGCCGTGGCCCCTGAAATCCAGCGCGATCACGCGATAGCGGCCCGCGAACGCCTCGACCTGCGGCGCATACTGGGCGCGCGAGAGGATTTGCGCATGGCCGAAGAGGAGCGCCGGCGCGCCCGCATCGCCGTGGACCTCATAGACGGTTTGCGCCCCGTCCCGCTCCACCGTTCCGATTCGGCCCGTCGCCATCACGCCCTCTCCCTTTTGCGCCGCGCCGCCCGTTCCTCGAAGAAGGCGGCGGCGACGCGCTGCGGTTCGCCGTCGCTGTAGGCGGCATGCTGGTAGCGCATTGCGGCCTGCACGGTCTCGTCATACTCGGTCTGCGTGCGCTCCAGCAGGCGGCGCTTGGTCAGCCGGACGGCGAGCGGCGGCAGGGCGGCGAGTTCCCCGGCAAGTTCCATCGCGCGCGGCATCACGCGCTCCGGCGGCACGATCTCGTTGACCATGCCCCAGGCGAGGCAGGTTTCGGCATCCAGTAACCGGCCGGTGAGCGACAGTTCCACCGCGCGGGCATGGCCGACGACACGCTCGATGATGAAGGGGCCGACCGTGCTCGGAATGCCGGCGCGCACCTCGGGCTGGCCCATGCGCACGCCCGGATGCGCGATGCGGATGTCGGCGTGGAGCGCCGTTTGCAGGCCGAAGCCGGCGGCGAGCCCGTTCAGCGCCACGACAACCGGCTTCTCCAGCGCGCGCACGGACTGGTAGAGCGCGCCCAGATGCAGGAAATGCTCCTGCACGGTCTTCTCGTCGAAACCTGCCGAATCGTTCAGGTCCTGCCCCGCCGAGAAGGCGCGCTCGCCCGCCCCGGTCAGCACGACCGCGCGCACCGCCCCGTCGCCGTTCAGCCCGTCCAGCACGCGCGGCAGCAGGTCCCGCATTTCGATGTTGAGCGCATTCAGCGCCTCGGGGCGGTTCAGGGTCACGACGGCAATGGCGCCTTCGCGGCGCTCCAGAACGGGCGATTGGGTCATGGGCGGTGTTGTCCTCGCTCAGGCGGGCTCGACGAAGCTGTCGATCAGGGTCTTGTCGCCGGAGGTCTCGAAGGCGACGGTGAGTTTCTCCCGGTCGACGGCCCGCACGGCTCCATAGCCGAACTTCTGGTGAAAGACGCGCTGGCCGACCTCGAATTGTCCGATGCGGGGCGCGCGCGGTTTCACCTCCCACGCCGGGGCGTCGATCACACGCCCGCCGCCGCCCGCGCCGTAGCGCCAGGCAGGGGCCTCGCCGAAACCGGTATCGGCCTGCCGCTCCACATGCTCGTCCGGCAACTCGTCGATGAAACGCGAGGGGAGCGGGCTGAGCCACCGCCCCATGACCATGCGGCTCATGGCGGAGGAGATCGTGACATGGCGGCGTGCGCGGGTGATGCCGACATAGGCGAGGCGGCGTTCCTCCTCCAGTCCGGCAAGCCCGTTCTCGGCGAGCGCGCGCTGGTGGGGGAACAGGCCCTCCTCCCAGCCCGGCAGGAACACGATGTCGAATTCGAGCCCCTTGGCGCCGTGGAGCGTCATCAGGGAGACGCTTTCCGCCTCGCTGCCGCCTTCGGCCTCCATCACCAGGGCGACATGCTCCAGAAACTCCTCAAGGGTGTCGAACCGGGCGATCTGCTGAACGAGTTCGCCCAGATTCTCCAGCCGGCCGGGGGCGTCGAGCCCCTTGTCCTTCCGCCACATCTCCCGGTAGCCGCTCTCGTCGAGAATCGCGTCGGCAAGGTCTGCATGGGGCTCGCTGCCGAGCCGGGCGCGCCAGTCGTCGATGGCGCGGCAGAAGCCGGCAAGCGCGTTGCGGGCCCGGGCCTTCAATTCCTCCGTCTCGACCAGCCGGCGCGCCGCCTGGCCGAGCGGAATCCGCTCGGCCCGGGCGAGGCGGTGCACCGGTTGCAGGGTCGCGTCGCCGATGCCGCGTTTCGGCAGGTTGACGATGCGCTCGAAGGCAAGGTCATCCTCGGGGAACAGGACGGCGCGCAGATAGGCGATGGCATCCCTCACCTCGCGCCGCTCGTAGAAGCGCGGGCCGCCGATGACCCGGTAATTCAGCCCGAGCGCGACGAAGCGCTCCTCGAAAGCGCGCATCTGGAATGAGGCCCGCACGAGAACCGCCATCTGCCCGAGGCTGATTCCCGACCGTTGCAGCGTCTCGATCTCCCCGCCTACCAGCCGCGCCTCCGCCTCGCCGTCCGGGACGACATGCACGGTGATCGGCCGCGAGTCCTCGCGGTCGGTCCAGAGCGTCTTGCCGAGGCGGCCGCGATTGTTGGCGATCAGCCCGGAGGCCGCGCCCAGAATATCGCCGGTCGAGCGGTAGTTCTGCTCCAGCCGGACGATCCTGGCGCCTTCGAAGTCATTCTCGAAGCGCAGGATGTTGCCGACTTCGGCTCCGCGCCATCCGTAGATCGACTGGTCGTCGTCGCCGACGCAGCAGATGTTGCGGCGGCGCTGGGCGAGCAGGCGGAGCCAGAGATACTGGGCGATATTGGTGTCCTGGTATTCGTCCACCAGTATGTAGCGGAACCGCTCCTGATATTCCGCCAGCACCTCCGCATCGCGCTGGAAGATGGTCAGGTTGTGGAGCAGCAGGTCGCCGAAATCGACGGCGTTGAGGCCGGCAAGCCGCTCCTGGTAGGCCTCGTAAAGCGCGGGCGCGCGGCCGTTGGCGAAGTTTCCCGCCTCGTGGGCCGGCACCTGGTCCGGGCGCCACCCCTTGTCCTTCCAGCGCTGGACGATGGTCGAAAGCTGGCGCGCCGGCCAGTGCTTCGCATCCACATTCGCGTCCGCCAGCACCTGTTTGAGGAGCCGCTCCTGGTCGTCCGGGTCCAGGATCGAGAAGGAGGGCCTGAGGCCCGCCAGCTCGGGATGCCGGCGCAATATGCGCAGGCCAAGCGCGTGGAAGGTGCCGAGCCAGAGGCCGGCGCTCATCCCGCCGATCAGCGCCTCCACCCGCTCGCGCATTTCGTTCGCCGCCCGGTTGGTGAAGGTGACGGCCAGAATCTGGCTGGGCCAGGCGCGCTTCATCGCCAGCAGCAGTGCCAGCCTCGCGGTCAGCACCCGCGTCTTGCCGGTGCCCGCGCCGGAGAGCACCAGCAACGGCCCCTCCAGCGTCTCGACCGCCTCGCGCTGCGGGGGGTTCAGCCCGGCGAGCCAGGGGGCGTCGGCGGCAGGCGCGGCGGGCAGGGCGTCGTCCATGCGGTCAGGCTATCACGATTCTTCAGGCCGCCTCCGCCTCCGCGAGGAAGCCGCGCACGAGGCCGAGGAAATGCTCCAGCCGGTCGTGATGCACCCAGTGGCCGGCGCCGGCGACATCGACGAAGCGGGCATTGCGGAAATGGGCGGCGCGGCCGTCCTCCTCCGGGTCGCCGACCCAGCTTTCCAGGCCGCGCACCAGCAGGGTGGGGCAGGCGATCCGCGACCAGAGCCGGAAGCTCTCCTCGGGATAGATGCCGACCGGGCGGTCGGCGCGGCTGTAATTGTCGAACTTCCAGCTGTAGGTGCCGTCCTCGTTCTGGTTGGCGCCGTGGACGGTGAGGTGCCGGGCCTGGGCCTCGGTCAGGCGGGGATTGGCCTCCTGCATCCGCCGGTATGCGTCTTCGAGCGAGTCGTAGCGGCGCGGCAGCCGGCCGGACAGGCCGCGCTGGGTGTCGATCCACTCCCTGAGCCGGTCGTCGATGGTCCGGGCCCTGCGCGCCTCGATCTGCGCGGGCGAGGCCCCGAGCCCCTCGATGGCGACGAGCGCCTTCACGGTCTCCGGATAGACGCCCGCATAGTGGAGCGCGATGGAGCCGCCGAGGGAGTGGCCGATCACGGTGACCGGGGCGAGCCGCTTCTGGTGGACGAGCTGCGCGATGTCATAGACATAGTCCGCCATCGCATAGGCGCCGCCGACGAACCAGGCGCTGTCGCCGTGGCCCCGGAGGTCCGGGGCGACGATGCGGTAGTCCTCCCGGAGCGCCTCCGCCACCCAGTCCCAGTTGCGGCAATGGTCCCGCCCGCCGTGGATCAGCAGCAGCGGCGGCGCGTCCGGATTGCCCCAGTCGACATAGTGCAGGCGCAGGCGCTGCGAGAAGTAGGAATGGCTCTCAGGACCCTGCATGGGCGGCCTCCCCGGAAACGTGGCGGACGGACGGCGGTGCTTCCCCTCCGGAACGCGGCCGTGCGACTATAAGCGGACCCGCAAGACCGAGGAATGCGCGTCCATGCTGACCGTCTATGGCCTGAAGAGCTGCGATGCCTGCCGCAAGGCGCGGAAGGCGCTGGCCGGCCGCGAACACCGCTTCCACGACCTGCGCGAGGACGGGCTGGACGGCGCGATGCTGGACCGCTGGATCGGCGCGGTCGGCTGGGAGGCGCTGCTCAACCGGCGCAGCACGACCTGGCGGGCGCTCGACGAGGCCGAGAAGGCGGGGCTCGACGCCGGCCGGGCCAGGCGCCTGATGCTCGCGCATCCGGCCCTGGTGAAGCGCCCGGTGATCGACGACGGCGGAAGGGTGACGGTCGGCCTCTGACCTATTCCCTGTTGCCGAACAGGCTCAGCAGCAGCAGGAACATGTTGATGAAGCTCAGATAGAGCATCAGCGCGTCCATCACCGACTTCTTGGCCATCACGGCGGCGTCGTAGCCGTGATAGTACTCGCTCTTGATGCGCTGGGTGTCGTAGGCGGTGAAGCCGGCGAACACCAGAACGCCGATCACCGACACGGCGAAGTGGAGCGCGCTCGAGGCGAGGAAGATATTGACCAGCGAGGCGATGATGACGCCGATCAGCCCCATCACCAGGAAGGAGCGCATGCCGGAGAGGTCGCGCTTCGTCGTGTAGCCGTAGAGGCTGAGGCCGGCGAAAGCGGCCGCGGTGATGAAGAACACGCGCGCGATGCTGGTGCCGGTATATTGCAGGAAGATCGAACTGATGCTCGCGCCCATGAGCGCGCAGAACACCCAGAACAGCCCCTGCGTCGCGGGCGTGCTCAGGCGGTGGACGCCGAAGCTCAGCACGAGGATGAAGGCGAGCGGCGAGAGCATCAGCACCCATTTGAGCGGCGAGAGGTAGATCGCCTGCCCGAAGGTCGTCAGCACCATCTGGCCGCCGGGCGTCTGCGCCACCGCCATGGTGAACACCAGATAGGCGACGATGCCCGTGAGCAGCACGCCCGAGGCCATGTAGTTGTAGATGCCGAGCATGTGCTTCCGCAGGCCGGCATCGAGCTCCGCCGTGCGGGTCGTGCTGCGGCCGGCGGCGCGCGCCGTCGTCCTCAGATTGTCGAAGGCCATTTGCGGTCTCCGTTAGCGTTGTCGGTACCAGTCGCCAATATCGGCGCTGCGCCCGCCCGGTTCAAGCCCCGGCGGCAAGCCGTCGGCCGCCCTCACACATGGAAGCTTTCGCCGCAGCCGCAGGTGCCCTTGGCGTTGGGGTTCTCGAAGGTGAAGCCGGATTCGAAGATGCCTTCGCGGTAGTCCATCACCGATCCGATGAGGAACATGACCGCGGTCGGGTCGATCAGCACGGTCACGCCGTTCGACTCGATGGCCTCTTCGTAGGGCTTGCGCTCCTTCGCGTATTCGACGGAGTAGGAGAGGCCGGAGCAGCCACGCGTGCGCACGCCGACGCGCAAGCCGACCGCCGGCTCTTCGGAGAGCGACATGAGGTGGCGCACCCGCTCGGCGGCGGCGTCCGTCATCCGGATCATCGGCTCTGGCATAAGCGCCTCCTTCTCCTCACCACATGTCGAGCGCGAGGCGGGCCTCCTCGCTCATGCGCTCCATCGTCCATGCCGGCTCCCACACCAGCCGGACCTCGACCTCGCCGACGCCCTGCACGCCCGCCACGGCGTCGGCCACCATGCCCGGCATCTCGCCGGCGACCGGGCAGCCGGGCGCGGTCAGGCTCATCTCGACGCGCACCGAGCCGTCCTCGGCCTGCTCCAGATCGTAAATGAGGCCGAGTTCGTAAATGTCCACCGGAATCTCGGGATCGTACACGGTCTTGAGCGCCGCGATCAGGTTGGCGTGCGGCGCAATCGGCGAGCCCGGCTCCAACGGCGTCCCCGCCTCGGCGCGGAACTCCTGCAGCGGCTCGCCGCCCATCCACTGTTCGAAGGGCATCGTCCCTTCCATCGTTCTCCGTCCCGTCCCCGCCTATTCCGTTGTCGCCGTCGCCTTGCCGTCGAGCGCGGCCGCGAAAGTATGCCACGGCAAGGTCGCGCATTTTACCCGCATCGGGAACTGGCGCACACCCGCCATGACCAGGAGCCTGTCCAACTCCTCCTCGAACTCCTCCGGCACGTCCAGCGGATCGAACGCCTCGTCCGTGCAGACGGCGTGGAACAGGTCGAACAGCCGCCGCGCCTCCGCCTCGCTGCGCCCCTTCAGCAGCTCGGTCATCATCGAGGCGGACGCGGTCGTGATTGCGCAGCCGCGGCCCTGGAAAGCCACGTCGCCGACCTCGCCCGCCCCGTTCAGCTTGACATAGACATGCACCCGGTCGCCGCAGAGCGGGTTGTCGCCCCGCGCCTCGCCGTCGGCGTCCTCGATGCGGCGGAAATTGCGCGGGTTGCGGCCGTGGTCGAGGATCACCTCCTGGTAAAGCTCGCGCAGCTCGTTCATCGCCCGAAGATCTCCGCGACCTCGTCCAGCGCCTCGACCAGCCGGTCCACCTCGTTCTTCATGTTGTAGAGCCCGAAGGAGGCCCTGGCCGTCGCGCCGACATCGAAGCGCTCCATCACCGGGAAGGCGCAGTGATGGCCGGCGCGCACCGCCACGCCCGCCCGGTCGATGATGGTGCCGATGTCGTGGGGATGGGCCTGGTCCATGGTGAAGGAGACGATGGCGCCCCGCTCGCGCGCATGGCCGACGATCCGCACGCCCGGCACGGCGGCCAGGCGCTCGCGGGCATATTCGGCGACATCCGTTTCGTGCGCCAGGATCGCGTCGCGCCCGACGGCCTCGATATAGTCGAGCGCCGCGCCCAGCCCCACCGCCTCGACGATGGCGGGCGTGCCGGCCTCGAATTTGTGCGGCGCTGCCTTGAAGGTGCTCTTCTCGAAGGTGACGTGCGCGATCATCTCGCCGCCGCCCTGGTAGGGCGGCATGGCGTCGAGCAGCGCCTTCCGGCCCCAGAGCGCGCCGATGCCGGTCGGCCCGTAGGTCTTGTGCCCGGAGAAGCAGTAGAAATCGACGCCGAGCTCCTGCACGTCGACGGCCATGTGCGGCGCGGCCTGGCAGCCGTCCACCATGAACAGCGCGCCCTTCTCATGCGCCATCCGCGCCATCTGGCGGATCGGCAGCACGGTGCCGATGGAGTTGGAGACATGGGTGACCGAGACGAGCTTCGCCCGGCCGTCGCCCAGCAGCGCGGCATAGGCGTCGAGATCGACCTCGCCCGCATCGTCCACGGGAATGACCGCGAGCTCGGCCCCCGTCTCGTCGCGCAGAAATTGCCAGGGCACGATGTTGGAATGGTGCTCCAGCGTTGAGATCACGATCCGGTCGCCCGGCCCGATATTCGCCCGGCCCCATGTGGCGGCGACGAGGTTGAGGGCTTCCGTGGCGCCCCGCGTCCAGACGATTTCGTCGGCTTCCGGCGCATTGATGAAGCGCGCCACGGTCTCCCTCGCCGCCTCGAACTGGTCCGTGCAGGCCTGGGAGAGGAAATGGACGCCGCGATGGACGTTGGAGTAGGTCTCCTCCATCACCTCCGTCATGGCGCGGATGACCTGGCGCGGCTTCTGGGCGCTCGCGCCCGTGTCCAGATAGACCAGCGGCTTGCCGAACACCTCGCGCGCGAGGATCGGGAAGTCCCGGCGGATCGCCAGCACATCGTAATTCGGCCTGAGGGTCGGGGTGCTGTCCGGGCTCATGCGCCGGCCTCCAGAAATCCGTCTATTCGTTCTTCGACCGCCGAGCGCAGCGCGCCTTCCGGCGTGTCTTCCAGTATCTCCGACAGGAAGGCGCGCACCAGCAGCCCGCGGGCGGTGTCGGCAGGAATGCCGCGCGAGCGCAGATAGAACAGGGCGTCGCCGTCTATGTCGCCGGCCGTGGCGCCGTGGCTGCACTGCACGTCGTCGGCGTAGATTTCCAGCACCGGCTTGGCGTCGATCTCGGCCCGGCCCGAAAGCAGCAGCGCGCGGTTGAGCTGGTGGCCGTCCGTCTTCTGCGCGCCCTCGGCGACGACGATATGGCCCTGGAAGACGCCGCGCGCCTGTCCGCCGATTGCGCCCTTGTACACCTGCCGGCTGGTCGCGTCCGGCGCGCGGTGCTCGATGCGGCTCGTATGGTCGGCAAGCTGGCGGCCGGCGATGGCGTAGGCCCCGTTGAGCGCCAGCTGCGCGCCTTCGCCCGCGATGTCCGCCTCGATCTGGTTGCGCGACAGCCGCGCGCCGAAGGTGAACACGGTGCTCTCCAGCACCGCGCCCCGGCCCAGCCGCGCGGGCATGAACCAGAGATGGTGCGCGTCCGCCCCTTCCTCCTGGAGCTTGGTGTGGCGGAGCCGCCCGCCGGCCTCGATCTCCACCTCGGTCACGCCGTTGACGAAATAGGCGCCCGCGCCGAGACCGATGTGCCGCTCAATGACATGCGCCGCGCCGCCGGACCCGACAACGATCCGGTTGCGCGATTGCGCCACCGGGCCGGTGCGACCCGGTACGGTCGCATGGACGATCTCGATGGGCTCGTCCCAAACTTCGCCGACGGTCAGCGCGTAGCCGTCGCCCGCCATGGCGGCGTTGAGCGCGACCAGCGGCTCGCCGTCCGCCTCCGCCATTCCGTCCGGACCGGTCCAGCGTTCGACGGGCACGGTCGAGAGGTCTTCGCGCAGGAAGCCGTTGACCAGCACGATGCGCGGCCCGTCGCCGAGGAAGGGCACGGCGGCTTCCGGGTCCGGAGCCGCCGGCTGGAAGCGCTGGCGGGCCAGCGGGCGCAGGCTCGTATATTTCCACGCCTCGACCCGGTTGGTCGGAAAGCCCTTCGCGGCGAAGGTCTCGAAGGCGGTCCCGCGCTCGCCCGGCAGCGAGGCGCGGATGCTCTCGAACGCCTCGCGGTAAGCCTCGACGCCTGGTAACGCGACTTGGGGCGTCATGCCGCCTCGCCCATGATTTCGCCGTAGCCCTTCTCCTCCAGTTCCAGCGCCAACTCGCTGCCGCCTGAACGGAGGATCCGACCCTTCGCAAGCACATGCACGCGGTCGGGCACGATATGGTCCAGCAGGCGCTGGTAATGGGTGATGATGAGCATGGCCCGGTCCGGCGAGCGCAGCGCGTTCACCCCCTCCGCGACCACCTTGAGCGCGTCGATGTCGAGGCCGCTGTCGGTCTCGTCGAGGATCGCCAGGCGCGGCTCCAGAATCGCAAGCTGGAGCATTTCGTTGCGCTTCTTCTCGCCGCCGGAGAAGCCGACATTCAGCGCCCGCTTCAGCATGTCGTCGCCGATGCCGAGCGCGCGAGCCTTCTGGCGGACGACGCGCAGGAATTGCATGGCGTCGAGCTCGTCCTCGCCCCGGCCGCGCCGGAGCGCATTGAGCGCCGTGCGCAGGAAGGTCATGGTGCCCACACCCGGAATCTCGACCGGATACTGGAAGGCGAGGAAAAGGCCGGCCGCCGCGCGCTCCTCCGGCTCAAGCTCCAGCAGGTCCCGGCCGTCGTAGAGCACCTCGCCCCGGTCCACCGCGTAGCCCTCGCGGCCGGACAGCACATAGGAGAGCGTGCTCTTGCCGGAGCCGTTCGGCCCCATCACGGCATGCACCTCGCCTGCGCCGACCGAAAGGTCGAGCCCGTTCAGGATCGCCTGGCCATCCACCGAGGCGTGGAGATCGCGGATTTCAAGCATCAGCCGACAGATCCTTCGAGCGAGATACCGACGAGTTTCTGGGCCTCGACCGCGAACTCCATCGGCAGTTGCTGCAGCACTTCGCGGCAGAACCCGTTGACGATCAGCGCCACTGCCTCCTCCTCACCGATGCCGCGCTGGCGGCAGTAGAAGAGCTGGTCGTCGTCGATCTTGGAGGTGGTGGCCTCGTGCTCGACGCGGGCCGAGCGGTTCTGGCTCTCGATATAGGGGAAGGTGTGCGCCCCGCATTTCGAGCCGATGAGCAGCGAGTCGCACTGGGTGTAGTTTCGGGCGCTGGCCGCGCCGGGCAGCATCTTGACGAGGCCGCGATAGGCGTTGCTCGCGCGGCCCGCTGAAATGCCCTTGGAGATCACGCGCGAACGCGAGCGCGGGCCCATATGCACCATCTTGGTGCCGGTGTCTGCCTGCTGGTAGTTGTTGGTGATGGCGATGGAATAGAACTCGCCCACAGAGTCCGCGCCGTGCAGCATGCAACTCGGATATTTCCAGGTGATCGCCGAGCCGGTCTCCACCTGGGTCCAGGAAATCTTCGAGCGCGCGCCGACGCAGGCCCCGCGTTTGGTGACGAAGTTGAAGATGCCGCCGACGCCGTTCTCGTCGCCCGGATACCAGTTCTGCACGGTGGAATACTTGATCTCGGCATCGTCCAGCGCCACCAGCTCGACGACCGCGGCATGGAGCTGGTGCTCGTCGCGCATCGGCGCGGTGCAGCCTTCCAGATAGCTCACATAGGAGGAGTCTTCGGCGATGATGAGCGTGCGCTCGAACTGCCCGGTATTGGCCGCATTGATGCGGAAATAGGTGGACAGCTCCATCGGGCAGCGCACGCCCTTCGGCACGAACACGAAGGAGCCGTCCGTGAAGACGGCGGAGTTGAGCGTGGCGAAGAAATTGTCCGTGTAGGGAACCACCGAGCCCAGATATTTCCGCACCAGCTCCGGGTGGTTCTGCACCGCCTCGGAGATCGGGCAGAAGATGACGCCGTGCTCCTCCAGCTTCGCCTTGAAGGTGGTGGCGACCGAGACGCTGTCGAACACCGCGTCCACCGCCACGCCCGCCAGCATCTCCTGCTCGCGGAGCGGGATGCCGAGCTTGTCGTAGGTGGCCAGCAGTTCGGGGTCCACCTCGTCGAGCGACTTCGGCCCCTCCTTCTGCTTCGGCGCGGAGTAGTAATAGGCGTCCTGGTAGTCGATCATCGGGATGCCGAGCTTCGCCCAGTTCGGCTCGGTCATGGTCTGCCAGTGCCGGAAGGCCTCAAGGCGCCATTCCAGCAGCCATTCCGGCTCGTCCTTGATGGCGGAGATGAAGCGCACGATGTCCTCGTTGAGCCCCTTGGGGGCCTGCTCGGACTCGATGTCGGTGACGAAGCCGTATTTGTAGCGGTCGCCGAGCGAGCGGACCTGCTCGACGGTTTCGGCGGCAACCCGGCTCATGGGTGCAACTCCTGCGGCTCGAAACGCGAGAAGTCCCGCATCGGGGCCAGCATGTCGGCGAGCGTCACCTCTTCCAGCGCGTCGCGGACGGCGTTGTTGATCCGGTCCCAGGAGCCGCGCAGCAGGCAGGTCGCCTCGATGGCGCAGTCGCCGCCGTCCACGCAGGCGGTCAGCGCCACCGGCCCGTCCACCGCCAGCACGATCTCGGCGACGGAAATGTCTTCCGGCGGCCGGTCGGCCGTATAGCCGCCATGCGCACCCCGGACCGAGGCCACCAGCCCGGCATGGGCCAGCGCCTTCAGCACCTGGGACACGGTGGAGGCGGCGAGGCCCGTCGCCTCGGCGACCTCGCTCGCCGAACGCGGCCGTTCGGGCCGGGACGCCAATTGCCCCAGAACGACGACGGCGTAGTCGTTCATCCGGCTCAGTCTCAGCATCGCCTCAATCCGTAGTCATTCGCTCCGGATTGGAAACTGTACCGGAACGATACGGATTTCAAGCCCTGCGCGCCCCGCGCGACGGAATGCCCGTGCCCTTGTTCTCCGCCGCCGCTATAAGGGCCGGCATGGAACGATCCCCGGCGATTCCGAAGCCCGCCGCCAGCGTGCTCATCCTGCGCGACCGCCCGGACGGCCTCGAGGTCTTCATGGTGCTGCGCAGCCCCGAACTTGACTTCTCCTCGGGCGCGCTGGTTTTTCCGGGCGGCAAGGTCGATCCGGAAGACGGAGACCCCGTGCTCGCCGCACGCGCCACCGGCCGCTTCGGCGAGAGGGCGCGGGCGCACCGCATCGCGGCCGTGCGCGAGGCGTTCGAGGAGACGGGCGTGCTGCTGGCGCGGCGCGCGGGGTCCATGCAGCCGCCGGAAGACGCCGGGCGGATCGTGGCGCGCTGGCGGGCCGGCGTGCATGACGGCAGCGTGCCGTTCCACGACTTCCTCAAGGCCGAGGACCTCGTCGCCGACACGGCGGCGCTCTGCCATTGCGCGCATTGGATCACGCCCGAACACTCGGCCCGGCGCTTCGACGTGCATTTCTACCTGGCCGCCCTGCCGCCGGGTCAGGACGGCAGCCATGACGGCTCCGAATCCGTGGACTCGCTCTGGATCCGCCCGCAGATCGCGCTCCGCGACGCGGCCGAGGGGAACCGGCCGATCATGTTCCCGACCCGCGCCATCCTTTCCCGGCTGGCGCAGTCCGGCACCGTGTCGGACGCGCTCAGGCGCGCTGAGGCCGAGCCCGTGGAAACTGTGATGACGCGCATCGCGGCCACACCCGCCGGGCGGGTGCTGCGCATTCCCCGCAGCGCCGGCTACCCCATGTCCGAACTCGCGCTCGACAGCTAGAAAGGCGGCCATAGCCCCATGTTCGATCTCAGCGGCAGAACCGCGCTGGTCACCGGCGCATCAGGCGGCATCGGTGCCGCGATTGCCCGCGCGCTGGCAGCGCAGGGCGCCCGCGTCGGGCTTTCCGGCACCCGCGAGGCGGCGCTCGAAGCGCTGGCCGGCGAGCTCGACGGCGCGGCGGTCCTGCCCTGCAATCTCGGCGACAGTGCGGCGGCGGACGGCCTGGTCGCGCGGGCGGAAGAAGAACTCGGCCCGCTCGACATCCTGGTCAGCAATGCCGGCGTCACGCGCGACGGCCTGTTCCTGCGCATGCGCGACGAGGACTGGCAGACGGTGCTGGACATCAACCTGACGGCCGGCTTCCGCCTCGCCCGCTCGGCGCTGCGCGGCATGATGCGCCGCCGGCGCGGGCGCATTATCGCGGTCTCCTCCGTGGTCGGCGTCACCGGCAATCCGGGCCAGGCCAACTATGCGGCCTCCAAGGCCGGCATGATCGGCATGACCAAGGCGGTCGCCGCCGAGGTCGCGGGGCGGGGGGTGACGGTCAATTGCATCGCGCCCGGCTTCATCGACACGGCCATGACGCAGGAATTGAACGAGAAGCAGCGCACGGAAGCGCTCAGCCGCGTGCCGGCCGGGCGTTTCGGCCTGCCCGAGGACGTCGCCGCCGCCGCGGTGTTCCTCGCCAGCGACGAGGCGGCCTATGTCACCGGCCAGACGCTGCATGTGAATGGCGGCATGGCGATGATATGATGCGGCTCTGGCCCGTCCTTGCGGGCTGTGCTATGAGCCTTGCCGCCGTGCCGGGGTCTGGAAGCCGCAGCGGCAGGCCTGCATGAACAGTCCAGAAGGGAGGGGATTGAATGAGCGATATCGCCGATCGCGTGAAGAAAATCGTCGTGGAGCATCTCGGCGTGGACGAGGGCAAGGTCGTTGAAGGGGCGAGCTTTATCGACGACCTGGGCGCCGACAGCCTCGACACGGTCGAGCTGGTGATGGCGTTCGAAGAGGAATTCGGCGTCGAGATACCCGACGATGCGGCAGAGAAGATCGTGACGGTCAAGAACGCGATCGACTATATCAACGAGAACGCCTGACGCGGCCCCGGGGGGAAACGGCATGCGCCGCGTGGTGGTCACCGGGATGGGGCTGGTCTCGCCGATGGGAATCGGCGTCGAACCCTCCTGGAAAAGGCTGGTCGAGAGCGAATCCGGCATCGGCCCCATCGACACGTTCGATGTGTCCGACCTGCCTTGCCGCATTGCCGCCTACCTGCCGGCGGGAAGCCGCGAGGACGGCCGCTGGGACCCTGACGAGTGGATGCCCGCCCGGGACCGGCGCAAGCTCGACCCGTTCATCATCTACGGCATGGTGGCGGCCGACCAGGCGGTCGGGGATTCGGGCTGGGAGCCGGAGGACGAGGACGGCCGGAACCGCACCGGCGTCATGATCGGCTCCGGCATCGGCGGCCTGCAGACCATCCACGATGCCTCGATCCTGCTGCAGGAACGCGGCCCCCGGCGCATCAGCCCGTTCTTCATCCCGTCCGCGCTCATCAACCTCGTCTCCGGGCAGGTCTCGATCAGATACGGCTTCAAGGGTCCCAACCACTCGGTGGTCACCGCCTGCGCGACGGCGGCGCACGCCATCGGCGATGCGGCCCGGCTGATCGCGCTGGACGATGCCGATGTCATGGTTGCAGGCGGAGCGGAGGCCGCGATCTGCCGCCTCGGCATCGCCGGTTTCGCGGCCTCGCGGGCGCTTTCGACGAATTTCAACGACGAGCCGGAGCGCGCCTCCCGGCCCTGGGACAAGGCGCGCGACGGTTTCGTCATGGGCGAGGGCGCGGGCTGCATCGTGCTGGAGGAATATGAGCACGCGAAGGCGCGCGGGGCGCGGATCTATGCCGAGGTCGTCGGCTACGGCCTCTCCGGCGACGCCCACCACATCACCGCGCCCGCAGCCGACGGCGATGGCGGCTACCGCGCCATGGAGGCAGCGTTGAAGCGGGCCGGGCTCGACCCCGAGAAGATCGACTACATCAACGCCCACGGGACCTCGACGCCGCTCGGCGACGAGATCGAACTCGGGGCCGTGAAGCGCCTGTTCGGAGACCATGCCTACGAGTTGTCGATGTCCTCCACCAAGTCCGCCCACGGCCA
Organism: Alphaproteobacteria bacterium; assembly: GCA_964291285.2. Lineage (GTDB taxonomy): Bacteria > Pseudomonadota > Alphaproteobacteria > Bin95 > Bin95 > Bin95. The sequence continues at coordinate 710,935 of OZ219785.1, forward strand.
CCTGCTCGGCGCGGCCGGGGCCATCGAGGCGATCTTCACCATCAAGGCCGTGCAATGCGGTATCGCGCCGCCTACGCTCAATCTCGAAGACCCCTCGGATGGCTGCGACCTCGACCTCGTGCCCGGCGCGGCGAAGGAACGCAGGATCGAGCATGCGCTTTCCAATTCCTTCGGGTTCGGCGGCACCAATACCTCGCTGGTTTTCGCCGGCGCGCCCTGACCCTCGATGGGCCGCCGTCGGCTTGCCGGCGTCCTTCTGGCACTGCTGGCGGCGGCAGCTACCGGGTTCGCATTCCGGGCCTGGCAGGATTTCAACGCGCCCGGCCCGCTCGCCGAGACGCGCCGGGTCGTCGTGCCGAAGGGCACGGGCCTTGGGCTGCTGGCGGAACTGCTTGCCGAACGGGGCGTGTTGCGCGATCCGCTGGCCTTCCGGGTCTTCGTGATCGTGGACGGCGCGGAGAACCGCCTGAAAGCCGGCGAATACGATTTCCCCGCCGGCATCAGCGCTGCATCCGTCCGCGACCTGCTGGTGGCGGGCAGGACCGTCGTGCGCCGGTTGACGGTGCCGGAGGGGCTCACCACCGCTGCGGTGCTGGACCTTCTGCGGAACGCCGAAGGGCTGGTCGGCGAGGCGCCCGACCCCGGCGAGGGGCGGCTGTTGCCGGAGACCTACCATTACAGCCATGGCGACGGCCGCGCGGACCTGGTGGCGCGGATGCAGCGTGCCATGGACAAGGCGCTGGTGCGCCTGTTCCGCGACCGGCCGGCCGGTTCGCCGCTCGGAAGCGAGACCGAGCTGCTCACCCTCGCCTCGATCGTCGAGAAGGAAACCGGCCTTTCGGGAGAGCGGGCCCTGGTCGCCGGCGTGTTCGTCAACCGCCTGAAGCGCGGCATGCGCCTCCAGACGGACCCGACGGTCATCTACGCGCTCACCGGCGGCCAGCGGGAGCTCGGGCGCCCGCTCACCCGCGCCGACCTCCGCGTGAACCACCCCTACAACACCTATCGCATCCGCGGGCTGCCGCCGGGCCCGATCGCCAATCCGGGCCTGGCGGCGCTGGAGGCGGCGGCGCGGCCTGCGGAAACGGATGCGCTCTATTTCGTCGCCGACGGCGCGGGCGGCCATCTGTTCGCGCGCACGCTCGAGGAGCACAATCGCAATGCCGCCCGCTACCGCAGGCTGTTGAGGCGCTTGCAGTGACAGAGCTGTCTTCCATGACCGGTTTCGCGTCCGCCGCCGGCCCCGGCTGGCGCTGGGAGGTCCGTTCGGTCAACCATCGCGGCCTCGACCTGCGCCTGCGCCTGCCTTCCGGCTGCGACGGGCTGGAGCCGGCGATCCGCAAGGCGGTGCAGGCCCGGTTCCAGCGCGGCAGCATCTCGCTGGAATTGCGGTTCGAGCAGGTGCAGGGGCGGCAGCGCTACAGGGTGGACGAAGCGTGGCTCGACGAGCTGGCGGCCGTGGCCGAAAAGCGGGGCGGCGGAGACCCGGCCGGCCTGATGGGCCTGCGCGGCGTCATCGAGGCGGTCGATCCCGGCCTCGAGGCGCGCGACGAGGCGGCGTTGCTCGCGACCCTGGAGGACGCTCTGGACGGGCTCCTGGACGCGCGGCGCAGGGAGGGCCGGGCGCTCGCCGCGGCGCTGGACGGGCATCTCCTCGCCATGAAGGCCGGGGCCGGCGCGGCGCGGGGCATGGCGGCGTCGCAGCCGGCCGCGCTCAGGGACCGGCTCGCCGCCGCCATCGCCGCGCTCGACGTCGAGCTTCCCGAGGACCGGCTCGCGCAGGAAGTCGCGCTGCTGGCCGCGAAGGCGGATGTGCGCGAGGAGCTCGACCGGCTCGACGCGCATCTGGAGGCGGCAGGGGCGCTTCTCGCCTCAGGCGGCGCGGTCGGCCGCAAGCTCGACTTCCTCTGCCAGGAAATCCACCGCGAGGCCAACACGCTCGGCTCCAAATCGGCGGACCTCGACCTCACCCGCACCGTGCTGGACCTCAAGGCCGCGCTGGAAGCCTTTCGCGAGCAGGCGCGCAACCTCGAATGAAGCCTGCCCGACCCGTAGCGACGCGCGGCCTGATGCTGGTGCTCTCCTCGCCTTCCGGCGCCGGCAAGAGCACGATCAGCCGCGCCGTGCTGGAGCGCGAGGAGAACATCGCGCTCTCGGTCAGCCTGACGACGCGCCCGCCCCGCAAGGGCGAGGTGGACGGCCGCGATTACATTTTCGTCGATGACGCCGCGTTCCGGGAGATGGTCGAAAGGGACGGCTTCCTCGAACATGCCGAGGTCTTCGGGCACCGCTACGGCACGCCGCGCGCGCCCGTCGAAGCGGCGCTCGAGGACGGGCGCGACATGCTGTTCGACATCGACTGGCAGGGCGCGCAGCAGATTGCCGAGAAGGCCCGGACCGACCTGGTCGGCGTCTTCGTGCTGCCGCCGTCCATCGAGGAGCTGGAGCGGCGCCTGCACGCCCGTGCCCAGGACAGTTCCGAGGTGGTGCGCGCGCGCATGGCCAAGGCGCTCGACGAGGTGAGCCACTATGCCGAATACGACTATGTCGTTATCAACAGCGACCTGGAGACGAGCATCGAAGAGGTCCGCAGTATTCTTCGGGCAGAGCGCCGCAGGCGGACGCGGCAGACGGGCCTGACCGACTTCGTGAACACGCTCAGGGGAGAAAGGCGATGAACGCCGTGCCCAATCCCGCCCCCGGTTTCCGCAAGCGGCCGGATCACCGCATCACCATCGAGCCGGCGGAAGGCCGGGTCGTCGTGACCTTCGCCGGCCGGACCGTGGCCGACAGCCGCCGCGCGCTGCTCATGCGCGAAAGCAGCTATCCGCCGGTCCACTACATCCCCGAGGAGGACCTCGACCGGAGCCTCATGCGCCCGAGCGCGCGGACGAGCCATTGCCCCTTCAAGGGGGACGCCAGCTACCGCACGCTCGTCGCCGGGGAGCGCGTCGCGGAGGACGCCGTCTGGAGCTATCCGGCGCCGTTCGACGAATGCGCGGCGATTGCCGGCCACGCCGCCTTCTATGCCGACAAGGTCGATTCCATAGAACTCCTGCCCTGACGGGCTGCCGTCTCTATCCCGTTTCGATACCTTTTTTGTTCTTGTTTTTTTCAGTTTATATCCTATATATGTCCTCGAACCCTTAAGGAAACGAACGAGGCCATGACCTGACTGTCCGGCGCAAGCGCCCCCTGAGCACCCCGATTCCGCACGCAACCCGGAGGCGGAATGGCGACCCAGTTGCCGGGGCCGCCGGCCGGGAGGCGCGCGCCGGCGGCGGATCGTTTCATCGAAGCCGGACGGCGGGACGCCGGCAGCGCGCCGGCGGGCGGGCCGGACCGTTCCGTCGAGGCCGGCCGGTTTTCGAGGCTGCGGCGATGCGGCCGTTTACCGAAGCCGCGTCGGCGCGGCGGCTATACGAAAGCCGCGTCGGCGCGGCGGTTATACGAAAGCCGCGTCGGGGCGGCGGGAGGAGGAGCGATGACGGAGGAAGCCGGGAACGGGCGGACGGGCGCGCTGGGAAAACGGCGGCCCGGCCGCCCGGTCAGCGAGGACCTGCGGGGCCGGGCGGTCGCGGCGGTGCTGGAAGGCGGCATGAGCGCCGCCGCCGCGGCCCGGCATTTCGGGCTGGGGGAGAGCACGGTCCGCAGCTGGGTCCGGCGTTTTCGCGAGCGCGGCCATGTGCGGCCCGACCCGATGGGGGGCGGCGTCTCCCGGATCGAGCCGGAGCGGGAGCGGATTTTCCGCCTGCTGGAGGCGCGGCCGGGACTGTCCGTCCGGGGACTCAGCCGCGCGCTCGCCGAAGAGGGGCTGTCGTTCAGCCCGACCGCCGTGCAGCACTTCCTGAAGCGCCACGGCCTGGAGCGCCACCGCCGCCTCGCCGGCCTGCGCCGCCGCAAGCGGTGGACCGAACGGTAGAGGCCTCCATGCCCGTGCCGAATGCGCGCATTGCCCGACCGGAGCACTGGCTACGGGCCGGGCCGGTGCTCAGCAGGCGGGGTCCTTCGGGTCGATGGGCAGCAGGCTGTCGAGGCCGGCCGCCTGCTCGAACAGCGCCGCCGCTTGCAGCAGCTCCGCCTCGCCGCGCGGCCGGGCGACCAGTTGCAGGCCGACGGGGCGCCCGTCCGAGGTGAAGCCGCAGGGGATGCTGATCGCCGGCGAGGAGGTGACCGTGACCGCGCATTGCAGGCCCATCCAGTCCACGTAGTTGTCGAACACGGTATCGCCGATCCGGTCCACATAGCGCTGGTCCAGCGAATAGGGCGGCACCGCCGCGGTCGGGCAGGCGAGCAGGTCGAACTCCCGGAAGAACTCGGCCATGCGCAGGAAGAGCGCCGCCCGCCCGGCCTCGGCTTGCGCGATGTCGGCCGCGGTGAGCGCCAGGCCCTTTTCGTAGTTCCAGATGATCTCCGGCTTGAATTTGTCGCGATGCGCCTTCATCCGCTCGGCGTGATCGGTGACGAACAGGACGGCCCGGAAGGTGTGGAAGGCCTCCATGGCGCCGGAAAAGTCCGGTGCACGGTCCTCCACGGCCACGCCCATGCCCTCGAAATGCGCCATGGCGCGGGCGCAGATGTCGCGCACTTCCGGATCGACCGGCATGAAGCCGAGATCGGCGCTGAAGGCGATGCGGCGGGGCCTGGCGGGCGCGGCCACCGCCTCGCGGTAGGGCACCGGAGGGGCCGGCCAGGACAGCGGGTCGCGCGGATCGAGCCCGGCCATGACGTCCAGGAAAAGGGCGGCGTCCGCGACATTGCGCGCCATCGGGCCGTTCACGGAGAGGTAGTTGAAGCCGCTGTCGGAAGGGCCCCTCGGCACCCGGCCGGGCGACGGGCGCAGACCCACCACCGAGCAGAAGGCGCCCGGCGTCCGCAGGCTGCCGCCGAGGTCGGACCCGTGCGCGAGCCAGACCTGCCCCGTGGCGAGCGCCACCGCCGCGCCGCCGGAGGAGCCCGCGCAGGTGAGCGAGGTGTTCCACGGGTTGCGGGTGGCGCCGAACACCTCGTTGAAGGTCTGCCCGCCGGCGCCGAACTCGGGCGTGTTCGATTTCGCGAGCACGACGCCGCCCGCGGCCTCGATCCGCAGCACGGCGACGTCCGACTCGTCCGGCACATGGTCGGCATAGATCGGCGAGCCGTATGTGGTGCGCACGCCCGCCACGGGATTCAGGTCCTTGATCGCCACCGGCAGGCCGGCCAGCAGGCCGCGCTCGGCGGGCGCGCGCTCCATCAGCTCGCGGGCCCGGTCGCGCGCGCGTTCCGGCACGAGGGTCGGCAGCGCATTGACCCGGCCGTCAACCGCCTCTATATGCGCCATCGCGGCGTCGATGGCGTCGAGCGGCGTGATGTCGCCGGCCTTGAGCCTTGCAACGGTTTCGCGGGCGGTCAGTCGGCAGAGATCGTCGGACATGACATCGGGATCCGGTTCTTCGGGGGGCGGAACCTTACCAATAGTTAAGTGGTGCGTCGCGGTGCGGTTGGCTATACCCCGCGCCGGCCGGAGCGGCTTGAAGAAGCCGCCGGGATTGGGGATGGAATGTTGGCGCTGGTTACCGCCGAAGGCCTGACAAAGCGCTTCGATGCGCATGTGGCGGTTGACCGCGTGGACCTCGAGGTCGGCGCGGGCGAGGTGCTGGGGTTCCTCGGCCCCAACGGCGCCGGCAAGTCCACGACGATGAAGATGATTGCGGGGTTCCTCGCCCCGACCGAGGGCCGCGCGGCGATCTGCGGCCACGATGTGACCGACGATCCGATCCCGGCCCGGCGCAATCTCGGCTATCTGCCCGAAGGCGCGCCGCTTTACGGCGACATGACCGCCGGCGCGTTTCTCGCCTTCGCGGCGGCCATGCGCGGCCTCTCCGGCCGGCAGGGCCGGGCCGCCATCGGGCTTGCGGTCGAGCGCACCGACCTCGCAGAGGTGCTGGCCCAGCCCATCGACACGCTGTCCAAGGGGTTCAAGCGCCGCGTCGGCCTGGCGCAGGCGCTGCTGCACGACCCGCCGGTGCTGATCCTCGACGAGCCCACGGACGGGCTGGACCCGAACCAGAAACACGAAATGCGCGCGCTCATACGCGAAATCCGTCCCTCGAAGGCCATCGTCATCTCGACCCATATCCTGGAGGAGGTGGATGCCGTCTGCACCCGCGCGGCGGTCATTGCCGGCGGGCGGATTCTGGCGGATGCCGCGCCGGCGGACCTTGCCGCCCTGTCGCCGCTGCACAATGCCGTTTCGCTGACGCTTGGCGCCCGGTTCGCCGATGCGGCCGCCGCGTCGCTCGAGGGGCTGGACCGTGTGGCGGCGATCCAGCGCGAGCCGGCGGGCCCGGACGCCGTGAGCCTGACGGCGCTCTCAAGCGACGGCGCGCCTATCCTCGCGGATGTCGGGCTGCTGGTTCAGGCGCACGGTTGGGCGGTCGGGGACCTGCGGACCGAGACGGGAGCGCTCGACGACGTTTTCCGGCGGATGACGCAGCCGGACGCGGAGGCGGCGGAGCATGGCTAACATCGGCACTATCTTCCGCCGGGAGTTCGCCGGCTACTTCATCACCCCGGTCGCCTATGTCTTCATCGTCATCTTCCTGGCGCTTGCGGCGGCGCTGACCTTCTATGTTGGCTCCTTCTTCGAGCGCGGGCGGGCGGACCTCCTGTCCTTCTTCCAGTGGCACCCCTGGCTCTACCTCTTCTTCATGCCGGCGATCTCGATGCGGCTCTGGGCCGAGGAGCGCAAGACGGGCACCATCGAGCTCTTCCTGACCCTGCCGGTCTCGACAACCGCTGCGGTGGTCGGGAAATTCCTGGCGGCCTGGGTCTTTGCCGGGCTCGCGCTGGCGCTGACATTCCCGATCTGGCTCACCGTCAACTATCTCGGCGAGCCGGACAACGGGGTCATCGCCGCCAGCTATATCGGCTCCTTCCTGCTGGCGGGCGCCTATCTCGCCATCGGTTCCTGCCTTTCCGCGCTGACCAGGAACCAGGTGATCGCCTTTGTGCTCACAGTGACCGTCTGCTTCCTGTTCAACGTGCTGGGGGCGGGGGTTCTGCAGCCGGTGCTCGGCGACGCCGTGCCGGCGGAGTTCCTGGAGACGCTCGCCTCCTTCAGCCTGCTCAGCCACTTCAACAATATCGTCAAGGGCGTGATAGACCTGCGCGACCTTGCCTATTACGCGCTTGCAATCGGCGTCTGGCTGGCCGCGGCCGCCATCACCGTGGACCTCAAGAAGGCGGACTGAGGCGATGGAGCGTTTCCGGCAACGCAACCTGTTCGCCAGGCTGGCGCTGGTCCTGCTGGCGGTCCTGTTCGTGGCCGGGGTCAGCCTGTCGGACCGGCTGTTGCGCCACGCCCGCCTCGACCTGACCGAAGAGGGCGCCTTCACGCTTGCGGAGGACTCCAAGCGGGTCGTCCGGGAGATCGACGAGCCGATCGTGCTCCGCTTCTACTTCTCCAGCCGGATCGCGCGGGAAATCCCTCAGGTGGGGGTCTATGCGCGCCATGTGCGCGACCTTCTGGAGGAATTCGCCACGCATTCCGACGGCAGGATCGACCTCCAGATATTCGACCCCGAACCGTTCACCGACGCCGAAGACCGGGCCGACTCATTCGGCCTCCAGGGGCTGCCGGTGGACCGCTCGGGCGAGCGGGTGTTCTTCGGCCTCGCCGGCACCAACTCGACCGACGATGTCGAGCTGATCCCGTTTTTCGACGAGAGCCGGGAGCGCGACCTCGAATACGACATCGCCCGCATCGTCTATAGCCTCGCCAACCCGGAATTGCCGGCCGTGGGGCTGATAACCGGCCTTCCGATCGCGGGCTCGCCGATGTCCCAGTCGGGCCGGGGCCGGAACGACGCCTGGACGATCTACAACCTGCTGCTCAAGTCGGTGGATGTGCGCCAGATCGTCAGCACGGCCACGTCGGTGCCGGAGGGCGTGGATGTCGTGGTGCTCGTGCATCCCAAAGGGCTCACCGACGAAACCCTCTACGCGCTCGACCAATTCGTGCTCCGCGGCGGCAGGCTGCTCGTCTTCGTGGACCCGCACTCCGAAGGCGAGGCGCAGAACCCGGAACTCCTCCGCCGCGGCATGCCGCCCGGAGGGTTCGCCTCCAATCTCGGTCGGCTGTTCGAGGCCTGGGGCATCGAGATGCCGGCAGGCGAACTGGCGGGCGATGTCGGTTTCGCGCGCCGGGTGCAGGTGCCCGACCGGTCCAGGACGCGGTTGATGGCAATTGACTATCCGCTGTGGCTCGGCGTCGACAAGACGGGAATTTCCCGCGAGGATTCGATTGCGAACGAACTTTCGCTGCTGAATATCGCGTCTCCCGGCCATATCCGGACGCTCGAGAGCGCCGGGGCCACGGTGACGCCGCTGGTGACCACCTCCAAGGACGGCGGCACCGTGCCGGTATCGCTCGTCCAGGGACCGGCCGATCCGGTCGCGGTGCTCCATGCCTTCGAGCCGGCCGAAGCGCCGCTGGTGCTCGCCGCGAGGTTGTCGGGCGAGGTGGAGAGCGCGTTTCCGGACGGGCTGCCGGAACCGAAGCCGAAGGACAGCGGGGAACAGGCGGCCGAAGGTGAAGAGGCGGAGATCGACGAAGAGGCCATGGCCGCATGGGAGGCCCTGAAGGCGGCCCATCTGGCGCGGTCCGCGGCGCCGATGGACGTCATTGCGGTGGCCGATGTCGATATGCTCGCCGACCCGATGTGGATGGTCGCAAGCCGGTTCGACGGCGGGCTTACCGGCCAGGCGGTGGCCGACAATGCGGCCTTCTTCCTGAATGCGGTCGAAAACATGACCGGCCGCGACGACCTCTCGTCGCTGCGCTCCCGCGGCAGTTTCCAGCGCCCCTTCACCCTGGTGGAGAGAATCCGGCGCGAGGCGGAAAACAAGCACCGCAAGAAGGAAAAGGAATTGCTGGACCGCCTGGAGGAGGCAATGGGGCGGCTGAACCAGCTCGAGAGGGACTCCGCGGCCGAGGAACAGGTGGTGTTGACGGCATCCCAGGCCGACTCGCTCAAGACCATGCGCGCCGACGTGATCCGCCTTCGCCGCGAGCTGCGCGATGTCCAGCACCGCCTGCGCCGCGATGTCGAGGCGCTGACCTCCTGGCTCGAACTCGTCAACATCGCTCTCGTCCCGGCTCTGGTGGCCGTATTCGCGGCGGTCGTCGCCTGGGCCCGGCGCGCCCGCCGGCGCCCGGTGCAGGAGGGTTAGCGACGCGCATGAAACTACGCAGTTTCCTGATCCTGCTGATTCTGACGGCTGCCGCGGCCGCGGCAGCCATCGGCGTTCTGGTGGACGAGCGCGTCCGCAGCGGCGACCCGGCTGTTGGCGCCATGCTGTATCCCGGCCTGCTGGAGCGCGTGAACGACATCGACTTCGTCGAGGTTTCCACGACGGCGGACGGCACCGTGTCGGCCCGGCGCGAGGGCGGGCGCTGGGGCGTGGTGCAGCGCCACGGCTATCCCGCCGACTTCAGGATGCTGAGCCGGATGCTCTACGACCTCGCACGCATCGAACTGATCGAGCCGCGCACCAGCAAGCCCGCGCTCTATCCGAAGATCCGGGTGGAGGACCTGGGAGACAGGAGCGCGCTTTCCATCCGGATCGTGGCGAAAGCGGGCGGTGAGACGGCGGCGGACCTGCTGGTCGGCCTGGCGCGCCCGGAAGAGGCGGGCGGCGGCGTCTTCCTGCGCAGGAGCGGCGAGGCGCAATCCTGGCTCGCCAAGGGCGGTTTCCAGCCGGTGCAGCTGCTCACCCGCTTTCTCGACCGCAATATCTGCAATGTGGAGCAGCGCCGCCTCCATCGCACCCGCCTGACCCATGCCGACGGCGAGACGGTCACGGTCTCGAAGGCCGGGCCGGAAGAGACCGTCTGGACCCTCGAAGAGCCGCCGGGCGAGGGGCGGAAGGTGAAGGCGACCCACGAGCTGTCGCCGCTGACGAGCTGGCTCGATTTCCTGATCTTCGACGATGTGCGCCCGGCCGCCGAAGTGGACTTCTCGAAGCCGCTGGTCTCCGGCCGGTTCGTCACCTTCGACGGACTCGTCGTCGAGGTGAAGATGGCCGCGCAGGACGGTGATTACTGGGTGGTGCTGGCCGCATCGCCGGGGACGGCGGACCCGCGCGTGCAGCCCCTGCTGGACGCGCGCAGGACGATGGATGCGGACAAGCTCGAGGGCTCGCTCCAGATGGCGCTGAAAACGCCGGACGAAGTCGCGGCCGAGATCGGCAAGATCAACGCCACCGCCGGCGGCTGGGCCTACCGCGTCACCGACTACAAGACGGACAAGTTCCGCACCCGCCTCGCCCAGCTCACGGAAGCCGCCGGCGAGAGTTAGCCTCGCCGCGGGCTATGTCGAGGAACACCTCCTCCATGTTGCGCCGCCCGTAGCGGGCGATCAGCGCGTCCGGGGCGCCCCGGTCCACCAGCCGCCCGTCCTTCATCATCAGCACGTCGCGGCAGAGCCGCTCCACCTCCAGCATGTTGTGCGAGGCGAGCAGGATGGTGGCGCCGGTCCGCCGCACATAGGCGGCGAGATAGGAGCGCGCCCAATCGGCGGTCTCGGGGTCGAGCGAGGCGGTCGGCTCGTCGAGCAGCAGGAGCTGCGGCTCGTTCACCAGCGCCTTGGCGAGCGCGAGGCGGGATTTCTGGCCGGCGGAGAGGGTGCGCGTGCGTTGTTTCAGCAGCGGGGTGAGCTCCAGCGCTTCGGCCAGCTCCCGCACATGCCGGCCCGCCCGCGCCACGCCGTAGAGGCGCGCATAGACCAGCAGGTTCTCCTCCGCCGTCAGCCGGCCGGGAAGCTCGACATAGGGGGAGGAGAAGTTCATGCGCTCCAGCGCCCGGTAGCGGTCGCGGGTCATGTCGGCGCCGAGCGCGTGCACCGTCCCGGAGGTCGGCAGCAGCAGGCCGAGCAGCATGGCGATCGTGGTCGTCTTGCCGGCGCCGTTGCCGCCGAGCAGCGCGACGATGCCGCCATGCTCGAGATCGAAGGTCAGCCCGTCCACGGCCTTCACGGACCCGAATTCCTTCGAGAGGTCGCGCACCGAGACGGCCCATTCGCTCATGCTATGTTTCCCTCTCCGACATCAGCGGGGAGCGCCCGCCGCCCATGAAGGTTTTAGAGCCCGCGCCGCCCCGGGGCGAGACCGGCATCGTGCAGACGCGCACCCTGGTGCTGATTCGCTGGGTTGCGGTGGCGGGGCAGGCGGGCACGGTGCTGGTCGTCCATTTCGGCTTCGGGTACCGGCTGCCGATCGAGGCGGCGGCGGCGGTCATCGCGATGTCGGCGGTCGTCAACCTGTATGCAAGCCTGCACCACCGCGCCGGGGCCGGCCTTCCGGAGCCGCAGGCCTTCGGCTTCCTCGCCTTCGACACGCTGCAGCTCGCCCTGCTGCTGTTCCTCACGGGCGGCCTCCAGAACCCGTTCGCGCTGCTGCTGCTGGCGCCGGTGACGGTGGCGGCGTCGGTGCTGTCGAGGGCAAGCTGCATCAAGCTCGTGGTGCTGGCCGGGGCGGCCGCCAGCGCGCTGTCGGTCTGGCATCTGCCGCTGCCCTGGGACGGGCCGCCGCCCACCATGCCGGCGGAGCTGGTGCTGGGCATATGGTTCGCCACCATCACCGCCATCGCCTTCCTCGCCGTCTATGTGGGGCAGGTGGCGATCGAGCGGCGCCGGATGACCGATGCGGTCTCGGCCGCGCAGGATGCGCTGGCGCGCGAACAGCGCGTCGCCGATCTCGGCACGCTGGCCGCGGCCGCGGCGCATGAGCTCGGCACGCCGCTCGCGACCATCACCGTCATCGCCTCGGAGCTCGCGCGCGAAGTGCCGGCGGACAGCCCGCTCGCCGAGGATGCGCACCTGCTGAAGAGCCAGGCCGAACGCTGCAAGGCGATCCTGACGGAGCTGTCGCGCCGCCCGGACGCGCGCGGCGCCTCCTATCTCCGCATGCCCTTGACGGCGCTGATCGAGAGCATGGCGGACCCGCACCGGCGCGAGGCGGTCGATCTCGCCATTCTCGGCCGCGCGCGCGACGACACGGCCGAGCCGGCCCTGGAGCGCCGTCCGGAACTGGTGAACGGCCTCGGCAACATCCTGTCCAACGCGCTCCAATTCGCCCGCAGCCGCGTGGTCGCCTCCATCGTCTGGGACGCCGAGCGGGTCGCCGTGACGATCTCGGACGACGGGCCCGGCTTCCCCGCGGCGCTGCTGGGCCGCCTCGGCGAGCCCTACCTTTCCACGAGGCGGGGCAGCGACGGCCATATGGGCCTCGGCATCTTCATTGCGCGCACGCTGCTGGAGCGCACGGGCGCCGACGTCACCTTCCTCAACCGGCCCCAGGGCGGCGCGGAGGTTGAGGTGTTGTGGCCTCGCGTGATACTTGAACCTTCAAGCATGGGTGGGGAGCGATGAACGAACAGCAAGGCTCCGGCGACGCCGGCACACTTCTTCTGGTCGATGACGACCCGCCCTTCCTGAACCGCCTGGCGCGGGCGATGGAACGGCGCGGCTTCGACGTGCGCACGGCCGGCTCGGTGTCGGACGGCAAGGCGGCGGTGGACATCGACCCGCCCGATTACGCCGTGGTCGATCTTCGGCTCGGCGACGGCAGCGGCGTCGATGTCGTCTCGCACCTGCAGACCGTGCGCCCCGAGAGCCGCGCGATCATCCTCACCGGCTATGGCAATATCGCGACCGCGGTGGCGGCCGTGAAGGTCGGCGCCATCGACTACCTGCCGAAACCGGCCGACGCCGACGCCATCGAGACGGCGCTGAAGCACATGGGCGCGGACCCGCCGGGACCCCCGGAGCTGCCGATGTCGCCCGACCGGGTGCGCTGGGAGCATATCCAGCGCATCTACGAGCAGTGCGGGCGCAACGTCTCGGAGACCGCACGGCGGCTGCGCATGCACCGCCGCACCCTCCAGCGCATCCTCGCCAAATACGCCCCCAGGGAATAGCACCCGCCGCCCCTCACCCCAGCCGCCGGTCCAGCTCCGCGAGGCAGGCGGTTCGGTCGGGCTGGAAGGCGCGGGCGATCCACCAGTCTTCGAGGTCGCGGAGCAGGCGGCCTAACGCCGGGCCGGCGGGGACGCCGCGGGCGCGCAGGTCGCGGCCCGCGAGCGGGAAGGGCGGGGGCGGGGGGTCGGCCAGCAGCGCCTCGCCTGTTTCGTCGCCGCCCGTGAGCAGGAGGCGGTCGAGGAAGCGCTCTCGGCCCTCGCGGTAGAGCGCCCGGCGGTCTAGCGGCTTCGGCTCGGCGAGTGCCTCTATGCGTTCCGCCTCGGCCGCGCTGAGGCGCAGCCGGCCGGGGTCCGGGCGGGCGAGCAGGGCGGCGAGGCGGCGGACGGGGTCGGGCGCGACGGCGAGCCGGGCCTCCGCTTCGACAGTCCGGGCCAGCCGGTCCGTCCTCTCCGCCGCCGGCAGGACCGGGCGGAACACGCCGCGCGCCGCCATCAGGGCTGCGACCGGCGCGGGGTCGGGCGCGGCGAGCAGGCCCAGCATCTCCGCCCGGAGGCGCTCGCCGGAAAGCGACTCCATCAGCGGCGCGAGCCGGACCGCCGCTTCGAGGCTCGCGGGGTGGCCCGGCAGCGTCCCGAAGCGGGCGGTGAAGCGGAAGAAGCGCAGCACCCTCAGCACGTCCTCGTGTATGCGCCGCTCCGGGTCGCCGACGAAGCGGACGAGGCCGGCGGCAAGGTCCGCGCGCCCGCCGAAATAGTCGAACAGCCGGCCCTCGGGGCTCGCCGACATGGCGTTCACGGTGAAATCCCGCCGGGCGGCGTCCTCGCGCCAGTCGCGCGTCCAGGCGACCACGGCGCGCCGGCCGTCGGTCTCCACATCGCGGCGCAGCGACGCCACCTCTGAGTGGCGCCGCCTGCCGACGGCCAGCACGACGCCGTGGTCGATGCCGTAGGTGCGGACCTTGAGGCCCGCCGCTTCCAGCCGCCGCACGACCTCGGGCGGCTCCTCCGGCGTGGCGATGTCGAGCTCAGTGTCAGGGGTCAGCCGGCCCGCAAGCGCATCGCGGACCGCCCCGCCGACGAAGCGGCAATCGCCCAGCGCCCCCACGATTCGCGCGATGTCGGGGTCGCGCATCCAGTCCGCCGCCGGGGCGAATGCGGTCAATCCGCCACCTTGCCGGGCACGATCTTCCCGTCCTCGACCCGGGGCGGGCTGTAGGTGCCCTCCGGGTCCGAGGTGCCGGTGAGCGCCCAGTAGCCGAGCAGCAGCGCGACCAGGCAGAAGCCGGAGACGAGAATGGCGTTCCAGGGCGCGTCGCGCAGCCATCCGGGCGCGGGCCGCCCGTCGCGGATGACGACCCACGCCATGTAGAGCAGCAGCGGTATCGAGGCCGCGAGCAGGAGTTGGACGACGACCTTCAGCATGGCGTCCCCATGAGCGTGTCGTGGAGGTTGACCAGCATGCCGGCGGTCGCGCCCCAGATGTGGTAGCCCCGGTAGGGCAGCACATAGTAGTGCCGCTGGAGGCCGTCGCGGAACATGGTCTCGCGCTTGTGGTTCGCCGGGTCCAGCACGAAGGCGAGCGGCACCTCGAAGGCCTCCTCCACCTCGAAGGGATCGACGCTGAGCTCGATGGGCGGCTCGACCCAGCCGATCACCGGCGTCACCGCATAGGCGCTGGTGGTCTCATACACCTCAAGCTGGCCCAGAACCTCGACGAGGCGCCGGTCGAGCCCGACCTCCTCCTCGGTCTCGCGGAGCGCCGTTTCCAGGATGTCGGCGTCGCCCGGCTCCCGCCTGCCGCCGGGAAAGGCGATCTGGCCCGCATGATGCTTGAGGTGGTGGGTGCGCTGGGTCAGCAGGATCGTCGGGCCTTCCGCCCGCGCCACCAGCGCCACGAGCACGCCCGCGGGCTTCAGCCGGCGCCCGTTGGCGAACGCGGGCCGGCCGTCCGGCAGCAGGTCGAAATCGCTGCGCCGGGGCGGGCTCAGCCCGTCGGGACCGGAGACGAACCCGGCCGCCTCGAGGCGCGCGATCACCTCCTCACGAGTCATCGTCGAGCGCTCCCAGGTCGAAAAACGCCCCGCCGCTCCACACGCCGTAGCCGCTCCCGGTCTCTTCCGCCAGTTCCGCGAGCTCGTACCAGGGCGCGCGCAGCACCGCCGCCTCGATGCCGGGCCGGACGAGCAGATAGGGCCGCGCGCCGAGCCGGAGCGGATGGCCGGGGCCGAGCGCCACCCATTCGTCGATATTGGTCCGGAAATGCACCTGCCGGCGCCGGCCTTCCCCCTCTACCCGCATTTCGACCGCGACGAAGGGCGCGTCCTCGACCTCGACCTCCACGCGCTCCACGGGCGTTTCCAGCAGGTAGCCGCCGTCGGGCGCGCGCTTCAGCACGGTGCTGAACAGCTTGACCAGCGCCGGGCGGCGGAAGGGCAGGCCGTTGTGGAACCACACGCCGTTGCGGTCTATGCGCATGCCGTCGCGCACGGGCGCGCGCGGGTGCGCCCCGGTTGAATCTTCGCAGGTCTGGAGATTCCGGGCCATGGCGGTGCCATAATAGGGCAGTATGTCCGCGCCGGAAGGCCCGCGCCGATCGGGTCGCGGGCGCGGCGTCGAACATGGAGGCCCCGTTTCATGCAGCCACTGCGACGCGAAACCGAAGACATGTCCGGGGACGCCGTCGCCCGGCGCATCGACTCCGCGGCCGGGCGTCTCGGCGAAGCGGCGGTCGCGGTCGGGGAGGTGATTTTCGGCCAGGCCCCGGTGGTCGAACAGGCCATGGTCACCATGGTCGCCGACGGGCACGGCCTGCTGGTCGGCGTGCCGGGCCTCGGCAAGACCCTGCTCGTCGAGACGCTGTCGCGGGTGTTCGGCCTCGACCGGCGGCGGGTGCAGTTCACCCCGGACCTCATGCCGACCGACATCCTCGGCTCCGAGATTCTGGACGAGGACGGCAACGGGCGCCGGTTCCGCTATGTCGAGGGGCCGGTGTTCACGCAATTGCTGATGGCGGACGAGATCAACCGCGCAAGCCCGCGCACGCAGTCCGCCCTGCTCCAGGCCATGCAGGAGCGCCAGGTCTCGGTCGGCGGGCATCCGCGGTCCCTGCCCCGGCCGTTCCATGTGCTGGCGACGCAGAACCCCATCGAGCAGGAGGGCACCTATCCGCTGCCCGAGGCGCAGCTCGACCGGTTCCTGCTCCAGATCGACGTGGACTATCCCGACATCGACACCGAGAAGACGATCCTGCTCAAGACCACCGGCGGCGAAGGGCAGGAGGCGCGCCCGGTCGTCTCGCCGGAGGAGCTGCTGCAGGTGCAGGAGCTGGCGCGGCTCATGCCGATCGGCGAGACGGTGCTGGCGGCGATCCTCGATCTCGTGCGGCGCGGGCGCCCGGAAACCGCCGAGGACAGGCGCATTGCCGAGTGGGTCGCCTGGGGGCCGGGGCCGAGGGCCGGGCAGGCGCTGATGCGCTGCACGCGGGCGCGGGCGCTCCTGCAGGGGCGGCTGTCCCCCTCGGTCGAGGATGTGAGCGCGCTGGCCGGCCCGGTGCTGCGCCACAGGATGGCGCTCTCCTATGCCGCGAGGGCGGAGGGGATAGACGTTGACCATGTCATCGCCTGCCTGACCGCGCCGCTCGGCTGAACGGGGCGGCCGGTGCCCGTCGTCGCAGCGGAACGCCTCGCCGCCGGGCTGCCGGCGCCGGCGGTCGCCGCGCTCCGGGTGGCGGAAACGGTGAGCGCGGGCTCCCACGGGCTTCGCCGGCCGGGGCCCGGCTACGATTTCTGGCAGTTCCGCCTCTACCGGGCGGGGGACCCCGTGCGCGCCGTCGACTGGCGGCGCTCGGCGCGGGACGGCCGCGTGCTGGTCAGCGAGCGCGAGCGCGATGCGGCGCAGACCTTCTGGCTGTGGGAGGACCGCTCGGCGTCCATGGACTGGAGCGGCGCGCGGACGCGGGAGACCAAGGCTGAGCGCGCGCGGCTGCTGGTCCTGGCGGCGGCCGTGCTGCTGATGCGCGCCGGCCACCAGGTGGCGCCCATCGGGCCCGCGCCCCGCCGCTACCGCCATGAGCGGCGCCTCGGCGAGCTGTCGCTCGCGCTCGACCGCGCGCCGCCCGTCGCCGGCCTTCCCCGGAACCTCGGCTTCGGCAAATACGCCCAGGCGCTCCTGGTCGGCGATTTCCTCGACGCGGCCGGCACGGTCGAGCCGCTGTTCCGCAGGCTGGCGGATTCCGGCGTGCGCGGCCATATCGTGCAGGTTCTGGACCCGGCGGAGACCGACCTGCCGATGCAGGGAAGGCGGCGTTTCATAGGGCTGGAAGGCGAGGGCGAACTGCTGGTGCGCCGCGTGGGGGGGCTTCGCGCCGCCTATCGCGAACGGCTGGAGGCTCATAACGAGGCCTTGCGGCACAATGTGGCCCGGCTTGGCTGGACCCTGCTGCGGCACCGGAGCGATGCGCCGCCGGTCTCGGTCCTGCTTGCGCTCGCCGGCCAGCTGGCCGAGCGGCCCGACCGGCTGTGCTGACGCTCGGCGCCATCGGCTTCGCCGCGCCGTGGTTCCTGCTCGGCCTGCTGGTGCTGCCGCTGGTCTGGCTGCTGCTGCGCATCACCCCGCCGCAGCCGGTCGCCACCCGCTTTCCCGCGATCCGGTTCCTGTTCGGGCTGAGGCAGGACGACGACAGCAGCGAGCGCACGCCGCCCTGGATGCTGTTGCTGCGGCTCCTGATCGCCGGGCTGCTGGTGCTGGCGGCCGCCCGGCCGATCCTCGCGCCCGGCAGCCTGCTGGAAGGGCAGGGCGAGGTGGTGCTGGCCATCGACGACGGCTGGGCGTCCGCCCCGCAATGGCCGTCCATGCGGGCCGCGGCGCTCGCCATGCTGGACGAAGCGGCGCGGCGGGACCGCCCGGTCCGGCTGCTGGCGACGGCGCCCGGCCCCGACGGCGGCCTGCCGCAGGCGGTCGGGCCGTTCCCGCCCGCCGATGCGGCCGCGGTCGTCGCGGCGCTGGAGCCGAAACCCTGGCCGACGGACCGGATTGCCGCGGCTGCGGCCATGCAGGAGCTTGGCATTTCGGGGCCGGTATCCGCCATATGGGTGAGCGACGGGCTCGAAGAGGGCGCTGCCGGCGCGTTCGCCAGGGCGCTGCAGCGCCTCGGCAGCCTGGACGTGCTGCGGCCGGAACCCGGGGACCGCGCCCGGCTGCTCCGTCCGCCGAAACGCGAAGCCGGGCGCCTGACGGTCCATGTGGACCGGGCCGGCCGGGGAGCGGAGACGGTCACGGTGGAGGCGCTGGACGAAGACGGCTTGCGGCTTGCGGCCGCCGAGGTTGCGTTCGCCCGGGGCGAGACCGCCGCATCGGCGTCCGTCGAACGCCCGGACGAGTTGTTGAACCGCATCGCGCGCTTCCGCGTCGTCGGCGAGACGGGCGCCGGCGCGACCGCGCTGGTCGGCAGCGACTGGCGCCGGCGCAAGGTCGGGCTGGCGGCGACCGGCATGGCCGGCCATCCGCTGCTCGACGACCAGCACTATCTGCGCACGGCGTTCGCCCCGTTCGCAACGGTGGTGGAGGCCCCGGTCGGGGAGCTTCTCGAAGCGGGCGTCGGCACGCTGGTGCTGACCGACGCAGCGGAGACCGGGCGGGCGGCGCGCGACGGGCTGGCCGAGTGGGTGGAGGCGGGCGGCGTCCTGCTGCGCTTCTCGGGGCCGCGGCTCGCCGAAGCCGGCGCGGACCTGCTTCCGGTTCCGCTGCGCCGCGGCAGGCGCGAACTCGGCGGCGCGCTCACCTGGGCGCAGCCTCAGCGGCTCGGCGCATTTTCGGGAACGAGCCCCTTCGCCGGGCTGGAGCCGGCCGGCGACATCGCGGTCACCCGACAGGTGCTCGCCGAACCGGGCCCGGAACTCCCGGCAAAGAGCTGGGCGGTGCTGGCGGACGGCACCCCCATCGTGACCGGCGCGCGGCTTGGCGAGGGCTGGACGGCCCTCGTGCATACCTCCGCCAATGCCGACTGGTCCACGCTCGCGCTCTCGGGGCTTTACCCGCAGATGCTCTCCCGCCTGGCCGCGCTCGGCGGGGGAACGGGCGGACCTGCCGGGCTGCTCGAGCCGGCGCGCCTGCTGGACGGATTCGGGCGATGGACGGAAGCCGGCCCGGCCGTATTGCCGCTGCCGGGCGACTGGACCGGCGCGGAGCCGCCGGATCCGTTCGCGCCGCCGGGCCTGTACGGACGGGCCGGCGAATTCCGCGCCGTCAATCTCGGCACCGCCCTGCCTGCGCCTGCGCCGCTGGCGGGCCTGCCGCAGGGCGTGGTCGAGCGGGGCCTTGCGCCCGGCCGCGAACATCCGCTTGTCCCCTGGCTGCTGCTTGCCTGCCTCGTCCTGCTGCTGGTGGACGGGGCGGCCTCGCTCGCCTATCGCGGCTACCTGCCGCTCGGCGCGAAGGCAGGGCTGGCGGCCGCGCTGCTTGCCGGCTTCGGAGGCGGCGGCGATGCGCTGGCGGCGGATCCGGAGCGCCTCGCGGCGGAGGTGCATCTCGCCTATGTGCTCACCGGCGACGCGGAGGTGGACGAAACCAGCCGCGCGGGCCTCGCGGGCCTCAGCCGGGTGCTGACCGACCGGACCATGGTCGAGCCGGGCGCGCCCCAGGCGGTCGATGTGGAGCGGGACGAGCTCGCGTTTTTCCCGATGCTGTTCTGGCCGGTCGCGGCGAACCAGCCGCCGCTCTCCGAGAGGGCGCGCGCGCGGCTGGCCGCCTATGTCGCGACGGGCGGCATGCTGGTGTTCGACACGCGCGACCGCAGCGCCGTCGGCGGGCATATCGACATGCGCGGCACGGTCATGACGCCGGAGCGCGAGCGGTTGAGGAAACTGCTGGCGGGCATGCGCGTGCCGCCGCTGACGGCCGTGCCGCCGGACCATGTGCTGACCAGGTCGTTCTACCTGCTCCAGAGCTTCGCGGGCCGGTATGCCGGCGGCACGGTGTGGGTCGAGCGCACGGCCTCGAGCCGCACCGACGGCGTGACCGGCTACCTGATCGGCTCGAACGACTGGGCGGCGGCCTGGGCCGAGGACTCCTACGGACGCCCCATGTTCGCCGTCACCCCCGGCGGCGAGCGCCAGCGCGAAGCGGCGCGGCGCTTCGGCGTCAATCTCGTCATGCATGCGCTCACCGGCAACTACAAGGCCGACCAGGTGCATGTGCCGGCCATTCTGCGGCGCCTCGACGGATGATCGCCAACGCAACCGATATCGCGTTTGCGCCGATGCTGCCCTGGTGGCTGGTCGCCGGCCTCGGCGCGGCGGCACTGGCGGCGGCGGGGCTTGCCTTCGCGCGCCGCGCCTCGGGCGGCGCGCTCCGGCTGCTGCTCTCGGCGCTGCTGGTCGCCGCGCTCCTGCGGCCGACCCTGGTCTCGGAACTGAGGGAGCAGGAACGGGACGCGGCCATCGTCCTGGTGGACCGCTCCGGGAGCCAGGATGTGGGCGGCCGGACCCGGATGACGGACGAGGCTCTGGATGCGCTGGAGAGCCGGCTGGACTTCCTGCCCAACCTCGATGCGCTGATCGTCGAGACCGCGGCCGCGGGCGGGCCCGACCGCGGCACGGCGCTTCTGGGCGCGCTGCGCGAGGCCTGGGCGGCGGTGCCCCGGCGCCAGCGGGCCGGAGCCTTCCTCATCACCGACGGCCAGGTGCATGACGCACAGGTGGCGCCGCCTGCCGGACCGGAGGAAATGGGCCCCGTGCATGTGCTGCTGACCGGCGACCCGGAGGAGGACGGCGACCGGCGGCTGTCCGTCCGGGCGGCGCCGGCCTACGGCATTGTCGGCAAGGATGTCGAGGTCGAGCTCCTGGTGGAGGATCTCGGGCCGGAGGGCGCCGGGCGCGGCGGCGCGCTGGTCTCGGTCTCGGCGGACGGCCGGCCCCTGAAGACGGTGGGCGTCGTCCTCGGCCGTGCCGAGCGCATCGCCCTTCCGGTGGACCGCGCGGGCGCCACCGTCTTCGAGTTCGGGGTCGAGCCGGGGCCGCGCGAGCTCAGCGCCGCCAACAACCGCGCGATCGTCACCGTGAACGGCGTGCGGGACCGCCTGAAGGTGCTGCTGGTCTCGGGGCGGCCCCATGCCGGCGAACGGGTCTGGCGCAACCTGCTGAAATCCGACCCGGCGGTGGACCTCATCCACTTCACCATTCTGCGTCCGCCCTACAAGCAGGACGCCACGCCCATCCGCGAGCTCGCGCTGATCTCCTTCCCGGTGCGCGAGCTTTTCGAGGAGCGGCTGACGGAATTCGACCTTGTGGTCTTCGACCGCTATGCGCGCCGGGGGGTGATCCCGCAGCTCTACCTCGCCAATGTCGCCGACTATGTGCGCGGCGGCGGCGCGCTTCTCGACGCTGCCGGGCCGGGCTTCGCCTCGCGCATCACCTCGCTGCACGACTCGGCGCTCAGCGACGTCTATCCGGCCGGGCCGACGGGCCGCATTCTCACGGAGCCGTTCCGTCCGGTGCCGACGGAGGTCGGCCGGCGCCATCCGGTGACCGGGCCGCTGGTCGCCGGTTCTGCGGAGCCCCGCTGGGGCCGCTGGTTCCGCCAGATCGACGTGGAGCCGGAGAGCGGCCAGGCGCTGCTGTCGGGCGCGGAAGGCCGCCCGCTCCTGCTGGTGGACCGGGTGGGCGAAGGACGCATCGGCCTGCTGGCCAGCGACCAGGTGTGGCTGTGGGCGCGCGGCTACCAGGGCGGAGGGCCGCATGCGGAATTGCTGCGCCGCCTCGCCCACTGGCTGATGAAGGAGCCGGACCTCGAAGAGGATGCGCTGACGGCCGCAATTGCGGGCGGGCGGCTGGAGGTGGAGCGGCGCAAGGCGGAAGCCGGGCCCGAGCCGGTGACGGCGCTGGCCCCGGACGGGCGCACGCTCGCCGTCGAGCTGAAGCCGGCCGGCGCCGGGCGCTGGCGCGGCGCGCTCGAGGCGGACGCGGCCGGCGTGTGGCAGGTGCGGTCGGGAGAGAAGACGGCGGTTGCGGGCGCCGCCGTCGATAACCCGCTGGAATTCGAGGACCTGCGCCCGACCGCAGCCCGGCTCGCGCCGGTTGCGGATTCCACCGGCGGGCGGCTGCTGTGGCTTGGAAATGACGGCGTGCCGGGTGTGCGCGCCGTCAGGCCGGGCGCGCGCATGGCGGGGCGGGACTGGCTCGGCCTGCGCGACAACCGCGCCTACCGCGTGACCGGCATAGAGCGCACGCCGCTCCTGCCGCCCTGGCTGGTGCTGGCGCTGGGCGCCCTGCTGCTCGCCTGGCTCTGGCGCCGCGAGGGTCAGCGCGGATAGGACCCACTCCACCGGCATGTCATGGAATGTCATGTTTTGTCATGGTCCGAGGTTCTTTATTCGTCAC
This sequence comes from Alphaproteobacteria bacterium, assembly GCA_964291285.2. Lineage (GTDB taxonomy): Bacteria > Pseudomonadota > Alphaproteobacteria > Bin95 > Bin95 > Bin95. The sequence continues at coordinate 733,267 of OZ219785.1, forward strand.
CCCCGCGAAAGCGGGGGGCCATCCCTGACTGCCGATGCCGCCGCGGTCGGCGGAGAGCAGGTTCTACCGCTGAAGCAGCCGTGAGAGTCAGGGATGGTCCCCGGCTCCCCCGCCTTCGCGGGGGCAGGCAAGGCCGGGGTGACGGTTGTGCGTCGGGCAGCGGGACCCTCCTGCGTGGAGTGGGCCCCTGGTCTCGGACAGTTTTGTTGTAGGAAATTGACAGGTGCGCGGTCATTGGAAGGATCGACGCCGATGAGGAAGCACCGCACGCACAGCATGGCCTTCAAGCGCCAGGTCGTTGAGGAGTATCTGGCAGGCGAGACGTTTTACGGTCTGGCCCGCCGTCATGACCTGTCTCGCACCCTGATCCGGCTGTGGCTGGAGAAATACGAGGCCGGCGCCTTCGATGAGGAGGCCGAGGCGGCTGACACGCTCCGGGCGTATGAGGCCCGGATCGCGACGCTCGAACGGCTGGTCGGCCGGCAGGCCGCGGAGCTGGAGTTCCTAAAGGGGGCTTTGCGGCAAGGACGGCGGTCGAGGCGCGCGCCCATGTCCGTGATCGCCGGCCCCGAGGCCTCTCCGTCGCCGAAGGATGCCGACTGATGGGGATCGCGCGCTCCACCTGTTACCGCGAGCCGCAGAGCCCGGTCGACGACACCGCCCTGGTCGAGGCGATGCACGAGATCAAGGACGAGTTCGAGGCCTATGGCTGGCGGCGCATGCAGGCGGAACTTCGCCACCGGGGCCGGACCGTCAACCACAAGAAGGTCAGGCGGCTGATGCGCGAACACGCCCTGCAGCCGCCGCGCAAGCGCCGCTTTGTCGCCACCACGGACAGCGGCCACGACGGGCCGGTCTTCCCGGACCGGTCCCGGGACTGCGAGGTCGAGGGCCCGAACCGGCTCTGGGTCGCCGACCTGACCTACATCGCCATCCTGGACGGCTTCGTCTATCTGGCGGCGGTCATGGACGCCTGGTCGCGCCGCATTGTCGGCTACGCGCTCGGGCAACGCATCGACGCGCGCCTGACGCTCGCGGCGCTCGACAAGGCGATCGGGAACCGAAGCCCTCAGCCCGGCTGCATCCACCACTCCGACAGGGGCTCGCAATACGCCGCCCATGCCTACCGGACCCGGCTCGACAAACACGGGATGGTCGGCTCCATGGGACGACGAGCCAACCCCTACGACAACGCCATGATGGAGAGCTTCATGAAAACCCTGAAGGTCGAAGGCGTCTATCCCATGGCCTTCGAGACCGCCGATGACGTCGCAAGGCAACTGCCACGCTTCATCGACAGCTACAACCACAGACGCCTGCACTCCGCCCTCGGATATCTGAGCCCAAACCGCTTCGAGGAGAAACAACAACGCAACCCTGTCAAAAATGCCGCGTGAAACTGTCCGACCCAAGGGGCCCACTCCAGCGGAATGTCATGAAATGTCATGTTCCGGCGGCGGCATGTCATGGTCCGCCGCTGCGGCGTCTTCCCGCCCGCCGCCGTGTCCGCCTGTGCGTGCCAGTGCGGCCAGGGCTTCGGCTTCCTCCTCCTGGCGTTCCTCTTCGGCTTCGCGGCGGTCCAGCCGTTCGAGCCATGCGTAGAACTCGGGCGTCCTGAGCTTGCCGACATATTTGCGCCGCCCGTGGTGGTATTCGTCCTCGCTGCCGTCATAGTCGGCCTCGTCGGGGACGAGCGGTCCGAAGCGGCGCTCCTGCTCGGCATACCAGGCGCGGAACTCGGGGGTCTCCTGGCTGCCGACATAGACCTCGCTGTGGAAGTGGAACTCGTCCTCGCTGCCGTCGTAATCGTCCTCTTCCGGGGGCGGCGGCTCCCACGGCTCCTCTTCGGGTTCCGGGGCGGGCGGTTCGGGCAGGTGGGCGCCGGCCCAGTCGAGCAGGGCGAGGAGCTTGTGCAGGTGGTCGAGCTGGGCGCGGGCGGCGCGGTGGTGGTCGGCGCGGGCGCGGTCGTCGGGGGGCGGGGGCTCCGGGTCCAGGTCTTCGGCATAGGCAGCGGCGAGGGCTTCGGCGGCGGGCGCGAGCTTTGCGGCGAGCGCCGCCGCCAGTGCGGGCCGGGGGTCGGTTGCGGTCATCCATGTCTCCTTCCGGTCCGGGAGCGGCGGACCCTTTGCCGCGCGCGTTTCGCGTGTGTGCGCGCCTGCGCGTCGGCGCCGGCGCGGTTCGCACGCCTGATTGCGCGCGCGAGGCGGCGGGCGCACGTCTCCCGTCGGTTTCTCAGGGGGTTTTCGAACATGGCGCCGCCCGGCCATGGCGGCGCCGGAGAAACGGCTTCGGACACCGCCTCTCCGGGTCCTATATCAGTATATTTTCCCTGATGTCAAGCGATATCAGGAACAAAAAATGAAAATTCTTGGATTTTCACAAAACCCCGGCCGCGCCGGACTACGGCCGGAGGATCAGCCGGCCGGCGGCCTTGCGGTCCATGATGGCGCGCAGCGCGGCGGGCGCTTCCTCGAGCGGCAGTTCCGAGGAGACATGCGGCCGGATGCGACCGGTAGCGGCCCAGTCCAGCAGCGCCCCGGCCGAGGCGCGCAGCCGGTCCGGCCGGCGCTTGCGGTAGTTGAAGAGCGCAAGGCGGAGCGCGGCGCGGTTCTTCACCAGCAGGTGGTTGGCCCTGAAGGCCGGAACCGCCCCGCCCGCGAAGCCGACCACGACATGCCGCCCGCCCCAGCCGAGCGAACGGAAGCTTTCCTCGAAGAGGTCGCCGCCGACGGGGTCGAACACCGCATCGCAGCCCTCGCCTCCGGTCCCGGCCATGACGCGCTCGCGGATCGACTCCGCCGGGTAGGTCACGACCGCATCGGCGCCCCGCTCTGCGGCGAGCGCGCATTTCTCCGCCGTCGAGGCGGCCGCGATGACGCGCGCGCCGAGCGCCTTGCCGACTTCCACCGCGGCGAGGCCCGTGCCGCCGCCCGCGCCCAGCACCAGCAGGGTCTCGCCGGCTTCCAGGCGGGCCTCCCAGAACAGCCCCGCATGGGCGGTGAGATAGGCCGCGCCGAGCGCCGCCGCCGCCGTCATGGACACGCCGTCCGGCACGGGAAATGTCTCCGCCGCCGGCGCGACCGCGCATTCGGCATGGCCGCCGTCATAGACCAGCGCCATGACCCGGTCGCCGGGCGAGAGGCCCTCGACGCCGGCGCCCGTCTCCGCCACCCGCCCTGCCACTTCCATGCCGGGCGCAAAGGGCAGTTCGTGCTTGTTCTGGTGCAGGTCGCGGATCATCAGCGTGTCCGCGAAGCTCACACCCGCCGCCTCGACCCGGACCGCCACCTCGCCGGGTCCCGGCTCCGGCGCCGGAAGCTCACCGAGTTCGAGTTCCTCCGGCGGGCCGAACGCCCGGCAGACGACGGCGCGCATCAGAACGCAATCCGTTCGGATCGAAACAAGAGGGTCCGCATAGCCTCGACCGTCACCCCGGACGGCGCGCCGGCGACGATCCGGGGTCCATCTCCCGTCCTTTCCACCGGGCCGAAACGGCTGTGGATGGGCCCCGGATCGGGGTCCGGGGCGACGAACGGGACGCAGGACCGGCGGCCGTTCTCCAAAATCCTCGATCCATACAGATCGGGTGCGTCGACATTGGCGGGAGTTCCGGGCTCAGTCCCGGTAGCTCGGGTCTTTCCGGTCCATCTTGCGCATCAGCGCGGCGAATTCGAGCCCGCCCATCGCCTCGTTGCTCTCGCGCCCGGCGAAGGCGTTGGTGTCCCGCCCGGAACGCGCCGCGATGTCATCCGGGAGCACACGGAGCGTGCCGGCCGCCCCGGCATCGACCTGGACCTGGCAGGCCCGCTCCAGCCGGTAGAGGCGCGCGAACGCCTCCGCGATCGTGCGCCCGACGGTCAGCAGGCCGTGGTTGCGCAGGATCATCGCCTTCTTCCCGCCGAGCGCCGCCAGCAGCCGCTCGCGTTCGTCGAGATAGAGGCTCGGCCCCTCATAGTCGTGATAGGCGATGTCGTCGAAGAAGGTGGTCGAGGTCATCGAGATCGGCAGCAGGCCCTCCTCGACCGCGGCGACCGCCATGCCGGCCCGGGTGTGGGTGTGCATGACGCAGTTGTTGTCGCCGCCCGCCATGTGGATGGCGGAATGGATGATGAAGCCGGCGAAATTGGCCTCGTAATCGCCTTCTATGACATTCCCGTCCAGATCGATGCGGACAAGGTTGGAGGCCGTCACCTCGTCGTAATTGAGGCCGAAGGGATTGATGAGGAAATGGTGGTCCGGCCCCGGCACGCGCGCGGTGAGATGGCCGTAGATGAGCTCGGTCCAGCCGAAATGGTCCACCAGCCGGTAGGCGCAGGCCAGCTCCGTGCGGATGCGCCGCTCCCCGTCCAGCTCGTCGAGCGCGGGGTAGAGCGCGCCTGTCTGCATGCCGTCCATGATGCTGTCCTCCTCAGCCGGTTTCCGCCCCGGCCGGCGCCAGCGCCGCGCCGACATCGCGGGCACCGTCCAGGCTGCCGACGGCCCCGATCAGCGCCTCGGCCGCGCGCTCGCCCAGCAGCGGGGCGGCGAGCGCGCGGAACTTGCCCTGCAGCTTCTCCCACTGCCGGTCCTTGTCCTCGGCCGGCACCCCGACATCGGCGGTGCCGCGAAGCGCCACGCCGCTGCCCAGATGCACGACGACATCGGCGCCGAACTTGGCCATGCCGTCCGAGCCCTCGACCGAGACCGTTTCCCGGATCGCATGCACGTCGGGCCGGTCCAGGTTCTCGTCGAAATAGATGTCGAGCGCGCCGGTCGCCTTCTTCGTCAGCCCGAGGCCGGCATTGTAGGCGAGGCTGAACTTGGCCTCGAGGCCGGTCTCCGGCGCCGGGATGTTGCACATGCGCAGCGCATTCTGCGGGACCTTCACCTCCACCCGCTCGACATCGCCGGCGTCGAAGGCGGGATTCTCCGCGACGCCCAGGCACGCCTCGATGGTGGCGTGGGTGCCGTAGCAGGCCGGGTGGTACTTGAAGAGCGTGTCGAGGATGTGGAACCGGTCCGGCTCCTCCAGCAGCGCTTCGGGGCGGAAGGTCTCGGTCTGGGTGTCGGTGAAGCCCTGCACGCAGTCGAGCACGTCGTCGCGGCTGGTGAAGCCGCGTTCGGCGAGCGTGGCGGCCATGAGGCCGTTCCGCGCCGCCTTGCCGGCATGCAGCGGCTTGCACATGGTGCCGAACATGGATTTGAGCCCGGCCGCCTGGGTGCCGGCGATGCCGAGCGCGCGGGCCGTCTGCTCCGCATCGAGGCCGAGCATGTTGGCCGCCGCCGCCGCCGCCCCGAAGGCGCCGACCGTGCCGGTCGCGTGCCAGCCTTTCGCATAGTGGCTGTCGCCGAGCACGCGGCCGAGGCGCGCCTCGACCTCGATGCCCGCCACGATGCCGGCGATGACCCGCCGGCCGTCCAGCCCCCGGCCCTCGGCGAGCGCCAGCGCGGCCGGGGCCACCGGCGCGGTCGGGTGGCCGGTCATGGCGCCCAGCACGTCGTCGAAATCGAGCGCGTGTCCGGCGCTGCCGTTCACCAGCGCCGCCTGGCTCATGGAGGTCCGTCCGCCGCCGCCGAAGAGCGTGGCGCGCGGCGCGCCGCCTTCCTCTTCCGCCTCGGCCCTGAGCATCAGGGCGAGCGGCTCCTGCGAGCCGGCAAGCGTGACGCCGAGCCAGTCCAGCAGGCACTGGCGGGCCATGAAGCGCACGTCGGCCGGCAGGTCCTCATAGCGGATGCCCGCGGCGAACCGTGCGAGCTCGTGCGTGACGTGAGGGGTTTCGGCCTCGCGGCCTGCCGTCTGGCGCATGGTTTCGGCCCTCCCGGCCTTGTCGATGTTCGCGCGCGCCGCCTGTGCTTCAGTTGACGGCGCTCGTTCCGGCGTCGGCCTGCTGGCCTACGGCCGATTCCCGCAGCTTGCGGTCGATCTCGTCCCGGTGCAAGCGGAAGCGTTCCAGCGCCTCGCCCTCGAGACTCTTGCCGCTCGGCAGCTTCAGCTTCATCGGATTGACCTGGCGCCCGTTGATGAGCACCTCGTAATGCAGGTGGGGGCCGGTCGAGAGGCCGCTGGAGCCGACATAGCCGATGACCTGGCCCTGCTTGACCCGCCTGCCCCGCTTCGAGCCCCTGGCATAGCGGCTGAGATGGGCATAGGCGGTCTGGTAGCCGCCCCGATGGCGGATGCGGATATAGCGTCCGTAAGCGCCCTTCCAGCCCCGCGACACCACCGTGCCGTCGCCGGCGGCGCGGATCGGCGTGCCGGTCGGCGCGCCGAAATCCACGCCGCGGTGCATGCGGCTGTAGCCGAGAATCGGGTGGCGGCGGCGGCCGTAGCTCGAGGTGATGCGCGCGGAGTCCACCGGGGTGGCGAGCAGCGCCCGGCGCGCGCCCTCGCCCTCGGCGTCGAAATACTCGAAGGCGCCCGGCTCCGACTCGAACCGGTAGAACCGCATCTTCTGCCCGCCCGTATGCAGCGCGGCATACTCCACCTCGCCATAGCCGGCATGCGCGCCGTCCGCCTCCCGGTAGCGGTCGAACAGCAATTCGAACCGGTCGCCGCGGTGGATGTCGCGCTGCAGGTCGAGGCTGTAGGAAAACAGCCGGAACACATCCAGCATGATCCGCGCCGGCGCGCCTTCCTCGACGCCGTCGGCATAGAGGCTGGACTCGATCTCGCCGCGGATCGGGACCGTTTCGCTATGAAGCCGGCGTTGGCGCTCGAAGGACTGGAAGGCGCCGTCCAGAAGCCGGCCGATACC
>OZ219785.1:745000-1236252 GCA_964291285.2 Alphaproteobacteria bacterium
TGCGGAGTACCCGCGGTCAGACGGAAAGACCCCGTGCACCTTTACTACAGCTTCGCAGTGGTACTAGGGGATGACTATGTAGGATAGGCGGGAGGCTTCGAAGCGTGGGCGCCAGCTCGCGTGGAGCCAACCTTGAAATACCGCTTTTTTGTTCTCTGGTATCTAACCGCGGCCCGTGAATCCGGGTCCGGGACCCTGCGTGGTGGGTAGTTTGACTGGGGCGGTCGCCTCCTAAAGCGTAACGGAGGCGCACAATGGTGAGCTCAGGCTGGTCGGAAATCAGCCGCAAGAGTGCAATGGCATAAGCTCGCCTGACTGCGAGGCCGACGGGCCGAGCAGAGACGAAAGTCGGTCATAGTGATCCGGTGGTTCCGAGTGGAAGGGCCATCGCTCAACGGATAAAAGGTACGCCGGGGATAACAGGCTGATACCCCCCAAGAGTCCCCATCGACGGGGGTGTTTGGCACCTCGATGTCGGCTCATCACATCCTGGGGCTGAAGCAGGTCCCAAGGGTTCGGCTGTTCGCCGATTAAAGTGGTACGTGAGCTGGGTTTAGAACGTCGTGAGACAGTTCGGTCCCTATCTGCCGTGGGTGTACGAGACTTGAGAGGACCTGCTCCTAGTACGAGAGGACCGGAGTGGACGACCCTCTGGTGGACCGGTTGTCGCGCCAGCGGCACAGCCGGGTAGCTACGGTCGGAAGAGATAACCGCTGAAAGCATCTAAGCGGGAAACTCCCCTCGAAACCAGGTCTCGCTTGAGAGTCGTGGAAGACCACCACGTCCATAGGCCGGGAGTGGAAGCGCAGCAATGTGCGAAGCGGACCGGTCCTAATCGCTCGAACGGCTCCAGATCCGCGCCCTCAAACAGGGCGGGCGCCGCCGGCGAAGACAGACGCGATCAGGAAGGAAGGCGCATCCGGACGATGCGTTGGCTTGGCGGTTATGGCGCGGGTGAAACACCCGATCCCATCCCGAACTCGGCAGTGAAAGCCCGCAGCGCCGATGGTACTGCGTCTTAAGGCGCGGGAGAGCAGGTCGCTGCCAAGCCAACCCATCGCCCGGTGTGTCCCTCTTCAACCGATGCCTTGACCGCGCCCTTTGACGCGGGGTGGAGCAGTCCGGTAGCTCGTCAGGCTCATAACCTGAAGGTCGCAGGTTCAAATCCTGCCCCCGCAACCAAATAAAACGCCGCTAATCCAATGGGTTAGCGGCGTTATCATTTTCGGAAGAGTTCTTTGGAAATTCGTTTCGGAATGCATTCGGAACGGAAGATGCGGGAATGCAGGAGAATGCCTGTCCTCTTCTGACCGCGAGTTGCTCGGTCGGGCGTAACCGTTCCGTCGGGCTTTCAATTACCTACATCGTTGATGTGCAGGGTGGCGCCGAGGGCGATATCGCTCAATCGACCGAGGCCCCGCCACATGACGATGTTTCCCGGCGGCGGGTCCCTGGCGCGGTCGAGATAGCCGCCAAGCCTGGTGATCTTGATGAGGTATCGCGAGGTAAGCCTTCGGCGTAGACCGCCTGTCGCATTTCTCCGGGATCGTGGAGGGTGCGCGCTCGGATGTGGGCGCGCGTCGTAAGTGTCCACCAAGGATAAGTGGACACTATGCGGATGTCGGACGCAGCGGAGCAGTCGGGTTCCGGGGTCGACGGTCGGGGGCGCCGCCGTCGCCGTCGGTGGAGCGAGGCGCGCAAGCGCCTGATCGTTGCGGAGAGCTACCAGCCCGGGGTTTCGGTGTCGGTGGTGGCGCGCCGTCATGACGTGAACGCGAACCTGGTCTTCAGCTGGCGGCGCCAGTATCGGGAGCTGGCGCGCGTGGTGGGCGGCTTCGTCCCGGTGGTTGTCTCTTCGACGGAAGGGGCGGAGCCGGCGAAGCTGCTGCCGGCGCCGCCGGATATCGAACCGCCTACCTCCGGGCGGATCGAGATTGCGCTGGCGGACGGCTCGCGGGTGACGGTCGACCGGGATGTGGATGCGGCGGCGCTGTCTCGTGTTCTCGGGGTTCTGGAGCGGCGATGATCCCGGTTCCGAGCGGGGCGCGGGTCTGGCTTGCGACGGGCGTGACGGACATGCGGCGCGAGATGAACACGCTGGCGCTGCAGATCCAGCAGGGGCTGGGCCGCGATCCCCATGCGGGCGATCTCTTCATATTTCGCGGACGCAAAGGCGATCTTTTAAAGATTCTCTGGCATGACGGGATCGGGACCTCGCTCTATGCCAAGCGCCTGGAGCGGGGCCGGTTCCAGTGGCCGGTGACGTCGGGCGGCGCGGTGTCGATCAGCGCGGCGCAGCTCGGCTACCTGTTGGAGGGGATCGATTGGAGGAACCCGGTCCGAACCTGGCGCCCGTCGCGGGCCGGCTGACAGGCGGCAAATGGACTCATCCGACAGGATTGCGATGGCGGCGGAGCGGTTGTTGTGATTCGCTTCCGGTCATGCCCGACGGATCGGACATCGACGCTCTGAAGGCGGCGCTGGCTGCGGCGGAAGCCGAGGCGGTCGATGCCAGGGCGAAGGCGACCGAGGCCGAGGCGCAGATCGCCTCCCTGAAGCTGATGATCGAGAAGCTCCGTCACGCGCTCTTCGGCCAACGATCGGAGCGCAAGCAGCGTTTTCTCGACCAGATGGAGCTCCAGCTCGACGAGCTCGAGGCGAGCGCTACCGAGGACGAGTTGGCGGCCGAACAGGCGGCGGGCGGCACGACGCAGGTCAAGGCGTTCACCCGCCGCCGCCGGTCCGGGCGCAAGCCGTTCCCCGAACATTTGCCGCGCGAGCGCGTGGTGGTGCCGGCGCCGACATCCTGCGCGTGCTGCGGCTCGCAGAAGCTCTCGAAGATCGGGGAGGTGTTAGCGACGGTTACAGAGCGCGCCTATTCGCTGACATTTTTCGGCCGGTTGCGGTTTTTCAGTTGATCTGTTGGTCATCGGTTTCGATTGGTTCGCCGGCTCGGTCGCGGATGAGCATGTCGTTCCAGTCCCGGTTGTCGAGTGCGGGTCGCAGCCGGACGATTCTGGTGTCGTTGCGGGCGAGGCGCCTTGCGGCGTGATCGCCGTTTGTGGTGGCGTCGTATGCACAGAAGATGAGGCGCGGGTTCCATGCCTCGATCCATTTGGGGACTTTGGTGGCGACGGCGCCGGTGGAGACGGTGGCGCATTCGGTGCGTTTTACCGGGCCGAGGTGGAGGGAGAGGATGGAGAGTGCGTCGAGGGCGTTGCCGGCCAGGATGACGGCGTGTGGCCATTCGGTCTCCCAGGACATCCAGAAGCCGCCGCCCGCGGTCGTTTTGCGGTCAGCGGTGACGGTTTCGATGCCGGTAGCCTCGCCGGCGGCGTTTCGGCGGACGAACACGGGGTTGCCGTGAGGGTCGGCATGGACCAGGCCGAGGTCGCGGCACAGGGTGACGAGCGCGTCCGCGAGGCCGCGCCGCTCGACGAGGTATCGCCGGAGGTTGGGCCAGCGGGGGTCCTTGGCCGGCGCCTGCCGGCGGCCGCCTGGGGGCATTGAGAGGTCGGACAGTTCGGCGAGGAAGTCGATGGCGTCCGGCGGGGTGCATCCGAGCGCATGGACCGCCAGTTCGATAGCCCCGGCTCCCTCCTCTGCGCGCAGATGGTCGTAGAACATGAAGCGGTTGATGGAGAGGACCGATCCTGGCCGTCTCCAGCGCACGGCATTGTCGGGATCGCTGCGGTAGCCGAGGGCTCGGGCGACGGGTTCGAGGGGATAGCCCCGCAGGCTCTCGGCCCGCACCCGCCGCTCGCGGGGGCGGGAGGGATGCATGGCTATGGCGACGGGACCGGGTTCGCCTTTCCAGTGCTTTGCCCGGCTTTCGGTCCGCGCCGGCGGCGGCGTTCGGCGCTGCGCTGCTTCTGACGTTCCTCGGCTTCCTTGCGGCGCCAGGAGTCGCCGTCGATGGCGACGATCTCGGCGTTGTGGACGAGCCGGTCGACGAGGGCGACCAGGCAGGCGGCGTTTGGGAAGGCCTCGCTCCACTCGGCGAAGGGGCGGTTCGTGGTGATTATGGTTGAGTTCTGCTGGCTGCGGCTTGAGACGATGTTGAACAGCAGGTCGGCGTGGCGGTTGGAGTAGGAGAGATATCCGACTTCGTCGATGACCAGCAGGTGCTGTCGGGCGTAGAAGCGCAGCCTGCGCTGGAGCAGGGTGTCGGAGTCGATGGCGGCGAGTTCGCCGAGCAGGCTGGCGGCGGTTGCGAAGCGCACGATGTGGCCTTCGAGGACGGCGCGGTGGGCGATATTGGCGGCGATGGTGGACTTTCCGACGCCGTTGGGTCCGACCAGTACGAGGTTTGCGGCCTCCTTGAGGAAGTCGAGGGTCATGAGGTCCTCGACGGCCATGCGGTCGCAGCGCCTTGGCCAGTCCCAGTCGAAGTCTGCGAGCGGCTTGAACTGTCCGAGGCGGGCGTCGGCGAGGCGGCGTTTGAGGCTTCGGGCGCGCTTCTCATCTTCTTCCCACGCGATCAGGGAGGCGAGCCAGTCGCGCTCCGCGACTTCGCCCCAATGGGCGAGGAGGCCGTGCAGGCCCAGCGCGCGGGCGCGGTTCATGAGGGTGTCGGTCATTCTTCGCTGTCCTTTTCATGGTAGCCGGCCAGCCCGTCGTATCCGCCGAGATCGTGATCGCGCACGGCGATGTCGCGCACGCGCGGGTCCCTGGGCAGGTCGATGGGGATCGGCGGCGGCCTGTCCTGCAGTTCGCGCCGCCGTGTGAGGCTGAGGCGCACGGCATTGGGATGGGGGACGCCGCGTTCGAGGGCCTCGTCGATGGCGGCTTCGAGCTCGGCGGCGCCGTATTGGTCGAGCAGGCGCAGCAGGGCGGCGACGGTGGCGCCGATATAAGCGCCGCGGGGGGCGGCCTCGGCGATCAGGCGCTCGCTGTTGGGCGCGGCCTGGAGCAGCCGGCTCTGCCCGCGCAGGCTGCGGGCGTGACGCTTGCGCCTGACCAGCTCCTCAATGTGTTCGGGGTTCTCGATGCGGGCCGCCTTGTCGAAGCTGCGCGGATGGCGGGCGATGACCTCCATGCCGTCGAGGATGCGCACCTCTTCCAGCGTCGCGGCCACGGTGAGGGTGCGCCGGACATGGGTATGCGGGACGCTGTAGTCATTGAGGTCGAACCTGGCATAGGGGGTCTTGGCGATCCTGACCTCGACCCTCTCGTCGACGGGGGGACGGTCGTCGGGCAGCGCCATCAGGGAGCCGCGCTCGCGCTCGAAGGCCTCGCTCACGGTGAGGGAGCGGTCGTCCGGCCAGGGGCGGTCGGCGGCGACGCCCTCGCACCACTCCCGGGCCTGGGCGTTGAGATCGTCGAGGTCACGCCAGGCGCGGGCGGCGAAGAAGCTGTCGCGCACATAGCGTATGGCCCGCTCGACGCGGCCCTTCTCGTTGCCTCGGGCGACCGCGACCGGCTTCGGCAGGAAGCGGTAGGCGCCTGCGAAGTCGAGAAGCCGGGGATTGAAGCGGATGGCGTCGCCGCGCCGCTCCAGCACGACGCTCTTCAGATTGTCGTACCAGAGCTCGCGGGGCACGCCCTGCCAAGCCTCGAAGGCCTCGACATGGCCGCGCAGGAAGTTGTCCATCCCGGCGTTGAGGTAGAAGCGCAGGAAGAGGCGGCGCGAGTGGCCGAGCACCATCACGAAGGCCATCAGCGGGCGCTCCGCACGCCCGATCCTCACCTTGCCGAAGTGGGCCCAGTCGACCTGGGCCTGCTCGCCGGGCAGGGCCTTGAGGCGCAGATAGGCCTCGGCCACCGGCCGCGGACGCTCGGGCGCGATCATGCGCCGGAAGTGGCTCTCGCACCCCCGGTAACCGCGCTCGACCGCCATCCGGTAGAGCCGGCTGGAGGGCAACTTCGGCCAGACCGCCAGGGTCTGGCGGACGAAGGGCAGGAACGGATCGATCATCGAAGATCTGCGCCGCTTCTCAGGCGTGGGCGCCCCGGCGGCCGCCACCGCGCGCTCGACCGTGCCGTGGTGGACGCCGAGCTGGCGCGCGATCGTGCCGATCCGCCACTTCTCGGCAAAATACAGCCGCAGGATCTCGGCCCGGGTCTGCTGGTCGATCGCCATCTCACTCCCTTCGCGCCGGGCGCAGGCCCGGATAGACCGCCCGGGCGCAGAACCGCCCGCAGTGATCGCAGCGGAACACTCCGGCGGGACGGTCGGGTCCGAAGGGCCTCCTTCCCGAGCGCCCCGCCGGCATGCCCGCCACAACAGGACGGCGCGGTGAACGGGTCAAAGGGTGATGCGTCACTTTCTGCGCACGGCGCCCCTCCTCAGGCGCACGGACGCGACGGCGCTCGCGGTAGCGCCGCTGGCGTTCGGCATGCTTGTGACGGCCCCGCCGGCTGTTCTGGTAGCGACGCCCGGCAAGGCGCAGCGAGCGCCGCCGCGCCCGGCCGCTGCACGGACGCGAGCAGTAGATGTTGCCGTGGTCGCACCGCCGGCACAGCACAACCTGGCGATGGCACGAAGCGCAGGTGAACAGGCGGGCGGCGTTCCTCATCGCAAAGACCGATGAGAACGGGGTGGACCCACGCCCGAACGCCTACGATACTGCGCATACGGGCCGTGCCTTGCATGGCTCGGGGGGTGCGGCGCCGGTCGTTGCCACCTAGCAAACGGGGCCGGCGCCGCATCGTTCTCAGCAGCCCCAGTCTACCCCCTCGCGCAGCCCGGCGACCCCCGCCGACAGCGCCAGGACACCCTCCCCTCGGCAGGCGAAAATATCAACGCGACGGGGGCCGGCGACTCCAGTCGGGCTACGCCCTCCTTCCGTCCCAGGCCCCCGTCACAAACACCGCCGCACCACAATCACTGCGATCATCACGCCCCGCAAAAACGCGCAACGCCAGCAAATAAGCGCCTTTTACGACCGTCACCTACAGGAGGACGTCGCCGGGACGCTGGAGGTCATTCCGCGCCAGTGGAAGGTGATCCAGACCGTGCGCGAGAAGTTCACCTGCCGGGACTGCGAGAAGATCAGCCAGCCGCCGGCGCCGTTCCACCCGACGCCGCGCGGCTGGGCGGGCCCCAACCTGCTGGCCATGATCCTGTTCGAGAAGTATGGGACGCACCAGCCTCTGAACCGCCAGCGCGACCGCTATGCGCGCGAGGGCGTCGATCTCAGCCTGTCGACCCTGGCCGACCAGGTCGGCGCCTGCACGGTGGCGCTGAGGCCGCTGCACGACCTGATCGCAGACCATGTGCTGGCGGCCGAACGCCTGCATGGCGACGACACCCCGGTGCCGGTGCTGGCCAGGGGCAAGACCGACAAGGGCCGGGCCTGGGTCTATGTCCGTGACGATAGGCCGTTCGGCGGGCCGGACCCGCCCGCGGCTCTGTTCCGCTACTCGCGGAACCGGTCCGGCGACCATCCGGTCGAGCATCTTCGCGACTTCGCCGGCATCCTCCAGGCCGACAGTTTCGCCGGCTACAACCGCCTCTACGCGGCCGGGCGATTGCCCGGACCTGTCACCGGGATCCCCTGTTGAGCACACGGGCGCCGCAAATTTTTCGAGCTTGCCGATATTGCGGCCAGCAAGGGGCGCGGCAGGAACGCGCCGCCGATCTCGCCGCTGGCGATGGAGGCGGTGAAGCGGATCGACGTGCTGTTCGGCATCGAGCGCTCCATCAAGGGCGAGACCGCTGCGCGGCGCCACGCCGTCCGCCAGGAACTGAGCGCGCCGGTGGTGGCCGAACTCAAGATCTGGATGAAGGCCGAACGCGCAAAGCTCTCCCGCCATGCCCCCGTCGCCAAGGCCATGGACTACATGCTCAAACGATGGGACCGCTTCGCCCGGTTCCTCGACGACGGACGCATTTGCCTGTCAAACAATGGGGGGTATATACATTAGTGACCACCCTCCCGGCGTCAGTCGGACTTCCGCTTGAGATATTCCCACTCGTCCTCGCGCTTGTTCGGCGTCGCCAGAACCGACCGTAGGATGCTCTCCGGCGTGTCTGGAATCGGCTCCGGCAGCGGGTATTTCACGGGACGGCCACGCTTCGGCTTCTCGTCCGTCATGGCTTCCTCCGGGGTTAGATGACGCGGGCCGCGTGATGGAAGACCTCGTTCGTGAAGTCGTCCCAACGCTCGCCGTCTTGGGCAATGTCGTCCAGCAGATAGACCTTGACGCTCCCGATAGCGGCGAGGCGCGTTCTCATCTCCGGCGTGATGACGCCTGCCACTAGGAAATTCACGCAGCCCGGCGGCGTCTCGGCAAAGCTCTTCGACATGGCGCCGAGCCGTTCCAGAGCGCCGGCCGGGTCGCGGCCGCCCTTCACCTCGATTGTCGCGATGAGTTGGTCATCCCGATGGAAGTCTATATCCGGCTCTGACCCGAAGCTCATGATCGTGTTGCGAGGCAGCAAATACCGCCCATGTTCCGGGCAGTCCGGCGGAATGACGCCGTTCGCCTTCAGCCATCCCACGAGACGATTCTTGACAAGCTCCTCTGCCACATCGCCTATCCGGTTGCGGAACATTCCATCGAGCGAAATGCCCATTGTCGCAACGATGTTCC
Source organism: Alphaproteobacteria bacterium (assembly GCA_964291285.2). Taxonomy (GTDB): domain Bacteria; phylum Pseudomonadota; class Alphaproteobacteria; order Bin95; family Bin95; genus Bin95. Next base: position 753,539 of record OZ219785.1, read on the forward strand.
GGTAGCCGTTTTCCAGCGTCCAAGCCGACGAGCCTTCGATGATCGACGAGATCATGGTGTTGTAGAGGCAGGCGACCTTCCGGGCCGTTGGCTCTCGAACCGGCGTCTTGCGGCTCCCGTCTTCCCAGCTATCGACAGGGGATGCAGCCTGCCCGACACGCTTGCGGGACAGGAGGGCCATGCCGCGATAGTAGAGCGAGGTCGTGGGGTGCGCGCGGAGCAAGTCGGGATGCGCAAACACCACCTTCGGCTCAATGCCAAGCGATTGCACATGGTCCCATGCCGCGCTGCTGATCATCAGTTTGTCGAGAGGGTCGAAGTCGAGCGCCGCCGCGAATTCGTCAATGAGACGGCGCTGCGCCCGATCCTTCCGCTGGCTCAGAATGTCGGCGAAAAGGCGGGAGCGGAGAACATCATCAGTCATCGGCGCGCACCCATCGATAGACGCATTTCCGCAGTTCGCGCCGGCCAAATCGGGCCATCTGCTGGCTCGAATTGCCCTTGCCGCGGGGCAGCTTCCATATGTGCTCGCACCGGAAGCCAGCGCCTTCGGCGAAGTCGGCCAGAATGAAGTCCACCGGCAACTCCTCGCCGTGATACTGCACATTGTCGTTGACCATGATGACGGACCCGCCGGGCCGGACGATGCGCCCGAGCTCGGCTATGACCACCGCCATTTCGAAGAAATACTGCTCGATCAGCGTCAAGACATTCCGGTTGCTCAACTCGTCCTGCCGACCGCGCAGGATGCCCAGGACCTCATGAACCGCGCTTTGGTCCCGATAGAGGCGTATCGCACAGTCCAAGGTCTCCCGGTGTTCCCCGTAGATCGTATTGAGCGTTTCCGTCTTCGCCTTGTTCTCAACGGTGGCGGAGAGCATTCGCTGGCGCAGGGAGGAAAATCCCGCCTGATCGAACCCCATCCATGCGAGCTCCAGCGCATAGGTCCGCGTGTAGTCGTATCGGTTCGCGTAAGGCGGCGAGGTCACCACCATGTCGAATTCGCCGTCCGGGATGTTCTTGAGCAACTCCAGGCATGAGCCGGTCAAGAGTGTCGGCCTGCCGCCACCGAACTGCTTCTTGAGCGCCGGGATGTCGGCGGCGATCTCGTTGAGCCGCCGCTCCAGGGCCGCGCTGAAACCGGCGATAGGCCCTATGTCGAACGATGACCGCAACTGCCTCGGAGCGCGGCTGTCCCATCGCAGATATTGGCCATCCTTGCGCGTGTAGCTGGCTTCCTCCAGGACCGACATGCAGGCCAAGTCCAACAGCGCGTGCAGCCCGCCGTTATCCATGTGCGAGAGGAACCGCCGCGCCGCCGCTATCTCCTTCTCCGTCTCGCTCGCAAAGGCTCCCTCGGTTATGCGCACATGCGGGAACGCAAACTTGGGCGCCGCGCGCCGCGCTTTCACCGCCCGGAGAAGCGCCGCAGATTGCTTGTCAAAGTCGGACTGCGTAAGGCCGTTTGCCGCTTCGGCGATAGCGGTCCCGGCCAGAACACCGACCGGCATGATCTCGATTCCTGTTGCCGGAATCCCTTGCCCGGCGGCAACCAGGGGCGTTGTGCAAATCCCGGCGAAAGGATCAAGAACTGCCGTTGGACGCTCCTGCTGGATCAGGTCGGCGACAAGCTCGCACGAGAAGCCTTCCTTGTATTTCATCCAGCGAAGGCCCGGTGCCTGGCGGTTCCCCTGATAGGAGACGACACGGCGGCAGTAGATTTCGTTCGTGCTCAGCAGCGGGGCAAAGCGGTCCGAGAGGGCTTGCCGTTCCTCCACTGGTCCATCGTGCGGGGATATGGCCGTCATGCGGCGGGCCGTGCGCCAGAGGACAGGCCATTGTCGGCAATCAGGTCGCGATAGCGCAGCCGCTTCCCGACCATGCCGATGACGACGGAGCGCATCATGTCCAGCGTGTCGCGGGGCCGGATGTTGTGACGGCCCGAGAGCTCCCTGACATATCGATCGAGGTGCTTTTCCGAGAACTTGTGGAAGGTCCCCTGATAGCCCCGCTTCAGCATGGACCAGAAGGACTCCAAGCCGTTCGTGTGCGCCATCTCCCACACATACTTGCCGACCGAGTGATTGACCGCCTCGTGGTCGAACTCCGGCATACCCTTGTAGGCTTTCGCCTCGTCCGTATAGAGCGTCGCGCCCGGGGCGGCATGGTGGCGGACGAAGCCCTGTAGGGCCGTCGCGTCGGTCTGCGAAATGCGCTGCGCCGCGACCCGGCCGCTCTCCCGATCCTTGACGCCTACCACGGCGGCTTTGCTGACCGTCCCGCGCCCGGCGCCCGCTTCCGCCAGCTCCTTCCGCTTCGCGTTCGACATGTTCTTGCGCTTGCCACCGATGTAGGTCTCGTCCGCCTCCACCGGCCCGGAGAACATGTTGCCGCCGTTCTCGTTCCACGACTCCCGAATGCGGTGCGCCAGATGCCACGCTGTCTTCTGCGTTACGCCCAAATCCCGGTGCAGCTTCATGCTGGCCTGCCCCTTGAGCCCGGTGTTCAGCAGGTAGAACGCCAGAACCCAGATTTGCAGGTCCAGCTTGCTGCTCTGCATCGGCGTCCCGGTGCGGACCGAAAGCCACTTCCGGCAGTCCTTGCAGCGGTGCGTCATGGTCTTGTGCGCGACCGGATGCGTGATCCGGTGACTGCCGCAATGCGGGCAAACCGGACCTTCCGGCCAGCGGACGCTCTCGATCCATGCGCGGGCCGTGTCGTCGTCCGGGAACATCCGCGTGATCTCGACCAGCGAGAGACCCTTGCGGTAGTGCTTTCCGGGAGCGTTGCGAGCCATTTCCTGCCTCCGTCTTTATGCAAGTATAGTGACACAATCCGCCTGCCGTGGCAACAGAAAAAGTCACTGTTCTTCGTTTTTCTGCCCCCGTTGTCCTCGCTGGAACGGCGGTCTTTCACCTCGCCATCCGGCCCGATCAGCCGCGCCTCAAACTGCTCGCCTATCGCCATGCCTTCCTCGAATTCCACTTCCAGCGGGGTGTTGCGCCCCGTCTTGGGATGCACAATCTCTGCCGGGCCGTGGAGGTGGTAATGGATGTTCTGGTCGCCGTGGATGACCGTTACGCCCCCGCCAGCTTTGATGACGAGCTTGCCCGCTTTCTTCCTGCCGAACATGCGCCTCAACCACTTCCCGCTGGCGCGCGCCGCGCCGATGATCCCGAACCACTCCATCCGGTCATCATGGCCGGAGTCCTCCCGGAATCCGAGTCCGTTTGGTCATTTTGGTATATAAATCCCCAAACAATGCCGCTGGAAGGGCGCTCGGAGGTATTGCCCTCGGCCCAAGTCGTGGCTGTTCGCAGGCTCCGATCGCGGCGGCAGGCGCGCCGCCGCCATGTACACCCTCATCGGCACCGCAAAGCTCAACAATGTCGATCCCCAGGCCTGGCTCGCCGACGTGCTCAAGCGCATTGCCGGCACCCCGCAGAACCGCCTCGGCGAACTTCTTCCCTGGAACTGGCAGGACACCCGGCGGCACGACCGGGCCGCATAACCAAAGACACCGCCCGACGGTCTCCGATCAACTCCACGCCCGCCACAAACTCAGACCTCGATACACTGCGGTCTTCGGCGGATGCTTACGATCCAGGAGGCCTGCATCAAGGGCGTATCCACCCGCTCGGTCGACGACCCGGTGCAGGCGATGGGCATGTCGGGCATCTCCAGGAGCCGGGTGTCGCGGCTGTGCGGGGAGATCGACGGCAAGATCCGCGACTTCCTCGACCGGCCGCTGGAGGGCGACTGGCCGTATCTGTGGCTGGATGCGACCTGTGTGAAGATGCGCGAGGCCGGGCGCATCGTCCCGGTCGCGGTCACCATCGCGGTGGCGGTCAACGATCGGGGCCGGCGCGAGGTGCTCGGCATGGCGGTCGGCGCGTCCGAGGCCGAGACCTTCCGGACCGACTTCCTGCGCTCGCTCGCCCGCCGCGGCCTGCGCGGCGTCAAGCTGGTGATCTCCGACGACCACAAGGGCCTGAAGGCCGCCGCGACCCGCATCCTCGGCGCCACATGGCAGAGATGCCGCGTGGGGCTGTTGAAAAAGCTCGATGTCTGTGACTCACTGCATCGATATCTTGTGTTCGAGGAAAGAGAGCCACCAGATGTTGGATCACAAGAGCCGCGATCAGTTGGAACTTTTCATCACGGGCTCGCTTCGGCAGCTGGTGCCCGAGGATCATGTTCTGGCGCGCGTAGACCGGGTTTTGGACCTTGGCTGGCTGCGCGAGGAAGTGGCGGAGTGCTATTGCGCGGACAACGGCCGGCCGGGCATCGACCCGGAAGTTGCGGTGCGGCTGATGTTGGCCGGTCTGCTGCTCGGGATCGTTCACGACCGCAGGCTGCTGCGGGAGGCGCAGGTCAACCTCGCGATCCGCTGGTTCATTGGCTACGGTCTGCACGAGCGTCTTCCCGACCATTCGAGCCTGACCCGGATCCGCCAGCGCTGGGGCGAGGAACGCTTCCGGTCGATCTTCCGGCGTATGGTGACGGCCTGTCTGGAAGCGAAGATCGCCATGGCCGATGTCGTGCATGTCGACGCGTCACTGATCCGCGCCGATGTCAGCTGGGAGAGCCTGGTCGAGCGTCATGCTGACGAGGTGATGGCAGAGAACCGTGGCGGGGAGGAGATCGAGGCGGAGAAGAAGGGCCGGCAGAGCGGCAAGTACAAGAAGGTGAGCCGCACCGATCCGGATGCGAGCATGGCGACCACGTCGCGCAAGCAGCGTCTTGAGCCTTGCTACAAGCAGCACACGGCGGTCGACGACATGAGAGGCGTGGTTCTCGATGTCGCCGTGACGACCGGCGAGGTGAACGAGGGCGATACGATCGAGGCCCGGCTCGACGAAGTTCGCAGGATCTCGGGTCGCGAGATCGGAACGGTGACGGCCGATGCCGGCTACGCCTACGCCAAGGTCTATGCCGGTCTTGAGCGCCGCAGCATCGACCCGGTGATCCCGGCCAAGAAGGAACCGATCAAGACCCGCGTCCCCTTGCGCCGCTTCCGTTACGATGCCAGGCACGACATTCTCAAATGCCCACGCGGGAAGATCCTGCGTCCGCAACGGCGCGTAAAGCATGGCCGTTTCTTCTACTCCAGGTCCGAGGACTGCAAGCGCTGCCCGCTCAAGGGTGACTGCCTGTCGAAAGGACGCGTCAACAAGGCGGTCGTCGTCGGCGACCATTATCCGGCGCTGCTTTGTGCACGGCGCCGACGCATACGCTGGAGCGACGAGGATCGGCGGCTGTATCGGCGTCACCGCTGGCGCTCGGAGGGCTTCCACGGCGAGGCCAAGACCTGGCACGGTTTGAGCCGAGCCGTCCGCCGCGGCCTCGACAACATGAAGATCCAAGCCTACCTGACAGCGGCGGCGATCAACCTCAAGCGGCTCGCGGTCGCCCTTCTTGCCGCCCTGTCGGCCATCTGGACGGCTCGGACGGTCGCTTCGGGCCTCTTACGGGCCCGTCACGCCTGACCCGTCCCCAATGTGCCGGCGACCGCCGAAGCAACGGGATGAGGCGAGAACCGCGCGACAAGACTGAGTTCTTCAACAGCCCCCGCGTGCACTTCATGCGCAACCTGCTCGCCCATGCCGGCAAGCAGGGCCGGCGCGTCGTCTCCGCCTTCGTCACCACCGCCTTCGCCCAGGAGGATGCAGACGGCGCCTCCGCCCAGTGGCGCCAGGTCGCCGACCAGCTCAGGCCCAGGGCGCCGAAGCTCGCCGCCATCATGGACGAGGCCGAGCACGACGGTCTCGCCTGCATGACCTTCCCGGCCGCGCATCGCCCAAAGCTGCACTCGACAAACCCGCTCGAACGGCTCCACGGCGAGATCGAGCGGCGCACCAGCACCAACACCGTCGGCATCTTCCTCAACGAGGACGCCATCACCCGGCTGATCGGTGCCATCCTGCTCGAGCAGAACGATGAATGGGCCGTCCAGAGAGCCAGATACGTGACGCTGGAATCGATCGCTCCCGTGAGCGACAATGCAACCGTCAAGCTGCCCGCCGTGGCAGCCTGAGCCTAACGGCCCTTCCCGCCGGATACCGCGACGGGCGCCAGGCTCTTACACCACGGCTCGGGACACGATCTAACCGGTCATCGTCCTGTCCTCTCCAGTCCATGTGAGTCCTCTCCTGGGTGGTCGATTGGGGGGTGCAGTTCGACCATCCCCGACGCCCGTTTTTTCCGCTTCGATGGCCGCACATGCGTCCGCGCCACCCTGATCGCGGGCGGGGTCCATCGAAGACGAGGAGACGGGAATGACGGAGCACATCAGCTTCCTTGATACGCAGCAGGCGGCGCGGGTTCTGGGGCTGTCGGCGAAGACGCTGGCCCGCTACCGGGTCTCGGGCGAGGGGCCGGTGTTTCACCGGTTCGGCAACCGGATCCGGTATCGGCAGGACGACCTGGAAGGCTGGGCGGAGACGCGCCGGCGCGCGTCGACCGTCGACGACGGCACCGTGCTTCCGGGGGCCACCCCGTGAGCGGCGGAGCGAGGACGGTGCCGGGGGCCTGCCTCCCCGGCTCGGGGGCCGGGGCAGGCTCTCCCCGATCCGGGGCCTGTGCGGCCCGCCCGGGGACCATGCTGCGCGGGCTCGCCGTGGCGTTCCTGGCGGCCGTAGCCCTGCTGGCGGGGCCGGAGGCAGCGCTGGCGACCACGGACACCACGTTCGGCACCCCGCTTGACACGGTGGAGAACATCGTCGGCGGCACCGGCGGGCAGCTTGCCGCGGCGCTTGCCGTGGGCGCGGCGCTGATCGGCTCGGTGCTGCGCTTCAATGCGATGCAGCTGATGGGCGCGGTGGGCGTCGGCATCGCCGCCGGGGCCGGCACGGGGATCGTGACCGGCCTGGTCGGCACGGCGATCGTGTGATGAGCGAGACCCGCCGCCACACGATCCCGCGCCGGCTCGACGACCCGGAGCGGTGGCTGTTCTGGACCGTCGACGAGGCGGCGGCGCTGATGGGTCCGGCCCTGCTCGGGCTTGCGGCGAACCAGTTCGTGCCGGGCCTCGTTGCCGGCGTCGGCGGCTGGCTGCTGCTGAGGCGGGTCAAGCGCGGCGGCGGGGCGAACATCGCGCGCCATGCGCTCTACTGGTTCCTGCCGGGCTTCGTGCTGCGCCTCAAGGCCACGCCGCCGAGCCATCTGCGGCGGTATGCCGGCTGATGCGGCGCGGCGAGATGGATACCGCCTTGCGCCGGGTGCGGGACATCAGGCTCGTGCTGGCGGGCCTGCTGGTGCTGTCGATGACGGCCAACCTGGCGCTGACGGCGGGCTTCGCCGGGCGGGAGACGGTGACCGTGCTGGTGCCGGCGACCGCTGGACCGGCCTGGGCGGTCGGCAGCGGCGGGGCCGGCATCGGCCGGGCCGGCGCGCGGTATCTGGAGGACATGGCGCGCACGGCGGCGGTGACGCTGCTGACGCTGACGCCGGAGAACGCGGGCCATGTGCGCCTCGCGGCGGCGCGGATGAGCCATGTCTCGGCGCGCGGCGCGATCGGCGCCTGGGTCGAGGCGGAGGCCGCCCGCATGGCCGGGCGCGATCTGGCGAGCGCCTTCTACCCCATGGAGATCGAGGCCGACCCGGCGCGGCTCGCGGTCGAGGTCGCGGGCGAACTCGTGACCTGGATCGGGCGCGAGGAGGCTTCGCGCGAGACCCGGCGCTACCGGCTCGTGTTCCGCATCGACGCCGGGCGGATCGGGCTCCTGCGCTTCGAACAACTGGAGGACGGCACATGACACGCTTCTCTCGCCGACGGCCCCTTGCGCCGCTGTTCGCCATCGTTCTTGCCTGCATGGGCGTCCTTGCGGCGCCGGCGCTGGCGATGCAGGTCCTCGACGCGGCGGACCATGCCGAACTCGCGGCGGAGATTTCCGCGACCGGCGTCAACCGCATTGCGCTCGCCGGCGACCGCATCGCGAAGGTGGTGCGGGCGCCGGACGGCTTCGCGGTCGAGCACGACGCCGCCTCGGGCGACCTCTACCTGCGGCTGGACGGTTCCGGGGACGGCGGCCGGGACGCGGAGACCAGCCTCTTCGTCGGCACCGAGAAGGGCTTCACCTACCGGCTGACGCTGACGCTCGCGGACCGCGGCCCGGCGCAGATCCTGATCCGCAACGCCAGGGCCCCGGCGGCGGGCGGCGAAACTGCCGCGCCGGCGACGAAGTCCGATCCCCATGTCGCGGCGCTGGTGCGCCTGGTGCGCGCCGTCGCCCGCCGCGACCTGCTGCCGGGCTATGCGGTCCATGCGGGCGGAGGCTCTCTTTCTGCCGGCATCCGGATCATCGAGACCTGGCGGGGGACCGGGGCGGTCCGCCGTCCGCGCTACGCGGCGCTCGTCTTCGGGGTCGCACCTCCGGCATCCCCCGGATCGTGGTCCGGGGCAGGCGAGGATGCGGACGGGTCCGGGCTTGCGGGCCTCGCCGGGACCATCGGGAGCCTGTCCGGCATCGGTCCGACCGCGGACGGCGCCCGTCTTGCCGCGCTCTGGCTGGCGCCGCCGGACCCCTCGGGCGGGCGGCTCGGCGTGGCGGTGTTCCAGACCGCCGGCGCGGGAGACCCGCGATGAACGCCCGCGCGAACAAGCGCCCCGCCGGCGATGCGAACGGCCCCGGCTCGTGGGCAGGCGCCGATGCGGTGCGGCGGCGCCAGCTGCTGCTGTTCTCGGTCATCGCGGCGGTCGTGCTGGCCGCGCTTGCCGCCTGGCTCGGCATGGGCGGCGGACCGTCGCCGGCGCCCCGGAGCGGCATCGAGGCGGAGATCGCCGGCCCGGACGCGGCCGAGAAAGTGTGGACCCGGCGCTCGGAGGCAAGGCTCACCAAGGTCGAGGACGCGCTCAGGCGGATGGAGCGGGAGGCGCAAAAGCTCAGGACCGAGAACGAGAGGCTCCGGATGAAGCTGGAGGGCGACGCCGCCAACGCGCGCGAGGTCATCGACGCGCAGAAGGCGCAGATCGACGAGCTGGAGCGGCAGTTTCAGCCGGCCGTGCCGGGCGGGGCGCAGACCGGGACGCCGGCATCGGGCGAGTATTTCCGGGCGCAGGGCGGTGCTGCGTCCGGCGGGCAGCCGGCCGCGGCGCGGCCCATGATCGAGACCTTCGAGCTGGAGGGCGGGCCGCACTCGTCGGCGGCCGATTTGCGGATACCCGGAACCGGCCCTGACCGGGGCAGGCCCCGCACCGGCCCTGAACTGGTGGCGGATGCGGTCGCGAAGCCGGTGTCGGCATGGCTGCCGGCGGGCGCCCATGCCGGGGCGGTGGTGCTGGCGGGGGTCGACGCCTCGGCGGGGGTCGCCTCCCAGGGCGATCCGCGCCCGGTGCTCATGCGCATTACCGGGCCGGCCTGGACCGCGGCCGAGGACGGCGCCGCCCTCAGGGTGGATGTCGACGGCTGCACCGTCACCGGCGCGGCCCATGGCGACCTCTCCTCGGAGAAGGTCTATGTGCGGCTTCGCACCATGACCTGCGCCGCGCCGGGCACAGGGGACCGCCCCGGTGCGGTGATCGAGACCGACGTGGCGGGCTTCGTCGCGGGCTCGGGCAAGACCGGGGTGCGCGGCCCCGTGGTGAGCCGCGAGGGGGCGCTGGTCGAGAAGGCGTTTCTCGCCGGCCTGGTCTCCGGCGCCGGCCAGGGCGTCAGCCAGGCGTTCCAGCCGCAGGCGGCGGCGACCGGCGCGGCGGCGGCCAACAGCGCGCTCGGCGACATCGGCCGGGCGGGCCTCGGCGCGGGCGCCGCGTCGGCGGGGAACAAGGTCGCCGACTACATGATCCGCCGCGCCGAGCAGTACCAGCCGGTGATCCAGCTCCAGGCCGGCACGAAGGTGACGCTGGTGTTCCTCGAGGGCGCCCGCATCGACGGCCGCGGCCCCGTCCTGACCGCGCAGAAAGGAGAATGACATGACGCTTTCCACGAGATATCCGCGCCGCATGGCGCTTCCGGCCGCCGCGCTGGCGGCGTTCCTGCTCGCCGGCTGTTCGTCGGGCCATGTCGGCGAGAGCTGGCAGTGCCCGCTGGCCGATACCGGCGCCTGCGACAGTGTCGCCGCCGTCGATCCGGCGGTGCCGGATGCCGGCGCGGACCGAAGCGTGGTTCTCACGGAGCCGCGGGTACGAAACACCCGGCCGCCGAACCCTGAGAACGAGGAGTCCTGCGATAGCGCCTGCGATGGCGGGTTCGATCCCTTCGCCTGGCTCGCGCGGCTGTTCTCCCCTGAAACCGCCGGCGGGGAGAAGGCCGCCGCGCCCGGCCCGGTCCGGCTTCTGCCGCCCGAGGACCCGGCGCCCCACGCCCTTGCGGCCGGAACGGATGCCGCGGAACTACGCACGGTCACCGAAGACTTGCGCGGCGGCGGGCTCCGCACGGACGAGGTGGTGGCGCGGATCTGGATTGCGCCCTTCGTCGACGACGACGGGGTCTACCGCGAGGCCAGCCATGTCCGGGTCGTGCTGGAGCCGGCCGGCTGGAGGCTCGGGCGGTGAAGCGGCTGCTGGAGCTGTTCGAGGGGCCGGAGGCGCCGGGTCCCTGGACGCCGCCGGAGATGCCGGCCGCGCTGCATGCGCTGCTGCCCTGGCGCGCCTGGGACGAATCGAGCGAGCTCTACGTCAACGCCGCGAGCGCCGGGTTCGTCATCGAGCTGCCGCCGTTTGCGGGGATCGACGCCGAGACCCTGGGCGCGCTGGCCGGCACGCTGGCCGATGCGGCGCCCGAGCGCTGCACCATCCAGGTGATCCACTGGGCGAGCCCGCGCTTCGGCGCGGCGAGCCGGGCCTGGGCGGAACCCCGGATCGCGGCAGGCGGCGATGCCGGCGGCGCGCTGGCGAGGATGGGGGCGCGGCGGTGCGGCCTGCTCGCTTCGGGCGGCTGGCGCCGGCTGCATGAAGGCGGCCCGCCCTTCACGCTCTCGGACTACCGGGTGTTCGTCACCGCCTGCCTCGCGGCCCGGCCCGGCCCGGCGGCGGAGACCGCGCTCGGCGCCTTTCGCCGGGCGCTGGAAGGCACGCTGGCGTCGGCGGGCGCGCAGACCCGCCGGCTGGAGCCGGATGCGCTGCTGTCGCTGGCGGCCGAGCTGATCGCGCCGGACATTGGCGGGCATCGCGACGGAGGGACCGGGCGCCCGCGGCGGCGCTGGTCGCCGCGCGATCCGCTGCACGAACAGTGCATTGCGCCGGGCCGGGCGCTCACGGTCCATCCGACCGGCCTCGCCTTCCACCATCCCGACGGAGAAGACGTGGCCGTGCGGGTTCTCTCCGCCATCGCCTTTCCCGAAGTGTGGCCGGGCTGGCGCGGCAGCGCGCTGATCGGCGACTTCCACCGCGACTTCCTCCAGCCGGGCTGTCCGGTGCTGACCTGCCTCACGGTGATGACCGGCGACGAGGCGGCGGGCGAGAGGGCGCTGCTCAAGTCCGCCCGCGCGACCCAGCAGGCCGGCACCGGCATTGCGCGGTATCTCCCCGGCCTGCCCGAGAAGGCGCGCGACTGGCAGGCGGTGACCGAGCGGCTGAAGGACGGCGAGAAGCTGGTCCGCGCCTGCTACATGGCGGCGGTCCATGCGCCGCTCGACGCCCTCGACGAGGCCGAGCAGGCGGTGCGCGCGATCTATCACGGCCAGGGCTGGCGGGTGAACGCCGAGCGCTACATGCAGCTCCCCTCCTGGCTGGCGTGTCTTCCCATGGCGTCCGCCGGCGGCCTCGATGCCGACCTCGACCGCATGGGCCGGATGAAGACGCTGCTGACCTCCTCGGCGGTCAATCTCGCGCCCCTGCACGGCGAGTGGCGGGGTCAGGCGCACGACCCCGACAACCCGCCGGCCCTCTTCCTGATCGGGCGAAGGGGCCAGCCGGCCTGCTGGTCGCCCTTCGCCAACGAGGCCGGCAACTACAACGTCGCGGTCACCGGCAAGTCCGGCTCGGGCAAGTCGGTGCTGATGCAGGAACTGGTGGCCGGCATCGTCGGCGCCGGCGGCGAGGCGGTGGTGATCGACGACGGCAGGTCGTTCCAGCACACGGCGGAAGCTCTCGGCGGCGCCTTCATCGCCTTCGGCAAGGACCCGGCCTGCCTCAACCCCTTCGCCATGATCGACGCCGGCACGGCCGGGCATGACGGCGACTACCGCGAGGAGTGCTTCGCCATGCTGGCCGGCGTCATCGGGCGCATGGCAAGGCGGCGGGGCTCGATCGACGACATCGAGGCGGCGCTGATCGCGGAAGCCGTCGCCGCGGCCTGGGACGAGGCCGGCAACGACGCCGATCTCGGCACGGTCCGCAAGAACCTCAATGCCCGCGGCGACCGCCGGGCGGAGGACATGGCCACCGCGCTCGGGCCGTGGTGTCCGGGCGGCGCCATGGGCCGGCTGTTCGCGGGCTCGAACGTGCCGGACCTGGAGAACGCGCTCACGGTATTCGAGCTCGCCGAGCTCAAGGGCCGCGGCGACGTCCAGGCCGTCGTGCTGATGCTGGTGGTCTTCCTCGCCACCCAGCGCATGTATCACGGGCCGCGCACGCGGGCGAAGGCGATCGTCATCGACGAGGCCTGGGACCTGCTCTCCGGCGAGGACAGCCGCGCCTTCCTCGAAGGCGCCGCCCGCCGGGCGCGCAAATACCGGGGCGCGCTCGTCACCGGCACGCAGTCGGTCAACGACTACTACGCCAACCCGGCCGCACGGGCGGCGTGGGAGAACTCGGACTGGACGATCTTCCTCGCCCAGAAGGACGAGTCGGTCGAACTGCTGAAGTCGGAGAAGCGCATCCACTGCGATCCCGGCATGGAGCGGGCGCTCAAGAGCCTGACCACCGCCGAGGGCAGATACGCCGAGCTGGTGCTGCACGGCCCGGACGGCTGGCGGGTGGCGCGCCTGGTGCTCGATGCCTGGTCGGTGGCGCTGTTCTCCTCGCGCGGCCCCGCCTACGCGGCGGTCGAAGACCTCAAGGCGCAGGGGCTCACCACCGTCGAGGCGATCGACCGGCTCGCCGGGGGCGAAGCTCGTCTCGCTGACGCTCCCCTCGCCGGGGACGAAGCTCGTCTCGCTGACGCTCCCCTCGCAGGGGACGTTCCCCTCGCGGGGGACGAAGCCGGTCTCCCGGCCTCCTCCACCGCCGGGGGCCGCCTCCCGGCCGCTGCCGGGCATTGCGAAACGACAGAAACAGGAGAAACCCCATGACCCGGAAATCAACCCGCCCGCTCGCCTGGCCGGGCGACCCGGAAGACGTGACGGCGGAACGCATCGACTTCGAGGCGCTGGCCCATGTGCTGGCCAACACCTGCCGCCGGGGCGGCTGCACCCGGCGCTACCACTCGCTCGCCGCCCATGCGGTGGTGGTCAGCGAGGAGATCGCGGCGCTCGACGGGCTCGGCGGGGAGGACCGGCGCCGGCTCGCGCTGCATGCGCTGGTCGCGGACGCGCCGTCGGCCTGGCTCCGGGGCGGTGCGCCGGCATCGCAGCGCGCGGCGGAGCGCACAGGAAAGCTTGCTGCCGGGATCGAGACGGCGGTGCGCGAGGCGGCGGGCCTCGGTGCGGTGCTGGAGGAGGAACAGGCCGAGCTTCTGAGGTTCGTGACGCGCATGACGGCAGCCGCCGAGAGCCGCGATCTTCTGGATGAGCCGGCGGCGGGCGTCGCCTTCCCGCCGCTGAAGCGGCGCATCCGCAGCGTTCCGCCGGACAGGGCCGCCGAGGCCTGGATGGACCGCTTCCGGGCGCTGGCCGATCTAGAAGCGGGGCTGAACAAGGATGTTGCGGCGGCCCCCGCCTCGGGGACCGGGGCAGGCACCGGGCCGGGAGGCCGGGATGCCGACGAAGGCTGACATGGACCGCAGCGGGTCGAGCTGGCCGGTGATGGTGTCGGCGGTGCTGCTTTCGGGCGCGGTTGTGGCGGCGGTCGCGGCAGCGACGGTGCGGCTTGCCGCGCCCCAGGATGCGCCGGTCGCCAGCGTGCGGCTCGGCGAAATGACCGCCGCATACACCACCCGCGCGGCCGCCGAGGGCCAGACGACCGAGGACGTTCGCGCCTGGGGCGAGGCCCTTGAAGCCGCGCTCGATCATGTGGCCCGACGCCGTGGCGTCGTGCTGCTGCCGGCCCGGGCGGTGGCCGCCGGGGCGCCGGACATGACCTGGCTCGTCGAGGCAATGCTTGAGGAACTGCTCGCACGCGGCGGACCGGAGCGGGGCGCACCGCCATCGGGAGACGGAGGGTGACCGCGCGACATACGGTGCCCGCGTTGAAGACGGCGCCATCGAGCCGCGGCAGGATCGGCCTCGCTGCCATGGTCCTGGCGGCGGCGGCCTGGCTCGCCGCGGTCTCGCATGTGCATGTCAATGCGAGCTGGTCGGACCCGGCCTGGGGCTATGCCGCCCTCCCGCTGTTCGGCCGGGCGCCGGCGGTCGGCGACCGGGTGCTGTTCGAGCCGTCGGCGGGATCGAAAGTGCCGTATCTCAAGACGGTGCGCGGCGTGCCGGGCATGCGCATCGCAGTCGGGGCCGACGGCACGGTCACGCTCGACGGCATTCCCGCCGGGCGCGCCAAGCCGCACGCGCTGGACGGGCGGCCGCTCCGGGCCATCGCGCCCGGGATCGTCCCGCCAGGGCATTACTACCTGCACGCCGATCACGTCGACTCCCACGACAGCCGTTATGCGGAGATCGGGCTGGTGCCGCGCGGGCGCATCCTCGGCCGCGCCGTCGCCATGCCCGACCTGCCTTGGCTGGGGCTCGACGGGCCGCTGGCCGGGCCGGAAGACGCGGGCGCGGCGGCAGCGGAGGTGCCGCGATGATGCGCCCCGCCGCCCTGCTGTTCGCCGCGGCACTGCTGCCGGCCGCCAGCATTCCGTCCACCGCATTCGCGAAGGACCTGGGCGTGCGCGGCGCGACCTGGCCGGTTGCCGAACCCGACCTGCTGGCCGGGATCGAGGCGCGGCTCCTCGAACTGGAACGCTCGGGCGCGCTGGCGCGCCTGGAGGACGAAGCCCGCGAGCGCGCCCGGCGGAAGCTGGAGGAACCCGACCCGGTTCCGGGCATCGCGCCGGCACGGGAAGAACGCAGCCGGCTGTTCGATCCGGCCATTACGGTCGCGCGGGACATCCGGTTGCCCGACGGCGCGCTGATCGCCGCGGCCGGGACCCGGGTCAACCCGCTGGAGCGGCTCACGCGCGACCTGCTGTTCGTCGACGGCAGTCGCGCGGCCGAGATCGCCTGGGCGCTCGCCCATGAGAGCCCCGCGAAGATCGTGCTGCTCGCCGGGCGGCCGCTCGACCTGATGCGCCGGCACCGCCGGCCGTTCTTCTTCGACCAGGACGGGCTGCTCGCCGCGCGGTTCGGCATCCGGTTCACGCCGAGCCTGGTCACGCAGGAAGGGGCGCGGCTGCGTATTGCCGAAATCCCGGTCGAGAGCCGGGACGATCCCGGCCCGGAGGCCGGGACAAGCCCCCGACAGGAGGACTGAAGCCATGCTGAACGTGAACCGGGCGACCCTGGTGGGCCATGCGGGACGCGATCCGGAGGTCCGCGCTCTTGCGAACGGCGAGAAGGCGGCGGCCTTCACGCTTGCCACCACGGAGAAATGGAAGGGCCGGGAAGGCAAACCCGCCGAGGCCACCGAGTGGCACCGGATTGTCGTTTACGGCCCCGCGGCGGTGGAGACGATGCTGAGGAAGGGCGACCGGGTGATGGTCGAGAGCCTGCCCCGGACTCGATCCGGGGGTCGCATCGCGACGCGCGCCTGGCGCGACCGGGAGGACGTTGCCCGGACGGTGACCGAAATCGTCGTCGCCGGCAGGCAGGGCATGGTGAACCTGCTGTCGGGCCGGCGGCCGGGTTCGGGGGCGGCGGAATGAGTCGCCGTTTCGCTCTCCCGGCCGTGCTGACCCTCGCGTCCCTGCTCTGGTCCGGCGCGGCCCCGGCGCAGTCCTGCACCGGGCGGTTCGTGAACCCGGTCTCGGACGTGTGCTGGGAGTGCCTGTTCCCGATCTCGATCGGGCCGGTCACGATCGGCAGCGCGGCGGGGGCGCCGGACACGCCCAACCCGTCCTCGCCGGTCTGCCTGTGCGGCTCGCCGATTCCGCGCATCGGGCTCGCGCTCGGGGTCTGGGAGCCGGCGCGGCTGGTGGACGCGACCCGCACCCCCTGGTGCTTCCCCAATCTCGGCGGGCTCACCATCGATCCCGGACTTCACGCCGCGAGGGGCCGTACAGGCTCCTCCGGCGGCGACGGCGCGCAGGGGTCCGTCTGGCACGCGCACTATTACATGTATCCGCTCTTGTCCTGGATCGGCGCGCTGCTCGACCCCGGCTGCCTGGAGGGCGGCTCGCTCGACATCGCCTGGACCTCGGAGCTCGACCCGGCGTGGCTCGACGACGAGCTCACCTTCCTGCTCAACCCGGAGGCGGCACTGTTCGCCAACCTGCCGGCCCAGGCCGCCTGCGCCGCCGACTGCGCCGCGTCCTCGACCGGCCTGCCGCTGGATGCGCTGTTCTGGTGCGCCGGCTGCCAGGGCGGGATGTATCCGCTGACCGGCAATGTGGCGGCGCATGTCGGCGGCGTGCAGGCCTCGCTGCTGGCGGCCCAACGCCTGGTCTACCGGCTCCACCGCGCCGGGCTCGCCTGGGGCACCTCCGGGTCCGCCGCGCTCTGCGGGCGCTATCCGATGCCGGTGATGAAGAAGAGCCAGTACCGCTGGCAGATGACCCAGCCCGTGCCGGCGACCACGCCCATGACCGGCTGCAATCCCACGGGGCGGTCGTCGGTGCTGTGGGAATCCTTGCGCGAGCTGCCGGTCTCGGGGGAGAGCTTCGGCTACCTGCTGTGGCGCAAACGCAACTGCTGTTTGCTCTGAACCCATGGAAAACACCGATAGATCGAAAGGTGAAGACGCCATGACAGCCGCCCCTTTCCTGCCCCGAAATGTCCTTGCCCTCGCCGCCGTTCTGGCCGCGGCGGCCGGGCTTGCCCGGGCGGAGGAACAGCCGCCCGCGGGCAATCCGGACGCCGCCCGGCTGGTCGAGGAGGTGCTGCGCAAGGCGGGCGGCAATGACGGGGAGCCGCTCGGCGAGTGGACCCGTTCGATCCTCGACCGCGCCCTCCGACGCGCCGGGGAGACCGCACGGCAGGCGGTGCCCGGGGCGCCCGAACACCCCACCGCCCTGCTTCCGGCCGAACGCCATGCGGGGCGTCTTGCCGGGATTGCGGCCGGGCGCGCCGGCACGGCGGAGGTGCTCATCTTCACCAGCCTGTCGGTTCCTGCCGCGAGTTGGCGCCAATGGGCCCGCGAGGCCGCGAAGACGGGCGCGCCGCTGGTGCTGCGCGGCGTGTCGGAAAACGGACTGCCCGCTGCCGCGAAGGAAATCGGCAAGCGCCTCGGCGGGGCGGCGGCCGGGGTCGCCATCGATCCGCGCCTGTTCCGCCTGTTCGGTGTGACCCGCGTGCCGGCGGTGGCGGTCGTGCCGGGCGGTGTGGCGCCTTGCGAGAGCCGGGGCTGCGCGGACCCCGGATCGGGGTCCGCGGCAGGCTATCCCGCGCCGCCCCACGATCTGGTGACCGGCAACATCGGCCTCGCGGCGGCGCTGGAAGCGGTCGCGGACGAGGGCGCGGTCGGCCGTGACGCCGCGCGCCGTCATCTCGAACGCCTCGGGAGGAAGCCATGACGGAACAATCCGAATTCGCCCGCGACCGCATCGAGGTCGCGCTGGACCGCGGAACCCGGATCGTGCGGCTGCTGACCTGGATCGCCATGTTCGCGCTGGTCTGCCTGACGCTGTGGGTGGTGTCGGGCATGGGGGCCCGGGCCGAAGATCCGAAGGAGGCCGCGCGCGCCGTCGGCATTGCGGGCAATGCGGCGGCGCGGACGATCGCACGGGATGCCTCCAGCGCGGCGAAGGCGCCGGGTCATGCCGGCACGGACTTGCCGGAGCGGCGCATCGGCGCGGGCCGCCTCCGGGAAGAAGGCCGGGCCAGGCTCGCCGATCCGGACGATCCGGGCGGCGCCGCGGGGCGGGCGGTGGTCCGGGGCGCGACCGGCCGGCCCCCGGCGAACGTGCCGGCAAGCGATCCCGTGGTGCGGCGCTCGGAGGCCATCGCGGCCTCGCCGCAGTCGGCGACACACGGCGCGAGCGGCCTCGCGTCCGGCAGCGCCACGGACTGCGGAGCGGACCTTCAGGATGCGGACGCCGGCGGGACCTGCGGCTCCGTGCGCTGGTGCGTCGGCGCCGGCTGCGAGACCGTGCGGCCGGAGGCCAACGCCGGTTTCGTGAACGCGGCGACCCGGTTGAACATGGCGGTCGAGCTGGGCGGCGATGAGTTCGACCGCCAGGACATGCGCTTCTTCACCGGGGAGCGCCGGGCCTGCCACATCAGGCTGTTCGGGCTCGCGAACTGCTGCAGGAACTCGAGCCTCCTGGCGGGGCTCGGCAACTGCTCGGCCTCCGAGATCGAGCTCGCCGGGGAGCGCAACGCCGGCACCACCCACTATCTCGGCCGCTACTGCTCGAAGCGCGCCTTCTTCGGCGTCTGCCTCCGCCACTCGCGCGCCTGGTGCGTGTTCGGCTCGAAGCTCGGGCGCCTCCTCCAGCAGCAGGGCCGCGCCCAGCTCGGTATCGGCTGGGGAAGCTGCCGGGGCTTCACCGTGGCCGAGGTGGAATCGATCGACTTCGCCCGGATCGACCTGTCGGAGTTCGCCGAGGACCTGATGGACGGATCGAAGGAACCCTCGGTCTCGCTGCCGGACGCCCACGGCACCGGCCAGGCCATGCGCACGCGCATCCGCGACTTCTACCGGCGGGGCCGGTGATGGCGCGCGCCGTCATGCGGGCGCTGTACGCCCTGAAGCGCGTCCTCGCCGCGACGGCGGTCTGGGCGGCACTGAGTTCTCCTGCGGCGGCAGGGGAATGGCGCGAATGGTGCGCCGACGAGGGCGCCGGCGCCTCGCTCGGCTGGCACTTCTACTGCGACCGGAAAGAGGAGGCGGAAGCGCCGGAGCCGCCGCCCGCGCCGAGAGCGAGCGAAGCCGGGGGATCGGCGTCAGACAGGATTCAGGCGATGCGCCGCGCCCTCGAAGAAGCGCGGGCGGAAGCGATCCTCGACCCCACCCCCGACAAGGTGAGCGCCTATCTGCGCCTCCAGCAGGAGACGCTGCAACGGGCGGCGGCCTTTTCCGACGCCTTCCGGCGCACGGTCTGGGCGACGCCGGAGCTCGACTACACGCTGCGCCGCCCGGTCGGCGCGCTTGCGAAGCAGGTCTGGTCGGACGAACGGAGGCAGGCCCGCGATGCCGCGCTGGCCCGCCTCGGCGAGCGTTACGGGCTGATCTATCTCGGCCATGCCGGTTGCGCGGCGTGCCGGGTGTTCGGCCCGCTGCTGCGCGCCTTCGCCCGGCGCCACGGCCTTGACGTGCTGGCCGTCTCGCTCGACGGCGCGGCGCTGGAGGGCTGGCCCGAGGCGGCGCCCGATCGGGGGCGCGCCGCCCGGCTGGGTCTCGGCAATGCGCCCGTGCCCGCCCTGGTGCTGTTCGACACGAAGACGCAACGCGCGATCCCGGTCGGCTTCGGCGTCATGGCCGAGGACCGGATGGCCGAGCGCATCTTCGCCCTCACCGCCCTGGAGTCCGGACATGATTACTGAATGGAAGAGAAGCGCCGCCGCGGCGCTGGCATCCGCCGTGCTGGCCGCCTTGCCCGCACGGGCCGACGTGCTCTCGGAGATGAACCGCTTCTGGCAGGGGGCGGCGGTCAACACCACCGGGCCGACCGCCTTTCACGGCCAGGCCTCCGGCCACTGGACGCTGGGCAACCTCTATCTGCGCTCGCCCGTGCGTTCGGAGCAGATCGCGACGGTGAACCTTCCCTCCTTCCGCTCGGGCTGCGGCGGCATCGACGCCTTTGCGGGCGCGTTCTCCTTCATCGACTCGGACCAGCTGATCGCCTTCGGCCGCGCGGTGGCGCAGAACGCCGCCGGCTTCGCTTTCGAGCTGGCGCTGGAGACCATCTCGCCGGTGATCGCCGAGACCATGGCGAAGCTCCGCGCGCTGGCGCAGTGGGTCAACGCGCAGAACCTCAACAGCTGCGAGACCGCGCAGGCGCTGGTCGGCGCGGCCTGGGCGAAGAACGACCGGGCGAGTGCCGCCATCTGTGCGGCCGTCGGCGCCGGCCAGGGCATCTTCTCGGACTATGCCGCCGCCCGGCACGGCTGCGGCGCCGACGGCCGGCGCAACTCGACCCTGGCCGCCGCCTCCGGGGCGATGGCGGACCAGGCGCCGGTCAACGTCAACTACGCCTGGAAGGCGATCCGGGCGTCGTCCTTCCTTGCGGGAGACACGCAGCTCGCCGAGTTCGCCATGGCGGTGACCGGCACGCTGATCGTCACCGCGCCCGTCTCCGATGCCGATACCTCCGGTCCGCGGGTGCGCATCCTGGAGCCGCTGGCGCTCGACCGGCGCGTCACCGAGACCCTGATGGAGGGCGGCGGCCAGCTTCCGGTCTACCGCTGCGACACGACGGCCCTCTGCCTCAATCCGAGCCTAGGCACGGTAACAATCCCCGCCAACCGGGGCTTCCGGGCGCGGGTGGCGGCGCTGCTGCGCGACCTCGTGGACGCGGTGCGCACCGACACCGCCCCGCCCGCCCCGGCGCTCGGGCTGGTCAACCTCACCACGCTGCCGGTCTACCGGGTCGCCAATGCGGCGGCCGCCTACCGGGGCGCGGTCATCGACCAGGAGATGGACGCGCTTGCGGAAGCTGTCGCGCTCGACGTCATGCAGGTCTGGATCGCCGACCTGCACCGCACGGTCGAGGAGCGCGCCGGCACGCTCGACATCGCCGATGGCGAGCAGTTGCAGCGCTGGCGCGAAGGGCTCCGGTCCAACCGGGCGGCGCTCGCAAGGCACCGCCACCAGGGGCTCCAGCGGCTGAACACGGCGCTCGCCGTGGTCGAGAAGCTGCGCCTGATCGAGACCGAGCTCGCGGGCGCGCTCTCGGCCGACCTTCGCGCCGCGCTCGCCTTCGCCCGCGGCGGCGCCGGCGCGGGCTCGCGGTGACGGAAGCCGTGACGGCGGCCGGGGCATCGGGCACCCATAGATAATGTACGAGCTCTTCACCCTCGGCGGCGGGACCTACCTCGTCGACCTCCTGAACGCGGTCGCGGCGATCACCTCGGGCGGCGCCTATGTGACGCTGGCGCAGCTCGCGGGCGTCGCCGGCCTCGGCTGGGTGCTGTTCCGCACCGCCTTCGGCGGTTCGTGGAAGGACAATGCGAAGTGGATCCTGCTGTTCGCGGTCGTCTGGGGCGCGATGGTCGTGCCGAAGGCGACGGTGCGGGTCGTGGACCGGCTCGATCCGACGCTGGCACCCGCCGTGGTGGCGAACGTCCCCATCGGGCTTGCGCTGTTCGCCTCGCTCACCTCCCGGGTCGGCGACGGGCTGACCCGCCTCACCGAGCAGGCCTTCACCCTGCCGGACGACCTCCAGTACCACCGCCACGGGCTGATCTTCGGGGCGAGGCTGGCGGCAAAGGCGACGCGCCTCGAGATCACCGATGCGGTGTTCGCCCGCAACATCCGCAACTACGCAAGGCAGTGCGTCTTCCACGCGCTGCTGCTGGGCCACGTCTCGGCGGACGATCTGCGCGAGTCGACCGACATCTGGTCCTTGGTGACCGCCGCGGGCTCGCCGTCCGCCGGGGCCTCGCCGGCGCGCATGGTGGAGTTCGCGGCGCGGCAGGCGCCGACGGCCACCGGGGCCACGCCGATCGATCGCGAGATCGTCACCTGCCGGGACGCGGCTTCGAGGCTGAACGGCCAGTGGAACGCCGAGATCGCCCGCGCCGGCACGGTGTTCGGGCGGCGCATCTTCCCCGACGCCGGAACCGGGGCGCTGGCCAGGGCCGAGCTGCTCGCGGCATTGCCCGCCGCGCACGGCTTCCTGATCGGCGCGTCGCGCTCGGCCGCGGAGATCATGCGCCAGCAGATGGTGCTGAACGCGGTCCACGACGCCGGCGAGCAGTGGGCGGCGGAGGCCGGCAACGCCGCCGCGCTCAGGGCCTGGACCGAAGCAAGGGCCGAAGCCCAGACGGTCTCGGCCTACCGGGCCATCGGGCGGCAGGCGGAGACCTGGGTGCCCTTGCTGCGGATCGTCTTCGAGTGCCTCTATGTAGGCGCCTTCCCGATGGCGGTGCTGCTGATGCTGACCCCGGCGGGGACGGCGATCTTCCGGTCCTATGTGACCGGGCTCGTATGGCTCCAGTCCTGGGGGCCGCTCTACGCGGTGCTGCACCGGATCAGCATGGGCGAGGCGGCGGAGCGCATGCAGGCCGCGGCGCTCATGCCGGGCGGCGATATCGGCATCTCGCTGGTGGCCCAGGCCGGCATCCGGGCCGTCGCGTCCGACGTGGCGGTGATGTCGGGCTACCTCTCGATGTCGGTGCCGTTCCTCGCCGCCGCCCTCGCCTACGGGCTCTCGAAAGCCACCGTGCTTGCGACCTCGGTGCTGGCGGTCGGCCAGGACGCCGCGTCCTCGGCCGCGCATGAGGGCACGACCGGCAATCTCAGCCTCGCCAACACGGGCTACGACACCCATCGCTTCGCGACCCTGGAAGGCCGCCATATCCGCACCTCGGCCCATGTCGACACCGACCGCTACACCGGCTACGCGCCCATGGGCGCAGGCTTTACGGTGACCGGCGACGGGACGGCGGTGGCGGATGCCGGCGCCGCCACCAGCCGCATCCCGGCCGCCGGGGTGCGCCTCTCGGAGTCGCTGGCGACCAGCCACGAGACCCGGGCGGCGGAGGCCCGGACGCTGTCGCGGCACTGGTCGGCGGAGGCGGGCCAGGCGAGGAACGCCGCCGTCACCGACGCCACGGCGATGATCGAGCGCTACAGCCGCGACGTCTCGACCGGCGAGGCTTACGCGCGCGGCGTCACCGAGAGCGAGTCGAGCCAGGCGCAGGCGCTGGACTCGCATGTCGAGAAGCTGTCGGAGATTGCCGGGATCGCCGGGAACCAGGCGGCGGTGCTGACCGGCCAGGCCAGCGTCGGCGGCGGCTGGGACTTCATCGTCAAGGCCCGGGCGGACGGCTCGGTGATGTGGCGCGGCCAGACCATCGAATCGGAGGCCTGGAACCGGGTGAAGGAGTATGACCGCCAGCATGGCGTCACCGAGACCTGGGGCCGGGTCTCCGAGGCGTCGCGGCGCTACTCGACCTCCACCGGCAACAGCGAGATGGCGGGCCTCGACGAGAGCCTGTCGGCCAACCTCACCCGCATGCGGACGTTCCAGGAGCGGGCCGCGCTGGCGAGACAGGAGTCGGAGAGCTGGTCGGAGCAGGCGGCGCAGGTGCGCTCGGACGCGCAGGCGATCGAGCGCGAACTCGGCCAGCCCTTCTTCGCCTGGCTCTCGGAGCAGCCGGGGACGGACGGGCGCGCGATCGGCGCGGCGGGCGCCATGCGCCTCGCCTCGCCGCAGACGGCGGAGGATTCCGAACAGCTCCGGGAACATGCCGCGGCGTTCATCGCGGAGAAATACCCGGCGCCGGCCGGACCGGACACGGTCGGCGGCGCGGCGGAGTACGAGGCGGCAACCGGGGAGCTGCGCGAGGCCTATGCGAGGGAAACCGCTGCGGCTTACGGCGGCTGGGCGGCGGGGGTGCGCGACCGGGCGCGCGAGGCCGGCGCGCCGGGCGAGCCCGCTGCGGCGGCAAGGGCGGAGCGGGTCGAGACGAAGACCGGGCAGATCATGATGGAGGCGGCCCGCGAAGCGCGCCAGGCCGTGACGCGCGACGAGGCGGCGGAAGGCCGCGCGGGCGTTGCCGTCGAGACGGACAAGCCGTTCGAGCGGCACGCAACGGAGAACCTGCCGGTGGTCGGCGACCGGCTTGCGGGCAAGCTGTTCGGCACGGCCCGGAACGCCGCGCCGGACGCAGCGCCGGACGCCGCGCCCGGCAACGGAGAACCTGCCCGGCAGCGGGAGGAGAGCCAGGCGGGCTGGGGGGCCTCCTCGCCGTGACCCCGGCGGAGGCTTCAGCCGCCGCGCATCAGGCGCTCGTGCTGTTCGGCAATGTCCATGTCGACCCCGCTCTTCAGGGACCAAGTGTCGGTGTCGCGCGGCAGCCCGCAGCGGCGGAAGGCGCTCCAGTCGCCGCGCCGGATGCCGCGGCGCAGCGCGAGGGCCAGGGACGAGACCGCGGCCCAGGCGCCGGCGGCGAGCCATGCGGCGGCGATCGCTTCGAGGCCGGAGCCCGCGGCGGCGGACCATGCGGTGACGAGGGCCGCCAGCGCGAAGCCGCCCAGGACGACGGCGCGCTCGCGCCGGGTCGGGCGGACAGCGTCGGGGTTGTTGCCCGGTTCACGCACCGGGCCGGGCGATGTGCGCGTCATGTTCATGTCCTCCGATCATACCGGCAACGGTTCGGAATGGAGTTCCGGCGGCCCCGGACCCCCCTTCCGGGGAGCGCCGCCCTCCGGCCCGTTCCCCCTCGCCCGGCCCCTGCCGGCCTTCGGCTCCGGGCGCTGCGGCCCGCGGTGCGGCGATGATCCGCGGCATCGGCGGCAGCACGCTGAGGGGCGGCCAGACCGTCTTCCACGGCATCCGCATGTGGGGCCAGCTGTTCCGGGCCGCCATGCTGTTCGCGGCCTTCACCACCGTCGCCGTGCCGGCCTGGACGCTGTGGCAGCGCAGCACCGGCGCGGAGTGGTACGCCGCCGGCATGGTGACGCTGGCCGAGGTCAAGCTGGTCCTCGGCTACGACCCGGAGTCCGGCCAGGAAATCCGCTTCGCCGACGGCACGCGCCGCGTGCTCGCGATCCGCGACATCGCCGCCTCCGTTCCGGCCCGCAAGGCGCGCGAGCGCATCAGGGACGAGCTGTTCGCCAGCGCCGGTCACGGCGCGGCGTCCGGGGCCGGGCTGATCGTCCTTTTCCTGATCGCGTTCTGGTGGCGCGGCGCCCAACTCGGCCGCCAGAAGCGCATCCGGGGCGCCGAGATGGTCACCGCCGCCGAACTGCGCCGCCGGGTCCGGCTGGCGCATCACCGCGCGCGGCTGCCCGGCGGCAGGCGGCCCTACAGCATCGCCGGCATCCCGTATCCGGAGCGCGCCGAGACCCAGCACACCATCGTCTCGGGCACCACCGGCTCCGGCAAGACCGTGCTGATCTCCGATCTCGTCTCCCAGATCCGCGCCCGCGGCGAGCGCTGCGTGATCTACGACAAGATGGGCTCCTACACCCGCGCGTTCCTCGACCCCGACCGCGACGTGCTGATGAACCCGCTGGACGCCCGCGCGCCGCGCTGGTCGCCGTTCCTGGAAGCGCGCCACCCGCGCGACTTCGACATGATGGCCGCCGCCCTGATCCCCCAGCAGAAGGACACGGTCGACCCGTTCTGGGTCACCGCCGCGCGTCAGCTCTTCTCCAACGGCGCCGGCGTGCTGCGCGGCAGGGGCGAGACCCGCAACCGGGTCCTGGTCGACCATCTGCTCAAGACCGACCTCACCGCGCTCGCCGAGGCCATGGAGGGCACGGTGGCGCAGTCGATCGTCGATCCCGAGAACCCGAAGACGGCGCTCTCGGTGCGCGCCATGCTCACCGCCAATCTCGCCGCCTTCGAGTTCCTGCCCGACGAGGGCAGGCCGTTCTCGATCCGCGAGTGGATATCCCGGGAGAAGGAGGACGGGTTCCTGTTCCTGACCTCGCGCGGCGACCAGCACGCCAGCCTGCGGGGGCTGATCTCGACATGGCTGGAGATCGCGGTCAACGCGATGCTGTCGCTCGCCCAGGATGACGGGCGGCGCATCTGGGTGATCCTCGACGAGCTGCCGACGCTCCACCAGGTGCCGTCCCTCCAGCCGGGCCTCGCCGAAAGCCGACAGTTCGGCGGCTGTTTCGTGCTCGGCGTCCAGGTCGCCTCGGCGCTCCGCGACCTCTACGGGCGCAACGGCGCGGAGACCGTCTCCGGCCTCTGCGGCACGCGCGTCGTGCTCGCCGCGCCGGACCGGGACACCGCGCAATGGTCGGCCGACAGCCTCGGGCGCAGCGAGGTCGAGGAAGTCGCCGAGGGCGTCTCCTACGGCGCCAGCGCCATTCGCGACGGGGTGAGCCTCACGCCGCGCCGCGAGCTGCGCGCCCTGGCGCTGCCCTCGGAGATCATGCGGCTCGAGAACCTCGCGGGCTATCTCAAGTTCCCCGGCCCGTTCCCGGTCGCCGCCATCCGCCTGAAATACACCGCCCGGCCGAAGGCGGCCGAGCGGTTCGTGCCGCGCGAGGGGGACGGGACGGAAGCTGCGGCCGAGGCGTCCACCGCGGCATGCCTCGGGAAGGAAGAAGTGACGGTCCCTGATCCGTCGGCCCGGATGGACGCGGGCGTGCCGTCGCCGGAAGACACGTCCCACCCCTGGCCGACTCAGCGCGAACTGGAGCTGGCGCCGCTTCCGGGAGAAGCGGAGGAAACGCCGACGGCCGCGGCGCATGACAGGCCGGAACCGCAATCCCCTCCGGACGAGGCCCATTCGACGCAGGACGCCGCGGGCCCGGACGCAGGCCGCGCCTCCGACTGGGCCTGACATGCTCTCGATCGGCGCACTCTCCTCGGCCGCCCAGGGCGCGTCCTATTACGAGCGCGACGGCTATTACGCGAAGGACGATCCCGAACACCGCGACGCAAGCGTCTGGGCGGGCAAGGGCGCCGAAGAGCTCGGACTGAAGGGGCCGGTCGACCCGGACACGTTCAGGGCGGTGCTCGAAGGCAAGGTGCCGGACGGCTCCGGGACCGCGCTGGGCCGGCGCGGCAAGGACGGGGAAGTCCTCCACCGCCCCGGCCGCGACCTCACCCTGTCGGCCCCGAAGTCGGTCTCGATCGCCGCGCTCGTCGGCGGCGATGCGCGCATCGTGGACGCCCACGACCGCGCCGTGGCGGCGACGCTCGCCTGGGTCGAGAGGAACGCCGCCGAGACCCGCATGAAGGACCCGGAAACCGGGAAGATGGCGCGGGTGGGCAATCAGAAGATCGTGGCCGCCGCCTTCCGCCACGACACCTCGCGCAATCTCGACCCGCAGCTCCATACCCACACCGTTCTCGCCAACATGGTCCGGGGGCAGGACGGCAAGTGGCGCAGCATGTCCAACGAGGGCCTGTACGCGAACCAGAAGCTGATCGGCATGCTCTACAGGAGCGAACTCGCCGCGGGTCTCGGGAAGCTCGGCTACGATATCGAGAAGACCCATGCCGACGGGCGCTTCGAGATCGCGGGCGTCTCCCGGGAAGCGATCGAGGCGTTCTCGAGCCGCCGCGCCGAGATCGAGGCGGCGATGGAAGAGCGCGGACTCGGCGTTTCGGCGGACAATCCGCGCATCGCCGAACGCGCCGCACTGATGACCCGGGCCGCCAAGCGCGACATCGACCGCGACGAACTCCGGAGCGTCTGGCAGCGCCAGGCCGCCGACCTCGGCCTCGACGCCGGCGCGCTGGTGGCCGGGGCCCTGGAACGATCCGGCCCGGCGCAACGGGAAGCGGCGGTCGAACCGACCGGCGGATCGGGCAGGACGCCGGACATCGGCGATGCCCGCCTGGAAGGTGCGCCGGCCGGGGAGCGTGCCCCGTGGCGCGAAGCCGCCGCCGACATGGAACCGTCGTCTGCCGCCGCGGAGGCGGTGGCCTGGGCGATGGCGCACCTCTCGGAGCGCGAGGCGGTGTTCTCGCGCACCGGCCTGCTGGCCGCCGCGCTCGCCCATGCGCCGGGGGCGGTGACGATCGGAGAGGTGGAGCGGGAGGTGGCGGCGCTGGAGAAGGCGGGAATGCTGCACGCCGTCGATCTGCCCGGCGCGGAGGCCTCGCTCACGACGGAGAGGACCGTCGGCGAGGAGCGCGAGACGGTGGCGCTGATGCGCGGCGGCCAGGCGCGCGGCCGGGCTCTCATGCGCGGCTGGCAGGTGCAGGGGCATCTCAACAAGGGGCCGCTCACCGCCGGGCAGAAGGACGCGGTGAAGCTGATCCTGTCGGCGAAGGACCGGGTGGTCGGCGTGCAGGGCTACGCCGGGACGGGCAAGACCGCCATGCTGAACCGGGCTCGCGCGCTGGCGGAGAAGAAGGGCTGGCGCATGGCGGGCCTCGCGCCTTCGGCTTCGGCTGCGCAAACGCTGGCCGCGGAGGCCGGCATCGCCACCGAAACCCTCCAGATGTTCCTCGCCCGCAATGCCGGCGTCGCCGAGGGCAGGCTCACGGGGAAGGGCGCCCGGGAAATGCGCGCCGCTTTCGCAAAGACGCTCCTGGTGGTCGACGAGGGCTCGCTGGCGTCCACCGTGCAGGCGCGCGACCTGCTGCGCATCGTCGCCGGGCTGCGCATGCCCCGCGTGGTGCTGGTCGGCGACGCCAGGCAACTCGACGCGGTGGACGCCGGCAAGCCCTTCGCCCAGCTCCAGGCGGCCGGAATGCAGACCGCGACCATGGACGAGATCATGCGCCAGCGCGATCCCGTGCTGAAGGAGGCGGTCGTTGCCAGCCTCAAGGGAGATATCGAGCGCGCATTCGAGAAGCTCGGCGGCAACATCGCGGAGGTGAAGCCGGACAACATCGCCGGTGCCGTCGCCGCCCGCTGGCTCCGGCTCGACGCGGAGGCGCGGGAGAACACCGGCGTCATGGCGCCCTCCCATGAGCTCCGCCACGCGATCAACGGCCATATCCGCGAGCGCCTCGCCCGCGAGGGCCGCATCCACGGACCGGCAATGGAGTCGGAACGCCTGGTCTCGATGGGCTACACCAACGCCGAGAAGGCGCTCGCGGGCAACTACGGGGCCGGCGACGTGGTGGCCTTCCACCGGCCCTACAGGCGCCTCGGCGTCGGGAAGGGCGACGAGCGCCGCGTCACGGGCGTCGATTACAGGGCCGGCGCGGTGATGCTGGACGACGGCCGGGGTGGACAGGTCGCCTGGAAGCCGGAGCAAATCGGCGGGCGCCGGGGCGGCAGCGAGGTCTACCGGGCCGAGGAGATCGAGCTCCGCGCCGGCGACCGCATCCGCTGGACACGCAACGACGCCGGCCTCGGCCTCGTCAACAGCCGCACGGCAGACGTGCTCAAGGTCGCGAACGGGCGCGTGACCTTCCGCCTGGAGGACGGCAAGACCCTCGAACTCGGCAGGAACGACCCGCAGCTTCGCCATCTCGACCATGCCTGGGCCTCCACCGTGCACGCCTTCCAGGGCCGCACGGTGGACAACGTCATCGCCGCGATGGAGGCGAGGCACCCCCATCTCACCACGCAGAAGAGCTTCTATGTCGAGATCAGCCGCGCCCGCGACCGGGCCGAACTGGTCACCGACGACGCGGCTGACCTGAAGGCCCGGCTCGAATCCGTCACCGGCGAGCGCATCGCCGCCCTCGAAGGCATCGGCAAGATGAAGCGCGAGGCGCCGGACAGGGCGGCCGAGGCCGCGCGGAACCGCTCGATGCGGCCGGAGCCGGAAACCGGCGAGGGCGCCGGGAAGGCGGGCGAGGGCATGAAGACGCCGGCAAGGACACCGGAGACGCCGGTGCGCGGCCGCGGCAAGGGGGACATGGACCTTGGATTGTGAGGGAAACGGCACGCGAAAGGACGCGCCGGAAAGCAAAGTGAAAGCAGACCGCCCGGAGGATGCGCGAAGGAACAGGACCATCCGCTTCTCTGATTCCGAGTGGGAGGAGGTCCGGCGTGCCGCCCTGCTGCACGAAACGCCGCCCGCCGAGTTCGTCCGCGAGACGATCCTGGCGCTCGCGCGGAACCCCGAAAGCGCGGTATCGGACGCTGTTGCACCGTCGCTGGTGCCGCTGATCGAGCGGGTGTTCCGCTACACATGGTTCCTGGCGACCGAAAAACGCGACGCGATGGTCCGCGAGGGGCGCAAGAACGAAGTCGACGCCCTGGTCGCCGAGGGCCGCGCCCTGCATGACAAGCTGCGGCGGGGGCTTCCTGACCGGAACTGATACCAGCGGCGACAGATAAGAACCGATAAGCCTCTTTCGGCGGAGGTTACCCCCTGCGGTATGAGGCCCCGGCTCAGGAGTCGGGCTACGGAGGGAGGCTCTTCTATAGGTTCCGATCAACGACCGGTGGTATGACCAGCGCGTTATGGCATGCAACGCACCGCTCCAGCCAACTGGATTTCTATCCGATCCGGTAAACTCCCGTACGGATTTCGGCGGGTCCGTCAGCTCACCCATCATCGCCGAAATAGTCCTGAGGCATGAAGTATCTCACCCGGGGACGGAACCCCGACCGCCTGCGGCTCGGGACCATGCGATTTCGGGCTCTCAGCCCCGTGAGCGCTGCCTCTTGACAGAACCGCGACAAATACTGATCTTCTGTTGGGAAGCGCAGAATCCTCTTGTTCTTCTTCTTCGTCTGAAGCTTGCCTTCAGGCGGACGCGGGTCGTGCGCTCGTCTCTGGCCCCCAAGCTGATAAACGGTACAGAACAACGCATAATGCCACCCCTACCGTCCGCCAATGTTCCAGCCGATCTCGGCTCCCTGGACATGGAAAGTCTTGCGCAACAGAGGGATGTTGCCCTGACCGAAATCAAGGCCTACGAGGTCAAGTTCATTCTGAACACCGGCGCCATCCTCGCATTGCAGCCGTCTGAGAACCCCCTCCACTGGGACTCCATCAGGTTCGACAAGAGGGAGATTCACCGCGTTCCCAATAATCAGCGAGGATTATACGCCTTTATTATTGCCGACCAGCGCAAGTTCTTGCCGCCGCACGGTTACATCATGTATATCGGTATTGCTGGCCGCCGCTCCCACCGATCTCTGCGGGCCCGATACCAAGATTACTTCAAGCAGAGTGAGGTCGAACGCCGACCGGTTCTAGGAACGATGATTGCTAGGCCCTGTGGACGTATTGACTCAGGAGCGTGTTCAGGGATTCCCGTGCGAGGATTTGTCTGAATCATGAGGCGTCGGCGATTCGGGGGTTTCGTTGATGTCGACGAAGATGACGAATGGAGACTGGGAGGTTGCGCTGGAGGTTTTCCGGCTTTGCCTTCCGAGGCGGGGTGCGAAGGCGAAGGACGACCGTCTGTTTCTGGAGGCGCTGCACTTCTTTGCGGTTCACAACATCACCTGGCGGGCGCTGCCGGAGCGGTTCGGGCACTGGAATACGGTATGGCGGCGTTTTCACCGTCTGAGCCGTTCAGGGGTGTTCGAGGACTTTTTCGCCACGCTGGCGGATTTGAGCAGCACGGCGCACCTGGTTCAGATGTTCGATTCGACCGTGACCCGCGCGCATGTATCGGCGGCCGGCGCAAAAGGGGGCAGCAGGGTCAGGCGCTTGGACGCTCGCGGGGCGGTTTCAGCACCAAAATCCACCTGAAGACCGATTTCGACGGCCTGCCGATCGCCTTCGACCTGACCGGCGGCGAGGCAGCCGACAGTCCGCATTTCGAGACCCTGATGGACATCGGCCCCGATGTCCGGCCCCGCGCCATCGTCGCCGACAAGGGCTATGACAGCGCCGGAAACCGCCAACTCGCCCGGAAAAGAGGCGCCCTGACCGTCATTCCCTACCGGAAGAACATCAAAAACAGGCCAAAGCGCTTCGCAAGCGCGCTCTACAGAGGACGGGCGCGCATCGAACAGGCCGTCGGCAAGCTCAAACGTTTCAGTATTCCACCGTACGCCTGTCTGTTCGTGGCAACTGATGTCAAAGGAAATCGTTGTATATCAATGAAGTATTGGTTTTCCCGGTGGACAAGGCGCGCCAGGACTACGCCCCGGTTGACTTTCATGTGTTGACCTGCATGGTGATATTCAGGGCTGTTTCGAAGGAATATCACTATGTCAACACAGACCGGCAAGCGCACTGCAAACCTCAAGCTCACCCTCAACAAGCGAAACGTCGAAGCCCTCAAGCCCCGGCACAAACCCTTCATCGCATGGGACGACCGCCTCACCGGATTCGGTATCCGCGTCCAGCCCTCGGGCATGCGCTCCTACATCGTCAACTACCGCGCCGGCGACGGCGGGCGCAAGGCCGCCAACCGGCGCCTCGTCCTCGGCCGCCACGGCCGCATCACCCCCGAACAGGCCAGGCGCCTCGCCCGGGAGACGCTGGGCCGCGTCGCCGCCGGCGAGGACCCCGCCGCCGGGCGCACCCGCGCCCGCGCCATGCCGACGGTGCGGGACGCCTTCGAGGACTATCTCGCCGCCGGGCCGGCGCGCAAGGACAGTACCGTTGCGGTATACCGCAGCACCGTCCACAAGGACCTCGGTGACTGGCTCGACCGCCCTCTCGACACCATCGGGCGCCGCGATGTCGAGCAGCGCTTCCGGCGCCTGAGCGAGAATGCCGGGTGGGTGCAGGCCAACAATGCGATGAAGATGCTGCGCGCCCTCTACCGCCGCCAGTGCCTCGACCATGAGGGGCTGCACAATCCGGTGGACCAGTGGCGCGTCGCGGGCGGGCGGCCCCATCGCCCGAAACGGCGCATCATCCAGCCGCCGGCCGAGGTGCTGCCGCGCTGGCACCGCGGCATCGAGGCGGCGGTGCGTAACCCGGTCGCCCGCGACGCCTTGCACTTCGGCCTCTATACCGGCATGCGCCGGGCCGAAGTATTCGGC
The DNA here is from genome assembly GCA_964291285.2 of Alphaproteobacteria bacterium. Classification (GTDB taxonomy): domain Bacteria; phylum Pseudomonadota; class Alphaproteobacteria; order Bin95; family Bin95; genus Bin95. Next base: position 786,110 of record OZ219785.1, read on the forward strand.
CTCGCATGGGCGCGGGTGGACAGGGCGGCGATGGTGTTCCGGGTCGAGGACACCAAGACCGGCGCGCCGTTGGCGCTTCCCGTCACCCGGCAGCTCGCGGCCATTCTCGAACGCCGCCTGGCCGAACGCGACCGTGTCCCCGAGGCGAACCGGGGCTGGGTGTTCCCGTCCGAAACCAGCAGGTCCGGGCGTCTCACCGGCATGCAGCACATGAATGCGCGCATCGGCGAGGCGGGCGGCGCGAAATTCTGGTTCCATGCCCTGCGCAACTGCTTCATCACCGTCGCCGACCGCGACCTGATGTTGCCGGCCAGCCTGACCAAGCGGCTGGTCAACCACGCCCGGCCCCGGGACGTGACCGAGGGCTATGCCGCCGACTGGACCATGGAGCAACTCCGCGACGCCGCCCAGCGCATCTCTGACAGGATCGACGCATTGATCCGCGAAGGCATTCCCGCGCCACCGGCCTTGCCGCCGACAGCATGACGCGTGGACCTTTCCCGGGCCCTCGACATGGGTGCGGGTGGTGATGCGCTTGCCGTGCTTCTCGATGGTGGCCTCTTGCAGGAGGTCGAGGTCGCGGATCAGGTCGTGCCATTCGATGCTGACGCCGGCGGCGGCGCATCGGTCGGCCAGTTCCTTCTGGAGGACCAGCGCGAGGAAGGAGCAGAAGACGTGGCCGCGGATCGCGGCGTCGCAGGAGTGGTAGATCGGTCGGGTGCGCAACTGGGCCTTCGCCCGGCGGAACAGGTCTTCCACCGTGAGCAGCTCCCGGTAGCGGAGCACGGCGTTGAGCGGCGTCATGCCGGCGTTGGTGCGCCGGCCTATCTGGGGATATACCGGTGCGAGCCTCGCAAGGCGACGATGTAGAGGTCCATCGGGTCGCGGGTGCGGGAGACCGGGCGGCGGATGGCGTCGTGGCCGTGAGCCTCCCGCTCACCGGCGGCCTTGTCCGGTGCCGGCCAGCACGCCGTCGACCCGGGCGCGCGAGAGGCGGAACCGGCCCGAAGCTGTCCCCGTAGACAGCGCGTCGCGTCGACCCGGGCGCGCGAGACGCGGAACTCCCGCGCGATCGCCGCCGGCCTGAGGCCGGCCTCGAAGGCGGCGAGGATCGGCTTTTCCTGCCCCTGCGTCACCGGCCTGGCGCGCGCCCTTCCTCCGGATGTCTTGCCGGCCTGCCGCCCGCGCCTGCGGGCCTCGGCTGTCGCCGCTTCGACCGGCCGGTCGAGGTCCGCGTCGTCGAGATGGCGGAGCAAACGGTCGAGGCTCCCGCCGCGCTTTCCCGTCCCGCCACCCGGGCGCGCCGTCCTTCCTGCGCGTTGCCCCGTTTTCGTGGTCCTTCCTGTCACCTACAACCGGTGAGCGCATCGCGTGTGCGCTGGTCGATTGCAGCCCGAACGTGCCGGTGTGGCCATGGCCAGGGTGCTCTCCAGCTACCGGTCACCCGTGCCGCCGGCCCGCCGCCCGCCGTCGGGAACGCCGCCTCCCCCGCTCCGCGCCGGCAGGAGGGAAGGTCTGGCCGTGAGCGGGGCGGCGGTCGGCGCTTCGGAGAGCGGGGCGCTGCCGCCGGGTTCCACCACGGCACGATGGAGACGGCAGCATGACGGCAGCAACGATGGCGATGCCCGGCAATACGGCGAGCACGTTCCTGGTCCACTATTTCGGCGGCGGCCTCGACGGCGACGACCGCTTCGTGGTCGAGCGGTTCCGCGCCCTGGCCTGCGGCGACATTCGTCCGGTCCGGGACGGCGAGGAGAACGCGAAGGGGCGGCGCAAGGTCAGGCGCACCGTGGTCTCGCGCAAGGAAGCCGAGGCGATGCGCCCGGAGCGCACCGAGATCATCATCTGCACCGGCCTTCGCACCCGCGGCGGGAAACAGGCCTGGGGTTCGGTTGCGGCGGGCCTCCTGTGCGACCGCAAGCAGCGCGGCTGAGCGCTTTCCCGAGGGATGTCCGGCCGGCCCACCCGGGTCGGCCGGGCGTCCCTCTTCCGTTTTCCCCACGGCAAGGAGAACGCTCCCATGTGCGAGCAGCAGGACATCGGGGCGCGGCGCGCGCGGAACCTGGAGCGCTGGCGTCGTCGGGTTGCCGACCGGCGCGCGCGCGGCAAGTGCATCGGGTGCGGCAAGCGCAAACCCGAGCCCGCGCGGACCCTGTGCGCGTCCTGCGGCGAGAAGCGGAACCGGGCGAGCCGGGCCAGGGACGCAAGGCTGCGCACCGCCGGCCTCCCCCGGAGAGACCCCGACAAGGCCCGCGCCCAGGAGCGCGACCGGTCCCGCCGCGAGGCTGAAATGCGCCGCGACGCCGGGCTCTGCATCCGGTGCGGCAAGCAGCCGGCCGCCGATGGCCGTGCGTCCTGCGAGCCGTGCCTGGAGAAGCGCCGGGCAGCCGACCGCGCGAAATACGCCGCCGGGAAAGCCGCCGGCCTCAAGTATGGCGGGGCCGATGCCGAAGCCAAAAGGCGCGCCGCCCGGGCGAAGAGCAAGCGCCGCCAGAAAGCCCGGATCAAGACGGGACTCTGTATCCGCTGCGGCAGGCAGCCCCCTGCCGGGGGCGGAACCACCTGCCAGCCCTGCCGGGACAGGAGGCAGGCGGCGGAACGGCGGCAATACCGGGACCGGCGCCGGGCCGGGCTCTGCACCCGGTGCGGCGCCGCCGTCCATGACGGTCTGTCGCGCTGCGCTGCGTGTGCCGCCATCGAGGAGGCCAGCCACGACCCGGAGCGCAAGAACGCGCGCTCGCGGCAGTTGTACGCCCGACGCCGGGCCGCCGGCCTGTGCACGGCCTGCGGGGCGCCGTCACAGGGGGCGGCGCGCTGTGCGCCCTGTGCCGAGAGGTCGTATCACGGCTCGGCGCATTTCAGGGGCATCCCGGTCCACGAGCCGGTCTGGACCGTGATCGAACTGGGGACCGGCCGCGAGCACGGTCCGTTCGACGATCCGGCCGATGTCGCCCTCTGCCTCGCCTTCGGGAAGCTCGACCGCAACCGCGTCGAGATCGTCGCCGACGCCCCCGTCACCGCCTCCTTCACCGCCTGGACCTGACATGCTGTCCCGGGCGGCGATGGCGGCGCTCGCCTGGCCGCGATCCGCCGCGCCGTCCCTGTGTCGTGGAGAGGAGTGAAGCGCCTGCCGGGCGAGTGTCCGGCAGGGCGGAGGAGAGGAACTCCCCGCGCCGATGCCGGATCGGACACCGGCAGAGGAGTTCCCGCCATGTTCCATCCCGATACACCCCTCGACCTTCCGCTCGGCTGCGACCTGCTCGCCGAACTCGGCGTCGACCATCGCACCGTCCGCGAGATCGCCGAGGACGAGCGTGCCATCCGCTGTCCCGACCGGGGCGCGGCCTGTCCGGTGCACGGCTTCGCGAGCCTCTTCCCGGAACCGGCGTCGTCGTTCTCTCCGGGCGGTCAAGGGTAGAGGAGGGCCTGAAGAGATTGAACGGGCGGGGGTTCGGGGGAGTGACCCCGGCCCCGGTCGTTCGCAACCCATCGTCATCAACACGAACCTGAAGGAGTATCGCAATGAGCTTCGGATTGAACAAGGTGCAGATCATCGGCCGCCTCGGCGCGGACGTCACCATCAACCACCTGCAGAACGGCGGCCGCGTGGCCAATCTGAGCGTTGCCACCGACGAGAGCTACATCGACCGGAACGGCAGCGGCGAGCGGATCGACAGGACCGAGTGGCACCGGGTCGTGACCTTCCAGGACGGGCTGATCGACATGCTGGTCAAGCACGCCACGAAGGGCCGGCTGGTCTACATCGACGGCAAGCTCCAGACCCGGCGCTGGAAGAAGCCGGGCGAGGACTCCGACCGCTTCTCGACCGAGATCCTGCTGGTCCCGGGCGGGCGCGTCCAGTTCCTCGACAAGGCGAACGGCAACGCCGCGCAGCCCGGCCCGGACGCGGCGGACGGTTCCGTGCCGGCCGGCGGCGACCCGATGGACGAGGACCATATCCCGTTCTAGAGCTTCCCGTTCTTCCCCCCCCCACAGGGCCGGCGCCTCGTGCGTCGGCCCTTTTCTCATGCGGGCAGGTTCGAGTCTCGCCGCGGCGCATACGGGAGTGGGAGCGAGGCTGGAAAGCGGGTGAACCGCGCGAGGAGGAGAGGGAGCCCGCTCGCGCACCCGTCACGCGACCCGGAGAACCCGATGAGCACCATCTCCTTCCGCCGCATCGCCCCCGACGAATCCCGCATCTACCGGGACGGCGACCATGTCGGCGACATCCACGCCTTCGACGACAGCATCCGGCCGGGGCGCAGGGTGTTCGCCATACATCTCGACGAGGACCCGCGCGGGCCGGTGTATCTCCACGACCGCACCCGCATCCGCGAGACCGCCCGGCAGCGGGTCGACTCCCATCCCCTGTGGAACTGACGCAAGGGCGGGCAACGGCGCCTCCCGCTCCGGCGCCGTGCCGGGCCGAAACGACGATGGGGTCCGTGCAGGGCGAGAGAAATACGCCACCCCGCTGTGATCTCCAATCGTGTCACACGTGCTCGCGACAGCAACCCCTGCGGGGTCCTCCGGTCGCTCCGCTCCCTGCGGCCCGGGCAAGAAGCTCCAAGGGCGGACCGTGAAAGTCGACGACCGTGAAGATCGCAGGGCGATCTTCCGCACCATCGCCGACTTTCCGCACCACTCCGCCCCAAGAGCTTCTACGCCCGGGTGCTTCTGCTGCGCGCGCGTGCCCCGACAGGACATCACAACGGGGATCGGCCCCGAACGTGAAAACCGAAAGGAAAACGACATGACCTTCCATACCGATACCACCGAAACCGCAGCACAGTCCGCAACCGCGATCGTCTGCGACAACGCCGTTCTCTTCGGCGCAACCCCCGAGCGCGACGAGTTCGACACCCGGGAGATCTGGGACCAGGACGAGGCCATCACCGCCGTCGCCGAAGCCTTCCGCATCCTCAGCCAGGGCGTCGCGCCCGACGGATACCAGATGGCAGACGAACGCGAACACCTCCTCTGGGGCTTCGTCAACATGCTCCACGCACAGACACAGCGCCTCGACCGCGCCGCCGACAGGCTCACCCCCGAACTCCAGGACCTCCAGCGCACACAGGACGGCTCCGAGATCAGGTCGCTGGAACTGGAACTCGTGACCGACCGCGCACAGTGCCTCACCGCACGCCGCGACGCCTTCGAGACCCTGCGCAACGAGGCCGCCGAAGCCTACCGCGCAGACACCGGCGACACTTGGCGGCCCCGGCGCGGCAGCCACGCCAGCCAGACCGGACATCTGACCTCCGCTGCCATCGACGCCCGCGACTTCGTCCGCGCCCGAAAGGACCGCAAGACACAGGCTCACCTGCCCCAGGGAACCCTCGTCGCCATCGCAGGCGGAAAGGACATCGCAAACCCGGCGGCGGTCATCGAGCGCCTCGACAAGGTCCGCGCCAGGTATGCCGACCTCGTGCTCGTGCATGGCGGCGGCCCCGGCGTCGAGAAGATCGCCGCAAGCTGGGCAGAGCGCAACGGCGTCCACCAGGTCGTCTGCAAGCCCGACTGGGACCGCCACGGTCGCGCCGCACCCTTCCGCCGCAACGACGAACTGCTCAACCTCCTGCCCAAGGGCGTCATCGCCTTCCCCGGCTCCGGCATCACCGAGAACCTCGTCGACAAGGCGAAGCAGCTCGGCATCCCGGTGATGAAGGTAGCAGCCTGACCGCAACGCATCGCGGGCCGTGTCGTCGCTCCGGCGGCGGCACGGTCCGTTTCCTCTTTCGCACATCGATGACGCGGCAACGCCAACCTCGCGCGCTTCGCGCCGCACTCGTGCTCCGGCTTCGCCGATCGCGCTTGCGTTCCGCGTCCGCGTCACGCGCCGCTGCACCATGCTTCGCCCGGGTGCATCGCCGTCCGCGCCGATCCCGGCGCACCGCCCGCCGCACTTCCGCCAGCGTGACTGTCGACGGCACTGCCGGCGCTGCCGCCCGTCCGCTCGGCACGGTGCTTCGCACCAGTGCCCGCGCTCGCGCCGGCGAGGCCGTCCGCTCACACGCCGCGGCGGCTCCCCTCCGCCGGGTTCCCCGGCGTCGATTTCCCCATCGTGAATGCTATCCCTTCCGGCTCTGTCTCGACGGCGGAGCCGCTATTTCGTCACACCCGACGCATCCCTGATGCAAAGAGCGAGGCCCGGCCGGCCTGCATCGGTCGGCAGTTTTCCGTTGCGTGACAGACGGTTGGGCCTGGCCCGGCCTCTGACCGCGGTTTCGCGCGCGGGTCGCGTTGTCCGTTCAGGAGCGCCGTTCCGTTCCCCCGGGACGGACGGCGCCCGAGGGAACAGACAACGGAGACACGCCCATGCGCATCCATGCCCCTGTCAACGAGCGGACGGTCCGCCGCACCTTCAGGGAGAAGAAACCCGGACGATACGGCCTGACCGTCATCGACAGGGACCTGCCCGCCTTCGGCTTCACCGTCGCCGGGAACGGAACGAAGACCTTCTTCGTCCGGACCTCACGCCAGTTCGGCGCGCCCAGGGCGATCCTCGGCACGACCGACGACATGACCGCCGCCGAGGCGAGGGAGAAGGCCATTGCCGCCATCGCCGAAGCCGGGGCCGACCGCGAGACCGGGCCGCTGTTCGCCGACTTCGCGGCCGACTTCATGCGCCGCCAGGGGCGGCGCTGGAAACCCTCCACGAGGAAGGCCAACGCCCATCTGATCGAGCGCCGCCTCGTGCCCTTCTTCGGCGCGATGCCCGTCGCGAAGATCGACCGCGCCGATGTGCGGCGCTGGTTCGATTCCCTCAGCGGAACCCCCGGCAGCGCCAACCGGACCCTGCCGGTGCTCTCGGTGATGATGCGCCAGGCGGAGCTATGGGACCTTCGCCCGCAGGGTTCCAACCCCTGCCGCAACATGCGGCGCTACAGGACGGCGCCGCGCGAGCGGTTCCTGTCCCTGGACGAGTTGAAGCGCCTCGGCTTCGTTCTCGACCATGCCGAGGACCGGCAGGCCGCCGCCGCCATCCGCCTGCTGCTGTTCACCGGCGCCCGGTCGTCCGAGATCGCCGGCCTGCAATGGGACTGGATACGGGACACCCGCGCGGTGTTGCCGGACTCCAAGACCGGACCGAAGGCGCTCCAGCTTCCCCCGCCCGCGCGGGCCGTCCTGAATGGCCTGCCGCGCGAGGGACGCTTCGTCTTCCCGAACGGGAAGGGCGACGGCCCGATGACCGGCCTCGGCCTGCGCTGGCAGAAGCTGCGCGGTCTCGCCGGGCTGGACGATGTGCGCATCCACGACTGCCGGCATACCTTCGCCTCCCATGCCGTGATGAGCGGCCTCGACCTCTACACCGTCGGCCGCCTGCTCGGCCATGCCGATACCGCCTCCACCGAACGCTACGCCCATCTCGCCGACGAGCATGTCCGCGAGGCGGCCGGGCGCATCTCCGGCATCGTCCACGAGGCCATGACCGGGAAGGAGAGCGGGCGATGAGCGGCGGCAGGCATCGTGTCCGGCTCACCGTGAAGGCCGTCGCCGCCGCCAAGCCGGCGGAACGGGAATACACCCTGTGGGACAATCTGCTGGCGCATTTCGGGGTCAGGGTGCAGCCCTCCGGCGTCCGGTCCTGGATCGTCCAGACCCGCGTCCGGGGACGCATGCGCAAGATCACCCTCGGGCGCTTCCCCGAACTGCCTCTCGACGCAGCCCGCCGGGAAGGCGCGGCCGTGCTCGCCCACCTGTGGGGCGGCGAGGACGTGACGCCGCCGCGCAAGGAGAAGGCGCCGCTGTTCCGGGACTTCGCCGCCCGTTACCGCTCGCGGCGAAAACACCGCTGGAAGCCGTCCTCGCTCAAGACCTTCGATAGCTACATGAAGAACCGCCTGATGCCGCATTTCGGCAGGCTCCGGCTCGACGCCATCGACCATGCGCGGGTCTCGGCGTGGTTCGACGCCGCCAGCGCGGACAGGCCCGGCGCCGCCAACCGCGCCTTCGAGATACTCCGCGCCATGCTCGGGACGGCCCGGCAGTGGGGCGACATCGGCGAGCATGTCCCCGATGCCTGCGCCAACATCGTGAAGAACCCCCGCAAGCCCGTCGCGCGCTACCTCAGCCGCGAAGAGCTGGAGCGTCTCGGAGCGGTGCTCGACCGCCACCGGAAGGAACACCCCTGGCCGGTGGCGGCCATCCGGCTGTTGACGCTCACCGGGGCGCGGCTCTCCGAAGTCATCAACCTCAGGTGGGACGAGATCGGAGAGCTGGGCGGAGACGGCGCGAGCGCGCGCATCGAAGACTCCAAGACCGGCCCGCGCACCATCTGGCTCGGACCCGAAGCGGCAAGGCTGGTCGAGGCGCTGCCGCGACCGGATGGCCGGGAGCGGGTGTTCCCCGAGACCCTCACATCGGCAAGGCTCTACACCTTCTGGTGCGGTATCCGCGACGAGGCGGGGCTTCCGGGCCTTCGCATCCACGACTGCCGCCACACCTGGGCCTCGCAGGGCGTCATGAACGGCGTCGGGCTCACCACCGTCGGACGGCTGCTCGGACACCGCAAGCGGGAGACCACCGCGATCTACGCCCATCTCGACGATGGCGCGCTGCGCGACGCCGCCGCCCAGGCCGCGGCCGTCATCGCGCGAGCGATGGGGTACAGGGCGGAAGCGCCTCCGCTGCCGGACGAGGCGAAGCACGGCGATGTGTCGGCTGCCGTGCCCGACTTCTCAATCACTGACGGGCCGCCTCATCCGCCCGAAGAGGGGCAAACTCCCCTTTGCGTGAGACCCGAGGGGACCGAGCGGATAGATGGCATCGAGTTGGATAGTGACCCGGATGCGCCGACCGGACACCCGGCCCTGGACTGGTTGTAGACCTGTCCCCGCGTTGGGGCGTGAATCTCGTATGGCGATGATGGCGCTGGGCTGAGGGTCAGGGTTCATGCGGCGCGGCTGTGTTGGTTTCCGGCGCGTTTGTTTTCGTTGCCGTGAAAATTGTTGGGGATCGGGCGCACAAAACCCCTCCCCGCCAAAGCACTGCTCCCGAGGCGTCCGATACTCGCCATCTGCGGCGCCCGTCTTGCGGACCGTGACCGGTAGGCAACCCCGTAAAAGCCCGAAGTCCCGCCCGCGCGGCCGGCACCTGTTTTCATGATACGGGGTGGCCGACCCGCCCGGCAATGGACGTTTGTGATGGCGGGGACGCGGCTTGTTCCGGATGTCGAGGTGGCGCCGGGCAACCATCACCATTCGAGGCGCGCGGCGCCGTCCTTGTGGGCGTTGCTCGACCGTCTTGGGCGGGATCGTTGGCCGCGTCTGGTGCGGGGCGACAAGGACTGGGGCAGCGAGGCCAACATGGCGTCGTGCGAGGCTGCGGGTCCGGACTATCTGTTCAAGCTGCGCCTGACGAAGGGGGCGCGCCGGCTTGCCGAGCGTCTGATGGCGCGGGACGGCTGGGAGGATGCGGGCCAGGGCTGGTCGGGGATCGGGGCCGATCTGCGTCTGCAGGGCTGGAGCCGGACGCGCCGGGTTGTGGTGCTGCGCCGGCGGCTTCCTGCGACGCTGGCGCTGACGCGTGGCGACAAGGCCCGGGGCGAGCTGTTCTGGACCGAGGCGCAGCCCGGCACCGGGGTATGGGAGTTCGCGGTGCTGGCGACCTCGCTGGACCTGGAGATACGCTCGCTGGCCCGGCTCTACCGCGACCGGGCGGACGCGGAGAACGGCTTCGACGAGTTGAAGAACCAGTGGGGTTGGGGCGGCTTCACCACGCGCGACCTGACGCGCTGCCGGCACATGGCCCGGCTGATCGCGCTCATCTACAACTGGTGGAGCCTGTTCGTGCGCCTCGCCGACCCCGACCATCACCGCGAGGCGATCACCAGCCGGCCGCTGCTCCTGCACGGGGTTGCCCGCCAGACCCACCACGCCGGCCAGACCCGGCTGACGGTGACCTCCCATCACGGGCGCCGCAAGACGGTGATGGCGGCGCTGCGCCGGATCGCCGGCTTCTTCCGGTCGCTGACGCAAACTGCGGAGCAGTTGAGCACCGGGGACCGCTGGCGCTGCATCCTCGCCGAGGCGCTCAGGAAATACCTCCATGGCCGCGAACCGGGGCGTCAACCATGGCTGCCGCCACCCAGGGCCGCGCCCACAGGCTGAAATCCACGCCCAAATCCGACCGTTCACACTACCCCGAGACAGCGATCAAGCCCGTCAAATGCCGGATTTAGGATGACTACAGTCTGCTCGAGAAGCCCAAAATGCCGGAAATCGTGGCTTTGGGGATGCTGCAGCGAGAAAAATGGGCAACGTGCCGAACCTCGATTCCATTCTCAAACGGACTGTCAGAACTGTCGCACGAAGGAGAGTTCGGCGCGGTTGCGGTCGTAGTCGAGGGCCTGGGCGTTGGTATCGCGCTGCTCGCGGATGAGCGAGAGGCGGGGGCTGAAGCCGAGCACGGTGACGGCGCGGTTGTGCACGGAGAGCGAGAGGCTGCGCGTCTCGTCCCGGCGCGGCCTGCGGTCGATGGTGTTGTGGGCGAAGCCCTGTCCCTGGTATGCGGCGCGCTGCAGGGAGGCGCGCAGGCCGAGGGTGAAGCCGGCCGGCAGCGCGAGCGTCGCGCCGAGGCCGGCCCGGGGTCCGCGGTTGCGCCAGTGTCCGGCATTGGCGCGGGTCCAGTTGTATCCGGCATGGCCGCCGAGGCGCAGGACGGGCAGGGCGGCCCAGCTTGCGCCGAGCATCGCATCGCCCGCCGGGCCGTCGAGATGGTTGCAGCCGCGGCAGTTGCGCCGGGTGGCGCTGGCGTGGGCGAACATGAAGAGGCGCGGCGTCAGGCGGTGCGCGCCTTCCAGCCGGACGCCGAAGCGGTCGGTCTCGGGCCGCCCGGCGGTCCATTGCCGGTCCACCACCGCCAGCAGGCTCGCCTCCGTGCTCCCGTCGATCAGCCGGCGCGGGCCGATATGGGCCGAGAGCGAATGGCGGTCGAACGCCCCGCCCTTGTATTCCCGCGCGCTGGCGTCCGCCCCGGCGCGCAGCCGCAGGGCCGACGACAACGGAACCTGGTATTCGCCGCCGCCCCACAGCGAGACGCCGATGCCCGACTTGCGCGACACGTCGCCGTCGAGGGTGAAGGGCAGGCGCCCGAACGGCGTGTCGAGAAAGACCGTGCGCTCCCCCGACGCGGCGTTGAGGTTGCTGTCGGGCGCCACCGCCAGGCCGAAATGCGCCTCCCAGCGCCGCCGCGCGCGCATGATGTCGAGGAAGCGCCAGATGTTGGCGGCCACCGCCGGCGGCGGCGTCCCCGCCAGCACCTGTTCGAAATGCCGCCGCGCCAGGCTGTCCTCCTCCTTCAGGAAGAAGGCGTGCGCGAGTTCGAGGCGCACCCGCACCAGGTCCGGGCGGTCCACCAGGATGGCCCGGAACGCCGCAATCGCCTCGTCGAGCTTCCCGTCGCGGGCGTCCCGGTCCGGAGCGGCCTGCGCGGCGGCAAGCGCCTCCATGCCCGCCCGGAACCGCTCGCCGGTCGCGTCCTGGCCGTGGGCGGCGGCGGCGAACAGGCACAGCCCGGCGGCAATGACGAGAGCGGGTATGCGCATGAAAACCATTGTCCGTGCAAGGGGAACCTCCGGCAACCCGGAGGGCGCCGGAGGAAAGAAGGCCCCGGCCGCCTGAAGCAGCCGGGGCCCGAAAAGGTGATGCTCCGGGAGCCGGCTACTCTGCCGGCGCTTGTATCCTCGTCGAGAATCCGCCGGTGGCGCTCCCGTCCACGAAGTGGGTGATGAAGGTGCCTATCATGCCGGCCGGGCGCCCCGGGCCGCCCTGGTGGAAGGCTCCAGCCTGCCAACTGCCGGGCTTGTCGAAGGCGGTGCCGCCGCTGGAACCCGTGGCCAGACCTTCGACATCGAAGTTGTTGTTCGCGCCCTCCGCGAGCTTGACGCTCCAGTTCTCGTTGACGGCATTCCCCTTGAAGTTGTCGATCTTGCCTCCCATTTTACGGGCGCCTTCCTTCCCGAACTTGGCGTTGAGCGTCACATCCGCCGTGAACCGTGCGGACTTCTGCCCCGTGTGCTCGCCGGCGGTGTAGAGCTTCAGCGCCGACAGGCCAAAGGCTTCGCCCTTGTAGGTGGCGGTGGCGGGCAGATCGGAGTTCACGCCTAACTCCCCGCGCTCGGGGGCAGGGCTGTCTGCGATGGCATGGACCTTGCTCCTTTCATCGCCATCTCCAGACAGCCAGTACCCGTAGCGGGCATATTCATTCCACTGCGTGTAGTGGGAGTTCCTCGGCGTTATCCAGTAGTAGCGATAGTGGCCCGCGTAGTTATCGTCGAATTCGTCGGCCGCCTTGAAGAACAGGTTGCCGGTCAGCTTGCCGCCAGGGGCAGAGCAGGTGCCCTGGCAATACAGCGTCCCCTTGACCCCCTTGTAATACTGGTCCCCGGAGATGTCGGAGGGATACGCCGTCAGGACCGTTCCATCCGAGCCGGTGAGTGAGGACAGGGGCATCCCGGCAAGGGGCAGGACATCGACATCCATGTTGTCGGTGCCGAAAGCCTTCTTCACGAGCATCCCATCCTTGGCGGCAATCTGCTCCCAGGTCATGACGCCGGCCGGAAGTTCGCCGTCGTCATACTTGTGATAGAACAGGGATCTCCGATCGGCGTTAGTCCCGGTGGCGATGACCTTCGTCGGCGGAGTACTGTTCCCACCGTCTTTGTAGAGATTTGACGGCCTGTGAAGCCACATACTCGTGGATACGCCATCGTAACCGCCGGCGCGGGTGCCGGTACGAGCTGTTTCCGCAGGCGACAAGACAGCAAGCATCCGCCTCGCGGGCCTTGACGAATTAAGGTTGTCGAAGCCAGCTGTAGCGAGGGTTTCGCCGGCGCGGTCCTTGATTTCCGCCTCGGTATCGACCCTCGAGAAATAGTCTCCGATCGTGCCGGCCCCGGTCAGGGTCTTCTCGATGGCCTTGATCTCCGCTTTCACTGTTTCGATCTGACCCGTGACCACCTTCTTCTGCGCCGCAAGGCCGGTCGTGCCGGCCGACAGGGCGTTCAGGTCCGTCTGCGCCTTCTCGGCCGCCTTCAGCGCCGCCTTGGCGTCCGCCAGCGCCTTGTCGGCCGCCGCCTTCGCGTCTTTCACGAGCGCGGCGTTGGTCCGGACCACCGAACTGTCGCCTCCGGTGATGTACATTTGCCGAGAGAATTGGGGCGGCTCGACCGCCTTCTTGACCGCGGCCAGCTGAGCTTCCGCTTCCTTCCTGGCCGCCATCGCCGCCGTCTCGGCTGCCGCGGCGGCGTCGTAGGCCGCCTGCGCCTTCTGGACGTCCGTCATCTCCATCTGCTGGTCGCCGTCCATCGGCGCGGCCGCCTTCTTCCCGCCACCGCCTCCGCAGCCCGCGAGCGCCAGGCCCGCAGCGGCCATCGCCGCCAGAGCCACATGTCTCATGGTTCCCATCGAACCCTTCTCCTTCCTTCTCTCAAGCCCGGACAAACCGGGCAAACCGTTTGAACCGTTCCTTCGCCGCGCGAAACGCAGGTCAGAAGCTCAGCGTGATGCCGGTCACGAACCCGGCGCCCTCGACGTTGCTGCCGGCGGCATTTTTGCCGGTGCTGGGCGCAGGCTTGCCTCTTTCCGCCGCCGGCACGCCGAAATCGTGCTTGCCGGGCATCGTGCCGCGGTCCCTCTCGGCCATGAACAGCGAGCTTCTCCAGGCAATGCCCGGCGCCAGCATGTAGCTCGCCGAAAACAGGCCGCCCGACTGCTCCGTGCCGTCGTCGGCCTCGGTCATCGTGCCGCTCAGGCTCACCGCCAGCGCGCCCTCCGAATACATCACCCCGGCGGCCACGACCTCGACATCATCCGAGGAGTCCGTCTTCATCCCGTCGTCCGCCGTGGCATAGGCGACATCGAAGCTGAACGCCCCCATGCCCACCCGCAGGCCGGCATTCGAGAAGGTGTAGTCGTCGTCGTCCATCTGGCTCTTCTGGTAGTGGCCCGCAGAGAACGCCAGGTTCATGTTGCCGAAATCGCCCTTGTAGTTGCCGGCGACCGACCAGGCGTCCATGTCGTTGTTCTTCACATTGCCGCCACGGCCTTCCTGCCCGGTGTTCGGGATGTAGCTCACGGCCATCTGCGCGCCGTTCACCCGCGGCGTGAAGTAGCTCACCAGGTTCTTGTCGCCGAGGCCGTGGCCCGCGGTCCCCAGGCCGGAGGGCCCGCACTCGTTGATGCCGTTGATCCATCTGCCCATGTCGCCGCAGAGCATGCCGAAACCGGCATCCCGCACGCCCATGTGGGTGAGAACCACCGCGCTGTCCTCGGCTCCCAGCGTGATCTGACCGAACTCGCCGCCAACCGTCACCTGCGACTCGTCGATCATCGAACCCGACTGACTGTTGCCCTCGAGCTCCACCTTCATCGAGAAGGTCATGCCGTTGTCGGCGTCCAGCTTGCCCTTGAAGAAGATCTCGCTGTCCGACTGCTGGGCAACGCCGCCCTCTTTCATCGCGTCCGCCTCGTCGTCCACATCGACCATCCCGAACCACTGCTGCATGTAGCCGCCGACGCCCACGCTCAGCATCTCCGCCGCAGACGCAGGACCCGCCGCAAGCGCAAGACCCGAGGCCGCAAGAAGAACCTTGCCCGTGAAGCTCCGCGCACGGCATCCGCCATGCTGCCTGCCGTCCCCCGGCCATGCCGGGCCATGTCTTGTTGTCGTCATCGTCTCGTCTCCTTCAGGTGAAAGCCCGTCCGCAGCGCCCGTCGACCGCCGCACGCCGGAGAAGGCGCACGACGGGGCGGCAGGTCACCGGGGACGGGAGGTGAAGCCGCGGCCCCGGAAAGGCCGCGGCAGAAAGCGTGACGGGGAAAGCCGGGCCGCCCGCAAGGCGGTCATGCCGCAAGCGCGGCGGGCGCGCTCCCGCGCGCTGCCCGGCAACCTGTCCATCTGCACGCGCCCGGCGATCCTCCGCAGAGGACGCACGGGCGGGAAAGACAACAATCAGGCGGGAGCCGCTCTCCCGATGGCGAACCGGCAGACCGGCGCCAGAAGACGGCAAATGAAAGACATGAAGAGGCGCGAGGCGCGAGGCGCGAGGCGCGAGGCGCGAGGCGCGAGGCGCGAGGCGCGAGGCGCGAGGCGCGAGGCGCGAGGCGCGAGGCGCGAGGCGCGAGGCGCGAGGCGCGAGGCGCGAGGCGTATTCTACACCGTGTTCGAGCCGCTGAAGTCAAGTCCGGATACACCCGCCGCTGAGATGGCCCGGAACCTCTAACCCGGCCGCACGACACCGCACAACCTCCCGGACCAACCCGAACGCCGATTTTACCGACCTGTTGCATCCATGCCACAGTCAGCCGCCGACGGGCCCCCGCAAACCGGGCCCGCGGCGCCCATCGACGACCGGCAGGCGCGGCTTTCTCCACCGGCGTGCAATGGAACGCAATGGAGCGTCCGCTGCCGCGTCTTCCCCACTCCAGGCCCGCCGCCGCCAGCGGCGCATCGACAAATGCGCCGCCCTCCCCCGGGTCTCGTCCCCGCTCTCCCGGTTCGCCATCCGCCGCCGCTCGATCCGCGACAGGACCGCCGCCTCCCGCAGCACCCGGAGCAGAAGGTTCGTTGACGGACCCGCCGCCCCGGCGCCTCCACCGGGCCGGCGAGCCGGTGCGCGATGTAGCGGAAGACCATCATGCCGGACCGCCTGCGCGCTCGCCGATGCGCGCCCGTTTCCCGCCGGGCGCCATCACCGCGCGCTGCGCCGCCCGGCGGCCGGCTCATGACGACGCTCCCGCAACCGCCGCAGCCGTCACCATTCCGATTTCCATCGGCCAACATGCTTGCGTTTCTCCTGTATCAATTATGGTATTCATCCTCTCAAGAGGTGATTCGGTGCATCACCGCCATGATCCTGACTGCCTTCGCATCAAGAAAGCATCCATGCATGGAGCTATCCTCCATGCCCCCCTGAGCACAACGCATTGTCCTTGTTCACTTCCCCCAGTGCCATTATCGCCTTTACGGCTTCCTCGTAGGTCAATCCGGTTTCCTGCCATTGCCTCTTGTCATGCCCGGAAATATCCAGTATTCAGGCCCCCTCATGGGAGGAATGCGACCTTTCGTCAGATAGTGCCCTAACGTGAAAAATCTCATTTGAGATTTACACCGGAGACAGGAAGGGCCGCGAAGGTGGGGCAACGCGCAGGAAGGGGATTTCCTGCGCGGAATCAACAGCCTGTCCCCTCCATCCGACCGGAAAAACCCCACAGCGCAAATTTCTCTCTTTGAGGCGCGCGGTCAATTGTGTTAAGATTCCACGGACGGAACAGGGAGATTCAGCCATGGCGAAACCCGGAATCACGCTTTCACCGCGCAAAGCGCACGGCGACCGTTGGGAATGGTGGAACCCCGATTTCGTCTTCGATTTTGTCGGTACCGATGGCGACGACAGGCTCTACGGCGGCTACGGCGACGACGCCATGCGCGGCGGCAAGGGCGACGACATGCTGTACGGCGGCGACGGCGACGACCTTCTGAAGGGCGGCAATGGCGACGACACGCTGAAAGGCAGCTACGGCGACGACACGCTGAAAGGCGGCCGGGGCGACGACGACTTTGTGGACACGTCCGGCAACAATTTCATGTACGGCGGCCGGGGCGACGACTTCATGGTCGCCGGCGATGGCGACGACATGCTCAAGGGCGGCCGGGGCCACGACATCCTGTACAGCGGCGGCGGTGCGGACCGTTTCGTTTTTGGCAGGAACAGCGGTTTCGACTCGGTCATGGACTATGAAGACGGCAAGGACAAGCTCGTCTTCAAAGGCGGCATCCAGTTCTCGGACCTGATCTTCACTTACGAAGAGCTGAACAACCCGGACTTGAGCCGTGCCGTAACCAAAATCGAAGACGCTTCCGGTGAATGGGCAGTTCATTTTGACAATTATGTAAAGGAGGAGGAATTGACCGAGTCCGATTTCGAGTTCCTCGGCTAACCCGGAACCAGAACGCTTTTTCCAACCATCTTCAAGGGAAACAAACCATGGCACGACCCGGAAAAATCATTACCGGAACCCCCGGTCATGATTATGCAGGACCTTGGCACTATCCGCAGGATGGCGGACCGCGCTACCGCTCCTGACTTCGACGGTTGATTCGGGTAAGTAGTTGATATTGTCCGGTTCTCATTTCCGGCCAGGCACTACATTCGGCATTTCTTCGAGTTCTGGCCGGGCGTGGCTGTGGGTCAGGCGAGCAGGTATGGGGTGATTGTCAGGGGCAACCCCAAGGTGGCGTAGATCTGTTCCGCCGCGGGTGTGGGCTTCGAGGGGATGACGTAGCGGTTTCCCGATTGCCGGCAGCGCAGCACGGAGCATTGGCGGTGGACGAGGGCGGAGCGGATGACCTCCGGGGACATCCTCTGCTTCTGGATGGCGACGCGGTATGCGAGGTGGCGGACACAGGCGAAGGCCATGAAGGCGATGGCGATGTGGGCGCGGATGCGGTCCGGGTTCCAGTGCCATATGGGCCGCACCCGGAGGTCGTGCCTGGTGATGCGGAAGCTTTCCTCGACCTGCCAGAGCCCGTGGTAGTGGGACATCACTTCGGTGACGCTGGCGTCGCGCAGATTGGTGATGACGCCGGCGAGCCCGTCCCATTGCTCGGCCTCGGCGATCTTCTCCGGGTTCACCGTGAGCCGGGCGTCGCCCTCGACGGCGATGAAGCGCTTCATTCCATGGTTGGAGAGCAGCTCCTTGGGATTGTTGCTGCGGGTCAGCCTGCCGAGCAGGCGCTGCACCTGCTTGCGGCGCTCGTGCGCGTCCTTGCGCGCGCGCTTGGGGCAGAAGACGACGATCAGGCGTCGGCCCTTGTATTCCCATTCGCCGACCCGGCGGTTCTCCGGGCCCTCCAGCGGGGCATAGGCGTCCGGGTCGAGAAGCTGCTTGCGCAGGGCGAGCGGCAGCTTGCGCAGCCGCGCGCCGACGACATACGCGCCGCCGATCCTGTCCATGGCGTCGAGGTTGTCGGCGCTCAGCATGCCCCGATCGGCCACGCACACCATGCGCGGCGCCAAGGGCGACGACCTTCTGACGGGCGGCCGGGGCGACGACAAGCTGTACGGCAGCAGCGGCGACGACGTGCTGAAGGGCGGCCGGGGCGACGACTACATGTGGGACATGGACGGCGACAACTTTTTGCACGGCGGCCGGGGCGACGACTTCATGGTCGCCGGCGATGGCGACGACATGCTCAAGGGCGGCCGGGGCCACGACATCCTGTACAGCGGCGGCGGTGCGGACCGTTTCGTTTTTGGCAGGAACAGCGGTTTCGACTCGGTCATGGACTATGAAGACGGCAAGGACAAGCTCGTCTTCAAAGGCGGCATCCAGTTCTCGGACCTGATCTTCACTTACGAAGAGCTGAACAACCCGGACTTGAGCCGTGCCGTAACCAAAATCGAAGACGCTTCCGGTGAATGGGCAGTTCATTTTGACAATTATGTAAAGGAGGAGGAATTGACCGAGTCCGATTTCGAGTTCCTCGGCTAACCCGGAACCAGAACGCTTTTTCCAACCATCTTCAAGGGAAACAAACCATGGCACGACCCGGAAAAATCATTACCGGAACCCCCGGTCATGATTATGCAGGACCTTGGCACTATCCGCAGGATGGCGGACCGCGCTACCGCTCAAAGGACTTGGAGGGAACGAACCGCGACGACACGATCCGAGGCTTGGAGGGGCATGATCGAATCGTCGGCAAGCGTGGCGACGACACGCTGTACGGCGGCGACGGCGTGGATCTGATCCTGGGCAACGCTGGCGACGACACGCTGTACGGCGACGCTGGCGACGACCACCTGTTAGGTGATTCCGGAAGCGACACGCTGCGCGGCGGCGAGGGCAACGACCGCATGTGGGGCGGCACAGGCCGGGACCTTCTTTACGGCGACGCCGGCCACGACGACATGTGGGGCAACGAGGGCCGGGACTCTCTTTACGGTGGCGACGGCGACGACCGGATGGACGGCGGCGACAACGACGACCTTCTGAAGGGCGGCGACGGAAGAGACACGCTGGAGGGAGGCAACGGCAACGACACGCTCGACGGCGGCGACGGCGACGACTTCCTGTGGGGCAACAACGGCAACGATACCTTCATCTTCAGCGGGAACAGCGGAAAGGACGTCATCCGTGACTACGATCCCGATTCGGACCAAATCCAGATCAAGGGAGTCTCCGGGATCGAAGATTCTGGCGACCTCTATCGCTTTTCTACCAAGCTAGGCAACGACGATGCTGTAATAATCTACAAAGCAACAGAGGTTAATGAAGACAATGACGCCAGGGACAACGCAACGTGGGAAATCAAGCTTCTTGATACGCAGTTGTCCGACGTTGATCTGTCCGACTTCGATATCATCGCCTGACGGTTAAAACTTGCCGCCCCGGCGTTCGGGGCGCGTATCTGCTTGCATAAGCGGCGCGGGGCCGTCGCCGGGCCGCGGCGAACGCTCGCAAGCTCGCTACACGCCGACCCCGGCGAGACCTTATCGCGCCTGAATGGACACGGCAGAATCGAGCGCCCGGCGAAGATCCCGGTCAGGCTCCCGGCGTCGCCGCCAGTCTCCCGAAGCGTGTTGCCCTGCACCGCAATGAGGCGTGTGCGCTGTTTGGAAGTGCTTTCTGAGCAAGGCATTGCGGAGGGTCTGGATTTTTCTTACCCCGTCAGGATGGCTGATTTCGGGGGTTTTTGCGGCTTGGCGGGAAGGGTTTTGTGGATTTCCACCCCATGGCCGTGCGCGGGCTGGTTTTCGGGCGCGTCGCGTTGAGGCGCGTGACTGAGTAGAAGTTGTCGCCATCGGGCCTGGGCCCTGTTCCCCTACAACGTGTCCAGACGATTGGAAGAACATGATGGCGACAGCGGAGAAGTTAGCCTTTTCGTGGTGGTCTGTGGAAGGCCTTGCGGACCTTGCGCGGTTGCGTGTGGTGCTCGACACGCTTCCCGACGAGGAGGTTGTGGCGGCGCTTGAGGCGGGTCGAGGCCGGGGTCGCAACGACTACCCGGTGCGGGCGATGTGGCGGGCTCTGATCGCGGGGATCGTGTTCCAGCATGCCTCGATGCAGTCGCTTCTGCGGGAGCTGGGCCGCAACCCGGCGCTTCTGGAGATTTGCGGTTTCGAGGCGCTGCCCTTGCAGGGTGCGCCGTTGGTGGCGCTTTGCGCGGGGCGCCTGGAACTTCTCGCGGTTCCTGGGGCGCGTGGTGCGCCTTGAGGACGAGCGCGGCCTTGTGTCGGGGATGATCGGGCGTCTGCGCGCCTCGCTGTTCGAGGAGTTGCCGGACTTCGGTCGCCATCCCGGGTATGACGGCAAGGCGGTGGCGAGCCACTCGACGGGCCGGGTTGCCGGGGCCAGGGGGCAGACCTCGGACCCCGATGCGGACTGGGGCAGGCACGAGACGGGCGGGGTGAACGCGAAGACCGGCGCGGTGTGGAAGAAGGTGAAGTCGTGGTTCGGCTACGGGCTTCACCTGATCGCCGACACGGACCACGAGGTTCCTGTGGCCTTCGAGGTGACGCGGGCGTCGGCATCGGAACCCGGGGCGCTGTCCGGGATGGTGGAGGAGTTGTTCGCCGGGGCGCCGGAGATGGCCGGGCGCTGCGCCACCTTCAGCGCCGACCGCGGTCTCGACAACGCCCGCCTGAAGGCGCGGCTGTGGGACAGGTGGCATATCCGCCCGCTGATCGACACGCGCCTGATGTGGCGGGTCGAGAAGAAGGAGCCGGGCCATGACCCGGCCGGGCCGATCACGCGACCGCTGTTCCCCGGGCGCGCCGACGTCATCGTTCATGACGAACGCGGCCGGGTGTCCTGCGTGTGCCCGCAGACCGGCGAGGTCCGCGCCATGGCCTTCCAGGGGTTCGAGGCCGGGCGCGGCGTCTGCGGCACGCTCGAATACCGCTGCCCCGCAGCCGCCTTCGGCTTCGAGTGCAAGGGACGCCGGGCCTGCCATCGGGCGGGTGGGGTGAAGTCCGGCGAATACGGCCGCATCCTGCGCGTCGATCCCGACAGCCATGACCGGCGCCTCTTCACGCCCACGCCCTGGGGCAGCCCGTCATGGCGGCGCGGATACAACCGGCGCACCGCCATGGAGCGGATCAACGCCCGCCTCGACCGCAGCTTCAACTTCGAGACCCATTACATCCGCGGACGCGCGAAGATGAAGACCCGCATCGGGCTGGCCCTGGCGGTCATGATGGCCATGGCGCTTGCACAGGCCCGCGCCGGACGCGTCGCACGCATGCGCTCCCTGGTCGGCCCGGCGCCATACCTCGATACCGGCTGACCCCTCAGCCGACTGCCGACAACGCTGATCCAACCCGCCGGACCCCGGCATACGGACACCCGCGACCGAAGGCCGGCGATGCTGCCGGGCTGGGCCGCTCAAGTTCGAAAAGCAACCGCGGCGACCGCCTCGAACGCCGGAACAAACAACATCACCAACCGGACCCAACGTCCCATCCGACCGGAAAAACCCCACAGCGCAAATTTCTCGGCCGGTGGTTTGCCGTGGCGGTGGTGGCCGATCGTCGGATATGCTGCGCCGATGTCCGCCCGGACACCAGATCCTTTCCCTCCGGAACGGCCCGGGGCGGACCGTCAACCGGACCTGTTCGACGGATGCAGGCGGGCTGATGTCCGCAGCCGGTCGGGGCACTTGATCCGGCCTGCGGCCCCTGCGCCGTCGTCGCTTTGCGACAACGAGCTGACCGGACGGCTTGCAGATGCGGGGCCAGCGGATATTGACGCGCTCTGCGCGGAGGTCGTCGCGCGGTCGTTGCCGGCGGCGGTTCCGGCGCTGGAGGGTCTGTGGTGCCGGCTCCGCGGCTTCGGCATTGATCGGCCGCTGCGGGAACAGTGCGCCGTGCTGGAAACCCTGGCGCGGCTGGAGGATAGCGGGGCGCACGCCGCGTTGAAGCGGATCGTCCTTTCGCCGGGCCTGCCGGCTTCATTGCTGCCGGTTGCGTTGCAATCCGCCGCCAGGGCGGGGTTGGTCCTGCCGGCCGCATTCGTTGCCGGGTTCCTCGACCATGACGATCCGGGAGTGCGCACGGCGGCCTTCGACCTCGCGTCCGGGGCGGGCGTGCCGGCGTCCCGGCTGCGGGAGGGGCTGTCCGACCGGGAACCGTCGATCCGCCGGGGAGCGGCGATGGCGCTGGCGCGTCGGGGCGATGCTTCGGGCCGGGACATGCTGACTGCCGAACTCGCCGCCGCGCCCTCGGACGGGATCGTCGAGGCGCTGGGCGCGATCGGCGATGACGAGGCGATCGTGGCGCTCGGACGCTGCGCCTTGCGTCATCCGGATGTCGCGCCGGTCGTGATCGCCGTCCTGCGCGATCTGGGCGAGCCGCGCGCCGACAGGCTCGCCGCCCGCCTGGAAGCGGACCCCGCACGGTCGAACATGGGGCCGGCGCCGTGACAGTTCCTGCCGGCGGCGAGGCCGCGAACGGCAACGGGGCAGGCAGGGCGGCGCACGAGGCCGGGGTCACCCTCAGGCGCGCTGGCAGGCGGCGGCGTCCGGAAGGCTGCGCCCACGGGTCATGACGAAGGCCGGGCGGGCCACGGGAGGCCGGGGACGGGCGGCCCGTCACCGGGGCTT
The DNA here is from genome assembly GCA_964291285.2 of Alphaproteobacteria bacterium. Taxonomy (GTDB): domain Bacteria; phylum Pseudomonadota; class Alphaproteobacteria; order Bin95; family Bin95; genus Bin95. Next base: position 808,718 of record OZ219785.1, read on the forward strand.
TATCGGGCCGCCCCTCATGGCCCGCGCCATCGCCTGCCCGACGCGTTCCGCGGCGGCTTCGATGTCGCGGTCGGCGAGATGAGCGTAGCGCAGCGTCATGCGCACATTGGAATGGCCGAGCAGGCGGGAGACGACCGGGACGGGCACGCCGTTCATCACCGCATGGCTGGCCATGGTATGGCGCAGGTCATGAAGGCGAACGTCTTCAATGCCGGCTTCCTTGCGAACCCGATACCAGAGCGGCAGGTCGGGGCTGCGCGGGCGGGCGGGGTCGCGCGGCGAGGGAAACACGAACGCGCTGCCCGTGCGCGGCTGCCGGTAGAGAATGGTCCTGGCCTGTCTGCCGAGCGGGACCGTCCTCGGCCCCGTCTTGCTCTCCGCGAGGGCCAGCATGTCCTCGCGGACCTCGGACCATCGCAGGCCCGTGATCTCGCCTCTGCGGCAACCGGTGAACAGCAGCAGCCGGATGATGTCGGCCTGCTGCCTGTCGCGGCTTCGGGCCTGTGCATCCAGAACACCGTGCAGGCGCGCGAGTTCCTCGCGGGACAGGAACCGTTTGAGTGCCGGGCGGCGGTTCCTTCTTGTGCCCCTGGCCGGATTGACTTCGATGTGGCCGCAGGCGGCGGCGAAGGTCATGATCTGCCGCAGGATGTCGAGGGCGCGGTTGGCGCCGCCGGGTGCGGTCCGGCTGTAGCGGTCGAACCACTGCCGGACATGGCCCGGCGCAATGCGGTCGAGCGGCTTCGGGCCGAATGCCGGAAGCAATTGTCGCCGGAGTATCCCGGACGCGGTTTGCCGGCCCGACGGCTTGCAGCGGTTGAAATGGGCCTCCTTCCACGGGCCGGCGACGAAATCCCGGAACAGCGGGACCGCGCCGGGCGGTCTGGCAGTCTTCTCCGGCTGCGGGGCCGCCTGGCGTTCGAGAGCCTCCCGGCGCACATCCGCGGCGCTCTTCACGCCAACCGGGCCGAGCGAAACGCGTTTCGTGCGCCCGTCCCTGTCGAGCAGCAGCACCCAGCTGCGCCCGCCGGTGGGCCGCACCCGGACCCCGAGGCCGGCGATGCGCGTGTCCCGGACCGTATATTCCCGCTCGCGGGGGCGAAGCCGGGCGACGGCGGCGTCGGTCAGCTTCATGCGTTCCCGGCCCGCCATCAGTCTGCCTCCAGCGCGGCGCCGACCGTCTCGGCGGCGTCCTGCACCATGGCGTCGGCGACATGGGTATATTTCAGCGTGGTTTCCGGCCTGCGGTGGCCCAGCAGCCGGCCGATGGCGAGCACCGTCTCGCCCTGCCGGAGGGCAAGGCTCGCATGCGTATGGCGCAAATCGTGAAGGCGGGCGTCCTCCAGGTCCGCCTCGGCGCGGACCCTGCGCCAGAAGTGGTCCAGCCAGCTTCCGCTCCGGGCTCGCCCGCTATCCGGGGCCGGGAACACATGGCGGCCTTTCCGCTCAAGGCCGTCGAGAACGGCCCGGGCCGGTTCGGAGAGCCAGACCGTCCGGGGCCCCGTCTTGGAGTCGCGGAGAAAGAGGCGGCCTTCGCGGCAGTCGGACCATTGCAGGGTGAGGATCTCGCCCTTGCGGCAGCCGGTCAGCAGCAGCAGGCGGATGACGGCGACATGCTGCGGCCAGCGGGCCTCATGCGCCTTGAGCCGCGCGGACAGGCGGTGGATTTCCTCGTCGCAGAGGAACCGCTCGCGGCCCTTGCGGCGGTAGCGCCTGATGCCCCGGCAGGGGTTGGACCCCTCCGGGCGCAGGCCCATGGCCTCCGCCTCCCTCATGATGACGGACAGCACCGGCATCGACCGGTCCGCCGCCACCGGCACCGCGCGCAGGCGGGCGAACCAGTTCCTTACCTCCTGCCGGTCGATGGCGGCAACCGGACGCCCGGCGAAATGCGGCAGAAGCCGGTTGCGCAGATAGCTGCGGTTGACAGCGAGCGTTCCGGCTTTCCAGAGGCGCTCATGGCGCTCGAACACGGTTTCGGCGACGGCCTCGAAGAGCGTCTCGTCCGGCGCAGGCGGCGCCTCCCCGCCGCGCCTGATGGCGGCAAGCATCTCCGCAGCCGCCGCCCGCGCGTCCGTGACGCTCATCGACCCGGCGTCGCCGACGATCTTCCAGATACGCGCGCCGCGATGCTGGCAGTGGATGAAGAACTGCTTGCGGCCCGAGGGCGACACACGGACGCCGAAGCCCCTCAGCCTGCCGTCGCGGACCTCGCGGACCGACCTGCGGGGCTTGAGCGCCTTCACGCGCGCCTCGGTGAGGGTAGTCTTCGCCATTGCGTTTCTCCCGGCTCCGGTTGCAGCCGGGGAACGGGCCCTTGCGACCCGCTTCCCCGACCGCTGCATTTCGGGAGAAAAAACGACGCTATGTCAGATAGTTAGCACCCACAGGTGCGGCCGTGGTGTCGTGCGCCTGGCCAGGGCTGAGGTCATAGCGGACCGGCAGGCCGCTCACGTCCGACACGGCGTGGATCTTCGTGGTCAGTCCGCCACGGGAACGGCCCATGCAACGATCCGGACCCCCTTTTTTGGGGGATTATAGGGCTAGCTAGCCAAAAGTGTTGACATTCGCCGGACCTTCTGTCAGATTGGCAGCGTCGATGGAGGCAGACATGGCAAACTCTCCCGGAAAGTCATACCGCAAGGGCATCAGCCTGATTGAACTGGCCGAGATGTTCCCGGATGAGGACGCGGCCAAGCGGTGGTTCGAGGAACAGCGCTGGCCGGATGGAGTGCGGTGCGCGCACTGCCAGTCCGACCGGGTTTCGGCCTGCAAGGACGCGAAGCCCATGCCCTACCGCTGCAAGGACTGCCGGAAGCATTTCAGCGTCCGCACCAAGTCGGTCATGGCCGAGTCGCCCTTGCCGCTCCGCAAGTGGGCGTTCGCCATCTACCTTTGCGCCACGAACCTCAAGGGCGTGTCGAGCATGAAGCTCCACCGCGACCTGAAAATCGCGCAATCGTCGGCATGGTTCGTCGCGCATCGCATCCGCGAAGCACTGGACGGCGATTACGGCCTGCTTGCCGGGCCGGTGGAGGTCGATGAGACCTACATGGGCGGCAAGCGCAAGAACATGCCGGCGCGCAAGCGCAAGGCGCTGCAAGAGGCCGGAGCGGGCCGGGGAACGGTCGGCAAGGCCATCGTCGCCGGGGCGAAGGATCGGGAGACGGGCAAGGTATCGGCCCGCGTCATTGAGGATACGACCAAGCCGACGCTGCAAGGCTTCGTCCGCGACACCGCCGCGCCGGGCGCAACGCTCTACACGGATGAGCATGGCAGCTACACCGGAATGCCGGAATACGCGCATGAAGCGGTCAATCATGGCGTCGGCGAGTATGTCCGGGAGATGGCGCATGTGAACGGCATGGAATCTTTCTGGAGCATGTTGAAGCGGGGCTATCAGGGAACCTTCCACCACTTCTCCGCGAAGCACCTGCAACGCTATGTCAACGAGTTTGCGACCCGGCAGGGTCTCCGCCCGCACGACACGGAAGCGATGATGGGCGAGATTGCCGCCCGGATGATCGGCCGCCGCCTCACCTATGCGCGGTTGACCTCGTGAGCGCCGTTGTCACGGTCCCTCCGACCGACAAGACACCGGAGGAAATCGCTCAAACGCTCTTCCACGGGCAGAACCGCGCCCGGACGACCTTGTATCCCGGCGACTGCCGTGAAGTGCTGGCGGACATGGCGGATGAGAGCGTTCACCTTGTCCTCACGGACCCGCCCTATTTTCTCGACCGGCTGGATGACGGCTGGTGCCCGGATGACATCGAGCGGTCCAAGCGGAACGCCGACGTCGTGGGTGGCCTGCCTATCGGTATGCGCTTCGACCGGGAGCAAGCGAAGAACCTGCAAGCGTTTCTGGAGCCCGTCGCGGTCGAGCTTCTGCGCGTCCTGAAACCGGGCGGGTTCCTTCTGCTGTTCGCCGCGCCACGCCTCTACCACCGCGCCGCCGTTGCAATAGAGGACGCGGGCTTTGAGGTCCGGGACGCCTTCGCATGGCACTTCACGAAAAAGGCGCAGTTCAAGGCGTTCACGATGGACCATTTCGTCAAGCGTCGGGCCGACATGACGGCGGCACAGAAAGCCGACGCGCTTAAGTCGCTGGACGGGCGCCGGACCCCGCAGCTCCGCCCGCAGTTCGAGGCGATCCTATTCGCACAGAAGCCCCGAGAAGGGACTTTCGTCGATAACTGGCTGGCGCACGAGACCGGCCTTATCGACCCGCGCCACAGCCTGACGGCGCGCGTTCCTGAAACCGTCATGACGGTCGAGAAGGAAGCGAAGGGACGCTTCAACGGGCATCTGACGCCGAAGCCGGTCAAGCTCTGCGAGCATCTCATCCGGCTGTTCTCTGCCGAGGGCCAGACCGTGCTTGACCCGTTTGTTGGCTCTGGCACGACATGCCTTGCCGCGCGTCGGACCAAGCGCCGAAGCATCGGCATCGACATCAACCCCGCCTACATCGACATCGCCCGCAAGCGGCTGGAGTCGCGGTGATGGCCGTCCCTCCGCTGGAGAAGCGCCACGGGCACCGGGGCGTTGCTCATCTGCGCGTCGCGGTCATGGAGGTCCTGTATGCCGCGAAGAAGGCCGGAGAGTGCCTTGGAGCGGCTGGCATAGGCCGTCGAGCGGGCATCTTCCGTGAACCCGGCTATGCGGTGAAGCAGGGCAACGACTACATCGTGACGGGCGTCCTCAACTCCCTGGTCAAGGACCGGCTGCTGACGAAATGCACCCAGGCCAACAGGCGGCCGGGTTGGGAGCTTACCGACGCAGCGTTTCAGCGTCGGGATCAGGAAGTCACGGAAATGCCGGATTGGGGCGGCGACAAGCGCATCATCGACGCCTACCGGCTGAAGCAATGGGGATTCTGCCCCGGCTGCCTTGCGGTGTTGCCGGAGCGCCCCGACGTCGACCATATCCGGGCGAAGGCGCGAGGCGGTTCAGACGAGGCGGAGAACAAGCAATTGCTCTGCCCGAACTGCAACCGCCGGCGCGGTGCTAAGCCGTTCGCGCAATTCCTCGCCGAGCGGCTGGAGGACGGAAACGAGTGGACCGATTACGAGCCAGAGGATGGCTAGCCAACCCTATAATCCCCCTTTTTTGATCCCGCCGCATGCTGGTGAACCCGGACGCTCGAACTGTCGATCATCTGCACATTGCCGTCGTGAGCCTCCACCACCGCATCCATCAACTGATCCCGGATGCCCTTCTTGCGCCAGCGGTTGAACCGGTTGTAGCAGGTCGTACAAGGCCCGTAGTGCTCCGGCAGGTCTCGCCACGGCGCCCGCGCGCGAAGCACCCACAGAATGCCGTTCAGCACCCGCCGGTCGTCAACCCGCGGCACCCCACGGGTCTTGTTCGGCAGCAACGGCTTGATCACCCGCCATTCGAAGTCCGTCAGATCGTACCGGCCCATGTCCTCGCTCCCTGAAGTTGGGAGCTTGAATCACAGCTGCGCTGAAGAAGAAACCCCTTATGGGTACACGACCTAAAGCCGATGTGCAGCGCTGGTTCGCCTCGCTTCGCGCGACGCCGGTGGCGGCGGACCGGTCGGCGCCGATCCTGTCCGTCATCATGCGCCAGGCCGGGGTTTACGGCTACCGCCCGGAGGGCAGCAATCCCTGCATGGGCATCCGCCGCTACCGGCGCAAGGGAAGAGAGCGGTTCCTGTCGGAGCCGGAGCTTCGCCGGCTTGGTTGTACGCTCGACGGCCATGAAGCGCGGCATTCGCGCGAAGTGGCGTTCGTGCGCCTGCTGCTGCTGACCGGATGCCGCAAGAGCGAGATACTGACCCTTGCCTGGTCCGACTGCCGCGAGGGGCGCCTGTTCCTGCGCGACGGCAAGACCGGCCCCCGGACCGTCTGGCTGTCCTCGCCCGCGCGCGCCGTCCTGGACGGGCTTCCCCGGCAGGGCAAATGGGTCTTTCCCTCGCCGCAGAGGCAGGGGCCGGCATCATCGAGCGTCTTCGAGACGTTCTGGTGGCGGGTCCGGGAGGAAGCGGACATTGGCGATGTCCGGCTTCACGATCTCCGCCATACATATGCCAGCATCGCCATCATGGGGGGCGAGACCGTCACGGCGACGGCGCGGCTGCTCGGGCACAACGACGCGCAGACGACACTGAAATACGCCCACCTGTCCGACCGTTCGGTCCGGGAGGCCGCCGACGCTCTCGGCTCCATCCTCGGGGAGGGCTGATCCACGCCGAGGCGGAAAAGGCTCACCGACGCCGGCATCGCAAGGCTCCGGGCCGGGGCGCGAGAATATACGCTCTGGGACACCGGGGTCGCCGGGCTCGGGGTCAGGGTCCGCCCCTCCGGCAGCCGGACCTTCATCTACCATCGCAAGACGGCCGACGGGTTGCGGAAGATGTCCTTCGGTCCGGCAGCGCTTCGCAAGGTCGAGGATGTGCGCCGCGCCTGCATGGAGGCCGCGACCGGAGCCGCCGGTGCGGACGCAGCCTGTCGCGAAAGGGCGCCGCTGTTCGGGAATTTCGTGGCCGGTCAGTGGAAGGCGGATTGTTTCGAGCGCTGCAAACCGTCCACGCAGAGGAACTTTGCCGGCATTCTGAGACGGCAACTGCTTCCGGCGTTCGGGTCCCGGCGCCTCGACCGCATCACCCGCAGCATGGTGCTCCGCTGGTTCGAGGCTTGCAGCCGGACCGCGCCGGGGGCGGCCAACGCCGCCCTCGCCCTGCTGCGGCAGATACTCAACCACGCCATCGCCTGCGGGTATATGGAAACCAATCCGGTGCGCGGCATCCGCCGCAATCCCGGCCGGAAGATGACGCGCTTCCTGTCCCGGGAGGAAATCGCCCGGCTTCACCGCGTCCTCGACCGGTATGCGCAAGGAACAGCCTCGCAGGCGCAGCAGGCCGACATCATCCGCCTGCTGCTGCTCACCGGCTGCCGCAAGGGCGAGATCGTCTGTCTCCGCCGGGAGGAAGTGAAGGGCGACCGGCTCGAACTCGCGGATACCAAGACCAGGCCGAGAACCGTCCTGCTGAACGCGCCGGCACGGGAGATCGTCGCGCGCCGGACGCGGCAGGGAAACGGCCCCTGGGTCTTCCCCTCCGTCAGGGACCCGTCCCGTCCCCGGTCGCACGAGCCCCGCCTCTGGTATCGGGTGCGGCGCGAGGCGGGCATCGAGGATGTGCGCCTGCACGACCTGCGCCATACCGTCGCCAGCCAGGCCGCGATGAACGGCGTTCCCCTGCCGGTCGTCGCCCGCCTGCTCGGACACGGCAACGTGCGGATGACGATGCGCTACGCCCATGTCGGGGACCGCGAGATCGAGGCGGCGGCCGAACGGGTCGGGCGGGCGATCGGAAGCTATCCGGGCCTGTCGTGAATCGGGTTGCGCGGCAGCGGACCGGGCCTGCGTTCTCCTGCCATCGCAGCGCGCCGCGCGGCACAAGGCTGCCTCGGGAGCCGGACCCGGCCGGTGCGCACCCTCGACGCCGAGGGAGAGCCTCGCGCCCCAGGTGGTGCGAATGGCGCGCAACGGCGCCCTCGATGCGGCAGTCCCGCAGACTCATACCAACGGTCGTTGATTGGAACCTATAGCAGAGCCTCCCTCCGCAGCTCGCCCCCTGAGCCGAGGCCTCCTACTGCAAGAGGTAATCTCCGCCGAGAGAGGCTAATCGGTTCTTATCTGTGGCCGGTGGTATCAATTCCTGTTGAAGCCGAATTCCCCGCGCGATTGCAGAACCCGCTTCCAGTGCGTTTCGCGTTCGACAATCATGGCGTCGGCAATACGGGCGGTATGGCTTTCCAGAAGCGAAAACCGGAAATGCTCCCGGCAATGGTCCAGGCCGCGATTCCCGAGCAATTGCTTCAGGTCGGCATTGTTGCCATGTCCGGTCGCGCTGTATTCGCGCCAACGAGACCAGACGCCGCCGTCGCCGTAGGCCGCCCCGACATACAGCCGCCCCGTTCCCGTATCGGTGATCAGATAAACGCCCTTTGCGTTCTCCAGGGCGCCGCGCCAATCGGGCCGGTCGTTGCGGATGAGCGATTCGAGCTCGCCGAAACCGATGTCGATCCGGTCATGGCCCGGAAAATCGATCCCGGAATACTCCTCCTTGAGAATTTCGCTTACCGTGAATTCGTCCAGGCGTTTCTCGAAATTCACGCGGGTTCCCCGTTGGCGCCAGGGAGAATGCAGTTTGAGGCGTCCGATGAAGCCGCGGCCCTGTTCGGTCAGCGATACGACATATCTGTCCGGCAGCCGCTCCACGACTTCCCACACACCGCCGAACAACCAGATGTCAGGCTCCCGATGGAAATCGATCACCGAGAAGATATACGGGCGGTTGAAATCGTTGTTTTTCGGTCGATGCTCCTGCCAGCCTTGCCATTCTTCCCGGCTGCGAACGAAAACGTCGAGCGGTTGGTTGGACTGGTTGTAGCGGGCGAAGTGCAGCTTGTAGAGAGCCGGCTCCCGTATCGGCCAAATGTCGGTGAGATGAATCACCATACGCCCTCAGCCGAGCCGGGCCTGCATTCTCCTACCATCGCAGCGCGCCGCGCAGCATGAGGCTGTCTTCGGGGGCCGGGCCCGGCCGGTGCGCGCCCTCGAGGCCGAGGGAGAGCCCCGCGCCCATGCGGTAGCGCGCGCCGAGCCGCAGGGTGCGCCCGCCCGTCTCCGCCAGGCTCAAGCCGGCCCAGGGGGTGAGCACCGCCAGCGGCCCCGGACCGGCAAGGCCGAAGCCGTGGCCCACCTCCGCCTCCAGGCGGCTCTCCGCCTCTGCCGGCGCTGCGGCGGATGCCGCTGCGGGCAGGCCGTGGTCGAACAGCCGGTCCAGGCCGCTCTCCGTGCGCCCGTGCGCGGGACCGAAGGCGAGGAACGTCCCGCGCCCGTCGGCCCCGGGGTCGAGGCGCACCAGCGCGCTCACGCCCCATTCGTCGCGGTCCGCCTCGTGCGCCGCCAGAAGCCGCGCGCGCAGCTCCGCCGTCAGACCCGCCGCCGGGTCATGCCAGGTCACGCCCGCCCCGGCCTCGAGGCCCGCCCCTTCGGCAACGTCGCCGCCGTCATGGCGCACCCCCGCCTCCAGCGCCGGCGTCAGCGTCGCACCGCCCGCCAGCGCGTGCTCGTACGAGCCCTCCAGCAGCAGCCGCAGACGGGTCGTCCTCGCCGTCAGCCCCGCCAGGCCGTCATCGGACCCCGTGCGCAGGCGCGACGCCGAACCCTCGCCCTTCACCGCAAGGCGCGTCATCCCGCCCGCCATGAGCTCCGCATCCTCGACCAGGACGCTGCGCCCGCCCGCGGACGCGCTCCACTGCGTCAGGTCCGCACTGCGCGAAGGCGCGCCCTCCTCGGCAACCCGCACCTCGCCGGTCCCGTAGCCGAGGCTCGCCCACAGGGTCGAGCCGTCCGGCAGCAACCACGCCGCATAGGGATGCACCGACGTGATCGTCGTCTCGTGCACGCCCTTCACCCGGCCGCCGGCGGCGCCGGTCGTCCGCGTGTCCAGTTCGCCCCGCGCATGGGAGAGCGCCGCCCCGGCCAGAAGGTCCGGGCGCACCCGCAGGTCCGCCCCCAGCTGCGCCGACCACAGGCCGCCGTCCCAGGCGACATCCTTCTCCGAACCCGACAGCGACAGCCACTCGCCCCGGCCCCATACCGCCAACGGCGGCGGGGACGCCTCGCCGTCGGCGCCCGCCGCCAGCGTGAAGGACGCCCCGTCCAGTATCTCGCTCAGGGTCGGGCCGGGCTCCTCAGGGCGCGGCGGCGCGGACCGGGCGGCCCGGGCATGGGAGAGCGCCGCACCCGCCAGCAGGTCCGGGCGCACCCGCACATCCGCTCCCAGCTGCGCCGACCACAGGCCGCCGTCCCAGGTGACATCCTTCTCCGAACCCGACAGCGACAGCCACTCGCCCCGGCCCCACACCGCCAACGGCGGCGGGGACGCCTCGCCGCCGGCGCCCGCCGCCAGCGTGAAGGACGCCCCGTCCAGTATCTCGCTCAGGGTCGGGCCGGGCTCCTCAGGGCGCGGCGGCGCGGACCGGGCGGCCCGGGCATACCCGACCGGCGACGACGGCAGGGCGCCGAACCGCAGCGAACTGCCCGGCCTGCCGGACGCCGCCGCCTCGATCCGACCCGTCACCGCCCCCAGCGTCCGCGACATCGCCGCCGCCGCCACATGCGGCAGCACCGCCGCATTCACCCGGTTCGCCCGTGACACGGACCCCGGCGCACGGTCGCGCAGCACGCCCGCAGCCGTCGCGTCGCTCCCCACCGCGTAGCCCGCACCGTCGTTCAGCGTGATGCGGTAGGCTTCCGCCCCCTCCGTATCCGCATCGGCCGCCGTCGGGATCGTCACCACCCCCGTGGTGCGCGCCGCGGCGCCGAACACCGCATCGAACGAACGCGGCCCCGGACCGCCCGGGACGTCACCGGCATCGAAGCCGCTGGCATTGCGCGCCGACAGCGTCAGGCTGACCGTCAGGCTGCCCGTCAGCGCCCGGTCGGCGGTCACCGCGAGGCGGATGTCGTCGCCCTCGGTCACCGCCGCAGGATCCTGCGCCAGGGTCAGCACCGGCAACAGCGTCGTGTCCGTCACCGTCACCGCCACCGGATCGATGGTCACCGAACCGTAGCCGCCGCCCGAGGCGCCGTGCGTCAGCGTCGCCGTGTCGTCCACCGTGTCCTCGTCTCGGGCCGCGCGCACCGTCACCGTCTGCGCCGTGCCGTAGTTGGCCGTCGTGAAGGTCAGGCTGGCCGGCTCCACCGTCACGTCGCCCGAGGCGCCGCCCACCGTCACCGTGACATCGCCCGAGGGTTCCGCGTCCAGCACCACCGTGTAGGCCGCGCTGCTGCCCTCCGACACCCTCAGCGCGGTCGGCGTCACCGTCACGCTTCCGTCTGAAGCGGGTGTCGTACCGCCGCCGCCGCCGCCGCCGGACGGCGGCGCGGGAGCCGCCGGCGCCACAGGCGTCGCCGTCACCGGCGCATCCGGGCCGGCGCCGTTGCCGGCCCCGTTCACCGCGCGCACCTCGAACTGGTAGGCGGTGCCGTTGGTCAGACCGCTCACCTCGTGGCTGGTGGTGCCCGCACCGGAGCCGGGAATGTCCTCCCACTCGCCCCACTCGCCGCTGCCGGCCTTCCGCCGCACCTGCCACTTCGTGATGGTCGGGTTGTCCGGGTCCGTCCAGCTCAGCGTCACCGAGCCGCTGCCCGCCGCGCCGGCAAGACCGGCCGGCTTCAACGGCGCCGCATCCTTCTCCGCCACGCTCACCACCACATCGGCGATGCTCACCGAGCCGTAGCCGCCGCCCGAGGCACTGTGCGTCAGCGTCACGTCAGGGTCCGTGGTCGTGTCCGTGTCCGTGCCTGCGCTCACCGTCACCGTCTGCGGCTGGTTCCAGTCGGTCCGGGTGAAGGTCAGCGCGCTCTGGTTGCCGGTCATGACGGCGTCGGTGTCCACCGTCACGTCCCCCGACATGTCCGCCACCGTTATCGTCACATCCGATGTCGGCGGCGTGTTCAGCCGCATCGTGTACGTCCTGCTGCCGCCTTCCGCCACCGTCAGCGCCGCCGTCGACACCGTCACCCCCGCGTATCGGCCACCGTCACGTCCACCGTGCCCGCATCCGGGATCGCATCCGCAGAAGCCCCCGTCAGACGGAAGGCGTGGTCGATCACCGCCGTGCCGTTCGCCACACCGGTCACCGTCACCGTCCGCGCCGTGTTGTAGTTGGCGGTCGTGAAGGTCAGGCTCGCCGGACTCACCCGCGCCGCCGCCGTGGTGTCGCTCGTGATCCGCAGCGTCCCCGCATACGCCTCCGTCAGCGCCACCGTGTAGGTCGCCGTGGAACCGGGCGCCACCGTCACCGGCGTCCCGGTGATCGTGAGCGCCGCCGTGGTGTCGTTCTTGAAGGTGACCGTGCGGATGTTCGACCAGGGGCCATTCAGGACCGCGTCGGATGAATCATAGCCCCTTGCCCGAACCCGGACCTCAACCGAGGCACCATCGGGATAATCACTGCCCGGACCAAATCGATTGCTGCGACTCTCGGCTTTAGCTCTGTCACCAGCCACGTTGAAAGTGCGATCCGTCCAGGCGGTTTCGCCCTTCAGCCGGGTTTCCGCGCCCCACCAATAGAACCTGACCGCGTTTTTCACATAGTCGTCCGCATCCGCCATTTCGTCCGAACCGCCGGCATGGGTCCAGGTCAGGTCGATCCACCCGCTCGTCGTCGAGGTCGCCGCCGTCAGCACCGGGGCCGCCGGATCGGTCTTCGCCGTCACCTCGTCCGACCACACCGACTGCACCCCGGGACTGACCGCCGCAAACAGGCGGAACGTGTAGTCCGTCCCCTTCGTCAGCCCCGTCACCCGGGCGCTCGTCCTGCTCCCGCCCGTGACCGTCGCGGTCGTGCTCCAGCCGCCCGTGCTCTTGTACTGGTAACCCCAGCTCGTTATCGGAATACCCGACAGGCCGCTCCAGCTCAGGGTGACCGAGGCATCGCCCCCGGCCGCCGTCAGGACCGGCTTGGGAACCGTATTCGTCGGCGTCGCCTTCACCTGGTCCGACCACACCGACTGCACACCGGGACTCACCGCCGCGAACAGCCGGAACGCGTATTCCGTGCCGATCGTCAGTCCCGTCACCGTGGTGCCCGTCGTGCTGCCGCCCGTGACCGTCCGGGTCCTGATCCAGCTGCCGCCCGCGGGCTTGTACTGGTAGCCCCAGCTCGCAACCGTCACACCCGACAAGGCGCTCCAGCTCAGGGCGACCCTGCCGTAGCCCGCCGCCGCGGCGCTCAGCACCGGCTTGGGAACCGCCGCCGACGCCGACGGCGTCGCCCGCACCACCTCCGACTGCGCGCTGTTGCCGCCGCTGTTCCGCGCCCGGATGCGGAAGCTGTACTCCACATCGTTGTCCAGACCCGTCACCGTATGGGTCGTGGTGTCCGCGTCCGAACCGGAAATCGCGGTCCAGCTGCCCCAGGCGGCGCTGCCCTTCTTCTGCTGCACCCGGTACCCCGTGATCGAATCGTCGTCCGGGTCGGTCCACGTCAGCTCCACCTGACGGTTGCCCGCCTCCGCCGACAACCCCGTCGGCGCCGCGGGGACAGTCGTGGTGGGGGGATCGTCGTCGTCGGTGATGGTCAGGGTGAGGGTGCCGTCGGTCCAGCCAGACCCCACAGCCGAAGAAACGAGCTTGATGGTCTCGTTCGGCTCGTCCCGGGTGTCGCCGAGAATGCGCACTTTCTTCGTGCCCATGGTCACGCCTTCGGCGAAGGTGATGTTGGCCCCGTCCGGATGGCACCAGTCGGTGTCCGTCGGGTTCAGCGGCGGCGTGCAGCCATCGGACCCCTTGCCGGAGGCTGTGGCCGTGCCGGAGGGAGAGGCAGAAAGAAGGCTGATCGAAAAAATCCCCGTATCCGGATCCGTCGCCGGCGCTCCCTCGCCGAGCGTGGCGGTCACCGTCACGTCCGTAAAGCCGGAGTTGCCCTCGGTGATCGAGGTCGATGTCGCCGACAGGGTGATCGTCTTCGTGGAAGCGGGCGCCGTTGGCGTCGCGGTGACCTGGTTGCTTGGGTTAGCATTAGAGCCGCTGGCGTGGCGCGCCAACTGGAAGGTGTAAGCAGTGCCGTTGTCCAGCCCCGTGACAGTGTAGGTTCGGACTGAAACCCCGCCGGGGATAACCTGCCAATTGCCGAAGCTTCCCGTGCCTTTCTTCTGTCGATACGACCAGGAGGGATTGGTGACACCGGCGGGGACATTGGTCCAGGTGAGCGTCACCTGCCCATTGCCCGCCGTGGCTTTAAGTGTAGTAGCAACAGCAGCCTGCGGCGCGAGGGCGGCGGCCAGCGCGATGAGGAAGAGGGCAGCGAGTCCCGCCTTCAGGCGGCGGGCGGTTCTCCCGGGGGCGCCCACCGGCTCAGCCCCGCGCCCTGACTCTTGAGGGGGGGGGGGTACAACGAGTTCGGGTTCGCGCGCGCGTGAGGCGCTCACACCCCTCCCGGACAGCCGCAGGTCATGCATCCCGACATCGCCCGGCATCCGCGTCATGACATCATCCTCCCGTGCCGAATTCCAAACCTGCGCCGCGCCCGCACGGCCGCAGCGAACCCGCCAGTGCAACCCATAACCCGTCCGCAGGCCGGTTTCAACACGCCGCGTCCGTCTGCTCGGATACGGCAATGTGAGCATGACGCTGCGCTATGCCCATCTCGCCGACCGCGACATCGAAGCCGCCGCGGAACGCGTCGGGCAGGCCATGAGCGCCGTGCTGGAGGCTTGATGCACGACCCGGCCCGATGCTGCCGCTATCGTCGTGTCCGGTCAGAACTGTCGCACGAAGGAGAGTTTGGCGCGGTTTCGTTTGTAGTCGAGGGTCTGGGCGTTGGTATCGCGCTGCTCGCGGATGAGCGAGAGGCGGGGGCTGAAGCCGAGCACGGTGACGGCGCGGTTGTGCACGGAGAGCGAGAGGGTGCGCGTCTCGTCCCGGCGCGGCCTGCGGTCGATGGTATTGTGGGCGAAGCCCTGTCCCTGGTATGCGGCGCGCTGCAGGGAGGCGCGCAGGCCGAGGGTGAAGCCGGCCGGCAGCGCGAGCGTCGCGCCGAGGCCGGCCCGGGGTCCGCGGTTGCGCCAGTGTCCGGCATTGGCGCGGGTCCGGTTGTATCCGGCATGGCCGCCGAGGCGCAGGATCGGCAGGGCGGCCCAGCTTGCGCCGAGCATCGCATCGCCCGCCGGGCCGTCGAGCCAGGCGCAGCCGCGGCAGTTGCGCCGGGTGGCGCTGGCGTGGGCGAACAGGGCGAGGCGCGGCGTCAGGCGGTGCGCGCCTTCCAGCCGGACGCCGAAGCGGTCGGTCTCGGGCCGCCCGGCGGTCCATTGCCGGTCCACCACCGCCAGCAGGCTCGCCTCCTTGCGTCCGCCACCCCGTCGGACACCTCCTGGCAGCGCGTCAGGAACCATTGCAGCGTCCGGCAGGCGAGGCCCGTTTCGCGCGACAGCGTCCGCGCCGCCGAGGCCGACGGCGCCAGTCCCAGCACCCGCCTCTCTCCCATGCACGACACGGCCCGGCGCAGCATCACCGTCTTGCCGGTGCCCGCATGGCCCTGCACCCCGACCGCCCGGTCCCGGCTCTCGACGATCAGCCGCACCGCCTCGCGCTGGCCCCCGGTCAGGCCCTCCAGCGCCTCTCCGGGGACGGGAGCTTCGGAGAGCGCCCTGACAGCACCGATATTGGCGATCGTGCGCTCGCGCACCTCGCGTTCGGCGTTGACCGCCCGCGCCGTCGTCCAGGCCTCGCCCGCCCCGCGCCGGATCGCCGGCAGCAAATGCTTGTCCCGTCGAAGCTCCGCAAAGGCCCCCTCGATCTCCTCAAGCCGGTAGAGGCCGGGCGAATGCGCCAGCGCCAGCGCCAGCGCGTCCCGCGCCGGGAAGACGCTCGCCCGCTCCTCCAGCTGCTCAAGAGCCCGCCAGGCGATCTCCAGCGCCGTCGGCGGCGCCGCATGCCGCACCCCGATCTTCCGCAGCGTCCGCTTGGCGAGGCCATTTTCCTCGGCAAACGCCCGCCACAGCGCCTCAAGCTCCGCCCGGCGCGGCTCGTTCTTGCGCGCCCGCGTCGCCAGCGTCGCCGCCTGCGCGGTGTGCGCATCGTAGCGCCAGCCCTTCTCCCGGATGTAGGCCAGGATCTGTTGCCGCCGGCTCGAGAACGCCTCCAGCACCGCACGCGGCCAGCCCGAGATCTCGAACCCCGGAACCCGCCCGATCATCGACGGACGCAGCGCGAAACCCTCACGGCGCAGACGGTGCGCCAGCTCGTTGCGGTAGAAGGCCCCGACCAGCTTCTCCGACCGGCGCAGCAGCCCGGTCTCCGCACTCCGCCACTGCCCGCCGTCGCGCGTCATGTTCGCGACCACGCAATGGGTGTGAAGCTGCGGGTCGTTGTTGCGGCTCGTGATATGCCGGAAGGTCGCCGCCACCAGCATGGGCGCATTCACCTGCACCGAGCGCCGTTCCTCACGGCTCCAGAGCCGGGTCCGCAAGAGCCGCGTCTCAATGTAGTCCAGCGTCGCCCGCACCGCCGCATCGTGCGCCCGCATCGCCCTGGCCGCCCCCGGACCGCCCAGAAGCGCCTCGAGCGACACCGACTTCGGCGCCGAAAACGTGATGTCCGCACCCGGGCGGTGCTCGTGTTCGCCGTCGCGAAGCCGTCCGAGGCGAATGTTGGTGCCGGGAACGTATCCCTGCAGCACACGCCGGAACTCTCCGGGCTCCACATGACCCGTCAGCCCCAGCGCCGCTGCCCCGCTGCCCCGCCACCGGCTCGCCTTGCGGTGCTCGTCATCCTTGCGCGCGTAGTAGTCGCCCGCCTCGTCGTCGTTCGCCGGCAGGTTCGGCCCGAGCCCGTGCCCCTCGCGCCGGAAATAGTGCACCGTCGAGGAAGCCGAGGTCAGGTTGAAAACCGTCGCCACCATCGGCAGAGGTTACCCCATCGCGGACGGCGGCGTGTCAACCGTCCGGAGGCCGGTCCAAACCTGACAGGGCCGGGAACGCCACAGTGCGCCTGCCGCCGGGCCGAATTCGATTGCAACGGCCGGGAGCGCCGGGCAGGATGCGCTCTGCGAGCCGACGCTTTGGCGGGCGGAACCGGCTTTTCGGCTCGGGATGCCTTCATGCCCTGCCATGGACCCATGCGTTGAGGAGAGAGCGCGATGACACAGGATATTTCCCGGACCGGCGGTGCTGGCGACGACACCCTGACGGGTGGCCTCGGCAATGACATCCTGAAGGGCGGCCTTGGCGACGACATCCTGACAGGCGGCGACGGCGACGACACGCTGACGGGCGGAACCGCAAGCCCGGGAGCCGACGCGGACTTTCTCCTCATGAACCCCGGCAGTTCGGACGATGACACTCTGGACGGCGGCGCGGGCGATGACACGCTGGACGGCGGTGCTGGCCATGACACTCTGGACGGCGGCGCGGGCAACGACACGCTGTATGGCGGCGACGGGGACGACACGGTGGATGGCGGTGCGGGCAACGACCGTCTGGAAGGCGGCCGGGGCGCCGACAGGCTGACCGGCGGCCGGGGCGCGGACTCGCTCTATGGCGGCAGGGGCCATAGCGTCGACGTCTTTGCGTTCGCGGTCGGCGACGGGGCCGATTACATCGGCGATTTCGAGGCTGGCGACATCATCGAGATTGCCGGGGTGTCGGGCGGTTTCGGGGATCTTGTGATCGAGCAGAAGGGCTTCTATACCGTCATCCGCTACGGCGACGGCGACACGATCAAGCTGGAGGGCGTGACGGCGGCCTCCCTTGGCGCGGACGACTTCCGGTTCCTTCCCGTCGAGGCAGCCTCGCCGGAGGACGGCGGCGAGGACGCTCCTGCACAGGGTGCGCCGCCGGACGGCAACGATGACGGCGACGATGATGCCTCGAGCGGCGGGCCTTCTGGCGGGGAGGTGCTGAAGGGTAGCAAGGACGCGGACACGCTCACCGGTGGTGATGGCGCCGACACCCTGCGTGGCTACGGGGGCGCCGACACGCTGACCGGCGGGGCCGGCGACGACCTCCTCTATGGCGGCCTGGGTGCCGACACGCTGACCGGCGGGGCTGGCGACGATACGCTGGGGGGCGGCAAGGGCAACGACACGCTGGACGGCGGCGCGGGCGACGACACGCTGCGCGGCGCCAGGGGTGCCGACACGCTGCGCGGCGGCGCGGGCGATGACACGCTGGGGGGCGGCAAGGGCGCCGACACCTTCGTGTTCGAGGCGGGAGACGGCGCCGACATCATTACCGACTTCGGGGCCGGCGACCGGATTCGCCTCGACGGCGTATCCGGCGGGTTCACGGCACTGGTCATCGAGCAGGACGGCGCCGATACCGTCATTCGCTACGGCGGCGGCGACACGATCAGGCTGTCGGGCGTATCGGCGGACAGTCTGGATGCGAACGACTTCATCCTGCCTGCTGGCGGCGGCGGCGACGATCACGAAAAGGCCGCTTACGGCGCCAGTACGAGCGACGACGACAACGACGGCGGCAACCCCCTCGACAACGACAACGACGGTGGTGACCCGAATGCCAACAACGGCGGCGGCGAGGACAGGATCCCGGGCACTTCGGGCGATGAGCCGCTCGACGTTGAGGACTGCGGCGAGACCATTCATGGCGGCGCGGGCGCCGAATCGCTCTTCGGTACCGCGTGCGACGACACGATCTACGGCAACGAGGGTGACGACAAGCTCTACGGTCGCAAAGGCGATGACATAATCTATGGCGGCGGGGGTAACGACCTCCTCCGCGGCAATTCGGGTGACGATGAGCTCTGGGGCGGCGATGGCAACGACACGCTGAGAGGTCGTGACGGTGACGACCTGCTGGAAGGCGGCAAAGGCTGGGATTGGCTCTCGGGTGGTCTGGGCAATGACACGCTCCGGGGCGGGGAGGGCAACGACTATTTCGTTTTCGGAACGGAGGGCTACGCCAGCAAGTGGGGATTCAAGGATGGCGGCGACGACACGATCCTCGACTTCGAGGACGGGACGGACTACATCGTCCTCGGCTCGGTCGATGGGGAGTACCGCTTCGACGACCTTGAGATCCGGCAGTCCGGCAGTGACGCCGTCATCACCTGGTCCCTGGGGACCATCACCCTGGAGGGGATCCAGGCGTCGCAACTGAGCAAGGCCGATGTCTTTGCCCACGTCCCGGTCGAATTATACGAGCCCCACTTGATACTCGACGACAGCATGGGCGACGACACGCTCCAGGGCCGCGCGGGCCTCAGCGACCGGTTCGGATTCACGTATGGTGGCGACGACACGATCCTCGACTTCGATCACGGGAGGCTCGTGAGGGACCAAATCGCCTTCTATTCGGTCGACTCGGAGCTCGGCTTCGACGACCTCGATATCCGGCAGACCGACAGCGGCGCCGTCATCACCTGGTGGTCGGGGACTGTCACCCTGGAGGGGGTCCAGGCGTCGCAACTGACCGAGGCCGATTTCGACTTCATCGGCTGACGCGCGGCGCCAGAGCCATGCGAGAAGCACCGCGCCGAGCGCCAGCCAGAGGGGACAGGAGCGTCGCGGCCCCGACGTGCGGGCGCCCGGCGGCTGACTGTGGCATGGATGCAACAGGTCGGTAAAATCGGCGTGGGGGTTGGTCCGGGAGGTTGTGCGGTGTCGTGCGGCCGGGTTAGAGGTTCCGCGCCATCGCAGCGGCGGGTGTATTCGGGTTGACTTCCGAGGCTTTATCACGGAGTAGAATGGCGCCTCGCGCCTCGCGCCTCGCGCCTCGCGCCTCGCGCCTCGCGCCTCGCGCCTCGCGCCTCTTCATGTCTTTCATATGCGGGCTTTTGGCGCCGGTCAGCCGGTTCGCCATCGGGAGAGCTTCTCCCGCCTGATTGTTGTCTTTCCCGCCTGTGCGTCCTCTGCGGAGGAGCGCCGGGCGCGTGCAGATGACAGGTTGCCGGGCAGCCCGCCGCGCTTGCGGCAGGCCCGCCTTGCGGGCGGCCCGGCTTTCCCCGGCACGCTTTCTGCCGCGGCCTTTCCGGGGCCGCGGCTTCACCTCCCGTCCCCGGTGACCTGCCGCCCCGTCGTGCGCCTTCTCCGGCGTGCGGCGGTCGACGGGCGCTGCGGACGGGCTTTCACCTGAAGGAGACGAGACGATGACGACAACAAGACATGGCCCGGCATGGCCGGGGGACGGCAGGCTGCATGGCGGATGCCGAGCGCGGGGTTTCACGGGCAAGGTTCTTCTTGCGGCCTCGGGTCTTGCGCTTGCGGCGGGTCCTGCGTCTGCGGCGGAGATGCTGAGCGTGGGCGTCGGCGGCTACATGCAGCAGTGGTTCGGGATGGTCGATGTGGACGACTCGGCGGACGCGACGGTCGAGGGCGGCGTTGCCCAGCAGTCGGACAGCGAGATCTTCTTCAAGGGCAAGCTGGACGCCGACAACGGCATGACCTTCTCGGTGAAGGTGGAGCTCGAGGGCAACAGTTCGGGTTCGATGATCGACGAGTCGCAGCTGACGGTTGGCGGCGAGTTCGGCCAGATCACGCTGGGAGCCGAGGACAGCGCGGTGGTTCTCACCCACATGGGCGTGCGGGATGCCGGTTTCGGCATGGTCTGCGGCGACATGGGCAAATGGGTCAACGGCATCGACGAGTGCAGCGTGAAGGGCCTGGGGACTGCGGGCCACGGCCTCGGCGACAAGAACCTGGTGAGCTACTTCACGCCGCGGGTGAACGGCGCGCAGATGGGCGTGAGCTACATCCCGAACACCTCGCAGGAAGGCCGCAGCGCCGCGTTGAAGAACAACGACATGGACGCCTGGTCGGTCGGCGGCAACTACAAGGGCGATTTCGGCAACATGAACCTGGCGTTCTCTGCGGGCCACTACCAGAAGAGCCAGATGGACGCCGACGACATGACCTACACGAATGCCGGCCTGCGGGTGGGCATGGGGGCGTTCAGCTTCGATGTCGCCTACGCCACGGCGGACGACGGCATGAAGGCGGACGGTCCCGAGGATGTCGAGGTCGTGGCCGCCGGGGTGATGTATTCGGAGGGCGCGATGGCGGTGAGCCTGAGCGGCACGATGACCGAGGCCGACGACGGCACGGAGCAGTCGGGCGGCCTGCTTTCGGCGGGCTACACGCTGGCGCCGGGCATTGCCTGGAGAAGCTCGCTGTTCATGGCCGAGAAGGACCGGGCGGACGGCAGCAATGTCGAGGGCACCGGTTTCGTGACCGGCATCACGCTCGGCTTCTGAGCGGCGGTCGACGGCACACAGGAACGGTTCAAACGGTTTGCCCGGTTTGTCCGGGCTGAGAGAAGGAGAAGGGTTCGATGAGAACCATGAGACATGTGGCTCTGGCGGCGATGGCCGCTGCGGGCCTGGCGCTCGCGGGCTGCGGAGGCGGCGGCGGGAAGAAGCCGTCCACGGCGATGGGCGGCGACCAGCAGATGGAGATGACGCCGGTCGAAAAGGCCAAGGCGGCCTACGACGCCGCTGCGGCAGCCGAAAAGGCGGCGGAGGATGCCGCGAAAACGGCCAAGATGAAGCGTGACGAGGCCAAGGAGAAGGACGCATATGACATCTACACCACCGGCGGCGACAGCGGGGTAGTCGTGAACAACGCCGCGGCCGTGACAGCCGCGAAGGCGGCGGCCGAGAAGGCGCTGGCGGACGCCAAGGCGGCGCTGACGGCGGCCAGGAAGGCGCAGACGGACCTGAACGCCGTGTCGGGCACGCCCGGCCTCGCGGCGCAGAAGGAGGTGGTCGGTCAGCGGATCAAGGACGTGGAAGCGCAGATCAAGCGCATCGAGGGGTATCTCAGAACGATCAACGGCTATGCCGGGAGGGTCGATACCGAGGCGAAGATCAAGAACCGCGCCGGCGAAACCCCCGCTGGGCCTGCCCGGGGCAACAACGCGAGGCGGGTTCTCGAGATGCTGCAGCCTTTCGATGCGTCGTCCCCCGGCGGCAGAAACAACAGGGCCAAGATCGAGGCCCGGTGGAACCGGAGGGCGAGCAATATCGAGGATCTCATTGGCAAGATACCGACGAAGCGCATTGCCCCTACTACCGCCACCGACACAAGCCCTGGCCGCTCCAAGGCCTACCTCAAGTATGACCTGCGCGGCCTCCCGGAAGACGCCATGACCTGGGAGCAGATCGCCGGAGAGGGGAACCTGGTCAAGAAGGCTTTCGGCACCGACAACATGGATGTCGATGTCCTGCCCCTTGCCGGGATGCCCCTTTCCGTACTCACCAGCAGCGGTGGAACGGCCGTGACCAAGCTTCCCGACTTCACCGGCGGCAAGGCCGACGCCCAGTATTACATGGGGGTCAAGGGGACGCTGCATTGCCAGGGCAGCTGCACGGTTGACGAAGGCAAGCTGATGGGTTCGCTGTTTTTCCAGAAGGCCGGGGAAGAGGTCGCCGACAGCACGCTCTACTACCGGATGAAGCCGACCGACGCCCACTACACGCCGTACGGAGCCTATGCCCGCTACGGGTACTGGCTGTATGAAACCGCCGACAGCATCGGGATCCGTCTCTTCGCCCACGCCCCCACCGCCGAGTACGGGGATATCACCGAGAAGGCCGGGCTCGCCAAGACCGCCACCTACGATGGCGAGGCCTTTGGCCTGTCGGTGCTGAGACCTTCACCGCCGGCACGCACACGGGGCAGAAGTCGGGACAGTTCACGGCGGATGTGACGCTCAACGCGACGTTCATGGTTGGCGCCACCAGAGCCAAAGTGGGAGGAAAGATCGACAACTTCATGGGGAATGCCGTTCACGAGGACTGGGTCGTTACGCTCCAGGAGACGGCGAGTAAATACGACGACTACATCTCCTTTGACAACGGCGTTGCCCAGGGTGCCGCCCTTTCCGGCGGCACCGCGCCTCAGGCCGGCGAGTGGAATGCTGAGTTCTATCACGATGGCAGCCCAGAGCGTCCGGTCGGTGCGATCGGCATGTTCAACGCCCATTTCTCGAACGGGCACGCTGCCGGCGCCTTCGCAACGAGGATGAAGACGGAGACGGCGGAGTAGCCTGCTCCCGGAACATCCGCGTTCCCGGGCCCCGGCCGCTTCGGGCGGGCGGAGGTTCCCTTTGCACGGACAGGGGTTTTCATGCGCATACCCGCTCTCGTCATTGCCGCCGGGCTGTGCCTGTTCGCCGCCGCCGCCCACGGCCAGGACGCGACCGGCGAGCGGTTCCGGGCGGGCATGGAGGCGCTTGCCGCCGCGCAGGCCGCCGCGGACCGGAACGCCCGCGACGGGAAGCTCGACGAGGCGATTGCGGCGTTCCGGGCCATCCTGGTGGACCGCCCGGAACTGGTGCGGGTGCGTCTCGAACTCGCGCACGCCTTCTTCCTGAAGGAGGAGGACAGCCTGGCGCGGCGGCATTTCGAACAGGTGCTGGCCGGGACGCCGCCAGCGGCGGTGGCCGCCAACATCCGGCGCTTCCTCGACATCATGCGCGCGCGGCGGCGCTGGGAGGCGCATTTCGGCTTGGCGGTGGCGCCCGACAGCAACCTCAACGCCGCATCGGGGGAGCGCACGGTCTTTCTCGACACGCCGTTCGGGCGCCTGCCCTTCACCCTCGACGGCGACGTGTCGCGCAAGTCGGGCATCGGCGTCTCGCTGTGGGGCGGCGGCGAATACCAGGTTCCGTTGTCGCCGGCCCTGCGGCTGCGCGCCGGGGCGGACGCCAGCGCGCGGGAATACAAGGGCGGGGCGTTCGACCGCCATTCGCTCTCGGCCCATATCGGCCCGCGCCGGCTGATCGACGGGAGCACGGACGCTCGCCGCGCTGAGAGAGCGCCATGGCGGCGCGGTGGTGGTGGTGGACGAGATGTCGCTGGCGGGCACGGCGCAGGCGCGCGCGCTGCTGCGGATTGCCGAGCGCCTCGATATCGCCCGGCTCGTGCTTGTGGGCGACAGCCGGCAGCTGCGCGGCGTGCAGGCGGGCCAGCCCTTCCGGCAGATGCAGCAGGCGGGCTTGGGCGTCGCGGAGATGGACGAGGTTCGCCGGCAGCAGGACCCGGACCTGCTGGCCGCCGTCCAGGACATGATCGAGGGCGAGCCGGGCGCGGCGCTGGAGCGTCTCGGAGGCAACCTGCGGGAACTGCCGGCCGAGGAGATCGCGGGCATGGCGGCCGCGCTCTGGCTGCGGCTCTCGCCCGGGGCGCGGGCGGGGACGGCGCTGCTGGTTCCGACGCGCGCGCTCAGGGCCGAGGTCGAGGAGGCGGTGCGCGAGGGCCTCGAAGCCGAGGGCGCCCTGCACGGGTCCTCCATCGGGATCGAAACGCTCGTGCCCCTCAACCTCACGCGCGCGGAGACGGGCGACGTGCGCAACTGGCGCGAGGGCGACATCGCGCTCTTCAACCGCGAGCGGAAGAACTACCGCATCCGCAAGGACGACGCCTGCACGGTGATGGAGGTGGAGGAGGACCGGGTGATCCTTGCCCATCCCGATGGCCGGCCGCGCCACCTGAAGCCCGGCGGCGACCTGCGCTACCGGCTGGACCTGTTCGAGGCGAAGACGCTGCGGATCAGGGAGGGCGAACGGCTGCGCTGGACCCGCAACGACAGGGAGCGCGGCCTCGTCAACGGCGACCGTGTGGAGGTGGCCGCGATAGGAACCGGAGCGCTCCGCATGCGCCTCTCCGACGGGCGGGAGACGCGATTCGCGCTCGACGACCCGCAGCTTCGTCATCTTGCATACGCCTATGCGTCCACCGTGCATGCGGCGCAGGGGCAGACGCACGACCGTGTGGTCGCGGTGCTGGACACGGGCGCGGGGCCGCTGGTGAACCAGCAGACGCTCTATGTGCAGCTGAGCCGGGCGCGCGAGGAGGCGCTGGTGCTGACCGACAACCGCGAGCAGCTTGTGGAGACGCTGGAGGCGAACACGGGCGAGCGGCTGACGGCGCTGGAAGCCATCGGCGAGGCGGAGACGATGAAGGCGCCGGCGAAGCGTGCGGTCTCCGGGGAGGCGGCGTCTGCGTTCCTTGACGGCCTGCGCGCGGAGCGGGAGCGCCGCGCCGAAGCGGCGGCGGCCTTGCGCCGGCTGGCGGAGGCCGAAGCAGCGCTTGCCGCGGCCCGCGCCCATGCGCAGGAAGCCGGATGCGCCTTCGCCGCCCTGCCGGCGGTCGGGCCCGGCGGCGGTCAGACCCTCCGCGACCGCATTGCGGCGGCCGAAATCGTGCAGGAAGCGGCGCATGATGTCTCGGCTGCCGCCCATGCGGTGCTGGAGGCGGCGAAGGCGGCGGACCGCGTCCCGCCGCTCGACGATGCCGCGATGGAGGCGGCGAAGACGGGTGAGGCGGAGGCCGCGGCGCGCCTTGTGGCATACCGGTCGCTGGAGACGGCCGTGACGGCGGCGAACAGGGCGTCCGGACGGCTGGCGCCCGCAGGCGCGCTCCGCGACAAGGATATCGACGGGGCTTCGATGCAGCGCCATGGCGCCGCCGCCCGGGAGGCGGCCGCCGCCTTCGACACCCTCGCGCAAAAGGCGCGGGCAGCGGGCGAGGCGGCGCTGGCCCGGCGCGCGCGGGAGAGGGGCACTACCTGCGGCGGAGTGCGATAGCGAGGCAGCGCTGGCCCGGCGCGCGCGGGAGAGGGATGTCGAAATCTCCGCAGCCGGGCACGCTCGCCGCGCTGGCCCGGCGCGCGCGGGAGAGGGAGGCGCCCGTCGTCCAGAAACCCTTCGGTGATCGCGCTGGCCCGGTGCGCGCGGGAGAGGGCTTCGGACCTCGGGCTGGCGGCGCTGCACTGGAGCTACAGGCTGGCGGGCCACCGGTTCGCGGTGGCGCGGCTGGCCGAGCGGGACATGGCGCTGCCGCACACGGTCGGGGACGTGCGGCGCTGGCAGGACCTGCGCCGGCGCCAGGCGGACGCGCGGACCGGGGCGGCAGCCGCGGCCGAGGCGGTCGCGCCGGAGAGCGCGGACGCGGCGGCCCGGTGGCGTGAACAGGCGGCGGACTACCGCAAGCAGGCCGGCGCGATACGCGGCTCGCTGGCGGAACTGGAGGGGCTGAAGACGCTGGTGCGGACCGCGGAAGCCGCGTCGGACGACGCGGCGGCATGGAGCGCGGCGGCGGGCGCGGCGGAGACGATCCGGAAAGGCTCCGGCCGGGGTCTGGAGGATGAGGCCGCGCGCGTGCGTGACGAGGAGGCGCGCCGCCGACAGGAAGGGCGCGAGGCGGCGCGGGCACGTTTCGAGACCCTGAACTCGGAATGGGACGCGTTCGAGAGGGCGGTCAGGGCCGGGGGGCGGGTCGGCTTTGCGGACAAGCGCAGCCGGCAATATGTCGACCGCGCGCGGCGGCTGGAGGCGGACCCCGATCTCGATGCGGAAGCGAAGGAGACGCTCGCGGCGTTCCTGCACGAGCACGATGTCGTGCGCCCGAAGGTCGTCCGGCGCTGCCGGGAGCTGTTCGCGCAGTGGAACGCGGTCCGCGCAACGGCAAGGGCCCGCGGCGTCGGCCGGTTCATCCCTCCGGAGAGCGCGGAGGTCGTTGCGGGGATGCGCAAGCTCGCCGCCGAGAGCCCGGAGCACCTGACGCGCAGACAGAAGGAGACATTCGAGACGATCGCCGAGGAATACGTCCTGCATGTCGAGCGGCAGCGGACATGGGTGATGACCATGAGGCCGTGAGCGAGCGGGCCGGACCCCGGCGGCGGGCGCTGTTGTCCTCATCGGTCGGACAGCAGGGCGACGGGACGACTGCAACCATGGCCGAAGACCCTGGCAGAAGACGGGGAACGCGTCAGCTTCCGGGAACGCCGCCTGCCCGCGACGCGAGAGCCGCATGTCCGGCGCTGCAACGGCCATGCAATCCAGGCTCGAAAGCCGCATGATCCACCATGCAATCCGGCAATATGCGACACAGTGAATATTGTATATCCATTCCCGATTCAACAATGAAAACAGAATGTTGGTGCCATGACTGAACTATATGATATATCCACAACATCCGTAACGAAGGCCATATAACCTGCTGTCCGGTCATCCTGCGCCGCCCGTTCTCCCGCCACCGGCCCGCATCGCCGCCCGGCGGGCGATGTCGGCAGCGCGCTCCGGGCCGGTGACCGGCGCCAGCAACGCTTCCATCCCGCTCCTTCGGCCCTCGCGCACCATTTCGTCGAGGCGCGCCTCGAACAGCAGCGCGACGGTCTCGCGAAGCCCGGTGGGCGCATCGCCGGAAAGGCCCGACAGCGCCGCCGCCGCGCCGAGCACCGCATCGTGCAGGCCGCGTTGCCGCTTTCCGTCCAGCACCAGCCCATGGCCGGCCTCCCCGGCGCCGATGCCCGTGCGCTTCAGAACCCGGCCCACGATGTATGGCGAGGTCCGCATGCCGGCCCGTTCCGCAAGCTCCCGCATCCGCGCCCATTGCTGCGGCGTGCAGGAGATCGAATGCGACACCGGGAGCTCTTCGGGAGCCTTCCGCCCCCTCACGGCGAACCGTCCCCGAACAGGTCCGCGCCGCCGCCCGCGGGACGAGAACCGCCGCCGCGCCTGGCACGGCCTTCCTTCCGCTGCCGGAACCGAAGCTCGCTGGCAAGGAATGCGAGCGCCTCGGCCATCGTCACCCCGCTGCCGGGCAGGGGGCCGGCAAGCCCGTCGCCGAGGGACGCAGGCCGGACCGCGCTGTCGTGCAGGGCGCGCTGCTCGTCGCCCGTCAGCGCCATCCGGCAGTCCTCGCCCAGCACCTCCCTCAGGATGAAGGCCGAGGTCTTCATCCCCGCTTCCTCCGCCAGCGCCCGGATCGCCCGCCAGTCCGACTGCGGGCAGGTGATGCAGTATTGCCGGGCCATCTCAGCCCTCCCGCCCGTCGGCCGCCACAGACGCCTCGGCTTCCTCCACCAGCCGCCGCCAGACACCGCCCCGGCCCTCGTCCTCGAAGCGCATGCGCTCCGCCAGCACGAGAAGGCGCAGGTCCACCAGCGCGCGGCGCCTCACCGCCAGGGGGAAGTCTTCCGGGCTCACCGCCGCCGGCTCCTCAGGCGCGAGCCCGCGCGAGACGAGGTACTCCGAGGCCGACAGGTCCGCCCTGCCGGCGCGGCTGCGGACCAGGCACCAGTCGCTGTCGGTCGCCATCACCGAGTGCGGCCTCTTCCTGCCGTCATCCCCCGCCATCACGCCTCTCCCGCCCCGGGACACAGGCATGACCTGTGCCTCCCGACCGTGAACCACAGAAACGATACATCCGTGCCTATCCGCTTGTTTCATACACCCTACTACGACCGCACCGCCGACTACGACGCTCTGATGGTCAAACGCAACGCCCCCCGCTGGATCCGAATGCTCCGACGATACGGCTACATCGCACCCGTCAACGCGCCAGAACTCAAGGCCGCCTGAGCCTCCTGAAACACGCCAGACGGCAACGCGGGACTGCTACGGGCCACATCGGGGAAGTCCACCGCTCGTCTCCGCCGAGCCGATCCCGGCCATACCCGCCAACTCCGCAACACGGCGTTGGAACCGCTCCGCGCGCCCTTCGGCCGAATCTGTTTCACGGCAAAAACACCACAGCGCAACTTTCTGTGTTCTTGACGCTCAACGGGCGGAAAGTCATACTACCCAAGAGAGGGGAATCTTCAGAAGGTTTTCACGATGGCCGGGTTCGAGCAGGCGTTCGATGACGTGGAACAGGCTGCCGAAGCAGCGCGGAAAGCTGCCGGGCGATTGGCGTCCATTGCAAGCGCGTTGAAAAAGGCTGCGCGGGAAGGCAATGTCGCGGGCATCCGGCGCGGGCCGGACCGACTCGGGAAGGCGATGGAGGAGGCGCGGCAAGAGGTCGAGCGCGCCGCCGCCAGTTGGCCTTTCTCTGAAACTGAAGAAACCGACTATTTGAAGAACGAATACGCGGCGGAATTGCAGGCTGTGTCGGCAGAGAAGGGCCTGAGCCTGTATGAACGCGACGGCCAACTGATATCCCCGCCGTCTATCCTGAGAATCCTCCCCGACAGGCGCTCCGTTATGCTGGACCGGAAGAGCCGGTCCACGATCCGACCTTCATGGCTCGCGGAGCTTCTGCTTCGTAACCAGGGCAAGTCCAGCGGCTTCACGCCGGCGCAATTCCTGGAAGCGCTCTATGCCGTTTACGCCGACATAACCGGCCTGTCCTCCTTGATGTCGAAGCAGGGCGGCGGCGTCGTGCCGCTGGCCCGTATCTACCGGCTGATGACTGCCCTGCCGGGTATCGGCCGCAATTACGACCGGATGGATTTCGGCAGGGACCTGTACATTCTGGATTCGAAAGGACCGCACCGAACCAAGAAGGGGGCGGAAGTGTCCTTTTCGTCATCTGGGGGCAAATACCGTCCTCGCGACCTTTTCTATTTCGTCGATCCCAACGGGGTCAGTATAGATTATTACGGGATTCGCTTCAGGGAAAATTCCGAATGAACAACATGATTGTCCTCGACGACTGGCTTGAGGCTATCGACCGGGAGTATCTGGCCGACTTCATTGGCGCAGGTGGCGCGGCTGTCAAATTCGCTGTTGCCGAGGAGAAAGGAAGGCTCGCGCTGTCCGCGGCATTGAAGGCTCGCGGCGAGTCGTCAGGGTATCTGTTCGTCCGTCTGGATGCAGCTACTTGCCGGGCTCATATGCCGCAAGACCTCTTCTTCGGCGTGGCACGGCAGGTCGATTGGCGGTTTCTGGCTCGTCGCGCTATCCAGAGCTTTCTGGTTGAAGAAGGTTTCGAGGTCGAGGGAGTCGATGCCCAGGAGCCTCGCATGATCGATTCCATTATCGCCGCAAACAGCTCCGGGCGTGACTATGTAGGTGGTGTGTTGAGGCCGTATCTTGAAAACCGGATTTTCAGAAACGCCGATCTCTCCAAAGCGTTCCGCATCGCTATGCTGCACCTCTGCCGGTTTGAGATTCAGGATACCGCAGGGATGGAACGCTATCCGGGGCAGGCTCTTCTGGACTGGTTGACGGGCGAAGACAACAGGATCGGGCAGTTGCGCGATTTCC
This sequence comes from Alphaproteobacteria bacterium, assembly GCA_964291285.2. Lineage (GTDB taxonomy): Bacteria > Pseudomonadota > Alphaproteobacteria > Bin95 > Bin95 > Bin95. Next base: position 838,211 of record OZ219785.1, read on the forward strand.
AGATCAGGACCCGGATCGACCGGACCACGGCTCGATATTTCCTGGAGTCTGCCTGCCACTGGATACGACAATCCGGCTGTTCCGGTATGATTCTCCTCTTGGACAATGCCCGCGTGACCGTGGGACGAAATCCGAGGGACGGCTTGAGATACTACACCAAAGCCATGACGCTGGACCATTACGAAGTGCTGCGGGAATTTATCGACGACGCAGACCGGCTATCGAGCCTCCTGTTCGTCGTGGCGACTGACTATGGATTCCTTGATGAGTCCTCACGGAGTAGCAGAGGCTGGATCATCTATTCGGCCTTGCGTACGAGAATCATGGACGATGTTCGAGACAGAAATGTTGTCAATCCGGTTTCCTCTCTGGTCAGAATATCCTGAATGAAGGGTAAGCCATAGCCATGTCTACACAATCGAACGGCGACGCAGCAATTATATCCCGACGGGCGATAGAAGCACTGAGAAGCGGGGTGCCCAACCGGGATGCAGTGCGTGAGCTCGGCAGCAGCCAGCCGGAGGCGGAGCGGCAATTCATCGAAATGCTGGAACGAAGCACCGGTTTCGGTCGGCCGCTACCGGCAACGCGCGGGATGCTGGTTTCGGGAGATTTCGGAGCAGGAAAGTCTCATCTTTTGGCTCATTTCGAGCAGCTTGCTCTATCGAAGAATTTCGTTTCTAGCCGAGTCGTGATTAGCAAGGAGACCCCTCTATACGATCTAGGAAAAGTGTTTACCTCGGCAGTTGAAAAAGGAAAACTTCCTGGGAGAAATGGTCTATTCATGGAGGAATTATCCTTGGCGCTGAAGCCCGGAACAGAAAACTACGATCTGTTTTCCGGCGCCATTGCCAAGGCGGCGCTAGATGGCCAGATGAGTATGATATTTCCCGCGACTCGTATCGTGCACGAGCGGTCTCAAGATCAGGATATAATTGGCGAGATTGAGTCTTTTTGGGCTGGGGACAGAATTGCAGTTGCGAGTGTAAGGAAAGGGTTGTCGTCGATTGGAGAAGCGCAAAATTATCGTTTTCCTGCGCCGAAGGCTTCCGAGTTGCCTTTGCAACGCTTGCGATTCGCTGCCGAACTCATACGCGGAGCGGGATACGCCGGTTGGGTCATTTTTCTGGACGAAATTGAGTTGATCGGCAATTATTCGATATTGCAGCGAGGGCGTTCTTACGCCGAGATCGCACACTGGGTGGGGCGCGCGCCGGAAACGGACCGGTCGGGGTTAATCACGGTTGGCGCGGTTACGGGCGATTTTGTGCCGGCGGTTATTGACGCAGACGGCAAGCAGGATGGGGACAAGATCGTTCCCCGGCTGCAAGGGAGCGCGCGATATGGAAATCTTGCCGCTTCGGCCGAAGCTGGTATGGAAGTGTTGAGACAGGATGTCTTCGCATTGCAGCCCGTCGGGGAGATGGATGTTGAAGCGACGCTGGGGAAGCTGCGCGATATTTATGCCAAGGCGTATAAGTGGCGGCCACCCTCGGCTTCGGTGGCATCGGGGACCGCCGGTCACATGAACCAGATGCGCTACAAGGTCAGGTCAGCAATCAACGAATGGGACTTGCTCAGGTTGCGTCCAGGTTATCGGCCGGAAATCGAAGCACAAGAGTTTCAGCATGACTATGGCGAAGACTCCGATCTGGAAAAGCCGGCTGCGGACAATGTGGAATAAAGGGCGGCATTAGCCGGCCGGACTCCGGTGGCCATCGGACGGAATGAAATGGCGGCGGAAGCGAGCATTGTTGCGTGGTTGCGGATAGTACCGTTTAGGGATCGCGACGGCGTTTGCACAGCCCTTCTGGAGACTTCACCGGAAGGGGAGCTGCTTGGCTTCGGCGTTGCGGGCGGCGGCGAATGGCGCGAAGCCGGCGGACCGGTCGCGGCGCTCTTTCGGTCTGCGGCGCATTCGCCAGCGCTGGCGGTCGCCCGCGCGGACGAAGTGTCCGCCAGCATGTTGCGGAAAATTCCTCAAATTACAGCGTTGTTCTGCCTTATCAGCTCGGCGGACGGACGGCCGGGCGCCGCCGTGTCGTGGGCGGGGGTGCCGCCTGCGCCCGCCTCGCCCGCCGGCCGTACCTTCGCTGCGCTGATGGCCCGACGTGACCCGTTCGAACCTCTGGAGCGCGTGGCGGCGGCGCTCCGCCTGACCTTCGCCGACGCTCAATTTGGACAGGCCGCCCACATTCCGGGCCTCCACGTGCAGTTTTCGTTGCCAAGGGACGCCGCCCGTTCCGGCAGCGGCATGGGGCAGGACCTAGCCAGCAGGCTTCGCGCCACGCTGGCCGCGCCTTCGGGGCCACCGCGGGTCGATGCGAACGCACCGCAGAATTGGGCCGGCGAGTTGATGCCGTTTCAGCAGGACGGGGTGCGGGCGCTTCTGGAGATGGATCGGCTGTTGCTGGCGGATGATATGGGGCTCGGCAAGACCGTGCAGGCCGTCGCCGCGCTCCGCATTCTGGCGGCGCGGGACAAGGTCGGCCCTGCCCTGGTGGTCGCGCCGGCGAGCGTGCTCGACCAATGGCGGCGGGAACTTGCCAAATGGGCGCCGGAGCTTTCCGCCATCGTCGTGCGCGGTTCGATGGACGACCGGACATGGCAATGGCGGGCGCGCAAGGACGTGACGCTGGTCGGCTACGAGACATTGCGTTCGGACGTCGGTCGCATCCCGGCGCTTCGGCCGCCGGGAGAAGCCTGGAGCGCGGTCGTCGCCGACGAGGCGCAGCGGATCAAGAACCGCAACGACACCAGCCAGGCGGTAAAGAGCCTTGCCAGAACCCGGTCCTGGGCGCTTACCGGCACGCCCGTCGAGAACCACGAGGACGAGTTGGCGTCCATCATGGAGTTCGTGGACCATCGCAAGGACGCGCCGCCCGCGCGCTATCATCCCGGCCCCGCCCTGTTGAAGCGCCACCGGGAGTTACAGCTGCGGCGCAGGAAAGGCGATGTTCTGGCGGACCTGCCACCTAAGCTGGAGACGAAGCTGACGGTCGCCCTGCGCTCCGACCAGAGGCAGAGCTACGATGTCGCGGAGCAGGAAGGAATCGTCTACCTTAGGTCCCTTGGCGCAAATGTTACGGTCCAGCATATTCTGGAGCTCATTACCCGTCTGAAACAGATATGCAATTTCGACCCGAAGACAGGCTCATCCAGAAAAATGGACGACATAAAGGATAAGTTGCAGGAAATATCGGCGCGCGGGAACAAGGCCCTTATTTTCTCGCAATATGCCAACGACATATCAGGTGTCGGGGCAGCGGCTAGGCATTTGCAGGAATTCGACCCGCTTGCCTTGACAGGCGAGATTCCGGTGGAGGAACGCTTCTCCATTGTTGAGCGGTTCCGAACTTCGGACAGACACAAGGCGATGATTATATCGCTGCGCGCCGGCGGTGTTGGGCTGAATTTGCAAGAGGCGTCATATGTCTTCCATCTCGACCGCTGGTGGAACCCCGCAGTGGAGCGGCAGGCGGAGGATAGGGCGCATCGAATCGGTCAGACGGCTAAATTGAGTGTCATAAAGTATATTTGCGCGGATACCATCGAACAACGCATCGACCGGATACTCGACGAAAAGCAGCAGTTGTTCGACGAGCTTGTCGACGATGTATCGCTCGATTTGTCGATACGGTTGAGTCGCAAGGAATTGCTGGGATTGTTCGGGCTTTAAATGGCGCTACGGGCCGGGGCAGAATTTGCGGCGGACCATGACGCTTCACGGCAAACACACACATTGCCGTCTAACCTCCCCGCCCCGATGCGGCGGGCGGGGGGAACAGCAGGGGAGGCGGGGCCATGCTTGCAGTCGTGATCCCCACCCTGAATGCCGCCGCCGGACTGCCCCGAGCGCTCGAGTCGCTGGCGCCGTGGCAGGAGCGAATCGCGGAGATCGTGGTCGCAGACGGCAGCTCGACCGACGGCACGCAGGCCGTTGCGGAGGCAGGCGGCGCGCGCGCTCTATGACGCGGTCGGCGGCTATCACGACATGCCGCTGATGGAGGATGTGGACCTGGTCCGGCGCATCGGCCGGCACCGCCTCGCGGCGCTCGACGCCGAAATCGTCACCTCCACCACCCGCTACCGCCGTGACGGCTACTGGCACCGGCCGCTGCGCAATCTCACCTGCCTCTCGCTCTACTTCGCGGGGCCGGTTTGCGCGAGAGCGCCTGTCTGGCCTGTCGGATGCGCCGCGCAGCGGGCAGCCGCGGCGTCAAGGCGATGAGAGGGTTCAGGAGGTCCTAGATGCGACGCTGAACCGCCGGCCGGCGAAGGCGACGCACTGGAGCGTGCGCAGCCTGTCGGAAGCCGGACCCGGCCGGTGCGCGCCCTCGAGGCCGAGGGAGACCCCCGCCCCAGGTGGTGCGAATGGCGCGCAACGGCGCTCTCGATGCGGCAGTCCGGCAGACTCAATTCCTGTTGAAGCCGAATTCCCCGCGCGATTGCAGAACCCGCTTCCAGTGCGTTTCGCGTTCGACAATCATGGCGTCGGCAATACGGGCGGTATGGCTTTCCAGAAGCGAAAACCGGAAATGCTTCCGGCAATGGTCCAGGCCGCGATTCCCGAGCAATTGCTTCAGGTCGGCATTGTTGCCATGTCCGGTCGCGCTGTATTCGCGCCAACGAGACCAGACGCCGCCGTCGCCGTAGGCCGCCCCGACATACAGCCGCCCCGTTCCCGTATCGGTGATCAGATAAACGCCCTTTGCGTTCTCCAGGGCGCCGCGCCAATCGGGCCGGTCGTTGCGGATGAGCGATTCGAGCTCGCCGAAACCGATGTCGATCCGGTCATGGCCCGGAAAATCGATCCCGGAATACTCCTCCTTGAGAATTTCGCTTACCGTGAACTCGTCTAGGCGTTTCTCGAAATCCACGCGGGTTCCCCGTTGGCGCCAGGGAGAATGCAGTTTGAGGCGTCCGATGAAGCTGCGGCCCTGTTCGGTCAGGGATACGGCATATCTGTCCGGCAGCCGCTCCACGACTTCCCACACACCGCCGAACAACCAGATGTCAGGCTCCCGATGGAAATCGATCACCGAGAAGATATACCGGCGGTTGAACTGGTTGGTTTTGGGTCGAAACTCCTGCCAGCCTTGCCATTCTTCCCGGCTGCGAACGAAAACGTCGAGCGGTTGATCGAGCTGGTTGCAGCGGGCGAAGTGCAGCTTGTAGAGAGCCGGCTCCCGTATCGGCCAAATGTCGGTGAGATGAATCACCCTAAATCCGGCAGTTGAGGATGGCTTGGCCTTGCCGAATCCCTTGTAGTCTGCGGGTATGAGCGGCTTTTCAGGGGCCGAAGAGGCTCACCCTTTGGGTGATTATCCTGGCGCTGTGCGGGATGTCGCCCGAGCGTCGGTGAAGGTGGACACCTTCGGCGGCGCGGTTCATGTGGAATGGGACCCGGACGCGGCGGTAACGCCGCTGGGGCATCTGGCGTTTTTCGCGAAATACCTGAAGGTGAGCGGTCGCTTTGACGCTTTGGTTGCGGACTGCCCGCTGCGGTACACGAGCCCGAACGCGCCGTCGAAGCGGGATGTCTTGGGTACGGTGCTGCTGTCGGTTCTGGCGGGGCAATCGCGGTATGCGCACATCACGTCGTTGCGCGGCGACGGAGTGAACCCTGCGCTGTTGGGAATGGACAAGGTTGCGAGCGAGGATTCGGTGCGGCGCGGTCTGGAGCGGATCGGTGCGGAGGCCGGCACATCGTGGCTTCAGGGCCATCTGGACGAGGTGGTCCGTCCGCTGCTGAGGGAGCCGTGGGTTCTGGACTGCGACACGACGATCAAGCCGCTTTACGGTCGTCAGGAGGGGGCGGTTGTGAGCTACAACCCGAAGAAGCCGGGCCGCCCCTCGCATGCCTGCCATGCGTTCCTGATGGCGGGGACGCGGCTTGTTCTTGATGTCGAGGTGGCGCCGGGCAACCATCACCATTCGAGGCGCGCGGCGCCGTCCTTGTGGGCGTTGCTCGACCGTCTCGGTCGGGATCGCTGGCCGCGTCTGGTGCGGGGCGACAAGGACTGGGGCAGCGAGGCCAACATGGCGTCGTGCGAGGCTGCGGGTCCGGACTATCTGTTCAAGCTGCGCCTGACGAAGGGGGCGCGCCGGCTTGCCGAGCGTCTGATGGCGCGGGACGGCTGGGAGGATGCGGGCCAGGGCTGGTCGGGGATCGGGGCCGATCTGCGTCTGCAGGGCTGGAGCCGGACGCGCCGGGTTGTGGTGCTGCGCCGGCGGCTTCCTGCGACGCTGGCGCTGACGCGTGGCGACAAGGCCCGGGGCGAGTTGTTCTGGACCGGGGCGCAGCCCGGCACCGGGGTATGGGAGTTCGCGGTGCTGGCGACCTCGCTGGACCTGGAGATACGCTCGCTGGCCCAGCTCTACCGCGACCGGGCGGACGCGGAGAACGGCTTCAACGAGTTGAAGAACCAGTGGGGCTGGGGCGGCTTCACCACGCGCGACCTGACGCGCTGCCGGCACATGGCCCGGCTGGTCGCGCTCATCTACAACTGGTGGAGCCTGTTCGTGCGCCTCGCCGACCCCGACCATCACCGCGAGGCGATCACCAGCCGGCCGCTGCTCCTGCACGGGGTTGCCCGCCAGACCCACCACGCCGGCCAGACCCGGCTGACGGTGACCTCCCATCACGGGCGTCGCAAGACGGTGATGGCGGCGCTGCGCCGGATCGCCGGCTTCTTCCGGTCGCTGACGCAAACTGCGGAGCAGTTGAGCGCCGGGGATCGCTGGCGCCGCATCCTCGCCGAGGCGCTCAGGAAATACCTCCATGGCCGCGAACCGGGGCGTCAACCCTGGCTGCCGCCACCCAGGGCCGCGACCGCGTGCTGAAATCCACGCCCAAATCCGACCGTTCACACTACCCCGAGACAGCGATCAAGCCTGTCAACTGCCGGATTTAGGATAAACGCCCTTTGCGTTCTCCAGGGCGCCGCGCCAATCGGGCCGGTCGTTGCAGATGAGCGATTCGAGCTCGCCGAAACCGATGTCGATCCGGTCATGGCCCGGAAAATCGATCCCGGAATACTCCTCCTTGAGAATTTCGCTTACCGTGAATTCGTCCAGGCGTTTCTCGAAATTCACGCGGGTTCCCCGTTGGCGCCAGGGAGAATGCAGTTTGAGGCGTCCGATGAAGCCGCGGCCCTGTTCGGTCAGCGATACGACATATCTGTCCGGCAGCCGCTCCACGACTTCCCACACACCGCCGAACAACCAGATGTCAGGCTCCCGATGGAAATCGATCACCGAGAAGATATACGGGCGGTTGAAATCGTTGTTTTTCGGTCGATGCTCCTGCCAGCCTTGCCATTCTTCCCGGCTGCGAACGAAAACGTCGAGCGGTTGGTTGGACTGGTTGCAGCGGGCGAAGTGCAGCTTGTAGAGAGCCGGCTCCCGTATCGGCCAAATGTCGGTGAGATGAATCACCATACGCCCTCAGCCGAGCCGGGCCTGCATTCTCCTACCATCGCAGCGCGCCGCGCAGCATGAGGCTGTCTTCGGGGGCCGGGCCCGGCCGGTGCGCGCCCTCGAGGCCGAGGGAGAGCCCCGCGCCCATGCGGTAGCGCGCGCCGAGCCGCAGGGTGCGCCCGCCCGTCTCCGCCAGGCTGAGGCCGGCCCAGGGGGTGAGCACCGCCAGCGGTCCCGGACCGGCAAGGCCGAACCCGTGGCCCACCTCCGCCTCCAGGCGGCTCTCCGCCCCTTCCGGCGCCGTGCTGTCCGCCGCCGCGGGCAGGCCGTGGTCGAACAGCCGGTCCAGGCCGCTCTCCGTGCGCCCGTGCGCGGGACCGAAGGCGAGGAACGTCCCGCGCCCGTCGGCCCCGGGGTCGAGGCGCACCAGCGCGCTCACGCCCCATTCGTCGCGGTCCGCCTCGTGCGCCGCCAGAAGCCGCGCGCGCAGCTCCGCCGTCAGACCCGCCGCCGGGTCATGCCAGGTCACGCCCGCCCCGGCCTCGAGGCCCGCCCCTTCGGCAACGTCGCCGCCGTCATGGCGCACCCCCGCCTCCAGCGCCGGCGTCAGCGTCGCACCGCCCGCCAGCGCGTGCTCGTACGAGCCCTCCAGCAGCAGCCGCAGACGGGTCGTCCTCGCCGTCAGCCCCGCCAGGCCGTCATCGGACCCCGTGCGCAGGCGCGACGCCGAACCCTCGCCCTTCACCGCAAGGCGCGTCATCCCGCCCGCCATGAGCTCCGCATCCTCGACCAGGACGCTGCGCCCGCCCGCGGACGCGCTCCACTGCGTCAGGTCCGCACTGCGCGAAGGCGCGCCCTCCTCGGCAACCCGCACCTCGCCGGTCCCGTAGCCGAGGCTCGCCCACAGGGTCGAGCCGTCCGGCAGCAACCACGCCGCATAGGGATGCACCGACGTGATCGTCGTCTCGTGCACGCCCTTCACCCGGCCGCCGGCGGCGCCGGTCGTCCGCGTGTCCAGTTCGCCCCGCGCATGGGAGAGCGCCGCCCCGGCCAGAAGGTCCGGGCGCACCCGCAGGTCCGCCCCCAGCTGCGCCGACCACAGGCCGCCGTCCCAGGCGACATCCTTCTCCGAACCCGACAGCGACAGCCACTCGCCCCGGCCCCATACCGCCAACGGCGGCGGGGACGCCTCGCCGTCGGCGCCCGCCGCCAGCGTGAAGGACGCCCCGTCCAGTATCTCGCTCAGGGTCGGGCCGGGCTCCTCAGGGCGCGGCGGCGCGGACCGGGCGGCCCGGGCATACCCGACCGGCGACGACGGCAGGGCGCCGAACCGCAGCGAACTGCCCGGCCTGCCGGACGCCGCCGCCTCGATCCGACCCGTCACCGCCCCCAGCGTCCGCGACATCGCCGCCGCCGCCACATGCGGCAGCACCGCCGCATTCACCCGGTTCGACCGTGCAACGGACCCCGGCGCACGGTCGCGCAGCACGCCCGCAGCCGTCGCGTCGCTCCCCACCGCGTAGTCCGCACCGTCGTTCAGCGTGATGCGGTAGGCTTCCGCCCCCTCCGTATCCGCATCGGCCGCCGTCGGGATCGTCACCACCCCCGTGGTGCGCCCCGCGGCGCCGAATACCGCATCGAACGAACGCGGCCCCGGACCGCCCGGAACGTCACCGGCATCGAAGCCGCTGGCATTGCGCGCCGACAGCGTCAGGCTGACCGTCAGGCTGCCCGTCAATGCCCGGTCGGCGGTCACCGTGAGGCGGATGTCGTCGCCCTCGGTCACCGCCGCCGGGTCCTGCGCCAGCGTCAGCACCGGCAACAGCGTCGTGTCCGTCACTGTCACCGCCACCGGATCGATGGTCACCGAACCGTAGCCGCCACCGCTCGCACCATGGGTCAGCGTCGCCGTGTCGTCCACCGTGTCCTCGTCACGGGCCGCGCGCACCGTCACCGTCTGCGCCGTGTCCCAGTTGGTGGTCGTGAAGGTCAGGCTCGCCGGTTCCACCGTCACGTCCCCCGACGCGCCGCCCACCGTCACCGTGACATCGCCCGAGGGTTCCGTATCCAGCACCACCGTGTAGGCCGCACTGCTGCCCTCCGACACCCTCAGCGCGGTCGGCGTCACCGTCACGCTTCCGTCTGCGGCGGGGGTCGTGCCGCCGCCTCCGCCGGACGGCGGCGCCACCGGCGCCACCGGCGTCGCCGTCACCGGCGCATCCGGGCCGGCGCCGTTGCCGGCCCCGTTCACCGCGCGCACCTCGAACTGGTACGCGGTGCCGTTGGTCAGCCCGCTGACCTCGTGACTGGTGGTACCCGCACCGGAGCCAAGAATGTCCTCCCACTCGCCCCACTCACCGCTGCCGGCCTTCCGCCGGACTTGCCACTTCGTGATGGTCGGATTGTCCGGGTCGGTCCAGGTCAGCGTTGCCGAAGCGTTGCCCGCCGCGGCGGCAAGGCCGGCCGGCTTCAACGGCGCCGCATCCTTCTCCGCCACGCGCACCACCACATCGGCAATGCTCACCGAGGCGTAACCGCCGCCAGACGCGCTGTGCGTCAGCGTCACGTCGGCGTCCGTCACCGTGTCCGTGTCCGTGCCGGCGTTCACCGTCACCGTCTGCGGCTGGTTCCAGTCGGTCCGGGTGAAGGTCAGCGGCGAACCCGTCACCGTCACGTCCCCCGACGCGCCGCCCACCGTTATCGTCACATCCGATGTCGGCGGCGTGTTCAGCCGCATCGTGTACGTCCTGCTGCCGCCTTCCGCCACCGTCAGCGCCGCCGTCGACACCGTCACTCCCGGCGTATCGGCCACCGTCACGTCCACCGTGCCCGCATCCGGGATCGCATCCGCAGAAGCCCCCGTCAGCCGGAAGGCGTGGTTGATCACCGCCGTGCCGTTCGCCACACCGGTCACCGTCACCGTCCGCGCCGTGTTGTAGTTGGCGGTCGTGAAGGTCAGGCTCGCCGGACTTACCCGCGCCGCCGCCGTGGTGTCGCTCGTGATCCGCAGCGTCCCCGCATACGCCTTCGTCAGCGCCACCGTGTAGGTCGCCGTGGAACCGGGCGCCACCGTCACCGGCGTCCCGGTCAGCGTGAGCGCCGCCGTGGTGTCGTCCTTGAAGGTCACCGTACGGATGTTCGACCAGGGACCCTGAAGGTTGCCCGTTCCCCCGGCGACACCCGCCATGCGATAGCCCGTTGCCCGAACCCGGACCTCGACCGATGCCCCGTCAGGATAGTTCAGCAGAAGCCGATTGCTGCGAGAGCCCGGGTTCTGTCTGGCACTGGCCTGGTTGAGACTGCGATCCGTCCAGGCGGTTTCGCCCTTCAGCCGGGTCTGCGCTCTCCACCAATGGAACTTGGCCGCGTCTTTCACATAGTCGTCCGCATCCGACAACTCGTTCGAGCCGCCGGCATGGGTCCAGGTCAGGTCGATCTGCCCGTTCGTCGTCGAGGTCGCCGCCGTCAGCACCGGGGCCGCCGGATCGGTCTTCGCCGTCACCTCGTCCGACCACACCGACTGCACCCCGGGACTGACCGCGGCAAACAGGCGGAACGTGTAGTCCGTCCCCTTCGTCAGCCCCGTCACCCGGACGCTCGTCCTGCTTCTGCCCGTGACCGTCGTGGTCGTGTTCCAGCCCCCCGTGCTCTTGTACTGGTAGCCCCAGCTCGTTATCGGAATGCCCGACAGGCCGCTCCAGCTCAGGGTGACCGAGGCATCGCCTCCTGCCGCCGTCAGGACCGGCTTGGGAACCTTGTTCGTCGGCGTCGCCTTCACCTGGTCCGACCACACCGACTGCACACCGGGACCGACCGCGGCGAACAGCCGGAACGTGTATTCCGTCCCGATCGTCAGACCCGTCACCGTGGCGCTCGTCGTGCTGCCGCCGGTGACCGTCCGGGTCCTGATCCAGCTGCCGCCCGCGGGCTTGTACTGATAACCCCAGCTCGCAACCGTCACACCCGACAAGGCGCTCCAGCTCAGGGTGACCCTGGCGTAACCCGGTTCGGCGCTCAGCACCGGCTTGGGAACCGCCGCCGACGCCGACGGCGTCGCCTCCACCACCGCCGACGCGGCGCCGTTGCCGCCGCTGTTCCGCGCCCGGATGCGGAAGCGGTACTCGCTGTCGTTGTCCAGACCCGTCACCGTGTGGGTCGTGGTGTCCGCGTCCGAACCGGAAATCGCGGTCCAGCTGCCCCAGGCGGCGCTGCCCTTCCTCTGCTGCACCCGATACCTCGTGATCGAATCGTCGTCCGGATCGGTCCACGTCAGCTTCACCTGACGGTTGCCCGCCTCCGCCGACAACCCCGTCGGCGCCGCGGGGACGGCGACGGTGGGGGCCGCCGTGGGTGTGGCGGTGACTTCGTTGGAGTCAGGATCTGCTGTTGACTGGATCATCGCAGGTGGAGGACTCGTAACTCCGCGTGAGACCTTGAAAGTGTATGCGGCGCCGTTTTCCAGACCTGTCACGGTGTGCGTTCGGACGGTCTTGCCGCCGGGAATCTCCACGCCAAAGCTGTAGCTTCCGCTGCCTTTCTTCTGCGCGTACCGCCAGTGATCAAACGCCTCCCCATCGTCGTTGGTATAGGTCCAGGACAACGTCACCTGCCCGTCCCCCGTCGCGGCGGTGAGGGTGATGGTCGGCATCGCGGCCGCGAGGGTCGTGCCGGTGGCTTTTGCGCGGGAGCCTGGAGGGCATGACGCAGTAGGATCGGGATTGACAGGATGCGTCGCTTGAAGAGCGATCTCGTATTCGGTGCCGGCGTCCAGGCCGGTCAGCGTGTGGCTGGTCGCGGCGGCATCCGAGATGGTGACAGAGCTCGAACTTCCCCCGGTCTTCTTGTAAGACAATTCCCAGCCGTTGCGTAAGATATCGGTCGGTGCATTCCAGGTGACGGCAAACCCGTCCGAACGCGGCGCAAGGCTCAGGTTCGTCGGTGCTCCCACGCCAGGGCAGCTGTCCGCAGGCGTCGCCGTCACCCAGCCCGTGGCGGCGCCGTCGCCGGAGGCGTTCACCGCACGGATCATGAAACTGTATTCGGCGGCGTTGTCCAGACCCGTCACCATGTGCCTCACGGTGTTCGCGCCCGAACCCGTCATGGTACCCCACGTGGCGCTGGCCTTTGACGGCGTCTTGGCGTAGCGCAGCTTGTAGCCGGTGATCGTGCCGGCCGGCTTGGTCCACGTCAGCAACACCTGCGCGGGGCCGCCGGGCGTCGCCGTCAGACCCGTCGGCGCGGCGGGCGTCGTGGTCGTGGCCGCCGTTGGCGTCGCCGTGGCCGCGTTCGAGTACCCTCCCCCACTAGCGAAGACGGAAAAGTTAAGACCGGCACCTTCCGCCCTTGCCACCTGGAAGGTATAGGAGGTGCCGGCGTTCAACCCTGTGACCGTGTGGGCTCTGATGGTGGCGCCGCCCGGTATATCGATCCAGTCGCCGTAACCTCCTCCGGTGACCCCCTGTCGGTAAACCCAATATCCAAATCCAGTGTTGCCGGTACGAGTCCAGGTGAGTGTGACACTGCCGACACCCGCGGTTGCCGTAAGCGCCGGCTTCGCCTGTGCGGGCGCGGGGTCGGTGATGGTGACGGTGGTGGAGGTCGTGCCCGCCGTGGCGGTGCCGTCCTGGCCCCTCCAGCTCCAGGTGACGGTATGTGTGCCCTTGCCCAGATTGACGCAGGGACTGAGGTTGACGCCGCGCCCCTTCGTGATGCCGGCGGGAGCCTGCGTGATCTCGACGCCGAGGCTCGCGTCGGAGAGCACCGAATGCGCGGTCACGGCCGTCTTGCCCTGACGCGCCTCCAGGTACGTGGTCGCACCCTGCGAGACCGAAAGCAGGTTGTAGCACACCTGCGTCGTCGTCTCGGCGGTCCTGATGGTGCTGTCCGGTCCGGAGACCAGCGTCGGGGCCGGCACCTGCGGTGTGGCGCTCACCTGGTTGCTTTGACGGAAAGCTGTATTGGCATCAGTCTGCGCGTAGACAATGAACTGATAAGCGGTTCCGTTCGTCAGGCCCGTTACCGTGTGGCTTCTGGTGCCGGAGTTGGAAGCTGGAATAACGATGGGTGTCCCAGCCCAAGTATATGTACCGCCATTGATCTTGTACCCCCAACCGGTTAGCCCGCTGCCGGTATACGTCCAGTTCAGCGTCACCTGCCCGTCCCCCGCTGTTGCGGTAAGAACGGGGGTCTGCGCCTGCGCAGCCTGCGGCGCAAAGACGGTGGTCAGTGTGATGAGGAAGAGGGCAGCGAGTCCCGCGCTCAGGCGGCGGGCGGTTCTCCCGGGGGCGCCCACCGGTTCAGCCCCGCGCCCTGACTCTTGAGGGGGGGGGGGGGTACAACGAGTTCGGGTTCGCGCGCGCGTGAGGCGCTCCGCCCGAAGAGCCGCAGGTCATGCATCCCGACATCGCCCGGCATCCGCGTCATGGCCCCATCCTCCCGTCCCGAATTCCAAGCCGCCGCGCCTGCACGGCCGCAGCGAACCCGCCGGTGCAACCCATAACCCTAAATCCGGCAGTTGACGAGCTTGATCGCTGTCTCGGGGTAGTGTGAACGGTCGGATTTGGGCGTGGATTTCAGCACGTGGTCGCGGCCCTGGGTGGCGGCAGCCAGGGTTGACGCCCCGGTTCGCGGCCATGGAGGTATTTCCTGAGCGCCTCGGCGAGGATGCGGCGCCAGCGATCCCCGGCGCTCAACTGCTCCGCAGTTTGCGTCAGCGACCGGAAGAAGCCGGCGATCCGGCGCAGCGCCGCCATCACCGTCTTGCGACGCCCGTGATGGGAGGTCACCGTCAGCCGGGTCTGGCCGGCGTGGTGGGTCTGGCGGGCAACCCCGTGCAGGAGCAGCGGCCGGCTGGTGATCGCCTCGCGGTGATGGTCGGGGTCGGCGAGGCGCACGAACAGGCTCCACCAGTTGTAGATGAGCGCGACCAGCCGGGCCATGTGCCGGCAGCGCGTCAGGTCGCGCGTGGTGAAGCCGCCCCAACCCCACTGGTTCTTCAACTCGTCGAAGCCGTTCTCCGCGTCCGCCCGGTCGCGGTAGAGCTGGGCCAGCGAGCGTATCTCCAGGTCCAGCGAGGTCGCCAGCACCGCGAACTCCCATACCCCGGTGCCGGGCTGCGCCTCGGTCCAGAACAGCTCGCCCTGGGCCTTGTCGCCACGCGTCAGCGCCAGCGTCGCAGGAAGCCGCCGACGCAGCACCACAACCCGGCGCGTCCGGCTCCAGCCCTGCAGACGCAGATCGGCCCCGATCCCCGACCAGCCCTGGCCCGCATCCTCCCAGCCGTCCCGCGCCATCAGCCGCTCGGCAAGCCGGCGCGCCCCCTTCGTCAGGCGCAGCTTGAACAGATAGTCCGGACCCGCAGCCTCGCACGACGCCATGTTGGCCTCGCTGCCCCAGTCCTTGTCGCCCCGCACCAGACGCGGCCAGCGATCCCGCCCAAGACGGTCGAGCAACGCCCACAAGGACGGCGCCGCGCGCCTCGAATGGTGATGGTTGCCCGGCGCCACCTCGACATCCAGAACAAGCCGCGTGCCCGCCATCAGGAACGCATGGCAGGCATGCGAGGGGCGGCCCGGCTTCTTCGGGTTGTAGCTCACAACCGCTCCCTCCTGACGACCGTAAAGCGCCTTGATCGTCGTGTCGCAGTCCAGAACCCACGGCTCCCTCAGCAGCGGACGGACCACCTCGTCCAGATGGCCCTGAAGCCACGATGTGCCGACATCCGCACCGATCCGCTCCAGACCGCGCCGCACCGAATCCTCGCTCGCAACCTTGTCCATACCCAGCAGCGCAGGGTTCACCCCGTCGCCGCGCAGCGACGTGATGTGCGCATAGCGAGACTGCCCCGCCAGAACCGACAGAAGAACCGTCCCCAGGACATCCCGCTTCGACGGCGCGTTCGGGCTCGTGTACCGCAGCGGGCAGTCCGCAACCAAAGCGTCAAAGCGACCGCTCACCTTCAGCTATTCCGCGAAAAACGCCAGATGGCCCAGCGGCGTCACCGCCGCATCAGGGTCCCATTCCACATGAACCGCGCCGCCGAAGGTGTCAACCTTCACGAACGCTCGGGCGACATCCCGCACAGCGCCAGGATAATCACCCACAGGGTGAGCCTCTTCGGCCCCTGAAAAGCCGCTCATACCCGAAGACTACAAGGGATTCGGCAAGGCCACGCCATACTCAACTGCCGGATTTAGGATGACACAACATGACATCCCATGACATATCCGCATCCTCTCCCGCGCCCCGCTCCCTCGCCGGAGGCGCGCATCTGTCCGCAGCGGCTTCGCATTGCGCAGCGCGGCCCGCTTCTCCCGGCCGCATCGGGGCGCAGCAACGGCGCCGCCGTCCCCGCTCCCGCTTACGACCCGCCTTCCCCCACAAAGCCGCTGACGATCCCGCAAGCCTCCGCCAGCCCGACGCGCTCCAGCGCCACGCCTTCGGGGAAGGCGGCGGCGAGGCGGGACGGCATCCTCGGGTCTAGGAGCACGAAGACGCCCCTGTCGTCGCGGCGGCGCACCAGGCGGCCGAAGGCCTGCCGGAGCCGGAGGCGGGTGAGCATGTCGTCGTAGCCGGCGCCGAAATGCGCGCGCCTTGCCTTGTGCAGGATGGTCGGCCTCGGCCAGGGTACGCGGTCGAACGCGATCAGGCGGAGCGCGCGGCCCGGCACGTCCACGCCGTCGCGCACCGCGTCCGTGCCGAGCAGGCAGGAATCGGGCTCGGCGCGGAAGATGTCGATCAGCGTCGCGACGTCCATCCGGTCCACATGCTGGGCGATCAGCGGGATGCCGGCCGCGTCCAGCGGCGCCGCCAGCAGCCCGTGCACGGCGCGCAGCCTCGCCACCGCCGTGAACAGGCCGAGCGCGCCGCCGCCCGCCGCCAGGAACAGGCCGCGATAAGCCGCCGCCACCTGCGCGGCCGAGTCCCGGCGCACATCAGTCACGACCAGCGCGCGCGTCTGGGCCGGATAGTCGAAGGGCGAGGGCGCGGCGGCGCGCACGGCGGGGGCGGCAAGGTGCCCGGCCCCGGTGCGTATTTCCGCCGCCTGCCAGGCTTCCTCCGGCTCGCGCGCATTGTCCCGCAATGTCGCGGAGGTGACGAGCAGGCCGTGGGCGGGTTCCGCCACCTCGGCGGCGAAGGGCGCGGTCGGGTCGATCCAGCGGCGGTGCATGCCGACATCGCGCTCGCGGCCCTGCGCGCGCTCCAGCCCGAACCAGTCCACGAACGCCTCCGGCGGCTCGGCGTCGAGCGCCTCCAGCATGGCCGACCAGGCCGCAAGCTGCATTTCGGCGCGGCGGTGGAGGCTGCGCGCCAGCGCCTCGATGCGGATGCGTTCGCGGCTCTCGAGGTCTTCGGCCTCGTCCGCCAGCCGGGCCAGCAGCGCGCGGCGCAGCACGGCGAGCGGTTTGCGCAGCGCTTCCAGCGCGCCGCCGAGGGCGCGGGCGGCCTCGACCAGCCCCTCGACCGGCGGGCGGCACTCGCATTCGATGCCGTAAGCGCCGTTTGCGCGCCCGGCCGCCCGGGCCAGCACTTGCTGGCGGACGATGGCGAGAAAGCGTTCCACCGCCCCCTGCGGCGCGCCCGCGGCGAGGCGGCCGAGCCAGCCCTCGGCCGGAAGCGCGGTCGCCGCCCGGCCGGCTTCAGCCAGTGCTTGCGCCGCCTCGCCCCCGTCCGGCACCAGGTCCTCCGCCCGGCGTTTGAGCCCCCTTGCGCGCGAGCCGCCGCCTTCCGCCCCCAGCAGCCAGCGGCGCAGTTCCGCCGTCTCCAGCCCGGAGAGCTCGGCCGAGAAGGCGCTGTCGGCCGCGTCGAAGAGGTGGTGGCCCTCGTCGAAGACATAGCGGGTCGGCAGCCAGGCATCGTCGAGCCCGCCCAGCGCCGCCTGCACCATGACGAGCGCATGGTTGGCGATGACGAGGTCCGCGCGCCGCGCCCGCCTGATGCCGCGCTCGATGAAGCAGCGCTGGTAGTGGCCGCAGGCGGAATAGAGGCATTCGCCCCGCCGGTCGCCGAGCCCGCGTATGCGCGCCGCCCCCTCCAGGTCCGGAAGCCAGGAGGGGAAGTCGCCGCCGGTCATGTCGCCGTCGCGGGTCGCGTCCGCCCAGCGCGCGGCGAGCGCGAGCGGCACGGTCTCGTTCGGCGTCAGCCGGGCCGTCCGCACGGCTTCCTCGAGGTTGAGCAGGCAGAGATAGTTCTCGCGGCCCTTGCGCAGCACGACGCGGCGGCGCTTGGCGGCCGGGTCGGGGATCAGCCGGTCGAGCTCGCCGTCGATCTGGTGCTGGAGGTTGCGGGTGTAGGTCGAGACCCAGACGGGCGCCTCGTTCGCTTCCGCCCAGAGGCTCGCCGGCGCAAGGTAGCCGAGCGTCTTGCCGACCCCGGTGCCGGCCTCGGCCACCACCATATGCGGCTCGCCGGCCCGCTCGCGCGGCTGGAAGGCGCCCGTGGCGGCCGAGGCGTAATCCGCCTGGCCGGGCCGGTCCTCGGCACCGGGCCCCAGCATGTCCGCGAGCCGGCGGCGGGCCTCCTCCGGCTCGACCGGGTGGTTGGAGGGCTGCGGCTCCGGCGCGAATTCGGCCCAGAGCGGCAGCCGGTCCCAGACGGCGAAACCGGCCCCGCCGGCCGGCCGGCGCTCCGATACGCCCAGCGCCGCCAGCACGAACGGCCCCCAGAGCCAGCCGGCCTCCGCCGCATCGCTCGCAAGGTCGGCCGCCGCGCCGCCCGGGTCCTCCATGCGGGCGAGCTCGGCGAGCAGCGCCCGCGCCGCGCCGAACAGCGTCTCCGCGGCGCGCTCCAGGGTCGCGGGGCGGGGCAGGCCGGCAGCGTCGGCGAGGCCGTTCGGCGTCGGCAGGCAGAATTGCGCCGGGCGCACGAAGGCGAACAGCTCCAGCAGGTCGTAGGTGCGGAAGGGCCGCGCGTCGGCGTCCAGCCGCCGGGAGGTCGCCGGCCCGTGCACCGCCAGCGGCGGCCGGCCGCGGGCGCGCACCGCCGCCGCCGTGGGCGCAAGCGTCTCGACCGCGCCGTCCGGCTCCAGCCAGACGGCCCGCGCCGGGCTCGCGACCAGGACGGGCGCGCGCGGCATGACGATGCTTCTCTCCGACGCCATGCCGGGTTTGTAGAGCGGTTCCGCGAAAGAGCGAAACGGGGCCGGCGGCGCAATTCCCTTGCATGCCGGCCGCCGACGGCGCATCTTCCTCCCCGACAACGGCACTGCGCCAGCGGGGAGAGCCGGCTCTTGAGCCCCGAACTCATCGCCATACTGGGCGTCGGCATTGCGCTCGCCGGCCTGATTCTGCGGCTGAACGCGCGTATCGACCGCGTGGAGAGCAATCTGAACGCGCGCATCGACCGCGTGGAGAGCAGTCTGAACGCGCGCATCGACGGCATCCAGGCGGAGTTGCGGGAGGTGCGGGACCGGCTTGCCCGGCTCGAAGGCAAAGTCGATATCCTGCGCGACTACATCATGCGCCGCAACGACCCCGCCCCGGCCGCCGAATAACGGACACGCCCTTGTCCGGCACGCGCCCGCCGATGCCCAATAGTGCTGCAAGCTCTGCCCGCGCCTGGCCGTTCGAGGAAGCGCGCAAGCTGCTGGCGCGGCTCGGCGGCGCCACGCCGGACAAGGGCTATGCGCTGTTCGAGACGGGTTACGGCCCCTCCGGCCTGCCGCATATCGGCACCTTCGGCGAGGTGGCGCGCACGGCCATGGTGCGCCGCGCCTTCGCCGAGCTCTCCGATCTGCCCACCCGGCTCTTCGCCTTCTCCGACGATATGGACGGCCTGCGCCGGGTGCCCGACAATGTGCCGAACGGCGAAGCGCTCGAGGCCCATCTCGGCAAGCCGCTGACCTCGGTGCCCGACCCCTTCGGCACGCATGAGAGCTTCGGTGCGCACAACAACGCCCGGCTCCGGGCCTTCCTCGACCGGTTCGGCTTCGACTACGAGTTCGTCAGCGCGACCGAGTGCTACCGTTCCGGCCGGTTCGACGAGGTGCTGCTCGGCGTGCTGCGGGCCTATGAGAAGGTGATGGAGATCGTGCTGCCGACGCTCGGGCCGGAGCGCCGGGAGACCTACAGCCCCTTCCTGCCGGTGTGCCCGAAGACGGGTGTCGTGCTGCAGGTGCCCATCCTGCACCGCGACCCGGACGCCGGCACCGTCGTCTATGAAGACGGGAGCGGCGCGCGGGTCGAACAGCCGGTCACCGGCGGCGGGTGCAAGCTGCAATGGAAGGCCGACTGGGCGATGCGCTGGCGGGCGCTCGACGTGGACTACGAGATGGCCGGCAAGGACCTGATCGACTCCGTCCGCCTTTCGGGGCGCATCTGCCGGGCGCTCGGCGGCCGGCCGCCGGAGGGCTTCATCTACGAGCTCTTCCTCGACGAGCGCGGCGAGAAGATTTCCAAGTCCCGGGGCAACGGCCTCTCCATCGAGGAGTGGCTGACCTACGCGCCGGAGGAGAGCCTGGCGCTCTTCATGTTCCAGAAGCCGAAGGCGGCGAAGCGGCTCTATTTCGACGTGATCCCGCGCGCGGTGGACGACTACCGCGCCTTCCTCGCCCGCGCCGCGGGCGAGGAAGAGGAGAAGCGGCTGGAGAACCCCGCCTGGCACATCCATGACGGCGCGCCGCCGCCGCCGGAGGAGGGCATTTCCTTCTCGCTGCTGCTCAACCTGGCGGCGGCCAGCGACGCGCGGGACAAGGACACGCTCTGGGGCTTCATCTCGCGCTACGACCCGGAGGCCTCGCCCGAGACGCGGCCGCAACTGGACCGGCTGGCGGATTTCGCCGTCGCCTACTGCTGCGATTTCGTCGCCCCGCAGAAGGTCTGGCGCGACCCGGACGCAAAGGAGGCGGCAGCGCTGGCGGACCTCGCCGACCGGCTGGCGGCGCTGCCGCGCGATGCCGGCGGGGAGACCGTGCAGGCCGAAGTCTATGCGGTCGGCAAGGCGCACGGCTTCGAACCGCTGCGGACCTGGTTCGCCGCCCTCTACGAAGTCCTGCTGGGGCGCAAGCAGGGGCCGCGCTTCGGCTCCTTCGCCGTGCTCTACGGCCTGGCGGAGACCGAGGCGATGATCCGGAGCGCGCTCGCCCGGACCGCCGTGTGAGGCCCGTGCCTGCCGGTTGGTGTCGTCGCCGCAGCCCCTGCTGCCGGCATTCCATGAAAAATCTCCGGTGTTTTCTCTTTTTGTTTCCAAAAGAGCTTGACTCTGAGCGATCGCGTAGTATGCTGTCACTACAGGGCAGAGGCATCCGGAGCCGCTTCCCCGGATCCGAAAAAATACCCGCAGAACCGACGGGAGAGCGACTGTGTTGTCGGTCAAGCTGTTTTCCACGGGGTTCGGTCTCTGAGGATAGCGTTGAGGATTGTGAGGAGCTTTCGTGTGACGGCGGTGAGGGCAGCCTTTTTGGTTTTTCCCTCCGCGATCAGGTGGCGATAGAAGCGTTTGAGGGTTGGGTTATGCCTGGAGGCGGTGAGGGCAGCCATGTAGAGGGTTGCGCGGACGTTGGCGCGTCCTCCCCATATGGTTCTCTTTCCGCGCATGGTTCCGCTGTCGCGGTTGAAGGGCGCGACGCCGACGAGCGCGGCGATGCGCCTTCGGCTGAGGGTTCCGAGTTCGGGGAGATCGGCGATCAGGGTTCGTGCGGTGGCGTCACCGACCCCGGGAACGCTTTTGAGGAGGTCCTCGGCCTGGCGCCATGCGGGGGATTTGCGGATCGCATCGCCGAGCTCGGTTTCGAGGTCGGAGAGTTCGCGTTGCAGGGTGGCGAGCACGCGGTCGACGCTGCGGATCGTGCGACGGCTTGTGAGGCGCCTCCTGCGGTTTCTCTCCGCGGTCATCATCGCGACGATCTGGCGCCGCCGGGCGACCAGCTCGGCGAGCGCGCGGGCCTGCTCGTCAGGCACCGGACGGGGCTCGGGATGGACCGCCTCGGCGAACTGTGCGATCGCCGCCGCATCGAGGGCGTCGGTCTTGGCGAGCCGGCCGGTGGCGCGGGCGAAGTCCCGGATCTGGCGCGGGTTGACCACCGCCAATGGCAGGCCCGCCGCGCAGAGCGCCGCCGCGACCGTGACCTCGAAGCCGCCCGTCGCCTCCAGCACCACGAGGGCAACCTCCAGCCCGCCCAGGCGCGCCGACAACTCTTCCAGGCCTTTGCCGTCGCGCGCGACGGCAAAGGCCTCCCCGGACGGGCGCAGATGCACGTCCAGACGATCCTTCGCCACGTCGATGCCAACGAATATCCGTTCCATGTCCCGTCCTTGCAAATGCGGTCTCACACTGCGGACCAAGCGACTGTTCGGGTTCAAAGGAACAGCGGACGGGGAACCATGCTCTCCCGCGGTCTTCATAACCTGGGTGCTAGCGGTCTCCCGTCCGCTCCCGCTGTTGCGACTATAGCTGCAACAACGATCCGGAGAGATACAAGGTGTGTCCGCTGTCTCGCGCGCGCAATCAGGCGCGCGAACCGCGCCGGCGCAAAGGCGCGCCCGCCCGCGCGCGATACGCGCGAAACAGGGTCCCGCCGCTCCGGCAACCGGGAAGGAGACAGGAATGACCGCAACCGACCCCGCACCGCACCGGCGGCAAGGACGAACGGCAGGACCACGGCGAAGAACGCGAGGAAACGGAAGCCCGCGGAGACAGGACCGCATGACAAAACATGACATATCATGACACTTCATGACATGTCGCCGGAGCCCCCTTCGACCAGCTCAGGGCAGGCTCTCGATACACGGCCGGCGCTGCTGCCTGCGGGTTTCCGCATCGACGGGGGCCCGCGCATCCCGCCCGGCAGGGGTCATGCGGTCTCGCGGGGCTGGACGAAGGCGACGGACGGACGGCCGATGGGCGTCACCTGGCACTGGACGGCGACATACGACCTCGCCGCCTGCGACCGCCTGCTCGGCGGCGCGGAGCCGGAGCGCAAGGGGCAGGCTTCGGCGCACTACGCCGTCGGGCGCAGCTTCGCGGAGGGCGTGTCGCGCTATGTCTCGCTCTCCGACCGCTCCTGGCATGCGGGCGTCGAGCAGAAGCTGCGCTGGGACGGCCGGCCCTCGACGGCCCGCACCAAGGGCGCGCGCGCCTGCATCGGCGTCGAGACGGTGAATATCGGCTATGCGCGCGAGGGCGTGCCGGCGGGCCCGGACTGGATCGAGGCGGCGACGCCGGACGGCCGGCACATCTTCAGGGTGGAGCCCTGGACGGAGGAGCAGGTCGCCATGATGGCGGCGGTCGGCCGCGAGATCGTCGCGCGCTGGCCGGGAATCGGGCCGCGCGACCATCACGGCCACCACGACCTCTGCCCCGCATACAAGCAGGACGTGCTGGGCTTCCCCTTCGCCCGCGTGCTGCGCGCGGTCTACGGCGACCCCGACATTCCGGACGTGTGGTCGGATGTCTGGATGCCGGAGGGCCGCCAGCGCGCGCTCGCCCGGCTCGGCTTCGCGCCGGGCCCCGTGGACGGCGTCTGGGGCCCGCGCTCCGACGCCGCGCTCCGCGCCCTCCAGGCCGCCGCCGGCCTCGAAGTCAACGGCTGGTGGACCACATGGGTCTCCTGGGCCGTCCACGACATGGAGGCGGGGTAGCGCTTGTCAGAACGGAACGCCGAGGGCCTCGGAGAGGAAGCGGACGAAGGGGCCGCCGGCGCGAGCGATGCCGGCGAAGCGGTCGAGGAAGTCCGGTTCGACGGCGTCGGCCTCCGAAACCTCGGCGCGCGCGATGAAGTCCTTGCGCTTCAGGTCCCCGATCAGCGGGTGGCCGGCGTCGTAGCCGCGCGGCGGACGCTTGAGCGACTCGCCCATCAGCGCGAAGGTCTCGCAGAACGCGCTGCCCGTGGTCCGCCTCCACACCCGGGGCCGGGCGGCGATGGCCTCGCGGATCTGCCCGACCGCCTCGCCGCCGGGGCGCCAGATGCCGCAGCCCGCGAAGCAACGGCCCGGCTCCAGATGCAGGTAGAAGCCGGGCGCATGCGCGTCCCTGCCGGCGGCATGGCGGAAATGCGCGCCGACATTGGTCTTGTAGGGCGTCTTGTCGCGCGCGAATCGGGTGTCGCGGTAGATGCGGAACAGCGAGCCGCCGTTCGCCCGCGGATCGGCGCGGAAATGCGGGCTGATCTCCGCCAGCGGCTCGCCGAAGGCGGCGATGAAATCCAGCATCGGCTCGCGCACGTCGGCGATGTAGCGCTCCCGGTTCGCCTCGAACCACGCCCGGTCATTGTTCTCCTTCAGCTCGCGCAGGAAATCGAACAGCGCGGGCGGGATTGCGGGCGCCGCCACCGTCCCGCCTACCCGTCCGCCTTCAGCACGGCGTCGATGGCGGCCTTGTCCACCTCGATCTCCACGCCGGCGCGCTCCTGCTGGAGGATGAGGAAGGCGCGGGAGTCGCGGTCGCCCCAGCCGCGGCCCAGCGCCTCGCTCATCTCGGCGCGGGTCATGTCGATGAGCCGCATCGGCACGCCCATGTCGCGGCCGAGTTCGGCGGCGAGCGACACGTCCTTGTGCGCGAGGCGCAGCGCGAAGTCGGGCGGGTCGTAGTCGTTGGGCAGGAAATGGTCCGCCAGGCTGTCGAAGCCGCGCTGGCGTCCGCGCACCCCCTGCCGGATCGCCTCCCAGAGCGCGAGCGGCTCGACCCCCGCCTTGACGCCGGCGGTGAACATCTCGACGACCGCGGCCTGCATCGCATAGGCGGAGGCGTTGTGGACGAGCTTGGTGACCGCGCCCGCGCCGAGCGGCCCGACATGGCGCACCTGGTCGCCCATGGCGTCGAGCGGGGCGCGGTTCGCCTCGAACGCGGCCTTGTCGCCGCCGACCAGCACGGCGAGCTTGCCGGACTGCGCCCCGCGCGGGCCGCCGCTCACCGGCGCGTCGAACAGCTCCGCGCCGATCTCCGCGAACGCCGGATGCAGGCGGCGGATCAGCACCGGCGAGTTGGTGGTGAGGTCGAACCAGACCTTGCCCCTGGCGAAGCCCGCCAGAAGCTCCGGCGCAATGGCCTCCACCTCGGGCGGCCCCGGCAGCGAGGTCAGCACCACGTCGGAGGCTTCCGCCACGGCGCGCGGGCTCTCGGCCCATGCCGCGCCCGCCGCCTCCAGCGCGCTCGCCGCCTGGCGGTTCAGGTCGTGGACGGCCATCTCGAAGCCCGCCCTGCGGATATTGAGCGCCATGGGGCCGCCCATGGTGCCGAGGCCGATGAATCCGATGCGCATGGTTCCCCTCCCGTCCGGCCGCCCTGTCCTCGGTCGCGGCCGCTGCGGCGCAGGATAGCGCCGGCCATCCCGGTTTCGTAGCCCTGGCCGGCGGCCGCCGGCGCGGGCGGGCTCAGATTTCCGCCGGCGGCTCGACGCCCGACGCGCGGAGTTCGGCGGCGAGCGCGGCCTTGAGGCGGGCCAGCCCGGCCTCGCCCGCCGCCGCATGGGCTTCGCAGCGCGCCACCAGCGCATCCTGCGTGTTGGAGGCGCGCAGCAGCCACCAGCCGTCTCCGGTGGCGACGCGCACGCCGTCGGTCGCGTTCACGTCCGCCCCGGCCGCGGCAAGCCGCCCGGCGACCTCGCCCGGCACGTCGAATTTGCGGGCCTCCGGGCAGGGGAAGCGCAGCTCCGGCGTGTTGATCCACACGGGCAGCGAGCGGCGGAATTCCGCCAGCGTCAGGCCGGAGCGCTCCAGCGCCCCCAGCAGCCGGAGCGCGGCGTAGAGGCCGTCGTCGAAGCCGTACCAGCGGTCGGCGAAGAAGATATGGCCGCTCATCTCGCCGGCGAGCGGCGTCCCGGTCTCGGCCATGCGGCTCTTGATGAGCGTGTGGCCGGTCTTCCACATTTCGGGCCGGCCGCCGGCCTCGGCGACGGCGTCGAACAGTGCCTGGCTCGCCTTCACGTCGGCGATGACGCCCGCGCCCGGCCGCTCGGCAAGCAGGTCGCGGGCGAGCAGGATGAGCAGCTGGTCCGCCCAGAGCACTTCGCCTTCGCCGTCCACCGCGCCCAAGCGGTCGCCGTCGCCGTCGAGCGCAATGCCGAGGTCCAGCCCTTCGCGGCGCACCAGATCGACGAGCTGGACCAGGTTTTCCGGCACGGTCGGGTCCGGATGGTGGGCCGGGAAGGTCCCGTCGATTTCCTCGTTCAGCAGGAAATGTTCGCCCGGCAACAGCGTCGTGAGCCGCGCCATGACGCGCCCGGCCGATCCGTTGCCGGCGTCCCAGCCGACGCGCAGGCCCGGTCCTTCGCCGACCTCCTCCGCCAGCCGCGCGACATAGGCGTCCTCAACCGCCGCCCCGGCGACCGCGCCCCGCCCCTCAGTGAAGTCGGCGGCGGCGGCGAGCGGCCCGAGCGCCCGGATGCGCGCGCCGAAAAAGGCTTCGCCCGCCACCACCATCTTGAAGCCGTTGTAATCGGGCGGGTTGTGCGAGCCGGTGACCATGACGCCCGCGTCGAGGCCCAGATGGTACATGGCGAAATAGAGCATCGGCGTCGGCCCGAGGCCGATGCGGGTGGCGTCGACGCCCACGGCGGCCAGCCCCTCGACCAGTGCCGCCTCGAGGCCGGGAGAGCTCAGCCGGCCGTCACGGCCCACCGCCGCGCTCCGCAGGCCGCCCCGCGCCAGCACGGTGCCGAAGGCGCGGCCGAGGGCGTGCGCATCCGCCTCCGACAGGGTCTCGCCGACAATGCCGCGCGCGTCGTATTCCCGGAGGAAGGTCGGGTGAAAAACATGCCCGGTCACGGCGCCCGCCCCTTGCCGACGCCGCGATAGGAAAAGCCCGCTGCCGCCATTTCGGCGGGCTTGTAGACATTGCGCAGGTCCAGAAGCACGGGCGCGGCCATGACTCTGCGAAGGCGCCCCATGTCCACCGCGCGGAACTCGTTCCATTCCGTCACCAGCACGGCGCAATCGGCGCCCTCGGCGGCGTCATAGACATCGCGGCACCAGGCGACATCCGGCAGCAGCGGCCGGGCGGTCTCCATGGCCTGCGGGTCGTAGGCGCGCACCTTCGCCCCGGCCGCCTGCAAGGCCGGCACCAGCTCCAGGCTCGGCGCCTCGCGCATATCGTCCGTATTGGGCTTGAAGGCGAGGCCCAGCACCGCGACGGTCCTGCCCGCCGCATCGCCGCCGAGCGCCTCCAGCACGCGCCCGGCCATCGCGCTCTTGCGGGCGTCGTTGACGGCGGCGGCCGTTTCCACCAGGCGCACCGGAGCCCCGGCATCGCTGGCCGTCCGGGTCAGCGCCAGCGTGTCCTTCGGGAAGCAGGAGCCGCCATAGCCGGGGCCGGGATGCAGGAATTTGCCGCCGATGCGCCGGTCGAGCCCCATGCCGCGCGCCACGTCCTGCACGTCCGCGCCCACGCACTCGCAGAGGTCCGCGATCTCGTTGATGAAGGTGATCTTGACCGCGAGGAAGGCATTGGCGGCGTATTTGGTGAGCTCCGCCGTCTCGCGGTCGGTGAACAGGATCGGCGTCTCGCGCAGGAAGAGCGGGCGGTAGAGCTCCTGCATCGCGGCGCGGGCACGGTCGGTCTCGGCCCCGATCACCACCCGGTCGGGGTGCATGAAGTCCTCGATCGCCGCGCCCTCGCGCAGGAATTCCGGGTTGGAGACGACATCGATCTCGGCGTCCGGGCGCAGTTCGCCGGCGATCCCGGCGACGCGGGCGCCCGTTCCCACCGGCACCGTCGATTTCGTCACCAGCACGGTGTAGCCCCGGACCGCCGCCACGACCTCGCGCGCCGCCTCGAGGACGAAGCTGAGATCCGCATGGCCGTCGCCGCGCCGGCTCGGCGTGCCGACGGCGATGAACACGATATCCGCCCCGGCAACCGCCGCCGCAAGGTCGGTGGAAAAGGTCAGCCGCCCGGCCTCGACATTGCGCGCCACAAGGCCGTCGAGGCCCGGCTCGTAGATCGGCATCTCGCCCTGCCGAAGCCTCTCGATCCGCTCCGCGTCCTTGTCCACGCAGACCGCATCCGTGCCGAACTCGGTCAAACAGGCGCCCGTCACCAGGCCGACATAGCCCGCGCCCACCATTGCAATGCGCATGTCCCGTCCCCCGCCGCCCTGTCCCGCGCCGGCCCCTGCTTCAAGCGAAGCGGGCCAGGATTTCCCTTGCCGCCGGCGCGAGCTCGGGCCTTGCGAGCGCGCAGGCGATATTGGCTTCGAGAAAGCCCATCTTGTCGCCGCAGTCGAACCGCCGGCCCTCGAAGCGCAGGCCGTGGAAGGGCACGGCGCCGACCGTTCGCGCCATGGCGTCGGTCAACTGAATCTCCCCGCCGGCGCCCGTCTCATGCGCGTCTAAAGCCGTCAGCACCGAGGGATCGAGCACATAGCGCCCGACAATGGCGAGCGTCGAGGGGGCGTCGGCCGGGGCCGGCTTCTCCACAAGGCCCCGGACCGAGGCGAGCCGTCCGTCATCTTCTACAACGTCCAGCACGCCGTAGCGGCTCGTCTCTTCGCGCGGCACGTCCATGACCGCGACGACATTGCCGCCATGCGCGCGGTGGACGTCGAGAAGCTGGCCGAGGCAGGGCCGCTCCGAGAGCACGAGGTCGTCCGGCAGGATCACGGCGAAAGGTGCGGCGCCCACGACATGGCGCGCGCACCAGACCGCATGGCCGAGGCCGAGCGGCGCCTGCTGGCGGACATGCACGACCGCGCCCGCCGCCGGCACCATCGCGGAAGCGGCGGCGCGCAAGTCCTCCTTGCCGCCCGCCGCCAGCGCTTCGTCGAGCTCCGCCGCGAGGTCGAAATGGTCCTCCATGGCCGCCTTGCCACGAGAGGTCACAAAGACGAACGTCTCGATCCCGGCGGCCCGGGCCTCCTCGACCGCATACTGGATCAGGGGCTTGTCCACCACCGGCAGCATTTCCTTCGGCACGGCCTTGGTGGCCGGCAGGAAGCGCGTGCCGAGCCCGCCGGCAGGGATGACCGCCGTCTTTACCGGTCGCGTCATGGATGAACGCCCCCTTCTTTCCCCGCATGCGCGAGTCCTGCGCCTCAGCTCGACTTTGTGCATTATGCTGCGAAGCAGAGGGCGTACTGCATCCGCCTTATCTTGTCGGGCGGAATTATGTTTGGTTCCCGGTGTGGCGGGGAGCGCGATAAATTGTTTCCAAGCCAGAGTTGGCATCGTATGGCCGCGATTGCATCGGAGAATGTGACGCTGGTTTTCTGGTACCAGGCGGCGGCGTAGGACAGGTGGTTTGTCGAGAGCACGTCTGTGGCCCAGAGGCAGACGAGGCTGTAGAGCCCGCAGAGGACGGGGGTGGTTCGTGCGATCGCCGCGTGTGACCACTGGCGTTGTGTTTCGAGCCCGAGATGGGCGCGCAGTTCCTGGAAGGTGACCTCGACCTGCCAGCGCCGCACGAAGGTGGCGATGATCTTGGCCGGCTCCATGTTGGTGTCGGTGCAGAAGAACGCCTGCGGGTCCCGCTCGCCTTCCGGGTCTCGCACCAGCACCCATCGGATGGCCTTGGGAGGTGTGCCGGGACGATACCAGAGCGCGGTATCGGAGATGATCTGGAGTGTCTTTTCCTTCGAACTTCCGTACCAGCGCGGAAGCGTGATGCTTGTCCAGCGGGCATCGGGGTCGTCAAGGCGGGTCTGGAGCTTGGGCGGGGGCGGCCCCTTTTGCCGGGGTCGACCGCGTTTGTTCGGGTCGCGCGGCGGCGGGGGCGCGAAGAGGTTGGCATCGAGCCTCAGCCTGCTGATGAGGGTTGCGCGCTGTCCGATGCGCCAGGCGAGTTCGTGGGTTCCGAAACTGCTGTCGGCGACGAAGACGATCGCGCGTTGCGGGACCCAGCGAAGGATTTGAAGCATGCCCTGTCGCGCCCAGTCGGTGAGTTGCTTGTGACGCCGGCCTTGCCTGGCGGCGAAGCGTTCGGACGGGGCCAGGATGGTCAGGAAGGGCAGGGCCCTGATGCCCGGCGACCAGGGCAGCGGGACAAGCAGCATGAAGCTGAGCCAGCGCAGCCCGCTGGTCTTGACGAAATGGCCATGGCTGGAACGCACCGGGTCGCGATAGATGCCGCGCGCCTTGATACGCGCGCCCCAGCGGCGCTCGATGGTGTCATCGAGCCCGATGATGATCGGTCCCTGCCCGGCAAGCCGCGCCACCAGCACGAGCACGAGCCGGCGTGAAAGGTCACGCGGGTCCCAGCGGGCGCGATTGAGAACCTGATGGTAGGACGAGAATGTCTCGCACATCGCCCGCCCGGTCACCCGCAGGCAGGCCGACACGGTTCTCTTGCCCGGCGCCAGCAACGCTCCCATGACCAGAACCGCCACCAGCCGCCAGGTCGGGGATGAGAAGGCGCCTCGAAAGGGCTCCAGCCAGTCGATCAGGAACGGCGGAACCGGATCGCCGATGGCGCTCGAAGGGTCGTCGAAATGTGTCATGACGACCTTCGAATCCAGAAGCATCCGGCATGCAAGGGCGCCCGCATGCGACCGGGTGAATCAGCATCGCTGCAGCGACAGAAGCCATCCAATCCGATATCACTGCTTCATGGCCGCATCCGACCCCTGTCTGGCGCGCATCGAAGCGTTCAACAAATCCAGGGGCGGGGGCGTGACGGTCACCAGGGTGCGCGGCGGCTACAATCTGTATCTCACGGCCACGCAGGCACCGATCGCAAGGCTCCAGCCGAAAGGCTCAGGTGACAAGATGAGGGTGCGCTACTGGTCCTGGCGCCAGTCCTGGCAGGACGTCGGAGACATGGGGGGCATCGTGCTCCCGCTCGAACAGGCCCTCGACGAAATCGCCAAAAACGAGATCTTCTGGACATGGACGTGAGGTAATTTTGTACAAAGTCGAGCTCAGGACCCGAGCAATATATCCTTCGCCTGGTTTATTTGCGCGGCGAAGAATGTCGAGCCGCCCCGGTCCGGGTGGTATTCCCGCATCAGCCGGCGGTGGGCGGCGCGGATTTCGGCCGCGGCCGCCCCGGGGCTGAGGCCGAGCACCCTGTAGGCTTCGTCGCGGCTCATCCCGGCGCCGCCTGCGGCTGGCGCTTCGTGCGCGGCCCTGTCGCGCCAGTTCTCCGGTCCCTCGCGGTCCAGCCAGCTTTCCAGGAGCTGGGCCGAGCGCGGGTCGTTGCCGGTGTAGAAGCGCAAGAGGTCGAACAGCTGGCCCTCGGCGAGGTCGGAGAGGCTCGCGCCGGTATGCGGGCCGTCGATCACCCGTCCGTGCATGGCCCCGGAATCGTGGTCGAGGCGCATGGAAAGGAAACGGGTCTGGACCTCCGATCCCTTGCCGGGCGTGGGGCCTCTCGCGGTCTTCGCCATGTTGCGCGCGCGCCGCCACTGCATGAACAGGCCGAACAGCAGCGGCGCCAGCAGGCCCAGCACGAGGCCGCGCCCGAACACCAGCAGCAGGAGCACGGCCGCACCCATGACCAGTACGGCCGCCAGCCTGAGCACGCGCAGGAGCACCCTGGGGTCGGCATTGGCGGCCCAGCGCGCAAGCAGCGGCAGGCAGACCAGCAGCGCCAGGACCAGGACGACGACGCCGATCACCGCCGCCGGCTCCTCCCGCCACCCGGCAGGGCCTTCATCTGCCCGGCCAGTTGCTTCGCCGCGCTGCCGGGAAGCGACGTCAGCGCAGCCCGCCCGCCGGCCGCGAACGCCGCCACGGCCCGCAGCAGCGCGCGCAGCTGCTCGGCGCTCCCGGTGTCGAACCGGCAGCAGGCGCCGCCGGTCAGCCGGGCGATCTCGTTGAAGCCGCGCGTCGCCAGCGGGTCGCCCCCCTCCTGGAACAGGAAGGCCGGCGTGCCGAGCATGCCGAGCCGGCCGGCCTCATGCGAAACACGGTCGATATCCTCCTCGAACGCATCGCCCACGAAGACCAGCGCATCGACCTTGCGCTTGTTCGTCTCCTTGGCGGCATGGGCCAGCACGCGGCCAATCTGCGTCAGGCCGCCATAGCAGCGGATCTGCAGCATCCGTTTCAGCAGGTCGTTGGCATTGCGCACCCACCCGCTCGCCTTGCACTCGCGGAAACCGCGATAGAAGACGAGCTGCACTTCGAGCCCGCCCAGCGCTGCTGCGGTCTGGAACATCTCGGCCTGGAGGTGGCTCGCGCGGTCCCAGGTCGGTTCGCGGCTGGCGGTGGCGTCGAGCGCGAAGATCAGCCGCCCGCCGCCTTCCGGGCGCGGCGTCCGGGCCGCCTTTTTGAGGAAGGCGTCGATATCGCCCTCAGGCGAGAAGCGTGTCGGCGTTCCGGCCATAGCTGCGCGGAAACATACACTATCGCGCCGCCCCTGTGTCCCCGCCGCCCTCGGTTCACGGACGGGTTGCTCGATCCCGATCGGCACCGCCGCTCAGAACCACACGGCGGCGACCGACACGACCGTGACGATGGCGAGGACGAGATTGACTGTGAACCATTGTGCGTCCGTCCTGAGCATGCGTCCGAGCACCGCCCCGCCCAGGCACCAGAGGACCATCGCCCCCATTGCAGCGCAGCCGAAGCTCGCCGCCAGCAGCAGGGCCAGTTCCAGCGAGCTGCTGGTGAACTCGGCATAGGCGCCCGCCGCCGCCAGCCCCATCATCCAGGCTTTCGGTGCGAGAAACAGGACGGCCAGCCCCGTCACGAATCCCATGGCCCGTTCTCCGCCCGCATCCTCCGACGCGCGCGGCGCACCGCTTCGGAAGATCCGCCAGGCAAGCCATACGAGATAGCCGGAACCGAGGACCTTGATCGCGAGTTGCAGCGATGGCGCCGTTTGCAACAGGGCGGAGAGGCCGAAAGCCCCGGCTGCCGTGAGCAACGCGAGGCCTGCGGCGACCCCCGCCGCCAGAGGCAGGCTTCCGACGAGGCCGTACCGGACCCCGGAGGCTGCCGCCAACAGCGTGCTCGGCCCCGGCGTGATGGTCGTCGCAACGGCCAGCACCACCAGCGAGATCAAGAACTCCGGCATTGATTGTCCGCCTCCCGGAACGGCGCTGTCCTATTGCGGATGCCACGCCCGGAGTTCGCCTCGCGGCGCGGGAATGTCCGGGGCAAGCGCCATGTGGTGGACCCGATCCGCCGGTTCGCCCGCGACCCGGACGCCTGCCGCCGCTGCCGGGCCGAAGCCGAGCGGCGCGTAATAGTCCCGCTCGCCGAGCAGGAAGACATGGGGCCAGCCGGCGGCGCGCGCCGCATCCAGGGAATGGCGGAGCAGCGCCCGGCCGATCCCCTGCCCGCGAAGCGCCGGCTCAACCGCGAGCGGGCCGAGCAGCAGGGCGCAGGCGCCCTTGTCCCCGATCGCGACCGGCGTCTGCTGCACGCTGCCGACCAGGCGTCCGTCCATCCGCGCGGCAAAGGAAAGCGCCGGGCAGGGCGGGTTGCCGGCGCGGAGGCGGTAGGAGGACTTGTTCCTGCGGTCCCGCCCGAACACAAGGTCGAGCAGCGCTTCCACTGCGGGCCGGTCGGCGGATTCAAGCGGAGAAATCTGGAAAGAACGCATGGTCGGAAGGCTCCCGGACGGACAAAGCGGCGGCGATGCCGGCCGGAGCCGTGTCCGGCCGGTTCAGCCGCGCTTTCGTCGGAGCCAGCGAACCATGGATGCAAGACTAACCCGGATTTCCAGCCCTTGTCACGGCCCGAACGGGACAGGTCATTCCAGCCAGACGGGGTCCTTCAGGCCGGCGATGAACGCCTTGTGGGCGGCAAGCTCCTCCGCCGTCGGCGCATGGGACCGGGGCGGCCGGAAGGGGCTGCTCGTCTGTGTCTTCCCCACGGTTTCGGCATTGCCGCCGGCGCCGGCCTGGAAGGCAAGGCCCGGCTGGCGGCCGCCGGTCAGGTGCAGATAGACCTCCGCCAGCAGGCGGCAATCCACCAGCGCGCCATGCAGAGCGCGAACCGAGAGGTCGATCTCGAACCGCTTGCAGAGCGCATCCAGGCTGTTCGGCGCCCCGGCGAAGCGGCTGCGCGCCATCTGCAGCGTATCGACCAGCCGCTCCCCGGCGAGCGGCGGCAGGCCGAGCCGGGTGAATTCGGCGTTAAGGAAGCCGGCGTCGAAGGGCGCGTTGTGGATCACCAGCGGCGCATCGCCGACATATTCCAGAAAGCCTTCCGCGACCTCGGCGAAGCGCGGCTTGTCCCGGAGGAACTCTTCCGACAGCTCGTGGATGCGGTAGGCTTCCTCCGGCATGTCGCGCTCGGGATTGATATAGCTGTGCCAGTGCGAGCCGGTCGGAACGCGGTTCACGAGCTCCAGCGCGCCGATTTCCACGACACGATGCCCGTCCGACGGGTCGAGCCCGGTGGTCTCGGTGTCGAGGACGATCTCACGCATTCCGCTTTCCTTCCTTGCCGAACCGCCGCCGCGCCATACGCGGCGGACATTGCGAATGGCGCCGCCGGCGCAGCATGGCCCTCAGCCGGTCGCGGGTCAGCCGCCGGCCGGCGCCCGTCGGCACTACTATATCGGCGCGCTTGCGCTTTTCCGCATCTGCCATCTGTTTCGCACGCACGGAGTCGAGCAGCTCCCTTGTGACGCCGGGGCGGGCCAGCACGCGGGCCGCCTGGATATGCGCCGGCGCAGAGACGACGACGGTCCAGTCGCAGCGCTTCTCGCCGCCCGTTTCGAAGAGCAGCGGCACATCGCGCACCACCGCCCGCCGGCGCTCGCGCGCAGCCCGGCGCAGGAAGGCGCGTTCGGCCCGCCCGACCAAAGGATGCACGATGCGCTCCAGCCGCCGGAGCGCGTCCGCGTCTGCGAACACGACGTCCCCGAGCGCGCGCCGGTTGACCGCGCCATCGCTGACCGTGCCCGGAAAGGCCGCTTCGATGGGCGCCACGGCCGCCCCGCCGGCCGCCATCATGCGATGCACCGCGGCATCGGCGTCGAACACGGGCAGCCCGGCCTCGCGCAGCATGGCGGCGGCGGTGCTCTTGCCCATGCCGATGGAGCCGGTGAGGCCGAGCACGCGGGGCAGGGTGCGCCGGCGCTTCACAGCCCGGCCAGCACGCTTTCGCGGAGCGCGTCATCCACTTCCGGGTCGGTGCCGAACCAGGCCGCGAAACCGGGCCGGGCCTGGTGCAGCAGCATGCCGAGCCCGTCCACTGCGGCGAGGCGGCGCCGGCGCGCGACGGCGAGCAGCGGCGTTTCAAGCGGCACATAGACGATGTCGTTCACCACCGCGTCTTCCGGCAGCGCGTCGAGGGAAATCTCCAGCGGCGGGCTGCCGGTCATGCCGAGGCTTGTGGTGTTGACGAGAAGGCCCGCGCCGTCGAGCGCCGCATCCCGCTCCTCCCATGCTATCGCCGTCATCGGCCCGCCGATCTCGTCCACAACCGTTTCGGCCCGCGCGGCCGTTCGATTGGCGAGCCGCACTTCCGATGCACCGGCATCGACCAGCGCCGCCGCCACCGCGCGCGCCGAGCCGCCCGCGCCGAGCACGACCGCCACGCCCGGCCGCCAGTCCGGCGCGGAGGCGCGCAGATGCTCCAGGAAGCCGTAGGCGTCCGTATTGCTGCCATGCAACGAGCCGTCCTCGCGCGCCACGACCGTGTTGACTGCGCCGATGCGCCGGGCGACCGGGTCCGCCTCGTCCACTGCCCGGAGCGCGGTTTCCTTGTGCGGCAGGGTGACATTGGTGCCGGAGAAGCCCAGCCGCGGCAGCATGCGGATGGCGTCATAGCCGTCTTCGGGACGCACCGAATAGGGGATATAGGCGCCGTCTATGCCGTAGCGCGCGAGCCAGTGGCCGTGGATCGCCGGCGAACGCGAATGCGAGACCGGCCAGCCCATGATGCCGGCCACCTTCGCCGCCCCGGTCAGCATGCCCATGCCGGCACCCCCTCGCCGCGCAGGAATTTCAGCAGCGGCAGCAGCGGCAGCCCCAGCACGGTGAAGAAGTCTCCCTCCACGCGCTCGAACAATTGCGCCCCCGGCCCTTCCAATTGGTAGGCCCCGACCGAATCGAGCGCCGCGGGCCCGACGGTTGCCAGATAGGCGTCGATGGCCGCCGGGGTCAGGGACCGCACCGCGAGCCGGGCGCGCTCCGTCCGCTTCCAGAGAACGACCCCGTCCCTGAGCGCGGCGGCAGCCGTCACCAGTTCGTGTTCGCGCCCCGAGAATGCTGCGAGATGGGCGGCTGCTTCGCCCAGGTCCCGCGGCTTGTCGAAACGCCGGTTGCCCATGACCAGCAGTTGGTCCGCGCCGAGCACCAGCCGGCCGGGATGCGCTGCCGCGACGGCCGCCGCCTTGGCTTCCGCCAGCGCCAGCACAAGGGAGTCGTGATCGAGCTTGTCGAACGCCGCTTTCACCGGGTCTTCATCGACGCCGGAGGCGATCTGCTCCACCGGCACCCCGGCGGAGGCAAGCAGGCGCGCCCGCACCGTGCTGGCCGAAGCCAGGATCGGTGGTTCACCCGGCCGTACTGCCATGGGCGCGCTCTTCCAGCAGGCGGATGATGCCGGCCGCCGTTTCCTCGATGGACCGCCTGGTAACGTCGATGGACGGCCAGCCCTTTTCGGAAAAGAGGCGGCGCGAGGCGGCGACTTCGATCCGCACCCGGTCGAGGTCCACATAGTTGGTTTCGCGCTGCTCATGCAGTGTGCGCAGACGGTTGCGCCGCACCTGCACCAGCCGGCCTGGATCGACCGTGAGGCCCACCACCAGCGGGCGCGTCAGTTGCATCACCTGCTCCGGAAGCGGCACTTCCGGCACGAAGGGCACATTCGCCGCCTTGTAGCCGAGATTGGCGAGATAGATGCAGGTCGGCGTCTTGGAGCTGCGGGAAACGCCGATCACGACAACATCCGCCTCGTCGAGGTCGTCGCTCATCTGGCCGTCGTCATGTACCATGGTAAACTGCATGGCGTCGATGCGGTCGAAATACCGGTCATCGAGCCTCTGGCGCCGGCCGGGGCGGTGATGGGCCCGCCGGCCGGCCCATTCGCTGATAGCCGTCACCGGCTCGTCAAGCAGCGAGACGAAGGGCGCGCCGGCCTCACGGCAGGCAACTTCGAGCAGGTGGCGGAGCTGGTCGTTGACAACCGTCGCGAGCACCACGCCCGGGGTGGCGCGAATGCCTTCGATCACGCCCAGTAACTGGTCGGTATTGCGGATGAGGACCCAGAAATGCTCCCGGACCGCTATGCCGTCGAACTGGCTGACACAGGCCCGGCCGAGCGTGCGCACGGTCTCTCCGGTCGCATCGGAGACCAGATGCAGGTGAACCACCGGATTATCCACGCAACCTCCGGGGAAAAGCGGTGCAGAACCGGAGGCCACTGATAACACACCCGACTCTCCCGCCGCGCCCCCAAACCGTCCCCAGCCGGAAAAGGACAACTTCAATCCCGTGGATAACGGGAGCAGGCGCATCCCGGTGCAGCTTTCTCGAATGGCACGCAGGGGATAATGCCTGTTTCCACAGCCGGGAGCGGCTATATAGAAAAAACAAGAATTCAGAATCTCTTCTATCCGGTTAAGGAAGCGCTGCCGGCCGGTATGGTCAAACCCCTCCTGAGAGCCCTTGCAGGCGAGACCGTGCGTCCGGCGCCGTTCTGGCTGATGCGCCAGGCCGGGCGCTACCTGCCGGAATACCGGAAACTGCGCGCCTCGGCGGACAGCTTCCTCGACCTCTGCTTCTCCCCGGCGCTCGCGGCGGAGATCACGCTGCAGCCGGTGCGCCGCTTCGATACCGATGCCGCGATCCTGTTCTCGGACATCCTGACGATTCCGCATGCGATGGGCCAGGAGGTGCGTTTCGTGGAAGGAAAGGGGCCTATCCTGGAGCCTCTCGATCCTGCCTCATTGCACCCCGTGGAAGACCGCCTGGATGCTGTTTACGAAGCGATCAGCCTGACACGAGCAAACCTGCCCGGCCAAACGGCGCTGATCGGCTTTGCAGGCGCGCCCTGGACGATGGCGGCCTATATGGTCGAAGGAGGCTCCAGCCGCGACTGGCTCAAGGTCCGGCAGATGGCATCCGGCGACCCGGAGCGTTTCGCGGCGCTGATCGACCGTCTTGTGGACGCCACGGTCGATCATCTGGCGGCGCAGGCGGCGGCCGGGGCGGAGGCGCTGCAGCTGTTCGACAGCTGGGCGGGGCTGTTACCGCCTTCGGCCATGAGACGCTGGTGCCTGGAGCCGGCGCAGCGGATCGCAGCGGCGTTGAGGGAACGCCATCCCTCCGTGCCGCTGATTCTCTTCCCGCGCGGTGCCGGTGTGCTTGCCGCCGAGTTCGCCGGAGTCGGCGATTGCGTCGGCCTCGACACGAGCACGGACCCGTGCTGGGCGGCGCAGGCCATTCAAGGTGACGCGGCCGTTCAGGGCAATCTCGATCCCATGCTCCTGGTCGTCGGCGGCGATGCAATGCAACGAGCGGCCCGGGAGATCCTCTCCGAACTCCGCAGTGGCCCGCATATTTTCAATCTCGGCCATGGCGTCCTGCCGATCACGCCGCCGGAGCATGTCGCCGCCCTGCGGCGGATCGTGCGGGAGACACCGTGAGCCGGCTGGCCGTCATCCTCTTCAACCTTGGCGGGCCCGACAGCCCGGAAGCCGTCAAGCCCTTCCTGCGCAACCTGTTTTCCGACCCCGCCATCCTGACGGTCCCGGCTCCCGTCCGCTTTTTTCTGTCGCGCTACATCGCCAGCCGGCGGGAAACACCGGCGCGCGCGGCCTATGAGCAGCTGGGCGGGGCCTCGCCGTTGCTGGCGCAGACCGAGGAACAGGCCCGGGCGCTTGAAGCCGCACTGGGGGCGCGGGGACAGGAGGCGCGCTGCTTCATTGCGATGCGCTACTGGCATCCGCACGCGGCGGCGGCGCTTGCGGCGGTTCGC
This sequence comes from Alphaproteobacteria bacterium, assembly GCA_964291285.2. Lineage (GTDB taxonomy): Bacteria > Pseudomonadota > Alphaproteobacteria > Bin95 > Bin95 > Bin95. Next base: position 876,382 of record OZ219785.1, read on the forward strand.
GACTACCGCCCGGACGAAATCGTGGCCCTGCCGCTCTATCCGCAGTTCTCGACCACTACTTCGGGGTCGTCGCTCGCCGAATGGCGGAAATTGGCGGGAGCGGATGCTCGGCTGCGGGTATTGTGCTGCCATCCGCTGCTGGAGGGACTGGTCGAAGCCTGGGCGGAGCCGCTTGCCGAGGCTGTCCGGCGGGCGCGCGCCGCGGGCCCGGTCCGCGTGCTGTTCACCGCGCACGGCTTGCCGGAGCGGGTGATTGCGAAGGGGGATCCCTATGCGTGGCAGGTGGAGCGGACGGCCGAAGCGCTCCGCGCTGCTGCCGAGGCGAGGCTGGGCGAACTCAATGACATCGACTGGCGCGTGACCTGGCAGAGCCGGGCCACGCCGGAAAAATGGCTCGAGCCCGACACGGAGGCGGAGGTTGAAGCGGGCGCAAGGGAAGGGCTGGCGCTGGTGCTGGCGCCGATCGCGTTCGTCTCCGAACATTCCGAGACGCTGGTGGAGCTCGACATCGAATACCGGGCCGTGGCGGAGCGGGCCGGTGCCGCAGCCTGGGAGCGCGTGGCGACGCCGCGCACCGCGCCTTCCTATATCGAGGGCCTGGCGGCGCTGGTGCTCGACCGCCGGCCGCGAAAACGGCTCTGCCCGGTCTCCTGCACCGGCTGCCCGGTCGCCGCCCGATGACCTGGCTCTTCGCGCTCTATCCCTGGATCAAGGCGCTGCATATCGCGGCCATCGTCTTCTGGATGGCCGGGATGCTCTATCTGCCGCGCCTCTTCATCTACCACCTGGAGACTAAACCCGGCGCCGCCGACAGCGAGCGTTTCAAGCGAATGGAGCGGCGCCTGCTCAGGGTCATCATCAACCCGGCGATGATCGCGGCCTTCCTGTTCGGCGGGCTCCTGCTCTGGGTCTCGCCGAACATGGACTGGGCCGCCGGCTGGCTCTGGGGCAAGCTCGCCGCCGTCGCCGTCATGGCATGGCTGCACCACCTCTTCGCGCGCTGGCGCAAGCATCTCGACGAAGACGGCAGAAGCCTTTCCGCGCGTCGCTGCCGCCTCGCCAACGAAGCCCCGGCGCTGCTGACCCTCGCCATCGTCATCCTGGTCGTCGTCAAGCCGTTCTGAATGCGAAAATTGGCGGTAGTATGGACGTGCAGGAGGGAGCCGCATGGCCGTTGACGAACCGCGTTTCCTGATCGTGGCGATGGACGGGCTCCGGCCCGACATGATCTCGGAGGAGGCCTGCCCGGCAGTGGCGCGCTTCATGGGCGAGGGCTGCGTGTGGCCGAACGCGCGGACGGTGTTCCCGAGCGAGACCCGCGTCGTCACGCCGACCGTGGCCACGGGCGCCTGGCCCGCCCGGCACGGGCAGATCGCCAACACCTTCCCGACGCCCGGCAACGGGCCGCTCATCAACACCGCGCCGGTCGAGGGCCTGCTGGCGGCGGTGGAGCATTTCGGCGATGCGCTGGTCGCCGCGCCGTCGCTGGGGGACCGGCTGGCGGCCGCGGACAGGCGCTATGTCGTCGTCTCGTCCGGCACGGCCGGCAATGCGTATTGCCTCAATCCCCGCGCGCGGGGGCGCAACCAGGCGACCTTCTCGGTGCAGGGGCCGGAGATCAGCACGCCGGCGGCCGACCATGCGGGGATCGAGGAGCGGCTGGGGCCCGTGCCGGCGCAGGCGATGCCGAACAATGCGCGATGCCGCTACGCGACGCGCGTGCTCCTGGAGGAGATGTTTCCCCGGCACGACCCCCATGTCGCCGTGGTCTGGTATTCCGAGCCCGACATCGCCATGCACTATGCCGGCATCGGTTCGGATGCCTGCCGGGAGGCGCTCGCCTGCGTGGACGCGGAATTCGCGCAGGTCCTCGCCGCGCTCGAAGCGAGGCCCGACGCCGCGCGCTGGAATGTCATCCTGCTCTCCGACCACGGACAGGTGACGATCCGCGAGAAGATCGACGTGGCCGCGGAAATGCGCGCTGCGGGCTTCCGCGCCGGGCCGCGGCTCGATGCCGACACCGACTATGCGGTCGTCTCGTCCTCCTGCGGCAATGTCGTGAGCCGCGACGGCCGGGTCGCGAAGCTGGCGGACTGGATGCGCGAGCAGCCCTGGGCGGGGCTGCTGTTCGCGCGCGGCGTCAACGAGGTGGAGGGCCATGTCGCCGGCAGCTTCTCGCTCGGGCTGGTGGGGCTCGACCATGAGCGCACGCCGCATCTGGTCTATACGCTCGGCCAGGACGACGGCGACAACCGCTGGGGCTTCGCCGGCGGCGCGCTTGCCGGCATGGACGACTCGCCGCCGCCGGAGTTCGGCGGCATCCACGGCGGCCTGCACCCGAAGGAGCTGTCCTGCCTGCTGGCGGCGCGGGGGCCGCACTTTCCCGCAGCCGCCGCGGCCGAGGCAGCGGTCGGGCCCATAGACATCGCGCCGACCGTGCTGGAGGCCTTCGGCATCGCGCCGGCGGAAACGGTCGCCGGCGGGCCGCTGGTGCGCCCGGGCATCCCGAAGCGCCGGGCGTTCGAGACCGGCGCGGGCAGCTATGCGGCGCGTATCGACATGCTGGAAATCGGCGGCCGGCGCTATCTGGACTCGGGCCGGCGGGCGAGCTGAGCCTCGCGGCGGACGATGTAGAAGGTGGACGCGAAGATCACCGCGCCGCCCGCCAGCGCCCAGACCGAGGGCGTCTCGTCGAAGACCGCCATGGCGACCAGCACCATCATCGGCAGCCGGGTGAACTCCCAGGGCATCACCACGGTCAGGTCGGCGAGCGCGAGCGCGCGGACGAACGCCACATGCCCGAGCGAGGCGACCCCGGCGAGCGCGAACAGCCACAACCAGGTCTCCGCGCCGGGCCACCGCCAGACGAACAGCGCCGGCGGGAGCGACAGCGCCGCGATGATGGCCGAGGCGAGGAAGACGATGCGCTCCACCGGCTCGCGATGCGCCAGCCGCTTGATGACGAGCGTCGACGCGGCGATCATCACGGCATTGGCGAAAGCGAGGCCGGCGCCCGCACCCAGGCCCGAGAAATCCGGGCGCAGCACCAGCATGGCGCCGAGGAAGCCGACCACGATGGCGGTCCAGCGCCGCGCGCGCACGGTCTCGCCCAGCACCAGCGCCGCGCCGGCCGTCGCGAAGAGCGGCATGGTGAAGGAGAGCGCGGTGACATCGGCGAGCGGCATGACGATGACCGCCCAGAAGCCGCAGATCATGCCCACGGTGCCGAACGCGCCACGCATCGCGTAGAGGTGCCACGGGAAGCCCGGCCGCCGGAGCGCCGAGAGGTCCAGCCGGCGGAAGAACGGGGCCATGAAGGCCAGTACCAGCAGGTTGCGGAAGAAGACGATCTGGAACGGGTGCAGCTCGGTCGAGGCGAAGCGGATGCACACGCTCATGCCAGTGAACGCGGCCATCGCCGCCATGGCAAGAATGCCGGCCTTCGCAAGGGCCGGCAGGCGGTTCCAGGCCGGGATCAGCCGAATAGCGGGGACTCGTCCTCGACGGGCTCAGGGTCGAGCTGGGGCCGCTCCGCGGCCTCGAGCGCCTCGCGCTCCTCGGGCGGCAGCTTGGCGCGCGCCTTGGCCGTTTCCTCGGCAAGGTCGATATAGGTGCAGAGGCCGAGATCGACCGGGTGCTGCGGGCGGATATTGCTGGTGTTCCAGTGCGTGCGCTCGCGCACGGCGGTGATCGTGTTCTTGGTCGTGCCGATCAGCTTGCCGATCTGCGCGTCCGAGAGTTCGGCCCGGTTGCGGAGCAGCCAGGCGATTCCGTCCGGCTTGTCCTGCCGCTTGGAGACGGGCGTGTAGCGCGGACCGCTGCTTCGCGCCGTGGCGCGCGGCGAGTCGCGCCTGGCCATGACGAGCCTCTCATCGGGCAGGGCTTCGCAGCGGGCGATTTCCTCGCGGGTGAGTTCATCATGCGTGATCGGGTCGCGGCCGTTGATACCGGCGCCGATATCGCCGTCCGCCAGCGCTTGCACTTCCAGCATGTGAAGGCCGCAAAACGCGCCGATCTGCTCGAAGGTGAGGCGCGTGTTGTCGATCAGCCAGACCGCGGTCGCCTTCGGCATAAGGGGCATGTCCATGGGAGAGGCGCTTTCGGTTTCAGGAAAGTATTGCCGCCAGATTTAGGATGTTTCACTTCGGTTGCAAAGGCCGGGACGGCATGAGCGGGCCGGGAGCGTCCTCGTCGAACTGCGGAAGATCGTCGGTAATCCGATGCCAGGGGGCCATGGAGGCTGTGTGGATATGCCGGTCCACATTCCGCCCCGGATCGTCGTCCAGCGCCGCCATCGGCGTGACGGCAAGGCCGCGCTCCTGAGAGCGCCGGGGAACGCCGGAGCCGCAGTTTCGGCAGAAGGAGACGGCGAAATGCCGGGCTTCCGGCAGTTTCCATTCGGCCGCGAGTTCCTCGCCCCGGACAAAGCGCAGCCCGTCGATCGAGGTGAAGCCGTTGGTGGCATGGGCCGCTGCGCGCGCTCTCCGGCAGCGCGAGCAGTGACAGTTGTGGACACGCCCGAAGGGCTCCAGCACCTCCCAGACGATCCCGCCGCAAAGGCAGCTTCCGGCAAGCCCCTCCACGCCCTCCGGCCGGGCGCGCGGGATTTCCGGCAGCCCCTTGTTCGGCGGCCAGCCGTCGAAGCGGATGAGGTCGTCGTCGATCCTGTTCCAGGGCGGCGCCGAGGCGGCGAAGATATGGGCGTTCGGGCGCTTTTCGGGATCGTCCGCGAAGAGGCCCGCCGGCACGAACCAGCCGCCGGCCGGCGAGCGCCCCGGCAGCGAGGAGCCGCAGGTGCCGCAGAAGGAGCGGCGGAAACCGGGCGAGGATTCGTAATGCCGGACCGCTTCCTCGCCGGCCGTCCACCGGAAGGCTTCCTCCCGGACCCGCGCCATGGTGGCAAAGGCGGCGCCGTGATGCTTGCGGCACATCGAGCAATGGCAGTGGGAGAGGTCGCGCACCGCGTCCACGGCGAAGCGCACGGTCCCGCAAAGACAGCGTCCCTCGATCATGTCGGTCCTCCCGGCGGAATGGCGGTGAGCATAGCGTAAACGGGGCCGGGCGGGATTACTCCTTGCCAATATTTGCCAATTGGCGTTAGCATTGAGCCATGACAACGATGAACATATCGCTTCCGGACACCATGAAGGCGTTTGTGGACGATCAGGTCGGCGCGCGCGGCTACAGCAGTTCGAGCGAATATGTCCGCGAGTTGATCCGCAGGGAACAGGACCGCCAGAACCTGCGCAACATGCTCCTCGAAGGAGCGGCATCGCCGCTGGCGGTTACGGCCGATGCGGATTACTTCGACGGGGTGCGTCAGCGGATTCGCCAAGCGGCCCAAAAGTGAGCACCCGGCCGGTCGTCCTGCGAGGGCGGGCGCGGCGCGATTTCGACAATGCTGTGGAGCACTATCTGGAAGAGGCGGGGCCTGTGCTCGCGGAGGATTTCACAGACGCAGTGGAGGAAACACTGCGCCATGTTGGCGAATCGCCGGCGACTGGCTCTCCTCGTTACGCCCGCGAACTCGATATTCCCGGCTTGCGCTTCAGAATGACGGGAAAGTTTCCGTATCTCGTGCCTTACGTCGAAAAAGATTCGGTTGTCGAAGTCTGGCGTATCCTGCATGGCTCACGGGAAATTCCGACGCGGATGCGGGAACCGGGCGAAGACTGACCCGCAGTTCCCGCCGTGCGCCGGGTGAGTGCGGCAGAAAGGCGAAAGCATGAGCAGCAAAACCACCGTCATCCGCAATGCGGCCTGGATCGCGGCCTGGGACGGCCGCGGGCACCGCTATCTGCGGGACGGGGACGTCGCCTTTGCGGGGGACAGCATCATTCAGGTGGGCGGCCGCTACGAAGGCGCGGCCGACCGGGTCGTGGACGGTTCGCGCCGCTTCGCCATGCCGGGCCTCGTCAACCTGCATTCGCACCCCCACACCGAACCCGCCTACAAGGGGGTCCGCGAGGACCACGGCGTGCCCGAGATGTACGACACCGGGCTCTATGAGCGCATGTGCGCCTTCGTCCTGGACGCGGACGGCCGCCGCGCGGGAATGGAGATGGCCTATGCTGAGCTGCTGCTCTCCGGCGTCACCACCCTGGTCGATCTCTCGGGGCCGGTGGAGGGGTGGCTCGAATGCGCGGGCCGGAGCGGTCTTCGCTGTTACATCGGCCCCTATTTCGCCGACGCCCGCTGGTCGCTGCGGGACCGGCACCGGCTCCGCTTCGACTGGGACGAAGCTGCGGGGCGCCGCGCCTTCGAAGCGGCCGTTGGCGTCATCGAGGAAGCCGAGCGGCACCCGGGCGGGCGGCTGCGCGGCATCGTCTTTCCCGGACAGATCGAGACCTGCACGGAATCGACCTTGCGCGATGCAGCCGCCTTCGCGCGCGAGACGGGACGTCCGCTCACCACCCACATTTCGCAGTCCAAGGTGGAATTCCACGAGATCGTCCGCCGGCACGGCAGGACGCCGCTCGAATATGCCGCCGATATCGGCTTTCTCGGCCCCGACGCCATCCTCGGCCACGCCATATTCATCGATGAGCATCCGGACATACGCTGGCGCGGCAATGCCGACCTCGGCCGCCTCGCCGAGTCCGGGGCGTCGGTGGCGCACTGTCCCTCGCCCTTCGCCCGCTACGGCCAGGCGATGGACCATTTCGGGCGCTACCGGGCGCGCGGGGTCAATGTCGGGCTCGGCACCGACGTCGCCCCGCACAATCTCGCCGAGGAGATGCGGCTTGCCATCCTGCTGGCCCGGGTGATGGCGGGCGACTACCGCGCGGTGGATACATGCGAGATGTTCCGCGCCGCCACGGTCGGCGGGGCGGACGCGCTCGGGCGCGGCGACCTCGGCAGGCTCGCGCCCGGCGCGAAGGCGGACATCGTGCTGCTCGACCTCGACCATCCCGCCATGCGCCCGGCGCGCGACCCGCTGCGCACCTTCGTGTTCGAGGCCGCGGACCGGGCCGTCCGCGAGGTCTTCGTGGACGGCCGGCCCGTGGTCGAGAACGGCCGGCCGCTCCATCTCGACCCGGAGGGCGCCGCGGCGCAGCTCGAAGAGTCGCAGGCGCGGATGCTGGCGGAGGCGCCCGCGCGCGACTTCCTGGGCCGCGCGGGCGACGAGATCGCGCCCCATTCGCTCCCCCTCTGACCCCTCGCAGCAGGACCGCCGCCATGCCGACCCAGCTTCCCAACCTCTCCATCGACGCCGAACGCCTCCGAGCGGCGCTCGACCGCTCCTCGGAGATCGGCGCCGGCCCCAAAGGCGGGTTGCGCCGGCTCGCGCTTTCGGACAGCGACGGGGAGATGCGCGACCAATTCGTCGAGTGGTGCAAGGCCATCGGCTGCGGGGTGACGGTCGATGAAGCGGGCAGCATCTTCGCCCGGCGCGCAGGCCGGGAGGACGGCCTGCCGCCGGTCGTCATCGGCAGCCACCTCGACACCCAGGCGGCCGGCGGGCGCTTCGACGGCGTGCTGGGGGTGCTCGCCGGGCTGGAGGTCCTGCGCACGCTCGACGACAACGGCATCGTGACGAAGCGGCCTGTCGAGGTCGTCAACTGGACCAACGAGGAGGGCGTGCGCTTTGCCCCGCCCATGGCGGCTTCGCGGGTCTTCGCAAGCCTCGCGACCGTCGAGTGGCTGCACGACCTGACCGACGACGACGGCATCCGTTACGGAGACGAGCTCCGGCGGATCGGCTATCTGGGCGACGCGCCGGTTGGCGGACGCGAGCTCGATTCCTATTTCGAGCTGCATATCGAGCAGGACTCGCTGCTGGAGGAAGCGGGCGTGTCGGTCGGCGTGGTGACCGGCGGCTATTACAGCCACGCGCTCAACTGTGTCTTCCGCGGCGAGTGCGCCCATACCGGGCCGACCGAGATGAAAAAACGCCGGAACGCGATGATGGGCGCGGCCTATTTCCTCGCCGCCGTCAACGACATCGGCTGGGACTACGAACCCGTCGGCCGCACTTCGGCTTCGCGCATGCAGATCTGGCCGAACCGTTTCGGCATCCTGCCGGAATATGCCGAGGTCACCGTCGATATGCGCCACACGGACCGCGCGGTCACCGACGAGATGGTGGAGAAGACGCGCGCGGCGCTGGACCGGGCGGCGGAAAGGGCGCAGGTCGAGGCCGAAATCACCGCCGAATGGACCTTCGGCGACGAGGCGTTCGACCCCGAATGCACCGGCCTCGTGCGCCGGGCGGCCGAGGCGCGCGGCACCTCCTGCATGGACATGCGCAGCATCGCCGGCCACGACGCCTATTACATCTCGCGCATCGCCCCCACGGCGCTCATATTCAGCCCCTGTATCGGCGGCATCACCCACAATGAGGCCGAAGACATCCCCTGGGAGCCGACGGTCGAGGCGGTCACCGTGCTGCTCGACGCCGTCCTCGCCCGGGCGGACCGGTAGGACGCGCGGGCCTACAGGTAGTTCGAGACCTCGACGAGATTGCCGTCCGGGTCGCGGAAATAGACCGAGCGGATGGGGCCGAGCGCGCCGCTGCGCTCCGAGGGCGGGGTCTCGATCCCGACGCCGCAGGCTTCCAGATGCGCGACGACCTCCTCCAGCGGCGTATCCGTTATGAGGCAGAAATCCTCGCCGCCGCAGCGCGGGTCGCGCGCCCGGTACCAGTCGGTGTCGTCGGGGTGGAGGTTGATCTTGTGCTGTCCGAAGCGGAGCGCCTTGCGCACGATCCCGTCCTGGCCGATGCCGTCGCGCCCGAAGGTAATGACCTCCATGCCGAGCGCCCTGGCGTAGAACTCGCACGTGGCCTCGACATCCTTCACCCGCATCACGAAATGGTCGAGCCGGTCGATCCTGAACATGCCTGCCTCCCGTGTTCGGCGCGCTATCCCGGATTGCTTTCGAACCCGTCCAGCCGGTCGCGCTCGGCGAGGCCGGGATCGCGTTCCTCTGCCGGGCCGTAGCCGCCCCCGCCGCCGGTGCGGACGATGAGCCGGTCGCCGCGGCCGAGCGGGAATTGCTGCTTCGAGCGGAGCGGAATTCGCTGGCCGCCGCGCTCGACGAGGGTTTCCGCCTTCGCCCCGGGGCCGCCGCCGAACAGGCCCTGCGCGGCGAAGCGGAAGCGGTCCCCGTAGGTCGCAAAGGTCACGCCCTCGTCAAGGATGCGGTAGATGCGCTGGAAGCCCATGCCGCCGCGCTGGCGCCCGCCGCCGCCCGAGGCCGCGCGCAGGCTGTAGTCCTCGACGCGGAAGAACGGATAGTCGCTCTCCATCGCCTCGATCGGGATGTTCGAGCAGTTGGACAGCATCGAGTCCACTGCATCGCAGCCGTCATTGCCGGGGCCCGCCCCGTAGCCGCCGCCGAAGATCTCCAGATAGATGTTGTAGCCGCCGTCATGCTTGTGGCTGATGCAGCTCACCGTCGTCGTGTCGAAACCGGGCGCAATCACCTTCTCCGGCACGGCGCCGGCAAGCGCGTTCATCACCGCGTTCACCACCCGGTAGCTCGGCAGCAGGCGGGCGCGCACCGGCGCCGGCGGGCGCGGATTGACGAGGCAGCCATAGGGGGCGGTGACCGCAATGGCGCGTTCCGCGCCCTCATTGAACGGGATGTCGGGGTCCGTCAGCACCGCCTTGATGCAGGCGATGGCCGAGGAGACGGTGGAGGCGAAGGGGCTGTTCATGTTGGTGGCGACCTGCGGGGCGGTGCCCTCGAAATCGACCGCGATCGAATCCCCGTCGATGGTGAGCGTCGCGCGGACCGGCACCGGGTCCTCGCCCCGGCCGTCATCGTCGAGCCATGCCTCGCCCCGGTAGCTGCCGTCGGGCGCGGCCGCAATCGCGGCCCGGACGCGCCGCTCGGAGTAGTCCAGCATTTCGTCCATCGCCGCGAACACCGTGTCCCGCCCGAACTTGCGGCATAGGCCCTTGAGCCGTTCGCCGCCAACGGCATTGGCGGCGAACTGCGCGTTGATGTCACCGATGGTGGCCTCCGGCATGCGCACATTGGCGCGCACCAGCCGCTCGAACGGGCCGCCGTTCCAGTCCCGCTCGACCGAATAGCGGCTCGGCGGCAGGGTGATGCCCTCCTCATGGACGTCGCCGGCATCCGGGTTGAGGCCGGGCGCGCCGCCGCCGAGGTCTATGTGGTGGACGACCGTCGCCGTGACGCCGACCAGCGCGCCCTGCAGGAAGATCGGCGAGAACAGGAAGATGTCCGGCAGGTGCTGCCCGCCGGAATAGGGGTCGTTGTTGACGAGGAAATCCCCCTCCCGGAGCGTCTCCAGCGGGTGGTGCTCCAGGCAGGCGCGGAAGGTGTGCGTGACGGAGCCGAGCTGGATCGGGATGAGGTCGGCCTGGGCCACGACCCGCCCCTTGCGGTCGAGAATGGCGGCCGAGCAGTCCTGGGCTTCGCGCACCACCGGGGAATGGGCCGAGCGGATGAGCTTGATCCCCATCTCGTCGGCGGCCGCGATCAGCGCCTGGGTGATGACGGCCTGATCGACCGGCGAAACCTTCATGGCCCTGCCCCTTTCCTCAGGATCGCATTGCCGTCCCCGTCAGCCGCGGCCGTCCAGCCCGGCGGCGCGTAGATCGTCGCGCTGCCGTCGTCGATCAGCAACGGCCCCGCCACGGCGTCCGGGCCGAGGTCCGCGCGGGCGAGCAGCCCGGCCTCGAGCGCCTTGCCGCGTTCGGTTAGCGCCGTGCTGCGGGGCGCGGCCCGGCCGTTCGCCGGCGCCCGGCCCATGGACGGCATGGGCGGCGTCGGCGCCCGGACGCCCACGCGAAAGGACACCACCTCGACCGGGTCGCCGGGCGGTTTCGCGAATTCGAACACCCGCCGGTGCGCCTCGGCGAACAGCCGGGCAAGCTCCTCCGCCTGCAAGCGGTTGAGGTCCATGCCGGAGAGCGAAACCGGGACCTCGAAAGCCTGGCCCAGATAGCGCATCTCCAGCACCCGGTCGAAATCCGCCGCCGCCTCGATCCCGAGTCCGGCCAGATAATCCCGCGCTTCGGCCTGCAGCGCTTCCACCGTATCGCGGACGGCGCCCATGCTGGCCTCCGAGACCGCAAGCCGCCGGGTCCGGGTCCGGTAATGCACATGGTCCGAAAGCAGCAGACCGGACGCGGAGAGCACGCCGGCATTGGGCGGCACGACGACGGTCCCGATGGCGAGGTCTTCGGCCACTCTTGCCGCATGCAGCGGACCCGCGCCGCCATAGGGCACCAGCACATAGTCGCGCGGGTCGCGTCCGCGTTCGGTGGAGACCCGCTGGATGGCGCGCACGATGCTGACTTCGGCGAGGCGGACCACGCTGTCGGCGATTTCCTCCAGGGGCAGCCCGAAGCGGGCGGCCAGCGGCTCCAGCACCCGGCAGGCCGCCTCGCGGTCCACCGCCATGCGCCCGCCGAGGAAAGCATCCGCCCGGAGCGTGCCGCGCACCAGATGGGCGTCCGTCACCGTCGGCCGGTCGCCGCCCCGCCCGTAGCAGGCCGGCCCCGGCGCGGCGCCGGCGGAACTCGGGCCGACGCGCAGCAGGCCGCCGTCATCGACCCAGGCCAGCGAGCCGCCGCCGGCCCCGACCGAAACGATGTCGATGACCGGCGTCTTCACCGGCAGGCCGTCGATCCGGGTCATGGAGGCAAGCTCGGGCCGGCCGTCGGCGATCAGCGCCACATCGGTGCTGGTGCCGCCCATGTCGAGCGTGATCAGGTCTCGGAAGCCCGCGCGGGCAACGCTGCGCACCGCGCCGACCGCGCCCGCCGCGGGGCCGGAGAACAGTGCCGAGATGGCGTTGCGCTCCATGGCTTCGGCCGGCATCCGCCCGCCATTGGACTGCATGATCGAGAACCGCCCGGTGAAACCCCGCCCGGCGAGCGCGGCGGAAAACCGGCTGACATATCCCGCCATGACCGGCTGCACATAGGCCGCGAGCGCAGCGGTCGAGGCGCGCTCATACTCGCGGAATTCCCGCGTGACGTCGCTCGAGCAGGTGACCGGCAACGCCGGCGCCGCCTCGCGGACGATCGCCGCCACCGCTCGCTCGTGGTCGGGATTGGCGTAGGCATGCAGGAAACAGAGCGCGGCTGCTTCGTATCCGCCCTCCGCCAGCGCCTGCCGGACGAGGCGGGCAGTGGCGGCGCGGTCCGGCGCCTTGAGCACCCTGCCGTCGGCGGCGATGCGCTCGTCGATCTCGAAGATGTCGCGCCGCGCCACGACCGGCTCGGGCTTGCGGTAGCGGAGGTCGTAGATCGCCTCCTTGTCGTGGCGCTGGAGCAGCAGAAGGTCGCGCGTGCCCTTCGTCACGAACAGGCAGACCGCGGCGCCCTTGCGTTCGAGCACGGCATTGGTCGCCACGGTCGAGCCGTGGACGAGTTCCTCGATCCCGGCCGGGTCGAGGCCGGCGGCGTCGAGCGCGTGCATGGCGCCAAGATCGGGGCTGGCCGGCGTGCTCGGCACCTTCGCCGTCAGCACGGTCCCGCCCTCGACCGCCACCAGGTCGGTAAAGGTCCCGCCTACTTCAATGCCGACGCGCATGCCCGCTCCCGCTCCCCGACAGCCCCCAGCGGCGTGCTAGAGTGCATCCGCGCACACGGGAATGGAAGGCAGGGAGTGAAGGCGCCGCGCTTCTCCTACGTCCGGCCGGAAAGCCGCGAGTTCCTGTCGGGCAATTCCTGCCGCTGCACCGGCTGTCACGCCATTGTCGATACCATTGAGGCGGTCATGGGGGAGCGCGTCCGTGGCTGACCGGCCCGAAGCCGTCGGGCGGCCCCTGCCGCGCAGCGGCGCGAGGCGGCTTGCCGCCGGCCGCGGCAAATATGCCGGCGACCTCCTATTCCCCGGCCTGCTCCACCTCGTCTTCGTCAGAAGCCCCTATGCGCATGCCCGGATCGCGAAGATCGACCCGGCGCCGGCGCTCGCCGCCGTGCCGGGTGCAAGGGTGTTCACCGGGGCCGACATTGCCCGGGTCTGCACGCCCTGGCAGGGGAAAATGGACCATCTGCCGACGCTGGTCTCGCCGCCGCAGCATGCCGTCGCGGTGGACCGCGCGGTCTGGCAGGGCGAGCCCGTCGCCGCGGTCGTCGCCGCCAGCCGCGCGCGCGCCGAGGACGCCGCGGCTGCCGTCGCTGTCGAGTGGGAGCCGCTGGCGCCGGCAGCGGTCCGCGACCGCACGCTGGACGAGGGTGCCGCGCCGGCCCATCCCGAGCTCGGCGGCAATCTCGCTTATGCCGCCGCGGTCCGGGCCGGCGACCCGGAGGCCGCGCTTGCCGGGGCGGCGCATGTCGTGGAGGGCCGCTTCTCCTTCGCGCGGCATACCGGCGTGCCGCTCGAACCGAGGACGGTGATTGCCGACTACGACCCGGGCGAGGGCCGGCTCACCGTCCATGGCAGCCACCAGGCGCCCTGGCACCAGCAGGACACGCTGTCGCGCCATCTCGGCATCCCCGAACACCTCGTCCGCGTGGTGACGCCCGATATCGGCGGCGGGTTCGGCATCAAGCTGCACATCTATGGCGAGGAGATTGCGGTCTCGGCCGTCAGCAGGATCCTCGGCCGGCCGGTCAAATATGCCGCCGACCGCCTGGAATCCTTCGTCAGCGACATCCAGGCCCGCGACCAGAGGGTGGAGGCGCGGCTGGGCGTGGATGCGGACGGCGTCATCCGGGGGCTCACCGTGGACGCGCTCTCCTCCTTCGGCGCCTATGCCTCCTACGGCCGCGCGCCGGTGAATGAAGGCATGATGACGATTTCGATGGCCGGCGGCCCCTACGCCAACGGGCACTATGAGGGCCGGCTGCGCATCGCCTTCCAGAACAAGCCGCCGTCCGGCATGTACCGCGCGGTCGGCCAGCCGATCGCCTGCGCGGTGACCGAGCAGCTTCTCGACCGGGCGGCGCACGCCGCCGGCATCGACCCGGTGGAGATGCGCCGGCGCAACTACTGGGCCGGGGACGCCTTTCCGCTGAGGACGCCCGGCGGCATCGCCATGGACCGGCTGAGCCTCCGGCAATGCCTCGACAGGCTGGTCTCCATGATGGGCTATGACACGCTCCGGGCTGAGCAGGCGGCGCTGCGCCGGAACGGGGTCCATCGCGGCATCGGGGTCGCGACCTTCCTCGAAATGACCGCCATCGGCGCGGAGCGCTACGGCCCGGCGGGGGCCCGCATCAGCACCCAGGACGGCGCGACGGTGCGGCTGGAGCCGTCCGGCAGGGTGCGCTGCGTCACCTCCGTCATCGAGATCGGGCAGGGAACCCTGAGCGCGCTCGCACAGATCGTCGCCGACCGCCTGGGCGTGGCGCCGGAGGATGTCGGCGTGGTGGGCGGGGACACGGCGCTCGCCCCCTATGGCGGCGGCGCCTGGGCCTCGCGCGGGCTGACCATAGGCGGCGAGGCCGCCTGGCGCGCGGCGGAGGGCCTGCGCGGGAACATCCTCGAACTCGCCGGCTCGATCCTCCAGGCCGATCCCGCCGGGCTCGACCTTGCCGGCGGCGCGGTCTGCGACCGGGCGACGCGAGAGGCCCGGATCACGCTCGCCGAAATCGGGCGCATCGGCCATTTCCGCCAGGACACCCTGCCGCCGGGCGTGCAGCCGGAACTCGCCGTCACCCGCCACTATGCGCCCGACGACGTGCCCTTCGCGCTCGCCAACGGCGTGCAGGGCTCGTCGCTGGAGGTCGATGCACAGACCGGCGGGGTGCGGCTGCTCGGCCACTGGGTGGTCGAGGATTGCGGGCGGATCGTCAACCCGCTCCTGGTCGAGGAGCAGATCAGGGGCGGCGTCGTGCAGGGCATCGGCGGGGCGCTGTTCGAGGAATGCCGCTACGACGAGCACGGCCAGTTGCAGAACGGCAGCCTTGCCGATTACCTGGTTCCGATGGCGGCGGAGCTGCCGGACATCCATGTCGGCCATGTCGAGACCCCGCTCAGGGGCACCGCGCTCGGCGCCAAGGGGGCGGGCGAGGCCGGGACGGTCGGCGCGCCGGCGGCCGTCCTGCTCGCGGTGAACGACGCGCTCAGGCCGCTCGGCGCGCAGGTCTCGAGCCTGCCGATCACGCCCGAGGCCGTGCTCAACGCCATCGCGGCGGCGGCCTGAGGGGCCGGCGGGGCAACCGGGTGGCGGAAGAAGCGCGCAGGTCCGTCCGCTTCCTTTCCGGGGCCGACCTTGACGGCCTCGGCCTCGGCATGGGCGAACTGGTGGACATTCTGGAGGAGGCGTTCCGGGCGAAGGCGGCGGGCGGGGCGGCGATGCCGCCCAAAATCTTCTTCCACCGGGACGGGCCGCGCTTCTACAGCGCGATGGTCTCGGCCAGCCCCGCGCTCGGCTATGCCGGCTGCAAGTGGCAGAGCGGCGACCCGGACAACCCGGCCGGGGGCCTGCCCTACATACAGGGCCTCTACATCCTCACCGAGGACGCCACGGGGCGCATGTGCGCGGTGATGGACGCGGAGTGGATCACCGGGCGGCGCACGGCCGCCGCCTCCGCGCTGGTCGTCCGGCATCTGGCGAAGGCGGGCGCCCGCACCCTCGGCATTCTCGGCTGCGGCCTGCAGGCGCGGGCGCATCTGGAAGCCGTCCACGCCGTCCGGCCCGGGTTCGACCGCTGCCTGTGCTACGACATCCACCCGGAACGCCAGCAGCGCTTCGTCGCGGAGATGAGGGGACGGTTCGGCTTCGCGTCCGTCGAGGGGACGGACGGGCCCGAAGGGGTCGCGCGCCGCGCGGATGTGCTGGTCACCGGCGGGCCGATCGAGAAGGACCGCAGGCCCGTCATCCGGCCGGACTGGATCGGGGCCGGCGCGCTGGTCGTCACCATCGACTATGACAGCTATGTCACGGACGAGGCGATCCGGGCGATGGACCTGCTGCTGACCGACGATTTCGCCCAGATCGAGGACGCGCGGCTGCATGAGGGGAAGTTCCCGGCGGTGGACCGCGTGGATGCGACACTCGCGGAGCTGGTGGCGCATGGCAGGGGCGCCAGAACCTCCGATACGCAGCGGATTCTGGCCTTCAATCTCGGCATTGCGCTCGAGGACCTGGCGACGGCCGTCGAGCTCCTGAAACGGGCCGAGCGGAGCGGCGCCGGGACGGTGCTGCCCCTGTAGCCGCCGTGTCAGGGCACGAGCAGGATCTTGCCGATATGCGCGCTCGACTCCATCAGCCGATGGGCCTCCGCGGCCTGCGTGAGCGGGAAGCGGGCATGGGTTACGGCGCGGAACGCGCCCGAGGCGAAGCGCGGCCAGGCATAGTCCGCGACCTCCTTGCAGATTTGCCCCTTCTCCTCGACGGAGCGCGGCCTCAGCATCGAGCCGGTCACGATCAGGTGCTTGCGCTGGACGAGGCCGAAATTCACCTCCGCCTCCGAGCCCCGCATGAAGGCCACGAAGCAGAGCCGCCCGCCATGGTTCAGCAATTCGAGCTGGCGCGGGATGTAGTCGCCGCCCACCATGTCGAGGATGACGTCGGCGCCGCCCGCCGCCTCGCGCGCGGCCGCCACGAAATCCTCCTCGCGGTAGTTGATCGCCCGGTCGGCGCCGAGCGCCTCGCAGGCCGCGACCTTCTCCGCGCTGCCGGCGGTCGCGAGCACGGTGCAGCCCCAGGCCTTGGCGAGCTGGATCGCGGTCGTGCCGATGCCGCTGGAGCCGCCCTGCACCAGGAAGGTCTCGCCGGGCCGGAGCGCGCAGGTCTGGAAGACATTGGCCCAGACGGTGGCGTAGGTCTCCGGCAGGCCGGCCGCATCGACCAGGTCCACGCCGTCGGGCACCGCCATGCACTGCGCGGCCGGCACGGCGGTGTATTCGCAGTAGCCGTCGCCGGACAAGAGCGCGCAGACCGGCTCGCCCACCGCCCGGCCCTCGACGCCCGCGCCGAGGGCGGCCACGGTGCCGGAGCATTCGAGGCCGATGATGTCGGAGGCGCCGGGCGGCAGCGGGTAGCTGCCGGCGCGCTGCATGCAGTCGGCGCGGTTGATGCCGGCGGCCGCGATGCGGATCAGCACCTCGCCGGGGCCGGGCGTCGGCACCGGGCGGCGTCCGGGCACCAGCGCCTCCGGGCCTCCGGGCACCGGGGTTTCCATAACGGTCATTTCGGCGGGCAATGCGTTGGCCATCTCGGTCCATTCCGGGTAAAGGGCAGGGCCCGCGACATTCGCAAGCGGAGGCCCGCCATGCAAGACGAAGACGAGAAACCCCGCCCGCCGGACTACACGCTCGGCGACGACCTCGCCCGGCTCTCGGTCGGCGACCTGGAGGAGCTCGCCGCCCGGCTCCGCGCCGAGGCCGACCGCGTCGACGAGGAGCGCGAGCGGAAAAAAGGCGCCATCGGCGGGGCGGCCGCCCTGTTCAGGAACTGAGCCGCAGCGTTGTTCAAGAAGCCAACCGGACATGCTAACATCCCTTGCAAGCCTGTACCGGAGCGGAGGAGCCGAGGGCTGTGAGAATCAAGGTCGATCCCGATCTCTGCGAGGGCCACAACCGCTGTTATGCGCTGGCGCCGGACCTGTTCGAGGTCGATGACTACGGGCTCTCCCGGGCGCAGAACGAAGGCATCGTGCCGCCGGGCCGGGAGGACGAGGCCCGGCTCGCTATCGACAATTGTCCCGAATTCGCGATTTCGGTCGTCGAAGAGGACTGAAGGGGGGACAGGCTGATGACCGACGCGCCGGAAAGCTGCCCGGTCCACGACTGGGCGTCCGACTACGACATTTTCGACCCCGGCTATGTGCGCGACCCGGCGCCGGTCTGGGACGAGCTGCGCGAACGCTGCCCGATTGCGCACACGGAGCGCTGGGGCGGCTCCTGGATGCCGACCCGCTACGAGGACCTGCAGGCGCTCGTCAAGATGGTGCCGACGCTCTCCTCGCGCTCGGCGGTGGTGGTGCCGCCCTCGCCGGAGCTGCGCGAGGTGCTGGTGGCGGAGGCGAAGAAATACGGCAGCGAGAACCCGCCGATCACCGCCGACCCGCCCGAGCACCAGCCCTTCCGGCGGCTGATCCTGCCCTTCTTCTCGCCGCGCGCGGTGGAGGGGCACCTCCCCTATACGCAGGACCTCTGCAACAGCCTGATCGACGGGTTCGCGGACAGGGGCCGGGCCGACGCCGCGGCCGACTACGCCCAGCAGATCACGCCGCGCGTCATCGCGCATGTGCTCGGCATCGACCCGGCGCGCGCCGGCGATTTCGTCGAGTGGGTGCGCGGCATCCTGGAGCTCGGCCAGACGCAGCCGGAAATGCGCATCAAATATCGCGGCATCATCCGCGACTTCTTCCAGGAGATGGTGACCGAGCGGCGCAAGCATCCCCGCGGCGACGCGATCTCGACCCTGATCGAGGCCGAGGTCGAGGGCGAGAAGCTCGACGACTACAAGGTCGTCGGCGTTTGCTTCCTGCTGCTGGTGGCGGGCATCGACACCACCTGGAGCTCGATCTCCGCCTCGCTGCTGCATTTCGCGACCCACCCGGAGGACCAGGCGCGGCTCCGCGCCGAGCCGGAGCTGCTGCAGACGGCGGTGGAGGAGATGCTGCGCTTCTATTCGCCGGTCACCATGGGCCGCAAGGTGATGGAGCCGGTGGCGTTCGGCGGCGTCGAGATGAAGCCCGGCGACAAGGTGCTGCTCAACTTCCCCGGCGCCAACCGCGACCCGGCGGCGTTCGAGAAGCCCGACGAGGTGATCCTCGACCGCAAGCGCAACCGCCACATGGCGTTCGGCCTCGGCATCCACCGCTGCGCCGGCTCCAACCTCGCGCGCATGGAGATGCAGGTGGCGCTGCGCACATGGTTCGAGCGCATCGGCCCCTTCGAGCTCGAGGACCCGGACGCGGTCACCTGGGCCGGCGGGCAGGTGCGGGGCCCGCGCACGGTGCCGGTCCGCTTCGCCGCCGCCTGAGGCGGGCGCAGGGCCCGCGGGAGGGAACGCCCATGACCGACAGTCCGGAACGCTGCCCGGTCGAGGACTGGGCCAGCGACTACGACATTTTCGACCCCGGCTATGTGCGCGACCCGGCGCCGGTGTGGAAGGAGCTTCGCGGGCGCTGCCCGATCGCGCACACCGAGCGCTGGGGCGGCTCCTGGCTGCCGACCCGCTACGAGCACCTGCAGCAGATGGTGAAGATGGTGCCGGCGCTCTCCTCCGCCTCGCCGCTGGTGGTGCCGCCCTCGCCGGAGATGCTGGAGATCCTGGAGGCGGAGACGGAGAAGCACGGCGAGACCAGCCGCACCCCGCCGATCACCTCCGACCCGCCGCGCCACCGGCCCTACCGGCGCCTCATCATGCCGCTGTTCAGCCCGCATGCGGTGGAGGGTTACATCCCCTACACGCGCACCCTCTGCAACCGGCTGATCGACGGCTTCGTCGCCGGGGGCCGGGCCGATGCGGCGGCGGACTATGCGGAGCAGATCACCCCGCGCGTCATCGCGCATATCCTCGGCATCGACCCGGCGCGCGCCGAGGAGTTCGTCGGCTGGGTGCGCGGCGTGCTGGAGATCGGGCTGACCGAGCCGGAGGAGATGGTGCGCTGCCGGACCGCCATCCGCAGCTTCTTCCAGGAGATGGTGACCGAGCGGCGCCGGAACCCCTGCGGCGACGCCATCTCCCTGCTGATCGACTCGGAGGCCGAGGGCGAGAAGCTGACCGACTACCGCATCCTCGGCATGTGCTCGCTGCTGCTGATCGCCGGCATCGACACGACCTGGAGCGCGATCTCCTCCTCGCTCTACCATTTTGCGACCCATCCTGAGGACCAGGCGCGGCTTCGCGCGGAGCCCGAGCTGCTGCCGACGGCGGTGGAGGAGCTGCTGCGCTTCTACTCGCCCGTCACCATGGGCCGCATCGTGACCGAGCCGGTCGAGATCGACGGGGCGCGGATGCAGGAGGGCGACAGGGTGCTGCTCAACTTCCCCGGCGCCAACCGCGACCCGGAGGCGTTCGAGCGCGCCGACGAGGTGGTGCTGGACCGCGCGCGCAACCGCCACATGGCCTTCGGCCTCGGCATCCACCGCTGCGCCGGCTCCAACCTCGCCCGCATGGAAATGCAGGTGGCGCTCCGCACCTGGTTCGACCGCATCGGCGCGTTCGAACTGGAGGACGCCGAGGCGGTCACCTGGGCCGGCGGCCAGGTGCGCGGGCCGAGGAAAGTGCCGGTTCGGTTCGAGGCGACGGGGTAGGCGGGCCGCCGCCGGCCCTTGCCGCGCGCCGGCCGGGTTCCTATGCTGCGGGGCATGACCGGGGCCATCGCCTTCGACACCCACCGCTTCGTGAAGCGCCTGACGGAGGGCGGCTTCACCGAGAAGCAGGCCGAGACCCTGGCCGAAGAGCAGGTCGCCCTGCTCAACACCAACCTGGCGACCAAGGCCGACATCGCAGCGGCGCAGACCGACATCGCGGCAGTCGAGGCCGGGCTGAAGGCCGACCTCGCGGCAGTCGAGGCCGGGCTCAAGGCCGATCTCGCAAATGTCGAGGCCGGGCTGAAGGCCGATCTCGCAAATGTCGAGGCCGGGCTCAAGGCCGATCTCGCGAAGGTCGAGGCCGGGCTCAAGGCCGAGATCGCGAGGGTCGAAGGCGGACTCAAGACCGAGATCGCGAGGGTCGAAGGCGGGCTCAAGGCCGAGATCGCGAGGGTCGAAGGCAGCATCGAGGCTGTCAAGGCCGACCTTCTGAAATGGATGTTCGGCGCGCTGATCGCCCAGGGCGGGCTGATCGTCGCCCTGGTCAAGCTGCTGTAGCACCGGTCGGGTTCCGGGAGGCCGCCGCGCCGGCCCTTGCCGCCTGCCGGCCGGATTCCTATGCTTCGGACTATGACCGGGGCCGATATGGAGGCGCCGCGCGTCGATGTCACGGGAAACGCGGCCCGGCTCAGGGCCGAGTTTGCCGAGGTCGTGGGGGGATTGGGATCGTGCTCGCAAAGTTCAAGGCGGATTTCCTGAAATGCATGTTCGGCGCGATGATCGTCCAGACTGTGGCGATCGTCGCCCTGACTAAGCTGCTGTAGCGCCGGGCTTGAATTGCTGCGACCAGAGATGGCTGACAGGTTCAAGAGGTCGGCAGCCGTGCCGTTCAATCACAACATGCTCCTCCGCTTGCCGAGCGTTGAGCATACCGTTTACCTGTTTTGGTCGACATCGAAGACCCGGGCGGTATATGTGGGCAAGACGGACCGGCCTATACGCCACCGGATGCGGGAGCACTGGCGAGATAGCAGCAATCCGATACTGAAGACTTGGATCGATTGGGCTGCTGACGACCTCCTGATGTGCTATATGGAGGTGCCGTGGCCCGATGTGGTCAAGGTGGAGCGTCGGATGATTCGGGCGCTCGATCCTATAGCAAACGACCAGTACAAACGCTGAACTGAGGGAATTGGTATGGCCAGCACACTTCCGGCGATGAAGGGCAGCATGGGTGGGACTGAGTACTATCTGATTTCATTGAAGGCCAGTGAACTAGTAAATTTGGTCAAGCTGCCGAAGGATATGCCGGGTTGGGACAACCAAACAATCGAGGAAATTTACCAGCGGAATATCAACGAAACGAGGGTGAGAAATCAAATCGCTCCCTATTTGGCAAAAAACAAGGATACGCGCTTCTTTGGTGCATTGATTGTAGCCGCCTTTAATTTCGATGAGAATGTATATTTTACTCCTTTGCGGCAAATCGGCGCCGTTTCGGAAAACCGCTTGAGGCCGGAAGAAAAAGAGGCAGCCGACAAGATAGGTATATTGACGCTTGGAGGAGGAGTGATGATGGTGCCATTGGATGGGCAGCATCGTTTGCGAGCGCTTGATTTCGCTATGCGCGGCAAAGACCATGCAAACAAAGATATCCCAGGGATCGATGTAGACCCCGATCTGGCCAATGAAGACATTTCGGTTATCCTCGTCCCTTATGAGGCGCAAAAGGCGAGGAGGATATTTACCAGGGTAAACAGATATGCGCGACAGCCAACAGCCTCTGAAACCTATGTGACCGACGATGAGGATGTGTATGCGGTTTTAGCCCGCCGAGTAGCAAATCAGATTGGCGGGCGACTGGTAAAGTATACAAGCCCAACCCTTACCCCTACAGACGAGGAATTTACGACACTTGCGATTTTACGTTCGTGTTGTCAGAACATTGTGAAGGCAAGCTTTCCCGATAAGCTTGTGGCTGCTGCTGAGGGATTGGATGAAGGGGCCGTCGATGCATGTACAAGGAAGGTGTTAGAAATCTGGAGAAGATTAGGTCCTGTGGACGGATTTGATCAAGATGAAGGCAGCGGCGAGTGCGACGAAGGAGCTGAAGTTTGTGGCGGTCTTTTCGCAGCGCAGGGCGATGCGTTTGAAGCGTTTGAGCTTGCCGACGGCCTGTTCGATGCGCGCCCGTCCTCTGTAGAGCGCGCTTGCGAAGCGCTTTGGCCTGTTTTTGATGTTCTTCCGGTAGGGAATGACGGTCAGGGCGCCTCTTTTCCGGGCGAGTTGGCGGTTTCCGGCGCTGTCATAGCCCTTGTCGGCGACGATGGCGCGGGGCCGGACATCGGGGCCGATGTCCATCAGGGTCTCGAAATGCGGACTGTCGGCTGCCTCGCCGCCGGTCAGGTCGAAGGCGATCGGCAGGCCGTCGAAATCGGTCTTCAGGTGGATTTTGGTGCTGAAACCGCCCCGCGAGCGTCCAAGCGCCTGACCCTGCTGCCCCCTTTTGCGCCGGCCGCCGATACATGCGCGCGGGTCACGGTCGAATCGAACATCTGAACCAGGTGCGCCGTGCTGCTCAAATCCGCCAGCGTGGCGAAAAAGTCCTCGAACACCCCTGAACGGCTCAGACGGTGAAAACGCCGCCATACCGTATTCCAGTGCCCGAACCGCTCCGGCAGCGCCCGCCAGGTGATGTTGTGAACCGCAAAGAAGTGCAGCGCCTCCAGAAACAGACGGTCGTCCTTCGCCTTCGCACCCCGCCTCGGAAGGCAAAGCCGGAAAACCTCCAGCGCAACCTCCCAGTCTCCATTCGTCATCTTCGTCGACATCAACGAAACCCCCGAATCGCCGACGCCTCATGATTCAGACAAATCCTCGCACGGGAATCCCTGAACACGCTCCTGAGTCAATACGTCCACAGGGCCTAGTCACGAAGGTGGAGGTCTTTGCAGATTTAACTGCAGACATATCTGAAGCTGGAGATGGAAAGCGCAAGGATATTAGAAGAATCAATCTGTTGGGTAAGCCTGTGCCGCAGGAATGTCTTGTGTCGGCCTACTTGGCACTGGTAGATGATCCGACCAACATGAGCTGGGAAGACGCTTGTCGAGCTCTGAATGCGCTGCCGTGGGAGATTAACGAACGGAATACGGGAGAGATTTGGCAGAATGTCCTTTGGACAGGGGGGATGGATGGGCGAATTATTACAAATTCGAAAAATCGCTCTATTTCGTCCCGTATGATTAGTTATATGGCGGGAGAAATTTTGACCGAGGAGCAGCAAGACGGATTGTTACAAGAATTCCGCACCTTGTTCCCGGAGGATGTGGCCGCAAGAAAGAGCTTGCCGGAGAAAGTCCAAATAGCAGAACCGGAATAGACTAGTACGATTAGTAAGCGGTCACACAGGGCGCGAAAACGCCATAGTTTTGCCGCTGCAAGAGCAAAGGTTTCTGATCGGGCGTCTATATTGGCAGGGGACCATTCTCGGTATTTGGCCAAGTCTCTGGTTATACGGAATGGGCTATCCTCGAATACCGGTCGCTTGCTTTCGAAGGATGCGTTGAAGCGGCCACGAGAGTAACTGTCATTGTGACCGAGAAGGGTCAAGTTTCCGAGCCGTGGGATCCAATCACCCAGGTCCGGCCCGATGTCACCGAATTCCTGCCATCCGGACCAGTGTTGAGCAGATTGGGGCAGCACGTGTTCCACGCTGCATCCAGCGTAGCTGAGTGCAGTGGCGTCGCGTTGCTGTTGTCCGTTCACTCCAAACAGCAATCTCTTGGCTCTGCGGCGGTCGGTCAGGCGCGCATTTTTCAGTCGGTCGATGAAGTTTGCATCGGACATGATCTGCGACGAGTCGCAAGCAGAGAGATCGTCGAGAACGTCTAGGTCCTCGGCGTCTGTGTGCCCGATACCTGCTGCAATTCGCTGGGCACAATTCGCCAAAGCCGGTTCCACGCGGGAAGGCTCGAATTTGCCTTCGACAAAGGTGGTTCTCATTATGAACGTGGTAAGGTCGGCTATCGCTCGATAGACTGCTATCGCGACGGGGCGCTGAGTGGCGCGTTGGTGTAAGGCGATGGAGGTGAAGCGTCGAAGAAGAGCGAACAGGAGGGGATAGGTAACGGAGTATCCCCGGAGCTCGTCAAGGAATACGGAGAGATTTCGCTTATTGCTGGTGGTGCGGGATGCTCTATTGAAGTCCAAAAGGAATTCAGGGTTTGGATTTGTGGAGAATATTGTTCGGAACAATTCGACATTCTTGAGATCGGTAAGGTCGTTTACAAGGGCAAGCACATAGTTTTTGGCGTGCTGACCGGTGGTTCGGTTTGAGGACGCATGCAAGATTGCAACGCGAGCGTTTCTGTAGAATCTGGTTTTCTGTAAATATCCATACCGATTTTGGAGATAGCATCTGAAATAATCTTGAGCGCGTTTGGGACTTCTTAAGGCCGCGAGCGCATTTTCTATGTTGTAGTGAACAGATTCATATTGTTGAGTATCGCTGCCTCTGGAAAAATACGAATATATATGATTACGGATCAAATCTATATCTTCGAGAGGTTTACCACGAGCATTTAGGGCCTCGAAAACTGCATTGGCGTCTTCGGTGGCAGGTATATAGAGAATTGTTATCTCGACTTTTTGTGTCACGAAGTCGAAAAATGTTTCGAATTCGCCTTCCTTCAGCGTCAGCAGAAATGAAGTAATGTCAGACCATGCAGACACAAGCTTGCCATTTGTGCCGACCTCATGCCCTTGTATGATTTGATGAAAGCGGGATCGATCTGAACGAGGGGGCGTAAGCCTAGGGGTTTCATTTTCCAGATTGTCGGAGTCGATTTCACGGTATATCGGCACATCGAATAAAGTTTTAAGTGAAATATCTTTGCGTTTTCCGTCCAAGTGTGGAGGGGTCTCAAAATGTCTGGCAAAGGCCGCGAAAATAAGCGACAAGGTCATCAACCGTTGCTGCCCGTCGTTGATTTCCCAATAACCCCCTCGTTGAATGAGCATGATCGAACCGAGAAAATACGATGGGCGGCTTGCGTCATGCGCTTCTTTTATGTCGGTCAGAAGCTCGTGCACATGCTCTGCGGTCCAGTCGTAGAAGCGTTGATGCCAAGGAACCTGGAAGCGTCCCTTGGCAAGAAGGTCCGGTACGAGAAGGACCTCGGACGAAATGGAGGTCATGCAGGAGCGGCTGCTGCAGTAAGAGCGAGGCGAGCGCGCTCGGCGGCTTCGTCGCGCCACCACACATCCCGGATGCTCTCGATTTCCGCCGGGAGAATCAGCGTTTCGCCGAGTGTCTCTTGCAAGGCCAGCAATTTGTCGAGGATTGTCTGGCGCACCTCAAGGCGGAACGGCCCCATCACATAAGAACCGTCCGCGCGGCGGCGGGGGTTGCCGTCGCGCCGCACGGGCAGACGGTTGCCGTCGTCCTCGCGGAGTTCCACGAGCCACTCGCGGAAATCGAGCAGGGATTCCATCGTCTCCGTCTCGGCATGACCGGAGTCTATCAGGCCTTGCAGACTGCGGTCCTTCTTGACCACGGTGCAGGTCCAGCAGCCGAAGCGGGGCGAGGAGGTGCCGCAGGATGGCGCATCCTCCTTCGTCATCACCAGGGGGCACTCGCCGCCGCCGGCCGAGCGGTAGAGCGCGATCAGCCGGCGGTGGCTGCCGCCCCAGGGCGGCCGGCGCTGCATGAGCACCATCCACACGTCCTCGTCGTCGAGATCGGCGAGCGGCGCGAACATCCGGCATTCCTCGATGGAGCCGTGCGGATTGAGCGCCGTCGCGGTGACCTCCCGGCGCTCCATGCTGCGCTGCCGGTTCTGCGATTCGCTGCGTCGCGTGCCGATCAGCAGCACGGCCCCGCCGTGCCGGGCGACCACGCCGCGGATGAGGCGGTCGGTCGGCAGGATTTTCATGCGGTCGGTGCACCACCGGAAATTGCGGGTCGGCGGGATATAGCCCCGCCCGATGACACTGACCCAGAATGTCTGGTCTATGGCCGGCGTCGTGATGCGGACTGTGAGCGGTATGTTGTCGGCTTCGGCGGCGGCGCGGATCGCGTCGGCGGAGTCCCGGAGATGCCGGATCACCAGGGGCGATTCGACCCGCGTATCGTTGCCCACCACGATGATGTCGCGCCGGGCCTGCTCCGGGGGAAGGGCCGCGACCGTCTCCCAGACCAGTTGCAACAGCAGGGTCGAATCCTTGCCGCCCGAATAAGCGACCAGCCATGGATGCGAATGTTCCCGGCAATATTCTTCCCGAAGCACGTCCCGGATGCGGTCCAGCCGCTCCGGCAAGCTGGCAAGGTCGTCCCGGAGTGCCGGGGAGGCCGCGCTCATGCGGCGATGCTCCGCAGCACGGACACGGCTTCCGCAACCCGGCCGGCGGCAAGGTCGATCTCCGCCCCGGTCGTATAGCGTCCGAAGCTGAACCGCACCGAGGACAGCGCGGCCGTGGGGCTCATTCCCATGCCCAGCAGCACATGGGACGGCTCGACCGCTTCCGAAGTGCAGGCGGAGCCGGTCGCCAGGGCAACGCCGTCCAAAGCCAGCAGCAGCGACTCCGCCGCCACGCCGTCGAAACACATATTGAGGATGCCGGGCGCCCGGTCGACCGCGCCTGCATTGACCGCTGCGCCGGCAATCCCTTCCAGCTTCCGCAGCAGGCGCGCATCCAGCGCGGCGATCCGGCGCGAGTCGCATTCGAGGCGTTCGCGCACAAGGCGCGCGGCGGCGCCCATGCCCACGATCTGGTGCGTCGGCAGCGTGCCCGGCCGGAAGCCCCTCTCCTGCCCGCCGCCATGCGTCTGCGGGACGAGGGCCGGCAGCAGCCCGCGCCGGACATAGAGCGCGCCCACGCCCTTGGGGCCGTACATCTTGTGGCCGCTCAGCGAAAGCATGTCGCAACCGAGCCGGGACACGTCGAGCGGGAGGCGGGCGGCGCTCTGCACGGCGTCCACATGGAGCATCGCACCCGCCTTGCACACGACGCGAGAGACGGCCGGAATATCCGTGACTGCCCCGGTCTCGTTGTTGACATGCATGAGCGAGACGAGGGCGGTGTCCGCGCGCAACACGGAAGCGACGGCATCCGGTCCGATCCGGCCTTCGGCGTCCGGCTGGACGGCGGTGACTTCGAAACCCGCCCCGGAGAGCCAGTGCGCGGTGTCGAGGACCGCCTTGTGCTCCAGTGCCGAGACCACGAGGTGGCGGCCCCGCGCCTGCCGGGAGAGCAGCAGGCCCTTGAGGGCGAGATTGATGGATTCGGTCGCCCCGGAGGTCCACAGGATTTCCCCGGCCCCGGCCCCGACCAGCGCGGCGACTTCCCGGCGAGCCGTCTCGACGGCTTCCAGTGCCGCATGGCCGAAACTGTGGGTGATCGAGGACGGGTTCCCGAATATGCCGTCCGCCGTGAGGCAGTCGGCCATCGCTTCCGCGACTTCCGGCGCAACCGGCGTCGTTGCGGCGTAGTCCAGATAGACTCCGCCTGCCGGCTGTCCCCCGGTTTTCCGGCGCCCCATGCTCTGTGGCCTTTCCGCGTCGGGATGTCCGCCACCGTTCCTGACGCTCTCCCGCCATTGTGGTCCGGCCCGGAATCGCCGGTCAAGCCCCCCCGACCCGCTTGACAATGTTCCCTCTATGTGCTTTTCCCGCGCCACCCAGGCAAGGAGGACGGCTACTATGCCGCGTGCGTTTTCTCTCGACCTGCGCAAGCGGGTGGTCGAGGCGGTGGAGGCGGGGATGAGCCAGCGGGCGGCGGCGCGGCGGTTCGCCGTCGGCAAGTCCACCGTTGCGGAATGGCACAAGCTCCGGCGCGAGCGCGGCCACCTGCGCCCCGGAAAGCCCGGCGGCCCCCGTCCCTCGCCGGTCGAGGACGAGCGCTGCTTCCTGCTCGGCCTGCTGGAGGGCGACCCGAACCTCTCCATCGCGGAGTTGCGCGCGGCGCTGGCGGAACGGGGCGTGGTCGTGAGCATGACCGCCGTGCAGAAATTCCTCAAGCGCCACGGCGTCAAGCGCTGGCCGGGGCGCCGCCCGCTCAAGCCGCGGCGGCGGCGCTGAACCGGCCGGGCGGCCGGACTACAGGGGATCATTGCCAGGCCGGTTCCGGACGGCGGGCAAACGGAGGACGCACGTCTCCTGTCTGGCGGCCGACACCGGCCTTCACCCTTCCGGTTCCTTCGAGAACGGCGCCCCGCCGCCGTCCTATGCCCAAGTCATGCCCCCGCTCTCCCGTTGCGGCAGGCCCCGTATATGGGGCGGACGCGCGGGAATTCAAGCATCTGGAAGGAAATAAATCCAGATTCGTGCCCGCCCGCCTCAGCCGAGCGCCGTCAGCGCCGCTTCGCGGGTTTCGAAATAGTCGATGATCGACGTGAAGCCGCCCATGTCGATGACCGCAAGGCATTCCGGCGAGAGGGCGGCGAGGACCAGCCGCCCGCCCTTCTCGTTGCACAGCTTGGCCGAGACCAGCAGGGCGCGCAGCCCGCTGCTGTCCACATAGCCCATGCCCCCGCAGTCCAGCACGACGCGGGTGCTGCCGCGCCCGACGGCGGCGAAGATCCGCTCCGTCAGTATCGGCGCGTTCCTGCCCTCCAGCCGCCCGTCCAGCGAGAGCAGCACCGCCCGCTCCAATTGGCGTTCCGCAACGGCGAACCCGCGCCCCTCTTCCGCCTCCCGGGGGCTTTCGGCGGCGGGCGCGGCAAGCGCGTCCTCGACGGTCTCGGGGCAGTCGAGGACCATCAGCAGGCCGGTCGCGTCCAGGACCGCCCGGCATTCGGGCCGGAGCGCCGCGACGGCGAAATCGCAGCCGGTCTGGAGGCATGCCCTGGCGCCGAGCAGCAGGGCGCGCAAGCCGGCGCTGCTGACATAGGCGACCTCGCGGCAGTCCACCACCAGGCGGCCGGGGCCGGTCTTCGCGACGGCGGCGAGCCTGGCCTCCAGGTCGGGAGCCCCGATCGCGTCCAGACGCCCGGCCGGGGAGACGACAACCGCCGGGCCCTCGCTCCGCTCCTCGATTTTCATCGCGCCGCGTCCGTCATCGCCGGCCCTTCGATGCCTCCGGGATATGCACGGACTATACAGGGATATGCCGGAATTTACAGGGGTTCCGCTGCCGGGGAGCGGTTGCGGAAACGGAATTGCGGGTCCCTTTTCTAGCCTGCCGCCTTCGATGGCAGGCGTGCATCTCGACCCGGGCGCGCCGCTGTTGTAGCAATGCGGGATGCAGGCGACGGGAGAGCCGACGACATGGCCCCAGATACTGGCGACAGCGCCCCCCTGATCCGACCGAGCCGCGCACAGGCCGAAGAGGCGGTGCGCATCCTGCTGCGCTGGGCAGGCGACGACCCCTCGCGCGAGGGCCTGGTCGGCACGCCGGACCGGGTGCTCCGGGCCTATGGCGAATTCTTCGCGGGCTACAGCGAAGACCCGGTCGCCGTGCTGGAGCGCACCTTCGAGGAAACCGCCGACTATGACGAGATGATCGTGGTGCGCGACATCCGCCTGGAAAGCCATTGCGAGCACCATATCGTGCCGATCATCGGCAAGGCGCATGTCGGCTACCTGCCGGCCGGGCGTGTGGTCGGCATCTCCAAGCTCGCGCGCGTGGTGGACATCTTCGCCAAGCGCCTGCAGATCCAGGAACGGCTCACCACCGAGATCGCCGACGCCATCGACCGTGTGCTGAGGCCGCGCGGCGTGGCGGTGGTCGTCGAGGCCACGCATATGTGCATGTCGACGCGCGGCATCCACAAGACCGCGTCCTCCACCGTGACCAGCCGGATGCTGGGCAGCTTCCGCTCCGACCCGACGACGCGGCGCGAGTTCCTGACCATGATCGGCAGAGGTGGCGATTCCGTCTGAGCCGCGCTAACCTTCCCGGCGACAAACTGCCGGAGGGGAACGCGATGACCTACACGCTTGACCAATTCGCCGCCGAATGCCGCGAGGCGCTGGCCGCCGACGGCGGACGGGCCGGCAGGGAGGGCGTGCTCGCCTGCGTGAAGAAGGCGCTGGCGAGCCCGGAGTTCCTGGAGACGCATCTCGGGCCGGACGCGACCGCCGAGCGCGAGATCATCTACGAGGACCCGGATTACGGCTTCTGTATCTGCGCCCATGTCTACCAGGGGGCGCGGACGGGCGGGCCGCACGACCACGGGCCGACATGGGCGATCTACGGCCAGGCCTTCGGCGAGACCGAGATGACCGACTGGCGCATCGTCCGGCCGCCGGAAGGGGAGAAGCCGGGCCGGGTCGCGCTCTCGCGCGTCTACACGATGAAGCCGGGCGACGCGCATCTCTACGATGTGGGCGACGTGCACGCGCCGCGGCGCATGTCGGCGACGCGCCTCATCCGCATCGAGGGCTGCGACACCATGAAGGTGAAGCGCACGCCGCTGATGGCGGTGGAAGCAGCGGACGCCGCGCAATGAGTGTGCAGATCCGGCGCCTGACGCCGGCCTTTGCGGGCGAGGTCTCCGGCGTCGACACCACCCGGCCGCTGCCGGCGGGCGTGGCGGCGGCGCTCGACGCGGGCATGGCGGAGCACGGCGTGCTGGTGTTCCCCGGCCAGGCGCTGACGGACGAGCAGCAGGCGGCGTTCTCGCAGAATTTCGGCCGGCTGGAGATGCCGTCCGCGGTGTCCAACATCACCAAGGAGCATGAGCGCCGGCTCGGCCCCGCCATGGCGGACGTGTCCAACCTGACGAAGGAGCACCGGCCCTTCGACCGCGAGGACCGGCGGCGCATGTTCAATCTCGGCAACCGCCTCTGGCACTCGGATTCCTCCTTCCGGGCGGTGCCGGCGAAGCTCAGCCTTCTTTCCGGGCGTATCCTGCCGTCGAGCGGCGGCAACACCGAGTTCGCCGACATGGCGGGGGCTTACGATGCGCTCGACGCGGCGATGAAGGCGCGGGTCGAGGACCTTGTCTGCGAGCACTCGCTGCTCTATTCGCGCGGCCGGCTGGGCTTCGAGGGCCTGACCGAGGAGGAGAAGGCCAATTTCCGCCCCGTGCGCCAGGCGCTGGTGCGCGTCCACCCGCAGAACGGGCGGAAGTCGCTGTACCTCTCCGCCCACGCCGGCAGGATCGTCGGCTGGCCGGTCCCCGAAGGCCGCCTCCTGCTGGAAGAGCTCACCGAGCACGCGACGCAGAGGCAGTTCGTCTATGCGCATGAATGGCGCGTGAACGACCTCGTGATCTGGGATAACCGGCGCACCATGCACCGCGCGCGCCCCTTCGACGATGTGAACGAGGTCCGCGACATGCGCCGCACCACCGTGGCCGGCGAGGAAATGACGGCCGCCCAGGCGGCCTGAGGACCGTGCCGGACAGCGGCGGCCCGGCCCCCAACCCGGCGGAACGGCTGGCGGCCTTTGCTGCGGCGTTGCGCGCGGAGGATGTGCCGGCGGCGGTCCGGGAGCGGGCACGGCATCTGATACTCGATGCGCTCGGCGTGGCCGCGGCCTCCAGCCGGCAGGAGTTCGCGCGCGTCATGCTGGAGGGCTTCCGGGCGACCGCCGGCGGGGGGGGGTCCGGCGTGGTGGCGATGGGCGCGCGGCTCTCGCTCCGCGATGCGGCCGCGCTCAATGCCGCGCTCATCCACGGCCTCGATTTCGACGACACCCATCCGGGCGCGGTGGTGCATTGCACGGCCGTTTCTCTGCCCGCCGCGCTGGCGCTGGGGGAAGAGCGCGACGCGGCCGGCGCGGAAATCCTCACCGCCTATATCGCCGCGATGGAATGCGCCGCGCGGATCGGCCTTGCCGCCGATTACGGCTTCCACCGGCGCGGCTTCCACGCCACCGGGATCGCGGGACACTTTTCCTCCGCGCTCGCCGCCGGGCGGCTCATGGGCCTCGATGCGGCGGCGCTCGCCTCGGCGCAGGGCGTGTGCGTCTCGACGGCGGCGGCAAGCCGCGAGTTCTGGTCGGACGGCGCCTGGAACAAGCGCCTCCACCCCGGCTGGGCGGCGGAGGCCGGCATTACCGCGGCGGGCCTTGCCGGCGCCGGTTTCAAGGGCTGCGAGCGCCCCTATGACGGACGCTTCGGCCTCTTCCGGATGCTGATGGGCGCCGACGCGGACGGCGTCGATTACGCGCTTCTGGCCGGCGGGCTGGGAGAGCGCTGGGAGCTGCTCGAATCGGCCGTCAAGCCCTTCCCGACCTGCCATTACACCCATGCGATCATCGACAGCGCGATTGCGCTCCGCCGGGATCGCGGCCTCGGGCTCGATGACATCGCCCGCATTACGGTGCTGGTGCATGAGGACCTGATCGGAGCGCTGATGGAGCCGGAGGCGCTGAAACGCAGGCCGCCGGACGACTATGCGGCCCGCTTCAGCGCCCCCTGGGCGGCGGCCTGCGGGCTGGCGCTCGGAAGGCTCGGGCTCCGGGAACTGGAGCCGGAGGCGCTGCAAGACCCGCAAGTGCTGGCGCTGGCGGCGCGTGTCGAGTGCCGGCCCGATCCGGACTCGCTCTTCCCGCGCTGTTTCTCGGCAGGCGTCGAGGTCGAGACCCGGTCGGGCGCGCGCTTCAGGCACCATGAGCCGGTCAATCGCGGCGCCGGCGACCGGGCGCTCGCCAATGCCGAGATCGTGGAGAAGTTCCACGCCAACGCCGCTCCGGCGCTGGGCGAAGCGCGCGCCGAAGCCATGGCCGCCCATGTGCTGGACATGGAGAAGCTGACGGGAAGGGAGTTGATGAGGGGGCTGATACCGGCGGCGCCGGGTAGCGGCTTATGAGGGGCGCCGCGCTGCCGACGCGCCGTCCGGGACTGTTCGGCAACAGGACCCTAGCCAATGCGTTTCCGCCATGTTTCAATCCTGTAATGCGAAGCCGCGACGCAATCGAACCCACAAAGGAAAACGGCGTCGCCATACCGGGAGCGGACGCGCCGCCGGCGATCGCAGCCTGAGGGGGCCGCAACACCTCGAACCGACAAGCAACAGGCGACCAGGGAGGAATAACGCCATGACGCTTTCTCGACGCGATTTTCTGCGCATTTCCGCAGACTACGGGACCAAGGCGGCCGTCTTTGCCGCCGTTGCCGGAACGACGTCCGCCACGCTCATCAGCCAGTTCGCTGCCAGGGACGCGCAGGCTGCCAAGAAGGCCAAATATACGATCCGCCACGGCGTCAGCGTGGTAAATCCGAAGAACGAAGAATTCCTGCAGACCCGCGCCTATGACTTCGCCAAATGGATCGAGGAAGGATCGGACGGCGAAATCGCCGTGCAGACCCTCGACAGCGGCCAGGCCTGCGCGGAAAACCAGTGCGTCGAGCGGGTCGGGGCCGGCGTGCTCGATATGGGCAATTCCTCGGCGCAGAATGCCGCCGCCATCATCTACCACGCGCAGGCGCTCGACTGGCCCTTCCTGTGGCGGGATCCGCAATCGCTTCTCAACCTGCTGCACGATCCGGCCATGAACCCGGTTTACCGGGATGTCTGGCGGGAAAAGTACGGCGTCGAGTTCCTCTATTGCACGAACGAGCTGCGCGACATCTTCATGGGGTTGAAATACAGCGACCTGCCGGAGGTCCGTCACCCGGACGGCCTGAAGGGCCGCAAGCTCCGGATCACCAACTCCACCATGATCCAGAATTTCGCCGAGTCGCTCGGCATGAGCCCGGTGCCGCTCGCCTGGACCGAGACGCTGGAAGGCATGAAGTCCGGCGTCGTCGATGGCATGGAGACCTGGGGCGGCGCGGCCGCGAGCTTCGGCATGACCAAGGTCACGGCTCAGGTGCTCGAGCTGGACTTCTGCCCCGGAACGGGCTCGTGTTTCATGAATTTGCGGGCGATGGAGCGCATGCCCGGGCGCCTGCAGGACGTGGTTCGCGAAGCCGCCCGCAGGGCGAGCGAAGAATCGTACCAAAATCTGCTGGTCGCCTTGAACACCGTCACCGGCGCCGGGCCGAACCCGACGCCGGAGAGCAACTATGTGCAGATGCAGGACACGATGCGCCATGTCCGCCTGACCGAGGACGAGATGGAGGCGTTCCGCGAGCGCGGCTCGGTCGAGCGCAACGGGCAGATCTACAGCGGGATCCGCAAGGAACTGGACAATCTGGCGGGCCTCGACGTGTTCGGCGCTATTGCCGAGTTCGAGAAGAAAGTCCGCGGCAAACCGCTGAATGCCCAGAAGTGGTGGTAGTCGCGTAGCCGGACCCCGGAAGCCGCCAGGCTTCCGGGGGCTCTTTCATTCTTTTCCGGACGGAAATCCCGGACTGCCTGACGGCGTCCGGGAAAGCGGGTGTGTCTGATGGGCCAGCGATTCGACGACCTGATTACCTGGATCGAAAAGGCGGTGATGCTGCTCGCCTATCTGACGATCATCCTGGTGGTGGGGCTGGAGACGATCCGGCGGATGATCACGGGCGAGCAGGCGGCCTGGGGGCCGGAGATCGCCATGGGCGCGTTCGTCTGGCTCTCGTGGTTCGCCATGTCCGCCGGCGTGCGCACCGGCGCGCATCTCTCTTTCACCACCGTGCGGGACCGCGTGCCCGACGGGATTCGCCGGGGTATGGAGGTCTTCGACTGCCTGCTCTGGTTCGTGCTGGGCGCTGTCGTCATCGTCGCCTCGTGGGATGTCGTGATGCTGAATGAGCGCTTCAACATCAAGATCTTCGGCACCGACATCCCGATCGCCGCGATCTCCATCGCCGTGCCGCTCGGCTGGGGCTTCACCATGGTGCGGGTGTTCCAACAGCTGGTCCGGGTGTTGCAGGGCAAGACCGGCCCGCATATCGCGGCGGAGGAAATCCGATGAGCGAAGGCGATCTTTCGACCCTGCAACTCCTCGTCGATTGGCTCCGCGAGGTTCTGAACGTCTGGAACATCACCGCCATCGCCGTCCTGCTGTTCTTTCTCGGTACCCCCGTCGTGCTGGTGCTGGCTGCCTGGGTGGTGGCGTCCTCCTATTTCGTCGTGGAGTTCCCGTTGACCAATGTCGGCATCGCGGCAAACGACTCGATCAAGAACTTCATCTTCCTGGCCGTACCACTGTTCGTCATCACCGGCGACTTCCTGACGGAGGGCGGCATCAGCCGCAGGCTGATCGCGTTCTCGCGCTCCTGCGTTGGCTTCATGCATGGCGCCACGGCGGCGACGGCGATGTTCTCCTGCGGCCTGTTTGCGGCGATCTCCGGCTCCAATGCCGCGACCGCGGCGACCATGGGGCGGCTGCTCGGGCCGGAAATGGTCGAGCGCGGCGTCAGCCCGGGCCTGTCGGGCGCGATCATTGCGGCGGGCGGCACCGTCGGCGTCATCATCCCGCCGAGCGTGATCTTCCTGATCTACGGCGTCACGATGGAGGTGCCGAGCGTCGACCTGTTTATCGGCGGCATGATTCCGGGCCTGTTGATGGTCATAGCGCTGATCGGCAGTGCGGTGGTACTGACCGGGAAGGTGGAGCGCGGGATCGGCCTGCGTAACCTGAGCCCCCGGCGGATCGTCGAATCGGCGTTGGCGGCCTGGGCGGGGTTCATCGCGATCGGGGTGATCTTTTTCGGCATTTACTGGGGCTATTTCAGCCCGACGGAGGCGGCCGGGGTCGTCGCCATCTACTGCTTCATCGTCGGCTCCGTGCCGTTTCTTGGGGGCCGGCTCCACCTGCGCCAGATACCGGGCATCATGCTGAACAGCGCGCGGCTGGCCGGTCTGCTGGTGCCGCTGGTGGTGTTTTCCATCCAGTTTCAACAGGTCTCCAGCGTTATGGGCCTGCCGGTGGCGATCCAGGACTTTCTGGGCGACCTCGGCGAGAACTACGGCTCGACGGTGCTGATCGCCGTCATGATGCTGTTGATCCTGCTCGTGGGCGCGATCACCGAATCGGTTGCCGTGGTCCTCATTCTCGGTCCCATCCTGGCGCCGGTGGCGGAGAGTATCGGCATCGATCCGGTCCATTGGGGCGTGGTCTTCGTCGTCGGCACCACGATCGGATTCATCACGCCGCCCTACGGCCTGAACCTGTTCGTGGTTTCGGGGGTCCTGAGGATCAACTACGACCTGATCATCCGGCAGATCTTCAAATTGCTGATCCCGCTGATGATCGTGTGGACCATCGTGACGGCGGTGCCCTGGTTGTCTCTGGTGCTGCTCGGCGGCTAGGAGGAACGAATGAGCGAGCGCAAAGAAGCGACCGAAAAGCTGTTCAAGGCGTTCGTGAAAGGCTTCGCGAAGCACGACACGGCGCTGGTTGCGCCGACGCTGGCCGACGATTTCGTCTGGAGCCAGCCGACGGGCGAGAACTTTGTCGGCAAGGAGGCCGCCCTGCAGGCCATGGCCGACCGCTGGTCCGCGCCCGGCGGCGGACCGGTGTTCGGCAATGGCGGTTTCGAGGTGGTCGGCGACACCGTGATCCAGACCTACGAGGTGACGGCCGACGCGCCGGACGGCGGCAAAAGGACCGTGCGCGGCATGGACATCTACAAGGTCCGCGACGGCCTGCTCACACGAAAGGACGCCTTCTGGAAGCAGCCGGGGTAGTGTTGCCGGCTCGTCGGCTCCCGGGCGGTTTTCGACAGTAATCCATGCCCCGGTTTGCGCCCGGCTCGCGGCGCCCGCTATTCTCGCCGCCCCGACCCGAAGATCCTGCAAGGCGGCCCCCATGACCTCCGAGACGGCCCTCTACGAACGCGACGGCGCGATCGTCATGATCACGCTCAACCGGCCCGAGAAGCTGAACGCCTTCGACGACGCGGCGGTGGAGGCGCTGTCGGAGGCGCTGGCCCGCTTCGACACCGACCCCGACGCCAATGTCGCGATCCTGCACGGGGCGGGGCGCGCCTTCTCCACCGGGGCGGATGTGCTGCGCCGGCAGCTGCGCCCCCGCGAGGAGCTGGAGCGCTTCGGCGGCCCGCAGGGGCGCGGGGCGGATTCCGGGCGCCTTTTCACCCACGCGGTCAACTGGAAGCCGGTGGTCGCCGCCGTGCATGGCTATGTCATGGGGCTCGCGGTCGGCATCGCGCTCGACTGTGACCTGCTGGTGGCCGAGGCCGGCACGCGCTTCCAGATCACCGAGACCTCGCGCGGCCTCGGCGGGTCGGTCTATTGGGGGCTGATGCGGCTGCGCGGGGCCGGCGCCTTCGGCGATGAGGTGGCGCTGACCGGACGATGGTTCACGGCCGAGGAGGCCGCGGCCGCCGGCGCGGTCAACCGCCTTGCGCCCGCTGGCGGCCATCTCGAGGCCGCCCGCGAGCTCGCGGAGACGCTGAACGCCAACCCGCCGCTCAGCGTGCGTTCGACCGTCCGGGCGCGCCGGCGCGAGATTGCGCGGGTGCGCTCCGAACTCTCCGCCGCCGCGCAGCCGGAACGGCTCTATCTGACCGAGGATTTCCACGAGGCGGCGCTCGCCTTCAAGGAGAAGCGCGCGCCCCGGCCGTTCAGGGGCCGTTGAGCGGGGCCAGCCCCTCCAGGACCGGGCGGAAGCCGACCAGGATGTGCTTCAGCCCGGCCGGGCGGCTGTGGCGGGCCGCCGGGCGGCAGACGCCGCAGCCGCTGTCGTCCCAGGACCCGCCTTTGACCAGGAAACGCCCGGGCCGGGCCTCGGTCGCGGTCCACTCGAAGACCTGGCCCGCGGCGTCCAGCAGGCCGAAGGGCGAGGCGCTGTCCGGGAACCGGCCGACAGGCAGCGTGTCGAACGGTCCGCCGTCATGGCTGTTGAGGCGCCAGGGCGCGAATTCGTCGCCCCAGGGGAACCTGCGGCCATCCGTGCCGCGCGCCGCCTTCTCCCATTCCAGTTCGGTCGGCAGCCGCCAGACGCGCCCGGTGCGCGCTGAGAGCCACGCCGTATAGGCCCGCGCGTCCTCATGCGAGACCAGCACGACGGGGTGCGCCTTCCGGTCTTCCGGCGGGTAGCCGCCGATCCAGGCATGGCGGCGGGTGCGGGGATAGGGGTGGATCAGGCCGTAACCCTTCCAGGTCTCGGCATCGACATCGGGTGCCCCGCGCCCTGTCTCGGCGATGAAGGCCGCATATTGCGCATTGGTGACGGGCGTGCGGGCGATCCGGAAGCCCGGCAGGCTCAGCGTCCCGCGGTCGCGCTCGCCATCATACCAGCCCTGCCGGCGGGTGACCGAATGGCCGTAGGCGGCTTCGTCCAGCCGGTAGGCGGCCTCGCGCTCTGCCGCATCGGAGCCGGCGATGAACGTTCCGGCCGGCACCGGGACCGTTTCCGGCAGGTCCGCGGCTGCCGTTCCGAAGGCCGCCAGAATCAGTGCTCCCGCTTGCACAACGCGCATCTATCCGCCCTTTCCGATGGTCAGGCGAACCTTCCTGCGCGCCGCGCGCAAGGCCCGCTCACGCAGTTGTGACCCGATTCGTCCATTTTTCCGGTCTCCATATCGGTTAGCATGATGGCAGGCGATTTTCGGATCGTCCGGCGCGTTATCGGGAAAACCAAGAATGGGAGAACTGCCATGAAATCCTATAAGGCCCGCCTGCTTTCCACGGCGGTCATCGGCGTTGGCATGGCTGTCGGCGCCGTCGGCGCGGCAAGCCTCGCCGGCACCGCCTACGCCACCTGCAAGCCCGCGGCCGCGGCCTGCAAGGCCTGCGGCGCGTGCAATCCCTGCAAGCCGAAAAAGGCCTGCGGCGCATGCAACCCCTGCAAGCCCGCCTGCGGCGCGTGCAACCCGTGCAAGCCCGCCTGCGGCGCGTGCAACCCGTGCAAGCCCGCCTGTGGCGCGTGCAACCCCTGCAAGCCGAAAAAAGCGTGCGGCGCTTGCAATCCCTGCAAGCCCAAGAGCAACTAACCCGACTTCCGCAACTCGGGGGTCATGAGGATGCTAACTCATTGAATAGCCTTGATCGTCTCCCCGAGGGTCGGCACTACAAGGCGGCGAACGGAGAGGCGGCGCCGTGTGCCGTCAGGCGGAGATCCGGGGTGCGGGTTGCTGCGGCCAGGTCATGCCGAGCTGTTGCAGCAGTAGCTCGTGCTCCTTGTTCGGCCGGGTGTGGCGCGGCAGGACGAGGTGCCGGCCGTCGGTGGTTGGCAGATGGACGTCCACCATCTGGATGGTGGCGAAGGCCTCAAGGATGGCGCGTGGGGTGAGGCCCGGGGCGCGCGGCCGGGCGAGGTTCTTCAGGGTCACCAGCAGGCAGTAGGCGATGAACGAGACGAAGATATGCGCCTCGATGCGCTCTTGGCGCTGATGGAAGATGGGGCGGATCGCGAGGTCGTGCTTGAGTTCCTTGAACGCCTGCTCGATCTCGACGAGCTGCATGTACAGATGCCACAGCGTGGCGGGGTCTTCGGCGACCATGTTGGATCGCAGCAGGTAACGGCCCTCGCGGCGGCGGACCTGGCGCAGCCGGTCGCGCTGCAGGCGGAATGAGAAGCCGTTGGCGGCGAGTTCGCTGTCGGTCCCGGGCACGGTGATGTCGACCAGGCTCCAGGCCCGGCCGGCCTCCTTCCTGGCGGCGCCGAGCTTGAGCAACAACTGATCCCGGCTGTTCGACTGCCCTTGCAACTCGGCCAATCGACGCCACAGCCTCTTCAGCCGGCGCCGGCGCATGCCGCGTTCCTTCACCTGCCGCCCCTCGCTGCGCACCAGGACGTAGAGCTCGCCATCCTCGACCAGAAGCTTGACAGTCACGGACTGGCGCACCTCCTGCCAGGGCAGGCCCAGGAACACCTTCTCGAGCCGCGTCAGCCGGCCCTTGGGCGTGCCCACCAGGTAGCGCACCGGCGCCTCGCCCTCGCGCATCGCGGCCAGCGTCTCCTCGGTGGGGATGCCGCGGTCCATGATCCACACCCGCTCGGAGCGGCCATACTGATCCTCGATCTTCTTGAGGAACGCCGCCAGCGTGGTGTCGTCGGAGGTGTTGCCCGGCATCACCTCATAGGCCAGCGGAAAGCCCTGCGGCGTAACGATCAGGGCGATCACCACCTGCACGCAGTCGGGCCGCTTGTCCCGGCTGTAGCCGAAGCGGCGCTTGTCATCGAACGGCGGATCGCTCTCGAAGTAGGTCGAGGTCAGGTCGTAGAGCAGCACGTCGAAGCGCGCCTCGAACAGCGTCGCCCAGCGGTCGCGCAGAAACGAGAAGAAGCCCTGCTTGTGCGCCAGCAGCTTGTCGAGACAGCGATAGAGTGTGTCGTCGGCGATCGCCCGCTCGCCACCCAGAAGATCGCGAAGCGCGCTGTGCTCATACCAGTGACGGTGAAGGCGCCACTCGCTGCCCGGGTCGATCAGCCGGTAGCAGACCTGGATCTTCAGGATGTCCAGCCACCGCGTGCCTTGCCGGCTCGCCGGCAGCCGCTCTTCCCAGAAGGGTCGTGCCCCCAGGCGTGGTGTAGGAGCTGGAGCCACCATCGGTAGCTGTGGGTAAGTGGCCCGCCGCCGCGACCGTCTGGAGTCTGGCGGCGGCGGGCCACTTATCCATAGCGGATGGCCATCGCGGTGCCGGTAGGGTTGGGCTTCCACAGTCCATCCGACCGGAGGAGTACCACGATGACCACCACCGACATGATGACCCTGCGGGCGCTGTTGGAGAAGAGTTCCGACGCCGATCTGCTTCGCGAGATGATCGGGTTCACGGCCGCGCGTCTGATGGCGCTTGAGGTTGAGGGCCTTGCGGGCGCCGGGCACGGCGAGCGTTCGCCGGACCGGATCACGCACCGCAACGGCTACCGCGACCGGGTCTGGGAGACGCGCGCCGGCACGGTCGAGCTGAAGATCCCGAAGCTGCGCAAGGGGAGCTACTTCCCGGGCTTCCTTGAGCCGCGGCGGATGGCGGAGAAGGCGCTGACGGCGGTGATCCAGGAGGCCTACATCAAGGGCGTATCCACCCGCTCGGTCGACGACCTGGTGCAGGCGATGGGCATGTCGGGCATCTCCAAGAGCCAGGTGTCCAGGCTGTGCGGCGAGATCGACGACAAGATCCGCGACTTCCTCGACCGGCCGCTGGAGGGCGACTGGCCGTATCTGTGGCTGGACGCGACCTATGTGAAGATGCGCGAGGCCGGGCGCATCGTCTCGGTCGCGGTCACCATCGCGGTGGCGGTCAACGACCAGGGCCGGCGCGAGGTGCTCGGCATGGCGATCGGCGCGTCCGAGGCCGAGACCTTCTGGACCGACTTCCTGCGCTCGCTCGCCCGGCGCGGCCTGCGCGGCGTCAAGCTGGTGATCTCCGACGACCACAAGGGCCTGAAGGCCGCCGCGACCCGCATCCTCGGCGCCACATGGCAGAGATGCCGCGTGCATTTCATGCGCAACCTGCTCGCCCATGCCGGCAAGCAGGGCCGGCGCGTCGTCTCCGCCTTCGTCACCACCGCCTTCGCCCAGGAGGATGCAGACAGCGCCTCCGCCCAGTGGCGCCAGGTCGCCGACCAGCTCAGGCCCAAGGCGCCGAAGCTCGCCGCCATCATGGACGAGGCCGAGCACGATGTTCTCGCCTACATGACCTTCCCGGCCGCGCATCGCGCCAAGCTGCACTCCACAAACCCGCTCGAACGCCTCCATGGCGAGATCAAGCGGCGCACCAACACCGTCGGCATCTTCCCCAACGAGAACGCCATCACCCGCCTGATCGGTGCCATCCTGCTCGAGCAGAACGACGAATGGGCCGTCCAGAGAGCCAGATACGTAACGCTGGAATCCATCGCTCCCGTGAGCGACAATGCAACCGTCAAGCTGCCCGCCGTGGCAGCCTGAGCCTACCGGCCCTACCCGCCGGACACCGCCACGGGCGCCAGGCTCTTACACCACGGCTCGGGACACGATCCCCAGAAGCGGTCCAGGTCCAGGCGGTCCCACAAGGACAGCGCCAGCCAGCACGCCCCCCACTGGCGCGGGTCGTGAAGCGCCACCTGCGAGAGGTCGATCTTCACCACTTCGCAAGTCAGCGCCGGCGCCTCCCGGTCCTCGGGAAACAGCGCCATCTGCCGTGATCGCGACTTGCCCTCCACCACCTCGATCGAGCGGCACCACGCCGCTCGCTGGCTGTCGTTGATCTCCCCGAGATAGAGCACCTGACGCTGAACAACCCGACCGCCGTGGACCCGGACGTTCTCCACAACGCTCCAGTAGCGGTGCTCCTTGCCGTCCTTGAAGCGTCTCTTGCAGCGCACGAACATCAGCGCAGCGTCCGGATCTTCGCCAGCCCGATCAAGGGGGTAGGTCGGCACTACAAGCCGGTCCCGAGAGGTACTGCACCGAAATCCGACACTTCTCGCGCCGGAAAACCGTCAAATCAGTCGATTCTCAAGCCGAGTTGCGGAAGTCGGGCTAAGCCCTCATGGGCAGCGGCCGGCCTTCGGGCCGGCCGCGCTTTTCCGGGACCGCGGCGCCGAAAGGCGCCGCACCCGTTTCAGGCGGCGTCGAGAGCCGCCTGCGCCTCCGGCTCCATGTCGAGCCGCAGGGCGTCGTTGAAGCGGTTGAACGCCCCGCAGAGCGCGATCCGCCAGGTCAGTTCGACGATCTGCTCCTCGCTGAAATGCGTTTTC
The DNA here is from genome assembly GCA_964291285.2 of Alphaproteobacteria bacterium. GTDB lineage: Bacteria > Pseudomonadota > Alphaproteobacteria > Bin95 > Bin95 > Bin95. The sequence continues at coordinate 918,994 of OZ219785.1, forward strand.
AGCCGCTCGAAAATGCCGTCCCGCATTCTCCCCGCACTGTCGTTGACCTGGACGGCGTAATCGACCACCAGGCGGTCGATCTCGTCCAGTTCCGGATGGTTCGCCGGATCTTCCAGCAGAGTGGCGACGCCGGCGGCGCTCATGCCCTCCACGGCCAGCATCGGCCCGTGATGGGCCACGCAATAGTCGCAGGCATTGCGCTGCGAGACCGCGACCAGCGCCAGTTCCAGATAGCGCCGCGGGAGCACCGCCTCCCGCCTGAGCGCGGTCAGGAGCCCGAATGTGTGCTCCAGAATCGGCGGCCGCCGGCCGAGCGCGCCGACAAGGCTGGCGAAGGGACCGTAGGATACCGCGTCGTCCGCCAGCGGATGCAGGGCGGGCGGCAGGTCTTCGCGGGCGGCGTAGGCGATGCGGGCCATGGGGGGAACCTCCGTCAGCCGATTTCGACGATGATGTTGCCATAGCCGTCCAGCCGGGCCGAATCCTGCGGCGGGACGAGGCAGGTGGCGTCGTATTCCTCGACGATGAGCGGACCCGGAACCGGGTCCGGGCCGAGGTCGCCGCGCGCGAGCACCGCGGCGTCCCGCCACCCGTGCTCGCGGCCGAACCAGGCGCGGCGGCTGCCGGCCCCGCCCGAGGGCTCGGGCGGCGGCGGGGGCGGTGTGCTGTCATTCGAGAACCCGCGCCCGACCACCTGGACGGTCATCAGCTCCACGGGCTCCTCCGGCCCGGCGCGGTGGCCGTAGGTGCGCTCATGCTCGACGCCGAAGGCCTCCTCCAGCGCGGCAACCCACGCCGTGTCCACCGGCCCCGGCGGTGCCGCGACCTGCAGCTCGAAAATCTGGCCGTGATAGTGGAGTTGCGCGCTGCGCACGAGTGTGCGCCGTTCGGTCGGGATTCCGTCGGCCTCCAGCTGCGCGTTCGCCTCGGCCTCCAGCGCGGCCCATGCCGCTTCGAGCTCCGCCGGGTCGGCCCCGCTGAGGATGCGCCTGTGCGCATGGGAGTAGTGGTGCTCGACCTCGGCATGGAGCAGGCCGAAGGAGGAGAACAGGCCGGGCGAGGGCGGCACCAGCACCGTCCGGATCGCGAGTTCGCGCGCCATGCCGGCGGCGAAGAGCGGCCCGTTGCCGCCGAAGGCGAACAGGGCGTAGTCGCGCGGGTCGCGGCCCCGCTCGGAAGAGACGGCGCGAATGGCGCGGATCATGTTCGAGGCGGCGATGCGGTGGGCGCCGAGCGCGGCGTCTTCCGGCGCCAGGCCCATCGGCTGCGCCACGGAGCGCTCGAAGGCCTCGCGCGCCGCCTCGAAGTCGAGCTTCAGCGCGCCGCCGACGAGATGGCCCGGGTTGAGGTATCCGAGCAGCAGGTTGGCGTCGGTGAGCGTGGGTTCCGTGCCGCCCGCGCCGTAGCAGACGGGGCCCGGATCGGCGCCTGCGCTCTCCGGCCCTACCTGCAGGCCGCCCGCGGCGTCGAGGCGGAGCAGCGAGCCGCCGCCTGCGCCGACTTCCGCGAGGTCGATGGCCGGCGTCTTGACCACATAGCCCGCACCGGTCATCAGCCGGGAACCGGCGATCACACCGGCGCCGACGCTGAATTCGAGCGCGCGCGAAACCGTGCCGCGCTCGACGATGGACGCCTTCGCCGTCGTGCCGCCCATGTCGAAGGTGAGGACATTGTCCAGGCCGGCGGATCTGGCCAGGGCCTGCGCGCCGATGACCCCGCCGGCAGGACCGGATTCGACGATATGCATGGGCAGGTTGCGCGCCGCCTGCGACGGCATCAGCCCGCCGCTCGACTGCATCAGCAACAGCGGCGCGCGCGTGCCGATATCGGCGAAGCCTTCCTCCAGCCCGGCCAGGTAACGCGAGACCACCGGCTTCAGGCAGGCGTTCACGACCGTGGTGGAGGTGCGCTCATATTCCTTCGCCTCGGGCAGCACGCGGTGGCTGATGCTGGTCTCGACATCCGGCGCGAGGCGCTCGACGATCCCGGCGACGGTTTCCTCATGCGCGGGGTTGGCGTAGCTGTGCAGCAGCGCTACGGCGATGGCCTCCACGCCTTCGTCGAGCAGCCGCCGGACGGCCGCCTCCGCCTCTTCCGGATCGAGCGGCGCCTGTGTCCTGCCGTCATGCGTCACGCGCTCGGCCACCGTGCGGCGCAGATAGCGCGGCACCAGCGGCGGCGGCTTCTGCCAGGCGATGTCGTAGAGGCGCGGCATGCGGAGATTGCGGATCTCCAGGATGTCGCGGAAGCCTTCGGTGGCGATCAGCCCGGTCTTTGCCCCCTTGCCTTCCAGGATGGCGTTGGAGGCGACCGTGGTGCCGTGGCGCAGCTCGGCGATGTCCTCGCCCGCGAACGCGCCCTCGGCGATCAGGCCGGCAAGCGCCTCGACGATCGCGCGGGCGTAATTGTCCACCGACGAGGAAACCTTGCGGGTGAGCAGCCGTCCGTCCCCGTCGAGGCAGACGATATCGGTGAAGGTGCCGCCGATGTCGATCCCGAGGCGCCAGCGGGCTTCAGCATGTTCCATGTGTCATCGCTCTTGTCCGGATTGGGCGGCGGTCCGCCCATGGCGCGGGACAAGGTAGCAACGGATATGGAGGCCGTCACCATGACCGGCGGCCGGAGCCGGACTCTGCGGGCCGCGGTGCGTTATCCGCTTCGTTCGAGGGCCGTCTCGCGCACGATCTGCAGCAGGCGGCGGAACGGGGGCAGCTCCTCGGCGGAGCGGCGCACGACATAACCCGACCGGTAACGGGAAAGCCCGATCTCCGCCGGCAATGGTCGAATGAACTGTCCCGGGAGGCGTTCCAGAAAGGAAAACGGCAGCAGGGCGAGATAGGGACCGCCGTTCAGGACCGACAGGCAGGCGCTGCCGGTCTGGACGACGGTTTTCGCGCGGACATTCGTGGCCTGGTAGAGCTGGTCCAGAAGGGCAGCCAGCGAGGGCTCGCTGCAAAAGTCGATCCAGGGATAGCGGACGAGGTCTTCATTGGAGACGTCGCGGGAGAAGAGCGGGTGGTCGCGCCAGGCGGCGATGCCTGCGGTCACATCCAGAAAGCGCTCGCGTCTGAGCGATGCGTGCAGGATTTCACTGGTGTCGACACCGCCGCAATGCAGGTCGCTTTCGCCGTCGACGAGCAGCCGCAGCCCTTCATGGCGGCTGGCCATGTCGACCTTGACCTCGGTTCCCGGACAGTCCTCATGGAAGCGGGCCAGTGCTGCCGGCACGACCGTTTCGACCCATGTCGATCGTGCCCCCGCGGGTGGTGTAAGAGCCTGGCGTCCGTAGCGGTGTCCGGCGGGTAGGGCCGGAACGCTCAGGCTGCCACGGCGGGCAACTTGACGGTTGTATTGTCGCTCACGGGAGCGATGGATTCCAGCGTCATGTATCTGGCTCTCTGGACTGCCCATTCATCGTTCTGCTCGAGCAGGATTGCGCCGATCAGCCGGGTGATGGCGTCCTCGTTGGGGAAGATGCCGACGGTGTTTGTGCGCCGCTTGATCTCGCCGTGGAGGCGTTCGAGCGGGTTTGTCGAGTGCAGCTTGGCGCGGTGCGCGGCCGGGAAGGTCATGTAGGCGAGAACATCGTGCTCGGCCTCGTCCATGATGGCGGCGAGCTTTGGCGCCTTGGGCCTGAGCTGGTCGGCGACCTGGCGCCACTGGGCGGAGGCGCTGTCTGCATCCTCCTGGGCGAAGGCGGTAGTGACGAAGGCGGAGACGACGCGCCGGCCCTGCTTGCCGGCATGGGCGAGCAGGTTGCGCATGAAGTGGACGCGGCATCTCTGCCAGGTGGCGCCGAAGATGCGGGTGGCGGCGGCCTTCAGGCCCTTGTGGTCGTCGGAGATCACCAGCTTGACGCCGCGCAGGCCGCGGCGGGCGAGCGAGCGCAGGAAGTCGGTCCAGAAGGTCTCGGCCTCGGACGCGCCGATCGCCATGCCGAGCACCTCGCGCCGGCCCTGATCGTTGACCGCCACCGCGATGGTGACCGCGACCGAGACGACGCGCCCGGCCTCGCGCATCTTCACATAGGTCGCGTCAAGCCAGAGATACGGCCAGTCGCCCTCCAGCGGCCGGTCGAGGAAGTCGCGGATCTTGTCGTCGATCTCGCCGCACAGCCGCGACACCTGGCTCTTGGAGATGCCCGACATGCCCATCGCCTGCACCAGGTCGTCCACCGAGCGGGTCGATACGCCCTTGATGTAGGCCTCCTGGATCACCGCCGTCAGCGCCTTCTCCGCCATCCGCCGCGGTTCAAGGAAGCCCGGGAAGTAGCTCCCCTTGCGCAGCTTCGGGATCTTCAGTTCGACCGTGCCGGCCCGCGTCTCCCAGACCCGGTCCCGGTAGCCGTTGCGCTGCGTGATCCGGTCCGGCGAGCGCTCGCCGTGCGCGGCGCCCGCAAGGCCCTCAACCTCAAGCGCCATCAGACGCGCGGCCGTGAACCCGATCATCTCGCGAAGCAGGTCGGCGTCGGAACTCTTCTCCAACAGCGCCCGCAGGGTCATCATGTCGGTGGTGGTCATCGTGGTACTCCTCCGGTCAGGTGGACTGTGACAGCCCAACCCTAACCGGCACCGCGATGGCCTCCGCTGTGGGTAAGTGGCCCGCCGCCGCCTGACTCCAGACGGTCGCGGCGGCGGGCCACTTACCCACAGCTACCACCGGAAGCTTCAGCTCCTACACCACCCCTGGGGACACGACCCCCATGTCGGGCTGGCGGTAACGCGGAAGCTGCCGGTTCGCCCCGACCGGGCCGCGTCCAGAACCTCTTCGGCAGCCTCGATTTCCCGCAGAATGCGCCTTGCGAGGCCGCTGGCGGTATCGCCCAGCGCGGTCAGGCGCACGCCATGGGGCAGGCGTTCGAACAGCCGGCCCCCGAATTGGCGCTCAAGCCGGGCGATGACGCGGGTGAGCGCCGGTTGGGTGATCGCCAGCCTGTCGGCCGCCGTCGCGATCCTGCCCGCTTCAACGACTGCAAGGAACCGGACCAGATCGCTGCGTTTCTCGAACATGTTACGATTCAGCGAGTAACCCGGACGAACAAATTCGTAGAATGCGGAACATGTATTGCCTGACCATCCAGCATCGAACCCGCGCGCCGGTTTGCGGACCAAAGAGCAGGCTTGTCGCCGGAAGCCCGATACGGCGCACACTTAAAACCGATTGAATAAAGGACTGAAAACCGAAATGTAAATGCCGGAACGGTAAAAGTCCATGCCGGAAGTGCATAGGCTGCAATCTGCCGTCGTTATGCTCCGGATTCGTTCATTCCTGATTTAAATCAGATCCCCCTGTCTGCCCTCGGGCGGGCCGGGGGTCCGGCATGCGCTCAAATGCCGCTGTTCAAGCTGCGCCCGCGGCAGGCCCGAAGAACGGATAGCGGCAATTCCTCGGTCCCGTCGCCGCTGCGTTCGGAAAGCCTGCGCCGCCGGGACGCCGCCTCCGGGGTCAGCCGCGCATGGAGTCGAAGCCCGCCCTGGCCGCCTGGAGGAGAAGGCTCGCATCGGTGCCGTAGCAGATGAAATCCACGCCCTCGCCGATCAGGCGCCGGCCGTCTTCCGGCGATCCAACCAGGCGGCCGATGCTCTTGCCGGCGCCGTGGGCCGCCGCGACGATACGCTCATGGGCGGCAACAAAGTCCGGGTGGTCGAACGCGCCCGGCACGCCCAGGCTGCAGCTCAGGTCGAAATGGCCGATCCAGAGCAGGTCCACCTGGGGCAGGGCGGCGATGGCCTCGACGTTCTCGACGCCCTCCGCCGTCTCGATCAGCGGGATGCAGACGGTGCGGGCGTTGGCGGCGGCGAGCGCCTCTGCCGGCGGCCCGGCGGCATAGCGGTCGTGGGCGATGCCGAGCGCCACGCCGCGTACGCCGTCGGGCGGGTATTTCATGTAGCCCGCCAGCTCCCGCACCTCCTCGGCCGACCCGGCCATCGGCAGCAGCAGCCCTTCCGCGCCGGCGTCGAGCGCGGTCGCGATGTCGGGGTAGGTCTTGCCCGCCCGGCGCACGAAATGCGGCATGCCGGCGGCTTCCAGGTAGCGCAGGATGCGCTTCAGACCCTCGATGCCGATGCCGCTGTGCTCGCAATCGACGAAGACGAAATCCGCCCCCGCCGCCCGGTAGATATGGCCGATGCCGGGGCTCTCGAACTCCATGATGCAGGCGCCGAGCTTGACGCCCCGGTGCCCGGCCATTTCTTTCAGGCTCGCCATAGCGGCCCCCCATGTTGCAGGCTTGTGCGCTACGCTATCCCGGAAGCCGGGACGGGGGAAAGGCGGGAGAGGCCATGACGGCGCGATACGACTTCACGAACCAGACGGCCATAGTCACAGGCGGGGCGCGCGGCATCGGCCTTGCGATAGCGCACCGCCTGCATTGCGACGGCGCGGCTGTTGCGGTCTGGGACATGGATGCGGCGGCGGGCGAGGCGGCCGCGGCCGGACTCGGCGGGCGGGCGGCCGCCTTCGCCGTCGATGTGACGGACTACGCCGCCGTCGAGGCCGCGCTCGCGGCGACGGAAGCCCGGCTCGGCCCGGTCTCGATCCTCTGCAACAATGCCGGCATCGCGGGGCCGGCCGGGCCCGCCTGGGACTATGCGCTCGAGGACTGGCACGCCGTCATCGACCTGGACCTGAACGGCGTCTATTACGGCTGCCGCGCCGCCCTGCCGGGGATGATGCGACGCGGTTACGGGCGCATCGTCAACACCGCCTCCATCGCCGGCAAGGAGGGCAACGCCAACGCCGCCGCCTACAGCGCCGCCAAGGCGGCCGTCATCGGGCTCACCAAGTCGCTCGGCAAGGAGACGGTGGGAACCGGCGTGCTGGTCAATTGCGTCGCCCCGGCGGCGGTCGAAACGGACATCTTCAAGCAGATCACCGAGGCGCATATCGAGATGATGCGCTCCAAGATCCCGATGGGCCGCTTCGGCACCGTCGAGGAGGTGGCCAACATCATCGCCTGGCTCTGCTCGTCGGAATGCAGCTTCCAGACCGGGGCCGTCTTCGACGTATCCGGCGGCCGCGCGACCTATTAGAGCGCGCCCCGTCCAGGCTGAGACGGCAGGGATGGGCCCCGGATCGCAGTCCGGGGCGACGATAGCTGGGCCCGGAGCGAAATCCGGCTCAGCGGTGCTGCCAGACGGGCTCGCGCTTGGCGATGAAGGCATCGACGCCCTCTTCGGCGTCGCGCATCTCCATGTTCGCCGCGATGACGCCGCTGGTGTAGTCGTAGGCCTCGTCGAGCTCCATTTCTAGCTGGCGGTAGAAGGCTTCCTTGCCGATCTTGACCACCGCGCCCGACTTGCCGGCGATCTTCGCGGCAAGCGCCTGCGTCTCGGCCCTGAGTTCGGCGGCCGGCACCACCCGGTTGACGAGGCCGAAGCGCCGCGCCGTCCCGGCATCCATGAGGTCGCCGGTCAGCAGCATCTCCATGGCGTGCTTGCGCGATACCACACGGGAGAGCGCCACCATCGGCGTCGAGCAGAACAGGCCGATATTGACGCCGGGCGTGGCGAAGCGGGCGTCCTCGCTTGCAATGGCGAGGTCGCAGCTCGCGACCAGCTGGCAGCCGGCCGCGGTCGCGATGCCGTGGACGCTGGCGATCACGGGCTGGGGCTGGCGCACGATGCGCGTCATCAGCCGGCTGCATTCGGCGAACAGCAGGTCGTAGAAGGCGCGGTCGGGCCGCGCGCGGATTTCCTTCAGGTCGTGCCCGGCGCAGTAGCCGGGGCCGTTGGCGGCAATCACCACGGCGCGCACCGAGCGGTCCTCGCCGATCTCCTCCAGCGCCGAGGACAGCGCCGCGATCATCGGGCGGGACAGCGCATTGCGCTGCGCCGGCCGGTTCAGCGTCAGGGTGGCGACGGCGTCCGCATCGTCGCGCAACAGGATCGGCTCGCTCATGGCTTCGGTCTCCCGGCGGCAAACGGGCCGCGGCTCGTTGACAGGCGCTCTGATGCCGCTATGTTGCGCCGCCCAAGCCGCTCCAGGGAAGAGTGACGGATGAACACATACTCCGCCAGGCCGGCAGACGTCGAGCGGAAATGGTGGCTGATCGACGCCGACGGGCTGGTGCTCGGCCGCCTCGCCTCCATCGTCGCCATGCGGCTGCGCGGCAAGCACAAGGCGCTGTACACGCCGCATATCGACTGCGGCGACCATGTCGTCGTCGTCAACGCGGACAAGGTGGCGCTGACCGGCGCGAAGGAAGACGACAAGGTCTATAACTGGCACACCGGCTATCCGGGCGGCATCCGCTCGCGGACGGTGCGCGAGCAGCGCGCCCGGCGCCCCGAGCAGATCGTCGTCAAGGCCGTCGAACGGATGCTGCCCAAGACGAAGCTCGGCCGGCAGGTCATCTCGAAGCTGCATGTCTATGCGGGCCCCGAGCACCGCCATGCCGGCCAGAAGCCCGCGCCGCTCGACATCGCCGCCATGAACCCCAAGAACGCCAGGAGGGCCTGAAGGCCATGGCCGAGGACACCCGCGCGCTCGCCGACCTGAAGCAGGTCCTCGAAGGCGAGGAGGCGCCCGAGCGCCCGGCCCCGGCCGCCCCCGCGGCGCCGGAGATCGACAATTTCGGGCGGGCCTACGCCACGGGCAAGCGCAAGGAGTCGGTGGCGCGCGTCTGGATCCGCCCCGGCGCCGGCCGGGTGACGGTGAACGGCAGGCCGGAGGACACCTATTTCCCGCGGCCGACCCACCGCATGCTGATCGCCCAGCCCTTCGTCGCGGTGAACCGCACGAACCAGTATGACGTTATCTGCACGGTGCGCGGCGGCGGCCAGTCCGGCCAGGCCGGCGCGGTGCGCCACGGCATCGCCAAGGCGCTCACCTGCTTCGAGCCGGGCTTGCGCCCGGCGCTCAAGCAGGGCGGGTTCCTGACCCGCGATGCGCGCCGCGTCGAGCGCAAGAAATACGGCAAGCCGAAGGCGCGGCGCAGCTTCCAGTTCTCGAAACGGTAGCGCCATTCCGGCGCGGGGGTCCGCGCCAGAGGGAAGGGAGAGCGCCTCATGCCCCAAATCGGAAACCGGGCCCGGGCGGCGATCCTGGGTGCGAGCGGCTATACCGGCGCGGAGTTGATCCGCCTGCTGGCCCGCCATCCGCATGTCGAGATTTGCACGCTCACCGCCGACCGGCGCGCGGGCGAGCCCTTCGGCGCGGTGTTCCCGCATCTGGCCGCGCTCGGCCTGCCGGACCTGGTGCGCATCGAGGACGTGGATTTCGGCGCCCATGACATCGTGTTCTGCTGCCTGCCGCACGGCACGACGCAGGAGACGGTGGCGGCGCTCCCGGACCATCTGAAGGTGGTGGACCTCTCGGCGGATTTCCGCCTCGCCGACATCGAAACCTACGCCGAGTGGTACGGCCATGCGCACCGGGCGCCCGAATTGCAGAAGAGCGCGGTTTACGGGCTGACCGAACTCAAGCGCGCGCAAGTGGCGCGCGCGAGGCTGGTCGCCAATCCGGGCTGCTACCCGACGAGCGCGCAGCTCCCGCTGGTGCCGCTGATCGAAGCGGGCGCGGTCGAGGCCCGCAACATCATCGTGGACGCCAAGTCCGGCGTCACCGGGGCCGGGCGGTCGTTGCGCGAGGACATCCTGTTCCCGGAAGTGCAGGACGGCATCCATGCCTACGGCATCGGCCGGCACCGCCATGCCCCCGAGATCGAGCAGGGGCTCGGCGAGGCGGCGGGGGCGCCCGTCACCGTCAGCTTCACCCCGCACCTGGCGCCCATGAACCGGGGCATCCTGTCCACCATCTATGTCGAGCTGGCCAATGGCGAGACGGCGGACGGGCTGCGCGAGCGGCTTGCCGCGCGCTATGCGGGCGAGCCCTTCGTGCATGTGCTGCCTTCCGGCGCCCCGGCGACGCGCCATGTGCGCGGCACCAACCGCTGCGATATCGGCGTGGCGGCGGACCGCGCGCCCGGCCGGGCGATCCTGGTCTCGGCCATCGACAACCTCGTCAAGGGCGCGTCCGGGCAGGCGGTGCAGAACATGAACGCCATGCAGGGCTGGGAGGAGACGACCGGGCTCGAGCTGGAAGCGATGTATCCGTGAGGGGGACGGTCCTGCCCTATCGGGGCATCTGGCCGGAGCTCGCGGACGATGTCTTCGTGGCGCCCGGCGCCGTGGTGATCGGCGATGTGGAGATCGGGGCGGGGTCCAGCGTCTGGTACAACGTCGTGGTACGCGGCGATGTCGGCCGCATCCGCATCGGCGCGGGCACGAACATCCAGGACGGGACGGTGGTGCATGTCACCGGCGGCGCCTTCGACACCGTGATCGGCGACGAGGTGCTGGTCGGCCACCGCTGCATGATCCACGGCTGCCGGCTGGAGGACCGCGCCTTCATCGGCATGAACGCGACGGTGCTGGACGGCTGCACGGTCGAAGGCGACGCCATGCTGGCGGCCGGCTCCCTGCTCGCGCCCGGCAAGCGCATTCCGGCCGGGGAGCTCTGGGCCGGCACGCCCGCCAAGAAGATGCGCGACCTCGCCCCGGAAGCGCTCCAAGGCTTCCGCCGCCAGGTCGCCCACTACGCCTGGAACGCCCAGGTCCACATCGAATCGCTGAAGGACATCGGTCGGACCTGTCTTTGACCGGGGCGGATGACGCGCCTTATCGTGTGCGGGACGAAATCCCCCGGACCGGAGGAAGAGAGGCCCCCCATGCCCGTTACCACGCCTGAAGTGAAGGCCGCCCTGGAGACCATCTTCGCCGGGGATTCGGAGATCTACCGGGAACGCGGCTTCCAGCGCCGCATCGGCTACGGCACCCGGCCCGCGCTGCTGGTCATCGACATGGCCAATGCCTGGACCCGGCCGGACTACCCGTTCACCTGCGACAACATGGAGGAGATCATCCCCGCCAACCGGGCCCTGCTGGCGGCGGCGCGGGAGAAGCGGATTCCCGTCGTCTTCACCTCCACCGCCTACCGCAATCCCGCGGGCCCCCACCCGGATACGGGCCTCTGGCACCTGAAGATCCCGACGGAAATCCTCTCGGAGGGCTCCGAAGCGACCGCCATCGACGACCGCCTCGCGCCCGAACCAGGCGAGCAGGTCATCCTCAAGAAGCGGGCCAGCGCCTTCCACGGCACCTGGCTCGCCGGCTACCTCCGCGCGCAGCGGGTGGACACGGTCATCGTCACCGGCGTGACCATGGCGGGCTGCGTGCGCCACAGCGTCGAGGACGCCATCGCCGACGGGTTCCGCCCCATCGTGGTGCGCGAGGCGGTCGGCGACCGGGTGCCGGGCGCGGTGGAGTGGAACCTGTTCGACATCGACGCCAAGTTCGGCGATGTGGAGCCGCTGGAGGCCGTGCTCGCCTATCTGAACGACCTGCCGGCGCTGGCCAACGACTAGGCCGGGCGGGCGAGGGGCTGCGATGACCGGCGTGCGCTGGGCCAGCTTCCTTCCGGCGGCATTGCTGTGGCTTCCCGCGGGCGTTGCGGCGGCGCTGCTGGCGCGGATATTCCCGCTGCCGGTCGATGCCGGGCAATGGTGGGTGCCGGTCGCCGCCATGCCCTGCGGCCTGCCGCTGGCCGGGGCGTGGCTCGCGCTTCGCCGCGCCGGGTGGCGGGGGACGGCGTGGGCGGTGGCGGCGCCGCTCGGCGCGCTCACGGCGCCGGTCGTGCTGGCCGGCAGCGTGTCGGGGTCCTGGAGCATGGCCTGCTACGCGGTTCTGCTCAGCCTGCCGGCCTGGTCGGTGTATGGAGCGCTCAGCCGCCTGAACGCGACGCAGGCCGTGGCATCGGTGAGAAATCCGGGCTACGCTGAACCCAGCCTGCGAGCATCATGGGGAGGACGCCGCTCATGCAGACCCGCGCCGCCGTAGCCCTGGAAGCCGGCAAGCCGCTCAGCATCGAAACCGTGGAACTGGACGGCCCGCGCGAGGGCGAGATCCTGGTGGAGATCAGGGCGACCGGCGTCTGCCACACCGATGCCTACACGCTGTCCGGCGCCGATCCGGAGGGCCTCTTCCCCGCCATTCTCGGCCATGAGGGGGCGGGCGTGGTCGTCGATACCGGCCCCGGCGTCACCTCGCTCAAGCCCGGCGACCATGTGATCCCGCTCTACACGCCGGAATGCCGCCAGTGCAAATTCTGCCTCTCCGGCAAGACCAATCTCTGCGTCGCGATCCGCGAGACCCAGGGCCAGGGCCTGATGCCGGACGGCACCAGCCGCTTCTCCATCGGCGGCGACAGGCTGTTCCACTATATGGGCACCTCGACCTTCTCCAACCACACCGTCATGCCGGAGATCGCCGCGGCGAAGATCCGCGAAGACGCGCCCTTCGACAAGGTGTGCCTCATCGGCTGCGGCGTCACCACCGGCCTCGGCGCGGTGCTGAACACGGCGAAGGTGGAGCCGGGCGCCAATGTCGTCGTGTTCGGCCTCGGCGGCGTCGGCCTCTCCGTCATCCAGGGGGCCAGGCTCGCCGGCGCCAACAGGATCGTCGGCGTCGACATCAACCCCGCCAAGGCCCCGCGCGCCGAGCGCTTCGGCATGACCCATTTCGTCAACCCGAAGGAGGTCGAGGGCGACCTCGTGCCGTATCTCGTCGATCTCACCGACGGCGGCGCGGACTATTCCTTCGAGTGCATCGGCCTGGTGGAGACCATGCGCCAGGCGCTGGAATGCGCCCATCGCGGCTGGGGCGAGAGCATCATCATCGGCGTGGCGGGCGCGGGCCAGGAGATCTCCACCCGCCCGTTCCAGCTGGTGACCGGCCGGGTCTGGCGCGGCACGGCCTTCGGCGGCTTCAAGGGCCGGCGCGACGTGCCGAAGATCGTGGACTGGTACATGGACGGCAAGGTCGAGATCGACGACATGGTGACCCACACCATGGGCCTGGAGGCGATCAACGACGCCTTCGACCTCATGCATGAAGGCAAGTCGATCCGCAGCGTCATCCATTTCTGATGCGCCCGGCGGAGGGCGGAGTGCGATGAAGACGCTGCTGCTGCTCCGCCACGCCAAGGCGGGCATCGGCGCGCCGGACCGCGACCGGGGACTGACCGGAAGGGGCCGGCGCCAGTCCGCCGCGGCCGGGCGTTATCTCGCCGCCGAGGGCCTCCTGCCCGACTTCGTCATCTGCTCGGACGCAAGGCGCACGCGCGAGACGCTGGACGGGCTCGCGCTCGGGGACGGCCCGGCGGTGCAGTTCACGCCCGCGCTCTATGACGGCCATGTGCCGGAATTGCTGGACCTCGTTCGCGGGATCGAAGACGCCGGCGTCTCGCGGGTTCTGGTGGTCGGCCACAATCCGACGATCTCCGAGGCGGGCCGCTGGCTCGCGCGCGAGGGCGAACCGGCGGCGCTCTCCCGGCTCGGGCTCGGCATGCCGACCTCCGGGCTCGCCGTGCTGAAATTCGAGGCCGCGGACTGGAACGCGGTCGGCGCGGGCACGCTCACCCGGCTGCTGCGCCCGGCGGATTATCCCAGGGCGGATTGAGCCGGCGGTTCGGCGCGCCGCCGCCCCCGCCGCGGCCCCTATCGCGCCTCTCGGAAAGCCTCTAAGGTCGCTCTGCTGTAAACCGAGGGAGGCTCTACATGCTCATCCGCACTGCACTCACCGGCCTTGCCGCTGCGGCGCTTGCCACGGCCGGCATTCTGCCCGCCGCAGCGGCGCCGGATCCCGTCAAGATCCGCATCGCGTCCGACCACACGCCGCCGCCGCACCCGGCCGCGCTCGCGGAAATCCTGTTCCAGGAACGCCTGGCGGAGGAAATCCCGGGCTCCGAGGTGCTGCTCTTCCCGGCCAAGGCGCTCTATTCGGTGCCGGAAGCCGTCGAGGCGATGACCGAAGGCAATCTGGAGATGACCTGGGGCCAGTTCGGCAAGACCGCCCAGATCGATCCCTTCATGGCCGTGGTGGTGGGCCCGATGCTGCTGACCACGCCCGGGGCCATCGACGCCATTGAGGGCTTCGACACCTACAAGATGCTGGTGAAGCGCTTCGAGGAACTGCACGACATCAAGGTCTTCGGCCACGCCCATCTCAGCTTCTACATGGGCGCGGGCTCGGGCTCCCGCCTGCTGAAGCCGGAAGATTTCGCCGGGCGCAAGATCCGCTCCATGAGCCCGGTCGAGAACGCCGCGCTGTCGGCCTGGGGCGCGAACCCGACCACCATGGCCTTCGGCGACGTGCCGCCGGCGCTCGAAACCGGCGTCATCGACGGCCTGCTGACCAGCCTCGGCGGCTTCAACGTCGTCAAGGACCAGGCGCCCTTCTTCACCGTTGCCGGCATCAACGGCATCGTCGGCGACTATTACTGGATCGGCGCCAGCATGAGCTGGTGGAACTCGCTCGATTCGGAGCAGCAGGCGATCATCGAGAGGCTGATCGTCGAGGAGATGCTGCCGTTCGCCAAGAAAGCCAACTGGTGCAACGACAAGCGCATGATCGACAAATACGGCACCGAAGATCCGTCCAAGCCCGGCATCTACATCATGACCGCCGACGAGGCGGGCGTGCTGGCCGACGCGCTCGGCACGGGCACGGCGGACCACATCAAGAAGAGCACGCCGGGCGGCGCCGACGAGTGGGTGGACCGCTTCGCCGAGGAGGCGAAGATGGCGGTCGCGGACAACCCGATGGGCTCGCACTGGCTCGAGGACACCGACTGCTCCGAGATCGAGCCCTGGTTCGAGCGCTTCGCCAAGAAGAAGAAATAGCTGAACCGTCGCTGCGGGGGGCCGCCCGGGCCCCCCGCAGTCCCTTTGCCCGCGTGAGCTGGAGGCGGCCCGGATGAACGGGAGTTCCCCCGAGACGACCGAGCCTGCCGGCGTCGAGCTGGCGATAGACCGCGCCTACCGCGCGCTGCATTTCCTGCTCGACAGGGTCGTGGCCCGCATAGCCGCCGTCATCCTGCTTTGCGGCACGCTGCTCGCCTGCATCGAGATCGTGCGCCGCTACATCCTGGGGGTGGTGTTCGACTGGGGACAGGACGCGGTCACCTACGTCTCCATCGCGGCGGTCTTCATCTATTTCGCCGTCACGCAGGCCTCGCGCTCGCATCTGGCCGTGCTGGCGCTGCTGGACCTGCTGCGCAGCCGGGGCTATGTCCGCACCGTGCTGGCCATCCGGGTCTTCGTGTCCGGCGTCTCGCTCACCCTGTTCACGGCGCTGGCCTACTGGGGCCTGCCGGCAGTGGAACGCGCCGAACAGCTCGGCCGCACCACCCAGAGCATGGTGATCCTGATCTGGCCGTTCCAGGCCTGCCTTGTCATCGCGTTTGCGCTGATGGCCCTCGTCACGCTCTTCCACCTCTACCAGGACGTGCAGGCGCTGCGCGGCAGGACCGTGTTCCCCTGGGCCCCGGTCGAAGAAGGGATCGAGATCTGACATGGGCGCGCTCGGCACAGGCCTGATTACGCTGCTCGCGCTGGGCGCGCCCATCGGCGTGGCGCTCGGCGGGGCGGCGGTCGCCTTCATCCTCTACGACCCGGTGCTGTCGGCGAACACCGCCTTCCGCGCCTTCTTCAGCTTTGTCAACAAATACACCCTCATGGCGATCCCGTTCTTCATCTATGCGGGCTTCCTCATGGAGCGCACGGGGCTGATCTCCAAGCTGTTCAAGTTCGCCGACGCCATCATCGGCTGGCTGCCGGGCGGCTTCGCCTACGCCACCCTGATCGCGGCCGTGCTGTTCGGCGCCATTTCCGGCTCCAGCACCGCCATGGCGGCGGCGATGGGCGTCATCGCCTATCCGGAGATGATCCGGCGCGGCTACCCCGTGTGGATGGCGGCGGGCGTCATCGCCTGCGGCGGCGGCATCGCCATCCTGATCCCGCCTTCGATCACCCTCATCCTCTTCGGCATCATCACCGAGGAGTCGATCGTCAAGCTGTTCTTCGCCGGCTTCGTGCCCGGCATCATGCTGGCGATCTCGGATGCGGTCATCATCGTCTTCATCGCCTGGAAGCTGAAGCTGCCCGCCGGCGAGTTCCGCTTCGACAACCTCTGGCATTCCACCGTCGAGGCGCTGCCGGCCATCCTGATGCCGGTCTTCGTGCTGGGCGGGCTCTATGGCGGCGTGTTCACGCCGACGGAGGCGGGCGCGGCGTCCTGCGCCTATGCGCTGATCTACGGCCTGGCGGCCCGGCGCGGCGCGTTCCTGCGCGAACTGCTGCCGACGACCATGCGCGCGGCCAACCTCACCGCCATCGTCTTCTTCCTGCTGGGCTGCGTCGGCGTCTTCCAGTTCCTGCTCGCCAACAAGGGCTGGCCGCAGGATGTCGCCAACTGGGTGGGGATGCAGGGCCTCTCCGCCATGGGCTTCCTCATCGTGCTACTGGCCGTGCTGCTGGTCCTGTCCATGTTCCTGACGGGCGTGGCGATCCTGGCGCTGACGGTGCCGATCATCTATCCCGTCTCGCTGACGCTCGGGATCGACCCGATCCATCTCGGCATATTGTTCGCGCTGGCGGTGGAGATGGGTGGCGTGATCCCGCCGGTCGGCCTCAACCTGTTCGCTGTGAGCGGCACGACCGGGGTGCCGGTGACAAGGGTGATGAAGGGCGCGATCCCGTTCCTGTGTACGGACGGGATTGTACTCGTCCTCGTGCTGCTCTTCCCCATCCTCGCCCTCTGGCTCCCCAACTCCATCGTCCAGTCCGTGTTCAACTAGCGCACGCGCTGCGCCCGAAGTCGGAGGGCCGCACCATGTCCGGGCCCGGAAACGAAGCCTCCGCCACCCATCACGCCCCCGTCGTGCGGCGGCCGGCGGACCATCCGGGGCACCGGGGCCGGTTCGCCAATGTGACGCGGATGGTCTTCCACCCGACGCCCGACAGCCCGAACACGCCCAATGCCGGCCTCGTCACCTATGAGCCGGGGGCGGGCTTCCCGCTGCACAGGCACGATTTCGCCCAGCTCTGGTATGTGGCCGAGGGCGAGTGCCGCTTCGGCGACCGGACGCTCGCCGCCGGCGACATGGTCTATATGGAAGACCCGCATTTCGAGCACGAGATGCACACCGAGACGGGGTGCACCATCGTCTTCATGCAATATCCCGGCCCCACAACGGGCGCCCGCCCCGTCTATGAAGGCCGCTTCGACGGCAGGGAAGCCGCCGAGGGCAGGGAGCCAGACCTGGAGCGGTGAGAGGCTCTGCCTAGGTCCTGTGGACGGATTTGATCAAGATGAAGGCAGCGGCGAGTGCGACGAAGGAGCTGAAGTTTGTGGCGGTCTTTTCGCAGCGCAGGGCGATGCGTTTGAAGCGTTTGAGCTTGCCGACGGCCTGTTCGATGCGCGCCCGTCCTCTGTAGAGCGCGCTTGCGAAGCGCTTTGGCCTGTTTTTGATGTTCTTCCGGTAGGGAATGACGGTCAGGGCGCCTCTTTTCCGGGCGAGTTGGCGGTTTCCGGCGCTGTCATAGCCCTTGTCGGCGACGATGGCGCGGGGCCGGACATCGGGGCCGATGTCCATCAGGGTCTCGAAATGCGGACTGTCGGCTGCCTCGCCGCCGGTCAGGTCGAAGGCGATCGGCAGGCCGTCGAAATCGGTCTTCAGGTGGATTTTGGTGCTGAAACCGCCCCGCGAGCGTCCAAGCGCCTGACCCTGCTGCCCCCTTTTGCGCCGGCCGCCGATACATGCGCGCGGGTCACGGTCGAATCGAACATCTGAACCAGGTGCGCCGTGCTGCTCAAATCCGCCAGCGTGGCGAAAAAGTCCTCGAACACCCCTGAACGGCTCAGACGGTGAAAACGCCGCCATACCGTATTCCAGTGCCCGAACCGCTCCGGCAGCGCCCGCCAGGTGATGTTGTGAACCGCAAAGAAGTGCAGCGCCTCCAGAAACAGACGGTCGTCCTTCGCCTTCGCACCCCGCCTCGGAAGGCAAAGCCGGAAAACCTCCAGCGCAACCTCCCAGTCTCCATTCGTCATCTTCGTCGACATCAACGAAACCCCCGAATCGCCGACGCCTCATGATTCAGACAAATCCTCGCACGGGAATCCCTGAACACGCTCCTGAGTCAATACGTCCACAGGGCCTAATCCTGCTTCTTTGCCTTTACTACACTTCTAACCGCAGACAGAAACACTTGACTAATGAATGAACTCCAGCATTTTGTCGAGGTCGACTTTCACCGCTTCAAATCGTTTCTCCGTTTCACGATCCGACTAAATCGCTTCAACATTCTGGTTGGGCCAAATAATGCCGGGAAATCCACTGTTCTGGCTGCTTTTCGAATTCTCGCAGCTGCGATGCGGAGAGCGAATACCCGTAAACCTCATCTAGTCGCCGGTCCTAATGGACCCACATACGGCTACTCCATTGATTTGCGATCAGCGTCTGTATCCGAAGAAAATCTGTTTTATAACTACAATGATTCCGAGCCCGCGATGGTCGTCTTTAAACTATCCAATCAAAATAGATTAGTTTTGTTTTTCCCGGAACATGGCGCTTGTAATCTTTTTGCTGAATCTTCTAGATGGGCAGTTATGTCGCCAGCCGATTTTCGCAGGCATTTTAACTGTCCCATCGGCTTTGTTCCCATTCTAGGTCCGGTTGACCATGTTGAATACTTCCATGAAAAGGAGGCCGCTCGACTGGCCTTATTCTCATATGGAGCGGCTCGAAACTTTCGGAATATATGGTACCACTATCCTGAAAAATTTGACTTATTTCGTACTTCTCTGAGCCAAACTTGGCCGGGGATGGATATTCAACTGCCGGAGATAGTTCCTCCCGCTTATCAACGAAAACCGACTCTAACAATGTTTTGCCCAGAAGAACGAATTCCAAGAGAGATATCATGGAGTGGCTTTGGATTCCAAGTGTGGTGTCAAATGCTTACTCATATGATTCAGTCAAACAATATGGCACTCTTTATGATCGATGAGCCTGATATATATCTACACTCAGATCTCCAACGGCAACTGTTGGGATTATTGCGTGACTTGGGGCCAGATATATTGATAGCTACGCACTCAACGGAAATTATAACAGAAGCAGAGGCTGATGATATAATCTTGGTAGACAAGAAGCAAAAATTGGCTCGTAGAATCAAGAGCTCAAGTCAGCTAGGAGAGGTGTTCACGATTCTTGGGTCAACACTTAACCCAGTCTTGACTCAATTGGCTAAAACTAGGCGTGCACTATTCGTGGAGGGCGGAGATTTTCATCTGGTTGGATTGTTCGCCAGGAAGCTGAAAACGCAAATAGTCGCCAATAGGAGTGAATTTGCCGTAGTGCCCGTTGGTGGATTCAATCCCGAACGAATTCGAAGCTTAAAGGAAGGAATGGAGGCAATGCTGGGCGGAAAAATATTGGCTGCGGCAATACTGGACGGAGATTTTCGGGGAGAGGAGGAGAAGCATAGAATTATCACTTCCTTGCAAAAATTTTGCGATTATGTGACTGTTCACAGGCGGAAGGAGATCGAGAATTTCTTGCTAGTACCATCAGCTTTAGATCGCGCTGCCGAACGAAGACTTAAGGATCGGAATCGGAGGACCGGGGAAAAGAGGCAATACTCATATATCGCAGAGTCAGTTCTTGAGGAATTTTGTGCCGACGCACGAAGTGGCGTCCTAGCGCAGCATATAGCCTTTCGGAAGAGACATGAAAGGGCCCTGTCATCGGGGCTCGATGAGGCGACAGTTAATCAAAGAGTGCTGGAGGAGTTTGATGCATCTTGGGGGGAAATGAGTTCACGCTTGGAGGTGGTGCCGGGAAAGGAAGCATTGGCGCAATTTAATCAACAATTGCAGGAAAGGTACGGCGTTAGCATAACCCCCACCGCGATCGTCGAGGCGGTGTTGACCGAGGAGGTTCCGCGGGAGATGCGGGAGTTGGTGTCGGGGTTGGCGATATTTGCGCAGCGGAGTGTGTAACCCAAAGGGACGACGACGAGGTCTACGGGGGTCAGGGTCGTAAATTGGTATCCGGGGCTCTCAGGAGGGAAACCTCGGGGATGGACGGGAATACCAAACCGGCTTGAAATGGAGATGCTTGTCGATTGCGGCACAAACTGCGTGTACAGAAGTAAAGAGAGTGGTCGCCTTCTGAAATCGGGCCGGCCGGTCTGCGGACTTGGCGGTCTGCGATGGCTACCGGCGGCCTGATGGCTGTCTGACACCAAACTCCCGGCCACGCCCTGTCGTCCGGCGGCCGACGGACTATCCAGGGCACCGGGGTCGGTTCGCCAATGTGGCGCGGATGGTCTTCCATCCGACGCCGGAGCACCCGAACACGCCGAAGGCCGGCCTCGTCACCTATGAGCCGGGGGCGGGAGGCCGGTCCTTCCGGTTTCTGCGGAACTGAAAAAAATCTAATGAAATTGCTTTTTGTTCGCGTTTTGAGCTTGACATCTGGCGGATTGTGATATGATGGTCCCCAGGGAAGCGGACTCCGGAGCCGCTTCCCGGGCGTTGCGCGGCCGAGCGGCGCCGGTTTCTGAAAACATGTGAGAAGCCGACGGGAGGAGTGCGCCCTCTGCCTCGCGCGCGCAATCAGGCGCGCGAACCGCGCCGGCGCCGACACGCGCCCGGGCAGGCGCGGGCGCCCGCGCAGGATACGCGCGGAAACAGGGACCCGCTCCCGGTCGGAGCAAGGAGGAACGATGACGGCAACCGACCCCCAACTGGCGGCGATGCCGGCCGAAAGGCTCGCACCCGCCGCCGGCGCCGGCGGCGGCGGCCCGGCGGGTGGTAAAGCCACAGCCCGGGGCTTCTCTCCACTCGTCACCCCGGACGGCGCGCCAGCGCCGATCCGGGGGCCAGCCTCGGTTCTCGCGGCGGCTCCGGCGGCTGAGCCTGCTCCCCACCGGCTGCGGCGGCATCGGGGGCCATGGATGGACCCCGGGAACAAGTCCGGGGTGACGAAAGGGGCCCGATCCGGGGCGACGGACAAGGGCCGTGCAACTGCGCCAGCCCGCAGGCGGGAGGGGAGGGCAATGAGCGGAGCGTTATGCCCGGATCGATCATGGAACATGCCCTATACGCATGCCGAACATGACATCTCATGACATTCCATGACACATGGCGGGGGAAGCCGGGCGCGCCTCATGACGAAACATGACATATCATGACATGTCCGCCGGACCCTCCGCCTCCGGGCAGCGGGCGCCCGGCCATGCCAGCGAAGGAGCGCGCATGACCCCGCCCCCGGAATTCGTTCATGCCGTCGCCGATCTCGGCGAGGTGACGATCCACTATGTCTCGGCCGGCGCGGACCCCGGGAGCGCGCCGCCCGTGGTGCTGCTGCACGGCTGGCCCGAGACCTGGTTCGAGTGGCGCCATGTCATGCCCCCGATCGCCGAACACCATCCGGTGATCGCGCCGGACCTGCGGGGCCTCGGCGACTCCTCGCGGCCCGCGGGCGGCTACGACAAGCGAACGGTCGCGGAGGACATATACCGGCTGCTCTCCGAGCGTCTCGGCCTCGGGCGCTGGCACATTGTCGGCCATGACTGGGGCGGCCCGACCGCCTTCGCGCTCGCCGCGAGGCGGCCGGAGGCCGCGGCGAGCCTGACGGTGATCGACGTGGTGATCCCCGGTGACGGCGGGGATTTCTCGCAGGCCGGGCGGCGCTGGCACCATGCCTTCCACCGCACCCCGGAGCTGCCGGAGGCGCTGGTGGGCGGGCGCGAGGACGTCTATCTCGGCTGGTTTTACCGGGCCTATTCCGCGCGGCCCGACGCCATAGACGCCGGGGCGCGGGCGGAATATCTGCGCACCTACAGCGACCCGGAGGCGCTCCGCGCGGGCTTCGCCTACTACCGCAACCTGCCGCAGGACGCGGCCGACAACGCCGCCCTGCTCGCGACCGGCTTCCGGCTGCCCATGCCGGTGCTCGCCATCGGCGGCGGCAGGACGGACGCCTTCGGGCGCGCCGGCGAGGTCGAGGCGTCGCTGCGCCGGGTGGCGACCGACGTGCGCGGCCTGGTCGCGGAGGAATGCGGGCATTTCGTGCCGGAGGAGGACCCGGAGCTCACCGCCCGCGCCATCCTCGACCACATCGCGCGCTCGCCATGACCGGGCAGGCGGACGGCGTGTGGGTGTTCGGCTACGGCTCGCTCATCTGGCGGCCGGACATTCCGTTCCGCGAAAGGCGGGTGGCGCATGTGGAGGGCTGGACGCGCCGCTTCTGGCAGGGTTCGCACGACCATCGCGGGGTGGCGCATGCGCCCGGCCGGGTGGTGACGCTCGTGCCCGAGGCGGGGGCGCGCTGCGGGGGCATGGCCTATTTCGTCGAGGCGGCGGCGACCGGCCGGACCTGGGACGAGCTCGACTACCGGGAGAAGAACGGCTACCGGCGCGAGACCGTGCGGCTGGAATTCCGCGAGGGCGCGGCCGAGGGCGCGGTTTACGTGGCGCCGGTCGGCAACCATGCCTTCCTGGGCCCGGCGCCCTTTTCGGAGATGGCGGCGCAGATCCTGCGCTCGGCCGGCCCGAGCGGCACCAACATCGACTATCTCCGCAGGCTCGCGGGCGAATTGCGCCGGCTGGAGATAGACGACCCGCATGTCTTCGCGCTGGAGCGCCGGGTGGAAGACCTCGCCCGGCGGGACGGGCCCGGCTGCGGGGCCGAACACGGGACAACGGGAGAAACGGGAGGCGATCATGTGCGATGAGAGAACGGCCCGCGAGGCGGAGGAGCATCTGCGCCGGTCGGGACGCCTGACCCGGCGCGCCTTCGGGGCGCTTTCGGTCGGGGCGGGGATGGCGATGCTGCTGCCCCGGGCCGCGGACGCGCTGGAGGTGGCGGCGGCGGATGTCGAGGTGCCGACGCCCGACGGCATGGCGGACTGCCATTTCGTGCATCCCGCGTCCGGCGCCCATCCGGGCGTGCTGATCTGGCCGGATGCGCTCGGGCTCAGGCCCGCCTTCCGGCAGATGGCGCGGCGGCTGGCCGAATCGGGCTATGCGGTGCTGGTCGTCAACCCCTATTACCGCGCCGAGCGGGCGCCGGTGGTGCCGGAGGGAGCCTCCTTCCGGGACGAGGCGGTGCGCAGCAAGGTCTTCCCGCTGATGCGCTCGCTCACCCCGGAGAGGACGGTGGCGGACGCGGCGGCCTTCGTCGGCTTCCTCGACGGCCGGAAAGCGGTGGCGAAGGACCGCAGGATGGGGACGACGGGCTACTGCATGGGCGGCTCGATGACCATGCGCACCGCGGCCGCCTTCCCCGACCGGATCGGCGCCGGCGCCTCCTTCCATGGCGGCAGGCTCGTGACCGACAGGCCGGACAGCCCGCACCTGCTCGTCGGCAGCATGCGCGCGCATTACCTGTTCGCCATCGCCGGGAACGACGACGCGAAGGACCCGGAGGCGAAGACCGCGCTCCGCCGGGCCTTCGATGCGGCGGGCCTGCCGGCGGAGATCGAGGTCTATGCCGGCACCCTGCATGGCTGGTGCCCGCCGGATTCCGCCGTCTACGACGAAGCGCAGGCGGAGCGGGCCTGGAGCCGGATGCTGGCGCTGTTCGAGGCCGCGCTATAGGGCGGCGCCGGCGTCCTCCGCCTCCGCCGACTGCGCCCTTTGGGCGAGAAGGGCGCGGTCCACCTTGTTGGTGCTGGCGAGCGGCAGTTCGGCGAGGAAATGCACCCGGCGGGGGTGCATGTAGGCGGGCGCCTCGGCCAGCGCATGGGCCTTGACGGCGTCGGCGTCGAGCCGCGCGCCCGGGCGGGCCGCCACGAAGGCGACCGGCATGTTGCCGCGCACCGGATCCGGCACCGGCACCAGGCAGGCCTGGGCGATGTCGGGATGGCCCTCCAGCACCTTCTCGACCTCGGAGGGCCAGACATTCTCGCCGTTGACGGTGAACATGTCGTCCACGCGGCCGACGAAATAGTAGAAGCCGTCCTCGTCGCGGCGCATGACGTCGCCGGTGCGGTAGAAGCCGTCCGCGGTCACCGCCTCGGCGGTCTTCGCCGGCAGGTTGAGATAGCCCGGCATGTTGGCCGGGCAGCGCATCTGGAGCTCGCCCTCCCCGGCGTCGAGATCGCCGCCCGAGGCGAGGCGGACATCCACCCCGTCGAGGCGCGCGCCGAGCGCGAGGTCGGGCGTCGGCAGGCCGTCGGGGTGCGCGCCGAACACGACCGGGCCCGCCTCCGTGGTGCCGTAGGAATAGGCGATGCGGGCATTGGGGAAGGCGCGGCGGGTCTCGGCGAACAGCGCGGCCGTGGCGGGCGCCGAGCCCATCGTCACCACCTCGACGGAGGACAGGTCGAGCCGCGCGATCAGCTCCCGCTCCTGCATCGCCAGCGCGATCATGGTCGGCACGGAGGTGAGCCAGGTGCAGCCGAAACGCGGCACCGCCTCCAGGTAGCGCGGGGCGGTGAACTGCCCGAGCAGCGCCATGCTCGCGTGGCCGGCGACAATGAACTTGGAGCTGGCGAGCGCGTTCATGTGGTAGAGGGGTGCGGCGACCAGGTAGCGGTGGCGGGCGATCTCCGGGTTCGCGCGGAAGCGCATCTCGAGCACCCAGAGATGGCCCGCATGGGTGAGCGGCACGCCCTTGGGCATGCCCGTCGAGCCCGAGGTGTAGAGGATCTGCGCGACCTCGCCGGAGTCGGGAACGACGGTCTCGAACGCGCCCGGATCGAGGAAGGCCTCGAAATCCGGGCCGAATTCGACTGCGGGCAGGCCGTCCGGCGCGCGGTCCCGGCAGGCCTCGTCCACGAATACCAGCCGGGAGCCGCTGTCCCGCAGCACATGGCCCACGGTCTCGTCGGGGAAGCGCCAGTTGACCGGCACGGCGACCAGGCCCGCGCGCATGGCGCCGAAATAGACCGCGAGCCAGTCGGCGCTGTTGGCGGCGAAGATCGCGACGCGGTCGCCGCGTTCGAGCCCCCGGGCGAGCAGTGCGCGGGCGGCGGCGCGGATGCGCTCCTCGAGCCAGCGGTGGCTGCGCACGGGCGCGGCTTCCCAATCGGCCGCATCGATGATGGCGGGCCGGTCCGGGTCCCTGTTGCGGTCCGCGAGGTCGCCGAGATTGATGCGCATGGATGCCTGCCCCCTTCCTGCCGGCGCGGGAGAATAGCCGCTGGCGGCGGGCCTGTCCCCGCCTGCGCAGGACTGCCGCACCCGCTGGCGCGCGCCCGGCCGCCTGTGCTATTCGCCTCGGCCCATGACAGACGCGCTGCCGCTCACCGTCGCCGCCCTGCAGGCGAAGATCGACGCCTCGCCCTTCAATGCCGGCATGGGGATTACCGTCACCCACGCCGACGCGGAGGCGGAGGAGGTCACCATGCGCCTGGAGATGCGCCCGGAGTTCGAGCGCGCGCACGGCACGGGCCAGTATCACGGCGGCGTCATATCCGCCTTCATCGACACGGTCGGCGACTATGCGCTGGTGGTGAACCGGGGCGGCGGCGTGCCGACCATCAACTACCGCACCGACTTCCTGCGCCCGGCCTCGAACACCGCGCTCACCGGCAAGGCCAGGGTGCGCCGGGCGGGGCGGACGGTCGCGGTGGTCGATATCGACGTTTATGACGAGCAGGGCAGGTTGGTCGCGGTCGGCCGCGGCACCTACGGCACCCAGGTCGGATGAGGAAGCCTTCGATGCTGAGACATGTCCTTTCCCTTTTCGCTTTCCTCGGAGCACTCATCGTGACGGACGCCCAGGCCCAGAATCCCAAGGTCTATTTCGACATTTCCATCGACGGCCAGCAGGCCGGCCGCATCGTGCTGGAGCTGCGCAAGGACGTGGTTCCGAAGACGGCGGAGAACTTCCGTGCGCTCGCGACCGGCGAGCCCGGCTTCGGCTATGCCGGCTCGCGCTTCCACCGCGTCATTCCCGACTTCATGATCCAGGGCGGGGATTTCACCCGCGGCGACGGGCGCGGCGGCCGGTCGATCTACGACGACCGGTTCGAGGACGAGAATTTCACCCTCATCCATGACCGGCCGGGCCTGCTCTCCATGGCCAATGCCGGGCCGAACACGAACGGCTCGCAATTCTTCATCACCACCGTGCCGACGCCCTGGCTCGACGGCAAGCATGTCGTCTTCGGCCATGTGGCGGACGGCATGGACGTGGTCCGCAAGATCGAGCAGGCCCCCAACAACGCCGCCGAGATTACCGCCTCGGGCGAGGTGGAATAGAGGCGCCGCGGCTTCAGGGGCCGAACACGACCTTCGGCAGCCAGGTGGTGAGTTCCGGAATGGCCGCGACCACGCCGAGCGCCAGCACCTGGATCGCGACGAAGGGGGCCACGCCCCTGTAGATCTGGACCGTCGTCACCTCGGGCGGCGCCACGCCGCGCAGGTAGAAGAGCGCGAAGCCGAAGGGCGGCGTCAGGAACGAGGTCTGCAGGTTGAGCGCGATCATGATCCCGAGCCAGACGGGATTGAGGTCCATCAGCAGCAGGATCGGCGCCACGATGGGCACGACGACGAAGGTGATCTCGATGAAGTCGAGCACGAAGCCGAGCAGGAACATCAGCGCCATGACGAAGAACATCGCGCCGACCACGCCACCCGGCAGCGAGGTCAGGAAGCCGTGGACCAGGTCGTCGCCGCCGAGCCCCCGGAAGACGGAGGAGAACAGCTGCGCGCCGATGACGATGCCGAACACCATGGCGCTGACGCGCGTCGTGCTGCGCATGACCTCGTGCAGGCCGCCGCTGGTGTAAACGCGGGCAAGGCTGACCCAGATGCCCCAGGCGAGCGCGATGCAGCAGAGCATAGCGACGGCGATGCCGACACCGTCCGCCGGGGGAATGTCGTCCCGCGACACCCGCAGATCCATGAAGCCGGTCAGGAACAGCACGACCACCAGCCCGATGGCGGCGGCATAGATCGGCCGGCCCTTCTCGGGGTCCAGCCTGAGCCCGCCCAGCAGCGTCGCGCCGATCGCGCCGACCGCCGCCGCTTCCGTCGGCGTCGCGATGCCGGCGAGGATGGAGCCCAGCACCGCGACGATCAGCACCACGGGCGCGACCAGCGCGCGGGCGACCTGCATGACGATCTCGCGGTCGGTCCGGCCCTGCACCAGTTCGTCGCGCGGGATCGGCGGCGAGGATTCGGGCCGGAGCCACGCGATGAACATCTGGTAGAGGATATACATGCCGACCAGGGCGAGGCCGGGGAGCAGCGCGCCCGCGAACAGGTCGCCGACCGACACGGGGTCCGGGGCGAAATTGCCGAGCTTGCGCTGCGCCTCCTGGTAGGCGTCCGAGATCTGGTCGCCCAGCACGACGAGGACGAGCGAGGGCGGGATGATCTGGCCGAGCGTGCCGGAGGCGCAGATCGACCCGCAGGCGAGCGAGGCGCTGTAGCCGCGCCGGAGCATGGTTGGCAGCGAGAGCAGCCCCATGGTCACGACCGTCGCGCCGACGATGCCGGTCGAGGCCGCCAGCAGCGCACCGACCACGCAGACGGAAATGCCGAGGCCGCCGCGCATTGCGCCGAACAGCATGCCCATCGTGTCGAGCAGCTCCTCGGCGACCTTGGACCGCTCCAGCATGACGCCCATGAACACGAACAGCGGCACCGCGACCAGGATCTCGCTGATCATGGCGTTGCCGTACACGCGGTTCGGGAAGATGCCGAGGAACGCGAAGTCGAAGACGCCCAGAGCCGCGCTGATGCCGGCGAAGAGCAGTGCCACGCCCGCGAGCGTGAAGGCGACGGGGAAGCCCGCCATCAGGAAGCCGCACACGCTGACGAACATGAAGCAGACGAGATATTCGTTGATCGTCATACGCCGGGCCCCCGGTCTTCGGCGGCCGCACCGGCCGGGCGTTCGAGGCCGCGCATGACGAACAGCGCATGCACGAGCATGGAAAGCCCTTGCAGCGACAGCACGAACGGAAAGACGAGAAGCAGCGATTTCAGCAGCCAGAACGGCATGAAGGTGCCTTCGGGCGAGCCTTCCAGCACGCGCACGGAGGCGCCGACATAGGTGAGGCCCTTCCAGGTCATGACGGCGCAGAGCGGCCACAGGAAGACGAGCACGCCGATGAAGTCGATCAGCGCCTTGCGCTCCGGCGTGGCCGCTCCGTAGAAGATGTCCACCCGGACATGGCCGTCATGCAGCAGGGTGTAGCCGGCGCCGACCAGGAACAGGATCGAGTGCATGAACAGCACGGATTCCTGCATCGGGATGAAGCCGAGCCCGAACACGTAGCGCAGCAGGACGACGGCGAACTGCATCAGCACCATGAAGAGGGCGAACCAGGACACGACCCGGCCCAGATGCTCGTTTGCGGTATCGATCGCCCGGACGAATTGCTTCAGTGCGCTCACCGGCATTCCCCGCTGGCTTCAGGGCAAGAGCAGACGGCCCGCGCCGGGGTGGCGCGGGCGTCTCGCCCGGCGCATGACGGCCTTGTCGGCCGCCCGGCGCCTTAACCGTAGTTGAACGGCAGGACCCGCGCGTTCATGTAGCCCTGCTCGCCGATCTTGGCCCAGTCGATGGCCTGTTTGCGATAGGCGATGAAGCTGTCATAGATGCGCTTGGTCATGTCGTCGGTGTTGCCGATGTCGCGCACGACCTCGCCGGCGACATTGCCGATGGCGATCAGCATGTCCTCCGGATACTGGTGCAACTGCACGCCGTGCTCGCTGAGCAGCTTGTTCAGCGACCCGAGGTTGCGGGCGTTGAACTCGGCGAACTGGATGTAGGACTCCGCCTCGACCACCGTCGTCACCAGGGCCTGTTCCTCGGCACTCAGGCTGTCCCACAGCGTCTTGTTCATCACCACGCTGGCGGAGGTGCCCGGCTCGTGGAAGCCCGGATAGAAGTAGTGCTTGGTGATCTTGTGGAAGCCGAAGGCGAGGTCGTGCCAGGGGCCGACCCATTCGGCGGCGTCGATGGCGCCCGACGCGAGCGACGGGTAGATCTCCGCCACCGGCAGGTTGACGACCGTGACGCCGAGCGCCCGCAGCACCTCGCCGCCGATGCCCGGCATGCGGAACTTGAGGCCCTTGAAGTCGTCCAGCTTCTGGATCGGCTCGCGGTACCAGCCGCCCATCTGCGTGCCGGTGCTGGACCCCTGGAAGCCCTTGAGGTTGAACCCGGCCGCCAGCTCGTCCCAGAGCTCCTGCCCGCCGCCATATTTCATCCAGGCGGCGTGTTCGATGCCGGTCAGCCCGTAGGCAGGGCAATCGCTTTTGGGCCTGTCATGCGGCGGCCCGGATCAAGTTGAGGAGCAAGTCGTCATTCCAGGCTGCGCGTTTGAGTTTTCCGCGCATGGCGTCTTTTGTGGGTTCGCGGCGTGCGATGTTGAGGGCGAGGCGTCGGATCAGGGCGAGGTTTTCGGGTCCGTGGTCCTTGCGGTTTCGCTGTCGGTCCTCGTTCATGGTCACGTCGAGCACCCAGTGCAGGCAGTTTTCGATGGTCCAATGGGCGCGCGCGGCGTGCTGGAAGCGCTCGGGCGCGAGCGGCGCGCTCATGATGTAGTAGCGGGTTTCGGTTTTGGTGCTCCTTGCGGTTTCGCGCCTGGCCTGGATCTTGCCGATGGCGGCCAGCCCCGGCCAGTCATGGCGCTCGCGCAGCCATGCAATCTCGTGGCAGACCGAGGCGCGGCGCGTCTCGATGCGCCCGTGATCGCCATCGACATGCTGACATGATTGGAGTTTGTCCGCCTGGGCGGGATCGTCCAGATACAGGCGCACATCCTCATACAGGCTGCCCTGATTGCCCTTGAGCGCCAGCACATAGTCCCCGCCCTTGGCGGTAACGGCCTCGGCCGTCGCCCGCTGGGTATGCATCGCGTCCGCCGTCACGATCCGGCCCTTGAGCGCCAGCATCTCCAGCAGCTTCGGCATCGCCGCAATCTCGTTGGACTTGTCATCGACCTTCACCTGGCCGAGCATCAGGCGGGTCCCGGCGGCGAAGGCCTGCACCAGATGCACCGGCGAGCGCGCCGCGGCATCGGCGAAGGAACGCCGCAGCGACTTGCCGTCAACCGCGATCACATCGCCGTCCAGAACCGCCGCCCAGTCCTCCAGAAGCCGCAGCAGCACTTTCTGCAGGCTGTCGGGATCGAGGGCGTTGAACAGGTCCGAAAACGCATCGTGGCTCGGAATGCCGTGCTTCAACTCCATGAAACGGCGCAGAAACCCTTCCTTCGCCCGACCGAAACGCTCCATGTCCGCGCATCCCTCCCCACCGCACAAGGTCGAGAGCAGCGCGATCATCAGCATCTCGTGCAGAGAGTGGCGCGTCGCATTGCTGCGACGCGGATCCGTAACTCCTTCGAATACTGACGAAAACTCCTCCATCTCACACCCCAACTCACCAGATACGGAAACCGGAGTGTGAATCGAAAACGCAAACTCCTAAAAGCTAATCTTCAAAAGCGATTCCCCTGGCCCGTAGGGCACGGCGGTGAAGAAGTTGAAGCCCTTGTGCTTGCCCTGCCAGTAATATTCCGCCGAGTGATACATGTCGGCGTCGCCGGCGCTGACGGCGTCGAAGACGCCGAAGGCCGGCACCAGCTCGCCGCCGCCATAGACCTTGACGGAGATCTTGCCGCCGGACAGCTGCGTGATGCGCTGGGCGACCCGTTGCCCGGACGTGCCCAGTCCCGGCGAGTTGAGCGGCCAGGACATGGCCAGCTTCCATTCCTTGAGGCCCTGCGAGATGGCGGGCGCGGCCAGCGTCGATGCGGCGGCGGCGACACCGGCGGTCGCGGCGCCTTGAACGAATTTACGGCGTTTCATGGAGTGTCCTCGCTGTTGCGCCGCAAGCCTACCCCGGCCGAGCCGCCCGTCTCCGCTGCCGGAGCGCTGGCGGACCCGCACGGCTCGCAGCGTTCGGTTGGAAGAGCGTAGAGCACCGTCTGGGGGGAATCAATTGCAATGGGGCGCGCGCGGCCGGCCCGGAGGGGCCCCGCGCAGGCCATGACATCGGTGAGAAATGCGGGCTAATCTGGCGGGGCGCGAAGGAGCCATGCCGCCTATGTCCGCCCAAGCATCCGCCGAGACGGCCGCCGAGCCTGCGATCACCACCACCGCCCGCGCCGCGCCGGTGCTCGACCAGCACCGCTTTCCCGAGGACCGGCTCGCCGGCTTCATGGCGCGCGAGGTCGAGGGCTTTGCGCCGCCGCTCCGGGTCTCGCAGTTCCGGGGCGGCATGTCGAACCCGACCTTCCTGCTGGAGGACGGCGGGGGCCGGCGCTACGTCATGCGCAAGAAGCCGCCCGGCAAGCTGCTGCCCTCGGCGCATGCGGTGGACCGGGAGTTCCGGATAATCTCGGCGCTTGCGGGGACGGACGTGCCGGTGGCGCGCGCGCTCGCGCTCTGCGAGGACGAGGCGGTGATCGGCCGGGCCTTCTACATCATGGAGCATGTCGAGGGCCGGGTGGCGCGCAACCTCATGCTGCCGGACCTGACCCCGGCCGAGCGCGCCGCCGCCTACGACGCCATGAACGCCGCGCTCGCCGCACTCCACAATGTCGATTTCCGCGCCGTCGGGCTGGAGGGCTACGGGCGCGAGGGCGGCTACATGGCCCGCCAGGTGCGCCGCTGGGGCGGCCAGTACGAGATGAGCAGGACCGACGAGATCCCGGAGATGGACAATCTCGCCGCCTGGCTCGGCGAGAACATGCCGGCCGACGACGAAACCACGATCGTGCACGGCGACTACCGGCTGGAGAACATGATCCTCCACCCGGCGGAGCCGCGTGTGCTGGCGGTGGTGGACTGGGAGCTCGGCACGCTCGGCAACCCGCTCTCGGACCTCGCCTACAACTGCCTGCCCTACCATTCGGGCGACGATGTGCGCGGCTTCCTCGGCGACATGGACCATGCCGAAACCGGCATCCCGTCCGAGGAGGACTATGTCGCCGCCTATTGCGCGCGCACGGGCCGCGGCGGCATCCCCGACTGGAGCTTCTACCTCGCCTTCTCCCTCTTCCGCCTCGCCGCCATCAGCCAGGGCGTCTACAAGCGCGGCCTCGACGGCAACGCCAGCTCCCCCGACGCCGTCCAACGCGGCGCCAAGGCCCGGCAGCTTGCGGAGACGGGTTGGGCGATTGCGCAGCGGGGGTAGGGCGCGTACTAAGGAAGGCGGTGCCGGAGGTCAGACGCCCTACCCTCATGCCTTCGGGAGAGCGCGGAAACCGGCGCACCGCCCGGCACCTACATATCCTTCCGTTCGGTCCTCGACAGTCGCTGCTGCGCCGCGCGGAGATCGTGCGGCCTCGCCCCGTGCAGCGTGTTGAGGTAGGTTTCGGGACCGTCGTTTAACGTCCGCACGATGGTACGACAGAGGCCCGGTGCTCCACCCCCATATCTTCATGCCCGGACTTATTCCGGGCATCTTCGTCGGAGCCTCCAACTACGGGTCATCGCCGCAATAGGAGTGCAAATATGACTGACGGAACCGCTCATGACTTACTTGAATGGATGCGACAACTTCAAGTCGACATGGCCATGCACTATGAACAGATTCGGAAGCGATCACGAGAAGACCCGGGCACAGCCGGAGACCAAGGGGAAGCCGATTGGGCCAAATTGCTGACCGAATGGTTGCCACCTACGCTGCAAGTCGTCACCAAAGGCCGGATAATCGGGCCTGACAATATTGTCGGCCCTCAAATAGATGTATTGGTGTTGAAGGACATATACCCCAAAGGAATGCTCAACAGAAAGCTCTATCTCTCCAGTGGGGTAGCGGCCGCATTCGAGTGCAAAACTACTTTGCGAACTCACCACATCTCAGAGGCGGTCGAGACCGCAGGAAAAATTAAGCAACTAAGCCAAAGACGAGGTGGGAGTCCTTACAACGAATTGCACACCCCCATCATCTATGGCCTGTTGGCCCATTCCCATAGCTGGGTGAAGGACAAGTCACAACCCGAGAAAACCGTCACCAGCAAGCTCTTGGAGGCAGACCGCCAGTTCGTCGCCCATCCGCGCAATTGCTTGGATCTATTATGTGTGTCTAATTTGGGTATGTGGGCAAGCTGGAAAACTACCTTCAACCCACCGTCCCTCTTTGCCACTTTAGCAGGGTATGGCGAGCACGGCGCTGCGACAAGCTCATACATGGCTTCTACCTGCCGACACAACAGCGCGAGTGACTCCTTTACTCCCATAGGTAGCTTGCTTGCCTACTTGTCCAGACGGCTTGCGTGGGAAATTCCCTCCTTACGCCAATTGGCAGATTATTACTACCAAGTCAGTCTAACCGGGGGAGGGACAGTACACGAGCGCATATGGACGAGTTCGATATACAGTGATCCTGTCCGCCAACGGGTTGAACGGGGTCAAATGACTCCGGCAGGGCTTGGAGTGTGGGATGAATGGAGTAACATGTTCTATTGTAGGTGACGGTCGTAAAAGGCGCTTATTTGCTGGCGTTGCGCGTTTTTGCGGGGCGTGATGATCGCAGTGATTGTGGTGCGGCGGTGTTTGTGACGGGGGCCTGGGACGGAAGGAGGGCGTAGCCCGACTGGAGTCGCCGGCCCCCGTCGCGTTGATATTTTCGCCTGCCGAGGGGAGGGTGTCCTGGCGCTGTCGGCGGGGGTCGCCGGGCTGCGCGAGGGGGTAGACTGGGGCTGCTGAGAACGATGCGGCGCCGGCCCCGTTTGCTAGGTGGCAACGACCGGCGCCGCACCCCCCGAGCCATGCAAGGCACGGCCCGTATGCGCAGTATCGTAGGCGTTCGGGCGTGGGTCCACCCCGTTCTCATCGGTCTTTGCGATGAGGAACGCCGCCCGCCTGTTCACCTGCGCTTCGTGCCATCGCCAGGTTGTGCTGTGCCGGCGGTGCGACCACGGCAACATCTACTGCTCGCGTCCGTGCAGCGGCCGGGCGCGGCGGCGCTCGCTGCGCCTTGCCGGGCGTCGCTACCAGAACAGCCGGCGGGGCCGTCACAAGCATGCCGAACGCCAGCGGCGCTACCGCGAGCGCCGTCGCGTCCGTGCGCCTGAGGAGGGGCGCCGTGCGCAGAAAGTGACGCATCACCCTTTGACCCGTTCACCGCGCCGTCCTGTTGTGGCGGGCATGCCGGCGGGGCGCTCGGGAAGGAGGCCCTTCGGACCCGACCGTCCCGCCGGAGTGTTCCGCTGCGATCACTGCGGGCGGTTCTGCGCCCGGGCGGTCTATCCGGGCCTGCGCCCGGCGCGAAGGGAGTGAGATGGCGATCGACCAGCAGACCCGGGCCGAGATCCTGCGGCTGTATTTTGCCGAGAAGTGGCGGATCGGCACGATCGCGCGCCAGCTCGGCGTCCACCACGGCACGGTCGAGCGCGCGGTGGCGGCCGCCGGGGCGCCCACGCCTGAGAAGCGGCGCAGATCTTCGATGATCGATCCGTTCCTGCCCTTCGTCCGCCAGACCCTGGCGGTCTGGCCGAAGTTGCCCTCCAGCCGGCTCTACCGGATGGCGGTCGAGCGCGGTTACCGGGGGTGCGAGAGCCACTTCCGGCGCATGATCGCGCCCGAGCGTCCGCGGCCGGTGGCCGAGGCCTATCTGCGCCTCAAGGCCCTGCCCGGCGAGCAGGCCCAGGTCGACTGGGCCCACTTCGGCAAGGTGAGGATCGGGCGTGCGGAGCGCCCGCTGATGGCCTTCGTGATGGTGCTCGGCCACTCGCGCCGCCTCTTCCTGCGCTTCTACCTCAACGCCGGGATGGACAACTTCCTGCGCGGCCATGTCGAGGCCTTCGAGGCTTGGCAGGGCGTGCCCCGCGAGCTCTGGTACGACAATCTGAAGAGCGTCGTGCTGGAGCGGCGCGGCGACGCCATCCGCTTCAATCCCCGGCTTCTCGACTTCGCAGGCGCCTACCGCTTCCTGCCGAAGCCGGTCGCGGTCGCCCGAGGCAACGAGAAGGGCCGCGTCGAGCGGGCCATACGCTATGTGCGCGACAGCTTCTTCGCCGCCCGCGCCTGGCGTGACCTCGACGATCTCAACGCCCAGGCCCGGGAGTGGTGCGAGGGCGTCGCCGCCGACCGCCCCTGGCCGGACGACCGCTCCCTCACCGTGAGCGAGGCCTTCGAGCGCGAGCGCGGCTCCCTGATGGCGCTGCCCGACGACCGTCCCCCCGTCGACGAGAGGGTCGAGGTCAGGATCGCCAAGACCCCCTATGCCAGGTTCGACCTCAATGACTACAGCGTCCCGCATACCCATGTCCGGCGCACCCTCACCGTGGCCGCGACGCTGGAAGAGGTGCGCATCCTCGACGGCATGGAGGTCATCGCCCGCCATCCGCGCAGCTTCGACAAGGCGGCCCGCATCGAGAACCCCGAACACATTGAGGAGCTGGTCAGGCGCAAGCGTCACGCCCGCAGCCTGCGCGGGCAGAGCCGGCTGCTCCAGGCCGCGCCCAACAGCGAGCGCCTGATCGCCGAGGCCGCCCCCCGCGGCGCTTATATCGGCGCCACCGTCGCCGCCCTGCTGCGCCTGCTCGACCAATACGGCGCCGCCGAGCTCGAAGCCGCCATCGACGAGGCCCTCGAACGCGGCGTCCCCCATCCCAATGCCGTGCGCCTCAGCCTCACACGGCGGCGCGAACTGCAGGACAGGCCGCCGCCGATCCCCATCGACCTGCCCAGGGACCCGCGCGTGCGCGACATCGCCGTGCGCGATCACGATCTCGGCGGATACGACGGGCTGGCCGGCTACCATGAAAAGGACAGCGAAGAATGACCGACACCCTCATGAACCGCGCCCGCGCGCTGGGCCTGCACGGCCTCCTCGCCCATTGGGGCGAAGTCGCGGAGCGCGACTGGCTCGCCTCCCTGATCGCGTGGGAAGAAGATGAGAAGCGCGCCCGAAGCCTCAAACGCCGCCTCGCCGACGCCCGCCTCGGACAGTTCAAGCCGCTCGCAGACTTCGACTGGGACTGGCCAAGGCGCTGCGACCGCATGGCCGTCGAGGACCTCATGACCCTCGACTTCCTCAAGGAGGCCGCAAACCTCGTACTGGTCGGACCCAACGGCGTCGGAAAGTCCACCATCGCCGCCAATATCGCCCACCGCGCCGTCCTCGAAGGCCACATCGTGCGCTTCGCAACCGCCGCCAGCCTGCTCGGCGAACTCGCCGCCATCGACTCCGACACCCTGCTCCAGCGCAGGCTGCGCTTCTACGCCCGACAGCACCTGCTGGTCATCGACGAAGTCGGATATCTCTCCTACTCCAACCGCCACGCCGACCTGCTGTTCAACATCGTCTCAAGCCGCAGCCAGCAGAACTCAACCATAATCACCACGAACCGCCCCTTCGCCGAGTGGAGCGAGGCCTTCCCAAACGCCGCCTGCCTGGTCGCCCTCGTCGACCGGCTCGTCCACAACGCCGAGATCGTCGCCATCGACGGCGACTCCTGGCGCCGCAAGGAAGCCGAGGAACGTCAGAAGCAGCGCAGCGCCGAACGCCGCCGCCGGCGCGGACCGAAAGCCGGGCAAAGCACTGGAAAGGCGAACCCGGTCCCGTCGCCATAGCCATGCATCCCTCCCGCCCCCGCGAGCGGCGGGTGCGGGCCGAGAGCCTGCGGGGCTATCCCCTCGAACCCGTCGCCCGAGCCCTCGGCTACCGCAGCGATCCCGACAATGCCGTGCGCTGGAGACGGCCAGGATCGGTCCTCTCCATCAACCGCTTCATGTTCTACGACCATCTGCGCGCAGAGGAGGGAGCCGGGGCTATCGAACTGGCGGTCCATGCGCTCGGATGCACCCCGCCGGACGCCATCGACTTCCTCGCCGAACTGTCCGACCTCTCAATGCCCCCAGGCGGCCGCCGGCAGGCGCCGGCCAAGGACCCCCGCTGGCCCAACCTCCGGCGATACCTCGTCGAGCGGCGCGGCCTCGCGGACGCGCTCGTCACCCTGTGCCGCGACCTCGGCCTGGTCCATGCCGACCCTCACGGCAACCCCGTGTTCGTCCGCCGAAACGCCGCCGGCGAGGCTACCGGCATCGAAACCGTCACCGCTGACCGCAAAACGACCGCGGGCGGCGGCTTCTGGATGTCCTGGGAGACCGAATGGCCACACGCCGTCATCCTGGACGGCAACGCCCTCGACGCACTCTCCATCCTCTCCCTCCACCTCGGCCCGGTAAAACGCACCGAATGCGCCACCGTCTCCACCGGCGCCGTCGCCACCAAAGTCCCCAAATGGATCGAGGCATGGAACCCGCGCCTCATCTTCTGTGCATACGACGCCACCACAAACGGCGATCACGCCGCAAGGCGCCTCGCCCGCAACGACACCAGAATCGTCCGGCTGCGACCCGCACTCGACAACCGGGACTGGAACGACATGCTCATCCGCGACCGAGCCGGCGAACCAATCGAAACCGATGACCAACAGATCAACTGAAAAACCGCAACCGGCCGAAAAATGTCAGCGAATAGGCGCGCTCTGTAACCGTCGCTAACATCTATTAGTTGTAAGGAAAACAACATGGAGAAACAAATGGAACCCATGACGCTGGCGGCCTCCTCCGCCAAAGACAGGTAAATGCAGCCCGACGATCTGCGTTGATGAGGACTAAGTACCCAGTCGTCTTCGGATCCGGACCTTTTGAAACGGTGGCCACGACCGCGCCGAGCCCGTAGCGGGCGTGATGGAAGTCATGCTTCTCGACGAAAGCCGGGCCGAAGATCCGCGCCATGCACTACCCTCTTGCGGTCAGCGGCAACTCTGCCTCCGGCTCCCCGGTCATGGCAGGACGCCGATCAGGACGAGGGGGACGGCGGGGACGCCGCGTCCCTGCCTCAGCACGTTGAGCAGGTCGCGCTCATAGTAGGGCACGCCGCTCGACATCTCCTTTTCGAGCTCCTTCATGGGGAGAATTTCGATCCCCACGTCGATTATGTCCGAGACATAGAAGCTCAGATGCTTCACGAACAGGTCATGCGCCACGAAGGCATACTTGCCGAACTGGACCTCGACGGCGACCCGTTCCTTCACGAAATCGGTCTGGTTGTAGGACATGATCGGCTCATGCCCGGCCGCCTCGATTGCAGCCTTCTGTTCGGCAGCGGGCAGGCCGTAGATGCCGCGCAACAGCCGCTCGTCGTCCGTAACCCAGAAGGTGTTGCGGCGCTCTTCCCAGCCGAGTGCCTCCAACCCGCGCTTGAACGCGGCGTTCATGTCCAGCGGCGAATAGAGCATCCGGCCGGGCATCGTCTTTTCTTTCGACACTTTCGTCTTGCAGGCCTGTGCATCCACGGCGGCGATAACGTTCTGGACCTCGCGCCAGAGCTTCCGCCGGTGGACCAGCAGATATTCTTCGCCGTTCAGGTGGGAGTATTTTGCGCCGATCCGCATCAGTGCCCGCCGTTGGGCAAGGCCGGATCGTAGATCGGCTTGCCCATCGGGCGCGTCCTCAGCGTTCCTTCCTGCAACCGGTCGATCCGGTCCCGCGCGATCTCGATATAGCGGGGCACGGTATCGCAGCCCCACGCCGACCGCCCGTGCCTGAGCGCCGCGATGGCGGACGAGCCGACGCCGAGATAGGGGTCGAACACCGCATCGCCCTCATCCGTCATGGACAGCACCAGCCGCTCCACGAGCTCCACGGGGAACTGGCACGGGTGGACGGTCTTCTCCGGGTGGTTGTTCTTCACATTCGGGAACTGCCACACGTCGGAGGGGTTCTTGCCCTTCGGATTGCCCGACAACTCCCCGGCGCGCGGCCCCTTGAAGTGGCGCTTGCCGGGATATTTCGACGGCACCCGGATCGGGTCCAGATGCCAGGTGTAGTCGTCGCCTTTCGTCCACCAGTTGACGGTCTCGTACCGCCCGGACAGGCGCTTCGAGCAATGCAGCCCGTGTCCGAAATGCCAGACGATGCGGTTGCGCAGCTTCAACCCCTGTTCGGCGAACACCGGATAGAGGATCGAGTCGAGCGGGAAGATTTCGCCGCCCGCGACGCTGTTGCCGACCTGCCAGCAGATCGAGCCCCTGTCATCCAGAAGGCGAACGCATTCCGCGACCACGCGCCGCTGGCTCTCGACCCAGGCATCCAGCGACAGCCGCGCGCGCTCATACGACTTGCCGAGATTGTAGGGCGGCGAAGTGACGATCAGCTTGAACGCGCCATCCCCGATGCCTTCCATGAAGTCGAGATTGTCCGCGCACTCAATGACGGCCCGCGCGCCCGTCATGCGCCTCGCGCTCCCGACGCCAAGCAGATCACGGTTTCCTCGCCCACATGATCATCAATGAAGGATTGCAGCGATTCGCCCTCCGGGGAAGCGGCGGCCTGTGCATGAATGCGATTTGCCGCGCGATCCGCGACGTGAGCCGTGACGCTTTCGCCTGATAGTCGGGCCATGCCCTCTCTCATTCCGCCAATAGTTTTCGGAACTTAAAACGAACATATGAGGGGCATGTCAAGTCCGAAAATTCAAGCCTGCCGGCCGTCAGATCACGCCCTCCTCCCTGAGCCGCGCCGCGGTTTCGGCGTCGATGCCGCAATGCTCGGCGAGCACCTCGTCCGTGTGCTCGCTCAAGGTGGGCGGGCGGCGGATGTCGGCGGGGGAGTCGGAGAGCTTGATCGGGCAGCCGACGGTCTGGTAGGCGCCGCGGCCGGGGTAATCGACCTCCACGATCATCTCCCGCTCGCGCAGATGCGGGTCGGCCAGCACCTCGCCCGTGTCCTGGCAGGCCCCGCAGGGCACGCCGGCGGCGCCGAGCAGCTTCATCACCTCGAACTTGCTGCGCCGGCGGGTCCAGCTTTCGAGGAGCGCGTTGTATTCCTCGCGGTGCTCCCAGCGGCCCGCCGGCGTCTCGAAGCGCGGGTCGTCCAGTTCCGGAATGTCCACCACGCTGCGGAAGCCCTCATACATCTGCGGCTGGCAGAAGATATAGACATAGTCGTTCGGACCGCCGGGCGCGCAGGGATAGGTGGAGCCGGGCACGGTCTGGCCCAGCTGGTTGCCGCGCCGTGGCTGCACCATGCCCTGGCGCTGGTGGTCCCGCAGGCTGACGCGCAATATGTTGACCACCGCCTCCTGCATCGCGACCTCGACCTTCTGGCCCTTGCCCGTCTGGTGGCGCTGCTGGAGCGCGGCCAGCAGGCCGATGGCGAGGTGCATGCCGGTGCCGGAATCGCCGATGGCGGGCCAGGTGTAGGTGGGCGGGTTCTCCGGGAAGCCGGTGACGCTCATCGCCCCGCCCATGGCCTGGGCGATGGGCTCGAAGGCCTTGTAGCCGGAGTTCGGCCCGTAGCTGCCGAAGCCCTTGATGGTGCCGTAGATGAGGCGGGGATTGATCTCCGCCAGCACGTCGTAGCCGAGGCCGAGCCGGTCGAGCGCGCCCGGCGAGAAGTTCTCGACCAGCATGTCCACTTCCGCGATCAGCTTTTTGAACAGCGCCTTGCCGTCTTCGGTCTTCAGGTTGAGGGTCAGGCTCTTCTTGTTGGCGTTCAGCACCAGGAAGAACAGCCCGTCCTGGCCCGGAATGTCCGGCATCGCCCGGCGCGCGGCCTCGCCCCGGCCCGGCTCCTCCAGCTTGATGACCTCGGCGCCGAGCCAGGCCAGCACCTGCGTGCAGGCGGGGCCCGCCTGGTTGTGGGTCATGTCGATGATCCTGACGCCGTTCAGGGCCGCGCTCATGGGGGGCCGCTCCTTCTTGTCCTCATTGCCGGGCCGGCTATGCTCGCCGCCATGACGCAGCAAATTCCGGGGACGGTCAACGGGTCGGCCTTCGCCGTCGGCGGCTGGGAGGTCGATATCCTCGTCACCGGCTTTCCGGGCAAATCCGTCCGCCACGGCTCGCTCGGCTGGAGCACCATCGCGCTCGTCCGGCGCGGCGGGAGGCTGGCGCTGGTGGACTGCGGCGCGTTCGGCCACCGCAAGCTGCTGATGGCGGAGCTCGAACGGCGCGGCCTCGGGCCTTCCGACATCACCGACCTGCTGCTGACCCACACCCATTACGACCATGCGGTCAACTGGGTGCTGTTCCCCAACGCGCGGGTGGCGGTGGGCGCGGTCGAGCTCGACTGGGCGCTCGGCGAGCCCTGGGGCCGGACGGTGGTGCCCGAGCTCTATGTGCGCGAGCTCGGCCTCTTCCCGAAGACGGAGCGGATCGCGGACGGCGGCGAGGTGTTCCCCGGCATCACCGCGCACCTGGCGCCGGGGCACACGCCGGGCTGCCTGGTGTTCCGTCTCGCCGGGGCGGAGCGCGACATCGTGTTCACGGGCGACGCCGCCAAGAACCGCGCGGAGCTCGTCTCCGG
Organism: Alphaproteobacteria bacterium; assembly: GCA_964291285.2. Taxonomy (GTDB): domain Bacteria; phylum Pseudomonadota; class Alphaproteobacteria; order Bin95; family Bin95; genus Bin95. The sequence goes on from OZ219785.1 coordinate 960,081, forward strand.
CGATGTGGACATGACCTGCGACGCCGCCGTCTCGCGCGCCTCCATCGGGATGATCCACGGCCTCTGGCGCGCGCGGCCCGGCACGGTGCTGATTCCGGGCCACGACCTGCCGATGGTGCTGGACCGGGACGGCAGGCCCGCCTATCTCGGCCGGCGCGAGGCCGCCATCGACGCCTGGTTCGGCGACGGCATGGACGAGGTGACCCGCTTCCAGCTGACCCTTCAGGAGACGCCATGACCCCGCTCCACCCCGAATTCGGCGTGCGGCTCGAAAGCCGTCCGATCAGCGCTCTCGATATCGACGAGGTGCGCGCGGCCATCGACCGCTATTCCTTCGTGCATGTGCCGGGCGCGGCGGAGGGAGATGACGCGCATCTCGCCTTCACCCGGAAGCTGGGCGAGCCGGAGCCGAACCATGTCACGCTCGGCCGGGAGGGGCGGATCGAGTATTTCGGCACCATCGGCAATGTGCTCCCCGACGGCACCGTTGCGGGCAACAGCCACAAGCGCACGATCTTCCAGACCGGCAACAATATGTGGCACTCCGATTCTTCCTTTCGCGCCGTGCCGTCCTTCGTCTCGATCATGTGCGCCTACGAGACCCCGGAGGAGGGCGGGGAGACGCTGTTCGTCAGCCAGCGCGCCGCGTGGGACAGGCTGGAGGAGGACGAGCAGGAACGGCTCGCCCCGCAGGTCTGCATCCACGACTATGTGTTCTCGCGTTCCAAGGTCGCGCCCGACGCGGTGACGCCCTCGCATGCCGCCTCGCTGCCGCCCGTGCGCCAGCGGCTGGTGCGCCGCAACCCGGCGAACGGCGCGCGCAACCTCTATGTCGGCTCGCATGCCCGCGAGATCGAAGGCTGGGCGTTCGAGGACAGCCGGGCGCTGCTGGACGGGCTGGTGGAGGAGATGACGGCCGGCGAGCATGTGCTGAGCCACCGCTGGCAGCCCGGCGACCTCGTGATCTGGGACAATCGCTGCCTGCTGCACCGGGGCGCGGGCTACGACGCCGACCGCTTCCGCCGCCGCATGCGCCAGACCCGTGTCACCGGCGCCGGCCCGACGCTGGAGGAGTAGCCGCTAGCCGGCTCCGTTCCGGTCCTGCCGGGTTCTCGCGAGCTTTTTCGCGACCTGCCGCTTCTCCCAGCCGTCGCCGAACAGGTTGACGACCTCGAACACGCCCAGGCCGTGGACGGCGAGCCCGACGCCCCAGCCGAACGCGGCCCATAGGAACCAGAGATAGTCCGGGCCGGTGAAGAGGTTGACGACGGCCAGTCCCGTTATGACGACGGCATACTGGATGGCGTGGGTGTAGAAGGACCGGATATCCCGGACATACTCCATGGCCTTCTGTTCGTTTTCGGAGAGGTCCGGGAGGGGGTTGTCGGCGGCGCTTGTCATGTCTTGCCCGTTCCTGAGTGCGGAGAAGTCGGTTTCCAGAACGGCGGCGAGGCATTTGAGCGTCTCGGCGCTCGCATTCGCGCCGCGCTCGATACGCTGCAGGGTGCGCACGCTGACGCCCGCCATCGACGCCAGCTGCTCCTGGGAGAGCCCCCGTTCGATGCGCAGCTTCCGGACGATCATGGACGTCCCTCCCGCCGTTCGTGAGGACTGCTATGGCCTTTCCGCGCGCCGATGGCCACGACAGGAACCCGACATTTCCGCGACAGGGAGGCCCGCGCCCGCGAAACCCGGGAGCGGGGTTACGCCGGCGGGGCCGCCCAGGCGACGCCTTCGTGGCCCGGCACGAAGGCGTTGTTGGTGACCGCCGGGTTGCGGTTGACCAGCGGGCGCCCGTAGATCGGGTGGGTCATCGAGCGCACCTCATGCTCGATGCGGAACACCGGCTCGGCCGTTCCCGGATCGACGATGTCGAGGAAGCGGTACTGCCATTGGTTGCTTTCCTCGGACACCAGGCCGCGCTCGTCGAGCCAGCGGTGCGGGCCGGAAAAGTCGGCGACATAGATCGCGATATGGTGGCCGTCATAGTCGGGCTGCGCCTCGGCGGTCTCGACGAAGCGCAACTCCTGTCCGCGCCCCACCGAGGCATGGGCCACGCCGTCCCCGTCCACCCAGGCCGGCGTTCCCCAGACTTCCCGGTAGAAGGCGGCCGCGGCTTCCGCAGCGCCCTCGGGCACGTCGAAGGCGACATAGTCCATGGCGAGCGTCCGCCCCGAGCGCGGCCCGTGGATGCGGATGCGGTTGCCCCAGGGGCAGGCCGTGTCGATATGCCCGCCCTCCCGCTCGCCGGGCACGCCGGCGGCGTCGAGACGGGCCTCCAGCGCATCGAGGTCCGGCATGACCAGGCCTGTCCGGCCCCGGAGGCGCTGCGGCTCGCCGACCGGCAGGTGGAACTGGCTCTGCCCGACATTGATCCACATATTGTTCGTGCCGGTGACCAGGTAGGGGTCGCGCGTCAGCCCGAGCGCGGTGACGTAGAAGTCCGTCGCGCGCACCTGGTCCGGCACCCGGACATTGACATGCTCCAGCGCGACGATATTGCCGACATCCTCGCCGGCGCGGTCGAATTGCCTCATGGCGCGGGCCCTTTCCCGGTCGGTTGCAATGCGGGCGCCGGCCTGCACGGCGAGGCCCGCTTCAGCGAGGCGGGACGGCCTCAGCCGTTTCCGCCCGCCGCCTCGCGCTTTGCTGCCTCTTCGGCGACCAGCTCCTTCTTGGAGAGCTTGCCGATCATCGTCTTGGGCAGCTCGTCGCGGAACTCGATGTGCTTCGGCTGCTCGTGGCGGCCGAGCTTGTCGCCGAGGAACTCCCGCAGCCCGTCCGCGTCCAGCGCCTGGCCCTCGCCGAGCTTGACGAACGCCTTGACCGCCTCGCCCGTATAGTCGTCCGGCACGCCGATGACGGTGACCTCCTCGACCGCGGGATGGCGGTAGATCGCCTCCTCGACATTGCGCGGGAAGACGTTGTAGCCGCTCACCAGCACGAGGTCCTTCTTGCGGTCGATGATGAACAGGTAGCCGTCCTCGTCCAGGTGCCCGACATCGCCCGTGCGCAGCCGGCCTTCGACAATGGTCTCGGCGGTCGCATCCTCGCGGCGCCAGTAGCCCTTCATCACCTGCGGGCCGGAGATGCAGATCTCCCCGTCCTCGCCCTGCGCCAGCACCTTCAGCGGGTCCTCCTTGTCGACGATGGTGATCGTCGTGCCGGGCACGGGCAGGCCGACCGAGCTTTCCTTGTTGACGCCGTCGAAGGGGTTGGACGCGGCGATCGGCGCGGACTCCGTCAGCCCGTAGCCCTCGACCAGCTTGCACCCCGAGAGCTCCTCGAAGCGCCGCTTGATCTCCAGCGGCAGCGGCGCGCCGCCCGACATGCAGGTCTTGATCGAGGTGAGGTCGAAGCTGTCGAGCTTCGGGTGGTTGACGATGGCGGTGTACATGGTCGGCACGCCGGGAAAGAGCGTCGGCTTCTTCTTCGTCACGTCCTGCAGGACGGGATCGAGCTCGAAGCGCGGGCGCATGACGATCGAGCCGCCGACGGCGATGGTGAAGTTCATCACCACCGACATCGCGAACACGTGGAAGAAGGGCAGCACGCCCATCATGCGCTCGCGGCCGTGCTCCACGTCCGGGTTCCAGAGCAGCGCCTGGTGGATGTTGGCGTGCAGGTTGGCGTGGGTGAGCATCGCGCCCTTCGGCACCCCGGTCGTGCCGCCGGTATATTGGAAGACGGCGACGTCCTCGCGCGGGTCGATTGCCGGCGGCTCGCCGCCGCCGTCATTGTCGAGCAGCCCCCGGAAGGCCATATGCTCCCCGTCGTCCGGCACCTTCGCAAGCTCGCTGCGCTTCAGCAGCGGGAAGAGCAGGTTCTTCGGGAAGGGCAGCACGTCCTGGAGCTGGCCGACGACCAGCCTGCGGATGCGCGTCTTCTTCAGCAGCGCCGCCATCTTGGGATAGAGCGCCGCGAGGCCGAGCGTCACCATGATGTCGGTCTCGGAGTCCTCGATCTGGTAGGCGAGTTCCTCCTCCGAATAGAGCGGGCTGTAGTTCACCACCGTGCCGCCCGCCTTGAGGATGCCGAAGAAGGCGACGACGAATTGCGGGCAGTTCGGCAGGAAGAGGCCGACCTTGACGCCCTTCTCCACGCCCAGCGCGCGGAACCCGGCGGCGGCGCGGTCCACCATCGCCCCGAGTTCGGCGTAGCTGTACGTCTTGCCGAGGAAGTCCATCGCCTCGTTCTGCGGGAAGCGCCGGACGGATCCGTCCAGGATCGCGAAGAGCGGCCCTTCCGGGATCTCCGCGTCCCACTTCACATGGTCGGGGTAGCTCGCGAGCCACGGATGCCGGTCGCCTGCCATGTTCTCTCTCCCCGGCGGCTGTGGAAAAGGCTCCGCGATGTTAGCCCGGTGCCCGCCGCTTGTCATGCCGCCCAGCCGGGATCACCGCCGCATGTAGCCGGCGACCTCCGGGGACGACATGACCTCGTCGACATAGGAGAAAGTGCCCTTCTCCGTCACCTCGGCAACCGCCGCGACGACGCCGCTCATCGCCGCCCGGTACAACGACGTCGCGAGGCTGATGCGCCGCACGCCTGCCGCCGCGAGATCGGCCACGGGGAAGGACCTGCCGGCAACGCCCACCATGAAATTGACCGGCTTCGACACGGCGCGGCACACCGCGTCGACCGCCGCGATGTCCGGCAATGCCGGCGCCATCAGGACATCGGCCCCGGCGCGCTCGTAGGCCTGCAGCCGGGCGATGACCTCGTCGAGGTCCGGAAGGCCGCGGATGAAACATTCGCTCCGCGCCGTCAGCACGAATCGGAAGCCGGCCGACCGGGCGGCCTCGGCCGCCGCGGCGATGCGTTCCGCGGCCAGGGCGCGGTCGTAGAACGGGTTGGCCATGTCGCCGGTGAAATCCTCGATCGTGCATCCGGCCAGACCCGCTTCGGCCGCCAGCGCCACGGTTTTCGCCGCCTCCTCCGGTTCGTGGCCGAAACCGTTCTCCAGATCGGCTGAAACCGGCAGGTCGACCGCCTCAACGACGGCGCGCGCATGGTCCAGCGCCTCGTCGCGGGTGACCTCGCCGTCGCACCGGCCGAGGGTGCCTGCGAATCCGCCGCTCGTCGTTCCCAGCGCCTCGAATCCCAGGCCGGCCAGGATGCGGGCCGAGCCGGCATCGAACGCGTTTGCAAGGATGAAGGGCTCTGCGCCCCGGTGCAGGGCGTGGAAGCGCTCGGCCTTTTCGGCCTGGGTGGGCGTGACCTCGGGCATGGATGCGGCACTCCCAGCAGAAAACCGGCCCCGGCGATGCTGGGGGTCCGATACCCCTCTGTCAACGGATCGCGCGCCGGGGCCCGCCTCGGCCCAGGAAGGGAAGGTCGAGCCCGTGCCGGCGCGCAGAGGCGATGGCGTCGTCATAGCCGGCGTCCGCATGGCGCATGACGCCGCTCGCCGGATCGTTCCAGAGCACCCGCGCGATACGCGCCGCCGCCTCGTCCGTGCCGTCGCACACGATCACCATGCCGGCATGCTGCGAGAAGCCGATCCCGACGCCGCCGCCGTGGTGCAGGCTGACCCAGGTGGCTCCCGACGCCGTGTTGAGCATCGCATTGAGCATCGGCCAGTCGGAAACCGCGTCCGAACCGTCGATCATGCCTTCGGTCTCGCGGTTCGGGCTCGCCACCGAGCCGCTGTCCAGATGGTCCCGGCCGATCACTACCGGCGCCTTCAGTTCGCCCGTCGCGACCATCGCGTTGAAGGCGAGGCCGAGCCGGTGCCGGTCGCCGAGACCGACCCAGCAGATGCGCGAGGGCAGGCCCTGGAAGCGGATGCGCCGGCGCGCCATGTCGAGCCAGTTGTGCAGATGCGCGTCGTCGGGCATCAGCTCCTTCACTTTCTCGTCGGTGCGGTAGATGTCCTCCGGGTCGCCCGACAGCGCCGCCCACCGGAACGGCCCGATGCCGCGGCAGAACAGCGGCCGGATATAGGCCGGCACGAAGCCCGGAAAGTCGAAGGCGTTGTCCACGCCCGTCTCCCGGGCCATCTGGCGGATGTTGTTGCCGTAGTCGAGGGTCGGCACGCCCCGGGCCCGGAAGTCCAGCATGGCGCGGACCTGGACCGCCATCGACTCCTTCGCCGCCTTCACGGTGCCCGCCGGATCGCGCTCCCGCCGCTCGTCCCATTCGGCAAGCGACCAGCCGGCCGGCAGATAGCCGTTCAGCGGGTCGTGGGCGCTGGTCTGATCGGTCACCGCGTCCGGCCTGACGCCGCGCGCCACCAGTTCCGGATAGATTTCGGCAGCGTTGCCGAGCAGGCCGACCGAGACGGGCGTCCGGTTTGCGCGGGCCTCGTCGATCATCGCCAGCGCTTCGTCCAGATCGCTCGACCGGCGGTCCAGATAGCCGGACCGGAGCCGCATCTCTATCCGGCTCGGCCGGCACTCGACCGCGAGCAGCGAGGCGCCCGCCATGGTCGCCGCCAGCGGCTGGGCGCCGCCCATGCCGCCGAGCCCGCCGGTCAGGATCCAGCGGCCGGCAAGGTCGCCGCCATAGTGCTGCCGGCCCATCTCGACGAAGGTTTCGTAGGTGCCCTGGACGATGCCCTGGCTGCCGATGTAGATCCACGAGCCGGCCGTCATCTGGCCGAACATCATCAGCCCCTGCCGGTCGAGTTCGTTGAATGTCTCCAGCGTCGCCCAGTGCGGCACGATGTTGGAGTTCGCGATCAGCACGCGCGGCGCGTCGGCATGGGTGCGAAAGACGCCGACCGGCTTGCCCGACTGGACCAGCAGGGTCTCGTCCGCCTCCAGCGCCTGCAGGGCCGCCACGATCCGGTCGTAGCTTTCCCAATTGCGCGCCGCCCGGCCGATACCGCCATAGACCACCAGCTCCTGCGGCCTTTCGGCGACCTCGGGGTCCAGATTGTTCATCAGCATGCGCAGCGGCGCTTCGGTAAGCCAGCTCTTGCAGCTGAGTTCGGCCCCCTGCGGCGCGCGGATATCGCGCGTGTTGTCCAGGCGGCTGCGGTCGGTCGGGCGTCGGCTCACATCATGTGCTCCGGCATGTGCTCCGGTCCGGGGGCCGGTTGCCCGGCGAGTGTATCCCCGCGCCGGCGAAAATGCTGCCGCATTCATCGGGCCGGCTGGGGATGGCGGCCGCCCGCATTTCGGCCTCGCGCCGGCCGCCGGGACAGGAACACCGGTCGAACATGTCATGGGATGTCATGTTTTGTCATGCGGGCCCGGCAGGACCCCCCTGCGATATGTCATGAGATGTCATGATCCGCATGCGCAGGGCGCATACCCTGCATCCCGTTCGGGCATGGGCTCCGGATATTCCATCCGGTTTCCCCGGCTTCGCGTCGTCGGCATGGGCCTGTCCTTTCGATCCGTCTCCATTCCATTCTTCCCGCCTTCCGGTTGCCGGAGCGGCGGGACCCTGTTTCGCGCGTATCGCGGGCGGGCGCGGGCGCGCGTCGGCGCCGGCGCGGTTCGCGCGCCTGATTGCGCGCGCGAGGCAGAGGGCGCACTTCTCCCGTGCGTTTCACAGGGGTTTTCGAAAATGGCGCCGTCCGGCCGCGCGGCGCCGGAGAAACGGCTCCGGACACCGCTTCTCCCGGCTTCATATAAGCTTATTTTCCCCGATGTCAAGCGATTTCAGAAACAAAAAGTAAAAACACCAGAAATTTTTCATGCCGCCAGGACGCTCGACCGAGGACCCGTACCGGCGGTCGTCGATCGGAACCCGTGCCGATTACCTCCGGGCCGCCCTCAGAAGCGGTAGAACAGGGCATCCAGTTCCTCCGGGCCCTTTGGTTCACTCGACCAGCGGTCCCTCGTCATAGGGCCAGTAATCTTCCGGTTCAAAGACGTCGATCTCGCCAAGATCAATGTCATAGTCTTTGGTGCTAATCTCAACATCTACAAATGTAATATTTTCCTCTTCGGCTCCCTGATCTTGGACATAAACGGTGATAATTGCCTCAGTATCTATCTCTTCGCTAATCTCTATTGTCCGCCCTCCCATAGATACGTATTCCTTATCAACGCTATCCCAGAACAAAAAATTTATTTCAATTGGAATTTTCACAATTAGGACTAACGGCAAGCTCACGACCAGTCTAAGGTCTTCCTTTTCCGCCCGAGATTCGAATTCGATAATGTCTATCTGGTCTTCAAGTGGCAAAGCGACGCTCTCAAGCTCCCCTGCCCACACATGCAACTCGCATTCACCGATGGACGGGATGGCATTTGCTCTGATTTCGATTAACTCCACACTGCTGGCCAAATGCGATCTTAACTTCAAGGGTTCGTTGGCTTCATCCTCGAGCCAACCAAGAATGGACTTCCTCAAAACCGGCGGTGCATTAGCTACAAGGGCGAGTGCTCGTTCAATGTCTCGTACGAGATAAAGTCGCTCTGAACTGCTACAAAATTTACTCCAATCACCATCCTTTGAGACCACTAAAATCCCGAGACTGTGGTCCATTGCTGTGCGTTCAAGAGCCTTGAGAGCAAGCGCATCAGGAAATTCGTTCTTCTTCTTACCGGTCCCGAATGGAGGTTGCCCCGAAAAGTAATCTTCGAAGAGCGTTGCGGTATCTACAAGCTCTCTATCGTTCAATATCTCGCAATTTGCATCTTTTATATAATTGTCAAACTGCTCCTGCGCTGCTTGTTCTGGAGTACGACCTTTTGTTATCGTGTCCAAGATTTCATCTCTAGTAGGCTCCTTGGCTTCAAATGCTCGAAGCGCGAGATCGACTCCATTATTTGCCGACTTCAATGCTTGAAAAACAGCATCCCTCAGGTGGTTAACCACCTCTATAGCGACAGTATCGGATAGCATAAAGCGGAATCCACGATCACTTAGACGAGTGAGTGCTTGAAGCGTTCCAGAGTTAAGTTGCAGCTTCTTTTCATCAAATATGCATGTGTCTATCGTAAGGACATTAATGTTGCCTGCGGCGAGTCTAGTGCGAAGTTCGTTCTCACTAAGTATTGGCATGTGTATGGCCCATCAATTGAAGTTGGGTGGCCAACTAAGATACGAAGGCCGTTTGAAGGTAATGCAACTTAAACTCTCTTTGGTCGCCGGCCGAATGTCTGCCGGTTCATTCATCCTCGTTCGCACTGTCCGTCTTAGCAACAAGTCGGTGTTCCCGGTGCAAGGCGGTGCGCCGCGCTCAGAAGCGGTAGAACAGGGCCTGCAGTTCTTCGGGGTCCTTCGTCTTCGCGAGGCCGAGCATGAGGAGGATGCGGGCCTTCTGGACGGTGAGGTTGTCGGCCAGCACCGTGCCCTTCGGCCGGCGGCGCTCCAGCGGCACGAGGCGCCCGGCGCCGGCGCGGGTGCCCATGACGAAGACCACGCCGCGCGCCATCACCTCTTCCATGACCTCGTGTTCCTCGGGCGTCGGGTTGCCGGGGGCGAGCGCCGCCATGACGATGCCCTCCGCGCCGAGATCGGCCATGGCGCGCAGCACCGCGCCGTCCGAGCCGCCGTAGGAATAGGCGACCTCGACGCGCGGGAAGCGCGCCGGCAGGCCGAGTTCGCGCGCGGCCGCCGGCGCATGGACGCGCACCGGCCGGCGGTAGATCGCGACCCGGTCCTCGTCGGCATGGCCGAGCACGCCGAAATCGGGCGCCTTGAAGGTCTGCGCGCGGGCGCTGTGCGTCTTGGTGACCTCGCGCGCGGCGTGGATCTCGTCGTTGAGCACCGTCAGCACGCCCATGCCGCGCGCTTCCGGCGCGCCGGCGACGCGCACCGCGTTCAGGAGGTTGAGGAAGGCGTCGGTCGAGAGCCCCGAGGCCGGGCGCTGCGCCCCCACCAGCACCACCGTCTTCTCCGTCTCGACCGTGAGGTTGAGGAAATAGGCGGTCTCTTCCAGCGTCGCCGTGCCGTGGGTGATGGCGATGCCGTCCACTTCCGGGCGGGCGGCGGTCTCGTGGACGATGGCGAGCAGCTCCGGCCAGACGGCGGGGCCCATCGCGGTCGAAGGAATGGCGCGGAACGGCACCGGCACGATCTCCGCCACCCGGTCGAGTTCCGGCACCCTGGCGATCAGGTCCCCGACCTCCATCACCGTGGCATGGTCCACATAGGTGGCGAGTTCGAGGCTGTGGTGCCCCAGCGAGGAAATCGTGCCGCCGGTGCCGATCACCGCGACGGTCGGGCGCGCCATGTGCTTGCCTCCCTGTCAGGTCAGGCCGCTTCGGCCAGCATGTTGCGCAGGACGTAGGGCAGGATGCCGCCGTGCCGGAAATAGTCGAGCTCGTTCTCGGTGTCGATGCGGCAGCGGACCTCGAAGCGCTGCTCGGTGCCGTCCTCGCGCCGCACCCGGCATTCGAGCGTGCCGCGCGGCGACAGGCCGTCCGCCACGCCGACGATATCGACCGTCTCGCTGCCGTCGAGGCCGAGCTCGTTGCGGGTCATGCCGCCGGTGAACTCCAGCGGCAGCACGCCCATGCCGATCAGGTTGGAGCGGTGGATGCGCTCGAAGCTCTCCACGATCACCGCCCTGATGCCGAGCAGCGCCGAGCCCTTGGCGGCCCAGTCGCGCGAGGAGCCGGTGCCGTATTCCTTGCCGCCGAACACCACCAGCGGCACGCCCTCCTCACGGTAGCGCATGGCGGCGTCATAGACGGACATGACCTCGCCGGAGGGCCGGTGGGTGGTGAAGCCGCCTTCCGTGCCGGGGGCGAGCTCGTTGCGGATGCGGATGTTGGCGAAGGTGCCGCGCATCATCACTTCGTGGTTGCCGCGCCTTGCGCCGTAGGAGTTGAACTCCACGGGGCGCACCTGGTGGCCGATCAGGTAGTCGCCCGCCGGCCCGTCGCGCTTGATCGCGCCCGCCGGCGAGATGTGGTCGGTGGTGATGCTGTCGGCGAGCGAGAGCAGCACCCTGGCCCCGCTGACGTCCGAGACCGGCTGCGGCTCGCGCTCCATGTCCTGGAAGTAGGGCGCGTGGCGGACATAGGTGGAGCCGTCGTTCCAGCGGTAGGTCTCGTCCGCCGGCACGCGGATCTCGCGCCATTCCGCCGGCCCCTCGGAGACATTGCCGTAGCGCGCGCGGAACATGTCCGGCGTGAGCGCGGCGCCGATGGTCTCGCGGATCTGCCCGTCGCCCGGCCAGATGTCGCGCAGGAAGACGGGATTGCCTTCGCCGTCCTCTCCCAGAGGGTCGCGCGCCAGATCGACGGTGAGCGAGCCGGCCAGCGCATAGGCGACCACCAGCGGCGGCGAGGCGAGGTAGTTCGCCTTCACCTGGGCATGGACGCGGCCTTCGAAATTGCGGTTGCCGGAGAGCACCGCGCCGACGGTGATGTCGCCCGCCTCGACCGCCTCGGCAATCGGCTCCGCCAGCGGGCCGGAATTGCCGATGCAGGTGGTGCAGCCGTAGCCGACGAGGTTGAAGCCGAGCGCATCCAGCGGGTCCTGGAGCCCGGCGGCCTCCAGATAGTCGGTGACGACCTGGCTGCCCGGCGCGAGCGAGGTCTTGACCCAGGGCTTGACCTTGAGGCCCCGCTCCAGCGCGTTGCGGGCGAGCAGGCCGGCGGCGACCAGCACGCTCGGGTTGGAGGTGTTGGTGCAGCTCGTGATCGCCGCGATCACCACATGGCCGGGCTCGATGGAATAGTCCGCGCCCTCGACCTGCTGCGCTCTGCCGCCGCCGATCTCGGCCACGGCCTGCTCGAAGCTCGCCGGCACGCCGGAAAGCGTCACGCGGTCCTGCGGGCGCTTGGGGCCTGCGAGCGCCGGCTCGACCGAGGAGAGGTCGAGCGAGAGCGTGTCGGAGAAGACGGGCGGTGCCGTGCCGGCCTCGCGCCAGAGGCCCTGCGCCTTTGCGTAGGCCTCGACCAGCGCCACCTGCTCCTCCTCACGGCCCGTAAAGCGCAGATAGTTGAGCGTCTCGCCGTCGACGGGGAAGAAGCCGCAGGTCGCCCCGTATTCGGGCGCCATGTTGGCGATGGTGGCGCGGTCGGCGAGCGCCAGCGCGTCGAGGCCGGCCCCGTGGAACTCCACGAACTTGCCGACCACGCCCTTCGCCCGCAGCATCTCGACCACGCGCAGCACAAGGTCGGTTGCCGTCGCGCCTTCCGGCATCCGGCCGGTGAGCTCGAAGCCCACCACCTCGGGGATCAGCATGGAGATCGGCTGGCCCAGCATCGCCGCCTCCGCCTCGATGCCGCCGACGCCCCAGCCGAGCACGCCGAGCCCGTTCACCATGGTGGTGTGGCTGTCCGTGCCGACCACCGTGTCGGGCATGGCGGTGGTGCGCCCGCCCGCTTCCTCGGTCCAGACGGTGCGGGCCAGATACTCCAGATTGACCTGGTGGCAGATGCCGGTGCCGGGCGGCACGACGCGGAAATTGCGGAAGGCGGACTGGCCCCAGCGCAGGAACTCGTAGCGCTCGCGGTTGCGCTCGAACTCGCGCCCGACATTGGCGCGGAAGGCGTCCGCGCTGCCGTAGCTGTCCACCATGACCGAGTGGTCGATGACGAGGTCCACCGCGCTCAGCGGGTTGATCTTTTGCGGGTCGCCGCCGAGCTCGGCCATGGCGTGGCGCATGGCGGCGAGATCGACCACGGCAGGCACGCCGGTGAAGTCCTGCATCAGCACCCGCGCCGGGCGGAAGGCGATCTCGGCGCCGGCCTTGCGGTCCTTCAGCCAGGCGCCGAAGCCGGCGATGTCATCGACCGTGACCGTGCGCCCGTCCTCGTGGCGCAGCAGGTTCTCGGCCAGGATGCGCAGCGAGACCGGCAGGCGCGAGAGGTCTCCCGCGGCCGCTTCCGCCGCCTCCAGCGCATAATAGTCGTATTCCCTGCCGCCGACCCGAAGGGTCCGGCGCGCACCCAGGGTGTCGCGTCCCATGATGCGAAAGCCTCCAGACTGCCGAAATCCACGCAGGCCGGGGTTTACACCCGAATGCGGGGGCAAGCAAAGGGCCGGGGGGCAAAGCGGGTTCGGGCGGGACGGCGCTTGCAGGCGGCGCATCCTGTTGGCGATATAGCAAACATGCTATAAAGGACGTGCCATGGAATGGACCGTGGAAACCCTCAACGGGACCGTGGACGACGAATTGCGCGCGTTGCCCGCCGACATGCGCGCGCGGTTCGTCCGAATCTGCGGGCTGATTACCGCCGTCGGCCTCGAACGCATGGGCGCGCCGCATGTCAGGCATCTCACAGGGCCGCTTTGGGAGATGCGAATGACCGGCCGGGACGGGATATCGAGGGCGCTCTATGTCACGGTTCGGGACAGACGGGTGGTGGTCGTGCGGGTATTCGTGAAGAAGACCCGGCGAACGCCGGACCGGGAGATTGCATTGGCGCTGCGGCGCGCCGGGGAGATACTGGAATGACCGAGATATCGGAACTCCACAGGGAGTGGAGCGCGGACCCGGAATACCGGGAAGCGTATGAGCGTCTCGCCCCGGAGTTTGCGTTGGCGCGCACGCTCATCGAGGCCCGCCGGGATGCGGGACTGACCCAGGCCCAATTGGCCGACCGCATGGAAACGACCCAGTCGGTTGTAGCCCGCCTTGAGAGCGGGCGCATCAACCCGTCCACCCGGACGCTGGAAAAGGTCGCCATGGCGACGGGCACCCGGCTGCGAATCAGTTTCGAGCGGATAAAAATGCAGGCCGGCTGATGGCCTTCCCCGGCACCTACACCCCGCCTGCCAAACGAGGCCCCACCTCCAAGCCGCCGACACCCCGGAATGCAATTGCGTCCCGCCGATTGCGGTTGGGTCTTGGCAGCCGTTTGACATGCAGTCTGTGCCGATAGGAGTATCTATCCGTGATGAAGCAAGCCTTTCTGATCGGCCCGGCGTTGGCGGCGTGTCTCTTGGCCGGCAGTTGCGTAAGCAACGATGTGGGCGGGAACATTCGTAATGCGGATGGAAACGAGGTCTGGAGTTGTAACGACCGGTTTTCGTCGGTCGATACCATCGTCTTGACGCGCCATCTGCAGGACGGTCGCGATGTCGGCACCGGCGCGGTGCAAACGGCCGGCGTGACGCGCTCGGCGCGGTTCCACATAGACGGCATAGAGCGGCGGTGGGATTGGGGCTCAGGAGGCGGCTCTGAGGGTACCGGCTACCTGTACAGTTTTACGATTGACGCCAGTGGTGAAGGCAAGTTCTATAAGTTTGGAAGCGAGGACCGAGTCAAGCCGAGCGGCTTCTATGAATGTCACACCGGATCAATCTTGGAGCAATTATTGAAATAGCGGCCATTGACTCGCGGCTCGTATCGGTGGGAGTATCTGTCCGCCATGACGCGAAAAGGTAAGTGCGCGGCGTGCAAACAGCCGCTTAGCGATTTTCCGACCAAAAAATGTGTTCGGCGGCGCTGGCGCGGTCGGTGGCTGCACCTCTGCCCGCATTGCGCGCCGGCGAGAGACTATATTCGCAGGCGAATGAGAAGCGCGGGCGCGGACTGATTTTCAGTAGATTGGCCGGGGCGACCGGAAAGCCGCAAATTCGTAAGCGCCGCTGAACCGCCGCCGGCCCCGCATTTGCAGCAATTGCGCCGCCTTGCTATCTCCCTCGGGCATCGGGGGAGCGAATTCTTGCGCATCGAAGTGATCTGCACCGGGGACGAAGTGCTGACCGGCAAGACCGTCAACACCAATTTCAGCCGGCTCAGCCGGCGCCTGACCGAGCTCGGCATGCCGGTGGTGCGCGAGACCACGGTGGGCGACGACCGGGCGGAGCTCCGGGCCGCTTTCGACACCGCCGCCGGGCGGGCGGATGCGGTGATCGTGAACGGCGGGCTCGGCCCGACCGTGGACGACCTCAGCCAGGAGGTGGCGGCGGAAGCGGCGGGCGTGGCCCTCGGACTCCGGCCCGAATGGCTTGAAAACATTCAGGCCTTCTACCGCCGGCGCAACCGCGAGATGCCGCCCAACAACCGCAAGCAGGCCATGCTGCCGGAGGGCGCGGAGCTGATCGACAACCCGGTCGGCACGGCCTGCGGCTTCGCGCTCGACATCGGCGCGGCACGCTTCTTCTTCACCCCCGGCGTGCCCTCGGAACTCGACCGCATGGCCGAGCACGAACTGATCCCCCGCCTGCGCGCGATGAGCGGCATCGACGCCGTCATCCACCTCAAGCGCTTCCACTCCTTCGGGATCGGCGAGTCGCGCGCCGACCACCTGCTTGCCGGGATCGAGGCGATGGACGCGCAAGGCAGGGTCAAGCTCGGCTTCCAGTCGCACTACCCGCAGCTGGAGACGAAGCTCGCCGTCGCTGCGCCGACGACAGAAGCGGCGGCGGCGCTGCTGGAGCCCATCGAGGCGGAAGTGCGCGCGCGGCTCGGCCACTTCATCGTCGCCGAGGACGACGGCACGCTGGAGGGCGCGGTCCTCGACCTGCTGCGCGCCTCGGGCGGCACGCTCAGCGCGGTCGAGACCGGCTCGCAGGGCGGCCTCGCCGCGCGCCTGGCGGCGGCCGACGAGGAGGGCGGGGTCTTCCTGCGCGCGTCCTCGGGCAACAGCGCGGCCGCCGTGGCGCGGCCGCTGGGCCTGCCGGAGGACGCCTCGCCGGTCGAGCTCGCCGAGGGGGTGCGCCGGGCCGACGGGGCGACGCACGGCCTCGCCGCCGCTGTCGATCCGGGGACCGGGGAGGTGCGGATCGCGCTCGCCGGACCGGACGACGGCTTCGAGCGCCGCGCGCTGCTGATCGGCGGCCCGAGGCGGGCGCGTGAGGGCGGCGTCGAGCTCGCGCTCGACTGCCTGCGCCGCCGCCTGTCCGGAGCGCCGGCGGACCAACGGATCGATTTCGAGAAGGCCTGAGCGCGGGCCGCGCGCGGGACCCTCCGAGGGAGCGAGTTCGATGAGCCTGGTGCTGTTTCTCCACGGCGAGCATTTCACCGCCATGGGCCGGCCGTTCCTCGACCGGCTGGGCGCGGGCCGCGAGCTCCATGCGCCGCTTCATCCCGGCTATGACGGCGCGCCGCCCGACCCGGACTTCCGCACCGTGGACGACCTCGCCTACCGCTATCTCGACCTGCTGGAGGAGCTCGACGCGCGCGACGCGACCGTCGTCGGCGCTTCGCTCGGCGGCTGGATCGCGCTCGAAATGGCAGTGCGCGACCGCTCGCGCATCGCCCGCATGGCGCTGCTCGCCCCGGTCGGCGTCAAGCTCTCGGGGCGCGAGGAGCGGGACTTCGCCGACCTTCCCTTCATGCGGGAGGCGGAGGCGGCCCGCGCGCTCTTCCACGATCCCGCCCGCTGGGCGCCCGACCATGCCGCACTCGACGAGGCGGCGGTGGAGGCGCTTGCGCTGGAGCGCCAGTGGGCGGCCTGGTACGGCTGGAAGCCCTACATGCACAATCCCGTGCTCGGGAACTGGCTGCACAGGGTTGCGGTGCCGACGCTCCTGCTCTGGGGCGGGAGCGACGGCTTCGCGGCGCCCGAATACGGCCGCAGGCTGGCGGCGCGGCTGCCGGACGCCCGGTTCGAGACGATCCCGGACGCCGGCCATTACCCCCATATCGAACGCGCCGATGCGGCCGCTGATGCGGTTCTGGCCTTTATGGAGAACGCATGATGCAGGTCTGGCATTTCAGCGAGATGGCCTACCACCCGGGCTGGGAGTTCCTGAACGAAGGCCTGCGCAACGTGATCCCGAGCCGGGTCTACGACCCGGAGGTCGGCGCCGACCTCTACCACCGCTATCTCGACGAATGGGCGCTCTGCGACCGGCTCGGCCTCAACATCATGGTGAACGAGCACCACGCGACGGCGACCTGCACCACCTCGGTCTGCACCATCCCGATGGCGATCCTGGCGCGCGAGACCGAGAAGGCGCGGCTGCTCTGCCTCGGCATGCCGATCGGCAACCGCATGGACGCGGTCCGGGTGGCCGAGGAATACGCCATGCTGGACGTGATCAGCCGCGGCCGGGTGGAGATGGGCTTCGTGAAGGGCGCGCCGTTCGAGATCAACCCCGCCAACTCCAATCCGGCGGAGCTGGAGGAGCGCTTCTGGGAGGCGCACGACCTCATCGTCAAGGCGATGACGACCCATGACGGGCCATTCAACTGGGAAGGCCGGCACTACCACTACCGGGAGGTCAATGTCTGGCCGCGCCCCTGGCAGCAGCCGCACCCGCCGATCTGGATGACGGTGGCGAGCCCCGGCTCGGCAGCGCGGATCGGCCGCAAGGGCTATGTCATTGCCGCGCTGAACACCGGCTATATCCACACGCCCGTGGTCTATGGCGCCTACCGGGAGAGCGCCGCCGAAGCCGGCATCGCCGCCGGTCCGGACCGCTTCGCCTATCTCTGTATTATCGGCGTCGGCGAGACGGAGGCCGAAGGCAGGCGGCGCGCCCACCAGATCCTCGATTACAGCCGCACGACCCCGCGCGTGCAGCCGCAGTTCTTCTATCCGCCCGGCTACTCGCCCGCCGGCCCGACTGCAGCCATGATCCGCAGCGCCGAACGCCTCATCCAGCGCCGCGACGGGTCGAGCTTCCTGATGCAGGACGGCACGGTGGAGGACTTCATGGCCGCCGGCGTCGCCTTCGCCGGCACGCCGGCGCAGGTGGTCGAGCAGGTCGAGGAATTCGCTGCGGCCGTCGGCGGCTTCGAGCACCTGCTGATGATGGGGCAGGGCGGCTTCATCAGCCACGAGGACACGGTCGCCAACCTCACCCTGTTCTCCGAAGAGGCGCTCCCCGCCATCGCCGGGCTCTGAGCCGCCTTCCCGCTTGCCGCACGGGGGCTGGCGGAGGACAATCCCGGCTCCTGCGAGAGGGAGGAGACGAGGCCATGTCGGTCATTCTGGGCAGCGGCGAGCACCGTTACCGGGTCGTGGAGGACTGGGCGAAGCTGCCCGAGGGCTGGGAGTTCCGCGATGTCGCCGCGGTCGCGGTGGACGGCAAGGACCAGGTCTATGTGTTCAACCGCGGCGAGCACCCGATGATCGTCTTCGACCGCGACGGCAATTTCCTGCGCTCATGGGGCGAGGGGGAGTATCCGCGCGCCCACGGCATCCATGTCGGCCCGGACGAGACGCTCTACCTCACCGATGACGGCAACCACACCGTCCGGCGCTGCACGCCGGAGGGCAAGGTGCTGATGACGCTCGGCGTGCCCGGAACGCCTGCGCCCTTCATGAGCAACGAGCCGTTCCACCGCTGCACCCACACCGCGATCTCACCGGACGGATACCTGTTCGTCACCGACGGCTACGGCAATGCCTGCGTCCACAAATACACGCCCGACGGCAGGCTGGTGAAAAGCTGGGGCGAGAGCGGCTCCGGCCCCGGACAGTTCAACATCGTCCACAACATCACCGCCGACGACGACGGCTGGCTCTATGTCGCCGACCGCGAGAACCACCGCGTCCAGGTGTTCGACACGGAGGGGCGCTACGAGGCGCAGTGGAACAATCTCCACCGGCCCTGCGGCCTCTACATGCCGCGCGGCTCCTGCCCGCACTGCTTCATCGGCGAGCTCGGGCCGGGCATGGCCGTCAACCGCCACCATCCGAATCTGGGCCCCCGCCTTTCCATCGTCACGAACGAGGGCGAGCTTGTCGCCCGGCTCGGCGGCGAGGACGGGCCGGGGCTGGAGCCGGGCAAATTCCTCGCCCCGCACGGCGTCGCCGTGGACAGCCGGGGCGACATCTATGTCGGCGAGGTCGCCTACACCAACTGGCCGGCGAGCTTCGGGGACGAGCCCCGGCCCCGCTGGCTGCGCACGCTGCAGAAGCTCGAAAAGGTCTGAGGCGCGCATGGTCCCCGAACCGCAACTCATCGAGACCCGCATCCACGCCGCCCTGCCGGACGAGCTCCGGATTACGGACCGCGAGAGCGCCTTCACCCGCGAGATCTTCCGCGGCCACCGGGTCGGCTCCTTCCTGGAAGGCCCGGCCTTCGACGGCGCCGGCAACCTCTACATGGTGGACATCGCCTTCGGGCGCATCCTGAAGCTCGCTCCCGACGGCGGCTGGTCGGTGACGGCCGAATATGACGGCCATCCCAACGGCATGAAGCTGCACCGGGACGGGCGTCTGTTCGTCGCCGACCGGCAGAACGGCGTCATGGTGGTCGATCCCGTGAGCGGCAAGGTCGAGACCTTTTTCGGGCGCGACCGCCTGCCCGGCTACAAGGGGCTGAACGACCTCTTCTTCGCGTCCAGCGGCGACCTCTACTTCACCGACCAGGGAACGAGCGGCCTCCACGACCCGACCGGGCGCGTCTTCCGGCTGTCCGCCGCCGGCAAGCTCGACTGCCTGGTATCCAACGCGCCGAGCCCGAACGGCCTCGTCATGAACCCGGCCGAGACGGAGCTCTATGTGGCCGTGACCCGCGACAACGCCGTCTGGCGGGTGCCCTTCCGCGAGGACGGCACGGTGCATCGTGTGGGCCTGTTCTGCCGGCTCATCGGCGGCATGGGGCCGGACGGCATGGCCGTGGACCGGGCCGGCAATCTCGCCGTCGCCCATGCGGGCGGCGGGCAGGTCTGGCTCTGGTCGGCGGCCGGCCTGCCGACGCACCGGGCGGTCGCCTGCGACGGCGGCGCGCTCACCACCAACGTGGCCTATGGCGGGCCGGAGGGGCGCACGCTGTTCATCACCAACTCGCTCAGCGAGAATGTGCTGACGGCGGAGATGCCGGAGCCGGGCGAGCCGATGTTCGGGCCGGGCTGACGGCGGCACACGGGAAAACGGAGGCGGAACAATGACGGGCAAGGCGGTACCGGTCGGCATCAACCATGTCGCGCTGGAGGTGGGCGACATCCAGGAGGCGCTGGACTTTTACGGCAGCTTCCTTGAACTCGAGATTGCGCGGCAGAGCGAGAAGGCCGCCTTCGTCTATTTCGGCGACCAGTTCATCAACTTCTCGCGGGGCCGGCGGCAGGGGCCCGACGACAACCGCCATTTCGGCATCGCCGTGGACGACAAGGAGCTCGCCATCCGCCGGCTGGAGGAGATGGGCGTGGCGTTCCTCGAAGGGCCGTTCACCGATTTCCTCGACCCCTGGGGCAACCGGGTGGAGCTCACCACTTACACGAAGATCCAGTACACCAAGGCCGACCATGTGCTGCGGGGCATGGGCCTCGGCCATCTCGAAAAGGCGCCTGAGGCGCTGGAGGAGCTTGCCGCCAAGGGCATGGGCCCCGGCAAATGACGGCAATCCGGCGACAAGGAGGACAGCGATGAGCGGGCGTTTCGGGTTCGCACCGGCGGAGGACCGGCCGATCCCCTATCTGGACCGTATCCGCACCTATTACCAGACGCTGGGCTACGGCAAGCCCTATGAATGGGCGCATTATGTCGAGACGCCCTTCGCGGCGCTCGCGAAGCCGCTGGCGGAGTCGCGGGTCGCACTGGTCACGACGGCGGCGCCCTACCGGCCGGACAAGGGCGACCAGGGACCGGGCGCGCCCTACAATGCGGCGGCCAAGTTCTACAGCGTCTATTCCGGCGACAGCGCCTCGGACCCGGACCTGCGCATCTCGCACATCGCCATCGACCGCGACCACACCACGGCCGAGGATATCGGCTCCTGGTTCCCGCTTCGCGAGCTCCGGCGGGCAGCGGCGGAGGGCCGGATCGGGGAGGTGGCGCCGCGCTTCCACGGCGCGCCCACAAATCGCAGCCATGCCGCGACCATCGAGGTGGATGCGCCGGAACTGCTGGCGCGCTGCCGCGAGGACGGGGCCGACGCGGTCGTTCTCGCCGCCAACTGACCGGTGTGCCACCAGACCGTGAGTCTGGCCGCACGCACACTGGAAGCCGCCGGCATTCCGACCGTCGTCATGGGCTGCGCCCGGGACATCGTGGAACATGCGGGCGTGCCGCGCTTCCTGTTCAGTGATTTCCCGCTCGGCAATCCCGCCGGGCGCCCGCACGACCCGGACTCGCAGCGCGAAACGCTCGCGCTCGCGCTCAGGCTGCTGGAGAACGCGCCGGGCCCGAACACGACGGTGCGCAACCCCCTCCGCTGGTCTGAGGACCCGGCCTGGAAGCGCGACTACTCCAACATCGACCTCGTGCCGCCGGAGGAGATCGCGCGGCGCCGGGCGGAGTTCGACCGCATCAAGGACGTGGCGAAAACCCGGCGCGAAGAGGATGCGGCCGCCGGCTGACCGGGTTATACCCGGCGGAACCCGCAGGCGAGGAGCGCCGGAATGGAATATGCCGACGGCAGGATGCTGGCCGACAAGGACTCCGGTATCGGCTGGATGACCTTCAACAACCCGGCCCGGCGCAACGCCATGACGATGGAGATGTGGCAGGGCGCGGACGCTATCCTCGCCGATTTCGAGGCCGACCCGGAGGTGCGCGTCATCGTGCTGAAGGGCGCGGGCGACAAGGCGTTCGTCTCGGGAGCGGACATCTCGCAATTCGAGAAGAACCGCGCCGACGCCGCGGCCGCTGCGCGCTACAGCGCCGCGACCGACGCCGGCCGCCAGCGTCTGGCGACGGCGGAGAAGCCCGTGATCGCCATGATCCGCGGCTTCTGCATGGGCGGCGGCCTCGGCATCGCCATGACCTGTGATCTGCGCTTCGCCGCGGAGGGCTCCGAGTTCGGCATCCCCGCTGCCCGGCTCGGCATCGCCTATAATTTCGAGAATGTGCGCAGCCTAGTGGGGCTGGTGGGGCCGGCGCGCGCCAAGGACATCCTGTTCTCCGGCAGGCGGCTGCCGGCGGAGGAGGCCTATGCCGTCGGGCTGATCGACCGCGTGCTGCCGGCGGCGGAGCTGGAAGGGCATGTGCGCGACTATGCGGCCGGGCTCGCGGTCAACGCGCCGCTCTCGATCCGCGCCTCCAAGCTCACCATCCGCGAGGTGGTGGCCGACCGGCAGGAGCGCGAGGCCGGCCTCGTCGAGGCGCTCGCCAAGGCCTGCTTCGACAGCGCCGACTAACGCGAGGGCCGCACCGCCTTCATGGAAAAGCGCCGCCCGGTCTTCACCGGCAGTTGAGGCCGCGCGAGCCTGCTCCCGTCCGGCCGACGGCTTGCACGCTTGCCTGGGAAGGACAGAATCGATGGCGAACACCAGCAGCAACACCCCGGCGACCGAGCGCGGCGTCCATCCGCTGAATGCGCTGACGCCGGCCGAGATCGAGGCAGCGGGCAGTATCGTCCGGGCGTGGGACGGGTGGACCGGATCGACGAAGTTCGAAACGATCCGGTTGCACTATCCCGACAAGGCCGAGTGCCGGGCGGAGATCGCGGCCGGCAGGGCCGGCGGCAGCCGCAAGGCCTATGTCAGCATCTACGACACGGCCGCCGACAGCGTAAGCGAGCTCATCGTCGATCTCGCGGGCGGTGCGGTGGAATCGGCGACCGATGCGCCGGGCGCCCGGCCGGCGATCAATGTCGACGAGTTCCTGGTCTGCGCCGAGACGGTGCCGCAGCATCCCGACTTCATCGCGGCGATGGCCCGGCGCGGCGTGACCGACCTCTCGAACATCCAGGTCGATCCCTTCTCGGCCGGCAATTTCGGCTTCGAGGACGAAGAGGGCCGGCGGCTGGTGCATTGCCTGGTCTATCTGCGCTCCGATCCGGCGGACAATGGCTACGCCCATCCGGTCGAGGGCCTGAATGTGCTCTTCGATCTGAACCGGGTCGAGGTCATGCGGGTCATCGACCAGGCGGTCCACAAGGTTCCAAAGGCGTCCTCGAACTACCAGGCCGCGCGGCCGGAAATCGCGGACATCCTGCGCAGCGACCTGAAGCCCATCGACATCTCCCAGCCCGAGGGCGCCTCTTTCACCGTGGAGGACCGGGTCGTCACCTGGGCCAACTGGCGCTTCCATGTGGAGTTCCATCCGCGCGAGGGGCTTGTGCTCAACGACATCCAGGTGCGCGGCGGCGAGAAGGCGCCGTGGCGCCCGCTGATCTGGCGCGCCTCGATCGCGGAAATGGTCGTGCCCTATGGCGACCCCTCCTTCAACAACTACCGCAAGAACGCTTTCGACGTGGGCGAATACGGCCTCGGGCAGGTCGCCAACCCGCTGAAGCTCGGCTGCGACTGCCGCGGCCACATCCACTATTTCGACGGCGTGTACACGGTGACGTCGGGCGAGCCGGTTGTGGTCGAGAACGCCATCTGCCTCCATGAGGAAGACGACGGGATGCTCTGGAAGCATACCGACTACATGACCGACGAGATGGAGCACCGGCGGGCGCGCCGGCTTCTGGTCTCCATGATCGCGACGGTAGGCAACTACGAATACGGCTTCTACTGGGTCTTCCACATGGACGGGACGCTGGAACTGGACGTGAAGGCGACCGGCATCATGAACACCCAGGGCCTGAACGCGGTTTCGGGAACGGACTACGGCACCGAGGTCATGCCCGGCGTGACCGCCCCCAACCACCAGCACCTGTTCTGCGCCCGCCTCGACATGGCGGTGGACGGCGACGCCAACCGGCTGGTCGAGATGAATGTCGTGCAGCCGCCGATGGGCGAGGAGAACCCGAACGGCAATGCCTTCCGGGCGGAGCGGACGGTGCTGAAGACCGAGACCGGCCGGACGCGCAATGCCGACACCGAACGGTTCTGGAAGGTGGAGAGCGCCACGGCGACCAACGCGCTCGGCCGGCCGACGGCCTACCGCCTGCATTCGAACGGCATGCTCCGGCCCTGGTTCCATGCCGGGACGATGATGTCGAAGCGCGCGGCCTTCATCTTCAAGCATATGTGGTGCACGCCATACGACGCGGGCGAGCGGTTCCCGGCCGGGCGTTTCGTCAACCAGAGCGACGGCTCCGAGACCATCGCAAGCTGGGTCGGGCAGGGCCGGTCGATCGAGGATGCGGACATCGTGCTGTGGCACACCTTCGGCCTGCTGCACCTGCCGCGCCTCGAGGACTGGCCGGTGCAGCCGGTCGCCCGCACCGGCTTCCGGCTCGAGGCCGACGGCTTCTTCGACCGCAATCCGACGCTCGACGTGCCACCGGGCGCGTGACGCGCCGGGCTCCGGCCCCTATCCTGCCCCGCCCGGCGCCCGCACGGCCGGAAAGGACGAGGTATCGCCGCTTTGTTCGCCGCCTTGCGCATAGCCAGCCGCCTGCCGCTCGCCTGCCTTTATCTCATCGGGCGCTTGCTGCTGCCGCTCGCCCGCGCGGCCGTGCCGAGCCGGCGCCGCGTGGCGGAGCGCAACCTCGCCTCCGCCTTTCCCGCCGCGGAACTCCCGGGCCTTATGCGCCGCTTCTATGCCGCCAGCGCCGATCTGGCGATGGAGTCGATCCGGCTCATGTCCATTCCCAAGGCAGAGCTCGGCGCCCGTGTCCGGCTGGAGGGCGCGGAAGCGCTGGACGAGGGCGGCGCCCTGGTGCTGGCGGCCCATCACGGCAATATGCTCTGGGCCGTCGGCGCGCTGGCCGACGCTGTGCCTGCGCCGGTCTTCGTGGTCTACAAGCCGCCGCACGGAGACGTCCTGCACCGCATGCTGGAGGCCATCGGGGCGCGCTTCGACGGAACGCTGGTGCCGCTCAGGGAGGTGCGCCGGACCGTGCTTCGCTGCCGGCAGGAAAGCGGCGTGCTCGTTCTGGTGGCGGACCAGCGGCCAGGGGGCGCCGAGCGCCGCGAGGTCATGTTCTGCGGCCGGCGGACGGCCTTCTTCGCCGGGCCGGACCGCATCGGCCGCGCGCTCGATTGGCCGGTCTATTACCTGTCCTGCCGGCGCACGGGGCGGGGCCGCTATCTGTGCCGGGTCGAGAAACTCTGCGAACCGCCTTATGAAGAGGAGGACGCCGGCATCGTGCGGCGCTACGCGGCGCGGCTGGAGGCCGATATCCGCAGCGCGCCGGAGGACTGGCTCTGGTTCCACAAGCGCTGGAAGGACTGAGAGGGGGAGCGGAAGGCGATGACAGACGGCTGGGTGAGGCTGGACGACAGCGTGATCGACGGCGCGGACATGGCGGAGAGGGCCGCGCGCGCGGCGACCGGTTTCGCCCGCCTCGGCGTCGGCCCCGGCGATGCGGTCGCCTGGCTGCTCCACAACGACGCCGCGGTGTTCACGGTCACCGACGCGGCCGGCTTGCTCGGGGCCTATGCCGTGCCGGTCAACTGGCACCTCGCGCCCGACGAGGTCCGCTACATCCTCGCCGACAGCGGCGCCAAGGCGCTGGTCGGGCACCCGCGATTGCTGGCGCCGCTGGGCGAACTGGACATACCGGCAATCCCGCTCTCGGACTGGCCGGACTGGCTCGCCGCCCATGAGCCCCATGCCGGGCCGGCGCTCGATCCGCCGGGTTCGATGATGTACACCTCCGGCACGACGGGCCGGCCCAAGGGCGTGCGCCGCCGGCCGGCCACGCAGGCGCAGCGCGACACCATTGCGGGCTTCCTCGCCGAGATCTACGGCCTGTATCCGGGCATGGTCTCGGCCGTCACCGCCCCGCTCTACCATGCCGCGCCCAACAACCACGCCATGATGACCCGGCTCGCCGGCGGCCATCTGGTGCTCATGGGGCGCTTCGACGCCGAGCGGTTCCTGGCGCTGGTCGAGGAGCACCGGATCGGCCACGCCTTCATGGCGCCGATCATGTTCGTGCGCCTCCTCAAGCTGCCGGAAGCGGTGCGGGCGCGCTACGACCTCTCCTCGCTGCGGCGCGTCATCCATGCGGGCGCGCCCTGCGCCCCGGACGTCAAGCGGGCGATGATCGAGTGGTGGGGGCCGGTGCTGGTCGAGTATTACGGCTCGACCGAGACCGGCATGGTGACCTGGTGCGATTCCGAAGAGTGGCTCCGGCGGCCGGGCACGGTCGGCCCGGTGATGCGGAACGCCGAGATCGTGATCTTCGACGAGGACAAGCGCCGCCTCGGCCCCGGCGAGACCGGCGAGATCTACTGCCTGCACCGGGACCTCATGCCCTTCACCTACCACAACGACCCGGAAAAGCGCGCCGGCGTCGAGCATGAGGGTCTCGTGACCAACGGCGACATGGGCTATCTGGACGAGGCGGGCTACCTGTTCCTGAACGACCGCCGCCGCGACATGATCATCTCCGGCGGCGTCAACATCTACCCGGCCGAGATCGAGGCGGCGCTGATCGAGTGCCCCGGCGTCAGCGACTGCGCGGTGTTCGGCGTGCCGGACGAGGAATATGGCGAGCGGGTCGCCGCCGCCATCGAGCGCGAGCCCGGCAGCGACACGGACGAGGCGGCAGTGGCTGCCTTCCTCACCGGGCGCATTGCGGGCTATAAGCACCCCCGCCTGGTCGTCTTCCACGACTCGCTGCCGCGCGAGGACACCGGCAAGATTTTCAAGCGCATGCTCCGCGAGCCCTATTGGGAAGCGGCCGGCCGGCGCATCTGAGAAAAGGACGCCCGAACCCCATGTTCTATGCCGACCACCGCAAGCACGGCCTCCGCCACAGCCCCTTCAAGGCTCTGGTGGCGCCGCGCCCCATCGCCTGGGTCTCGTCGCTCAGCACCGGGGGCGTGGTCAATCTCGCGCCCTACAGCTTCTTCAACGCGATGGCGGACTCACCGCCGATCATCGTCTTCGCGCCCAACAATCCGCGCCTCGGCGGCGGGCGCAAGGACACGCTGGAGAACATCGAGCAGACCGGCGAGTTCGTGGTGAACCTTTGCAACTGGGACCTGCGGGTGGCGATGAACGAAAGCTCCGCGCATGTGCCGCCGGACGTGGACGAGATCGAGCTTGCGGGCCTGACGGCCGCCCCCTCGGAGATCGTGAAGCCGCCGCGCGTCGCGGAAGCCCCGGCCGCGCTCGAATGCGAGTTCCTGTTCCGCGTGCGCCTGCCGGGGTCGCACCCGAAGGTCGAGAACAATGCCTGCTTCGGCAGGGTGGTCGGCGTCCATATCTCGGACGACATCATCTTGGACGGCATGGTGGACATGACCCGCTACCGCCCGATCGCGCGCTGCGGCTACATGGACTATGCGCTGGTCGAAAGCGTCTTCTCCATGGACCGCCCCGACGACAATCTCGAAGCCTACGAAGCCCGCAGACGCCAGGAAGCGGCGGAGTAACCGGGAACCCCTATCCCCCCATCGCCTCGGCAATCGCGGCCAGCGCTTCCGTGGCGCGGGCGCCGTCGGGGCCGCCGGCCTGGGCCATGTCGGGGCGCCCGCCGCCGCCCTTGCCGCCGAGCGCGGCCGCGCCGAGGCGCACGAGGTCCACGGCGCTGAGCGAGGGGGCGAGGTCGTCGGTGACGCCCACCACCAGCGAGGCCTTGCCGTCGTTCACGGCCGCCAGCGCGACGACGCCGCTGCCGATCTGCTGCTTCAGGTCGTCGGCGATGGCTTTCAGTTCCCTGGCCGGCACGTCCTCCAGCACCTGGCGGCTGAGGCGCCGGCCGCCGATCTCCTCGAAGGCCGGCCCCGCGCCGCCGGTCGCGGCCTTGCGGCGCAGCTCCGCGATCTCGCGCTCCATGCGCCGGCGCTCCTCCAGAAGCTGCGCCACGCGCGCCGGCACCTCGCCGGGCGCGGTGCGGAGTTCCGCGGCCGCGGCGTCGAGCAGCCCCAGCCGCTCGGCGACATGGGCCGCCGCACCCTCGCCGGTCAGCGCCTCGATGCGGCGCACGCCGGCGGCGAGCGCGGTCTCCTCGACGATGACGAACTGGCCGATGTCGCCCGTCTGCGCCACATGCGTGCCGCCGCAGAGCTCGACCGACCAGGACCGGCCCCCGCCGTCCGCGCCGCCCATCGTCACCACGCGCACCTCCTCGCCGTATTTCTCGCCGAAGAGCGCGAGCGCGCCGGCCTCAATGGCGTCGTCCGTGGCCATGAGACGGGTGGAGACGGGCGAATTCAGCCGGACCCGCTCGTTCACCGCCGCGCCGACCGCCGCGATCTCGTCGGCCGCCATCGGCTTCGGGTGCGAGATGTCGAAGCGCAGCCGGTCGGGCGCCACCAGCGAGCCCTTCTGCGCGACATGGGCGCCCAGCGAATCCCGGAGCGCGCGGTGCAGCAGGTGGGTCGCGGAATGGTTGCGCCGGACCGCCGCGCGCCGCCCGCCGTCCACCCGCAGTTCCACGGCGTCGCCCACCGTGAGTGCGCCTTCTTCCAGCCGCGCGGCATGAACATGCAGGTCGCCGAGCTTCTTCTGCGTGTCGGTCACGGCAAGCGTTGCCCCGCCCGGAACCGCCATGGCCCCGCTGTCGCCGACCTGCCCGCCGGACTCGCCGTAGAAGGGCGTCTGGTTCACGATGACCAGGACCTCGCCGCCGGCCTCCTCGAAGCGCTCGACCTCCTCGCCGCCCGCGACCAGCGCCAGCACTTCGGCTTCCGCCGCCAGCGTCTCGTAGCCGAGGAACTCCGTCGCGCCGAGGCGCTCGCGGAAATCGAACCAGAGGGTCTCGGCCGCCGCTTCGCCGGAGCCGGCCCAGGCCTTGCGGGCCTCGGCGCGCGCGCGCTCCATCTCCGCCTCGAAGCCCGCCTCGTCCACGCCGCGCCCGCGGCCCCTGAGCACGTCGCGCGTGAGGTCCAACGGGAAGCCGTAAGTGTCGTAGAGCCGGAAGGCGACCGCGCCCGGCAGCGCCTCGCCGCCGCCCAGGTCCGCCTCCGCCTCGTCGAGCAGCCGGAGGCCGCGCCCGAGCGTCTGCTTGAAGCGCTCTTCCTCCAGCCTGAGCGTCTCTGAAATGAGCGCGCTCGCCTGCCCGAGCTCCGGGAAGGCCCCGCCCATCTCGCGCACCAGCACCGGGGCGATCCGGTGCAAGAGCGGCTCGCGGCAGCCGATGATGTGGGCGTGGCGCATGGCGCGGCGCATGATCCGGCGCAGCACATAGCCCCGGCCCTCGTTCGCCGGCAGCACGCCGTCGGCGATCAGGAAGCCCGAGGCGCGCAGATGGTCGGCGATCACCCGGTGCGAGACGGCATGCGGGCCGTCCGCATCCACGCCGGATGCCTCGGCGGAAGCCAGGATCAGCGCCCGCATCAGGTCGATGTCGTAATTGTCGTGCTTGCCCTGCAGCACGGCGGCGAGCCGCTCCAGCCCCATGCCGGTGTCGATGGAGGGGCTGGGCAGCGCGATGCGCTCCTCCGGCGTCACCTGCTCGAACTGCATGAAGACCAGGTTCCAGATCTCGATGAACCGGTCGCCGTCCTCGTCCGGGCTGCCGGGCGGGCCGCCGGGAATATGCTCGCCGTGGTCGTAGAAGATTTCCGAACAGGGACCGCAGGGGCCGGTATCGCCCATCGCCCAGAAATTGTCCGAGGTCGGGATGCGCAGGATGCGGCTCTCGGGCAGGCCGGCGATCTTGCCCCAGAGGCCCGCCGCCTCGTCGTCCTCGGCATAGACGGTGACCAGCAGGCGGTCCGCCGGCAGGCCGTATTCGCGCGTCACCAGGTTCCAGGCGAGCTCGATGGCGAGGTCCTTGAAGTAGTCGCCGAAGGAGAAATTGCCCAGCATCTCGAAGAAGGTGTGGTGGCGGGCGGTGTAGCCGACATTCTCGAGGTCGTTGTGCTTGCCGCCGGCGCGCACGCATTTCTGCGAGGTGACGGCGCGGTTGCAGGACCGCCGCTCGCTGCCGGTGAAGACGTTCTTGAACTGCACCATGCCCGCATTGGTGAACATGAGCGTCGGATCGTTGCGCGGCACCAGCGGGCCGGACGAGACGATCTCATGCCCGTGCCGGGCGAAGTAATCGAGAAAGGCCGTGCGGATTTCGCTCGCGCTCGCCATGCGTCGCAATCCTCCGGGCGGATGCGGGGAAGACGGGTTTGTATCGGCAGGGCCGGCGGCTGTCCACAGGCGGCGGCGGTCGCCCGCCCGCCCGGCGCGCCTGCGGAGGGGCCCGCTCCGGCGATGTGTCATGAAGTGTCATGAAGTGTCATGCGATGTCATGATCTGCATGCTCAGGCGTCATATCCTGTGTCCGTTTCGGGCATGGAGTCGGTCGCTTCGGGCGGAGGCTCCCGGTATTCGGCCCGGTTTTCCGGTCCATGCGTCTTCGGCATGGGTTTCCCGCCTATAATCCCGGTTCGTTCCATCTCGCCGGCGCGCCGCCGCCCCGAGCGGCGGGACCCTAATTCGCGCGTATCCTGCGCGGGCGCCTGCGCCTGCCTGCGCGCGTCTCGCGGCGGCGCGAATCGCGCGCCTGATTGCCCGCGCGCGGGCGCGCGCGGGGACCCGGCAGAGGCCCGTCGCGCCCGGGAAGCCTTCCCCCGACGCGAAGCAGGGGACGAAGCCGTTTCCTTCCATCCGCTCTATATTGGTGCGGACCTCTCATATTCAACTCGTGTGAAAGAATTATTTCATATTTCTTGAACAGGGCGCTGTTGCCGGGCCGCGGCGGCGGGGGTCGCGGGCTACAGCCCCGGTCCCGGCTATGCCGCCGTCACGGCCGCGCGAAGCGGTCCGTAGCGAAGGGGGCCGGGTCGGCGGCCGGCTCCCGTCCCGCGGCAAGCTGGGCGGCGAGGAGGCCCGCGCCCGGCCCGAAGCCGAAGCCGTGGCCGGAAAGCCCGGTGGCGAGCGTCAGCCCGTCCAGCCCGGCGACCGGCCCGATCAGCGGCACCTCGTCCGGCGTCACGTCGATCATCCCGCCCCAGTCCTCGACTGCCGGCACGCCGCGAAGCTGCGGATAGGCGCGCCCTGCTGCGCGCAAGAGGGCGGCCGACAGCTTCTCGTCCGGAGCGGGGTCGAGCATGCGGGCCTGTTCCATCGGGCTGAACTGGTCCGCCCGCCAGTGCCGCCGGCCGAGCGCGCCGAAGAACTCGCGGCCGAGGCGGATCCGCGTCGCCCGCCAGCTTTCGCCGAGCAGCGGCAGGAAGGCCCGGAAATGGGCGAAGGCGGCGGGGATGAGGTCGAAGCGCGCCGTCCCGACCCGCCCGACCGTATAGCCGCCGTCGAGCCGCGGGCGCACCGAGGCCGAACGCATCCCCACCGGCCCGGGCGTGAAGGCGGGCGCGGGCGCGGTGCGCAGCGCCTGGGCGCTGACGGCGAGCTGCGGCAGCACGAGCCCCATGTTTTCGAGGAACGGCCGGGACCACGCGCCGCCCGCCAGGATGACGGCGCGGCAGGCCACGGCCCCGTGCTCGGTGACGACACCGGCGACCCTGCCGCCGGAAAGCTCCAGCGCGCGCACGGCCGTGTGCTCGAAGACCGCCGCGCCCGCCTCGGCCGCCAGGCGCGCCAGCGCCGGCACGGCGAGCGCGGGCTCGGCATGCATGTCGGTCGGCGTCAGCAGCCCGCCGGCGAAGCCCCCGGCGTCCTGGCCGACCAGCGCGCCCGCCTCGGCGGCGGAGAGCATGCGCGAGGAAAGCTGGAAGGGCCGCGCGGAGGCGAGCCACGCCTCCTGCCGGCCAAGCTCCTCCCCGTCCTCGGCGATATAGGCGATGCCCTGCTGGCGCAGGCCGAAATCCATCGGGCTGCGCTCGCCGAAGCGCCGCCAGAGCGCCTGCGATTCCAGCATCAGCGGAATCTCGCGCAGGTCGCGCCCCTGGATGCGGATCCAGCCCCAATTGCGGGAGGACTGCTCGCCCGCGACCCGGCCCTTCTCGCAGAGCAGCACCGGCACGCCCCATTCCGCCAGGATGAGCGCGGCCGTTACGCCCACCACGCCGGCGCCGATGACGACGACCTCGACGGCCCCGGGCAGCGGGCGGTCCGGTCCGGGCGGGAATTCCGGCGCTTCGTTCATGGCCGCGCAGCATGCGCCCGCGCCGCCCCGCCGCGCAACCGGAGGCGGACGCGCGGGTCCGGCGGCCCGCAAGCAGGGGGCAGAACGAACGAGAGAGAGGCCCGGAAGGGGCTGCTGCTACTGGCTGGCCCAGACGATGCGGGCGATCCAGTCGAGGTCGCTCCGGGCGAGGACGTAGTCCTCATGGTCGGGATTGAAGGAGCGCAGCTCGACGCGCCGCGCGCTCAGCCGGCCGAGCCATTTGGCCAGCACCTCGCCCTCGCGGGTGCGCGCCACCACGCGGTCCCCGCGCCGGAGGCTCGCAGCCGGGGAGACCACCACGATGTCCCCGTCGCGATAGACCGGCTCCATGCTGTCGCCCGCGATCTCCAGCGCATAGGCGTTGGGGTCGCCCAGGCCCGGGAAGGCGACCTCGTCCCATCCCGCGCCGACCGCGTAGCCGGCATCGTCGAAATAGCCGTGGACGCCCGCCTGGGCATGGCCGATCACCGGAATGGTGCTCGCCGGCGCCCCCTCGCGCCGCAATTGCTCGCCGAACAGCCCCGAAACGCCGCAGCCGGTCGCTGCCATCGCCTTGGAAATGCTCTCCGTACTGGGCCAGCGCGGCCGCCCGCCCCTGGTGGTCCGCTTGCTGCGGTTGAAGGTGGTGGCATCCAGCCCCGAGCGTTTGGCGAGTCCGGATACCGACAGGCCGTGACGGTCCGCCAGCGCGTCGATCGCGGCCCAGACTTCGGAATGGGTCAGCATGGAATTCATCATAGGCACAAATCCGCTTGACATGCACTAGGAATTTGACCACATACGGAAAATCGGAACATTCAAAGAACCAAGGGGGGATTCATGCCTGTTCCCGATTTTTCGCGGAGCACCCGCGACGAAAGACCGTTCAGGAACGCCGAAGAGGCGTGGTTCTGGTTCATGTCCTGGCGCCTCGTGGTCGAGGATGGCGGCGTGCCGGGCCTTGAAGGCCGGGGCCGGCCCTGCACACCGCTCGACATGCTGGCCTGCCTGCGCCGGTTGGTAAAGCCCGGTGTGCTCACCCGGCGGCACCTGCAGGTGCTGACCGGGTTCGGCCGCCGCCTCGAAGCCCCGGCGCACGGGCCGCTGGCCCGGCTCTGGGAGGAGGGCATGGCGCGGCTGGAGGACCTGTTGCGCGCCAAGGGGATCGTTGCCGGCAGAGGCCCGGGACGCCCGGGGATCGCGGCATGACGGGCGGTTCCGGGGATGGAGGCGGTTTCGGCGGACCGGCGCTTGCGGTGTTTTCCGGCAAGGCTGACCTCGGCTGGCTCCGGCTGCTCCGGCCGGGATTCCGCCACTGCTTCGTCGCGCTGGAGGAAGCCGGCCGCTGGATCACGGTCGATCCGCTGGCCGGCTATACCGACGTCGCGGTGCAGCCCGTGCCGGCGGCTTTCGACCTTGCCGGGTTCTACCGCGAGCGGGGCTTCACCGTGGTCGAGACACGGCGACGGCGGCGCTTCCGGCCCGCGCCGCTCCTGCCCGCCACCTGCGTCGAAGTGGCCAAGCGGGTGCTCGGCATCGCCTCCTGGCGGGTGCTCACGCCGGGCCAGTTACACGATTTTCTCCTAAAATATGGGTAATGTTTCTCTTATATACTTGACAAATGAAAAACATGGGGTAGTATGCAGGTGAACATGAGGGAAACACACATGATTGCCGAAACACCGGATCCGGAAGCGCTGCTGGCGGGATACCGCCGCGGCGAGGCCCGGCGGCGTCCCTGGGAGGCGCTCTGGCGCGACTGCGCGACCCATGCCCTGCCTTACGGCGCGGACGGGGCGGTCAATGGCGATGGCGGCGCCGCCAGGCGCATCTATGACGCAACGGCCGCCGATGCCGCGGAGCAGCTTGCCGCCAGCCTGCTCGCCGAACTCACCCCGCCCTTCGAGCGCTGGGTCGGCTTCGAGCCGGGGATCGGGGCCGGTCCCGAGGCCGCCGATGCACTGGAAGCCGCCGCCGGCACCGTGCAGGGCCATCTCGACCGCTCCGCCTTCGCAGTCGAGATGCACCAGGCGCTGCTGGACCTCGTGGTGCTCGGCACGGGCTGCCTGCTGTTCGAGGAGAGCGCGGTCGGCGCGGCCTCGGCCTTCCGGTTCACCGCCGTGCCGCTCCGCGAGGCGGTGCTGGAAGAGGGGCCGGAAGGGCGGCTCGACCGGGTGTGGCGTCGGCGCGAGTTCGGCCCCGCCGCGCTCCGCGCCCGCTTTCCCCGCGCGCCCGTCCCGAGCGGCGAGGGGCCCTTCGGCGTCGTCGAGCGCGTCGCGCCGGAGCCCAGCGGCGGCGCCGACGCCGCCAATTCGACGAATCGCCGCGTTCCGCGCGGCGGCGGCGCTGACGCCGCCAATTCGACGAATCGCCGCGTTCCGCGCGGCGGCGGCTACCGTTACCTCGCCGTGCTGGAAGGCGGCGGCGGGCAGGCGGCGCAGTTGCTGGCCGAGGGCCGCTTCGCGGTCTCGCCCTTCATCTGCTTCCGCTGGCTGAAGGCGCCGGGCGAGGTCTATGGGCGCTCGCCGGTGATGAAGGCGCTGCCCGACATCAAGACCGCCGACAAGGTGGTGGAGCTCGTCCTGAAAAACGCCTCGATCGCCGCGACCGGCATCTGGCAGGCGGACGATGACGGCGTGCTCGACCCGACGGCGGTGGAGCTGGTGCCGGGCGCGGTCATGCCGAAGGCGGTGGGCTCGGCGGGGCTGACGCCGCTCGCCGCGCCGGGGCGCTTCGACGTGTCGCAGATCGTGCTGGAGGACCTACGCAAGCGCATCCGCCACGCGCTGCTCGCCGACCGGCTGGCCGAGCCCGCGAGCCCGGCCATGACCGCGACCGAGGTGCTGGAGCGCGCGGCGGAGACGGCGAGGCTGCTGGGCGCAACCTACGGGCGGCTGGAGGCCGAACTGCTGACGCCGCTCATCGGGCGCGCGCTCGCCATACTCGCCCGGCGCGGCGAGGTGCCGGCCTTTGCGCTGGACGGGCGGGACGCGGGGCTCCGGCTGCGCTCGCCGCTGGCGCAGGCGGCCGGGCGGCGCGAAGCCGGGGCGGCGCTCACCTGGCTCGGCGCGGTGGCGGGGCTCGGGCCCGAGGCGCTGGCCGCCGTCGATACCGGCCGCGCCGCGCGCTGGCTCGGCGCCCGCCTCGGCGTGCCGCCCGCCCTGCTGGAGCCGCCGGACCTGCTGCCCGGCGCGGCCTGACGAGGCGAACCGCACCGCAGTTTTCAGGCGGGCGGCTCCTCCGGGGGCCGCCCGTTTTCTTTCGACCCCTGACGACAATCCAAAGGAGACACGACCCCGTGGAAACGGACATCGAAACCGAAATGGAGACGCCGGTTCGCCCGGACGGCCTGCCGGACGAGTTCTGGGACGCCGACGCCGGCCAGGTGCGCCTCGGCGAGCTGGTCGGCGCTTACGGGGCCCTGGCCTCGGCAGAACGCCCGCCCGCGAGCCCGGAGGACTACCGGCTCGAGCTGGACGGGCTGATCGGCGGGCCTGACGCCGAGGCCAACCGGCGGATGCACGAGGCCGGCTTCACCAACGCCCAGGTCCAGCTCGTCTACGACATGGCGTCCTCGCTGCTGCTGCCGCTGGCGGGCGAGGTCGCGGGCGAACTGGAGCGGGCCGAGCGCGAGGCCCGGCTCGCGGACCGCTATGGCGGCGAGGACGGCTGGCGGCGCGCGAAAGGCCAGATGGAGGCCTGGGCGGCGGCCAACCTGCCGGCAGGCGTCGGCGCGGCGCTCACCGGCTCGGTCGAGGGCGCGGCGGCGCTGGAGCGGCTGATGGATGCGGGCGAGCCCGGCCTCGGCGGCAGCGGCGGCGAACGGCCGGGCGGGGCGGTGACGCTCGACGGCCTGCGCCGCCTCCAGGGCGACCCGCGCTACTGGCGCGACCGCGACCCCGCCCTCGTCCGGCAGGTGATGGAGGGCTACCGGCGCCTCTATCCGGGCGAAACCGAAACCGATCCCGGCGAGTCCTGACGCGGGCTCGACACACCAACCCTGAACCTAAATCCGGCAGTTGACGAGCTTGATCGCTGTCTCGGGGTAGTGTGAACGGTCGGATTTGGGCGTGGATTTCAGCACGTGGTCGCGGCCCTGGGTGGCGGCAGCCAGGGTTGACGCCCCGGTTCGCGGCCATGGAGGTATTTCCTGAGCGCCTCGGCGAGGATGCGGCGCCAGCGATCCCCGGCGCTCAACTGCTCCGCAGTTTGCGTCAGCGACCGGAAGAAGCCGGCGATCCGGCGCAGCGCCGCCATCACCGTCTTGCGACGCCCGTGATGGGAGGTCACCGTCAGCCGGGTCTGGCCGGCGTGGTGGGTCTGGCGGGCAACCCCGTGCAGGAGCAGCGGCCGGCTGGTGATCGCCTCGCGGTGATGGTCGGGGTCGGCGAGGCGCACGAACAGGCTCCACCAGTTGTAGATGAGCGCGATCAGCCGGGCCATGTGCCGGCAGCGCGTCAGGTCGCGCGTGGTGAAGCCGCCCCAACCCCACTGGTTCTTCAACTCGTCGAAGCCGTTCTCCGCGTCCGCCCGGTCGCGGTAGAGCTGGGCCAGCGAGCGTATCTCCAGGTCCAGCGAGGTCGCCAGCACCGCGAACTCCCACACCCCGGTGCCGGGCTGCGCCTCGGTCCAGAACAGCTCGCCCTGGGCCTTGTCGCCACGCGTCAGCGCCAGCGTCGCAGGAAGCCGCCGACGCAGCACCACAACCCGGCGCGTCCGGCTCCAGCCCTGCAGACGCAGATCGGCCCCGATCCCCGACCAGCCCTGGCCTGCATCCTCCCAGCCGTCCCGCACCATCAGCCGCTCGGCAAGCCGGCGCGCCCCCTTCGTCAGGCGCAGCTTGAACAAATAGTCCAGACCCGCAGCCTCGCACGACGCCATGTTGGCCTCGCTGCCCCAGTCCTTATCGCCCCGCACCAGACGCGGCCAGCGATCCCGACCGAGACGGTCGAGCAACGCCCACAAGGACGGCGCCGCGCGCCTCGAATGGTGATGGTTGCCCGGCGCCACCTCGACATCCAGAACAAGCCGCGTGCCCGCCATCAGGAACGCATGGCAGGCATGCGAGGGGCGGCCCGGCTTCTTCGGGTTGTAGCTCACAACCGCCCCCTCCTGACGACCGTAAAGCGCCTTGATCGTCGTGTCGCAGTCCAGAACCCACGGCTCCCTCAGCAGCGGACGGACCACCTCGTCCAGATGGCCCTGAAGCCACGATGTGCCGACATCCGCACCGATCCGCTCCAGACCGCGCCGCACCGAATCCTCGCTCGCAACCTTGTCCATACCCAGCAGCGCAGGGTTCACCCCGTCGCCGCGCAGCGACGTGATGTGCGCATAGCGAGACTGCCCCGCCAGAACCGACAGAAGAACCGTCCCCAGGACATCCCGCTTCGACGGCGCGTTCGGGCTCGTGTAGTGCAGCGGGCAGTCCGCAACCAAAGCGTCAAAGCGACCGCTTACCTTCAGGTATTCCGAGAAAAACGCCAGATGCCCCAGCGGCGTCACCGCCGCATCAGGGTCCCATTCCACATGAACCGCGCCGCCGAAGGTGTCCACCTTCACCGACGCTCGGGCGACATCCCGCACAGCGCCAGGATAATCACCCAAAGGGTGAGCCTCTTCGGCCCCTGAAAAGCCGCTCATACCCGCAGACTACAAGGGATTCGGCAAGGCCAAGCCATCCTCAACTGCCGGATTTAGGCTGAAACCACGACAGGAGGACAGGCAACATGCCCGTCGATCTTTCCCCTTCCTTCATCAAGGCGTTCGAAGGCGAAGTCCACAACGCCTATCAGCGCCAGGGCTCCAAGCTCCGCGACACGGTGCGCACGCGCCGCGGCGTGATGGGCTCCAGCGTGACCTTCCGCAAGGTCGGGCGCGGCGCCGCCGCCACCAAGGCCCGGCACGGCCAGATCCCGGTGATGAACGTCGATCACAGCGCGGTCGAGTGCAATCTCCGCGACTACTATGCCGGCGAGTGGGTGGACCGGCTCGACGACCTCAAGATCGGCGGCGGCGAGCGCGACACGGTCGCCAAGGCGGGCGCCTATGCGCTCGGCCGCAAGACCGACCAGCTCATCGCCGCCGCGCTCGACGGCTCGACCAACCATGCCGGCGCCGACACGGACGGGCTGACCAAGGCCAAGGTGCTCACCGCCTTCGAGATGCTCGGCCAGGCCGACGTGCCGGACGACGGCGAACGCACCGCCGTCATCGGCTGGAAGCAGTGGTCGGACCTCATGAAGATCGAGGAGTTCGCCAATGCCGACTATGTGGGCGCGGACGACCTGCCCTGGCGGGGCACCCAGGCCAAGCGCTGGCTCGGCACCCTCTGGCTGCCGCATTCGGGGCTGACGCTCAAGGACTCGGTCCGGCTCTGCCACTGGTACCACAAGAGCGCGGTCGGCCACGCCGCCGGCGCGGAAGTCACCACCGACATCACCTGGCACGGCGACCGCGCCGCCTGGTTCGTCGCCAACTGGATGAGCCAGGGCGCGGCGCTGATCGACGCCGAGGGCGTCGTGACCATGCGCTGCCTCGAAACCTGACCGGAACGAAAAGGAGACAACAGAAGCAATGGCGTCCAAATCCGCGAACCTCTCCGTCCTGGCCTATGCCAACGGCTTCACCTTCTGGCACTACAAGTCCGCCGAGGACGCCGACGGCGACATGGTGGCGGCCGGCTATTTCGACGCGGCCGCCGACCTGCTCCGCCCCGGCGACATGCTGGCGCTGAACGGCGCGGGCGACAGCGCGGCGCTGGTCCGCGTGTCGTCCAGCCGCAATGGCAGCGTCGGCGTCGGCTTCACCACCGACTGGGAGACCCAGGCGGCGGTCGCCGACGCGGCCGGCGGGGCGACCGTCGATGCCCAGGCGCGCGCGGCCGTCAACGCGGTCATCCGCGCGCTCGAACGGGTCGGCGTCCTCGCCGCCTGACGGACCGGCGGCCGGTGGACGGCATGTCCGCCGGCCGCCACCCGCCATTCCCCTTCCCCTGCCGAAAGGAGGCCGCCCATGGCGTTGACCGCCGTCCAGATTGCGAGCCAGGCGCTCGTCCGGCTCGGTGCGCTGCCGATTTCCGATTTCGCGGAGCCGACCCTCGAGGCGCGCACCGCCGCCGCGCTCTATCCCACGCTCCGCGATACGCTGCTTGCGGGCCATGCCTGGCGTTTCGCCACGGCCGAGGCGGCGCTTTCACCTGCGGAAGAGCCGCCGCTCGACGGCTTCGCGCATGCCTTCCGGCTGCCGGCCGGTTTCCTGAATGCGCTGGCGGTGGAGGACGGGCGCGAGACCGGCTGGCGCATCGCCGGCGGAAGGCTTCACGCGCACACGGCCCGGCTCCGGCTCGCCTATATCTTCCGCGCCGGCGAGGCGGAGTTCCCGCCCTGGTTCGCGGATGCGCTCGCCGCCCATCTCGCCGCCGCCTTCTGCCTGCCGGTGACGGAGAACACGTCCCGCGCGGAGGCGCTCCAGCGGCTGGCGGACGCAGCCCTCCGCCGCGCCCGGCGCACGGACGCGCTCCAGGACCCGGCGCGCGCGCCGCTCCGCTTCCCGCTGATCGAGGCCAGGGCATGACCCGGATCAACACCCTCAAGACCAATTTCAGCGCGGGCGAGCTCACCCCGCGCCTCGCCGGCCGGCCCGACCTCGCGGCCTATCGCGACGGCGCGCGCCGGCTGCGCAATGTCACCGTCCACCCGACGGGCGGGCTGTCGCGGCGGCCGGGGCTCGCCTTCGTCGAGGCCGCGCCCGGCCCCGGCCGGCTGGCCGCCTTCGAATTCAACACGGAGGAAAGCTACCTGCTGCTGTTCACCGACCGGGCGCTGCGCATCTACCGGGCGGGCCGGCGGGTCGCGCTCGTCGCCGCGCCCTGGCGGGAAGCGGACCTGGCCGGGCTCAACTGGACGCAGACCGCCGACACGCTGCTGGTCGTCCATCCCGACTATCCGCCGCAGACCCTGACGCGCCGGGGGCAGGACGACTGGCGGATCGCGCCCTGGGAATGGGCCGAGCGGGCCGGACGGTCGATGCGGCCCTACCACCGCTATGCCGCGCCGTCGGTGACGCTGGCGGCCTCGGCGGCTTCGGGCCGCGTCCGGCTCACCGCCTCGGCCGGCGTCTTCGCGCCGGAGCATGCGGGCCAGCCCTTCCGGATCGGCAGGGACGAGGTCCGGATCCACCGGTTCGTCTCCGCCACCCAGGCCGAGGCGGACGTCACGGGCGCGCTTGCAGGCGGCACGGCGGCGACCGCGAACTGGCGGGAGCCCGCCTTTTCGGCCCGGCGCGGCTGGCCGGTCTCGGTCGTGTTCCACCAGGACAGGCTGGTGATCGGCGGGTCGCGCTCGCTGCCGGACCGGCTCTGGCTCTCGCGCTCGGGCGCCTTTTTCGACTTCGACCCCGGCGAGGGGCTCGATGACGAGGCCATCGCCTTCCCGCTGCTTTCGGACCAGGCGAACGCGGTGCGCGCGGTCGTCTCCGGGCGGCATCTGCAGGTCTTCACCTCGGGCGCGGAATGGACCGTCTCCGGCGACCCGCTGACCCCCGCCTCTATCCAGCTCCGCCGCCAGACGCGCATCGGCTCGCCCGCCGACCGCGCCGTCCGGCCGGTGGATGTCGAGGGAGCGGTGATGTTCCTCGCCCGCAACGGGCGCGAGCTGCGCGAATTCCTGTTCGCGGACGCCGAGCTTGCCTACCGCGCGCAGGACCTGGCGCTGCTTGCCGGCCACCTGTTCGCCGCGCCGGTCGAGGCCGTCTGGGACGAGGCGGCCCGGCGGCTGCTGGTCGTCATGGGCGACGGGTCCATCGCCGCGCTCACGCTCTGGCGGGCCGAGGGCGTCCATGCCTGGACGCGGCTGGAGACCGAGGGAGCCTTCCGGTCGGCGGCGGTGGCGGGCGGCGCGGCCTGGGCGCTGGTCGAGCGCGAGGGGCGGTATTCGGTCGAGCGCTTCGACGAGGCGATCGGCGTGGACGCCGCGGTCTCCGGAACGGCCGCCCGCCCGACCCGCTCCTGGGGCGGCCTCGCCCATCTCGAAGGCCGGGAGGTCGCCGCCGTCGCGGGCGGCAGGCCGCTCTCCGGGCTCCGGGTGACGGGCGGACGCATCCTGCTCGACGCCCCGGCCCGGAACGTGCAGGCGGGGCTGCCCTTCGCGCACGAGATCGAGCCGCTCGCCCCCGGCGTCCAGCTTGCGCGGGGCGCGATGCAGGGCGTGGCCCACCGGGCGGTGCGGCTGGTGCTGCGCCTTGCCGGCGCGCGGGCGCTGCGCTGCGACACGGGCTTCGGCTTCCGCCGGGCCGCGCTCGGCGCGGATGCCTTCACCGGCGACATCTCGCTCGGCGCGGGCGGCTGGCGGCGCGACGGCGCGGCCCCGCTCTGGCGCATCGAGGACGAGACCCCGCTTCCCTTCCACCTCCTTTCCGCTGCAACCGAACTCAAGGTGACCGACATATGAGCGCACTCCTCCCCGTAGCCCTGGCGGCGGGCAACGCCCTGCTCGCCGAAACCTCCGCCGCCGAGGCGGCCTCCCGGCGCCGCGCCGCCGCGAACGCGCAGGCCGCCGATGTCCGCGCCGGCGCCGCCGAGCGCGAACGCCTGCGCCGCCGCCGGCTGAAGCAGGCGCTGGCCCGCGCCCGCGCCCGGTTCGGCGCGGCCGGCACCGGCTCCGCCGCCGGTTCGGCCGCCGCGCTGCTGGGCGGGCTTGCCGCCGAAAGCGAGCGGGAGGGCCGCCATGCGGGCGACGCCGCCTCGCGGCGCCTCGCCTCGCTCCGGGCCGACAGCACCCATGCGGGCCGGCTCGAACGGCTGGGCCTCCTCAGCCGGACGGGCGGGCTGCTCGCGCTGCGCGGGCCGCGGCGAAACGGCTGACGGGCGGTCCCGTGGACACGCTCGCGCTCCGGGTCTTCGCCGAATACGGGCCGCTCGCCCTTGGCTGGGGCCTTGCCGGCTGGCTGCTGCACCGGGATTCGCGCGGCCGCCAGCAGGTGCTCGACGTCATCGTCGCCAACACGCGCGCGCTCGCCGTGCTGGCGGAGAAGATCGACGCGCTCCGGCGGTAGCGGGCGCCCGGCCACCGACCGCTGCCACTATCCACTACCCACTATTCAAAGGAGGTTCGATGAACCCCACCTTCACCTCTTTCCTCGACGCCTGGAACCGCAGCCAGACTCTGGCAACGCCCGCGCTTCACCGGAACATCGCCGGCTGGTTCGACGAGCGGATCGCCAAGGGCACGCGGCGCATGCTGCTGCTGGCCTTCCGGGGCTCGGGCAAATCGACCCTGCTCGGCCTGCTGTCCGCCTGGCTGCTCAAATGCAACCCGGACCGGCGCATCCTGGTGCTGGCGGCGGAGTCGGCGCTGGCATCCAAGACGGTGCGCACCGTGCGCCGCATCCTGGAGCGCCATCCCGACACGGAAGCGCTCCGCCCCGACAAGCCCGAGGAATGGGCGGCCGACCGGCTGACCGTGCCGCGCCGCCTCGTCTCGCGCGACCCCTCGCTGCTGGCGCGCGGCATCGGGGCCAACATTACCGGGGCGCATGCCGATGTCGTGATCTGCGACGATGTCGAAGTGCCGAACACCTGCGGCACGCCGGCGAAGCGGGCCGACCTGCGCGCGCGCCTCTCCGAGGCCGACTATGTGCTGAGCCCCGGCGGCTTCCAGATCTACAGCGGCACGCCGCACAGCTACTACTCGATCTACACCAAGGACCCGCGGCCGGAGGAAGGCGACAAGCGCCCGTTCCTGCACGATTTCCGCCGGTTGACGAAGAAACTCACGGCGAGAGCT
Organism: Alphaproteobacteria bacterium; assembly: GCA_964291285.2. Taxonomy (GTDB): domain Bacteria; phylum Pseudomonadota; class Alphaproteobacteria; order Bin95; family Bin95; genus Bin95. The sequence continues at coordinate 1,002,404 of OZ219785.1, forward strand.
TGGCCGGAGCGCTTCCCGCCGAAGGTCATCAAGGAAATCCGCAAGCGCGCGGGCCCGGCGCGCTTCGCCAGCCAGATGCTGCTCGAACCCATGCAGGCGGTGGACGGCCGGCTGAACGCGGAGTGGCTGCGCCGCTACGAGGAGCCGCTCGACTACAGCGAGGTGAACGGCAGGCCGGTGCTGCGGCTGGCCGGCCGGCGGCTGCTCTCCGCCTCGGCCTGGCTGGACCCCTCCTTCGGCAGGCGGGACAAGGGCGATGCCTGCGTGCTGGCCGCGGTGTTCACCGACGAGGACGGCCGGCGCCTGCTGCACCGGGTGGCCTACCTCTACTACGACCCGAAGAACGACCGCGACGGCGCGGCGAAGCAGTTGTGCCGGCAGGCGGCCGCCCATGCGCGCAAGCTGGCGCTGCCGGCCGTCCATGTGGAGTCCAACGGCGTCGGGGCGTTCATCCCGAAAATCCTGCAGCGGGAACTCGCGCGCGAGGGCCACGGCGCCACGGTCATCGGCATCCCCAACAGCCGCCCGAAGCACGAGCGCATCCTGGAGGCGTTCGACGCGCCGCTCGCCGCCAATGCGCTCTGGGCCCATGCCAGCGTATTCAAGTCGCCCTTCCTGCGAGAACTGAGGGAATGGCGGCCGGAAAACCGCAGCGGCCCGGACGACGGACTGGACGCGGCCGCCTGCGCGCTGCTGATGGAGCCGGTCCGCATCCGCCCGGTCGGCCGCGCGCCGCGCCTGGAGTGGCGGAAGCACGCAAGCCCCGGTCGCGCCCGCACCGATTTCGGCATCTGAGGCGGGGGCCGCCCTTCGATACGCCCGCCGGAGGCGGGCTACTCAGGGTGAGGGAAGAGCCTGCCCTGGGCCTGTCGAAGGGGACGGCCTCCATGACAGGCTCGACCCATCCACCAACCACCATCCACGGGAGGAACCCATGATTCCTGCACTTCTCGCCCAGATCGGCCTGCCGCTCATCGCGCGCCTCGCGGGCGCCGGGCTGGAGGCGCTCGACAACCCGGCCGCCGACACCGCCGCCAGGGCGCTCCGCGAGGTGGACGGCGTGCTGCGGACCGGCGGCGTCGCCCCGGAGGCGCTCGACGCCGCGAACCGGCGCATCGAGGCCGAGGCGCGCTCGCGCGAGGCCGAGACCGCCTGGCGCGAGGTCAACGCCACCATGCGCGCCGAGACCCGCGCCGGGGACGCCTATGTGCGCCGCTGGCGGCCGACCTTCGGCTATGCCGTGACGGCGGCGTGGGCCATGCAGATGGGCGCCATCGCCTGGGCGGTGGTGGCGCACCCGACCGACGCGCCGGCGATCCTGGCGGCGGCCGCCTCGCTCAGCGCCATGTGGGGCGTGGCGCTCGCCGTGCTCGGGGTCGCGGTGCATGAACGCTCGCGCGACAAGGCGCTCGCCGCAGGCCAGCCCGCCTCCGGCCTGGCGTCGCTGGCCGCCGCGCTGCTGGACCGCAGGAAGGCGGAACGGCCCGCCGCGCCCGCCGGGTAGCGGGCGCGGCCAGGCCCCGGCTCAGTAGGGGCTGCCGGAGATGTTGCTGTCGGCCATCTTGCCCTTGAGGGCTGCGACCGCGGCCATGGCGCCCTGGGCCATCAGCCGGCTGTCGTTTGCGATGGTCGCGAGCTGGAAGCCCTTCTCGAACATCCGCGCGGCATATTCGGGCGAGCCGCAATGCAGGCCCGCCGGCACGCCGTGCTTCTTCGCCCCGGCGAGGATGGTGTCGATGGCCGCCACCACCTCCGGCACCTCGGTGTCGAGCTGCGGGGCGTGGCCGAGCGAGAGCGAGAGGTCCGAGGGGCCGACATAGATGCCGTCCAGCCCCGGCGTGGACAGGATGTCGTCCAGATTGTCGATCGCCTGCTGGGTCTCGATCATGGCGATGGCGAGCACCGTGTCATTGGCGCGCTCGCCATAGTCCGCGCCGGCATACATGACGGCGCGGATCGGCCCGAAGCTGCGCGAGCCCTTGGGCGCGTAATTGCAGCAGGCGACGAGCGTCTCGCATTCCGCCCGGGTGTTGATCATCGGGCAGATGATGCCGTAGCTGCCGGCGTCCAGAAGCTTCTGGATGATGCCCGGCTCCAGCCACGGCACCCGGGCCATCGGCGTGGCGTCGGAGAGCGAGATTCCCTGCAGCATCGGCACCGCGGCGGTGTAATCGACCATGCCGTGCTGGAGGTCGATGGTGACGCTGTCCCAGCCGCAGCCGGCCATGACCTCGGCGGAAAAACCGCTCGGGATCGCGAGCCAGCCGTTGACGACCGCGCCGCCGGCCTTCCAGGTTTCGAGGACGTTGTTCTTGCGCATGTTCCTTGCGTTCCTTAGCCGAGGACTTCCTTGTTGACCACATGGGCGGGGACGGGCCTGCCGTCGAAGACGTCGATCACGTTCTGGCAGGTGACCATCGCCATGCGGTCCATCGATTCGCGGGTCACGCCCGCCGAATGGGGTGAGAGCAGCACATTGTCCATGGTGAAGAGCGGGTTGCCGGGAAGCGGCGGCTCCGGGTCGAACACGTCGATGCCGGCCGCCAGGATGGTCCGGTTCTTCAGCGCCTCGATCAGCGCGGCCTCGTTGACGATGCCGCCGCGCGCCGTGGTGACGATGATCGCGGTGGGCTTCATCCGCGCGAGCCGGTCCGCGCCGATCAGGCCGTAGGTCTCCTCGTTGCGCGGGCAGTGGATGGTTACGAAATCCGCCTCCGCCAGCGCCGCATCGAGGTCGTCCACGAGCGCCGCGCCCGCTGCATGCACGGCCGCCGGGTCCGCATAGGGGTCGTAGACCTGCACATCCATCTCGAAAGCGACGGCGCGCTTCACCGTGCGCGAGCCGATGCGCCCGAAACCGACCGACAGCAGCCGCTTCTCGTAGAGGTCGAGGGCCGAATACTCGTTGCGCACACCGAAGTTCCCGGCCGCCACGCCGGCATGGTACTGGCGCGCCATCTTGGCGAGGTCGAGCATCATGAACATGGCGTGCTCGGCCACGGTGACCGAATTGGCGGTGCCGGCGACCATGAGCGGCACGCCGCGCTCGGTGAGCGCCGCCACGTCCACGGAGTCGAAGCCGACGCCGAAGCGCGAACAGACTTCCAGATTGGGCGTGGCCGCGATCAGTTCGCGGGTGTAGCGCGTGCCGAACAGCGTGATCCCGTGGATGTCGGCCAGATGCGCCTTCAGGTCCAGGTCCGGGCCTTCGTGGACGATCTCGACCTCGATATCGTCGCGGGCCGCGAACAGGTCGAGCCCCGCCTTCGGCATGCCCTGCACGCAGAGCACCTTGCGCATGTTGGTCGCATTCATGGGGAAGCGCCCCCTCCCGTTCCCTCGGCGGCGCGGAACGCCGCCATTCGTAATGGTCCGGCGCGGAACGCCGCCCTCCTTACAGTTCGCCGCGTTCCGCGCGGCGGCGGCGCGGAACGCCGCCATTCGTAATGGTCCGGCGCGGAACGCCGCCCTCCTTACAGTTCGCCGCGTTCCGCGCGGCGGAAGCCCCTGCCATAATCCAGCCGGCCGTGAAATGCAAAGGCGCGCGGGCACGGGCGGCCTCTTGCCGGCGCGCTCCGTTGGGGGCACACTCCGCGCCGAAGGAAAGGTCGTCCATGCCGCTGGAACTGTCCGCCTGGCTTACGCCCGCCATCCTCATCGCCGTCGCGGCGCTGCTGCTGCGCAGCCACGCGCGGCTCGAGGAGCGTCTCGGTGCGCGCATCGACGAGACCAACAAGCGCATCGACGAGACCAACAAGAGCCTCGGCGCGCGCATCGACGAGACCAACGGGAGCCTCGGCGCGCGCATCGACGAGGTCAACAAGAGCCTCGGCGCGCGCATCGACGAGACCAACAGGCGCATCGACGAGATGAACAGGAGCCTCGGCGCGCGCATAGACGTGATCGACGACCGGCTGCGGGCGGTCGAACACGGGCAGGCACGGCTCGAAGGCCTGCTCGACGGCCTCCGCGAGGCGATCGCCGGCCGCCGCCCCGCCGCCTGACGGCGGCGGAAGCTTCCGGGCAAAGGCGATAGCGAAAGTGACGGCAGGGTGAAATTCGGCTGGCTGACGCTTTCTGCCTCGCCGGCGCCGGAGACGGACCGCGAGCGCATCGCCGACCAGATCGCGCTGGCCGAGGCCGCGGAGGCCGCGGGCTTCTCCGACGTCTGGCTGACGGAGCACTACTTCACCGGCGAGAGCGTCTATTGCGATGCGCTCACCTTCGCCGCCGCGCTCGCCATGCGCACGACGCGGCTCAGGATCGGCTTCGCCGTGGTGCAGGCGCCGTTCCACCACCCGGTGCGGCTGGCGACGCAGCTCTCCCTGCTCGACAACCTCTCCGGCGGGCGCATCGACATCGGCGTCGGCAAGGGCACGGTCTACAACGAATACGAGTTCGTCGGCTACGGCCTGAGGAGCGGCGATTCCCGCGCGCGGATGGCCGAGACCGTCTCCATCCTGGAGCGGGTCTGGACCGAGGCGCCGTTCCGCCACAAGGGCGCCTTCCACGAGTTCGAGATGCCGGAAATCCGCCCGCGGCCGGTGCAGCGGCCGGGGCCGCCGCTCTGGCGCTCGGCGATCTCGCCCGCCTCCTTCCGCGAATGCGGCGAGGCCGGGCTGCCGCTGCTCACGACGCGCCTGCCGCTGGAGGCCATCCCGGCGCGCTGGAAGCTCTATGCCGAGGGGCTGGAGGCCGGCGGCCACACCCCCGGCAAGCGCGCCCGGCTGCTAGGCGACGCGGCCGTCTGGCGCAACGTCTATGTGGCGGACTCGGACGCCGGGGCGGAAGACCGGCTGCACGGGCACCTGGTCGCCACCCGCGCCCATATCATGCATTTGCGCACGACGCTCAACCCGCCGGATTTCGAGATCGACCCCGCCATGCTGAACGCGATGAGCGACCCTTCGGTCCCGGACGAAGAGGCCGTCCGGCAGGCGATGGAAACCGGCTCGATCTGGGGCTCGCCCGCCCGGGTGCGCGAGCAGGTGGCGGCCCTCGGCGATGCCGGCGTCGGCCACCTCCTCTGCCAGACCGCCTTCGGCGCGATGGAGCGCGAAGAGGCGCTCGCCAACATGCGCCGCTTCTCCGAGGCGGTGATCCGGCGGCCCTGAGGCGGGCGGGAAGGCCTACTCCGCTGCGGCGGCCGGCGCTTTCAGGTCGGTGGAGTATCTGATCGAGACGGGGGCTTCGGCCTCGAAGGGGCTCTTCAGGTCGAGCTCCTTCGCGATCTCGCGGATCGCCGGGAAAACCTCCGTGCCGATCATCCTGATGCAGGTCATCGAGTCCTCCTGGCTCACGGTCCCGTCATTGCCCCAGAGCGCCAGGATGCCGGGCCGCGTCTCCTCCAGGATGCGGCGCAGCTTCGGCACCACCGTGTCCGGCGTGCCGGCGATGATGCGCAGATCCTCCATCTGCTGCTCGAAGCTCGTCTGCCCGCGCGGGTTGGCCCGGCGCCCGGCGGCGAACTCGACGAAGGCGCGGCGGTTGCGCGGCGAGGAATAGCCGGACGGCGTGGACCAGACGGGGTGCGCCAGGCCCGTGAACTCGCCCTGCATCCAGCGGAACTGGCGCGCGTTCTCGATCGCCTTCTCCTCATTGTCGGAGACGTGGACCTGGATCAGGTAGCCCCGGTTCTCCGGCCCGGCCTCGTAGCCGGCCTCGAGCGCCACATCGTCATAGACCTGCCAGATCTTCTTGGTGTCGGCGATGGAGGTGTTGAGCGCGATATAGGGATAGCGCTGCTGCGCGGCCCACACGATGGTCTCGCGGCTGATGACGCCCGGCACCCAGACGCGCGGATAGGGCTTCTGCAGCGGCACCGCCCAGGGATTGACCACCCGGTTCTGGTAGTGCCTGCCCTCGAAGCGGAAGGGACCGGTCTCGGTCCAGGCGCGGACGACGAGGTCGTGCGCCTCCTCGAAGCGCTCGCGGTTGTAGGCGGGGTTGACGCCGGCGGCGAGCTGCTCCTGGCCGCCGCCGCGCACGAAGCCGGAGACCAGGCGGCCCTTGGAGATCATGTCGATCATCGCCAGCTCTTCGGCGAGCCGGACCGGGTTCTCCGCCAGCGGCAGCGGGTTGCCGAGCATGACGATCTTCACCTTCTCGGTCATGCCGGCCAGGATCGCCGCGAAGATGTTGGCCTTGGCCTGCATGCAGAACGGCGCATTGTGGTGCTCGTTCAGCATGATGCCGTCTATGCCGACTTCCTCGGCGTAGAGATACTGCTCCAGGAACTCGTTGTAGAGGCGGCTGCCGTCCACCGGGTCGAAATAGCGGTTGGAGAACATCAGCGCCGTCGCGCCGAACTCCAGGCCCTTGTCCGCCGGGTAAGTGGACATGGGCTGCTCGGTGAAATACATGAGATGCATCGGCCGTTACTCCGCGATGAAGTCCAGGACGAGCCGCGCCAGCGCCTCCGGGCGCTCCAGCGCGACGGCGTGGCCGCAATCCGCGACGGTTTCCAGGCGGGCGTTCGGCAGGGCGGCGGCATATTGCGCCGCGCAGTCCGCCGGCACCACCCCGTCGTCGGCCCCGTGCACCACCAGCGCCGGCGCGGTGACGCTGCCCAGCAGCGGCGCCAGGGTCTGGCTGTACATGTAGGGCTTCCAGGCGATGCGGAAGCACATTTCGCGGCAGATGTCCCAGGCTTCGAGCTGGTCGTTCGTGGGCTCGCGCCCATAGACCGCGTCGAAGGCGGCGGGGTCCTTGAAGAAGGCCTCGGCATAGTCGATATAGCCGACCAGCGCCTGGTCGAGGATAAAGCCCTCGCGCGGCTGGAGGCCCATCGCGCCGACCAGCACCAGCCGGTCCACATCGGCGGGCGCCATGCTCGCCATCTCGGCCGCCACCCAGCCGCCGAAGCCGAGCCCGACCAGGGTCGCGCGTCCGACGCCGAGCCCCGCCAGCAGGCCGCGATAGAGCACCGCCAGGTCGCGCACGCTGCGCATCCACTCCGCCCGCTCGCTGCCGAGGCCGAAACCGGGATGGACCGGCATCAGCACATCGCGGGAGCCCGAAAGCGCCTCTGCGAACACCGCGCGGTCCGGACAGCCGATATCGTGGTGCAGGATCAGCACCGGGCTGCCGGTGCCGCAGCGGCAATAGCGCACCGGCACTCCCGCCACCTTCGTCTCCTGCCAATAACCGTCGCAACCCCCGGCCATCCGGCTGTCCCCTCTCCTTCGCTTCGGGCACAAAGCTAACACGCCCGACGGGGCCAGCAACCGGCAACGGCCGTCACATGCCCGCGGACTGCAATCGCTCGAGGGCGATGCCCAACACGCGGTCGTCGAATATCCGGCGCTTGCGCCGCCCCCATTCGGGTCCGGCCGGCCATGCCTCGACGCCGCCGGCGATGGCGGCAACCTCCGGTGCGCAGCCTTCCCGTGTCAGGAGCCAATCGACCGTTGCCAGCAATTCCAAGCCGAAAGGCGACTGGAAGCCGTCGATCAGGTCTTCCACCTTCTCGACGACGGCGCCGTAACCGTCTGCATCGGATGTCTTGAGAAATGCCTCAACCCGGTCGCTGCGGTCGTAACGGCACCGTACGACATCGAAGGGCTTCGCGTCGGGGATGCGGATGTCCGCGTGGAGATAGCTGCCGTCCAGCCCGTCGAGCAGATGGGTCAGCCGGTGCGAATAGGGGCCATAGCGCTCGGCTTCGAACCGCAACTCCAGCCGGTCCGGCAATCCCAGCTTCGCCGCGACCCGCTCCGCGAACCAGGCGAGCTTGTGCATTTCAAGCAATGTGCATTCGAAGCCCAGCACCTCGTACCGGCGCAGCAGGCCGGCCATCGCGGCTCGCGCCGGGGTGAGCGTTTCGACACCGGCGCGCTTGCTCACATTGCGGTATTCGTCCGTCGGCTCGAAGACAATGACCCGGACGCCCTCAAGCCCGCCAAGATGCTGGTCGATGCGCGGCCGCACCTCGTTCCAGTCCAGGCCGCCATTGCCGGCCCCGAGCGGCGGCAATGCAACGGAACGGATGCCTTCCCCCCGCACCAGCGCCGCCAATTCTGAAAGGCCGCTCTCGATCCACTCCATGCGCGATTTGCCGCGCCAGTGGTCCTTGGTCGCGAAGTTCACGATCAGCCGGGGGCCGACCAGATCGTTTGTGCGATGAACGAACAGGCCGCCGGGCCGGAGGTCGCCGGCCTTGCACGCAGCCCGGTACGAGCGGTAGTTCTCCGGGAATGCCTCGCGGAACATGAGCGCGACGCCCTTGCCCATCACACCGACGCAATTGACGGTGTTGACCAACGCCTCCGCTTCGGCGTCGAGGAGATTCCCCGTCCCGGTTTCGATCACCGGAAATACCATTTCGGTCGCTCCGCTACTAGAAGTATAACACCTGCGTCCTCAATGAGCAATTCGATTTTTCGTGCATCTGAGGCCGTTTTTGTCGCTAACCCAAGCAGAGCGTTCGTAGGCACATGCATGTGAACTAGCGCCTCCGCCTGATAGCGCCCGATCTTATCTGGATCATTTCGATCACGCTTAAAGTCTCTTCGTCGCAGTAGCTCCCAGTCGATCAAGTCGAGACCCGACTGAGGTGTGGAGAATTTCGCTGCCCCCAAATACGCATGAGAGTCAGTCACGAGGCATCGGGCACCAGCTTCCTCCAGACGGGCGATCGATGTGACAACAAATACGATTTCACCGGGTTTTCTCTGCTGCGCGCCGACTCGGCCAGAAAGGATATTTAGCTGCATCGGTGAATAGGGAGTGAAATAAAACGGCACATAGTCATTCAGAGTGCCGCCAGGTGGAGTGGGGACCAATCGTCGTTCGCGTTTTCCAATGAGATCTGGATTTCCGATGGGAACTATATACTTGACGATCCTAAATGAGCGGGGTATGATGGTCTCAATCGAAGGAGATCGTCATGGACAGCCTCATTCAGTTCACGCAGCGGTTCGCAACGGTTGAAGCCTGCTTGGACCACCTTCGGGCGGTGCGGTGGGCCGATGGGGCTTATTGCCCGCACTGCGGCGGCGCGGATCGCATCTACCACTACAGCGACGGCCTCCGGCACAAGTGCGGCGAGTGCCGGCGCACTTTCCGCCTGATCACCGGCACCATCTTCGCGGACAGCCCGATCAAGCTGCTGCCGAAGTGGTTTGCGGCAATCTGGCTCGATACATGCCATGCGAAGGGCATTTCGAGCGTCCAGCTTGCGAAGGATATAGGGGTCACTCAGAAGACGGCTTGGCATATGCTTCACCGTATCCGCCATGCGGCCGGCAACGATACGACCGGGATGCTGGGCGGGACCGTTGAAGTCGATGAGACCTACATCGGCGGCAAAGAGAAGAACAAGCACAAGAGCAAGCGGACCGAGGGAACGCGGGGTCGCAGCACCAAGACGAAATCGGTGGCATTCGGCATTGCCGAGCGCGGCGGCGAAACAAGGGCCTTCGCGGTGGAAGGCGCGGCGACTCGCCATATCATGCCCCATGTGCTCCGCAATGTGGCGCTCGGATCGACGGTCAACGCGGACGAACACCGGCCCTATTCGTCGCTCGACAGCTACTACGCGCTGGAGCGCGTCAATCATGGTCGCGGCGAGTATGTGCGCGGGAAAGCCCATACGAACACCGTGGAAGGCTTCTGGGCGCTGGTGAAGCGGGCCTATGTCGGCATTCACCACCATTGGAGCCGGAAGCACTCGCAACGCTACCTCGACGGATGCACCTATCGCCTGAATTGCCGGAAGATGGGCCGGGCGGACAGAGTGACGCGCTTGCTCGGCCGCGGGATCGGAGTCAGGCTCCCCTACAAGGTGCTGACACAATGACCGCCGCAGAGATTGTCCCCTTCGAGAATGTGCTACGGCGCACCCGCCGCCCCTATCTCGACAAGGCCCCGGCAACGCCCTTCGTGAAATGGGCGGGCGGCAAGCGAGCGCTCATCCCCGACATTGCCAAGCATCTTCCCGAACGAATCGGCAACTATTGGGAGCCGTTCATCGGAGGCGGCGCCGTCTTCTTCACCTTCGCGGATCGCATGGACCGGGCGATCCTGTCGGACCGCAACGAGGAATTGGTCATCGCCTATCAGATCGTGAAGGACAATGTGGACGATCTGATTGAAGCCCTTCGCGCCCATGAGCGCGGCCACAAGGACGACCGCTACTATCTCCGCGTTCGAGCGCAAGAGCCAACGGATGCGCTCGCCATCGCCGCGCGGTTCATCTACCTGAACAAGACCTGCTTCAACGGCCTTTACCGCGTGAACAAGCAGGGCAAGTTCAACGTCCCGAAGGGTCGCTACAAGAACCCGGACATTTGCAACCCGGAAAAGCTGCGCGCCGCCAGCAAGGTTCTGGCGAAGGCGACTATCCGGCTGGGTGACTTCGAGAAGGTTGTGCGGCCGGGACCGGAAGACTTCATCTACTGCGACCCGCCTTACGACGATTGTTTCACCGGCTACCAGCCTGGCGGCTTCACTGGAGACGACCAGGAGCGGCTTCGCAACTCCGTGAACACTTGGGCCGACGCGGGCGCGGCGGTGCTGCTGTCGAACAGCGATACGCCGCTCATTCGTCGCCTGTATCGGGGGGGGGGGGAGGTAGATTCTCCGTCCATGAGGCCGAAGCCCCGCGCCTCATAAACAGTCGCGCCGAAGGGCGCGGGGCCGTTGCCGAGCTGATCATCACCACCTATGGCTAGAGGCGCACGGGCAAACAGGCGCGGGCGCACGCTAGCCCGACTTCCGCAACTCGGCTTGAGAATCGACTGATTTGACGGTTTTCCGGCGCGAGAAGTGTCGGATTTCGGTGCAGTACCTCTCGGGACCGGCTTGTAGTGCCGACCTACCCCCTTGATCGGGCTGGCGAAGATCCGGACGCTGCGCTGATGTTCGTGCGCTGCAAGAGACGCTTCAAGGACGGCAAGGAGCACCGCTACTGGAGCGTTGTGGAGAACGTCCGGGTCCACGGCGGTCGGGTTGTTCAGCGTCAGGTGCTCTATCTCGGGGAGATCAACGACAGCCAGCGAGCGGCGTGGTGCCGCTCGATCGAGGTGGTGGAGGGCAAGTCGCGATCACGGCAGATGGCGCTGTTTCCCGAGGACCGGGAGGCGCCGGCGCTGACTTGCGAAGTGGTGAAGATCGACCTCTCGCAGGTGGCGCTTCACGACCCGCGCCAGTGGGGGGCGTGCTGGCTGGCGCTGTCCTTGTGGGACCGCCTGGACCTGGACCGCTTCTGGGAAGAGCGGCTGCCGGCGAGCCGGCAAGGCACGCGGTGGCTGGACATCCTGAAGATCCAGGTCTGCTACCGGCTGATCGACCCGGGCAGCGAGTGGCGCCTTCACCGTCACTGGTATGAGCACAGCGCGCTTCGCGATCTTCTGGGTGGCGAGCGGGCGATCGCCGACGACACACTCTATCGCTGTCTCGACAAGCTGCTGGCGCACAAGCAGGGCTTCTTCTCGTTTCTGCGCGACCGCTGGGCGACGCTGTTCGAGGCGCGCTTCGACGTGCTGCTCTACGACCTGACCTCGACCTACTTCGAGAGCGATCCGCCGTTCGATGACAAGCGCCGCTTCGGCTACAGCCGGGACAAGCGGCCCGACTGCGTGCAGGTGGTGATCGCCCTGATCGTTACGCCGCAGGGCTTTCCGCTGGCCTATGAGGTGATGCCGGGCAACACCTCCGACGACACCACGCTGGCGGCGTTCCTCAAGAAGATCGAGGATCAGTATGGCCGCTCCGAGCGGGTGTGGATCATGGACCGCGGCATCCCCACCGAGGAGACGCTGGCCGCGATGCGCGAGGGCGAGGCGCCGGTGCGCTACCTGGTGGGCACGCCCAAGGGCCGGCTGACGCGGCTCGAGAAGGTGTTCCTGGGCCTGCCCTGGCAGGAGGTGCGCCAGTCCGTGACTGTCAAGCTTCTGGTCGAGGATGGCGAGCTCTACGTCCTGGTGCGCAGCGAGGGGCGGCAGGTGAAGGAACGCGGCATGCGCCGGCGCCGGCTGAAGAGGCTGTGGCGTCGATTGGCCGAGTTGCAAGGGCAGTCGAACAGCCGGGATCAGTTGTTGCTCAAGCTCGGCGCCGCCAGGAAGGAGGCCGGCCGGGCCTGGAGCCTGGTCGACATCACCGTGCCCGGGACCGACAGCGAACTCGCCGCCAACGGCTTCTCATTCCGCCTGCAGCGCGACCGGCTGCGCCAGGTCCGCCGCCGCGAGGGCCGTTACCTGCTGCGATCCAACATGGTCGCCGAAGACCCCGCCACGCTGTGGCATCTGTACATGCAGCTCGTCGAGATCGAGCAGGCGTTCAAGGAACTCAAGCACGACCTCGCGATCCGCCCCATCTTCCATCAGCGCCAAGAGCGCATCGAGGCGCATATCTTCGTCTCGTTCATCGCCTACTGCCTGCTGGTGACCCTGAAGAACCTCGCCCGGCCGCGCGCCCCGGGCCTCACCCCACGCGCCATCCTTGAGGCCTTCGCCACCATCCAGATGGTGGACGTCCATCTGCCAACCACCGACGGCCGGCACCTCGTCCTGCCGCGCCACACCCGGCCGAACAAGGAGCACGAGCTACTGCTGCAACAGCTCGGCATGACCTGGCCGCAGCAACCCGCACCCCGGATCTCCGCCTGACGGCACACGGCGCCGCCTCTCCGTTCGCCGCCTTGTAGTGCCGACCCTCGGGGAGACGATCAAGGCTATTCAATGAGTTAGCATCCTCATGACCCCCGAGTTGCGGAAGTCGGGGTAGAGAACGCCATCAACGACCTGCTGTCGGAAGAATATGAGCAGGTTTCGCCGGCCCGGTTCTTCGCCATGCGTTCGCTCCGCCAGCCCATCTTCGCCGAGCAATGCACCATAGGGCGCGACATCTACGGCAAGCAGCGCCGCGTCGATTTCATCCTCTACCATCCGCAGCGCTGGGCGGAGTGCTTGGTCATTCAGTGCAAGTGGCAGGCTTCATCCGGCAGCGTCGATGAGAAGTTCCCCTTCGAGGTGCTGTCGATCCAACTCAACGAATTCGATACAATCCTCGTGCTGGACGGTGGTGGCTACAGTGCCGGCGCGGAACAGTGGCTTCGCGGACAGGCTGGCAAGAACAAGCTCCGCCATGTCCTAAGCCTTGGAGAGATCAGCAAGTTTCAAAGTCAGGGGCGACTATAGGGATCGTCTTGTATATAAGTCCCTTTCCGATTGACACGAAATCAGGATCTTGGAGGCCGGAGGCTGCATGAAGGCCATTGCGCAGCAACCACGGAAGGTTCCGAACATGCGTGATGCGGAACAACCATGCGCGGTCGCGGGATATCAGTTGGTTGGGTGCCACTCTCACGCGATCCTGTCGCCCTGCTCGATTTTCGGGGCGGTGCGGTTGTCCATGCCGGGAAGCATCTGGGCCGGGTCGCGGGTGACGACGACATCGACGACGCTTGGGCGGCCCTGCTCGGCGATGGCCTCGGCGAAGGCGGCGTCGAGGTCGGCCGGGTCCTCGACGCGCACGCCGTGGCAGCCGAGCGCGCGGGCGGCGTCGGCATAGTTGGTCTCGGAGAGGTCGGAGGACTGGTAGCGGCCTCCGTACATGGCGTGCTGGAGTGCCTTCACATAGCCCGACGCGGCGTTGTTGACGACCGCCACCGTGACGCCGAGGCCGAGGCGGCGCGCGGTCTCGATCTCGCCCAAGGTCATGTTGAAGCCGCCGTCGCCGGAGAGCGCCACCACCGGCCGGTCGCCGGCGGCCAGCGCCGCGCCCATGCCGCCCGGCAGGCCGTAGCCGATGGAGGCGAAGCCGCGGTCGGCGATATAGGTGCGGCCGGCCTGCCGCGTGTCGTAGAGGAGGCCCGTCCAGTGGCCGGCGAAGCCGCCGTCGGCCACCAGTATGCCGTCGTCGGGGAGCGCCGTGCGGATGGCGTGGACCAGCCGCGCCATGTTGACCGGGACCTCCGCGCTCTCGTAGCGGGCGCGGGCCTCCTCGCGCCAGGCGGCATGGCGGCGGGCGGCCTCGCCGGTCCAGGCGCTGCGGTCGATGCGCGCGTCGCAGGCCGCCGCCAGGTCGTCGAGGCCGGCCGCGGCGTCGCCCCAGAGGCCGACATGGGCGCGCACGGCGCGGCCGATCTCGCCCGCCTCGATTTCCAGGTGGATGAGCGGGATATGCGCCGGCGGCAGCGTGTAGCGCTTCGTCGCGATCTCGCCGAGCTTGCAGCCGACCGCGATCAGCGCGTCCGCCTCCTCGATCAGCCCGTTGGCGATGCGGTCGTAGCGCCCGAACAGGCCGACGGACAGCGGGTGCGTGCAGGCGATGGCGCCCTTGCCGGACATGGTGTGCGCGACCGGCACGCCATGCGTCTCGGCGAAACGGCGCAGCGCCTCCCAGGCTTCGGAGAGGTGGATGCCGCCGCCGGCGAGCAGCAGCGGGCGCTCGGCGCGGTCGAGGAGGGCCGCCGCCCGCTCCACCGCCGCCGCATCGGGCCGGCAGCGGAGCGAGGGGATGCGCTTGCACGCCTCGTCCACATAGAGCGCTTCCTCGCTGAAATCGAACTCGCCATGCGCGATGTCCTCCGGCACGTCGAGGATAACGGGGCCGGGCCGCCCGCCGGTCGCCACCGCGAAGGCGCGGCGCACATGCTCCGGGATGCGCTCGCCGACCTCGACCCGGATCACCTCCTTCACCGCCGGCGCCAGCATCTCGATCTGGCGGGTCTCCTGGGTCATGTTCTTCCAGGCATGCGCCCGGTTGGCGTCGCCCACCACGGCGATCATCGGCACGCCGGCGTTCAGCGACTCCACGAGCGCGGTCAGCAGGTTGGTGGCGCCCGGGCCGAGGGTCGCATCGACCACGCCCGGCCGCCCGGTCACGCGCGCCCAGGCGTCGGCGGCGAAGGCCCCGCAGCGCTCGTCATTGATGAGCGTGTGGGTCATGCCGAGCGCGCGCACGCCGTCATAGAAGGGCAGGAGCTGGAAGCCCGCCATGCCCCAGACCGGCGCGCCGCCATAGGCGTTCAGCATTTCGGCGACGGCGCGGCCGCCATTCATCCGCCGCGTCGGGTCGTTGCGCCGGTCGGTCATGCGAAAAGCTCCGCGAATTGGGGGACGGTCATGCCGGGCGCGGCACCCGCCGCGCGGGCCAGGCTGTTGACGGCGGAAAGCCGCCCGGTGTTCCAGAGCGAGCGGGCGTCGCCGATGCGCGCGGTCGCGCCCGCAACCGCCGCGGCCGGCACGCCCATGCCGGCGCAGGGCTCCAGCCGGCCGATTCCCGCTCCGTCGCAGCCCATGCCGGCATCGTGGCAGACGACGGCGCGCACGACATGGTGGATGACATAGCCCGGATTGGCCGGCAGCAGGGCGCCGTGGCTGCCGGAAACGACCGCCTTGTCACCGTCCGAGGCTTCGAGCAGCGAGAGCGAGTCGAGGCCGACCACGCCCGGCGCGAGTTCCATGCGGGCCTCTTCCAGCGGCGGCAGGACACCCGATGGGTCCGGCGCTTCGGCAAGCAGTGCGCCGGCTTCCGCCGCGCCCATGCCGATGCGGCAACCGGCGCGGGCGGCGGCCTCGTTGATGGCGGAGAGCACGCCCCGCCGGGCCATGTCGGCGCCGTCGCCGATGCGCGCGCTCATATGGTCGATGGCGGCGGCGCCCATGCCGATCCTGTCCAGCAGGGCAAGCGCGCCGGCGCCCGCCCGGTCGAGCCCGAAGCCGGCGTCGTTCAGCATCACGGCGCGCAGGCCCGCCTTCGCGGCCACGCCGGCGCAATAGGCCCCGCCATGGCTGCCTGCCAGTACCACGCGGCCGCGATGGCCGGGTTCGACATGGGTAATCGAGTCGATGACGATCATGGGGTCTCCCGCGGGCTGGCGGTCAGGCGGTGAAGACGGGCTTGTCGCCGGGGGCGGGGGTGCCGGAGAAGGCGCCGGCCTGCATCACGGCCATGCGGCCGCCATGGGCCTCGACCAGCGCATTCTGGCTTGCCCGCGCGCGCCGGTGGACCTCGTCCGGGTCGCAGACCTCGCGCATCGCCGCCGTGAGCCGGGCGGCCGTCTCCGGCTCGCTCGCAGCCAGATTCCGGCGCTCCCCGGGGTCGGCTTCGAGGTCGAACAGCTCCGGTTCGAAACCGGTGTAGCGGATGAGCTTCCACCTGCCCTGCCGCAGCATGAAGCAGCCCGAGACGGCCCCGGCCGCGTGATATTCGCTGAACACGGCGCGCGCCGGCTCGTCGCCGAGCGTCCAGAGCGAGCGGCCGGGGAGCGCGGGGTCGGTTTCGAGGCCCGCGCATTCGAGGATCGCCGGGTGGCAGTCCAGCAGCGAGGCCGGCGTTTCCGAGACCCGCCCCTCCGGCACGCCCGGCCCGGCGGCGATGAGCGGCACGCGGACCGCCTCCTCATACATGTTCGACTTGCCCCAGAGCCCCCGCACGCCGAGATTCTCGCCGTGGTCGCTGCTGTAGATCACGCGCGTATCCCCGGCGAGCCCGGTGTCGGCCAGCGCGGCCAGCACGCGGCCGATATTGTCGTCGAGGAAGGAGCAGAGGCCGTAATAGGAGGCGATGGCGACCCGGCGCGCCTCGTCGTTGAAGAAGCTGTCATAGGGCTGGGCCTCGGCATAGGCCTCGATCCAGGGGTGGCGCGGCCGGCGGCGGTAGTCCCTCGGCAGCGGCATGTCGGCCGGGTCGTAGAGGGCGAAGAAGGGCTCGGGCGCAATCAGCGGGAAATGCGGGCAGACGAAGGAGACGAACAGCATCCACGGGCCCTCCGCCGCCGGGGCCTCTTCGCCCAGCCA
Organism: Alphaproteobacteria bacterium; assembly: GCA_964291285.2. Taxonomy (GTDB): domain Bacteria; phylum Pseudomonadota; class Alphaproteobacteria; order Bin95; family Bin95; genus Bin95. Next base: position 1,019,149 of record OZ219785.1, read on the forward strand.
GCGCACCGCCTCGTCCGCGATCGCCCGGTCGTAGCGCGTATAGCCGCTCTCGCCGGGGCCGATCTCGCGCGAGAATTTGGCCCCGCCGAAGCGGATCGGCATCGGGTCCTTGATCGCGCCATACACATCGCCCTTGCCGTCCACGACATGCATCGGGCGGATCTGGGTGTCGAAGCCGGTCGGGTCCGCCTCGTCGCGGTAATGCAGCTTGCCGATGGACAGCACAGGGCGGCCCGCCGCCTGCAGCGCATGGCCCCAGCCGGGAACGCTGCCGTCATAGGGGTGGCCATTGTCCCAGGCGCCGATCTCGTGGACATGGCGCCCGGTGGCGAAGGCGGCGCGGGCCGGCACGCAGATCGGCGAGGGCGTGTAGGCGCTGGAAAAGAGCGTGCCCCGCGCCGCCAGCGTGTCCAGGTTCGGCGTCTTCACGAAGGGATGGCCGGCGACCCCCATGGCATTGGCGCTATGCTCGTCGGACATGATGAAAAGCAGATTTTGCGGCTGCATGGCGCGACGTCTCTCCGCCCGGAGCGGGCAGGCGGGATTGAAGCCGATTGCCCCGCACTTTCCAAGCCGGCCCGGCTGCGAAACCTTGTGCGGCGCCGGCGGCCGGCCGCGAACGGATCTGCGATGAGGCGAGGAACGCCATGAACCACACGACCGCAGAGGCTTCCGCATCCGGGCCGTTGCAGGGGCTGCGGGTCATCGAGCTCGGCTCGACCGTGGCCGCTCCCTTTTGCGCGCGCCTGTTCGCCGATTTCGGCGCCGATGTCATCAAGGTGGAGCAGGCCGACGGCGATGCCGTGCGCTCCATGGGCCGGCGGAAGGACGGCCGCTCCCTCTATGCGGCCTCGATCCTACGGGGCAAGCGGCTGGTCTCCATCGACCTCAGGAGCGAAGCCGGCCGGGACCTCGCCCGCCGCCTCTGCCAGGGCGCGGACATCCTGGTCGAGAACTTCCGCCCCGGCACGCTGGAGCGCTGGGGGCTCGGCTACGAGGCGTTGAGCGCGGGCAATCCGGGGCTGGTCATGGTCCGGATCAGCGGCTTCGGCCAGACCGGCCCGGCCAGCGGCCGGAGCGGCTACGGGGTGGTGTGCGAGGCCGTGAGCGGGCTCAGGGACCTGACCGGCGAGCCCGATGCGCCGCCGCCGCGCATGAACACCTCGCTTACCGACTATATCGCCGGGCTCTACGCCGCCTTCGGCGCCTTGACGGCCCTGCAGGAGCGCGCCCGCACCGGCCGCGGGCAGGTGGTGGATGCGGCGCTCCATGAAGCGGCGTTCACCTTCATGGAGCCGCATGTGCCGGCCTTCGACAAGCTAGGCGCGGTCGCCGCCCGGGCTGGCCACCGCCTGCCCGGCAACACCCCCAACTCGCTCTACGAAACGCGGGACGGCCGCCATGTCGTCATCGCCGCGGCGGCCGACGCTGTCTGGCGGCGGCTCGCGCATGCGATGGGCCGTCCCGGCCTCGGGGCCGACCCGCGCTTCGCCACCGCCCGGGACCGCGCCGCGAACGCCGATGCCTGCGAGGAGCTGGTGGCCGGCTGGGCGGGAACGCTCGACCTCGACGCCCTGCTGGCGGCGCTGGAGGCCGGGGGCGTGCCGGCGGCCCCGATCTACAATGTGGCCGACATCTTCGCCGACCCCCACTACCGGGCGCGGGACATGCTGGCGGAGGCGCCCGATCCGGAATGGGGGAGCGTGACCGTGACGGGCGTGGTGCCGAAGCTCTCGGCCACACCGGGCCGCATCTGCTGGGCCGGCCGCGAAACGGGCGCCGACACGGCGTCCGTGCTGCAGGGCGAACTGGGTCTGGACGATGAGGAACTCGCCAGCCTCGCAACCGACGGTGCCGTGGCGGGCGCGGGCCTGCCCCGGGTGAAGCGGTAGCCTTACCCCGTGTCCAGCCCACAATCGTCACCCCGGCCGGAGCGAAGCGGAGAGCCGGGGTCCATCTCCCGCCGGTCCTGCCATATTCGGACGATCGAGGCTGGGCCCCGGATCGGGGTCCGGGGCGACGAACCCGAGGCGCGGCCGGGTCGATTTCTGTCCTATTCCCCGATAAATCGCGGCGGGCGTTTCTCGACCCACGCGGTATAGCCTTCCCGGCTGTCATGCGTGTCGTCCAGCGGGTCCCGGAGCGCCCGCGAAAGCGCCGTCGCCGAGGACAGGTCCATATCGACGCTCTGCCGGATCAGCCGCTCACGATGTCCCGCGCGACGGCCATGGTCTCCTCCGCTGGCCTGTCTTCCTCTCCGGCCAGAGGATAGTGTGGCACGGACCGGGGCGGGCGGGGGCGGCCAATGGCGATAATCGGCAAGATCCTGGGCGGGGTGCTGGGCTTTGCGGTCGGCGGGCCGCTCGGCGCGCTGATCGGCGCGGCCGCCGGCCACGGCCTCATCGACCGGGGCCGCAGCCGCGCGGCCTTGGAAGGCAACGGGGCGGACGAGGAGCAGGCCGGCGTGATGTTCGCGCTCGGCGTCATCGCCCTTTCGGCAAAGGTCGCAAAGGCCGACGGCACGGTCACGCGCGATGAAATCCGGACCTTCCAGCGCATCTTCCCGTTCGACCCGGACGAACGGGGCCGGATCGCCGACCTTTACAACGAGGCGCGCCGGAGCCCGGAGGGTTTCGAGGCCTATGCCGCGCAGGTGCGGGACGCGCTCGCGGCGAAGCCGGAACTGCTGGCCGAGGTGGTGGATGCGCTCTACGCCATTGCCGCGGCGGACGGGGAGCTGCACGCGGCGGAAGAGCGGATGATTGCCGAGATCGGCGCGATCTTCGGCCTCGGCGGTTACGAGATGGCCTCGCTCCGCGCCCGCCATGCCTCCGGCCCGGGCGCCGGGGCAGGCGCCGCGAGCGACGGGGGCAGGGGCGCTGCGGACGCCTATGCCGTGCTCGGCGTGGAGCCGGGCGCCTCGGACGATGAGCTGCGCGCCGCACACCGCAAGCTCGTGCTGACCTACCACCCCGACAAGCTGGCTTCGAAGGGCCTGCCGGAGGAGTTCATGGAGCTTGCCAACGACCGGCTCGCCGCCATCAACGCCGCCTATGAAACCGTGACGAAGGAGCGCCGGGCACGCTGACTCCTGCCGCCGGCGCGGTCCCCGGAAGCTCCCGATTTCGCTTTGTTTTTCCGGGCCGGTCTGGCAGGGTTGCCGTCCTGCACTGCCGTCGATCCGAGCGGAGCGCGATACTCGACATGTAACGGAGGAGGCTGCCGATGACCCGCCTGAAACAACCAACCCGGCGCGATTTCATGAGAACCGCCGCCGCGGGAGCCGGCGCCGCCGCATTTTCCACCGTGTTCCCGGCCATCTCGGCCGATGCCGACGATGCGATCCTGGTCGGCGGCCTGCACGACCTCTCCGGCTTCATCGATTTCGCTGGCATCCCGATGAACCAGATCATGCTGATGGCCATCGAGGAGATCAACGCGCAGGGCGGCCTGCTCGGCCGCGAGGTCAAGGGCGTCGTTTACGATCCCCAGTCCAACATGTCGCTCTATTCGCAATACGCCACGCAGCTTGCGCTGAAGGACAAGGTCGCGGTCGTCATGGGGGGCATCACCAGCGCCAGCCGCGAGACCATCCGCCCGATCTTCCACCGCTTCAAGACGCTCTATTTCTACAACACGCTCTATGAGGGCGGCGTTTGCGACCGCAACGAGATCACGCTCGGCACGACGCCCGCGCAGACCGTCGAGCAGCTTGTGCCGCACACCATGAATCTGTGGGGCAAGAAGGTCTATACCATCGCGGCGGACTACAATTACGGCCAGATCACCGCCGCCTGGGTGAAACGCTATGTCGAGCAGAACGGCGGCGAGGTGCTGTCCACCGACTTCTTCCCGCTGGACGTGACCAATTTCGGCCCGACGATCTCCAAGATCCAGGAAGCGAAGCCGGACATGGTGATGTCGGTCCTGGTCGGCACCGGCCATCTCGGCTTCTACAACCAGTGGGCCGCGGGCGGCATGAAGGACGAGATCCCGATCGCGTCCACGACCTTCGGGGCGGCGGGCGCGGAGATCGAGATCATCGCGCCGGAAGTCGCCAACGGCATCATCACCTGCTACGGCTACTACCCGCAGATCGACTCGCCGATGAACAATGCCTGGGTCGAGTCGGTCAGGACGCGCTATCCGGACGACACGCCCTTCCTGACGGAGCTCTCGGCGTTCACCTGGGAAGGCATGATGATCTGGGCAGACGCGGTGCGGACCGCGGGCAGCCTCGACCGCATGGCGCTCATCGAGGTGATGGAGTCGGGCAAGGAATACGAGTTCCCGTCCGGCAAGGTCACCATCGACCGCAAGACCCACCATGCGATCCGGGACGTCTATGTGGCGGACCTCCAGGACAAGAAGTTCGTCATCAAGGAGAAGTTCTCCCAGGTCCAGCCCGTGGACACCCAGACCGTCTGTGACCTCGAGAAGGATCCGAACGCCAACAAGCACTACGAAATCTCGCTGAATTAGAAGACCTTGCCGCTTGTCCGTCGCCCCGCCGGCCGGGGCGGCGGCGCGGGGTTCGTTCATGGATTACGCCCTTATCGTCCTCATAGAGCTCCTGCGCGCCGTGGCGGGGCTGGTGCTCATCGCGGCCGGGCTCGCGATCATCTTCGGCATGATGCGGGTCATCAACATCGCCCATGGCGAGTTCCTGATGCTGGGCGGCTACACCGTGGTGCTGACAACCAAGCTGGGCGTGAACCTCTGGGTCGCGATCCTGGTGCTGGCGCCGCTGTTCGTGGGCGTGTTCGGCATTATCGTCGAGCGCTGCATCATCCAGTTCCTCTACAACCGCCTGCTGGATTCCATCCTCGCGACCTGGGGGTTGAGCCTGCTCCTCATCGGGGCTGTGACCGTCGTGTTCGGCAACACGGTGGAGGGCGTGGCGACGCCGCTCGGCGGCTTCGACATCGGCGACTACAAGATGGCCAGCTACACGCTGGTGCTGATCTTCGCGGCAGCGCTTATCCTGGCCGCCATCTTTGCGGGGCTCAAATACACCCGCTTCGGGCTGATCGCGCGCTCGACCATGCAGAACCCGGGCATGGCCGAGGCGCTCGGCGTCAACTCCAAGCTGGTCTATATGGCGACCTTCGGCATCGGCGCGGCGCTGACCGGGCTGGCAGGCGGCCTGCTGGCCCCGATCGCCGGTGTCGTGCCCAGCATGGGCGTCTATTTCATCGGGCAGGCCTTCATCACCGTGGTGACGGGCGGCTCGGCCATCGTCGCCGGCACGCTCAGCGCCTCGACCATGCTCGGCACGCTCAGCCAGAGCGTCACCTTCCTGTCCGGGCCCGTGTTCGGCGATGCCGCGCTCCTGCTCGTCGCGCTCATCCTGCTCCGGCTGCTGCCGCAGGGCATCACCGGGCGCATCTTCTCGCGCAGCCTCTGAGGCGGGGACGGCATGTCGGCACTCGGATACTGGCGCGGCGTTGCCCTGGTGGCGGCGATTTTCCTCGCGATCCTGCTGTTCGTCCCGGCCTGGTTCGACCTCTTCGAAGTCCTGCAGATGACGCAGTACATCGTTCTGGCGATCTACGCGCTCAGCCTTGCCTACATATGGGGCTTCGGCGGCATCGTCAGCTTCGGCCAGGCGGGCTTTTTCGGCCTCGGCGGCTACGCCTTCGCGGTGACCTCGATCAATATGGGCGACACCACGGTTCCCTTCCTGCTGACCATCGCGCTCTGCTTCGCCTTCGCGGCCGTACTCGGCTATTTCATGTTCTACGGGCGCCTCAGCGACGTCTATCTCGGCGTCGTGACCCTGGTCGTCGCCCTCATCATGTGGAAGCTGATAAGCCACACGGCCGGGCCCGAATACGCCATCGGCAAGGCGCGGCTCGGCGGCTTCAACGGCATTCCCAGCATCCCGATCATGCGGGTGCCGTTCACGGACCGGGAAATGGATCCGGGGGAGATGTTCCAGTATTTCATGGGGCTGCTGATCTTCGTCTATCTGCTGCTCCATGTGCTGATCCGCTCCAAATTCGGCCGGATCGCCATCAGCATCCGCGAGAACGAGGTCCGGACGGGCCTGCTCGGCTACGACATCCGCCGCTACAAGCTGCTGGTGTTCTCCATCGGCGGCGCGCTCGGCGGGGCGTCGGGCGCCATGTGGGCCACCTACCAGACCTTCATCGACCCGAACGCCTTCAGCCTCGAAATGTCGGCCAAATGCCTGATCTGGGTGATGGCCGGCGGCGTCGGCACGCTGGTCGGGCCCATCGTCGGCGTCGTGGCGCTCCAGTATCTTTCGCTCCGGCTCGGCGAGACGGCGTTCATCAACAATCTGGTGATCCTCGGCATCGTGCTGGTGCTGCTGGTGCTGCTCATGCCGCGCGGCATCGTGCCGACCCTGCATGACTGGCTGCGCAAGGCGTTCGCGCTCGTCCGGCCGCCGTCTCGCGGAGGCGCGCCGTGAGCCCGGCATCCGAACCCATCCTGGCCACGTCCAGCCTCACCATGCGCTTCGGCGGCGTGGTGGCGGTGGACGATGTCGATTTCAGCCTCGCGCCGGGCGAGCTGCGCTGCCTGATCGGGCCGAACGGCGCGGGCAAGAGCACCTTCTTCAAGTGCCTCACCGGGCAATTGCGGCCCAGCAGCGGCTCCATCCTGTTCAACGGCGAAGAGATCGGCGGCCGCCACACCCACGAGATCGTCGCGCGCGGCATCGGCATCAAGACGCAGGTGCCGAACCTGTTCGAGGGCCTCTCGGCCTATGAGAACGTCAGCCTCGCGGCCAGCCGCAGGAACCGGGCGGACCGGGCGGCGGAGATTGCCGCCGAGATGCTGGAACTCATGCAGATTCCGGAGATCGCGGGCGAGGCGGTCGGCACGCTCGCCCACGGCCAGCGCCAACTGGTGGAACTCGCCATGGTGCTCGCCGGCCGGCCGCGCCTGGTGCTGCTCGACGAGCCGGCGGCGGGCATGGCGGGCGAGGAGCGCGCGCGCCTCGCCGGCGTGGTGCGAAGCCTCGCCGGCGACAACACGCTGATCGTCGTCGAGCACGATATGGACTTCATCAAGGACATCGCCAGCACGGTCACCGTGTTCCACCGCGGGCGCATCTTCATCGAGGGCCATGTCGAGGAGATCATGGCGCATTCGGAGGTGCAGGAGATCTATCTCGGGAAGGAGACGAATGCCGCTGCTTGAGATACGAGGCCTGCGGGCGACCTACGGGCCGGTTCCGGTCCTGCACGGTATCGAGCTCGATGTCGGGGAGGGGGAGCTCGTCGGCGTCCTCGGCCACAACGGCATGGGCAAGACCACCCTGCTGCGCGCGATCATGGGCTTCGTCAATGTCAGCGGCGGCTCCATCCGCTTCGACGGGCGGGAAATCCAGCGGCTGGCGACCTGGCGGCGCGCGCGGCTCGGCATGGCGCTCGTGCCGCAGGGACGCGAGATCTTCCCCAACCTCTCCGTGCGGGAGAACATGCTGGTCGGGGTGCCGCGCGGCGAGGAGCCGGAGGCGCGCATCGAGGAGATCCTCGGCTACTTCCCGCGCCTCACCGAGCTCCTGGACCGCCGGGGCGGCGCGCTCAGCGGCGGGGAGCAGCAATTGCTGGCGCTCGCGCGCTGCCTCTGCGCGCGCCCGTCCATGATCCTGCTGGACGAGCCGACCGAGGGCATACAGCCCTCCATCATCCAGGACATCGCCGCCGTCATCGGGGAATTGCGGGCCCGGCAGAAGCTGACGATCGTGCTCGTCGAGCAGAACCTGGACTTCATCGCCGCGCTGGCCGAGCGCGTGCTAATCCTGCAAAAGGGTGAGATCACCCGCCAGGTCGACAGCCGCGACCTGGGCAATGCCGAGATGATGAGCGCCTATACGGGCTTCAGCACTCCGGCAGCGTGACGTCGAGGGAGGAAGAAAATGCCAGTTCAGATGCCGACTGCGGAGCAGCTGCGCGATGTCGCGGACGAGATGGGCCTGACGCTCAGCGAGGATGACGTGCAGTCCTTCCTCGGCCTCATCGCCGGCAGCATCGAGGCCTACAACGTGGTTGACGGCCTTCCCGACAACCTGCCGCAAGTCCGCTATCCGCGCACTCCCGGCTACCGTCCGGAGGGCGAGGAGAACAAATACAACGCCTGGTACTACAAGACCCGCATCCAGGGCGCGGCAGGAGGCAAGCTGGAGGGCAAGACCGTCGCGCTCAAGGACAATGTGATGCTGGCCGGCGTGCCGATGATGAACGGCGCGGCCACGCTGGAAGGCTATGTGCCGGACATCGACGCGACCATCGTCGAGCGGCTGCTGGACGCGGGCGCCACCATCGAGGGCAAGGCGCATTGCGAGAATTTCTGCCTCTCCGGCGGCAGCCACACCAATGCGACGGGCGCGGTCCACAACCCGCACCGCATGGGCTATTCCGCGGGCGGTTCGTCCTCCGGTTCGGCGGCGCTGGTGGCGGCCGGCGAGGTCGATATGGCCGTCGGCGGCGACCAGGGCGGGTCGATCCGCATGCCCGCCGCCTATTGCGGCATTTACGGCATGAAGCCGACGCACGGGCTCGTCCCCTATACCGGCATCATGCCCATCGAGATCTATGTGGACCACACCGGGCCGATGACCGGCAACGTCCGCGACAATGCGCTGATGCTGGAGGCGATCGCCGGCCCCGACGGCGTGGACCCGAGGCAATATGATGTCGAGACGCACCCCTATTCCGAACTGCTGGAAGGCGGCGTCGGCGGCATGAAGATCGGCGTGCTGCAGGAGGGCTTCGGCCACCCGAACTCGGAAGCCGATGTGGATGCGGCCAACCGGGCGGCGGCGGACATTCTGGCCAAGCTCGGCGCGGAGGTCCGGGAGGTCTCGGTGCCGATGCACGCCATCGGCGCCGCGATCTGGACCCCGATCGGCGTCGAGGGGCTGACCGGCACCATGATGTGGGGCGACGGCTACGGCCACAGCCGCCAGGACCTCTATGTGACGAGCCTGATGGACTTCCACCACCGCTGGCGCGACCGGGCGGACCAGATGTCCGAGACAACCAAGCTGTTCACCATGCTCGGCACCTATATCCGCAACCATTACGGCCTGCGCTACTACGGCAAGGGGGTGAACCTCTCGCGGCGGCTGGCGGCGGAATATGACAGGGTGCTGGCCGAGTGCGACCTGCTGCTGCTGCCGACCGTGCCGCTCAAGGCCACGCCGCTGCCGGGCCCCGAGGCCTCGCGCGAGGAATATGTGCAGCGCGCGCTCGAGATGATCGGCAACACCGCGCCCTTCGACATCACCCACCATCCGGCGATGTCGCTGCCCTGCGGCATGGGCGACGGGCTGCCCATCGGCATGATGCTGGTCGGCAGGCGCTACGCCGAGCCCGCCATCTACCGGGCCGCCTACGCCTTCGAGCAGGCCGAGGACTGGAAGAGCCTCTGAGAGAAACGCGATCACGGGAGGAACGGGCCGATGACGATTCAGGGTCCCAAAGCGTCGGAACTGCAGGAACTCGGCCGCTCGCTCGGCTTCGGCCTGACCGATGAGGAAGCCCGGGAATACAGCGAACTGCTTGCCCCCCTGGCCGCCATGGCCGACGCGCAGCAGAAAATGCCGGACTACCTGCCGACGGTGAAATATCCGCGCACGCCCGGCTACCGTCCGGAGGGCGAGGAGAACAAATACAACGCCTGGTACTAAAAGAGCCGGATCGAGGGCGCGGCGGAGGGCCCGCTCAGGGGCAAGACGGTCGCGCTCAAGGACAACATCATGCTGGCCGGCGTGCCGATGATGAACGGGACCTCGATCCTCGAGGGCTATGTCCCGGAGGTCGATGCGACCATCGTGACGCGCCTGCTGGACGCCGGCGCCACGATCCTCGGCAAGGCGCATTGCGAGAACTACTGCCTCTCCGGCAGCAGCCATAGCAATGCGACCGGCCCCTGCCACAACCCCCACCGGATGGGCTACAGCGCCGGCGGCTCCTCTTCCGGCAGCGCCGCGCTGGTGGCGGCCGGCGAGGTCGATATGGCCATTGGCGGCGACCAGGGCGGCTCGATCCGGATGCCGGCCTCCTTCTGCGGCATCTACGGCATGAAGCCGACCCACGGCCTCGTGCCCTATACCGGCGTGCTCGGCATCGAAGCGGGCATCGATCATGTGGGGCCGATGACGGCGACCGTCGCCGACAACGCGCTCATGCTGGAGGCCATTGCGGGCGCCGACGGCATAGACGGAAGGCAGCGCGATCTGGTCACGCACCCCTATTCGGAGATGCTGGAGGGCGGCGTCTCGGGCCTCCGGATCGCGGTGATCGAGGACGGGTTCGACCATCCGGGCTCTGAGGCGGAGTCCGATGCGGTCGTCCGCGCGGCCTGCGCGAAGTTCAGCGAACTCGGCGCGGAGGTCGAGACCATCTCCTTCCCGCTACACCGCGAGGCCGCGGTCATGTATTTCCCGGCGCTCGCTGAGGGGCTGGCGCGGGAGATGATGCTGCAGGGCGGCGTCTTCTACGGCCTGCCCGGCCTGTATGTCGGCGGCGCGCTGGAGCGCAGCAACCGCTGGATGGAACGCGCGCACGAACTGCCGCCGACGGTCCGCGCCTTCACCCTGCTCGGGGCCTGGTACATGGAAGCCCTGAACGGGCGCATCTACGCCAAGGGCATGAACCTCCAGCGCAAGGCGAAGGACGGCTTCGCGCGCCTGATGGAGAGCTACGACCTGCTGCTGATGCCGACCACGCCGCTGGTGGCGCAGGCGATGCCGGGGCCGGACGCCTCGATCACCGAATACTGCATGCACGCCTGGAACATGCTGGCCAACTGTCCGACCTACAACTACACCGGCCAGCCCTCCATGTCGGTGCCCTGCGGCATGGTGGACGGCCTGCCGGCCGGGCTGATGATTACCGGGCGCTGGTGGGACGAGCCGACGATCTACAGGGCGGCGGCGGCCTTCGAGGCGAACTACGACTGGCGCGCTCTCTGACGGGGCGGCGGTTGGCTCCCTGAGCGGTTACTGCGCGGCGGCGGGCCGGGCGGCGAGCGAGCTTGAGGTCGCGTAGTCGAGGTCCCTCGGGAAGCCTTCCATCGAGCGCTGCACGGCGGTCTCCAGCCGGCCGAGCGTCTCGTCGATCTCCGCCTCGGTGATGATGAGCGCCGGGCAGACGCGGATGAAGTTCTTGACCGCGATGGTGGCCAGCCCCTCGAGCAGCGCGTTGTAGCGGATGCGCTCCGCCATCGCCGGGTCCGGGCGGCGGCTCTCCGGCGTCTCGACGATGTCCAGCAGGTAGTAGAGGCCCTCGCCCCGCACATCGCCGACGACATCGTATTTCCGCTGGATCGCCTCCAGCCCGGCGCGGAGCCTCGCGCCCTTGGCGGCCGCCTGTTCCGCCAGATTGTCGCGCAGCACGATCTGGAGCTGCTTCAGCGCGACGGCGGCGGGCAGCGGGTCGCCGGAATAGGTGCCGCCCCAGGGCAGGCCCGCCTTGCCGCGCGCCTCCTCCGCGATTTCCGGCGTCGTAACGGTCCCGGCGATGCCCATGCCGGCGGTCATGCCCTTTCCGAAGGAGACGATGTCCGGCGTGACATCGTATTGCTCGAAGGCCCAGATACTGCCGGTCTTGGCGGGTGCCAGCTGCGCCTCGTCCAGCATCAGCAGCGCCCCCCAGCGGTCGGCCATCGCGCGCAGGCGCGGCAGCCATTCGGGCGGCGGCACCACCATGCCGCCCGCCACGGGGATCGTCTCGGCCATGATGAGCGCGAGGTTTCGGCTGGTGATGTGCTCCATCAACTCCTCGCTGTGGTCGAGGCAGGCGACATTGCAGCCGGGATATTCGAGGTTGACGGGGCAGCGGTAGCAGAGCGGGGCGTAGATCGCGTTTCGGTGGGACGGCATCATCAGCGGCCCCAGATGCGCCTTGCGCCCGCCGCCGACGCTGGTGACGGCCTCGGCCGCCAGGCTGCCGCCATGCAGGCCGCGGATGACCGACACGATGTCGTAGCGCCCGGTGACGCCGAGCGCCATGCGCATGGCGATTTCGTTGGCCTCCGAGCCCGTGACAGCGAAGTTCACCACCTTCAGGTCGCCCGGAAGGGTGCCCGCGATCAGCTCTGCGAACTCGATCAGCCAGGGGTTGGAATACCAGGAGGAGGTATGGACCAGCTTGTCCGCCTGCTCCCGGATCGCCTCGGTCAGTTCCGGGTGGCTGTGGCCCAGCACCATGCACATCATGCCGGCGGTGAGGTCGAAATATTCGTTGCCGTCCACGTCCTTCAGTACGATCCCCCGGCCGCTCTCGAAGATCACCCTGGGCTCGTAGCGCCAGCCGTAGATATAGGCTTCGTCACGGGCCATCAGCTCGTGGTGCATGTTCGAGAACTGGAAGCTCTTCTCCATGGGTCCGGCCTCCTCCGCCTGCCGCGCCGGGCCATCATGGCACAGCCCGGCGCAACTTGCGCGCCTGCCGCCCCGCACCTATCTTCCGCTCCGCCGGGGAGGTGGCCGAGTGGCTGAAGGCGCACGCCTGGAACGCGTGTATACGGTAACCCCGTATCGTGGGTTCGAATCCCACCCTCTCCGCCATAGTCGATGCTCTTTTTGTGGGAATTCGGCATCCTCCAAGTCATTGGAATTCCGGACTTCATGATTCGGCAAAACCGCCTTTCGGGGCGCACTCGAAAACTTGAGTGGGGTTGCCGCACCCTAACATGCGAGTTTTCCCGGAACAGGCGGGTCTGGGTGTTCCTTGCGGACTTTCGGCCGCCCTGTCAGGCCGGCACGAGCGCTGTCATGGCCTCGGCGATGCCGCCGGGCTCTTTCGCTCAGAAGGCGACATTCGCGCCGGCCAGAAGGATGTTGGACCGGGCGCTGCGGTCGCTGTGCGTGCGGGTATTGTCCACTTTCCTTTTGCCGTCTGTCCCCATGGCCATGATGCTGCCGCCGCTGATGAAGTTCAGCGGCACATAGCCGGCGGTCCGCACGACCTCCGCAAACAGCTTCACGCTCGGTTCGACGAACCAGGCAACGCCCAGCACGATCTGGTCCTGCTTCTCCCAGGGCGCGCCGCCCGGTCCGGCCGTGAAGCGGCTGAACTCGACCGAAAGGTCCAGCGGCCCGCTGCCGGAATCGACCCGGTATCTGGCCCCGGCATCGAACGCCGTCACCTTGCTGGCGGCGAATTGCGGTATGTCGGGGTTGAAGGTCCCCGGCCACACATCGGTCGTCCGGGCGAATTCCGCCTTGAAGGTGAAGGGGCCGTTGACGCGCCGCCCGTAAAAGGCCGACCGCCGGGTTGTTGTCCTGGCAGGGCTCGAAATGTTGCACGGGGTAGTCCTGGCAGTAGGCCGAGCCGCGCTGGTATGAGCCGCCCAGGAGAGCCGTTCCCACCGTCTCCAGCCGGAATTCGTAGCTCGTATCGACGGCAAAACTGTTCAGCCTGCCGGGAACGGCGGTCCCCTTCACCGGCGTGTTCGCCGCGCGGAACTGGGCCCCGCCCTGTATGCCCATCAGGGCGAGGGTCCCGTCCCGCTTGCGCTCCAGCACAAGGCGTTCCTTGCGGTTGATGCCTTCCGTCGGGTCGAGGAGTTCATAGGCGAGGCGCGCCTCGGTGCGGACGAAGCCGGCCGGGGCCTTCGCGGCAGCGACGGGAGCGGGAACGGCGGCGGCGGAGGGTGGTGCGGGCTCGCGGGCCTGCACCGTCCAAAAGTTGAACCGGGGCCGGGGCGAAGCGGTCGACGCCGGGTCTCGAGGGATCGCAAATCTCAGCCGTTGGTATCAGTTCATCGTCAGGCGCCGCAGGTCGTGCCCGACAGCCAGCATTGCCGGCACGACGAACAGGATGAGCAGGGTCGCGGTGGCCAGGCCGGCCACGATGGTGAGCGCCACGGGGATCAGGAACTGCGCCTGCAGGCTGGTCTCGAAACAGAGCGGCAGCAGGCCGCTGATGGTGGTGAGCGAGGTCAGGATCACCGCGCGCAGGCGGTCGCAGGACCCGTCTTCTATGGCCTGCAGCGGCGGCTTGCCTTCCTGCTCGTGGTCGGTGATCGCCACGATGAGCACGATCGAATCGTTGATGACGATGCCGGAGAGCCCGATCATGCCGATGATCGACAGGACGGTGAGGTCGAAGCCGGTGAAGAAATGGCCGAGCGAGACGCCGATGAAGCCGAGCGGCACCACCGCCAGCACCGCCAGCGGGCGGCTGTAGCTGCCGAAGATCCAGGCGAGCACCAGGAACATGCCGGCCAGACCGATCGCCGCGCCGACGCCCATGTCGGCGAAGGTCTCGGCCTGCTCTTCCGCCTTGCCCGCGAAACGCCATTCGAGGCCCGCATCCCCGGCGATCTCCGCCAGGCCGTCCCGCCGGAGCGCGGCGAGCACCACATTGTTGGTAGTGACGGTCTCGTCCACCTCCGCCGTCACCGAGACCTCGCGCCGGCCGCGCTCGCGGCGGATGACGTCGTAGCCGCTGGAGGGCGTCACGGTCACCACGGCGCTCAGCGGCACCTCGGTCCCGTTCGGGCCGAACAGGTAGAGCGCGCCGAGCCCGCCCGGGTTCTCCTTCTGCCGGACCCTGACCTCGACCTCTTCGTCGTCCCTGGCGAAGCGCAGCGCGATGTCGCCCTCGAGCGCGCTGCGAAGCTGGCTGCCCGCCCGCGCGATGTCGAAGCCCATCGCCCGGCCCGCCGGCGTCACCCGAAGCTGCATTTCCCGGTTGCCGTAGGCGAGGTTGTCGCCGATGGCGCTCACGCCCGGATATGAAGCGAGAAGGGCCTTCACGCGCCCGGCCGCGGCCTTGAGGTCGTCGAGGCTGTCGCCGGACAGGCGCACATCGATTTCGCGCCCGGGCGGTCCGCCGGTCGCGGCGCGGATGGTCAGCGCATCGGCCCCGACGATCGGCCCGTTGCGATCCCGCCATGCCTGCACGAAGGCTTCGGTGCGCACGTCGCGCTTGTCGGAATCGACGAGTTGGACGACCACCGCGCCCACCGTGTCGTCGCGCCGGTGGAGTCCCGACAGGGCCTGGTTGCGCTCGATGCCCTGGACGACGAGCGAGGTATGCACGAGGCCAGGGTCTCCGAAGTCCCCGGCGGTGGCGCGGGCGCCCCGCTCGATCTGAAGGAGCCGCTCGAGGGTCTCCTCGCCGGTCGTTCCCGGAACCATGCGGAGGTTCGCGAAGATGTTGTTCGGCTCGACCGAGGGGAAAAAGGTGAAGCCGATGCGCCCGCTGGCCGCAATGCCGAGACTGACGAGGAAGAAGCCGACCGCCAGCGCCAGCACCAGGTAGCGGTGGACGAGCGCGCGCCCGACCGTGCGCCGGAACGGACCCTCGCGGAACCGGCGGAAGCCTTCGTCGAACCCCCGGCGGAAGCGCGAGGCCCGGCCCTCCGCAGCGGCCGCGGTCGCGGCGAGCGAATGGCGCAGATGGCCGGGCAGCACCAGGAAGCACTCCACCAGGCTCGCCACCAGCGCCAGCACGACGATGATCGGGATTTCCCGGATGATCTGCCCGATAATGCCGCCGATCAGGATCAGCGGCAGGAAGGCGGCGATGGTGGTCAGGCTCGAGGAGAACACCGGGCCCGCCATGCGCCGCGCGCCTTCCATGGCCGCGTCCAGAGGGTTGTCGCCCCGGCGCGCGCGGGTCTCGGCGTGCTCGGCCACCACGATGGCGTCGTCCACGACGAGGCCGATGGCGAGAATTGTTCCGAACAGGATGATCATGTTGATCGCGTGCCCGAACGCCCAGGCAAGCGCCATCGCGGCGAGCAGGGCGGCGGGGATGCCGGCGGCCACCCACAGCGCCGTGCGCGCGTTCAGGAACACGAACAGCACGACCAGCACGATGACAAGGCCGCCGATGCCGTTGCGGACCAGCAGGTCGATGCGCTGGTCGATCAGGTCCGCCGCCGCGTCGTAGCGGTTGACCGCGATGCCGGGAGGCAGGGTCGGCACGAAACCGTCCAGGAACCGGTCGGCGGCCTCGGCCGTTTCCAGCGCGTCGGCGGTCGTCGCCCGCTTGACGATGAGTTCCACCGCCGGGCGGCCGTCGAACCAGACCCGCGGCTGGTCCTCGTTCCAGGCTTCGCTCACCTCCGCAATCTCGCCCACCGTCAGCCTGCGCCCGTCCGGGAACGCCCGGACCTCGACCGCGGCGACCTCCTCGGCCGTGCGCGCAAGACCGAGCGAGCGCACCCGCGAGAGCGAGCGCCCGCCGGTGTCGCCCCCCGGTATGTCGCGCGAGGCGCCCGCGATCCGGCCCGATATTTCCGAGATCGGCAGGTCGAGGGCCAGCAGGTCCTGCTGGTCCGCCTCGACCAGGATCCACTCGTCGCGCGCCCCGACCATCTCCACTTCATCGACCCCGGCGCGGATCAGCCCGTCGCGCATCCGGGTCGCCCATGCCTTGAGCGTGCGCTCCGGCAGGTCTCCGGCCAGCACGATGCGCAGCAGGTTCTCGTAGCGCACCACGCGCCGTATCCAGGGCGTCTCGCTGTCCTCGGGCAGGGTCGCGACCCGGGACACGGCCGCCTCCACATCCGCCAGCGCCGCCTGCATGTCGGTCCCGGCCTCGAAAACGATCCGTATGTTTGCGAGACCCTCCTGGGAGTTGGAAACGACCCGCTTCACCCGGTCGAGGAAGCGGACCTCGGGCTCGATCGCCTGGACGATGGCATTGTCCACATCCTCCGCGCCAGCGCCGGGCCATGTCACGGAGACGAGGACCGCGTCGATGCCGAAATCGGGGAAGAACTGCTTGTTCATCCGCCCGAGCGCCAGCAGCCCGACCACCAGCATGGCCGCCATCACCAGGTTCGCCGCCGTCGGGTGGCGCGCGAAAAGCGCGATCAAGGGACGGTGACCCTGACGCCGGGGGCGATCTCCGGGACGCGCATCAGCACGATGCGCTGGCCGTTCCCCAGCGGCCTCTGCTCCGGCGTCCTCCGGGCGGCCATCGGCGCCAATGCAGTAAACCCCCTCGCCCTCGAAAACGAAGGACTTTATGAGTATTGCCAACTACTATACGAAGTATAGCTGATTGTTCTAGCCGTTGCGGGTGACTCCCCGAGTCCAAAGGGGCGTTGGTCGGGTCGGGGCCCGCTTGAGGGTAAAATTGAGGCAGGCCATGGACATCTCTCCAGCAATCGTCGTCAGTTCCGGACGCTGCGGTTCGACCATGCTGTCCGATGTCCTGAACTCGCATCCGGACATTCTCAGCATATCCGAGTTGTTTATCTTGCAGGGTCGCGCCCTGTTTCACTTCCGGCGCCTGACCGGCAACGAGATGTGGAGCATCGTCAGCAGGCAGACGAGGGCGCAGCGCCGGCAACTCGGCAGCCACTCCGAAGCGCTCTTGTACCCGGTCGGCACCCCGCGCGGCCGCTATGCCGGCGCGGAGATACCCCCCATTTCGTGGGTCACGCTTCCGCATATCACCGACCGGCCCGACGACCTTCTCGACGAGCTCGAGCCGGTGATCCGCTCGCAGCCGCGCCAATATGCGGCCGATCATTACCGGGCGATGTTCGCGTGGCTGAGCCGGAAGTTCGACCGAAAGGTCTGGGTGGAGCGCTCGGGCGGGGCCGGGATGTATGCGCCCAGACTGGCGCAAATGTTTCCCGAGGCGAAGTTCATCCATCTCTACCGCGACGGGCGCGATACCGCCATGTCGATGAAGAAGCACCCCGTGTTCCGCGAAGCCATGCGCTACATTGTGACCATGAGGGAGTATGGCGTGGATGCGCTGAAACCGATGACAGGGGTCTCGGGACATGCGTTCCGGGACTGGGCGATGCTGCGCACCCAGCTTCTCGTGTATGTCGTCTTTCTGTTCAGCAGAACCAGAGACCGGGAATTCACGCTTGCCGAATTCGGGAAATTCTGGTCGGACATAGTCGACTTGGCGGACCGGTTTCTCGACACGCTTCCGCCGGAAAAGGTGCTGCGTGTGCGGTTCGAGGACATGCAGAGCGAACCGGAGAAGGAGATTGCGCGCCTCGCGCGGTTTCTCGATCCGTCTCTCGAAGATCCGGAATGGGTGAAGGAGGCGGCGCGGATCCCCCGCCCGACACCCTCGAAGCTGGGAGACCTCATTCCCGCCGAGCGCGCCGCCTTGACCGAATCCTGCCGGTCAAGCCTCGAACGCCTCGGTTACGATCTCAGGGAATCATGAACCGGTCCCGCACAGCCGGGACCGGCCTGAGAGGCGCGCTTCCGTTTTCAATCACGCTGCTGCTTGTGCCTTTGGTTATAGCCATGGCGCTGGACTTGCTGCCCGACTTCATTCCATGGGTCGTTCCATGGATTATCTTGCCGCTTATTCCCTATATCAAAATTGTGGAAACATTATGCAAGAACGATGTCCCGAACCTGGATCGCAACACGCCGGAGTCCCGGGTATTCTGGCATATGGCCATTCTCGTTTTATGGGCAGTACTTTATCCTCTGTTGGTGATCTTCATACTTTGGGCCGTATGCAACTTACCGACCCTGCTGCTCTACGAACGCCTTGTTCTGCTCGTATTTTGCGGAATGCTCGGCAGACTCGTAACCATAACGTCGCATGACCTGATCCACAGGCCGAAACTATGGATGCGGCGGCTGGCGGAATTCACGATGGGCGCAATCGCCATGCCGCACATGTACACGGAACATGTTTATATGCATCATCCGAATGTCGCAACGCCGCGGGACAGGGAGTCCGCGCGACTTGGGCAAAGCTATTACAATTACTTCTTTACCGGACTTCCCTATGTCTATGCGGAGGCGATTCGTGTCCAGCATCGCCGGTTGGCCCGCCGCGGTCTGTCGTTCTGGCACAAGTCGAATCCGGTCTGGCTATGGGCCGCCATGTGGGCCGCCTGGCCCGCCCTGGCGCTTGCTATCGGAGGATGGCTGGGGCTCGCCGCCTGGGCGTTTATTGCCTTGTTCGCAGCCTGGGGGATCAGAGCCGTCGATTATATGCAACATTACGGTTTGCAGCGTGTCCTGAGGCCGAACGGCAAGTACGAACGGATCCAGCCGCATCATTCCTGGAATCATTCCAGTGCTTCGAACTATCTGTATTTCTCCATACAGCGGCACTCGGATCATCACGACAAGCCGACCAGGCCGTACCCATTGCTTCACGGCCTCCCCGAAGACAAGGCCCCCAGCCTTCCATCGCATTACGGCTCGATGATGACCTTGCTTCTCTTTCCATCGGCCTGGTTCCGGAAAATGAACCCGATTGTCGAAGAGTGGCGGCGCAAATTTTATCCCGATATCAAGGATTGGCGGGCGCTCTCCAGCAAAGCCTACCGCCACCGGCCCGAGTCGCTCCCCTTGATTTCGGAGGTTATTCAGGGCGCGCCATGTCTGGCAAGATATATGGAGGTCTGTTATCCGCTGATCGACAGCGTTGCCAGCCGACAATTTCAGCAGATTACCGTTCCCGACAATATAGGCATGGAGCCTGACGAGTTGCTCTTTGCCCAGAGGGGGTTGCTGCGGCTCTATTACGGTCATGAGTTCGGCTGCAGCGAAATGATTGAAGATATGGACCTTTCAGAAACGGATATGGCCGAGGAAGTCGCCGAAAATGCGCAAATCTGGTGCAACGACCAGGCCTTCCAGATCGGCGTAAGGATGATGCGGGGACATGTTTTGGGGCAGGACGCCGGCCGGCCGCTCTCCAACATGGCCGACGCGGCGATAACCCTGCTGGCGCGGGCCGTTCTCGACGAATTCGTTGCCCATCGAGGCCCGGTTCCCGGCTACGGCATCGCCTTTGTGGCCCTTGGCAGGCTCGGAGAACGCCGGATGACCTTCGAATCGGAAGTCGAGATCATCGCTTTGGCGGATGGCGCATCGGACATCGAAGGCAGCGGATTCGTTCTGGAGGACAGTGCCGGCGAGTTCTGCAGGAGGTTCAACAAGGTCGCGGCGCAGTGGTCGGCCAACAACATGCTGGTCAAGTCCGTCCATATGCGGGCCCCGGGCAGCGCGGCCGACAATGTTACCGGTGCGCTGGAGCGCTTTGCGAACGGCGCCGGGAAACCGGATGCGGATTTTCTGCGGGAAGCGGCGTCGGCGAGGATCGTGTGCGTGGCCGGCGACCGCCCCGACAAGTTCGCCGAACGGTTCGAGGAAGCCAGGCGGTCCCTCCTCCTCCGGCAGGCTCCGCCGGCCGCCGATAGTCTTCACCCCGTCCCGGACGAGGAAGGCGAGCGGTTGCTCCCGGCGATTCTGGAAGGCCTGGGCGGTCTGGGCGATCTCGAACGGACCGCGCTCGGGTTGCGTCTGCAATATGGCGAGAGCCATCCGGATATGGCAGGTGGGGATGGACCGGCGGCTGTACTGAAGAAAGCCGGAGAGGTCGGAATTCTCGAATCGCAGACTGCGGAGGAACTTGCCGGGGCAGCGGGTTTCCTGCTGGGCGTGGAGTGTGTCCTGTCGCTGGTGAACGGCGGACAGGCCGGCGAGGCGCATTGGGAGGATGCGGTCAAGGCCACCGTGGCCCGGGCCTGCGACGCCCGGGATTTCGAGGAGGTCGTTGCGAAGGCAAAGGACGCGGCCGCCCGCATCGCTGCATATCCGGTTGCGGAACAGGAGCCAGGCGACGGCACCGAGCGGTAACGGTGAAATGCCCCGCTTGCCTCGACTGCTGTCAGGCTCCGCATCCGTACCCTTCGGGGTCCGGCGCGGTCAACCCGTTCATGGCGCGGGTCCGGGTCCCAGGCGGCGTGCCGGGCGACGGCTACGGCCCCGGCAGGAGCGTCAGCACCCCCGCCGCCTCCTGCAAGGCCTCGGCGCGGGTTCGGGGAATGCGCATATAGTCGCCGTCCCGCCACCGGCGGGTCGTGTTGTCGTAGCGCCAGGACAGGAAATTGCCGCTGGCGCCGGTTCCGACGGAGAACACGGAGTTCGAGAGATCGGACAGGTCGTAAACCGCGCGGTAGCCGGAGCCGTGGTTGGCGGCGAAGGGCGCCTCCTTATTGGCGACGTTGTGCCGCCCGCGATTGACGGTGAAGCCGCCGCCTCCCGTCTCGATGCGGATATCCGCCAACCGCTTCAGGACCGGTATGCGGCCGAGCAGGACATGGCCGAATACGGCCCGGTGCGCCTCGCCCCAATGCCAGTCCTCCATGTCGTCTCCGTAGCGGCGCGCCAGATCGTCGAGAGCGCGTGAAAGAGCGGCGGCGACGGTCTGGCCGCACGTCTCGACGGGCGTCGTCGTCACATCGTCGCACCATGCCCGGCGGTTTTTCAGCATGTGGGCGACAGTGCCCGGCCGGAGGCCGAAAAAGGGCTGGAAGAGGTCGCCGAGTTCGTCGGCGTAGAGACCGCGGTTCACTTCTGCGAGCCAGGCCGCAAATATCAACGGCGCCGCCGATGCGCGCGCCATACGCAGGTCCCAGCCGCGCAGCAGGGACAATGCGCGTTTCCCGTTTTCGTCCATCCCGGCGGGTTCGGCGAGCATCAGAAACAGGGGGACGAGGTCAGCCGCAGCGCCGGAGAACTCGTCGTGCTGCAGCGCCGTTTCCGTTGCAACCGTGCGCGGAGCGACCTGCTCCATGTGCGCCTTGATCCGGTCCGCCCGGTATGGCGGCGGCCAGCGGCGGGCGAGGAACCACGGATGGTCGGCAGGGACGATGCGTTGATTGGCATGCACGAGCAGGCCCGACGGCGGGTTGAAGGCGCGCGGAAGCGCATCGTGCGGCACGAACCCGGTCCAGTCCCCTTCGCCGGTCCAGCCGGCCGAAGGCAGCCAGCCGTCGCCGGCGCTGCGTATCGGAACCCGCCCCGGCGACAGGAAGCCGATATTCCCATCTATGTCGGCATAGGTGATGCTGACATGAGGAGAATGGAAATTCTCCAGGGCGGACGTGAATCCGGCCCAGTTCTGTGCCCGGTTCAACCTGAGAAAGGCGAGAATTGTCATGTCATCGTCGCGCAGAAGCGTCGAAGAGAATGCGACGACATGGTCCCGCTTCCCGGGATATTGCCCATCGAGGGCGGCGAAGTCGGGCGCGAGGTCGGAAACCACCGGGCCGTGGCGCGTTTCCCGGACGACCAGCTCCACGGGTTCCCGCCCCTTCACGGCAAGGGTTTCGATCCGCTCATCGAATGGCCGTGATCCGCCGGGCGCGTCGTAACGGCCCGGCTCGCCTTCGCTTATGCGCTCTATGAAGAAATCCTGAAAGTCGCTGCCTGCATTGGTTACGCCCCACGCAATGGCGTCGTTATGGCCCAGAACGAAAACGGGTCCGCCCGGAACCGTTGCGCCTGCCAGGCTAAGGCCCGGCGCTTCCATGCGCGCGAGATACCAGAGTCCGGGCGCTGTCAGCGCCAGATGGGGATCGCTGGCCAGCATGGGGAGGCCGCTTGCCGTCCTGCTGCCCGCAACTGCCCACGCATTGGACGCCTGTGACTCTGATTGCGAGCCGCCGGACATGGCCCTCCACAGGGATTTCCATTGGGCGGCAACGGGCGTGTGTCCCGCAATCCCGCGACCGGCGCCGGACAAGTCGCCATCGACGTCCTCGGGGAACAGGTCGGAGAGTTGCGCGGGGGACAATCTTGCCGCAAGCGCGCCTCGAAGGGCTTCACTCTCCCACTCCCAAACCAGGTTGGCCAGTTTGACGCCGCTCCGCGCCAGCGAATCCTTCGGCCGCCACGGTTTCGGTTCGTAGCCGAGCAGGACGAATTCGGGCGGCAGCGCGCCGGGCCGCGTTGCCAGCCAGGCGTTGATGCCGGCGGAATAGGCCTTCAGAACCCCGACCGCATCTTCCGGCAGGCGCGAGAGAATCCGCTCCGCATTCCGTTCCGTCCCGAGCGTTCGCGCCATGCGGTCTATGGAGAGCGTTCGCTCGCCGACGACTTCGGAAAGCGTTCCGCTGCCAATCCGGCGCGCGAAGTCCATCTGGAACATCCGGTCGCGCGCATGCACGTATCCAAGAAGGAAATAGGCATCGTCGACCGTCGCCGCCCGGATATGGGGAATGCCGTTGGCGTCGTAGATCACTTCTCCCCGCTGCTGGAGGCCGGGAAGCCGGATCTCGCCGTCGAGCCGCGGCAGCGATGTGCGCAGCCAGAACCAGCCCGCCGCGCCTGCAAGGAGGATCGCGGCGGCGAATGCCACCGGCAGAGCGATCCACAGTTTCGTCCTCCGTCTCATGCTGCATCCTTCGGCGATGGTTCCGGCGCCCTCATCTGCGCAACAAGGCGCCAGGCAAGCCCGAGCGAGAGGGAGCCGGCGAGAGCTCTGCCGATCGGCACCGCGCACACCGCCGCCGCCGCGCCAAGCGCGAGCACGACCGGCTCCCCGTCCGGCATTCCCACGAGCAGCACCAGCGCCAGCAGCGTCAGGACGTTCGCCGTCCAGTCCAGGACCGTCGTCCAGACCGAACGTCCGAAATGGTAGAATACCGGCCTGCAGAGCGCTGCCATGCTTGCCGGGACGAGCGCGGCGAAACCGTACAGGGCGTAAACATGCACCAGGCCCGACGCTCCCGCCGTCAGATCGAACATTCGGGAGATCTGGCCGGAGGTCGACGCGAACAGCGCCCAGACCGCAATGACGTAGCAGATGGAGAACACCGCCGCGCTGCGAAGGCTGGCGGCGGTCCGGCCGGTGTCGCCGGCACCGTAATTCTGCCCCAGCACCGGGTTGAGCGCGATGGTCAGTCCCATGATCCCGCACCCCGCGAGCAAGGTGATCCGTGCGAGCAGCGCCCATGCGGCAAGCGCGCTGTCCCCGAACGCCGCGACCCACCAGGTCGCCAGCAGCCAGATTGTGGGCGTCGCGAGTTCCGACAGGGCGGCCGGCCCCGCGATTGCCAGAACGGGCCCGGCGTCGCGAACCGTCTCGAAAATGTCGGGAAGCTTCAGGAGACGGTATTTGCGGATGACGAACCCGACGCCGAGCGCCGCGCTGATCGCGCGGTCCGCCAGCAGCGCCCAGGCGGCTCCCTCCAGGCCCAGACCGGCCCAGAAAATCAGCGCCGGGCTGACCGCCAGGGCCGCCAGACTGCCCGAAACGGTCACCGCCACGGATCGGCGCACGTCGCCGGCACCGCGCAATATCGCGCCCGTCGCCAGGCTCACCGCTGCCAGGGGGACGGAATACAGGGCGATCTCCAGATAGAGGTCCGCAGCGTCGAAGACCGCGCCCGGCTCCACGAAGGAGGCGAGAGCCGCGCCGCGAAAGACCTGCGCCAATCCGACGGCGGCGCACAGGACGGCCAGGGTGACGACCAGGCATGAGGTCGCCTGCCGCACGGCCAGCGCTTTGTCGCCGGCGCCGAGCGACTGGCTGACCTGCACGGTCGCCGATGACGCAAAGGCGAGCCCGATGGCAATGACGAAATACTCGATGAATCTCGCGAGCCCGACAGCAGCGATCAACCGCTCGTCGCGCAATAGCGAGACATAGAAGAGGGTCACCAGGTCGGCCAGGAAGATGAACAGCAGTGCCGTCGAAGCGGGCCCGGCCATGCGCAGCAGGTGGCGCCCGACCGGGCCGGTCGTATAGACGCCCTCGGCCGCGCTCCTCGCTCCCGGCTCCGCCACCGCTACGCCGCGCTCTACACGGCGTAGCCGAGCCGCTCCAGACCCGGCCGGCAGGCTTCGGTCAATGTCGCCCGTTCTTCCGGATCGAGCCGGCCAAATTTGGACCGGGACGGCCTCGGTATCCCGGCTGCTTCGTGAATCCAGTCCTCGTTTTCCAAATCTCTGGAAATAAACCGGATTATACGACGCAGCTCCCACTCTGCATTTTGCTGCAAATCGTCAAACCGTACCTCCAGGACCTGTTCCGACGGCAGGTTCTGGATGAAGTCCTGAGCTGCTCCTACCATCGAGCTCCATATTGCGCCGAAGTGCGCGATCTCCAACCGGTCGGCGGACATGGGGATCGGGAACCGGGACAAATACTTCAAAGGTTGCAGGCGCAGCGCCATCGAATCCCAGAATTCGCCATGTTTCGCCTCGACTCTAAAGGGATCGTATCTTCGCTTCTGGAGGGCAATTATGTAGGGCGCAATTCCTCTGAATGGATGATGTTGAAACATGGAAAGCGCAACATCCCGCCCGTCCCGGTGCATGTTGATCACCTTGGCTTCCGGAAATCTGTACATGAGCCTCGACGCATACATGGAAGACCCGCCGGAGCGTTCAACCCATACCTTCCGGTCGAATCTGTCACACAACCACTCGAAAAGATCACGACAATGTTTTGCAGGAGACTGGCGTGGAAAACTTCGCACGACCGGTTCCATCTCATCGAAGAGTCTTTCGTAGTGATTTGTCAAGTGAGGAAGCGTCACGCATAGAATGGGAGGGACAGTTTTTCGTCCAAACCGGGAATCGGGATCTTCGAAGGGATACAGCAGTTCTTCGTAGTCTTTTCTCAGAAGATAACGAACCAATTGCGGTTGATGGGTAAGAACATGCCACATTCCGTTTCCGGTCAGGCGCCATCGGCTGAACAAGGCAGTGCTGTGAAATGTAAAAAACTCGGAGATGCTGAGGAGATCCGGATGCAGGTTCAACATGTTGGACAACATCGTCGACCCGCAGCGGCCGGAACTGAGAACGATAACCGGTGGATAGCGCAGTGCCCGGCCGGTCATCGAACGCCTCCCGGTCGTGTTGCGGCCCTTCGTCCGCCGGGACAGCCGGCGGGCAGGGGAGCGCGTCTGGTAAGCGGCAGCGGAAATCCCGACATCAATCCAGCAATCGAATTACTGCGTCCGCGGCGAGGTCCACCGTCATCGTCGCCGTATCGATCCGCAGTTCGGGAGCTTCCGGGGGTTCGTAAGGGGAATCGATCCCGGTGAAGTTCACGAGATCGCCCCTGCGCACCTTGGCGTAGAGGCCCTTCGGGTCGCGTGTCTCGCAGACCGCAAGCGGCGCGTCCACGAATATCTCCAGGAACTCGCCTTCCTCCATCAGGTCGCGCGCCATGCTGCGTTCGGACCTGAATGGGGAGATGAAGGAAACGATCACGATCAGCCCCGCATCGGCCATCAGCTTCGCGACCTCGGCCACGCGGCGGACGTTCTCGACCCGGTCGCGCTCGGTGAAACCGAGGTCCCTGTTGAGCCCGAGCCGGACATTGTCCCCGTCCAGGAGATATGTGCGCCTGCCGCTTGCATGGAGCTTCTGTTCCACGCGGTCGGCGACAGTCGATTTCCCCGCCCCGGACAGGCCGGTCATCCATAACACGCAGGGGCGCTGCCCGAGAGCGTGCGACCTCGCCGCCTTGTCGATCTTCAACTCCTGCCGGACGATATTGGTCGCGCGGCGGAGCGCGAATTCGATGGCGCCCGTGCCCGCTTCCTCGCCGGTGAGCAGGTCGGCAAGGCTGAACACGCCCGCCCTGCGGTCGGCGGCAAAATCCAACTCAACAGGCCGGTCGAGCGACAGCTTGCAATAGCCGATCTCTTCGGGACCCAGCGTCCTTGCAGCCATATGCTCCAGCGTATCCGTATCGATCCGGTGAACGATCTCGGTGACCTGTGCAACCGCTGAGACATTGGCAAAATGAATGAGATAGCGCCGCTTCGGCAGCAGCGGCTTGCTGGCCGTCCAGATGATATGGGCGGCATACTGGTCGGCGGTCTCCGGCGCAGGGCCTTCCTCCCCGACCGTCCTGCTGCGACCGATATCGACGGTTTCGAGCAGTTTCGTCAGCTCAGAACCGGAATGTCCGGGCATGCCGCCGCTGGTCGTCAAGACGTTTTACCCACGCGGCACGCAAACCGGAGGCCGCGCCTTCGCGCATCGAACGCGCGAGCGCTTATCGCCATGGCGTTGCAGCAACGCAGATACGCCAGCCGTCCGTCATGCGATCCGGAAGCGCGGCGTAGGGCATCGTCGACAGGGCGGGGGAAAGACAGCGAAGTGTTTCTGCAAGAACTGAATACATGCATCGGCCACGAAAACCGCCGGACAGGACTTGCGTTACAGGTGCGCCGATGCACCGGAACTACATCAGAGACAACCTCGCTGCTGAACTTCAAGTCCATCGTCGACCCGGCCCGAAAACGCGGAAGTTCTCCCCGATCCAGCGGAGCAGCGCGAACCTGAGGCTGCACAATTTGAGCTGCCCGCCTCCAATATGTCAACGACAATCGAATTGAGGTTGGTCGATGATTGCGTCCATTGGATGACCGGGTTCGGGCGGAGACAGATGCCATATCAGGTCCGCCCACCTGCCTTATTCACCGTTTCGAGAAATCCGGCTCATCGGGCCTTCGTTCGAGATTCTCCTCGACTTTCTGCCCGCCAACGACGCAAGGGCGGAAGGTTTCTCCGGCTACACGCTCACCGCGCGGCGCCACGGCAACGGGTTCGCGATCGACGCCCGCTACCCCTTCTGGCCGATCGGTTCGACTGCTTCGTTCACGATGTCCGCAATCATGGATGGAATCCGGTCGACCAGGGCCCGCTCCGGCACAACCTGCCGTTCTTCGTGAACGACGGCAAGCGTATTGCACGCGACATCGAGAGACGGTTCGGCCCGATGCCGACCATCGGGTGTTCCATTCGCTCTCGACCATCCTGGCGCTGCGTCAGGCGAGCACGAGCGAGTGCTTCGATGCGCTGGTGCTGTTCGATCCGCCGCTGTGCCCGTCCGGCCCGGCATGCACGCGGATTCGCGTTTCTTATCCTGGCGCGGGTGCAATGTCCTTCACGCGCCGCCCGTCTTCGACCCGGCCCGAGCCGGCAAGGGCGCGGTTACCTTCCGCTGTGCCCGGCCAGCGCCGGTTCGATGCTGGCGATGGCGATAACCGCAACGAGCATGGCGAGCCACGCAACGGTCGTCAGGTCTTTCCTTGCTTTCATGTTCATCGTCTCCCCCTTCAACGAGGCTCTCTTCGGATGGCGGCAATCTAGCTATACCGCCGGGGCAAGTTCCAATGCCGTTTTCCTTCGCAGTCCATAAGAATTTCCTATGAGAGCGGGCCCCGGCAGTCCGGAGCGGCGCGGTTCAGTCTTTGCGTGTTGTTCGGCGCTCCATGTCGACGCCGATCAGCATCCGCATGCCATCGTTCCCAATTTGGATTCCGAGGGGTCAGGGCCCTGGGCCGGGGCACCACACCCGTTGCGCGCGACCCGCGATCTGACGAACGCGGTGCTGTCGGAGATACGCCACAAAAAAGAGCATCGGCTATCTCTCCGCCATAGGCGGCAGCCGCCGCGCTCTGGTCCCTGCCGCGGAAGTGCTTTCCGGCACGCAGCGTCCGGTTGCGCCTACTGCCCGCAGGCGAACCGGGCTAGGATTGCGCCTGTCTGACCTTAGCGGGAGAAGCGCGGTGGACATCGCGGCCCTGCGCGCGGCCGGCGCGCGCCACCTGATCCAGAGCGAGCTGCTGTCGGACGTGGTGCCGGCCGTCGAGGGGCCTGTCTTCGTGCGGGCCGAGGGCGCCGAGATATTCGATGCCGACGGCCGGGCCTATCTCGACTTCAACTCGGGCCAGATGTGCTCGGCGCTCGGCCACAACAACCCGCGCGTCACCGCTGCCGTGCGCGAGGGGCTCGGTACGCTGACCCATGCGAGCTCGGTCTATTTCAACGCGCCGCAGCTCCGGCTCGCCGCGCGCCTGGCGGAGACCTTCGATGCGCCGCTCAGCCGCTCGCTCTTCATCCAGTCGGGCGCCGATTCCAACGAGGCCGCGCTGCTGTTCGCACGCCGCGCGACCGGGCGCAGCGGCATCGGCGCGCTGCATCTGAGCTTCCACGGCTACACGGACGTGACGCGCGCGATCAGCTTCGCCGCGGCCACGCCGGGCAACGGGCCGGCGATCCCGGAGGTGTTCGCGATCCCCGCGCCCTACGCCTACCGCTCGCCGGTGCCCGCCGAGGGCGAGGACTGGTGGCGGCCGCTGCTCGCCATCGCTTTCGACCTGCTCGACCGCGAATGCCCGAACAACCTCGCCGCCGTCATCGCCGAACCGCTCATCAGCGCCGGCGGCGTCATCGAAATGCCGCCCGGCTACCTCAAGGCGCTCAAGGCGGGGCTCGAGGAGCGGGGTGCGCTGCTCATCCTCGACGAGGCGCAGACCGGGCTCGGCAAGCTCGGCAGCATGTATGCCTACCAGCAGCACGGGGTCGTGCCGGACATCATGACGCTGTCCAAGCATTTCGGCGGCGGGCTGCCGATCAGCGCCATGGTGACGACCGATGCGGTCGCCGAACGCGCGCTGGAAGGCGGGCTCACCTTCGGCCACTCGCACTCCTCCGACCCCATCGCCTGCACGGCCGGCCTCGCCAGCCTCGACGAGATCCTGGAAGAGGACGTGCCGGCGAAGGCCCGCGCCATCGACGCCCGCTGGAAGGCCGGCATGGAGAGCCTCATGCAGCGCTTCGCGATCATCGGGGACCTGCGCGGGAAGGGCTGCCTGCAGGGGGTGGAGCTGGTGCGCGATCGCGCCACGAAGGAGCCTGCAAGCCGGGAGGCGCAGGAAATCTACCGCGACTGCCTGGCGAACGGCCTGCTCTTCTCGGTGCGGGGCCAGCACGGCAATGTGCTCCGCTTCGTGCCGCCCTTCTGCTCCAGCGGCGACCAGATCGACCGCGCCGTCTCGATCCTCGAGGGCGCTCTCGCCCGCCACGGTTGAAGAGCCCCCGGCCTCATCGTTTCAGGGCGCGCCGCCGTCCACGCGGATGACGGAACCGGTGGTGAAGGCGCTCGCGTCGGAGGCGAGGTAGAGGGCGGCGGTGACGATCTCCTCCGGCTCGCCGCTGCGCCGGAGCGCGGCCTCTGCGTTGCGGCGGGTCTCATCGTCCCAGGCGTGCGAGATGTCGGTGAGGAAGCGCCCCGGCATGATGGCGTTGACGCGCACTTTCGGCGCATATTCGCGCGCAAACGCTTCCGTAACCGCGTTCAGCGCCGCCTTGGCGCCGGCATAGGGCGCGAGCTCCGGGCGCGGGCGGATGGCGCCTGTGCTGGAGATGTTAACCACCGCCCCGCCCCGGCCCGCCGCCATGGCCGTGCCGAGGAGCGCGGTCAGCCGGAACGGCCCCTTGAAATTGAGCGCGATCACCTTGTCGAACAGCTCTTCCGGCGTTTCCAGCGAGGAGGGCGCGAGCGGCGAGGACCCCGCATTGTTGACCAGCACGTCGATGTCGCCTGCCGCCGCCCAGGCCCGTTTCGCGAGGTCCTCCAGCGCGTCCCAGTCCGAGACGTTGCAGGGCATCGCCCAGGCCCGCCGGCCGAGCGCCTCCACCTCCGCCGCCACGGCCCGGCAGGACTCCTCGCGGCGCGAAACGATGACCGCATCGGCCCCGCGCCGGGCGAAGGCCAGCACCATCTCGCGGCCGAGCCCGCGGCTGCCGCCGGTGACGAGCACGGTCTTGCCGGTGAAGTCGAACAGCGGATCGGTCATGGGCCCGGGCTCCGTTCCTTTCCTCGGGAAAACGACTCGGCCGAAAGGTTAAACCCTTTTCCACATCCCGGCCGAGTTCACCGAGATTTGAATGCGGCCGCCAGCATCGGTATTTGGCGGAATGCGGGACTGTTCCTATCTTATGGAGATGCACGGGATAACGGCGAAACATGCGGTGACAACGGACCGATCCGTATGTGGACCGATTCGAAACGCCCCTGCTGAAACCTCGACAATCCGAAAGGAAGCAGAATGACGACCTCGACACTCAAGGGCCTTGCGGTCGCCAGCGCCGTCGCGGCGGCGCTCGCCATGCACACCGCCACCCCGGCCGCCGCCGGCGAGAAGGAGAAGTGCTTCGGCGTCGCGCTCGCGGGCCAGAACGACTGCGGCGCGGGCTCCGGCACCACCTGCTCCGGCACGTCCACGGTCGATTACCAGGGCAATGCCTGGAAGCTCGTGCCCAAGGGCACCTGCGTGACCATGGAGCTGCCGGGAGACCGCAAGGGCTCCCTGGAGATGCTCGACCGCGACCTGCCGAGCTGAGGACGGCGCCACCGCGTCCCGGATTTCCTTTCCGGGACGCGGCAAGCCGGCCCTGGCCCGCCGGCAGAGGACCTGCGATGGACGGCATGGACAAAGGGTGGAGCGGCCTGCCGCCGAAGGCCGGCGTCGGCTACAAGCCCCGGCATCTCGAAGACATCCTCGCTGCGCCCGGCCGGGTCTCCTGGGTCGAAATCCACGCGGAAAACTATATGGCGGACGGCGGCCCCGCGATTGCCGGGCTGAAGCGCCTTGCCGCGCGCTTCCCGGTCTCCTGCCACGGCGTCGGCCTGTCCATAGGGTCGGAAGGCCCGCTCGATACGGAACATCTGGACCGTCTGGCGCACCTTGTCTCCTGGCTCCGGCCCGCCAGCGTCTCCGAACATCTCGCCTGGTCCCGCCATGACGGCGGATATCTTGCCGACCTCCTGCCCGTGCCCTGTGACGAAGCGGCGCTCCGACGGGTCTCGGACCATATCGACGAGGTGCAGGAACGCCTCGGCCGCCGCATCCTGCTCGAGAACCCCTCCAACTATCTCCGGTTCTCCCGCAGCACGATGGCCGAAGTGGAGTTCCTGGGCGCGGTTGCCGCGCGCACGGGCTGCGGCCTCCTGCTCGATGTGAACAATGTGCATGTCTCGGCGGCCAACGGTGCCTGCGATGCCGAGGCGTATATCGACGCATTTCCCACGGACCTTGTCGGGGAAATCCATCTTGCCGGCCACGAGATCGAGGCGGACGAGAGCGGCGGCCCGCTGCTGATCGACGCCCACAACAATCCCGTCGCCGACCCCGTCTGGGCGCTGTTCGAGCGGGTCTGCGCGCGCACCGGGCCGCTGCCGACCCTGATCGAATGGGACAATGACGTGCCCGAATGGCCGGTGCTCGCCGCCGAGGCCGCGCGGGCCGATGCCGTGCTCGCAGGCTGCCATGCCTGACGACCAGCGCACATTTGCAGCCGCGCTGCTCGACCCGGCGAAACCCGTGCCTCCGGGCCTCGTCCGGCCGGACGGGCGGCCGGCGGGGCGGCGCTTCGACATCTACCGCAACAATGTCGTCGTCGCGCTCATCGAGGCATTGGGAGAGGCGTTTCCCGTCGTGAAGGCCCTGGTCGGCGAAGAGTTCTTCGAGGCGATGGCGGGCGTCTATGCGCGCGCCCATCCGCCTTCCTCGCCGCGCATGATCTTCTACGGAGAGGGGTTCGCGCCCTTCCTGGAGAGCTTCCCGCCGGCGGCCGGTCTGCCCTACCTGCCGGACGTGGCGAGGCTCGAATATGCGCGCCGGCTGGCCTACCACGCCGCCGCCGACCCCGCCGCCGATCCCTCGGTGCTGGCCGGGCTCGACGCGGATGCGCTGGCGGCGGCCCGCTTCGACTTGCAGGCGGCCTGCCATATCCTCCGCTCGGCGCATCCCGTCCATGCGATCTGGCGCTTCAACGCAACGGACGACAAATCGCCCGTGCAACCCGCCGCCGAGGATGTTCTGGTGTCGCGCCCGGAAGATATTGTGCTCGTGCAGTTGCTTCCCCCGGGCGGCGCGGCGTTCCTGCAGGCGCTCGACGCCGGCGAGCCGCTCGGCCGGGCGGCGGAGCGGGCCGCTGCCGAGGCGCCGGAATTCGATCTCGGCGCCAGTCTCGCCGGGATGTTCGCCGGTCCAATCGTCAGGACAATCTCCGTTTGAAACGTCGGGAGACCCCGCGATGAATTTCCTCTACCGCCTTGAAGACACGATTCTGGGACCGGTCGGCCGGTTCCTCGACGGCGCGGCCACGCCGGTCCTGGCGCGACTGGTGTTCCTGGCGACGCTCGCCACCTTCTTCTGGTCGTCCGCCATGACCAAGCTCGGGGAAGGCGTCGGCGGCATCTTTTCGCTCTCGGCCGGCGCCTATGTGCAGATCCTGCCCGCGCAGATGGAGGCCGTCGGCTACGATGAATCGCAACTCGGCTTCTTCGCGGACCTGATCGTCCTCGCAGGCACCTGGGCGGAGTTCATCATTCCCGCGCTGATCGTGGTCGGGCTGTTCACGCGCGCCGCCAGCCTCGCCATGATCGGCTTCATCCTCGTGATGAGCTTCGTCGATATCGCGGGCCACGGGGCGGACGCGGCCACGATCGGCATGTGGTTCGACAATGTGCCGGACGCGAAAATCCTCGACCAGCGGCTGCTCTGGATCTTCCTGCTGCTCATCCCCATCGCCCGCGGCGCCGGCCCGGTCTCGCTGGATGCCCTGCTGAGGCGCGGCAGCGCGTAGAGTTCCCAGGACCGGCGAATTTACCGCGTGGGCCGCACCGGGTTATCCTCGCGCCGGACGCATCGCCGGCAGGGAGGGCATGATGGCGAAGAGCTACTGGGTGAGCTGTTACCGGTCGATCACGAATCCCGACGCGCTGGCCGCTTATGCGAAGCTTGCGGGCCCGGCGATAGAGGCCGGCGGCGGCAGGTTCCTCGCGCGCGGCGGGCGGGTACAGGCCTATGAGGCGGGCGTCGGCGAGCGCACCGTGGTCATCGAGTTCGCGAGCTTCGAGCAAGCCGTGGCGACCCATGACGGCGAAGCCTACCAGGCGGCGGCGGCAAAGCTCGAAGGGGCTGTCGAGCGCGACCTGCGGGTGGTCGAGGGTGTCGATTGACGCCGCGCCGGGCCCGGATGATAGTCTGGCGCCCGGACACCGAACCGAGGAGGCCTGAACCATGGCGGTAACTGCGATCGTCCGCATCCCGCTCTCCGACGGCATGACGCGCGAGGCGGCCAGGGCCGCGTTCGAGGCATCCGCCCCGCGCTATCGCGGCATAAGGGGGCTGGTGCGGAAATACTACCTCTTCTCCGAGGAAGCCCGGACGGGCGGCGGCGTCTATCTGTTCGACTCGCGGGAGGACGCCGAGCGGCTCTACGACGATGCCTGGAAGGCCAATATCCGCGAGCGCTACGGCGCCGACCCGTCGATAGAGATTTTCGAGTCGCCGGTGATCGTGGACAACGACGCAGGCGCCATCTCAGTCGCGGCCTGACCCGCGTCCCCTCACCTTCGGCGACCGGCGTCCTCCGAGAAGGGAATCTCCCTCCGGGACCGTCTGTCCGCGGATCCATCCAGATTTGTGCCTCGGGGCATGTTCTCCGGCAGCCATTGGCCCATGGGCGGCCGGGGCTGTGTCTTCGCCTACCGCTCGCCGTAATGGCGGCGCCAGAGGGGGCCGACGACGGGGTGGGCGCGGACCGCGTCCCTGATCCGGGCGAGGCGCGGCGGCTCCGTGTCGCCGCGATACCAGACGAGGAACATGGCGAGGTAGATGTCCGCGACCGTCATCTCGCCGCCCAGCAGGAACGGCTCCTCGACATGCGCGTCGATGAGGCTGAGCGCCTCGCCCATGCGGCGGATGGCGGCGGTTCTGAGCGCATCGTGCCCCTCGGGGTCGTCGGTGAAACGGAACGGGTAGCCCCGCCTGAGCACCGCCTCGTAGAGGTTGACGTTGGCGAAGATCGTCCAGCGCAGGAACGCGCCATGCGCCGGCGTGCCGGGCGGCGGCGCGAGGCGCTTTTCCGGGAAGGAGAGCGCGAGATGGACCAGGATCGCCGAGGTCTCGGTCATCGCCGATCCGTCCGGCAGGATCAGGACGGGCAGCTGGCCCCAGGGATTGGTTTCGCGAAAACTCTCCGGCAGGGGCGTTCCGGCCTTCGAGTTCAGCTCGATCAGCTCGAACGGCGCCTCCGCCAGGGTCAGCGCCGCCTCGACGACGAACCCGCCCGAGCCCGGCCGGTTGTAGAGCGTGTAGCTCACCAATCCCTCCTTCAGCGCGCCAGCATGGCGACCCAGTTGGCGTAGAAGCGCTCGCCGGCGGCGCGCCAGCGGTCTCCCGGCGGCTCTGCGGGATCGTCGTCCGGGTAGTAGGCCTTGGGCACCGGCACGTCGTCGCGGCGGCCGAGGTCGCGCCTGTATTCGTCGTCGAGCGTGCCCGCCTCATATTCGAAATGGTTGAGCGCGTGGACATGGCCGAGCGCCGGCTCGCAGATGGCGCCGACATTGGCCTCGTCATGGTCGAGCAGCAGGTCGAGGCTTGCGCCGGCCCGTGCAAGGTCTTCCCGGCGGGTCTCGGTATGGCGCGAGACCGGCATCGCCACCGGCCCTTCCAGCCCGGCGACGGCGGCGCTGGCGGGCGCGGCGACCCGGTGCTCGAACACGCCGAAGCGCTTCTCCGGCAGGGCGTGCTTGGGCACGCCGTGATAGCGGTAGAGCGCGGCCTGCGCGGCCCAGCACAGCGTGAACAGCGGCGTCTTCCGGGCGCGCAGCCCGCCCAGCAGATGCGTGATCTCCTCCCAGTAATCGACCGCCTCGAAATCCAGCAACTCGATGGGCGCGCCGGTCAGGATCACGCCGTCCGCCTCCTCCGCCGCGTCCAGCCCGCCATAGAAGGCGGCCATGTGCCCGGGATCGGCGTTCTTGCCCCGGTAGCGCGAGGGAACCGCGAGCGAGAGCGCGATATCCGGGCCGGCAAGGCCGAGCTTGCGGGCGATCTGCCGCTCGGTCTTCTGTTTCTCCGGCATGAGGTTGACCAGCAGCACGCGGCGCGCCGGCCTGTCGTCGGAGAAGAGCGGCACGCCCTCCTCCGCAAGCTCGGCCGCCGCCGGCAGTCCCTCCGCAAGCCGAATGGCCATCAGCCGCCCTTCCTTTCCGCCTGCCGCCGCTCGCAGAGTCCGGTGTAGGCCTCCAACCGGTCGCCGCCATGCTCCCAGAGGGTCGCGAGGAAGCGGTCCGCATCGGGAATGCCGTCGTTGGGGAACACGTCTGCGGTCTCCAGGGCCAGGCCGTAGCGGGCGAGGCGCTCATAGCGGGGCCGGCGGAAGGCAAGCAGTTCCGGGAAGAGCGGGCGCACGAATCCGACCGGATCGACGCCCGCGCCGTCCCCGGGCATGCCCTCCAGGCGCGGCATCAGGAAGTCGGGATTATAGAACAGCGGCTTGGGATGGGTGCGGGCGCGTTCCTTCAGGGTCTCCTCGAAGGCGGCGTCGGCGCGGATATAGACGATCAGGCTGTGGGCCGTGAGCCGTTCCAGCACCGGGTCTTCCGGGTCGTCAAGATCGACCACCTCGCAGAGCGAGCCGGAGGCGTCGTTGACGAAGCTCTCGCACCCGTAAAGCCGCCAGCCCTTGGCGATGAAGTCCGGCACGTCGAGCATCGACTGTATCTCGGCATCCCGGTAAAGCCTCTGGCGGTGGAGGAAGGTCTCCATGTCCAGCCCGCCCGCGGCCGGGTCGCCGTACATGCCGAGGAAGGTCGAGACCGGCTCCAGATTGTCCACGGAGATATTGTGCTCGATATAGATCGAGTCGGACCGCAGCAGGTCGGCGACGAAGCGGTCCGCCATCGACATGATCTTGAACTTGATGTTGTCGAGGATGTGCTCGGCCAGGTAGCGCGTGCCGATGCGGTAGTCGGCGGAATAGTGGAACCAGTCGGCCGACCGGCGCAGCGACGTCGAGAGCACGGTCTTGCCGACGCCCGACATGCCGAGCAGCGTGATCGCGTGGGGGAGCGCCCGGAACGCCTCGAAGCTGCCCATGGGCGCGCTCACCCGGCGAGGCGCGGATGCAGCCAGGCGGCGGCGGCGAGCAGGCCGGCATCGCCGCCCGCCCGGCCGACGAGCTGGACCCCGACCGGCAGGCCGTTGCCGGCGGAGAAGCCCGGCAGCGTGATGCAGGGCACGCCCAGCGTGGTCCAGATGCGGTTGCATTCCGGCGAGCCGGTCCAGCCGAGGCCTTCCGGCGCCTCGCCGGGCGCAGCCGGGGTGATGAGCGCGTCCACGCCGTCGAAGACCTTGTCGAAGGCCGCCCGCGCCGCCTCGCGGACGCCGAGCGCCCAGAGATAGCGTTCACGGTCGAGGCCGAGGCCGGTTTCGACGATCTGGCGGATGGCGTCGCTCATGTCCTCCCGGCGCATGCGGTATTCCCAGGCCAGCAGGCGGGCGCCCTCATAGGGCATGATGACATCGTGGGCCGCCGGCACCTCGTCGCAGGGAGGCGGCAGCACAAGGTCATCCGGCCCGGCGCCGGCGGCCGCGCGCGCAGCCTCCATCGCCTTGACCGACGCCGGCTCGACGCAATGCCAGGCCGGACTCGGGCACATGGCGAAGCGCGCCGGACGGGCCTCGACCCGCGAGATCGGGATGCCCGCCATCGCCTGCACGAAGGCGCCGGCGTCGGCAACCGTGCGCGCCATGGAGCCCACCGTGTCCAGCGTCTCGGAGATCGGCTTCACGCCCGCGCGCGGCACCGTGCCGAAGGTCGGCTTGAAGCCGACCGCGCCGCAATAGGAGGCCGGGCGGACCACCGAGCCCGCGGTCTGGGTGCCGATGGCCAGCGGCACCTGGTAATCGGCCACTCCCGCGGCCGAGCCCTGCGAGGAGCCGCCCGGCGTGTGGGCCGGGTCCACCGGATTGCGGGTCTTGCCCGGATGGCGCATGGCGAACTCGGTCGTCACCGTCTTGCCGAGCACCACCATGCCCGCGTCGCGCAGCAGCGCCACCGGCGCGGCGTCCCAGGCCGGGCGGTTGCCGGGCGTGTAGATCGGCGAACCGTAGCCGGTCGGCATGTCATGCGTGTCGATGATGTCCTTGACGCCGGCCGGCACGCCGTGGAGCGCCGAGCGGGGCTCCTCCCGGTCGCGCTGCCGTGCTTCGGCGAGCGCGGCCTCCGGGTCGAGATGGATCCAGGCGCCGACCTGCTCGTCCCGCGCCTCGATATGCGCGAGGCAGGATTCGACCAGCCGCTCGGACGTCAGGTCTCCCGCCCGGATGGCGGCGGCGGCGTCGAGGCCGGAGAGGAGATGGGGTCGGGTCATGGGCGCCTCGCGAAGCTGCGGCCGATAAGCTGGCGGTGGATCTGGTTGGTCCCTTCCCAGATCTGGGTGATCTTGGCGTCGCGCAGCAGCCGTTCCGCGCGATACTCCCTGATATAGCCGTAACCGCCGTGAAGCTGCACGCACATATCGGCGGCCTTCATGGCGAGGTCGGAGGCGGAGAGCTTGGCCATGGAGGCCTCGATGCCGATATCGTCCAGGCCCTCGTCCACCAGCCCGGCGACATAGCCCAGCCAGAGCTCCGCCTGGGCAAGCTCGGTGGCGAGGTCGGCCAGCATGAACTGGATGCCCTGGAAATCCGCGATGCGCCGGCCGGACTGGCGCCGCTGGCCGATATAGGCCACGGCGTCGCCGAAGGCGGCGCGCGCAATGCCGAGCGCATGGGCGGCGATGGAGGGCCTCGACTTGTTGAGCGCGCCGAACAGCACCTTCAGCCCCTCGCCGGGCCCGAGGATGAGGTTCTCCCGCGGCACGCGCACGCCCTCGAAGGCGAGCGCCGCCGTGGAACTCGCGCGCAGGCCGAGCTTGTCCTCAAGCCGCAGCACGCTTATGCCGGTGGCCTCCCTCTCGACGGCGAGCGCCGTGATCGCCGCGCGCCCGTCCTCGATCTCCGCCCATTTGCCGAACAGCACACAGACGTCCGCCACGTCTCCGTTGGTGATGAAGGTCTTGGCGCCGTCGATGACGATGTCGCCGCCGTCCGGGCGGAAGCGGGTGCGCATGCCGGTGGCGTCGGAGCCGGCGTTCTCCTCGGTGATGCAGAGCGCGGCGAGGCCGCCGTCGGCGATGCGCGGCAGGATGCGGCGCTTCAGTTCGTCGCTGCCGAAGTCGATCACCGGCTTGATGGCGTGGAAGGTGGTTGACCACACGATTCCGGTCGCCGCGCAGGCCCGCGCCATCTCGTGCGCCGCGCGGATATAGCAGGCGAAGGACAGGCCGGCCCCGCCATAGGCTTCGGGGACGAACATCCGGTTGAGTTCGAGCTCGCGCATGGCGGCGAGATTGTCCCAGGGGAAGCGGGCCTCCGCGTCGAGGGCGGCCGCGGCCGGGGCTACCACCCGTTCCGCAAGGCGCTTCACGGCCTCCAGCACCGCCGCTTCCTCGTCCGGCAGCGCTTTTTCGAGGCGGGCGTCGAGGCGGTCGAGCACGGTCATTGGTTGATGCTCTGCGCCCCGTCCATCACGATGGTCTCGCCGGTGAGGTAGTGGATCTTCTCGGCGAACAGCAGCGCCACGAAGCGCGCCACCTCGTCCACGCTTCCGGGGCGGCCGACCGGGATGCGCCGCTCCAGCCAGGCGCGGAAGCGCGGATTGGCGAGGATTTCGGCGTTCATGTCCGTCTCCACATAGCCGGGGGCGACGGTATAGACCGAAATATTGTCCTGCGCCCACTCCACCGCGAGGCAGCGTGTCAGGCCGGAGACGGCGGCCTTCGACGCGCAATAGGCGGTGTTGGCGCGCACGCCGAGCCGCTCCCAGTAGGAGCCGAGATTGACGACGATGCCGCCGCCATTGGCCTTTAGGTGCGGATAGGCGGCCTGCGCGGCGGCGAAGACGGCAGTGGTGTTGACCGCCATGGTCCGGGCGAAGTCCTCGACCGGGAACCCGGCGCTCGGCCCCTGCAGGTGGACGCCGGCATTGTTGACCAGCCCCTCCAGCCCGCCGAGGTCCCGCGCTGCCGCATCGAGCGCGCGGGCGAGGCCGGCCGTGTCGGTCACGTCCACGGGCCATGCCGGCAGGTCCAGCCCCTCCGGGCCCCGGCCGGACCGCGTCAGGCAGGCCACCGCGAAGCCCCGCTCCGCCAGCGCCGTCGCAATGCCTGCGCCGATGCCCCGATTGGCCCCCGTCACCGCAATCGCCGCCATTGACCCTCCGTCTGTGCCGGTTCTTCGGGTGACGGCCAGAATGGCACGGGCGGGCTGCGGCGGCGACTCCGGACCGGAACATGTCCTCGCCATCTCGACCGGGAGCCGCAGGCGCAAAGACGATTTCATTGACACGACCTGCGCCCGGCATATCTTTTTCGTCAGGTGATATTCTGGAAGCGGATCGCCACGTTTATGAAGACTTTTGCAAATTTCGGGCCGAGCCGGCCTGAACTGATCGAAGACATGCCGCTGGAAGAAGCGGTATGGGTCGATCCGGCGCGCATGAGCGGCGTTCCCTGCTTCCGGGGCACGCGCCTGCCCGTGCGGCAATTGTTCGACTGGCTCGAGGATGGCGTGCCGCTGGACGAATTCCTCCGCGATTTTCAGATCGATCCCAGGGCCGCCGCGGCTGTCTTGCGAGCGGGTGCCGAAGCTGTCTGTACAGCCGCGACCGAGAATCCGAACTGCGCCTCCCATAGTTGATTCCATACACTCGTGAAGGTCCTTCTCGACGTCGGGATTTCGCCGCGTCTGCGTCTTCCGCTTCAGGCGGAACTCGGAGATGTGGCGATCGAAAGCGCTATTGTCCGTCGATGGCGCGCCCTGCGGGACGATGAATTGCTGCTGCGGGCCCGTCTGAATGGCTTTACGGCTCTGGTAACGACTGACAAGCGCCTGGCCGCGGAACAGAGAGACCTTTCAATTGCCGTCGTAGCCGTGGATGACAATCGTCTGGCCAGCCTGGTCGCGGCGGTGGCCGATATCGCGGATGCCATTCGGTCCGCCGGGCCGGGAGAGCACCGGGTCGTAGCTGTCCGCCGCTGATGGGCCGCATTTCTTCCCCGACCATGCCTGCCGCCCGCTGCCGTTGATCCCCTCCGGCAGGCCCCCTACGCTGTCTTCGACGGGGCATTTGGGGATGGCGGATCATGGGCGGCGACATGGATTTCGAGGCGTATCTGGCCGGGGTCGAGGCGTTCACGCGCGAGGAGCTGATCCCGAACGAGGAGCGGGTGGAAGAGCTGGGCCGTGTGCCGGAGGACCTTGTGCGGCGGATTTGCGAGATGCGGCTCTTCGCCATCTCGATCCCGGAGGAATACGGGGGCCTCGGCCTCAGCCAGGAGCAGCAGGTGCGGCTCACCTTCGCCTTCACCCGGGCCTCGGCCGTGTTCCGCGCCCGCTTCTCGACCACGATCGGGCTCTGCAGCCAGGCGATCCTCGACTTCGCCACGGAGGCGCAGAAGCGGAAATACCTGCCCGCCATGGCGGAAGGCCGCTGCACCGGCGCCTTCTCGCTGACCGAGCCGGACTACGGCTCCGACGCGGCCAACCTCGCAACGACGGCGGTGCGCGACGGCGCGGACTATGTGCTGAACGGCACCAAGCGCTACATCACCAACGCGGCGG
Source organism: Alphaproteobacteria bacterium (assembly GCA_964291285.2). Lineage (GTDB taxonomy): Bacteria > Pseudomonadota > Alphaproteobacteria > Bin95 > Bin95 > Bin95. The sequence goes on from OZ219785.1 coordinate 1,060,153, forward strand.
ACGCCGACATGTTCCTGGTCATGGCGCGCACGGGCGGCCCCGGCGCGGGCGGCGTTTCGGCGTTCGCGGTCGATGCCGGCACGCCGGGCATCCGGGCGGGCGAACCCGTCGCCATGATGGGGCACAGCGGGTCCAGGGTCTCCGAGGTCTATCTGGAGGACTGCCGCGTGCCCGGAGACGCGCTGGTCGGCGGGCAGGAGGGGCTCGGGCTCAAGGCGGCGCTGCGAGGCATCAACCATGCGCGCACCCATGTCGCCGCCACCTGCGTCGGGCAGGCGAAACGGCTGGTCGGCGAGGCGGTCCGCTATGCCCGCGAGCGCCGCCAGTTCGGCAAGGCTATCGGCGAACACCAGCTCGTCCAGGCCATGCTCGCCGACATGCGCGCCGACACCTACGCGGCCGAGGCGATGGTGCTGGACTGCGCCCGCCGGTTCGAACGGCGTCCGCTGCCCTTCGCGGACATCGCCTGCGCCAAGTATTTCGCCTCCGAGATGGTGAGCCGGGTCGCCGACAAGGCGGTCCAGATCCTCGGCGGGCAGGGCTATATGGCCGGGAACGCCGTCGCCCGCCTCTACCGCGACACGCGGCTGTTCCGCATCTTCGAGGGCACCTCGCAGATCCAGCAGCAGCAGATCGCCCGCGCCATGCTGCGCGACGAGGCGGACGCTTAAATTCCCCGCCCGGACGCACCATATCGAAGGCATGGGGCGGCCGCCGCCGCTCGGTACCGGAGGGGTGTGAGATGGGCCTCAAGAACATTCTCGTGCATGTGGACGGCAGCGAGCGCGCCGGGGAGCGCATCCGCGTGGCCGCAGGTCTCGCCGGGGCGGACGACGGCCATCTGACCGGGGTCTTCGTTTCTCCGGACCCGTTGATTCCGACCTGGATGGTGGCGGGGATGCCGCCGAGCGCGCTGGAGGCCGCCGTCGAAAGGGTCCGCGGCGAGGGCGAAACGGCGCGCGGGCGCTTCCTGGAGATCGCGGAGCGGGCCGGCGTCCATGCCGAATGGCGCATGGCGTCGGGGTCGGTCAGCCAGGTGACGGCATTGCACGCGCGCTATGCGGACCTCGCCGTGGTGGGCAAGGGCAGCGCGTCGGAACCGGAACTCTACCCTTATCCGGAGCTCGCCGCCGACCTCACCATGAGCTGCGGACGCCCGGTCCTGGTGGTGCCCAACTCCGGGCGGTTCGACGTGCTGGGCAGGACCATACTCGTGTGCTGGAACGCCAGCCGCGAGGCCACGCGGGCGGTGAACGATGCCATGCCGCTCCTGCGCCGGGCGGAGAAGGTGGTGGTCCTCTCGGTCAATGCGCACCGGCCCTCCGGCGGCGACCACGGCGAAATCCCGAGCGCCAATATCGCGCTGCACCTGGCGCGCCACGGCGTGAACGCCGAAGCCGCGAACACCGTCGCCGACGGCATTTCCGTCTCGGACATCGTGCTCTCGCATGTGAGCGACCGGGGGATCGACCTGATCGTCACGGGCGCCTGGGGACATTCCCGCATGCGCGAATGGGCGTTCGGCGGCGTCACCGCCTCGCTGCTGCGCGACACCACGGTTCCCGCCCTGATGTCGCATTGAAACCCGACCCTGCCGGGAGTATGAACGGAACGAGAAGGACTGCGTTCAAGCGGGGGAAACGGTCATGGCGCTATCCCTGAAACAGGCGGTCCGGAAGACCGCCATGCAGGCCATGCTCATGCGCGAGCGCCTTGAGTGCGGCCACGCCTACAACCCGGTCGCATACCGGAACACCCAGAACCCCTATCCCGCCTATGCGGCGCTTCGGGACCGGGGCCAGGCGCACCGCAGCCGGCTGATGAATGCCTGGGTCTTCGGCCGCTACCCGGACGTGGCGGCGATCCTTCCCGACTGGCAGCGCTTCTCCAACGACGGCAGGAAGGCGAAGCAGCCGGGCAAGCGCACGGTCATCCCGGACCCCGGCACGCCGTCCCTGCTGTCGCTCGACCCGCCGGACCACCGCCGGCTGCGCGGCCTGGTCAGCAAGGCGTTCACGCCGCGCGCGGTGAATGCGCTGGAGCCGCATATCCGCAGCCTCATGCACGAGCTTCTGGACGGCATCGACGACCTGTCCGGCTTCGACCTCATGGAGGTCGTCGCCAAGCCGCTGCCGGTGATCGTGATCGCGGAAATGCTCGGCGTGCCGGTGGAAGACCGCCCCCGGTTCCGGAGCTGGTCCGACCGCCGCGCGCGCATCCTCGAGCCGACGATCAGCGCGGAGGAACGCGCGGACGCCATTCTCGCCGGGGCCGACCTCGACGCCTATTTCGCGCCGCTCGTCGAGGAGCGCCGCGCCGACCCGCAGGACGACATTCTGAGCGGGCTCGTCCAGGCTGAGGAAGAGGGCGACCGGCTGGACGGAGACGAGATGATCGCCCTGTTGCGGCTGCTGCTGGTCGCCGGCAACGAGACCACCGTCAACCTGATCGGCAACGGCATGCTGGCCCTGCTGCGCCATCCCGAACAGCTCCAGCGGCTCCGGGACGACCCCGCGCTCATCCCCTCGGCAGTGGAGGAGCTGCTGCGCTACGATTCGCCCGTGCAGCTGGACCTGCGGCGCATCGTCGAGGACTGCGACGTGAACGGCTTCCCGGTGAAGCGGGGCGAGGACATCGTGGTGCTGATCGGCGGCGCCAACCGCGATCCCGAACAGTTCGAGGACCCGGACGGGCTCGATGTCGGGCGCGAGGGGAACAGCCACATCTCCTTCGGGCGCGGCATCCACGCCTGCATCGGCGCGCCGCTCGCGCGGCTGGAGGCGCGCATCGCCATCGAGGTGCTGCTGGAGCGCTTCTCCTCGATCCGCCTCGCCGGCCCGCCGCCCCGCTTCCGCCCCAGCATCGTGCTGCGCGGCCTCGAATCCCTGCCGGTGGCGGCCTCGGTCTGATTGGTACCTGGCGCCGCCGAAAGGCGGCCGCCTATTGGCGAATCATGCAAACGGGATGGAATCCGACCGTGGCGTCCGACGGACCCTCCGCCTTGCGTTTGCGCAGATAGGTTGCATCGCGCTCTACGGTGACATTTGCATATCGTTCCGCCATGGCGTCTATGGCAATCGCCTGCTGGTGAATGTGAGGGCGGGCGTCCTTCGGATCGGTGGAGGCATTGCCGCGGTATCCGGAAAACTTCCGCGAATCAAACTTTTCCAGATCGAGAACGCCAACATTTATCAGCTTCGTGGCCGCAATTACCTTGTCCCGGACATTCGCTGGAACCGGCACGCGCCACGCCTCGGCAAGCCCGATCACGGCTAATGCCGAATTGACCCCGTAGGTATGGTACCAGAACCCGCGGACCCCTCGGAAAGAGTTATTGTCGATATAGCCGTCCGGGAAGAACTTTTTGTCGATGTCCTGAAATATCCTGGCGAATGTCCGCGTCGCAAGTTCCTTGTCTTCGGTCCATGCGGCGTAAACCAACTCGCCAATGCCTTGGTTGGCATACTGGTAGAAACCTCTGTCATCGCGGCGAGCCGCTTCAGCCCAGGGCCTGATATAGCGCCCGTACAGCCTGTGCGCGTAATCGTCCACGATCGCACGCTCCGAATCGTTCATCTCCGTTCTGAGGAAAATGGCCGGCACTAGGTAACTGCTGCCGAAACCCGCAGCGAATTGCGGGGCGTGCGCATGACATCTGGCGGACGTCACACCCTTCCCGTCATAGCAACGACCGCCCGATCTGCGCACCTCTTCGACAGTCATCGTGTCGAGAATGGTTTCCGCTTGCGCAATCTGCACCACGAGCGATACCGCCTTGCGAATCTGGTCGGGATCTCCGGTTTTCACTGCCGTGTGCGTCGCTGCGAAAAGATATCGGGCCGGGTAGGAAATAGCTTCATGGTGAACAGTCAGCGAGTCGCTGCGCTTGAGGTGGTCCGCGTCCCAGTCATAGCCGATGACTTCCGCAATCTTGCCTTCGACGAAATCGTCCTCAAGCGTCATCTCCAGCCCCAGCCGGGACGTGTCGCAAGCGCCGATCCTGTCGCCATAGAAATACTTGGGAATGTGAAGTGACGCAGAGTCTACCGTCGTCAGCCCGGGACTCACGGTCTTGGCGGTCTGAACGCAAGCGGGCAGGGTGCAAATCACCATTGCGAGAAGGGGAACCGCACGCTTGAGCATGTCCTTGTCTCCCTGGCGTTTGTCCCGGCTGCAGCCAAAACCTACCCGCAGGCATACTCCGCGGCGAAGCGGCCGGCGCGGCGGCCGAAGACGCTGCCGGACATCAGGCCGGAGCCGCCCGGATAGTTCTCGAAGAACAGGCCGCCTACCAGTTCGCCGGCGGCGTAGAGCCCGTCTATGGGGCGCCCGGAAAGGTCCTGGACGCGGTTCTCATTGTCGATCTGCAGGCCGCCGAAGGTGAAGGTGACGCCCGTGGTGGTGACGAAGGCGACATAGGGCGGGCTGTCGATGGGCAGCGCCCAGTTGGTCTTGTCCGGGCTCAGCCCCTCGGTCGAGACGCCGTCGAGCACGGCGGGATTGTAGGCGTTGGAGGACCGGCACGCGGCGTTGTAGCCGCGGACCGTCTTCGCGAGCGCCGCCGGATCGATCTCCAGCCCGGCCGCCAGTTCCTCGATCGAGTCCGCCTCCACTTTCGTGACTTCGCGGATGCGGTATTCGTCGCGCAGCATGTGGACGGTCTTGGCGTCGAAGATCTGCGCGCACCAGCGATGCGGCTGTTCCATGATGGCGCGGCCGAAGCGCACATAGGTGAGGTTGCGGTAGTCCTCGCCCTCGTCGACGAAGCGCTCGCCGTCGAGGTTCACCATGATGCCGAGCGGGTAGCTGTGCTTCTGGAAATTGTCGCCGACGGCGCGGTCCCCGTAGGGCGGGGCGGAGATGTCCCAGCCGACCGAATGGCAGCCGGACCAGTTGCCGTGCGGCCGCGCGCCGGCCTCCAGCGCCATGCGGATGCCGTCGCCGGTATTGTGGCGGGTGCCGCGCACGCGGGCCAGGTCCCAGCCGTGGCCGAGATAGCGCGCGCGCATCTCCGGATTGGCCTCGAAGCCCCCGCAGGCGAGCACCACCGAGCCGGTCTCCAGCACTTCGTAGCCCTCCGGCGTGCGCAGCCGGAGGCCGGTTATGCGCCCGGTGTCGTCCTGCACGAGGCCGGTCGCGCCGGTCTCGTAGCGGATCCCGATGCCGACCGCTTCGGCGCGGCGCAGCAGGAAATCGACCAGCCCCGCGCCGCCGCCGACGGCCTCGATGTTCACGCCGCCGTAGAACACCTGCTTGCCGTCCACCTCGTAGGACTGGCGGCCGAACATCGGCACGAAGCGCACGCCGTTTTCCCGCAGCCACGCCATGGCCGGGCGCGACCCGTCGATCAGGGTCCAGGCGAGGTCCTCCTCGGCCTGGTGGCGCGTCACCTTCATCAGCGTGTCGTAGAAGAACTGCCGGTCGTGGGTGGGGAGCTCGATGCGCGCCTTCTCCGCGTCCGAGAGGTCGGTCAGCACGTCGATGCAGACATCCTCCAGCCCGTCATGGACGAAGCGGAAGCCGCCGGCGGTGAAGAAGGAATTGCCGCCCCGCTCCTCCTCCGGCGCCTTCTCCAGCACCACCACGCGCGCGCCCTTCTCCCGCGCCGAAATCGCCGCGCACAGGGCCGCATTGCCGCAGCCGACGACCGCGACATCCCATGCCGTCATGGCCTCGGTCCCCCCGGGGTCAGGTGTTCGTTCAGTCTTCCAGCAGGCCCGTCGCGGAGCCGAGAACGACCGTCTTGCCGTCCTGGTTCACCGTCTCGATGCCGATCTCCGCCACCGCCCGGCCGTCCTCGTCGCGGATGTCCTGCACCGTGGCGGTTGCGGTCAGCGTGTCGCCGGGCCAGACCTGGTTGGTGAAGCGCACGCCGTATTTGCGCACGTTCTCCGCCCCGAACAGGTCGGTGACCAGCGTGCCGGTCATGCCCATGGTCAGCATGCCGTGGGCGAACACGCCCGGATAGCCGGCGGCCTCCTTGCAGTAGAGGTCGTCGGTATGCAGCGGGTTGTAGTCGCCGCTGGCGCCCGAATACATGACGAGCTGGGTGCGCTTCAGGTCCTCGACCACGATCTTCTCGAAGGTCTGGCCGACCGAGATTTCGCTGGCTTTCATCTTCCGGGTCCCCCTTATCCCTGATCGACCGGCCGTTCGGTCCTCACGCCGACGCCGCGCGCCCGGCAGACATGGTTGCCGTCCTGGTCGTAGTAATCGACAAGGCGCTCGGTGAAGGTGAGCTTGCCGGCGCGCCGGCTCTCCTTCTCCCAGGTCTCGCCCTGGCTGTAGCGCGCCGTCAGCACGTCGCCCGGCCGGACCGGGCGGGTATATTCGAAATGCTGCTCGGCATGGAGGCCGCCGGACGTCGCCGGCTTGCCCTCGATGCCGGACGGGTTGCCGCCCGAGCCGAACCAGGCCTCGCCGTCCTTGATGCGCAGCGGGTATTCGGGGTCGAACTGGGCGACCGCCTGCGGGAAGGTCGGCGGGGCCACCTGGGCGCCCACCGGGTTGCCCTCGCCCTGGCCGGGATCGTGGTAGGCGGGGTTGTAGTCTCCGATCGAGCGGGCGAACATCATCACATGCGTGCCCTCGACCGGGAAGGTGACGGTCTTTTCGTCCGACACGGGGCGGCTCTCCTTGCTTCGGTGCTGACCGGGCGACTATAGCGGGGCCATGGACGCGGACAAGAGCGGGTTGCACCTCATCAAGCTGTCGGTCGGCACCGAGAGCGTGGAAGGGCTGGCGGGCTGGCAGGAGAGCCGCCGGGCGCACTGGAAGGCGGTGGAAGGCCGCGCCATCGCCAGGCACATCACCCGCATGACGCCGCGGCGGGGCGGGGAGATACTGGCCGGCGGCGGGTCGATCTACTGGGTCATCAGGGGCTTCGTGCAGGCCCGGCAGCGCATCCTCGCCTTCGAGCCGGCGCCGGGGGCGGGCGGCAGGCCGAGCTGCGCCATCCTGCTCGACGATGCGCTGGTCCGCGTGGCGCCGCGCGCCCACCGCCCGTTCCAGGGCTGGCGCTATCTCCGCGCCGAGGACGCGCCCGCCGACCTTCCCGCGGACTATGCGGCCGAGGGCGACGCGCTGCCGCCCGGCCTCGCCGCCGAACTCGGCGAACTCGGGCTGCTGTAGCGATGGCGAAAGCGGCCAAAGACATGACCGGACCGCGACGACCGGAATTGCTGGACCTGGTGGCCGTGCTCGCGAGTCCGGGCGATCCGGAGATTCGGGCAGGCGATGTCGGCACTGTCGTTGAGCTCCTGCCGCCCGACGCCGTGGAAGTCGAGTTCCTGAGCCGCGACGGCCGAACCCGGCATGTCGGCACATTGCCCCTGAGCGGTGTACTGGCCCTCAACCGCGAGCGAACCCGCGTGGCCTGACACGGCGCTGCGGCCTCCCTTTTCAGGCCGCGGGGGCCTTCCACCGCTTCCGCTGGCGGCGGACGGCGAGGCGGCGGCGGCGCTCCATGCGGTGGCGCCGGAGGAATTTGCGCAGGGTCGACTCGTCGAACCGTGCGCCCTCGGCGGCCAGCGCCTCGCTCAGCGCCCGGCTGGTCAGCTCCGGGCGCGCCTCCAGGATGCGGACGATCCGGTCGCGCTCCGCCTCCACCCGCGAGGGAGGGCCGACGCGCCGCGTATCCGGCCGCACATGCCCGCGTTCGCGAAACCGCTTCACCCAGCAGTTGACGCTCCTGGCGGCCAGCCCGAACCGGGCCGCCGCCCCCCGGCCGCTCATGCCCTCCTCCAGCACCGCCGCCACCGCCCGCTCCCGCAGTTCCACGCCGACCGCCCGGCCCCGCCGGGATTCCGTCAGGATGCCGTCCGCCATCCCTTGCTCCTTTCCGTCCCCGTCCGCCGCGGGCCAACCCACCCGCCCGAACGGCGCATCGCCGCCATCTCCGCGCGCGCACCTTCCCCGTTTGCCGCCCGGCCCCCGGCCGCCGGCAGTTTCCCTTGAAAATCGAGCCGGAACGGACGCCGCAATGCGCCCGGCCCGCCAGCCCGTCAGGTCATGCCCCCGCTCTCTCTGTGCATCGGAGTGGAACTTATATAGAACAAAAAGGGATAATGTCAAGCCGAAAACGCCGCCCCTTCGACAGGCTCAGGATGAGGGATTTGCCGGGATTGCCGCGCCTAGACGGCGAGGGCGAGCAGGCGGTCGAGGTCGAGATGCGCCTCCAGATGGTCGGCGAGGGCGTCCAGCACGGCGTCGGTCTCCGCCTCCCAGGCCCGTTGCCGCTCAGCGCCCATGCGCGCGAGGAAGCGTTCTCGGAACCCGTCATTGGCGAACAGGCCGTGGCAGTAGGTGCCGAACACGAGGCCGTCTTCGGAGACCGCGCCCTCCGGCCGCCCGTCGAGATCGAGGAACGGCCGCGCCAGCGCAGGCCCGGACGAGCGGCCCATGTGGATTTCGTAGCCGGTGAGCCCGTCGGCAGTACGGACCGGCTCGGTGCGTTTTTCGCCCGTCAGCACCGTCTCAATGTCGAGCAGACCGAGGCCGGCGCTCGATCCCGGCGGGCCTTCCACGCCGTCCGGGTCGGACACGGACCGGCCCAGCATCTGGAAGCCGCCGCAGAGCCCCAGCACGCGCCCGCCCCGGCGCAGATGGGCGCGGATGTCGATATCCCAGCCCTGGTCCCTGAGGAAGGCGAGGTCGGCCCGCGTGTTCTTGCTGCCGGGCAGCACGGCGAGGCCGGTATCGCCCGGCAGCGCCTCGCCGGGGCGCACGAAGCGGACGCCGACCTCGCCGGCGAGCGGGTCGAGATCGTCGAAATTGGCGATCCGCGGATAGCGGAACGCGGCGACGCGCGGCGGCCCCGCCGACGCCCGGTCCGCTTCCAGAGCCATGGAGTCCTCCGCGGGCAGCTTGCGGGCGTCCTCGAACCAGGGCACCACGCCGAGGCAGGGCAGCCCCGCGAGACGCTCCAGCGCGGGAATAGCGGGGTCGAACAGGGCGGGGTCGCCGCGGAACCTGTTGACGATATAGCCGCACAGCCTTGCCGCATCGGCGGGCGGCAGCACATGGCGCGTGCCGGCGATCGCCGCGATGACCCCGCCCCGGTCGATGTCGGCGACCAGCACCACCGGCAGCCCGGCCGCCTCGGCGAAGCCCATATTGGCGATGTCGCCCTCGCGCAGGTTGATCTCCGAGGCGCTGCCGGCCCCCTCGACCAGGACGAGGTCGGCATCGGCGGCCAGCCGGCGGAAAGCGTCGAGCGCGCCGTCCAGCAGGCCGGCCTTCAGGCGCGCATAGTGCTTCGCGTCCGCCCGCCCGACGGCGCGCCCGGCCAGCACGACCTGCGCGCCGAGTTCGGACTCGGGCTTCAGCAGCACCGGGTTCATGTCCACATGCGGCGCCACGCCGGCGGCCCGCGCCTGCAGCGCCTGGGCGCGGCCGATCTCGCCGCCTTCCGGCGTGACCGCGGCATTGTTCGACATGTTCTGCGGCTTGAACGGTCTGACGCTGAGGCCGCGCCGCGCCCAGGCCCGGCAGAGCCCCGTCACGATCAGCGACTTGCCGGCATCGGAGCCGGTCCCCTGCACCATCAGCGCCCTGGCCGGCATGGTGTCGGGCCCGCTTCGAGAGGGACCGGGACCGGCGCTCCGGCCCGCTAGAACCGGCTCAGTGCCTCGCGAAGCGCGTCGGCCCCGGGGTTGGCGTGGGCGCGCTCGATGACAATGGCGTGAGGCGTTGCGCCCTCCTTGTAGAAGGCCCGGTTCCAGTCCTGGCGGCGCGCGATCACCGCGCCTTCCAGGGAGGCGCCGGCGAAGAGGCCCTGGCTTGTGGAGAAGGTGAGAATGTCGGGCCCGACATTGCTGGTTGTCGCGCCCTCTATGCCCGCGCCTTTGGGGCCGGCGGCGACGGAAGCATCGGCGCCGAGCTTCATCTGGTTTTCTAGCACGGCCTCGAGGGCGCCGCTCGTGCGCATCAGCAGCATCGCCTCGGCGGTCTGGCCGCCGATCTGCAGGCCGAAGCTCACCGATGCCATGGTGTAGAACGCCGGGTAGCTCCACGATCCCTTCTCATTGCGGGTCAGCAACACGCCGCTGCCGCCCTCGCCGCCCACCAGGAACGCGCCCTTGATGAGGGTCGGGAAGATCAGCACGGCCTTTGCCTGGCCGAGAAAGCGCCTGAGGTTGGGCCCGACATCCGGGTCGCGGGCAAGGCGCTGGACTGTGATCCGGGCCTTGTCCACGAGCTCGGTTGCCTCCGTTTCTTCGGTCGAGGCCGCTGCGGGTGCCGACCACAAGGCCGCAACCAGCAGGAGCGGGAGGATCGGGCGGGCTGACATGTGCTTCATCGGCGCCATGCTCCTAGAACTCAATGCCGATCTGAGCCTTCACACCGGCGCGGAAAGGGTGCTTCACGAGAGTCATTTCGGTGACGAGGTCGGCAACTTCAATCAATTCGGGCTTCGCATTGCGCCCGGTGACGACGACATGCAGGTTCTCCCGGCGGTTTGACAGCGCCGACAGCACCCGGTCGAGGTCCAGATAGCCGTAACGCAGCACGATGTTCAGCTCGTCGAGGATCACCATGGCGTTCGACGGGTCGGCCATCATGGCTTCCGACATTTCCCAGGCGGCTTCGGCGGCGGCGATGTCGCGCGCGCGGTCCTGCGTCTCCCAGGTGAAGCCCTCGCCCATGGCGCGAATCTCGACCAGCTCCGGGAAACGGGCGAACACCTCGCGCTCGCCCGTCTTCCACACGCCCTTGACGAACTGCACCACGCCGACCTTGAGGCCGTTGCCGACGGCGCGGGCCGCCAGCCCGAAGGCCGCGGTCGATTTGCCCTTGCCCTTGCCGGTATGGACGATCAGAAGGCCTTTTTCGATCGTCTTGCCGGCCAGCATCCGGTCACGCGCGGCCTTACGCTTGCGAGCCTTCTCGTTCGCCCGGGCGTTGACGGCCTCCTCGTCGAGAGAGCCGGTCTCTCGGCTCATGGACGTTCTCCGCTGGCCAGCGACCGGAGCAAATCATAGCCGAAATTGGCTCTCGGCCGCCACAGGCCCCGGTCCAGCGCCTCCAGGAATCGCGCCGCCGTCTCGCGTAGCGCGGCAGGGTTGCTGCTCTCCATGAAATCCCGCACCGCCTCGTCGCGGATATAGGCGTCGAACAGCATTTCGAAGTGATGGTCGCGCACCGCGCCCGTCGTCGCGGCGAAGGCGAACAGGTAATCCACCGTGGCGGCGATCTCGAAGGCGCCCTTGTAGCCGTGGCGCATGACGCCCCGGATCCATTTGGGGTTGGCGGCGCGCGCGCGCACCGTGCGGGCGATTTCTTCCTCCAGGCGGAAGATACGCGGGCGTTCCGGGCGGGTGTGGTCGTTGTGATAGACCGCCGGGCGGTTTCCGGAGAGCATGGCCGCCGCCGCCGCCAGCCCGCCCTCGAACTGGTAGTAATCGTCGCTGTCGAGCAGGTCGTGCTCGCGATTGTCCTGGTTGTGGACCACGGCCTCGACGCGCGCGAGCCGGCGCTCGAACGCGCGGTGGGCAGGCCGGCCCTCCTCGCCCGCGCCGTAGGCGTAGCCGCCCCAGGCGACATAGGCGCGCGCCAGGTCCCCGGGGCCGTCCCAGCCGCCCTCGTCGATCAGCGCCTGCAGGCCCGCCCCGTAAGCTCCCGGCATCGAGCCGAACACGCGCCAGGTCGCTTCGCGGAAGCCGTCGCCTTCCGGCGTGTAGAGCGGGTTGTCGTCCTCTTCCAACCGGGCGACGGCGCGCACCGCGCTGTCGAACAGGTCGATCAGGCCCGGAAAGGCGTCGCGGAAGAAGCCGGAGATTCTGAGCGTGACATCGACGCGCGGGCGGTCGAGCGCGCCGCGCGGCACGATCTCGAAGCCGGTCACGCGCCCGGAGGCCGCCTCCCATGTCGGGCGCACGCCCATCAGCGCCAGGGCTTGGGCGATGTCGTCGCCGCCGGTCCGCATCGCGCTGGTGCCCCAGGCGCTGAGCGCCAGCGCGCGCGGCCACTCGCCGTGGTCGCGGACATGGCGCTCAACCAGCAGCGTGGCTGAATGCCAGCCGAGCTGCACGGCGGCGGGGGTCGGCACGGCGCGCGTGTCGACGGAGTAGAAGTTGCGCCCGGTCGGCAGCACGTCCGGCCGGCCTCTGGTCGGCGCGCCGGAGGGGCCGGGCTCGATGAAACGGCCCGCGAGGCCCGCCCTGAGGCCGGCGGTCTCCGCCGCGCCCGAACGGTCGAGCGCCGGGGCCAGCGTTTGGCTGAGGAAGCCGAGCGCGGCGGCGCTTTCGGGGCCGGGCGGTTCGTCCGCGCCGTCCGCCAGCCGCGCCATCGCTGCCTCGAGCCGCTCCAGCGTGTCGCCCGCCGTGCGCCAGGGGGCCTCGCCGGTCAGGAAAGCGGGCCGGGGGCCGGTCCACGGTGCGGCCAGGTCCTCGCCGACCTCGATGCCGAGGTCCGCCATGAGCGCCGGCAGCAGCCGCGGGCGCATGGCGGCCACCAGCAGGTCGCGCCGCTGTGGGCCCTCGGGAGAGGCGCCGAAGACGTGCAGCCCGTCGCGGATCTGCAGCTCCTTCAGTTCGCAGAGATAGCCGTCGAGCTTGCCGAGCGCCGCCGCCTCGCCGTCCTCCGGGCGGATGCCGCAATCGGCCGCCAGCCCCTCGCGCTCCGCAAGGTCCCGTATATCTGAAGCCAGCACCGGCAGGCGGCGCGGGTCCAGCGTCGATGCCTGGAAATACTCGTCCACCAGCCTTTCCAGCTCCACCATGGCCCCGTGGCTCTCCGCGCGTGTGAGGGGAGGGGTCAGGTGGTCGACAATTGCGGCATGAGTGCGGCGCTTGGCCTGCGCGCCTTCGCCCGGATCGTTGACGATGAACGGGTAGAGGTTCGGCATGGGCCCGAGCACGGCATCCGGGAAGCAGTCCCCTGAAAGCGCCAGCGCCTTGCCCGGCAGCCATTCCAGATTGCCGTGCTTGCCTAGATGTATGACGGCATCGGCCGCGAAGCCGCGCCTCAGCCAGCCATAGAAAGCGAGATAGGCGGGCGGCGGCGGCAGGGCGGGGTCGTGGTAGCTGGAGGCCGGGTCGATGTCGTAGCCGCGCGAGGGCTGCACCGCGACGGCGATATCGCCGAACAGGAGCGCCGGTATTACGGTGTCCCGGCGCGTAAGGCCCCAGCGTTTCTGGACCAGATCGATTGCGCCGGCAGGCAGGCCGTCCAGGAAGGCCCGGAAATCGCGTTCCGGAAAGACCGGGCCTCCGGTCCGCGCTTCCTGAAGTTCCCGCATGAGCGCGTCGCCGTCTGCCGGCAGTCCCCCGGCCCCGAGCGCACGGAGCACGGCCAGCGCCGAAGCCGGCGTGTCGAGGCCGACGCCGTTGCCGATGCGCCCGTCGCGGGTCGGGTAGTTGGCGAGGACCAGGGCTATGCGCTTCCGTCCGGGCCGGCGGAGTTTCGCCCAGTTGGCGGCGAGTTCCGCGACGAAGCGCACCCGGTCCGGCACCGGCCGGTAGCGGGTGATGTCGCACTCCGTCGCCGCGTCGCGCCGGCTCGGCGCCTTGAAGGAGACCGCGCGGGAGATCAGCCGCCCGTCCACCTCCGGCAGCGCGATGTTCATGGCGATGTCGCGCGGGGAGAGGCCGCGCGTGCCCTCGCGCCAGGCGGCCTCCGCGCCGCCGGAGAGCACCGCCTGGACCACCGGGCAGTCATAGCGGTCGAGCGGCCCCGGCCCGTCCGCGCCGCGCGCCGCGAAGCCGGTGGTGTTCACGATGACGGCGGGCGGCTCGGCTGCGAACAGGCGCTGCAGCAGGCCGAGCGAGTCCGGGTCCTTGAGGCTGGAAATGGCGACCGGCCGGGGCGAGACGCCTGCCGCCGCCATCTCCTCCGCCAGCATGTCGATGGCCGCCACGTTCCCGGATTGCAGGTGCGCCCGGTAGAACAGCAGCGGTGCGACCGGGCCGTCGCCCATCGCTGCCGCATAGGGCCGGGCGCGCGGGATCGGCTCGGGCTCCCGCCAGGGGGCGGGGCGGCCAAGCAGGTGGGCGGCGTAGCGCAGGCAGTTCAGCGCGTTGTCGGGACCGCCCTCCGCCAGGTAGCGCCAGAGGCGGCGGCAAGCGTCCGCATCGAGGCTGGACCAGGCGTCGAGCTCCGGGTCCGCCCGGTCGTCGCCCGGCAGCAGCGCCACCGGCGCCTCCAGCGCGTTCAGCCGCTCAACGCCGTAAGGCCAGTAGCCGCGCCCGCCGAGGAGGCGGACCACGACCAGCCGGGCGCGGGAGAGCACGCGCTCGACATGCAGATCGACGGACAGGTTGTGGCCGAGCGCCATGACGTTGGCGAGCCGGAGCGTCGGGGCGTGCCCGTCCTCGGCGAGGCGTTTTCGCTGGGCCTCGGCGAGCAGGGCGAGCTCCGTGTCGGCCGCGCTCAGGACCGCGATGTCGCCCGGCGTCTGGCCGAGATCGACCGCCTCGCCCTCCTCGACCGCGCCCGGGGTTGCGGCTAGGAGATGCACCGTCCGCCAAGCGTCCGGGCGACGGCCTCGCGGTCGAGGCCGGCGAAGCCGATCACCACCAGCCGCGTCAGCGGCTCCTCGCCGGCCTGCCAGGGCCGGTCGTACCAGGTCTCGGTGCGGGCGCCGACGCCCTGCACGGCGAGCCGCATCGCCTTGCCCTCGACCGCTGCGAACCCCTTGACGCGGAGCACGTCGTGGCCCTTTGCCGCCGCCGCGATACGCTCGGCGAGCGCCGCCGGCTCGACCGGCCCCGCCTCGACGGCGAAGCTCTCGAAATCGTCATGGTCGTGCTCGTCCTCGCCGTCATGGTGCGAGGGACGCGCGCCGAGGTCGTCTTCCGCCGCCACTTCCAGGCCGAGGAGCAGGCGCGTATCGACCGCCCCGCCGGTTGAGCCGACCGTCTTGACCGCGGGCGAGCGCAGCCCCTGCCGCACCTGGGCAAGCACGCCCGCCCATTCCGGCGCGTCCAGCAGGTCGCGCTTGTTGACGACGACGAGGTCGGCGGCGGCGAGCTGGTCCTCGAACAGCTCCTCGAGCGGCGCGTCGTGGTCGAGCGCCGGATCGGCCCGGCGCGCCGCGTCCACGGCTTCCGGGTCGGCGGCGAAACGCCCGGCGGCGACGGCCGCGGCGTCCACTACCGCGACAACGCCGTCCACCGTGGTGCGCGAGCGCACCTCCGGCCAGGCGAAGGCCTGTACCAGCGGTTTCGGCAATGCGAGGCCCGAGGTCTCGATGACGATGTGGTCTGGCGGGTCGGGCCGGTCGAGCAGCGCCTGCATGGTCGGCAGGAAATCGTCCGCCACGGTGCAGCAGATGCACCCGTTGGCGAGCTCGACGATGTCCTCGTCCCCGCAGCCCTCGATGCCGCAGGCGCGCAAGAGTTCGCCGTCTATGCCGAGGTCGCCGAACTCGTTGACGACCACCGCGAGGCGCCGCCCGCCGGCATTCTCCAGCAGGTGGCGGACCAGGCTGGTCTTGCCGGCGCCGAGAAAGCCGGTGACGACGGTTGCCGGTATCTTCGGTTTCAGCATGGGATGCGCTTTCAGGGCTTCAGCACAAGCGGCAGGCCGGCCACGACGAACACGACCCGGTCGGCGGCGCAGGCGATTTCCTCGTTCAGCCGCCCCTGGGCCTCGCGGAAGCGCCGGCCGAGCGGCGTTGCGGGCACGAGGCCCATGCCGGTTTCGTTGGAAACCAGCACGGTCTGACCGTTGCGGCCCGCGAGCGCCTCCAGCAGCGCGCCGGTGTCCGGCTCCCGGCCGGCGGCGAGCGCATTGGAGAGCCAGAGCGTGAGGCAGTCCGCCAGCACCGGCATGCCGCGGGCTTGCCGGAGCGCCTCGGGCAGGCGGCAGGGCGCCTCGACGGTCGTCCAGCAGGGCCCCCGCCGGGCGCGGTGGCGGGCGATGCGCTCCGCCATCTCGGCGTCGCCCGCCTCGGCCGTGGCAATATAGACGGCGGGCCCGTCGAACAGCGATTCGGCGTAGCGGCTCTTGCCGGAGGCGGCGCCGCCCAGCACCAGGGTCGTGGTGGTCATGGGGATGTTTGCTACCGGCGTTTCGCCGGCCGTTCAAGGCGCGCGGTCCGGCTCGACTTTCCGGGCGCGCCGGGGCATATCCCGGCCCATGCTCACGCTGCTCCGCCGCATCCTCGCCCTCTATCTCGGCATCGGGCTCCTGCTGGGGCTGGTCGCGGGCTTCTCGCGCCTGTTCGTGCGGGTCGTCCACGGCCTCGGACCCGGCGAATTCGGACCGGCTCTGGGCGATGCGGCCCTGTGGGCGTTCATGCGTTTCTGGCTCTGGCCCTGGCAGTTCTGGACAGAGGTGGTGGAGGGCGAACGCACCCTGCTCGGCTGGCTGCTGGCCTGAGGCGGCGGCGGCGCGCATACTCCGGCGCGGGACCCGGGAAAAGGGGGAGACGCAATGGAACTCGGATTCGTTGGCGTGGGCGCGATGGGCGCGCCGATGGCCGGGCGGCTGCTGGACGGGGGCCACAGCCTGGTCGTTCACGACGTCCGCGCCGAGGCGGTGGCGCCGCTCGCGGCCCGGCAGGCGCGCACGGCAGAAAGCCCGAAGGCCGTGGCGGACATGGCGGAGACGGTCATCGTCTCGCTGCCGACGCTCGGCGCATGGCGCGAAGTCGGGCTCGGCAAGGAAGGTCTCGCGAAGGGCGGGCGGATCGCGAAGGTGGTCAACACCTGCACGGTCGGCTCGGGCTTCATCCGCGAGATGGCGGCCGCGCTGGGCGAGTCCGGCATCGAGATGCTCGACTGCCCGATCAGCGGCGGGCCGCCGGGCGCGGAGGCGGGCACGCTCTCGGTGATGGCGTCCGGCAGCCGCGCGCTCTTCGACGAATTGCGCCCCGCCCTCGACTGCTGGGGGCACACGGTCGTCCATGTGGGCGAGGAGCCGGGTGCGGCGCAGACCGTCAAGCTCGTCAACAACATCCTCTCCGCCGCCGCGCTCGCCGTCACCTCCGAGGCCCTGGTGATGGGCTCCAAGGCGGGGGTCGATCTCGAGGCGATGCTCGAGGCGGTCAATGCCGGCTCGGGGCGCAACAGCGCGACGGCCGGCAAGATTCCCGCCTCAGTGCTGGACCGGTCCTTCGCCTACGGGGCGGCGCTCGACATCCTGATGAAGGATATCGAGCTCGCGCTTGCGGAGGCCGAACGCCTGAAGGTGCCGTCCTGGGTCTCCTCGGCCGTGCGCCAGTTCTTCCGCCACTGGCACATGCAGGGCAAGGGGCGCGAGGACATCACCTCCATCGTGCAGATGGTTGAGGGCTTCGCCGGCCACACCCTGCCGAAAGTCCGTTAGCCCCTGCGCTCCAGCAGGCAGGCGTCGCCGTAGGAGAAGAAGCGGTAGCGCTGCCTGACGGCGTGGGCGTAGGCGGCGCGCATGCGCTCCAGCCCGGCGAAGGCCGCGACCAGCATGAACAGCGTCGAGCGCGGCAGGTGGAAATTGGTGAGCAGCAGGTCGGCCGTCCGGACCTCCCGGCCGCCGGGGCGCAGGAATATGTCCGTCTCCCCTTCCCAGGCCGCGACCTCGCCCGAGGGGCCGGCCGCCGATTCCAGCAGGCGGAGCGCCGTGGTGCCGGCCACGACCAGCCGGCCCCGGCGGCCCCGGACGCGCGCGGCCGTCTCTTCGGTGATGCGCCCCCACTCGCTGTGCATCCGGTGCCGGGCCGGGTCCTCCGTGCGGACCGGCAGGAAGGTGCCGGCGCCGACATGCAGGGTGACGGCGGCGCGCTCGACGCCGCGCGCGTCCAGGGCCGCCAGCAGGCGGGGCGTGAAATGCAGCCCGGCCGTGGGCGCGGCGACCGAGCCCGGCTCGCGGGCGAACACCGTCTGGTAGGCATCCCGGTCGCCCGGGTCGCCGCCTTTCGGGCGCTTGATATAGGGCGGCAGCGGCATGGCGCCGTGCGCCTCCAGTGCCGCGTCGAGTTCCGCCCCCTCCGCCGAGAACGCCAGCGCGACTTCCCCGTCCTGCCGGCGCTCCTCCAGCACCGCTTCGAGCCCGCCGGGAAAGGCGATCCGGTCGCCTTCCCGGAGCCGCCGCCCGGGCCGCGCGAAGGCGAGCCAGCGCCGCCTGTCGAGGCGCTTGTGCAGCAGGGCCTCCACCGCCGCCGCGCCGCGCCGCCCGTAGAGGCGCGCCGGGATCACGCGCGTGTCGTTGACGACCATGAGGTCGCCCGGCCGGAGCAGGTCCGGCAGATCGGCAATGCGGCGGTCCGCGAGTACGGACGAAACATGCAGCAGCCTTGCCGCGTCGCGCGGCTCCACCGGCCGCTGCGCAATCAGCCCGGCGGGCAGCTCGAAATCGAAATCGCTGGTGCTCAGGGTCACGGCCGCCCGGCTCCGCCGCGGGCCGGGACCTTCGCAGGCCCGGTGGAGCCTGTCAAAACGGTCCGGGATTTGAGATAAACGGCCCTCGACGCGGAAACGCCGGAGCGGAACCGGGACATGGCCATCGGATTGAAGGAAGGCCGCAGGATCGCCGCCCGCGCCCGCCGCTGGACCCTGGTCAAACGGGTCATGCTGCTCGTGGCGCTGCTCGCGGTCGCCGTATTCGCCTATGAGACCGGCGCCACCCGCACGCAATACCGCATCGAGCGCCTGGAGGAGAGGCTGGCGGCCCAGGACGCCGCCATCGCGCGGCTGGAGGCCGAGAAGGAGGAACTCGACAGGCGGCGGCTGGCGGCGGTCCAGAACGAGAGGACGCTTCAGGCCCGCTACGACCGCAATGTGCCGACCGGCAAACGCAAGGAAGTCTTCGACCTGCTTCTGGAACGGATCGACGCCGGCCTGGAGGAGGAGCGGATCGCCTTCCTGCTGCGCGAGGCGGATGTGGAGCCGGCCTGCGACCCGGAGCCGGTCACCAAGCGTTTCGTGCTGGCCACGCCGCTGCATGACGGCGCCAACGCCTCGGCCCAGTTCGCGGAAGGTGCGATCACGGTCACCGGCGAGGGGCAGGCGGAGCTGACGGAGGCGGGCCTGCCCGAGGCGTGGTTCGACCCGGCGGCGCCGGTCATGCTCCGCTTCACCGCCATCGGCGGCGATGCGACCGAGGCGCGGGGCAAGCTGCCGCTCGACCATTCCCTGCGGCTGGCCGGCAACGAATACCGCTTCGCCGCCCGCGCCGGCCCCCGCTCCTTCGTCCACGTCACCGCGCTCCGCTGCGACTTCCCGGGGTAGCGGCCGGAATCGTCAGGCGGGCGGCAGGCGGAGCTTGTCGGCGTGCATCTCCACCACGGCGTCGAGGTCCGGGTCCGGGGCCGTCACGTCGATGGCGCGCACGCCGAACAGGGCCGGGTTGTGCGGCAGGACCGGCTCCCTGCCTTCGGCGAGGTCGCGGGCGAGCTTCAGCAGCCGGCGCCGCGCGGCGATGATCGCGGCGTCCGAGGGTCCGAGATGCTCGTTCTCGCGGTCCGCTATCGGCCCCATGCTCTCGACGACGGCGCGGTCCTGGTTGTTGACGCCCGGGATGCCGGTCGCGTTGCCGGCCCGCTGCGAGGCGCGGTCGAGCCTGTAGCCGTTCTCGCGGTTGACCTCGGGCGTGAAGCCGCCCGGCAGCGTGCGCGGCGCCGCGCCCAGGCCCGTCTCCAGATAGGCGCGGTCCGCCTCCGTCATCGGCGCTTCCGGGTTGTAGGAGGTGCCGAAGACGAAGCTGTTCTCGTCGTCGATCGGGATATAGGCGCGCGACGAGATCGGGTATTTCGGGTGCGGGATGATCGAGTTGCTCGGCAGGATCCACTGCGTGATGCGCCAGTTGAACAGGCCGTCCGCCGCGCCGCGCTGCGAGCCGTAATAGAAGCCGTAATCCGTCGGCCGGATGTGGATCGACGGCATGCCGTCCCGCTGCCAGTTGCCGTGCGCGGCGGCAAGGCCGGGCGACAGGGCGGAAGTGTCGGCGAAGCGGTGCAGGAAGGTGGTGTGGCGGGTGTCGATCTCGCCCTCGAAGCCCTGGAAATAGTTGGCGCGCAGGTGCCACTTCTTCTGCCAGCGATGCTCGGGCGCCAGCACCGCCCACTCGAATTCGGGCAGCGGCGGGCGCCTGTCCTCCGGCCCCATATAGACCCAGATCCAGCCGCCCCACTCGGCGGCCGGATAGGCCTTCGCGCGCACCTTGCGCCTGTAGTCGGTCTCCGGCGGCTCGTTCGGCATCTCGACGCAGTTGCCGTCCACGTCGAACTTCCAGCCGTGATAGACGCAGCGCAGGCCGCACTCCTCGTTGCGCCCGAAATAGAGCGAGGCGCGCCGGTGCGGGCACCTCTCGTCGAGGATGCCGACCCGGCCGCCCGTGTCCCGGAAGGCCACGAGGTCCTCGCCCAGCAGCCGGAGCCGCACCGGGTCGCAGTCGGACCCCGGCAGCTCGTCCGGCATGAGCGCCGGGAGCCAGAACCGGCGGAACAGGTCGCCCATCGGCGTGCCGGGGCCGGTCCGGCACAGCAGGTCGTTGTCTTCCGGTCTCAGCATCGCGGGACGCCTCTTTGCGGGCCGGCGCAGCATGACGCCGCCCGGCCGCGCCATCAAGCATTCGGCGAGAGGCCCACCGGAGTCGCACATCTGCGCCGTCGGCATTGCATCGCACGGCCCCCAGCCGTCACCCCGGACTTGATCCGGGGTCCATCCCTGACCGTTTGCGCCTGCCGCAGCCGGTGGAGAACAGGCCCGACCGCCGATGCTGCCGCGAGAGTCGAGGCTGGACCCCGGATCAAGTCCGGGGTGACGGTGGGAGGGGGAACCGCGCGGGATGTCATGAAATGTCATGTTTTGTCATGTTCCGGGTTCGTGCGCCGGCTGCTCCGGCCGGTTGGAGGGGTCGTTTCGCGGGCCGTGGCGGGCCTCCTTTCCGCCGCTTCCCCGACTGCCGGGGGAGCGTCACTGTTTCGCGCGTGTCGCGCGCGGGCGGGGGCGCGTGTCGGCGCCGGCGCGGTTCGCGCGCCTGATTGCCTGCGCACGCGCGCGCGAGGCGGCCCCGCGCACCGCCTCCCTCCGCGCCTATATCGGCCGCGAACTGCCGGGAATCAAGTCCGTTTTTGTGAACAAAAATGAAAATATGAGTAAATTTCCTCTAACTCGTTGACTCCGGGGAGAAACCGCAGCGGCCCGCAAGCGCCTGCGCCCCGCACGGCCGGCCGCCCCCTTCGACAGGCTCAGGACAGGTTCCCTCGACAGGCTCAGGGCAGGCTTCTCCGTCGTGCCCGGACTTGTTCCGGGCATCTCCCTCCACCGCTCCCCCCGGACGGCCGTATGGATGCCCGGAACAAGTCCGGGCATGACGATATGGGGGCATGACGGGAAGAGGGCCGTGCGATGCGATGCCGACGCCGGAGATGTGGGAAGCTGCAAGTCCCGGACCGCAGTCCGGGGCAAGCGGGAGAGGGAATTCTCAGCGAAAGGCGTGGTCGAGCGACCGCGGCGGAAGCGCCGGCTGGTTGCGGCCGGCGGCGAAGAAGTCCTCCGAGAACCGGCCCGCAACATCGTCGAGCCAGGCCCAGTCCGACGCGACGGGTTCGAGGATTACTGCGGCGCCCTGCCGGCGGATGCGGACTTCGGCGCCTTCCATCCGGAATTCCTTCGGCAGCCGGACGGCCTGCGAGCGGCCCGACCGGAAGAGTTTGGCGGTTGCGGCCATCGGAACCTCCATGGCGGGATACGGCAACGGGGTATGCCTTCCCGGGCCCTAGCAGTCCAGCCCGGCGCAGGGGCGGCCGGGGCGAGGGGGAGGAAGGCCGGCCCCGGACCGACTCCCTTGCCGTGCGCGGCCCCATCGCCCGGACACCGCGCCATGCCGCCAAAGGCAAGAGGTCTCCGCCTTCGCGGGGATGACAGCGCCTTATGGGAAGGGCCGATATATCGGCAAGAATAAGAACCCGCGTTTAAATTGCAGAAACAGAACCGACTTTATTGTTTCTTTCCCCGTTTAGCCGCACTATTTCTTGAAAAATGTTTTGGTGCTCATCACATTCACTTAAAGTCACATCGCAACGCTTTGCTATCTCTATACGCTGAGATTCCAAATCAAGTGCTTTCACTGCGAAGTCCTTCTGTGCCTGACATATTACCTGCTTGGAGTTGGCAATTTCACTTTGCCTTGCTCCCCATATGGAAAGAGAAGGTCTTTCAAGACAACGTTCAGCGGATTTATGCAAATTACCAAGCACCTCAAGAGTATCGGTATAAGACACATCGTTTTTCAGCATCTCTCCAAGAGCATAGCCATATCCATCAAGATACAAACTTGTTAGATGTAGGAAAGTCCTGACACTCATATAGTTGTTTGCTTCCGCATCATGCATTAAGCCATCAGGTCTTTTAGGATAAGAAGACATGTTTTCAATATCTGTCGCCGCTCTTTCGTAATAGAATATAGCCGCATCGTAATTCTCTTGTGTCGTGGGCAAGCTGGTAGAAGAATAAATGTCCTTGTCCTTCCGATGATATTCTCCCAAAAAATAAGAAGCGGTGACATGTCCCAAATCTGACGCTTTTTCTATATAGTGACGCCACTCTCTTCCCTGACAGAAACGGGCATATCCTTCTGTGTAATTCCTGACAGGATCATCGGGAGCCGCCGCAATATACGCATCACCCGTTGCATTCCCCACACCCTCGCAAGCTAGACCATCTACTGCAAAAACAGAAGCGATAACAAAAAAGTTGATGAAAATTCCATAGCTTGTTCGTTTCATAATTTCCGCCTGCACTTTAACTTCAAAGGCCGCTCCTGCTCCGCCTCGCACCGGGGACCGGGCATCGGCGCGGTTCGCATCCCGGCATCCTAGTGTAGGCTATGCTCCGGAGACAAGGGCGGGAGCCGGGAGGGGCAGCGTTATGGGGTGGCGGATCGGGGTGGATATCGGCGGGACCTTCACCGATGTCGCCGTGCTGGACGAGGAGAGCGGGCGCGCCGGCATCGCCAAGGTCCCGACCACGCCGCGCGACTTCGGCGCCGCCGTGATCGACGGCATAGGCGCGGCCATGCGCGACTACGGCATCGACCCCGCCTCGGTCTCGCTCGTCTCGCACGCCACCACGGTCGTCACCAACGCGCTGCTGGAGGGCAAGGGCGCCGAGGTCGCGCTGGTCACGACCGCGGGCTTCCGCGACGTGCTGGAGCTGCGCCGCTCCGCCCGCGCGGACCTTTACGACCTGTTCCAGAACGCCCCGGCGGTGCTGGTGCCGCGCCGCCGGCGCTTCGAGGTGGCCGAGCGGATCGACGCCCAGGGCGAGGTCGTGGCGCCCCTCGACGAGGCCGGGCTGGACGCGGTCGTCGAGCGCATCCGGGGCCTGGATGTGGAGGCGGTTGCGGTCTGCCTGATGTTCTCCTTCCTGAACGACGCGCACGAGCGCCGCGTCGGCGAGCGGCTCCGGGCGGCGCTTCCGGGCCTGCCGGTGTTCCTTTCCAGCGAGGTGCTGCCGGAAATCCGCGAGTTCGAGCGCACCAGCACCACGGCCGTCTGCGCCTATGTCGGGCCGGTGCTGGCCTCCTACCTGGACCGGCTGGAGGCCGCGCTCGCCGAACTCCGCCTGCCTTCGCTCTACGTCATGGGCTCGAACGGCGGCGTGTTCGACGTGCCCGAGGCGCTCAAGATGCCGGCGGGCGCCGTCGAGTCGGGGCCCGCCGCCGGGGTCATCGCCGCGCAGCGCATGGGCCGCCAGCTCGGACGCGCGAACCTCATCTCCTTCGACATGGGCGGCACGACGGCGAAAGCGAGCCTGATCGAGGACGGGCGCATCGAGACCACATCCGAATATGAGGTCGGCGGCGAGGGCAATGTCGGGCGCTGGCTCCACGGCACGGGCCACCCCATCCGGGTGCCGGTGATCGACCTGGCGGAAGTGAGCGCGGGCGGCGGCAGCATCGCCTGGCTCGACCCCGGCGGGGCGCTGCGCGTCGGGCCGCAGAGCGCGGGCGCGGAGCCGGGGCCCGCCTGCTACGGGCAGGGCGGGACGAGGCCCACGGTGACGGACGCCAATGTCGTGCTGGGCTATCTCAGCCGCACGCACCTGCTGGGCGGGCGGCTGCCCATCGACGCGGCGGCGTCCGAGGCCGCGATCCGCGAGCATATCGCCGACCCTCTGGGTCTGGATGTCGCCGAGGCCGCGGCGGGCATCGTCCGGGTCGTCAACAACGGCATGGCGGAGGCGCTGCGCATCGTCTCGGTGGAGCGCGGCCACGATGCGCGCGAATTCTCGCTCGCCGCCTTCGGGGGCGCGGGGCCGGTCCACGCGGCGGCGCTGGCGGAGGAACTGGGCATGGAGGAAGTGGTCGTGCCGCCGATACCGGGCGGGTTCTCCGCGCTCGGCCTCGTCGCGACCGACCTCCGCCGCGACTACGCCCACACCTTCTACACAAGGATAGACGAGGCGGACCTGGACGCGCTCAACCGCCGGCTGGCCGAGCTGGAACGCGCGGCCCGGACCATGCTGGAGAATTCCGGGCTGCCGGAAGCCGACCGGTCCATCGAACGCTCCGCCGACTGCCGCTACACGAGGCAGGCCTACGAACTGACCGTGCCGCTCGGCGACGGCCCCGTGACGCGCGCGGCGCTGGACGCGCTCGCCGACGGGTTCCACGACCGCCACCTGCGCACCTACGGGCACAAGAACCCCGACGAGGCGGTGCAGATGGTGAATGTCCGCGTCACCGCGACGGGCCGGCTGCCGGGCGTCGAGTTCCATGCCGACGCGGAGGCCCCTGCCGGTCCCGCCGGCGAGCGCGAGGTGGTGTTCGGCGAACGGCTGCCCTGCCCGGTCATCGCGCGCGGGGACCTGCCCGCCGATGCCGGGGGACGGCCGGGGCCGTTCATCGTGGAGGAGATGGACTGCACCACCGTGGTGCCGCCCGGCTGGCAGGCCCGGGGCGACGAACGCGGGTTCATCCTGATGACGAGGAGTGCGTGACATGGCCGCCCATCCGTCCGCGGTGAAGACCGACGCCGCCACCTTCGAGGTCGTCAAGAACAGCCTCTATGCGGTCGCCGAGGAAATGAAGGTGGTGCTCGCCAAGACCGCCTATTCGCCGATCCTCAAGGTGGCGGGCGACTATTCCTGCGGCGTGTTCGACGACCGGGGCGAAATGGTGGCCCAGGGCCCCGACCTGCCGATCCACCTGGGCTCGATGCCGGACGCCGTGCGCGCGGTGGTGCGCGCGTGGGAGGATATCGGGTCGGGAGACGTGTTCGTCCACAACGACCCCTATTTCGGCGGCTCGCACCTGCCGGACGTGAACGTCGTCTCGCCCGCCTTCGTGGACGGGGCGCTGCTCGGCTTCTGCTGCGTGCGCGCCCACTGGCCGGACATCGGCAGCGCCACGCCCGGCAGCTACGGCGCGGTCACGGACGTCTATGGCGAGGGGCTGCGCCTGCCGCCGGTGCGCATCCACCGGGGCGGGGCGGTCAACCGCGACGTGGAGGACCTGATCTTCGCCAATGTCCGCACGCCGGACGAGCGCCGGGGCGACCTGCGCGCCCAGATCGCGGCCAACCGCCGGGCCTGCGAGCGGCTCGAAGCGCTGGCCCGCAAATACGGCACGGACAACCTCAAGCGCATCATGCAGGAGGTGATGGATTACTCCGAGGCGATGATGCGCGCGCTGCTCCGCGAGATTCCCGACGGGGAGGGCGCGTTCGAGGACTTCTGCGACGGCGACGGCATCGTCGCGCCCGGCTCGAACCGCGACGAGACCTTCGACATCAGGCTGCGGATCGTCAAGCAGGGCGACGGCGTGACGGCGGACTTCGAGGGCTCCGATGCGCAGGTGGCCGGCCCGATGAACGCGCCGCTCTCGGTCACCTCGTCGGGGGTGTTCGCCGGCCTCAAGATGGCGGTGGACTCGGCCGGCGTCGTGCCGCCCAACTCCGGCGCCTGGCGCCCCGTGAAGGTGCTCGCGCCCGAGGGCTCGGTGGTGAACGCGCAGTATCCGGCCCCGGTGGTCTATGCCAACCACGAGATGTCGCACCGGATCTGCGACATGGTGTTCGGCGCGCTCGCGGCCATTATCCCGGACCGGGTGATGGCCTGCTCCCAGGGCACTTCGGCCGTGCTGACCCTCGGCGGCACCGACTACCGGACGGACGAGCACTATGTCAGCTACGAGACGGTCAAGGGCGGCTTCGGCGCGCGGCCGGACCGGGACGGCATCAGCGCGGTCGCCAGCGGCATCTCCAACACCATGAACACGCCGGTGGAGGTCATCGAGATGAGCTTCCCGGTGCGGGTCGAGTCCTACGAGCTGCTGCCCGATTCCGGCGGCGCCGGGCGCTGGCGCGGCGGGCTCGGCGCGCGCCGCACCTGGCGCATCCTGGAGCGCGACTCGCGCGCCACCGTCTGCTGCGAGCGCACCAAGTCCGCGCCCTTCGGCATCGAGGGCGGGGCGGCCGGCGCGCCGGCGCGCATCTCGGTCGTCGATGCCCACGGGGCCGAGCGGGTGCTGAACAGCAAGGGCGCCTTCGATGCGCCGGCGGGCGCGCTGGTGGTCTTCGACGTGCCGGGCTCGGGCGGCTACGGCCCGCCGTCCGAGCGCGACCCGGCCCGCCTCGCCCGCGACCTCGCCGACGGCTACGTCACGCCGGAGGGCGCGCGGCGCGACTACGGCGCAGAGGACCCCGAGGCGGCCCTGCGCGCCGCCGCGGACGGCAGAGGCGCGGCAGGTTCCTGAGCGCCTGTCCGTCCGGCGAGATGCTGCGCGACGCTGCGGGCGTCCTCGCCGACGCCGTAGAGGATGCCGGACTTGCGCCATGTCATCCAGTTGAGGCCGGCGAAATAGAGGCCGGGGCAGGCGCTCACCCCGCCCGGCGCCACCGGATAGCCGGCCTCGTCGAGCACCGGGGCCTCGATCCAGGAGAAGTCGTGGCGGTAGCCCGTGGCCCAGACCACGTTCGCAATGCCTGCCCCGGCGAGGTCGAGCCTGCGCCGGATTCCCGGCATGGCCCCGTCCGCGGGCGGGCCGCCGGCAAGCTCCTCTTCCGTCGGCGGCGGCGCGTCGATGCCGTGCATCTCGATATGGCGGTCGAATTCGGCGGTAATCCGCTCGGCGAAGGCGTCCGCGAAGCGCATGTCGTCATGCAGCCCGCCATCGAGGCGCGCCCGCTCGCCCTCGCAGTCCACCAGCCGGCCGAGCAGGCGGATGCCGCGCCGGTGGAACTCGTGCAGGCTGAGCGTGCAGCCGCCATTGCGGCCGGAGAGGTGCGGGTCCGCCCGGAAACGCGCCTCCGGGCTCTCCAGCATGGCCGGGGTGCGGTCGAGATAGCCCATGTCGCGCTGCCATGCGATGCAGTCCCGGCCCCGCCAGCGCCTCGGCAGCCGTCCGGCCCGGCCGACGCAGAGCCACACCTCCCGGCCCGCCTCGTGCAGCTCCTCCGCGATCTGGCAGCCGGTCTGCCCCGCGCCCACGACCATGACGCCGCCCGGAGGCAGCATGGCGGGACGCTTGTAGCCGTCGGCGGTAATCTGCGTCAGGCGGCGGGGTAGGCGTTCGGCGGCGGGCGGGACATGCGGCGCCTGGTAGGTGCCGGCCGCGACGACGACATTGCGCGCCCGCCAGCGCCCGGCGTCCGTCTCGACCGCAAAGCCGTCCCCGTCGGGCCTGACGGCGTGCGCCTCGACCCCGCAGCGCACCGGCGCGCCGAAGGAGTCCGCCCAGCGCTCGAAATGGCGCACAAGCTCGTCGCGCGAGAGGAAGCCGTCCGGGTCGCCGCCCGCATAGGCCGCGCCGGGAAGCGCGATCGACCAGTTGGGCGTGACGGTGCAGAACGAGTCCCACCGGCGCTCGCGCCAGCTCGCCGCGATGCCGGACCGCTCCAGCACGACATGGCCGATGCCGAGCCGGGCGAGGAACCAGCTGACCGCGAGGCCGCCCTGTCCGGCCCCGATGACGATGGTCTCGCAGTGCGGCCCCTCCGCCGCCACCGTTCGGGCTACTCGCCCGCGCTGAACTTGACGAAATCGAGCGGCGGCGGGTCCTTGCCCGCATGCGAGAGCATGTGGTGCGTCTGCCCGCGATGGTGGATCTGGTGCTGGAACAGGTTGGTGAGGCAGCGCCGGAGCGGCAGGCTGAAATATTCGCCGGTCTCGACCGTGTCGAAGGAGAGCGTGCCGTCGAGTTCGGCCGGGTCCAGCCCGTCGGCATATCCGACATACCAACGGTCCTGGGCCTCGTGCGCGGCGCGGAGCGGCTCGAATTCCTCGTGGAGGATTTCGTCGAGGCGGGTGAAGCTCGTCGGCTTCTTCTCCAGCCGCTCGCGATAGATGAGGTCGGACAGCAGGATGTGGTTCAGGGTCGCGTGGACCGAGCGGAAGAAGCCCCGCCGGTCGAGAACGCGCTCCTCGTGCGAAAGCTCCGCGCAGGCCGCGTAGAGCCGCCGATTGGCCCAGGCGTTGTAGCGGGCGGCGGTGGGAAGATCGACAAGCATGGGGGGAATGCCTTCCAATCCTGATTTGGACGATACCGTCCTGCCTGTTAGCATGAAAACGGGATCACGCCATTATCCTGCGGCAGCAGGCGGCGAAACCCGGGCGGCAGGAGGCATTCATGGTGCGCTCGCTCATTCTGGCGCTGGCGCTGGTCGGTATCGCCGGCGCCGCGCATGCCGGGCCCGAGGGGACATGGCTCACCGAAGGCGGCAAGTCGCATGTCAAAATCCGGCAGTGCGGCGACAATTTCTGCGGCGCCATCGTGTGGCTGCGGGAGCCCCGCAACGAGGACGGCTCGATCAAGCTCGACAAGAACAACAGGGACGAGACGCTGCGGTCCCGGACCATCCTCGGGCTCAAGCTGCTTTCCGGGTTCGCGGCGCATGCCGAAGGGCCGTGGGAAGGCGGCCGGATCTACAATCCCGAAAACGGCAAGACCTACCGCTCGAAGCTCCGGCTGAAGGACGCCGACACATTGCGGGTGAGCGGCTGCGTGCTGTTCTTCTGCGAAACCCAGGTCTGGACCCGGGTCGAATAAGCCCTGCCGGCGGGGTTTGTGCCCGACAGCGTCACCATCGCACCAACCGGCCTTTGAATCGGCCATATAATAGACTGATACTCAAGTCTTGTTTTCCATAACATGATGTTATATAGGTGATTTTATCCATAAATAAGCGGATATGGAAGCGGACATGAATGCGGCATTCGAAGCGCCTGACGACCGCGGCGAAAATGTCGCCCGTATGGAACCGCTGGCGATCGGCGAAGGGTCCAGGCACCGGACCGAACTGACCGACCTCGCGGTTGAGCTGGCCATGAAGTCCGCCGGTTTCCGCAGCACCCTGCCGGACGGCGTTCGGGCGGGGCTCGCCACGCTCGTCCGCGCCATGAACTGCTACTACAGCAACCTGATCGAGGGACACGACACCCACCCGGTCGATATCGAACGCGCGCTCGGGGAAGACTACAGCGCCGAACCCGAAAAGCGGTCCCTGCAGCTGGAGGCCAGGGCCCATGTCGAAGTCCAGGAATGGATCGACGGCGGCGGGCTTGAAGACCGCGCCCTCGCGGCCGAGGGCCTTGTGGAAATCCACCGCCGGTTTTGCGAGCGTCTGCCCGACGACCTGCTTTGGGTCGAGGACCCGGACACGAAGGAGCGCGTCAGGGTCGTGCCCGGCGCGTTGCGCGAACGCCATGTCCGGGTCGGCCGGCATCACGCCGTGAGCCCCGGCGCCGTGCCCCGCTTCCTGCAGCGCTTCACGGCCGCTTATGGCGGTCTCGGGAAGACGGACACGATTCTCGCCTCGGCGGCCGCCCATCATCGCCTGTTGTGGATTCACCCCTTCCTCGACGGCAACGGGCGCGTGGCGCGGTTGATGTCGCATGCCGTTCTGGGCGGCGCGCTGGACGCGGGCGGTTTGTGGTCGGTCGCCCGCGGCCTTGCCCGCCGCGCCGCAAAGTACAGGGAGCAGCTTGCGGCCTGCGACCTGCCTCGCCGCAACGACCTGGACGGAAGGGGCCATCTCAGCGAAGAGGCGCTGGCGGAATTCACACGGTTTTTTCTCGGCGTGTGCATCGACCAGGTGGACTTCATGCAAGGACTGATAGCCCCCGACCGGCTGCGGCACCGGATCCTGATCTGGCTGGAAGAGGAAATCCGCATGGGCGTCCTCCCGCCGAGGTCGGGCGCCGTTGTCGAGGCGGTCCTGTTCCGGGGAGAGCTGCCGCGCGGCGATGTGGCGGGCCTTCTGGGGACCGGGGAGCGACAGGCCCGCCGGCTGACCTCCGCCCTGGTGGAGCGCGGAGTCCTGCGTTCGCAGAGTTCGCGCGCGCCCCTTCACCTCGCCTTTCACGCGAGGCTCGCATCGCGCTGGATGCCCGGCCTGTTTCCGGAATGAGGAACCTTCTGACAGCCGCTACCCTGCTTCTGGCCGCCCATGCCGCAACGGCGGAGCCTGCGGGCTTCCGGAGCGTGACCGTTCCCGCGGCGCATCACGGGCGCGAGATGGCCGGCGCCGTCTGGTATCCGTCCGCCGGGGGCGGCGAAGTGCTCTCTTTCGGCGAGAACGGCGTCTTCCACGGCACACGGGTGCTGGACGGCGCGCGCATGGCCGAGGGGCGGTTCCCGGTGATCCTCGCGAGCCACGGCCTTGGCGGCAATATCGGCGCGCTGGGCTGGCTCACCGCCGGCCTCGCCGAGGCGGGGGCGCTCGTCATCTCCGTCAACCACCCCAACAGCACGACGCGGGATTTCGACCTCCAGGAGGGCCTGAAGCACTGGACGCGGGTGCAGGACCTCCGGGCCGCGCTCGACTGGCTCGCCGCCCGCCCGGAGCTTGCCGCGCATGCCGATTTTTCCCGCATCTACGCAGTCGGCTTCTCCGCCGGCGGCTGGACGGCGCTCGCCCTCGGGGGCGTTCGCGCCGATCTCGAAGGCTATGCGGCCCGATGCGAAACCGCGCCGCCCTCGCCCTGGCAATGCGCCGACCTGACGCGGCGCGGCGCCGACCTCACGGCCTATTCGGCAGAGGAATGGAATGCCGGGCGCAAGGACGGCCGCATCCGCGCCGTCGCCGCCATCGAGCCGGCGCTGACCTGGGGCCTCGGGCCGGCGCATGTCCGCGAGCTGGTGGACCGGGTGCTGCTGATCGGCCTCGGCACGGCGGAGACGCGGTTGCCGGCGACCGACTTCAGCGAAACAGGGAACGGATTCGCGGCCCTTGTCCCCGGTGCCGAGACGGAGACCGTGACGCCGGCGGCGCATTTCTCGGCCCTCCTGCCCTGCAAGCCGGAAGGGCCGGCGATCCTGGCCGCGGAAGGCGATGACCCGGTCTGCGACGACCCGCCCGGCACGGACCGCACGGCGCTGCACAAGCGCATCGTGGCTCGAATCGCGGCCTTCCTCACCCTGTAGGACAGCCGGGCCGCGCGCGCTACATGCGGAAGACGCCGAACTTGCCGCGCTCGATGGGGGCGTTGAGGGCGGCGGAGATGGCCAGCGCCAGCACGGTGCGGGTCTGGGGCGGGTCGATCACGCCGTCGTCCCATAGCCTCGCCGAGCCGTAATAGGGATGTCCCTGGGTCTCGTACTGGTCGAGGATCGGCTGGCGGAACGCCGCCTCGTCCTCCTCCGGCCAGTCGCGCCCGTCGCGCGCGAGCGCGTCCCGGCGCACCGTCGCCAGCACCGTCGCCGCCTGCTCCGCGCCCATCACCGAGACGCGCGCGTTCGGCCAGGTGAACAGGAAGCGCGGCCCGTAGGCCCGCCCGCACATGGCGTAGTTGCCCGCCCCGAAGCTGTTGCCGATGACGATGGTGAATTTCGGCACCCGCGCGCAGGCGACGGCATGGACCATCTTGGCGCCGTCGCGCGCAATGCCGCCCGACTCGTATTTCCGCCCGACCATGAAGCCGGTGATGTTCTGCAGGAACACCAGCGGGATGCCGCGCTGGGCGCAGAGTTCGATGAAATGAGCGCCCTTCTGCGAGGATTCCGAGAACAGGATGCCGTTATTGGCGACGATGCCGACCGGGTAGCCCTCGATATGCGCGAAGCCGGTGACGAGCGTCGTGCCGTAGAGCGCCTTGAACTCGTCGAGCCGGCTGCCGTCCACGAGCCGCGCGATGACCTCGCGCACGTCGTAGGGCGTCTTCCAGTCCGGCGGCACGATGCCGTAGATCTCCTCGGGATCGTATAGCGGCTGCTCCGGCTCGCGGAGGTCGAGCTCCGGGCGCTTCACGCTGTTCAGGTAGCCAAGCGCCGTGCGCGCGAGCGCGAGCGCATGGTCATCGTCCAGGGCGTAGTGGTCGGTCACGCCCGAGATGCGGGAATGGACGTCCGCCCCGCCCAGCTCCTCCGCACTCACGATCTCGCCGGTGGCGGCCTTCACCAGCGGCGGGCCGCCGAGGAAGATCGTGCCCTGGCCCTTCACGATCACCGCCTCGTCGGACATGGCCGGCACATAGGCCCCGCCGGCCGTGCAGGAGCCCATCACCACGGCGATCTGCGGGATGCCTTCCGCCGACATGGTCGCCTGGTTGTAGAAGATGCGCCCGAAATGGGTGGCGTCCGGGAACACCTCGTCCTGCTGGGGCAGGTTGGCGCCGCCGGAATCCACCAGATAGACGCAGGGCAGCCGGTTCTCGCGCGCCACCTGCTGGGCGCGCAGATGCTTCTTGACCGTCAGCGGGTAGTAGGTGCCGCCCTTGACGGTGGCGTCGTTGGCGACCACGACGCATTCGCGCCCGTGCACGCGCCCGATGCCGGTGACGATGCCGGCCGAGGGGATGTCGTCCTCATAGACGCCCCAGGCGGCGAGCTGGGAGAGCTCCAGGAAGGGCGAGCCGGGGTCGAACAGGCCGCGCACCCGGTCGCGGGGCAGCAGCTTGCCGCGCGCCAGGTGGCGCTGGCGGGCGCGTTCGCCGCCGCCTTCCTGCACCCTGGCCACGGTTTCGCGCAGGTCGGCGGCGAGCGCCTGCATCGCATCCGCATTGGCGCGGAAATCCCGCCCCCGCGTCCGGAGCCTGCTTTCGATAACGCCCATGGCGCCCGCCCGAAGGCCGGGAGCGGCCGCTCAGGCGGCCTCGTCGGTCTCTTCGCCGCGCGCGGTGCGCGTATAGGCGATGGCGCAATGCGCGGCGCAGTAGGGCTTGCCCGGTTCCGCCTCCGCACCGCAGAAGTGGAAATCGTCGTCCTGCGGATCGCCGATAGGCCAGTGGCAGACCGCCTTGCCGACCGCGGCCAGGCGCACGGGGCGCGGCATTGGCGGCGGCGAGGCCGGCAGGCGGCGGATCGGCGAGGGGCGGGGCGCGAGGCCCGAGCGGTGCGCCTTGCCGACCACTGCATTCTTGGACACGCCGAGGCGGCGGCCGATCTCCGCCGTGCTTGCTCCTGTCGCCCAGAGCTTGCGCAACTCGGAAACCCGTTCCAACGTCCAGGTCATCTGTTCCATCTTGCCACCGCGATCAATAGTAGCCATCAAGCCGATGCATACTATATTCTGTATTCCTGCGCAAGCCTTTCCACGCCCGTAATTCGGTGTCGGCGGGAAGAGCCGGCGGTTTCGGGCTGGCATTTCTCCCTGGAAGCCGCTATATTGCGCCGACGGTTTCGACGGCGGGCCGGAAGCGGTGCGCCGTGGGGCGGTGATGGAGCTTCGAGGGTCATGTCGGGCCATTGGTCTCCGGAAGAGTTGCCGTGGGAGGCGTTCGATCCCGAGCGGGTCGATGCCGGCCTCATCCCGCTCGTCAAGGCGGCCAGCATGGTCGAGTCCAACGGACGCGACTACGCTGCCTATCTGAACAGCGTGTTCGCGGACGACGAGCAGGTCTGCGACATGATGAACGGCTGGGCCCATGAGGAGGTCCAGCACGGCGTCGTGCTGGGCCGCTGGGCGAAGCTGGCCGACCC
Organism: Alphaproteobacteria bacterium; assembly: GCA_964291285.2. Lineage (GTDB taxonomy): Bacteria > Pseudomonadota > Alphaproteobacteria > Bin95 > Bin95 > Bin95. Next base: position 1,093,933 of record OZ219785.1, read on the forward strand.
CGCTTTCGACTATGACGCCGCGCTCGCACGCTTCCGCGCCGGCTATTCGATCGAGATCGACGTCGATGCCTCGATCCGGGGCTCGCGCACCGGCGAGATGATCGCGCGCTGCATGGTCGAGGTCGGCACCTCCTCCTTCTATTCCGCGCTCGCGGACAGGACCGACGAGCCGTTGCTCAAGGCGATCTGCAGGCGCATCGCGGCGGACGAGCTGCGCCACTACGCGCTCTTCTACCGGACGATGAAGCGCTACCTGGAGACCGAGCGGCTGAACAGGCTCGAACGCATCCGCATCGCCTTCCTGCGCGTCATGGAGACCGAGGACGACGAGCTCGCCTATGCCTGGTTCGCCGCCAATGAGGGCGGCGGCGCCTACGACCGCAAACAGGCGAACCGCGCCTATATGCGCGAGAGCTACGCGCTTTACCGCCCGCACCATGCCCGGCGCGGCATGACGATGATCTTCAAGGCGGTCGGGCTGAAGCCCACCGGCCGGCTCTCGCGGGCGATGAGCGCGCTGGCGATTTCTCTGATAAGCTTCCGCGCCTGGCGGCTGGCCCGCGCCTGACCGCCTTCCCGTTCCCCTGCCGGAAGGACCGCCCGCTGCCATGTCCGATCTGCCGAAATCCGTCTCGATCTCCGAGGAAGGCCCGCGCGAGGGCTTCCAGATCGAGCCCGGCCCGATCCCGACCGCGCGCAAGATCGAGCTGATCGACGCGCTCTCGGAGACCGGGCTGAAGCGCATCCAGGTCGCCTCCTTCGTCAGCCCGAGGCACGTGCCCGGCTGGGCCGACGCCGACGAGGTGGTCGAGGGCTTCCGGCGCGAGCCGGGCGTCGCCTATTCCGTGCTCTGGCTGAACGAGCGCGGCCTCGACCGGGCGCTCGGCAAGGAAGGCATCGAGATGAAGGGGGCGATCTCGACCTCCGCCTCCGAGACCTTCATGGGCAGGAACACCAACCGCGGCTACGAGCGCAACCGCGAGGTGCAGAAGAACCAGATCGACACCTATCTCGCCTACGGCATGCCGGTGCGCAAGGCGTCGGTGATGGCCGCCTTCGGCTGCAATTTCGAGGGCGAGGTCCCGGTCGCGAAGGTGCTGGCGGCGGTCCGCGACCTGATGGAGATCGCGGCGGAGAAGGGCGTGGAGATCGGCGCGCTCTCGCTCGCCGACACGATGGGCTGGGCGCAGCCGGCCTCGATCAGGGCGGTCGTGGGCGCGGTGCGCGAGGCGTGGCCGGACATGGAGATCGCGCTCCACCTGCACGACACGCGCGGCATGGGCATCGCCAACGCCTATGCGGGGCTGGAGATGGGGGTGACGACGTTCGACAGCTCCGTCGCCGGCCTCGGCGGCTGCCCCTTCGCCGCGCACAAGGGCGCGGCCGGCAATGTCTGCACGGAGGACCTCGTGTTCCTCTGCGAGGAGATGGGCATCGACACGGGCGTGGACCTCGACGCGCTGATCGAGTGCGCGCGCCTTGCCGAGGACATTGTCGGCCACCCGCTGCCGGGCTCCGTCATGCATGGCGGCTCCCTCTCCCGCTTCCGCGAAGCGCGGGCCTGAGGGCGCCCCGCTGGACCGGAGGGTCCCGGATTGGAACATATCGGACGGGTCGAGGAGGAGTTCACCCGCCAGGCCGGCAGGTTCGCCGCCTATGCCGGGAAGGCCGGCGGCGATGTGGTCGGCATGTTCGGGGAAACGCTCGGCGCGGCCGGCGGCGGCCGGGTCCTCGATGTGGCCTGCGGGCCGGGCGCCGTGGCGGCCGCCCTGGCAGTCCGGGCCCGCGAGGTCGTCGGACTCGACGCCACGCCGGCGATGCTGGAGCAGGCGCGCAGGCGCTGCGAGGCGGCGGGCCTCTCCAATGTGCGGTTCGAGCAGGGGAGGGCGGAGGCGCTGCCGTTCGAGACGGCGTCCTTCGATGCGGTCGTGACCCGGATAGCCCTGCATCACTGCGTGGACCCGGTCCCCGTGCTGGCCGAGATGTTCCGCGTGTTGCGCCCCGGCGGCAGGGCGGCGATTGCCGATGTCGTCGTGTCCGAGGATGCGGACAAGGCCCGGTTGCAGAACGCGCTCGAAATCGTCCGCGACCCGTTGCACGTCCGCATGCTGCCGCTCAGCGAGCTGCGGGCGTCCATCGAAGGCTGCGGCTTCGAACCCGACTCCGAGACCGTCTGGGATGCGCCGCGCGAATTCGAGCAGTGGATGGGCATCGTCAACGACCCGCAGCGCGCGGAGCCGCTGCGCGTAATTGCGCGCGCGCTTGCCGAGGAAGGCCGCGACGCCGGAATGGGGCTGTCGGTCCGCGGCGATGACATCGTCTTCTTCCATCGCTGGGCGCTGATCGGGGCCGGGAAGCCGGACCGCTGAGGAACCGGCGGAACGCCCATTCCCCCCGGCGGCCGCAAGCCGCTATCCTTGGCGCCGACGACCGCGCGATCCCACCCCGGAGGACCCGACCCCATGACCGCACCCATCGACGCCCACAAGGTCCTGATGACCGGCGAGAACTCCTTCATCCGGCTGAGCCATGACGGCGGCGGGACCATGTCCGAGCGCACCAGCCACTGGCGGGTGCTGTGGTGTCCCGCCGGGGCCGGGCACGCGCTCTTCATGCAGGGGGAGCTGACCGGCGGCGACGTCCGCATCTACAGCGACGAGATTGCCGTCGCCCGCTGGCTGCAGCGCACCATCGAGACGCTGCTGCACCCGCCCTTCGCCGACGAGTCGGTGCCGGTGCTGCCGGCGGTCTTCACCCGCGAGGGCGACCCGCGCGCCGCCACGGTGGAGACCGTCGAGTCGGACGAGGACATCGTGCGCATGACCTGGTACGACGCGCTGGAGCCCTTCATCCTGAACGGGCCGCCCGGCACGGCCGGCCGCCCGCTCGGCGTGCTCTCGACCTTCATCCCCCACGCCTCGGCCCAGCTTTCGCTCAACGGCCGCATCGGCGCCGGCGCGCCCTGGCAGGAGAAGCGCGGCGAGCACCAGTCCTCCAGCGCCGTGCTGGCCTGGTCCGAGTCCTGGCTCCAGCCGCGGGACTGACGCCCGCCGCCCCGCTCGCCTCCTTCCGTCATGCCCGGACTTGTTCCGGGCATCCATGCGGCCGTCCGTAGGGAACGGTGGAGGGAGATGCCCGGAACAAGTCCGGGCATGACGAGAAGAAGACATGAGTCCCAAATCGAGGCCGTTGGTATGACCCGCCGCCCCGCTTCCCCCTACCCCACCGCGGTCCGGGCGCCGGTCTCGAACTCGATCGCCGCCAGATCGTCGCCGGCGATGGCGCGCTCGAAGGCGGCGAGGCGCTTGTAGATCGACATCAGCTCCACGATCGTCGTCCAGCTGTTGACGAGGAACTGGAACGAGTTCTCCACCCGGCCGAAGGCGCGCACGATCTGCTGCATCACGCCGAGCGAGAACCCCGCCGAGATGATGGTCGGCCCGAGCGCCACATAGGGCAGCATCACGCCCGCCTGGAGATAGCCGTAGCGCACGATGTTGAAGTAGAGGTAGTTGAGGTAGAGGCGGAAATAGTTGCGCCGGACGTCGGCGAACAGCTCGCCGAGCGTCGGCGGCCCGGCCCGGTCCTCCCGGTCCTCGCCCATGACGAGCTCCTTGCGGAAGGCCGCCTCGACGCGCTGGTTTCGGAACTCCAGCCCCGGCAGCCGGTAGCCGGCAAGCGCCAGGATGCCGGTGCCGAACACCGACCAGAAGAGCGCGACCCAGACCAGCGCCTGGCCGACCTCGCCGAAGACCGGGATCTCCTTGATGTGGGCCGACAGCGCCCAGAGGATCGGCAGGAAGGCGATCAGGGTCATCACCGCATCGATGAAGCGCACGCCGAGCGACTCCATGATGCCGGCAAAGCGCATGGCGTCTTCCTGCACCCGCTGCGAGGCGCCCTCGATATGCCGCACCTGCTCCCAGAGCCGGACATAGCGGTCGTTGATCGCGGTGCGCCAGCGGAAGACGAAATGACTGGTGAAGAAGTGGTTGAGCACGGCGGTGGTGATGAACACCATGGCGATGGTGAGGAAGGTGGCGAGCTGCGCGTAATAGTCCCCGGCGGTGACCGCGCCCGGCTCCGCCAGCGCCTTCTGGATGATGTCGTAGAAGGTCCGGAACCACTCGTTGATCATCACGTCGAGCTGCACCTGGAACCAGGTGACGAAGACGATCAGCGCCGAGCCCGCCACCGACCAGCGCGACCAGGGGTGCGGGCGGAACCACATCCAGAAGAGCGCGAAGGAGGCGTAGGCGAGGAAGGAATAGACATAGACCCAGACGGTCCGCTCCGCCGCGCCGATCAGCCCGGACAAGCCCGTCGGGTCGCCCCAGTCCGAGGCGGCCACATACCAGAAGAGCAGCGCAACAAGCGCCCACGCCACCGCCGAGATGCCGAACGCGCGCGGGCTGGGGAAGAAGCAGCCGAACATGGGGGATACCCTTTCGCCGGAATGGCCGCCCCCGGCGGGCGCGGGCGGCGCCCCGGTCCGGCGGCTGGAACGATGCCCGCGCGGCGCGCGGGCGTCCTCGGATGGTCCCGGCGGCTATAGCAAATTCGGCGGGCGGGCGGCCATGCCGGGGAAAGGCGGGCGGTCTCGGCCCCGGCGCCGCCCGTTGCCGGGAGCGGCCCGCCCCGGCGCATCGGCAACCCCTTGCCCGCATGGCGGCCGCGCAATAATGTCCGGATACGAAGGGGGGAACATATTGGAAAAGAAAATGGAGTTCCGGTCCGCCGCCGGGCGGGTCGTGCCCCTTTTCGGGACCGGGCCTGCATGAAGGCGCCGGCCGGGGGAGGAAACCGGGCGGCGGCGAAGGACTTCGCCAGCGACGCCATCGAGCGGAAGCTGGAGGAGGTGCAGGAGGGGCTGGCCTATTTCAACCAGCGTCACGACGCGGTTCTCCGGGAGCTCAAGCGTCTTGAGGCGACGGTCAACAAGGCTATCGAAACCGCTCGCATGGTCGCGATCGTGACGGTCATCGCCCTGCTCGCCTTCGTGTTCGCGCTCGCGCTGCCCGGAGGCTGACCCGCCGGCCGCGGGCGGAGTGTGCGATGTCAGAGATCATCTTCGAGGTCAGCGAAGACGAACCGGACGGCGGCTATTCGGCAAGCGCGCCGGGTTTCGGCATCCACACCGGGGGCGAGACCCTGGACGAACTCCGCCGCAACGTCCGGGAAGCGGTGGACTGCTGCTTCGACGAAAGCATGGACGGGTCACGGTCGATATGGCTGCACTATGTGAAGGACGAGGTCCTTGTCGCGTGAGGCTCCCTCGGGACGTAATCGGCGCCGTACCCGGCACCAGGGCATCGGCGTCCCGGAACTGCTCCGCAGGCTCGATCTGCGTTAGCCCGCCATCGCCGCTCCCCGCGCAGCCTCGACCCGGAGCGTGACCCGCAGGCGGTCGTCGAGCGCGGCCAGCATCTTCATCAGCCGGTCCAGCGTGAACCGCCCCAGGTCGGCGTTGCGGATGCGCGAGAAGTCCGCGGCGGCGAAGCCGGTCAGGGCGGCGGCCTTCCGGACCGACAGCCCGCGCTCGTCCAGCACCGCGACGATGCGGGCCGCGAGGATCGCCTTGGCCTGCTTCAGGTCCGCATCGGGGTCGCCAAGGTCGCGGAATACATTGCCGCTGCCCTCGACCAATTCGAAATCGCTCTCGCTCACGGTCTCAATTCCCTTCCCACTAACCGCACTATGACCGGGGCCTCTACCAAAGGTTTTCATCTTTCGGACATCCAACACACCCAAATCACCCCCTACCTGCAAGAACCTTGCTCAACACAAAAGAAAGTCGAACACAATTCGTCCCGCTTGACAACCGGCTGGCGATCATCGTTATTATCTTGCCAGCTAAACGCTGAGGAATCCAATGTCCGAGAATGCGTACTCAGATCTCGCGAAATATTATGGCGCACTCGCTGAACAATTGGCCAGCGAAGCAAGGCAAGCTGACCTTCTTAGAAATCCTACTGCGATTGGAACTGACCGAGAAGAGATTTACCGGCGATTTCTGGAGCGCCATGTTCCAAAATCGTGTGAAGTTTTTCGCGGTGGATATATATTTGATTTAAGCGGAAATAGGTCCAAACAGATAGACGTCATCGTCACCTCTGGAACGACTCCCAGGTTTGAAATGGGCAGTGGGAACCAAGCGATTGCGCCACTAGAAGGCACGTTAGCGATTGCAGAAGTTAAATCGAACCTGAACAAGAAAACTTTATATGAAGCATTGGATAATTTTGCACATTTGCCTGTAAATTATAACCCCGATCAGGCACTAAATCCGGCCTTAATACCGCCTCGTCATGAACGATTTTGGGATTTGCCCTTTAAGATCATATTCGCCACCAATGGTATTGAAAAAACAACACTATATCAACACTTGCGTAACTTCTACGATGACAACCCATCTATCAGACAGGAACGAAAGCCAAGCATAATACATGTGCTTGGGAAATATATTTTCATGCGAATTACTCCAGATATAGGAACGACAGGACCGGACGGATTAACAATTGACATTCAACCACAATTAGGGGATTATCGGTGGTTTGATGCTTACTGCGATCTTTCTGCCATGCTGGTCATATTTTCCAAGATACAATCCAACGCATTTATTGCTCCGCACATGATCTGGAAATATGAAAATATGATTAATCCAATAATCGAGGAAGCGCGAAAAATCGCAACCAACTAAGGATTGAACCGCAACTGGCGCTATCCGCCTGCGCCGCACGGTTATCGGCCATTGCGCGGCCCCCCTCGCACTATAGGGCGGCGGCAATCCGCTTGCATCGGGGCCCGCAGGATGTAGTTTCGCCGCCGCCCCCGCTGCGGAGCCCGCCCGTGACCGTCACCACCGTCACCAGCCGCGAACTCGACCGGAACGCCGGCCGCGCGAAGCGGGCCGCGAAGGCCGGGCCGGTGTTCATCACCGACCGGGGCCGGCCCGCCTATGTGCTGCTCGGCATCGAGGACTACCGGCGGCTGGCCGGCGGGCGCCGCAGCCTGCTGGACATGCTGTCCATGCCGGGGCTGGCCGACATCGGTTTCGAGCCGCCGCGCGCCCGCATCGAAAGCCGCCCGCCGGCGCTATCGTGCGCGGAATGACGGCCGTCACGCGGGACGTTGCCGGTTTCGAGGCGACCGGCGTCCGGCTCGTGAATCCCTGGGCAGACAGGCGGTAGAGAGGAGAACCCGGGCATGGTCCGAAACGAGCGCACCGACCTGCGGCCCGGCGAAGCGGCGGAGCGGCGTATCGACGGGCGCGAAACCCTGGCGCTCGCCGGCGGGGACGCGGTGCGCTTCTTCGAGGCCCTCGCCGCACCGCCGCCGAACGACCGGCGCGTCGACTCCCGTTGACCCGGACGGCGGCGCAAATGCGGCAGGCTTGTAATATTCTCTAATTGTTCTAATTGCCGCCCCATCGACATAAAGGGAGCGGCGGCCATGCCGAAAGCGTTTTCCGTGGATTTGCGACTTCGGGTCCTTGCGGCGGTGGAGAACGGGCTGACCTGCCGCAGGGCGGCGGAGATGTTCGGCGTGAGCAGAGCGGCCATCCTGAACTGGCGCGCGCTCGAAAGGAGACGGGGCGGCGTGCAGCCGAAGCCGATGGGCGGCGACACGCGCTCCTGGCGCATCGAGGCCGAGCGCGACACGATTTTCGCGCTGCTGGAGAGGAACCCGAAACTCACGGCCTCCGCGCTGCGCCGGGCGCTCGAGGCGCGGGGCCTCGTCTTCAGCTACCATGCGGTGCAGAACTTCGCGAAGCGCAACGGCATCGAACTGGCGCGGGGCCCGGGCGGCCGCCGGAAGACCGGCGCATGGCAGCCGCCGGCACCAGCTTCCCGGCAGTCCTGATCCGGGAGGCTTTTCCCCATCGGGTGTGATGCCCGCCGCGCCAAACGCGGTGGGCAATCCTGCAGCCGGCGCGCGCACCTCTCCCGCATGGTCCCGCCCGCCGCGACACCCGCTCCTCGTCCCGTGTGCGCCAAGGCGCCGCGCCTCAAGTCATAACCCGTTCCCGTTCGCCATGGGCCCGCATATAGCCCGGCCGCGGCCCGGTGTCAAGCAGTTGCAGGAAATAAATCTTCATGGGGGAACCCCGCGGCCGCTCATTCCGAGTAGAGTCGCCATCCTTCGATACGCCCGCCGGAGGCGGGCTACTCAGGATGACGGGGGAGGAACCCGGCGCCGTTCGGGACGAGGGGGGAGGTGAAGGCCGTCCGCTCATGCATCCCCCTCCTCATCCCGGGCAGCGCCTGCGCCGCACCCCCAACCCTCATCCTGAGTAGCGACCGCGTCAGCGGGCGCGTATCGAAAGCCTGTCCTGAGCTTGTCGAAGGGGACCGCCCCGCCGCTACCCGCCCGCAAGCAGTTCCGGCGCGGGCGCGATCACGGCGAAGACGGCGCCGGCGGGGTCCTGCAGCACCGCGATGCGGCCGACCTGCGGCACGTCGAACGCCGCCTGGCACACCTTGCCGCCGGCCTCCGCCGCCGCGGCCGCCACCGCATCGGCGTCCTCCACCCGGACATAGGGCATCCAGTGCGGCGGAATCCCCGGCTCCGGCGGGGCCATCGCGCCGCCGACGGGCATCCCGCCCCGCTTGAATTCGGTGTAGTCGCCGCCCGGCATCTCTGCCGTGTGCGCCTCCCAGCCGAAAAGCCTGCCGTAGAAGGCCTTGGCCCCCTCCACGTCCGGCGTCATCAGCTCGTTCCAGAAAAACCTGCCTGCTTCGCTCATCCGTCCCTCTCCTTGTGCTTCCTCTTCGCGCGCCGCCGCAACGGGCGCCCAGAGCACGTCCTCGATACGGGCCGCGCCCACCGCCAGCATGGCCAGCCGGTCGAAGCCGAGCGCGATCCCGGCCGAGGACGGCATGCCGTGTTCGAGCGCGGAAAGGAAGTCCTCGTCGATGGGCAGATCGTCGCCGTGGAGCGCCCGCCTCTCGCGCGCGGCAGCCTCGAAGCGCCGGCGCTGCTCGGCGGCGTCGGTCAGCTCGCCGAAGGCGTTGGCGAGCTCCAGCCCGCCGACATAGATCTCGAAGCGCTCCGCCGTCCGCGGCTCGGCGGGATCGATGCGGGCGAGCGCCGCCATGCGTGCCGGCCATCCGTGCAGCACGGTCGGGCGCGCGAGGCCCAGATGCGGCTCTATGCGGTTGAGAAAGAGGCGGAAGAACAGGTCCTCCCAGCCGTCTTCGCCGCCGGGCTCCAGCCCCTCCGCCCGGCAGGCGGCGGCGAGCCGGGTCGTATCCGCCGCCAGCACGTCGAGGCCGAGCCGGTCCCGGAAAGCGGCCGCGACGGACAGCCGCTCGAAGGGCGCGGCGACCGGCACGCGCCGGCCGTTCCACCGGAGCTCCGGCCCCGCCAGCGCCAGCAGCGCCTCGCAGTCGGGGACGAGGTCGCGCCAGCCGGCGCCCGCGCGGTACCATTCCAGCAGGGTGAATTCGGGGTGGTGGGTCGCCGAGCGCTCGCCGTTGCGGAAGACGCGCGCGAACTGGAAGAGGCGCGGCTCGCCGGCGGCCAGCAGCTTCTTCATCGCGAATTCGGGCGAGGAGTGCAGGCGGAGCGCGCGGGACCGCCCGTCCGGCTCGTGCAACGCCGTCACGAAGGGCGCGACATGCACCTCCATGCCGGCGGCGACCTGGAGCGCGGGGGTCTCGACCTCGACGAAGCCCTCGCCGTGAAACCAGTCGCGCATCCGCCTCAGCAGCGCCGCGCGCGCGAGCAGCGCCGGGCGGCGGGCGGCGTAGGCCCCGGGATCCCACCAGGGATTGTCCCGCGCGGTCAACGGCTTGCCCCCTGGCCGGCCGGGGCCGGTATGGACGGCGCCCGGCCGAGCGGGTAGCGTCCGGCGCGAACGACCATCCGAGGGAGCATCCGGGAGCCCATGAACGATATCGCCATCAATGCCGAGAACCTCTGGCGGCTGGAAACGCCGGGCCACGAAGGCTGGACGCGGACCGCGCGCGCCGGCGACCCGAAGAAATACTACATGGTCTCGACCGACAGCCACGCCAACGAGCCGCCGGACCTCTGGGCCAAGCGCCTGCCGCAGGAATACCGCGAGCGCGCGCCCCGCGTCGTCACCGACGAGAACGGCGTGCAGTGGCGCTATTGCGAGGGCTACCGGCCGGACCGCATCCGCATCATGAGCTTCGAGGGCGAGGACTGGGTGCGCTCGCAGGCGGGCGCCGACCCCGAGGGGCGCATCCGCGACAATGAGAGCGACGGCATCGACGCCGAGATCATCTTCCCGAACAAGGGCCTCGCCATGTGGGCGACGCCCGACCCGGTGTTCGCCAACGCGCAGTGCAGGGTCTGGAATGACTGGGCCTGGGAGCAGTTCGGCGCCTGGCCGGAGAAGATGGTGCCCGTGGCGGCCGTCGCGACCGGCGACCTCGACGGCACGCTCGCCGAGATCGAGCGCTGCGCAAAGCTCGGCTACAAGGCGCTCACGCTCCCCTGCAAGCCCATCTGGGGCGGGCACGACGTCGATCACGTCAACTACAACCTGCCGCACTTCGACCCGCTCTGGGCGCTGGTGGAAGAGACCGGGATGCCGGTCACCTTCCATGTCAGCACCGGGCGCGACCCGCGCGCCTCGCGGGGCAATGGCGGGGCGGTCATAAACTATGTGACCCACTCGCTGTCGCCGACCATCGAGCCGGTGGCGAACCTCTGCGCTTCGGGCGTGCTGGAGCGCTTCCCGAAAATCCGCTTCGCCACCATCGAGGCCGGCATCGGCTGGGTGCCGTGGCTGCTCGACGCGATGGACGAGGCCTACCGCAAGCACCATATGTGGGTGCGCCCGAAGCTGCAGGGCCTGCCGTCCGACTATTACCGCGCGCATGGCTACGCCACCTTCCAGGAAGACCCGGCGGGCCTGGCGCTCGCGAAGGACTGGGGCCTTTCCGGCAACTTCATGTGGGCGAACGATTATCCCCACCACGAGGGCACCTGGCCGCATTCCGGCGAGGCCATCGAGCGCACCATGGGCGGGCTCGACGAGGGCGACCGGGCGAAAATCCTCGGCCTGAACGCGGCGAAGCTGTTCGGGCTGACGGTGCCGGAGCATATGCGGCCCGCCAGCGCGTGACGGCGGTCATCCGCGTCCGGCCCGGCTGCGCGGGACCGGCCGCCGAAGAGGAGGCCGTCGGGCCGCCCGGCCCCGGCGAGGTGCAACTGCGCCAGACCGCCATGGGCCTCGACCGCTGCGGCCTGGAGCCGCCGGAGGCCGGCGCCGCTTTCGTCCCCGGCTTAGCGGCAGCCGGCACGGTCGAAGCGGTGGGCGCGGGCGTCGAAGGCGTCCGGCCCGGCGACCGGCTGGCCTATACCGACCTGCCGGGCGCCTGGCGCGCGGTCCGCAACGTCCCGGCGGGCCGGCTGGTCCCGGTCCCGGACGACATCGACGACGCGACCGCCGCGGCCGTCATCCGCCGGGGCCTCGCCGTCCACTACCTGCTGCGCCGGCTGCGCCGCGTGCAGCCCGGCGAGACCGTGCTGGCGGTGGGCGCGGCCGGCGGCGTCGGGCGGCTGCTCTGCCAGTGGGCGGCGGCCGTCGGCGCGGAGGTCATCGGCGCCGTCGGCAGTAGGGAGAAGGCCGGGATCGCACGGGCGAACGGGTGCAGCCATACGGTGCTGCACAGCCCGGAAGACCTTGCCCCGCAGATCCTCGGGATCACCGGGGGCCGGGGCGTGGATGCCGCCTATGACGCGGTGGGCGGCGGGACCTTCGCCCGCTGCCTCGACTGTCTGGCGCCCGCGGGCATGGCTGTCGGCTTCGGCGATGTCGCCGGGCCGCCTTTGCCCCTGGCCCTCCAGCGGCTGGAGGCGCACTCCCTCGTCGTAGCGCGGCCGACGCTTGCGGCCTGGATCGCCGATGGCGGCGACCTGCTGGCGGCCTCGGAGGAGCTGTTCGAGCTGGTCGGCGCCGGCAGGCTCAAGCCCGGCCCGGTGCGCCGCTTCCCGCTCGCCGAAGCCGGCGAGGCCATCCGCACCCTCCATGACCGGCGCAATGCCGACTATCTGGCGCTGACGGCGTGATGCCCGCCGAACAATACCGGAGAAACCCCATGTTCCTCGACCACTTCAAGACCATGGCCGCCTACAACCGCTGGGCCAACGGGCGGCTCTACGACGCCTGCGCGGACCTCGGCGACGCGGAGCGCAAGCGGGACCGCGCGGCGTTCTTCGGCTCCATCCACAACACGCTCAACCATATCCTGGTCGGAGACCGCGCCTGGCTCGGGCGTCTCGAAGGGCAGGCCGACAGCGGAACCCCGCTCGACACCGTGCTGTTCGACGATTTCGACGAGCTGCGCCGCGCGCGCGACGCCGAAGACGACCGCATCGACCGCGTCCTCGCGGCGATGACCGAGGACCGGCTGGCGGGCGACCTCGCCTACAGCAATCTCGCCGGAACGCCGTTCCGCACCCCGATGCGGCTCGTGTGGACGCACATGTTCAACCACGAGACCCATCACCGCGGCCAGGTCCACGACATGCTGAGCCAGGCCGGGGCCGCGCCGCCGGAGCTCGACCTGATCTACTATATCCGCTCGCTCTGAGCGGCGGCGGGCCGGCCTCTCGCACCGGCCGCGGCCGCACCCCATATTCCCCGGATGGGCGATGTCGCGCCATATCTCGGGCCGGAGGAAGCCGACGCGGCGGTGCGCCGGGCGGTCGCGCGCTATATCCGGCGCCGCCGGCAGATGGCGCCCGGGTTCGTGCGGCGCAATTTCCGCCTGAGGGGAACGCTCGAACTCCACCGCCGGGCAATCGGGCGGGACCTGCTGCGCGCGCCCGCCAACCTCGCGCTCGCCGGCCCCAATCTGGCCCTGGAGGGCGCTGCCCGGCTTGCCGAGCGCGGCGGCTACGAGGCCGCCGCCGCCGGGCTGCGCCGGGGGCGGAAGGTGTTCGTCACCGATGTCGCGCGCGAAATCGAGTGGCGGCTGTTCACCGAGTTGCTGGAACTGCCCTATGCGCAGCCCGGACGGACCTCGGAGCGGGATGCGCTCGCCGGGGAGATCGCCCGCGATCCCGCGGTGGGCGCCCTTCTGGACCGGCTTTCCTCCGCCGCCGCCGAGCCGGGCTTCCGGGCCTGGGCGGAACAGGCGGCGGCGAGTTACGGCGAGGCGCGTGTGGCGGTCGCCGAGCTTGCGGCCTCGCTCGTCTCCGCCGGCATCGGCGCCGCCGCCTTCCGGCAATGGACGCCGGGCGCGCTCTCGCTCGGTCCCGTGGCCGCACAGGCGCTGGCGCAGCAGGCGGCGATTGCGGGCTTTCCGCTCGGCGCGACCGCCGGCGGGCTCTGGTACGGCCTGTTCCCCGCCAAGGCCTCGACCGCCGCCATCGCCGGGCTCACCGGCGCGCTGGTGCTGCTGCCGGCCATGCTGACCGCCTTCGCCGGCGTGGCGGCCGACCCCGTGCAGGCGCGCCTCGGGATCCACGACCGCCGGCTCGCCCGCCTGCTTGACGCGCTCGAAGGCCGCCTGCTGGGCGAGGCCGGCCCCGGCTTCAACCCGCGCGAGCCCTGGGTCGCGCGCATTCTCGACCTCGCGGACCTGCTGAACCTCGCCCGCCGGGCAACGGGTTAGCCGGGGGCCATGCCCCAGGCGCGGGCGATGAGTTCGTAGCTCCGCCGGCGGACGGTTTCGTCATGCGTCCAGGTGACGATGGCGATCTCGTCCACGCCGAGCTCCTCGCCGATGGCCGCGATCCGCTCGACCACATGCTCCGCCCGCCCCACGATGGCCTGCTCACGGAAGCGGGCGAGCCGGGCCGTCTCGCCGTCGCTGTATTCGTAGGCGGCGGCCTTTTCGGCGGACTCCAGCGGCAGGAACACGCCCCGGTCGCGGCCCAGACGCCAGCGCAGGCGGGGCCCGAAATGGAACTGAGCCTCCTCCTCGCTGTCGGCCGCCAGCGCCCATACGCAGATCGCGGAGTGCGGCTCCGGCCAGTCCGCGCTCGGCTTGTAATGCTCGCGGTAGAGGCCGAGCGCCTCCCTTGCCCCGCGCCCGTCGGTGAAGAACCAGGCGAAGGCGTAGGGCAGGCCGAACCAGGCCGCCACCTGCGCGCCGTAGTTGGACGATCCCAGCAGCCATATCTGGGGCGCGGTGTCGCCCTGCGGGAAGGCGCCGAGCCTGCCGAACGGGTGGCCCTCCGGCAGCGGCTCGGCCCTGAGCCAGGCCTGGAGGTCGCGGATGTCGGCCGGAAACTCCGCCGGGCGCTCGTTGGCGCGCGGATTGAGGGCGAAGGCGGTCAGCCCGTCCGAGCCCGGCGCGCGGCCGAGGCCGAGGTCGATGCGCCCCGGCGCCAGCGCGTCCAGCACCCGGAACTGCTCCGCGACCTTGAAGGGCGCATAGTGCGGCAGCATCACCCCGGCGCTGCCGATGCGGATGCGCGAGGTCCGGGCCGCCATGCCGGCGACCAGGATTTCGGGCGCCGTCCCGACGATGGTCGGGTGGTTGTGGTGCTCCGAGACCCAGAAGCGGTCATAGCCGAGCCGCTCGCAATGCTCGGCCAGCGCGACGGTGTTGCGGATCGCCTCGCCCTGCGGGCGGCCCTCGGCGGCGATCGACTGGTCCAGAATGCCGAGACGCAAGGCTCAGGCGGGCTCGGCGTCGAGGCGCGCGGCGATGCCCCGGAGCTCCTCGGAGGCCGCCGGGTAGCGGTGCAGCACACGCGGGTCATGGCCCGGCACCACCCGGTCCGGCGCGCCCGCCAGCGCCTCCAGCCGGTCGAAGCCGGCGAGCAGGTCGGCGACGTTGTAGACGATCGGGAACGGCCGGCGCTGTTCCAGATTGGCGTAGAAATGCGCCGAGTCCGAGGCCAGCACCACGGGTCCGCGCCGGGTCTCGACGCGCACGCTCATCAGGCCCTTGGCATGGCCGCCGATATGGTGGACGGAAATGCCGGGTGCGAGCTGCGCGTCGCCGTCATGGAAGGTCAGTTCACCCGCATACAGCTTGCGCACCATGGTGCAGACATCCTCCACATGGTAGGGCGCCTTTATCACCTCATGGCACATGCAGGGGCCGGTTGCGTATTCCATCTCCTGCGCCTGGAGGTGGAAGCGGGCATTGGGGAAGTCCGAGAGCGTGCCGGCATGGTCGTAATGCATGTGGGTCACGATCACGTCGCGCACCGCGCCCGCATCGACGCCGACCAGCGCCAGGCCCTCCTTCGGCAGGCGCTGCAGCTTCCGGTTCCGCTCCGCCGCCGTCTCGTGGTTGAAGCCGGTATCGACGATGAAGGTCCGCGAACGGCCGACGACGGCCCAGACATAGAAGTCGAGCTGGCCGGACATGTCGTGGGGGTCGCCGCCGATCATGTTCTCGCTCATCGCGCGGTCGGCCACCTCGCCGTATTTGACCGCGTAAATCTCGTAGAGATCGCCGTCCTGCATGGGTCCGTTCCTCCGCCCCTTACTGCCCCCGCTTGATGGCCGGGCGCCGCGCCCCTGTCAACGACCGAGCCCGCCACCGGCAGGCCGCCCTGCTTCCGGAGTGTCATGGGATGTCATGTTTTGTCATGAGGCGCGCCCGGCCTCTCTCGCCATATGTTCCGATATGTCATGAGATGTCATGTTCTGCATGCGCAGGGTTCATATGCTGTAGCCGTTTCGGGCATGGAGCTCTCCGCTCTTTGACCTCCTCTCCCGCCGGGCGGGAGGGGAGGATGTTCCGGACCTGCCGTTTCAACGCGAGCGGGTTGCTTTTTCGCATCCGGTTCGTCGCCCCGGACCCCGGTCCGGGGCCCATCTCCAACCGTTTCGGTCCGGTGGAGAGGGCGGAGGATGGACCCCGGATCTTCGCTCCGCTCCGTCCGGGGCGACGATGGGGGGGCTTGCGGACGAGGTCATTTCGGCCTGCACGGAGCCGGTCCTACCCCGACTTCCGCAACTCGGCTTGAGAATCGACTGATTTGACGGTTTTCCGGCGCGAGAAGTGTCGGATTTCGGTGCAGTACCTCTCGGGACCGGCTTGTAGTGCCGACCTACCCCCTTGATCGGGCTGGCGAAGATCCGGACGCTGCGCTGATGTTCGTGCGCTGCAAGAGACGCTTCAAGGACGGCAAGGAGCACCGCTACTGGAGCGTTGTGGAGAACGTCCGGGTCCACGGCGGTCGGGTTGTTCAGCGTCAGGTGCTCTATCTCGGGGAGATCAACGACAGCCAGCGAGCGGCGTGGTGCCGCTCGATCGAGGTGGTGGAGGGCAAGTCGCGATCACGGCAGATGGCGCTGTTTCCCGAGGACCGGGAGGCGCCGGCGCTGACTTGCGAAGTGGTGAAGATCGACCTCTCGCAGGTGGCGCTTCACGACCCGCGCCAGTGGGGGGCGTGCTGGCTGGCGCTGTCCTTGTGGGACCGCCTGGACCTGGACCGCTTCTGGGAAGAGCGGCTGCCGGCGAGCCGGCAAGGCACGCGGTGGCTGGACATCCTGAAGATCCAGGTCTGCTACCGGCTGATCGACCCGGGCAGCGAGTGGCGCCTTCACCGTCACTGGTATGAGCACAGCGCGCTTCGCGATCTTCTGGGTGGCGAGCGGGCGATCGCCGACGACACACTCTATCGCTGTCTCGACAAGCTGCTGGCGCACAAGCAGGGCTTCTTCTCGTTTCTGCGCGACCGCTGGGCGACGCTGTTCGAGGCGCGCTTCGACGTGCTGCTCTACGACCTGACCTCGACCTACTTCGAGAGCGATCCGCCGTTCGATGACAAGCGCCGCTTCGGCTACAGCCGGGACAAGCGGCCCGACTGCGTGCAGGTGGTGATCGCCCTGATCGTTACGCCGCAGGGCTTTCCGCTGGCCTATGAGGTGATGCCGGGCAACACCTCCGACGACACCACGCTGGCGGCGTTCCTCAAGAAGATCGAGGATCAGTATGGCCGCTCCGAGCGGGTGTGGATCATGGACCGCGGCATCCCCACCGAGGAGACGCTGGCCGCGATGCGCGAGGGCGAGGCGCCGGTGCGCTACCTGGTGGGCACGCCCAAGGGCCGGCTGACGCGGCTCGAGAAGGTGTTCCTGGGCCTGCCCTGGCAGGAGGTGCGCCAGTCCGTGACTGTCAAGCTTCTGGTCGAGGATGGCGAGCTCTACGTCCTGGTGCGCAGCGAGGGGCGGCAGGTGAAGGAACGCGGCATGCGCCGGCGCCGGCTGAAGAGGCTGTGGCGTCGATTGGCCGAGTTGCAAGGGCAGTCGAACAGCCGGGATCAGTTGTTGCTCAAGCTCGGCGCCGCCAGGAAGGAGGCCGGCCGGGCCTGGAGCCTGGTCGACATCACCGTGCCCGGGACCGACAGCGAACTCGCCGCCAACGGCTTCTCATTCCGCCTGCAGCGCGACCGGCTGCGCCAGGTCCGCCGCCGCGAGGGCCGTTACCTGCTGCGATCCAACATGGTCGCCGAAGACCCCGCCACGCTGTGGCATCTGTACATGCAGCTCGTCGAGATCGAGCAGGCGTTCAAGGAACTCAAGCACGACCTCGCGATCCGCCCCATCTTCCATCAGCGCCAAGAGCGCATCGAGGCGCATATCTTCGTCTCGTTCATCGCCTACTGCCTGCTGGTGACCCTGAAGAACCTCGCCCGGCCGCGCGCCCCGGGCCTCACCCCACGCGCCATCCTTGAGGCCTTCGCCACCATCCAGATGGTGGACGTCCATCTGCCAACCACCGACGGCCGGCACCTCGTCCTGCCGCGCCACACCCGGCCGAACAAGGAGCACGAGCTACTGCTGCAACAGCTCGGCATGACCTGGCCGCAGCAACCCGCACCCCGGATCTCCGCCTGACGGCACACGGCGCCGCCTCTCCGTTCGCCGCCTTGTAGTGCCGACCCTCGGGGAGACGATCAAGGCTATTCAATGAGTTAGCATCCTCATGACCCCCGAGTTGCGGAAGTCGGGCTAATACCAACGGTCGTTGATTGGAACCTATAGCAGAGCCTCCCTCCGCAGCTCGCCCCCTGAGCCGAGGCCTCCTACTGCAAGAGGTAATCTCCGCCGAGAGAGGCTAATCGGTTCTTATCTGTGGCCGGTGGTATAAGCTCCCCCGATGGTGGAACTTCGACGGGGCTGGACGACGGGTGCCTGCGCGGCGGCGGCGGCGCGGGCCGCCTGCGAACGCCTGCTCACGGGACGCCTGCCCGACCCGGTCGCGATAGACCTGCCGCGCGGTCTGAAAGCCTCCTTCCCGCTTGCCGAGACCGGGGAATGGGTGGGCGTGCGAAAAGACGCCGGCGACGACCCGGACGCGACACACGGCGCCATCGTGCGCGCCCGCCTGCATCCCGCGCCATCGGGCGCCGGCGTGCGTTTCCGCGCGGGGCCCGGCGTTGGCACCGTCACCCTGCCCGGCCTGCCGCTCGCGGTCGGCGAGCCCGCGATCAATCCGGGGCCGCGCGCCATCATCGCCGCCAATCTCCGCGCCGTCGCGGACGAATACGGGCTCGGGGCGGACTTCGAGACGGAAATCGGCATAGAGGACGGAGAGGCGCTGGCGCTCAGGACAGCCAATGCCCGGCTCGGCATCGCCGGCGGGCTCTCGGTGCTCGGCACGACAGGGGTCGTCATCCCCTATTCCTGCGCGGCTTGGATCCATGCGGTGCATCGCGGCGTGGACGTGGCGCGGGCCGCCGGCCTCGACCATGTCGGCGCGGCGACCGGGCGGGGCTCGGAGGCGGCGCTCCAGGCGCTGCTCGGCCTGCCGGACCACGGCATGATCGACATGGGCGATTTCGCCGGCGCGCTGCTCAAATATCTCCGCCGGCGGCCGGTGGCGCGGCTCAGCCTCGCGGGCGGTTTCGGCAAGCTCTCCAAGCTCGCGGCGGGGCATCTGGACCTGCACTCCGACCGCTCCGCCGTCGATATCCCGCGCCTCGCAGCGGATCTGAAGGCGCTCGGCGGGCCGGACGCCAGCGGTGCGCGGAGCGCGGGCGCGGTGCTGGACCTAGCCGGCGGCCTGCCGCTTGCCCGGCGCATTGCCGAGCAGGCGCGCGAGACCGCGCTTGCCGCGCTCGCCGGCGGCACGCAAGTCGATGTCCGCGTGATCGACCGGCGCGGCCGGGTGATCGGCGAGGCCGGCGTAGATCGAGGAAGCGGTCTGGAATAATCGCGGCGGGCGTTATGCCATCCAGCAGCGCACCGCTTCACCGATGGAACCGGTATCGCGTCTCAGCGATACACGTCTCTGCGACGGCGCACCCGGATCGCCAGCACGGTGAGTTCCTCCTCCCGGATCTCGTACACGACCCGATACTCGCCGACCCGGATTCGCCGCAATCCGCGCAGCTCCCCCTTCAGTGTGCTCCCCGTGAACGGGTTCCCGGCAAGGCTGTCGATCGCCTCGGCGAGCCGCGTGCAGGCCGGCCCGGCGATCCGGGCCAGCTCCCTGGCCGCGCTCCGCTTAATCCTGACCGAGTAGGTCACGCCTGACGTCATCCCAGTCGAGCACCGGGTCGCCGGGGTCGCGGAGTCGGTCTATCGCGACACTCAGGTCGTCGAAGTCCTCAACGTAGCGCTCGATGGCCTGGCGGATCACCTCCGCGCGGGAACGCTTGAGGTCCCGGGCGGCGTTGTCGAGGGCCCTGACCAGTTCATCGGGAAGCCGCGCTGAAACCTGTGTCATGGTTTGACTCCGGGTGAAGTCATTCAATGTCGAATACATTACTCTACTGTCAAGCTGTCGCATAGCCAATTGCGAACGCCTTGACGCCTGCCCCGGTGAGGGTGACATTTCGCATGTGTATTCTCCCGGTTCCAGTCGCGATATTCGTTCTCCGGTTGCAAGTTTCGAGAGAGAAACGACGCTTTGTCAGATAGTTAGAACCCAAAGGTGCGAGGCCGGTGTCTAGGCCCCGCATCCTCATCCTGGGCGGGACGGGCGAGGGGGCGGCGATTGCGCGGGCGCTGGAGGGAAAGGCCTCGGTCGTGAGTTCCCTTGCGGGCCGGACGCGGCGCCCGGCGGCGCTTGCGGGCGCGGTCAGGACCGGCGGCTTCGGCGGCGCCGAGGGCCTTGCGCACTATCTCGGCAAGCAGCGCATCGACCGGCTCATAGACGCGACGCACCCCTTTGCCGCGCGCATCTCCGCCAATGCGCGCGAGGCCGCGGAGCGGGCGGGCGTGCCCCGGCTTGCGGTCGAGCGGCCCATGTGGCGGCGGCAGCCGGGAGACCGCTGGATTTGCGTGGCCGACGCGGCGGCGGCCGCCCGGGCTTTGCCGGACCTGCCGGACGCGGTGTTCCTGACGCTCGGCCCCGGCGACCTCGACGCCTTTGCGGGCCTGAGCGGCCGGCGCTTCGTGCTGCGGCGCATCGACCCCGGCCCCTCGCCGCTGGCCGGCGCGGAGGTGGTGCTGGCGCGCGGTCCCTTCGACCTCGCAGGGGAACGCAGACTGTTCGAGGACTACGGCATCCGGACGCTGGTGACGCGGGCTTCCGGCGGCGCGGCCACGGAAGCCAAGATCGCCGCTGCGCGCGAACGCGGCGTTCCGGTCGTGATGATCCGGCGGCCGCCGGCGGAACCGGGCCCGCGCGTTTCCAGTGTCGAAGCGGCCGTCGCGTGGGCGCTCAGCAGCGCCGGCAGCGGATCTTCTTGAACACCTGGTCGCGGTCGCCGTCCACGGCCAGCCAGTCCAGCAGGCAGCGCAGCGCCTTGCCGCGGTCCGCCAGCCGGTAGTCCTTCACCGCATCGTCCAGCAGCGTGAGCATGTCGGGGTTCAACTCGACCTCGACCGTCACCTTGTCACCGGCCATCGCCTTCCGCCTCCGTTAGAGCAGCGTTGCCGCCAGAATGACCAGCAGGAGGATCACCCCGCCCGTGGACCAGCCGAGGAACCTGCAGAAACCGCCCCAGATATGCTGGTGGCGCGCCTCTTCCGCCGCCGCATTGTATTCCGCCATCGGACGCAAACCTCCCCCAAGAGACAAGCCGGCGGCACTATAGCCGGACGCCTGTTGCCCTCACTGCGACGGATTGACCGGCGGACGGTCCGAATCGGCCGCAATGACCCGCTCGTTCACCACTTTCACGCGGCCTTCCGCGATCCAGCCGACCGCCATCGGCAACACCCGGTGCTCACGCGCAAGCACGCGGGCGGCCAGTGTCTCTTCCGTGTCGTCGGGACTCACCGGCACGGCCGCCTGGAGGATGATCGGGCCGGCGTCGAGCTCGGCGCGCACGAAATGCACCGTGCAGCCGTGCCAGCGCACGCCGGCTTCCAGGGCGCGCCTGTGC
Source organism: Alphaproteobacteria bacterium (assembly GCA_964291285.2). Taxonomy (GTDB): domain Bacteria; phylum Pseudomonadota; class Alphaproteobacteria; order Bin95; family Bin95; genus Bin95. Next base: position 1,115,161 of record OZ219785.1, read on the forward strand.
GTGTCGAGGCCCCGGAAGGCCGGCAGCAGCGAGGGGTGGATATTGACGGACCGGTCGCGCCAGCGGGCTACAAATTCCGGCCCCAGCACGCGCATGAAGCCCGCCAGAACGACGAGCCCGATATCCGCCGCCCGGAGCGCCGTATCCAGCGCCTCCTCGAAGGCCGCCCGGTCGGCGAAATCGCCGTGCGGCACCGTCAGGGCGGGCACGCCGGCGGCTTCGGCCCGCGCGAGACCCGGGGCGCCGGGGACGTTCGAAACCGCGAGCGCGACCTTCCACGAGGCGGCGCCGGCGTCCAGCAGCGCCTGGAGATTGCTGCCCCGGCCGGACAGCAGCACGCCGACCCTCACCGCCGCCAGCCCTCGAGGCTCTCCAGGGCGACGCCCTCGCCCTCGATGACCTCGCCGATGCGGAAGACCGTCTCGCCCGCCGCCTCGAAAGACGCCGCCAGCGCTTCCGCCCGCTCCGGCTCGACCGTGACGGTCATGCCGATGCCGCAGTTGAAGGTGCGCGCGAGCTCTTCCGGCGCGACATGGCCGGCGAGCCACGCGAAGACGGGCGGCAGCGGCCAGGCAGCGCAGTCGATCCGCATGGCGAGGCCCGGCGGCAGGCCGCGCGGCGGGTTCTCCACGAGGCCGCCGCCGGTGATGTGCGCCAGCGCCCGGACTCCTCCTTCGGCGAGCGCCGCTAGCACGGGGCGGACATAGATGCGCGTCGGCCGGAGCAGGGCCTCGCCGAGCGCGTCCTGCGAGAAGGGTGACAGGTCGCCGAGGTCGAGATCCTCCTGTTCGACGATGCGGCGGACGAGCGAGAAGCCGTTGGCGTGCAGGCCGTCCGAGGCGAGGCCCAGAACGACGTCTCCCGGCCGGGCGCCGGGATGTTCCATCCGTTCGCGCTCGACCGCGCCGACGGCGAAGCCCGCAAGATCGTAGCGGCCCGGCGGATAGAAGCCCGGCATTTCCGCCGTCTCGCCGCCGATGAGCGCGCAGCCCGCGGCTATGCAACCCTCGGCAACGCCTTCCACCACCGCTGCCGCCGCATCCGCATCCAGGGCGCCGGTCGCGAAATAGTCGAGGAAGAACAGCGGCTCCGCCCCCTGTGCGGCGAGGTCGTTGACGCACATCGCCACCAGGTCGATGCCGACGCCGCGATGGCGGTCAAGCGCCTGGGCGATCTCCAGCTTGGTGCCGACCCCGTCGGTCGCGGCCACCAGCACCGGGTCCCGGAACCCGGCCGCGCGGAGGTCGAAGAAGCCGCCAAAGCCGCCGAGCTGCCCGTCCGCGCCCGTCCGCGCCGTCCGCGCCGCTGCCGGCGCGATCCGGCGCACCAGCGCCTCTCCGGCGTCTATATCGACGCCGGCCGCCTTGTATGTCGTGCCTTCCCTGCTCGCCATGTCACCTCGGGGGCGGTATAGTCCGGGCTGACAATATCCATCGGGCGAAGAGGCGCAATGCGAGCGTTGTTCGGGCCGGCGGCGGCGATGATCCTCGCAGCGCTCGCGGTCCTGTTGCCGGGCGGGCCGGCCGCCGCGAAAACCGATCTCTATACGGTGCAGGACATTTCCGTGGACGAGTCGGCGCCTTCCGCGGCCGAGGCCAAGCAGGCCGCCATGGCCGAAGCCCGGGCGGCGGCCCTGGATGCGCTGCTGCGGCGCCTGACGCTTCGCGAGGACCATGAGCGCCTGCCGGTCCCGGAACCCGAGGTCGTCGGGGCGGCGATGCGCACCGTGCAGGTGCTGGAGGAGCGCCAGTCGCCGGTGCGCTATATCGCGCGCGTCTCGGTCGGTTTCCATCCGGAGCCGGTGCGCGCGCTCCTGCGCGAGGCCGGCATCCCGTTCTCGGAGGCGGTGAGCGGGCGCGTGGCCGTCTTTCCCGTCTATGACTGGGGACCGCTGCGCCTCCTGTTCGAGGACGCCAATCCCTGGCGCGCGGCCTGGGCGCGGCGCCCGGCGGCGAACGAGCCGGTGCCGCTTGTGCTTCCGGCGGCCGGCGACCCGGCCATGCCGGCGGCGGACAGCGCGGCCGAGGGCGACCGCGCCCGCCTGTTGCAGGCTGCCGCACGCATCGGCGCCCGGCGCGCGCTGGTCGCCCATGCCGTCTATCGCCTCGAGGGGCAACGCACCCGCCCGGTGCTGGAGGTGACGCTCAGGCGCTACGGAGCGGGTGAAGCGGCCGCTGCCGAGACGCTGCGCGTCGAAGGCCGGGCCGGGGAAACGGTCGGGAGCCTCTGTGTGCGCGCCGCAGCCCGGGCGGCGGCCGCGATCCAGGAGAGCTGGAAGCGCGCCAATCTGGTCGCGGCGGACGCACCCGCGAAGCCGTTCGAGGCAACGGCGCCGCTCGGCGGGCTCGGCGACCTCATCGCGGTGAAGGACGCACTCGCGGCAGCCGGCGGCGTGCATCGGCTCCGGCTGGCGGAACTGGCGCGCAGCCGGGCGGTGTTCCGGTTCCGGTTCGCGGGCGGTCCGGAACGCCTGCGCGGCGTGCTGGAGCGGCAGGGCCTTGCGCTCGAACGGGACGGCGGCAATGGCTGGACGCTCCGCGCGCTCGACCGCTGAGGCCGGCGCACCCCGACGATGACCCTGCCCAACGCGATCACGCTCGCCCGCCTGCTGGCGGTACCCCTGGCCGTCTGGCTGGTGGTGCGCGGCTGGTACGAGGCGGCGCTCTGGCTGTTCCTGCTCGCCGGCCTTTCCGACGCCGTGGACGGCTGGCTGGCCCGCCGGCTCGGGCAGGTATCGCGTCTCGGCAGCCTGCTCGATCCCGTCGCCGACAAGGCGCTGCTGGTTTCGGTCTTCATCGCGCTCGGCGTTCGCGACCAGCTGCCCGCCTGGCTCGTGATCCTGGTGGTGTTCCGCGACGCGCTGATTATCTCCGGCTGGCTGCTCGGCCAGATGCTCATGCCGTCCGCCCAGCCGGTGCGGCCGCACTGGACGAGCAAGCTGAACACCTGCGTGCAGCTTGCCTTCGCCGCGGGCGTACTCGCCATGCTGGCCTGGCAGTTCCACATTCCGGTCGCCCTGGAAGCCGCCTGCGCCGTCGTCGCCGTGACGACCGCCGTATCCGGCGGGGTCTATGTCGTCACCTGGATGCGCGGCATGATGCGGCTCGAACGGGGAGGCGGTGCGGCATGAGTCCTGCGAAGCAGACCGGCGTCTGGCTTGTCGTCGCGCTTGCGGCGGTGCTCTTCCTCGCGCTCTTCCAGGACATATTGCTGCCCTTCGTCGCCGGCATCGCCATCGCCTATTTCCTCGACCCGCTGGTGGACCGGCTGGAGCGCCGCGGCGTCGGGCGGACGATTGGGGCCCTGCTCGTGCTCGCCGGATTCGCGGTGGCGAGCTTCGGCGTGCTGCTGCTGCTTCTGCCGGTGGTGAACGCCCAGCTCGGCGGTCTCGTCGCCGCCCTGCCCGGCTATATCGAAACCCTGGAGCAGGCCCTCTCGCGGGTGACCGCGCGGCTGCAGGCGGAGTTCTCGCCCGAGGACATGGAAGGCATCCGCCGGGCGCTGGCCGGCCATGTCGCAACCGCCGCCGGCTGGGCAGGCGAGATCGCCGGGCGTGTGCTGGGCAGCGGGCTGGCGCTCGTCAACCTGCTGGGCCTCGCGATCGTCACGCCCGTCGTCGCCTTCTACCTGTTGCGCGACTGGGACCGGATCGTCTCCGCCATGGACGGTCTGCTGCCGCGCCGGAGCGCGCCCGTCATCCGCAAGCAGGCGGCGCTGATCGACACGACGCTCGCCGGCTTCGTGCGAGGCCAGGCCACGGTCTGCATCCTGCTCGGCCTCGGCTACGGGTGCCTGCTGATGCTCGCTGGGCTCGATTTCGGCTTCATCGTCGGCATCTTCTCCGGCCTCGTCTCGTTCATCCCCTATGTCGGCAGCGTGCTGGGCGGGCTGATTTCTATCGGGCTGGCGCTCGACCAGTTCGAGTCGCTGTGGCGGGTGGGGCTGGTCGCCCTGATCTTCGTCGCCGGGCAGGCCGTCGAAGGCAACTACCTCACCCCGAAGCTGGTGGGCGACCGGGTGGGCCTGCATCCGGTCTGGGTGATCTTCGCGCTGTTCGCCGGCGGCTCGCTGCTCGGCTTCGTCGGCATGCTGGTCGCCCTGCCTGCCGCCGCCGCTATCGGGGTGCTGGCGCGCTTCGCCATCGAGCAATACCGGGAGAGCCGCCTGTATGGCTCCGACGACGCCTCGTAATCGACAACTCATACTGCATCTCGGCCACCGCGCCGCCATGGGTGCCGAGGACTTCCTGGTCGCCGACAGCAATGCCGAAGCGGTGTCGTGGATCGACCGCTGGCCCGACTGGCCGGCCCCGGCGCTGACGGTCTGGGGGCCGGCGGGGGCGGGCAAGACGCATCTCGCCCATGTCTGGCGCGCGAGGAGCGGCGCCGCGACGGTTCCGCCGGCAGCGCTGGCGGAAGCCAATCCCGTCAATCTGCTGGGCGGGCGCAAACATCTCGTCATCGACGGGGCGGACGGCGCGGTGGACGAGCTTGCCCTGCTGCATCTCTACAACCTGCTGGCGGGACGGGGCGGCTCGCTCCTGCTGACGGCGTCCGCGCCGCCCTCACGCTGGGAACTCAGGACCGCGGACCTCGCCTCGCGCCTCGCCGCCGGCCCGGCCGTCGCCATCCGCCCGCCCGACGACCGCCTGCTCGAAGCCGTGCTCGCCAAGCAATTCGCCGACCGGCAGATCGAGATCGGCCAGGAGGTGCTCGACCTGCTGCTCCGGCGCATCGAGCGCAGTTTCGCCGCGGCGCGTCGTGCGGTAGATATTCTGGACCGCGCCGCACTGGCCGGCCGGCGACGCATCACGGCGAGTCTCGTGCGGGAACTGCTTGCCGAAGGGGCATTCGAACAGGGGGAGGACAGTCATGGATCTCGGAATCGCAGGTAAGCGGGCCATCGTCGGCGCCGCCAGCAAGGGGCTCGGCAAGGGCTGCGCCATGGCGCTCGCCGAGGAGGGCGTGCATCTGGTCATCAATGCCCGCACGGCCTCGGAACTCGAGGCGACGGCCGAGGAAATCCGTTCGGCCACCGGCGTCGAGGTGAAGGCCGTCACCGGCGACATCACGCGTCCCGAGATCCGGCAGGCGATCCTCGCCGCCTGCCCCGAGCCGGACATACTGGTCACCAATGCGGGCGGGCCGGCGCCCGGCAATTTCCGCACCGACACGCGCGAGCGCTGGCTGGCGGCGCTGGAAGCCCAGCTTTTCGGACATGCGGAGATGATCACCGCGGTCGTGGACGGCATGGCGGAGCGCGGCTTCGGGCGCATCGTCAACATCACCTCGCAATCGACCAAGATGCCGGTGCCCAATCTCGGCCTCTCGACGTCGGCGCGCCTTGCGCTCCAAGGCTTTTGCAACACCATCTGCCGCGAGGTCGTGGACCGCAATGTCGTCATCAACAACCTGCTGCCGGGGCCGTTCGACACCGACCGGCTGCAGAGCGGCATCGTCCACGCGGCGAACCAGGCCGGCATCGACGTGGACGCGGCGCGCAAGCAGCGCATGGCCGCCACGCCGGCCGGGCGCTTCGGCACCGCCGAGGAGTTCGGCAAGGTCTGCGCCTTCCTCTGCAGCGAGCATGTAGGCTTCATGACCGCCAACAGCGTGCTGATGGACGGCGGCCTGTATCCGGGGACCTTCTGAGCCATGCACGACACGGTCATTCGCGGCGCAGGCGGCATGACGGCGCCGGGAAGGCTTCGGCGATGATCAGAGCAGCCGATCTCGATCATTTCGTCCGTGCGCTCGGTCGCGCCGTGCGCGAGGCGGTGCCGCCGGGCGGACCCGAAGCCGCGCTCGCGGCACGCATATTCGACGCGCTGGAGACGCCGGGAGAGCTGCCGGCCGCCAGTCTGAAGCCGAGCCGCCCCGCCCCGGCCGACGCGCTGGACACCGCCTTCGCGCTCGCAGCGCAGGGGCCGGAGCCGGTGCAGCATGTGGCGGGCGCGCTCCGGGCGATGGATGCGCGGCTGGCCTGGGGACCGAGGCTCGGCAGCGAGACCGATCCGGCCTTCCGCAAGGCCCACGCCAATGCCGTGCTGGCCGGCGCGGACGGCCTGGAGCGGCGCGAGGATGCGCGCATCGGCGTCAGCCTCGTGGCGCCGCACACCGACTATGTGAAGCACAATCACCCGCCGGAGGAGCTCTATTTCGTACTCGCGCCCGGCGACTGGTGGCGCGAGGACCTGGGCTGGCGGGCGCGGCCGGCGGGCAGCATCCAGCACAACCCGCCCCATGCCTGGCATGCCATGCGCACGGGCGAAACGCCGCTGCTCGCGGTCTGGTGCCTCTGGACGGCGGCCGCCTGACCCCCGCGGCGAGAGGCGGGCACGGCGATCCCGGCCATAACCGCTCAGTGAAATCCGGGCTAGAATGGCCGCAATGCAGCGCTATTCGATCTTTTCGCTTCTAAGGCACGCGGTCTCCGGGCATCGGGACTGGGAGCCGGCCTGGCGCGCGCCGGAGCCGAAATCCTCCTACGATGTCGTCATCGTCGGCGGCGGCGGACACGGCCTCGCCGCGGCCTACTATCTCGCCCGCAACCACGGCATAACGAATGTCGCCGTGCTGGAGCGGGGCTGGATCGGCGGCGGCAATACCGGGCGCAACACCACCATCGTGCGGTCCAACTACCTGCTGCCGGAGAACCAGCGCTTCTACGAGCACTCGCTCAAGCTCTGGGAGGGGCTGAGCCGCGACCTCAACTACAATGTGATGTTCTCGCAGCGCGGCGTCATCAACGTCTTCCACACCGACGCCCAGCGCGACTACTGGGTGCGCCGGCACAACGGCATGCGCTACGCCGGCATCGACGCGGAACTGCTGACGCGCGCGGACCTGGCGCGGCTGGTCCCGGCGCTCAACCTCTCGCCGGACATCCGCCACCCCATCGTCGGCGGCGTGATGCAGCCGCGCGGCGGCGTCGCCCGCCACGACGCCGTCGCCTGGGGCTATGCGCGCGCCGCCGATGCGCTGGGGGTGGATATCATCCAGGACTGCGAGGTGACCGGCATCGACGTCCAGGCCGGCAGGGTCACGGGACTGCAGACGAGCCGGGGGCCCATCGGCGCCGGCCGCATCGGCCTCGCGGTCGCCGGCCACTCCTCGCGGCTGGCGGAAATGGCGGGCATCCGCCTGCCCATCGAGACGCACCTGCTCACGGCGACGGTGTCGGAGCCAGTCAAACCCTTCATGGACAAGGTCGTCTCGGTGGCGGCGGCGCATGTCTATGTCAGCCAGACGGACAAGGGCGAAGTGCTGATCGGCGGCGCCCTCGACGGCTACAATTCCTGGTCGCAGCGCGGCAGCCCCGCGCGGCTGGAGGACATATTGTCGGCGGCCTGCGAGTATTTCCCGCGCGTCTCGCGCCTGCGCCAGCTCCGCCATTGGGCCGGCGTCATGGACATGAGCATGGACGGCAGCCCGATCATCGCCAAACTGCCGGTCGAGGGCCTCGCCATGACCGGCGGCTGGTGCTACGGCGGCTTCAAGGCGACGCCCGCCTCCGGCTGGTGCCTGGCCTGGACGCTCGCCAACGATGCGCCGCACGCGCTGAACGCGCCCTTCTCGCTCGAACGCTTCCGCACCGGGGCCGTGCTGGACGAAAACGGCGCCGGGCCGGTGGCGTGGGGACATTGAGGGTACCGGACGCATGCTGCTGATTCCCTGCCCCTTCTGCGGCGCGCGCGACGAGACGGAGTTCGTCTATGGCGGCGAAGCCGGGGTCGAACGCCCGGCCGACCCCGGGGCCGCGACCGACGAAGCCTGGACCGACTATCTCTGCTTCCACGACAACCCGAAGGGCCTGCATCGCGAACTCTGGTTCCACCGCGACGGCTGCCGGCGCTGGCTGACGGTCGAGCGCGATACTTACACCCACGAGCTCCGCTCGGCGCGGTTGAGCCGGCCATGAGGCGCCAGCCCTTCCGCACCGCAGAGGGCGGCCACCTGATCGACCGCTCGGAGCCGCTGCGCTTCGATTTCGACGGCCACCGCCATGAAGGATACCGCGGCGACAGCCTGGCCTCCGGGCTGCTGGCGGCCGGCGTGCGCATCGCGGCGCGAAGCTTCAAATACCACCGCCCGCGCGGCGTCTGGGGCTTCGGCTCCGAAGAGCCGAACGCCATGGTGACGACGGGTGTGAGGGAGGAGGCCCGGCCGAACCTGAAGGCGACGGAGGTTCCGCTCTCGGACGGCCTCAGGGCCTCCGGGCAGAACGCCTGGCCCTCCGTCGCGTGGGACCTCGGCGGCGCGCTTGGCCTTGCCGGCAGCATCCTGCCTGCGGGGTTCTACTACAAGACCTTCATGTGGCCGCCGCGCTGGTGGCTCGCGCTCTACGAACCGCTGATCCGGCGCATGGCGGGCTTCGGCCCGGCCCCGCCTGTGCCCGACGACGCCTTCTACGCCAAGCGGCGCATCAATGCCGACGTGCTGGTGGCGGGCGGCGGGCCGGCGGGCGTGGCGGCGGCGCTGGCGGCCGCGCGCGCCGGGGCGCGGGTCGTGCTCGCCGACGAGAATGTCCGCTTCGGCGGCGACCTGCTGCGCGCGCCGGGCGAGATCGGCGACGGCGACGGGCTCGCCTGGATCGACGCCGCGACTGCCGAGCTCGAAGGGATGAGCAATGTCCGCCTGCTCCGCCGCGCCACCGTCGCCGGCTATTACGACCACAACCTGCTGACGGTCGCCGAGCGGGCCGGCGGGGACGCGCCGCCGGGCGCGCCGGAAACCCGCCTCTGGTTCGTGCGGGCGCGGGACGTGGTGATCGCCGCCGGCGCGCATGAGCGCCCGCTGCTCTTCGCCGGCAACGACCGGCCGGGCGTCATGTCGGCGTCCGCGGCCGGCGGCTACGCCCATGCCTACGGCGTGCTGGCCGGGCGGCGCGCCGTGGTCGCGGGCAACAATGACAGCATCTACCGGGTGGCCCGGCTGCTGCGGAGCGCGGGCGCCTCCATCGCCGCCGTAGCCGATACCCGCTCCGGCGGCGATGCGCGCGACCTGCCCTGCCGCGCGAACCGGGCCGTCGAACGGGTGCTCGGCAGCCGCCGGGTGCGCGGCGCGCTGCTCCAACGGGCGGATGGCCGGGCAGGCGGCCGGGGCGAACGCATCGCCTGCGACCTCGTCGCCGTCGCCGGCGGCTGGAGCCCGGCGGTGCATCTGCACGCCCAGGCGCGCGGCAGCCTGCGCTACGACGAGGAGCGGGGGCTGATCCTGCCCGACAGGCCGGGCGGCGCGAACCGGAGCGCGGGCGCGGCGGCCGGGCGCTTCGACCTCGACGGCTGCCTGGCGGAAGGCTGGGCCGCGGGGATTGCCGCGGCTGCATCCTCGGGGCACGAACGGGCCGCCGGCGAGCCGCCGCGTTCGCCCGACCGCAGCGCCGGGGACGCGCCCGTCTTCTGGCAGCCGGGCGGCGGCAAGCGCTTCGTCGATCTGCAATATGACGTGACCGCAGCGGATGTGGAGCTCGCCGCGCGCGAGGGCTACCGCTCGGTCGAGCATGTGAAGCGCTACACCGCGCTCGGCATGGGCACCGACCAGGGCAAGACCTCCGGCATGGCGGGCCTCGTCCTGCTGTCCGAGGCGCTCGGCCGGTCCGTCGCGCAGACGGGCACGACGACCTTCCGCCCGCCCTATACGCCCGTGCCGATGGCGGCCATGGCCGCCGGCCTCACCGGCGAGGGCCGGGACGCGCTGCGCCGCACGGCGGCCGACGACTGGCACGAGGCGCGCGGCGCCCCCTTCACCGCCGCCGGCCACTGGCGCCGGCCCCGCTACTATCCGCGCGAGGGCATGAGCGAGGACGAGGCCATCGAGGCGGAAGTGCGCGAGACCCGCGCCGGGGTCGGCATCGTGGATGTCGGCACGCTCGGCAAGGTCGATATCCAGGGCCGCGACGCCGCGGCCTTCCTCGACCTCGTCTACGCCAACCGGATGTCCAGCCTGAAGACCGGACGCGGGCGCTACGGGCTGATGCTGCGCGAGGACGGGCGCGTGTTCGACGACGGCGTCGTCATGCGGCTTGGCGAAAACCACTTCTACCTGACCACCACGACCGCGCACCAGCACGCCGCGATGGAGCACATGGAATACCTGCTCCAGACCGTCTGGCCGGAGCTTGAGGTCTATGCGACCGACGTCACCGAGCACTGGTTCGCCGCCGCGCTGGCCGGCCCCGGCTCGCGGGCGCTGCTGGGCGAGGCCGCGCCCGGACTCGACCTGTCGGACGACGCCTTCCCGATGATGGCGGTGCACGCGGCCGCGGTCGCCGACCTGCCCGCGCTCGTCTTCCGCATGAGCTATTCAGGCGAGCTTTCCTACGAGGTCGCCGTGCCCGCCGATTGCGGCCTGGCGCTCTGGACGCGGCTGCTGACGGCCGGGCGCGAGCACGGCCTGACGCCTTACGGCACCGAGGCGATGGGCGTCATGCGCATCGAGAAGGGGCATGTCACCCACGCCGAGGCGGACGGGCGCACGACCCCGGACGATCTGGGGCTCGGGCGCATGGTCAGGGCGGATGCGCGCAGCGTCGGCGTGCGCTCGCTGGACCTGCCGGCGCTCCGCCGGAAGGGCCGCCAGCAGCTTGTCGGGCTCTCCGTCATCGACGCGCAGGCTCGGATCCCGCCCGGCTGCCAGGTGGCGGAGAGCGGCGACATGCGCCCCGCCCCGCCGCTCGGCCACGTCACCTCCTTCTGCTACAGCCCGACGCTCGGCCGCGCGCTCGCGCTCGCGCTGGTCGAGAACGGGCGGGCGCGGACCGGCCAGACGGTCCATGTCGCCTCGCCGGTCACCGGCTTCTCCACGGCGGCGGAGGTCGTGTCGCCGGTGTTCTACGACCCGGAAGGGGTGCGCCTCCGTGGTTGACGACGCAACCGACGCGCGGCGCAGCGCGCTCGCCGGGCTGGACCTCGGCTCGCGCGCCGGCGGGGCGGGCGGCGTCCTGCTGGGCGAGGGGCCGGCGCGGGAGAGCTTCGTCCTGCGCGGCCCGGCGGACGACCCGGCCTTCGCGCAGGCGGTCGAAGCGGCGCTGGGCGCGGGCCTGCCGCCGGAGCCCGGCGAGGCGCGGGAATGCAGGGAGGAGGCGCTGCTCATCCGCCTCGGCCCCGACGAATGGCGCCTCATCGCGCCTTTGTCGGACGACGGCCGGCTCGCCGCCCGCCTCGCCTCGGAACTCGCCGGCGGGCGGGGCGCGCTCGTCAACGTCTCCTCCGCCTCGACCGTGATTACCGTCGCGGGCGAACACGCGGCGGACCTGCTGGCGACCGGCACCGGCATCGACCTCGACCCGGCGGCCTTTCCTCCGGGCCGGGCGGTGCGCACCCGCATCGGCAACGCCCAGGCGCTCGTCCACCGCAGGGCCGAGGACGTCTTCGATCTCCACGTCCCGCGCAGCTATGTCCGCTCCTTCTGGGAATGGCTGGAAGAGCGCGGCCGCGAGTTCGACGCCGCCGTCGCGCTCTGAGGCGGAGGACAGCAGCTTATGGGCGAACTCGTAGCTATCGCGAGGCTTGAGAACACTTTCGACAGAGGCATCGTCGAACAGGGCTACGGCGATGCAGGCGCTATTCGTGCAACCAGTGTTGAAGTCGTCGTGAACACTGCCACCGCGATGTTGATGTTGCCCGAAACCGTGGTTGAACGCCTCGGACTTGAGGCCCGGCGGCGCGCGATAGTCGTCGATGCAGACGGCAGCAGGGAAATACGGCCGGTTGCCGGTCCCGTCACCGTAGAGATCTGCGGACGATCGGCATGCACCTCCTGCATCGTTGGTCCGCCGATGAGCGTGGCATCGGTCGGCCGTTCCGTGCTTCTGGAGCTCGACCTGATTTCCGGCGGGCTTGGGCCCGGCCTTTATCCACGACATCCCGATTACCCGATTCTGAGGCTCTGATGGGCACAGTCCTCCCGGTCGAGCCGCTGACCCGCGCCGCCTTCGCGCCCTTCGGCGATGTGATCGAGACGGAGGGCGCGCGGCACTTCGAGATCAATGACGGCCGGGCGACCCGCTTCCACGACCTCGCCCGCATCGATGTGGAGGCGGAAGGCGGACATGCGGTGGTCAACATCTTCCGCGCCCGCCCGCTGCCCATGCCGCTGACAATCGCGATGGTGGAGAAGCACCCGCTCGGCTCGCAGGCCTTCGTCCCACTCGACGCCGCGCCCTTCCTGGTCGTCGTCGCGCCGCCCGGAGAGACGGTCGCGCCGGACGGCCTCCGCGCCTTCCTCGCGCGCGGCGGCCAGGGCGTCAACTACGCCCCCGGCGTCTGGCACCACCCCGTCATCGCGCTCGGCCGCGAGACCGATTTCCTCGTCATCGACCGCGGCGGCCCCGGCGACAATCTCGCGGAGTTCTTCTTCGACGCGGGCGAGCGCCGTGTCGTCGAGGTCAGTCGGCCGGCGGAGACGGCAGCGCCCTGAGCGCCTCCAGGAACGCCTCGCCGTAGCGCCGCAGCTTCGTCGCGCCGACGCCGGGGACTTCGGCCATCTCGGCCAGGGTGGCGGGGCGGCGGTCGAGCATGGCGTGGAGGGCGCTGTCGGGGAACACGACGTAGGGCGGGACGTTCTGCTCCTGAGCCAGCCTGCGGCGGAGCGCGCGGAGCGCCTCGAAGCCTTCCCGGTCGGGGGAGGCCGTCGGCGCGCCCCGCTCCTTGCGCTCCCTCGGCTGCCGGGCCGGGCGGGCCTCCCGCTTCTCCAGCCGCAACTGCACCTGCCGCTCGCCGCGCAGCACGGCGCGGGCGTCCGGGCCGAGGCGGAGCACGGTGAAGCTCTCCAGGCTCTCCTCCGCGACCAGTTCCGCCGCCAACAACTGGCGCAGGATCGAGCGCCATTCGCCAACGCCCCGGGCCTTGCCGACGCCGAAAGTCGGCAGCCGGTCGTGCCGGAGCCTGAGGACGCGCTCGGTCTCCCGCCCGCGCAGCACGTCGATAATGTGCCCGCGGCCGAAGCGCTGGCCCGTGCGGTAGATCGCGGAGAGCGCCATCTGCGCCGCCTCCATGCCGTCGAACATCTCGGGCGGGTCCAGACAGACATCGCAATTGCCGCAGGGCTCGCAGTCGTCGCCGAAATAGCCGAGCAGGATGCGCCGCCGGCATGTCGCCGCCTCGGCATAGCCGACCAGCGCCTCCAGCTTGCCCCGCTCGACGCGCTTCTGCTCGTCGGAGGCTTCGGACTCGTCGATGAAGCGTCCCAATTGGGTCAAGTCTCCCGGCCCGTAGAGCATCCAGGCTTCCGCCGGCAGGCCGTCGCGCCCGGCCCGGCCGGTCTCCTGGTAGTAGGCTTCGAGGCTCTTCGGCAGGTCGAGATGGGCGACGAAGCGCACGTCCGGCTTGTCGATGCCCATGCCGAAGGCGACCGTCGCCACCATCACCGCATCGTCCGAGGCGACGAACCGCGCCTGGGCGTCGGCCCGCTCCTCCGCCTCCATGCCGGCATGGTAGGCGAGCGCGCGCACGCCGGCCCCGTTCAGCGCGTCCGCCACTTGCTCGACCCGCTTGCGCGTCATGCAATAGACGATGCCGGCCTCGCCCCGCCGCCCGGCGAGGAAGGCCAGCAGCTGGTCCACGCGCTTCCCGCGCGGCCGGACCGTGTAGCGGATGTTCGGCCGGTCGAAGCCGGAGACGAAGCGCTCCGCCCCCTCCAGCCGGAGTTCGCGCAGTATGTCGGCGCGGGTCGCCTCGTCGGCGGTCGCGGTCAGCGCGATCCGGGGCACGGCCGGGAACCGCTCGGCCAGCACCGCAAGCTGGCGGTAGTCCGGGCGGAAGTCGTGGCCCCACTGGCTGACGCAGTGCGCCTCGTCGATGGCGAACAGCGCGAGCGGCGCCCGCGCCAGCAGCTCCAGGAAGCCCGGCGCGGCGAAGCGCTCCGGCGAGACATAGACGAGGTCGAGCCGGCCCTCGCGCACCGCCCGCTCGACGCCTGCCCGCTCCCGCCCGTCGAGCGCCGAGTTGAGCGCGGCCGCCACCACCCCGTTCTGGGCGAGCGCCGCCACCTGGTCCTGCATCAGCGCGATCAACGGCGAGACGACGACCGCCACGCCCGGCCGGACCAGCGCCGGCACCTGGTAGCAGAGCGACTTGCCCGCGCCCGTCGGCATCAGCACCAGCGCGTCCCGGCCCGCCACCACCGCGTCGATGGCCGCGCGCTGGTGGCCGCGGAACGCCTCGTGGCCGAAGACCCGCCGCAGGACCTCCAGCGGGTCCGGCACGGTCCGGGAGCCGTCCGGTGGGGGCGTCAGCCTCTCAGCGCCCGCTCGAACAGCGCCGCCGTGCGCCCGTTGGCGAGCGCGGCGTTCTCCTCGTCATAGGGCTTGCCGCCGATGCGCGCGAAGGCGTGGTCCATGCCCGGATAGGAGTGGACCTGGGCATGGGCGTTGCCGGCGAGCCCGTCGCGGACCGCCGCCTGCGCCTCCTTCGGCACGAAGCCGTCCTCTTCCGCGATATGCAGCATGAGCGGGGCGGAGATGTTCGCCGCCTCGTCCAGCATCTCCTCGATGCCGACGCCGTAATAACCGACATTGGCGTCGAGGTCCGCCCGGCAGGCCAGCATGTAGGCGAGCTTGCCGCCGAGGCAGAAGCCGACCGTGCCGACCCTGCCGCTGCAGCCCGCCATGGCGCGCATGTGCGCGGCGGTCGCCTTCAGGTCGTCGATGCCCTTGTCCACGTCGAAGCCCTGGTAGAGCTCGAAGGCCTTGGCCCACTCCTCGTCGGTCCGGTCGGTGATATCGACGCCCGGCTCCTGCCGCCAGAAGAGGTCCGGCGCGACGGCGACATAGCCCTGGCCCGCCCAGTATTCGGCGATGTCGCGCATGGCGTGGTTGACGCCGAAGATCTCCTGAATGCAGAGCACGCCCGGCCCCGAGCCCGAAGCCGGCATGGCGCAATAGGCCGTAAACTCTCCCGAGCCGTCGCTTGCCCGGATGGTGATGGTCTCGGCCATGTCCGGCCTCCCTCTCGAACTGCCGGGCCCGCCCGCCGGGCCCATGAACCGCGCCGGGCCAGCGCTTCCGCGAAGGGCAGCCGGCCCGCACCCTCCCTGCCACCATAACCGCGCGCTGCGCCGCCGCACAAGCGGACCGGCGGCTAACCGCTGCTGCGCTCGCGCATCCTCTGCCTTGCTTCACTTAGAAGCGCACCGGCGCCCCAGCCTGCCGGGCCGCACCGCTCCAGCGCTTCCAGGATCCCGATCAGGTTGTCGTCGCGGACCCGCTCCAGCTCCCGGGTGGATCGCCCTGCGGCCTGGCGGTCGGACTGTTCGGCGATGGTGTCGACCAGGGCGTCGTCGAGCTCGGGAACGTCGGTCAGCTTCGTCCAGGGCCAGGCGAGGCACGGCCCGAACTGCTCCATGAAGTGCCGCATGCCGGCCTCGCCGCCGGCCAGCCGGTAGGTCTGGAAGATGCCCATCTGCGCCCAGCGCAGGCCGAAGGAATAGCGCATGGCGTCGTCGATTTCCCCGACCGTCGCAACCCCGTCATGCACCAGCCACAGCGCCTCGCGCCAAAGCGCTTCCTGCAACCGGTCGGCAATGAAGGCGTCGATTTCCTTTCGGACCGCCAGCGGCTTCATGCCGAGCGACCCGTAGAACCTGCCGGCGCGTTCGACCGCCTCCGGCGCGGTGTCCCGCCCGGCCACGACCTCGACCAGCGGCAGCAGGTAGACGGGATTGAACGGATGGCCGACCAGCAGTCGCTCTGGATGCTTCAGGCCGGTCTGCAGGTCGCTGGGCAGGAGCCCCGAGGTGGACGACGCGATGACGGTGTCGCCGTTGGCCGTGGAGTCGATCTCCTGGAGAACGCTCTGCTTGAGGTCTAGCCGCTCGGGCACGCTTTCCTGAATGAAGCCGGCGCCGTCGACGGCCTCGGCGAGCGACCCCGCGATGCCGAGCGCGCCGGCGGCCGGGCGCGCATTGCCGAACAGGCGGTTGAAGGCGCGCTCGGCATTGACCATCGCAGCCTGCACTACGGAACCGGCATCCGGGTCCGGATCGTAGAGCGACACGTCAATGCCGTTCAGCACGAAGCGGGCCGACCAGCCGCTGCCGATGACGCCGCCGCCGACGCAGGCTACGCGCTCGATGCCGCCGGTCACGGCGCCCTCACGTCCGCGCCGCGTCGCCCTCAGCGCCTCCTTAACGCCAGCTTGTCGCGCACCGCTTCCGGCCCGAGCACCCGCACGCCCATGTTCTCCACGACGGCGACCGCCCGGCGGACCAGGTCTGCATTGGTCGCAAGCACGCCCCGGTCGAGCCAAATATTGTCTTCCAGCCCGACCCGGACATTGCCGCCGGCCAGCACGGCGAGCGCAGCGTAGGGAAGCTGGTTGCGGCCGAGCGAGAAGGCCGAGAAGGTCCAGCCGGCCGGCAGGTTGTTCACGAGCGACATCAGCGTGCCGATATCGTCCGGCGCGCCCCACGGCACGCCCATGCAGAACTGCACCATCACCGGCTCGTCGATCAGGCCCTGGTCGGCCAGCCGCTTGGCGAAGACGAGATGGCCTGTGTCGAAGACCTCGATTTCGGGCCTGACGCCGAGCGCCTGGACGCGTCCGGCCATGTCCGCCAGCATGGCCGGCGTGTTGGTCATGATGTAATCGCCCTCGCCGAAATTCATCGTGCCGCAGTCGAGGGTGCAGATTTCCGGCAGGAGTTCCGCGACATGGACGAGCCGTTCCCCGGCGCCCGCCATGTCGGTTCCGGCCTGCGAGGGCGGCAGCGGCCGGTCCGTGGGTCCGAGCGTGAGGTCGCCGCCCATGCCAGCGGTCAGGTTCAGCACGACATCGACGTCCGACGCCCGCACCCGTTCCACGACCTCGCGATAGAGCGCCGGGTCGCGCGCCGGTTGGCCGGTCTCCGGGTCGCGGACATGAACGTGGATGACCGCCGCGCCGGCACGGGCCGCCTCGATGCCGGCCTCGGCGATCTCCGCCGGCGTCACCGGCACCCTGTCGGAGCGGCCGGTCGTGTCGCCGGCCCCGGTCAGCGCACAGGTGATGAAGGCTTCGCGGCTGGGATTGAGCGCCATGGTCGGATCCTCGCTGTCCGTCTTGCGTGCATCCCTTCGGGGTTGCAGCGCTGCAGGAAGTCCGTAACCGTTCTATGAGGCTGTGAAACGCCGGGCTGCGTCATCGAGGCGCACGAATTCCGCACCGAGGCCGCGAAGGCCCTGGATCAGCCGTTCAAGGAACAGCATCCGGTGGCCCCGGCCGATGACCAGCGGGTGGAAGGTGTAAATCTCGAACGTGATTTATCGAGTTAGGGCACTATCTGACAGAGGGTCGCATTCCTCCCATGAAGGGGTCCTGAATACAGGATATTTTCGGGCATGACAAGAGGCAATGGCAGGAAATCGGGATTGACCTACAGGGAGGTCGTGAAGGCGATAGTGGCACTGGGGGAAGCAGAATGGGGACAATGCGTTGTGCTCAGGGGGGCATGGAGGATAGCTCCATGCATGAGTGCCCTCCTGATGTAAAGACAGTCAGGATCATGGCGGTGATGCACCGAATCACCTTGTGAGAGGACAAATACCATAATTGATACAGGAGAAACACAAGCGTGTTGGCCGATGGAAATCGGAATGGTGGCGGCTGCGGCGGTTCCAGAGGCGTCGTCATGAGCCGGCCGCCGGGGGGCCGCCGCACCCGGCATGCGGTGATGGCGACGGCGAACGAGTGGGCGCGCATCAGGGAGCTTGCCGACGAGGCGGGCATGGAAATATCGCGCTACATCGTTCACCGGGCCATCATGGCGGAGGCGGTGCCGGCCGTCGTCATGCGGCGCGCGGTGCGCGAACTGCTGGTGCTGGTGAAGGTAGAGCAGGAGCGCATGGAGGACCTCGACCTGGGGGACCGCTGGGCCGCTCTCGGCGATGCCGTCGATGCCTGGCTCTCGCGGGAGGGCGACCTGGACCGTCTGACCGACCCGGGCGCGGTAGCGCGCTGGCAGGCGGTTTCGGCCAGTGCTGATCCGGAAGGCGGCCCCGCGCCGCAGCCCTGAGGCGGTCATGGCAAGGCTGGTTTGCCGTACAGGTGGCATATCCGCCCGCTGATCGACACGCGCCTGATGTGGCGGGTCGAGAAGAAGGAGCCGGGCCATGACCCGGCCCGGCCGATCACGCGACCGCTGTTCCCCGGGCGCGCCGACGTCATCGTTCATGACGAACGCGGCCGGGTGTCCTGCGTGTGCCCGCAGACCGGCGAGGTCCGCGCCATGGCCTTCCAGGGGTTCGAGGCCGGGCGCGGCGTCTGCGGCACGCTCAAATACCGCTGCCCCGCAGCCGCCTTCGGCTTCGAGTGCAAGGGACGCCGGGCCTGCCATCGGGCGGGTGGGGTGAAGTCCGGCGAATACGGCCGCATCCTGCGCGTCGATCCCGACAGCCATGACCGGCGCCTCTTCACGCCCACGCCCTGGGGCAGCCCGTCATGGCGGCGCGGATACAACCGGCGCACGGCCATGGAGCGGATCAACGCCCGCCTCGACCGCAGCTTCAACTTCGAGACCCATTACATCCGCGGACGCGCGAAGATTGAAGACCCGCATCGGGCTGGCCCTGGCGGTCATGATGGCCATGGCGCTTGCACAGGCCCGCGCCGGACGCGTCGCACGCATGCGCTCCCTGGTCGGCCCGGCGCCATACCTCGATACCGGCTGACCCCTCAGCCGACTGCCGACAACGCTGACCCAACCCGCCGGACCCCGGCATACGGACAAACGCGACCGAAGGCCGGCGATGCTGCCGGGCTGGGCCGCTCAAGTTCGAAAAGCAACCGCGGCGACCGCCTCGAACGCCGGAACAAACAACATCACCACCCGGACCCAACGTCCCATCCGACCGGAAAAACACCACAGCGCAAATTTTCTATGTTGACTTCGCCGCCCCCCCCCCGTATTTAGGGACGACATTGTTGATCTGACGAGCGGAGGTATCCGGGATGGCGACGAAACCCATGGAGTATTTTGTTGACAGCGAGGAGACGCTGGATCTGTCCCGCACTACCGGGGTGAACCACATCTCGCGCGCGGAGGGGCACTACGGCTCGATGCACGTCCTGGGCGGACAGGGCCACGATGTCTTCCAGGGGAACTGGGGCGACGACTACTTCAAGGATGCCGGCGGCGGCAGCCTCGCGAAAGGCGGCGAGGGGCAGGACTATCTCGAAGGCGGCTACGGCATGAATGTCCTCCATGGCGGCCGGGGCAGCGACACCCTGGTCGGGAACCAGGAGGACGCGTTCTCCGACCGTCTCTACGGCGGCGCCGACGGCGACTATCTGATTGCAGGCCGGGTCAAGGACAGCAGCCGGGTGGACGACGGCACCGGCGCGCTCACCGGCACGACGAGGGGCAGGGGTCCGCAGAGCGACCAGGAGGTCGAAAACCCGCGGGGGAACATCCTCAACGGCGGCACGGGGTTGGACAAATTCATCCTGAACCCCGACAGCTACGTCTACATTGAGGACTACGAGCGTCCGTGGGGATCGAACAACACCAGGGACTCCATCATTGTGACCGGTCTCGGGGACGGACCGAGGCCCACGATCGTTCACCACCCCGATGGCGTCTACGGGAACGCCCACTTCCGGATCATGCTGGGCGACAAGGTGCTCGCCGAGCTCAACTACGGGAAGGCTGTCTCCGGGGAGGGTGTCGATTTCGCGATCGACTGGATCGGCCAGAGCCTCTCGACGCAGCGCGGGGAGTGGGTCCAGGGTACGCAGGCGGGCGATAACCTTTCGGGCAGCGCCTTCGAAGACAAGATCTATGGCCATGGCGGCAATGACCGGCTCGACGGCGGCGCGGGCGGTGATGAAATTCATGGCGGCCACGGCAACGACATCCTTCGCGGCGGGGACGGTTACGACACGATGCTTGGTGGTCAGGGCAATGACACGCTTTACGGCGGTGCGGACAGCGACGCGATTGTTGGCGGTGGCGGCAACGACCTGCTCTACGGCGGCGCCGGCGAGGATGAGCTAATCGGCGGCTACGGCCACGACCGGCTTGACGGCGGTGCGGGCCAGGACAAGCTCTTTGGCGACAGTGGCCGGGACATCTTCGTCATCAGCACGACCGACGAGGCTCCCGACATCATCGCGGACTTCAATGTGGCTGAGGACTATGTCCGGCTGCCGTTCGGTCTCGCATGGGACGATGTGCGGTTCGAGGCGGGCACCCTCGACGCCCCGCGGTGGGGCATCGAAGGCGAGAAGGTGCATTTCCTCGTCACCGGTACAGGGGAGGCGAAGAAACAGCTTGCCGCGTTCCAGGGTCTCGACGCGAAAGACCTGTCGAAGGTCGAGTTCATCTGGGACTTCGATCCGACCGAGGAGCAGCCGGATCCGGATGCCGGGAAGACGCTCAAGGGCACGAACAGGAAGGACCTGCTCGTCGGCGGGAACAACGACGACACCATTGACGGCAAGGGCGCGGCGGACGTGCTCTACGGGCGCGGCGGTGACGACAGGCTCTTCGGCGGCAATGGCAAGGACACGCTGTATGGCGGCAGCGGCGACGACCTCCTGTTCGGGGATGACAACAACGACATCCTCCACGGCGGCGCCGGCGAAGACACGCTGAACGGCGGGAAGAGCGCCGACCGTCTGTATGGCGAAGACGGCGATGACACGCTCAATGGCGGCAATGGCGACGACATGCTGTATGGCGGCGCCGGCAGCGACAAGCTGGACGGCGGGGACGGCAATGACCGGCTGGAAGGCGGCGAGGGGGATCTCGATGTGCTGGCCGGCGGCGCGGGCGAAGACCGGCTGTTCGGCGACGGTGGCAACGACCGTCTGGAGGGCGGCGAGGGCTCTGACCGTTTGCGTGGCGGCGAGGGCGCCGACGAGTTCCTCTTCCGCGCGGGCGACGGCGTCGATGTCATCACCGACTTCTCGGTCGAGGATAATGACACGATCATCTTCCTGGCGCAGACCGAGGCGCAGGCGATAGCCGGAAACGGTGAGAAGTTCCTGGATGCTTCCGGCCTGAAGATCGTCGACGACTACGAGGCGGGCGGCGTCAGGATCACGTCGAACAAGCTCGACAACGAGATCATCCTCAAGGGCGTGACGTTCGAGCAGCTGTCGATCGACAGCTTCAGCTTCGTGACGATGGATGAGTACACGGATCTCGTGAACGGCTGAGCCGACCGGCCAGCCGGAAGACTGCGGCCGCTCCTCGGCGAGGGGCGGCCGCAGCCGCGATTACCGCAATCAGGGCAGGGGGCGCCAACCTGTTTGCGGCAGACCGTAAGCCCGGTGGACAGGGCTATGCGGGAGCGAACGGTTTCGTGCGGGCCATGTCGCGGGAACCGGTTCCGTTTCATCTGATTGCACGGGGCGCGCCGGATGCCGGCGCGGGCGGTGACACGTCGGGCGACGGTGCAGGGGACGACTTTCATTATCATGCATGCCGGACGCCCTGAGCCCTCCTCGCGGTCGGGATTGCAGCCCCGGGCGGCGCTTTTCCGTTATCGCGGCGCTCTGCTTGTGGTGGTGATGCTGAGCGCGGTGGTGAACCTGCTGATGCTCACCGGTCCGCTTTTCATGCTGCAGATCTACGACCGCGTCCTGACCAGCCGGTCGGAGGCGACGCTTGTGATGCTGCTTGCGATCGTGGTGTATCTGTATGGGTTGAAGGGCCTTCTCGACGGTCTTCGCGGGCGCATTCTGTCGCGGGTCGGGGCGGGGTTTCAGGACGCGCTTGACGAGCGGGTGTTCGATGCCGCCGGGCGGTCGGCGCGCGACCCGTCCCGGCGCGGCGATTCGGGGCAGGCGCTCCAGCATCTGGAGACGGTGCGCGCGTTTCTGGCGTCTCCGGCGCCCGGGGCGGTCATGGACCTGCCGTGGACACCGTTCTTTGTAGCGGTCATCTTTATCTTCCACCCGCTTCTGGGCTGGCTTTCGGTTGCGGGCGGTGTGATTCTGGTGGCGCTTGCGCTGGCGAACCGTTGGGCGACGCGCAAGCCGCAGGACCAGGCAGCCGCGCTCTCTGCGGAGGCTGCCCGGCGGGCCGAGGATGTCCGGCGCGAGCTGGAGACGGTGACGGGCCTTGGCATGGCGGGACCGCTTCGGTCGCGCTGGAAGGAGTTGCGCGGGGCGGCGCTGGACCGGTCGATGCGGGCGTCGGACGCGGGCGGCGGGTATACGGCGGCGAGCCGGGCGTTCCGTCTTCTGCTGCAGTCGGGGATGCTGGGTCTCGGCGCCTGGCTGGTTCTGGGGGGCGAGTTGACGGCGGGGGCGATGATTGCGGCGTCGATTTTGCTGGGCCGGGCGTTGCAGCCTCTGGAGCAGACGATCGCGCAGTCGGCGCTGATCCAGCGGGCGCGGGCTGGCTGGCTGTCGGTGTCGCGGCTTCTGGCGGAGGTTCCGCCGGAGGTTTCGCCGATGGCGCTGCCGCGTCCTGCGGCGCGTCTTCTGGTGCGCGACCTGACGGTGCTGTCCCCGGCGCGCCGGGATGTTCTGCTGCGGGGCGTGGCCTTCGACGTCATGCCGGGCGAGGCGGTGGCGGTTGTGGGTCCGAGCGGTGCGGGCAAGTCGACGCTTGCGAAGGCGGTTGCCGGTCTGTGGCCGCCGGCGCAGGGCGAGGTCCGGCTTGGCGGGGCGAAACTGTCGGCCTGGGGAGAGGCGCTGTGGCGGGAGCATCTGGGCTACCTGCCTCAGGATGTGGTCCTGTTTGCGGGCAGCGTGGCGGAGAACATATCGCGTTTCGCCCCCGGTGGGGGCGAGGAGGCGGTGGTGCGGGCGGCGAAGGCGGCCGGGGCGCATGAGATGATCCTGTCGCTGCCCGACGCATACGACACGATGCTCACGGGCGGCGGCGGCGGTGTGTCGGGCGGGCAGCGCCAGCGCATCGGGCTTGCGCGGGCGCTTTACGGCGATCCTGTGCTTCTGGTGCTGGACGAGCCGGACGCGGGCCTGGACGACGCCGGCACGCAGGCGCTGAACCATGCGATTGCCGGGGCGAAGGCGTCGGGGTGTGCGGTCGTAGTGGTGGCGCACCGCCGCGCGATGCTTGCCGAGTGCGCCCGGATCGCGGTGCTGGAGGACGGGCGGCTGCAGATGTTCGGTCCGGTCGCGGCGGTTATGGCGCGCCTTTCGGGGCCGCAGCCGCGGTTGGCCGTGGAGCGGGGGGAGGGGCCGCCGCGGGCGATCGAGGACGGCGGCAACCGGGAAGAGGCGGCGGGCGGTGACTGAGGCGGGGCGCCGGGCCTGGCCGGTGGGCGGTCCGGTTCGGTTTGGGCTGGTAATGCTTGGCGCGGGGTTTGCGGGCGCGCTGGCGTGGGCCTCGGTGGCGGAGATTCACGGTGCGGTGATCGCGTCGGGCAGCATGGAGCTGGAATCGCGGCGCCAGGCGATCCAGCATCCGGACGGAGGGGTTGTGGCGGCGTTGCCGGTGCGCGACGGGTCGCGTGTCGAGGCGGGGGCGGCGATCCTGGAGCTCGACGCCACCGGGCTTGCGGCGGAGCGGGCGATTCTGGTGCGTCAGTTGCAGGAGGCGCGGGCGCGCATCGACCGTCTTGCCTCGGAGGCCCGGTCCGGTGACGGGGTCTCGTTCCGGGACGCGGCGGCGGCCGAAGGGAACCCGGTGCTGGCGGCTCTGCTGGCCGGCGAGCGGCGGCTGTTCGAGAACGGGCGCGAGTCGCTGATGCAG
This sequence comes from Alphaproteobacteria bacterium, assembly GCA_964291285.2. Lineage (GTDB taxonomy): Bacteria > Pseudomonadota > Alphaproteobacteria > Bin95 > Bin95 > Bin95. Next base: position 1,138,806 of record OZ219785.1, read on the forward strand.
ACGGTTGCGCAGATCGGCGAGCGCAAGGCGCAGACCGCGGCCTTCATCGAAGCGCTGCGGCTGCAGACGGAGGCCGTGCGGGACCAGCTGGCCCTGGTCAGGGCGGAGGTCCGCGACAAGCAGGGGCTGCTCGAGAAGGACCTGGTTCGCAAGCCGGAAGTATCGCGGCTGCTCCGGGAGGAGGCGCGTCTAAGGGGCGTGCTCGGCGAACTGGAGGCGGAGACCGCGCGGGGCCGGAGCGCGCTGGCCTCCTACGAGATCGAGCGGCTGCGCTTGCTGGCGGAGCGCCGCGAGCAGGCACAGGGCGAGATGCGCACGCTGCAGCCGCGCGAGGCCGAACTCGCCGAGCGCCTCCGGGTGGTGGAGACCCGCCTGTCGCGGCTCGTGCTGCGGGCGCCGATGGCGGGCGTGGTGCACGGGCTTCGGGTGTTCACCGTGGGCGGGGTGATCCCGGCGGGGACGGAAGTGGCGGCAATCGTGCCGGAAGGGGTGCCGCTGGCGCCCAGGGTCCGGGTCGAGGCGGCCCGGATCGACGAGGTCCGGGCCGGGCAGGAGGTGACGGTGGTCTTCCCCGCCTTCAATCTCCGCAGCGCGCCGGAGTTCACCGGGCGGGTGCGCACGGTGTCGGCCGACGCGCTGGTCGACGAGGCCAGCGGCGCCCGCTACTACACTGCGGAGATCGTGTTGGACGAGGACTCCGAAGCCGCGGCCCGGGCGCGCGGCATCGTGCCCGGCATGCCGGTCGAGGCCTTCATCCGGACCCGCGCCCGCACGCCCCTCGCCTTCCTGCTCGACCCCTTCATCGACTATGTCCGGCACGCCTTCCGCGAGGAGTGAAGCGCCCGGGAGAAGGGGGGCAATGCACGCCGGGCCGGGGACGGCGCCGTCAGGCCGCGCACCGCCTTGCGGGCAGGAGACCGCCGCACGCCGTTCATGACGGCCTGGCCGGCCATGATACGGCGGACACCACCGGGGCCGGCCTCGCGGCGCACCCGATACCGGAGCGGGAGGCCCGGAACGCGTGGCTTCGGGCGAATGCGGGAACAGGCCGGCTCTCGAGCATGCAGGATGCGGAACGCTGTTCCGGCAGCTTGCCGCGATGAAAGTCGCGGCCATGTCCTTCACCCGTTTGATGACGCCCCATGGGGCGGATCTTTGGCCGGTCCGTTGCAGGCAATGGCCCGGCCGGATACTCATACTCACATCCTTGTGACCGCCGGAGCATTGCCCCGGCCGCGGTTATGGGAGAGGATTGCTGCACTTAACACCATCGACGCCTCCAAGCGAATATCGAGACGGACGGAAAATCACACTTCAATCTTACTGGCGCGTCAGCCGACGAAGTCGAAATCGGCCTCGGTCAGTTGCGACGCCTGGATCCCCACCACGGTAACAGTCCCCAGGGACCAGGTGATGACCGCGCCGCTGTCGGACTGCCGGATCACGAGGTCGTCGAAGTCGAGCTCCGAGTCTTCCGTGTAGAAGTCGATGCGGTCTATTCCGTCCTCAAAGCCGACGATCTTGTCGTCGCCGCCCTTCGTGAATCCGAACGAGTCGTAGCCCGGGCGGCCCCGGAGCGTGTCGTCGCCCTTGCTGTCGTCGAGTGCCCAGTCGGGCAGGCCGACGAAGTGAAAATCGGCCTCGGTCAGTTGCGAAGTCTGGATCCCCTCCAGGGTGATGGTCCCCAGGGACCAGTTGATGGCAGCGCCGCTGTCGGACTGCCAGATCTCAAGGTCCTCGAAGCCGAGTTCCCCGTCGATCGAGTGGAAGTCGAGGCGGTCCGTTCCGTCCTCGAAGTCAAGGATCGTATCGTCGCTGCCATCGTTGAATCCCCACTGGCTCCAGTAGCCCTTCTCGAAGAAACCGAATCGGTCGGCGCCCTCCCCGCCCCGGAGCGTGTCAACCCCCAAACCACCCGAGAGGAAATCGTTGCCCTTGCCGCCTTCCAGCGTGTCGTCGCCGTTACGACCGGTCAGAAAGTCGTGGCCGTCCCCACCCCAGAGCTCATCATCGCCCGAATTGCCGCGGAGGAGGTCGTTACCCCCGCCGCCATAGATTATGTCATCGCCTTTTCGACCGTAGAGCTTGTCGTCACCCGAGTTGCCGTAGATCGTGTCGTCGCACGCGGTGCCAAAGAGCCAATCGCGGTCCGCGCTGCCACGAATGGTCACGCCGCAGGCCTCAACGTCGAGCGTCCCATCGCCCGAAGTGCCCGGGATCGTGTCTTTGTCCTCGCCGCCGTCGTTGTCATCGTCGAGGGGGTTGCCGCCGTCGTTGTCGTTATCGAGGGGGTTGCCGCCGTCGTTGTCGTTATCGAGGGGGTTGCCGCCGTCGTTGTCGTTATCGAGGGGGTTGCCGCCGTCGTTGTCGTTATCGAGGGGATTGCCGCCGTCGTTGTCGTCGTCGCTCGTACTGGCGCCGTAAGCGGCCTTTTCGTCGCCGCCACCGCCAGCAGGCAGGATGAAGTCGTTCGCATCCAGACTGTCTGCCGACACGCCCGACAGCCTGATCGTGTCGCCGCCGCCGCCGTAGCGAATGACGGTATCGGCGCCGTCCTGCTCGATGACCAGTGCCGTGAACCCGCCGGATACGCCGTCGAGGCGAATCCGGTCGCCGGCTCCGAAGTCGGTAATGATGTCGGCGCCGTCTCCCGCCTCGAACACGAAGGTGTCGGCGCCCTTGCCGCCCCCCAGCGTGTCATCGCCCGCGCCGCCGCGCAGCGTGTCGGCACCCCTGGCGCCGCGCAGCGTGTCGTCGCCCGCGCCGCCGTCCAGCGTGTCGTTGCCCTTGCCGCCCCCCAGCGTATCGTCGCCAGCCCCGCCGGTCAGCGTGTCGGCGCCCAGGCCGCCATAGAGGAGGTCGTCGCCGGCCCCGCCGATCAGCGTGTCGGCGCCCCCGTAGCCACGCAGGGTGTCGGCGCCATCACCACCGGTGAGCGTGTCCGCGTCCTTGCTACCCTTCAGCACCTCCCCGCCAGAAGGCCCGCCGCTCGAGGCATCATCGTCGCCGTCATCGTTGCCGTCCGGCGGCGCACCCTGTGCAGGAGCGTCCTCGCCGCCGCCCTCCGGCGAGGCTGCCTCGACGGGAAGAAACCGGAAGTCGTCCGCGCCAAGGGAGGCCGCCGTCACGCCCTCCAGCTTGATCGTGTCGCCGTCGCCGTAGCGGATGACGGTATGGAAGCCCTTCTGCTCGATCACCAGATCCCCGAAACCGCCGGACACCCCGGCGATCTCGATGATGTCGCCAGCCTCGAAATCGCCGATGTAATCGGCCCCGTCGCCGACCGCGAACGCAAAGACGTCATGGCCACTGCCGCCATAGAGCGAGTCCGCGCCCCGGCCGCCGGTCAGCCTGTCGGCGCCCCGGCCGCCTTCCAGACGGTCGTTGCCCGCACCGCCATAGAGCGTGTCGTCCCCGTCGCCGCCATAGAGCGTGTCGTTGTCCGTGCCGCCGTCCAGCGTGTCGTCGCCCGCGCCGCCGTCCAGCACATCGTTGCCAGCGCCGCCGTCCAGCGTGTCATCGTCCGAGCTGCCGGGGTTCATGAGGAGAAAGTCCGCGTCGGCTCCCGGGCTTGCGGTTCCGCCCGTCAGCGTGTCGTCGCCGTCGCCGCCCGTCAGGATGTCGTCGCCGAGGCCGCCCGTCAGGATGTCATTGCCGAGGCCACCCGTCAGGGTGTCGTCGGCAGCGCCGCCGGTCCGGGAAATATCCTGTGTCATCGCGCTCTCTCCTCAACGCATGGGTCCATGGCAGGGCATGAAGGCATCCCGAGCCGAAAGTCTATTCCGTGCCGGCAGCCGCGGCAAGCGCCCAGGGAAAATTTTTAGTCGAACCGCGGGCTTTGTCTGAGTGATGTCGGTCTGGCTGCCGGTGTTTGCCGTGAAAATTGTTGGGGATCGGGCGCAAAAAAAACCTCCCCGCCAAAGCACTGCTCCCGAGGCGTCCGATACTCGCCATCTGCGGCGCCCGTCTTGCGGACCCTGACCGGTAGGCAACCCCGTAAAAGCCCGAAGTCCCGCCCGCGCGGCCGGCACCTGTTTTCATGATACGGGGTGGCCGACCCGCCCGACAATGAAGGTTTTGCCGTGAAAATTGTTGGGGATCGGGCGCACAAAACCCCTCCCCGCCAAAGCACTGCTCCCGAGGCGTCCGATACTCGCCATCTGCGGCGCCCGTCTTGCGGACCGTGACCGGTAGGCAACCCCGTAAAAGCCCGAAGTCCCGCCCGCGCGGCCGGCACCTGTTTTCATGATACGGGGTGGCCGACCCGCCCGACAATGAAGGTTTTGGGGAACCCCAGACGTTTCTGGCCGCCGTCATGGTGGTTTCTTGATGCCGCGGTCCAGTGTTTTCGTCCTCGACGGGCGCAGTTGTTTTGCTGCGCCGTTCTTCGGCCCGAGCCTGTATTGCGGTGGGGGGTGGGGTATCAGCCTCTGGGCGCGATCATAATCGCGTCGAGGGCCTCTTGGGCGCGGGCGGCGTAGTGCCGGTTGGCCTCGGGTACATATCGGAAGCGTCCGTCGCAGCGCACGATAGCGATGGCCGCGTTGCTCAAGCAGGCCAGATTTCCGGGCAGGTGGCGCACATATGCCCGGCAACGGTCTTCGTCATAGGTGAAGTCACGCACATAGTGCACACGGTTCTCAATGTGCCAGTGGTTGCGCACCAGATCGAGAAGCTCCTTGGGGCCGGCTCGCTCTGCGCCAAGCGACGTCAGGCTCCAGGTGACCTCGATGCTGCGCTTGCCGGTTTTGAGCATCTTGCGCTCGCGTTCCATGCGCATTGCCTGGCGGCGCCCGTGAAGGTGGGCGTAGCCGTCCCACTCGGCAGCGCAGAGGTCGACGACGGCGCAGCGTCGGCGCTCAATGCGACCATGGCCCTTGTCGACGGTTTCGTGCCAGGGCGCATCGCTGAAGTCGATCGCCTTGAGGTCTTCGAGGATGGTCTGCTGGTTGCCCTTCACCGCGCTGACCACGTAGTCGGCACGGCGTTCGAGCAGGCAACGCGCGGTCTCGTGCTGGGCGTGCATCGCATCGATGGTGACGATCCGGCCTGTGAGGTCGAGACCGCTGGAGAGTTCGCGCACGGCCGGGATTTCGTTGCTTTTGGAGCTGACTTCGACCTGCCCGAGGACCACGCCGGTGTCATGCGCCACCGCAGCGACCATCCTCCTGCGCCGGTCTTCGCTCTGCTTCGAGGCACCGCGCAAATCCTTTCCGTCCATGGCCACAGGCGCGTGCGCACTGCTGTGCTGTCCGGCCCACTGGCCGATGGCATTGTCCAGGGTCTGTGGCGGCAGGGCGGCGAGGATGTTGTGGAAGGTGGTGACCGCCGGCGGCGTGTAGCACTGCCTGGATGGGCTCCAGAAGGCGCCCACCGCCTTGAGTTGCTTCTGGGAGAGCAGGGCGGCGAACTGGGCGAAGGCGTTCACACCCCGGTATCCGGCAAGCCGGGCGGCAACGGCCAGCGTCAGAATGGTGGTGAGCGCATAGCGCTTGCCCCGGGCATGGCGGTATTCGGGCACCTCGCCCAAACACTCGAACAGGCTGCGCAGCCGGGGCGCCGCCATCGGCTCGGTGTGCTGCTCAGCGTTCCAGTCTGCCGGTATCTCGGGATGGCTCAGCGCCTCGGGGGCGCCGTGTGTCAGTTCGAACACGAAGACCTCCTTGGGCTGGCCGTGGTGACGCCAGCGCGCCACCCCTCCGGGCTCGCGGGCAAAGCCGCGCGTCAGACCCAAAGAGCGCCAGTTGGCCGCGCGGTAGCAGGTGCCGGCGAAGCGCGAGACGTCCACAAACGTCTCCGCCACAACAGCCGGATAGCCATGCGCCGCCCGCAGGTCCTGCGACAGCCGCCGCACGCTCAGCCCCAGCACCCGCGAGGCAAGGTTGGGAACCCGCTCAGGCGTCAGGATGACAAAGCGCGAGTTGTTGGCAACCAGATGCAGGCGACGGAACTGCTGCTCCGCCGACCACCCGATCCAGCGGTCCCGCGCTCCCACCTTGAACGCTCCAGGCTGCCAGCCAACCAGGGCAAGCCAGGCCTCGCCATGAACCGCGACATGGCGCAGACCCTTGCCGATGATGCCGTGGAACCGCAGATAGTGGTGCGCCGCTACCAAATCGTCCCAGCGCCGGTGCTCCCGTGCCCCCCAGGTCGGGCGCACCGTGACCGCGCGAAGATCAACCCAAACACCCGCAAACAGAAACCTCGCCATGACCGGCACACTGCCATATCAAGAAAAAAATAGCCACCCCGGACCCCACCTCAACATGGCCCAAAGGCAGACAATTAATTCGCCCTGGAGGAAAGCACCGCTTCGAGAAATTTGCGCTGTGGGGTTTTTTCGGTCGGATGGGACGTTGGGTCCGGGTGTTGATGTTGTTTGTTCCGGCGTTCGAGGCGGTCGCCGCGGTTGCTTTTCGAACTTGAGCGGCCCAGCCCGGCAGCATCGCCGGCCTTCGGTCGCGTTTGTCCGTATGCCGGGGTCCGGCGGGTTGGATCAGCGTTGTCGGCAGCCGGCTGAGGGGTCAGCCGGTATCGAGGTATGGCGCCGGGCCGACCAGGGAGCGCATGCGTGCGACGCGTCTGGCGCGGGCCTGTGCAAGCGCCATGGCCATCATGACCGCCAGGGCCAGGCCGATGCGGGTCTTCATCCTGGCGCGACCGCGGATGTAGTGGGTCTCGAAGTTGAAGCTGCGGTCGAGGCGGGCGTTGATCCGCTCCATGGCGGTGCGCCGGTTGTATCCGCGTCGCCATGACGGGCTGCCCCAGGGCGTGGGCGTGAAGAGGCGCCGGTCATGGCTGTCGAGATCGACGCGCAGGATGCGGCCGTATTCGCCGGACTTCACCCCACCCGCCCGATGGCAGGCCCGGCGTCCCTTGCACTCGAAGCCGAAGGCGGCTGCGGGGCAGCGGTATTTGAGCGTGCCGCAGACGCCGCGCCCGGCCTCGAACCCCTGGAAGGCCATGGCGCGGACCTCGCCGGTCTGCGGGCACACGCAGGACACCCGGCCGCGTTCGTCATGAACGATGACGTCGGCGCGCCCGGGGAACAGCGGTCGCGTGATCGGCCGGGCCGGGTCATGGCCCGGCTCCTTCTTCTCGACCCGCCACATCGGGCGCGTGTCGATCAGCGGGCGGATATGCCACCTGTCCCACAGCCGCGCCTTCAGGCGGGCGTTGTCGAGACCGCGGTCGGCGCTGAAATCGGCGCAGCGCCCGGCCATCTCCGGCGCCCCGGCGAACAACTCCTCCAGCATCCCGGACAGCACCCCGGGTTCCGATGCCGACGCCCGCGTCACCTCGAAGGCCACAGGAACCTCGTAGTCCGTGTCGGCGATCAGGTGAAGCCCGTAGCCGAACCACGACTTCACCTTCTTCCACACCGCGCCCGCACCGGTGGGTGCTAACTATCTGACGCAGCGTCGTTTTTTCTCCCGAAGTGTAGCGGTCGGGCAAGCGGGTCGCAAGGGCCCGTTCCCCGCCTGCAACTGGAGCCGGGAGAAACGCAATGGCGAAGACTACCCTCACCGAGGCGCGCGTGAAGGCGCTCAAGCCCCGCAGGTCCGTCCGCGAGGTCCGCGACGGCAGGCTCAGGGGGTTCGGCGTCCGGGTGTCGCCCTCGGGCCGCAAGCAGTTCTTCATCCACTGCCAGCATCGCGGCGCGCGTATCTGGAAGATCGTCGGCGACGCCGGGTCGATGAGCGTCACGGACGCGCGGGCTGCGGCTGCGGACATGCTCACCGCCATCAGGCGCGGCGGGGAAGCGCCGCCTGCGCCGGACGAGACGGTCTTCGAGGCTGTCGCCGAAACCGTGTTCGAGCGCCATGAGCGCCTCTGGAAGGCCGGAACGCTCCATGTGAACCGGGGCTACCTTCGCAATCAGCTGCTGCCGCATTTCGCCGGGCGTCCGGTTGCCGCCATCGACCGGCAGGAGGTAAGGAACTGGTTCGCCCGCCTGCGCGCGGTGCCGGTGGCGGCCGACAGGTCGATGCCGGTGCTGTCCGTCATCATGAGGGAAGCGGAGGCCATGAGCCTGCGCCCGGAGGGTTCCAACCCCTGCCGGGGCATCCGCCGCTACCGCCGCAAGGGCCGCGAGCGGTTCCTCCCGGACGAGGAAATCCGTCGCCTGTCCGGAAGACTCAAGGCGCATGAGGCCTGCTGGCCGCAGCATGTCGCCGTCATCCGCCTGCTGCTGCTGACCGGCTGCCGCAAGGGCGAGATCCTCACCCTGCAATGGTCCGATTACCGCGAAGGCCGCCTGTTTCTCCGCGATTCCAAGACGGGGCCGAGAACCGTCTGGCTGTCGGAGCCGGCCCGGACGGTGCTTGATCGTCTCGAGCGTAAGGGGCGATGGATATTCCCCGCATCTCGGGGCGACCGGCCCCGGAGCGGGTGCTGGCTGGACCACTTCTGGCGCAGGGTCCGCGCCGAGGCGGACCTGGAGGACGCCCGCCTTCACGATTTGCGCCATACGCATGCGAGCCTTGCCCTCAGGCAGGGCGAGACGGTGCTCGCCATCGGCAAGCTGCTGGGCCACCGCAGGCCGGAAACCACGCTGAAATATACCCATGTCGCCGACGCCATGGTGCAAGACGCAGCCGAGACGGTCGGCGCCGTGCTGGAGGCAGACTGATGGCGGGCCGGGAACGGATGAAACTCACCGACGCCGCCGTCGCCCGTCTCCGCCCCCGCGGGCGGGAATATACGGTCCGGGACACGCGCATCGCCGGCCTTGGCGTCCGGGTGCGGCCCACCGGCGGGCGCAGCTGGGTGCTGCTGCTCGACAGCGGCGGGCGCACCAGGCGCGTCTCGCTCGGCCCGGTTGGCGTGAAGAGCGCCGCCGAAGCCCGCCGGGAGGCTCTCGAGCGCCAGGCGGCCCCGCAGCCGGAGGAGACAGCCGCGCCGCCCGGCGCGGCCCCGCTGTTCCGGGATTTCGTCGCGGGTTCGTGGAAGCAGGCACACTTCGACCGCTACAAGCCGTCGGGCCAGCAAACCGCGTCCGGGATACTCCGGCGACAATTGCTTCCCGCATTCGGCCCGAAGCCGCTCGACCGCATTGTGCCGGGCCATGTCCGGCAGTGGTTCGACCGCTACAGCCGGACCGCACCCGGCGGCGCCAACCGCGCTTTCACCCTCCTTCACCAGATCATGAACTTCGCCCTCGCCTGCGGTCATGTCGAGGTCAATCCGGCCAGGCACATGAGAAGGAACCGCCGCCCGGCACTCACACGGTTCCTGTCCCGGGAGGAACTCGCACGTCTCCATGCCGCCCTGGACGCGCAGACCCGGAAGAGCGCGCGGCAGCAGGCCGACATTGTCCGGCTGCTGCTGCTGACCGGCTGCCGCAGAAGCGAGATCACGGGCCTCGGCTGGTCGGAAGTCCGCGAGGACGGGCTGGCGCTCACCGATGCCAAGACCGGACCGAGGACCGTTCCGCTCGGCAGCGGCGCGCGGGCCATTCTCGACCGGCAGCCGCGCACGGGCAGCGCGTTCGTGTTTCCCTCGCCGCGCGACCCCGCCCGCCCGCGCAGCCCCGACCTGCCGCTCTGGTACCGCGTCAGACGCGAAGCCGGCATCGGGGATGTCCGCCTCCACGACCTGCGCCATACCATGGCCAGCCATGCCGTCATGAACGGCGTGCCCGTTCCGGTGGTCTCCCGCCTGCTCGGACATTCCGATGTGCGCATGACGCTGCGCTATGCCCATCTCGCCGACCGCGACATCGAAGCCGCCGCGGAACGCGTCGGGCAGGCCATGAACGCCATCATGGAGACATAGCCAAGGCTGAGGCGATCAATCTGCTCCTTCATGACCAGACAGCACGATATCCGATGGTGCGGCGCCCGTGCGGGTGCTGCGCCGCATGGCCCGAAGCTGTGACAGCGGTCCCGGGCGTTTGCAATTAGGCTGCTGCCTGTGCTATCAGGCCGTGGAGAGAGGGGAAGAGTCGTGGCGGAGATGCCGGGCGAGTTAGCGATGCGCAGGCTGCTGCGGCTGTTGGGCCGGGGCGCGACCGCCTCGCGCGCGCGTGACCTTTTCGTACCCCCCCCCCCATAAGCGTTATCTTGTTTAGCGATTGAGGCTCGTTTAGCATTGTGCCGGTGGGCGAAGCTTGGGAACTGTGTTGATGGATAATGATTGGGAGCTTTTGGCGACGTTCTTGCCGTCTGACTGGCGAGAGTTGGCGTCGGAGCGCGGCGCGCTGAAGGGTTTGCGCAAGGAGAAGTCGGTCGAGAATCTGTTGCGCATGCTGTTGCTGCATGTCGGGTGCGGGCATTCGCTGCGTGAGACGGTGGTTCGGGCGAAGAAGGCGGGGCTGGGTGATTATTCGGCGGTATCGCTGATGAAGCGGCTGAGGAAGTCGAGGGACTGGCTTCAGGCGCTGTGCGTTGCACTTTTCCGGGAACGGGGGCTTGCGCTTGCGGCAGATGGCGGGTTTCAGGTTCGGGCTTTTGATGCGACGACGGTGAAGCGGCTCCGCTCCACGTATCGCAGGGCGCTACGCGGAGCCGCGCGGGGCCCTCCTGTTGACTACCGGGACAACCTACAGAGGGGTCAATCTTCCGCGCCGATCCGGGGTCAACTTTGAACACCGATTGACAGGCGGAGTCGTTGTCATCCATTCTGTCCCTATATTCTTGCAGAATGTCTTCGTTCGGTATCAAAATTCCCCTTTCATTGGGAACATAGTGTTTCGCCCAAGCCCCACCTTCCCAATGTGTAATCGCGACAAGACGAGGTGTGCTGTCAGACAAGCTATCGACAACCTCGTCAACCAGAGCCGAGGTTCTCTTGTCTCTTACCGCAGCCATAAACGGAAATGCATCCGACTCAACCGGACGAGAACCATAGCGCCTTAAGGTGCGGTAAAGCTGGGGATGGACAGGGCCTAAATCCCATGCCTCAAAATGGCCGGACACAAGAGGTACAAGAGGTGCACCGTGCCGCCCCAGATGGATCATGTGGGCGATATACACGAGCTTTTGAAGCGCTAGATGGGTAAGCTGCCAGTCTGACCGCTCACCCATACGCTTCGCCACGGCAAGCGCCGATGTTGTCAAGATGACCTCCGCTGCCAAAGCAGAATAGCATGATCTGTCAAGCCCTAATAGGGCGAAACGCCGCGCCGCTCGTCGGGCGGCTGCCACTGGCCGGTCAGGAGGCCGTTCCGCTTCGCGTCCTCATAACTCTCGATGTCCTCATGCCCGACGCGCGGGGAGCGCCAGTGCGCGTCCATGCCGGTCCATCCGACCTTGAACACCTGCCCGCATACGGGGCAGACCTTGTTGCCGCTCATGGTGCCGCTCCCGCGTCTCTACTCAATGTCGAACACCTCGACCACCTGTAGCTTGAACGCGATCATCTTCCCCCGATTCGCCGCGCCATAGAGAAGCTCGTTGTCGCCGCTCAGGAACAGGCAGTGAAGCGCGCTTTCCGTCGCCCGGAAGGTGTGCGCCGGAATGGCGAGACGGGGCGACATGAAGCCGGAAAGCGGCTCTCCTTTGGTGGCGACGGCCCGTGCGAGAAGCGCGAGGCACATGCGGCGGCTGTTACCGTCTTCAGCGGCCAGATAGCCAGGGACGGCCGCTGACAGCATGACGGTAATGCAGGCGAGCGCCGCGAAGGTGCCGGGTCTCATGGGCTTCCCCTCCCGGTGTGGAGAGGCTACGCTAGGGAATGCGAGCCATTCTGGCAAGTATATAATTCCCTTTCCAAGCGGTAAAACAGGGCACTATCATGCACAGAGCGTTCGTCGCCATCTCCACCATTTTTGTACTCGTCTGTTGCGGAGGTAGTAATGGTAGCGGGCCCTCCTCACCGTCCTCCATGGGACAGCAGTCGGCCACCGAACGCCTTACCGTCGAATACCCCGGCACGCGTTTATGGACCGTGACCTGCGGCCTTCCGCAGGCGGATAACCCATTTGCCAAGGCCGTGATGTCCGCTCTCGAAAGAGATATTCCTTGGCCTGAAAGCGCGTATGCCGTTGGCCATCTTCAGGCGAAAATGATCCAGAACCCTCATCCCGAAGGTGGCCTGAGTACTGAACTATGGTTGCTATCGCGCGGCGTCGGCTGGTGGAAGTTGAAGTCGATCCGGGTTCATCCGGAGGATATTACAAAGGTGGAGAAGCTTGCGGACAAGATGGACATGCCAATGTCCGATGGTAATGTGAAAGATTTCATGTTCGGAAATAGGATTCGGCAGATCATCGAGTCCCCGTTCCTGGCACGACCCGCCATTATAGTAGGCGGAACCGGCGAGGATTCGGTGAATGCGGAGATACTGGCTTTACTACCGAATGCCCATCAACTTCGGTGTGTTCCGCAACCCAACGATTAGATTCCATAAAATTCTATATTATCCATGGAAACCTTATAGGGTTGAATTGTCACATTTATCACAAGCCTAACTGCATCCTCCAATCGCTCTATTTCCGGGACAGGTTCCAGCAACATATCGGAGCTGACCGCTACGCCAGTTATCAAACTGTCATCTTGTAACAAAACATAAAATGGGTTTGGTATAAGCTTTGATTTGTTTCCCTTCAACTCATTTGAATTCGCCATACGCAAAGCATCAAAAAGCGTCTTGAGACGATTGTCGATATCCGTCCGGATTTTCCCTGGCCGCCCATTGCGGAGCATCAGGATATCCAATGAACAAATCAACCCGTTGCATTCAGTAGCAATTGGTTTCCAATTATATCCATTGCAGGAAATGACTTCCCCCCATGTCGTCTCAGGAATCGGAATGGTTGGCGCCGAGGAGTGGCCACGACTCAAGAGTGGGTGTTCTTCCCAAAGCTTTTCAAGCTGCTTATGGAACTGCCATCGAATGTCATGCACATGTTCTGAGCGCCCTCCCTTGTGTGCGAGCAGTTTTCCCGCGTACGTCAGTCGGAATTTCATCTTACCACCTAACCGTGATTCGTGACTTCGGTATCCTGATATTGCCAATTCGATGCAATCATTCAAGAGTCTGCCGACACTTGGTTATTTTGAACACAGGGCTTGACGTGGATTGACCAGCTGGTCCCGTGGCTCCTGACACCCTGGCCGGTAACCCTGTTGCGAACGTATGGACGGCCCAACGTCCATTGCCGGGCGGGTCGGCCACCCCGTATCATGAAAACAGGTGCCGGCCGCGCGGGCGGGACTTCGGGCTTTTATGGGGTTGCCTACCGGTCACGATCCGCAAGGCGGGCGCCGCAGATGGCGAGTATCGGACGCCTCGGAAGCAGTGCTCTGGTGGGGAAGGTTTTTTTGCGCCAGATCCCCAACCATTTTCACGGCAAGGCGGACCAGCGTCTGCTCCTTGCATTTCCGGCCAAATTGGCCAGAATGAGGAGGGTATCAACAGGATGGCCCATGCAGACCCTGAGCGCCAAGGATGCGAAGTACGGCTTTGGCCGGTTGATCGATCTGGCCCGCGCTGCACCCGTCGCCGTGGCCAAGCACGGACGGCCTGTCGTTGTCGTGCTCTCCGTTGAAGAGTACCAGCGGCTGAAGTCGCTGGATGCGCCCGAGGCACCCCCTGCACGGGAGGAACGATGATGAGCGCCATCGGGCTGGCGGGCCGGTGACCGCCATGGACAAGCGCGGCCTCTCCGAACGCGATATCTGCACCAAGTTCATTACCCCCGCCCTGCGCCGGGCAGGGTGGGACGAGATGCTCCAGATCCGCGAGGAGGTGAGCTTCACCAGGGGCCGCATCATCGTTCGGGGAAAACTGGTCACACGGGGGCAGGCGAAGCGCGCCGACTATGTGCTCCATGTCAAGCCCAACATCCCGTTGGCTGTCATCGAGGCCAAGGACAACACTCACAGCGTCGGCGACGGCATGCAGCAGGCCCTCGACTACGCTGAAACGCTGAACGTTCCCTTCGCCTTCTCCTCCAACGGCGACGGCTTCGTGTTCCACGACCGTACGGGCGCGAGCACACCGCGCGAAGCGGATCTTGCCCTGGACGGGTTTCCGCCGCCTGCCGACCTTTGGGCTCGCTACCGGGCCTGGAAAGGGCTTGCCCCGGAGGTCGAGGACATCGTCCTTCAAGACTATCACGACGACGGCAGCGGCAAGACCCCGCACTACTACCAGACCAGCGCCGTGAACGCCGCTGTCGAGGCCATCGCCAGGGGGCAGTCGCGCATTCTTCTCGTCATGGCCACCGGCACCGGCAAGACCTACACCGCCTTCCAGATCATCTGGCGGCTGTGGAAGGCGGGACACAGGAAGCGCATCCTGTTCCTTGCCGACCGCAATGTGCTGGTCGACCAGACGAGGGTGAACGATTTTCGCCCGTTCGGCGCCGCGATGGCCAAACTGTCCTCCCAGGCCAAGACCATGCAGCGCGACGCCGGAGGCGCCTTGCGCATTGATACCGCCTACGAGATCTACCTCAGCCTCTATCAGGCGATCACCGGCCCCGATGAATACCAGAAGGCTTACCGCGAGTTCTCTCCCGGTTTCTTCGACCTGATCGTCGTCGACGAATGCCATCGCGGCAGCGCCGCCGATGATTCGGCCTGGCGCGAGATTCTCGAGTACTTCTCTTCCGCCACCCAGATCGGCCTCACCGCCACGCCGATAGAAACAAAATACGCATCCAACATCGCCTGGTTCGGTGAGCCGGTGTTCTCCTACTCGTTGAAGCAGGGCATTCGCGACGGCTTTCTCGCACCCTACAAGGTGGTCAAGGTTCATATCGACCGCGATGTGGAGGGCTACCGTCCGGAAAAGGGTCAGCTCGACCGCTGCGGCGAGCCGGTCGCGGACCGCATCTATAGCGGCAGGGACTTCGACCGCACGCTGGTCATCGACGGGCGCACGAAACGGGTGGCGCAGAAGGTCACGCAGTTCCTCAAGGAAAGCGGCGACCGCTTTCAGAAGACCATCGTCTTTTGCGTCGATCGGGAACACGCCGCGCGCATGCGTCAGGCCCTTATCAACGAAAACGCCGACATGCTGGACGGCCATCCGCACTATGTCGTGCGTATCACGGGCGGCGACGCCGAGGGACTGGCCGAACTCGACCGCTTCACCGACCCGGAATCGAAGCATCCCGTGCTCGTCACCACCTCACGACTGCTCTCCACGGGCGTCGATGTGCAGACCTGCCGGCTGATCGTTCTCGACCGCAATGTCGGTTCGATGACCGAGTTCAAGCAGATTGTCGGCCGTGGCACCCGCGTACATGAGGACACGGGCAAGTTCTATTTCACGCTGATCGACTTCCGCGGCGCCACCGGCCATTTTGCCGATCCGGAGTTCGACGGCGAGCCCGTGCAGATCCATGAACCCGGGGCGAACGATCCCATCGATCCGCCCGACGCGCCGCCGGGCGATGATGACGGGGATCCGCTTTCCGGCGACGACGAGACGGTCGGCCCCGGTCCCGGCTTTCCGTCCCCGCCGGGGGGCGGGCCGATAAAGAAGGTCTATGTCGATGGTATCGACGCGACCGTCGTGGCCAAGCGTGTGGAGTATCTCGACGAGCACGGCAGGCTCGTGACCGAGTCGTTGCGCGATTTCACCAGAAAGGCCCTGCGCAGGCGTTTTGCGAGCCTCGACAATTTCCTGAGGCGCTGGAATGCCGCCGAGCGGAAGCAGGCGGTCATCGAGGAGATGGCGGCCGAGGGGCTGCCGATGGATGTGCTGGTCGACGAGTTGGGCAAGGACCTCGATCCCTTCGACCTCATCTGCCACATTGCCTTCGGTGCCAAACCGCTGACGCGCCGCGAGCGGGCCGACAAGGTCCGGAAGCGCGATGTGTTCTCGAAATACGGGGAGCGCGCCCGCGCCGTGCTTGATGCGCTGCTCGACAAATACGCCGACGAGGGCATTCTCAACCTGGACGACGCCAATGTGCTGAGGATTCCGCCTATCGACAGGCTGGGCACTCCGCTCGAACTGGTCCGGGCATTCGGCGGAAGGTCCGGTTTCGAGCGGGCCGTTCACGACCTTCAGTCCTCTCTCTACAGGGAAGCCGCCTGAACATGGCTGTCAGCCCCCTCGTGAAGTCCATCCAGGACGTCATGCGCCAGGATGTGGGCGTGGATGGCGACGCCCAGCGCATCGGCCAACTCTGCTGGATGTTCTTCCTCAAGATCATCGACGATCAGGACCAGGAACTCGAAGAGCTCAGGGAAGGCTATCGCTCGCCCATACCCGCCAACCTGCAATGGCGCGCCTGGGCCGCCAACCCGGAGGGTGTTACCGGCGAGGAACTCCTCGACTTCGTCAACGGGAAGCTCTTTCCGGCCCTGAAGAATCTCCCGCCGGGGAATGGTCCCCGCGCCCATGTTGTTCGTGCCGTGTTCGAGGATGCCTGGAACTACATGAAGTCGGGCCAGTTGATGCGTCAGGTCGTCAACAGGATCAACGGCATCGACTTCAACGATCTGGCCGAACGCCAGCATTTCGGCGACATCTACGAGCAGGTCCTCAACGACCTGCAGTCAGCCGGCAATGCGGGCGAATACTACACGCCGCGTGCCGTGACCTCCTTCATGACCCGGATGATCGACCCGAAGCCTGGCGAGACGCTGTTCGACCCGGCCTGCGGTACCGGCGGATTCCTCAGCTGCGCGATCCGCCACATGCGCGAGCGCCATGTCAAGCGCCCCGAGGACGAGGCCCGCATGCAGGCTTCGTTGCGCGCCGTGGAAAAGAAGCCGCTTCCCCACATGCTGGCGACTACCAACATGCTGTTGCACGGCGTCGAGGATCCGTCCTTCCTGCGCCATGACAACGCACTGGCGCGTCCCTGGATTTCGTGGGGACGGGACGAGCGTGTGGACATCGTTCTGACCAATCCACCCTTCGGCGGCAAGGAGGAGGACGGCATCGAGTCCAATTTCCCGAAGCACTTCCGGACGCGCGAGACCGCGGACCTTTTTCTGGCCCTCATCATCCGGCTGTTGAAACCCGGCGGCCGGGCGGCCGTGGTCCTGCCCGACGGCTCGCTGTTCGGCGAAGGCGTCAAGACCCGGCTCAAGGAGAACCTGATGAAGGAATGCAACCTGCACACCATCGTCCGGCTGCCGAACTCGGTCTTCCGCCCCTACGCCTCGATCGGGACCAACCTGCTGTTTTTCGAGAAGGGCGAGCCGACGCAGGAGGTCTGGTTCCGGGAGCATCTTGTGCCCGAGGGGCAGAGAGCCTATTCGATGACGCGTCCCATCCGGCTGGAGCATCTCGACGATTGCGCCGCCTGGTGGGGCGGACAGGAACGCAAGGGCCGCACCGAGGGTGGGCACGCCTGGAAGGTGAGCGCCGGGGACATTGAGGCGCGCGGCTACAATCTCGACATCAGGAACCCGCACACGGAGAGTGCCGACCTCGGCGACCCGGAGACGCTGCTCGCAGAGTTGAATGCCGCCGAGGCCGAAGTCGCATCGTTGCGCGACCGGCTGAAGGACGCCTTGTCGGAAGCGTTGCTGCGATGACGCCGGGCAAGGGTATTGTTTGCCGCCTGCGCAGGAGGACTGGCCATGCACGCCGCCATTGCTGACAAGAAAGACAAGTTGGCGGAACTGTGCCGCCGCTACGATGTTGTGCGTCTGGAAGTGTTCGGCTCGGCAGCGCGGGGCGCGGATTTCGATCCCGCCACAAGCGATGCCGACTTTCTGGTCGAATTCGATCCCGTCAGCAACCTGCGGCCGTTCCACCGGCGTTTCGATCTCGCCGAGGCATTGCGGGAGGCGCTTGGCTGTCCTGTCGATCTGCTCGAAACCCGCGCGATCGGCAACCCCTATCTGCGCGCGGCCATCGACAAGTCCCGCGAGCTCGTCTATGCGCCGTGACCCTCGCGTCCCGCTGTGGGATGTCGAGCAGGCGGGCGCCGATATAGAGCGCTTCATCGAGGACATGGATCGCGATGTCTGGCTTCAGGATCGGCGGACCCAGGCTGCGGTCGAGCGCAAGTTCGAGATCATCGGCGAAGCGTTGAACCGCTTGCACAAAAGCCATCCCGAACATGCCGAGCAAATCCCCGACCTGCCCAGAATTATCGGTTTCCGGAACGTCCTGGCCCACGGCTACGACAGCATCGTGCCCGAAGATGTCTGGGACTATGCCCGGAACGATCTGCCGGCCCTGCGTGTCGTGGTGCAGGCCATGCTGAACGAGCTGGGACCGACGGAGACATGAATTCCGCCGAACGTTTGCTTGCTCTCTACGACCGCGTGGCCGAAGCACCCGAAGCCGTTCCCCGCCTGCGCCGCTTCGTGCTCGATCTCGCAGTGCGAGGGAAGCTTGTGGAGCAAGATCCGGCGGACGAACCAGCATCGGAACTGCTGAAGCGGATCGCAGCGGAAAAGGCGCGGCTGGTGAAGGCGGGGGCGATGAGAAAGAAAGCTGCAAATGACCCCGATATTGTTGAAACCCCGTTCGATCTACCGAAAAGCTGGGTGTGGGTCTCCATCGGCACAGCGTTTCTCTATGACGCAGGCATCAAGCGAGAACCCAAGGCTCTCAATCCGTCCCTCTGGCTCCTCGAACTCGAAGACATTGAGAAAGATACAGGTCGACTCGTATCGAGGGTGAGAAGCGCGGAGCGTGCCTCGAAAAGCACGAAGTCCGAATTTCAGCCCGGTGACATCTTGTACGGAAAGCTACGCCCGTACCTGAACAAGGCGCTCGTCGCTGATGAGTTGGGCTACTCCACGACTGAAATCGTTGCGATCCGCCCATATCTGCCTCTCTGCTCCGAATACTGCGCTCTTGCTCTGCGCCGTCCCGACTTCGTGGAGTATGTCACGGCGCTTGGACAGGGAACGAAGATGCCGCGGCTACGTACCAAAGACGCCATTGTTGCGCCATTTCCTCTCCCACCCCTCGCCGAGCAACGTCGCATCGCCGCCAAGGTCGATGAACTCATGGCGCTTTGCGACCGGCTTGAAACCAATCTGGAAATCAAGAGAAAAAGCCATCTGCGATACCTCGAGGCACTTGTTCGCGACATGCTGACGGCGAGGTCCAGTTGCGAAACCTAGATAAAGATAAAAAACAGCTCAGTAAACAGGATATTGTAGATTGGCTTTGACTCTTTGCGTACCTAGCGACTGAATGTTCTTTCAGGCTTGCCGTTCCATCTGATATCCCAATTCTGAGAGCCTGACCCAAAAAGAGTTGAGCGGTTTCAAGGGATTGTGATTCAGTTCGGTTATGCATCTGAACGGAGCCACGAATGCCCTGGACCGAAACCGCTCGCCGGGAGTATCGGCGGGACTGCCCACGATATGCAAGCGATCTGACCGACGCTGAGTGGTCTCTGATCGAGCCCTTCATGCCGTTGCCCTGCCGTATCGGTCGCCCGCGCCAGACCGATCTGCGCGAGGTCGTAAATGCGGTGCTGTATATGGCCACGACCGGTTGTCAGTGGCGCCAGCTGCCGAAGGACTTTCCGCCGGTCTCGACGGTGCAGCGCTATTTCTACGAGTGGCGCGACAACAGGCTGTGGCAGACGATCCGGTTCCACCTGGCCGTGCAGGCGCGCGAACGCGAGGGGCGCGAGGCCCAGCCGAGCGCGGGCGTGATCGACAGCCAGACGGTGAAAACCACGGAGGCAGGCGGGGTTAGCGGCTATGACGCCGGCAAGAAGGTCAAAGGGCGCAAGCGCCACGCTGTCGTCGACACCATCGGCATGCTCTTCGGCCTCGTCGTACATGCCGCCGACGTTCAGGACCGCGACGGCGCCCCGGCCGTGCTGAAATCCATCCGCCACGCCTGCCCCTGGCTGCGTCATCTGTTCGCCGATGGCGGATATGCCGGGCCGAAACTGCGCGGCGCCCTCGACAGGATCGGCAAGTGGACGCTCGAAATCGTCAAACGCTCCGACACCGCCAACGGCTTCGAAGTCCTCCCCGGACGATGGGTCGTCGAACGCACCTTCGCATGGCTCGGGCGCTGCCGCAGGCTGGCAAAAGACTGGGAAAAATCCATCGCCTCAAGCGAAGCATGGATCAACATCGCCCATATCCGGCTCACAACACGCCGACTCGCAAGGCCTTGAAAAACTTCAGCGAGTTTCGAGTCAGGCTCTGAGAAGTGCTTTTTTAGGCCGTGTACCCATAAGGGGTTTCTTCTTCAGCGAAGCTGTGATTCAAGCTCCCAACTTCAGGGAGCGAGGACATGGGCCGCTACGATTCTGACCCAACTTCAACAGTGACGATTAAAAGTATTCGATAGAACAGGGAGTTATACCAACGGTCGTTGATTGGAACCTATAGCAGAGCCGCCCTCCGCAGCTCGCCTCCTGAGCCGAGGCCTCCTACTGCAAGAGGTAATCTCCGCCGAGAGAGGCTAATCGGTTCTTATCTGTGGCCGGTGGTATTACACCGGCATCGCCGGGTGTACCCACTACATTTCGTTGATTTTGGGGACGGTCAGGCTTTGTGTTCGCGCCAGTTCGGCGGCAGCGCGATGCCGACGGCCTGGAAGACCTTTCCGACCTGGCCCTCGACATGGGTGCGGGTGGTGATGCGCTTGCCGTCCTTCTCGATGGTGGCCTCTTGCAGGCGGTCGAGATCGCGGATCAGGTCGTCCCATTCGACGTTGACGTTGGCGGCGGCGCAGCGGTCGGCCAGTTCCTTCTGGAGGACGAGCGCGAGGAAGGAGCAGAAGACGTGGCCGCGGATCGCGGCGTCGCAGGAGTGGTAGATCGGGCGGGTGCGCAACTGGGCCTTCGCCCGGCGGAACAGGTCTTCCACCGTGAGCAGCTCCCGGTAGCGGAGCACGGCATTGAGCGGCGTCATGCCGGCGTTGGTGCGCAGCACGAAGATGCCGTCGAAGCCGGCCTCCTCGGCGAGCTTGCCGGCGTCGATCTCGAACGCCTTGCCCGCGCCCGTGCGGCGCAGATAACGCCGGTAGGCGCTGTTGCCGATCAGCGCTTTCTCGCCGTCCGCAAGGCGGCGCTGGAGGCCGTCCACCACGGCCTGCCGGTCGGCGCGGTCCTTCTGTGCCTCCGCCTCGTTGCGGCACACGATGTAGCGCGCGCCGCCCACCGTGACTTCCTTCACGAACAGCTGCGTCTCGCCGCGCGGACGCTTGAGGAGCAGCGGCACAAAGGGCTTCGTGTCCTTCAGCACCACCTCGCGGACCACCTTCGTGCGCCGCTCGCGCGCGCCCAGGATGTAGTCCAGCCCCCGCTCTTCCAGCGCCGCTATCGTCGCCGCCGAGATCATCCCCCGGTCCGCCACCACGCACACACGACCGATCCCGAAGCGTGACCGAAGACGGTCCACGATCGGCAGCAGCACCCTGGTGTCGGCCGTGTTGCCCGGCAGCATCTCCGTGCACACAGGCCGGCCCTCGCCGTCCAGCACCACCGCCAGAACCATCTGGCGCAAGTCCGGGCGATGGTCCTTCGAGTAGCCGTGCGCGCCCAGCGTCTCGCCGCCCGCGCCGTGGAACGACAGCGTCGTGGTGTCCATGAACACCACAGACAGGTCGGTGAACAGGTCCCGCCTGTGCTCGAACAGACGCTCCTCGATCCCGTCCTTCACGCAGCGCGGCGCAAGCGCGCCTTCCGCCGGCGCCTCCAGCTCCTCCCCGAGCCAGGCCATCGCCCGATACAGCTGATGAAGCCGCAACCCCTCGATCCCCTCGATCGCGTAGTCGGCCATCCACTTCTCGCAGGACCGGTCCGAACCCGACACGAACAGACGGTGCAGAACGCTCACAAACACCGCCCGCTCGACGGCGAACCCGAAGCCGCGACCGTCCAGAAGCTCCTTCACGACAGCGCCCACGCCCAGCCGATCCCACAGCCGACCGAACAGCAGCGGACCGCCGACCCGCACGCAGGCCAGCGCGCCCGCCTCCATGTCCTCCAGCACCACGGACCGCTCCGAATGGCGCGCCAGGGACGCGATCAGACGGTCCAGCTCCCCGCTCGCCTGCAACACGTCCTTGCGGCCGAGCGCGCGGATCGTGCGCTGGCGCACCCGCTTGCCCTCGCGCACGCTCTCCACGAGGTAGAGATAGCGGTGGCCCCGGGCGGTCGTTTCGCGCACGAACATGACCGCGTTGTATGTCTTCGATATCGACCAATCAAGAAAACAAGGCCAAATCAGCAAAAATGTTTCACTACATTTTTCTCAACCCGCGCCAATCATCACCTCACTATCCAATCATTTCAACAACTTGGCGAAACCGCGCCCGGCAAAAATCGACACCGACTGTTCAAGTTGGGTCTGACGGACTTCGAATGGCGAGTGATCGAGCCGTTGCTGCCGAACAAGCCGCGGGGCGTGCCGCGGGTGGTATGCGTCCGCCGAAGACCGCAGGGGTAGGTAGGCCCTTCTTTGCGGCGAGTGCGTGCGGAGCGGGGTGGTTTTGAGCGTGAGCCGGCTTATGCGGCTTGATCGAGCATCTTCTCCGGAACCCAATTCCAGGGAAGAAGTTCGTCGAGCCGGTTCTGCGGGGTTCCCGCGATCCGGCCGAGAACGTCGGCGAGCCAGGCGTGGGGATCGACATCGTTGAGCTTGGCGGTGCCGATCAGGGTGTACATGGCTGCGGCGCGCCTGCCGCCGCGGTCGGAGCCGGCGAACAGCCATGACTTCCGACCCAGGGCAATACCTCTGAGCGCCCTCTCAGCGGCATTATTTGACAGGCAGATGCGCCCATCGTCGAGGAAGCGGGCGAAGCGGTCCCATCGCCTGAGCATGTAGTCCATGGCCTTGGCCACGGGGGAATGGCGGGAGAGCTTTGCGCGCTCGGCCTTCATCCAGGTCTCGAGTTCGGCCAGGACCGGCGCGCTCAGTTCCTGGCGCACCGCGAGGCGGCGCTCGGCGATCTCGCCGTTGATCCCGCGCTCGATGTCAAACAGCGCATCGATCCGCTTCACGGCTTCCATCGCCAGCGGCGAGATCGGCGGCGCGTTCCTGCCGCGCCTCTTGCCGGCCGCGATGTCGGCGAGCTCGTGGAACTTGCGCCTCGCATGGGCGAAGCAGGCAGCTTCGGTCACGGGCCCCGGCGATCGGGCGGGCTCGTAGAGCCGGTTATATCCGGCAAAGGCGTCGGCCTGCAGGATGCCGGCGTAGCTCCGCAAATGCTCGACCGGATGATCGCCCGAGCGGTTCCGCGAGTAGTGGAACAGGGCCGCCGGCGGGTCCGGACCGCCGAACGGTCTGTCGTCGCGGACATAGACCCAGGCCCGCCCGGTGTCGGTCTTGCCCCTGGCCAGAACCGGCACCGGCGTGTCGTCGCCATGCAGACGCTCGGCCGCCAGCACATGGTCTGCGATCAGGTCGTGCAGCGGCCTCAGCGCCACCGTGCAGGCGCCCACCTGGTCGGCCAGGGTCGACAGGCTGAGATCGACGCCCTCGCGCGCATAGCGGTCGCGCTGGCGGTTCAGAGGCTGGTGCGTCCCATACTTCTCGAACAGGATCATCGCCAACAGGTTGGGGCCCGCCCAGCCGCGCGGCGTCGGGTGGAACGGCGCCGGCGGCTGGCTGATCTTCTCGCAGTCCCGGCATGTGAACTTCTCGCGCACCGTCTGGATCACCTTCCACTGGCGCGGAATGACCTCCAGCGTCTCGGTGATGTCCTCGCCGATCTTCGAGAGCCTCTGCGAGCCGCAGCACTCACAGGCACTCGGCGCCGGCACCACCACGCGCTCGCGCGGCAGATGTTCGGGGAACGGCTTGCGCCCGGACCGGCGGCGGCGGGTGAACGCCTTGACCTGCGTCGTGCCGGTAGCCGCCTGTTCGGCCGCCAACTCGTCCTCGGTAGCGCTCGCCTCGAGCTCGTCGAGCTGGAGCTCCATCTGGTCGAGAAGGCGCTGCTTGCGCTCCGATCGTTGGCCGAAGAGCGCGTGACGGAGCTTCTCGATCATCAGCTTCAGGGAGGCGATCTGCGCCTCCGCGTCCGACACCTTCGCCACGGCGTTGGAAGCCTCGGCCTCCGCAACTGCGGCCCGCTCCTCGGCCTCGGTCGCCTTGACTTCCGCCGCAGCCAGCGCCGCCTTCAGAGCATCGATGTCCGATCCGTCCGGCATGCCCTGTAGGTGACGGTCGTAAAAGGCGCTTATTTGCTGGCGTTGCGCGTTTTTGCGGGGCGTGATGATCGCAGTGATTGTGGTGCGGCGGTGTTTGTGACGGGGGCCTGGGACGGAAGGAGGGCGTAGCCCGACTGGAGTCGCCGGCCCCCGTCGCGTTGATATTTTCGCCTGCCGAGGGGAGGGTGTCCTGGCGCTGTCGGCGGGGGTCGCCGGGCTGCGCGAGGGGGTAGACTGGGGCTGCTGAGAACGATGCGGCGCCGGCCCCGTTTGCTAGGTGGCAACGACCGGCGCCGCACCCCCCGAGCCATGCAAGGCACGGCCCGTATGCGCAGTATCGTAGGCGTTCGGGCGTGGGTCCACCCCGTTCTCATCGGTCTTTGCGATGAGGAACGCCGCCCGCCTGTTCACCTGCGCTTCGTGCCATCGCCAGGTTGTGCTGTGCCGGCGGTGCGACCACGGCAACATCTACTGCTCGCGTCCGTGCAGCGGCCGGGCGCGGCGGCGCTCGCTGCGCCTTGCCGGGCGTCGCTACCAGAACAGCCGGCGGGGCCGTCACAAGCATGCCGAACGCCAGCGGCGCTACCGCGAGCGCCGTCGCGTCCGTGCGCCTGAGGAGGGGCGCCGTGCGCAGAAAGTGACGCATCACCCTTTGACCCGTTCACCGCGCCGTCCTGTTGTGGCGGGCATGCCGGCGGGGCGCTCGGGAAGGAGGCCCTTCGGACCCGACCGTCCCGCCGGAGTGTTCCGCTGCGATCACTGCGGGCGGTTCTGCGCCCGGGCGGTCTATCCGGGCCTGCGCCCGGCGCGAAGGGAGTGATACCAACGGTCGTTGATTGGAACCTATAGCAGAGCCTCCCTCCGCAGCTCGCCCCCTGAGCCGAGGCCTCCTACTGCAAGAGGTAATCTCCGCCGAGAGAGGCTAATCGGTTCTTATCTGTGGCCGGTGGTATGAGATGGCGATCGACCAGCAGACCCGGGCCGAGATCCTGCGGCTGTATTTTGCCGAGAAGTGGCGGATCGGCACGATCGCGCGCCAGCTCGGCGTCCACCACGGCACGGTCGAGCGCGCGGTGGCGGCCGCCGGGGCGCCCACGCCTGAGAAGCGGCGCAGATCTTCGATGATCGATCCGTTCCTGCCCTTCGTCCGCCAGACCCTGGCGGTCTGGCCGAAGTTGCCCTCCAGCCGGCTCTACCGGATGGCGGTCGAGCGCGGTTACCGGGGGTGCGAGAGCCACTTCCGGCGCATGATCGCGCCCGAGCGTCCGCGGCCGGTGGCCGAGGCCTATCTGCGCCTCAAGGCCCTGCCCGGCGAGCAGGCCCAGGTCGACTGGGCCCACTTCGGCAAGGTGAGGATCGGGCGTGCGGAGCGCCCGCTGATGGCCTTCGTGATGGTGCTCGGCCACTCGCGCCGCCTCTTCCTGCGCTTCTACCTCAACGCCGGGATGGACAACTTCCTGCGCGGCCATGTCGAGGCCTTCGAGGCTTGGCAGGGCGTGCCCCGCGAGCTCTGGTACGACAATCTGAAGAGCGTCGTGCTGGAGCGGCGCGGCGACGCCATCCGCTTCAATCCCCGGCTTCTCGACTTCGCAGGCGCCTACCGCTTCCTGCCGAAGCCGGTCGCGGTCGCCCGAGGCAACGAGAAGGGCCGCGTCGAGCGGGCCATACGCTATGTGCGCGACAGCTTCTTCGCCGCCCGCGCCTGGCGTGACCTCGACGATCTCAACGCCCAGGCCCGGGAGTGGTGCGAGGGCGTCGCCGCCGACCGCCCCTGGCCGGACGACCGCTCCCTCACCGTGAGCGAGGCCTTCGAGCGCGAGCGCGGCTCCCTGATGGCGCTGCCCGACGACCGTCCCCCCGTCGACGAGAGGGTCGAGGTCAGGATCGCCAAGACCCCCTATGCCAGGTTCGACCTCAATGACTACAGCGTCCCGCATACCCATGTCCGGCGCACCCTCACCGTGGCCGCGACGCTGGAAGAGGTGCGCATCCTCGACGGCATGGAGGTCATCGCCCGCCATCCGCGCAGCTTCGACAAGGCGGCCCGCATCGAGAACCCCGAACACATTGAGGAGCTGGTCAGGCGCAAGCGTCACGCCCGCAGCCTGCGCGGGCAGAGCCGGCTGCTCCAGGCCGCGCCCAACAGCGAGCGCCTGATCGCCGAGGCCGCCCCCCGCGGCGCTTATATCGGCGCCACCGTCGCCGCCCTGCTGCGCCTGCTCGACCAATACGGCGCCGCCGAGCTCGAAGCCGCCATCGACGAGGCCCTCGAACGCGGCGTCCCCCATCCCAATGCCGTGCGCCTCAGCCTCACACGGCGGCGCGAACTGCAGGACAGGCCGCCGCCGATCCCCATCGACCTGCCCAGGGACCCGCGCGTGCGCGACATCGCCGTGCGCGATCACGATCTCGGCGGATACGACGGGCTGGCCGGCTACCATGAAAAGGACAGCGAAGAATGACCGACACCCTCATGAACCGCGCCCGCGCGCTGGGCCTGCACGGCCTCCTCGCCCATTGGGGCGAAGTCGCGGAGCGCGACTGGCTCGCCTCCCTGATCGCGTGGGAAGAAGATGAGAAGCGCGCCCGAAGCCTCAAACGCCGCCTCGCCGACGCCCGCCTCGGACAGTTCAAGCCGCTCGCAGACTTCGACTGGGACTGGCCAAGGCGCTGCGACCGCATGGCCGTCGAGGACCTCATGACCCTCGACTTCCTCAAGGAGGCCGCAAACCTCGTACTGGTCGGACCCAACGGCGTCGGAAAGTCCACCATCGCCGCCAATATCGCCCACCGCGCCGTCCTCGAAGGCCACATCGTGCGCTTCGCAACCGCCGCCAGCCTGCTCGGCGAACTCGCCGCCATCGACTCCGACACCCTGCTCCAGCGCAGGCTGCGCTTCTACGCCCGACAGCACCTGCTGGTCATCGACGAAGTCGGATATCTCTCCTACTCCAACCGCCACGCCGACCTGCTGTTCAACATCGTCTCAAGCCGCAGCCAGCAGAACTCAACCATAATCACCACGAACCGCCCCTTCGCCGAGTGGAGCGAGGCCTTCCCAAACGCCGCCTGCCTGGTCGCCCTCGTCGACCGGCTCGTCCACAACGCCGAGATCGTCGCCATCGACGGCGACTCCTGGCGCCGCAAGGAAGCCGAGGAACGTCAGAAGCAGCGCAGCGCCGAACGCCGCCGCCGGCGCGGACCGAAAGCCGGGCAAAGCACTGGAAAGGCGAACCCGGTCCCGTCGCCATAGCCATGCATCCCTCCCGCCCCCGCGAGCGGCGGGTGCGGGCCGAGAGCCTGCGGGGCTATCCCCTCGAACCCGTCGCCCGAGCCCTCGGCTACCGCAGCGATCCCGACAATGCCGTGCGCTGGAGACGGCCAGGATCGGTCCTCTCCATCAACCGCTTCATGTTCTACGACCATCTGCGCGCAGAGGAGGGAGCCGGGGCTATCGAACTGGCGGTCCATGCGCTCGGATGCACCCCGCCGGACGCCATCGACTTCCTCGCCGAACTGTCCGACCTCTCAATGCCCCCAGGCGGCCGCCGGCAGGCGCCGGCCAAGGACCCCCGCTGGCCCAACCTCCGGCGATACCTCGTCGAGCGGCGCGGCCTCGCGGACGCGCTCGTCACCCTGTGCCGCGACCTCGGCCTGGTCCATGCCGACCCTCACGGCAACCCCGTGTTCGTCCGCCGAAACGCCGCCGGCGAGGCTACCGGCATCGAAACCGTCACCGCTGACCGCAAAACGACCGCGGGCGGCGGCTTCTGGATGTCCTGGGAGACCGAATGGCCACACGCCGTCATCCTGGACGGCAACGCCCTCGACGCACTCTCCATCCTCTCCCTCCACCTCGGCCCGGTAAAACGCACCGAATGCGCCACCGTCTCCACCGGCGCCGTCGCCACCAAAGTCCCCAAATGGATCGAGGCATGGAACCCGCGCCTCATCTTCTGTGCATACGACGCCACCACAAACGGCGATCACGCCGCAAGGCGCCTCGCCCGCAACGACACCAGAATCGTCCGGCTGCGACCCGCACTCGACAACCGGGACTGGAACGACATGCTCATCCGCGACCGAGCCGGCGAACCAATCGAAACCGATGACCAACAGATCAACTGAAAAACCGCAACCGGCCGAAAAATGTCAGCGAATAGGCGCGCTCTGTAACCGTCGCTAACATGCCCGGAAGCGAATCACAACAACCGCCCCGCCGCCATGACAATCCTGTCGGATGAGTCCATTTGCCGCCCGTCAGCCGGCCCGCGACGGCCGCCAGGTCCGGACCGGGTTCCGCCAGTCGATCCCTTCCAGCAAATAGCCAAGCTGCGCCGCGCTGATCGACACCGCCTCGCCCGAAGCAGCCGGCCAGGGGAACCGGCCACGCTCCAGACGCTTGGCGTAGAGCGAGGTCCCGATCCCGTCAGTCCAGAGGATCTTCACGAGATCGCCTTTGCGTCCGCGGAATATGAAGAGATCGCCCGCATGCGGATCGCGGCCGAGACCTTGCTGGACCTGCAGCGCCAGCGTGTTCATCCCGCGACGCATGTCCGTCACGCCCGTCGCAAGCCAGACCCGCGCCCCGCTCGGAACCGGGATCATCGCCGCCCCAGAACCCCGAGAACCCGCGACAGCGCCGCCGCGTCCACATCCCGGTCGACCGTCACGCGCGAGCCGTCCGCCAGCGCAATCTCGATCCGTCCGGAGGAAGACGGTTCGGCCTCCGGCGCCGGCAGCAGCTTCGCCGGCTCCGCCCCTTCCGTCGAAGAGACAACCACCGGGACGAAGCCGCCCACCACGCGCGCCAGCTCCCGATACTGGCCCCGCCACTTGAAGACCAGGTTCGCGTTCACGTCATGTCGGCGCGCCACCACCGAAACCGAAACCCCGGGCTGGTAGCTCTCCGCAACGATCAGGCGCTTGCGCGCCTCGCTCCACCGACGGCGAAGGCGGCGCCCCCGACCGTCGACCCCGGAGCCTGCATGCTCGGCTGCGTCCCACATCCGCATAGTGTCCACTTATCCTTGGTGGGCACCTGCGACGCGCGCCCACATCCGAGCGCATACCCTCCCAGATCCCGGAGAAAGGCGACAGGCGGTCTACGCCGAAGGCTTACCGCGGGTGGACGACCGGCGCGTGTTGAACGGCATTCTGTGGGTGCTTCGCACGGGGGCGCCGTGGCGAGACCTGCCGGAGCACTACGGGCCTTATACGACCTGCTACAACCGGTTCAACCGCTGGCGCAAGAAGGGCATCCGGGATCAGTTGATGGATGCGGTGGTGGAGGCTCACGACGGCAATGTGCAGATGATCGACAGTTCGAGCGTCCGGGTTCACCAGCATGCGGCGGGATCAAAAAAGGGGGTCCGGATCGTTGCATGGGCCGTTCCCGTGGCGGACTGACCACGAAGATCCACGCCGTGTCGGACGTGAGCGGCCTGCCGGTCCGCTATGACCTCAGCCCCGGCCAGGCGCACGACACCACGGCCGCCGGTGCCATGCTGGCGACCCTGCCGCCCGACAGTTTCCTCGTCGCCGACAAGGCCTATGACGCCAAATGGATCCGTGACCTGATCGAGCAACACGATGCCGTCCCGATCATCCCCGACCGCGAAGGCGCGAAGACCAGGCACGCTTTCTCCAAACCCTTGTATAAATTGCGAAACCGGATCGAACGCGCCTTCAACAAACTCAAGCAGTGCCGCCGCATCGCCACCCGATACGAAAAGCTCGCGGCCAACTTCCTCGCCATGATCAAGATCGCTACTGTCAGGCTCTGGCTACGCGCTTATGAGGCCACGGCCTAAAGCTCTAACCTATTGTGAAACAAGGGAGAAATGTTCAAAAGAAGCGTAACATGACAAAATATGACACAAGGCTGGTGTGTCCGCTGCTGCCGTTATGGCCTCAATGGCAGACCTTCTGTCTCTTCAGCCATGACCCGCGCCAAGGCGTCCCCGATCCGCTCGGCGGCTGCCTCGATGTCGCGGTCCGCGAGATGGGCATAGCGCAGGGTCATTCGGGTATTGCTGTGACCGAGCAGGCGGGAGACGACCGGCACCGGAACGCCGTTCATTACCGCATGGCTGGCGACCGTATGTCGGAGATCGTGGAGGCGGACATCCTCGATCCCGGCTTCCCGGCGAACCCTGTTCCAGAGCGGGAGTTCGGGGCTGCGCGGCCGGTCGGGATTGACGGGCGAGGGAAACACGAACGGGCCCGGGTTCCGCGGTTGCCTTTCCAGGATACGTCGAGCGGCCGCACTGAGAGGTACCCGTCTCGGTCCCGTCTTGCTGTCCTCGAGTTCCAGCATGTCTGCCCGGACCTCCGACCGGCGCAGGTTGACGATTTCGCCCCGGCGACAGCCGGTCAAAAGCAGCAGCCGGATCATATCTGCCTGCTGCCGGCCACCCTTCCGGACCTGTCTGTCCAGAACATCGTGGAGGCGGGCGACTTCCTCCCGGGACAGGAACCGCGTGAGCGCCGGTCGGCGGTTCATCTTCAGGCCTCGCGCCGGATTGACGCCGATGTGTCCGCAGGCGATGGCGAAGTTCATGATCTGGCGAAGAGTGGCGAGAGCATGGTTGGCGTTGCCGGGGGCCGTCCGGCTGAATGCATCGAACCATTTCCGGACCCGTGCCCGGGTGATACGGTCGAGCGGTTTCGACCCGAACGCCGGCAGAAGTCGCCCGTTCATAAGGGCGGATATGCCTCGGCGGCTGGACGGCTTGTAGACGTCGAAGTGGGCCTCCTTCCACGCCCCGGCGACGAAATCCCGGAACAGCGGCGCGTCATGTGCCGATTCCGCCACCGCTTCCGGCTCGGCCTGTCGGGCGCGGCATTCCCGCCGGGCCTCGGCGACGCCGTTCAAGGCAACGGGGCCGAGAGAGATGCGCTTCGAGCGCCCGCCGGCGTCGAACAGAAGGATCCAACTCCGTCCGCCCGAAGGCCGGACACGAACCCCGAGACCGACGGCGCGACTGTCCCAGACGGTATATTCCCGCTCGCGGGGCCGCAGACGGGCAATGGCGGCGTCGGTGAGTTTCATCCGTTCCTTGCCTGCCATCGCTCAATTCCTTTCCAGCACGGCGCTGACGATTTCGGCGGCTTCATGAACCATGGCGTCGGCGGCATGCGTGTATTTCAGCGTCGTCTGCGGATTGCGATGACCGAGCAATCTTGCGATCGCAAGCACGGTCTCGCCCTGTCTCAACGCAAAACTCGCATGGGTATGTCGCAAATCGTGGAGGCGAACCTCGCCCAGACCTGCTTCGATGCGAACCCGATACCAGAACTTGTCGAGCCAGACCTTGTTTCTGGGCCCGTCCGTTCTCGGCGCCGGAAAGACCCAGCCGCTCTTCCGCCCGAGCATATCGAGAATGTTGCGGGCGGGCCGCGAGAGCCACACGGTTCTGGGGCCTGTCTTGCCGTCTCGCAGGAACAGGTGGCCTTCCCGGTAGTCGGACCAGCGCAGGGTCAGGATTTCGCTCCTGCGGCACCCCGTGAGGAGCAGCAGGCGGACGATGGCGACCTGTTGGGGATACCGGGCGGCATGCGCCGTCAACCTGGCGGACAGACGACGGATTTCTTCGTCGGAGAGAAACCGTTCGCGCCCCTTGCGACGGTAGCGGCGAATGCCCCGGCAAGGGTTGGAACCCTCCGGGCGCATGCCCATGGTCTCCGCTTCCCTCATGATGACGGACAGCACCGGCATCGACCGGTCCGCCGCGACCGGCGTCGCCCGAAGCGAGGCGAACCAGTTTCGCACGTCGCCTCCGTCGATGCCGGCGATCCCCCGCCCGGCGAAATACGGCAGAAGCTGGTTGCGCAGATAGCACCGGTTCACATTGAGCGTTCCAGCCTTCCAGACGCGGGCGTATCGGTCGAACACGGTCTCGGCAACGGCCTCGAAGAGCGTCTCCTCGGGCCGCGCAGGCGCGCTCTTGCCTTTTCGAATCGCGGCAAGCGTTTCGGTGGCATGCGCTCTCGCTTCCGCTATGCCCGTATTGTCGGCGTCGCCGATGATTTTCCAGATGCGCTCGCCGCGACGCTGGCTTTGGACAAAGAAGCGTTTCCTGCCCCTGGGCAGAATCCGAACGCCGAAACCCCTGAGTTTGGCGTCCCGGACGTCATAAGCGGTCTTTCGCGGCCGCAGCGCCTTCACGCGGGCATCGGTGAGGATGGTTCTGGCCATGGTTTTCTCCCGGCTCCGGTTGCAGCCAGGGAGCCAGGGCATTGCATCCCGCTTCCCCAGTTGCAGATTTTTCGGGAGAAAAAACGACGCTATGTCAGATAGTTAGCACCCAAAGGTGCGCTGGAAGGTGTAGGTCATCAACCCGCCTTCCTCATGGCGGACCATGTAGCGGAAATCGTCCAGCCAGTTTTCCAGCACGGCGCCCGTGCTCCTGAGTCCCGGCATACCGGGCGGCATGAACTCGAAATGCGGCCAGTCGTCCGCGCTCCAGGAGACCGGCAGTTCCAAGAGCGCGGTTTCCTCGCCGAAGGTCGAGGCCTCGTCGACACGTATGACGTCGCCCCGGCGCACCCGGTAGGGCTGCGTGTCGTGGCCCATCATCGAGCTGTCATAGGCGAAGCCGCGCTCCAGCAACAGCTCGACGGAATGCTCCGAAAGGTCCCAGGCAGGCGAGCGGTAGCCGCGCGGCCGGGCGTTCGTCAGCGCCTCGATAGCGGCGATGCCCCGGTCCAGCTCCTCCGCTTCTTCCTCCCTCGACAACTGGGTCGGCGTGATATGCCGCCAGCCGTGATGGCCGATCTCGTGGCCGGCCTCGTGGATGCGCCGGCAATGGTCCGGCCATGTGCCGATGGTGATGCCCGGGATGAAGAAGGAGGCCGCGATGCCGTGGCGGTCCAGAAGCCGCAATATGCGCTCGACCCCGACCGCGCCGAACTCGCCGCGCGAAAGCATGGTCGGCGAGGTCCGGCCCCGCGCGATGAAGCCCGACATGCCGTCGAAATCGAATGTGAGCGCGGCAAGGCAGGCCGTCATCCGCCCATCTCCTCCGACCAGGGCCGGCCGCGCACCGATGCGGCGAGGCCACCATCGACGACCAGCTCGGTCCCGGTAATGTAGGCCGCTTCGTCCGAAGCGAGGAAGAGCACGGCATAGGCCACGTCCCAGGCCGTGCCCGCGCGGCCCATCGGCACGATGCCGGCGCGTTCTTCCAGCACGCTCTCGAAACCGTCGCCGTGGACTTCCTTCAGCCGCCGGGTGATGCGCGGCGTCGCCATCATGCCCGGCAGCACCGCATTGCAGCGTATGCCCTGCGGCGCATATTGCCCGGCGATGTTGCGCGTGAGCTCGTTGACCGCGCCCTTGGACGCCGCATAGGCGGCCGCGGGATAGGCGAAACGCAGGCTCGCCAGCGACGAGTTGTTGACGATCGAGCCGCGCCCCTGTTCGACCATGACCGGCAGCACATGCTTGCAGGCGAGGAACATCGGTTTGACGTTGGCTGTCATCAGCCGGTCCCAATCCGCTTCGTCGAGTTCCACCGGACCGCCGAGCGCCTGAAGGCCGATATTGTTGAAGAGGATGTCGATCCGGCCCCAGGCGCCCGCACAGGCGGCCACCGCCGCCTCGACTTCGGCCGCGACCGACATGTCGGCCTGCCAGGCCCGCGCCTCGCCGCCCTCGGCATGAATCTCCGCCATGGTTTCCTCGGCGGCGGCTACGTTCCGGTCCACGCAGAAGACGCGCGCGCCTTCCCGCGCCATCAGCACCGCGCTCGCCTTGCCGTTGGACCAGCCCTCGGCGATCGATCCCGCCCCGGCGACCAGCGCCGCCTTGCCCGCCAGACGCCCGTCCATGCTGCACCCTCCCGCTCCCGCCGCGCCAGTATGGCACGGCGGGAGCGGGGCGCGCACGTCGCGGCGGTCAACCGAGCGTGCCGCCCGACCGCATGCGCTGCCGCCGGCGGCACAACAGGAACAGAACGATAGCCAGAGCGCCGGGAACGACCCAGGCAGGCCAGAGCAGCAGCTGCACGAAGGCCGGGTCCCATAGCCAGGGATGCAGGTAGCGCTGGGTGACGGCCTGGGCGAGGTTGAGGCTGCCGCTGTCCAGCGAGAACCAGAGCTGCCCCAGCGCCTGAGGCTGCCAACCGCCTCCAGCCGCAGCCTGCCAGACGTCGCCGCCGAGCGCGATCATCGCGCCGCAGGCGAACAACAGGGCTACGAGACGGCAGACAATCAAGGAACCTCTCCGGGAGCCACCCTAGCGACAATGCACACGCTTGCCAAACCCGTTGTGCAATGCAACAACCCCGCGCTCGGAGAAGTGGCATGCTTGCTGGAATACCGAAGGAAACCGCGCCGCGAGAGCGCCGTGTCGCTGCAACGCCGGACAGCGTGAAGCGGCTGCTGGCGATGGGCTTCGAGGTGCGTGTGGAGCCCGATGTCGGGACGGCTGCGGGCTACACGGACGCCGCCTATGCGGAGGCCGGCGCGGCAATGGATCCCGAGGCTCTCGAAGCGGCGGACCTGGTGCTTGCGGTGCATATGCCGGCGGTCGGGCGGCTGAAGCGCGGGTCCATGCTGGCGGGCCTGCTCGCGCCCTTCGGCGACGACGATGGCCGGGCCGCGCTTGCCGCGGCGGGCGTCGAGGCGTTCGCGATGGAACTCATGCCGCGCATCACCCGCGCGCAGACCATGGATGCGCTTTCGAGCCAGTCCAACCTCGCGGGCTATGCGGCGGTGGTCCGCGCCGCCGACCTCTTCGGCCGCGCTTTCCCGATGATGGTGACGGCCGCCGGCACCATCGCGCCTGCACGGGTTCTCGTTCTCGGCGCCGGCGTGGCCGGCCTCCAGGCGATCGCGACGGCCCGCCGCCTCGGCGCCGTTGTGTCGGCGATGGATGTGCGCCCGGCGGCGCGCGAGCAGGTGGAGAGCCTCGGCGCCAGCTTCATCGAAGTGGACCACAGGGAGCCCAGCCTCGCCGAGGACGAAGGCGGTTATGCCCGGGAGATGGGCGAGGACTACAAGCGCGAGCAGGCCGACAAGCTGGCCGAGACGCTCGCGCGCACGAATATCGTCATCACGACCGCGCAGATTCCCGGCCGGCCCGCGCCGCGCCTGCTCTCGGCGGAGATGGTGCGCGAAATGGCGCCCGGCTCCGTGATCATCGACATCGCGGTCGCACAGGGCGGCAATTGCGAGCTGAGCCGCGCGGATCGCATCGTGGAGGAACAGGGAGTGTTTATCGTGGGCGACAGCGACCTGCCGTCCCGCGTGGCGCAAGACGCAAGCGCCCTCTATGCGCGCAACCTCGTCAATTTTGCGGAACTGCTGGTGGATAAGGAGCAGGGCGCGCTCGCGCCCGACTACAACGATCCGATCATCTCTGCGACGGCATTGAACCCGAAGGACGCTTCCGATGGCTGAACCCCTGAACCGGGACGCGGCGGCGATTGCCGACCGCGCCGGCCAGCTTGCCGACGAAGCGCAGCGGCTGGCGGCCGAAGCGGCCGACCTCGCCCATCGCGCGGCCCAGGCGGACGCGCCCGCGACCGATCCCATCCTGTTCGGCCTCACCGTGTTCGCGCTTGCCTGTTTCGTCGGCTATTACGTCGTCTGGAAGGTGACGCCGGCGCTGCATGCCCCGCTGATGTCGGTCGCCAACGCGATTTCCGGCGTGGTCGTGCTCGGGGCGATGATCGCCGCCGGCCCCGCCATCTTCGGCGTCTCCAAGCTGCTGGGCTTCGTCGCCGTCGTGGTCGCTTCCGTCAATATCTTCGGCGGCTTCATCATCACCCAGAGAATGCTCCAGATGTACCGCAAGAAGGACGGCTGAGGGGATGGAAGCCTCGATAGCATCCTTCGCCTACCTGGTGGCAGCCGTCTGCTTCATCCTGGGAATCCGGGGCCTCGCCTCCCCGGAGACCGCGCGCCAGGGGAACTGGATCGCCATCGCCGGCATGGCGATTGCCATCGGCGCCACGCTGCTCCGCCCGCAGATCGTCACATTCGAACTGGTGCTGGGCGGCATCGTCATCGGCGGCGCCATCGGCACGGTGATCGCGCTCAGGGTCAAGATCACGGACCTGCCGCAGCTGGTCGCGATCTTCAACAGCTTGGTCGGCCTCGCGGCGGTGCTGATCGCTGCCGCCGCCCTGGAAAGCCCGAGCCTCTACGGCATCCCGGTCGAGGGCGGGCTCGCGACCCACAGCCTCGTCGAGATCATGGCATCGACCGCCATCGGCGCCGTCACCTTCACGGGCTCGGTCGTCGCGTTCGCAAAACTGCACGGGCTGATGCAGAGCGCGCCCATCACCTTCACCGGCCAGCGGGCGGTCAACGCCTTCGTCGGGCTGATCGTGCTGATGGCGGCGCTCGCCTTCGCCGGCTGGGGCACGGCGGGGCTCTTCTGGGCGCTCGCGCTCGCGGCGCTGGTCTGGGGCGTGCTGGTGGTCATTCCCATCGGCGGGGCGGACATGCCGGTCGTGATCTCGGTGCTGAACTCGGCCTCCGGCTGGGCCTCCTGCGGCATCGGCTTCACGCTCGACAACCCGCTGATGATCATTACCGGGGCGCTGGTCGGCGCGTCGGGGGCGATCCTCTCCTACATCATGTGCAGGGGCATGAACCGCTCGCTTACCCATGTGCTGCTGGGCGGCTTCGGCGGCGAGACCGACGGGCCGACCGGGGAAGCCGCCGACCGGGGGCCGGTGAAGGCGGGCAATGCCGACGACGCCGCCTTCATGCTGAGAAATGCCGGCTCCGTGGTCATCGTGCCGGGCTACGGCATGGCCGTGGCCCAGGCCCAGCACGCGCTGCGCGAAATGGTCGATCTGCTGGAAGGCGAGGGCGTGCGGGTGCGATATGCGATCCACCCGGTCGCGGGGCGGATGCCGGGGCACATGAACGTGCTGCTGGCCGAGGCCAACGTCCCCTATGACAAGGTGGTCGAGATGGAGGCCATCAACCGCGACTTCCCCTCGACCGACATTGCCTTCGTGATCGGCGCCAACGACATCACCAACCCGTCCGCGCGCAACGATACGTCCAGCCCGATCTACGGCATGCCCGTGCTGGAGGTGGACCGGGCGCGGATGGTCATGTTCGTCAAGCGGTCGATGGCGAGCGGCTATGCGGGCGTGGATAACCCGCTGTTCTTCAACGAGAATACGATGATGCTGTTCGGCGACGCCAAGGCGATGTGCGAAGGCATCATCAAGTCCCTGGAATAGAGGGCGCGGACTCCATGACACGCATCGTGAAGATCGCCCAGTGGGGCGAGCCGGTCGAGGTGGACGACGACCAGACGCTGCTGGAAGCGGCGCTGGAGCAGGGCGTGCCCTATCCGCACGGTTGCCGGTCGGGCAATTGCGGCGCCTGCAAGAGCCGGCTCTATGCGGGCAGCGTGGAGATGGAGCCCTATTCCGACTTCGCGCTGACGGACGAGGAAAAGGAGAGCGGGTTCGTGCTCGCCTGCCGCTCGCACCCGCAGGAGAACCTCGAGGTCGCATGGCTCAACGACGACGAGGAGACGGTCGCCCATCCGCTGCGCCGCTTCGAGGCGACGATCGCCGAACGCACCGAGATGACGCATGACATCGTCCGGCTCAGGCTCGCCGTGCCGGAGGGCGTCGATTTCGCCTATACCGCCGGCCAGTACGCCGCGCTCGCCTTCGCCGGCCGGCCGGCGCGCGATTACTCCATGGCGACGGGTCCCGGCGGCGGCATGCTCGAATTCCATATCCGCGCGATGGACGACGGCGAGGTGTCCAACTTCGTCCGGGACGAGATATCCGAGGGCGACAGGGTTGCGGTCGAGGGGCCTTACGGCGCCGCCTATCTGCGCGAGGCGCATCGCGGGCCGATCCTCGCCATTGCCGGCGGCTCGGGTCTGGCGCCCGTCAAGGCGATCGTGGAGACGGCGCTCGCCAGGGACATGCCGCAGCCCATCTACTTCTACTTCGGCGTGCGCGGCGAACGCGACGTCTATCTCGAACAGGAACTCGCCGGCCTGGCGTCGAAGCACGAGCGGCTTCGCGTCCAGATCGTGCTGTCGGAGCCGGAGGGCGGCACGGACCGGCGCACGGGCTTCGTGCATGAGGCGGTGGCGGCCGACTTCGACGATCTCGACGGCTGCAAGGCCTATCTCGCCGGACCGCCGGTGATGGTCGAGGCGGCGACCGAAATGCTGGAGATCCGCGACATGCGCCCGGAGGACATCCACGCCGACGCCTTCTATACCGAAGCGGAGAAGGCCGCGCTCAATGGCTGACCGGCTCAGAATCGCAAGCTGGAACGTGAACTCCGTCCGGCTGCGCATCGACGGCGTCGAGCGCCTGGCGGCCGAGCGCGCGCCCGACGTGCTCTGCCTTCAGGAGGTCAAGGTCGAGAGCGACCGCTTTCCGGTCGAGCCCTTCCATGCGCTCGGCTACCGCCATTCGGTGCTCTACGGCATCAAGGCCTATCACGGCGTTGCGATCTTGTCGCGGCTCCCCATCGAGGAGGGCGGCACGCGCGACTGGTGCGGGCGCTCGGACGGGCGCCACGCCTTCGCCACCGTGGCGGGCGTCGAAATCCACAATTTCTACGTGCCGGCCGGCGGCGACGAGCCGGACCCGGAGGTCAACGACAAGTTCGCCCACAAGCTGCAGTTTCTTCAGGAGATGACCGGCTGGTGGCGGGACCGGCGCGACGGCGGCGCGCGCCGGGTGATGGTCGGCGACCTCAATATCGCGCCGCTCGAGACCGATGTCTGGTCGCACCGCCAGCTCCTCAAGGTGGTCAGCCACACGCCCGTCGAGGTGGAGCATCTGGCGGCGGTGCAGGCGTCGCACGACTGGACCGATGTCGTGCGCCGCTTCATCCCGCCGGAGCAGAAGCTCTACAGCTGGTGGAGCTACCGGGCGCGCGACTGGTCCGCCTCCGACCGCGGCCGGCGCCTCGACCATATCTGGGCGACGCCGGCGCTCTCGAACGCACTGGCGGGCGCGGAAGTGCTGCGCGAGGCGCGCGGCTGGCAGCGCCCCTCCGACCACGCGCCGGTCATCGCCGATTTCGACCTGTCCGCGGTTTAGGCAGGCGCTTGCGACAATCCGCTTGATGAGATTGCGGACAATCTCGTTTACATTGGGGCCTTGGCTACATATAGTGTACGCTGAAGCGTTGGATGCTACAGGTTGATGTTCTGGGCGTCCTGACGCGCTTCTGACTGGAGTATGGGACGCGGTGTACCATCTGTGGCCGCCCAGCAGGGTGCTTCACCTGCTGCCGCCTGAAAAAGCGCACAATGCAGCGCTTCGGCTCCTCCAATTTTCCCCTCTCCGCCTGCGGCCTCCGGCGCTGCCCGTGCGCAGCGCGGGCATCGAAGCCGCCAACCCGGTCGGCCTGGCTGCCGGCTTCGACCGGCATGGAGAGGTCGTCCGGGGTGCGCTCGGTCTCGGGTTCGGCTTCGTCGAGATCGGAGGCGTCACCCCGAAACCGCAGCCGGGCAATCCGCAGCCCCGCCTGTTCCGGCTTGCCGCTGACCGGGCCGTCATCAACCGCATGGGCTTCTACAGCCACGGCGCGGCCGCCGTCGCCCGGCGGCTGGAACGCTACCGGGACCGGGGCGGCAGGGGCACGGTCGGCGTCAATCTCGCCATGAACAAGACCAGCGGGGACGCCGCCGGGGATTATGCCGCGGTGGCGCGCGCGGTGGCGGGCCTCGCCGACTTCGTCACCGTCAACGTGTCGTCTCCCAATACGCCGGGCCTGCGCGCGCTGCAGACGGAAGGCGAGCTTCGCCGCATCGTCGAGCGCGTGCGCAAGGCCGCGCCGTCGGGCACGGCGCTCTGGGTCAAGCTCTGCCCGGATCTGGACAGGGCGCACCGCATGGCGCTGGGGCAGGCGCTGGCGACGATGCCCGTCGATGGCGTCGTCGTCTCCAATACGACCGTCTCCAGGCCCGCCGGGCTCCGCTCGCCGGAATGCGGGGAGGAGGGCGGCCTCAGCGGTCCGCCGCTGAAGGCGCTCGCCACGGAGGCCCTGCGCGATATCCGGGCCGCGACCGACGGCAGGATCGACCTGATCGGGGTC
Source organism: Alphaproteobacteria bacterium (assembly GCA_964291285.2). Lineage (GTDB taxonomy): Bacteria > Pseudomonadota > Alphaproteobacteria > Bin95 > Bin95 > Bin95. The sequence continues at coordinate 1,178,863 of OZ219785.1, forward strand.
GGCGGCATCGGGAATGCGGAAGATGCGCTGGAGAGGATCGAAGCCGGCGCGTCGCTGGTGCAGTTCAACACCGCGCTCATCTACGGCGGCAGCCTGCTGCCATACCGGATCGCGCGCGATCTCGCTCGCAGCCTGGAACCCGCCCGCCAAACCAGGCCGGAAGCCGGGGCGCCGGTGCCGGCCTACCCCTCCGTCGCGCCGCAATAGCGCCGGACACAGGCCGTGAGCGCCACCGGAATCGTGCCCGGCCTTGCGCCGCTGGCAGACCGCTACGACGCCTATCTCGTCGACCTCTGGGGCTGCCTGCATGACGGCGTCCAGCCCTTCCCGGCGGCGCTCGATGCGCTGGAACGGCTGCGCGCCGGCGGCGGCAGGCGGGTCTGCTTCCTCTCCAACGGCCCGCGCCGGATCGCCTCGCTCATCCGCCGCCTCGACGATATGGGCGTACCGCGCGGCCTCTACGATGCGGTCATGTCGTCCGGCGAGTCTGCCTGGGCCGCGCTGAAGCACCGCAGCGACCCCTGGCATGCGCGCCTCGGCCCGCGCTGCCTGCATATCGGGCCGGAGCGCGACAACGATGTGCGCGAGGGCAACGGCCTCGACATCGTGGACCGGGTCGAGGACGCCGACTTCATCCTCTGCACCGGCATAGACGGCTGGGACGAGACCGTGGAGGACTACGAGCCGCTGCTGGCGGCGGGCGCGGCGCGCTCCCTCCCGATGGTCTGCGCCAATCCGGACCTCGTGGTGCATATCGGCGACAGGCTCTCGCTCTGCGCGGGCTCGCTGGCCGTCCGCTATGTCGAGCTCGGCGGCGACGTCGCCTGGCACGGCAAGCCGGACGGGGCGGTGTTCGCCCGCGCGATGGCTGCTCTCGGCGATCCCGACAAGGGGCGCACGCTGATGATCGGCGACGGGCTCAGGACGGATGTCGCCGGCGGCAACGCCTTCGGCATCGACACGCTCTTCCTCTCCGGCGGCATCCACGAGGAGGAGGTGGGCGCGTCGCCCGACCCGGCGCGCTTGGAAGCCCGCTCAGCCGAACTCGGCGTCCGCCCGACCTGGGCGACGGCGGCGCTCCGCTGGTAGGAGGATTCCGTCCTACTCGTCGGCGCGGAAATTGAGCTCGATCAGGACTTCGTTCGGGTCGCGGACGAAGATCTGGCGGAGCTTGCCGCCCGGCACCACGCGGGTCTCGTGCTCGTAGCCCTTGTCGCCGAGGAAGGCGGTGTAGCGGTCGAAGCCTTCCGCCGCGAAGGCCACATGGTCGATGCAGCCCGAGCCGGACTTCTCCTGCTCGTCCACGCCGATCAGGTGGATGACCGCCTCCGGGCCGCAATAGAGCCACGCGCCGGGGAAATCGAAATTCGGCCGGTCGCCATTCTCGAAGCCCAGAATGTCCTCGTAGAAGGCGACCGTCTCGTCGAGCTTGTCCGTCATGATGTTGACGTGCTGGAGCATGGTGAGCGTCATGGATGCTGCCTCCTTCAGGCTTGGCTCGGCAGGTTTGAGGGGATGTCGGGGTCGAGAGGATAGATCGGGCGGCGCAGCTTCTTCCAGGGGAACAGGCTGTAGTCCGACGTCGTCGTTCCCGGTCCGGCAAGCATCACGATCTCGCGCGCCATCGGCTCGAACCCGGCGCGGAAATGCTGGCGCGACTTGATGAGCACATAGCGCTTGGCGGCCGGGTCGATGCCGCAATGGGTGAAGCAGCCGGTATCGAACGGCTCGTAGCGGTCTTCGGAGACGACGATCTCGGCCGCGCCCGTGTCCAGCACGACGGTGCGCCCGAGGGAGAGGCGCACGCCGGTGAACATCGGCCCGGTGACGGTGAACTCGCCGTCGGTGATCCGGCGCACCCGGCCGCGAAGGCGGAGCGGCTCGCCCTTTAGCTCCATGGCCGGCATGTCGGTCTTGCCGCCGATCTCGACCTCGACCTCGGCCCCGACGCCGGCGGCGATCAGCTCCGCCACCGCCTCCGGGTCCGCGAAGGGTCCCGCGACCATGTCCGTCAGGCCCTGCCGCAGGCATTCCCGGAGGGCGGCCATCACATCCTGGTTGCCGCCGGACCCGGTATTGTCGCCGTGATCGACCAGCAGCACGGGGCCGTCTCCATCGGACATGGCGGCGGCGCGCGCGATCGAGTCCGGCATGTCCTCGATCTCGAACAGGAAATCGGCGCGCTTCTCCCAGGCCTCGCCCATCAGGTCGAGCACCAGGCGTTCCGCCCTGTCCGCCGGCCCCTGCACCACGGCGGAGATGCCCACATGTTCGATATCGGCGAGCGGGAAGCACCCGAACACCGAGGCCAGCAGCACTTCGCCCCCGTCTTCGGCGGCGCTGGCGCGGTCCATGATCGCCTGCATGGGCGGGCGCGAGGGCGAATGCACGTTCATGTGCGGCAGCAGCGGCAGGGAATGCCAGGCGGTCGCCGCAGCCGCGCCGTTCATGGCCTTGAGCAGCGCCTCGCCGGCCCGCATGCCGGTCTCGTGCATGTCGATATGCGGATAGGTGCGGTAGCCGGCGAGCACCGTCGGCAGCAGCGCAAGGTCGCGCGTCAGGTTGGTGTGGAAGTCGAGCGCGACCGCAACCGGCAGGTCCGGCGCCTCGGCCCGGATGCGGCGCAGCAGTTCGCCCTCGCCGTCGTCGAAGCCCTCCGTCACCATCGCGCCGTGCAGGTCGAGGAAGAGCGCGTCGCAGCCCTCCCGGACCGCTTCCAGCACGGCGTCGGCGACGAGGTCGAGAATGTCGTCCGGCGCCGGGGCGCTCGGGTGCGCGTTCGCGGCAACCGGCACGGCGAGCGCCGCGCCCTCGCGCTCGGCAATGTCGATATAGGCGGCGAGCGGGTTGTTGGTGCCCCGATAGACGCGCACCGCCTCCCCGCCCCGCGCCGGCCCGTCGGTCGATCCCACCCGCCCGAAGGCTGCGACGGGCGTGGGAACCGGCGAGAAGCTGTTGGTCTCATGGCGCATCAGCGCCGCGACGAAGCGTTTGCGGCTCATGGCGCGCCATTCTGTCGGAAGGGGTCAGGCATGGCAAAGCGGGCGGCGCAGCTCCCGGCTTTCTCCGTCCGCTCTCACGAAAGCGCGAGGCTGCCGGCGCGGTTGACGGCGCTGGTGACCGCCTTGAGCGAGGCGGAGACGATGTCCGGGTCCATGCCGGCGCCGTGGACGGTGCCGCCGTCGGGCCGCGTCATCTGCACGAAGGCCGCGGCCGTCGCGCCTGCGCCCTTGCCGACTGCGTGCTCGTGGAAGTCGGTGAGCGTGAGGTCGAGGCCGTAAGCCGTGCGCAGCGCGTCCATATAGGCGTCGATCGGCCCGTTGCCGCGGCCGGTGATCGTCCGCTCGGCGCCGTTCTCGCGGAGCGTGGCGGTGATGATCCGCATTTCCGAGGCGTGGGGGTCCGGCCGGGTCGCGTCCGAGACGAACTCCAGCGGCGCCGTGGCCTTGAGATAGGCCTTCTCGAATGCCTCCCAGATGCGCGCCGGGGCCAGCTCCTCCTCGGTCTCGTCGGCGATCTGCTGCACCTGCTGGCTGAACTCGATCTGCACCGAGCGCGGCAGCGAGACGCCGAAGGAGCGCTCCAGGATGTAGGCGATGCCGCCCTTGCCGGACTGGCTGTTGATCCGCACCACGGTCTCGTAGGTGCGGCCGAGGTCGGCCGGGTCGATGGGCAGGTAGGGCACCTCCCATACCGGGCTGTTCGCCTGCTCCAGTGCCCCGAAGCCCTTCTTGATCGCGTCCTGGTGGGAGCCCGAGAAGGCGGTATAGACCAGCTCGCCCGCCCAGGGGTGGCGCGGGTGGACCGGCAGCCGGTTGCAATGCTCCGCAACCTCGATGGTGCGGTTGATGTCCGAGAAGTCGAGCGCGGGATCGACGCCCTGGGTGTACATGTTGATCGCGAGCGTCACGATATCGACATTGCCGGTGCGCTCGCCATTGCCGAACAGCGTGCCTTCGATGCGCTCGGCGCCCGCCATGAAGGCGAGCTCGGCGGCGGCCACGCCCGTGCCCCGGTCATTGTGCGGGTGCAGGCTCAGCACGATGCTGTCGCGCCGGGCGAGGTTGCGGTGCATCCACTCGATCTGGTCGGCGTAGATGTTGGGCGTCGCCATCTCCACCGTCGCCGGCAGGTTGACGATCATCTTGCGCTCGGGCGTCGGCTGCCAGACCTCCGAGACCGCGTCGCAGATCTCCTTGGCATAGTCGAGCTCGGTGCCGGTGAAGCTTTCCGGCGAATACTGGTAGATGACCTCCGTTTCCGGGACGGTCGGCGTCAGGTCCCTGATGAGTTTTGCCCCGTCCACCGCGATCTTCGTGATGCCGGCCCGGTCCTGGCCGAAGACGACGCGGCGCTGGAGCGTCGAGGTCGAGTTGTAGAGATGGACGATGGCCCGGCGCGACCCGGCGATGGCCTCGAAGCTGCGCCGGATCAGCTCGTCGCGCGACTGGGTGAGCACCTGGATGGTGACGTCGTCCGGGATCAGTCCCTGATCGATGATGTGGCGGCAGAAGTCGAAATCGGTCTGGCTGGCGGAGGGGAAGCCGACCTCGATCTCCTTGAAGCCGAGGCGCACGAGTTCCTCGAACATGCGCAGCTTGCGCCGGAGGCCCATCGGCTCCACGAGCGCCTGGTTGCCGTCGCGCAGATCGACGGAGCACCAGACGGGCGGACGGGTGATGACGGCGCCCGGCCAGGTCCGGTCGGGCAGGTCGATCGGCTGGAAGGGGATGTATTTGTCGGTCGGATCGGTGCTGGGCATGGCTCGGAAGCGGTCCTCGGTCTCCGCACAGGGCCCGGGTCGGGCGCCTGGCGCGGCTCTGAATCCTGGAGATGTAAGGGAGTTCGACGGCGGTAGGGTTACACCCGCCGGGCAGCCGTTCAGGCCCGGCGAGCGCCGGTAAGGCCGAGAAGCAGAATGCCGCCACGTTCGAACATGGCCCGGCTTATAGGCGAGCGCCGCCCGGCCTGTCAACGGCCCGGAGCCGGGTCCCTCCACGGGAATGTCATGAAATGTCATGAGGCGCAGCCGTCGGCCGCCCGGCGCGATGACCTGGGCTCGGGACCGGGGTGACGATTGCGGGTGCCCTCCGGCAGCGTGTCATGGAATGTCATGTTTCGTCATGGGGCCGGTCTCCGCCCCGGTCGTTCGCAAGGCATTGCAGCCTCCTTGCCGGTCCGTGGTCCCGGACGCCCCCGTTGCCGGAGGCGCGTCCCTCGCCCGCGCATAATGCGCGCCCGCCCGCGCTCGCGCGCCCGCGTGCGGGGGGCGGCGGGACCGTCCTCTCCACCGTGGATGTCATGGAATGTCATGTTTCGTCATGGGGCCGGTCTCCGCCCCGGTCGTTTGCAGGGCATCGCAACCTCCTTGCCGGTCCGCGGTCCCGGACGCCCGGTTGCCGGAGGAGCGCGCCCCGCCCGCGCATAATGCGCGCCCGCCTGCATACGCGCGTCCGCGCGCGCGGAGCGGCGGGCGGGACTCCTGCCGAAGTGTCGTGGAATGTCATGATGTGTCATGGCCTCGTCATGGAGGCCCGCCGCGGCGCCTTGCTCCTCCCCGCCATTGCCGTCTCCGCCTCCGCCGGCCTGTGCGGCCAGGGCTTTCTGCCGCCTCTTTTCCCGCCTCTTCCTCTTCCTCCTGCGCGCCTCGCGGCGGTCCTGCCGTTCGACCCAGGCGTGGAACTCGGGCGTGCCCTGTCTGCCGGTCCAGACCGCGCCGAGGTAATGGAATTCGTCCCGTTCGGGTTGCGGCAGGCGCCTGGCGCTCCAGTCGAGCCGGGCGAGGAGCTGTCCGAGATGGGCGAGGCGGGCGCGACCGGCGCGGTGGTATTCGGCGCGGGCGCGGTCGTCCGCGGACGGCGGTCCGGCGTTTATGTCCTCCGCACAGGCTTCGGCAAGGGCTTCGGCGGCGGGGGCGAGGCGCTCCAGCGGCATCGCCGCCAGTCGGGGACGGGGGTCGGTTTCGGTCATCCATGCCTCCTTCGGGGCAAAGGGCGGGACGGGGTGTCCCTGTTTCGCGCGTAATGCGTGCGCGTATCGCGGCGGCGCGGTTTGCGCGCCTGACCGCCCGCGCGCCCGTGCGCGCGGCAGCGGGTCGGGCAGAGGGCGCAGCTTTCCCGTCCGCTTGCGCCGGGGGTTTGCGGCCCCCGGCCATGGCCTTCTGCAGAAAAGCGGAAAGGCGGCCCCGGGGAGCCGCCTCTCTGTGCCTATTCTACACCAGTTCGCTGAAAGTCAAGCCCATACGGGAACGAAAAATGACAATATCGGGCAACTTTCCCACAACCCATTGAACCGGCGGTGCAATCTCATGCCGGCGTCCTCGCTTCGGGCATGACGGGAAGAAGACATGAGTTCCAAATCGAGGCCGCCGGATTACCTTGTCAACCGCTTCAGTTCGTAGAGCCGTTCCAGCGCCTCCCTCGGGCTCAGCGCGTCGGGGTCGAGGGCGGCGAGGGCCTGTTCGGCTTCCGAAGGCTGCGGGTCAGGCTCCGGGTTGCGGGCGGCGGCGAAGAGCGGCAGGTCCTCGGCGAGCCGCGCGATGGCGCCGCCCTGCTCGCCGGTCTCCAGCAGGCGCAGCACCTCCTCCGCCCGCTCGACCACGGCGCGCGGCAGGCCTGCAAGCCGCGCCACATGGATGCCGTAGGAACGGTCCGCCGCGCCCGGTGCCACCTCGTGCAGGAACACCACGGAGCCCTGCCATTCCTTGACCCGCATGGTGCGGAGCGCGAGGCGTTCCAGCTTGCCGGCCAGCAGGGTGAGTTCGTGGTAATGCGTCGCGAACAGCGCCCGGCAGCGGCAGGCCTCGTGAAGCTGCTCGACGACCGCCCAGGCGATCGAGAGGCCGTCGAAGGTCGCCGTGCCGCGCCCGATCTCGTCGAGGATCACCAGCGAGCGTTCGCTTGCCCGGTTCAGGATCGCCGCCGTCTCGACCATCTCGACCATGAAGGTGGACCGCCCGCGCGCGAGGTCGTCCGACGCCCCGACGCGGCTGAACAGCCGGTCCACCGCCCCGATATGCGCGCGGTCCGCCGGCACGAAGCTGCCCGTCTGCGCCAGGATGGCGATGAGCGCGTTCTGGCGCAGGAAGGTGCTCTTGCCCGCCATGTTCGGACCCGTCACGAGCCAGAGCCGCCGGTCCGGCGAGAGGTCGCAGCCATTCGCGACGAAGGGCTCGTCCAGCGCCGCCTCGACGACCGGGTGGCGGCCGTCCTCGATCTCGAAGGCGAGGCTGTCGTCCACCAGCGGGCGGCTCCAGTTGCATTCGACGGCGAGCGCCGCCAGTCCCGAGGCGGCGTCGAGCAGGGCGAGCGCCGCTGCCGCCGCCGCGATCCCGCCGCCCCGTTCCAGCACGTCGGCCGCAAGGCGTTCGAATATGGCGAGCTCGACCGCCAGCGCCTGATCGGCCGCGCCCGCGATCTGCGCTTCCAGCCTGCCGAGCTCGACCGTGGTGAAGCGCATGGAGTTGGCCATGGTCTGGCGGTGGATGAAGGCGTCGTCGGCCTGCAGGCGCTCCGAAGCGGCCTGCGTCACCTCGACGAAATATCCCAGGATGTTGTTGTGGCGGATCTTGAGCGAGGCCGCGCCCGTCTCGGCCGCATAGCGCGCCTGCAGCCCGGCCACCGTCTTGCGGCTGTCGTCGCGGAGCGCGCGCAGCCGGTCGAGTTCGCCGTTATGGCCGGCGGCCACGAACCCGCCGTCGCGCGCGGCCAGCGGAAGGTCGGGACCGAGCGCCGCCGCCAGCGCTGCCGCCGTTTCCCCGTGGCCCCGGAGCGCGGCGCAGGCATCGGCCAGCAGCGGCGGCGGGGCATCGAACAGGCCCGCGATCTCGCCCGCCAGGACGAGCGCGTCGCGAATCGCCGCGAGGTCGCGCGGGCCGCCGCGCCCGAGGCCGAGCCGCGAGAGGGCGCGCTCGATATCCGGGGCGCGCGCGAGCCGGCCGGCAAGCTCCCGGCGGAGCCGGTCCTCGCGGCAGAGCCAGTCCACCGCGTCGTGGCGCGCGGCGATGGCGGCCGGGTCGGTGAGAGGTGCCGCAAGCCATGCCGCCAGCAGGCGGCCGCCGGCCGCGCTCCGCGTCCGGTCGATGGCGGCGAGCAGGCTGCCCCGGCGCTCGCCGGCGAGCGTTGCGGTCAGCTCCAGGTTCCGCCTGGTCGCGGGGTCGATCTCCAGCACCTGTCCGGGGCCGGCGGGCCGGGGCGGCTCCAGGCGCGGCAGGCGGCCCTTCTGCGTCAGCTCCAGATAATCGACCAGCACCCCGCAGGCGGCGGTCTCGGCGCGGCCGAAGCGCCCGAAACCCTCAAGCGTCGCCACGCCGAACGTCTCCAGCAGGCGCCTCAGCGCATTCTCGCTGTCGAAGCGCGCGGCCGGCAGCGGCGTCGCCGCGCCGTCGAAGGCGGTCGTTTCCAGCAGCCTCTCGGGCAGGACCAGCTCCGAAGGCTCGATGCGCGCGAGCAGCGCCGGCAGGCTCTCCTGCGTCACGCTCTCGACGCGGAACTCGCCGGTGGACATGTCGGCCCAGGCGAGCGCCGTCCCGCCGCCCGCTTCGGCCAGCACGGCCAGATAATTGTGCCGGCGCGCGTCCAGCAGCGAGTCTTCGGTAAGCGTGCCCGGCGTGACCAGCCGGATGACCTCGCGCGCCACCACCGCGCCGCTGCCGCGCTTGCGGGCCTCGGCCGGGTCCTCGGTCTGCTCGCAGATGGCGACCTTGAAACCCTTTCGGATCAGCCGCTCCAGATAGGCCTCATGCGCGCGCACCGGCACGCCCGCCATCGGGATGTCGTCGCCGTCATGGCGCCCGCGCCTGGTGAGCGCGATGTCGAGCGCGGCCGCGGCCTCGACGGCGTCCTCGAAGAACAGCTCGTAGAAATCGCCCATCCGGTAGAACAGCAGATAGCCCGGATGCGCCTCGCGAATGGCGAGATATTGCGCCATCATCGGCGTGCTGCTGGCGGGGCGGGCGGCTTTCATCGGGGGCGGCGGTCTTCCGGCGAACGGGCCGCCCAGCATTCCGCATCCCGCCCGTTTCGCCAATGCCGATGCGCGGGGAAATATCTGGCGGGAGGCGGCAGGGATTTGGTATATCTCGCAGAACCCGGAAGAAACGAGACCGGCTTTCATGGCGCAGACGGCGGTATTCGACACCCTCGCAGCGGTTCAGCGGCTTGAGGACGCCGGCGTCGAGCGCAAACACGCCGAAGCCTATGCCGAAGCGATAGCAACGGCCGTGCATAGCGCCGATCTGGCGACCAAGAACGATATGGAGACCGCGCTGTCGGCGACTAAGAACGACATGGAGGCCGCGCTGGCAGCCTTGGAATCGAGGCTGACGATCCGGTTCTACGGGGCGCAATTGGCGACTGTCGCCCTGGTTGTCGCGTTGCTGAAGCTGCTTCCCTGACAAGCAGCCTGCCGAGGGGGACAGGATGGATTTCGGTTTCAGCATTCCGCACAGGGGCCCGCTCGCCAATCCGGTGGACCAGAAGCGCCTCGCGCAGACCGGCGAGCGGCTCGGTTATGCGGCGCTCACAGTCTCGGACCACATCGTCATCCCGTGCGACATCGGGTCGAAATACCCCTATTCGGAGACGGGCGACTTCCCCGGCAGCCGGTCGGGCGAGGCGCTGGAGATGATCGCGCTGCTGGCCTTCCTGTGCGGCGTCACCGAGAAGGCGCGGCTCATCACCTCCGTCATGGTGCTGCCGCACCGCAATCCGGTGCTGGCGGCCAAGCAGCTTGCGACGGCGGACCTGCTGAGCGGCGGGCGCGTCACGGTCGGCTGCGGCGTGGGCTGGATGCGCGAGGAATTCGAGGCGGTGGGCCTGCCGCCCTTCGACGAGCGCGGCCGGGTCGCGGACGAATATCTCCGCGTCTTCAAGGCGGTCTGGACCCAGGACCCGGCAGGCTTCGCCGGCGACTATGCCAATTTCTCCAATGTCTCGACGCTGCCGCACCCGGTGCAGAAGCCGCATCCGCCGCTCTGGATCGGCGGCGAGAGCCGGCCGGCGCTCCGCCGCGTCGCCGCGCTCGGCGACGCCTGGTATCCCATCGGCAACAATCCGCGCGCCATGCTCGACAGCCTGGAGCGCTACCGCGCCCGGCGCGACCTGCTGATCCGGACCGCCGAAGAAGCGGGGCGCGACCCCGCCTCGATCGAGCTCGCCTACTCCGCCCCCTGGCATTTCGAGGAGGCCGCGGACGATGGCGAGGGCGGCCGCCGCTTCCTCACCGGCAGCACGGAAGAGCGCGCCGGCGACCTCCGCGCGCTCGGCGAACTCGGCGTCGGCTGCGTCTTCCTGAACTTCGCCGCGCGCTCCGTCGAGCGCACCGAAGAGCGCCTCGCCCGCTTCGCCGAGGAGGTCATGCCGCTGGTGCAGTAGAGCCGGGCCTCAGCCCCGGCGGCGCAGCGCCGTCTGCATCCACACGATGCCGCCGAGCACCATGAGGGCGCCGCACCATTGCCAGGGGCCGAGCCGCTCGTCGTAGAGCGCCCAGGCGGCGAAGATGCTGGTGAGCGGCTGGAGATTGTTCAGCATCGCCGTGTTCTCGGCCCCGGCGAGGCGGACGGCGGCGTAGTAGAGCGGGATCGAGGAAACCTGGCAGACGATCACGGCGAGGCAGCCGGCCCATCCCGCCGCGGTCACGGGCAGCCGCGCCTCCCCGGAGAAGAGGGCGGCCGGCACGAGGATCGCGGCCGCCACCGCCGAGAACCAGAACATCACCGGCAGCGGGTCGGCATGGGCCATGCCGCGCGCGAGCCAGAGCACGCTGACCGAGCAGGCCATGCCGGCCGACACGCCGAGGAACACACCGAACGGGTCGAGGCCGTCGAAGCCGACGCCGAGCGCAAGCCCGACGCCCGCAAAGGCGAGCGCCAGCGCACCCATGACCGCCGCGCTTGGCCAGCGCCGGTCGAGCGCGGCGGAGAAGGCCCCCACCAGCGGCGGATAGACGAAGAAGCAGAGCGCAGCGAGCCCGACCGGGATCGTCTCCACCGCGGCGATATTGCCGTAGAACATGTGCGCCGCCAGCACGCCGAGGCCGAGGCAGGAGAGCATGTCGCGCCCCGGCAGCCGCAGGCTGCGCCGGGTGGCCGCACAGACGAGCCAGAGCATCAGCGCCAGCAGCACCGCGCGCACGGGCGAGATCGCGATGGGCGTCGCACCCCCCTCGTAGGCCGCGCGCGACGCCGCGATCGCCAGCCCGAGGCCGAGCGAGGACGCGACCGCGAACAGGTATCCCCGGCGGACGGCCGTCACCCGCCTGCCGCCGCTCCGGGGAAGGGCCGGACGCCATGCCTGTCCAGAACCATGCCGAGCCCCTATATGATGAACCGCCCGTGGGACAAGGTTTAGCAATGCCCGATACCGAGCGCGAGAGCGCCACGCTGCCGGTCTGGGACCTGACGGACCTCTACAGCGCGCCGGACGGCCCCGACACCGCCCGCGACCTTGAGACCGCCCATGCCGAGGCCCGCACGATAGAGGAGCGCTGGAAAGGCCGGCTCGCGGAACTCGACGGCGAGGAGCTGGCGGATGCGGTCGAGGCCTATGAGCGGCTCCACGAGCGGCTGGCGAGGCTGCTCAGCTATGCAGGCCTCCTGCGCGCGGGCGACATGGCGTCCCCGGAGACCGGGCGCTTCCACCAGTCCATCCAGGAGCGCTTCGCGGAGATTGCCGCGCACACGGTCTTCTTCCAGCTCGAGCTCAACGAGATCGACGACGATGTCCTCGCGCGCCGGCTGGAGGAGAGCGGGCGCCTCAGCCGCTACCGCCCCTGGCTGGAGCAGAGCCGGTCATTCCGCCCCCACCAGCTTGCCGAGGACATGGAGCGCCTGCTGCTCGACCGCGACGTGGCGGGCTCCTCGGCCTGGACGCGGCTTTTCGACGAGACGCTGGCCGCGCTGCGCTTCCCGTTCCGCGACCGCCGGCTCACCATGGAGGAGGCGCTCGACCGGCTCTCCGACGCCGATGCCGGCGTGCGCAGGGCGGCGGCCTCGACGCTGTCCACGGTGCTCGGCGAGAACGCCCGGCTCTTCGCGCATATCCTCAACACGCTGCTGAAGGACAAGGAGATCGACGACCGCTGGCGCGGTTTCTCCCGCCCGGTCGCGGCGCGCAACCTGCAGAACCGGGTCGAGGACGAGGTGGTCGATGCGCTGGTCGGCTCGGTCAAGCGGGCCTATCCGGGCCTCTCCCACCGCTACTACCGGCTGAAGGCGGAGTGGCTAGGCCAGGACAAGCTCGCCTGGTGGGACCGCAATGCGCCGCTGCCGGAGGCGGACGGGCGCGAATACTCCTGGGCCGAGGCGAAGCGCATCGTGCTGGAGTCCTACGGCGCCTTCTCGCCGCGCATGGCGGCGCTCGCCGGGCGGTTCTTCGACAATGCCTGGATCGACGCCCCGCCGCGGCCCGGCAAGGCACCGGGGGCGTTCTCCCACTCGACCGTGCCGGGCGCGCATCCCTATGTGCTGCTCAACTACCAGGGCAAGGCCAGGGACGTGGCGACGCTCGCGCACGAACTCGGCCACGGCGTGCATCAGTCGCTGGCGGCGGCACAGGGCTATTTCCTGGCCGCGACGCCGCTCACCCTTGCCGAGACGGCCTCCGTCTTCGGCGAGATGCTGACCTTCCAGGCGATGCTGAACGCGGCTCCGCCGGACGGCCGCCGCGCGCTGCTCGCCGGCAAGGTCGAGGACATGCTCAACACGGTGGTGCGCCAGGTCGCCTTCTACGAATTCGAGCGCCGGCTCCACGAGGCGCGCGCAGGAGCCGAGCTGACGGTGGACGATATCGGCGGCATCTGGATGGAGACGCAGCGCGAGAGCCTGGGCGACGCCTTCGCCTTCGACGACTCCTACCGTGCCATGTGGACCTATATCGGCCACTTCATACATGCGCCCTTCTACGTCTATGCCTATGCCTTCGGCGACTGCCTGGTGAACGCGCTCTACGCGGCCTATGAGGACGGGAGCGAGGGGTTCGAGGCGAGCTATCTCGACATGCTCGCTGCCGGCGGCTCCAGGCACCACGGCGAACTGCTGGCCCCGTTCGGCCTCGACGCCCGGGACCCGGCATTCTGGGACCGGGGCCTTGCGCGCATCGCCGGCTTCGTGGACGAGCTGGAGGCCGCATGAGCGACGACACGGGCGGCCTCGGCGGCCAGCTGCGGCGCTATGCAAGGGTCGGCGGGGCGGTAGGCGGCCTCGCGGCCAACTATGCCGGGCGGCGGCTTCTCGGGCGCAGGATCGAGCATGACGCCCATGCGCGCGAGCTCGCGGCTGCGGTGGGCGGCCTCAAGGGGCCGCTGATGAAGGTGGCGCAGATCCTCGCCACCATTCCCGACGCGCTGCCGTCGGCCTATGCGGAGGAGTTGCGGCAATTGCAGGCCGATGCCCCTTCGATGGGCTGGCCGTTCGTGCGCCGTCGGATGGCGGGCGAACTCGGCCCGGACTGGCCGAAGCGTTTCGGGGCTTTCGAGCGGAGTGCGGCCCATGCGGCCTCGCTCGGCCAGGTCCACCGCGCGACCGCCCCCGACGGTGCGCGGCTTGCCTGCAAGCTGCAATATCCCGACATGGCCGCGGCCGTGGAGGCGGACCTCCGGCAGTTGCGGCTGGTGTTCTCGGTCTATGAGCGCCGCGACCGGGCAGTGCGCACGGACAGCGTCTTCCAGGAGCTTTCGGAGCGGCTGAGGGAGGAACTCGATTACCACCGCGAGGCGAAGCACATGCGCCTCTACGGGGCGATGCTGGCCGACGAGGCGGGCGTGACGGTGCCGGAGCCGGTGGAGGTGCTTTCGACCGGCCGCCTGCTCACCATGACCTGGATCGACGGGCGCCCGCTCATGGAGGCGGTGGACTTGGCCGTAGAGGCGCGCAACCGGCTGGCGGAAAGCATGTTCCGCGCCTGGTACGTGCCCTTCTACGATTGCGGCGTCATCCATGGCGACCCGCATCTCGGCAACTACTCGATGCGGGAGGATTTCGGCATCAACCTGCTGGATTTCGGCTGCATCCGGGTCTTCCCGCCGTCCTTCGTCAAGGGCGTGATCGATCTCTACCGGGCGCTTCGGGACGGCGACGAGGCGCTGGCGGTCTCGGCCTACGAAACCTGGGGCTTCGAGAACCCCTCGCGCGACCTGATCGAGGTGCTGAACATCTGGGCGGAGTTCCTTTACGCGCCCTTGCTCCAGGACCGCGTCCAGCGCATCCAGGAAAGCGAGAGCGGCCTCTACGGCGCAACGGTCGCAGCCAGGGTCCACCGGGAGCTCAGGCGCGTCGGCGGGGTGCGCCCGCCGCGCGAATTCGTGCTCATGGACCGGGCCGCCATCGGCCTCGGCTCGGTCTTCATGCGGCTCAGGGCGGAGGTGAACTGGCACCGCCTCTTCCACGGCCTGATCGACGGCTTCGATGTGGACGCCCTCGCAGCCCGCCAGTCCGCAGCCCTGGAGGCGGCGGGGCTGGAATAAGGTCGCGCCGGACCCGGGCAGTCCCCGCGGCGCCTTCAGGTGCGACATTTTTGCTTGCGGCCCGGCCGCTATCCAGTGCAGGCTTGGCATCGAGTCGTCGATTTGCCGGCGTCGCCGCGCTCCCAAAGCATGGGGACGGAGGGCGTTTATCGTGCCTGCCGGCGAACGGGCAGTATTTCAGGGAGGATCCCTCGCGAAGGCGGAAGGAGACGGCGTCATGGCGGAGAACAGGCGGGACGGGCTCGTGGCCGACGCAGGGCTGATGAAGGGCCTGCACAGCGGCATGGGATTCGCGGCGAAAGGCATGGTCGTCGCCTTCGTTGTGTTCACGATCCTGAATGTCGAGTTCGCCAGCAGCATCTACCAGGCGATCCGCGGCTGGGTCGAGGCGTCGCTGGCCTGGTACTACATCCTGATCGTGGTCGTGCTGGTGTTCGTCTGCCTCTACCTGATGTGCTCGCGGCATGGGTCGATACGGCTCGGGGACGACGATTCGCGGCCGGAGTTCAGCAATTTCTCCTGGTTCGCGATGCTGTTCTCCGCCGGTGTCGGCATCGGCATCCTGTTCTTCGGTGTTGCCGAGCCGGTCTTCTATTTCGACAACTCCGGCGCCTTCGGCTATCCGAACAATCCTCACGCGGATGTCGCCGGCGTGACCGACATGGACGTGAACCGCGCCGTTCACGCCATGCGCGTCACCTACTTCCACTGGGGATTCCACGGCTGGGCGGTCTATGTGATCATCGGCCTCTGCCTCGCCTATTTCGGTTTCCGCAAGAAGCTGCCGCTCACGCTCCGCTCGGCGCTCTACCCGATCATCGGCGAGCGCATCTACGGGCCCATCGGGCATGGCGTGGACCTGCTCGCGGTGTTCGGGACGGTCTTCGGCGTCGCCACCTCGCTCGGCCTCGGCGTGACCCAGATGGCGACCGGCCTGAACGTGCTGTTCGGCGTCGATCCTGGCATCGCGACGCAGATAATCCTGATCATCGTGATCTCGATCGTCGCGACGCTCTCGGCCGTTTCGGGCGTCGGCAACGGCATCCGCATCATCTCGGAGTGGAATATCTGGCTCTCCGTGGTGCTGCTGGCCTTCTTCCTGTTCTTCGGGCCGTTCAAGTGGCTGATGGGCTTCTTCGTAACCTCCATCGGCGACTACATATGGAACGTGATCCCGATGGGCTTCTGGACAGCCGGCACCGAAAAGGAGATCGCGTGGCAGGGCGGCTGGACCATCTTCTACTGGGGCTGGTGGATTTCCTGGGCGCCGTTCGTGGGCATGTTCATCGCCCGCATCAGCCGCGGCCGCACGATCCGCCAGTTCATGGTAGGCGTGCTGTTCGTGCCGACCTCCATCGCCTTCTTCTGGCTGTGCATGTTCGGCGGCAACGCCATCTACATGGAGCTCATGGCCGAAGGCGGCGTGGGCACGGCCGGCATCGTCGAGCTGGTGCGCGCATGGAACCTGCCGTCGGCGCTTTACGGCACCATCGACCGGCTGACCGAACTCGCCTTCCTGCAATGGATCATGGCGGCGCTGGCGACCCTGCTGCTGGCGACATGGTTCATCACCTCGTCCGACTCAGGCACGCTCGTCATCACCACCATGCTGTCCATGGGCGACGACAACCCGCCGCAGCGCTTCCGGATCGTCTGGGGCCTGGGCGAGGGCTTCGTCGCGGGCGTGTTGCTGCTGGCCGGCGGCCTTAAGGCGCTGCAGACGGCTTCCATCGCCGCCGCCTTGCCGATCTCGGTCATCATGCTGTTCATGACCTACGGCCTCATCAAGTCGCTGTCGGAGGACAGCTCGGCCGTATCGGCGGAAGCCGAAGCGGAGCCGGCGCGGGCCTGACCGCTCGAAACGGGGCGGGGCGTTGCCGTTCCCGGACGGCAGCGCCCCGCCGCCGCCCTCCGGGGCACGGGCCGTGACATCGGGGAGAAATCCGGGCTAGAAGAGCGGCCGATTTTCCCGGCCCGAGGCCCCGATGCGAATCCAGGCGAATACCATCCGTCCCGGCAATGTGATCGAGCATGACGGCAAGCAGTGCGTCGTCATCAAGATCGACCTGATCCTGCCCGGCAAGGGCAACGCCTTCATCGCCGTCGAAATGCGCGACCTGAAGACCGGCGTGAAGACCCAGGAGCGCTGGCGCACCGCGGACAGCGTGGAGCGGCTGACCACGGAGGAGCGGCCGTGCCAGTTCCTCTATGCCGAGGCTGACGGCTACACCTTCATGGATCAGGAGACCTACGACCAGTTCTCGCTCGACGCCGGCACGGTCGGCGACGGCGCGCCGTTCCTCCAGGACGGGCTGGAGGTCAAGGTGATGACGGTGGACGGCAGCCCGGTCGGCCTCGAACTGCCGACGCGGATTTCGCTCGAGGTCGTGGAGGCGGAGCCCGTGGTGAAGGGGCAGACGGCGTCCTCCTCCTACAAGCCGGCGCTGCTGGAAAACGGCGTGAAGGTGATGGTGCCGCCGCACATCAAGGTCGGCGCGCGCGTCGTCGTAAACCCCAACGACCTCAGCTATGTCGAGCGGGCCAAGGACTGACCCGCCATGCGCCGCCCGGCCGAAATTAACGTCATGCTGCGTGCGGCGCATGCCGCCGGGCGCGGGCTCGCGCGCGATTTCGGCGAGGTCGAGAACCTCCAGGTGTCGGAGAAGGGGCCGGGCGATTTCGTCTCGGTCGCGGACCGGCAGGCCGAACGCCGGATCGTCGAGGAGCTGGAGCGCGCACGGCCGCGCTACGGCTTCCTGCTGGAGGAAAGCGGCGCCGTCGAGGGCGCCGACACGAGCAACCGGTGGGTCGTCGACCCGCTCGACGGGACGGGCAATTTCCTGCACGGCATCCCGCATTTCTGCATATCCATCGCGCTCGAACGCGATGGCGAGCCGGTTGCCGCGCTCGTCTATAACCCCCTCACCGACGACACCTACTGGGCCGCGCGGGGCATCGGGGCCTATGCCAACAACCGGCGGCTCCGCGTCTCGGCGCGGGCGCGCCTCGCGCACTGCATCCTGGCGACGGGCGAGGAAGTCGGCGCCGGCGTCGAGGCAAGGGCCGGCTATCTTCGCCAGCATGCGGCAGTCAAGGAGGCCGGGGTAAGCCTCCGCCGGCTGGGCGCGGCGGCGCTCGATCTCGCCTGGGTCGCGGACGGACGCCTCGACGGGTTCTGGCATTCGGGCCTCAACCGCTGGGACATCGCGGCCGGCGTGCTGCTGGTGCGCGAAGCCGGCGGCGCGGTGTCCGATACCGACGGGTCCGGGGCCATGCTGGAGACGGGCAATATCCTTGCCGCCAACGACCGCCTGCACGGCCATTTGTGCCGGATCATGGAGAAGGCGGCAGGGCCCGCTCCGGTTGCGCCGTCAGGGCGGGCGGCATAGAGTGACTCGATGCTGCCGACGCTGCGGCGGAAGGGGAGATGGCGCGCTACCGAGGCATTTTACGAGCGGCCATGGCGCTGGTTCTGCTCCTCCCGGCCGCTTGGCGCGCCGATGCGCAGGACATGCTGGTAATCGATAGCGGCGGGGCGCGCTGGAAGAGCGGCGAAAGCAGGAAACCGTCCGTGACCGTCGATTTCGGCGTGATCGACACCCTGTCGGCCGACCGACGGCGGGGCGCCTTCCACAGGCCGGACCGCCGGTCCCGGCGATATCTGACCCTCAGCATCCCGCAGCCGGAAACGCCGGCCGCCGTGGCTGAGCGTCTCAAGGCGACCGCCGCGCCGCCCGCTGATCCGGAGCCGCAGCCCACGGCCGAACGCTCCGAGCCTCCTGTCGCACCGGCCACGGAACCGGGGGTGAAACTCGCCGCAAAACACCCTGAACCGGCAGCCGCACCGGCCGCCGAGCCTGCCCCGGAAAAGCCGGCCCGGGCCGGAATTCCCACACCGCCCGCAAGGCCCGCGACGGCCTTGTCGAAACCGCCCGACAAGCCCCCGGCCCCGCCGGCCCGGGCCGCGCCTGCGCGGCGCCTGCCTGCCGGAGAGACCGAGGCCACGCCGGCGCTCCTCGCCTTCCTGAGCCGCGCCGACGGGACCCGGCCGCAAGCCGCGGCGCCTTCCCCGGCCAAGCCCGTGCGCGCGAAGCTGCCGCCGCCGCGCCCCATCCAGCCGCGCCCTGCGGAATCGGGCGCTGCCGCGCCGCCGGCGGCCAAACCGGACATGCCGGGCCGTTTCCGCCTGCCGCCCCCGGCACCGGCAACTGACGCGCCCGGGAGCGCAGCCGCTTCTCCGGCGCCTGCGGGCAGGCTGCCGCCGCCGCCCCCTGCGACGGGAGCGCCCGGGGCCGGTGTCCTGCCGCCTCCGGCCGCGCCGACGGCCGGCACGCCCGAAACGCTGCGCCGGAAGCTGGCTCTCGATGCGCCCGGCCTCGCGGCCATTGCCGAACCGGTCAGGACCGGCACGCATTCCGAGACGTTCTTCTACGAGGCGGGCGGAACGGCGCTCGGCGCGGAGGACCGCGCGCGGCTTGGCAGCCTTGCCGCCAGGATGGCCGGGGGAAGCCGGCTCACCGTCGAGATACGCGCTTATTCCGGCTCCGTTGAAGGCGACGGGGTCGAAGCGCGGCGCGGGGCATTGTCGCGCGCCATGGAAATCCGCCGCCTGCTGATTGCCGCCGGCGTGCCGGAAGCCCGCATCGTGGCGCGGGCGGCAGGCGCAGGCGAGGAGGCCAGGGCGCATGTCGATGTCGTGCTGGTCGGGCGAAGTTGAAAAACCGGACTGAAACTGCCGGGCGGGCGTCATGACCCGTCCGACCCAGTATCTGGTGCGGATGGCCGTGTTCGTCGCGGTGGTCATTGCGGCGACGGCGCTGCTGTTTGGCCCGGTCGCGGACGCCTTCATGGCCAATCCGGCGCTGAACGGCCTGATCCTGGGCGTGCTGCTGATCGGCATCGCCTACAATTTCCGCCATGTGCTGCGGCTGTTCCGGGAGATCGCGTGGATACGCTCGATCCAGGGACCCGCGCCCGGCCGCGGCGCGCCGGAGCCCGCGAGGCCGCAATTGCTGGCGACGCTCGCAACGGCCTTTTCCTCCGAAGCCCCGGTGCGGTTCTCGGCCGTATCCATGCGCTCGATCCTCGACGGCGTGGCCTCGCGCGTTGACGAGGCGAGCGAGACGGCGCGCTACCTTGCCGGGCTGCTCATCTTCCTCGGCCTGATCGGCACGTTCTGGGGGCTCATCCAGACGGTCTCCGCCATTGGCGATGTCATCGGCGGGCTGGAGATCGCCGCGGGCAGCCTCACCGGCGTCTTCGAGGAGTTGAAGACCGGCCTCGATGCGCCGCTGGCCGGCATGGGCACGGCGTTCAGCTCCTCGCTGTTCGGGCTGTCCGGCGCGCTGGTGCTCGGCTTCCTGGACCTCCAGGCGTCCCAGGCGTCGAGCCGGTTCGTGAACGAGCTGGAGGAGTGGCTGTCCTCGCTCACCCGCCTCGGCTCCAGCGGCCCGGGCTTCGCCGACGGCGACCATTCGGTGCCGACCTACATCCAGGCGCTGCTCGAAACCACGGCGGAGAACCTGGAGGATCTGCGGCGCATCGTCGGCAGGGCGGAAGAGGGCCGCCATTCGGTGAACCGCAATCTCGAGGCATTATCGGAGACGTTGGGCGGGCTCGCCGAACAGCTGAACACCAGCCAGGCCGCCCATGCGCGGCTCGCGGAAGAGCAGATCGAGACCCAGACGCTGTTGCGCCGGCTGCTGGAAACCAGGCAGCGCGGCGGACTGGACGAGACCACCCGCCGGCATATCGCGAGCCTGGATTCGGCGCTCCTGCAGATGCGCGACGAGCTGCGCGCCGGGCGCAACGAACTGGTCGAGGACCTGCGCACCGAGATCAAGCTGCTGGCCCGCACCGTGTCCGCGCGCCTGGAGGACCGCCGGTGAGCGAACGGGTCCTGATCGTCGATTTCGGCAGTCAGGTTACGCAACTCATCGCCCGCCGGGTTCGCGAGGCGGGCGTCTATTCCGAGGTTCATCCCTTCAACAGGGTCGATGCCGCCTTCGTTGCGGACTTCGCGCCGGTAGCGGTCGTGCTTTCCGGCGGGCCGGCCTCGGTGTTGTCGTCGTCGGCCCCGACGGCCGACCCGGCGCTGTTCGAGGCCGGCGCGCCGGTGCTGGGAATCTGCTACGGCCAACAGCTCATGGCGGCGCAGATGGGCGCCCGCGTCCTGCCGGCCGACCACCGGGAGTTCGGGCGCGCAACGGTAGAGGCGGTCGCGGAGAGCGCGCTGTTCGAGGGCGTCTGGGAACCGGGCGGGCGCTACCCGGTATGGATGAGCCACGGCGACCGGGTCGAGACGCTGCCGGAGGGGTTCCGGGTCGCCGCGCGCAGCGAAGCCGCGCCCTATGCCGCCATTGCAAACGAGGACCGGCGGCTCTACGGCGTGCAGTTCCACCCCGAGGTCGTGCATACGCCCGACGGCGCCCGGCTGATCCGCAATTTCGTGCGCCGGATCGCCGGGGCGAAGGGCGACTGGTCGATGGCGGCCTTCCGGGAGACGGCGGTGGCCCGGATCCGGGCGGAAGTCGGCGGCGGGCGGGTCGTCTGCGGGCTTTCCGGCGGCGTGGACAGCACCGTCGCCGCGCTGCTGCTGCATGAAGCGGTCGGGGACCGGCTGCACTGCATCTTCGTGGATACCGGCCTGATGCGGGCGGGCGAGGCCGATGAAGTGGTCGGCCTGTTCCGCGGCCACTTCAACATCCCGCTCGTGCATGCCGATGCGGGATCGCTCTTCCTCGAGCGGCTGGCCGGCGTCGATGACCCGGAGAGCAAGCGCAAGATCATCGGCGCCGCCTTCATCAAGGTGTTCGAGGAAGAGGCCGCGAAGCTTGGCGGCGCCGACTTTCTCGCCCAGGGAACGCTCTATCCGGACGTCATCGAGTCGGTCGCGTTCGACGGCGGCCCGTCGGTCACGATCAAGTCGCACCACAATGTCGGCGGCCTGCCCGAGCGGATGGGCCTCGGGCTCGTCGAGCCGCTCAGGATGCTGTTCAAGGACGAGGTGCGCGCGCTCGGCCAGGAGCTCGGCCTGCCGGACCGGTTCGTCGGGCGCCATCCCTTCCCGGGTCCGGGGCTGGCGATCCGGATGCCGGGCGCGGTGGAGCCGGACAAGCTGGAGGCGCTGCGCCGCGCCGACGCCATCTTCCTGGAGGAGATCCGCCGCGCGGGGCTCTATGACGACATCTGGCAGGCGTTTGCAGTGCTGCTGCCGGTGCGCACGGTGGGGGTGATGGGCGATGACCGCACCTATGAGCAGGCCTGCGCGCTCCGCGCCGTCACCTCGTCCGATGGCATGACGGCGGACTTCTACCCCTTCGACGCCGGCTTCCTCGGCCGGGTCGCCGTGCGCATCGTCAATGAAGTGCCCGGCATAAACCGCGTGGTTTACGACGTGACCTCCAAGCCGCCCGGCACCATCGAGTGGGAGTAGGCGGGCCTCAGTCCACCGCGACGCCGTATTTTTCGCCAAGCGCCCTGAACTGGTTCCAGGTGGCGTCCTCGATGTCGATGCCGTCCGCCCGCCGCGCTTCTGCGGTGCGCCGTTCGATCTCGCCGGGAGCCAGCACTTCCCCGAAGCCGGCGGCGGCGCGCGTGTCCTTCAGATAGTCCACGAACTCGTCCACCTCGCGCCCGAATTCGCCGGGGTCGCGGAAGGCGGCGGCCTTGAAGAGCGCGAGGAAGCAGCCGTCATTGTGCCGCCCCGTCGGCTCGACGCCGAAACCGAGCCCGGTCAGGAGCCCTGAGAGGATTTCGACCATCGCGGAGAGGCCGTAGCCCTTGTGGCCCTCGCTCCCGCCGAGCGGCAGCAGCACCGCGCCCTTGCCGAAATCGTTGGGGTCCGTCGAGGCCCCGCCGTCCGAACGCACGATCCAGCCTTCGGGAATATCCTTGCCGCGCGCCTGGGCGAGCTTGATCTTGCCGGCGGCCACCGCCGAGGTCGCCATGTCGATCAGCACCGGCTCGCCGCGCGCGGACGGCACCGCCATGGCTATCGGGTTGGTCCCGAGCCGCGCCTCGGCGCCGCCGAACGGCGCCACGCTCTTGGCCGAGCGGCCGGAATCGGCGGTCATCATGGCGATGAAGCCGGCCTTCGCGGCCATGGTCGGATAGGCGCCGAGGCGGCCGACATGGCTCTGGCGGAAGATCGTGCAGGCGGCGACGTTCTGCGCCTCCGCCTTCTCCATCGTCAGCTTGAGCGCCCGCTCGGCAATGGCGTAGCCGAAACCCCAGTGGCCATCCACCACCGTTGTCGTCGGGCTTTCCCGGAGGATCTCGAAGGGCGCTCCCGGAACGATATGGCCCTGTTCCACCCTGTGGATATAGATCGGGATCTGGATCGCGCCGTGGCTGTCATGGCCGCAGAGATTGGCGTCCACCACGTGGCGCGCGACGATTTCCGCCTCGTCATCGGGCGTGCCGCATGCGGCCAGCAGGCGGCGGATGGTGTCTTCCAGCGTCTCGGCGGCGATAATCGGCATCGGTGCGGTGCCTCCCTCTCATGCTCATGTCGCGACTTCCGAGCATGGACCGGCTACGGTGCCGGGGTCCAGCCCGGAAAAGGGCATGCGCCGGGGGGAACGTCTGATGGGCAACGGAAGCTACGAGCGGCTGGAGCGCCGGTTCGCGCGCATTGCCGACCTGAATGCGGCCTCGCGGACCGTGCGCTGGTTCTCGCTCACTTACGGGCCGCCCGGCGGCGAGGCGGCGCGGGGGCACCAGCAGGCGACCCTGGGCGGCCTCGCGCACGAGCTGCTCACCGCGCCGGAGGCCGCCGATGCGCTGGCGGCCGCGCGGGCGGACGGGCCCTGGCAGGCGGCCAACCTCAGGGAAATGCGCCGCCTGCACGGGGCCGCCGCCGCCCTGCCGACGGAGCTGGTGGAGGCGAAGGCGCGGGCCGTCTCCAGGGCGCAGTCGGTCTGGCACCGGGCGCGGCCCGAAGGCGATTTCGCGGCCTTCCTGCCGGCGCTTCGCGACGTCGTGGAGCGCGTCCGGGAGGAGGCGCGGATCAGGGGCGAGGCGCTGGGCCTGGCGCCGTACGACGCGCTGCTCGACAGCTACGACCCGGGCCGGCGGAGCGCGGGCGTCGCCGCCATGTTCGCGGAACTGGAGGCGTTCCTGCCCGGCGTCATCGACCGCGTGCGCGGCGGGCCGAAACCGCCGGGGCCGGCGGGGCCGCGCGACGGGCTGGAACGCCTCGCCCGGCGGCTGATGGCCATGCTGGGCCTCGAAGAGCAGCATGTGCGGCTCGACGAGTCCGCGCACCCGTTCTCGACCGGCGAGCCGGAGGACGTGCGCATCACCACCCGCTGGTCGGGGCCGCCCGGCGAGGCGCTGATGGCGGTGCTGCACGAGAGCGGGCACGCGCTCTACACGCGCGGGCTGCCGGAGGACTGGCGCCGGCAGCCGGTCGGGCGCAACCGGGGCATGACCGCGCATGAAAGCCAGTCGCTCTCGATCGAGATGCAGGCATGCCGCTCGCGGGCCTTCGCGGTCCCCTATGCGCGGCTGCTCAACGAGGAGCTGGCGCCGGCGGACGAGTGGGAGCCGGAGAGGCTCTACGGCGTGCTCAACCATGTCGAGCCGGACCTGATCCGGGTCGAGGCCGACGAAGTGAGCTATCCGCTGCACATCGCGGTCCGCTACCGCTGCGAGGCCGCGCTGATTTCGGGCGCGCTCGACCCGGCGGACCTGCCGGGCGCCTTCGACGACGCCATGGAGTCGCTGCTGGGCCTCCGCCCGCCCGGCCCGCGCGAAGGCGTCATGCAGGACATCCACTGGTCGAGCGGGTCGTTCGGCTATTTCCCGACCTACACGCTCGGCGCGCTGATGGCGGCGCAGCTTGCCGAAGCCATGCGCGCGGCGCTGCCCGGCCTCGACCGGGAGATCGGGCAGGGCGATTTCAGGCCCTTGGTGGGCTGGCTCAGGGAACATGTCCACAGCCGCGGCTGCCTCGATGCGTCCTCGGACGGCCTCGTCGCGCAGGCGACCGGCAGGCCGCTCGATACCGGCGCCTTCATCCGCCACATCGGCGAACGCTACGCCGGCTGACGGCCCGCCGCCGCCTCAGGTCCGCCTCCCTCATCCTGAGTAGCCGACCGAAGGGAGGCGTATCGAAGGACTGCCCCGTCGGCCGCCGGCCCCCTTCGGCAGGCTCAGGACAGGCTCTCGATACGCGGCTGGCGCCGCTACTCGGGATGAGGGAGAGTCGTCGCGGCTATTGCATCGCCCGCTCTCCCGTCCCGCGCGCTTGTGGATATCTTTCTTCCCGGGGGTTGCAATTCGGGAAAATAAGCCCTAAATACCCGCCAAAGCAGGCATGAAGCAGGAACAATGACCTGGTGAACCGAGCCGCATTGCGGCCACGCGACGGGATTTGGGCGGCTGAAAGCGCCGGGGGCGGCAGGCGGGGAAGCTGCGCGCGCCGGCCGGGCGCGGGCGCGCAATGTTCGGTAGGAGATCGTACGCAACGTTCCGTTGGAGATCGTACAGGGCCGGAGGCGGCCGGGGAGGCACGGATGACGGATATATTCACGGAGCGGAAGCGGGGCCGGGCCGTCGGCCAGGACCTGCGCCGCCGGGCGGTTGCGGCGGTGCTGGAGGGGCGGATGAGCGCGCGGGGCGCGGCCCGGCATTTCGAGGTGGCCGCGTCGAGCGTCTCCCGGTGGGTAAGGCGCTACCGGGAGCGCGGCGACCTGCGCGACGACCCGAGGGGCGGCCGCCCGTCGCGGATCGAGCCGGAACGGGAGCGGATTTTCCGCCTTCTGGGGGAGCGGCCGGACCTCTCCGTCCGCGCGCTGCAGCGGGCGCTCGCCGCCGAGGGCGTTGTCTTCAGCGGGACCACGTTGCAGCACTTCCTGAAACGCCACGGCCTCCAGCGCGGCCGCCGCCTCGCACGGCGCCGCAAGCCCAACGCCGCCGCCCGCGCCTGACGGCGGGCGGGCGGTTTATGCAGGGGCCGGCCCGAGCCGCGCCGCCGCCCGGCCCCCAGCAGTTTCCCTTGAAAATCGCGCCGGAACGGACGCCGCCCCCTCATCCTGAGTAGCGACCGCGCCAGCGGGCGCGTATCGAAGGACCGCCACGCCGGCCGCCGCCCTTCGATACGCCGCTGGCGCGGCTACTCAGGGTGAGGGGGTAGGGGCAACGCCGGAGATATGTGAACCCGGTAGCCCCGCCAGCCCCGGACCGCGGTCCAGGGCAAGTGGGACGAGGGAATTCCTGGTGGAAGGCCTTCCTCTCCCCGCGCCTTCCAGATCGCGATCTTTGGATTTCCAATTAGCGGTCTCTTGACTTCCAATCAGCCGATATGGTTGGTTCCAATTGTCTGTGCTTGGAGACGGGATGTTCAAGCGGTTTGTAGAGCGTCGGGCCAACGAGGCTCTTTCGGATACGCCCGTGGTTCTCATTGTGGGGCCGCGTCGGGCGGGCAAAACGACGCTCGTCAAGAGCATGGAGGACGCCGACCGCACCTATATCACGCTCGACGATCAGACAGCACTTGAGGCGGCCCGGTCCGATCCAGCCGGATTCATCCGGGGCCTGGACCGGGCCATCATCGACGAGATTCAGCGCGCGCCCGACCTGCTCCTGGCGATCAAGAAGACGGTCGACGAAGATTATCGCCCGGGCCGTTTTCTCCTCACGGGCTCGGCCAATGTGCTGACCCTGCCACGGGTCGCCGACAGTCTGGCCGGCCGGATGGAAACACTCCGGATGCTGCCGCTCGCGCGGGCCGAGGTCGAAGGGGGAACGCCTGGTTTTCTGGAGCACCTGTTCGAAGGGAAACTGCAAAATCAGCGCAAAGCGGTCGTCGGTGACGATCTCGTCCAGGCCGTTCTGGTCGGCGGGTTTCCCGAAGCAATCGCCCGTAAAAGCGAGCGGCGGCGGCAGGATTGGGCACGATCCTACCTCACCTCGATTCTCACCCGCGATCTCAGGGACATCGCCGAGATCGAGAAGCTTACCGAGCTTCCGAAATTTGTGCGGCTGCTGGCCGAGCATTCCGCCCAACTGGTCAACTACTCGCAATTCGGAGCGAGCATCAATGTCAGCCACAAGACGGGGCAGCGTTATATCGGGCTGCTTGAACAGGTCTTTCTGATCGCAACGCTGCAGCCCTGGTTCACCAACGCCCTGAAACGTATCGTCAAGACGCCGAAGCTGCATTTCCTCGATTCCGGCCTGCTGGCGAGCGCGCGCGGCCTGACCTTTGACAGGGTGAAGGCGGATCGCGGGGCATTCGGAGCGCTGCTCGAGAGTTTCGTGTTCTCGGAAGTGCTCAAGCTGATGACGTCATCGGATCTGCGATTGACGCCGCATCATTTCCGCGACCGGGATATGCGCGAGGTCGACATCGTTCTGGAACGCGACGACGGGATGATCGCGGGCATTGAGATCAAGGCAAGCGCCACGGTCAGGTCCGGCGACTTCGCCGGCCTCCGGGCGCTGGCAGAGCCGTGCGGCGATCGTTTCGCTTTCGGTGTCGTTCTCTATGACAATACGGACGTCGTGCCGTTTGGCGACCGGCTGGTGGCGGCGCCATTGTCCTGTCTGTGGAATTGAGCGGATGCGCAGAGACTACGGGCGGATAGAACCGGGCGGCGCGATGACGGCATCGGGGGAACAGCGTGGGACTGTATAAGAGGTGGTGCGACGCCGGTCGGAAAAGGGACAAGCGCAAGCGTTACTGGACCTATGTCGAGAAGGATGGCGGCCGCGACATGGCCATGCGCGGCGACGACTTCATCCGACTCGCTGCTGTTCGTCGCCAACCGCCTTCTGGAGGAGCGGCCGGACCCTAAGCAGGATGCTGATCAAGGCCGGACATGGCCGTGACTACGACGGCGGCAAGCGTCGGAGCCGGTGCCGTTGACGCCTGCCGCACGAGTATCTAAATTCCCAATACAGTGACCGCTAGATATTGTGGTGGTTCCAAATTGCCAACCGCCGGCGTGAGAGACCGGCGGACACAGTGCGCGGGGTCTCGTGTTGACCTGAGAGGGCGCACGAAAGGAGAGGCGCCATGGCGACCAGAACCCGCATCATCCGGCGCACGATCTCGAAGGGCGGCGTAAGGGCGACAGTTCAGGTCAAGACGCAGGTGCAGACCGCCCACAAGCCCGTGGTCGTTATCCGCAAGGTGCAGAAGCGGGTCCGATGATCGACTGGATTCCAATGACATGGCACGGTCACGATGGCTTTCCGTATGAAGGGCTCCTCGTGCCTCGCGATGCAGAACTGCCAGCAGAGGCAGCCTGTTACATGTTCGTGAGACAGATAGATCACCAACAGAGGTATCAGGTGATCTATGTCGGCGAAACGAGCGATTTGAGCACTCGCTTCGACAGTCACCATGCTATGCCGTGCATTGATGGACATGGTGCTACGCATCTTTGGGTCTACCCCGAAGGTATGGAAGATGAAGATGATCGAAAAGCTGTTGAGGAAGACTTGAAGCAGGGCTGGAATCCGCCCTGCAACGGATGACGATTGGGTATCGTTTCGCCTTGGAACCTTTGATTAAACACCTAACAAGAAGCCGCCGACGACTAGTTCATTCTCGGGAAAACCGTGGATCATCGGAGTGTAGGAGAAGAAGATGAGCTTCGACGAAGAGTTTCGCGCGTTGTGTGAACGACATGGCCGCACAGACCTCTTGACTCTCTTGGATACGGCAACGCCTCTTGCTCAGGATAAGATGGGTATAATTGAGCGTCAAAGCCCAGCAACATACTATCGTATCTTGAAGCCTGCTGTTGCCTTGGCAATAGCCGTCTGGGGAGCAGATGACGCATGGAGAGCGTAGGGAATAGTCGGATAGGCTATAGAGGAGTGACCGACGACGAGAGGCGCGCGTGGGATCTCCACCTGGAGCACGCCTTAGCGGCGTTCATCATTGACTTTCAAACCTACAAGGATCCAGACCATGACGCGTATTTCTCCTGAATGCCTGAGCCAAGTCCGCAAAGCACTCAAGGCTTATCGTGAAGAGGTCGAGGCCACGAACCTAACGCACGATACCAAGGGAACCTATCTGCGGCACGCCGAATCATTCGTGCGTTGGCTCGACGGCGATTTTGAGCCTGGAAGCAAGGTTTAGGTCCTGTGGACGGATTTGATCAAGATGAAGGCAGCGGCGAGTGCGACGAAGGAGCTGAAGTTTGTGGCGGTCTTTTCGCAGCGCAGGGCGATGCGTTTGAAGCGTTTGAGCTTGCCGACGGCCTGTTCGATGCGCGCCCGTCCTCTGTAGAGCGCGCTTGCGAAGCGCTTTGGCCTGTTTTTGATGTTCTTCCGGTAGGGAATGACGGTCAGGGCGCCTCTTTTCCGGGCGAGTTGGCGGTTTCCGGCGCTGTCATAGCCCTTGTCGGCGACGATGGCGCGGGGCCGGACATCGGGGCCGATGTCCATCAGGGTCTCGAAATGCGGACTGTCGGCTGCCTCGCCGCCGGTCAGGTCGAAGGCGATCGGCAGGCCGTCGAAATCGGTCTTCAGGTGGATTTTGGTGCTGAAACCGCCCCGCGAGCGTCCAAGCGCCTGACCCTGCTGCCCCCTTTTGCGCCGGCCGCCGATACATGCGCGCGGGTCACGGTCGAATCGAACATCTGAACCAGGTGCGCCGTGCTGCTCAAATCCGCCAGCGTGGCGAAAAAGTCCTCGAACACCCCTGAACGGCTCAGACGGTGAAAACGCCGCCATACCGTATTCCAGTGCCCGAACCGCTCCGGCAGCGCCCGCCAGGTGATGTTGTGAACCGCAAAGAAGTGCAGCGCCTCCAGAAACAGACGGTCGTCCTTCGCCTTCGCACCCCGCCTCGGAAGGCAAAGCCGGAAAACCTCCAGCGCAACCTCCCAGTCTCCATTCGTCATCTTCGTCGACATCAACGAAACCCCCGAATCGCCGACGCCTCATGATTCAGACAAATCCTCGCACGGGAATCCCTGAACACGCTCCTGAGTCAATACGTCCACAGGGCCTAGGACATGGTTGACGATCCTTACACCAGATACCGGCAAGATGATTTGCGCGGTCGGACGATCGATACATTGATCGGAATCGGCAAGGGGATCATCGCAGATGGCCATGTGAACCAGTCCGAAGCCGAAGCTCTACTCACTTTTTTGCGCGAGAGTGATGAGGCTTATCTAGATCATCCAATGACTGATGGCCTGCTTGACCGTGTCACAGACATGCTTCAGGACGGCGTCCTTGATGATGAAGAGTCGCAGGAGCTACATGATCTGCTGGCCAAAATCTCGGGCGGCATATCCAAATGGGGCGAAATATCAAGGCCGGCCACACTGCCTCTCGACGACCCGGCGCCTGCTTTGGTTTTCAAGGACAGATCGTTCCTGTTCACCGGCATCTTCATGTATGGAGCCAGACCGGCATGCCACCGGGCTACACAGGCGCGAGGTGGGACTGTGCATAAAGCCGTCACGCGACGGCTGGATTACCTCGTTATCGGCAGCTATGCGACGGCCGCATGGAAGCATCAAAGCTTCGGCACCAAGATCGAGAAGGCCATGAATTACCGGAACAGTGGCAAGAGCGGCTTGGCCATCATCGCAGAAGAACACTGGGAAAGATTCCTGACGGCGGAAAAGTCAAATTGAGTCACTATTGAACAATGGCCCAAGGAACGAATTTCTATTTTCTGCCATATCATGTGCGTATCTTGGCGCTAGGAGAAGTAGCGTGAGCAGAAAGTGATCCTGTTTCTTCTTGGAGTGCTGTAGGGATAGGACGCGAATAGCGGCAACTTCATAGAGCGCCAATCCTATTGAAACGCAAACCACAAGATGGCGTACTTTGTAGCTGTTCTTTCGGTGCGAAGTTAATGGGCAATATCCAGAAAGGGGATATTGATGAACGCGCTGACGGTACAGTGAGTAGAGTGTGGCTCTATCAGGACGGCTGCGATCCCAACAGGTCAACCGCCCTCCGGGCCTCCGGGAAGGCTGCATGCAGGACATCCACTGGTCGGGCGGCTCCTTCGGCTATTTCCCCACCTACACGCTCGGCGCGCTGATGGCGGCCCAGCTTGCCGAGGCCATGCGCGCGGCGCTGCCCGGCCTCGACCGGGAGATCGAGGGGGGCGATTTCAGGCCTCTGGTGGGCTGGCTCAAAGAGCATGTCCACGGCCGGGGCTGCTTCGATGCGTCCTCGGACGACCTCGTGGAGCAGGCGACGGGCCGGCCGCTCGACACCGGTGCCTTCATCCGCCACATCGGCAACCACTACTCCGGCTGACGGCCCGCCCCGGCAGCGGTTTCCGTCCGGGACGGAAAGGCGGTAGATTGGGACCGTCCGGCGGTGCGCCGCCAAACCGGGGAGGATTCACGACATGAGGAAAACCGCGCTTGCGCTGGCGGCTGCCGCCGCGCTGCTGGCGTCGCCGTCTTTCGGCGCCGACAAGGTGAAGATCGGCTTCGTTACCACCGTCACCACGCCCGCGGGCGTCATCGGGCGCGACATGGTCGATGCCGTCAATCTCGCCATGCAGGACATCGGCGGCAAGATGGGCGGCCTCGAGGTCGAGCTGATCATCGAGGACGACGGCTTCAAGCCGGAGACCGGCAAGCAGAAGACCGACAAGCTGGTCAAGCAGGACGACGTGCATTTCGTCGCCGGGTTCATCTGGTCGCATGTGCTGCTCGCCTCGCGCAAGTCGGCGCTCGACGGCGGCAAATTCCTCATCAGCTCCAATGCCGGCCCCTCGCAGATCGCCGGCAAGCTCTGCCACGAGAACTTCTTCTCCACCTCCTGGCAGAACGACCAGACGCCGATGGCGATGGGCGAGGTGCTGAACCAGCGGGGCGTCAAGTCGCTCTACGTGATGGCGCCCAACTACGCCGCCGGCAAGAACATGGTCTCCGGCGTCGAGCGCACCTTCAAGGGCGAGATCCTCGGCAAGGACATGACCAAGTGGGGCAAGGACGCCCAGCTCGACTTCTCCGCCGAACTCGCCAAGGCCAAGGCCTCCGGCGCGGACGGCATCTTCGTGTTCTATCCGGGCAAGGCGGGCGGCGCCTTCATCAAGCAGTACCAGCAGGCCGGCCTGCAGGGCGAAATCGCGCTCTACACCGTGTTCACCGTCGACTCGATCGCGCTGCCGAACCTGCAGAAGGCCGGCATGTCGGGCGTGCTCGGCTCGCTGAACACGCAGTTCTGGGGCCCCGACCTCGACACGCCGCAGAACAGGAAGTTCGTCTCCGGCTTCAAGGAGGCTTACGGGCGCTACCCGTCCTTCTACGCCGCGCAGTCCTACGACACGATCTTCCTCATCAAGAGCGCGGTCGAGGCGGTCGGCGGGAACCTGGACGACATGGA
Source organism: Alphaproteobacteria bacterium (assembly GCA_964291285.2). Taxonomy (GTDB): domain Bacteria; phylum Pseudomonadota; class Alphaproteobacteria; order Bin95; family Bin95; genus Bin95. Next base: position 1,210,654 of record OZ219785.1, read on the forward strand.
CGGGATGCGCGCGGCCATGATGAAGGCCGACTTCCCCTCCGTGCGCGGGCCGTTCCGCTACGGCAACAACCACTTCCCGATCCAGAACTTCTACCTGCGGCAGGTGGTCGAGGATGCCGACGGCGTGTGGACGACGACGGTGGTCGATACCGTGCTGAAGGACCATCAGGACGTCTACGCCGCCGAGTGCAAGATGTAGCCCAGGAGCCGGCCCGCCCATGGATGCGGGTCTCGTCGCCGCGCAACTGCTGAACGGGCTCCAGCTCGGAGTGCTGCTGTTCCTGCTCGCCTCCGGGCTGACGCTCATCTTCGGCATCATGGACTTCGTCAACCTGGCGCACGGCTCGCTCTACATGGTGGGCGCCTATTTCTGCGCCACGCTGACGGATGCCACCGGCTCCTTCCTGCTGGCGGTGGCGCTGGCGCTGCCGGCCACGGCGCTGGTCGGGGCTGCGGTCGAGCTTCTGGTGGTGCGCCGCCTCTACCGCCGCGACCATCTCGACCATGTGCTGGCCACCTTCGGGCTGATCCTCTGCTTCGACACGCTGGTGCAGATCCTCTGGGGGCCGGAGGGCATGGCGATCCGCCTGCCGGCCTGGGCGGACGGGCAGCAGCACCTGCCGGGCGGACTGGTGTTCCCGACCTACCGGCTGCTGATCATCGGGGCCGGGCTGGCCGTGGCCGCCGGGCTCTATGTGCTGGTCACGAAGACGCGGCTCGGCATGCGCATCCGGGCGGGCGCCTCCAACCCCGCCATGGCCGGCGCGCTCGGCATCGATATCGGCCTCCTGTTCACGCTGGTGTTCGCGCTCGGGGCGGTGATGGCGGGGCTCGCCGGCATGATGATCGCGCCGATCACCGAGGCCTCCATCGGCATGGGCAACGAGATCATCATCACGGCCTTCGTCGTCGTCATCGTGGGCGGCATCGGGTCGATCCGGGGCGCCTTCGTGGCGGCGCTGCTGATCGGGCTGATCGACACGATGGGCCGGTCCTTCCTCGACATGGGCCTCAAGCTGCTGATGAGCGCGCAGGCGGCGGAAACCTCCGCGCCGGCGCTCTCGGCAATGCTGATCTACATCCTGATGGCGTCCGTGCTGGCGTTCCGTCCGCAGGGCCTGTTCCCGCCGAAGGCGCGATGAGCCGGGCGGTCGGCTGGGCGCTGCTGGCCGCGCTGGCGGCCGGGCCGCCGCTGGCGCTCGCGGCCGGCCAGCCCTTCTATGTCGATATCCTGACGCGCCTCGTCTGCCTGGCCGCGGCCGCCACCTCGCTCAACCTCATCCTCGGCCATGGCGGCATGATCAGCTTCGGCCACGCCGCCTATATCGGCATCGGCGCCTATGCGGTCGGCATCCCGGCCTACTATGAAATCCATGACGGCTGGCTGCATATCCTGCTCGCCGTTGCATTTTCCTCCCTGTTCGCGCTCGCCACGGGCGCGATCGCGCTGCGCACGCGCGGCGTCTATTTCATCATGATCACGATGGCGTTCGCGCAGATGGTGTTCTTCGCCGTGGTCAGCATCGAGGAATATGGCGGCGATGACGGGCTGGTGATCGACATCCGCTCGGAGTTCCCGCTGGTCGATCTGGAGGACAGCCTCACCCTCTACTATGCGTGTTTCGCGGTCCTGCTCGGCACGCTCTACCTGGTGCACCGGCTCGTGCGGTCGCGCTTCGGCATGGTGATCGAGGGCGCCAGGGGCAATGAACGCCGCATGGCTTCGCTCGGCTTCGCGTTCTACCGCCACCGCCTCGCCGCCTACACGCTGGCCGGCGCGCTCTGCGGCCTCAGCGGCGCCATGCTCGGCAATTTCACCAATTTCATCAGCCCCGAGATGATGGACTGGACGCGCTCGGGCGAGCTGATCTTCATGGTGGTGCTGGGCGGGACCGGCGCGCTGTTCGGGCCGCTGATGGGCGCGGCCGCCTTCCTGCTGCTGGAGGAGCTGCTGTCCGGCTGGACGATCTACTGGCAGCTTCCCTTCGGGCTGCTGCTCATCCTGGTCGTGCTGTTCGCGCGCGGCGGGCTCGCGGGGCTGCTGGAGGGGCGCCGTGGCTGACGAACCGCTGCTCCGGGTCGAGGACCTGCAGAAGAGCTTCGGCGGCGTCGCCGCCGTCGATGGCGTGTCGATGGAGGTGCGCCGCGGCGAGGTCCATGCCGTGATCGGGCCGAACGGGGCCGGCAAGACGACCCTGATCTCGCTGCTCGCGGGGGAATTGCGGCCGGACCGGGGCCGCGTCCTGTTCGACGGGCGCGACATCGCCCGCAGGCCGGCTCATGCCCGGGCGAGGCTCGGTTTTGCGCGCTCGTTCCAGATCACCAGCGTCGTGCCCGGGATGCGGGTGGTGGACAATGCGATGCTGGCGGTGCTCGCGCGGGACGGGCGGAGCTTCCGCTTCTGGCGCCCGGCGAGGAACGACCCGGCGCTCATCCGGCCGGCCATGGCGGCGCTCGAACGGGTCGGTCTCGCCGGGGTGGCCGAAGAGCGGGCGGGCGCCGTCAGCCATGGCGAGCACCGCCAGCTCGAAATCGCGATGACGCTCGCGGCGGAACCGGAACTGCTGCTGCTGGACGAGCCGATGGCGGGCATGAGCGCGGAGGAAAGCCGGCGCATGACCGGCATCCTCGAACGCCTGAAGGGCGAGAAGACCATGCTGCTGGTCGAGCATGACATGGATGTCGTGTTCGCGCTCGCCGACCGGATCAGCGTGCTGGTGGGCGGGCGCATCGCCGCGTCGGGAGCCCCGGCGGCCGTGCGCGCCGACGAGGCCGTGCGCCGCGCCTATCTCGGCGACGAGGCGGCCTGACATGCTGCGGATCGAGGGGCTCGAGACATTCTACGGCCGCAGCCAGGCGCTGTTCGGCATCTCGCTGGAGGTCGGCGAGGGCGAGGCGGTGGGCTTCATGGGCCGCAACGGCATGGGCAAGACGACCACCGTGAACTCGCTGTTCGGCATCGTGCCGTCCGCGGCGGGCGCGATCCTGTTCGAGGGCCGCGAGCTGCGCGACCTGCCGTCCCACCGCATCGCGCGGCTCGGCCTCGGCCTCGTGCCGGAGGGCCGGCAGGTGTTCCCCAACCTGACGGCCGAGGAGAACCTGGTCGCGGCGGCCGCCAACCGCGGCGCGCGCGCCGGCCCGTGGACGGCCCCGCGCATTTTCGGGATGTTCCCGGAACTGGAGGCGCGCCGGCGCAACATGGGCAACCTGCTCTCCGGCGGCGAGCAGCAGATGCTGGCGATCGGGCGCGCGCTGATGACCAACCCGAGGCTGCTGGTGCTGGACGAAGCCACCGAGGGGCTGGCGCCGCTGGTCCGCCGGCGCATCTGGGAGTGCCTCGCCGGCCTGAAGGCGGAAGGGCAGGCGATCCTCGTCATCGACCGGAACGTGGCCGACCTCGCCCGCTTCGCCGACCGCCACTATATCGTCGAGAAGGGCCGCATCGTGTGGACCGGCAGCAGCGGGGACCTGACCGGAGGCGGCGCCGACCTCGAACGCTGGCTCGGCGTGTAGGACGGAGCCCGTCCTCAGGCGCAGCGCCAGGCCCCGGACCGGAATATGCTTCTGCCGGAACGGGTCGCGCTCTAGGCAGAATCGACATTCATCGCATCCAGAGGATAGCAGAAGCGATGTGTATGAAGGCGAGGAAGTATATTGCTTTTCGGTCGTATCGGGTTGCGATGCGGCGGAAGTGTTTGATCTTGTTGAAGTAGCGCTCGATGCGGTTTCGGTGTTTGTAGATTTCGGCGTCATAGCCGATGAGACGCTTTCGCGTTGGATTGCAGGGGATGACGGCCTCGGCCTCGATGTCGGCGATGCGGTTGCGGATGGCATTGGCGTCGTAAGCAGCGTCGGCGAGCACATGGCGGGGCCGAAACCCCTCCATCAACGCCAGGGCCTTTGGCGCGTCGCCGGCCTGTCCGGGCGAGAGGATCACGCGGAGCGGTCGTCCGAGAGTGTCGCAGGCGATGTGTATTTTGGTCGTCAGTCCGCCTCTGGAACGCCCCAGAGCCTGATCCCGGCCCCCCCTTTTCCGGTCGCCGCCTGTTGATGCGCGCGCACGATGGTGCTGTCGAGCATGAGATAGCCATTGTCGCGATCCGCCGTCAGGGTATCGAACACCCTCTCCCACACGCCCACTTTGGCCCAGCGTGTGAAACGCTTGTGCACCGACTTCCACTTCCCATAGCGCGGCGGCAGGTCGTGCCAGTGGGCGCCCGAACGAAGCACCCACAGAACCGCGTTGACGAACAACCGGTTGTCTGCTCCCGAACGCCCCGGATCGCCCGGCTTGCCCAGAAGCAGACCTTCGATGCGGACCCACTGCGCATCCGTCAGCTCATAGCGCTTCACCATACGCCCAACTCCAACCGAAAATCAGTTGGAGCGTCATGAATCACATAATGTCTTCCCAGGGAATCCTGTATGTCGATTGAACCTAGCCGGAATACCAGACCGAGTAGGAGTTCGGCGCGAGCATGAAGGGAATGTGGTAGCGCCCCTCCGGGTCCGGCATCTCCAGGCGCACCACCACTTCGCGCATGAAGCGGGGACCGTGCGGCGGCGGCGTCATGGCCGAGAAACAGGCCCCGGCATCCAGCACCATCTCATAGACGGCGCCGGGCCTGAGGTCCGCCGGGTCGATGTCCCGCCGGAGCCGCCCGCCCTCGTCGGTCGCCTGCCGGAACAGTTCGGTGCGCCGGCCGTCGGCGTCGATCCGCGTAAGCGTGACGGGAACGCCGCCCGCATGACTGCCGTCCACCGAGTTCAGCGTGTGCGTGGAGAGCGTGGCCATCGGCTACTCGATCGACGCCCTGTCGCGCCTGTCGGTGGTGGCGAGCACGATCGGGCTGATGACGCCCTTCGCCTTGACGTTCAGGCAGGCCGGCCTGCCGCTTGCGAGCGCGCGCCGGAGCGCCGGGCCCAGCTGCTCGCGCGTCTCCACCAGTTCGCCATGGCCGCCCATGCCCTCGAAGATGCCGTGAAACGGGATGTCGCGGAAATCCGTGGCGAAATGCCCGCCGCTCTCGAACAGGCGCTCCTGCTGCTGGGAGATGCAGTCGAGGCCGCCATTATTGTCGATCACCACCACGATCGGGCAGTCCTCCTGGAACGCCGCCTCGATGCTGAGGCCGCCGGAAAGGAACGCCCCGTCGCCGCTGATCAGCACGACGTTGCTGTCGGGATGGGTGTTCTTGGCCGAGAGCGCGAGCGAGACGCCGACGCCGAGCAGCGAATAGGAGCCCGGATGCAGCACACCGGCGAGCTTCTTGCCCTCCCAGCCCGCGACATTCACCGCGATCTCCGACCAGAAGTGGGTGTTGCCGCCGTCGAAGACCAGCCAGTCCTTTTCCGAGAGCGCGCGGTTGACGTCGATGGCAAGCTGGAGCGGGTGCATCTTCCCGCCGCTCGCCGCGCCCGCCTCATTGTCGGCGTCGAGATCGGCCAGCGTCCGCTCGACCCATTCGCCGCGCCTCGCGCGGTTGAGCGCGAACCAGGCCTCGTCGAACGGGGCGAGCGTCATCAGGCTGTCGAAAAAGGCGCCCGGATCGCTGAGCAGCACCCGGTCGGCGGCCCGGTTCAGCTCCAGCTCCTCATGGCTGCCGTTCACGCAGACCAGCTCGCAGCTTTCCGGGAACATCGGCGGGTTGCCGAAATTCATCTGGTTGTCGAGGCGCCCGCCGACCATGACCGCCACATCGCAATGTTCCGCGGCGAAGCAGTAGGGCGGATACTGGTGCCGGTCCGCCAGCCCCATATAGGCCTCGCTCTCCTCGCCCAGCAATTTCTGGTGGTAGGGCACGTTGAAAACCGGGATGTTGAGGGCGCGCCCGGCCTCTTCCAGCTTCTTCTCGTTGCCGGACCACCACACGCCGTGCCCGCCGATCAGGATCGGGCGGCGCGCGGCGGCCAGCCGTTCCATCAGCGGGCCGAGGTCGCGCGGGTCGGGCCATGCCCGCGGAGCCGGCCGGCTTGCGCGGTGGAAGGGGCGCTCGTCCCGCCCGGCGTCCTCGTCCACCGAAGAGAACATGAGGTCCACGGGCAGGCTGAGATGGACCGGGCCCGGATAGCCGCTCGTCGCGATCTTCCAAGCGCGGTCCACGAACTCGCCGATCCGCGTCCCGTCCGTGATGCTGGCGGAATATTTCGTCAGCGGCCCGGCGATGGCGACGTCGTCGATCTCCTTGAAGCCGCCGGCGCCCTGGCGCTTCAGGGTGCTCGAGCCGGTGATGAAGATGACCGGCGAGCGCTCGCCCCACGCTTCCATGATCGCCGGCATCGCGTTGGCGAAGCCTTCCGGCCCCACCAGGCAGACGGCCGGCTTGCGCGTGATGCGCGTGTGCCCGTCCGCCAGATGCCCGGCGACCTGTTCGTGCGGGCAGTTCACCACCCTCGTCTGGCACTCCATGAAGCCCTCGAGCGCGGGATTGCAGAACCCGCCGGCAAGCGTGAAGACATGCTCCACGCCCTTCTCGTGCAACGCCCGCGCCAGCACATTCCCGCCCCGAAGGCGTCTCGTTCCGGTCATCCGTCGATCCCCTGCCGGCCGAAGCAGCGATATTGCCGGCCCGCGCGAATGGTAGCGGATAGCCATTCCAGCCGACAGACGGGGGCCTCGCCGTCGGCGCAAGAGGCCGGGCCGCCCTGCCCGTTCGCAGGGAGCGCGGGCCTGCCGCGACAGAATGGCGCGCCCGATTCGGTAAACTTCCCGGACCCTCATCGGAATAAGGGACTATCCGATGCGGAGGAATACCGTCGATGACAGGTCAGGGCAGGACAGCCGGGAAACGCTGCAATGCCGGGGGCAGGCGATGAGGCTGCGCATCCACCGGGGAACGCAGGAGATCGGCGGCACCTGCATCGAAGTGGAGGCGGCGGGCAAGCGCCTCGCGCTCGATGCCGGCCTGCCGCTCGACGCGCCCGACGAGGGGCAGGAGACGCTACTTCCCGAGGTCCCCGGCTTCCGCGAGCCGGACCCGGGCCTGCTCGGCATCGTCATCTCGCACGGCCATATGGACCATTACGGGCTGGCGAAGCATGTCCGCCCGGAAGTGCCGGTCTGGATCGGCGAAGCGACGCACAACATCCTCAAGGCCGCCAGTCCCTGGGTGCCGAACGGCCATGCCTTCCCGGACCCGCAGTTTCTGGCCGACCGGCGGCCGTTCGAAATCGGGCCGTTCCGTATCACGCCCTTCCTCGTCGATCACAGCGCCTTCGACGCTTATGCGCTCATGGTCGAGGCGGACGGCAAGCGGGTCTTCTACTCGGGTGACTTCCGCGCGCACGGCCGCAAGGGGGCGCTGTTCGAGAAACTGCTCCGCAACCCGCCGCAGGACATCGACGCGCTGCTGATGGAAGGCACCACGCTCGGCCGGATGGGCACGGAGGAGGGATTCGCGACCGAGTCCGACCTGGAAGAGCGGTTCGCCGAGGCGTTCCGGCACACGGAGGGCATGCATTTCGTCTGGACCTCCTCGCAGAACATCGACCGGATCGTCACCATCTTCCGCGCCGCGAAAAAGACGGGCCGGGCGCTGCTGATCGACCCCTACACGGCGGTCGTGCTGGAAGCCACGGGACGGGACACCATCCCGCAATCGCACTGGCCGGAAGTCAGGCTCTACGTCCCGCAGCGCCAGCGCGTGTCCATCAAGAAGAAGGGGCTGTTCGCGGACCTCGAACGGCACAGCCGGAACCGCGTCTTCGATGAAGCCCTGCCGGCCCTTGCCGAACGTGCCGTCATGCTGTTCCGCCCCATGGCGATGTCCGACCGGGGCGTCCGGTCGGTGCTGGAGGGCGCCGACTTCACCTACTCGATGTGGGACGGCTATCTGAAGGAGGCCTCGTCGCAGCCGGTCCTTCGCTGGCTGGAGCGCAACGGCATCGCATGGGCGTCCATCCACACCTCCGGCCACGCCTCGACCGCCGACCTGCAACGCTTCGCCGCCGCCCTTGCCCTCCGCGCCCTCGTGCCCATACATTCCTTCGAAACCGGGCGCTTCCCGGAGTATTTCGACAATGTCGTCCCGAGAGCGGACGGCGAGTGGTGGGAGGTGTGAAAGGACGATGGCCTCTTCCGTATTCCAGAACCCGGACCTGCTGACCGCCTGGGCGACGATGGGACTGTTCGCCACGACGCTGCTGGTGGGCGGCGCGACCTGCTTCCTGATCTGGACCGGCATCCGGGAGATGCGCCGTTCCTCAGACCAGCGCGCCCGCGACCGCCAGGAAACCCGCGAGGCGGACCTCCGCCGCCACAAAGAGGCGCTGGAGGAAGGCCGCCGTCTCCACCAAGAGGTGCAGGAAGAAGGCCGGCGGCGGCACGAGGAAGCCATGGCGGCACTTAGCGCGCTGATCGAGCGCACAGCGCCGCCGGCCGCGCAGGAAACGCCGTGATGCACCACAAACGGGGAAGGCCGAGGAACCGCCGCGCAGGATGCAAGATGTGCAAGCCGTGGAAGGCGAACGGAGTCAGGACCGAAAGCGCGGAGGGCGAGCGCCGCTCGGACCATGTCCGACGGCGGGCGGCGGATGAGGAAGTTAGGAAGGCGTTGAGGTAGCCGACGACAATGTCATCCTGAGGGCAAATGACGAGCAGTGGGAAGTCTAAGCTCGACTTTGTGCATTATGCTGCGAAGCAGAGGGCGTACTGCATCCGCCTTATCTTGTCGGGCGGAATTATGTTTGGTTCCCGGTGTGGCGGGGAGCGCGATAAATTGTTTCCAAGCCAGAGTTGGCATCGTATGGCCGCGATTGCATCGGAGAATGTGACGCTGGTTTTCTGGTACCAGGCGGCGGCGTAGGACAGGTGGTTTGTCGAGAGCACGTCTGTGGCCCAGAGGCAGACGAGGCTGTAGAGCCCGCAGAGGACGGGGGTGGTTCGTGCGATCGCCGCGTGTGACCACTGGCGTTGTGTTTCGAGCCCGAGATGGGCGCGCAGTTCCTGGAAGGTGACCTCGACCTGCCAGCGCCGCACGAAGGTGGCGATGATCTTGGCCGGCTCCATGTTGGTGTCGGTGCAGAAGAACGCCTGCGGGTCCCGCTCGCCTTCCGGGTCTCGCACCAGCACCCATCGGATGGCCTTGGGAGGTGTGCCGGGACGATACCAGAGCGCGGTATCGGAGATGATCTGGAGTGTCTTTTCCTTCGAACTTCCGTACCAGCGCGGAAGCGTGATGCTTGTCCAGCGGGCATCGGGGTCGTCAAGGCGGGTCTGGAGCTTGGGCAGGGGCGGCCCCTTTTGCCGGGGTCGACCGCGTTTGTTCGGGTCGCGCGGCGGCGGGGGCGCGAAGAGGTTGGCATCGAGCCTCAGCCTGCTGATGAGGGTTGCGCGCTGTCCGATGCGCCAGGCGAGTTCGTGGGTTCCGAAACTGCTGTCGGCGACGAAGACGATCGCGCGTTGCGGGACCCAGCGAAGGATTTGAAGCATGCCCTGTCGCGCCCAGTCGGTGAGTTGCTTGTGACGCCGGCCTTGCCTGGCGGCGAAGCGTTCGGACGGGGCCAGGATGGTCAGGAAGGGCAGGGCCCTGATGCCCGGCGACCAGGGCAGCGGGACAAGCAGCATGAAGCTGAGCCAGCGCAGCCCGCTGGTCTTGACGAAATGGCCATGGCTGGAACGCACCGGGTCGCGATAGATGCCGCGCGCCTTGATACGCGCGCCCCAGCGGCGCTCGATGGTGTCATCGAGCCCGATGATGATCGGTCCCTGCCCGGCAAGCCGCGCCACCAGCACGAGCACGAGCCGGCGTGAAAGGTCACGCGGGTCCCAGCGGGCGCGATTGAGAACCTGATGGTAGGACGAGAATGTCTCGCACATCGCCCGCCCGGTCACCCGCAGGCAGGCCGACACGGTTCTCTTGCCCGGCGCCAGCAACGCTCCCATGACCAGAACCGCCACCAGCCGCCAGGTCGGGGATGAGAAGGCGCCTCGAAAGGGCTCCAGCCAGTCGATCAGGAACGGCGGAACCGGATCGCCGATGGCGCTCGAAGGGTCGTCGAAATGTGTCATGACGACCTTCGAATCCAGAAGCATCCGGCATGCAAGGGCGCCCGCATGCGACCGGGTGAATCAGCATCGCTGCAGCGACAGAAGCCATCCAATCCGATATCACTGCTTCATGGCCGCATCCGACCCCTGTCTGGCGCGCATCGAAGCGTTCAACAAATCCAGGGGCGGGGGCGTGACGGTCACCAGGGTGCGCGGCGGCTACAATCTGTATCTCACGGCCACGCAGGCACCGATCGCAAGGCTCCAGCCGAAAGGCTCAGGTGACAAGATGAGGGTGCGCTACTGGTCCTGGCGCCAGTCCTGGCAGGACGTCGGAGACATGGGGGGCATCGTGCTCCCGCTCGAACAGGCCCTCGACGAAATCGCCAAAAACGAGATCTTCTGGACATGGACGTGAGGTAATTTTGTACAAAGTCGAGCTGAGAGCCTGACTCGAAACTCGCTGAAGTTTTTCAAGGCCTTGCGAGTCGGCGTGTTGTGAGCCGGATATGGGCGATGTTGATCCATGCTTCGCTTGAGGCGATGGATTTTTCCCAGTCTTTTGCCAGCCTGCGGCAGCGCCCGAGCCATGCGAAGGTGCGTTCGACGACCCATCGTCCGGGGAGGACTTCGAAGCCGTTGGCGGTGTCGGAGCGTTTGACGATTTCGAGCGTCCACTTGCCGATCCTGTCGAGGGCGCCGCGCAGTTTCGGCCCGGCATATCCGCCATCGGCGAACAGATGACGCAGCCAGGGGCAGGCGTGGCGGATGGATTTCAGCACGGCCGGGGCGCCGTCGCGGTCCTGAACGTCGGCGGCATGTACGACGAGGCCGAAGAGCATGCCGATGGTGTCGACGACAGCGTGGCGCTTGCGCCCTTTGACCTTCTTGCCGGCGTCATAGCCGCTAACCCCGCCTGCCTCCGTGGTTTTCACCGTCTGGCTGTCGATCACGCCCGCGCTCGGCTGGGCCTCGCGCCCCTCGCGTTCGCGCGCCTGCACGGCCAGGTGGAACCGGATCGTCTGCCACAGCCTGTTGTCGCGCCACTCGTAGAAATAGCGCTGCACCGTCGAGACCGGCGGAAAGTCCTTCGGCAGCTGGCGCCACTGACAACCGGTCGTGGCCATATACAGCACCGCATTTACGACCTCGCGCAGATCGGTCTGGCGCGGGCGACCGATACGGCAGGGCAACGGCATGAAGGGCTCGATCAGAGACCACTCAGCGTCGGTCAGATCGCTTGCATATCGTGGGCAGTCCCGCCGATACTCCCGGCGAGCGGTTTCGGTCCAGGGCATTCGTGGCTCCGTTCAGATGCATAACCGAACTGAATCACAATCCCTTGAAACCGCTCAACTCTTTTTGGGTCAGGCTCTAAGAGAAAGAAAAGACAATGGCCAAGATATTTAGTAGGGGACTCAAGTGTGAATTTGTTCAAGCCCTCAATCAGGCTTATGACGAGAAGGACAGTTGGTGGCGAGCACTAGTTGACGACAAAACACTGTTTGTTGGAATCCGAAATAACTACATTAATATATATTTTAATGGTGGTAGTATTCTTGAGCTGAAATACAATTCATCCAAAGGTTTATTTGGGAGCACTCATTTCAAATACTTGTTGAATTTAACACGAGAGACAGTACGCAGAGATTATGTCAAGTTTGAGAATGGTAAATTTCATGAGGTTAGAATAATGGACTCTTACACGGATATCGGAAAAGATATAGGGAAGATAAAGGATGCAGTTAAACGACATCAAGGAGACGAAAAGAAAGGTGTACATCAAATTTCAATCGATAACAGGAATGTGATAGACGTGGAGATTCAATTCCCGGGCACAAAAGGACGTATAGACTTTGCAGCTTTGCAGAAGATAAATGGAGAAATAAAAATTGTATTCTTTGAAGCAAAATTATACTCTAATAGCGAACTCCGGAGCCCATCGGTAAACCCCAGAATTTTCACACAGATCATGCAATACGAAAATATTTTGTCTAGCAGGCGTGACGAGATAGAAAAGTCGTATGCTCGGGTAGCAAAGAATATTGTGCTAATTAATGGCTGGAATCGACGCCGAGATAACATATTTTTCGAAGCAGCAAACGGCAACTTGTCGGTTGATCCAAAAGTTCGGCTGGCTATTTTCGGATTTGATGACCCCCAAAAGAGTGCTGCCAATAGCCCGGACGGACTGTTTTCCCGTATGAAAGCTGGCCTTGATGAAACTCGCGTCCTTGCCAAAGGAGATTCCCATTACTTCCGGTCAGCAATAAGATCTCCTGAATGAGCAGATGAATCGCGGGCACGTTGGCGTACTGCTCGAAAGCAAAGATCGACAGCCCTCATTGGCCTCGCCTACTCCAACATCGCCGCCCTGAGCCGTTCCCGCTCCGCCGCGCCGAAGCCCACCGCGCGGTCCAGCCAGCCTTCGAGCCCGCCATACTCCCGGTCCAGTGTGGCCCAGGACGCAGCCAGATATTCCTCCCTCGCGGAGAAGACGGGTTCGTAGATTTCGCGGGGCAGGCCTTCGGGTTCGCGGCCTCCCCGGTCCCAGTGGCGGTTGGTGAGCAGGTAGTCCTCCATGATCGTCTCGCGCGGGACGCCGAGCGCCTCCAGCACCACGGCGGCGGCGAAGCCGGTGCGGTCCTTGCCGGCGGTGCAGTGGAAGAGCAGCGGCGGCGCGCCCTCCGCCGCGAGCCGCTTCAGGATCGCACGGCAGGCGGGCGCATATTTGTCCGGATAACGGGCGTAACCGTCCCTGAGCCGCGTCCACGCGGCCTCCGCCGAGGACACGCCGCCTGCGTGCATCGTCTCCAGCAACGAGTTCGCCGGCGAGTCCGGCAAGCCGATATGCACGCTCGCGACCGATTCGGGCAGGAGGGCCGGCTCGCCCGCGCGCTCCGGCCCGTAGCGCAGGTCCAGCGCCTCCTCGAGGCCGAGCGCCGCCAGCGTCGCGCCGTCGCCGGGCGTCAGCCGGTGCAGCCCGGCGGCCCGGAACAGGCGGCGCCAGCGGACCCGGCGGCCGTCAAGGGCCTCGTAACCGCCGAGGTCGCGGAAATTCGTGGCGCCGTCGAGCGCGATCAGCCGGTGCATGGCGGCGGTTATCCCCCCTTTCCAGAATATCCCCAGAGACTCGACTATACTGCGCCGGTCTAATGGCGCTCCCATGACAGCACAAGCCGATCCCTGGTTCGCCGAAGAGCCGTCCTTCGAGGCCCCGCCCGACGACGGCCCCGCCTACCGCGAGCTTCCGTCCAACCTGGAGATCGAGATGGCGTTGCTCGGCGCGATCCTGGTGGACAACCGCCTTCTGGAGCAGGTGGGCGACTTCCTGGAACCGGACCATTTCTTCGACCCCAGCCACCGGCGCATCTACGAGGCCGTCCAGCGCATGACCGAACGCGGCGGCCAGGCGAGCCCCGCGACGCTGAGGGACCATTTCCAGCAGCAGGACCGGCTGGCCGATGTCGGCGGGCCGCGCTACCTGGCGGAACTGGCCGCGAGCGCCATCGGCGTCATCGACGCGGTCTCCTTCGGACAGGCCATCCACGACCTGCATCTGCGCCGCGCGCTCATCTCCATCGGCGGCGAGGTGGTCAACGAGGCCTATGACAGCGACCTCGAACTGACCGCCGCCGGGCGAATCGAAAAGGCGGAGCACCGGCTGTTCGAGCTCGCCACGACCGGCGCCGAACACACGGGCTTCCGGCCGTTCTCCGGGACGCTCGCATCCGCCATCGACATGGCCGAAAGCGCCTTCCGCCGCGAAGGCAGCCTGACGGGCGTGACGACCGGCTTCCGGGACATCGATGCGAAGCTGGGGGGCCTCCAGCGCTCCGACCTCCTCGTGCTGGCCGGGCGGCCCGGCATGGGCAAGACCGCGCTCGCGACCAATATCGCCTTCAACGCCGCGCGGGCGCGCGTCCGGGAGCGCGGCGAGGACGACGAGGTCCACGAGATCGACGGCTATGCGGTGGCCTTCTTCTCGCTTGAGATGTCGGCCGAGCAGCTGGCGCTGCGCATTCTGTCGGAACAGGCGCAGGTTTCCTCCGACGAGATCCGGCGCGGGCGCATCAGCCAGGCCGAGTTCGACGCGGTGGTCCGGGCAAGCCAGGAGCTGGAACACCTGAAGCTCTTCATCGACGACACGCCGGCGATCACGGTCTCGCAACTCCGCACCCGCGCGCGGCGCCTGCTGCGGAGCAACGGGCGCCTGGACCTCGTCGTGGTGGACTATATCCAGCTCATGCAGCCGGGCGGCGGGCGGCGGCCGGAAAACCGCGTGCAGGAAGTCTCGGAGATCACCCGCGGCCTCAAGACCGTGGCCAAGGAGCTTGACCTGCCGATCCTCGCCCTTTCCCAGCTTTCCCGCGCCGTGGAGCAGCGCGAGGACAAGCGCCCGCACCTTGCGGACCTGCGCGAATCGGGCTCTATCGAACAGGATGCCGACGTGGTGATGTTCATCTACCGGGAGGAATACTACCTCGCCCGCCAGGAGCCCGATCCGAACAGCGACAAACACGCGGAATGGAAGGCGAAGATGGAGGACGTCTATAATCTGGCCGACGTGATCGTCGCCAAGCAGCGCCACGGGCCGACCGGCAAGATCGAGCTGTATTTCGAGGGACGTTTCACGCGCTTCGGCGACCTCGAAAAGAACCGGAATGGCGAGCCCCCCGTCTGAGACCCCGCCGCGGGCAACGCACCGGAACGGCATGCCGGCGCCGCCGGGGCGGCTTGCCATCGACCTCGACGCCATCGCCGGCAACTGGCTGAAGCTCTGCGATCTGGCGGCGCCGGCAACCGTTGCCGGCGTCGTCAAGGCGGATGCCTACGGGCTCGGCATGGACCGGGTGGCGCCTGCGCTCCGGCGGGCCGGCTGCTCCCTGTTCTTCGTGGCCGGGCTGGAGGAGGGCGCGTCGCTCAGGGCATTGCTGCCCGATGCCGAGATCGCCGTGCTCAGCGCGCCGGTCGAGGGCTTCCAGGCGGCCTATCGCGACCATCGCCTGCTGCCGGTGCTGAACCACGCAGGCGACCTCGCCGCCTGGCCGGGCGAGGACGCCGTGCTGCATGTCGACACCGGCATGACGCGCCTCGGCCTCGACCCCGCCGATGCGGCGGCGCTCGACCGGCAGCGCTTCCGCCTGGTCATGAGCCATCTTGCCTGCGCCGACGAACCGGACCATCCGCTGAACGACGCCCAGCGCCGCCTGTTTGCGGAGCTGGCCGGCCGGTTCGACGCCCCTGCAAGCCTCGCCAACTCCTCCGGCATCTTCCTCGGCCCCGGCTACCGGTTCGACACCGCCCGGCCGGGCATGGCGCTTTACGGCCTCAATCCCACCCCGGGCGAGGCCAATCCGATGCAGTCCGTCATCCGCCTCGAGGCCCGCGTACTCCAGGTCCGGGAGGTGGGCCGGCCGCTCACCGTCGGCTACGGCGCCACCGCCAAAGTCCGGGCCGGCCAGCGGCTGGCCACGGTTGCCGCCGGCTATGCGGACGGCTATCTACGCGCCGCAAGCCCGAGGGCCGGCGCGCTGCTGCACGGCCGGAGGGTGCCGTTGGTCGGGCGCGTGTCGATGGATTCGATCATATTGGATGTGACCGGGCTGCCGCCGGGCTCCGTGAACCCCGGCGACCGGGCCGTGCTGATCGGCGAGGGCATGGACGCCGATGCGCTGGCGGAGGCCGCGGGCACCATCGGCTACGAAGTGCTGACCTCGCTCGGCGCGCGCTATGCGCGGTCCTATACGGGCGGCGGGGGCTCCGGCGCTTGAACCCGCTGGCGGCCATCGGCCGGGCCTTCCTCGCCCTGCTGGAAGCGATGGGGCGGCTGGTGCTGTTTGCGGCCGCGGCCGTGTCGCACATCGTCCGCCCGCCCTTCTATCCGCGCGTGCTGCTGCGCCAGATGGTCGATATCGGCTACTACTCGCTGCCGGTGGTGGCGCTGACGACGCTGTTCAGCGGCATGGTGCTGGCGCTCCAGAGCCATACGGGCTTTGCGCGCTTCTCGGCCGAGGGCGCGGTCGCGGGCGTGGTCTCGCTGGCGATCACGCGGGAACTGGCGCCGGTGCTGGCGGGGCTGATGGTCGCCGGGCGGGTCGGCGCGTCGATGGCGGCGGAGCTCGGCACGATGCGCGTCACCGAGCAGATCGACGCGCTCTCGACCCTCTCGACCGACCCGATGAAATACCTGGTGGCGCCGCGCATCCTCGCCGGCTTTGCCATGCTGCCGCTGCTGGTCCTGGTCGGCGATGTCATCGGCATTTTCGGCGGCTATATCGTCGGCATCTACAAGCTCGACTTCGCGCCCGCCGCCTATATCGACCAGACATGGCGGTTCGTCGAAGTCCACGATGTCGCGACGGGGCTGGTCAAGGCGGCTGTCTTCGGCTTCCTCGTCTCGCTGATGGGGTGCTATCACGGCTACCGCTCCGAGGGCGGCGCGCAGGGCGTCGGCCGGGCGGCGACGGATGCGGTGGTCTCCTCGGCCATCCTCATCCTGGTGTTCAACTACATCATCACCGAACTGTTCTTCGCCAAATGAGCGGCGCGGGCGAACCGAAGATCCGTATCCGGGGCCTGCACAAGGCCTTCGGCGCGAAGCGCGTGCTGCGCGGCGTCGATCTCGATGTCGGCGCGGGCGAGTCGGTGGTCGTCATCGGCGGGTCGGGCACCGGCAAGTCGGTCACGGTCAAATGTGCACTCGGCCTTGTGGAGCCGGACAGCGGCAGCATCCTGATCGACGGGGTGGAGTCGGTCGGGCTCAGGGGCGCGGCGCGCGAGGCGGTCAACGCGCGCATGGGGATGCTGTTCCAGGGCGGCGCGCTGTTCGACAGCCTCTCCGTATGGGAGAACGTGGCATTCGGGCTGGTCGCGGCCGGGCAGAAGACCCGCGGAGAGGCGAAGCCGGTCGCGCTGGACTCGCTCGCCCGGGTCGGCCTCGGCCCCGAGGTCGGCGAGCTGATGCCGGCGGAGCTGTCCGGCGGGATGCAGAAGCGCGTGGCGCTCGCGCGCGCCATCGCCGCCCGGCCGGACATCGTCTTCTTCGACGAGCCGACCACGGGCCTCGACCCGATCATGGCCGACGTCATCAACGACCTGATCGTCCAGTGCGTGCGCGAACTCGGCGCGACGGCGCTGTCGATCACCCACGACATGGCGAGCGCGCGCAAGATCGCCGACCGCATCGCCATGTTGCACGAGGGGCGGATCGTCTGGTCGGGGCCGGTCTCGGAGATCGACGAGAGCGGTAACGATTTCGTGGACCAGTTCATCCACGGCCGCGCGTCGGGGCCGATCCGCATGGCGGTGCGCCGGTGAGCCGCCGGGACCGCCGCTATGTCTGCCAGAGCTGCGGGGCGGTGGCGCGCCAGTGGGCGGGGCAGTGCGGAAGCTGCGGGGCGTGGAACAGCCTAGTCGAGGAAGCGGCGGCGCCCGCAGCCGCCGGGCGGTCCGGCCGCAAGCTGGACCTGGTGCCGCTCGATGCTGCGCCGCCTCCCGTCGAGCGGCGCGCGACCGGCATCGCCGAGTTCGACCGGGTGCTGGGCGGCGGGCTGGTGCCGGGAAGCTGCGTGCTCATCGGCGGCGACCCCGGCATCGGCAAATCCACCCTTCTGCTTCAGGCGGCGGCGAAGCTGGCGGCCCGGGGCCATGACTGCCTCTACGTCACCGGCGAGGAGGCGGTCTCGCAGATCGCCATGCGGGCGCGGCGGCTCGGCATGGCGGATGCGCCCGTGGCGCTCGCGGCCGCCACGGCGGCGGGCGACATCGCGGCCACCCTTTCCGAGCGAGGCGAGGTGGCGGTGATCGATTCGATCCAGACCGTGCATCTCGACGGCCTTGAATCGGCGGCCGGCTCGGTCGCGCAGGTGCGCGCCTCCGCCCAGGCGCTGATCGAGGTCGCCCGCCGGCGCGGCGCGGCGCTGCTGCTCGTCGGCCATGTCACCAAGGACGGCGCCATAGCGGGCCCGCGCGTGCTGGAGCACATGGTCGATACCGTGCTCTATTTCGAGGGCGAGCGCGGCCACCATTTCCGCATCCTGCGCGCCGTCAAGAACCGCTACGGGGCGACCGACGAGATCGGCGTGTTCGAGATGACCGACCGGGGCCTCGGCGAGGTCGCCAACCCCTCCGCGCTTTTCCTCGGGGACCGGCAGGACGGCGCCGCGCTCGCCGGCACGGCGGTGTTCGCGGGCGTGGAGGGCGCGCGGCCGCTGCTGGTGGAAATCCAGGCGCTGGTCGGGCCGCCCGCCGCCGGCTCGCCGCGCCGGGCCGTCGTCGGCTGGGACACCGGACGGCTCGCCATGGTGCTGGCCGTTCTCGAGGCGCGGGCCGGGGTCGCTCTCGGCGGGCGCGACATCTATCTCAATGTCGCGGGCGGGCTGCGCATTTCCGAGCCGGCCGCGGACCTCGCCGTGGCCGCCGCGCTCGTCTCCTCGCTCGAGGGCGCAGCCGCGCCGGCCGGGAGCGTGTGGTTCGGCGAAATCGGGCTCACCGGCGAGGTCCGCCCGGTCGCGCACGGCGACACGCGGCTCCGGGAAGCGCGGAAGCTCGGTTTCGAGACCGCCGTAATCCCCTCCGCCAGGCAGCCCGCGGGAAGCGGCGGGCTGCGCATCGAGACAGTCGGCCATGTCGCGGAGGTGGCCGCCAGGCTCGGCGCGGGCACCCGGGCCGAAAGGCGCGCCCGCGCATGACCGACATCTACACGCTCGACCTCGCGCTGTTCGCCATCGTCGTGGCCTCGGCCATCATCGCCTATCTGCGCGGGTTCGTGCGCGAGGTGTTTTCGCTCGCAAGCTGGATCGGCGCGGCGGTCCTCGCCTGGGTCGCCTTCGCGCCGCTCGCCGCATTGCTGTCGCAATATCTGCAGCCTCCGGTGCTGGCGCGGATCGCGGCCGGGGCGGGCGGGTTCCTCGCCGCACTGGTGCTCTTGTCCGTCATTGCCGGATGGATAGCAGGCCGGGTGGAGCGCTCCAGCCACAGCGCGCTGGACCGCGCGCTCGGTTTCCTGTTCGGCATCGTCAGGGGCGCCGTCATCATCTGCGCGCTCTACCTTGTGGGCACGAGGCTCGTGCCGCCCGAACACCAGCCGGGCTGGGTGCAGGATGCGCGCAGCATTCCCCTGGTGGCCGCGGGCGCCCGCGAGATCGAGCAGCTTCTGCCGTCGGGCCTTGCCGATTACGGCGCGACCAAGGCCGACCGCATCCAGCGCGAGATAGAGCGGGCCGAGGACGCCAAGCGCCTTTACGAGAAACTGGAACGGCCCGAGGCCGAGCCGGAAACGGCTGCAAAAACCCCGCCCAAGGGGTATAACGAACAGGAACGACGCGGCCTCGACCGCCTGATCGACGGCAACTAGCGAGGGGAGGCCCGTTTGCGAGCCATTCACCCCTTCGACGACGACAAGCTGCATGAGGAATGCGGGGTGTTCGGCATCGCCGGCCATGCCGACGCGGCTGCGCATACCGCGCTCGGCCTGCACGCCCTCCAGCACCGGGGCCAGCAGTCCGCCGGTATCGTCTCCTCTGACGGCGAGCAGTTCTACAGCCTGCGCGGGCCGGGCCAGGTCAGCGAGACCTTCGGCAATGAAGAGGCGATCGAACGCCTCCAGGGCGCCATCGCGATCGGCCACAACCGCTATTCGACCACGGGGGCGCCGGTGCCCCGCAACATCCAGCCGCTGTTCGCGGATTTCGCCTTCGGCGGCGTGGCGGTGGCGCATAACGGCAACCTGACCAACGCGCTCTCCATCCGGCGCAGGCTGGCGGGCATGGGCGCGCTCTTCCAGAGCACGACCGATACCGAGGTCATCATCCACCTCATCGCCCGCAGCCGGAAACCGATGCTGGCGGACCGGCTCGTCGAGGCGCTCGGCGAGATCGAGGGCGCCTATTCGCTCGTCGCCATATCGAGGAGCAAGCTCTTCGGCGTGCGCGATCCCCACGGCGTGCGCCCGCTGGTGCTCGGGCAGCTTGGCAAGGCCTGGATCCTGACTTCCGAGACCTGCGCGCTCGACATCATCGGGGCCGACTATGTCCGCGACGTCGAGCCGGGCGAGATGGTCGTGGTCGACGGGGGCCGGATCGAGTCGCATTTCCCCTTCGCCCCGACCCGGCCCCGGCCCTGCATCTTCGAGCTCATCTATTTCGCCCGGCCGGACAGCGCCGTGTTCGGCCGGAGCGTCTATGAGGCGCGCATGGAAATCGGGCGCGAGCTGGCCCGCGAGGCGCCGGTCCTGGCGGATGTCGTCGTGCCCGTGCCCGATTCCGGCGTGCCCGCGGGCCTCGGCTATGCCCAGCAGGCCGACCTTCCCTTCAGCCTCGGCATCATCCGCAACCACTATGTCGGGCGCACCTTCATCGAGCCGACGCAGCAGATCCGCCATCTCGGCGTCCGCCTGAAGCACAACGCCAACAAGGCGGTGCTGGCCGGCAAGCGCGTCGTGCTGGTGGACGACAGCATCGTGCGCGGCACAACCTCGACCAAGATCGTCGAGATGGTGCGCAATGCCGGCGCGGCGGAAGTGCATATGCGGATTTCCAGCCCGCCCACGACCCATTCCTGCTTCTACGGCATCGACACGCCGCACCGCGACACGCTGCTCGCCGCCCGGCTCAACCTCGACCGGATGCGCCGCGAGATCGGCGTCGATTCGCTGGCCTTCGTCAGCCTGGACGGGCTTTACCGCGCCCTCGGCGAGGCCGGGGGGCGGGGTGCGGCGCCGGCCTTCTGCGATGCCTGCTTCACCGGCGACTACCCGATCGACCTGCTCGACCGGCGGGACGGTGCCGCCGCCGGCCGGATGTCGCTGCTCGACGAACTGGCCTGAGCGCCGCCGGTGCCGGAGCCGAAGCCGCTCGCCGGCGCGGTTGCGCTCGTGACCGGCGCTTCCGGCGGGCTCGGCCGGGCGGTTGCGGTGCGGCTGGCCGCGGCGGGCGCGCATGTCGTGCTGCTCGCCCGCACGGTCGGCGGGCTGGAAGAGGCGGACGACGCAGTCCGCGCGGCAGGCGGGCGGGCGACGCTCTGCCCGCTCGACCTCGCCGCCCCCGGAGAGCTGGAACGCGCGCTCGCCGCGCTCGGGGCGCGCTTCGGGCGACTCGACATCCTCGTGTCCGCGGCCGCCGCGCTCCGCACGCTCGGGCCGGCGCACCAGATCGCCGACGAGGCCTGGCGACGCGTGCTCGACACCAATCTCACCGCCGCGATGCGCCTGATCCGCGCCGCGGACCCGCTGCTCCGCAGCGCGCCTGCCGGCCGGGCCGTCTTCGCGACCGGCTACCCCGCCGCCCGCGCCTATTGGGGCGCCTATGCCGCCAGCAAGGCCGCGCTGGAGGCGCTGGTGCTGGCCTGGGCGGCGGAGACGGCGCGCACGGCGCTCCGGGTCAATCTCGTCGATCCGGGGCCGATGCGCACCCGGCTCCGCGCCGCCGCCTATCCGGGCGAGGACCCGGCCGCCCTGCCCCCGCCCGACGCTGCAGCCGATCTCGTCCTCGACCTCGCTTCGCCGGACTGCACGGCGCACGGGCAGGTCCACCGTCCGTAAGGACCCGGCGCGGGCGTTTATCGGCGTCCGGCGTTAGCCCGACTTCCGCAACTCGGCTTGAGAATCGACTGATTTGACGGTTTTCCGGCGCGAGAAGTGTCGGATTTCGGTGCAGTACCTCTCGGGACCGGCTTGTAGTGCCGACCTACCCCCTTGATCGGGCTGGCGAAGATCCGGACGCTGCGCTGATGTTCGTGCGCTGCAAGAGACGCTTCAAGGACGGCAAGGAGCACCGCTACTGGAGCGTTGTGGAGAACGTCCGGGTCCACGGCGGTGATCGTGCCCCCGCGGGTGGTGTAAGAGCCTGGCGTCCGTAGCGGTGTCCGGCGGGTAGGGCCGGAACGCTCAGGCTGCCACGGCGGGCAACTTGACGGTTGTATTGTCGCTCACGGGAGCGATGGATTCCAGCGTCATGTATCTGGCTCTCTGGACTGCCCATTCATCGTTCTGCTCGAGCAGGATTGCGCCGATCAGCCGGGTGATGGCGTCCTCGTTGGGGAAGATGCCGACGGTGTTTGTGCGCCGCTTGATCTCGCCGTGGAGGCGTTCGAGCGGGTTTGTCGAGTGCAGCTTGGCGCGGTGCGCGGCCGGGAAGGTCATGTAGGCGAGAACATCGTGCTCGGCCTCGTCCATGATGGCGGCGAGCTTTGGCGCCTTGGGCCTGAGCTGGTCGGCGACCTGGCGCCACTGGGCGGAGGCGCTGTCTGCATCCTCCTGGGCGAAGGCGGTAGTGACGAAGGCGGAGACGACGCGCCGGCCCTGCTTGCCGGCATGGGCGAGCAGGTTGCGCATGAAGTGGACGCGGCATCTCTGCCAGGTGGCGCCGAAGATGCGGGTGGCGGCGGCCTTCAGGCCCTTGTGGTCGTCGGAGATCACCAGCTTGACGCCGCGCAGGCCGCGGCGGGCGAGCGAGCGCAGGAAGTCGGTCCAGAAGGTCTCGGCCTCGGACGCGCCGATCGCCATGCCGAGCACCTCGCGCCGGCCCTGATCGTTGACCGCCACCGCGATGGTGACCGCGACCGAGACGACGCGCCCGGCCTCGCGCATCTTCACATAGGTCGCGTCAAGCCAGAGATACGGCCAGTCGCCCTCCAGCGGCCGGTCGAGGAAGTCGCGGATCTTGTCGTCGATCTCGCCGCACAGCCGCGACACCTGGCTCTTGGAGATGCCCGACATGCCCATCGCCTGCACCAGGTCGTCCACCGAGCGGGTCGATACGCCCTTGATGTAGGCCTCCTGGATCACCGCCGTCAGCGCCTTCTCCGCCATCCGCCGCGGTTCAAGGAAGCCCGGGAAGTAGCTCCCCTTGCGCAGCTTCGGGATCTTCAGTTCGACCGTGCCGGCCCGCGTCTCCCAGACCCGGTCCCGGTAGCCGTTGCGCTGCGTGATCCGGTCCGGCGAGCGCTCGCCGTGCGCGGCGCCCGCAAGGCCCTCAACCTCAAGCGCCATCAGACGCGCGGCCGTGAACCCGATCATCTCGCGAAGCAGGTCGGCGTCGGAACTCTTCTCCAACAGCGCCCGCAGGGTCATCATGTCGGTGGTGGTCATCGTGGTACTCCTCCGGTCAGGTGGACTGTGACAGCCCAACCCTAACCGGCACCGCGATGGCCTCCGCTGTGGGTAAGTGGCCCGCCGCCGCCTGACTCCAGACGGTCGCGGCGGCGGGCCACTTACCCACAGCTACCACCGGAAGCTTCAGCTCCTACACCACCCCTGGGGACACGACCACGGCGGTCGGGTTGTTCAGCGTCAGGTGCTCTATCTCGGGGAGATCAACGACAGCCAGCGAGCGGCGTGGTGCCGCTCGATCGAGGTGGTGGAGGGCAAGTCGCGATCACGGCAGATGGCGCTGTTTCCCGAGGACCGGGAGGCGCCGGCGCTGACTTGCGAAGTGGTGAAGATCGACCTCTCGCAGGTGGCGCTTCACGACCCGCGCCAGTGGGGGGCGTGCTGGCTGGCGCTGTCCTTGTGGGACCGCCTGGACCTGGACCGCTTCTGGGAAGAGCGGCTGCCGGCGAGCCGGCAAGGCACGCGGTGGCTGGACATCCTGAAGATCCAGGTCTGCTACCGGCTGATCGACCCGGGCAGCGAGTGGCGCCTTCACCGTCACTGGTATGAGCACAGCGCGCTTCGCGATCTTCTGGGTGGCGAGCGGGCGATCGCCGACGACACACTCTATCGCTGTCTCGACAAGCTGCTGGCGCACAAGCAGGGCTTCTTCTCGTTTCTGCGCGACCGCTGGGCGACGCTGTTCGAGGCGCGCTTCGACGTGCTGCTCTACGACCTGACCTCGACCTACTTCGAGAGCGATCCGCCGTTCGATGACAAGCGCCGCTTCGGCTACAGCCGGGACAAGCGGCCCGACTGCGTGCAGGTGGTGATCGCCCTGATCGTTACGCCGCAGGGCTTTCCGCTGGCCTATGAGGTGATGCCGGGCAACACCTCCGACGACACCACGCTGGCGGCGTTCCTCAAGAAGATCGAGGATCAGTATGGCCGCTCCGAGCGGGTGTGGATCATGGACCGCGGCATCCCCACCGAGGAGACGCTGGCCGCGATGCGCGAGGGCGAGGCGCCGGTGCGCTACCTGGTGGGCACGCCCAAGGGCCGGCTGACGCGGCTCGAGAAGGTGTTCCTGGGCCTGCCCTGGCAGGAGGTGCGCCAGTCCGTGACTGTCAAGCTTCTGGTCGAGGATGGCGAGCTCTACGTCCTGGTGCGCAGCGAGGGGCGGCAGGTGAAGGAACGCGGCATGCGCCGGCGCCGGCTGAAGAGGCTGTGGCGTCGATTGGCCGAGTTGCAAGGGCAGTCGAACAGCCGGGATCAGTTGTTGCTCAAGCTCGGCGCCGCCAGGAAGGAGGCCGGCCGGGCCTGGAGCCTGGTCGACATCACCGTGCCCGGGACCGACAGCGAACTCGCCGCCAACGGCTTCTCATTCCGCCTGCAGCGCGACCGGCTGCGCCAGGTCCGCCGCCGCGAGGGCCGTTACCTGCTGCGATCCAACATGGTCGCCGAAGACCCCGCCACGCTGTGGCATCTGTACATGCAGCTCGTCGAGATCGAGCAGGCGTTCAAGGAACTCAAGCACGACCTCGCGATCCGCCCCATCTTCCATCAGCGCCAAGAGCGCATCGAGGCGCATATCTTCGTCTCGTTCATCGCCTACTGCCTGCTGGTGACCCTGAAGAACCTCGCCCGGCCGCGCGCCCCGGGCCTCACCCCACGCGCCATCCTTGATGGCCTTCGCCACCATCCAGATGGTGGACGTCCATCTGCCAACCACCGACGGCCGGCACCTCGTCCTGCCGCGCCACACCCGGCCGAACAAGGAGCACGAGCTACTGCTGCAACAGCTCGGCATGACCTGGCCGCAGCAACCCGCACCCCGGATCTCCGCCTGACGGCACACGGCGCCGCCTCTCCGTTCGCCGCCTTGTAGTGCCGACCCTCGGGGAGACGATCAAGGCTATTCAATGAGTTAGCATCCTCATGACCCCCGAGTTGCGGAAGTCGGGTTAGCGCGACGGGCGGCCTCCGGCAACCGGTCTTCGGGAGCCGGCGGCTGGCCGCCGTCACGGAACAGAATGCGCCGCGCTTCCTCAACGTCGGCCCTGGCGCGGCGTTCGGCGAAGAACTCGGCGGTTTGCATTGCGGACAGTTTTTCCGCAACGGCCAGCGCGATGAACTGGTTGATGCTGGTGCCGTCCTTGCGGCTGGCCTCTGCAACGGCGTTTTTCAGGGACGCCGGAAGGCGCAACGCGAACTTGGCGGTCGGTGACTTCATAGCGGCATCTTTCCCAATGCTCCGACCCTTCGGAATCCCGCCGGAATCAGCGCGCGCGGCTGCGGGCGTATTCGGCCCATTCCGGCAGCCCGGCGCGGATATAGAGGCCGGCGGCGTCCCGGTAGAGCCGGCGCGCCCTTGCGGGATCGGTCGCAAGCCCCGCCCGCGCCAGCGCGACATTGGCGCGGCCGCGCACGGAGACCGCCTTGAGGTAGATCGCGTGGGCTTCGTCCAGCAGGCGCGCGGCCTCCCCGCGCGCGCCGCTCCCCGCCTTCACCGAGGCGAGGC
>OZ219786.1:0-1433674 GCA_964291285.2 Alphaproteobacteria bacterium
CTTGCAGCACCGGGATGCCGCAGCCCTGGCAGAAGCGGCGTTTCTCCCGGGGGACGCGGGTCTTGCGGTCGTATTTCTTCCGGTTGTCGAGACACGGCTGGCACGCGGAACGATCCGGAGCCGGCGGCCGGTCGCCGCATCGCGGACACAGCCCCTTCGACGCGCGTTCGGCGCGGCGGGCGCGGAGCATGTCCCGCGTCCGGCGGGCGTGGATGTCGCCGCAGGGCTTGCAGCGGCGCCGCCCGGGCGCCGGGGGCGTCATGCCGCAATCGAGGCACAGGCGCAGCAGGGAGCGGCGAAGCTTCCGGCGCCGGTTGCCCTCACGGGCTGCGTCGAGGCAGGGGCGGCAGTTCACGCGGCCGGCCTCGGGCGGACGGTCGCCGCAATGGGAACACAGGCCCGCCGCCCGGCGCGCGTTGCGCGTCCGGTCGCTGCGGCGGACAGGGTTCCCGGTGTCGGCGGGTGGATGCGGTTTGCTGGTCATCGCGGCTCCCGGCGTGTCGGTAGCGGGCGCGGCCCGGGCCGAACGGGGGGAAGCCGATCGGACGGCCGGGCGCAGGACTCACGCTGCAAACCCCTTCCCGACCTTGGGGCTGCAAGGAGCGCCGCCGCGGGAGCGGTGGCCAGCGGAGAGCAATGGCGCCGGCGAAGACAGACGGGTTCCCCGCCCCGGGACGGCATGCGAGGGGAAAACGGAAAAGCCCCGGAACCCGCAGGCTCCGGGGCGGAGGGCGCGCCATCAGGCGGAGAAGTCCTCGTAGGCTTCCGGGGGCGGCGCCGGCGGCCGGTTGCCGCCGCCGTCCGGCTTCCTGTCGAGGAAGTTGATGCAGCCGCGCGGGCCGACGACGATCTCGGTGGCGAACCGGTCGCTGTCCTCGCCGTCCTTGCGCCAGCTCCGGGTGCGCAGCATCCCGGTGATGTGCGCCAGGCGGCCCTTGGCGGCGTGCTTGCGCAGCATCTTCACCAGGCCGTCCTGGTAGACGGCGATCCGGTGCCACTCGGTCCGCTCGACATACTCGCCGCTCTGGCGGTCCTTGTAGACCGTGTTGGTGGCGAGGGAGAAATTGGCGACGTCGCCGCCGCCGGGCAGGCTGCGGAACTCGGGGTCGCCGCCCAGGTTGCCGATCAGGTCGACGCGATTGAGGCCGTTCATGGCGTTTGCTCCCTGCAGGAGGTTGATTGCGAGCTGTTGCAACTCACCGCGAAAAGCCCCTTCCCGACCTTTGCGGCGTCGATGCCGCCGAAGGCCGGGAAGGAGGAGCAGGCACAGTCGCAGGAGGGAGCGGCGCCGCCTCCGGCGCCGGTCTTTTTCGTTGTGGATGTCCAGACAGGGACGGCAGGACGTGCGGCCCTCTTCGGGCGCGCGGTTGCCGCAAGTGCCGCAGAGGCCGGCAGCCAGGCGGGCATTGCGCTTGCGGGGGGCGAGGCCCGGCCGACTGGCGCAATCGTCCGGCGCGCGGGCGGTGCAGGTCATGGCAATACCCCGTGGAACGGAACGATGGAAGGGGAGCGGGCCGCGCGGCGCCCCCGGAGGAGCGCCGCCCGAAGGACCGGCTCAGGACCGCTTGCGCCGGGCCTCGGCGAAGAGGCCGGTCGCCAGGTCGCCCCAGTACTGGATGCCGGAGCCGGCGGTCTTCTCGCCCTTGCAGATCAGGATCTCGTTGCGCGCCGGACGCAGCGCGCGCACGGTCGCCAGCGACAGGGTGAGCGGGTGGCCCTTGCCGCCCGGCAGCCGGCGGATCTCGCCGTCGATCGTCGTGCGGTAGCGCTCGACCACATAGTGCCTGTCCTGCAGGCCGCGGCCGAAGACGTGCGTGAGGAAGGTGTTCGCATCGGGGCGAAGGACGGACGCATTGGCAGCGCTCATGTGCGATTTCTCCTGTTCGGGAAACGGGCGCGGGAGCCGGTCGGACGGCCGCCCGCGGGAATCGCACCGAAAACCCCTTCCCGACCTTTCGGACGGCAGGCCGGCAACGCCGCCCGCCGGGAAACGGCAGCCGGTCGCACAGGGGAGGCCGCAACGGCCCGGAACGCCGGGGGCGGATTGCGGGAGATGGCAGCCGGGATGCCGGCGGAAAGCCCGATGGCGGATCGATGCCGCGGGCAGGCCACCATGAAAAACCCCTCCCCGGCCTGTCGCCGGGGAGGGGCGGGAACGGCGCCAGCAGAGACCCGGCTACTGCGCCGGAGCGGACTCCGGGGCGGCAGGCGCCGGTTGCGGCGCCCCGGGGAAACGGGCGCGCACGAAACCGAGAAGTTCGCGATGGTTGGCGCGGTTTTCGGCGACGCCGGCGGCCAGACGCTCCATGGCGGCCGCCTGTCGCGCCTCCGCCGCCTCGCGCTTCGCCTCGCCCGCCGCAAGGTCCGCCTTCACCCCGTCAATCCGGGCAGACAGGCGTTTCTCGGTTTCCGTCAGGTCCGCCTTCACCTCGTCGATCCGGTCGGTCAGGCGCTTTTCCACCCGGTCGATCCGGGCGCTGAGGCCGGTCTCGACCCCACCGATCTGAACGGTGAGACGCCGTTCGACCCCGCCGATCTGAGCGGTGAGACGCCGTTCGACCCCGTCGATGCGGATGTCGAACCAGGCCAGCATGCCGACCAGAAAGGCCAGGAAGACGCCCAGCACGGTGGCGGAGGGCAGGATCGCCTTCCAGCTGCCGTCGCCAACGACGAAAATGCCGCGCTGCGGGGCCGGGGGGGTGGTATCGGGAGAGGTCATGGCCTCGTCTCCTGTCTGTCGGGAGTATGGGATCGGAACGCGCCGAAGGCAAGCCGCGCGCGCCCCGGCGCACCCGGAAAAACCCCTTCCCGACCTTCCGGCGCCGGACCGGGAACCGACGCGCCGGCGGGGAGGCTCCGGACTTCGCGGCCGCGGCGCTGCCGCCCGCCTGTCAGTCGAACAGCCCGCTGGCCGCGAGCCAGGCGCGGAACCGGGCGGGCCCGAGCGCCAGCAGCTCGTCATTGGCGTCCTTCGCGCGGGGGACGATCCGGTCGAGCAGCATGGCGGAACCGGCATGCTCCCGGCAGAGCGCGACCCAGGCGCTCTCGCCCGCCGGGTCGCGGTCCTGGACGAGGGTCGCGCGCCGGACGCCCGCGGGCAGGCCGACGCGGTGGACGCGCCCGGCGGAGAGCGCGGCGGCAACGGCGATATCCCGGCGCCCGCCCGCGCCGAGCGCCCCCGCCATGGCGAGCGCGTCCTCGACGCCCTCGGTCAGCACCAGGCGGCGCGCGTCGTCCGCCGGCCACCAGACGGCGCCCGTAGATAGGCGCCCGCTGGTGCGCTTCGGCCCCTCGATCGGGGCCTTGCGCCCCTCGCCGGTCAGGAATATTCGCTGCAGGCCCTCCAGCGTGCCGTCAAGGGCGCGGACCGGCGCGAGCAGGGCCGGCAGCTCGCGCTTCCCGCCGTCCACCTGCACCCAGACATCGGGGCGGAACCGGAGGCCTGCGGCATGGGCGGCCTCCGGGGCCAGGCCGCGGGAGGCCAGATAGCGCCCGGCCGGATCGTCGGGCCGGACCGGCGCCGCGCCCTCGAGAACCCGTTCGAGTCCCCTCTGCCTCTCCGGCGGCGCGCCGTCCTGCCGGCGGGGGCGCTCATACTCCGGCAGGGCGAGGAAGCGGCGCGCCTCGTCGGCCGCCTCGCCGATCGTGGCGAGGCTGCGGACGGCGCGGATCAGGTCCAGCGGGCTGCCCCGGTCCTTCGGGCTCGCCCAGTCCCTCCAGTAGCCGCGCCAGCGTCCGGCGAGGTTCACCCGCAGCGAGGCGCCCTCCTCGCCGGCCGTGCTGCCCACCTGCCAGAAGTTGCCGTTGCGCCTGCCGTTCGGAAGGTAGTGGCGGCAGACCGCCTCGATATCGGCCGCGAGCAGGGCGGACAGTTCCTTCAGGCTGTGGGTTGTCGGATCGGAGGGCAAGGCGCGGCCTCCCCTTTCCCCGGCCGTCCCGGCGCTGTCGCCGGGACGGCCTTGCGCGCGGCGCTCAGAACGGACGGATCCTGCAGAGTTCCGGATCGCGGCGCCCGCGCTCGTAGTTGAGCACCGCCCAGGCCGCGATCTCGAGCGCGGCCAACAGCGGGATTTCCATGCGCCCGGCCTGCTCCTTCGCGAAATGGAACGCCGCCTCGAGCGCGGTCTCGTCGATGGCGAGGTTGAAGCCGGACTCCCGCCCGAGCCTGGCGGTCAACTCGGAGAGCTTCTGGAGGTCACAGGTCCGCGGGCGAGGCTCGAAAGCCGGGCCCGGATCGGGCAGCGGCTCGTAGTCGTACTCGTGGAAGTCCTCGTCCGGATCCTCCCAGGCGTGCCAGTCCCGGCAGTAGCCCTCGAAGTCGATGACGTTGGACATGCGCGTGTTCCTCCTGCGAAGTTGAGACGCCGGCCGGTCGGGGCCGGCACAGGGGCCGGGCTTTCCTTGTCTGCGGCGTTCATGCGCCCTCGTCTGCGGCATGGCGCGAGATCAGCTCGAGGATCGCCGCAATGTCGGGAACCGTCTCCACCTCGACGCGTCCGCGGCCCTTTGACGGGCGGACCTCGATCCGGGCGACCAGGTCCCGGATGGCGAGCAGGGCCTGCTCGCGCCGCCCGGCCCGCGCGCCGCCCGCGATGGCGCGCCGGAGCCCGGCGACCCGGTCGCGCATGAACTTCTCCACGCTGAAGCCCGCGGGCGGCGGCGGTCCCGGCAGCCGCTCCAGTTCGGCGAGCGCCTCGTTGCGCGCGCGCTCGAGGGCCAGAAGGCGCTCGCCGATGCCCGTCGAGGGGATGCCGCTCTCGATCGCGGCAACCAGGCGGGAGATCCCGGCGCCGGCGGCCCCGGCCCTCTCCCGGAGTTCCTCGCGCCGGACCGCGGTCCCGCGTTCGGCGGCGGCGAACAGGCCGCGCCAGTCGCGCTCGCGCGACAGCATCCAGGCGAAGAGCCGCCGCACGCCAAGGTCTTCCAGCATGTCCAGCCGGATCCCGCGGTTGTTGGTGCAGCTGTCCGGGTCGCGCCGGCGGGCGAGGCAACGGTAGTAGCCCATCCCGGCGATCGTCATGCGCTCGCCGCAAACGCCGCAGCGGACCCGCGCCGTCAGCGGATAGGCCGCCTTGCGGTAGCGGGTCACCACGGTGTGGTGGCGGTTCCTGCGGCGCCCGACCTCGTCCTGGACGGCCTGCCAGGCCGTGTCGTCCACGATCCGCAGTTCGGGGGCTTCCACGACGGTCCAGTCCTCGCGGGGGACGGCAACGAAATGGCGCCGCCCGGTGCCCGGGTGACGCCGGGAGCGGGTGCGCCCGTAGACAAGCCGCCCGCAGTAGATGTCGTTGCGCAGCACGCCGCTTCCTTCCCGGCCGCGCACGGCGCCAGCGGTCCAGGGCTTGCCGCCGGGCCCGGCCACGCCTTCCCGGTTGAGCAGCACGGCAATCTGCTGCGGGCTCATGCCGTCGAGATAGAGCCGGTAGATGCGCCGGACCGTCCCGGCCTCGTCGGGGTCGATCGTGCGCTGGCCCCGGACGGGCTTGCCGCTCTCGGAGATGTAGTTGGCTATCCTGTAGCCGTATATGCAGGAGCCGATCATTCGCAGGTCGTGGAGGGCTTCGATCTGCCCCCGGCGCGTCTTGGCGCCGATATTGTCGATGACCATCTCGCTCACAACCCCCTTGATGTGCGCATGGAGGGAGTCGACCCGACCGTCCTCCAGGCTGTACAGATTGATCCCCAGAAACCGCAGTTCGCGGTAGAGCCAAGCCATGTCGGCGGTGCTCCTGGCGAGCCGGTCCAGGCCCTCGACGCAGACGCCGTCGAACCGGCGCGCCCGGGCGTCGTCGAGCAGACGGCGAAGCCCCGGGCGCAGCTGCATGGCCGCGCCGGTGAGTTCCGGATCGGTGTATTCGCCCGCGATCACGCCGCCAAGTGCGGCGACGCGGTCGCGGCACAGGCGCAACTGGCCCGCGATCGAGGTCATCTCCTGCAGGGGCGAGGAGTAGCGCGCATAGATCGCGAAGCGCGCGATGGCGCCGGGCGGTCCGTTCATGGCCGGTCCTTCGGGTATCGGATGACCGCACACTCTGGCAACGGGCGCCCCGCCGCGGCAACCGGGACGGCTTCCGCTCCCGGCAGACAACCGGCCGCTCGCCGTCATCGCCGCGCCCGGCGCCATCCGGCGGCCCGGGCGTCCGCCTCGCTGCAGAACCAGCGCTCGCCCTTCGAGGTGTTTATGCGGGTCCGGTCGTAATGCTCGGCCCCGGGCACATGGTAGATGCGCCCGTGCCGCGAGATGTTGCCCTTGATGAGGCAGGAGGAACCCGCCTGCGGGGGAGGGGTGGCCCCGTGCCGCCGGTGTATCTCCGCCCGGCGGTTCCGGTCCTGCCTGCGCCAGCGCCAGGGCGCGGTGAAGTCGCCGGACCACAGGCCGAGCCGCCCGGCGCGGGCCGCGTCCTCGTCCGGGACATACCGCATCGACCAGCGCCGGTATGCCAGCGCCAGGCCCTGGCGCACGAGGTCCTGCTGCACGTCCCGCCCGGCCGCGAAGCAGGCCGCGACCGCGCGCCCGTAGCGGTCGCGGTCCCGGACCTCGCAGCGGACCGGGGTCCGCCCGACGAGCCTGCGCATCGCCCGCGTCGCCGCCCGCCCGCAGGCCCATCGGCGCCCGCCGCGCGAGCAGGTCTGGCGGGCCTCCGGCGCGTCGATCCCGTGAAGGCGCACACGCCGGCCCTGCACGGCAAGCGTGTCGCCGTCCACGACCCGGGCCTTGCCGGTGAGGGTTTCGGCTTCAGCCGGCAGGGCGAAGGCAAGCAGCGCGGCTGCCGCGAGAACGGAGGCGAGGCGTCGGAAAAGGCATGGCATCGGGGTGGTTGACTCCTGGAGAGGCGCCGCGCTTTGACGAGCGCGTTCGGATAGGGCCTGTCGTTTGTCAGCCATTCGTCAGCAGCTCCCTGATGCGCGCCTTCGCGGCGCGGAGATCGGCGCGATACATGTCCTTCGCGCCTTTCGGGAGATGGGCGCGCAGCACCTTGCAGGGCTCCCAGACAGCGGAACCGCGGCCGATCTTCACGAGCTCGCCCAGAACGTCGCGACGCCGGCCCTTCGCGGCACTGTGCCATTCATGTGCGACGGCAACGGTCCGGCGATCGCTGGCCGAATGGAATGCGTCCGGCTGCGTGAAGACGCGCCCGAAAACGATCCTGGACATCGATCGCCTACCCCTCGCCCGCGTGCCTGGGCCCGGACGTTGCGGGTAACGGGATACGGGTGTCGGTCATCATTGTCTCCGGTCGATCGAGGTTCCGGTCAGGCGCCGCTTGCGATCCCGGCGTCGATTTCGGCCTGCTCGCGCAGCCAGTGCTCCCTGTCGGTCAGGAGCCGCTGGACGTATCCACAGCCCTGGTATTCCCTGGCCCGGGGCTCGATCCGGCTCCAGGTCTGCGCGTCGCAGTTCGGGCATCGGGGGTCCTCCGGCAGTATGATCATGTGGGACAGGCCTCCTTGGGTCAGTGGGGGGCGGCAGCAGGGGCCAGCGCCGGGTCATTCAGGGCCTCAAGCCTGCCGGCCGTCAGGCAGCATTGCGCGCAGCCGCCAGCGCCCGTCCTGGCAAAGCGTCTTTTCGTACCGCGCGGGGTTGTCCGGCGCCCCGCGGCTCATGACAAGGAAGTAGGGCGGCTTGCGGGGGCGGCCCCAGCTGTAGATGTCTATCGCGGTATCGCCGCGCAAATGGCCGGGCACCGCGATGCGCTTTGCCCGCTTCCCGGCGGCTTCCAGGGAGTGGAACATCATCACGAGGTCCTTCGGTCCCGGCGGCCTTCCATCCGGCGCACAGCGGGACGGATCCCGGCGCCTGTTCCAGTGGACGGCAGGGATGTCCTCGTCGTCGGGATGCCTGACGCGGAAGGCGGGATCGGGATCGTCATGCTGGAGCGGGATCAGCCAGGAGCCGTCGTCCAGTCGTTCCGGGATGCTGTCGTGAAGGACGCCGTCCAGAAGGCGGCCGGCGCTTTTCGGGCGGGGGCCGCCCCACTGCTTGAAGAAGAAGGCGACCTCGTGTTCGCGGCTGCGGTCGCGAAGCCGCCGAACCCAGTCGGGGTCCATGGGCCGGGCCCCGGGGCCGCTCTCGCCGCCGACGATGACCCAGTCCAGCCCGCGGAGGTCCATCGGGATTCTGTCGGGAGAGACATTCTCCAGCAGGGGCTCGAACGAAACGAAGCGAAGAGCGGCCGGCGTTTGCAGCAAGTCGACGATGCGCTGCTCCCGTCTGGGATCTTCCACGGAGACGCCGAGCCAGATATTCGGGCGCGGAGTTGCGTGCCAGGGACTGTCGATGTAGCCGGCGCGGTCAATGCCGATCTGACCGTCATGGATGTGGGACAGCCGGCCGGCATCGCCGGGGTATTCCCCTTGCAGATTCTCCACGGCGAGTTTCAGGTAGTACTGAAGGTCCGGGTCCTTGTAATACTGCATCATCCGCCCGGAGCGTTTCGTCAGCACCTGGAAGATATGCTGCGGCGCCAGCACCGTGACGGCGTGGACGAGGTCGATCCACTCCACGGGGACGGCCTCGTGAAACAGGTCGCCGTGAGCGCACACGAAAATGCGTTTCGGGTTACGCCATCTGAGGGGGGCTGTCAGCCACGCCTTGTTGAGCCGGACCTTGCCGTTCCATACCGGTCCGGCTGTCGTCCGCTCTGTAAGGCCCCGGCGGGAGGGATGGTTCTTCAGCCGGCCGCCGGCCAGCCGCATGGCATAGCAGTGCTTGCATCCGGGGCTGACGACGCTGCACCCGGTGATGGGGTTCCACGTGGCGTCCGTCCACTCGATTTCGGTCTTGTCAGCCATGGGGCCACGACCGGGTTCGAGGCTGGCGGCGCCGGCGGATGAGCGCGGCCGTCAGGACCGTGACGATAAACATGGCGACGAGAGCCGGGTAGGCGGTAAAGGCGAATGCGTCGATGAGCACGAGCAGGTCCGGCGGGGGCTCCCTGGACGGCGTGGCATACCGGGTCATGCCGGCTTCTCCGGGTCGGGGCCTCCGGCGCCCGCGGTCCCGGCGGAGCTCGCGGCCGGCATATCCGCCATTGCCGGGGTTTCGGGGATCAACGCGGCCGCAACCACTGCCGCGCGCTCTTCTCCGAGCACCTCCCGAAGGAGTTCGACCGCCCGCTCGCGCTTGCCTTCGCGGACCATCGCCCTGAGCTTAGCCTCCAGCAGGGCGCGCATGCTGTCAGCGAGATCCGACGGCGCTTCCGCGCCGGAACCCATGTCGCGGGCGGCAGACGCCAGGGCAAGGGAGAGGCCGCGCTGTTCCCCTGCATCCAGCACCAGCGGCCGGGCAGAAGCCGTCTCCGCAAACGGGTCCACGGTCAGCGCGCATTCCCGAAGGAACCGGGCGGCCGACATGCCCCGTTCGGCGGCCCAGGTCTTGATCTGCGCCCATTCCTCCCCGGTCATGGAGACCGTGCGGTTCATGCCGGGCTAGCGGTTGCGCGGTTTCTTCATGCGTCCTCTCCGAACCCGGGGCGGCCGGCGTCCGCGGTCCCGGCGGGGCTCACGGCCGGCAAATCCGCCATTGCCGGGGTTTCGGGGATCAACGCGGCAGCGATCGCCGCCGCACGCTCCTCGCCGAATACTTCCCGCAGCAGTTCCATCGCCCTTTCGCGCTTGCCCTGGCGGACCATCGCCCTGAGCGGTTCCTCCAGCATCGCGCGGATGTCGTCCCGGTACTGCGCCAGCGCCTCCTCGTCGGCAGCATCGAGCCCGCGCGCCAGTGCCGACACGCCATCCGCGAGGCTGTGTTGCCGCCCGGCGTCCAGGACCGGCGCCCGCGCCTTGCCGCCCTTCGCCGACAGGTCCACGTTCAGCGCGCATTCGAACCACCAGGCCGATACCGACATGCCGGCGCGGCGCGCGCCATCCCGGACCATTTCCCAGTCCTCGCCGGTGGCGCAGACAGTGCGGTGGCCAGCTTTCGACCGGCCCGCCCCCGGTCTCGTCCGCATCTTCTTCATGTCGGTTCCCCTCGCGGCTCGCCGGCGGTCTTTGCCGGGCGCCTGCACCGCCGGCCTTCTGCCGGGCCGGCTTCCGGTGGCTGGCCGAGGGCGCCGTGCAGGCGGAATACAACCATGAACCAGGGCGCCTCCGGAATCTTCCTGACGGCCAGCCACCGGCTACGGGGATCGACGGCAATCCTCTCCAGGTAATGCCTCTGCTCCGCTCCGGAGGCCGGCCAGCGTTCGCGCCGCGCAATGCGGCGCACGGTTTCGGCCAGGTCGCTCATCGCCCGGCCTCGGGGCAGGCCGCGTGAATCCCGTCCGCGACCGGGAGCCCGCGCAGGGCCTCGGCGAGCTCGTCGCGCTGCCGTCGGTCGATCAGCAGGCAGAGACGGTGGAGCGCCGTGACCCGGTCGCGCGGCGCGATCTGCGACCAGGCGCTTTCCAGGCGGCC
Source organism: Alphaproteobacteria bacterium (assembly GCA_964291285.2). Lineage (GTDB taxonomy): Bacteria > Pseudomonadota > Alphaproteobacteria > Bin95 > Bin95 > Bin95. Next base: position 10,399 of record OZ219786.1, read on the forward strand.
GAATTGCTGCGCGCGCGTCGGCTCCTTCGGGGGCGCAGGCGGCGCGTCCGTCTTCTGCAGCAGCGCGGCGAGGGTTTCGGGAGGCTCATCGGTCTCGCGCAGCCGTTCAAGGGTGCGTTGTTGCTGGGCTTCCGAAAGGCCCGCGATCCGGTAGAGGTCCCCTTCCCGGCGCGCGATCGGGGTGCCTTCCAGCTCGTCCTGCAGTTCGGGCAGGATACGCTTTCCTATGCGCAGCGCGCGCGCGACCGTGCCCCTGGACAACGAGGTCAGGTCTGCCGTCTCTTCAACGAACGAAAGAGGCGGCGATAAATCAAGATCGAAGCATTCGATGTTGATTTTCTCCTGGTATTCTGCGCTCTTGCGGTCGCCGCCGTGGCGGGCGTCCGGGTGCAGTCTTCTATGAAGTTCCTCGCGCCTGGCAACGAAGCGGCCGCGGTGCAGCGGCGTGAGTTCCGATCGGATCAGGTTCTCGTCGACCTCCACCAGGGCGAGCATGTCCGGGCTCGGATCGTCGAGCACGAGGGCCTCGATCCGGCCCCATCCGAGACGCCGGGCCGCCTCCATACGGTGGGCGCCGGCAACGAGGGCGAAGCCTCCCCGGTCCAGGCCGCGCTCGTATTCGCCGGTATCGGGGTCGATGCCGAAATTGTGGCGGACCTGGATCGGGTTCTGGAGGCCGATCCGGTCCATCGACTCCGCGAGGCGTTCGACGACGGCTTCGTCGACCTCGCGCAGCCGCGGCCCGACGGCGATCTGCTCCAGGGCGATGGGCCAGGTGCTCCGCTGCCGCGCCGTCGACGGATCGAGGCGGGAAACCCCGGCGACCGCGGCGGGATTGCGGCGGCGCCAGTCCTCGATGCGCTCGATGAACGCCCCGCCGCTGTTCTTCGGGGCCCGGCTCATGCGACTGCCCTCAGCGCGCGCACCGGCCAGGCCAGCAGCGCGTCCGCCACGGCGCCGATCTCGGCCGCCGCCGCCCCGTGCGGATCGGACTCCACCACGCCCAGCCCGGCCCGGGTGGACCGCACGAAGGCGACGCGGTTGCGCACCGCGGCAGGCAGCATCTGCACCCCCTGTCGGGAGAGCAGGTCCCTGGCCTCGGTCTCCCAGTGCGCGGCCCGTGTCGGAACCGCGTTCAGCACCGCGACGGCCGGCGTCCCGGCCAGCGCGGCGACATCGAGGCTCGCGCGGACCGCGGCGAGGTCGAACAGCGACTGCCGGCAGGGCACGACCACGAGGTCCGCATGCCGCGCGCCGGCCACAGGACCGCCATCGGCCCCCATCGGGGTGTCGATAAGGATCAGGTCGGAGCCCTTCGCCAGGGCCCGCCCGATCTCCCGGTCGAGGCGGAGATACGGGCAATAGCGGATATCAGGCGCCGGGTCAGTGCGGAGATCGCCCCACACGACGGCCGAGCAGTTGGGGTCGCAGTCGAGGACGGTGACCCGGCGGCCGGCCCGGACGGCATGGGCCGCGACATTGAGCGCCAGCGTCGTCTTCCCGGCCCCGCCCTTCTGGCTCACGAAGGCGAGGATGCGGGGCGCTGCAAACGCGGCGGAGTGCGATCGGTCATGCATGGGAGTGCTCCCTCCTAACGGCGGCGTCCCGCCGCCAGCGCTTGCGATGGCGGGCGGCGGGACGGCGCGGTTTCATTATCTGTTTCTTTCGGGTTAAGGGTGTCATGACCGTCACCCATGGGGGTGTCATGACTGTCACCCCTGGCCGCCGCTGGTGTCGCCCCGGAGGTGTCATGACCGTCACCCGCCGACGGGCGGGCGGCGGCGCTTTCGGCCGCCTCGCGCGCGGCCGCCTCGCGGTTCAGGTCCATGATGCGCAGCAGCGTCATCCGGTGCTGGCGCGGGTAGTCGAGGCCGGACGGGAAGGCGTGGTAGCGGTTGGCCCGGTTCCGGCGCGGGACCACCTGCAAATAGCCGGCCTCCCTGCACTTCTCGGTCCAGCGCTGGATCCGCCGTGCGGGCACTCCGAAGATCGCCTGCAGCTCCCTCACCGTGACGACCCAGCCGTCGATGTTCGGGCCGTCCCGGTAGGCGATGAACGACAGGAACGCGCGCGCGGCGACATCCTTGATGTCGTGGAGCATCATGCACGACGCCATCCGGTCTCCCGCCATCTTCGGATCGAACTTCTCCGGCTCGGGAACCATGTAAAGCCTGGCCTCGGGATCGGCGGCGGCGCCCTCCGGCAGCGCCAGCTCCGGGGCGGGCGCCGCCTCGGCAACGCCGTATTCCAGCGTGACGCCCGGAAGTTCCTGCTCCAGGAAGCGCGCGATGCGCTCGCCATGGTCCTGGCGAACCCGGTCCCGGATGAACGCGCTCGGGGCCAGCAGCACGACGCCGGCGCCGCGGGCCTCCATGCCAAGACCGGCGAGCCAGGCATCGAACGCCGTCTCGCCGACCGCCTCCCGCAGGCGCTCGCGGACGGCGTCCCACGCCCGCTTCACCGGCTGGGCCGGAGCTTCGGCGGGTTCGTCAAATTTGGCGCCGGCGCCAAATTCGGCCTCCCCGGCCTCGCGCGCCACCCGCGCCGGTGCTTCGGCAGGCCCGCCGGTTCCTGCAGCACCGCCGGATCCGGTGTCTGCCGGATCGACGTCCGCGCCCTCGGGCGCCGCCTCCGGGGACGGCTCAAAATTGACGCCGGCGCCAAATTCGGCCTCCCCGGCCTCCGCCGGCCGGCGCGGCCGCGCAAGCCGTTTGAGAACGGCCTTCCCGCCCTCGAGCGAAAGCTCGGCGGCCGAAACCCCGGAGCGGTGCAGCTTCATGGCCCGGTTGCAGACGCTGTACGACCAGCCGGCGGTTTTCAGCGTCTTCATCCAGACGCCGTGCGCACACTCGCCTCTGAGCTCGGTCAGCCAGGCGCCGAAATCGAGCAGCCTGCTGAAATATGCGACCGAGCCGCGCGCCGCGAACTCGTAGCTGTCCTGTCTTTCCCGCAGGATTTCGGCAAGCGCGTGCGGATCGCAATACAGGGCCGTCATGGCCGCTCTCCGCTGCCGGGCCGCTCCCGGAACACGAATGCGTCAATCCGCCGCAGAATATTTGTCCGGTTCCGGACCGTCCGGGACCTGCGGCCGGGGCCCGCGGCAGGCTTGCCCGCCAGAGGCCGGGCCCCCGGCCGGCTGGCGAATCGCCGCCCCCCGGAGCGGGCGAACGCCGGCAGACATGCGCAGGACCCGGCCGGTCCCGCGGCATTTCCGGGCAAGCCGGCGGCGTCCGCAACGCCCGCCCGCCCAAGCGGAAAGTCCGCCCCTTTCCGGCGAATGCCGTCCGCCGGACCCGCGAAACCGCCGTCGGGCGCCCGGAGGCGGCCGGGGGCCGGGTGCTGTCTGCCCCTTCGCCCGGAATTCGGGGAAAGGCTGTCCGGTATCGATACGCGGGCGTTCAGCGCGCGGCCTGGAAAGTTCCCTGTTTCCATAGAGTTGCGGTGAAACCGGCAGCGGCGGAAAAATCCCCCGCTCTACCGACCCGGCGCTTGACATTGCAGCGGCGGCAGCCGATTATCCGGACACGTGATGGCCGGATATCGGGCTGCTGTTTGCTGCTGCGCTGGGTAGGTGGCATCGAACCAGGGACCGAACCGCATCCCCGAAGGCCGCCGGACCAGAACCGGCGGCCTTCATTTTTTATGCGCTTGCCCCTTGACCTCGACATACCCGGCAAATACCGTCTCCCTCGAACGTGCTTCGTTGAACAATCTTCCGAATGCGTCGGTCGGCGTGTCAGCACGTTCCTGCTGCCGCTCTTCCTGCAGAACGTCCAGGGCTATCCCGTGCTGGCTGCGGGCTGGGTGCTGTCGGCCCGGGGCGTCGGCACGGGCATTGCGATGTTCCTTGCGGGCGTGCTGGCGAACCGGGTCGCCGGCAAATATCTGATCCTCGCCGGGCTCGCCGCCGTCGGGATATCCAATGTCTGGATGACGGGTTGGAACCACCAGGTCGGGGCCGCCGAAATCGTCTGGGCGACCGTGCTGAACGGCGCCGGAATGGGCCTGATGTGGGTATCGCTCACAACCGTTACCTTCTCGACGCTCGCCCAGCGCTACCGCACCGAGGCGGCGGCGCTCTTCGCGCTGATACGGTCCATAGGCGCGTCGATGGGCACCTCCATCGTGGTCGCCGTGCTGACTCGCAGCGCCCAGGCGAACTACACGGCGTTGAAGGACTTCGTCTCGGACTACAGCGAGGCGCTGCGCCTCTCGCCCTGGGACCTCGATAATGAGGCCGCGGTAGCGGCGCTGCGGCGGGAAGTGCTGCTGCAGGCCGAAACCATCGCCTTCGTTAACGACTTCGCGCTGTTGGCGATTACTATCGGCGTTGCCGCGCCGCTGGTGCTGCTGTTGCGCAAGCCGGGCAGGGGAGCGGGCGAATGAACCCGCGCCTTCTGCTCTGGATCATGTGCGGCCATCTGGGATTGAACCTGATCGGCCTGCACGGGTTGCCTGCATTGCTGCCGGACTTCATCGACCGCTGGACGCTCTCGGAAAGCGAAGCCGGCTGGCTTGCCGGCGCACCCTATTTCTCGTCCATCTTCGCCATACTGGTCAGCATAGGGAGCGACCGCTTCGACGCCCGCAGGTTGATAATCGCCGGCTCCGTGGCGAACGCCGTGGGTCTTCTCGGCTTCGCGACGGTTGCGGACGGCTTCTGGTCCGGGCTCGGCTTCCGTCTCGTTCAGGGGATCGGTTTCGCCTGGATCTACATGCCCGGAGTCAAGGTCATTGCCGACCGGATGCCGCCGGGTAAGGAGGCGCGGGCCGGGGCCTTCTACATATCGACGTTCCCGATTGCGGCCAGCTGTTCTTATGTCACGACCTACTGGCTGGATGCCGCAATCGGTTGGCGACTGGCCTTCGCAATGCCTGGCATTGCGGCGGTTGTAGCTGCGCTTCTCGTCTGGAGCCTGATCGCGCCGAAAATGGCGGCGGGAGGTGGTGGCGCTTCCCTGGACCTTCGTCCGGTATTCGCCAATCGGAATGCGATGAAGGTGATCCTGGCGAATTTCGGCCATTCCATCGAATTGCTGGCGCTCCGCAGCTGGATGGTCGCATTTTTCGTGTTCGCCGCGACGACGGACGGCGGCGCGCCCGACTGGAACTGGCCGCTGCTTGCCATGGCGCTTACCTTGATCGGGGCGCCGATGGGTATGGTCGGCTCCTGGCTCGGCGCGCGCTTTGGTATGGCGCAAGTTTCGGCATTGTCACTGCTGCTGTCCGGCTCCGCGGCCTGTGTGGTCGGCTTTGCGGCGGACTGGCCGTTCTGGCTGCTTCTGCTCGGGCCGGTGCTGTTCCACAATCTCTTCGTGCTGATGGATGCGGGCACGCTGGCGGGCGGCGTCATCGAGGTCAGCAGCCCCGAACTGCGCGGGCGGGCGCTCGCCCTCCACGCCTTTGCCAATGCGGCGGGCGGTTTCATCGGCCCGGCGCTGTTCGGGATCGTGCTGGAGACGACGGGCGGCGCGGGCTCCGTGAACGCCTGGGGCTACGCTTTCGCCTCGGCCGGCGTCATCGCCATCATGAGCGCAGTCTCGGCAGCCGGCGTGTCACGGCGGAAATAGCCGTCCCGCCGTCATCGGGGCGGGGCAGCCGGTGGTGCCGGGGAAGCTCGCCGGCAGGTTCCTGAGCTTTCGGGTGGCGAGATAGGCGAAGGCCTCGGCTTCCAGCGCGTCTCCGTCCCAGCCGAACGCCTCGGCCGGCTCGGCCGCGCCGGGCAGGGCGGCCATCAGGACCGGGTTGCGCCGCCCGCCGCCGGCGACGATCCAGCGCCGCGGCGGCTCCGGGAGCGGCGCGCGCGCAACGGCCGCGGCGGTGAAGGCGGCAAGCGTTGCAGCACCGTCGGCCGGCGAAAGGACCTCGACAGGCGCGGAAGAAAAGCTCTGCCGGTCCAGCGATTTCGGCGGCGGGGCGGCGAAATAGGGGTTGTCCAGAAGCTGCTCCAACACGCCCTTATCGACGCGCCCCTGCGCCGCCAGCCTCCCGTCCCGGTCCATTGGCTCGCCCGTATGGCGGCGGCACCAGTCGTCGAGGAGTGCGTTTCCGGGCCCTGTATCGAAGGCGAGCATCGTGCCGTCCCGCCCGATCCAGGTGACATTGGCGACGCCCCCGATATTGAGCACGGCAACGGGGCGGATTTCACCGGCCAGCCTGGCGCGGTGGTAAACCGGCGCGAACGGCGCGCCCTGGCCCCCGGCGGCGACGTCGGCGCTGCGGAAATCGGCGATGACCGGGATGCCGGTTTCCCTCGCCAGCCGCCCGGCGTCACCGACCTGCAGGGTGAAGCGGTCCTCAGGGCGATGGTCCAGGGTATGGCCGTGGAAGCCGATGGCCGTCACCTCCTGTGCCCCGGTCTTTTCGAGCAGACGAAAGACGGCGCGGATATGGGCGTCCGTCACGACCGTTTCGGCGGCGTGGACCTTCCGCTCGTCACCCGCACCCAGCGCCGTGCGGATGGCTGTGCGTTCTGCCTCGCTGTAAGGCAGCGTGACGAAACCCAGCGGCCGGACTGCATCCTCGCCGTCGGTCTCCAGCAGGGCCGCGTCCACCCCGTCCATCGAGGTGCCGCTCATCAGGCCGATCATCAGTTCCATTGGATGCGCCCGGCTTCGTTGTCGCCTTCCGGTTGCCATGATAAACGGCGCTTCGCTCCTCCCGAACAGCGAGACCGATGACCGTGCCGTCCTTTCTGGAGACCATTCGCGAACGCGGCTTCCTGCACCAATGCACCGATGCTGGAGGGCTTGGGTCGCTCCTGCAGGGACCGCCGGTACCGGCCTATATCGGTTTCGACTGCACGGCCGACAGCCTGCATGTCGGTTCGCTGGTGTCGATCATGCTGCTGCGCCATTTCCAGCAGGCCGGCCACAAGCCTATCGTATTGATGGGCGGCGGAACGACAAAGGTAGGCGACCCTTCCGGCAAGGAGGAAGCGCGGCCGTTGCTTACGGACGGGCAGATCGCCGCGAACATGGCCGGCATAAGGCGCGTGTTCGAGAAGTTCCTTACCTTCGGCGACGGGCCGTCGGACGCCGTTATGGCGAACAATGCGGACTGGCTGGACGGCCTTTCCTACATCCCGTTCCTGCGGGAATACGGGCGGCATTTCTCTGTCAACCGCATGCTTTCGATGGACAGTGTGCGCCTGCGCCTCGACCGGCAGCAGCCGCTGAGTTTCCTCGAATTCAACTACGCCGTCCTGCAATCCTACGATTTCGTCGAACTGGCTCGCCGTTTCGGCTGCCGGCTCCAGATGGGCGGGTCCGACCAGTGGGGCAATATCGTGAGCGGCATCGACCTCGGCCGCCGCGCGGAGGGAGTCGAGCTGTTCGGCCTGACGACGCCGCTGATCGAGACCGCCAGCGGCGCCAAGATGGGCAAGACGGCCAGCGGCGCGATCTGGCTGAATGCCGAACGCGTGTCGGCCTACGACTACTGGCAGTTCTGGCGCAATACCGAAGACGGCGATGTGGGCCGCTTCCTGCGCCTGTTTACCGAGCTGCCTATGGAAGAAATCGCGCGTCTGGAGGCACTTGAGGGCCGGGAGCTCAACGACTCCAAGAAAGCGCTGGCTGACGCCGCAACCGTTCTTTGCCACGGCGCCGACGCGGCTTTGCAGGCAGCGGAGACGGCGCGCCGCACCTTCGAGCAGGGCGAGGCAGCGGAGGGTTTGCCGGAGATAGAGGTGCCGCGTTCGGAACTGGAAGCGGGGATCCCGGCTTTCGCCCTGTTCCGCCGGGCGGGACTGGCCGACACCGGCGGCGCGGCGCGGCGGCTGATAAGGGGCGGCGGAGCCCGCCTGAATGACGAGCCTGTCGGCGGAGAAGAGAGGCTTGTGGGTCTCGCCGATATGGAGGGCTTGGATATGTTGAAGCTCTCCGCCGGCCGCAAACGCCATGTCCTTGTACGCCCGGGTTAGCGGCTCCGAAACGCGCAGCTACTTCGGTCCCTGCAACTGGAAAGCCGCTGCGGCGAGTCCCGCCATGGCCGGCACCGGGTGGGTGACGACGGCGCTCGGGATGGGCTGGAGAAACGCCCGGAAGCGCCCCTTGTCGGCGAAGCGGTCGAGATAGGCTGCGCGGTCGAAGCACGGACCGAGGCGGGGCAGGATGCCGCCGGAGAGATAGACGCCTCCTTTCGCGGCGAAGACGAGCGCCAGGTCGGAGGCCGCCGTCGCCAGAAAGCGCGTGAAATGTCCGACGACCGCAACCGCCAGCGGCTCTCCGGCAGCGGCGCGCGCCGTGACCTCCGATGGTTCGGGTGCCGGTTCCCGGTTTCCGGAAAGGGTGCGGTAGAGCAGCGCCAGCCCGGAGCCGGACACGACCCGCTCCACCGAGACATGACCGAATTCTTCACGAATTTCGGCCAGCAGCCCGGCTTCGGTTTCGTTCGCGGCCGCCAGCGTCATATGCCCGCCCTCGCCGCAGACCGCACGCCAGCCGCCGTCTGGTTCCGGAAGCAGGGCGGCGGCGCCGAAGCCCGTGCCGGGGCCGAGCACTACCTTCGGAGCGCGCGCATCGGGCCGAAAGGCGTCCCCGACCGGCGAGAGGTCCTGTGCCGCGAGGGCGGGCAGGGACAGGGCCTTGGCTTCGAAATCGTTGAGAAGGCAGGCCCGCTCGACGCCAAGGGTTTCGGCTATGGCAACGGCGTCTATGATCCAGTCGCGGTTGGTCATGATCGCGCGGCCCTCGGATACCGGGCCCGCCACCGCCACCGCTGCAAACCCGACCCCGGTCTCGCCGAGATAGTGCCGCGCCGCGTCCTCAAAGGACGGGAAATCGTCGGCTGCAAGCACGGCCAGGGCCTCGGGCGGACCGCCGTCCCGGCTCAGGGCGAACCGGATATTCGTGCCGCCGAGGTCGGTGAGCAGCGCCAGGGTCACGCGAAAGGCGCCTCCGTCAGCCGCGAGACGAAAATCTCGCGCCAGCGGCTGACATCGTTGCGGCGCAGCGCCTCCATGCCCGCCTGCCAGCGTTCGACCCGCTCCTCCCGCGGCATGTCCAGCGCCAGTTGGATGGCTTCCGCCACGCCTTCGGCGTCATAGGGATTGACGATCACGGCGCCCGGTATGGAGTGGGCGGCCCCGGCAAAGCGCGACAACACGAGCACGCCGGGGTCCGACGGCGACTGGGACGCGAGATATTCCATCGCAACCAGGTTCATACCGTCGCGCAGCGGGGTAATGAGCCCGACCTGCGCGGTGCGCAGCAGGCCGAACAGCGTGCGCCGGGCGAAGCTCTTGTTGAGATACCGGATCGGCACCCAGTCGAAGTCCGCAAACTCCCCGTTGATACGTCCTGCCAGCGTTTCCAGCGTCCGCCTGATTTCCTCATATTCGGGAACGCCCGCGCGGGTGGGCGTCGCAATCTGCATCAGGCTCACCCGGTTGCGGTTGGCCGGATAGGCGCCCAACAGGTGGCCGAACGCCGCGAAGCGTTCCGGCAGGCCCTTGGAATAGTCCAGCCGGTCCACGCCCACGATCAGCCGGCGCCCGCCGAGGCTGGTGCGCATGCGCGCGCCGTAGCGGGCCGCTGCCGCGCCGGCGGCGGCGCGCTCGATATTGTCGGTATCGACGCCGATGGGATGGACCTCCGCCGAGGCGGTCCGGCCGAGGGCATGGAAGATGGTATCGCCCGCCATCTCGCCGGCGGCCTCCTGGATTGCGTAGTCGAGGAGGCCGCGGCGGTCGGCTTCGGTCTGGAAGCCGATCAGGTCGTAGGCGAAGAACGAGCGCATCAGCTCCTGGTGTTCCGGCAGCGCCAGCAGCAGCTCCAGCGGCGGCAGGGGCGTGTGCAGGAAAAAGCCGATGCGGTTGGCGATCCCGGCGCGGCGGAGCTCCTCCGCCATGGGGATCAGGTGGTAGTCGTGAACCCAGATGAGATCGTCGGGTTCGATGAGATCGACCAGCTTGCGGGCGAAATAGGCATTGACGCGTCGATAGCCGGCATAGTTGCGGCGGCTGAAATTCGCGAGGTCCAGCCGGTAGTGGAAGAGCGGCCAGAGCGTGCTGTTGGCAAAGCCGTTGTAGTATTCTTCGTGGTCCCGGGTCGACAGATCGAAGGTGGCGTAGGTCAGCCTGCCCGAGCGTACCTTGTGTACGACCTCGCCTGGCACTTCGGAGACGTCGCCGCTCCATCCGAACCATATGCCCCCGGAACGCTTCAGGGCCGCCAGAACGGCGACTGCGAGCCCCCCGGAGGTCGGCTTGGTCTCATCGACAGGAGCCACGCGGTTGGAGACGACGATGAGTCGGCTCACGGGCCATGCCTCCTCAGAACGCTTCCTCCCACGATTTCGACAGGCGCAACGCCGACACGATCAGGCCGACCATGCTGTAGGTCTGCGGAATGTTGCCCCATAGCTCGTTCGTCTCGGTGTTCAGGTCCTCGGAAAGGAGCCCTGCCTGGTTCCGGCAGGCCAGCATGTTCTCGAACAGCCGGCGCGCCTCATCCCGGCGGCCGATCGCCGCCAGGGCATCGATATACCAGAAAGTGCAGACATTGAATGCGTTATGAGGCGTCCCGAAATCGTCGGCTTCAACATAACGGAACACATGGTCGCCCCGGAGGAGTTCCCGCTCGACGGCGGCGACGGTGCCGAGAAAGCGCGGGTCGTCGGCTTCGCAGAAGGAAAGCTCGTGCATCAGCAGGAGAGCCGCATCCACCTCCGTGCCGCCGAATGAGCTGACATAGGCCTGCTTCTCCTCGTTCCAGCCGTCCCTTTCGATCCGGGCCCGGATCGTCCGGGCGTGCCCGTTCCACACGGAAGCGCGGTCCGGATGGTCGAGCTGCATGGCGATCCGGGCCAGGCGGTCGCAGGCGGCCCAGCACATCAGCGCCGAGAATGTGTGGGCGCGCTCGCGCCCGCGCAGCTCCCAGAGGCCGGCATCGGGCTGGTCGTACATGCGCGCCGCCACGTCGCCGATGCGCTCCAGGGTCTCGAACAGCCGGTCGTCGCCATGCAGGTCGATGCGCTGGTCGAAAAACGCCTGGGCGCAGGCGAGCACGACGGCACCGTAGACATCGTGCTGGGTTTGCACATAGGCGAGATTACCGACGCGCACGGGCTGGTGCCCCCGATAGCCGCCCAGGCTTTCGACGGAGGACTCGGAGAGCGTCGTCTCCATCTGCACGCCGAACACCGGTTGCAGCCGGCCATCGGGGCTCGACGCCACGATATTGAGGATATAGCGGAGGAATTCCTCCATGGTGCGTGTCGCGCCGAGGCGGTTGAGCGCCCGTATGGTGAAATAGGCATCGCGCAGCCAGCAGAAGCGGTAGTCCCAATTGCGCTCCGTGCCCGCCGCTTCCGGCACCGAGGTGGTGACGGCCGCGACGATGGCGCCGCTGTCCTCGACCGAGCAGAGCTTGAGCGTGATCGCCGCGCGTATGACGGCGTCCTGCCACTCGAAGGGCACGGCAAGGTAGCGCGCCCATTCGCGCCAGTAGTCGTCCGTCCGCTCCTCGAATTCGCGCGCGATCTCATGCACCGGCCGTGTCAGCGCCTCGTCCTGCGTCAGGATGAGATCGACGGGCTTGTCCAGGAGGAACGACGTCTCGTCGAGCACATAGGAAACCGGCACCTCCGTCGTCAGACGCAGCACATGGTCCGGCAATATGTAGCGGACATGATTGCTGCCGCGCGTTATCTCGGCCGGCTCGGCGCCATAATTGCCAGCGGGGCGCAGCCTTATGCGGATACGCGGCGCGCCGCCCAGACGGCGGATGCGTCGCACCAGGCTCAACGGCCGGAACAGCCGCCCGAACTGCTTGAAGCGGGGCGCGAAGTCCAGAATCTCGACCGCCGCGCCGTTCTCCGCGAACAGGCAGGTCTCGACGATGGCCGAATTGGGCCGGTATGTCTGCTCGCTGCGCAGGAAGCCTTCGATCTCGACCTCGTAAAACCCGATTTCCTTCCCGGGCTCCAGCAGGTCGCAGAACACCGGGTTGCCGTCGAAGCGCGGCATGCACGCCCAGACGATGCGCGCGCGCGGGTCGAGCAGTGCGGCGTAGCTGCTGTTGCCGATCATGCTTAGTTCGAGCGAGCGCATCTCATCCCTCCAAATCGGCCAGCCAGGCATGGACGGCCGCCACATCCGCAAGGCGCCATTCCGCGGCGCTGGCGCCTTGCAGGCCTACACGTACCGCGACGCCGCCCCGCTGACGCACGGTGCGGAACGCAGCTTCGTCCGTTATGTCGTCGCCTGTAAATACCGGGCGCCGGCCGGTGAAGGGCGGCTCGGACAGGAAAGCGGCGACCGCCGCGCCCTTGTCGGCCCCCTCGGAGCGAAGCTCGATGACCGCCTTGCCGTGCTGGACCGCGATGCCGCTGCGCACGCCGCCAAGGGCCGCTTCGACGGCAGCGATGGCCGCGGCGCCCAGTTCGGGCCGGGTGCGGTAATGAAGGGCCAGCGCCGCGCCTTTGTTTTCGAGCAGGAGGCCCGGATGGTCCGCCGCGAAGCGCCCGAGCGCCGCCCGCAGTTCGTCGAAGCGGGGCAGGGCGGGCGGCGGGCTGTATGCGCCGCCGGCGGAACGCCGTTCGAGACCGTGCAACCCGGCAGCTGGCAGCTCGAGAGGCGCCAGTATGCCGTCTATTACGCGGATGGAACGCCCGCTGACGATGGCCAGCGCCGACCCGACATGCCGGGATGCGCCTTCGAGAAGCTCTACCAAATGGCTTGCGGGCCGCACGGCGTCCGGCGTTGGCGCGATCTCGACCAGCGTGCCGTCGAGATCCAGAAAGAGGGCGTCGCGCGCAGAGATACGGGGCGGGTTCATGCCGGTCGGCGTTGCAAGGCGCCCGCCAGGCATTGGAACAGGCCGGTCAGGTCGCGGGCCATCTGCGCGAACCCGGCCCTGGGCGCGAGCGTGGCTTCGTCCATGTAGAGCGACCGGTTGATTTCCACCTGGAGAGCATGGCGGCCCTTGCCGGGCCGGCCGTAGCGCCTCGTCGTGTAACCGCCGGAATAGGGGTCGTTGCGCACCACGCTGTAACCCCGGTCCGAGAGATGGGCATGGGCGGCTGCGGTAACGGCTCGCGAACATGCCTTGCCGTAGCAGTCGCCCAGCACGATGTCGGCGCCTTTCGCGCCTTCGGGCCAGCGTCCGCCCCAGCTCGCAGACGGCATCGAGTGCAGGTCGATCAGGAGCGCCCGCCCGAACCGCTGGCGGGTCTCCTCGAGCAGCGCCGCCAACGCCGCGTGATAGGGTGTGTGGAAACGCTCCACCCGCTGCCGCGCCTCGCGGAAAGTAAGCTTGGTGCGGTAGATTTCGAGCCCGTTGCCGACAAGGCGCGGGATGGTACCGAGCCCGGATGCGATGCGCGGCGTCCGGGTCTTCACATAGCGCGGCAGCGGGTCGGCGAACATCGCCGGGTCGAGTTCCCAAGGCTCGCGGTTTACATCCAGGAAAACGCGCGGGACATGCGCGCGGAGCAGCGGCGCGCCAACCTCGACCGCGCCGGCGCCAAGCCGGTCCACATGGCAGTCTTCCGACCGGCGCAACAGGTCGAGATCGAGGGGAGATGCCTCCAGCAGAGCGCGGGGATAGACCGAGCCGCTATGGGGGCTCGCCACGACAACCGGCAGCAACTGCTCGTCCGGGTGATGGACCTCATGCGCCGCGTAGTCGCAAGCCGAAGCCGATATGCGCCGGGGCGCGGCAGGCGAGAGCGTCTCGCCGTCCATCGGCCGGCAGGGCGGCTAGACGCCGAAATTCTTGAAACGCTTGTTGAAGCGCGCGACCTGGCCGCCCGTATCGACAAGCCGCTGGTTGCCCCCGATCCAGGCGGGATGGGAGAGCGGGTCGATGTCGAGCCGCAAGGTGTCGCCCTCGCTGCCCCAGGTGGAGCGCGTCTTGAATTCGGTCCCGTCGGTCATCACGACGGTGATTTCGTGATACTCGGGATGGATGTCGGGCTTCATCGGCGGGGCGCTCCAGGACAGGCAGGCGGGCCTGTATAGCGAAGCGCGCTGCGGCGCTCAAGCGCCGTCGCACTAGGCGCGGCGCGGCGCGGCGGCTATTACCCGTCTTTGCGCGGCGACCGAAAAGAGGCAATGAGACGACCGAACCCGGCCATATCCGCCCGAGAGGCCTCCCGCAACCTGCGCCCCCTGCGCGCGCTGGCGGGCTATCTCGTGCCGCACTGGCGGCAGGCTGCCGGCGCCTCCGTCGCGCTCATAGTCGCGGCGGGCACGGTGCTCGGCATCGGCCTCGGGCTGCGCCATCTCGTCGATAACGGCATTGCCGGCAACGATCCCGCCGTGCTGGACGCCGCTCTCGTCATCCTGCTCGGCGTCATCCTGGTGCTCGCGGCGGCGACCTTCTTCCGCTCCTATCTGGTCGCCTGGGTCGGGGAGCGGGTGGTGGCGGACCTCCGCCGCGACGTGTTCGCCCATATCCTGAAGCTCAGCCCGAGTTTCTTCGAGGTCACCAAGACGGGCGAAATCCTGTCCCGGCTGACCACGGACACCACCTTGATCCAGACCGTCGTCGGCTCGACGGTTTCGATGGCGCTCAGGAACGTGCTGCTGTTCGTCGGCGCCGCGGCCATGCTGCTCGTCACGAGCCCGCGGCTCACCGGGCTGGTGGTGCTGGTCATCCCGCTGGTGCTGCTGCCGATCATGGTGCTGGGCCGGCGGTTGCGCCGCCTCTCCCGCGCGTCGCAGGACCGGGTGGCGGACGTCGGCGCGCATGTCGAGGAATCGATCTCCGCCGTCCGCACCGTGCAGGCTTTCGGCCATGAAGGCATGGATATCGTCGATTTCTCCATGCGGGTGGAAGAGGCGTTCCGCACCGCGATTCATCGCACCCGCGTGCGCTCGGCGCTCGCCGTCATCGTGATCGTGCTGGCGCTGGGGGCGGTCTGCACGATCCTCTGGCTTGGCGGCCGGGACGTGATGTCGGGCGCCATGTCGGCGGGCGACCTCTCGGCCTTCGTCTTCTATGCTGTGGTGGCGGCCGCGGCGCTCGGCGCGCTCAGCGAGGTCGTGGGCGACCTCCAGCGCGCGGCCGGGGCGACGGAGCGGCTGATGGACCTGCTGGCCGCGCAACCCGAGATCGCCGCGCCCGCCGATCCGGCGGCGCTGCCCGAGCCCGCGCGCGGCGCCGTGGCCTTCGAGGGGACGACCTTCGCCTATCCCTCCGCGCCCGACAGGCCGGTCCTCAGCCGGTTCGACCTGGACATTGCGCCGGGCGAAACGGTGGCCGTGGTCGGGCCGTCTGGCGCCGGCAAGTCCACCCTCTTCAACCTGCTGCTGCGCTTCTACGACCCGGTGGGCGGGCGGATAACGCTGGACGGCGTGGATATCTGCCGCGCTGACCCGGCGGCGGTGCGGGGGCAGTTCGGCCTCGTGCCGCAGGAGCCGGTCGTGTTCTCGACCACGGCGCGGGAGAACATCGCTTACGGACGGCCCGACGCCAGCCATGCGGAGATCGTCGAGGCGGCGAAAGCGGCGGCGGCGGACGGGTTCCTCCGCGCGCTCCCGGAGGGCTATGACAGCTATCTCGGCGAACGCGGCGTGCGCCTCTCCGCCGGCCAGCGCCAGCGCCTCGCCATTGCCCGCGCCATCCTCCGGGACCCGGCCGTGCTGCTGCTGGACGAGGCGACGAGCGCGCTCGACTCGGAGAACGAGCGGCTGATCCAGGACGCGCTAGGCCGGCTTTCGCGCGGCCGCACCACCATCGTGATCGCGCACCGCCTTGCGACGGTGATGAATGCGGACCGCATCGTGGTGCTGGACCGGGGACGGGCCGTCGCGACCGGAACGCACGACCAGTTGCTGGCGGCGGGCGGCCTCTACGCCCGCCTCGCCGAGCTCCAGTTCACCACCGGAGGCAATGGCGCAGCGCCGGCCCCGCCGCCCCGGCCGGAGTGGATAGCGGCTAGCGGTTGATGGCTGGTGGATAGCGCCCCGGACGCGAACCGGAGCCTTGCGCCGCCGGCGGGCCGGCGCTGTATTTTTCTCCGGTCCGGCCTTGACGTACCCCGCATATGTTCTATATAAGTTCCAATTATCTGGAAAATAAACGAGTGAGGCCATGACCTGACCGCCGGTGGAAGCGCCCTGCGCTCCCCGTTTTCGAATCCCGTTCGCCGCCGGGACGGCGGCAATGGCGCCTCCGGGCGCCGACGGGGAGGCGCGCGCGCATTCTGGAAACGTCCCGGCCCGGTTGGGGCGGGCGGCGGTGGCGGCGCGGCCGGGAGGAGAGCCATGACGAGTGATACGGGCAAGCGCCCGGCGGAGGAACCGGCGGGCGGGCTGCCGCGGCCGAGGCGGGGCCGCGCGGTGAACGTCGAGTTGCGGGGCCTGGCGGTGGCGGCGGTGATGGAAGGCGGCATGAGCGCCGCCGCCGCGGCCCGCCATTTCGGGCTGGGCAAGACCACGGTCGTGCGCTGGGTGGCGCAGTTTCGCGAGCGCGGCCACCTGCGGCCGGGCGGGCAGCGCCGCCGCGGCGTTTCGCCGATCGAGGCGGAGCGGGAGCGGATTTTCCGGATCCTGGAAGCGCGCCCGCTGCTCAGCATCAGGGAGCTGTGCGACGCGCTGGCCGCCGAGGGCTTCGCGTTCGGAAGGTCCAGCGTGCACCGCTTCCTCCAGCGCCACCGCCTGGAGCGCGACCGTCGCCTCGGCCGCCTGCGCCGCCGGAATCGATCCTGGCTCCGGGGCGGCGAACGGGGGGCGCGGAGCCCGGCGTAGCCGGACCGGGGCCGGGCGGCGAACTCCGGGTCAGTCCGTCCGGCGGATCGCGTCGGCGACGATCCCGAAGATCTCCCCGATCTGGCCGTCCTCGATGATGAAGGGCGGCGAGAAGGCGAGCGTGTCGCCGGCCTGGCGGCAATAGACGCCGGACTGCCAGCAGTCGAGGAAGACGTCGTAGCCGCGCCGGCCGGGCTCGCCGCCGCGGGGCGCGAACTCGACCGCCCCCATCATGCCGATATTGCGCACGTCGATGACGTTCGGCAGCCCTTTCAGGCTGTGGACCGCGTCCTCGAAGACCGGCGAGAGGGCGGCCGAACGCTCGAACAACCCCTCGTCCCGGTAGAGGTCGAGGGTCGCGAGGCCGGCGGCGACCGCGAGCGGGTGGGCGGAATAGGTGTAGCCGTGGGTCAGCTCGACCATCCAGTCGGGGCCGGTCATGAAGGTGTCGTAGATCTCCTTCTGCATGACGACGGCCGACGCCGGCACCGTGCCGTTGGTGAGGCCCTTGGCGAGCGTCATCATGTCCGGCGTCACGCCGAAGCGCTCGGACGCGAACGCCGCGCCCACGCGCCCGAAGCCGGTAATCACCTCGTCGAAGATCAGCAGGATGCCGTGCCGGTCGCAGATTTCGCGCAGCCGCTTCAGGTAGCCTTTCGGCGGCGGATAGACGCCGATGGAGCCGGCGACCGGCTCGACGATGACGGCCGCGATGGTCGAGGCGTCGTGCAGATCGACGATGCGCTCGAGTTCGTCGGCCAGATGGATGCCGTGCTCCGGCTCGCCCCGGCTGAAGGCGTTGCCGGCGAGGTCCAGCGTGTGCGGCAGGTGGTCCACGCCGGGCAGCAGCATCCCGAACGCCTTGCGGTTGTTCTTGATGCCGCCGACGGAGGTGCCGCCGAAACCGACGCCGTGATAGCCGCGCGCCCGCCCGACGAGGCGGGTCCGCTGCCCCTCGCCGCGCGCCCGGTGCCAGGCGATGGCGATCTTGAGCGCCGTGTCCACCGCCTCCGAGCCGGAGTTGGCGAAGAACACCGAGTCCATGCCGGGCGGCGCGATCTGCATGATGCGGGACGCCAGCTCGAACGCCGCCGGATGCCCCATCTGGAAGGTCGGGGCGAAGTCCATCGTCTCCACCTGGCGCTGCACGGCCTCGACGATGGGCTTGCGGCAATGGCCGGCATTGACGCACCAGAGCCCGGCGGAGGCGTCGAACACGCGCCGGCCGTCGCGGGCGATGTAGTGCACGCCCTCGGCGCCGACGATCAGGCGCGGGTCCGCCTTGAAGCTCCGGTTCGCCGTGAACGGCATGAAGAACGGTTCGAGATTGTTGGTGTCTGCGTGGGCGAGCGAAGCGGCGGTCGGCATGGGCGGACGAAGCTCCCTGCATTGTTTCGCCGCTCACCATAGCAGACAGCCGCCGCCCGCTGCACGCCGTCGCCTCGCTGAACGCTCTGCAGCGCTACATGGCGGTTTATCGGCTGCCGAGCGACATGACGCGGGCCTTGAGCGCTTCGTTCGTTCTGCCGTAGGCGGGCTCGATCCAGCTCGAATCCCAGAACCACAGGTAAAGGCCGCGGTCCACCTCGTGCTGGATGACCCTGGTTCCACCGTCAACGGGTTCGAGAAGCCATTGGTGGTCGAACGTGATGAAGCCGGTCACGCCGCCCTTCTGACGCAGCTTCCGTTCGGGGACGAGTTCGGCGACCGTTGCCGTCATCTTCAGGATTTCGCCCTTCGGATCGCGCACCTCGTTCAGAATTTCGTCGCCCTGTTCATAGGGGCCGCTGACGCTCACAAAGACGGGATTCCATTCCGGGTACCTGGTCGTGTCCATCAGTACTTCCCACACGGCGGAAGGCGGAGCGGGAATGATCGCCTCCACATGGAATGTCTTCTTGCCGAGGAGGGTCAACGCAATGACGGCGACGACACCGAGTCCTGCGATCCATTTGATCGATGTCCGGATCGTCGAAATTGTCCTGGCTCCGAAATCGACCGGACAAGCCCGGGCCGACCTATCTGACTGCCGAACCGACCGCAGCCGTTCAGCCGCCGCCGGCATGTCGAATATCCGCGTCCCGGAGGCAAGCATGACGGCAACCCCGTCCGGGCGTCAACGAGCGCCGGGGCCGGGGGTCTGCCTCAGCGGGACGGGCGGCGGAAGGCGGGTGTTACGGAATCAGTTTGAAGGCAGCGAGCAGCAGCGCGTTCGCAGCGATTACAATGCCGATAATGCGCCAGGTCATGCGGGCTTCCAGCGCCGCAAGGTCCGCCTTGGTCGCCAGCCCGTCGTGGCCTGCCCCGGACGCCTCAAGGTCGCCCGCCGTGATCGCTTCGGCCGCCTCGCGCGAAAGGCCGGCGTCTTCCAGCCGATGAACGGCGGTAATGGTATCGAAGGCAGCAGCCATGGACGGAATCTGGCGACTATCGCACGCTATGGCAAGCGGCAGCGGAAAGAGGGGGGCGATTGTCGGAACCGCGCCGCCGAAGCGGCGCGGCCCGACACGCCCCGCCCTGCCTCGCCGGACCCGACCTTACCGGGGCCTCCTCCGCTCCTGCGCCCGGCCGGCCTCACGCCGGAGCGAAGGTGCCGTGGAGGCCGAGGGGCAGTGGGTAGGGGAGAATCCCTTCCCAGACCGGGCCGTCGGCGAGGCGCTGCGCTTCGAAGACGGCAAGACCGGACGCGCGCCGGCGCAAGTCCAGGAACGGGCCGAGCAGCCAGCCTTCGCCCTCGCCGGGGCCGCGCGGCACGAAGAGGTGCTCCTCCGGTATCCGGTGCCGGGGCCAGCTCCAGCCGTCCGCCTCTCCGGGCGCAAGACGCACGACGCGCCGGAGCGGCCAGCCGATGTGCTCGTCCACGCCCGCCAGCGCGAAGGTCATATCATGGCGCCGGCCGAGGCGGCGCGGGTCGATGCGCGGGAAGTCGGCGGCGACCGCCTCGCTGTGCTCATACCCGGCGCTCCCGTCCGGGCGGAGAACGACCTGCCGATAGACCGGGTGCTGCGAGCGGAAGCGGGTCTCGCCCCGCATGACGTCGCGGAACTCGCGGGTGACGAAGGACGGGTCAGGCGCCTGGCAGAGGTCGAGCCGGATCGTGCCGTCCGCTTCCTCCCAGCCGTTGCCGTGATGGAAGTGGAAGCCCGGCGGAAGCTCGTGGCGGCGCTCGACTTCCAGGCTGTCCTTGTCCACGACCAGCACACGCACGCCCAGCTCCGGCCGCCAGGCATGGGCGTCGAGAATGGGCATGTGGGCGGAGGCGAATTCGTCGAGGTCCAGCACGAAGGGCGTGAGCAGCACGACCAGCCGCCGCTCCGTCACCACGAAATCGTGCGTCAGGCCGAGCGGCGCCATCGGCAGCACATTGACCTTCGCGAGCCGCCCCTGGGGGTCGATGCGGTAGAAGACCAGCATCGGGCGCGGCACCGGCAGGTAGCCGATGTTCCACACCGTGCCGTCGGCCTCGACCTTGGGATGGGCGGAGAAGGGCGCGCCGGCGATGTCCTTGCGCCACTCGACGAAGCCGCCGGCATCCAGCGTCCCGGGATCGAAGGCGAGCGCCGACCCGCCTTCCCAGAGCGCCATGTGGCGTCCGGCATGGACGAGCACGGACGTGTTGGCGGCGTTCATGTCGTCGGGGCGCCGGGTCTCCGCCGGGTCGGGCGGCATCGAGCCGAAGGCGGGCAGCATGCGCCGCCCGGCCTCCGTCTCGCGCCGGCGCTTGGGCGTGTCCAGGATACGCGCCCGGTGGGTGACGCCGGCGCCGTCGAACCGGAACGCCTGGATCATGCCGTCACCGTCGAACCAGTGGCCGTAACGGTGGCCGAAGCGGTCGTGCTCCGCCGGGCCGTTGCGCCAGAGGGTGCCGGCCAGTTCGGAGGGGAGGCGGCCGCGCAGGGTTTGCAGCGGCGCGGACAACCGCTCGGCCTGCGCGGTGGCGAAGGCGAGCGCCGCGTCTTCATCGGAAGCGCCGGAACCCGCCGCCCCTGCCGCCCCCGGGGCCAGCAAAAGGGGCAGGCTTCCGGCGGCGCGCAAGGTGTCCCTGCGGGTAAATTGCGTCTTCATGCCTCAGGACCCCGGATAGCCGAGCGTGACCGTCACGGCGGGCCGCTCGTCGCCGGCCTCCACGGTGAAGGCGGCGTCGTCGAAGTCCGGCGGTCCGAACAGGCCGCGCGCATCGTTGGAGAAGCCGTAGCCCTCGGTCGGCATCCCCAGCAGGTTGGTGCTGAGGTCGCCGTTGCGGTCCTCGTCGTGGAAGGCGGCGACGGCGTAGTCGCCGGGCGGCAGGCCGGCGAACACAAGGTCGCCGGCTTCGGCCGCGGGTCGCATCGCCTTCTTCACGGCGCCTGCGGAATCGGGGAAGTCCACCCCGGCGGCGCGGCGGTGGACGGCGACGCGGATATCGCCCTCGGCCGAGCGCACGCCCTCGATGCGGACCACGAGGTCGGCGGCGGAGGCGAAGGCCGGGGCCGCCAGCGCGAAGGCGGCGAGGCCAAGCGCTGCGAGCCTGTTTGCGGGGGATGCGTTCATCGTTGCGTTCTCCGGTTTGCGGTATCGGGCGGCGGGTGCGCCGCGCCGGGGATGTTGACGGGGCGGCAGCCGGAGTCATGCTTCGATGCGGGAACGGCAACGGATATTTCGCGGTTTGCAGGGAATGCAGTTCACGCATCGCGGATTGCGCCGGCAGGTCGCCGGCCATGCGGCGGCGCTGGCGGGCGCCGTCGCGCTGTTCGCCTTCATCGGCCCCTTCGGCACATACGATTCGATGGGCCCGTTGGGGCGCGCCGGCTACTGGGTGCTGGCGATGAGCGGCAACTGGAGCATCTGGGCCGGCTCGGTGCTGCTGGTGCTGCACCTGACGCACGGCTGGCCGCTCCGCAGCCGGGGCCCGGCGCTGGCGCTGGCGGCGGTGTTGGCCGCCGTGCCCGGAACCGCCGTCGTCTTCGCCGCCGAAACGCTGTTCCGGCCGGGTTATGTCGGCCTGGACCGGCTGCCGGAGGTCTATCTGGGGGTAGCGGTGATCGGGCTGCTCATCAGCGCGGCCGTCCTTGCGGTCCGCAGCCGGCCCGTCCCGCAGGAGCAGGAAGCGCCGCCTGCCGCCGCCCCGTCCCGTTTCCTCGACCGCCTGCCGCACGGGATCGGCCGCAACCTCGTCTATCTCAGGATGGCCGACCACTATGTCGAGGCCTTCACCACCGCCGGCTCGGACCTCGTGCTGATGCGCTTCGCCGACGCGGTAGCCGAACTGGAAGGCGCGGACGGGATGCGGGTCCACCGCTCCTACTGGGTCGCGCGCGGGCATGTGACGGGCCCGGACCGCATCAACGGCCGCCCGGCGCTTTGCCTCACCGGCGGCCACAAGGTCCCCGTCAGCCGGACCTACCTTCCGGCCGTCCGGGCCGCCGGGCTGATCTGAGCCCCGCTACCGAACGGTCGTGCGCCACATGGAGCGGCGCTGGGGCCATTCATAGTCGCGGATGGCGACGTGCTGGACGGCGGGGTTGTCCCACATCAGCACGTCGCCGACGGCCCAGCGGTGCCGGTAGATGAAGCGGTCCTCCACGATCAGGTCGGAGAGCCGGTCGATCAGCGGGAGCGCTTCCGAGTCGTCCATGCCGTCTATGCCGATGCACTCGCCCTTGCGCACATAAAGCGCCTTGCGGCCGGTCTTCGGGTGCGGCCGGGCGACCGGATGGCGGGCGTCGGGGTTCCTGTCGATCTGCGCCTGGGTCACGGCGACCGGCTTTTTCACGCCGCGCTCCTTGGCGGCGAAGCGGTGGACCGCCTGCAGGCCCTCGATGCGGCCGCGGGTCTCCCCGTCGAGCGCGTCGTAGGCCGCCGCGGCGCTTGCAAAGAGCGTGGGGCCCAGCGGCTCGCCCGCATCGTCGTGCGGCACTTCCAGGGCGTAGAGCAGGGTCCGGCGCGGCGGCTCCGCCGTGTAGGACATGTCCGTGTGCCAGTGGCTGCCGGCATCGGCATAGCCGAGCGCCCGGCCGCTCCCGTCCCGCAGGTTCGACACCTTGAGCACTTCCGGCACGCCTTCGAGCGCATGCTGGTCGAAGGCGTTGACCTTGATCTCCCCGAGGCGGCGGGAGAAGGCCAGCAGCTCGTGCGGCGTCAGCGACTGGCCCCGGAAACAGAGCACGCTGTAGCGGTCGAACGCCGCCTCGCACGCCTCGAACACCTCATCGGGCAGAGGCGCCGACAGGTCCACGCCGAACACGTCCGCCCCGACCGGCGCGCCGCTCGGGCGGATTTCGAAAGCTGGGTTGTCGGCGGTCATCGCAAGCCTCCCGGGACGGTCCGCCGCTATTCTCCCTGCAATCGCTCCGCCTGCAAACTCCTCGCTTCCATGCGCCGGATCAGTTCGGCGGCGACGCGCGGCACCTCGTTCACGGGCTCGTAGCGCCATTCCGCCAGCCGGCCCTCGAACGGGCGAAGGACGCCTTCCTCACGCAACGCCGCATGGAAGCGCGCCAGCCGCCGGTTGCCGCCCGCCATGCGCGCCGCATAGACGGGCCTCCCGGTCGATACCGCCTCGCTGGTCATGGAGACCGAATCTTCCGTGACCACGATATGCCGGGCGAGCGCCAGCATGCCGGGATAGGGGTTGCAGCCGGTCCCGTCCCAGAACCACGCTTCCGGCAGGCGGGCCCTGAGCGCGGCGGTGACGCCCGGCTCGGTCCGGCGGGAGGCGGTGACGGCCATCGGCCCCTCGAGCCCCGCAAGGCCGTCCGCCAGCGCCTTTACGGTTTCCGGCGTGAAGCGGTGGGACCGGCTTCGGCCGCCGAGCAGCACGGCGACATTCAACTCGCCGAGCCTCTCCCGCCATGCCTCCCCGGCGGCGGCGAGCGCCTCCGGCGTCAGGCGGTGGAGTGCGACCCGAGTCGCCAGCACATTGGGGCCGGAGACGCCGTCATGGCGCGGCGGCACCACAAGGTCGAAATGGTGGAGGGGGACGCGCGGATTCTGGATATGAACGGTAAAGCACCGCCCTCCCGAGGCGCGGCGGACAGCCACGGAGACCGCCGCGCTGCGCCGGCCGCAGGTAATCAGCAGTTCCGGCCAGGGCGGGCCGAGCCGCTCCGCCAGTCCGGTTTGCAGGAGGCCCGGCGCCTGCCGGTGCGCCGGCAACCACGACCAGGGGCGGCGCAGACGGACGGTCCTGACCTCGTAGCGACGCCCGACAGCCGCCGCCAGCCCCTCGGCCTGCCCGGCGGCGCCGGCCTCGCCCGTCGTCAACGCCCAGACGGGGGCGGTCGAAGCGGCTTCCGCCACCGGCCGCCTCCCGTTTCGCCGCCGGCGTCAGCGCGCCGCCGTCACCATGATCTCGACGAGGATCTCCGGGCGCGCCAGGTCCGCCTTCACGCAGGCGCGCGCCGGCGGGTTCTCGGGATCGACCCAACCGTTCCAGACCTTGTTCATGGCCGCGAAATTGGCCATGTCGGTGATCCAGAGATTGGCCGCCAGCAGGCTGGATTTGGAGGTGCCCGCGCGCTCCAGATAGCCGTCGATCTGCTCGAGGATGTCCGCCGTCTGCGCTTCCACGTCGCCGCTCGTGTCGCGTGCCACGAGGCCGGCCAGATACACCGTGTCGCCCCGGACCACGGCACGGCTCATCATCGGGCCCGGCGGGCTGGTGCGGTCGAATCGTTCGATGCTCATAGGGTCTTTCTCCCGTGTTGCGTTGTGAGTAGCGATGGGGTGGCGGAGCTTTCGACTATCGGCGCCGCCATGTAAAGTCCAACGCCCCGCCGCGCCGCAATATCTGTTCTATTTCAGGCAGGTAGCTGCCATTGCTGACATGCAGGACGAATCCGGGAAGCAGCGAAACCGGCGCCCGGATATCCTTGCGTCCGCGCAGTATGACGCGGTGGGCCGGGCGGCCGTCATTCTTCGACCAGAGAGGAACGACCGCCGTCTCCCCGATTCCCGAGGCGGTATAGGCGGCAAGGTGTTCGTCCAGGCGTTCGGCGGTCAGGATCGTCGTCAGCGTTCCGCCCCGCCGCAGCATGGTGGCGGCGAAGCGCACCCAGTGCATGAGGTCGGCGCCTTGCTCGACATGGGCCCGTGCGCGCTGCCGGTTCCGCGGCGGCGGACCGGCTGTCTGCGAGAGCCAGGGCGGGTTCGCCATCGCATGGTCGAAGCTCGCGGGACCGAGCCGGGCCGGCGGGGCGCGCAGGTCGCCGACGATGACATCGACGTTGCGCTCGAAGCCGTTCGCCTCGACATTCTTCCGGCAGAGCCCGGCGAGGTCCCGATCGTGTTCGAGTCCGGTGACGAAGCATCCTTCGACGCGGCTTGCCAGGCACAGGGCCGCCGCACCGGTGCCCGCGCCGATTTCCAGGACGTGCTCTCCCGGCCGGGCAGGCACCGCCGCGGCCAGCAGGACGGGGTCTATCGCGACCCGGTAGCCCTCGGCGGGCTGCCGCAGCCGGACCCTGCCGTCCAGCAGGGTGTCTTCGCTGACAGCTTCGTTCACAGTCCGCCGAGATCCTGCTGCGCGGATTCCAGAAGGCGGCGCGCTTCGGGATAGTCCTCGTCGGCCACCATCACGCGCCGGGGAAGGATGCCGATGCTGCCCTCGACTATGCTGGTGTGGCTGTCGAGCACAACGGCTTCCACGCCGCGCGCCGAGAGTTCGGCTACCAGCCAGGAAATCGCAACCGGATCAGTAGTTTTCAGCACAGCTTTCAATCTGCGGTTCCCAAAGCTTGACCGGCCTTCCGCCCGCCCTATGCTCGCCTCTCCCACGCCCGAAGGTCAATCGTGCCCCCGTGACACTAGCGGCGACATCCCCGCCACCGGCGCAGCCGCTGGCCGCGCTGCATGCGCTCGTCGGGGCGGACATGGCGCGCGTCAATGCGCTGATCCTCGAGCGGATGCAGAACGAGGTCGCGCTGATCCCGCAATTGGCCGGCCATATCGTCGCATCGGGCGGCAAGCGTCTGCGCCCGATGCTCACATTGGCGTCGGCGCGGCTCTGCGGCTATGAGGGACGGCGCCATATCGAGCTCGCGGCCTGCGTCGAGTTCATCCATACGGCCACGCTGCTGCATGACGACGTGGTGGATGGAAGCATGTTGCGGCGCGGCGCGGAGACCGCCAATGCCGTCTGGGGAAACCAGGCGAGCGTGCTGGTCGGGGATTTCCTGTTCAGCCGGTCCTTCCAGCTCATGGTCGATGCCGGCTCGTTGGAGGTGCTGGGAATCCTCGCCAATGCGTCCGCGACGATCGCGGAGGGCGAGGTGCGCCAGCTCGCCACCGTCAGCCGGCCGGAAACGGGGATTGCCGACTACCTGAAGGTCGTCGAAGGCAAGACCGCCGCGCTTTTCGCCGCGGCGTGCCGCATCGGCGCCGTCATCGCGGACCGGCCGCGCGCGGAGGCCGAGGCGCTGGAAGCCTACGGCCTGAATCTCGGCATCGCCTTCCAGCTTGTCGATGACGTGCTCGACTATTCCGCCCTGCAGGCCGATCTGGGCAAGACCGTGGGCGACGACTTCGCCGAGGGCAAGGTCACCCTGCCGGTCATTCTCGCCTACGGCCGGGGCAATGAGGAGGAGCAGGCTTTCTGGCACCAGGTCCTCTGCGAGGACGGGCGGCGGGTCGAGGATTTCGGCAGGGCCGTCGCCCTCATGCGGCGCCACGATTCCCTGTCGGAGACGCTGGACCGGGCCCGATCCAGCGCCGAGGACGCCAAGCGGGCGCTGGAGCCTTTTCCGGACGGGCCGGTGCGTGCGGTGCTGGCCGATATCGCCGATTTCTGCGTCGAGCGCGTCTATTAGGCGTTTCAGGCGTCCGTCTCCGCGAGGCGCCTGTCCAGATAGCTCTCGACCGCGCCGTTCAGCTGTTCGAGATGGCGCGTGAAGAGGTGGTTGGCGCCGGGGATGACCTTGTGGTCGATGACGATACCGCGCTGGGTGCGCAGCTTCTCGACCAGCTTCTCGACCGAGTCGGTCGTCACGACCTCGTCCTTCGTCCCGTTGACGATCAGGCCGGAGGACGGGCAGGGCGCCAGGAAAGAGAAGTCGTACATGTTCGCCGGCGGGGCGACGGAGATGAAGCCGGAAATCTCCGGCCGGCGCATCAGCAGCTGCATGCCGATCCAGGCGCCGAAGGAAAAGCCCGCGATCCAGACCTTGACGGGGTCCTTCCTGAGGCTTTGCATGTGGTCGAGAATGGCCGCCGCGTCGGCGAGTTCGCCTTCTCCGCGCCCGTATTCGCCCTGCGAGCGCCCGACGCCGCGGAAGTTGAAGCGCATGACCGAGAACCCGCGCCGGACGAAGCAATGGAAGAGGTTGTAAACCACCTTGTTGTGCATCGTGCCGCCATGCTGCGGATGCGGGTGGAGCATCAGCGCGATCGGGGCCGCCGGATCGTCGACATGGTGATAGCGCGCTTCAAGCCGGCCTTCGGGACCGTTCACGATAACGTCGGGCATGGGCGTGGAATCCCGTTCCTTCGGTCCGGGCGGCAGGCCTGCCGCCAGCGGGGCTTTCCTTTGCGGACGAGCGCGATCTAACTGGGTCGGCGGGTTCGGGCCGTCAAGAGGCCGCATCATGGCAAAACGCCGCATTTACATGGACTGGAACGCCACGGCGCCGCTGGCCCCGGCCGCGCGGGACGCCATGGCCGCTGCAATGGCCGTACTCGGCAACCCCTCCTCGGTGCATGGCGAGGGGCGTGCCGCCCGACGGCTTGTCGAGGAGGCGCGGACGCGGATTGCGGCCTTCGCCGGCGCGGCGCCGGAGCAGGTCGTCTTCACCTCCGGCGGCACCGAGGCGAATGCGCTCGCGCTGGCGGGGCGCGAGTGGCTGGCGGGGGCGAGCGAGCATGCGTCCGTGCTCGACCATGCGGCCGGTCCACGCCTGGCCGTGGACGGCGACGGACGCATTCGCCCCGACTCGATCCCGCCAGGCAGGGCCGTCGCCCTGATGGCCGCCAACAACGAAACCGGGGCCATTCACCCTCTTGAGGAAGTCGGGCGGCGGGTGCGCGAGACCGGCGGGCTCTGGCATTGCGACGCCGTGCAGGCGGCCGGGCGGCTCGACCTGGCCGCCATCGACGCCGATTCGCTGGCGCTCTCGGCGCACAAGCTCGGCGGACCGATGGGCATCGGCGCTCTGGTGATGCGCACGGAACGCGCGCTTGACGGCGCAATCCGCGGCGCACAGGAGCGCCGGCGGCGGGGCGGCACGGAAAATGTCGTCGGTATTGCCGGCTTCGGCGCGGTCGCCCGCCCGCTCCCCGACATGGCGGTGCTCAGCGACCGGCTGGAGGCGCAGCTTGAAGGCGCGGTGATCTACGGAAACGGCGGGCCGCGGCTCGGCAACACAAGCTGCATCGGCATGCCCGGCGTCCCGGGCGAGACCCAGGTGATGGCCTTCGACCTTGAGGGATTCGCGGTGAGCGCGGGGGCTGCCTGCTCCTCCGGGAAGGTGGATGCGTCGCATGTGCTGCTGGCGATGGGAGTGGATGAAACGGCGGCGGGCGAGGCTATCCGGATCAGCCTTGGACCAGGCCTCGTGGAAGCGGATATCGACGCCTTTGCGGAGGCCTGGAATCGCCTTGCGGCACGATTGCGAAGGCGGTAGAAGGCGCGGCTCACAGGATGGGTGTCATGCCGAAGATCACCTTTGTCAGCCCGGATGGAAGCGAGCAGACGGTCGAGCCGCCGGCGGGCATGACGATTCTGGAAATCTCGCGCAAATACGACATCGACATCGAGGGCGCCTGCGAGGGTTCGCTGGCCTGCTCGACCTGCCACGTCATCGTCGATGAGGACTGGTACGAGAGGCTGGAGGAACCGGATGAGGACGAAGAGGACATGCTCGACCTCGCTTTCGGCCTGACGCCGACCTCCCGGCTCGGCTGCCAGATCGCGGTGACGGACGAGCTTGACGGAATCCGCGTCACGCTGCCCGAAGAAACCCGGTCGCTGCTCTGATGGGCCTCTTCGACCGGCTGAAGGCGGCGGCATCCGCGGACTGGCAGGCCTATATCGACCATCCCTTCGTGCGCGCCGTCGGCGACGGCAGCCTGCCGGAGGCCTGTTTCCGCCGCTATCTGGAGCAGGACTACCTTTTCCTGGTCCATTTCGCGCGCGCCTACGCGCTGGCGGCGTTCAAGGGCGAATCGCTCGCCGACATCCGTCACGGCGCGGAAACGGCGCTCGCCATCGCCGACACGGAAATGCGCCTCCACGTCGCCTTCTGCAAGGGATGGGGGCTGGAGGAGGCCGACATGGCCGCCCTGCCGGAAGCGCCGGCGACCATGGCCTATACGCGCTATGTGCTGGAGCGCGGGCTCGCCGGCGACCTGCTCGACCTGCATGTCGCGCTTGCGCCCTGCATCGTGGGCTATGCGGAAATCGGCCGCGCCCTCTCCGGGTCCGCGCGGGGCAATCCTTACGGGGCCTGGATCGAGATGTATGCCGGCCGCGAGTATCAGGAGACTGCGGCCGCGGCGATTGCCCATCTCGACGACCTGTTCGCCAGGCGCGGCGGGCCGGCGCGGCTGCCGGCGCTCGAGCGCATCTTCGGCGACGCGACGCGGCTCGAGATCGATTTCTGGCAGATGGGCCTGTCGCCGAACTCGTGACCGGCTAGGTATTGCGCAGCAGGTGGATAAGGGCGGAGGTGTCCCAGCGCCCGCCGCCTTCCTGCTGGACATGCTTGTAGAACTGGTCGATGGCGGCGGTCATCGGCAGGCGCGCGCCGTTGCGCTCGGCCTCGGCAAGGCAGATGGCGAGATCCTTGCGCATCCAGTCCACGGCGAAGCCGAAGTCGAACTTGTCATCGACCATGGTCTGGCCGCGATTGTCCATCTGCCAGGAGCCGGCCGCACCCTTGGAAATGACCTCCAGCACGAGCGGCATGTCGAGGCCCGCCTTGAGGCCCATATTGAGCGCCTCGGACAGCCCCTGCAGCAGGCCGGCGATCGCGATCTGGTTCACCATCTTGGTGAGTTGCCCGTTGCCGGGCGCGCCCAGCAGCGTCACCGCGCGCCCGTAGCAGGTCATCGCCGGGCGGGCGCGCTCGAACGGCTCGCTGTCGCCGCCGCACATGACGGTGAGCACGCCGTTCTCCGCCCCGGCCTGGCCGCCGGAGACGGGCGCATCGATGCAGGCGACGCCGCGTTCCCTGCCTTCCGCGTAAAGCTCGCGCGCAAGGTCGGCGGAAGCGGTGGTGTGGTCCACATACACCGAGCCGGGCCGGATGCCCGCGAAGATGCCGTCATCGCCGTAAACGACGCTGCGCACGTCATCGTCGTTGCCGACGCAGGAGAACACGATGTCCGCGCCTTCCGCCGCCTCGCGGGGCGTTGCGGCGGTGCTGCCTCCGTGCGCGGCGGACCAGTCTTCGGCCTTTTCGCGGGTGCGGTTGTAGACGGTGACCTTGTGGCCGGCGGCGGCGAGGTGCCCCGCCATCGGGAAACCCATGACGCCGAGGCCGACGAAGGCGAGCGAAGCAGTGTTCATGGCAGTGAAGTCCGCATGTCGGGAAGCTGCGCCATCATAGCGGGATGCGCCGTATGAGGTCAGTCTCGATCATGCGCCAGATGTCCCAGTCGGGCGCCACCAGCAGGCCCTGGCGCGGCCCGAGCGGCCTGTAGGGCGTGCCGTCGTGCATCGCCGCGGCGCCGCCCGCCTCCTCGTGCAGCAGGCAGCCCGCGGCATGGTCCCAGGGGTTGAGCCGCGTATAGAGGCCGAAATGCACCCGGCCCACCAGCCGGGCCAGATATTCCTGTCCGACGCAGCGCGCGTTGAAGCAGTGGCCGAGGCGCCCGCGCCCGCGCCCCCAGATCTCGCGGTAGGCGTCGCTCGTCCGGAACCTGTAGCCGTAGATGGCGCCGTTCATGTCGCGGAGGTTGGCCGGGCGGGTCACCCTGAGCCTGCGTTCGCCCATGAAGGCGCCGCCGCCCCGTTCCGCGGCCGCAAGGCGCTCGGAGAAGGGGTCGTAGATCCACCCGGCGACCGTCTCGCCGCCGATGACGAGCGCCACGATGGTGCAGAAGAGCGGATAGCCCGAGGCGAAATTGGCGGTGCCGTCCAGCGGGTCGACGACCCAGACGGGACGGTCTTCCGCCAGCAGGTCGAGAACGCCGGCATCGTCGGCTACGGCTTCTTCGCCGACCACCGCCGAGCCGGGCAGCAGGTCCGGCAGGCGCTTCGCGAATCGGGCCTCCATCGCCAGGTCGACGGCGGTGACGAAGTCATTGGGCGACTTCTCGCCGATGTCGCCGGGATCGAGGTCGACGAATTGCTGCAGCATTTCGGCTGCGGCGGTCTCGCGGATGACCGACGCAACCCTGTCGAGGTCCACCTTCACGTCGATTCGGCCGGAATCTTCGGGATGCTGCGCTCTTCCTCGGGGCGCCGGTCGGGCGGCGTCACGATGCCGCCGGAGACCACCATCTTGATGCCCTCCTCGACGGTCATGGAAAGCGGGGTCAGGTCCCGCCTCGGCACGAAGAGCAGGAAGCCCGAGGTCGGGTTGGGCGTCGTCGGCAGGAAGATGTTCACCAGTTCGTCTTCCGTCAGGTTCTGCACTTCGCCCTCGGTCACGCCCGAGACGAAGGCGAGGCACCAGAGGCCGCGCCGAGGATATTCCACCAGCACGACCTGCCGGAAGGCGGTCGATCTGTGCGCCAGAACGGTTTCGAAAATCTGCTTGAGCGCGCCATAGACCGTACGCACGACGGGCATGCGGTTCAACAGGCGCTCGCCGGCCCGGATCAGCGTCCGGCCCATCAGGCCCGCGGCCAGATAGCCGACCAGCGAAAGCGCGATGATGAAGATGATGAGGCCGATGCCCGGTATCGAGAAGGGCAGATACTGCTCCGGGTTGTAGCCTTCCGGGATGATGGCCCGGATCCTGGCATCGAAGAACTGGATGATCTGCCAGGCCAGCCAGGCGGTGATGCCGATGGGAGCCGTGACCAGGACTCCCGCAAGCACATAGTTGCGGAAGCGCAGCGGCAGGCTGCGCCCGAAGCGGGCCGCCCGCATGCGCGTTCTCCTGCCCCGTCTGCGCTGGCCCTTACGCGCCATCGGCGCTCCTTTCATCGACGGGGCGGCAGATGCGCCCCTTGCGGCCCGGTCCGGGGCCGGAATGGTTCGGCATGATCAGGATCGCTCCGTCGTAGGGCGTCGCGATTTCCCGGTCGCCGTCACGGGCGATGACCGTGCCGGCTCTCTCGAACACCTCGCAGCCGACATAGGGTGCGGCGAACCGGAACCGGTCGGTCCGGGCGACGATGCCATCGGTCACCTCCAGCAGGCGCGGCCGGGGCGGCGCCTTGTCGGCGATATGGTGTTCGACATCGGCCAAGTCGAGGCTTCCGGCGGCCGCGATGAAACGCAGGACCGTATCGAGCGCATGCGTGGCCGTTGCCGACGCCCAGTGCTCGCCCGCTTCCACCAGCAGCGCGACCTGCGGGTTCGCCGGATCGTTGAAGGGCTTGTGCTCGATCATCCTGAGGCCTTCGACATGGCCCGGCCCGCAGACGACGGTTCCGGGATAACCCACCTCCAGGGCGAAGGCCCGCTCCTTCTCCAGGCCGTGGCAGAGCATGAGCGGCACGGATGCCGTGCTCATGGAATGGACGTCCAGCAGGAAATCCGCCTGCTCGAAGACCGGCCTCAGCTCGCGGGCGCGGGCCAGCTCGACGCTCCGGCGCGGACCGTCCAGGACCTCGAGGGTCCACACCCGGTTGAAGTCCTCATCGACGAAGCGCGAGGCGCCGGGGTTCTTCGGGTCGAAGCGCTCGTACGCGGCGATGTTGGCGAAAGAGAGCGTCAGCACGCCCCGCCGCGGCCGGATGCCTTGCCTGAACAGGAAATCGAGCGCGATGGCCCCGCAGATCTCGTTGCCGTGCGTGATCGCATTGACGAGCACATGCGGGCCCGGAATGCCGCTGTCGAAGCGGTGCACATAGTCGATGCCCGTATTGCCGGCCCTGTAGGGAGCGATATCGGGGGCTTCGAGTTCCACGGTGAAGCTCGGCATCGGGCTTTCCTCGTCATCTGCGGCTGCGGCATCTAACCCGCATTTCCGACGAAGGTCACGGCCCGGCGGCCGGTCAGCAGCCGCACGACGTGGATTCAACGGGGTTTTGAAGGGTCTCGTCGGATCGGGCCTCGGATCGGCCGCCTGGCGTCCCTCATCCTGAGTAGCGCCGGCCTTCGCTCTGCGAAGGCCGGCGCGTATCGAAGGACGGCTGCCGGCAGTACGGGACGGTCCTTCGATACGCGCCCCCTTCGGCAGGCTCAGGGCAGGCCGCTGGCGCGGTCGCCACTCAGGATGAGGGAATCTCGTCGCCCCGGCCCCGCCTGCCCTCGCGAAGGCGGGGGCCGGCGCGGCGGTGGAGAAAGATGGCCGGAACGAGTCCGGCCATGATGGCATGGGGCCAATTTTTCTTTTTTGTTCTAAAATTGCTTGACATGAGAGAAAATAAGCCGATATAAGACCCGGAGAAGGGGCCTCCGGAGCCGCTTCTCCGGCGCCGCCATGGCCGGGCGGCGCCACCTTCGAAAAAATACCCGCAATACCGACGGGAGGGGTGCGTCCCGCGTCTCCCGCGCGCAATCAGGCGCGCGAACCGCGCCGGCGCCGACGCGCAGGCCCGCCCGCGCACGATACGCGCGGCAAAGGGTCCGCCGCTCCCGGTCGGACAAGGAGACAGGAATGACCGCAACCGACCCCCGACCCGCACTGGCGGCGGCGCTCGCCGCAAAGCTCGCGCCCGCCGCCGAAGCCCTCGCCGCTGCCTATGCCGAAGACCTGAACCCGGAGCCCCCGCCCCCCGACGACCGCGCCCGCGCCGAATGCCACCGCGCCGCCCGCGCCCAGCTCGACCACCTGCACAAGCTCCTCGCCCTGCTCGACTGGGCCGGCGCCCACTTGCCCGAACCGCCCGCCCCGGAACCCGAAGAGGAGCCGTGGGAGCCGCCGCCCCCGGAAGAGGACGATTACGACGGCAGCGAGGACGAGTTCCACTATGGCGGCGAGGCTTATGTCGGCAGCCAGGAAACGCCCGAGTTCAGGGCGTGGCTGGAAGACCTCGAACGCCGCCTCGGGCCGGTCCCGCTGGACCAGAGCCACCCCGATTGCCTGAACCGTTGCACCGTCAACGAGCGGATATTCGTCGGCAGGCTGATGACGCCCGAATTCAGGGCATGGGACGAACGCCAGCATCGCCGCGCGGAGGCCTCCATCGACTCGCTGATTGACAGCGCCGGAACCCCGGAACATGACAAAACATGACACTTCATGACATCTCTCTGGAGTGGGCCCCTGGTCTCGGACACGCAATGCGCGGCGGGTCTTTCCCTGCTCGCCGGCCCGGCGGCGCTGTGCAGGCCATGACACCGGCGGGAGGTCCGGGCTACAGTCCCGGCGCGATGACCGATATCTCCTCCGCCACCATCGCCGAACTGGGCCAGGCGCTTCGGGCCGGCCGGGTAACGGCCCGCGGCCTGCTGGAACAGGCGCTTGCCAACCGCAGCGAGGCGCTGGGCGCCTACAAGCTCTGGATGCCGGACCATGCCGCCCGCGCGGCGGACCTTGCCGATGCCGCGTTCGCCCAGGGCCTCGATTTCGGGCCGCTGCAGGGCCTGCCGGTCTCGGTCAAGGACCTGTTCGGCCTCGCCGGCGCGCCCACCCATGCCGGCGCGCCGAAGCCGCTGCCGGCCTCCTGGGAGGCGGAAGGACCTGTCGTCGCGGCGGTCAGGAACGGGCTCGCCGTCGTCACCGGCAAGACGCACACGGTCGAATTCGCCTTCGGCGGCGTCGGCTCGAACCCGCACTGGGGCACGCCGCGCAACCCGTGGGGCGGGGAGTCGCACCGCGTGCCGGGCGGCTCCAGCGCCGGCGCCGGGGTCTCCCTGCTGGAGGGCACGGCGGTGGTTGCGCTCGGCTCCGACACGGCGGGTTCGGTGCGCGTTCCGGCGAGCTTCACCGGCACGGTCGGCCTCAAGACCAGCTACGGACGCTGGTCGCTCCAGGGCATCGTGCCGCTCAGCCCGTCTCTCGACACCGCCGGGGTCCTGACCCGCTCGGTCGCGGACGCGGCTTTCGCCTTTGCGGCGATAGATCCGGTCTACCGGACGCCGCCGGGGCCGGCGGACCCGGCCCGCCTCAGGCTCGGCGTGATCGAGAGCCTGTTCGAGGATTGCGGTCCGGGCGTGGCGGAGACCGTGCGCGCCGCCCTTGCCGAACTGGAGGGTCGCGGCGTGACGGTGGAATCCTTCGACCTGCCGGAAATGGCCGACGCCAGGGCGGTCTTCGCGGAAGGCGGGCTGGCGGTGCCCGAGTTCGTCGCTTTCATCGAAAACGAACTGCCCGAATTCAAGGCGACGCTTGACCCGAATGTCCGCAGCCGCTTCGAGGCATTCGGGGCATTGACCTCGACGGAATATCTGGGCCGCAAGATGCGCATTGCGCGCGCGGCCGCGGCGGCGAACGCCCGGCTCGCCGACATCGACGCAATCGTCGGGCCGACGACGCCGATCACCGCCCCGCTCCTGCAGCATGCAGCCGAAGGGGAGGGCTACCGGACGCACAACATGGCGGCGCTCCGCAACACCATGCCGGGCAACCTCCTGGAGCTTTGCGGACTCACGATCCCGGCCGGCCTCGACGGCTCCGGCATGCCGGTCGGCCTGCAACTCCTGGCCCCGCGCGGCACGGACGAGCGGCTGATCTCCATCGGCCTCGCCGTCGAGGGCATTATCGGCCCGGCCTCCCGCCGCCTGGGGACCCCTCCGGGCAAGTGAACCCGGCGCCCGTGAAAGGAAGCGCAATCCATGGCCTATGAGCCCTTCAACCTCGCCGGCAAGGCGGCGCTGATTACCGGCGGCAACAGCGGCATCGGCCTCGGCTTCGCGGAAGCCATCGCCCAGGCCGGCGGCGATGTCTGCATCTGGGGCACGAACGAGGAGAAGAACGCCGTCGCGCTCGAGGTGCTGCGGCAATACGATGTGAAGTCCGTGGCCATGCGCTGCGACGTGTCCGACGAGGAGGAGGTCGCCGAACGCTTCGCGGAGACCGTGGCCGCGCTCGGCAAGGTGACGGCCTGCTTCGCCAATGCCGGCGTGTCGTCGGACCGCCGCGCGCTCAAAGGCGGCTTCTCGACCATGACGACGGCGGAGTGGCGCCGGGTGCTGGACGTCAATCTGGACGGCGTCTTCTTCACGCTCCGCGCGGCAGCGGGCCACATGGTCGAGCAGGGCATCGCCGGCTCGCTTGCGGCGACGTCGAGCCTTGCCGCCATCATGGGCCAGGCGCGCGGCGAGCATTACGGCGCGGGCAAGGGCGCGCTGATCGCCATGATGCGCGCGCTCGCGGTCGAATACGGGCGCAACGGCATCCGCGCCAACAGCGTCCTGCCCGGCTGGATCGAAACGCCGATGACGGCGCCGGCCTTCAACTGGGACCGTTTCCGCGACGCCGTGCTGCCGCGCGTGCCGGTCGGCCGCTGGGGCGAGAAGGAGGATTTCGGCGGCATCGCCGTCTATCTCGTCTCCGACGCCAGCCGCTACCACTCGGGCGACACTTTCGTGATCGACGGGGCTTATTCGCTGTTTTGATAGGGGGTTGCAGAAGATGTCTGAAGGACTGGTTGAAGCAAGCATCGACAGGCGCGGCGTGGGGCGCGTCGCCATCGACAATGAGCGCCGCCTGAACTGCCTGAGCGGCGCGACGGCGCAGGCCTTCGCTGACGCGGTGAACGGATTCTCGGGGCGCAGCGACCTCCGGGCGGTGGTGGTGACGGGCAACGGCCCGAAGGCCTTCATGGGCGGGGCGGACCTGCGCGAACTCGGCGGCCTCGACCCCGTGTCCGGGCGCGCGTTCATCAGCCGCATCCACGCCATGTCGAAGGCGCTTCGGGACTGCCCGGTTCCGGTGATCGGGCGGATCAACGGCTATTGCCTCGGCGCCGGGCTGGAGGTAGCGGCGGCATGCGACATACGGGTGGCGTCGGACAATGCCGTGCTGGGCATGCCGGAGGTCAGGGTCGGCCTCCCGTCCGTGGTGGAGGCCGCGCTCTTCCCGCAACTGATCGGGTGGGGCAGGGCGAAGCTGCTCTGCTACACGGGCGAGAACATCGATGCGGCGGAGGCGCTTTCCTGGGGGCTGGTCGAAAAGGTGGTGCCGGCCGGCGAACTCGACGATGCCGTGGAGCACTGGGTCGGACAGATCCTGGAAGGCGGCCCGCGCGCCATCCGGCTCCAGAAGGAGCTGATCCGCGAATGGGAGGCGATGCCGGTGAACGACGCGATCCAGGCCGGCATCCGCAGCCTCGTGCGCGCCATGGAAACCGACGAACCGAAGCGCATGATCGCCGAAACACTGGAGCGCCTGGCGAATCGCAAGGGCTGAACGGGCTAGGCCGCGGCCTCCGCTTCCCGGACGATCCAGCCGCCGCCGAGCACCCGGTCGCCCTCGTAGAAGACGGCGGCCTGTCCGGCGGCGATTCCATATTCCGGCTCGTCCAGCAGGATTTCCACGCCCTCGGCCTGCGGATAGAGGGTTGCGGGCCGGGGTGTAGCGCTCGACCTGATACGGACCTCGGCCTTCTGCCCCTCCGCCGGCCCCGCTCCGTCTCCGAGCCAGTTGACCTCGCGGACCCGGAAGCGGCGGCGGCCGAGCGCTTCGCGGGGCCCGACCACGACCCGGTGGCGTTCCGGGTCCAGCGCCAGCACGTAGAGCCGCCCGCCGCCGGCGGCATTGCCGAGGTCCAGCCCGCGCCGCTGGCCGACGGTGAAATTGACGATGCCCTCATGCCGGCCGAGCACATTGCCGTCCCGGTCCACGATCTCGCCCGGCTCCAGCGCGCCGGGGCGCAGCCGCGCGACGATGTCGGCGTAGCGGCCGTCCGGCACGAAGCAGATGTCCTGGCTGTCCGGCTTCTCCGCCACGGGCAGAGCGAGCCGCGCCGCTTCCCGCCGAACGCGGTCCTTGGGCATGCCGCCCAGCGGGAAGCGCAGGAAATCGAGCTGCTCGCGGGTGGTCGCGAACAGGAAATAACTCTGGTCCTTGCCGCTGTCGGCGGCCCGGTGCAGTTCCGGGCCCGGCAGGCGCTGCACATAGTGGCCGGTGGCGAGCGCGTCCGCTTCGAGGTCCCTCGCCGTTGCCAGCAGGTCGCGGAACTTCACCGTCCGGTTGCACTGCACGCAGGGCAGCGGCGTCTCGCCGGCGAGATAGCTGTCGGCGAAGTCTTCCATGACGGCGGCCCGGAAGCGGCTCTCATAGTCCAGCACGTAATGCGGGATGCCGATCCGGTCGGCGACCGCGCGGGCGTCGTGGATGTCCTGGCCCGCGCAGCAGGCGCCCTTGCGCCCGGCGGCCGCGCCGTGGTCGTAAAGCTGCAGGGTGACGCCGACGACCTCGTAGCCCGCTTCGGCGAGCAGCGCCGCCGTGACGGAACTGTCCACGCCGCCGGACATGGCGACGACCACGCGCGAGGATGCAGGAAGATCGAGCAAGGAGGACGGTTCCTGTGGAGAGGTGCCCGGAAACTGGTTCAGTGCCCGCCCGGGGTCAACGGTCCGCCGCGTCTAAACGTGCTGGCCGCCGTTCACATGGATTTCCGCACCGTTGATGTAGCGCGAGGCTTCCGTGCAAAGGAAGAAGATCGTGTCGGCGACTTCTCCCGGCTCTCCCATGCGGCCGACCGGGATGGCGCGGACGATCTCGTCCGAACCGGGCGAGAGCATCGGCGTGTCGATTTCGCCGGGCGCGATGGCGTTGACGCGGATGCCGTCAGGTCCGAACTCCGCCGCCATCTCGCGCGTCAGCGCCGCCAGCGCCGCTTTCGACGTGGCATAGGCGGGCCCGGCGAAGCGATGCACCCGGCCCCCCGCGATCGAGGTGACATTCACCACCGACCCCTTGCCCGCCGCCAGCTCCGTCGCCAGCCCGCGC
Source organism: Alphaproteobacteria bacterium (assembly GCA_964291285.2). GTDB lineage: Bacteria > Pseudomonadota > Alphaproteobacteria > Bin95 > Bin95 > Bin95. The sequence goes on from OZ219786.1 coordinate 49,027, forward strand.
GCGAGCATCAGCGGAGCATAGAAGTTGACCTGCATGACATGGTGCCAGGCGCTGAGGCGGGTATTGCGCACGCCGAGCCTGCCGCCGTCATCGCCCTTGGGCGAGACCGCGGCATTGTTGACCAGCGCATGCACGCGGCCGTCGGTCAGCCGCTTGCGCATTTCCTCGATCGTGACGGCGAGCCCTTCGGGGTCCGACAGGTCCACCTCGATATGGTCTTCCGGTCCCGCGCCCCACGGGCATATGCCGCCCGGAAAGGACTGCCGCGAGCAGGTGATGACGCGCCAGCCGGCATCCATGAACTTGATGGCCGTGGCATGACCGATGCCGCGGCTGGCGCCGGTGAGGATGAGGGTTCGCGTTTCCGACATGGGCCTCGGGGCAGCATAAAGGCAATGAAAATCGGGCGCTACCACACGCCGATGATGAATCCGCGCTTGCGGCTGCCATCGGTGCGCCGCGCAATCTCGTCGTCGGAAAGCGTGGTTCGGGTGCGCCGAGCACGGAGCCAGGCGAACAGCCGCTCGTGCAGCTCTGCGCGGGCGGCGGCATGGGCCGGGTCGCCGCCAAGGTCGGCGAGTTCCAGCGGGTCCGCGGCAAGGTCGAACAATTGCGGCCGGTATCCTTCCCAGAACACATACTTCCAGCGCTCCGTGCGGACCATGTAGCCGCGGGACTCGTCAACGCCGCGCCCGAGCGTGAGGCGGGCGGCGCGGTGGGCGTAGTCGGTCTCGGAGAACACCGCCTCGCGCCGCTCTGCCTTTTGACCGCGCAGCAGCGGCAGCAGGGAGCGGCCTTCCACCCGGTGCGGCTGGACCTCGCCGCCCGCCGCCTCCACGAAGGTCGGCACCAGGTCGATCGACTCCACAAGGTCGTCCACGACCGCGCCGGGGCGCCCGGCCGGGTCGTACAGGATCAGCGGGATGCGCACGCTTTCCTCGTGGAACAGCTCCTTCTCGCCGAGCCAGTGGTCGCCCAGATAGTCGCCGTGGTCGCTGGTAAAGACGATCATCGTGTCGTCCATCCGGCCCTGGTCCTCCAGGAAGGCGAACAGGCGGCCCATATGGTCGTCGATCTCCTTCACCAGCCCCATATAGGCCGGGATCACCGCCCGCCGGACCTCGTCGCGGGCGAAGCTCCGGCTGTCCTCATGGGCCATGAAGGCAGCGTGGACCGGATGCGGGTCCCGGCGCTCGTCCTCGTGCCGGTTGGCGGCGATGACGGAGTTGGCCCCGTAGAGGCCGTGATAGGGCGCGGGCGCGATATAGGGCCAGTGCGGCTTGATGTAGGAAAGATGGAGGCACCAGGGTTCTTCGCCCTGCTCGCGAATGAAGTCCATCGCCCGCCCGGTCATGTAGGCGGTCTCGGAATGCTCCGCCTTCACGCGGGCGGGCAATGGCGCATAGCGCAGATACCATCCGGAGAGCTGTTCGCCGTCCGGCCCCTCGGCGGAGTTGGCGTAGTCGTGCCAGGGGTTGGGGCTGTCGTAGCCGTGCTCCCGGAGCCAGCGGTTGTAGGCGAGGTCCGGGTCGGCGGACATGTCGGGATGCAGCCCGTCGTCCCGCTCGTAAGGCTCGAAACCGCACTCCGACAGCAATATGCCGGTGTTGCTCGCCGGATCGATGCCGAGCCGTTGCATGCCCTCCCGGTCGGCGGCCATATGCGTCTTGCCGACCAGCGCCGTCCGCAGCCCGAGCGGACGCAGCCAGTCGCCGAGCGTGAGTTCGCCTACTGCCAGCGGGACATTGTTCCAGGTCGCGCCGTGGCTGAACATGTAGCGCCCGGTGTAGAAGGACATGCGCGACGAGCCGCAGATCGGCGACTGGCAGTAGGCGCGGGTAAAGCGCGTTCCCTTCGCCGCCAGGCCGTCCAGATGCGGGGTCTCCAGGGCCGGATGCCCGTAGCAGGAGAGATAATCCCAGCGTAGCTGGTCTGTCATGATGAAGAGGATATTGCGGACGCGCGCCATTGCGGATCGGCTCCCCGGCGGTACGGATATTCCTGAGAGTATAGTGCGCCTCACGCCGGCAGCGCGTATGTCTGGCCCGGCTGCAGCGGGGCGGCGATAATGAGGCCATGCAGGCAGCCCTGAAGCCGAGCCGGGCGAACCCGGTCTATCCCTTTCGGAAGCCCGCCGATCTCGATGGGCGCGAGCGGCATTACCCCGTCTGCGTCGTCGGCGCGGGGCCGGTTGGCCTTGCCGCCGCTATCGACCTGAAGCTCCGGGGCGTCGATGCCGTGCTTGTGGACGAGGACGACACGGTAAGCGCCGGCTCGCGGCTCATCTGCCTCGCCAAGCGAACTCTGGAGATTCTCGCGCGCCTCGGCATCGGCCCCGAACTGGCCGCGAAGGGCGTCGTCTGGAACCGCGGCAAGGTCTTCCACGGCGACGAACTCATCTACGCCTTCGACCTGTTGCCCGAAGAAGGGCACCGCTGGCCGGCGTTCATCAATATCCAGCAATACTATGTCGAGGAGTATCTGGTGGAACGCGCCCGGTCGCTCGGCCTCGATCTGCGCTGGAAGACGCGGCTCACCGGGGTCGAGGAGCAGGACGGCGGCGTCCGCGTTCAGGTCTCGACGCCGGCAGGCGGCTACGCCTTCACCTGCGACTGGCTGCTGGCCTGCGACGGCGTGCGCTCCACCGTGCGCGGCGGCCTGGAGCTTCCGTTTCGCGGGCAGTCCTTTCCGGACCGTTTCCTGATCGCCGATGTCCGGATGAAGTCGGAGTTCCCGGCGGAACGGCGCTTCTGGTTCGATCCGCCCTTCCATGCGGGCCGCTCGGCGCTGCTTCACAAGCAGCCTGACGACATCTGGCGTATCGACCTCCAGCTCGGCCCCGACGCCGACCCCGACGAAGAAGCGAAGCCTGAAAGGGTGCTCCCGCGCATCCGGGCAATGATCGGCCCCGATACGCCCTTCGATCTGGAATGGGTCTCCGTCTATACCTTCCGCTGCCGCCGGCTGGAGCGGTTCCGCCACGGCCGCACCTTCTTTCTGGGAGACGCCGCGCACCAGGTCTCCCCCTTCGGTGCGCGCGGCGGTAATGGCGGAATCCAGGACGCCGACAACCTTGCCTGGAAGCTGGCTGAAACGATCCGCGGCCGCGCCGGGGCCGCGCTGCTCGACAGCTACGAGGCGGAGCGCATTCCCGCCGCCGACGAGAATATCCTGAACTCCTCGCGCTCGACCGATTTCATGACGCCGGTCGGCGGGGCGGCCGAGGCATTCCGGGACGCGGCGCTTACGCTTGCGCGCCGGCATGATTTCGCCCGCGCCTTCGTGAACAGCGGCCGGCTCTCGGTGCCGGCGCTCCTGGCGGCGTCTCCGCTTTCGACTCCCGACGAGCCGGAATGGGCCGGTTTCCAGGGACCGATGCAGCCTGGCGCGGCGGCCGTCGATGCGCCTCTCGGGAACGGCTGGTGGCTGGACCGACTGGACGGCGGTTTCTCTCTGCTGCACTTCGCGGAGCCGCGCGAGGCGGCTGCGGTGCTGGACAGGAAGTTGCCCGTCCATTGCGCGCGGCCGGAGGGTCTTCTGGCGTCGCGCTATGACGGGCGGCCCGGCACGACCTGGCTGTTCCGCCCCGACCAGCATGTCGCCGCGCGCTGGCGGCGCTTTGATCCCCTGCGCATCGACGCGGCTGTGGGTCGGGCGCGAGGCTGTCGGTGAAGCGTGCAGACGACATATATGCGGCCCTGGTGGACGCCTACCGGGGGCTGGACGAGGCGGAAAGCCGGAGGCTCGATGCGCGCCTCATCCTGCTGCTGGCCAACGAGGTCGACGACGCTGAACGAGTGCTCGCGCTGATTGAGGAAGCACGCGCCGCGGGTGACGCTTCCTGAAGCGGGTCAGGCGGGCCCGCCGCGGCCTTAGCGTCGGTCGGTCGTTGCGCCTTCCTCGCCCCGCCGCAGAGGCTGGAGCAGCATTCTGTGCAGATGCAGGTCTTCGCGTCGCCGAAACACCGAAAGGCCGATCGTCATTCCTTCGTGGCCGAGGCGCGGCTGCGCCCGGTAGGTGCCGAACAGGCGGTCCCACCAGGGCAGGTTGAAACCGAAATTGCTGTCCGTCTCGGCGGGAATGTCGGAATGATGGACCCGGTGCATGTCCGGCGTAACCACGATCCACCGCAGCATGCGGTCCAGCCATGCCGGCAGCCGCACATTGCCGTGGTTGAACATCGAGGTCCCGTTCAACAGGACCTCGAAGACGAGCACCGCGACTGCCGGCGGGCCGAGAAGGGCGACCGCCGCCATCTTGATCGCGACCGACACGAGGATCTCGACCGGATGGAACCGCGTTCCGGTGGTCACGTCGAAATCGAGATCGGCGTGGTGCATGCGGTGCAGCCGCCAGAGCGCGGGCACCGCATGGAACATCACATGCTGGAGGTAGATCGCGAGGTCGAGCACGACGACCGCCAGCACGACTTCCAGCCAAAATGGCAATTCGACGAGATTGAGAAGGCCCCAGCCCCGGCTTTCGGCAATGACGGCCAATGCAACCGGCAGCAGCGGGACGAGCAGCCACACCAGCGCCGTGTTCAACGCCGTCAGGCCCAGATTGGCATACCAGCGCAGCCAGCGCGGGTGGATCAGCCGCCTGCGCGGGCGAGCGAGCTCCCACAAGGCCACAATGGCAAGAATGCCGAAGAAGAACCCCAGCCGGACCGCCGTTTCGTCAGCCTCGCCAAGCTCCGGCATTCCTCAACCCCGACGAGCGGTTATCGAGCGGTCGGCCCCACATCGCCACCCACGCGATGCACGCGATTCAGAGTATCAGACGGGCCGGTCCTGCGCGATGCCGGGTTAGCCGACCGGGCGGCTTTCGGCGTCGAATCGGTCTGGCGCGGGATCGACGATGCGAGGGCCGCCCGGCACGATCTCGAATATGGCGAGCGCCCGCTGGATAGCGCCGTCCGGTCGGAACCGGAAAAAGCCACCGGCGCCGAAGAAGCCGTCGGGGGCGGTAAGCATTGCGGCATCGAGCCCGTCGCCACGCCGATCCTCCGCCAGCATGGCGGCAATCGCGGTCGCATCGTAGGCAAGCCCGGCCAGACGGGGCGGCGCTGTGCCGTACACGGCCTTGTAGCGGCGGGAGAAGAGATCGAACGCTTCCGGCGGCGGGCCCGCATACCACGCCCCAACGAGACTCGGCTCGTCAAGCGGAAGCCGGTCGGGCCTGACGCCCGTCGCCAGATAGCGCGCCTTGTTCGGGTCTATCCCGTGAAAGGCGAGCAGCGCCGCCGTCGAACGCAGCGCCTCGCCCTCCGCGGCGATCAGCACGGCGTCGAAAGGCGGGGGCCGTTCCTTGGTCTCCGGCGTGCGTTTGGCCGGCGCGCCGGCGAACACGCGCACCCGTTCGGACAGCGCCTTCGCGTCGAGGCCGGGGGAGATTGTGCCGCTGCGGACCACGATAACGCCGTGCCTGCGGGCGGCGCGCTCGGCGGCCTGGATCGCGTAGCGGCCGAAGTCCGTGTCGTAGGCAAGCAGGCCCAGCCGTTTCCGGCCTTCGGAAGCGGCATGGCCCACCAGCCGCTCCACCTCGTCTTCGGGCAAGGGACCGAAGAGCCACACACCCGGCCTGAGCGCCGCGCGGTCGTTCGAGAACGCGAAGACAGGGAGAGGCCGCGCCCGCACCGCCTCGGCCGCCGCCGATACATTCGAGCCGAAAATCGGGCCGAGCATCGCTCCGGCACCACGCTGCATGGACTGCCGGGCCGCCTCGACCGCGCCGGCCGGGTTCCCCCGGGTATCCAGCGGTATCAGCACGAAGTCCTCGCCCGCGGCGTCGTAGAGCGCCAATTGGGCCGCGTTCAGCATGGCCGCGCCGAACTCCGCATGGCGGCCAGAAAACGGCGCCAGCAACGCAGCGCGGAACACTGACGGCGAAGAAGGTGCGGAAGCCCGCGCTTGCGGCTTCGGAGCAGGCGGGGCAGCCGCCGCCGGTGCTTTCGCGGGGGGCTTCGGCAGGCTAGGCTTGCCCGTTCCCGAGTGCTGACAGGCAGCAACCGCCATGCCGAGCAGCGCGAAAGAGGCGTAGCGCCAATATGCCGTGTTCACGACCCGTCTCCGACGGAGCAACCGGATGCGAAGCTAACGCTCCCAGCCCGGCGCGTAAAGCATCGGGCGATCCGGAAGTGCGCCTGCCGGCGGGCCTGTATCTGGTGGCGACGCCGATCGGCAACGCGCGCGACATCACGCTTCGTACCCTCGACATTCTGGCTGCCGCCGATCTCGTTGCCTGCGAGGATACGCGCGTGACCCGCCGCCTCCTTCGGATTCACGGGCTGAAGGCGCGCCTCACCGCCTATCACGACCACAATGCGGAGCGGGTGCGGCCGAAACTCCTTGCTGCCATCCGGGCAGGAAAAGCCGTGGCGCTGGCGAGCGACGCAGGGATGCCGCTTGTCTCGGACCCCGGTTTCGGCCTTGTGCGCGCGGTCCGGACGGAAGGACTAGCGGTGACTTCGGCGCCGGGGGCGAATGCGGCGCTGACGGCCCTACAGCTTTCGGGCCTGGCGCCGGACCGGTTCGGCTTCCTGGCCTTCCTGCCGCCGAGACGGCCGGCCCGCCGGCGCGCGCTTGCGCCCTGGGCCGAAACACCGGCAACACTGCTCGTCTATGAGGCGGGAACGCGGCTTGCTGCCTGCCTCGCGGACATGGCGGCAGTGCTGGGCGCGCGCGAGGCGGCAGTCGCGCGCGAACTTACGAAACGCCATGAGGAGGTCGTTCGCGGCCCGCTCGACGAGCTTGCGGCGCGCTATACGGAGGCCGGGCCGCCGAAGGGTGAAATCGTCATCGTCGTCGGGCCGCCCGCGGAGGCGGCGCCCGCCGAGATTCCCGATGCACTGCTTGCAGAACGGATCGCGGCGCTCGGCCTTTCACGCGCGGCGGGCGAACTGGCGTCGGCTTCGGGGCGGCCCCGGCGCGACGTCTACCGGCGCGGACTCGAATTGCTTGCCCGTGACGGGTGACAGCCGCGGCCGCCGGGCCGAGCGCATCGCTGCCTGGCGGCTGCGCCTTGCGGGCTACCGCGTTCTGGTGCGCCGCTACAGGACCCCGGTCGGCGAGATCGACCTGATCGCGCGGCGCGGCCGGCGGCTGGTCATGGTCGAGGTCAAGGCACGCCCGACCGAGGCGCTGGCGCGGCAGGCAGTGCCTCAACGCCAGCGTCACCGCATCACAATGGCCGCGCGGCATTTCCTTGCGGCCAATCCCCGCTACCGCGACTGGCCCGTCCGGTTCGATGTCGTTGCCGTGGTGCCGGGGCGGCTGCCCATCATAATCCCCGATGCCTGGAGGGACGGTGACAGCCGCCCCAGGCGGGTCGCATGACCCCGGCCGAAGCCGAGCTCCACCGGATCGGCGAATGTGGCGAAGAGCCATTCGACATCGGCGAAGCGGCCCTGCTGCTCGGCTCGTTCGACCGGCCGGGCGTGCCGCTGGACCGCTACCGCGCGCATTTCGACGAGCTGGCGGAGGCGGCGGGAAGTCCGGGCCGCCTTGCCGACACGCTTGGCGGCGCGTTCGGCTATACAGGCGACCGCGCGACCTATGACGACCTGCAGAACGCCAATCTCCTGCGCGTGATCGACCGTCGCCGGGGCCTGCCGGTCGCGCTCGGCATCCTCTATATGGCGGTAGGGCGGCGGCTTGGCGCCCATGTCGAGGGGCTCGACTTTCCCGGCCACTTCCTCATCCGGGTGGACAGGGCGGAGATCGTCGATCCGTTCGAACGGGGCGCGTCGCGGGACCCGCCGGCGCTCAGGCAGTTGCTAAAGGCGGCTTACGGCGCTTCGGCAGAACTCGAAGCGGCGCATTTCCGCACGGCCGTGGACCGCAGCGTGCTGCTGAGGTTGCAGAACAATATCCGCTTGCGCCTCGCGCGCCGCCGGCAATTCGAAGCGGCGCTTGCCGTGCTCGAACGCATGACCTGGATCGCGCCCGGCCTTGCGGAGCTGGTGCGCGAGCGGGCAATGCTGGAAGCCGCGCTCGGCCGCTTCAAGGGCGCGGTCGAAAGCCTAGAACGCTATATCGCGATGGAACCCGCCGACGGCGCCCGACTCGAAGCCGCGACCCTGATCCAGCGCTTCCGCGCCCGCCTCAACTGACGGGGCGGTGCACAACCCCGTGCGCGGCGGAATGGAGCGCGATATGATGCGCGGGCGTTCTGCATTTCCCGGACCGGATTCCTGCCCCCATGACCCTCGCCGTCGCCGTCCAGATGGACCCTATCGAGAGCGTCGATATCGACGCCGACAGCACCTTTGCGCTCTGCCTGGAAGCCCAGGCGCGCGGCTGTTCGCTGTTCCACTACCTGCCGGATGCGCTCGTCTTCCGGGACGGGCGGCTGACGGCGCGCGGCCGGCCGATGACGCTCAAGCGGGAGAAGGGCCGTCACGCCGCGCTCGGCGCAGCGGAGACGGTGGACCTAGCGGGCGTCGATGTCGTGATGATGCGCCAGGACCCGCCCTTCGACATGTCCTACATCACCGCGACGCACCTGCTGGAGCACATTCACCCGGGGACGCTGGTGGTGAACGACCCGGCTTCCGTGCGCAATGCGCCCGAGAAGCTGTTCGTCACCCATTTCGAAGGCGTGATGCCGCCGACCCTGATTACCCGCGACGAGGCTGAGATCGCCGCCTTCCGCGAGGAGCACCGCGACATCATCCTCAAGCCGCTGTTCGGCAATGGCGGCGCTGGCGTCTTCCACCTGCGCGAGGACGACGAGAACCTGAACGCGCTGGTCGAAATGTTCCTGACGTCTTCGAGGGACCCCATTATCGCCCAGCGTTACCTGCCGGAAGTGCGGGAAGGCGACAAGCGCATCATCCTTGTCGAAGGCGAAGCCGTCGGCGCTATCAACCGCATTCCCGCCGCCGGCGAGTCGCGGGCTAACATGCATGTCGGCGGCAGGCCGGTGCGGAGCGATCTGACCGCGCGAGAGGCCGAGATCTGCGAGATCATCGGCCCGGCCTTGCGGGAGCGCGGGCTCACCTTCGTCGGCATCGACGTCATCGGCGGCTATCTCACCGAGATCAACGTCACCTCGCCCACCGGCATCCAGGAGATCGAGCGCTTCGACGGCGTACGGATCGCCGCGCTCATCTGGGACGCGATCGAGGAGCGCCTTGCAGGGCAGAGCAGCGCGGGGCCGGCGCGGTGAGCGGCCGCCCGGCGGTCGCGCATGTCGCGACGGTCGCCTTCGACGGCATCGAGGTGCGCGAGGTCGATGTCCAGGTGCATCTGGGCGGCGGGATCGTGGCGTTCAACGTCGTCGGCCTGCCGGACAAGGCGGTCGCGGAAAGCCGCGAGCGGGTGCGGGCTGCGCTCGCCGCCATCGGTCTCGGACTGCCGGCGGAGCGCATCACCGTCAATCTCGCCCCGGCCGACCTCCAGAAGGAAGGCAGCCATTTCGACCTGCCCATCGCGCTCGGCCTGCTGGCGGCCATGGGAGTCGTGCAGGTCGAGGATATCGCCGGCCATATCGCGCTCGGCGAACTCGGCCTCGACGGCGCGCTCAACGAAGTCGCGGGCGTTCTGTCGGCCGCCATGTCGGCGGTGGAGTCGCACCGCGGCCTGATCTGCCCCGCGAGCAACGGCCCGGAAGCCGCCTGGGCGGGCGATCTGGAGGTCCTGGCGCCGAAGACGCTGCTCGCATTGCTCAACCATTTCCGGGGCCGGCAGGTGCTGGCGCCGCCCGAACCCGGCGAAGTCGCCTCGGAGGCGGATACACTCGACCTTCACGACATCAAAGGGCAGGAGACCGCCAAACGGGCGCTGGAGATCGCGGCGGCGGGCGGCCATAACCTGCTCTTTTCGGGGCCGCCGGGCGCCGGCAAGTCGATGCTGGCGGCCCGCCTGCCGGGTGTGCTGCCTCCGCTCCAGCCGGCCGAGGCGCTGGAGGTGTCGAGGATTCACAGCGCCGCAGGCGCGCTTGAAGCCGGGCGCATACCGCGCCGGCGTCCTTTCCGGGACCCGCACCATTCCTCGTCTATGACGGCCCTGGTCGGCGGCGGGCAGCGCGCCACGCCGGGAGAGATTTCGCTGGCGCATCGCGGTGTGTTGTTCCTCGATGAACTGCCCGAATTCGTCCGGCCCGCGCTGGAGGCGCTCAGGCAGCCGCTGGAAGTCGGCAGGGTGACCATCGCGCGCGCCAACCGGCATGTCGTCTATCCGGCTCGCTTCCAGCTCGTGGCCGCGATGAACCCCTGCCGCTGCGGCCATATCGACGAACCGGACCGCGCCTGCAACCGTGCGCCCCGCTGCGCGGCGGACTACCGCCGCCGCCTTTCCGGCCCGCTGCTGGACCGCTTCGATCTCTTCGTGGACGTGCCGCGCGTCGCGGCTGCGGACCTCGCGCTGCCGCCGCCGGCCGAGAGCAGCCGGCATGTCGCGGCCCGCGTGACGGAGGCCCGCGGCAGGCAGGCGGCGCGTTACGGGGAGCCCGCCCTGAACGGCGATATCGACGGCGCGCGGCTCGCCGAGGCGGCGGCTCCGGACGAGGCGGGCGCGTCCCTCCTGCAAAGCGCAACAGAGCGCCTGCGGCTTTCGGCGCGCGGCTACCACCGCGTGCTCCGCGTGGCACGCACGCTGGCCGACATGGACGCAAGCGGCCGGGTGGGCCGGCTGCATATCGCGGAGGCGCTGAGCTACCGCCAGGGGCTGGCGGGTTGACGGCCGTCCTACCGGCCGAGCGTTTCCAGATAGAGCGGGTCGGCGAGGTCGATAGCAGGGCCGTTGCTGTAAAATACCCAGCCCCGTACGCGGACACGCTGTCCTTCCAGCAATGCCGGCGGGAAGGCGCGCGAGATGCGGCCGCGCTTCAGGTAAATGGTGAAGTCTTCGCGCCAGTCATCGCCGAAATTGACGAAACTGCTGCGGAAACCGCGCGTGACCGACAGAACGCGCCCCTCCACAATGGCGAAGCGGTCGAGAACCGTTCGCGCGCGTTCGGCGGAAACCGGCCGCATTTCCGGCCGCATGGTCCAGAGGCCGGGTTCGGACATGCGCGCCTGGCGTTCCAGCCGGAGCAGGGTAAGCGCGCGGCCGCGCGAGATGAGCGGCGGCGCCACCACGGCGAGGCCGCGCGCGACCAGCTCCCGCTGCAGCCAGAGCGATCCGGAGAACACATGCGCGAGGCGGCGGCCGTGCCGGTCAAGGCGGGCCGGCTGGGGCTCGTAGCGGAGGCCGGGCCGGGCCAGAAAGGCTGTGACAAAGGGCTCGGCTCCTTCGAGCAGGCGCACGTCGGCAGGTTTCAGATTACCCGCGTCCCCAAAGGCAGGGCCGGCGAGCAATACGAGCAGCAGGGCGGGCAAATGGCGCAGCATGGGCGTCTGGAAGCCTTGCATGGTGGTCGCTAAGGTTCTGCGGATGGGCGGGCGGACAGATCTATTCCCGGCGGTAGAGGCGGCTGAGAGCGGCATGCTGCCGCTGGACGACGGCCATGTCATGTATTGGGAGGAGGCCGGCAGCCCGGGCGGATTGCCGGTTCTGTTCCTGCATGGCGGGCCCGGAGCCGGCTGCACGCCAGCCTATCGGCGTTTCTTCGACCCTGCGGCCTACCGGATTCTGCTGTTCGACCAGCGCGGCGCCGGGCGTTCCACGCCGGGCGCGGAGACCCACGCCAACACGACGCAGCATCTCATTCACGACATCGAGACGCTGCGCCGGTATCTGTCGGTGGATCGGTGGCTGGTGTTTGGCGGCTCCTGGGGCAGCACGCTCGCGCTGGCCTACGGGCAGGCGCATCCCGAACGGTGCCTCGGCTTTGTGCTGCGCGGTGTGTTTCTCGGGCGGCGGGCGGAAATCGACTGGTTCCTGCACGGCATGGGCACCTTCTTTCCCGAGGCGCACCGGGCGTTTCTCGCGCCGATCCCGAGGGAGGAGCGCGGCGCCGGCCTGCTGGCCGCCTACCACCGCCGGCTGACGGACCCGGACCCCCGCGTCCACCTGCCGGCCGCGCGCGCCTGGTCGCGCTATGAGAGCGCCTGTTCGGCGCTGCGGCCCGGCCCGGCCGACACGGCCGCGGTAGCCGGGGACCGCGCTGCCCTCGGCCTCGCCCGTCTGGAAGCGCACTACTTTACGAACGGCCTGTTCCTTCGGGACGGCCAACTCCTCGACGATCTCCACCGCATAGAAGGCCTGCCGGCGACCATCGTTCAGGGCCGCTACGATGTCGTTTGCCCGATTGCGACTGCGGACGAGCTGGCGCGCGCCTGGCCGGCCGCGGAATATGTGCCGGTGCCGGAAGCCGGCCATTCCGCTATGGAATTCGGCATCCGCGCGGCCCTCGTCGCCGCGACCGAACGGATGAAATACCGCCTCGCCGCCATGGCGTGACGGTGCCGCCGGGAGCCATTCAGTATTCGTCGCGGCGGCGCACCCAGGTCATCGGGAATGGCAGGTCCTGCTCGTCGCGGCCCTTCGGCACGATGTCGAGAAGCTGGTATGCGGCATTCATCGGGTCCAGCCCGCGCGAGTAGCAGGAATAGGTGTGAAAGATGCACCCGGCCGCATCCTTGCAGAACACGCTGAGCCCGGGCGCCTCGCTGCCGCGCATGGCGGTTTCGCGGTAGTTGTACATGACCGGTCCCGCCGCGAGCGTCTCTTCGTCGAAGGAAACGCCGAAATCCCGGTTGAAACCGCTGTACAGCGAGGAAACCCACGGAAAGCGCCAGCCCATGCGGTCTCGATAGGCGAGCAGCGAGGCAAGCGGCGCACGCGACACGGCGGCGAATGCAACGTCCCGGGCCGCCAGGTGAACGACCATCGGGTCGTAGCCGTCGGCCCAGAAGGAACAGCTCGGGCAGCCCGCCTCCCAGTCCGGCCCGAACATGAAATGCGAGACGACCAGCTGGCTGCTTTTGCCGAACAGATCAGCGAGGCGGGTCTCGCCGGCTTCGCTCTCGAAGCGATAGTCCTCCGTCACTTCCACCCAGGGCAACGCTCTTCGGCCGGCCACCAGCGCATCGCGTTCGCGCGTCAATGCCTTTTCCCGATCGAGAAGCGCCTTGCGGGCCTTGAGCCACGCTTCGCGCGAGACAATTGGATGATTCATGTGGCGCTTCCTGTGTTCAGTGATATGAAGTTGTCCGGGTAATGCTGGCATTTGTGCGTCAACAGCACGAATGCTGTGCGGGAGCGGGAGCCTTGGAAAACGGGAGTCCTTTCCTTCATAATAGGAATTATCCAGCCGGAGGACGAGTAATGGACGGGCAGCAAGCCATCGGGAACCGGGTTGAGGCGGATGCGGGTTCGTCGGCCTATGTGCCGCCGCTCCAGCTGACGGAGGGCCAGCCGCCGCCCGTCGCCGCGAATGGCGGCCTCTCCTACATGTCGTTCGACCGGGACGGCGACGCCGGAACCACCGCGGCGCTGGAGGCGGCGCTCCAGCAGATCGCCGAAGGGCACAGCCAGGCGTTGATCGACCGGCTCGACAATGCGCCTCCGGGCCCGATCGAGACCAAGTGGGGGCCGGGCTTCCGCGAATATGAGGAATGCCTGGACTATATCCGCGCCAACGGTTTCGAAGTTCCCGAAGGCGGCGTGGCGTTGCCGTTGCGCTACACCGTTTACGAACACCCGTCCTATTCCATCGTGCCGTCCAACGCGCTCTGGCGGGACCCGGCGCGCAAGGCCGAGGCCGCCCTGTTGCGTAAGGCCGAAGACGAGCTAAGGGACCGTAGCCTCTATTTCCCGCAGGTGTTGCGCGATGCGCGCCGGATCGGCGAGTACTATCCGGGCCTCGATGTCAGCAGCGCCGAAAGCATGGACAGGCTCGGCGTCTCGCTGGCGCACCTCGAATCCAAATGCACGAATTTCTACGACTCGGCCGAGGTAGAGCGCGTCTTCTACCCGGAGATCGAGAAGCTCCTGCTGGAGTTCTTCCCCGATGCGACCGACGCGCTGGTCTACAACCACGACGTGTTCGACAAGGACTACCAGGGCGACCGCACGGAAGACCAGGACGCCAAGAACCCCGGCGTGAACGCGCGTTATGTCAACCTCGTGCACAACGACCTGAACGACAATAGCGGGCGGGTGCGCTGCCGCGAGCTTCTGACGAAGAACCTGCGCAACTTCGGGCGCACGCAGAACTACACGGAAGCGGAGGCCGACGCGAAGATGTCGCGGCGGTTCATGTCGATCAACCTGGCCAAGCCGATGGAGACGGTTGAGCAGTTCCCCTTCGTGCTCTGCGCCTGGCCGTCCTTCGCCGACCAGCCCTACATCAACAACTACCGCATCTATGACGACCGGGTCGGGGAGACGACGCGCTTCACCTACCGGCCGGACCATGACTGGTACTGGTTCCCGCGGCAGACGCCGACGGAAGTGTCGATGCTGAAATGCTACGACTCGGTCACCGACGGCTCCGTATCGCGCTGGTCGTTCCACTCGGCCTGCCAGGACCCGACGGCGCCGGCCGACGCGCGTTGCCGCAAGAACGTGGTGGTCCGCTCCTACGTCTTCTTCTAGAAGCAAGGCGCTAGAACGCGGCGCAGACGGTTTCGACGGCGCGCAGCACCGACTGCTGGTCGAAGGCGCGCTTGTAGGCTTCGGCGATCTCCTCCGTGCGCCGCACCGCATCCGCGCCGGGTTCGGCCAGGACGATCAGCAGCTTGGCGCCCTCGCGGCCGATTGCGCCCGACCCGTCGCGCCATTGCCCGGCGCCGTCCAGAACGGTCAGGCCGTCCGGGAAGCGCGGCGTGACCTCGGCGGCGAGGAAATCGCTCCATTCCTCGTCGGATACCATCCCGCCTCCGGGCCGGCTGCGGCCGAAGAACATCCGGTATTCGCCATAGCGCTCGAAACCGGGCGGGCAGGGCTGCGTCTCAGCCTGCGAGGCCGCGACGGGCAGGAGCAGCAGGACGGTGAGTGCGAAGAAGATGCGCGTCGAAACGGTCATTGCCTCCTTCGAGCCGGTGTCTTCCGGTACGTCGGAAACGGTCAGGCGACGGCAGCTACATCGACGACCGTCGCCGTGCAACGGGGCTCGGGGACGGGTTCACCATGTTTCCGAAGGCTCTGGATATGAAAGGAGATTGCCTCACGTATTTCCGCTATTGCCTCTTGCCTGGTAGGCGCGGTTGCAACGCAGCCCGGCAAATCGGGAACATAAGCAGCGTAATTGGCCGGCGCTTTCTCGATCACGATGGTGTAGCGCATCCCGGTTCTCACTCCTTCGTGCCGGACCGCTTCAGGATACTGGCCCACGTCCCTGGCGGCAGGTCATCGCTGGGTTTTCCGGCCCCTGTCACGGTCCCCGGCTTTCGCGGATGTCGGTATTGGCGGTGACTGCCCCGAGTCCGAACCAGCCGCCAACCGTCTCGCTCTATCAGGCGTATTGTGTCCCGTACCTTGCGCACTCTACAGGTTCGTCATCCTAGCGCGGCCTTGCTCCCGAAGCGAGGACAGCGGGCAGGGAGAGGTCGAGGATGCCGTCCGCTCCGGCCATCGCGCGGGCTTCGGCCAGCACGGCGGCCTCGATGGCGGCGCGGGCCTCCGGGGTCTGCGCGTCCAGAAGCGCGCGGGAGCGCACCGTGGCGTGGCGCAGCCCCTCGACCAGCGCTTCGGGCGAAACGCGGCGGCGGATCGCGATTTCCTCCACCCTTGTCTCCCGGAAGCCCGCCGCCTCCAGAACACGCGCGCATTCCCCGGGGTCGGCGAAGCGGAACATCTCCGGCCCCTCGGGAATGCCGCCCGCATGGGGGTCGCCGTGGGCCGCGACCGCGCGGCGGAACATGCCGAAATGCGCCACCCTGTCCGCCGTGCACCAGGCAGAAAACGCATAGCGTCCGCCCGGCCGCAACACCCGGAACGCCTCCGCGACCGCGCGCTCCGGCCTGGCGAAATGCAGCATGCCGAAGGAGCAGGTGACGGCGTCGAAGCTTCCCTCGTCGAACGGCAGCGCCTCGGCGTCGCCCTCGCGGAACTCGGCCTCGGGGAAGCTGCGCCGCGCTTCCTCCACCATGGCGGCGGCGAAATCCACGCCGGTCGCCTGCGCGCCGCGCCCGGCGGCCAGCGCCGCGCCGTAACCGGGCCCCGTCGCCACATCCAGCACGTCCATGCCGGTCCCCACACTGGCGGCGTCGAGCACCGGTCCGAGGCCAAGACGGGTCGAGTCCCAAGAGACGGCCCGGTAGCCGGCGGCCTGCCGGTTCCAGCCCTTGCGCTCGAACGCCTTGAAGTCGTCCGCATCGAAGCTCATGCCGCCGCCTCGGCGAGGATATGCGCAGCTTCCTCGCAATCCGTGCGGCCCACGTCCAGATGAGTCACGGCGCGCATCCGCGTCGGCCCCATTGCGCCGATACGCAGGCCTGCCGCGCTGGCGCGCTCGGCAATGTCAGGGGCGCTTCGCCCTGTGCTGCCTACGTCGAAGAACAGGATGTTGGTCTCGCAGGGCTCGACCGAGATGCCGTCTATCCGAGCAAGCGCACCGGCCAGCAGGGAGGCATTGGCGTGGTCGTCTGTCAGCCGGTCCCAGTGCCGGTCGAGAGCATGCAGGCCGGCAGCGGCGACGATGCCGGCCTGCCGCATGGCGCCGCCCATGCGCTGCTTCCAGCGCCAGACCTCGTCGATGAAGGCGGTCGAGCCGGCGAGCACCGCACCCACAGGGCAGCCGAGCCCCTTGCTGAGGTCGATCCATGCGCTGTCGAAGCAGGCGGCATAGTCGGCAGCAGCAGTACCGGAGGCCACGACCGCATTCGGCAGCCGCGCGCCGTCCAGATGGGTCGCAAGGCCGTGCGCGCGGGCGATATTCGTCACCGCCTGCACGGCCTCGAGCGGCCAGACGGAGCCGCCGCCCATATTGGCGGTATTCTCGACTTCCAGCAGCGCGGAGCGGGGTGCATAGCGGTGCTCCGGGCGGATGGCGGCTTCGGCCTGCTCCGCCGTGTACATGCCACGCTCGCCCGCAATCGGGGCGATCTGCACGCCGGAGAGCGCGGCCGGACCGCCGCCCTCGAAGTTCAGTATGTGGCACGACGCCTCGGCGATCACCTCGTCACCAGGCCGGCAATGGACCCGGATGGAAATCTCGTTGCACATCGTGCCCGAGGGCAGGAAGACCGCGGCTTCCTTGCCGAGCAGCGCCGCCACCCGTTCGCAAAGCGCATTGACGCTCGGGTCGGCGAAGGACTGCTCGTCTCCGACTGGGGCCTCGGCCATTGCCTGGCGCATTTCGGGCGTCGGCAGGGTCTGGGTGTCGCTGTAGAGGTTGATGCGCGGCGCATTGGCGCCTCGCCGCGTCGCTAAAGCCATGATCTCGCTCGCGGGTTCGGGATTGGTATGGATCGATCGGTATCCTCGCGCCCCGGTCACGCGCCAATCGCATAGGCCATGCGGCGGGGGTCGGCGCCGCCGGTCATCACGCCGCGTTCGCTGTCGGCGTCGATCATGCACACGGAGCCTGCGAGCCAGATGCGCTCCGGCCACCGTTCGATCTCGTGGCCGCGCCGCGCAAGCTCGCCGCCAACCTCGTCCGCGATGGCGCTTTCCAGCTTGAGCAGGCCCGGATAGTAGGCGTGCGGCTCGAAGGAGGAGGGGAAGCTGTAGCTGGCATGGCGGGGCGCGGAGACGGCCTCCTGGGCGGACATGCCGTGGACTGTGAGGTTCATCAGGCATTGCGACATGGCCTGGGTCTGGACATCGCCGCCGGGCGTGCCGAAGGGCACGAAGCGCTTGCCGCCGTCCAGCACGGCCAGCCCGGGGTTGGGGGTCAGGCGAGGGCGCTTGCCGGGGGCGAGGGCCGAGGCATGGTCGGGGTCGGTCCAGGACTGGCAGCCGCGCGAGGAGATAGCGAGGCCGACGCCGGGGGCGACCGTGCCACCATAGGAGCCGTCCGACGGCGTGGCGGAGAAGACGTTTCCGTCCTCGTCCACGACGCAGACATAGGAGGTGTCGAGCGGCGCAACCTCCGGCTCCCGTGTCGGCACGGGCGCTGCGGGGACCGCGCGGCGCGATCCGGCCGCGCCCGGCGGCGGCATTTCCGGCATCGCGCGGGCCATGTCGATCTCCGCCCGGCGGACGGCGGCGTAATCCTCCGACGCGAGCGCGTCGATCGGCACGTCCACGAAGCGCGGGTCGCCGAGCCAGGCGTCGCGGTCGGCCATGGCAAGCTTGACCGCCTCGACGGAGACATGCACCGCGTCGGCGCTGTTGTGGCCGAGCGCACGCAGGTCGTAGCCGCCGAGGATGTTCAGCACCTCGATCAGCGCCGGCCCCTGGCACCAGGGGCCGCAGGCATAGACGTCCGCATTGCCGAACCGGCCGCGCACGGGCTCCTCGATGCCGACGCAGAAGGAGGCGAGGTCCTCAAGCGTCATCCAGCCGCCCTCGGCCGCCTGCCAGTCCGCGATGCGCTTCGCGATGTCGCCCTTGTAGAAGGCATCGCGGGCGGCCGCGAGCCCGGCCTTGCGCCCGCCCTTGCGCGCGGCGGCGGCCTCCTCGTCGGCCATGTATTGCAGCGCGGCCGCTCCTTCCTTCTGGAAGAACAGCTCGCCCGTCCGGGGCGGCCGCCCGCCCGGCAGGAAGATCGCCGCCGTGTGCGGCGCGGCGCGGAACTCGGCCTCGTGCTCCGAAATGATCCGCTCCATCAGCGGATACATCGGGAAGCCGTCGCGGGCGTAGCGGATCGCTGCCCGCGCGACCTCGCCGAAGCTCATCCGGCCCCAGAGCTCCAGCGCCGTGATCCAGGCGTCCGGGGCGGCGGGTACGACCGTCCGCAGCACGCCGTTCGGGATCGCCCCGCCATATTCGCGCCGGAAATGCCCGATGTCAGCCGCCTTCGGCCACCAGCCGAGACCGGAGATCGTGACCACCTTCTGCGCCTCGGCGCTGTAGACCATGATCGGCGCGACGCCGGCGACGCTCACCAGGTCGCTCTCCAGGATGCCGAGCGCCAGCCCGCCGGCCACGCCCGCGTCGATGGCATTGCCGCCCGCTTCCAGCACAGAGAACGCCGCGCTTGCCGCAAGCTGGTGTCCGGCCACCGCCATATGCCGGGTTGCGACTGTTTCGGCCCGTTCGCTCGCCATCGCTGCCATGCTCCCCTGTCGTCCTGCCTTGCCATCCGGGCGGCTCTTAATGCCATGATGCGCGAGGGCGGTCAGGAAAGCGAGAGACGCGGCATGCACATCCATTTCAGCGAGGAGGAATTCGCCGCGCGCCGGCGCGCGGCGGCCGAGGCGGCGGCGGCGGCCGGGTTCGACGGACTGCTCATCTTCAAGCAGGAGAGCATGTTCTACCTCACCGGCTACGACACGTTCGGCTTCTGCTTCTTCCAGTGCCTCCTGCTGGACGCCGATGGGCGGATGGCGCTGCTGACCCGCGCGCCCGACCGCCGCCAGGCGGAGTTCACCTCGGTTCTCGACGACATCCGCGTATGGGAGGACGCGGCCGATGCGCGGCCCGAGGACGACCTGAAGGCGATGCTGGCCGAGTTCGGCCTCAAAGGGCGGCGACTCGGGGTGGAGTGGCAGTCCTACGGTCTTCCCGCGGCGATGGGCTTCCGGCTCCGCGATGCGCTGGAAGGGTTCGTCGATCTGGGCGACGCTTCCGGGCTGGTGGACGGACTGCGGGTCATCAAGAGCCCGGCGGAGCTCGCTTATGTGCGCAAGGCGGGGGAGCTGGCTGACCGCGCCTGGGACGAGGCTGTACGGCTGGCGAGGCCGGGCGCCTTCGAAGGAGACATTCTGGCGGCGATGCAGGGCACGGTCTGGCAGGCCGGCGGCGACGACCCGGCCAACGAGTTCATCGTCGGCTCCGGCCCCGGCGCGCTCATGTGCCGCTACTACAGCGGCAGGCGGCACCTGGATGCGGACGACCAGCTGACGCTGGAATTCGCCGGCACCTGGCGGCACTACCATGCCTGCCTGATGCGCACGATCCGCATCGGCCCGCCGCCGGCCCGCCAGCGTTTCCTGCACGACGCGGCGGTCGAGGCGCTGGCCGCCTGCCGGGAGGCGCTGAGGCCCGGCCGGCCGGTGGGCGAGGTGTTCGACGCCCATGCCCGCGTGCTGGATACACGCGGCCTTGCCGAACATCGCATGAATGCCTGCGGCTATTCGCTGGGAGCTACATTCGCGCCGGTGTGGATGGACAGCCCGATGTTCTATCGCGGCAATCCGACACTCGCCGTGCCTGGTATGGTGTTCTTCATCCACATCATCATTTTCGACAGTGATTCCGGTCTTGCCGCGACCACCGGCACTACGACCGTTGTCACCGAAACGGGTAACGATCCGGTGACCCACGCTTCCACTGAACTCGTCGTCAACTAGCAACCGACGGGGAGCGGCTTTGCCGATGGATTTCCTGACGCCCGAACAGGAGATGTGGCGCGAGACCGTCTTCCGCTTCATGGAGGAGGAAATCGGCCGCGACTATGTCCGCGAGAAGGACCGCAATCGCGAATACCCCTATGAGGGCTACGCGAAGGTCGTCTCCCAGGGCTGGATCGGCCTGCTGGTGCCCGAGGAGCGGGGCGGGCAGGGCGGCGACATCTTCTCCTACGCGCTGATGTGCGAGGGGCTGGCGCGTTACGGGCCGGACTTCGCCACCGCGCTGATGGTGCCGATGTTCACCGCGCAGAACATCGTCCATCACGGCAGCCGGGAGCAGGCCGCGCACTATATCGAGCCGTTCCTGACGGGCGAGATGCGCTTCGTCATCTCGCTGTCGGAGCCGCAGGCGGGTTCGGACGCCGCCAATGCCCGCACCCGCGCCCGGCGGGACGGAAACGAATGGGTGGTGAACGGGCAGAAGCTCTGGAATTCGGGCGGCGGCGCGAAGGGCGCCGTGCTGTGCGCTCTGGTGCGCACCGAAGCGGACTCCGCGAAGCATGACGGGCTTTCGGTGCTGCTGATCCCGAACGATGCGCCGGGCGTAACCGTCCACAAGGTCGAGGCGCTCGCGCGGCGGGCTACGGGCTCCAACACGATCTTCTTCGACGATGTGCGCCTGCCCGGCCATGCCCTGCTCGGCGCGGAAGGGCAGGGCTGGCAGATCATGACAGAGCATCTGGAACTGGAGCGCATTTCGATCGCGGCCGGCTATGTCGGCTGCGCGCAGCAGGCCGTGGACGATGCCTGCGACTACGCCCGCGCGCGGGAACAATTCGGGCAGCCGATCTTCGATTTCCAGGTCATCCGGCATATGCTGGCCGACATGCAGACCCGGGTGGACGCCGCGCGATTGCTGACCTACCGCGCCGCTGCGGCGGCGAACGGCGGCGAGCCGTGTCCGAAGGAAGCCGCGATGGCGAAGCTGTTCGCGTCCGAGACCCTGCAGGAGGTTTCGCGCCAGGGCGTGCAGATCATGGGCGGTATCGGCACTACGCCGGAGGCCGACATGGAGCGCTATTTCCGGGAGGGCATGCAGGCCACCATCGGCGGCGGCACCAGCCAGATCCAGCGCACCATCATCGCGAGGCATATGCGCCATGGCCGCTAGAACCGGACTCGCGCTTTTCCTCCTGTTGTCGGCGGGGCCGGCGCTGGCGGCGGACTCGTGGGACAGGATGCTCTGCATGGCGGGCGGCGGCGCGCCGTCGGCGAATGTGCTCCACTGCACGCGCGCGCTGGAGGGCGGCCTGTTCGAGACCCCGGAAGAGCGGGCAAGGGGCCTCTTCAAGCGCGGCACGGCGCAGATCGAGACCGGCGCTTACAGGGCGGCGGTCGCTGATTTCGACGAGGCGATCGGCCTGCGTCCGGAATACGGAGAGGCCTTCCATAATCGCGGCGTCGCCAAGTGGCGTATGGGCAAGCTGGAAGCTGCGCTCGCCGATTTCGACGAAAGCGTCGCGCTCGGGCAGGTCGAGCTCTGGCGCGCCTACAAGGTGCGCGGCGACCTCAAGGCTGAAATGGGGCAGCTGGATGAGGCTCTCGCCGACTATGAGCGCTCGCTCGCCATCCGTCCCGACTGGGACTACGCAAGGAAGGCGCTAAGGCGCGTGATGGTGAGGAAGCAGGGGAACTGAGCGCCTGACGGTGGCTTCACCGGTTTGCGCCGGGCACCCAGAGAACATCGGCGGCGCCCTCGTCGTTGGCCAGACGGGCAGCAACGAAAAGATGGTCCGAGAGGCGGTTTATGTAGTGCCGTGCGGCCTCGCCAACAGGTTCCTCGCGGGCAAGCGCCGTCATCGCACGTTCCGCCCGGCGGGCCGTGGTGCGCGCGAGGTGAAGCGCCGCCGCCGCCGGCGAACCGCCCGGCAGTACGAAGGAGTTGAGCGGCGCGAGCGCAGCGTTCATCGCGTCGATCTCGGCCTCCAGCCGTTGGACCTGTTCCGGCGCGACGCGCAAGGCCCCCCCGGAGCGCCGTTCGCCGCCTTCCGGCGTGCAGAGGTCGGCGCCCAGGTCGAACAGGTCGTTCTGGATGCGCGCCAGCATCTCGTCCATCCTGCCGGATGTATGCAGGCGGGCGAGGCCGATGCAGGCATTGGTCTCGTCCACCGCACCGAACGCCTCGACGCGGATGCTGTCCTTGGCGACGCGCGCGCCGTTGCCGAGCGAAGTTTCGCCTTTGTCTCCGCCCCTCGTGTAGATCCTGGTGAGCCGGACCATCAGGAGCCGGCCAGCAGCGCCGCCGCGGCGATCAGAACGATGGCAAGGAATTGCAGGCCGACACGAAGTTGCATCAGCTTGTTGCCGTATTTCCGGTTGAAGCTGCCGCCCCGCATCATCCCGAAAATCCCGATGAACAGGACGAGCGCCACGGCGGCGAGGAAAATCGGGATCAGGAAGGACATACAGCCCGGACCTTTCGACACGCTGCCGATATCGCACAATGCCGGAGACGCTCAAGCGTTTCCACTCGATTCGCGCCGCCGATCCAGGCCGCAGGCTTCGTCCGGCTTGCATCAACCGGCAATGGCGGGTTCCTCCGACAGCGCGGCTTCGGCGTCGTAGCCGTAAAGCCAGATCTGCCCCGGCGGGAAGCCGCCGCGATAGTCGGCGCGGTCCTTCGCTAGCTTGGCGTTGCGCGCCGCGACCTCCGCCGGGTCCGCCATAAGGCAGTGGTGCTCGATGGCGCGGGACCAGCCCTGCACCCGGTTGGCGCGCTCCCGGCGCAGCGCCTCGTAGCGTGCAAGGCCGTCCTCGCCCGCGTCCTCGGCAAGGCAGCCGGCCAGCACCCAGGCGTCCTCCAGGCTCATGGCGGCGCCCTGCGCGTGATAGGGCATCATGGCATGCGCGGCGTCGCCCAGCAGCACCGTTCGCCCGCGCGTCCAGGCAGGCAGGGCCTCCCGGTCGAACAGCGCCCATTCATGCACGGTCTCCGTGCGCTCCACCATGCGCGTGACCGTGGGCGGGAAGGGCGCCATCGCCGCGGCGGCGTCCTCCACCCGGCCGAGGCGGGACCACGACTCTGGCGTCTCGCGGTCCGTGCGCGCAATCGCGATCCAGTTCATCAGCCGCCCGGCCGAGACCCAGTAGCGCACCATGCAGGCGTCCGGCCCCCACCAGACGCCCGACTCGCGCGGAATGTCGAGATCGGCCAGCCGCTCGGCCGGGACCAGCGCGCGCCAGGCGACGGAGCCCGAATCCCGCGCATTGCCCGTGCCGAAGAGGTGGCGGCGCACCGGGCTGTGGATGCCGTCGGCGCCGATGACGATGTCGGCCTCCACGATCTCGCCGTCCGTCAGAGTCAGCCGCTCTCCGTCCACGGCGGCGACCTGCGCCCCGAGCCGTATCCGGCCCGAAGGCTGGCGCTTGAGCAGTCCGTCCAGCAGGTCCGCGCGATGGGCGTGGTAGTAGGGATAGCCGAAGGTCTCGCGCGCTTCCCGGCCGAGCGGGGCCTCGACCAGCATCTCGCCCTCATGGCTGCGGATCGCGAGCCCCTCCGGCTCGACGCCCCACCCGGCCATGTCGTCTTCGAGACCCAGCCAGTTCAGGATGCGCGTGGCGTTGGGGCTGAGCTGGATACCGGCGCCCACCGCCTCGATGCGCGGCGCCTGCTCCAGCACGACAGCGTCGATGCCGCGCTTTGCGAGGGAGAGGGAAAGCGCCAACCCGCCGATGCCGGCGCCTACGATAACGATCCGTGCCATACAAGCTGCTCCGCGGGCTCAGTTGCGGCGTTCCAGCAGGCCGCGCGCGATGACGTGGGCCTGTATCTCGGCCGCGCCCTCGAAGATGTTGAGGATGCGGGCGTCGCAGAGGATGCGCCCGACCTCGTATTCCTGCGAATAGCCGTTGCCGCCATGCACCTGGACGGCATTGTCGGCGTTCGCCCACGCGGCGCGGGCGGCGAGCAGTTTGGCCATGCCGGCCTCGATGTCGCAGCGCCTGCCGCCGTCCTTCTCGCGCGCGGCGAAATAGGCGAGCTGGCGGGCGATCTGGGTCTCGACGGCCATCCAGGCGACCTTGCCGGCGACGCGCGGGAAGCCGAGGATCGCCTTGCCGAACTGCCTGCGCCCGGCGGCGTAGTCCAGCGCAAGCTCCATCGCGCGCTCCGCCACGCCCACCGAGCGCGCCGCGGTCTGGATGCGGGCGCTCTCGAAGGTCGCCATCAACTGCTTGAAGCCCTGGCCCTCCTCGCGACCGAGCAGGTTTTCCGTATCCACCTCGAAGCCGTCGAAGCCGATCTCGTATTCCTTCATGCCGCGATAGCCGAGCACGGGAATTTCGCCGCCGTCGATGCCGGGGTCCGGGAAGGGGTCGCCGTCATCGCCGCGCGTCTTCGGTGCGAGGAACATGGAAAGGCCGCGATAGCCGGGCGTGTCGGGGTCGGTGCGGGCCAGCAAGGTCATCAGGTCGGCGCGCGCCGCATGCGTGATCCAGGTCTTGGCCCCGCTGATCCGGTAGGTTTCGCCGTTGCGGACCGCGCGGGTCTTCACGCCGCCGAGGTCCGAGCCGACATCGGGTTCGGTGAACACCGCGGTCGGCAGCACGGCGCCGCTCGCAATGCCGGGCAGCCAGCGTTCCTTCTGCTCCTGCGTGCCGCCCATCCGTATCAGTTCGGCCGCGATCTCCGATCGGGTGCCGAGCGAGCCCACGCCGATATAGCCGCGCGACAGCTCCTCCGTGACCACGCACATGGCCACCTTGCCCATGCCGAGGCCGCCCCATTCCTCCGGCACGGTGAGCCCGAACACGCCCATCTCCGCCATGTCTTCGACGACCGCCATCGGGATGAGCTCGTCGCGGCTGTGCCAGCCGTGCGCCGGGCCGACGATGCGATCGTCCGCAAATCGCCGGAACTGGTCCCGCACCAGGGCGAGCGACTCGTCCTCCAGCCCGTCGGACGGCCTGTGGCCGTCGGCAAGCAGGGCGGCAATTTCCATGCGCGCGGCATTCGAATTGCCCTCGGCTGCCACGCGCTCGACGGCGGGAAGGCGCAGCGCAGCGCCGTCGATGCCGAGGTCCGCGGGCCGGACCACTTCTCCCTGCGAGACGGCGATGCCGCCCGCAAGCTGGGCCAGATACTCCCCGAACGCGGCCTGCAGGACGAACCGGTCGAGGTCCGTGAGACTGTCCGCCGCCTCCAGCCGCTGCGCCCAGCCCAGCATTTCCCGCAGGCCCGCCACGTAGGTCGCGGTCCAGGCGAAGCCGTGGGCGGCGAACTGGTCGCGCTCGAGCGCGGCGGGGTCGGTCCGGCCGCCGGCCTGCACGCGCGCCGCCACGCTGCCGCGCGCCTCTTCCAGATAGGACCGGGCCGCGCCGAGGGCCTCTTCGAGGAGGGGGATCGGGAGGGTCATGGGTTCCGGCGGATGCCTCTTTCAGGTGACGCCGTTATAGCAAGACTATACACTTGCGGGCCGCAGTCCCGGTGCCGCACCCATGCCGCTTCTCGACCCGAGCCCGACCTACAAGCCCTTCCGCTATCCGTGGGCTTACGATGCATGGCTCACGCAGCAGCGCATCCACTGGCTGCCGGAGGAAGTGCCGCTGTCCGACGACGTGGCCGACTGGCGGCGCATCCTCACCTTGGCCGAACGGAACCTGCTCACCCAGATCTTCCGCTTCTTCACCCAGGCGGATGTCGAGGTGAACAATTGCTACATGAAGCACTATGCCCGCGTCTTCGAGCCGACCGAGGTGCAGATGATGCTGGCAGCCTTCTCGAATATCGAGACGGTGCATATCGCCGCCTACAGCCATTTGCTGGACACGGTCGGGATGCCGGAGGTCGAGTATTCGGCCTTCATGCGCTACAAGGCGATGCGCGACAAATACGACTACATGAAGCAGTTCGGCTCGGACTCGAAGGAAGACATCGCGCGCACGCTGGCGGTGTTCGGCGCCTTCACCGAGGGGGTCCAGCTTTTCGCCAGCTTCGCCATCCTGCTCAACTTCCCGCGCTTCGGCAAGATGAAGGGGATGGGGCAGATCGTGGCCTGGTCGGCGCGCGACGAGACCCTGCACACCGAGAACGCCATCCGGCTCTTCCGCACCTTCGTCGGCGAATATCCCGAAGTGTGGACCGATGCGCTCCGCCGGGACCTCGCGGACGCCTGCCGAACGGTGATCGAGCATGAGGACGCCTTCATCGACCTCGCTTTCGAGATGGGCGGCGTCGAAGGCCTGGAGGCGGAGGAGGTGAAGTCCTACATCCGCTTCATCGCAGACCGGCGGCTGGAACAGTTGGGCCTTGAGCCGATCTTCGCCGTGGCGGACAACCCGCTTTCCTGGATGGACGAGATGCTGAACGGCGTCGAGCACGCCAATTTCTTCGAGAACCGCGCCACCGAATACGCCAAGGCCGCAACGCGCGGCAGCTGGGAAGAGGCGTTCGCCTGATCCGGAGGCAAGCCGATTGGCGCCGGACCCCGGAACAAGTCCGGGCATGACGAAGGGGCGCATGAGACCGTCCGGCCCAAGGCCCCCCGAAAATGTCATGTTTTGTCATGGTCAGGGGCGGAACCGGCGTCCTCCGGGCCGGTCCTCCGCTTCTTCCCCTTCTTCTTTTTCTGCTTCTTCCTGCTCGCCGCCGGTCCGCTCCAATCGTCGTCTTCGTCGCCGCCCCGCTCTTCCCGTTCGAGGCGGCTCTGCCTGCGTTCCTCGACCTCCTCCGGGGCCCAGGGGTCGTAGATGTCGTCGAAGCCGTTGCGGCGCTGGTATAGCCAGTCATGTTCGGCGCCGTCGGCCCGGTCGTCGTCGGTGCTGTCCTCGTGGCCGGGCGTGTCGGCGGCGGCCCAGGGGCAGTATTCGTAGGTCTCCTCGGGCGGGTCGTCGGCCGGCGGCAGGTCGTTTGCCGGCGCGGGCGGGGGGCCGAAGCCGACGGGCAGGCGGGAGCGCTCCTCGACGGCCGCGGCGAGCCTGCGGGCGGCCTCCTCATGTGCGGCCCCGTCGAAGCCCTCCTGCGCCTCCATCGCCTCGCGGCTCTCGCGGTGGCGGGCGAGCGCTCGTTCGGCCCGGGCATGGCCGCTGCGCACGGCGTCTGCGAGCGGTCCGGGCTCGGTGCCCGCCTCCTGCGCCTCGCCCGCTTCGATCTCGCCGAACTCGTCCTCGTGCGGCAGCGGCCAGAGGCGGGCCCGGTTCGCGCCGGCCGGACTGACAAGCCCGGCGACCTCGGCCTGGAAGCGCAGCACCCGGAGCATCATGTAGGCCGAGCCGCTGGCGACGGCGGCATCCCAGGCCTGCTCCGAGCGGGCGAGCAGGATGCGGGCCTCGTCGCGTTCGGTGCGCCGCCACGACAGGCGGATGCGGCGCACGCGCTCAACGATGTAGGGCCGCTCCAGCAGGGCGCATCCGGTCTGGCGGGCGGAGCGCTCGGCATAGCCGGCCTGCCTTGCGGCGTCTGCGGCATTGCCGGAGGCGGTGTAGTGGCGGCAGAAGGCCTCCTGGCGGGTGGAAAGCGCGACGGCGGGCTCGATGATGGGCATGGGGTGCGGGTCCTTTCGTTCCGCTGGCGTTCGACAGGCAGGCCCGGCGGGGAGCGACCCTTATTCGCGCGCAATCGCGGGCGGGCGCGGGCGGGTGTCGGCGCCGGCGCGGTTCGCGCGCCTGATTGCGCGTGCGCGAGGCAGGCACAGGACGCACTTCGCCTGTCGGCTGAATCGGGGTCGTTCCGCACCGGGCCGGCGCGGGCGGGAAACGGCTCCGGATGCCGCTTACCTTGCACCCATCATATCACGGGTTTTCCTGATTCAGACCATAAACAGAGAAATATTGCCTATATTCTATGAACAAATTGTCGCATCCGTTCATCGTCCCCGCAAAACGGGATCATTCCTGACGTCCGATACTGCCGCAGGCCGGGGGGATCAGGACCGGCCGACCGGAGCCGCCACGAGAGTCAGGGCCGGCCCCCGGCTTCTCCGCTCGGGGGCAAGGACAGGCGCGGGCCGGAGTCCGTTCCTGCCGTTTCAATCTGAACGGATCATGTCCCGGAGCCTCGCCGGACGGCTACTCGGCGGCAGCCTCACCGTTTTGCACGAGATCGAAGAGAGGCGCGAAATATTCCGGTTCCTGGGCGCCGGAGATGGCGTAGCGGCGGTCCACCACAAAGCAGGGCACGCCCTGAATGCCCATCGCCCGCGCCCGCGCGTCCTCCTGCCGGACTTCCTGGCTCGCGGCGTCCGAGGCGAGAAAGGCTTCCGCCCCGCATCTGTCCCAGCCGGCGCGTGAAGCGATATCCGCCAATTGCTCCCTGTCGCCGATATCCTCGCCGTTCAGGAAATAGGCGTCGAAGAGCGCGTCCACCACCGCCGTCTGCCGCTCGCCGGACTCCCGGATGAGCCGGTGCGCGGCGAGCGTGCTCGGCGTGCGCTCTATGGTGTCGAAGCGGAATTCGATGCCTTCCGACCGTCCGGTCTCGCGGATGCGGTCATAGGCGGGCCCGCCGCCTTCCGCGCCGAATTTGAGCGTGAGATAGTCCTGGCGCGCCATGCCTTCGGGCGGCATGCCCGGATTGAGCTGGAACGCCCGCCAGCGAATGACCGGGTCCAGGCCGGGCCGGGACTCCAGGGCGCGGGCGAGGCGCCGGCGCCCGATGAAGCACCAGGGGCAGATGACGTCGGAGAAAATCTCGATCAGCATGGGCCGGCAATATAGGAGCGGCCTCCGGGGGAGGGAAGCGTGTCGATTGACGGAATGCTGCGGCTCGACGGCAGGACGGTGCTGGTCACGGGCGCATCGCGCGGCCTCGGGCGGGGTTTCGCCTGGGTCGCGGCCGCAGCAGGTGCGCGCGTGGCGCTGGCGGCGCGGGACACGGAGGCGCTTGCCGAAGCGGCGGCGGGCATCGGCGGCGCTGCGGTCGTTCCCATGGATGTGACCGACCGCGAACAGGTGTCGGCGGGTTTCGACGCCGCAGAGAAGGCGCTCGGGCCCGTCCACGCCATCGTCAACAATTCCGGCGTCGCCGTGACCCGGCGGCTGCTGGAAACGGAGGAAGACGACTGGCGCCGGGTCATCGACACCAATCTCACCGGCGCCTGGTTCGTGGCCCAGGAGGCGGCGAAGCGGATGGTTGCGCGCGGCGAAGGCGGCAGCATCGTCAATATCGGTTCGCTGCTGGGCCTGCGCACCGGGCGCGGCGCCGTCGGCTACGCCGCCTCCAAGGCCGGGCTGCACCACCTGACGCGCGTCATGGCCGCCGAGCTCGCCCGCGACCGTGTGCGGGTGAACACGCTCGCGCCCGGCTATGTGCTGACCGACCTCAACGAGGAGTTCTTCGCCTCGCCGCCGGGGCAGGCGCTGATGCGCCGGGTGCCGATGGGCCGCCTGGGCCAACCGGAAGAGCTGGCCGCGCCGCTGCTTTTCCTGCTGTCGGACGCCTCGGTCTACATCACCGGCCAGCTGCTCGCCGTGGACGGCGGGCATTCGGTGTCCAATGCGTGAAGGGCTGGGCGGAGCGTACAGTCTGGCGGATGGATAGCCGGTGCTCCGTTTGTGGGAAATCCATATCTTCTAAATCGTCGAAATTCTGCAACTATGATTTTCACGGCTTCCACTTTTCGGTCCTTTCCAGTGACTCTTGTGGCAGCAGTTCGCTACTTTGGGTCAAACGCCGGCTTTCCTCTGATTCGATCAGCGGTTGCCAGAAGCCGCTCTCTGGCTTTGCCTAGGAATTTCGTGTCGAACCGGCTGAGCATTCCAAACGTCGACAGCGTCAGAACGGTTTTTCCGGCGGTGTCCCGAATAGGGACTGAAACGGCCGCGATATCAGGTTCGTTGTCGCCCAGGTTCAGTGCATACCCTTGATCTCGAACGCTTGCCAACTCAGTTTCAAATTTTCCGGCATCGGGCATCGATGCGTGTGACCCAACAACCTTTTGCGCCGATAGCCGGGCATTTCGCTCGGCCGGCGACATCTCGGCAAGCCAGAGTTTCCCCTGCGCGGTAGAATGAAGGGGCAACAGCGTCCCGACTGTGATGTTCACCGATATCGGGCGCGTCGAGTTGGCAACGGCCACGCATGTCGGACCGTGCCGTGTCAGGCGGCAGACCATCACCGACTCATTCAGGTCCCTGCTCAGCCCATCGATTTCGGGCTGAAGGACCTGAGCCAGCGCGTCGGTTTCTTCGGCAATCCAGCCGAGCTCTTCGATCTTTGGGCCCAGCGCATAGTAGCCCCTCTTGGTGCTGCGAACCGCACCCGCGTGTTCCAATGTCATCAGAAACCGATGTGCCGTGGCGTTGTTCATGCCCATCCGCTCGACCACCGTCGCCGATGAGATTTCCCGTTGGCTTGGCGAGAAAAGCGACAGAATTTCAAAGCCTTTCAGCACTGAGTTGTTGAGCGGTGTGGCCATGCGTCCAAACCTCGTGTTCGCCTTTGCACATCCTGTGTCGAAACCCGGCTTGACAGAAATGATTCTACCACACATTATATAAGATAATAATCTCATAATATGAGATAGGGGAGAAAATGGCTCTCGGCCTGCCGATCGATAATGAAGCTGTCGCCGAGATGGTCGGTTCGTTATTTGAACGACGGTCGCCGATGACGGGCGAAGTCGTGACCACCGCTGCCGCTGCCTGGGAAGCGCAAGACCACGCCGTCGAAATCGCCAATGACACGAAATACGGGCTGACGGGGTCGGTTTTCACGCGCGACGTCGGCAGAGGCCTTGAGGTTGCCAAGCGCATGGTGACCGGGATCGCCCATGTCAACGGACCGGCGGTGGGCGACGAAGCCCAGATGCCCTTCGGGGGGACCAGGGCAAGCGGCTATGGCCGGTTCGGCGGACCGGTGGCAATCGACGAGTTCACCGAGCTCCGCTGGATCACCATCGAAGACCCGGATCAGCACCACCCGATCTGATGCCCAAGGACACGGACAAGCCCATGACGGTCACCGCAGGCGGTGCAATCTTCGGAAAGCTGAAGGCGCTTGGCGTCGACTATGTCTTTGCCAATTCAGGGACGGATTTTCCGCCGATCATAGAAGGGCTCATCGAGGCCCGCGACAAGGGCATCGACCTGCCCCAGGCGGTGACGGTGCCGCACGAACACGTCGCCGTGGGGATGGCGCACGGCTACTACCAGATGACTGGACGGGCCCAGGCGGTGATGCTGCACACGAATGTCGGGCTGTCGAACGGGGCAACCGGGGCGATCAATGCTGCCTGTGATCAGGTCCCGATGTTCCTGATGTCCGGAAGAACGCCGGTTGCCGAGGGCGGTCGTTTCGGGGCCCGGACCGTCCCCATCGGCTGGGGGCAGGAGATGTACGACCAGACCGCCCTGGTCAGGGAAGCGTGCAAGTGGGACTACGAATTGCGCTTCTCCGACCACGTCGCTGAGGTGCTGGACCGGGGATGGTCGATTGCCAACTCCACGCCCCAGGGGCCGGTTTACCTTAGCCTACCCCGCGAAGTCCTGTGTGAACCCTGTCCTCCTGACGGCCTCGACCAGCCGTCGCGCATGGTTCCAGCGGTCACCGCTCCCTCCCAAGCGGCATTGGATGGTGCGGCCGCACTGCTGGCCAAGGCGGAAAGTCCGCTGATCATCGCACAGCGCGGTGCAGGCTCATCGGAGGCGTTCAACACCCTGGCGCGGTTCGTCGAAGAGTGGGCCATGCCGCTGTCGCACTACTGGGCGAACCAGATCGCCATTCCAATGTCCAACCCGTGCCATGTCGGCTGGAATCCCGGCGATCTGTTGAACGAGGCGGACGTTGTACTGGTGGTCAACGCTCTGGCCCCCTGGTGGCCGGACCACGCTGCGCCCCATCCTGACGCAAAGGTCATCCATCTCGGGCCAGACCCGCTCTTTGCCCGGTCAACGCCGATCCGGACCTTCAGGTCGGACGTGACATTGGCGGGAGATACCGCCCAGACGCTTCTGGCGCTGATCGAGGCCGTGAAAGGGTGCTCCCGGGACGCCGCGGCGTTGGAACAGCGCAGGGCGAGGATTGCAGCGATCGCTTCCGGGGAACGCGAAAGGGTCCGGGAGAACGCAAAGCGGGGCTGCAGGAGCCCGATGTCGAAAGAATGGGTCAGCCATTGTCTCGGCAAGGCGATCCGCGGTCGCAAGGCGAGCGTGTTCCACGAACTCGGCTGCCCGCTGCCGCCGCTCGAACTGGACGACCACCAAAGCTATTTCCAGGAGCCGCATTCCGGCGGGTTGGGCTGGGGACCTCCCGCCGCGATGGGCGCGCAGCTTGCCGACCCCGACCGCCTGGTCTTCGCGACCGTCGGGGACGGTAGCTACATGTTCGCCAATCCAACAGCCTGTCACCAGGTCTGTGAGGCCCTCGGCCTGCCGGTCATCACGCTCGTCCTGAATAACGAGGAATGGGGCGCTGTCCGCCATTCGGTCGAAGGGCTCTACAAGGGCGGGTTGGCGTCGAAGTCGAACGACGTACCCCTGACATCGCTGCGTCCCAGCCCCGACTTCACGAAAACCGCCGAGGCCAGCCGCGCCTATACCGAAACCGTGACGAACGGCCACGACCTTCCCGCTGCGCTGGAGCGGGCCATCAAGGTGGCGACCGAGGATAAGCGGCAGGTGCTGCTCAACATCGCCATCGAAAGAACCAGCCCCCACCAGTGACCGGGGCAAGACAACGAAGACAAGAGGAGAAACACATGACTGTCTTCACCAGGATCCTTGGCGGAGCCGCCGTTCTGGCCATCTCGACCGCGGCCTATGGCGACGAGTTGAAACTCGCGCATTTCGCATCGACCAAGTATCACCTGCATAATGAGATGTTCGTGCCCCTTTCGGAGCAACTCGCGGAGGCCACCGGAGGGGCGACCACAATTCGCGTCTATCCCGGCGGGGAATTGGGCGCCGGACCTGCCAAGCAGTACGACCGGGTACTCGATGGCGTTGCCGATTTGGTCTACGCCCTTCCGGGCTACACGGCGTCGCAGTTCAAGCAGACGCTGCTGGTCGAGCTTCCGGGCGTCGTGAATCCGGGCGCGAACAAGACCGAAGCGATCTGGAACAACATCGACATGCTCGACAGAGAGTTCCGCCGTACCAAGCTCCTCGGGTTGTGGACAGCGGCTGACGGGTCGCTCCTCATGGCCGACAAGCGGATCGAAAACGTGTCCGACCTGGCGGGACTGAAGATTCGCGTGCCGTCCAAAAACACCGGACGCCTTGTCGAGGCCTGGGGCGCAACCGCTGTGTCCATGCCGATTACCCAGGTCTACCAGGCCCTGGAGACCGGCGTCGTCGACGGAACGCTCGTCGACACATCGGTTCTGACCAGCTTCAAGCTGGGCGAGGTGACCAAGTACATCACATCCGGCATGAACGCCACGAACTCGATGTTCATGCTGGTCATGAACCGCGACAGTTGGGATGCCCTCGACGCTGACACGCAGGCGAAGCTCACCGCGTTAACCGGGGCAGAGTTGTCCGAAGGTGGCCGCGTCACCATGACGAACGCAGCGGATCGTGCCTTGGCCAAGTGGATCGAAGAGGGCGGCGAAGTGATCGAGCTTTCGCCGGAGGCCGCAGCCGGGTTCAACGCGGCCAGCGACGCCTTGGCCGCCGCGGTCATCGCGGAACTCGACGGCGAAGGCGTTGACGCCTCGGCCTGGGCTGCCGCTCTTCGGAACTGATGGCCGGGGACTTCAAGATAACCGGTGGCGCTCCGGACCTTCCGGAGCGCCTGCTCCGGGGGGTCGCTCTGGCCGGCGGTCTCGTTCTCATTGCGATAATGCTGTTGGTAAGCGCCGCCGTGTTTGCTCGGTACGTCGTGAACCAACCGATCCTGGGAGATCAGGAACTCGTCGAAATCGGGATGTCCCTGGTCGTCATGATGGCCATGCCGTTTGCCGCGCTGAAGGGGGCCCATATCCGGGTCGATATCCTGGATGGTCCGATCGGAAGACGCGGCCGGTTCTGGGGCGATGTCTTTGCCCGGGTCGTCTCGTGCTTCGTCCTGTTCCTTTTGATCCACAAGACGTGGGACAAGGCCTGGGACGCCCGCGAATACGGCGATGTCACGAATATGATCGAGATACCGGTCTGGATCGCATACGGCGCAATTTCTGTTGGCATGGCGCTGTTTGCCGTGGTGCTGGCAGGTCAACTCTTCAACCAATTCCGCCGGGCGGTTCCGGCCCGTGAGTGAAACGCTGATCGGCGTCGGCGGAATCGCCGCTCTCTTCTTCTGCCTGGTCGCCCGGATGCCTGTGGGAATGGCTTTGCTTGTCGTCGGCTTCGGCGGTATCTGGGTCATCGACGGCCAGAGGGCAGGCATTGCGACCATGTCGTCCGAAACCTATTCGTCGATCACGGGATACAGCCTGTCGATCATCCCGCTCTTCGTTCTTATGGGCAACGTGGCCGGGGCTGCCGGGTATTCGAAGAGGCTCTACGAGGCTGCCAACGCCTGGATCGGTCGCCTGCGGGGCGGCCTGGCCTCTGCCACTGTCGTGGGCTGTGCAGCCTTCGCTGCCGTGTCCGGGTCGTCGGTTGCCACAGCGGCAACCATCGGCAAGGTCGCCTTGCCACAGATGAAGCGTTTCGGCTATGCCGATGGCCTCGCCACCGGGTCCGTAGCCGCCGGCGGGACTCTCGGTATCCTTATCCCGCCGTCAACCGGCTTTATCCTCTACGCAATTCTGACCGAGGAGAGCATCGGCAAGCTCTTCATCGCAGGAATCCTGCCGGGCATTCTGCTGTCGCTCCTCTTCGTGTTGGTCATCATCGTTATCACCTCGCTGAAGCCGTCCGAGGGCCCGGGCGGTCCGGGCACGACCGTGGGACAAAAGCTCCTCGCAACTTTGCGTTCTTTACCGCTCGTCGGCGTCATTCTCGTCTCGATCGGAGGTATTTACCTCGGTGTCTTCACGCCGGTCGAGGCGGCAGGTGTCGGTGCGACGCTCGTCACCGCGATGGCTCTTGGGACCGGCGCGGTTCGATTGGGACGGGTGCCCGGCATTCTGCTGGAAACTGTCACCATGACGGCGATGCTCTACCTGATCATCATCGGAGCGCATGTCTTCGGTCCATTTCTGGCCCTCACCCACATCCCCGAAACCTTGTCGCTGGAACTCAAGGAACTCGGCCTCGGGCCCTACGCGACACTGACCATGATCCTGATTGGATATGTGATCCTCGGCATGTTCTTCGACGGGCTTGCCATGCTCGTGGTCACACTCCCCGTTGTCTTCCCGATCATCTCGGGTCTTGGCTTCGACCCGATCTGGTTCGGCGTGATCTGCGTGATCGTCATCGAGATGGGACTGATTACTCCGCCGGTCGGGATCAACGCCTTCGTAGTGAAGGGTGTGGCGTCCGGAGTTCCGATGAGTACCATTTTCAGGGGTGTGCTTCCGTTTTGGTTTGCAATGGCAGCCTGCCTTCTGCTCTTGGTGTTGTTCCCCGATATTGCCTTGTTCCTGCCGAACCAAATGAGGTGACGGGCGCAACGGCGCGGCCTCATGACCATCCCCCGCATGCTGAAGGAAGCAACCGCAAGGCCCGTAATCCTGCGGGCCCGGCTCAACCTGCCCAACGTGAACCAAATGCCGGAGTGGGCGGACGGACTGCCCAGCCGCCGCAGCAAGCTCCCACAAAAAGAGCATCGGCTATGGCGGATGGGGAGGGATTCGAACCATGTGAGAAATATAAAATGTATCAATGACTTGCGGATGATGAAGAAATCTTGCCCACCACTTTGCCCGCCCCCGCCGCCGCGTGCTACACACGCCGACGGGGAGGAGTCCGCGCAAAGGCCCCTAGCGGCTCTTGACCTTCCCAAGCAGCAGCCTGGAGCGTCGGCAGCGGACAGCAACATTGGACCGGCCCAGGCGGACCGCCACGGCCTCCAGTTCGGACACGGGCTTGGGCTCGCCGCGCTTCGATTTGCGACCGTTCACCGGCAGGGGTGCAGCCGCCAGGGCCTGCTCATCCTCTTCCGGCGTCCACCGCACGTTGATTCTTGCCATCATGCGTCTCCTTCTGCTGCCAGCAGCCCGGTCACGGCGACGGCCTCGGCCATGGGCATGCCGCCGGCGACCAATTTCTGGAATGCCTGCGCCCGGCCGGCCAGGTCGAGCGGGTAGGTGTCGAAGCGCAGGTGCACCGGCACCGACAGCTTGGCCGTCAGTTCATGCGCGAGCATCCGGGCCAGCGGCTGCACCGTGCCCATATGCCACTGCCGCAGCGCCTCGCGCTTCGCGGTCCCGTCGCTATCGTCGAACAGCGCCGGGCTGCATCCGCACGCCGCCAGCATCCGGGCAAAGGCCCCGTCCGCGACCGCCCCCACTGCGTCGGGCGGCGACGGCCCCAGGCGCGATGCGCTCCAATCCTTCTGCGGGGCGGCAACCCGGCCCTGGTCCCAGCCGGCTTGAGTGGTCTCTACCAGCACCGCCTTGCCCCGCGCCTTGGCGATGTCGGCCTTGAGCATGGCGAGCGGGTCATCGTCGCCGCCGTCGCCGCCGTCTTGCGGAACGGAGATTATCTGCGCCAGCGGCCCCGCCGCCTCGTCGGCCAGGGACCGCTCGATCTCCGCCTGGAGCTTCGCCGTGTGCGCGGCCCAGGACAGCGGCCCGGACCCGATGTAGGGCTGACCCGGCGAGCTACCCCACCGGACGAAAATCACGCTTGATGCCGGTAGCTGCCAGGTGGTGGAGGTGGAAGGCCCGTAGGCGGTCGCGCGCACGGTCCAGGACGCGGGATCGTGTCCGCCCTCCCAATGCCAGGACGCGGCCGGGATCAGGTGCGCCCCGCCATCGCTCATCCGGATGACGTGCATCGAGACGCCCGCGCGGACCAGATCGCGGCCCACCTGCGCCAGAAACGCCGGCGTAACGGCTTCCTGCACCCATGACGGCGCGTCTACGTCTGCCGCCGCGAAGGCCCTCGACAACGCGCCCGCTGCTGCCTCTACGGCGGCCGTGCTCGATGTGTCAGCCGCCGTTCCTGCCGCCGTGCTCTCGATCAGCCTCAGCACCGCATCGGTAAACTCGCCGCCGCTGTCTCGCGTCTCTGGCGCTTTCTCGCGCGTCCTGGGCCAGCGCCAGGGCATCAGCCCACCAGCCCCGCGCGGCGCACCTTCCACGGCGAGAGCAGGCCCTTGGCCCCGCAGTCCCGGAACATGGGCGCGTGATTGACCACATACTCCATCGACTGCGGCCCTAAGGTATGTGATTTCACGCCATCGGAAAATCGGTCCTTCAGATACCCCGCAAACCGGATCACCGCCTCATCTTTCACCACTTGGGGCGCGCCGGCCGCTTCTCGCTCCACCAGGGCCGCCGCAACGGCCCCTACACGCTGGGTGCGTGCATCGCTATCCGGCACGCCGTCCAGGCGTATGGCCGCCCGTAGCTTTGCCGTCGCCGCTGTCAGCGCCGCAGGGTTCGTGGGCCAGGGACTCAGAGCCATGCCCGCCGCCTCCGTGCTCGCGGCGCATGGGCACTCGCCAGTTCATCCGGCGTCGGCACCAGGTCAGGCGCGGGCCAACCCTCGCGCGCGTCGGTCGCCGAGACGATGAAGGCCCGAATACCGATCCGCTCGTAGGCCATGGCGGCGCTCCCGTCCTCGCGGGGGATCGCCACGCCCTCCGAACGGTCGGCATCGAGGAAGGGCCGCACAACAACGCCGGCGTCCTCATGGGCGGCGAGCACCGCGTCGCCCGCCGCCCCGCGCGGTATGTCGATCTCCACATCCGCGCCGCCCTCCACGGCCCGGCCGCGCATGGTCCCTCGCCCGGCACCGGCGAGTGGCGCGGCGTAGCTGCCGAAGCCGGCGACTGCCTCCCGCTCAAAGCGCGTGAACACCTCGTCAAACGCTTCCTTCAACGCCTCGCCCGTGAAGCGCGCGAATTTGCACCCGTCCCCCGAACACTCGCAGGCCAGGTCCGTATCGGCAGGGATATGCGCCCGGAGCGTTCGACCCGACCGC
This sequence comes from Alphaproteobacteria bacterium, assembly GCA_964291285.2. Classification (GTDB taxonomy): domain Bacteria; phylum Pseudomonadota; class Alphaproteobacteria; order Bin95; family Bin95; genus Bin95. Next base: position 87,293 of record OZ219786.1, read on the forward strand.
GCGCGCGCCTCGACCCGGCTGGCCTCGTAGGATGGCGCGCGGACAATGCCGACCCCCGAGAGCACGGCGTCCTGAATGACGCGCAAGCCTCCCTCCCGGCGCTCCTGGACGGCCTCGAACTCCACAGACAGCCCGCCGAGGCGCCCGGCCCTGATCTCAGCCAAGGCGCGGTCGGCCGCCGGTATGGGCGGCAGGGTCGCTGTCATCCGGAGTGCATCGCGGCCCTGCCGGAGTTCCAGCCCGCCGCCCGGCTGCCAGGCAACAGCCCGCTCCGCATCGTGAAACAGGTTGAGGGGGATGGCGGCCGCCATGCGCAGGCTGCCCGGCTCGAACCGCTCCCGGTGCGAAGGAGAGATATCGCCGTAGCGCATGACGGTCCCGGACAGCCGCCGCCCTTCCGCCCGGACCTCGCCCGCCGCGCGCCGCTCCATCAGGCCGGCCCTCAGGAAGCGACCTTGAACGCCGTCTGCGCGTAGGCTGCCGGCTGGACCAAGATCACGTCGCCAAGCAGCACGTGCATGGTGAAGCTGCGGGTCGCCGATGCAGCGCCGGAATAGATGTCGTCGATGGAGACCTCGCCCCAGTGCGGGCAAACCGCCGTGCGCATCCCCGTGCGGCCCCGCCGGTGCAGTATCGCCTGCTGCACGTTGGTCGCCGCTGCCGGCATCCTGGCGTTGGTCCACCAGCCCCCCGTGTGCGCGGCGGCATAGTCGGCGAACGAGATCGCACCCAGGTCGGCGCTCACAATGTCCCGGAACGTCTTCGCCGAAAGCTTGTAGGTATCGACGCCGGCGACGATGGCGACCTCGCTCATGCGCGAGGCCCACAGCCCGTCGATGCCGTCCGCGAACGCCTCCACGAAGGCGTCAAAGTCGGCAATCTTCGTGGGCGCGGTCGGGTCGGTCAGGCGTTGCAGGATGCCGGAGAGGTTCGGTGCCGTGCCGTTTCCGTTCAGCCCCTGCTCGTCTAGCTCATCCGACAGAGCGAGGCTGAGGTTCTGCCGTAGCGCCGCCTCGAAGTTCGCCTGGCCAACGGCGGCGATATCCTCGAGACGGAGTTCCAGCCGGGCGGACACCCGCTTCGGGGTCGCGGTGGTGACCGTGAGCGCCGCCGCCGTGGCCGCGATCGCCGCGCCCTTCGCTTTCGCATCGGCCGTCAGTGACGTCCCGATGGTCGCGGTCGCGTATGTGCCGGATGCGACACGCGGCATCTCGACGCCCAGCCGGGGCACCACGGCGGCGGCGAACACGGCCGGCCGGATCGGATCGAGGTTGACGCCGACCGTGGAGGGTGCCGGCGAAACCGCACGTTCCTCGCGCCGCTCGGTATCCCACAGTTCGATCGGAATGCCCTGCACGCCGGCGGCGGCAGCAAGCTCATGCTCCGGACCGTCCACCAGGCGACCGCGCGCGGCGGCCAGCAGGTAGTTCGTCAGGCTCGCCCTGCCGCGAAGCTCGATGCGCTCCCGCATTTCCGCGTCAGGCTGGCCGACGAGGGTTTCCGTCCGCTGCTCGGCATCTTCCTGCTCCACCGCGACCCGTGCGGCGCGCAGCTGGCGCTCAAGGTCCGGCGTGCCGGCCTCGATGGCGTCGAGTTCGGCACGGGTTTCCTCGGTCAGGCTGTCGGCCCGGCCGAGTTCCGCCATGCGCTGCCGCTCCTTGCTCCGGCGGTCCCGAAGTTCTCGGAGTTTCTGCTGCGCGGGGGTCATCAGCGGCCCTCCTTCCAGGCGTTCGCGAGTTCCTCGATATAGGCCCGGCGCGCGGCTTCGGCTTTCAACGCCGCCTCCCGCGACGCCGGCGGCATCCACCGGCAGGCGAAAGAGGCGAGGTGCGCAATCACCGCGCTGTCACTGGCCTCCTCCACCGGGACCATTTCGATCCGAGGCATCTCACCGTCATCGGCGGGCGGCGGCATATGCACGACCAGCCCGCCATCATGGTCGCGTATCGCCTGACGCGCCGCCGCAAGCCATTGGACTGCCGACGCCGACAGCCGCACGGTGCGCGTCTTTCCGGTGTCACTCATCCGCCACCTCCATGTTGCGCTCCGTGACTATATTCGGACGGCGTATAACGTCAAGCGGTAAAGTCAGCGCCCGCCCCCGCCGCCGCCCTAAACTCGTCTATGGGACGGCGTACGAAACTGCCGCGCAACGAGCGGCAGTCAAAAAAAACCGCCGCACCGCAACGAGGGCGGAGGTTACGAGCGCGCGGCCAACTCCCACACCGCCCGCACCCACTCCGCCGCGCCCGGGATTGGCGGCCCGCTGTTCTCCCGTGCGGTCTTCGCCAGGTGGCAGCTTCGGCACAAAGTTTGCAACCCGTTCGGATCGTAGGGGTCCTGGCCCGGCTCCCTCTGGAACGGGGTGATGTGGTCGCACTCCAGCCGCCCGGCCCGCCCGCAGGCGACGCACCGCCAGCCATCGCGCTCGAAAACCGCGCGGCGCACTGCCTGCCAGCGGCCGGCGTGCAGCCGGGTATGGGCGCGGCTCACCCTGCCAGGCCCCTGTATCGCCACGCTCGGCGCGGCTTCCGGTCGAACGCGCCCTCCGCCAGGCCGGCAGCGATCACGGCGGCGCTGAGCACGTCGATGCGCCCGTTCGCCTTCGCCTTGTCGAGGCCGGGATTTCCGTTCCCGTCGCGCCGGATCGTGCTCTTGGCGATGGCGGTCATGAGCGAGAGATTTTCTGCCATGCGGAATCGCTGCTGGATCACCAGCCGCTGAAAGGCGCGGACATCGCGCCCCCCGTCCTTCCCCGCGCCGACGCGCCGGAGGTCTATAGGCCAGCGCACCGCAGCCCGGTCCATGAAATCCCGGACCTCAGCGTCCTTGTAGCTGTCCGCCGCCGCCGCCGCCACGCGCACGCCCTCAAGGTCCGCCTGAATATCAGCGAGGAAGGCATCGGGCCGCACGATCCGGCCGGGAAAGGTCCGCAGCTCCCCCCGCCGCTCCATCACCACGTAGGGCGCGTCATCGCGCCGCTGCCGGTCCGCCAGGGACGGGATATCGCCAAAGGCCATCCAGGTCTCCGCGCGCCCGGTAGCAGGCCAGATCGCGCACGCCGCCGTGCTGCTGGTCGCCTCGCCGAAGTCGAAGCCGAGGAACGCCGGCCCTTCTCGACCGGGCGGATCGGCGACGAAACACGCACGCAGGTCATCCGGACTGCAAATCATCTCTCGCGAAGGATCGAGGCTCTGGTTGAGGTCGAACGCCCGGAAGCTCGGTTCATCGCCCGGCGCCCCGCGTATCCGGGCAACCTCGGCTTCCATGTAGGCGATCTGCTTGATACCGGCCGCGAGGCCCGGATTGGCCGCGTGCCATGCAGCCCGATCATCTATCGCCGCCCCGGCCGGCGCAGCGAAGACGTGCGCCACCGTCGCCGGGTTCTCCAGCACCTCCCGGTATAGAGGACTGTCCCCCCGGACACTGATATGCAGAATTCGGCCGCCCTTCGCCGACACGCTGGAACGCAACCCCGCCAACAACTCCCTCGCGCGCTCCGGGAACAGGCCCGTCTCATCGACGATCACCAGGTCGAACCCGGACGAGTGCCCGGCGCTGCGCTCGGAGGCGAGCGTCTCGAGACTGCCGGTCGCACCCTCGATTGCGCCCGGATATGGCGATCTGCGGATCGTCACCTGGTCATCGAGGCCGGACGCCTGGACGATGGCGGCGACTTGGTCCCGAAGCTCTGCGGCCTTCTCCAGGGACAAACTCGCAATCGCCCCGCGCCACCCATCCTGCCGCAGCGGCCCGACCAAAAAGCCCAGCGCCAGGACGGCGCACACGGCAGACTTGGCATTTTTCCTCGCGACGCAGAGCGCACTCTCATGCGCACCCCAACCCGCACGGAGGAAATCCTCCGCGAAGCCCGGCAATTCCATGGCCGTGCCGGCAAGAGGGTGGCCGGGAGGAACCCGGAGCGTCGTCTGCGCCCACGCCGACAGAGCCGCCACCGGGTCCGCGGGCATGGCCGGCACAGCCGCAGCCGCGCCCGCCTTCTGCCGCGCACGCTGCCGGCGCTTGCGCTCCCTGGCGGCAAGGCGCGCCGCTGTCGGGTCCCGATAGGGCATGTCAGGTCACGCCGTCAGCGCCGGGCGTGACGCAATCGAGGCGGGGAAGTCCCCCCGCCGCTTCCACCCCCTCAAACGGCCCCGGCGGTGCCATCAGAGACCGGTCCAGCATGTCGCCTTCACCCCTCATTCGACGTAGCGGGTTCCTCCTGGTCATCATCGGCCGCCAAGGGCATGATGTTCTCCTCATCGGCACCACCTCTCATCACCGGCACCATGTTCTCATCTGTAGCCGATGTAACCGAAGTAACCACAATTCTGGTTCAATCCACCTGCACGCGCGCGTACGTACGTGCGCAGGGGGCTTGAATGGAGAAAGCGGTTACTTCGGCTACACCGGTTACAGAAGGCGGGCGTCGCCGTGCGCCTTCAAACCAACGCGTACCTTGGTGTTGGCGCTGCCGCACCCTTGCGGGACGCGCCGCTGTGCCGACGGATAGCCGGCATCCGTCAATGCCCGACCGAACGCATTCTGGCTCGGAATGCTGGACCGCAACCCGGCGTGGCGACGCCAATCGCAGAACCGCTCGTAGAGGTGGTTGGATGTGTCGAACCGGTCCGGGCCGGTATCGCAACATTCCGTGATGAAGCGGCCGAGTGGTGACGCTTCGGAGAGCCAGCGCCAGGTTTCGCGTTCGACGACGCTCGGCATGGTCCATTCGTTCGAGGCGAACATGGCCGCGAACCGGCGCGCGCCTTCCATCATCCATGCCAGCACGGCAGGCTGCTCCTTCCCCATGAGTTCGTGCTTCACAGCCGGGTTTTGCGCCTTTAAGGCTTCGCCGGCCGGGATGACGACGAACCTCCGCGTGATCGACGCGTCCACCACGGCGACAGACGGCAGGCTCGCCGGGTTGCCCTGGCAGTGGATGGTTCCGGTAATTCGGGCGTTTCGGGGGTTCTCGCGCATCCGGTTGACCGGCGTTTCGTCGCCGCCGGACATGGACTTGAGAACCTCGACATTCAGCTGCCGCGCCCGGAGCTCGTTACTGACCACGAGTCGCTTTCCGACCAGCGCCTCCAAAAATGTCCGGTGCTGGCCGTCGCCGCCTTCCAGTGTTGAACCTAAATCCGGCAGTTGAGGATGGCTTGGCCTTGCCGAATCCCTTGTAGTCTGCGGGTATGAGCGGCTTTTCAGGGGCCGAAGAGGCTCACCCTTTGGGTGATTATCCTGGCGCTGTGCGGGATGTCGCCCGAGCGTCGGTGAAGGTGGACACCTTCGGCGGCGCGGTTCATGTGGAATGGGACCCTGATGCGGCGGTGACGCCGCTGGGGCATCTGGCGTTTTTCTCGGAATACCTGAAGGTAAGCGGTCGCTTTGACGCTTTGGTTGCGGACTGCCCGCTGCACTACACGAGCCCGAACGCGCCGTCGAAGCGGGATGTCCTGGGGACGGTTCTTCTGTCGGTTCTGGCGGGGCAGTCTCGCTATGCGCACATCACGTCGCTGCGCGGCGACGGGGTGAACCCTGCGCTGCTGGGTATGGACAAGGTTGCGAGCGAGGATTCGGTGCGGCGCGGTCTGGAGCGGATCGGTGCGGATGTCGGCACATCGTGGCTTCAGGGCCATCTGGACGAGGTGGTCCGTCCGCTGCTGAGGGAGCCGTGGGTTCTGGACTGCGACACGACGATCAAGGCGCTTTACGGTCGTCAGGAGGGGGCGGTTGTGAGCTACAACCCGAAGAAGCCGGGCCGCCCCTCGCATGCCTGCCATGCGTTCCTGATGGCGGGCACGCGGCTTGTTCTGGATGTCGAGGTGGCGCCGGGCAACCATCACCATTCGAGGCGCGCGGCGCCGTCCTTGTGGGCGTTGCTCGACCGTCTCGGTCGGGATCGCTGGCCGCGTCTGGTGCGGGGCGATAAGGACTGGGGCAGCGAGGCCAACATGGCGTCGTGCGAGGCTGCGGGTCTGGACTATTTGTTCAAGCTGCGCCTGACGAAGGGGGCGCGCCGGCTTGCCGAGCGGCTGATGGTGCGGGACGGCTGGGAGGATGCAGGCCAGGGCTGGTCGGGGATCGGGGCCGATCTGCGTCTGCAGGGCTGGAGCCGGACGCGCCGGGTTGTGGTGCTGCGTCGGCGGCTTCCTGCGACGCTGGCGCTGACGCGTGGCGACAAGGCCCAGGGCGAGCTGTTCTGGACCGAGGCGCAGCCCGGCACCGGGGTGTGGGAGTTCGCGGTGCTGGCGACCTCGCTGGACCTGGAGATACGCTCGCTGGCCCAGCTCTACCGCGACCGGGCGGACGCGGAGAACGGCTTCGACGAGTTGAAGAACCAGTGGGGTTGGGGCGGCTTCACCACGCGCGACCTGACGCGCTGCCGGCACATGGCCCGGCTGATCGCGCTCATCTACAACTGGTGGAGCCTGTTCGTGCGCCTCGCCGACCCCGACCATCACCGCGAGGCGATCACCAGCCGGCCGCTGCTCCTGCACGGGGTTGCCCGCCAGACCCACCACGCCGGCCAGACCCGGCTGACGGTGACCTCCCATCACGGGCGTCGCAAGACGGTGATGGCGGCGCTGCGCCGGATCGCCGGCTTCTTCCGGTCGCTGACGCAAACTGCGGAGCAGTTGAGCGCCGGGGATCGCTGGCGCCGCATCCTCGCCGAGGCGCTCAGGAAATACCTCCATGGCCGCGAACCGGGGCGTCAACCCTGGCTGCCGCCACCCAGGGCCGCGACCACGTGCTGAAATCCACGCCCAAATCCGACCGTTCACACTACCCCGAGACAGCGATCAAGCTCGTCAACTGCCGGATTTAGGTTGAACGGTCCACCGCGCCGCCGTAGCCGCCCGCTGCTTTTTTGCACGCGGAGAGAAGCGTTGATTTGCCGCTTCCGCCCTCGCCGACCCAAAGGAACACCTTCTCGAAGCCGACCCCTCCTATCAGGCTCCCGCCGAGCACAAGCTGATAGAATTGCTGAAGCTCATCGTCACCGCCGGACATATGGTCGAGCACCTCATGCAGGCGCGTCGAAGGGCAAGCGGGATCGGGGCGGCAACCCGCCCGCATGGTGATCCGGTCTGTGAGAACCGCTTTGCGTTCCTGTCCGGACACCAGGTCCACGAGTCGGTTTCCGGGCAATCCGAGTGCGTTCGGGTTCGCGTCCCAATCTTCACGCGGCGACAGAACGGCGGGCCGTTCGACCAGCTTCAGCGCGTCGTTGATATGTCGATAGCGCCCGGCGCGGCGCATGTTCTCGTCCGTCGCTTCATCGTCGCCATTTATTCGCGCCCTGCTTTCCACCAGCTTGCGCATGGCGTCCCGGCTCGCGATCGTGGCGGCGTCGGCAGACAGCCAGCCTGTGTCCTGCATCCAGAACAGCCATTCGCCCGGCGCGAGCACTTGAAACCGTCCGGCGGCGAATTGGAGGAACCCGTCTGCAAGCTCCACTTCCGATAGCCCGGCGGCCAGCTTCGGCCTCGCCGCCTTCGGTCTGTTGCCCCGCAGTTTTTTGTTCGGTATAGTCATGATATTCCTCTCGTCCAGGAAACCCCGCACCGGGCACTGCATGGCCCGGCGCGGAACACACACAGAAACCCCGGCTCCCGTGCCGGGGTTTCGCTTTTCAGGCTGCGGCAGCCTCTCCGGCTGCACGGGGCAGAGCGGCTAGCCATGCCTCAATCTCACTGGCCGGCCAGCGAATGACCTTGCCGCCGATCTTGAGCGGCCGGGGGAATTCGCCCCGGTTCATCATTGCGTAAATGGTAGAGCGGCCAAGGCCCGTTTCCGCGAGCACTTCGCTCATTTTCATGAGCCGGTTTCCAGCCTCCATTGCGCCTCTCCTGCGTTCAAACCGAGCGGCACAATGTGGGATTATTCGGAGGCTGTATGTATGTTTCGACGCGCTTCCTTAAACATACGTTCGCCCCGTCTCCGGGCGCTCTCCACCGCCTCATAAGACAGGTTCAAGCCCTCGGCGATGAAGCGGCAGGCGGCACGCTTGGAGACGCCCAGCTCGGCAGCGCTTTCCACCATTGCCGCAATGCGGATGTCGCGCGTCGGGTCGCTGCGCGAGCCCTTCGGCGCTGCCCGTTCACCGCGTAGATATTCGGTCATGAACGCGGCCAGCCGGGCAGGCATTTCCTCGCCGGCCTCGAAGATCGCGGCGGCCAGTTCCAACAGCTGTTGAAACACCCAGGGGTCGCGCTCTGCAAAGTGCAGCCAATGGGCCAGCGCCACCGGCCGCCGCGCGTCTGAAAGCCTTTGCCACACAAGGCACAGCGGCAAGCGTTCGGAGTAGCAGTAACTGAGCCAGCCACCTGTGCAGTAACCGAGCCAGTCATCTGTAGCCGGAATGTCAGCCATGGCGCTGGTGCAGCTGCACCACATTGCCGGCCTCCGGCCCGCTGCCCACATAGGCCGCCCACTCGGCCATAAGGCCGCGCCTGCGCTCCAACAGGTCGGAGCGGGCATAGGCGGCCTCCACCGCGTCGGCCACGGTATGCGCCAGCGCCCGCTCCATCACGGCATGCGGCGCGTTGGTGTTCTCTTGTGCCCAATCCCGGAAGGTGGATCGCATGCCGTGGATCGTGGCCCGGTCTGCAAGGCCGGTGTCCCGCAGCATCTTGGTCAGCGTCATGTCCGAGAGCGGCGCACCGTGCTTGAGCGGCGAGGGAAACAGCAGGTCGCTGTCGTCTCGCAGCCGGGCGGCCTCTTGCAGCACGGCCAGCGCCGCGTCGGAGAGCGGCACGCGGTGCGCCACGCGAGCCTTCATGCGCTCTGCCGGCACCGTCCACTGCCGCGCCTCCATGTCAATCTCTGCCCAGGCCGCGCCGCGCGCTTCACCAGAGCGCGCCGCCGTGAGCACCAGGAAGCGGAGGCAGAGCTTGGCCGCCATGGAGGCGCTCGTTGCGTCCACCGTCGCCAGCGCAGCCGGTATCTCTGTATACGGCAGCGCCCGGAAGTGTGCGCCCAGGCGCGGCATGCGCGGCAGCGCTGCGTCTATCACCTCGCCCGCCGGGTTCGCCTCCACATAGTCATGCGCCAGCGCCCAGGCGAAGACGGAGCGGATACGCTGCCGCACGCGCCGCGCCGTCTCCGGCTTGGCCGCCCATATCGGCGTCAGCACCGCCAGCACATCGCGGCGCTCTATGCGGTCCAGCGCCATCTTGCCCAGCTTCGGGAAGGCGTAGGTGCGCAAAGTGTTGAGCCACTGCTGATTGTGCTTGCCGTTCTTCCAACGGGGCATATTAGCCGCGTGAACCTGCCGCGCGGCCTCCTCAAATGTCGGCATCTTCGCCCGGTGCTTCTCCGCCACCGGGTCGCGCCCGTCTGCAATCGCCGCACGATGCTCGTCGGCCAGCTGCCGCGCCTTGGCCAAGGAGACCGTGGGGAAGCCGCCCAGGCCAATCTCCCGCCGTCGCCCGTCCACCGTTGCCCGGAAAATCCAGCCCTTGCTCCCGCCGCTGGCGATGCGCAGATACAGGCCGCGCCCGTCTGCGTGCATGCCCGGCTTGGTCAGTGCTTTCGTCTTTGCTGCTGTCAGTGTCATGGTTTTGCCCACCACTTTGCCCACCAGAACAAGCGGCACAATACAGCACGGAAAAAGACAACGCAAGACAGAAATACAGCTCTATGCCTTGTTGTGCTTAGGTTTTTACGGGCAGCAGTGGACTGTGCAAAACAGGCTTATGGCGGATGGGGAGGGATTCGAACCCTCGGTGGACTTGCGCCCACGCCGGTTTTCAAGACCGGTGCATTCAACCGCTCTGCCACCCATCCGGCAGGCCGGGCCGGGCTCGCGCCGGCTCCGTGCAGCAGCCGCACCATCCTGCTAGGCTGGCCGCTCTGGAACAAGCCGGATTACGAAAGGCGCGTCTTCCATGAAGGTCGGCATTCTCTTCACCTCGCATCCGGACCCGAAGTCCGAGCCCTATCCGCACCAGGCCATCCACGAGCGCACCACCCGTGAAATCCTGGAGGCCGAGGAACTCGGCTTCGACAGCGTGTGGATCGCCGAACACCACTTCTCGAACAAGTACGGCATCCTGCCGGACCCGTTCAGCTATCTCTCCTATCTCGCTGCGAAGACGACGAGAATCCAGCTCGGCGCCGCCGTGATGGTCGTGCCGCTGCACCATCCCATGCGGATCGTCGAGAATGCGGCCTTCGTCGATATCCTGAGCAACGGGCGCTTCCAGCTCGGCCTCGGCTCGGGCTACCGGCCCTATGAGTTCGAGGGCCTCGGCATCAGCTACGAGGAACGCCGCGAAATCCAGGCGGAGGCGATTCCGCTCATTCTCGACGGCTTCCACAAGAAGCGGGTGAATGCCGACGGCAAGTATTTCAGGATCGAGATGGACGAGATCTACGAGGTCTTCCCGCAGCCGGTCCAGCAGCCGCACCCGCCGTTCTACATGGGCGCCGGCACCGAAGGCTCGATCCGCATGGCGGCGCGGAACGGGTTCGGCCTGATGCAGTCGTCACTGCCTTCGGCCGCCACCATCGGCGAGCATATCGCGGTCTATCGCGAGCACATGGCGGAGGCGCCGGCCCCGTTCAACGCCAACCCGGCTTTCGGCGAGGTGGACGTGGTGCGCATGACCTATGTGGCGCCGACCGACGCCCGGGCCCGCGAGGAGAGCGAGGCCGGCATCACCCACCACATGAAGACGTTCCTGAGCGGCGCGGTCGGGCGCTATCTGGGCGACGTGACCGAGAAGGCGGACGAGAACCAGTTCGCCTACGAGCACCTGGTGAAGGACACCATCCTGCACGGCTCGCCGGACACGGTGCTGCGCAAGATCGAGGCCTTCCGCGACGTCGGCACGACCTCGCTGATGATCCACTATCCGCCCTATTACGGCGTCGAGCGCACGCTGGACATGCTGCGGCTCTTCGCCGCCGAGGTGCTGCCGGAACTGAAGCGGATGGAGGCACGGCCCGAGCCGCTCCGCGCCGCCGGGTAGCGCCCCGGTGGCCTGGGGGGAGATCACCGAAGAGCGGCTGGCGGAAGCGGCCGCGCTGATCGGCAGGCCGTTGCGCCGCTCGCGCCTGCAATGGATCGAGACGGCGACGCGCGACGCCGTCCGCCATTTCGCCTGGGGCGTGGGCGACGACAACCCGCTCTGGCTCGACGAGGACTATGCCAGGGCGTCGCCCGCCGGCGGTATCGTCGCGCCGCCCTGCATCCTCTACGCCGTGGACATGACCATCGTTGCGCCCAAGCTCTCCGGCGTGCAGTGGATTTATGCCGGAACCGACTTCACCTGGTTCGACCGCATCCGCCTGGATATGCGCTTCGAGGTCGAGGCGCGGCTGGTGCGCCAGGAGATGAAGTCCGGCCGGCGCTTCGCCCGGTGGGTGCTGCAGACGGGCGAGGTGGACTACCGGGACAGGAGCGATGGCCGGCTTGTCGCAAAGGCCGTCGGACAGGTGGCCCGGACGCCGCGCGGCGAGCAGCTGAAGGCGGAGCGGGGCGGCGAGGCGGCGAGCGCGGCCGCCCACCGCTACACGCCCGAGGAACTGGACGGGATCGAGCGCGAGGTCCTCGCCGAAACCCGGCGGGGGCCGGAGCCGCTCTACTGGGAGGACGTATCGGTCGGCGACGCCGTGCCGCCGGTGGTCAAGGGGCCGCTCACCATCACCGATATCGTCGCCTGGTATTCCGCGACGCAGGGCGCCATGCCCTATGGCGGGGCGCATGGGGACGCGGTGCGTTACCGCCGGCGCCACGACGACTACCACATCAATCCGGAGACGGGCGCCAAGGACGCGGCCGGCCGCGGCCATCTCGAAGCCGCCACCGGCCGCGATGTCGGCATGGGCGGCGCCTACGACGTGGGCCCGCAGCGCATCGCCTGGGCGCAGCACATGCTGACGGACTGGATCGGCGACCACGGCTTCCTGCACCGGCTGAACGTCTCCGTGCGCCGGCCGAACCTCGTCGGCGACACGATCCGGTGGCGGGGCAGGGTGACGGCCAAGCGGGAGGCCGGCGGCGCCATGCTGGCCGATCTCGACGTCGAGGCGCGGAACCAGTCCGAAATCGTCTCGGCCTTCGGCACGGCCACCGTCGCGCTGCCCTCGCGGAAGAAGGGGCCGGTGCCCCTGCCGTTATTGTGAAGGAGGCGCGCCGGCTGCCCGTCGGCCCGGTCCCGGCATCCTTCGACGGGACCGGCCGGGCGCCGGCCTATGCCGAAACCTGGCTCGCCATGGCAGGCGCGGAAGCCGCGTCCGGCGGCCCGGCAATCCGGCTCTGGGATTTCCAGGTGGGCATGGAAGGCAGCGGCGCGGACGCGTGCGCCGTTGCCGGACCGGCGGCCGCGATCGGCCATGCGGACGGTCCGGGCGTGCCGCTGCCGGCGGACATGCCGGAGAAATGGTGCGGACTTGTGGGCGCCATACTGGCGCTAGCGGAGGCCTGGCGCGGACAGGACGGCCGTGCACCTGAATACGATGTGTCAGCGGCGGACATCATGCGCACCTTCGCACTGCAGAACTCCGGCACGCCGGAGGAGCGGCGCCGCCTCTGGAAGCGCAACGGGCGTATCTGCGTCGAGCATGGCCTTATCTTTCCCATGGGCTTCTTTGCCTGCCGGGACGGCCATGTCGCGCTGCTCGGGCGCTCCCGGCGGGACTGGCGGCGGATCGCGGCGGCATTGGGCGACCCCGGATGGACGCGCCGGCCGGGCTTCGACAATCCGTTCGCCCTGGCGAGAGACAGCGCTGAAGCGGACGCGCTCCTGGAAGAAACGCTGGCGGACAAGGAGAGGGACGGGCTTCTGGCGCGCGGGCTGGAGGAAGGCGCGGTCATCGCTCCCGTTTACAGCTATGGCGAGGCGCTGGAGCGAGGCGTGTTCAGGCCCGGTTTCGAAGAGCCGGCCATGCCGTTTCTGGCGGAGCCGTCGGGCGGCGGGGGCGCCAAGGTCCGCCGGAAGCGGGGCGGCCCGGCAGGGCCGCTGGAGGGGCTTGTCTGCGTGGAGCTTTGCTGGATCTGGTCGGGGCCGATGGTGGGCCAGTTGCTGGCCGATCTCGGCGCGGAGGTCGTCAAGGTCGAGTCTCCGGACCGCTTCGATCTCTACCGCACGCGCGGACTGGAGCATTTGCGGGGCGAGATGGACGAGCATGTCCGGCTCGAAAGCTCGCTTTACTTCCACAGCCTGAACCGGAACAAGACCGGGCTTTCGCTCAACCTGAAGTCGGAGGAGGGCAGGACCCGGCTGCTTGAACTGGTGGCCCGAGCCGACCTGCTGATCGAAAATTTCACCGTCGGGACGATGGAGCGGATGGGGCTCGGGCGCGAGGTGCTGGCACGCGCCAATCCGGGTCTGGTCAGCCTGTCGATGAGCGGGCCGGGCAAGGGCTCGTCGGTGGAGTGGCTCCGGTCCTACGGTCTGGTGCTGAGCGCGCTCGGCGGCGCGGAAATCCTGATCCGGGACGATGAGGGCGCCTTCATCGGCTCGCCGACCTTCTCGATCAGTGACCCGAATGCCGCCTGTTTCGGCGCGCTGGCGGTGCTTGCCGCCCTGGTTGCGGGGGACCGCGACGGCGAGGGCCGGGCGCTCGACCTCTCGCAGATCGAGGCCGCCGCGGCGCTCGCCGCAACGCCGGCCGTCGGCCCGCCGTATCCGATGACGGCGCCTGTAGTCGAACTCGACGACAGCGACGCCTCGCCTGCCTTCGCGGACTGTCCCGGCTGGATCGAGGCTCACCATCCCGTCACCGGCAGGGAACGGCTGGTGGCCGCGCCCTGGCGCGTGGACGGGAGACGCCCGCCGTTCCGCAAACCCGCACCGATGCTCGAACGGGGAACCGAAAGATGATCCGCATCATGGGCGAGACGCCGCATGCCGCCACGCTCCGCGATCTGGTGACGATGCGCGCTGCGCTCGGCGACAAGCCGCTGCTCATCTGCCGCGACGAGACCCTGACCTACGCCGATGCCGACCGGCTCTCGAACCGCGCCGCCAACGCACTGCTCCAGCGCGGCATAGGCAAGGGCGATGTGGTCGCGACCTTCATGTACAACTCGCTCGCGCAGGAGATCGTCTGGTTTGCCTGCGCCAAGATCGGCGCGGTTTACGCGGCCCTCAATGTCTCGCTCGCGCGCGACGACCTCGCCTACAGCCTGAACGATACCGGCGCGAAGCTGCTGGTCGCGGACGACGAGCTGATGGATGTCTGCGAGGCGGCGGCGGACCGGTTTTCGTCTCCTCCGACAATTCTGGTGCATGGAGCGCCGCGCGCGGGATACGGCGCCTGGGAGGAGCTGCTGACAGGCTCGGAGGCGCTTCCCGAGGCGGAGGTGCGGCCGACCGACCCCGCGGCCATCGTCTATACGGGAGGCAGCACCTCCATGCCCAAGGGCGTGCTCGTCTCCCACCTCTATTACATCGGCGCGGCCATTCGCTATGCGGAGATCGCCGAGGCCGGTCCCGACGACGTGCATTTTGCGAACTCGCATTTCTTCCATATCGGCGGCCAGCAATTCGGCGTCACCGGTCCGCTCTACACCGGCATGACCGGCGTGATGCACAAATGGTTCAGCGCCTCGCGCTACTGGGAGACTGTGCATCGACACGGCGCCACCATCATCGACCCGCTGGGCACGATGATGTCCGTGCTGCTGCGCCGGCCGGAAAGCGGGCTCGACCGCTCGCACCGGGTAAAGGTCGGGGTGGGAATTGCGTCCGGCCAGGTGCGACGCGAGCTCCGCGACGAGTTCGAGGCCCGTTTCGGCATCCCGATGCTGGAGGTCTATGCGATGACGGAGATGGGCGTGCTGCTCTGCTCCGAGCGCCTGCACGACCGCAAGGCCGGCACCTGCGGCCGGCCGCACGGGTGGGCCGAAATCATGGTCGCAGATGCCGACGACAACCCGCTGCCTGCGGGCGAGACGGGCCAGCTGCTGCTGCGGCCCGGAGTGCCGAACACCTACATGATCGAGTACATCAACAAACCGGAGGCAACCCTCGCCGCCTGGCGGAATCTCTGGTACCACTCGGGCGATCTCGGCTGGCTCGACGAGGACGGCTATGTCCATTTCGTCGGCCGCGAGGCGCACTGGATCCGCCGGCGGGGCGAGAACGTCTCGGCCTTCGAGGTGGAGAAGGCGATCACGGCCCACGAGGCGGTGGTGGACTGCGCTTGCGTGGGCGTGCCCTCCGATCTCGGCGAAGAGGACATCAAGGCCTATGTGCAGGTCTCCGCGCCGGTCGAGCCGGGGGCGCTGGTCGAGTGGTGCCGGGAACGCATCGCCTATTTCAAGGCGCCGCGCTACGTCGAGTTCGTGGACGAGTTCCCCCGCACGATGACCAAGAACGAAATCGCGCGCCACGAGTTGCGCGAACGCGGGATCGGTGCCTGCTGGGACGCGGAGGCGGATCGGATGGCGCCGGCTTCCTGACGGCGAGGCCTCGCCGGTCGTCAAAGCGTCGCCGCCCAAGGTCGGTCCGGTCGTTATTCGCTGCTCTTTCGGTGCGTTCATTTGCCTGCAGGCGTCGGTTCTTTCTCCGGTTCTCTTCTTCCGGGACATCGCATTGTTTCCGTTGCGCCGGGATGAAACCGGGCCGGACAAGCAGAGAAGCGACGCTGGCGCGGAGACGATTGGGCGCTATGATTGCGGCAACGCAAGCGGCGGGATTGGCCGGCAAGCATGAGACTGCGGATCAAGTTGGGACTGGCATTCCTGGCCGGCGTTGCCCTTTCTCTCGCGCTGGTCGTATATGCCGCACTCGACACGTTCGACCGCGAACTCCGGACCGTTAAGGCGTCGCACTTCGGTTTCACCGTCGATGAAATCGCCCATGCGGTTACGGTCCGCACGGATCTGGGCCTTCGGCTCGAAACGATCCCGGAAATTGCGGCATTGCTGGACCGTACCCAGGCAGCCGACCCGGATATCGACCGGTTGCTGGTTTTCGGAGCGGACGGCCGGGTCGTATTCTCCACCGACCAGACAGACCTCGGGACCACGATCGATGCCGGCGACCGGACCGGGCGCTGGATTGAGGCCGATGAGCGGGCGGTGACCGTGGGCAGCCCGCTGATCAACAATTTCGGCAAGGTGGTCGGAGGCGTCCTGCTGGAGAGCGAAGTCCGGCACAGCGCGCCGCTGCGCGAACGCGCGGCCATTACCGTTTTCGGCATTGCCGCCGGCGTATTCGCGGTCTGCCTCCTGCTCGTTTTCCTGTTTGCCCGCTGGGTGCTGCATCCGGTTCTCGACATGCTGAGGCGAAGCGACGCTTCGTTGCTGGCGATGGCGGAGGGCCAGACGGTAGAGCTGGAGGGGGCGCCGCCGTCGCTTGCGGGCTTCCATGACACTGCGGCGAGAATGCTGGCCACGATGGACGACGATGCGCGCGAGGTCGACCGGCTGGACCGGATCGGATGACGGGCATGGGCCGGGTCTCGCGCATGATCTGCCTGAAAGCCTGCGCCGCCGCCATCGTGGTTGCGCTGTTGCAGGCGGTGCTGACGACCGCAGCGTTCCACTGGTGGGCCGAGGAGCCGCTGACGGGCGAGCTCGACCGCAAGGCGCTCGCAGTCGGCCAGGCTATGAAGGCCGAGATGGAGCGTGCCGCCCGGGTCGGCATCCCGCTCGAGGAGCTCCGGGGAGTCGAGCCATTCTTCCAGCGCTTCCTCGACGACAACCCGGACATACGCTTCATCGCAATGACCACGCCGGACAAGGAGCCGGTCTATTTCAGCGGCGTCGCGCGCGCCCGGCTGGAGAAAGTCCTTGAGTCGGCGGGGACCGCATTTGAGGAGCGCCGCCTGGCGGGAGGTATGACGGAAGCCCGGAGCCGTCATACCTTCGGCGACCTTTCTGTCGATATCCGTCCGATAGGTCCGGCGGACTATCCACTCGCCCTCCTGCATGTCGCGGTCGAAAAGGGCTTCGTGACGCATGTGCTGCGTCGCAATTGGCCGGGCTTTGCCATTGCGGGCGTGGTCGGCATCGTCGTCGGGCTGCTGTGCACGGTCGTTCTGACATTGCGGGTCGGCCGGCGGTTGCAACGATTCGATAACGGAATCGCGCAAGCGGCCGGCGGCCACCCGGTGCTGCTCGCGGATCTGGGGCAGCGGGACGAAATCGGCTATGCCGCCCGCGCATTCAATGCGGTGCTGCACGGCCTCCGCACGCGATATGACGAAACCCTGGATCAGGCGGAGGACGCCCGGGACGCCGCGGTCGGCCGGACGGTGCGGGATTCGCTGGAACGCATTCGCCGGGGGCTGGTCCAGAGGCTGGAGCCCGCCTTCCGCGACATTCCCCCGACGCCGCCCACCGCGGTCGGCCGCTTCGGCCGGAATGTCTCGATACGCCTGCGTCTGACGGCAATCATCAGCCTTGCGGGGCTTCTGCTGGCGATAGGCCTCGGCTATGGCAGCATCGTGCGTGAGCGCCTTCTTGCCGAAAGCTATAACGAAGACCGCCAGACGGCATTGAAGACCGTCTGGAAGACCCTGTCGCAGCGCGAGACGGACACGGTCGCACGCCTGCTGGCCCCGTTGCGCGCCAACGAAGACGTCCGGGCCGCGCTTCTCGCCGGCGATACACTGCTTGCCGCGCGCCTGATCGAGGATCTTTCCGTGGGGAGCGGAATTGAACGGCTCGTGACGTTCGACCCCTCGGAAGGGGCAGGGGGGCGCCTATTCGTAGGCCGCAACCCCCTGTCGCCGCGCGTGGCCAAGCGAATCGTCGATACCGGGACGCGGGCAAGCGGCGGCGACATCGACGCCGACGGACAACCGGTCTGGACGGTTGCGGAGGCCCTCGGAGACCCGGACCGGGGCGATGTGTTGATCGTTGCCGCAAGCCTCCCGCTTGCCTCCGCGGTGCAGGAAGCGGGGGCGGTCCTCGGTGGAGAAGCCTTTCTGGTCGGGAGCGAGGGCGGACTGATCTTCGGCACCAACCCGCCGCTCTGGCAAGGTCTGGACCAGAACAGTGCGGACTATGCCACGACGACAACGAACATCCCGGCCCTGAACGGCGGGCGCCTTTCCGGCCTGCATGTCGTCTCCGATGTCAGCGAACTCGCCGCGCGGCAGCAGGCGCTGCGTATTGCCTATTTCGGAGCAGCGGCAGTTTTCGCCTGCATTGCCCTTTGGGCGCTCTATGCGAATCTGAGCGGCTCCCTGCAGCCGCTCGACCGTGTGATCGGCGTACTGGAGGCGCTCTCCGACGGCCGTCGCGGCGTGTGGCTCGAACAGGAGGCCGGCAGGGACGAAATCGCCCGCATCGCCAGGGCGGTCGAGGCGTATCGAAGTTCCCTGGGCGAGGTCGAACGCCTGTCAGCTGAGCGCCGCCGGGCGCAACGGCGGCGCGAACGCTTCCTGCGCCAGCAGATGGCCGGACTGACGTCGGCTGTGGGCGCGGAGGCCCGCCAGGCCGTTACGGACCAGCTCGCCGAGCTTGAACGGGAAGGCGCCAGCGACGAGTTCGAAGCTCTCACGCTCGTGTTCGAACAGATGGCGCAGCGCATTCGCGAACAGCATGGACGCCTGACCGAGCTGGTCGAGGAACTGCGCGAGGCGCTCAAGCACAAGGAGCGCCTGGTCGCGATCGAGCGCGAGCTGTCCATCGCGCACGACTTGCAACTCTCGGTGCTGCCGCGCGAGACGCCGCCGCAGCGTACCGTCGAGATCGCGGCGCAGATGCTCCCGGCCAAGGAGGTCGGCGGCGACTTCTACGACTATTTCGCCATCGACGAACAGCGCATCGGACTCGTCATCGCGGATGTCTCGGGCAAGGGCATCCCGGCCGCCTTCTTCATGCTGATTGCGCGCACCCTGCTCAAGGCTACCGCTCTGATCGGCGAGTCGCCGGGCCGGGTGCTGACCGCGTTGAACGACATGCTGGAGGCAGAGAACGAGCAGATGATGTTCGTGACCGCCTTCTATGCAGTCGTGAATACCGAAACCGGCCATGTGACCTTCGCCAACGCCGGACATAATCCGACTTACCGGATCGACGGTGGGGGGCAGCTATCGACTCTGCCGATGGATCCCGGCCTGGCGCTCGCCATCATGCCGGGATTCGATTTCGAGGAGGGAGAGACGACGCTGGCGCCGGGCGACACGCTGTTCCTCTACACGGACGGCGTGAACGAGGCCTTCAACGAAGCGGGCGAACAATTCGGCGAACCGCGCCTGGAAGCGGAACTGGCGGCCCATGCAGACGCCTCGCCGGCCATCATTTGCGATGCGATGCGCGCCTCGGTCGAGGAATTCTCGACAGGAGTCGAGCAGAGCGACGACATCACCACGGTGGCGGTGCGCTATCTGGGAAACGGTCCGGCCGCGTCCTGACCCCACTGCCGGTCGAGGCTTGTAGCAAGAATGTGCTCGACCAGGGCCTCCGAGGATATGCCTGCACGCGCCGCGCTTTGCGCGAAGGCCATCGCACCGCCGATCGAGCAGGCGAGATTGAACTCGAGGAAGGCATGTCCCGAGGGACCGAACCGGAAATCGCAGCGCAGATAGTCGTATGGCTCCACCGCTCTCGCGAACCGCAGGGCATCTTCAACAATGGGCTTGAGCCAGGGCTCATCACCGGGGAACTCGCGTGTGAGGCCGGGTTCCAGCTTCCGTTTCTGACGGTGGGTGAACAGCCCGTAAGGACTGTCGCATGTCTGGGTAGCAGGGGGCAGGGCCACCGGCCCGTTATCGCCTACCAGGATCGGCACCGTCACGTCGAAGTCGCCGAAGACCTGCTCGACAAGGCACTCGTCGATGGTGGCCCCGAGAGCCGCGATCCGCGGTTCGAGAGCACCGAAATCCTCTTGCGCGCTCGAGGCGTCGATGCCTGTCGATGCGGCGCCAAAACGCGGCTTGGCGACATAGGGCCCGTCGAAGTCCGGCTTCCGCACCGGGCCGTTTCCCGCGAACACTTTCCCGTCCGGCGCCGGTATGCCGAGCGCCCGCGCCGCCAGCTTGCTCAGCCACTTGTCCTCAGCGAGCGCGCGAATGTTCGCCGGTGCGCCCATACAGGCGATGCCGGCTTTCGCCGCCATAGCGGAGACGTAGATCTCGGAATTCCGGAACGGCGCAATGTTGTAGAGCGAGAAAACGTAATTCCGGCCTTCGAAGGCCTGGGGTACGACGTCGAGATCGGAACTGCTGTCGACATCCAGGCCGAGACCGTTTCGCAGCACATCCCAGATCTCATACTGGTAGGCCGGCTGCACGCCGTAATCCGGATGGATGTCTGGAGGCCTGGGTGTGTCGGGTGACGGCGCATGAGGCGCCAGATACAGGATTTTGAGCGCGGCGCGGCGTTTGTCGTCCAGACGTTTCAGGGCGATCAAGAATCGGCTCCGGTCTTTATGAATTGGGCGAAGCGCAGGATTTCCATGGGCGGATACACCTTCAGCTTGTGCGCCGTTTCCATGTTGACCACGAAGGAGAACCGGGAGAGCGTTTCGATGGGGATGTCGCCGGGGTCCTTGCCGCCGGTGAGAATCTGCTCCGCCTTGAAGGCCGCGAATTGCCCGACCGCGTAGAGCGGGCTGACGAGCCCCGTCATGCAGTGCTGCCGGATCAGGGTCTCCACGCCGCAGAAGGTCGGCAGGCCGAGTTCAGTTGCAGTGCGGGTCACCAACTCGGCATGGGCGCCGAAGAAGTTGGACGGCGGGATATAGAGGAAATCGACTCCGGCCTGTTTCAGGCGCCGGAGCGCCGGCTCTATCTGGGCCGGGTCCCGTTCGACCTTGGGCTCCGTCGGGCTGTCGGAGACGAATTCGATGCCGGATTCCTCCACCAGCGTCCGCATGGAGGCCTCGGTGCGGCGCTGTGCGCCCGAGCTCTTGTCGTAGAGCATGCCGAGCTTCTCGAAGGGCATGTAGGTGCGCATCGCGTTGAGGCGCACGAGGTTCGAAACGACGTGCATTGCCCCGGTGATGTTGCGCTTCGAAAGCATCGGCGCCGCCGGGTCCGGAGGCTGGGGCACCAGTTTCGACCGGGCAGGAAACGAGACCATCGAAAACACGACGGGAATGTCGAGGACATGCTTCTGGGGATCGGCCTCTTCAAGCCGCCCGACGACCGCGCGCGTCACCGAGGTTGTCTGGGTATAGACGAGGTCGGGCTTGAGCGCCTTGATTTCCTCGACATAGCCCGGGAGGCGGGACCGGTCGTTCTCCATGTCGCGAAGGACGAAGTTGGCATCGACGCCGTTTGCCGTCAGGTAGTCGCGAAAGCCGTCATCCGCGCCTGACCCGGCGCGATGCACGATCATGTAGATGGTGAAGGGGTCGGCTTGGGAAGCCGGGGCCGCCACGGTCGAGATGGCGAACGCCAGCAATAGCACTCGTAACATGGGAGGCGGGTCCGCTGCGTTGCCGGTGGAAGGGTTGACAGCTATCATACGCTGGTTCCCTGTAATTTCGACACACATCTGGCCAATTTGGGATGCTCGAGCTGTTACAAATCGGCCCGGACCGGCGTGAGGAGCTGGATATCCTGTTTCTCGCCAAATATGCGGAGGACTGGACCGAACCGCCGCCCACAGTGCATCCGCGTTACGGGCGCGAGCTCTACACCAAGTTCGAGGTACTTTCGGTCCTGCGGGGCCTGGCGCGCTCTGTGGAGCCCTGCGCCAGCCTCGAGGCCTTCGAAGAACGCATGCGCCGCAAGCCGGCTCCCGACTACATCTTCCAGATCTACAACCGGGAGCCCGTACGCAACCCCGAGATACTGGTGTCCGCACTCTGCGCGCGCACGGGCGTTCCCTATCTTGGCAGCCCGCCCAATGTGCGCGCCATGGCAGAGGACAAGTGGATTACCAAGCTGATGGCCCGGGCCGCGGGCCTGTCGGTGCCCGAAGGCGCCGTGGCGGTCGCCAGGGCCGATCTTGACGAACCGCCCGGTTTCGACGGGCCTTATTTCGTCAAGCCCCGCTTCGGCGCCAACTCCGAAGGTGTCGATGAAGGCTCGATCTGCGATGGCTGGGAAGAAGCGCGGTCACGGGCATCGGCTCTGCTGGCGGCCGGTGAGGAGGCGCTGATCGAGACGCTGGCGCCCGGCCTCGACGTGACCGTGCCGGTGCTGGGCGGGCCTCTTGCGCTTCATCCCGTCGCCAACCATTCCGAACTGCGCGAAGGCGTGCAGACCGAAGGGCAAAAGCGCTTTCTGGAGCCCGGAAAGCGGGGCGAGCCGTTCGACGACGCCGCGCTTTGCGAAGAACTCCGGGAGGCGGCGGTTGCGTTCGCGAAGCTGGTGCAGCCCTGCGACTATCTCAGGGTCGATTTCCGGGTCGCGCCGGACCGGTCCTTCCGCCTGCTCGAGTTCAATGTCACCTGCAACCTGGCGACGGTCATGTCCATGAATGTCGGCGCAGGCGCCGCGGGCGTGTCGCATGCGGCGATGATCGAGCATTTCCTCTGCTACAGCATGCAGCGTCAGGGGCTGCTGGCGGCATGAGGCTGCTGATTGTCCTGAACGGCGCTTTCCTTTGCGCCTTCGCGGTGACGATGGCGCTGATGATCCTGCTCAACCAGCAGAAGTTCTCCGACATCCTGCGCGGGCTGGACGATTCCCGGGTTTCGGTCGTCACGCTCGACACGTCCCGCCGGCTGCGGCAGGCCGTGGACCTCGGGCTGCCTCTCAAGGACATCGCCGAGAGCCGGGCCATGGTGGAGGCGCTGGTCGCGGAGTATCCGGAACTTCAGTCCGTCAGCATTTTCGATGCGGGGGGCAGGCTGCTTGTGCATGGCGGCAACGAGTTGAGTGGCGGAGAGTCGGAGGCGCCCCGGGCGTGGAGCGCCGGCAACCGGGAGGCGGCCGGGGAGGTCTGGCGCATCGAGGACCCGGAATCCTTCGTGGTCGGCGCGCCCGTCATCAACAATTTCGGGAAGCTCGAGGGAGGGGTGGCGGTTCGCTACAGCAAGGCGCGCTTCAGCAGCATCGTTGAAGGATTGACGACCGAGCTCCTGGAAGCCGCGGTTCTCATCTTTATTGCCAGCGGACTGCTGGCGGTGCTGGGAACCGCCGCCGCGCTCTGGAGATTGACCAGGACCGCCCGTTATCTGCGTCAAAGTGTTGAAAACCTTCTGAAGCAGGATTCTGGCGAAACGCCGGCGGATACCGACCTCGCCGAATTCGTTGGCTACAGCGCTTCCGTGCGGGAAACGGCGGCGACGCTGGCGGATGCCGAAAGGAACGTGCGGTGACCCCCGACCGCGACGACCGCCGACGGGCCCCGACCCTTGCGGGCATCGGCATCCGCATCGGTTTCGTCGCCGTGGTGGCTCTCGTGGCCGCCAATGCGTTCTTGGCCTGGATCGCGCTCGGCGCGGTCGAGACGAGGCTGGAGCCCGTCATCAAGGACAAGGCGCACGTCCTGGCCCGGTCGATTGCCAACGACCTCTACACGGCAGTGCGCCTCGATATTCCGGTCCAGGGGCTGAGAGGTGTCGACGCCTATCTGGACGACCTGCTGACGGACCATCCGGAGGTTGCCTATCTCGCCGTGACCGACGCCGGGGGCAAGGTGCTGTTCTCGGCGGAGGCCAGCGGCGATGTAGAGGTCAGTTCCTACCCATTGGCCGCGAATGCCGGCACTTTCGTTTCGATCGGCTCCGACTACAACATCGCGCATCCCCTGGTTCATGGCGGCAAGCAGGTCGGACACGCAATGGTCGGGATAGACCGGCGCTATGTCCGCAACACCATGGCCGGCATTTTCACCGATATCGGCATTTCGCTGTGTGTCGCCATCCTGATCGTTCTCGAACTCACCCTGCTGGTGCTGTCGCTTACGGTCGCCCGGTCCATCGGCCTGATGAGGCGGCTGATGCACGCCGTCAGCGAAGGGGACTTCTCGGCTTCCATAACCACGCGCGGACGGGACGATCTGGCCCGGGTCATCGATGCGATGAATGGCATCAATACCGAGATCAACCGGCGTTTCCGCGCATTGGTAGCCACCGGCGGCGCCGTCGAAAGGCTTCGGGAGGGGCGGGTGTTCGCCGAGGCGGGCGCCTACCGGCCCGTGCAGGTGCTGCGCGCCGGAGACGTGCAGTATCCGCTGTTCTTCTTCATTTTCGGCGTCGAGCTGTCGCGTCCGTTCTTCCCCCTCTTCGTGCGCGACCTTTACGATCCCGCGCTCGGCATCGACGCCTCGATCGCGATCGCCATGCCGATGTCGGTCTGGGTGGTCGCGATGCTGTTCACGACGCCGCTCGCGCCGACGCTGATCCGGCGCCTCGGCACGCGCAACACGCTGCTGCTCGGCATGGCGCCTACGAGCGTCGGCCTCATCGCGACGGCTTTCGCGACCGGGTTCATCGAACTCATTGCGTGGCGTTGCGTGACGGCGGCGGGCTTCGGCCTCGTCACCGCTGCAATTCTCGTCCGGCTCGCCATCACGGCGCCGGAACGGCGGCGCGCGCTCAATATCGGCGTGTTCGTCACGGCCACGGGCGGCGGCAGCATCTGCGCGACCGCAATCGGAGGCATCCTCGCCGAACGGCTGGGGTACGAGAACACCTTTATCGTCGGGGCGACTATCGTCTTCGTCGCCATGACGATCACCTACGGCTTCCTGTCGTCGGAGGAAGGGGTCGGGTCCAGCATTGGCACGCCGACCCAACGCAGGCGGCTGGGAATTTACGGCAGTCCGAGATTCATGACATTCATGGCCCTCTCGGCCCTGCCGTCACGGACCGTGCTCACCGGCTTCCTGTTCTTCCTGGTGCCGCTTTATCTCGATTCGCTCGATTTCGGCGGAGCGGCCATCGGGCGCACCATGATGGTCTATTTCCTGGTGCTGCTGGTCATGAACCAGGCGGCGGCGCTGATCGCCGACAGGTTCCAGAACCACGGCATGCTGATCGTCGTTGGCGGGATCTCGGTTGCAGCGGGCTGCCTGCTGTTCGTTTCCACGGCCGACGCCTTGCTGCTGGCCTGCGGCGTTGCGCTGATCGGGCTCGGCCAGTCCTTCGTGATGACACCGCAAGTGGCTGTGCTGCCGACTTATTTCAGGTCCGAAACGGAGGCCTTTGGCACCGGCCCGGTAACGGCGGCGTTCCGGGTGGTGGAGCGCGCCGGCAGCATTGCCGGCCCCCTTCTTGCCGGGAGCATCGTTGCCTTCGCCGGGCTGCAGCATGCGGGCCGGCTGCTCGGCTACGGCATAGCGGTCACGACCCTGTTTCTGGCCCTGCTGCTTGTCGTTGGCGTGTTCACCCGCCGGCGCTGACCATCGCTTCGATCAGGACGGGACCTGAGCCCGCAAGAGCATCGCGGTAGGCCTTGCGGAAAGCGGCTGGCGTTTCGGCCCGCAAGGCGGCCATGCCGAAGCCTTCCGCAAGCCGCGTGGCGTCGATGGGGGGATCGCGAAAATCCATCCCTATCGGCGCGTCATTGTCGTGAAACGCCTTCATCCTGTCCTTCAGAATGCGGTAGCCGCCATTGTTGGCGATAACGAAAACGACCGGCAGCCGGGCATTGACGGCGGTCCAGAGCGCCTGGATCGAATACATGGCGCTGCCGTCGCCGATAAGCGCCACCGTGCGCCGGGCGGGCTGTGCGATCTGCACGCCGACGGCCGCCGCAATGCCCCATCCGATGCCGCCAGAGACATTGCCGAAATACCCATTCGCATCCCGGAACGGTAGGAAGTCCAGAAGACGCGCGCCGGTGGTGATGCCCTCATCGACGACAATGCCGTCTTCGGGCAGCTCCTCGGCAAGGCACTTGCAGAGCCAGGCCGGCGGGATGGGCCCTGCGTCTTCCTGTACCTGCGCCACGGCGTCTGCCGCCTTCCGCCGGTTCGCGGTCCAATTGCTTTCCGCCAGCGCGGCGATGCGCTCCTGCCGGTCCGTGCCGAGCTTGTCCTCCAGCACCGGATTCAAGGCTGCAAGCGTCTCCCTTACACCGCCCAGCGCGGCGATCTCGGCGGGATAGTTCTTGGCGAGCTCCCAGTCCCTCAGACCGATCTGGATGACCGACATATGGTCGGGCAGCGGGTCCGTTTCGCTCCACACCGACATGCGCAGAAAGTCGGCTCCGAGTCCGACGATCAGGTCGTAGGGCGCAAGCGTCCGACGGACCTGGGGCTGACTGCGCGTGAGCGCCCCCATGAAGCAAGGGTGCTCCGAGGGAAAATGCGCCCCCTGGGGCACACTTTGCTGATAGACGGGCGCGCCCAGCAATTCGGCGAACCGGGCGGCAGCATCGAGCGCGTCGCCGGTGGCCGTCTCATGGCCGGCGAGGACAACCGGATTTGCAGCGGCAGCGATGCGGTCGGCCATCGCCGCCAGCGCTTCATCCGAAGGACGGGTGCGGGCATCGACCCGGGTGGCCCGGCCAAGATCGATGGCCTCGTGGCGGTTCAGGATGTCTCCCGGCAGGGAGATGAACACGGGCCCCGTCGGCGGCGTTGTCGCAACCTTGGCGGCGCGGCGTAAAATGCGGGGCAGATCCTCGATCCTGGAGACTTCGACGGCCCATTTGACTACCGGCTCGGCAATCGGGGTGAGCGGGGCATAGAGGAGCGGTTCCGTCAGCCCGTGGCCCTGTTCCTGCTGGCCGGCGGTCACGATGATCGGCGAGCCGCTTTGCGAGGCGGTGTAAAGCGCGCCGATGGCATTCCCCAATCCCGGCGCGACATGAACATTGCAGGCCGCCAGCTTGCCGGACGCGCGCGCATAGCCGTCGGCCATGGCAACGACCACCGACTCCTGCAGTCCAAGCACGTAACCGAGGTCGGTCTGCTCGGTCAGCGCGTGCATGATCGGCAATTCCGTCGTGCCCGGATTGCCGAAAAGATGCGTGATGCCCTCGTCCTTGAGCACGGTAAGGAAGGCGCTGCGGCCGCTGATCGTGTTGGAAGGGGATGACATCGGCTGTTCTCTTCCTTCATTCGCCGGGAAACCGGTCTGCCGGGGCGCCGGATTGGATGTGCCGGACGGGACCGGCGGTCCTGTCCCGTCCGGAAAGCAAAGGTCAGGACGCGAGAAAACCGCCGTCCACATAGAGCTCCACGCCGGAGCAGTAGCTGCTGTCGTCGGATGCCAGGAAGAGCACGGCTTTGGCGACCTCGTCCGCCCGCCCGTTGCGGCCCATCGGAACCCGGCGCAGCATCCGCTCGCGCACGGCGGGATCGGCGGTGGCGCCGGAGGTCCGCATAGGCGGCATCAGGCCTGGATGGACCGAATTCGCCCTGATTCCCTCGGGCGCGTGGCGCACGGCCAATGATTTCGTCAATACGCGGATTGCGCCCTTGGAGGCATTGTAGCCGTGATGGACGACGTCCTGGCCGACCACGCCGGAGATCGACGAAATATTGACAATGACGCCGCCGCTCGCGGCCGCCATCTTCGGCACGAAATGCCGGCATCCGAGAAACGCCCCGGTGACATTGATGGCCATGAGGCTGTTCCATGCGTCGAGGTCGAACGGATCGGCATAGCCGCTGCCGCTGATGCCGGCATTGTTGACCAGAATACCGGCCTCCGGCCGGGAGGCGGCCAATTCCGCCCATCCCGAATCCTCGGTCACATCCAGCCGGTGGAAGGATGCCTTGCCCCCGTTGGCGGCGATCTTTTCCGCCTGCGACCGTCCTTCCTTTTCCAGGATATCCGCGATGACAATGTCCGCGCCCTCGGAAGCAAGGAGTTCGGCAGTGACCGCCCCCATGCCCCAGGCCCCTCCGGTGACGATCGCGGTCTTGCCGGCAAGCTTCATTCTTCTTCTCCCACAGCGAGGTCTTGCGCAAAGCGGCGCCCATCATGGCGCAACCGGAAACGCCCCGAAAGATACGCCATGGCGGGAACCGGCCGGCGCGACAGGCCTGGAATCGTCCGATATGTTGGCGCGGAAGTCGTCGGGCTTCCGGTTGCCGGGCCCGTGAACAAGGGGAAGGCGATGCGGCGAAGCGCTGTCGCGCTTGCGGTGTTGGTCGGGGTCTGTTGCGCCGGCGGGAACGCGCATGCGGACGATTTCGGCAGGTGGCTGGCGGAATTTCGCGCCGAGGCCGCGGGAAAGGGCATTTCGCCAAGCACGCTGGACGCCGCGCTGACGGGACTCAGGCCGCTGGAGAAGGTCCTGAACCGCGACCGCAAGCAACCGGAATTCAAGCTGACCTTCGAGACCTACAGCAACCGCCTTCTCAAGCCGGTCAATATCGAACGGGGCAGGGCGATGATGACGGAACATGCCGGGTTGCTGCGGCGCGTGTCTGGGCGCTACGGCGTACAACCGCGCTTCATTGTCGCAATCTGGGGCATCGAAACCCGCTACGGCGCCATAAAGGGCAGCACGGAAGTGGTACCCGCGCTCGCGACGCTGGCGTTCGACCGGCGGCGGTCCCGGTTCTTCCGCGCGCAGCTGCTGGATGCGCTGCGCATGGTGGACAAGGGTTATATCCAGCTTGCCGACATGAAGGGCTCCTGGGCGGGCGCAATGGGCCATCCCCAGTTCATTCCGTCCAGCTACCTTGCATTCGCGCAAGATTTCGACGGCGACGGCCGGCGGGACATCTGGAATAATCTCGGCGATGTTTTCGCCTCAATTGCCAACTATCTCCACCGGCACGGTTGGTCGGATGCGCGCACATGGGGGCGCGGGGTGCGGGTGCCGGAGGCAGTGAGACAGGCCTACGATTCAATGGCCGCCGGGAAAGCGAAGGGATGCCGCGCGCTCCGGCAGGCGACGAAAGCGCAAGGTCTCGCGGAATGGCAGGCGGCGGGCCTGCGCCGCCTGTCCGGCGCCGCACTACCGGCCGTGATGCTCGACGCCAGGCTGCTCATGCCGGACGGCGCCGATGGCAGGGCTTTTCTCGTCTATCGCAACTACGAGGGGCTGTTGCGCTACAATTGCTCCAATCTTTATGCATTGACGGTGGGGCTGTTGTCGGATGCTGTCGGGGGGCGCCGATGATCCGCGTCCTTGCGCTGTTGCTGGCATTCGCTGTTTGCGCCTGCAGTTCGCCCGACCCGGTCAAGCGGACGGCGAAGACGGGAGAGCGGAGCGGAAAGGTGGTGGACAGGCGCCTCGGCGTCTCGGCATCGCCATACCGCCCGTTGACCTACAATGTCAGCAGCTACAAGGTCGGCGAGCCCTACAAGATCGCCGAGCGCTGGTACCGACCGAAGGAATACGAGACCTTTTCCGAAACCGGCATAGCGTCTTGGTACGGACATAAATTCCACAGCCGCCAGACGGCCAATGGTGAAGTCTTCAACATGTACGCGATGACGGCGGCGCATCGCGTGCTGCCGTTGCCGAGCGTGGTGCGCGTCACCAATCTCAGCAATGGACGAAGCGTGGTCGTGCGCATCAACGACCGCGGCCCCTATGCGCATGAGCGAATCATCGACCTGTCGCTTTCGGCCGCCGAGAAGATCGGTTTCCGCCGCAAGGGCGTCACCAGGGTGCGGGTCGAATTGCTGCCTGAACTGAGCCGCAAGGTCGCACGGATTGCAAGGGCCGGCGGCGGAGCCCGGAAGCAGGACCGTCTCGTGGCCGATTTCGTCAGAGGCGGCAGCCCCCGGACCGGCGTGTATTATGTGCAGGCGGGCACGTTTCGCGACCGCAGAAATGCCGAGGTCATGGCAAACAGGTTGAGGCGGCACTTCGACAGCGTGCGGGTTCACACGAGCACGGCGAAGAACGGCAGGGTCCTGCACCGCGTCCGCATCGGGCCGGAAAGCACCAGGCAATCGGCGGACGCCTTGCAGGCCCGCGTGAAGGCGCGCGGACCGCGGGACGCCTTTGTGGTCCGCTCGACCGGATAGGGAGCGCGCCCATGCGATTGAGTGTCTTCACTATTCTGGCCTCGCTGCTGTTGGCCTTGGCCGCCCGCGCCGATACGACCATCGCTCCGCACGCGATATTGATCGACGGGACGACCGGGACCGTGCTGCTGGAAAAGGACGCCGACACACCGCTCCCGCCGGCGTCAATGAGCAAGCTCATGACAGTGCTCATGGTCTTCGAGCGGTTGAAGGCCGGCGTGCTTTCGATGGACCAGACCTTCCCTGTCAGCCACAAGGCCTGGAAGATGGGCGGTTCCAAGACCTTCGTGCGCGTCAACAGGCGCGTATCGGTTGCCGACCTGCTGCGGGGCGTCATCGTGCAGTCGGGCAACGATGCCTCCATCGTCATTGCCGAGGGGATTTCCGGCAGCGAGGAAGCGTTCGCCGAAGCGATGACGGCACGCGCGCGGGAACTGGGCCTTACGAGCGCGAATTTCACGAATGCGACCGGCTGGCCGCATCCGCAACATGTGATCTCGCCACGCGACCTCGCCCGTCTTGCACAAATTCTTGTGACAGAGTTTCCCGAGCATTACGGGATGTTTGCGGAGCGCGAATTCGAGTTCAACAAGATCAAGCAGCGCAACCGCAACCCCCTGTTGGGACGCGTGCCGGGCGCCGATGGCCTCAAGACCGGCCATACGAACGCATCGGGTTACGGCCTGACCGCCTCTGCCGAGCGCGACGGGCGGCGGCTCTACCTTGTGATGAACGGGTTGAGGAACTCCCGGGCGCGGGCGCGGGAGGCGGAGCGGCTGATCGAATGGGGCTTTCGCGAGTTCGCAGCCTATCCCCTCGTGAAAGAGGGAGAAACGGTCGAGAAGGCGGCCGTATGGCTCGGCAGCGTGGACCATGTGCCGCTGGTTCCGGACCGCGACGTGGTGCTTTCGCTGAAGCGCCAGGCGCGCTCCGGGCTGAAGGCGTCCGTCAGGTGGACAGGGCCGGTCGTTGCCCCCGTGAAGGAGGGCCAGCAGCTTGCAGTTCTGCGTCTGGAGGCGCCCGGCATCCAGCCGGTGGAACACCCGCTTTACGCTGGAACGGACGTCGAGCGGATCGGTTTTTTCGGCCGCATCTTTGAGCGGATGCGCGCCATGATCTTCGGCTTCGACCCCGCGGCGTGACGGGCAGGCTGATAACCTTCGAAGGCGGCGACGGGGCCGGAAAATCGACCCAGATCGCACGGCTCGCCGACTGGCTGGAAGAGCGCAACATTCAGGTGGTCTGCACACGCGAGCCAGGCGGCACGACGGAAGCCGAAGCCATCCGCGGACTGCTCGTTTCCGGAGAGTCGGACTGGGACCCGCTCACCGAGGCGATGCTGCATCACGCAGCGCGGCGGGAACATGCCGAAAAGCGTATCCGCCCGGCGCTTGCGGCCGGGACATGGGTGCTGTCGGACCGGTTTTTCGATTCGACGGTTGCCTACCAGTGCTATGGCCAGGGCGTTGCGCCGGAAGATGAGGCGGTCCTGCGACGGCTTGCAATCGGGGCACTGCGCCCCGACCTGACGCTGCTGCTGGACATACCGGTCGAAACCGGGCGTGACAGGGCGCGCGACCGGCGGAAGAGCCGCTACGAGGAGATGAACGACGAACTGCATCTCCGCGTACGCGCGGGGTTTCTGGAAATCGCGCGCCGGGAACCGGGGCGGGTGGCGGTCATCGACGCAGGAAGGGAGCCGGATGGCGTGGCGGCAGCCGTGCAAGCCATCGTCGCGGAGCGTTTCGGCCTGTCATGATCGCCGGGGAGAAAGCGGAACCGAGAAAACGGGAGAGGCTGGTCGGCCATCCGGCAGCGGCAGGCATGCTTGCTACCGACCATGCTGCCGGCAGGCTGCATCATGCTTGGATTCTGGCCGGGCCGCGCGGAATCGGGAAAGCTACACTGGCCTTCAGGTTCGCCCGCTATCTCCTTGCAGGACAATCCGGATTGCTTCCGGAAGAAGCAAGGGCCAAGCCGCTCCACCTCCCGGCCGACGACCCGGTCTTCCGCCACGTGGCGTCGGGCGGCCATGCCGACCTGCGGACCGTCGAGCCGGCGGGCGCGCGCGGAGAAATCCGGGTCGATGCGATACGCGATGCGATTCGTTTCCTGAAGCTGACACCCGGCGAGTCGGCATGGCGCGTCCTGATCGTGGACGGGGCGGATTCCATGAACCCGAACGCGCAGAACGCCGCCTTGAAGGTGTTGGAGGAACCGCCGCGCAACGTATTGATTCTGTTGATTGCCCATCGCCCGTCGCTGCTTCTCCCGACGGTGCGCTCGCGCTGCCGCCTGCTGCGAATGGCTCCCCTCGACCGCCCGGCTTTCGACGAGGTGCTTTTCGACATCGCGCCGGAACTGGATGCGGAGGCCTGCGCCCGTCTGTTCGCGGTTTCCGGCGGCAGCCCCGGGGCGGCGCTGGAATTGGAACAGTTCGGCGGGCGCGGGATCAAGGAGGCGGTCGATGCCTTGCTCGAGTCGCTGCCGGCCATCGACCGCGAGGCACTGGAAGCTGTCGCCGCCGCGGTAACCGGGAACCGCGAGCCCGGACATTTCCAGGCGTTCGGGAGAATCCTCATGGCAAGCTTGGCCGAACGCCTGCGGACTGCCGGTCCTGACGCCGCCTGGCTGGACGCCGAGGCGGGCGTGTCGCGCCTGCTGGAGCGCTGTATTGCGCTGTCCCTCGACCGGCGGCAAACGGTGTTCGAGATTTTCAGCGGGCTCGCCAGAACGGCCGCCGGTGGGGGGCAGGGCGCCCGTGCTTGATTCCGTGAATTATAAGTGGGACAACCCGCCCGTGTTCCGGGACCCGGATGTCCGCCCCCCATGAGCGACGCTACGCCGTTCTACATCACCACGCCGATCTACTACGTCAACGATGCGCCCCATATCGGTCATGCGTACACCACATTGGCTTGCGATGTGCTGGCGCGCTTCAAGCGGCTCGACGGCTACGATGTCCAGTTCCTGACCGGCACGGACGAGCACGGGCAGAAGGTTGAAAAGGCCGCTGCGGCGGCGGGCGAAGCGGCGCAGCCCTTCACGGACCGGATGTCCGGGAATTTCCGCGATCTGGCGGGAACCCTGCGCACATCCAACGACATCTTCATCCGCACCACCGAACACCGCCACAAGCTTGCGAGCCAGGCCATCTGGAAGGCGCTGGTGGCCGCCGGCGACATCTATCTCGGCAGCTATGCCGGCTGGTATTCGGTGCGCGACGAGGCGTTCTTCACCGAGTCCGAGGTGACGAAACGCGAGGATGGCGTCCGCATCGCGCCGACCGGGGCCGAATGCGAATGGGTAGAGGAGCCGAGCTACTTCTTCCGGCTTTCAGAGTGGCAGGACCGTCTGCTTGCCTTCTACGAGGCCAATCCCGATTTCATCGGGCCGCAAAGCCGGCGCAACGAGGTCGTCAGTTTCGTCAGGGGAGGCCTGCAGGACCTGTCGGTCTCGCGTACGACCTTCAACTGGGGCATCCCGGTTCCCGGCGACGACGCGCATGTCATGTATGTCTGGCTGGATGCGCTGACGAACTACA
Source organism: Alphaproteobacteria bacterium (assembly GCA_964291285.2). Lineage (GTDB taxonomy): Bacteria > Pseudomonadota > Alphaproteobacteria > Bin95 > Bin95 > Bin95. Next base: position 120,593 of record OZ219786.1, read on the forward strand.
TTACCGGCGTCGGCTATCCCGAGACCGACGGCGCCTTTTTCTCCCGCTATTGGCCCGCAAGCCTTCACATGGTCGGCAAGGACATCGTGCGCTTCCATGCGGTCTATTGGCCGGCCTTCCTCATGGCCGCCGGCGTGGCACCGCCCAGACGCGTGTTCGCGCATGGCTGGTGGACCAATGAGGGCGAGAAAATCTCCAAGTCGCTCGGCAATGTCATCGATCCCTACGACCTGATCGATCGTTACGGGCTGGACCAGCTGCGCTATTTCCTGCTGCGCGAGGTGCCGTTCGGCAATGACGGCGATTTCTCGCACCGGTCGATGGTCCAGCGCATGAACGGCGAACTCGCCAACGACTACGGCAATCTGGTGCAGCGGACGCTGTCGATGATCGCCCGGAATTGCGGCGGCGAACTGCCCGGGCCGGGACAGTTTTCGCCCGAAGACAAGGGATTGCTCGGCGAAGTCGCCGGCCTGCTGGATCCGCTTCGCTCGGCGATGGACCGGCAGGCCTTCCACGAGGCGCTGGAAGACATCTGGCGCGTTATCCGGGCGGCCAATGCCTATATAGCCGGCGAGGAGCCTTGGGCGCTGCGCAAGAGCGACCCGGAGCGCATGGGCACGGTCCTGTTCGTTGCCGCCGAGGCTATCAGGGGCCTGGCTCTTGCGACCCTGCCATTCATGCCGGATGCGTCCCACCGTATTCTCGACCAGCTTGCCGTCGAGCCCGAAGCCCGCGATTTCGCAGCGTTCGGAGAGGCCGGAACACTCAGCCCCGGCAGGGCGCTGCCCAGGCCGGAAGGCGTGTTCCCGCGCTATAGCGGCGAGGAAGCATGATGCTGGTGGACAGCCATTGCCACCTCGATTTCCCGGACTTCGAGGGGGAAGTGGACGCGCTGGTGGAGCGCGCGCGGGAAGCCGGGGTCGGCTGCATGGTGACGATCTGCACGCGCCCGCGACAGGCCGAGGCCGTGATTGCGCTTGCCGAGCGCCATGAGAGCGTGTTCTGCGCGGTCGGGCTGCACCCGCACCATGTCGCCGCCGAAGGGCTGTCGGAAGAGGGGGATCTTGCCGGCCTGGCGGAACACCCCAAGGTCGTTGCGCTCGGCGAAACCGGTCTCGACTACCACTACGACCGCAGTCCGCGCGAGCTTCAGCAGGAAAGCTTCCGGCGCCATATCCGCGCCGCTGCAAAGGCGGACGTGCCGTTCGTCGTGCATAGCCGCAACGCCGATACGGACACCGCAACGATCCTTGAAGAAGAGGCGGCGGGGCAGGTCCCGGGCGTTATGCATTGTTTCAGCAGCGGGCAAGAATTGGCAGACAAGGCCTTGGAATTAGGGCTTTATATTTCGCTTTCGGGCATCGTGACCTTCCGTAATTCAGTGGCCCTGCGCGAGATAGCGGCGGATGTGCCGCTCGACCGGCTGCTGGTTGAAACCGATGCGCCGTTCCTGGCGCCGGTGCCGATGCGGGGCAAACGCAACGAGCCGGCCTATGTTGTCCACACGGCCGCGGTCGCGGCCGAATTGAAGGGCATTTCGGGCGAAGCCTTTGCGGCGGCCAGCACGGACAACTTCTTCCGCCTGTTCCCGAAGGCGCGCACTTGCGCATAACCATTCTCGGCTGCGGCGGCTCCGCCGGCGTGCCGGTCGCGAGCGGCGACTGGGGCGCCTGCGACCCCGGTGACCCGCGAAACCGTCGCCGTCGTCCCTGCATCCTGATCGAGGCGGAAGGCACGCGCATAGTCGTCGATACCGGGCCGGATTTCCGCGAGCAGTGGCTTTCCGCGGGCGGCGGGCGGCTCGACGCCGTCATCTACACCCATGCCCATGCCGACCATATTCACGGCATCGACGACCTGAAGTCCCTCTGCACCGAGCGCGGCGGTCCCATCGATGTTTACGGACGGGCGGAAGTGCTGGAGCGGATCCGGCAGAGGTTCCCCTATGCCTTTGCCGGTCCCGTCGATGGACCGATCTACTTTCGGCCCTCCGTGAATCCGCATCCGGTCGAAGACCGTTTCGAGATTTCAGGCATTGGGTTCCGGGCCTTCGAGCAGCAACACGGGCAGGGACGGTCCACCGGGCTCAGGATCGGGAACTTCGCTTACAGCACCGACGTGTCGGCCCTCGACGAAGCCGCGTTCGAGGCGCTCGACGGAATCGAGACCTGGATCGTCGGCGCGGGCCATGCAGACTTCCCGAGCGGCAACCACGCCTTCCTGCCGGTCGTTCTGGAGTGGGTGGAACGCCTCGGACCTCAGCGTGTCGTGCTGACGCACCTTAATCATTTCATGGATTACCGCACGGTCGCCGGCGAACTTCCGGAGGGGGTCGAGCCCGGCATCGACGGCATGACCTTCGACGTCCTTCCGAATTCGCCCGCCTCGATTTCCCATAATATACATTATGCGATAATAAGATCGCAACCCGTTGATTCCCTTCTGGAAATCATGGCCACGCTGCGGGCGCCCTCTATTGGCTGTCCCTGGGATATCGAGCAGAACTTCGAGACCATCGCGCCGTACACGGTCGAGGAAGCCTATGAAGTTGCGGAGGCCATCCGTTCCGGAGACCTCGACGCGCTGCGCGACGAGCTGGGCGACCTGCTCTTCCAGGTCGTCTTCCACGCAAGAATGGCCGAGGAGCGCGGCGCATTCGCCTTTGGCGATGTCGTCAATGCAGTTTCCGCCAAGATGGTCGCGCGCCATCCCCATGTCTTTGGCAGCGCGACGGTTGCCGACGCCGATGCGCAGACCGCCAACTGGGAGGCGCAGAAGGAACGCGAGCGGCAGCGCAAGGCCGACGACGCCGGCGCGCCGCGTTCGAGCGTGCTGGACGATGTGCCGTTGGCCCTGCCGGCGCTGATGCGCGCGGAGAAACTGCAGCGCCGCGCGGCGCGGATCGGCTTCGACTGGCCGAACGCCGCGCCGGTTTTCGACAAGGTGCGCGAGGAACTCGAAGAAATTGCGGCGCCGGGCGCCGATGTTCCGGCCGAACTCGGCGACCTGCTCTTTTCCGCCGTCAATCTCGCGCGTAAGCTCGGCGCCCAGCCGGAAACAGTGCTGCGGGACGCCAACGCCCGGTTCGAAAGGCGGTTTCGCCGGGTCGAAACCCTCGCGTACAAGGAAGGCATGGCGCTGGCGGAGGCGCCGCTCGCGGAACTGGACCGCTTGTGGGACCTCGCAAAACGGGAAGAAAAGGATGCAGGCTGAGCTTCAACAGGAACTCTCCCGCAGGCTGTTCGCCCATCTCGATGCGGGAACGACCGATGTCTGGCCGGAGGTCGTCCGCCAGCCGGTCAGCGCCTATACCTGCCCCGAGCGGGCCGAACGGGAAAACCGGGAGCTGTTCCGGAGGCGCCCACTCTTCGTCGGGCTCTCGGGGCTGTTGCCGAATCCCGGAGACTGGATCACCAGTGACGAGACCGGCATACCGGTGCTCATCGTCCGCGGCCGCGACGGGGAACTCAGGGCTTTCGCAAATGTCTGCCGCCATCGCGGGGCGAGGCTCGTCGATGGCCGCGGCTGCGGCGCGGCCTCCTTCTCCTGTCCATACCACGGTTGGACCTATGACCTTGAGGGCCGGCTGATCGGCTTGCCCGACGAACGCAATTTCCCGGGTGTCGAACGGGACGGCCACCGGCTGGCGCCGGTGCCGGTGGCGGAGAAGCACGGCATGGTCTTCGTGCAGGCGACGCCGGGCGAGCCGTTCGATGTGGATGAACTGCTGGAAGGCATGGCCGCGGAGCTTGCGCCTTATCGGCTCGAAGGCTGGACGCCCTACTCCCACCAGCGCTTCGATTTCTCCATGAACTGGAAGATCGCCGTCGACACCTTCCTGGAGCCCTACCACTTCCCTTTCCTGCACAAGAACACCGTCGGCCCGATCTTTATCGGCAATCTCTGTCTTTACGATGGTTTCGGGCCGCATCTTCGCGAGGTACTGCCGCGCCATGGCCTCCGCGAGATGCGCGAGAAGCCGCCGGAGGACTGGGACCTCGTGGACAACTCGGCGCTCGTTTACGTGTTTTTCCCGAATACCGCCTTCATCGTCCAGAAGGACCATATGGAAGTCTGGCGCTGCTTCCCGAAAAAGGACGGCGGACCGGGCGCTTCGACGGTCCTGTTCGACTTCTACATCCCGAATCCGGTGCGGAGCGAAAAAGCACGCACCCATTGGGACAAGAACGTCGATCTGGCGGTGCGCACCGTGATCGAGGAAGACTTCCCGACCGGCGAGACGATCCAGGCGGGCTTCGCCGCCGGGGTGAACGCGCATGTCACCATCGGCCGGAACGAGCCGGCCGTTGCGCATTTCGAAACGGTGGCGAACCGCTACGTCGCGGCCTGAAGCGCGTCCAGCGTCGTCTCGAAAGGCAGCAATACCGCGCCGTGGCGCGCTGTTACTTCGCGCACAGGTTCAAGGCGTTCGAACGCGCTCCACACGCCCTTCGGCGTTGCCCCGCCCTTCAGGAACGCTTCGACCTGGGCGCGACCTTCCTCGACCTCCCGGGCACTGCGTCCGGGCGCCGTCTCCGCAAACAGCGCCGCCGACGCCTGGCCGAAGGCGCAGGCCTGGATGCGCTGCGCATAGTCGGCAATCCGGCCGTCCCGGACCGCAAGCTCGACCGTCATCGCACTGCCGCAAAGCCGGCTGGTGCGCGTCGCAGCCCCGTCGGCATCGGCCAGCCGTCCCACGCGGGAAATGCCGCCCGCAAGACGGAGGATGTCGCGCGTGTAGAGCTTGAAGAGCGCGTCCGTCATGGCAGAGCCCATCTGGGCCCGGGGAGGGCCGGCGGCAAGGCCCTGCCCTCCCCCGCCGGCGCTTACTTCTTCACGACATAGTAGAGCATGAACTGGTTGTCGGCGCGCTGGGCGAGCTCGACGGAGTCGCTCTTGCCCCATGCAAGTCCCTGCTGGTGCAGTGGAATCGTGCCGACTTCCGAGGCAGCGATCCCGTAGGCCTTCGCGATCATGGCGTTGCGTTCCGCCTCGTCGGTCGAGACCTTGATCCTGTCGGTCAGCGCATCGACTTCCTTGTTGCAGTAGCCGCCGACATTGAACTTGCCGCGCCCGGTTTCCTCCCGGCAATTCAGGAGGTTGTAGAGCACGTTCCAGCTATCGAACGAACCCGGTGTCCAGCCGAGCAGGAAGAAGCTGGTGTCGTAGTTCGGCCCCAGGATCTTCTTGAAGAACAGCGCCTTCGGTTCGGCCACAAGGTTCACCTTGACGCCGACCTTGGCGAGCATCGAGGAAATCGCGATGCAGATCTGCTCGTCGTTCACATAACGGTTGTTCGGGCAGTTCATGCCGACCTCGAATCCCTCGGCGTAACCGGCTTCCGCCAGAAGCGATTTCGCCTTGTCCGGATCATAGGCAAGGCGCTCAATGCCGGGCGCATGCGGGAAGAGCTTCGGTGAGATCATCAGCGCCGAGGGGTCGGACAGGCGGCGCATCACCTTCTTGCGGATCGCGTCGATATTGATCGCGTGATAGAAGGCCTGCCGCACCCGCACATCCTTGAACGGGTTGGCACCCTTGACGCTCGAATAGAGAAGTTCGTCGCGGGCGATGTCGAGGCCGAGGAAGATCGTGCGCAGTTCGGGGCCGATCAGCACCGAGGTGCCGTCATTGCCGTCCACGCGCTTGATGTCCTGCACCGGCACGGGATAGGCCATGTCGATCTCGCCGGAGAGCAGCGCGGCGACTCGGGTCGCGTCGGAGCCGATCGGCTTGAAGACCACGCGCGTCAGGTTGTGCTTCGGCGTGTCCCACCAGCCTTCATGCGGCTCCAGCACCGTCTCCACATCAGTCTCGCGCTTCACGACCTTGAAGGGTCCGGTGCCGTTGGCGTTGAAGGCGGCGAAATTGTCCGTGCCTTCGGCAAGCGAGGTCGGCGCTGCGGCGTTGTTCGCTTCCGACCACTCCTTGTCCATGATGTACCAGGTCGCCCATTCCGAATGCAGGATCGGGTTGGGGCCGTCGGTCACGAAATCGACCGTGTAGTCATCGACCTTCTCGACCTTGACGCTCTTGGCGATGCGGGTCGTCAGGTCCGACCCCTCGGCCCGCACGCGGTCGGCGGAGAAGATCACGTCGTCGGCGTTGAAGGGGTTGCCGTTGTGGAAGACGACGCCCAGCCGCAGGTAGAAGCGCCACCGGTCGGGCTCGACGATCTCCCAGCGCTCGGCGAGTGCGGGCTGGATGTCCAGGTCGGGGCCGCGCCGTATCAGCCCTTCATAGACATTGCCGAGCAGGCCGAGCGTGAAGGTCTCGTTCAGCACATAGGGATCGAGCGCCTGCGCGTCGCCCTGGAACGACCAGGTGAAGGTCTTGGCGCCGGCGGGCATCGCCATGGCCATCGTCGCGGCGATCGCCGCCGCAGCTGTTCGGAGTCGCATCCTCGGAGCCTCTCAAAGTCGGTTGCGGGACGAGAACCTAAGCCGCCTCACCCGCCGTCGTAAAGCCAGCATGCCGCGCGGTTGGAGCCGCCCGTTTCCACCAGTTCCGGGCGTTCGCTGCGGCAGCGCGCAAAAACCTTCGGACAGCGCGGCCCGAAGGCGCAACCGGCGGGAATCTCGGTCAGGCGCGGCATCGCGCCTTCGATCTGGACCAACCGGTCCCGGCGCTCCGCCATGGACGGGATCGAACCCATCAGGCCCTCCGTGTAGGGATGGCGCGCAGCCTGGATGACATCGCGCACCGGGCCGATCTCGGCGATCCGTCCGGCATACATCACCGCCACCCTGTCCGCTGTCTCGGCGATCACGCCCATATCATGCGTCACCAGCATCACCGCCGTGCCGTGCTCCCGGCAGAGGCGCTTGAGAAGCGCGATGATCTGCGCCTGGATCGAAACGTCGAGAGCCGTCGTCGGCTCGTCGGCGATCAGCAGGCGCGGATTGGCCGCGAGCGCGAGCGCGATCACCACACGCTGGCGCATGCCGCCCGAAAACTCGTGCGGATAGCTGTTGATGCGGCGCTCGGCGGCCGGAATGCCGACTTCCGACAGCAATTCGAGCGCGCGGTCCCGCGCCGCCCGCTCGCCGAGGTCGAGATGGGTCGTAATCGTTTCGGTGAGTTGGCGGCCTATGGTGTAGAGTGGGTTGAGGCTGGTCAGCGGGTCCTGGAACACGGCGCCGATCTGCTTGCCGCGAATGCGGCGCATGGCTTCCGGGGCGAGATTGTCGATGCGCTGGCCGGCGAGACGGATTCGCCCGTCCGCAATTCGTCCCGGCGGCTCCAGCAGGCCGATGATCGACATGCCGGTCAGCGACTTGCCGGCGCCGGATTCGCCGACCACGCCCAGCACCTCGCCCTCTTCTATCGCGAAGGAGATGTCGTCCACCGCAACCAGCACGCCGCGCCGCGTCGGGAACTCGACCCGGAGGTTCTCGACCTCAAGCAGTGGCATCGCATCGCTCCCGTTCGCCGCCCGGCACCGCTATAAAGGCCGGCGGCAAGTGTCTTCTGCGGGAGGAATAACATCGATGCTCGGATTGATCATGGACCGGCCCATGCTGATCTCGTCCCTGATCGATTTCGCCGCCGAATATCACGGTGGGACGGAGATCGTGACGCACAATGTCGAAGGCGGCCTGCACCGCTACGGCTATGCCGACGCGCAGGCCGGGGCGAAGCGGCTCGCCAATGCGCTCGGCGAGCTCGGCGTCGGCTTCGGCGATACGGTCGGCACGCTGGCATGGAACACGAGGCGGCATTTCGAGATCTACTACGCCGTGTCGGGGATCGGCGCCATATGCCATACCATCAATCCGCGGCTCTATGTCGAGCAGCTCGCCTATATCGTCAACCATGCAAACGACCGCGTGCTGTTCGTCGAGGCGGGCTTCGTTCCCCTGCTGGACAGCTTCGCCGCCGATATCGCCGATACGGTCCGAACGGTCGTCGTGCTCTGCGGCGAAGCGGACCTGCCCGAGAGCGAGCATTTCGACCTCATCTCCTACGACACCCTCGTCGCCGCCCAGGACCCGGTGTTCTCCTGGCCCAGCTTCGACGAGCGGACCGCCTCCTCGCTCTGCTACACCTCGGGCACGACCGGGAATCCGAAGGGGGTGCTCTACAGCCATCGCGGCAACATCCTGCACAGCTATGCCTCCATCGGGCCGGACTGCATGAACATCTCCGCACGCGATACGGTTATGCCCGTGGTCCCGATGTTCCACGCCAACGCCTGGGGCATTCCCTATGCGGCGACCATGGCGGGCGCGAAGCTGGCGCTGCCGGGTCCGCATCTCGACGGCGAGAGCGTCCAGGCGCTGATTACCGGCGAAGGCGTGACCATGACGGCGGCGGTGCCGACCATCTGGCTGATGCTGCTCGACTATCTCAAGCGGTCCGGCAAGGACATCCGCCCGCTCGCCAATGTCGTGATCGGCGGCTCGGCCGTGCCCCGCTCGATGATCGAGACCTTCAGGCGCGATTACGGCGCCATCGTCCGCCATGCCTGGGGCATGACCGAGATGTCTCCGCTGGGCACGGTCAACACGCCGCTCGCCAAGCATGACGGCATGGAGGAGGAGGCCTGGCTGGACCTCGCCGAGAAACAGGGCCGGCCGCTCTTCGGCGTGGACATGCGAATCGTGGACGGCGACGGCGGGGAACTGGCCCGCGACGGGGTCGCTTTCGGCGACCTGCAGGTGCGCGGTTACTGGATCGCGAGCGCCTATCACAGGCAGGACGTGTCGGATGCCCACACCGCCGACGGCTGGTTCTCCACCGGCGATGTGGCGACGCTCGACGGCGACGGCTACATGCGCATCACGGACCGGACAAAGGATGTCATCAAGTCCGGCGGCGAGTGGATCAGCTCCATCGACCTCGAAAACATCGCCGTGGATCATCCCCAGGTCGTGGAGGCGGCCGTCATCGCCGTCGCTCACCCGCACTGGGACGAGCGGCCGCTGCTGATCGCGGTCAGGGAAGACGGCGCGAAGCTGGAAAAGGCCGAACTTCTCGACTGGTACGAGGGGAAGATCGCCAGATGGTGGAAGCCGGACGATGTCGTCTTCGTGGACGAACTTCCACACACGGCCACCGGCAAGCTGCTGAAGACCAAGCTGCGCGACGACTTCAAGGACTACACCCTGCCGACCGCGTGACGGGTCGGACCTGCCGGGCGTTGCGCTCCGGTTTCCGTTCCATGCGCTTCCGTCGGGCACGGTCTCGCCGGGCGGCGGGACCCCCTGCGAAGTGTCATGAAGTGTCATGTTCTGTCATGTCCGGGGATGCGCGCGCCTCCCGCCGGCCCCCTTTCCATCATGCCCGGACTCGTTCCTGGCATGACGATGTGAGGCCATGGCGGGAAGAGGGCCGGTCCGGCAGGAAGCTGCCGTCGTCGAAGCCGTCCCGCCGGTCCTTACCGTCCTCGTCGAAGGGGTCGTCGCCGCAGCGCCTCTCTTCCCGTTCGATCCGGTTCCGCCTGCGTTCCTCGACCTCCTCCGGGGCCCAGGGGTCGTAGATGTCGTCGTAGCCGTTGCGGCGCTGGTAGAGCCAGTCGTGTTCGGCGCTGTCGGCCCGGTCGTCGTCGATCCTGTCCTCGTGGCCGGGCGTGTCGGCGGCGGCCCAGGGGCAGTATTCGTAGGTCTCCTCGGGCGGGTCGTCGGCCGGCGGCAGGTCGTCCGGGGGCGGTGCGGGCAGCCCGAAGCCGAAGGGCAGGCGGGAGCGCTCCTCGACGGCCGCGGCGAGCCTGCGGGCGGCCTCCCCGTGCGCGGCCCCGTCGAAACCGTCGCGCGCCTCCATCGCCTCCCGGCAGGCATGGTGGCGTTCGAGCGCGCGTTCGGCCCGCTCCTGCCCCAGGCGCACGGCTTCGGCGAGCGGCCCCGGCTCGGTGCCGGCTGCGCGCGCCTCGCCCGCTTCGATCTCGCCGAACTCGTCCTCGTGCGGCATCGGCCAGAGGCGGGCGCGGTTGGCCCCGCCGGGCTTCACCAGGCCGGTAATCTCCGCCTGGAAGCGCAGCACCCGGAGCATGGTGTGGGCCGAGCCGCTGGCGACGGCGGCGTCCCAGACCTGCTCCAGCCGGGCCAGCAGGATGGCGGCTTCGTCCTTTTCGGTGCGCTTCCACGACAGGCGGATGCGGCGCAGGCGCTCGACGATGTGAGGGCGCTCCAGCAGGGCGCATCCGGTCTGGCGGGCGGAGCGTTCTGAGTAGCCGGCCCGCCTTGCGGCGTCGGCGGCATTGCCGGAGACGGCATAGTGGCGGCAGAAGGCCTCCTGACGTGTGGAGAGCGCAATGGCGGGGTCGATGATGGGCATGGGGCGGCGGCTCCTTTCGTTCCGCTGGCGTTCGACAAACAAACCCGGCTGCGGTACGGGACCGCGCCGGGCCGGGGGGCGGCGTTGACGGGCAGCACCGCCCCGTCGGGGAGCGACCCTGTTTCGCGCGTATCGCGTGCGGGCGCGGGCGGGTGTCGGCGCCGGCGCGGTTCGCGCGCCTGATTGCGCGCGCGAGCCGCAGGGCGCACTTCGCCTGTGCGTCGAATCGGGGTCGTTCCGCGCCGGGCCGGCGCGAAGGGAGGCGAAGTCCGCGCGGACTTCGCCTCCCCCGGACCTATCTAGGCATAGATTTTCCGGAGGTCAAGTCTTTTTCAGGAAATGTTTCTGATTTTTTAAACGAACTGAGATTTCAACAACCGGAACACAAGGCAATACCCGTCCCGGCCCTTCCCCGTCATACCCCGTATCGTCATGCCCGCCAAAGCCGGACCGGGGCGGCGATTGCGGGATTGCACTGCCTTCAGCGGTTGTCCCGCGCGCGTTCGGCGTAGCGGTTGTCCACGCAGGCTTCGTAGGGGATATCGCGGGCGATGAAGCCGCCGGAGATGAGCGCGCCCTTAAGGCGCACGAAACCTTCCAGCGGCAGCACCGGGTCCCGACCCCAGACGCCACCCGCCCTGTAGCGCGCCAGCGCGCCGGCGAGCCGTGCCGGGGCGAGGTCCGGGAAATAGCCCTGCAGCCGCGCCGCCAGCGCCCTTGCGTCGTGGCCGTGCAGCCAGCTCAGCGCTTCCATCACGCCGCCGGCGAGCGCGGAGAGCGCATCGGGATTGGCCTCGGCGAAGCCCCGGGAGGTGTAGAGCGTCGTGTAGGAGGTCGGCCCCCGCGAGGCGGCGGCGTACCAGACATGGCCGGCGCCCTCATGCAGCAGTTCTTCCACGAACGGTTCGAACACCTGGATCGCATCCACCCTGCCCTCGCGCAGCGCGTCCGCGTTCTCCGCCATGCTGCGGCCCGCCTCCCGGTTCATGGCGGCCGGGTCGAGGCCGGCGCGGCGGATGTCGTCCTGGAGGCAGAGCCATGGCGTCGGCACTTCCGAAACGCTGGCGAAGCGCGCGTCCATGAGGTCGGCGAAGCGGAAATCCGGATTCGGCTCCCGCCCGACCACATAGAACGGGTCGCGCGTGACCGCCTCCGCAAACGCCACCACCATCCCGTCCCCGTGCTGCTGCTGATACTGCATCATGCGCATCGGGCCGCCCCAGACGACATCGGCGCCGCTGCCGAACAGGCTCGAAGCGGCGTCGTCGGGGCTGTCCGGCCGGCCGAATTCCACCTCGAGGCCGCGCCGGCCGTAAGCGTCCAGTTCGAGTGCCAGGTAGAAGGGCGCGTAGAAGACGGCCCGAAGCGACTCGAACAGCCTCACCATGCGTTGTAACCGCCGTCCACCAGCAGGTCGGCGCCGGTCATGTAGCTGGACTCGTCGCTAGCGAGGAAGAGCGCGGCTTCGGCGATTTCCTCCGGGCGGCCCATGCGGTCCAGCATCGTGAGCGCGCCGTTCTCCCGTTCCGCCGCCTCCCGTCCTCCGTGCTTGGCGTGGACGCGCGGCGTGCCGATGGGGCCGGGCGAGAGGCTGTTGACGCGGATGCCTTCGCCCGCATGGTCGATCGCCATGACCTTGGCCAGCTGGATCAGCGCCCCCTTGGCGGCGTTGTACCAGCAGTGCCCCGGCTTGCCGACCTGGCCCAGTTGCGAGGCCACATGGACGATGCTGCCGCCGCCGCTCGCCGCGATCAGCGGAACGGCGTATTTGCTCATCAGGAAGGGGCCGGTGAGATTGACCGCCATCGACCGAGTCCAGTCCTCCTCCGCGACATCGACAACAGTCCCGTAACGCACGAAGACGGCGGCATTGTTGACGAGGACATGCAGTCCGTCGAAACGCTCCTTCGCCAGCTCTGCCGCGGCCCTGGCGTCGGCGGCGCGGGACACGTCGCAGCGCATCGCAACCGCACCCTCCGGCGCGCGCTCCACAATGTCGGCCGCATTGTCCGCCGCGATGACCTCCGCGCCCTCGCGCAGGAAGGCGGCGGCGATGGCGTGGCCGATACCGCCGGCCGCGCCGGTGACGATGGCGGCCTTGCCCGCGAGCCGGGCCACTATTCCCAGCGTCCTTCCGCGTGCCACTCCACCTGCTCGGCATAGCTGGCGCTGTAGGCGGCGCGGTGGCGGCGGTAGCTGTCCCAGTCGAGGCCGTCTTCTTCCGGGCGCGGTTCGAGCTCGAAATGGCCGTAGCGGTCCTCGCCCCGCACCAGCGTCGCCGGGACGGACATGCTGCCGATATGGCGGACGTTCGCCGGGATGTAGGAAATGCCGATGCCGATGCGCCGGTCGCCGGCCCGGTTGGGGCCGGAGGCATGGACCGCGAGCGTGTGGTGGATCGAGAACTCGCCGGGCGAGAGCGGCACCGGCACCGCGTCTTCCGTCCGGAAATCGGCCTCGGTGCGCTGGCCGGCGCTGTTGATGCTGTTGGGCGCTACATTCGCGATATGGCGCATCAGCCCGCCCCGGCTGGTGCCGGGCACGAAGCGCATGCAGCCCGCTTCCTCGGACGCCTCGCTCAGCGCCAGCCAGGCGGTGACATGAAGGTGCGGGCGCAAGCCGAAATAGGTGGCGTCCTGGTGCCAGATGGTCTGCGCCTTCGTTTTCGCATCCTTGACGAACCAGGTGCTCGTCCAGCACAGGATGTCGGGTCCGAGCAGCGCCTCCACCGCATCGAGTATGCGCGGGTGGCGCACAAGGTCGGCCGCAAAGGGCAGCAGCAGGTGCGTCTTGAACCGGGTGTCGGGGTCGCCGTCGGTGACGCGGTGGCCGAGCTCGGCCTCGTAAGCCTCGAATTTGCGGCGGTAATCCTGCGCCTCTTCCGCGGTCATGGCGTAGTAGGGGCCGCCGAAGCCGTTCCGCTCGAAGGCCCCAACATCGACCTTATGCGCTGCGCCCATCTTCTTCCTCCCTGCCCGCCTCTCTCCGCCTCACAGAACGCGGATCATGTCCTTCATACCGCTCGCCTGATGCCCGAGGACATGGCAATGAAACAGCCAGTCGCCGGGATTGTCAGCAAGGAAAGCGATTTCCACCCGTTCGCGCGGGTCCATCAGCACGGTGTCCCGCCATTCCCGGTGCGCCGTCGGCCTGCCGTTGCGCGAAAGCACCCGGAAGGCATGGCCGTGCAGATGCATCGGGTGGTGCCAGGCGGTGGCGTTGGTCATGGCGATGACGCAGCTCCGGCCGCGCCGGAGCGTCAGCATCGGCTCCGGAACGTCTCCCGAAGGGGGTTCGCCATTGACGAACCAGAACGAGCGCGGGCCGACCGGGCCCATGCGGCCGCCCATCTCGGCCATGACCGCCCCGCCCATCGCGCCGCCGGTGAACATCATCTCGTGGCGGATGGCGCCCCCGACCTCCGGCTCGGCCAACGGGTTGGGCGGCAGGCCGACCGGCCAGTCGGGCGGCTCTCCGCGCAGCGGCTCGGCCGTATAGGCGAGGTTGAGCAGGCGGTATTCCCGGTTGCGGTAGAAGGCGTCCACCACGGGCGTCTTCGCCCCCGGCTCCCCGGCCATATCGAGCACGATGTCGGCGCGCATGCCGGGGCCGAGCACGACCTGGCCGCCCTCCGGCGCATGGGGCGCGACCGGGTGGCCGTCGAGCGCCACGACCTGCGGACGGTGGCCCTCGAACTGCAAGCCGAAGACCCGCGCGTTCGCGGTGTTGACGAGGCGGAGGCGTATGCGCTCGCCCCGATGCACGGCGAACTCTCCCGGACTGGAGCCGTTGACGGTGGCCCAATTGCCGAGGCGCCCGGCATGGCTCATGTCGTGGGCGTTCCCGAAGCCGGGGGCAAGCTCCGCTTCCTCAGTCATCCGCCAGTCGTCCAGCACCCAGGTGACATCCCGGTCAACCCGAAGCGCCGGCTCGCGTTCCTCGACGACCAGCACGCCGTAAAGGCCGCGCGCGACCTGTTCGAGGCTGTTGGCATGCGGATGGTACCAGAAGGTCCCGGCATCCACGGCGTCGAACTCGTAGGCGAAGGTCCCGCCGGGGCGGACCGGCGGCTGCGTCACGCCGGGCACGCCGTCCATGGCGTTGGGCAGCCTGAGCCCGTGCCAGTGGATCGTCGTGTCCTCACCGAGGCCGTTGTCGAGCAGGACCCGCAGCCGGTCTCCCTGGCGCACGCGGATTTCGGGGCCGGGCACGCTGCCGCCGTAACACCAGACCGCCGTTTCGCCGTACGGCCCGGAGACGAGGCGGACGGACGCGGGCGCGGCCCGCAGCCGCATTTCCGTCACTCCCGCCGCCCGGACCCGGCCGAAGGGGACGAGCGCGAACCCCGCTCCCGCCGATGCGAGAAACGCGCGGCGCGTCATCGCTGGCACGGGCAATCCGGACATGGAGGACTCGCCTGGAACTCTGGCGCGCCCGGCACGACTCGAACGTGCGACCTTCTGCTCCGGAGGCAGACGCTCTATCCGACTGAGCTACGGGCGCTTGCGCCGGGAGACCATAGATGCGCGGCCCCGGCTGTCAACCGAGATAGGACCCGTCGCGCGCGACGAGCCGCCCGGCCTTGAACACCAGCGCGCGCGGCGGGTGCTGGGCGACGGCCTCGGCGAGCGTTTCGGCGTGGACCGTGAACAGGTCGGCGGGCGCCCCGGCGGCGATGCCGCGGTCGTCCTGGCGCAGGACCCGGCGCGGGGCGGCCGTCGCGCAATCGAAGGCGACGGCAAGGTCCTCGTCGGTGCGGAAGCCCGAGCGCCATGACAGCAGCATGGCCCGGATCAACAGGTCCCCATTGCCGTAGGGGCCCCATGTGTCGCGCACGTCGTCATTGCCGACGAACACCTCGACGCCGCGTTCGCGCAGCTTCTTCACCGGTGGCAGCGGCGAGGCGCCGCCTCCGTGGGTGGCGAGCGACAGGCCCGCCCCGGCCATGGCGGCGGCCAGGCGCTCGAAGACATCGTCCGGGCAGGCCCCGAGGCAGAAGCCGTGGCTGACGGTGACGCGGCCTTCCATGCCGGCTGCGCTCGTGCGTTCGGCCAGCGCGGCGATTTCCAGCAGCCCCGCTTCGCCGGGATCGTGGATGTGGATGTCGATGCCCTTGTCGTGCTTCCCGGCCAGCCGGAACAGCAGGTCGAGCTGGCCGTCCAGGTCCCCGTCCTGGCCTATCGGGTCGATGCCACCCACAAGGTCCGCGCCCATCGCCAGCGCCTCGTCCATAAGCTCGAAAGTGCCCGGCGCGGCGAGCACGCCATATTGCGGGAAGGCGACAATCTGGAAGTCCGCGGCGTCAGCGAAGGCGGCCTTGACCTCGAGCAGCGCCTCGACGTGCCGCACGCCGATATCGGGTCCGATATCCGCATGGCTGCGGAATGCGGTCGCGCCGAGCGCCACGGCCTGCCGGACGAGGTTGGTCGCGCGCTCGGCCGGCGGCGGCAGCCCCGCGCGCAGGCCGCGCTCGGTCGCGATGCGGCTCGCCCTGTCCGGCCCGGCCGGATGCGGCATCCAGGGCAGGCCGGTCAGCGTCTTGTCGAGATGCACATGCCCGTCGATCATGCCCGGCAGGGCGAGCAGCCCGCCGCCGTCGATGCGCCCGGCGCCCGCCGGGTCGAGGCCGGGTCCGATCGCTTCGATCGCGCCGCCGGCCATGCGGATATCCGCCTTGCTCCCGTCTGCAAGACGCACGTTTGCAAGCAGGGTCGCCTCGTTGCTCATGGCTGCCGCCTCCCCGTTACCGCCGTCCCGGACACCCGCCAGAGAGCCTGCTATCGTCCGGTATTTCAAGGAGAAAGGGCCGGCAATGGGCAAGGCGTCGGAAATTCCGGATCACTACTCGCAGGGCGGCCTGCTCACGCGGCTGGAGGCGAGCTTGCGCGAGGACGGAGTCGATCCGGCGAGCCCTGCTCTGGAAGAGCTCGCGCCCTACGACCACTTCCACGGCCGCGGGCTGGAGGCGACCGAAGACATGGCGAACCGCCTTCCGGTCTCTGCGGGGGACCGGATCCTGGATATCGGCAGCGGCCTCGGCGGCCCGGCGCGCTACATGGCGCAGCGCTTCGGCTGCCGGGTCAGCGGCATCGACCTGACGGCGGAGTTCTGCGAGGTCGCGCGGCTCCTGACCGCACGGCTCGGGCTGGAAGACCGGGTGTCCTTCGACGAGGGCAATGCGCTGGCGATGCCGTTCGAGGACGGGGCATTCGACGGCGCCTATTCCATGAATGTCTCCATGAACATCGCCGACAAGCGCGCCTTCTACCGGGAGGTCCACCGCGTGCTGAGGCCCGGTGCATGGCTCTGCCTGTCCGAGGTCGCACAAGGGCCGGGCGGCGAACCGGAATACCCGCTGCCCTGGGCGGCGACCGCTTCGTCGAGTTTCCTCGCCACGCCGGAGGACACCTGCGCGGACCTCGAAGCCTCGGGTTTCAGGGTCGAGAGCCTGCGGGACACGAGCGGCGCGGCGCGGGACTTCGCGGCCCGCTCGCGCGCCATCGTCGAGGCCGGCGGAAAACCGCCGCACCGCGCCGTCATGCTGGCGCTTGGCGAACGCGCCCGCGAAGCGGTGGCCAACACCGGTCGTGCCGCGAAGGAGCGCCGCACGCTGCCGATCGAGCTCCTCTGTCGAAAGGCGTAACCCTGCCCCGCATGTTGCGCGCAGGGGCCGGTTCGCTATCATCCGTCCACCGCCGGACCAGCATGAGGGAAGCGCCGATGGAACCGCCGGAGACGATTGAGGTCGAGGAGGCCACGATTGCCTGCGACGGCGGCGGCGGCGCGCTCGGCCACCCGCGCGTCTATCTTCATCTGGACAGCGAAGGCAGGGTGGATTGCCCCTATTGCGGCCGGCGTTTCGTGCTGAAGGACGGAGCCGGCCTCCGCGCGGCGCATTGACGGACGAAGCACCACGCCACGTCTTCCTGGTCGATGGCTCCGGCTACATTTTCCGCGCCTTCCACGCCCTGCCGCCGATGACGCGGCCGGACGGCACGCCCGTCAACGCCGTCTATGGCTTCACCGCCATGCTGATGCGGCTGGTCGAGGACACCGACGCCGACCGCATCGCGGTCGTGTTCGACGTGGCGCGGACGACCTTCCGCAACGACATCTACGCCGACTACAAGGCGAACCGCCCCGACCCGCCGCCCGAGCTGGTGCCGCAATTCTCGCTGATCCGCGATGCCGTCAAGGCGCTGAACCTTCAGGTTGCCGAACTGCCCGGCTATGAAGCGGACGACATCATCGCGACCTATGCCCGCCGTGCGGCGGCGCTGGGCGCGGAGGTCACGATCGTCTCCTCCGACAAGGACCTGATGCAGCTTGTGGACGAGCGCATCTCGCTCTTCGACCCGGTGAAGCAGCGCCGGATTGGCGGGCCGGAGGTGGTCGAACGCTTCGGCGTGCCGCCGGAAAAAGTGGTGGACGTGCAGGCGCTTGCCGGCGATTCCAGCGACAATGTGCCGGGCGTGCCCGGGATTGGCGTCAAGACCGCGGCGCAGCTGATCGAAGAGTATGGCGACCTCGATACGCTGTTGGCGCGGGCGGAGGAAATCCGCCAGCCCAAGCGGCGCAGCAATCTCATTGAATTCGCCGAGCAGGCGCGTGTCTCGCGGGAGCTCGTGCTGCTGCGCGATGATGCACCGGTCACGGAAGACCTGGACGCCTTCGCCGTGCCGGGTCTGGACCCCGCGCGGCTCAGACCCTTCCTGGAAGAGCAAGGCTTCGCCTCGATCCTTGCCCGGCTCGGCGGCGTCGGCGAGGAAGAGCAGACGGCCGCCCCGGTAGAGGCCGAGTACGAACTCGTCACAGAGGAGGAGACGCTAAAGCGTTGGGTCGAAGCGGGTTTCGAGGCCGGAATCGTCGCCATCGACACCGAGACGGACAGCCTGGATGCACAGCGCGCGCGCCTCGTGGGCCTGTCGCTCGCCGTGGCGCCCGGCAGGGCCTGCTACATCCCCGTCGGGCACGACCTGGCGGCGGAACTGCTGGAAGCCGAGGCCCCGCGCCAGCTTTCTCCCGAAACCGCGCTTGCGATACTGGCCCCGCTGCTCTCCTCCGACGCCGTGCTGAAGGTCGGGCAGAACATAAAATACGACATGGAAGTCCTCGCCAGGCATGGCGTAAGCGTCACGCCTGTCGATGACACGATGGTGCTGTCCTATGTACTCGACGGTTCGAGCCACGGCCACGGCATGGACGAGCTCGCGCGTCTGCATCTCGGCCATGAATGCATCAGCTACGAAAGCGTCTGCGGCAAGGGCAGGAACGCGATCACCTTCGACAGGGTGGCGCTCGACAAGGCGCTCGACTATGCGGCCGAAGACGCCGACATCACGCTCAGATTGCATGGAGTGCTGCGCCCGCGGCTCCGCGAGGAGCGCATGGCGGCGGTCTATGAGACCATCGAGCGTCCGCTGATCCCGGTACTCGCCGACATGGAGAATGCCGGCATCAAGGTCGATGTCGCGGCGCTGAACGCGCTCTCGAAGGACTTTGCGCGCCGCATCGGCGATCTCGAGCAGGAAATTCACGACCTTGCCGGCCGGTCCTTCAATATCGGTTCGCCCAAGCAGCTCGGCGAAATCCTGTTCGACGAGATGAGCCTTCCCGGCGGAAAGAAGGGCAAGACCGGGGCCTATGGAACGGGCGCCGAAATCCTCGAGGACCTGCGCGCGCAGGGTCACGACCTGCCGGCGCGGGTGCTCGACTGGCGCCAGCTTTCGAAGCTGCGCAGCACCTACACGGAAGCACTGGCCGCCGCCGCCCATCCCGGCACGCAGCGCGTCCATACCTCCTTCTCCCAGGCGGTTGCCGGCACGGGCCGCCTCTCCTCCAACGACCCCAATCTCCAGAACATTCCCGTGCGCACCGAGGAAGGTCGCAAGATCCGCCGCGCCTTCGTGGCGGAACCGGGCCATGTGCTCGTCAGCGCGGACTACTCGCAGATCGAACTGCGCCTACTCGCCCATGTCGCGGAGATCGAGCCGCTGAGGGACGCGTTCCATGCCGGCCTCGACATTCATGCGCTCACCGCCTCACAGGTGTTCGGGCAACCGGTCGAAGGCATGGACGCGATGACTCGCCGACGGGCCAAGGCGATCAATTTCGGCATCATTTACGGGATTTCGCCCTTCGGCCTCTCGCGCCAGCTTGCGATTCCGCAGGGCGAGGCGCGGGCCTATATCGACGCCTATTTCGAGCGCTATCCCGGCATCCGCGACTATATGGGCCGGGCGCGGGCCTTTGCGCGCAAGCATGGCTACGTGCCGACCATATTCGGGCGGAAATGCCGCACGCCCTATATCGCCGACAAGAATCCCGCCCGGCGCAGCTTTGGCGAACGCGCCGCGATCAATGCGCCGCTCCAGGGCTCGGCCGCGGACATCATCAAGCGTGCCATGCTGCGCGTGTCTCCGGCGCTTGCCGAAACGGGCCTGAAGGCGCGCATGATTCTCCAGGTCCATGACGAGCTGCTTTTCGAGGTGCCCCAGGACGAGGTCGAGGAGACTCGCGCCTGTGTCGCCGGGACGATGGAAAGCGCGGCGGAGCTTGCGATACCGCTGGTGGTCGAGACCGGAGCGGCGGACAACTGGGCCGACTCGCATTAGCCCGGCGATTCGCTTGCCCGGAGCGTGCGCTTCCGTCATAGGTGGCGGGTGATGACCGACCGGCAGGACGACGACCGCGACGATACCGACGAAGCGCTGGGCGACGCCGAACGGCAGGCCGCCGTATTCACTCATACCCGTCTGGCGCGGCGCAAGGAACTCGCAGAAGACTATGTCGAGCTGATCGACGACCTGATCGAGGCCAATGGCGAGGCCCGTCTGGTCGAAATCGCGCGGCGCATGGGCGTCACCCACATGACGGCCAGCAAGGCGGTCGCCCGCCTGCAGCGCGACGGGCTGGTGACGACCCGGCCCTACCGCTCGATCTTCCTCACCGGGAAAGGCCGCCAGATGGCGCTGCGCTCGCGCCGGCGCCACCAGATCGTGCTCGACTTCCTCAAGACCATCGGAGTCAGCGACGAGACCGCGCGGCGCGACGCCGAAGGCATCGAGCACCATGTCAGCGAGGAAACATTGCGGGCGTTCACGCGGATCAGCGAGACGGGGAACGCCGCAAGCCCCCCGCGCGCGGAACGGCGGCCGCTGAGCATCACCCAGCACGGGCAGGAGCGCATCGACCCCTATGCCTGGCTCCGGGCGGGGAACTGGCAGGAGGCGATGCGAGACCCTTCCGTCCTGCCGGACGACATCCGCGGACATCTGGAGGCCGAGAACGAATACACAAACGCGGTCATGGAGCCGCTGCGCGGCCTGCAGGAGCGGCTCAGGCAGGAGATGCGTGCCAGGATCAAGGAGGACGACACGACGGCCCCTGCGCCCGACGGCCCGTTCGCCTACTACACCCGGTTCGTGACCGGCGGCGAGCATCCGCTTTTCTGCCGGCAGGACGGCGGCGGCGAAGAGACGATCCTGCTCGACGGCAACCTGCTGGCGGAGGGCCAGCCCTATTGCCGCATCGCCGCCTGCGCCCACAGCCCCGACCACAGGCTCATCGCCTACACCGTCGATCTCTCGGGCTCGGAGGACTACACGCTCGCCTTCCGGGATGCCGGGAGCGGCGCGGACCTCGAAGACAGGGTCGAACGCACGGCCGGCGGCGTCGTCTGGGCGAACGACAGCCGGACCGTCTTCTACACCGTGCGCGACGACAATGCGCGGCCGCGCTGGGTTTACCGCCGCAGTCTCGGAGGGCAACCCGAGCTCGTTTACGAGGAGCCCGACCCCGGTTTCTTCCTCAATGTCGGCAAGACCCAGAGCGGTCGGTTCATCCTCCTGGATTCGCACGACCACACGAGCGGCGAAATCCGGCTGGTCGATGCGGACCGGCCGCAACACCCGCCGCGCCTCGTCGCCGCCCGGCGCGCGGATGTGGAATATTCGCTGGGAGATCAGGGGGAACGGCTGCTGATCCTCACCAATGACCGCAAGGCCGAGGATTTCCGCATCGCCGCCGCCCCGCTCGACGCCCCGGACCCCGGAGCATGGGAGGACCTGGTCTCCCACAGGCCGGGATGTCTCATCCTGCAATTACTGCTGTTCCGGGACTGGATCGTGCGGCTGGAGCGCGAGGACGGCCTGCCGCGGATCGTCGTGCGGGCCCTCGACTCCGGCGAGGAACACGACATCGCCTTCGACGAGGAGGCGTATGCCCTCGGCATCCTGCCGGGCTTCGAATATGCGAGCGGCACGCTGCGCTTCTCCTATGCCTCGCCGACCACGCCGACGCATGTCTATGACTACGACATGGCGGGCCGGACGCGCCGGCTGCTGCGCAAACAGGAAGTGCCGAGCGGCCATGACCCCGGGGATTACCGCACGCGCCGGCTGGCCGCGACCGCGCCGGACGGCGAGCGGGTGCCCGTTACCCTGCTCTACCGCGCCGACCTCGAATTCTCGCCGCCGCCACCCTGCCTCCTTTACGGCTACGGCGCCTACGGCATATCGATCCCCGCCGCTTTCTCGACTTCGAGGCTGAGCCTGGTGGACAGGGGATTCGTCTATGCCATCGCCCATATCAGGGGCGGGACGGATCGCGGCTACCGCTGGTACCGGACCGGCAAGCTCGCAGGCAAGACCAACAGTTTCGACGACTTCACCGCGGCGGGACGCCATTTGATGGCCGAAGGCTGCGCCGGCGGCATCGTCGCCCATGGCGGCAGCGCCGGCGGCCTGCTTGTCGGCGCGGCGGTCAATCGGGCGCCGGAGTTGTTCACGGCGGTGCTGGCCGAAGTGCCGTTCGTCGATGTGCTCAACACCATGTCGGACCCGACTCTGCCGCTGACACCGCCGGAATGGCCGGAATGGGGCAATCCGATCGAGGACGAGGAGGCGTTCCGGCGCATCGCCGCCTACAGCCCCTACGAGAATATCGCCGCCGCGTCCTATCCCGACATTTTCGCCACGGCGGGCGTGTCGGACCCGCGCGTCACCTATTGGGAGCCGGCGAAATGGATCGCCGCGCTGCGTGAGACGGTCGAAGGCGACCCCCTGCTACTGCTGCGAACGAACATGACCGCTGGACATGGCGGCGCGTCCGGGCGGTTCGAGACCTTGAACGAACTCGCGGAGCTTTACGCCTTCGCGCTGAGCCGTTTCGGGATTACCGACTAGCGGCGGCTGCCGAGATTGTACTCGAACTGTTCCTTCGTCAGCTGCATTCCGACATAGACGCGGTAGGAGGCCAGAGAGGCGTTTTCCCCTGTCGGGATATCCAGAGCCAGACGCTCGGACTTAGCAGCCTCCGTCCCGCTGCCCGCCAACGAGACCTCCACGGAAAACGGCGTCCGCGCCGCAACGCCGCCGGCAGGGTCGACCACTGCAACGAAATAGTTGAATTGGTGTTCGCCCGCGGCACTTGCAGGGCCCCGCTGCGTGCGGAACACGATGTCCAGATCGATAGAGCCGACCCTGGTGTCGTCGTCGAAACTGCAGTCCGCCGTGAGGTTCCCGACATGCACCTGGAACTCTATATCCGTCAGGTCTCTCCCGGCGCCCTTGAACCTCGTCAGTTGCCTTGCGCCGTCCAGGGCGTCGACCGTCGGACAGGCGACGGAGCTTCCGCCAAGGCTCGAGCACCCGGCCAGTATCGAAAGCGCCGCGACCGACGCTGCGGCTCCGGCCGCGAATCCTCTCGCCATCGACTGCCCTCTGGATTAGGTTCGGCGGTGCGCCAAGCGCGCTGCGGACCTTAGAACGGACCGGAGGTAGGCACAATGACAAGCGAGAAGCCGGCTCTCACGATTCGTCTGGTCGGTCCGCGCGGATTTTGCGCGGGCGTCGTGCGCGCAATCGAGATCGTCGAAGCCGCTCTCGAACGCTACGGCGCGCCCGTCTATGTGCGCCACGAAATCGTGCATAACCGTTTCGTCGTCGAGACGCTCGAGCAAAAGGGCGCGGTGTTCGTCGAAGAGCTGGACGAGGTTCCGGACGAGGTGCCGGTCGTCTTTTCCGCGCATGGCGTACCGAAGTCCGTCCCCGCGGAAGCCGGACGGCGCGAGCTGCATTACATCGATGCCACCTGCCCGCTGGTCAGCAAGATCCATCGGGAGGCGGAGCGGCATTTCGCGACGGACCGGCACATCTTTCTGATCGGCCATGCCGACCACCCGGAGGTCGTGGGCACGATGGGCCAGTTGCCGAAGGGCGCCATCGAGCTGATCCAGACCGTCGATGACGCGCGGCGGGTCGAGCCGCCGGCCGGGCGCGAACTTGCCTATGTCACGCAGACGACGCTTTCGGTGGACGATACTGCGGAAATCATCGAGGCGTTGCGCACGCGGTTTCCCGATCTGAACGAACCGAGACGGGAAGACATCTGCTACGCCACGACCAACCGCCAGGCCGCGGTCAAGGCCGCCGTGCCCGGCGCAGATGCCGTGCTCGTGATCGGGTGCCGGAATTCGTCGAATTCCAACCGCCTGGTGGAGGTTGCAAGGGCGGCCGGCTGTTTGCGGTCATATCTCGTGGACGGCGTGGCCCATGTCGATTGGGCAGCGCTGATGGACATCCGGGTATTGGCCGTCACCGCGGGCGCATCGGCGCCGGAAGTGCTCGTCGAAGAGGTCGTGCAGGCCTGCCGCGAACGTTTCGATGTGACGGTCGAGGACTGGACGGACACGCTGGAAACCGTGAAGTTCAAACTACCGCGCGAACTGGTGGCCTGACCCCGGATGGCGGTCTATACGCCGGTCGGCGAGACTGCGCTGGAGCGCTTTCTGGCCGGATACCGGATGGACTGCCTGCTGCGGTTCGAGCCCATAGCCGAGGGAATCGACAACACGAACTATCTGCTCGAAACCGCTTCGGGCCGGTATGTGCTGACGCTCTTCGAGAGCCGGATCGACCCCGCGGACCTGCCGTTCTTCGTGGACCTGATGGACTACCTTGCCGTTCGCGGCGTGCCCTGCCCTGCCCCGGTGCGCCGCCTCGACGGAGCGAGTCTGGCGCCGTTGGCCGGACGGACCGCGCTCATCGTGACCTTCCTGGAAGGTGAACGCGATCCCTCCGCATTCGGAGCTATCGGTGAGGCGCTCGCCCGGCTTCACCTGGCCGGCGCCGGATTTCCTTCGAGGCGTTCCAACGACCTGGGCCCGGAAGGGTGGCGCCGCCTCGCCGCCCTGACATCCGGCCGCGCCGACGAGGTGACTGCGGGCCTGGCTGATTACATCGCCGAAGTTCTGGGCGAACTGGCGAAGGCCTGGCCGGCGGACCTGCCCGGCGGCGCCATCCATGCCGATCTTTTCCCGGACAACGCGGTCTTCCGGGATGGCGCCGTATCGGGCATTTACGATTTCTATTTCGCCTGCATGGATGCGTTCGCCTACGACCTTGCCATTACCCAGGTCGCATGGGCCGTGGATGCGCAAGGGCGCTTCGACGCCCACGCCGCGGCCGAGATGCAGGAAGGCTACGAAGCCGCCCGGCCGCTCGAATCAGCCGAACTGCGCGCCTTGCCGAAGCTAAGGCGGGGAGCGGCGCTTCGCTTCCTTCTGACCCGGCTGCATGACTGGCTCTACCCGGCCCCCGCCGCACTGATGACTCCCAAGGACCCACTCGAATACATGCGCAAGCTCCGCGAACTCTCATGACCGGTGTCGAAATCTTTACCGACGGCGCCTGTCTCGGAAATCCGGGTCCCGGCGGCTGGGCGGCGCTGCTGCGCTTTGGAGCGCAGGAATCGGAATTGGCCGGCGGCGCCCCGCATACCACCAATAACCGTATGGAACTGATGGCCGTCATTTCCGGCCTCGAGGCCCTCACCCGGCCCTGCTCCGTGCGCCTTGTGACCGACAGCCGCTATGTCATGGACGGTATCCGGTCCTGGCTGCCGGTGTGGAAGCGCAATGGCTGGCGCACTGCGGCGAAGAAGCCCGTGAAGAATATCGACCTGTGGCAGCGGCTCGACATGGCGGCGGCCCGCCATGAAATCGAATGGCTCTGGGTCCGCGGCCATGCCGGCCACGCCGAGAACGAGCGCGTTGATGCCCTCGCGCGCCAAGAGGCCGAGCGCGAGGGCGGCGGCTGCTAGAGCTGCTCGAGAATTTTCTCGGCGCTGGAAACTTCGAAAGCCCCTCCGTCTTCCAGATTCAACTGCGTGACCGTGCCGTCTTCCACGACCATCGAATAGCGGCGCGCACGCACGCCGAGCCCGAGCTTGCTCAGGTCCAGTTCGACCCCCATTGCCTTGGCCAGGTCGCCATTGCCGTCGGCAAGCATCCGGATCTTGCCGGCCGCGCCGCCCTGTTCTCCCCAGGCGTTCATGACGAAGGCGTCGTTGACCGCAAGGCAGACAATGTCGTCCACCCCCCTGGCCCGGATCGCGTCCGCCTTTTCAACGAAGCCCGGCAGGTGTTTTGCCGAACAGGTGGGCGTGAAGGCCCCGGGCACGCAGAAGGCGACAACCTTCCTGCCGCTGAAGAGGTCCGCCGTTTCGACGCTCTGCGGTCCGCCGTCCGTTACCTCCTTCAAGGTCACGGCCGGAACCTTGTCTCCCTTGGCAATCGTCATGCCTGCTACTCCTCGTATTGGACAGCCGCACCATAGGAACCCTCGGCCCCCGGTGCAAAGCGGTGATTTGAGAGCAGGTTGAACTGGACTGTCCGGCAATCCGTCTTCTATAACGGCGGGGTCGAATTGGCCGGAGGCGCTGATGCCGGATTCGGTACCGGCGGGCGTAGCTGACCGCGGGAAATTCCAGGATCCCGACCTGACTGCAGACGGCAGCCCCCGTGCGCGGGTCGCGTTGGGCAAGCTGGAGACGCTCTGGATCAATACCGGGACGCTCTGCAATCTCGCCTGCTGCAATTGCTACATCGAATCGAGCCCCCGCAACGACCGGCTCGCCTATATCCGGGCCGATGAAGTCGCGGCATATCTGGATGAGATCGCCCGAACGGATGCCGGGACCCGCGTGATCGGGTTTACGGGCGGCGAGCCGTTCTTGAACCCGGATTTCACGGCCATGCTGGCGGACGCGCTCGAACGCGGCTTCGAGACATTGACGCTGACCAACGCGATGCGCCCGATGATGAAGCACAGCGGGGCGCTGCTGGAACTCCGGGCCCGCCACGGCGGCAGGGTCCGCCTTCGGGTCTCCCTGGACCACTACACCGAAGCGTTGCACGAGACGGAACGGGGCGAGCGCAGTTGGGAGCCCGCGCTCGCCGGACTGTCCTGGCTCGACGCGAACGGCTTTGCGCCGGAAGTCGCAGGCCGCACCTGCTGGGGAGAAGACGAAGCCTCCGCGCGCGCCGGCTATGCGCGCCTGTTCGCCGGGCTGGGCCTTGGCTGCAAAGCCGACGACCCGGTTTCCCTGACGCTCTTTCCCGAGATGGATGAAGGCGCCCCCGTGCCCGAGATCAGCGCCGCCTGCTGGACGGTACTCGGCAAGTCGCCCTCCGACATCATGTGCTCGTCCTCCCGCATGGTCGTGAAGCGCCGGGGCGCGGCGAGACCGGTTGTCGTTGCCTGCACCCTCCTGCCCTATGATCCGCGTTTCGAGCTCGGCGAAACGCTGTCCGAGGCCGCCGGGTCCGTGCCCCTCAACCATGTGCATTGCGCGAGGTTCTGCGTGCTCGGCGGGGGAGCCTGCGGCGGCGCGTAAGATTCTGCGTTTTTGCCCCGCTGTTTCGAATTGGTATCTTGACTTTAGTTGCCTGGGCGACCATATCTCTGCATAAAGTCGCCTAGGTAACTAATTCCGGATTCCCGAACAGATGGAAGACGAACGCTATTTCGGCTTTCTGGTCTCCGACGTCGCTCGCCTGCTGCGCACCGAGTTCGACCGCCGGGTGCGGGATTTCGGCCTCACGCGCTCTCAATGGCTGGCGCTCACCCGCATTTACCGCCAGCCGGGCTGCACCCAGTCGGAACTGGCGGAGACCATGGAGATGGAAAAAGGCCCCGCCGGCCGCCTGATCGACCGGCTTGAGGACAACGGCTTCGTCGTGCGCGAGGCCGACCCCGCGGACCGGCGCGTCAAGCGCATCCACCTTACGCCGGACGCCGAGGCGATCGAACGGACGATGCGCACGATCGCCCTCCAGACGATTCACGAAGCCCTGAGCGACCTTGACGAGGCCGAGCGCGACAAGGCGGTCGAGGTGCTGATTACGGTCAAGGCCCGTTTGCAGGAAATGCTCCAGAACAGCAACCAGACGGCCAGTGCGGCCGACCGACAGATGGCAGCCCAATGAGTTTGCGCCGCGTAAGCCGGGCCCTGACCCGCCTGTTCCTGCTGATCGTGGTGCCGCTCGCCGCGATAGCGGTCGGGTCCTATGTCTATCTCACGGGCGGGCGTTATGTGACGACCGAGAACGCCTATGTGAAGAACGACATCGTCCAGGTCAGCGCCGATATAGAAGGTCGGGTCGTGGATGTCGCCGTGCGCGACCACGAGGTGGTTCGCGCCGGAGACCTGCTCTTCCGCATCGACCCGGTGCCGGTCGAGATTCGCCTGGCGCGCGCCGAGGCGGAAATGGGCGTGGTGCGCGACGAGTTGCTCGGATTGCGGGCGGAATACGAAGTCGCGGCGGGTCAGCTGGAAGTAACGGAAGGCGAATCGCAGGAGGCGCTCGAGGCCGTTCGCTACCACCGGATGCAGGTGAAGCGCCTCCGCGACCTGCAGCGCCGCGGTGCCGCGGCTCGGATCAGGCTGGAAGCCGCCGAGCACGACCTGGCGGTCGCCCGCCAGCGGACCGAAGTGATCCGCAAGCAGGCGGAAGTGGCCCGGAAGCGGATGAGCCGGGTTCTGGTGCAGCTGGGGGGCGCGCTGGACACTCCTGTCGAGAAGCATCCGATGTACCGGGAAAAGGAGTCGCTGCGCGATGCGGCCAGGCTCGATCTCGACCGCACGGTTGTCCGCGCCGCGGTCGGCGGCATCGTCAGCAACGTCAAATTGCAGGCCGGCGAATATGTCGAATCCGGCAAGCCGGTGTTCTCCATCATCGTCGAGCAGCAGCCCTGGGTGGAAGCCAATCTCAAGGAGACGGAACTGACCCATGTCCGTGTCGGCCAGAAGGCGACGGTTGTGGTCGATGCCTATCCGGACTTCGTGTGGCAGGCGGTCGTGGATAGCATCAGCCCGGCCACCGGCGCGGAATTCGCCGTGCTTCCGCCGCAGAATGCGACCGGCAACTGGGTCAAGGTGGTGCAGCGCCTTCCGGTCCGTTTGGTGCTGCAGGACCGGCCCGGCGCGCCTCCGCTGCGCGCAGGCATGACCGTTTCCGCATCGATCGACACGGTGCGCGAGCGCCATCTGCTGACCGTCATCAAGGATAGCTGGGCCCGCACCCGGGCCGACGCCGAATAGGGTGCCCCATGGACGACACGCCGCCTCATCGTAGATAATCGGGTTCGGCCTCATCAGAAAAGGCCTCGGCCCCAGGAGCCCGGATATGGCGCTTGCGCAAGTCAAGCTGGACGACAAATACACACTGGACGAAGGACGGGTTCTGCTGACCGGGGCCCAGGCCCTGGTGCGGCTGCCGCTGGTGCAGCGCCGCCGCGACCTTGCGGCGGGTCTCAATACCGCCGGCTTCATTTCCGGCTATCGGGGCTCCCCCCTTGGCGGTTACGACCAGCAACTCTGGGCGGCGCGCAAGCACCTCCAGGACCACCATATCGTCTTCAAGGCGGGCCTCAACGAAGACCTCGCCGCCACCTCGGTCTGGGGCACGCAGCAGTCGGACTTCTTCGGCGACGCGAAATATGACGGCGTCTTCGGCATCTGGTACGGCAAGGGCCCCGGCGTGGACCGCACCGGCGACGCACTGAAGCACGCCAACCTGTTCGGCACCCATCCCCATGGCGGCGTCATCGCGCTCGCCGGCGACGACCATGTCGCCAAGAGTTCCACCACGGCGCACCAGAGCGAGTTCGCCTTCGTCGATGCGATGGTGCCGATCCTGAACCCGTCGGGGGTGCAGGAGTTCCTCGATTTCGGCCTCTACGGCTTCGCCCTGTCGCGCTATGCCGGCCTCTGGGCGGGCTTCATCTGCGTCACGGACACGGTCGACTCCACCGCCACGGTCGATATCGACCCCGACCGGGTGCAGGTCCGGCTGCCGACCGATTTCGAGATGCCGGAGGGCGGCCCGAACATCCGCTGGCCCGATATGTGGCTGGAGCAGGAGCCCCGCCTCCACCATGTCAAGCTGCCGGCGGCCGTGGCCTTCGTGCGCGCCAACCGGCTCGACCGGGTGACCGTCGGCGGGCCCGGCCGGCGGATCGGCATCGTCACCACGGGCAAGTCCTACCTGGATACGCGCCAGGCGCTCTCGGCGCTCGGCATCGACGACGCGACTGCCCGCGAGCTCGGCCTCTCGGTCTACAAGGTGGCGCTCTCCTGGCCGATAGAGCCGGAAGGGATGCGCGCCTTCTGCGAGGGCCTCGAAGAGGTCATCGTCGTCGAGGAGAAGCGCGGGCTGATCGAGCCGCAGATCAAGGACCTGCTCTACAGCACGCCGGCCGACCGCCGCCCCCGCATGGTCGGCAAGACCGACGAGGACGGCCGGCCGTTGCTGCGGACCCACGGGGAGTTGCAGCCGGAGGAAGTCGCGGAAGTCGTCCTGTCCCGCCTCGGGCGCGTCGCCGACATCGGCCGTTTCGAGTCCCGCCTGGCGGCGATCCGGGAAGTGACGCGCCAGTCGGGCGGCAACCAGCCGAGCCTTGTGCGAACGCCCTCCTTCTGCTCGGGCTGCCCGCACAATTCCGGCACCAGGCTGCCGGACGGGTCGCGGGCGTTCTCGGGTATCGGCTGCCATTTCATGGCGCAGTGGGTCGATCCAGACAAGACCGCCACTTACACCCATATGGGGGCCGAAGGCGCAACCTGGGCCGGACTGCACCATTTCGTCGAGACGCCGCACATCTTCCAGAATATCGGCGACGGCACCTACTACCATTCCGGCATCCTGGCGGTGCGCGCGGCCGTCGCATCCGGCGCCAACATGACTTACAAGGTGCTCTACAACGACGCCGTCGCCATGACCGGCGGGCAGCCGGTGGACGGGCCGCTGTCGCCCGCGATGGTGACGCAGCAGCTTGCCGCCGAGGGCGTAAAGCCGGTCTATCTCGTCACCGACACGCCGGAGGCCTACGAAAAGGCCCGCGACCTCGCGCCCGGCACGGTGGTCAAGCATCGCTCCGAACTGAACCAGGTCCAGATCGAGCTGCGGGAGATCGAGGGCGTATCGGGCCTCGTCTATGTGCAGACCTGCGCGGCGGAGAAGCGCCGGCGGCGCAAGCGCGGCGCCTTCCCGAATCCGCCCAAGCGCATGTTCATAAACCCGGCCGTGTGCGAAGGCTGCGGCGATTGCGGCGTCAAGTCGAATTGCGTCTCCGTCATCCCGGTCGAGACCGAGTTCGGCCGCAAGCGGATGATCGACCAGTCCGCGTGCAACAAGGATTATTCCTGCCTGAACGGCTTCTGCCCGAGCTTCGTCACCGTCTATGACGCCGAGCCGCGCAAGGGCAAGCCCGCCGGCCAGGCGCCGGGGCCGCTGGAAGTTCTGCCGGAACCGGATATTCCGGCGACCGACGAGCCCTACTCCATCATGATCGACGGCATCGGAGGCACGGGCGTCATCACCGTGGGCGCGCTGCTTGCCATGGCGGCGCATCTGGAGGGCAAGGCCGCCACCGTGATGGACATGACGGGCCTCGCCCAGAAAGGCGGCGCCGTCTGGAGCCATCTCAGGATCGCCGACAATCCGGAGGACCTGCACAGCGTGCGTATCGGTCTCGGCGGCGGACGCGCGCTCATCGGCTGCGACCTTGTGACCTCCAGCCAGATCGACACGCTCTCCAGACTGTCGCGCGGGACCAGCCGGGCGGTCATCAACACCTATCGCACCTACACCAACGAGTTCGCCCGCAATCCGGACATGTCCTTCCCGGAGGACGAACTGCGCACCCGGATCGAGGCGGCGCTCGGGGGCGATGCCGTGGAAATGATCGACGCCACACGCCTCGCCACGGCGCTCTTGGGCGACGCCATCGGCTCCAACCTGTTCATGGCCGGCTTCGCCTATCAGAGGGGCCTGGTCCCGGTCTGCGCCGAGGCCATCGAACGCGCCATCGAGCTCAACGGCGTTGCCGTCGAGATGAACAAGACCGCGTTCGACTGGGGCCGGCGGGCGGCGCATGATCTCGCCTTTGTCGAACGGATCGCCTACCCGGCGGACGCAAGGCAGGAGCGTTCCGTTCTCGAAAGCCTGGACGACATGGTCGCCCGCAGGACCGCGTTCCTGACCGGCTACCAGAACGCCGCCTATGCCGGGCGCTACAG
This sequence comes from Alphaproteobacteria bacterium, assembly GCA_964291285.2. Lineage (GTDB taxonomy): Bacteria > Pseudomonadota > Alphaproteobacteria > Bin95 > Bin95 > Bin95. Next base: position 152,234 of record OZ219786.1, read on the forward strand.
GGCCCTGGTGGACCGGGTGCGCGAGACCGAGGGCGTGGAGGGCGGCGGGCCGCTTTCCCATGCGGTCGCGCGCTACTACTTCAAGCTGCTGGCCTACAAGGACGAATATGAGGTTGCCCGGCTACATGCCTCGGGGGATTTCCGCAAGCAGATCGAGCGCCAGTTCGAGGGGGGCTACCGGCTGGAGTTCAACCTGGCCCCGCCGCTCTTCGCCCGGAAGGACCCGGTGACCGGCGAGCCGCGCAAGATGCGCTTCGGCTCGTGGATGCTGCATGTCTTCCGGCTGCTCGCCGCCATGCGCGGGCTGCGCGGCACGGCCTTCGACCCCTTCGGGCGGACGGAGGAGCGCCGCCGCGAGCGCGCGCTGATCGTGCAATACGAGGCCGATGTGGAGGAAATCCTGAGCCGCTTCGCTCCTGAGACCAGCGCGGCCGCCGTCGGCCTGGCGAGCGTGCCGGAGCATATCCGTGGCTATGGCCATGTGAAGCTGCGTCATCTCGAAGCCGCGGAGAAGCAGCGCGACGCGCATCTCGAAGCGCTTCGCAATCCTGGCAAACACACTGTAGCCGCCGCCGAATAGGAGCATTCCCGATATGAGTGGGACGGAAACCGCGATCATTGTCGGGGTGGGGCCCGGCCTTGGCGCCTCGCTTGGGCGCATTTTCTCTCGCGCCGGCATGAAGGTTGCGCTGGCCGCGCGTACGCCGGCGAAGCTGGAGCCGGTCGCCGCCGAACTGGGCGACTCCGTCAGCCTCCACGCCTGCGACGCCACCGACGATGCAAGCGTCAAGGCGCTGTTCGCTGCGGCGCCGGAGCCGGACATCGTGGTCTTCAACGCTTCGGGCCGCGTTCGCGCCAGTGTCGTGGACATCGAGACCGAAGCGTTCGAGCAGGCGTGGCGGCAGGCCTGCCTCGGTGGCTTCATCGTCGGCCGGGAGGCCGCGCGAGCCATGCTGCCGCGCGGTTCGGGCAGCATCTTCTTCACCGGCGCCACGGCTTCCGTGAAGGGCTATGCCATGTCGGCCGGTTTCGCGGTCGGCAAGTTCGGCCTGCGCGCGCTGGCGCAGTCCATGGCGCGGGACTACGGGCCGAAAGGCATCCATATCGCGCATTTCGTCATCGACGGCGGCATTCTGGGGCCGCACCACGCTCCCGACCCCGGCCTGCCGGAAGACCACCTCCTGGTCCCCGATTCGATTGCGGAGACCTATCTGCACGTCCACCGCCAGCATCGCTCGGCCTGGGCGCATGAGGTCGATCTCAGGCCGTGGACGGAGTCCTTCTGAGGCGTCGCCGCGACTAGCGAGGATGAGCATGGCAAAGCGCGTGCTGGTTCTGAACGGGCCGAATCTCAACATGCTCGGCCAGCGCCAGCCCGAGATTTACGGGCGCACGACCCTTGCGGAGATCGACGCGGACGCGAAGACGGCTGCGGGCGAACTCGGCATGGAGGCCGTCTGCCGGCAGAGCAACCACGAGGGCGAGCTCGTCACCTGGATACAGGAAGCGCGGGGCGACTTCGACGCCATCGTCATCAACGCCGCTGCCTTCACCCACACTTCGGTCGCGCTGCTCGATGCGCTCACGCTCTTCGAGGGCCCGGTCGTCGAGGTCCATCTCTCGAACATCCACCGGCGCGAGGCCTTCCGCCATCATTCCTACATATCGGGCGCCGCGCTCGGCATGATCGCGGGCTTCGGCCCGGTCGGATACCGGCTGGCGCTGCTGGCCCTGGCCGACCGCTGGCGCGCGGACGGAGATACGCCGTGAGCGGCTTTCCCATCGACGAGGAAGCCGTCCGCCGGCTCGCGGCGCTGCTCGATGAAACCGGCGTCGGCGAAATCGAATACCGGGACGGGGACCGGAGTCTCAGAATCTCCGCCCGCGGCGCGGCGCCGATCTCCGCACCCGTCGCAGCGGCGGCAGCGCCCGTGCCGGAAACCTCGCCCGCCGGTGCTGCTTCGCCTCCACAACAGGCGCCCGCAGGCGTGGAGGGCACGCCCGTCACGGCTCCGATCGTGGGCACGGTTTATCTTCAACCGGAGCCGGGACAGCCGGCATTCGTGCAGGTCGGCGACCGCGTTCAGGCGGGCCAGACCCTGCTGATCATTGAGGCGATGAAGGTGTACAACCAGATTCCCGCCCCCTCGGACGGCATCGTCCGGCAGGTTCTCGTCTCCAGCGGCGACCCGGTCGAATACGGCGAGACCCTGATGATTCTCGGCTGAGCCGGTGTTCGAAAAGGTTCTGATCGCCAATCGCGGCGAGATCGCGCTTCGCATCATCCGCGCCTGCCGGGACCTCGGCATCCGCACCGTCGCGGTCCATTCCACCATCGACTCCGACGCCATGCATGTGCGCCTTGCGGACGAGAGCGTGTGCATCGGCCCGCCCGCGCCGCGCGACAGCTATCTCAGCATGGCCGCGCTGGTCTCGGCCGCTAGCGTGGCCGGCGCCGACGCCATTCATCCCGGCCTGGGCTTCCTTGCAGAGAACGCCACCTTCGCCCAGGTCGTGACCGACCACGGCTTCACCTTCATCGGCCCGAGCCCGGACCATATTGCGACGATGGGCGACAAGATCGCTGCCAAGGCGGCCATGGCGGAGGTCGGCATTTCCGGCGTGCCGGGCAGCGATGCCGCAGTCGACGATGACGCGGAAGCCGCGCGGATCGCCGACGGGATCGGCTATCCGGTGCTGGTCAAGGCGGCAGCGGGCGGCGGCGGGCGCGGCATGCAGATCGCCCGCACGCCGGCGAACCTTGCGCCTGCGCTCGGACTCGCCCGGCGCGAGGCCGCCGGCGCATTCGGCGATTCGCGCGTGTTCATCGAGAAGTTCATCGAGAACCCGCGCCATATCGAGGTCCAGGTGCTGGCGGACTCCCACGGCAATGCCGTTCATCTCGGCGAGCGCGACTGCTCCATCCAGCGCCGCCACCAGAAGGTCATCGAGGAGGCGCCCTCCCCTGCCCTCGACGATGCCCAGCGGGCCGCGGTCGGCGAGCGGGCCGCAAGCGCGGTCGCCCGGCTCGGCTATCTGGGCGCAGGCACGCTCGAGTTCCTGTTCGACGGCCGGGACTTCCACTTCATCGAGATGAACACGCGCCTCCAAGTCGAGCATCCGGTCACGGAAATGGTGACGGGCGTCGATATCGTGCGGGAGCAGCTGGCGGTCGCTGCAGGCGGCAGGCTGTCCTTCGGCCAGGACGATGTGCGTTTCGACGGCCATGCCATCGAATGCCGGGTCAATGCCGAGGACGCCCGCACCTTCGTGCCTTCGCCCGGACGGGTCCGCGAATACCACCCGCCGGGGGGGCCGGGGGTCCGCGTCGATTCTGCGCTCTTCGCCGGTTGTGTCGTGCCGCCGCATTACGACAGCCTGGTCGCCAAGCTGGTCGTCCACGGCCCGGACCGGAGCACGGCGGTTGCCCGCCTCGCCCGCGCGCTCGACGAGTATGTCATCGAAGGCATAGACACCAATCTCGACCTGCACCGGCATATCGCGGGCAACCGGGACTTCAACAGCGGCGCCTGCGACATTCACTGGCTGGAACGCTGGATGGACGGCGCTTGAAGCGGATTTCGGCGGAAATGCTGCTGACCGCCTACCGGCTGGGGCTTTTCCCCATGGCGGACGGGCGCAGTTCGGACACGCTTTACTGGCTGGACCCGCGCCGGCGGGGCGTCATTCCGCTCGACGGCTTCCATGTACCGCGGCGCCTCGCCCGCACCGTCCGCCAGGGCCGGTTCGAAGTTGTGGTCGACGGCGATTTCGACGCGGTGATCGCGGCCTGCGCCGAGCCGCGTGCGGATGACGGCGACACCTGGATCAATGACCCTAAATCCGGCATTTGAGGATGGCGTGGCCTTGCCGAATCCCTTGTAGTCTGCGGATATGAGCGGCTTTTCAGGGGCCGAAGAGGCTCACCCTGTGGGTGATTATCCTGGCGCTGTGCGGGATGTCGCCCGAGCGTCGGTGAAGGTGGACACCTTCGGCGGCGCGGTTCATGTGGAATGGGACCCTGATGCGGCGGTAACGCCGCTGGGCCATCTGGCGTTTTTCGCGGAATAGCTGAAGGTGAGCGGTCGCTTTGACGCTTTGGTTGCGGACTGCCCGCTGCGGTACACGAGCCCGAACGCGCCGTCGAAGCGGGATGTCCTGGGGACGGTTCTTCTGTCGGTTCTGGCGGGGCAATCGCGGTATGCGCACATCACGTCGCTGCGCGGCGACGGGGTGAACCCTGCGCTGCTGGGTATGGACAAGGTTGCGAGCGAGGATTCGGTGCGGCGCGGTCTGGAGCGGATCGGTGCGGAGGCCGGCACATCGTGGCTTCAGGGCCATCTGGACGAGGTGGTCCGTCCGCTGCTGAGGGAGCCGTGGGTTCTGGACTGCGACACGACGATCAAGGCGCTTTACGGTCGTCAGGAGGGAGCGGTTGTGAGCTACAACCCGAAGAAGCCGGGCCGCCCCTCGCATGCCTGCCATGCGTTCCTGATGGCGGGCACGCGGCTTGTTCTTGATGTCGAGGTGGCGCCGGGCAACCATCACCATTCGAGGCGCGCGGCGCCGTCCTTGTGGGCGTTGCTCGACCGTCTTGGGCGGGATCGCTGGCCGCGTCTGGTGCGGGGCGACAAGGACTGGGGCAGCGAGGCCAACATGGCGTCGTGCGAGGCTGCGGGTCCGGACTATCTGTTCAAGCTGCGCCTGACGAAGGGGGCGCGCCGGCTTGCCGGGCGGCTGATGGCGCGGGACGGCTGGGAGGATGCGGGCCAGGGCTGGTCGGGGATCGGGGCCGATCTGCGTCTGCAGGGCTGGAGCCGGACGCGCCGGGTTGTGGTGCTGCGCCGGCGGCTTCCTGCGACGCTGGCGCTGACGCGTGGCGACAAGGCCCGGGGCGAGCTGTTCCGGACCGGGGCGCAGCCCGGCACCGGGGTGTGGGAGTTCGCGGTGCTGGCGACCTCGCTGGACCTGGAGATACGCTCGCTGGCCCGGCTCTACCGCGACCGGGCGGACGCGGAGAACGGCTTCGACGAGTTGAAGAACCAGTGGGGCTGGGGCGGCTTCACCACGCGCGACCTGACGCGCTGCCGGCACATGGCCCGGCTGGTCGCGCTCATCTGCAACTGGTGGAGCCTGTTCGTGCGCCTCGCCGACCCCGACCATCACCGCGAGGCGATCACCAGCCGGCCGCTGCTCCTGCACGGGGTTGCCCGCCAGACCCACCACGCCGGCCAGACCCGGCTGACGGTGACCTCCCATCACGGGCGTCGCAAGACGGTGATGGCGGCGCTGCGCCGGATCGCCGGCTTCTTCCGGTCGCTGACGCAAACTGCGGAGCAGTTGAGCGCCGGGGATCGCTGGCGCCGCATCCTCGCCGAGGCGCTCAGGAAATACCTCCATGGCCGCGAACCGGGGCGTCAACCCTGGCTGCCGCCACCCAGGGCCGCGACCGCGTGCTGAAATCCACGCCCAAATCCGGCCGTTCACACTACCCCGAGACAGCGATCAAGCCCGTCAAATGCCGGATTTAGGATGACGACATCCTGCGGCTATACCGGGAGCTCCACCGGAAAGGCGCGGCGCACAGCGTGGAATGCCGGCTGGAAGGGCGGCTGGCGGGCGGCCTTTACGGCGTGGCCATCGACGGCGCCTTCTTCGGGGAGAGCATGTTCTCGCGGGCCAGGGATGCGAGCAAGGTAGCGCTGGTCCACCTCGCGGCCCGCCTCCGGATCGGCGGCTACCGCCTTCTGGACACGCAATTCTTCACCGAACACCTGGCGACCTTCGGCGCGGTGGAAGTCAGCCGCACGGACTATCGCCTCCGCCTCAAGGCCGCACTGGAGGTGGAGGCCGAGCTGCCGCGCGACCTGCCGGAAGGACAGCTGGAGCGGTTCCTTGCTTCGGCGCGGGTCAGGCCGCTTCCAGAGGCACAACAGGCACCGCGTCCTTGACCACGATGCCGCCCCGGTCGCCCGGCCGGACGCTGCCGTAGCGGGCGGCAAAGGCCTCCGGAAGCCTGCGTCCCTCGGGCGGGCACAACCAGAGCCGCAACAGGTGGCGGCGGCGCTCCGGCTCCGGCCAGTCCTCGAAGGCGGTCCGGTCGTGCAGGATAACGTGGTTGCAGAGGAACTGCATGTCGCCGGCCTCGAACGCCATGTCGAGCCGGAATTCACCGCTGTTACAGAGCGAGTCGAACAGGTCGAGGGCTTCTACCTGTTTCGGCGTCAGCGCCGGAACCTCCGGGAAGCGGCGCGCGGACTCGATGTAGCGCCGCGTGTAGATCGTGGTCAGCTCGTCGCCGATCCGGTTGAAGACGGGCAGCGCGAACCAGGGCTTCATGCCCTCCGGCACCTCGCCGCGCCGGTCGACAATGAACGGCTCGTAGAGCTCGGCCGCAAGGTCCGGGCGCCGCCGCGCCATCTCGTTGTGGACGGCAACCGAACTCACGATGGAGCTCAGGCCGCCGGAGCGCGCCGGGTGCAGGCACATCAGCGCAACGATGTCCACTGAATCGGTGTGGAAAAGCTGGCGTTCGCGGGTCTGGTACACGCGGACATTGGGATCGCTGCTGTGCAGGCCCACATCCTTCACATGGCCCATCAGGTGGCCCCTGGCGTTCTGCGAGCGGGCGCTGCCGAAATGCGCGCCGATGCCCCAGAAGGCGGCCACGGCCTCTTCCCGGCTCATTCGCCCGACCGGCAGGCCGCGCAGCAGGAAGAACCCCCTGCCCTCCAGCAGTTCGCGCCTGAGCCCGGCGAGCTTCGGACCCAGCACCGGCAGCGGGAATGCCGCCTTGTCCACCTCGATCAGGGGCCGGTCGATGGCCGCGACCGCGCGGTCGATTTCCCCGATCTCGGCATCGGAGAGGCGAAGCTCCCATCCGCTCCCGGCGCACATCTCCGGGCCGCGCCAGGCTGCCGGGCTGTCGAGGACTTCTGGAGAAACTGTCGTCATGCCATGCTCGTCCGGTCGATTTCACTGCCGGAGACTATAACCCCGATGCTGCCCCCGGAATCAATGGCGCCGGAGCGCCCGGCCCCGTGACGCCCGAGGAATTCAGGGCCCACGCCCACCGCCTCGTGGACTGGATGGCCGACTACATGGCGGAGGTGGAGCGCCTGCCCGTCCGCGCGCAGACCCGCCCGGGCGAGATCGCGTCCGCCCTGCCTCCGTCGCCGCCCGAGGCCGGCGAAGGCATGGAAACCGTGTTCGCTGATTTCGAGCGCATCGTCATGCCCGGCATGACCCATTGGCAGCATCCGCGCTTCTTCGCCTATTTCCCGGCCAACTCCAGCCCGCCCTCGGTGCTGGCGGAGATGCTGACGGCCGCGCTCGGCGCGCAATGCATGCTGTGGCAGACCTCGCCCGCCGCCACCGAGATGGAAACCCGCATGCTGGACTGGCTGCGTCAGGCCATCGGCCTCCCGGAAGGCTTCTCGGGCGTCATACAGGATTCGGCATCGTCGGCCATATTGTGCGCCCTGCTGACGGCGCGCGAACGGGCGACCGGAGGCGCTGCGAACGAGCAGGGCCTCGCCGGAGCCGGGGCAGCGCCCGTCGTTTACACCTCGGACCAGGCCCATTCGGCTACCGAGAAGGGAGCGAAGATCGCCGGCTACGGACGCCGCCATGTCCGGCTGGTCGAAACCGGCAGCGACTTCGCCATGAGGGCGGATGCGCTGGATGCGGCGATTTGCGCGGACAGGGCGGCCGGCCTCAGGCCCGCCTGCATCGTCGCGAGCCTCGGCACGACCGGCGTCGGCGCCATCGACCGGCTGGATGAAATCGGCGCCGTCGCCCGCGCCCATGACATCTTCCTCCATGTCGATGCCGCATGGGCCGGCAGCGCGCTCATCTGCGAGGAGCACCGCTGGATGCTGCAGGGCATCGAGGCCGTGGACAGCCTCGTCTTCAATCCGCACAAATGGCTGCTCACCAATTTCGACTGCTCGGCGCATTTCGTTCGCGATCCGGACGCGCTGATCCGCACCTTTTCGATCCTCCCCGCCTATCTGCAAAGCCGGGAGGGGGATGCCGTCATTGACTACCGCGACTGGAGCGTGCCGCTCGGCCGGCGTTTCCGCGCGCTCAAGCTCTGGTTCGTGCTGCGCAGCTACGGCCTTGCCGGCCTGCGCGACCTGGTGCGGCGGCATATCGCGCTGGCCGAATGGCTCGAAGGCGAGATCGCAGCGCATCCGGATTTCGAGCTTATGGCCCCCAGATCCTTGGCATTGCTGAATTTCCGCTACGCCCCTCAGGGGAACGCAGCGCTTGACGACCTCAACGAGCGGCTGCTGCACGTGATCAATGACGAAGGGCGCATCTACCTGACGCAAGGCAGCGTGAACGGGGCCTATGCGATTCGCGTCTCCATCGGACAGACCGGCACCGAGCGCATCCATGTCGAGCAGGCGTGGGAGGCAATCCGCTCCGCCGCCGCCCGACTTTAGGCATTGCCGGCAGGATGCTTCAAATATGAAAAAAATCTAATTAATCTGATTTTTGTTTCATATTTGATCTTGACATCTGGCGGATTGTGGTATGATGGTCCCCAAGGAAGCGGAATCCGGAGCCGCGTCCCCGGGTGCCGCGCGGCCGAGCGGCGCCGGTTTCTGAAAACCCGTGAGAAGCCGACGGGAGACGTGCGTCCTGCGTCTCGCGCGCGCAATCAGGCGCGCGAACCGCGCCGGCGCCGACACGCGCACAGGCGCCCGCGCAGGATACGCGCGGAAAAGGGACCCGCTCCCCGTCGGAGCAAGGAGGAACGATGAAGGCAACCCACCCTCGCCCCGGTCATGTCGAACCGCTGCCCCTTTTTCTCCTCGCACCCGGCAGGAGGTCAAAAAGCGGAGAGCCTTATGCCCGAACCGGCTACAGAACATACGCCCCGCGCATGGGAAACATGACAGATCATGACATCCCATGACATACCGCGCGGGGTCTGCGCCGGCGGGAGCCTATCCGGCTCTGGCGATCACGAACCGATAGGGCGCGTCCGCCTCCTGGGCTTCAACGATGTCATGGCCTTCCGTGGCGCAGAAATGGCGCATGTCGATGGGCGAGGCCGGGTCGTCGGTCAGCACCTCCAGCCGGTCGCCCGGCGCCATCGCCCTGAGGCGCTTGCGGGCCCGCAGGACCGGAATCGGACAGCGCAGGCCCGTGGCGTCGAGCAGGTCGGCCATGGGTCAGAAGGCGTTGAGCGGGATCTTGAGATAGGCGCGGCCGTTGCTTTCCGGCTCCGGCAGGTCGCCGCCGCGCATGTTCACCTGGATCGAAGGCAGCAGCAGCGCCGGCACATCCAGCACCTTGTCCCGCTCGGTGCGCATGGCGACGAAGGCCTGCTCGTCGATGCCGTCGCGCACATGCCGGTTCGCCCTGCGCTCCTCTTCCACCGTCGTCTCCCACGCGACCTCCCGTCCGCCCGGCGCGTAGTCGTGCCCGACGAAGACGCGCGTTTCGGGCGGCAGCGACAGGATGCGGCGCGCCGAGCGGTAGAGCGCCGCCGCGTCGCCGCCGGGAAAGTCGCAGCGCGCGGTGCCGAAATCCGGCATGAAGACGGTGTCGCCCGTGAACGCGGCATCGCCGATGACATAGGTGACGCAGGCAGGCGTGTGGCCCGGCGTGTGCAGCACCCGCGCCGGCACCCGCCCCAGCCGGAACTGCTCCTCGTCGTCGAACAGCCGGTCGAACTGAGAGCCGTCGGTCAGGAATTCCGGCGGCAGATTGTAGATGTCCTTGAAGACCGCCTGCACATCGACGATGTGGCCGCCGATGGCCGTCCTGCCTCCGAGCGCCTGCTTCAGGAAGGCGCCGGCGCTCAGATGGTCGGCATGCACATGGGTTTCGAGGATCCACTCAACGCTGAGGCCGCGCTCGCGAACCCGCGCGACAAGCCGCTCGGCGAACGCCGTTTCGGTCCGTCCGGAGTAGATGTCGTAGTCGAGCACCGGATCGACGACGGCGGCCCGGCCGGTCCCGGGGCAGGCCACGATATAGCTCACCGTGGAGCTCGGCTCGTGAAACAGCGCCTCAACCAGCGGTCGTTCGGCCATGAGTCGCCCTCCCTCGCGGGGAAACGCTATCCTATACCGGATTCACAAACGGGAGAACGCATCCGTGAACGCGCCGCTGATCGACTACCACTCCGAGGACGGTATCGCAACGATTACCCTCAACCGGCCCGACAAGATGAATGCCCTGTCGAACGGGCTCGTCGCCGAGCTGATCCAGGCCTTCGAGCGCCTGCAGGACAGCGATGACCGCGTCGCGATCCTGACCGGCGCGGGCGAGCGCGCCTTCTCGGTCGGCGCAGACCTGCGCGACCCGCCCCGCGACCCGGAGCTCTGGGAGTGCATGCCGGGCGTCGGCGTGATGGTGGACAAGCCGATCATCGCCGCCGTGCACGGCTACTGCGTGGGCGGCGCCTTCTGCCTGGTGGAGTTCTGCGACCTTGCCGTGGCCGACGAAACCGCGGACTTCTTCTATCCCGAGGCGCAGATCGGGTTCTGCGGCGGGCTCATCGCCGGCCTCGCGGCGCGCATACCGCACAAGCTCGCGATGGAGTTCATGATGACCGGAAAGCATTTCGACGGCGAACGCGCCGCCGAGATCGGCATGGTCAACCGTGCCGTGCCGCGGGGCGAGCTGATGGCCGCGGCAAGGGACTACGCGACCATCCTCAGGGACAGCGCGCCGCTCGTGCTGCGAACGGTCAAGCGTTTCGTGCGCGATACCGTGGTCGCGCGCGGCCCCTCGGAACTCCAGGCGCTGGCCCGGCGGGAGTTGCTCTCGATCAGCCGCAGCGAGGACCAGAAGGAAGGCGGGCGGGCGTTCCGCGAGAAGCGCAAGCCCATGTTCACCGGCCGATGAGCGCGGAAATCGTCTTCGAGGTCCGGGACAGGGTCGGCCTCATCCGCCTCAACCGGCCGGAAAAGCTCAACGCCTTCACCAACTCCATGCTCGAAGACTGGCTGGAGGCGCTGGACGAGGCGGAAGCCCGCGAGGATGTGCGCTGCCTCGTCATCACCGGCACGGGGCGCGGCTTCACCACCGGCGGCGATGTCTCGACGATGGGAGGCGGGCAGGACAACAGCCCGAAGACCACGAAGGACCGCATCTGGGAGACGATCCAGGCGGTGCCGAAGCGGCTCGCCGGCATGGACACGCCAACGATCGCCGCCGTCAACGGCGTCGCCACGGGCGGCGGAGTGGATGTCGCGCTCGCCTGCGACATAAGGGTCTGCGCCGCCTCGGCGCGTTTTGCCGAGACCTATGCCCGGCTGGGCCTCATTCCCGGCGCGGGCGGGGCCTATTTCCTGCCCCGCGCCGTGGGCGTGGCCCGCGCGCTGGAGCTGCTCTGGACAGCGGAGTTCATCGACGCGGAGACGGCCGAGCGCATCGGGCTCGTGAACCATGTCTATCCGGACGAGAGCTTCCTCGACGACGCGATGGCGCTTGCCGGGCGCATCGTTGCCGCCGCGCCGCTCTCGGTGCGCTACATCAAGCGGACGGTCTATCGCTCGCTCGCCACCGACATGCTCACCAGCTTCGACCTCGTGTCCTCGCACATGACAGTCGTGCGCTCGTCCGAGGACCATGTCGAGGCCGTCGCGGCTTTCCGCGAGAAACGCACGCCCGACTTCAAGGGCCGTTGACATCCCCTGCCCCGCCTGCGGCCGCACCGGAACATGACACTTCATGACATCCCATGACACTTCATGACGCTCCTGCCCTTCCGGCGTTCTCCGGCGCGGGGCATATTGGCCGCTCCGATTGCCGCTTCCATCAGGAGACCTGAACCTTGCCCAAGTTAACCGAACAGGACCTTGCGGCGCTGCGCGCGCTCAACACGCCCACGATCTGCAACGCGCTGGAGGTCGTGGCCGGCAGCCGGCTGAACACCGGCTTCACCGTCGAGCCGCTGGTCTGCCCCTTCCCGGACCTACCGCCTATCGTCGGCTATGCGCGCACCGGCACCATACGCTCACAATTCCCGAGCGCCGTGGGCGGCAACGATGCCGCGAAGCTGCGCGTTTCCTACTACGACTATGTCGCCCATGGCGGCCCCGCGCCGCAGATCGTGGTGCTGCAGGACCTCGACGGCCCGCGCGCCGGCTTCGGCGCCTTCTGGGGCGAGGTGAACTCCAACATCCACAAGGCGCTCGGCTGCCTCGGCGTCGTCACGGACGGCTGCATCCGGGACATTCCGGACTGGGCGGACGGCTTCCAGGCCGTGGCCGGCTCGATCAAGCCCGCGCACGCCCATGTGCATGTGGTCGATTTCGGCGGACAGATCAGCGTCGCCGGCATGGTCGTCAACAGCGGCGACCTCGTGCATGCCGACCAGCACGGCGCGGCGGTCATTCCCATCGACCAGGCGCGCGAGGTGCCGAAGGCGGCGGCCGAGGTAGCGGCCAAGGAAAAGGTCGTGCTGGACGTCTGCCGCGGCTCCGGTTTCACCTTCGAGAAGCTGAAACGCGCCATGCTCGGCCCCGAAGACGTGCACTGACACTTCTGCGCCATGCGTCTCCCCCTCCTGCCGCTGGCCGCGATGGCCGGGCTGGTCGCGCTCTCCAACGTGCTCGTCCAGTATCCGATCAATGACTGGCTGACCTGGGGCGCGTTCACCTATCCGGTCTGCTTCCTGGTCACGGACCTCACCAACCGGATGCACGGCGCGGCGACGGCGCGGCGGGTCGTCTATGTCGGCTTCGCCGCGGCCGTCGTGCTGTCCATCGTTTTGGCGACGCCGCGAATCGCGGTCGCCTCGGGCCTGGCCTTCCTGGTCGCCCAGCTTCTGGACGTGACGGTGTTCGACCGGATGCGGCAGCGGGCATGGTGGCAGGCGCCGCTGGTCTCCTCGATGCTCGGCTCGGCCGTCGATACGGCGCTGTTCTTCTCGATCGCCTTCTACGGCACCGGGATTCCCTGGGTCACGCTCGGGATCGGGGACTTCCTCTGGAAGGTCGCCTTCGCGCTCGCCATGCTGATTCCGTTCCGGCTGCTGATGCCGGCGACGGCCGGGCGGGCCGCTCAGTAGTGGGAGACGCCGCCCTCCGCCGGGATCACCGCGCCATTGACCATGCGGGACTCGTCCGACGCCAGGAAGAGCCCGATATTGGCGATGTCCTCCGGCGGACCGATGCTGAACGGATAGCTCTCGAAGATCGCGAACGGCCCCTCCTGCCGGCGTTCCCCGTCCGGCCCCGGATAGCGCGCAAGGATGCGTTCGGTCAGGATGAGTCCGGGGCAGATGACATTGGCCCGCACGCCCTCGTCGGAATAGGAGCCGGCGAGCGAGCGGGTGAAGGAGATCAGCCCGCCCTTCGCCGCGGAATAGACATGGCTGGGAACGAAACCGCGCAAAGCTGCGACGGAGGAGATGTTGATGACGGCCCCGCCGCCGCCCGCGATCATGTGGGGCACGACATGGCGGCACATCAGCATCGGGCCCTTGAGGTCGAGCGGGATCGTGCGGTCCCAGACGGCGAGATCGACCTCGTGGATCTTCGAGTCCTCGGGAACCGAGCCGCCCGCGCAGTTGAACAGGATGTCGATACGCCCGAACTCGGCCATCGCCGCCGCCGCGCAGGCCGCTGCAGAAGCGTCATCGGTCACATCGGTGCGGTGGAAGACGGCGCCGTTCTCGGCTGCCGTTGCGGACCCGGCCGCTTCGTTGATTTCCGCCACCATCACCTTCGCGCCCTCGCGAATGAAAATGCCCGTGGCCGCCCTGGCGATTCCGGTTCCAGCCCCGGTAATCACCGCGGTCTTGCCTTCGAGCCGTCCCATATCCTGCACTCCTCTCCTTGCCGCCGCCCGTCAATAGGCGGAGATGCCGCCTTCTCCCGGGATGACCGCGCCGTTCACCATGCGCGACTCGTCCGACGCCAGGAAGAGCGCGATATTGGCGATGTCCTCGGGCTGGCCGACGCCGAACGGATATTGTTCGAAGGTGCCGATCGAGCCTTCGCGCGGGCGCTCCTCGTTCGGCTGTCGGTAGCGGGCGCGGACGCGCTCGGTCAGGATGAGCCCCGGACAGATCACGTTGGCGCGCACGCCCCGGTCCGAATAGGAGCCGGCCAGCGAGCGCGTGAAGGAGATCAGCCCGCCCTTCGCCGCCGAATAGATATGCGCCGGATGGTTGCCGCGCAGCGCCACGACGGAAGAGACGTTGACGACGGCGCCGCCGCCGCCCGCGATCATGTGCGGCACGACATGGCGGCACATCAGCATCGGGCCCTTGAGATCGAGCGGGATCGTGCGGTCCCAGACACCGAGATCGACATCATGGATCGCCGTGTCCTCGATCACCGACCCACCGGCGCAGTTGAACAGAATGTCTATGCGACCGAACTCGGCCATCGCCGCCGCCGCGCAGGCGGCCGCCGAGGCATCGTCAGTCACGTCGGTGCGGTGGAAGGCGGCGCCCGTCTCCGCCGCCGCAGCAGCGCCCGCCGCCTCGTCGATCTCCGCCACCATCACCTTCGCGCCTTCGCGGATGAAGATTCCGGTGGCTGCCCTGGCGATCCCGGATCCGGCGCCGGTAATGATCGCAGTCTTGCCTTCCAGGCGTCCCATCTCTTGCTTTCCTCCCGATCCGGGCGCTAGGGTCGCGCCCATGGCACAAGAGCTTATCAACCCCTGCGGCATCTACCAGCGCAATAGCGGCGCGCTGGCGCCGCGGCGATCCCTGGAAGACGTTAAGACCGTCGGCCTGTTCTCCAATCTCAAGGCGAATGCAGACCTTTACCTGGAAGAGGTGTCGCACCGGTTGAAGGCGCGCTACCCGCATCTGGAGTTCGAACTCTTCCAGAAGATTGCGAGCGAGCCCGCAAATTTCTCCCAGCCCTGGCTTGACCGGGTCCACGCCGTGGCCGCCGCTTTCGGGGACTGAGGTTCCTGCACGTCGTGGTGTATCCATGACGCGATCAAGCTTGAAGAACGCGGCATTCCCGTGGCCGTCACCTGCACCGACGAGTTCTTTGCCCTTGGAAAAGCGGAAGCCGAATGCCTCGGCATGGCGGGCCTGCCGATTGCGGTCGTCCCGCATCCGGTGGCGAAACTGCCTCCGGTCGGTGTGGCGGAAATCGCCGATGAGGCGATAGACCAGATCGTCCACATGCTGGAAGCAGACGCGGCGGCACTCGCGGAGGAATGCCGCAACCGTCCCCTGCCGAAGCGCGGCCGGATGCGCTACCGCTCGCTGTTCGAGGGCGACTTCAACGCGCCCGGCGCGCCGGAGCGGATTTCAGGTCCTGACTCGCCGGAGGCGCTGAACCGCGTCTTCTACCAGCGCGGCTGGACTGACGGCCTGCCTTTCGTTCCGCCGACGCCCGACCGCTGGGAGGCGATGCTGGGCGGACGCGATCCCGATGAGGAAATCGGGTTCATCGAACCGCGCCTCGGCCTCGCGACGGTCGGCAAGGTCGCCGCCAATGCCGTTATGGCCGGGGCGACGCCCGCCATGATGCCGGTCGTCCTTGCCGCGACGCGTGCGATGACCGCCGAGCGGCTGAACCTGAAGGCGCTCCAGTCCACGACCCACCCCTGCGGCCTGCTGACCGTCGTGCATGGTCCGATGGCGGAAGACCTAGATATCGCCTCCGGCACGAACTGCATGGGCCAGGGCGCCCACGCCAATGCCGCGATCGGGCGCGCCGTCCGGCTCGTACTCACCAATATCGGCGGCGCCCAGCCCGGCGTGCTCGACCGCGCGACGATGGGCACGCCCGCCAAATACAGCTACTGCTTCGCGGAGAACGGCGAGGCCAATCCCTGGGCGCCTTTCCAGGCCGAGCGGGGCTTCGGCGCGGAGGAAAACGCAGTCACGGTCTGCGGCGTCGAGGGCCCACACAATGTCAACGATCACTACAGCGAAACGGCCGAAGACGTTCTGCTGACGATCTGCGGCACCATGGCGACGCCGGGCTGCAACAACTCCTATTTCCACGGCGAATATCTCGTGGTGATCGGCCCGGAACACGCCGAGGTGATCGCGCGCGAGGGCTGGTCGAAGGAAGATGTCGAGCGCTTCATCATCGAGCGCGCGATCATTCCGCGCTGGCATGTCGGCAAGGCGCAGATGGCGCTCTACCGCCAGCAGGTGCCGGAGCGGTTCGTCGGCCCGGACGGCAGGGACGGCGTGCGCATCGTCAGCGAGCGGGAGCAACTCATGGTCATGGTCGCCGGCGGGGCGGGACGCCACTCCTGCGTCATCCCGTCCTTCGGCAGTACGCTCTCCGTAACCGAGGCGATCCGGGACTAGCCGGTCATCCTCTCAGGTCGGCGAGGAGCGGCATGACGTCGCCGGCGAAGCGTTCGATCTGCTCCGAACGCCGGTCGTAAGGACCGACAAGATCGACAACGATGTGCCTTGCGCCTGCCCGGTGGAAGTCGCGGATTCGCCCGGCAACCTGCTTGCTGGTGCCGAGCGCAGCGTAGCGCGCCGCCGCCTTGCGGAAGTCCATCGCATAGCGGAGGGACAGCGACTCGGTAGCGGTGTCGAGGGCGCGCTCATAGTTGTCGTCGATGCGGGTGAACAGCAGGTGACCGGTGCCGAACGGCACATCGCCGCGCCCCGCCGCCTCGGCCGCCTGCCCTATCTCGCCCAGGGCCTGCGCGAACATATCCGGCGTCACGACATATGAGACATAGCCATTCGCGAGCCTGCCCGCGCGCCGCAGTGCCGGCGAACGCCGTCCGCCGCACCAGATCGGCGGGCCGCCCGATTGCCTGGGCGGCGGCAGCATCGGCACATCCTCGAAGGAGAAATGGCGCCCGCAATAGCTTGCCGGCCTTCCTGACCAAAGCGCGCGGACCGCCTCGATACTCTCGGTCAGCCGGCGGCCCCGTTCCTCCCGGGACACGCCGCATACCTCGTATTCCTTCGGGAACTCGCCCCCGACGCCGACGCCGAAGATGAAACGCCCTTCGCTCAGATGGTCGAGCGTGGCCGTCATCTTTGCCACCGGCCCCGGATGGCGCAGCGGCAGCAGATAGACGCCTGTGCCGAAGACCAGCCGCCGGCTCGCTACCGCCGCCTGCGCGATCATCAGCAGAGGATCGAGGAACGGAATGGCGAAGGAAACATGGTCGCCCAGCCAGATTTCGTCGAAGCCCTTTCTGTCCACATCCTCGACAAAGGCCACGAGGTCGTCGATGCGCGGAAGCCAGGGGCCGGTTTCGAAATCCCCCTGGCGATGGATCGTCTGGATACCGAGTTTCAGTCCCTCTTCAAGCCGGAGCGCCATGCGCCTCCCTCCCCGCGGCTGGCGTTTTGCGGTATAGAGCGTCATCCGCAGGGGAGACGCAATGCGATGAGCGCCTTTGCATCGCTCGTGGACGACCGCGCCGGCGACGGCGTCTTCAGGGTGGACCGGGCCGTCTATACAGACCCGGAGGTTTTTGCCGCCGAGATCGAGACGATCTTCGAGGGCAACTGGATCTATCTGGCGCATGAGAGCCAGATTGCGGCGCCCGGCGACTACCTCGCCGTGTGGATGGGCCGCCAGCCGGTGATCGTCAACCGGCGAGCCGACGGCTCCGTCGGCGCCATGCTGAACGCCTGCGCCCATCGCGGCGCGCGCCTGACGCCCACCCGGCAGGGCAAGGCGACGACGTTCGTGTGCCGCTATCACGGCTGGTGCTACGACACGTTCGGCGCCTGCACGAAGATCAAGGACGAGCGCACCTCCGCACTGCCGCCCGGCTCGTCGCGTGCGGATTTCGGCCTCAAGACGGTGCCTTTGGTCGAGAGCTACAAGGGCTTCATCTTCGGCTCGCTCAACCCCGACGCGCCGCCGCTCGCCGAGCATCTGGGCGAGGCGCTTCCGGTCATCGACCTGCTCGCGGACCAGTCGCCCGACGGCATGGAGGTCGTTCCGGGACAGGCAAGCTACGTCGTGGACGGAAACTGGAAGCTCCAGACCGAAAACGGCGTCGACGGCTACCACGTCTCCACCGTGCACCGGAACTTCGTCACCACCATTCAGCGCCGCGACCTGCAATCAGGCGCGACCGGCGCCGGGCGGACGGACAACAGCCGCTTCATGGGCGCGACCCGCAACGGCTGCTACGACCTCGGCAATGGCCACAACCTGATCTGGACCGAGCGCGGGATGCCGGAATCGGCGCCGCTCTGGGAAGCGCGCGAGCGCCTGCTGCCGCTTGTCGGCGAGCGCAGATGGACCTGGATGTGTGCGCGGGGGCGCAACCTGCTGCTCTTCCCGAACGTCTTCCTCATGGACCAGTCGTCAACCCAGATCCGCGTCATCCGCCCGATTTCGCCGAGCCGCACGGAAGTCACGGTCCATTGTATCGCGCCGAAGGGCGAGAGCCGCGCCGCCCGTGCGGCAAGATTGTCGAAGTTCCGCGACTTCTTCCTGATGAGCGGGCTCGCGACTCCGGACGATTCGGCGGCTCTGGAGGACACCCAGGCCGGATGCGAGGGCCGGCTCGACCGCTGGAACGACCTGTCGCGGGGCATTGCCGCCATGCAGCATGGCGGCGACGACGCTGCCTCCGATCTCGGCATACAGCCGGTTTCGACCAGCCCGCGTTGGGACCACGAAACGCTTTACCACGGGCAATACCGCCAGTGGCGCCGCCTCATGGCGCGCGCCGACAGGGCTGCCGCGTGAAGATCGACCCGGACCTGCAGCTTGCCATCGAGCGCGTAATCCATCTCGACGCATGGCTCCTGGACGAACGACGCTTCGAGGAATGGCTGGCGCTGTTCACCGAGGATGTGGCCTTCTGGGTGCCCGCCTGGACCGGCGAGGAAACGCTTGCCCGCGATCCGGAGACCGAACTCGCGCTTATCTACATCCAGGGCAAGGCAGGCCTCGACGACCGGGTGTTCCGCATCGGCACGCGCGACAGTTACGCCTCCCTGCCCCTGCCGCGCTCATGCCATGTGGTCGGCAATGTGCTGATCCTTTCCGCCGGCGACAGCGAAGTCGAGGCCGTCGCGTCCTGGACGGTGCATCAATATGCCTCGCTCAAGGGCGCGCGCGTGCATGGGGGGCGTTACCGCTACCGGCTCCGCCTCGAGGACGGCGAATGGCGGATCGCCGCCAAGACCGTGATTTTCCTGAACGATGGAGTCGATGTGGCTCTGGATATCTACAATGTCTGAACCGAACGCATCGCCGAAGGGCCTTCGCTTTGCGGTGGACTACGGCCCGCTGCTGGTCTTCTTCGTCACTTACTACGCAGCCGGCATCATGTGGGCTACGGCGGCGATCATGGCGGCGACATCCGTCATGCTGGCCGTCTCCTGGTATTTCGAACGGCGCCTGGCGCCCCTGCCGCTGGTGACGGCGGGGCTGGTCGCGGTGTTCGGCGGGCTGACCCTGCTGCTCGCGGACGAGACCTTCATCAAGATGAAGCCGACCATCGTGAAGGCGTTCATCGCCGCCGTGCTGCTCGGCGGCCTCGCCTTTGGAAAGCCGCTGCTGAAGCCGCTGTTCGGCGCGGTCTGGAAGATCGATGACGACGGATGGCGCAAGCTGACCTTGCGTTTCGGGCTGTTCTTCATTGCCATGGCGCTGCTGAACGAGATCGTCTGGCGCACGCAGTCCACGGATTTCTGGGTCAACTACAAGCTGTTCGGCACGATCGGCCTCACATTCGCCTTCTCCCTGACTCAGATACCGGTATTCCGGCGTCACTGGGTCGAGGAACCCGCGGAGAGCGGCTAGCCGTCCCGATTTCAGGCGGCCCTCTGTGCTGTCTCAAGTAAATCGTTAACAACACGCTCTAAATGATTGAATGTGTTGCATTCACGCAGGAGGTCACAATAGGGCCGGTAGCGGCGCATCTCGCTGTCTCCCGTACCCCAGAGCGGCGGCGGCTCCGGGTTGAGCCAGATGAGCCGCTTGCAGCGTTCGTGCATTTCCTTCAGGTATTCGGCCTTCGGATCGGTGTTGTTCGACCGCGCGTCGCCGAGAATGATGATCGTGGTGTTCCGGTCCACGTCGGCCAGGAAGCTCTCGCGGAAATTGGTGAGCGATTCGCCGTAGTCCGTCGGCATGTAGCCGACCTTCTGCATCACCTTGTCGGCAGCCTCGTCCGCCACGTTGTCCTTGAAGTGCTCGGAGACTTCGATGAGGTAGCCGGAAAAGGCGAAGCTGCGAATGTCGTGCAGGAGTTCGTGCAACTCATAGAGGAATTGCAACAGGAACCGCGCGACGCTCGCCACGGAGCCGCTGACATCGCAGATCGCCATGACGCGCGGGCGGTCGAGCTTGCGCTTCTTCCACTCCAGCTCGAACAGCACGCCGTCATTGCCGTAATTGCGGCGCATGGTGCGGCGGATGTCCAGCTGGCCCCGGTTCTTCATCTTGCGCCGCCGGGAATGGAGCGCCACCAGCCGGCGGCAGATCTTCTCCACGATGCGGCGCATCTGCTCGCGGTCGCGGCGGTCCAGATTGCCGAGCCGGGAACGCCGCAGCCGGTCCTCGCGAAGCTCCTGCGAAGTCGCCGCGCCCTGGAGCGAAAGCTGTTGCTCGACATAGTTGCGCACCTGCTCGAACAGCCAGGCCCGGCTTTCCTGGAGGGCCTGCCCGGCGCTGCCGCCGCCGCCCTGCCCGCCCATTGCCTGGATCTGCGCATCCACGCCCTCGACGCCCATCTGCTGGAGCACGCGCTGGGTATAGAGGCCGCGCTGGGTGAAGAAGCGGATGTTCTCGACGCCGACCTCCACTGCCGCCTCCTGCATGGCGAGCGCAAGCGCGGCGCGGTCGCCGGCTTCCAGCATGGCCAGCAGGTCTCCGCCGTCCGCCTGCCCGTTCTCCTCCGTCTCCTCCCCGTCCCGGCGGTCGTGGAAGCTTTCGAAGGCGAAAAATTCGTCGAAGATACGGGTGAAGCCGGTCTTTTCCTCGGGCGTCTTGGCCAGCGCCATGGCGAGGGCGTCGTGCAGGCTTTGCCGGTCCGACCAGCCCATCAGCCGCGCCGTTTCCATTGCATCCAGCGTCTCGGCAACCGAAACGCGGATATCGGCCCCGCGCAGAGCGGACAGGAAATTGGTGAAGGTGCGTTCCATCAGGCGCGCGCGCCGTCAGCCTTCTTCGCCTGGCGGGTGAACCCGTAGAGTTCCGCATCGACCGACTGGATGTCCTCCTCGAATTTGAGGAAGACATTGAGCGTTTCCCGAACCATGTCCGCTTCGAGTTCGTCGGCATGCAGCAGCAGCAGCACGCGCGCCCAGTCGATGGATTCGCTGACCGAGGGCTGCTTCTTCAGGTCCAGATCGCGTACCTGCTGCACGAAGGAAACGAGCTGGTACTTCAGGTTGCGGGGAATCTCCGGAATGCGGGCCTGGATGATCTCCCGTTCGAGCGGCGCATCGGGAAACGGCACATAGAGATGCAGGCAGCGCCGCTTGAGCGCGTCGCTCATCTCGCGGGTGTTGTTGGAGGTCAGGAACACCACCGGACGCCGTCCGGCCTTGATCGTCCCGAGTTCCGGGATCGAGACCTGGAATTCGGACAGGATTTCCAGAAGGAAAGCCTCGAACTCGTGGTCCGACTTGTCCACCTCGTCGATCAGCAGCACCGCGCCGCCGGGTTCCCGCAGCGCCTTGAGCAAGGGCCGCGGCGCAAGGAAGCGCTCGGAGAAGAACACATCCGCATGGGCATGCAGCCGGTCCATCGATTCCTTGAGCCCCTGGGCCTCGCCCAGCACCTCGCCCAGCTTGTCCCGCAGGATTTGCGTGTAGAGGAGCTGCTTGGCGTAGCGCCACTCGTAGAGCGCCTTGGCCTCGTCCAGGCCTTCGTAGCATTGCAGCCGGATGAGCGGCAGGTCGAGATAGGCGGCCGTCGTGTTCGCAAGCTCTGTCTTGCCGACGCCGGCGGGACCCTCGACGAGAACCGGCTTGCCCAGATGCCCGGCCACATAGATCGCCGTTGCAATCTGGCGCGAACAGATATAGCCGAGTTCCGCATAGCCTTCGCGGACGCGCTCGATGGACTCCAGCTTTTCCAGTTGTTCAGGGGTCATATCTTGTCCGGGGAATAGAGAGCGCCGGATATTGCCCGCTGCTTCCGGGCGACACAACCGAACCGGGTCGTGCGAAACCGCCGCATGAGCCTCCTCCATCCCCGCTCTGCACAGCGTCGATTTCAATGAGGCCCGACCGGCCGGGGCGCGGCATTGCGTTGATGATCGTGGCGATGGCAATGCTGGCGGGCCTCGACGCGGTCGGCAAGCTCGCGACCCAGACCTACCCCGTCTCGCAGGTGCTGTTCCTGCGGTTCGCCATGTTTCTCGCGTTTGCGCTGGCGCTTGCAGCCCGGCGCGGCGGTGTCGGTGCCATGCTGCGGACGCGGAACTGGCGCCTTCAACTGTTTCGGTCCTTCGTGCTGGCGTTCGAGATGTGGCTGTTCGTCTATGCGATCTCGAAGCTGCCGCTTGCGGACGTCCATGCGGTGGCAGCAGCCTCGCCGCTCATTGCCACCGCCCTCGCCGTTCCCCTGCTGGGCGAGCGCGTGGGCCCCTGGAGGTGGGCCGCGGTAATGCTGGGATTTGCCGGCACGCTGGTCGTCATTCGACCGGGCGTCGGCGTCTTCGACCCCCTGACCCTTCTGCCGCTCGTCGCTGCGTTCGGCTGGGCCTATTACCAGCTTCTGCTGCGCCGCCTGCGCGAAGACCGGCCCGAGACGACCCTGCTCTACACGGCCGTCATCGGGTTCGCCGTCTGGAGCGCGTCGGTTCCCTTCACCTGGGAGCCTCCCGACGCTTACGGATGGACGCTTCTCGGCGCGGTCGGGGTGCTCGGAATTGTCACGCACAGCCTGCTGATTCTGGCAGCGAGAGAGGCGCCGGCGGCCGTTTTGCAGCCGTTCAACTACACCCTGCTCGTCTGGGCGACGCTTTGGGGATGGGTCGGTTTCGGCGCCTTCCCCGATTCCTGGACGATCATCGGCGCCGCGGTGGTGGTCTCGAGCGGGCTCTTCGCCATCTGGCGCGAACACCGTCAGGTTCTGCACCGTCGGTAGCAGGTTGTCACTCCGGCCGCGCCGGGCATTTCGTGCATAATGCCGGCAACGCAAATCGGGGGATTGCTTTCCATGCAGTTCGTTCTGGCGATCCGGGGCCAGTTTCCGCCCGGGGACGATATGAGTGCGCGCTTCGAAGAGCTGATGGAGCAGGTCCGCCTGGCGAAACGGCTGGGCTTCACGGGCATCGCCAAGTCCTGCCACTACAGCTCCTCGCCCTGGCAGGAAATCCAGCAGATTCCCTTCCTCGCCCGCGCGGCGGCGGAAGCGCCGGGCCTCACCTTCATCACCTCCATCGTGCTGCTGCCCCTGCACAAGCCGCTGGAGATCGCCGAGCAGACGGCGGCGCTCGACCTGTTCACCGGCGGGCGCTTCATCCTCGGCGTCGGCATCGGCTACCGCGATGTCGAGTTCAAGGCCTTCGGCACCACCCGCCGGGAGCGGGTGCCGCGCATGGTCGAGAATATCCAGGCGATCAGGCGCTTGTGGACCGAAGACGAGGTGACGATGAAGGGCTCGCATTTCGAGCTCGACGGCGCGGTCTGCTCGCTCAGGCCGCGGCGTCCGCCGCCCATCTGGATCGGCGCCAATGCCGACCCGGCAATCCGCCGCGCAGCGCATATCGCCGACAGCTGGATGATCAACCCGCACAACCGCATCGACACGATCCTGCGCCAGATCGAGGTTTACAAGCAGGGCCTCGACGAAGCGGGCAAGCCCTGGCCGGAAACCCTGCCGCTGGCGCGGGAGATGTTCGTGGCCCGCACCCGCGCCGAGGCGATCCGGCTGGCCCGGCCCTATCTGGAAGCCAAATACAAGGCGTATCACGACTGGGGCCAGGACAAGGCGATGCCCGAGGGCGACAACGATCTCGGCCAGGAGTTCGACGAACTCGCCCGCGACCGCTTCCTCTTCGGCTCCGCCGACGAGGTGGCCGAACAGATCGTGGGCATGATGAAGGCGACCGGCGCCAACCAGCTTTCCCTGCCGATCCAGTGGCCGGGAATGCCCCAGCAACTCGTTCTGGAGCAGATGCATGTGATGGCGGAAGAGGTCGTCCCCCTCGTGGAGCAGGGACTGTAGGCCATGCAGTTCGGCTTGATGACGCGCGGCCAGTACGAGCTTGGCGACGACATGCAGCGCCGCTTCGCGGAGCTTGCGGAGCAGGTGCGGCTGGCGGACCGCCTCGGGTTCGCGTCCCTTACCAAGGGTTCCCACTACAGCGCCTGGCCCTATCAGGACTTCCAGCAACTGCCCTATCTCACCCGGATGATGGCTGAGGCGCCCAACCTGCGGCTCAATGCCGGCATCATCCTGCTGCCGCTGCACAAGCCGCTCGATCTGGCCGAGCAATTGGCCACCATGGACGTGATGTCGAGCGGGCGGGTAATCGCCGGCGTCGGGCTCGGCTACCGCGATGTCGAGCTGGACGGGTTCGGCACCGCCAGGGCGGACCGGATACGCCGGTTCGAGGAGAATCTCGAAGCCATCAAGCGGCTCTGGACGGAAGACAAAGTCACCATGGAAGGCTCGCACTTCACGTTGCGGGAGGCGTCCTGCCCGACCAAACCGGTCCAGAAGCCGCATCCGCCGTTCTGGATCGGCGCCAATGCCGACGCTGCCATCCGCCGCGCGGCCCGGCTCGGGACCTGCTGGTACATCAATCCCCACAACCGGATTTCGACGATCCTGGAGCAACTGGAGGTCTATCGCCGGGCGCTCGATGACCTCGACAGGCCCATGCCCGAAGAACTGCCGATCCGCCGCGAAGTATTCGTCGCCGACAGCCGCGAGGACGCGATCCGGCTGTGCGGCCCGCATCTCGCGGGCAAATACGCCGTCTATGCTTCCTGGGGGCAGGACAAGGCGATGCCGGCGGGCGACTCCGACCTGACCGCCGCCTTCGAGGACCTCGCCCGCGACCGCTTCCTCGTCGGCTCGGCGGACGAGGTGGCCGAGCAGATGATCGCGCTGGCGCGGGCCACCGGCGTCAACCACATCGTCATGAGCGTCCAGTGGTCGGGCATGCCGCAGAGCCTCGCGCTGGAAACCCTGCAACGCCTTGCCGAGGACGTGTTCCCCAGGGTGCGCCAGGGACTGTGACGGCCGCAGACACCGCCCGGGCTGCGGGCGTGTCATGGGATGTCATGTTTTGTCATGAGGACCGGCGGGACAGCGTTCGATATGTCATGAGATGTCATGTTCTGCATGCGCACGGCGCATGTCCCGTGGCCGGTTCCGGCATGAGGTAGTCGTTTCGGGCGGGGTTCCGGGTATTCCATCCCGTTTCCCGGCTTCCGCATCTTCGGCATGCGTTCCTCCTCTCGAACCGTCTTCGTTCCATTCTCTCCGCTGCCCGGTTCCTCCGTGCGGCGGGACCCTAATTCGCGCGTATCCTGCGCGGGCGCCCGCGCGCGTTTCGCGGCGGCGCGAATCGCGCGCCTGATTGCGCGCACAAGACGCGGGACACACTTCTCCTGTCAGCTTCCCGGGTTCTTTTTTTCGCGCCGGCGCGAAACAGGAAAGAGAGCGGCCCCGCGCGGATGCCGCCTCCTTCCTCTGGCCTGATCCGGGTATTCTATACTACCTGTCAAGCCCATAGTCAGAATTATTTCAAATCATAAGAACAAGAAATTTGTATCAGCCGTGCGCCGACTCATGGCCCGAGGCTCAAGGCCGGCGCCGCCGTTGCATGACGGGGCCGTCGCAGACCGCTTCAACCCCAACAGGTCATGCTCTAGAAACTGTATCTCAACGAGAGGGCGGCCCTGGTTTCTTCGATGTCCAGCAGCGTGACTCCATCCAGCGGCGCGCGAGCCCTGGCATGGTTGAGGCCCAGATTTGCCGACAGACCCCGCGCGATATCGTATTGGCCGCCGAGCGCCACGGATGCCTCGTCCTTGCCCTCGACACGGCCGATATGGCCTTCGAGGGAAAAGGAGAATGCTCCCGTTTTCGTGCGAATGCCGGCGGAAACATACCGCCGGTCGATATCCAGCCCCTTCGACGAAAGGCGTTCATAGCCGGCGCCTGCATCGATGGTCGTGCTGCCGTAGATGACCTCGCCGACGAGGCTGAGCCCCCTTGTGTCGAACCGCCGCCCGCCGCGCGAAGCAAAGGCGCCCTCTGCCGCCCTGAGCGCCATACGCCAGTCCCTGGTGCCGGCCGGGCGCTGGAAGACCGCGCCCAGGTCGGGATTGCCGTCTTCATCGACGACGGCACCGACGATCCAGGGACCGAAGCGTCCGGTATAGCCGCCGCTCCTGTCCTCCGGCATGCCGAGGAAGTCGTCGAACGCCAGCGCGGCATTGCCGACACCGCGCAGGCGCCGTGTCAATTCGCGCACGATGCCCGAGACATTCCCGCCCGACACCGTGCCCCAATAGCTGCCGACAGACAGCGCCGCATTGTCCGTATAGCCGTCGCCGGTCCCGAACGGGGTCGTCGGGTCGGAGGCATGCTGGCCGAAATAGGAGAGATCGACCCGCCAGCGGTTTCCCAGCTGTGTCAGCGCGTTTGCCTGGAAATTCCCGACCAGGCCGGTATCGGTGTCATTGCTTCCCTCCGTATCGACACTCCAGCGCGTATCGACGAGACCGGTCAGGATGAAGGTAACGTCGGCGACCTCAACGGCGAGCGGCTCCTCCATGGACGACAGGCTTTCGTAGTTCAGGGAAAGCGGCTCGGCCGAAGCGGAGCCGCCCCCGGCCATACCGGCAAGCACGATCGCGGCGGAAAGCAGGGTCTGCCGAACCCGGTTCGCTGCCATAGCTTCAGGCCTTCGCCGGAAAGGTGGAATTGAAGGCGTGCCTGGCGAGCGCGCGCCCGGATTTCAGCCCCTGCTCATTGTCTATCGCCCAGTGGACGCCGCCATAGAGGCGGCTCAACCCGTTTTCGTCCGCCATATGGCTCAGGCTGGTCCAGCTTCGGGTTACGCCCTGCAATTGCGGCCACAGCACCTCATCCGGCGAGCGCCCCGAAAAGGCCACATCGTCCCGGCCGAGGAGCAAGGCAATCATTTCCGCTGCGGCGGCGCCGAAAGTGGAATGACCGGATGTGTAGGCGGGAAATTCCGGCGTCGGGATGTAGCTCTGCCAGCCGGATTCGAGCACCACGCGCCGATCCGGATTCCGGAATGCGGGGGCCCGGACGGGTCGTGTCCCCAGGGGTGGTGTAGGAGCTGAAGCTTCCGGTGGTAGCTGTGGGTAAGTGGCCCGCCGCCGCGACCGTCTGGAGTCAGGCGGCGGCGGGCCACTTACCCACAGCGGAGGCCATCGCGGTGCCGGTTAGGGTTGGGCTGTCACAGTCCACCTGACCGGAGGAGTACCACGATGACCACCACCGACATGATGACCCTGCGGGCGCTGTTGGAGAAGAGTTCCGACGCCGACCTGCTTCGCGAGATGATCGGGTTCACGGCCGCGCGTCTGATGGCGCTTGAGGTTGAGGGCCTTGCGGGCGCCGCGCACGGCGAGCGCTCGCCGGACCGGATCACGCAGCGCAACGGCTACCGGGACCGGGTCTGGGAGACGCGGGCCGGCACGGTCGAACTGAAGATCCCGAAGCTGCGCAAGGGGAGCTACTTCCCGGGCTTCCTTGAACCGCGGCGGATGGCGGAGAAGGCGCTGACGGCGGTGATCCAGGAGGCCTACATCAAGGGCGTATCGACCCGCTCGGTGGACGACCTGGTGCAGGCGATGGGCATGTCGGGCATCTCCAAGAGCCAGGTGTCGCGGCTGTGCGGCGAGATCGACGACAAGATCCGCGACTTCCTCGACCGGCCGCTGGAGGGCGACTGGCCGTATCTCTGGCTTGACGCGACCTATGTGAAGATGCGCGAGGCCGGGCGCGTCGTCTCGGTCGCGGTCACCATCGCGGTGGCGGTCAACGATCAGGGCCGGCGCGAGGTGCTCGGCATGGCGATCGGCGCGTCCGAGGCCGAGACCTTCTGGACCGACTTCCTGCGCTCGCTCGCCCGCCGCGGCCTGCGCGGCGTCAAGCTGGTGATCTCCGACGACCACAAGGGCCTGAAGGCCGCCGCCACCCGCATCTTCGGCGCCACCTGGCAGAGATGCCGCGTCCACTTCATGCGCAACCTGCTCGCCCATGCCGGCAAGCAGGGCCGGCGCGTCGTCTCCGCCTTCGTCACTACCGCCTTCGCCCAGGAGGATGCAGACAGCGCCTCCGCCCAGTGGCGCCAGGTCGCCGACCAGCTCAGGCCCAAGGCGCCAAAGCTCGCCGCCATCATGGACGAGGCCGAGCACGATGTTCTCGCCTACATGACCTTCCCGGCCGCGCACCGCGCCAAGCTGCACTCGACAAACCCGCTCGAACGCCTCCACGGCGAGATCAAGCGGCGCACAAACACCGTCGGCATCTTCCCCAACGAGGACGCCATCACCCGGCTGATCGGCGCAATCCTGCTCGAGCAGAACGATGAATGGGCAGTCCAGAGAGCCAGATACATGACGCTGGAATCCATCGCTCCCGTGAGCGACAATACAACCGTCAAGTTGCCCGCCGTGGCAGCCTGAGCGTTCCGGCCCTACCCGCCGGACACCGCTACGGACGCCAGGCTCTTACACCACCCGCGGGGGCACGATCCCCGGACGCGAATCGCGCTTTCGGGGCGAACGACGTCGTAATGGTATTTATTGTCCCAGGCGCAGATCGACGCATCGCATTGGGTCATGCCGATCAACGCGAAGGCGCGGGCCAGCTCGATGAAGGAGAGGCCCCGGTCCTGCAGAAGCTGCATGGCAATGTAGATCATGTGCCCCGGTGGGGTGATGCCCCAGGGGCCGTCTTCCCAGAAAAGCGCGATCTCCGATTCGTCGGCGGTCCTGATACTGCTGTCCATGCCTCCGAGGCGGCGGATGGTGTCGAACTCTTCGGCAAACTCCGGGCTTGCGGCGTCGTAGAATCCGGCCACCCGGAATTGCGCCCCGCTTGTCATCGTCCATGGCTTGATCTTGCCGTGGCCGGGATAGAGGCAACGGTCGAAGGAAGCGAATGCGGGCCCGGGCGACGCGCCATAGAACGGGCCTGTCGGGCTCCATCGCAATGAATCCGCTCGACGAAGGTAACGTCCGAGATAGTAGTTGACCTCGCTCGGCTCCGAGCCGTCATCCGTGCGCATGTCGAGCACCCGGCGGCCCGCGGCACGGCCCCACTCAACGCCGAGCGACTTCGCCTCGCCGTCGGGAAACCGGCTCAGAAAACCGATGCGCTCGAACAGGAACGGCTGCTGAAACGCCTCGGCCGCCGCTGTGGCGAAGGCGACGCCGTAGGCCACCTCCGGATTGGCCCCGCGCGGACCCTGTCCGATGCCGAAGGGCTTGTCGTAAGCCTGGACGATGCCGTTGGCAGCCAGGAAGCCGGCGGCAGTGGCCAGCCCGTAATTGTACGCAGCGCGAGGGGTCAGAACCCTCTGGTCCCGGATCTGCTGCAAGGCGGTGTCCACCCACAGGAAAACCGTGTTCCGGTTCTGCGGCTTCAGGATCTGGCTCGTATAGGACGAGCGATGCCCCTGCGAGGCTACATGCGGGCCGGCGCAGCCCGCCATGGACAAGGTGGAGGCCGCAGCGGCGGCGGCAGTGAGAAACTGCCGTCTGGTGTGGCTCATGACAGTCCTTTCGGTTCTGAACTGGACAGACGGGAACGGATGCGCAGCCGGATGCTGCGCCCTGCCGGAAAAAGGGGCTGAAGAAGCGGCGCCGGGCCGCCGGCTTATGCGACCGCGGGCACCGAAAGAACGAGCGTCATGCCGAAGAGGAGTGCGGCTCCGGCTTCGTTCCGACGCCGCACGGCACTCCGAATTCGATCAGAGCGCTCGGGATAAAGTTAATGTTAAGGTGGATGATGAAAACCTTGTGAACAAAAATTGGTCATTTCTGCAAAAATAATAAAGGAGAATGACGAAATTTTATTCACGAAGCCACGGTCACCGGAACCAGTGCAATAACGCAACAGTTCGTCTGGCCTGTCTGCTTTTTCCCTCATTATGATTTTGCCCAACTGGTATCGTTCTATCGCACCGACAATGTCAGTGCATTGCTTGATATTATGTATCATAAAAGAAAGCAATATTATCTATATAGCAATTCATGGCGACATTTTGGCGCTCTATTGTTTACGCGAGTTTTCCCGGGCATGCGCATTGGCGCAACCGGGGCTGGACATACAGGCCGCAGCCCTGCGGTCCGCCCTGCGCAGCTTATCTGCAAACCGGAAATCGCGGCCCCGTCGGACCGGATGCAGGGTTACTCGACGGCGATGAGCGCGGCAGCGACGCGGCGGTCTTCCGCCATCAGCACATTGAAGGTGCGGCATGCCGCGCCGGTGTCCATGGCGTCGGCGACCATGCCCTCGGCCCGGATCGCGTCGCGCAGCGCCCGGGGCAGGAGTTCCGCCCGGCCGCCGCAGCCGATCAGCAGGATTTCCGGGATGTCCTCCCCTTCGGTCAGCGGCATCAGGCTTTCCAGCGTGAGGTCCCGGAACTCCGCCACGGGCCAGGGCAGGACCGCGTCGGGGCGGAGCAGCACGGAACCCGTCCAGACGGCGCCGGAAATCCGGAAGCGCCCGCCCCCGTAGCCTTCGACGACCTGCCGGCCTTGCGGGACGACAGGGCTGATGTCGGTCATCGGTCGCCGAGCGTGCGGGCGACTTCGGCGTCGTCGGGCAGGTCGTCCGTCGCGCTCGGGCGCACGCCCATCCACAACAGCGTGGCCGATGCGATCCAGACTGAGGAATAGGTGCCGATGATGACGCCCCAGATCATCGCGAAGGCGAAATCGCGGATGACCTCGCCGCCGAGGAAGAACAGGGAAAGCAGCGCCAGCAGCGTGGTCACGGAGGTCATGACCGTGCGCGACAGGGTTTCGTTGACCGAGCGGTTCAGGAGGTCGGTCATCGGCAGGGTCTTGTAGCGGCGCAGGTTCTCGCGCACCCGGTCGAACACGACCACCGTGTCGTTGATCGAGTAGCCGGCAATGGTCAGCACCGCGGCCACTGTCGAGAGGTTGAACTCCAACTGGAGGATGGAGAAGATGCCCACCGTCGTGACGACATCGTGGGCGAGCGCCAGCACCGCGCCCACGCCGAACTGCCATTCGAACCGGAACCAGATGTAGGCCATGATCGCAAGCAGCGCGAGCGCCACTGAAATCGCGCCCGCCTCGATCAGCTCGCCGCCGACCTTGGGCCCGACGACCTCGACCCGCCGGTATTCCTCGACGCTGTCGCCGAGTGCCTCCTTCACGGCGGCGACCGTGGCCTGCTGGGCCGCGTCGCCGCCCGGCTGCTGCTGTATGCGGATCAGCACGTCGGTCGGCTGTCCGAATTCCTGGAGGCCGACCTCGCCCCTGTCCAGTGCGGAGAGCGTCTGACGCATGGCCGAGATATCGGCCGGCCCCTTGGTGCGCACCTCGATCAGGGTGCCGCCGACGAAGTCGATGCCGAAATTCAGGCTCTGCACTGCGAGCGACGCCACCGCAGCCAGGATCAGCAGGATGGAGATGACATAGGCGCGCTTGCGCAGCGCGATGAACTGGAAACTGGTGTCGGGGGGAATCAGCCGTAACGGTCGCATCGTTCCTGCCCGCCCCTCAGATCGGCAACATTTGCGGGCGCCGGCGGCGGACCCAGAGGACGACCATCAGCCGCGTGACCCAGATCGCCGTGAACATGGAGGTCATGATGCCGATGGCGAGCGTGACGGCGAACCCCTTGACCGGCCCGGAGCCGAACCAGAACAGCAGCGCTGCGGCGATCAGGGTGGTCAGGTTCGCATCGATGATGGTCTTGAGTGCGCGGTCGTAGCCGGCGTCTATCGCCCCGATCACGCCGCGCCCGACCCGCGCCTCCTCGCGGATGCGCTCGAAGATCAGCACATTGGCGTCCACCGCCATGCCGATGGTCAGCACGATGCCGGCAATGCCGGGAAGCGTGAGCGTCGCCTGAAGCAGCGACAGCGCGCCGAAAATGAGCGCCATGTTGAACACGAGCGCAACATTCGCCATGAGGCCGAAGAGGCCGTAGATCACCACCATGAACACCAGCACGGCGACCATGCCGATGATGCTCGCCGCCTTGCCGGCGTCGATGGAGTCCTGCCCGAGACCGGGTCCGACCGTGCGCTCCTCCAGATAGACCAGCGGCGCGGGCAACGCGCCGGCGCGCAGCAGCAGCGCGAGGTTCTGCGCCTCGGTGAGCGAGAAAGACCCCGAAATGATGCCGGAGCCGCCCAGGATCGGCTCGTTGATCCGGGGCGCGCTGATGACCTCGTTGTCGAGCACGATGGCCAGCGGCCGCCCGACATGCTCGCCCGTGGTGCGGCCGAACTGGCGCGCGCCCACCGAATCGAAGCGGAAGCTCACCACGGGCTGACCGTCCTGGAAGGTCTGCTGCGCGTCGACCAGGCGCTCGCCCGAAACCCGCACCCGCTTTTCGACGAGATAGTCGATGACCTGCCCGAGCGGGTCCGTGCCTTTGTGCCAGCGCGCGCCCGGCGGCGCGGCGGCGGCCGGGTCCGCATTGCGCTGGTCCAGTAGGTGGAAGGTTAGCTTCGCCGTCTGGGTGAGCAGGTCCTTGATCGTGTCCGGGTCGTCCACGCCCGGAAGCTGCACGATGATGCGGTCCAGGCCATGGCGCTGGATCGTCGGCTCGCGAAGGCCGAGCTCGTTCAGCCGGATACGCAGGATTTCCAGCGTCTGTTCGACCGCCGCGCTCTCGACATCGACGACTACTTCCGGGGGATATTCCAGCCGGGCCGCCCCGGAATCGTCGATCTCGACCGTCACGAGGCTGTCGCGCTCGGCCACGAGCTGCCGGGCGCGTCCGATATCGCCGGCGTCGCGCAATGCGAACACCACGGCCCTGTCGCGCACGCCGAGCCCGCGATAGCCGATGCGCGCATCACGCAGGCTGCGGCGCACATTGTCTTCCACCGCCTCCAGGCGTTCCTTCAGCACGGCGCCCGTCTGCACCTCGATCAGCAGGTGCGCGCCACCCTGGAGGTCAAGGCCGAGATTGACGGTCTTGTGCGGAATCCAGCTCGGCAGGTTCGTGCCGAGATTGTCCGACCGCCAGAAATTAGGCGATGCGTAAACCAGGCCGAGCGCGCAAATCGCCAGGATGACGACGATCTTCCACCTGGCGAAGTAGAGCATTGCCGGTTAGTTGCCCCTGCGGCCGAACAGTCCGCCGAGAAGGCTGCCGCCCCCGGCCGGACCGGCCGGCGCGGCAGCCTGGGCCTGACCGGGCTTGCTCAGCACATCGGTGATCTGCGAGCGGACCATGCGCACCCGCACGCCTTCCGCTATCTCCACCAGCACTTCATGCTCGTTGCTGACGCGGGCGACCACGCCCATGATCCCGCCGGCGGTCACAACCCTGTCACCGCGCCGGAGTGCGGCCACGAGTTCGCGATGCGCCCTGGCCTTCTTCTGCTGCGGGCGGATCAGCAGGAAGTAGAACACGACGAAGATGAGGATGATCGGCAACAGGCCGGTCAGCATGTCGCCGCCGCCGCCCGACTGCGCGTAGGCCGGTGAGATCAGCATGGAAGGTCCCTCCGAAAGGACGCGCGACTATAGCCGCAGAAGCCGCCTGCGCAAGGGTTGACCCGGATCAGGCCGAGGGCTCGGCGCCGAGGTCGAGCACGATGCCTTCGAGCTCGGCGCTCGGGGCGGGATAACGCGCCGTCACCAGCTTGTCGTGGCCGGGAACCAGCCGCTCGAGCGAGCCCGCAAGCGCCAGGCAGCGCCGATAGCCTTCCACCATCTTCGCGAGGTCGTAGAAGATCGCAAACGGCCGCTCGTCCGTGACTTCCTCGAACAGATGGACGGCATCGGAGGCGAGCAGGATCCAGCCCCGCCTGCTGTGGACGCGGAGCACCGTCTGGCCGCGCGCGTGGCCGCCGATCAGGTGCGATTCGAGGCCAGGCGCGATTTCGACCACCGGATCGGTGTCGAAGCGCAGCCGGTCTTCATAGACGAGCTGCACCAGCGCCTGGGTGTCGCGCAAATGGTTGGCGTGGCGGAAGGCCGGATGCGTCATGTCCGGCCCGGTGATCGAAGTCATCTCCTCGGCATGCATGCGGAAGGAAGCCGCCGGGTAATCGGCGAGATTGCCGACATGGTCGAAATGCGCGTGGGTCAACAAAACGTCGGACGCCGTCTTCGCATCGACGCCGAGCCGGGCCAGCACGGCCGCCGGGTCGTGCCGGAACATGCGGCCGCCCTCGCCGGAAATGTCGGCTTTGAAGCCGGTATCGACGATCCAGGTCCGCCCGGCCCCGGTGATGACATAGGTGAAGAAGTCGAGGCCCGGGATCATCTTCGCCGGGTCGCCGCCCATGAAGGTCGAGCCTTCGGGGCGCTCTTTCTGTTCGCCATAGCGGATTGCGAAGACATCGTAGGACGGCAGGCCGGTCATGCGGGCTTTCTCCGATACTGCTAATGTGCCGCGCCCCGATGGAGGACGGCTCCCTGGCGCCCAGTCTAGCACCGACCGTCAGTATTCTGGTCCCATGTTTCGAGGCCGCCGAAACGATCGGCAAGGCGGTCGAAAGCGCGCTCGCCCAGACGTTCGACGACCTCGAGGTGGTGCTCGCCTCCGACGACGGCGAGGACTATGCGGCCATGCTGGACTGCGCGGACCCGCGCCTCCGGCAGGTCTCCACGGGACGGACCGGCAGCGGCGACGGGCCCGCCCGCAATGCCGCGCTTGCTGCGGCGAGGGGACGGTTCGTCGCCAATCTGGACGCCGACGACGCCATGCGCCCGGAGCGCATGGCCTTCATGCTGCCCTTCGCCGAGCGCCACGGCGCCGCAGTGGACAACACGGCGCTTTGGATCGAGGGGCGCCTCGCCAAGACGGCGTTCCCGCCGACCCCGGCCGATTTCCGGCTGACGGCTGAAGCCGTCCTCGCCCCGCGCCTGCCGATGAACGCGCTCGTCCGTCGCGAGGTCGCCGGCGGGGGCTGGCGCGCCTTCGACTTCTGCAGCGATGTTGTATTCAACCTCGAAGTGCTGAGCCGCTGCCCGGAATTCCGCGGCCTCGCGCGGACCGGCTACGACTACATCAAGCGCGACGGCTCGATCACCCAGTCGCCGGACACGGCCGATCGGGCAGCGCGCGGCTATGCCGCAATCGTCGCCGCCATAGATGCGGGCGGTCTCGACCTCACTCCCGAAATCGCTGCAGCGGCCCGCGCGGAATTCGCCGCCAACGCCGGCGCCAACGAGACGTTCCGGGCGGCCCGGGACGCCGGCGAAGTCGAGAATCTGGAAGCCTGGCTGGCGTCATGACGGTGGTGCTGGTGACGGGCGCGGCGCGGCGGATCGGCCGTCATCTGGCGCTCGGCTTCGGGCAGGCGGGCTGTTGCGTTGGCATCCACTACAACGGCTCGCGGCGGGACGCGGAGACGCTTGCGGCGCGAATCGAGCGGACGGCCCTGCTTCCCGCCGACCTTTCCGAATGGAATGCCGCGGAGGCCCTGATCGCCGGTTGCGAGGCTGCGCTCGGGCCGGTGGACGTGCTCATCAACTGTGCATCCACCTTCGAGTATGACGACATGGAAACGCTGGAGGCCGGGACCTGGGGGCGCAATATCGCCGTCAATCTGGCGGCCCCGGTCAATCTCATCCGAGCCATTGCCGCACGCGGACGACCGGCCGTGGCCGTCAATTTCCTCGAT
This sequence comes from Alphaproteobacteria bacterium, assembly GCA_964291285.2. Taxonomy (GTDB): domain Bacteria; phylum Pseudomonadota; class Alphaproteobacteria; order Bin95; family Bin95; genus Bin95. The sequence continues at coordinate 187,934 of OZ219786.1, forward strand.
TTCAAAGTCTGGCGGCCAAGTGCGTCCTTCCTGTCCTACACGCTTGCCAAGACAGCACTCCAGAATGCAACGACGATGCTGGCGCAGGCGCTGGCGCCGAACGTGCGCGTCAACGCGGTGGCGCCCGGCGTGGTGCTGCCGAGCGGCGGGCAGAGCGCCGACGAATATCGGGCCGTCGTCCGCTCCACCCTGCTTGAGCGCGAGATTGCGCTGGACGACCTGTTCCGGGCCGTGCGCTACCTGGTCGAGACCGAAAGCGTGACCGGGGAAACGCTTTATGTTGACGCCGGATTCCGCTTTCAGGACTATGAGGACGTCGAGACGGCGATGATCGAGGAATGACGCGGACCTGGCAGCGTGTAGCCCTCGAAGGCATTGCGGTCGAGGCAAGGGTGGGCATTGCAGACTGGGAACGCCACCCCGACAGGCGCCAGCGCCTGCTCGTCGACGTCGAGATGACGCGGCCCGAATGGGAAACGGCCCGGAGTATCGAGGACTGCATCGATTACGACCGTGTCTATCGGCATGTGACCTCCGAGTGGCCCGACCGCCCGCACACCGACCTGCTGGAGACGCTGGTGGACGAGCTTCTGGAGCTTTGTCTGCAGGATCCGAGGGTCGCCTGGTGCCGCGTCCGGGTGCGCAAGCCGGACGTCTATAACGGACGCGCCGTGCCGCTTGTCGAGGCTGCGCGCGAGCGATGATTTCCGAAGCGGTCCGGACCGCTCGCACGCTGCCCGGCCTGCTGAACGCTCTTGCGGAGAGCGCGCCCGGGCACGAGTTCCTGGTCTATCGCGACGAACGATGGACCTACGGCGCCTTCCGCGAAGAAGTCGCTCGGATCGCCGCCGGGCTCCATGCGCGCGGCATCCGCCGGGGCGATAATGTCGGCGTTCTGATGGGCAATTGTGCGGAGTGGCTCACGGTCATGTTCGCGGCGCTTTCACTCGGCGCACGGGTCGTGGCCGTCAATACCTGGTTCCGCACCCACGAGCTTCGCCATGTCTTCACCAGGGCGGACATCAGGCTTCTGGTCGCCTCCGACCGCTATCTCCGCCAGGACTATCCCGCCCTGCTCCGCGAGGCCGGCGCGTTCGGAAAGGTGGAAACCGTCGTCATTCTGGGCGATACGCCGCCCGACGCCTTGCCCTATTCCGCGCTGCGCCGCGAGCCTGGTGTCTTCCCGGACCCGGAGCCGGACGATGTGGCGCAAATCCTCTTCACCTCCGGCACGACGGCCATGCCGAAGGGTGCGCAGCTCACCCATCGCGGAATCATCGAGAACATGCGCGCCATCGGCGAGCGGATGCGCCTCGGGCCCGAGGACCGGGTCTGGCTCGCAATCAATCTCTTCTGGAGCTTCGCCGCCGCCAACGCCCTCGGGGCTGCTCTTACCCACGGGGCGACCATAGTCCTCCAGCACGCCTTCGAGCCGGGCGAGGCGATGGCGCTAATCGAACGGGAACGCTGCTCCGTCTTCTACGGCATGCCCAACATGGCGTACGCGATGTGGGAGCATCCCGACCGGCCGGGGCGGGACCTTTCGTCCCTGCGGACCGGGCTCTCCATCGGCACGCCCGGCGACATGGCGCTTATCGAACGGCTCGGGGTCAAGCGAATCCTTCAGGTTTACGGCCTGACAGAAGCCTATGGGAATTCAACAGTTTGCGACTATGACGACCCCCTGGAAATTCGGCACACGACATGCGGGCAGCCGTTGCCGGGGCAGGAGTTCCGTCTCGTCGACCCCGAAACGGGTCGCGACGGCGAGCGGGGCGAAATCTGGCTGCGCGGGCGGAATACACCCGGCTATTTCAACGATGCGGAACGCGCTTCCGAAATCTTCACCGCGGACGGCTGGATGAAGACAGGAGACCTTGCGGCCTGGGACGAAGGGGGCCGCCTGCTTTTCCTCGGGCGCCTCAAGGAAATGCTGAAATCGGGCGGCATCAACATCGCGCCGCGCGAAATCGAGACATTCCTGCAGAACCGGCCCGGAGTCGCGGAAGCCTATGTCGTCGGCCTGCCGGACCCCGTGAAGGGCGAGGTGCCCGTGGCCGTCGTAGTCGCAGAACCGGGCGCGTCCCTCGATACGGATATTCTGAGACGGGCCTGCCGGGCGGAACTCGCCGCCTACAAGACGCCGCAGCGCATCGAGATCATCGAGCGCGCAGCCTTGCCGGTCACCGCGACCGGCAAGGTCCGCAAGCTCGACCTCGCCGAGCGGCTGGCCCGGCAGCCGTCGTCGGGCCAGTCTGCATGAAGGCCGTAAACTAGCGCGGCAGGTTGCCCAGCCAGTCGGAGAGCGCCTTGCCGATCCCGTCGGGCGAATCTTCCTGAATGAAGTGGCTTCCCTTGACCTTCGCGACGGTCTGGTTCGGCCAACCCAGGCAGAATTCCCTTTGCGGACCGGTCAGGATGGCGCCGGGCTCTGCATCGATGAAGAGCTTGGCGACATCCGAGGCGGCCAGCCACTCGGAATAGGCGCGCACGATCTCGACGACGTCCGTGGGCTCGCCGGAGATCGGGATTTCGCGCGGCCATGTCAGGGTCGGGCGGCGGTCCTCGCCCGGCGTCGCGAAAGGCCGCCGGTAAACCGCCATTTCCTCTTCGGATATCTTCCGAAGGATCGAGCCGGGCAGCACGCGCTCGACGAACACGTTCTTCTCCAGCACCATCCCTTCGCCCGCCGGCGAGCGGAAGCCCTGGAACACGGCCTTTGCCGCCTCGGGCCACTCCTCCCAGGTAACCGGCCGGACGAGCGCCTCCATGTAGCAGAAGCCCCGCACCCGGTCGCGGTGCCGGTTGCCCCAGTCGAAGCCAAGCGCCGAGCCCCAGTCGTGGATGACAAAGACGGCGTTGCCGCCGAGGCCGACAGCATCGAGGAAACCATCCAGATATTCGCGGTGTTCGACGAAGCGGTAGCTGCCGGGTCCGGGGTCGTCGATCTTGTCGCTGTCGCCCATGCCGATCAGGTCCGGCGCCAGGCACCGGGCCTGCCCCGCGACATGCGGCATGATGTTGCGCCAGAGGTAGGACGAGGTCGGATTGCCGTGAAGGAAGACGACAGGGTCGCCCTCGCCCATCTCCACATAGGCCATGCGCTTGCCCTTCACCTCGACGAAGGACTTCGGCGGTTCGGCGGCATTCATCGGCGGTTATTCCCCAGTGAAGTTCGGTTTGCGTTTCTCGGCGAAGGCGCCCACGCCCTCGCGCCCGTCGGCGCTGGAAGCGCGGGCGGCGATGGAGCGGGATTCCAGCTCCATCTGCGTTTCGAGACCGTTCTGGAAGCTCTCCATCATCAGACGCTTGACCGCGCCATAGGCTCCCGTCGGCCCGTCGGCGAAGGCGCGCGCCTGTTTCTCCGCCTCCGCCATCAGGTCGGCGTCCGGAACCACGCGGTCCACGATGCCGATCTCCATGGCCTCAGCCGCGCTCAGCATCCGGTTGGTCAGCGCCAGCTCCTTGGCGCGGCGGAAGCCCGTCAACCGGGGCAGGAACCATGTCGAGCTGCCGTCCGGCGACAGCGCGGCGGCCGTATAGGCCATGGTGAACCGGGCGCTCTCGCCCGCAAAGACGACATCGCCGGTCATCGCGAGCGACATCCCGCCGCCCGCCGCCATGCCGTTGACCGCGATGACGACCGGGGCGTCCATCCGGTTCATCACGGCAATCGCCGTGTGCAGGCTCGCGGTCATCTCGGACAGCACCGACTCCACCCTGTCGCCGGCCTGGAGGAAGAATTTGAGGTCGCCGCCGGCGCTGAACATCCTGCCCGCGCCGGTCATCAGCACAGCCCGCACCGCCCTGTTCTTGTCGCAGTCGATCATGATGCGGTGGAACGCCCGGACGAACTCCAGGTCGAAGGCGTTGGCGGCATCCGGCCGATTGAGCGTCACATGGGCGAGGCCGTCGCGAACCTCGTAAAGGATCGGGTCTTCGGACATGGCGCGGCTACTCCACCAGCAGGACCGTGGACCCCGTGGTCCTGCGGCCTTCCAGGTCCTCATGCGCCTTCCTGGCGTCCGCCAGCGCATAGGTCTGGTTCACCTCGATCCTGACCCTGCCTGAACTCACCATGGCGAACAGCGCATCGGCCGACGCCTGCACCTCCGGCTGCGTCAGCGTATAGTGCACGAGGGACGGGCGGGTCAGGTAAAGCGAACCCTTGGCCCCGAGAATGCCTGGCGCAAAGGACGGAGCCGGGCCGGATGCATTGCCGAACGACACCATCACCCCGCGCGGCGCAAGGCAGTCCAGCGATTCCTCCCAGGTCGCCTTGCCGACGCTGTCATAGACGACCGGAACGCCGGCCCCGCCGGTCAATTCGCGCACCTGCCGCGCAATGCCGCCTTGCTTGTAGTCGATCATGTGGTCGTAGCCGTAACCCTTGGCGAGTGCGCATTTCTCGGGGCCGCCTGCCGTGCCGATCACGGTCGCGCCGAGCGCCTTGGCCCACTGCCCGGCGATCAGGCCGACGCCGCCGGCCGCAGCGTGGAACAGGATGGTCTGGCCCGCCGACACCTTGAAGGTGCGGTTGAGCAGGTATTCGACGGTCATGCCCTTCAGCATCATTGCAGCGGCCTGCCTGTCGTCGATTTCGTCCGGCAACTTCACCAGCCGGTCGGCGGGCATCACGCGCGCTTCCGAATAGGAACCGGGGGCGCCGCCCGCATAGGCCGCCCTGTCGCCCGGCCGGACATGCCCGACACCTTCCCCGACCGCTTCGACGACGCCCGCCCCCTCGCTGCCGAGCCCGCTCGGCATGGGCAGGTCGTAGAGGCCGGACCGGTGGTAGGTGTCGATATAGTTCAGCCCGATTGCGGTATGGCGGATCAGCGCTTCGCCGGGGCCGGGCTCGCCGACCGTCACCGTACGCAACTCCATCGCCGACGGGGGACCGGGCCTGTCGATCTGTATGGCTTTGACCTGCATCCTGCCTCACTTTATGTAGCGTCGTCCCGTTGTTTCGCGCATCGCTGCAGATTCCGCAAGGAGCATCCATGACCCGTTACGCCGACATGCCGGAAGGTATGGCCAGGCATCTGGCCCGCCTGCCGCTGCCCGAAATCGAGGGCGGCGCCTTCGTTTCCGGGCCGACGCTTTCCGAACGCCGGGTCGCCGTGGTTTCCTCCGCAGGCCTCGGCAGGCGCGGAGACCGTCCGTTCGGTCCCGGAGCTGTCGATTACCGGGTGCTGCCGACGGATACCGACGCCAATGACATCCTGATGAGCCACATTTCGGTCAATTACGACCGGACCGGCTTCCAGCAGGACCTCAACATCGTCTATCCCGTGGAGCGGCTCGAAGAAATGGCCGCCCGCGGCGAGATCGGCGGCGTTGCGGCCCACCATTATTCCTTCATGGGCGCGAGCGACCCCGCGCCGATGCAGCCCTTCGCCGAGGATGTCGCGGCCGCCATGCAGGCCGAAGGCGTCGATACGGCGCTGCTGGTGCCCGTCTGACCAAACTGCACGCGCGCCGTGTGCGCGCTTGCCCACTATCTGGAGCGCAAGGGCATCGCGACGGTGGTTATCGCCCTCGTCCACGAACATGCCGAGGCGATTGCCAATCCGCGCACGCTTTCCGTGCCGTTCGAGCTCGGCAGGCCGCTCGGTGCGCCTGACAATCCGGAGTTCCAGCTCCGTGTGTTGCGCGCCGCCCTTGCGCTGCTCGACCGGCCCGCCGGCCCGGTGCTGGACGAGTTTCCCGATCCCGCGCCGGAGCCCGCCGATTACGAGGGCTGGGCCTGTCCCGTGTCCCTTCCCCGGCCCGAGACCGCCCTGGACGGCAAACACGAGCGGCTTGTTGTCGATGAAATTGCCCGCCTTCGGCCGTGGTGGGACCTTGCTAAGGAACGGCGCGGGAGGACCACGGTCGGCGCCAGCGGCTACGAGATCGAGGACGCCGCGAGGCTTGTCAGCCGTTATGCGGACGGCGCGGACCCGGACGACACGGACCCTGCGCGCAAGCTTTCCCGCTCCCTGAAGCTCGCCTGCGACGACCTGATGGCCTTCTACACCGAAGCCGCTACGGCACAGCCCGGCGCGGTTGCCTCGCAGGATCTGTCGGACTGGTTCTGGGGTGAAACGGCGGGCGGCAAGGCACTGCTCGCGGTCCGCGAGCGCGCGGCCGGCGAGGACGACAGGGGCATGCAACTTCTCGGCAGCCTGCTCATCCTGCCCAGAAGCCAGGTTCACCGCGCCGGGGCCTAGAAATAGCCTGATTCTTGGGCCTATATGACGCATGGCGCGCCAGGGCGACAAAAGAGGCAGGGGAAACGCCGGGCAGCGGCGCCGGGGCGGTCCGAGCCTGCGCAAAGGGCCGGGGGGAAAGTCCGGGCCGGCCCCGGAATCGCCACATTCACCGGGCAGAACGCTCGGGAACAAACGGCCCGGAAAAGTGGCGCCCAAACGGAAATCACCCAGCCGGACCGGACGCCGGACAAGAAGGGCGGGCGGCGCGCGCCGGTCCCTGCTGCGGCGTCTCGTCTCCGGGATGACGGTCGCCTTCGTCTGGGGCCTTGTCGCACTGATCGCGGTGCTCGCCTATTTCTCCTACACGCTGCCCGATGTCGAGCGGATGGCGGAAAGCGGTCGGCGGCCGGGCATTTTCCTGAACGATGTGGACGGCAACCCCGTTCTGGCGAAGGGGGACCTCTACGGCGACCCGGTCGATGCGTCGCGGCTTCCGCCCTATCTGCCGCGCGCCGTCATTGCCATCGAGGACCGGCGCTTCTACGAGCATGGCGGCATCGACCCGATCGGCCTGGCGCGGGCGCTCTGGGTCAACATCGTCGAGGGAGGCGTGCGCCAGGGCGGCAGCACGATCACCCAGCAGCTTGCGAAGAACGTCTTCCTGACGCCGGAGCGGTCGATCGAGCGAAAGATCCGCGAGGCGCTGCTCGCCTTCTGGCTGGAGTGGCGCTACGACAAGAACCACATCATTTCGCTTTATCTCAACCGGGCCTATTTCGGGTCTGGAGCCTATGGCGTCGATGCCGCCGCGCGGCGCTTCTTCTCCAAGCCGGCGGCCGAAGTCGATCTCTGGGAAGCCGCCGTGCTGGCCGGGCTGCTGAAGGCGCCGAGCCGGTTGTCGCCCGTCGCCAATCCGGGCGGCGCGGCAGAGCGGGGGCGGCTTGTGCTGAAGGCGATGGCAAGCGCCGGCTTCATTTCCGGTGAGCAGGCCGCGCAGGCGGCCGCCTCCACCTTGCGGACGACGACGGAACCGGACGGCCGGGGCTATTTCGCGGACTGGGTGCTGGCGCAGGTGAACCGGCGTCTGGGAATGGTGGACCGCGACCTCCGGATTGCCACGACCTTCGATCCCGGCCTGCAGCGCCTCGCGGCGGAAACGGTCGCCGCGGCGCTGGCGGACAGGACAAACCCGTCCCAGGTCGCCCTTGTGGCCATGTCGCCCGACGGCGCGGTGCGGGCCATGGTGGGCGGCAGGAACTACGGCGCGAGCCAATTCAACCGCGCGACGCAGGCGCTTCGCCAGCCGGGCTCCGCCTTCAAGCTGTTCGTCTATATGGCGGCGCTGGAGCGGGGCCTGCGTCCGGACGACACCGTGACCGACGCCCGTGTCAACGTCGGAGGATGGGCGCCCGGGAACTTCGACGGCCGGTTCCGCGGCTCGGTCGCCATGCGGGAGGCCTTCGCCCAGTCGCTGAACGCCGCCGCCGTCCGCCTCGCCGACCGTGCCGGGCGCGCCCGCGTCGCCGAGGCGGCGCGCCGCCTCGGCATCACATCGGACCTTGCGCCCGATCTCACCATTGCGCTCGGGTCCAGCAGCGTGAGGCTGATCGAGCTGACCGGCGCCTACGCTACCTTCGCCAATGGCGGCGCAGGCGTGATCCCGTACGGCGTTCGGGAGATCGAGGGCGTGTTCGAGCGGTCCGGCACCGGCGCGGGCGAGGCGGTGGCGCCCGGCGTGGTGGCGTCCATGAACGACCTGCTTGCCGCCGTCGTTTCCCAGGGTACCGGCAAAGCCGCGCGGCTGGCCGGCCGCCCGGCCGCCGGCAAGACGGGCACCAGCCAGTCCTTCCGAGACGCCTTCTTCGTCGGTTTCACCGGCAATCTGGTCGCCGGTGTGTGGGTCGGCAACGATGACGGCGCGCCGATGGACGAGGTGACGGGCGGCGGCCTGCCGGCGCGTATCTGGCACGATTTCATGGCGGCGGCGCATGAAGGCGCGCCCGTGCGGCCGATCCCCGGCCTCGGTTCCGGCAGGGCGCCCTCCCCCTTCCGGCCGAAGATCACCGGCGGCGCCTCCGCCACACCTGACCCGTCCAACGACCCTTAAGCCCGCCCGGCTCTACCCCGCCGGGAGCGTTGCCGCGCGGAAACGGTCCTTGGAGAGCGCGGCGTCTAGGGAACGCCTAATGACGGGCGGCGGCGCGTCCGGGGTAATCCTGAGCAGTACGAACGAGGTGCCGTTGGCTTCGCGCAGCAGCCGGCCGGCCTCTTCGATCCCGTCTGCTTCAGACACCGAGCGGACCGCCGGGATTCCCGCCCCGGACGCCATCGCGGCGAGGTCCACGCCGAGCGAGGTGTGGCTCTTCTGGTAGCCGGTCTCGCCGTAGTGGCCGTTATCGACGCAGACGATGGAGAGGTTGGGCGGGTTCAGGATCGCCACGGTCGCAAGCGAACCCACATTCATCAAGAGCTCGCCATCGCCCGTCAGCACCAGCACGCTGCGGTCGGGCCGCGCAAGCGCAAGTCCGAGCCCCATGGCGACCGCGCCGCCCATGACGCCCGCACAGGCGAAATAGTTGGCCTCGGGCTCGCACATGGCCGCCGTGTCCCTTGCCGTGCCGGCCAGGCCCGCGACGATCAGCCAGTCCTGCGGATTGCCCACCAGCGCGGGCACGGCTTCGCGCCTGTCGAGCGTGCCGACGGGGCTCATTTCTACCGCGGTTCCGGCCCGGAACGCCTCGTTCATCGCTTCCACTCCCCCGTCAAAACGCCTTGGCGCCAATCAATTTCTGCGTGAGCAGAACGCCCACCGCCTGCCCCGACCGGAACACCATGGTGCAGGCCGCGCGCATCGCGCCTTCGACATCCTCGGGCCGATCGATCCGCATGGTGACGAAACCCATCGCCTCCATCACCGGCTCGACCGCCTGCCCCATCGGCATCTGCCACGGATTGCCCTCGCCGAAATCGCCGCGCATCGACACCAGCACCAGCATCGGAAAGAGGCCGTTCTTCACCAGCGAGAACATGTTGACGCAGTTGCCGATGCCCGAGGACTGCATGGCCGCAACGCCGCGCGCCCCGCCCAGATGGGCGCCGGCCAGCATGGCGATGCCCTCCTCCTCCGTGGTTAGCGGCACGGAATGCATCTCCGGGTCTTCGAGAGACTTGTCGATCAGCACCCGGTGGCCCGCGTCCGGCACATAGCTCACCTGGCTGACATCGAACTCCTTGAGGACCCGGTAGAGGTCCTCCTGCCAATCCGTCATCGCTTCAAGTCCTCTTGGAAAAAAGGGTTCACAACTGCGCGCGAACCGCCGCTGCAATGGCGTCCGGGCCCACGCGCAGCATGTCCTCAAGCGGCTTTGCGTAGGGGATCGGCACGCGCGGCGCGCCGAGGCGCTTTACCGGCGCCTTCAGGCTGCCGAACAGGGATTCCGAGACGGTTGCAGCAACCTCGGCCCCGAAGCCGCCGACCGAGACCGCTTCATGCGCCACCACCAGCCGCCCGGTCCTGCGCACCGAGGCCAGCACCGCCTCGCGGTCCCACGGCCAGAGCGTGCGCAGGTCGATGACCTCCACCGACACGCCTTCCTCCGCCAGCATCTCCGCCGCAGCAACGGCATTGCGGACCGCGGCGGACCAGGAGACCACGGTTGCGTCGCCGCCCTCGCGCACGACCCGCGCGCTGCCGAGCGTATCGGGCGGCTCGTCCTCGCCGAGCTCCTCCTCGATCCCCCACAGGTCCTTGTGTTCCATATAGACCACGGGGTCGTCGCTGCGGATCGCCGCCTTCAGCAGGCGCAGATTGTCGCCCGGCGTCGAGGGCGCAACGACCGTCAGGCCCGGAATATGCACATACCAGGCCTCCAGCGATTGCGAATGCTGGGCGGCGGAGGAGCGCCACATGCCCATCGGCTCGCGCACGACCAGCGGCACGCCGCCCTGCCCGCCGAACATGTAGCGGGCCTTGGCCGCCTGGTTCACAAGCTCGTCCACGGCGCAGAGGGCGAAATCGGCGAAGCGCATCTCCACCACCGGCCGCGTGCCCGCCAGCGCCGCACCGACTGCGGAGCCGAGGATCGCCGCCTCGGAAATCGGCGCGTCCGAAATCCTGAGCGGTCCGAACTCCTCCGCCATGCCGGCATACTGCCCGAAGACGCCGCCGCGCCCGAGGTCCTCGCCGAGCGCCCACACGGTCGGGTCGCGACGCATTTCCTCGGCCAGCGCCCGCCGGCCGGCCTCCATATAGGTGGTCGTCACCATCGGAACGCCGCCTCGCGCGGGTCGCCGACATCCTGCACGTCCGCATAGAGCGCCGCCGTCTCCGGCCAGGGCGCCGCCTTCGCCTCCTCATAAGCCGCCTGCATCTCCGCGACGGCAGCTTCGCGGTGGCCCGATAGCGTTTCCCCGGCGACGCCATGCGCGCGCAGCGTGTCGGCGGCGCGGGCGATGGGGTCGTCCTTCCAGCGCTCCTCGACTTCCCCGGCATCGCGGTAGGCGGCCTTGTCCACGGCCGTGTGGCCCGTCAATCGCCAGGTCTTCGCCCAGAGGAACTGCGGGCCGCCGCCGTCGAGGATTCGCTCGCGCAGTTCCGCCGTCACCTCCGCCATCCGGTCCACATCGTTGCCGTCCGCGGCATGGGAGGGGATGCCGAGCGCCTCGGCGCGCGCCGCCGGTCCGGGGCCGCCGGTCATCGCCTCGGTCCGCGTCGTGGCGGCGAAGGCGTTGTCCTCGCAGACGAACAGCACCGGCAGGTCGAAGACCCGCGCCCAGTTCAACCCTTCCAGGAACGGCCCGCGATTGACCGCGCCGTCGCCGAAGATGCAGCAGACGATGCGCCGCTCGCCCTTGAGCCGCACGGCATGGGCCGCACCCGCGGCAATGTTGATGTTCGCGCCGACGACCCCGTTCGCGCCCAGCATCCCGACCGAGAAGTCGGCAATGTGCATGGAGCCGCCCTTGCCGCCGCAATTGCCGCCTTCGCGCCCGAAGAGCTCGCGCATCATGGCGGCGGCCGACGCGCCCTTCTCCAGCGTGTGGCCGTGGCCGCGGTGGGTGGAGAGCAACAGGTCCTCGCGCGCGAGGCTGCCGACCGCGCCCACCGCGCAGGCCTCCTGGCCGATGGACGGGTGGATGGCGCCCAGCACCAGCCCTTCCTCCAGCGCGGCGACGGCCCGCTCCTCGAAGGCGCGGATGCGGTGCATCCGCCGATGCCGGTCCGCCAGCCGTTCGAGGTCGAGATTAGGCCGGTTCAAAGACCGAGCACCCGCTTCGCGATGATGTTGCGCTGGATCTCGTTGGAGCCGGCGAAGATCGTATGCTTGCGGTCGTTGAAATATTTCGCGGCGAGCGCGTTGGCGTAGTCGGGCCCGACCGGCTCCTCGTTCCAGCCGTGCTCCATAGCCTCAAGCTGGTAGGGGCCCGCGTCGTAGGCCGCCGCCTCCATCTTGAGCTCCGAAAGGCGCTGCTGGATTTCGGTGCGGCGGATCTTGATCATCGACGACTCGGCGCCGATCTCCCTGTCGGCCGAAACCGCGGCCAGCATGCGGAGCATCTGCATCTCCAGCGTCTGGAGCTCGATCTCGACCTCCGCCACCTTGCGCATGAAGGTGCCGTCGCGGTCCAGCCCCTGGTCGGCCGCGATCTCCTTGAGCGAGCGCAGCCCGTTCTTCTGGCTGCCGAGCGCGCCGCCGCCCATGCGCTCGTGGCCGAGCAGGTATTTGGCGATCGTCCAGCCCTGGTCCACCTCGCCCACAAGGTTCTCGCGCGGCACCACGACATCGGTGAAGAACACCTCGTTCACCTCGTGCAGCCCCTCGATGGTGATGAGCGGCTTCACCTCGATTCCGGGCGTGGCCATGTCGATCAGGACGAAGGAGATGCCCTCCTGCCGCTTGCCGGCGCTGGACGTGCGCACGAGGCAGAAGATCCAGTTCGCCCAGTGCGCGGCGGTGGTCCAGATCTTCTGGCCGTTGATGACGAGGCGGTCGTCATGCACCTCGCAGCGGGTCTTGAGCGCGGCGAGGTCGGAGCCGGCGCCGGGTTCGGAATAGCCCTGGCAGTAGATGCGCTCGCCGGAAAGGATGCGCGGCAGGTTCTCCCGCTTCTGCTCCTCGGTGCCGAAGGCCATCAGCACCGGCCCGCACATGGAGAGGCCGAAGGGGATCGGGCGCGGCGCGTTGGCGAGCGCCTGCTCCTCGTCCCAGATATATTTCTGCGTCACCGTCCAGCCGGGGCCGCCCCATTCCTCGGGCCAGTTGGGTGCAATCCAGCCCTTTTCGTGCAGCGCCCTGTGCCAGGCCATCGTCTCGTCCAGCGTCGGCTGGATGCCGAGCCCGACCTTGCGCGCCACATCGCCCGGCAGCTTTTCGGCCAGGAAAGCGCGGCACTCGTCGCGAAAGGCTTCGTCTTGGGGGGCGAAATTGAGGTCCATCAGGCAGCGTCCCGGCTCGCGTCAAACTCCCCCGGACGCTATGGCCCCCCGCCCCGGATTGCAAGACGGCGGGGCGGCAGGCGGCGCATTCTACTCCTCCTTGCGCGAGAAGCGGCCGCGGGAGGCTTCGTAGGCGCCGAAGAGGGCGAGGGCGAGGGCCAGCGGCATGAGGAAGTAGATGACGCGGTAGGTGATGATGCCCGCGGCCACGACGTGGGTCGGGACGGTCTCCGGCATCAGCACCAGCAGTACCGTCTCGAACACGCCGAGCCCGCCCGGCACGTGGCTGATATAGCCGGCCATGTAGGCCAGCACGTAGACGGCCACGAAATGCCAGTAGGGCATGCCGAAATCCGGCGGCAGCACCAGGTAGAGCACCGCGCTGGTGAACACCCATTCGAGGATGCCGACGCAGAACTGGACCAGCCCGTGCCTGATCTTCGGCGGCGTCACCTCGCGCTCGCCGACGCGGACGACCGGCCTGCCGCAGAGGCACCACAGGACATAGAGCGCGCCGGACAGCACCCAGACGGCCGCAACGGCGCGGACGAGGCCGGTGTCGAGTTCCAGCGCATCGGCCAGCACCGCCGCATTGGGAAGCGTCAGCAGGCCGCCCACGGAGAGCGCGCAGAGGTAATAGACGATGCCGGCGTAGAGGACGACGCGGGCGACGTCGCCGGGGGGTACGCCCCAGTCCGTGTAGAACCGGAAGCGGACCGCGCCCCCGGTGAGCGCGCCGAAGCCCAGATTGTGGCTGAAGGCGTAGGAAATGGAGGAGACGAACGCGACCCGGCCGAAGGGCATGCGCCGCCCGATATAGCGGAAGGCCGTGTGGTCGTAGGCCGCCAGCACCAGATATGCGGCAAAGGTTGCGCCTACCGCAGCAAGGGTGCGGTGGAACGGGATGGCTTCCAACTGGTGGAACAGGTCGTCCCAGCGCAGGTCCCGCAATTGCCAGGTCAGCGCCCAGACGGCGGCGGCGAAGACGGCGACCGCGGCGACGATGCCGAAATAATTCCAGAAGCGTTTCGGCACCGCGCGTTCAGCCCGCCGGGCGGAACTTCGGGACCGTCAGCTCTTCGGAAACCTTGTCGAAGAACGCCTCGACCCGCTGGCCGATACGGACCGCCTCGATATCGTCGGTCACGAGGTTGCTCACGATGCGCGCGCCTTCGTCCAGTTCAACGCAGGCGACGACATAGGGCGTCTCGTCCCGGAAGGCCGGCCCGGCCGGCGCGTGGCAGACGGTGAAGGAATAGACCACCCCGGTTCCGTTCGCCTCGATCCACCGGATATCGGCTTCATCCGCGCCCGGCGCAAGGCGGCGCGAATAGAGGAAGCAGCGCCCGGTCCTGCCGCAGCGCTGGATCATCAGACGGCCCTCGCGCGCGCCGGTCCAGTAGGGCTCCGATTCGGCGTCGATGGCGGGCACCGGCTTGTCGTAGGCCATGAGCCGGACTCTAGCCTGTTTCCGTCGAGAGGATGAGCGTCGCGCTGGAGGAGAGCACGCCGCCCGTGCCGTGGCATACCGCCGTGCGCACGCCTTCCACCTGCCTGTCGCCCGCAATGCCCCAGAGCTGGCGGGACGCCTCGATGATGGTGAACAGCCCGTACATGCCCGGATGGCAGTAGGACAGCCCGCCGCCGTTGGTGTTGACCGGGAAGGCGCCGCCGGGCCCGGTCCGTCCGCCCCGGACGAAGTCCCTGCCCTCGCCGTAGCCGCAAAGGCCGAGCGCCTCCAGTGTCATCAGAACGGTGATGGTGAAGCTGTCGTAGAGCATCGCAAGGTCGATCTCGGCCGGGCGGCGGCCCGCCATGGCGTAGGCCCGGCGCGAGGATTGCTCGGCCACCTCCAGCTTCGCCATGTCCGGCATGTGCGCGATGCTGGTATGCGAGGCTGACGCGCCGTGCCCCAGCACGTGGACCGGCGGCAGCCGCAGGTCGCGCGCGCGCTCTTCCGAGGTCATCACCACGGCCCCGCCGCCGTCGGTGACGAGGCAGCAATCGTAGCGGCCGAGCGGCGAGGCGATCATGCGGGCGTCCAGCACGTCATCCACCGTCATCGGCTCGCGGAAGGCGGCGGCGGGGTTGAGCGCGGCCCAGGCGCGGGTGGCCACGGCGATGTCGGCCAGCGTCTCGCGGGTGGAGCCATAGACATGGGCATGCCTCTGCGCTGCCATCGCATAGGCGCCGACCGGGAGCGGCAGCCCGGCGGGAATGTCCCACTGGTTCGAGAACATGGCCGGGCGCCCGCCCAGAGCCCGCGCCGCCTGGCTCTTCTGGAGCGAGCCGTAAACGATCAGCACCGTTTCCGCCTGGCCGGAACGGATCGCCTCCGCCGCCCGCCCGGCATGCAGTACGAAGGCCGCGCCGCCGATATTCGTGCCGTCGAGATAGCGCGGCCATTCGAGCCCGAGATACTCCGTCAGCAGCACGGGCTGCATGGCGCCCGGCCCCGGCATGCCCCACATGCCGGCGACGGCGAGGCCGTCCACGTCCCGGATCGTCAGACCCGCCTGGGCCAAGGCCTCATTGGCTGCATCACGCTGTATGGAAAGCACCGTCGCGCCCGGCAATGCGCGGCCCCGGTCATGGGTCGGCGCGTCGGCAACGCCCACAATGACCGGACGGCGGCTCATCCGTCGGCGTTGTCCCGGACGGCGATCAGCGCATCCACGGCGACCGCGCCCTCCCCCTTCGGCAACACGATGAACGGGTTGACGTCGATGGTTTCCAGCACATCGGCATTGGCGGCCGCGAACGCCGAGAGCCGGGCCAGCGCCTCTGCCAGCGCTTCCTCGTCCGAAGGCGGCGCCCCGCGCACACCCTGCAGCATCGGGTAGCCGCGCACCTCGCGGACCATCCGGCGCGCCTCGTCGATGCCGAACGGCGCGATGCGGAAGGTCACGTCCTTCAGCACCTCGACGAAGATGCCGCCGAGCCCGAACATCACCACCGGGCCGAACACCGGGTCGCGGACAACGCCGAGGATGGTCTCGACGCCGCCGGAGACCATGGGTGCAACCAGCACGCCGTCGATGCGCGCGTCCGGCGCATGCGCTTCGGCACGCGCAAGCAGGTCGCGGTAAGCCGTTTTGGCCGCCTCCCGCGACGCGACATTGAGGATGACGCCGCCGATCTCCGATTTGTGCAGGATGTCGGGCGACACGATCTTCATGACGACCGGGAAGCCCGCCGCCTTAGCAGCCTTGGCAGCTTCCGACGACGAACCTGCGATTCGCTCCGGGACGGCCGGCACGCCGGCGGCCGCCAGAATGCGCTTGCCTTCGACCTCGTTGACGGCCGTTCCGGCGCTGAGCTTCGGCGCATCGGCCGGCAGGTCCGGGGGCGGCGCGGACGGACCCCGTTTCAGCGCTTCGGAATACCGCGCCAGAACCCCGAGCGCGTGGATCGCCCGGCTGGGGTCCTCGTAGCAGAGATAGCCCATCTCCTGGATTCTCGCGCGGCGCTCGGGCGTGGTCAGGATGGCGAGCATGTGCAACTGGTCGGGGAAACGCCGCCTTACCGCCTCCAGGCTCGGCTCCAGCTCCTTCATCATCAGCGGGTTCAGGCCGACGCCCGCCAGGAAGCAGACCGCGCTTGCATAGTCGCCCTCTTCCAGCAGGGCGCCGTACATGGTCTCCATCAGGGTCGCGTCGTTGATGAACTGCGCGGTCACATCCAGCGGGTTGCGGGTGCCGGCAAAGGGCACCAGCGTCTTCATCCGCTCCTGCGTCGCCTCGGGCAGCGGCGGCAGTTCGAGGCCGGCGTCCTCCGCCGCATCGGCCATGATGACGCCGACCCCACCGGAGACCGTGATGATGCCCGTCCTGGCGCTCTCCGGCAGCCGGCCTCCGGCGAAGGCGTAGCCGACATCGAACATCTCGTCGATGCTGTGGGGTCGAAAGACGTTGTACTGGCGCAGAAGCGCATCGAAAACGGCGTCGGACCCGGTCAGCGAAGCCGTATGCGAGGCAGCCGCGGCGGTGCCGACCTCGGAGCGCCCGACCTTCATCAGCACGACCGGCTTCTCGGCGGCGCGGGCGGTTTCAAGCGCTTCGATCAGCTTGTCGGCGTCCTGCACGCCCTCCATGTAGCCGAGCACGACGCTGGTGCCGGGATCCTGCGCCATATAGGCGAGGCAGTCGGAGAACTCGACATCGCACTGGTTGCCCATCGTCGCCCAGAGGTTCAGGCCGAGGCCCCGTTCGCGGGCGAGCGTGAAGCAATGGCCGCCGAAAGCGCCCGACTGCGCCGCGACGGAAATCGTGCCCCTCTCGGGCCCCGTATCGCCGATAGCCGAGATGAAGGTGGCGATCATGCCGGTGCCGGTGTTCATCACGCCCATGCAATTGGGGTCCAGTAAATAACTCATCGGGACGCACCCACCTCGGCATTCTTGCCAAGCCCTTCCATTCGAGGCATATGTGACATAAGCGGTTGCGTGGACACGATTATTTTAGTCCGCTAGATTGCGGCCATGGAACCCACAGTCGCCAAACGAGACAAGAGAGCGAGTGCTTACGATCCGTTTCGCACGCTCGCATTCCCGCTGCGCTTACGAGAAAATCGACCCGTTCCACCACAGGACGCCATCCGTCGAATGTAATGCTTCCGTTATCGGGTGATGGATTGAGATTTCAGCGATTGAGGGTTTGTTTCCAGTCTCGTTTCAGCGGGCGCAGCCAGATGTCCTTTCTGGGTTCGGCGCGCCTCATGAGGGTGTCGTAGCGGCCGTGCAAAGGCTTCTGGTAACGCCTTTGACGATTCGCTATTGTCGCGCGCATGGCGATGCGCGACGGGGATTTCGGGACAGCGCTGGCGCTGCCGGAGGGGGAGGAGGCGATCTGGTCGCCTCCGATGTCGGCGGTGCCGAGCGAGCTGCGCGACTGGCGGGCGCGGGCGGAAGCGGCGGAAGCGCGTATCAAGGAGTTGCTCCGGACGGAGAGGGCCGCGCGTTCCCGGGCGGGTTCTCTGAAGTGGCAGCTCGACAGGAGCCGGACCAGGCTGAAGGCGGCCGTCGAGGAGACGGCGCGTATTCGCCGTGCGGCGAAGGATGCACTGTTCCATCAGGCGGAGGTGGCGCGGCTGGAGAAGCTGCTTGCGGAAGCCGGCGTCGATTCGAGAAAGGGCGCGAACGGACGACTGCGGAGGGAGAACGCCCGGCTGCACAAGGCGCTGGAGCGAGCGCAGGAGCAGAAGGACAAGATCGCGTCCTTGCGCGGGGAGATATCGGCGCTGCGGAAGTCGGAACGGGCGGCGCAGGCGTCCCTGTCGAGGGAAGGCGCCAGGTTGAGCAAAGCCCTGGAGCGGACGGACCGGCAGGAGGACATGATCGAGGCGCTGCGCACGGAACTGCGCGAGGCGCACAAGGCAACAGCACGACTGGACAAGGAAGTCGCGCGGCTCGGCATGGAGGTCGCGGCGCTCGGCGAGGAGGCGTCGGCGTCGACGGTCCTGGCGGACGCGATCAAGGCGTTGCGCGCGGAGAATGCCGCCCTGCAGAAGACGGCGAGGGCCTTGGAGAGCCGGTGCAAATGGCTCGACAGCGAGAACGCCGATCTTCACTGGTCGATCGGAAAATCCCTGGAATATCGGCAGCGGCTCGAAGCCCGGCATCGCGACGAGACCGACCGTCTGCACCGGGAGATTGCGCGGGAGCGTTCGTATCGTGCGCGGTCGTGGGAACGCCAACAGGCCGTCGTCGGGCCCCTGAGCAAGCGGCTTGTCCAGCATCGCAAGGCGACCGTGCGGGCGAAGGACGTCATCGAATCGGTGCGCCGGCGCAACGCCCGACTGCGCACCGAGGTGCGGGAGTTGCGGGCCGAGAGGACAGCGCTGGCCTCGCGCGCCGAGACGCTGGAAGCCCAGGTCGAGAAGCTGCGCTCGACCCGCAGCGTTCTGTCGAAGGCGCTGTTCGGCAGCAGGAGCGAGAAGCAGAAGAAAGCCGGCACGGGGCGCAAGCGCGGCCAGCAGCCCGGCGCGCCGGGCCACGGCCGTACCAGGCGGCCCGGTCTCCGGGAGAAGAAGGAACGGCGCAACCCGCCCAAGGATGCGCGCCTCTGTTCCTGCTGCGGCAAGCCCTATGTCGCCAACGGCGAGCGTTCCACGAGCCTCATCGAGATCGAGGTCAAGGCTCACATCCGCAGGATCGAGCGGCCGCGCTGGCGCCGGGGTTGCGAGTGTGTGTCGTCGCCGCTGGAGGCGACCGCGCCGCCGGTGGCGCGGCTGTTCCCCGGAACGCTCTACGGAACCGGCTTCTGGGCACGGTTCCTGTTCGAGCACTGTGCGTGCCTGCGCCCGCTGAGCCGGGTCGCAGCGTGGTATGCCGACCAGGGCCTGCCGGTCTCGGCGGGCACGCTGGCCAACAGCCTGAAGCGCTTCGTGCCGCTGTTCGACCCGATCCACAAGGCGATCCTCGCGCATCAGAACCGGACAACGGTGCGCCATGCCGACGAGACCGGCTGGCGGGTGCAGGAGTTCCGCCGCAACGGCCGGTCGAGCCGCGCCTGGCTGTGGACTTCGGTCAGCAAGGACGCGGTCTACTTCCTTATCGATCCCTCGCGCAGCGCCGAGGTCGCGAAGACCCTGTTCGGCGACACCGATTGCACCGTGTTCGTGGTCTGCGACCGCTACAGCGCCTACAGGAAGCTGGCGCGCGAACTCGACGGCAAGGCGATCCTCTGCTTCTGTTGGGCGCATCAGAGGCGCGACTTCGTCGAGGGCGCCGCCGGCCATGCGCGGCTGGCCCGCTGGTGCGAGGGATGGATCGAGCGGATCGGGGAGATCTACCGCCTGAACGACGAAAGGCTGAAGCATTACGACCCCGCTCGCGCTCTCGAACGCCAGACGCCGGCCTTCGACGCGGCGCAGGACAAGTTGAAGAAGGTGGTCGAGCGCCTGTTCGCGGACGCCGTGGCGGAGTTGGCCGGCCTGCCGGAAAAAGCGCGCAAGGCAAAGGCCCTGCGCTCGCTGCTCAAGCATCGCGAAGGGTTGTGCGTCTTCGTCGACAATCCCCAGGTTCCGATGGACAACAATCTCGCCGAACGCGTGCTCCGCGGGCCGGTCATCGGACGCCGGGCGAGCTTCGGTTCCAACAGCGAGGACGGCGCGAAGTTCACCGCGATCATGTACTCGGTCGTGGGTACGCTCTCGATCAACGGCATCAATGTCCTGCGCTGGCTGGAGGCATGGCTCGAAGCCTGCGCGAAGGACGGCGGCAAACCGCCGGAAGACCTGTCCCCGTGGCTGCCCTGGACGATGAGCGAGGCGCGCAGGCGCAAGTTCACGGCGCAGGAATGACCGGCGCCGTCGAGTGCCGCTACTACGGGCGCGACTTCACCGCCGACGAGATGGCGTTGCTGCGCGCCCTGATCGCCGCCAACCCGCAGCCGACCCGCGCCGCCCTGTCCAGAGAGTTCTGCCGGCGTATCGAGTGGTTCAAGCCCGACGGCGGCCTCAAGGACATGATGGCCAAGGTGACCATGCTCGCCATGCACCGCGACGGCGTGATCGTCCTGCCGCCGCCGAGGGGAAAACAGGGCCGGCCCAGGCCCATCGTCTTCGGGCCCGACACCGAGCCGCCGCTGTTCCCGGCGCCGACGACCCTCGACGAGGTTCGCCCCCTCGACTTCCGCACGGTCGTGCGCGACACCCGCGATGGCAAGCTCTGGAACGAGTTCGTCGCCCGCTACCACTATCTCGGATACAAGCCCCTGGTCGGCGCCCAGATGCGCTACGCCGTCCATGACCGGAACGGCTGGCCGCTGGCCATGCTCGGCTTCTCCACCGCCGCATGGAAGCTCGCCTCGCGCGACAGCTTCATCGGATGGTCGCCCGAGATGCGCGAAAAGAACCTGCCGCTGGTGGTCGACAACCCGCGCTTCCTGATATTGCCGTGGGTCGAGATCCCCAATCTCGGCTCGCACATCCTCGCCATCGTGCGACGGCGCCTGCCCACCGACTGGACCGAGCGCTACAACATCACGCCCGTGCTCATCGAGACCTTCGTCGAAACGCCCCGCTACTCCGGCGCCGTCTACAAGGCGTCGGGCTGGACCCGCGTCGGGACCACTCAGGGACGCGGCCGCTACGACACCCTCATGAGGCGCGCCGAACCCAGAAAGGACATCTGGCTGCGCCCGCTGAAACGAGACTGGAAACAAACCCTCAATCGCTGAAATCTACATCCATCACCCGAGAACGGAAGCATTACCGTCGAATCCGGTTCGGCGAGGCCGTGACGGAGGGAGCGATGGCGCAGACCGAATTCGGACCGGACCTGCCGGAACGCGGAGCCGGCATCGTCGTTTTCGTCGTCGCCATGACCGAACGCCCTCGTCTCCGGAGCAGGACGCCATGACGCAACGCCAGTACCGCACCCTCTCCAAGCGTATCGTCGACAGTCTCCCCGTCGATGGCAGGGACACCGTCTACTGGGACCGCGAGCTGCCCGGTTTCGGCCTGCGCGTCTACGCGAGCGGCAAAAAGGTCTTCGTCGTCCAGACGCGAGCCTTCGGCCGTTCCAGGCGCGTGACCCTCGGCGAGCACGGCAACCCGTTCTCCGCCGACCGGGCCCGCAAGGAGGCCGCTGAGGTCATCGTCCGCATCAAGACGGGGCAGCCGCCGATACCGAAGGACCCGGCCAACGATCCCACCGTCGCCGACCTCGCGGACCGCTACTTCAGAGAACATGTCGAGATGCACTGCAAGCCGGCCACCGTCTCCCACTACCGGATCATGCTGCGCAAGCACATCGTGCCCGCCCTCGGCGGGCGTCTCGTCGCGGAGGTCGAGCACAAGGACATCCTGCGCTTCCACGACGCGCTGCATCACAGCCCCAGTGTCGCCAACCGGGCGGCCGACATTCTGGTCAAGATGTTCAATCTGGCCGACGAGTGGGGCTGGTGTCCCTCGGGGCGCAACCCGGCCCGGAGCGTGCCCCGTTTCAGGGTCGAGAAGCACGAGCGCTTCCTCACCCGCGAGGAACTCTCCCGGCTCGGCGAGGCGCTCAGGGCCGCGCCCGCCGGGCGCCGGGCGTCCCCCCATGCGGCGGCCGCCATCTACCTTCTCGTGCTGACCGGATGCCGGCGCAACGAGATCCTCGGCCTGCGGTGGGACGACCTCAACTTCGACACTGGCGAGATGCGGCTGCGCGACTCCAAGACCGGCGCGCGGATGACGCCGATGCCGGCAAGGGTGGCCGCAGTGTTCGCCGGCCTTCCCCGCACGCCCGGCAATCCCTGGGTCTTCCCCGGCAGGAAGAAGGGCGCGCACCTGGTCAACCTCAACGACTCCTGGGAGCGCATCCGCAAGGACGCCGGTCTCGACGGCGTCCGCCTGCACGACTTGCGCCACACCTTCGCTTCCAGGGCGCTCGCGCTGGGCGAGGGCCTGGCGATGATCGGCGACCTGCTCGGCCACCGCAAGGTGAGCACCACCGCGCGTTACGCCCACCTCGCGCGGGACTCGGTGCGGGTGTCCTCGGCCCGGGTCGCCGCCGACATCGGCGCCAGGATCATGGCGCCGGACGGCCGCTAGAGCGCCCGCGTCAAGGCGTACTCCGGAAGGACACTCCATGCACAGCACCAACAAGCTCACCCTGTCCAGACAGTCCGTCGACCGGCTTCCCGTCGCCGACCGGGAGATCGTCTACTGGGATCGCCACCTGCCCGGCTTCGGCGTGCGCGTCTATGCGACCGGGTCGAAGGTCTACATCGCGCACGCGCGTTCCGGCGGGAAGACCCGGCGCGTCACCATCGGCCGTCATGGCGCATGGTCGACCGAGCGCGCCCGGCGCGAGGCCGGAGCGCTGATCGCGGATATCAAGGCGGGCAGGACGCCGGGCCGTCCCGGCGCGGACTCCGCGTCCGCCACCGGACCGACGATCGCCGGGCTGGCGGACGACTACATGACCCGGCACGTGGCCCTGCGCTGCAAGCCGTCCACGCAGCGATCCTGCCGCCATATCCTCGACAGATTCCTCCTCCCCCGGTTCGGGGCGCTGCGCGTCGGCGAGATCACGCCCGATCACGTTGCCGCGCTGCACTACCGGCTCCGCGAGACGCCCATCATGGCGAACCAGACGGTCTCCCTGCTGTCGCGGCTCTTCCTGAGGGCCGCGGCCTCGGGCAACGCGCCGCCCGGCGGCAACCCCTGCCGGTTCATCAGGAAGTATCCGGCGCGAAGCCGCGAGCGCTTCCTGTCCGAGCAGGAATACGACCGGTTGGGCGCCGCGCTCGACGAACTCGAAGGCGCCGGCCGGGTTCTTGCCAGCGCCGCCGCGGCGATCCGCCTGCTGATGCTGACCGGCTGCCGGCGCAACGAAATCCTCACCCTCAAATGGGAGGATGTCGACCTCGAACATGACGAGCTCCGGTTGCGCGACGCGAAGACCGGAGCGCGCGCGGTTCCGCTGTCGCCGACGGCGAGAGGAGTGCTCACCGCCATCCCCCGGCAGCCCGGCAATCCCTGGGTCATCTTCGGGCGCGAACCCGGAACGCACCTCGCCAATCTCAACTCGTCGTGGCAGGTGGCCCGCCGCGAGGCCGGACTCGAGGACATGCGGCTTCACGACCTTCGCCACAGCTTTGCCAGCAGGGCGCTCGCGCTCGGCGAGAGCCTGCCGACGATTGCCCGGCTCCTCGGCCACAGCCAGATCCAGACCACCGCCCGCTACGCCCACCTTGCACGGCAACCGGTGAAGACCGCCGCCGCCACCGTCGCGGACAGCCTCGCGGACGACATGGGGCCGGCGCCCGGCGCTCCCTCCATCACCTGACCGGCAGCCCCGTGCGCACTGCCGCTGAGAGTCTGTTCCTGGAGTAGCGGTTGGCCTCAAGACATGGTCGCTCAACGGGTCTTGAGGCCGATATGACAAGATTCCCGTTGATGAGGACGTCCGGGCTGTCGGGAAGGAGCGCAGGACAGGGAAAGGGGACATTCCCGAACGCGTCCCGGTCCGGGAATCCCGAAAGAGGCTGACGGGACTCGACTTCCCGTTCCGTTCCGTGACAAATTCTCCTCGTCAACATTGCACGCACCCGCTCTGTCGGGTCGCCCGCTCAATAGAACAGCCGAACCCGGCGAGGGAGTAGCTACTCGCTGGCCAACAGGCCCGCCAATGACGACCCGCGCTGCGTCGAACCGGTTTCGCTCCGCTGATCGCCGACAACTGTTCCCGACCTTGCCGACCGGTCCGGATGAAGCGGGGCCTGACGGCAGTGGGACGGGCCGCGAAACAGCAAACAGGCATATCCCGCTAAGGCGACAACCGGAAGATCATGCAAGAGGGGGGCTGGCAGACTGCTCAATGTCTGGGATACACTTGAACACAATCGCTCCGCTGTCCAAAAGGTGAGCCACTCGGAGAGACGCCAAGTCCAAAGTCCATGGTGCTCGTACCCCCGACATCGCTCCCCTTGGCCGTGACACGAAGAAAACCAGCATCAGGGTGCAGGTCCCGTATGGCGATTGCAACCATTTGATTTATTGAGATTTTATGTTCTTTTCGGATGGCCTTTGGGGTCGATCGGTGACAATCGGGGTTTCGGGGTCGGGATTTTGTCACGGCCGCTCGGTGGCAGGGCCGGAAGCGGGACCGCTCCGCCCGCCGGAGGCGGGTAGGATGTCGTTCTGAAGCAACCGCAACCACAGGAGCGGCCCCATGGCAGTTTCGCAGTCTGCATCCTGCTCGTCCATCGATCTTGCCGGCTTGCCGGCTCGGATACTGGAGGCGCTGTCGGGGCTGGTTGCGGTTTGTCGTGAGCCGCCTGCTTCCGCGCCATGCGCGGTTGCATTCGAGGAAGCGGAGCTTCGTGTTCGGGAGAGCGTGAACGCGCTGGGTTGCGAGGTTCCGGGAGCTTGGGTGGAAGGTCTGGACGACGGGGCGTTGCGGGTCGAGCAGGCCGGGCAACGCCGGTTCCGTGTGGCGGCGACGCCGAAGACGATCATGAGCACGCTCGGCCCGGTGACCTACAGGCGGGCGCGCTATCGCCACGGCGTGGGCGGCCCCTCGCTCGTGCCGGTGGACGAGAGCCTGGGGCTGGTGAACGACTGGCTGACGCGCCCGGCCGCCCGGATCGGGCTGATGATGATGGGTCACGGCACGGCGCGGGAAGCGGAGGGGTTCTTCTCGGAGATGGGCGCCATGAGGCCGTCGGCGAGCACCTTGCAGCGGCTCGCCTGCAGCCTGCATGAGCGCTGGGAGAGCCTGGGGCCGCAGGCGCTGGACAGTATCCGCAGCACGGAAGACATCCCATCCGGGGCGGTCAGCGCCTCGGTCTCGCTCGACGGCGTCATGGTGGCGCTGCGCGCCGGCGAGGACGGGCGCGACGAGGCCTGCTGGCGCGAGGCCGCCTGCGGCACGGTCTCCTTCCACGACGCCCAAGGCGAACGGCTCAAGACCCTCTACTTCGCCCGCATGCCGGAGAGCGGCAAGCCCACGCTGAAGGCCCAACTCGCAAGCGAGGTCGCGCATATCCGCCGCGCGCGCCCCGATATCGCGGTCGTTGCGCTCGCCAGAGCCTGCCCCTGCGAAGGCGGGGGGCGCCCCCGACAACTGGACCTTCCTGGAGAGCCTCTCGCCCGAGGCCGAGGCCGTCGACTTCTGGCACGCCTGCGAGCATCTCCGCACAGCCTCCGACCATGCCGTCGATCCCCGCTGGTTCGAGACTTACCGCCATACCCTGCGTCATGACCCGTGCGGCGTCGCCAAGGTGACCCGGGCGCTGCGCTATCTGCGCGACAAGGCAGGCAGCAACCGCACCGCGCGCAACGCCATCGAGCGCGAACTCGCCTTCTTCTGCAAGCACCGCAAGCGCATGCGATACCGCAACCTCAGCGACCGGGGCATCACCATCGGCTCCGGCGTTGTCGAGGCCGCAAACAAAACCCTCGTCACACAGAGGATGAAGCGCTCCGGCATGCGATGGCGCATCGCCGGCGGCCAGGCCGTCCTCACCGTCCGCGCCCTCATCAAATCCGGACGCTTCGACCGCGCATGGAATGCCCTCATGAGCGATGACGATATCCCCGCAAACGAAAACAACCGCACCGGAAACCAACAAAGCCGCGCCGCATGAACCCTGACCCTCAGCCCAGCGCCATCATCGCCATACGAGATTCACGCCCCGCACGGACCGTCGAGACAATCGCAACCACGACCTTCCGGGGCCTCAGTTCCCTGATCTCATTGAAAGCAAGCGGGAACTCAACTCAGGACCCGTCGGGCGAGGAGAACAAGATGAAGAATCTCAGGCGAATAGCGCGTCTGAAGGTCATTGACGAAGGAGACGCATATAAAATCACCGCAAGGATGTTGAGGCTGGCGACAAGCCTCCGCCGCGCGGCGGAGATACTTGACCAAGCGCACAACGAAGCAAGGGAAGGCAGAAACCGGGAGGATTTCTCCGCCGCGTTCTACGGGACACCGATTCTGCGGGCACAGTCAGCAGAAATTGCACTGAAGGCGCTATGGCGCATCGGACACAACGAGGAACGTGGCGCGCCCCCGCATCACCACAATCTGACAAAGCTGCATGATGCTCTGACCGAACCGATCCAGAAGCTGCTGGCAGAGGAATTTCCCGAGATACGAGACCCGTCGTGTCCACACTTCCCAATACCGGTCCGCCAAGGACTGCGGACAATCCTCAACGAACACGAAACCGCCCTCGAAGATTGGCGCTACGCCTACGAACTCGGCAGTCTCAGGTTCGAGCACGTGTTCGACGAGGTGCTGGACACGCTTATCAGCGTAGGCTGGCAGCTGCACAACCTGTGGCTCAGAAGGCTGCTGGAAGAAGACGCACAGGCTCCGAGCCAGCCGTGAATCGCTCGAGGAGTAATACCAGCGGGCATAGTTCAGAACCCATTGGCCCATTTTCGGGTTCCGATGGAGGCGATGCGTTCTGGTTGTGAGACGAGATTGTTCCAGGCCTGGCAGCAGTGATCGAGTATGTCGTCGTAGTTCTGGAAGACGCGGTTCGAGAGCCAATTTTCGCGCATGAACTGCCAGACATTCTCGACGGGATTGAGCTCGGGGGACCGGGGCGGGAGCGGCATCAGGGTTATGTTGTCGGGGACTTTGAGGGCCGGGGATGTGTGCCATCCGGCCCGGTCGAGCATGACGAGGGCATGGGCTCCGGGTTCAACGGTGAGGGCGACCTCGGCGAGGTGGGCGTTGAGTGCCTCCGTGTTGGCGTGGGGCATGACGAGGCCGGCGGCCTTGCCCTTCTGCGGGCATATGGCGCCGAAGATGTAGGCCGAGATGGTTCTCTGGTCCTTGGGCGCTGACGGTCGGGTGCCGCGTTTAGCCCATCGCCGGGTGATCTTGTTCTTCTGCCCGACGCGCGCCTCGTCCTGCCACCAGACTTCGACCTCGACGCCGTCGCCGAGTGCAGCGCGGATCTCCTTCAGGCGGTCGGGGAAGTTTTTTTGAACCCTGCCAGCGCGGCTTCGTCCCGGGCATGGTGGCGCGGGCGCGCAGACAGCCTGGCGTAGCCCATCCGGCGCAACTCCCGCCCGACCGTCGTCTCCGCCAACGAGATGCCGAACTGCTCGCTGAGCCATGCCGCCAGGTCGCAGCGCCGCCACCGCACCACGCCGTGGATCGCCGGGTCCGGACCGCTCTCCACAACCGCCGCCAGCGCCGCGCGCTGCTCCCCGTTCAACTTGCGCGGCGGACCTGAGGCCTTGCGATCCTTCAATCCCTCCGGGCCTTCCGCGTTGAAGCGAAGAACCCAGTCCCGGATGATCTGCAAGCCCACCCCCGCAAAACGCGCCGCATCCGAACGACGGTAACCGTCGTAAATCACCGCAAGCGCAAGAAGGCGACGGTTCTGCGAACCATCCCGGCTCCGCTGCGCAAGCCGCGCAACTGCGCCGCATCAAAATCCTCCCTCAAGGGGATTGCTGCCCTCATAACGACCCTCCAATCGCAGAATCGCTATTGAGTCAGAACTCGATAACCTCAGACTTCCTGACCTCGTGACGATGTTTGTTGCGGGCGGCGTTCTGGGAACTTTTTGAGTTCGGTTCATTTTTCGTCTGTTTCGGCTGATTTTCGCTGGCTGCCGTGTCCAGGTTCGGGTATTTTAATTTGACACTGGATACGAGATTTCAACCATGTCGATTACCCTTCCCCTGAGCCCTCCGGAGGCGGTTCCGATCGGCAGCAGTTGTTTCGCCATTCTGATTTCGGACGACAGCTTCACCTACTTCTCCAACCTCGTTCCCTTTGACAGCCACGCCGCCGATGACCGCGCGGCCATGCTGTTGCGGATCGGCCGCCTGGCTGCGATCAGCGCGGTCTCGCGGCAGGATCTGGCCGACGCTTTCGGTGTCTCGCGTGCAACGGTCCAGCGCGCACGACGGCGCTACCTGGCCGAGGGCGAAGCGGAGTTTCTGAAGCCCCGGCGCGGTCGGGGACCTTCGGTGTTCACGCCGGAGCTGGCGGAGAAAGCGACGGCGTTGCTGGAAGGGGGCCTGAGCGGCTCTGCGGTGGCCCGAGTTCTCGGCGTGTCAGCGCCGTCGGTCAACAAGTGGCGGCGGCAGGGGGTGATCGGCAACGCGGAGGCGTGTCGGGAGCGCGGCAGCGCGGCAGTGGCGGTGCCGCCTGACGCGGGTGGGGCGCCCGAGGGCAGTGTCGATGACGAGAGTGCCGGTGCCGCCGGGCCGGCGACGGCAGCGGGGCTGGAGGCGCAGACGGATCGCAGCGCGCGCGACCGGCGGGACCGGCAGGCGCCGATGGGGCGCGCGACTTGCGATGTCCGGGCTCGGGTGTTGGCCAGCTGCGGGCAGGCGGGACCGGTCGAACCGCAGTTCACCGCCGCCGCCCGCGGCGTGCGCTTTGGCGGCGTTCTCGCCGCCCTGCCGGCCCTGCTGAAGGAAGGCCTGCTCTGCGAGACCGGCCTCCTGCCGTTGCTGTCGAAGGGCTACTACGGCCTGCCCACGATCCTGCTCTTCCTGGCCTTCATGACCCTGGCGCGGGTGCGCAACCCCGAGAGCCTGCGCTACCAGGCACCGGGCGAATGGGGTGCGGTTCTCGGTCTCGACCGCTGCCCCGAGGTCAAGACGCTACGGCGCAAGATCGGGCTCATGGCCAACGACGAAGCCAGCGTGCAGGCGTGGCAGCTCGCTCTTGCGAGACGCTGGCAGGAGGAGGAGCCCGAGCTCTGGGCGACGCTGGCCGTTGACGGGCACGTCAAGGTCTACGCCGGCCGCAAGGGGCGCCTGCCCAAACACTTCGTCTCGCGCGAGAAGCTGTGCCTGCCGGCGAGCACCAGCTACTGGATCAACGCCTTGGGCGGCAAGCCCCTGCTGTGCCTGCACAAGCCGCTGGACCCGAAGATGGTCGCCGCGATCGAATCCGACGTGGTGCCGGCGTTGCAGGCGCTCGGGATCGTCGACGCCGGGGCAGCGGACCTGACCGCCGGGCAGCCCGGCCAGCCCGTGCTCACACTGGTCTTCGACCGCGAGGGCTGGAGCCCGGAGCTGTTTCGCCGGCTGGCCAGGCGCGGCATTGCCTGCCTGACCTGGCACAAGAACTTCAGGGGCGGGGACTGGCCGGCCGAGGACTTCAGTGCGATGATCGTTCCCATTCACGGACCCGCGGCGAACGCCAGCGCCACCATGCTGCTGGCCGAGAAGCCGGTGACGTTGAAGAACGGCTTCAGGGTGCGCCAGATCCGCCGCCTGCTCGACAACGGCCGTCAGGTTCCGCTGGTCACCACCGATCCGCACAAGCCGGTGGCGGAGGCCGCAGGCGCCTTGTTCTCGCGCTGGTCGCAGGAAAACTTCTTCAAATACATGCGCGACGAGTTCAATCTCGACGCCCTGCCGACCCACGAGATCGAGCCTCTCGCTGCCGATACCATGGTCGTCAGCCCGCTGCGGCGGGCCTACGACAAGGCAATCCGCCGCCTCGACCACCAGCTTG
Organism: Alphaproteobacteria bacterium; assembly: GCA_964291285.2. GTDB lineage: Bacteria > Pseudomonadota > Alphaproteobacteria > Bin95 > Bin95 > Bin95. The sequence goes on from OZ219786.1 coordinate 217,506, forward strand.
GCCGCCTGCGCAACCGCATCGCCGACGCCGCCCACAGGAAGCAGCCGACGGGCGAACTCAAGAGGGAACTCAGGGACCTCGAGGGCGGCCGTGAGATTGTCAGATCCAGCCGCAGGGAGGTGCCCACGCACTGCCGGGCCGGCGACCTCGACGAAGCCGGACAGCTCAATGCCTTGCCCTCACGCGAGCGCCTCCTACTCGACATCATCCGCATGATCGCCTACCGCGCTGAAACCCGCTTGATGCTTCCCGTCATGCAGGCGCAGGGCCACAAGCCCCACCCACGGAAACTGCTTCAGGCACTCTTCACCGCCGATGCCGACATCCTGCCGGACCCTGCCAACGGCGTCCTGCGGGTCCGCATTCTCGGCCTCGCAAATGACGCCTGCGACCGCCAGATCAAGCCTCTTCTGGCCGAACTCAACGCCACCGAAACGCACTTCCCCGGCAACCGTATGCGCATGGTCTACGAGGTCGGCATAACCCCAAAATCCGCGCGCACCGGTGCCAAACAAAATTAGCAGAGGTCAGGAAGTCTGAGGATACGCATGGGCCTCACTCCCCGAACGGCATGATGCCGTATTCTTCATGGGTCAGGTTGACGACGCCGCCGTCCTCGGCGACCTGGGTCACGATCAGGTAGTTGACGCCGTCGCGCCTGTAGAGGTCGCCGTCCACCGTGACCTGGTGGGACTGGATGTCGATGACGCGCGGATTGTCCACCGGGTCCTCGTCCTCGATGCGGAGCACCATATAGACCGTCCCGTCATCGCCCTTGATGGAGACGGGAATGCCGCCGACCGCGCACCAGACCGCGCATTGATGGTGCGCCGTGCCCTCGGCGAACATGATCTCGGTGACATAGCACCAGGTGTCGATGACCTCGCCCGCGACGCGGACGCGCTCCGGCGCCGCGGCCTGCGCCCCGGAGACGCAGGCGAGCGCCAGAATTCCCGCCAGCAATGCCCTCATTCAACCGCACTCCTCAGAGCGCACCGGTGGGTGCTAACTATCTGACGCAGCGTCGTTTTTTCTCCCGAAATGCAGCGGTCGGGGAAGCGGGTCGCAAGGGCCCGTTCCCCGCCTGCAACCGGAGCCGGGAGAAACGCAATGGCGAAGACTACCCTCACCGAAACGCGCGTGAAGGCGCTCAAGCCCCGCAAGTCGGTCCGCGAGGTCCGCGACGGCAGGCTGAGGGGCTTCGGCGTCCGTGTGTCGCCCTCGGGCCGCAAGCAGTTCTTCATCCACTGCCAGCATCGCGGCGCGCGCATCTGGAAGATCGTCGGCGACGCCGCGTCCATGAGCGTCACGGACGCGCGGGCGGCGGCTGCGGAGATGCTGGCCGCCATCAGGCGCGGCGGGGAGGCGCCGCTCACGCCGGACGAAACGCTCTTCGAGGCCGTCGCCGGGATCGCGTTCCGCCGTCACGAGGGCGTCTGGAAGCCCGGAACGATGATCGTGAACCGCAACTATCTGTGCAACCAGCTTCTGCCGCATTTCGCCGGGCGGCAGATCGCGGCCATCGACCGGCAGGAGGTGAGGAACTGGTTCGCCCGCCTGCGCGCGACGCCGGTGGCGGCGGACCGGTCGATGCCGGTGCTGTCCGTCATCATGAGGGAGGCGGAAGCCATGGGCCTGCGCCCGGAAGGGTCCAACCCCTGCCGGGGGATCAGGCGCTACCGCCGCAAGGGCCGCGAGCGGTTCCTCTGCGCCGACGAACTGCGCCGCCTGTCCGCGCGGCTCAAGGCGCATGAGGCCCGCTGGCCGCAGCATGTCGCCGTCATCCGCCTGCTGCTGCTGACCGGATGCCGCAAGGGCGAGATCCTCACCCTGCAATGGTCCGACTACCGGGAAGGCCGCCTGTTCCTCCGCGACTCCAAGACGGGCCCCCGGACGGTCTGGCTCTCCGAACCGGCCCGGACGGTGCTTGATCGTCTCGAGCGGAAGGGGCGGTGGATATTCCCGGCATCGAGGGGCGACCGGCCCCGGAGCGGGTGCTGGCTGTTCCACTTCTGGAACCGGGTCCGCGCCGAGGCGGACCTGGAGGACGCCCGCCTTCACGACCTGCGCCATACGCATGCGAGCCTTGCCCTGAGACAGGGCGAGACGGTGCTCGCCATCGGCCGGCTGCTGGGCCACCGCAGGCCGGAAACCACGCTGAAATATACCCATGTCGCCGACGCCATGGTGCAGGACGCAGCCGAGACGGTCGGCGCCGTGCTGGAGGCAGACTGATGGCGGGCCGGGAACGGATGAAACTCACCGACGCCGCCGTCGCCCGTCTCCGCCCCCGCGAGCGGGAATATACGGTCCGGGACACGCGCATCGCCGGCCTTGGCGTCCGGGTGCGGCCCACCGGCGGGCGCAGCTGGGTGCTGCTGCTCGACAGCGGCGGGCGCACGAAGCGCATCTCGCTCGGCCCGGTCGGCGTGAAGAGCCTGGAGGAGGTGCGCAGGGAATGCCATGCCCGCAAGGCGAACCCCGAGCCGGAGAAAGAGGCCCGGCCGGCGCGGCCGGTCCCGCTGTTCCGGGATTTCGTCACCGGTCCATGGAAGGAGGCGCATTTCGACGGCTACAAGCCCTCGACGCAGAGGACCGCCCGCTATCAGCTTGCGGGCCAGCTCCTGCCGGCATTCGGATCGAAGCCGCTGGACCGCATCGGCGAGGCCGCCATCCGGCGCTGGTTCGAGCGATACAGCCGCACCGCGCCGGGCAACGCCAATCACTGCCTTGCCCGTCTGCGGCAGATACTCAACTTCGCCCTCGCCTGCGGCCACATCGAGGTCAATCCCGTCGGGCGCATCGCCCCGAACCGCCGCACGGCGCTCACGCGGTTCCTGTCCCGGGAGGAACTCGCACGCCTCCATGCCGCCCTGGACGCGCAGACCCGGAAGAGCGCGCGGCAACAGGCCGACATCGTCCGCCTCCTGCTGCTGACCGGCTGCCGCAGAAGCGAGATCACGGGCCTCGGCTGGTCGGAAGTCCGCGAGGACGGGCTGGCGCTCACCGATGCCAAGACCGGACCGAGGACGGTTCCACTCAACAGACAGGCCCGCGCCATTCTCGACCGGCAGACGCGCGCGGGCAGCGCGTTCGTGTTTCCCTCGCCGTGCGACCCCGCCCGCCCGCGCAGCCCGGACCTGCCGCTCTGGTACCGCGTCAGACGCGAAGCCGGCATCGGGGATGTCCGCCTTCATGACCTGCGCCATACCATGGCCAGCCATGCGGTGATGAACGGCGTGCCCGTCCCGGTGGTCTCCCGCCTGCTCGGCCATTCCAGTGTGCGCATGACGCTGCGCTACGCCCATCTTGCCGACCGCGACATCGAGGCCGCCGCGGAACGCGTCGGGCAGGCCATGAGCGCCATCATGGAGACATGACCGGGGCGGCCGCGACCGGCCCGCTTCTTCATGAGCGAATGGCGCCGGTCTTCTTCCTGCGCCGCACCCGGTGACGGTGAGGTTCCCTGCTATCGGCGTGTCCGGTCAGAACTGTCGCACGAAGGAGAGTTCGGCGCGGTTTCGTTTGTAGTCGAGGGCCTGGGCGTTGGTATCGCGCTCCTCGCGGATGAGCGAGAGGCGGGGGCTGAAGCCGAGCACGGTGACGGCGCGGTTGTGCACGGAGAGCGAGAGGGTGCGCGTCTCGTCCCGGCGCGGCCTGCGGTCGATGGTATTGTGGGCGAAGCCCTGTCCCCGGTATGCGGCGCGCTGCAGGGAGGCGCGCAGGCCGAGGGTGAAGCCGGCCGGCAGCGCGAGCGTCGCGCCGAGGCCGGCCCAGGGTCCGCGGTTGCGCCAGTGTCCGGCATTGGCGCGGGTCCGGTTGTATCCGGCATGGCCGCCGAGGCGCAGGACGGGCAGGGCGGCCCAGCTTGCGCCGAGCATCGCATCGCCCGCCGGGCCGTCGAGATGGTTGCAGCCGCGGCAGTTGCGCCGGGTGGCGCTGGCGCGGGCGAACAGGGCGAGGCGCGGCGTCAGGCGGTGCGCGCCTTCCAGCCGGACGCCGAAGCGGTCGGTCCCGGGCCGCCCGGCGGTCCATTGCCGGTCCACCACCGCCAGCAGGCTCGCCTCCGTGCTCCCGTCGATCAGCCGGCGCGGGCCGATATGGGCCGAGAGCGAATGGCGGTCGAACGCCCCTCCCTTGTATTCGCGCGCGCTGGCGTCCGCCCCGGCGCGCAGCCGCAGGGCCGGCGAAAGCGGAACCTGGTATTCGCCGCCGCCCCACAGCGAGACGCCGATGCCCGACTTGCGCGACACGTCGCCGTCGAGGGTGAAGGGCAGGCGCCCGAAGGGCGTGTCGAGGAAGACCGTGCGCTCCCCCGACGCGGCGTTGAGGTTGCTGTCGGGCGCCACCGCCAGGCCGAAATGCGCCTCCCAGCGCCGCCGCGCGCGCATGATGTCGAGAAAGCGCCGGATGTTGGCGGCCACCGCCGGCGGCGGCGTCCCCGCCAGAACCTGTTCGAAATGCCGCCGCGCCAGGCTGTCCTCCTCCTTCAGGAAGAAGGCGTGCGCGAGTTCCAGACGCACACACACGCACCAGGTCCGGGCGGTCCACCAGGATGGCCCGGAACGCCGCAATCGCCTCGTCGAGCTTCCCGTCGCGGGCGTCCCGGTCCGGGGCGGCCTGCGCGGCGGCAAGCGCCTCCATGCCCGCCCGGAACCGCGGGCCGGTCGCGTCCTGGCCGTGGGCGGCCACGACAGCGAACAGATACAGCCCGGCCGCAATGACGAGAGCGGGTATGCGCATGGGAACCCCTGTCCGTGCAAGGGGAACCTCCGGCCGCCCGGAGAGCGACGGAGGAAAGAAGGCCCCGGCCGCGCGAAGCGGCCGGGGCCCGGGAACGCGGATGTTCCGGGAGCAGTCTACTCCGTCGTCTCCGTCTGCATCCTCGTCGAGAATGCGCCGGCAGCGTGCCCGTTCGAGAAGTGGCTGTTGAAGTTACCGAGGTACCCGGCCGGGCGCCCCACGCCGTCCTGGCTGAAGGGATAAGCCTGCCACTGGCCGGGCTTGTCGCTGGCGGAACCGCCGGCGGAACCCGTGGCAAGGCCGTAGAGGACGTCACCGACAGTACTGATACCAACCGCAAGTCATATAGACCGATGCATTGGGTCGTGGGGATCGTCACGATGGTGCGACGGCCCAGCTTCGCCGGGTTGTTTTGGTGATGATGTCGGGTTGCTCGATGAGCCATTGCCATGCCGTCCGGCAGGCTTCTCTCAGGGCGGCGACATCCTTGAACACACGGTTGGCGAAGCGGTTCGATTTCAGGACCAGTATGATCTGCTCCATGGGATTGAGTTCCGGACTGTATGGCGGCAGATGCAGGAGCGTCAGATTGGGGGGGACGAGAAGGTCGCCCGAGCGATGCCAGCCTGCCCCGTCCAGTATGACCACGCCGTGCGCACCCGGCGCCACGGCCGCGCCGATCGCCGCCAGATGCTCGTTCATCGCCGCCGTGTTCGCCCTGTCCGCCACATGGGCGATGCCGACGCCGCGCTGTGCGCAGGTGGCGCCGAACAGATAGACATAGCCATAGCGATGGTCGCGCACGATGCGCGGACGTTGCCTCCCGCGCGCCCAGACGCGCGTCGTCATCCCTTTCTGGCCGATGCGCGCCTCGTCCTGGAACCAGATTTCGATCGGGCCCGCCAGCGCCTCGGAACTGAGCATCGACGTCACCCTTGCCTCGAAGTCCGCCACGAACGCCCCCTGCCGCTCCGCGTCGGCCCTGGGGTGGACCGGCCGTCCCGAGACAAAACGAAACCCGGCCCTTCGGAGCATCATACGGGCGCCGCTCTCCGTATAAATGACCCCGAAGGCCTCCTCGATTTTCCGTATGATGTCCTGAACCCGCCAGCGCGTGACACCGTCCCGCTCAAGATCGGGACCCGCCTCGACCCACAACCCGATCTCGGCAATCCGAGCCTCCGTCAACCGACCATCGCTGCCCCCGCGAGGACGATCCGCAAGCCCCTCGAACCCCTCCGCATTGTAGCGCAGCACCCAGTCGCGCAGAACTTGAAGCTCCATGCCCTGCGCCCGCGCCGCCTCCGTGCGCGACGCCCCATCCATGATCATCGCGATCGCACGAGCCCGACAGGCTTGCTTCGCCTCACCGCAGCGCTTCGCCAGATCATGGAGATCGTCCGATCCATGCTCCGTCCAGGTTATCGGCGTCGCCGCACCCATCATCATCCTCCAACCCCAAGACTGCCTGACATCACTCTATCAACGTTGTCCGGCACCTCACCTCAACACAACATGTTGGAACAATGAGTCAATTCGAACCGCGCTTGGTATCAGTCCCGGAACCCGGTCTTCCCGGTCCCCGGAAACGACCGGGTCGAGGAGGAAGCGCGAGACCATCTTTCCCGCCGCCGCAGCCCTCTCGCGGATCGCCTCGCGCTCCGCCTTGCTGCAATGCAGGTTCCTCGGCTGCTTTCGCCTCATTACCGCAAAGCTCCCTCCGATCCGGTATCCCGCCCCGTGCTCTCCGGCCACCAGGATACCCCGCCAGGTCTTGTGTCACGCATATGCTGCGACCGGGCGTGACACTGAACCTGCTTTACCGGCCGGTGACCGCCGCAGGCATATATTTGACACAAATCACTCCGCAATGCAGACATCCCCGAAACACAAATTAAACATAAGATATCAAGACGATCTGCGCATCATCAGACATAATTCAGGCGTAATTTTGCACTAAATATGACATAACCATCGTCGCCGGGTTCCACCGCCCGACCCTGCCATCGCCGGCCGCCCTCACGACCCGCGCAACACAAGGCAACCACATAGCTTTTGATATGAAACACATGTTCGATACATCAACGCAGCATCGATGCTCATATAGCGCTTTTTGCTCCAGACGCCTCTATATCCCCTGATATATGGCCAACATCCTGTATTACAATAAAATCCCCAATTCGTTACTGAAATGCCGCATTCGTCCCAATATCCTACAAGCAGGATCATGACACAAGGTGCTTGCATTTACCTTCATGATCCCCTATCATGAGCCACTTTTCGAGGAAAGCAGCGCTTCGTTCAACAGGGTGTTCCTATAGCCAGGAATTCGGCTGTCCTTGGCACACCATCGGCAGGCCGCGCCGGGACGAGACGCGCACCCTCTCGCTCTCCGTGCACAACCGCGCCGTCACCGTGCTCGGCTTCAGCCCCCGCCTCTCGCTCATCCGCGAGGAGCGCGATACCAACGCCCAGGCCCTCGACTACAAACGAAACCGCGCCGAACTCTCCTTCGTGCGACAGTTCTGACCGGACACGCCGATAGCAGGGAACCTCACCGTCACCGGGTGCGGCGCAGGAAGAAGACCGGCGCCATTCGCTCATGAAGAAGCGGGCCGGTCGCGGCCGCCCCGGTCATGTCTCCATGATGGCGCTCATGGCCTGCCCGACGCGTTCCGCGGCGGCCTCGATGTCGCGGTCGGCAAGATGGGCGTAGCGCAGCGTCATGCGCACACTGGAATGGCCGAGCAGGCGGGAGACCACCGGGACGGGCACGCCGTTCATCACCGCATGGCTGGCCATGGTATGGCGCAGGTCATGAAGGCGGACATCCCCGATGCCGGCTTCGCGTCTGACGCGGTACCAGAGCGGCAGGTCCGGGCTGCGCGGGCGGGCGGGGTCGCACGGCGAGGGAAACACGAACGCGCTGCCCGCGCGCGTCTGCCGGTCGAGAATGGCGCGGGCCTGTCTGTTGAGTGGAACCGTCCTCGGTCCGGTCTTGGCATCGGTGAGCGCCAGCCCGTCCTCGCGGACTTCCGACCAGCCGAGGCCCGTGATCTCGCTTCTGCGGCAGCCGGTCAGCAGCAGGAGGCGGACGATGTCGGCCTGTTGCCGCGCGCTCTTCCGGGTCTGCGCGTCCAGGGCGGCATGGAGGCGTGCGAGTTCCTCCCGGGACAGGAACCGCGTGAGCGCCGTGCGGCGGTTCGGGGCGATGCGCCCGACGGGATTGACCTCGATGTGGCCGCAGGCGAGGGCGAAGTTGAGTATCTGCCGCAGACGGGCAAGGCAGTGATTGGCGTTGCCCGGCGCGGTGCGGCTGTATCGCTCGAACCAGCGCCGGATGGCGGCCTCGCCGATGCGGTCCAGCGGCTTCGATCCGAATGCCGGCAGGAGCTGGCCCGCAAGCTGATAGCGGGCGGTCCTCTGCGTCGAGGGCTTGTAGCCGTCGAAATGCGCCTCCTTCCACGGGCCCGCGACGAAATCCCGGAACAGCGGGACCGGCCCCGCGCGCACGGCCCTTGCGCCGGGCTCGGGGTTCGCCTTGCGGGCATGGCATTCCCTGCGCACCTCCTCCAGGCTCTTCACGCCGACCGGGCCGAGCGAGACGCGCTTCGTGCGCCCGCCGCTGTCGAGCAGCAGCACCCAGCTGCGCCCGCCGGTGGGCCGCACCCGGACGCCGAGACCGGCGATGCGCGTGTCCCGGACCGTATATTCCCGCTCGCGGGGGCGGAGACGGGCGACGGCGGCGTCGGTGAGTTTCATCCGTTCCCTGCCCGCCATCAGCCTGCCTCCAGCACGGCGCCGACCGTCTCGGCGGCGTCCTGCATCATGGCGTCGGCGACATGGGTGTATTTCAGCGTGGTCTCCGGCCTGCGGTGGCCCAGCAACCGGCCGATGGCGAGCACCGTCTCGCCCTGCCTGAGGGCAAGGCTCGCATGCGTATGGCGCAAGTCGTGAAGGCGGGCGTCTTCGAGTTCCGCCCCGGCGCGGACCCTGTGCCAGAAGTGGTCCAGCCAGCTTCCGCCCCGGGGTCGCCCGCTATCCGGGGCCGGGAACACATGGCGGCCTTTCCGCTCAAGGCCGTCGAGAACCGTCCGGGCCGGTTCGGAGAGCCAGACCGTCCGGGGGCCCGTTTTGGAGTCGCGGAGAAACAGGCGGCCTTCGCGGTAGTCGGACCATTGCAGGGTGAGGATCTCGCCCTTGCGGCAGCCGGTCAGCAGCAGCAGGCGGATGATGGCGACCTGCTGCGGCCAGCAATTCTCATGCGCCCTGAGCCTCGCGGACAGGCGGCGGATTTCCTCGTCCGGGAGGAACCGCTCGCGGCCCTTGCGGCGGTAGCGCCTGATCCCCCGGCAGGGGTTGGACCCTTCCGGGCGCAGGCCCATGGCCTCCGCCTCCCTCATGATGACGGACAGCACCGGCATGGAGCGGTCCGCTGCCACCGGCACCGCGCGCAGGCGGGCGAACCAGTTCCTTACCTCCCACGCGATCGCCGCCGGCCTGAGGCCGGCCTCGAAGGCGGCAAGGATCGGCTTTTCCTGCCCCTGCGTCACCGGCGCGGGCCTGGCGTGCACCCTTCCTCCGGATGTCTTGCCGGCCTGCCGCCCGCGCCTGCGGGCTTCGGCTGTTGCCGTTTCGCCCTGCCGGTCGAGGTCCGCGTCGTCGAGATGGCGGAGCAAACGGTCGAGGCTCCCGCCGCGCTTTCCCGTTCCGCCGCCCGGGCGCGCCGTCCTTCCTGCGCGTTGCCCCACCTTCGCGGCCCTTCCTGTCACCGGTGAGCGCATCGCGTGTGCGCTGGTCGATTGCAGCCCGAACGTGCCGGTGTGGCCATGGCCGGGGTGCTCTCCAGCTACCGGTCACCCGTGCCGCCGGCCCGCCGCCCGCCGTCGGGAACACCGCCTCCCCCGCTCCGCGCCGGCAGGAGGGAAGGTCTGGCCGTGAGCGGGGCGGCGGTCGGCGCACCGGAGGGCGGGGCGCTGCCGCCGGGTTCCACCACGACACGATGGAGACGGCAGCATGACGACAGCAAGGATGGCGATGCCCGGCAATACGGCGAGCACGTTCCTGGTCCACTATTTCGGCGGCGGCCTCGACGGCGACGACCGCTTCGTGGTCGAGCGGTTCCGCGCCCTGGCCTGCGGCGACATTCGTCCGGTCCGGGACGGCGAGGAGAACGCGAAGGGGCGGCGCAAGGTCAGGCGCACCGTGGTCTCGCGCAAGGAGGCCGAGGCGATGCGCCCGGAGCGCACCGAGATCATCATCTGCACCGGCCTTCGCACCCGCGGGGGGAAACAGGCCTGGGGTTCGGTTGCGGCGGGCCTCCTGTGCGACCGCAAGCAGCGCGGCTGAGCGCTTTCCCGAGGGACGTCCCGCCGGCCCGGCCGGGTCGGCGGGACGATCCTCTTCCGTTTTCCCCACGGCAAGGAGAACGCTCCCATGTGCGAGCAGCAGGACATCGGGGCCCGGCGCGCGCGGAACCTGGAGCGCTGGCATCGTCGGGTTGCCGACCGGCGTGCGCGCGGCAAGTGCATCGGGTGCGGCAAGCGCGAACCCGAGCCCGCGCGGACCCTGTGCGGCAAGCGCGAACCCGAGCCCGCGCGGACCCTGTGCGCGCCCTGCGGCGAGAAGCGGAACCGGGCGAGCCGGGCCAGGGACGCAAGGCTGCGCACCGCCGGCCTCCCCCGGAGAGACCCCGACAAGGCCCGCGCCCAGGAGCGCGACCGGTCCCGCCGCGAGGCTGAAATGCGCCGCAACGCCGGGCTCTGCATCCGGTGCGGCAAGCAGCCGGCCGCCGATGGCCGCGCGTCCTGCGAGCCGTGCCTGGAGAAGCGCCGGGCAGCCGACCGCGCGAAATACGCCGCCGGGAAAGCCGCCGGCCTCAAGTATGGCGGGGCCGATGCCGAAGCCAAAAGGCGCGCCGCCCGGGCGAAGAGCAAGCGCCGCCAGAAAGCCCGGATCGAGACGGGACTCTGTATCCGCTGCGGCAGGCAGCCCCCTGCCGGGGGCGGAACCACCTGCCAGCCCTGCCGCGACAGGAGGCAGGCGGCGGAACGGCGGCAATACCGGGACCGGCGCCGGGCCGGGCTCTGCACCCGGTGCGGCGCCGCCGTCCATGACGGTCTGTCGCGCTGCGCTGCGTGTGCCGCCATCGAGGAGGCCAGCCACGACCCGGAGCGCAAGAACGCGCGCTCGCGGCAGTTGTACGCCCGGCGCCGGGCCGCCGGCCTGTGCACGGCCTGCGGGGCGCCGTCACAGGGGGCGGCGCGCTGTGCGCCCTGTGCCGGGAGGTCGTATCACGGCTCGGCGCATTTCAGGGGCATCCCGGTCCACGATCCGGTCTGGACCGTGATCGAACTGGAGACCGGCCGCGAGCACGGTCCGTTCGACGATCCGGCCGATGTCGCCCTCTGCCTCGCCTTCGGGAAGCTCGACCGCAACCGCGTCGAGATCGTCGCCGACGCCCCCGTCACCGCCTCCTTCACCGCCTGGACCTGACATGCTGTCCCGGGCGGCGATGGCGGCGCTCGCCTGGCCGCGATCCGCCGCACCGTCCCTGTGTCGTGGAGAGGAGTGAAGCACCTGCCGGGCGAGTGTCCGGCAGGGCGGAGGAGAGGAACTCCCCGCGCCGATGCCGGACCGGTGTCCGGCACAGGTCGCCGGGCAGGGCAACGGCAAAGGAGACCCCGCCCATGTTCCATCCCGATACATCCCTCGACCTCCCGCTCGGCTGCGACCTGCTCGCCGAACTCGGCGTCGACCGCCGCACCGTCCGCGAGATCGCCGGGGACGAGCGCGCCATCCGCTGCCCCGACAGGGGCGCGGCCTGTCCGGTGCACGGCTTCGCGAGCCTCTTCCCGGAACCGGCGTTCGGGATGTCCCTCCAGGACCCGGCGGCGTCGCTCCCTCCGGCGAACCGGAGGTGGAGGAGGGCCTGAAGAGATTGAACGGGCGGGGGTTCGGGGGAGTGACCCCGGCCCCGTCCGTTCGCAACCCATCGTCATCAACACGAACCTGAAGGAGTATCGCAATGAGCTTCGGATTGAACAAGGTGCAGATCATCGGCCGCCTCGGCGCGGACGTCACCGTCAACCACCTCACCTCGGGCGGGCGCGTCGCCAACCTGAGCATCGCGACCGACGAGTCGTTCATCAACAAGCAGACCGGCGAGAAGGTCGACAGGACCGAGTGGCACCGGGTCGTGACCTTCCAGGACGGGCTGATCGACATGCTCGCCAGGCACGCCATGAAGGGCCGGCTGGTCTACATCGACGGCAAGCTCCAGACCCGGCGCTGGTCCAGGCCGGGCGAGGACGGCGACCGTTTCTCCACCGAGATCCTGCTGGTCCCGGGTGGGCGCGTGCAGTTCCTCGACAAGGCGAACGGCAACGCCGCGCAGCCCGGCCCGGACGCGACGAGCGACGCCGGCCCCGTGCCGGCCGGCGGCGACCCGATGGACGGGGACCATATCCCGTTCCAGAGCTTCCCGTTCTTCCTTCCCCACAGGGCCGGCGCCTCGCGCGTCGGCCCTTTCTTCATGCAGGCAGGTTCGAGTCTCGCCGCGGCGCATACGGAGTGGGAGCGAGGCTGGAAAGCGGGTGAACCGCGCGAGGAGGAGAGGGAGCCCGCTCGCGCACCCGTCACGCGACCCGGAGAACCCGATGAGCACCATCTCCTTCCGCCGCATCGCCCCCGACGAATCCCGCATCTACCGGGACGGCGACCATGTCGGCGACATCCACGCCTTCGACGACAGCATCCGGCCGGGGCGCAGGGTGTTCGCCATACATCTCGACGAGGACCCGCGCGGCCCCGTCTATCTCCACGACCGCACCCGCATCCGCGAGACCGCCCGGCAGCGGGTCGACTCCCATCCCCTGTGGGGTTGACGCAAGGGCGGGCAACGGCGCCTCCCGCTCCGGCGCCGTGCCGGCCGAACCGACGATGGGGTCCGTGCAGGGCCAGAGAAATACGCCACCCCGCTGTACTGTCCCATTGTGCCACACGTGCTCTCTCCAGCAACCCCTTCGGGGTCCTCCGGTCGCTGCGCTCCCTGCGGCCCGGGCAAGAAGCTCCAGGGGCGGACCGTGAAAGCCGGCGACCGTGAAGATCGCGTGTCAGAGGCCGAGCACGCCTGGCATCGGCGGTGCGAACGCGATCTTCCGCACCACTCGCCGACTTTCCGCACCACTCCGCCCCAAGAGCTTCCAGGCCCGGGTGCTTCCGTTGCGCGCGCGTGACCCAACAGGACATCACGTCGGGGATCGGCCCCGAACCTGCAACCCGATCGCAAGGAGATCGTCATGACCTTCCATACCGACACCGTCGAGACCGCCGGACAGTCCGCAACCGCGACCGTCTGCGAACACGCCGCCCTCTACGGCGCCACCCCCGAGCGCGACGAGCTCGACCCCCGCGAGGTCTGGGACGAGGACGATGCGCTGACCGCAATCGGCGAGGCCTTCCGCATCCTCGCCGAAGGCGCCTGCCCCGACGGCACCCAGCTCGCCGACGAACGCGAGAGCCTGCTGTGGGGCTTCGTCAACATGCTCCACGCCCAGAGCCGCCGCCTCGACCGCAGCGTCGACCGGCTCAGCCCGGACCTGCGCGACCTCCAGCGCGAGCAGGACGGCTCCGAGATCAAGTCCCGCGACCTGGAGCTCGTCACCGACCGCGCGCAGAACCTCGGAGACCGGCGCGACGCCTTCGAGAAGATGCGCAACACCGCCGCGCACGCCTACCGCGAAGAGACCGGCGACATGTGGCGGCCCCGGCACGGCAGCCACGCCAGCCAGACCGGACATCTGACCTCCGCCGCCATCGACGCCCGCGACTTCGTCCGCGCCCGAAAGGACCGCAAGACACAGGCTCATCTGCCCCAGGGAACCCTCGTCGCCATCGCCGGCGGCAAGGACATCGCAAACCCGGCGGCCGTCATCGAGCGCCTCGACAAGGTCCGCGCCAGGTATGCCGACCTCGTCCTCGTCCACGGCGGCGGCCCCGGCGTCGAGAAGATCGCCGCAAGCTGGGCAGAGCGCAACGGCGTCCACCAGGTCGTCTGCAAACCGGACTGGGACAGGCACGGACGCGCCGCTCCGTTCCGCCGCAACGACGAACTGCTCAACCTCCTGCCCAAGGGCGTCATCGCCTTCCCCGGCTCCGGCATCACCGACAACCTCGTGGACAAGGCCCGCAGCCTCGGCATCCCGGTCATGCGCTGCCCCGCCTGACACGCAGCACCCACGGGCCGCGTCGTCTCCGCTCCGGCGGCGGCGCGGTCCGTTTCCGTATGCGCACACCCGTCGCGCGACAGCTACGCCTCGCGCGCGCTTCGCGCCGCGCCCGTGCGGCGCCTGCCCCGGACTGCGGTCCGGGGCTGCCGCATCACGCGCCGCTGCACCATGCTTCGCATGGGTGCATCGCGGGCTGCGCCGAGCCCGGCGCAGGGCCGCCGGCACTGCTGACCCGCCCACTGCCGGCGCTGCTGCCGGACCGGCACGACACCGTGCTTCGCACCGCTGCCCGCAGTCCTGCAGGCGCCGCCGTCGGCGCCTCCGATCGCAACGGCTATCGCAACCGTCACCGCACCCGCGCGGCTGACGCCGCGGTAACGGGTGCGCCATCCCCGTCTGCGTCTGCGGCAATGTGTGAGCAGCACGCGATCACCCTGAACAGCCCCGCTTTCGTCCAGCACGCCTGTATCGCGGTAACATGTGCGCGGCGCCCTTCGGCTCCGCGGAACATGTGCGGCGGCGCCCGTGTCGCCGAGGTAACGCCGCCGGCTCCGGTGCGCCATGTGTGAAGACTGCCCTCCGCCGTTTGCACGCCGCGCCGCGTTCTGTTACCTCTGCGACCGGACGACAACGCGGAACGCGCCCGAAGATCGTGGACCGGTCGTCTCGCTCAATCGCCGCGACGGCTCCTGTCCCTTGTGACGCCGGCGTTTCAGGCGATGGTGGTGTGCAGGGCAACCTCGCCCGATCTCGACTCCGTTCGGAGTTTTACCGTCACACCCGACGCATCCTTGATGCAGGCGTTGCCATGGCTGCCCGTGTCCGCTGCTGGCCGCCCATGCCGCGGGCGAGCGCAGGTCTGTCCGCTCCTGTCACGCCGGGAAAGGTCGCACCGGATTGGTAGCTCCCGTGTTTGCCGCAAACACATGCGCGATATCAGGAGGTTGGGCGCCGCCTCGCCGGACTCCACCGGACATGGCGGCCCCTTCCGCCCCCGCTGGATATGGACTTGCTCCTGCGAAACTACCAGTCTGGTATCGCCCTCGCATACGCTGCACCATGACAGCTACCGGTCCGGCAGCTGTCCGGAGGCCGCGTTCGTCCGCGAGTTCGGCCCGCCACGCCAAACGACCGGGGGCGGCGCGGCCCCGGGGATCTGAAAGAACCGGAACTCTCCCGAATCGTAAGCGTTCGGTCACGAGGTGATTGGGGCGATGACAGCACTGAGCGAATGCAGACGAGCCCCGGGGCAATGCGTCGTTGCCACTGTCACCCTCATCATCGTCACCCTTTGACCGAACGCTTACTCCGAATCCATACGCAAGAACGGGCAAAATCGCATGACATCGTCACTCCAGAAGAACATCCGGGTCACCGCAGACCAATGGAAGCGTATCGAAACGGCGGCCAGGGAGCGGCAGGTTTCGCCCAATCGGCTCGTCGTCGAGCTCGCCATCGAGGCCCTCGACCGGCGCGAATGGCCCGGCACAGGGGCCGAAATCAAGGGGCGGGCCTCCTTCTTCGCCGCTCAGGCCATCGCCCGGGACCTCATTGCCGACGGACGAGAGAATGAAATCGAGGAGATTCTACAGTTCGCCTCGGCGCTGGTGTCCGAGACCACCAAGCATATCGGTGAACAGGACCGGCGTACCCGGTTTGCTTCTTTGCCGTCGCCGGGCAGAGAAAATTCCCTTCGACAGCCTGGCCTCGTGCAGAGCCTTGCATGATGTGATGTGGCGCGCCGCCGACGCTTTCGCGGGTTAAACCGGTGCAGGGCGAATTAATTGTCTGCCTGTGGGCCATGTTGAGGTGGGGTCCGGGGTGGCCATTTTTTTCTTGATATGTCAGTGTGCCGGTCATGGCGAGGTTTCTGTTTGCGGGTGTTTGGGTTGATCTTCGCGCGGTCACGGTGCGCCCGACCTGGGGGGCACGGGAGCACCGGCGCTGGGACGATTTGGTAGCGGCGCACCACTATCTGCGGTTCCACGGCATCATCGGCAAGGGTCTGCGCCATGTCGCGGTTCATGGCGAGGCCTGGCTTGCCCTGGTTGGCTGGCAGCCTGGAGCGTTCAAGGTGGGAGCGCGGGACCGCTGGATCGGGTGGTCGGCGGAGCAGCAGTTCCGTCGCCTGCATCTGGTTGCCAACAACTCGCGCTTTGTCATCCTGACGCCTGAGCGGGTTCCCAACCTTGCCTCGCGGGTGCTGGGGCTGAGCGTGCGGCGGCTGTCGCAGGACCTGCGGGCGGCGCATGGCTATCCGGCTGTTGTGGCGGAGACGTTTGTGGACGTCTCGCGCTTCGCCGGCACCTGCTACCGCGCGGCCAACTGGCGCTCTCTGGGTCTGACGCGCGGCTTTGCCCGCGAGCCCGGAGGGGTGGCGCGCTGGCGTCACCACGGCCAGCCCAAGGAGGTCTTCGTGTTCGAACTGACACACGGCGCCCCCGAGGCGCTGAGCCATCCCGAGATACCGGCAGACTGGAACGCTGAGCAGCACACCGAGCCGATGGCGGCGCCCCGGCTGCGCAGCCTGTTCGAGTGTTTGGGCGAGGTGCCCGAATACCGCCATGCCCGGGGCAAGCGCTATGCGCTCACCACCATTCTGACGCTGGCCGTTGCCGCCCGGCTTGCCGGATACCGGGGTGTGAACGCCTTCGCCCAGTTCGCCGCCCTGCTCTCCCAGAAGCAACTCAAGGCGGTGGGCGCCTTCTGGAGCCCATCCAGGCAGTGCTACACGCCGCCGGCGGTCACCACCTTCCACAACATCCTCGCCGCCCTGCCGCCACAGACCCTGGACAATGCCATCGGCCAGTGGGCCGGACAGCACAGCAGTGCGCACGCGCCTGTGGCCATGGACGGAAAGGATTTGCGCGGTGCCTCGAAGCAGAGCGAAGACCGGCGCAGGAGGATGGTCGCTGCGGTGGCGCATGACACCGGCGTGGTCCTCGGGCAGGTCGAAGTCAGCTCCAAAAGCAACGAAATCCCGGCCGTGCGCGAACTTTCCAGCGGTCTCGACCTCACAGGCCGGATCGTCACCATCGATGCGATGCACGCCCAGCACGAGACCGCGCGTTGCCTGCTCGAACGCCGTGCCGACTACGTGGTCAGCGCGGTGAAGGGCAACCAGCAGACCATCCTCGAAGACCTCAAGGCGATCGACTTCAGCGATGCGCCCTGGCACGAAACCGTCGACAAGGGCCATGGTCGCATTGAGCGCCGACGCTGCGCCGTCGTCGACCTCTGCGCTGCCGAGTGGGACGGCTACGCCCACCTTCACGGGCGCCGCCAGGCAATGCGCATGGAACGCGAGCGCAAGATGCTCAAAACCGGCAAGCGCAGCATCGAGGTCACCTGGAGCCTGACGTCGCTTGGCGCAGAGCGAGCCGGCCCCAAGGAGCTTCTCGATCTGGTGCGCAACCACTGGCACATCGAGAACCGTGTGCACTATGTGCGTGACTTCACCTATGACGAAGACCGTTGCCGGGCATATGTGCGCCACCTGCCCGGAAATCTGGCCTGCTTGAGCAACGCGGCCATCGCTATCGTGCGCTGCGACGGACGCTTCCGATATGTACCCGAGGCCAACCGGCACTACGCCGCCCGCGCCCAAGAGGCCCTCGACGCGATTATGATCGCGCCCAGCGGCTGATACCCCACCCCCCACCGCAATACAGGCTCGGGCCGAAGAACGGCGCAGCAAAACAACTGCGCCCGTCGAGGACGAAAACACTGGACCGCGGCATCAAGAAACCACCATGACGGCGGCCAGAAACGTCTGGGGTTCCCCAAAACACCGGCAGCCAGACCGAAATCACTCAGACAAAGCCCGCGGTTCGACTAAAAATTTTCCCTGTAAACCGGTGGCCCGACAGCATCGAACCTGCTATCGTGTGACCAGTTCGATGACCAAGGGGAGGGTGTCATGATCACGGTCAATCTGGCTCAGGCGAAGGCCCGCTTGAGCGAACTCCTGGACAAGGTCGAGGCGGGTCAGGAGGTGACCATCACCCGTCGCGGCAAGGCCGTGGCGCATCTCTCGGCCGCCATCCGCCCGAAAAAGCCGCTGCCGCTGCGGGAACTGGCCGGATTCCGGGCAACCATGCCCGGCTTGCGGCGCCCCGCTGCCGCGTTGCTGCGCGAGATCCGGGACGAGGGATTGTGAGATCGGCGGTCGGCTCCAATGCGCTATTTCGACACCAGTTTCCTCGTTCCCCTCATCCTCCCCGAGGCTGCCAGCGAATCGGTCGCGGCGTTCTTCGCGGTTTTGCCGCAGGACGAACTGGCGGTGAGCCATTGGACGCGGGTCGAGTTCGCCTCGCTGCTTGCCCGTGAGGCGCGCATGGGCCATCTGAACGCCGCGAGCGTACGGAAGGCGGGGACGCGATTCGAGGCGTTGGTCGAAGAGTCCTTCATCGTCGTGCTGCCGAACCGTGACGACTTCGATCGGGCCAGGGACTGGCTCGGCCGTTTCGAGACCGGGCTGAGGGCCGGAGATGCACTGCACCTTGCCGTTGCGGGCAACCGCGGGGCGGCAGCAATCCACAGCCTGGACAAGCGCATGGTCGCGGCGGGGAAGGCGCTGGGTCTGCCGACGAGCGCCGCAATCCATCTTCCGGGTCATGGCGATTGACAGTCTCGATGAGCGACCCGCCCCCCATTCGCGACGGACAGATTCTGACCGGCGCCCTGTTCAGCGAACCGATGCGGGTCGAGACCGTGCGTGCGAACGGCGCCGGTTCCTGGGTTGCGGGCCTGGTCGGAACGCGGACGGAGCGCTTCCGCAGTGTCGCTCTCACCACCGACGATATCGCCAGCCTCACAATTTCGGGCTCTGCGATGTCCTACGATGGCGACGGCCGCCTGCTCCGGCTCGGTCTGAAGGCCCACGCGCTCGGCATTGCCCACGAGTTCGATCCGTATTTCGGCCTTTCGATCTCCCGCGTGGACCCGCTGCCGCACCAGCTCGAAGCCGTCTACGAGCACCTGCTCAAGCTGTCGACCGTCCGGTTCCTGCTCGCCGACGACGCCGGCGCAGGCAAGACGATCATGGCCGGCCTGCTGGTGCGCGAGCTCAAGCTGCGCGGTCTGGCGGAGCGCATTCTCGTCGTCTGCCCGGCAAACCTGACCTTCCAGTGGCAGCGGGAACTGCGGGAGAAGTTCGACGAGAAGTTCCTGGTGCTCAAGGGCGGCGATATCCGCGACCAGTTCGGCGTCAACCAGTGGCTGGAGCAGCCACAGGTCCTCACCTCCCTCGACCTTGCGAAACGGAACGACATCCTGCCCGGTTTGCGCCAGGTGCATTGGGATCTGGTGATCGTCGACGAGGCGCACCGCATGTCCTGGTCGCCGCCGGCCGGGAAGACCGCACGCTACGCCCTCGGTGAACTGCTCCGCGACCGTGCCGACCACATCCTCCTGCTGACCGCGACGCCGCACAAGGGCGACCCGCAGAACTTCACCCGGTTCCTGCAACTTCTCGACCGCGACGCCTATGCCGACGTCAAGTCCATTCGCGAGGCGATGGCCCGGCGCCGGGCGCCCTTCTACCTGCGGCGCACCAAGGAGGCGATGGTCTATTTTCCGGAGCGCCAGTCGAACGGCGAATGGCAGGCGCGGCCGGTGTTCACCCGGCGCATTCCCCGCACGGTCGGGTTCGCGATCGACGATGCCGAACTGGAATTGTACAAGGAGATCACCCGCTTCGTGAAGCGGCAGAGCAGGAAGGCGGCGGACCATGGGGATGATCCGCGGGCCCGTGCCGTCGGCTTCCTGATGGCGCTCTACCAGAGGCGCCTCGCCTCCAGCACCTGCGCGATGCGCCGCTCGCTCGAGAATCGGGCGAGACGCCTGGAAGAAGGGTTGAAGCGGGCGCAGACCATGGCGCAATCGGCGCCGCCCGGCCTCCCTGACCCGGAAGAGATCGAGGAAATGGAGGAGGCGGAGCGCGAGCGCCTCGAAGCCCTGCTCGACGCGGTCACCCTGGCCGGCAACGCCGAACAGGTGCGCGCCGAGATCGCCGAGCTGAAACAGTTTGCGGAAAGCGCGCGAGCGGTCGAGCAGGCCGGCAACGAGGCCAAGTTGGCCCGGCTCAAGGACATCCTGCTGAAGGAGGGGTTCTTCGACCGCCCGGACCAGCGCCTGCTCCTGTTCACGGAGTTCAGGGACACGCTCGACTACCTCATGGACCGCCTCACGGCCTGGGGCTTCCGGGTCGGCTGCATCCATGGCGGCATGAAGCCCGGTTCCCGGGACGAGCCGAACAGCCGCCTGCACACCGAACAGCAGTTCCGGGAAGGCAACATCCAGATCCTCGTCGCCACCGAGGCGGCGGGCGAGGGCATCAACCTCCAGTGCTGCCACATCCTGTTCAACTACGACATCCCCTGGAACCCCAACCGCCTCGAACAGCGCATGGGCCGCATCCACCGCTACGGCCAGCGCGAAGACTGCCTGATCTTCAACTTCGTCGCGACGAACACCATCGAAGGGCGTGTGCTCGAACGGCTGATGACCAAGCTGCAGGAGATCCGCGACGCGCTGGACGACGACGCCGTGTTCAACGTGGTCGGAGAAGTCCTGCCGGCCGCACAGGTCGAGCGCGTGCTGCGGGACTATTACGCCGGCAGGCTGGGGTACGCCGATCTCGAAGATCGCATATTGAGGGATGTGGACGAGGGCCGGTTCCGGGCGATCTGCCAGACGGCTCTCGAAGGCCTCGCCACGAGGAAGCTCAACCTCGACATGCTGGTCGAGCGCCAGGCGAAAGCGCAGGAACAGCGTGTCGTGCCGGAGGACATTGCGCGTTTCATGCAGGAATGCGCCAGGGACGCTGCCCTGACGCTGAAGCCTGTGGGAGGTCTGGCCCATGCGTTCGATCCGGGACGGACGCCGCCGGCCCTGAGGAAATACGAGCGCGCCGCCGACTGGAAGCTCCCGCAACTCACGGCGCGCTACCCGCGCCTGTCAACGGACAGGGAGACGGCCGATGCGAACAACCTCGAATGGGTCACGCCCGGTCATCCGCTGTTCGAGGCGCTGCGCCGGCGCGGCCTCGAAGCCGCAGAAGGCGTCTTTGCCCGAGGCGCTTGTTTCCATTCCCTGAACCACGAGGCGCCGGCACGGTTCGATGTCTACCGGGCGAAAGCCGTGGACGGCCTGGGCCGTAGCGTACATGAGCGGCTGTTCGCGGTCGAACTGGCGGCTGACGGCGAGGCGCGGCTGCGGGAGCCGCAGTTCCTCGGCGACCTGACCCCCGCTGCCGTTCCGCAGGCACTTCCCGCCGCGGCATCTCTGCCGGAGGCCAGAGATTGGCTTTACGAAGCCGCGCTTGTGCCGTTTCTCGAAGAGGTCCGGTCGGAACGCGCGGCCGAGGTCACGCGCGTCGCCGAGCATGTCGAGCTGTCCCTCACCGAGGTACTGCTCCGCGCCGACGAAGAGATCGGCCGTGCCGCCGAAGACGCAAAGGAAGGCGTTGCCGGCGCCGAAGGGCGCCTTGCCCAAGCCGAAGCGCGCCATGCCGAGGCGCTGGAACGCCGTGACCGGCGCCGCGACGAGCTCGAGCGGGAACGCGCCGTGACATTGCAGGGTGTTGAACGGCTGGCAAGCGCCCTGATCCTGCCCCACCCCGAGCGCGAGTCGGCGGAAGTCCGGCGGCTGCGCCCCGATCCGGAAACCGAGATGACCGCGATGCGCGCGGTCATGGAGTTCGAAACGGCGCGGGGATGTCGGGTCGACGATGTGCATGAGCAGAATCTCGGCTACGACATCACCAGCCTCGACCTGCAATCCGGCGAGCTTCGCCTGATCGAGATCAAGGGGCTCGCCGGAACGACCGGCAGCATCCTGCTGACCCCGAACGAGCGCCGGGTCGCCGAAGACCGGCGCGACTGCTACTGGCTCTATGTGGTCACCGATTGCGCCGGAGAACCCCGGCTTCAGGAGCCGATCCCGGACCCGGCCCGGTTCCCGTGGCGCAAGGTCACCGAGGTGCAGCACTACTGGCTTGACGTGGATGCGATGACCGAACCCATGACGCTGCGGGAGGAAGCAGCGCCGTATGGGGGATCGGGCGGATGATCCCCCGGGGATGCAAGCGTCTGGCTGAGGTGGATTTTCCGATCGCGGCGGTGTCGCGCCATGCGGTGCGCGAGAAGTCGATCCGCCACGGCCATCCCTCGACGCTGCATCTGTGGTGGGCGCGGCGGCCTCTGGCCTCCTCGCGGGCCATGCTCCTGGCGCTCCTGTTCCCGGACCCCTGCGATCCCGAATGTCCGGACGACTTCAAGGAAGCGGCGCGCAAGGCTCTGCCGGCGGTCGGTTGCGGGCACGGCGAAACCGACACGGATATCCGGCGCGGCCTGCTGAAGTTCATCGCAGACTTTGCCAACTGGGACCTCAGCACAAAGCTACCTTGGCTGGAGGCGGGCCGAGCGCTCGTCAGGGCCGCCCATGGAGAAGAACCGCCCCTGGTGGTGGATCCGTTTGCCGGCGGCGGGTCAATCCCGCTGGAGGCGCTGCGGCTCGGCTGCGAGGCGTTCGCGAGCGATCTCAACCCCGTGGCCTGCCTCATCCTCAAGGCGATGCTGGAGGACATTCCGCGCCACGGCCCGGGACTGGCCGACGAGTTACGCGAGGCTGGCGCGGAAATCAGGCGGCAGGCCGAACGGGAACTGTCCGACCTGTATCCGGCCGACCCCGACGGCGCGACGCCCATCGCCTATCTGTGGGCGCGCACGGTGCGCTGCGAGGCGCCGGACTGCGGCGCCGAAATCCCGCTCATGCGTTCCTTCTGGCTGTGCCGGAAGGCGAAGCGCAAGCGCGCCTTGCGCCATGCCGTCGAACGGGTCGAGGGAGCGCCGCCGCGGGTGGCGTTCGAAGTGTTCGAACCCGTGGCCGAAAGCGAGGTACGCGGCGGCACGGTGACGCGCGCCAGGGCGACCTGCCTGTGCTGCGGCGCGGTCCTGCCGCCGGAGCGCGTGCGCGCGCAACTCGCCGCCCGGCGCGGCGGCGCGGATGTGGTTTTCGACGAGGGGGGCAACCGGGTCGGCGGGGCGCGGATGACGGCGGTGGTGACCCTCCGGCCGGACGAAGCGGGCCGGCACTATCGTCTGCCGACGGAGGCCGACTACGCCGCGGTGCGGGCAGCGCAGGCGCGGGTCGTCGGAATCCTGGAAGACTGGGAGCGCGGCGGCAAGCAGGGGTTGTGTCCCATACCGGATGAACCCCTGCCGCCCATAGGCACGTTGGGCTTCCGCGTCCAGCGCTACGGGATGCTCCAGTGGGGCGACCTGTTCACCGCACGGCAGAAGGCGGCGCTGGTGGAGTTGGCACGCCTTGCGTGCATTCATAACAAAGTGAATGTCAAACGAGGCCTCGCATTGGCAATATCGAAACTGTCTGAACTATCCAATTCACTCTGCACATGGGAGCCACTAGCTGAATGCCCAAGGCATGTGTTTGGACGGCAAGCACTCCCTATAGCTTGGGATTTCGCGGAGGGTGTTTCCAGCTCTGAGTCCAGTGGCAGTTATACTATTTCTGTGAGGCACGTCGCTTCGGGATCTGATTCTCTGGGTCCAGTTTCTAAGTCTATATCCCTTCAACTTGCCGACGCCAACGAGCATCCACTCCCGGACCAGTCCGCTAGCGTCTGGTTCACCGATCCACCCTATTACGACGCGGTTCCATATGCTGATCTCTCCGACTTTTTCCTTGTCTGGCTGAAACGCAGTCTACCCGATCACTTTCTTCTTCGGGACCCCTTCGATCCTGAAAATCTCCTCTCACCCAAGACACGCGAGGCGGTGCAGGACGAAACGAAGGAGAGCGACGGCCGCTCCAAGGACCGCGAATGGTTCGAAGACACGATGGGGAAGGCCTTCGCCGAGGGGCGGCGCGTTCTCGCCGAGGACGGCATCGGATCGGTCGTGTTCGCCCACAAGACCACCGAAGGCTGGGAAGCCCTGCTCTCCGGCATGATCCGGGGCGGCTGGACCATCACGGGTTCCTGGCCGATCGCAACGGAAATGGGGTCTCGCCTCCGCGCCCGGGACTCCGCTGCCCTCGCTACCAGCGTCCATCTCGTCTGCCGCCCGCGCCCGGCGGATGCCCCGGTTGGCGAGTGGGCCGAGGTGCTCAAGGAACTGCCCTTGCGGGTTGCCGACTGGATGGCGCGCCTGCAGGGCGAGGGTGTGCGCGGCGCCGATCTCGTATTCGCCTGCATCGGCCCCGCCCTGGAGATCTTCAGCCGCTGCCGCACCGTCGAGACGGCGGAGGGCCAAACGGTCAGCCTGTCGACATATCTGGAGAAGGTCTGGGAAGTGGTAGGCCGCGCCGCCCTCGAACAGGTGCTCGGCACGGCGGAAGCCGCCGCCCGCAACGGCATGGCCGGCGCGCTGGAGGAAGACGCCCGCCTGTCCGCCCTCTTCCTGTGGGCTTTTCAGGGCACGAACGAATTGCGGGACAGCGGCCCGGACGATGCCGCGGCCTCCGAAGCGGACGACGCCCTCGAAGAAGAGGTCGCCAAGGCGACCGCCGGGGGATTCCGCTTGCCGTTCGATGTCGTGCGGCGCTTCTCCCAGCCCATGGGCATCGACCTCGACCGTTGGACAGGGCGGGTGATTGCCCAGGAGAAAGGCATCGTCCGCCTGCTTCCGGTTGCGGAACGCGCGAAGACGCTGCTCGGCGCCGACGGTGCCCGCAGCGTCCCCGAATGGATCGAGGCCGGCGCAAGTGCGGACGCGCAGCCAACGCTGTTCTCCGAGCTTGACCCGGTGCCGGACGCCTCGCGGCCCGAGCGCAACGGTTTCGACCCGGATTCCGACCTGCAATCGCCGGATTCGACCGTCCTGGACCGGGTTCATACGGCGATGCTGCTCCAGACGGGCGGGCATTCGAACGCCTTGCGTCGATTGATCGTTTCCGAACAGGAGCGCGGACCGGACTTCCTGCGCCTCGCCAACGCGCTTTCCGCCCTCTACCCGCGCGGCAGCCGCGAGAAGCGGGTTCTGGACGCCATGCTGCTTGCGGCGCCGAGGTGACGCCATGAAGCCCCGGATCGCCGAACGACAATCCCCGGGCCTGTCGGCGCCCCGAGACCGGGCCGGCGGCGGGCTTCATCCGGCGGGGACAGGAACCGGAGAACGTGATCGAAGGAGGACAGGATCATGACGGAAGAAACCGAACTGCTGGACCGTATCACCGTGCGGGCCGATATCTTCGGCGGCAAGCCGATAATCCGCGACATGCGCATCGCGGTGGAGCATGTTCTGGGCAAGCTGGCGGCGGGAGACAGTGCGGAAACCATCCTCGGCGAGTATCCGTTTCTCGAGCCCGAGGATATCCGGGCCTGCCTGGTCTTCGCCCATCGTTCCCTGGCCGGCGAGCGTGTCCATGACCGCATTTCCCTGCGACAGGCTTCGTGAAGTTTCTTCTCGATGTCTGCGTGGCGTCGCGCATCCTGCACCGGACCCTGATCGATCTCGGGCACGATGTGCTGTCCGCCCGCGACGGACATGCGAACGCTTCGGACGAGGCGCTGCTCGCCATCGCCTGCCGCGAAGACCGGGTGCTGGTCACCGAGGACAAGGACTTCGGCGAGCTTGTCTTTCTGCGCGGCCTGCCGCATCCGTGTATCGTTCGTCTCGACGGGTTGACGGCCATGGAGGAAGCGGCAGTCATGCGGGACCTGATCGAGCGCCAGGGCGCTGCAATGCGCAAGGGTGCCATTATCGTGGTCACCGGAAGGCGCGTGCGGATACGGCCGGCGGGAAATGTCGAAGGCGGCAATGACTAGGCATCCCTGGCACAAGGTCGTCACGCCCCGGCAGGAGGTGCGGGAAGGTCGCTCCTTCAGCCCGGACGAATTCGCCATCGCGCTGGAACAGGTGGTCGCCGGCACGGCGCCGCCCGACTACCGCGACCCGGCGCAGTTCTTCTCGCGCACCTGCTTCACCCGTGCGCTGACAGACCATGCCGGCATGGTGCTGCGCCGCCTCGCCGGCGAAACGCAGAACACTTCGCCGGTGCTCACCCTCGTCACCCAGTTCGGCGGCGGCAAGACCCATACCTTGACGGCGCTCTACCATCTCGCCAACGCCGGCGACGGGGTTGCAAGCCTGCCGGGCGTGTCCGGTCTGCTGGCGGCGGCAGGCGTTTCAAGCCTTCCCGAAGCGCGGGTCGGGGTGTTCGTGGGCAATGCCTGGGATCCCTCCGAAGGCCGCGAGACCCCGTGGATCGACTTGGCCCGCCAGCTTGCCGGAGACCGGGGCGTCGCCGCCCTCGGAACGGCGGCGAAGACCACGCCGCCCGGGACCGAGGCTCTCGCCCGGGTGTTCGCCGTCGCAGAGGCGCCCGTGCTGCTGCTATTCGACGAGGTCCTGAACTTCGTCAACCGCCATCGCGACCGGGCCGAGAGCTTCCACGCCTTCATCCAGAATCTGACGGTCGCCGTCACCGGGGCCGCCGGGGCGGCGGCGGTCATCAGCCTGCCGCGCAGCCAGGTGGAAATGACGGACTGGGACCGCCAATGGCAGGACCGCATCACCAAGGTGGTGCGCCGCGTCGCCCGCGACCTGATCGCCAATGACGAAGCCGAGATCGGCGACGTGGTGCGCCGGCGGCTGTTCGAGGACCTCGGCGACGAGCGGATACGCAAGCGAGTTTCGAAGACCTGCGCGGACTGGTGTTTCGAGAGAACCGCCCGCCTGCCTTCAGAATGGATGTCCGTGGACAGCGCGACCACAGAGACCAGGGCGCGCGAGTTTCTCAGGCGCCGGTTCGAGGCCTGCTATCCCTTCCACCCTTCGACGCTCTCCGTCTTCCGGAGGAAATGGAGCGCGCTTCCCCAGTTCCAGCAGACCCGCGGTACGCTTGCCATGCTGGCCCAGTGGATCTCCTGGGCGGCGCGCCAGCACTTCCGGCAGGCGCGGACGGAGCCGTTGATCACGCTCGGTTCGGCGCCGCTGCATGTGCCGGAGTTCCGCGCGGTCGTGCTCGGCCAGTTGGGCGAACAGCGGCTCGATGTGGCGATAGCCGCCGATCTCGTGGGCGACACGGCCCATGCCCGCGCGCTGGATGCCGACACGAGGGGAGCGCTGCGCGACATTCACCGCCGGGTCGGCGCGGCCATCCTGTTCGAGTCTTCCGGCGGGCAGGTGGAGAAGGTGGCGCACCTTCCCGAATTGCGCTTCGCCCTGGGTGAACCCGAAGTCGACACCACGTCCGTCGACAATGCGGCCGGGGCGCTGGAAACAGCGGGGTTCTTCATCCGCAAGATCGGTACGGACGGTTTCCGCATCCATCACCAGGCGACCCTGAAGAAGGTCGTCAGCGACCGCCGCGCCGCGCTCGACGAAGAAACGGAAATCCGGCCGGCGATCCGCAAGCTGGTGAAGGAAGAATTCGACCGGGGCGCCAGCCTGCCGGTCGTCCCCTTTCCGGAAGACGGCGCCGCTGTTCCAGACACGCCGCGCCTTGCGCTGGTCGTCGTCGATCCGGAGGCGGAATGGCAGCCCGGACAGCGGACAGCGGAGCGGATTGCGCTATGGACAAGGCAGCGGGGCGCTTCGCCGCGGCTTTATCCCGCCTCCCTGGTCTGGTGCGTCAGGAAGCCGGGGCGCGAACTCAGGGAGCGCGCGGAGCTGTGGCTCGCCTGGCAGCGGGTCTCCCGCGAGGTGGCCGAAGGCGTGCTCGGCACGGAGTTCGACCGGGCGGATCGGGACGAGGTGCAGGCCAAGGTCAGGGACGCGGAAAACGCGGCGCGGGACGAGGTGTGGGGCGGCTACCGCTTCGTGGCGCTCGCCGACGCCAGGGCCGAGACAGGACTCAAGACAATCGATCTCGGCGCGGGGCACAGCAGCGCCAGCGAGACGCTCTGCGGCCGCGTGATCACGGCGCTCAGGACCGAAGCACTGCTCAACGAATCCGTAGGCGCGGGCTATCTCGACCGCCACTGGCCGCCGGCCTTGAGGGAAAGCGGGGCCTGGCCGCTTACCGGCCTGCGCCAGAGCTTTCTCGACGGGTCGCTGACCCGGCTCGTCGATCCGGATGCCGTCCTGCGCCGCAAGATCGTCGAATTTGTTGCGAACGGCGACTTCGGCCTCGCATCGGGCACGATGGCGGACGGCGGGTACGGACGGATCTGGCACGCCGAGCCGGTCGGGGCGGAGGAAGTTGCGTTCGAACCGGACGTGTTCCTGTTGACCAGGGCCCGCAGCGAGGAGATTCGGGCGGTGGAAGCGCCCGGGCTGCAAACGGCGCCAGACGCCGATACACCGACGCCTCCCAAACCCGGCCCCGACGCCGTGCAGGAGCTCGGGACTGAAAACGAACCGCGCGGAAACACCGCACCGGTCCGATTGCGCCTGGCTGGAGTCGTACCGCCGGAAGTCTGGAACCGTCTCGGCACGAAGGTCGTTCCCAGGCTGCGGGCCGGCAAGGGGCTTGTCGTGGAGGTGAAGTTCGAAGCCGAGATTCCAGCAAACGCTCTCGCCGCCATGGAAGACGACCTCCGGCGAACACTGGAAGACCTGGACCTGGGGGATACAGTCCGTATCGAACGGCTATAGGCGCTGGCGGGTGGAAACGGTCGCTCGGGGAATATCGCCGTCCTGCAAGCTCTCCGGCGAGGAAACAGTTCAACCCGCAACACCGGAAACATAGGATGGCTTTCTGGCATCCACGATTCGCATAAGGTGGTTCGCCAGCATGATGACTTCCATGGCCTCCTGCGGATCGTTCATGTGAACGTCGCGATGGGAATTCGGGTTCTTGTATGCGCCGATCGCCCCAGAGAAAAGCTGCATTCGTGCTGCCTTTTCATCCTTTCCCATATCCATGTCGGTCAGAACCCCTCCCTCGGGTTTGAATGCTTCCTGCATGAGAACGCGGCCGATACAAGTATCAGGGAGGCGGGTGGCTTCCCGGACGAAAACTTCGACGCCCTTCATGGCTTGAAATACGGCGACATCGAAGTCACCACGGACGAATGCACACCACACCTTGTCCGCAATCCGGGGATGGAGAACCTCTTTTGGGAGAATTCGCGCAACTCTGGAGTTTGCAAATTCCGTTTCATCTTCGTATTGATGTGCCCGTCGACTCAGGATGCGGAAACCGTGTTGACCATTCCTGTCAGGGCTCGGGATGAGCATCCCCTGCGCCTCCAGCCATGCCCAAGCCTCACAAATGGCGACCTTTATCTCTTCTTCGTGTTCCTCGACAGACCAAAAATCGGATACGCGGTTTCCAGTTACTGTCATGCCGTTCAAGAAATTGCCAAGATGCACCGACTTGTCGCCTTTCTTGATCCGTTGACGCAGCACAAACAACAGCTTCGCGCCGAGTTCCTCCGGTTCCAGGGCCAGAAACTGTTCAGTATCTGGTATTCTTTCCGCGAGTTCCCGCATTGCTCTTCCTTTTTTCAACGAAGAGGCGGTTGCGTTGCTCTGCCGGCTGTTCGCGCCCGAAGACTCGGGAGAGGCGCCGTGAGGCGCCCGCGCTCCGGGGTGAAGAAGATCGTGCGGTCCTTTTCCTGCACGGACCTGCAGCGCGACGAGATCGCCACGCGCGCGGCCGCGGCCGGCATGAACCTCTCGCCCTACGTGATCGAGTGCGGCCTGACGGTCGAACTCGACGCTGCCGAAGACGGGGCCGGCCCGTTGCCGTCGCTTGCCCTCGGCCGGGAGGAACAGCGCCGGCTGCACGACCGCGTCGCCGGGATCGCGGAACGCTGGCTGGGTCCGGCCGCGCCCGATCCGGCGGGCATGGCGGACCTGCCGGCGGTGCTCGGCGTGCTGCTCGAACGGCTCATGACCGACATGGTCGAGATGGGGCATGAAGAGCGGATGCGCCGCCTGCTGCTGGATGCCTTCGGCGAGGCCCGGGGCTCGGAGCTTGCCCGCCGGTATGCGGACAAGGCGCGCCGCCGCTGAGCCTCGCACGGACATGCGAAAGGAAGGCGGCGGACGGGAAACGGGACGGCGCCCCCGGTGGCGCCCGCGCGGATTTCCCCGCAATGAAGACAGGCGCGGGACCGGGTACAAGAATAAACGCCCCGGACCGGAGTCGGGGCGACGTGCTGAACGTACAAAGGAAAAGCCCCGGAACCCGCAGGCCCCGGGGCGTAGTGGCGATGACGATGCCTCAGGCGGCGAGGTCCATCTCGTATGCTTCCGGGGGCGGCGCCGGCGGCCGGTTGTCGGCCCGCTCCGGCCTGGGGTCGAGGAAGTTGATTGCGCCGCGCGGGCCGACCAGGATCTCGGTGGTATAGCGGTCGTTGCCGTCGCGGTCCTTCCACTTCCGGGTGCGCAGCTTGCCGGTGACGTGCGCCTGGCGGCCCTTGGCGGCGTGCTTGCGCAGCATGGCCACCAGGCCCTCCTGGAAGACGGTGACCCGGTGCCACTCGGTCTGCTGCCTGTATTCCCCGGACTGCCTGTCCCGGTAGCCTTCGTTGGTGGCGATGCTGAAATTGGCGACTTCGCCGCCGCCGGGGAGGCTGCGGAACTCGGGGTCCGCGCCCAGATTGCCGATGAGGTCGACGCGATTGAGACCGTTCATGATGCTTGCTCCTTGCAAGGGTTTGATTGCGAGCCGTTGCAACTCACCCCGAACAACCCTTTCCCGACCTTCGCGGCGTCGATGCCAGCGCAGGCCGGGGCAGGGAAAGCGGGGAGCGGGATGCCGGGCGAAGGACGCTGCGGAACTCACCCGGCGGGCGGGGCGAAGGGGGCGCGGACGGAGCGATGCCGCCCGCACCCGGGTCCCCGCCATTGCCGTCAGCGGGGGAACCGGCTCCGCTCCAGCATATGGCCCCAGATTGCGGAACTGCCCCAATATTGCACCCCCGAGTCGGCCCTCTTCTCGCCCTTGCAGATCAGGATCTCGTTGCGCGCGGGGCGCAGCTCGCGGACGGTCTCCAGCGACAGGGTCAGCGGACGGCCCTTGCCGCCCGGCAGCCGGCGGATGTCACCGTCGATGCCGGTGCGGTACCGCTCGACCACATAGTGGTCGTCCTGCAGGCCGCGTCCGAACACGTGGACCAGAAAGCTGTTCGCACCGGGGCGGAAGGCGGACGCATTGGTGGCGGGCATGTCGATAGTCTCCTGTTGGAGGAAGGGGAGCGGGAGCCGGCCGCCCGGCCACCCGCAGGGATCGCATCGAAAACCCTTTCCCCACCTTCTTCCGGCGTCGATACCGCCAGGGTGGGGAAAGGGAAAACGAGAGCGTCAGCGGCCGGCGAATACGGCCGGGCCGGCGTCGGTGACGATCTCGACGTCGTCGAGCGAGAGCTTCGCAAAGGCGAGCGCGGCGGCTACCTCCATTGGAGTCTCCCAGGTGCCGTGATCAGAGTTGTCGGCAATCCCGATCACGGTGTATCGCGTCGGCAGGTCGGGCATGCCGCGATACGCGTAGCTGCGCTGCCGGTCGCGGCAGGGGCCGCACTCCCGCATGAGGGGCTCGGGCTCGCGGACGCCGCAGCGGGGACAGAGCCCGGCAGACTGGCGCTCGCGGGTTACCGCATGGTAGCGGCGGCGGTCGGTGGCAAGGCGCGCCTCGCGGCAGTCCGAGCAGGAATGGGACCCGGGGTCGGGAGGCCGCCTCGTGCAGTGGACACAGACGCCTCGCGCTTGGGCCTCGGCGATTCTGCGATGCCATCTCGCGCGCTCGGCGGCGCGGCGCTCGTTCCGGCAAGGCGCACATACGGTCGACCCCTCGGCGGGGGAGGTCTTGCCGCAGCGGATACAAAGCCCTTGGGAGATCCGGGCGAGGGTCCTGCGGTTGTACCGGTCCAGTTCGACGGCCAGACAGGCGTCGCAGGCCAGGCGCCCGGGCGCGGCGGGTTCCCGGCCGCAATCCACACACAATCCGACGGAGCGGCGGGCATCCCGGCGGCGTCTGGCGGCCTCCCGGTCGCGTTTGGCGGGCAGCGGCCCGCAGTCCGGGCAGCGGCGGCTGCCGGGAACCGGCGGGGCCTTGCCGCACTCGATGCAGAGCGAGCGGTCGGCCTGCCGGCGGCGGCGGTCGATCCGGGCGCGGTAGGTCCGGCGGCGCGCGGCGAGGCAGTCGTCGCAGCACGCATTGCCTTCGGCGGGTGCCCTGTTTCCGCACTGTACGCAGAGGCCGGCCTGGCGCCGTTCCTCCTTGCGCTCCTGCAGGCGCCGGCGGCTGAGCGCGAGATGTTTCCCGTTGCAGGCGTCGCAAAGCCGTCGGCGGGGTTTCTCGGGCGTGACGCCGCATTCCTGGCAGAGGCCCCGGTTGCTTCGCAGCAGCCGG
Source organism: Alphaproteobacteria bacterium (assembly GCA_964291285.2). Lineage (GTDB taxonomy): Bacteria > Pseudomonadota > Alphaproteobacteria > Bin95 > Bin95 > Bin95. The sequence goes on from OZ219786.1 coordinate 249,749, forward strand.
CGTTTGCGGGCGGCCTTCCGGTCGCTGGCGCGGCGGTGCTCCTGGCATTCCGGGCAGTATTTGGCCCCGTCGGGCGGGGAAACCTTGCCGCAGTTGAGGCAAAGGCCGCACGCGGCAAGCCGGTCCCGGGCGCGCGAGGCATTGGACCGCCGGGCGGGCGCGGCCCCGGTGGCGTTGCCGGAACTGGCCCTGAAGCAATGGAAGCCCGCTGCTTCGGGAGGCGGATGACGGGGGGCAGAAGCCGGCATGGGCGACATCTCCTGCTGGCGGAACGGGCGCGGGGGCCGGTCGCACGGACGCCCCCCGCGAAAATCACCCCGACCAACCCTTTCCCCACCTTCGGACGGACAGGCCGGACGGCGGCGTTCGCCGGGAACGGCCGGCGGCGACGCCCGGCCGGCCGCGCGGGAGAGAACCGCTGCGGTCCGGATGGGGCGCGGATCGGGACGCCGGAAGTCGGCCCGCCGCCGTTTCGGCTGCCCCGGCGGCCGGCGCTCCGGGCCGCCGTACCGGGAACCGCCGGCGGGCCTTCCCCCGGAGTCGTGGACGGAGGGGCGGAAACGGCGTCGGCGGAGAACCGCCTCGGCGTCGTCGATCCGGTTACCGGGTTACCGCTCGGCCTGCCCTGTGCGGTCGCGCGGGCGGCGAAGCGGGGCCGGGGGCGGGCATGAACGCCTCGCCCTTCGTCATCGGATGCGGGCCGACGGCCGGCCCCGACCGGCCGGGAAGAGCGCGTGCGCCGTCTGCTGCCGGACGCTTTCGGCGAGCCCGCCGCCGCCGGGCCTCACACCGAGATGCCGCCGCCCGGGCCGATATCGCGGGAGAGGCCCTGCTGCCGGGCCGGGTCGCGGACGCGGAGGTGGATCTCGAGCCTCCGGCGGGCGCCGGGGTCCAGTTCGGGACGGTCCAGCATCCGCTTTGCCTCCTCGACCACCTGCCTCAGCTCCGGGACGTTCAGGCGGGAGTTCTCGAGCCGGGGCGCGAACGCGGTCCAGGCCGCGTCGGTCTCCAGCGCCCGGGCGAGCCTTCCGCTGTCCCGCCCGATGTCCCCGCGCGCGCCCTCGATACGGTCCAGGTGGGGCGCGTAGCGCGTCCCGGCGAGGACCCGGTCCGCCCTCCCGCAGAGCCGCGCGGCTTCGTCCGCCCAGGCCCTGTAGCCCGTCCCCTCTTCCGTCACGCTCCGGCGCTGCTCCGCGGCGAGGTCCGACAGCTGCCGGCGCAGGTCCAGCGAGAAGCGGAGTTCCACGACGAGGTTCTCCACCTCCGCCTTCGCCGCCGCCGCCGCGTCATGCTGCGCGACCAGCCGCTCCAGCAGGGCGCGGGCCTCGGCGTCGAGGTCCGGCTCGGCCGCGAGCAGCCGCATGCTCCAGACGACCTCCTCATTGCCCTCGCGGTAGAACAGCGGCGTGCCGGTATCCCGCGTCACGACCTTCCGCCTCTTCCGCAGGCAGGCGGCATGGCGCCGGTCGAGGGAGACCGCGCCTTGCAGCGACTTGCGGTCCCGGGCAATGCCGTCGCGCAGCTCGGGCAGGGCGCCGGCATGGGCGAACGAGCCGTCTTCGTCCGGAAGGCCCCGCGCCTCCTCCAGAAGCCCGCCGGCCTCCTCCCGCCAGGCCTCCAGTGCAGGAAGCACGGAATAGACCGCCCTGTTCTCTCCGGCCCCGTCGATCAGGCGCTCGCGCTTTTCCACGCACTCCCGCAGCTTCGCGGCGAGCGGTTCGGCCGCGGCCTTCGCGGCGGCGATGGCGTCGCGCTCAGCGATCAGGTCCGACAGCTTTCGGCGGAGCGCCGCGTCGAGATGCGCCAACTCCAGCACCCCGGCCATGCGCAGCAGGACCCCGTCGCGGTCTTCGGCATGGAACCAGTGCGTGCCGGCCTCGTCGGCGCGCGCCTCCAGCTCCTCCCACTCGTCCAGGACGGCGAACGCGGCATCGTCGGCGTCGAGGACGGCGTGCAGTTCCGCGCCCGCCCCGGCGATCCCGTCGCGGAGCGCGGGCGCGGCGTCCAGATGGGGACGGTAGCGCTCCTCCTCCGCCGCGATCCCGTCCGCCTCCCTGCGAAGCCGGGATGCATCGTCCCGCCAGATGCGGTAGTTGCCGGCTCCCTCGCCGGCCGGATCGAACTGGATGCGCCGCACCGCGAGCGCCGTGCGCATCCCGTCATCCAGCCCGTCGAGCGTGGCGCGCGCCTTTCCCGCCGCCTCATGCGCCTCCGCCGCGCGCTCCGCCTCGGCCGCGACGCCCGCCGCCACCCCGGGGGTCCGGCCCAGTTCCGCGAGCTGCTCGACCGCGTCCGCGCATCCCTCCACATAGAACGGGATCGTGTTCTGCCGCCGCGCCTCTTCCTCCAGCGCGCGCCAGGCCGAGAGGTCCGGCCACAGCGCCTCGCGCGCCGGGATCGGCAGGGGCGCCGGCGGGGCGATCTCCTCGCCCACCGCCTCCAGCGCCGTCATGGCCGTGCCCGCATGCGCCTCCAGCGCCTCGACAAGGTCCTCGCGGTTGTCGGTCAGCACCACCGCATTGTCCCGCGCCCGGCTGATCCCGACATAGAATGCCGCCCGGTCCACGGGCAGGCCATGGCCGGAGTCCAGCACCACGATCGCATTGTCGCGGGTCGTGCCCTGCGCCGCATGCAGGGTCGCGCTCCAGGCATGGTCCACATGGCGCAGCTGCGGATCGTCCCTGCGCATGGACAGGGTGCGGCCGTCCTCGATACCGATCTTTACCAGCCGGGAGCCGATGGCGAGTACCGCCGCGTCGCCGCCATTGAAAAGGCCGCGCGCCCTGTCGTTGCGCGTCCAGCGGATGCGGTCGCCCGCCTGGAGGCGGATCGGGCGCGTCTCGTAGGCCTCGTAGCGGTAGCGGACCGGCTTCGACGGGTCGATCCGGCGCGGGCGCCCGTCGGGATGCTCCAGCAGCACTCGGCCGCCCTCGGCTCCCGTCACCGTGCAGGCGTCGTCCGCCTTCACCCGGAACCGGTAGAGGTCGTTGTGGAACACCAGCACGTCGCCGGGGCGGTAGTTGGCGACATCCGCCTTCTGCGCGCGCGTCAGCCCGAGGCCGACAAGCCGGTCGATCTCCAGCACCCGCCCGTGCAGCAGGCCTTCGTCGCGCAGCCCCTCGCGCACCGCCTCGTTGATGTCCTCCCGGAGCGCATGCGTCGGCGCCATTATCGCCGTCCGGGCGCGCGCCTCCGGGTGCAGCGAGAGCCAGAGCCGGGCGGCCGCCTCGCCGAGCTCGTCCGACTCAGCCTCGTGGACATTGCCGCCGAGCCGCTCCATGGCCTCGGCAGGCTCGCCCTCCCGGATGGCCGTTACCGCCTCGCGCAGGTCGAGGTCGCGCTGGCGCAACACCTCGTCCATGCGCGCCGTCGCCATGCCCGCCTGCTGGAGCTGCCGGAACGGCTGCCCGGCCTCCACCGAACGCAGCTGCCCGGTGTCGCCGACCAGCGCCAGGCGCGCGATGCCGATCCGCTCGGCGATCCGCATCAGCTGGCGCATCTGCGCCGAACTCACCATCGAGGCCTCGTCCACCGCCAGCACCGCGCCGCCGAACGCAAGCCGCGCCTCGGCCAGCCGTTCCGGCCCCGCAATCCGGTCGCCGATGTCCCGGTGGCGCGCGAGGAACCACTGCAGCGTCCGCGCCGGGATGCCCGCCTCCCGCTCCAGCGCCCGCACCGCCGCCATCGACGGCGCCAGCCCCACCACCTTGCGCTCTCCGGCAAGCCGGGCCGTCTCGCGCAGCATGACCGTCTTGCCCGTGCCCGCATGGCCCTGCACGCCCACCACCCTGTCCTGCGTGAGTAAAATCGTGCGCACCGCCTCGCGCTGGCCCTCCGTCAGCGGACCGGCGGCCAGCTCCCTCTCCACCGCCGCCCCGTCCGCCGCCGGCGCCCCCGCCCCGGCGCCGTCGCGCATCCAGGCGATATTGCCGCGCTCCGCCCGGAGCGCCCGCTCGGTGACGAACGCCCGCTCCGCGCCGCGCAGGGACGCCGCAACCAGATGCCCGTCGCGCCGCAACTCCTCCACCGCCGTCTCGACCTCGCGCAGCGAATACCGCCCGGGCGCCTGGCCGAGCGCATGCGCCGCGATGTCGCCGGCCGCGAACACCGAAGACCGCTCCTCAAGATGCGCCACCGCCCGCCAGACCGCTTCATGGACCGGCAGGACGGGGCGCGCCTCCGCCTGCCTCTCCACGCGCCGTTCGCGCCGCGCCCGCGCCGCCGCCTCGCGGGACGGCAGGCCCGCCTCCCTGGCGCGGCGCCGCCATATCCGCCGCAGCTCGTCCATGGCCGGCTCTGCCTTGCGACGGCGCGTGTAGAGCGCCGCCTGCTGCGCCCGGGCCGCGCTGTAGGCCCCGCCCCGTCGCCTGATGTCCTCCAGGATGTCCCGCCGACGGGTCGAGAACGCCTCGCGTACCTCCCGGTCGTAGCCCTCCAGCTCGAAACCCGGCACCGGCCCGATCATCACCGGCACGATCCCATAGCCGAGCGCCTCCAGCCGCCGCGCCAGCTCGTTGCGGTAATGCGCCCCGATCAGCTTCTTGTGGCGGCGGATCGCCGTCGCCTCGATGCTCCGCCACTCGCCCGCCCCGTTCCGGGTCATGTTCGCCACCACGCAGTGCGTGTGCAGCTGCGGGTCCAGATTGCGGCTCGCAAGGTGCCGGAAGGTCGCCGCCGCCATGCCGTGCGCCTTCACACGCGGGCGCCTGCGGGTCTCCGGGTCCCAGCCCCGCGTCTGCAGAAGCTCCGCCTCCACCCGGTCCAGCGCCGCGCGCACCGCCTCGTCATGCGCGCGGACCACCCGCCTGTCGCCGTGCAGCAGCGCCGCCAGCGATACCGACTTCGGCGCCGAAAGCGTGATGTCCACCCCCGGACGGTGCTGGTGCTCGCCGTCGCGCAGGCGGCCCAGCCGGATATCCGTGCCCGGCACGCAGCCCTGGAGGATCGCATGGAACTTCTTCGGCGAGACATGCCGGCCCAGGCCCAGCGCCCGCGCCGCCTCGCCGTGCCAGAAGCTCGCCCGGCGGTGCTCCGGGTCGCCCTTCGCGTAGTAGCCGTCCTGCTCGAAATAGTGGACCGTCGAACTCGCCGACCCCAGGGCAATCGCTTTTGGGCCTGTCATGCTGCGGCCCGGATCAAGTTGAGGAGCAAGTCGTCGTTCCAGGCGGCGCGCTTGAGTTTTCCGCGCATGGCGTCTTTTGTGGGTTCGCGGCGTGCGATGTTGAGGGCGAGGCGTCGGATCAGGGCGAGGTTTTCGGGTCCGTGGTCCTTGCGGTTTCGCTGTCGGTCCTCGTTCATGGTCACGTCGAGCACCCAGTGCAGGCAGTTTTCGATGGTCCAATGGGCGCGCGCGGCGTGCTGAGGCGTGTGCGCTGTTTGGAAGTGCTTTCTGAGCAAGGCATTGCGGAGGGTCTGGATTTTTCTTACCCCGTCAGGATGGCTGATTTCCGGGGTTTTTGCGGTTTGAAGGGAAAGGTTTTGTGGATTTCCACCCCATGGCCGTGCGCGGGCTGGTTTTCGGGCGCGTCGCGTTGAGGCGCGGGACTGAGTAGAAGGTGTCGCCATCGGGCCTGCGGCCCTTGTTCCATCCACCGGCGCTGGTTGGGAGAACGTGATGGCGACAGCGGAGAAGTTAGCCTTTTCGTGGTGGTCTGTGGAGGGCCTTGCGGACCTTGAGCGTCTGCGTGTGGTGCTCGACACGCTTCCCGACGAGAAGGTTGTGGCTGCGCTTGAGGCGGGTCGAGGCCGGGGTCGCAACGACTACCCGGTGCGGGCGATGTGGCGGGCTCTGATCGCGGGGATCGTGTTCCAGCATGCCTCGATGCAGTCGCTGCTGCGTGAGCTGGGCCGCAACCCGGCATTGCTTGAGATTTGCGGGTTCGAGGCGCTGCCCTTGCAGGGTGCGCCGGTGGTGGCGCTTTGCGCAGGGCGCGCGGTGAGGCGTCCGGCGCCGTTGCGCTCGACGGTGCCGGGCGCCTGGAACTTCTCGCGGTTCCTGGGGCGCGTGGTGCGCCTTGAGGACGAGCGCGGCCTTGTGTCGGGGATGATCGGGCGTCTGCGCGCCTCGCTGTTCGAGGAGTTGCCGGACTTCGGTCGCCATCTCGGCTACGACGGCAAGGCGGTGGCGAGCCACTCGACGGGCCGGGTTGCCGGGGCCAGGGGGCAGACCTCGGACCCCGATGCGGACTGGGGCAGGCACGAGACGGGCGGGGTGAACGCGAAGACCGGCGCGGTGTGGAAGAAGGTGAAGTCGTGGTTCGGCTACGGGCTGCACCTGATCGCCGACACGGACCACGAGGTTCCTGTGGCCTTCGAGGTGACGCGGGCGTCGGCATCGGAACCCGGGGTGCTGTCCGGGATGCTGGAGGAGTTGTTCGCCGAGGCGCCGGAGATGGCCGGGCGCTGCGCCGATTTCAGCGCCGACCGCGGTCTCGACAACGCCCGCCTGAAGGCGCGGTTGTGGGACAGGTGGCATATCCGCCCGCTGATCGACACGCGCCTGATGTGGCGGGTCGAGAAGAAGGAGCCGGGCCATGACCCGGCCCGGCCGATCACGCGACCGCTGTTCCCCGGGCGCGCCGACGTCATCGTTCATGACGAACGCGGCCGGGTGTCCTGCGTGTGCCCGCAGACCGGCGAGGTCCGCGCCATGGCCTTCCAGGGGTTCGAGGTCGGGCGCGGCGTCTGCGGCACGCTCAAATACCGCTGCCCCGCAGCCGCCTTCGGCTTCGAGTGCAAGGGACGCCGGGCCTGCCATCGGGCGGGTGGGGTGAAGTCCGGCGAATACGGCCGCATCCTGCGCGTCGACCTCGACAGCCATGACCGGCGTATCTTCACGCCCACGCCCTGGGGCAGCCCGTCATGGCGGCGCGGATACAACCGGCGCACCGCCATGGAGCGGATCAACGCCCGCCTCGACCGCAGCTTCAACTTCGAGACCCATTACATCCGCGGACGCGCGAAGATGAAGACCCGCATCGGGCTGGCCCTGGCGGTCATGATGGCCATGGCGCTTGCACAGGCCCGCGCCGGACGCGTCGCACGCATGCGCTCCCTGGTCGGCCCGGCGCCATACCTCGATACCGGCTGACCCCTCAGCCGACTGCCGACAACGCTGACCCAACCCGCCGGACCCCGGCATACGGACAAACGCGACCGAAGGCCGGCGATGCTGCCGGGCTGGGCCGCTCAAGTTCGAAAAGCAACCGCGGCGACCGCCTCGAACGCCGGAACAAACAACATCAACACCCGGACCCAACGTCCCATCCGACCGGAAAAACCCCACAGCGCAAATTTCTCTCTCCTTGACCAGGCCGCGGCTTTCGCCGACGGTGACCTTGTTGGCCGAGAACAGGACGGAGCGGCCCATCGGCGTCCCGGAGGATGTCTGGGTATGGCCCTCGAAGGTGCCGTGTCCGATGGCCTTGGACATCTCCTCCGCGCCGGCCGCATCCGCGCGCGACCAGCCGAGGATCTGCACGACTTCGGAGAGATCGATCAGTTCCTGCCGGCGCTGCTTGCCCCAGCTGCCGTCGATCCCGGAGAGGGCCTGCGCGAAGGCCCAGAAGTGGACGCCGCGGCCCGCGCCGAGCCGCCATGCGTCCATGACGGGTTCGAGATATCCGATGGCCGGCATCTCGTCCATGACGATCAGCAGGTCCTTCTTCAGGGACCGCCGGGCCGCGACGGCGAACGGGATCGTGATCCACAACCTCAGCCACGGACGAGCCGCCTTCAGAACTTCTTCCGGCACCACCACGAACAGGTCCATGTTCCCGTCCGCCAGCTCGTGCGGATCGAAACTGCTCGTCGCGGTCTGCGCCTGGATCTCCGGGTGCGCCAGGAACTGGAGCTGGTTGGCGATCGTCGTGTAGTTGGACCCCGACTCCTGCGAGCTCGTCGCCAGTTCGGACTCGATGGCGCGGTGCGCAAGGCCACCGGCAAAGGGCTCGCTGTCCAGAATTTGCGTGCCCAGGACCTTGCGGTTGTCCGGACCCATCGACAGGTTCTCGAACACATGCGCCAGGTTCCTGTTCTCGTCCCTGGCCCGATACGCCGCCCAGGCGATATGTCCGGAGACCAGCCGCCTAGCACTTTCATGGAAATGACGGCTGTTGCTGGCGTCGCTTGTCGGAGGCGTCAACAGCGCCTGGACAAGCGTGTCGATGTCCTGGACCGCCTTCTCCTCGCCTCTCAGGAAATCCAGCGGGTTGTAGGTGTGCCTCTTGACCTCCCGGGGCAGATGGCAGTGCGGATGCTGTTCGCGATGGCGGTCGGTCACGCCATAGGGGTCGAGCAACACGACCTTCCGCCCGAGCTCCCGCCGCCGGCGCGCAACAATGCAATAGAGCTCGCCCCGCGGATCGATCGACACGGTCGATCCTTGCCACCCCCGTTCCCCCGGCGCGAGCATGTTGGCGGCGATCAGCGCGCCCTTGCCGGTTCGGGGCGGCGCGATGGTGACGGCATGGCCCTCGAGCGGCCAGACGGCGAGCGGGCCGTTGTTGCCGGATGCGGTCTGTCCGAGGAGTATACCTTCCCTTCGGCGGGCCAGGTTCCTGAGGTGACGCCGTCCCATGAGCTTCGAGGCGCCGTGGAGTTCCGATTTCGAGCGCCGGCGTTTCGAGAGGCGGCCCGCCCCGGTCAGCCCGGTCAGCATGGCCGTGAGCCACAACAGGGCGAATACGGGCGCCGCGGGAATCGGCGCCACGAGGCGGAACTTGTCCACCGCCGTCCCTTCGTCGACCAGTGCCGTGAACCCGGCCAGGTCGCGGGCCAGGATGAACGCCATGTGATCGAGCAGGAGGGTCATGCCCGCCACCGCCGCGGTCGGTCCCCAGACGCCGATCTTCCAGCCGAGCCCGCCGCGCTTCAGGTCCGTGAACATGAGCACCGCGAAGGAGGCGGCGACCATGCCGGCGAGCACCCAGCCCCGGATCTCCGGATCGGGCCGTTCGGTCCAGAGCCAGTATACGGCCGCCCAACCCGGAATCCCGGTTCCGAGCGCCAGCCCCAGATGGGTCATGAATCCGTGCATTGCCTTCGTCCTTTCGTCAGGGGCTCACGCGTCTTGCGGGCCGTCTCCGGGCTCCCGGCGTCTCGTGCCGCGCTGCATTTGCCGGAATGCGCGCCTCGCCAGGGCGGCGCCGGTCCCGATGCTCCCGATGCCGGAGGGCCATGCCGCCATGCCGCAGGCCAGCGCCATCCGGATGCGCTCGCAGGGATCGTCCGGCGCCGGCCCCATGCAGTCGACCGGCCGGAACTCGACGAGGCCGGTGTCGCTCCGCCCCGACGGAGGCAGCCGGTCGGATCGTTCGCTCATCGGGCCTCTCCCGTGAATTTCCCTCTCCGCCAGCGGTTGCGGGCGGCGCGCGCCCGCGTGAGGGCAAGATGGCGCGGGCACATCGAACAGCCGCGCACGGCCGGTTCCGCGCATCCGGTGCATTGGCTCCGGCGTCTCCGGCGCCAGTACCGGCCCCGTTCCTGCCCGGCGGTGCGCCTGTCGGGCATGGCGGCGGCGCTCCCTTCCCTACGGTCCGTCGTCCGCGGGCGCGCCGCGCCCGCCCGGCAGGCCGGGGCCTCGCCTTCCCTGGCCGACGCGCATCGGCCCGATCCGCCCGAACGCGCCGGCGATCCCGCCGCCGATCCGGTCGGCGTCGCCGTCGCGCCCGTCGCGCCCGCCGATCCAGTCCATGGCGATCGCGGGCAGATGGTCGATCAGCTTGAAGCAGCCGTTCATGAGGCCGTAGACGGTCATCAGGTAGATGGCGAGCATGGCGAGCCAGCCGAGCACGCCGATCCCGTCCGAGGCGCCGGCGTCGAAGACGAGGCCCCGGAAGATGTCGTTGAAGGTGTCCATGATCGTGACGAACAGGAGGTAGCCGGTGACGAGGCCGAACAGCATCAGCACCGGGCGCAGCAGCAGGCCGGGCAGGAAGAGCCATCCCTGGCGCGTCGCCGGGGTGACGAGGCCCTCGCCGCGGACCGTGTGCCCGGCGAGCCAGACCGGCATGGCGAAGACGGCCGCGACGACAGCGGTCAGCCAGGCCAGCAGGCCGAACAGGAAGCGCAGGAACGGCAGCACGGGAACCAGGTAGGCGAGCACCAGGCCGGCGAGGATCATGAGGCCCAGGATGGTGGACACGAAGCTGTCCATGACCTGCCAGGCGGCCTCGAACGCATCCAGCCCGCCGCCGATGAGCGGTATCGAGTTCAGCAGGTTCGAGCCGGTGGCGACGCCGCCGAGCACCAGGATCGAGCCGATCCCCTTGGCGACCAGGCTGTGGCCGAGCGAGACGAGGTCGAGGACCGGGTTGCCGCTGTCGACCAGTTGTATGTCCTCGATGTCGAGCCAGTCGAACCAGCCGCGCCCGATCCCGCCGCCGCCGCCGGGCCCGGGCGCGGGATCGGCGCCGGCGCCGAGCACGGCGGGATATTCGCGCGAGGCGGCGAGCTGCCCGGCCGCGGCCGCGACGGCCGCGCGCGCCTGGGGGACCCATTCCCCGAGGCGCGCGGACGGTCCGGCAACCCCCGGAATGCTCCCGGCGCCCAGCTGGTATTCGCCGACATGGCGGGTGATGGTCATGAACAGCGAGGCGGCGAGGGTCCAGGGGGTGTTCCTCGCCTCGTCCGCGAGCGCCGCCCTGAGCGCGGTCGTGGCCTCGTCCCGGGTCGCATCGGCCGCGGCGCCGACGGTCGCCAGCCATGTCCCGAGCGGATCGGCCGCGACCAGCATCGCCTCGATATCCGGCAGCGGGCCGTCCCTGCGGGCGGTTCCGGGCGGGGCCGCGAACCAGAGCGCCACTTCGTCCGCAATCCCGGCCAGCGCCGGGCGGACGGCGTCGAAGGCATCGCCCTGCGCCGCGGCCATCCTGCCCCCGGGGGTGGCGCCGCCGTCGAGGCCGGCGATCCGCACGCTGCCGCACATGCCCTTCGGCATGCCGCCGGCATTGCCGTCATAGCCGATGGTGCGGACCCCCCGGCCCCTGTAGGCCCGCCGCCTCTGTTGCAGCGCGGTGTGCCTCTGCGTCTCCCTCACCGCGACATAGGCCGCATCGCCTGCTTCCCGGGCCGCCAGGTTCGCGGTGCGCGCGCAGAGTTCCGCCAGGAAGACGCCGGCGATGGCGGCCCGGAGCGGGCGCCGGTGCGGCGCCGGCGCCACCATGTTGCCGTCGCCGAGCACGTCCTCGGAGAACCCGGCCCAGACGAGCTGCGCGATGTCGCCGCCGGTGCGCGCGAGCGAGAGCGCCAGGTGCTGGCCTCCCGACAGGCCTCCGGGGAGCGGCACCATGAGCAGGAACGCGGCGGCGATCCGGAGCGTCTCCTTTCCCGTGAACCCCCAGCGTCCCCGGCTGGCGGTGTCGACGGTCCCGGCGGCGGTCCACCAGACGAGCAGCACGCCGGCGAGCACCAGGAAGGCGCCGTTGTAGACCGTCAGCATCCCGGAGAGCGCGGTGTTGTTGCCGGTATCGAGATCGGCGAGGAAGGCGAGCAGCGCGCGGCCTGCCCGGTCCGGCTCGCCCGAGAGGTCCGGAACCGGCGCCGTCTGCGCCGCCGCCGGCGCGGTCCCGGCCGCCATCTCGATCGCCCCCAGGACGATCCATGCCAGTCCCGCCAGCGCCATGCCGGCGCCGAGCCAGCCGGGCAGCCCGCGGGGGCGTTGCAGTCTTCCCCTGCCCGGAGGCCGCTCCAGGGCGCCGGACGCGGCGCGCAGCACACGGGCGCCGTCGCCGAGAGCGCGGGCCGCCGGACCCGCCAGGTCCGGCAGCAGGATATAGCGCAGGAGGGAGGGACGGCGCGCCATGGCCGGTCAGTTCGCGCCCGCCCGCCCGGCGAGCGCGCGGTCGCGGTCGATGCGCGCCGCGAGCGCGGCCGCCTCCAGCGCCAGGCGGCGCTGCTCGATGCGGAAGCGCTCCCGGTCGAGCAGCAGCGAGGCGGCGAGCAGGGAGGCGGTCTCGCGCAGCAGCGCTTCCCCGCCCATCGACTGGAGTTCGGCCCACCAGGCGGTGCGCTCGAACCGCTTCGCCGCCATGAGGTCGATGAGCTCCAGGCGGCTGACGGCGGCGTCCGGATTGCGCCCCGGGTCGATGGCGGCCGCCCAGCGCCCGAGTTCCGGGCCGGGCGCGCGCAGGGCGCGCAGATGGCCGAGCGCCTCCGCTGCCAGGGCCCGCCTTGCGGCCGCCGCGCGCGACGCCATGACCCTGCCGCGCTCGCTTGCCGAGTCGACCGCGCCGAGCGGTTCCGGGTCCTCGACCGCCGGCACCGTCAGGTTGCGGGAGAGGTCGATCGCCGCCTGGAGCTCCGTCTCCGAAGCGAAGGTCCCGACCGCGAACAGGCTGTCGGGGCGAAGGTCCGCGCCGTGGTCCTCGGGGGCGCCGGAGCAGGCCGCGCTCTGCAGCGGCGCGCGGTCCGGACTGCACCAGCGCTCCAGGACGCGGCGGTAGCGCTCGGCGCTGTCGGTCGCCGCCGCCGGCGCCGAGCCGGTGGCGCGGTCGCCCGCGATCCGGCCGGTCTCGGAGACGGCCGCCGCGCGCCCGGCGACCGTGCTGGCGATCCGGGCCTGCGCCAGGCCGCGCGCGCCGGTGGCGACGGCGCAGGCGGACCGCGACGGACGCCGGGCGACCTGCGCGCGCACCTCGGCCGCATCGCGCTCCGTCTGCGCGCGTATGGCAGCGTGGCTGTCGAGCGCCGTCGTGACGGCCTTCGCGCTCTGCGCCGCATATCCTGTCTGCTGGCCGGTCTGCTTCACCAGGGCGTCGTGGATCGTCCGCTCCATGGTCTCGATGCGGGCGTTCACGCTGGAGATGACGCGGCTTGCCTCGCTGACCGTCTTCGGAACCGGGGTGCAGCCCTTCCCGCCGCCGCCGAACAGCGCCGCCGCCGGAGCGGGCGCGAGCAGGTGAGCGGCAAGAACGGCGGCCCCGAACGCCGCAACCGGGAGCGCCCGCCTCATTGCGGCGCTCCGCCGAACAGCCGTCTGAAGCGCTCGCGCCCGATGCCCGCATCGCCGAGCGCATTGCCGTGGATCGATCCGGTCCCGGCGCCCGGCACGTCCTGCACGGGACCGGCGAACACGGCGGCATCCAGGCTCCGCCCCACATGCCGGCCGTAGACATCCGACGCTTCCGAACAGACACGGTCCCGCGCCAGGTCGAGGATCCGGTCCAGCGCGTCACCGGGGCGGTAGAGGATGTCCATGCCGCGATAGTCGAACATGTCCCACACGCAGCTGGGGTCGAGGATCGAGTCCGGTTTCCGGATCCCCTGGCCGGCATGGCGGATCACGGCGAGATCGGCCTTCACCCCCGCCTCGGCCGCCTTCGCCAGCGCCTCCGCCACCTCCGGATCGCAATCCGGGAGCTCCGTCCCTGCCGCCGCACCCGTCGTTCCCTGCCCCGATGCAGGCTCCGGAAGGACCGGCAGCGATACCGCGACCGCCGCCAGGACCGCCAGACCGCCCCGCCATGCCTTCATCCGTCAGCTCCCTTTCCCGCCTGCATGTCGACAAGCCTGTCCGCAATGCCGCCGAGCACTTCCCTGACCGACGCCCGCGAGCGCGCGCCGCGCTCCTCGAGCGCCGCCACCGCATCGCGCACCCGCGCCTCGGCCGATCCCGCCGGGAAGGCGCGGGCAAGCACGCGCCGCGCTTCGGCCGGTCCGAGCCGCGCCTGGACCCGCCGGCGCAGCGCCGCGTCGATCGGGCGGGTGTTCAGCGACCAGAGTTCCTGCGGTCCCGGCGCATTGACCACGAGCTGCTCGATCCGCCCCCGTTCGCCTTCGGCCATGAGCAGCGCCGGCGCCCCGCCGGCGTCCGGCCCCCGAAGCTCGAAGCGCACCGTGTCGCGCAGCGTCTTCGAGAGCCCGAACACCTCCCCGAGCTCCGTCACCTCGCTCGCCTTGCTCCCGGAGCCCAGAACCCAGAACTGCGTCCCCAGGGTCACCAGCTCCCTGTCGAAATCCCCGAGGCTCTGGCTGGACAGCGCGAGCCGCACGCCGAGCTTCCTCGCCTCCCGGACGTCCCGCTCCACCTGGGCGCGCACCGCCGGCGCGCCGCCGGTCCTGTGGTATTCGTCGTAGCAGAGCCGCTTCGGCGTTTCCCTCATCTCCCGGCAGCGCTGCGCATGCCACTCCCGGTAGCGCTCCGGCACGCCGGCCAGGTCCTCCTCGGCCAGCCACCAGTCGCGCGTCAGCGCGTGCCTCGCCAGCATGTAGAACGCGGCCGCCTGCAGGTCCGCCTCCGGACTGCCCGTCGGCGCGACCTCGCCCAGGTCGATCGCCGACAGGCGCGCGTTGCCGATGTCGAAGGAGGTCTCCGCGAACATGTTCGGCCAGGCCGCGCTCAGGCCGGTGAGGATCCTCCGGAACGCTCCTGTCACCGTCTCTCCGCCCGGGCCGTGGCGCACATCGCGGACGAGGCCCTGCACCGCCTCCGACTGCACCGCCGTCGTCAGCAGGGAAAAGGTCGGGACCGCATGACGCTGCGCGCGCACCGCCGCCTCCACCGCGCCCGCGTCGAACAGGGCGTCCACCACGTCCCACTGCAGCGTGTCCGGCCCGGTCGCGACGCCGTGAAGATCCACCGCCGCATCCACTTCTTCGTCCTCGCCGCGCTCGTAACGCTTCGCCTCGTTCAGCGAGCCCGTGTCCGAGCGCAGCTCGTACGCCTCCCGGATCGTCGCCCCGACGAGCTCGCGCATGCCGTCCGACATCCCCGCGCTTCCCGCCGGCGTCACCATCAGCGACAGCAGGTTCACCAGGAATGCGCGCTCCACCGGCAGCGGGAACCGGCAGCCCAGCTGGGTGTCCATCGGGTTCACGGCATGGGCGGAGTCCATCCGCCAGCGCCAGCGGCCGGCCTCGTGGCGCCGGCCCGCCGGCAGCGCATCGCGGACCAGATCGACCAGCCCGGCCGCCGACGGCCCTATGTCCACCACCGCCTGCAGCGGCATGCGGGACTGGCCCCCCTGCAACGCGAACGCCAGCCCGAGCGTGTTCAGCAGCACGCTCTTGCCCCTGCCGGGAATGCCGAAGATCAGGTCGAACCCGTGCTCCGCGCCCTCGAACCCGAAGGGAAGCGCCTTGCCGTCGCGCGACACGAACATGTGCGAGACGGCGCCGCTGCCGCCGCTGCGCACGAGCGGCGCAGGCCGCGACACCGGCAGCATCGCCAGCGCCTCCCCGAGCGGCGCCAGGCCGGCCGCGGCCGTCGATCCGCACGCGAATCCCGGAACCGACGCCGCCAGCGCCTCCAGCGGGTCGCCGGTGACCGGCGTCACGCCGATCTCTCCCCAGCCTTCGACGAGCTGCTGCAGGCGGCTCACCCGCCGCGCCAGCTCCTCCCGCCGGCTGTCCGGGAGACCCGCGCCCTCCACCCAGGTCAGGAACTGCACCCGCAGCCTGACCACCGCCCGGCCCGCCGCCGCATGCGCCGCCAGCCCCTCCGCGGCGTTCCGCACCGCCAGGCTGTCCGACGACGAAAAGGCCAGGAACGGGGCCGCCGCATGGCGCATCATCGCGCCCGCGCGCCGCATCCCCCCGCCTTCCAGCAGGAAGGCCACCCGGACCGGCAGGTTCCCGGCCGCCGCGAGCCGCTCCATCAGTTCCGAAAACGGCCTCGCCCGCCGCGGGCCGAGCTCCATGTCGAGCGGCGCCCAGATCCGCGATCCCAGCAGCACCGCGCTGCGGCCGAGGACCTCCGGCTCCCGCACCACGACCTGGGGCGCGAGCGGCGGCGGCCAGGCGCCGAGCTCCACCGGCTCCGGATCGCGCGCCGGCGCCTCTCCGGCCGCCGTTGCGGGCTGCCATCCCTCGCCGACGCTCTCCGGCCCGGCCAGCCACCACCTGAGCGCCCTGACCGCGTCGCCGGCATCCAGAACCCGCGACACGACGCCCGTCTCGTCCAGCACAGCCTGCACGGACTCGACAAACGCCAGGTGGCGCGCGCCCAGCACGCCCTCGGCCGCAAACGGACACTGCGATTCCTCATCGCCCGGCGCCCAGTCCTTCTTCCGCTCCCTGACCGCGCGCTTCTCCCTGCGCTCCCGGTCGCGCGCCAGAACCGCCGGACCGCTCCAGCAGGCAATCGTCAGGCGTTCCCCCGACAGTCGCGGCGACAGCCGCTCCACCCGCTCCGCGATCGTCGCCTCCAGGTCGATCCCGAGACGCTCGCAGCTTCTCCGCTGCCGGTCGCCCGCGCGCTCGAGCAGCCGCCGCCCCTCCTCCGGCGCGCGCTCGAACACGACGTGCAGCGCATGGCCCTTGCCGAGGAACGCCGTGTTCAGACGGCGCTCCACCGTCTCCACGAAGAGACCGAGCTCATCCTCGCCCATCATGCTGCGCGAGCCGTGGACATCGATGCAGGACGCCAGCGAGTTGTCGCTCCCGACCAGCACCCCGACCCCGTCCTGCCCGGCCGCCGCGCGGACCAGCATGAAGCTCTCCAGAGGCTTGCGCCGCTCCCGCCACCACCAGCGCAGCAGGTCTTCCAGGGCGTCTGCGGGACGGCGCCCGGCCACGATCTAGAACCTCGGCCTTTGAAGCGTCTGGTCCTGGTCGAGCTGGAAGCTCTCCACGGCCCGCTCCAGAAGCGTCGGACCCGCCGCCAGCGCGATCGCGACGATGAACACCACGACCGGGACCGTCAGCCCGCCGCGCTGCGGATTGTCGACATGGCCCTTCACCTTGAGCGCCGCATAGCCGAAGCAGAAGGCCGCCAGCAGGTAGAAGACCCAGGCCAGCAGGGTCATCAGCAGCCCCAGCTCCGTTTCGGCTGCCCTGCCCAGGTCGCTCAGCTTCTTCGCCTCCGCCGGCAACACGCCCGCCAGCAGCCCCGCCGCCGCGAACGCGGCAGCAGCAGGCCGCCGCCAGGCGTTTCTTCCTTTCCGGGCCGTCTTCATCGGCCGTCTCCTTCCCTTTCGCGGAACCTCATGCGCTACCGGCCCCGCCATTCCGGCGGGCGCAGCAGCCCGGGCAACCGATCCCCCTCCAGCGCCAGGCCCGCCGCAACCGGCGCCGCTCCGAACGCCATGATCGCGCCCGGGCCGGCCCATGGGACCTTTCGCCCGTCCAGGACCAGCCACAGCGCCCGCAGACCCCCTGCGCCCGCGAGCACCGCCCCCGGGACCCACAACAGCTTGACCGCAAGGACCGGCATTGGCGGGCCGAGCCTCAGAAGCAGGTCCTGCGCCAGCGGCCCCCAAGGCTTCGCCCCTGCCGCCCCGGCGCCGGACGCCGCAAGCAGGACAGCCGCGCATGCCCGCACCGCCAATCCGCGCGCCCGCGCCCTCATATCGGCACCGCCTGTATGCCGAGCGTGTTCTGCAGCGCGCGCACGAGCCCGGCCATGTGCCAGCACATCACCCCGCCCAGCAGGTAGCAGCCCGCCTGCGTCAGCGTTGCCTGCCCGCGCCCGTCCACCGCATGCTTCAGCACGAAGCATCCCCTGAGGAACGCGAACAGCCCGATCCATGCCGCGACCGCGAACGCCGCCTGCACCGCCGCGCCGAACCGCTGCCATTCTCCCGAAGCGGGCGGCATCCAGGCCATCGCCGACGCCGCCTCGCGGTCGGCCCCGAACACCGATTCCCCCGATGCCATCAGCACATCCGGCAACCGCACCAGAACCACCGCCAGCAGGAACACCAGCGCCGTTCCGGTCCCGGTCCCGGGCCAGTGCCCCCCGGCATGCCTGAGGACACGCAAACACCCGCCCATGAAGCAGAACGCGGCGAGCAGATAGCAGACGGCGCCCATCAGCATCCGGAGCGCGCCGTCCACGTCCTGCACCAGAGCCCGGAACGCCGCTTCGAGACCGTTCATTGCCGCCCCCTCCGGCCGGGCGGTCCGGCGAACGCGCCCCGGCCGCCGTCGATCCGGGCGGCCGGACCGCCCCGCCGCGGGGACCCGGCCTCCCGCCCCGGGGCTTCGCCGTTCCGGCCCCGCTCCGGCGTCCCGGTTATGACCAGCACCAGCTCCGTATTCACCGGCACCCGAACCGTCGGCCCCTGCGGCAGCCCCTCGAGCAGCACCTCCCCGGCGCGCCTGGCCGCCGCCGCCGCGCCGGCGTAAACCTGCTGGCGGTGCGTCGGCGCCCCGCTCTCCACCGTCACCGTCTCTCCGGAAGCGCCCCTGGTGACAAGGCGCGCCGTCTGCGCCGCCGCCTCGAGGAAGCCGCCCGCAAACGCCACCGCCGACGGCAGCAGCACCCGGTCGAACCAGTGCCGGTCGACCTCGCCCGCAATGCCGTAGCACGCGCAGCCGGGGTCCACCGCCCAGCCTTCGATGTCCCGGCTCTCCCGGCCCACCGACAACCGGTCGATCCGGATCACCAGCCGGTCCCGCACCCGCTCGAACGCCCCGGTCGCCACCGCCCCGTCCAGGGGCGGCTCCAGGACCTCCAGGACGACGGGTCCCGGAAAGTCGCTGTTCGCCTCGTACAGCGCCCTCGCATAGAGGCCCGCGCCCGGCTTCAGCCCGGCCAGGACGGGCGGCAGGGGCGCGCCCCGCCCCTCGAAACCCGGGTCCGCGCCGGACTCCGGCTCCGCCTCCGCCGGAGCGCGTTCACGGGCCGCCCAGACCATCTTCGCCCGGGGCGCGGCGAGCACGTCCAGGAGCGCATCGAGGGGCGAGGCATCCCTGTCCCGGCTCCCGCCGCGCTCCGGCAGCCGCTCGCCCGGCCGCGCCGCCGCCGGCCGCTCCGCAGGAGGCGGCTCCGCCGCCGGCTCGGGTTCCTTCGGCCCGGGCGCCGCCGGCATCACGGCCGGAGGCGGCCGGTCCGGGCGCGTCGGGCGGTCGAATGTCGGCGAGAAACTCTCTCCCCGTTCCATGGCCTCCTGCCTGCGCCCGGCATCGTCGCGCCCGATCGCCTCGCGAAAGGCATCCGTAACCGGCTTCTCCGGGTCGAAGACGACACCGCTGCCATCGCCCTCTGCCCATGCCGCAGACGTGAGCAGCAGCCAGGCCGCGAACCCCGGCGCCGCCCCGCGCCAGGCCCGGCGGCGCTCCCGCGCCGGCGCCACCGGCGGCGTTCCGCCGCCCCTGTTCCCGCTCAGCTCTCCGCCTCCGGGTTCACGGCCCGCTTCAGCACCGGCGACGGCACGAACCGCACCGCCTTCGACGGCGGCGCGGTTCTCCGCTCGCCCGTGCGCAGATCGCGGTATTTCCGCTCCCCGCTCTCAGCGACCACGAACGTCCCGAAGCCGCGCAGCACCACCCGGTCGCCGCCCGCGAGCCTGGCCGCGATCTCCCCGACCACGGCCCCGACCGCCTGCGAAGCCTTCTCCCGCGGCAACCCGGCCTTCTCCCCGACCGCCTTCACGAGCGCCGTCCGTCCGGCCGCCGCCAGGGACCTTCTGCCCATCTCCGCCGTCCTCGCCATCTCAGTTCTCCCTGTCCGGCTGCGGCATCTCCGTGCGGTCGAGGAAGGACGCCCGCAGCTCGCGGCCCTCCACCGAAACCATTGCGTAGGGCACGCCGGGCAGCCTGTAGGCCCAGCGTCCGGACGGGTCCCGCTCCGCCGCCCGCGCGCCCGGGGCGACCAGATACCCCCGCGTCACCAGCAGCAGCTCCTCCCCGAGCCGCCAGGCCCGTCCGTCGATGCCTTCCACATCGAGCGGCCGGGCGCCCGCCGGCGCCGCGCCCGACAGCAGCCCGAGAAGCATGTCCGAGCCCGCATGAAACCCCGCCGCCGCGCCCGCATCGAGCGGATCGGCGTTCGGTCCGTCCTCCGGGAGGCGCACCGCCAGGCTGAAATCGACCGCGCCGTCCCCCTCTGCCATCACCAGGATCAGCGGCTCCGCCAGCCCCTCCAGCATCACCGAGGCATTGCCGGTCAGCCACCGCGCATTCGGCTTCAGGTGAAGCAGGTGCCCGGCATCGGCCGGCGCTCCCTCGCCGCCCGCCGCCACGAAGTTCTCGTTCACCAGCGCGTGCGCGATCGGCCAGGGCGCGCCGGTCCGGTCGTAGAACCCGACCGACGTCACATAGTCGGCATGCACCGCGACCTCCTGGACCGCCCCCGCCCCGAGGCCGTCGAGGTCGATCCGCCGAACCCGCCCGGGCGGCGCCGCCCCGCGCGCCCGCGCCGCCGCCCTCTGCGTCTGCTCCAGCAGGCGGCCCAGCAGCGCGATCTGCTCCTGGGTAAAGGGAAGCCGCGTGCGGCCCGCCGCCGCGGCGTCCCCGTCCGGCATCGCATGCTCCGGCCAGACGTCCGCGTCCCGGTCCTGCCCGGAAGGGGGCGCCTGTCTCCCGGCAGGCGCCGGCGGCCCCGCCGCCTGCTGGCCCGCCGCCGGCGCCGCCCACGCCAACAGCCCCAGCACCGCCAGCACCGCCAGTTCGGCGCGTCCGCGCCCGATCCGCAACACTGTCATGGTCCCGCCGCTCCCCTCCTGCCCAGCAGAAAATCCGCGATCGCCAGCCCGGACATCCGCTCCGGGCGCGGCGCCCGCACGACCAGGAGGCGCGCCGCCAGCTTCGCATCCGCCCGCGCGCCCTCGCCGGCGTAGAAGGTCAGCAACAGCGGCACCTCGACCTCGTATCCGAAGCGCCCGCTTCCCATCTTCCGCACCCGCATCACCACCGCCGCGCCCTGCGCCACGGCCGACACCACCTGCCGCTGCTTGCGCAGGCGCTCCAGCACCAGGCTGTCCTCGAGCACCGCCCGGTAGCTCCCGAAACCGGCCGCGGTGAACCGGTCCCTCATCGCCTCGATGCGTCCTTCCCGGTCGTCGAAGCCGATATCGAGAGCCTGCGTCACCGTGGCGACGGTCCAGGCCAGCATCGCGTCGATCGCGATGTCCGCTTCGGAATCCTCCGCCGCCCAGACCGCCTCCGGCTCGCCGCGGCCATCCATCGCGAACGCCGCGTGGGCCCTCTCCTGCCACTGCATCGCCGCCAGCAGTCCGCCGGCCGTCAGCGCCTGCGCGGCAACCGCCGCCAGGGTCAGGCCGGGCCATATCCCGTGCCTGCGCATCCCCCGAGCCGACGCCGGCCTCATCGCCGCAGTCCCTCCGCCCTCGAAAACCGGAACTGTTCGATCGCCAGGCCGGACAGCCGCTCGGTGCGCGCCATGCGCACCACGAGCGCCTCGGCAACCAGGTCCTCGACCACCCTCTCGTCCGCCCTGGCGTAGAAGGTCAGCGACATCGGGAACTTCACCTGGTAACCCACGGCGCCGTCCGCGAATGTCCGGACCCGCTCCAGGACCGGCGCGCCCCGCGCCACGGCCGACACCACCTGGCCCAGCTCGCCGATCCGCTGGAACACCAGGCTGTCCTCCAGCACCCGCTGGTAGCTGTCGAACCCCTCGTCGGTGAAACGGTCCCGCACCCCCTCGATGCGCCCGCGATAGTCGTGGAAGCCCATGGTGAAGGCCTCGGTCACCGACCCCACCGTCCAGGTGAGCACCATGCCGATCTCCTCCTCGCCTTCGACCCCCGCCGCCGACACGATCGGCAGGGTGCGCCCCGACATGTCCGTGGCGACCGCGATGTAGACCGTGTCCCTGGACTCCATCCACGCCGCGAGCGCGCCGATCGTCAGCGTCTGGCCGACCACCGCGGCGACCGCCACCCGGCGCCAGGCGCGGTGCTGGGCAATGTGGTAAGCCTGCGACCCCGACACGGCCGCCATGACCTCGCTCAGCCGCGAGCTGCCCGACGCACGCTCGCGCACCGATCCCGGGTCCCGGCGCCAGGGCAGCCTCATCGCGTGGCGCCTCCGGACCGGAAGCCCGGTTCCGGACGCCCCGCATGAACCCGGATTGCGCCCGCGTCGTCCCGCCACGCAAGGAAGGGCACGACCTCCGCGCCGAATGCCCGCCAGAGCGCATGGTTCGCCTCCAGCCGGTCCGTCCCTTCCGCCGCCGCGGCAGCCGGGCCGGACCCGAACCATGCCAGCGCCGGGTTCCCGGCCGCCGCGATCCCCGCCGCCTGCGCGACCGAGTCCTCTCCCAGCAGCCCCACCGGCACCGCATGCAGGCGGAACTCCCCGTCGAGCGCCCGGCTCCCCTGTTCAGCCGCCGCCTGCCTCGACCAGGGGCAGGCGGGATCGATGAACGCCACCACGTCCGGACCCCTCTCGCCCAGCGTGAACGCGGCCGCATCGAGCGCCCGCTCGAACAGCGCCTGCCGTCCCCCCTCCGGAGCCGCAGACCGCGACGCCAGCGCATACCCGGCCGCCGCCGCCCGGACCGCGTCTTCCACCGGCGAAGGCCCGGGCGCCGCCGCACCCGGGCGCGAGGCGCCGCCGACCGCCTCTGCGGCCGCTCCCGCCTTCGCCGCCGCCCGCAGCTGCCCGCCGGTCAGCTCCAGCCCGTCCGGGCCGTAAAGCAGGCCCGCCACGGCATGACCGTCCGGCGCCGCATAGACCGGGAACACGCTTCCGTCCGGCCGGCGCACCAGCCAGCCTTCCAGCAGGCCGGACCGCCCGAGCGGCACGAGCGCCGCCCCGGACCGCTCCAGCGCCGCCAGCACGGCCGGAAGCCGCTCTTCGGAATGCCCGAGCCTCAGCCCGCCCACGATCAGCAGCACCAGGAGCGCCGAAAACACCGCCACGCGCACGACCGCCCTCATCTCAGCCCCGCCCGTAGTCCAGGAACCGCCGCATGCGCCGGCGGTGCAGCGCCCGGCGCTTCCCCGCGAGAGCCGCGCGCATCGCGCGGACCGCCGCCGGCGGCCGGTAGCCCCGCGCCTCCGCAGCCCTGAACGCCAGCCAGGCGAGCAGCACCGCGCCGCCCGTCCACCAGCCCGGCACGAACACCGCCGCGACCGCCAACGGCAGCAGGCGCGCGTCGAACGGCCCCAGCCGAACCGGGCGCATCGAATCCCGCCACGCCCAGCCCTCTCCCTCCATGAGCCCGCGCCCTCACGCGCCCGCCCGTTCGCCGGCGTCGCGCAGGTCTCCCGACGCCGCCAGCGCCCGGGCCAGGTCCCCGCGCCCGATCCGCCCGGCTTCATGGGCCCGCACCCCGGCCTCGCCGAGGCCCCCGCAGCGCTTCCGCACCTCCGCCTGGATCGCCATCGGCCAGTCGCCCCGGGGCAGCTGGAACAGGCGCTGCTTCAGCGCGCCGTCGAACCGCAGCCACTCCCGGATCGCGGTCCGCCCGCCCTGCGGGTTCGGGACCAGCATCTGCGTCGCGACAAGCGTGAGGCGCTGCATCAGCGCCACGGCCCGCTCGTCCCGCTCCGCCGGCGCAAACGCCGACAGCAACCGGCGCATGGTCGCCGACACGCCCACCGTGTGCGTCGTCGAATACACCGCCATCCCCTGGTCCGAGGCGTTCAGCACCGCCTCGATCGTCTCCAGGTCGCGCGCCTCGCCCACCATCACCGCCGCCGGACGGCGCCTCACCGCAGAGCGCAGCGCCTCCGCGAACGTCTCCACATGCGTCGGAACCTCCGTCTGCTCGATCATCGCCAGGTCCGCCTCGATCCGGGACAGGTCGAACTCCACCGGGTTCTCGAACGTCAGCACCTTGCCCCGGCCGGTCTCCACCAGCCGGCGCATCGCCGCGGCCAGCAATGTCGACTTGCCGGACCCCGGAACCCCCGTGACCAGGCAAATCCCCTCGCCGAGCTGCAGCGCCGCCGCGATCTCCTCCTCGACCCCGAGCGCGTCCAGCTCCGGCGCCTCCTCCGGAAGCACCCTCAGCGCCACGCCCATCCCCCAGCGCCCGTCGAACTGCTTCGGCAGCATGTTCACCCTGAAACGCCGCCGGCGCCGGTCCGGCCCGACCGCCGTGTGGCTGCAGTCGATCGCCCCGCCGCCGCGAAGCTCCGTCTCGGCCCGCTCCCGGCTCACATGCAGACCGCCGGCAACACGCCCCATCGCAGGGCCGTCCAGCCGCGCCCGCGTCGCCCGGCGCAACTGCCCGTCCACCTCGATGAACGCCGGAAGGCCCGTCGAGAAGGCGATATCCGCCGCCCCCAGGTCCGCCGCCCACAACAGGAACTCGTCAAGCCGGTCGGTCGGAAACGACCGCGCCGCGGGCTCCCACATGCCGGGCCCGCTCACGGCCCCTCTCCCTTCGCCGGAACGCGCCGCCAGTGCGCCCGGACGAGGACACGGCGCTCGGCCCCCACCCACTCCGGCTCGTCGCCGGGCCCGGCGTTCCGCAGCGAGTCCAGGCGGTTCAGCCAGGCCCGCGCGCCGGCCAGCACCACCAGCGCAACACGCCCGGAACGGTCACCGCCGCCAAGCTCCCGGTATTCGAGACGCCCCATCACCTGCAGCGCCGCGCCCTTCACCACCAGCCGGCGCGCAAGGTCGGCCTGCGCGCCGACCGCGCGCACATGGTGCCACTCGACATGCTCCTCATAATCACCGCCGCGCCGGTAGCGCCGGAGATTGGTCGCCAGCGAGAAGTCCGCGACCTCCGTCCCGCCTGCCTGCCGGACCTCCGCGTCCTTGCCCGCATGGCCCACAAGGTGCACGTCCGAAAGGTTCAGCACCGCGCTGCCTCCTTCGCCTTCCGCAACATCCGGATCACCGTCCGCTCCCCCATCCGCCGCCCGGCGCCACACGCTCCGGCAGCGGGCGCCACTCCCGCGGCGCCAGGTTGAACCGCGCCCGCCCGTCGAGGCGCACCACCCGCTCCCCGATCCGCATCAGGCTCTCGTGTCCCGAGACCGCCGTCTCCTCGAACCGCGTCTCGAGCGGGGTCACCATCCGCGCCGCGCGAAGCCGGTGCCAGCGCACGACACCCCGGAACACCGCGACCAGACGCTCCAGGTCCGAGGCATGGATGTCGTCCGCCAGCCCGACACCGCGCGCCCATCCCTCCTCCAGCCAGCCGTCCCAGCGCGCGCGCTCCGCCGCCCCGCGCGGGAACAGCACCGGCGAGGGCCGGCGCGCCGGCTCCCAGTCCCGCTCCAGCCACGCGCGCCAGGTCGGCGCCGCCCCCACGATCCGCTCCCCGGCCGCGATCCGCAGCACCTGCCGGGCGCCCGCCGCCATGTCGTCCTCGATCCGCACCGCATCCCGCGTCTCCGCCAGAACCGGCGGCATCACCAGGAACCCGCCCCGGGCCACCAGCAGCGCGCCGAAATCGAATACCGCCGAGAGATGCTCCGCCTGTTCCTCGAGAAGCGCCGCGATCTCCCGGCCCCGATGCGCAAGCCCCGCCTGCGAGGCCCAGGCGAGCGCCGCAAGCCGCTGCGCCTCGCCCCGGCGCTCCGCCGCGCGCGCCGCCGCGCCGCCCGCCTCCCCGGCCGGCGTCGTCTCCTTCAGCGCCTGAAGGTCCGGCAGCGGCGCCGCGCCCGGCCCCGCCGGAGACGACGCATGAACCGGCGCCGCCGCCAGCAGCAGCAGCGCCGCAAGCGCGGATACCCCGTGCCGCCGGCGAACCCCGGAGCCGGCGGTCATTGCCCCCTCCCTGTTGCGGGTCCGCGATGGCGCACCGCCAGCGTCCTGCCGTCCGCGCCGAGCGCCGCGACAGGCGCGGGGTCCAGCCCGGAAAGGGACCGCGACACGGCCGCCACGGCTTCCGCAAAGGTCCCCCGGAAGCGGCGCGCCTCGCCCAGCCGGTAGCTCCGGTCCGTCAGCCAGACGAGCTCGACGCCCGCCATCGCGCTCCAGCGCGCCAGCGCCTGGCGCAGCGTCTCGCCGCGCGCCACGCTCCAGTCCGCAACGCCCCGGCCCGCGGTCGCCAGCTCGACCTCGCCGGGCGGCAGCCCCGCGGGGCGCACATGAACCTCGCCGCCATGGCGCTCCCAGGCGAGCCCGAAATCCCACAGAAGCACCCGCCAGTCCGTGTAGACCGCCCGCGCCCGGCGCCCGGTGTCCACGCGCCGGTCCCAGCGCAGCCTCGCGCCCGCCGGAACCAGCCGCGCCGCAACCTCCGCGATCCCCAGACGGTCCGGCGGCCCGTGGATGAACATCGAACGGTCCGACTCCACGGGCGTCCAGGAGAAGCCCGCCGCCGCCGGCGCCGGCGACAGCGCTGCCAGTGCCGCCAGCACGGCCAGCACCCTCGGCAACGCCGTCACGACCCCTCCCCGCCGGGAGCCGGCGCATCCGCCGCCTCCGGCCCGATCCAGTCCAGCCGCACGGCCATCCGCCCGGCATCCGTCGTCAGCAGCGCCCGCCCCCCGGCCTGGAGACCGATATCGCGAAGCACGAAGATCACCGGCTCGTCCTCGACATCGACCGAGACCATCACCGGCGCCGGCGGGCGCGGACCGGCGACCACGAAGTCGTAGCCGATCTCCGCCGCAAGCCGCTCCGCCACCCGCTCCAGCGGACCCAGCCAGTCCAGCGTCACCCGCGTCTGCAGCTCCGGCGTCACCAGGCGCGGCACATCGACCGCAGGCGGCGCGCCGGCCGCGCGGACCTCCGCCAGCCGCGTCAGCGCCTCCTGCGCCAGAACCATCGCCTCGGCTATCCGCATCTCCGCCGGGTCGCCCGCGACCGCCGCCGCCGCGGACCGGTCCGGCGCCCGGCCGGGATCGAGCGACTGGCAGCCGGCAAGCGCCAGCGCCCCGGCCACCATCCCGCCAAGCGCCGCGCCCACGCTCATGGCGCCGCGCTCCCGATATCGCGCACCACAAGCCACCTGTTCGGATAGGCCGTCGCCGTCAGCGTCCGGCGCATCGGCCGGATCGCCAGCAGCGCGTCCGCCGCCGCCAGGAACCCCTCCTCCTCCGTCTCGCCCGCCGGAAACGACGCCGCCGCGCCCACCGCATAACGCCGCGCGCTCCGCCAGGCCACCTGCCAGCCAGCGCGCGCCGCCCAGGCCCGCAGCACCTCCTCCACCGTACCGTGCTCGTCCGGCGCCACTTCCCAGGCCGGCGGCGGCGCCGGCGCCGCCTCCTCCGGCGCCGCCCCGTCCTGTCCCTCCAGCGCCGCAGCAGCAGCGGGAGCCGCCGGCGGCGCGTCCGCAGCCCCGGTCCCGACCGGCGCCGCGTCCGCCCCGGCGGACCGGGCGGCCTCCGCCTCGTTCTCCGCAACCGCAGCCAGGACGCCGACCGCAACGCCCGCAGGCAGTTGCTGCGCCGCGCGCTGCTCCCGATCCGCATAGCGCCGGAAAACCAGCCGCCCGTCCTCCCAGCCCCAGTCGTAGCCCGACAGCCGGGCGACCTCGTCGAGCACCTCCGCCACCGGTCCCGTCATCGACAGGCCGAACGGCACCGGGTCGTTCAGCGCCACATCCCCGTCCAGAACCCGCCCCGGGCGCTCCCGGATCGAGGCCTCCACGCCGGCCAGGGCCGCAACCAGACCCGCCAGTTCCCGGAAGGGCAGAGGGGTCAGCTGCCTGACCTCGATTTCAAGGTCGGAGACTTCGACGGGGAGATCCCTCGACGGCGCCGCGACCGTCACCGTCGCCGCCAGGGGGGCCGCACCCGGCGCGCCCGCCTGCGACGCCGACGACAGCAGGGCAAGCGACACCGCCATGACGAACGCCATCAGCAGCAGAAGCTCCGCGCCCGTGCGCCCGGCCCGCCTGTGGCGCGCTGTCGGACCCGACGACGGCATCCGGAGCCGCATGGTCTCCATACCCCGCATCACTCGCCCGCTCCCGCACAGCGGCGCAGCGCTGCCCGGGCCTCCCGGTTCTCCTGCACCCCGATCCGGTTCCAGACCGAGTTGTGCCCGTTGCTCACCAGCGCACCGGTCACGAAGGCCGCATCCATGAACCGCAACACATCCTCCCTGTCCGTGAACAACGGATCGTGGAAGCCGGCCGCCGCGCCGCCGCCGCGCGTCACCGGGCCGAACCGCTCCACAGGCCCGCCCGGAACCCCGGCCGCCGCCTGCACCCGCTTGCCGCGCGGCACCGTCCCGAAGGACAGCAGCGCCTCCAGCCGCCCGTCCGCCCGCTCGCATGTCACCGCGAACCCGATGCGCAGCCCCGCGCCGGCGCCCGGCAGCCGCTCCGCCACCCCGAACGCCAGCACCGGCCCTTCAGCCACGCGAAGCGCGAACGACCGCGCCTCGGGCGTCTCCACCGGCGCCTCGGCCGCAGCGCCGGACAAACTCGCCAGCCCCAGCGTCGCTGCCGCCGTCAGCGCGACCATCGCCATCGCCAGCCAGAGCCCCGGACCCGACCGGTCGGCCGGCACAGCCGGCCGCCCCCTCAGCAGCCCCTGCCGGCGCGCCAGGTCCCGTCCGGCCAGCTCCCGCCGGTCCTGCAGCGCACCCCGCCCGCACAACACCCGCCACGGGCCCACCCCGTGCCGGGCGCCCAACGCGCCCAGGACCAGCCAGTCCGACACGCCCGACAGCAGGCAGAACACAACCCCGGAAACCACGACCAGCGCGATCCAGAACGCCGCCTTCGCCCCGATCTGCCGGAACCCCTCCTCCACCGCTGCGGCGATCTCCGCCTTCGTCGCCGCCGGATCCCCCAGCGCCGACAGGGGCTCCAGCAGCACGGACATGAACTCCGCAAACACGTTCAGGAGCGCGAGGGCCATCAATGGAAACAGGACGAACCTGAGGTCCCACTCGCAGGTCCAGGCAAGAACACGGCGCAGGCGGCGGCCGGGGCCGGGCGCCCCATCCATCCTGAGCGCGGCCCAGGCCAGCGCCGCCCCGGCGGCGTAAGCCGGAACGAACCAGTACGGGCCGGCCGCGGCCGCCGCCGGCGGCATGAACAACAGCATCCCGGCAAGGGACGCCCTGACCGTGCGCCTTGCCTCCCGGATCTCCCAGACTTCCAGGCCGAGGCCCCCGCTCATCGCGCCGCCCTCCCGCGATGGCGGCCCTCCGGGCCGAAGGCCGCGGCGAGCGACTGCCGGGGCGTCATGCCCGTGCGCGCCGCCAGCACCGCCAGCCACACGCCCGCGGCAGCCCCGCAGAGGCAGAGCGCCCCGCCGGCGGTCAACAGGGCGGCAGAGGCGCTCCCCGACAGCAGGACGGCTACCGCCGAGCCGAGCACCGGCAGCGACAGGCCCGCCAGCAGGAAAGCGCGGAACACAGGCACGGTCTCCGCGCGCCCCACCGCATCCCCCGGGCCGCTCATCGCGCCGCCCTCCCGCGATGGCGGCCTTTCAGACCGAAGACCGCGGCGAGCGACTGCCGGAGCGTCATGCCCGTGCGCGCCGCCAGCACCGCCAGCCACGCGCCCGCGGCAGCCCCGCAAAAGGCGAGCGCGAAGCCCGTCACCAGCAGGCCGGGGGCCGCGTGTCCCGACAGGAGAAGAGCCGGCGCCGCCGCAAGCAGCGCCAGCACGGCCTGCGTCATGTCCATCGGGGCGCCCAGGCGGTTGCTCCGGAACCGGAACAGCACGTGGAAGATCGTCACGAAGACAGGCCACAGCAGGCAGACAAGGCCCGCGAACGGCGCCACGACGGGACCGCAGACCACCGTGGCCGCCACGAGAATCAGGACCGGCACGGTTGCCTGCATCAGGGAGCGGCTCACATGCGCGATCTCCGCGCCCCCGGCGCCTGTCCCGGCGTCTCCGCCGCCGCCGCGCCCGACTGCATCTTCCGGCCGGTTCATCGCACCCTCCTCATCCGAACCCGATATCGGCCAGGCCGAGGGGCGGGGCCGCGAGCGCCGCACCCGCGCCCGCCGCCATGCCCGGCCCGAGCGGCGCATGGCCGCGCCGCCAGGACCGTCCGCGCCGGCGCTGCACGCAGGCATGGCGGGCCAGCGCGCAGGCCGCGCCGACCGGCAGCGCCCAGACCAGGCCCCGGGGGCCGAGCAGGCAGCCGAGCGCGGCGAACAGCAGCGCATCGCCGGGCTGCAACGGCCAGCGCCGCCCGAGCGCCTCCGCCGCGGCGACCGGGACCGCGCCGGCGAGGAACCCGGCGCCCGCGCCCGCCAGCGCCCGCCACAGGCCCTGCGCCGCATCGGGGCCGAACGGCGCCGCCTGCCACAGCACGCCCGCGCCGGCGAGCAGGCACAGCCACAACGGGTCGATCCGCAGGCGCCGCGCATCGATGCGCCCCAGCTGAACGAGCGCGCCGCAGGCCCAGGCCAGCGCCACGGCGTCAAGGACCGCGACGGCAGGCGCGCCGGCCGTCAGCGCCGCCGCCGCGGGCGCCAGGCAGGCCGCCATGAACAGCAGCACGGTGCGGGCGCGCGCCGGGGTCATCGCGGCCGGCCCTCCGCCGCGCCGACCGCGGCCTGCCAGGAATGCCGTTTCGCCTCCCGGCCCAGGCGCGGCAGCGCACGAAGCGCCTCCAGGAACCCCGTGCGCCGGGCCGCCGCAATCACGGCCAGGCCGCCGCCCAGCGACGCTCCGCAGCAGAGCGCCGCGGCCGCGGCCGCGAACAGCGCCAGCCTCTGCAACTCCGGATCGCCGGAGCCGAGAAGCAGCCATGCCGCAACGACGAGTCCGAGCCCGGTATCGCCGAGCCGCGGCGGCGCGCCGAGACGGGGACCGGCCCGCCCGTGGACGGCGCAGGAAAGCGCCGCCGCCGCCGGATACAGGACGACGGCCGCCGCCGCCCAGGCGAGCCCCCGGGAAACCGGGATGACTTCAAGCGCAGCGAAGAACGTCCCCAGGGCCAGCCCGCTCACCCTCACGCAGACCACCGCATGGAATATCTCACGGAGATGTCCGCCTGCCTCCGGGCCGCCGGCAGGCCTCTCGCGGCAGGAACAGGGCGCCGTCACCGCCCGTCCCTCCCGAACAGGAACAGCCGGTACCGTTGCTGCGCGGCCCGTTCCCCGGACGCCAGCTCCCGCAGGACGGTCCACAGGCCGATCCCGCGGCGCCCGGCGACGAGCGCGACCCACGCCCCGTCCGCCGCGCATCCCAACGCCAGCGCCGACAGGGCGACCCAGCCCGCCAGGCCCGCCGTCGCCGCCTCTCCCGCCAGGCAGAAGACGAGGGCCATGACCGCAAGCGCGAACCGCCCTCCGCCGGTGCGGTCCAGGATCGGCATCGCCCTGCCGTTCCGGTGGACCCGGCGCTCCAGGGCAAAGAACAGCGGAACCCCGGCGGCATAACACACGAGACCGCCAGCCACCTGCCAGGGCCGCACCTGTCCGGGATCGACAAGGCAGGCGCCCGACAGCACGATCGCCGCAAACGCCGACGCCAGAAGGGAGTGGCTGCAGTGGAGGGTCTCCCGCCCGAAGCCGTCGAAGCCTTCGCCGCGCCGCGCATCCTCCCGGCTCCTGCCCGGGTCTTCGCGGGATTCCTCTTCGGCCTTGCCCGGTTCGACCGGCCGGCGCCGCGCGAGACGGGCGAGCCAGCGCATCACGACCCGTCCTCCATGACGCCGAAGGTGGCCGGGAAGAGGCGGCACCAGCGCTGGAGGTCCGCCTCGCGGCAGAGTCCGGGGCGCAGCGTGCGGGCCGGCGAGCCGAGCGCGGCGCGCTCCAGGTTCCAGGCCATGAGCTGCTGCTGGGCGCGGCGCAGGCGCCGCATGGCGGCCAGGTCGCGGACCAGCGCCTCGCGGACCGCCAGGACCTCGCCGCGCGCCGCGGCCCAGCTGTCCGCAGCCGCACTCCGCGCCGGAGCCGCACTCCGCGCCGGAGCCGCACTCCGCGCCGGAGCCGCATCCCGCGCCGGGACCGCATCCCGCGCCGGAGACGCCTCCTGCGCCGCCGCGCCCGGCGCCAGCACGAGCCAGGCAGCGAGGACTGCGAGGGCCGCGAGGGCCGCGAGGCCTGCGGGGGAAGCCGGCCTCAGCATCCCGAACAGCTCCCGACATTCAGGAACCCGAACGACCCCGTGCCCGAGACCGAGACGGAGCCGGAGACAGTGACGCCCGGCGCGGTGAGATTGCCGTCCGCATCGATGCTGTCGGCGGTGACCGCGCCGGCGATATCGGCGCTGCCGGCCTCCAGCGCGCCCGTGGCCGCGACGCTCGCGGCGCGCACATCGCCGGTGAACGCCGCATCGCCGCGGAAGTCGGCCGTGCCCAGCGCGGTGAAGCTCCCCGTCACCTCCACCGCGCCCGGCGCGGCGGCCGATCCCACCGACAGCGTCCCGCCGACCCGGAACGCGCCGGCGCGCAGTTCGCGCTCCACCTCCAGTTCGCCCGCCGTCAGCACCTTCACCCCGACCAGGTCGTTGCCGCCCATGTCGAGGCCGGTCTCCATGCGGGTTGCGTCCGGACAGCCGGGGCGGGCGCGCCGGAAGAGCGCGCCGCCGCACACGGCCCCGGCATCGAGCTGGCGGTAGACCGCGAGCGCCATGGCGCGCGGATGGCCGCCGGCAGCGGCCCGGAACGCCGCCAGGTCCTCCTGCACGGTGGGGCCCCGGAGCAGGCCGGCCGCGTCCACCACGCCGAGCGCCTGGCGCCCGCGGGCCTCGAACGCCGCCTCCGCCGGCCAGCGCGCGTCGCCGTCCGGGACCAGCTGCATCGACAGCAGCCGCAGCCGCCCGCCGCCCATCGAGACCGCCCAGGCCGCCGCCGGGCGCTTCATCGCGTCGCCCGCCCGGTCGAACCCCTCCGGCAGCAGCCTGTCCGTCCTGAGGCGGTCGATATCGATCTCGCGCGCCGCGCCGGCCGGCAGCGCCGCCCAGGTCCCCCAGTCCGCGCGGGCATGGGCTTCCGCCGCCTGCGCCAGCACGACCAGCTTGCGCGCCGCGCTCACGCCGTGCGCCGCCGCCATGCGGCCCTGCATCCAGAGCGCGAAGGCGAGCGCGATCATCAGCATCACCACCACCGCCGCCAGCGCGCCGACCGGCGTCAGCCCGCGCCAGCGCCGCACCCGCAGCCGGCGTGCGAACCCCCGCCTCACCGCGGGCTCCATCCCGACGACCGGCAGCCGGTGCAGCCGCCGGCGGTGACCTCGCCCGGGTCCCGGAACGAGCCGCTGTCCGCGCCCATGGCGTCGGCCTCCACCCGGCCCGCCCGCGCGGAGGAGCGCGCCGCCAGCCGCCCGGCCGCGTCCATGCGTCCGGCGACCGCCATGCGGGCCGCCGCCGCGCGGCCCTCCACCCTGAGCCCGCCGCCCACCGACAGCATCCCGCCGATGTCGAACTGCCGGGACGCGCCGCCGCCGAAGCGGAACCCTCCGCTCGCCCCGATGCCGGCGCGCCCGGGGCCGCTCTCCAGTTCGAGCCGCGCCGCCTGCGCCTCGCCGGCGCTGACCGTCGGCGCCTGCCCGGAGCGGTCGGCCGCCGCATCCAGGCCCGCCGCGCGCCCGGCATTCCGCAGGTCGTGGCAGCGCCGCGCGGCCGGCGTCGCCGCCGCCCCGCAGTTCTCGCCCGGAACCACCGCCGCCGCGCCGTCGATCTCCGCCGCCGGCAGCAGCGCCTGCCCGGACGCCCCGGCATTGGGGCCGAACACCAGGTCCGCCTCCATGCGCGCCAGCTCCGGGCGCCCGCCCACCGCGCGCCTGTGCAGCCGGTCCGCATCGCGCGCCACGCCCCAGTCGCCGGTCGCGAACAGCGAGCCCGCCGGCAGCGGCCCCAGCACCGCCTCGACATCCGCAAGCCGGGCATGCATCGCCGTCGCCTCGCCGCCGACCGCGCCCACCAGGTCGAGGCCGCCCATCGCCGCGCCCGCCCGCAGCGCCGGAGACCGGAACGAAAGCTCCGGACCCGTCAGCGCGCAGGCCGCCATCGGAACCCCGTCCGCCAGCACAACCCCGTAGGAGGCCGACGCCACCCCGCCGCCGACGCGGCCCACCGCGGCCATCCCGGCCGGCAGCAGCGACCAGCCCTGCAGTTCCGCCGGCGCCACCGCCCGCGCCGCCGCCGCCCGGCGCGACTGCACCGCCCGGTCGAGCGCCGCGCAGGTCATCGCCCACACGCGCCCCCGCTCGCGGTCCAGTTCCGCCAGACGCAGGCTGTCGCGCTCGCGGCTCCACGCCGCCGCCAGCACCGCCAGCGAGAGCACCGCCAGCAGCGCGCCCAGCGGCAGCGCCGCCCCGCGACCGGCGCCCCGGCGCAACCGGAAGGACAGCGAAGGGCGCACCCGCCTCACCCGCTCACCCGAACACGAAGGACAGGTGGTTCGACGCCGCGCCCTCGTCGCAATTGTCGTTCAGCCACGCCAGGTCGCGCGACACCGGCGCGACCGCGCTGACCGTCGCCGGCGCGGCAGCCGCGACCAGCATCGCCACGATCCCCGAGCCCGAACGCGTGCGCCCCACATAGGCCTCGCCCAGCGCCTTGCAGGTCTCGTCGTCCAGTTCCTCGAAGGTGATCTGGAACCGCCCGCCATTGCCCCGGATCGACACCGCCGCCCCGAACGGGTGCTCGATCGTCGCAGTGCCACCCGTCCCCTTCCGGGCCCCGTCCGGAATCCGCCCGAACCCCGCCATCACCGGCACGATGTCGTCGTTGTTCGCCCCGTAGCTCGACTGGCTCGCATAGGTGCTCTCCACGTTCGCGCGCAGCATGTTCAGCAGGCGGATCGACTCGCCCTCCTTCAGCTTCGAGGTGATGCCGTTGTAGATGGCCACCACCACGACCAGGGCCACCAGGCCCGCGATCACGCTCAGCAACACTCCGACCGGATTCATGCCGTCCTCCTCCTTCTCGCCGGGGCCGCGCCGCCGTCCCCGGCAGCCGGCGCCCTGTCCTGAAACCCGTTCACCGAAAGCCTTCTCACCCGAACACGAAGATCAGGTGGTTCGACGCCCCGCCCTCGTCGCAGTTGGCGTTCAGCCACGCCAGATCGCGCACGATCGGGTCTCCCCGGTGGACCCTGGTCGGCGCGGCCGCGCGCACCCGCATCCGCACGATCCCCGAGCCCGAACGCGTGCGCCCGACATAGGCCTCGCCCAGCGCCTTGCAGGTCTCGTCGTCCAGCTCCTCGAAGGTGATCTGGAACCGCCCGCCATTGCCCAGGATCGATACCGCCGCCCCGAACGGGTGCTCGATCGTCGCACTGCCGCCCGTCCCCTTCCGGGCCCCGTCCGGGATCCGACCGAACCCCGCCATCACCGGCACGAGGTCCGTGTCCGTCCCGTAACTGCTCTGGCTCGCATAGGTGGCCTCCACATTCGCGCGCAGCATGTTCAGCAGGCGGATCGACTCGCCCTCCTTCAGCTTCGAGGTGATGCCGTTGTAGATGGCCACCACCACGACCAGGGCCACCAGGCCCGCGATCACGCTCAGCAACACTCCGACCGGGTTCATGCCCCTGCCTCCTCAGTAGTTCTGCACCGCGGTCGCGATGTCGAAGCTGACCCAGAAGATCCACAGCATCTGCGCCGTGCCGAGCGTCATCAGCACCGTGTTCAGCACCATGGTCTTCGCCCGCATCACCGCCTCCGAGCGCTCGATCCAGCGCTCCACGAAGCCCGCCAGCGTCTCCTCCCAGTCCGCCCGGCCCTCCATCGCCGCCGCCACCGCCACCAGCGACTTGTCCGGGAACTCGTGCCCGCTCGCGGCCAGCGCCGAACCGAACCCCAGACCCTCGTTCAGCATCAGCCCGCTCACACGCCGCATCCGCGAGCGCACATAGGACGACGCCCCGCGCTCGAACTGCGCGAACGTCGCCGCGTTCAGGTCCACCCCCACCCGCAGGAACTCCACGCACACGAACAGGAACCCCGAACCCGACAGCATCCGGTAGAGCGAGAACGGCGCGAACCGGTCCGCGAACGCCCGCCCCCGGCCCGTCCAGCGCAGCACCACCAGCCGCCCCGCCAGCACCGCCAGCACCAACAGCAGCCCCGCCTCCAGGTCGTGCGCGTAAAGACCCTCCGAGGCCCAGGCCAGAACCGCCGAGAACGCGTCCCAGCGCGACGGGTCGCTCACCGCGCGCATCGCCGGGAACACCTCGTAGCCCATGAACCACGTCATGCCCGCGCAGCCCAGGAAGATCACCAGCGGCCAGAACAGCGCCATCGCAACCGCCCGCACCTGCTTCGCGCGCATCTCCGCCACCCGCGCCGCCGCCAGGAACAGCGTCTCCGCCCGCGCCCGGCCCAGGCCGTAGAACACCATCGCCTCCGAAGCCGGAACCCAGCGCGACAGCTCCACCGCGAACGCGTCGCCGCCCGCGGCCAGCGCCCTGTTCCAGTCCCGCAGCATCTCCACCCGGAACGTCTCGCGCGCCTTCGCACGCATCACCGCCTCGAGCGCCTGCGGCATCTCCAGCCCGCCGCGCAGCAGGTCGTGCATCAGGTACCAGATGTCCACCCGCGCGCCCGTCCCGGCCGCCAGGAACCGGCGCGCCCGCAACCGCAACGCCGCCGCAAGGCGCCTCATGCCGCCGCCTCCGCCGCCACCGCCGCCAGACCCCGCAGCGCCTCGGCCGCCTCCGGGATCTCCGCCCCCTTCAGCAGCGCGTCCGCCGGGTCCACACGCCCCGCCGCCACCGCCCGCCAGATCCGCCGCCCCAGCGGAACCCCGCCCATGACGTCGACCCAGTGGTTCCACGCCCCGATCGCGTCACGCTTCCCCACTAACCGCAGGTAGCCGTCGTCAGGAACGATCCACTCCGCCACCGCCTGCTGGCCCTCGTAGCCCGCCCACGCCGCCAGAGAGAGCGCCGACTGGCCCGGACGGCGGCATGCGCCGCAGCCCTGCGGGTCGCGGTAGCGCACCCGCCCCCCCAGCACCGCCTCGAGCCCCTCCGGAAGCGTCCGGCCCTCCGGCAGGCCCGGACGCGAGCAATGGCGGCACAGCAGCGGCACCAGCGTCTGCTTCATCAGCAGGCGGATGTTGCCCCGCTTCGTCACCTCCGCCTCCGTCACCCCGAGGTCCATCAGCCGGAACAGGATGCCGTTCGCGCTGTGCACGTGGATCGTCGTCCACACCTGGTGGCCCGAGTCGATGAACTGCAGCACCTGGCGCGCCCCCGAACGGTCGCGGATCTCGCCCACCATCCCCGAAGCCGGGTGAAGCCGCACGAAATGCATCAGGCCCGCCTGGAAGTGCAGGTCGCGCTCCTCGCCCGCGCCCCCCGTCGGAACCGCGATCTGGACCGCGCCCTCTATGTCGTATTCGACCGGGTCCTCCAGCGTCACGAGGTTCAGACGGCCCCCGTGCTCGCGCATCTGCAGCGCCAGGTTCGTCGCCAGCGTCGTCGACTTCCCGTCCCCCGTCGTCCCCCCGATGACGATCCCGCCGTATTTCGACATCCGGATCTCGCGGAACAGGCTCTCCACCTCCTCCGTGAACCCAAGGTCCGCCAGCGTCCGCGCACTCCCGCCATGGTCGCGGTAGAACAGCCGCGCGAACAGGTGGTGGCCGTCCGGCTCGTCCGGACCCGCCTGGCAGCGCAGCGCCGCGATCTCCTCCGGCAGCGGAAACGCCTCCGAACGACGGATGCTGAACCCCTGGAAGCTGCCCCGCTGCAGCGAGGTCTGCCGCGACCCCTCGTCCTTCACGTAGAACAGGAACCCGTAGACCCGGTCCGCGTCGCTCGTCGTCAGAGCCTCGCCCAGCGCCAGCTTGCGGTCGTTCACGATCGCGAACACCCGGCACCCGTCCGCGCCCTTCTCGAACACCACATCGGAAGCCCGCGCCCGCGCCGCCTCCGTGAAGATCCCCGCAACGCTCTCCACGATCGCCGGGTCGACCTCCGGACCCTCCGGACCCGAACCGTGGCCGCGCCACACCGCCGCCACCTCCTGAAGCGACGCCGCCTCCTCGCGCAACGGACCCCGAACCGCCCCCGAACGCTGCAACTCGACCAGAAGCGCCCGCGCCTCCTCGTCGTTCGCATAGCCCCGCGCGAACATCACCCGCCCGTCCGACCACACCGCGCAGCGCTCCCGGAACCGCGCGTCCATCCGCCCCCAGCGCACCAGACCCGACGGCAGGACCTCCGGCGCCGGCTCCCGGAACAGCGCACGATGCCACAGCGGACGGCGACCGGCCGTCACCGCGGGGCCCTCGACCGCCAGGGGAGCCGGTCGGCCCGCCAGCCCGTCACGCGCACCCCCGGAGGACGCGCCTCGACCGCAACCACCGCAACCCCGCCCGGAAGACTGTCGCCCCCCTCCACGCGCCACACCTTCTCGCCGTCCGTCACCGCCGCGCGCAGCGCTGCGCCCGATCCCGTCACCGCAAACCAGCCATAGTCCGGGGGCGGCTCCGGAGCCGGCGCCGTCCCGGCCTCCTCCGCACCGTCCGCCTCCTTGCGCGCCAGTTCCGCCTTTGAGGCCTCCAGCATCGCCTCATGCGCCGCGCGCACCCGCGCGTCCGCCTCGCGGCGCATCGTCTCCCGACGCAGCGCCTCGTCAGCACGCGCCGACGCCGACGCCCGCAGCGCCGCCGCAAGCTCCCGGTCCGATGCCACGATCTCCGCCAGAAGCGCCTGGCGGTCCCGGCACAGCGCCAGGATCTCGCGCTCCAGACCCAGCGCCTCGCTGAACTCCCCCTCCTCCACCGCGGCCGACAGCATCCGCGCGATCGCCGACCGCGGACACTCGAACACACGCAGGATCGCCGGCTCCTGGAACACGGCGGCAGCGGAAGAGGCCGGGGCGGCGGCGGGAAAGACGGACCGCCGCCCCGGCGCGCCGGCGGACAACGGAACGGCCGTGTTGTCCGAAGCCGCCGGCGTCCCGCGATCGGCGCCGCCCGCGCCCGGGGAAGCGGCGGACGGCCCGGGGCCGGGAAGGGAAGGCGGGGTTGCCGGGGCCGGTGACGACGGCGAAGACGGCAACGGCGGAAGCGCGTCCCCCGTCCCCTCCGGCAACGCCGCCGCCGGTGACAGCAGCAACCCCCCGGACAGCAGGCCCGCAAGCAGGGGCAGGACCCGCGGACGCGCCCGGACACCCGCCGGAGACTTGACGAAAACCCGCCCCGCGGGACAGGATGAGCCCATGATGTCGTCCTTCGACACCCTCGCCGCCGCCGAAGCGCTCCAGGACGCCGGCGCCAAGCCCGAACTCGCCAAGGCCATGGCCGCCCAGCTCAAGGCCGCGGCGAAAGCCGGCGAACCCGTCACGAGACCCGAACTCGACGCCGCTCTCGGCGCCCTCAAGGCCGAACTGCTCGAACGAATCGCCGCGACCGACCAGCGGATCACATCCGTCGAGAAAAACCTGATCGAGCGCATTGCGACGAGCGAAAAGGGGCTGATCGAGCGCATCGCGGCGAGCGAAAAGGGCCTGAATGACCGCATCGCCGAGACGGAACGCCGGCTGATGGACCGGACGGCCGCCCTCGTCTGGCGGCTGTTCGGCGCCATGGTCGCGCTCGCCGGCATCACCATCGCGGTGCTCGAATACCTGCGCACGCCGGCCGGATAGCCCCCGGCGGCCCCGGCAGCCGCAACCGGCCGGAAAATGCCGGCAGACTTGCGCGCTCCATGACCGGCGCTGACAGCCGCGAAGCGAAGACGGCGGAAGGCGCGCAGCATCGCCCGGCGCCCTCAGTACCGGTCCCGTGTGAACCGTGTCCACACGGTCGGCTGCATATCGAGATCGGCGGCCAGTTCGCGCCAGCCGATGCTGCGCGGCCCCGCCGGATCGTCCCGGACCGTCATCTCCAGGCGGCCCCGCGTCCAGCGCCAGGTTCCGTCGAAATGAGGGCCTGACACCAGGGTCCCCGCCTCGTCCACCACCGAGAACTTCCCCTCGGGATGGAACACGAAACGCCTGTCCGCATACGCCTCGCCCATGAACGCCAGCGAACGCGGATAAGGACGCGCGATGAACTCGTCCGTCAGCTGGAACGCCGGATGGCGGTGGCCCGTCGGCAGATACGGAAACGGATAGCCGACCGGATAGCGGAACCGGACCCTCGGCCCGTCATGGATCTCGATCCACTCGCCCGCCTCGTCCGCCGTGCGCACGATGTCCCAGTAGCCGTCCGTCATGTTCCAGTGCCCGATCCGCCAGAGCTCCTCCCGGTCCCCGGCGCGCACATAGGTGAGGCCGATGCGCTTGTAGGTCATCAGCACATTGCCTTCCTGCGCCTCGAGGAAGGCCTCGACCTCCGCCTTCGTCGTCGTCGGCCTGCCGCCCGAAGCGCCCAGGCCCGTGCGGCCGGGCGACGTCAACCGCCAACCCGGGAAGTGCCGGACCGGCGCGTCCGGGTCCTGGCGGCGCAGCTCGTCCATCTTCAGCGAGGTCTGCTTCTCGTTGACCCGGATATGCGCCGGGACCAGGTCCGGACAGGCGTCTGCCAGGGCGCGCGGCCAGCTGTCCTGGATATGGCCCGGATTGGTGAGGACAGCGCCGCCCTGCCCGTTGACTTCGGTCGCGAGCGTGCCGGTCTCCGGATCGTAGAAATGGGATGCATACAGCCGCTTCTGCGGGTCGATCTGCCACGCGACTTCGCCGCCGTTTCCCGCCATATGTGTTGACCAGCGGGTCGTGTCGTTGCCCAGCCATTGGAACCTGCCGCCCGGGCGGCGGTGCGCGACGCACTCGTAGGCCGTCCCGTCGGCGCCGAAGACCACCCCCTGGACGACATTGCGGAACCGCCCGGTCCCCTCGACCACCTTCACCCTGTCCGCGAGCAGCCGGTTGTAGAAGTCGGCACTGTAGGGCGTATGGTTGATATAGACCTTGCTGTCGAGCTTGGCCGACTGCCCGTGCGCCGTGCAGGAGGCCAGCGCCGCGCCCGCAAGCGCCAGCGCCAGCAGTCTCCCTGCCGTGAGGTTCGACGGCTTCATGTCACTGTCTCCCTTCCGTCTCGCGATGGAGTGCGCCGGGCCCGGATGCGGGCCCCGCAAGAGGCCAGTCCGATCACGAGGCCCGCCATGTCGAGCGTCGGGTGGAACACCGCCCGGCCCGGCGCGGCGTGATGGTTGTTGTGCCAGCCCTCGCCCCAGGTGAGCAGTGCGACCGCCGGGTTGTTGCGGCTGTCGTCGCCCGTCCGGTGCGGCTGCGCCCCCCAGCGGTGGCAGGCCATCGTCACCAGCCCGCCCGCCCAGAGCGTCGCCGCCACCGGGACCGCCCAGCCGAAGACCGCCAGACGCCAGTCCAGCACCGCCAGCAGCACAGGCCAGCCGAGCGCCAGCGGCAGGTAGTGCCGGTGCAGCCACAGGCCGAACCGGTCGCCGCGCAGCTCGCGCCGGAACGCCGCCCTGTCCGCCGGCGCGCCGTAGCTCCCGACCAGCAGCGCCCGCCAGCCGAGCCGGCCGGCCGGATGCGGGTCGCCCGCCCGGTCGGCATGGGCGTGATGGCGCCGGTGCGTCACCGCCCATGCGGGTCCGGTCCCGAAGCAGCCCATCACTCCCAGCAGGTGGAACATCACCACCGCCCGGCGCGGCGCCGCGAAACTCCGGTGCGCGAAGTAGCGGTGGAACCCGATCGACAGCCCGACGCAGCCGAAGAGGAAATAGCCGGACAGCGCGAGCGCCCACCAGGCGAGACCCGCTTCGGCGAACGCCAGCGCCCACAGCGCGACCGCGCCGGTGACGATCTGGACCGCGCCGAAGAACATCATCGGCGCACCCGCCCTCCGGAACAGGTCCGTTCCCGCCGCCGGCGCGCTCACAGCGCGAGCTCGTAGTTGCCGCCCGTCAGCCGGAAGCCGAGGCGCTTCAACAGCCTGTCGGTCCGCGCGATGTCCACGCCGGAGGCGACATTGACATGCAGGCGGACCGCGCCGCGTTCCCCGGCCCACCGCCGGCAGGCGTGCAGCAGCTTGATCGCCGCCAGCGACCCCCGATGCTCCGGCAGCACGTAGAAGGCGAGGATCGAGGCGCCGGGCGCGGACGAGTACCAGTGAGGCCCGACAGCCGCTGACAGCATGCCGACCGTGCGCTCGCCGCGCTCGGCCTGCACCAGGCAATACCTGCCAGGCTTCGCGAGGCGCTCGACGACGCCCCGCCTGACAAGTTCCCCATCGAAGGGGAGCGCCTTGTCGCCCATCTCCTCATACGCGCGGCGGGCCAGGCTCACCCGCGCGGCGATATCCTCTTCGGACCGCGAGAACCGGACGGTCACGCTGCCGGGCCGGGCGTCTGCCGGGCGGGGCGCAGCGGCAACTGCCGGGGCCGCGCTCATTCCCTGCGCTCCCCGACCCTGAGCGAGACGTCCCAAAACGCCCTCGGGCCATCCTTGCCGACATATTGGCCCTCGCCGAACACGGTGTTGCCGGCGACGCTTCGCACGACGCCGTCGCTCGTCAGCGCGATGGACCGGATGCCGGCCTCGTCGAGGCTGCGCAACTCGCCCGGATCGCTCTCGCCGTCCCGGTCGAGGTCCTGCCAGACCCGGAACAGGGCCCACTCCGCATCCTCGGGGTCCAACTGCCCGTCGCCGTCGGTGTCGAAATGGCGGAGGCCCTCGAGGTCCGTGCGCGCGCCCGGCACATAGGAGACGAAGCTCAACTCGTCATGCGCCGCGATCCGCCCGTCGCCGTCCTTGTCGTAGGCCAGGAAGCCGTCATCGGCGGCGGCCCAGGCCATGCGGG
This sequence comes from Alphaproteobacteria bacterium, assembly GCA_964291285.2. Lineage (GTDB taxonomy): Bacteria > Pseudomonadota > Alphaproteobacteria > Bin95 > Bin95 > Bin95. Next base: position 291,933 of record OZ219786.1, read on the forward strand.
TGCGATAGCCATCGCCGTTGATGTCGTAGAACGCGGTCGAGTCCTCGAGCGCCACCAGCTCCACCCCGTCCCCGTCCAGGTCCAGCACGATCGGCTTGGCGCCCCCGCCACCACCATTGTGGCCGCCATTGTTGGCGCTGTCGCCCTTGCCGCTGGAGCCGCAGCAGCCCACGCTCGGATCCGTGTCGTCGTCGTCGTCTCCGGCCTCGACCCCGTCATTGTCACCATCATGTCCTCCCGGGCTCTCATATTCGGGGCCGGGCAGGATGGGATCGGTCGGCGGCGGCTGGATGGGCGTCGGCGTCCTGGGCCCGACCGGAGGCGGATCGGTCGGCCGGGGAGGCGCGCCCGGATCGGGCGTTACCGGATCGGGACGCCGCGGTGGGTCCTGCGGCGGAGGCGGAGGAGGCTGGCAGTTGTCCACGTTCCGCACCCACCGCCGGGCCCCGACCAGGCGCCATGTCCGCACCACCTCCGCGCCCGGACGGACCTGGAAGTCCCGATACTGCGTGTCCTGCTCGTAATGCGAGGTGCAGCCGCCCGACCACCCCGAGGGGCAGGAGCAGGAGCCCGTGGTGCGCTGCACCGGCCCCGCATACAGCCGGATCACCGGGTCCGGGAGCGGGTCCGGGGCCGGCGCCTGCGCATACACATGCGGGCAGAGGCCGCCGGCATGGCGCCACGGGCCGCACTGCGCCCTTGCTCCGAGACCCGCCCGGCGGTCGCAGTCGCGCGGCCAGAGATGCGCCGCGTCCGGCGCCGTCGCCGCAAGGTCCCGGCCCCGCGCATCGCCCGCCCCGCGAATGTCCGTCGCCTGGATCGGAACACGCCGCGACTCGCGGAAGGTCTCCGTCGCCGAACCCGGACAGGCCACCGTCCGGAACTCCGTCTCCCAGCGGAACCCCGTCACCGTGCGCGCCGGATCGGCCACCGCCCCCACAAGCCCGACACGATCCTCCCCCAGCGAGGGAACCGACATGCAGGCCGGCAGCGACGCGTCGGCACGCCCGAGCGCGCCCGCCGCAATGCGCGTGTTCGCCAGGATCACATGCAGCCCCGCCCGGCCGCCCCGCACCGGCGCCACCTGAACCTCGCGATGGCCCCGGCCCACGCCCTTCAGCTCGTCGCTGGCCGCATGGACCGCCAGCACCCCGCCGCAATAGCGCGCCGTCAGGCCCCGCTCCGTCCAGGACCCGAGCCACCAGGCGCCGGAGGGCGGGTCCGAGGCGCCGTCCCATTCGCTCCGCCAGAGCCGGGCCGCGTCCGTCACGCGGATGCGCTCCCCGACACTCGCGAAGGCGGTCCGGATCGCCGCCGCATGCGCCAGCGCCTCCTGGCGCCGCGTCCGGTCCGGATCGCCCGTCTGCGCCACAGCGCCGGGCGCGATCGCGGCGAGGGTCAACGCCAGCGCCGCTGCGGTTCCCGCCTGTCTCATCCCGCACTCCCCGCCGCGGCGTCCGCGCCGCCGTCCACCGGCAGGCCCGTCAGCGCCGTGAACTCGCTCTGAAGCATCCGGAACGGGCGCGACCGCCGGCAGGCGAATACCCAGCCCCCCTCCCGGCTCCACGCCGCGGACACCACCTCCAGGCCCTCGACCGCCGTCAGCATCGCGACCGCCTCGCCCAGCGGGCGCACGGTCCGCAACTCCACCTCGACCTCCGCTCCCCACTGCCCGTAGCCGATATCGAACCCCCGCAGCCCCAGCGCCCTGTCCAGGCGGCGGCGGAACGCGGCAGGCTCCGGCCAGGGCGCGGCCTCCGGGTCGTGGCGCGCCAGCACCGCCGGCAGCAGGCTGAACGCCGCCGCCGTTCCCGTGTTATCCAGAAGGGCGTTGCGCCAGTCTCCCAGCATGTCCTGCGCCAGAGGCACATGCACGCGCGGGTCGAGGCCCTCGCGCAGGCCCCAGTGCACCTCCAGCACCGCCTGCCCGGACAGGCCGCCCGGCGACAGGCCGGACCGCGCCTGCACGAAACGCGGATGGCACGCCGCCCCCTGCCGCTCCCACCCCGACATCGTGACCCGGTGCGCCTCCAGCGCCGCCCGGCAGTGCCGCAGGAACGCCCCGCTCCGCACCACCGCATCGACCATGGGCGGTTCCTCCGGCGGCGCCTCCTTCAGATGGACGAACACCAGTATGTCGTCCCGATGGTTCCAGGCCGGCCAGGCCCCGCCGCCGGCCAGCACCAGCAGCGCCGCCGCGATGCCCGCGCGCCAGGTCAGGCGCACCTTCGGCGCCTCGACCATGACCGGCAGGCCCGCCGCCGCGCCCGCAAGCGCCCCGCTCTCGACAACCGCCCCGGCCCCGAACAGCTCCGCAAGGCCCGGCGTCGCGACCACTGCCGCATCCTGGCCGCCGGCGCTGCCCAGCGCCCGGTGCGCCTGGTCAGCCGAGCGGTAGACGCTCTCCCCGCCCGGCAGGATGCGCCCGCCCGCGCTCCGCACGACCCCGACACGGTTGCCGCCGTCCTCCTCCACGAAGGCCGCCCAGGCGGCAGGCGCCCCCGCGCCGCCGGATGCCAGCACCGCCCGCAGCGCCCCGGCAAGCGGCGGCAGGCCGCCCGGCGCCTCCGCCGCCCCCAGAAACCCCGTCTGCCCGTCAAGCTCCACCATCCAGGCATGGCCGCGCTCGCGCGCCGCCCGCGCCGCACGGCCACGGGACAGCACGTCCCGCTCCCAGTCGAGACCGGCCGCAAACCGCCGCCCGCCCACCGCCAGCACGCTCATCCACCCGCCTCCCGGTCCACGCCCGCCGGTCCTGCACCGCCGCCCGCAGCCGCGACCGGAGCCGGGCCGAACCCCGCCCGCTCCGATATCCCCAGAGGCGCCCCGATCTCCGCCGTCACCAGAAGCGCCGTCTCCACACGCGCCAGGTCCGCTTTCCCACTGCCCTCCGGAAACGGCACGTCCTCGTGGACCGTCCCCGACCGGGTGCCCGTGGACGAACGGTCCCGGAAGCCCGTCAGCAGCAGCGTCTCGCCCCGCCCGATGCGCTGCGTCGCCACGATCGCGCGCCGCCCGCCCGCAGGAAGCTGGATCTCGTTGCCCGCAGAGCTGAACACCTTGAACGCCGGGCGGTCCTGGATCGTCGCCGTGATCCGCGCCAGAACCTCGTCATGCCCCACGACCCGCGCCACGAAACTCAGACCGAACCCCGACGACACCGTCCCCGGCGTCAGCTTGTACGACCGCACCCCGTCCTTGACCTCCGTGGCGACCTCCTTCAGGTAGGCCTGGTCGAACAGGTCGTAGAACTGCGCCGGGCGCCCGTTCAGCGTCGGCACGTCCACCGACAGCAGGCGCGAGGTCGTGCCGACCTTGCGGAGCGCGCTCACCGTCGCATCCAGCGTCTTCGTTCCGGCGGTCACCGGCTTTACTAACGAAATCGCGCCGCCCTGGAACCCGACCTGCAGGTTCGACCCGAACGCCTCCGGCAGCAGCCCCGTCAGACCCACCTCGTAGTCCGAGCCCCGGTCGAACCGCACCGAGTAGAGATGCACGCTCAGCGTCACCGGGCGCAGCACATGCCGGTTCACATGCTCCAGCCAGGACCGCACACGGTCCACCGCCCGCGGCAGGCCGGTCACCGTCACCGTCGAGGCCGCCGCCGAGATCGACACCCGGCCTTCGGAACCCGCGGCAGCCCAGGCCTGCGCCCCGATCTCCGACCAGGGCTCGTAGCTCATCTCCGAGGAGATCGACTGCTCCGAACTCCCCGAGGTCGCCTCGCCGCCGCTGCCCGAGGTTGTCGTCGTCACCGACCAGGTCTGGCGCCCGACCAGCGCATGCACCCCGAACACCCGCGTCTCGGAGCGCACCACCTCGACCAGCTCCGCCTCGCCGTCATACTGCCACCGGTAGCCCGCGCACTCCGTCCACGCGTCCAGCAGCCGGTCCAACGGACCTGCCCACACGCCGGCCTCGCCGGCCAGTTCGTCCTCCCAGGAGGCCAGCCAGGCCTCGCACGCGCCGCCCGTCGGCGCCGGCTCGCCATCCGTCGGCGCATCCGCCCCGTCCATCGGTGCATCCACGCCGTCCATCGGCGCCGGCTCGTTGTCCCTGTGGGCGGCTCCCTGCCACACGGCCCCGGTCAGCTGCACCCCGATGCCGGTCGCATCGGATATGCGGCGCGCCAGGACCTCGTCCCCCGGACCGTCGCCGAGCGTCACCACGATCCCGGTCTCCGAGCCTGACCCAAAAAGAGTTGAGCGGTTTCAAGGGATTGTGATTCAGTTCGGTTATGCATCTGAACGGAGCCACGAATGCCCTGGACCGAAACCGCTCGCCGGGAGTATCGGCGGGACTGCCCACGATATGCAAGCGATCTGACCGACGCTGAGTGGTCTCTGATCGAGCCCTTCATGCCGTTGCCCTGCCGTATCGGTCGCCCGCGCCAGACCGATCTGCGCGAGGTCGTAAATGCGGTGCTGTATATGGCCACGACCGGTTGTCAGTGGCGCCAGCTGCCGAAGGACTTTCCGCCGGTCTCGACGGTGCAGCGCTATTTCTACGAGTGGCGCGACAACAGGCTGTGGCAGACGATCCGGTTCCACCTGGCCGTGCAGGCGCGCGAACGCGAGGGGCGCGAGGCCCAGCCGAGCGCGGGCGTGATCGACAGCCAGACGGTGAAAACCACGGAGGCAGGCGGGGTTAGCGGCTATGACGCCGGCAAGAAGGTCAAAGGGCGCAAGCGCCACGCTGTCGTCGACACCATCGGCATGCTCTTCGGCCTCGTCGTACATGCCGCCGACGTTCAGGACCGCGACGGCGCCCCGGCCGTGCTGAAATCCATCCGCCACGCCTGCCCCTGGCTGCGTCATCTGTTCGCCGATGGCGGATATGCCGGGCCGAAACTGCGCGGCGCCCTCGACAGGATCGGCAAGTGGACGCTCGAAATCGTCAAACGCTCCGACACCGCCAACGGCTTCGAAGTCCTCCCCGGACGATGGGTCGTCGAACGCACCTTCGCATGGCTCGGGCGCTGCCGCAGGCTGGCAAAAGACTGGGAAAAATCCATCGCCTCAAGCGAAGCATGGATCAACATCGCCCATATCCGGCTCACAACACGCCGACTCGCAAGGCCTTGAAAAACTTCAGCGAGTTTCGAGTCAGGCTCTCCGACCTCAGATCGGCCGGAAGAAGGGAACGCTCCGGCGCCACCGCCGTCAGCGCAAGATACGGGTCCTTCGAGCGCGTGAGAGAGCGGAAACCCGGCCGCTCCGGACCCGGAGACCCGAGCGAATCAAGCCGGCCCTCTACCTCCGAGGCCGCCCGGTCGACCTCCTCATGATCGAGCCAGCCGCAGCCCGGCAGCGCAATGGCCGCCGCCAGCAAAACGGCCCGGACAGCCGCTCCGGAACCCGATGCGAAGCCGCTCGAACCGCCCGAAAGTCCTTGCCGCGCCGTGGTTGACAGGACCCCGAATCCCTCTCACCTTGTCTCCGAATGCGAAGGTCGGTCGGCTGCCAATCATGAACATGCTGGCGAACACCGTGACGCCAAAGACGAAAATCAGCGCCAGCCCGACGGCGAAGTTCCGGTCGCGGAAAATAGCGAGGTCGATATAGGGAGACCGCGCGGTGAGCGAATGGGCGATGAAGAGGTAAAGGCAAAGCCCGGCGATCACGGCCTCCGCAATGATCTCGGGAGAACTGAACCAGTCCTGCCGCTCGCCCCGGTCCAGGACAAGCTGGAGGCAAGCCACCCCGATGGCGAGCGTTACGAGACCGATCCAGTCGAGAGAAATGCCGCGTTTCTCGGTCTCCGGCGTGGTCATCCAGATGCCGAGAAACGCAATGCAGCCGAGCGGCACATTGATGAAGAACACATAGCGCCAGCCATAGAATTCCGTGAGCAAGGCGCCGACGGTCGGCCCCGCAACCGGCCCCAGGATCATTCCCATCGACCAGATCGACATGGCGAAGCCGTGCCGGCTGCGCGGGTAGGTGTCCAGCATGATCGCCTGGCTGATCGGCAGCAAGGGTGCGCTGCCAAAGCCCTGCAGGGCGCGGAAAAGGACCAGCTCTTCAAGGCTGTCCGCGGATGCGCAGAGCATCGCCGTGACGGTGAAGGCGGCGATGGACCAGAGAAAGATCAACCGCCGCCCGAACTTCACGGCGAGCCAGCCGGAAATGGTCGTGCCGAGGGCCGAGGCGACGATAAAGGCCGTCACGACCCAGCCGATCTGGTCCGGCGTCGCCGAGAGATTGCCCTGCATCGCCGGCAGGGCGACATAGGCGGTGCTCATGTTGGTCGAATGCAGCAGCGACGCTGCGAGCACCGGGATAGTGATCGTCGCGGTTTCCGCGCGTGTGAACGGGCCCGCCGCCGGGCGGTTGCGGGTCGAAAGCACGCGGCGGGGCCGTCCTCAGGAACCGGCGGTCAGGCAGAGGATTCGGGGTCGAATTTCGGCGCCCGCTTCTCCAGATGCGCCGCCAGGCCCTCTTCGACTTCCGGACCGGTGAAGCCCAGCATTTCCAGCGCGGTTGAAGCGTCGTAGGCCGGCCCCATCGAGCGGTACCAGTTATTCAGCGCATATTTGGTCCAGCGGATGGCGCTCGGCGCTCCGTTGGCGAGCTTTCGGGCGACTTCGAGCGCCTTGTCCTGCAACTCGTCGTCCTCGACGCAGAGCGATACCAGCCCGATCCGCTCCGCCTCCTCGCCGTAAACCGACTCGCAGAGCATCAGGTAGTATTTCGCTTTCGCCATGCCGCAGAGCAGCGGCCAGTTGATGACCGAATGGTCGCCGGCGGCGACGCCGAGCCGGGTGTGGCCGTCGATGATGCGCGCCGACTTGCCGGCAATGGATATGTCGCAGAGCAGCCCCGCGACCAGGCCGGCCCCGACCGCGACCCCGTTCAGCGCGGAAACGGTCGGCTTGCAGCAATCGATGATGTTGTAGACGAGGTCGCGAGCTTCCTTCCAGGCGCGCACGCGGTCGTCGTAATTGTCGATATTCTTGCGGATCATCGAGAAGTCGCCGCCGGACGAGAAGGCCCTGCCCTTGCCGGTCAGGATGACCGCCGAGACATCGCGGTCCTGATCGATATCGCGCCAGATATAGGTCATGTCGCGATGGCCGTTGGAATCGAGCGAGTTGTAGGTCTCGGGCTTATTGAGGGTCAGGCGCAGAACGCGCTCCTCGGGCCAGTCGATCTCGAATGTCCGGCGGTAGTCGTCATAACGGTCGCCCATCGGGGCCTTCCTCCTGCTGCGTCTATCCGCGATTGCGGCTTTGCGGTTCTCGCCCGAAGCGGGTTGCGGGTCAATTGCGCGCGGGCGGCCTCAGAGGGCTTCGGCTTCCGCCACCTCCCCCTCCATGGAAGCCAGTTCGCCGAGAGTAACCGGCTTGATCGGCGGCCGTATGCGGAAGCTGCCGACCTCCTCCACCGCAAGGCCCCGCTCGCTGGCGATGACTTCGGCGGCAGCGAGCCCGCACATACGTCCCTGACAGGGGCCCATGCCGACGCGCGCGAAAGCCTTGAGCTGGTTCGGACCCATCGCCCCGTCACGAACCGCCTGGCGAATGTCGCCCGCCGTGACACTCTCGCACCGGCACACCAGCGCCTCGTCCGCAGGCAAGGTAGTGTGCGGCCGGAACAGGCGGTCGAGCAGCGGCCGCATGGCCCGCTCCCGGTCCAGCGCGGCAACGAGCCCTCCCGGGTCCACACCGGCCGCCAGCCTGGCCGCGACCCGCCCCGAAAGCGCAGCCGCCCGTGCGCCGGCTATGCCTCCGGCGTCTCCCGCGACCAGAAGGGTCTCCTCTGCCGTTCGGCCCAGGGAGTCCGCGACGGGCGCCCAGTGGCGCTGCTCCGGGCGCCAGCGATGCGCAAGGCCGGCCTGCCGCGAAAGATGCGTCTGCGGGACGACGCCCTCGTGCAACAACAGCAGGTCGCAGCCGATCTCCCCGCCGTCGAACCGCACAGACTCTCCTGTCGCCGCAAGACCGCTGACGCCCGACCGGAACGCGACGCCGGCGCGCCTCAGCCTGCGCTTCATCGCCACACCCCTGGCGAGGTCGCGCCAGCCGGCCATGGCGCGCGGCAGGACGGGGGCCGCGTCCAGATAGTCGGCGCCTTCCGTCGTCTCCAGCACCGCCGCCACATCCGCGCCGGCATCCAGCAGCTGGCAGCCGACGAGCAGCAGGAGCGGACCCGACCCCGCGAGCACGATGCGTCCTGCCGGCACCAGCCCGGACGCCTTCAGCAACACCTGCGCAGCGCCGGCTCCCATCACGCCCGGCCGTTCGGCACCGGGGATCGGCACCGGGCGCTCCATCGCTCCTGTCGCGATCAGCACGCGGCGGGCCGATATCGTCGAGGCCGAGCCCTCCCGGCTGCACGCAATCCGCGCGCCCGCATCGAGCCGCCAGACGGCACTGTTCGGCCGGTAGTCGATGCGGGCACTGCGGAAATCCGCGGCCAGCTCCCGCCCGGCTTCATATTCCTCGCCCAGTATCGCGGTGAGGCCGGATCCAGCGCGCTCGATTCCGCGCCAGATCTGCCCTCCGGGCTCGGGCTGGTCGTCCAGGACGGTGACGGAGAGGCCGTGCTCCGCCGCCTCCACGGCCGCCGCCATGCCCGCCGGACCGGCACCGACGATTGCCAGATCGATGCTCATCGTCCGCGTCCCGCTCCGTCCGTCCGGCGCGCGACGCAAAGGCCTTCGCGCACCGGCGTCATGCAGGCCTGGCGGTTGGGTTCGCCGTCGATCTCGACGAGGCATTCGAAACAGACACCCATGGCGCACCAGGGCCCGCGCGGCCCGCCATCGACCGGCGCACGGCGGAATTCAGCGACGCCCGACGCGAGCATGGCGGCCGCAACGCTGTCACCGGGCGCCGCTGCAACCGGTTCCCCGTCAACCTCTATCGTTATCGTCGCCTCTCGCTCAGGCAGCCGCCGGAACATCGAACCTCCGCGCGCTGAAGGCTTCGAACCCGTCCGGCGCCTTGCCTTCGGCAATCCAGTCCGGCAGGCGGGCGGTGTGAACGGCGGCTAACGTGACGCCGCTGTGCATGGTGGCTACGAAGGCTCCGGGATGGCTTTCCGACTCGTCGTAGATCGGGCAGCGGTCCGGCGGGATGACCCTGAGCGCCGCCCAGCTCCGCATGAGCCTCAGCCGTTCGAGCGCCGGAAGCGCGCGGATGGCGCGCCGGGCGAGGCCGCGCGCGGCTTCCAGCGTCGTGCCGGTGTCGAAGCCAACGCTTTCCTGCGTCGCGCCGATCATGACCGTCCCTTCCGCCGTCTGGCGGAGATTGCCCATCGGCATCGGCATGAACCGTTCCACCCGCTCGGTCACCAGCACCTGACCGCGTTCCGGCACCGTCGGCACATTCAGGCCGACCTGCGCCGCCAGCGGCGGAATGCCGTTGCCTGCCGCCAGCAGCAGTTTCGGGGCCTCGAATGCGCCGGCGTCCGTCTCCACCCGGAAGCCGCGCCCGATATTGCGCACCCGTGCGCCGGGCCGGTAGCGCCCGCCTCTCGCCCTGAAGCCGGCGTGAAGGGCGCGCAGCAGGTAGAGCGGCCCGCAATGGCCGTCCTTTTCCGAGAAGGACGCGCCCACGACCTCCTGCCCGAAACGGACGCCCGGAGCTATCCGCTCCAGTTCGGCGCGTTCGACCATCCGGGCGTGGTAGCCGCCGCCCTGCGCCGCCATCGCCTCGTTGAGCCGCATCTGCGCTTCCCATTCCTCGTCGCCGAGGCACAGAATCGCGCCGCCCGGCCGCTCATGGTGGATGTCGACGCCCGTCAGGTCCCCAAGCTCCCCGGCGAATCCGGCGTAGCGGTCCGCCGATTCCTGCGACCATTCCTGGTAGCGCTGCAGCCCGAACCCCTTGGTCTGTACCCAGACGAGCCCGAAATTGCCTCGCGCCGCCCGGAAAGCGTCGTCGCCCTCGTCGAGCATGAGCACGTCGAGTCCCTTGCCGGCCAGCCCGTAGGCCGCCGCCGCGCCGACCATGCCGCCGCCGATGACGATGATGTCCGCCGTCCCCTCAAGCATGGCGGCAATCGTGCTGTAGCCGCCCGGGCTGTGCAAGCCGCGCCTCCGCGGAGTGCGTCCACGGGGCCAGACAGTTTCTTGACAGGCCGTGTCGTGGCATGTTCCCGGCCCGCCGTTCCCTCGACGAAAGTCCGGACGATCCGCCATGAATGTCGCCACACCCCCGTTTATTGCCCGGAACACCCTCCCGAACGCGACTGCCGCCGGCACGCCGCTGGCGCCCGATTGCCACGGGATGAACTTCTTCGACATCGACCGCAGCCTGCAGGACCTGCTGCCGCTCTACCTGCCGGACGACTTGCGCGAACACATGCTTCCGCATTTCCGTCGGCTCGGGGAAATCGCCGGCGGGCGCCTAGACGAGCTGGCGCGGCTGGCTGACCGGCACGGGCCCGTGCTGCATTTACGCGACGCCTTCGGTCGCGACGAGGATTGGATCGAGTTCCATCCCGCCTACCGGGAGATGGAGCAGATCGGGTTCGGCGATTTCGGTATCCACGCTATGTCCCGGCGCTCCGGCGTACTCGGATGGAACGGAACGCCGATCACGGCGAAATACATCCTGCAATATCTGTTCGTGCAGTCGGAATTCGCGCTGATGTGCCCGATCTCGGCCACGGACACCTCGGCGTTCCTCATCGGGAAATACGGCGACGAGGCGGTTCGTCGGCGTTTCATGCCGGGAATGACCAGCCAGGACATGAGCGAAATCTGCATGGGCGCGCAGTTCATGACGGAGAAGACGGGCGGCTCCGATGTCGGCGGCATCGAACTGGCAGCCCGGCTGGAGGATGGTCCCGAAGGAACCGAATGGCGGCTCTACGGCGACAAATGGTTCTGTTCCTGCGCCGACGCCGATGTTGCCCTGCTGCTGGCAAGGCCGGAAGGCGCGGTCGCAGGCACGGCCGGCCTCGGCCTGTTCGCCCTGCCGAAATACCGCGACGACGGCAGCCGCAACAGTTATCGGATCGTGCGCCTAAAGGACAAGATGGGCACCCGGTCCATGGCGTCGGGTGAAATCGTGTTCGACGGGGCCGTCGCCTATCCGCTCGGCAAAGTGGGGCCGGGCCGGAACAACGGCCTCAAGCAAATGCTCGACCAGGTGAATCTGAGCCGCCTCTCGCACGGCGTGCGGGCTGCGGCGATGATGCGGCGCTGCCTGAACGAGGCCCTGGTCGCGGCGCGCGGGCGCGTGGCATTCGGCGGCATCGTCGCCGACAAGCCGCTGATGCGCCGGCAATTGCTCAAGCTGATGGTGCCGACCGAGCAGGCCCTCTCGATGGCGCTGTTCACCGCGGACAGGCTGGAACGCTCGGAAGCCGGCGACGAGCGGGCGGCGGCGCTGGTGCGGCTGCTTACGCCATTGCTGAAATTCCGCACCGGTCGGGACAATATCGCGGTCGCAACCGGCGCCATGGAGGCGCGAGGCGGCAACGGCTATATCGAAACCTTCGTCAATGCCCGGCTCGTGCGCGACGCCCACCTCGGCGTGCTCTGGGAAGGCACCTCCAATATCAACGCCCTGGACATTGTCGGCCGCGCCGTCGGCAAGACCGGCGCGCATGAAGTCCTCCGCGAGACACTGACGGACCTGCTGGACGAGGCGGACGGCCTGCCCGGCCAGTTGAAGGGCGCGCTCGGCCATGCCGCAGGCCGTGCCATTGCGCTTGCCGAGGAGGTCGCGGAGGCTGGGGACGAGCCGCGCATGCGCCAAGCGTCCGATGCGCTCTACCACGCGGCAAGCGCCGTCGTCATGGCGCATGAAGGCGGCCGGATCGTGGCGGCCGGCGGCGGCCGGAAACGCCTGCTGCTCGCGCAGATGGTGCTGGACCACCGGCTGAGCCCGCAGGACCCGCTCGCGCCGCGCGGCGACGACCCGGAGATTGCCGGGGAGCTGCTGGACGCCGCGTAGTCCTGCGTTTCGCATGGACGCGGGCGGGACCGTCCGTGACACCGGGTATCCTTGCCGCGATAGATGCCCGCCCTTAGGGTCCGGGCCATGATCGAACGCTACACCCGCGCCGAGATGGCGGCCGTCTGGTCGGCGGAGACCAGATTCCGTATCTGGTTCGAGATCGAGGCCCATGCGCTGGACGCCATGGCCGCGCTCGGCATGGCGCCCGCATCGGCGGCGCGCGCGGTGTGGGAGCGGGGTGCATTCGAGATCGACCGTATCGACGAGATCGAGGCCGAGACGAAGCACGACGTCATCGCCTTTCTCACCAATCTCGCCGAGCATGTCGGCCCGGAGGCGCGGTTCGTCCACCAGGGCATGACCTCCTCCGACGTGCTCGACACCTGCCTGGCGGTGCAGCTCACCCGCGCCAGCGACATTCTTCTGGCAGACCTCGACAGGCTGCTCTCCGCCCTGAAGGCAAAGGCTTGCGAGCACAAATTCACCCTCTGTGTCGGGCGCAGCCACGCCATCCATGCCGAGCCCACCACCTTCGGCGTCAAGCTCGCCGGGCACCATGCCGAGTTCGCCCGCAACCGCGCCCGGCTGGAAGCCGCACGGGCGGAGATTGCCACCTGCGCCATTTCCGGTCCGGTCGGCACATTCGCCAGCGTCGATCCGCGCGTCGAGGCGCATGTGGCGGAAAAGCTGGGCCTTGCGCCCGAGACGCATTCGACGCAAGTGATCCCCCGCGACCGCCATGCCATGTTCTTCGCCGTGCTGGGCGTGATCGCGGGCGGGGTCGAACGGCTCGCGGTCGAGATCCGGCATTTGCAGCGCACCGAATTGCGGGAGGCGGAGGAGTTCTTCTCCGCCGGGCAGAAGGGCTCCTCCGCCATGCCGCACAAGCGCAATCCGGTGCTGACGGAAAACCTGACCGGGCTGGCGCGCATGGTCCGCTCGGCCGTCATCCCCGCGCTCGAGAATGTCGCGCTCTGGCACGAGCGGGACATCTCCCATTCCTCCGTCGAGCGGATGATCGGCCCGGATGCGACCACGACCCTCGATTTCGCGCTCCACCGGCTCGCGGGCGTGGTGGAGAAGCTGGTCGTCTATCCCGACGCCATGCGGCGGAATTTCGGCAGCCTGGGCGGCCTCGTCTTTTCGCAGCATGTGCTTCTGGAACTCACGCAGGCGGGCATGAGCCGCGAGGACGCCTACGCGAAGGTGCAGGCGGCAGCGATGGCCGTCTGGGAAAAGGGCGGGTCCTTCCGCGCACAGCTTGAGCGCGACCCGGACATAGCCGCAGCCGTGCCGCCGGCGCGGCTCGACGGGATATTCGACGCGGACCGCCAGCTGGTCCATGTCGATACGATCTTCGAGCGCGTTTTCGGAAGCTGAACCCACTTCGCCGCAGCCCATCTGGAGAATTCGGAATGTCGGACCGCACAGTCGATGTCGTCATAGTCGGCGCGGGCAATGCCGCCATGTGCGCCGCGCTCGCCGCGCGCGAGCAGGGCGCGGACGTGCTCGTGCTGGAGCGCGCGAACGAGGAGGAGCGCGGCGGCAACTCGGCCTTCACCGCAGGCAATATCCGCACGGTCTTCAACGGCGTGGACGACATCAGGGCACTGGTGCCGGACCTCACCGACGACGAGGTCGCGATCACCGATTTCGGCGTCTACAGCGAGGCCGACTTCTACGACGACATGGGCCGGATCACCGAATACCGGACCGACCCGGACATGTGCGAATTGCTGGTTACGCGCTCGCTCGACACGATGAAGTGGATGCGGGACAAGGGCGTGCGCTTCCTGCCGATCTACGGCAAGCAGGCCTTCAAGATCGACGGGCGCTTCAAGTTCTGGGGCGGCCTCGTGCTGTCGGCCTGGGGCGGCGGGCCGGGGCTGGTGGACGCCCTGCACGAGTCCGGCGCGAGAGACGGCGTGGAGGTGCTCTACGGCGCGCGCGCCACCGGATTGTTGCACGGCGACGACGGCGTGAAGGGCGTGCGCGTACGCCAGGACCGCCGGAGCTTCGAGGTGCATGCCCGCGCCGTGGTCCTCGCCTCGGGCGGCTTCGAGGCGAACCCGGAGATGCGCACCCGCTATCTCGGCCCCGGCTGGGACGTGGCCAAGGTGCGCGGCACCCGCTTCAACACCGGCGACGGCATCCGCATGGCGCTCGACGCGGGCGCGCGCGCCTACGGCAACTGGTCCGGCTGCCACGCCGTCGGCTGGGATTTCAACGCGCCCGAATTCGGCGACCTCGCCGTCGGCGACAACTTCCAGAAGCACAGCTATCCGTGGGGCATCATGGTGAACGCGGAGGGCCGGCGTTTCGTCGATGAAGGCGCGGACTTCCGCAACTACACCTACGCGAAATACGGGCGCGTGATCCTGGGCCAGCCGGGCCAGATGGCCTGGCAGGTGTTCGACAACAAGATCATCCCGAACCTGCGCGACGAATACCGCATCCGCGAGGTCACCAAGGTCCGGGCCGACACGATAGAAGAGCTTGCGGCGAAGCTGGAAGGCGTGAATGCCGAGGCGTTCCTCAAGGAAATCCGGGCCTACAATGCGGCCGTGCGCACGGACATTCCCTACAACCCGAACATAAAGGACGGGCGCCGGACGGAGGGCCTCGCGGTGGACAAGACGAACTGGGCTAACACCATCGACGAGCCGCCCTTCGAGGGCTACCAGACCACCTGCGGCATCACCTTCACCTTCGGCGGCCTGCGCGTGAACGAGGATGCCCAGGTGATGGACACGGACGATATCGAGATTCCGGGCCTCTACGCCGCGGGCGAGCTGGTCGGCGGCCTGTTCTGGTTCAACTATCCGGGCGGCACCGGGCTGATGGCGGGCGCGGTCTTCGGCAAGATCGCCGGCGAAGCGGCCGGGCGGGCGGCCGTCGGCAACGAATAGGCGCCCGCCCGACTACCGCTACCCTTTACGGAGGCTGACACCGATGGCGCGCGCGCCCTACCCCGACATCGAGACCCTGCCGGACGAATTGCGCACTTTCGTCAAGCGCTTCGACCCGCTGATGAACGTCTTCCATATGCTGGCCCATACGGGGCCGGCGCTGCCGCATTTCATGCGGCTCGGCAATGCGATCCTGTTCAAGGGCCGGCTCGACCCCGAACTCAGGGAAATCGCAATCCTGCGCGTCGGCCACCTGCTGGGCGCGCCCTACGAGGTCCACCAGCACAGGATCGTTTCGCGCAATATCGGCATGGACGAGGCCCGGATCGCAGGCGTCGAGCACGGCGAGGACGACACGGTGTTCTCGGAACTCGAGAACCTGGTCATCCGGTTCACCGACGAAGTCGTGTCAAGCGTCCGTGCAAGCGACGCGACCTGGAACGCGCTCTCCGCCCGGCTCGACTCCGGGCAGATGGCCGAACTCACGCTTGCGGTCGGCTTCTATTCGATGATCGCCGTGTTCCTGGAGAACTTCGAGGTCGAAATCGAACCGAAAGGCGTCGTAGAAGACCCGATGAAGCGCCCCCGAAAAGCCGGGGAAGCCCGACCGGCCTGAATTCGGGAGGCGGACAGGAATGGCGGAACGACGCAGCTACTACGCGCCGACCGGAGGCCTTCCGGGCCAGACGGAACTGCTGACCGGCCGCGCCGTATTCACGGAAGCTTATGCCGTCATCCCGAAGGACGTGCTCCGGGACATCGTGACCAGCCTGCTGCCGCACTGGGAGCGAACCCGCGCCTGGATTCTCGCAAGGCCGCTCTCCGGCTTCGCGGAGACCTTCTCGCAATACATCGTCGAGGTGGCTCCCGGCGGCGGCAGCGACAATCCCGAGCCCGACCGCGGCGCGGAAGCCGGGCTTTTCGCGGTCGCCGGGTCCTTCGAGCTCCTGCTTGCGGGCCGGACCCGGCAGATCGAAGCGGGGGGATTCGTCTATATCCCGCCCGGCGCCGACTGGCGGCTCCGCAACCGGGGCGGCGAAAATGCGGTCTTCCACTGGATTCGCAAGCGTTACGAGGCGGTCGACGGCCTCGCCTTGCCCGATCCCATCGTGACCAGCGACCGCGAGTGTCCGCCTGTCGCGATGCCGGATACGGATGGCCGCTGGGCGACCACGCGCTTCATCGACCCGGACGACCTGCGCCACGACATGCATGTCAACATCGTCTCCTTCGAGCCGGGCGCGGTCATCCCCTTCGCCGAGACGCATATCATGGAGCACGGCCTCTATGTGCTCGAAGGCAAGGGCGTGTACCGGTTGAACCAAGACTGGGTGGAAGTCGAAGCCGGGGACTTCATGTGGCTGCGCGCCTTCTGCCCCCAGGCCTGCTATGCGGGCGGCCCCGGCCTGTTCCGCTACCTGCTCTACAAGGATGTGAACCGCCATCCCCGGCTTGCGCCGCCGATATAGGCCCGCCGGCGGGACTTTACTCCCGCCTGTCCTCGTACCAGGCGACGATCAGCCGGCGCTCCTCGTCTTCCATCGCGGCCAGATTGCCGGGCGGCATGGCGCGCGAGCGGCCGGCCTGGAGATAGATGAGGCGGGCGTTTCTCAAGAGTTGTTCGTCGGTTTCCAGCACGATGCCCTTGGGTGGCCTATGGACCCCCTCCCAGACCGGCTCCTCCGCATGGCAGACGAGGCAGCGGGTGAGCACGGCTTCCTGCACGGCCTCGAAATGGGGCGAGGCGGCGAGGCGGCGTTCCACGGGCGTCAGCGCCGCGCCGTCGGCCCGGCCGGTGAGGACCGCCGGCATGGTCGAAAGCCAGACGATGACGAGAAACAGGACCGCGGCGGCAATCCAGGGCCATATCCGGTGGCCCTTCCGCGCATGCACATTGTTGAAATAGACGCGGATCAGCACGCCCATCAGGAAAATCAGCGACGCGATGACCCAGCTGAATTCCGTGGCGAAGGCCAGCGGATAGTGATTCGACAGCATCAGGAAGATGACGGGCAGCGTCAGATAGTTGTTGTGGGTCGAACGTTGGCCCGCGATCCGGCCGTATTTCGGGTCCGGGGTCCGTCCCGCCTTCAGGTCCTCCGTGACGATGCGCTGGTTCGGGATGATGACCAGGAACACGTTCGCGCTCATGATCGTCGCCGTGATCGAGCCCAGATGGACGAAGGCGGCCCGCCCGCTGAAGACCTGCGAAAAACCCCAGGCCATCGCCACCAGAACGACATAGAGGAACAGCATCAGCCGCGTGTTGTCGTCGCCGAAGCGGCTCTTGCAGATCAGGTCGTAGGCGAACCAGCCGACGACTATGGAGGCGACGGAAATGGCGATCGCCGCCTCGTTCGACAGCTCCATGACCTCGTTGTCGACAAGGTAGAATTCCGGGTGGGCATAGTAGAGGACGCACAACAGGGCGAAGCCGGAAACCCAGGTCGCGTAGCTTTCCCATTTGAACCAGGTCAGGTGCTCCGGCAGTTCCGGCGGAGCGACCATGTATTTGCGGACATGGTAGAAGCCGCCGCCATGCACCTGCCATTCCTCCCCGGTCACCCCTTCGGGCAAATCCTGGCGTTGGCGAAGACCGAGATCGAGCGCGATGAAGTAGAACGACGTGCCGATCCACACGATGGCGGTCGTCACATGCGTCCAGCGCACGACGAATTCCAGCCATTCGCCGAGAACGGGAAGCAACGCCTCCACTATCCGGCTCCGTCCCGCTTCAGCCGATCGATGGCGAGTAACAGGCGTTCGGGCGTGGCTGGCGTGTCGAGTCTGGGGCAATGCCGGTAGCCGGCCGTGCTGGCGACGGCCATCGACAGGGCCTCCACTACAGAGGCGCATAGCAGCAGAGGCGGCTCGCCGATGGCCTTGGACCGACCGATGGTGGGCTTGGCGTTCTCGGACCACTCGGCGAGATGCACGTTGAAGACGGGCGGGCAGTCCGAGGCAAGCGGGATCTTGTAGGTCGAGGGGGCGTGTGTGCGCAGCCGCCCCTCGCCGTCCCACCAGAGTTCCTCCGTCGTGACCCACCCCATGCCCTGGATGAAGCCGCCTTCGACCTGACCCAGATCGATGGCCGGATTAAGCGACCGGCCCGCATCGTGGAGGATATCAACCCTGAGCACGCAGTATTCGCCGGTCAGCGTATCGACCTCGACCTCGGTGACGCCGGCGCTGTAGGCGAAATAGTAGAAGGGCTTGCCGCGCCCGGCCGCCCGGTCCCAGTGGATTTCCGGGGTGCGGTAGAAGCCGGTGGCCGAAAGCTGGACCCTCGCCATGTAAGCCGCTTCGACCAGGTCGGCGAAGGCGATGTCCTGGTTGCCGATCCTGACCCTGCCGGCCTCGAATAGGACCTGGCCGGGCTCGACATTCCAGTGTTCGGCGGCGAAGGCGACCAGCCGGCGCTTGATCTCGTCGGCCGCCTCAAACGCCGCCATGCCGTTCAGGTCCGAGCCGGTGGAGGCTGCTGTCGCCGAGGTGTTCGGTACCTTGCCGGTGCTGGTGGCAGTGATCCGCACGCGGTCGAGATCGACCTGGAAGCAGTCCGCGACCACCGAGGCGACCTTGATGAAGAGCCCCTGCCCCATCTCCGTGCCGCCGTGGTTCAGATGGATGGAGCCGTCGCGATAGACATGCACCAGCGCGCCGGCCTGGTTCATCCAGGTCGCGGTGAAGGACACGCCGAACTTGACCGGCGTGAGCGCGATGCCCCTGCGCAGGACGCCGCCCTTTGCGTTGAAGTCCAGAACCGCCTGCTGCCGCGGCGCGTAGTCCGCCCGCTCTTCGATTTCTGCGACCAAGCGCGGGAGAATGTTGTCCTCGACCGGCTGGTGATAGGGCGTCAGGTCCCTGCCGGGGCCGCCGTAGAAATTGGCCTTGCGGATATCGAGCGGGGAACGGCCGGTGCCGTATGCGATCTCCTCGATAATCCGTTCGGCCGCCATGACGCCCTGGGGCGAGCCGAATCCCCGGAAGGCCGTGTTGGAAACGGTGTTGGTGCGCATCGGCCGCGAGCGCAGCCTGACGGCGGGAAAGAAGTAGGCATTGTCGGCGTGAAACAGTGCCCGGTCGGAAACCGCGCCCGACAGGTCCACGGAAAAGCCGCAGCGCGCCGTCAGCACGCTGTCCACGGCGAGGATGCGCCCCTCATCGTCGAACCCGACATCGTAATCGACGCGGAAGTCGTGGCGCTTGCCGGTCGCGGTCATGTCATCGTCCCGGTCCGGGCGCAGCTTGACGGCACGGCCGAATTTCCGGGCAGCGAGCGCGGCGACGGCCGCAAACAGGTTCGACTGGCTTTCCTTGCCGCCGAATGCCCCGCCCATGCGCCGCACGTTCACCGTCACCGCGCTCGACGGAACCGCGAGCACATGGGCCACGACATGCTGCACTTCGCTCGGATGCTGGGTCGATGATACCACCCGGACCTCGTCGTCTTCTCCCGGCAGGGCAAACGCGATATGGCCCTCCAGGTAGAAATGGTCCTGGCCTCCGACCCGGAACGTGCCCTGCACGCGGCGCGGCGCAGCATCGAGCGCAGCCTCGACATCCCCCCGCGCAAGCGTCAGCGGCTCCGACACGGTTTCGAGGGCATCCTCCGCCTCGATGACGGCTGGCCGCGGCTCATATACGACCCGTGCGCGGCGTGCGGCGCGCCGGGCCTCGGCCCGCGTCGCGGCCACGACCGCAAACATGGGCTGGCCGTAGAAGGAAACCGCACCGTTCGCGAAGACCGGGTCGTCGCCTGCTCCAACGGGGCTGATGTCGTTTTCGCCCGGAATGTCGGCCGCCGTCAGCACCCCGACCACGCCCGGCGCGCTGCCCACTTCGGCGAGGTCCAACTCCGATATGCCGGCATGGGCCGCCGTCGAAAGCCCGAGGCAGGCATGCAGCATGCCGGCCGGCTCCACCATGTCGTCGGCATAGGCGGCGCGGCCCGTCACATGCCTGGCGGCGGAATCGTGCCGGTGCGCGCGGTGCATATGTTCGCGGAGTGCGGGCCCGGTCATAGTGAAACGGTCCCCGGCTGGTCCAAATAGAAGCGCTTCAGCAGGTTCCGCGCGACGAGCGCCCGGTATTGTGACGAGGCGCGCCAGTCGGAAATCGGCGTGAAGTCCCGTTCCAGCGCCTGCCCCGCAGCCTCTATGGCAGGCTCTCCCCACGCCCGGCCGCGCAGCGCGGCTTCGGCCGCTTCGGCCCGTTTGGGCGTCGCCGCCATGCCGCCGAAAGCCAGCCGCGCCTCTTCCATGCGGCCCTTCCGGACGCGGACCATGAAGCCGGCGCAGACCGAAGAGATGTCCTCGTCGCGGCGTTTGGAGACCTTGTAGAAGCCGAGCCGGGCACCCTTCGCCGGAACCGGCACGCGCACCTCCTCCACGAATTCGCCGGGTGCCAGGTCCTGCCGGCCATAGTCCAGGAAATAGGCCTCCAGCGGTATGGCGCGCCGCTTCCCGCCCTTTCGCAGAACCAGTTCGGCCCCAAGCGCGATCAGCACCGGCAGCAGGTCGGCAATGGGCGAGCCGTTGGCGATGTTGCCGCCGACCGTGCCCATATTGCGTATCTGCCAGCCGCCGATGCGGCTCCAGTAGTCCGCGAGGCCCGGCACGGACTCCGTCAGGGCGGCCTCCGCATCCGAATAGGACGCCGTCGCCCCGATCCCGATTGCCCCGCCCTTCGCGGCAATCCGGCCGAGTCCGTCCAGATGGCCGATGAACACCGCCGGCGCAATATCCCGCAGATCCTTGTTGATCCACACGCCGACATCGGTCGCGCCGGCAACCATGGTGGCCGCCGGCTCCGCTTCCAGCGCGTCTGCCAAATCGTCCTCGTCGGCCGGAACGACAACGCTGCCGCTGTCCAGTTCGACCCGGTTTCCGTCGGCCATTGCCGCCAGGCGCGCGGCAACCGCCTCGCGGTTCCGCACCAGCCCGTCGTCTTCGGGCAGGCCGTAGTCGCCGGCCGCCACCGCCGCGCGCAGGATCGGCGCATAGCCGGTGCAGCGGCAGAGATTGCCCTGGAGCGCCCGCCGGACCTCGGCGTCCGTCGGCCTCGGCCGTTCCAGCCACAGCGCATAAAGCGCCATGACGATGCCGGGCGTGCAGAAGCCGCACTGGCTGCCGTGGCAATCGACCATCGCCTGCTGGACCGGATGCAGCCGGCCATCCGCGCCTGCGAGGTGCTCGACCATCACGACATGGCACCCGTCGAGGCTCGGCAGGAGCCGGATGCAGCTGTTCACCGCCTCGTAGCGCAGGTCCCCGTCGCGCAGCCGGCCAACCAGCACGGTACAGGCGCCGCAATCGCCTTCCGCGCAGCCTTCCTTGGTGCCGCGGAGGCCGCGGCGGAGCCTCAGGAAGTCGAGCAGGCTGTCTCCGGCGCCGGCATCCCCGAGCGCGACCTCCTCGTCATTCACCAGGAACCGGAGTTCGCGGCGCACCCCGGTCATGGCCTAACTGCCCCGATAGGTCGAATAGCCGAAGGGCGAGAGCAGCAGCGGCACATGGTAGTTGGCCCCGGCTTCCGAAATGCCGAACCGCACCGGCACCGTGTCGAGAAACGGCCTGTCTGCGCCCGCGCCCGCAACGCGATGATAATCGCCGGCCTCGAATTCAATCTCGTAGACGCCGGGCGCGAATGCGTCGCCGTCGAGCAACGGCCCGTCCGTGCGCCCGTCGGCATTGGTGACGGTAGACCCCAGCAGGCGTCGGCTGCCCGCCTCCAGCCTGTAGAGCCGAAGCGCCAGCCCCGCAGCGGGGCGGCCGCGCGCCGTGTCCAGCACATGGGTGGTCAGCCGGCCGTCGGGCATGGGCGCTCCCTCGGACTCGTTCGGAGCCTTCCTGTCGGGAGGCGGTATCCTTGCACGCTAGCAATCCGCATTTTTACAATCAACACAGTCGATTGTCGAAAATGGTTGGCAGGACGGAGAAGGCAATGCTTCGATATCCAAGAGACCTGCACGGTTACGGGTCCGAGCCGCCCGATCCGAGATGGCCCGGCGGCGCCCGGATCGCCGTCCAGTTCGTCATCAATTACGAGGAAGGCGGCGAGAACTGCATCCTCCACGGCGACCCGGCCTCGGAAGCCTTCCTTTCCGAGATCGTGGGCGCCGCGCCATGGACCGGCCAGCGGCACTGGAACATGGAGTCCATCTACGAATACGGCGCGCGGGCCGGGTTCTGGCGCCTTCACCGGCTGTTCACCGGATTGGACATCCCGGTCACGGTCTATGGCGTGGCGACGGCTCTGGCGTGCGCGCCCGCCCAGGTGGCGGCGATGCAGGCCGCCGGCTGGGAGATCGCAAGCCACGGCCTCAAATGGATCGAATACCGGGACATGCCGCTCGAAGAGGAGCGCGAGCATCTGGAGCAGGCCGTTCAGCTGCACGCGGAAGTCACGGGCGAGCGGCCGCGCGGCTGGTATACGGGACGTTGCTCGGCGAATACCGTTGCACTCGCCGCCGAGGAAGGCGGTTTCGAATATATTTCAGATGCTTATACCGATGACCTGCCAAACTGGATTCGTATCGGCGGGCAAGACCAGTTGATGGTTCCCTACACGCTGGACGCCAACGACATGCGGTTCGCGGTGCCGCAGGGCTTCAATTCCGGCGACCAGTTCTTCACCTATCTGCGCGACAGTTTCGATGCGCTCTATGCCGAGGGCGAAGCGGGCAGCGCGAAAATGCTCTCGGTCGGCCTGCATTGCCGGCTCGTCGGACGCCCCGGCCGCATCATGGCCCTGAAGCGGTTCATCGAATATGCGGCGGGGCACGAGGCCGTCTGGTTCGCCCGGCGCATCGACATCGCCCGCCACTGGCATGAGGTGCATCCGCCCCCGGTAGCCCGTGAGCGCCCGTCTTCGATGGACCGCGAAACCTTCGTTGCACGGTTCGGCGGCATTTTCGAGCACTCGCCCTGGGTCGCGGAGCGCGCCTGGGACGACGAGCTGGGGCCTGCGCATGACACCGCCGTCGGCATGCTGAGCGCGCTCGCGCGGAAATTCCGGTCCGCCGGCGAGGACGAGCGGCTCGGCGTGCTGAAGGCCCATCCCGACCTGGCGGGAAGGCTGGCGGCAGCCCGCCGGCTGACCGAGGCATCGGCGGCGGAACAGGCGTCCGCCGGGCTCGATGCGCTGACCGACGCCGAGCGCGCCCGCTTTACCGACCTGAACCGGGCCTATGTGGCGAAGCACGGATTTCCGTTCATCATCGCAGTGCGCGACCACGACAGGGCCGGCATCCTGCAAGCCTTCGAACAGCGTCTTGCAAACGATTCCGGGACGGAATTCGCCGAAGCGTGCCGGCAGGTCGAGCGTATCGCCGAACTGCGCCTCTCGGAGATGTTCGGCTAGGAAGCCGCCCGGACTACGCGGCCGCCGGACGGGCCGTATCGCGGACCTGGGTGCGGTGCATATGGCGCCGGCTGCCGGCGGGCAGCGTGTCGCGCCGGTGCAGCGTGCAGCGATTGTCCCAGATCACGAGGTCTCCCGCCTGCCAGTCCTGCGTCCAGACGAACCCGCAACGCTCGATATGCGCCCAGATTTCATCGAGCAGCGCATTGCTCTCATCATCCGGCAGACCGACGATCCAGGCGTTCGGGCGGCGGCCCACGCAGAGAGCCTTGCGGCCCGTCCCGGGATGGACGAGAACCAGCGGATGGATCGCCCCCGGGCGGTCTTCGTTCGAATAGTCTTCCTCGTAGCCGTGGCGAAGCCGGCCATCGGACGAACGCGTCGCGTCATGCTTGCAGGTCAGGCCTTCGACCCGTCGGCGCAGCGCGTCAGGCAGCGCGTCATAGGCCTTGTAAAGATTGTAGAATTGCGTGGCGCCGCCGACTTCCGGAACCTCGATGCCGTAGAGCAGGCTCGCCTTGGGCGGGATGTCGTTGTAGGTCATGTCCTGGTGCCAGACGAGTTCGGAATTGCCGAGCGCGCCGGCCGGCTTACCGTCCACGACGATATTGGACACCACGACGATCTCGGGCCGCTCGGGATTGAAGGGTTTGCCGCCGCGCCCCGTCGGCGCCATGTCCAGTTCGCCGAAGCGGCGCGAGAAGGCGGCGAGAGCGTCGTCATCGAGCGTCTGGCCCCGGAACCGCACCACCAGATGCTCGTGCCAGGCGTCCTCTATCCGGCGGAAATCGGCATCGCCCATATCCCGCGCGAGATCGATTCCGACGATGTCCGCACCGAGCGCGCCGCCTGTCGGCACCACACGAATGTCCGTAGCCGCCATCCCGGCCATGTCCGTCTCCCGATGTTGCCGGCGGCGACGGTAACGGAAGCCGGCAGGCAGGAAAAGTGCCGGCCGCTTCCCCGGCCCTACTCCACCGCCTTTACATGAACGGTCACGATGTCCGTGTCGTGATACTGCTGGTGGCGCACCGAGGAGGCGAGGTGCCGCAGCAGCCGGAGCGAGATTTCATGCTCCGCCGGCGTGCCGGCCGTATGCTCGCCAAGCAGGGCGATGCGATCCTCGAGGTTGCCGTCTTCGCCCGAGGCGACGATGAACTCCAGGACGGCGCTCCCGTCATCGCGGGATGCCGAGAGGCGGAGACGCCGGGGCCGCCGCTCTCCTCTTTCGCCGCTCCCCTGCATGAGTGTCGCCAGCGCCTCTTCACCGATGGCGTCCAGCCGCTGCGCCGTATCCCCGGACCAGGCGTTCCGCGACGCGAATTGCCTGAGGAACTCGCTGACAGGCCGGAAAGCCGAATCGTCGAAGGCGGTTTCCATACGTCTTCGGCGGGGCTTGGCCGCTTCCAGGCATATCGTCAGGAAAATGGCGGCGGCACCGCCGGCCGTCATGCCGTTCTGCAGCAGGCCGCCGGCGAACTCGGCGAAGAACTCCGGGAAGATCGCGCCGTTCTGGAAGCCGACGCCGATCCAGAAGGAAACGCCTACGACGATCCCCTTGCGGTAGTCGATGCCGTCCTGCACCACGATCCTCATGCCGACCACGAAGAGCATCGCCAGCAGCACGGTCGCGTAGGCGGCGACGACCGGGCCGGGAACGGCCAGCACGATCGCAAGCGCCTTCGGCAACAGCGCCAGCACAAGGAAAATCAGGCCGACGGCGACGCCGACGCGGCGCGCGGCCACACCGGTCAGTTCGGTCACGGATATGCTGGTCGAATAGGTCGTGTTCGGGATCGTGCCGAACAGGCCCGACAGGAGGTTGCCCATCCCGTCCGCAGCGACCGCGCCTTCCACCGCCCGGTAGTCGACGGCCCGGCGCTCGCGCCAGGAAACATGCTGGATGGCGATGGAGTCCCCCACCGTCTCGATGGCGCCGACCAGGGTGACCAGCACGAATGCCGGAAGCAGCGTCCAGAAAGCCGGCCCGAAATCGAGGTCGAACCCCGGCCACCCTCCTTCGGGAAACCCGATCCACGCCGCGTCGGCAACGCGCGCGAAGTCGTATATGCCGAACGCGCCGCCTACCGCCGACCCGACCACGACCCCTATGACCGGCGCCCAGAGCCGCCAGACCCCGGTCGCGGCCAGCGCAATCGCCACGATGACGGCGATGGTGACGCCGGCCGATACGGGAGCGGCGAGCGCCGGCGCGCCCTCCGGCGCCTTGTCCAGCATGTCGAAGATAATCGGCATGACCGTTACCGCGATCAGCATGATGACGGTGCCTGCGACCGACGGCGTGAAGATGCGCCGCACCAGCGACAGGCGCGCCGCCAGCGCGAATTGGAAGAAAGATGAAATGACGACGAGCGTGGCGAGCAGCGCCGGCCCGCCTTGCGCCATCGCCCCGATGCACACGGCGATGAAGGCGCCGGAGGTGCCCATCAGCAGGACATAGCCGGCGCCGATGCGACCGACGCGCACCGCCTGGACGATGGTCGTGACGCCGCACACCGCGACGGCCGCAAAGGCCGCCCATGAGAGGTAGGTGTCGCTTCCGCCGCCCGCCCGGATCACGATGGACGGCGTGAGGACAATTCCGGCGATGGTGAGCATCGCCAGCTGCAGGCCGAGGCCGAACGCCAGCGGCGCCGGCGGTTTCTCGTCGGCGGCATACCGCACATGGCGGCCTGCTTCGCTCGTTTCCATTCCCCCTCCTGCCGGGCGGGACCGGCTAGAGCGCGTCGGCGATGGCGCGCCCGAGTTCGACCGTCGTGCCGTTGCCGCCCATGTCGGGGGTCAGCGGCCCGGCGCCGGTGAGGACCGTCTCGATGGCGCGTTCGATGGCCCTCGCCGCGTCCTCGTGGCCCAGATGCTCCAGCATCATCGCGCCGGACCAGATCTGGCCTATGGGATTTGCGATGCCCCGGCCTGCAATATCCGGCGCAGAGCCATGGACGGGCTCGAACATGGACGGCATGTCGCCCGACGGGTTGATGTTGGAAGACGGTGCAATGCCGATGGACCCGGCAACGGCCGGACCGAGGTCCGAGAGGATGTCGCCGAACAGGTTCGACCCGACAACGACGTCGAACCAGTCCGGATGCTGGACGAAATGCGCCGTCAGGATGTCGATATGGTACTGGTCCGTTGCCACATCGGGATATTCGGCGGACATGGCCCGGAAGCGCTCATCCCAGTAGGGCATGGTGTGGATGATGCCGTTGGACTTCGTGGCCGAGGTAACTTTCCGGCGCGGGCGCGTTTCCGCCAGCTCGAAGGCGTAACGCAGGATGCGGTCCACGCCGCGCCGGGTGAACACCGTTTCCTGAACCACCGTCTCCGCATCGGTGCCCTCGTAGAGCCGGCCGCCGATCTCCGAATACTCGCCCTCGCAATTCTCGCGGATGACGTAGAAGTCGATGTCGTCCGGCCCCCGGCCCGCCAGAGGCGAACGGATACCTTTCAGGAGGCGTACCGGACGCAGGTTCACATACTGGTCGAAGCGACGGCGAATGGGGATCAGCAGGCCCCACAGCGATACATGGTCCGGCACCGTCGGCCAGCCGACGGCGCCGAGGAAAATCGCGTCGAACGCCGCCAGGCGGTCGAGGCCGTCCTCCGGCATCAGGCGGCCGGTCTCGGCGTAGCGCTCGCAGGACCAGTCGAAGGTCTCGAAGTCGAAATCGATGCCGAAACGCCGCCCGGCCGCTTCCAGAATCCCGATGCCTTCAGGCACGACTTCCTTGCCGATGCCGTCTCCCGGAATGGATGCAATGCGATAGCGGGACATGAGGCGCACTTTCCTGATCGGGACGCGCCGGTATCGATACGGCCCGCCGCATTGTCAACCCGTCCGCGCGGGTCTAAGAGGCCCGCCCATGAATGACAGCCCCGCCGAACGAGCACTAACCGCCTTCCGGCAACGGATCGACCGCTGCGACCTCGCGATTCTGGAGAGTCTGCGCGAGCGGGCGCGGGTGGTCGAACTCGTCGGCGCGGACAAACGCGCCCGCGGCCTTGCCGATGTCTATCGCCCCGGACGCGAGGCCGCGCTGATGCGCCAGCTGGCCGCCGCCGACAGCACGCCCTTTCCGACCGCTTCATTGCTGAGCGTCTGGCGGGAGGTGATCGGAGCGAGCTTTACGATAGAGGGGCATCCGCTGCATGTCGTGAGCGGCAGCGCGAATGCCTGGGAACGCGCCCGGAACCATTTCCGTGCAGCCCGGCATTTCCGTGTTTCGGGCGCGCCCGCCGTCGTCCATGCCGTTGCCGCCGGCGAGGCCACTGTCGGCGTGGCGTCTCTCGACGATGACGAGCCCTGGTGGCCGTTGCTGGCCGAACTCGATCCTCCCCTCCACATTGTCGCCCGCCTTCCGTTCGCTCCCGGTCTCTACCCGGTAGGCGCGCCCGGCGCGCTCGTGATTGCGCGCAATCCGCCGGACCCGAGCGGCGACGACCTTGCCGTCGCCATTGCCGCCGAAGCCGCCGGCGAGATTCTGACCGCTTGCGGCGACCGATTTCTTGTTGCCGCAAGGGAGATCGGCGCCGATATGATCCCCGTCGGCGGCTATGCCGTTCCGATCGTTCTCAAGGAGACCGCAGGATGACCGTGCCTGCCCCCCGCGCCGGCGTGCTGGAGATTGCGCCCTATGTCGGCGGCGAAAGCGACATCGAGGGCGTCGAGAATATCGTCAAGCTGTCGTCGAACGAAAACGCGCTCGGCCCCTCACCGCACGCGGCGGAGGCATTCTCCCGCCTCGCTTCCTCGCTGCACCTCTATCCGGACGGCGCTGCAGAGGAGCTTCGCGCCGCAATCGGGGAAGTCCATGACCTCGACCCGGCGCGCATCGTCTGCGGCTCAGGTTCGGACGAACTCCTTTCCCTGCTGGCCCACGCCTATGCGGGGCCGGGCGACGAGGTGATCTACCCGGAGCACGGGTTCGCCATGTATCCGATCGCCACGCGCGCGGCGGGCGCCCATCCGGTCGTGGCGCCCGAGCGCGACTTCACCACCGATGTCGATGCGATCCTGGCGGCGGTCACGACGCGCACGAAGCTGGTCTTCGTCGCCAACCCGAACAACCCGACCGGAACCTATATCTCCGGCGAAGAACTGGCCCGGCTGCGCGACGGGCTGCCGGAGAGCGTGTTGCTGGTGGTGGACGCTGCCTACGCCGAATATGTCGGCCGCAACGACTATGCGGACGGGCGCGAACTGGTCGAAGTCGGCGGCAACACGGTCATGACGCGCACTTTCTCCAAGATCTACGGGCTGGCGGCGCTCAGGCTCGGCTGGGCCTATTGTCCGCCCAATGTTGTGGATGTGCTGCAGCGGGTGCGGGGGCCGTTCAATGTCAACGCTGCGGCTCAGGCCGCCGGCGTGGCGGCGATACGGGACGCCGGATATGTCGAATTCTCGCGCGTACACAATGACAAGTGGCTTCCCTGGTTGACGGATGAGGTCCGGGCTCTGGGCTTCGAGGTGCTGCCGAGCGTCGGCAATTTCATCCTGATCCGCTTCCCGGACGTGGAGGCCGCCCTGGCCGCCCTGCAGAGACATGGGGTGATCCCGCGCCGCGTCGCGGGCTACGGCTTCCCGGACGGCCTGCGGATAACGGTGGGGCGGGAAGAAGACAACCGCGCCGTCGTCGCCGCCCTCAGGACGCTCGTTTCGTGACCGAGCCGATGTTCGAGCGGGTCGCGCTGATCGGGATCGGCCTGATCGGTTCGTCCCTGGCGAGGGTGATGCAGCGGGACAGCCTCGCCGGCAGCATCGTCGCCTGCGCCCGGCGCGCGGAAACGCTGGCCGCCGTCGAGAGGCTCGGGATCGCCGACGACACGACCCACGACCCGGCGGAGGCCGCCGACGGGGCCGACCTCGTGGTCGTCTGCACGCCTATCGGCGCCTATGCGGCCATCGGCGAGGCCATTGCGCCCCGGCTCCGGAGCGGAGCGATTGTCAGCGACGTCGGCTCGGTAAAGCAGACGGTGGTCCGCGACCTCGGCCCTCACATCCCGGAGGGGGTGCATTTCGTGCCGGCGCACCCCGTAGCGGGCACCGAGCATTCCGGGCCCGAAGCCGGGTTCGCCGAACTCTTCCAGGGCCGCTGGTGCATTCTCACCCCGCCGCCCGGCACGGCGCCCGAGGCGGTCGAGAAGGTCGGAGAGCTGTGGCGCCGGGCCGGCATGATGCTGGAAACCATGACCCCGGCCCACCACGACCACGTGCTCGCGATCACCTCCCACCTTCCCCATCTGGTCGCCTTCTCGATCGTGGGAACCGCCGCCGACCTGGAACAGGACCTTCGCCAGGAAGTCATCAAGTTTGCGGCCAGCGGCTTCCGGGACTTCACCCGTATCGCGGCCAGCGACCCGGTCATGTGGCGCGACATCTTCCTCAACAACCGCCACGCGCTGCTGGATGTATGCGGCCGGCTGCTAGAGGACATTTCCCGCCTCCAGCGCGCCATACGCTGGGGCGAGGGCGAGGAGATCGAGCAGTTGATCGAAGCCTCGCGCGAAATCAGGCGGAGCCTGATCGACGCCAAACAGGCATGACGGCCGTCGCCGAGCGCGCCTTCCGCGGTGAGCTCATCACCTTCCGGCGGCTTGATGCGCTCGACGCCTTGCTCGACCACGCGCGCGAGGCCGCCTTCGCCGCCTTCGAGGACCCGGTTCGGGACGAAGGCCGGCTGGACAGCGGGCTATGGCGCGAGAAGGCCGTGGCGGCGCGGCGCAGCTTCATGCACTCGGAGGCTGTGCCCGGCCTCCTGCGCAATCTCTTTACCGGGCTCGGCTTCGACCCGGAGACGACCTACCGCGACCGCGCGATCCTGCGCTTCCAGCCGGGGCGGGCGGCCTGCCGGACGCGCCGCCTGCGCGACCTGCCGCCGCACCGCGACAGCTGGGGCTCCAACATCATGACCCAGTTGAACTGGTGGGCGCCGGTGTTTCCGGTCCAGCCCGGCGCGACGATGGAGATATGGCCCGGCTATTTCGACCGCCCGGTGCCCAACAGCAGCGCCGACTGGGACATCGACGCGCTCCGCGCCGCCAAAGGCAGTTATCCGCTGCTGCCGGAAGCCTCCCGGCCGGAAGAGGAAGGCGACCCCGTGCTGATCGAGCCCGGGGGACTGCTCTGCTTCTCCGCCGCGCATCTCCACGCCAGCCGGCCCAACGCGACCGGGCGCACGCGCATCAGTATCGACCTGCGCACCGTCGATGTCTCGGACGGCCCCGGCGCGCCCAATGTGGACGGCTGCGCGCGCCATACCGCCTATGACTGGTTCCACCGCCTCTCGGACGGCGCCTGCCTCGCCTCGGCCAGATAGGCCGCCGTCTCCGCAAAGCCCCCGAACGGGAAGAAATGCAGGCCTTCCACGGACGGGGGCGAATCCCGCAGACCCGCAATCGGGGCGGCCGGAGTCCAGCGGCCGGCCATGCGCAGCAGGCGCCCGTCGCGCCACAGGCCGCGGAGCGAGCGCCCGACGCCGCACATCTTCGCGTATTTCAGCAACGCGCCGGGGCTCGCCACGCCGGGCAGTCCCACCCGGATCGGAGCGGTATTGCCGAGACGCGCAATCCGTCCTTCCCAATCCAGCAGGGCTTCGGCCTCGAACACGAACTGCGTGACAATCGCGGCCTCGGCGCCGGCGGTGCGCGCCCTTGCGATCTTTGCGAGCAGCGCGGCGTCGCGGTCCTCCTCCGGGTGGCCGGCGAAATAGAGCCGTTCGAACCGCCCCGCCGCCGGCCCGATCAGGTCGCCCGCCTCGGAAAACGGACCAAGCGGCCCGCTGCGGTCTCCGCCGACCAGCAACGCCTCCCGCACGCCGACCGTGCGCAGGGCATCCAGATGCACGTCCAGCGCGGCCCGGCTCTCCAGATGGCGGGCGCCGATATGCGGCACCGGGGCCATCCCTGCACCCGCCAGGCGCGCCGCCGTCCTGACGATGTCGTGGAGCGCGCCATCCGGCAGATGGGTGATGAAGACGCGCGTGCCCTGGGGCACCAGCGCCGCGAAGGAGCCGACCTTCCGGGCGCCGCCCGGTGTCGTCTCGATTGAAAAGCCGTCGATCTTCATGCGGGGGAAGGTCCCGCGCCGATGCAGCCGCCTGCGGTCCACGCGCGACGAAGAGTTTCCCCTATGCGACAGCCTGTCGTGACGGGCATATTCGATGTCGCGAATGGAACGCTTGCCGGCGGCAGCTTGCGGCAGGTTCCGCAGACCGATGAGGGAAGGAGCCCAGTCCATGCGCACTCATGCCCGGGCAGTGGTTGTCGGCGGCGGCTGCGTCGGCGTCTCAATCGCCTACCACCTCGCAAAGCTGGGTTGGTCGGACACGGTATTGCTGGAGAAGTCCGAATTGACGGCCGGCTCCACATGGCATGCAGCGGGCCTGCTGCCGCTCTTCAACATGAGCTACAGCGTCGGCCAGATCCACAAATACTCGGTCGATCTCTACAAGACGCTCGAAGCCGAGACCGGGCAGGATGTGAGCTTCCACGTCACCGGCAATCTCAGGCTGGCGACCAATCGCGACCGCATGGACGAGTACCGCAAATACTGCGGCACCGCGAACACCATCGGCGTGCCGTTCGAGATGATCGGGCTCGACGACATCCGTGCGCTCTGGCCGCTGGCGAACACGCAGGGGCTGGTGGGCGCCCTCTTCCACCCGCATGACGGCCATGTAGCTCCGGTGGACCTGACCAATGCGCTGGCGGCCGGCGCCCGCGCCGGCGGTGCGGAGATCCACCGGCACACCAAGGTCGTGGATATCCGGCCGGAGCCGGACGGCGCCTGGCGGGTCGTCACGGACAAGGGCGAGATCGTCGCCGAGCATGTCGTGACGGCGACCGGCGCCTGGTGCCGCCAGACGCTGGCGATGGTCGGGATCGACGTGCCTGTCATCCCGGTGGAGCACCAGTATATCGTCACCGACTCCCACCCCGCGCTCACGGCCCGCCATGCCGAAGGGCTGCCGGAGATGCCGGTGCTGCGGGAGAGCGACGCCTCCTACTATCTGCGCGAGGAACGCGACGGGCTGATACTCGGCCCCTATGAAGCGGGCGCGCCGGCCTGCTTCGTGGACGGCGTGCCGGACGATTTCGGCCAGGAGCTGTTCCCCGGCGACCTGGAGCGGCTCGAGCCCCATGTCGAGGCGGCCATCGCTCGGGTGCCGATCTTCGGCGAGGCCGGCGTCAAGGATGTGGTGAACGGCGCCATTCCCTACACCCCGGACGGCAACCCGCTGATCGGCCCCGCATACGGGCTCAGGAACTTCTGGCTCGCCGAGGGCTTCAGCTTCGGCGTAACGGCGGCGGGCGGTGCCGGGCGCTTCCTCGCGGAATGGATGGAAGACGGCGAGCCGCCCATAGACATGCTCGCCGTGGACCCCCGCCGTTTCGGCGCCTACGCCAACAAGAGCTATGCGGTCGAGAAGAACGAGGAAGCCTACCGCAACGTCTTCACCGTCCACTATCCCGACGAGGAGCGCCCCGCGGCAAGGCCGGCGAAGACGAGCCCCGTCCACAGCCGGCACGAGGCGGCCCGCGCCGTGTTCGGGCAGCGCTACGGGTGGGAGCGGCCCAACTGGTTCGCACCTGCCGGGACGCCTGCCTGCGACGAGTGGAGCTTCCGGCGCACCAACTGGTTCGGCCCCGTCGGCGAGGAATGCCGGCGCGCGCGCGAACGTGTCGGGCTGATCGACATCACCAGCTTTTCGAAGTTCCGGGTCTCGGGCTCCGGCGCTGAGTCCTTCCTCGACGGCCTGCTGGCGAACCGGATGCCAAAGAGGACGGGCGCGCTCCGCCTGGGCCATGCCCTGACCTCGACCGGCGGCGTCCGCTCGGAATTCTCGATCATGCGCGACGGGCCGGAAGAGTTCTATCTCGTGTCCTCCGGGGCCGCGGAGCGCTTCGACCACGACTATCTCGCCAAGGCCCTGCCCGGCGACGGTTCGGTCAGCCTGGACAACATCACCGAACGCCACGGCGTGCTGGTGCTGGTAGGGCCTCGATCCCGCGACGTGTTGCAGAAGCTGACCCACACCGACCTCTCCAACGAGGCTTTCCCCTGGCTTACCGGCCGTCATATCCGCGTCGGCATGGCCCCGGTGCGTGCGCTCAGGGTCAATTTCGTGGGCGAACTCGGGTGGGAACTCCACCATCCGATCGAATACCAGACCGGACTCTATGACGCGCTCATGGCGGCAGGGGCGGAGTACGGCATTGGCGGCGTCGGCATGCGGGCGATGGAATCCCTCCGCGTGGAGAAATCCTACCGCATGTGGGGCATGGACCTGACGACGGAATATTCCGCCTTCGAAGCCGGGCTGGACCGTTTCGTAGCCCTGAACAAGCCGGACTTCATCGGCCGCGACGCGCTCGTCCGGCAGCGGGAGGAAGGCGTGCCGCAAGCGTTCGTGACCCTGGAAGTGGACGCGGAAGACGCGGACCCCTGGGGCAACGAGCCGCTATACCTGGACGGAGAGATGGTCGGCCGGGCGACCTCCGGCGTTTACGGCCATACTGTCGGCCGGAGCCTGGCCCTGGCTTATCTGCGCCCCGAGGCGGCGGCGATTGGCACCGGGCTCACCATCGACATCCTCGGCGCGCAGAGACCGGCCCGCGTCATCCCGGAATCGCCCCACGACCCCGAAAACGAGCGGCTCAGGGCGTAGATGCCCCGTCTCCAAGGGAGATCCCGAGCGAACGCGCGGTGTGCACCAGCGGGCCGTCCAGATCGACGGCGGCGTAGGTCCTGATCGCATCTTCCAGCGGCACGTCGATAACGGTCCGGTTGCGCCACGCCACCAGCCGGTCGTGGCGGCCCTCCGCCAGGACATCCACGGCGTGAATGCCGAACGCGGAAGCGATGAGCCGGTCCTGGGCTATCGGCTTGCCGCCGCGCTGGATATGCCCGAGCACCGCAACGCGCGTCTCCGCGCCGGTCATCTCCTCCAGCCGGGCCGCCACCCAATGCCCGATGCCCCCGTAGCTCGCCGTCTCGCCGGCGGCCTGGCGCACGGCCTCGCCCGTTTCGGTGCGCACGGCCTCCGCAACGACCACCAGCGCGAAATTGCGTCCATGCGCCTTAAGCGCCTGTATCTTCGCGGCGACATGCGCGAGGTCGGCCGGAATCTCCGGTATCAGGATGGCGTCCGCGCCGCCGGCAATGCCCGCCGAGAGCGCGATATGGCCGGCATCCCGGCCCATCACCTCCAGCACCATTACCCGGTCGTGGCTCGCCGCCGTCGGCTGCAGATGGTCGAGCGCCTCGGTGGCGGCTGCAACGGCGCTGGCATGGCCGACGGCCGACTCGGTCGAACCCACATCGTTGTCGATGGTCTTCGGGATGCCGACCAGGCGGATGCCGCCCTGCTGCGCCAGCCGGCGCAATATCGCGAAGCTCCCGTCGCCGCCAATGCCGATCAGCGCGTCCAGCCTCAATTGCCGGTAGCCATCGATGATCTCCTCGGACCGGTCGATCCTGGAGCCGTCGGGCATGGGGTAGTCGAAAGCGTCGCCCTTGTTGGTCGTGCCCAGCACGGTGCCGCCCATGCGAAGCAGCTGGCCCGTAAAACGCCTCGGGTCCAGCGTCTCGTATTGCAGTGGCCGCGACAACAGGCCGAGCGTGCCCTTCTGGATGCCGACGACCGTCCATCCGAGGTTCTCGTGCGCATGCAGCGTCACGGCCCGGACGGCGGCATTCAGCCCGGCGCAGTCGCCGCCGCTGGTCAGGATTCCAATGCGCCTTATCTCGCTCACCGTTCCAGCCTCTGCTATAGTGGATAGAGAGACGGAGCATAGGTGGAATGTCCAGTCTGACGGAAGCCGACGCAAAAGCCGCGAGGCTCGCTGCGTTGCGTTCCGAACATGCCGATCTCGACTATGCCATCGCCGCGCTCACCGAGAAGGTTCCGTTCGACCAGTTGCAGGTGCAGCGGTTGAAGAAACGAAAGTTGTGGCTGCGGGACATGATTGCGAGACTTGAGGCGCAAGGCCATCCGGACCTGATCGCCTGAAGGGTATTTCCTGCGCCGGCCCGCCGCCGGCAGATTTCCAACAGCGAGAGGGACGGGATCATGGGCGAGGCCGCCGTTCACATCGGTATCGTCATGGGCAGCCAGTCGGATTGGGCGGTGATGAAGCGGGCCTCGGAGACCCTCGAGGCGCTCGAGGTGGCGCATGAGTCGCGCATCGTCTCCGCGCACAGGACCCCCGACCGCCTCTACAGCTATGCCCGCTCGGCCCGCGACCGGGGCCTGATGGCGGTGATTGCAGGCGCGGGAGGTGCCGCGCACCTGCCCGGCATGGTGGCCTCCATGACGATCCTGCCGGTCTTCGGGGTGCCGATGCCGAGCCGGGCGCTGTCCGGCCTCGACAGCCTGCTTTCCATCGTGCAGATGCCGGCCGGAGTGCCGGTCGGCACGCTCGCCATAGGGGAAGCCGGCGCGGTCAATGCGGCACTTCTCGCGGCCGGCGTCGTCGCGCTTGGCGACCCGGCGCTTGCCGGACGGCTCCAGGCCTGGCGCGACCGGCAGACCGCCGCAGTCGCCGAAATGCCTCAATGACGCGCATTGCGCCGGGCGGCGCCATCGGCATTTTCGGCGGCGGCCAGCTCGGCCGCATGACCGCGCTCGCCGCAGCGCGCCTCGGCTATCGCTGCCATGTCTTCTGCCCCGAGACGGACAGCCCGGCGGCCGAAGTCTCGGCCGCGGCCACGGTCGCCGGCTACGACGACGCGGCGGCGCTCGATGCGTTCGCGGCGTCGATAGACGTTGCAACCTTCGAGTTCGAGAACGTGCCCTACGAGGCCGTGGCCCGCGTGGCCGCGCAAGTGCCGGTGCGGCCCGGATGGGAGGCGCTTCGAACCAGTCAGGACCGCGCCGTGGAGAAGCGCTTCCTAGGCGGCATCGGGCTCGAAACGCCCGACTGGATCGAAGTCCGCTCGGCCGCCGACCTCCGCCGTGCGCCCTGCCCCGGCATCCTCAAGACGGCAAGGCTCGGCTATGACGGCAAGGGGCAGTTCCGGCTCGACGAGGGCTTCGATGCCGACGCCGTCTGGGAAGCCTTCGGCGCCGAACGCGGCGTGGCCGAGGCGCTGGTCGATTTCTCGGCCGAGGTCTCGGCGATTGCGGCGCGGGGGGCGGACGGCTCCGTCGCCGTCTTCGATGTCGGGCGGAACGACCACCGGGACGGCATACTGAGGCAGACGACGGTGCCCGCGCCGGTCCCGGACTCCCTGGCGGCGGAAGCGCAGGCGCTGGCGGCGCTGGCGGCGGAAGCGCTCGACCTTGTCGGACTTCTTGCGGTGGAGTTTTTCGTCACCCGCGACGGCAGGCTGCTTGCCAACGAGATCGCGCCCCGGCCGCACAATTCCGGCCACTGGACCCAGGACGCCTGCGGGACCGACCAGTTCGAGCAGTTCGTCCGCGCCGTCGCCGGCCTGCCGCTCGGCGACCCGGCGCGGCTGAGCGACGCCCGGATGGTCAACCTGCTCGGGGACGATGTCCGTTCATGGCCCGGCCTGCTGGCCGAACCGGGAGCCCGCCTCCACCTTTACGGGAAACGCGAGGTCCGGCCCGGCCGCAAGATGGGGCATGTGAACCGCCTCTCACCGAAATCGCGGTGAAAAGGCCCGGAAGCGCGGCAACCGGCCGCCGCATCGCTGCAACCGCGCCCGCGCCTTGCCGATGCGCGCAACATCCTCGAGCCGGCGGTCCAGGAACGCCCAGGTCGCCTCCAGATCCTCGGACCGGTCGTTCAGCCAGACTTGGAGAACCGCTGCGTAAAGGCCTGCCAAGGTCGCGCGCTTGGTGTAGTAGCTGAAGTCCGTGCTCCGGTCGTCGGCAAGCAGCCAGACCGCGTCCACCGTGCGGTAGAGCGACCTCAGCGCCAGCGGCGCGTTATGCGGGAGCGACAGCCGGGCCGCAGCGCGGCGAATGGCCTCCCGGTCGGGCGCGTTCCGCTCCAGCCGCGCGCGAAGCGCAGCGCGTACGGTTGCGGCTGCGCCGGACGGAGCGGGTTCGAGCGCCGAAACGTCCTTGACCATCCGCCGGTCGGCGAGCGCCATATGCACGTCGATCGCCTCCATCGGCCCGCGGGGAAAGAGCACCGCTGCCTCACGTTCGCCGAGGCCGGCAGCCCCGGCCCCG
Source organism: Alphaproteobacteria bacterium (assembly GCA_964291285.2). Lineage (GTDB taxonomy): Bacteria > Pseudomonadota > Alphaproteobacteria > Bin95 > Bin95 > Bin95. Next base: position 329,285 of record OZ219786.1, read on the forward strand.
GCGCGGAGCACTGCCATCGTCCAACCGTCGAAGGCGATGTGCGGCAAAGCCGCCTCCAGGACGCGCTCGCGCAACTGTTCCCTGCTCTCCTGTTCAACCACGGCGCACCTGCCCCGGTGGCGGACATATGGCCCATGCCGGTCCGCCCTTCTGCATTGCTGTCCTCCGTGCTATAAACACGCCCCTTCGAACCAATGCCAAAGGAGCAGTGAGCACCCGTGCATGTTACCGTTCGCGACAACAATGTCGATCAGGCGCTGAGGGCGCTGAAGAAGAAAATGCAGCGCGAAGGCATTTTTCGGGAAATGAAATTGCGCCGCTCTTATGAAAAGCCTTCTGAAAAGCGCGCAAGGGAACAGGCGGAGGCCGTGCGCCGCCATCGCAAGCTGATGCGCAAGCGTCTGGAGCGCGAGGGATACTAATCCGGTCATGGGCGCCTACGACCGGGGCCTGGACCGGCAGGCGGCGAATTACGAGCCGCTGACGCCGCTTTCCTTCCTGCAACGAACAGCCTGGATTTTCCCGGACCATCCGTCCGTCGTGCATGGCGCGCGCCGGTTTACCTGGAGCGAAACCCGCCGGCGCTGCCACAGGCTGGCGGACGCGCTCGCCCGGCGCGGCATCGGCAAGGGCGACACCGTGGCCGTCATGGCCGCGAACACGCCGGAAATGCTGGAGTGCCATTTCGGCGTGCCGATGACGGGCGCCGTGCTGAACACGCTGAACATCCGGCTGGATGCCGCGACGATCGCCTTCATGCTTGAGCATGGCGAGGCGAAGGCGGTATTCGTCGACCGCGAATTCTCCGATACCGTCCGCCAGGCGCTGGCCGGGCTCGGGCGGGATATCCTGACGGTCGATATCGACGATCCGGAATATGACGGGCCGGGAGACCGGATCGGCAGCCTCGACTACGAAGCGCTGCTGGCGGAGGGCGACCCGGACTGCGCCTATGCGCCGCCGGCGGACGAGTGGGACGCGATCTCGCTGAACTACACCTCGGGCACGACCGGCAACCCCAAGGGCGTGGTCTACCACCATCGCGGCGCCTGGCTGAACGCGACCGGGAACACGATGGCGTGGCAGATGCAGCTCCATCCGGTCTATCTCTGGACGCTGCCGATGTTCCACTGCAACGGCTGGTGCTTCCCCTGGACGATCACCGCCCAGGCCGGCACGCATGTCTGCCTCCGGCGCGTGGAGGCAAAAGGAATTTTCGACGCGATTGCGACCGAGGGCGTGTCGCATTTCTGCGGCGCGCCGATCGTGCTCAACATGCTGCTGCACGCGCCGGAGGAGGAGCGCCGGAGCTTCGCCCGCCGCGTCCAGGTGATGACCGCGGCCGCCCCGCCGCCGCCCTCGACGCTGGAGGGCATGGAGGCGATGGGCTTCGACATCACCCACACCTACGGCCTGACGGAATGCTACGGCCCGGCCGTGGTGTCGGCCTGGAACGGGGACTGGGACGCGCTGCCCGGCGCCGAACGCGCGGCGATGAAGGCGCGGCAGGGCGTCCGCTACCCGGTGCTCGAAGGCCTCACCGTCATGGACCCCGAAACGATGGCCGAGACGCCCCGCGACGGGGAGACCATCGGCGAGGTGATGATGCGCGGCAATGTCGTGATGAAGGGCTATCTCAAGAACGGGGACGCCAGCGCGGAAGCGTTCGCCGGCGGCTGGTTCCACACCGGCGACCTCGGCGTCATGCACGAGGACGGCTATATCGCGCTCAAGGACCGCTCCAAGGACATCATTATCTCGGGCGGGGAGAACATCTCGTCCGTCGAGGTGGAACAGGTCCTCTACCGGCACCCGGCGGTGCTCGAAGCCGCGGTCGTGGCGAAGCCGGACGAGAAATGGGGCGAGACCCCCTGCGCCTTCGTCGAGACGCTTTCCGGCGCAGAGCCGACGGAAGCGGAGGTCATCGCCTTCTGCCGGGACAATATGGCCCGTTTCAAGGCTCCGCGCCGCGTCGTCTTCGGCCCCCTGCCCAAGACCTCCACCGGCAAGGTGCAGAAATTCGTGCTCCGCGAGCGGGCCCGCGACCTGGAGTGAGGGCCGGCGGGCCCCGAATGACACATCTGCGAGTTCGCCCGCGAACATTCTGGCGGCTGCCTGTTTCCTGCGCCGGCGCACCGGAGCAGTGTCCTTCCAGGCCGGGCCGATTCCGTCACCACCGCCCCGGCTTGCACGGCCGGGATTCATGAAATCCAAGAATTTTCATTTTTTGTTCCTGATATCGCTTGACATCAGGGAAAATATGCTGATATAAGGCCCGCAGAAGCGGTGTCCGAAGCCGTTTCTCCGGCGCCGCCATGGCCGGGCGGCGCCATGTTCGAAAACCCCCTGAGAAACCGACGGGAGACGTGCGCCCGCCGCCTCGCGCGCGCAATCAGGCGTGCGAACCGCGCCGGCGCCGACGCGCGGGCCCGCCCGCCCGCGAAACGCGCGCGGCAAAGGGTCCGCCGCTCCCGGACCGGAAGGAGACATGGATGACCGCAACCGACCCCCGTCCCGCACTGGCGGCGGCGCTCGCCGCAAAGCTCGCGCCCGCCGCCGAAGCCCTCGCCGCTGCCTATGCCGAAGACCTGAACCCGGAGCCCCCGCCCCCCGACGACCGCGCCCGCGCCGAATGCCACCGCGCCGCACGCGCCCAGCTCGACCACCTGCACAAGCTCCTCGCCCTGCTCGACTGGGCCGGCGCCCACCTGCCCGAACCGCCCGCCCCGGAACCCGAAGAAGAGCCGTGGGAGCCGCCGCCCCCGGAAGAGGACGATTACGACGGCAGCGAGGACGAGTTCCACTTCCACAGCGAGGTCTATGTCGGCAGCCAGGAGACCCCTGAGTTCCGCGCCTGGTATGCCGAGCAGGAGCGCCGCTTCGGACCGCTCGTCCCCGACGAGGCCGACTATGACGGCAGCGAGGACGAATACCACCACGGGCGGCGCAAATATGTCGGCAAGCTCAGGACGCCCGAGTTCTACGCATGGCTCGAACGGCTGGACCGCCGCGAAGCCGAAGAGGAACGCCAGGAGGAGGAAGCCGAAGCCCGCGCCGCACTGGCACGCACAGGCGGACACGGCGGCGGACCATGACAAAACATGACATTTCCCCAGCGCCGCATGACAAAACATGACACTTCATGACACTCCGCTGGAGCGGGCCGCACACCCGGCGGCGTCATTCCCGGCGTTCGCCCCGCAACGCCCGGGCGAGAGCGCAAAAATCCTCGACCGTCAGTTCCTCGGGGCGGAGCGTGTCGTCCAGGCCCGCGCGGGCGGGGAGACCGCCGAGCGTGCGGCGGAGCATCTTTCGCCGGCCGCCGAAAGCGCGCGCCGTAACCTCCTCCAGGTCGGACACCACGGCCGGCGCCGGCGACGGACGCGGCATCAGCGAGACCACGCTGGAGGCCACCTTCGGCGGCGGCGCGAAGGCGCCGGGCGGCAGGTCGAAACAGCGGCGGACCTCGGCGCGCCACTGGGCAAGGACGGACAGCCGTCCCCGGGCCTTGCCGCCCGGCGGCGCCAGCAGGCGGTTCGCGACCTCCTTCTGGAACATGAGGGTCATGGACTCGATCCCGGCCGGCCGGCGCAGCCAGCCGACCAGCAGCGGTGTCGCAATGTTGTATGGCAGATTGGCTACGATCTTGATCGGCGCGGGGCCGAGCGCGGTCACGTCCACCTCAAGCGCGTCGGCTGCCAGCACCCGGAGCCGTCCCTCGCCGGCCGCCGCCAGTTCCGCCAGCGCCTCCACGCAGCGGGCGTCGCGCTCGACCGCAACGATCCGCTCGGCGCCGGCCTCCAGCAGCGCGCGCGTCAGACCGCCGGGCCCGGGTCCGATCTCGACCGCCGTCCGGCCCGCCAACGGACCCGCCGCGCGGGCGATCCGGTCAGCGATGCCGGGATCGAGCAGGAAATGCTGGCCGAGCGCGCGGCGGGCGCCCAGTCTGTACCGGCGGATCAGGTCCTGCGGGCGCGGCAGCTTGCCGTCAGACACCTTGCCGGCGCTCTGCCATCTCGTGGGCCAGTTTCAGGGCCGCAATCAGGCTGTCGGGCCGCGCGCGGCCGGTGCCGGCGATGTCGAGCGCGGTTCCGTGGTCGGGCGAGGTCCGCACGATCGGCAGACCGAGCGTGACGTTCACCGCGTTATGGAAATCCAGCATCTTCACCGGAATCAGCGCCTGGTCGTGATAGGGGCAAAGCGCGGCGTCGTAGCGGGCCCGCGCTTCGGCATGGAAGAGCGTGTCTGCCGAGAGCGGCCCCCGAATGTCGATTCCTTCCCGGCGGAGCCTGGCAGCCGCCGGAGCCATGATTGCGTCCTCTTCCGGCCCCAGCGCCCCGCCCTCCCCGGCATGGGGGTTCAACCCCGCCAGCGCAAGGCGCGGCGCAGCGATGCCGAAATCGGCCCGCAGGCCATGCGCGACGATGCGCGCGGTATCTTCGACAAGGACTGCGGTCAGCCGGCCCGCAACCTCCGAAAGCGGAATATGCACGGTCATCGGAACCGTTCGGAGGTCCTTGCCGACCAGCATCATGACCGGACGCCGGGCGCCGGTAAGCTCGGCCAGGAACTCGGTGTGGCCCGGATGGGCGAAGCCGGCGCTTATCAGGCTTTCCTTCTGGATCGGAAGCGTGACAACAGCTGAAGCCTCGCCTGCGCGAACCGCCGCCACCGCCCGCTCGATGGAAGCGACAACCGCGGGCGCATGCGCGGGATCGGCCGTTCCCGGCTTGACCGGCGCCGTCAGCGGCAGGGGCAGCACCGGCAATGCATCGGGAAATATCCGCGCGGCCTCGCAGGGGCGCCTTATCTCGCGGACGGGAGCGGCGGGATCTATCCGGGCCAGCCAGCCGGCGTCGCCTGCAAGAAAGAAGGCCGGAACACCGGGTGCAGTCCAGGCCTTGAGCGCAAGCTCTCCGCCGACGCCGCCCGGTTCGCCCATGGTCAGCGCGAGCGGCTGCAAGGGGTCATCTCCGGCGGAATATCAATGCGGACCGGCGCAGGTCCTGCAAATAGCGGTCAGCCCGCCGGCTGATGCGCTCCACGCGCAATCGCCGCTCAATGCCGGTCCGTTCCTCGGCGTCTTCCGCCGCCGTGCTCTCGACGACGCTCCGCTCGCGAAGCAGGAGGATGTAGAACCCGTCTTCAAGGCGAACCGGAGCAGAAACGCCGTTGGGAGTCAGGGCGTCGAGCGCGGCTTCCAGACGGGCGTCGAGCTGCCCGGCCCGAACACGCCCGAGGTCGCCGCCGATAGCCGCGGAAGAGGATTGCGAGAACTGTCTGGCCAGCCCGTCAAAGGAGGCGCCGGCGCGCAATTGCGCCACGATCCCCTCCGCGGCGGCGCGGACCTCGCTTTCCCTTGCCGGGTCGTCCAGTTCGAGGAAGATTTCCGAAGCGACATACTCCGTGGATCCGGCGGCGGCGCGCCGTTCCGCAAGGCGCGCGTCAATCTCGCCCGCTCCGACCTCGATGCGCGGCGCGATCCGCCGGGCCACCACCGTGTTCCAGGCGGCCTCGACCCGCAGATGCTCCTTCAGCGCCTCGATATCGAGTCTGTTGTTGCGGAAATACTGGACCAGCCCTCCGGGCGGAAGATTGTTACGCTTCTCGATGTTCTCAATTTGCCGTTCGATCTCGCGTTCGCTCACGCGGACTCCGAGCCTCCCTGCTTCCTGGCTTTGCAGGCGTTCATCCATAAGGGTCCGCAGAATCTGGGATCCGAGCCGGCGGCGGATCTCCGGAGTGTCCTGGACATTGGAGGAGGACAACGCGATGCCCAGCCGGGCAATCACGTCGTATCGGGTGATGATATCGTCGTTGACGACCGCCACAATCCGGCCCGCCTGCTGGGCCTGGGCAACACTGCAGGCAGCCAGACCGCAGAACAAGAAAACAAACCGCAGGCACACGCTACGCATCTTCGCCGTTTCCGTCTGTCTCGGCAGCCGCAGTTATGCCGTTAGCCGTCCTCCAGATGCAAGAGCGCAGCGCAGCCCAGCATCACCGCCGCCGCCGCCGGCGTCCAGGCCGCCAGCACGACCGGCGCCCGCCCCGACAGGCCAAGCGCGAAAACGACATCCGACAGGATAAAAAGCAGGAAACCGGCCCCGACGCCGGCGGAAAGCATTACTGCCGTCCCGCCGCGCCGCCGCGACCGGATCGAGACTGCCGCCCCGATCAGGAGCATCGCAGCAGTCAGGACGACGGACGCAAGCAGGGCATGAAATCGAAGCCGATGCTTTCGCGCCTGAAAACCCGCCTCCTCCAGTGCCTCGATATATGCCGGCAATCTCCAGACCGACATGGTCGCCGGGCCCGTCAGGCCGTCTTCAATATGCTCCCAGCTAAGCGTTGTGGGAATCCGCTCTGCAACCCGGCGGACAGGCGCACCGCGGGAGCCGGCATCCCAGACGCCTTCCAGGAGCCAGTATCCATCGCCCAATTCCGCCGAACTGGCATCCAGGCGGTTCCGAAAGTGGCGCAGTCCCTCGAAACGATAGAGCACGACATCATGCAGAATGCGTTCCTTGTCGACCCGGTCTGCAAACAGAACAGTCAGGTTCCCGTCGTCGACTTCCCGCAGCCACAGTCCGGATTGGGAAATCGACGACACGGGAGCGGCGCTGCCGAAATACCGCGCCTCCAACCGTTCGAAGCGCCCCTGGGCGGCCGCTGCAAGCGGGCCATAGAACACCACCTTTCCCGCGCCCAGCACGAATGCAACCGCCAGTGCCGGCAACAACACCTTCCAGACCGAAACGCCGGCCCCGTGTGCAGCCGTCAATTCGTTGTGCCGTCCAAGACGGTCGAAAGCGAACAGGCTGCCGAAGAGCACTGCGAACGGCAGCAGGAGTTCCAGCATTGCCGGTAGTTCCAGCGCCGCCATCTCCAGCACGATTGCAAACGTCGCTTCGTCTCTGGACCCGGACCGGCGCAGCAGCTCGATCATGCCGACCAACCAGACGAGAGCAGCCAATACGACGAGCACGATGCAGACCCATACGAAAAACCGTCGGGCCAGATAACGGGAGAGCACTCCGAATTGCTCCATCCTCGCCACGCCTCTTTTCAGACGGCCAGCGGACGGCGGCGGCCGCCCATTGCCAGGAGCGCGAACCCGATCAGGATAGGCGCCGCCCCGACAGCATATTGAAGGCCCGCAAGCGCCGGCAGCTTCGCCACTGCTGCCTTCACCGCGAAAGCTCCTACCAGAAGGCCGAACGCAAGCGCTCCCGCCAGGGCCGGCCTGAAGGACTGGCCGCGGCGATTTACGCCCCCCAGAAGCAGGCATGCAAGTGCCACGGCAGTCACGGCACCGGGCATAAGGCCGCTGGCGAGCCGAAAATGCGCCTCTGCCTTGTGCTTCGCGACATTTGCTTGTCCGACCTCTTCGACGGAAGGATTCAGAAGTTCGCCCAACGTCCGCTCTCGCCGGCTGCGCGACCTCTTCGGAATGGCCGGCAAATTCAGTTCAATCGTGTTGCGATCGAAATATACGAGGGTCAAGCGGCCGGATTTCCGGTCAATTTCCTGCCGGCTTCCATTGAATGCGACCAGCGTTGGCACGCCGTCGGCTATTGTCGCGGTCCCCTTCTCGGCCATGTAGGTTATGCGCCGGTCGGGATTCCTGTCATCCTGCAGCAGGATTCCGGAATACTCGCTCGCGCCGACACCGTCCTGGACAAACAACGTCATGTCCCGGCCGATCTGTCGGAAGACGCCCGGCCGGACGAACAGCACGGAAAAACGGTCTTTCAGGATCGACTGGAGGTCTCGAAGCTCCCTCTCCGAGGCAGGCGCCAATACGAGCGCATTCCAGGCGACGGCTCCCATGACCACCAGTCCCAGCAGCAACGCCGGCGCCGCCAGGCGCAGGTCGCTGACGCCGGCCGCACGCATCACGATCACCTCGCTGTCGGAAGCCATCCGCACATAAACCAGCAGGACGGAAATCAGCAGCGCCAAAGGCAGACCCACACTCGCAAGATACGGCAGCGCCAACATTACGAGCGCCGCGAACATTTCGATGGCAATGCCGCGCTCCACGATGTCATCGACGAAACGCAGCGCTGTCGCCAGCAGCAGCAGAGGGGCCAGAACGCCGGCCGCGGCGCCGAGCGCGACAAGCAAACGCCGCAGGACATAAAGATCGGTCTGGCGCATCGCGTGCCTGTATGCTGCTTTACCGAAAATCAGACAAGCCGCATGAGGGTTACGATGAAGGTTTCTTTCGCCGCTCCCGCCCTGCCCCGCTCGGGAGCCCTGGTGCTCACAGTCGCAAAGGGAGGGGCTCTGGAGGGCCTGGCGGCCGAGGCGGACGCCGCTGCAACCGGCGCCCTTTCGCAAGCGATGGCGGCTTCCCGTTTCGACGGCGAAGCGAAGGCCACGATCGAAGTGATGGCGCCTTCCGGCCTGGACGCTGAGCGGGTGCTGATCGTCGGTGTCGGAGAAGAACTGGATGCCCGGCTCGCTGAAGATGTGGGCGGCACCGTCTATTCCGCGCTTGCCAAGTCGGGTTCCAATTCGGCGACACTGGTCTGGCCGCAGGCTGGCTCAGCTGCCGCTGCCGGCCTCGGCGCAGCCCTTGCAGCCTACCGGTTCGACAAGTACCGCACGAAACTGAAGGACAAGGACAAGCCGGCGCTCGCGGAACTTGTGGTCGCGGCGCCGGATACCGACGATGCACGCCAGTCCTACGAGGAGGACGGCGCCAGAATTGTCGAGGCCGTCGCCTTCGCCCGCGACTTCGTATCGGAGCCGGGCAATGTCCTTTATCCGGAGAGCTATGCGGACGGGCTTCGCGAACTGGAGGGGCTCGGCGTTTCCGTGGAGGTATTCGACCAGGCGGCGCTTGAAGAACTGAAAATGGCCACACTGCTGGGCGTGGCGCAGGGAAGCGCGCGCGAGGCCCGGGTGGTCGTCATGCGCTGGCAGGGCGGGGAGGGGCCGCCGATCGCTCTCGTCGGCAAGGGCGTCACATTCGATACCGGCGGCATCTCGATCAAGCCCAGCGGCGGCATGGAAGAGATGAAATGGGACATGGGGGGATCCGCCGCCGTGGCCGGAGCCATGAAGGCCATTGCCGGGCGCAAGGCGGCCGCGAATGTCGTCGGAATCGTCGGCCTGGTGGAAAACATGCCTTCGGCGACGGCCCAGCGGCCCGGCGATGTCGTGACCAGCTACTCCGGACAGACCGTCGAGGTTATCAACACCGACGCTGAGGGCCGCCTCGTCCTGGCGGACCTGCTGGCCTATGTCATCGAGCGATATGAACCGCACGCCGTGGTCGATCTGGCGACGCTCACCGGCGCCATGGTGATGGCGCTTGCCCACGAATATGCCGGCATGTTCTCCAACGACGACGCGCTGGCAGAATCACTGATGTCGGCAGGCGCGGCCGTGGACGAGAAATTGTGGCGGTTTCCGCTCCACGAGGCCTACGACAAAATGCTCGAGTCCCACATCGCCGACATGAAGAACATCGGTCCGCGCGAGGCAGGCGCGATATCCGCGGCGCAGTTCCTGAAGCGCTTCGTCGGCGATACGCCCTGGGCTCACCTGGACATCGCCGGCACGGCCTGGACCGACAAGGCACGGCCGACTGTGCCAAAGGGAGCGACGGGCTACGGCGTGCGCCTGCTCGACAGGCTGGTCCGGGATGTCTGCGAAAGCTGACCCGCCGGTCTTCTACGACCTGGATGGCGCTCCGCTGGACCTCGGCCTGGGCCGGCTGCTGGAAGCAGCGCTGGCCGAGGGCCGGCGGGTCTGCGTCCGCCTCGGCCAGGACGAACGGGTGGCGGCACTCGACCAGGGGTTGTGGACCTACCGCAACGACAGCTTCCTGCCGCATGGATGCGAGGGCGACCCCGCCGAGCATCCGGTATGGCTGACGGCGGTGCCCGGAAATCCGAATGCGGCCGACCTGCTCGTCCTAGTGGACGATGCGCCGCTGGACGGACGCGAAGGATTCGCCGGCACCGCCTATCTGTTCGACCGGCGCGACCCCGCAATGCGCGACATTGCCCGCGACCGGTTTGCCGCATTTCGAGACGAGGGAAGCCGGCCCGCATATCTGCGGTTCGGGCCGCAGGGCTGGCCGCAGTCCGAATAGCGCCGTTGTGCGGGCAGGGCGGCATGGCTATAACGCCGCGCCCGCCGTGCTGGGGAGGAGACCTGAAGTGGCGACCGAACGCACATTGTCTATCGTGAAGCCCGACGCGACCCGACGCCAACTGACGGGAGAGATCATCGCCCGGCTGGAGAAGGCCGGGCTCAGGGTCGTGGCCCAGAAGCGCATCCGGCTGACGCGGGAGCAGGCGGAAGGCTTCTACGCCGAGCACAGCGAGCGGCCCTTTTTCGACGATCTCTGCACCTTCATGACCTCGGGCCCCGTCGTCGTGCAGGTGCTCGAATGCGAGGGCGCCATCGAACTCAATCGGGAGATCATGGGCGTCACCAACCCGGCCAATGCGGCCGAGGGCACGATCCGCAAGGACTATGGCGAGTCGATCGAGGCGAATTCCGTCCACGGCTCCGACTCTCCCGAAAGCGCGGCGCGCGAGATCGCCTATTTCTTCAGCGCCTGCGAAATCGTCGGCTAAACCCGGTCCGGGCTGTCGACGCGAGCTACAGTCAACGCATCGACCCGGGCCGCGCCGGCGCGCTTGAGGGTCCGCGCGCAGGCCTCAAGCGTTGCCCCGGTCGTCAACACATCGTCCACGACAACTATTCGCGCGCCGCGGACCCGGTCCCGCCAGGCCGGCGCGACGCGGAATGCGCCGGCGACATTGCGTCCCCGCTCATTGCGCCCGAGTTCCGTCTGCGGGCGCGTGCGCCTTACGCGCCGCAAGAGGTCGGGAGCGAAGGCCGCCTCGCCTCCGGCAGCGAGCCGTCCCGCCAGCAGCGCGGCCTGGTTGTAGCGCCGCCGGTATAGCCGCATCCAGTGAAGCGGCACCGGGGCGACCCAATCCGCGTCCTTCAGCAGCACAGCGCCGGCTTCCCGCGCCCATGCTGACAGCAGCGGCGCCAGGCCGGTTTCGTCTCGGAACTTGAAGCGCTGGACAAGGTTTCTTGCGTTACCGCCGTAAATCAGCGCGCTTCTTGCCCGATCATAGGCAGGGTGTTTCGCCATGCACGCGCCGCAAAGCGAGCCGGCCTCCGCCTGGAAGGCGAAGGGCCGCCCGCAACTGTCGCACAACGGCTCGGCAATGAACTCGAGGTCCGACCAGCAGGCCCCGCAGACAGTCGCCGGGTCCGCTACCGGGCCCCGGCAAGAAGCGCAGCGCGGCGGCAGCGCGAGGTCCAGCAACCGCCGTGCAAACGCCGCAGCCTTCGTTTCGGGAAACACCATCGGCCGGGATCAGGCGGGGCGGCTCCAGAACCGCGTCGTGCCGTCGCGGTCGAGCTGTTCCACGAGGCCGGTCTCCCAGTCGAGATAAGCCTGCATGTTCTCCTCGACGGTCCCGCCCTGCTCATAGGGCTTCAGCCACACATCGTCGGCCGTATCCGCCATGTGCCAGGCGCCGCTTTCCAGCGGCCCGGTCCATGCCTCCGTGCCGCCCTCCAGCACGGAGACAGGCCGGTCGAAATCGCCGGCGGCCAGATGCGCCAGCCGCCCGTCCGGAGAGGTGAAGACATAGCGTTCCGCGTCCGGCAGGCGCGCCGAGGCAAGCCGCGAGCGGATCGCGAACCAGGCGCCCGGTATATGGCCTTCGGCATAGCTGCGGCTGTCGGCGAAATCGACCACGACCGCGCCTTCGACGGCCTCCGGGCCGACCGTCGGCACATCGGCCAGACCCGGAATGTCGGCATCGACAGGTCCGGCCTCCAGCGGGCCGCCCTCCAGCACGCCTTCCAGCACGGCTGCATCCCAGTTCATCTGCCGGAGCCAGTGCGCGGTCATGGCGGCGCGAACGCCGTTGTCGTCCACAAGGAAGATGCGCGCGCCGCGCACCGCCGCATAGCGGTCGGTCGCCTGCACCAGCTGTCCGCCGGGCGCCGAACGCGACCCCTTCAGATGCCCCGCCTCGAATTCGTGCGGATGGCGGACATCGAACACATAGGTGGTCCGGCCGGGCGCAGGCGGGATTTCGCGCACGACCGGCACCTCGAAACGCTCCGCAACCGCCGCGGCGCAGGCGCGCGCCGCTTCCAGCCCGGCCGCGCTCGGCTCCGGCGCCGGGCGCTCGTTGCCCCGCTCCAGTTCGAGGCCGGCGAGATGCCAGCCCATCGTGCCGTTTCGCAACGCCGCCACCCGGTTCGGGATCCCCGCATTTATCAGGGACTGCGCCCCGATGATGCTGCGCGTCCGCCCCGCGCAATTGACGATCACCGTGGTATCCGGAGACGGCGCGAGGTCGTGGACGCGATAGACCAGTTCCGCTCCGGGACAGCAGGTCCCGGTCGGAATGTTCATGTTGCGGAATTCGTCCATCGGCCGGCTGTCCAGCACGACCACCGGGTCCGGGCCGTCCAGCATGTCGCTGAGTTCCTCGGCCGACACGGACGGGGTGTCGTAGGCGTGCTCGACATATTCGCCGAAGGCCTTGCTCGGCACGTTGAAGCCGGAGAACACCTCGTAGCCCGCCTGCCGCCAGGCCTCGACGCCGTTCGCAAACAGGGCGATGTCGGTGTAGCCGAGCTCATGGAGCCGCGCCGCGCCGCGTTCCGCAAGGCCGCCGCCATTGTCGGTCGCGACGATTTTCGTCGCCGCACGCGGCACGAGGTCGCGGATAGACAGTTCCAGCCGGGAGAGCGGGATATTGCAGGCGTGGAGCAGATGCGCGGGCGCGAACGAGCCCTCCTCGCGGAAGTCGATGATGGCGAGTTCGTCCTCTCCGTCGAGCGCCTTTCGCAATTCCTCGGCCGAGATCGGGCTATAGTTCTCGCTCATGGGGTTTCCTTCCGGCGCAGCGGGGCGTCGATGATACCGCAACTCTTCGACCGGGGCGCCCTTCGCCGCCACCGCGACCGCGCCGCCGCTGCACCTCCCGGCGCGGATTTCCTGTTTCGCGAGGTGGCGGAGCGGCTGGCGGACCGCCTCGACGATGTGACCGTCAGCTTCCCGCTCGCGCTCGATATCGGCGCGCGCGACGGCGTGCTGGCGTGCGCGCTGCACGGGCGGGGGGGCATCGAGACCCTCATCCGCCTGGAGGCCTCGGAGGCGCTTTGCCGCGCCGGGGGCGGCGTCGGCGCCGTCGGCGAGGAGGACAATCTGCCCTTCGCGGCCGGGAGCTTCCATCTGATTGCAAGCAATCTTGCCCTGCACTGGACCCAGGACCTTCCGGGCGCGCTCGCCCAGATAAAGCGCGCGCTCAAGCCCGGCGGCCTCTTCCTCGCAAGCCTTTTCGGCGGCGAAACGCTGACCGAGCTGCGCCAGGGCCTGCTCGCCGCCGATGCGGCCGCGTCCGGCGGCGCAGCGCCCCGGGTTTCCCCCTTCGCGGACCTGCGCGACGCCGCCGGGCTGCTGCAGCGCGCCGGATTTGAGTTGCCGGTCGCCGATCTGGACACCATCCGGGTCACTTACGAATCCCCCTTCAAGCTGATGGCCGACCTTCGCGCCATGGGCGAGACCAATGCGCTGGCGGCGCGGCCCCGCCATTTCGCGCGCCGCGCGCTGTTCGCCGAACTCGCCTCGCAATACACCGCCCGGCAGGCAGCGACGTTCCAGGTCATCTATCTCTCCGGCTGGGCCTGATCCGCGACGCCGCACCGCAGGAGGCGGGTTCCTGCGACCATCGCACGCAGCTTTTCCCTCGCCAGCCAGCGCGGCAGCGCCGAGAAGCCGCAATCGGCCGTGACCCAGAGGCGGTCCCGCGGCACCACCTCCAGCACCCTCTCCAGCCGCGCGGCCACTTCCCCGGGCGTTTCAATGTGGAACGACTTCACATCGACCACGCCGGCCGCGATCCGGAAGCGCTCGGCCAAAGCCGGCAATGTGTCGAGGTCCGCCATTTCCCGGTTTGCGAACTCCAGCACCAGCATCGAGCAGTCGAGCATGGCCATGCCCGGGAGCAGGCGGGTGAAGCCGCGCGGCGAATAGGGGCGGGACGCATTGTTGCCGAAGCAGATATGAACCGCGACGCGGTCCGCATGGCCGGCGATGGCGGTGTTGATCGCCTCGGCGCAGGCCCTGCTGTCCATGCCGTGCGAGAGGTCGGTGAAGCCCGGCTCGTCGATCTGGATGAGTTCGGCGTCTTCGCCGGCGAGCCTGTCGAGTTCGTCCCTCACAATGCCGGCGATGTCGTCGAGCAGCGCCGCCCTGTCGCCGCCATAGGGGCCTTCGGGCTCGATCTTGGGCATGAAGGTCAGAGGGCCGGGAAACGCAACCTTGAGCCGGCTGCCCGGCGCCAGCTCCCTGAGGCGGCGGAACTCGGCCGCGATGCCGAGCCCGCCGGGCGCCGCCACCCGTTCCCTGGCGGTGAAATGGGGGGCCCGGTCATAACCGGGCACGCCGAGGCGCCGGCCTGCCGGAATCCGCTCGATACCGGTCAGCCGGTCGTACATCTCGTAAACGAATCGGCTCCGGCGGAGTTCGCCGTCGGAGACGATGTCCACGCCCGCTTCGATCTGGTCGGCAATCGCGATGCGGGTCGCGTCGTCGAAGGCTTCCTCGACATCCTCGGCCCCGGTCCGGCCCGCGCGCATGGCCTCCCGGAACAGGAACAGCCAGCCGGGCGCCGCATAGGACCCCACGCCCATTGTCGGCAAATCCATGCCGCTCCTCCTTCTCGACCGCCGCACCGGGATAGTAACGGCTTCTCCGGCGCCGGGAAGCTTTCCGACGGTTGCGGGAGTGTCATGAAAATGTCATGTTTTGTCATGAGGCCCGCCGAAAATGTCATGTTTTGTCATGGTGCGCCGGCCTTCGTTCGAAACGCCGGCATCCGTATCCTGATCCCGCATACGGTACCTCCATCGTGTTCCGTTCTCCCCGCCGCCGGCCTGCCCGGCAGGAGGGACCCTTTTCCGCGCGTATCGCGGGCGCGCGCGGGCGGGCGTCGGCGCCGGCGCGGTTCGCGCGCCTGATTGCGCCTGCGCGCGCGAGGCCCATGCGCAGGGCGCACGTCTCCCGTCCGTTTCTCAGGGGTCTTTTCGCGCCGGCGCGAAGCGGCCCTGCAGATGCCGCTTCCGTTGCCCCATATTAGCCCGACTTCCGCAACTCGGCTTGAGAATCGACTGATTTGACGGTTTTCCGGCGCGAGAAGTGTCGGATTTCGGTGCAGTACCTCTCGGGACCGGCTTGTAGTGCCGACCTACCCCCTTGATCGGGCTGGCGAAGATCCGGACGCTGCGCTGATGTTCGTGCGCTGCAAGAGACGCTTCAAGGACGGCAAGGAGCACCGCTACTGGAGCGTTGTGGAGAACGTCCGGGTCCACGGCGGTCGGGTTGTTCAGCGTCAGGTGCTCTATCTCGGGGAGATCAACGACAGCCAGCGAGCGGCGTGGTGCCGCTCGATCGAGGTGGTGGAGGGCAAGTCGCGATCACGGCAGATGGCGCTGTTTCCCGAGGACCGGGAGGCGCCGGCGCTGACTTGCGAAGTGGTGAAGATCGACCTCTCGCAGGTGGCGCTTCACGACCCGCGCCAGTGGGGGGCGTGCTGGCTGGCGCTGTCCTTGTGGGACCGCCTGGACCTGGACCGCTTCTGGGAAGAGCGGCTGCCGGCGAGCCGGCAAGGCACGCGGTGGCTGGACATCCTGAAGATCCAGGTCTGCTACCGGCTGATCGACCCGGGCAGCGAGTGGCGCCTTCACCGTCACTGGTATGAGCACAGCGCGCTTCGCGATCTTCTGGGTGGCGAGCGGGCGATCGCCGACGACACACTCTATCGCTGTCTCGACAAGCTGCTGGCGCACAAGCAGGGCTTCTTCTCGTTTCTGCGCGACCGCTGGGCGACGCTGTTCGAGGCGCGCTTCGACGTGCTGCTCTACGACCTGACCTCGACCTACTTCGAGAGCGATCCGCCGTTCGATGACAAGCGCCGCTTCGGCTACAGCCGGGACAAGCGGCCCGACTGCGTGCAGGTGGTGATCGCCCTGATCGTTACGCCGCAGGGCTTTCCGCTGGCCTATGAGGTGATGCCGGGCAACACCTCCGACGACACCACGCTGGCGGCGTTCCTCAAGAAGATCGAGGATCAGTATGGCCGCTCCGAGCGGGTGTGGATCATGGACCGCGGCATCCCCACCGAGGAGACGCTGGCCGCGATGCGCGAGGGCGAGGCGCCGGTGCGCTACCTGGTGGGCACGCCCAAGGGCCGGCTGACGCGGCTCGAGAAGGTGTTCCTGGGCCTGCCCTGGCAGGAGGTGCGCCAGTCCGTGACTGTCAAGCTTCTGGTCGAGGATGGCGAGCTCTACGTCCTGGTGCGCAGCGAGGGGCGGCAGGTGAAGGAACGCGGCATGCGCCGGCGCCGGCTGAAGAGGCTGTGGCGTCGATTGGCCGAGTTGCAAGGGCAGTCGAACAGCCGGGATCAGTTGTTGCTCAAGCTCGGCGCCGCCAGGAAGGAGGCCGGCCGGGCCTGGAGCCTGGTCGACATCACCGTGCCCGGGACCGACAGCGAACTCGCCGCCAACGGCTTCTCATTCCGCCTGCAGCGCGACCGGCTGCGCCAGGTCCGCCGCCGCGAGGGCCGTTACCTGCTGCGATCCAACATGGTCGCCGAAGACCCCGCCACGCTGTGGCATCTGTACATGCAGCTCGTCGAGATCGAGCAGGCGTTCAAGGAACTCAAGCACGACCTCGCGATCCGCCCCATCTTCCATCAGCGCCAAGAGCGCATCGAGGCGCATATCTTCGTCTCGTTCATCGCCTACTGCCTGCTGGTGACCCTGAAGAACCTCGCCCGGCCGCGCGCCCCGGGCCTCACCCCACGCGCCATCCTTGAGGCCTTCGCCACCATCCAGATGGTGGACGTCCATCTGCCAACCACCGACGGCCGGCACCTCGTCCTGCCGCGCCACACCCGGCCGAACAAGGAGCACGAGCTACTGCTGCAACAGCTCGGCATGACCTGGCCGCAGCAACCCGCACCCCGGATCTCCGCCTGACGGCACACGGCGCCGCCTCTCCGTTCGCCGCCTTGTAGTGCCGACCCTCGGGGAGACGATCAAGGCTATTCAATGAGTTAGCATCCTCATGACCCCCGAGTTGCGGAAGTCGGGTTAGCACTGGTTTTCTAGGATGCAAGCCTTTTTCAAGAATTATTTCAAAAAATATGAACAAACAGGTCTCGCCCGGACCGCGTCCCGGCGGCGAAACCTGCCGCGAAACCGGGGAAATGTCCGGGCGAGCGGTTCCGCCAACAGCGCAAACGGGGTAGAAGCGGCGCGCAGTCCCCGGCCGAGCCCACAGGAGTCCGTTTCCATGGCCATCGTCGCACAACGCCTTTCCGTCATTCGCCCCTCCCCGACCGTGGCGCTCAACGCCAAGGCGATGGAGATGAAGGCCGCGGGCCACGATGTGATCGGGCTGGCGGCCGGCGAGCCGGACTTCGACACGCCGGAGAACGTGGCCGACGCCGGCGTGGCCGCCATCCGGTCCGGCGACACGAAATACACCGCGCCCGACGGCCGCCCGGAGCTCAAGGCCGCCATTGCGCGCAAGCTGAAGCGCGAAAACGGCCTCGACTACGAACCCGCCCAGGTCACCGTCGGCAATGGCGGCAAGCATGTGCTCTACAACGCTTTCGTCGCGAGCCTGGACCCCGGCGACGAGGTGGTGATCCCCGCCCCCTACTGGACCAGCTATCCCGACATGGTGCTGCTCTGCGGCGGCGAGCCCGTCGTGGTCGAATGCAGGGCGGAAGCGGACTTCAAGATGACCCCGGCGCAGCTTGAAGCCGCGATCACGCCGAAGACCAAATGGGTCCTGCTCAACAGCCCGAGCAACCCTTCGGGGGCCGCCTATACCCGCGCCGACATGAAGGCGCTGACCGACGTGCTGCTGGCGCATGAGCATGTCTGGGTTCTGACAGACGACATGTACGAGCACATCGTCTATGACGGCTTCGAGTTCGTGACGCCGGCCCAGATCGAGCCGCGGCTCATGAACCGCACGCTCACGGTGAACGGCGTCTCGAAGGCCTATGCTATGACCGGCTGGCGCATCGGCTATGCGGCCGGGCCGCTGGAGCTCGTCAAGGCGATGGGCATGGTGCAGAGCCAGAGCACGACCAACCCCTCCTCGATCAGCCAGACGGCGGCGGCGGTCGCTCTCGACGGCCCGCAGGACTTCATTCCCGAGCGCACCGCTGCCTTCCAGAGGCGGCGGGACCTCGTCGTCTCGATGCTGAACCAGGCCCCGGGCATCGCCTGCAACCGGCCGGAAGGCGCGTTCTACGTCTATCCGTCCTGCGCCGGCTGCATCGGCAAGAAGACGCCGGACGGGCAGGTCATCGGCAGCGACGACGAGTTCTGCGCCTACCTGATCGACGCCGAAGGCGTGGTCACGGTTCCGGGCTCGGCCTTCGGCGTGTCGCCGCATTTCCGCATTTCCTACGCGACCGACGATGCAACGCTCGAGGAAGCGTGCCGGCGCATCCAGCGGGCGGCGGCCGCGCTCGCATGAAGATCGCCGTCGTCGGCGCGGGCGGGGTCGGCGGCGTCTTCGGCGCGCGCCTGGCGGCGGCGGGCCACGAAGTCGGACTGGTCGCGCGCGGGGCGCATCTGGAGGCAATACGCAGCGGCGGCCTGCGCGTGACCGGCGGTCCCCGGGACCTGCATGTCCGGCCGGCCTTCGCGACCGACCGGCCCGGCGAGATCGGCGCGGCGGAGGTCGTGCTCGTCGCGGTCAAGCAATGGGACCTCGAAAGCGCCGGCGAAGCGGCCCGCCCGCTGGTCGGCCCGGAGACCACGGTCGTGCCGCTCCAGAACGGGATCGACGCCCGCGAGCGTCTCGGCGCAATTCTCGGACTGGACCGGGTTATCGGCGGGACGGCCTTCATAAACGCCTTCATCGGCGAACCCGGCGTCATCGAGCAGCACACGCCGTTCAACCGCCTGGTCTTCGGGGAATGGGACGGACAGCCCTCGGCGCGCGTCGAGGCGCTGGCGGCGGCGTGCGGACCGGCCGATATCGAAGCCGTGGCGAGTTCCAACATCGAGCTCGATATCTGGAAGAAGTTCGTCTTTCTTGTAGCGGTGAGTTCGGTCAACGCCGTTGTGCGCGGCAATAACGGCGTGGTCCGGCGCTGCCCCGAGACGGAAGCGCTGATCGGCATCTGCGCGTCCGAGGTCGCCGCCATAGGCCGGGCGCGGGGCGTACCGCTCGACGAGGATGCAGGCGAGCAGGCGGCGCGGCTTTCCGCGAGCTTCGGCGATGACGGCATCGCGTCGATGGCCGCCGACCTCATCAGGGGCACGCGCCTCGAACTGCCCTGGCTCGCCGGCAAGGCGGTGGTGCTGGCCCGCGGGACCGGCGTTGCCGCGCCCGCGCTCGAAACCATCCACGCCGCGCTGCTGCCCTGGCAGGACGGGGCGGCGGCCGTCGCGGGATAGCGGCCATGCACCGCCTCTCCGTCGCGCCGATGATGGACCGGACGGACCGGCACTGCCGCTTCTTCCACCGGCTGCTCTCGCGGCGCACACGCCTCTATACCGAGATGCTGACGGCCGGGGCGGTCATTCACGGCGACCGGGACCGGCTGCTGGGCTTCGACCCGGTCGAGCATCCCGTCGCGCTGCAACTGGGCGGGAGCGAGCCGGCGATGCTGGCGCAGGCGGCGCGCATCGGCGAGCGGCTGGGTTATGACGAGATCAACCTCAATTGTGGCTGCCCGAGCGACCGGGTGAAGAAGGGCCGCTTCGGCGCGAGCCTGATGGCCGAGCCGGAACTTGTCGGCCGCTGCCTCGCCGCCATGCGCGAGGCGGTCTCGGTCCCCGTAACCGTCAAGTGCCGCGTGGGCATAGACGACCAGGACGACGATGCGCTCGAACGCTTCGCCTGGACCGTCCACGCGCTTTCGGGCGTCACCGTCTTCATCGTCCATGCCCGCAAGGCGTGGCTCGAGGGCCTCAGCCCGAAGGAGAACCGGGAAGTTCCGCCCCTGCGCTACGAACTGGCGTTCCGCCTGAAGGCAGAGCGCCCGGACCTGTGCATCGTGCTGAACGGCGGCGTTTCCGGCCTCGACGAGGCGGAAGCCCTTCTTGAGGACGGGGCCGTCGATGGCGTCATGCTGGGCCGGGCCGCCTATTCGGACCCCTGGCTGCTCGCCGATGCGGACCGGCGCCTGTTCCGTGTGGAAAACCCGGTGCAGTCGCGGCAGGAGGCCGTAGAAGTGCTGCTGCCTTACGCCGAACGGCTGGCGGCGGACGGCATCCGCCTGCATGCGCTCACCCGGCATGTCCACGGGCTGTTCCAGGGCTGCCCCGGCGCCCGCGCCTTCCGCCGCCACCTGGCGGAGAACGCACACCTGCCGGGCGCGGACTCCGAAGTGCTCGCCGCAGCCGCAAGCCTCGCGACCCCGCCCGACCGCCTGGCGGCGTGAGGTCTTCAGGATATTCCACAACGGAAAACAGGACGGAATAGCCGGAATGAACCGACTCGAACTGGGTATGCTTGAACAAGTAGAGGTCCGAAGAGTTTGGCCGCACGAGGCTCAGGACTTCACACCCTGGTTGGCGGAAAACCTCGACAGCTTGTCCGCCGTATTGCATGTGGACCTTGAGCAGGAGGGCATCGAGGTACAGGTCGGGCCATATCGAGCGGATATCGTCGCCCGAATCGCGCAGGATGGCCCTCGCGTGCTCATCGAAAACCAGCTTGAAGAAGCAGACTTGCAGCACTTGGGGCAGGTACTCGCCTATCTAGCAGGCTTGGACGCTGAGATTGTTGTTTGGGTTGCGGCTGGCTTCAACGAGGCGCATTTGTCCGCAATCCGCTGGCTGAACGAACACACAGCGGATCCGTTCGCTTTCTTTGCAGTTAAGCTGGAGGTCGTTCGCATCGGCGATTCAAAACCCGCACCGGTGTTCGATGTGCTCGAGCGCCCGAACCGTTGGCAACGCCAGGCGCAGGAGGTCAATCGAAGCGGCGAGCTCAGCGAACTCGGTAGGTTTCGACGGGATTTTTGGACGCACTTCGTTTCTCGGATACCCGATGCGCCGGGGCTTTGGCCTGGCTACGCGGCGAGTAGCGTGTGGCACCCAGTGGACGAAGCTGAGTTGACTATCGTTCAATTCCTAGCCAGCGATAGAGTCGGCATTTTCATGCGCGGCAACCGAGGCGAATCGCGCGAGGACGCGAAAATCAAGATCGAGTCCTACTCCGCAGCTCTCGGCGAGGCACTGAATGGCGAATTCGACTCAGGCGTATTGACTCTCAGGGTGAATTCGAGAGACCGGCGTAATTGGGACAAGATGGTCGATTGGCTGGACGATCGGCGGCAAACCTATGCGAGAGTCCTGTCAGGGTAGGAGGTGGCAAGTGTGCCGGACCGGCTCGCGGCGTGAGGCCCGAGCGCTACCGCGCGGTCCAGCCGCCATCGATCACGAGTTCGGCGCCTGTCATGAACGAGCTGTCCGCCGAGGCGAGGAAGAGGACGCCCGCCGCGATGTCGGCCGGGCCGCCGAGGCGCTTGATCGGGTGCTGGTCCATGACGAACTGACGCGCGGCATTGTCGGACATGCCGGTGCTCATCCAGCGGTCCAGCACCTGCACCGCCATGTCGGTTTCGATCAGGCCCGGATGGACCGAGTTCACGCGGATGTTGTAGCCGAGTTGCGAGGCCTCGAGCGCGGCCGACTTGGTCAGCAGACGGACCGCGCCCTTGGACGCGCTGTAGATCCCCGAGAGCGGCGAGCCGACGAGGCCGGCGACGGAGGAGATATTGACGATGCTGGCGGCTTCGGCGCCCGCCGGTATGTTCTTCATCGAGCGGAAGGCGTGCTTTATGCCGAGAAAGACGCCCATGACATTCACGTCCATCAGCCGGCGGTAGTCCTCGACGGACATCTCCTCAAGCTTCGCGTAGCTGTAGACGCCGGCATTGTTGACGAGGATGTTCAGCGCCCCGAACCGCCTCTCGGCTTCGGCGACCGCGCTTTCCCAGCCCGCTTCGTCGGTCACGTCCTGGGCGATGAAATGCGCGTCGCCGCCCGCGGCCCCGATTTCCTCCACCGTCCGGTGGCCGTTCTCCTCGATGAGGTCGGAGACGGCGACCTTCGCCCCCGCCTCCGCCAGCCGCCGCGCGATTCCGGCCCCGATGCCGCGTCCCGCGCCCGTTACCAGCGCGACCTTTCCGTCCACACGGTTCATTCGTCATTGCTCCTTCGGTCAGGACGGCAGCAGGCCCGCCAGTTCGTCGAGCCCCCGGATTTCCGCCACCGGCTGGAAGGGCAGCGTCTCGACCGGCGCGCCGGCGCGGTTGATCCACACGGCCCGGAAGCCGAAGGCCGCCGCCCCGGCTGCATCCCAGCCATTCGCCGAAACGAAGCACACCTGGGCCGGCTGCGCGTCCAGCTCGTCCACCGCAAGCTGGTAAACGGACGGGTGCGGCTTGAAGACGCCGCAGGCATCCACGGAAAGCACCCGGTCCAGAAGAGGCGTCAGCGTGTTGGCGTTGACCGCCGCCGTCAGCATGGTGGGCGTGCCGTTGGAGAGGACCGCCGTGCGCGTCCGCCGGCCCTTCAGCGCCTCCAGGCAGGGCCGGGCGTCCGGGAAGGCGTCGAGCGCGAGATAGAGCTGCATCAGTTCGGCCCGGAGCGCCGGGTCGTCCACCTCGCACGCCGCCATCGCATAGTCCAGCGCCTCGCCCGTCACCTGCCAGAAATCGGCGTATTTGCCCATCAGCGAGCGCAGCCAGGTGTAGTCGATCTGCTTCTGCCGCCAGAGGGCGGAGAGCCGGTCGGCCGACGGCCCGATACGATCCCGCCTCGCGGCCAGCGGGGCGTTGAAATCGAACAGGGTGCCGTAGGCGTCGAAGACGCAGGCCCGGATGTCGTGGAGGTTATTCTCGCCCAGCATCGGTGTCCGGCTTCCGGTTGCGGTCGGTTGCGGCGCCAGACTAGCTTGCCGGGCGCCGGGGGTGAAACTATGTTTCGCCGAGGCAAGCAGAGGAGGTCCGGCCATGTTCAAGGGATCGCTGGTGGCGTTGATTACCCCGTTTCGCAACGGAGGGGTGGACGAGAAAGCGTTTCAGGACTTCGTCGAATGGCAGATCGCCGAAGGCACGCACGGGCTGGTGCCCTGCGGCACGACGGGCGAGTCGCCGACGTTGAGCCATGACGAGCACAAGCGCGTGACCGAACTCTGCATCGAAGCGGCGGCGGGCCGCGTGCCGGTGGTCGCGGGCGCAGGCTCCAATTCGACGGCCGAGGCCATCGACCTCGCCGAGCATGCCAAGGCAGCTGGCGCCGACGGCATCCTCGTGGTGACGCCCTACTACAACAAGCCGAACCAGGACGGCCTCTACGAGCATTTCAAGGCGATCAACGACGCCGTCGAGATCCCGATGATCATCTACAACATCCCGCCGCGCTCGGTGGTGGACATGACCGTGGAGACCATGGCGGAGCTCGCCAGGCTGCCGAACGTGGTGGGCGTCAAGGACGCAACCACCGACCTCCAGCGCCCGCTGGAGACGAGGATCGCGGCGGGTCCCGACTTCTGCCAGCTTTCCGGCGAGGACGGCACCGCCCTTCCCTTCCTGATCCAGGGCGGCGTCGGCTGCATTTCGGTCAGCGCCAACGTCGCGCCGAAGCTCTGCTCGATGATGCACGACGCCTGGCAGCAGGGCGCGCTGGAAACGGCGATGCAGATCAACGAGCGCCTGCTGCCGCTGCACAAGGCGATGTTCTTCCAGCCGAGCCCGGCGGGCGCCAAATACGGCGCGCACCTGCTGGGGCACTGCGAGCCGGACACGCGCCTGCCGCTCACGCCCGCCGCGCCGGCGACGCAGGCCCAGGTGCGCAGCGCCATGACGGGCCTGGAACTGATCGGCTAGCCTCACCCGATGCCCGTCCGGCTGGTCGCCCAGAACCGCCGGGCGCGGCACGACTATTTCATCGAGGACGTGCTCGAGGCCGGAATGCAGCTTTCCGGCAGCGAGGTGAAGTCGTTGCGCGAAGGGCGCGGCTCCATCGTCGAGGCCTATGCGGTCGAGCGGTCGGGCGAGGTCTTCCTCGTCAACGCCCATATCCCGGAATACAAGCCGGCCCGCCATTTCGGGCACTCGGCAAAGCGGCCGCGCAAACTTCTGCTCCACAGGCGCGAGATCGACCGGCTGGCCGGGGCCGTGCGGCGCGAGGGCGCGACCATCGTGCCCCTCAAGCTCTATTTCAACGAGCGCGGGCGCGCAAAGCTGGAACTCGGCCTCGCCCGGGGCAAGCGCAAGGTGGACAAGCGCCACGCGATCAAGGAACGCGACTGGAAGCGCGACAAGCAGCGCCTGATGAAGGCGCGGGGATGAATCCGGGCTAACGGTTCAGCCGGGCGGCCTCCCCGATGACGCGGACGGCTTCCTCGCTGCGCGTGCGCACAGTGATGGCGGTGGCGCCGCTGTCGGCCCAGGCGCGGAAGCGCTGCCTGATGCGGGCCGCCGGGCCGATGAGCGCCTTCATGTCCACCCATTCGTCCGGCACGGCCTCGGCCGCCTCGTCCTTGCGGCCGGCGAGGTAGAGCTCCTGGATGCGCTCGGCGGCGTCCTCGAAGCCGCGGCGGCACATCATGGCGTTGTGGAAATTCTTGTCGCGGTGCCCCATGCCGCCGACATAGAGCGCCTCGCGCGGCTTGAGCGACGCCAGGCCCGCCTTCACATCGTCGCCCAGGATGACATGCGGCGAGGCGACGATCTCGAAATTGTGGAAGCCCTTGCCGTTGCCGGCCCGCGCGAAGCCCTGCTCCAGCCAGGGCCGGTATTCGTCCAGTGTGCCGGGCATGAAGCCGAGCGGCAGCCAGCCGTCGGCGATCTCTCCGGTAAGCCGCACCGTCGATTCCGCTCCCGTGCCGAGATAGATCGGGATGTCCGGGTTGGGATGCAGGATCATCCGCAGCGGTTTGCCCATGCCGGCGGAGCCTTCGCCCTCATAGGGCAGCGAGATTTCCCGGCCGTCATGGGTCACCGGCTCCTCGCGCGCGAAGATCTTCCGCATGATCGCGACGTAATCCTTGATCCGCCAATAGGGGCGGCCCCAGGGCTGGCCGTACCAGCCTTCCACGATCTGCGGCCCCGAAACGCCGATGCCGACGATCATCCGCCCGCCGCCGGCGAGCGCATCGATCGTCTGCGCCTGCATGGCGGCGTTGGCGGGCGTGCGCGCGGCAAGCTGGATGATGCCCGTGCCGAGCTTGATCCGCTCAGTGACGGCCGCCAGATAGGCGAGCGGCGTCATGGCGTCGGTGCCGTAGGCCTCGGCCGTCCACACCGTGTCGTAGCCGAGCCTGTCGGCGAGCTTCACCAGTTCGGTCGGGAAATCGAGCGTCGCGCCCGAATAGCCGATTGAAAGACCCAGCTTCATGGGAAGCGCCTCCAGGCTTCGGAAATACGGTTTCCTGTATCGCAGGCGGCAGGAAGGACGCCGCTATTCCGCGGCCGCCCTGTAACCCGCCGGCAGGTCGAAGGGACGGTCGCCGGAGAGGGAGGGCACGCGGGCGCGGGCTTCCGCCACGCGGGCCGTGTCAATTTCCGCGGTGACGATGCCGGGCTCCTCGCCGCCGTCCGCCAGCACCTCGCCCCAAGGCGCGACGATCAGCGAATGGCCGTAGGTGCGCCGGCCCTCGGCGTGTTCGCCGACCTGTGCCGGCGCCACGATGAAACAGCCTGTCTCGATGGCGCGGGCGCGCAGCAGCACATGCCAGTGCGCGCGGCCCGTGGGCACCGTGAAGGCCGACGGCACGGTAATCACTTCGGCTCCCGCCTGCGCCAGCGTCCGGTAAAGCACCGGGAAGCGCATGTCGTAGCAGATGGTGAGACCCAGCACAGCCAGCGGCGTGTGGACGGTGACCGCATTCTCTCCCGGCCTGTATGTCCGGCTTTCCCGGTAGCGGTCGCCCTCGCCGATATCCACGTCGAACATGTGGATCTTGTCGTAGGTGGCAGCCACCCCGCCGGCCGGGTCGATCAGGTACGACCGGTTGGCGAGCCGCTCCTCTTCGGTGCGCGTCACCATCGAACCCGCAAGCAGCCAGGCTCCGGTCTCCCGCGCCCACTCCCGGAAAGCGGCAAGGCCCCGGTGGTCGTCCTGCGGTTCCGCCTTTTCCAGCACCAGACGCCGGCGCGGCTCCAGATAGGAGCAGACCTCCGGCGCGGCAATCAGGTCCGCGCCCATGCCGCGCGCCCGGCGGACCATGTCGCCGAGCGCGGCGAGCGTCGGCTCCGTGTCCCGTTCCGCCGTATTCTGGAGGCAGGCGACCGTGAAGACGGTCACGACGGCGAGCCCTGAAGCAACGGATCGAGCCGTCCTGCCCGTTCCAGCGCCGCGAGCTCGTCCGACCCGCCCACATGGGCGCCGTCGATGAATATCTGCGGCACGGTATGGCGGCCGCCGGCCCGGCGCATCATCTCGCCGCGCAGCGCCGGATCGCCGTCCACATTGTATTCCGTGAAACCGGCGTCCTTGCTCTTCAGCAGCCGCTTCGCCCGGTAGCAGAAGGGGCACCACATGCTGGAATAAATCTCTACGCTGGCCATAGCAGCCACCATATAGCGGCGCCGCCCGGCCCGTCGAGACCCTCGCGCCCTTGACCCTGCGCCCTCCGGTGCGGATAAACCGCCCGCCGAACGGAGAGCGGTGGATCATGAAACGAATTTTTTCCGGCATCCAGCCGACCGGAAACCTGCATCTCGGAAATTATCTGGGCGCCATCCGCAACTGGGTGGGCATGCAACAGGATTTCGACTTCAACTGCATCTTCTGCATCGTCGATCTGCACGCGATCACGGTGCCGCAGGATCCGGCCGAACTGACGGCCAACACCCGCGAAGTAACGGCGGCCTTTATCGCATCGGGAATCGATCCGCAGCGCTGCATAATCTTCAACCAGAGCATGGTGTCGGGACATGCCGAGCTCGCCTGGGTGCTCAACTGCCACGCACCGATGGGCTGGCTCAACCGGATGACCCAGTTCAAGGAGAAGGCGGGCAAACGGCGCGATGCCGCCGCGGTCGGGCTTTTTGCCTATCCCGTGCTGATGGCCGCCGACATCCTTCTTTACCGCGCGAGCGACGTGCCGGTCGGCGAAGACCAGAAGCAGCATCTGGAACTTTCGCGCGATATTGCGGGCGCCTTCAACCGCTACTACGACTGCGAGGCCTTCGTGCTGCCGGAACCGCGCATATTCGGCGCAGCGACCAGGGTGATGAGCCTTCGGGACGGCAATGCCAAGATGAGCAAGTCCGACCCCTCGCCCAATTCGCGCATCAACCTTTCGGACGACGCCGAGGCCATCGCGCAGAAAATCCGCCGGGCGAAGACGGACCCGGAACCGCTGCCGAGCGAGCCTGCCGGGCTCGAAGGCCGGCCGGAAGCTGCGAACCTCGTCGGCATCCATGCCGCGCTTGCAGATTGCGACGAGGCGGCGGTCTGCCGCGAATTCGGCGGACGCGGCTTCTCCGACTTCAAGGCTGCGCTCTCCGAACTGGCCGTGGAGGTGTTGTCCCCGGTGACGGCGGATATGCGCCGGCTGATGGCCGACCCCGGCTACATCGACGGCGTGCTGGCGGACGGCGCGGCGCGGGCGGACGCCATCGCCTCTGCGACGATGAACGAAATCCGTGACATTGTCGGCTTCCTTACGCCCCGGCGCGGCGCATGAAGAAGGCGGAGATCGAGACTTTCTTCGACCGCCTGGCGGCCGCCCTGCCGGAGCCGCAGGGGGAGTTGCACTACGTCAACCCCTTCACGCTGCTGGTCGCGGTCGTGCTGTCCGCCCAGGCGACCGATACAGGCGTCAACAAGGCGACAGGGCCCCTGTTCGCCGAGGCCGACACGCCGGAGGCGATGCTCGCGCTCGGCGAGGACGGCGTCCGGCATCACATCCGCACCATCGGCCTCTTCAACGCCAAGGCGCGCAATGTCATCGGGCTCTCTCAAATCCTGGTCGAGGAACACGGCGGCGCCGTGCCGGACAGCAGGGAGGCGCTCGAACGCCTGCCCGGCGTCGGCCGCAAGACGGCCAATGTCGTCCTCAACACGGCGTTCGGCCAGCCCACCATCGCGGTGGACACGCATATCTTCCGCGTAGGCAACCGCACCGGCCTCGCACCCGGCAAGACGCCGCTGGAAGTGGAGAAGAAGCTCCTGCGGCGCGTGCCGGCGCACCGCAAGCTGCATGCCCACCACTGGCTCATCCTGCACGGGCGCTATGTCTGCAAGGCGCGGAAGCCCGACTGCCCGGCCTGCACGGTCGCCGATCTCTGCGGCTTCAAGGGCAAGACGACGGTCTGAACGGCGACGCCGGCTATTGCAGCTCTACCGCGTAGGTCTCCACCGGCGGCAGGGAGTCCACAAGGCCGCGCTCCACGACAAAATCCGCGAACCGCTCGTAGCGCCGCCTGTCGAGCGCCGCCGGACGCAACGCAAAGCGCGGCAGCGTATCCCGCCAGGCGCGCCGGTTGAGCTCGTCGTCGAGGTCCTTGCGGTCGCCGGCGATGAACAGCGCCCAGGCCTCATCGGGATGGTTGATCGTGTATTGGACGCCGCGCTCTACCGCGTCCACGAAGGCGCGATAGGCAGGCCGGTCCAGCGTGTCCTTGTGCGCGACGACGATCAGCTCATCATAGGGCGGCACGCCTTCTTCCTCCAGATAGAAGGCGCGGCCCGGATGGCCCACGATGTCCATCTGGTTCAGTTCGAAATTGCGGAAGGCGCCGATCACGGCATCGACCTGGCCGGCGATGAGCGACGGCGAAAGCGACCAGTTGACGTTCACCTTCTCGATGTCGTCCATCGTGAGGCCGTGGGGTTGAAGCACGCCTTCGAGCAGGGCGTCCTCCAGTCCCGCCACGGAAAAGCCGACCCGCTTGCCCTTGAGGTCGGCGATCGTCCGTATCGGGCTGTCCTCCAACACGACAATCGTGTTGAGCGGCGTCGCGACGAGGGTGGCGATCCGCGCAAGCGGCAGGCCGGCGGCCGCCTGCATGTGCAATTGCGGCTGATAGGAGACCGCGAGGTCCGCCTTGCCCGCCGCCACGATCTTCGGCGGATCGTTCGGGTCCGCGGGAGGCACGAATTCCACCGCCAGGCCGGCATCCGCGAAATAGCCCCGCTCCTGCGCCACATAGAGTGGCCCGTGATCCGGATTGACGAACCAGTCGAGCAGCACGGTAAGCTTCTCCTCCGCCACCGCCGGAAAAGCGGCGAGCAGGCACGCGGCGACAAGCGCCGGGAGGCGGATTTTCATGGTTGAACAGGTTCCTTTCCCTGATCTTGCCAAAGGGTATCGACCTGCCAAGGCACCGCGAGGCGGAGCAGGCGGTCGACAGTGAAGTAGAGGATGAGCGCCATCGCCGCGAGCACGAGCAGCGCGGCGAACATGAGGTCCACCTGCATGCGCGCATTGGCGTGCAGCATGAGGTAGCCGAGACCGGCCGACGCGCCGACCCACTCGCCCACCACGGCGCCGATGGGCGCGACCGCCGTGGCGACGCGCAGGCCGGAAGCGCAGGCCGGCAATGCTGCAGGAATCCGCAGATGGACAAGCTGGCGCCAGCGAGAGGCGCCCATGCTGCGCGCCAGATCGAGCCAGCCGGGATCCGTGCGGGAAAGGCCGTCATAGAAGGCGGCCGTCACCGGGAAGAAAATGATGAGCACCGCCATCGCCACCTTGGAGGCCATGCCGTAGCCAAGCCAGAGCACCAGGACCGGCGCGATGGCGAACACCGGGACGGCCTGGCTTGCGACCAGGACGGGCAGCAGCCATAGCCGCGCCGGACGGACATGGGCGATGACCAGTGCCGAAAATGCGCCGAGTGCCGCGCCGAGGACGAGGCCGAGCAGGATTTCCACCAGCGTCGTGCCGGCATGGGACAGGAGAAGCCCCGAATGACCGGCCAGCGCCACCGCGACGGCCGGTGGTCCCGGAAGGATGAAGGGCTGTGCCCCGGTGACGGAAACAATCGCCTGCCAGACGACCAGCAGCCCCGCCGTCACGATTGCCATGCGCAGGGCCGCCTTCATGCCGCGAGCCTCGCAAGCAGGTCGCCTTGCGCCGCCAGAACCGCCGGGTCGCGCACATCGCGCGGCGGCGCAAGGTCCGGTGCCGGCACCGCCTCCAGTGCCGCCGGCCGGCCGGTCAGGACATAGACGCGGTCTCCGAGACGCAGCGCCTCCAGCGGGTCGTGCGTGACGAGCAGCACGGTCCGCCCCGCCAGCATGCGCGCCGCGAGGTCCTGCGCCGCGTGGCGGGTAATCGCGTCGAGGCTGCCGAACGGCTCGTCCATCAACACGACCGCCCGGTCCTCCATCAGCGTGCGGACCAGCGCGACCCGCTGGCGTTCGCCGCCCGAGAGCGTCTCCGGGCGGGCCTCCATGGAGGCCGCAAGGCCGACCTCGGAAAGCAGGCGGTGCGCCCGTTGGAAGTTCGGCCTCTCGCCGCGCAGCCTGGCGCCCAGCACCGCGTTGTCCAACGCGCTGGCCCAGGGGAGCAGTAGGTCGCTCTGGCCCATATAAGCCACGGGTCCGGTGCGCACCCGGCCGGCGGCAGCGCCGTCAAGACCGGCGATCAGCCGCAGCAGGCTCGTCTTGCCGACGCCGCTCGGACCCAGCAGGCAGGTCCAGAGACCGGCCTCCAGGCGAATGTCGAGCCCGTCGAACAGCGGCGCTCCCCCGTAGGAAAGCGCGGCGCCGCGAATATCGACGGCAAATTCTATGTCCGGCGCAGCCTCGCCCACACGCTCCCTCCGCCGGTACTAACCGGATCAGGTTCCTGGGGTCGTCCCGATTGCGGGACCTCTCAGCCGCGGGATTGCGGCTCCCCCGAGTGGAACGGTGAGGATGAACGCCGCCCGAGGCTTTGGCAAGGCCCTGCCCCTGCACGCCGTCGCCGCGCCTCCCTAAATCACTGCCTCGTTGAGCGACTGGATGAACTGAATGCCATGAATATGCTTGCGGGCCAGACGCCTGTCATTCGTGAGAAACAGGTCCGTGCCCACCGCCGCCGCGCAAGCCAGTTGAATGGAGTCCGGCGGCCGGATCGAGCGGTCCCGGCGAATTTCCGCAAAGGCGCGGGCGGCGGCGTGGTCGAAGGGCAATATCGCAGCCGCCGTTTCCATCGCCTGTGTATAGCGGCGCGCGAGGTCCCTGCGCCCCGCATCGAGAGGTTTGACGAGAAGCTCGCCAAGCGTGAGTGAGGAGGTGAGCAATTGGTCTCGCCGCTCGATCATTCGCCTGCGAAGCGTTGCAACGCGCTCGGCCTCTTCGTCTGCGCCCTCGAAGAGGTAGATGAACAGGTTGGTGTCCCAGAAGATCCGGCTCATTCCCAACCCTCGCGAAGACGCCGGACATAGGCGTCGGCATCCTCGTCCGCCCATATCTCCCTGCCGCTGCCCTTCAAGGCGAGAATCGGGTCGGCAACGGGCCACGCGCTCGCCGCTTCGTTCATGGATAACTCCAGTTCGCCCGCGCCATAGGTTTCCCGCGTCAGATAGTCGTCATGGTACCAATCGAGCAGTTCCCGACAGGCTGGCGGCAGCGCCTCCCGGCCGGGAAGCGACGCGCCGGAAAGCCGGTCCGGATGGCAGTCATCACCCGGCCGGTAGAGACGGCGGCGCCCTCTTGATGTTTCCGTCAGCATGCGCAACCGGGCCGGGTTGGGCCTGCGGTTGGCGACGCAATGCAGATAGGCGTGAATCTGCACGCCGGGCCGCAGGGAGCCGGCGCCGGTCACATTCTCGTCCCTCGCCTGCGCGACGATCTCCGAGACCGAAAAGTCTTCCCTGTCCGGATACCGGCGATGAAGCGAAGCCGTCGCCAGCCAGACTTCGTCCGCAACCTTGATGACCGCCATGACGAAGCTCCCTCACCGTTCAATCTAGTTATCATAAATTACATTTTTAACAAAATATAATGTTAATCTTGTGTTCATGCCCACCCTGGTCCCGCCTTTCGACCCAGCGCCCCTCCCGATGCCTGCGCAAGCCCGGACTTTGCGCTTGCGCCCGGCACAATTTGGCCTATGTTGCGCAGCCTGATGCGGGAGTAGCTCAGAGGTAGAGCATCACGTTGCCATCGTGAGGGTCGCGAGTTCGAATCTCGTCTCCCGCTCCAGACCCTCCCCGAAAATGCCTCATCCCCGTTCGGGCAGAAGTTCCCGGAGAGCCCGTTCGAACGCTTCCGGCTGCTCGTACATGGCCCAGTGCCCGGCGCGCGGCACCATGGCGATGCGCGCGTCCGACCGGATGGCGCGAATGGCGGCCACCCGCTCGCGGAAGAAGGGCCACGCGGTCCAGTCCCATTCGCCCCACATCGCGGCCAGTGGCGCCTCGATGAGCGGCAGGCGGCCGCGAAGCGCCGGCGTCGCGCTCACCCAGCGGCTCTTGGTGACGGCGCGCATCGTGTTGGTAACCTGCATGTGAACCGCAAAGTCGTCCACGGCGCGCGGGTCGGCCAGCATCAGGATTTCGAGATTGCGCCGTGCGAGGCTTCTGAGCTGGGCCGGCGTCATGTCCCGCCGGAACCGCTCCAGCGCCGGCCCCCGCGCCCGGCGCAGTCCCATCGCACCGACGCCGACCATGGTGAAGCTGTTCAGCAGGTCCGGCAGGTAGGGCGCGGCATGGCCGCCCACAATGCCGCCGAAGGAGAATCCCACGAGGTCGACCCGCTGGCCGCGCTCCTCGAGGACATGACGCAGGCCGTCGGCGACGATCCTCCCGATCGAGTCGATATCCCTCCGGTCGGGCGGCGGGGCGGATTCGCCAAGACCGGGCGTGTCGCAGGCATAGACCCGGCGGCCCCGCGCGAGCGAGCGGACATTGCGAAACCAGTGCCACCAGGAACCGTAGCCGCCATGCATCAGCATGACCGGCGGCGTACCCGGTTCGCCGAAGACGCGCCAGACCATCTCGCCGTCGCCGCATGGCGAGGTCCTGACCGCCGCTTCCGCCTCGACGGCGCGGATGGCAGCGGCCACCGCGGACGGCGGGCTCACCGGCGCCTTGCCACGGCGGGTCACGCGCGCGCCTTGCGCCCCGTGCGGTGAAGCAGGACCAGACAGTCGCGGTTCTTGCGCCGGAGGTCGGCGCAGGCGCGTCTGGCGTCGTCTTCCGCGAACCCGGTAAGGCGGGCCCGGTAGAGCTTGCGCCCGCTGGACGCTCTCATCGGCCAGGCGCCAGCATAAACCCCGCTAGGCAGTCCGCGCAGCAGGTCCGCAGCGGCCAGCGCCTGCCGGCGCGCCCGTTTCTGGCTGGCATAAACGCCGACCTGCACGGCGTATCCTCCCGCACGCGCCGATTGCGCCGGCGGCAGCTTCGGCACCGCGGCCATGGCGGGCAGCCGGGATGCCGGCGCGGCAGGCTTCGCCTTCGCCGGCGAAGGGGTGGTGGGCGCGGCAGCGGTCGCCGTCGGAGCCGGCGGCGGCGCGGCCCTGGGCGAGGGCACCGGCAGCGGCGCCATGACGGGAGCCGCGCCATGGCGAACGACGAAACAGTCCGTGCGCCGCCTCTTGAGATCGCGGCAGGCCTGCCGGGCATCGCGCTTGCTATAGCCGATCAGGCGCGCCTGGTAGATCGTGCCGCCCTTGCGTCGCGCCTTGGGCCAAGCTCCCCAGGCGCCTCCCTGCGGCGTGCCGACCTTAAGCGCCGCGGCGCGCGCCAGGCCGCGGGCGGCGGACCTGTCCCCGACCGCCCCCACCTGCACGGCCCAGACGAGGCCGCTTTCACTGACGGCCGGGCGCAGCTTCAGCCGGGCGAAGATGCGGTCCGTCAGCTTCGCGACATGGCGGTCGCGCGAGCGGGCCGTGCGCCCTCCCATGACCACGGTAATCAGCCGGCGGCCATTGCGGACCGCGGAAAAGGCCAGGTTGAAGCCCGATTTGGAGATGTAGCCGGTCTTCAGCCCGTCAGCGCCGGAATAGCGCCGCAGCAGGCGGTTGTGCGAGCGGTAGGTGCGCCCCCTGAACTTGAACGATTTCAGGGAGAAATAGTCATAATATTGTGGGAAATTCCGCATGAGGGCGCGCGCCAGCCGGGCCATGTCGCGGGCCGTGGTCCATTGCTTTGAATGCCAGAGCCCGGAAGCGTTTCGGAACGAGGTGCGGTGCATGCCGAGCTCCCGCGCCTTGCGGTTCATCACCCTCGCGAATTTCCGTTCGCTGCCAGCGATGAAATAGGCGACGGTCGTGGCGACATCGTTCGCGGACTTGACGACAAGGGCCCTGATGGCGTCGCGGACAGTGATCGTCGATCCCTGTTTGAGGCCGAGCCGGGACGCCGGCTGCAGGGTCGCGCGGTGCGGCACCTTCATGCGGGTCGAGAGTTTGTACTTGCCGCTGCGAAGCCGCTCAAAAATGAGATAAACCGTCATCATCTTGGTCAGCGATGCTGGATAACGGCGCGCCGTGGACCGTTCGCCGTGGAGCACGGCGCCGCTGTCGGCGTCGATGACGACCGCGGCATAGCGCGCCGCCGGCGCGGGGCCGGCCGCCAGAATGGCCGCCGCCAGAAGCAGAACAGAGAGAATCGCCTTCATGGGCCCTCCTTGGCCCACATAAAGTCAATCCGGGTTCGCCGCAATGCCGGATGGTATTTTTTTCCTCCACCGGAAACCCCGGGGCGAGACCTTGAACGGATACGGCTTACTCCTACTTCGATAGCTGGGTTATGCTAGGCTCTCGGATGCGGCCCCCGGGCGGGAGAGAAAGGATGAGCGACGAACGGCGAGGCGGAGACGAGGGCCCGAACACGGGCGTGCTCGTCAGGACCAAGCCGGAGACGAATAAGCCGTCATTGTACAAGGTCATTATGCTCAATGACGACTACACGCCGATGGAGTTCGTCGTCCACGTCCTGCAAGCCTTCTTCAACAAGGGCCGGGAGGAAGCGACGAATATCATGCTGATGGTCCACCAGCGGGGAATCGGGGTCTGTGGTGTCTATACCTACGAAGTCGCCGAGACCAAGGTGACGCAGGTTGTGGACTTCGCGCGTCGGCACGAACACCCTCTGCAGCTGACGCTTGAGAAGGAGTAGCCGGTCGATGCTGTCGCGCACCCTCGAACAGACGCTGCACCGGGCGCTCTCCTACGCCAAGGAGCGCCGGCACGAATATGCGACGCTGGAGCACCTGCTGCTGGCGCTCACCGAGGACCGGGACTGCATGGCGGTGCTGCGCGCCTGCTCGGTCGATGTGGACAATCTGCGCTCCGAGGTGACCGGCTACCTGGACGAGGAGCTCGACAACCTCGTCGTGGAGCGCGACGGGGACCCCAAGCCGACCGCCGGCTTCCAGCGCGTCCTGCAGCGCGCCGCGATCCACGTGCAGTCGTCCGGGCGCGAGGAGGTGACGGGCGCCAACGTGCTCGTGGCGATCTTCTCCGAGCGGGAAAGCCACGCCGTGTTCTTCCTGCAGGGCCAGGAAATGACCCGCCTCGACGCCGTCAACTACATCAGCCACGGCATCGCCAAGAGCGCCGGCCAGTCGGAACCCCGGCGGGTGCGCGGCGCGGAGGAGCGCCAGGAGAACGAGGGCGGCGAGCCGGGCGGCCGCAAGCCCGCCGAGGCGCTGCAGGCCTATTGCGTCAACCTCAACGAGAAGGCGGACGCCGGCAAGATCGACCCGCTGATCGGGCGCGAGCTCGAAGTCGAGCGGACGATCCAGATTCTCTGCCGGCGGACCAAGAACAACCCGCTCTATGTGGGCGAGCCCGGCGTCGGCAAGACCGCCATCGCCGAGGGCCTGGCGCGCAAGATCGTCGAGGGCGCGGTGCCGGAGGTGCTGGCGGAGGCCACGATCTACGCGCTCGACATGGGCTCGCTGCTCGCGGGCACGCGCTACCGGGGCGATTTCGAGGAGCGGCTGAAACAGGTGCTGGCGGAACTGGACGCGCTCGAGGGCGCCATCCTGTTCATCGACGAGATCCACACCGTCATCGGCGCCGGCGCCACCAGCGGCGGCTCGATGGACGCCTCCAACATCCTGAAGCCCGCGCTCGCCAGCGGCACGCTGCGCTGCATCGGGTCCACCACCTACAAGGAATACCGCAACTATTTCGAGAAGGACCGCGCGCTGGTCCGCCGCTTCCAGAAGATCGACGTGCACGAGCCGTCGGTGCCGGACGCCATCAAGATCATGATGGGCCTCAAGCCCTATT
Source organism: Alphaproteobacteria bacterium (assembly GCA_964291285.2). Taxonomy (GTDB): domain Bacteria; phylum Pseudomonadota; class Alphaproteobacteria; order Bin95; family Bin95; genus Bin95. The sequence goes on from OZ219786.1 coordinate 365,523, forward strand.
ACGAGGAGCATCACGGCGTCCGCTACACCACCGAGGCCATCCGCACGGCGGTCAGCCTCTCGGCGCGCTACATCAACGACCGCAAGCTGCCGGACAAGGCCATCGACGTGATCGACGAGGTCGGCGCGGCCCAGCTCCTGCTGCCGCCGAGCCGGCGCAAGAAGACCGTCGGCGTGCGCGACGTCGAGGGCATCGTCGCCAAGATCGCCCGCATCCCGCCGAAGAGCGTGAGCCGCGACGACCGCGAGGCGCTGCAGACGCTGGAGCGCGACCTGAAGACGGTGGTGTTCGGCCAGGACCCCGCCATCGAGGCGCTGGCGAGCGCGGTCAAGCTCGCCCGGGCCGGCCTGCGCGAGCCGGAGAAGCCCATCGGCAGCTACCTGTTCTCCGGCCCGACGGGCGTCGGCAAGACCGAGGCCGCCCGCCAGCTTGCGCGCTGCCTCGGGGTCGAGCTCGTGCGCTTCGACATGTCCGAATACATGGAGCGCCACAGCGTCTCGCGGCTGATCGGCGCCCCGCCCGGCTATGTCGGCTTCGACCAGGGCGGGCTGCTGACGGACGCGGTGGACAAGAACCCGCATGTGGTGCTGCTGCTCGACGAGATCGAGAAGGCGCATCCGGACGTCTTCAACGTGCTGCTCCAGATCATGGATTACGGCAAGCTGACCGACCACAGCGGCAAGCAGGTCGATTTCCGCAACGTCATCGTCATCATGACGACCAATGCCGGCGCGTCGGACCTCGCCAAGGCGGCGATCGGCTTCGGGCGCAACGTCCGCGAGGGCGACGACAAGGAGGCCATCGACAGGCTCTTCACGCCGGAGTTCCGCAACCGCCTGGATGCGATCATCTCCTTCGGCAACCTGCCGATGGAGGTGGTGCACCGGGTGGTGGACAAGTTCGTCGCGGAGCTCGAGGGCCAGCTCGACGACCGCCAGGTCGAAATCCTGCTGACCGAGGCGGCCCGCGAATGGCTGGCCGAGAAGGGCTACAGCACCGAATACGGCGCCCGCCCGCTCGCCCGCATCATCCAGGAGCACATCAAGAAGCCGCTCGCCGAGGAACTGCTGTTCGGGCGGCTGGCCAAGGGCGGCACGGTGGAGGTGGATGCCGGCGAGGACGGCCTGACCTTCGCCTATCCCGACCCGCCGCCTCCCGCCCCGCCGAAAGCGAAAGCGAAGGCCCGGAAGAAGGAGCCGGCGGCGCTGTAGAGTCGTGCTTCCGAAGTTCGTATCGCCTCGTTCGGAGCGCCCGACCGCTCCCCTCTCCGTCATGCCCAAAACAAGTCCGGGCATGACGATATGGCCATGATGGGCCGGGCGGTGCCGGGACGAGGCCCGAGTCCCCGACCAACCGGAGCGACCCAGCAGTGAGCGAATTCGAAGGCGCCATCGCGCGCACCCACGCGGAGTCCACCCCCCACTGGCGGGACCATCCGCGCCCGCCGGCAGGCAGCCCGAACGTCGTCATCATATACATGGACGACATGGGCTGGTCGGACCCCGGCTGCTACGGCTCGGAGATCGAAACGCCGCACCTGGACGCACTGGCGGCGCGCGGCCTGCAGTTCACCCACTACACGACGCACCCGATCTGCTCGCCCGCGCGGGCGGCCTTGCTCACCGGGCGCAACTCCCATGCCGTCGGCACAGGCTGGCTGTCCAACAACAATGCCGGCTTTCCCGGCTATTCGGGCGAGATTCCGCTCGACCAGCCGACCATTGCGGAAACCTTCAGGGCAGCCGGCTACGCCACCATGATGACCGGCAAGTGGCACAACACGCCGACCCCGGATACGACGGCCGCCGGGCCGAAGCACAACTGGCCGTCGCAGCGCGGCTTCGACAGCTTCTACGGTTTCATGGACGGCGAGACGCACTTCTTCTTCCCCTCCAGGCTGCAGATCGACAACACCCTGGCGCCGCTCGACATCTACCCGGAGGACTACTACGCCACCGACGACTGGACCGACAGGACGATCCAGAACACCCTGGCGCCGCTCGACATCTACCCGGAGGACTACTACGCCACCGACGACTGGACCGACAGGACGATCCAGAACATCAAGGAGCTGCGGGCGGCATCGTCCGACAAGCCGTTCTTCGCCTACATCGCGCACAACGCGGTGCACGCGCCGCTGCAGTCGAAGGCTTCGGACATGGCGCGCTACGAGGGCCGCTACGATGCGGGCTGGACCGCCATCCGCCGCGAGCGCTTCAGGCGGCAGCTCCAGATGGGCCTGGTCCCGGCCGGCACCCGCCTGCCGGAGTCCGATCCGCGCGCGCCGCGGTGGGAGGACACCGACCCGGCCGACCGCAGGCTGTTCGCGCGCCACATGGAAACCTATGCGGCGATGCTCGATTGCGTGGACCAGAATGTCGGCAAGCTGGTCCGCTTCCTCGACCGGCTGGGCGAGCTCGACAACACCATCATCGTCTTCAGTTCGGACAATGGCGGCACCGACGCCGGCGGCGAACACGGCATGTTCAACAACAACCGCCGCTATATGGGCCTGCCGGCGCAGCCGCTCGCCGATGACCGTGCGCAGGTGGAGGATCTCGGCGGGCCGCGGAGCGTCTCGCTCTATCCCACCGCATGGGGCGAGGTGTGCAACACGCCGTTCCCGACCTTCAAGACCTACACCGGCGGCGGGGGCCGGCGGGTGTCGTTCCTGTTCAGCTGGCCGGCCGGCATTCCGGCCCGGGGCGAGCGGCGCGGGCAGTTCGTGCATGTCACCGACGTGATGCCGACCCTGCTCGACCTGGCGGGCGTTTCCGCGCTCGACGAGGTGAACGGCAAGCCCGCCGGCGCGCCCGACGGCGTGAGCTTCAGGCCGGTGCTGGCGGACGCCGCGGCAGAGTCGCCGCGCACGGAGCAGTATTACGAATGCTGGTCCAACCGCGCCTACTACCGCAGCGGCTGGCTCGCCCGGTCCATACAGAAACGCGGCGCGCCCATCGACCTCGACAACTGGACGCTGCACAACCTCGACGAGGATTTCTCGGAAAGCGAGGACGTGCGCGCGCAGCACCCGGACAAGCTCAAGGAACTGGTGGACGCCTTCGACGAGGCCGCATGGGCCAATCTCGTATATCCGCTCGACAACCGCGACCGGTTCCAGAAATTCGCCGACGTCTCGCCGGCCGCCCGCGAACGCGCCGACACGCCGCGGACGTTCTATCCCGGCGCGCAGACGACGCACCGCGACGACATCCTCCCGATGATCGCCGACCGCAGCTTCCGCATCGATACGCGGTTCGACCATGCGGCCGGCGACGAGGGCGTGTTGTGGGCGGTCGGCGACCCGATCGGCGGCATCGTCATGTACATCGAGCGCGATGCGTTGAACCTCCACTACAACGGCTTCGGCGAAACCGTGTCGCTGCCGCCGATGCCTCTTCGCGCGGGCGCGCGCACCGTCACGTTCGACTACGAGGCGCTGGGCGGCAGGCAGGGGCGGGCGCGTGTGCTGTCCGGCGCCGCCGTGCTGTGCGACTGGACGGCGATGTCGCCCACGCTGTCGTTCGGCGTGTTCGAGGGCCTCGACATCGGGCTCGTGCGGCGCGGCCCCGTATTGTGGACGCTTTACGAGGAGCACGGCGCGTTCCGCTTCACCGGCGCCATCGAGCATGTGCATGTCACGCCGGGCGCCCGGGCGGACGCTGCGGGCGCATGATGACCGGCTATCGCCGACCCGGCCCCCGGATCCGGGCGGCGGCGGCCGCCGCCCTGCTCTGCCTGGGCGCTGTTGCGGGCGGCCCCGCCGACGCCGCCGGGGCGCGCGAATACCGCTCCGAGAAGCACGCCTTCCGCCTCGTCCCGGTCGGCGGCCCGTTCGACCGGGCGTGGGGCATGGCCTTCCTTCCCGGAGGCGGCATGCTGGTGACGGAGCTGGAGGGCAATCTCCGCCTCCTGGAGCCGGGCGGACAGCCCTCGGACCCGCTGCCGGGGCTGCCGCGCCTCGGGGAATACGGCCAGGGCGGGCTGATGGACGTCGCGCTCGATCCCGGCTTCGCGGCCAACGGGCGGCTCTATCTCAGCCACATCGCGGACACGCCCGACGGCTGGACGACGGCGGTCAGCACGGCGCGGCTGGAGGGCGGCCGGCTCCACGGGTTCGAGACCGTCTTCACCGCCCGCGCGGCCAGCGGCACGGGCCGGCATTTCGGCTCGCGGCTCCGGTTCGCGCCGGACGGGACGTTGTTCGTCACCATCGGCGACCGCGGCTACCGGCCGAGCGCCCAGGACCTCGGCAACCACGCCGGCGCGGTCCTGCGGCTCGGTCCCGACGGCGCGGCGGCGCCCGGCAACCCCTTCGCCGGCAGGGCCGGGGCGCTGCCGGAGATATGGTCCTACGGGCACCGCAACCCGCAGGGCCTCGCCTTCGACCCGGAGACGGGCCGGCTGTGGTCGCAGGAGCACGGGCCGCGCGGCGGCGACGAGGTCAACCTCGTCCGGCGCGGGCGGAACTACGGCTGGCCGGTCATCACCTACGGGCGCAATTACAGCGGCACCAGGATCACCGACGAGACCGCGCGGCCGGGCATGGAGCAGCCCGCGACCTACTGGACGCCCTCCATCGCGCCGTCGGGGCTGACGGTCTATCGCGGCGGCAGGTTCCCGCACTGGGACGGCAACCTCTTCGTCGGCGCGCTCCGCGCCCAACTCCTCGTCCGGCTGGAGACCGACGGGGACAGGGTGGTCCACGAAGAGCGCCTGCTGGCGGATTTCGGCAACCGCATCCGCGACGTGCGCACCGGCCCGGACGGCCTGATCTACCTGCTGCTGGACGAAAACGACGCCCGGATCTGGCGCCTGGAGCCGCTTTAGGCGCGGCGGGCTCTGGACAGGCCTTTCCCTCACCCTGAGTAGCCGACCGGAGGGAGGCGTATCGAAGGGCCGTCCCCTTCGACAAGCTCAGGACGGGCTCTCGATACGCGGCTGACGCCGCCCCCCGGGATGCGGGTCCGAGGGCAGCGCCCGCGCACGACTTTTCGTCGCTCCCGGACACGGCCTGCTCCGCGCAGAAAACAAATTCGGTTTAATTTCCCCTTTTAGCTTGCATTCACCCTCTTTGTTCCCTATATACCCCCATACCCATACCGGTCGGCAAGCGAGCGAAGCGATGACCCGAATGCGGCCCGGGGCGCGCGCCAGCGCCCGACGGGCATCCCACACCTCCCGGGGGGCGGAACAGCAGCCGCCCAACGGGACAGGTGCGTCCGGCGCAAGGCGCCGCGCCGGAGGCATCGGGACGGAACGGCGCCGGAAGTCGAAAACACCTGAAACGGCAGCCGCGCCGGATACGGAGAGAAGGAGAGATGACGAAAACGGCAACAAGCGGGCTGGGAGGCGCGCGGAAGGGCAAGGCCGTCAGCGAGGACCTGCGGCGCCGGGCGGTGGCGGCGGTGCTGGACGAAGGGATGGCCGTTCGCGCCGCAGCGCGGAAGTTCGATGTCGCCGCGGCCAGCGTTCACCGCTGGCTCGGGCGCTTCCGGGCGCGCGGCGATGTCCGGGCGGACCCGCCCGGCGGCCGCCCCTCGTTCATCGAAGCGGAGCGTCCACGGGTCCTCCGCCTCCTGGAGAAACAGCCGGAGATCGGCAACCACGGCCTCCACGCCGCCCTCGCCGCCGAGGGCATCGCCGTCAGCCTCTCCACGGTGAAACGCTTCCTGAAACTCAACGGCCTGCAACGCAAACAACGCCGCGCGCGGCAGCGCGGGCAGCCGAAACCGCTGGACATTCCGCAAAGGCGGCCGTAGATTGCCGCCAACACCCCCTGCGGTTTCGACCGCAGGGCGCGGGGCCTCTTCGGAGGCCCCTGCTTACCTTCCTGTGACTGGCGATCAACACTTTCTTCTATCCTCCATATCGCTTATCAATTGAGCACTTAGACCTTTCCCTCTGCTCTGATCTGGAATCCCTTCCTACTTCCTCTGAGATCAAACCACCGATATGGCTGAATCCACCACCCCGACACTACCAAACGACAACGATGCGGCGGCTGTGACATCATCCGCGAACTATACGCCTCCGACCGTCCGGTTTCATAGTTTGACTTTTTCCGATGGAAGTGTTGTAGAAATATCGTCCTCTGATATTGTCGTTCTTGTTGGACCTAGGCCCTGTGGACGTATTGACTCAGGAGCGTGTTCAGGGATTCCCGTGCGAGGATTTGTCTGAATCATGAGGCGTCGGCGATTCGGGGGTTTCGTTGATGTCGACGAAGATGACGAATGGAGACTGGGAGGTTGCGCTGGAGGTTTTCCGGCTTTGCCTTCCGAGGCGGGGTGCGAAGGCGAAGGACGACCGTCTGTTTCTGGAGGCGCTGCACTTCTTTGCGGTTCACAACATCACCTGGCGGGCGCTGCCGGAGCGGTTCGGGCACTGGAATACGGTATGGCGGCGTTTTCACCGTCTGAGCCGTTCAGGGGTGTTCGAGGACTTTTTCGCCACGCTGGCGGATTTGAGCAGCACGGCGCACCTGGTTCAGATGTTCGATTCGACCGTGACCCGCGCGCATGTATCGGCGGCCGGCGCAAAAGGGGGCAGCAGGGTCAGGCGCTTGGACGCTCGCGGGGCGGTTTCAGCACCAAAATCCACCTGAAGACCGATTTCGACGGCCTGCCGATCGCCTTCGACCTGACCGGCGGCGAGGCAGCCGACAGTCCGCATTTCGAGACCCTGATGGACATCGGCCCCGATGTCCGGCCCCGCGCCATCGTCGCCGACAAGGGCTATGACAGCGCCGGAAACCGCCAACTCGCCCGGAAAAGAGGCGCCCTGACCGTCATTCCCTACCGGAAGAACATCAAAAACAGGCCAAAGCGCTTCGCAAGCGCGCTCTACAGAGGACGGGCGCGCATCGAACAGGCCGTCGGCAAGCTCAAACGCTTCAAACGCATCGCCCTGCGCTGCGAAAAGACCGCCACAAACTTCAGCTCCTTCGTCGCACTCGCCGCTGCCTTCATCTTGATCAAATCCGTCCACAGGACCTAGGCCCTGTGGACGTATTGACTCAGGAGCGTGTTCAGGGATTCCCGTGCGAGGATTTGTCTGAATCATGAGGCGTCGGCGATTCGGGGGTTTCGTTGATGTCGACGAAGATGACGAATGGAGACTGGGAGGTTGCGCTGGAGGTTTTCCGGCTTTGCCTTCCGAGGCGGGGTGCGAAGGCGAAGGACGACCGTCTGTTTCTGGAGGCGCTGCACTTCTTTGCGGTTCACAACATCACCTGGCGGGCGCTGCCGGAGCGGTTCGGGCACTGGAATACGGTATGGCGGCGTTTTCACCGTCTGAGCCGTTCAGGGGTGTTCGAGGACTTTTTCGCCACGCTGGCGGATTTGAGCAGCACGGCGCACCTGGTTCAGATGTTCGATTCGACCGTGACCCGCGCGCATGTATCGGCGGCCGGCGCAAAAGGGGGCAGCAGGGTCAGGCGCTTGGACGCTCGCGGGGCGGTTTCAGCACCAAAATCCACCTGAAGACCGATTTCGACGGCCTGCCGATCGCCTTCGACCTGACCGGCGGCGAGGCTGCCGACAGTCCGCATTTCGAGACCCTGATGGACATCGGCCCCGATGTCCGGCCCCGCGCCATCGTCGCCGACAAGGGCTATGACAGCGCCGGAAACCGCCAACTCGCCCGGAAAAGAGGCGCCCTGACCGTCATTCCCTACCGGAAGAACATCAAAAACAGGCCAAAGCGCTTCGCAAGCGCGCTCTACAGAGGACGGGCGCGCATCGAACAGGCCGTCGGCAAGCTCAAACGTTTCAGTATTCCACCGTACGCCTGTCTGTTCGTGGCAACTGATGTCAAAGGAAATCGTTGTATATCAATGAAGTATTGGTTTTCCCGGTGGACAAGGCGCGCCAGGACTACGCCCCGGTTGACTTTCATGTGTTGACCTGTATGGTGATATTCAGGGCTGTTTCGAAGGAATATCACTATGTCAACACAGACCGGCAAGCGCACTGCAAACCTCAAGCTCACCCTCAACAAGCGAAACGTCGAAGCCCTCAAGCCCCGGCACAAACCCTTCATCGCATGGGACGACCGCCTCACCGGATTCGGCATCCGCGTCCAGCCCTCGGGCATGCGCTCCTACATCGTCAACTACCGCGCCGGCGACGGCGGGCGCAAGGCCGCCAACCGGCGCCTCGTCCTCGGCCGCCACGGCCGCATCACCCCCGAACAGGCCAGGCGCCTCGCCCGGGAGACGCTGGGCCGCGTCGCCGCCGGCGAGGACCCCGCCGCCGGGCGCACCCGCGCCCGCGCCATGCCGACGGTGCGGGACGCCTTCGAGGACTATCTCGCCGCCGGGCCGGCGCGCAAGGACAGTACCGTTGCGGTATACCGCAGCACCGTCCACAAGGACCTCGGTGACTGGCTCGACCGCCCTCTCGACACCATCGGGCGCCGCGATGTCGAGCAGCGCTTCCGGCGCCTGAGCGAGAATGCCGGGTGGGTGCAGGCCAACAATGCGATGAAGATGCTGCGCGCCCTCTACCGCCGCCAGTGCCTCGACCATGAGGGGCTGCACAATCCGGTGGACCAGTGGCGCGTCGCGGGCGGGCGGCCCCATCGCCCGAAACGGCGCATCATCCAGCCGCCGGCCGAGGTGCTGCCGCGCTGGCACCGCGGCATCGAGGCGGCGGTGCGTAACCCGGTCGCCCGCGACGCCTTGCACTTCGGCCTCTATACCGGCATGCGCCGGGCCGAAGTATTCGGCCTCGCATGGGCGCGGGTGGACAGGGCGGCGATGGTGTTCCGGGTCGAGGACACCAAGACCGGCGCGCCGTTGGCGCTTCCCGTCACCCGGCAGCTCGCGGCCATTCTCGAACGCCGCCTGGCCGAACGCGACCGTGTCCCCGAGGCGAACCGGGGCTGGGTGTTCCCGTCCGAAACCAGCAGGTCCGGGCGTCTCACCGGCATGCAGCACATGAATGCGCGCATCGGCGAGGCGGGCGGCGCGAAATTCTGGTTCCATGCCCTGCGCAACTGCTTCATCACCGTCGCCGACCGCGACCTGATGCTGCCGGCCAGCCTGACCAAGCGGCTGGTCAACCACGCCCGGCCCCGGGACGTGACCGAGGGCTATGCCGCCGACTGGACCATGGAGCAACTCCGCGACGCCGCCCAGCGCATCTCTGACAGGATCGACGCATTGATCCGCGAAGGCATTCCCGCGCCACCGGCCTTGCCGCCGACAGCATGACGCGTGGACCTTTTCCGGGCCCTCGACATGGGTGCGGGTGGTGATGCGCTTGCCGTGCTTCTCGATGGTGGCCTCTTGCAGGAGGTCGAGGTCGCGGATCAGGTCGTGCCATTCGATGCTGACGCCAGCGGCGGCGCATCGGTCGGCCAGTTCCTTCTGGAGGACCAGCGCGAGGAAGGAGCAGAAGACGTGGCCGCGGATCGCGGCGTTGCAGGAGTGGTAGATCGGTCGGGTGCGCAACTGGGCCTTCGCCCGGCGGAACAGGTCTTCCACCGTGAGCAGCTCCCGGTAGCGGAGCACGGCGTTGAGCGGCGTCATGCCGGCGTTGGTGCGCCAGCCTATCTGGGGATATACCGGTGCGAGCCTCGCAAGGCGACGATGTAGAGGTCCATCGGGTCGCGGGTGCGGGAGACCGGGCGGCGGATGGCGTCGTGGCCGTGAGCCTCCCGCTCACCGGCGGCCTTGTCCGGTGCCGGCCAGCACGCCGTCGACCCGGGCGCGCGAGAGGCGGAACCGGCCCGAAGCTGTCCCCGTAGACAGCGCGTCGCGTCGACCCGGGCGCGCGAGACGCGGAACTCCCGCGCGATCGCCGCCGGCCTGAGGCCGGCCTCGAAGGCGGCGAGGATCGGCCTTTTCCTGCCCCTGCGTCACCGGCCTGGCGCGCGCCCTTCCTCCGGATGTCTTGCCGGCCTGCCGCCCGCGCCTGCGGGCCTCGGCTGTCGCCGCTTCGACCGGCCGGTCGAGGTCCGCGTCGTCGAGATGGCGGAGCAAACGGTCGAGGCTCCCGCCGCGCTTTCCCGTCCCGCCACCCGAGCGCGCCGTCCTTCCTGCGCGTTGCCCCGTTTTCGTGGTCCTTCCTGTCACCTACAACCGGTGAGCGCATCGCGTGTGCGCTGGTCGATTGCAGCCCGAACGTGCCGGTGTGGCCATGGCCAGGGTGCTCTCCAGCTACCGGTCACCCGTGCCGCCGGCCCGCCGCCCGCCGTCGGGAACGCCGCCTCCCCCGCTCCGCGCCGGCAGGAGGGAAGGTCTGGCCGTGAGCGGGGCGGCGGTCGGCGCTTCGGAGAGCGGGGCGCTGCCGCCGGGTTCCACCACGGCACGATGGAGACGGCAGCATGACGGCAGCAACGATGGCGATGCCCGGCAATACGGCAAGCACGTTCCTGGTCCACTATTTCGGCGGCGGCCTCGACGGCGACGACCGCTTCGTGGTCGAGCGGTTCCGCGCCCTGGCCTGCGGCGACATTCGTCCGGTCCGGGACGGCGAGGAGAACGCGAAGGGGCGGCGCAAGGTCAGGCGCACCGTGGTCTCGCGCAAGGAGGCCGAGGCGATGCGCCCGGAGCGCACCGAGATCATCATCTGCACCGGCCTTCGCACCCGCGGCGGGAAACAGGCCTGGGGTTCGGTTGCGGCGGGCCTCCTGTGCGACCGCAAGCAGCGCGGCTGAGCGCTTTCCCGAGGGACGTCCCGCCGGCCCGGCCGGGTCGGCGGGACGATCCTCTTCCGTTTTCCCCACGGCAAGGAGAACGCTCCCATGTGCGAGCAGCAGGACATCGGGGCCCGGCGCGCGCGGAACCTGGAGCGCTGGCGTCGTCGGGTTGCCGACCGGCGCGCGCGCGGCAAGTGCATCGGGTGCGGCAAGCGCGAACCCGAGCCCGCGCGGACCCTGTGCGCGCCCTGCGGCGAGAAGCGGAACCGGGCGAGCCGGGCCAGGGACGCAAGGCTGCGCACCGCCGGCCTCCCCCGGAGAGACCCCGACAAGGCCCGCGCCCAGGAGCGCGACCGGTCCCGCCGCGAGGCTGAAATGCGCCGCGACGCCGGGCTCTGCATCCGGTGCGGCAAGCAGCCGGCCGCCGATGGCCGTGCGTCCTGCCAGCCGTGCCTGGAGAAGCGCCGGGCAGCGGACCGCGCGAAATACGCCGCCGGGAAAGCCGCCGGCCTCAGGTATGGCGGGGCCGATGCCGAGGCCAAAAGGCGCGCCGCCCGGGCGAAGAGCAAGCGCCGCCAGAAAGCCCGGATCGAGGCGGGACTCTGTATCCGCTGCGGCAGGCAGCCCCCTGCCGGGGGCGGAACCACCTGCCAGCCCTGCCGGGACAGGAGGCAGGCGGCGGAACGCCGGAAATACCGGGACCGGCGCCAGGCCGGGCTCTGCACCCGGTGCGGCGCCGCCGTCCATGACGGTCTGTCGCGCTGCGCGCCGTGTGCCGCCATCGAGGAGGCCAGCCACAACCCGGAGCGCAAGAACGCACGCTCGCGGCAGTTGTACGCCCGGCGCCGGGCCGCCGGCCTGTGCACGGCCTGCGGGGCGCCGTCACAGGGGGCGGCGCGCTGTGCGCCCTGTGCCGAGAGGTCGTATCAAGGGTCGGGGCATTTCAGGGGCATCCCGGTCCACGAGCCGGTCTGGACCGTGATCGAACTGGAGACCGGCCGCGAGCACGGTCCGTTCGACGATCCGGCCGATGTCGCCCTCTGCCTCGCCTTCGGGAAGCTCGACCGCAACCGCGTCGAGATCGTCGCCGACGCCCCCGTCACCGCCTCCTTCACCGCCTGGACCTGACATGCTGTCCCGGGCGGCGATGGCGGCGCTCGCCTGGCCGCGGTCCGCCGCGCCGTCCCTGTGTCGTGGAGAGGAGTAAAGCGCCTGCCGGGCGAGTGTCCGGCAGGGCGGAGGAGAGGACTCCCCGCCGATGCCGGATCGATGTCCGGCACAGGTCGCCGGGCAGGACAACGGCAGAGGAGTTCCCGCCATGTTTCATCCCGATACATCCCTCGACCTCCCGACCGGCTGCGACCTGCTCGCCGAACTCGGCGTCGACCGTCGCACCGTCCGCGAGATCGCCGAGGACGAGCGCGCCATCCGCTGTCCCGACCGGGGCGCGGCCTGTCCGGTGCACGGCTTCGCGAGCCTCTTCCCGGAACCGGCGTCGTCGTTCTCTCCGGGCGGTCAGGGGTAGAGGAGGGCCTGAAGAGATTGAACGGGCAGGGGTTCGGGGGAGTGACCCCGGCCCCGGTCGTTCGCAACCCATCGTCATCAACGCGAACCTGAAGGAGTATCGCAATGAGCTTCGGATTGAACAAGGTGCAGATCATCGGCCGCCTCGGCGCGGACGTCACCATCAACCACCTGCAGAACGGCGGCCGCGTGGCCAATCTGAGCGTTGCCACCGACGAGAGCTACATCGACCGGAACGGCAGCGGCGAGCGGATCGACAGGACCGAGTGGCACCGGGTCGTGACCTTCCAGGACGGGCTGATCGACATGCTCGCCAGGCACGCCACGAAGGGCCGGCTGGTCTACATCGACGGCAAGCTCCAGACCCGGCGCTGGAAGAAGCCGGGCGAGGACTCCGACCGCTTCTCGACCGAGATCCTGCTGGTCCCGGGTGGGCGCGTCCAGTTCCTCGACAAGGCGAACGGCAACGCCGCGCAGCCCGGCCCGGACGCGGCGGGCGGCGACCCGATGGATGGGGATCAGATCCCGTTCTAGAGCTTCCCGTTCTTCCCCCCCCCCCACAGGGCCGGCGCCTCGCGCGTCGGCCCTTTTCTCATGCGGGCAGGTTCAAGTCTCGCCGCGGCGCATACGGGAGTGGGAGCGAGGCTGGAAAGCGGGTGAACCGCGCGAGGAGGAGAGGGAGCCCGCTCGCGCACCCGTCACGCTACCCGGAGAACCCGATGAGCACCATCTCCTTCCGCCGCATCGCCCCCGACGAATCCCGCATCTACCGGGACGGCGACCATGTCGGCGACGTCCACGCCTTCGACGACAGCATCCGGCCGGGGCGCAGGGTGTTCGCCATACATCTCGACGAGGACCCGCGCGGGCCCGTCTATCTCCACGACCGCACCCGCATCCGCGAGGTCGCCGGGCGCCTGGTCCTCTCCCATCCCCTGTGGGGTTGACGCAAGGGCGGGCAACGGCGCCTCCCGCTCCGGCGCCGTGCCGGCCGAACCGACGATGGGGTCCGTGCAGGGCGAGAGAAATACGCCACCCCGCTGTGATGTCCAATCGTGTCACACGGGCTCGCGACAGCAACCCCTGCGGGGTCCTCCGGTCGCTCCGCTCCCTGCGGCCCGGCCAAGAAGCTCCAAGGGCGGACCGTGAAAGTCGACGACCGTGAAGATCGCAGGGCGATCTTCCGCACCACTCGCCGACTTTCCGCACCACTCCGCCCAGGAGCTTCTACGCCCGGGTGCTTCTGCTGCGCGCGCGTGCCCCGACAGGACATCACAACGGGGATCGGCCCCGAACGTGAAAACCGAAAGGAAAACGACATGACCTTCCATACCGATACCACCGAAACCGCAGCACAGTCCGCAACCGCGATCGTCTGCGACAACGCCGCTCTCTTCGGCGCAACCCCCGAGCGCGACGAGTTCGATACCCGCGAGATCTGGGACCAGGACGAGGCCATCACCGCCGTCACCGAAGCCTTCCGCATCCTCAGCCGGGGCGTCGCGCCCGACGGATACCAGATGGCAGACGAACGCGAGAGCCTGCTCTGGGGCTTCGTCAACATGCTCCACGCCCAGACACAGCGCCTCGACCGCAGCGTCGACAAGCTCACCCCCGAACTCCAGGACCTCCAGCGCACACAGGACGGCTCCGAGATCAGGTCCCTGGAACTGGAACTCGTGACCGACCGCGCACAGTGCCTCACCGCACGCCGCGACGCCTTCGAGACATTGCGCAACGAGGCCGCCGAAGCCTACCGCGCAGACACCGGCGACACATGGCGGCCCCGGCGCGGCAGCCACGCCAGCCAGACCGGACATCTGACCTCCGCTGCCATCGACGCCCGCGACTTCGTCCGCGCCCGAAAGGACCGCAAGACACAGGCCCACCTGCCCCAGGGAACCCTCGTCGCCATCGCCGGCGGAAAGGACATCGCAAACCCGGCAGCCGTCATCGAGCGCCTCGACAAGGTCCGCGCCAGGTATGCCGACCTCGTCCTCGTGCATGGCGGCGGTCCCGGCGTCGAGAAGATCGCGGCGCGCTGGGCCGAGCGCAACGGTGTCCACCAGGTCGTCTGCAAGCCCGACTGGGACCGCCACGGTCGCGCCGCACCCTTCCGCCGCAACGACGAACTGCTCAACCTCCTGCCGAAGGGCGTCATCGCCTTCCCCGGCTCCGGCATCACCGAGAACCTCGTCGACAAGGCGAAGCAGCTCGGCATCCCGGTGATGAAGGTAGCAGCCTGACCGCAACGCATCGCGGGCCGTGTCGTCGCTCCGGCTGCGGCACGGTCCGTTTCCTCTTTCGCACATCGATGACGCGGCAACGCCAACCTCGCGCGCTTCGCGCCGCACTCGTGCTCCGGCTTCGCCGATCGCGCTTGCGTTCCGCGTCCGCGTCACGCGCCGCTGCACCATGCTTCGCCCGGGTGCATCGCCGTCCGCGCCGATCCCGGCGCACTTCCGCCAGCGTGACTGTCGACGGCACTGCCGCCGCTGCCGCCCGTCCGCTCGGCACGGTGCTTCGCACCAGTGCCCGCGCTCGCGCCGGCGAGGCCGTCCGCTCACACGCCGCGGCGGCTCCCCTCCGCCGGGTTCCCCGGCGTCGATTTCCCCATCGTGTATGCTATCCCTTCCGGCTCTGTCTCGACGGCGGAGCCGCTATTTCGTCACACCAGACGCATCCTTGATGCAGGGAGCGAGGCCCGGCCGGCCTGCATCGGTCGGCAGTTTTCCGTTGCGTGACAGGCGGTTGGGCCTGGCCCGGCCTCTGACCGCGGTCCCGCGCGCAGGTCGCGTTGTCCGTTCAGGAGCGCCGTTCCGTTCCCCCGGGACGGACGGCGCCCGAGGGAACAGACAACGGAGACACGCCCATGCGCATCCATGCCCCCGTCAACGAGCGGACGGTCCGCCGCACCTTCAGGGAGAAGAAACCCGGACGATACGGCCTGACCGTCATCGACAGGGACCTGCCCGCCTTCGGCTTCACCGTCGCCGGGAACGGGACGAAGACCTTCTTCGTCCGGACCTCACGCCAGTTCGGCGTGCCCAGGGCGATCCTCGGCACGACCGACGACATGACCGCCGCCGAGGCGAGGGAGAAGGCCATTGCCGCCATCGCCGAAGCCAAAGCCGACCGCGAGACCGGGCCGCTGTTCGCCGACTTCGCGGCCGACTTCATGCGCCGCCAGGGGCGGCGCTGGAAATCCTCCACGAGGAAGGCCAACGCCCATCTGGTCGAGCGCCGCCTCGTGCCCTTCTTCGGCGCGATGCCCGTCGCGAAGATCGACCGCGCCGATGTGCGGCGCTGGTTCGATTCCCTCAGCGGAACCCCCGGCAGCGCCAACCGGACCCTGCCGGTGCTCTCGGTGATGATGCGGCAGGCGGAGCTATGGGACCTTCGCCCGCAGGGCTCCAACCCCTGCCGCAACATGCGGCGCTACAGGACGGCGCCGCGCGAGCGCTTCCTGTCCCTGGACGAGTTGAAGCGCCTCGGCTTCGTCCTCGACCATGCCGAGGACCGGCAGGCCGCCGCCGCCATCCGCCTGCTGCTGTTCACCGGCGCCCGGTCGTCCGAGATCGCCGGCCTGCAATGGGACTGGATACGGGACACCCGCGCGGTGTTGCCGGACTCCAAGACTGGGCCGAAGACGCTCCAGCTTCCCCCGCCCGCGCGGGCCGTCCTGACTGGCCTGCCGCGCGAGGGACGCTTCGTCTTCCCGAACGGGAAGGGCGACGGCCCGATGACCGACCTCGGCCTGCGCTGGCAGAAGCTGCGCGGTCTCGCCGGGCTGGACGATGTGCGCATCCACGACTGCCGGCATACCTTCGCCTCCCATGCCGTGATGAGCGGCCTCGACCTCTACACCGTCGGCCGCCTGCTCGGCCATGCCGATACCGCCTCCACCGAACGCTACGCCCATCTCGCCGACAAGCATGTCCGCGAGGCGGCCGGGCGCATCTCCGGCATCGTCCACGAGGCCATGACCGGGAAGGAGAGCGGGCGATGAGCGGCGGCAGGCGTCGTGTCCGGCTCACCGTGAAGGCCGTCGCCGCCGCCAAGCCGGCGGAACGGGAATACACCCTGTGGGACAATCTGCTGGCGCATTTCGGGGTGCGGATACAGCCCTCCGGCGTCCGGTCCTGGATCGTCCAGACCCGCGTCCGGGGACGCATGCGCAAGATCACCCTCGGGCGCTTCCCCGAACTGCCTCTCGACGCAGCCCGCCGGGAAGGCGCGGCCGTGCTCGCCCGCCTGTGGGGCGGCGAGGACGTGACGCCGCCGCGCAAGGAGAAGGCGCCGCTGTTCCGGGACTTCGCCGCCCGTTACCGCTCGCGGCGGAAACACCGCTGGAAGCCGTCCTCGCTCGAGACCTTCGACATCTACCTGAAGAACCGCCTGATGCCGCATTTCGGCAGGCTCCGGCTCGACGCCATCGACCATGCGCGGGTCTCGGCGTGGTTCGACGCCGCCAGCGCGGACAGGCCCGGCGCCGCCAACCGCGCCTTCGAGATACTCCGCGCCATGCTCGGGACGGCCCGGCAGTGGGGCGACATCGGCGAGCATGTCCCCGATGCCTGCGCCAACATCGTGAAGAACCCCCGCAAGCCTGTCGCGCGCTACCTCAGCCGCGAAGAGCTGGAGCGTCTCGGAGCGGTGCTCGACCGCCACCGGGAGGAACACCCCTGGCCGGTGGCGGCCATCCGGCTGTTGACGCTCACCGGGGCGCGGCTCTCCGAAGTCATCAACCTCAGGTGGGACGAGATCGGAGAGCTGGCCGGAGACGGCGCGAGCGCGCGCATCGAAGACTCCAAGACCGGGCCGCGCACCATCTGGCTCGGACCCGAAGCGGCAAGGCTGGTCGAGGCGCTGCCGCGACCGGATGGCCGGGAGCGGGTGTTCCCCGAGACCCTCACATCGGCAAGGCTCTACACCTTCTGGTGCGGTATCCGCGACGAGGCGGGGCTTCCGGGCCTTCGCATCCACGACTGCCGCCACACCTGGGCCTCCCAGGGCGTCATGAACGGCGTCGGGCTCACCACGGTCGGACGGCTGCTCGGACACCGCAAGCGGGAGACCACCGCGATCTACGCCCATCTCGACGATGGCGCGCTACGCGACGCCGCCGCGCAGGCCGCCGCCGTCATCGCGCGAGCGATGGGGTACAGGGCGGAGGCGCCTCCGCTGCCGGACGAGGCGAAGCACGGCGATGTGTCGGCTGCCGTGCCCGACTTCTCAATCACTGACGGGCCGCCTCATCCGCCCGAAGAGGGGCAAACTCCCCTTTGCGTGAGACCCGAGGGGACCGAGCGGATAGATGGCATCGAGTTGGATAGTGACCCGGATGCGCCGACCGGACACCCGGCCCTGGACTGGTTGTAGACCTGTCCCCGCGTTGGGGCGTGAATCTCGTATGGCGATGATGGCGCTGGGCTGAGGGTCAGGGTTCATGCGGCGCGGCTGTGTTGGTTTCCGGTGCGTTTGTTTTCGTTGCCGTGAAAATTGTTGGGGATCGGGCGTACAAAAACCACTCCCCGCCAAAGCACTGCTCCCGAGGCGTACGATACTCGCCATCTGCGGCGCCCGTCTTGCGGACCGTGACCGGTAGGCAACCCCGTACAAGCCCGAAGTCCCGCCCGCGCGGCCGGCACCTGTTTTCATGATACGGGGTGGCCGACCCGCCCGGCAATGGAGGTTTTGGGCGTTCGGAGCTGCGCTGCGGCTCGTTGTCTGGTTTCTTTCGTGCCTATCCGCTTGTTTCATACACCCACTAGATATAGTAGGCTCCAGGTGAGCCGGGAGGGCGGTGCTTCATGGACATTTTCGATCATCCCGACCTGGAGTTTCCCCAGTCGTTGCCTGGGTTTCGGATCGCAGCGACGACGGAAGGCCCGACCTTCGCCGGATGGTACTTCGGAAAATGGCAGCATCCCGTTACCCCACATCTAGTGGGTGTATGAAACAAGCGGATAGGCACGGTTTCTTTCGCTGCCCCGGGCGGGTCCGGAGCGTTTGATGATCGGGCCGGGGGCAATTTTCGCGCCGATCCGGTGCTCATCGGGACTGCCCGGGCGCGCGTTTTCCTCCGGTGGGGTGCCGGTCGGGTTTTTCGGTGGGGCTCCTGGGCGCGGGGCTCAGGCGGTCGAGGGCGTTGGCGGCGGCATGGCGAGGCCCATGCGCCGGCGTGCCGCCATCGGATGCGCGCCGGCGTTGCCGAGCACGAGGGTGATCCGGCGGCCATGGTGGACGACCCGGGCGACGAGGTGGATCCACATCGCGCGCAGACGCTTCATCCGCGTCCATTGCCATTCCTGCCCGCAGGCGGCGCGGCGCAGCAGCGCCAGCACATTCATCGCCAGGGCCGCGAGCCACAGCCAGGCGGCATTCGCGCCGAACCGCCCCGACGGCATCATCCCGGCTGCGAGGTCGGACTTGAGCACCGCATGCACCTCCTCGCCGTGGCCGCAGCGGGCATGGGCCGCGGCGACCGCCTCGAAGCTGTCCATCACCTCCAGCCCGTTCGCCTTCTCTGCCCGGATGGCTTCGGGGGCGGGGAAGTTGGTGACACAGGCCCCGATCCTGTAGGCGGGCCTGCCCCGGGCCGCCGGCAACTCCCCTTCGTCCAGGCCCAGCTCGCCCGGAAGAGCGCGCCGGGTCACGACATGGCGGACCACGTGATGCGGCTTCATCGCCAGGGTGCTTGCCGGGACATAAGGCAGTTCGGCGCATTCCAGCGGCGCCCTGTCCGGCGCCGCGCGCCTGTTGCGTCCGCTCACCGGCATCGGGCGCCAGGCGTCTTCCCCGAGACGCGCCACCTCCGCCATCAGCGGCTCCGGGCGCACCGCGCCGCAGACCAACCCCACCGTGCCGAACCGACGCGTCTCCTCCCTGCGGAACGCCGGGTCGTTGCAGGCGCGGATCACCTCCTCCTGACAAGCGGCCGCGTCGCTGCGCAGCACTACACGACCTATGTCGTCGGGAAGCTGCAACAGCGCCTCTTCAAGCCCGCGCCGGTTGTCGAGCCTCGCCGGCACATTGCCATCGCGCATCTCAAGCCACGGGACCATGCCGAGCTCCGGGCAGAACGCGATCAGCGGCTGGTAGCCCCGCTCGCCCCGAACCACCCTCTCCGCAGCCCGGTAGGTGTACAGGCACTCACGCTTGCCGGACGCGATGATCGTCGCGTCGAGGTCGATCGTCACCGAGCCCGCGCCCGCCTCCCGCACCCCTGCCGCAACAAGGCGACGGGTAACCTCGCGAAGCAGGCCGTCCCTCTCGCCCGGCGCCGGGATCAACGCCGTCCCCTTCTTGCGCTCGGCGTCATGAACCCCCGCAACATGAAAACGGTCCAGCCAGTCACGGATCGAGCGCGCTGTCGAAGCTGCCCCGCCTCGCTCGACTGTAACCCTGACCGCAGAGCGATAACCCCTCACCATTCCTTCACCCGCTCGGTGAAAACCGGATGCACAACACGGTTGCGCTCAGATCAGTCTGCACAAGCGATCAGAACACTTGCCACCCCACCAAAGCCCGCCGATCAGGGTCTTTCCTTTCGGCCCTTCCCCAACCGCAGCACTCTTGGTAGGCTAATCCTCCTCTTAGCCGGGTGCTCTCTATTGTTTCCACATGAGGCCACTCTATGCCGGGTGCTTAGCCAGGCTGAACGGAATTGCGCGACATCGGGCGCCGACTTGGACGATCCAAGGCGGCCCCGGCTTCGCTCGGCGCCGCCTTGGATCGTCCAAGTCGGCTTCTCCAGGTAAGAGGCATAGAAAGTGGACCATCCGCTCCGGAGCAGCACGCAGACCCCGTTGCGCAAGCGGCTGGTCCACTTTCTTAAAACCGCCCTAGCAGTCGAACGCAGTAGCAACATTGTTTTTCTCTGCGGTGGTAACGAATCTACTCACATGCGCACTTGCTTTAGGGCCTATTGCGAACAAAATCTACCGGACTATGAAATATTCCTTCCAGAAGCGGCCATGGCGTTTGTTTTCTCCGATGAATTAGCCGAGCCCTTTGATCTCGCAGATTTCGAGAAGCTTGTCGGTGATATTTCGTACGCCATTGTAGTTTTTCCAGAGGCACCGGGATCGTACGCTGAAACAGGTTATTTTTCGGCTACGCCAACATTATCTCAAAAGTGCATACTAGTAATGGATTATAATAGACAGCACCACGACAGTTTCATTTCACTTGGCCCAGCTAAAAAAATATCCGAGACCTCTAAATTCCACCCCAACATCAATCTTAACTATTCAGAACCAAACTTTGACACCATTATTGACAGAATCACTTCCAGACGAAAACACAAGTACAAAAAAACGCTATCAGTTGAGAAGTATGCGGAACTTTCTGCTTATGAACTTGCGGCTTTACTACATACCCTTGTTCGGCTTTGCAAAATTGCCACCACTGATGATATACAATTCTTCTTTCGTGCCATTTTCGGCAACAGGTACTCCTCACCAAGCGTGCGAAAGTTAATTCCAATTCTGGCCGGTGCTGATTACTTGAACACTGCAGGAAGTTACGGACATTTCGTGAGTAATAAAACCAAACCACCTTTGGCTACAACTAGGAGTGGGTGTAAGGAACTAGAAGATGCACTTCGCCTAGAAATTGCTACTGCATTTCAAGACGGAGAACCGGAGTTTTTGCGGCTACTAGAGGAGACTTAGAATGTTAATTGAAAAGTTGGCAAGTCTATCCGGGGTTACCGATTCGAAATTACGCTATCTGGCAAAGACAGCATCCAATCGATACAAAATTTACTACATACCGAAGCGCAGCGGCGGGCATCGACAAATTGCCCATCCAAGCAGAGCGTTGAAAGCGGTGCAAAGATGGATCTCAAGGACGCTCATTAGCGAGTTTCCTGTTCATGATTGCGCGACCGCATACAAGAAGGGGGCAAGCATCAGATTAAACGCGTTAATGCATGCACAAACCAATTTCACATTGAGTATGGATTTTGTTGATTTCTTTCCATCATTTTCGTATGAAAATATTTTAGATTTTGTTGGAGAAAAGAACTCAATGATGAGCATAGGTCTATCGGAGGTAGACATGGAGTTTATTGCAGCAATTCTTACACGAAACGGAGCCGCCACTATTGGTGCTCCCTCGTCGCCAGCAATCACGAACGCTATAATGTATGAATTCGACAAACATGTATGTGGCATCGCCAATGAAGGTGGATTCATATACTCAAGGTACGCGGACGATATATTCGTTTCCACACGTTCTCCGAATTCCTTGGATCTCGTGAGCCAACAAATTGCAGAAGCAAGCGCGAGAATGCCATATGCAAATTTGGTTATCAATCACGATAAGACGAGATACCTCTCCAGACGGTACCGTAGATCGATTACCGGACTAGTAATCACTCCGGACGGACATATTTCGATAGGCCGCCAGCGAAAACGTGAAATTAGGTCAATGGTTCACCTTTATACTTTGAACAAGTTGGAAAGAGAGAAAATTCAACGACTTCGAGGTCTGGTTGCGTTTGTGAAGGGCGTGGACTTAGCATTTCATGGTGCGTTGCGCAGGAAGTATGGTGACGACGCGATTGAACGATTACTTCGGAGAGAATAGACACCCGCAGTCGAGGCGTCAGTGCGGCGCGCCTTCTCGGAGGACCTCGCAGCCGTAGCGTGTTGGCCTAAGCCGGACTGACTGCTGCAATCCCAAGCCAGACCTCGATTCTAGCATCCGCCCGGAGAAATTGGTGGCATCGCCAGTGTTACCGCCGAAAGGGCGTAATTTCACCGTGCTGTCCCTTACTGGCTTCGCATGTCTCCAGATGCCGGCCCAACCCCCTCATGCCGTATTTCTTCCGGTTCTGTCACGCCGGGGAGGGTGGAGAGCGCTCAGGGAGGTTAAGTCGGCCTGCTGCTTGCATTCCTCCCTGCGCCGTGTGGACAAGCCGGGGAAAGCACCCGTCATCGTGTCGCAAGCGCGCGGATTCAACATCGAGCCGCTCTCTGTCTGGCGCCGTCCTGTATCCACCTGGGGCGGTGGATCATGAGACTCCGCCGCCCACGGCCTTCCTGAGCGTCGCACCCGGCTTGAAGACGGGCACAGTGGAGGCGGCGATGGAGATAGGCTCGCCCGTGCGGGGGTTGCGCGCGGTGCGCGCGGGACGCTTCCTGGTTCCGAAGGTGCCGAAGCCCAGGATTCGCATGTCCTCACCATTCGCCATGGCTTCGCCGATCACCTCGAACATGCCGTCCACCGCATGCTTTGCAGCGGCTTTCGTCATTCCCGTCCGGTTCGCGAGGCGCTCACCCAGTTCCGACTTGTTCATCCCTGCGCTCCCATGCCTGTCATCACCGGCCCGCTGTCCGCCTGATACCAACCGCAAGTCATATAGACCGATGCATTGGGTCGTGGGGATCATCACGATGGTGCGACGGCCCAGCTTCGCCGGGTTGTTTTGGTGATGATGTCGGGTTGCTCGATGAGCCATTGCCATGCCGTCCGGCAGGCTTCTCTCAGAGCCTGACCCAAAAAGAGTTGAGCGGTTTCAAGGGATTGTGATTCAGTTCGGTTATGCATCTGAACGGAGCCACGAATGCCCTGGACCGAAACCGCTCGCCGGGAGTATCGGCGGGACTGCCCACGATATGCAAGCGATCTGACCGACGCTGAGTGGTCTCTGATCGAGCCCTTCATGCCGTTGCCCTGCCGTATCGGTCGCCCGCGCCAGACCGATCTGCGCGAGGTCGTAAATGCGGTGCTGTATATGGCCACGACCGGTTGTCAGTGGCGCCAGCTGCCGAAGGACTTTCCGCCGGTCTCGACGGTGCAGCGCTATTTCTACGAGTGGCGCGACAACAGGCTGTGGCAGACGATCCGGTTCCACCTGGCCGTGCAGGCGCGCGAACGCGAGGGGCGCGAGGCCCAGCCGAGCGCGGGCGTGATCGACAGCCAGACGGTGAAAACCACGGAGGCAGGCGGGGTTAGCGGCTATGACGCCGGCAAGAAGGTCAAAGGGCGCAAGCGCCACGCTGTCGTCGACACCATCGGCATGCTCTTCGGCCTCGTCGTACATGCCGCCGACGTTCAGGACCGCGACGGCGCCCCGGCCGTGCTGAAATCCATCCGCCACGCCTGCCCCTGGCTGCGTCATCTGTTCGCCGATGGCGGATATGCCGGGCCGAAACTGCGCGGCGCCCTCGACAGGATCGGCAAGTGGACGCTCGAAATCGTCAAACGCTCCGACACCGCCAACGGCTTCGAAGTCCTCCCCGGACGATGGGTCGTCGAACGCACCTTCGCATGGCTCGGGCGCTGCCGCAGGCTGGCAAAAGACTGGGAAAAATCCATCGCCTCAAGCGAAGCATGGATCAACATCGCCCATATCCGGCTCACAACACGCCGACTCGCAAGGCCTTGAAAAACTTCAGCGAGTTTCGAGTCAGGCTCTCAGGGCGGCGACATCCGTGAACACACGGTTGGCGAAGCGGTTCGATTTCAGGACCAGTATGATCTGCTCCATGGGATTGAGTTCCGGACTGTATGGCGGCAGATGCAGGAGCGTCAGATTGGGGGGGACGAGAAGGTCGCCCGAGCGATGCCAGCCTGCCCCGTCCAGTATGACCACGCCGTGCGCACCCGGCGCCACGGCCGCGCCGATCGCCGCCAGATGCTCGTTCATCGCCGCCGTGTTCGCCCTGTCCGCCACATGGGCGATGCCGACGCCGCGCTGTGCGCAGGTGGCGCCGAACAGATAGACATAGCCATAGCGATGGTCGCGCACGATGCGCGGACGTTGCCTCCCGCGCGCCCAGACGCGCGTCGTCATCCCTTTCTGGCCGATGCGCGCCTCGTCCTGGAACCAGATTTCGATCGGGCCCGCCAGCGCCTCGGAACTGAGCATCGACGTCACCCTTGCCTCGAAGTCCGCCACGAACGCCCCCTGCCGCTCCGCGTCGGCCCTGGGGTGGACCGGCCGTCCCGAGACAAAACGAAACCCGGCCCTTCGGAGCATCATACGGGCGCCGCTCTCCGTATAAATGACCCCGAAGGCCTCCTCGATTTTCCGTATGATGTCCTGAACCCGCCAGCGCGTGACACCGTCCCGCTCAAGATCGGGACCCGCCTCGACCCACAACCCGATCTCGGCAATCCGAGCCTCCGTCAACCGACCATCGCTGCCCCCGCGAGGACGATCCGCAAGCCCCTCGAACCCCTCCGCATTGTAGCGCAGCACCCAGTCGCGCAGAACTTGAAGCTCCATGCCCTGCGCCCGCGCCGCCTCCGTGCGCGACGCCCCATCCATGATCATCGCGATCGCACGCGCCCGACAGGCTTGCTTCGCCTCACCGCAGCGCTTCGCCAGATCATGGAGATCGTCCGATCCATGCTCCGTCCAGGTTATCGGCGTCGCCGCACCCATCATCATCCTCCAACCCCAAGACTGCCTGACATCACTCTATCCACCTTGTCCGGCACCTCACCTCAACACAACATGTTGGAACAATGAGTCAATTCGAACCGCGCTTGGTATGAGTAGCATGTTGCGCCATTCCGCGCGATATGCCCTGCCTTGGGACTGTAGCGCTTCCGCGCATGGGCGGCACGTCCGGGAACGGCGTGTTACGGTCGCGACGATGTGTTGTCGTTGGGGGGAGCGATGCCGGACGACAGGGAACTCCGGGAAAAACTCGCCAAGGTGGAAGCGCTGTTCCGGCGGGCCGGCAGTCCGGGGGAGCAGGCCGCCGCCGGGGCCGCGATTGACCGGCTGCGCGGCCGGCTCGGCGCCCCCGGCCGTGACGGCGGGCCGGAGACCGAACTCAGGTTCTCGCTGCCGGACGCCTGGTCGGTCCGGCTGTTCGTCGCCGTCTGCCGCAAGCACGGCCTGCGCCCCTTCCGTTATGCACGGCAGAGGCGGACAACGGTCATGGTGCGCGCCCGCGAGCGGCATTTCGACCGCGTGGTGTGGGCGGAATTCGGCCGGCTTCACACCGAACTGCAACTCTACTTCCAGGACGTTACCGACCATCTGATTACCCGCGCCATGGGCTCGGACGGCGACGACAGCAACATCGGGCAGCGGTAGCTGGCGAAGCCGGCCTACGCGGCTTCCACGATCACCCGGCCGCGTCCCCGGCGGACGATGTAACCGCCCCGGCGTATCGAGAGCTTGCCGTCCTGGACCAGGCTCCACAATACATCCGAGATCGTCCCGGCATTCTCGTCGACCTCCGGCGCCTCGGCCGCTTGGTCAAGCCACTTTGCGAACGCTTCGTCGGCAATCGCGGGGCCCAGGGATTTCCGAAGCGCATTGAGTTTCCGGAGCTGGCCTTTCGTCAGGGCGGATTCATCGATCATGGAGGCACTCTTTCTTCATCGGCTTACACCAGACAGGCCGACAATAGCCGCGATTCGTACAAGTTGTAACTCCCTCGCCCATTGCCTCTCAAATTCCATTGTTGCGCCGTTCCTGCAAATTCCGACCGTCACTCGTGTTGGCGGTCCGGTTTCGCGATCACCATGTGAAGCACGTTCAGAATTGTCGCCTGCTTATCGGCCGGAAAGGCCTGGAAAAGCGCTACCAGTTCACGCTCGCTGTCGTCCTTGAGGTCATGCACCCGGTGCTGAAGCTCCAAGCCTGGAAATCCGAGGGAGCGCATGAGCCGGTCGTTTTGCTCCGGAGATAAGGAGCGCGGGCCCTTCATCTCACCGCTGCCATTTCGACCGAGCCATCCGTCAATCAAGCCGAGCTTCTCAAGCCGCCGAATGTTTGTCGCAGAGGGCGTGAATCTCGTATGGCGATGATGGCGCTGGGCTGAGGGTCAGGGTTCATGCGGCGCGGCTTTGTTGGTTTCCGGTGCGGTTGTTTTCGTTTGCGGGGGTATCGTCATCGCTCATGAGGGCATTCCATGCGCGGTCGAAGCGTCCGGATTTGATGAGGGCGCGGACGGTGAGGACGGCCTGGCCGCCGGCGATGCGCCATCGCATGCCGGAGCGCTTCATCCTCTGTGTAGCAAAAGCGTCCATTGCCGGGCTGGTCGGCCACCCCGTATCATGAAAACAGGTGCCGGCCGCGCGGGCGGGACTTCGGGCTTTTACGGGGTTGCCTACCGGTCACGGTCCGCAAGACGGGCGCCGCAGATGGCGAGTATCGGACGCCTCGGGAGCAGTGCTTTGGCGGGGCGGGGTTTTTGTGCGCCCGATCCCCAACAATTTTCACGGCAAAGCAAAGAAGGATTTTGCAGTTGCCATTCCTGACATGAAGTTCGATGGACTCCCGTTTCTATGGCGAAAATAGAACAGGTTATGATGCCTGTCAAGCATGAGAAATTTGCGCTGTGGGGTTTTTCCGGTCGGATGGGACGTTGGGTCCGGGTGTTGATGTTGTTTGTTCCGGCGTTCGAGGCGGTCGCTGCGGTTGATTTTCGAGCTTGAGCGGCCCAGCCCGGTAGCATCGCCGGCCCTCGGTCGCGGGTGTCCGTATGCCGGGGTCCGGCGGGTTGGGTCAGCGTTGTCGGCAGTCGGCTGAGGGGTTAGCCGGTATCGAGGTATGGCACCGGGCCGACCAGGGAGCGCATGCGTGCGACGCGTCCGGCGCGGGCCTGTGCAAGCGCCATGGCCATCATGACCGCCAGGGCCAGCCCGATGCGGGTCTTCATCTTCGCGCGTCCGCGGATGTAGTGGGTCTCGAAGTTGAAGCTGCGGTCGAGGCGGGCGTTGATCCGCTCCATGGCGGTGCGCCGGTTGTATCCGCGCCGCCACGACGGGCTGCCCCAGGGCGTGGGCGTGAAGATACGCCGGTCATGGCTGTCGAGGTCGACGCGCAGGATGCGGCCGTATTCGCCGGACTTCACCCCACCCGCCCGATGGCAGGCCCGGCGTCCCTTGCACTCGAAGCCGAAGGCGGCTGCGGGGCAGCGGTATTTGAGCGTGCCGCAGACGCCGCGCCCGGCCTCGAACCCCTGGAAGGCCATGGCGCGGACCTTGCCGGTCTGCGGGCACACGCAGGACACCCGGCCGCGTTCGTCATGAACGATGACGTCGGCGCGCCCGGGGAACAGCGGTCGCGTGATCGGCCGGGCCGGGTCATGGCCCGGCTCCTTCTTCTCGACCCGCCACATCAGGCGCGTGTCGATCAGCGGGCGGATATGCCACCTGTCCCACAACCGCGCCTTCAGGCGGGCGTTGTCGAGACCGCGGTCGGCGCTGAAATCGGCGCAGCGACCGGCCATCTCCGGCGCCCCGGCGAACAACTCCTCCAGCATCCCGGACAGCGCCCCGGGTTCCGATGCCGACGCCCGCGTCACCTCGAAGGCCACAGGAACCTCGTAGTCCGTGTCGGCGATCAGGTGAAGCCCGTAGCCGAACCACGACTTCACCTTCTTCCACACCGCGCCGGTCTTCGCGTTCACCCCGCCCGTCTCGTGCCTGCCCCAGTCCGCATCGGGGTCCGAGGTCTGCCCCCTGGCCCCGGCAACCCGGCCCGTCGAGTGGCTCGCCACCGCCTTGCCGTCATACCCGAGATGGCGACCGAAGTCCGGCAACTCCTCGAACAGCGAGGCGCGCAGACGCCCGATCATCCCCGACACAAGGCCGCGCTCGTCCTCAAGGCGCACCACGCGCCCCAGGAACCGCGAGAAGTTCCAGGCGCCCGGCACCGTCGAGCGCAACGGCGCCGGACGCCTCACCACCCGCCCCGCGCAAAGCGCCACCACCGGCGCACCCTGCAAGGGCAGCGCCTCGAAACCGCAAATCTCCAGAAGCGCCGGGTTGCGGCCCAGCTCCCGCAGAAGCGACTGCATCGAGGCATGCTGGAACACGATCCCCGCGATCAGAGCCCGCCACATCGCCCGCACCGGGTAGTCGTTGCGACCCCGGCCTCGACCCGCCTCAAGCGCCGCCACAACCTCCTCGTCGGGAAGCGTGTCGAGCACCACACGCAGACGCTCAAGGTCCGCAAGGCCTTCCACAGACCACCACGAAAAGGCTACCTGCTTATTCTCAAGGATCATCCTGCGATGAGTAGTTGATATGGGATGGGTTGTGTTCTGACGGCGCTGTGAATGAAGCGTGGGATCATGGAGTTGAGTTGGTATCGTCGGTTGTATCGCCATGCGAAGCTGGCGAGATAGCGTTCGGCATGGTCGGGACCGAGCTTTCGGTAGGTTCCGGCGATGGCGCTCTTGATGTTGCCGAGGGTCGTGTTGACCCATTTGAAGGAGGCCATGCGGGCTGCCCGGCGGCCTGAGCCGGTGCGGATGGCCCGGTGGCTTGCGGCGATGCCGTCGAGGGCGTTCCAGCAGTGCAGGGCATCGGTGACGACCTCCGTCCCCGGGGCCAGCCAGCGTTTGGCGCCGCGCGCGATCTCGCGCTTGCGGAAGCCCTTGACCGGGGCGAGCTTGACCTTGCGCGGAGCCCCTTCGGCGCTGGTCGAGACCGCCGCCACGAAGGGCGTCTTGCCCGGCGCGCCCCGGCCGCGCTTGCCGCCTGAGCGCGACCCGCCGAGCCAGGCGTCGTCCATCTCGACCCGTCCTTCGAGCCGCGTGTCGGCTTCGCGCCGGGCCATCACCGCCATGATCTTCTGCTTCATGCTCCAGGCGGTCGGCTGCCTGACCCCGAGGCGGCGACCGAGTTCCACCGACGAAATGCCGTTCTTCGCCGTCACCACAAGGTGGATCGCCGCAAACCACAACGTCAGGGGCAGCTTGGTCGAGTGGAAGATCGTCCCCGACGTCACCGAAACCTGCTTCTTGCAGCGGTTGCACTGGTAAAGCCTGCGCCCGGCAAGAATGCAGTGCCCCCGATGCCCGCAGGAGCCGCACTCGAAACCGTTCGGCCAGCGCAATCGGGCTAGCACCGCACGGCACTGATCCTCCGTGCCGAACGACGCTCGGAACGCATCGTCGCTCAAGCCACGAACACGCGATGCAACCTTGAATGCCATATCCATGACCTCCCGATAACAGAAACCCTTCCAAACCTACAATCTCATAAGATGACTCTCAAGAATAAGCAGGAAAGGCTAACTTCTCCGCTGTCGCCATCACGTTCTCCCAACCAGCACCGGTGGATGGAACAAGGGCCGAAGGCCCGATGGCGACACCTTCTACTCAGTCCCGCGCCTCAACGCGACGCGCCCGAAAACCAGCCCGCGCACGGCCATGGGGTGGAAATCCACAAAACCCTTCCCGCCAAGCCGCAAAAACCCCGGAAATCAGCCATCCTGACGGGGTAAGAAAAATCTCAAACCTCCGCAATGCCTTGCTCAGAAAGCACTTCCAAACAGCGCACACGCCTCAGCATATGGTCTTGAGATGAAAAGGCATATAACCATGCTGGCAGGTGAGGAGAAATGATGCATATGGGTGTAACAGGAAATTGAACCCGGTATGCGGGAATGATCCGGACAGGGTGAGGAACCATGATGATTGTACAGCAAGGCATATGGGGGAAACTATATGGACAATTGATTGGAACAGGGTTACGGTCCATCATGATTCTATGGGTATGTAAGTGAAACATACCTTGCTGGTACCGTATGAGAGTGGATTCCATGGACAGGGGCAGCGCACGGGACCGTTGCGGAGGCCGGCAGATGGCGGCGAGGTCCCGGAGACGGAAAAGGAATGCGTTGCGGCGTGACGCCGGGCGATGCAGGCCGGCCGTTCGTGCGGGAGACAACCGGAACCGGACGGCTGCGGGTCGCCGGTCTTTCGGTGCAAGCGATACGCGCCTGGCAGGCATGGACGCTTCCGACGGGCGGCGGGTCCGGAGCGGACGGGAGGCGGGCTTCCGGCCGAAGTCGATACCGGCAGCCGCGGCCGCTTTCTGCCGGAAGGAAACGGCATGAAGCTGGCGAAACAGCGTTGCTTCTACTGTTCCCCGGAAGTGTGGGAACGGATCCGCAGGCGTGCAGGGAAAGCGAAGCTGAAGGTGTCGCGCTTCATATGGCTCTGCTGCCGGCAGGCAGGCGAGGGAGACGGCGGCGCCCGCCCGGACGCCGCCGGGCATCCCGTTGTGCTGACGCAGGAGGAACAGCGCCGCCTTCACGAGAACGCCCGCAGGCTGTGCGGCGCCGGTCGTCTTTCGGTTCGGGCTCCGGGAGGCGGAGAGGCGAGCGTCACGTTCGGCGAGGCGGTGCGTTTCCTGCGCCTTGCCGAACGGGGGGACAGGGCATGAACCGCACGGTCTCGCTGACCGACGGGGAGTGGGGTTCGATCGGGCAATGGTCGGCCGCCCGCGGCAAGTCGAGGGCGCAATGGATGCGCGAATGCGCGCTGACGGTGGACCTGCCGGCGAAGAAGGCCGTGGCCCGGCCTCTGGTGCTGGACGCCGGGGAACAGCGCTGCATTTCCCGCACGGTCGGGGATTTGGCGGGCTGGCTGTCTTCTTCGGGAAACGAAGCGGGCGGGACCCCCGGAGACGACCTGCGGGCATTGCTGGCGGCGCGGCTCCGGACCATGGCCGGGGACGGCCGGCGCGAGGCCGCGGTCGAACTGCTTCGCCATGTGTTCGGCGAGGAACGGGCAGCCGTGATCGCGGCGGCGTTCATCCCTGAGCCGCAGCCGATGGACCGAACGGATGACGGGTCATCGGAAACCCGCCCGGACGATCATTCCGGGCGGAAACCGGCACCCCAGCACAACCTGTTCGATGACTGAATGCCGGCGCGACTCCACGCCGAACGGGCGGGTCGCCGCGACGACTTCCGCGCTCTCCCGAGGGATGACCGGCCGGCACCCCGGACCCTCGCCGTTGCGCGGACCGCGTTCCACTGCGCGAACGGCTCACGGCAGCGTCGGATGACTTTCGGACGGGCGGCGCATGCCCCAGGGCAATCGCTTTTGGGCCTGTCATGCTGCGGCGCGGATCAAGTTGAGGAGCAAGTCGTCGTTCCAGGCTGCGCGCTTGAGTTTTCCGCGCATGGCGTCTTTTGTGGGTTCGCGGCGTGCGATGTTGAGGGCGAGGCGTCGGATCAGGGCGAGGTTTTCGGGTCCGTGGTCCTTGCGGTTTCGCTGTCGGTCCTCGTTCATGGTCACGTCGAGCACCCAGTGCAGGCAGTTTTCGATGGTCCAATGGGCGCGCGCGGCGTGCTGGAAGCGCTCGGGCGCGAGCGGCGCGCTCATGATGTAGTAGCGGGTTTCGGTTTTGGTGCTCCTTGCGGTTTCGCGCCTGGCCTGGATCTTGCCGATGGCGGCCAGCCCCGGCCAGTCATGGCGCTCGCGCAGCCATGCAATCTCGTGGCAGACCGAGGCGCGGCGCGTCTCGATGCGCCCGTGATCGCCATCGGCATGCTGACATGATTGGAGTTTGTCCGCCTGGGCGGGATCGTCCAGATACAGGCGCACATCCTCATACAGGCTGCCCTGATTGCCCTTGAGCGCCAGCACATAGTCCCCGCCCTTGGCGGTAACGGCCTCGGCCGTCGCCCGCTGGGTATGCATCGCGTCCGCCGTCACGATCCGGCCTTGAGCGCCAGCATCTCCAGCAGCTTCGGCATCGCCGCAATCTCGTTGGACTTGTCATCGACCTTCACCTGGCCGAGCATCAGGCGGGTCCCGGCGGCGAAGGCCTGCACCAGATGCACCGGCGAGCGCGCCGCGGCATCGGCGAAGGAACGCCGCAGCGACTTGCCGTCAATCGCGATCACATCGCCGTCCAGAACCGCCGCCCAGTCCTCCAGAAGCCGCAGCAGCACTTTCTGCAGGCTGTCGGGATCGAGGGCGTTGAACAGGTCCGAAAACGCATCGTGGCTCGGAATGCCGTGCTTCAACTCCATGAAACGGCGCAGAAACCCTTCCTTCGCCCGACCGAAACGCTCCATGTCCGCGCATCCCTCCCCACCGCACAAGGTCGAGAGCAGCGCGATCAGCAGCATCTCGTGCAGAGAGTGGCGCGTCGCATTGCTGCGACGCGGATCCGTAACTCCTTCGAATACTGACGAAAACTCCTCCATCTCACACCCCAACTCAACAGAAACGGAAACCGGAGTGTGAATCGAAAACGCAAACTCCTAAAAGCTAATCTTCAAAAGCGATTCCCTTGGCGCATGCCCGCCGTCTACTGGACCGCCTTGCCGGTTTTGGCGTATGTCTCGCACAAGCGCTGACTGGCGGATACGAGGTGGGAGCGACGATGGCCGCTGTCTGTGTCGTGACGGCGCGAAGCGGCGGCCTGTCGCCGATGGAGACATGCCGGGCGGTGGTTCACGGCGGTTCCGGAGGGCCGGGATCGACCGGTGGGCGGTCCGGCGCAACGGGTCCGGTTGACAGAAGCGGGCGGGCCGAGGGCGCGCGATGACGATACCGACGATTTTCGAGTCCTGCCGCCCGCGCGCCGATGTCCTGGCGGGCGCCGTGACGGAGGCCGATTTCGCGGCGGACCTGTCTCAGGTGGTGGTCGGCGAGGGCGCGGCCGACTATGTCGATCCGGCCCGGTTCTTCGCCAATACCTACCCGACGAGGGGTTTGAAGAGCCTTCTGGCCAATGTCTGCGCCCGGCTGAGCGGCGCGGGCGGCGAAGCGGCGTCGATCTTCCGTCTGGATACCTCCTATGGCGGGGGCAAGTCGCACGGCCTGATCGCGCTGTGCCACGCTGCGGGCGGCGGCGTCGATTTGCCGGGGATTTCCGAGTTCGTCGATCCCGCGCTTCTGCCCCGGGGCCGTGTGCGCATTGCCGCCTTTGACGGGGAAAACGCGGATCCGGCCAACGGGCGCCGGATGGAAGGCGGGCATCTCGCCTTTACGCCGTGGGGCGAGATCGCCACGGCCCTGGCGGGCCGGGACGGATATGAGCGGGTGCGCACGAGCGACGAGCGCCGGATCGCGCCCGGGGCCGAAACGCTGCGTGAGCTGTTCGGCGGCGAACCGGCGCTGATCCTGCTCGACGAGCTGTCGGTCTACCTGCGCAAGGCGGCGGTCCTCGGCCACGCCCGCGACCAGTTGACGGCGTTCCTGACCTCGCTGTTCAAGGCCGTGGAAGGCGCGCCGAACGCAGCGCTCGTCCATACGCTGGCGATCGGCAAGGACGGGCGGGCGACCGACGCCTACCGGGACGAGAACCGGTTCATCGCCGACGGCATGGCGGAGGCGGAGAGCGTGTCGGCGCGCAAGGCGACACTGCTCAACCCCACCGAAGAGGACGAGACGGCCCGGGTGCTCCGCCGCCGTCTGTTCGAGTCGATAGACGAGGCGGCGGCCGCTGCTGCCGCGGACGCCTACCGGGCGCAGTGGAGCGCCCACGCGGACGCTTTGCCGGAGGCTGTCAACCGCCCGGAAGCCGCCGCGGCGTTCCTTTCGAGCTATCCCCTTCACCCGGAGGTTCTGGACACGCTGACGGCGAAGACGGCGACGCTCGGCAATTTCCAGCGTGTGCGGGGCATGTTGCGGCTTCTTGCGCGCACGGTGGCCCATCTGTGGGCGGAGCGGCCGGCCGACGCGACGGCCATCCACCTGCACCATATCGACCCGGGCCACGAACCCGTCCGGCAGGAGATCGTGACCCGTCTCGGGCAGTCAGCGTTCGCTCCGGCCATTTCCAACGACGTGTCCGGGGGGCCGGGCGGCAAGGCGGCGCTGGCCGAGGAGATAGACGCCGCGCATCACGGGGGACTGCCGCCCTACGCCTCCCGTGTCGCCCGCGCCATCTTCATGCACACGCTGGCGTTCAACGACCCGCTGAAGGGGGTATCGCCGGAGCGGCTGCGCTATTCGGTGCTGGGCGCGTCGATGGACATCGGCTTCGTCGAGGAGGCGCGCAAGAGGTTCATTGCCGAGTCCGCCTATCTCGACGACCGTCCCGGCGCGCCGATGCGCTTTCTGGCGGAGGCCAATCTGAACCAGATGATCCGGCGCACGGAAGACCATATCGACGCCGGGGACGTGCGGGCGGAGCTGAATGACCGGATCCGCACGATCTTCAACGGCGGGACGCTGGAGGCGGTACCGTTTCCGGGCGGCCCGTTCGACGTGGCCGACGAGGTTGGGGACGGTCGCCCGAAACTGGTGGTTCTCGGCTATGAGGCCGTGACCGTCGGCGCCTCGGTCGAGGCTGTGCCGGCTTTGATCGGGCGCATCTTTGAGCGGAAGGGATCGGAAGGCACCGCCCTGCGCCTGCTCCGCAACAACCTGGTCTTCGTGGCCGCCGATGGGGAGCGCGGGGAGGACATGCGCCGCCGGACCCGCCGCCGGCTGGCGCTGCGGGACATGAAGAAGCCGGAACGTCTGGTCGATCTGGCGGAGCACCAGCAGGCCCAGTTGCGCGAGATGGAGGCGCGTTCGGAGCATGACCTGGCGCTTGCCGTCCAGCAGTGCTACCGGCATGTGTTCTACCCCTCGCGCCACCGTGTCGGCGGGGGCGACATCGATCTGGCGCATACGGCGATCGACATGCACTCGACCTCGGACCGGCCGGGCGCGGGGCAGCAGCAGGTCGTGCGGGCGCTGCGTGACCTGAACAAGCTGCGCCTGCCCGAGGACGAGCCGGATTCGCCCGCCTATGTGCGCGACCGGACGCCGCTCGGGAAGGGGCAGATGTCGACGCGGTCGTTGCGCGACGAGTTCCGCCGCGACCCGGCCCTGCCGATCCTGGCGGGCGACGACATCTTCGTGCGCGGCGTGCGGCGGGGCATCGAGCAGGGCGAGTATGTGTATCGGCGCGGCGACCTGCTGTGCGGGCCGGGCGATCCGCCGGCCGCGATCGGGATCGACGAGCAGGCGACGGTCTTCACGATGGCCTATGCACGGAATAAGGAGCTCTGGCCGCGGGAGAGGCCGGCCGATCCCGCCGTGGGCAGCGCTGGCGCTGGCGGCGAGGAAACGGAAGGAGCGGAAAACGGAGGACGGTGCGAGGGCGGGGAGCCTCCCGGCCCGTCTTTCGTCTCCCTGGCCGCGGAAGGCGTTCTTCGCGAAGCGCTCCAGCAACTCTGGGAGCGGGCGCGCGCGAAGAAGGTGGAGGCGATCGCGGCGCTGACCATCCGCCTGTTCGATGCCGACGACGCCTTCCCGCTTTTCAGTGCGGTGGGCGCGATTTCCGGGGCGGAACGGATCGTCACCCTGACCGGAGGGTACGAGACCCGCGGCGGCGGCAGTTTCGAGCTGGAGTTCCGGGGGCCGGTGGCTGATGCGCAGCCGGTCCGGGAGTTCCTGGAGCCGCAGCTTCGCGACGCCAGCTCTGCCAACCTTGAGGCCGGGTTCGAGTTGACCTTCGAGAGCGGGCTGCCGATGGCCGGCGACGCTGCGGAAAAACTGACCGGACGGCTCAGCCGGTTCGCGAGCGGCGCGGCGTATGTTGCGGCCCGGGCGGAGGCCAGGGCGTAGTGGCGCGGGCGGAACGGGCGGCGCAGGCGTCCGCGCCGCGTTACGAGTTGCGGGTGCGCCGCCACGGGCCGGCGGACTCTGCCTACGAGGTCTGGCAGTTGCCGGCCGCCGCCTCGCCGCACGTGGCCTGCGCGCTGCGCGTCGCCGGGCTCAGGGGCCGCAATCTCGACCTGGTGGAGCACCGGGTGCTGAAAAGGCTGTCGCAGGCAGGCGTGAAGCCGGGCCGGTGGGTCGATGCGGCGGAACGGAGCCATGCGCTGAGCGAGGACCTCGCCCTCATGCTCGGCCTGCTCTTCCGGACGCTGGCGCCGATGCGCAGCCGCGACAACATGCGCGCCGTGGCGGAAGGCATAGAGGCGATGGGGCGCGAGGAGGCGGCCTACTGGCTGGGCATGGCCATGCACCGCAAGAACCCGCGCCGGGTACTGACCGCGCTGCGGCGCCTCTTGACCGAGCCGAAAAGGTAATCCGGGAGACTGAACATGCGCATCAAACCGGAGATCAGCAGCGTGAGCGTCGTGTTGCTGGGTAATTTCAACCCGGCGATTTTTACTCCCGCCTGGTTCGCTCTGCACGGCCTTTTGCCGGAGGGCGCCGCAGACAATGCGGAACTGCAAGTTGCTCATCCGACACTGACCATGTTTTCCACGGAATGGCTTCAGTTCGAGGCCACCACCGACCGCTTTCTGGCCGTGACTCAATCGGCGCCGAATATTCGGATTCGCGACTTCGTGGCGCGTGTCTTTGGAGAGCACCTCTTCCACACTCCTGTCAACGCGCTTGGTGTCAACCGGGATGTGCATTTCCGCGCGCCCAGCCAGCGCGCCCGGGATCAGGTCGGCAGAGTGCTGGCGCCGGTGGACCCTTGGCTCCCATGTGTCGAGAAACTCGGACTGGCTCTGGACAGCGAATACGGCGGGATGCGGTCTCTGACCATGGTAGACACGCGGCCCGAAGGTCGGCCGCTAGGAGGACAGGTGCAAGTCACTGTGGAACCATCTGTCCGGATCGACAACGGGCGGTCGGGAATATATGTGAGTGTCAACGATCATTATGCGGCCAACAGCGCCGACGCCAAGGGGAATGCACAACTTCTGGCGTTTCTGGAGAACGATTTCGACTCGTCAATCCGGCGCAGCGATGCCATTATCGATCACATCATGTCGCTGGCGAAGGAGGAAGGGGTACGGGCCTCATGATGCAGGCGAACAGTTCCACGGCGGCCCGGAACTTCAACCCGCTGTCTGACGGTGAGGGGATTTCAGCCGGGAGATCACAATACGCGACCGTTGCGACCACGGTGTCGGCAGTGATTGAGATGGTGGCTTCCGCCAAGCGCAAAACAGAACAGGACTTGCTAGGCGGCGAAACCGGGATGTGGCCGAACCCGCTTTCCGACCACACGCGAGGCCGAAGTCAAACTGTTCCGGTCGTGGATTTCCCGCCGGCAGCGAAGCCCCGCCCCCGCATGGCCACGCTTTATCCGTTGCAGGAATGGGAAGGACATGTTGTCCGAATCGATGCCGAGGCCGACGGGTTCGTCGCGCGGCTCGTCGACCTGACGGCGGGACATTCTCACGAGAGCGAAGAGGCGGTCATCCCCATGGCCGAAATCTCTGAACACGACGCCTCCCGCATGGCCGTCGGCAGCATCTTCCGCTGGGTGATCGGCTACGAACGCTCTCCCGAGGGAACACGCAAGCGGGTTTCGCAGATTGTCTTCCGGGACCTGCCCAGAATGACCGCGAACGACCTTGCGAAAGGCGCGGCATGGGCCCGCAAGGTTGTGTCGGCTCTCGGCTCGTGAGCGGGGCGGAAACGCCGCCAGCAGAAAGCGAGTTCGAACTGACGCTCCTTGGCCCCGGTTACGGAGAGAGCATCGTCATGCATGTTGGCGCCGGCGAATGGGTCATCGTCGACTCCTTCGCCGATTCCGATGGGCGGCCAGCTGCGGAACGATATCTGGAAGGGATCGGCGTCAATCCGGCAGCCGTCGCACTGGTCGTGGCGACGCACTGGCACGACGACCACATAGGCGGGATCGCGCGCCTTCTCGAATTGTGTCCTGCGGCGGGCTTCTGTTGCGCGGGCGCCCTGTGCCGGAAGGAGTTTCTGACGCTGGCGGGCACGTTGGAGGGTCGGCCTTTTTCTGCCTCCGGTTCCGGGTTGCGCGAAATATACGAGGTGTTTTCCCGATTGGCGGCAACGGGGAGAAAGCCGACCTATGCGCTCGCCAACCGTGTTGTGTTTCGAAGAAAGGCAGGCGCCATTACGGCTCTGTCGCCGGACGACGAGATCTTCCAGCGCTTCCTGAAATCCGTGGAGCGCCTGATGCCCGATCGAGGCGCGAACAAGACGCGGCTTCCTGACCTTTCTCCGAACGAGGCCTCTGTTGCGCTGTGGGTTGAGTGCGGCGGGCATTCGCTACTTCTTGGTGCCGACCTGGAGCGGCAAGGCTGGACCGCCGTACTGGCGGACGCGGCGCGGCCGGCAGGCAGGGCTTCGGTGTTCAAGGTCCCGCATCACGGCTCCGAAAATGCGGACGACCCCGCGGTGTGGGATCAAATGCTCGAATGCGAGCCCGTGGCGATCCTCACGCCCTGGCGCCGCGGCCGCGGTGCCCTGCCAACCGGGCGCGATGTCGAGCGTATTCTGGCGGCTACGTCGAAAGCCTGGATTACGAACAGGGGTTTGCCGGGGCCGGCCAGGCCAAGGCACAGGAACACGGCGGTGGAAAGGACCCTGCGCGAAAGCGGCGCGCAGTTTCGCCGTCTGGCGGGCAAGCAGGGCATGGTGCGCTTGCGGCGTCCCATCACTTCGGACAGTCCATGGGCGGTTGAGGCGTTCGGCGATGCCTGTCCTCTCAAGGACTATGCAGCGTAGCGCGCTGATGTCCGACACCCGTCTGATCGAGCGCTGGCTTCCGATTGCGGCGCTTGGGATCGAGAGTGTGCGGGAGCGGACGCCGATGACGCCGTTTCCGGCGCCGAACCGTCTGCATGTCTGGTGGGCGCGTCGGCCTCTGGTTGCATCGCGTGCGGCAGTTCTGGCGTCGCTGCTGCCGGCGGATGCGGACCGCGACAGGTTCCTTCATGTGCTGGGCATTCATGGCGACCCGGTGGCTGCGAAGCGGCGGATTGCTATCGCCACTCGAAAGGGAGAACGCCTTGGAGCCGGCGCCTACGGGTACCCGCGCGCCTTTGGCTACACGCCGGATACCGCAGACAAGGACTGGGTGTCCTCGTCGCTGCACGGAAGGATGAATGTTCTCGACCCGACAGCGGGCGGGGGCAGCATACCGTTCGAGACGGTTCGCCTCGGCCTGGAAGCTGCCGCGAATGACCTGAACCCGGTTGCAGCTCTGATCGAGCGCGCCACGCTCGAATGGCCAAGCAACTACGGGGCCGAAATCAAGGCGGTCTTCGAGGAGGTTGGCGGCAGGTTCATATCCGCCGTTCGCGAGCGCCTTGCGGGAACTTTCCCGGCGGAACCGGAGGAGGACACCCGACCGGACGGTTACCTCTGGGCTCGGACGATCACGTGTCCGTATTGCGCGGGTCTGGTTCCTTTGTCTCCGAATTGGCGGCTGGCGCCGGACGGCACCGGGGTCCGGCTGAAGCCGGAGACGGGCGCGGGGCCGGGGTCGGCTGGCCGGGTGTGCTCGTTCGAGATCGTGAGCGATGCGCGGGACCAGTCGGCAGGCACGGTCTCGCGCGGGGCGGGGGCCTGCCCGTATGCAGACTGCGGGCGTGTCATCGACGGCGACGAGATCAAGCGCCAGGCGCGGGCCGGGGCCATGGGCGAGCAGCTCTACGCGGTGGTCTGCAAGCGGCGCGTGCCGGGCAGGATGCTGAAGTCCGGCAGGCGGGGCCGGGACAGGTGGGTGCGCGGTTACCGGGCGCCGCGGCCGGAGGACGACAACGGCGCGGCCGTCCGGGCGCGGCTCGCGGACAAGCTTCCCGAATGGGAGGCGTTCGACATCATCCCCGGCGAGCGGTTCCCCGAGGTCAGCAATGATGACCGGCCGATACAATACGGGATGCCCTACTGGCGCGACCTGTTCTCGCCCCGGCAGCTTCTGTGCCACGGCACGAGCGTCGAGATCTTCCGGGAGATGCTGGAGGCTGACCGCGAGGCCGGCAGGCTGGCCGACATCCGCCGGGCGGCGTACGGGTACCTGGCTTTGGCGTTGGATACGTTGCTCAACTATAACAATCGGGCCGGTCGCTGGGACCAGTCAACCGGTCGCGTCCGTTCCATATTCGACCGTCATGATTTTGCCTTTGTCTGGTCTTATGCCGAAATGGCGCCTTTGGTAACCGGCGTGGGATATGACTGGACCATCGAGAAAACCGCCAAGTGCATCGACGAACTCGTGTCGCTTGTCCGTCCGCAAGCCGGCGGCGATGGCAGTCTGTTCGCCGCCGAACACAAGCCGCCTCCGGTCACCGTCACCTGCAAGTCGGGCGACAGCCTCGACCATGTCGCGGACGGCAGCATCGACGCGGTGGTCATGGACCCGCCCTATTACGACAACGTCATGTATGCGGAACTCTCGGACTTCTTCTATGTCTGGCTGAAGCGCACCGCCGGGCGTGTGTTTCCGGACCTGTTCCGGCGCGTCCTGACCGACAAGGAGAGCGAGGCGGTGGCGAACCCGGCGCGGTTCCGGGGCGAGAAGGGGGCAAAGGCGCTGGCGGGCC
Organism: Alphaproteobacteria bacterium; assembly: GCA_964291285.2. Lineage (GTDB taxonomy): Bacteria > Pseudomonadota > Alphaproteobacteria > Bin95 > Bin95 > Bin95. Next base: position 405,694 of record OZ219786.1, read on the forward strand.
GCGACTACCGGGAGCGCATGGCGTCGATCTTCGCCGAATGCCGCCGGGTGCTGAAGCCCGACGGCGTGATGACGCTGATGTTCACGCACAAGGCGACAGGGGCCTGGGACGCGCTTGCCGCGGGCCTGATGGAGGCGGGGTTCACGATCACCGCGTCCTGGCCGGTCAACACCGAAGCCGAGGGCAGCCTGCATATCCGGGACAAGGCGGCGGCGAACAGCACGGTTTTCCTGGCCTGCCGTCCGCGCGCGAACGACGCCGACACGGAGCAGGGCCTCTACTGGGAGGATGTGGAGCCGCAGGTGGAGCAGGCCGTCCGGCGGCGGATCGGTGAGTTCCAGGAGGCGGGGATCGCCGGGGTGGATCTCTATCTGGCCTGCTTCGGCCCGGCGCTCGAGGCGTTCTCGCGCCACTGGCCGCTCAGGCGCGGCTCCCCGCGCGAGATGCCGGAGGAGCGGCGCCGGCGGCGGCAAATACCGTTCGAGGACGAGTGGGACCCGTATGCGGCGACGCCGGAGGACGCACTCGACGCCGCGCGCCGCGAGGTCAAGCGCTGGCGGCTGGAGACACTGACGCACATGAAGGCCGATTCCGACCTTGACGCCCCGACCGCCTTCTTCGTGCTGGCGTGGGATGCATTCAAGGCGCCGGCGTTCTCCTATGACGAGGCGTTGCGGCTGGCCCGCGCCGTGGGCGCGGACCTCGACCGCGGCATCGTGGGCCGGCTGGGCGAAAGGAAGGGCGGCGACATCCTGTTGTGGGACAGCGCGCGCCGGGCGGCCAAGGGAACGCTCGGCCCCGCCGACGGTTCGCGCGGCATGATCGACGCCATTCACCACGGCGCCAATCTGGCGCGCCTGCGCTCGCTGGACGCCGCCCGGGAGTTGCTCGCGGATGCGGGGATGGACCGAAACCCTCGTTTCTTCACGGCGCTTGAAGCTGTGCTTGAGGTGCTGCCGGTGTCCGGGGCGTTCACGGGCATCGCCCTCGAAGGCGAGGCGGCGGCTTCGGGCAACGACTTCGAGGCTCTCTACAAGCTGAGCCGGCTGGCCTACAGCGAGCATGTCGATGAGCCGGAACAGCTCAGGCTCTGGCGCGACGACGAACACTGACCCATGTTGCGGGATCGCGCATGGCGCCTGAAATACACGCCCGAGGACGGCGACCTTGTCCGGCTGTTCTACGTTCCCGCGCTTGAGGACGCGGAGCGCTACGACCGGCTGACCGGGTATTTCAACGCCGGGGCGCTGGCGCTGGCGGCGCGCGGCATCGAGGGGCTGGTGCGCAATGACGGCCGGATGCGGCTGGTGGTCGGCTGCACGCTGGGGCCGGACGAGATCGGGGCGATCCGGCGGGGGGACGACCTCCGCGCGCTGGTCGAGCGGCATTTGGCGCGCCTTCCGCTGGCCCCGCCCGACCCGGCGGCGGCAGACGCGCTGGAACTGCTGGCGTGGATGGTCGCGGGCGGGTTTCTCACGGTCAGGGTCGCCGTGCCCTGCAACGCCGCAGGAGAGCCGGTGGCCGACAGCGGGATCTTCCACGAGAAGACCGGGATCATTGAGGACCGGACCGGCGACCGGCTGGCCTGGACCGGCAGCGTCAACGAGACCGGCGCCGGCTGGCAGACCAACTGGGAGAGCGTCAGCGTCTATACCAGCTGGGGACCTGAGCCGGGGCGGGTCGATGCGGAGGAGGCGAATTTCGCCCGCCTCTGGGCCGACAGGGCGCAGCGCGCGATCGTGCTCGACGTGCCGGAGGCGGCGCGCCGCGACCTGATGCGCTTCATGCCGAAGACGGGCCGGCCGGCGCGGCTGGAAGGGGAGCGCGCACACGAGCGGTTAAAGCCGCCCGCACGCCGCCCGGACCTCCGGCCCGATGACGGCGCCGACCCGCCGCCGGCCGGTACGCTGCGCGCGCGGGTCTGGGCCTTCATCCGGGAGGCCCCGTCGCGGCCGGGCGGCGGCGTGCGGGTTGGCGAGGCGACCGCGCCGGTCGATCCCTGGCCGCATCAGGCGCGGGCATTCGAGCGCCTGTACGGCAACTGGCCGCCCCGGCTGCTGATCGCCGACGAGGTGGGGCTGGGCAAGACCGTCCAGGCCGGGCTGCTGCTGCGCCAGGCATGGCTGGCGGGGCGGGCCAGGCGCATCCTGATCCTGGCGCCGAAGGCCGTGCTCGGCCAGTGGCAGGTCGAGCTGCGGGAGAAGTTCAACCTGAACTGGCCGATCTACGACGGCGGCAAGCTGGCATGGCATCCCTCCCCGGCGTTGCGGGGGCGCCATGAGCGCGACGCCGGGCGCGGGGAGTGGCATCGCGAGCCGGTGGTGATCGCCTCCAGCCAATTGATGCGCCGGAGCGAGCGGCAGGCGGAGCTGCTGGAAAGGGCGGAGCCGTGGGACCTTGTGGTGCTCGACGAGGCGCATCACGCCCGGCGCCGCGCCCCCGGCAGCCAGCAGGAAGGCGGTCCCAACGCCCTGCTCCGGCTCATGCGCGGCCTGAAGGACCGCACGAAAGGCCTGGTCCTGCTGACGGCGACGCCGATGCAGGTGCACCCCGTCGAGGTCCACGACCTGCTCGACCTGCTCGGCTTGCCGCCGGAATGGCATGAACGGGCGTTTCTCGGCTTCTTCGACGATCTCGAACAGCCGAACCCTTCGGCGGCGGCACTGGAGCGCATGGCTTCGCTGTTCCGCGCGGCCGAGCGCGCCTATGGCGAGGTCGGAAGAGCGGAGGCGGAACGCCTGACCGGCCTCTCCCGGTTGAAGGCCGGCAAGGCGCTGCGTGCTCTGCGCGACGAAGCGGGCATTCCGCGCCGCCGGCTTGAGAACGACGAACGCCGGGGCGCGGTCGCGCTCGCACGGGCCGGCGCCCCGGCGCGCAGGCTGATCTCGCGCAACACCCGCGAACTGCTGCGGCGCTACTTCCGGGAAGGGACGATGACGACGCCGATCGCGGAGCGCCGGGTCGAGGACCGCTTTCTCGACATGACAGACGGCGAGCGGGCGCTCTACGACGCGGTCGAGGACTACATTGCCGGGGCATACGGCCGGGCGAGCGGGAAGGAACGCACGGCGGTCGGGTTCGTCATGACGATCTACCGCCGCCGGCTCGCCAGCAGCTTCGCGGCGCTGCGCGAGACGCTGCGCAAGCGCCGCGACGCCATCGCCGGCGACGTGCGCGCGAACCTCTTCGGCCTCGACGAGGATTTGCCGGACGACGACGCGGCCGAAGAGGCCACCGACACCGACGATGCGGCGGGCCTCGAACGCAGGGCCCTCGCCCTCGAACAGGCTGAGGAAATCGACCGCCTGCTCGGCGCGGTCGGGCAGCTTCCGCCGGACAGCAAGCTCGACAGCCTGAAGGGCGTCCTGCGCGAATTACGCCGGGACGGCTACCGCCAGGCAATGGTCTTCACCCAATATACCGACACCATGGATTTCCTGCGCGACGCCCTCCTCGAGGACGGCGAGTGGACGCTGCTGTGCTTCTCCGGGCGCGGCGGAGAGGCGCCCGGAGCCGACGGCGCATGGCGCGGCATGAACAGGGACGATGCGAAACGGCGGTTCCGCGAAGGGCAAGCCGATATCCTGCTGTGCACCGACGCCGCGGCCGAGGGCCTGAACTTCCAGTTCTGCGGCGCAGCGGTCAATTACGACATGCCGTGGAACCCCATGCGGGTCGAACAGCGCATCGGACGCATCGACCGGCTGGGCCAGACGCACGCGACCGTCCGCATCGTCAACCTGCACTGCAAGGGGACGGTCGAGACCGACATCTACCGCGCGCTCCGCGAGCGCATCGGCCTGTTCGAGACCGTGGTCGGGCGCCTGCAGCCGATCCTGGCGCGGTTGCCCGGCGCGATATCGCAAGGCGTGCTCTCGGGCCGGGGCCGGGACGCGCGCGGACGCGCCGGCCTCGTCGCCGCCATCGAACGCGAGGCGGACGACGCCCGGGGCGCAGGGTTCGATATCGATGCCCTGACGCAGGACGATCTCGCCATGCCGGTGCGCCTGCCCCCGATCGTGACCATGGAGGATCTGGACCGGATCGTCGCAGCGCCCGGCCTCATGGCGCCAGGCATCGAGGTCCGGCCGATGAGGCGGCGCGAATACGGGTTGCTGGCGCCGGGCATGAGCGAAGAGCTGCGGGTGACGACGGACCCGGAGTATTTCGAAGATCATGCCGGGAGCGTGGAGCTCTGGTCTCCCGGCAACCCCCTCTTCATCGCCCCGGAGTGCGCCGACAGCGTGGAGCCGGACCCGTCCTGCGAGACGCTGAAGGACATCCTCGACGGCGGGTGAAGGGGCGCCGCAAGGCCCCCGTCTAGCGAAGTCTCAAATCCCGACGCCGAGCGGAAGGTGGCCCCGCCGCATCGCTTACGATGGCAGTCCTGAAGGGCCATTTCTCACTATCGCCAAGCGGCGTCCACAGCCCAATCTGAAGTAGCACTTGTACAAGCCAAGGGCTGGTGGAAGAAGCGTCGTGTCAACAATCCGCGAGCCCTTTCGCGACCGCATCGCGAAGATCTTCTGGAAAGAAGCACAACCGTCGACGAACATAGCTCCTGAATTTGATAGAGTCTCCTTCTGGCCTGACCCTTATCGGATATCGCTTCTCGACCGGACGCACCATTGAGGAGCTCGATGCGCGAACGATAATCTCACCGCCCAATGGAGCATCAACTCTCTTGAGCATGCTACATGTGAGCACCGTGCTCGCACCGTGTCTAAATCTTTCGCATTCGTAAGAGATATCAGGAACTGCCCCATCGCGATCAGGTAGATTTCTCCTATAGAAATCGAATGGGTTTTTGCGACGCATATCTTGCTGCTCGAAGAAACTTAGAAAATTCGTAAATCGCTCAACTCCAGCTGGCGGTTCGGGTGCCCCGATTTTCATTTGAAGAAACGACTGGACGAGATTGTTTTTAAGGAATCCGTATCCGTTAGACGTACTGAAAGTGATTTCGACATCCTCCGCAAACGCTTCACCAGCGTTTGCCACCTTTAGCAGCACCGGTGTCACACAACTAATTTTCTTTAATCTCTCTGGTAGCCCTCTCGACCACGCGAGCACTTCTCCTCTGTACTGCTCATACTCTTCGCAGTATCGGTCCACATTCTCCACAGTTACTGACAAGGGGTTGACATACAAATTGAGTCTGCTTTGTGCGCTCTGCAAATTATGTCGTCGTAACAACTCGTCGCGATCAACACCCGGATTTTCTTCGAGAATCGCTTGACCAACCCTTTCAAGAAATTCACTGGGAACCGCTTGTTCATCCAACGTCTCAAATACAACTGCGTCTTCTTCCTCTTCGTGCAAATTTAGGAATAACCTCGGCATTGCGCCAACCTGAAGCTCTAACTCCTCTATTCGCTCATCACGCCAGTCCCTCGGTTCCGTACGTCGCCATTCCTCTGCTGGTCGAGCCACGCGGATACCCATCTCACGAGCGGTTCGCCGAGCATTGTTATCGTCGGCGAGGAACACCGCATCGACAAAGACTTTGGTGAACTTCACGGCCTCAGCGACAATCAAGTCATCCGCAACTTCAAAAGACAGCTTCCCTTCGTCCAATTCATTGCGCGCATACCTCTCCATCAGACAAAGGCTTAGCTCGACATGGTCGTTTTGTAAACTCGCATTTGTCCCGTCTCCATCTTCGATCATTTTCAAGAGTTTGTTGAACTCGAATGCCCGCCGGCGAAGGCGGCCCGTTCCCCTCTTATGTTTGTCCATCTCCCTGACAACCGTTGCCGGCACGACGATCCGTACCGACCTTGCGTTCGGGCAAAAAAGCCTCCAATTGATCCGCTCTAGGGACTGAAACTCTACTAAGACGTTGGTATCCACGACGAACGTGACGCTTTCGTCTTCGATGAGCCGATCCGACGAGTATACTGGAGACAAGCCATCCATCCGCTGCTTTCCTTGAGTCTAAAGGCCCCGCTCTCGCAGACCCCAAGTTATCATCATGTTGACCTGTAACCCTTTACCTTTCCTCCTTGGGCAGGAGGAAGTCGTCTCACGCAAAACTCACCGGTTTCACTCGACTCGATCCGATCTATCCGCCGATCACGCGGTCACTCACGGTTCGGCCGTGCTTGGACCACAATGGCTTCGACACCGATGTCCGCCTCAATCATGTTCGATACCGGAGTGTGCAGGTCGACTTCGCTGTCGTCTGACCGCAGGGAAAGGACGAGGGAATAGCGTGTTCTCTGTGCCCGCACATCCGCATTCGCGCGGTTGCGCCACCAACCGCCGACCGGTTTGATGCATATGAGATTACGCGTGAGCAGATTCACCGCTGGTCCGGTCCATTCATCGCTATGCAGGGAGCCTGCGGACATCGAGTTCGGTCCGAACAGCCACCCGTCATCGTCATTCTGCGCCCGTGGACGTTCCTCCGGGTGATCCCACGCTTCCTTGTTCACCCGCTTCATGAAATCCTGGGCCGTCTCGGAGCGTCGCTTCAAGTCGAACCGCAGCCCGTGCGACTGATACCTGTACGGATCGAACGAAGCGGACGAACCTGGATTTGGTTCCACGAAATACGACAGCGTGACTTTCAGACTGACATCTCGGTCGCTAAGCCCTTCAAGTGCCTCACGCGGCCATGGAAGCGAATAGAAGTGGCATTCCTTCATGCCCCTTCCACTTCGACTGTAGGGCTGGATTTCCGCTTCGGAGACGAGTGCCAGATGATTCCTCGCTGACGCTGCCGCGCGTTCGAAGGTCGGCACACCATAACCGTAGCGCCTGAGCTCGACTTTGTACAAAATTACCTCACGTCCATGTCCAGAAGATCTCGTTTTTGGCGATTTCGTCGAGGGCCTGTTCGAGCGGGAGCACGATGCCCCCCATGTCTCCGACGTCCTGCCAGGACTGGCGCCAGGACCAGTAGCGCACCCTCATCTTGTCACCTGAGCCTTTCGGCTGGAGCCTTGCGATCGGTGCCTGCGTGGCCGTGAGATACAGATTGTAGCCGCCGCGCACCCTGGTGACCGTCACGCCCCCGCCCCTGGATTTGTTGAACGCTTCGATGCGCGCCAGACAGGGGTCGGATGCGGCCATGAAGCAGTGATATCGGATTGGATGGCTTCTGTCGCTGCAGCGATGCTGATTCACCCGGTCGCATGCGGGCGCCCTTGCATGCCGGATGCTTCTGGATTCGAAGGTCGTCATGACACATTTCGACGACCCTTCGAGCGCCATCGGCGATCCGGTTCCGCCGTTCCTGATCGACTGGCTGGAGCCCTTTCGAGGCGCCTTCTCATCCCCGACCTGGCGGCTGGTGGCGGTTCTGGTCATGGGAGCGTTGCTGGCGCCGGGCAAGAGAACCGTGTCGGCCTGCCTGCGGGTGACCGGGCGGGCGATGTGCGAGACATTCTCGTCCTACCATCAGGTTCTCAATCGCGCCCGCTGGGACCCGCGTGACCTTTCACGCCGGCTCGTGCTCGTGCTGGTGGCGCGGCTTGCCGGGCAGGGACCGATCATCATCGGGCTCGATGACACCATCGAGCGCCGCTGGGGCGCGCGTATCAAGGCGCGCGGCATCTATCGCGACCCGGTGCGTTCCAGCCATGGCCATTTCGTCAAGACCAGCGGGCTGCGCTGGCTCAGCTTCATGCTGCTTGTCCCGCTGCCCTGGTCGCCGGGCATCAGGGCCCTGCCCTTCCTGACCATCCTGGCCCCGTCCGAACGCTTCGCCGCCAGGCAAGGCCGGCGTCACAAGCAACTCACCGACTGGGCGCGACAGGGCATGCTTCAAATCCTTCGCTGGGTCCCGCAACGCGCGATCGTCTTCGTCGCCGACAGCAGTTTCGGAACCCACGAACTCGCCTGGCGCATCGGACAGCGCGCAACCCTCATCAGCAGGCTGAGGCTCGATGCCAACCTCTTCGCGCCCCCGCCGCCGCGCGACCCGAACAAACGCGGTCGACCCCGGCAAAAGGGGCCGCCCCTGCCCAAGCTCCAGACCCGCCTTGACGACCCCGATGCCCGCTGGACAAGCATCACGCTTCCGCGCTGGTACGGAAGTTCGAAGGAAAAGACACTCCAGATCATCTCCGATACCGCGCTCTGGTATCGTCCCGGCACACCTCCCAAGGCCATCCGATGGGTGCTGGTGCGAGACCCGGAAGGCGAGCGGGACCCGCAGGCGTTCTTCTGCACCGACACCAACATGGAGCCGGCCAAGATCATCGCCACCTTCGTGCGGCGCTGGCAGGTCGAGGTCACCTTCCAGGAACTGCGCGCCCATCTCGGGCTCGAAACACAACGCCAGTGGTCACACGCGGCGATCGCACGAACCACCCCCGTCCTCTGCGGGCTCTACAGCCTCGTCTGCCTCTGGGCCACAGACGTGCTCTCGACAAACCACCTGTCCTACGCCGCCGCCTGGTACCAGAAAACCAGCGTCACATTCTCCGATGCAATCGCGGCCATACGATGCCAACTCTGGCTTGGAAACAATTTATCGCGCTCCCCGCCACACCGGGAACCAAACATAATTCCGCCCGACAAGATAAGGCGGATGCAGTACGCCCTCTGCTTCGCAGCATAATGCACAAAGTCGAGCTCAGAGCCTGACCCAAAAAGAGTTGAGCGGTTTCAAGGGATTGTGATTCAGTTCGGTTATGCATCTGAACGGAGCCACGAATGCCCTGGACCGAAACCGCTCGCCGGGAGTATCGGCGGGACTGCCCACGATATGCAAGCGATCTGACCGACGCTGAGTGGTCTCTGATCGAGCCCTTCATGCCGTTGCCCTGCCGTATCGGTCGCCCGCGCCAGACCGATCTGCGCGAGGTCGTAAATGCGGTGCTGTATATGGCCACGACCGGTTGTCAGTGGCGCCAGCTGCCGAAGGACTTTCCGCCGGTCTCGACGGTGCAGCGCTATTTCTACGAGTGGCGCGACAACAGGCTGTGGCAGACGATCCGGTTCCACCTGGCCGTGCAGGCGCGCGAACGCGAGGGGCGCGAGGCCCAGCCGAGCGCGGGCGTGATCGACAGCCAGACGGTGAAAACCACGGAGGCAGGCGGGGTTAGCGGCTATGACGCCGGCAAGAAGGTCAAAGGGCGCAAGCGCCACGCTGTCGTCGACACCATCGGCATGCTCTTCGGCCTCGTCGTACATGCCGCCGACGTTCAGGACCGCGACGGCGCCCCGGCCGTGCTGAAATCCATCCGCCACGCCTGCCCCTGGCTGCGTCATCTGTTCGCCGATGGCGGATATGCCGGGCCGAAACTGCGCGGCGCCCTCGACAGGATCGGCAAGTGGACGCTCGAAATCGTCAAACGCTCCGACACCGCCAACGGCTTCGAAGTCCTCCCCGGACGATGGGTCGTCGAACGCACCTTCGCATGGCTCGGGCGCTGCCGCAGGCTGGCAAAAGACTGGGAAAAATCCATCGCCTCAAGCGAAGCATGGATCAACATCGCCCATATCCGGCTCACAACACGCCGACTCGCAAGGCCTTGAAAAACTTCAGCGAGTTTCGAGTCAGGCTCTCAGCTCGACTTTGTACAAAATTACCTCACGTCCATGTCCAGAAGATCTCGTTTTTGGCGATTTCGTCGAGGGCCTGTTCGAGCGGGAGCACGATGCCCCCCATGTCTCCGACGTCCTGCCAGGACTGGCGCCAGGACCAGTAGCGCACCCTCATCTTGTCACCTGAGCCTTTCGGCTGGAGCCTTGCGATCGGTGCCTGCGTGGCCGTGAGATACAGATTGTAGCCGCCGCGCACCCTGGTGACCGTCACGCCCCCGCCCCTGGATTTGTTGAACGCTTCGATGCGCGCCAGACAGGGGTCGGATGCGGCCATGAAGCAGTGATATCGGATTGGATGGCTTCTGTCGCTGCAGCGATGCTGATTCACCCGGTCGCATGCGGGCGCCCTTGCATGCCGGATGCTTCTGGATTCGAAGGTCGTCATGACACATTTCGACGACCCTTCGAGCGCCATCGGCGATCCGGTTCCGCCGTTCCTGATCGACTGGCTGGAGCCCTTTCGAGGCGCCTTCTCATCCCCGACCTGGCGGCTGGTGGCGGTTCTGGTCATGGGAGCGTTGCTGGCGCCGGGCAAGAGAACCGTGTCGGCCTGCCTGCGGGTGACCGGGCGGGCGATGTGCGAGACATTCTCGTCCTACCATCAGGTTCTCAATCGCGCCCGCTGGGACCCGCGTGACCTTTCACGCCGGCTCGTGCTCGTGCTGGTGGCGCGGCTTGCCGGGCAGGGACCGATCATCATCGGGCTCGATGACACCATCGAGCGCCGCTGGGGCGCGCGTATCAAGGCGCGCGGCATCTATCGCGACCCGGTGCGTTCCAGCCATGGCCATTTCGTCAAGACCAGCGGGCTGCGCTGGCTCAGCTTCATGCTGCTTGTCCCGCTGCCCTGGTCGCCGGGCATCAGGGCCCTGCCCTTCCTGACCATCCTGGCCCCGTCCGAACGCTTCGCCGCCAGGCAAGGCCGGCGTCACAAGCAACTCACCGACTGGGCGCGACAGGGCATGCTTCAAATCCTTCGCTGGGTCCCGCAACGCGCGATCGTCTTCGTCGCCGACAGCAGTTTCGGAACCCACGAACTCGCCTGGCGCATCGGACAGCGCGCAACCCTCATCAGCAGGCTGAGGCTCGATGCCAACCTCTTCGCGCCCCCGCCGCCGCGCGACCCGAACAAACGCGGTCGACCCCGGCAAAAGGGGCCGCCCCTGCCCAAGCTCCAGACCCGCCTTGACGACCCCGATGCCCGCTGGACAAGCATCACGCTTCCGCGCTGGTACGGAAGTTCGAAGGAAAAGACACTCCAGATCATCTCCGATACCGCGCTCTGGTATCGTCCCGGCACACCTCCCAAGGCCATCCGATGGGTGCTGGTGCGAGACCCGGAAGGCGAGCGGGACCCGCAGGCGTTCTTCTGCACCGACACCAACATGGAGCCGGCCAAGATCATCGCCACCTTCGTGCGGCGCTGGCAGGTCGAGGTCACCTTCCAGGAACTGCGCGCCCATCTCGGGCTCGAAACACAACGCCAGTGGTCACACGCGGCGATCGCACGAACCACCCCCGTCCTCTGCGGGCTCTACAGCCTCGTCTGCCTCTGGGCCACAGACGTGCTCTCGACAAACCACCTGTCCTACGCCGCCGCCTGGTACCAGAAAACCAGCGTCACATTCTCCGATGCAATCGCGGCCATACGATGCCAACTCTGGCTTGGAAACAATTTATCGCGCTCCCCGCCACACCGGGAACCAAACATAATTCCGCCCGACAAGATAAGGCGGATGCAGTACGCCCTCTGCTTCGCAGCATAATGCACAAAGTCGAGCTCAGCTCGACTTTGTACAAAATTACCTCACGTCCATGTCCAGAAGATCTCGTTTTTGGCGATTTCGTCGAGGGCCTGTTCGAGCGGGAGCACGATGCCCCCCATGTCTCCGACGTCCTGCCAGGACTGGCGCCAGGACCAGTAGCGCACCCTCATCTTGTCACCTGAGCCTTTCGGCTGGAGCCTTGCGATCGGTGCCTGCGTGGCCGTGAGATACAGATTGTAGCCGCCGCGCACCCTGGTGACCGTCACGCCCCCGCCCCTGGATTTGTTGAACGCTTCGATGCGCGCCAGACAGGGGTCGGATGCGGCCATGAAGCAGTGATATCGGATTGGATGGCTTCTGTCGCTGCAGCGATGCTGATTCACCCGGTCGCATGCGGGCGCCCTTGCATGCCGGATGCTTCTGGATTCGAAGGTCGTCATGACACATTTCGACGACCCTTCGAGCGCCATCGGCGATCCGGTTCCGCCGTTCCTGATCGACTGGCTGGAGCCCTTTCGAGGCGCCTTCTCATCCCCGACCTGGCGGCTGGTGGCGGTTCTGGTCATGGGAGCGTTGCTGGCGCCGGGCAAGAGAACCGTGTCGGCCTGCCTGCGGGTGACCGGGCGGGCGATGTGCGAGACATTCTCGTCCTACCATCAGGTTCTCAATCGCGCCCGCTGGGACCCGCGTGACCTTTCACGCCGGCTCGTGCTCGTGCTGGTGGCGCGGCTTGCCGGGCAGGGACCGATCATCATCGGGCTCGATGACACCATCGAGCGCCGCTGGGGCGCGCGTATCAAGGCGCGCGGCATCTATCGCGACCCGGTGCGTTCCAGCCATGGCCATTTCGTCAAGACCAGCGGGCTGCGCTGGCTCAGCTTCATGCTGCTTGTCCCGCTGCCCTGGTCGCCGGGCATCAGGGCCCTGCCCTTCCTGACCATCCTGGCCCCGTCCGAACGCTTCGCCGCCAGGCAAGGCCGGCGTCACAAGCAACTCACCGACTGGGCGCGACAGGGCATGCTTCAAATCCTTCGCTGGGTCCCGCAACGCGCGATCGTCTTCGTCGCCGACAGCAGTTTCGGAACCCACGAACTCGCCTGGCGCATCGGACAGCGCGCAACCCTCATCAGCAGGCTGAGGCTCGATGCCAACCTCTTCGCGCCCCCGCCGCCGCGCGACCCGAACAAACGCGGTCGACCCCGGCAAAAGGGGCCGCCCCTGCCCAAGCTCCAGACCCGCCTTGACGACCCCGATGCCCGCTGGACAAGCATCACGCTTCCGCGCTGGTACGGAAGTTCGAAGGAAAAGACACTCCAGATCATCTCCGATACCGCGCTCTGGTATCGTCCCGGCACACCTCCCAAGGCCATCCGATGGGTGCTGGTGCGAGACCCGGAAGGCGAGCGGGACCCGCAGGCGTTCTTCTGCACCGACACCAACATGGAGCCGGCCAAGATCATCGCCACCTTCGTGCGGCGCTGGCAGGTCGAGGTCACCTTCCAGGAACTGCGCGCCCATCTCGGGCTCGAAACACAACGCCAGTGGTCACACGCGGCGATCGCACGAACCACCCCCGTCCTCTGCGGGCTCTACAGCCTCGTCTGCCTCTGGGCCACAGACGTGCTCTCGACAAACCACCTGTCCTACGCCGCCGCCTGGTACCAGAAAACCAGCGTCACATTCTCCGATGCAATCGCGGCCATACGATGCCAACTCTGGCTTGGAAACAATTTATCGCGCTCCCCGCCACACCGGGAACCAAACATAATTCCGCCCGACAAGATAAGGCGGATGCAGTACGCCCTCTGCTTCGCAGCATAATGCACAAAGTCGAGCTCAGAACCAAGTAAGCGGAGTTCTTGTTCCGTGCGGCGTTCAACTCGCCGCGCATGACGGGTGTCCACTCGGCTCCGTGAACTATCAGCGCCCGTATCGTCTCGGGCCAGTAGTCGGGGAACCGTGCCATAAGTCGTACAGCGATCCGCGCCGCCTGAGCCGTCGCCGCGCTCGTTGCTCGAAACGAGACGAGGGGGTCGCGGTCGGTGTTCGGCCCTGTCGACAGAAGTGCGAGCGAATCCGCGTCATAGGCATCCGTCCTCGCCGGGGAGACGACGCGATTGCCCGCTTCCATGACGATGTCCGGCTTGAACGGAGATTTCCCTTGGGTCCAAAGAACCGATGTTCGAGAATAGGGACTGAGCGCACCGGCCCTCGCGTAGGGCGAAAACCCCGCAAACTCCGGTTCCTGGATATTGATCCGATCTGTGTATCCCCCGACCGTGAGGGCATTCCATGCTTGGCCCGGGTCTTCTATTTCGAGTGCGTTCGGATCTACGATTTGCTCGACTTCGATCGGGTTGGGAGCGTTTCCTGCCGAGACCACGAACAATCTTCGAGGTGCCCGCTCTCCAGTTTCAGTGACACCTGCCGCCTCCTGGTCGATCGCCGAGCTCCAGGTGGTCGGTCGTATCCCGCTGCGGTCCTCATTCGTGACCGCAAGACAAAACACCCTGAGGCGCTCCGGACGTTCCGTCTCCGGCAATGCCACGCCCTGCTTCATGACGGCTCCGTAGAACCGTTCTTCGGTTGACTCGAAACCGTCCGGCGGAAGAATCTTCACCGATTCGAGCCGGTGGTTCAGGGGTGCGGCCTCTTCATCCGCAAGGCGAGCTGTCAGATCGCCGAACAGAGCGAGCCCCGCCATGCCCGTACCGTGGCCATGGGGCGAATCCGCGACGCCCCAGTCGGGCCGTACTGCCGTCATATCGCTTTCAATCAGAGTCGGCTCGATCAGGATGTGTGCTCGGTTGACACCCGTATCTAGAAGGCACACGGCCGGAACATCTGCCCCAGGCCATTCGGTTCTCTCGGCCAAGTGCTCTGCCACCACTCGCTGCTCGTCACGATCAATATCGTCGAGAAAGAACGCCGGGCTGTCGCTCGCCCGGCGAAGCTCGACAATCGACAGTCGCGCGAACAGCATCAGCTCGATCGTCGCCCTGTCGGCCAGCACCGGAAGGACGACATGCTCGGGAAAGTACAGGCGCTGTTCTGCGTCCGCGACCCGCGCCCCGAGCCGATTGGCCAGTTGCTCGAATTCGTCCTTCAGATCACGAACGCACCAGACTTCCCACCACATTTCCTGACCTGGTGGCGGAAGCCTCTCGGGATCATCAGTCCAGAACGTCTCTAGTCGCGCCTGGCGGATCGACTCGATAGCTTCGACGAAGTTCTTACGCGGCGGTCTTCCTCTCTCCGAGAGTTCCCCCTTTTGGTATTCGCGCAGAATGGTCTCGAAGACCTCGCGAGCCTCATCGGGAACGTACAGCCCGACAATGCGACGATCGCCTACGTCAAGACGGGCCGCACCGGGCCGGATCCCATCTCTCTTTCGTTCGACAACCTCGACACCCGCCCCACGCTTCAGCGCCAGCTCCAGAAACGTGCCCTCGGGTGGTCCGATTCGAGGATCTTCACGCCTCTCAGCATTGAAGGCACGATAAGCCGCAGCAAGCTCTCCCTGCAGTTTTTCACCGTGTTCCTCGCGGATTCGCGGCGTTCCGGCCCCTCCCTGATTCTGGGCGGTAGATGTAAACGGCGTCGCCTGGACGCGCCGCGACAAGTCGATATGGGGCAGGTCGTATGGAGGCGCCATTCGTTAGCGGGACACTTGCGCACCGATGAAGGCCTGGCGCATCTCCCGTCGTTCATCGAGGGCAGCTACAAGGTCTCGTGTCGTCAGTTTGTCGCGCTCGTCGAGTATCGCAGTCTTCACCGCTTTCTCCGTCGCCCCGGCCAGCTCCGACTGGCTCAGATCGCGGCCTGCCGCGACGATCTGCTTCCACGCCAGCCTCGGATACTTCATAGGCCGAAGGTAGGACTTGACGATACTGCGGATCTGCTCGTCGGTCGGCATCTCGAACTGCACGACAAGGTCGAAACGCCTGAGAAGCGCACGATCCAGCAGATCCGGATGGTTGGTCGCAGCCGCGACGAGGCTGTCTGTAGCGTTCGGCTCCTCCATGAATTGCAGAAACGAATTGAGCACCCTGCGCATCTCTGCGACATCGTTCGACGCGCTGCGATGACTACCGACGGCGTCGAATTCGTCAAAGAGGTAGACACCGCGGCGCTTCGCCGTCTCATCGAAGACCAGACGCAGCTTCGCGGCCGTTTCGCCCATGAACCGAGTAATCAGCGCTTCGAGCCGAATGACCAGCAGCGGCAGCTTCAACGCCCCGGCTAGCGCTTCCGCAGTCATCGTCTTGCCCGATCCCGGCGGTCCGAGGAACAAGACCCGTCGGCTTGGCGTTCGACCATGTTCTCGAAGCCAATCCCTGCGCGTCTGCTCGCGAATCAGGCTCTTGATCTGCACGCAAGGCTGTTCGTTCAGGACAACATCATCGAGCCGATGAGAGTGGTTGCGCAATTCCATCAGGTCCGCAAGGTCCCCGCGAGGAACCGCGAACGGCACAGCTACCGTTTGACCCCGACCGCTGCCCCCACGCGCCTCATCAACCGCCTCCCGAATCCCTTCGGCGACGCGTCGATGGCCTTGCCGCGCCTCGGCGGCGGCTATCTGCAGGGCGATCGTGAAGAATTGCTCATCGTCGCCGGCGGCTCTGCTGCGCAGCATCGCAAGGATTTGTCTGGCGTTGGACACGGCGTAGATACGAGTCTCTATCTCTGGATTGCGCTGGTGATTCACGATACCGACCGCCGTTCCAAGCGACAACGCGGAAAATCAGTCGCTGCCGGTCGATCACGCGACGTCATCGGGGCATCAAACATCCCCGTTGCCGCCGGCTGCGCGTCGCCGAACACTGGTTCGACACCACGGGCCGCGTCCGCCCACGGTAGAACTCTGGCACGTCATAGAGCTGTACGAGGGCCCGCGCGAGTCGATGGGAAGGTCCTGATAGGCGAGCTTCGGAGGGTGTTAGCGACGGTTACAGAGCGCGCCTGTTCGCTGACGTTTTTCGGCCGGTTGCGGTTTTTCAGTTGATTTGTCGGTCATCGGTTTCGAGTGGTTCGCCGTCTCGGTCGCGGATGAGCATGTCGTTCCAGTCCCGATTGTCGAGTGCGGGTCGCAGCCGGACGATCCGTGTGTGTGTCCTTGCGGGCGAGGCGCCTTGCGGCGTGATCGCCGTTTGTGGTGGCGTCGTATGCACAGAAGATGAGGCGCGGGTTCCATGCCTCGATCCATTTGGGGACTTTGGTGGCGACGGCGCCGGTGGAGACGGTGGCGCATTCGGTGCGTTTTACCGGGCCGAGGTGGAGGGAGAGGATGGAGAGGGCGTCGAGGGCGTTGCCGGCCAGGATGACGGCGTGTGGCCATTCGGTCTCCCAGGACATCCGGAAGCCGCCGCCGCGGTCGGCTCGCGGGCTGCGGCGGAGACGGTTTCGATGCCGGTCGTCTCGCCGGCAGCGTTTCGGCGGAGGAACACGGGGTTGCCGTGCCGGTCGGGGTGGACGAGGCCGAGGTCGCGGCACAGCGCGACGAGGGCGTCGCCGAGGCCGCGCCGCTCGACGAGGTATCGGCGCAGCGGGGTCCAGCGGGGGTCCTTGGCCGGCGCCTGCCGGCGGCCGCCTGGGGGCATTGAGAGGTCGGACAGTTCGGCGAGGAAGTCGATGGCGTCCGGCGGGGTGCATCCGAGCGCATGGACCGCCAGTTCGATAGCCCCGGCTCCCTCCTCTGCGCGCAGATGGTCGTAGAACATGAAGCGGTTGCCCGCGCAAGCTGCGGGCGTGACGCTTGCGCCTGACCAGCTCCTCGATGTGTTCGGGGTTCTCGATGCGGGCCGCCTTGTCGAAGCTGCGCGGATGGCGGGCGATGACCTCCATGCCGTCGAGGATGCGCACCTCTTCCAGCGTCGCGGCCACGGTGAGGGTACGCCGCACATGGGTATGCGGGACGCTGTGCGGGACGCTGTACTCATTTTTGTCGAAGCGGGCGTAGGGGGTCTTGGCGATCCTGACCTCGCCCCTCTCGTCGACGGGGAAGCGGTCGTCGGGCAGCGCCATCAGGGAGCCGCGCTCGCGCTCGAAGGCCTCGCTCACGGTGAGGGAGCGGTCGTCCGGCCAGGGGCGGTCGGCGGCGACGCCCTCGCACCACTCCCGGGCCTGGGCGTTGAGATCGTCGAGGTCACGCCAGGCGCGGGCGGCGAAGAAGCTGTCGCGCACATAGCGTATGGCGCGCTCGACGCGCCCTTTTTCGTTGCCTCGGGCGACCGCGACCGGCTTCGGCAGGAAGCGGTAGGCGCCTGCGAAGTCGAGAAGCCGGGGATTGAAGCGGATGGCGTCGCCGCGCCGCTCCAGCACGACGCTCTTCAAATTGTCGTACCAGAGCTCGGGGAGCACGCCCTGCCAGGCCTCGAAGGCCTCGACATGGCCGCGCAGGAAGTTGTCCGTCCCGGCGTTGAGGTGGAAGCGCAGAAAGAGGCGGCGCGAGTGGCCGAGCACCATCACGAAGGCCATCAGCGGGCGCTCCGCACGCCCGATCCTCACCTTGCCGAAGTGGACCCGGTCGACCTGGGCCTGCTCGCCGGGCAGAGCCTTGAGGCGCAGACAGGCCTCGGCCACCGGGCCCGGCCGCTGCAGTTCCGCGAACAGTAGATGTTGCCGTGGTCGCAGCGCCGGCAAAGAACCACCTGGCGACCGCACGAGGCACAGTTGAACAGGCGGGCAGCGTTCCTCATCGCGACCGATGAGAACGGGCTGGACCCCCGCAAAAACCCGCACGATACTGTGCATACGGGCCATGCCCCGCATGGCTCGGGGGATGCGGCGCCGGTCGTTGCCTCCTAGCAAACGGGGCCGGCGCCGCATCGTTCTCACCGGACCGAGTCTACTCCCGCCGATCCCGCTGTCAGGGTCGAGTGACCGTCAAAGGCGTGCCGCACGCCCGCTATGGATAACCAGCCCGCCGCCGCCAGACTCCTCGACGGTCGCTGCGGCGGGCTGGTTACCCACAGCTCCGCCGAAGAATGCCTCCAACAACAGACCGCTGGATACGGCGGTGACGTCATCACCTGCCGACTTCAGCAAATAAACCTAAATCCGGCAGTTGACGAGCTTGATCGCTGTCTCGGGGTAGTGTGAACGGTCGGATTTGGGCGTGGATTTCAGCACGTGGTCGCGGCCCTGGGTGGCGGCAGCCAGGGTTGACGCCCCGGTTCGCGGCCATGGAGGTATTTCCTGAGCGCCTCGGCGAGGATGCGGCGCCAGCGATCCCCGGCGCTCAACTGCTCCGCAGTTTGCGTCAGCGACCGGAAGAAGCCGGCGATCCGGCGCAGCGCCGCCATCACCGTCTTGCGACGCCCGTGATGGGAGGTCACCGTCAGCCGGGTCTGGCCGGCGTGGTGGGTCTGACGGGCAACCCCGTGCAGGAGCAGCGGCCGGCTGGTGATCGCCTCGCGGTGATGGTCGGGGTCGGCGAGGCGCACGAACAGGCTCCACCAGTTGTAGATGAGCGCGACCAGCCGGGCCATGTGCCGGCAGCGCGTCAGGTCGCGCGTGGTGAAGCCGCCCCAACCCCACTGGTTCTTCAACTCGTCGAAGCCGTTCTCCGCGTCCGCCCGGTCGCGGTAGAGCTGGGCCAGCGAGCGTATCTCCAGGTCCAGCGAGGTCGCCAGCACCGCGAACTCCCATACCCCGGTGCCGGGCTGCGCCTCGGTCCAGAACAGCTCGCCCCGGGCCTTGTCGCCACGCGTCAGCGCCAGCGTCGCAGGAAGCCGCCGACGCAGCACCACAACCCGGCGCGTCCGGCTCCAGCCCTGCAGACGCAGATCGGCCCCGATCCCCGACCAGCCCTGGCCCGCATCCTCCCAGCCGTCCCGCGCCATCAGCCGCTCGGCAAGCCGGCGCGCCCCCTTCGTCAGGCGCAGCTTGAACAGATAGTCCGGACCCGCAGCCTCGCACGACGCCATGTTGGCCTCGCTGCCCCAGTCCTTGTCGCCCCGCACCAGACGCGGCCAGCGATCCCGCCCAAGACGGTCGAGCAACGCCCACAAGGACGGCGCCGCGCGCCTCGAATGGTGATGGTTGCCCGGCGCCACCTCGACATCCAGAACAAGCCGCGTGCCCGCCATCAGGAACGCATGGCAGGTATGCGAGGGGCGGCCCGGCTTCTTCGGGTTGTAGCTCACAACCGCTCCCTCCTGACGACCGTAAAGCGCCTTGATCGTCGTGTCGCAGTCCAGAACCCACGGCTCCCTCAGCAGCGGACGGACCACCTCGTCCAGATGGCCCTGAAGCCACGATGTGCCGACATCCGCACCGATCCGCTCCAGACCGCGCCGCACCGAATCCTCGCTCGCAACCTTGTCCATACCCAGCAGCGCAGGGTTCACCCCGTCGCCGCGCAGCGACGTGATGTGCGCATAGCGAGACTGCCCCGCCAGAACCGACAGAAGAACCGTCCCCGGGACATCCCGCTTCGACGGCGCGTTCGGGCTCGTGTACCGCAGCGGGCAGTCCGCAACCAAAGCGTCAAAGCGACCGCTCACCTTCAGCTATTCCGCGAAAAACGCCAGATGGCCCAGCGGCGTCACCGCCGCATCAGGGTCCCATTCCACATGAACCGCGCCGCCGAAGGTGTCCACCTTCACGAACGCTCGGGCGACATCCCGCACAGCGCCAGGACAGTCACCCACAGGGTGAGCCTCTTCGGCCCTTGAAAAGCCGCTCATACCCGAAGACTACAAGGGATTCGGCAAGGCCCCGCCATACTCAACTGCCGGATTTAGGATAAATGCAGTTCCTCACCGTCAACTACATGCGTCACTTTCTGCGCACGGCGCCCCTCCTCAGGCGCACGGACGCGAGCAGTAGATGTTGCCGTGGTCGCACCGCCGGCACAGCACAACCTGGCGATGGCACGAAGCGCAGGTGAACAGGCGGGCGGCGTTCCTCATCGCAAAGACCGATGAGAACGGGGTGGACCCACGCCCGAACGCCTACGATACTGCGCATACGGGCCGCGCCTTGCATGGCTCGGGGGGTGCGGCGCCGGTCGTTGCCACCAAGCAAACCGGGCCGGCGCCGCATCGTTCTCAGCAGCCCGAGTCTAACCCCTGTCGCAGCCCGGGGACCCCCGCCGACAGCGCCAGGACACCCTCCCCTCGGCAGGCGAAAATATCAACGCGACGGGGGCCGGCGACTCCAGTCGGGCTACGCCCTCCTTCCGTCCCCGGCCCCCGTCACAAATGCCGCGGCGCCACCATCACAATCGGCGCCGCGCTCCACAAAAACGCACGGCGCCATCAAATATGCGCTCTGTAACCGGCGCTAATACCAACCGCAAGTCATATAGACCGATGCATTGGGTCGTGGGGATCGTCACGATGGTGCGACGGCCCAGCTTCGCCGGGTTGTTTTGGTGATGATGTCGGGTTGCTCGATGAGCCATTGCCATGCCGTCCGGCAGGCTTCTCTCAGGGCGGCGACATCCGTGAACACACGGTTGGCGAAGCGGTTCGATTTCAGGACCAGTATGATCTGCTCCATGGGATTGAGTTCCGGACTGTATGGCGGCAGATGCAGGAGCGTCAGATTGGGGGGGACGAGAAGGTCGCCCGAGCGATGCCAGCCTGCCCCGTCCAGTATGACCACGCCGTGCGCACCCGGCGCCACGGCCGCGCCGATCGCCGCCAGATGCTCGTTCATCGCCGCCGTGTTCGCCCTGTCCGCCACATGGGCGATGCCGACGCCGCGCTGTGCGCAGGTGGCGCCGAACAGATAGACATAGCCATAGCGATGGTCGCGCACGATGCGCGGACGTTGCCTCCCGCGCGCCCAGACGCGCGTCGTCATCCCTTTCTGGCCGATGCGCGCCTCGTCCTGGAACCAGATTTCGATCGGGCCCGCCAGCGCCTCGGAACTGAGCATCGACGTCACCCTTGCCTCGAAGTCCGCCACGAACGCCCCCTGCCGCTCCGCGTCGGCCCTGGGGTGGACCGGCCGTCCCGAGACAAAACGAAACCCGGCCCTTCGGAGCATCATACGGGCGCCGCTCTCCGTATAAATGACCCCGAAGGCCTCCTCGATTTTCCGTATGATGTCCTGAACCCGCCAGCGCGTGACACCGTCCCGCTCAAGATCGGGACCCGCCTCGACCCACAACCCGATCTCGGCAATCCGAGCCTCCGTCAACCGACCATCGCTGCCCCCGCGAGGACGATCCGCAAGCCCCTCGAACCCCTCCGCATTGTAGCGCAGCACCCAGTCGCGCAGAACTTGAAGCTCCATGCCCTGCGCCCGCGCCGCCTCCGTGCGCGACGCCCCATCCATGATCATCGCGATCGCACGAGCCCGACAGGCTTGCTTCGCCTCACCGCAGCGCTTCGCCAGATCATGGAGATCGTCCGATCCATGCTCCGTCCAGGTTATCGGCGTCGCCGCACCCATCATCATCCTCCAACCCCAAGACTGCCTGACATCACTCTATCAACGTTGTCCGGCACCTCACCTCAACACAACATGTTGGAACAATGAGTCAATTCGAACCGCGCTTGGTATAACACTCCTGTCCGCTGCATGGTCGTCCTGCCGGCGTCTCCATCCACGCGCCTCCCACCGGCAGGAGGCGAGGTCTGGCCGTGAGTGGGGCGGCGGTCGGCGCTCCGGAGGGAGAGTAGCGCTGCCGCCGTTCCCGTTCACCTGTCGAAGGAGCACGGCACGATGCAGGCGGCAATCGCACCGCGCGGCGACGCGCGCACCTATCTCATCCACTTCGTCGGCGGCGGTCTCGAGGACGACCGTTATGTCGTGGAGCGGTTCCACTCGCTCGCGAATGGCGAGATCGTTCCCGTCCAGTCCGGCGGCACGGCACACAAGGGCCGTCGCAAGGCCCGGGGCACGATCGTCACCGCGAAGGCGCTTGAGGAGATGCGTCCGGCCCGGGACGAGATCATCATCGCGACGGGGGTCAGACTGCGGCATTGCGGGGTGCAGCTGTGGGGCTGGCGCAGCCTCGGGATCTTCGCCGACCGCCGCCAGCGCGGCTGACCGCCCGCCTCGCCGGACGTCCGGCCGGCCCGCCGCCGGCCGGGCGTCTCCCGCCCGACCCCGCACCATCGACGAGGAGAATGGCCATGGCTTGCCGGGACCCGGAAGTCCACAAGGCCCGCGAGCGCGAGCGTATCGCCCAAGGCCTGTGCCCGCGCTGTGGCAAGGTCCCGCCCGCACCGGGTCGCAGCGTCTGCGCCGGGTGCTCCGCGAAACGCAGCCGCGCCCGCGATGCCCGTCTGCACGCCGCGGGCACACCGCGAAGGGACCCCGAAACCGTCCGGCAGTCCGAGCGCCAGCGCACCCGCAGCAAGAGGGAACAAAGGGCCGCCAAAGGCCTCTGCACCCGCTGCGGCAATGCGCCGGCCGCCGATGGCCGCGCGTCCTGCGAGCCGTGCCTGGAGAAGCGCCGGGCAGCCGACCGCGCGAAATACGCCGCCGGGAAAGCCGCCGGCCTCAGGTATGGCGGGGCCGATGCCGAAGCCAAAAGGCGCGCCGCCCGGGCGAAGAGCAAGCGCCGCCAGAAAGCCCGGATCGAGACGGGACTCTGTATCCGCTGCGGCAGGCAGCCCCCTGCCGGGGGCGGAACCACCTGCCAGCCCTGCCGGGACAGGAGGCAGGCGGCGGAACGCCGGAAATACCGGGACCGGCGCCAGGCCGGGCTCTGCACCCGGTGCGGCGCCGCCGTCCATGACGGTCTGTCGCGCTGCGCTGCGTGTGCCGCCATCGAGGAGGCCAGCCACGACCCGGAGCGCAAGAACGCGCGCTAGCGGCAGTTGTACGCCCGACGCCGGGCCGCCGGCCTGTGCACGGCCTGCGGGGCGCCGTCACAGGGGGCGGCGCGCTGTGCGCCCTGTGCCGAGAGGTCGTATCACGGCTCGGCGCATTTCAGGGGCATCCCGGTCCACGAGCCGGTCTGGACCGTGATCGAACTGGAGACCGGCCGCGAGCACGGTCCGTTCGACGATCCGGCCGATGTCGCCCTCTGCCTCGCCTTCGGGAAGCTCGACCGCAACCGCGTCGAGATCGTCGCCGACGCCCCCGTCACCGCCTCCTTCACCGCCTGGACCTGACCTGCTGTCCCGGGCGGCGATGGCGGCGCTTGCCTGGCCGCGATCCGCCGCGCCGTCCCTGTGTCGTGGAGAGGAGTGAAGCGTCTGCCGGGCGAGTGTCCGGCAGGGCGGAGGAGAGGACTCTCCGCCGATGCCGGATCGATGTCCGGCACAGGTCGCCGGCAGGGCAACGGCAAAGGAGACCCCGCCCATGTTTCATCCCGATACATCCCTCGACCTTCCGCTCGGCTGCGACCTGCTCGCCGAACTCGGCGTCGACCGCCGCACCGTCCGCGAGATCGCCGGGGACGAGCGCGCCATCCGCTGCCCCGACAGGGGCGCGGCCTGTCCGGTGCACGGCTTCGCGAGCCTCTTCCCGGAACCGGCGTTCGGGATGTCCCTCCAGGACCCGGCGGAGCCCCGGAACCCGGCGGCACCGCTCCCTCCGGCGAACCGGAGGTGGAGGAGGGCCTGAAGAGATTGAACGGTCGGGGGTTCGGGGGAGTGACCCCGGCCCCGTCCGTTCGCAACCCACCGTCATCGACCAGAACCCATGAAGGAGATTCCCCATGGCCTTCGGATTGAACCGCGCGGAACTGATCGGCCGCCTCGGCGCCGACGTGACCGTCAACCACCTCCAGAGCGGCGGCCGCGTCGCCAATCTCTCCATAGCGACCGACTAGTCGTATATCGACGCCAAGACCGGCGAGCGGCAGGACCGCACCGAGTGGCATCGCATCGTCACCTTCCAGGACGGGCTGATCGACATGCTCGCCAAGCACGCCACGAAGGGCCGGCTGGTCTACATCGACGGCAAGCTCCAGACCCGGCGCTGGTCGAAGCCGGGCGAGGACTCCGACCGCTTCTCGACCGAGATCCTGCTCGTGCCCGGCGGGCGCGTCCAGTTCCTCGACAAGCCGAACGGCAACGCCGCGCAGCCCGGCCCGGACGCGGCGGGCGGCGCCGGCTCCGCGCCGACCGGCGCCGATCCGATGGATGGGGACCATATCCCGTTCTAGAGCTTCCCGTTCTTCCCTCCCCACAGGGCCGGCGCCTCGCGCGCCGACCCTTTTCTCATGCGAGCAGGTTCGAGTCTCGCCGCGGCGCATACGGGAGTGGGAGCGAGGCTGGAAAGCGGGTGAACCGCGCGAGGAGGAGAGGGAGCCCGCTCGCGCACCCGTCACGCGACCCGGAGAACCCGATGAGCACCATCTCCTTTCGCCGCATCGCCCCCGACGAATCCCGCATCTACCGGGACGGCGACCATGTCGGCGACATCCACGCCTTCGACGACAGCATCCGGCCGGGGCGCAGGGTGTTCGCCATACATCTCGACGAGGACCCGCGCGGGCCGGTGTATCTCCACGACCGCACCCGCATCCGCGAGACCGCCCGGCAGCGGGTCGACTCCCATCCCCTGTGGGGTTGACGCAAGGGCGGGCAACGGCGCCTCCCGCTCCGGCGCCGTGCCGGCCGAACCGCCGATGGGGTCCGTGCAGGGCGAGAGAAATACGCCACCCCGCTGTGATCTCCAATCGTGTCACACGTGCTCCCTCCGCCAACCCCGCCGCAGGCGGGGTCCTCCACTCCGCTCGCGCTCCGTTCCGGCCGGGACTCGGAATGAAACGGCGCAAGCGCCTGGGCCTGACGGCATGCGCGACCGTGGCTCCGCACTCGCTGCGCTCGCTTGTGCGCCCGCACCACTCGCGCATCCCGCCAGGCCGTTCATTCCGGCCCCGGTGGCTGCGGTCCGCGCGCGTGTCCCGACAGGACATCACAACGGGGATCGGCCCCGAACGTGAAAACCGAAAGGAAAACGACATGACCTTCCATACCGACGCCATCAAGACCGCCGCGCAGTCCGCAACCGCGATCGTCTGCGACAACGCCGCACTCTTCGGCGCAACCCCCGAGCGCGACGAGTTCGATACCCGCGATGTCTGGGACGAGGACGATGCCATCGCCGCCGTCGCCGAAGCCTTCCGCATCCTCAGCCAGGGCGTCGCGCCCGATGGCTACCAGATGGCAGACGAACGCGAACACCTCCTCTGGGGCTTCGTCAACATGCTCCACGCCCAGACACAGCGCCTCGACCGCAGCGTCGACAAGCTCACCCCCGAACTCCAGGACCTCCAGCGCACCCAGGACGGCTCCGAGATCAGGTCGCTGGAACTGGAACTCACGACCGACCGCGCACAGTGCCTCTCCGACCGACGCGACGCCTTCGAGACTCTCCGCGACGAGGCCGCCGAAGCCTACCGCGCAGACACCGGAGACACATGGCGGCCCCGGCGCGGCAGCCACGCCAGCCAGACCGGACATCTGACCTC
The DNA here is from genome assembly GCA_964291285.2 of Alphaproteobacteria bacterium. Taxonomy (GTDB): domain Bacteria; phylum Pseudomonadota; class Alphaproteobacteria; order Bin95; family Bin95; genus Bin95. The sequence continues at coordinate 431,407 of OZ219786.1, forward strand.
CGCAGCCATCGACGCCCGCGACTTCGTCCGCGCCCGCAAGGACCGCAAGACACAGGCTCACCTGCCCCAGGGAACCCTCGTCGCCATCGCAGGCGGAAAGGACATCGCAAACCCGGCGGCAGTCATCGAGCGCCTCGACAAGGTCCGCGCCAGGTATGCCGACCTCGTCCTCGTGCATGGCGGCGGTCCCGGCGTCGAGAAGATCGCCGCAAGCTGGGCAGAGCGCAACGGCGTCCACCAGGTCGTCTGCAAGCCCGACTGGGACCGCCACGGTCGCGCCGCACCCTTCCGCCGCAACGACGAACTGCTCAACCTCCTGCCCAAGGGCGTCATCGCCTTCCCCGGCTCCGGCATCACCGAAAACCTCGTCGACAAGGCCCGCAGCCTCGGCATCCCGGTCATGCGCTGCGCCGCCTGACACGCAGCACCCACGGGCCGCGTCGTCTCCGCTCCGGCGGCGGCGCGGTCCGTCTCCGTATGCGCACACCCGTCGCGCTGCGCCGCCGACACCCGTCGCGCTGCGCCGCCGACACCTCGCGCGCGCTTCGCGCCGCGTTCGTGCGGAGTCTGCCCCGGACTGCGGTCCGGGGATGCCGCATCACGCGCCGCTGCACCATGCTTCGCATGGGTGCATCGCGGGCTGCGCCGAACCCGGCGCAGGGCCGCCGGCACTGCTGACCCGCCCACTGCCGGCGCTGCTGCCGGACCGGCACGACACCGTGCTTCGCACCGCTGCCCGCAGTCGTGCAGGTGCCGCCGTCGGCGCCTCCGATCGCAACGGCTATCGCAACCGTCACCGCACCCGCGCGGCTGACGCCGCGGTAACGGGTGCGCCATCCCCGGCTGCGTCTGGCGGCAATGTGTGAGCAGCACGCGATCACCCTGAACAGCCCCGCTTTCGTCCAGCACGCCTGTATCGCGGTAACATGTGCGCGGCGTCCTTCGGCTCCGCGGAACATGTGCGGCGGCGCCCGTGTCGCCGGGGTAACGCCGCCGGCTCCGGTGCGCCATGTGTGAAGACTGCCCTCCGCCGTTTGCACGCCGCGCCGCGTTCTGTTACCTCTGCGACCGAACGACAACGCGGAACGCGCCCGAAGATCGCGGACCGGTCGTCTCGCTCAATCGCCGCGACGGCTCCCGTCCCTTGTGACGCCGGCGTTTCAGGCGATGGTGGTGTGCAGGGCGACCTCGCCCGATCTCGACTCCGTTCGGAGTTTTACCGTCACACCCGACTCACCTGAAGGTGAAGGTATGCCAGGCGCGCGCCTGACCGCTCTCCGCTGCGATTTCAACGCCTCGTGACGACACAGCGTTGTTGGGCCGAGTGTATGCCCGAAGCATACTTGCGTAACACAATCCGTGTTCGGCAAACCGTTTCAATGACTTGCGCGCAGTCAATCTGACTGCTCGCTCCGGTTCTCCAAGGTTCGCAAATTTCCTTGATCCTGAAAAGCACTCAGATTGACTGTGCGCTGGGCTACGCCCGCCATTGAAAGCAGTCAGATTGACTGCATGGGTCGTGCCCCCAGGCGTGGTGTAGGAGCTGGAGCCACCATCGGTAGCTGTGGGTAAGTGGCCCGCCGCCGCGACCGTCTGGAGTCTGGCGGCGGCGGGCCACTTATCCATAGCGGATGGCCATCGCGGTGCCGGTAGGGTTGGGCTTCCACAGTCCATCCGACCGGAGGAGTACCACGATGACCACCACCGACATGATGACCCTGCGGGCGCTGTTGGAGAAGAGTTCCGACGCCGATCTGCTTCGCGAGATGATCGGGTTCACGGCCGCGCGTCTGATGGCGCTTGAGGTTGAGGGCCTTGCGGGCGCCGGGCACGGCGAGCGTTCGCCGGACCGGATCACGCACCGCAACGGCTACCGCGACCGGGTCTGGGAGACGCGCGCCGGCACGGTCGAGCTGAAGATCCCGAAGCTGCGCAAGGGGAGCTACTTCCCGGGCTTCCTTGAGCCGCGGCGGATGGCGGAGAAGGCGCTGACGGCGGTGATCCAGGAGGCCTACATCAAGGGCGTATCCACCCGCTCGGTCGACGACCTGGTGCAGGCGATGGGCATGTCGGGCATCTCCAAGAGCCAGGTGTCCAGGCTGTGCGGCGAGATCGACGACAAGATCCGCGACTTCCTCGACCGGCCGCTGGAGGGCGACTGGCCGTATCTGTGGCTGGACGCGACCTATGTGAAGATGCGCGAGGCCGGGCGCATCGTCTCGGTCGCGGTCACCATCGCGGTGGCGGTCAACGACCAGGGCCGGCGCGAGGTGCTCGGCATGGCGATCGGCGCGTCCGAGGCCGAGACCTTCTGGACCGACTTCCTGCGCTCGCTCGCCCGGCGCGGCCTGCGCGGCGTCAAGCTGGTGATCTCCGACGACCACAAGGGCCTGAAGGCCGCCGCGACCCGCATCCTCGGCGCCACATGGCAGAGATGCCGCGTGCATTTCATGCGCAACCTGCTCGCCCATGCCGGCAAGCAGGGCCGGCGCGTCGTCTCCGCCTTCGTCACCACCGCCTTCGCCCAGGAGGATGCAGACAGCGCCTCCGCCCAGTGGCGCCAGGTCGCCGACCAGCTCAGGCCCAAGGCGCCGAAGCTCGCCGCCATCATGGACGAGGCCGAGCACGATGTTCTCGCCTACATGACCTTCCCGGCCGCGCATCGCGCCAAGCTGCACTCCACAAACCCGCTCGAACGCCTCCATGGCGAGATCAAGCGGCGCACCAACACCGTCGGCATCTTCCCCAACGAGAACGCCATCACCCGCCTGATCGGTGCCATCCTGCTCGAGCAGAACGACGAATGGGCCGTCCAGAGAGCCAGATACGTAACGCTGGAATCCATCGCTCCCGTGAGCGACAATGCAACCGTCAAGCTGCCCGCCGTGGCAGCCTGAGCCTACCGGCCCTACCCGCCGGACACCGCCACGGGCGCCAGGCTCTTACACCACGGCCGCACCTGCCGGTGCTAACTATCTGACATAGCGTCGTTTTTTCTCCCGAAATGCAGCGGTCGGGCAAGCGGGTCGCAAGGGCCCGTTCCCCGGCTGCAACCGGAGCCGGGAGAAACGCAATGGCGAAGACTACCCTTACCGAGGCGCGCGTGAAGGCGCTCAAGCCCCGCAGGTCCGTCCGCGAGGTCCGCGACGGCAGGCTCAGGGGGTTCGGCGTCCGTGTGTCGCCCTCGGGCCGCAAGCAGTTCTTCATCCACTGCCAGCATCGCGGCGTGCGTATCTGGAAGATCGTCGGCGACGCCGGGTCGATGAGCGTCACGGACGCGCGGTCTGCGGCTGCGGACATGCTTGCCGCGATCAGGCGCGGCGGGGAGGCGCCGCTCACGCCGGACGAGACGCTCTTCGAAGCCGTCGCCGAAACCGTGTTCGAGCGCCATGCAAGGCTCTGGAAGGCCGGAACGCTCGCTGTCAACCGCAGCTATCTGCGCAACCGGCTTCTGCCGCATTTCGCCGGGCGTCCGGTTGCCGCCATCGACCGGCAGGAGGTAAGGAACTGGTTCGCCCGCCTGCGCGCGACGCCGGTGGCGGCGGACCGGTCGATGCCGGTGCTGTCCGTCATCATGAGGGAGGCGGAGGCCATGGGCCTGCGCCCGGAAGGGTCCAACCCCTGCCGGGGCATCCGCCGCTACCGCCGCAAGGGCCGCGAGCGGTTCCTCCCGGACGAGGAAATCCGCCGCCTGTCCGCGCGGCTCAAGGCGCATGAGGCCCGCTGGCCGCAGCATGTCGCCGTCATCCGCCTGCTGCTGCTGACCGGCTGCCGCAAGGGCGAGATCCTCACCCTGCAATGGTCCGACTACCGGGAAGGCCGCCTGTTTCTTCGCGACTCCAAGACGGGGCCGAGGACAGTCTGGCTGTCGGAGCCGGCCCGGGCCGTTCTCGACGGCCTTGAGCGGGAAGGCCGCCATGTGTTCCCGGCCCCGGATAGCGACCGGCCCCGGAGCGGAAGCTGGCTGGACCACTTCTGGCGCAGGGTCCGCGCCGAGGCAGACCTGGAGGACGCCCGCCTTCACGATTTGCGCCATACGCATGCGAGCCTTGCCCTCCGGCAGGGCGTGACGGTGCTCGCCATCGGCCGGTTGCTGGGCCACCGCAGGCCGGAAACCACGCTGAAATATACCCATGTCGCCGACGCCATGGTGCAGGACGCTGTCGAGACGGTCGGCGCCGTGCTGGAGGCAGACTGATGGCGGGCCGGGAACGGATGAAGCTGACCGACGCCGCCGTCGCCCGTCTCCGCCCCCGCGAGCGGGAATATACGGTCCGGGACACGCGCATCGCCGGCCTCGGCGTCCGGGTGCGGCCCGCCGGCGGGCGCAGCTGGGTGCTGCTGCTCGACAGCGGCGGGCGCACCAGGCGCGTCTCGCTCGGCCCGGTCGGCGTGAAGAGCGCCGCCGAAGCCCGCCGGGAGGCTCTTGAACGCCAGGCGGCCCCGCAGCCGGAGGAGACTGCCAAACCGCCCGGCGCGGTCCCGCTGTTCCGGGATTTCGTCGCCGGCCCGTGGAAGGAGGCCCATTTCAACCGCTGCAAGCCGTCGGGCCAGCAAACCGCGTCCGGGATACTCCGGCGACAATTGCTTCCGGCATTCGGCTCGAAGCCGCTCGACCGCATTTCCCCGGCCCATGTCCGGCAGTGGTTCGACCGCTACAGCCGGACCGCGCCCGGCGGCGCCAACCGCGCCCTCGACATCCTGCAGCAGATCATGACCTTCGCCGCCGCCTGCGGCCACATCGAAGTCAATCCGGCCAAGGGCACAAGAAGGAACCGCCGCCCGGCGCTCATGCGGTTCCTGTCCCGCGAGGAACTCGCACGCCTGCACAGTGTTCTGGACGCGCAGACCCGAAGCCGCGACAGGCAGCAGGCCGACATCGTCCGGCTGCTGCTGTTCACCGGTTGCCGCAGGGGCGAGATCACGGGCCTGCGATGGTCGGAAGTTCGCGAGGACATGCTGGCCCTCTCGGACAGCAAGACGGGGCCGAGGACGGTCCCGCTCGGCAGCCGGGCGCGGCGCATCCTCGACCGGCAGCCGCGCACGGGCAGCGCGTTCGTGTTTCCCTCGCCGCGCGACCCCGCCCGCCCGCGCAGCCCCGACCTGCCGCTCTGGTACCGCGTCAGACGCGAAGCCGGCATCGGGGATGTGCGCCTTCATGACCTGCGCCATACCATGGCCAGCCATGCCGTCATGAACGGCGTGCCGGTCCCGGTCGTCTCCCGCCTGCTCGGCCATTCCGATGTGCGCATGACGCTGCGCTACGCCCATCTCGCCGACCGCGACATCGAAGCTGCGGCCGAGCGGGTGGGCAAGGCGATGGCGCGGACCATGACGGGCGAACCGGACAGCGCCGGTGACGGCCGGGCAACCGCGACCGATTCCTGACAATGCCGCTGTGCGGTTCCGCTCGCGCTCGAAAATCAACCGCCGCCCTCGCCTCAACACGCCACAGCACAACACCGACCGGACGCGAACCCCCATCTCCTGCTGCCGAAAAAGCACCACAGCCGCACCGCAGCGCAAATTTCTGCATTGCATGACGCCGCGCGCCGGGTTAGAGGTTTCGGGCCATCGCAGCGGCGGGTGTATCCAGACTTGACTTCAGCGTCTCGAACACGGTGTAGAATACGCCTCGCGCCTCGCCCCCCGCGACTTCGCCCGCAGCCTGATGGGACTGGAGTGAGGGGTGGAAGCCGCGAATGCAGGACAGATATACGGGAGACATCGGCGACTACGCAAAATACAGTCTGCTTCGCGCGCTTTCCTACGGATCGAAGCTGGGCGTGGCCTGGTATCTTTTCCCCGACGAAGAAGAGAAGAAAGACGGAAAACACACAGGTTATCTATGCAACGCGAAGAAATGGCGAGATTGCGATAGGGAGACATTCGACAGGCTCTACAGGCTCGTAAAATCTGGAAATCGCAGCGTCCGGGCAGTTGAAAGCTCCGATCTTCTCGCGGATGCCGTCTTTTCGGATGGGAAATTGGATTTCCACGGATGCAAGCAGCACGAACAAGGGACATGGAGGAAGAAGTGGTTTCGTAAAACCAGGAGGGATTTGCAAGATTGCGATTTGGTCTTTGCCGATCCCGACAACGGCCTCATTGAGCAGGAGTCGTTTCGACCCGGTCGCAGAAGGCACGGAAAGGGAATTCCCGAATGCGAAATAGCGGCGTTATCAGAAGGAGGGAGGCCCGTAATCCTCTACCATCACAACAGCCGACGTAAAGGAGGCCATGCCGAGGAGGTATGCCACTGGCAACGACGGCTTGAGGAAGGGCTCGGTAGCAGAACCTGTGCGGTTCGTTGGCGGTACGTATCGCCTCGAACATTCTTCATGGTCAACTGCAATTGCGAATTGCAGTGGCGCGCAAAGCAATGGTGCAACCGGTGGAAGGATAAGGACAAGGTGTTCTTGGTCGATTCCCCCGGAATCGCGAAAGAGTCCACGGACCGGAAGCAGGGGACGACCGCGATTTATCCTAAATCCGGCATTTGACGGGCTTGATCGCTGTCTCGGGGTAGTGTGAACGGTGGGATTTGGGCGTGGATTTCAGCCTGTGGGCGCGGTCCTGGGTGGCGGCAGCCAGGGTTGACGCCCCGGTTCGCGGCCATGGAGGTATTTCCTGAGCGCCTCGGCGAGGATCCGGCGCCAGCGGTCCCCGGTGCTCAACTGCTCCGCAGTTTGCGTCAGCGACCGGAAGAAGCCGGCGATCCGGCGCAGCGCCGCCATCACCGTCTTGCGACGCCCGTGATGGGAGGTCACCGTCAGCCGGGTCTGGCCGGCGTGGTGGGTCTGGCGGGCAACCCCGTGCAGGAGCAGCGGCCGGCTGGTGATCGCCTCGCGGTGATGGTCGGGGTCGGCGAGGCGCACGAACAGGCTCCACCAGTTGTAGATGAGCGCGACCAGCCGGGCCATGTGCCGGCAGCGCGTCAGGTCGCGCGTGGTGAAGCCGCCCCAGCCCCACTGGTTCTTCAACTCGTCGAAGCCGTTCTCCGCGTCCGCCCGGTCGCGGTAGAGCTGGGCCAGCGAGCGCACCTCCAGGTCCAGCGAGGTGGCGAGGATCGCAAACTCCCACAGCTTGGCGTCAGGCTGCCCATCGACCCAGAACAGATCGCCCTGGCCGTCATCGCGGCGCGTCAGCGCCAGAGGCCCGCGAAGCCGCCGGCGCAGCACCACAACCCGGCGCGTCCGGCTCCAGCCCTGCAGACGCAGATCGGCCCCGATCCCCGACCAGCCCTGGCCTGCATCCTCCCAGTGTTAGCGACGGTTACAGAGCGCGCCTATTCGCTGACATTTTTCGGCCGGTTGCGGTTTTTCAGTTGATCCTAAATCCGGCAGTTGACGGGCTTGATCGCTGTCTCGGGGTAGTGTGAACGGTCGGATTTGGGCGTGGATTTCAGCACGTGGTCGCGGCCCTGGGTGGCGGCAGCCAGGGTTGACGCCCCGGTTCGCGGCTATGGAGGTATTTCCTGAGCGCCTCGGCGAGGATGCGGCGCCAGCGATCCCCGGCGCTCAACTGCTCCGCAGTTTGCGTCAGCGACCGGAAGAAGCCGGCGATCCGGCGCAGCGCCGCCATCACCGTCTTGCGACGCCCGTGATGGGAGGTCACCGTCAGCCGGGTCTGGCCGGCGTGGTGGGTCTGGCGGGCAACCCCGTGCAGGAGCAGCGGCCGGCTGGTGATCGCCTCGCGGTGATGGTCGGGGTCGGCGAGGCGCACGAACAGGCTCCACCAGTTGTAGATGAGCGCGACCAGCCGGGCCATGTGCCGGCAGCGCGTCAGGTCGCGCGTGGTGAAGCCGCCCCAGCCCCACTGGTTCTTCAACTCGTCGAAGCCGTTCTCCGCGTCCGCCCGGTCGCGGTAGAGCTGGGCCAGCGAGCGTATCTCCAGGTCCAGCGAGGTCGCCAGCACCGCGAACTCCCACACCCCGGTGCCGGGCTGCGCCCCGGTCCGGAACAGCTCGCCCCGGGCCTTGTCGCCACGCGTCAGCGCCAGCGTCGCAGGAAGCCGCCGGCGCAGCACCACAACCCGGCGCGTCCGGCTCCAGCCCTGCAGACGCAGATCGGCCCCGATCCCCGACCAGCCCTGGCCCGCATCCTCCCGGCCGTCCCGCGCCATCAGCCGCTCGGCAAGCAGGCGCGCCCCCTTCGTCAGGCGCAGCTTGAACAGATAGTCCGGACCCGCAGCCTCGCACGAAGCCATGTTGGCCTCGCTGCCCCAGTCCTTGTCGCCCCGCACCAGACGCGGCCAGCGATCCCGCCCAAGACGGTCGAGCAACGCCCACAAGGACGGCGCCGCGCGCCTCGAATGGTGATGGTTGCCCGGCGCCACCTCGACATCCGGAACAAGCCGCGTGCCCGCCATCAGGAACGCATGGCAGGCATGCGAGGGGCGGCCCGGCTTCTTCGGGTTGTAGCTCACAACCGCTCCCTCCTGACGACCGTAAAGCGCCTTGATCGTCGTGTCGCAGTCCAGAACCCACGGCTCCCTCAGCAGCGGACGGACCACCTCGTCCAGATGGCCCTGAAGCCACGATGTGCCGACATCCGCACCGATCCGCTCCAGACCGCGCCGCACCGAATCCTCGCTCGCAACCTTGTCCATACCCAGCAGCGCAGGGTTCACCCCGTCGCCGCGCAGCGACGTGATGTGCGCATAGCGAGACTGCCCCGCCAGAACCGACAGAAGAACCGTCCCCAGGACATCCCGCTTCGACGGCGCGTTCGGGCTCGTGTACCGCAGCGGGCAGTCCGCAACCAAAGCGTCAAAGCGACCGCTCACCTTCAGCTATTCCGCGAAAAACGCCAGATGCCCCAGCGGCGTCACCGCCGCATCAGGGTCCCATTCCACATGAACCGCGCCGCCGAAGGTGTCCACCTTCACGAACGCTCGGGCGACATCCCGCACAGCGCCAGGATAATCACCCACAGGGTGAGCCTCTTCGGCCCCTGAAAAGCCGCTCATACCCGAAGACTACAAGGGATTCGGCAAGGCCAAGCCATACTCAACTGCCGGATTTAGGGTCATGAGTCAGCAATCAGCGCCGCTGGTATTACAGTCCATCGTGATTCTATGGGTATGTAGGTAATACCAACGGTCGTTGATTGGAACCTATAGCAGAGCCTCCCTCCGCAGCTCGCCCCCTGAGCCGAGGCCTCCTACTGCAAGAGGTAATCTCCGCCGAGAGAGGCTAATCGGTTCTTATCTGTGGCCGGTGGTATAAAACATGCCCTGCTGGTACCATATGAGAGCAGATTCCATGGACAGAGACAGCGCGCGGGACCGTTCCGGAGGCCGGCATATGGCGACGAGGCCCCGGAGACGGAGAAGGAATGCGTTGCGGCGTGACCCGGGCGATGCAGGCCGGCCGTTCGTGCGGGAGACACCAAGACCGAATGTCATGATTCGCAGATGCACGGCGGGGGCTATCCCCGCGTGGGCGGGGGAACCACCGGCAGTTTCGGCAAGCGCCGCGCGTAGCGCGTTGGGCGCTCGATTCTGCCGTATCCATTCAGGCGCGATAAGGTCTCGCCGGGGTCGGCGTGTAGCGAGCTTGCGAGCGTTCGCCGCGGCCCGGCGACGGCCCCGCGCCGCTTATGCAAGCAGATACGCGCCCCGAACGCCGGGGCGGCAAGTTTTAACCGTCAGGCGATGATATCGAAGTCGGACAGATCAACGTCGGACAACTGCGTATCAAGAAGCTTGATTTCCCACGTTGCGTTGTCCCTGGCGTCTTTGCCATCATTGTCTTCATTAACCTCTGTTGCTTTGTAGATTATTACAGCATCGTCGTTGCCTAGCTTGGTAGAAAAGCGATAGAGGTCGCCAGAATCTTCGATCCCGGAGACTCCCTTGATCTGGATTGTGTCCGAATCCGCATCGTAGTCACGGATGACGTCCTTTCCGCTGTTCCCGCTGAAGATGAAGGTATCGTTGCCGTTGTTGCCCCACAGGAAGTCGTCGCCGTCGCCGCCGTCGAGCGTGTCGTTGCCCTTGCCGCCCCAGAGCGTGTCTCTTCCGTCGCCGCCCTTCAGAAGGTCGTCGTCGCCGCCGCCGTCCATGTCATCGTCGCCGTCGCCGCCGTAAAGAGAGTCCCGGCCCTCGTTGCCCCACATGTCGTCGGGCGTCGCCGTAAAGAGAGTCCCGGCCCGTGCCGCCCCACATGTCGTCGTCGCCGTTGCCGCCTTTCAGCGTGTCGTTGCCGGAATCGCCTAACAGGTGGTCGTCGCCGTTGCCGCCGTACAACGTGTCGTGGCCAGCGTTGCCCAGGATCAGATCCACGCCGCCGCCGCCGTACAGCGTGTCGTCGCCACGCTTGCCGACGATTCGATCATGCCCCTCCAAGCCTCGGATCGTGTCGTCGCGGTTCGTTCCCTCCAAGTCCTTTGAGCGGTAGCGCGGTCCGCCATCCTGCGGATAGTGCCAAGGTCCTGCATAATCATGACCGGGGGTTCCGGTAATGGTTTTTCCGGGTCGTGCCATGGTTTGTTTCCCTTGAAGATGGTTGGAAAAAGCGTTCTGGGTTCCGGGTTAGCCGAGGAACTCGAAATCGGACTCGGTCAATTCCTCTTCCTTTACATAATTGTCAAAATGAACTGCCCATTCACCGGAAGCGTCTTCGATTTTGGCTACGGCGCGGCTGCCGCTGGGCTGCTCTTCGTAAGTGAAGATCAGGTCCGAGAACTGGATGCCGCCTTCGAAGACGATCTTGTCCTTGCCGTCTTCATAGTCCATGACCGAGTCGAAACCGCTGTTCCTGCCGAAAACGAAACGGTCCGCACCGCCGCCGCTGTACAGGATGTCGTCGTCCCGGCCGCCCTTGAGCACATCGTCGCCATCGCCGGCGACCATGAAGTCGTCGCCCCGGCCGCCGTACATGAAATTGTTGCCGGACGTGTCCACCAAGTCGTCGTCGCCCCGGCCGCCTTTCAGCGTGTCGTCGCCGTAGCTGCCTTTCAGCGTGTCGTCGCCATTGCCGCCCTTCAGAAGGTCGTCGCCCCGGCCGCCGTACAGCATGTCGTCGCCCTTGGCGCCGCGCATGGTGTCGTCGCCGTAGCCGCCGAACAGCTCGTCGTTGCCATCGGTACCGACAAAATCGAAGACGAAATCGGGGTTCCACCATTCCCAACGGTCGCCGTGCGCTTTGCGCGGTGAAAGCGTGATTCCGGGTTTCGCCATGGCTAAATCTCCCTGTTCCGGCCGCGGAAGGTAACACAAATTGGCCGCGCGCCTCAAACCGGTTCGGCAGCAGGCGGCGCACGCGCTCTTCCCGGCCGGTCGGGACCGGCCGCCGGCCCGCATCCGATGTCGAAGGGCGAGGCGTTCATGCCCGCCCCGGCCCCGTTTCGCCGCCCTGGCGAGCGGACAGGGCAGGTCGAGCGGTAACCCGGTAACCGGATCGGCGAAGCCGACGCGGTTCTCAGCCGGCGCCGTTTCCGCCCCTCCGTGCGCGACCCCGGGGGAACGCCCGCCGGCGGTTCCCGGTGCGGCGGCCCGGAGCGCCGGCCGCCGGGGCAGCCGAAACGGCGGCGGACCGGTTTCCGGCGTCCCGGTCCCCACCCCGTCCGGACCGTCGCAATCCTCTCCCGCGCGGCCGGCCGGGCGCCGCCGCCGGCCGTTCCCGGCGAACGCCGCCGTCCGGCCTGTCCGGCCGGAAGGTCGGGAAAGGGTTGTCGGGGCGATTACTGCGGGGGGCGTCCGTGCGACCGGCTCCCGCGCCCGTCCCGCCAGCAGGAGACGTCGCCCATGTCCGGCATGCCGGCTTCCGCTCATATCCATCCGCCCGCCGAAGCAGCGGGCTTCCATTGCTGCAGGGCCAGCTCCGGCAACGCCACCGGGGCCGCGCCCGCCCGGCGGTCCAACGCCTCGCGCGCCCGGGACCGGCTTGCGGCGCGCGGCCTCTGTTTGAACTGTGGCAAGGTTTCCCCGCCCGACGGGGCGAAATACTGCCCGGAATGCCAGGAGCGCCGCCGCGCCAGCGACCGCAAGGCCGCCCGCAAACGCCGCCTGCTTCGGAGCAACCGCGGCCTCTGTCAGGAATGCGGCGCCACGCCCGAAAAGCCCCGCCGGCGGCTCTGCGAGGCCTGCAACGAAAAACATCTCGCGCTCGGCCGCCGGCGCCTGCAGGAGCGCAAGGATGAACGGCGCCAGGCCGGCCTCTGCGTGCAGTGCGGGAACGGGGCGCCCGCCGAAGGCAATGCGTGCTGCGACGACTGCCTCGCCGCGCGCCGGCGGATATACCGCGCCCGGATCGACCGCCGCCGCCGGCAGGCCGACCGCTCGCTCTGCATCGAGTGCGGCGAGGCCCCGCCGGTTCCCGGCAGCCGCCGCTGCCCGGACTGCCGGCCGCTTCCCGCCGAACGGGACAAGCAGGCCGCCAGACGCCGCCGGGACGCCCGCCGCGCCGTCGGATTGTGCCTCGATTGCGGCCGCCACCCCGCCGCGCCCGGGCGCCTGGCCTGCGACGCCTGTCTTGCCGTCTCGCTGGACGGGTACAACCGCAGGGTGCTCGCCCGGGCCTCCCGGGGGCTCTGCATCCGCTGCGGCAAGGCTTCTCCCGCCGAGGGCTCGACAATGTGCCGGCCCTGCCGGGACGAGCGCCGCACCGCCGAGCGCGCGAGATGGCATCGCAGGATCGCCGAGGCCCGCGCCCGGGGCGTTTGCATCCATTGCACGAAGCGGCCTCCCGACCCCGGGTTCGACTCATGCACGGAATGCCGCGAGGCGCGCCTCGCCACCGACCGCCGCCGCTACCATGCCGTGACCCGCGAGCGCCTGTCTGCCGGCCTCTGTCCCCGCTGCGGCGTCCGCGAGCCCGAACCCCTCATGCGGGAATGCGGCCCCTGCCGCGACCGGCAGCGCAGCTACGCGTATCGCGGCATGCCCGACCTGCCGACGCAATACACCGTGATCGGGATCGCCGACGGCGCAGACCACGGCACCTGGGAGACTCCGATGGAGGTCGCCGCCGCGCTGGCCTTCGCCAAGCTCACGCTCGACGACGTCGAGATCGTGACCGACGCCGGCCCGGCCGTCTTTGCCGGCCGCTGACGTCCGTTTCCCCTCTCCCGGCCCTGGCGGTATCGACGCCGGAAGAAGGTGGGGAAAGGGTTTTCGATGCGATCCCTGCGGGTGGCCGGGCGGCCGGCTCCCGCTCCCCTTCCTCCAACAGGAGATTATCGACATGCCCGCCACCAATGCGTCCGCCTTCCGCCCCGGTGCGAACAGCTTTCTGGTCCACGTGTTCGGACGCGGCCTGCAGGACGACCACTATGTGGTCGAGCGGTACCGCACCGGCATCGACGGTGACATCCGCCGGCTGCCGGGCGGCAAGGGCCGTCCGCTGACCCTGTCGCTGGAGACCGTCCGCGAGCTGCGCCCCGCGCGCAACGAGATCCTCATCTGCAAGGGCGAGAAGACCGCCGACTCGGGGGTGCAATATTGGGGCAGTTCCGCAATCTGGGGCCATATGCTGGAGCGGAGCCGGTTCCCCCGCTGACGGCAATGGCGGGGACCCGGGTGCGGGCGGCATCGCTCCGTCCGCGCCCCCTTCGCCCCGCCCGCCGGGTGAGTTCCGCAGCGTCCTTCGCCCGGCATCCCGATCCCCGCCTACCCTGTCCCGGCCTGCGCTGGCATCGACGCCGCAAGGTCGGGAAAGGGCTTTTCGGGGTGAGTTGCAACGACTCGCAAACAACCTCTCGCAAGGAGAAATCATCATGAACGGCCTCAATCGCGTCGACCTGATCGGCAATCTGGGCGCGGACCCCGAGTTCCGCAGCCTCCCCGGCGGCGGCGAAGTCGCCAATTTCAGCATCGCCACCAACGAAGGCTACCGCGATCGCCAGTCCGGCGAATACAGGCAGCAGACCGAGTGGCACCGGGTCACCGTCTTCCAGGAGGGCCTGGTGGCCATGCTGCGCAAGCACGCCGCCAAGGGCCGCCAGGCGCACGTCACCGGCAAGCTGCGCACCCGGAAGTGGAAGGACCGCGACGGCAACGACCGCCATACCACCGAGATCCTGGTCGGCCCGCGCGGCTCCATCAACTTCCTCGACCCCAGGCCGGACGGGGCGGCCAACGACAACCGGCCGCCGGCGCCGCCCCCGGAAGCATACGAGATGGACCTCGCCGCCTGAGGCATCGTCATCGCCACTACGCCCCGGGGCCTGCGGGTTCCGGGGCTTTTCCTTTGTACGTTCAGCACGTCGCCCCGACTCCGGTCCGGGGCGTTTATTCTTGTACCCGGTCCCGCGCCTGTCTTAATTGCGGGGAAATCCGCGCCGGGCGCCGTCCCGTTTCCCGTCCGCCGCCTTCCTTTCGCATGTCCGTGCGAGGCTCAGCGGCGGCGCGCCTTGTCCGCATACCGGCGGGCTAGCTCCGAGCCCCGGGCCTCGCCGAAGGCATCCAGCAGCAGGCGGCGCATCCGCTCTTCATGCCCCATCTCGACCATGTCGGTCATGAGCCGTTCGAGCAGCACGCCGAGCACCGCCGGCAGGTCCGCCATGCCCGCCGGATCGGGCGCGGACGGACCCAGCCAGCGTTCCGCGATCCCGGCGACGCGGTCGTGCAGCCGGCGCTGTTCCTCCCGGCCGAGGGCAAGCGACGGCAACGGGCCGGCCCCGTCTTCGGCAGCGTCGAGTTCGACCGTCAGGCCGCACTCGATCACGTAGGGCGAGAGGTTCATGCCGGCCGCGGCCGCGCGCGTGGCGATCTCGTCGCGCTGCAGGTCCGTGCAGGAAAAGGACCGCACGATCTTCTTCACCCCGGAGCGCGGGCGCCTCACGGCGCCTCTCCCGGGTCTTCGGGCGCGAACAGCCGGCAGAGCAACGCAACCGCCTCGAACGCCGCCATGTCCATGCCCGGCAGCGGCGCCAGCATGGTCCGGCTGCAAAGGTCGAGCCGCGCCACCCGGTCGAACAGCTCCCGCTGTTCCTCCGCCGTCAGCACCAGAGGCTCGCCCGCCCGCCCCCCGGCCTCGCGCTTCAGCGCGCACGCCACCAGGAACGGCGAGACCTTCATGCCCGCCGCCTTCGCCCGCGCCTGGATACGCGACCACTGCGCCGGCGTCGGATAGAGGCAGCGCGACTTCGCCTGCTTCATGACAACCTCCCCCGGTATGGCGCGCTCACGCCAGTTCCTCCTGCCGGGCGAGCCATGTCTCCACTTCGGCGGCGAGCGCGCCGCGCTCCTCCGAGAGGCGCGCGGCCGCCAGCCTCTCCTCCTCCAGCCGGCCGAGCAGCAGCACCTCGCGCGCCACCCGCCCCCAGACCACCGCCGGCAGCCCGCCCGGCCCCCGGTCCGGCGGCGGACCCGGGTCCTCCTCCGCAAGCCGGTGGACGATGAAGCGCGACACCGGCATGCCCGCTTCGTCCGCCCGCGCCTTCAGCCGGCGCCACTCGCTGTCGGTCAACGTGACCGCGCGCTGGCGCCGCCGGTCCTCCCTGTCCCTCGTCATGAGCTTCGTCCTCTCCCGCCATCGCCTGTATGGTCGCGGCCGCGCCGCCGCAGGGGGACAGCCCGTGACCGACAGACCGCCCGAAACCGCCCTCGACCGCCTCAGGGCCGATCTGGCCCGCCGGAACGATCCCCCGCCCCGGCTCCCGAATCCCCTCCGGCCCCGGCCGCCGCACCGCCGCCGGTGAAGCCGACGCCCGCGAACCGGCCGGCAGCCGGGTCCGGGCAAGCGCCGCCGGCCCGCCGGCAGCCCTTGAGCGTGGACCGGGCATACCTCCTCCAGGAAACCGCCCGCCGCCGCGAACGCTCCCGGACCCGCATCAGGATCAACCTCACATGGGCGGCGGCCGTCACGCTTGCCATCGCCGTCCTCGTCACCGGCGCATACGTCTCCCCGACCCGTATGCAGGACGAGCTGTTCAGCCGCGTGTGGCCCTGGCGCGCCCATGTCTGGAACAAGTATGGCGGCGCCGTCATCTGGTGCATCAACGAGGCGCGCAAGACGAGCAGTTCCTTCACATGCCAGGTCCCGTTCCTCACCGACGGCCCCGACTGTCCCGTGCCCGACACGCAGGACGTCACCGCCGCATACCTCTGTCCGCCCTGGGAGAAATGGCCGACCGACCCCGCGCCGCACTGGAGCGCCGAGGGACCGCCGCCATGGAGCCGGTGAGGCGCGGGCGCTTCCCGTCTGGCGCCCCGGGCGCCCCCGAATTGCCTAACAATCATTCCGTATTTCCAGACAGAATACCCCTGGTAGACAACAGGCATCGTCATTTGCCATGATTCGGCGGATCGCCATGCCTATCCCGGATATCTCTACGGACCAGCATGTTCCGGCAGCGATCCACGCGCGTATCCACGGATTCTGCAATGCAGTTTCAGTTCCCCGGATTCAACCAACGGGCTCCCGCCACATCCACGATTGCTTCGTATGGCTTTCCGGCAACCCCCTTGACATGTGCTCCAAGCCCCTGTATCCGTTGCCGTACACGAGAGAAGGACGGCGCTTCCCAAAACATGAAACAATCGTCAAAATTGGTTGCTTCGTGTTACACCACGGCTCGGGACACGATCACTGCATGATCGAAGCGGTCCCTGAGCGCCCGAACGCTGACCGCCCAGTCCCCTTGATGCATCGGCCGCTACGAATCCCGGCCAGGCTGTCGTACTGTGCGGCGGTGGAATCTTGCCGAAGAGGATGCGTCGACCGATGGCGGAGACGTTGACGAGGACCATCCGGGTCACGCCGGAGCAATGGGAGCGGATCGAAAAGACCGCCAGGGAACGCGAGGTTTCGGCCAACCGGCTCGTGGTCGAATTCGTCATGGAAGCCATCGACCGCCGTCAATGGCCGCGTACCGAGCTCGATATCCAGGTCGCGAAGGCTGCGCTGTTCGCCGCCCAGGTCCTGCGGCGCGACCTCATCGCCGCCGGTCGCAAGGATGAAGTCGAGGAAATCCTGCAGTTCGTTGCATCATTGCTCCCTGAGTCCGCCGCCAAACCGTTGCCGTCGCCGGACCCTCCGCGGTCGCAAACCAGTCCGGAAAAAGGCTCCGGCTAGGTCGCAGAACCGTTCCCGGTTGTCCGGGATGACGCCAAAACGCGCGCGCGGCGGCTTTCATGTCCACTCGCACCCACTCGTACAAAGCCGAAACGGCTTTTCTCCGAGCTTGTAACGCGATAATCTGATAACTGGATTTCTGACAGACTGGATTGGAGATACGAACATGCGCGGCCTCTCCCGTCGCATCATGGAGCATGCCGAGGCCCTTCCGGAGGCGACGCCGCTGTGTCCGGCCGCCCTGCTGCATCTCGGCAACCGGGCCGCGGTCGACCAGGCGTTGTCCCGCCTCGCGCGCTCGGCCCGTCTCATGCGCATCTGCCAGGGCGTCTACATGCGCCCGGTCGAGACCCGGTTCGGAACGTGTGCGCCGCACACCTGGAAGGCTCTTGAGGCCCTTTCGGCACTTTGGGGCGAGACCATCGTGCCGTGCGGCGGAGCCGCGGCCAATCGCCTGCGCCTGACCACGCAGAATCCGTTGCGTGAGGTCTATCTCACCTCCGGTCCCAGCCGCATGCTGCACTTCGGTTCGTCCATCGTGGAACTGCGCCACGCGCCGCGCTGGCAACTGGCGGCGCCGCACCGCAAGGCGGGCGAGGTCATCCGCGCCCTGGCATGGCTCGGCCCCGGGGAGGTCGAGGACGGCCTCGAAGCGGTTCTGCCGACGCTCTCCGAGACGGAGCGGGAAGAGCTTGCGGTCACGAGGGCCGTCATGCCCAACTGGATGGCCGAACCGCTGAGCGCGCGCCTCGCACATGGCTGAGACGCCGTTCCAGAGCCTTTCGGCCGGCGACCGCCTCCACGCGCTGAGGGTCGCTCAGGAAAAAGGACAATACCGGGCGCATTTGCTCGAGAAGGACATCTGGGTCGTCGCCACCCTCGCAGTGCTGTTCGAGGCCCCGTTCGCCGGGCACCTGACCTTCAAGGGCGGCACGTCGCTGTCGAAAGTGTGGCGGGCGATCCGCCGGTTCTCCGAAGATGTCGACATCACCTACGATATCCGGGCGTTTGCGCCGGATCTGGTTTCCGGCGCCGGCGACGAGGCGCTTCCGCCCACGCGCAGCCAGGAGAAGCGCTGGACGCGCGCCATCCGCACCCGTCTCGCGGAATGGGTCCGGGACGAGGCCCGCCCCATTGTTGAAGAAGGTCTCTCCGACGCCGGTTTCGTGGCGCGGGTCCGAGCGGAAGAGGAGAAGCTCTGCGTCGCGTACGAACCGATGTTCGAGACAAGCGGCTTCGTTGCTCCGGAAGTCATGGTCGAGTTCGGTGCCCGATCGACCGGCGAGCCGCACGCGAGCCGCCCCGTTGTGTGCGACGCGGCCGCACATCTTCCCGGCCTCGCGTTTCCCGAAGCGCACCCCGCCGTCATGCTGGCGGAGCGCACGTTCTGGGAGAAGGCGACCGCCATCCATGTCTTCTGCTGTCAGGAGCGGCGGCGCGGCGAGCGTCTGTCGAGGCACTGGCACGATCTCGCGCGTCTTGACGAGGCGGGGATTGCGGCAAACGCGCTCGCAGACCGTGCCCTCGCCCTGTCGGTTGCCCGCCACAAGGCGATGTTCTTCACCGAGAACGACGCGACCGGCTCGCGGATCGATTACGAAGCGGCCGTTTCCGGTGACCTCCAGCTCGTCCCTTCCGGCGCCGCGCGTGCGGTGCTCGCCGATGATTACGCCCGGATGCTTGCCGATGGCATGCTGCTGGACCACAACGAGTCGTTCGACCTGTTGATGGAACGATGCGCCCGGATGGAGACCCGGGCCAACGAGACGAAGGCATGACGGCGCAATCTCCCGAACCCGGACGCATCGCCCTGGTTCGCCAGCGCCGTTACCTCGTCGAGAACGTGACACCGCCGCCATCCCCCGATGAAGCCATGCTCGTCGAGTTGTCGTGCCTTGACGACGATGCGCAGGGCGAGCCGCTGTCGGTGTTGTGGGACCACGAGATCGACGCCCGCATTCTGAAGGACGATGGCTGGGCCGCCGTGGCAGACAAGGGCTTCGACGATCCGGCGCTCTTCGCGGCCTATCTGCGCACCCTGTCGTGGAACTGCGTGACCGCGACCGACCCCAATCTCTTTCAGGCGCCCTTCCGTGCGGGCATCCGCATCGACGCCTACCAGCTCGACCCGTTGCGCAAGGCGCTTCGGCTGCCGCGCGTCAACCTGTTCATCGCCGACGATGTCGGGCTCGGCAAGACCATCGAAGCCGGGCTGATTGCGCGCGAACTGCTGTTGCGCCGCCGCATCGACCGAATTGTTGTCGCCTGTCCTCCTGCGATTCTCGACCAGTGGCAGGACGAGATGGAGGCCCGTTTCGGCCTCGCGTTCACCATTCTCGACCGGGCTTATGTGACGCGGATGCGCCGCGAGCGCGGCTTCTCTGTCAATCCCTGGACCACCCACTCGCACTTCCTGATCTCCCACCGCCTGCTCATTGACGAGACCTATGCCTCGGGCCTGCGCGACTGGCTTGGAGAATTCGCGCCCCAGACCCTGCTGATTCTCGACGAGGCGCACAACGCCGCGCCTGCGAGCGGGGCGCGCTATGCCATCGATTCACAGATCACGCGGGCGATCCGTGATATCGCGCCGCGTTTCGAGCATCGCCTGTTCCTCTCGGCGACACCGCACAACGGGCATTCGAACAGTTTCTCCGCCCTGCTCGAAATTCTCGACCCACAGCGCTTCTGCCGCGGGGTCCGTGTAGCAAAAGCAGAGGAAGATTTTGCAGTTGCTATTCCTGACATGAAGTTCGATGGATTTCCGTTTCTATTAAGAAGATACAATGGGTTATGATGCCTGTCAAGCATATGGTCTTGAGATGAAAAGGCATATAATCATACTGGCAAGTGAGGAAAAAAGATGCATATGGGTGCAGCAGGAGATTGAGCCCGGTATGCGGGAATGATCTGGACAGGGTGAGGGACCATGATGATTGTATAGCAAGGCACTTAAAAGGAACTATATGGATAATTGATTGGAACAGAGTTACGGTCCATCGTAATTCTATGGGTATGTAGGTGAAACATGCCCTGCTGGCACCATATGAGAGTAGATTCTATGGATAGGAGCAGCGCACGGGACCGTTCCGGAGGCCGGCAGATGGCGGCGAGGTTCCGGAGACGGAAAAGGAATGCGTTGCGGCGTGACGCCGGGCGATGCAGGCCGGCCGGTCGTGCGGGAGACAACCGGAACCGGGCGGCTGCGGGTCGCCGGTCTTTCGGTGCAAGCGATACGCGCCTGGCAGGCATGGACTTCTCCGATGGGCGGCGGGTCCGGAGCGGATGGGAGGCGGGCTCTCGGCTGAAGTCGATACCGGCAGCCGCAACCGCTTTCTGCCGGAAGGAAATGGCATGAAGCTGGCGAAACAGCGTTGCTTCTACTGTTCCCCGGAAGTGTGGGAACGGATCCGCAGGCGTGCAGGGAAGGCGAAGCTGAAGGTCTCGCGCTTCATATGGCTCTGCTGCCGGCAGGCTGGCGAGGGAGACGGCGGCGCCCGCCCGGACGCCGCCGGGCATCCCGTTGTGCTGACGCAGGAGGAACAGCGCCGTCTTCACGAGAACGCCCGCAGGCTGTGCGGCGCCGGTCGTCTTTCGATTCGGGCTCCGGGAGGCAGAGAGGCGAGTGTCACGTTCGGCGAGGCGGTGCGTTTCCTGCGTCTTGCCGAACGGGGGGACGGGGCATGAGGAAGCCGCGCGCCGCCAGGCCGGATACGAACGCCATGAACCGCACGGTCTCGCTGACCGACGGGGAGTGGGGTTCGATCGGGCAATGGTCGGCCGCCCGCGGCAAGTCGAGGGCGCAATGGATGCGCGAATGCGCGCTGACGGTGGACCTGCCGGCGAAGAGGGCCGTGGCCCGGCCTCTGGTGCTGGACGCCGGGGAACAGCGCTGCATTTCCCGCACGGTCGGGGATTTGGCGGGCCGGCTGTCTTCTTCGGGGAACGAAGCGGGCGGGACCCCCGGAGACGACCTGCGGGCATTGCTGGCGGCGCGGCTGCGGATCATGGCCGGGGACGGCCGGCGCGAGGCCGCGGTCGAACTGCTTCGCCATGTGTTCGGCGAAGAACGGGCAGCCGTGATCGCGGCGGCATTCATCCCGGAGCCGCAGCCGATGGACCGAACGGATGACGGGTCATCGGAAACCCGCCCGGACGATCATTCCGGGCGGAAACCGGTACCCCAGCAAAACCTGTTCGATGACTGAATGCCGGCGCGACTCCACGCCGCCGGCATGGCAACGGATGCCGGGTGAGCCGACATTCGCGCGCAGGCCGAAGCGGCCGGGTTGTCGATCTCCTGCGGCGCCCGCCATCCGCTTGTGCTGACCGGGAAGCAACCTGACAATTCCACATGAGCCTCCGTGTGCTAGATCCCGTTCGAATGGATGAGCTTTGACGGAAGGCCGAGGCGTGGAGTTTCTCTCGTTTTGGGGCAAGGCGCGCTCCACCGATGCCGACGGAGGTCCCGGTTGGCATCCGCTGGCATTCCATAGCCTTGATGCTGCGGCAGTCGGGGAAGCCTTGCTCAACGAGCATCGTGGTCTGACAGACCGCCTCTGCGGATTGTTGGGACTGCCCGAACCGAAGACGGTCGCGCTTCTCCGATTTCTGATTTGCCTGCACGATATCGGGAAGTTCGCCAGAAGGTTTCAGGCCAAGGTGCCGGAACGGTTCCCGGCCTGCTTCGACATCGACGCAAGCAAGATTTCGAACCGCTTCGATCACGGCTTGGGAGGTCTGCGCCTCTTTAGCAAACATCCGGATATATTCGGAGTGTCTGATCGGCGGCAGGCCCGGCGCTGGCTGCCTGTCGTCTCCGCGGTTGCCGGCCATCACGGCTCGCCGCCGGCCTTCAACGCTGGCGGCGGGGAGACAAGGATCGAATTCGGAGGTGCCGGACTCGAGGCGGCGCGCGCATTCGCAGAGTGGACGCGCGTCCTTCTCGATCCACCGGACCCGATGCCGCAAATGGACGACGACCGGGCGCGCCGCATCTCCTGGTTGCTCGCTGGTTTGGCCGTACTGTCCGACTGGATCGGGTCCAACGAGGACTGGTTTCCGTTCAGAAGCCCGAACGACTTCCCGAGCCTCGATTCCTATTGGGCCTGTGCCCGTAGGCAGGCGAAGGCGGCAGTTCTGGAAGCCGGGATCGTTCCGGCGGCCGTGACCAGATGTCTGGGCTACGATGCGCTGGTCGGTTCTTCGGTTGCGCCCAGCCCGATGCAGGAATGGGCGCACAACATTTCCTTGCCGGATGGTCCGGCCCTGTTCATCGTCGAGGACGAGACCGGCAGCGGAAAGACCGAGGCGGCTTTGATGCTGGCTCACCGGTTAATGGCCTGGGGCCGGGCCGACGGCCTGTACATGGCGCTGCCGACGATGGCCACGGCCAATGCCATGTTCGACCGTCTGGGCAAAGCGGTCCGCCACCTGTTCGCGGCGGACGCCGAACCGTCGCTGGCGCTGGCCCACGGCGCGCGCGGCCTGCATAGGGGATTCCGGGCGGCGCGCGACAATTGGAGGCGAAGCGAGGCGTCGTATGGGGATGGCGGCGAGGCGGATATCGCCGCATCGACAGCCTGTGCAGAATGGATCGCCGACGACCGTCGGCGCACATTTCTGGCCGACGCCGGCGCCGGCACGGTGGACCAGGCTCTGCTGGCCGTGTTGCCGACCCGCCACCAGTCGCTGCGGCTTCTGGGCCTGGCCCACCGCGTGCCGATCATTGATGAGGTTCATGCTTATGACGCCTATATGCTCCGCGGGATCGAAGTACTGCTGACATTCCAGGCGGCGCTCGGCGGCTCCGCTATCCTGCTGTCGGCGACGTTGCCCGCCGGTCACCGGCAAAACCTGGTGGACGCCTTCGCGAAGGGCCTCGGAGAAGAACCGGTTGATATTGCGGAACAGGCCTATCCGCTGGCTACGGTCCGGGCCCGCGGTGCGCAGACGGAGACACCGGTCCCCGGCCGCCCGGGACACGGCCGCAAGCTGCCGTTGCGTTTCCTGCGCAGTCCCGATGAGGCGTTGGCCGAAGTGGAGCATGCCGTTCATTCGGGCCGGACGGCGCTCTACATTCGCAACACGGTCGATGACGCGCGCGAAGCCCATGCGGCGCTGGCGGCGCGCGGGATTTCGGCAGAACTTTTTCACGCACGGTTTGCAATGGCGGACCGCCTCGCAATCGAACGCAGAACGGTCGAGACCTTCGGGAAGGAAAGCAAGGCGGGTGAGCGGGCCGGAAAGGTCCTGGTAGCGACGCAGGTGGTAGAGCAGTCGCTGGACCTGGATTTCGATGTACTCGCAAGCGACCTGGCGCCGATCGACCTGCTGATCCAGCGGGCCGGGCGGCTCTGGCGGCATGGATGGCGAAAGCGCGCGGGGGAACCGGAACTGCTCGTCGTCGCGCCGCCAGCCTCAGACGACCCGCCGGAGAACTGGTTCGAAACGTTTCTGCCTCGCGCGGCTTACGTTTATCGGGACCATGCCCGCCTGTGGCTGACTGTCCGGACGCTTGAGCAGACCGGAGCCATAGAAAGCCCGGGCAAGTTGCGGGCACTTGTCGAGGCGGTTTACGGCCCGGAAGCGGAGGACAGCATACCGCTTGGGCTCTGTGGCAGTTTGCTGGCGTTCGAGGGGAGAAAATCTGCCGCCCGGAGCATGGGACACCTAAACACGTTGAGCGTGTCATCGGGTTATGTCCGCGATGCAGGTGCCTGGGACAGCGACATGCGAACGCCGACCCGGCTGATAGAGGACCCGCACCTCACTCTCAGGCTCGCCCGGGTGCAAGACGGTCGAGTCGAACCATACGCACTGGCGCACGCGCCGCGCGAGCCCTGGCGGGCTTGGCGGCTCAGCGAGGTGGACATACCTCAACGGCATGTGACAAGCGAGGCCATTCCCTCGCGCTTTGAGCAAGCGGCGCATGAGGCTAGGGCAGGCTGGGGCCGATACGACGACGACAAGATACTCGTAGTGCTGGAAGAAGCGAGTGACGGTCGGCTTGTCGGCGCGGCTATGGGGCCGAATGGGGAGCGCAGGGTCTCATACAGCGTCAGCGATGGTCTCGCTTTGGCAGATGGCATTCACATTGAGACGACTTGATCCCGGTCGATGCATCCCCATATATGGGCATGTTCCGCTGTCAGACGGTGGATGATCCGGGTGCAGGGCAGCTGCTTGACCCAACTTCAACAGTGACGATTAAAAGTATTCGATAGAACAGGGAGTTACACCGGCATCGCCGGGTGTACCCACTACATTTCGTTGATTTTGGGGACGGTCAGGCTTTGTGTTCGCGCCAGTTCGGCGGCAGCGCGATGCCGACGGCCTGGAAGACCTTTCCGACCTGGCCCTCGACATGGGTGCGGGTGGTGATGCGCTTGCCGTCCTTCTCGATGGTGGCCTCTTGCAGGCGGTCGAGATCGCGGATCAGGTCGTCCCATTCGACGTTGACGTTGGCGGCGGCGCAGCGGTCGGCCAGTTCCTTCTGGAGGACGAGCGCGAGGAAGGAGCAGAAGACGTGGCCGCGGATCGCGGCGTCGCAGGAGTGGTAGATCGGGCGGGTGCGCAACTGGGCCTTCGCCCGGCGGAACAGGTCTTCCACCGTGAGCAGCTCCCGGTAGCGGAGCACGGCATTGAGCGGCGTCATGCCGGCGTTGGTGCGCAGCACGAAGATGCCGTCGAAGCGGGCCTCCTCGGCGAGCTTGCCGGCGTCGATCTCGAACGCCTTGCCCGCGCCCGTGCGGCGCAGATAACGCCGGTAGGCGCTGTTGCCGATCAGCGCTTTCTCGCCGTCCGCAAGGCGGCGCTGGAGGCCGTCCACCACGGCCTGCCGGTCGGCGCGGTCCTTCTGTGCCTCCGCCTCGTTGCGGCACACGATGTAGCGCGCGCCGCCCACCGTGACTTCCTTCACGAACAGCTGCGTCTCGCCGCGCGGACGCTTGAGGAGCAGCGGCACAAAGGGCTTCGTGTCCTTCAGCACCACCTCGCGGACCACCTTCGTGCGCCGCTCGCGCGCGCCCAGGATGTAGTCCAGCCCCCGCTCTTCCAGCGCCGCTATCGTCGCCGCCGAGATCATCCCCCGGTCCGCCACCACGCACACACGACCGATCCCGAAGCGTGACCGAAGACGGTCCACGATCGGCAGCAGCACCCTGGTGTCGGCCGTGTTGCCCGGCAGCATCTCCGTGCACACAGGCCGGCCCTCGCCGTCCAGCACCACCGCCAGAACCATCTGGCGCAAGTCCGGGCGATGGTCCTTCGAGTAGCCGTGCGCGCCCAGCGTCTCGCCGCCCGCGCCGTGGAACGACAGCGTCGTGGTGTCCATGAACACCACAGACAGGTCGGTGAACAGGTCCCGCCTGTGCTCGAACAGACGCTCCTCGATCCCGTCCTTCACGCAGCGCGGCGCAAGCGCGCCTTCCGCCGGCGCCTCCAGCTCCTCCCCGAGCCAGGCCATCGCCCGATACAGCTGATGAAGCCGCAACCCCTCGATCCCCTCGATCGCGTAGTCGGCCATCCACTTCTCGCAGGACCGGTCCGAACCCGACACGAACAGACGGTGCAGAACGCTCACAAACACCGCCCGCTCGACGGCGAACCCGAAGCCGCGACCGTCCAGAAGCTCCTTCACGACAGCGCCCACGCCCAGCCGATCCCACAGCCGACCGAACAGCAGCGGACCGCCGACCCGCACGCAGGCCAGCGCGCCCGCCTCCATGTCCTCCAGCACCACGGACCGCTCCGAATGGCGCGCCAGGGACGCGATCAGACGGTCCAGCTCCCCGCTCGCCTGCAACACGTCCTTGCGGCCGAGCGCGCGGATCGTGCGCTGGCGCACCCGCTTGCCCTCGCGCACGCTCTCCACGAGGTAGAGATAGCGGTGGCCCCGGGCGGTCGTTTCGCGCACGAACGTGCTGACACGCCGACCGACGCATTCGGAAGATTGTTCAACGAAGCACGTTCGAGGGAGACGGTATTTGCCGGGTATGTCGAGGTCAAGGGGCAAGCGCATAAAAAATGAAGGCCGCCGGTTCTGGTCCGGCGGCCTTCGGGGATGCGGTTCGGTCCCTGGTTCGATGCCACCTACCCAGCGCAGCAGCAAACAGCAGCCCGATATCCGTTCATCGAGTGTCCGGATAATCGGCTGCCGCCGCTGCAATGTCAAGCGCCGGGTTAGTGGAGCGGGGGATTTTTCCGCCGCTGCCGGTTTCACCGCAACTCTATGGAAACAGGGAACTTTCCAGGCCGCGCGCTGAACGCCCGCGTATCGATACCGGACAGCCTTTCCCCGAATTCCGGGCGAAGGGGCAGACAGGACGCGGACCCCGGCCGCCTCCGGGCGCCCGACGGCGGTTTCGCGGGTCCGGCGGACGGCATTCGCCGGAAAGGGGCGGACTTCCCGCCGGTGCGGGCGGGCGTTGCGGACGCCGCCGGCTTGCCCGGAAATGCCGCGGGACCGGCCGGGTCCTGCGCATGTCTGCCGGCGTTCGCCCGCTCCGGGGGGCGGCGATTCGCCAGCCGGCCGGGGGTCCGGCCTCTGGCGGGCAAGCCTGCCGCGGGCCCCGGCCGCAGGTCCCGGACGGTCCGGAACCGGACAAATGTTCTGCGGCGGATTGACGCATTCATGTTCCGGGAGCGGCCCGGCAGCGGAGAGCGGCCATGACGGCCCTGTATTGCGATCCGCACGCGCTTGCCGAAATCCTGCGGGAAAGACAGGACGGCTACGAGTTCGCGGCGCGCGGCTCGGTCGCATATTTCAGCAGGCTGCTCGATTTCGGCGCCTGGCTGACCGGGATCAGGGGCGAGTGTGCGCACGGCGTCTGGATGAAGACGCTGAAAACCGCCGGCTGGTCGTACAGCGTCTGCAACCGGGCCATGAAGCTGCACCGCTCCGGGGTTTCGGCCACCGAGCTTTCGCTCGAGGGCGGCAAAGCCGTCCTCAAGCGGCTTGCGCGGCCACGCAAGCCGACGGAGGCCGGGGAGGCCGAATTTGGCGCCGGCGCCAAATTTGACCCGTCCCCGGAGCCATCGCCCGGCGCCGGAAATGCGCCCTTTCCCGAAGACACCGGAATTGGCAGTTCCGCAAAATTTGCGGGCGCCGCCGCAGGGCGGGATTCAGTGTCTTCCGAACCCGCCGAATTTGGCGCCGGCGCCAAATTTGACGAGCCCGCCGAAGCTCCGGCCCAGCCGGTGAAGCGGGCGTGGGACGCCGTCCGCGAGCGCCTGCGGGAGGCGGTCGGCGAGACGGCGTTCGATGCCTGGCTCGCCGGTCTCGGCATGGAGGCCCGCGGCGCCGGCGTCGTGCTGCTGGCCCCGAGCGCGTTCATCCGGGACCGGGTTCGCCAGGACCATGGCGAGCGCATCGCGCGCTTCCTGGAGCAGGAACTTCCGGGCGTCACGCTGGAATACGGCCTCGCCGAGGCAGCCCCCGGACCGGCTCCGGAGCTGCCGCTGCCGGAGGGCGCCGGTCCCGGCAGCGGGGGCGACATAAACCTGGTCCCGAAACCCGACCTTCTGGACCTGAACAAGGCCGGGGACCGGATGGCCTCCTGCGCATTGTTCCACGACCTGAGGCCCTCAGAGCGGTTCTTCCTGTCCATCATTGCCTATCGGGACGGGCCGAGGATGAACGGCTGGATCGTGACGAACAACGAGCTGCGGGCGATCTTCGGCAGGAGCGAGAGTACCATCCAGCGCTGGAGCAAGGCTTGCCAGAGGGCGGGCCTTCTGCGCGTGACCGAGCGCCCGAACCGCCCGAACCGTTATGAGGCCTTCCCGGACGGGCTGCCCTACAACCGCCAGTACCAGCTGGCTCTGATGCGCGTCATCGACCTGAACCGGGAGCCGTCCGGGCGCGAGGCGGCCGAAAGCGCCGCCGCCCGCCCGTGGGCGGGTGTCAAATCTGACACCCCCGGGGTGGCAGAGGCGCCTGGCAGGGGTGTCAATGCTGCGACCCCGGAAGGCAGCGTCCATGACACCCGTAACCGGATGGAAACCGGAGAAGAAACCGCGCCGTCCCGCCGCCCGCCATCGCAAGCGCTGGCGGCGGACCGCCGCCGTTAGGAGGGAGCACTCCCATGCATGACCGATCGCAGTCCGCTGCGCTTCCAGCGCCCCGCATCCTCGCCTTCGTGAGCCAGAAGGGCGGGGCCGGGAAGACGACGCTGGCGCTCAACGTCGCGGCCCATGCCGTCCGGGCCGGCCGCCGGGTCACCGTCCTCGACTGCGACCCCAACTGCTCGGCCGTCGTGTGGGGCGATCTCCGCACCGACCCGGCGCCCGAGATCCGCTATTGCCCGTATCTCCGCCTCGACCGGGAGATCGGGCGGGCCCTGGCGAAGGGCTCCGACCTGATCCTGATCGACACCCCGATGGGGGCCGATGGCGGTCCTGTGGCCGGCGCGCGGCATGCGGACCTCGTGGTCGTGCCCTGCCGGCAGTCGCTGTTCGACCTCGCCGCGATCCGCGCGAGCCTCGATGTCGCCGCGCTGGCCGGGACGCCGGCCGTCGCGGTGCTGAACGCGGTTCCGACACGGGCCGCGCACTGGGAGACCGAGGCCAGGGACCTGCTCTCCCGACAGGGGGTGCAGATGCTGTCTGCCGCGGTGCGCAACCGCGTCGCCTTCGTGCGGTCCACCCGGGCCGGGCTGGGCGTGGTGGAGTGCGATCCGCACGGGGCGGCGGCGGCCGAGATCGGCGCGGCGGCAGACGCGCTGCTGGCCTGGCCGGTGCGCGCGCTGAGGGCAGTCGCATGAGCCGGGCCCCGAAGAACGGCGGCGGGGCGTTCATCGAGCGCATCGAGGACTGGCGCCGCCGCAATCCCGCCGCAGCGGCCGGAGCTTCCCGCCTCGATCCGTCGACGGCGCGCCAGCGGAGCACCTGGCCGATCAGCCTCGACCAGATCCACATCGGCCCCCGTCTGCGCGAGGTGGACGATGAAGCGGTCGAACGCCTCGCGGAGTCGATGGACCGGATCGGGCTCCAGAACCCGATCCAGGTCCGCCACAATTTCGGCATCGACCCCGATACCGGCGAATACGAGCGCGGCCTGGACCGGGGAGGCTTCGCCCTCGTTGCCGGCGCCCACCGTATGGAGGCGGCCCGGCGTCTCGGATGGGGCCGGATCGAAGCCCTCGTGCTCGACGATCCGAGCCCGGAGGTTCTCGCCCTGGTGGAGGTCGACGAGAACCTGATCCGATCGGAACTCACGCCGCTGCACCGCGGCCGCTTCGCCGCAAGACGCAAGGAGCTTCATAGAAGACTGCACCCTGGCGCTGACAGAGGCGGTGACCATAAGAGCCTGGAATATCAGAATAAAATCAAAGTCCGATTATCAGACTTCGATAATTCCCCCGAGCGCGGGTTTCTTGAGGACACAGCCGAAGCGACCGGTCTGGCAAGAAGCACGATCGCGAGAGCGGTCCGCATAGGAGAGGGCATCTTGCCCGAACTGCAGGACGAGCTGGAAGGCACCCCGATCGCGCGCCGGGAAGGGGACCTCTACCGGATCGCGGGCCTTTCGGAAGGCCGGCAGCGTCACGCCCTTGAGCGCCTTCGGGAAGCCGGTGAGCCTCCCGAAACCCTCGCCGCGCTGCTGCAGAAGACGGACGCGCCGCCTGCGCCCCCGAAGGAGCCGACGCGCACGCAGCAGTTCGGCCGCCTGGAAAGCGCCTGGTCGCAGATCGCGCCGCACGACCGGGTCACGGCGCTCCACCGCCTCTGCCTGCTGGTCGACCGACGGCAGCGCGACGAGCTCGCCGAGGCCCTGCGCGGGCTGCTGATCGCGGACAGGAGTCACGCGGCCTGCCCCGAGGCCGGGCGATGAGCGACCTGGCCGAAACCGTGCGCCGCATTGCGCGGCGCGAACGCCGGCCGGCCTCCGGAGCGGAGCAGAGGCATTACCTGGAGAGGATTGCCGTCGATCCCCGAAGCCGGTGGCTGGCCGTCAGGAAGATTCCGGAGGCGCCCCGGTTCATGGTTGTACTCCGCCTGCACGGCGCCTTCGGCCAGCCAACGGAAGCCGGCCCGGCAGGAGGCCGGCGGTGCAGGCGCCCGGCAAAGACCGCCGGCGAGCCGCGAGGGGAACCGACATGAAGAAGATGCGGACGAGACCGGGGGCGGGCCGGTCGAAAGGTGGCCACCGCACTGTCTGCGCCACCGGCGAGGACTGGGAAATGGTCCGGGACGGCGCGCGCCGCGCCGGCATGTCGGTATCGGCCTGGTGGTTCGAATGCGCGCTGAACGTGGACCTGTCGGCGAAGGGCGGCAAGGCGCGGGCGCCGGTCCTGGACGCCGGGCGGCAACACAGCCTCGCGGATGGCGTGTCGGCACTGGCGCGCGGTCTCGATGCTGCCGACGAGGAGGCGCTGGCGCAGTACCGGGACGACATCCGCGCGATGCTGGAGGAACCGCTCAGGGCGATGGTCCGCCAGGGCAAGCGCGAAAGGGCGATGGAACTGCTGCGGGAAGTATTCGGCGAGGAGCGTGCGGCGGCGATCGCGGCCGCATTCATACCCGAAACCCTGACAATGGCGGACAAGCCCGCCGAGTGCCCCGCAAGGACCGCGGACGCCGGCCGCCCCGGGTTCGGAGAGGACGCATGAAGAAACCGCACAACCGCCAGCCCGGCATGAACCGCACGGTCTCCATGACCGGGGAGGAATGGGCGCAGATCAAGGCCTGGGCCGCCGAACGGGGCATGTCGGCCGCCCGGTTCCTTCGGGAATGCGCGCTGACCGTGGACCCGTTTGCGGAGACGGCTTCTGCCCGGCCGCTGGTGCTGGATGCGGGGGAGCAGCGCGGCCTCTCCCTTGCCCTGGCGTCTGCCGCCCGCGACATGGGTTCCGGCGCGGAAGCGCCGTCGGACCTCGCTGACAGCATGCGCGCCCTGCTGGAGGCAAGGCTCAGGGCGATGGTCCGGGAGGGCAAGCGCGAGCGGGCGGTCGACCTCCTTCGGGAGGTGCTCGGAGAAGAGCGCGGGGCAGTGGTCGCGGCCGCGTTGATCCCCGAAACCCCGGCAATGGCGGATATGCCGGCCGCGAGCTCCGCCGGAACCGCGGGCGCCGGAGGCCCCGACCCGGAGAAGCCGGCATGACCCGGTATGCCACGCCGTCCAGGGAGCCCCCGCCGGACCTGCTCGTGCTCATCGACGCAGTCGCCTTTACCGCCTACCCGGCTCTCGTCGCCATGTTTATCGTCACGGTCCTGACGGCCGCGCTCATCCGCCGGAGCCGCCAGCCTCGAACCCGGTCGTGGCCCCATG
This sequence comes from Alphaproteobacteria bacterium, assembly GCA_964291285.2. Taxonomy (GTDB): domain Bacteria; phylum Pseudomonadota; class Alphaproteobacteria; order Bin95; family Bin95; genus Bin95. Next base: position 462,702 of record OZ219786.1, read on the forward strand.
GCTGACAAGACCGGAATCGAGTGGACGGACGCCACGTGGAACCCCATCACCGGGTGCAGCGTCGTCAGCCCCGGATGCAAGCACTGCTATGCCATGCGGCTGGCCGGCGGCCGGCTGAAGAACCATCCCTCCCGCCGGGGCCTTGCAGAGCGGACGACAGCCGGACCGGTATGGAACGGCAAGGTCCGGCTCAACAAGGCGTGGCTGACAGCCCCCCTCAGATGGCGTAACCCGAAACGCATTTTCGTGTGCGCTCACGGCGACCTGTTTCACGAGGCCGTCCCCGTGGAGTGGATCGACCTCGTCCACGCCGTCACGGTGCTGGCGCCGCAGCATATCTTCCAGGTGCTGACGAAACGCTCCGGGCGGATGATGCAGTATTACAAGGACCCGGACCTTCAGTACTACCTGAAACTCGCCGTGGAGAATCTGCAAGGGGAATACCCCGGCGATGCCGGCCGGCTGTCCCACATCCATGACGGTCAGATCGGCATTGACCGCGCCGGCTACATCGACAGTCCCTGGCACGCAACTCCGCGCCCGAATATCTGGCTCGGCGTCTCCGTGGAAGATCCCAGACGGGAGCAGCGCATCGTCGACTTGCTGCAAACGCCGGCCGCTCTTCGCTTCGTTTCGTTCGAGCCCCTGCTGGAGAATGTCTCTCCCGACAGAATCCCGATGGACCTCCGCGGGCTGGACTGGGTCATCGTCGGCGGCGAGAGCGGCCCCGGGGCCCGGCCCATGGACCCCGACTGGGTTCGGCGGCTTCGCGACCGCAGCCGCGAACACGAGGTCGCCTTCTTCTTCAAGCAGTGGGGCGGCCCCCGCCCGAAAAGCGCCGGCCGCCTTCTGGACGGCGTCCTTCACGACAGCATCCCGGAACGACTGGACGACGGCTCCTGGCTGATCCCGCTCCAGCATGACGATCCCGATCCCGCCTTCCGCGTCAGGCATCCCGACGACGAGGACATCCCTGCCGTCCACTGGAACAGGCGCCGGGATCCGTCCCGCTGTGCGCCGGATGGAAGGCCGCCGGGACCGAAGGACCTCGTGATGATGTTCCACTCCCTGGAAGCCGCCGGGAAGCGGGCAAAGCGCATCGCGGTGCCCGGCCATTTGCGCGGCGATACCGCGATAGACATCTACAGCTGGGGCCGCCCCCGCAAGCCGCCCTACTTCCTTGTCATGAGCCGCGGGGCGCCGGACAACCCCGCGCGGTACGAAAAGACGCTTTGCCAGGACGGGCGCTGGCGGCTGCGCGCAATGCTGCCTGACGGCCGGCAGGCTTGAGGTCCTGAATGACCCGGCTCTGGCTCCTGCTGCCGCCCCCCACTGACCCAAGGAGGCCTGTCCCACATGATCATACTGCCGGAGGACCCCCGATGCCCGAACTGCGACGCGCAGACCTGGAGCCGGATCGAGCCCCGGGCCAGGGAATACCAGGGCTGTGGATACATCCAGCGGCTCCTGACCGACAGGGAGCACTGGCTGCGCGAGCAGGCCGAAATCGACGCCGGGATCGCAAGCGGCGCCTGACCGGAACCTCGATCGACCGGAGACAATGATGACCGACACCCGTATCCCGTTACCCGCAACGTCCGGGCCCGGGCACGCGGGCGAGGGGTAGGCGATCGATGTCCAGGATCGTTTTCGGGCGCGTCTTCACGCAGCCGGACGCATTCCATTCGGCCAGCGATCGCCGGACCGTTGCCGTCGCGCATGAATGGCACAGTGCCGCGAAGGGCCGGCGTCGCGACGTTCTGGGCGAGCTCGTGAAGATCGGCCGCGGTTCCGCTGTCTGGGAGCCCTGCAAGGTGCTGCGCGCCCATCTCCCGAAAGGCGCGAAGGACATGTATCGCGCCGATCTCCGCGCCGCGAAGGCGCGCATCAGGGAGCTGCTGACGAATGGCTGACAAACGACAGGCCCTATCCGAACGCGCTCGTCAAAGCGCGGCGCCTCTCCAGGAGTTAACCACCCCGATGCCATGCCTTTTCCGACGCCTCGCCTCCGTTCTCGCCGCAGCCGCGCTGCTTGCCTTCGCCCTGCCGGCTGAAGCCGAAACCCTCACCGGCAAGGCCCGGGTCGTGGACGGCGACACGCTTGCCGTGCAGGGCCGGCGTGTGCGCCTTCACGGGATCGACGCGCCGGAGGCCCGCCAGACCTGCTCGCGCGGCGGGCGCCGATGGGCCTGCGGGCGGGCGGCGACGCGGGCGATGCGCAGGCTCGTCGGGCGGAACCCGGTCCGCTGCGAGGTCCGGGACCGCGACCGCTACGGGCGCGCGGTCGCGGCCTGCTTCGCGGCCGGGCGGGACGTGCAGCAGGACCTCGTGCGCCAGGGCCTGGCGCTGGCATACCGGCGCTGGTCGATGCGGTATGTCCCGGACGAGGACGCGGCCCGCGCCGGGCGGCTCGGCCTGTGGTCCGGCGACTTCACCACGCCCTGGCGCTGGCGCAGGCAGGACCGGAACCGCCGGGCGGAGATACACCGGCGGCACGGGGCCGGCCCTCCCCCGCAGACGGGTTCCTCCTGCCTCATCAAGGGCAACATCTCGCGGCACGGGCGCATCTACCATGTGCCCGGGGCCGAGCATTACGACCGGACCCGCATAAACACCTCGAAGGGCGAGCGCTGGTTCTGCAGCGAGGCGGACGCCCGGGCCGCCGGATGGCGCCGGGCGCGGCGATGACGGCGACCGGCCGGTTGTCCGCCGGGAGCGGAAGCCGTCCCGGTTGCGGCGGCGGGGCGCCCGTTGCCAGAGTGTGCGGCCATCCGACACCCGAAGGACCGGCCATGAACGGACCGTCCGGCGCCATCGCGCGCTTCGCGATCTATGCGCGCTACTCCTCGCCCCTGCAGGAGATGACCTCGATCGCGGGCCAGCTGCGCCTGTGCCGCGACCGCGTCGCCGCACTTGGCGGCGTGATCGCGGGGGAATACACCGATCCGGAACTCACCGGCGCGGCCATGCAGCTGCGCCCGGGGCTTCGCCGTCTGCTCGACGACGCCCGGGCGCGCCGGTTCGACGGCGTCTGCGTCGAGGGTCTGGACCGGCTCGCCAGGAGCACCGCCGACATGGCGTGGCTCTACCGCGAACTGCGGTTTCTGGGGATCAATCTGTACAGCCTGGAGGACGGTCGGGTCGACTCCCTCCATGCGCACATCAAGGGGGTTGTGAGCGAGATGGTCATCGACAATATCGGCGCCAAGACGCGCCGGGGGCAGATCGAAGCCCTCCACGACCTGCGAATGATCGGCTCCTGCATATACGGCTACAGGATAGCCAACTACATCTCCGAGAGCGGCAAGCCCGTCCGGGGCCAGCGCACGATCGACCCCGACGAGGCCGGGACGGTCCGGCGCATCTACCGGCTCTATCTCGACGGCATGAGCCCGCAGCAGATTGCCGTGCTGCTCAACCGGGAAGGCGTGGCCGGGCCCGGCGGCAAGCCCTGGACCGCTGGCGCCGTGCGCGGCCGGGAAGGAAGCGGCGTGCTGCGCAACGACATATACTGCGGGCGGCTTGTCTACGGGCGCACCCGCAGCCGGCGTCACCCGGGCACCGGGCGGCGCCATTTCGTTGCCGTCCCCCGCGAGGAATGGACCGTCGTGGAAGCCCCCGAACTGCGAATCGTGGACGACACGGCCTGGCAGGCCGTCCAGGACGAGGTCGGGCGCCGCAGGAACCGCCACCACACCGTGGTGACCCGCTACCGCAAGGCGGCCTATCCGCTGACGGCGCGGGTCCGCTGCGGCGTTTGCGGCGAGCGCATGACGATCGCCGGGATGGGCTACTACCGCTGCCTCGCCCGCCGGCGCGACCCGGACAGCTGCACCAACAACCGCGGGATCCGGCTGGACATGCTGGAAGACCTTGGCGTGCGGCGGCTCTTCGCCTGGATGCTGTCGCGCGAGCGCGACTGGCGCGGCCTGTTCGCCGCCGCCGAACGCGGGACCGCGGTCCGGCGCGAGGAACTCCGGGAGAGGGCCGGGGCCGCCGGCGCCGGGATCTCCCGCCTGGTTGCCGCGATCGAGAGCGGCATCCCCTCGACGGGCATCGGCGAGCGCCTGCTGGCCCTCGAGCGCGCGCGCAACGAGGCGCTTGCCGAACTGGAGCGGCTGCCGGGACCGCCGCCGCCCGCGGGCTTCAGCGTGGAGAAGTTCATGCGCGACCGGGTCGCCGGGCTCCGGCGCGCCGTCGCGGGCGGCGCGCGGGCCGGGCGGCGCGAGCAGGCCCTGCTCGCCATCCGGGACCTGGTCGCCCGGATCGAGGTCCGCCCGTCAAAGGGCCGCGGACGCGTCGAGGTGGAGACGGTTCCCGACATTGCGGCGATCCTCGAGCTGATCTCGCGCCATGCCGCAGACGAGGGCGCATGAACGCCGCAGACAAGGAAAGCCCGGCCCCTGTGCCGGCCCCGACCGGCCGGCGTCTCAACTTCGCAGGAGGAACACGCGCATGTCCAACGTCATCGACTTCGAGGGCTACTGCCGGGACTGGCACGCCTGGGAGGATCCGGACGAGGACTTCCACGAGTACGACTACGAGCCGCTGCCCGATCCGGGCCCGGCTTTCGAGCCTCGCCCGCGGACCTGTGACCTCCAGAAGCTCTCCGAGTTGACCGCCAGGCTCGGGCGGGAGTCCGGCTTCAACCTCGGCATCGACGAGACCGCGCTCGAGGCGGCGTTCCATTTCGCGAAGGAGCAGGCCGGGCGCATGGAAATCCCGCTGTTGGCCGCGCTCGAGATCGCGGCCTGGGCGGTGCTCAACTACGAGCGCGGGCGCCGCGATCCGGAACTCTGCAGGATCCGTCCGTTCTGAGCGCCGCGCGCAAGGCCGTCCCGGCGACAGCGCCGGGACGGCCGGGGAAAGGGGAGGCCGCGCCTTGCCCTCCGATCCGACAACCCACAGCCTGAAGGAACTGTCCGCCCTGCTCGCGGCCGATATCGAGGCGGTCTGCCGCCACTACCTTCCGAACGGCAGGCGCAACGGCAACTTCTGGCAGGTGGGCAGCACGGCCGGCGAGGAGGGCGCCTCGCTGCGGGTGAACCTCGCCGGACGCTGGCGCGGCTACTGGAGGGACTGGGCGAGCCCGAAGGACCGGGGCAGCCCGCTGGACCTGATCCGCGCCGTCCGCAGCCTCGCCACGATCGGCGAGGCGGCCGACGAGGCGCGCCGCTTCCTCGCCCTGCCGGAGTATGAGCGCCCCCGCCGGCAGGACGGCGCGCCGCCGGAGAGGCAGAGGGGACTCGAACGGGTTCTCGAGGGCGCGGCGCCGGTCCGGCCCGACGATCCGGCCGGGCGCTATCTGGCCTCCCGCGGCCTGGCCCCGGAGGCCGCCCATGCCGCAGGCCTCCGGTTCCGCCCCGATGTCTGGGTGCAGGTGGACGGCGGGAAGCGCGAGCTGCCGGCCCTGCTCGCGCCGGTCCGCGCCCTTGACGGCACGCTGGAGGGCCTGCAGCGAATATTCCTGACCGGCGAGGGGCGCAAGGCCCCGATCGAGGGGCCGAAGCGCACCAGCGGGCGCCTATCTACGGGCGCCGTCTGGTGGCCGGCGGACGACGCGCGCCGCCTGGTGCTGACCGAGGGCGTCGAGGACGCGCTCGCCATGGCGGGGGCGCTCGGCGCGGGCGGGCGCCGGGATATCGCCGTTGCCGCCGCGCTCTCCGCCGGGCGCGTCCACCGCGTCGGCCTGCCCGCGGGCGTCCGGCGCGCGACCCTCGTCCAGGACCGCGACCCGGCGGGCGAGAGCGCCTGGGTCGCGCTCTGCCGGGAGCATGCCGGTTCCGCCATGCTGCTCGACCGGATCGTCCCCCGCGCGAAGGACGCCAATGACGAGCTGCTGGCGCTCGGGCCCGCCCGGTTCCGCGCCTGGCTCGCGGCCAGCGGACTGTTCGACTGACAGGCGGGCGGCAGCGCCGCGGCCGCGAAGTCCGGAGCCTCCCCGCCGGCGCGTCGGTTCCCGGTCCGGCGCCGGAAGGTCGGGAAGGGGTTGGTCGGGGTATCGATGCGCGCGGCTTGCCTTCGGCGCGTTCCGATCCCATACTCCCCGACAGACAGGAGACGAGGCCATGACCTCTCCCGATACCACCCCCCCGGCCCCGCAGCGCGGCATTTTCGTCGTTGGCGACGGCAGCTGGAAGGCGATCCTGCCCTCCGCCACCGTGCTGGGCGTCTTCCTGGCCTTTCTGGTCGGCATGCTGGCCTGGTTCGACATCCGGATCGACGGAGTCGAACGGCGGCTCACCGCTCAGATCGGCGGGGTGAAAACGGATCTGGTGAACCGGATCGATCAGGTCGAGACTGGCCTCAACGCCCGGATCGACGGTGTCGAGAAGCGGATCGACCGGGTGGAAAAGCGCCTGACCGACCGGATCGACGAGGTGAAGGTGGAACTCGGCCGCCGGATTGACGGGGTGAAGTCGGACCTTGCGGCGGGCGAGGCGAAGCGCGAGGCAGCGGAGGCGCGGCAGTCGGCCGCCATGGAGCGCCTGACCTCCGGCATCGCCGAAAACCGCGCCAACCATCGCGAGCTTCTCGGCTTCGTTCGCGCCCGTTTCCCCGGGGCGCCGCAACCGGCGCCTGCCGCCCCGGAGCCCTCTCCGGCGCAGTAGCCGGGTCTCCGCCGGCGCCGTTCCCGCCCCTCCCCGGCGACAGGCCGGGGAGGGTTTTTTCATGGCGGCCTGCCCGCGGCATCGATCCGCCATCGGGCTTTCCGCCGGCATCCCGGCTGCCATCTCCCGCAATCCGCCCCCGGCGTTCCGGGCCGTTGCGGCCTCCCCTGTGCGACCGGCTGCCGTTTCCCGGCGGGCGGCGTTGCCGGCCTGCCGTCCGAAAGGTCGGGAAGGGGTTTTCGGTGCGATTCCCGCGGGCGGCCGTCCGACCGGCTCCCGCGCCCGTTTCCCGAACAGGAGAAATCGCACATGAGCGCTGCCAATGCGTCCGTCCTTCGCCCCGATGCGAACACCTTCCTCACGCACGTCTTCGGCCGCGGCCTGCAGGACAGGCACTATGTGGTCGAGCGCTACCGCACGACGATCGACGGCGAGATCCGCCGGCTGCCGGGCGGCAAGGGCCACCCGCTCACCCTGTCGCTGGCGACCGTGCGCGCGCTGCGTCCGGCGCGCAACGAGATCCTGATCTGCAAGGGCGAGAAGACCGCCGGCTCCGGCATCCAGTACTGGGGCGACCTGGCGACCGGCCTCTTCGCCGAGGCCCGGCGCAAGCGGTCCTGAGCCGGTCCTTCGGGCGGCGCTCCTCCGGGGGCGCCGCGCGGCCCGCTCCCCTTCCATCGTTCCGTTCCACGGGGTATTGCCATGACCTGCACCGCCCGCGCGCCGGACGATTGCGCCAGTCGGCCGGGCCTCGCCCCCCGCAAGCGCAATGCCCGCCTGGCTGCCGGCCTCTGCGGCAGTTGCGGCAACCGCGCGCCCGAAGAGGGCCGCACGTCCTGCCGTCCCTGTCTGGACATCCACAACGAAAAAGACCGGCGCCGGAGGCGGCGCCGCTCCCTCCTGCGACTGTGCCTGCTCCTCCTTCCCGGCCTTCGGCGGCATCGACGCCGCAAAGGTCGGGAAGGGGCTTTTCGCGGTGAGTTGCAACAGCTCGCAATCAACCTCCTGCAGGGAGCAAACGCCATGAACGGCCTCAATCGCGTCGACCTGATCGGCAACCTGGGCGGCGACCCCGAGTTCCGCAGCCTGCCCGGCGGCGGCGACGTCGCCAATTTCTCCCTCGCCACCAACACGGTCTACAAGGACCGCCAGAGCGGCGAGTATGTCGAGCGGACCGAGTGGCACCGGATCGCCGTCTACCAGGACGGCCTGGTGAAGATGCTGCGCAAGCACGCCGCCAAGGGCCGCCTGGCGCACATCACCGGGATGCTGCGCACCCGGAGCTGGCGCAAGGACGGCGAGGACAGCGACCGGTTCGCCACCGAGATCGTCGTCGGCCCGCGCGGCTGCATCAACTTCCTCGACAGGAAGCCGGACGGCGGCGGCAACCGGCCGCCGGCGCCGCCCCCGGAAGCCTACGAGGACTTCTCCGCCTGATGGCGCGCCCTCCGCCCCGGAGCCTGCGGGTTCCGGGGCTTTTCCGTTTTCCCCTCGCATGCCGTCCCGGGGCGGGGAACCCGTCTGTCTTCGCCGGCGCCATTGCTCTCCGCCGGCCACCGCTCCCGCGGCGGCGCTCCTTGCAGCCCCAAGGTCGGGAAGGGGTTTGCAGCGTGAGTCCTGCGCCCGGCCGTCCGATCGGCTTCCCCCCGTTCGGCCCGGGCCGCGCCCGCTACCGACACGCCGGGAGCCGCGATGACCAGCAAACCGCATCCACCCGCCGACACCGGGAACCCTGTCCGCCGCAGCGACCGGACGCGCAACGCGCGCCGGGCGGCGGGCCTGTGTTCCCATTGCGGCGACCGTCCGCCCGAGGCCGGCCGCGTGAACTGCCGCCCCTGCCTCGACGCAGCCCGTGAGGGCAACCGGCGCCGGAAGCTTCGCCGCTCCCTGCTGCGCCTGTGCCTCGATTGCGGCATGACGCCCCCGGCGCCCGGGCGGCGCCGCTGCAAGCCCTGCGGCGACATCCACGCCCGCCGGACGCGGGACATGCTCCGCGCCCGCCGCGCCGAACGCGCGTCGAAGGGGCTGTGTCCGCGATGCGGCGACCGGCCGCCGGCTCCGGATCGTTCCGCGTGCCAGCCGTGTCTCGACAACCGGAAGAAATACGACCGCAAGACCCGCGTCCCCCGGGAGAAACGCCGCTTCTGCCAGGGCTGCGGCATCCCGGTGCTGCAAGCGGGGATCCGGCTGTGCCCGGACTGCTCCGAAGACCGCCCCCGCAAGCTCGCCGAACAGCGCGCCACGGCCGGGCTCTGCAAGAGATGCGGCAATACCCCGGCGCTTCCCGAATTCGACACCTGCGAAAGCTGTCGTCAGCACGACCGGCTGACCTCGCTTCGCAACTGGCGCCGCCGGTCGGCCCGCAGAAGGGCAGCCGGCCTCTGCGTCCGCTGCGGCGAACGGCCCCCGTTTCCGGACAGCCCCTATTGCGCCCCTTGCCGGGACCGGCGCCGCAAGCAAAGCCTCGCCGGATACCACCGCATGGCAGCCGCGCGCCGCGCCCGGGGGCTCTGCACGCGTTGCGGCGATACCCCGGCGCTTCCCGAATTCGACACCTGCGAAAGCTGCCGGCAGCACACCCGGCTGACCTCGCTTCGCAACTGGCGCCGCCGGTCCGCCCGCAGAAGGGCCGCCGGCCTCTGCGTCCGCTGCGGCGAACGGCCCCCGGAACGCGGCACGCTGGACTGCGGGCCGTGCCGGGACAGGCAGCGCTCCCGTGAGTATCGCGGCATGCCCGATCTGCCGTCCCGGTACACCGTGATCGAGATCGCGACCGGTACCGATCACGGCACCTGGGACACCTTGCAGGAACTCGCGGCCGCACTCGCCTATGCAAAGCTCACGCTCGAGGATGTCGAGATCGTCACCGACGCCGCCCCCATGGCCCGCTTCGCCAGCTGGTGATGCTGTCACCCACCCCGGAACCTTCGGGTTCCGGGGTTTCTTCGTTCCCCCGTTCAGCGCCCCGAGGCTCCGGCCCGGGGCGTTTCTCGTTGCCCCGTGCCGGCCGTCCCCGCTGCCGGCGGCCCGGAACGGTTCCGCGGCGGCCGGCCGTTGCCACGGTCCCGGCGCCGTGCCGGCCGCGAGGCAGGAAAGGCGGGGAAGGGCTTGTCCGGGCAGTATTGCGGGCCTCGCTCCGGCGTCCCGCCGTGCTACAATCCCCCACCGAAAGGAGCGGCACCATGACCGCAGCCGAACTCGCCCCATGGGCGACGCCCGCGATCACCATCGCGCTCATCGCCTGGCTCCGCATGGACCTCGGCAAGCGCATCGACCGGCTTGACCAGCGCATGGACCGGCTTGACCAGCGCATGGACGGCTTCGATCAGCGCCTGCGCGCCCTGGAGGTCGCCGTCAGCGCCATGGCGGCCAAGCTCGACCTGCTCGAGCGCTACTTCCTGAGGCGGAACGCCCCCGACAGCGGCCCGCCGCCGGCCGCCGCCGAATAGCCGTCCCCCCGACCCCGGCCTCCGCGCCGGGGTTTTTCCTTGCCCCCGTTCAGCGCCCCGAGGCTCCGGCCCGGGGCGTTTTTCGTTGCCCCGTGCCGGGCCGTCCCCGCTGCCGGGCGGCCCGGAACGGTTCCGCGGCGGCCGGCCGTTGCCCCATGGCCCGGCGCCGTGCCGGCCGCAAGGCAGGAAAGGCGGGGAAGGGGTTGTCCGGGCGGAATCGCGGCCATCCCGGTCCGCGACCGCGAACCGAGAGGATTTAGGACATGACCGCCCTTCTGGACCCCGCCTTCGACGCGCTCGACGCCCGCCACGCCGTTGCCGAGCTCGGCCTCGATGCGCTCCCCCTCCGCGACAGCGTCCTGGAGGACAGCCTGCCCCGCTGGGGAGACCAGGCGACACTGTTCCCCTGGGAGCCCGACCACGCCGGAGACGCCGGCTGATCCGATCGCCCCGATGCCCCCCGGCGTCGGGGCGATCGTTCTGTACCTGCCCTCCGCCGCGCGCGCCCGATCGGGGGCGGAGGCAGCCGGAGGCGTGGAGCCGGGCCGGGACAGGGAGGCGGGCGCTCGCGGCCATGCTCCCGGCGCCGTGCCGGCCGCGAGGCACGAAAGGCCGGGAAGGGGTTGGTCGGGGCGATATCGGGGCTGACGCCCGCCAGGCGCGGCTCCGGAACCCCGGCCCGGAAGGAGGATCGGACATGGCTGCGATGCATGGAGGGATTTCGCTGCAGGAGCTGGCGGCGCGGCTGGCGGGGGAGATCGAGGCGGTCTGCGCCTGCTATCTGCCGAACGGGCGGCGCGAGGGCCCGTTCTGGCAGGTGGGCAGCGTCGCGGGCGAGCCGGGCAGTTCGCTGCGCGTCAACCTGGAGGGCCGCCTGCGCGGGCGCTGGAAGGACTGGGCGAACGGCCGCGACCGCGGCGACGCGCTGGACCTGATCCGCGCGGCCCGCGACCTGGGCTCGATCGGGGAGGCCGCGCGCGAGGCCCGGCGCTTCCTGGCCCTGCCCGCCGCCGAGCGCCCGGCGCCGCCGGTGTCCGCCGCGGCCTGCCGGCCGGTGAGCAGCGCCGGCCTGGAGACGGTGCTGGCCCGTTCGCGCGCGGTCCGCAGCGACGACCCGGCCGGGCGCTATCTGGCCTCGCGCGGGCTGTCGGCGGAGGACGCGCGGGAGGCCGGCCTGCGGTTCCGCCCCGACGCCTGGGTGCAGGTGGACGGGCGGAGGCGGGAGCTGCCGGCCCTGCTGGCGCCCGTCCGCGCGCCGGACGGCACGCTGGAGGGGCTGCAGCGGATCTTCGTCGCCCCGGATGGCGGCAAGGCCCGGATCGCGGACCCGAAGCGCACCAGCGGGCGGCTGTTCTCCGGCGCCGTGCGGTGGTCCGCTTCCGCCGGCGCGCGGCATGCGGTGCTGACCGAGGGCGTGGAGGACGCGCTCGCGGTCTGCCGGGCGCTCGGACCGGAGGGCCGCCGCCACGTCGCCATCGCGGCCGCCGTGTCCGCCGGGCGCATCCACCGGGTCGCCCTGCCGCCGGGCATCGAGCGCGTCACGCTGGTGCAGGACCGGGACCGCGCCGGCGAGGAGGCCTGGGCCGCGCTCCGCAAGGCGCACCGGGACACCGGGCTGCGGGTGGAGCGCATCGTCCCCGGCGCGAAGGACGCCAATGACGAGCTCCTCCGGCTCGGCCCGCCGGAATATCGCCGCCGGCTGCATGCCGCGGGATTGCCGGCTTGAGCCACGGATACCCGACGCCGTCCGGCGTCGGGTATCTCCCGCGTACCGGTGCGGGGCCTGGCGCCTTCCCGGCCTGGCCGGATGCGCCGGGAGAGCGCCTGCGGCGGGCGGCCGGGAAGGGAAAGGCGGGCGATAGCGGCCATGCTCCCGGCGCCGTGCCGGCCGCCAGGCGCGAAAGGCGGGGAAGGGGCCGATCGGGGCAAATCCCGAACAGGAGAGAGACGATGAGCGCCGACGCTTGCTGGACCGTGGATATCCTGCTGCCCTGGTACACCGGAGGGACCCGCTGGCGGGTCACCCACTACGGCGAGAGCGAGCAGCTCGCGCGGCGCGTGCTGGCCGCCGAGCGCCGCGCGGGCCACCGGGCGCGCCTGCGCAGCTGGACGCCGGAGGTGGTCGACGCCGACGAGGAGTTCGACCTCGCCGAGGCGGCCCCGGCCCGCCAGCCGGAGGATGCGCTCCCGGACACGGTCCCGTTCTGATTCCCGGAGCCCCGGCGCCGCCCGCGCCGGGGCTTCTTCCCTGTACCGCTCCCGCCGTCCCGTAGCGGCCGCGAGACCGGCTCCGCTATCCGGAACCCTGCCAGGCCCTCCGCAGGCTCCGGCCCTGCCAGGAACCCGGAAGACTGCGCCTCGCAGGCCTGCCGGCGATGCCTGGAGCATAGCGCCAGGTCGCTTCGCTCCCGGGCCGGGAAGGAGGAAGACGGACGGTCGCGGCCATGCTCCCGGCGCCCTGAGGCGTCGGGCTTCCTTTCCGTACCGGCCTCCGACCCGGGCCGTTTCCCTTTCCCGGTCATGCGGCGATCCCTCGCCCGCTTCGCGTTCCTGCCCTCCCCGCATGACCCCTGGCGCCCGTACCGGCCGCGAGACCGGCTCCGCTATCCGGAACCCTGCCGGGCCCTCCGCAAGCTCCGGTTCCGGCAGGAACCCGGAAGACTACGCCTCCGCGCCCCGCCGATTTCCGATCCCCCGGCTGCCCCGACGGTTGCCAGCTTCCGGATCGCGGCCTATCCTCATGGAACCGTGTTGAGGTCGCGGATCGGAGTCAGCACACCGGTGCCCCTGCGGTGCAAATAATAGCACGACGGAATACACAATGATTTCAACGGGTTACGGATCGCCACGGCAGATGACGGCATCACGCGCGGAAGTGGGGCGCATGACCACAGCGGAGACTCTACCTGGCACCGCTCATTTGCGGGGTCATCCTGCTTTTTCCATGCGAGTCGAGCACGGACCCCAGAGGCTCTTCAGGTGGTAGCGAGAATCAACAAGCTGGCCGACCCGGCCCTCTATACCAACCGCCAACGAGCCTACGCTGCCACATGGCGCAATCCGGCCGGTTTGCTGCATCTCCCGGACGGGGCGACGGTTCCCGACAAGGACTTGCTCGCCTTATGGAGGGGATTTGCACCGCAGAACGCGGGCCCGCTTACCCGCAGGGCCATATCCGGGACACACACGCCCGGCTTCGATATCGTCCTCTCGCCCGACAAGTCGATTTCCGCGCTCTGGGCCACCTCTCCCGACTTCGACCGCAAGCGCATCGAGCGCGCGGTCATGGACGCCGCCAGGATCGCTCTCACCGCGATCGTCTTCCGCCACTGCGCCACCACACGCATCGGGAGAGCAGCAAGCGGGCTTCGCGTCGAGACCGGCGACATCCTCGCCGCGATTGCCCCGTTTCACATTTCCCGCGAACTCGACCCCCAACTGGACGTCAGCTGCGTCGTCTTCAATCTTGTCAGAACCCATTCAGACGGCCGCTTCCGTACCCTTCACGGCTATCCGCTGTATTCCTGGAAGAAGGCCATCGGCGCCGCCTTCCGCAACCGCCTGGCCTGCCGGCTGCGCAGCCGCCTCGGGGTGGAGATCGAGCGTCACGGCGCGCATGGCGAATACACCCGCGTCCGCCGCATGGACCGCGGTCTCGAGGGACTCTGGAGCAAGCGTAATGCGAGGCTGCAAGCCCATGTCAACGCCGTTCACGCTGCCTGGAGGACACCCGATCCGGCCGCTTCCGGCGCCGGCGCGTCCACGACCGCTGCCCTGCGCCTCAAGCGAACGGCCACGGAAAGCGATATCGCGCGGTTCAGGGCCGAAGCAGCGGGGATCGTCGATCCCGACGCCCTGCACGCGCGGATCGTCCGATCCTCCTTCAATGACGTAACCGAACAGGAGCGCGACAAGCTCCGCCGGGAGCTCGAGGACATTCCCCGCACTCTCGCCGCGGCGGACCTGGTCTTCAACACGGCCGATATCGTCACCCGTGTGGAGAACGCCGCCGCCGGCCTCTTCGACGACACTGCGATGGATCAGTGGCTGGAATACGCCCTCTCCACCATCAACCTGCTCCCGCTTGAATACGACGACCCCAACCCGGACGCCGTCGCCGGCATGGCGCACAAGCGCCTGTTCACGACGCGCGACATCCTGGACGCCAATCCGGACCACAGGCGCCTCTCCGGACTGTCGGCGCAGGACCCGGCCAGGGAGCCGCCGCGGTGGTAGCGACGCTCGCGAAGATGGCCGTGCCGAGCTACTACATCGAGAGCCAGGCGGCGCATGAGGGCTATTACACGGGCGGCGGCAAGGAGCGTCCGGGCGAGTGGCACAACCCGGCCGGCCTCTTCGGCCTGAAGAACGGCGGGATCGTCTGGGAGAAGAAGTTCTACGCGCTCTGCGCCGGCCATTCGCCCGACCTCGACGGCACCTCGCTCGTGCAGAACGCCGGCTCCGAGAAACGCTCGCCGGGCTTCGACATGACCTTCTCCGCCGACAAGTCGATCTCCGCGTTATGGGCGATCACGCCCAGGGCCGAGGATCGCGAGAAGATCGAGCGCGCCGTCATCGACGCCGCGCGCTGCGCTCTCGACGAAACCGTGTTCCAGCACTGCGCCACGACACGCGTCGGAAAGGCCGGGGTGGATCGCCGCGTCGAGACCGGCGACATGCTGGCGGCGACGTTCCTGCACCGCACCTCGCGCGAGGGCGATCCCCAGCTGCATGTCCACGCCACGATCTTCAATGCCGTGAAGACGCATTGCGACGGCAAATACCGCGCCCTGCACGGCTATCCGCTCTACTCCTGGAAGAAGGCCGCCGGCGCGGCGTTCCGGGGCCACCTGGCCCACATCATGCAGGAACGCCTCGGCATCGCCATGGAGCGCCACGGACCCGAAGGCCAATACAGCCGCGTGCGCGAGATGGACCCGGAGCTGGAACAGGTCTGGAGCAAGCGCCGCGCCGCGATCGTCGCGGCCGTCGCCGAACATCTGGGCGAGGAAGCGCTCTCGAACCCGGCGCAGATGGCGGCCGCGACGCTCGCGACCCGCTCGCACAAGCCCGAAGGCGGCCCCACGACGGAGGAGGACATCGAGCGCTTCCTGGAGGAGGCCGCGGAGGTCGTCGATGTCGAGGAGCTCCGGGACCGCATCCACGCTGCCGGGATCGAGGAGCTCACCCGCGAACGCATCGAGGAGATCCACGCCGAGATCACCGCCATTCCCGGGAAGCTCGCGCAGATGGAGGCGATCTTCAACGTCCCGAACATCATCGAGAAGCTCGAGAACGCTCTCGCCGGCGCGGTCGACCGCGAGGCCATGGGGCGCTGGCGCGAGGTCGCCCTCGGCAATGCCGAGCTGGTCTCCCTCCAGTATCCGGAGCCCGGCATCGAGGCGCAGGCCGGCATGGCGCACAAGAGGATCTTCACGACCGGGGACACGCTCCGCGCCGAGCACACGCTGCGCCACGTCTCGGCCCTTTCGGTTTCGGACCGCACCCACGCCGTCGAACCTGGCAAGGTCGCCCGGCTGCTCGAGGAACTCGCCAGCAAGGGCAAGCGCTTCAGCGCCGAGCAGCGCAAGGCCATCGACCACGCCGCCGCGGAGTCCGGTCGTATCGCCCTCATCGAAGGCGCCGCCGGCAGCGGCAAGTCCCACGTGCTCGGCCCCCTTGCCGACCTCTGGCGCGCCGAAGGCCGCACAGTCCGCGCGCTCGCCGTCGCCTGGTCCGTCGCGGTCGAACTTGCGAGCGACATCGACGCGCCGCCGAGCGCCGTCCACCCCTTCCTGCGCAAGGTCAACAAGGGAGCCGTCGATATCGGTCCCGACAACGTCCTGGTCGTGGACGAGGCCGGCATGCTGTCCACGCGCCAGACGCTGCAGCTCGTCCGGTTGAGCGAGCGGACCGGCTGCAAGCTCGTCCTCGTCGGCGACACCCGGCAGCAGCAGCCGATCGAGGCCGGTCCGGGCATGCGCATCGTCAGGGACCGCGTGAAGGGCGTGCGCATCGACCGCATCCGCCGCCAGAAAGCGACGCCGGAAGACTTCCTTCGGGAGGTCGACGGCCTGCCGGCCGGGGAAGCCATGGAAAGGGCAGCGGCGATGACCCGCGAGGACCGCGCTGCCGCCCGCAAGCGCTACACGGCCATGAACCGGGAACGCAAGGCCGCCGGCGAAAAGCCCCTGCGTATCGAACGGCCCTGGCAGCTCGGCGTATCCGCCCTGCTTCGCACGGGCGCCATGCACCAGGCCTTCACCGAGCTCCACAAGCGCGGCCGCCTGGCGCTGGCGGAAGGCAAGGAGGACGCCCTGCTTCGCCTGGTCGCGCACTGGTCCGCATACATGGCCGAGAACCCGGAGCATGACGCCGTCGTCATGGCCCGGACCCGCGCCGACGTGCGCGCGCTCAACGCCCTGCTCCGCGCCCGGCACCACGCCGCGACCGGGTCTCCCGGCCATGATCCCGCGAGGGACACCGCCGTCATCCGCATCCACCGCCTGCGCGACCGCGGCAAGGCCCTGGAAGACGATTTCGAGGTCCGCGTCGGCGACCGCCTGCGGATCGGCTCCACCGTTTCGCGGCTCGGCCTCTACAACCGCGACGTCGTCACCGTCACCGGCCTCGAAAAGCGCGAGACCGAAGACGGCAAGACGCAGGTCCTCATCACGGCCCGCACCGGGGACAGGCGCACGATCCGGTTCGAGCCCGGAGACATACGGAACTGGCTCGGCGAGATCACCATCGACTACGCATATGCCGCAACCTGCACCGCCGCCCAGGGCCTCACCATCGACGCCGGCTTCGTCCTGCTGGACGAGGGCATGGCCCGGGAGACCGCCTATCCGGCCTGCACCCGGCACACCGACCACCTGCAGGTCGTCGCCGACCGGCTTCCGGTCGCGATCGCGATCGCCGGCGCCACGCCCGACGGCGAGCCCGGGCGCGAGGTCTCCGACGACGAGGTGCTGATGACGCTGGGGCGGCTCTGCGGGCGCTCGCAGCCCAAGGAGGCCGCGACCGACTACATCCTGGCCGCCAATGAGCAGGAATACCTCGCACAGGGCGAACTGGAGCTCGGGCGCGACCCGATCGAGCCCGCCATCCCTGCCAACGACGCATTGGAGCCCGGCACCGCCGGCAGCGGGCCGCGCCGCCCCGGGGAAAGCCCCGGCCTCTCCGTCCGCCGGCACGCCGACCGCGCCGCCGTCCAGCGCATCATTGCCGCGTCCAACCGACAACTCTCCCAAAACGCCAACCGGGCCGAAGCCTTCGCACTCGCCGCCGACATGGAGGCGGTCGAGGCCGAATGGGCCGGGATCGCCGCGCAACCTTCCCCGGCACCCGACATCCTGCCGCGCGTCCAGGACACCCTCCAGCGCCACAAGCAGGTCCTGCACCGCGTCCGCGTCTTCCTGCGCAGCCCGGCCCCCTCACACTCCCAGGAACAACATCACAAGCGCGTCTCCCGCTCCGGGCTCGAGGGATTCGCCAGACTGCGGCGCAACATGCGCAACCGCTGGCGCGAAAGCCTCCGCGAAGGCGAAGCCGCCAAGGCGCGCCAGGCTGCGCTGCATGCCGACACCCGCAGGCTGTCCGGAGCCCTCCAGCGGGACTGGACCGACTTTCGCGCCCGGGCCGGCCAGGACTTCCTCGCCCTTCTTTCGGACCCCGAGCACGCGGGCCTCGTTCGCCGGACCGCGGAGCTCGCCGGCAGCCGCACGACCGACCGCCAGACCGCCCGCGACGCCGAATATTTCCTGCAGGGACATCTTGCTTCCTTCTCCGCCCCGCTCCGCCAGTCCTGGCACGACCTCCAGCCCGCCGATCCCGACAAGGCCTGGACTCCGAAGGACGTGGCCGCCTACCGAACGGTCCTCGGACAGTCCCATGCCCTTCTCTCCGCCATGGCCGCGGTCCCGGCGCTCCGCATCAACCGCGAAATGCTCCGCCAGCGCCTTCTCGGCGCTCCCACCTACCGCGAGGCGCTCCGCAGCCTCGTGCAGGCCCTGGACAGCGAGGAGGACCTTGTCCAGCGACGGGAAGCCCGCATGCCGGGCTCTTCCCTGCACACCCGCCGCCTCGCAGCCCACATCGCCTCCCTCGACGCCGCCAGGCGCCTCCCCGGCCTCCGCGAAGAGGCGCGCAAGGAAATCGGGCGCATCATCCGCGACCACAGGCGCGCCCGCCGCGACGCCGGCGTCACCCGGAACGACGGGCCCTGGCCGACAGACGAGCAGATCGCGAAGCGCCTCGCCGCCAACGAGCAGCTCCGCCCCGCCTGGCAGGCCCTTCGCGAAGCGACCCGCAACGACCGGCTCTCCGCCCTCGAACGCCCCGAACACCCTCAACTGGTGCGGCTCACCGCCCGGCACGCTGCCGATCCCTCCCTCGACCCCGACACGGCCCGCATCATCCGCACCTACCTGGTCCGCCACCTGCAGCGGATCGACAAGGCGCTCGACGAGGCCGCCGGGGCCATCGTCCCGGGCCTCAGCCAACCCCGATGGACGCCGGCGGAATTCATCCAGTACCGGCGTCTCCGGACTCGCGCGCGCACCCTATCGCGCGAGCTGGCCGCCCTTCCTTCGGAGCTCCCCCTTCAGGGCCTTGTCCGGGACAAGTGGGCCCGGTGGCTCGCCAGCACGCCCAGAACGACAAGGGCGCTCGACATGCTGGTCCACTCGCTGCGAGCCGAAGACGCCGCGATCGTCGCCCGCGAGACCCTGCTGCCCCGCTCCACCCTTCCCACCGGGCGCCTTGCGCGTCACATGGCCTCACTGGCCGCTGCCACCCGCCTTGACGGCCTCGCCCACGACATTCGCCAGGAGCTTCAGGACCTCCGGCGCCTCCACGTAGACGCCCGCCAGGCCGCCGGCGTCTCCCGGGACAATGCCGCCTGGCCCTCCGACGCCGCCGCCAGACGCGAAGCCGAAGGCCGCGCCCTCAATCGGTCATGGAAGGAGTTCCGGGCCGCCACCCGCTCCAGCTACCTCGCTCCTCTCGACCATCCGGACCATGGCAGCCTCATTTCCCGGACCGCCACCTTCGCCGTAACGCCCGGCCTGGCCCCGAGACAGGCGGCAGCCTGGCGCCACCATCTGGAGCGCCACCTTCGGGAGCTTGACGACGAGCTCGACCATGCACGCTATGCGGCCACCTCCGGCGCCGGCCGGTCCGGACTCTCCTTCCACGACTTCGACACACGCATCCGCCTGCCCGGCCGCATGAAGGCCTTCGCCGGCATCCTCGCAGGCCTGCCTGCCGGCATCGACCGGCCTCCCTTCGACCTCCAGGCCGCCCGCCGTTCCCTTGCCTCCGCTCCCTCGCGTTCACAGTTCTACCAATCCTTCGTCGACCGGCTCGTCGCAGAAGAGCGCCTCCTCACCCGGAGAGAGGCGCAGATTCCGGGCTCGACCCTCGCCACGCGGCGCCTCGCCAGCCACATGGCCCTCCTCGAGACGCTGGCCGCGCACGATCTGGTCCCCGAGGGAGACCGCAACGCCCTGCAGCAGCTCCTCGACCAGCACCGGGAAGCGCGAACCGCCGCCGGCGTTTCCGATACAAACCTGCCTTGGGTCGACTCCCCCGAACGCCAGGCCGCTCTCGATTGCTTGCGCATGGTCAACGCCTGCAAGGCAGCCCTCGATGCCGCCGACGGAGGAGCTCTCATCTACCAGCCCGGCATCGAGCCTCTGCGCCCCGAGATCGGCCACCTTCTGGAAACCGGCCTCCTTTCGGCCGGCGACAGGTCCTTCCTCGAGAAACTGCAGCGGCGGCTCGACGGCGAAATCCGGCAGCGCGCCGATATTCTCCATACCATCGACCGTGCCCGGGCCCATCTGGAAGAATACCCGCCCATTCTAGAGCGCGCCCTCGCCCCGAAGCCACCGCAGCCCGCTCCGGACAAGCCGCCCTCCCCTCCGGGCCTCGTCGGCCGCGTTCGCCGGCTTCTCGGGGCGGAAGACGGCATTCCCGCCCGCCCCGCCGACCCGGCACCGGCGCCACAGGCCCTCAACGACATCGACCTCGCATACCGCCGGTGGGACCTCACGGCCGAACAGATCCTCAAGGCCTTCCAGAGCTGGTCGAACAACGATAGCAAGCTCTACCTCGACCACGTCGACCGGCGGCGCATCGACATCTCCGACGTCACGGCCGAACTCGAAGCCATCCGGAGCGCGGCCCGCGAGCCCGGGGCACCGCCGTACCAGGTCGAAGTCCCCAACGCCGGGCGCTGCGGCATCGAAGATCAGCGCCATGACCCGGAGCGCCTCCATGCCGTCCTTCGCCGCGTCCTGGACCCCGACAGAAGGCCCGACCCGAAAGCGCTGCTCGAACTCGCCCGAAGAAACCGCGCCTGGCCCAAGGAGACCCTCACCGTCTTCCGCGCCTGCCTGGACCAGGCCGCCGATACCGACGAGACCCTCTTGCACACGCGCCTCGCGGCCTCCCTGCCGGCCAACCTTGCCGACAGCTTCCGCAATCTCTCCGCGGAAACCTGGCGCCGGCACGCCGAAGTCCGGTTACGCCACCGCACCCTCACCCGGGACCAGGGCCTCTCGCTCTGACGGGAAGCCCCTCGCCGGTCTCGCGACCGCTTCTTCAACCTCGCCTCCCAAGGCCCCGAAAAAGGCTCCGGACCTCGACCAGGACATGGAACGGTGGCTGCAAATCGCGTTTGTGTGCCAGGCGGCAGGTGTTTCTCTGGCCATGGAGCCCGGCGACTGGGACAACGCTCGGCCAGAGGCAATGACCCTGCTTTCGATATTGGCTGCCGCTGTGCTTTTCCGTCTGGGACGCGGCGTTCCAACCATGTCGGTCGACGGCCTTTCCGTGAAGGAGGCCAGGGATCTGGCGTACGCCCATGAGAAAGTGGCGCATCGGCTGGCTGTCGTGGCGGGGATGACAGCTGCCGGGCTCGTCGGTCTTGCTGTGATCGGCGTCGCCCACCGCCTTGTCCGCCTTCATCTGCCCGCCGATATCGTGGAATTCTGCAGCAGATCGTTGACGGCACTGCTGGCCGTGGTTCTTGCGTTGACGTTCTGTCGAGCGGTCGTACTTGTTCGCGGCGACCTGTCATCCGTCCGGGTTCAGGGCAGGAGCATGGTAGCAAGCGTCCGACGGCGTCACGTCGATGAAGCGGCCATTGCCATACGGAAAGCCGAAGAGTCCCGACCATTCGAAGCGCCATCCAACCATGGCGAACTCATTGACGAGCGCTGAGTTCAACAAGGAGCTCACCAGGGGACACGGCTACGGGCTGTCTCATTGATACGGAACGCCCTGTCCGCAAGGGGATCGATCAGCGGACGCGACCGCCCGCATCGCGAGGCCCCGCAAAACCGGGACGATGCTGTCTCATATGGATGGTCCGGAAAGAATTGCGGTGATGGGGCGCTTTGCGTACAGTCCGGAGACCATGACCGGACTCCTCATCGGCTACGCCCGCTGCTCGACCGATGGACAGGACCTGGAGGCCCAGCGCCTGGCCCTGAGCGGTCTCGGCGTCGGGGACGACCGCATCTACACCGACCGCGGCCTCACCGGGACCGCGCGCGACCGCCCGGGCCTGGACCGCGCCCTCGCCGCCGTGCGCCAGGGCGACACCCTCGTCGTCGCCAAGCTCGACCGCCTCGCCCGGTCCGTCCCCGACGCCCGCTCCATCGCCGACGCGCTCCGCGCCAAGGGCGTGAAGCTCGCCATCGGGAATACCGTCCACGACCCGGACGACCCCATGGGCAGGATGTTCTTCAACATCCTCGCCACCTTCGCCGAGTTCGAGGCCGACCTCATCCGGATGAGAACCCGCGAAGGCATGGCCGTCGCCCGCGCCAAGGGGAAACTGCGCGGCAAACAGCCCAAGCTGACGCCGAAACAGCAACGCGAACTGCGCCGCATGCGCGATACCGGCGAATACTCCGTCAGCGACCTCGCCGAACTCTTCAGCGTCTCGAGGCCGACCGTGTACCGCACACTGCAAAGAACCAGGGCTGCTTAGCGCAGGATTTCGCCCCCTACTACCAATGACCCCCTCCTGCCACTCCGCGCATGGCGGCACTCCTTGCCCCCATGGGTAGGCAGGTCATTGTCCATGAGCCTCCTGCCACTCCGCGCATGGCGGCACTCCTTGCCATATGGCAAAATCCAGCCATGCGCCGGCATCCGGCAACCCGGCCAGTGACCGAACACAGGGACGCTTGAAATGTCCGATATCGAAGGCCCCGCAAGCCC
This sequence comes from Alphaproteobacteria bacterium, assembly GCA_964291285.2. Taxonomy (GTDB): domain Bacteria; phylum Pseudomonadota; class Alphaproteobacteria; order Bin95; family Bin95; genus Bin95. The sequence goes on from OZ219786.1 coordinate 485,002, forward strand.
CGCCACCGGCACCGCCGGGATCATGGACCACATGACCGCCGACGCGCGTCCCTCTTCGCGAGAACCCGACACGCGCGCCCCCGGCGACATCGAATCCGGCCGCATGGGCGTCGACCTTCTCTTCGAAGCCATCGGGGCGGGCCTCTGTCCGGACGACTCCATCCTCGCTCCCGACCGGGACCGCCTCCTGTGGAACGCCGTCGAGCAGCTGCGCAGCCATGTCGGACGCCTCGACTCCAGGCTTGAGCACCGCCTTCGCGAACCCACCCCCGAACAGCGCGAAGAGCGCGCCCGCGACAACGAAAGCAACGCCGGCGACACCGACTTCCTCCTGGCCGACCAGGCGGAGGCCACGCAGGCCCAGCTTCGCATCCTCCGCGACACGCTCGACCATGCCATGCAGCGCTATGGCGAAGCCGTCGGCCAGCCCTGGATCGCACGCCATGGCACCGCAGATCCCGGACCCTCCGCATACGGACTCGGCGTCCAGATCGACGCCTCGACCTTCTTCGCAGCGCGCGAACTATGGCAGCCCAGTCCGGACACACTCACCCGCGTCCGCGAAGCCATGGAGGATGCCGACCTCAAGCGCGCCGCCGTTCTCGCGGCCGCCCAGAACAGGGATGCCCCCACCCGTCTCCAGGACCTTCCCTTCCCCTACAACGTCGGCGAACGCGAGCCCACCGCCGCCGCCGTCACCGGCATGTTCCAGGCGCTCTCGCTGATCTATCCCGGCGGCACACAGCTCCAGGACGAGCGCGACGCCGGGTGCTGGCGCCTGGTGCGCATGTTAGACGCCGGCGCCGCCCGCGCCACCGAGGACGCGCTACGGCGCATGACCGACCATCCGGCCCTCACTCCCACGCCCGATCCGGGCGCCGCCGCGTCCTTCGACGACGGCACCCGCTCCTCCATGCTTCGCGTCCAGATGCTCTCGCGCGCCGCCGACGCCGCCGGCGCCGTCTACCAGGAGATCACGGGCGACGAGTGGGACCGGCGCGACCCCGCCATGACTGCTGCAGGCGGCCCTCGCATCCGCACATCGCTCACAAGCCGGCACTACGCCGCGGCCCAGCGCGTCGCCGCTCTCGGACACCCCACCCCGCATCAGCTCGACGGTCCGCACATCGTGATCGTCGGCAGCGCCGACCTTGACATGGAGCGCAACCGGCGCGCCGTCGAAACCCAGCTGGAACGCCTTCACGACCGCGTGCCGGAAATGGTGCTCCATTACGGCGCCCGGCTGCGAGACCGGGGCGGAGTCGATCGCCAACAGGGAATCGACGCCATCGTCCACCGATGGGCCAGCGGCCGAGGCGTTCCGCTCATCCCCAATCCTCCCCTCTGGGATGCAGCGAACAACCGCTTCGACCTTCACGGCCGCGACGACGCATGGATCCACATGAACCCCGACCTGGTCGTCGACTTCGGCGGCTCCGGGAACGCACACCGGCGCTTCCTCTCTCTCGTGAACCGGAACCGCATCGAGCTGCGCACGGCGCGCACGCGTTCCCAGGCCCGGAACCGCGAAGACATTTCCCGCACGGCATCCGAGACCCCTCAACCCTCCACCTCATCCCACGCCCTGCGCTGGGCCGGCATCGGGGCACGCAAGACCCCCGCGCCTGTGCTCGCCGACATGACAGAACTCGCCCGTCGCATGTCGGATGCCGGCTTCCACCTCTCCTCCGGAGGCGCCCGCGGCGCGGACACCGCCTTCGCAGCCGGCGTTCCCGCCGACCGGCGCTCCATCTGGCTTCCGTGGGCCGGCTACAACGACCTTCGCGGACCGGACTGCCAAACCCTTCCGCCCGAGCGCCTGCAGGACTGCATGGACGTCGCCGGGCGCCTGCACCCGAACTGGGACAACTGCTCGCCGGCGGTCCGCGCCCTGCACGCACGCAATGTCGCGATCCTGCTCGGCCCCGATCTCGACAATCCCGTCGACGCCGTCGTCTGCTGGACCGAAGGCGGCCGCCGCCGCGGAGGAACCGGCCTCGGCATTCGCATCGCCCAGGACCGGAACATACCCGTCATCAATCTCGCTACCGTCTCCGCGCGGCAAGCCTGGGACACACTCCAGCGTCTTCGACAGACACCCGACCAGTCGCACGAGGCCGCCACCGCCGCCCGCGACCGCGCCGACCCCGAACAGCGGCGCGCCCTTCGCCGCGACCGCGCGGTCACACGGCTCCACAAAATGCTCCGCGACCACGACATCGGAAACCTTCCCCGCTTCGCCCTCGCCCAGCTCCGCGAGGAAAACGCGCGCGCCGAGGCCCATGAGCGCCTCGACACCATGTCCCGCGACGAGCTCCTCGACGCCCTCGACAACATCGAGGACCAGACACGCCAGCTCCGCGACCGAGCCACTCCCGACGGCCCCACGACGCCCGAGACCATCGAGCGCGACAAGCGCCTCGCCGCACTCGAAGCCGCCGGCGACCGCATCCATGCCGTGCTCGCCGACAAGAACCTCTCAGCGCTTCGCGAGCAGGAAAGTCCCGATACCCGGCTCTCCTCCGATGAACGTCAGGAAAAAGCCACTACCCAGCGCCGCGTTCTTTCCATCATGGTATCCGCCTGGCGTCTTGCCGAGGAAGGCCCGCTCGCTGCCCAGTCCAACCGTATCGTCAAGGCCGCCGCGCAGGTTTTCGCCAGCCGGCAAACGTATCTCAACGGCAGGCTCGCCGACGAAACCCGCATCCGCTCCGGACTCGGCCTCGCCCATACGCCCGGCTCCGAGGAAGAAACCCTCGCCCTCGCCAGCCGCGGAACCGGCCAGAACCCCGGCAAGGACGCCGAGCCCTTCGAGCACATGCTCACCGACGCCGAAATCAGGCAGAAGGACGAGGAATACCACGCGCTGGCCATGCGCAGCCACCGCCTGGACCTCATGGCCGACACCGCCCGGACCTTCGCCCATGCCGCCCACCGGGACATGCGCCGCGGCGGCGCCGATCGCGAACAGCGAAGCGCCCGCCACCTGGAAGGCGCCAGCACCGCTTCCGCCATTCAGGAACGCCAGGACGAGCTTCGGGCCGCCCACCGCCAGCTCATCGACGACGTCTATCGACATATCGTCTCCCTCTGCCCCGACGACCACGTCTCTGCCGCGGATCCCAACCACACCGCCTCGTCCGACCGCGACCAGCTCCTCTCCCGCTTCGCGGGCGTCTTCAGAAGCCTCGAGCAGCAGGTCGACGCCGCCCTCATGCACGCCTCCCGGTCCGGAAAGGACGCCCGGAACATCGCGCAGCTGCGCGAGGCCGCATCCTGTCTCCGCGACCTTGCCGGCTACGCCGAGCAGGCGCTCAACAAGCACACGAGCCGTCCACCCCACACCTGGACACCGAGGCGCACCACCCGGACAGCCGGCGAATGGCTCATGGAACGCCAGCGCCGCGCCCTTCACCGTCAGAAGGCCGAGACCCTCGCGCCGGACGGCCATCACGTCGCCATCGTCGGCGGCCGCCGCCTCAGCCGCCAGCACGCCGGACGCATGGCCGAGCTTCTCAACCGCGAGCGCGCCGCCAATCCGGACAAGCCGCTCGTACTTCACTGCATTGCCCGGGAAGGCGCCGGCCACTTCGCTGCCGAATGGGCCGCATCCCACGGGGCCGCCTGCGTCACCCACCGCCCCGGGAGCTATGCCCCCCGGCACCTCAAGCGCCGCGACCATCTCCTGCTCGGCATTCCGCCGGACACCCTCTGGAATTTCGGCAGCGACGGCGATCACGAGCGCGCCGCCAGGATGCTCCTCGAGCGCGCGGCCGAGCAATGCCCCACCCTCCAGATACGCGACATGGCTTCCGAACTGGAAGGACCGCTCTCCGGAGAGATTTCGATCTCCCCCCGCGAAGACATCCGCCGCGAATATCAGCGCATCCATCACATCTGGAAAAGGGCCCACGCCCTCGCCGTCGACGCCCCGATCATCTACCAGGAGGGAGTCATAGCGCTCCTCCCCGACATCAACACGACGCTCACCAGCCCCCATCTCGCTGGCGGCGAGCGTCGATTCCTCACCTCGCTGAAGGAACTCATAGAAAGCGAAGACCGCCTGCGCGGCGACATCGCCAGCGCGATCGGCCGCGCCAGAGACCACCTGGCCTCATACGAGGCCATGCTGGAGCGCCGCGGCCCGCACCAGCCTGGCACGATCCTGAACGACGTCGATCCGCAATACCGCAGATGGGACGTCCGGGCGGAAACGATCCTCAAGACCTTCGACAACTGGTTCGCGATCGACAATCCCGTCCACCGCGAACACATCGACCGACGACGCCTCGACCTCGTCGACCTCGCCGAGGAACTCCGGGCCATCCGCCAGGCAGCCCGCGACCCGCACGCCGATCTTCACCGGGTCGAAATACCACTCGATTCCGTCGGCGCCTCCGAGGACCAGCGCTTCGACCGCCGCCATTTCACCGAGCTCACCCTGAAGGCGCTGAAGCCCGAAGAGGAACGCGATCCGCAAGTTGTGGCCGAATTCGCGCGCTGGGCCCGCGCCTGGCCGGAGAAGGCCCTTTCCACCTTCCGCCACATCGTCGCCGAGGCCGCGCAGGCCAAGCAGCCCCTCGACGCCCAGCGCCTCGCCGCGAGCCTGCCGCCCCGCCTGGCCGCCGGCATGTCCCACATCAGCAAAGAGGTCTGGGGAAACCAGGCCAGGGCGATGATGCAGCGCCACGCCGTCCGCAACCACGGCATGGGCCTCGGCGCATGAGCTACGAAGCCATCCCCGCCCCGTCCCCGGGCTACCGGCTCCAGGCCGACCGGTTCGCCGAGCGATACGGCGCCCACGACTCCTTCTGGCAGGACGTCGAGGCGCGCTGGCAGGCCGACGATGAGGAAAACCGCCTTCAGCTCTCCCCGATCTCGCGCACCGTCACATACGCCGACATGGACGGCCACGACCAGCTCACCGTCTCGTGGAAGGACGGTTCGGCCATCCTCGTCTCCTGTCTCGGCACCGAGGATGAAATGTGGGACTTCGCGGACGGCAACCCGCGCGTCCGCGGTTTCCGGTTCGAACCCGGCCCAACCGGGGTCGATTGCGGATGAGTGCCAAATGACACTCCAGGCGCCGATGGGGACACATACTCCTGACCGGCGAATACCGATGGCCCGATGACAGGCCCGGAAATCCCTGGCGCAGGATTTTGCCCCCTGCTACCAATGACCCCCTGTCGGTCCTGATCCACATTTCAGGCGTTCCTCCGGGCGCGGACGGCGTCAGCCGCCCGGTCCCTTCCGGTTTCAGCAGTCGTTGCCAGGCATGAGCCGCAGCGAGGTTTTCAGCGTCTCGCACAGATCATGCGCGAAGCGTTCCATGTCGATCAGCAGGCCCTTGTCGCCGGAGTGCCTGGCGATGTCGTTCAGCGTCTCGAAGGCGCAGGCGGCGCGCCGGGAGTCTGTCGCTGTCATTGTCGGTTTTCCGGTCATCGTCTCTCCTTCCGGGCCGGTTCGCGCCACGGGGGCTTTCCTTCCGCTCCGGGTTCCTGGCCGTCCGGGCGTGTCACGGCGCCGGTGCTGGCGGGGCCGATGCGGGCAGCGCGGCCTGCCATGAGGCCGGCAGGGCGCGCAGCACGGCGCTGCGGGCGCGGCGCCAGAAGGCGGAGAGCAGCAGCAGCGCGGCGCCCGCGACCAGGATGGCGAGCGCGAGGCGGGACCCGACGGACTCCACCCCCCGGGTGAGGTCGTAGATTGCGGTCAGCAGGTAGGCGAGGGCCGCGAACAGCAGCGGGCGCCGGTCCACCGCCAGCGCGATGACGGCCAGCAGCGCGTAGAGCAGGGCGACCGCGGCGGTCGGCCCGGGCGCGCCGCCGCCCTCGCCGACGAGCGAGAACGCCGGGTGGACGATGAGCGGCGCGGCCAGCAGGTGGAGCCAGAACGCGGTATCGGCCCTGCGGGTGGCGCGCTCGCGGTCGGAGAGGTCCCGGCGCATGGCGAGGGCGAACACCCCGGCGCCGGCGAGGAACATGGCCGCGAGCACCGCCGCCTCCGCATGGGCCTCCGGGACGGCCGCGGCGGTCAGGGCCAGTGCAACCGCGACCAGCGCGCCCGCGCCGGCCGCCACCGCCGCCGGCACCCGGAAGCGCCGCCAGTGCAGGCCGGCCGCCAGCGCCGCGCAGGCGCCCGCCAGGGCGGCGGCCGGGTCCGCGGCATCGAGCCCGGCCGCGCCGGCGGCCTCGAACGCGGCCTGGAAGACGCCGCCGGCGAACCCCGCCAGCAGCAGCAGGGAGGGGAACGCCATGCGCCGGCGGCGGGTGAAATACTCCGCCAGCGCCCATGAGGCGAGCGCCACCGCCGCGCCGCCGAGGGCGGCATGCAGGCTGCCGGCGAGCCAGGCCAGGCCGGCCAGCGCCAGCGCCGCGGCGGTCCCCGTGAAGATGTCGTTGAAGCCGGTCACGAGGCGGACGTGCTCCTCGCCGCCGACCGGCCCCGCGCGCGCCCGGGCCACATGCGCACGGAACGCAAGTGCGGCCTCCGGCGCGAGCGCGCCGTCCCGGACCGCCGCGTCGATCTCGGCATCGCTGTACATGCGCCAACCTCCCGCGGACCTTACCTGGCCCGCACCTCCAGCGCGCAGTCCGTGCGCCCCGCCCCGGTCGCATGCGCGCGCCGGTAACATTCCACGAGGGCGGGCCCGTACTGCTCCCAGACATGGTCCTTCCACCCGCCTGTCGGGTCCGCCCGGGGCAGCACCTCGATCCTGCTTTGAAGCCCGCCTCCCACCACGACACCGGCAAGCAGCGCCGCCAGGATCAGCGCAACCGACGCCAACCGCCTCCGCCGGTCGCGCCGCCCATCCATTGCAGCAATCTCGACCGAACCCGAAATCGCCTCCAACTGCGGACTCATCCTCGCGCCCCACGCCTCGATGCGGTCCAGCATGCCTCGCACCCCCTCTACGCTTTGCGCAAGCCCCGCCACAGTTTCGTCCTTCAGACCGCTTGCTTCCCTTGCCTCCGTTACTCTCTCCAACGCCACCGACCTCCGGCCCTCCAACTCGTCGTCATCCGACAGCGCCCCCCCACCGTCTTCCTCCGTCCTGTCCGCATCTCCACCACCCGGCGCTTCCTCGGGCTCGCGACCCGATTCATCCTTCCCGGCTTCAGCCGGTTGCCGCTTCGCTCGTCCGGCCTCGACCACCTTCCGCCCGAGCCCCAACGCCGCGCCGGCCGCGCCCGCCACAGCATCCCGCACACGCTCCACCCTCTCCGGCCGCTCCTTCCCTGGCCTCTCGCCCCCGCCTGCCGAATGCTCGCCCTCGGCCAGCCGAGAGCCCCGTTCATCCGGCTCGACCCATCCTCCACCATCCGCAGGCCGGGCCTCCGCCTCCTCCCCATTCGAACCTGCCGGCCCAACCTCTTCAGGCCCTGAAGCGACCGCCTCGTCATCCATTCCCTCACCGGTTGCCCTGCCGGCTCCCGCCACGACGCCGTCCAGTGTCCTGGCGAGCAATTTCTCATGTTCTTCCGTATCCGCAGTCCCGACGGGCTCGCGGGCGCGCTGTTGGCCGCCGATCCAGTTATCCAGCTCCAGGTCTTCCTCCTCCAGGTCCTCGCCTTCGCCATCCGCCCCCACCTGCAGGATTTCGCCGGTTTCAGGGTTCATCACTTCCCCTTCAGCCAGCGCGACCGCCGGCGCCGCCTCGCTCCGGACACCCGGCTTCACGCCCGGCTCTCCAACCTCCGCCGGCGCCGGCGTTTCATCCTGTCCGACCGATCCTCCTCCCAGGAGACGCACGGCCTCGGCCCGCGCATTCTTGAGGCTCATATCCTCACAGCGCCCGATCGTCACTCTTCGCTCTCGAGTCTTTCCGTCGCTCGCAACCACCCCGTGCCGGACGATCCACGACTTGGTCCCTGAAGGAAAAACCCTTACCCCGAATCCGGGCACTTCCTCGTCCCAAACGAACAGGTCCTTCTCCCCAGGCTCCAGCGCCGCCACACTCTCTTTATCCAATGCAAGCCTCGTTGCCACATTCACCTCCCCTTACAACGCCGCACGCTCCACGAAGCCGCGCTCGATTCCTTGGGCTTTCCCCGCCGAGCGGCCGGAGCCCCTTGGATGTCGCAGCGCTCCCCACGCAGCGGCCGGAGCACGGCCGAGCCGTCGCGGATGTCGCGGAGCGGCCGACGCGCGGCCGAACCGTCACGGATGTCTCGGATGTCCCAGAGCGGCCGACGCACGGCCGCACTGTCACGGATGTCTCGGATGTCCCAGAGCGGCCGGCGCACGGCCGAACCGTCACGGATGTCCGGGGGGTCGCTGAACGGCCGACGCACGGCCGCACTGTCACGGATGTCTCGGATGTCCCAGAGCGGCCGGCGCACGGCCGAACCGTCACGGATGTCCGGGGGGTCGCTGAACGGCCGACGCACGGCCGAACCGTCACGGATGTCTCGGATGTCCCAGAGCGGCCGGCGCACGGCCGAACCGTCACGGATGTCTCGGATGTCCCAGAGCGGCCGGCGCACGGCCGAACCGTCACGGACGTCGCGGAGCGGCCGAAGCGTCGCGGATGTCGTAGGCCTTCCCCACCGAGCGTCCGGAGTGGCCGGGCCTCCGCAGGACCGCGGCGCATTCCGTGGGGTGCTCCTGCCGAAGAACACCGCTCTCCACACGACGCCTCCCTTCAAGCCTCCACAGCCGGCGCCGGGATCCCATACTGCCTTCGGATCTTCTCGACTGCCCGCCCAAGGTCCCGCCCGAAGCGCTCCTCTTCCGAAATCTCCTCGCCCCGCCTCAGCAGCCCGGCCGCCTTGAGCTTCCGCTCCACATACGGGTTCGGGTCGGCGAAGTCCCTGGTCTGGCGGTGCTTCCAGTATTGCGTATTCCGCAGCCGCATCGCATCGCGCGGAAAGTCCTTCGAGGCCGCGACGACATACTGCTCGTCCGGCTTCATCATCATCAGGTCCTCCGGCCTGACGATCCTCTCCTTCACCAGGTTCCTGCTGTCCCCGACCGTCACCTTGTTGGCCGAGAACAGGACGGACCGGCTGATCGGCGTCCCGGACGAGGTCTGGGTGTAGCCCTCGAAGGTGCCGTGTCCGATGGCCTTCGACATCTCCTCCGCGCCGGCCGCATCCGCGCGCGACCAGCCGAGGACCTGCACGAGCTCCGAAAGGTCGACCATCTCCTGCCGGCGCTGCTTGCCCCAGCTGCCGTCGATCGCCGAAAGCGACTGCGCGAATGTCCAGAAATGAACGCCTCTCCCGGCGCCCATCCTCCAGGCGTCCATGACGGGCTCCAGATATCCGACCGCCGGCATCTCGTCCATGACGATCAGCATGTCCTTCTTCAGGGACCGTCGCGCGGCCACCGCAAACGGAATCGTGATCCACAGCCTCAGCCACGGCCGCGCCGCCCTCAGAACCTCTTCCGGCACCACCACGAACAGGTCCATGTTCCCGTCCGCCAGCTCGTGCGGATCGAAACTGCTCGTCGCGGTCTGCGCCCGGATCTCCGGATGCGCCAGGAACTGCAGCTGGTTGGCGATCGTCGTGTAGTTGGACCCCGACTCCTGCGCACTGACGGCCATTTCGGACTCCACCGCCCGATGCGCGACCCCGCCTGCGAACATCTCCGTCGCCAGAATCTGCCCCATCAACTCCGCGCGCCGGTCCGGGCCCGCCGACAGGTTCTCGAAGACATGCGCCATGTTCCTGTCCGCCCTGTGCGCCCGATACGCCGCCCATGCGATATGTCCGGAGACCAGCCGCCTCGCACTTTCATGGAAATGACGGCTGTTGCCGGCATCCGTCGCCGGCGGCGTCAGCAACGCCTGGACGAGCGTGTCGATGTCCTGGACCGCCTTCTCCTCGCCTCTCAGGAAATCGAGCGGGTTGTATGTGTGGCTCTTCACCGCCGACGGCAGATAGCAGTGCGGATGCTGTTCGCGATGCCGGCCGATCACGTCATAGGGGTCGAGCAGCACGACCTTGCGGCCGAGCTGGCGGCGGCGCCGCGCGACGATGCAATAGAGCTCCCCCCGGGGGTCGATACATACCGTCGAGCCCTGCCAGCCCCGCTCTCCGGGCGCGAGCATGTTGGAAGCTATGAGCGCGCCCTTGCCGGTCCGCGGCGGCGCGATCGTCATCGCATGGCCTTCCAGGGGCCAGACGGCGAGCGGAGCTCCGTTACCCGGCCCTGTCTGTCCGAGGAGGATGCCGTCCTTCCGCTGCCCGAGCCTGCGGAGGTGACGCCGTCCCATGAGCTTCGAGGCGCCGTGGAGTTCCGATTTCGAGCGCCGGCGTTTCGAGAGGCGGCCGGCGCCGGTCAGCCCGGTCAGCATGGCCGTGAGCCACAACAGGGCGAATACCGGCGCCGCGGGAATCGGCGCCACGAGGCGGAACTTGTCCACCGCCGTCCCTTCGTCGACCAGTGCCGTGAACCCGGCCAGGTCGCGGGCGAGCACGAACGCCATGTGGTCGAGCAGGAGGGTCATGCCCGCCACCGCCGCGGTCGGTCCCCAGACGCCGATCTTCCAGCCGAGCCCGCCGCGCTTCAGGTCGGTGAACATGAGCACCGCGAAGGAGGCGGCGACCATGCCGGCGAGGACCCAGCCCCGGATCTCCGGATCGGGCCGTTCGGTCCAGAGCCAGTATACGGCCGCCCACCCCGGTATGCCCGTCGCCAGCGCCAGCCCCAGATGGATTGCGAATCCGTGCATTGCCTCGTCCTTTCGTCAGGGGCTCACGCGTCTTGCGGGCCGTCTCCGGGCTCCCGGCGTCTCGTGCCGCGCTGCATTTGCCGGAACGCGCGCCTCGCCAGGGCGGCGCCGGTCCCGATGCTCCCGATGCCGGAGGGCCATGCCGCCATGCCGCAGGCCAGCGCCATCCGGATGCGCTCGCAGGGATCGTCCGGCACCGGCCCCATGCAGTCGACCGGGCGGAACTCGACGAGGCCGGTGTCGCTCCGCCCCGGCGGAGGCAGCCGGTCGGATCGTTCGCTCATCGGGCCTCTCCCGTGAATTTCCCTGCACGGCCGGTTCCGCGCATCCGGTGCATTGGCTCCGGCGTCTCCGGCGCCAGTACCGGACCCGTTCCTGCCCGGCGGTGCGCCTGTCGGGCATGGCGGCGGCGCTCCCTTCCCTACGGCCCGTCGTCCGCGGGCGCGCCGCGCCCGCCCGGCAGGCCGGGGCTGCGCCTTCCCTGGCCGACGCGCATCGGCCCGATCCGCCCGAACGCGCCGGCGATCCCGCCGCCGATCCGGTCGGCGTCGCCGTCGCGCCCGTCGCGCCCGCCGATCCAGTCCATGGCGATCGCGGGCAGATGGTCGATCAGCTTGAAGCAGCCGTTCATGAGGCCGTAGACGGTCATCAGGTAGATGGCGAGCATGGCGAGCCAGCCGAGCACGCCGATCCCGTCCGAGGCGCCGGCGTCGAAGACGAGGCCCCGGAAGATGTCGTTGAAGGTGTCCATGATGGTGACGAACAGGAGGTAGCCGGTGACGAGGCCGAACAGCATCAGCACCGGGCGCAGCAGCAGGCCGGGCAGGAAGAGCCATCCCTGGCGCGTCGCCGGGGTGACGAACCCCTCGCCGCGGACCGTGTGCCCGGCGAGCCAGACCGGCATGGCGAAGACGGCCGCGACGACGGCGGTCAGCCAGGCCAGCAGGCCGAACAGGAAGCGCAGGAACGGCAGCACGGGAACCAGGTAGGCGAGCACCAGGCCGGCGAGGATCATGAGGCCCAGGATGGTCGACACGAAGCTGTCCATGACCTGCCAGGCGGCCTCGAACGCATCCAGCCCGCCGCCGATGAGCGGTATCGAGTTCAGCAGGTTCGAGCCGGTGGCGACGCCGCCGAGGACCAGGATCGAGCCGATCCCCTTGGCGACCAGGCTGTGTCCGAGCGAGACGAGGTCGAGGACCGGGTTGCCGCTGTCGACCAGTTGTATGTCCTCGATGTCGAGCCAGTCGAACCAGCCGCGCCCGATCCCGCCGACGCCGCCGGGCCCGGGCGCGGGATCGGCGCCGGCGCCGAGCACGGCGGGATATTCGCGCGAGGCGGCGAGCTGCCCGGCCGCGGCCGCGACGGCCGCGCGCGCCTGGGGGACCCATTCCCCGAGGCGCGCGGACGGTCCGGCAACCCCCGGAATGCTCCCGGCGCCCAGCTGGTATTCGCCGACATGGCGGGTGATGGTCATGAACAGCGAGGCGGCGAGCGTCCAGGGGGTGTTCCTCGCCTCGTCCGCGAGCGCCGCCCTGAGCGCGGTCGTGGCCTCGTCCCGGGTCGCATCGGCCGCGGCGCCGACGGTCGCCAGCCATGTCCCGAGCGGATCGGCCGCGACCAGCATCGCCTCGATATCCGGCAGCGGGCCGTCCCTGCGGGCGGTTCCGGGCGGGGCCGCGAACCAGAGCGCCACTTCGTCCGCAATCCCGCCCAGCGCCGGGCGGACGGCGTCGAAGGCATCGCCCTGCGCCGCGGCCATCCTGCCCCCGGGGGTGGCGCCGCCGTCGAGGCCGGCGATCCGCACGCTGCCGCACATGCCCTTCGGCATGCCGCCGGCATTGCCGTCATAGCCGATGGTGCGGACCCCCCGGCCCCTGTAGGCCCGCCGCCTCTGTTGCAGCGCGGTGTGCCTCTGCGTCTCCCTCACCGCGACATAGGCCGCATCGCCTGCTTCCCGGGCCGCCAGGTTCGCGGTGCGCGCGCAGAGTTCCGCCAGGAAGACGCCGGCGATGGCGGCCCGGAGCGGGCGCCGGTGCGGCGCCGGCGCCACCATGTTGCCGTCGCCGAGCACGTCCTCGGAGAACCCGGCCCAGACGAGCTGCGCGATGTCGCCGCCGGTGCGCGCGAGCGAGAGCGCCAGGTGCTGGCCTCCCGACAGGCCCCCGGGGAGCGGCACCATGAGCAGGAACGCGGCGGCGATCCGGAGCGTCTCCTTTCCCGTGAACCCCCAGCGTCCCCGGCTGGCGGTGTCGACGGTCCCGGCGGCGGTCCACCAGACGAGCAGCACGCCGGCGAGCACCAGGAAGGCGCCGTTGTAGACCGTCAGCATCCCGGAGAGCGCGGTGTTGCTGCCGGTATCGAGATCGGCGAGGAAGGCGAGCAGCGCGCGGCCTGCCCGGTCCGGCTCGCCCGAGAGGTCCGGAACCGGCGCCGTCTGCGCCGCCGCCGGCGCGGTCCCGGCCGCCATCTCGATCGCCCCCAGGACGATCCATGCCAGTCCCGCCAGCGCCATGCCGGCGCCGAGCCAGCCGGGCAGCCCGCGGGGGCGTTGCCGTCTTCCACCGCCCGGAGGCCGCTCCAGGGCGCCGGCCGCGGCGCGCAGCACACGGGCGCCGTCGCCGAGAGCGCGGGCCGCCGGTCCCAGCAGGTCCGGCAGCAGGACATGGCGCAGGAGGGAGGGACGGCGCGCCATGGCCGGTCAGTTCGCGCCCGCCCGCCCGGCGAGCGCGCGGTCGCGGTCGATGCGCGCCGCGAGCGCGGCCGCCTCCAGCGCCAGGCGGCGCTGCTCGATGCGGAAGCGCTCCCGGTCGAGCAGCAGCGAGGCGGCGAGCAGGGAGGCGGTCTCGCGGAGCAGCGCCTCGCCGCCCATCGACTGGAGTTCGGCCCACCAGGCGGTGCGCTCGAACCGCTTCGCCGCCATGAGGTCGATGAGCTCCAGGCGGCTGACGGCGGCGTCCGGATTGCGCCCCGGGTCGATGGCGGCCGCCCAGCGCCCGAGTTCCGGGCCGGGCGCGCGCAGGGCGCGCAGATGGCCGAGCGCCTCCGCTGCCAGGGCGCGCCTTGCGGCCGCCGCGCGCGACGCCATGACCCTGCCGCGCTCGCTTGCCGAGTCGACCGCGCCGAGCGGTTCCGGGTCCTCGACAGCCGGCACCGTCAGGTTGCGGGAGAGGTCGATCGCCGCCTGGAGTTCGGTCTCCGAAGCGAAGGTCTCCACCGCGAACAGGCTGTCGGGCCGGAGGTCCGCGCCGTGGTCCTCCGCCGCTCCGGAGCAGGCCGCGCTCTGCAGCGGCGCGCGGTCCGGACTGCACCAGCGCTCCAGGACGCGGCGGTAGCGCTCGGCGCTGTCGGTCGCCGCCGCCGGCGCCGAGCCGGTGGCGCGGTCGCCCGCGATCCGGCCGGTCTCGGAGACGGCCGCCGCGCGCCCCGCGACCGTGCTGGCGATCCGGGCCTGCGCCAGGCCGCGCGCGCCGGTGGCGACGGCGCAGGCGGACCGCGACGGACGCCGGGCGACCTGCGCGCGCACCTCGGCCGCATCGCGCTCCGTCTGCGCGCGTATGGCAGCGTGGCTGTCGAGCGCCGTCGTGACGGCCTTCGCGCTCTGCGCCGCATATCCTGTCTGCTGGCCGGTCTGCTTCACCAGGGCGTCGTGGATCGTCCGCTCCATGGTCTCGATGCGGGCGTTCACGCTGGAGATGACGCGGCTTGCCTCGCTGACCGTCTTCGGAACCGGGGTGCAGCCCTTCCCGCCGCCGCCGAACAGCGCCGCCGCCGGAGCGGGCGCGAGCAGGTGAGCGGCAAGAACGGCGGCCCCGAACGCCGCAACCGGGAGCGCCCGCCTCATTGCGGCGCTCCGCCGAACAGCCGTCTGAAGCGCTCGCGCCCGATGCCCGCATCGCCGAGCGCATTGCCGTGGATCGATCCGGTCCCGGCGCCCGGCACGTCCTGCACGGGACCGGCGAACACGGCGGCATCCAGGCTCCGCCCCACATGCCGGCCGTAGACATCCGATGCTTCCGAACAGACACGGTCCCGCGCCAGGTCGAGGATCCGGTCCAGCGCGTCACCGGGGCGGTAGAGGATGTCCATGCCGCGATAGTCGAACATGTCCCACACGCAGCTGAGGTCGAGGATCGAGTCCGGTTTCCGGATCCCCTGGCCGGCATGGCGGATCACGGCGAGATCGGCCTTCACCCCCGCCTCGGCCGCCTTCGCCAGCGCCTCTGCCACCTCCGGATCGCAATCCGGGAGCTCCGTCCCTGCCGCCGCACCCGTCGTTCCCTGCCCCGATGCAGGCTCCGGAAGGACCGGCAGCGATACCGCGACCGCCGCCAGGACCGCCAGACCGCCCCGCCATGCCTTCATCCGTCAGCTCCCTTTCCCGCCTGCATGTCGACAAGCCTGTCCGCAATGCCGCCGAGCACTTCCCTGACCGACGCCCGCGAGCGCGCGCCGCGCTCCTCGAGCGCCGCCACCGCATCCCGCACCCGCGCCTCGGCCGATCCCGCCGGGAAGGCGCGGGCAAGCACGCGCCGCGCTTCGGCCGGTCCGAGCCGCGCCTGGACCCGCCGGCGCAGCGCCGCGTCGATCGGGCGGGTGTTCAGCGACCAGAGTTCCTGCGGTCCCGGCGCATTGACCACGAGCTGCTCGATCCGCCCCCGTTCGCCTTCGGCCATGAGCAGCGCCGGCGCCCCGCCGGCGTCCGGCCCCCGAAGCTCGAAGCGCACCGTGTCGCGCAGCGTCTTCGAGAGCCCGAACACCTCCCCGAGCTCCGTCACCTCGCTCGCCTTGCTCCCGGAGCCCAGAACCCAGAACTGCGTCCCCAGGGTCACCAGCTCCCTGTCGAAATCCCCGAGGCTCTGGCTGGACAGCGCGAGCCGCACGCCGAGCTTCCTCGCCTCCCGGACGTCCCGCTCCACCTGGGCGCGCACCGCCGGGGCGCCGCCGGTCCGGTGGTATTCGTCGTAGCAGAGCCGCTTCGGGGTCTCCCTCATCTCCCGGCAGCGCTGCGCATGCCACTCCCGGTAGCGCTCCGGCACGCCGGCCAGGTCCTCCTCGGCCAGCCACCAGTCGCGCGTCAGCGCGTGCCTCGCCAGCATGTAGAACGCGGCCGCCTGCAGGTCCGCCTCCGGACTGCCCGTCGGCGCGACCTCGCCCAGGTCGATCGCCGACAGGCGCGCGTTGCCGATGTCGAAGGAGGTCTCCGCGAACATGTTCGGCCAGGCCGCGCTCAGGCCCGTGAGGATCCTCCGGAACGCTCCTGTCACCGTCTCTCCGCCCGGGCCGTGGCGCACATCGCGGACGAGGCCCTGCACCGCCTCCGACTGCACCGCCGTCGTCAGCAGGGAAAAGGTCGGGACCGCATGACGCTGCGCGCGCACCGCCGCCTCCACCGCGCCCGCGTCGAACAGGGCGTCCACCACGTCCCACTGCAGCGTGTCCGGCCCGGTCGCGACGCCGTGAAGATCCACCGCCGCATCCACTTCTTCGTCCTCGCCGCGCTCGTAACGCTTCGCCTCGTTCAGCGAGCCCGTGTCCGAGCGCAGCTCGTACGCCTCCCGGATCGTCGCCCCGACGAGCTCGCGCATGCCGTCCGACATCCCCGCGCTTCCCGCCGGCGTCACCATCAGCGACAGCAGGTTCACCAGGAATGCGCGCTCCACCGGCAGCGGGAACCGGCAGCCGAGCTGGGTGTCCATCGGGTTCACGGCATGGGCGGAGTCCATCCGCCAGCGCCAGCGGCCGGCCTCGTGGCGCCGGCCCGCCGGCAGCGCATCGCGGACCAGATCGACCAGCCCGGCCGCCGACGGCCCTATGTCCACCACCGCCTGCAGCGGCATGCGGGACTGGCCCCCCTGAAGCGCGAACGCCAGCCCGAGCGTGTTCAGCAGCACGCTCTTGCCCCTGCCGGGAATGCCGAAGATCAGGTCGAACCCGTGCTCCGCGCCCTCGAACCCGAAGGGAAGCGCCTTGCCGTCGCGCGACACGAACATGTGCGAGACGGCGCCGCTGCCGCCGCTGCGCACGAGCGGCGCCGGCCGCGACACCGGCAGCATCGCCAGCGCCTCCCCGAGCGGCGCCAGGCCGGCCGCGGCCGTCGATCCGCACGCGAATCCCGGAACCGACGCCGCCAGCGCCTCCAGCGGGTCGCCGGTGACCGGCGTCACGCCGATCTCTCCCCAGCCTTCGACGAGCTGCTGCAGGCGGCTCACCCGCCGCGCCAGCTCCTCCCGCCGGCTGTCCGGGAGACCCGCGCCCTCCACCCAGGTCAGGAACTGCACCCGCAGCCTGACCACCGCCCGGCCCGCCGCCGCATGCGCCGCCAGCCCCTCCGCGGCGTTCCGCACCGCCAGGCTGTCCGACGACGAAAAGGCCAGGAACGGGGCCGCCGCATGGCGCATCATCGCGCCCGCGCGCCGCATCCCCCCGCCTTCCAGCAGGAAGGCCACCCGGACCGGCAGGTTCCCGGCCGCCGCGAGCCGCTCCATCAGTTCCGAAAACGGCCTCGCCCGCCGCGGGCCGAGCTCCATGTCGAGCGGCGCCCAGATCCGCGATCCCAGCAGCACCGCGCTGCGGCCGAGGACCTCCGGCTCCCGCACCACGACCTGGGGCGCGAGCGGCGGCGGCCAGGCGCCGAGCTCCACCGGCTCCGGATCGCGCGCCGGCGCCTCTCCGGCCGCCGTTGCGGGCTGCCATCCCTCGCCGACGCTCTCCGGCCCGGCCAGCCACCACCTGAGCGCCCTGACCGCGTCGCCGGCATCCAGAACCCGCGACACGACGCCCGTCTCGTCCAGCACAGCCTGCACGGACTCGACAAACGCCAGGTGGCGCGCGCCCAGCACGCCCTCGGCCGCAAACGGACACTGCGATTCCTCATCGCCCGGCGCCCAGTCCTTCTTCCGCTCCCTGACCGCGCGCTTCTCCCTGCGCTCCCGGTCGCGCGCCAGAACCGCCGGACCGCTCCAGCAGGCAATCGTCAGGCGTTCCCCCGACAGTCGCGGCGACAGCCGCTCCACCCGCTCCGCGATCGTCGCCTCCAGGTCGATCCCGAGACGCTCGCAGCTTCTCCGCTGCCGGTCGCCCGCGCGCTCGAGCAGCCGCCGCCCCTCCTCCGGCGCGCGCTCGAACACGACGTGCAGCGCATGGCCCTTGCCGAGGAACGCCGTGTTCAGACGGCGCTCCACCGTCTCCACGAAGAGACCGAGCTCATCCTCGCCCATCATGCTGCGCGAGCCGTGGACATCGATGCAGGACGCCAGCGAGTTGTCGCTCCCGACCAGCACCCCGACCCCGTCCTGCCCGGCCGCCGCGCGGACCAGCATGAAGCTCTCCAGAGGCTTGCGCCGCTCCCGCCACCACCAGCGCAGCAGGTCTTCCAGGGCGTCTGCGGGACGGCGCCCGGCCACGATCTAGAACCTCGGCCTTTGAAGCGTCTGGTCCTGGTCGAGCTGGAAGCTCTCCACGGCCCGCTCCAGAAGCGTCGGACCCGCCGCCAGCGCGATCGCGACGATGAACACCACGACCGGGACCGTCAGCCCGCCGCGCTGCGGATTGTCGACATGGCCCTTCACCTTGAGCGCCGCATAGCCGAAGCAGAAGGCCGCCAGCAGGTAGAAGACCCAGGCCAGCAGGGTCATCAGCAGCCCCAGCTCCGTTTCGGCTGCCCTGCCCAGGTCGCTCAGCTTCTTCGCCTCCGCCGGCAACACGCCCGCCAGCAGCCCCGCCGCCGCGAACGCGGCAGCAGCAGGCCGCCGCCAGGCGTTTCTTCCTTTCCGGGCCGTCTTCATCGGCCGTCTCCTTCCCTTTCGCGGAACCTCATGCGCTACCGGCCCCGCCATTCCGGCGGGCGCAGCAGCCCGGGCAACCGATCCCCCTCCAGCGCCAGGCCCGCCGCAACCGGCGCCGCTCCGAACGCCATGATCGCGCCCGGGCCGGCCCATGGGACCTTTCGCCCGTCCAGGACCAGCCACAGCGCCCGCAGACCCCCTGCGCCCGCGAGCACCGCCCCCGGGACCCACAACAGCTTGACCGCAAGGACCGGCATTGGCGGGCCGAGCCTCAGAAGCAGGTCCTGCGCCAGCGGCCCCCAAGGCTTCGCCCCTGCCGCCCCGGCGCCGGACGCCGCAAGCAGGACAGCCGCGCATGCCCGCACCGCCATTTCGCGCGCCCGCGCCCTCATATCGGCACCGCCTGCATGCCGAGCGTGTTCTGCAGCGCGCGCACGAGCCCGGCCATGTGCCAGCACATCACCCCGCCCAGCAGGTAGCAGCCCGCCTGCGTCAGCGTTGCCTGCCCGCGCCCGTCCACCGCATGCTTCAGCACGAAGCATCCCCTGAGGAACGCGAACAGCCCGATCCATGCCACGACCGCGAACGCCGCCTGCACCGCCGCGCCGAACCGCTGCCATTCTCCCGAAGCGGGCGGCATCCAGGCCATCGCCGACGCCGCCTCGCGGTCGGCCCCGAACACCGATTCCCCCGATGCCATCAGCACATCCGGCAACCGCACCAGAACCACCGCCAGCAGGAACACCAGCGCCGTTCCGGTCCCGGTCCCGGGCCAGTGCCCCCCGGCATGCCTGAGGACACGCAAACACCCGCCCATGAAGCAGAACGCGGCGAGCAGATAGCAGACGGCGCCCATCAGCATCCGGAGCGCGCCGTCCACGTCCTGCACCAGAGCCCGGAACGCCGCTTCGAGACCGTTCATTGCCGCCCGCTCCGGCCGGGCGGTCCGGCGAACGCGCCCCGGCCGCCGTCGATCCGGGCGGCCGGACCGCCCCGCCGCGGGGACCCGGCCTCCCGCCCCGGGGCTTCGCCGTTCCGGCCCCGCTCCGGCGTCCCGGTTATGACCAGCACCAGCTCCGTATTCACCGGCACCCGAACCGTCGGCCCCTGCGGCAGTCCCTCGAGCAGCACCTCCCCGGCGCGCCTGGCCGCCGCCGCCGCGCCGGCGTAAACCTGCTGGCGGTGCGTCGGCGCCCCGCTCTCCACCGTCACCGTCTCTCCGGAAGCGCCCCTGGTGACAAGGCGCGCCGTCTGCGCCGCCGCCTCGAGGAAGCCGCCCGCAAACGCCACCGCCGACGGCAGCAGCACCCGGTCGAACCAGTGCCGGTCGACCTCGCCCGCAATGCCGTAGCACGCGCAGCCGGGGTCCACCGCCCAGCCTTCGATGTCCCGGCTCTCCCGGCCCACCGACAACCGGTCGATCCGGATCACCAGCCGGTCCCGCACCCGCTCGAACGCCCCGGTCGCCACCGCCCCGTCCAGGGGCGGCTCCAGGACCTCCAGGACGACGGGTCCCGGAAAGTCGCTGTTCGCCTCGTACAGCGCCCTCGCATAGAGGCCCGCGCCCGGCTTCAGCCCGGCCAGGACGGGCGGCAGGGGCGCGCCCCGCCCCTCGAAACCCGGGTCCGCGCCGGACTCCGGTTCCGCCTCCGCCGGAGCGCGTTCACGGGCCACCCGGACCATCTTCGCCCGGGGCGCGGCGAGCACGTCCAGGAGCGCATCGAGGGGCGAGGCATCCCTGTCCCGGCTCCCGCCGCGCTCCGGCAGCCGCTCGCCCGGCCGCGCCGCCGGCGGGTCCCTTCGTGCCTGCGCCGGCGCCGGCCGCTCCGCAGGAGGCGTCTCCGCCGCCGGCCCGGGTTCCTTCGGCCCGGGCGCCGCCGGCATCACGGCCGGAGGCGGCCGGTCCGGGCGCGTCGGGCGGTCGAATGTCGGCGAGAAACTCTCTCCCCGTTCCATCGCCTCCTGCCTGCGCCCGGCATCGTCGCGCCCGATCGCCTCGCGAAAGGCATCCGTAACCGGCTTCTCCGGGTCGAAGACGACACCGCTGCCATCGCCCTCTGCCCATGCCGCAGACGCGAGCAGCAGCCAGGCCGCGAACCCCGGCGCCGCCCCGCGCCAGGCCCGGCGGCGCTCCCGCGCCGACGCCACCGGCGGCGTTCCGCCGCCCCTGTTCCCGCTCAGCTCTCCGCCTCCGGGTTCACGGCCCGCTTGAGCACCGGCGACGGCACGAACCGCACCGCCTTCGACGGCGGCGCGGTTCTTCGCTCGCCCGTGCGCAGATCGCGGTATTCCCGCGCCCCGCTCTCGGCGACCACGAACGTCCCGAAGCCGCGCAGCACCACCCGGTCCCCGCCCGCAAGCCTCGCCGCGATCTCCTCGACCACGACCCCGACCGCCTTCGAAGCCTTCTCCCACGAGAGCCCCGCCTTCTCCCCGACCGCCTTCACGAGCTCCGTCCGGCCCGTCGCCGCCAGGGACCTCCTGCCTATCTCCGTGGTCCTCGCCATCTCAGTTCTCCCTTGCGCGCCGCGGTATCTCCGGACGTTCCAGGAAGGACGCCCGCAGCTCCCGTCCTTCCACCGAAACCATTGCGTAGGGCACGCCGGGCAGCCTGTAGGCCCAGCGTCCGGACGGGTCCCGCTCCGCCGCCCGCGCGCCCGGGGCGACCAGATACGCCCGCGTCACCAGCAGCAGCTCCTCCCCGAGCCGCCAGGCGCGCCCGTCGATGCCTTCCACATCGAGCGGCCGGGCGCCCGCCGGCGCCGCGCCCGACAGCAGCCCGAGAAGCATGTCCGAGCCCGCATGAAACCCCGCCGCCGCGCCCGCATCGAGCGGATCGGCGTTCGGTCCGTCCTCCGGGAGGCGCACCGCCAGGCTGAAATCGACCGCGCCGTCCCCCTCTGCCATCACCAGGATCAGCGGCTCCGCCAGCCCCTCCAGCATCACCGAGGCATTGCCGGCCAGCCACCGCGCATTCGGCTTCAGGTGAAGCAGGTGCCCGGCATCGGCCGGCGCTCCCTCGCCGCCCGCCGCCACGAAGTTCTCGTTCACCAGCGCGTGCGCGATCGGCCAGGGCGCGCCGGTCCGGTCGTAGAACCCGACCGACGTCACATAGTCGGCATGCACCGCGACCTCCTGGACCGCCCCCGCCCCGAGGCCGTCCAGGTCGATCCTGCGGACCCGCCCGGGCGGCGCCGCCCCGCGCGCCCGCGCCGCCGCCCTCTGCGTCTGCTCCAGCAGGCGGCCCAGCAGCGCGATCTGCTCCTGGGTAAAGGGAAGCCGCAGGCGGCCCGCCGCCGCGGCGTCCCCGTCCGGCATCGCATGCTCCGGCCAGACGTCCGCGTCCCGGTCCTGCCCGGAAGGGGGCGCCTGTCTCCCGGCAGGCGCCGGCGGCGCCGCCGCCTGCTGGCCCGCCGCCGGCCCCGCCCACGCCAACAGCCCCAGCACCGCCAGCGCCGCCAGTTCGGCGCGTCCGCGCCCGATCCGCAACAATGTCATGGTCCCGCCGCTCCCCTCCTGCCCAGCAGAAAATCCGCGATCGCCAGCCCCGACAGCCGCTCCGGGCGCGGCGCCCGCACGACCAGGAGGCGCGCCGCCAGCTTCGCATCCGCCCGCGCGCCCTCGCCGGCGTAGAAGGTCAGCAGCAGCGGCACCTCGACCTCGTATCCGAGGCGCCCGCTTCCCGTCTTCCGCACCCGCATCACCACCGCCGCGCCCTGCGCCACGGCCGACACCACCTGCCGCTGCTTGCGCAGGCGCTCCAGCACCAGGCTGTCCTCGAGCACCGCCCGGTAGCTCCCGAAACCGTCCCCGGTGAACCGGTCCCTCATCGCCTCGATGCGTCCTTCCCGGTCGTCGAAGCCGATATCGAGAGCCTGCGTCACCGTGGCGACGGTCCAGGCCAGCATCGCGTCGATCGCGATGTCCGCTTCGGAATCCTCCGCCGCCCAGACCGCCTCCGGCTCGCCGCGGCCATCCATCGCGAACGCCGCATGGGCCCTCTCCTGCCACTGCATCGCCGCCAGCAGTCCGCCGGCCGTCAGCGCCTGCGCGGCAACCGCCGCCAGGGTCAGGCCGGGCCATATCCCGTGCCTGCGCATCCCCCGAGCCGACGCCGGCCTCATCGCCGCAGTCCCTCCGCCCTCGAAAACCGGAACTGTTCGATCGCCAGGCCGGACAGCCGCTCGGTGCGCGCCATGCGCACCACGAGCGCCTCGGCAACCAGGTCCTCGACCACCCTCTCGTCCGCCCTGGCGTAGAAGGTCAGCGACATCGGGAACTTCACCTGGTAACCCACGGCGCCGTCCGCGAATGTCCGGACCCGCTCCAGGACCGGCGCGCCCCGCGCCACGGCCGACACCACCTGGCCCAGCTCGCCGATCCGCTGGAACACCAGGCTGTCCTCCAGCACCCGCTGGTAGCTGTCGAACCCCTCGTCGGTGAAACGGTCCCGCACCCCCTCGATGCGCCCGCGATAGTCGTGGAAGCCCATGGTGAAGGCCTCGGTCACCGACCCCACCGTCCAGGTGAGCACCATGCCGATCTCCTCCTCGCCTTCGACCCCCGCCGCCGACACGATCGGCAGGGTGCGCCCCGACATGTCCGTGGCGACCGCGATGTAGACCGTGTCCCTGGACTCCATCCACGCCGCGAGCGCGCCGATCGTCAGCGTCTGGCCGACCACCGCGGCGACCGCCACCCGGCGCCAGGCGCGGTGCTGGGCAATGTGGTAAGCCTGCGACCCCGACACGGCCGCCATGACCTCGCTCAGCCGCGAGCTGCCCGACGCACGCTCGCGCACCGATCCCGGGTCCCGGCGCCAGGGCAGCCTCATCGCGTGGCGCCTCCGGACCGGAAGCCCGGTTCCGGACGCCCCGCATGAACCCGGATTGCGCCCGCGTCGTCCCGCCACGCAAGGAAGGGCACGACCTCCGCGCCGAATGCCCGCCAGAGCGCATGGTTCGCCTCCAGCCGGTCCGTCCCTTCCGCCGCCGCGGCAGCCGGGCCGGACCCGAACCATGCCAGCGCCGGGTTCCCGGCCGCCGCGATCCCCGCCGCCTGCGCGAGCGAGTCCTCTCCCAGCAGCCCCACCGGCACCGCATGCAGGCGGAACTCCCCGTCGAGCGCCCGGCTCCCCTGTTCAGCCGCCGCCTGCCTCGACCAGGGGCAGGCGGGATCGATGAACGCCACCACGTCCGGACCCCTCTCGCCCAGCGTGAACGCGGCCGCATCGAGCGCCCGCTCGAACAGCGCCTGCCGTCCCCCCTCCGGAGCCGCAGACCGCGACGCCAGCGCATACCCGGCCGCCGCCGCCCGGACCGCGTCTTCCACCGGCGAAGGCCCGGGCGCCGCCGCACCCGGGCGCGAGGCGCCGCCGACCGCCTCTGCGGCCGCTCCCGCCTTCGCCGCCGCCCGCAGCTGCCCGCCGGTCAGCTCCAGCCCGTCCGGGCCGTAAAGCAGGCCCGCTACCGCGTGACCGTCCGGCGCCGCATAGACCGGGAACACGCTTCCGTCCGGCCGGCGCACCAGCCAGCCTTCCAGCAGGCCGGACCGCCCGAGCGGCACGAGCGCCGCCCCGGACCGCTCCAGCGCCGCCAGCACGGCCGGAAGCCGCTCTTCGGAATGCCCGAGCCTCAGCCCGCCCACGATCAGCAGCACCAGGAGCGCCGAAAACACCGCCACGCGCACGACCGCCCTCATCTCAGCCCCGCCCGTAGTCCAGGAACCGCCGCATGCGCCGGCGGTGCAGCGCCCGGCGCTTCCCCGCGAGAGCCGCGCGCATCGCGCGCAGCGCCGCCGGCGGCCGGTAGCCCCGCGCCTCCGCAGCCCTGAACGCCAGCCAGGCGAGCAGCACCGCGCCGCCCGTCCACCAGCCCGGCACGAACACCGCCGCGACCGCCAACGGCAGCAGGCGCGCGTCGAACGGCCCCAGCCGAACCGGGCGCATCGAATCCCGCCACGCCCAGCCCTCTCCCTCCATGAGCCCGCGCCCTCACGCGCCCGCCCGTTCGCCGGCGTCGCGCAGGTCTCCCGACGCCGCCAGCGCCCGGGCCAGGTCCCCGCGCCCGATCCGCCCGGCTTCATGGGCCCGCACCCCGGCCTCGCCGAGGCCCCCGCAGCGCTTCCGCACCTCCGCCTGGATCGCCATCGGCCAGTCGCCCCGGGGCAGCTGGAACAGGCGCTGCTTCAGCGCGCCGTCGAACCGCAGCCACTCCCGGATCGCGGTCCGCCCGCCCTGCGGGTTCGGGACCAGCATCTGCGTCGCGACAAGCGTGAGGCGCTGCATCAGCGCCACGGCCCGCTCGTCCCGCTCCGCCGGCGCAAACGCCGACAGCAACCGGCGCATGGTCGCCGACACGCCCACCGTGTGCGTCGTCGAATACACCGCCATCCCCTGGTCCGAGGCGTTCAGCACCGCCTCGATCGTCTCCAGGTCGCGCGCCTCGCCCACCATCACCGCCGCCGGACGGCGCCTCACCGCAGAGCGCAGCGCCTCCGCGAACGTCTCCACATGCGTCGGAACCTCCGTCTGCTCGATCATCGCCAGGTCCGCCTCGATCCGGGACAGGTCGAACTCCACCGGGTTCTCGAACGTCAGCACCTTGCCCCGGCCGGTCTCCACCAGCCGGCGCATCGCCGCGGCCAGCAATGTCGACTTGCCGGACCCCGGAACCCCCGTGACCAGGCAAATCCCCTCGCCGAGCTGCAACGCCGCCGCGATCTCCTCCTCGACCCCGAGCGCGTCCAGCTCCGGCGCCTCCTCCGGAAGCACCCTCAGCGCCACGCCCATCCCCCAGCGCCCGTCGAACTGCTTCGGCAGCATGTTCACCCTGAAACGCCGCCGGCGCCGGTCCGGCCCGACCGCCGTGTGGCTGCAGTCGATCGCCCCGCCGCCGCGAAGCTCCGTCTCGGCCCGCTCCCGGCTCACATGCAGACCGCCGGCAACACGCCCCATCGCCGGGCCGTCCAGCCGCGCCCGGGTCGCCCGGCGCAACTGCCCGTCCACCTCGATGAACGCCGGAAGGCCCGTCGAGAAGGCGATATCCGCCGCCCCCAGGTCCGCCGCCCACAACAGGAACTCGTCAAGCCGGTCGGTCGGAAACGACCGCTCCCCCGGCTCCCACATGCCGGGCCCGCTCACGGCCCCTCTCCCTTCGCCGGAACGCGCCGCCAGTGCGCCCGCACCAGGACCCGGCGCTCGGCCCCCATCCACTCCGGCTCGTCGCCGGGCCCGGCGTTCCGCAGCGAGTCCAGGCGGTTCAGCCAGGCCCGCGCGCCGGCCAGCACCACCAGGGCGACACGCCCGGAACGGTCACCGCCGCCAGGCTCCCGGTATTCGAGACGCCCCATCACCTGCAGCGCCGCGCCCTTCACCACCAGCCGGCGCGCAAGGTCGGCCTGCGCGCCGACCGCGCGCACATGGTGCCACTCGACACGCTCCTCATACTCCCCGCCGCGCCGGTAGCGCCGGAGGTTCGTCGCCAGCGAGAAGTCCGCGACCTCCGTCCCGCCGGCCTGCCGGACCTCCGCGTCCTTGCCCGCATGGCCCACAAGGTGCACGTCCGAAAGGTTCAGCACCGCGCTGCCTCCTTCGCCTTCCGCAACATCCGGATCACCGTCCGCTCCCCCATCCGCCGCCCGGCGCCACACGCTCCGGCAGCGGGCGCCACTCCCGCGGCGCCAGGTTGAACCGCGCCCGCCCGTCGAGGCGCACCACCCGCTCCCCGATCCGCATCAGGCTCTCGTGTCCCGAGACCGCCGTCTCCTCGAACCGCGTCTCGAGCGGGGTCACCATCCGCGCCGCGCGAAGCCGGTGCCAGCGCACGACACCCCGGAACACCGCCACCAGACGCTCCAGGTCCGAGGCATGGATGTCGTCCGCCAGCCTGACCCCGCGCGCCCATCCCTCCTCCAGCCAGCCGTCCCAGCGCGCGCGCTCCGCCGCCCCGCGCGGGAACAGCACCGGCGAGGGCCTCCGCGCCGGCTCCCAGTCCCGCTCCAGCCACGCGCGCCAGGTCGGCGCCGCCCCCACGATCCGCTCCCCGGCCGCGATCCGCAGCACCTGCCGGGCGCCCGCCGCCATGTCGTCCTCGATCCGCACCGCATCCCGCGTCTCCGCAAGAACCGGCGGCATCACCAGGAACCCGCCCCGGGCCACCAGCAGCGCGCCGAAATCGAATACCGCCGAGAGACGCTCCGCCTGTTCCTCGAGAAGCGCCGCGATCTCCCGGCCCCTATGCGCAAGCCCCGCCTGCGAGGCCCAGGCCAGCGCCGCAAGCCGCTGCGCCTCGCCCCGGCGCTCCGCCGCGCGCGCCGCCGCGCCGCCCGCCTCCCCGGCCGGCGCCGTCTCCTTCAGCGCCTGAAGGTCCGGCAGCGGCGCCGCGCCCGGCCCCGCCGGAGACGACGCATGAACCGGCGCCGCCGCCAGCAGCAGCAGCGCCGCAAGCGCGGATACCCCGTGCCGCCGGCGAACCCCGGAGCCGGCGGTCATTGCCCCCTCCCTGTTGCGGGTCCGCGATGGCGCACCGCCAGCGTCCGGCCGTCCGGGCCGAGCGCCGCGACAGGCGCGGGGTCCAGCCCGGAAAGGGACCGCGACACGGCCGCCACGGCTTCCGCAAAGGTCCCCCGGAAGCGGCGCGCCTCGCCCAGCCGGTAGCTCCGGTCCGTCAGCCAGACGAGCTCGACGCCCGCCATCGCGCTCCAGCGCGCCAGCGCCTGGCGCAGCGTCTCGCCCCGCGCCACGCTCCAGTCCGCAACGCCCCGGCCCGCGGTCGCCAGCTCGACCTCGCCGGGCGGCAGCCCCGCGGGGCGCACATGAACCTCGCCGCCATGGCGCTCCCAGGCGAGCCCGAAATCCCACAGCAGCACCCGCCAGTCCGTGTAGACCGCCCGCGCCCGGCGCCCGGTGTCCACGCGCCGGTCCCAGCGCAGCCTCGCGCCCGCCGGAACCAGCCGCGCCGCAACCTCCGCGATCCCCAGACGGTCCGGCGGTCCATGGATGAACATCGAACGGTCCGACTCCACGGGCGTCCAGGAGAAGCCCGCCGCCGCCGGCGCCGGCGACAGCGCCGCCAGCACCGCCAGCACCCTCGGCAATGCCGTCACGACCCCTCCCCGCCGGGAGGCGGCGGATCCGCCGCCTCCGGCCCGATCCAGTCCAGCCGCACGGCCATCCGCCCGGCATCCGTCGTCAGCAGCGCCCGCCCCCCGGCCTGGAGACCGATATCGCGAAGCACGAAGATCACCGGCTCGTCCTCGACATCGACCGAGACCATCACCGGCGCCGGCGGGCGCGGACCGGCGACCACGAAGTCGTAGCCGATCTCCGCCGCAAGCCGCTCCGCCACCCGCTCCAGCGGGCCCAGCCAGTCCAGCGTCACCCGCGTCTGCAGCTCCGGCGTCACCAGGCGCGGCACATCGACCGCAGGCGGCGCGCCGGCCGCGCGGACCTCCGCCAGCCGCGTCAGCGCCTCCTGCGCCAGAACCATCGCCTCGGCTATCCGCATCTCCGCCGGGTCGCCCGCGACCGCCGCCGCGGACCGGTCCTGCGCCCGGCCGGGATCGAGCGACTGGCAGCCGGCAAGCGCCAGCGCCCCGGCCACCATCCCGCCAAGCGCCGCGCCCACGCTCATGGCGCCGCGCTCCCGATATCGCGCACCACAAGCCAACGGTTCGGATAGGCCGTCGCCGTCAGCGTCCGGCGCATCGGCCGGGTCGCCAGCAGCGCGTCTGCTGCCGCCAGGAACCCCTCCTCCTCCGTACCGCCCGCCGGAAACGACGCCGCCGCGCCCACCGCATAACGCCGCGCGCTCCGCCAGGCCACCTGCCAGCCGGCGCGCGCCGCCCAGGCCCGCAGCACCTCCTCCACCGTACCGTGCTCGTCCGGCGCCACTTCCCAGGCCGGCGGCGGCGCCGGCGCCGCCTCTTCCGGCGCCGCCCCGTCCTGTCCCTCCAGCGCCGCAGCAGCAGCGGGAGCCGCCGGCGCCGCGTCCGCCCCGGCGGACCGGGCGGCCTCCGCCTCGTTCTCCGCAACCGCGGCCAGGACGCCGACCGCAACGCCCGCAGGCAGATGCTGCGCCCCGCGCTGCTCCCGATCCGCATAGCGCCAGAAAACCACCCGCCCGTCCTCCCAGCCCCAGTCGTAGCCCGACAGCCGGGCGATCTCGTCCAGAACCTCCGGAACCGTCCCCCGCATCGAAAGGCCGAACGGAACCGCCGGCTCGAGAACGAGATCGCCGTCCAGGACACGGCCCGGGCGGTCCTGAAGCACCGCCTTCACCCCCGCCAGGTCCGCAACCAGACCCGCCAGTTCCCGGAAGGGCAGAGGGGTCAGCTGCCTGACCTCGATTTCAAGGTCGGAGACTTCGACGGGGAGATCCCTCGACGGCGCCGCGACCGTCACCGTCGCCGCCAGGGGCGCCGCACCCGGCGCGCCCGCCTGCGACGCCGGCGACAGCAGGGCAAGCGACACGGCAAGCAGGAACCCCATCAGCAGCAGCAGCTCCGCGCCCGTTCGTTCAACCCGCCTCCGGTTACCGTTCCGCACCGAACGCCCCCACGATTCCGTTCCGCTCGAACACGCCGCCCACCTCTCCGTGATTGCGCCCGTAGAACCGGCCCTCGATCGAGCCGGTCGCGCCGCTGGCCTCGAATGCGCCCCGCGCCACCGGGATATCCTCCCAGCGCATGTCCGCCCTGGCCGCACCGTCGGCGCCCCTCATGCCCGTGAACGAGACGTCCACCTCCGGCCTCGCGAAATCCCCGATGCGGATCTCCACGACGCCCTCGACGCGACGCCCGGCCGCGCCCTCCAGACCCCCGACCGAACCGGTCCAGACACCGCCGCCGGGCGCCGCCGGGTCCGTTCGGAACCAGGCGCCGAAGGAAACCGCCCCCGCGCCATCCACCAGACCGAACACGCTGTCTGCCAGCCGCCGGCCCCGGAAGCCGGACCCGTTCCCGCGCAGCAGCCGGTCCGCCAGAGCGCCCGCATCCACGTTCCCGGACGTGCTGGAGGCGAACGTGTCCCCGACGCCGAGCCGCTCGCCCCGGCGCCAGTCCCACGGCGCCACGAATGCGCCGCGATGGACGCCGCGCCGCTGCGAGCGCGCCTCTTCCTCCTCGTCGGCATAGGCCTCGCCGCCATATTGCCGGTAGGCCAGCGCCCAGCCGTTCGCGACAAGCCAGGCGTTGAGATCCACCCCGCCCGCGGAACAGGCCCCGATGGAACGCCCGTAGCGGTCCGTGTCGCTTCCCGTGCAGCCCATGCCCTGAGCGCGCGACATGAGCGCCTCCGTCGCCGCCGCCCCGCAGTTCCATGTCCGGCCCCAGGCCCGGCAGGTCTGCCGGCTCTCCGGCGCGTCGATCCCGTGCAGCCGCCAGCGCACGCCGTCGATATCCACCGTGTCGGCATCGATCACCCGGACTTGCGTGCCCGGCTCGGGCGCGGCGGGCGCGGGCACAGTGGGTGCGGTTGCCGAAAGGGGGCCGGAAGGGGAGGGCGAGCCGCCGCCGCCGCAGGCCGACACGGCAAGCAGGAACGCCATCAGCAGCAGAAGCTCCGCGCCCGTGCGCCCGGCCCGCCTGTGGCGCGCTGTCGGACCCGACGGCGGCATCCGGAGCCGCATGGTCTCCATACCCCGCATCACTCGCCGGCTCCCGCACAGCGGCGCAGTGCCGCCCGGGCCGCCCGGTTGTCTGCCTCCGGAACCCGGTTCCAGACCGAGTTGTGACCGTTGCTCACCAGCGCGCCGGTCGCGAAGGCCGCATCCATGAACCGCAACACATCCTCCCTGTCCGTGAACAACGGATCGTGGAAGCCGGCCGCCGCGCCGCCGCCGCGCGTCACCGGGCCGAACCGCTCCACGGGCCCGCCCGGAACCCCGGCCGCCGCCTGCACCCGCTTGCCGCGCGGCACCGTCCCGAAGGACAGCAGCGCCTCCAGCCGCCCGTCCGCCCGCTCGCACGTCACCGCGAACCCGATCCGCAGCCCCTCGCCGGCGCCCGGCAGCCGCTCCGCCACCCCGAACGCCAGCACCGGCCCGTCAGCCACGCGAAGCGCGAACGACCGCGCCTCGGGCGTCTCCACCGGCGCCTCGGCCGCAGCGCCGGACAAACTCGCGAGCCCCAGCGCCGCTGCCGCCGTCAGCGCGACCATCGCCGTCGCCAGCCAGAGCCCCGGACCCGCCCGGTCGGCCGGCACAGCCGGCCGCCCCCTCAGCAGCCCCTGCCGGCGCGCCAGGTCCCGTCCGGCCAGCTCCCGCCGGTCCTGCAGCGCACCCCGCCCGCACAACACCCGCCACGGGCCCACCCCGTGCCGGGCGCCCAACGCGCCCAGGACCAGCCAGTCCGACACGCCCGACAGCAGGCAGAACACAACCCCGGAAACCACGACCAGCGCGATCCAGAACGCCGCCTTCGCCCCGATCTGCCGGAACCCCTCCTCCGCCGCTCCGGCGATCTCCGCCTTCGTCGCCGCCGGATCCCCCAGCGCCGACAGGGGCTCCAGCAGCACGGACATGAACTCCGCAAACACGTTCAGGAGCGCGAGGGCCATCAATGGAAACAGGACGAACCTGAGGTCCCGCTCGCAGGTCCAGGCAAGAACACGGCGCAGGCGGCGGCCGGGGCCGGGCGCCCCATCCATCCTGAGCGCGGCCCAGGCCAGCGCCGCCCCGGCGGCGTAAGCCGCAACGAACCAGTACGGGCCGGCCGCGGCCGCCGCCGGCGGCATGAGCAACAGCATCCCGGCAAGGGACGCCCTGACCGTGCGCCTTGCCTCCCGGATCTCCCAGGCTTCCAGGCCGAGGCCCCCGCTCATCGCGCCGCCCTCCCGGAATGGCGGCCCTCCGGGCCGAAGGCCGCGGCGAGCGACTGCCGGAGCGTCTTGCCCGTGCGCGCCGCCAGCACCGCCAGCCCCGCGCCCGCGGCAGCCCCGCAGAGGCAGAGCGCCCCGGCGGCGGTCAACAGGGCGGCAGAGGCGCTCCCCGACAGCAGGACGGCTGCTGCCGAGCCGAGCACCGGCAGCGACAGGCCCGCCAGCAGGAAAGCGCGGAACACAGGCACGGTCTCCGCGCGCCCGGCGCCTGTGCCGGCGTCTGCGCCGCCGCCGCGCCCGACTGCATCTTCCGGCCGGTTCATCGCGCCCTCCTCATCCGAACCCGATATCGGCCAGGCCGAGGGGCGGGGCCGCGAGCGCCGCACCCGCACCCGCCGCCATGCCCGGCCCGAGCGGCGCATGGCCGCGCAGGCAGGACCGTCCGCGCCGGCGCTGCACGCAGGCATGGCGGGCCAGCGCGCAGGCCGCGCCGACCGGCAGCGCCCAGACCAGGCCCCGGGGGCCGAGCAGGCAGCCGAGCGCGGCGAACAGCAGCGCGTCGCCGGGCTGCAACGGCCAGCGCCGCCCGAGGGCCTCCGCCGCGG
This sequence comes from Alphaproteobacteria bacterium, assembly GCA_964291285.2. Lineage (GTDB taxonomy): Bacteria > Pseudomonadota > Alphaproteobacteria > Bin95 > Bin95 > Bin95. Next base: position 516,892 of record OZ219786.1, read on the forward strand.
CGATCGGGACAGCGCCGGCGAGGAACCCGGCGCCCGCGCCCGCCAGCGCCCGCCACAGGCCCTGCGCCGCATCGGGACCGAACGGCGCCGCCTGCCACAGCACGCCCGCGCCGGCGAGCAGGCACAGCCACAACGGGTCGATCCGCAGGCGCCGCGCATCGATGCGCCCGAGCTGAACCAGCGCGCCGCAGGCCCAGGCCAGCGCCACGGCGTCAAGGACCGCAGCGCCACGCGCGCCGACCGTCAGCGCCGCCGCCGCGGGCGCCAGGCAGGCCGCCATGAACAGCAGCACGGTGCGGGCGCGCGCCGGGGTCATCGCGGCCCGCCCTCCGCCGCGCCGACCGCGGCCTGCCAGGAATGCCGTTTCGCCTCCCGGCCCAGGCGGGGCAGCGCACGAAGCGCCTCCGGGAACCCCGTGCGCCGGGCCGCCGCAATCACGGCCAGCCCGCTCACCCTCACGGAGAAAACCGCATGGAATATCTCACGGAGATGTCCGCCTGCCTCCGGGCCGCCGGCAGGCCTCTCGCGGCAGGAACAGGGCGCCGTCACCGCCCGTCCTTTCCGAACAGGAACAGCCGGTACCGTTGCTGCGCGGCCCGTTCCCCGGACGCCAGCTCCCGCAGGGCGGTCCGCAGGCCGATCCCGCGGCGCCCGGCGACGAGAGCGACCCACGCCCCGTCCGCCGCGCATCCCAGCGCCAGCGCCGACAGGGCGATCCAGCCCGCCAGGCCCGCCGTCGCCGCCTCTCCCGCCAGGCAGAAGACGAGAGCCATGACCGCAAGCGCGAACCGCCCTCCGCCGGTGCGGTCCAGGATCGGCATCGCCCTGCCGTTCCGGTGGACCCGGCGCTCCAGGGCGAAGAACAGCGGAACCCCGGCGGCATAACACACGAGACCGCCAGCCACCTGCCAGGGCCGCACCTGTCCGGGATCGACAAGGCAGGCGCCCGACAGCACGATCGCCGCAAACGCCGACGCCAGAAGGGAGTGGCTGCAGTGGAGGGTCTCCCGCCCGAAGCCGTCGAAGCCTTCGCCGCACAGCGCATCCTCCCGGCTCCTGCCCGGGTCTTCGCGGGATTCCTCTGCGGCCTTGCCCGGTTCGACCGGCCGGCCCCGCGCGAGACGGGCGGGCCAGCGCATCACGGCCCGTCCTCCATGACGCCGAAGGTGGCCGGGAAGAGGCGGCACCAGCGCTGGAGGTCCGCCTCGCGGCAGAGTCCGGGGCGCAGCGTGCGGGCCGGCGAGCCGAGCGCGGCGCGCTCCAGGTTCCAGGCCATGAGCTGCTGCTGGGCGCGGCGCAGGCGCCGCATGGCGGCCAGGTCGCGGACCAGCGCCTCGCGGACCGCCAGGACCTCGCCGCGCGCCGCGGCCCAGCTGTCCGCAGCCGCACTCCGCGCCGGGACCGCGCTCCGCGCCGGAGACGCCTCCTGCGCCGCCGCGCCCGGCGCCAGCACGAGCCAGGCAGCGAGGCCTGCGAGGCCCGCGAGGCCTGCGAGGGCCGTGAGGCCTGCGAGGGCCGTGAGGCCTGCGCGGCCTGCGGGGGAAGCCGGCCTCAGCATCCCGAACAGCTCCCGACATTCAGGAACCCGAACGTTCCCGTTCCCCGGACCGAGACGGAGCCGGAGACGGTGACGCCCGGCGCGGTGAGATTGCCGTCCGCCTCGATGCTGCCGGCGGTGACCGCGCCGGCGATATCGGCGCTGCCGGCCTCCAGCGCGCCCGTGGCCGCGACGCTGGCGGCGCGCACATCGCCGGTGAACGCCGCATCGCCGCGGAAGTCGGCCGCGCCCAGCGCGGTGAAGCTCCCCGTCACCTCCACCGCGCCCGGCGCGGCGGCCGATCCCACCGACAGCGTCCGGCCGACCCGGAACGCGCCGGCGCGCAGTTCGCGCTCCACCTCCAGTTCGCCCGCCGTCAGCACCTTCACCCCGACCAGGTCGTTGCCGCCCATGTCGAGGCCGGTCTCCATGCGGGTTGCGTCCGGACAGCCGGGGCGGGCGCGCCGGAAGAGCGCGCCGCCGCACACGGCCCCGGCATCGAGCTGGCGGTAGACCGCGAGCGCCATGGCGCGCGGATGGCCGCCGGCAGCGGCCCGGAACGCCGCCAGGTCCTCCTGCACGGTGGGACCCCGGAGCAGGCCGGCCGCGTCCACCACGCCGAGCGCCTGGCGCCCGCGGGCCTCGAACGCCGCCTCCGCCGGCCAGCGCGCGTCGCCGTCCGGGACCAGCTGCATCGACAGCAGCCGCAGCCGCCCGCCGCCCATCGAGACCGCCCAGGCCGCCGCCGGGCGCTTCATCGCGTCGCCCGCCCGGTCGAACCCCTCCGGCAGCAGCCTGTCCGCCCTGAGGCGGTCGATATCGATCTCGCGCGCCGCGCCGGCCGGCAGCGCCGCCCAGGTCCCCCAGTCCGCGCGGGCATGGGCTTCCGCCGCCTGCGCCAGCACGACCAGCTTGCGCGCCGCGCTCACGCCGTGCGCCGCCGCCATGCGGCCCTGCATCCAGAGCGCGAAGGCGAGCGCGATCATCAGCATCACCACCACCGCCGCCAGCGCGCCGACCGGCGTCAGCCCGCGCCAGCGCCGCACCCGCAGCCGGCGTGCGAACCCCCGCCTCACCGCGGGCTCCATCCCGACGACCGGCAGCCGGTGCAGCCGCCGGCGGTGACCTCGCCCGGGTCCCGGAACGAGCCGCTGTCCGCGCCCATCGAGCCGGCCGTCATCCCGCCCGCCCGCGCGGAGGAGCGCGCCGCCAGCCGCCCGGCCGCGTCCATGCGTCCGGCGACCGCCATGCGCGCCGCCGCCGCGCGGCCCTCCACCCTGAGCCCGCCGCCCACCGACAGCATCCCGCCGACGTCGAACTGCCGGGACGCGCCGCCGCCGAAGCGGAACCCTCCGCTCGCCCCGATGCCGGCGCGCCCGGGGCCGCTCTCCAGTTCGAGCCGCGCCGCCTGCGCCTCGCCGGCGCTGACCGCCCGCGCCTGCCCGGACCGGTCGGCCGCCGCATCCAGGCCCGCCGCGCGCCCGGCATTCAGCAGGTCGTGGCAGCGCCGCGCGGCCGGCGTCGCCGCCGCCCCGCAGTCCTCGCCCGGAACCACCGCCGCCGCGCCGTCGATCTCCGCCGCCGGCAGCAGCGCCTGCCCGGACGCCCCGGCATTGGGGCCGAACACCAGGTCCGCCTCCATGCGCGCCAGCTCCGGGCGCCCGCCCACCGCGCGCCGGTGAAGCCGGTCCGCATCGCGCGCCACGCCCCAGTCGCCGGTCGCGAACAGCGAGCCCGCCGGCAGCGGACCCAGCACCGCCTCGACATCCGCAAGCCGGGCATGCATCGCCGTCGCCTCGCCGCCGACCGCGCCCACCAGGTCGAGGCCGCCCATCGCCGCGCCCGCCCGCAGCGCCGGAGACCGGAACGAAAGCTCCGGACCCGTCAGCGCGCAGGCCGCCATCGGAACCCCGTCCGCCAGCACAACCCCGTAGGAGGCCGACGCCACCCCGCCGCCGACCCGGCCCACCGCGGCCATCCCGGCCGGCAGCAGCGACCAGGCCTGCAGGTCCGCCGGCGCCACCGCCCGCGCCGCCGCCGCCCGGCGCGACTGCACCGCCCGGTCGAGCGCCGCGCAGGTCATCGCCCACACGCGCCCCCGCTCGCGGTCCAGTTCCGCCAGACGCAGGCTGTCGCGCTCGCGGCTCCACGCCGCCGCCAGCACCGCCAGCGAGAGCACCGCCAGCAGCGCTCCCAGCGGCAGCGCCGCCCCGCGACCGGCGCCCCGGCGCAACCGGAAGGACAGCGAAGGGCGCACCCGCCTCACCCGCTCACCCGAACACGAAGGACAGGTGGTTCGACGCTGCGCCCTCGTCGCAATTGTCGTTCAGCCACGCCAGGTCGCGCGACACCGGCGCGACCGCGCTGACCGTCGCCGGCGCGGCAGCCGCGACCAGCATCGCCACGATCCCCGAGCCCGAACGCGTGCGCCCGACATAGGCCTCGCCCAGCGCCTTGCAGGTCTCGTCGTCCAGCTCCTCGAAGGTGATCTGGAACCGCCCGCCATTGCCCCGGATCGATACCGCCGCCCCGAACGGGTGCTCGATCGTCGCAGTGCCGCCCGTCCCCTTCCGGGCCCCGTCCGGGATCCGCCCGAACCCCGCCATCACCGGCACGATGTCGTCGTTGTTCGTCCCGTAGCTCGACTGGCTCGCATAGGTGCTCTCCACGTTCGCGCGCAGCATGTTCAGCAGGCGGATCGACTCGCCCTCCTTCAGCTTCGAGGTGATGCCGTTGTAGATGGCCACCACCACGACCAGGGCCACCAGGCCCGCGATCACGCTCAGCAACACTCCGACCGGATTCATGCCGTCCTCCTCCTTCTCGCCGGGACCGCGCCGCCGTCCCCGGCAGCCGGCGCCCTGTCCTGAAACCCGTTCACCGAAAGCCTTCTCACCCGAACACGAAGATCAGGTGGTTCGACGCGCCGCCCTCGTCGCAGTTGGCGTTCAGCCACGCCAGGTCGCGCACCACCGGGTCCCCCCGGTGGACCCTGGCCGGCGCGGCCGCGCGCACCCGCATGCGCACGATCCCCGAGCCCGAGCGCGTGCGCCCGACATAGGCCTCGCCCAGCGCCTTGCAGGTCTCGTCGTCCAGTTCCTCGAAGGTGATCTGGAACCGCCCGCCATTGCCCAGGATCGATACCGCCGCGCCGAACGGGTGCTCGATCGTCGCGGCGCCGCCCGTCCCCTTCCGGGCCCCGTCCGGGATCCGTCCGAACCCCGCCAGGACCGGCACGAGGTCGTCGTTGTTCGTCCCGTAGCTCGACTGGCTCGCATAGGTGCTCTCCACATTCGCGCGCAGCATGTTCAGCAGGCGGATCGACTCGCCCTCCTTCAGCTTGCTCGTGATGCCGTTGTAGATGCTCACCACCACGACCAGGGCCACCAGGCCCGCGATCACGCTCAGCAACACTCCGACCGGGTTCATGCCCCTGCCTCCTCAGTAGTTCTGCACCGCGGTCGCGATGTCGAAGCTGACCCAGAAGATCCACAGCATCTGCGCCGTGCCGAGCGTCATCAGCACCGTGTTCAGCACCATGGTCTTCGCCCGCATCACCGCCTCCGAGCGCTCGATCCAGCGCTCCACGAAGCCCGCCAGCGTCTCCTCCCAGTCCGCCCGGCCCTCCATCGCCGCCGCCACCGCCACCAGCGACTTGTCCGGGAACTCGTGCCCGCTCGCGGCCAGCGCCGAACCGAACCCCAGACCCTCGTTCAGCATCAGCCCGCTCACACGCCGCATCCGCGAGCGCACATAGGCCGACGCCCCGCGCTCGAACTGCGCGAACGTCGCCGCGTTCAGGTCCACCCCGACGCGCAGGAACTCCACGCACACGAACAGGAACCCCGAACCCGACAGCATCCGGTAGAGCGAGAACGGCGCGAACCGGTCCGCGAACGCCCGCCCCCGGCCCGTCCAGCGCAGCACGACCAGCCGCCCCGCCAGCACCGCCAGCACCAACAGCAGCCCCGCCTCCAGGTCGTGCGCGTAAAGACCCTCCGAGGCCCAGGCCAGCACCGCCGAGAACGCGTCCCAGCGCGACGGGTCGCTCACCGCGCGCATCGCCGGGAACACCTCGTAGCCCATGAACCACGTCATGCCCGCGCAGCCCAGGAAGATCACCAGCGGCCAGAACAGCGCCATCGCAACCGCCCGCACCTGCTTCGCGCGCATCTCCGCCACCCGCGCCGCCGCCAGGAACAGCGTCTCCGCCCGCGCCCGGCCCAGGCCGTAGAACACCATCGCCTCCGAAGCCGGAACCCAGCGCGACAGCTCCACCGCGAACGCGTCGCCGCCCGCAGCCAGCGCCCTGTTCCAGTCCCGCAGCATCTCCACCCGGAACGTCTCGCGCGCCTTCGCCCGCATCACAGCCTCGAGCGCCTGCGGCATCTCCAGCCCGCCGCGCAGCAGGTCGTGCATCAGGTACCAGATGTCCACCCGCGCGCCCGTCCCGGCCGCCAGGAACCGGCGCGCCCGCAACCGCAACGCCGCCGCAAGGCGCCTCATGCCGCCGCCTCCGACGCCACCGCCGCCAGACCCCGCAGCGCCTCGGCCGCCTCCGGGATCTCCGCCCCCTTCAGCAGCGCGTCCGCCGGGTCCACACGCCCCGCCGCGACCGCCCGCCAGATCCGCCGCCCCAGCGGAACCCCGCCCATGGCATCGACCCAGTGGTTCCACGCCCCGATCGCGTCACGCTTCCCCACGAACCGCAGGTAGCCGTCGTTCGGAACGATCCACTCCGCCACCGCCTGCTGGCCCTCGTAGCCCGCCCACGCCGCCAGAGAGAGCGCCGACTGGCCCGGACGGCGGCATGCGCCGCAGCCTTGCGGGTCGCGGTAGCGCACCCGCCCCCCCAGCACCGCCTCGAGCCCCTCCGGAAGCGTCCGGCCCTCCGGCAGGCCCGGACGCGAGCAGTGGCGGCACAGCAGCGGCACCAGCGTCTGCTTCATCAGCAGGCGGATGTTGCCCCGCTTCGTCACCTCCGCCTCCGTCACCCCGAGGTCCATCAGCCGGAACAGGATGCCGTTCGCACTGTGCACGTGGATCGTCGTCCACACCTGGTGGCCCGAGTCGATGAACTGCAGCACCTGGCGCGCCCCCGAACGGTCGCGGATCTCGCCCACCATCCCCGAGGCCGGGTGAAGCCGCACGAAATGCATCAGGCCCGCCTGGAAGTGCAGGTCGCGCTCCTCGCCCGCGCCCCCCGTCGGAACCGCGATCTGGACCGCGCCCTCTATGTCGTATTCGACCGGGTCCTCCAGCGTCACGAGGTTCAGACGGCCCCCGTGCTCGCGCATCTGCAGCGCCAGGTTCGTCGCCAGCGTCGTCGACTTCCCGTCCCCCGTCGTCCCCCCGATGACGATCCCGCCGTATTTCGACATCCGGATCTCGCGGAACAGGCTCTCCACCTCCTCAGTGAACCCCAGGTCCGCCAGCGTCCGCGCACTCCCGCCATGGTCCCGGTAGAACAGCCGCGCGAACAGGTGGTGGCCGTCCGGCTCGTCCGGACCCGCCTCGCAGCGCAGCGCCGCGATCTCCTCCGGCAGCGGAAACGCCTCCGAACGACGGATGCTGAACCCCTGGAAGCTGCCCCGCTGCAGCGAGGTCTGCCGCGACCCCTCGTCCTTCACGTAGAACAGGAACCCGTAGACCCGGTCCGCGTCGCTCGTCGTCAGCGCCTCGCCCAGCGCCAGCTTGCGGTCGTTCACGATCGCGAACACCCGGCACCCGTCCGCGCCCTTCTCGAACACCACATCCGAGGCCCGCGCCCGCGCCGCCTCCGTGAAGATCCCCGCAACGCTCTCCACGATCGCCGGGTCGACCTCCGGACCCTCCGGACCCGAACCGTGGCCGCGCCACACCGCCGCCACCTCCCGAAGCGACGCCGCCTCCTCGCGCAACGGACCCCGGACCGCCCCCGAACGCTGCAACTCGACCAGAAGCGCCCGCGCCTCCTCGTCGTTCGCATAGCCCCGAGCGAACATCACCCGCCCGTCCGACCACACCGCGCAGCGCTCCCGGAACCGCGCGTCCATCCGTCCCCAGCGCACCAGACCCGACGGCAGGACCTCCGGCGCCGGCTCCCGGAACAGCGCACGATGCCACAGCGGACGGCGACCGGCCGTCACCGCGGGGCCCTCGACCGCCAGGGGAGCCGGTCGGCCCGCCAGCCCGTCACGCGCACCCCCGGAGGACGCGCCTCGACCGCAACCACCGCAACCCCGCCCGGAAGACTGTCGCCCGCCTCCACACGCCACACCTTCTCGCCGTCCGTCACCGCCGCGCGCAGCGCAGCGCCCGATCCCGTCACCGCAAACCAGCCATAGTCCGGGGGCGGCTCCGGAGCCGGCGCCGTCCCGGCCTCCTCCGCACCGTCCGCCTCCTTGCGCGCCAGTTCCGCCCGCGAGGCCTCCAGCATCGCCTCATGCGCCGCGCGCACCCGCGCGTCCGCCTCGCGGCGCATCGTCTCCCGACGCAGCGCCTCCTCGGCGCGCGCCGACGCCGACGCCCGCAGCGCCGCCGCAAGCTCCCGGTCCGAAGCCACGATCTCCGCCAGAAGCGCCTGGCGGTCCCGGCACAGCGCCAGGATCTCGCGCTCCAGGCCCAGCGCCTCGCTGAACTCCCCCTCCTCCACCGCGGACGACAGCATCCGCGCGATCGCCGACCGCGGACACTCGAACACACGCAGGATCGCCGGCTCATGCGACCCGGCGGCGGCAGACGAGGCCGGGGCGGCGGCGGGAAAGACGGACCGCCGCCCCGGCGCGCCGGCGGACAACGGAACGGCCGCGTTGTCCGAAGCCGCCGGCGTCCCGCGATCGACACCGCCCGCGCCCGGGGAAGCGGCGGACGGTCCGGGGCCGGGAAGGGAAGGCGGGGTTGCCGTGGCCGGTGACGGCAGCGAAGACGGCAACGGCGGAAGCGCGTCCCCCGTCCCCTCCGGCAACGCCGACGCCGGTGACAGCAGCAACGCCCCGGACAGCAGGCCCGCAAGCAGGGGCAGGACCCGCGGACGCGCCCGGACACCCGCCGGAGACTTGACGAAAACCCGCCCCCCGGGACAGGATGCGCCCATGATGTCGTCCTTCGACACCCTCGCCGCCGCCGAAGCGCTCCAGGACGCCGGCGCCAAGCCCGAACTCGCCAAGGCCATGGCCGCCCAGCTCAAGGCCGCGGCGAAAGCCGGCGAACCCGTCACGAGACCCGAACTCGACGCCGCTCTCGGCGCACTCAAGGCCGAACTGCTCGAACGCTTCGCCGCGAGCGAAAAGGGCCTCAGCGAACGCATCGCCGCGACAGACCAGCGCATCGCCGCGACCGACCAGCGGATTGCATCCGTCGAGAAAAACCTGATCGAGCGCATCGCCGCGAGCGACCAGCGGACCGCCGCGACCGAGACGCGCCTGCTCGGACGCATCGCGGAGACGGAACGCCGGCTGATGGACCGGACGGCCGCCCTCGTCTGGCGGCTGTTCGGCGCCATGGTCGCGCTCGCCGGCATCACCATCGCGGTGCTCGAATACCTGCGCACGCCGCCCGGATAGCCGCCGGCGGCCCCGGAAGCCGCAACCGGGGCCGCGAAGCGAAGACGGCGGAAGGCGCGCAGCATCGCCCGGCGCCCTCAGTACCGGTCCGGCGTGTGCCGGGTCCACACGGTCGGCTGCATGTCGAGATCGGCGGCCAGTTCGCGCCAGCCGATGCTGCGCGGCCCCGCCGGATCGTCCCGGACCGTCATCTCGAGGCGGCCCCGCGTCCAGCGCCAGGTTCCGTCGAAATGCGGGCCCTCGACCAGGGTCCCCGCCTCGTCCACCACCGAGAACTTCCCCTCGGGGTGGAACACGAAACGCCTGTCCGCATACGCCTCGCCCATGAACGCCAGCGAACGCGGATAGGGACGCGCGATGAACTCGTCCGTCAGCTGGAACGCCGCATGGCGGTGGCCGGTGGGAAGATAGTAGAACGGATAGCCGACCAGGTAGCGGTAACGGACCCTCGGGCCGTCATGAATCTCGATCCACTCGCCCGCCTCGTCTGCCGTGCGCACGATGTCCCAGTAGCCGTCCGTCATGTTCCAGTGCCCGATCCGCCAGAGCTCCTCCCGGTCTCCGGCGCGCACATAGGTGAGGCCGATGCGTTTGTTGGCGAACAGCACGTTGCCTTCCTGGGCCTCGAGCCAGGCATCCACTTCCGCCCTGGTGGTCGTCGGCCTGTTGCCGGAGCGGCCGAGGCCGGTGCGGCCCGGCGACGTCAGCTGCGAGCCCGGGAAGTGCCGGACCGGCGCGTCCGGGTCCTGGCGGCGCAACTCGTCCATCCTCAGCGAGGTCTGCTTCTCGTTGATCCGGATATGCGCCGGGATCTTCAGGTCTGGACAGGCATCCGCCAGGGCGCGCGGCCAGCTGTCCTGGATATGGCCCCGGGTGGCGACGATATAGGCGCCCTTCCGGTAGATTTCGGTCGCAAGCCCGCCGGTCTCCGGATCGTAGAAATGGGCTGAATACCGGCGCTCCTGCGGGTTGCGTTGCCACAGCAGTTCGCCGCCGTTCCCCGCCCTGTGCGTCGACCAGCGGATATTCGACGAGGTCCACCAGGATCGCTTGCCTTCGACGCGGCCGGGCACACACCGATAGACTGTCCCGTCGGCGCCGAAGACCACCCCCTGGACGACATTGCGGAACCGCCCGGTCCCCTCGAACACCCTCACCCTGTCCGGGAGCAGCCGGTTGTAGAAGTCGGCGCTGTAAGGCGTAAGGTCGTAGTAGGCTTTCCTGCCGGAGTTCGCCGACTGCCCGTGCGCCGTGCAGGAGGCCAGCGCCGCGCCCGCAAGCGCCAGCGCCAGCAGTCTCCCTGCCGTGAGGTTCGACGGCTTCATGTCACTGTCTCCCTTCCGTCTCGCGATGGGGTGGCCGGGCCCGGATGCGGGCCCCGCAAGAGGCCAGTCTGAGCACGAGGCCCGCCATGTCGAGCGTCGGGTGGAATACCGCCCGGCCCGGCGCGGCGTGGTGGTTGTTGTGCCAGCCCTCGCCCCAGGTGAGCAGCGCGACCGCCGGGTTGTTGCGGCTGTCGTCGCCCGTCCGGTGCGGCTGCGCCCCCCAGCGGTGGCAGGCCATCGTCACCAGCCCGCCTCCCCAGAGCGTCGCCGCCACCGGGACCGCCCAGCCGAAAACCGCCAGACGCCAGTCCAGCGCCGCCAGCAGCACAGGCCAGCCGAGCGCCAGCGCCAGGTAGTGCCGGTGCAGCCACAGGCCGAACCGGTCGCCGCGCAGCTCGCGCCGGAACGCCGCCCTGTCCGCCGGCGCGCCGTAGCTCCCGACCAGCAGCGCCCGCCAGCCGAGCCGGCCGGCCGGATGCGGGTCGCCCGCCCGGTCGGCATGGGCGTGATGGCGCCGGTGCGTCACCGCCCAGGCGGGCCCGGTCCCGAAGCAGCCCATCACCCCCAGCAGGTGGAACATCACCACCGCCCGGCGCGGCGCCGCGAAACTCCGGTGCGCGAAGTAGCGGTGGAACCCGATCGACAGCCCGACGCACCCGAACAGGAAATAGCCCGACAGCGCGAGCGCCCACCAACCAAGACCCGCTTCGGCGAACGCCAGCGCCCACAGCGCGACCGCGCCGGTGACGATCTGGACCGCGCCGAAGAACGTCATCGGCGCGCCCGCCCTCCGGAACAGCTCCGTTCCTGCCGCCGGCGCGCTCACAGCGCGAGCTCGTAGTTGCCGCCCGTCAGCCGGAAGCCGAGGCGCTTCAACAGCCTGTCGGTCCGCGCGATGTCCACGCCGGAGGCGACATTGACATGCAGGTGGACCGCGCCGCGTTCCCCGGCCCACCGCCGGCAGGCGTGCAGCAGCTTGATCGCCGCCAGCGACCCCCGATGCTCCGGCAGCACGTAGAAGGCGAGGATCGAGGCGCCGGGCGCGGACGAGTACCAGTGGGCCCCGACAGCCGCCGACAGCATGCCGACCGTGCGCTCGCCGCGCTCGGCCTGCACCAGGCAATACCTGCCGGGCTTCGCGAGGCGCTCGACGACGCCCCGCCTGACAAGCTCCGCATCGAAGGAGAGCGCCTTGTCGCCCATCTCCTCATACGCGCAGCGGGCCAGGCTCACCCGCGCGGCGATGTCCTCTTCGGACCGCGAGAACCGGACGGTCACGCTCCCGGGCCGGGCGCCTGCCGGGCGGGGCAGGGCGGCAACTGCCGGGGCCGCGCTCATTCCCTGCGCTCCCCGACCCTGAGCGAGACATCCCAAAACGCCATCGGGCCGTCCCTGCCGACATATCGGCCCTCGCCGAACACGGTGTTGCCGGCGGCGCTTCGCACGACGCCGTCGCTCGTCAGCGCGATGGACCGGATGCCGGCCTCGTCGAGGCTGCGCAACTCGCCCGGATCGCTCTCGCCGTCCCGGTCGAGGTCCTGCCAGACCCGGAACAGGGCCCACTCCGCATCCTCGGGGCCGAGCGCGCCGTCGCCGTCGGTGTCGAAGTGGCGGAGGCCCTCCAGGTCCGTGCGCGCGCCCGGCACATAGGAGACGAAGGACAGTTCGTCATGCGCCGCGATCCGCCCGTCGCCGTCCTTGTCGTAGGCAAGGAAACCGTCGTCGGGCGCCGCCCAGGCCATGCGGGTGCGGTAGCCGTCGCCGTTGATGTCGTAGAACGCGGTCGAGTCCTCGAGCGCCACCAGTTCCACGCCGTCCCCGTCAAGGTCCAGCACGATCGGCTTGGCGCCGCCGCCGCCGCCGTTGTTGTTGCCGGTGTTGTCGCCGAAGCCCACACTGGCGTCGTTGTCGTCCGGGTCGTCTCCGGCCTCGGTCCCGTCATTGTCATTGTCAGCTCCTCCCGGGCTCTCACCCTCGTTGCCGGGCAGGACGGGATCGGTCGGCGGCGGCCGGGTGGGCGGCGGCGTCCTGGGCCTGTCGGGAGGATCGGGATCGCCCGGCCGGGGAGGCGCGACCGGATCGGGCGTTACCGGAGCCGGGCGCCACGGCGGGTCCTGCGGCGGCGGCGGAGGCCGGCAGTTGTTGTCGGTGCGCACCAGGCGCCGGGCCCCGACCAGGCGCCATGTCCGCACCACCTCGGCGCCCGGACGGACCTGGAAGTCCCGATACTGCGTGTCCTGCTCGTAATGCGAGGTGCAGCCGCCCGACCACCCCGAGGGGCAGGAGCAGGAGCCCGTGGTGCGCTGCACCGGCCCCGCATACAGCCGGATCACCGGGTCCGGGAGCGGGTCCGGGGCCGGCGCCTGCGCATACACATGCGGGCAGAGGCCGCCGGCATGGCGCCACGGCCCGCATTGCGCCTGCGCGCCGAGACCCGCCCGGCGGTCGCAGTCGCGCGGCCAGAGATGCGCCGCGTCCGGCGCCGTCGCCGCAAGGTCCCGGCCCCGCGCGTCGCCCGCCCCGCGAATGTCCGTCGCCTGGATCGGAACACGCCGCGACTCGCGGAAGGTCTCCGTCGCCGAACCCGGACAGGCCACCGTCCGGAACTCCGTCTCCCAGCGGAACCCCGTCACCGTGCGCGCCGGATCGGCCACCGCCCCCACAAGCCCGACACGATCCTCCCCCAGCGAGGGAACCGACATGCAGGCCGGCAGCGACGCGTCGGCCCGCCCGAGCGCCCCCGCCGCAATGCGCGTGTTCGCCAGGATCACATGCAGCCCCGCCCGGCCGCCCCGCACCGGCGCCACCTGAACCTCGCGATGGCCCCGGCCCACGCCCTTCAGCTCGTCGCTGGCCGCATGGACCGCCAGCACCCCGCCGCAATAGCGCGCCGTCAGGCCCCGCGCCGTCCAGGACCCGAGCCACCAGGCCCCGGAGGGCGGGTCCGAGGCGCCGTCCCATTCGCTCCGCCAGAGCCGGGCCGCGTCCGTCACGCGGATGCGCTCCCCGACGCTCGCAAAGGCGGTCCGGATCGCCGCCGCATGCGCCAGCGCCTCCTGGCGCCGCGTCCGGTCCGGATCGCCCGTCTGCGCCACGGCGCCGGGCGCGATCGCGGCGAGGGCCAACGCCAGCGCCGCTGCGGTTCCCGCCGTTCTCATCCCGCACTCCCCGCCGCGCCGTCCGCTGTGCCGTCCACCGGCAGGCCCGTCAGCGCCGTGAACTCGCTCTGAAGCATCCGGAACGGGCGGGCCCGCCGGCAGGCGAATACCCAGCCCCCCTCCCGGCTCCACGCCGCGGACACCACCTCCAGGCCCTCGACCGCCGTCAGCATCGCGACCGCCTCGCCCAGCGGGCGCACGGTCCGCAACTCCACCTCGACCTCCGCTCCCCACTGCCCGTAGCCGATATCGAACCCCCGCAGCCCCAGCGCCCTGTCCAGGCGGCGGCGGAACGCGGCAGGCTCCGGCCAGGGCGCGGCCTCCGGGTCGTGGCGCGCCAGCACCGCCGGCAGCGGGCTGAACGCCGCCGCCGTTCCCGTGTTATCCAGAAGGGCGTTGCGCCAGTCTCCCAGCATGTCCTGCGCCAGAGGCACATGCACGCGCGGGTCGAGGCCCTCGCGCAGGCCCCAGTGCACCTCCAGCACCGCCTGCCCGGACAGGCCGCCCGGCGACAGGCCGGACCGCGCCTGCACGAAACGCGGATGGCACGCCGCCCCCTGCCGCTCCCACCCCGACATCGTGACCCGGTGCGCCTCCAGCGCCGCCCGGCAGTGCCGCAGGAACGCCCCGCTCCGCACCACCGCATCGACCATGGGCGGTTCCTCCGGCGGCGCCTCCTTCAGACCGGCGAATACCAGTATCTCGTCCCGATGGTTCCAGGCCGGCCAGGCCCCGCCGCCGGCCAGCACCAGCAGCGCCGCCGCGATGCCCGCGCGCCAGGTCAGGCGCACCTTCGGCGCCTCGACCATGACCGGCAGGCCCGCCGCCGCGCCCGCAAGCGCCCCGCTCTCGACAACCGCCCCGGCCCCGAACAGCTCCGCAAGGCCCGGCGTCGCGATCACTGCCGCATCCTGGCCGCCGGCGCCGCCCAGCGCCCGGTGCGCCTGGTCCGCCGAACGGTAGACGCTCTCCCCGCCCGGCAGGATGCGCCCGCCCGCGCTCCGCACGACCCCGACACGGTTGCCGCCGTCCTCCTCCACGAAGGCCGCCCAGGCGGCAGGCGCCCCCGCGCCGCCGGAGGCCAGCACCGCCCGCAGCGCCCCGGCAAGCGGCGGCAGGCCGCCCGGCGCCTCCGCCGCCCCCAGAAACCCCGTCTGCCCGTCAAGCTCCACCATCCAGGCATGGCCGCGCTCGCGCGCCGCCCGCGCCGCACGGCCCCGGGACAGCACATCCCGCTCCCAGTCGAGACCGGCCGCAAACCGCCGCCCGCCCACCGCCAGCACGCTCATCCGCCCGCCTCCCGGTCCGCGCCCGCCGGTCCTGCACCGCCGCCCGCAGCCGCGACCGGAGCCGGGCCGAACCCAGCCCGCTCCGATATCCCAAGAGGCGCCCCGATCTCCGCCGTCACCAGAAGCGCCGTCTCCACACGCGCCAGGTCCGCCTTCCGGCGGCCCTCCGGGAACGGCACGTCCTCATGGACCGTCCCCGACCGGGTGCCCGTGGACGAACGGTCCCGGAAGCCCGTCAGCAGCAGCGTCTCGCCCCGCGCGATGCGCTGCGTCGCCACGATCGCGCGCCGCCCGCCCGCAGGAAGCTGGATCGCGTTGCCCGCAGAGCCGAAGGACGTGAACGCCGGACGGTCCTGGATCGTCGCCGTGATCCGCGCCAGGACCTCGTCATGCCCCACGACCCGCGCCACGAAACTCAGACCGAACCCCGACGACACCGTCCCCGGCGTCAGCTTGTACGACCGCACCCCGTCCTTGACCTCCGTGGCGACCTCCTTCAGGTAGGCCTGGTCGAACAGGTCGTAGAACTGCGCCGGGCGCCCGTTCAGCGTCGGCACGTCCACCGACAGCAGGCGCGAGGTCGTGCCGACCTTGCGGAGCGCGCTCACCGTCGCATCCAGCGTCTTCGTTCCGGCGGTCACCGGCTTTACTAACGAAATCGCGCCGCCCTGGAACCCGACCTGCAGGTTCGACCCGAACGCCTCCGGCAGCAGCCCCGTCAGACCCACCTCGTAGTCCGAGCCCCGGTCGAACCGCACCGAGTAGAGATGCACGCTCAGCGTCACCGGGCGCAGCACATGCCGGTTCACATGCTCCAGCCAGGACCGCACACGGTCCACCGCCCGCGGCAGGCCGGTCACCGTCACCGTCGAGGCCGCCGCCGAGATCGACACCCGGCCTTCGGAACCCGCGGCAGCCCAGGCCTGCGCCCCGATCTCCGACCAGGGCTCGTAGCTCATCTCCGAGGAGATCGACTGCTCCGAACTCCCCGAGGTCGCCTCGCCGCCGCTGCCCGAGGTTGTCGTCGTCACCGACCAGGTCTGGCGCCCGACCAGCGCATGCACCCCGAACACCCGCGTCTCGGAGCGCACCACCTCGACCAGCTCCGCCTCGCCGTCATACTGCCACCGGTAGCCCGCGCACTCCGTCCACGCGTCCAGCAGCCGGTCCAACGGACCTGCCCACACGCCGGCCTCGCCGGCCAGTTCGTCCTCCCAGGAGGCCAGCCAGGCCTCGCACGCGCCGCCCGTCGGCGCCGGCTCGCCATCCGTCGGCGCATCCGCCCCGTCCATCGGTGCATCCACGCCGTCCATCGGCGCCGGCTCGTTGTCCCTGTGGGCGGCTCCCTGCCACACGGCCCCGGTCAGCTGCACCCCGATGCCGGTCGCATCGGATATGCGGCGCGCCAGGACCTCGTCCCCCGGACCGTCGCCGAGCGTCACCACGATCCCGGTCTCCGACCTCAGATCGGCCGGAAGAAGGGAACGCTCCGGCGCCACCGCCGTCAGCGCAAGATACGGGTCCTTCGAGCGCGTGAGAGAGCGGAAACCCGGCCGCTCCGGACCCGGAGACCCGAGCGAATCAAGCCGGCCCTCTACCTCCGAGGCCGCCCGGTCGACCTCCTCATGATCGAGCCAGCCGCAGCCCGGCAGCGCAATGGCCGCCGCCAGCAAAACGGCCCGGACAGCCGCTCCGGAACCCGATGCGAAGCCGCTCGAACCGCCCGAAAGTCCTTGCCGCGCCGTGGTTGACAGGACCCCGAATCCCTCTCACCTTGTCTCCGAATGCGAAGGTCGGTCGGCTGCCAATCATGAACATGACCGCGTTGTATGTCTTCGATATCGACCAATCAAGAAAACAAGGCCAAATCAGCAAAAATGTTTCACTACATTTTTCTCAACCCGCGCCAATCATCACCTCACTATCCAATCATTTCAACAACTTGGCGAAACCGCGCCCGGCAAAAATCGACACCGACTGTTCAAGTTGGGCTTGAGCATCGAGGACTTGGCGTTCTCCACGAGATGGAGTATACAGAAGGGTGCAGGGTAACTGCTTAAAAGTCGTTACCTGCCCTCAGAATGTGTCGAATGGCATGTGAAGGAGTTCGAATGCTAATCACCATCCGAGAGACCTGTTGCCGCGTCCGCCGCTTGCTGTCGACATTGCGAGTCCGGGTTGCGGCGGGCATCGAGATTCAGGTATGCCGCCGCCCATGACGACATCCTGCAACACACCACTGAATTTGATTCGCGCTCCCTGGCTACTGCTCCGGCGGCGAAGCGGGCATGTGCAACAGGTTGCGCCATTTCGAGTTGTTGATGGGATCGACAACGATCCTTTCGTCGCGTTCGCCTGGCCCCGGCCCGATTTCAACGGGGCCGCCCACGAGTTCCTGATCGGGCTGCTGAGCACAACTGCCGCGCCGGAAAACGGGGACGAATGGGAGGATTGGTGGGCGGAGCCGCCCGCGCCCGAGGTTCTGTGGGGCCGGTTCGAAGCCGTCGCGGATGCCTTCGACCTCGACGGTCCCGGCCCCCGCTTTCTGCAAGATATTGATCCGCTCGACGGCGCCGATGAAAAGACGGTTGCCGCGCTCCTGATCGACACGCCGGGCGCACAGACGCTGCGCAATAATGCCGACCTCTTCGTGAAGCGTGGCAGCGCTCCAGTTTTGGGGCGAGCCGCGGCGGCGATGGCGTTGTTTACGCTCAATGCCTATGCGCCATCGGGCGGTGCCGGGCACCGCACCTCTCTTCGCGGCGGCGGGCCCCTGACGACGCTCGCACTTGCAGGCGACCATTTGTGGGGCCGGCTCTGGCCCAATGTCGAGACGGTCGAATCGATCAAGGACCGCTGGCCGCGTCCCTCGCTGCCGCCTGACGATCCGGCTGCGATGTTCCCTTGGCTTGCCCCGACTCGCACATCCAACCCGAAGGCCGGTGGACAGGCGACCACGCCTGCTGACACACACCCGCTGCAGGTATATTGGGGCATGCCCCGGCGCATCCGTCTGGCGTTTGAGAAGTCGCAAGGTCGGCGTTGCGCGCTTACGGGCGTCGAAGACGAGGTGGTCGTCGCGGCGTACCGGACCCGGAATTATGGCGTCAACTACTCCGAAGGCTTCGAGCATCCACTGACGCCCTACTACGCCCAGAAGGCTGGTAGTGAAAGGCTTCCCGTGCATCCGCGACCGGGTGGGCTCAGCTACCGGCACTGGCCTGGTCTGGTGGCGCCGAGTGCCGACGGGTCAGGGCGAATTAATTGTCTGCCTTTGGGCCATGTTGAGGTGGGGTCCGGGGTGGCTATTTTTTTCTTGATATGGCAGTGTGCCGGTCATGGCGAGGTTTCTGTTTGCGGGTGTTTGGGTTGATCTTCGCGCGGTCACGGTGCGCCCGACCTGGGGGGCACGGGAGCACCGGCGCTGGGACGATTTGGTAGCGGCGCACCACTATCTGCGGTTCCACGGCATCATCGGCAAGGGTCTGCGCCATGTCGCGGTTCATGGCGAGGCCTGGCTTGCCCTGGTTGGCTGGCAGCCTGGAGCGTTCAAGGTGGGAGCGCGGGACCGCTGGATCGGGTGGTCGGCGGAGCAGCAGTTCCGTCGCCTGCATCTGGTTGCCAACAACTCGCGCTTTGTCATCCTGACGCCTGAGCGGGTTCCCAACCTTGCCTCGCGGGTGCTGGGGCTGAGCGTGCGGCGGCTGTCGCAGGACCTGCGGGCGGCGCATGGCTATCCGGCTGTTGTGGCGGAGACGTTTGTGGACGTCTCGCGCTTCGCCGGCACCTGCTACCGCGCGGCCAACTGGCGCTCTTTGGGTCTGACGCGCGGCTTTGCCCGCGAGCCCGGAGGGGTGGCGCGCTGGCGTCACCACGGCCAGCCCAAGGAGGTCTTCGTGTTCGAACTGACACACGGCGCCCCCGAGGCGCTGAGCCATCCCGAGATACCGGCAGACTGGAACGCTGAGCAGCACACCGAGCCGATGGCGGCGCCCCGGCTGCGCAGCCTGTTCGAGTGTTTGGGCGAGGTGCCCGAATACCGCCATGCCCGGGGCAAGCGCTATGCGCTCACCACCATTCTGACGCTGGCCGTTGCCGCCCGGCTTGCCGGATACCGGGGTGTGAACGCCTTCGCCCAGTTCGCCGCCCTGCTCTCCCAGAAGCAACTCAAGGCGGTGGGCGCCTTCTGGAGCCCATCCAGGCAGTGCTACACGCCGCCGGCGGTCACCACCTTCCACAACATCCTCGCCGCCCTGCCGCCACAGACCCTGGACAATGCCATCGGCCAGTGGGCCGGACAGCACAGCAGTGCGCACGCGCCTGTGGCCATGGACGGAAAGGATTTGCGCGGTGCCTCGAAGCAGAGCGAAGACCGGCGCAGGAGGATGGTCGCTGCGGTGGCGCATGACACCGGCGTGGTCCTCGGGCAGGTCGAAGTCAGCTCCAAAAGCAACGAAATCCCGGCCGTGCGCGAACTCTCCAGCGGTCTCGACCTCACAGGCCGGATCGTCACCATCGATGCGATGCACGCCCAGCACGAGACCGCGCGTTGCCTGCTCGAACGCCGTGCCGACTACGTGGTCAGCGCGGTGAAGGGCAACCAGCAGACCATCCTCGAAGACCTCAAGGCGATCGACTTCAGCGATGCGCCCTGGCACGAAACCGTCGACAAGGGCCATGGTCGCATTGAGCGCCGACGCTGCGCCGTCGTCGACCTCTGCGCTGCCGAGTGGGACGGCTACGCCCACCTTCACGGGCGCCGCCAGGCAATGCGCATGGAACGCGAGCGCAAGATGCTCAAAACCGGCAAGCGCAGCATCGAGGTCACCTGGAGCCTGACGTCGCTTGGCGCAGAGCGAGCCGGCCCCAAGGAGCTTCTCGATCTGGTGCGCAACCACTGGCACATTGAGAACCGTGTGCACTATGTGCGTGACTTCACCTATGACGAAGACCGTTGCCGGGCATATGTGCGCCACCTGCCCGGAAATCTGGCCTGCTTGAGCAACGCGGCCATCGCTATCGTGCGCTGCGACGGACGCTTCCGATATGTACCCGAGGCCAACCGGCACTACGCCGCCCGCGCCCAAGAGGCCCTCGACGCGATTATGATCGCGCCCAGAGGCTGATACCCCACCCCCCACCGCAATACAGGCTCGGGCCGAAGAACGGCGCAGCAAAACAACTGCGCCCGTCGAGGACGAAAACACTGGACCGCGGCATCAAGAAACCACCATGACGGCGGCCAGAAACGTCTGGGGTTCCCCAAAACCTTCATTGTCGGGCGGGTCGGCCACCCCGTATCATGAAAACAGGTGCCGGCCGCGCGGGCGGGACTTCGGGCTTTTACGGGGTTGCCTACCGGTCAGGGTCCGCAAGACGGGCGCCGCAGATGGCGAGTATCGGACGCCTCGGGAGCAGTGCTTTGGCGGGGAGGTTTTTTTTGCGCCCGATCCCCAACAATTTTCACGGCAAAACCTTCATTGTCGGGCGGGTCGGCCACCCCGTATCATGAAAACAGGTGCCGGCCGCGCGGGCGGGACTTCGGGCTTTTACGGGGTTGCCTACCGGTCAGGGTCCGCAAGACGGGCGCCGCAGATGGCGAGTATCGGACGCCTCGGGAGCAGTGCTTTGGCGGGGAGGTTTTTTTTGCGCCCGATCCCCAACAATTTTCACGGCAAACACCGGCAGCCAGACCGACATCACTCAGACAAAGCCCGCGGTTCGACTAAAAATTTTCCCTGGCGCGCCGGGCGGGGCGACTTACCCATTGCCGATGGCGGCGTTGATCGCCGGCATCACCTTCTCCGCCATCAGCTCCATCGAGCGGATGCCGAGCGTCTTGTCCTCCCAGTCCTTGCCGGCATAGAGCAGCGTGCCGAAGTCGCCCGTCACCTCGCGGAAGGCGAGCAACTGGTCCACCACGCTTGCCGGGTCGCCCGCGATGACGAGGCTCTCGACCACATAATCGAGGGTCAGTTTCTCGTCCGGGAAATCGGGCGCGGGCTTGAAGGCGGCGTGGCGGTTCGCCTTCCTGAGCTTGGTGAAGAGCTGCCGGTAGTAGAAGCGGTAGGGGCTGCGTTCGTTCTCCTTGCCGTAGTCGAGTGCGGTCCGGTGGTCGTCATGGACGAAGATCGACCGCGCTACCCGCCAGTTGCCACGGTCCGCCGCGCGGCCGGCCTCCTCGCATCCCTGCTCATAGTTCGCCCAGTGGGTCGGGACCCATACAGGCTGCAGGAAGTTTGCCGAAATCGGGAAGAAGCCCCTTCGGCCGATCTCGACCGCGCTCTTCGAGTGCGGCGAGACCACCGTGGCGAGGATGGGCGGGTGCGGCTTCTGGTAAGGCTTTGCGATGGGGCCGACGCCGATCTCCGGGAAGAGCGTCTCGCGGGTCGTGATCTTCCAGTGCCTGCCCTCGAGGTCGTAGGGCGGCTCGCCCTGCCAGATGTCGAGAATGTGGCCGATGGACTCCAGGAACATCTCGCCCCGGTCGAGGCCGAGTATGCCGAGCGCCTCCGCATCGGACTCGAGCGCGCCGGGGCTGATGCCGAGCAGGAACCGCCCCTTGAGCAGGTGGTCCAGCATGGCCGCCTGGGCCGCGATGAGAACGGGATGGGTATGGGAGAGGTTGGCGGTGCCGGTGCCGAGCCTGATCTGCTTCGTGTCGGAAATCAGGCTCGCCTGGAACAGCATCGAATTGGTGATGCTCTCGGCCGCATCGGTGACGTGCTCGCCGACATAGGCCTCCGAATAGCCCAGCTGATCGGCAAGTATGACGGCCTCACGGTCCTCCTGCAGGACCTCGGTATAGTCCCGGTCCAGCCGGTGGATCGGCATGGTGAAGAAGCCGAGCTTCACGGGCGAAGGCTCCGGTGCCCGTTCGCCGGTTCCGGCCTCATGCCCCGAGATAGTATTGCTTGACCATCTCATTTTCCGCCAGCGCGGCGGCCGATGGGGCGGAGAAGGCGATATCGCCATGCACGATGATGTAGCCGCGGTCGGCGATCTTGATCGCCTGGTTGAAGTTCTGCTCGGCCATCAGCACCGTCAGGTTCCGCTGCTCCTTCAGTTCCTCGATCTTGGCGATCATGCGGCTCACGAGAATCGGCGCGAGCCCCACGGAGGGCTCGTCCACGAGCAGGATACGCGGCTCCGACATGAGCGCGCGGGCGATTGCGAGCATCTGCTGCTCGCCCCCGGACATCGAGCCTGCGAGCTGGCGGCGGCGTTCGGCAAGCACCGGAAACGCCTCGAAGCAGAAGGCGAGATTATCGCCGATCCGCCGCCGCGCCGCCTCCCGGTAGGCCCCGAGCATCAGGTTCTCCTCCACGGTCAGGCGCGGAAACAAGCGCCGGCCTTCCGGGACGAGGGAGATTCCAAACTCCACGACTTCCTGCGGTGTTCTGCCGACCAGCTCGATCCGAACGCCATCGTCGGTCTCCAGCACGATGGAGCCGGCGGTGGGGGCGACGATCCCCATGATGCAGTGGATGAGCGTGGACTTGCCGTTGCCGTTGGTGCCGAGCAGGGCGACCGTCTCGCCCGCATCCACGGAGATCGAGACGCCGTGCAACACGCGCACCGAGCCGTAACCGGCCTCGACATCGCTTACAACGATCCTACTCACCGAGATAGGCCCTCTCGACTTCGGGGTCGTTGACGATATCGCCCGGGCCGCCCTCCGCGATCTTGCGGCCTGCGTCGAGTACGACGATCCGCTCGGAGAAGCGCATCACCGCCCGCATGATGTGCTCGATCATGATGATCGTGATGCCGTCCTCGTTCAGCCGGAACAGGATGTCGAGGATGTCGTCCACCTCTCCCGAGGACAGGCCGGCCATCGCCTCGTCCGAGATCAGTAACTCGGGCTCTGTCGCCATCGCCCGCGCAAGCTCCAGCTTGCGCATGTCGATCTGGGTGAGCTTGCCGGAGTTTTCGCGGGCGCGGTCCGCGAGGCCGATCGTCTCCAGAATCGCCATGCCGCGCCCGGTGATCTCTGCGGGAGCCGCGGCCGTGGCATATTCGAGCGGGATGACGAGGTTCTCCAGTACCGTCATCGACCGGAACGGCTTCGGGATCTGGAACGACCGGGCGATCCCCAGCCGAGTTCGCTCATGCGGCTTGCGGCCGTCCAGCTTCTCGCCCTTGAAGCGGATTTCACCGCCTTCGTTCGCGAGCGTGCCGGAGATGCAGTTGATCATGGTCGTCTTGCCGGAGCCGTTCGGACCGATCATTCCGAACCGCTCACCCGCGCGCACCTCGAGGCTTACCCCATCGAGTGCAGTGAAGCCGCCGAACCGCTTGGTCACGTCGCGGGCATCCAGGAGGATGCGGGGCGCCCGGGCGTCATCGATCATTACCGGCCCTCCGCCATTTCCTGATCAGCCCGACGATTCCCTCCGGTGCCGCGATCACGAAGAACACGAGCAGCACGCCGACGATGAGCAGGTTGAGTTCCGAAGAGATCGTCACCGTCGCGACCTGCTGCACCGTGCCGAGCAGGAGCGCGCCGATGAGAGGCCCGAGCCAAGTGGTCGCCCCGCCGATCATCGGCATTGCGATGGAGTTGACGGCATAGACGAGATTGAACGCCGACGACGGTTCGACGAATCCGACATAGAGCACGAAGGGCGCGCCGGCGACGCCCATGAGGAAGCCGGAGACGGTGGTCGCCAGCAGCTTCAGCCGCAAAGTCGGCACGCCCGCGCACTCGGCCGCCTCCTCGTCGTCGCGGATCGCCGCGAAGCCGCGCCCGGCCTTGGAGCGCTCGATCCAGCGCGCGGTCCCGACGGCGAAGATCGCGAGCAGCAGCATCATGAAGAACAGGAACTCGATATAGTCGCCGAACGGCGCGATCTCCCGCGCCCGCAGGATGTAGGCCCCGGTTGCGCCGCCCACATAGTCCCAGTTGACGACGAGCGTCTCGAGCACGATGGCGAGCGCAAGCGTCGCGATGGCAAAGAAGACCCCCCGCAGCCGGAGCGTGAGATAGCCCATGGCCAGGCCGAGGAGCGCGCAGACGATTCCCGATACCGGAATCATCACCAGCAGCGGCGCCTTGAAGAGGTTGTAGAGCACCACGGAGGTGTAGGCGCCGACCGCAAAGAACCCGGCCGTGCCGAAGTTCACATAGCCCATATAGCCGCCCATGATGTTCCATGCCGTTGCAAGCACCACATATTGCAGCACGACATAGCCCGCGAAATAGACGAAGGCGTTGACCGGCACGAGGTCGAGGATCGTGAGCGCGGCGCCGACGAGCGCGATGACCGCGGCCCAGAGCCAGAACGAACGGAGCTTCATGGCGGGCGCTCCTGTCTACCGTCCGAAGAGGCCCTGCGGCCGGAAGGCAAGCGCGAGCAGCAGAATGCCGAAGGCGACGGCGGGCGCCCATGACGGGCCGTAGAAGGTCGAGACGAGGCTCTCCGCAATGCCGAGGACGAGCGCCGCCACCAGAGTGCCGGGGATCGAGCCGAGCCCGGCAAGGACGGCGATGGCGAACACCTGTCCGATATACAGCCGCCCGACGGACGGCTCGATGGGAATGATGATGATGAGGAGCGCGCCCGCGATCGCCGTGGTCCCGATGCCGATGCCGAAGCCGAGCTGCTTGATCTTCACCGGGTCCGCCGCCATGAGTTGGAGGGCGAGGCGGTCCTGCGCCACGGCCATGATCGCGCGGCCGTTGAAGGTGCGCGACATGTAGAGATAGACTGCACCGAACATGACGAGCGAGACGACGAACGGCACCAGCATGCGGGTCGGCACGCCGATCCCGCCGATCTTCCAGTTCTCTCCGATATAGGGGGCCTGCACGGAGCGGAAATCGACCCCGTAGGCCATGATGAGCCCGACCTCGATGATGAACATGACGCCGAAGAAGAAGGCAAGGCCGCGCAGTGCCTCGTCGTCCTTGCGCTCGAAGCTCTCATAGTAGATCCGGTAGGCCCCGACCCCGACGAAGAAGAACACCGGCGCGAACACGAGCCCCACCAGGATCGGGTCGAGCCCCCACATGCTGTTGCACATGTAGGCGATGTAGGAGCCCAGGATGACGAATGCCGGATGGGCAATGTTCACGATGTTGAGCTGCCCGAACGCCACGGTGAGGCCGAGGCTCACCGCAGCATAGAAGCCGCCGAGCAGGACCCCGGCGACGAGCGCGTTCAGCAGAAGCTCGATTGAGAACACCGGCGGGCTCGGTCCTTAGGTTGCGCGCGAGGCCTCATCCCGCGTGGTGCGGGACGAGGCCTCGTTTTCCAAATGCGGGCGGACGCCGCTCGGCCCGCGGGCCTACTCGGCGTAGGGGACGTTGATATCCCCCGATTTCCACTCTGCCGGATACAGCACGACGCGGGTCCCGGCCTTTGCGAAGGTCGCGAGCTCGTTGTCCTCGATGCCCTGGTACTGGACCATCAGCACGCGCGTTTTCGCCCACTCGCCGTTCGGTGCGAAGCTGACCTTGCCCACCACCGTGTTGAACTCGTTGCTGCGGATATATTCGCCGATGGCTGCATGATCCATGCCGTTGGTGGCCGTGATCGCCTGCCCCAGCACCTGGAGATACGCATAGGCGTAGGGCTGGAGGTAGAAGCCGAGCGGATCGACGCCTTTGCCCACGGCCGCCGCCTGGTACTTCTCGAGGAACGCCTCGACGCCCTCGAACTTGAGGGTCGGCTCGGGCACCCAGAAGTCGTAGTTGACGATGCCGTTCAGCTTCGGCCCGAGCGCGGTCATGATCGAGGCGAACTGAAGCCCGACCATGCCGCCTCCGAACATCTTCGCCTTGAGGCCGACCTCGGTGGCCGCCTTCACCATCCCCACTGAGTCGGGCGGATAGGACGCAACGAATACGATGTCCGGGTTGCGGGCTTGAATCGCGTTGACGATGGGCGTGTAGTCCGCGGTTCTGGGCGGATAGGACTCGTCATAGACGATTTCGAGCCCGTATTCCTCCGCGTTGACCCGGGCGCCGACCACCGCATTGCGGGCGAACTCCGCATCCGCACCCACCAGCGCGATGGTCCTCGGAGCCGGGTCCTGTGCCTGGGCGAGCTCGAAGAAGCCCCGAGACCAGTCCGTCATGGGCTTCGGGCCTGCCGGCATAATCTGGAAGTAGTTGGGGTAGTTGAACTTTTCGTTGACCGCGAGACCAAACAGAGCCGGAAAGACGAGGCCCCGCTGCATCACGATCGGCATCGCAGGCGCAATGAGGTTCGTGCCGTAGCCCGAGACCACAAAGTCCACCTTGTCGATGTCGAGCAGCTTGGTGTAGATGGCGGGCACGGTCGCGGGGTTGGTCTGGTCGTCGTAATAGACAAGCTCGACCTTCTTGCCGAGGAGGCCGCCCGCGGCGTTGACGTCCTCCGCCCACACCTGCATCGCGATGAGCGCTCCCTTGCCGGCGCCGGCAAGGCCGCCGGTGAGCGCCATGCTGAACCCGATCTTGATAGTGTCGTTCGCCTGGGCAAATGACGCAAACGCCATCGAGGCCGACATTGCGATCACCGCAAGCGACCTGCCAAGCCACTTTCCGGTCTTCTTTTTCGCGAATGTTTTCGTGAACATTGTGCTAACCCGACTTCCGCAACTCGGGGGTCATGAGGATGCTAACTCATTGAATAGCCTTGATCGTCTCCCCGAGGGTCGGCACTACAAGGCGGCGAACGGAGAGGCGGCGCCGTGTGCCGTCAGGCGGAGATCCGGGGTGCGGGTTGCTGCGGCCAGGTCATGCCGAGCTGTTGCAGCAGTAGCTCGTGCTCCTTGTTCGGCCGGGTGTGGCGCGGCAGGACGAGGTGCCGGCCGTCGGTGGTTGGCAGATGGACGTCCACCATCTGGATGGTGGCGAAGGCCTCAAGGATGGCGCGTGGGGTGAGGCCCGGGGCGCGCGGCCGGGCGAGGTTCTTCAGGGTCACCAGCAGGCAGTAGGCGATGAACGAGACGAAGATATGCGCCTCGATGCGCTCTTGGCGCTGATGGAAGATGGGGCGGATCGCGAGGTCGTGCTTGAGTTCCTTGAACGCCTGCTCGATCTCGACGAGCTGCATGTACAGATGCCACAGCGTGGCGGGGTCTTCGGCGACCATGTTGGATCGCAGCAGGTAACGGCCCTCGCGGCGGCGGACCTGGCGCAGCCGGTCGCGCTGCAGGCGGAATGAGAAGCCGTTGGCGGCGAGTTCGCTGTCGGTCCCGGGCACGGTGATGTCGACCAGGCTCCAGGCCCGGCCGGCCTCCTTCCTGGCGGCGCCGAGCTTGAGCAACAACTGATCCCGGCTGTTCGACTGCCCTTGCAACTCGGCCAATCGACGCCACAGCCTCTTCAGCCGGCGCCGGCGCATGCCGCGTTCCTTCACCTGCCGCCCCTCGCTGCGCACCAGGACGTAGAGCTCGCCATCCTCGACCAGAAGCTTGACAGTCACGGACTGGCGCACCTCCTGCCAGGGCAGGCCCAGGAACACCTTCTCGAGCCGCGTCAGCCGGCCCTTGGGCGTGCCCACCAGGTAGCGCACCGGCGCCTCGCCCTCGCGCATCGCGGCCAGCGTCTCCTCGGTGGGGATGCCGCGGTCCATGATCCACACCCGCTCGGAGCGGCCATACTGATCCTCGATCTTCTTGAGGAACGCCGCCAGCGTGGTGTCGTCGGAGGTGTTGCCCGGCATCACCTCATAGGCCAGCGGAAAGCCCTGCGGCGTAACGATCAGGGCGATCACCACCTGCACGCAGTCGGGCCGCTTGTCCCGGCTGTAGCCGAAGCGGCGCTTGTCATCGAACGGCGGATCGCTCTCGAAGTAGGTCGAGGTCAGGTCGTAGAGCAGCACGTCGAAGCGCGCCTCGAACAGCGTCGCCCAGCGGTCGCGCAGAAACGAGAAGAAGCCCTGCTTGTGCGCCAGCAGCTTGTCGAGACAGCGATAGAGTGTGTCGTCGGCGATCGCCCGCTCGCCACCCAGAAGATCGCGAAGCGCGCTGTGCTCATACCAGTGACGGTGAAGGCGCCACTCGCTGCCCGGGTCGATCAGCCGGTAGCAGACCTGGATCTTCAGGATGTCCAGCCACCGCGTGCCTTGCCGGCTCGCCGGCAGCCGCTCTTCCCAGAAGCGGTCCAGGTCCAGGCGGTCCCACAAGGACAGCGCCAGCCAGCACGCCCCCCACTGGCGCGGGTCGTGAAGCGCCACCTGCGAGAGGTCGATCTTCACCACTTCGCAAGTCAGCGCCGGCGCCTCCCGGTCCTCGGGAAACAGCGCCATCTGCCGTGATCGCGACTTGCCCTCCACCACCTCGATCGAGCGGCACCACGCCGCTCGCTGGCTGTCGTTGATCTCCCCGAGATAGAGCACCTGACGCTGAACAACCCGACCGCCGTGGACCCGGACGTTCTCCACAACGCTCCAGTAGCGGTGCTCCTTGCCGTCCTTGAAGCGTCTCTTGCAGCGCACGAACATCAGCGCAGCGTCCGGATCTTCGCCAGCCCGATCAAGGGGGTAGGTCGGCACTACAAGCCGGTCCCGAGAGGTACTGCACCGAAATCCGACACTTCTCGCGCCGGAAAACCGTCAAATCAGTCGATTCTCAAGCCGAGTTGCGGAAGTCGGGCTAATGTAGTTGCCGGCCGGATGAATTCAAACCAATTTCAGATATAATTCCAAATTATAGAACAAAATAAGATTTGAAATCATGAGTCCGGTCAGGCGGGAAGACCGGCAGCTGTTTCCCCAAGGTCCTTAGTTTACAGGCTTTCTGCATGTCCGGACCCCGTCCAAAACTGGCCGTTCCCGACTCAGGGCAACATCGTTCGCGCGCTTCCAGATGCCGTTCCACAAGGGCGATACACCCTCGATTTAGTAAGTCCGACTTAAAGTCATCCACAAGACGAAAGCGAATATCCTAAGTCAATACGCTTTTTGTTCCATTACGGCACGGAGAGGGCCAATTCGCATTGGTAGATTTTTTACTGCGCAAGGCTTGACGAGTGGCAGCAAAGTGGAAGAAAGTGGCGCTAAGTGGTAGCGAAGTGGCTGAAAGGGGCAATGCCTCTCGCCTAAAACACGAAAGGTGGAGTCTCCGGTGCGGGTCTCGGGCCAATACGACGCGAAACTGGATGCCAAAGGTCGGGTGATCGTGCCTGCGGCCCATAGGCGTGCGATTCCCCAGGATGCCGAAATGCGGTTGCTGGCCGCGCCCGTTTTCGACGACCGCGACGCCATCTTTTTCTGCGAAGAGAGATATTTGCAGAATTGGGCTAAAGACATCCATGAAAAACTGCAGGATGCCAGAACCGCGAGCGGCAAGCCGATCGACTCCGGCAAGATCGTCAGCCTCTTCGTCGGCGGCTCGCGCGACGCGCAAATCGACGGACAGGGCCGCCTGCTGCTGCCGCAGGATTTCCGTCAGGCCTGCAAGATCGAGAATGAAGTCCGCTTCATCGGCAATGTCGGCATTATCGAGATCTGGAAGCCGGCCGCCCATGACACCTGGGTCGGAAACGTAACGGCCGAACTCGACGAAGACACGAAGGCGCTCATCCGCTTCGGCGGGTTCCTGCAGTCGGAGTCCGGGTCATGACCGCCGGCGGGCATGTCCCGGTCATGGCTTCGGAGGTCGTCGCCGCCATCGGGCCGCGAGCCGGCGGGCGGTATGTGGATGCTACTTTCGGCCGCGGCGGCTATTCGCGCGCGCTGCTGGCTTCGGCCCCTTGCCGCGTGCTCGCGCTCGACTGCGACCCGGCAGCCGAAGGCGCAGCCGCTGCGCTCGGCCGGGACTGCGGAGACCGTTTCCGTTTCCGTCGGGCCCGCTTTTCCGAGATGGAGGGCATTGCCGCCGACGAGGCCTTTGCGCCGGCGGACGGCATCGCGTTCGACCTCGGCGTGTCCTCCGCGCAGCTTGACGATCCCGCAAGAGGCTTTTCCTTCGCGTCCGGCCCGCTCGATATGCGGATGAGCGGCGAAGGTCCAAGCGCGGCCGATCTCGTCGCCGGCCTGGATGAGGGCCGTCTGGCCGACCTTATCCGCCGCTATGGCGAGGAGCCGCGCTCCCGCCGGGTGGCACGCGCAATCGCTTCCGCGCGAAGCGAAGCGCCGATCCGCACCACGGACCGCCTCGCCGCCATTGTCGCGCGCGTCGTGCCTGCCGACGGACGCATTCATCCGGCAACCCGGACCTTCCAGGCGCTGCGGATCGCCGTCAATGACGAGCTCGGAGAGCTCGACCGCGGCCTCGCGGCCGCTGAGAGGCTGCTTGCCCCGGGCGGGCGGCTTGCCGTGGTTTCCTTCCATTCGCTGGAGGACCGCGCGGTGAAGCGCTTCCTGCGCGAGCGCAGCGGCGCGGTTCCGGGCCCCTCCCGCCACCGCCCGCCGAAGGCTCCGCCTCCACCGGCATCCTTCCGGCTCCTTCACCGGCGCGCCGTCGGTCCCAGCACCGCCGAAGTCGCCGACAATCCCCGTGCGCGGTCCGCACGGATGCGCGCCGCCGAGAGGCTCGCAGCATGAGCGCCAGGACGACATTCTTCTGGTGCATCGGCGCAGCGGCCATGGCGGCCGGCCTGTTCGCGGTCGGCGACCATGTTCGCGACCGCAAGGACCGCCTTGCCGAACTCAACCGCCTGGTTCTCGCCGAGCGCGAGCGCATCCAGGTGCTACGCAGCGAGCTTGCTTTCCTCACGCAGCCGCAAACCCTCGAATTCCAGAATGCGCGCGCCCTGGGCCTTGTCCCCATCGAGGCGGATCAGCTTCACCGGCCGAGTTTCCTCCCGGCTCGCCCGGCCAGCTCTCCCGAACCGCCTCTGACCGGGGCGCGCGCCGGGCGGGACGGCAATTCCGGCTCCGGACTCCCGACGGAGCCGCCGTCCCGCCTGTCTTTCGCCACCGGGACGGGAGGTCGACAATGAACCCGCACCGTTCGGCGGCGCCGGCCCTTGCGCTGGCCCGCACCCGCCTCGCATTCGGCGTACTCGCCTTCGTGGTGAGTCTCGCCGTCCTGTCGATCAAGCTTGTCGAACTCGGCACCCTGGCTGAGGAACGCCCGCCGCCCGCCCGGACGGCTGCTTCGGAACATCCGGTGAAACGCGGCGACATGCTGGACCGCAACGGACAACTGCTGGCCACCAGCGTCGTGTCGCGAGCACTGGTGGCCTGGCCGCCGGAGATCGACGATGTCGAGGCCGCTGCCGCGCAGCTTTCTACCGCCTTGCCCTGGCTCAGTTTCGAGGAGGCACGCCAACGCCTGTCGCTCAAACAGAAATTCGTCTTCGTCACGCGGCGCCTGACGCCGCAGGACCAGAAGGCGGTGCTCGACCTCGGCCTGCCGGGCATCGGCCTCAGGTCCGAAGACATGCGCATCTACCCCCATGGGCGTCTCGCCGCCCATGTGCTCGGACGCACGGAGCCGAGCGACGGCGGCCTTGTCGGCAATGCCGGCGCGGAGCAGCGCTTCAACGAGATTCTCTCCGACCCGACGCAGAGCGTGCAGCTCTCCATCGATATCCGCATCCAGCACATCATCCGCGAGGAGTTGACGCGCGCGGTCGAGCATTTCTCCGCCATCGGCGGCGCCGGCCTGGTGCTCGACATCCGCACCGGCGAAGTGCTGGCGATGGTTTCATTGCCCGATTTCGACCCCAATCGGAAGGCAAAGATGGACGAAGCGCGGGCCAACCGGGCCTCGCTTCTGGTTGCCGAGATGGGTTCGACGTTCAAGCTTCTCACGCTTGCCACAGCGCTGGACCGGGGCATTTCGCGGCTGACCAGCCGCTTCGATGCAACCGCGCCGATCAAGGCGTTCGGGCACAGGATCCGCGACTATCGCGGCCAGGACCGCGTGCTTTCGGCCGCCGAGGTCGTCGTCCACTCGTCCAATATCGGCGCCGCGCGGATGGCCGAGAAAATCGGCGCGGAAACCTTCAAGGAATATCTCGACGGGCTGGGCCTGCTGAGCCGCCCGGCGCTTGAGCTGCCGGAAGTCGGCCATCCGATCGTGCCGCGAAGTTGGCATCCGCTGACGACGATGACGGTCGGCTTCGGCCACGGCCTTTCCGTGAGCCCGCTTCAGACCGCATCGGCCATCGGGGCGCTGGCGAATGACGGCATGGCGGTGCCGGTTACCCTGCTGAGGCGTACCGTGCCGCCGACGGCCCGGAGAGTCTTTTCTTCCGAGACCTCCGACAAGATGCGCTGGATGATGCGCCAGGTCGTGCTGCGCGGAAGCGGGTCCAGGGCGGACAATGCCTCCTATCCCGTCGGCGGCAAGACCGGTACGGCCGAAAAGGTGGTGAACGGCCGCTACGACCGCAGCAAGCGGCTGAGTTCCTTTGTCGGCGTCTTCCCCATCGCCGACCCGCGCTTTGCGGTCATCGTCATGCTCGACGAGCCGAAGGCCGTCGAAGGAACTTATGGTTTCGCGACCGCCGCCTGGAATGCCGTTCCGGTGGCCGGGGCCGTGATCCCGCGCATCGGATCGATTCTCGGCGTCCCGGTGGCCGGTCCGGACTCGGATGCGTGGATGCAGCGCGTCGTCCCCGACCGGCTTCTGTCGCGGCTGTTCCTGGACGAAGAAGCCTGATGTCCGCTGCCGGGTGCCGGATCGATCTCGATGCGCTCGGCATCTGCGGCATGACCGCCGACTCCCGCCAGGTCCGGCCGGGATATCTGTTCCTGGCCGTTCCCGGCGCCAATGCGGACGGCCGGGCCTTCATCCCGGACGCACTCGCCAGGGGCGCCAGTGCAATACTCGCGCCTGTCGGCACCGCCGTCGGCTCGCTGCCGGCCGGCGTCGCCGTCATTCTGGACGAGGCCCCGCGCCGGCTGTTCGCCCGGCTGGCGGCGCGGTTTTTCGGCGTGCAGCCGGCAAGGGTCACCGCCGTGACCGGCACCAGCGGCAAGACCTCGGTGGTGGACTTCATCCGCCAATTGTGGCGCCTGCTCGGCCTGCCGGCGGCCAGTCTCGGCACGCTCGGCCTCGTCGCGCCGGGCGATTGCCGCGCGGGCGCGCTCACCACGCCCGACCCCGTCGAGCTGCACCGCGAGCTGGCCCGGCTGGCGGACGCCGGCATCGACCGGGTGGCGCTGGAGGCGTCCAGCCACGGCCTCGACCAGCACCGCCTCGACGGCGTGGAGGTCTCGACGGGCGTGTTCACCAATCTCTCGCGCGACCACCTCGACTACCATCCGGACTTCGAGAGCTATCTGGACGCCAAGCTCGGCCTGTTCCGCAGGGTCATGCCGCCGGGCGGGCTCGCCGTGGTCAATGCGGACGACCCGGCCGGCATGGCGGCGGGCGAGACGGCCCGCGCCGCCGGGCACGATGTCTGGCATTTCGGGCGAACCGGGCCGGCGCTGGAGATCGCAATCGAGCGGCTTGAGCCCGCCGAAGACGGACAGATTGCGGCGTTCCGCTTCCTCGGCCGCCGCCACCGCGTGCGCATGCCCTTTATCGGCACGTTCCAGGCGGAGAACGCGCTCGCGGCGCTTGGAGCCGTTGCGGGCGAACGCGAAGACCCCCATTCGGTCGTGGCCTGCCTTGAGGGGCTCAGCGGCGTTCGCGGCCGGCTCGAACTCGCGGCGCGCGCATCTTCGGGCGCGCCGGTTTATGTCGATTACGCCCACAAGCCGGGGGCGCTCGCCGCAGTGCTGGAGGCGCTCCGTCCTTTCGTGCGCGGCCGCCTCGTGCTGGTCTTTGGCGCCGGCGGCGACCGCGATGCCGGCAAACGGCCGGAGATGGGCGCCGTGGCGGAGCGGCTGGCCGACCGGGTCATCGTTACCGACGACAACCCGCGCACCGAGGACCCGGCGGCGATCCGGGCCGCAATTCTCGCCGCCTGCCCCGGCGCAGCGGAAATCGGCGACCGGAAGGCGGCCATAGCCGCAGGCATGGACGACGCCGGCCCCGGGGACGTCCTGCTGATCGCCGGAAAGGGACACGAAACCAGCCAGACCGTCGGCGCGGAGGTTCATCCGTTCGACGACCGGGCCGTCGCGCGGCAACTGGCGGAGCAGGCGGCATGACGCTCTGGACCGCCAGCGAAGCCGCCGCCGCCACCGGAGGCGCGCCGCAGGGCGGCTGGGAGGCCTCGGGCGTCGCCATCGACAGCCGCACGATCACGGCCGGCGACCTTTTCGTGGCCGTGGCCGGGCCGAACCATGACGGGCACTGCTTCGTCGGCCAGGCGCTGGAAGGCGGAGCGGCGGCGGCGATGGTGAGCCGCGACTGCGGCAGGGACGTGCCCTCGCTCCATGTTCCTGACACGCGCGCGGGCCTGTATGCGCTCGCCCGCGCCGCGCGCGCGCGCTCGACGGCGCGCATTGCAGCCATCACCGGCAGCGTCGGCAAGACGGGCTGCAAGGACCTGCTGTTTCACCTGCTTTCCCGCGCCGGCGCGACGGAAGCCAGCCGGGGCAATCTCAACAATGAGTGGGGCGCGCCGCTGTCCCTCGCCCGCCTGCCGCGCGAAGCGGCCTTCGCCGTCTTCGAGCTCGGCATGAACCATGCGGGCGAGATCGCGCCCCTCTCCCGCCTGGTCCGCCCCCATGCGGCGCTGGTGACCGCCATCGCCCCTGCGCACACGGCGTTCTTCTCCAGCCTCGCCGAGGTCGCCGACGCCAAGGCGGAGATATTCGCGGGGCTCGAGCCGGGCGGCACTGCCGTGCTCAATACCGACACGCCGCATGTCGAACGCCTCGAAGCCGCGGCCGCGCGCGCCGGTGCGGATATCCTGCGGTTCTCCCGCCGGGCGGGCGATGCGGTGTTGCTCCATGCCTCGCTCGATGGCTCCGGCAGCGACATCGCGGCGGAAATCCGGGGCCGGCGGTTCGAGTTCCGACTGGGCGCTCCAGGCGCGCATTGGGCGCTCAATGCGCTCGGCGTTCTGCTGGTGCTGGATGCGTTCGGCGTCACGCCGGACCCCGAGGTCCTGGCCGATTTCCGCCCGCCCGCCGGCCGCGGCGCCCGCAGGGACCTGGGCGGCTGGACGCTGATCGACGAGAGCTACAATGCGAGCCCGGCCGCGATGAACGCCGCCATCGGCGTGCTGGGGCTCTGCAAACCCGGTCCCGGCGGGCGGCGGATCGCGGTTCTGGGCGACATGCTGGAGCTGGGCGCGGATGCGGGCCCCGCCCATGCCGGACTCGCAGCGCCGCTCGAGGCGGCCGGGGTCGATCTCGTCTTCGCCGCCGGGCCCGAGATGCGCCGGCTGTTCGACCGCCTGCCGCGCGTCCGGGGCGGCGCGCACCGGCCCGATGCCGCGGCCCTCGCTCCCCTGGTCGCGGACGCGGTGGCGCCGGGCGACATCGTGCTCGTCAAGGGCTCGCTCGGCATGGGCATGAAGCCCGTGATCGAGGCGCTGGAGCGCCGCGCAGGGGAAGGAGGTTGAGGAGCCGTGCTTTACAACCTCCTCACGCCACTGGCCGAAGACTTCCAGCTCTTCAACCTGTTCCGCTACATCACCTTCCGGTCCGGGGCGGCGACGCTGACCGCGCTTGTGCTGAGCTTCCTGCTCGCGCCCGGCATGATCGCCTGGCTGCGCGCCAGACAGGCCGAAGGGCAGCCGATCCGCGAAGACGGCCCGAAATCGCATCTGGAGACCAAGCGCGGCACGCCGACCATGGGCGGCACGCTGATCCTCTCGGCTCTCATCGCCAGCACGCTGCTCTGGGCCGACCTTGCCAATCCCTATGTGTGGATCGTGCTGGCGGTGACGCTCTGCTTCGGCCTTGTCGGTTTTGCGGACGACTATCTGAAGCTCGCCCGCCGCAGCAGCCGCGGTCTTTCGGGCAAGACCAAACTCGCGGTCCAGATTGCAGTGAGCGCGGCGGCCGCCATTGCGGCGGCGGAAATTGTCGGCGAGCCGCTCGGTTACGGGCTTGCCATCCCCGTCTTCAAGGACCTCGTGATCGACCTTGGCTGGTTCGCCGTGCCCTTCGCGGTGCTGGTGATGACCGGGGCGTCGAACGCGGTCAACCTCACCGACGGCCTCGACGGCCTCGCGATCGTGCCGGTCATGATCGCCGCCGGCTGCTTCGGCATCATCGCCTATCTGGCCGGCCACACCGTGTTTGCGGAGTATCTGCAGATCCACCCGGTCCCGGGCGCCGGCGAGCTTTCCGTGCTGTTGGGCGCGCTGGTGGGCGCATCCCTCGGCTTCCTCTGGTACAACGCGCCGCCGGCCATGGTCTTCATGGGCGACACGGGCTCGCTCGCCTGCGGCGGCACGCTCGGCTCGGTCGCGGTCATCACCAAGCACGAACTGGTGCTCGCCATTGTCGGCGGGCTTTTCGTGCTCGAGGCGGTCTCGGTGATCGTTCAGGTGGCCTCGTTCCAGCTCACCGGCAAGCGCGTGTTCCGCATGGCGCCCCTGCACCACCACTTCGAGCAAAAGGGCTGGCGGGAGCCGACCATCGTCATCCGCTTCTGGATCATTGCCGTCGTGCTCGCGCTCGTCGGCCTCGCAACATTGAAGCTCCGATGATCCCGCTGCCGGCATGTCGCGGCGCCGAGGTGGGCGTCATGGGGCTCGGACGGTCCGGCCGGGCGGCAGCGGCTGCCCTGGCGGCGGCCGGCGCGAGTCTGCATGTCTGGGACGACCGCGAGGAGTTGCGCCGGGACTTCGGCGATGTGCAGCCCCTCGACCCGTCCGGCCTGGATCGGCTGGTCTGGAGCCCCGGCATCCCTCATCTCCACCCGCGGCCGCATCCGCTTGCGGTCAGGGCGGACGCCGCCCGCGTACGGCCGGAGGCGGACATCTCCCTGCTCGTCGAAGCCATGCCGGACTGCCGTTTCGTCGGCATCACCGGCACCAACGGCAAATCGACGGTGACGACCCTGATCGGGCATGCCCTCGACAGGCTGGGGCTGCCGCATGCGGTCGGCGGCAATCTCGGGCCGGCGGCGCTCGGTCTGCCGGCCCTCGGGCCCGGCGGCGTCTATGTGCTCGAGCTCTCCTCCTACCAACTCGCGCTGATGGCGCGCCCGGCCTTCGACGTCGCCGTGCTCCTCAATATCGCTCCGGACCATCTCGACCGGCATGGCGGGATGCATGGCTATGCCGCCGACAAGGCCCGTATTTTCCGGAACCGGGCGAGCGCCATTGTCGGCGTATCGGACCCCTGGTGCTGCCGGCTGGCAGCGCGTTTGCGGGCCGAAGGCCGGACTGTCGTCGCAACGGGAGACGACGGCCCGGCGCTCCCCGCCCTGCCCGGCCTCCACAACCGCCGCAATGCAGCCGCCGCGCTGGCGGCGCTCGGCGCGCTCGGCATCGACCGCCGGGATGCGCTCGAAGCCATGGACGGCTTCCGGGGCCTGCCGCACAGGATGGAAACCGTCGGCGAGGTCGCCGGCGTCCGCTATGTGAACGACAGCAAGGCGACCAACCCGGAGTCGGCGGCCTTTGCACTCGCCAGCTTCGAGCGGGTCCGCTGGATCGCCGGCGGACAGGCCAAAACCGACAATCTCGACGCGGTCCGGCCGTGGTTCGAACGGATCGCGAAGGCCTATCTCATCGGCGCGTCCGAGGCCCCGTTCGCAGCGGCGCTTGCCGGCCATGCCGCATGCGAGTGCCTGGGCAGCCTCGACGCGGCGCTGGCGGCCGCCCATCGCGACGCGCGGCCCGGCGAAGTCGTGCTGCTGGCGCCCGCCGCTGCATCCTTCGACCAGTGGGACAGTTTCGAGGCGCGCGGCGATGCCTTTCGCGAGGGCGTGCGCGGGCTTGCGGGAGGTGCGGCATGAGCTTCCTGCCCCGCACCGACCGAAGCTGGACAGCCCAATGGGTCTGGACGGTGGACCGGATGACGGTCGGCGCCGCAGCGGCGCTGATCGTATTCGGCGTCATCCTGATCGCGACAGCCGGGCCCGCTGTCGCCGAGTTGAACGGCGACCACCGCTTCCACTTCCTGTTCAAGCACGCCCTGTTCCTGCCGGTCGCAATCTGCATCATGGCCGGCTGCGCACTGCTGAGCCCGGTCCAGGTGCTCCAGACCGCCTGCCTCGTATGCGCCGGCGCTCTGCTGCTGACGCTTGTAACCGCTCTTGTCGGACTGGAGAACAAGGGCGCCCAGCGCTGGCTCTCGCTTGGCGTCATCGGCCTGCAGCCTTCGGAGTTCCTGAAACCGGGCATGGCCGTGGTGTCCGCCTGGCTGTTCGCCCATTACCGCATCGTCGTCGGCTCCCGCGCGCTTGTAATCGCCGCCGGACTGCTGGCCGTCGTCTCCGCCGCCCTGCTGCTGCAGCCCGATGTCGGCATGACCTTCATGGTCGTTTCGGTATGGTTCGGGCAATTCGCGCTGGCCGGCATGCCGGCGCTGGCGCTGGCCGGCCTCTTCCTGGCGGCAGGAATGGGCGGGGTCGTAGCCTATTTCGGCTTCGACCACGTTTCGAACCGCGTCAACGCCTTCTTCGACGGCAGCGGCGGCGACCGCTACCAGATCGGCCGGTCCCTCGAATCCTTCAAGCAGGGCGGCCTTGTCGGCCAGGGACCCGGTGAGGGCACCGTCAAGGACACCCTGCCGGACGCTCATGCGGACTTCATTTTCGCCGTGCTGGGCGAGGAGTTCGGTCTCCTGGTCTGCATCGCCGTGGTCGGGCTCTACGGCCTCATCGTCTGCCGGGGTGCGCTCCGGCTGATGGCGGAGGAAAACCTGTTCGTCTTCCTGGCCGTCTCCGGCCTGCTCGCGAGCTTCGGCCTTCAGGCGTTCATCAACATGGCGTCGGCGCTGGAGGTCATCCCGACCAAGGGCACCACCCTGCCCTTCCTCAGCTATGGCGGCTCGTCGCTGTTCGCCGCCTCGATCACGCTCGGCTTCGTCCTCGCGCTCAACCGGCGCCGGGACGGGCAGGCGGAAGTGCTGTGATGGCCGGCCCCATCGCCATCGCCGCCGGCGGCACCGGAGGCCATGTCTTTCCCGCCCGCGCCTTCGCCGCCTGCCTCGCCGCCCGCGGCGAAGCGGCCATTGCCGTCACCGACCGGCGGGGCGCCGCCTTCACGGGCGATGCGCCGGTGCATACCATCCGGGCCGGAGCGCCCCGCAGCCTGCGCGGCCTCCTGCAGCTCGGGCTCGGCGTGTTCGACGCCCGCAAGGTGCTTGCCAGGACGCGCACCTCCGCGGTCGTCGGCTTCGGCGGCTATCCCTCCGCGCCGACCGTGCTCGCGGCCCGCTGGCTCGGCCTCACGACCGTGCTGCACGAACAGAACGCACTCCTCGGCAGGACCAACCGGCTGCTTGCGCGCGGCAGGGTCAAGGTCGCCGCCAGCTATCCCGGTGTGGGAGACCGCCTTGTCGGCAATCCCGTCAGGCCGGAGATCGCGGCGCTCCGCGACCGGCCCTACGCGCCCCCTCAGACCGGCGAGCCCCTGCGGCTCCTGGTCTTCGGCGGCAGCCAGGGCGCGCGCATCTTTTCCGAAGTGCTGCCGGAGGCGCTCGGCCCTCTTGCCGGCCGGGTCGTCGTCCGCCAGCAATGCCGCGCGGAAGACCTGGAGGCGGCGCGAGACGCCTATCGCAGGCAGGGCGTCGAAGCATCCCTGGCGCCCTTCATCGAGGACATGGCAAGCGCGCTCGGCGAAGCGCATCTGGTCGTCGCCCGGGCGGGAGCCTCTACCGTGGCGGAACTCGCGGCTGCGGGCCGGCCCGCCGTCTTCGCGCCCTATCCCCATGCGACCGACGACCACCAGAGCGCCAATGCCCGGGCCGTCATCGAGGCGGGCGGAGGCTGGCTGCTCCCCGACCGCGACTTCACCCCGGACCGGCTGCGCGACCTGGTGGAAGCCTGTCTGACAGAGCCCGACCGGCTTGCGCGCGCCGCAGCGGGCGCACGGCAATTCGGCAGGCCCGACGCGGCCGACGCCCTCGTGGACTTCGTCCTTTCGGAAGTCCGGGAGGCCGGGCCATGAGTCCGCTCCCGCTTCCCTTCGGGCCGCTCCATTTCATCGGGATCGGGGGCATCGGCATGAGCGGCATCGCCGAGCTGCTGCACCGGCTCGGTTGCCCGGTCGGCGGAAGCGATGCGCAGGCGAGCGCCAACACGGCCCGGCTGCAGGCGCTCGGCCTGACCGTCCGGATCGGCCATGACGCCGGCAATCTCGGCGAGGCGGCGGCGGTCGTGGTCTCGACGGCCGTTCCCGAGGACAACGCCGAACGGCAGGAGGCGCTCCGGCGGGGTATTCCGGTCCTGCATCGCTCGGAGGCGCTGGCCGCCATCGCCTCGCTCTCATGGCCGATCGCGGTCTCCGGCACGCATGGAAAGACCACGACCACCGCGATGATTGCCGCAGTGCTCGAAGCCGACGGGCTGGATCCGACGGTCGTCAACGGCGGCATCCTCGAAGGCCTCGGCTCCAATGCAAAACTGGGCCGGGGCGACTGGGCGGTTATCGAGGCGGACGAGAGCGACAGGTCGTTCCTCAACCTGCCGGCGACGCTTGCCGTGGTCACCAATATCGAAGCCGAGCATATGGAGCACTACCGCGACCTTGCCGAGATCGAGGCGTGCTTCGCCCGGTTCGCGGACTCGGTGCCGCCTTTCGGCAGCGCCATTCTGTCCGCGGACAATGAAGGCTCGCGCCGGCTGATGGAGCGGTGCCGGCGGCCCGTGCTTCGCTACGGCTTTGCGCCCGACGCCGATATTCGCGGCGGCGGGCTGGTGCTGGAGCCCGCAGGCAGCCGGCTCAATGTGTCGGGACTCGCGGAGATCGAGGACCTGAGGGTCGGCGTGCCCGGCCGCCACAATGCGGAGAACGCGCTCGCAGCCGTTTCGGTCGGCCATCTCCTGGGCATCTCCGAGGACGCCATTCGCCGGGCGCTCGCGGAGTTCCGGGGCGTGCAGCGCCGGTTCACGCTGGCGGGCGAGGTGGACGGCGTGCGCATCATCGACGACTACGCCCATCACCCGACGGAGATCGCGGCCGTGCTGGCCACGGCCCGGCTGGCCGGATGCGGGCGGGTCATGGCGGTCATGCAGCCCCATCGCTACACCCGCCTGAACGCGCTGCTCGACGAATTCGCGCACTGTTTCGCCCAGGCCGACAAGGTATTGGTCGCCCCGGTCTATGCTGCCGGAGAGTCCCCCATCGCCGGTGCGAACCGGGATGCGCTGGTAGCCGCGGCCCGCGCCAGCGGGCACCGGGATGTGAAAGCGATCGACGGCCCCGACGACCTGGCGGCCTGCGCAGGCCGATGGGCGGCCCCCGGAGACATCATCGTCTGCCTCGGTGCGGGCTCGATCACCGCATGGGCGCACGCCCTGCCGGAATCGCTCCGGGAGGCCCGCAAATGACCCCGCGCTTCCCCCTTCCCTGCATCCGGGGGCGCGTGAGCGCGGCCGCCCCGCTCGACCGGATTACCTGGTTCCGGGTCGGCGGTCCTGCGGAGGCGATGGCCCGCCCGTTGGACCGGTCCGACCTGCAGGCCCTGCTGATCCAACTGCCCGAGGATGTGCCGCTCACCGTTCTCGGCGTCGCGTCCAACACGCTGGTCCGGGACGGCGGCATTGACGGGCTCGTGCTGAGGCTCGGCCGCGGTTTCGCCGATATCCGAGCAGAGGGCGAGACGGTTTTCGCCGGGGCCGCCGCCCTTTGCGCCAATGTCGCCCGCACGGCCGCGGACGCCGGACTCGGCGGGCTCGAATTCCTTTCCGGCATACCGGGCACGGTCGGCGGCGCACTCGCCATGAATGCCGGCGCCTATGGCCGCGAGACCGCCGATGTGCTGCTGGATGCCGATGCGATGACGCGCCAGGGCGAAGTCGAACGCCTCTTCAATGCCGATTTCGGCTTCCGCTATCGCGGCAACGAGGTGGGCAAGGATCGCATCTTCCTCTCGGCACGTTTCCGGGGCGTGAAGCGGCCCGCCGAAGAGGTGCGCACCGCCATGGCCGAAATCGCGGCGGCGCGCGAAGCGAGCCAGCCGATCCGCTCGCGCACGGGCGGCTCCACCTTCCGCAATCCGGCCGGCGCCAGCGCCTGGGAGTTGATCGACCGGGCCGGCTGCCGTGGATTGAAGCGCGGCGGCGCGATGGTCTCCGAGATGCACTGCAATTTTCTTGTGAACACCGGCTCGGCGAGCGCCGCCGATCTCGAAGACCTGGCCGAGGACGTGCGCGCCCGCGTGCTTGCCGCCACAGGCGTCGGCCTCGACTGGGAGATCGAGCGCGTCGGCCGCCGGGGAGCGCCGCCGGCATGAACAGGATCGCAGTGCTCATGGGCGGCGTGTCCGCAGAACGGGAGGTTTCGCTGACCACGGGCCGGGCCGTGTGCGAGGCTCTGACCAAGCTCGGTTACTCGGTCGATCCCATCGATGTCGGGGCCGACATTCCCGCGCTTGCGGCACGGCTGACCCCGGCGCCCGACGCCGCCTTCAACGCCCTTCACGGGCGCTTCGGCGAGGATGGCTGCATCCAGGGTCTGCTCGAACTCATGGGCATTCCCTACACCCATTCCGGCATACGCGCCTCGGCGCTCGCCATGGACAAGGCGGCGTCGAAGGCGGTGTTCAGGACGGCCGGCATCGCCGTGCCCGACGGCAAGGTGGTGTGCTGCGGGGACGCGCATGACTCCATGCCGCCGCCCTATGTGGTCAAGCCGGTCTCGGAGGGCTCGAGCGTCGGCGTTATCATCGTCGAGGAAGGCTCCAACGCCGTTCCCCTCTCGCCCGAGACCTGGCCTTTCGGCGGCAGGGCCCTGGTGGAACGCTATATTCCCGGCCGTGAACTCACCGTCGCCGTAAATGACGGCCGGGCACTCGGCCTGCTGGAAATCCGGCCCTACCAGGGCTTCTACGATTACGACACGAAATATACCGAAGCGCGCGCGGAGCATCTGGTTCCGGCGCCGGTCGATGAGGATGTGGCGGCCCAGGCGCTCGACATGGCTGAACGGGCGCATGCGGCGCTCGGCTGCCGGTCGGTCACGCGCGCCGACTTCCGCTATGACGAGCATGGCGGCGGGCTTTACCTGCTGGAGGTCAACACCCAGCCGGGGCTGACGCCGCTCTCCCTCGTGCCGGAAATCGCCGCTTGGGCAGGCATCGATTTTCCGAGCCTCGTCCAGTTGATGACGGAGGCGGCCCGATGCGATTTCTGAAGCTCCGGCCGCGCAGGCGGTGGCTTCTGCGCCTGGGAGCGGTGCTGCTGCTGGCGACAGGAACGGCCGCCGCT
Organism: Alphaproteobacteria bacterium; assembly: GCA_964291285.2. Taxonomy (GTDB): domain Bacteria; phylum Pseudomonadota; class Alphaproteobacteria; order Bin95; family Bin95; genus Bin95. Next base: position 559,867 of record OZ219786.1, read on the forward strand.
GTCCGCACCGGCGAATCCGAATGGGCCGCCCGCCACTTCCGCGCCGCCATGGAGCGGGCCTACGCCTTGTCCGTTCGCGCCGGTTTCGAGGTCCGCGAAGTGATGGTGATCGGCCGCAAGCAGACGACGCGGGAAGAGGTCCGGAGCGCTCTCGGGGCCGTCGCCGGCTCGCCCATCCTCGGTGTGGACATCCGCGCCGCGCGCAGGCGCGTCGAGGCCTTGCCCTGGGTGCAGCAGGCGGAAGTGGAACGGGCGCTTCCGGACCTGCTGGTCGTGCGGCTGGTCGAGCGCGAGACGCTCGCTGTCTGGGACCGCGGGCGGGACTTCGCGGTCATCGACAGGACAGGCCGCGAAATCCCCGGCCTCGACCCGCGCGACTTTGCCGACCTGCCGGTCGTCCGCGGCGAGGGCGCCGCCGCAGCCGCTCCCGCCATTCTCGCCACGCTCGGACAGGAACCGGACGTCGCGTGGCGCGTCACCGGACTCACCTATGTGTCGGGCAGGCGCTGGAACGTCCATCTGGACTGGCGGATCGAGATAAAGCTGCCCGAAGAAGGCGCCGAGGCCGCCTGGGCCCGCCTTGCGCAGATCAACCGGGAACGCCGTCTGCTCGACGGAGACATCGCCCATATCGACATGCGTTTCGACGGCCGGATGGTCCTTCGCATGGCCCGAAACGAGACCGCGGAACGGAGCTGAACCCATGGCGCGGGAGAACATCGTCGCAGCGCTGGATGTCGGCAGCACCAAGGTCTGCTGCTTCATCGCCAGGGTCCTGGAAGAAGGGCCCCTCGATGTCATCGGCATCGGCGACCGCGCCTCGCGCGGCATCCTCGAGGGCGCCGTTGTCGATATCCATGCCGCCGGCCAGGCCATCGCCACGGCGATTTCCCATGCCGAACGCATGGCCGGCGTCGAGGTTCAGCAGATCTACGTGGCGACCGGCGGCGGGCGTCCGGCGAGCCAGCGCATCCGCGTCGAGCTTCCGGTCCCAGGTCCGAGGATCGTCCCTGCCGATATTCGCGGGATCCAGAACACTGCCTATGCGCGCATCGAGACCAGGGACCGCCGCCTGCTTCTGGTCCGGCCGCTGGACTATGTGGTCGACGGCGTGGACGGCATCGAAAACCCGCTCGGCATGTATGGCAGCCGCATTGGCATCGACCTCCATGCGGTCACCGCCGAAGCCGGGCCGATCGCCAATCTGGAAGCTTGCGTCAGGGCGGCGCATGTCGAGGTCGCCGGCATTCTCCCCGCCCCCTACGCGGCGGGCCTGGCCGTGCTCAGCGAAGAGGACCGCGAGCTCGGCATAGCGGTGGCCGACATGGGCGGCGGGACGACGGGAATCGCCGTCTTCAACAACCGCGGCGTGACTTTCGTGGACGTATTGAAGAAGGGCGGCGCGCGGCTGACCGAGGATGTCGCCTACGCCTTCTCCATGAACTTCCGCGAGGCCGAGGAGATCAAGGTCAAGGAGGCGAGCTGCCTTAGCGGCTCACCCTTCGAGACGGACCCGCTGCCGGACGCAAATGCGGAAGAGAGTTACGGGAAGAACGGCCGCCATGTGGTTCCGCCCTATCTGAGGCAGATCGTTACGCCGCGAACGGAACAGACCTTTGAGCGCGTCCGCGCCCGCCTGGACGAGACCTACGCCCAGATGGAAGCGGGACGGCGGGTCGTTCTTGCCGGCGGCGCCAGCCAGCTGGTCGGCGCCGCCCGGCTGGGCGAGCTGATCCTGGAACGCCAGGTCCGCACGGGAAGCATCGGACCCGCCTTCCGGATCGCCGACTCCCGCACCGGCCCCGCTTATGCCGCCTGCGCCGGCCTGCTCGTGCATGCCCGCGGCGGGGATGCGCCCGCCGCGCTCTCCATGCCGGCGCTCGCGCCCGCCTCCACACATCTCTTCGCCCGCTTCGGCGCATGGATGCGCCAGCACATCTGACGAGGAACCCCAAGCCAGGACGTTGCCCAGACAGGAGAACCCGATGAGCACAATCAACTTCCACTCTCCGCCCGACTATGTCGAGATGAGGCCGCGAATCACGGTCATCGGCGTCGGCGGCGCGGGAGGCAACGCGGTCAACAACATGATCCGCTCCGATCTCCAGGGCGTCGAATTCCTGGTGGCCAACACCGACGCGCAGGCGCTGGGCCTGTCGGACGCGCCCAACCGCATCCGGCTTGGCGCCAACCTGACCAACGGCCTGGGCGCCGGCGCCGAACCCGACATCGGACGGGCGGCCGCGGAGGAAGCGCTCGACGAAGTCATGGCGGAGATCGAAGGCTGCCACATGCTCTTCATCACCGCCGGCATGGGCGGCGGCACCGGCACCGGCGCCGCCCCGGTGATCGCCCGGGCGGCGCGGGAGCGCGGCGTGCTGACCGTGGGCGTCGTCACCAAGCCGTTCAACTTCGAGGGCACGCGCCGCATGCGCGCCGCCGAGAACGGCATCGAGGAGCTGGCCAAGTTCGTCGATACGCTGATCGTCATCCCGAACCAGAACCTGTTCCAGGTGGCCGACCCGCGAACCACCCTCGCCGAAGCCTTCCAGATGGCGGACGAGGTGCTGCAATCGGGTGTGCGCGGCGTGACCGACCTGATGATCAAGCCGGGCCTTGTGAACCTCGACTTCGCCGACATCCGCTCGGTCATGCGCGAAATGGGCAAGGCGATGATGGGCACCGGCGAGGCGGAGGGCGAAACCCGCGCCATCGACGCCGCGGAAGCCGCCATCGACAATCCGCTGCTCGACGACACCTCCATGCGGGGCGCGCAGGCGGTGCTCATCAACATCACCGGCGGTTTCGACATGGGCCTGATGGAGGTGGACGAGGCCGCCAACCGCATCCGCCGGGAAGTGGACGAAAACGCCAATATCGTGTTCGGCTCCACGCTCGACGAGAGCATGAACAACAGGATGCGCGTGTCCGTGGTCGCAACCGGCATCGAGTCGGAGTTCAAACGCGAGACGGATCCCGTCCTGCCGGGCATCGTCGTCGTCGACCGGCCGTCGGAAGACGCGGCGATGGACGCGGCAGTGCCGGAGGAGACACCGGAAGTCGCCGAAGAGCCGGCCCGCGTCGTCGCGATGACCGAGGCCGCGGAAGAAGAGGCCCCGATGGAGGCCGCTGCCGAAGCCGCCGAACAGCCCGGGGAAGCGGCGGCGCCGGCGGCAGAGCCTGCAGCGGCCGGGATCGACGATGCCGAGGCCGCGCCGGCCCGCAAGCCGGCCTATGGCAAGGCCTTCCTGCCGGACGGCGCGGCCGCGCCGCGCAAGACGCAGCTGTTCCGCGCGCCCCCGGCCGCAGCCATGCCCGAAACCCCGCCGGCTCCGCCGCCGACGCCGCAGCGCCGCGGATGGTTCGGCCTGCCCGGCCTTCTGGGACGGGAAGCGGACGCGGCCGCCAAGGAGCCCCCGCCTCTCGAAGTGAGCATTGGCAGCGGCAACGCGGTGCCGGCCCCGGCTGAGGACGACGAGCAGCTCAACATCCCGGCATTCCTGAAGCGCCAGGCCAACTGAGAGCGTTCAGGCCGCGAATTCGGCCCTCCTGTAGCCCTGCAGGTAGAGCAGGGCCGCGAGGCCCGCCCGGTCCACCCGGATGCGGGCCTCCGCCGCCACCGCGGGCTTCGCGCGGAAGGCGACGCCGAGCCCGGCGGCGGCCAGCATGGCGAGGTCGTTGGCCCCGTCGCCGACCGCCAGCGTGTCCCGGGGCGCGAGGCCGAGCGCATTGCGGCGTTCTTCCAGCGCCCGGCGCTTCGCGTCCTGCCCGAGAACGGGTTCGAGCACGCGGCCGGTCAGCCGCCCGTCCCGCACCTCCAGCCGGTTGGCCTGCACCTCGTGGAAGCCGAGGCGCGCGCCTACCGGCTCCGCGAACAGGGTGAAGCCGCCCGACACCAGCATGCAATGGGCGCCCGAAGCGCGCATCGTCGCGACGGCCGCGCGCGCCCCCGGCATGAGATGGAGGCGCGCCAGCACCCGGTCCACCGCCGCCAGCGGCAGCCCGGCCAGCAGGCCGACCCGTTCCCGGACCGCCGCCTCGAAATCGAGTTCGCCATTCATCGCCCGCGCCGTGATCGCGGCCACCCGCCCGCCGATCCCGGCCTCTGCCGCCAGTTCGTCCAGCGTCTCCCCGGCGACCATGGTGGAGTCCATGTCGGCGATGAGCAGGCGCTTGCGCCGTCCGCGCGCCGGCAGCACGGCCCAGTCGATCCCCGTCTCGCCGGGCTCGGCATCGGGCGCGGCCACCGCCATCTCGACCGCATCGGGGCCGAGCCGGCGCACCGGGCCCGCCTTGAGCCGCCCGGCGAGGCGCGCGACAATCGCCTCGTCCAGCGCCTCGCCTTCCGGCGCCATCGCCACGGCCACCCAGTCCATGACTGCATCCTGCGACATGCCGCCCATCATCGTCATTGCGGGCCCGACGGCGAGCGGTAAATCGAAGCTGGCGCTCGAAATGGCGGCCGCGCTCGGCGGCGCGGTCGTGAACGCCGACAGCATGCAGGTCTATCGCGAATTGCGGGTCCTGACCGCGCGGCCGGGGCCGGCGGAGGAGGAACGCGCGCCGCACCGGCTCTACGGCGTCATGCCCGCATGGGAGCGCTGCTCCGCCGCGCGCTGGCGGGAGATGGCGCTGGCCGCGCTGGCCGGCGAGGAGGCACATCCCGCCATTCTCTGCGGCGGAACCGGCTTCTATATCGAGGCGCTGCTGCACGGCCTTTCCGACATGCCCGATACGGCGCCCGGCATCGAGGCCGCCGCCCGCGCGCGCCGCGAGGCGCTGGGGGCGGAGGGCTTCCACCGCGAAGTGGCGGCGCGCGACCCGGACCTCGCCCGGCGCGTGCCGCCCGGCGACCGCCAGCGGCTGCTCAGGGCCTGGGCGGTGTTCGAGGCGACCGGCAGGCCGCTCTCCGAATGGCAGGCCGGGCCGCGCCCTGCCCCGCTCAGGGCCTGGACCATCCTCCTCGATCCGCCGCGCGAGCGGTTGCGGGCGCGCATCGAGACGCGGTTCCGCGCCATGCTGGCGGCCGGCGCGCTGGAGGAGGCGGACCGGCTCCGGGGCCTCGACCCGGACCTGCCGGCGATGAAGGCGCTGGGGCTGCCCGAGCTGCATGCCCATCTCGCCGGCGAGATCGCGCTGGAGGAGGCGGAAAGGCGCGCGGTCTTCGCCACCCGCCGTTTCGCCAAGCGCCAGCGGACCTGGTTCCGCAACCGCCTTCGCGCCGACGCGACCTTCCGGCAGGACTGGTCTCCCGACCTCCCCGCCGCCGCAATGGCCGGCCTTCCGCAGGACCTTCGCAGCCCGGAGCGGGCAAGCCCGTGACCGGCTTCGACAAAAGCAGCGCACCGCGTCCCGATGCCTGCCTGGCACCCTTCCCTTCGGGCCGTTCCTGCGCTCTACTGTCGGGCGACTCCCCGGCAGCAGGGACGGCTTGCCATGACCGCATACAGGTTCGACGACCGCGCCATCGACTGGGCGCCGTTCAACGGTTTCGAGGGCCTCTACTATTCCATCCAGAGCGTGGACCGGGAGTTGAACCGGGTCGATATGCTCATGAAGTTCGATCCCGACACCAACTGCGTGCCGCACACCAACTGCGTGCCGCACACCCATGTCGGCGTCACCAAGACGCTGGTGCTCGAAGGCGAGCACCGCATCTACAAGCCGGGGCCCGACGGCGCGCTGGGAGCGCCCGACATCCGCCCGGCCGGCACCTTCTCCGAGAACCGGGGCGACGAAACCCATGTCGAGGGCGGCGGGCCGGAGGGCGCGATCATCCTGCTCTCCATGCAGGCGGTGGAGGGCGACGTCTATGACATCCTTTGCGAGGACCTCACGCTCGACCGCAAGATCACGCTCGACAATTTCGCCCGCGGCCTGGACCGCCAGCGGGCGAGAGCCGCCTGAGGGCCGGGCGTTCCGGGAAGAAGACGTTACCGAAGCGGTTTTCAGATTGGGCTGACCGAGATGCTGTGCTTTGCCGAAGAGATCATGCTGCTCCTGCTCGACGACCGCGACGGGAGCTTCCTGCCCGTCCCGCAATCGTCGCTGAGAAGCGCGCTGGCCGGCGCGGTGCTGATGGACCTCGCGCTGCTGGACCGGATCGACACCGACCCCGGCTCGCTCATCCTCGTGGACGAGAAGCCGACGGGCGACCCGTTGCTCGACCCCACGCTGGAACGCATCGTCGCGGCCAGACACAGCCACGACGCCCACCACTGGGTCCAGAGGTCCGCCGACCATGCCGACGAGATCCGCGAAACCGCCCTCGCACGGCTCGTCGAAAAGGGCATCCTGACGCGCGAGGAAGACCGGTTTCTCTGGGTCTTCCGGTCGCGGCGCTACCCGAGCGTGGACGGAAAGGCGGAACGGGAGGTCAAGCTCCGGATCATGGGCGTGCTCCTGTCCGACGAGATTCCCGACCCCCGCGACATCGCGATCATCGGCCTCTGCGACGCCTGCGGCATACTCGACCACATGATGGCGCCGCGCGAACTGGGCCAGGCCCGCGCGCGCATCGACCAGGTCAGCAGGCTGGACCTGATCGGCCAGTCGGTGGCGAACGTGATCGAGCAGACGCGGGAGTTGAGCCGGCTGCGCTCGGACCTGTAGCGCCGGGTTCGGGAAGCCGAAAGCCGGGCCTACCCTCCCGGCATGCCCCTGTCCTTGGGGAGGTCGGGGTCCATCGGGCACCAGGGTTGCGCACTGCCGACGAAGATGTCCCGGCTCGGCCGATACAGGCCGGGATCGTCAAGGCTGCCCGCGTAAAGCACCCGCACCCCTTCGGACGCCCCGTTTTTCAGGAACACGGGAGAGCCGCATTCGGGGCAGAAGGCGCGGCGCATCGGGTGGCCCCTGTCGGCCGGCCTCTCGAACCAGGCGGGCTCGCCGCCGAGAAGCCTGAATTCCCGCTCCCGCACCGCCACGGCCGGGAAGAAGGCGCTGCCCGTGGCCTGCTGGCAGTCCCGGCAATGGCAGTTGCCCATATAGACCGGCGCGCCGGAACATTCGTAGCGTATGGCACCGCAGGCGCAGCCGCCGCCGAACGGGAGATCCATGACCCATCTCCTCTCTTGCACCGCGGCGGAGTATAGCCCGTTACTGTCCGGCGCGTTGCAGCGAAGCGGGCGGCGGGGTATGAGCGGCGCCATGGCTTCATACCAATATGTCTATGTGATGCACGGGCTCGCCAAGGCCTATCCGGGCGGGCGGAAGGTGCTCGACAATATCCGCCTCGCCTTCCTGCCCGGCGCCAAGATCGGCGTGCTCGGGCCGAACGGCGCCGGCAAATCGACGCTCATGCGCATCATGGCCGGCATCGAGACCGAGTTCGACGGCGAGGCGTGGGCGGCGGACGGCGCGCGCGTCGGCTACCTGCCGCAGGAGCCCGAGCTCGACCCCGACCGCGACGTGATGGGCAATGTCATGCAGGGCGTGGCCGAGACGGCCCGGCTGCTGGAGCGCTTCAACGAGGTGAGCGCGCGCTTCGCCGAAAACCTGACGCCCGAGGAGATGGACGCGCTGATCGAGGAGCAGGGCGAGTTGCAGGAGCGGATCGACGCGGCGAACGGCTGGGAACTGGAGCGCACGGTCGAGATCGCCATGGACGCGCTGCGCTGCCCGCCGGGCGACGCCGACACGGCGACGCTTTCCGGCGGCGAGCGGCGGCGTGTGGCGCTCTGCCGCCTGCTGCTCTCCCGGCCCGACCTGCTGCTGCTCGACGAGCCGACCAACCATCTGGACGCGGAGAGCGTCGCCTGGCTGGAGCGCTTCCTGGAGCGCTATGAGGGCACGGTGGTGGCCGTCACCCACGACCGCTACTTCCTCGACAATGTCGCCGGCTGGATCCTGGAGCTTGACCGGGGGCGCGGCGTGCCGTTCGAGGGCAACTACTCCTCCTGGCTGGAGCAGAAGGAGCGCCGCCTCGCGCTGGAGGAGAAGCAGGAGAGCGCGCGGCGCCGGGTGCTGCAGCGCGAGCTCGAATGGGTGCGCCAGAGCCCGCGCGCCCGGCAGGCCAAGAGCCAGGCGCGCCTGCGGGCTTACGAGGAGCTTCTGGCGGAGGGCCAGCGCCGGGCGCTCGACACGGCGGAGATCGTCATCCCGCCCGGGCCGAGGCTCGGCGACGTGGTGATCGAGGCGAAGGGCGTCGCCAAGGCGTTCGGCGACCGGCTGCTGATGGAGGGCGTCTCCTTCCGCCTGCCGCCGGCGGGCATTGTCGGCGTGATCGGCCCGAACGGCGCCGGCAAGACCACGCTCTTCCGGATGCTGACCGGCGAGGAGGCGCCGGACAGCGGCGCGCTCCGGGTCGGCGAGACGGTGAAGATCGGCGCGGTGGACCAGAGCCGCGAGGCGCTCGCTGCCGACAGGACGGTCTGGGAGGAGATTTCCGGCGGCCTCGACATGATCGCGCTCGGAGCGCGCGAGGTGGCGAGCCGGGCCTATGTCTCCACCTTCAACTTCAAGGGCCCGGACCAGCAGAAGAAGGTCGGCTCCCTCTCGGGCGGCGAGCGCAACCGGGTCCATCTCGCCAAGATGCTCAAGTCCGGCGCCAACCTGCTGCTGCTGGACGAGCCGACCAACGACCTCGACGTCGAGACCCTGCGCTCGCTGGAGGAGGCGCTGCTGGCGTTTGCCGGCTCGGTGCTGGTCATCAGCCACGACCGCTGGTTCCTGGACCGGATCGCCACTCACATCCTCGCCTTCGAGGGCGACAGCCATGTGGAGTGGTTCGAGGGCAACTACGCCGACTACGAGGCCGACCGCCGCCGCCGCCTCGGCGCGGAAGCCGACAACCCCCACCGCATCCGCTACAAACCGCTGACGCGCGGGTAGGGGGAGAGGACAGTGGCTCGGACCGGACGGGAAGAACCCGCTACCAAAGCCGACCTTGCTGCGCTTGCGACCAAAGCGGACCTGGCAGAATTCGAATCGCGCTTCACAAACAAGCTTTACGCCGTCGCCGGCGTTCTCGCCGCGCTGATCGTCGCCGCCAGGCTCATCCCCTGACCGGCAGCCCCGTCGTCAGAGCCCCACATCCTCCGGGAAGTATTTCATGGCGCAGCGGAGCGGGTTGGGGGCGGCCTGGCCGAGGCCGCAGATCGAGGCGTCGGCCATGACGGCGGCAAGGTCCTCCAGCACGCCGCGGTCCCAGGCAGGCTCGGCCATCAGCCGGGCGGCCTTCTCCGTGCCGACCCGGCAGGGGGTACACTGCCCGCAGCTCTCATAGGCGAAGAAGCGCATCAGGTTGAGCGCCGCCGCGCCCACATCGTCGCCCTCCGCCAGCACGACCACGGCGCCCGAGCCGGTGAAGCAGCCATGCGGCTCCAGCTTGCCGAAATCGAGCGGGATGTCGGCGAGGCTGGCCGGCAATATGCCGCCCGACGCGCCGCCCGGCAGGTAGGCCTTGAACGCGCAGCCCTCGGCCATGCCGCCGGAAAACTCCTCGATCAGCTCGCGCGCGGTGACGCCGGCGGGCACGATCTTCACCCCCGGCTCCTTCACCCGCCCGGAGACGGAATAGGCCCGCCAGCCCTTGCCGCCGTGGCGCCCCGTCTCCGCGAACCAGGCCGCGCCCCGCTCCAGGATCGCGGGCATCCAGTAGAGCGTCTCGACATTGTGGACGAGCGTCGGCCGGCCGTGCAGGCCCACCTGCGCTACATAGGGCGGGCGGTGGCGCGGCAGGCCGCGCTTGCCCTCGATGCTCTCGATCATCGCCGACTCTTCGCCGCAGATATAGGCGCCCGCCCCCCGGCGCAGATGTACCCCGCCGGCCGGTGCAAGCTCGCCGAGCCGTGCGATCTCGGCCGCCAAGATCTCCCGCGCATCGGGATATTCGTCGCGGAGATAGATGGTGACGGTGTCCGCCTCGACCGCCCAGGCGGCGATCAGCGCGCCTTCCAGCACGGCGCCGGGCGCAGTCTCCAGGAAATGGCGGTCCTTGAAGGTGCCGGGCTCGCCCTCATCCGCATTGACAGTCAGGTGGCGCGGCTTCGGCCCGGCGCGCACGAAGCCCCATTTGCGCGCACTCGGGAAGCCCGCGCCGCCCATGCCGCGCAGGCCCGACTCCTCGATTACGCGCGCCACCTCCTCGCGGGTCCGCCGGCCTTCGAGGCAGGCGCGGAATTGCGCGTAACCGCCTGCCGCCGCCGCCGGAACGGTGTGCTCCGCCTCGTTCGAGACGGCCGCGCGCACCTTCTCCGGCGTCGCTTCGTCCACATGGCCGTGCCCGGCCTCGACGACCGGCGCGCGGTCGCAGCGGCCCATGCAGGGGGCGGTGACGACCCGCGCCTCCGGGAAGGCTGCGCGCAGGGAGTCCAGCAGCGCCGGCGCGCCGGCCAGCTCGCAGGAGAGGCTGTCGCAGACGCGCAGAGTGAGCGCCGGCGGCGGCGCCTCGCCTTCCTTCACCGTGTCCAGATGGGCGTAGAAGGTCGCGACCTCCCAGACTTCCGCCATGGCAAGGCGCATCTCTTCCGCCAGCGCCGCCAGGTGCCGGGCGGAGAGGTGCCCGAAACGGCCCTGGACAAGGTGCAGATATTCGATCAGGAACTCGCGCCCGCGCGGCGCATCGCCCAGCAGCGCCTGCACCTCCGCCAGCGCCTCCGGCTCGACCTGGCGCCCCTTGGGCTGGGTGCGCCCGCGACGGCGCTGCTTGACCGCTTCTTCCGGCACGACCCCCGCATCCTTCCCGCCGACCCGTCGGCCCCGATATACAGGCCGGGGCGCGGCATGCCCATAGCGCGCCGGCGGGAAAGGGGGAGAGAGGAACCCGCGCAAGCCCCCCAACCGTCGCCCCGCCCCCGCCTGCCCCCGCAAAGGAGCGTGTGAAGGAATCGGAGCGGCATCCGACCGTGTCGAAACAGAACGAGGACGGACAAACATCGTCACCCCGGACTTGATCCGGGGTCCATCCCTGACCGTCTGCGGTTGCCGCCTCCGGTGGAGGGCAAGTCAACCGCCGAGGCTGCGGAGAGAGCCGGAGATGGCCCCTGGATCAAGTCCGGGGTGACGGTTGTGGGCCATGCCACAGGGCGCACGGCCGCAATTCCCCTCTCCCCGCTTGCGGGGAGAGGCCGGGGCGACGCAAGAGAGGCCGCCTGCCTCCCTCCGGCCGGTTGCTCAGGATGAGGGACTCCCCGGCCTCCCCGCGCCCGCCGCCGTCCTTCGATACGCCTCCCTCCGGTCGGCTACTCAGGATGAGGGAATCAGCAGCCCGCGGCAGGGCCTGCCGCCGGCCTCAGCCGATCTCGCCGCCGTCGTCGCGGGTGACGGCGATGACGGTGGAGCGCGGCACGGTCCCGCCGCCGCCGGGGAAATGGCTGCCGCCCTTCTCGCCCGGATGCTGGAGGCCGACGAACATGGTCCTGCGGTCCATTGACCAGCAGAGCCCCGTCACCTCGCACTCCCTCGGGCCGACAAGGAAACGGTTTATCCCGCCCGTGTCGGGGTCGGCATAGAGCATCTGGTTGTTGCCCTGGCCGGCGAAACCGCCCTCGTTCGTGTATTTGCCGTCGGTCTGGATCCAGAGGCCGCCCCTGCTGTCGAACACCAGCCCGTCCGGTGAGTTGAACATGTTGTCCGGGGTGACATTGGCGGAGCCGGCGCGGTCGTCGTCATGCACCGCCGGGTTGCCGGCCACCACGAACAGGTCCCACTCGAAGCCGGCGGCCGTGTGGTCGCCGCCCGCAGGCCGCCAGCGCACGATCTGGCCGTATTCGTTGCCGGCGCGCGGGTTGGGGCCGCCGACCGGGGTCGGGTCGCCGCCCGCGTTCGGCTTCCTGCCGCGGTTCCTGTTGTTGGTGAGGCAGCAATAGACCTCGGCGCGCTTCGGGTGCGCGGCGACCCACTCCGGGCGGTCCATGGTGGTCGCGCCGACCGCCGAGCCGGCCATGCGCGTCAGCACCGCAATCTCGGCCGCCGAGGCCATGCCGGTCGTCTCCGGCGTCAGCGCCAGCCACTCGCCGCCGCCGTCCTCGTCGAAGCGCGCCACCGACAGCACGCCCCGGTCCAGCAGGCCGGCATTGTCGCCGCCCTCGACATAGCGGCCTTCCGAGACGAAGCGGTAGAGGAACTCGCCGCGCTTGTCATCGCCCATATAGACGACGACATGCCCGTTGGCGGCCACGACGACCTCGGCGTTCTCATGCTTGAAGCGGCCGAGCGCGGTGCGCTTCTTCGGCATGGACTCCGGGTCGAGCGGGTCGATCTCGACGACATAGCCCGCCCGGTTCGGCTCGTTCGGGTGCTTCGAGATGTCGAAGCGCTCGTCCGCGGTGGCCCAGGCATAGCCCCAGTCCTTCAGGCCGACGCCGTAGCGCTTCATCGCATCCGGCACGGCATAGCCGGGGTCCGAGGAGGAGAAATAGCCGTTGAAATTCTCCTCGCAGGCCAGATAGGTGCCCCAGGGCGTCCTGCCGTTGCCGCAATTGTTCCAGGTGCCGAGCGCGGTCGCGCCGGCGGGATCGGCCGCCGTCTTCAGCAGGTCGTGGCCGCGCGCCGGGCCGGTGATCTCCACCGGCGTGTCCGCGGTGATGCGCCGGTTGAAGGGCGAGTCGACCACCGGCCGCCAGCCGCCGTCCGCCATTTCGATCTCGAAGACGCTGACGCCGTGGCCGGCCTTGCCCTTGCGCACGTCGTCGGCGGTCTCCGGCAGGCCGGAGGCGCGGTTGCCGTAGATGACCCGCCGGTTCACATATTCGTTGTTGACGGCGAGCACGGTCCTGCCCCCGGCGTCGAACGAGGACATGCCGTCATTATTGTCGCCGAAGGCGCGCTCCTGGCTGGCGCCGGTGCCGCGCGTGGCGTGGTCGAACGGCTTGCCGTCGGACCAGAGCGGGTCGCCCCAGGCGATGACATTGCGCCAGGAGAAGCCCGGCGGCACGGTCACCGTGTCCAGCCCGTTGGCGGCGACGGGCTCGAAGCCGAGGCCGCCCGTGCCGACCGCATGCGCGGGCCGGAACGCGCCCAGGCCGAAAAAGGCGCCGGCCGCGCCGAGCGCCGCCGCGCCGCCCAGAAAGCGGCGGCGGGAAACCGCGCGCTCGAAGCCGGTCGGCTCGCCGCGGGGGTCGTTCAGTTCGTCGAATTCGTCGAACGAGAGTTCGCTGGCATGGTCGGGCATGATGCTCCTCCGGTTCCGTCGCCATCTGCGGCGGCAACACACCCGACCCGGATTACGGCCCGTTATCGTTTCGATGACAACCGCATGTCGCGAACCATCCGCCGCGCCGTCTCGGCCACGCGGGCGCTACTCGGGAAGAGGGACGGGAGGCCCCTCAACCGTCGCCCCGGACCCCGATCCGGGGCCTTGGGCGGCAGGGGCGGCGTTGCGGGGAGGCCCCGGATCGGGGTCCGGGGCGACGCATCAAGTAAGCGGGCGCACTCCCCGGCCCTTATCCCGAGTGGCGCGCCGGCCCTTCCGCTTGCGGCGGAGGCGGAGGTCGCGCTTCAGGCCGTGGCGCTTCAGGAAGCGATGCACCGTGGAAGCGTCGAACACCAGGCCCTCGGCGGCGAGCGCATCGCGCAGCTCCCGACCGAAAATCGCCGGGCGCGCCTTCAGGATGCGGAAAATGCGCTCCCGCTCCTGCTCGATCCGCGAAGCGCTGCCGCCCATCGGATCGGGCCGCACATGGCCGCGCTCGCGGAAACGCCGCACCCAGAGGCGGACGCTGGATTCCCCGAGGCCGAAATGCCGCGCCGAAGCGGCGGCGGTCATGCCCCGCTCCACCACGGCCGCCACCGCCGCGCCCCGCAGGTCCACGCCGACCGGGCGGCCCTGCCTCAATTCCGGCAGCCCGCCCGCCGCGCCGCCCTTCGTTTCGCTTGCCGATTTACTCGTCATCGTTCCTCCTGCGCCGCGCTCACGCGGCTTTCATAAACGACTGCACCCCTGCGGCTTCCTTAAACGACCGCGTTGCCGCCGCCGCTTCAACGCCTAACCCGAATGCAACGCTGCGCCCTGTCCGCTGCCGCCGCACCGTCCTCCGACCGCAAACCTGAGCGCCACAATGCGCCGCGCGCACGCACGTCCCCTGTTCAGCGCCCCGGAGAAATTGGCCGGCTCCCGTTCCCTGCGGCACGACCGGTGCGGGGCTTGCGCGCGCCGCAGCGGTCCGCCGGATTGTCAGGTCCAGATCATGTCTCTTTTCGTTTCCCGAAAGGGTAATCAGAAACAAATATAGAACATATGCGGACAATGTCAAGCCCGGAACGGGGCCGGCCTTTACATGCCGCCGTCCCGGCCCTGCGCCGGCGGCCCGGCCTCGCGGACGATCCGCCGCACCGTCTCCGCCGCGCGGAGACTGGGCTGCCCGCCGCCGCCGAGCTTGCCGGCCAGCTCCCGGAAGGCGGACAGTTGCGCCGCGCGCGCCTCGCCGTCGATGAGCAGAGGCCGGAGCGCCTGCGCCAGCGGCCCCGGGCGGCAGTCCCCCTGGATCAGTTCCGGCACGACCTGGCGGTCGAGCAGAATGTTGACGGGACAGAACCGGCGCTTGCGGATCAGGGCCCGGCCGACCAGCGCCGTTGCCGTGTTGAGCCGGTAGGCGGCGACCTGCGGCACGCCGGCGAGCGCGAGTTCGAGCGCGACCGTGCCCGACGCCGCGAGCGCCGCCCGGCTGGCCGCGAAGGCGCCCTGTTTCTCCTCCTCGCCGAGGGTGACGGCGGCCGGCCATGGCCAGCCCGCCACCATGTCCCGCACCCGGTCGGCCACCGTTCCGACAGTCGGAACCGCCAGATGCAGGCCGGGAATTTCGCCCGCCAGCCGGTCCAATGTCTTCCGGAACACCGGCAGCAGCCGGCGGACCTCGAACGCCCGGCTCCCCGGCAACACGACCAGGACCGTGCTTTCCGGCCGGATGCCGTGCCGGGCGCGGAAGGCATCCGCGTCGCCCGCTTCCGCCTCGACCAGCGAATGGCCGACGAATGTCGCCGCGAGGCCCCCGCGCTCGAACAGCGGCGGCTCGAAGGGCCAGAGCGTCATCAGATGGTCGAAGAGCCCGGCCATGCGGCGCGCGCGGCCGGGCGCCCAGATCCAGACCATCGGCGCGACGTAATGGATGCGCGCCGCCGGAGAGCCTGCCGCGATCAGGCGCCTCGCAAGGCCCTTGTTGAACCCGCCCGAATCGATGGTGATGACGGCGTCCGGCCGGAAACGCAGGATGTCGGCGGCGGTCTCGTCCATTCGCCGCAGCAGCCTCCGGGCGCGGGGCAGCACCTCGAAGAGGCCCATCACGGCGGTCTCCGCCTGCGGGAACAGGCTGGCGACGCCTTCCCCCGCCATGAGTTCGCCGCCGACGCCCGCCGCCTCCACCGGCCCGCCTTCCCGCAAGGCCCGCAGCAGCCGGGCGCCAAGCGCATCGCCCGACGGCTCGCCCGCGACGATATAGACGCGCAGGGTCACGATGCCCGGCCTCCCGCCGGGGCTTGCAGACCGTTGATCGGAAACCGTGCCGACAGCCGCCGGAAACCCCCTCCCGCGCTTGCGGAGGAAACCGGCCGGCTTGCCTGCGGCGCGCCGCGTTCGCCGTCCCCTTCGGCAAGCTCAGGGCAGGCTCTTTCGTCACCCCGGCCCCCGCCGTCCGCAGCCGGCGCCGAACGGGAGGGAGGCATACGGGAACGTCCCCTCGCAAGAGCGCTGCATTGCGCATCCCGATATCGCGGGGGCGGCAAAAGCGGCGCGGCAGAAGCTGAAATGGCGCTCTGCAAGACCTTTTCCCCCGGCAGGCTGGACGAAGCGGCGGGGCCGTGCCCTAATGCGGCATCGGCAGCGGGGAGGAACATGTCGGGTCTGGCGCGCATGGTGGGGCAGCGGCTGGCGCTCGGCGTCTTCACGCTTCTGGTCGTGAGCATAATCATTTTTGCGGCCATCGAAGCGCTGCCCGGCGACTTCGCCCAGGCGATCCTGGGCCAGGGCGCGACTCCCGAAGCGGTCGCCGCGATCCGCGAGAGCCTCGGCATGGACCGCTCAGCGGTCGAACGCTACCTGGCATGGCTCGGCGGCGTGTTCAGCGGCGATTTCGGCGTCAGTTTCAGCCAGTTGAGCTTCCAGTCCCAATACGGCCGGACCGGCGAGCGCGATATCGTGACCGTCGCCGACCAGCTGGCGCCCCGCTTTGCGAACACCATCTTCCTGGCGGCCACGGCGGCGGCCGTGGCGGTGCCGCTTTCGCTTGCGCTCGGCATTCTGGCGGCGCTCTACCGGGGATCGATCTTCGACCGGGCGGCGAATGTCGGCACGCTCACCTCCATCTCCAGCCCGGAATTCTTCGTCGCCTATATCCTGATCCTCTTCCTGGCGGCGGCGAACCCGATCTTCCCCTCGATCTCGAAGATCCATGCCGATCTGGATTTCTGGGAACGGCTCTACCGCACCGTGCTGCCGGCGCTCACGCTCACCCTCGTCGTCACCGCCCACATGATGCGCATGACGCGCGTCGCGATCATCAACCTCATGGCCTCGCAATATATCGAGATGGCGCGCCTCAAGGGAGTCCCGCGCTGGCGGGTGATCGTGCGCCATGCGCTGCCCAATGCGCTGGCCCCGATCATCAATGTCATCGCGCTCAACCTCGCCTACCTGGTTACCGGCGTGGTGGTGGTCGAGGTGGTGTTCGTCTATCCGGGCATCGGGCAGATGTTCGTCGATGCCGTGAAGCTGCGCGACATGCCGACCGTGCAGGCCTGCTGCCTGGTCTTCGCCGCCGCCTATATCCTGCTCAACCTGCTGGCGGACGTGCTGTCGGTGCTGACCAATCCGCGCCTCCGGCACCCGAAATAGGCGGGCGCGATGGGGTTCCTCACCTATGTCGTCCTGCCGCTGGCGGTCCTGACCGGGCTCGCCTGGACGGCCCGCGCCGGCTTCCGCGGCATTGCCGGGCCCTTCGGCGCCGTCTTCCGCGCCATGCCGCTGACCGCGGCTTTCGGGCTCACCGTGGTCCTGCTCTACGTCCTGGCGGCGCTGGCGGCGCCGGTGATTGCGCCCTATGGCGAGTCCCAGGTCTTCGACGAGTTCAACCTCTTCCCCGGCGAGAACCCGGATTTCGTGCTCGGCACCGACCAGCTGGGCCGCGACCTGCTCACGCGCCTGCTATACGGCGGGCGCAACACCATCGGCATCGCCTTCGTGACCACGGCGCTCGCCTTCCTCATCGGCGCGACCTTCGGCTTCATCGCGGCCGTGCTCGGCGGCTGGCTGGACCAGGTGGTGTCGCGCACGGTGGATGTGCTGATGGCGATTCCGCAGCTCATCTTCGCGCTGCTGCTGCTCACCATTTTCGGGCAGTCCACGATCAACATGATCCTGGTGATCGCCGTGCTGGACTCGACGCGCGTGTTCCGCCTCGCGCGCGCGGTCGGCGGCAATATCGTGGTGATGGACTATATCGAGGCGGCGAAGCTGCGCGGCGAAGGGATCGGCTACCTGATCTTCAGGGAAATCCTGCCGAATGCCGCAGCCCCCCTGCTGGCGGAGTTCGGGCTGCGCTTCTGCTTCGTGTTCCTGCTGATTGCGGCACTGAGTTTCCTCGGCATCGGCATCCAGCCGCCGCTGGCCGACTGGGGCACGATGGTGCGCGAGCTTTCCATCTATATCGGCTATGCGGAATACGGCGACTGGCAGGCGGCGTCCCTGCCGCTGCTGCCGGCGGCGGCCATCGCGCTGCTCACGGTCGCGATCAATTTCACCGTGGACTGGATGCTCGACCGCTATTCGGGCCTGAAGGACTGAGACCGAGGAGACTGGGACGATGAGCAGCGGCCGCCCCCTGGTAACGATCCGGGACCTCAAGATCGAAGGCCTGGCGGGCGAGGACTGGCTGCCGATCGTGAACGGCATCGACCTCGATCTCGCCCGTGGCGAGGTGCTCGGCCTCATCGGAGAATCGGGCGCCGGAAAATCCACGGTCGGTCTCGCTGCCATGGGCTTCACGCGCGACGGCTGCCGCATCGCCGGCGGCTCGATCGAGTTCGACAACATCGACCTGGTCGCGGCATCCGAAGAGACCAGGCGCAGCCTGCTCGGCCGGCGCATCGCCTATGTCGCGCAGTCGGCGGCGGCGAGTTTCAACCCCGCGCACCGGCTCATCGACCAGCACACCGAAGGGCCGGTGCTGCACGGCGTCTCCTCGCAGCAGGAGAGCCAGGAAGACGCGATGGCGCTCTACGCCCGGCTCCGGCTGCCGGAGCCGGAAAGCATCGGCTTCCGCTATCCGCACCAGGTCTCCGGCGGGCAGCTGCAGCGCGCCATGACCGCAATGGCGATGTCATGCCGCCCGGACCTCATCATCTTCGACGAGCCGACCACGGCGCTCGATGTCACCACGCAGATCGAGGTGCTGGCCGCCATCCGCGACATCGTGGAGCAATTCGGCACGGCGGCCATTTACATCACCCACGACCTCGCCGTGGTGGCGCAGATGGCGGACCGGATCAAAGTGCTGCTGAAGGGCGACGAGGTGGAGGAGAGCGACACGCGCTCCATGCTGTCCGACCCGCAGGAGGACTACACGAAATCGCTCTGGGCGGTCAGGAGCTTTCGGCGGCCGGAGCAGCCGCCGGCAGGCGGGGGCGCGCAGCCCGTGATCGCCGTGTCCGGCGTGACGGCCGGCTACGGCGCGGCCGCCGATGTGCTGCACGAGGTGTCCTTCGACATTCACGCGGGACGCACCGTGGCTGTGGTGGGCGAGTCCGGCTCCGGCAAATCGACCGTCGCGCGCTGCATCACCGGCCTGCTGCCGCCGCGCAGCGGGGAGGTGCGGTTCAACGGCGAGGCCCTGCCCGCCGGCTACCGGGACCGCAGCAAGGACCAGCTCCGCCAAGTCCAGATGATCTACCAGATGGCCGACACGGCATTGAACCCGAAGCTTCGCATACGGGACATCATCGGGCGCCCTGTGCAGTTCTACCGGGGGCTCCGGGGCGCCGGATTGCGCCGGCGGGTGGAGGAGCTGCTGGAGCAGATCGAGATGGAGCCGGACCGCTATATCGACCGCCTGCCATCGGAGCTTTCGGGCGGGCAGAAGCAGCGCGTCGGCATAGCCCGCGCGCTTGCGGCGGATGCGCAGTTCATCATCTGCGACGAGGTGACCTCCGCACTGGACCAGCTTGTCGCCGAGGGCATCCTGAAACTGCTCGACCGGCTCCAGAACGAGCTCGACCTCGCCTACATGTTCATCACCCACGATCTGGCGACGGTGCGCGCCATCGCCGATGAAGTGGTGGTGATGAAGGACGGCCATGTGGTGGAAGCGGGGCCGAAGACGGAAATGTTCACCCCGCCGCACCACGACTACACCGACCTGCTGCTGAGCTCCGTGCCGGAAATGGACCCGGACTGGCTCGACCGGCTGCTGGAACAGCGCGGCGTGGACAATATCGGAGAGGCGGCGCGCGTCAGGATCGACTAGAATGCCCGGCAACGGGTTTGCACGACCGACGGAAATATCTGAGGGAGGATTCCCATGAATCTCAAACTTGACAGACGAACGCTGTTGAAGGCGAGCGCCGCCACGGCGCTGGCGGCAGGCGTGGGACCCGGGGCAGCGTCGGCCGCCGGTCCGAAAGCGGGCGGCACCCTGCGGCTCGGCCTGTCGGGCGGCAATACCACCGACAGCTGGGACGGGCGCACCCATTCCGACGTGTTCATGCAGGTTGCGGCCCAGGGCGCCGTATTCGACTGCATTACCGAGGTTGCCGCCGACGGCTCGCTGGTCGGCGAACTGGCCGAGAGCTGGGAATCCTCGGCCGACCTCGTGACGTGGACCTTCAACCTGCGCAAGGGGGTTGAGTTCCACAACGGCAAGAGCTTCGGCGCCGACGATGTGATCGAATCGCTGCAACTGCATGTGGCGGAAGGCGCGAAGTCGCCGGCCAAGCCGCTGGTCGAGCCCATCGTCGAGATGAAGAAGATGAACGACCACCAGATGCAGTTCGTCCTCGACGCCGGCAATGCTGACTTCCCCTACCTGCTCGCCGACTACCACATCCTGATCCACCCGGCCGGCATGGTGGACGAGAGCATCCGCGACGGCATCGGCACGGGCGCCTACCGCAATCTCGGCTTCGATCCGGGCGTGCGCCTGCAGCTTGAGCGCAACCCGAACGCCCACAAGAAGACCTGGTTCGACGAGGTCGAGGCGATCTCGATCACCGACCCGGCGGCGCGCGTCAGTGCGCTGATGACCGGCGAGGTGGACGCGATCAGCCGCATCGACGCCAAGTCGGTGCGCCTGCTGGACCGCAATCCCGGCGTGGAAGTGTCGGAGGTAACCGGAAACCAGCACTACACCTTCCCGATGATTACGACGGCGGCGCCCTTCGACAACAACGATGTGCGCCTCGCGCTCAAATACCTCTTCGACCGCGAGGACCTGGTCCGCAAGATCCTGCTGGGGCACGGCAAGGTCGGCAACGACCATCCGATCGGGCCCGCCAACCGCTTCTACCATGCGGATCTGGAACAGCGGGTTTACGACCCCGACAAGGCCAAATTCCATCTGAAGAAGGCCGGGGTGGACAGCCTGCAGCTCGACCTCTCCGCCTCCGACGCCGCCTTCGCCGGTGCGGTGGACGCCTCGCAGCTCTTCCAAGAATCGGCGCGGGCCGGCGGAGTTTCGATCAATGTCATCAAGGAACCGGCGGACGGCTACTGGTCCAATGTGTGGATGAAGAAGCCGTTCTGCGCCTGCTTCTGGTCCGGTCGCGCGACCGAGGACATCATGTTCTCGACCGCCTATGCCGCCGGCAAGCCATGGAATGACAGCTACTGGGAGCATGAGCGCTTCAACAAGCTGCTCGCCGAGGCGCGGACCGAAGTCGACGAGGCCAGGCGCCGGGAGCTCTATTACGAGATGCAGGTCATCGTCCGCGACGAGGGCGGCACGGCCGTGCCGATGTATGCCAACTGGATCGACGCCAAGTCCAAGAAGCTGGCCCACGGCGAGCATCTGGGCAACGTCTGGGCGCTCGATTCGGCACGCATCATCGAGCGCTGGTGGTTCTCCTGACCGTGAGGCTGCACGGCAGCCGGTAACGGGGGCCGCCGCGCACTGCGCGGCGGCCCTTTCCTTCGGTCCGTTACTCCAGCGGGGCGTCGACGCAGTCGAGCGCCCAGATGTCGTAGACCGGGTGCTCCAGCGCCGACATGGCGGGGCTCGACGCGAACATCCAGCCCTGGAAGAGGCGGACCGGCGGGGCGTCCCGGCGGCGTTCGACGATGGTGAGGAAAACCGCGCTTTCCGGCGGTTCCTCGGGCGGGCGCTTCCGGCAGGCCCAGACGCTGACCTCCAGCGTGCCGAAGCGTTCCGTGCGCTCCAGCGGAATCGTCAGGGTGGAAATCCGCGCGGTGACCTTGTCGAGCCCCTGGAGCACCGCCATCCCCATCTCGCGATAGGTGAAGGTCCCCCCGTCTGTCGCCGCTGCTGCCCCGGCGGCGAACAGCAACGGAAGCGCCAGGGCCCCGCTCAGGCAGGAGCGCCACGAACCGGAAATCCTGCGGCCGGAAACGGCCGGCCTCGCGCGCCGGGCCTCAGCCCTTCTCGTCATCGGCGCCGCCGAAGATGAAGCGGCCGATCAGGTCCTCGATGCTGACCGAGGACTGCGCGAAGCGGAAGCTGCCGCCGGGCGGGATGGTGTCGTCCTCGGCGCCCGGCGTCACCTGTGCATACTTGCCGCCGAGCAGGCTTTCGCTCGCGATCTTGACGGAGCTGTCGGTCGGCAGCCTGACGGACGGGTCGATGGAAAAGGTGACCAGCGCGGCGAAGGTCTCAAGGTCGAGATGCTGGCCCGAAACGGTGCCGATCCTGATGCCGCTCATCCGCACATCGTCGCCGACGGCGAGCCCGCCGATATTGTCGAACTCGGCCGTGACCTCATAGCCGCCGCCGCGGCCGAGATCGGCGGTCGAATAGGCGAAGAACACGAAGGCCGCCGCGGCCAGCAGCACCGCCGCTCCGGTTATCGTCTCCAGCAGGCTGCGCCGCATCGCTAGGGCGTCCAGGCCTCGTAGTCGCCCGTCGCCGACGCCCGGCGCCCGCCGGCGAAATCGTGTCCGGGGGGGCGGTAGGCCTCCGGCGTGCCCGTCAGGTTCGGCTCGTGCGGCCGCTGCCAGGGATAGCGCGGCCGGTCCGCGGCCGGCGGCTCGTCGGCCATGCGGTGCAGCCAGGCGTGCCATTCCGGCGGCACGCGCGAGGCCTCGACCCGCCCGTCATAGACGACCCAGCGCCGCTCGCGCCCGTGCAGGCGGCCCCGGCGGCTGCGGTAATAGCGGTTGCCCTGCTCGTCCTCGCCGACGAACTCGCCCTGCATCCAGGTGTAAAGCCGCGTTCCGATGGAAGTCACAAGCCGGGTCCCTCCAGAACTCGGACCCTTATCGCACTACCCGGTTGGCCGGGTCAATGTCCGGAGAAAACAGGCCGTTTCGATTGGTGCACCACGAACTAACGATACCGCCAATAGTGTTTTTCTCAAGTTTGGCTACAAAATCTTGCGGTTTTCGGTTAGGCTGGTCGTCTGTTTGCGGCTTAACCGATTCGAGGGGAGCGTCGCGTTGCGTTTCCAGCGTCACCACACCGGCGGATGCGCCTCAGCCTATGACGGCGTTGCGTTCGTTCGCAGAAACAGCGAAATCCGTAACCCCGACGGCACTCCCGTTTTCATTGCCGACGACATCATGGCGCCGCAGGAATGGTCGCAGGTGGCCGTCGATGTGCTCGCCCAGAAATATTTCAGGAAGGCCGGCGTCCCGGACCGGACCGAACCGGTTGCCGAGGAAGGCGTGCCGGAGTGGCTCCGACGCCGCCGACCGACCGAAGGCGCGACGCTCGGCGGGGAGCGCGACGCGCGCCAGGTCTTCCACCGGCTCGCCGGCGCCTGGACCTACTGGGGCTGGAAGGGCGGCTATTTCTCCGCCGAGGAGGACGCGCGCGCCTATTACGACGAAATGCGCGCCATGCTGGCCCGGCAGATGGCGGCGCCGAACTCGCCGCAATGGTTCAACACCGGCCTCAACTGGGCCTACGGCATAGACGGGCCGGCGCAGGGCCACTATTTCGTCGATCCCGCCACGGGCGAATGCCGCGCGTCGGAGTCGGCCTATGAGCGCCCGCAGCCCCATGCCTGCTTCATCCAGTCCGTGACCGACGACCTCGTCAACGAAGGCGGCATCATGGACCTCTGGCAGCGCGAGGCGCGGCTGTTCAAATACGGCTCCGGCACCGGCACCAACTTCTCCAGGCTGCGCGGCGAAGGCGAGCCGCTCTCCGGCGGCGGGCGGTCCTCCGGGCTGATGAGCTTCCTGAAGATCGGCGACCGGGCGGCGGGCGCCATCAAGTCCGGCGGCACCACGAGGCGGGCCGCCAAGATGGTCACGCTCGACATCGACCACCCGGACATCGAGGACTATATCGACTGGAAGGTAGTGGAGGAGCAGAAGGTCGCAGCCCTGGTGGCCGGCTCGAAGGCCTGCGAGAAGCATCTGGGCCGCGTCATCACCGCCTGCATGCCGGACGGCGAGATCGGCGAGGCGGACGAGGCGGACCGCTTCGACCCGAAGCGCAACAGGGCGCTGCGCAAGGCGGTGGCGGGCGCGCGCGAGGCCGCGATCCCGGAAAGCTATATCCAGCGCGTGATCCAGTTCGCCCGCCAGGGGTTCACGGCCATCGACTTCCGCATCTACGACACCGACTGGGACAGCGAGGCCTACCGGACCGTCGCCGGCCAGAATTCCAACAACTCCGTGCGCCTGACCGACGAGTTCCTCCGGACCGTCGAGACCGGCGGCGACTGGGCGCTCACGCGGCGCACGGACGGCGCGGTTGCGAAGACCGTTTCCGCGCGGGCCCTCATGGACAAGGTGGCCCATGCCGCCTGGGCCTCGGCGGACCCCGGCGTCCAGTTCGACACGACCGTCAACGACTGGCACACCTGCCCGGCGGAAGGACGGATCGAAGCCTCGAACCCGTGCTCGGAATACATGTTCCTGGACGACACGGCCTGCAACCTGGCATCGATCAACCTGATGGCGTTCCGGCAGGAAGACGGCGAATTCGACATCGAGGGCTTCCGGCACACCGTTCGGCTGTGGACGGTCGCGCTCGAAATCTCGGAATCGATGGCGCAGTTCCCTTCGCGGCGCATCGCCGACCGCTCCTACCGCTACCGCCCGCTGGGCTTGGGCTTCGCCAATGTCGGCGGGCTGCTGATGGCATCCGGCATCGCATATGACAGCGGCGAGGGCCGCGCGGCGGCCGGGGCCATTACCGCGCTGATGACCGGCACGGCCTACGCCACATCGGCGGAAATCGCGAGCGAGCTCGGGCCCTTCGACGGCTACGCCGCGAATGCCGGATCCATGCTGCGGGTCATCCGCAACCACCGCCGCGCGGCGCATGGCTGCACGGAGGGCTATGAGGGGCTGAACACGAAGCCGCAGCCGCTAGATGCCAAGGCGTGCCCCTTCGACGGCCTCGCCGGGGCCGCCGGCGCCGCCTGGGACGACGCGCTCGCCTCCGGCGAAAGGCACGGCTACCGCAATGCCCAGGCCACGGTCATCGCGCCCACCGGCACGATCGGCCTGGTGATGGACTGCGACACCACCGGCATCGAGCCGGATTTCGCGCTGGTGAAGTTCAAGAAGCTCGCGGGCGGCGGCTATTTCAAGATCATCAACAGCCTGGTGCCGGCGGCGCTCGCCGCGCTCGGCTACGACTCCGCGCGGATCGAGGCCATTGAACGCCATGCGGTCGGCCGGGGCACGCTGAAGGACTCGCCCGCCATCGGCCATGACGAGCTGGCCGCGAAGGGCTTCACGCCGGAGATGATCGATGCGCTGGAGGCCGCGCTGCCGGGCGCCTTCGACATCCGCTTCGTCTTCAACCGCTGGACGCTCGGCGAGGAGGCCTGCCGCGAGGCGCTGGGCCTGACGGACGAGCAGCTGGAGAGCGGCGACCTGCTGGACGCGCTTGGCTTCTCGAAAGAGGAGATCGAGGCCGCCAACCTCCATTGCGGCGGCGCGATGACCGTCGAGGGCGCACCGGACCTCCGCGAAGAGCATCTGGCGGTGTTCGACTGCGCCAATCCCTGCGGCCGGAACGGCGTCCGCCACCTCTCGACCGAGAGCCACATCCGGATGCTGGGCGCGGTGCAGCCTTTCATCTCAGGCGCGATCTCCAAGACCGTGAACATGGCGAACGGCGCGACCGTGCAGGACTGCATCGAGGCCTACCGGCTCTCCTGGAGCCTCGGCCTCAAGGCAAACGCGCTCTACCGCGACGGATCCAAACTCTCGCAGCCGCTGGCGGCGACGGCGCTCGGCGGAGACCTTGCCGAGGAGGTCGCGGAGGAGCCGGCCGCGGCCCGCGCAGCCGTGCTGGCGGAGCGCATCGTCGAGCGCCGCCTGATCGAGCGCAAGCGCCTGCCGGACCGCCGCAAGGGCTACACGCAGAAGGCCACGGTCGGGAACCACAAGGTCTATCTGCGCACCGGCGAATATGACGACGGCAAGCTCGGCGAGATCTTCATCGACATGCACAAGGAGGGCGCGGCCTTCCGCAGCCTGA
Organism: Alphaproteobacteria bacterium; assembly: GCA_964291285.2. Classification (GTDB taxonomy): domain Bacteria; phylum Pseudomonadota; class Alphaproteobacteria; order Bin95; family Bin95; genus Bin95. The sequence goes on from OZ219786.1 coordinate 585,411, forward strand.
TGAACAATTTCGCCATCGGCATCTCCATCGGCCTGCAATACGGCGTGCCGCTGGAGGAATATGTCGAGGCCTTCACCTTCACGCGCTTCGAGCCTTCGGGCCTTGTGGAGGGCAATGACGCGATCAAGATGTCCACCTCGATCCTGGACTATCTCTTCCGCGAGCTAGCGATCTCCTATCTCGGGCGCGGCGACCTCAGCCACGTCATGCCGGACGATGTCCGGCCGGACAGCCTGGGCGGCGGCGAGAACGAGGCGGCGCTGGCGGAACGCGAGATGGGCCAGCCGATCCCGACGGCGGCCAGCCGCGGCTTCGTGCGCGACAACCTCTATGTGCTCTCAGGCGGCCGCACCGAAACCGTGTCTCTCGCACAGGAGGCCGTGGAGGCGTCGTTCGTCGAAGCGCCCATGCCGGCGGCGGTGGCAGGCGGCTCACACGACGCGGCGGTCCGCCATGCGCGGATGCTCGGCTACGAGGGCGACGCCTGCGGCAGCTGCGGCAATTTCACCATGGTCCGCAACGGCACCTGCATGAAGTGCATGACCTGCGGCCATACGGACGGATGCAGCTGAGCGGACGGGAGGCGCGGCTACCGCTTCGAGAACACCGGCTTGCTGCTTGTCGACGAAGGCCTTTGCGGCTTCGAGAGGGTCTTCGGTCAGGCCGGAGCGGGAATGTTGCTGGCTTCCATGTCGAGCGTCTCGGAGAGCGAGGCGGTGACGGCGCCGTTCAGGGTCTGCTTCATGTAGGCGAGCGTGATGCGCGGGCCGGCGGCGAGGCTTTCCGCCAGGCTCGCCGTCTCCGCCTCCAGCGCCTCTTCCGCGCCCAAGCACGCAGCCGTCATGTAGAGCTCCTTTGCCTTTGCCGGGCCGCTTTTGCAGGGGTGACCGATGAGGTGCGGAGTCCGACGTAGCTGAGCCGGCGAGTGCGCCGGTTATGGACCGGAACTCAATATACGAATCCGGAAGCCGGCCGGTGCTGCAGCAAATCGTTCCTGAAATTTATGTAATAATTCTCTATTCGTGGCTTGCATTTTCAGAAATTGTGATATGATGGGTTCGAGGTAAGCGGCATCCGGAGCCGCTTCCCGCCCGCGCCGGCCCGGTGCGGAACGACCCCGATTCAGCCGACAGGCGAAGTGCGTCCTGCGCCTGCCCCGCGCACGCGCAATCAGGCGCGCGAACCGCGCCGGCGCCGACACCCGCCCGCGCCGGCACAGGCGCCCGCGCAGGATACGCGCGAATAGGGGTCGCTCCGATGCCGGGACGGTATGGCCATCGAACCGAAGCGGAATGTAAGGAGCCGTGCATGACCTTTCCCGACCCGACCGTCGCCCTCACTACCCGCCGGGAAGCCTTCTGCCGCCACTACACAGCCTCGACCGGCTCCAGAGGACCGGCTTCTTCAACCCGCCCGGAGACACGGAGTTCGCCCCCGACCATGACAAAACATGACATTCCATGACACATCGGATGGGGGCGCTTTCCGAAGCACAGCCGTCACCCCGGCCCTGAGCCGGGGGCCAGCCCTGACTCTCGCGGCAGCCTCGGCGGTTCCACCCTCTTTCCACCGGCCGCGGCATCATCGCGAGCCATGGATGGACCCCGATGGTGTGGACGCCTCCTTCCGCCGGCATCGCAATGTGCCAGGGCAGCGGTGTCGAAACAGTGCTACGGGAAGGAGGCATCCAACAAAGGAGGTTAGCCTCATCGGGACCGGCCTGTCGAAGAACAGCTTTCAGATGCACGGCGCGTATGCGAACGGTTCGGCGGCGTTCCGTCGCAAGCTGACGCGGGGGAAGGTTCTGGCGTTTCTGTCGTCTCAGCCTCGTTGTACGATGGCGGGCCCTCCAACGACCGTCCGTTCATCCGGAACGGCTCGCGCCCCGGAACAGCGGATGGCCGAGGGCGGCTTCCAGATCGGCCAGCGCCTGCGCCTCGGTCTCGACCTTGATGGTCGCCATGCCCATGGCGCGGGCCGGCTTGAGATTGATGCCGAGATCGTCGAGGAAGACGCAGGCCGCCGGCTCCACGCCAAGGCGCTCGCAGGCGAGGCGGTAGAAGGCCGGCTCCGGCTTGCGAACCCCCACCTCGCGCGACTCGACCACCGCGTCGAACAGCGCCATCGCGTCTGCGATCTCGCGGGCCCCGGGGCCGTCCTCGCCCGGCGCGCGCATATTGTTGGTGAGGCAGGCGGTCCGGTAGCGGGCCGCGACCGCGCGCAGCGCCGCCACCATGCGCGGCCGCACCGGGCCCTGGATGAGGTCGAGGATTTCGCCGGCGTCCAGCCTGTAGCCGAGCGCCGCCGCCTCGGCCTCGAAGCGCCGGCGGAATTCGGCCCGGTCGATGTCGCTGCGTTCGAACAGCGCCCAGGCATTGCTGTCCGGGTTGCGGCTGTTGATACGCCGGACCGCGCCTTCAGGCAGGCCGTTGGCGCGCTCGTAGCGGGCGAAGGCGTCGAAGGGGCTTTCCGTCAGCACGCCGCCGAAATCCCAGAGCACCGCCTCGACCGTCACAACGCGCCTCCCTGGCAGCGGGCCGGGCTCAAAGCGGACTCTTCGAGGCCGAGGTCCCGGATTTCCTGCGGCAGACCTTTGCCCGCCGCCAGCGCCGCCACCGTCATCCCCATCGCCGGCGCGGTCTGGATGCCGTAGCCGCCTTGACCCGCGCACCAGAAGAAGCCGGGAACATCGGCATCGAAACCCGCCACCAGCGTCTTGTCGGCGACGAAGCTGCGCAAGCCCGCCCAGCGCCGCTCGATGCGGCGAATTTGGAAGACCGTCGCGCGCTCGATCCGGTCCACCGCCATCGCCACGTCGATCTCCTCCGGCTGCGCATCGCAGGGTGGCGAAGGCGTCTCGTCGGCGAGCGAACCCAGCACGCGGCCCGATTCCGGCTTGAAGTAGAATTGCTCATCGACATCGACCGCCATCGGCCACGCGCCGGTTTCCGCCTCGAAGGTGAAGGCGGTGCGCCGCTTGGGCACGAGGCCGATGGGGGCCGCGCCGGCCAGCGCCGCCACCTCGTCGGCCCAGGCGCCGGCGGCGTTCACCACGATGCGCGCCTCGACCTCTTCCCCGCCCCGGAGCGCCACCCGCCAGCCGGCCGGTGTTTGCACAAGCGCTTCCACCTCCGCATTGCGCCGGAGCGGCACGCCGCTGAGGAAGCCCCGGTGCAGGGCGTGAATGTCGATGTCCGAAGCCTCCGGCTCGAAGACGCCCCCGGCCACGTAGCCTGGCCGGAGCGCGGGTATCAGCCGGCAGACCTCGCCGCTGTCCAGCATCCGGATCTCCGGGACGAACCGCCGGCCGTCGCGGAAGGCGCCTTCCAGCGAGTCCGACTGGTCGGCGCGCCCGAACAGCACCAGGCCGCGGGGCGTCAGCAGCGGCACGTCCGAGAACCCCTCGGGGGGCTTGTCGAAGAACGGCTCCGAGGCGACCGTCAACGCCCGGATCGCAGCATTGCCGTAGGCCTGCGTGTAGAGCGCCGCCGACCGGCCGGTGGTGTGGTAGCCCGGCTGGTCCTCGCGCTCCAGCAGCAGCACGTCGAAACGCCGGGCGAGGAAATGCGCGGCGGACGCCCCGGCCATGCCGGCGCCGATGACGACGATGTCAGGCATCATCTTCCTTTCCGGGCGCGTCGAGGCGCATGGCAACGCGCGGCACCCAGTTTCGGGGCAGGCCCTCCAGGGGCCCGCGAACGACCCGGAAGCCGGCCCGGCGGAACAGCGGCTCGGTGCCGAAAAATGCGTTGTCGGCGCCGGTGCGCGCCTCGCCGGCGCGGGGATAGGCCTCGACCGCCGGCGCGCCGCACTCGAAGGCGTATGCCGCCGCCGCCCGAATCAGGGCCACGGCGACGCCGCGCCCGCGGGCCGTCTTCCGCACGGTGACGCAGGGTATCGCCCAGACCGGGACCGCATCGACCGCCGGCGTCGCCCTGGAGGCGCAGACCCGGGCGAACGCCGGGCGCGGCGCGACGGCCGCCCACCCGACCGCCTCCTCCCCTTCGAAGGCGACCAGCCCCGGCGCCGGGGCGGCCCGCGCAAGTCCGGTCATGGCGGCGCGGCGGCGCGGGCCCAGGGGCCCCGTGCCCGGCAAAGCCTCGAATTCCTTTGCCGACAGCCTCGGATACATGCACCAGCAGGTCCTGCCCCAGCTCCCCCGGAGGACGCTTCCGAGCGCATTCATCAGCGCCGGCTCCAGCGGACGGAAAGTCAGCGGCGGGCGGTCATCCTGCGGCATTGAGGATTTCTCCGGCTTGTGTTGCTCCGACCGCCTTTGCTGTCGCCTCGGGCGGTTTTGCCCTATATAGTGCATACCGTTCTCGACCTCCCGTGGATATGGCGCATCGCTTCCATGCTGTCCCGCCTGCTCGGCCTGTTTTCGGCCAATATGGCCATCGACCTCGGCACCGCGAACACGCTGGTCTATGTCGAAGGGCGCGGCATCGTGCTCGACCAGCCGTCGGTCGTGGCGATCGGCCAGTTCAAGGGCCGCAAGAAGGTGATCGCGGTCGGCGACCAGGCGAAGCAGATGATGGGCCGCACGCCGGGCTCGATCGAAACCATCCGGCCGCTTCGCGACGGCGTCATCGCCGATTTCGAGGTCGCCGAGGAAATGATCAAGCACTTCATCCGGCAGGTGCACAACCGGCGCGGCTTCGCCAGTCCGCAGATCGTCATCTGCGTGCCGTTCGGATCGACCGCCGTCGAGCGCCGGGCGATCCAGGAATCGGCGGAAAGCGCCGGTGCCAGGCGCGTGTTCCTGATCGAGGAGCCGATGGCGGCGGCAATCGGCGCGGGGCTCCCGGTCACCGAGCCCACGGGTTCGATGGTGGTCGATATCGGCGGCGGCACGACGGAGGTCGCCGTGCTGTCGCTCGGCGACATCGCCTATGCGAGTTCGGTGCGTATCGGCGGCGACAAGATGGACGACGCCATCATCGCCTATATCCGCCGCCACCATAACCTCCTGATCGGCGAGGCCTCGGCGGAGGGGATCAAGAAGGAACTCGGCTCCGCCATCATGCCGACGGGCCCCGAGGAAAGGCAGATGCCGATCAAGGGGCGCGATCTCCTGAACGGCGCGCCGAAGGAGATCCTGATTACCGAAAGCCAGATTGCCGAGGCGCTGGCCGATCCCGTGGCCCAGATCGTCGAGGCAGTGAAGGCGGCGCTGGAGAACACCGCACCCGAACTCGCCGCGGACATCGTCGACCGCGGCATCGTGCTGACCGGCGGCGGCGGGCTGCTTGCCAATATCGACAAGGAGATCCGCAACGCGACCGACCTGCCGGTCTCGGTGGCCGAGGAACCGCTATATTGCGTCGCACTCGGTACCGGGCGCTGTCTGGAGCATATGGGAGCCCTGGAGCGCGTCCTCATCAGCTAGGGGAGCCACCTTTTTGCAGGAACAACGCGCAGGGCCGGAGGTCAAGGCCGAAACGCCGGTCCAGGCGACCCTGCGCCGGGCCGTGTTCGCCCTTCTCGTTACCGTGTCCCTGGTCGCGCTGGTCGTCGGCAAGGCGGAAGTCTATGTCTTCGACTGGGTCAAGAGCGGTGTGGGAGATCTACTGGCGCCCGTTCTGCAGACCGTGACCCTGCCAGTGCGGGCCGCTCGCGATATCGGCAGCAATCTCGGCCGGGTGGCGGCATTGACCGAAGAAAATGCCCGGCTCCGGGACGAGAATGCGCGCCTGCGCCAATGGCAGGCGCTCGCGCTGCGGTTGGATGGACAGAACCGCGAATTGCGCCGCCTGCTGCGTTTCGATCCGGGCGAGGAGGTTCACACGGTTGCTGCGCGGGTGATCGCCGACACAGGCGGCCTCTACGCCCGCAGCATGCTGATGGACGCCGGCAGCCGCCAGGGCGTTCGCGCGGACCAGGCGGTGATCTCCGGCGAGGGACTGGTCGGACGGGTGGTGTCGGCAGGCGCGCGCAGTGCGCGGGTGCTGCTGATTACCGACCGGCGCTCGCATATTCCGGTGCTGGCGGGTCCGGACCGTGTTCATGCCATCCTTGTCGGCAATAACGGCGCCCGGCTCAATTTGCGTTTCCTGCCGCGGAATGCAGCTCTGGCAGCCGGAGATGTGATCGTCACGTCCGGTCGCGGCGGGGTATTTCCTCCCGGCCTTCCCGTTGGCGATGTCAGCGCCGCCGCGCGCTCCGGCGGCGGCGTGGAAGTTGTGCCGCATGTGGACTGGACGCGGCTGGAGTTCGTTCGGGTCATCGACCGGAGCGCGCCGGACGTCGCCGCGCTTGCCGAGGAATAGATGCTGACGCATCTTGACCGGGCAGCGCGCGCCGCGGTTCCCGCAGCAAGCATTGTCGTGCTGCTGCTCATCTCGCTTGTGCCCTGGATCGGCGACCGCGCCGCGCCGGCCCTCGCCCTTGCGGCAGTGCACTACTGGGCCGGAAGGCGCCCGGACCTTGTGCCGGCGCCCTTCGTCTTTGCTGTCGGCCTTACGCATGACAGCGTCGCAGACGCGCCGTTCGGACTCATGGCGCTCGTCTATCTGTTCGTGCTTGGGGCTGCGCGCAGCCAGCGCTTTCTGGTCGTCGGCCAACCCTTCGTCGCCGGTTGGGCAGTATTCACCGTCGTGGCGTGCGCGGCCAGTGCGATCGCGTGGATCGGCGCTTCCCTCTATTACGGCGCGGCGCTCTCGGTCGGCGCGCCCGCGGCCGTGCTCCTGCTCACCGTGCTCACCTTCCCTGCTGTCGCGGGGGCGCTGGCCGTTCTGGATTTCGCGGCGTTGAAGCGAAGCGCCTGATGACGGGCGTTCGCAGCAGGACCCAATTGATCCGCCGCCGCGCCCTGCTCGTCGGCGGCGTCCAGGTCGGCCTGATCGGGTTGCTGGCAGGCCGCCTGGTGCAACTGCAGGTGCTGGAAGGCGACCGCTATTCGCGTCGCGCCGAGGACAATCGCACCGCCGAACGCCCGCTGGCTCCGGAGCGCGGCGAGATTCTGGACCGACGGGGCCGGCCGCTGGCCCGCAACCGGGAGACCTACCGCTTGCTGCTGGTCCCGGAAAAGGCGGGCCCGATCGATGTCGCGCTCGATGAAATCGGGCGCCTCGCGGCACTCGGCCCGACGGCGCGCGAGCGGGTTCGAAGAACAGTGCAAAAGCAGCCGGGCTTCGAGCCGGTCGTCGTCCTCGACGACATGTCATGGGAGGAAATGGCCCGTCTTTCGCTGGCAATTGCAGAACGCGAGGGCATTTTCACGAATGCCGCGCAGCGCCGGATCTATCCGCTCGGACCGGCGGCTGCCCACGCCATCGGCTATGTCGGCCGCGTGTCGCAGAAGGACCTGGAGCGGTCCGACGACGCCTCGCTGCTGCGTATGCCCGATTTCCGTATCGGGAAAACGGGCATCGAGCGCACCCAGGATGAAACATTGCGGGGCGCGGCCGGTACACGCCTGATGGAGATTACCTCCACCGGCCGCCAGCGGCGGGAGTTGGGGCGGCAGGAAGGCCTGTCCGGCGAAACGCTTCGCCTCACGCTCGACGCCAAGCTCCAGCGATTTGCAGCCGGACTGTTCGGGGAGGAGACCGGCGCGGCCGTGTTGATGGATGTGCGGAGCGGCGGCCTGCTGGCCACCGTGTCGGCGCCCAGTTTCGACCCCGGCGCATTCCACGACGGAATCGCAGACCGGCAGGAGTGGCTGTCTCTCGCCGGCGACCCCCTGCATCCGCTCAGCAATCGCGCCGTTTCCGGCCAGTATGCACCGGGATCGACCTTCAAGATTGTCGTCGCGCTGGCGGCGCTCGAAGCGGGGGTGGTGTCGGCGGAACAGTCCTTCTTCTGCAACGGCGTCCACGAGCTTGGCACCGGGCGGTTCCACTGCTGGCGCCGTGGCGGGCACGGGCATGTCGATCTGTTCAAAGCGCTCCAGCAGTCCTGCGACATCTACTTTTACGAGATCGCGCAGCGGACGGGCATCGACCGGATCGCGGCAATGGCGAGAAAGCTCGGTTTCGGGGCGGCGACCGGGATTGAACTTCCCGGAGAGCATAGCGGGCTCATTCCCACCAAGGCGTGGAAGCACGAGGCGCGCAACGAATCCTGGCAGGTCGGAGAGACGCTGCTCGCCGGAATCGGCCAAGGCTATGTGCTCGCCACGCCGATGCAGTTGGCGACCATGACCGCCCGGCTCGCCAATGGGGCCTATGCAGTCCTCCCCAGGCTGATCGGCGGCGAGAACGCCCCCGAGCTCAAGATCGACAGGCGATTTCTGAGGGTTGTGCGCAAGGGTCTGGCCGCCGTCACCGGCTCGCGGCGGGGCACCGCCTGGAATGCCCGGATCGAGGAAGACGGGTTCGAGATGGCGGGCAAGACCGGCACCTCACAGGTCAGGCGCATCTCCAGGCTCGAGCGCCGGCTCGGCGTTCGCAAGAACGAGGACCTGCCGCGGGAACAGCGCGACCATGCGCTCTTCGTCGGCTACGCACCTGCCGACAAGCCGCGCTACGCTGCCGCCGTCGTCGTCGAGCATGGCGGCAGCGGGTCCAAGGCGGCCGCGCCCATTGCGCGCGACCTGCTGCTGGCCGCCCAGAAGGCGGAGACCGTCGCATCATGAAGGCTTGGGAGGTGCGCCAGCCGGGCCTTGGAGTCGGCGGACTGCTGCTCCGGATAGACTGGGTGCTGGTCATTCTTCTGGCGCTCACGACCGCAGTCGGGTTCGCCATGCTCTATTCGGCCGCCGGGGGGAATATCCGGCCCTGGGCCGGCCCGCATGCCCTGCGTTTCGGCGCCGGCATGGTGGTCATGATGGCCATTGCGCTGATCGACATCCGCTTCTGGCTGCGTTGCGCCTATCCGATCTATGCCGCCTCCCTCCTGCTCGTCATCGGGGTGGAATTTCTGGGGGAGGTCGGCATGGGGGCCCAGCGCTGGCTGAAGCTCGGCCCGCTGTCGGTCCAGCCGTCCGAATTCATGAAGATCGCGTTGGTGCTGGCGCTCGCCCGCCACTTCCATGCCCTCGACGACAGGGAGGCGAACAACTGGCCCTGGCTGCTGCTGGCGTTGGCGCTGATTGCGGTCCCGGCCCTGTTGGTCGCGCGGCAACCGGATCTCGGGACGGCGGCCATGATCGGGGCCGGCGGCATGGCCCTGCTTTTTCTGGGCGGCATCTCCTGGCGGCTGTTCGCGCTTTTCGGCATCGCGGCAGGGGCGCTGGTGCCGGCGGTCTGGTACGGGCTGAAAGACTATCAGCGCGACAGGGTGCTCACCTTCCTCGATCCCGGGCGCGACCTTACCGGCGCCGGCTACCACGGCTACCAGTCGAAAATCGGCATCGGTTCGGGCGGCGAGTTCGGAAAGGGCTATCTGGAGGGCACGCAAAGCCATCTGGGCTTCCTGCCGGAAAGCCACACGGACTTCATTTTCGCCGTCATTTCCGAGGAATTCGGCCTTGCCGGCGGCCTCTTCGTCCTCGCGCTCTATCTGTCCGTCATGGGCTACGGTTTCGCCATCGGCTTCATGGCGCGGAACGATTTCGCCCGGCTGCTCGCTTTCGGCGTCACCTTCACCTTCTTCCTGTTCGTGTTCGCCAATGTCGCCATGGTCGCCGGCCTGATCCCGGTGGTCGGCGTGCCGCTGCCGTTCATCTCCTACGGCGGCACGGCGATGCTGACGCTCCAGATCGGCTTCGGCCTCGTGCTCTCGGCCAAGGTTTACCGGGATGTCGAAATGGCGGAGGAAGCCTCCGGCCGGCCGGCGGGGCCGGGGTCGATCGCCGCGATGCGCTGAACCATCTTCGGGCCTTCCACCCGGCCGTGCTCATAGGCCAGCACGACAAGGCGGCCGCCGACCGCCTGGAGCAGTTCGCCCGGCTGCAGAAGGAAGTCCGGATTGCGGGGACGCCCGAAGGCCTCCTGACCTCGGGCGAATGTCTCGTAAAGCAGCAGGCCGCCCGGCGCGACGAGTGAAATCGCGGCGGCGAGCGTCGGGCGGTGCAGGTAGTTGACCACCACCACCGCCCCGAACCGCCGATCGGCGAAAGGCCAGGGGCTGCCGTCCTCGAGGTCCCACGCAAAGCCGCCCGGCAGCCGGGAGATATCCCTGTCCACCGCAAGCACCGGGTGGCCGCGGGCGGCGAAGAACCGCGTATGGCGGCCTTCGCCGGCGGCCAGGTCGAGCACGGGCGCGGCAGGCGGCACGAGATGGGCGAAACGCGCGATCCAGGCCGAGGCTGGCATCGGTCCCTTCATGGCACTATATGTAGCGCATGATCGTTTACCGGCTCACCTGCAAGAACGAGCACGAGTTCGAGGTCTGGTTCCGCGACAGCGCCGCCTGCGACGCGCAGATCGCGGAGGGCAAGGTGATATGCCCGCATTGCGGAGACAGTTCGGCGCGCAAGAGCCTGATGACGCCCAATGTCGCGCCCAAGGGAACGGACAGCGCCGCCGACAAACTCTCGGCGCGCCGGGCCGTCATGATGCGGGAGCTCCGGGAACTGCGCCGCAAGGTCGAGGAAAACTGCGACTATGTCGGTCCCCGCTTTGCGGAGGAAGCGCGCCGCATTCATTACGGCGAGGCCGACAGCCATGCCATCTACGGCGAAACGACGCCCGAGGAGGCCCGGGCGCTGACCGACGAAGGCATCGAGTTCGGGCGCATCCCCTGGGCGCCCAGGCTGGACAGCTAGGGCGGGCGGCCCGCCTTTTCTTCAGCGTCCCCCGACCGTCATGGCCTCAACCCGCAGGGTCGGCGCGTTCGCCGTGCCGCGGAATACCAGATCGTCGGCGGCGTCGAGGCCGAGCAGCATGTCGCGCAACTCCCCGGCTATCGTGATCTCGCTCACCGGCTCGGCGAGCTTTCCGCCCCGAATCGCGAAACCCGCCGCGCCCTGGCTGTAGCGTCCGGCGACGAGATCGACGCCGTGCCCCATGAGCGCGGTCACGAACAGGCCGTTCTCGATCTCGCCGATCAGCTCTTCCGGCGAGAGGCGGCCCGGCTCGAGGTAGAGATTGGACGATGAGGGGCCGGGCGCGGACCCGGCGCTGCGGGAAGCGTGGCCGGTCGGCGGAAGGCCCAGCTGGCGGGCGGAGCGCAGGTCCAACAGCCATGAGCGGAGCACGCCGCCCTCGACCAGCGCACGGCGCCTGCAGGGCAGACCTTCGCCGTCGAACGGGCGCGAGCCGAGTCCCCGCCCGCGCCCCGGATCGTCGATCAGGTTCATGCCGTCCTTCAGCACCGCCTCGCCCATGGCGTCCTTGAGGAAGCTCGTGCCGCGCGCAACGGCGGCGCCGTTGATGGCGCCGGCAAGCGCGCCGACCAGCCCTCCGGCCAGGCGCTGCTCGAAGACCACCGGCATCACGGTCGTGTCGGGCTTGACGGGCCCCAGCCGCTTCACCGCGCGCTCGCCCGCGCTCCGGCCCACCGCCGCCGGCTCCGCAAGGTCCGACGCGTGGACGGCGCGGGACCAGTCATATCCGCTCTCCATCGCCGTGCCCTCGCCCGCCAGAACGGACACGGACAGCCCGCATCCCGACCTCCGGTAGCCGCCCGCGAACCCGTTGCTGGAGACGAGCGCGACATGGGCCTCGCTGCGGCTGGCCCCGGCGCCCTCGGAATTGGTGACGCCCGCGACGTCGAGCGCCGCCGCCTCGGCTTCCAGGGCCTTTCCGACAAGGTCTTCCGAAGCCGGCCGGGCGTCGTCATAGAGGTCGAGTTCCGGCCATTCCTCCGCAAGGAGCGCCGGCTCCGCCAGCCCGGCATGGGGATCTTCAGGCGCGGCCCGCGCCATGGCGACCGCCCGCTCGACCAGCGCGGACGCCGTTTCCGCCTGCCGGTCGGCGGTCGCGACAATCGCCTGGCGGCGCCCGACCAGCACCCGCAGCCCGGTCTTGCGCAGCTCGGAGCGCTCCATATGCTCGATCTTGCCGAGCCGCACCGCCGCATCCAGCGAGCGGCTGTCGATATCGACGGCATCGGCCTCGTCGGCGCCCCGGGCGCGGGCTTCGCGCACAAGGTCGCCCAGGAAGTTCAGGACATCGTTTGCCATGGCGGTCCGAACATAGCCCACGGTGCGGCTCCCGTCTCGCCGCCGACATGTCCCGCACGGCGCGGGCGCGGCATATCGCAACGCAACAAAAAAGGGCCGCCCCCTTTCGGGAGCGGCCCGGCGCGAAGGGGAGGAACTACGCGCCTATGATTTCGCGGGCGCGGCCTTCTCCGCGGGCTTCGCCGGCGGGACGACCATCGCGGCCGTCTCGTCCATGGCCTCGCGAACGCGCTTGTCGATCAGGCCGAACACCTCGCGGCCGGTTTTGGCCGACATGTCCGCAAGTTCGCCGGCGCCCGCAACCGCCGATTCCCAGGCGCCTCTGGCGAATGCCGCGCTGCGCTCCGCCTTGTCCTCGAAGCTCGCATCGCCGAAGAACAGGTTCATGTTGGCGGCGGAGGCCTCGACCGCCTCGCGCGCCAGCTCGCCCTGCCGGCGCATGAAGGCGCCTGCGCCCTCGAACGCCGTCTGGCCGGCGGCAGTCATGGCCTCGACATTCTTGCGGTGCAGCGCCATGGCGCCCTCGGCGTCGAAGGCCGGGATCCTGAAATCGGCCATGAACCGGGCCGGATCGAAGTCGGCGAAAGGCATCTTGTACATCGGTCTCGTGGTCTCCGTTCCAGTCTCGCGAGCCGCCTGCCGTAGAGGCGTGCGACTGTTGTCTCGCAACGCAATATGATTATGCTGCGATGCAGCGTCAAGTCTTTTTTTGTGCGCCGCACAAATTTTTTAGCAGCGCCGCCCTTCCAGCATGGGCGCCCAGCGCTTCAGGGCCTTGTCGAGGCTGGCCATGGTGCGGCCGAGATCCTCGCTGTCGTCCTGCAGCCAGACCCGCATGACGGACAGGTGGATGCCGGCCAGCAGCTTTACCCTCAGGAGATCGAAGGGCCTCCGCGCCGGCGCGCCGGCGGCTTCCAGCATCCAGGCCATGGACCGGGCGAGCGCCGGCGCCAGCGGCGCGCCGGACAACGGGTCGCGCCGAAGATCGCGCCAGTACGCTTCGATAACCGCCCGATGCGGCTTGAGCGCGTCATAACGGCGCATCAACAGGTCGAAGAGCCGGTCGCGGAACGATTCGTCCTCGGCCCCGGCATCGGTTTCCGACAACACCGCCGCGTCGATGCGCGCGACCGCCGCTCTCATGACCGCACCCTTCGACGGGAAGTGGCGATAGACGTCCGCGAGCCCGCATCCGGCATGCGCGGCAATATCGGAGAGCGTCGCGTGGCGCCAGCCGCGTTCGGCGGCCACCGCGAGCGCCGCGTCGAGAATGGTATCGGCATCCATGACATATCCTCCTTCAGGCCCCAATATGGGGCGCAGCAGCGGCCAAGGGGAGGGCGGGGCCATGAGTTTTCATATCCGTCATCTGGACCATGTCGTGCTCCGGGTCCGCGACATGGACGCGGCAATAGCCTTCTACACCGGCGTGCTCGGCTGCCGGGAGGAGCGGCGGCTGGAGGAAATCGGCCTCGTGCAACTGCGCGCCGGCGCCAGCCTGATCGACCTCGTGCCGGGCGAGCCGGACGCCTCCGGCGCCAATATGGACCACTTCGCGGTCCGTATTGCGCCCTTCGAGGAAGCAAGCCTCCGCGCCTGGCTGGCGGAGCACGGCATCGAGACGGAAGCGGCGCTCCCGCGCTACGGCGCCGAAGGCACCGGCCCGTCGATCTATATCCGCGACCCGGACGGCAACACCGTCGAGCTGAAGGGGCCGCCCACGGGCCTGGGCACTGCTGCATAGGGCCCCTGCCCCTGTCTCGACCCGGCCCCGCCGCGCTCCGCGCCCCGCCTGCCCCCGCGAAGGCGGGGGTCGCCCCGGCCCTGAGCCCATCCATGGCCCGCCATGCTGCCGCGGCCGGTGGAAAGAGGGTGGAACCGCCGAGGCTGCCGCGAGAGTCAGGGCCGGGGTGACGGCTGTGCTTCGGAAAGCGCCCCCTTCCGATGTGTCATGGAATGTCATGGAATGTCATGTTTTGCATGGTCGGGGGCGAACTCCGTGTCTCCGGGCCCGTCCGGCCGCCGGGGCGCATTGAAGGGTCCGGCCCTCTGGAGCCAGTCGAGGCTGTCCCGGCGGCGCTGCTCGATGTTCTCCACGATCCAGGGCCGCTCCAGGAGCGCGCACCCTGTCTGCCTTGCGGCGTGTGCGGCATTGCCGGAGGCGGTGTAGTGGCAGCAGAAGGCCTCCTGGCGGGTGGAGAGGGCGACGGTCGGGTCGAGAAAGGGCATGGCGGCTCCTTCATTCCGTTTCGGTTCGACGGCCATGCCGCCCTGGCATCGGAGCGACCCTTATTCGCGCGTATCCTGCGCGGGCGCCTGTGCCGGCGCGGGCGGGTGTCGGCGCCGGCGCGGTTCGCGCGCCTGATTGCCCGCGCGCGAGGCAGGCGCAGGACGCACCTCACCTGTCGGCTGAATCGGGGTCGTTCCGCACCGGGCCGGCGCGGGCGGGAAGCGGCTCCGGATGCCTCTTCCCTCGCACCCATTATACCACTATTTTCTCAGATGCAAGCCCTGAACAGAGAAATATTGCTTAATTTTTAGGAACAATTCACTATACACGCCGGTTGGACCCAAGCTTCCCTGCCCGGGGGCCGAGGCGATGGAGGGGGTATCCGGCGTCCGGTCACCGCCCCATGGCCCGGCCGGACCGGCGCGGGTCGGCACCGCCGCAGATCAGGCCGGTCTCGAGATTCGCGCTGATCGCGCAGACGCCGGCAACCAGATCGGAACGGACGCCGTGCCATTCCACATCGTGGCCCCGCCGGGCGAGATCGGCGCCAACCTCGGGCGCGATCCCCTCCTCGACGACCAGGCGCCCCGGCTTCGCTTCGTGCGGCTCGAAGGAGTTCGGGTGGCTGTGCGTTGAAAAGCGCGGCGCCTCGACCGCCGGCTGAATGTCCATGCCGAAGACCAGATGGTTCAACAGCACCTGCAGCATGCCTTGCGGCTGCGCGTCGCCGCCGGGTGCGCCGAACGGTATGGCCAGACGGCCCGGCGCCAGCGCGAGAGCCGGGTTCGGCGTCAGGCGCGGCCGCTTGCCGGGCGCAACGGCCGAGGCGTGCCCGGCTACGGCGAAGGACTGCGAACCCCGCGATGACGGGCAGAAGCCGAGGCCGGGAATGGCCGGCCCGTCGAAGGAGACGTCGCTCGGCGTGGCCGAAAAGACATTGCCGGCGCTGTCCACCGCGCAGGCATAGGAGGTGTCGGCCGCGGCAATCGAGGCCGACCGGTCGACGGGAGGAATGAAGCAGAGCCCTCCATATCCCTCGATGTCGCCGGGCGGCGGCATGCCGGGCCAGGCGCGGGCCGCGTCGATGTCCATCCGGCGCTCGGCGGCATAGTCCTCCGAGAGCAGACGGTCCATGGGCACGTCGATGACGTCCGGGTCGCCGAAGAACTTCTCGCGGTCGGCGAAGACCAGCTTGATCGCCTCGGCCAGCGTGTGGATGTAGCCGGCCGAGTTGTGCCCGAGGCCGGCGAGGTCGAACCCTTCCAGAATCCGCAACATCTGCAGCAGGGTCGGTCCCTGGCACCATGGACGGCAGCTATAGACCTGCACATCCCGGAACCCGATGCTGACCGGCGCTTCCACGGGCGTGCGGTAGCCGGCAAGGTCGGCAGCGGAGAGCAGGCCGCCGTTCTCTTCGTGATAGGCGGTGATTTTTTTCGCTATGTCACCGACATAGAAGGCGTCGCGGGCCGCCCGGAGCCCATCCCGGCGCCCGCCGGAGGCGGCCCCTTCCTCGTCCGCCACGTATTGCAGCGTGGCGGCGAGATCGGTCTGCACGAGCAGGTCGCCCACCGCCGGCGGCTCGCCGTCCCTCAGCCAGATCGCCGCGTTGCCCGGCCACATCCGGTAGCGGTCCCGGTAGCGTTCGATGAATGCCGCCATCACCGGATGGACGGTGAACCCCTCGCGGGCATACCGGATGGCGGGCGCGGCGACTTCGGCAAAGGACATCGTGCCGAACGTCGCCAGCGCGGTGATCCAGGCATCGGGCGCGGCCGGCACCACGGTTCGCAGAAGCCCGATGGGAATGCCTCCGCCATGGCGGTCGCGAAACAGCTCGAGGCTCGCCGCCCGCGGCCAGTATCCGAGACCGGCGATGCTGAACACCTCACCGCGCTCGGCGGAATAGACGAGCATCGGGGCCACGCCGGAGAACTGGACCTGGTCGCTGTGGACCACGCCGAGCGCAATCCCCGCCGCGACGCCGGCATCGACTGCATTGCCGCCGGCCTCCAGCATGGCCGCGCCCGCCTCGGTCGCCAGATAGTGGCCCGCGACGCACATATGGCGCCGCGCCGTGACCATGGGCTGTTGCGGCAGGACCGGCATGGCAGTCACTCCCTCGCTGGAATTGCCGGCGCATATCGAAGCGGGAACCCGGCGACTCGCGACAGGGCGCGCGCGCCGGAGCCGGGAGATGGTGCCGCAGGAGAGACTTGAACTCCCGACCCGCGCATTACGAATGCGCTGCTCTACCGGCTGAGCTACTGCGGCACGGGCGCGCAAGATAGGCAACGCGCCGGGGGCTGGCAAGGCGCTCTCAGGGCTCCAGCTTGCGGCGCAGCGCCTCGACTTCCTCTTCCAGCGCCTTGTCGTCTTCCATCAGCTTTTCGATCTTGCGCACGCCGTAGAGCACCGTCGAATGGTCCCGCCCGAACTTGCGGCCGATGTCCGGCAGCGAGAGCGAGGTGAGCTGCTTGGCGAGATACATCGCCACCTGGCGCGGCCGCGCGACGGCCCGGGCGCGCCGCGGCGAGTCCATCTCCGCGGGACGGACATTGTACCGGTCGCAGACGAGCTTCTTGATCGCCTCGACGGTCGGCGTGCGGTCGTTGACCGGCAGCAGGTCCACCAGCACCTTCTCCGCGCGGTCCACCGATATCTCCCCGCCGAACTGCCGGTAATGCGACTCCAGCCGGTTCATGGCGCCCTGCAGCACGCGCATGTTGGAGGTGATCCGCTCGGCCAGGAAGACCAGCACCTCCTGCGGGGCCGGCAGCGTCGTTTCGAACGCCTTGCGCTCGAGGAAGGCGAGGCGCAGCGGATAGTCCGTCTCAAGCGGCAGGATCGGCGCCGACACGCCGGTGCTCAGCCGCGAGCGAATCCGCTCGTCGATCCCCTCCAGGCCGACAGGCGAGGCGTTCCCCGAGATCACCATCAGGCGGCTCCGGCTCGCGAAGGCGTTGATCGTGTGCAGCAACTCGTCCTGGGTGCCCGAATTGCGGCTCAGAAGATGCACATCGTCGATCATCAGCACATCGAAGGACCGGACCCTGCTCTTGAACGCCGCGACGCTCTTGGCATTCACCGCGTCGATGTAGTGCTGGCGGAAATCGTCCGAACTGAAATAGACGACCGGGCGGTCCGGACGGTCCCGGCGCAGCCTGAGCGCAAGCGCCTGCATCAGATGGGTCTTGCCGAGGCCGACGCCGCCGAACAGGTAGAGCGGACCGGACGGGCGCACATTGCCGTCCGCGACGCCGAGGCAGAGGCCGTGAGCAAGCGCGTTCGACTCGCCGGTGATGAAGTTCTCGAAGGTGAGGAAGGACTGGAACGGCGTGGCGAAGTCGTCGAGGCTGCCATTGCCGGCCGGCGCCGGGCGCTGCGCCGGCGGGGCGGGTGCGCCCTGCAGCAGCGGCTTCACCACGAAGCCGATTTCGGACAGGGCCGGGTCCGCCTCGAACCAGAGCATGCGGATGCGCTCGCCATAGCTGCCCTGGACCCGGTCGCGCATGAAGCGCGTCGGAAGCTGGATCGCGATGCCCTGCGCCCCCTTGTCCACCAGGGTCATCGGCTTCAGCCAGCTTTTGAAGATTCCGTCCCCGAATTCGGCCTGGAGCTGGCCGCGGATCCGCATCCATTCGACCTGGCGGTCGGGTTTCGCGCCCGCCATGCCGGTTACTCCTGCTTCCAGGGCAGGCCGGCAGCTTTCCAGCCCCAGGCCCAGCCGCGATGGCCTTCACCGTCCCGGTCGCCTTCGAACCCTTCCGAGACGTTGTAGCAGGGGCCGAGGCCGCGTGCCGTTGCCGCCGTCGCCGCGTGGGCCGAGCGGACGCCGGACCGGCAGATGAACAACAGCGGCCCGCCCCGCGCGGCCGCCGCCACCTCATCCACGAAATTCGGGTTTATCCCCATTCCCGGCCAGACCTGCCAGGACACCAGCGACGTTTCGCGCCCGAGCGGCGCCAGATCCGGCAAGCCGACAAACTGCCATTCCGGCAAGGTGCGGACGTCCACGAGGATGGCGTCCCCGGTCGACTCCAGCATGTCCCAGGCTTCTCGCGGCGACACGTCCCCCGCATAGGTCATCGGCGCTGCTCCTCCTCCCGACGCCCCGCCGAACAACCGGCCGACCGGACCCTTGGGGCGGCAGGAGGCGGCCGCTCCCGACAACCGCTCCCGTGCGCCCCGGTCCGGCCGGAAGGCCGACTTGGTGGGACGGAAAAAAGGCTACCCGCCTCCAGCCCCGCCGCAAGAGGGCCAAGCAGCGAACCCCGCCCCCGGACTCCCTAAGGCGTTAGCGAGGCGTAACAATTTTGCCATAAAAAAAATCCGCCGCTCGGAAGCGGCGGCGCAAGGTCTCTGTACAGGTCGTATGCTAGGCGTGCATGTCTTTGATTTTCTTGGATAAACGCGAAAGCTTCCGCTGCATGGTATTGCGATGAAATTTTCCCTTCTGAGCGCCCCGCGCCATCTCCGGTTCGGCATTCCTGAGTGCGGCGCGCGCGCCTTCCCTGTCGCCGCCCTCTATGGCGGCCTCGACCTTCTTTATGAAGGTCCGCACGCGGCTGGCGCGGGCGCGGTTGCGGTCGGCGCGGCGCAGGTTCTGGCGAACGCGCTTCCTAGCTTGATTCGAATGGGCCATGGTGTCGTCGGGTTTCCGTTCCGGTCGAGTTTGCGCCGGCTTATAGGACCGCCGTCCGGTCCCCGTCAAGCGGGCTCCGGCGCGCCGAGGCGGCCCGCTGTCCATCTGTGGAAAGCGTGGCTCGGCCCGTCCATGACCGGCGAGAAGCAGCCGCCGTCGAAAGCGGGCGACCGGCGCCCCTGCTGCATCCGCTCGACGACACCCACATCCTCCCCGAACACGTCTTCCCAGCGGGCGCGAAGCCGGTCCCGCGCCCCGGCATAGGCGGGCGCCCCGGCCGCCTCCTCCAGGCACCAGAGCCGCGCATCCTCCGCCGTCAGGTCCGGGGCGAGCGGGTCGAGGCGCATGGCGAAGAAATGGTCCATATGCACGCCCAGCAGCAGGTTGGGATAGAGGGCTACATATTCGGCGACCGGGCGGTCGTCGGCTGCGGGCAGTTCGCCACGGGCCGCATAGCAATGCGACCCCTGGCCGGAGAAGGACGCCTCGACAATGGGATAGTGGTCGGCGAGCGGGGAAATGCGGTTCAGCTCCGGGTGGATCCAGGGCAGGTGGTAGGCCTCGCAATAGTTCTCGACCGCAAGCTTCCAGTTGGCGTCCAGCCGGAGGCGGATCGGCTCTATGTCCGCCGGCCGGTAGCGCGCCAGCGGGAAATGCCGCCACCGGGCCAGCAACGGCGCGAGGCAGTCCTCCAGCGCGGGCGCGGCGCCGGACAGGTCCGCGAACACCATGTCGAGCCACACGGCGGCGCGCACCGGCACCAGCCCGCGTTCGCTCTTGCAGAAGCCCGGCGCCTCATGGCGGCCGACGCCGCCGATATGCGGCGTGGCGCGCAACCGGCCCTCCAGGTCGTAGGTCCAGCTGTGATAGGGGCAGCGCACGGCCGTCCTGCCGCGTTGCGGCTCGTCCACAAGGCGGACGCCGCGGTGGCGGCAGACATTGTGGAAGCAGCGGATTTCGCCCTCCCCGGTCCGCACCAGCAGCAGCGCCACGCCCATCGCATCCACCGGCATGAGATCGCCGGGCGCGGCGAGATCGCTCGCAAAGGCGATACAGAACCAGCCCCGGCCGAAGATGCGCCGGCGCTCCTCATCCAGGGCCGAGGCTTCGGTGTAGCAGCGCCCGGGCAGGCCGCGCGCTGTCTCGATGGGCCTCAGGACGCTTGCCAGGTCGTTCATCTCGGGGCCGCTCCGCCGGATTCGGGCAGGCTCGAGTCTGCCGCGTCCGGAGGGAAGTCCTGCGCCCGGATGCGACGTCGAAGGGGCGGGAATGCGACGGGACAGCCCCGGTCACCGCTCAGATGTCGCCCTCCGCTCCGGCGAGGACCACGACATAGCCGTCCGGGTCGCGCAGCCAGCATTCGCGGTGGCGGGCATTGGGGTTCACATGCGGCTGCTCGAGAATGTCGGCGCCGAGCGCGTGTGCCCGCGCGACCGCGGCGTCGAACGCATCCGTCCGGAACCAGAGCAGCACGCCGTTGCCGTGTGGCTTCGACGCCGGGTCGCCCATATGGGGATGGTCATGCGCATCCCAGCGGTGAAGCTGGAGGACGAGCCGGCCGCCGGAAAGCAGCCGTTCGTAATCCGGCCCGCCATGCCCGCTTTCGCATCCGAGCAGCTGTCGGTACCAGAGGCTGCTCGCCTCCACGTCCGCCACGGCGATCAGAGGCTGCGGTTCCATGCGCCCTCCTTGCACGGGAACCGGCGGGTCCCGTCGCTTCCCTCAATCGCCCGTCAGGATCATCTCCGCGGCCTTCTCGCCGATCATGATGGAGGGGGCGTTGGTGTTGCCGGAGGTGAGGGTGGGCATGATCGAGGCGTCGGCAACGCGCAGGCCCTCCATGCCGTGGACGCGGAGCCGGTCGTCCACCACGGCCATCGGGTCGGAGCCCATCTTGCAGGTGCCGACCGGGTGGTAGGTGGTCTCGGCGTTCTCCATCACCCAGGCGATCAGCTCACCGTCGCTCTCCAGCTTCTCTCCGGGCGCGATTTCCTCGCCGACGATGCCTTCCAGCGCCGGCGCGCCCATCAGTTGGCGGGTCATGCGCATGCCGCCGAGCGTGATCTCCCGGTCGATCTCGGCGGAGAGGAAGTTGAAACGGATCTCCGGCGGGGCGGCCGGGTCGGCCGAGGCCGCATGGATGCTGCCCGTGCTCTCCGAGCGCAGCGGATGGGTGATGGCCGTTATCCCCGACTCCTTCGCCAGCTTGAAATTCGGCGTGGCGAGGAAGGGAATGAACGAGATCATGGCGTCCGGGCTCGCCAGCCCCGGCCGGGTGCGGATATAGGCGCGGACCGGCGAGGCCGGCAGGCTCAGCAGGCCCGATTGAGCGCCCGCGAATTTCAGCGCCTGCCAGACGAGCCCGAGGCCGCGGGCCTTGTCATTGTAGGTCAGGCCCTTCGCCGGGATGGGCCATTTCATGCGCGGCGCGTAATGGTCGCGCAGGTTCTCGCCGACGCCCGCGAGCTCGTGGACGACGGGAATGCCGAGCGCCTTCAGCCGCTCCGGCTGGCCGATGCCGGAGACTTCCAGCAATTGCGGCGAGGCGACGGCGCCCGCGCTTACCACGACCTCGGCGTCGGCATGGGCCTCATGCACCTCGCCGCCGCGCCGGTAGCGCACGCCGGTGCAGCGCCGGCCTTCGAAGAGCAGCGCCTCCGTCGGCGCATTGGCGCGGATGTCGAGGTTGGGCCGCGAGCGCACCGGGTCGAGGTAGCAATGCGCCGTGCTCATGCGCCGCCCGCCGGAGATTGACGCCTGCGTCATGCCGATGCCGTCCTGCGAGGCGCCGTTATAGTCGGCATTCCAGGCGAGGCCGATCTCCTGCCCCGCGCCGATGATCGCGTCGTAGAGCGGGCCGCTCTCGTCGAGGTCAGAGACCCTGAGCGGGCCGTCGCGGCCCCGGTATTCGTCCTCGCCGCCGGCATAGCTTTCCATCTTGCGGAACAGCGGCAGCACGTCGCGGTAGGACCAGCCGCGGTTGCCGAGTTGCGCCCAGCCGTCGAAATCCTCCGCCTGGCCGCGCACGAACACCATGCCGTTGATGGCCGACGAGCCGCCGAGCAGCCGCCCGCGCGGCACGGGGATGCGCCGCCCGCCGGTGCTCTCCTCGGGCTCGGAGGAATAGAGCCAGTTGGCGGCGGGGTTGTCGATCAGCCGCGCGAAGCCGACGGGGATGCGCGACCAGGGATGGCTCGGCCGGCCCGCCTCCAGCAGCAGCACGCGCTTCGCCGGGTCCGCCGAGAGCCGGTTCGCCAGCGCCGACCCCGCAGACCCCGCCCCCACGACGATATAGTCGAAACGCTCTTCCGCCATGCCGATTTCCTCCCCCGTTACCCGTCTGTCCTCCGATTGTTGCCCCGGAGGCGGCCCGGGGTCCAGCCCTGCCGCCCCGTCTAACCGCCGCGGTCGCGGTGCCGGGCGAGGAACGCGAGCAGGGCTGCGTTGAAGGCCTCGGGCCGTTCGATGTTGGTCAGATGGCCGGCGCCCTCGATCTCCACGAACTCCGAGCCGGCGATGCGTTCGTGCAGCGCCTTTCCGATGGCGGGCGGGGTGAGGCTGTCATGCTCGCCGTAGATGAGGAGCGTCGGGACCCGGATGCGGTCGATTTCGGCGGAGCGGTCGAAGGTGAGCGAGGCCTCGATGGTCTTCAGGTAGGACTCCTTGTGGAGCGCGGCGATGCTCTCCCACAGCTTCCGGCGCGCGGCTGCGTCGGCGCCGGGCGCGACCAGGCTCTCCACCAGAGCGTCCGCGATGTCGCGCGGCTCCTTGCCCGCCAGGAGCGGCTCCTGGCGCAGGCGGATGAACTCGGCGCGCTTCTCCGGCGGCATGGACTCCTGGAAATCCGCCCGCGTATCGCAGAGCACCAGGGTGGCGACCCGGTCCGGGAAGCGGGCATGGAAGTCCTGCGCGATCCGTCCGCCCATGGAGAGCCCGACCAGATGCGCCCGCTCGGCCCCGAAACGGTCGAGCACCCGGAGCGCGTCCTTCGCGAAATCGCCGAAATCGAGCGGGCCGTCATAGTCGTCGGAATCGCCATAGCCGCGCGCGTCCCAGGCGACGGCGTGGAAGCCGCCGCCGAGCGCCTCGAGCTGCCCGGTCCAGTTCTTCCGGTTGCCGCCGATGCCGTGCAGGAAGAACACGAGCGGGCCGGACCCCGCCCGGTCCACGGCAAGCCGCGGCGTCCCTTCGATTAAGACCGTCTCGATGTCCGTCATTCGCGCCCGCCCGTCAGATGGAGAAGCCGCCGAGCTTGGTTTCCAGATATTCGGCGATGCCCTCATGGCCGCCCTCGCGGCCGAGGCCGCTTTCCTTCGAGCCGCCGAAGGGGGCGGCGGCGGCGGTCGGGTTGATGTCGTTGATGCCGACAATGCCGAACTTCAGGCCCTCGAACATGCGGAAGCCCTTGGCCATGTCGCGCGTATAGACATAGGAGGCGAGGCCGTAATGGGTGTCGTTGGCCATGGCGAGCGCCTCGTCCTCGTCCCGGAAGGCGATGATCGGCGCGACCGGCCCGAAGGTCTCCTCGCGGTAGATCTGCATGTCGGGCGCAACCCCGGAGAGCACGGTCGGCGCATAGAAGGTGCCCTTCGCGAGCGCGCCGTCGGTCATCCGGTGGCCGCCGCAGAGCACCTCCGCCCCGAGGCCGGCCGCGTCCGCCACCTGGCGCTCGACCTTCTCGACGGCCGCCTCATCGACGAGCGGGCCGATCTGCACGCCGTCCTCCAGCCCGTTGCCGGCGCGCATCCGCCCGACGCGCGAGACGAACTCCTCCGTGAAAGCATCGACGGCATTTTCGTGCACGAAGATGCGGTTGGGGCAGATGCAGGCCTGGCCCGTGTTCAGGAACTTGACCAGGGCCGCCCCCTTGGCGGCGTGGACGGGGTCGGTGTCCTCCAGCACCAGAAAGGGCGCATGGCCGCCCAGCTCAAGCGAGACGCGCTTCATCTGCGGGGCGGCGCGCGCGGCGATCATCTTGCCGACCTCGGTCGAGCCGGTGAAGGTGATCTTCCGCACCCTCGGGTCGGTCAGGAACACATCGCCGACGGGGGCCGGGTCCTCGGCGGTCACGAGGTTGACCACGCCCGCCGGCACGCCCGCCGCCTCCAGACACTCGAACACCTTGACCGCGGAGAGCGGCGTCGCCTCGGCCGGCTTCAGCACGATGGTGCAGCCGGCGGCGATGGCCGGCGCCACCTTCCGCGTCACCATCGAGACCGGATAGTTCCAGGGCGTGACCGCCGCCACGACGCCGACCGGCTGGCGCATCACCATGAAGCGCTGGTCGCCGCGCGGGGCGGGGATGGTCTCGCCATAGACGCGCTTGGCCTCTTCGGCGTACCAGAGCAGGAAGTCCGCGCCGTAGCGCACCTCGTTGCGGGCCGCGCGCAGCGGCTTGCCCTGTTCGAGCGTCATGGTGCGGGCAAGGTCCTCCGCCCGCTCGGTCATGATCTCCCAGGCGCGGTAGAGGATGCGCGAGCGCTCATAGGCGGTCTGCCCCGCCCAGCCGGGAAAGGCGCGCTCGGCCGCCTCGATGGCGCGGGCCGCATCCGCGCCGCCGCCATCCGGCACCTCGCCGATGACATCGCCGTTTGCCGGGTTCGTTACCCGGAAGCGTCCGCCGCCGGCCGCCTCGCACCAGACTCCGTCGATGAACATGGCTCCGCACCCCTCTCCGTTTCCTCGGCCGCCCGCCCCTTACCCCGCCAGCGCCGCGGGCTCAAGGTTTCCGGCGCCGCCGCTTGCGCCGGGCCGTTTCCCGCAACACCATGGAGGAAGAGGACCGAAAAGGGGATGCGGCCCATGAAATTCGCACTGCGCTATTGCAACACCGGACGCTACACCGACCCGGCGGAGGCGGTGGCCCTGCTCCAAGCCGGCGAGGCGGCGGGGTTCGAGTCCGCCTGGACCATCGAGCACACCGTGGTGCCGAAGGGCTACCGGTCCTCCTATCCCTATGCGGCCGGTGGCCGGATGCCCGGCGACGAGGCGGAGTTCGTCATGCCGGACCCGCTGATCTGGATGTCCTGGGTCGCGGCGCGCACGGAGCGCATCCGCCTCGGGACCGCGATCCTGATCCTGCCGCAGCACAATCCGGTCGTCACTGCCAAGCAGGTGGCGACGCTGGATGCCATGTCGGGCGGGCGGATCGAGCTCGGCATCGGCGTGGGCTGGCTGCGCGAGGAGTTCGATGCGCTGGGCGTGCCGTTCGAGGACCGGGGCGCGCGCACGGACGACTATGTGCATGCCATGCGCGAACTCTGGCGCTCGCCGGCGCCGACTTACAGGGGCCGCTTCGTCTCCTTCGAGAACGCCTATATGCAACCGAAACCGCGAAACGGCACGGTCCCGATCACGGTCGGCGGCCATTCGAAGGCCGCGGCCCGGCGGGCCGGCCGGCTGGGCGACGGCTTCTTCCCGGCGCGCGGCGCGCCCGAGGACCTGTTCGACCTGGTGCGCGCGACGGCCCGCGAACACGGGCGCGACCCGGACGCGATCACGCTCACCTGCTCGATCCCCGACGACCTGAACGAACTGCCGCGCCTGGCCGCCATGGGCGTCGGGCGCGTCACCGTGCCAGTGACGGGCGTCGCCGGCCTCGCCATGCGCGTGGACGGGCCCGAAGACCTGATGGCGTGGAAGGAGACCATCGAGCGCTACGCCGACCTCTGAGCGGGGCGACGGCGCGGGTCAGGCCCGGACGGCGGCGATCAGATATTCGACATTACCTTCCGGGCCGCGCAGCGGGCTTTCCTCCAGGCCCAGCACGAACCAGCCTTCGAGGCTTTCCAGCCAGACGCGTACCGCCTCGCAGACCTCCCGGCGCACGCCCGGGTCGCGCACGACGCCGCCCTTGCCGACGCGCGCCCGTCCGGCCTCGAATTGCGGCTTGATGAGCGCCACCAGATGGGCACCCGGCCGGGTGAGCGCAAGCGGCGCGGGCAATACGGTCCTGAGCGGGATGAAGGAGGCGTCGCAGACGACGAGATCGACGGGGTCCGGGACTTCGGCCGCCGTCAGGTGGCGCGCATTGGTGCGCTCCAGCACGCATACGCGGGGATCGTTGCGCAGCTTCCAGGCCAGCTGCCCGCGCCCGACATCGACGGCCCACACGCGGGCCGCGCCGTTCGCCAGCAGCACATCCGTGAAGCCGCCCGTGGAGGCACCGACATCCAGGCATGTCCGACCCCGGACGGAAATGCTGAACGCCTCGAGGCCGTGCGCGAGCTTCAGCCCGCCGCGCGAGACCCAGGGATGCGCCCGCCCGCGCACCTCCAGCGGCGTGTCCGCGCCGATGGCATGGCCGGCCTTGTCGAGCCGTTGCGTGCCGGAATAGACCTTGCCCGCGAGGATGAGCGCCTGCGCCTGCGTCCGGTTTTCTGAGAGGCCGCGCGCGACCAGGACCCGGTCGAGGCGGTCCTTCACCCCACTGCCGCGACCGGCTTAGGGCCGAAGGCGGCGAACACCGTCCGGAAAATGGCGTCCGTGTCCAGCCCCGCCTGGGCCACCTGCGCTTCCGGCTTGTCATGGTCGATGAAGATGTCCGGCATGACCAGGGAGCGGATCTTCAGACCGCCGTCCAGAAGGCCCCGGGCCGCCAGGAACTGGAGCACGAAGGCCCCGAAGCCGCCGACCGAGCCTTCCTCCACCGTGATCAGGAGCTCGTGGTTCTCCGCCAGCTGGCGCACCAGGTCCTCGTCCAGCGGCTTGGCGAAGCGCGCATCGGCAACCGTGGTCGAAATCCCCTCCGTCTCCAGCCGTTCCGCCGCCGCCAGCGCATCGTGGAGCCGCGCGCCGTAGGAGAGGATGGCCGCCCTCGACCCTTCGCGCATGATCCGGCCCCTGCCGATTTCCAACGCCTCGCCGCGTTCAGGCAGGGGCACCCCGACGCCCTCGCCGCGCGCATAGCGCAGCGCCGAGGGTCCGCCGTCGATGCCCACGGCCGTCGCGACCATGTGCACGAGGTCGGCTTCATCGGCGGCCGCCATCAGCACGAAATTGGGCAGGCAGCCCAGATAGGCGATGTCGAAGGCGCCGCAATGGGTCGCGCCGTCTGCGCCGACATAGCCGGCCCGGTCGATGGCGAAGCGCACCGGCAGCGACTGGATCGCGACATCGTGGACGACCTGGTCGTAGCCGCGCTGGAGGAAGGTGGAATAGATCGCCGCGAACGGCTTCATGCCCTCGCAGGCCAGCCCGGCGGCGAAGGTCACTGCATGCTGCTCGGCGATGCCCACATCGAAGGCGCGGTCCGGGAAGCGCGCGCCGAACGCATCCACGCCCGTGCCCGACGGCATGGCCGCGGTAATGGCGCAGACCGTCGGGTCGCGTTCGGCCTCGGCGATCAGGCTCTTCGCGAAAATCGAGGTGTAGGAAGGCGCGGCGGGTTTCGATTTCGCCTGGACGCCGGTATCGAGGTCGAACTTGGAAACGCCGTGATACTTGTCGCCGGAGACCTCCGCCGGCTCGTAGCCCTTGCCCTTCTGCGTGACCGCATGGATCAGCACCGGCCCCCGACCGTCCGTGTCGCGGACATTGCGCAGGATGGGCAGCAGATGGTCGAGATTGTGGCCGTCTATCGGGCCCACATAGTAGAAGCCCATCTCCTCGAACAGCGTACCGCCGGTGACGAGGCCGCGCGCATATTCCTCCGCCCGGAGCGCGGCGATCTCGAACGGCTTCGGGAAGCGGCGCGCCACTTCCTTCGCAACCTGCCTCAGAGAGCGGTAGGAACGCGAGGAGATCAGCCGCGCGAGATAGTTGCTCATCGCCCCGACATTGGGCGCGATCGACATGTCGTTGTCGTTCAGAACGACGACGAGCGGCAGTTCCATCGCGCCGGCATTGTTCATCGCCTCATAGGCCATGCCGGCCGTCATGGCGCCGTCTCCGATCACGGCGATGCACCGCTTGCTCTGGCCGCGAAGCTGGGCCCCCGCCGCCATGCCGAGCGCCGCCGAGATCGAGGTCGAGCTGTGCGCGGCGCCGAAGGGGTCGTAAGGGCTCTCGACGCGGCGGGTGAAGCCCGAGAGGCCGCCGCCCTGGCGCAGCGTGCGCATGCCGGACCGGCGCCCGGTGAGAATCTTGTGCGGATAGGCCTGGTGGCTGACATCCCAGATCAGGCGGTCGTGAGGGGTTTCGAACACCGCATGCAGCGCCACGGTGAGCTCGATCACGCCCAGGCTGGCCCCCAGGTGGCCGCCGGTCTGCGAGACCGTATCGACCGTCTCGAAGCGCAGCTCGGCGGCGAGTTGCTTCAACTCGTTGTCGGACAGTTCACGGAGGTCCGCAGGAGAGTCGATGCGGTCCAGTAGGGGCGTCGTTCGGTTCGACAGGTACATCGGACACCTCTCAACTACTGCGTTGGACGGCAAACCGGGCAGCGTCCCGCAAGGGATCGGCGCGGGTTCCGAAACAATCGAGATGCGCGGCCGCCTGCTCGCTCAGCATGGCCGCCCGCGCCCGCGCCGACTCGATGCCCAGAAGCGAAACGACCGTTGCCTTGCCTTGCGCCGCATCCTTGCGCAGCCGCTTCCCGGCTTCCTCTTCCGAGCCGTCGGCGTCGATCAGGTCGTCAGCGATCTGGAAGGCGAAACCGAGGTCCTGGGCATAGGCGGTGAGAGCACGCTCCGCATCGGCCGCCGCCCCGCCCAGCAAGGCGCCCGCGCGGCAGCAGAAGGCGATCAGCGCGCCGGTCTTCATGCGCTCCAGACGGGCGATTTCGCCATATTCGAACTCGGTGCGCTCGGCGAGCATGTCGAGCATCTGGCCGCCGCACATGCCCTCGGCGCCGGCGGCGCGCGCCAGCCCGCCAACCAGTCTCAGGCGAACGGTCGGACTCGGATGCGTTTCGGCATCGGCCAGCACTTCGAAGGCCAGTGTCAGCAGGGCGTCGCCCGCCAGAATGGCGGTCGCTTCGTCCCAGGCGGCGTGGACCGTCGGCCGGCCGCGCCGGACGTCGTCATCGTCCATCGCCGGCAGGTCGTCATGGACCAGCGAATAGCAATGCACCAGTTCGACGGCGGCGCCGCAGCGCAGCGCAAAGCGTTCCTCCACGCCGAACAGGTCCGCAGAGGCGACGACCAGAAACGGCCTGAGCCGCTTGCCGGGGCCGAGCGCGGCATAGCGCATGGCGTCGAACAGCCGCCTCTCCGCGCGCCCCGTCTCGGGCAGCAGGCCGGCCAGAATCCGGTCAACCTTGGCGCGGACCCGTCCGAGACGGTCGGGAAAGCCCGTCACCCGCCGGCTTCCGGGTCGAGCGGCTCAGCTGCGGGAACGCCATTGCGGTCGAGCGCGATCTTTTCGACCTTCTCCTGCGCCAGACGCAGCTTGTCCTCGCAGTGACGCTTGAGTGCGGCGCCGCGCTCATAGGCGGCGATAGCGTCTTCCAGCGGCGTGCGGCCCTGCTCCAGCCGCTGGACGATCTGCTCGAGTTCCGCCATGGCGTCCTCGAAGCTCATCGCCGAAATTTCGGTCGTTTCGGCCGTCAAAAGCCAACCTCCGCGCCAAGCCAGCAAGCGGATTCATCATACTACGCCTGCGGTGCATGTTCAAACCGGAGGGACTGAAATCCACCCCGTAAGCGCCGGACAGGGCCGCGGATAATAACCGGGCGCCCAACAAATCAGCTTCCCGCAACCGGGCGATTTTCCGCAGTATCGGTCAGGTTGCGGTTTCGCCCGTGGCGAGCACGATCTTGCCGGCGACCTTGCGTGAGAGAAGGCGGCGGAGCGCGTCGGCCGCCCGTTCGAGAGGCCAGGTCTCGGCGATGCGCGGCTTGAGCGCGCCCGCCTCGTAAAGCTTGAAGAGGTCCGCGAAGCTCCGTTGCAGCCGTTCCGGCTCGCGTTCCCGGTGGGAGCTCCAATAGACGCCGATGGCGGCGGCATTCTTGACCAGCAGCAGATTGGCCGGCGCCTGCGGAATGCGCCCGGCCGCGAAGCCGACCACCAGAAGCCTGCCGCCCCAGGCGATCGAGCGCATGGAAGCGTCGAAGACGTCGCCCCCCACGGGATCGTAGATCACGTCCGCGCCGCGTCCCTCCGTGATGTCCCTGACGCGCGCCCGGATATCCTCGCTCCTGTAATCGATGCCGTGGTCCGCGCCGTGTCCGAGGGCGACGGCCAGCTTCTCTGGCCCGCCGGCGGTGGCGATGACGGTCGCGCCCATCGCCTTGCCGATCTCGACCGCGGTTAGCCCGACGCCGCCGGCCGCGCCGTGCACGAGCAGCGTTTCGCCGGCCTTCAGGTTGCCCCGATGGTCGAGGCCGATATGGCTCGTGCCGTAAGTCACGGGGAAGCCCGCGGCCGTGACGAAATCCATGCTCTCCGGCAGGCGGTAAACGTGCACGGCCGGAACGCAGACCTGTTCGCGGTACGCGCCGTAATCCATCACCGCCATCACGCGCTCGCCGATCTCGAAGCCTTTGACGTCCGGCCCGAGCGCATCGATATGGCCGGCGCATTCGAAACCCGGACTGAAGGGGAAGGCCGGGCGCGTCTGATACTGGCCGGCAGCCACCAGCGAGTCGGCGAAATTCACGCCGACGGCCGCCGCCCGCACCCGCACCTCGCCGGGGCCCGGCGCCTCCGGTTCGATGTCCTCGACGGTGAAGGCGTCGATCCCGTCGAAGGACCGGCAGAGGACCGCGCGCATCAGCGCAGCACCCGGCCCAGCATCGCCTCGGAGCGCCCGTTTGCAAGCTCCTTCATAGCAGTCACTTCGGTCACCGCGCCTTCACGCGCGAAGGCGTGGTCCGTGTCGGGATAGGTGTAGATTTCGGCAGCCGCGTGGCCGGCCAACGCCGCCGCCGTCGCATCGCGCACCGGGGCCGGGGTCCAGGGGTCCGCCTCGCCGATATGCAGCATCACGGGTCGCGTTATCTGCGCCGCTTCGTCCAGATAGTCCTCAATGCCGACGCCGTAATAAGAGATGTCGCAATCTGCCTCGCCGCGCGCGGCATGCAGGAAGGCGAGCAGCCCGCCCAGGCAATAGCCCTGGGTCGCGACCTTGCCGCTGCATTCGGGCATGTCCCGGAGCCGCGCGACGGCCGCCGCCGTGTCCGAGACCGCGAGATCGACATTGAAATCCGAGCGCGTCGCCAGTGCCCGGTCCCGGTGGCCGGGGGTCTCCGGGTCGAGCTCGAATTCCGGGTCGATGCGCCAGTAGAGCTTCGGGCAGACAGCCAGGAAGCCCTTGCCGGCCCAGTAGTCGGCAATCGCGCGCATGAAGCGGTTGACGCCGAACACCTCGTTCAGCAGCAGCAGGCCGGGCGCGGGCCCGCCGGCGTCGGGATAGGCGGCATAAGCGCCGAAGGTCTCGCCGGCGCGCGTGGTGATCGTAAGCTCGGACATGGGATCAAGCGTCTCGTTTCGGGGAGTGGCGCGCATTGTAGCAGGCGGTTCCGGCAAGGCGGACATGCCGTGCGTTTTGCGTGACAATGGGCGGGCTGGAGAAACAGGGGGAGCCGAACGCATGGCCGAGCTGGAAGGGAAGACCGCCGTCATCACGGGAGGCGCGAGCGGCATCGGCGAGGCGACGGCGCGGCTGTTCACCGCCGAGGGTGCGCGCGTCGTGATCGCCGACATGCAGCGCGAGCGGGGCGAGGCGCTGGCGGCGGAACTCGGCGAGGCGGCGCTGTTCGCCCCCTGCGAGGTCCGCGACGAGACGGAGGTGAAGGCGGCCGTCGATCTGGCGCTCGACCGCTGGGGGCGGCTCGACTGCATGTTCAACAATGCGGGCTTCGGCGGCGCGCTCGGGCCGCTTGAGGCGATTCCGGCGGAGGAGTTCGACCTGTCCTTCGACGTGCTGGTGCGCGGCGTGTTCCTCGGCATGAAGCATGCCATCCCGGCGATGAAGGCGCAGGGCTCGGGCAGTATCGTCAACACCGGCAGCATCGCCGGCATCACCGCCGGGCGCGGGCCGCAGGTCTATTCCGCGGCCAAGGCGGCCGTGGTGCATCTCTCCAGGGTCTCGGCGATGGAACTCGGCGAGCACTTGGTCCGGGTGAATTGCGTCTGCCCCGGCTATATCGCGACGCCGCTTTCGGCCAACACCGTCGGCAAGCCGGACAGCCTGATCGAGGAACGGCTCGACGACTACGCCTTGCAGCAGCCGATCCCGCGCGTCGGACGGCCGCGCGACATCGCCGAGACCGTGCTGTTTCTCGCGAGCGACCGGTCGAGCTTCGTCACCGGCCAGGCGATCACCGTGGACGGCGGCGCGGCCACGGGCGTTCTCTGGCGCGACCAGAAACCCTTCTACAGGCAATACCGCCCCATCCGCGTCTATCACCCCGACCGCCGTTAGCCCGACTTCCGCAACTCGGCTTGAGAATCGACTGATTTGACGGTTTTCCGGCGCGAGAAGTGTCGGATTTCGGTGCAGTACCTCTCGGGACCGGCTTGTAGTGCCGACCTACCCCCTTGATCGGGCTGGCGAAGATCCGGACGCTGCGCTGATGTTCGTGCGCTGCAAGAGACGCTTCAAGGACGGCAAGGAGCACCGCTACTGGAGCGTTGTGGAGAACGTCCGGGTCCACGGCGGTCGGGTTGTTCAGCGTCAGGTGCTCTATCTCGGGGAGATCAACGACAGCCAGCGAGCGGCGTGGTGCCGCTCGATCGAGGTGGTGGAGGGCAAGTCGCGATCACGGCAGATGGCGCTGTTTCCCGAGGACCGGGAGGCGCCGGCGCTGACTTGCGAAGTGGTGAAGATCGACCTCTCGCAGGTGGCGCTTCACGACCCGCGCCAGTGGGGGGCGTGCTGGCTGGCGCTGTCCTTGTGGGACCGCCTGGACCTGGACCGCTTCTGGGAAGAGCGGCTGCCGGCGAGCCGGCAAGGCACGCGGTGGCTGGACATCCTGAAGATCCAGGTCTGCTACCGGCTGATCGACCCGGGCAGCGAGTGGCGCCTTCACCGTCACTGGTATGAGCACAGCGCGCTTCGCGATCTTCTGGGTGGCGAGCGGGCGATCGCCGACGACACACTCTATCGCTGTCTCGACAAGCTGCTGGCGCACAAGCAGGGCTTCTTCTCGTTTCTGCGCGACCGCTGGGCGACGCTGTTCGAGGCGCGCTTCGACGTGCTGCTCTACGACCTGACCTCGACCTACTTCGAGAGCGATCCGCCGTTCGATGACAAGCGCCGCTTCGGCTACAGCCGGGACAAGCGGCCCGACTGCGTGCAGGTGGTGATCGCCCTGATCGTTACGCCGCAGGGCTTTCCGCTGGCCTATGAGGTGATGCCGGGCAACACCTCCGACGACACCACGCTGGCGGCGTTCCTCAAGAAGATCGAGGATCAGTATGGCCGCTCCGAGCGGGTGTGGATCATGGACCGCGGCATCCCCACCGAGGAGACGCTGGCCGCGATGCGCGAGGGCGAGGCGCCGGTGCGCTACCTGGTGGGCACGCCCAAGGGCCGGCTGACGCGGCTCGAGAAGGTGTTCCTGGGCCTGCCCTGGCAGGAGGTGCGCCAGTCCGTGACTGTCAAGCTTCTGGTCGAGGATGGCGAGCTCTACGTCCTGGTGCGCAGCGAGGGGCGGCAGGTGAAGGAACGCGGCATGCGCCGGCGCCGGCTGAAGAGGCTGTGGCGTCGATTGGCCGAGTTGCAAGGGCAGTCGAACAGCCGGGATCAGTTGTTGCTCAAGCTCGGCGCCGCCAGGAAGGAGGCCGGCCGGGCCTGGAGCCTGGTCGACATCACCGTGCCCGGGACCGACAGCGAACTCGCCGCCAACGGCTTCTCATTCCGCCTGCAGCGCGACCGGCTGCGCCAGGTCCGCCGCCGCGAGGGCCGTTACCTGCTGCGATCCAACATGGTCGCCGAAGACCCCGCCACGCTGTGGCATCTGTACATGCAGCTCGTCGAGATCGAGCAGGCGTTCAAGGAACTCAAGCACGACCTCGCGATCCGCCCCATCTTCCATCAGCGCCAAGAGCGCATCGAGGCGCATATCTTCGTCTCGTTCATCGCCTACTGCCTGCTGGTGACCCTGAAGAACCTCGCCCGGCCGCGCGCCCCGGGCCTCACCCCACGCGCCATCCTTGAGGCCTTCGCCACCATCCAGATGGTGGACGTCCATCTGCCAACCACCGACGGCCGGCACCTCGTCCTGCCGCGCCACACCCGGCCGAACAAGGAGCACGAGCTACTGCTGCAACAGCTCGGCATGACCTGGCCGCAGCAACCCGCACCCCGGATCTCCGCCTGACGGCACACGGCGCCGCCTCTCCGTTCGCCGCCTTGTAGTGCCGACCCTCGGGGAGACGATCAAGGCTATTCAATGAGTTAGCATCCTCATGACCCCCGAGTTGCGGAAGTCGGGTTAGGGCCGTTGCCGCTCTTCGAGACCCACATCGTCGTGGACTGGTCGGCGCGCTCGAAGCCGAGTCCCGCCCGGCCGAGCCGCGATTCCATCTGGTGGGCGGCGGTCCGCGAGGGGCACCCAGTGGAGCCGCAATATGAGCGGACCCGCCATGACGCGGTCGAGAGCCTTGCCGCCTTCGTCGCCGGGGAACTGGATGCCGGGCGCCGCGTTCTGGCCGGCTTCGATTTCCCGTTCGGCTATCCGGCGGGTGTTGCCGAACATGTGACGGGCCGGGCCTCCGCTTCCGCAGTCTGGAACTGGCTTGCAGACCGGATTGAGGACAAGCCGGACAATGCCAACAACCGCTATGAAGTCGCCGGAGAGATGAACCGATACTGGCCCGGCGTCGGGCCGTTCTGGGGCCGCCCGGCAGGATGGGAATATCCGGGAATCCCGACACGGCAGAAGGACCGCACCTGCCGGGACGGGCACCCGCAGGAACGCCGTATCGCCGACCTCCGGGCATCGGAAGCGAAGACCGTTTGGCAATTGGCTTATGCGGGCTCCGTCGGTTCGCAGGTGCTGGTGGGCCTGCCTGCCTTGAAACGGCTGCTCTCGGACTCGCGCATCGACGGCCGCGGCGGAGTCTGGCCGTTTCAGACCGGGTTGAAACCGCCGGATACCCAAGAGAAACCCCTCGTTCTCGCCGAAATCTACCCGTCTCTTCTCAGGAAAGAGATCGCCAGGCGCCGACGCGATGGTGAAGTCCTTGACCGCGCCCAGGTCCGCGTCAACGCAGCGGCATTTGCGCGGCTGGACAGGCGGGGCGGCCTTGCCCCACTGTTCGACGGGGCGTGCGACCTTAACCCGGACGAACGCCATCTGATCGAAAAGGAAGAGGCTTGGATACTCGGCCTCGGTCACGAGGACGGGATTCGGGACGCTGCGAGAATGGATTGCGATGCCTAGCGATCATGTTGCCTGCCGCATCGGCGTCGATGTCGGCGGGACCTTTACCGATGTCGTCATCGACCATGCCGGCGTGCAAACCTCGGCCAAGGTGCCGACGACGCCCGATACGCCCGAAACCGGCGTCATGGACGGCATCGGGGCGGCGCTGGAGCGCGCCGGCGTCGCGGCGCAAGCGGTCGATCTCGTCATTCACGGCACCACGCTCGCCACCAATGCGCTGATCGAGCGCAAGGGCGCGCGGACCGCGCTGCTGACCACCGGAGGCTTCCGCGACTCCATCGAGATGGCCTACGAGCACCGGTTCGAGCAATACGACCTCTACATGGAGCGCCCGGAGCCGCTGGTGCCGCGCGAGCTCCGCCTCGGCGTGCCGGAGCGGCTGGCGGCCGACGGCTCGACGCTAATGCCGCTCGACGAGGCGGCGGTCGCCGCCCATTCCGCGTTCTTCCGCGAGGAAGGGGTCGAGGCGGTCGCCGTCGGTTTCCTGCATTCCTATGTCGATGACTCGCATGAACGCCGCGCGGCCGCGATCCTGCGCCGGGAGCTGCCGGAGGCCACCGTCTGCCTGTCCTCGGAAGTGTCGCCCGAGATCCGCGAATATGACCGCCTGTCCACCACGGTCGCCAACGCCTATGTCCGCCCGTTGATCGCGGGCTATGTCGGCCGTCTGGAGGCCGCGCTCCGGGAACGCGGGCTCGCCTGCCCGCTGCTGCTCACCATGTCGAGCGGCGCGGTGACGACGGTGGAGACGGCGCAGCGCTTTCCGATCCGGCTGGTCGAGTCCGGTCCGGCCGGCGGCGCGGTGCTCGCCCGCAATGTCGCCGCCGGGCACGGCCTCGACAAGGCGCTCTCCTTCGACATGGGCGGCACCACGGCGAAGATCTGCCTGATCGACGATTACCGCCCGCAACTGTCCCGCAATTTCGAGGTGGCGCGGCAATACCGGTTCCTGAAGGGCAGCGGCCTGCCGCTGCGCATCCCCGCCATCGAGATGGTGGAGATCGGCGCAGGCGGCGGTTCCATTGCGCGCACCGATACGTTGCGCCGGATCGCTGTCGGGCCGGACAGCGCCGGTGCCGATCCCGGACCCGCCAGCTACGGCCGCGGCGGCGGCGCGCCTACGGTGACGGATGCCGACCTGATGCTCGGGCGCATCGACCCCGCCCGGTTCGCCGGCGGCACGATGGTGCTGGACGCCGATGCCGCGCGCGAGGCTGTTGAGCGCGATGTCGGAGGACCGCTGGGCATGACGGGCGAGGTCGCGGCGGCCGGGGTCAGCGAAATCGTCGATGAGACCATGGCCAATGCCGCGCGCGTCCATGCGATCGAGAGCGGCAAACCGCTCGCGGGGCGGGCGCTCATCGCCTTCGGCGGCGCGGCCCCGCTCCATGCCGCGCGCCTCGCGACCAAGCTCGGCATCGACACGGTGGTCGTGCCGCCGGGAGCCGGGGTAGGCTCCGCAATCGGCTTCCTGTCGGCGCCCATCGCCTATGAAGTGGTGCGCTCGCGTTTCGTCGCGCTCGATAATTTCGCTCCGGCAATCGTCGATGCGCTGTTCGACGAGATGCGCGCCGAGGCGGAGGCCGTGGTGCGGCTGGGCGCGCCCGACGCCGTGCTGGAGGAGACCCGGACCGGATACATGCGCTACCGCGGGCAGGGGCACGAGATCGCGGTGGAGCTGCCGGAAAGCGCCGACGCGGAGGACTATCGCGAGCGCTTCGACGAAGCCTACAGGCGCCTCTACGGCCGCACGATTCCGGCGCTGGAGGTGGAGGCGATGTCCTGGAGCCTGGCGCTCGGCGCCGCCGACCGGCTGCCGGCGCGCCTGCCGCTGGCGCCGCCGAGGGCGGCCGGCGCGCCTGCCGGCAAGCGGACGCTTTACGATACGGAGTCGGGCGGACCGATGGAGGCGGCGGTGCATGCGCGCGCCGACCTCGCGCCGGGTGTCCGGCTTGCAGGCCCGGCGGTCGTGGTAGAGGATGAGACCGCCACCGTGGCGCCCGAAGGCTTCGACCTCACCGTCGCCGCCTCCGGCGCCCTGGTGCTGACGCGGAGGGGGGCAGCATGACCGCTACATTCGATGCGGTGCGCCATCAGGTGATGTGGAACCGGCTGCTTTCGGTGGTCGAGGAGCAGGCGCAGACGCTGGTGCGCACGGCGTTCTCGACCTCGGCGCGCGAGGCCGGCGACATTTCGGCAGGGGTCTTCGACCTCACCGGGCGGATGCTCGCCCAGGCGGTCACGGGCACGCCCGGCCATGTCAATTCGATGGCGCTTTCGGTCGGCCATTTCGTCGAGAAATTTCCGCCGGAGACCATGCGCGAGGGCGATGTCTTCATCACCAACGACCCGTGGAAGGGCACCGGCCACCTGAACGACTTCACCGTCGTCTCCCCGACCTTCCGCGACGGGCGGATCGTGGCGCTGTTCGCCTCCACCAGCCATGTCGTCGATGTCGGCGGCCTCGGCCAGGGCCCCGACGCGCGGCAGGTCTATCAGGAGGGCCTGTTCGTGCCGCTCATGCCGTTCGCCGAGGAGGGGCGGGTGAACGAGTGGTTCCTCGAGATGGTGCGCGCCAATGTGCGCGAGCCGCGCATGGTGATCGGCGACCTCTACGCGCTCGCCGCCTGCAACGACACCGGCAGCGAACGGCTGCTGGCCATGATGGACGAATACGGCCTCGAAGACCTTTCCGCGCTGGCGGACTTCATCGTCGACAGCAGCCGGCAGGCGATGGCCGATGCGATAGGCGCCCTGCCGCAGGGAAGCTGGGCCCACTCCATGACCATCGACGGCTTCGACCGCGAGGT
Source organism: Alphaproteobacteria bacterium (assembly GCA_964291285.2). GTDB lineage: Bacteria > Pseudomonadota > Alphaproteobacteria > Bin95 > Bin95 > Bin95. Next base: position 623,379 of record OZ219786.1, read on the forward strand.
CGAGTTGGTCGCCCGGCTGACGGTCGGCGACGGCGTCATCGACGTCGATTTCGACGGAACCTCCGGGCTCTCCGATTTCGGCATCAACTGCCCGCTCTGCTACACCATCGCCTATACGAGCTTCGGCGTGAAATGCATCGTTGCGCCGGAACTGCCGAACAATGCGGGCGCGCTCGACGCCATCCGCGTGACGGCGCCCGAGAACTGCATCCTGAACCCGCCGCATCCCTGCGCCGTCTATGCGCGCTCCAATATCGGCCACATGCTGCCGGACGTGGCGTTCGGCTGCCTGTACCAGGCGATTCCGGACCGGGTACCGGCGGAGGGCTGCTCGGCGCTCTGGACGCTCAGGCTCGGCGCGGGGCAGGGGATCACCGCGTGCGCGGGTTCCCAGTCCACGCCGTTCCAGATCATGAGCTTCCATTCGGGCGGCGCAGGCGCCCGGCCAGGGCTCGACGGCCTCTCTGCGACGCCCTTCCCCTCTGGCGTGCGCAATGTGCCCGTCGAGGCGACCGAGGCGATCACGCCGCTGGTGTTCTGGAAGAAGGAACTGCGCCCCGACAGCGGCGGTGCCGGGCAGACGCGTGGCGGCCTTGGCCAGACCATCGAGGTCGAGAACCGGGAAGGCGCGCCTTTCGGCATCTACGCCACGTTCGAGCGCACCGTGCATGCGGCGCGCGGCCGGGGCGGCGGCGGGCCCGGTGCGCTCGGGCGCCTCAGCCTCGGTTCCGGAAGGAAACTCCGCAACAAGGGCTTCCAGGTCGTTCCGGAAGGCGAGAGGCTGGTGGTGGAGATGCCGGGCGGCGGCGGGCTGGGAGACCCCGCGGCGCGCGATCCCGCGGCTGTCGGGAAGGACGTGCGGCGCGGACTGGTCAGCCCGGAAGCGGCCGCGCGCGACTACGGCTTCGATCCGGATTCCAGCCGCACCTCGCCGAGCCGCTGACCGGAGCGCCGGTCGAAGGTCCAGAACAGCACCGCGCCGTCCTGCTCCAGCCGGATGACGAGGTCGTCGCCGGCCACGCGCCAGTCCCTGACCTCAGCGCCCTGCGGCACTTGCCAGCGGACCTCGCCCGCCGCCACGGGCGCCAGAGACCGGTTGACGATCGTCACCAGGACGACCGCCACGCCGGCGACGATCAACACGCCCATGCCTATGACCAGGGCCTTCAGACCCATAGACTGCTCTCCGCCGCTCGTCCCGGCCGCGGATTTGCCATAGTTGTGCGCACAAGTCATCGCCATGGAGTGGGTTCTGTGACAACGGGGGAGGAAAGCACGGTCTTCGAGGCCGTCGCGCCGCCGGAAGCCGACGGCGAGCGACTCGACCGCATGCTGGCCCGCGCAATCCCCGAACTCTCGCGTTCGCGCATCCAGGCGCTGATGGCGGAGGGGCGGGTGACGCCGTCGGCGCGCAAGGCGGTCGCGGGGCAACGCTACCGCGTCAGCGTTCCGCCAGCCCGGCCCGCCGAGCCCGCGGCCGAGCCGATTCCGCTGGCGGTGGTCCATGAGGACGCGCATCTGATCGTCGTGGACAAGCCGGCGGGCATGGTGGCGCATCCCGCCCCCGGCCATGACAGCGGCACCCTGGTGAACGCGCTGCTGGACCATTGTGGCCCGGAGCTGACGGGCGTGGGCGGCGTTGCCCGGCCGGGTATCGTCCACCGGCTGGACAAGGACACCTCCGGCCTCATCGTGGCCGCCAAGACCGAAGCGGCCCATGCCGGGCTCCGCCGGCTTTTCGAGGCGCATGACATCGACCGGGGCTACCTCGCGCTGGCGCAGGGCCTGCCGTCGCCCGCCCGGGGGCGGATCGAGGCGCCCGTCGGCCGGGATCCCCGCCATCGCAAGCGCATGGTGGTAGTCGAGCGGGGGCGCCCGGCCGTCACCCGCTACCGGGTCGAGAAGGCGTACGGTACGCGGGCATCGCTCGTGGCCTGCCGGCTGGAGACGGGCCGCACCCACCAGGTCCGGGTCCATATGGCCCATATCGGCCATGCGCTGCTCGGCGACCCGCTCTATGGCGGGCGGCGGCGGGGATTGCCGGCCTTTCCCCGCCAGGCGCTGCACGCCGCGCGGCTCGGCTTCCGCCATCCGGCGACGGGGGAGAACATGCTGTTCGAAAGTCCGCCTCCGGCAGACTTTCATGAACTCGCGGTAATGTTGGAAGACTTGAATTTATAGGCTGTTCTTCCTATATTCAGGGTGTGTCGAGAGGGTTCGGACTATGGCCGAAAACATCGTTGCCAGCCGCAATATCCCCGCGCTTAACGGCGAGAGCAATCTCTCCCGCTACCTGCATGAAATCCGCCAGTTCCCGATGCTGGAGCAGGAAGAGGAGTACATGCTGGCGAAGCGCTGGGTCGAGCATCAGGACGTGGATGCGGCGCACCGCCTGGTGACCAGCCATCTGCGTCTGGTCGCGCGTATCGCCATGGGCTATCGCGGCTACGGGCTTCCGGTCAGCGAACTGATCTCCGAAGGCAATGTGGGCATGATGCAGGCGGTCAAGCGCTTCGACCCGGAAAAGGGGTTCCGCCTTGCGACCTACGCAATGTGGTGGATCAGGGCCTCGATCCAGGAATACATCCTGCACTCCTGGTCGCTGGTGAAGATAGGCACGACCGCGGCGCAGAAGAAGCTGTTCTTCAACCTGCGCCGCATGAAGCACAAGATCCAGGCTATCGAGGACGGCGACCTGTCGCCCGAGCATGTCACCAAGATCGCCGACGAGCTCAGGGTGTCCGAGGACGAGGTCGTGCAGATGAACCGCCGCCTCGCCGCGCCGGACCGTTCGCTGAACGCGCCGATGCGCATTGAGGGCGAGGGCGAGTGGCAGGACTGGCTGGCCGACGAAAGCGAGAGCCAGGAGACGCTTTACGGCGAACGCGAAGAGTTGGAGCGCCGCCGGAGCATGCTCGCTGGCGCGATGGAAGCGCTGAACGAGCGCGAGCGGCGCATCCTGCACGAACGCCGCCTGCGCGAGGACCCTGCCACGCTCGAGGACCTCAGCCGCGAATTCGGCGTGAGCCGCGAACGCATCCGCCAGATCGAGGTGCGCGCCTTCGAGAAGCTCCAGCGCGCCGTCCGCGACGCGGTGGTGCAGGACCGGCTGCAGACGGAGCGGGCGATCAGCGAAGGCGCGGGCGCCGCCGCCGGAGCGTAGTAGCCGCCTCTGCCCTACCCGGCCCGCGAGAACTCTCCGGTAGCCGGGTCCATCATCCACAGGGTCCCGTCGGCGATGTCGAACCAGGCGCCGTGCAGGCTGAGGCCGCCGCGGCTTTCCAGACCCGACACCCAGGGAAACGTCCTCAGATTCGCCACCGACTGGCGGATCGAGGCCCGTTCGAGCGCGGTCTGCCGTTCCGCATCGCTCAGGTCCCCGCGGCCCGCCATCGTCTTGGCGGCAGGACCGAGCAGGTTCATCCACCTGCCGATGAAGCCGTCCGGGGAAAGCGGCTCCTCCGGCGGGTGGAGCGCCGCGCGGATGCCGCCGCAGCGACTGTGGCCGAGCACGACGATATGCCGGACCTTCAGGCCCTGCACCGCGAATTCGAGCGCGGCCGAAGTCGAATGGCAGAAATTGTCCGCCTCGCAGGGCGGCACGAGATTGGCGACAGTGCGGACGGTGAAGATCTCGCCCGGCGCGGCATTGAAGATCGTCTCCGGCGCCGCCCGCGAGTCGCAGCAGGCGATGACCATGACCTCCGGCGCCTGCCCCTGCTCGGCAAGCCGGCGGTAGCGGTCCTGCTCCCTGGCGTAGCGGTCGCCCCTGAAGGACCGGTAACCATGGAGAAGCAGTTCCGGGAACCCGGTCATGGAGAAGGACCTCCCTGGGCGCCGGTTCCTTCGCCGGGCTTCGCCCGGCTCGGCTTGAAGCGGGTGCAGGGCGCTCCATATCGCCTGCGAGCGATACTGACAACCGATGGACCCGAAACCGTCATGCCATTCCAGACCGGCCTTCTCCTCTTCCCCAACCTCACCCAGCTCGACATGACGGGCCCTTACGAGGTCTTCACCAAGTTTCCGGACACGCAAATCCATCTCCTCTGGAAAACCCTCGAGCCGGTGACGGCCGCCGGCGGCATGCGGCTGCTGCCGAGCACGACATTCGCCGACTGCCCGCAGCTCGACCTCGTCTGCGTGCCGGGCGGCGCAGGCATGAACCCGCTGCTCAACGACGAGGAAGTGCTGGATTTCCTGCGCCGCCAGGCCTCGGGCGCGCGCTACATCACCTCCGTCTGCACGGGCTCGCTGGTGCTGGGCGCGGCGGGTCTGCTCCGCGGCAGGCGGGCCACGACGCACTGGATGTCGCTGCCGATGCTGGCCGCCTTCGGTTGCGAGCCGGTGGCCGAGCGCGTGGTCGTGGACGGCAATGTGATCACTGGCGGCGGCGTCACCGCCGGCATCGACTTCGCCCTGACCGTGGCGGGAGAACTGCTGGGCGCGGAAGCTGCGGAGCGGATCCAGCTCGGCATGGAATACGACCCGCACCCGCCCTTCGACGCCGGCAGCCCGGAACGGGCCGGACCGTCCGTCGTCGAAGCCGTGTGCGAAGCGGCCGCGGCGCGGCAGACCGAACGCGAAGTGGAAATCGAGCGCGCGACGGCCCGGCTCGCCTCCGGCTAGTCGCGTATCCAGCCCGGCCCCCAGAGATTGAGCGTGCGTTCTTCCGCCGGCCAGTGGCGGGGCGCCATTTCGCGCGGCATGTGTTCGATCTCGGCCGAGAGCTCGACCGGGTCGCCGTGCGGGTCCCGGATCATGAAGAACAGGTTGTTGCCGGGGCCGTGGCGGCCGGGGCCCCACCAGATCTTCGCGCCGCTGTTGGAGAGATGGTCCGCCCAGTCGCGGATATCCGTCCAGCCGCCGGTCTCGTAGGCGTGGTGGTCGGCCTTGGTCTCCGAGGCGGCGAAGACGGCGAAGCTGTGGTGTTCCTCGTCCGAGCGGTAGAAGGCGACCTGGCGCGATGAAGGGTCGTCCATGTCCGAGAGCACATAGTCGGAAGGGGCGAAGCCCAGCACATCCTCGTACCAGCGCATCATCGGGCCGAGGTTCCGGCTCGCCACAACGACATGCTGCAGGCGGGCGGTGAAGCTGCGGCCCGGCACACCGTTTACCGTGCGGATCGCCGGAAGGTCGGCCCGCGGGAGGCCGAACACCGAGAGCCAGCCATCCGGATCGCGCACCGCCACCGCATCCGGATCGAACACTTCGGACGGCGACGGCTCCATGTTGATCCCCTGCGCCGCGATGAACGCGCGCACGGCATCCAGCTGCGACCGGTCCCGGAGCCGGAAGCCGTGATAGGGACGGGTGCCGGGCTCGCCCCGGCCGATCACGAGGCGCCGGCCGGGCCCCTGCAGCAGCCGGCCGCCATCCGGCAGGTCGAAGCTGTCGAAGCCGAGAAGACCGGCATAGAAATCCGCGAGCCGGTCCGGGGCATCGCTGTCGAGGCGCAGATGGTCCAGCGGCGCGGGCCAGATCGGCGATTCTGTCGGCATCGGGTCGCCTCGCTTTCTTGCCTTCGGGTCCGGGGAGGAGGAAGATAGCATCGGAAAACCTGAGGGTTCGGGAGGATAGGCGAAAATGGACGCAGCAGCTATTCCGATCATCGATATCGACCCCGTTCTGGGAGGCGAAGCCGGCGCGGCGGAGAAGGCGGCGGCCGAACTGTCCCATGCCTGCCGCAATGTCGGCTTCTACTATCTCAGCGGGCATGGCGTGCCGCGCGCGCTCGTCGATGGGGTGTTCGGGGAAGCACGGCGGTTCCACGCACAGCCGTTGGAAGCCAAGCTGGGGCTCAGGGCCGGGGCCGACAATGTGGGCTACATGCCCTATGGAGGCAGCGTCTCCAGGGCGTCGCGCATCTATCACGGCGACCGGCCGAACCAGAACGAGGCCTTCTTCCTGAAGCGGGACCTTCCGCCCGACCATCCGGACGTGCTGGCCGGCAAGCGCTTCCGCCCGCTGAACCGCTGGCCCGAAGAGGCGGCGCTGCCGGGCTTCCGCGCGAACGTGCTCGCTTATGCCGAGGCGATGGAGCAGGTGGCGATGGCGTTGATGCCGCTCTATGCCCGGGCGCTGGACCTCGCGCCGGACTTTTTCGACGAGGCCTTCGACGATCCGCAGTTCACGCTGAGGCTCACCCGTTACGCTGCGCATGAGCGTTTCGAGGAGGACGAGTTCAGCCTGGCGCCGCATACCGACAGTTCGTTCATGACGCTGCTCGCGACAACCGACGTGCCCGGCCTTTCGATCCGGCTTCCCTCGGGCGAATGGGTCGAGGCGCCGTCGGAGCCGGACTGCTTCATCGTCAATATCGGCGATATGGGCCACCGCTGGACCAACGGCCATTTCCTCTCCACACCGCACCGGGTCCTCAACCGGTCGGGCCGGGAGCGCTACGCCATCCCGTTCTTCTTCGATTGCAACATCGATTACGAGATGGTCTGCCTGCCGACCTGCTGCGGCCCCGACGACCCTCCAAAATTCCCGCCGACCACCTATATGGACTACATGCTCTGGTTCACCGGCGTGAACTACGCCCACGCGCGGGAAAACGCCGCCTGAGCCGCCAGCCCGACAACCGGAGTACAACGGTCCCACGCCATGCGCCTTGCTCTCGCCTTCCTCCTGTTTGCATCCATCGCGGTCGCAGCGCCCCCGCTCAGCGCCCACGGCACGCCGGAGAGCTTCGCCGAACTCGCCGAAAAGGCGTTGCCGGCCGTCGTCAATATCTCGACCCGGCAGACCGTGGAGCAGCGGCAAGTGCCGGACCTGCCGCAATTCCCGCCCGGTTCGCCCTTCGAGGAGTTCTTCAAGAAGTTCTTCGGCGACCGTGACGACCGCGAGGGCCGGCCGCCGCGCAGGGCGACGTCGCTCGGCTCAGGCTTCGTCATCGATCCCTCCGGCATCATCGTCACCAACAACCATGTCATCGAGGAAGCGGACGAAATCCATATCCGTCTTCACGACGACAGGGAGTTCAAGGCGGAAGTCGTGGGCCGCGACCCCGAGACCGACCTGGCGGTGCTCAAGGTCGAAGCGGACGGCCCGCTGCCCCATTTGGAATTCGGAAACTCGGACAAGACCCGGGTCGGCGACTGGGTCATCGCCATCGGCAATCCCTTCGGCTTCAGCAGCACGGTGACGGCCGGCATCGTCTCGGCGCGCAAGCGCGATATTCGCGCCGGGCCCTATGACGACTTCATCCAGACCGATGCGGCGATCAACAAGGGCAATTCCGGCGGCCCGATGCTGAACCTCGACGGCGAGGTGATCGGCGTGAACACCGCGATAACGTCGCCGTCCGGCGGCAGCGTGGGCATCGGCTTCGCCGTGCCGGCCTCGCTTGCCGCGCCCGTCATCGACCAGCTCCGCCGCTTCCGCGAGACCCGGCGCGGCTGGCTCGGCGTCCGCATCCAGAACGTCACCGACGAAATCGCCGCAACATTCGAGGGCTTCGGCGAAGCGCGCGGCGCGCTGGTCGCCGCCGTCATGCCGGATAGCCCCGCCGACACGGGCGGCATCCGGGCGGGTGACATCGTGTTGTCCTTCGACGGCAAGCAGGTGCCGAAAATGCGCGCCCTGCCGCGTATCGTGTCCGATGCGGAAGTGGGCGCGACAGCGCCGGTGGAGGTATGGCGAAACGGCAGGATCGAGCGCCTGGAAGTCGTCGTGGGACGCCTGGAGGAGAACGACCAGGCCAGCGCGGAGGGAGGATCGAAGGAATACCCGATCGAGTTGCTGGGCCTTGTGGTCGCGCCGCCGAACGACGAACTTCGCAAGGAATACGAACTGGACGAGGAGACCCTGGAGCGGGGCGGCGTGGTCATTGTCGGGGTAGCGCCGGGCAGCGATGCGGAAGAAAAGGGCCTCGAAGCCGGAGACCTCATCCTCGAAGCCGACCACAGTCCGGTGCAGAACGCGAAGGAACTGGAGGAGCGCGTCGCCGCCGTGCGCGAGGCGGGGCGCAATTCCGTCCTGCTGCTGCTGAACCGCGGCGGCGACGACCGGTTCGTGGCCCTGCTGCTGAAGACGGAAGCGGAGTAGCGGTCTTGACCGAACAGACTGCCGGTCCGGTCCAGGTCGCGCGCATCCGGATCGAGGTCTTCCGCGCCCCGATGCCGAGCCCCGTGGTGGTCTCGTTCGGCTCCATCGCCGAGCGGGCCGTCGCGATGGTTGCGCTTGAGGACGGCGATGGCGCCGTCGGCCGGGGCGACATCTGGGGCAATTTTCCCTCGATCACAATGGAATACCGCGCACGCCTCGCGGGCCGGCTGCTGCCGGACCTGCTTCTGCGCCGGACCGTGGATGACATTCCGGCGCACTATGCCGGGATGATGCAGCAGTTGCGCGTGCTGGCGATCCAGTCGGGAGAATACGGGCCCGTTGCCGCAATCGTTGCAGCAGCGGACCAGGCGCTCTGGGACCTTGCGGCCAGGCGCCGGGGCGTGTCCCTGCGCCGCCTGCTCGACCCCGGCGCGCGGGATCGCATCGCCGCCTATGCCAGCGGCCTCAACCCCGATGACGGGCCCGAAATGGCGGGACGGGCGCGGCAGGCGGGCCACCGCAATTTCAAGCTCAAGGTCGGGTTCGGCGAGAAGACCGACCGGAGCAATGTCGAGGCGATCCGCCGGGATATGGACGGTGGCGAGCGGCTGTTCGTGGACGCCAACCAGAGATGGGACCCGGAAACGGCCGAGAAGGCCGCCGGCTGGCTGGCGGATGCCGGCGTCGGCTGGCTGGAGGAACCGATACGGGCCGATTCGCCGGACGAGCACTGGCAGCGGCTGCGCACCGCCATGCGTCTGCCGCTCGCGGGCGGCGAGAACCTGCCCGACCACGGCCTGATCGACCGGGCGCTCGGCTGGCTGGACATCATGCAGCCGGATGTCGGCAAGTGGGGCGGCGTCTCCGACAATACCGCCATTGCGAGGCGCGCGCTGGCCCGGGGGCGGACCTACTGCCCGCACTGGCTGGCCGGCGGGCTGGGGCTGCTCCACTCGGCCAATATCCTGGCGGCGGTCGGCGGCGACGGGCTTCTGGAGATGGACGTCAACCCCAACCCGCTCCGCGACGCCGTGATCGGGGACGCGCTCAAGGTCGAGGACGGTCATGTGCGCCTGCCGGACGGGCCGGGCCTCGGCGTCGAGATCGATCTGGAGGCGATGGCCGGCTGGCGGATTGCCTCGGAAGAGTTCGCCTGACGCTGTTGCGGCTTACGCTCCTTCCGTCAACTCCGGCACGACCCATAGCGGGTCGGAGCCGCGCGCGACGCGCTGGACATTGTCGAAGGCGTTGCGCACCCGCGCGGTATTGCTCTCGAAGGTCGGGCCGGCGAGATGTGCGGTGAGTGTGACATTCTCCATGTTGAAGAGCGGGTTGTCGGCCGGCGGCGGCTCCTCGTCGAACACGTCGAGCCCTGCCGCGGCGATGGTCCCGTCAGCCAGCGCCGCGCATAGCGCCGCCTCGTCCACCACCGGCCCGCGCGAGGTGTTGACGAGGATCGCGGAGGGCTTCATCAGCGCGATTTCCCCGGCGCCGATCAGATGGCGGGTCGATGCGTTCAGCGGCACATGCAGCGAGACGATATCGGCTTCCCGAAGCAGCTCCCGCAACAGGCGGAAGCGGACATTGAGAGCATCCTCCCGGTCCTCCGGCAGCCGCTCGATGTCGTAGTAGATCACCTCCATGCCGAAGGCGAGCGCAAGCCGCGCGGTCTTCTTGCCGATGGTGCCGAGGCCGACGATGCCGAGCGTGCGCCCGCGCATCTCGTGCAGGCGCGGCGTGCTGTTGCCGCGCCAGTTGCCGGCCGCCACCGTCCGGTGCTGGCGGATGAGTTGGCGCGAGACCGCCAATGCCAGCAGGATCGCATGCTCCGAGACGGCGGTGGAGTTGGCGCCGCCATTGTTGCAGAGCGGTACGCCGGCGCGCCGGGCCGAGTCGAGGTCGGCCTGGTCGTAGCCGGCGCTCAGAAGCTGGATCAGCTTCAGGTTCGGGCCGGCCTCGAACAGCGCGTCTTCCACGAGCCCGTCCACGAAGCCCACCAGATATTCGGCGTCCCGCATCGCGTCGAGATATTCGGCGCTCTTCGCCGGCACGATGGAAAGCTCGAAGCCCGAAGGCGCCATGTCCCGCGCGACATCGGCGGCATCGGGAAAATTGGTGACGAATACGATCCTGGGCTGCATGGACTCGGTCCGTTCCTGCGGGTCTTGGGGACGGCCGCCGCTCCGGGCTGCCGAAGGGTTCAGGGCGAAAAACGGTAGCGGCGGCAGCATGGCCTGTCCATCCGCCGCCCTCCCGGCGCGTGTGCCGTTATGCGTGCTGCTTCGCCTCGAACGCGGCGACTTCGCTCATGAACGGCGCGGCGACATCGGCATTGATCTTGCAGTCCAGGAAGACCGGGCCTTCCGGCGCCGCCAGCAAGGGGCCGAGCGCCTCCAGGTCATCGGGCGTGCGCACCGTATGGGCGTCGTAGCCGAACGCCTCGGCGACGGGTGCGAAATCGACATCCGGAAAGACCGATTTGGCGACCGGAAGCTGGCGCAGCCTCAAATGGTGCAGTTCCGCGCCATAGGCGCAGTCGTTCATCAGCACGATAACCAGCGGCAGGTCCTCGCGCACGACGGTTTCCAGCTCGCCCATGGTCATCAGGAAGCCGCCGTCGCCCACCACGAACACCGTCGGAATGTCGGGACGCGCCCGGGCGAAGCCGAGCGCCGCGCCGAACCCGAGCCCGATGGAGGCGAAATCGTTGGTCATCTTGAAATGCGCGGGGTCCGGGACGGACAGGTAAGGCACGACGCCCAGGAAATTGCCCGCGTCGTAAACGACATTCCGGGCCTCCGGCAGCATACGGTCCAGCATGGCGGCAAGCGAGCGCGGATCGATCGTGCGCGCCGTGTTGGCCGGCTGGAAATCCCCCGCGATGGAGAAGCCGTCGAGGGCGGCCATGCTCCCGGCGCTGTGCTGGGGCTTGTCGGCGACGGCCTTTTCCGCCGTCGCTTCGAGAAGCTGTTCGGCCGCCAGCTTCGCGTCGCCGACCACGGCCACATCGGCCGTGGTCCAGCGGCCGATGCTGGCCCGCGAGGCGTCGATCTGGATCAGCGGCGCATCGGGCAGCGATTCGCCGAAGCTCATGGTGAGGATGTTCAGCCCTGCGCCGACCGCGAGCACGCAATCGGCCTCGGCCGCCATGCGCCGCGCCGCGGAATGCGAGAACGAGCCGATGATGCCGAGGTTCAGCGGATGGCCCCGGAACATGTCCTTGCCCCGGGCGGTCGTGGAGAGCATCGCGCCCGTCCTTTCCGCCAGGCTGGCCAGCGCCTCGCGCGCACCCGACTTCCAGGCGCCGTGGCCCGCAAGGATGAGCGGCCTCTTCGCCCGGTCCAGCAGGGATGCCGCCGCCCGGATGGCATGCTCGCGCGCCGGTTCGGCCCGGCGCGCGGGAACCGGCCCGGCGTCCACCGCCTCCGGCGCCGCTTCGTCCGGATCGACTGCGATCTCCCTATGCTGCACATCGACCGGCAGGAGCAGCGCAACCGCCTGCCCGGTCCGTGCAAGGGCGGCCGCATCCGCCAGCGTGGCGCGGGCCGTCGCGGCGCCGGTCGGCACGAACGCGCGGACCCCGGCGGCCTTCAGCACGCCGGCCCCGTCCAGTCCCTTGTAGTCGGGCCCGAGCGCGTTCACCGGCCCGGTCGGCAGCGCCGCCTCGCCGTAGATGATGAGAACGGGATTGCCGGTCCGCGCGGCGAAGGACGCGGCCTGCAGCCCGTTGGCAAGCGCCGGCCCCCGCCCGACCAGGGCCACGCCGAGGCGCCCGGTCGCGGCCGCATAACCGTCCGCCATGCCGATGGCGACATTCTCGTGCCGTGCGCCGAGAAGCGCGATTCCCATTGCGTCCAAGGTCACGGCGAACGCCGCCGTGTCGTCGCTCATCAGCCCGAACACCGTGTCGACGCCCATCGCCTTGATGTCTTCGGCCAACGCCTGATAGATCGGAACGCTCCGCATCCCCGCCTCTCCCGCACCGGTTCGCCGGCCATCATACCCGATATCGGCAAGCCCGCTGCGGGGGACGCTCCGGCCTCCGCCGCCGGGCGGCCCGGCCCTACATGTCCGCGGCCTCCGCGCCGCTCATCAGCCGGGAGAAGCGCACCGGCAGCATCTCCGCGGTCTGCAGCCGTCCGCCCGCCTCCCTGGTGACCAGCAGCAGGCGCTGGTCGTCCTCCAGCCCCGCCGGAATGACCATCCGCCCGTCCGGCTTCAGCTGTTGCAGCAGCGCCGGCGGGATGAGATCGGGCGCGGCGGTGACGATGATGCGGTCGAAGGGCCCGTGCTCCGGCCAGCCCAGGCTGCCGTCCCCGATGCGGAAGCTCACATTGGCATAGCCCTGCCCGGCGAGCCGGCGGCGGCCGTCCCGTGCCAGTTCTCCGATCACCTCGACAGTGAACACCTCCGCCGCGAGTTCCGCCAGCAGCGCGGTCTGGTAGCCGAGCCCCGTGCCGATTTCCAGCACCCTGTGATCCCGGCCGATCCCGAGCAGGTCGGTCATCAGGGCGACGATGAAGGGCTGCGAGATGGTCTTGCCGCTGCCGATGGGAAGCGGCCGGTCGAGATAGGCATAGGGCGCCATCTCGACCGGCACGAAGGCATGGCGGGGGACCCGCCCGATAGCCTCCAGAACCGGGCCGGAGATCGCGGCCCGGCCGGTCCTGTCTGCAACGCGGTCGGCATGGCGCTCAATCTGCTCGACCATCGCGCGGCGCAGAACCGCAAACGCGTCTTCCCTGCCTTCCGCCTCCGTCATGGTCAGCCGCCCGGCCTCCATCCCGCCGGAGCGCCTTTGCGCGGGCGCGCGCCGGCCCGGCCGAACGCTGCCACAACCGGCGCATCCGCGATAGAGCCTCAAGCCATCGCCCGTGGCGCCGATCGGTGTCGATGCAGGATACCGGGCGGCACGGGGTGCACGGGCCTTACAGCACGATCCTTCCGGGCAGTCTCACCCGACCCTAATTCAATGTCTGGAAGAGCCGCCGCAGCAGCATCATGCGCGGAACCAGCGAGGAGACGTAGAGATGCTCCTCCAGCGTGTGCGCGCCGGCCCCGTCGACGCCCAGCCCGTCCAGCGTCGGTGCGATCGGCGCGGTGAAATTGCCGTCGCTGCCGCCGCCGGTGAAGGTCTCGCCCAGCTCGAAGCCGATCTCGGAGGCCAGCCCGCGGGCGTGCTCGTAGAGCGAGGCGATGGCGTTCGATTTCCGGTAAGGGGGCCGGTTCATTCCCCCGCTGACGGTCAGTTCGACCGCGGGGTTGTAGGGCCTGATCCCCTGCACCTTCGCCACCGCGGCCACGCCGTCCTCGGGCCGGGTCATGCGGATATCCAGCTCCGCCGTGCAATATTCCGGCACGACATTGACGCCCGTGCCGCCGGAGAGCAGCCCGACATTGACGGTCACGCCGGTTTCGTAGTCCGTCATCGCCTCCAGATCGACGATCTGCCGGGCCATCTCCAGCACCGCGCTTTCGCCGTCCCGGTGCGACACGCCGGAATGCGCCGGCTTTCCACGCGCCACGATCTTCATCCGCGCCGCCCCCTTCCGGCCGGTCACGCAGCATCCGCCGTCGCGCGCCGGCTCCGTCACCAGCACGTATTTCGCCTGCTCCGCCGCCGCCACGATATGGGATTGCGAAGTGGGAGAGCCGACCTCCTCCTCCGACACCACCAGGCCGCACCTAGCGGTGCTAAGGCATTGATACAGCGTTTTTTCCTCGTGCGACAGCGGGTCGGGGGTGCAACTGCAATCTCCCCCGCCTGCAACCGGATGCAGGAGGAAATCCATGCCCAATGTCCGCCTCAGCGCGAGCCGGATCGAGGCTCTCAGGCCCCGCAAATCCCCATACGACGTGCGCGACAGCGACCTGAAGGGCTTCGGCGTCCGCGTCCTGCCCACGGGCGCCAAGCGTTTCTTCATCCACAGCCAGCACGAGGGGCGCCGGGTCTGGAAGACGGTGGGCGACGCCGGCGGCATCGGCCTCGACGAGGCCCGCCGGCAGGCGGCGGAACTGCTTGCCGCGCTCCGCCGCGACGAAATACCCGCCCTGCCGGAAGACAGGGTCTTCGGGGCCGTGGCAGAGGAGGTGTTTTCTCGCTACGGGCGTCACTGGAAGCCCGGAACCATGAAGGTCAACCGGAACTATCTGCGCAACCAGATTCTTCCCCGGTTCGGCGGGATGAACATAGCCGACATCACGAAAGCCGATGTGCAGCGCTGGTTCGCGTCCCTTTGCGCGACGCCCGTCGCTGCCGACCGGTCCATGCCGATCCTCTCCGTTATCATGCGCCAGGCCGAGCTTTACGGCTACCGCCCGGAGGGCAGCAATCCCTGCACCGGCATCCGGCGCTACCGGCGCGAGGGTCGGGAGCGGTTTCTTTCCGCGACCGAGCTTCGCCGCCTCGCGCGCGTGCTCGAAGATCATGAAGACCGGCATTCGCGCAGCGTCGCGTTCATCCGCCTGCTGCTACTGACCGGCTGCCGCAAGACCGAAATACTGACGCTGCAATGGCCCGACTTCCGGGAGGGCCGCCTGTTCCTGCGCGACGGCAAGGCCGGTCCCCGGACGGTCTGGCTGTGCTCGCCCGCGCGCGACATCCTCGACGGGCTTGCGCGCGAGGGCAGGTGGGTCTTCCCCTCCACGCAGCGGCAGGGGCCGGTCTCGATAACGATCTTCGAGACCTTCTGGCGGCGGGTCCGGGAGAAGGCGGAGATTGCCGATGTTCGCCTGCACGACCTCCGTCATACATATGCCAGCATCGCCATCATGGGAGGCGAAACCGTCACGACGACGGCACGCCTGCTCGGGCACAACGACGCGCAGACGACACTGAAATACGTCCATCTCCGCGACCGTTCGGTCCGGGAGGCCACTGACGCTCTCGCCGGCATTCTCGGGGAGTGAGCCATGCCGACACGCAAGAGGCTCACCGACGCCGGCATCGCGAAGCTCAGGCCGCAGGCGCGCGAATACACGGTATGGGATACCCGGGTGGCCGGGCTCGGGGTCCGGGTCCGGCCTTCCGGCAGCCGGACCATCATCTACCACCGCAAGACGGCCGACGGCGTTCGGAAGAAGTCCTTCGGCCCGGCGGCGCTGCGAACGGTCGCGGACGTGCGCCATGCCTGTCTCGCGGAAGCGTCCGGGGTGTCCGGCGCGGAGGACAGCTCCCGCGAGGCGGTGCCGCTGTTGCGGGATTTTGTCGTCGGCCCCTGGAAGGCGGCCTGCTTCGACCGCTGCAAGCCCACGACGCAGAGGGGGTTCAGGAGCGATCTGAAGCGCCAGCTGCTTCCGGCCTTCGGCGCTCGGCGCCTCGACCGGATCACGCGCGCCATGGTGCTCCGCTGGTTCGAGGACTACAGCAGGACAGCGCCCGGCAACGCCAACAAGGCGCTGAAACTGCTGCGGCAGATCCTCAACCATGCCATCGCCTGCGGCCATATCAGCGCCAACCCGGCGAGAGGCATCCGACACAATCCCGGCCGGAAGATGACGCGGTTCCTGTCCCGTGAGGAAATCGCCCGCCTTCACCGCGTCCTCAACCGGTACACCGAAGGCTCCGCATCCGAGGCCCAGCAGGCCGACGTCATCCGCCTGCTGCTGCTCACCGGCTGCCGCAAGAGCGAGATCGTGTATCTCCGCCGGAAGGAAGTCAGGGACGACCGGATCGAACTCGCGGATACCAAGACCGGGCCGAGAACGGTCCTGCTCAATGCCCCAGCCAGAGAGATCGTCGCGCGACGCATGGCGGAGGGGACCGGCCCCTGGCTGTTCGCCTCCACAAGATACCCATCCCGTTCCCGATGCCCCAAGCTCTTGCTCTGGTACCGGGTGCGACGCGAGGCCGGCATCGAGGACGTGCGCCTCCACGACCTTCGCCACACGGTCGCCAGCCAGGCGGCGATGAACGGCGTGCCCCTGCCAGTCGTCGCCCGCATGCTTGGACACAGCAACGTACGAATGACGATGCTTTACGCCCATGTCGGAGACCGCGAGATCGAGGCTGCGGCAGAGCGGGTCGGACAGACCATCGCAGCGATAATCGGCATCGAAGAACCGGAAGCGACGGCTCCTCCTTCACAAAGGCAAGAGACCATGCCCGAGAGGCCGTCACCGATGCGTGGGGTGTGAGGAAACCGCGCCGAATAGTGTCCTGAACGGGCTTCGTGACCGCTCAATCCATCGGGCGACGAACGCCGTTGTGTAACCGGCGTTTAGCCCGAGCGGCGCTTCAGGGGCGGCGACCTCCGCGCACTTGCGGAGGCAGTCCTCGAACCGCTGCGCGGCTTCCGGGTGATACCAAGCAGGCCATGGCTGCACTTGCGGAGCCCTCTCACTATTGTGCCCGTTCAACGACGATGCGCGACCACCCACCGCTGCCTGGATCCGCCATGTTCGTCTATACCAAATCCACTTTGGCGAGTTCCGAGCGTGCGAAGGGCGCGCTGAAGAGTTCGACGCGCTGGTTGCGGAGGCCAGAGCCTTCCAGGATTCACTGCGCCCGGGCGCCGGCGACTGAGCCGGTCCGGCATCCGGAAGCGCAGCATCGCGGGTCTTCCACCGCAAACTCCGCGCAAGACGCAGCCATATCGGCGGCCGACGACCTCCCGGAGCGAGGGCTCAGCCCAGTCTGGAAAAGGTCTTGATGAGCCTACTCCGGGTGCTGGGATGGCCACTGGAAAGCGTCGATTTCCCCGTCTTCTTCATGACCCAGGTAGAGATGGTTGGGTTGACGTTGCCGGGGCCGGACAGACGGGGCGTCCGGTATTGGTCGCAGAGCGCGTTGTACTCGCGAAGCAGGGCCGAATCTCTCTCGATGATCTCGAACAGATCATGCACCACCTCTTCGGTGTGCCGCAGAGGCAAACGGTCAAGCGCGGCTTGGACGAGTTTGTCAATCGACGATCGGGGCATATCATTTCCTTTCGATATGCGCTGTCAGGGCGCCTGCCCATGGTGCAGACGGCACCGACGACCTCGCCGATGCTTGCATATATACAGTCGAAGAGAAAAATCGGCGAAGCACGGCGGTAATTTTATTCGCGATTGCGATCTTGCGCCGCAGTCTGACGGTCGTGCTCGTGATCTCGAAATACGGTTCGTCACGGCCGGTGAGGGGCGTGGGGAAGAGCGCTATCCGCCTGCGGCAGCGACTGGAACCCTTTGCAAATCTCTCCACCGTGGCGCAGCCGCCGTGCGGAAAACTCGTCCGGACGGAAGTGCAGTAGCAGCAAATCGACCAGAAATCCTGACTGACCGCGCATTGCGCGCGTATGTCGGTCGTATATCGGTCGATCCTTATGCCGTGTTCGGGCACATGTCGGTCATGTATCGGTGAGCTAGGGACAGGCGGGGTCCTGCGGGGGCAGGAGGATGACGATTCGCGTGTATCGGTGCGATACACGCGCACGCCTCGCACGCGGTCATGAATGGGGAAAGCCTGCATGTCGCCGGACTCCTGCTCGGGCATCGGCGCGCAAGCACGACAAACCGTTATGTTGACCTCGACGATGCGACCCTGGGCCAAGCTGATGAGCGGGTGGCGGAGAACATGGAGCGCAAGTTGAGACGAGATCATCAGCGCGATTGTGCGACTTCCCCAAGACCTGAGGAAGGAAATTCCCGTGGCGAAAGGTACGGTAGATTTCGCTAGCCCGACTTCCGCAACTCGGCTTGAGAATCGACTGATTTGACGGTTTTCCGGCGCGAGAAGTGTCGGATTTCGGTGCAGTACCTCTCGGGACCGGCTTGTAGTGCCGACCTACCCCCTTGATCGGGCTGGCGAAGATCCGGACGCTGCGCTGATGTTCGTGCGCTGCAAGAGACGCTTCAAGGACGGCAAGGAGCACCGCTACTGGAGCGTTGTGGAGAACGTCCGGGTCCACGGCGGTCGGGTTGTTCAGCGTCAGGTGCTCTATCTCGGGGAGATCAACGACAGCCAGCGAGCGGCGTGGTGCCGCTCGATCGAGGTGGTGGAGGGCAAGTCGCGATCACGGCAGATGGCGCTGTTTCCCGAGGACCGGGAGGCGCCGGCGCTGACTTGCGAAGTGGTGAAGATCGACCTCTCGCAGGTGGCGCTTCACGACCCGCGCCAGTGGGGGGCGTGCTGGCTGGCGCTGTCCTTGTGGGACCGCCTGGACCTGGACCGCTTCTGGGAAGAGCGGCTGCCGGCGAGCCGGCAAGGCACGCGGTGGCTGGACATCCTGAAGATCCAGGTCTGCTACCGGCTGATCGACCCGGGCAGCGAGTGGCGCCTTCACCGTCACTGGTATGAGCACAGCGCGCTTCGCGATCTTCTGGGTGGCGAGCGGGCGATCGCCGACGACACACTCTATCGCTGTCTCGACAAGCTGCTGGCGCACAAGCAGGGCTTCTTCTCGTTTCTGCGCGACCGCTGGGCGACGCTGTTCGAGGCGCGCTTCGACGTGCTGCTCTACGACCTGACCTCGACCTACTTCGAGAGCGATCCGCCGTTCGATGACAAGCGCCGCTTCGGCTACAGCCGGGACAAGCGGCCCGACTGCGTGCAGGTGGTGATCGCCCTGATCGTTACGCCGCAGGGCTTTCCGCTGGCCTATGAGGTGATGCCGGGCAACACCTCCGACGACACCACGCTGGCGGCGTTCCTCAAGAAGATCGAGGATCAGTATGGCCGCTCCGAGCGGGTGTGGATCATGGACCGCGGCATCCCCACCGAGGAGACGCTGGCCGCGATGCGCGAGGGCGAGGCGCCGGTGCGCTACCTGGTGGGCACGCCCAAGGGCCGGCTGACGCGGCTCGAGAAGGTGTTCCTGGGCCTGCCCTGGCAGGAGGTGCGCCAGTCCGTGACTGTCAAGCTTCTGGTCGAGGATGGCGAGCTCTACGTCCTGGTGCGCAGCGAGGGGCGGCAGGTGAAGGAACGCGGCATGCGCCGGCGCCGGCTGAAGAGGCTGTGGCGTCGATTGGCCGAGTTGCAAGGGCAGTCGAACAGCCGGGATCAGTTGTTGCTCAAGCTCGGCGCCGCCAGGAAGGAGGCCGGCCGGGCCTGGAGCCTGGTCGACATCACCGTGCCCGGGACCGACAGCGAACTCGCCGCCAACGGCTTCTCATTCCGCCTGCAGCGCGACCGGCTGCGCCAGGTCCGCCGCCGCGAGGGCCGTTACCTGCTGCGATCCAACATGGTCGCCGAAGACCCCGCCACGCTGTGGCATCTGTACATGCAGCTCGTCGAGATCGAGCAGGCGTTCAAGGAACTCAAGCACGACCTCGCGATCCGCCCCATCTTCCATCAGCGCCAAGAGCGCATCGAGGCGCATATCTTCGTCTCGTTCATCGCCTACTGCCTGCTGGTGACCCTGAAGAACCTCGCCCGGCCGCACGCCCCGGGCCTCACCCCACGCGCCATCCTTGAGGCCTTCGCCACCATCCAGATGGTGGACGTCCATCTGCCAACCACCGACGGCCGGCACCTCGTCCTGCCGCGCCACACCCGGCCGAACAAGGAGCACGAGCTACTGCTGCAACAGCTCGGCATGACCTGGCCGCAGCAACCCGCACCCCGGATCTCCGCCTGACGGCACACGGCGCCGCCTCTCCGTTCGCCGCCTTGTAGTGCCGACCCTCGGGGAGACGATCAAGGCTATTCAATGAGTTAGCATCCTCATGACCCCCGAGTTGCGGAAGTCGGGCTAGGAGAAGAGGAGTTTGGCAGACTGTATACCGGCGTCGTCCTGGAGATGTCGCCGCTGCCGGGCTTCCGGCCCGGCCGGGGGAAGCCGGGTCTGCAGCGTCTGCTCTGGCCCTGGCTGCGCGGATTCGGCGATCCGCTCGCATATGCGGGCGCCTGCGGGTTGCTCCTTGCGCTGCCGGGGATCGCCATTCCGTTGCTGCTCGCGGGCTTCGTCGACTACACACTCGAAGGTGGCGAGCAGGCTTGGGGCGCGGTGTTCGTCGGCGCGATGCTGGTGGCGTCCGCGCTCTTGTATGCGCTCACATGGTTGCAGCAACGCTGTTTGCATCGCCTGACCCTGCATGTCTCCGTGGAGCAGGCGGATCGCTTCGTCACGCGGCTCCTGCAACTCCCGATCGACTACTTCTCGCGCCGCCAGCCCGGTGACATAGTGGCTCGCTTGAAGTCCATCGACGAGACGGCGGCCACGGCGTCGAGGGAACTTGTGGCGCTCTGCATCGAGCTGGCGATGAGTGCGCTCTTTCTTGTTCTGATGTTTGCGATGGACGGCTTGCTGGCGGCCATGGTGGCCACGCTGGCCGTCATGTGCGTGGCTCTGATGCGCCTGCTTTCGCGATATCGAGTGGACACCAATCAGATCTGGAGCAAGGAGAAGGGCCAGCTACACGGCATCGAGATGGAGAACATCGGGCGAATCGACTCCGCTCACGTCAAGGCACAGGAACACGATTGCCTCGCCCGGATGGGCGGGCACCAGGCGCGCGAGGTAGTCGCCCGACAACGGGTCTTCGCGCTCGGTCAAGTGATCGCGTCGTTCCCCGCGCTGTTCCAGGTGCTGGGCAGCGCGCTCGTACTGGGCTTCGGCGGCTGGCGCGTCATGGTCGGCGACATGAGTCCTGGTCTTCTGATGGGGTTCTTCCTCGTGGCGGAGAACTTTCTGCGCCCGGTGGCCCGCTTTGTGGAGTTCGCTGATCGGATGCGCGTTCTCGAAGCCGGCCTCCTGCGCGTACGCGATATCGCAGACGCCGCGCCTGACGAGGGCCAGACAACATTGCAGGACGGCACGGCTGCCCGGACGATTTCCACGATCGACGGCCGCCTGCGGACGGTCGGCCGCGTTCGCTTCGAGGACGTTACCTTCGGATACCGTCGCGGCGTGCCTCTCATCGAGAATTTCAGCCTGTCCGTCGAACCCGGCCAGCGGGTGGCCATCGTCGGGTCGAGCGGCTCCGGCAAGTCGACACTCGCCGGATTGCTCGCCGGCCTCAACCGGCCGTGGTCGGGACGCATCCTGCTCGACGGCCATCCGCATGCCGACATTCCCAACCCCGTCCTGACCCGGTCCGTGGCAATCGTGGAGCAGCGCATCCAGCTCTTCGAGGGCAGCATTCGCGACAACCTGACCATGTGGGACCCGACCGTGGCGGACGAAGCCATCATGGCGGCCGCCCGCGATGCGGCGATACACGACGAAATCATGGCCCGCGCAGATGGCTACGATGCGCGTGTCGCCGAGGGAGGGCACAACTTCAGCGGCGGCCAGCGTCAACGGCTGGAAATCGCCCGCGCCCTCGTCAGCGACCCGTCCGTGTTGATCCTCGACGAAGCAACGGCGTCCCTGGATCCTGTGGTCGAACTGCGGGTGGACGACGCGTTGCGCCGTCGCGGCTGTACTTGCTTCATCGTCGCCCACCGTCTCAGCACGATCCGCGACGCCGACCTGATCGTTGTGCTCGAAAGCGGCAGGGAGGTGAAGCGCGGCTCCCACGAGCAACTGCTAGCCGAGCCCGGCGGCGCCTACGGACGCCTGTTGGAGAGCGCGTCGTGACGACGGCCAGGCCACGGGACGACGCCGTTGCCGTCGTCGACGCATTTCGGGAGCGGGCGACGGGAGCGGGCGAACCGGTCCGCGGCGGCGCCAACAGGATGGTCGTCCTCGACGACGCGAACGTTGTCTGGTTCGTCGAGAGCGGCTCGCTGGACGTCTTCGTTGTCGAGTACCACGAGGCCGATGCCGCTCTTAGCGCGTCGAGACTCAAGCACGTGTTCCGGGCGGGGCCGGGAGAAGTTGCGTTCGCCTTCCTGCCCACCGAGTCCGCGTTGCGGCTCGTCGCAAAGGGTTCGGCGGACGCCCGACTGCGCCGGGTACCGGTCTCGGCCTTGCTCGACAAGGAATTTGTCAACGCGCTGTCCGGGCGAGTGGATGTGTGGGTGACGGCGCTCTGCGCGGCGGTCGTGCGCGACATCACGCTGCGCCCACGGATCGCCCGGCGCATCGAAGCTCCCGGCGAGGTGGAACTGCCGGCGGGAGCCGTCGTGGCCGCCCGGCGCGGCGTGGCATGGATCACCTTGCCGGAAGACGGCGGAGGGGCAGCGTATCTGGACACCGAAGCGCTCGACGGAGAGGGCCTCACGTTCGCCCCCGTTACCCGGGAAGCGTGGCTACGGCTCGGGGATCCGATCGCGCTGCCATGCGCCACCACCGAACAACTGCTGAGCAGCGGGGCTCTGTCGCGGGCTCTGGCGGATTTCCACTGTCTGATCGCGCGCGCCGAACTGTTCAACCGCCAACTGCTGTTGGCCGACGTGGCTCAGGCGCAGATGGAGTCGCGTCGCCATCAGCTTGCCAGCGAGCATGGTGCCCGGCGTGGCCTTGCCGGCCTCCTCCGACACGGTGCCGGCTGGCTGCGCGCGCGGGCGGATGCGGTTCCCGACGGTCGGCAAAGCGCGTTGGCGGCGGCACTCGCCGCCATCGGCGAGTGGGATGACATTCGATTTCGCGAACCCCGCACCGAGGGGCGGGACTCCGACACGATGCCGATGCTCGATGACATTCTGCACGCTTCCGGCGTGCGCGGCCGACGTGTCACACTGGCGGTCGAGGATCGCTGGTGGCGTGGCGACAGCGGCGCCCTGTTGGGGTTCCTGCGCGAGGGCGACGAGCCGGTGGCGCTGCTGCCGGGGCGGACGGGCGGCTACCGCATGGTGACTCATCGCGGTACCCGACGCATCGATGCCGCCGGGGCGCGGTTGCTCCACCCGCATGCGTGGACATTCCTTCGATCTTTGCCCGATGAGCGCAAGGCCACCGGCGGCGATCTTCTGCGCACTGCCGGGACGCGTTTGGGCCTCGACCTGCTCCGCGTCTCACTGCTCGGCTTGGTAGTCGGCATGGTGTTGCTGGCTCCGGCTGTCGTGTTCGGCTTGCTGACCGACCACTTCATCCCCGCCGGCGCCGCTAGCGCGCTGCTGCAGTTGACCGCGCTGCTCGTCGTGCTGGGCGCGGCTGGCGCGGTGCTGCAAATTCTTCAGGGCACGACGATGCTGAAGCTGGAGGCGCGCATCGCCCTGCACCTCGATGCGGCGATTCAGGACCGAATGTACAAGCTGCCGCCGGCTTTCATGCGCAGATTCACAACCGGCGACCTCGCCATGCGTGCGTCCTCCTTCCGCACCCTTCGCGATCGTGTCTCGGGCATGATCCTGCAATCCCTGCTGTCCGCGGTCTTTCTGCTGCCCACATTCCTGTTCCTGTTCTTCTACGACATCGCCATGGGCTGGATCGGTCTGGCCCTGGGGGCGACCGTCCTAGCGCTCGGCGCCGTGCTCGGGTTCAGGCAGATCGAGCCTCAGCGTCGCTGGTTCGACGCGTCACGGGAGGTGGCGAGCGTACTGCGGCAGTTCCTGAACAGCATGGGAAAACTGCGAACCACCGGAGCCCAGGCGAGCGCATACACAATCTGGGCGCAACGATACCGGGAGCAGCAACGAGCGTTTGTCGACATCGGCACTTTCGACCATCACCTGGTGGCGCTCGGCGTCGCGGCACCCGCATTCGCGGGGACGGTGCTTCTCTGGGCCGCGTGGACGCATTTCGATGGCACCACCGGTGACTTTCTCGCCATCTTTACTGCATTCATGGTCTTCAATCTGGCGATCACCCGGCTGGCAAATTCCTTCTCCGCGCTTGCCGGCGTCTGGCCGGGCGTGGACCAGGTGCGCCCGCTGCTGGAGCAGCAGCCGGACCCTCGTCTGGTGAGCGCCGAAACAACGAGCGGCAATGGCCGCGGCACGGTCGGCGGCGCGAGGAGCCGCAGCCGGCTCGCGCGATACGCGAACGCTGCGCCGGATTCCGAACCGGACACATCCACGAGAAGAGATATCGAGATCAGAGGCGGAATCGGTATCCACCACGTAATACCAACGGTCGTTGATTGGAACCGATAGCAGATCCTCCCTCCGCAGCTCGCCCCCTGAGCCGAGGCCTCCTACTGCAAGAGGTAATCTCCGCCGAGAGAGGCTAATCGGTTCTTATCTGTGGCCGGTGGTATAAGCTGGGGCTATGACGATGGGCCGCTGGTGCTCGAGGATGTGTCGCTGCATGCCGACCCCGGCGAGTTCATCGCCATCGTCGGCGGATCGGGCGCCGGCAAGAGCACCTTGCTGCGTCTGGCGCTCGGTCTGGCACGGCCGACATCGGGTTTCGTCAGCTATGACGGCCGGGATCTGGAGCATCTGGATGCGGTGTCGATACGGCGGCAAATCTCGGTCGTGCTGCAGGACGGCGACCTGCCGGAAGGCTCGGTGGAGGACGCGATTCTCGGGGTCTCGAACAGTCTCACCATCAACGACGCCTGGCAGGCGGCCCGCCTCGCGGCCGTCAGCGACGATATCGCCGCCATGCCGATGGGCATGCACACCGTGATCGGATCCAGCGGGACAACGCTGTCCGGCGGCCAGGTTCAGCGCATCCAGATCGCCGCAGCGTTGGTGCGCAACCCCCACATCCTGATTCTCGACGAAGCGACCAACTGGCTGGACAACCGGAAGCAGGCCGAGGTGATGCACAACATCGAACATCTGGAAATCACCCGCATCGTGGTAGCCCATCGGATGTCCACGATTCGCCATGCCGACCGCATCTACGTACTTGAAGCGGGCAAGGTCGTTCAGCAGGGTTCCTATGGCGCCCTGGCCGACCGGGAGGGAACCTTTCGCGATCTGATCCGGCGCCAGCTCGCTTGAGCGGGCGGGCAACCGTGATCGGCAAGCCGGAACGCCCGCCGGTCATGTGACCCGGTCGAGAGCGCAGAGGGACGATGCCGCGCCCGAGGCGCGGGGCATGCCGGATCGTGTTCCTCGTTGTTGACGGGCGGATCGTGTCCGGACGGTCCGGAGAGTCACGAATTGCCAAGGATCACAACTGTAGTACCCGTCTACGGACCGGCCGACGCAGTCACGCATCCACGCCGTGCATGGATGCTACACCGGAGTTCGGGTCCGGCCGCGCCGGGAAGATGTCCTCGAGAATCAGATAGAGGCATGGAGCAAGGAACAGGGTGGTCCCAGTGGCGAAGAGCACGCCCCAACCGAGAGAGATGGCCATCGGCACGACAAACGAGGTGGCCGGGTTGTTGATTGTCATCAGCGGCAGCAGCCCGGCAAAGGTGGTAGCGGAAGTGATCAGAATGGGACGGAAGCGGACGATTCCGGCTGTCCGCACGGCAACGTCCACGGTCGCGCCACTGCGGCGTTGCCGGTTGATGCAGTCGAGCAGGATCAGGCTGGAGTTGACCACTACACCGGTCAGCGCGATCAGTCCGAAAATGGAGGTGATGATCAGCGGCCAGCCCATCACCAAGTGGCCGACGATGGCTCCCACCACACCGAATGGAATGACGCTCATGATGACCAGCGGCTGCACGTAGGACCGCAGCGGGATCGCGAGTAACGCGTAAATTGTCAGCAGCGCTACGGGTATGAGCCTGAGCAGGCTTCCGTATGTCGAGGCGCGCTCCTCGGATTCCCCGGCAAAGGAGTAGCTGATGCCACCATAGCGGGCCAGTACCTGCGGCAGAATTTCGGTCTCAAGACGGCGTATGACCGACTCGGGAGAAACGACACCGCGGTCGACGTCGGCGCTCACGGTCACTACCCGCCGCCGGTCGATGCGCGAGATGCTAGAGGCGCCCCTGCCGAGTTCCACGCTCGCCACTGCGCCGAACGGTACCTCGAAACCGTCGCCCAGTCGCACGTGCATGTTTTCCAGATCGCCGAGCGAGCGGCGTTCAGCTTCGGGATAGCGCACCATGACGCGCACGTCCTCCGCGCCACGTTGCACGCGCTGTACTTCCTCGCCGTAAAACGCCTGGCGCACCTGGCGGGCCAGCATGTCCAAGGTCACCCCGAATTGCTCGCCGTCCGGACGTAGCTGCAGTTTCGCCTCCAGCTTGCCGGACCGGAACGAGTCGGAAATATCCGCGACACCGTCCAGACGCGCCAGCTCTGCGCGCAGTTCAGCCGCCGCGCCCGCCAAATCGGCAACATTGCGCCCGAACAGACGAAACGCGATTGCGTCACCGACACTCAGATCGCTGCTCGAAAACGTGAGCCGCACGCTGTCGTAGACCGGGCCGGTGAGTTTCCGCCAGCGCCCCGCCAGATCGGTCACGGATACATCTCCGCGCAGCGACAGCGGCAGAATCGAAAGCACCACTTCAGCGGTGTGGCTTTGCGGGGCGCCTGGCGCGCCGCCCAGGACCTGGCCGACAGACGTGAAACTGTGCCGAATCAGCGACGGCAGCTCAGGGTAGGCTTCGTCAAGTTCGGCCCGCAGGGCAAGCGCGGCAGCTTCGATCTGGCGCGCCGCCCGCGCCGTTTCGTCCACATCGACACCCTCCGGCATCTCAAGTTGAGCGACGACTCTGTCGCCCTCCACTGCAGGCATGAACTGCACGTCGATGTGTCCGCCGAGGATCCCTCCCGACGCCAGAATCAGCACGCCGACGGCGCTGGCAAGCACCAGGTGACGCCACTCCAGCACGCGGTCCAGAGCGGGGCCGTATACGTTCTGCGCAAGCCGGTCCATCGAAGAGCCGATACGCTGTTGCAATCGCTGCCAACGCCCGGAGCGTGGATTGGCGTGCGCCACTGCGCGCCTGCGGCGGTGCGCCAGATGCGCCGGGAGAATCAACTGTGATTCGACCAAACTGAAGAAGAGGCAGATGATGACAATATAGCCGATGATCGAGAACATTTTGCCGATGCTGCCGGGTGTGAACAGCATGGGCATAAATGCTGCGACGGTGGTCAGCACCCCGAAGATGACAGGTGCGGCGACCTCCTCGGTACCGTCCACGGCGGCGGCGACCGGGGCTTTGCCCGAGCGTTCGTGGGCGTATACGCGTTCGCCAACCACGATCGCGTCGTCCACCACGATACCGAGAACCAGAATGAATGCGACCACCGAAAGCGTGCTGATGGTGATACCCAGCGGCCCGAATGTGGCCAGCGCGCCGAGAATGGCGACGGGAATGCCAGCCGCCACCCACATGGCCAGCCGGAAATCCAGCGGCAGGGCAAGCAACACCAGTACCAACGCGAGGCCACCGGCGGCCGCACCGAGGAGAATTGCGAGGCGATCCCGCAGCGCGTCCGATTCGTCGTACCAGACCTCGAGCTGGACCCCTGCGGGCATGCCGGCACGTGCTTCCTCCACATGCGCCCGTACCCGCCGGGCAATGTCGACCACATCCTCATTGCCGACCTGGTAGACTTTGATCATCGCCGCAGGATGACCGTCGAAGCGGGCCTGGGTGATCCCTTCGCGAAATCCGTCGACGATGTTCGCGATCTCGTGCAGACGCAAGCGCGTGCCGTCCTGCCCGGACACCACCACTACACCGCGCAGATCATCGCCTCGGTACGCCTGCCCCTGGGTCCGCAGCCGGATTTCGCCGCCACCCGACCGGATCGCGCCGCCCGGCAGATCCAGCGAGGCTCGCTGAACCGCGGCAGCGATCTGGTCGAACGTCAACCCGTGGCGCCGCAAGGTCTGCTCGGACACCTCGACGGAAATTTCGTCGCCGCGCACATAGAGCAGTTCGACCTGCGAGATTCCGTCGATCGAGGCAATTCCATCGCGCACTCCCTGAGCGAGCTCCTTGAGCGTGCGTTCGTCCGCGTGGCCGTAAATGGCGATCTCCAGCGCGGTCGTTCTCAGCGTCTGCCGCTGCACGATCGGCCTTTTCGCTTCCGCGGGAAACGTGGATATGGAAGCCACCCGCGTCTTCACTTCGTCGGCGACGCGTGCGGCGTCGGCGGAGGCCGACAGCGTCAGGGTCACGGTGCATATTCCTTCGCTGGAAACGGACTCCATCCGCTCGATCCCCTGCGCGCCTTCGAGCGTTTCCTCGATTCGCAGGCACACGCCTGTTTCCACTTCCTCGGGCGCAGCGCCCGGATAGTTCACCGTGATCAGCAGGGTGCCCAAGTCGACGGCGGGAAGACCCTCCTGGCGCAACTGCGTGACGGACAGGCCGCTGCCAAGCAGCAACAGCATCATCAGCATGTTCGCCGCAACGGGATTGCGCACGAACCAGGCGATAATGTGCTTCACTCGCGGCTTCCGTATTCCTGCGCGTCGTCCGCGATCCGCACGGACATGCCGTCCACCACAGCTTGCAGCACGGAGATGCAGACGCGTTCGCCGGCGTCGAGCCCGGCGCCGATGTAAGCATCGTCGTCGCCGATACGCACCACTTGCACGGGACGGAACCTCAGCCGATCGCCCGCATCGACCACGAGCACCTGATTGCCATCGCGAACCGCCGAGCGCGGCAGCACCACGATGTTGTCGAATGACCTTCCCAAGATCTCGGCATGCACGAACAACCCGAAGGGCGGCAGCAACAACCGGTCCTGGCCCCCCGCGCCACCGCCACGCGCGTCGATGCGTGCCACCACGTACACCATGCGGCTACGCGGGTCGATTTCTGCCTCGGCTCGCACTACACGGCCCTTCCAGCGGTGTTGCCGCCCGGCATATTCGGCGGTCAAGGTCACCGGCGGAGCGGTCGCCGGATCGAGTTCGCCGCGCTGCTCGCGCGGAAGGTCGAGCCAAGCCATTTGCCGATCCGCAACCGGCAAGCGCACTTCCACGTAATCCACTGCGTACAGAGTTGCGATAGTCGCACCGCGGCTCACGAAATTGCCGGTGTCCACCTGTTTCGCCTGCACCATCCCATCGAACGGAGCCCGCACTTCCGTGCGCGCAACGTCCAGCTCCGCTCGCTCGAGCGCCGCCTTCGCGTCGGCAAGCATGGCGTCGGCCACTCGCGCGGTCTGCACCCCCGCTTCCAGGGCGGCGCGACTGATCACCTAGCGCTCTTTCAGCTTCTGCAGCCGACGAAGTTCGAACCAAGCGAACTGACGCTCCGCCTCAGCGCGGTCCACCGTAGCGCGCGCCCGATCCGCCTCGATGCGGTAGTCCCGACTGTCTATTCGCAGCAGTGGTTCGCCCGCCTCGAAATGGCCGCCGGTGACGAGACTGGCGGACGTCCAAACCACCATACCGGACACCTCCGACGTCAGGTCGGCCACGCTTCGCGGTGACACGGTCCCCTGGGATTCGACTACCATGTCCACCGGGCCGGGCCGCACATCGACCACCCGTACGAAGGGGAAGCCGAACTGCGCCTCGGCCAGCGGCAAGGGCGGGCTGGACATAGCCAGCGCGATCGCCGCGACGACGGAGACGAAAATTACCGCCAACGGTGCAAAGAGCTTTCGTACGATCAATGCGCAAGGCCCAGCCTGCTCACGCCTTTGACGATCTCCATTGTCCTGTCCTCCCTAGTCTTCAGTGCGTCCGCACACCGGTCCAAGGCGTCCCTGAAGTCGGCCTCGGCTACTTTGGACCCGCCATGTGCGGCATAGTCGGTTTTAGAGTTGAACGGCGGGTTGCGACGGGTCGAGGTAGATCGGGTCCACCGACGCTGTGTTCATGCCCCGCCAAATGTCCGGGTTGTCGCCCGTCCAGATCGACCGCCTGAACCGGCTCCGGACGCTTACGGACGCGCTCCCGAGGCCGGCCCGGTGCGGATCCCGGCCTTGTCCCTGTATGCCATAAGTCCTTGCCAGCACCGTGTCTCTCACCGCCGACGCGTGGCTCTGACGCCACGGCTGCACTGGTCATCCAAATCCACTCGAATACTCCAATTCTCCAGCGATCTGCTTCCGGTCGCTCGAGTTCCGCAGCCCTCCCGGCATGGTGGTACCCGAAGGATAGAGGTATTTTATGCCGCTCTACAAGGCCACGAAAGCTTCGCGTATCGCTCGCCATAGCTCCTGTGGCAGGCCGGCTCGCGAGCGACGGCTCGCGCCCGGTACAGTCCAGATCGCAGCTTTCTCGCCCCGCCGCCGGAAAACCGCGGAACTTAGCGACCCCCTTCCGCCCGGCACGCTTCGCCAAGCGGGGTGGCGTCTCAGCCACTGGTCGATCATCGGTACGATCAAGCTGTTGATTTAGATCATGTTTCCTCTCCTTCTTGACCATCACGGCGCTCCGGCGCAGCTTGGCTGCCTGCTTGAAGGGATCCACCGGTGCAACCCGACCCGGACGTGGCACCCGTCACGGGCCGGCTGACGGGTGGCAAATGGACCCATCCGACAGGATTGTCACGGCGGCGGCGCGGATGTTGTGATTCGCTTCCGGGCATGCCGGACGAATCGGAGATCGACGCGCTGAAGGCCGTGCTGGCGATGGCAGAGGCCAATGCGACTGACGCCGAGGCGCGGCCACGGTTGCGGAGGCCGAGGTTTGCAACGCCGTGGCGAAGGTGTTGGACGCCGAAGCGCAGTTCGCCGCCACGGAGGAAAGGTCAACCGCGGGATCACGATCACGCTCGAGAACGAGCCTTCGATGTTCTTCGCCTACAACAACGGCATTACCGCCACGGCCGAGCAGGTCGATATCGCGAACGAGGGAGGACAGCTGCTGCTCCGCGGTCTCCGCAACTTCCAGATCGTGAATGGCCGGCAGACGACCGCCTCCATTCGCGTCGCGAAGCTCCGGAAGCTCGATCTCGCCCGGACATTCGTGCAGATGAAGCTGTCGGTCGTGACGCCCGAAAGGGCGACGGAGCTGGTGCCGCGAATCTCCGAGTACGCCAACAGCCAGAACCGGGTCAGTGCAGCCGACTTCTTCGCCAATCATCCGTTCCATGTCCGGATCGAGGGATTTTCCTGCCGCATTCATGCGCCTTCTCCGGACGGCACCTTTCGGCAGAGCAAATGGTTCTACGAACGGGCCCGCGGTCAATATGCCGATGCCCGGGCCAACCTCACGCCCGCCCAGCGCAGGAAGTTCGACCTCGAGAGCCCCAGGAGCCAGCTCTTCACCAAGACGGATCTCGCAAAGTTCCTGAATGTCTGGGAGGGCCGCCCGCACGAGGTGAGCCTGGGTGCGCAGAAGAATTTCGCCGCTTTCGCACAGCGAATCGGCCGGGCCTGGAGAAAATCCGCCGACGACTTCAACGAAGCCTGGTATCGCACGGCCGTCGCAAAGGCGATCATCTTCAAGTCCACGGAACGCATCGTGTCGGCGCAAACCTGGTACCAGGGCGGGTATCGGGCAAACATCGTCGCGCATACGATCGCGAAGCTCGCCCACGATGTCGCCGATCGGAACCGGGCGGTCGATTTCGAGACCATCTGGCGCCGACAGTCACTGGGGAGCGTCCTGGACGACGCCATTGCGATCGCTGCCACGGAGGTCCACGAGGTCCTCGTCCACCCACCTGCTGGCATAAGCAACGTGACCGAATGGGCCAAGAAACAGGCATGCTGGGAACGAGTTCGAAACCTCGATATCGACTGGCCCGACGCTTTTCTTCAAGGACTAATTTCTGTTCAGGGACAGAGAGATTCCGCACGAACCGCCCGTC
Source organism: Alphaproteobacteria bacterium (assembly GCA_964291285.2). Lineage (GTDB taxonomy): Bacteria > Pseudomonadota > Alphaproteobacteria > Bin95 > Bin95 > Bin95. The sequence continues at coordinate 654,828 of OZ219786.1, forward strand.
GCGAACAACGAGAGCTGAACGGGATCGAGGCGCAGATTGCGGTCGTCAACGCCGGTGGCCAGTTCTGGTCGGACGCACTGGCGTGGGGCCGGGCACGACGTTTGCTGACGGCGATGGAAACAGGAATTCTAGAGTTGGCTGCTCGGGTACCGACCCGGACGCCTACGGACAAGCAGTCGTCCAGGGCCATCGAGATCTTGGACAAGCTGAATGGGGAAGGATATTCGGGAGAGCTTCCCATCCCGTCAGAACAACCGAAGTAAAGGGAACGAACGTGATCAACCTGGGCCTATCAGGGTCGGCATCACATAGCGACTGGGGCCATCCGTTCTGCGGACAGCTTCCACCATAGTCCCAACAAAAAGCAAGACATATCAATAGGCTGTAACGTCGATCAGCGTCCTATATGCCAGCTGACCCAACGGCCTTCGCAACGGTCGACGCCCGCTGCGTGACCTTCCGGCCGATAATGACGCGAAATCCGTCGCGGGCAAATGTTGTCAGGTATCGCAGTCAATCCGTGGTCATGCCACAACCTATTGAAAACAAACCAAGTTTGAGAGACAGCGAAGACGCCGGATGGTAGGCGTCAGGATTCCTACAGAAATTCCGATCCCCTCTGGCGGTGGGGGTGGGATTCGAACCCACGGTACGCTTGCGCGTACAACGGTTTTCGAGACCGCCCCGTTCAACCGCTCCGGCACCCCACCGCTGACGGGTTGTCGCGCGGCTTCTTACAGTGAGGCACGCCCTGCGCCAACCTCTTTCTGCGGCGGATGCACGGCATCGCCCTGCCCGCCCGCGCGGCCGCAGGCCTTGTTGACAGGCGCGCGGGCGTCTGTATGTTGGCGGGCCTTGCGCAGCGGGCGCAGTGGATTTTCGGGCAGGTTCAGGGGCTCATGTTCGCGGTCATTCGCACGGGCGGCAAGCAGTATCGCGTTGCCGAAGGGGAGACCATCCGCGTCGAGCGGCTGGCCGGAGAGGCCGGCGACGGTCTCGTCTTCGAAGACGTGCTGATGCTCGGCGGCGACGGGGCCGCGAAAGTCGGCACGCCGCTGGTCGAGGGCGCCAGCGTCTCCGCTACCCTGCTGGAGCAGGCGCGGGGCGCCAAGATCATTGTGTTCAAGAAGCGCCGGCGCCAGAATTCGCGGCGCAAGAACGGCCACCGCCAGCATTATTCCCTGGTCCGCATAGACAGTATTGCGGACGGCACAGAGGCTTCCGGAGAGAGCGATGGCGCATAAGAAGGCAGGCGGCAGCTCCCGCAACGGGCGCGACAGTCCGGGGCAGCGCCTCGGCGTCAAGAAATATGGCGGCGAGTTCGTCATCCCCGGCAACATCATCGTGCGCCAGCGCGGCACGCGCTTCCATCCGGGAGAGAATGTGGGCCTCGGGCGCGACCACACGCTGTTCGCCACCGCGGAAGGGCGGGTGCAATTCCGCCGCCGCGCGGGCGGGCGCCAGTACGTCTCGGTGCTGCCCGAGGCGTGATGCTGCCGGGACAGCGGCGCCTATGCGCTTTCTGGACGAGGCGAAGGTCTATCTGAAGAGCGGCGACGGCGGCCCCGGCGCCATCGGCTTCCGGCGCGAGAAATACGTGCCCTTCGGCGGGCCGGACGGCGGCGACGGCGGGCGCGGCGGCGACGTGTTCGCCGAATGCGTCCCGGACCTCAACACGCTGATCGATTTCCGCTACCGCCAGCATTTCAAGGCAGAGCGCGGCGGCCACGGCGCGGGCGCAAGGCGCACCGGCCGCGACGGTGCGGGCGCGGTGCTTCCCGTGCCGCCCGGCACACAGATCTTTGACGAGGAACGCCGCCTGCTGCTGGCCGACCTGACAGAGCCGGGCGAGCGGGTGCTGCTCTGCCGCGGCGGCGCGGGCGGGCGCGGCAATGCGCGCTTCAAGTCCTCCACCAACCGGGCTCCGCGCCGGGCCGAAGCCGGATGGCCGGGCGAGGAACGCTGGATCTGGCTGCGCCTCAAGCTGATCGCCGAAATCGGCCTTGTCGGCCTGCCCAACGCCGGCAAATCGACCTTGCTCGCCGCGGTCTCGCGGGCGCGCCCCAGGATCGCCGATTACCCGTTCACGACGCTCGTACCCCAGCTCGGCGTCGTCGATGCGGGCGACGAAGTCTTCACGATGGCGGACATTCCGGGCCTGATCGAGGGTGCGCATCGGGGCGCGGGGCTCGGCGACCGTTTCCTCGGCCATGTCGAACGCTGCAGCGCACTCCTGCATCTGGTGGATGCGACGGGGGAGGACCCGCTCGGGGCGTGGCGGACCGTGCGCGGGGAGCTCGAAGCCTATGGCGGCGGCCTCGCCGGCAAGCCGGAATTCCTCGCGCTCAACAAATGCGACGCGGTGGACGGTGTGGCCGCGGGTGGGCTAGCAGCGGCGCTGGAGCGGCATTCGGGGCGCGAGGTCTTCTGCATTTCGGGGGCGGCCGGAACCGGCCTCAAGGCCCTGATGCACCGTTTGTCCCGGGCTGCCGGGGAAGGCAGGACAGCCCCTGAACCGCGCGAGGAAGCCGCATGGACGCCCTGAAGAACGCCCGGCGGATCGTCGTCAAGATCGGCTCGGCGCTGCTCGTGGATGACCGGCGGCGCCTGCGCCGGGCCTGGCTCGACGGGCTGGCCGACGACATAGCGACGCTCCGCAGCGAGGGGCGGGAGGTGCTGGCGGTGTCCTCCGGGGCAATTGCGCTCGGGCGTGGCGCGCTCGGGCTGAAGCGGGGCCGGCTCAGGCTGGAGGAAAGCCAGGCCGCTGCAGCCATGGGCCAGATCGTCCTCGCCCAGGCCTGGCGGCAGGCACTAGGTCGCCGTGATGTGTCGGCGGCCCAATTGCTGCTGACCCCCTCCGACACCGAGGACCGGCGCAGCTACCTGAACGCCCGCAGCACGGTGGCGACCCTGTTGCGCCACGGCGCCGTGCCGGTCATCAACGAAAACGACACGGTCACGACCGAGGAAATCCGTTTCGGCGACAATGACCGGCTGGCGGCGCGCGTCGCACAGATGGCGGGCGCGGACCTGCTGGTGCTGCTCTCCGACATAGACGGGCTCTACACGGCCGACCCTGCGCGCGACCCGGATGCGGCCCATATCGCAATAGTCGACGAGGTGACGGACGAGATCGAGGCGATGGCGGGGCTGACGAGCTCCGATTACGGCAAGGGCGGCATGAGGACCAAACTCGCCGCAGCGCGCATCGCGCTCGGCGCCGGCGCGGCGATGGCGATCTGCGACGGCCGCGCCGACCGGCCGCTCAGCCGCCTCGCCCATGGTGCGCGCGCCACCTGGTTCCACCCCGGAGCCACGCCACGCAAAGCCTACAAGGAGTGGATCAGGGGCACGCTCGGCACGGCCGGGCGGCTGATCGTGGACGACGGCGCGGCCGCCGCGCTGAGGCGCGGTACCAGCCTCCTGCCCGCCGGCGTCACCGGGATCGAAGGCTCCTTCAAGCGCGGCGACGCCGTCGCGGTCGAGGATGGAGAGGGCCGTGAGCTGGCGCGCGGCCTCGTCGCCTACGATGCCGACGAGGCGCGGCGCATTGTCGGCCTCAGAAGCGCGGACATCGAGGCGGTCCTCGGCTATCGTGGCCGCACCGAGATGATCCATCGCGACGACCTGGTGGTGACATGAGCGAAGACGCAATCGAAATCGTGGCCCGGCTCGGCCGGGAGGCGCGGGCAGCGGCGGACAGGCTGGCGGTGACGCCGGGCGAGGTGAAGGACCGCGCGCTCTACGCCGCGGCGGAGGCGGTGCGGGACCGCTGCCCGCGCCTGCTGGAAGCGAACGCCCGCGACCTGGAGGACGCGGCCCACCTGCGCGCCTCGCTGGCGGACCGGCTCCGGCTCGACGAGGACCGGGTCGAGGCGATCGCGCGCGGGCTGGAGGAGGTCGCCGGGCTTCCCGATCCCGTAGGCTCCGTCGCCGCCTCCTGGACGCGGCCGAACGGGCTGCGCTTCGAGCGCATCCGCACGCCGCTCGGCGTGGTCGGCATCATCTACGAGTCCCGTCCCAATGTGACCGCGGACGCGGGCGGCCTCTGCCTGAAATCCGGCAATGCGGCGATCCTGCGCGGCGGGTCGGAGAGCTTCCATTCCAGCGCGGCCATCGTCGAGGCGCTGCACGAGGGACTGGCAGCGGCCGGCCTGCCGAAGAGCTGCATCCAACTCGTGCCGACGCGGGACCGGGCGGCCGTCGGGGCCATGCTCTCCATGCGCGGCGCGGTCGATGTGGTGGTGCCGCGCGGCGGCAAGGGGCTGATCCAGCGGGTGCTGGACGAGGCGCGGGTGCCCGTGATCGGCCATCTGGAAGGCCTCTGCCATGTCTATGTGGACGGCGCGGCGGACCTCGAGAAGGCGCGGCGGGTCGCGGTCAACGCCAAGATGCGCCGCACGGGCGTCTGCGGGGCGGCGGAAACCATCCTGTTCGACCGCGCCGTCGTCGAAAGTCACATGCCGGCGATCCTCGAAGACCTGATCGCGGCGGGCTGCGAGGTGCGCGGCGACACGGAAGTCTGCGCGGCGGACGGGCGCGCGTTGCCCGCCGGCGAGGAGGACTGGAACACGGAATATCTGGACGCCGTGATCTCGGCCCGGGTGGTGGACGGCGTCGAGGAGGCAGTCCGCCATATCCAGCGCTACGGCTCCCGGCACACCGACACGATCCTGACCGAGAACGATGCAGCCGCGGCGCATTTCCTCGCCCATGTGGACAGCGCCATCGTGCTGCACAACGCCTCCACGCAATTCGCGGACGGTGGCGAGTTCGGCTTCGGGGCGGAAATCGGCATCTCGACCGACAAGTTCCACGCCCGCGGCCCGGTCGGGGCCGAACAATTGACGAGTTACAAATATGTGGTGCGGGGCGACGGCACGGTGAGGCCCTGAGCTGTGCGGCCGGGGCGCGTTCGCGCCGCGTCGTCGGCCGCGCGTGTCCGCATCGCGCCGTCGACGGGCCGGATCGGCCTTCTCGGTGGGTCCTTCAACCCCGCCCATGCCGGCCACCGGCATATCTCGCTCGAAGCGCTGAAGAGGCTCCGCCTCGACCGGGTGTGGTGGCTGGTGTCGCCGCAGAACCCGCTCAAGGAGGAGGATGGCATGGCGCCGCTGGCGGAGCGCGAAGCGGTCGCCGCCGCCGTCGCCGACCATCCGCGCATTGCCGTATCCTCGCTCGAGACCGGCCTCGGCACCCGCTATACGATCGACACCGTCCAGGCGTTGAAGCAGCGGTTCCCGGCGGCTGATTTCGTCTGGCTGATGGGGGCCGACAACCTCCGGCAACTGCCCCGCTGGCGGGACTGGCAGCAACTGTTCCGCGAGGTCCCGATTGCCGTCTTCGCGCGCGCGCCCTATCATGCGAATGCGGCTTCCGGCATAGCGGCGCTGCGGTTCGCAAGGGCGCGGCTGCGCCCGGAACGCTCCGCGCTTCTGGCCGGCGGCAAGCCCCCTTTGTGGTGCTACCTGCCGGTCCGCCGCCACCCGGCGTCCGCGACGGCTATTAGGAGTCTCCGTTCGTCGATGCAGACATTCATGGCGACCGCGCCCGCACCGCCCGGCGATCCCGACCTCATGGGGGCCGTGCGCGCGGTACTGGACGAAATGAAGGCGCTCGACGTGGTGGAAATCGATATGCGCGGTAAGACGGCCGTCTGCGATGACATGGTCGTCGCCTCCGGCGGCTCGCAGCGCCATGTCCAGGCGATCGCCGACAAGCTGGTCGAGGCGCTGAAGCCGATGTTGCCGGCGGTCCCGCCGGTCGAAGGCGCGGCCCAGGGGGACTGGGTGCTCATCGACGGCGGCGACGTCATCGTCCACCTGTTCCGCCCGGAGGTCCGCGACTTCTACCGTCTCGAGAAGATGTGGGGCTCGCTGCCGCAGGAGCGCCCCTAGATGCGCTTCGCCGTGGTCGCGGTCGGCCGGATGCGCGGCGACCCGGCAGCGGCGCTGTTCGAGCGCTACCGCAAGCGGTTGCGGGCGCCGCTCTCGGTCACGGAAATAGAAGTTCCGGCCGGGCCGGCGCGCGCCCGCCGCGAAGGCGAACGCCTGCTTGCCGCGGTGCCGACGGGCGCTGCGGTCGCGGTACTGGACGAGGGCGGCGAGATGCTCTCCAGCGAGGGTCTCGCCCGGCGCCTCGCAAGCTGGCGCGACAGCGGGCGGCGCGATTGCGCGTTCCTGATCGGCGGTGCCGACGGACATGGCGCCGATGTTCTGGAGAAGGCCGATTTCCGCCTCTCGCTCGGGCGCATGACATGGCCCCATCTCCTCGTCCGCGCTATGTTGGCCGAGCAGCTCTACCGGGCGGAGACGATCCTCGCCGACCATCCCTACCACCGGGGCAGGCAGAAGCCGGCCTTTCGCGCCGGCGCCAATTGAATAAGCTGGGTGGGCGTCGCCCGCGCTTCGGGCCTGCCGGACCCCCTTCCGGCAGGCCGGGAAAGGACAGGTAACCGTTATGGTCATTCGCTTTCTGGCCATCCTTGCCCTGGCGGCCTTCGCTGGTTCGGCTGCGGCTGAGGACGACGACAATTACGACCAGATCTCACTGTTCGGGACCGTGCTGGAGCGCATCCGGGCGGACCATGTGGCGGAGCCCGAGGTCGAGGCGCTGATCGAGGCGGCCATAAACGGCATGCTCTCCTCCCTGGACCCGCACTCGGCCTATCTGTCGCCGCGCAGCTTCAAGGAAATGCAGGTCCAGTCGAAGGGCGAATTCGGCGGGCTCGGAATCGAGGTCACGATGGAAAACGGCCTGATCAAGGTGGTCTCCCCCATCGACGACACGCCGGCCTTCCGCGCCGGCCTGAAGCCGGGAGACCTGATTACCCATATCGACGACGAGGTGGTTCTGGGACTCACGCTCAGCCAGGCGGTGGACAAGATGCGCGGGCCGGCTGATTCGCCGATTACCGTCACCGTCCGGCGCGCAGGCGAGGCGCCTTTCGACGTCACCATCGTGCGGGCCGTCATCCGCATCCAGTCCGTCCGCCGCCGTGCCGAAGGCGATGTCGGCTATGTCCGCATCACCTCCTTCAACGGCAATACGCTGACGGGGCTGGAAAACGCCGTTTCGCGCCTGAAGGAGGAGATCGGCGACGGGCTGAAGGGCTATGTGGTGGACCTGCGCAACAATCCGGGCGGGCTGCTGGAGCAGGCGATTTCGGTTTCCGATGCGTTTCTGGAACAGGGCGAGATCGTCTCCACGCGGGGCCGGGACGAGGATTCCGCCCAGCGCTTCAACGCAAAGCCGGGCGACATTGCGGGCGGCCTGCCGCTGGTGGTGCTCATCAATGAGGGGTCCGCCTCGGCATCCGAGATCGTGGCCGGCGCACTCCGGGACCACCGCCGCGCGATCGTCATGGGCACAGGCTCGTTCGGCAAGGGCTCGGTGCAGTCCATGATCCCGATTACGGGCCATGGCGCGCTGAAACTGACGACGGCACGCTATTACACGCCGTCCGGGGCATCGATACAGGGCAAGGGCATCGAGCCCGACATCGAGGTCGAGCAGGCGGTGCTGTCGCCCGTCGAGGGCAGGCGCCGGGTTCGCGAGGCGGACCTGCGCGGCACCCTCGACAAGGTCGAGACACCCAGCTCCGGGGACGAAAAGAAGCCGGCCGAGCGTTCCGACTACCAGTTGACGCGCGCGCTCGACCTTCTGCAGGCGCTGTCCTTCTACAACAGCGCCGCCTCGCATTAGAGGAGGCGCGCGCAAAAGCGGTGAGCGTTCGTCCCCCTGCGGGCTACCGGGCCAATGTCGGAATCGTGCTGGTGAACCCGGCCGGCGAAATATTTGTCGGCCGGCGCCGTGACACGCCGGACGCCTGGCAGATGCCCCAGGGGGGCATCGACAGGGGCGAGACGGTCCGCGCCGCAGCCGCGCGCGAGCTTGCCGAGGAGGCCGGAACCGACAAGGCCGAGGCGGTCGCCGAAACGCCCGGCTGGCTCACATACGAGCTGCCGGGAAACCTTGCCCGGCGCCTCTGGGGCGGTCGCTACCGGGGGCAGGCCCAGAAATGGGTGCTGATGCGCTTTACCGGAACCGACGCCGATATCGACCTCTTCCGGCACAGGCCGCCGGAATTCGACGCTTGGCGGTGGGTTTCGCCGCCGGAGTTGCTGGCGAGCATCGTCGCCTTCAAGCGCCCCGTCTACGAACAGGTGCTCACCGCCTTCGCCGACGACCTTCAGCGCCTGCGGGAGCGTGGCCTGGCATAGGCCGGCAGCCGCCGTCCGGCACCCGTATTGACCCGCCCGGACGGAGCGGGTTTGATCCTCGAGGTTTTTCCGAGGGTTGCACGGCTGCGCCCGGGGCAAGCGGAGGGCAGGCATGAGCCGTCGCATCGTCGATATTTCGGTTGCGTTGAAGGCCGGTATTGCGAGCGACCCGCCGCATATGCTGCCCGAGATCGACTATCTGGACCACCACGACACCGCGCCCGCCATGGCCGAGTATTTCGGCGTCGGCGTGGACGCGCTGCCGGACGGCGAATACGCCGCCGTCGAGAAGGTCCGCATCTCCACCCACAACGGCACGCATCTGGATGCGCCCTGGCATTTCTTCTCGACGATGAACCACGCGCTGAAGGAGGGCGGCGAGCCCTCCTGGCGGATCGACGAGGTGCCGCTGGAATGGTGTTTCCAGCCGGGCGTCAAGCTGGATTTCCGCCATTTCGAGGACGGCTATGTGGTGCAGCCGGAGAATGTCGAGGCGGAGCTCGACCGGATCGGCCATGCGCTGCAGCCGCTGGAGATCGTGCTGGTGAACACCCGCGCGGGCGCGCGCTACGGCGAGGAGGACTTCATCCATGCCGGCTGCGGCATGGGCAAGGCGGCGACGCTCTGGCTGCTGGAGCGGGGCGTACGCGTCACCGGCACCGACGGCTGGAGTTGGGATGCGCCCTTCTCATGGACGAGGGAACGGGTGCAGGAGACGGGCGACGCCGGCCTGATCTGGGAAGGCCACCGCGCCGGGCGCGAGATCGGCTATTGCCACCTGGAGAAGCTGAGTAACCTCGAAGCCCTGCCGGCGGACGGCTTCCAGGTCGCCTGCTTCCCGGTCAAGGTACATCGCGGTTCGGCAGGCTGGACGCGGGCCGTTGCGATTCTCGACGGAGACTGAGATGGGCTTTGCGCAATCCCTGAGGCTCGACGACAGGACCGCGGTCGTTACCGGTGCGGGGCGCGGCCTCGGCCGCGGCTGCGCGCTGGCTCTGGCGGAACTGGGCGCGCATGTCGTGGCGGCAGCCCGCTCCGGCGACGAGCTGGAAAGCCTGGCCGTCGAGATAAGGGCGGACGGCGGCAGCGCGGAAGCTCTGGTGCTGGACGTGACCGACAGCGATGCCGTGCGCCGCGCCTTCTCGGAGCTTCCGCGCGTGGATGTGCTCGTCAACAATGCCGGCTGGAACCGGCCCCAGCATTTTTTCGACGTCGAGGAATCGGTGCTCGACGCCATGCTGGCGCTCAATGTCAAGGCGGCGTTCATCGTGGCGCAGGCGGCGGCGCAGCGCATGGCAGAGGGCGGCGAGGGCGGCTCGATCGTTAACATGTCGTCTCAGATGGGGCATGTCGGCGGGCCCGAGCGCACCGTCTATTGCGCGACCAAGCACGCGCTCGAAGGCATGACCAAGGCGATGGCCATTGAGCTTGCGCCCCACCGCATCCGGGCGAACACGGTCGGCCCCACCTTCGTCGAGACGCCGCTCGCCGGGCCGTTCCTCCAGAACAGGGAGTTCCGCGAATTCGTGCTGGACAGCATCCCGCTCGGGCGGCTCGGCGAAGTCGCGGAGGTGGCGGCGGCGGTGGCCTTCCTCGCCTCGCCGGCGTCCTCGCTGATTACCGGGACGAGCCTGTTGGTGGACGGGGGCTGGACGGCGAAGTAAGCGCAGCCACGCGGGCCTGCAATTCGGGCACGACCTCCGCCTCGAACCAGGGGTTCAGTTTCAGCCAGTTGTTCACCCGCCAGCTCGGATGCGGGATCGGCAGGAAGTCGGGCAGGTAGCCGCGCCACGCCGCCACGGTCTCGCCGAGCGTCTGTCTGCGCCGCTTCCCGAGATAGCGGGCCTGGGCGTAGGCGCCGGCCAGCACGGTGAGTTCCACTGCCGGGAGTTCGGCGCGCAGGCGCGGATGCCAGAGCGGCGCGCATTCCGGGCGGGGCGGAGCGTCGCCGCCACGCGGCAGCCGGCCCGGATAGCAGAAGCCCATCGGCAGGATGGCCACCCGGCTTGCATCGTAGAAGTCCTCGGGCGCGAGGCCGAGCCAGGCGCGCAGCCGCCTACCGCTTGCATCGTCCCAGGGCACGCCGCTCGCATGGACCTTCGTGCCGGGCGCCTGGCCGACGATCATCAACCGTGCGGCCGTTTCGGCCCGCAGCACCGGCCGGGGGCCGAGCGGCAGACGGTCGGCGCAATGCGTGCAACCGCGCACCTCCGCCAGAAGCGCCTCAAGCCGCGTGCTCACGGCGCGAAGGCCTCGCCGCCGAAGGGATAGCGGACTTCCTCGCGATAGACCGGCGCCGCGCCGCCGAGCCGGCTCGACATGAGCGAGAAGCCGTCCACGGCGAAGGCCGGCAGGCGGAACGCGCCACGGTCCCCAAGCCAGGCTGCGACGGCGGCCGGGCGCGCGCCGGCCGTGCGGGCAAGGGTTATGTGCGGCGTGAACTTATACCACCGGCCACAGATAAGAACCGATTAGCCTCTCTCGGCGGAGATTACCTCTTGCAGTAGGAGGCCTCGGCTCAGGGGGCGAGCTGCGGAGGGAGGCTCTGCTATAGGTTCCAATCAACGACCGTTGGTATTACGCTCTTCCGCGGGAAGGCCGGCACGGACGAGCGCCGATTCGACGCGTCGCCTGAGCGCGGTCAGCGGCGCCGAGCCGGCGACCCCCGCCCAGACCGCCCGTGGCCGCGCACCCCCGAAGCTGCCCAGCGACTCGATGGCGAGCTCGAATTTCTCGCTGCCGACATGGCTGAGCGCGTCCGCCAGCTCCTCGGCAAAGCCCCGATCCACCTCGCCGATGAAGCGCAGCGTCAGGTGGTAGTTCTCCTCCGGCGACCAGCGCGCGCCGGGAAGGCCGCCCGCGAGTCCGGCAAGCTGCCGGCGGATGTCCTCCGGCAGGAGTATCGTGGCGAAGAGGCGCAAGGTCCGGCCCGGCTACTCGAACAGCGTGAGGACGCCTGTATAGCCGTAGATCCGCCCGCCCGAGAACTCTCCGTTGGCGAAGAAGCCGGCAAGCGGCAGGTCGCCGATCTCCTCCCGGACGATTTCCATCTCGCCGTCCTCGGTGCCGAACATGTGGGGGCCGCGCGCGAGGCAGGAGACATAGACGCCGCCCTGCGCCGGCCGCGAGAGGCGGTCCTTCACGCTCCGCAGCATGCGGCGCAGGTCCGCTTCCGCCGCCACCGGGTCGCGCCGCACGAAGAACAGGCGCTCGCCCGGATCGATCAGCGCGCCGAGCGCAACGATGCCGTCCTGCGCGTCGAGGCCGATGATGTTGCGGACGAGATAGTCGGCCTCGGACGACCCCGGCACCGGCCGCGCGGCGTGCAGCCAGTGCGCCACCTCGCGGATGCGGGCGACGGAATCGAGGCCGAGATCGCTGCAGAGCACGTCGAAGGCCGGCTCGCCGTCGATCTCCAGCACGAGATTGTTGTGGGATCGCGTGACCGTACGGGCGGGGCCGATGGGCGCGCAGCCCTGGCTGAGCCCCGAGACGACGCCGACCGCCTCGCCGAAGACCAGGCCCGAAACCACCCCCTCCTCGACGGAGCCGGCAAGCTGGGATGTCGGTCCTTCGGCGGACGCGATGCCGCCGACTGTGAACGCGCCGAGCGTTTCGGAGAGGTCGGCAACGATCTCCCCCATGTTCCCGTTGCGCGGGTCGGCATGGAGCAGCGCCGTTGCGCGCGCCTGTCCAGCGGCCCAGCCGGCGAGGCCCACGCCCGCTTCGGCCGTGTCCTCCCTGATGCCAGGCACGAGGCGCACGGCGTCCTCCGGGAACCCGAAGGCGGCCGCGGCAATTGCGGGCCGGCCGAAGGCGGCGCGGCCAGTGCCGCAAACGCCCATGCCGACCGTGCCCGCCCAGTCGATGATCCCGGTGTCTTCCTTGAGCGTCTCGACGACCTCGGGCAGACGGTCGGCGATGCTGTCGCTCACATAGACGATGCCGGTATTCGCCCCGGCGGCGCCTTCCGCCAACGCCGCCCGGACGGGGCCGAGCGCCGCCTGCCAGTCGCCGCCCTCACCGAACCCTGCCGCGATAGCCGCCGGCCTTTCTTCTCCCGCGCCGCTCATGCTGCCCGCCTTACTCCCGGCCGCTGGCGCCGGGCCGTCCGGAGGATAGCGCCAGAAGGCTCGCGACGTAAGGCTTGAGGCGGGCGGCGACTGCGGCGGCGCCTTCGGCATTGGGATGGATGCCGTCCGGCTGGTTGAGCAGGGGGTCCGCTGCCACACCCTCCAGGAGGAAGGGGTAGAAGACCACATCGTAGCGCGCCGCCAGCCGGGGATAGAGGCTGTCGAAGGCTTCCACATAGGCGCGGCCCAGATTGCGCGGCGCCTTCATCCCGGCGAGCAGGACCGGAATGCCCTCGGCCGCCAGCCGGTCGAGAATGGCGGCGAGCGCGGCTTCGGTCTCCGCCGGGTCGAGCCCGCGCAGCGCATCGTTGCCGCCGAGCGCCACCACGGCATGGCTCGGCCGGTCGCCGAGCATCCAGTCGAGGCGTGCCAGCCCGCCTGCCGCCGTGTCGCCGGAGACACCGCCGTCCAGCACCGCCGCGTCGATGCCGTCCGCCCTGAGCCGCTTGCGCAACTGCGCCGCAAGGCCGTCTTCCGGCGCCAGGCCGTAGCCCGCCGCGATCGAATCGCCGAGGAGCAGCAGCCGCGCCTCCGCCGCCGCTGCGCCGGATGCGTCGAAGAGCGCGACGGCAAATCCGCAGGCGAGCGCGACATGAAAAATTCTGGCGATATTTTTCCATCGCGCCGGAAAATGGAAAGAACTTTTCCATCGTGGCCGGCCGGCTTGCCGGACAGGCGTTTCGGGTCGACACTTCTTCATCGGCGTTTCGATGGGCTGGGGTTTCGCCATCATGTCTGCTGCACAAAGGGCCGGACACTATATCCGGGCAGCGCGCCGCCGTCCTGCCGCGCTGGCGGCCGGGGCGGCGCTGGCGCTGGCGGCGGGTTCGGCGGCGGGCGCCGGCGACCTCTACCTGCGCCTCGGCGCCGGCCTCGACCGCCCCGCCGGGACCGCGTTCGCCGACCGCGACTGCTCTCCCCCGTCCGGCCAGGCGCTTTACGGCTGCGGCAGGGGCGCGGACGGCGCTCCCTACCGCACGGTGGGCGGCTTCGGGACGGCGGCCGTGCTGGAGGCCGGTCTCGGATGGGCCGTCCGGCCGCGGGTCCGGCTGGAGGCGCTGGTCGAATACCGCCCGCGCCTCGCGTTCGAGGGCCGGGCCAATTTCCTCGCGCCCGGCCGCCGGCAGGAGGTTGCGGCGCGCCTCTCGACGCTTTCGGCCATGGGCGCCGTCTATCTGGGCCTTGCCCCGTCCGGCCTCCTGCGGCCCTTCGTCGGGGCGGGCGCGGGCCTTGTCCGCACGAGGACCGGGGATGTCCGCATGACGTTCCCGGCGACGACGACAATCGTGCCGGGCGCGGGGCGGACGGGTTTCGCCTGGATGGCGACGGCAGGGGTCGCAGTCCCGCTCGGCGCGCGCACGGCGCTCGACCTCTCCTGGCGCTACAGCGACCTCGGCGAGGCGCATACGGGCACAGGGGGCGGCCGCGTCGTCTGGCGCGACGGCAGCAGGCCGGCGCGCCCGCTCGACCTCGCCCCGACGCGGGCGCGGCTCCGCTCCCACGGCCTCCGGGCGGCGCTGCGCTACACCTTCTGAAACGCCGGCGCCCGCTGCGGCATCCGGCGCGTTGAACGGGGCTGCCGCCGGGCCATATGCGCCGGGGGGACCGGCCGGAAACAGGGGATGCGCGCGCATGGCAGGCTCGGACTGGGCGGTGGAGCTGGAAGATGTCCGCCTGACATTGGTGAGCGCCGCCGGTCCGGTCGATGTGCTGCGCGGCATCGACCTCGCCGTGGCGCCCGGCGAATCGGTCGCCGTGGTCGGCCCGTCCGGGTCCGGCAAGACCTCGACCCTGCTGGTGGCCGCCGGGCTGGAGCGCGCGACCGGGGGCCGGGTCGCGGTCGCCGGCCGCGACCTGGGGACCATGACCGAGGACGAGCTCGCCATGCTGCGGCGCGAGAAGGTCGGCATTGTCTTCCAGTCCTTCCACCTGATGGCGACGATGACGGCGCTGGAGAACGTGGCCGTGCCGCTGGAACTCGCCGGGCGGCGCGATGCGCTTGAGCGGGCGCGCGCCTGCCTGGAAGCGGTCGGCCTAGGGGCCCGCACCGGCCACTATCCGGGCCAGCTGTCCGGCGGCGAGCAGCAGCGGGTCGCGATCGCGCGCGCCTTCGGGCCGGCTCCGGCCGCGATCTTCGCCGACGAGCCGACCGGCAATCTCGACGTCGAGACCGGCCGCCGGGCGCTGGACGCGCTGTTCGGCCTCGCCGCGGACGGCGGCACCACGCTCGTCCTCGTGACGCACGATGCGGACCTTGCGGCGCGCTGCGCGCGCCAGGTGCGGATCGAGGACGGTCGCATTGCGGACTGACCTCGCGCTCGCCTGGCGGCTGGCGCGGCGCGAAATGCGCGGCGGGCTCGCCGGCTTCCGCATCTTTCTCCTCTGCATCGCCATCGGCGTTGCGGCGATTGCGGCGGTCCACTCCGTCAGCATGGCGGTCCAGACCGGCATTGCCCGCGACGCGCGCGCGCTGCATGGCGGCGACCTTGCGGTCCGCACCACCTATGTGCCGGCGGACGCCGCCGCCCGGGCCGATTTCGCCTCGCTCGGGCGCGTCTCGGAAGTGGTCGAGATGCGGGCCATGGCGCGCGCCGGCGGCGGCGCGGCCCTGGTCGAGCTCAAGGCGGTGGACGGTGCCTATCCGCTCGCGGGCGCTCTGCGCCTTTCCGGCGGCATGGCGCTGGCGGATGCGCTCGGCGACGGCGGCGCCGTCGCCGAGGCGACCCTGCTGGAGCGGCTGGGCGTCTCCGTCGGCGACCGGATCGAGGTGGGCGACGGGTCCTTCGCCATCCGCGCGACCCTCGAGCGCGAGCCGGACCGCGCCGTCGGCCTCTTCTCCTTCGGGCCGCGCTTCATGCTCGACAGGGACGGGCTCCGGCGGACCGGCCTGGTGCAGCCCGGGAGCCTGATCCGCTACAAATACCGCATCGCGCTGGACGAGCCCGGCCGCACGATCGCGGAGCACCGCCGCCTTGCGGGCGAGTATGCCGACCGGGGCTGGCGGGTAACGGGCATCGGCTCGGCCGCCCCCGGCCTCAGGCAGACTATCCGGCGGCTCACGCTGTTCATGACGCTCGTCGGGCTCGCGGCGTCGATCATCGGCGGCATCGGCGTCGCCAATGCGGTGCGCGTGCATCTCGCCTCGCGCCGGCCGGCGATTGCGACGCTCGGCTGCCTCGGCGCGACGCCCCGGCTGATCGGCCTCACATTCGGCCTCCAGATCGCGGCGATGACAGTGCTGGCCATCGCCATCGGGCTCGCCCTGGGCGCGGCTGCGCCCTACCTGTTCGTCGGGCTGCTGGAGACCTATCTGCCCGTCGATCTGGCGCTCGGCGTTTATCCGGGGCCGCTTCTACTGGCGGCCGCTTTCGGGGCGCTTACGTCCGCCGTCTTCTCCCTGCCGCCGCTTGCCGCCGCCGCCCGGCGCCCGCCGGTTGCGCTCTTCCGCGATGTCGAGGCGGCGGGCGGCGAACGGGCCGGCCCTGCCGCGGTTCTGGCGTCCGCAACGCTGGCGGTACTGCTCGCCGCGCTTGCGGTTGCGACGGCGCCGGACCGGGTGCTGGCGCTCTGGTTCGTCGCCGGTACGCTCGCGGCCTACGGCATCTTCTTCGCGGCGGCGACGGCAACCGTGCGGCTTGCGCGCCGCCTGAAGAGCGCCGGTCCGGGGGCGCTCCGCCGGGCGCTGGCGGCGCTCGCGCGGCCCGGCGGCGAGACCGGGGGCCTCCTGCTGTCGCTCGGTTTCGGCGTCACCGTGCTGGTCGCCGTCGCCTCGGTCGAGGAGGGGCTGTCCCGCCAGTTGAGCGAAGAGATCCCGGCCGATGCGCCGACCCATTTCTTCATCGACATCCAGCCCGGCCAGGCGACGCGGTTCGACGCCGTCATAGCGGAGACGCCGGGCGCCGTGCTGGACCGGCGCACGCCGCATCTGCGCGCCCGCATCGCCTCGATCGACGGCGTGCCGGCGGCGGAGGCGCAGGTGCCCGAGGACGCGCGCTGGGCGATCCGCGGCGAGCGCGGCCTCACCTGGTCGGCAAAACAGCCGGAGGGAACGGAGATCGTGGCGGGAAACTGGTGGCCGGCCGACTATCGGGGACCGCCGCTCGTCTCCTTCGACGCCAATCTGGCCCATGCCTTCGGCCTCCGGCCGGGAGACCGGATCGGCTTCAACATCCTCGGACGCACCATCGAGGCGGAGGTCGCCAATCTGCGCCGCATCGCCTGGCGGACGCTCAGGATGCAGTTCACCACCATCTTCGCGCCGGGCGCGCTGGAGCGCGCGCCGCAGACCTATATCGCTACCGTCCGCACGCCGCCGGAGGCCGAAGCGGACCTGACCGCCGCCATGGCCACGGCGCTCCCCAATGTCTCGGCGATCCGGGTGAAGGACGCGCTCGCGCTGGTGACGGAGCTGGTGGCGCAGATGGGCGTCGCGATCCGCCTCGTCGCCGCGGTCGGGCTGGCGGCCGGTCTCGCGGTGCTGGCCGGCGCCATCGCTGCGGGACGCCGCCGCCGCCAGCGTGACGCGGTGGTCTTCAAGGTGCTGGGCGCGACCCGGGCCGACCTCGTGCGCAGCTACATGCTGGAGTTCGCCATGCTCGGGGGCGTGGCGGCGTTGCTCGGCTCGCTGCTCGGCCTCGCCGCCGGCTATGTGCTGCTGGAGAGGGTCATGGACATCGCCTGGACCGCGCCCGTCGTGACGGCGGCGGCGACGGCGCTGGCGGCGGTCGCGGTGACGGCGCTGTTCGGCTTCCTCGGCACATGGCGCCTGCTCGGCCAGCCCGCCGTCCCGGCGCTCAGGGAGCCCTAACCCGACTTCCGCAACTCGGCTTGAGAATCGACTGATTTGACGGTTTTCCGGCGCGAGAAGTGTCGGATTTCGGTGCAGTACCTCTCGGGACCGGCTTGTAGTGCCGACCTACCCCCTTGATCGGGCTGGCGAAGATCCGGACGCTGCGCTGATGTTCGTGCGCTGCAAGAGACGCTTCAAGGACGGCAAGGA
The DNA here is from genome assembly GCA_964291285.2 of Alphaproteobacteria bacterium. Classification (GTDB taxonomy): domain Bacteria; phylum Pseudomonadota; class Alphaproteobacteria; order Bin95; family Bin95; genus Bin95. The sequence continues at coordinate 672,182 of OZ219786.1, forward strand.
GCACCGCTACTGGAGCGTTGTGGAGAACGTCCGGGTCCACGGCGGTCGGGTTGTTCAGCGTCAGGTGCTCTATCTCGGGGAGATCAACGACAGCCAGCGAGCGGCGTGGTGCCGCTCGATCGAGGTGGTGGAGGGCAAGTCGCGATCACGGCAGATGGCGCTGTTTCCCGAGGACCGGGAGGCGCCGGCGCTGACTTGCGAAGTGGTGAAGATCGACCTCTCGCAGGTGGCGCTTCACGACCCGCGCCAGTGGGGGGCGTGCTGGCTGGCGCTGTCCTTGTGGGACCGCCTGGACCTGGACCGCTTCTGGGAAGAGCGGCTGCCGGCGAGCCGGCAAGGCACGCGGTGGCTGGACATCCTGAAGATCCAGGTCTGCTACCGGCTGATCGACCCGGGCAGCGAGTGGCGCCTTCACCGTCACTGGTATGAGCACAGCGCGCTTCGCGATCTTCTGGGTGGCGAGCGGGCGATCGCCGACGACACACTCTATCGCTGTCTCGACAAGCTGCTGGCGCACAAGCAGGGCTTCTTCTCGTTTCTGCGCGACCGCTGGGCGACGCTGTTCGAGGCGCGCTTCGACGTGCTGCTCTACGACCTGACCTCGACCTACTTCGAGAGCGATCCGCCGTTCGATGACAAGCGCCGCTTCGGCTACAGCCGGGACAAGCGGCCCGACTGCGTGCAGGTGGTGATCGCCCTGATCGTTACGCCGCAGGGCTTTCCGCTGGCCTATGAGGTGATGCCGGGCAACACCTCCGACGACACCACGCTGGCGGCGTTCCTCAAGAAGATCGAGGATCAGTATGGCCGCTCCGAGCGGGTGTGGATCATGGACCGCGGCATCCCCACCGAGGAGACGCTGGCCGCGATGCGCGAGGGCGAGGCGCCGGTGCGCTACCTGGTGGGCACGCCCAAGGGCCGGCTGACGCGGCTCGAGAAGGTGTTCCTGGGCCTGCCCTGGCAGGAGGTGCGCCAGTCCGTGACTGTCAAGCTTCTGGTCGAGGATGGCGAGCTCTACGTCCTGGTGCGCAGCGAGGGGCGGCAGGTGAAGGAACGCGGCATGCGCCGGCGCCGGCTGAAGAGGCTGTGGCGTCGATTGGCCGAGTTGCAAGGGCAGTCGAACAGCCGGGATCAGTTGTTGCTCAAGCTCGGCGCCGCCAGGAAGGAGGCCGGCCGGGCCTGGAGCCTGGTCGACATCACCGTGCCCGGGACCGACAGCGAACTCGCCGCCAACGGCTTCTCATTCCGCCTGCAGCGCGACCGGCTGCGCCAGGTCCGCCGCCGCGAGGGCCGTTACCTGCTGCGATCCAACATGGTCGCCGAAGACCCCGCCACGCTGTGGCATCTGTACATGCAGCTCGTCGAGATCGAGCAGGCGTTCAAGGAACTCAAGCACGACCTCGCGATCCGCCCCATCTTCCATCAGCGCCAAGAGCGCATCGAGGCGCATATCTTCGTCTCGTTCATCGCCTACTGCCTGCTGGTGACCCTGAAGAACCTCGCCCGGCCGCGCGCCCCGGGCCTCACCCCACGCGCCATCCTTGAGGCCTTCGCCACCATCCAGATGGTGGACGTCCATCTGCCAACCACCGACGGCCGGCACCTCGTCCTGCCGCGCCACACCCGGCCGAACAAGGAGCACGAGCTACTGCTGCAACAGCTCGGCATGACCTGGCCGCAGCAACCCGCACCCCGGATCTCCGCCTGACGGCACACGGCGCCGCCTCTCCGTTCGCCGCCTTGTAGTGCCGACCCTCGGGGAGACGATCAAGGCTATTCAATGAGTTAGCATCCTCATGACCCCCGAGTTGCGGAAGTCGGGCTAAAGGGTGGTTCCCGGCAGGCGGGTAACGGAAAGGGTAGCTGAGCGTATCAGGAGCACTTCTTCTTCAGCTTGGCCTCGTAGAGCTGACGTTCCCTGTCGCGGATCTTCTGGCGAGCGATATGCTCCAGTTTCTCATCGGCCATCACCGACCACAAACCGCCCCAGAATATCTGCTTGGCCTGTCCGCTGGTGGCCTCTTGGTCAACACCTCTCTCATGGCGTTGCAGCAAAAGAAACTCCTGCTCAATGTCGTCGCATGACATCGCGCGCAGTTTGGCCGCGTCGAGCGGAGGCATTTGCTCGAACTCCTTCGTGGCACAGGCGCCGAGTGTGAGCAGTGCCGCCGCGGCAGCTAAGCAAATGGCGACCTTTGTCTTCCCCGAAACGGGGAGAAAGTGGGGTGAACGCATCAAATTGAGGCCTCTGATCCGGACAGCTGGCGCACAATTGTACCGATGCAATCACACTTAAATATCATCTTTGCAGATGTCAAACTCTCAGCGCTATTGGGGAAGTTGCGGTCCCGTTTCTTGGTTTCCTCCGCACATGGCGCCTGCTCGGCCAGCCCGCCGCCCCGGCGCTCAGGGAGCTGTAAAGGGTGGTTCCCGGCGGGCGGCGGCGCGCTATGCTGGCCGGGACATCCATGCGGACGGGGGAGAGAGCGTCATGGCGGGAATGCTGGCGGGCAAGGCGGCGCTGATTACCGGAGGTGCGAACGGGATCGGGCGGGCGACGGCGCTGCTTTTTGCGCAGGAAGGGGCGCGGGTCGCGGCGGCCGACCTCAATCTCGAAGGGGCGGAGGAGACCGCCGCCATGATCCGCGAGGCCGGCGGCGAGGCGATTGCGCTCTCCGTCGAGGTGTCGGACGCCGGACAGGTCGAGGCGATGGTCGAGGCGACCGTGGAGGCGTTCGGGCGGATCGACTGCGCCTTCAACAATGCCGGCATTGCGCCCGTCAATGTCGGCAACAACGCCAAGCGGACGCATAGCTGGTCGGAGGAAGGGTTCGACCGGATGATCGAGGTCAATCTCAAGGGCGTGTGGCTGTGCATGAAGAGCGAGATCGCGCGCATGCTGGAGACCGGCGGCGGGACCATCGTCAACACCTCCTCCATCGCGGGCCTCGCCGGCCTGCCGACCTCGTCCGGCTATGTCGCCGCCAAGCACGGCGTCTCCGGCCTCACGCGCACCGCCGGCATCGAATACGCCACCGACAATATCCGCGTGAACGCCGTCTGCCCCGGCTTCATCGCCACCGACATGACCCGCGAGGTCATGTCCCGGCGCGGCAACGAGCTCATGGCCCTGGTGCCGGCGCGGCGGATGGGCGAGGCGCGGGAGATCGCCGAGATGGTCTGCTGGCTCTGCTCGGACCGCTCCGGATTCGTCACCGGGGCCACCTACAATGTCGATGGCGGCTACATGGCGTCCTGACGGGCGGAACGGGGAGGAGACAGGGGCATGGCCGGAATGCTGGCGGGCAAGGCGGCGCTGATTACCGGGGCCGCGAACGGCATCGGGCGGGCGACGGCGCTGCTTTTCGCGCAGGAAGGCGCGCGGGTGGCGGCGGCCGACCTCAACCTCGAAGGGGCGGAGGAGACCGCCGCCACGATCCGCGAGGCGGGCGGCGAGGCGGTTGCGCTTCCCGTCGAGGTGGTCGAGGCCGAGCAGGTCGAGGCGATGCTGGATGCGGCGGTCGAGGCCTTCGGGCGGATCGACTGCGCCTTCAACAATGCGGGCATCGGACCGGCGAATCTCGACCATTACGCCCGGCGCACCCATGAATGGACCGAGGAAGGCTTCGACCGGATGATCGCGGTCAACCTCAAGGGCGTGTGGCTCTGCATGAAGGGCGAGATCGAGCGGATGAAGGCGGACGAAGGCGGCGGGGCCATCGTCAACACCTCCTCGGTCGCCGGCCTGCTCGGCCTGCCGGGCGGCAGCGCCTATGTGGCGGCCAAGCATGCCGTCTCGGGCCTCACGCGCACCGCCGGCATCGAATACGCCTCGGACGGCATCCGCGTGAACGCCGTCTGCCCCGGCTATATCGCGACCGACATGACGCGCGAGGCCCGCGCCCGGCGCGGCAACGAGCTCATGAACCGCGTGCCGGCCCGGCGCATGGGCGAGGCGCATGAGATCGCCGAGATGGTCTGCTGGCTCTGCTCCGAGCGCTCAAGCTACGTCACCGGCGCCACCTACAATGTCGATGGCGGCTACGTGGCATCGTGACCACAGAGGGGCGCGAAAGCCGGGCCGTCGCCGTCCCCGGCCGGTCGGCCGGCGGCCCGGCGCGCTGGCGCGGCTCCTGGACGAACGGCGAGGCCGTGCCTGCAGCCAGGACTTTTTTCGTTCGATTTTTATGAAATAATTCAGAATTAAAGCTTAACCTCTGAGAAGTCCGATCTAATATAGGGCGAGAGGAAGGGAGCGGTATCCGCGCGGGGCCGCTTCTTCTCCCGGTTCGCGCCGGCGCACAAAACCCTGAGAAATGGACGGGAGATGTACGCCCTGCGTTCGGGCCTCGCGCGCGCGGGCGCAATCAGGCGCGCGATTCGCGCCGCCGCGGGACGTGCGCAGGCGCGCGCGGGGGCGCCCGCGCAGGATACGCGCGAATTAGCCCGACTTCCGCAACTCGGGGGTCATGAGGATGCTAACTCATTGAATAGCCTTGATCGTCTCCCCGAGGGTCGGCACTACAAGGCGGCGAACGGAGAGGCGGCGCCGTGTGCCGTCAGGCGGAGATCCGGGGTGCGGGTTGCTGCGGCCAGGTCATGCCGAGCTGTTGCAGCAGTAGCTCGTGCTCCTTGTTCGGCCGGGTGTGGCGCGGCAGGACGAGGTGCCGGCCGTCGGTGGTTGGCAGATGGACGTCCACCATCTGGATGGTGGCGAAGGCCTCAAGGATGGCGCGTGGGGTGAGGCCCGGGGCGCGCGGCCGGGCGAGGTTCTTCAGGGTCACCAGCAGGCAGTAGGCGATGAACGAGACGAAGATATGCGCCTCGATGCGCTCTTGGCGCTGATGGAAGATGGGGCGGATCGCGAGGTCGTGCTTGAGTTCCTTGAACGCCTGCTCGATCTCGACGAGCTGCATGTACAGATGCCACAGCGTGGCGGGGTCTTCGGCGACCATGTTGGATCGCAGCAGGTAACGGCCCTCGCGGCGGCGGACCTGGCGCAGCCGGTCGCGCTGCAGGCGGAATGAGAAGCCGTTGGCGGCGAGTTCGCTGTCGGTCCCGGGCACGGTGATGTCGACCAGGCTCCAGGCCCGGCCGGCCTCCTTCCTGGCGGCGCCGAGCTTGAGCAACAACTGATCCCGGCTGTTCGACTGCCCTTGCAACTCGGCCAATCGACGCCACAGCCTCTTCAGCCGGCGCCGGCGCATGCCGCGTTCCTTCACCTGCCGCCCCTCGCTGCGCACCAGGACGTAGAGCTCGCCATCCTCGACCAGAAGCTTGACAGTCACGGACTGGCGCACCTCCTGCCAGGGCAGGCCCAGGAACACCTTCTCGAGCCGCGTCAGCCGGCCCTTGGGCGTGCCCACCAGGTAGCGCACCGGCGCCTCGCCCTCGCGCATCGCGGCCAGCGTCTCCTCGGTGGGGATGCCGCGGTCCATGATCCACACCCGCTCGGAGCGGCCATACTGATCCTCGATCTTCTTGAGGAACGCCGCCAGCGTGGTGTCGTCGGAGGTGTTGCCCGGCATCACCTCATAGGCCAGCGGAAAGCCCTGCGGCGTAACGATCAGGGCGATCACCACCTGCACGCAGTCGGGCCGCTTGTCCCGGCTGTAGCCGAAGCGGCGCTTGTCATCGAACGGCGGATCGCTCTCGAAGTAGGTCGAGGTCAGGTCGTAGAGCAGCACGTCGAAGCGCGCCTCGAACAGCGTCGCCCAGCGGTCGCGCAGAAACGAGAAGAAGCCCTGCTTGTGCGCCAGCAGCTTGTCGAGACAGCGATAGAGTGTGTCGTCGGCGATCGCCCGCTCGCCACCCAGAAGATCGCGAAGCGCGCTGTGCTCATACCAGTGACGGTGAAGGCGCCACTCGCTGCCCGGGTCGATCAGCCGGTAGCAGACCTGGATCTTCAGGATGTCCAGCCACCGCGTGCCTTGCCGGCTCGCCGGCAGCCGCTCTTCCCAGAAGCGGTCCAGGTCCAGGCGGTCCCACAAGGACAGCGCCAGCCAGCACGCCCCCCACTGGCGCGGGTCGTGAAGCGCCACCTGCGAGAGGTCGATCTTCACCACTTCGCAAGTCAGCGCCGGCGCCTCCCGGTCCTCGGGAAACAGCGCCATCTGCCGTGATCGCGACTTGCCCTCCACCACCTCGATCGAGCGGCACCACGCCGCTCGCTGGCTGTCGTTGATCTCCCCGAGATAGAGCACCTGACGCTGAACAACCCGACCGCCGTGGACCCGGACGTTCTCCACAACGCTCCAGTAGCGGTGCTCCTTGCCGTCCTTGAAGCGTCTCTTGCAGCGCACGAACATCAGCGCAGCGTCCGGATCTTCGCCAGCCCGATCAAGGGGGTAGGTCGGCACTACAAGCCGGTCCCGAGAGGTACTGCACCGAAATCCGACACTTCTCGCGCCGGAAAACCGTCAAATCAGTCGATTCTCAAGCCGAGTTGCGGAAGTCGGGCTAACAAACTTCTCGATCAGCACACTAGCAGCCCGCCAACCGCTCGACACGCTCGCGCCATGCCTCTTGCCCTGTGATCTCGCGCCTCGCCTCGCTGGCGCTCTTGCGGGCATGGCAATCGGCACATAGGCCCTGCCAGCCTTCCCGATTCCAGAATGTTTATGCCGTCCGGTTGGTCCGCAGCAGCTGGATATGGTCGAGTTCGCTTGCGGCGCGGACAATGCCGTTGCGCCTGCATTCCGCGCATAGGGGATTGGCGGCGAGGAAAACCCGCCTCGCGTGCCTGTAGCGGCGCGTAGAGCGCGCCCGGCGCGGGTCGAAGCCCGTCATTGCCCTTCCTCAATCAAGCCCGCGATATAGAGCGCCTCGCGCGTCGGAACGCCAAGCCGGCCCAGGGCGTCGGCCGCCCTCGCCTGCATCGCGGTGTCGGAAGCCCGTAGCGCGGCGAAGTCGAGCGAAACCGGGCGGCCCAGCTTCAGGGACGCTTCGTCGGCAAGAATGCGGCCCAGCGGCTCGATAGTCGCCCGCACAAGGCGCCTGTAGCTTTCGCGCGATGCAGCGCCGTCACCATCCCCGCGCAATAGGTTCGTGGGGACGCCCGCCGCCGCCGCAACCCCTTCGGCGCTTGTCCGCCTCGCCGCGTCGATCGACGCGGGCGGGTCCGGCTTCACGCGGTCCGTTTGCAGCCGTTCGGGCGCAAAGAATGTCCGCCCGTTCGGCGAGTTCTTTATCCGGTCCGCCAGCACGCCCAGGAATTCGGCGGCAACCGACGCCTTGTCTTCACGGTCGATTGAAAGCATGGCGTAGGACTTGATTGCAGACTCGCCCTTCAGCGCCAAATCGCCCGCCAGCGCCAGCTCGGCATCGGACATGGCGCCTTTGAGCGGCGAGCGCCCGCGCCAGGGCGTCCCTATGGTGCCGCCGACGCGGACATGCAGCACGGCATCGGCGGGCGCCAGCACTTGCTCGCTGCCGGCATAGGGCGAAGGGACATAGAGGCGATAGCCCCACTCGCGCGGGTCCGGCGAGCGGCCCATAACATCGGCGCTCGACGCGGGCGCAATCATGCCGTCCGCCAGTATCGCGCCTATGAATTCGCCATGGAACAGGAGCGCCCGCCCGATAAGGTCCATAAGGCCCGGCGTCAGCCCGTCCGCGCCCTCGACGCGGGCGGCGGCGAAGGCCCGCCCATAGACGCCCGCGCAGGCTTCCGCGACGCTCAGGCGGCGCAAGTCCGCCGGGGCGCCCGCCGCCCGTTCCAGCGCCCATTCCTCGATTGAGTCGCCAATGTCGGCCCGCGTTTCGGCGGGCGCTTCGGCTTGCCGCGACCAGGGCCAGCGCATTACAGGACGCCAAGCAGCCGGCGGCGGCGGTCGCGCTCGCGCAACGAAACCGCCGTGCCCGGATAGGACGGGGCGGCGACAAGCCCTATGCCGACAAGGACCGCCTCGCCCACTTCACGGATACCCGCGACCGATTGCGAGACGGCCCGGTTGAATTCGACGCTGAAGCCCGCCAGCCGGCCCGCGCGCACTTCCTCAAGCGCCGCCAGCCCTTCGGGCGTGTCGTCAACCGTTATGGTCGCCTCAAGCCCTTCCGCGCCGTCGCGAAGCTCGACCGCGCCGGGCCAGCCGGCAATCGGGCGCGAGCGGTCATGCGCGGCATGGACAAGGCCGCGCGGGGCGGCCCGAAGCGCGCCCGGCAGGAACCTTTCGCGGTGCGAAGGCGAAACGCGCCCGTAGGGCATCACCACGCCCGCCAGGGTGCGCTTGTCGAGGTCCGCGCGGATCTCGGCGGCCGTTTCGCGGGTTTCGGTTTCCAGCATCAGCCGGTCGAAACGCGCGCGGCGAGCTTTCGATAGGCGTTCATGTTGAAGGTTATGGACAAGTCCATGAGCGCCATGGATCACAAACCGTCAAGTGCGTTTGCGGCCCAGCAGTCGATGGTTTCCACGCCGGTTTCGGGCGCGGTCGCGTCGGAGAGCTGCGTTAGCTGACATATAAGCCCCATCAAAAGGTGGTGGGAATCCGAATGGCGGCTTTCAAAGGGGATCGACCGCCATGGCCCTTGCGACAGCTTGCCCAATGCGCTCTGCTGCCTCCTCAATGTCGCGGTCTCGGACATGAGCGTAGCGCAGCGTCATGCGGACGTTGGAATGACCGAGCATCCGGGAGACGACCGGCACCGGCACGCCGTTCATGACGGCATGGGTCGCCACCGTGTGACGCAGATCGTGGAGGCGGACGTCCTCGATCCCGGCCTCCCGGCGAACCCGATACCAGAGTTTGAGGTTGACGCTGCGTGAACTGGCGGGATTGGACAGCGAGGGAAACACGAAGGGGCTGCCGCTGCGGGGCTGGCGTTCAAGAATGCGTCGGGCCTGGCTGTTGAGGGGAACCTTTCTCGGACCCGTCTTGCTGTCCGCCAGGGCCAGCATGTCCTCCTGAACCTCGGACCAGTGGAGATTGACGATCTCGCTCCTGCGGCAACCGGTGAGCAGAAGAAGCCGGATTATATCGGCCTGCTGCCTGTCGCTCTTGCGGGTCTGCCTGTCGAGAGCCTCGTGCAGGCGGGCGATTTCCTCCTGCGACAGGAACCGGGTGAGCGCAGGGCGGCGGTTCCGTTCGAGGCCCTCGGTGGGATTGCTCCTTGTATGACCGCAGGCGACGGCGAAATTCATGATCTGACGGAAAATGTCCAGGGTGCGGTTGGCCCCGCCAGGCGCCGTCCGGCTGTACCGGTCGAACCAATGTCTGACCTGCGCATGCGTGATCCGGTCCAGTGGCCTCGACCCGAAGGCAGGCAAGAGCTGGCGCGTAAGAGCAGACAGCGTTCGTTTCCTTGTTAGCGGCTTGTAGCGGTCCAGATGCGCTTCCTTCCAGGATCCGGCGACGAAGTCCCGGAAAAGAGGAACTACGGGTGCCGGTACAACGGTTTCCTCCGGCTCCGGCCTCGCGCGGCGCGCATGGCATTCGCGGCGGGCCTCGACGACGGTTTTGGTGGAGACCGGGCCGAGCGAAACGCGCTTCGAACGCCCGCCCGCGTCCAGCAGCAGGATCCAGCTTTGCCCGCCGGAGGGCCGGACCCGAACCCCGAGGCCGGGCACGCGGCTGTCCCAGACGGTATATTCCCGCTCGCGGGGACGGAGTCGGGCGACGGCGGCATCGGTCAATTTCATGCGTTCCCTGGCGGCCATGGATCAGCCTCCTCCCAGCACGGCGCCGATTTTCTCGGCGGCTTCCCGGATCATGGCGTCGGCGGCATGCGTGTATTTCAGCGTCGTTTCCGGCTTGCGGTGGCCGAGCAGCCTGCCGATGGCGAGCACCGTCTCGCCCTGCCGGAGCGCCAGGCTCGCATGCGTGTGACGCAGGTCGTGGAGGCGCACATCGTCAATATTCGCCTCCGCCCGGACCCGGGCCCAGAAGAAATCCAGCCAGCGCGCCGTCAGCGGTCGGTCGGTCCGTGCCGCGGGGAATACCCACCGGCCTTTCCGGTCCAGGGCGTTCAGGATGTCGCGGGCCGGCGTGGATAGCCAGACGGTTCGGGGTCCCGTCTTGCTATCGCGCAAGAACAAGTGGCCGTCGCGGTAGTCGGACCATTGCAGGGTAAGGATCTCGCCCTTGCGGCAGCCCGTGAGCAGCAGCAGGCGGATGGTGGCGACCTGCAGCGGCCATCGGGTCTCATGTGCCGTGAGCCTTGCGGACAGGCGGCGGATTTCCTCGTCGGCGAGGAACCGTTCCCGTCCCTTGCGGCGGTTGCGCCGGATGCCCCGGCAGGGATTGGAGTCCTCGGGCCTGAGGCCCATCTTCTCCGCCTCCTGCATGATGACGGAGAGCACGGGCAGGGACCGGTCGGCCGCCACCGGGGTCGCGTGGAGAGAGGCGAACCAGTTCCGTACCTCCTGTCCGTCGATGTTTGCAATCTGGCGGCCTGCGAAATGCGGCATGATCCGCTTTCGCAGGTAGCTGCGGTTCACACGAAGCGTCCCGGCCTTCCAGACGCGGGCATAGCGCTCGAAGACGGTCCCGGCGACGGCTTCGAAGAGCGTCTCGTCAGGTCGATGGAGGCCTCCCTTCCCGCGCCGGATGGCGGCAAGCATTTCGGCGGCGAGCGCCCGCGCTTCGCCGACGCTCGCGGTCTCCGCGTCGCCGACGACCTTCCAGACGCGTTCCCCGAGATACTGGCACTGGACGAAGAAGCATTTGCGGCCCGAGGGCAGCACCCGGACCCCGAACCCCCTGAGTTTTGCGTCGCGGATGTCCCGGGCATTCCTGCGGGGCTTGAGCGCCCAGGGCGAATTAATTGTCTGCCTGTGGGCCATGTTGAGGTGGGGTCCGGGGTGGCCATTTTTTTCTTGATATGTCAGTGTGCCGGTCATGGCGAGGTTTCTGTTTGCGGGTGTTTGGGTTGATCTTCGCGCGGTCACGGTGCGCCCGACCTGGGGGGCACGGGAGCACCGGCGCTGGGACGATTTGGTAGCGGCGCACCACTATCTGCGGTTCCACGGCATCATCGGCAAGGGTCTGCGCCATGTCGCGGTTCATGGCGAGGCCTGGCTTGCCCTGGTTGGCTGGCAGCCTGGAGCGTTCAAGGTGGGAGCGCGGGACCGCTGGATCGGGTGGTCGGCGGAGCAGCAGTTCCGTCGCCTGCATCTGGTTGCCAACAACTCGCGCTTTGTCATCCTGACGCCTGAGCGGGTTCCCAACCTTGCCTCGCGGGTGCTGGGGCTGAGCGTGCGGCGGCTGTCGCAGGACCTGCGGGCGGCGCATGGCTATCCGGCTGTTGTGGCGGAGACGTTTGTGGACGTCTCGCGCTTCGCCGGCACCTGCTACCGCGCGGCCAACTGGCGCTCTCTGGGTCTGACGCGCGGCTTTGCCCGCGAGCCCGGAGGGGTGGCGCGCTGGCGTCACCACGGCCAGCCCAAGGAGGTCTTCGTGTTCGAACTGACACACGGCGCCCCCGAGGCGCTGAGCCATCCCGAGATACCGGCAGACTGGAACGCTGAGCAGCACACCGAGCCGATGGCGGCGCCCCGGCTGCGCAGCCTGTTCGAGTGTTTGGGCGAGGTGCCCGAATACCGCCATGCCCGGGGCAAGCGCTATGCGCTCACCACCATTCTGACGCTGGCCGTTGCCGCCCGGCTTGCCGGATACCGGGGTGTGAACGCCTTCGCCCAGTTCGCCGCCCTGCTCTCCCAGAAGCAACTCAAGGCGGTGGGCGCCTTCTGGAGCCCATCCAGGCAGTGCTACACGCCGCCGGCGGTCACCACCTTCCACAACATCCTCGCCGCCCTGCCGCCACAGACCCTGGACAATGCCATCGGCCAGTGGGCCGGACAGCACAGCAGTGCGCACGCGCCTGTGGCCATGGACGGAAAGGATTTGCGCGGTGCCTCGAAGCAGACCGAAGACCGGCGCAGGAGGATGGTCGCTGCGGTGGCGCATGACACCGGCGTGGTCCTCGGGCAGGTCGAAGTCAGCTCCAAAAGCAACGAAATCCCGGCCGTGCGCGAACTTTCCAGCGGTCTCGACCTCACAGGCCGGATCGTCACCATCGATGCGATGCACGCCCAGCACGAGACCGCGCGTTGCCTGCTCGAACGCCGTGCCGACTACGTGGTCAGCGCGGTGAAGGGCAACCAGCAGACCATCCTCGAAGACCTCAAGGCGATCGACTTCAGCGATGCGCCCTGGCACGAAACCGTCGACAAGGGCCATGGTCGCATTGAGCGCCGACGCTGCGCCGTCGTCGACCTCTGCGCTGCCGAGTGGGACGGCTACGCCCACCTTCACGGGCGCCGCCAGGCAATGCGCATGGAACGCGAGCGCAAGATGCTCAAAACCGGCAAGCGCAGCATCGAGGTCACCTGGAGCCTGACGTCGCTTGGCGCAGAGCGAGCCGGCCCCAAGGAGCTTCTCGATCTGGTGCGCAACCACTGGCACATCGAGAACCGTGTGCACTATGTGCGTGACTTCACCTATGACGAAGACCGTTGCCGGGCATATGTGCGCCACCTGCCCGGAAATCTGGCCTGCTTGAGCAACGCGGCCATCGCTATCGTGCGCTGCGACGGACGCTTCCGATATGTACCCGAGGCCAACCGGCACTACGCCGCCCGCGCCCAAGAGGCCCTCGACGCGATTATGATCGCGCCCAGCGGCTGATACCCCACCCCCCACCGCAATACAGGCTCGGGCCGAAGAACGGCGCAGCAAAACAACTGCGCCCGTCGAGGACGAAAACACTGGACCGCGGCATCAAGAAACCACCATGACGGCGGCCAGAAACGTCTGGGGTTCCCCAAAACACCGGCAGCCAGACCGAAATCACTCAGAGCCTGACCCAAAAAGAGTTGAGCGGTTTCAAGGGATTGTGATTCAGTTCGGTTATGCATCTGAACGGAGCCACGAATGCCCTGGACCGAAACCGCTCGCCGGGAGTATCGGCGGGACTGCCCACGATATGCAAGCGATCTGACCGACGCTGAGTGGTCTCTGATCGAGCCCTTCATGCCGTTGCCCTGCCGTATCGGTCGCCCGCGCCAGACCGATCTGCGCGAGGTCGTAAATGCGGTGCTGTATATGGCCACGACCGGTTGTCAGTGGCGCCAGCTGCCGAAGGACTTTCCGCCGGTCTCGACGGTGCAGCGCTATTTCTACGAGTGGCGCGACAACAGGCTGTGGCAGACGATCCGGTTCCACCTGGCCGTGCAGGCGCGCGAACGCGAGGGGCGCGAGGCCCAGCCGAGCGCGGGCGTGATCGACAGCCAGACGGTGAAAACCACGGAGGCAGGCGGGGTTAGCGGCTATGACGCCGGCAAGAAGGTCAAAGGGCGCAAGCGCCACGCTGTCGTCGACACCATCGGCATGCTCTTCGGCCTCGTCGTACATGCCGCCGACGTTCAGGACCGCGACGGCGCCCCGGCCGTGCTGAAATCCATCCGCCACGCCTGCCCCTGGCTGCGTCATCTGTTCGCCGATGGCGGATATGCCGGGCCGAAACTGCGCGGCGCCCTCGACAGGATCGGCAAGTGGACGCTCGAAATCGTCAAACGCTCCGACACCGCCAACGGCTTCGAAGTCCTCCCCGGACGATGGGTCGTCGAACGCACCTTCGCATGGCTCGGGCGCTGCCGCAGGCTGGCAAAAGACTGGGAAAAATCCATCGCCTCAAGCGAAGCATGGATCAACATCGCCCATATCCGGCTCACAACACGCCGACTCGCAAGGCCTTGAAAAACTTCAGCGAGTTTCGAGTCAGGCTCTCAGCTCGACTTTGTACAAAATTACCTCACGTCCATGTCCAGAAGATCTCGTTTTTGGCGATTTCGTCGAGGGCCTGTTCGAGCGGGAGCACGATGCCCCCCATGTCTCCGACGTCCTGCCAGGACTGGCGCCAGGACCAGTAGCGCACCCTCATCTTGTCACCTGAGCCTTTCGGCTGGAGCCTTGCGATCGGTGCCTGCGTGGCCGTGAGATACAGATTGTAGCCGCCGCGCACCCTGGTGACCGTCACGCCCCCGCCCCTGGATTTGTTGAACGCTTCGATGCGCGCCAGACAGGGGTCGGATGCGGCCATGAAGCAGTGATATCGGATTGGATGGCTTCTGTCGCTGCAGCGATGCTGATTCACCCGGTCGCATGCGGGCGCCCTTGCATGCCGGATGCTTCTGGATTCGAAGGTCGTCATGACACATTTCGACGACCCTTCGAGCGCCATCGGCGATCCGGTTCCGCCGTTCCTGATCGACTGGCTGGAGCCCTTTCGAGGCGCCTTCTCATCCCCGACCTGGCGGCTGGTGGCGGTTCTGGTCATGGGAGCGTTGCTGGCGCCGGGCAAGAGAACCGTGTCGGCCTGCCTGCGGGTGACCGGGCGGGCGATGTGCGAGACATTCTCGTCCTACCATCAGGTTCTCAATCGCGCCCGCTGGGACCCGCGTGACCTTTCACGCCGGCTCGTGCTCGTGCTGGTGGCGCGGCTTGCCGGGCAGGGACCGATCATCATCGGGCTCGATGACACCATCGAGCGCCGCTGGGGCGCGCGTATCAAGGCGCGCGGCATCTATCGCGACCCGGTGCGTTCCAGCCATGGCCATTTCGTCAAGACCAGCGGGCTGCGCTGGCTCAGCTTCATGCTGCTTGTCCCGCTGCCCTGGTCGCCGGGCATCAGGGCCCTGCCCTTCCTGACCATCCTGGCCCCGTCCGAACGCTTCGCCGCCAGGCAAGGCCGGCGTCACAAGCAACTCACCGACTGGGCGCGACAGGGCATGCTTCAAATCCTTCGCTGGGTCCCGCAACGCGCGATCGTCTTCGTCGCCGACAGCAGTTTCGGAACCCACGAACTCGCCTGGCGCATCGGACAGCGCGCAACCCTCATCAGCAGGCTGAGGCTCGATGCCAACCTCTTCGCGCCCCCGCCGCCGCGCGACCCGAACAAACGCGGTCGACCCCGGCAAAAGGGGCCGCCCCTGCCCAAGCTCCAGACCCGCCTTGACGACCCCGATGCCCGCTGGACAAGCATCACGCTTCCGCGCTGGTACGGAAGTTCGAAGGAAAAGACACTCCAGATCATCTCCGATACCGCGCTCTGGTATCGTCCCGGCACACCTCCCAAGGCCATCCGATGGGTGCTGGTGCGAGACCCGGAAGGCGAGCGGGACCCGCAGGCGTTCTTCTGCACCGACACCAACATGGAGCCGGCCAAGATCATCGCCACCTTCGTGCGGCGCTGGCAGGTCGAGGTCACCTTCCAGGAACTGCGCGCCCATCTCGGGCTCGAAACACAACGCCAGTGGTCACACGCGGCGATCGCACGAACCACCCCCGTCCTCTGCGGGCTCTACAGCCTCGTCTGCCTCTGGGCCACAGACGTGCTCTCGACAAACCACCTGTCCTACGCCGCCGCCTGGTACCAGAAAACCAGCGTCACATTCTCCGATGCAATCGCGGCCATACGATGCCAACTCTGGCTTGGAAACAATTTATCGCGCTCCCCGCCACACCGGGAACCAAACATAATTCCGCCCGACAAGATAAGGCGGATGCAGTACGCCCTCTGCTTCGCAGCATAATGCACAAAGTCGAGCTCAGACAAAGCCCGCGGTTCGACTAAAAATTTTCCCTGCTTGAGCGCCTTGACGCGGGCCTCGGTAAGGGCGATTCTGGGCATGTGCATTCTCCCGTTTCCTGTGGCAATCGGGGAGCCCGGCGCTTGCGGAACCGTCCCGATTGCCACTGTTTTCGAGAGAAAAACGACGCTATATCAAATAGTTAGCACCGAAGGTGCGCGGGCGGTGTGGCCCGCCGGCCCCGCGTCTTCGAGCGCGTCTTCCAATGCCCGCCAGGACCGGAAGACGGGGCAGGCATGGACGAGGCCGACCGGGCCGAACCGGGTCTCGACCCGCGCGGAGAAGGGCAGGACCTTCAGCATGTCCATCCAGGCGCGCACGCTGTCTTCCGGGCTCCGCTCACGCCACCAGCCGCCGCCGTTCATCCGCCAGAGGCCCCAGGGGCCGCCCGCCCTGCGCAGCCCGCCGGGCGGCGGCAGGGGCGAGGAGGCGAGCGCCTCCAGCATCATCTGCTCGTGATTGCCGCGGACCACGAGGTCGAAGCGGGCCGACGGGTCCCTGCCCGCGATCCATGTCCTGGCCTCGAAGGAGTCCGGTCCGCGGTCGATCAGGTCGCCGAGCGAGAACAGCCGGTCGCCCTGCCCGAATTCCAGCCCGGCCAGCGCCCGGCGCAGCGTGGCGAAATGGCCGTGAACATCGCCGACGACAAGGTCGCGGCCATTCCGGTTCGGCCCGAGGCTCACGCTGAGCGCCGCGCCGGGCGGAGAGAAGCTGTCGAGTCTCACGGGGCTGCCGCCTTTCCTGCTGCGAGTGAAGCGGAACATAGGACAGCCTGGGCGCGAGGCCAGCGCCGAAGTCCGGTATTCCGGCCGGGTGCGGCGGCGCCGGACGGGCGCTATGCTGGACGGGCGCACGATGCCCGGAGACGACGCCCGTGAGACCCTATTCCGCTGCCGCCGGATGGCGCGGGGAGCCGCGCTACCCCGACCCGCTGATCGAAATCCTGGACCCGCGCTTCGAGCGCTACCGCATCTTCAGCGCGGCCGTGGAGCGGCTCTGGACGGGATGCCGCTGGGCCGAAGGGCCGGTCTGGTTCGGCGACGGGCGCTGCCTGCTCTGGTCCGACATCCCCAACAACCGCATCCTGAAGTGGGAAGAGGAAACCGGGCGGGTCTCGCTCTGGCGCCGGCCGACGGACTTCGCCAACGGCCACACCCGCGACCTGCAGGGGCGGCTGGTGACCTGCGAGCATGGCGGGCGGCGCGTCACGCGCACCGAATATGACGGCAGCGTCACCGTGCTAGCCGACAACTGGCAGGGCAGGCGGCTCAACTCCCCCAACGATGTCGTGGTGAAGTCCGACGGCTCCGTCTGGTTCACCGACCCGCTGTTCGGGATCCTCGGCGACTACGAAGGCCACAAGTCCGAGAGCGAGACGCCGATGGCCGTCTATCGCCTCGACGGCGCGACCGGGGAGATGCGCCTCGTCGCCGACGATATCGCCGGGCCGAACGGGCTCTGCTTCTCCCCGGACGAGAGCATTCTCTACATCGTCGAATCCCGCGGCGAGCCGACCCGCAAGATCCTCGCCTACGATGTGGGCGGGGACGGCGCGCTCTCCGGCCGGCGCGTGGCGATCGACGCCGGCCCCGGCGGCACGCCGGACGGGATGCGCGCCGATATCGACGGCAATCTCTGGTGCGGCTGGGGCATGGGTTCGGCCGAACTCGACGGCGTGATGGTGTTCGCCCCGGACGGCGCGCCCATCGGCCGGATCGCCCTGCCGGAGCGCTGCGCGAATGTCTGTTTCGGCGGCCGCAAGCGCAACCGGCTGTTCATGGCGGCCAGCCGGTCGCTCTACGCGGTCTATGTCAACACGCAGGGCGCGCACCACGTCTGACCGGCGCGGCCATGCTTGAGGCGCTGGACGGCGTCTCGGCGGCCGGGCTGGCGGTTGCCGGCGGGGCGGCTGTCGCCGGCGGGCTCGTCAGGGGGTTCACCGGCTTCGGCGGGGCGCTGGTGATGGTGCCCGTGCTGAGTCTGGTGCTGGGGCCGGGCGCGGCGCTGGCCGCGGTCTGCGCTTCGGGTGTGCCGGTCATCCTGCAATTGCTGCCGGCGGCGCTGCGCCACGGCGAACGCGGCTTCGTGCTGCCCTTCGCAGCCGCCGCCTTCGCGGCCGCCCCGGCGGGAACCTGGGTCCTGGTCGCGGTCCCGCCCGCCGCCATGAAGATCGCCATATCGCTCGCCGTGCTGGCGATGACGGCGATGATGGCCTGGGGCTGGCGCTTCCCCGCCCGCGCCGGCGCCGCCGTCATGGCGGGGCTCGGCGCAGCGGCCGGCCTGGTGCAGGGTGCGACGGGCGTCGGCGGGCCGCCGGCCGTCGCCGCCGCGCTCGCCCGGCACGGTTCCCCGGAAACCCAGCGCGGCAATGTCATCGGCGCGGTCTCCGCGCTCGGCCTCTGCGCGGCGGTCCCCTACTGGTTCCACGGCCTGTTCACCCTGGAGGCGCTGGCCGTCGCCGCTGTGATCCTGCCGGCCTATATCGGCTCCACCTGGGTCGGCATCCGGCTTTTCGCGGGCCGGGGCAAGGCCTGGTACCGCCGTGCGGCGCTCGCCGTGCTGGCGGCGGTCGGCCTTGCCACGCTCGCTTTCGCGCTGCATGACTACGTCCCGGCGGCAGGATAAGGAGGACACATTCCGTGACCGTCACCATCTGGCACAATCCGCGCTGCAGCAAGTCGCGGCAGACGCTGGCGCTGCTGCGCGAGCGCGGCGTCGAACCGGAGATCGTCGAATATCTGAAGACGCCGCCTCCGGCCGACGAGCTTGAGGCGGTGCTGGAAAAACTCGGCATGGAGCCGCGCGACCTCATGCGCCGCAAGGAGGCGGCCTACCGCGAAGCCGGCCTCGACGATCCCGAGCTCGGGCGCCGCGCGCTCGTCGAGGCGATGGCTGCGCATCCTGTTCTTATCGAACGGCCCGTCGTGCTGGCGGCAGGGAAAGCCGCGCTCGGCCGCCCGCCCGAGAGTGTGCTCGACATCCTGTAGCGCTCAGGTCTCGTTCATCCTGAGCGCGGCGATGAAGGCGCTTTGCGGGATGTCCACCTTGCCGAAGGTGCGCATCCGCTTCTTGCCCTCCTTCTGGCGGTCCAGCAGCTTTCGTTTCCGCGTCACGTCGCCGCCGTAGCATTTGGCGGTCACGTCCTTGCGCATGGCGGAGATGGTCTCGCGCGCGACGATGCGCCCGCCGACCGCGGCCTGGATCGGGATCTTGAAGAGCTGGCGCGGGATCAGCTCCTTCAGCCGCTCGCAAAGCTGGCGGCCCCGGCCCTCGGCGCGCATCCGGTGGGTGATGCAGGCCAGCGCATCCACCGGCTCGTGGTTCACCAGCAGCGAGAGCTTCACAAGGTCGCCCTCGCGGTAGTCCTCGATCCGGTAGTCGAAGCTCGCATAGCCGCGGCTCAGCGACTTCAGCCGGTCGTAGAAATCGAACACCACCTCGTTCAGCGGCAGTTCGTAAACGACCATGGCGCGGTTGCCGACATAGGTCAGTTCGCGCTGGATGCCGCGCCGCTCCTCGCAGAGCTTGAGGATGCCGCCCAGATACTCGTCCGGCGTGAAGATCGTGGCGGCGATCCAGGGCTCCTCGATATGCGAAATCTGCGCGGGGTCCGGCATGTCGGCCGGGTTGTGCAGCAGGTCCGTGCCGCCGTCCGTGCGGTGGACCCGGTAGACGACGCTCGGCGCGGTCGCGATCAGGTCGAGGCCGAATTCGCGGTCGAGCCGCTCCTGCACGATCTCCAGGTGCAGCAGGCCGAGGAAGCCGCAGCGGAAGCCGAAGCCGAGCGCCGGCGAGTTCTCCGGCTCGTATTCGAAGCCGGCGTCGTTCAGCCGGAGCTTGGCGAGGCTCTCCCGCAGGAATTCGAAGTCCGCCGAGTCGGTCGGGAAGAGCCCGCAGAACACCACCGGCAGGTTCGGCTGGAAGCCCGGCAGCGGCTCGGGCGCGGGCCTGCGGTCGTCGGTGA
The DNA here is from genome assembly GCA_964291285.2 of Alphaproteobacteria bacterium. Classification (GTDB taxonomy): domain Bacteria; phylum Pseudomonadota; class Alphaproteobacteria; order Bin95; family Bin95; genus Bin95. Next base: position 691,732 of record OZ219786.1, read on the forward strand.
TCGTGTCGCCCACCTGGCAGTCCGCGACCGTCTTGATCGCCGCGCTCACATAGCCGATCTCGCCGGGGCCGAGCCGGTCCGCCTTCTGCCGCTTCGGCGTGAAGACGCCCACCTCGTCTATGTCATAGGCGGCGTCCGTCGCCATCAGGCGCATCTTCAGGCCCCGGCGCAGCTCGCCCTCGCGGACGCGGACCAGCGCGATCACGCCGAGATAGCGGTCGTACCAGCTGTCCACCACCATGGCCCGCAGATGCCCGTCGCCGGCGACCTCCGCATCGGGCGGCGGCAGGCGCGCGGCGAGCGCTTCCAGCAGGGCGGGCACGCCCTCGCCCGTCTTGGCCGAGCAGAGCACGGCGTCGCTCGCATCGATGCCGACCACGTCCTCGATCTGGCCGCGGACGCGCTCCGGGTCGGCGGCCGGCAGATCGACCTTGTTGAGCGCGACGACGATCTCATGGTCGTTGTCCACGGCCTGATAGACGTTGGCGAGCGTCTGCGCCTCGACGCCCTGGGTCGCGTCCACCACCAGCAGCGAGCCTTCGCAGGCGGCGAGCGAGCGGTTCACCTCATAGGCGAAATCGACATGGCCCGGCGTGTCGATGAGGTTGAGCGAAAAGGCCCGGCCGTCCGCCGCCTCGTAGTCGAGCCGCACCGTCTGCGCCTTGATCGTGATGCCGCGCTCGCGCTCCAGGTCCATATTGTCGAGCACCTGGTCGCGCATCTCGCGCTCCGTCAGCCCGCCGCAGGTCTGGATCAGCCGGTCCGCCAGGGTGGACTTGCCGTGGTCGATATGGGCGATGATGGCGAAATTGCGAATATGCGCGGTGTCGGTCATGGCGGCGCGGTATAGCAACCGCCCCGGCGCATGGGCAAGCGGGCGCCGGGGGCGGCTATCCGTCTCCGCTGCTATCGGGCGCGGCCAGCAGGCGACGGAGGATCTTGCCGACGGGGGATTTCGGGATTTCGTCGATGAAGACATAACGGCGCGGGCGCTTGAAGTCGGCGAGCGCGCTTGCCTTGCAGTGGGCGTCGAGGGCCTCGGCAGTCGCCTCGCCCCGGGTCACGACGAAGGCGGCGACGATATGGCCCCAGCGCTCGTCGGGCAGGCCGGCGACGGCGACTTCCGCCACCGCCGGATGCAGCGACAGCACGCTCTCGATCTCCACCGGCGAGACGTTCTCGCCGCCGGTGACGATCATGTCGTCCACGCGGCCGGTGACGAACAGGTCTCCGTCCTCGTCCAGCCGGCCGGTGTCGCCCGTATGGTACCAGCCGTCCCGCAGCGCGCGGGCATCCGCATCCGAACGCCGCCAGTAGCCCTCGAAGGCTTCGTCGCTGGCAAGCGCCGCCAGAATTTCCCCTTCTTCGCCGGGCGCGGCATCGCAGGTCCCGTCGAGGCTCCGCACGCGGATGCGCTGGTTGAGACCCGCCTTGCCGGCCGAGCCCGGCTTGGCGGGCGCGTCCGGGCAGACGGTGAAGGTGTAGATCTCCGAGGAGCCGTAATGGTTGACGAACAGCTCCGGCTCGAAGGCCTCGTCCAGCCTTTGCAGCAGGCCGTCCGTCATCGAGGCGCCGGCGAAGCCGAGCTTGCGGACCGACCGCACCCGCCCGCGCGAGAAGGCCGGATGCGCCAGCAGGTCGTGATAGAGCGTCGGCGCCAGATAGAGCGCGGTCACGCCCTCCGCCTCGATCAGGTCGAGCGCGATGCCGGGATCGAAGCGCGGCTGGCAGACGAAGACGCCGTCCACCAGCGCGGACGCCAGCAGCGAGCGCACGCCCATGGTGTGGTAGAGCGGCATGACGCCGAGCGCGACCTCGCCCGGCGCATAGCGGTTCTGCGCGACATGGGCGATGGCGGCGGCCCGCTCCGCGCGGTGGCGGCGCGGCACGCCCTTCGGCCGGCCCGTCGTGCCGGAGGTGTAGAGCATGACCGACCAGTCCTCGGCCGACGCCGCCGGCGTTGCGGGCGGCGCTTGCAGCAGGGCGTCCAGCGCCGGCCCGGCCTCGATGCGGCGGATGGACTGCGCGCGGGGCGAGGCCGCGACCGCCTCCGCCGCCGCCGGCCCGAAGACCACCGTGTCGGCCTCGGCGTCGGCGAGGCAGTAGTCGATCTCCTCGCCCTTGAGCCGCCAGTTGAGCGGCACGATCAGCTTGCCCGCTAGCTGGCAGGCTCAGTGCAGGGTCGCGGCATCGAGCGTGTTCTGGAGCACGGTTGCGACCCGCCGGCCCTCCAGCCCGCCCGCAAGCCGGAGCGCGCGGTCGAGCCACGCCCCGTAGGTCAGCCTGTCCGCGCCGGCGGTGACGGCCAGCCGGTCCGGCGCCCGCTCGGCGGCTTGCACGAGGGCCGTGCCGACATCAAGCATCGGCGGCGTCCAGCGCGGCGGCGACGATGGGGGTGTAGCCCGTGCAACGGCAGAGATGGCCGCTCAGCACCTCCCGCACCTCCTGCTCCGTCGGGCGGGGCTGCTCCCGGAGGAAGGCGGTCAGGCTCAGCAGGATGCCGGCCGTGCAGAAGCCGCATTGCAGCGCGAAATGGCGGCGGAAGGCGGCGTGCAGCGGGCCTTCCTCCAGCCCCTCCACCGTCACGACCTCCGCGCCCTCGCACTGGACCGCAAGCGCCAGGCAGGACCGCGCCGGCCGGCCGTCGATCAGCACCGTGCAGGCCCCGCAGACGCCGTGCTCGCAACCTACATGCGTGCCGGTCAGGCCGAGCGTGTGACGCAGGAAGTCGGAGAGCAGCAGGCGCGGTTCCGCCGCCGCGTCCACCGCCTCGCCGTTCACGGTCATGCGCGGCATGAAAGCGCCTCCTCCACCGTTGCCCGGCCGATGCGCGCCACCAGCCGGCGGCGGTAGGCCGCATCGGCGTGGAAGTCGTCGCGGGCGTCGATGGCGTCCGGGTCGATGACGAGGCCGTCCAGCACGACCGGCGTGTCCGCCACGCCGCCGACGGCGAGCCTGACGCCGTCGGCGTCGGCCACGGCCGCGAAGGCCGCGAGCGCGAAATCGCCGTGCCGGAGCGCGACCTCGCGGAAGGCGTAGCCGGCGCGCGGGTCCGGCGGCGGCAGTTCGACCGCGGCAATCAGTTCGTCCTCTTCCCGCGCCGTCATCAGCGGCCCTTCGAAGAAGTCCGCGGCCTCGACCGTTCGCCCGCCGCGCGCCGAGGCGAGATGGACCCGCCCGCCGAGCGCAACCAGGCAGAGCGGCAGTTCCGCCGCCGGGTCGGCGTGCGCGACCGAGCCGCAGAATGTGCCCCGGCCGCGCGTCTGGTAGTGGCCGACATGCGGCAGGGCGCGGTCGATGAGCGGGTGCAGGCCGGCGAGCTCCGCCTGGCGGACGGCCGCGCCCACCCGGAGCCCGCGCTCGCGAAGCTCGGCGAGATGCATGATGTCCACCAGCAGATCGGGCCGGGCGAGGCGCATGTTGAGCATCGCCACCAGCGACTGGCCGCCCGCAAGCGCCATCGCGCCGTCGGAAGCCAGCGCCTCCAGCGCCTCGCCGAGGCTCGCGGGGCGCAGATAGTCGAAGGGCGCGGGCTTCACGGGATGAGCGCCGCGACGCGGGCGGGCGTGAGCGGCAGTTCCAGACCGTCCACGCCGAGCGCGTCCGCCACCGCGTTGGCGATGCAGGGGGGTGCGCTCATGGCGTTGCCCTCGCCGATGCCCTTGGCGCCGAGCGGGGTGAAGGGCGACGGGCTTTCGAGATGCAGGATCTCCGGGTCCGGCGCCTCGCAGGCGGTCGGCGGCGGATAGTCGGCGAAGGTGCCGGCGAGCGGCTGGCCCGCCTCGTCATAGACGAAGGCCTCGAACAGCGCCGCCCCCACGGCATTAGAGAGGCCGCCCCGCACCTGCCCGTCGGCCATCGGGCGGTGGAGCAGGCGCCCCGCGTCGTGGGCGGTCACATAGCGGTCGATGCGGACCCGGCCGGTGTCGGCGTCCACCTCCACGCCGCAGACATCGAAGATGAAGCCGTAGGCGGCGGAGCCGTTGATGCGGTCTTCGGCGTCGGGGGGCCCGAGCTCCGGCGGGGTCCAGAACTCGGTCGCCCGCAAGGCCGGCTCGACGCCCTGCGGCAGGGTGCCGGGCGACCAGTGTGCGAGGCCGGCGAGGCGGGCGAACGGCACCTCTTTGTCAGGTCCCGCGCCGACCATGCCGCCCTCGAAGCGGATGTCCTCCAGCGGCAGGTCGAGCCGCGCGGCGGCGAGGCGCGCCAGCCGGTCGCGCAAGGTCCGGGCCGCGCGCCAGGCCGTGCCGGCGACGGCGGGCGCGAAGCGGCAGGAATAGTTGCCGGCGGCGATCGACCAGGCGTCCCGCGCGCTGTCAAACTCCGCCACCACCCGGATGTCGCGGGGCGCAAGGCCGAACGCGCCGGCCACCACCTCCGCCAGCACGGTGCGGTGCCCCTGGCCCTGCGGGATGGAATCGGCGGTGACGGTGACGCCGCCATGCGGGTCGATGGCGACGGTGGCTGCGGCGAGCGCGCCGTTCTTGAGCCCGCCGGCCAGGCGGTCCTCATGCTCCAGCACCGTGGTGATGTAGCCCATGTTGGAGACGGTCGGCTCCACCGCCGCCGCCATCCCGACGCCGTAGAGCCGTCCCTCGGCGCGGGCTGCCGCGCGGCGGGCCCGGAGGTCTTCCAGCGCGGGCCTGGCGAGGTCGATGACCGCGCCGAAATCGCCGGAGTCGTAGAGCGCGCCGGATGCCGTCCGGTAAGGCACCGTCTTCACGAGGTTGCGCCGCAGCACCTCCAGCCGGTCGAGTCCCAGCCCGTCGGCGATGCGGTGCATCAGCCGCTCCAGGGGGAAATAGACCTGCGGGCCGCCGAAGCCCCGATTGAGGCCGCTCGGCGTCTTGTTGGTGACGGCGATGCTGTTCTCGACCTCGAGGTTGGGGATGTCGTAGGCCCCGGTCATCGCGCCGTGCATCCGGTAGAGCGTCGCGGGCTCCGGCGCCTTGATGTAGGCGCCGCAGTCCTCAAGCTGCCGGTAGCGCAGCGCCGTCACCCGCCCGTCGGCCATGACGGCGGCCTCCAGCCGCGTTTCGCGGTTGGTGGCGGAGCCGGCGGCGGTTAGGTGTTCCAGCCGGTCCTCGATCCATTTCACCGGCCGGCCGGCGAGCCGGGCGACCGCTGCCATCAGCACGATATAGGGTGCCAAGCCCTGCTTGATGCCGAAGCTGCCGCCGGAGTCGTGCGGGGTGCGCAGGCGCAGCCGGTTGGCCGGCACGCCCAAGGCCGCCGCCATCACCGGATGCAGCGCGAACGGTCCCTGGAAGGGCGCCGTCACCTCGAAGGCGTCGGCGTCCGGGTCCCAGGCGGCGATCAGCCCGAAACACTCGATGGGCGTGACGGCGCTGCGCGGATAGCGCACCTCGATGGCGAAGCGATGGTCGGCGGCGGCGAACGCGCCTTCCGGGTCGCCGTAGGAGAAGCGCCGCCGGTTCGCCAGATTCGTGCCGGCGGCCTCGTGCAGCAGCGGCGCGCCTTCGGCTATCGCGGCCGAGGGCGAGACGACGGCGGGAAGCGGCTCGTACCCGACCTCCACCAGCTCCAGCGCGTCCTCGGCCCGGTAGCGGTCCTCGGCCAGCACGACCGCGACCGGCTCGCCGGCATAGCGCACCTTGTCGGTCGCAACGGGGAAGTGGCGCATGGGCGTGCGCAGCGCCGCGATGAAGGGCCTGAGGCCGGCGGCGATGTCCTGTCCGGTGAACAGGCGCACGCCCTCCGGCGCGGTTATGGGGCCGAGCCGCGCATGGGCGTGGGGCGAGCGCAGGATCGCGGCATGGAGCGTGCGCGGCGGCACGGGCAGGTCGTCGATGAACCGCCCCCTGCCGCTGAGCAGCGCCCGGTCCTCCACCCGCTCGCCGCCTGTCACGCTGCGTTCCGTCCCGTCATCGCCGTTCCTGTTTAGGCCCGCGCTGGCAAGCGGTAAAGCGTCCGTCCCGAGCTCGCCTACGCAGCGCCGCCGTCCTTCTCCCGCAGCATGCGCTCGGCGAGGCGGCGGGCGTCTTCGCGGGTTTCCACGATCCGGTGTCCGGGCACGCTGTGCAGGCAGCGGAGCGAGTTCAGGGTCTGCGCGGCGGCGCCGTGGAGGCCGGCCACGATGCAGGAGGTTTCCGCCGCTTCCGCGAGGTCGATCAGCTGTTCGATGACCATGGCGGCGCTGTCGTCGATATAGGCGGCGCCGGAGAAGTCGAAGATGACGATCTCGTGGTCGCGGATTTCCGGGCCGATGGCGTCGGCGAGCTTGTGGGACGAGGCGACGGTGAGGCTGCCCCGGAGCGCGACGAGGCCGGCGCGCGCGGCAAAGGCGCTCTCCTCTTCCTCTCCGTCCGCGCCGGGAAGGGTCCGGTCGAGCAGCGGCGTCGAGACCACGCTGTCGAGTTCCAGGCGCTCCAATTGCCGCGCATGGACCATGCCGCCCGCGATGAGCCCGATGGCGACGGCCGTGATGAGGTCGACGAACACTGTGAGCGCCAGCACCGTCAGCATGACGATCAGGTGTTCGCGCCTGAGCGCATGGACGCGGGCGAGGAGGCGCCAGTCCACGATGTCCCATCCGACCTTCATCAGCACGCCGGCAAGAGCGGCCAGCGGAACGGGCTCGACATAGCGGCCGAGGCCCAGCAGCAGCGCCAGCAGGAAGACCGCCCGCAATACGCCGGATATCGGCGTCGAGCCCCCGGACTTGATGTTGGTCACCGTCCCCATCGTGGCCCCGGCGCCGGGGAGCGCCCCGAAGAGCCCCGCCACGGCATTGCCGATACCCTGGCCGACCAGTTCCCGGTCCGGGTTGTGGCGCGAGCCGGTCAGCGAGTCGGCGATAATCGAGGTGAGCAGGCTGTCAACGGAGCCGAGCAGGGCGAGGATCAGTGCGGGCTCCACCGCGCCGAGCAGGAAGTCCGGGGACATAAGCGGCCATTGCAGTTCCGACAGGCCGGTCGGAACTGGGCCGATGGTCGGCGCTTCGTTCAGCCAGAGCACGCCCAGCAGCGTGCCCGCAACCATCGCCGCGAGAAGGCCGGGCACGAAGCGCGCCAGCCGGCGCGGCCAGAGGAAAGCGACCGCGAGCGAGACAGCGGCGATGGCGAAGGCGCCCGCATCGATATTGCGGACCGCGTCCGGAAGCGCCGAGACTGCGCCCATCGGGCCGCCGGGGGCAATGGGTGCGCCCAGCGCCGGCAGCAACTGGATCAGCACGATGATGATGCCGATGCCCGACATGAAGCCCGATACCACCACATGGGGCGTGTAGGCGACGAAACGGCCGATACGCGAGAGCCCGAGCAGGATCTGCAGCAGGCCCGCCATGACGACCACGGTGAGCGCTTCGGCGAGGCTGGTCGTGTGGCTGGTGATGACGACGGCCATGACGACCGTCATCGGCGCTGTCGGGCCGGATATCTGCGACCGGGTGCCGCCGAACACGGAGGCGAAGAAGCCGACGGCGATGGCCCCGTGCAGGCCGGCAGCGGCCCCCATGCCCGAGGCGATGCCGAAGCCGAGCGCCACGGGGAGCGCCACCACGGTCGAGGTGATGCCGCCGAACAGGTCTCCCCGGAGGCTGTCGAGGCCGTATTTCACGCGCGAAAGGTTACCTGCTGCCGCGCCGCCCGCAATCCGTTATTCTCGGCGGCAAATCCAACGGAGGAGACCGACCCGATGCCCGACAGCAATTCGCAGCTTCGCAAGCTCGCCCACGCCACCGAGGAGTCGGCGCCGCTGGTCCCCGGGCGGCGCGACTTCTTCAAGTATCGCGACCTCGGCGTCACCGAGGCGAGCCTCGGCAGCATGCGCGCCCAGACCATGACCGCGATCCGCGGCATGACCGAGCCGACCGGCTGGCACTACCACGAGTGCGAGGGCCAGTTCGTCTATGCGCTCAAGGGCTGGGTGGACCTCGAATTCGAGACCGGCGAGACGCTGCGCATCCAGGCCGGCGAATCGCTCTTCATCCCGGGCGGGCTGAAGCACAACGAAATCGCGACCTCGGACGACCTCGAAATCCTGGAGCTGTCCATTCCGGCGGAGATGGGCACCGTCCCCTGCGACCCGCCGGCCTGACCCGGCGCGCCGGGAGCCCGCCTACGCGCGCAGGCGGGAGAGGCTGTCTTCCGGCATCCGGCCCCTGTTCATCTCCGCGAGGAGGGGCCGGACCAGTTCCGCAAAGCCGGTCGCGGCGGCGGCGTGCGGAAAGCCGGACAGGCAGAAGGAGTGGCACCCCGCGTCGATGAAGGCCTGAAGCTGGTCGGCGCACTGCCGGGGATTTCCGACGACGGCGATGCCGGCGCCGGCCCGGACCCGGGTGATGCCGGTCCAGAGATTCGGCCCGATCATCTCGCCATGCTCGCGCGCCAGTTCCTGCACGCGCCGGTTCGCCGCCGAGTTGAACGTGTTGTCGATAATCTCCCGGCGGTTCGCATCGGTGCCGTGCGCGACCAGTCTGCGGGCCGCCGCCCAGGCCTCGTCTTCCGACTCGCGGCACATGATCTGCAGGCGCATGCCGAAGCCGATCTCGTCCCCGCGCCCGAACTCTGCGGCGCGCCGGCGGATATCGACGATGTTTTCGGCGATCCGCTCCGGCGTGTCGCCCCAGAACAGGTGGACATCCGAGTGCCGGGCGGAAATATCGGCGGCCTGCGGCGACCCGCCGCCGAGATAGAAGCGGGGATGGGGTTTCTGGTAAATCTCCGGGATGATCGAGCAATTCCTGAGGGTGTAGAACCTGCCGTCGAAGTCGATGGGTCCCGACGCTGCCCAGAGCCGCTTCATGATGGCGACTTCTTCCCCCATCAGGGCGTAGCGTTCCTCCTTGCCGTAGCGGATGCCGTCGGCTTCGAAGTCCGCTTCCGCCTGCCCCGCTATAAGGTTTATCGCGAGGCGCCCGCCGGTCATCCGGTCGAAGGTCGCGAGCATCTTGGCCTGGAGGACCGGATTGACATAGCCGGGCTTGGCCGCGATCAGGGGTTTGATCGTCTTCGTCTTGCCGGCGAGGAAGGCGGCGATGACATAGGCTTCCCAGCAGATGTTGACGACCGGGATCAGGATGTATTCGAACCCCGCGTCTTCCGCGGCCAGAATGATCCGCTCCATCATTTCCGGCGACGGAGCGATCTGGGACTCCGGGTCGTTGAAAGCCGTGGTGTCGCCGTTCGTCGGCAGATACCAGCCGAATTCAAGCTGCCGCATATGCCTGCCTCCCCACCAGGCAATCTAGCACGGATTTCCCGGCTCCGGCCCCACGATCCGCCGGCCCGGGCTACCGCGCGGGGATGGGGCGTTCCCGGCGGAGCGCCCTGCCGGGCCGCGCGCCGGTCGGGCTCCCGTCCTTCCAGACCGTCTCGCCCGCCACGAGCACCGCGCTTATGCCGTCGGCGGGCGCCATCGGGTTCTCGAAGCTCGCCCGGTCGATCACGGTCTCGGGGTCGAACAGGCAGAGGTCGGCGACCGCGCCCGGCTCCACGACGCCGCGCCCGTCCAGCCCGAAGCGGTCCGCCGGCAGGCCGGTCATGCGGCGCACGGCCTCCTCGAGCGGCATCAGGCCGAGTTCGCGGCTGTAATGCCCCAGAACGCGCGGGAAGGTGCCCCAGAGGCGCGGATGCGGGCGCGGGTCGTGCGGAATGCCGTCGGAGCCGATCATGGCGCGCGGGAAGCGCAGCACGCGCTGCACGTCCTCCTCCGACATGGCGAAATAGATCGCGCCGGCCGGCAACAGCCGCACGGCCATCTCCTCGTCGGAGACGCCGTGCTCGGCGGCGATGTCGGAGAGGTCGCGGCCCGCCGCCTCCGGATAAGGTTCCGACCAGGTAATCAGGACCCGCTTCGAATCGGCGAGGCGGTCGGGCAGCAGCACGGTGGAGCTCATGGCGTAGGGATAGACGTCCAGCGACACCTGCTGCTCCGCCGCGGCGGCCTCGACCATCGGCAGGGAGCGGGCGGTCTTGCCGTGATGGGCGGCGCCCGAGGCCTTGTGGTGCGAGAGCACGACGGCGACGCCCGCGCGCCGGCCGATTTCCAGCGACTCCTCGACCGATTCCTCCAGGAAGGCGCCCTCGTCGCGCATGTGGGTGGCGTAGAGGCCGCCAAAGGGCGCCGCCGCCGCCGTGAGCGCGACCACCTCGTCCGTCGTCGCGGCCCTTGAAGGCGGGTAGAAGAGGCCGGTCGAGAAGCCGACGGCGCCCGCCTGCATCGCCTGTTCGACACCCGCGCGCATGGCCGCGATCTCGGCCTCGTTCGCAGGGCGGCCCAGATTCTCCACATGCTGCACGCGCAGCGTCTGGTGGCCGACCAGGAAGAGGCCGTTGACGACCGGCGGGCGGGCGTCCAGCGCCTCAAGATAGGAAGAGAATGTGGGAAAGCGGTAGTCGCTCTCGCCGCCCAGCAGGTCCATCGGCGGCGGCGGACGGCCTTCCGGGTTGAAAGGCGCCAGCGAGATGCCGCAATTGCCGGCGACCACGGTCGTCACCCCCTGGCTCGCCTTGGCGGCCATGTCGCCGTCCAGCAGCGCGCGGTCGTCATGGGTGTGGACGTCGATGAAACCCGGCGCGACGACGAGGCCGCGCGCATCGATCTCCCGTTCGCCCGAAGCCTCGTCCAGCATGCCGACCTCCGCGATGCGCCCGCCGTCCACGGCGACATCGGCCCTGCGCGCCGGCGCGCCCGTGCCGTCGATGACGGTTCCGCCCCGGATTACCAGATCGTGGTGCATCGCCCTGCTCCTCCCGCCGCTTGCTGGCGCCCTCTCTACCATGCGGGTAAGGTCGCCGGAAAATCCTGGGGGCGTTCCACACATGGGCACATGCGCGGTCGGCGAGGTCGCCATTCACCGGATCGAGGAAAATGCCGGTCCTTCCTTCCTGCCGGGCCAGCTCTATCCGGACTGGACGCCGGACCATCTGGAGAAGCACCGGGACTGGATGGTGCCGCGCGCCTTCCACGAGCGCAGCGGCAGGCTGACGATGAGCCTGCACAGCTGGCTGTTGCGCACGCCGCGCCACACGGTCCTGGTCGATACATGCGTCGGCAACCGCAAGACCCGCCCGCGCAAGATGTGGGACAATCTCGACACGCCCTGGCTCGACCGGCTGAAGGCGGCCGGGGTGGCCCCGGAGGAGGTGGACTTCGTCCTCTGCACCCACCTGCACACCGACCATGTGGGCTGGAACACGAGGCTGGCGAACGGGCGCTGGGTCCCGACCTTCCCGAACGCGAAATACCTGATCGGCAAGATCGACTACCAGTACCGCACGCAGCGGCTGGAGCTCTATCCCGACGAGGAGCCGATGGACGGCGCCTTCGCCGACAGCGTGCTGCCGGTGGTGGAGGCGGGGCAGGCGGTGATGGTCGAGGACGGCTACCGGATCGACGAGACCATGCTGATCGAGGCCGCGCCCGGCCACACGCCCGGCCATGTCACCATGGCGCTCGAATCCGGCGGCGAGCAGGCGCTGTTCGTCGCCGACGTCATGCACCACCCGGTCCAGGTCTACGAGCCGCACTGGAACACGTCTTTCTGCGAGTGGCCGGAGCATGCGGCGGTTACGCGAAGGCGGGTGCTGGAGCGGGTGGCGGACACGCCGGCGCTGCTGATGCCGGCGCACTTCCCGGCCCCGTCCTGCGGCCATGTGCTGAGCGCGGGCGACGGCTTCCGGTTCCGCTTCGCCGACTGAGCTTCGGCGCGGCCGCTTCCTCTCCCATGCCCGAAACGCCGAATGCCGGCCGCTATCCTTGGATAGTCTGCTTCACGTCGCTGCTGCTGGTCTTCTTCGGCCAAGGCGCGATGTTCGTGCTGAATGTCGAGCTGAAGCCGATTGCCGAGGACATGGGCTGGCCGCGCGAGCTGCCCTCCCTCGGCTACACCGCCGCCTTTTTCGGCGCCGGCATCGGGGCGCTTTATTTCGGCCCGCTCTCCGAACGCCTCGGCATGGGCAATGTCGCGCTGATCGGCGCGCTCTCGATCGGCTCCGGCACCTTCCTGGCGGGCTATGTCGAGACGCCCGGACAGCTGATGCTGGTCTTCGGCGTGCTGATCGGCCTTCTCGGCAATGCCTGCATGTTCGCGCCGCTGATGGCGCACGTCATGCGCTGGTTCGACCGCAACCGGGGCCTGGCTCTGGGTATCGCCACGGCCGGGCAGAGCGTCGGCGGCGCGATCTGGCCCTATGTCATCACCTGGCTCGACGGGACGGTCGGCTGGCGCGACACCTTCCACATTTACGGCCTTCTGTGCTTCACGGTCATGGTGCCGCTGACCATGCTGCTGCGCCGCCCGGCGCCGCCGACGGCTTCGGGTAGTCCGCGCAAGGCCACGCCCGACGGCCGCGCCTTCGGACTGCCGGGCGGGATCGCGACGGGGGTGCTGTGCGCGGCGATCGTCGGCTGCTGCATCCCGATGTCGATTCCGCTGGTCCACCTCAAGGCCTACGGCACCGACCTCGGCCTCGCCCCGCAGGCGGCCGCGGCCGCGCTCTCGATGGCGCTGTTCGCCAGCCTTACCTCGCGCATTCTCGGCGGTGTGCTGGCGGACCGCATCGGCGGGTTGAAGACGCTGCTGATCGGCTCGACGATCCAGTGCGCGATGCTGGCCGTCATCTCGCAGGCCCGCGAGATGTGGACCCTCTACGCCGCCTGCATCGTCTTCGGCCTCGGCTATGGCGGCATCATCGGCATGTACGCCTATCTCGTGCGCGAGTATTTCCCGCCGGCGGGCGCGACCCGGCGGATCGCCTGGATCTTCCTGTTCGGCACCATCGGCATGGCCGCGGGCGGGTGGCTCGGCGGGCGGCTGTTCGACGCCACCGGCAGCTATGAGGCGGCGTTCCTCGCGGGCTCGGCGATCAATGCCGTGCAGCTCGCCATCGTCCTCACCCTCCTCATCCGCGCGCGCCCCGCCGCGAGTCTGGCCGCCGCCTGAAGGCCCCCGCCGGGGGCTGGCCCCCGGAGCGGAAAGGGGACTACCATGACCGCCGGGGTCCGGGCGGCAATGGAGCAACCGGTGCCGGCCGACTCCCCGCGCGGTAAAAATGTGGAGGAAACGGAATGGCGAGCGTCACCATCAACGGTGAAGCCCGGACCTTGGACGGTCCGGACGACACCGTCCTGTTGTGGGCCCTGCGCGACATGGCGGGCCTGACGGGAACCAAATACGGATGCGGGGCGGGCCTCTGCGGCGCCTGCACGGTGCATGTGGACGGCAAGGCCGAGAAGTCCTGCATGGTGACCGTGGGCGACGTCGCCGGCAAGTCGGTCACCACCATCGAGGGCCTCTCCGCCGACGGCAACCACCCCGTCCAGGTCGCATGGCGCGAGTTGCATGTGCCGCAATGCGGCTTCTGCCAGACCGGGCAGATCATGCAGGCCGCGAGCCTGCTGGCCGAAAACCCGAAGCCGACCGACCGGGAAATCCTGGACGGGATGGCCGACAATATCTGCCGCTGCGGCTGCTACGAGCGCATCGTCTCCGCGGTGCGGCTCGCGTCCACGGGAGTTTAGGCCATGGCGCACATGATGGAAAAAGCGTTCCTCGGAACCCCCGTCCGCGAGGCGGCGAAGCTCGCCTTCGCCAATGTCTCCCGGCGGCGTTTCCTGCAGGGCTCGGCGGCCGGTTTCGCCGTCGCCGCCTTCGCCACCACGGCGGAAGGCTTCGCGCGCTACAAGACCGGCGGCGACTTCATGCCGAACGGCCTGCGCTACGACCCGCACATCTTCGTCTCCATCGACCCCGACGGCACGGTGACCATCGTCGCCCACCGCTCGGAGATGGGCACCGGCTCGCGCACCTCGCTGCCGATGGTGCTCGCCGACGAGATGGGCGCCGACTGGGGGATGGTGAAGATCGTCCAGGCGGAAGGCGACGAGGAGAAATACGGCAACCAGGACACGGACGGGTCGCGCTCCATGCGCCACCACATCCAGTCCATGCGCCAGATGGGCGCGTCGGTCCGCCATATGCTCGCCAGTGCCGCGGCCGAAAAATGGGGCGTGGACGCCTCAGCGGTCACGGTCGGCGTGCATGAGGTCATGGGCGGCGGCAACAAGGCCGGCTTCGGCGAGCTCGCCGAGGCGGCGATGAAGCAGCCCGTGCCGGAGTTCGAGGCGCTCTCCTTCAGGGACGAGTCCGAGTTCCGATACATCGGCAAGGGCAATGTCGGCATCTACGACCTGCACGACATCACCACGGGCAAGGCCGTTTACGGCGCCGACGTGATGCTGCCGGGCATGAAGGTGGCGGCCGTCGCCCGCCCACCGGTGGTCGGCGCCGAGGCGAAGAGCTACGACGCGAGCGCGGCCATGGCCGTGCCCGGCGTCGAGCATGTGGTGCCGCTGCCGGCCTCGATCATGCCGGCCAAGTTCGCCCCGCTCGGCGGCGTCGCCGTCATCGCCTCCAACACGGATGCCGCGATCAAGGGCCGCGACGCGCTGGAGATCCAGTGGGGCGACAGCCCGCATGGCGGCTACACCTCCGAATCCTACCTGGAAGAGATGCGGGCGGCGGCGAAACAGCCGGGCCAGGTGCTGCGGGCCGAGGGCGACGCTGCGGCGGCGTTCGCGGGCGCGGCGAAGACCTTCGGGCAGGAGTACAGCCAGGCGCACATGGCGCACGCGATGATGGAGCCGCCCGCGGCGGTCGCCAGCGTCGCGGACGGCAAGTGCGAGGTCTGGGCGCCGGTGCAGTCCCCCTTCGGCGCGCGCGGCGATGTCGCGGCGGCGCTGGAGATGGACGCCGCCGACGTGCGCGTGAACGTGACCCTGCTCGGCGGCGGGTTCGGCCGCAAGTCCAAGTGCGACTTCGTCATCGAGGCGGCGCTGCTCAGCCAGAAGCTCGGCATGCCGATCAAGGTGCAGTGGACGCGCGAGGACGATATCCGGCACAGCTTCTACCACACCACCTCGGTGGAGCGGATCGAGGTTGCGCTGGACGCCGCGGACAAGGTGACCGGCTGGCGTCACAACTCGGTGGCGCCGTCGATCCTGTCCACCTTCGCGCCGGACAGCGGCCACCAGTTCTTCATCGAGAGCGGGATGGGGCATGTCGATATCCCCTTCGAAATCCCGAACCTCTCGGTCGAGAACGGCAAGGCGATGGCGCACACCCGCATCGGCTGGTTCCGCTCGGTGTCGAACATTCCGCGCGCCTGGGCGGTGCAGTCCTTCGCCTCGGAGCTTGCGGCCGAACTCGGGCGCGACGATCTTGAGGTGATGCTGGAGCTGATCGGTTCCGACCGGAAGCTCGACCCGCCGAAGCAGGGCTTCCCGGAGAACTTCTGGGACTATGGCGAGGTGTATGACGAGTATCCGATCGACACTATGCGCCTGAAGAACGTCCTCAAACTGGCCGCCGAGAAGGGCGGCTGGGGCCGGCAGATGCCGGCCGGCGAGGGCCTCGGCCTCGCGGTGCACCGCTCCTTTGTCACCTATGTGGCGACGTGCGCGCATGTGAAGATCGTGGATGGCAGAATCACCGTGCCCGAGATGCACATGGCGGTGGACTGCGGCTTCGCGGCCAATCCGGAGCGCATCCGCAGCCAGATGGAAGGCTCGGCGGTGCAGGGCATGACCATCGCGCTCTACAGCGGCGTCACCTTCGAGAACGGCGCTGCGGTGCAGTCGAACTACCACGACTACCAGATGGTGCGTTCGGACAACTTCCCCGAGAAGGTGCATACGCACATCGTGCCGCATCCCTTCTCGGTCCACGCCTCGGGCGTGGGCGAGCCGGGCGTGCCGCCCGTTGCGCCGGCGATCGGCAATGCGGTCTTCCACGCGACGGGCAAGCGCATGCGCGACCTGCCCATGGGCGACACCGTCTGATTCGCCTCCGGGCGCAAGGACAGGGAAAGGGCCGGCCTCGCGTCGGCCCTTTTTCTTCGGCAGCATCCCGGCCTGTGACGAGCGCGCTCACAGGTTTACACTGTCCGGGCGGCGCATCCGGGAAAGGAACTCCCCCGAGCATGGCCATCGATGCAATTCCGGCAATCGACCTCGGGCCCTGGCGGTCCGGGGCTGACAGGGAGCGGCGGGAGGTGGCCGGGCAGGTCGCCCGGGCCTGCGAGACTATCGGCTTCCTCATCGTCTCCGGCCACGGCATCCCGCAGGAGGTCATCGACCGCGCCTTTTCGGTCTCGCGGGCGTTCTTCGACCTGCCCGTGGAGGAAAAGGCGCGGTTCATGCCGGAAGACGGCGTGGCGCCGCGCGGCTACCACGCCGTCGCGACGCGGAACCTCGCCCGCACCTACGGGCTGGAGACGCCGCCCGACCTGAGGGAGCAGTTCTTCATCGGCCCCCTGGTCCCGCAGGCCGACCGGTTCGCCCATATTCCCGAAGCCGCGCTCTACTATTCGGAGAATATCTGGCCGGCCCGTCCCGCCGCCTACAGAGAGGCCCTGACGGAATTCTATCGCGCGTTCGAGTCCCTTGCAGAGCGCCTGATGGGGATTTTCGCCGTGGCGCTCGGGCTCCCCGAGGCGTTTTTCGACGACAAGATCGACAGGCATTTCAGCACCTGCCCGTCGAACCACTACCCCGTCATCGAGGACGACCCGCAGCCGGGCCAGCTCCGCTGCGGCGCACACACCGATTTCGGCAGCCTGACGATCCTCGCCTTCAACGATGCGCCGGGCGGCCTGCAGGCGCAGATGCCGGACGGCTCCTGGCTGGATGTCCGGCCCGGGCCGGGGCAGCTGGTCGTCAATCTGGGCGACATGATGCAGCGCTGGACCAATGACCGCTGGAAATCCACCGTCCACCGCGTCGTCAATCCGCCGGCGGAACGGCGCGGGCAAAGCCGCCGCCAGACCATCGGCTATTTCCTGCACCCGAACTACGACGCCGAGATCGACTGCCTGGAAGGCTGCTGCGGCCCGGGCAACCCGGCGAAATACTCCCGGATCATGGCCGGCGACCACATGCGCGAAAAGCTGGAACGCCGGATCGACGGATAGGCGGGAGCGAGGCGGCCATAACCACCTTGGGATTCATCGGGCTCGGCGCGATGGGCAGGCCCATGTGTCGGAACCTCATCAGGCGCGCCGGCCTGCCGGTCATCGTCCACGATGCGGACCCCGAGGCGGGCGCCGCCTGCGTCCGGGAAGGATGCGTCGCTGCCGCGGATGCGGGGCAGGTGGCGCGCGAATGCGACATCGTCTTCCTGTCGCTGCCGGGCGCGGCGGAGGTCCGCCTCGTCTGCCAGGACGTGCTGGCGCAGGCGCGCCCCGGCAGCATCACCGTCGATTGCAGCACGGTGCCGCTGGCGCTCACCCGCGAGCTTGCCGCCGCCTTTGCGGAGAAGGGCGCGCGCTATGTCGATGCCCCGGTCGCCGGGACGGTCCGGACGGTGGCCGACCGGCAGATCAGCATCATGGCCGGGGCGGACGGGGAGACCTTCGCCCGGCTGGCGCCGCTGCTGGACTGCATGGCGGAGACGGTGCTGCATTGCGGCGCAAGCGGCAGCGGCACGGTGACGAAGCTGCTGCTGAACACGGTGCTCGCCCAGTCCGTCGCCGCGCTCGCCGAGGCGCTGCTGCTCGGCCGCCGGGCGGGCGTGGACGGCGAGCGCCTGTTCGAGGCGTTCCGCCACGGCTGCGACAGCTTCGCGCTCCGGCAGCACGGCATGACGGCCCTGCTGCCCGGCCGCTTCCCCGAAGGCCGGTTCCCGACGCGCTACATGCTGAAGGACCTCGACTATGCGATGGAACTGAAGGAGTCGCTGGGGATGACGCTCGGGGGCATGGACGCGGCGCACGGCCTGCTGGAGCGCGCCGTCGCCGCGGGCCTCGGCGACGCCTACTGGCCGGCGCTGATCGAGGTCATCGACGGGGATAGGAAATGCGGGTAGCGGACGGCGCGCCGGTTAACGGCCGTTGCGAGGGGCGTTTCGCCGTCGTGGCCGAAGCGTTCGCGGAGAATTTCCGCAGCCGCGGCGAAGCCGGCGCGGCCGTCGCCGTCACCCTGAACGGCGAGCCGGTCATCGACCTCTGGGGCGGCTTCGCCGACAGCGCCCGCACGCGGCCCTGGGCGGAGGACACGCTGGTCTGCATGATGTCGGTCGCCAAGGCGGTGACGGCGCTCTGCGCCGCGATGGCCGTGGACCGGGGGCTGATCGGCTGGCACGAGCCGGTGGCGCGCTACTGGCCGGAATTCGCGGCCGCCGGCAAGGCCGGTATTCCCGTGCGATGGGTCCTCGACCATCGCGCCGGCCTGGCGGCAATCGCGCAGGCCATGCCCGAAGGCGCGGCCTACGACTGGGAGGCGATGACCGGGGCGCTGGCGGGGCAGGCGCCGCTGTCTGCGCCGGGCAGGTCGCGCGCCTACCATTCCGTCACCCTGGGCTACCTTGTCGGCGAGCTGATAAGGCGCACCGACGGGCGGAGCCTCGGGCGTTTCCTCGCCGAGGAGGTCTGCGCGCCGCACGGCATCGACTACTGGATCGGCCTGCCGCCGGCCCTGCACGGCAGGTGCGCGGAGTTCTTCGGCGAGACCGCCGACACGCTGTTCGACCGCTCGGACCCGGACTCCCTGATGTGTCGGGCAATGGCGCAGGTGCCGCCGGAGGACTTCAACACGGAGCGGTTCCGCGCCGCGGAAATCCCTTCGATCAACGGCATCGGCACGGCGCGCGGCGTCGCGAAGCTCTTCGACAGCCTCGCCGGCGGCGGCGTGCTGGACGGCAGGCGGCTGCTGAGCGCGGAGGTGCTGGCGGAAGCCACGGCCGAGCAGTGGTTCGGCAGGGAAGACCTGCTGGGGCACACCCGCCGCATGGCGCTCGGTTTCGCGCTCGGCCTGCCGGGGCACCTGGCGATGGGGCCGAGCCCGCGCGCCTTCGGGCACACCGGCGCGGGCGGCGCCATCGGCTTCGCCGACCCGGACGCGGGCCTCGGCTTCGCCTACGCGCCCAACCGCATGCATTCCGGCCCCGGCATCAGCCCGCGCCTCAGCGCCCTCGTGGACGCCCTCTACGCCGCGCTCGCCTGACTCCCTTCATCGAACAAATTCCGATGCGAAAGATTGACTGAAGCCATGATAATGCGATTAGTTTGCATTCTTAATTGGAACATGCAGAGCTTGAACACGATCCGTTCAGGTTGACCCGGCCCCGTCCGCAAAGCCTCAATCATCGCCCCGGCCCCCCGATCGGGGGCGATGAAGGTGTATGGCAAAAAATTCCTGAAATTTATGCAATGATTCCTTATTTGGGACTTGCACCTGAGAAAACAGTGATATGATGGGTCCGAAGTAAGCGGCATCCGGAGCCGCTTCCCGCTCGTGCCGGCCCGGTGCGGAACGACCCCGATTCAGCCGACAGGCGAAGTGCGTCCTGCGCCTGCCCCGCGCACGCGCAATCAGGCGCGCGAACCGCGCCGGCGCAAACGCCCGCCCCCGCCGGCACAGGCGCCCGCGCGGGATACGCGCGAATCAGGGTCCCGCCGCTGAGGCAACCGGGCGGCGGGAAGAACGGAACGAAGACGGATCGAAAGGAGAGACCCATGCCAAAGACGCGAAGCCGGGGACACCGGATGGAATACCCGGAGCCCATGCCCGAACAGGTCACGGGATATGCGCCGCGCGCATGCAGATCATGACATCTCATGACATATCGCACGGGGTCCCGCCGGCCCGCATGACAAAACATGACATCCCATGACATGTTCGACCGGTGTTCCTGTCCTGGCGGCAGGCGCGGGGCCGGGATGCGGGGCTGTCGGAACGGGGCCCGCTCTAAAACACCGACGCCCAGCGCTTGAGCAGGGCTTGCTCCAGGTTCCGCGCCCGGTCGAGCCACGCTTCGCCCTGCTCCCGCTCTTCTTCTCCCGGCTCGGGACCGAGCGCATCGAGGCGCCGGCGCTCGTCGAGGTCGCTGGTGAAGAGCGCGAAGGCCAGCCTTCGTCCGGACGCCGCGTGCAGATATCCGGCAAGGCCGCGCCCGTAATACATGCTGCCGGTCTTTGCCCAGACGCGGAACGCCAGCGCGGGGTCTTCCTCCCAGCCGGCCAGCGAGCCCTTCCAGCCGGAAATCGGCAGGAGCGATTCGAAGCTGCGGCCCCCGTAGCGCCGGCCGTCGGCATAGCGGAGCAGCGCCGCCATCCGCCGGGGCGAGGCGCGCGACCGGCTGCTGAGGCCGGAATGGCGGTCGAGCAGCCAGCCCGTCCCATCCCCGCCCAGGCGCCGGTCGAGCTCCGCCTGCAGGCGGGCGGCGGAGGCCTCCAGCGCCTCGGGCCGGCCGGCCAGCTTGCGGGAGGCTCCGAGGCCCATCAGTTCGGCAACGAGATTGTTGCTGTATTGCAGGGAAAGGGCGGCGATATCGACCAGCCGCGGACCGCGATGGCGGGCGACGGGCCGGGCGTCCACCGGCGCGGTCCCGGCCTCCGGTCGGGTAAGCGCCAGCCCCTGCATGGCCGCAAGCTCGCGGAAGACGGAGGCCGTGAACCGGGACGGCCGGCGCACCGGCACCCATGTCCTTCCCGGCCTGCGGGCCGTCACCCGCCAGCTCGGCCCGTCCGGCGTTTCGAGGCGGTGGAAGAGCGCCTCGCCCTTGCCCAGGGCAGCCCGCAGCGGCGCGAGATCGCCGGCCGGCAGGGCGAAGGCCGCAAGTCCGCCGCCCTGTTTCGCGCCCCACACCAGGCGCCGCCGGTTGAAGGACAGCGAGAGCGCCGAAACGCCCGGATTGTAGGTTGCGCGGTCGCTCTGCCCCGCGTCGATTTCGGCAGCGGGCAGAAGCAGGCCGTCGTCGTAGAAGAGGCCGGCCCGGGCGATGCCGGCTTCGGCGCCGGCCCGCGCGAGCGACATCAGGTCCTCCACGGCGAGCAGCGGGTCGCCGCCGCCCACCAGGTAGAGCCGGTCGCCGGAACGCCTGAGGCTCGTCTCGAAGCGGTGCTCGCCGCCGAGGATCTCGAGCGCTGCAACGGCGGTTGCAATCTTGGCGGTCGAGGCGGGCAGGAAGGCTTCGTCCGCCCGCCGCGACGCCAGCACGGCGCCGCCATCGAGGTCGATCACGACATAGCCGGTGCCGGCGCCTTCGAGCCCGGCGGCGGCGATCAGCGCCTCGGCGGGCGGCGGCGGCGTTTCCGGCTGCGCGGCCGAGAGAGGCGGCAGCGCCAGCGCTGCGGAGAGCGCCAGCGCCGCCAGAGGCCGCCGGCCCGCTCTCCTCAACTCGGCAGGAAGCGTTCGCAATGAACGCGCTCTTCGGCGATGCCGGCCGCACGGAGCCGCGCGCGGGCCGCCTCGATCATCGCCGGCGGCCCGCAGACATAGGCGTCAATGTCGCTTGCAGGCGGGTCGATCAGCCCGGTGACGAAGCCGGCGTGGAAGGACGGGTCTCCGCCCGGCCCCTCCACGGCGATGCTCACCTGCGCGCCGCTCGCGGCCAGGCGGTCGAGCGCGAACAGGCGCTCCTCGGAAGCCGCGCCGAACAGCACGACCGCCGGCTGGCGGCCGTCCAGCGCCTCCAGCATGGCCAGGATCGGGGCAAGGCCGGTGCCGCCCGCCACCATCAGGACGGGCCGGGCCGGCTCGCGCAGGAAGAACCCGCCATAGGGCCCCGACAGGTCGAGCCGGTCGCCGGGCTCCGCGCGCGCCGCCAGATAATTCGACATCAGGCCGTCCGGCAGCAGGCGCGCATGGAACTCGGCCCGGTCCCGGCGGGAGAAGGAAAAGGCCCGCTCCGCCCCCGTGCCGGGCACGCCGATGCGCGCATACTGGCCCGGCAGGAAGGGCAGCTCCGCATCGAGCGCAAGCTCGAACCGCACCGTATCGGCCGCCACGCGCTCCACGGCCTCCAGCACGGCCTGCCGGCGCAGCGGGCCGCCGGTCAGCGAGAAGGGATAGGGGAAGCGCAGCGTGCAGTCGCCGAGCGGCAGCATCTGGCAGGTCAGCACCAGGCCGGCGGCTTCCTCCTCGGCTGTCAACGCCTCCGGGCTGGCGTCGCCCACATCGTATTCGCCCCCGGTGCAGCGCGCCTTGCAGGTGCCGCAGGCGCCTTCCCGGCAGTCGGTCGCAAGCTCGATGCCATGGGCCTGGGCCGCCTGGAACACCGTCTGCCAGGGCAGGCCCGCGATCTCCCGCTCCGTGCCGTCCTCGAAGACGAGGCGCAGGCTGAGGCTCATGCCTCCTCCGCGCTGTTCCGGGGCGCGGATCGGGGCCGTCTATTCCGCCGCGACCGCCTGCTGCACCAGGCAGTCGTCGGGCAGCACGCGGATGGGGTCGAAATCGCGGTGCGCGATCCACTCGGCGCGCTTGAAGCGCGTGATGTGGTTGGAGACCGCGCAGAGGCTGAGATAGACGATCACCCGGTCCCACGGGCTGATATTGGGCGGGCTCGCATGGACGAGATTGCCGTGGAACATCACCACGGAGCCCGGCGCGCCGGTCGGGGCCGCGATGCCGCCCTCGTCCGCCAGCCGCGCCACCGTCTCGCGGTCCAGCGTCCAGAGCGGGTAGCTCGTCGTCTCCAGGTCGTGCCCGGCCTCGAACACGCCCTCCTTGTGGCTGCCGGCGAGGAACATCAGCGGGCCGTTCGCCGCCGTCACCGGATCGAGGAAGACGGCGATATTCATGGCGCGCGGCTCGGGCATGCCGTCATCGCGGTGCCAGGTGCCGAAATCCTGGTGCCACTGCCAGACGGCGCCGTCGAAGGCCGCTTTGGCGTTGACCTTGTACTGGTGCATGTAAACCGGCTCGCCCAGCAACTGCTCGACCGGGCGGATGAGCCGCGGATGCGCGCCGAGGCGCCCGAACATGCCGTTGTAGCGGTGCGCGGCGAAGGCCGTGCGCGGCGCGCCGTTGTCCTCGCGCCAGACCTCCTCGCGGCCGCTGGCGAACACGGTGTCGGCCTCGCGGCGCAACAGCGCCGCTTCTTCGGCGCTGAACACGCCTTCGAGAAAAAGGTAGCCCTCCCGGTTGTAGCGGGAGACCTGTTCGGGGGTGAGTTGCATCGCTCCGGTCCTCCTCAGCAGAGGTCGCGTTTCAGGATCTTGCCGGTCGCGCCCAGCGGCAGGCTTTCGCGCAACTCGACGATCCGGGGATACTTATATCCTGCCAGGCGCTCGCGCGCCCAGGCGACTATGGCTTCCGGTTCGGGGCCGGCGCCGGCGGCGGGCACGACAAAGGCCTTGACCTCCTCGCCATATTGCTCGTCCGGCACGCCGACCACGGCGGCGAGGGAGATCTCCGGATGAGTGACCAGAAGCTCCTCGACCTCGCGCGGATAGACGTTGAACCCGCCCCGGATGATCATTTCCTTCAGCCGGTCCACGATATAGAGGTAGCCGTCCTCGTCGAAGCGGCCGATATCGCCGGTGTGGAACCAGCCGCCGCGCAGCGCCTCGGCAGTTTCCTCCGGGCGGCCCAGATAGCCCTTCATCACGCAATGGCCGCGCACCACCACCTCGCCGGGCTCGCCCACAGGCACGGGATTGTCCTCCGGGTCCACCACCTGCACCTCGACGCCCCAGACCGGCAGGCCGACGGAACCGACCTTCCGTTCGCGGTCGCGCCGGTTGAAGCTCACGCCCGGCGAGGTTTCCGAGAGGCCGTAGCCTTCCAGCACCGTCACATCGAACTTCTCCTCGAAGCCGCGCAGGATCTCGACCGGCGTCGAGGCGCCGCCGACCGTGACCTGCCGCAGCGTCGAGGCGATGGCGGCGAGGTCGTGCTTCCCGGCGTCGGGATATGTGAGCAGCGCCCAGAGCATGGTCGGCACACCGGAGAACAGCGTCACCTTCTCGCTCTCCATGAGGCCGAGGCAGAGGCCCGGCTCGAAGCGCGGCGCCAGCACCATGGTCGCCGCCTTGCGGAACGCCGCCAGCATCTGCACCACCTGCCCGAACACGTGGAACAGCGGCAGGGCGACCAGCACGACATCCTCCGGGTGCACCTCGCCGAGTTCCACGCAGATTTCGGCGTTCATCAAGAGGTTGGCGTGCGTCAGCATCGCGCCCTTGGGCCGCCCGGTCGTGCCGGAGGTGTAGAGCACGACGGCCGTGTCGTCGGGGCCGCGCTGCACGGTGTCGAAGGAAGCCTCCGCCGCGGGCGCATCCGCCTCGATGAAATGCCCGCAGGCCGGCGCATCGCCGAAAGCGGCGCGGCCGACCTCGCCCAGCGGCAGTTCCGCCGAGCCCTCGTGGCAGACCAGCGCCTTCGCCCCGCTGTCGTTCAGGAGGTAGGCCATCTCGTCGCGTTTGAGCAGGATGGAGACCGGCAGCACCGTCGCCCCGGCCTTCAGCACGCCGAAATAGAAGGCCGGGAAGGCAGGCACGTTGGGGCAGGCGAGCGCCACGATGTCGCCCGGCCCGATGCCCCGCCCCGCAAGGTCCGCCGCGACCGCCTGCGCCCGCGCGTCGAGCTCCCGGTAACTCATGCGGACCGGCCCCTGCACGATGGCCGTCTTGTCCGGCCGGTCGCGGGCGCTAGTCTCCAGAATCGTGGCAAGCGAAAGCATGAAAGCGGGTCTCCGGTTCGGCCGCCATACGGGGGCGGCAACTCCCTGCGCGCCAGCCTAAGGCCCCCGGTCCCCGCCGCCAAGGCGGGACGCCCGCTTCCCGTTCCCCGCCCGCCTCTATCCGGCGGCATGCATCGTGTAGCTGAAGCCGATGGGCGAAACGCAAATGCGGTCGGTGTAGACGACCGGTCGGTCGCCCTCCGAGAAATGTTTTTGCGAGAGCATGAGCAGCGCCCGGTCGCCATCCGCGTTCAACAGCTTCGCCTCGCTGGAATCGGCGTTGGCAGGCTGAATTCTGGTTTCGATCCGACCGATCCTGAAGCCAAGATTTTCTTCGACCAGAAGCTCCTCGGTAGGCACGCGGTCCAGGGCCGACGTATCGAATTTGGGAAATACGTCCGGAGGAAAGAAACAACTCTCCGCCTCCACCGCCTCTTCCCCGATAAACCGCAGCCTTTCCAGAACGAAAACCGGCTCGTCCGACTCTATGTTCAGCGCTCTCGATACATCGGACGGCGCCTTCTTGCGGCCGAATGCCATCAGCCGGTAAGTGACGTCGTCCTCCTCCGGCGCGGTCCCGTCGCCGAACATCGGCAGACTGTGCATATCGACGCTGAAATCCGGGGCCGTTGCCTGCCTGCCGTCGGAACGAAACGCCCCGGCGCTGGCGAAGGTGCCTCGGCCGGGAAACCGCTCGATCCAGCCCTCCCATGCCAGCCGGGACATGGCGAATTGCACCGTCGCCCGGCTGACGCCGAACATGACCGCAATATCGGCTTCTGTGGGAAGCTGTTCTCCGGTTCCGATCCGCCCCTGCTGAATCCGCTCGCAGAAATGATCGTAGATGCGGGAGTGAGCTGGCGCCGGCTTCTCCAACTTTCCGACCCCCTGGCGTTCCGACCACTTTGTCCGGTATCGGAATCTAGGCAAGTCGCACAAAATGACAACGATATTCTCCAATATAACAGCTTGTAATACAAACATTTTTTTGCCAGAAAAGACTGTCTGATTCAGAGCAGATCAATGCATTTCAGACTGTCATTTTGTCTCCATCCCGGGGTTGGATCGACCATGGGTATTTCGGGGCGTTGCGCACGCCCGTCACCCGGCGAACGGCCGTTATGCGCGCGCGGCCGGTCTTCTGCCATTCGACCCTCGCGGGCTCGGCGGCACGGGGTTGAGGGGGGCGTGCAGGCGCGCGGGCAGTCGGGGCGGGAGGCCGGGCGGCGGCCGCTTGCGGTGCTGGTTTGGCCGCCGGTCCCGGCCCGTCCCGAAATGCGCCGGCCGCTGCGTCATTCGACCTGAAAAGACCGTCTTGTATCGAGCGAATTAGATGTAATAAATTGCTTATTGACTACCTATTTTCCGAGGCGTGTGCGCTGTTTGGAAGTGCTTTCTGAGCAAGGCATTGCGGAGGGTCTGGATTTTTCTTACCCCGTCAGGATGGCTGATTTCCGGGGTTTTTGCGGTTTGAAGGGAAAGGTTTTGTGGATTTCCACCCCATGGCCGTGCGCGGGCTGGTTTTCGGGCGCGTCGCGTTGAGGCGCGGGACTGAGTAGAAGGTGTCGCCATCGGGCCTGCGGCCCTTGTTCCATCCACCGGCGCTGGTTGGGAGAACGTGATGGCGACAGCGGAGAAGTTAGCCTTTTCGTGGTGGTCTGTGGAGGGCCTTGCGGACCTTGAGCGTCTGCGTGTGGTGCTCGACACGCTTCCCGACGAGAAGGTTGTGGCTGCGCTTGAGGCGGGTCGAGGCCGGGGTCGCAACGACTACCCGGTGCGGGCGATGTGGCGGGCTCTGATCGCGGGGATCGTGTTCCAGCATGCCTCGATGCAGTCGCTGCTGCGTGAGCTGGGCCGCAACCCGGCATTGCTTGAGATTTGCGGGTTCGAGGCGCTGCCCTTGCAGGGTGCGCCGGTGGTGGCGCTTTGCGCAGGGCGCGCGGTGAGGCGTCCGGCGCCGTTGCGCTCGACGGTGCCGGGCGCCTGGAACTTCTCGCGGTTCCTGGGGCGCGTGGTGCGCCTTGAGGACGAGCGCGGCCTTGTGTCGGGGATGATCGGGCGTCTGCGCGCCTCGCTGTTCGAGGAGTTGCCGGACTTCGGTCGCCATCTCGGCTACGACGGCAAGGCGGTGGCGAGCCACTCGACGGGCCGGGTTGCCGGGGCCAGGGGGCAGACCTCGGACCCCGATGCGGACTGGGGCAGGCACGAGACGGGCGGGGTGAACGCGAAGACCGGCGCGGTGTGGAAGAAGGTGAAGTCGTGGTTCGGCTACGGGCTGCACCTGATCGCCGACACGGACCACGAGGTTCCTGTGGCCTTCGAGGTGACGCGGGCGTCGGCATCGGAACCCGGGGTGCTGTCCGGGATGCTGGAGGAGTTGTTCGCCGAGGCGCCGGAGATGGCCGGGCGCTGCGCCGATTTCAGCGCCGACCGCGGTCTCGACAACGCCCGCCTGAAGGCGCGGCTGTGGGACAGGTGGCATATCCGCCCGCTGATCGACACGCGCCTGATGTGGCGGGCGGAGAAGAAGGAGCCGGGCCATGACCCGGCCCGGCCGATCACGCGACCGCTGTTCCCCGGGCGCGCCGACGTCATCGTTCATGACGAACGCGGCCGGGTGTCCTGCGTGTGCCCGCAGACCGGCGAGGTCCGCGCCATGGCCTTCCAGGGGTTCGAGGCCGGGCGCGGCGTCTGCGGCACGCTCAAATACCGCTGCCCCGCAGCCGCCTTCGGCTTCGAGTGCAAGGGACGCCGGGCCTGCCATCGGGCGGGTGGGGTGAAGTCCGGCGAATACGGCCGCATCCTGCGCGTCGACCTCGACAGCCATGACCGGCGTATCTTCACGCCCACGCCCTGGGGCAGCCCGTCATGGCGGCGCGGATACAACCGGCGCACCGCCATGGAGCGGATCAACGCCCGCCTCGACCGCAGCTTCAACTTCGAGACCCATTACATCCGCGGACGCGCGAAGATGAAGACCCGCATCGGGCTGGCCCTGGCGGTCATGATGGCCATGGCGCTTGCACAGGCCCGCGCCGGACGCGTCGCACGCATGCGCTCCTTGGTCGGCCCGGCGCCATACCTCGATACCGGCTGACCCCTCAGCCGACTGCCGACAACGCTGACCCAACCCGCCGGACCCCGGCATACGGACAAACGCGACCGAAGGCCGGCGATGCTGCCGGGCTGGGCCGCTCAAGTTCGAAAAGCAACCGCGGCGACCGCCTCGAACGCCGGAACAAACAACATCAACACCCGGACCCAACGTCCCATCCGACCGGAAAAACCCCACAGCGCAAATTTCTCTTTTCCAGACCATACAGTCATTTTCGTCGACAGCGTGGCGGACACCCGGACGAGCCGCGCTCCGGAGCAAGAAAGGAAACGCACATGTCCACCCTCCTCCCTACACCTCCGCTTGATGAGAGGACCCGCTCGCGCAGGTTGCTGGGCGGCCTCGTCGCCGCGTCCGCCATGGCGGCCCTGGCCCTGGCAACGCCGGCTGCAGCCGAGAAGGCGGCCGAGGCCGAAAAGATGGAAGCCGAGGTCTGCATGCTGGCGGGCATCGAGATCCCGAAAGCCGAGGACGCCGACTGCCCGACGGACGTGCTCTCCACGCTCCGCACCTATTATTACGAATACGAGGCGCCCAAGATGGGTGAGGACGGCGCTCCGGTCATGGATGAGGAGACGGGCGAGGTCGTCATGGAAGTCCACAAGGAAACCTTTGGGCTGATGGCGACCCTTCTGGAGGCGGCGGGCTTCGGCGACGCCCTCATGGGCGCGCCCGGCACCGTGTTTGCGCTTCCCGACTCCGTTCTGGCTCCTGTCGTGGACGCTCTCGCCGAGGCCATGAAGGACGAGGAGATGCGCGACGCGGTCATGGCCGAGGTCGCAGCGGCGGCCGGCTCGCACGCGCTGAACGAGCCGATGGCGAAGGGCGCCTTCCAGAACGCCAACGGCAAGGTGTGGACGCTCGCCGGCGGCTGGCAGTCAGCGGCCCCGCCGCTTTCGTTCTACGCACTCGGCGGCGACGGCAGCGTCAAGGTCAACGGCGTCATGCTGGACCGGACCCTGACCGCGCCGGACGGCAGCGTCATCCACACCATCGCCAGCCCGCTGGTGGCCCTGCCGCAGCCGGCGATGGAGATGGAGATGGCCGAAAAGAGCGGCTGACGGCGACCGCAGCGGCCGGACGGAGGAGCAGCGCCTCCCCCGTCCGGAGCCGGTCCCTTTCATACCTTCCGCCAAGCGCCCGACTGTCCCACGCTTGCACGGGAAACCTGCGAAGCCCCGGAGGGTTGCCTCCGGGGTTTTCCTTCTCCGCTTCCCTTTCCGCCGCCGCCGATATATCGGTGCGGCCGTCCTGCGCCCGTTGACCGGAGGGGAAGGCATGTACGACCTGCTGGAAGGCCTGCGGATCGTGGAGGGGTCGGCCTTCGTGGCCGCGCCGCTCGGCGGCATGGCGCTCGGCCAGCTCGGCGCCGACGTGATCCGCTTCGATGCGCTGGAGGGCGGGCTCGACTACCGGCGCTGGCCCGTGACCGACAAGGGCGACAGCATCTACTGGGCGGGGCTCAACAAGGGCAAGCGGTCCTTCCGCGTCGATATCCGCAACCCGCGCGGGCGCGAACTGGTGCAGGCGCTGATTGCCGCGCCGGGGCCGGAGGGCGGCATCTTCCTCACCAACCTGCCCGCCCGCGGCTGGCTCGGATACGAGGCGCTCTCGGCCATGCGGGCGGACCTCATCCTGCTGAATGTGCTCGGCACCCGCAGCGGCGCCCCGCAGGTGGACTACACCGTCAACGCCTCGGTCGGCTTTCCCCATGTCACCGGGCCGGAAGGCCGGGAAGGACCGGTCAACAACGTGCTGCCGGCCTGGGACATCGCGACCGGCATGACCGCCGCCGCCGGGCTGCTCGCGGCCGAGCGCCGCCGGGCGCGCACGGGCGCGGGCGGGCTCATCCGCCTGCCGCTGCTCGATGTCGCGCTCTGGGCGACGGCAACGCTCGGCTATGTCGGCGAGGCGGTGGTCAATGGCGAGGACCGGCCGCGGGTCGGAAACCATATCTTCGGCACCTTCGGGCGCGACTTCCGCACCGCCGACGGCCGCGACGTCATGGTCTGCCTGTTCACTTCCCGCAACCTCCGGGGCATCGCCGAGGCGGCCGATCTGGACCTTGCCTTCAGCCGGATCGAGGCGGAACACGGCGCGGACCTGAACGACGAGGCGGACCGCTGGCGCCTGCGCGAGGAGATTGCCGCCGCCGTCGAGCCGTGGATCGCCGCGCGCCCGCTCGCCGCGGTGGCCGAAGCCTTCGATGCGCACGGCGTGTTGTGGGGCCCCTACCTGACGTTCCGCGAGATGGCGGACGACCCGGGGCTGGTCGGGGACAATCCGCTCTTCGAGCGCATCGAGCAGCCGGGCATGGGCGCCTGGCCGGTACCGGGCGCGCCGCTCGATTTCGCCGGCCTTGCGCGCGGCCGGCCGCGGCCCGCGCCGCGCCTTGGCGAGCACACGGACGAGATTCTGGCCGGCATACTGGGCCTGCCCGATGCCGAGATCGGACGCCTGCATGACGAAGGCGTGGTCAGGGGGCCCGACAGCCAGCCCGGAAGTCTTGGCCCGTAGGGCGAACGGCGCTATGGTCCGCAATCTGGAGTGTGCGGAAATATCAATCGGAATGTCGAAAATGTTGGCGCGCCCGCTGATCGTTTTGTCGATGCTCCTGGCCAGCGCCGCCGCGGCGCAGGAGCCGAAGCGCATTGCCGCGCATCATGACTGGGTGGCTTATGTGTACGGGTCCGGCGACGACAGGATCTGCTACATCGCCTCCAGTCCGACCGGCTGGAAGCCCAAGGGCATCAACCGCGACCCGGCCTATTTCCAGGTGGCGCATTTTCCGGGCCGGAACCTGAGGGGCGAGATCCATGTCGAGGTCGGCTATCCGCTGAAGCCGAACAGCCGGCCCCGCGCGCGCGTCAGGGTCAAGAAGAAGAGGCAGGACTTCCGCTTCTTCGTCAAGGACAGCTCCGCCTGGGTGGTGGAGCAGAAGAACGCGCCCGTGGTGGAGGCGATGAAGGCCGGCAGCACGATGGCCTTCACGGCAACTTCGGCGCGCGGCACCGTGGTCACCGACAGCTATTCGCTCAGGGGCTTTACCGCCGCCTACAAGGCGATCAACAAGGCGTGCGGCTCCTGACGCGCAGGCCCTCGCTTGTCGGACTGCCCAAGCCCGAACTGGCGCGAGCGCTCGGCGAAGCGGGGCTTTCCGGCTACCGCGTCTCCCAGGTCTATCGCTGGCTCTATGTGCGGGGCGCCGGCGAATTCGACGAAATGACGGACCTGTCCCGGCGCGACCGGGCGGCGCTCGCCGATCGCTTTTCGATCGCGCGGCCCGGTGTGTCGGACGAACGCCTCTCCGTGGACGGATCGCGCAAATGGCTGCTGCGGCTGGCCGACGGCGGGGAGATCGAGACCGTCTATATCCCGGAGGCCGACCGGGGCACGCTCTGCGTCTCCTCGCAGATCGGCTGCACGCTGACCTGCCGCTTCTGCCACACCGGCACCCAGCGGCTGGTGCGCAACCTGGATGCGGGCGAGATCGTCGGCCAGATCATGCATGCCCGCGACGTCTTCGGCGAGTGGTCCGGCCGCCCCGCCCCGCTCACCGACCGCGGGCGCCATGTCTCCAACATCGTGCTGATGGGCATGGGCGAGCCGCTGTACAATTTCGACCATGTGAAGGCGGCGATGGCGGTGGCGACCGACGGCGACGGGCTCGCCATCTCGAAACGCCGGATCACGCTCTCCACCGCCGGCGTCGTGCCGATGATGGACCGGTGCGGGGACGAGATCGGCGTCAATCTCGCCGTCTCGCTCCATGCCGTGACGGACGAGCTTCGCGACGAGCTTGTGCCGCTCAACCGCAAATACCCGCTGAAGGAGCTCATGGCGGCCTGCCGGCGCTACCCGACCGCGAGCAATGTCCGGCGCATCACCTTCGAATATGTCATGCTGGCGGGCGTCAATGACAGCCCGGCCGAGGCGCGCGCGCTGGCGCGGCTGATCGCCGGCATCCCCGCCAAGGTCAACCTTATCCCGTTCAATCCCTGGCCGGGCTCGCCTTATGAGTGCTCGACGCCGGAGGCTATCCGGCGCTTCTCCGACATCCTGGCCGCCGCCGGCTACACCAGCCCGGTGCGCACCCCGCGCGGCCGGGACATCCTTGCCGCCTGCGGGCAGTTGAAGTCCGAAAGCCGGCGGGTAACGGCGCGGGAACGCCGCGAGGCGGAGCGAACAAGGGAACATGCAGCGTTGGAGGAGGCGCGATGAGCGACGAGGTCAAGCGGGTGGTGCTCGCCTATTCGGGCGGCCTCGACACTTCCGTCATCCTGCACTGGCTCCGGGAGACCTATCGCTGCGAGGTCGTGACCTTCACGGCCGACCTCGGCCAGGGCGAGGAACTGGAGCCGGCCCGCGCCAAGGCCGAGACCATGGGCGTGCAGCAGATTTATGTGGACGACCTGCGCGAAGAGTTCGTACGCGATTTCGTCTTCCCCATGTTCCGGGCCAATGCGCTCTATGAGGGGCAGTATCTGCTCGGCACCTCGATCGCGCGCCCGCTGATCGCAAGGCGCCAGATCGAGATCGCGCGCGAGACCGGCGCGGACGCCGTCTCCCACGGCGCGACCGGCAAGGGCAACGACCAGGTGCGCTTCGAACTCTCCTACTATGCGCTGGAGCCGCGCATCCGCGTGATCGCCCCATGGCGCGAATGGGACCTGAACTCCCGCAACCGGCTGATCGCCTATGCCGAGGCGCGCCAGATCCCGATTGCGCGCGGCAAGCGGGGCGAGCCGCCCTATTCCACCGACGCGAACCTCCTGCACATCTCCTACGAGGGCCGCGCGCTGGAGGACCCGTGGATCGAGCCCGACGAGGAGATGTTCACCCGCACCGTTTCGCCCGCCGCCGCGCCCGACGAGCCCGAATATGTCGAGATCGACTTCGAGCGGGGCGATCCGGTGGCGGTGGACGGCGCCCGCCTTTCGCCGGCGGCGCTGCTGGAGCGGCTGAACGGGGCCGCGGGCCGCCACGGCGTCGGCCGGCTCGACCTTGTGGAGAACCGCTTCGTCGGCATGAAGTCGCGCGGCGTCTATGAGACCCCCGGCGGCACGCTGCTGCTGGCGGCCCGGCGCGGGCTGGAGAGCATCGTGCTCGACCGGGGCGCGGCGCACCTCAAGGACGAGCTCATGCCGCGCTATGCGGAGCTCATCTACAACGGTTTCTGGTTCTCGCCCGAGCGGCGCATGCTCCAGGCGGCCATCGACGCCAGCCAGGACCGGGTGTCGGGCCGGGTCCGGATGAAGCTCTTCAAAGGCGCCTGCTGGGCGGTCGGCAGGCAGTCGCCCAACTCCATCTACCATGAGGGCTTCGCCACCTTCGAGGAGGACACGGTGTACGACCAGCGCGACGCCGAGGGCTTCATCAAGCTCAACGCGCTGCGCCTGCGCCTCGAAGGCCTGATGGGGCGCTGAGGGCGCAACGACTCCTCAGCCGCCCTCCTCCCGCAACACGATATCGCCGTACCAGGCGCGGGCGCGCTGGCGGCTGTTGTCGGCGTCCGTCATCACGGCGACGCCCTCCAGTTCGTCCACCTCGCGGCCGAACAGGCGGCGGAAATCCTCGCGCACATTGCGGCGGTAGCTCCGCCATTCGCCGGCATGGGCCGGGCCGGACTCGACCGCCACCATGCGGACCTTGGCGGTGAACGGGTTGGACCAGTCCGCGCCGATGGGCGCGCTGGCCGACCAGACATAGGAGATCGCGACGGGCAGCGCGAACAGTCCCTCGCCCGGCGCCACGACATAGACGCGCGCCGCGAAATCGTCGCCCGCCTTGACGCGCTCGTCGGGGACCCGAAGCGGCGCCTCCACCCGCCAGCGCCACTCCAGCACCGGGCGTGCGGCAAGGTCGATCTCCCGCTCGAGATAGAAGCTGGACGCGGCGCCATCGCTTTTCGCTTCCAGCACCCGGGTCCCGCCGGCCTCGACGATCCGGTAGCGGGTCTCGCCCTCGAAATGGCGGAGCTGCCAGCCTTCCGTGTCGCCGGCCGAAAAGCGGCCCAGCACGAGCGGCTCCGCGCGAAGCGGCAGGGCGGCGAGCAGCGCGGCGGCCAACAGGGCGAAGCGGACGGTCATGGCGTCTCAATATCGCAGCCCCCGCCCGCCGTCACGCGGTTGCGGCAAAGCGGTCCGGGGAGTGTCGGAGTCCTTCCGCGCGGGGGTATTTCCCTTTAGCATCGGGCGGACCCTGTGCCGGAGGTGCCGCGCCCCATGTTCGAGATCGAGATCGTCCCCGCGCTGTCGGACAACTACGTCTATATCGTCCACGATGCCGCCTCGGGCGCAACCGCCGTGGTGGACCCGGCCGAGGCGCCCCCGGTGCTCGCGGCGCTGGAGCGGCGGGGGCTGCAGCTCACCCATATCCTCAACACCCACCACCATTTCGACCATATCGGCGGCAATGCGGAGCTGGTGGAGCGCTACGGCGCGCCGGTGATCGGCCCGCGGGCGGACAGCGCGCGCATTCCGGGGCTCGATGTCGAGGTCGGCGAGGGCGACAGCTATACGGTCGGCACGCAGACCGCGCGGATCTTCGACGTACCGGGCCACACCAGCGGCCATATCGCCTTCTGGTTCGAGGAGAGCCGCGCGCTGTTCTGCGGCGACACGCTGTTCGCGCTCGGCTGCGGGCGGATGTTCGAGGGCACGCCGGAGCAGTTCTGGTCCTCGCTCGGCAAGCTACGCGCGCTCCCGGACGACACCCGCGTCTATTGCGGGCACGAATACACCCAGTCCAATGCCCGCTTCGCCATTTCGGTGGACCCGGACAACGAGGCGCTCCAGGCGGCCTGCCGGCGCATTGACGACCTCCGCTCGCGCGGCGAGCGCACCATCCCCTCAGAGCTCGGCGAGGAGAAGCTCGCCAACCCCTTCCTGCGGGCCGACCTGCCGGAAATGCAGCGCCTGGTCGGCATGGAGGGCGAGGCGCCCGAGGCCGTCTTCGCCGAAATCCGCCGGCGCAAGGACAACTTCTAGCCGGCCGCGGTTCCTTG
Source organism: Alphaproteobacteria bacterium (assembly GCA_964291285.2). GTDB lineage: Bacteria > Pseudomonadota > Alphaproteobacteria > Bin95 > Bin95 > Bin95. The sequence continues at coordinate 726,277 of OZ219786.1, forward strand.
TCCGGCGCTGAACCCGTGCTGTTCGACGCGGTGCTGACGCCGCACCGTTCCCTGCCGCCCGCCGGCTTCCGGCTGCTGATCGGCGCGCTCGTGCTGGTCGGCCTGGTGGCGGGGATCGCGTTCCTCCTGCTCGGCGCCTGGCCGGTGCTGGGCTTCTTCGGGCTCGATATCGCGCTGCTCGCCTGGTGCTTCCACGTGAATTACCGGCAGGGACGCCGGCGCGAGCGGCTCCGGCTCACCCCCGACGCCCTCACCGTCGAGCGCATGAGCCCGGCCGGCGCGGTGGAGCAGGTGCGCCTGCCGCCCTGGTGGCTCCGGGTCGAGATCGACCAGAGCGGCGAGCGACCGGGGCCTCTGACGCTCGCCACGCACGGCCGGCGCGAGACCGTGGGCGCGTTCCTGGCGCCCTGGGAGCGGGTCGAGGTTGCGGAAGCGCTCCGCCGGGCGCTCGCCCCGCTCCGCGCCGGATGACCGCCGCAGCATCACCCGACCGTCACCCAGCCGAGGCCCGATGACCGATCCCGGACCGATCCCGCCGCGCTTCGAGCGCTTCGAAGGGGCGGAGGGGCTTTCGCTCGCCGCCGACATACTGGGCGACGACCACCGCCCGACCGTGCTGCTCGCGCATGGCGGCGGGCAGACGCGCCATGCCTGGGGCGAGGCCGCGCTGGCGCTGGCGCTGCGCGGCTGGCGGGCGGTCAGCCTCGACCAGCGCGGCCACGGCGACAGCGACCGCTCGCCCGACGGGCGCTACCTGATCGAGCATTTCGGTGCGGATCTGCGCGCCGTCGCCCGGCAACTCGACCGTCCGGTCGCGGTCGGCGCCTCGCTCGGCGGCATCGCTTCGCTCATCGCCGAGGGAGAATCGCCGGAGCCAGTGCTGCGCGCCCTCGTGCTGGTGGACATCACGCCCCGCGTGCGCCCGGAAGGGGCGGCGCGCGTCGTCGAGTTCATGAAGGCCCATGTGGAGACCGGCTTCGGTTCTCTGGAGGAGGCGGCCGATGCGGTGGCCGCCTACCTGCCGAACCGCAGGCGCCCGCGCGACCTCTCCGGACTGCGCAAGAACCTGCGCGAGGGCGCGGACGGGCGCTGGTACTGGCACTGGGACCCCGCCTTCATCACGGATGTGCGCGACCGGCAGGAGGACCGCGACCCGGAGCGGCTGGAAGCCTGCGCGCGCGTGCTGGCGCGGCGGCGCACCCCCACCCTGCTGGTGCGCGGCGGCAGCAGCGACCTGGTGACCGAGACCGAGGCGCGCGCCTTCCTGGACCTCGTGCCGCACGCGCGTTTCGTCGATGTCTCGGGCGCGGGCCATATGGTCGCCGGCGACCGGAACGACGCCTTCAACACCGCCATCATCCGCTTCCTGCGCGATTTGCCCTGAGACGGCGAACGGAGTTGAATGCGTCCCGTCGCGGCAGCCACCCCCGGAGACACGTCCATGCCGGATACCCCCGCCGACCGTACGAATTTCGACCTCGCCGCCGCGCTGGAGGACGCCGAGGCCCGCTTCGCCGAGGCCAATCCCACCAGCGCCGGCCTCTACGAGCAGGCCTGCCGCGCCATGCCGGGCGGCAATACCCGCACCGTGCTCTACTACCCGCCTTTCCCGGTTTCGCTCGCGCGCGGCGACGGCTGCTATGTTGAGGACGCCGACGGCCACCGCTATGCGGATTTCGTCGTCGAGCAGACCGCCGGCATTTACGGCCACTCGGAGCCCGCCATCCAGCGGGCCATCTCCTCCGCCCTCGCCCAGGGCATCACGCTCGGCGGCCCGACGCCGCGCGAGGGCCGGCTTGCGGAGATCATGTGCGAGCGCTTCCCCTCGCTCGACATGGTGCGCTTCACCAACTCCGGCACCGAGGCGAACCTGATGGCGTTGAGCGCGGCGCGCGCCTTCACCGGGCGCACCGCCATTCTCGCTTTCGAGGGCAGCTACCATGGCAGCGTGCTTTCCTTCGGCGCCTATGGCAACCGGATGAACGTCCCCCTCGACTGGGTGATGGGGCGCTACAACGACATGGAAGGCACGCGCGCGCTCATCGAGGAGAACAGGGACAATCTCGCGGCCATCATCATCGAGCCGATGACCGGCAGCGGCGGCTGCATCCCGGCCGAGCCCGAGTTCCTGCAAATGCTGCGCGATGCGGCCGACGAGCATGGCATCATCCTGCAATTCGACGAGGTGATGACCTCGCGCCTCGGCCCCGGCGGCCTGCAGAAGGTGCATGGCATCACCCCGGACATGACCTCGTTCGGCAAATATCTGGGCGGCGGCCTCACCTTCGGCGCCTTCGGCGGCAAGGCGGAGGTGATGTCGCGCTTCGACCCGCGCGAGCCGGACCATTTCGGCCATGCCGGCACCTTCAACAACAATGTCCTGACCATGCAGGCGGCGATCGCGGGGCTGACGGAGGTGTACACCGAGAAGGCGGCGGAGGAGATCAACGCCCAGGGGGACCTGCTGCGCCACCGCCTGAACAATGCCGCGGAGACGCGCAACCTGCCCGTGCAGGTGACCGGCTACGGCTCCATGATGATGTTCCACCCGACCGACGCCGACCTCACCGGCCCGAAGGACACCGACGCCGCGCCGAAGGAGGCCCGCGCCCTCTTCCACCTGGAGATGATGGCCCGCGCCCACTATGTCTCGCGCCGCGGCATGATGGTCCTCTCGCTGCCCATGGGCCCGGAGGAATTCGACGGCCTGACGGCGGCCTTCGAGGATATTCTGGATACTTACGGCGCGCTGTTCTGAGGAGCGCTTCCCGGCGGCGGAAAAGGTCAGGGCAGGCCCGCGGCCTTTCGGAGCGCGTCGTTGATGCGGGTTTGCCACCCGGGCCCGCCGGAGCGGAAGGCAGCAAGGACATCGGGATCGAGACGGAGGGTGGTCCGAACCTTCGTCACATCGGATTTCGGCCGGCCGCGGCGCAGCGGGCCCTGGCGAATTTCGCCTGCCATTCGGGGGTGCTGAAATCCGGCAGGTCATCGTCCGAATCGGGAGGCATAGAGCTCTTGTTCACGGGCGTTGGCCTTTCTCGTGTTTATGATGCGCCAAGCAGCAAGCGGCAAGCGGGACAGGCTTATGAAATACGACGTCATCGTCATCGGCGGCGGGCTTCACGGCAGCAGCACGGCTTATCACCTGGCCGTCCGCGAACCGGGGCTCGGCATCGCGGTGGTCGAGCGCGACCCGGCCTATGAGCATGCCGCCTCGATCCGCTCGACGGCCGGCGTGCGGGCCATGTTCTCGCAGGAAGAGAATGTGCGCATGTCGCAATACGGCCACGAGTTCTACCGGGGCTACGAGCGGACGATGACCGTGGACGGCGATCCGGCCACCGTGTCCTTTCGCCGTCAGGGCTATCTGCACATCGCGACTTCGCCCGAAATGGCCGGGAGCATGCGCGCCAATCACGCGCTCCAGAGACGCCTCGGCTGCAATGTCGACCTTCTCGATGCGGCCGGGACGGCGTCCCGCTTTCCCTCGCTCCGCACCGGCGACATGGTCTGCGCGACCCACTCCCCCGACGACGGCTGGATCGATTCGCACGGCGCGCTGACGGCGCTCAGGCGCAAGGCGCGGGCGCTCGGCGTCAGCTACATCGCGGGCTCGGTGGCCGGTCTGAACGTCTCCTCCGGCCTCGTCCGTTCGGTTGCGCTCGAAAGCGGCGAGGTGCTGGAGGGCGACCGGGTCGTCAACAATGCCGGCGCTTGGGCGCACGAGGTCTCTGCGATGGTCGGCCTCGACATTCCGGTCCGCCCGATGCCGCGCACGACCTGGTTTTTCGACTGCCGGGCGGAGATCGAGCCGCTGCCGCTCACCACTGACGCCGCGAACGGCCATTCGATCGGGTTCCGGCCCGAAGGCGCGGGCTTTATCGCAGGCATATCCGACTACGAGCGCACCGGCGATTTCGACTGGGAGCCGGACCTGGAAGGGTTCGAGAGCGAGGCGTGGCCGCGCCTCGCGCACCGCGTGCCGGCGTTCGAGGCGATCCGGCTCAGGAACGCCTGGGCCTGCCACTACGCCTACAACACCTTCGACGGAAACATGATTATCGGCGCATGGCCGGGCGCGCCGGAGAATTTCCTCATCGCGACCGGGTTTTCCGGCCACGGCCTCCAGCACGCGCCGGCGGCGGGCCGGGCGCTCTCGGAACTGATTCTCGACGGAGGCTTTGCGACCATCGATCTCGACCGCTTCCATTGCCGACGCGTCCCCGAAAACAGGCGCGAACCGGAGCGCGGCGTAACCGCTTGACACGTTGCATTAGAGCGGCACCCGTTCGGGTTGAAACGGCTTCGTCCGTAAAGCCTCAAGCATCACCCCGGACGGCACGTCAGCAGCCTGCCCCGGACTTGATCCGGGGCGACGAGCCTTTCATGAAATTTAGGTAATATTTCTCTATTTCTGGTCTGAATCAGGAAAACCCGTGATATGATGGGTTCGAGGTAAGCGGCATCCGGAGCCGCTTCCCGCCCGCGCCGGCCCGGTGCGGAACGACCCCGATTCAGCCGACAGGCGAGGCGCGTCCTGCGCCTGCCTCGCGCACGCGCAATCAGGCGCGCGAACCGCGCCGGCGCAATGGCGCGCCCGCGCCGGCACAGGCGCCCGCGCAGGATACGCGCGAATAGGGGTCGCTCCGATGCCGGGACGGTGCGTCTGCCAACCCGCTCCGGTGTCCGCACCGGGCGCAAGCCGAACCAGGGAGCCGCCATGCCTATCATCGACCCGACCGTCGCCCTCTCCACCCGCCAGGAAGCCTTCTGCCGCCACTGCACGGCTTCCGGCAATGCCGCAGACGCCGCAAGGCGCGCCGGCTATGCCGAACGCTCCGCAAGGCAGACAGGATGCGCGCTCCTGGAGCGGCCCTGGATCGTGGAGAACATCGAACAGCGCCGCCGGGACAGCCTCGACTGGCTCCAGAGGGCCGGACCCCTCAATGCGCCCCGGCAGCCGGACGGGCCCGACGGCGGGGATTTCACCCCGACCATGACAAAACATGACATTTCATGACACGGCGCTGGAGTGGGCCCCTTGGGTCGGACAGTTTCACGCGGCATTTTTGACAGGGTTGCGTTGTTGTTTCTCCTCGAAGCGGTTTGGGCTCAGATATCCGAGGGCGGAGTGCAGGCGTCTGTGGTTGTAGCTGTCGATGAAGCGTGGCAGTTGCCTTGCGACGTCTTCGGCGGTCTCGAAGGCCATGGGATAGACGCCTTCGACCTTCAGGGTTTTCATGAAGCTCTCCATCATGGCGTTGTCGTAGGGGTTGGCTCGTCGTCCCATGGAGCCGACCATCCCGTGTTTGTCGAGCCGGGTCCGGTAGGCATGGGCGGCGTATTGCGAGCCCCTGTCGGAGTGGTGGATGCAGCCGGGCTGAGGGCTTCGGTTCCCGATCGCCTTGTCGAGCGCCGCGAGCGTCAGGCGCGCGTCGATGCGTTGCCCGAGCGCGTAGCCGACAATGCGGCGCGACCAGGCGTCCATGACCGCCGCCAGATAGACGAAGCCGTCCAGGATGGCGATGTAGGTCAGGTCGGCGACCCAGAGCCGGTTCGGGCCCTCGACCTCGCAGTCCCGGGACCGGTCCGGGAAGACCGGCCCGTCGTGGCCGCTGTCCGTGGTGGCGACAAAGCGGCGCTTGCGCGGCGGCTGCAGGGCGTGTTCGCGCATCAGCCGCCTGACCTTCTTGTGGTTGACGGTCCGGCCCCGGTGGCGAAGTTCCGCCTGCATGCGCCGCCAGCCATAGGCCTCGAACTCGTCCTTGATCTCGTGCATCGCCTCGACCAGGGCGGTGTCGTCGACCGGGCTCTGCGGCTCGCGGTAACAGGTGGAGCGCGCGATCCCCATCAGTCGGCATCCTTCGGCAACGGAGAGGCCTCGGGGCCGGCGATCACGGACATGGGCGCGCGCCTCGACCGCCGTCCTTGCCGCAAAGCCCCCTTTAGGAACTCCAGCTCCGCGGCCTGCCGGCCGACCAGCCGTTCGAGCGTCGCGATCCGGGCCTCATACGCCCGGAGCGTGTCAGCCGCCTCGGCCTCCTCATCGAAGGCGCCGGCCTCGTATTTCTCCAGCCACAGCCGGATCAGGGTGCGAGACAGGTCATGACGGCGGGCCAGACCGTAAAACGTCTCGCCTGCCAGATACTCCTCAACGACCTGGCGCTTGAAGGCCATGCTGTGCGTGCGGTGCTTCCTCATCGGCGTCGATCCTTCCAATGACCGCGCACCTGTCAATTTCCTACAACAAAACTGTCCGAGACCAGGGGCCCACTCCACGCGAGAGGGCGCCGCCACTCCTCTCTTCTCCCGCCTGCAGGGGAAGCCGCGGACGGGGGAACGGGAGTGCATGCAATCCGCGTCCGGGGGTGGTAAACCGTCCGCCTCCGGTTTTCCTGCACACCCGATGCCCGTTTGAAGGACGACGACATGACCAACGCCTCCGCCTACGAACCGCCGAAAGTCTGGACCTGGGAGCAAGAGAGCGGCGGCCGCTTCGCCTCGATCAACCGTCCCGTCGCCGGCGCCACGCACGAGCAGGAGCTGCCTCGCGGCAGGCATCCGCTGCAGCTTTACTCGCTGGCCACGCCCAACGGCGTGAAGGTGACGGTGATGCTGGAGGAGCTGCTGGCGGCCGGGCACAGCGGCGCGGAATACGACGCCTATGTCATCAGGATCGGCGACGGCGAGCAGTTCGGCTCCGGCTTCGTCGCCATCAACCCGAATTCGAAAATCCCGGCGCTCGTGGACCATTCCACGCCCCAGCCGACGCGCGTGTTCGAATCCGGCGCGATCCTGCTTTATCTCGCGGAGAAGTTCGGCGCCTTCCTTCCCGAAGACCCCTCGGAGCGGGCTGAATGCCTCTCCTGGCTGTTCTGGCAGATGGGCTCCGCGCCCTATCTCGGCGGCGGCTTCGGGCACTTCTACGCCTATGCGCCGAGCAAGCAGCAATACCCGATCGACCGCTACACCATGGAGGTGAAGCGCCAGCTCGACGTGCTCGACAGGCAGCTCGCCGAAACGCGCTATGTGGCGGGCGGCGACTACACCATCGCCGACATGGCGATCTGGCCCTGGTACGGCGTGCTGACGACGGACGCGCTCTACGGTGCCGCCGAATTCCTCGCCGCGCAGGACTACCGGAATGTCGTGCGCTGGTACGACGAGATCGCGGCGCGCGATGCCGTCATCCGGGGGCGAAAGGTCAACCGGATCAGGGGGCCGCTCGAGGACCAGCTCCATGAGCGCCACGACGCCTCCGACTTCGAGCTGCGCACCCAGGACAAGCTGGAAGCGGTGGAATAGGGGTGGGGCTTCCTGCTCCGTTCGGCGCGGGCGGCGGTTGCGCGGCCCGTCGTTTCGGGGCACGGTTCCGGGGTCCGGGGGGCGCCCCGCGCGTCCCCGCCGCAATGGGTCCTGGCCATGCCTGAAGCCGTTCCGCCGCTTGCCGGCGTCAAGGTCGTCGATATCTCCAATTTCCTTGCCGGCCCCGTTTCGACGATGTTCCTGGCGGACTTCGGCGCCGAGGTCGTCAAGATCGAGCGCCCGGACACCGGCGACGAATTGCGCTTCTGGGGCAACGACAAGAACGGCGTCGGGCTGATGTTCAAGCTGGTGAACCGCAACAAGCGTTCGGTCACCGCGGACCTGCGCACGCCGCTCGGCGTCGAGATCGTCAAGCGCCTCGCCGCGGACGCCGACATCGTGGTCGAGAACTACCGCAAGGGCACGCTGGAGCGCTGGGGGCTCGGCTACGAGGTGCTGAGCGAAATCAATCCGGGCCTCATCATGGTGCGCCTGACCGGCTTCGGCCAGACCGGCCCCAACAGCCACCGGCCGGGCTTCGGCACGCTGGCCGAGGGCTATTCGGGATATGCCTACATCACCGGATATGCCGACCGGCCGCCGCTGCTGCCCGGTTTCGGCCTGGCGGACGAGAGTTCGGGCCTGATGGGCGCTTTCCTCGCCATGGTGGCGCTCCAGGAGAAGCGCCGGTCCGGCAAGGGGCAGGTGGTGGACTTCGCCATCTACGAGCCGCTGTTCACCCTGCTCGGGCCGCAGGTGGTGGACTTCGACCAGCTCGGCATCGTGCAGGAGCGCAACGGCAGCCGCCTACCCTTCACCGCGCCGCGCAACACCTACCGGACGAAGGACGACAAGTGGGTGTCGATCTCCGGCAGCGCCCAGTCCACCTTCGAGCGCATGTGCGAGGCGCTGGAGGTGCCGGAGCTTGTCCATGACGAGCGCTTCCTCGACAACCGGCTCCGCATCCAGAACGCGCCGGCGCTCGACGAGGCGCTCCAGGCGGCGATGCTGCGGTTCGACCGCGACGACCTGCTCGCGCTTTTCGACCGCTTCGACGCGGCGGCGGCGCCCTGCAACAGCATTGCGGAGATTTTCGAGGACCCGCACTACAAGGCGCGGGAGAACATCATCGCGGTCGAGGATGCGGAGCTCGGCGGGCCGATCCGGATGCAGAACGTGGTCGGCAAGTTTTCGCGCACACCGGGCGGGATCCGCCATGCCGGGCCGAAGCTCGGGGCCGACAACCGGGCCGTCCTCGTGGAACGGCTCGGTTTCGACGAAACGGAGTTGCGCGCAGCCGGCCTGCCGCTCGACTGAGGCGGCGGCCGGAAGAGGCGCGACGGGAGGAAGGACATGCTGGCGCTGCCCGAACGGGTGACCGTGGTCGAGGTGGGTCCCCGCGACGGCCTGCAGTCGCTCGGCCGCTGGATCGAGACCGACGTCAAGGTCCGGATGATCGACCGGCTGACCGACGCCGGCTTTCCGGTCATCGAGATCACCAGCTTCGCCAGCCCGCGCTACGTGCCGATGCTGACGGACGCCGAGGAGGTCGTCTCACGGGTGAAACGCCGCGAGGGCACCGTCTATCGCGCGCTGGTGCCGAACAAGCGCGGCGCGCTCCGCGCCGTCGAGACCGATATCGACGAGATACTCGGCCTCATGACGGTGAGCGGCACCTACATGGCGAAGAACCAGAACATGACGGTGGACGAGGCGATCCGGGCGGGCGGGGACTGCTTCCGCGTCGCGGACGAGGCCGGCCGGGCCTTCATCATGGCGCTCGGCATGTCGCTCTACTGCCCCTATGAAGGCGTCATTGCGCCGGAGCGCACGCTGGACTGCGTGGACCGGCTGCGCAAACTGGGCGTGCGGCGCTTCTATCTGGCCGGCAGCACCGGCATGGAGGAGCCGCGCCAGGTGGGCACGCTCTTCCGCATGGCGCTCGACCGCTTCCCGGACTGCGAGTTCGGCTTCCATGTCCACGAGAAGCGGGGCTGGGCGCAGGCGAATGTGATGGCGGCGCTGGATGCGGGCGTCGCGATGGTCGAGGGGTCGATCTGCGGCATCGGCGGCGGCATCGCCTTTCCCGGCGACTACGGCTCGGTCGGCAACCTGCCGACGGAGGATATCGTGAGCTTCCTGAACGCCATGGGCGTCGATTGCGGCGTCGGCACGGGCGAGGCGGTGGAAGCCGCGCGGGATGTTGCGGGAATGACCGAAATCCCGCTTGCCAGCCGCGCGGGCAACATGCCGGAGCTGTCCTGACCGCCGGCCCCGCCGGGCGGTTGCGGTGGGCGGCATGAGGGTGCTGATCTGCGGCGGTGGCGTCATCGGGACGTCACTTGCCTATTTCCTGAGCCTGCGCGGCGTCGAGGCGCTCGTTGTCGAGTGCGCGGGCGTCGCCAACGCCGCTTCCGGCAAGTCGGGCGGGTTCCTCGCGCGCGACTGGTGCGACGGTTCCGCCCTGGCGGCCCTGGCACGCCGGGGCTTCGACCTGCACGCGGAACTGGCAGCGAGCCTCGGCCGCGACTGGGGTTATCGCCGGGTCGAGACTCTCGGCGTCGTCGCGAGCGCCCGGCAGGATGTCGGCCGGTTCAGGCGCCTGCCCTCTCCCGACTGGCTGGCCGGCGACTGCGCGGTGCATGGAAAGCTGGGGAGCCCCGACACCACGGCGCAGATCGATCCCCTGGCTTTCACCGAGGCGATGATGGCGAGCGCTGCCGAACGCGGCGCGCGGCTGATCGAGGGATGCGTCCAGGGTATCGCGCTCGCGCCGGACGGTTCGCGTGCGACGGGCGCGGTCGTGGACGGGACGGAAGTGACCGCCGACGCCGTCGTCATCGCCATGGGCCCGTGGTCGCTGCTGGCCTGCCGCTGGCTTCCGCTGCCCGCCGTTTACGGTATCAAGGGGCACAGTCTCGTCTTCGACTACGAGCCTTCTCCAGTCTCGCTGTTCGTCGAACTGGAAACCCGGGACGGAGAGAGGGCCGCTCCCGAGATCAATCCGCGGCCGGACGGCACCACCTATGTCTGCGGCCTGTCGGGCGAACACGCCCTGCCCGTCGATCCGGCCGACGTCCTGCCCGAGGCCGGCGCCTGCGCGCGGCTGCGGCGGATGACGGCAGGCGTCTCGCCGGCTCTGGCGGCTTCCAGGGTCCTGGCGGAGCAGGCCTGCTTCCGGCCGGTCACCGCGGACGGACTGCCCCTGATCGGGCCGGTCCCAGGCATCGCCGGCGCTTATGTGGCGACCGGCCACAGCGTCTGGGGCATGCTCAACGCCCCGTCAACGGGCGAGGCGATGGCGGCGCTGATCGCCGGCGATGCGAATGGCGGGATCGACCTGCAGCCATACGATCCGGCCAGGCTGGAACGGCTGGATCCCGGAGCCCTGGTTTCATGACCCCGGCGCCGTCGAATGCCCGTGCAAACCGTGCCATAGTCGCCCAGGCAAGCTGCAGAGGGACAAGAAGGGGGCAGCGTCGATGAAGATCCGGGGATTCGAGAACCTGCATGCGGATGCCGGCTGGCGGAACATCTCCTTCCTGAAGATCACCACCGACGAAGGGCTGGTCGGCTGGTCGGAATACAATGAGAGCTATGGCAGCCGGGGCCTGAGCGCCGTCATCGCCGCGCTCGGCGAGACCCTCGTCGGCGCCGACCCGCGGCCCGTCGAGCGCATTAGCGCCATGCTCTACGCGCAGACCCGCCAGGCGCCGGGCGGCATGAACGCGCAGGCCATCGCCGCCATCGAGAACGCGCTGCTCGACATCAAGGCGAAGGCGCTCGGCGTGCCGGTCTATGAGCTGTTCGGCGGGCCGGTGCGCGACCGCTTCCGGCTCTACTGGTCCCATTGCGGCACCTACCTGGTGAACCGGGACCATGCGAAGCTGATCGGCGAACAGCCGCTGCGGAGCCTGGACGATGTGGAGGCGCTCGGCGGGCGCGTGCGCGAGCGCGGCTTCACGGCGCTCAAATGCAACATGTACCGCTTCGACGGCTCCGAGCCCTATGTCTATATGCCGGGCTTCGCGCGCTCGGCCGGCGACCGGCCGGAACTCAACCTCTCCCGCGAGACGGCGCGCGCGCTCCGCAACCAGATCTCGGCCTTCCAGGAAGGCAGCGGCGGGCGGGTCGACATCCTGGTGGACCTCAACTTCAACTTCCGCACCGACGGCTACATGGCGCTCGCCCGTGCGCTCGACGATCTCGGCCTCTACTGGATCGAGATCGACAATTACGACCCGGAGGGGCTGGCGATGATCCGCCGGTCGGTCGAAACGCCGATCGCGTCCTGCGAGTCGCTGTACGGGCGGCGCCAGTTCCGGCCCTTCCTGGAGCGCTATTCCATGGATGCGGCGATCATCGACGTGCCGTGGAACGGCTTCAGCGAAAGCCTCAAGATCGCCGCCATGTGCGACGCCTGGGAGGTCAATGTCGCGCCGCACAACTTCTACGGCCATCTCTCGACCCTGATGAGCGCGCATCTCTGCGCGACCGTGCCGAACTTCCGCATCATGGAAATCGACATCGACGACGTGCCGTGGAAGGACGACCTCGTGACCGTGCCGCCCCGGATCGAGAACGGCGAACTCATCCTGCCAACCGGCCCCGGCTGGGGCGCGGAGGTCAACGAAGACGCCGTCCGCGCCCACCCGCCGAAATAGCGGCGGCCCGGGGGCCTATTCGCGGCCGCGCAGGAAGTCGGCGCAGCGCTCGCCGATCATGATCGAGGGCGCGTTGGTGTTGCCGGACGGCATGGTCGGGAAGATCGAGGCGTCCGCGACCCGCAAGCCCTCCAGCCCGTGCACCCTGAGCCGGTCGTCCACCACGGCCTCCGGCCCCGGCCCCATGCGGCAGGTGCCGATGGGGTGGTAGGCGGTCTGCGAGTTGCTGCGGATCCAGTCCAGGATCTCGTCGTCGCTCGCCACCTGCTCGCCGGGGTCGTATTCCGCGCCCCGCAGCGGCGCCATGGCCTCGGCCGCCATGAGTTCGCGCATCATGCGGAAGCCGCCGGTCATCGCTCTCTGGTCGATCTCGTCATGCAGGAAGTTGAACCGGATCGCCGGCTGCGCGTCCGGGTCGGCCGAGCGGATGTGGATCGAGCCCAGGCTCTCGGGCCGCAGCTGGTAGCAGGCGATGGTCATGCCGGGGAAGGGCTGCAACAGCCGGCGCTTCGGGTCCTTCACGGCATAGGGCACAAGGTGCATCTGCACATCCGGCGTCTCCAGTTCCGGCCGGGTGCGCAGGAAGGCGAGCAGCGGCGCCGACGGCAGGCTCATGAACCCGCCGCGCGTGAAGGCGTAGCGCAGCACCTGGCCGGCCTTGCCGAACAGCGTGCCCATGCGCTCATTGTAGGACACGCCCCTCGCCGTGACCCGCCACTGGATGCGGGCGTTGATGTGGTCGCGGAAGTTCTCGCCGACGCCGGCCAGTTCGTGCTGCACCTCGATGCCGTGCGCGCCCAGCACCTCCGGGCGGCCTATGCCGGAGAGCTCCAGGATCTGCGGGGAGCAGACCGCGCCCGCGGCGAGCACCGTCTCCCGCCCGGCCCGCGCCTCGACCGTCCGTCCGCCCTTCTCGTAGGCGACGCCGACGCAGCGCTTGCCCTCCAGCAGCACCCGGCGGGTATGCGCTTCCGTCACGATGCGGAGGTTCGGGCGATTCCCGGCGGGCTTCAGGTAGCAATGGGCGGTGGACATGCGCCGCCCGTCCTTGATGGTCACCTGCGTCTTGACCACGCCTTCCTGGTCCGGGCTGTTGTAGTCCGGGTTGACCTTGTGGCCGACCTCTTCGGCGGCGGCGAAGAGCGCGTCGTAGAGCGGGTTCCGGTCCGGCACCTCGGTGACCTGGAGCGGGCCGTCCTCGCCCCTGATGCCGTCGCCCGCCTTCTCGTAGCTCTCCATGCGCTTGAAGACGGGCGCCACGTCCTCCCAGGTCCAGCCGCGATTGCCCATCTGCGCCCAGGTGTTGTAGTCGAGCGGCTGGCCGCGCACATAGACGAGGCCGTTGATGCTGCTCGACCCGCCGAGCAGCTTGCCGCGCGGCACCGGGATTTCCCGGTTGGCCGTGTTCGACTCCGGCTCGGACATGAAGCACCAGTTGGCGGCCGGGTTGTCGATCAGCAGGCCGAAGCTGATCGGGAAGCGCGACCAGGGGTGGCTCGCCTTGCCGGCTTCCAGCAGCAGCACCTTGCAGTCCGGGTCCTCGGTCAGCCGGCTGGCGAGCGCCGCCCCCGCAGACCCCGCGCCCACGACGATATAATCAAACTCCGCTTCCGCCATTGCGCCGCTTCCTTCCGTCCCTGCCGTATTCCGGAAGCGCAAGCGTAGGCGGTTTCGGACGGCAGGGGAATGTGCGGCCCTCAACGGAAGTCTCGCGACCTGGGGATCGTGCGCAGGTTGCGCGGGTGGCGCGAGGGGAAGGCGACGGGGCCGGGCGACGGCGCGCCGCCCGCTTCGTCCGGCGTCAGCAGGTCGAGCCAGCCGGTCAGGTCCTCCAGCCGGTCGGCGACGAGGTGGACGATATCGGCGGTGCGCTGGACGCGGCCCCGGACCATCGCGAGGCGCGCGCCGAGCACCGCCTTGCGGAAGCACTCCAGAACACGGGGCCACACCACGATGTTCACGACGCCGGTTTCGTCCTCCAGCGTCATGAAGATGACCCCGCTGGCGCTGCCGGGGCGCTGACGGACCAGCACGAGGCCGGCGGCGGCGGCACGCTCGCCGTCGCGGGAGCGGGCGATGGCCTCGGCCGCGAGCGCGCCCCGCTTCACCAGGCGGGCGCGCAGGAAGGAGAGCGGGTGTGCCCGGAGCGAGAGCCGCAGCGCCCGATAGTCCTCGATGACCTGCTCGCCGGACGTCATGGCAGGCAGGGCGGCCGGCGGCTCCGGGCCCTCGGCCGATCCGCCCGTCGCCTCGAAGAGGGGAAGCGGCGCCGATTTCGCAAGCGCGCCCGCCTGCCAGAGCGCCTCGCGCCGGTCGAGCCCCATGGAGCCGAAGGCGTCGGCAGCGGCCAGCGTCTCGATGGCGGCGGCTCCGAGCCCGGTCCCGCGCTGCATGGCGGCAATATCGGGCCAGAGGCCATTGCGCGCCTTGAGGATGCGCTTCGCGTCCTCCTCGCCGAGGCCGGTGACCTGGCGCAGGCCGAGGCGGAGCGCATGGCCCCCGTCCGCCCTGCGTTCCAGGCTGTTGTCCCGGCCGCTCGCATGGACATCGACCGGGCGGACTTCGACCCCGTGCCCGCGGGCGTCCCCCACGATCTGGGCGGGGGCGTAGAAGCCCATCGGCTGCGCGTTGAGCAGCGCGCAGGCGAAGACCTCGGGATGGTGGCATTTGAGCCAGGACGAGACATAGGCCAGAAGGGCGAAGCTCGCGGCATGGGACTCCGGAAAGCCGTAATCCCCGAAGCCCTCGATCTGGCGGAAGCAGCGCGCCGCGAGTTCCGGGTCGTAGCCGCGCGCGGTCATCCGGCCCACCATCCGGTCCCGGAGCAGGCCGAGCGTGCCGCGCTTGCGGAAGGTGGCCATGGCGTGGCGCAGCGCATTGGCCTCGTCCGGCGTGAACCGGGCCGCCTCCATGGCGACGCGCATCGCCTGTTCCTGGAAGAGCGGCACGCCGAGCGTCTTCTCCAGCACCTTGCGCAACTCGTCCGGCGGCCCGTGCTCCGGCGCCGGCGCCGGATAGACCACCTCCTCCAGCCCGTCCCGCCGGCGCAGATAGGGATGCACCATGTCGCCCTGGATCGGGCCGGGGCGCACGATCGCCACCTCGATCACCAGGTCGTAGAAGGAGCGCGGCTTCAGGCGCGGCAGCATGTTCATCTGCGCCCGGCTCTCGATCTGGAAGACGCCGATGGTGTCGGCCCGGCAGATCATGTCCCAGACCTGCCCGTCTTCCGCCGGCACGGTGGCGAGCGTCAGCGTCAGCCCCTTGTGCGCGGCCAGCAGTTCGAAGGCCTTGCGGATGCAGGTCAGCATGCCGAGGCCCAGCACATCGACCTTCATCAGGCCGAGCGCCTCCAGGTCGTCCTTGTCCCACTCGATGAAGGTGCGCTCCTCCATCGCCGCATTGCCGATCGGCACGGTCTCGTCGAGCGGGCCCCGGGTCAGCACGAAGCCGCCCACATGCTGGGAGAGGTGGCGGGGGAAGCCTTGCAGTTCCGTTGCCAGCGCCACGGTCCGGCGGAGCAGCGGGTCGGCGGGGTCGAGCCCGGCTTCGCGCAGGCGCTCCTCGGGCACCCCCTCGCGGTGCATGTCGCGGACGGCGGCGGCGAGCGCGGCGGCGGTGTCCTCCGACAGCCCCATCGCCTTGCCCACGTCGCGCACGGCGCTGCGGGCGCGGTAGGAGATGACGGTAGCGGCGATCCCGGCGCGCTCGCGGCCGTAGCGCCCGTAGATGTACTGGATCACCTCCTCGCGCCGCTCATGCTCGAAATCGACGTCGATATCGGGCGGCTCGCGGCGCTCGCGGGAGACGAAGCGTTCGAACAGGAGGTCGATCCGGGCCGGATCGACGGCGGTGATGCCGAGGCAGTAGCAGACCGCCGAGTTCGCCGCCGAGCCCCGCCCCTGGCAGAGGATGCCCTCGCCGTCGGCGTAGCGCACGATGTCGTGGACGGTGAGGAAATAGGGGGCGTAGTCCAGCTCGCCGATCAGCCCGAGCTCGTGCCGGAGCGCGGCGGCGACCTTCTCCGGGACGCCGTCCGGATAGCGCCAGGCCGCGCCCTTCCAGGCGAGCGCCTCCAGATGCCGCTGCGGGGTGCTGCCGGCCGGCACCGGCTCGTCGGGATACTCGTAGGCGAGTTCGTCGAGGCTGAAGGTACAGAGCGAGGCCGCTTCGAGGCTCCGCGCAACCGCCTCCTCATGGCCGCGGAAGAGCCGCGCGATCTCGGCTCCGTCCTTGAGGTGGCGCTCGGCATTGGCGGCGAGGCGCCAGCCCGCTTCTGCCACGGTCACATGCTCGCGGACGGCGGTCAGCACGTCCTGTAGCGGCCGGCGTCCGGGGCGGTGGTAGTGGACGTCGTTGGTGGCCAGCAGCGGCGCCCCGGCGCGCTCCGCCAGCGCCGCCAGGCGGCTGAGCCGGGCGCGGTCGCCGCCCCGGTAGAGCATGCGCGCGGCGAGGTAGAGGGGGCCGTCATGCGCGCGGCGGAGCCCGGCGAGTTCCGTCTCGAACCCCTCGCGCCACGGCTCCGGCGGCAGCGCCATCAACACTTGTCCCTCGGCATGGGCGAGCAGGTCCTCCCGGTGCAGCACGCATCCGCCCTTGGCCGCGCGCCGCTGGCCGAGGGTGAGCAGCCGGCAGAGGCGCCCGTAGGCGGCGCGGTCGCGGGGATAGCAGAGCAGCGAGGCGCCGCCCGCGAGGTCGAGCCGCGCGCCGGTCAGCAGGCGGATGCCGGCCCGCTTCGCCGCCATATGGGCGCGAACCGCGCCGGCGAGCGTGTTGCGGTCGGCGATGCCGATGGCCGCAAGCCCGAGCCGCGCGGCCTCTTCCACCAGTTCCTCCGCATGGGAGGCGCCGCGCAGGAAGCTGAAATTGCTGACCGCCTGCAATTCCGCGTAAGGGACGCCGCTCATCCGTAGAGCCCGTGGATGTACCAGCGGGGCGGACCCTTGCTGCCGGCGTCCCTGTAGAGCCCGGCGCGGTAGAGCCAGTAGCGCCGGCCTTCCACATCCTCGACGCGGTAATAATCGCGCGGGTCGTCGTCGTGGCCGCCGGCCCACCATTCCGGCTCGATGCGCTCGGGGCCCTCGGCGCGGGCAATGCGGCGGCGCAGCCGGCGCCAGGCGAACAGCGCCGGCGGGCCGTCCGGCAGCCCGGCGACGACCTCCACCGGCTCGGGCCGGTCGAACAGGCGGAAGGGGCGTTGCCCCACGCCCGGCCGCACGGGCCAGGCCACGCCTTCCCGGCCGGGCGCCATCCGCCGTTCGGCGCGTTCCGGCAGGTGGCTTGCGACCGGCTTGAGGCGGGAGACGGACCCTTCGCCGAGACGGGCCTGCAGGCGGTCGATCAGCGGACCGAGCCCGCCGCTGCCGCGACCGCCCTCCGTCAGCCGGAATTGCTCATGCGCGAGCGGCTCGGCGCGGACGGCGTGGAGCGCCATCGCGTCGATCCCGAACCCGGGGTCCACGGTCTCGATCTTGCCCTCGAAAAGGCGCCGCAAATGCGCGCTGTCGCGGGTGGCGCGCGCGGTCGAGACGCCGCGCCGCGCCGTGCCGCCGTCCACCCGGCAGAACAGCAGCGCGAGTTCCCGCGCGCCGAGCCCGTCCCGTTCCAGCGAAGCGCAAAGCTCTTCCATCAGCCGGGCGACCGCCGCCTCCAGCCCGGCAAGGTCGATCAGGGGTTCCGGGAAGGCCAGGCGTGCGAGGCAGGCAGGCGGCAGCGGCAGGGACGCCGCCGGGTCGGGGCGGCGGCCGAGCGCGCGGTCGAGGCGTTCCAGAACGGCCTCGCTCCGCTCCCGGCCCTGGCCTGCCCCCGCGCACTGGCGGGGGAAGCGGCGCGCAAGCGCCGCGCGGGGCAGGGCGTCCACCGCGCCGATGGTCACCAGGCCGAGGCGGCGCAGCAGGCGGGCGTCCTCGGATACGATCCGCAGCGCCTCGACCGGCAGGGGTGCGAGTGCGGCAGGAGCACCTCCGGGCGCGGCGATGCGGCGGCCTTCCCCGCCGAAGCGGGCGAGCGCCCAGGCGGCGCCCGGCGTATCGGCAAGGCCGGTCCGCGCCCCGAAGCCAAGGCCCGCAAGGCGCGCCTCCACTTCCGCCGCCATCGCCGCCTCGCCGCCGAAGAGATGGTCGGCGCCGGCGATGTCGAGCAGCAGGCCGTCCCCGCCATCGACCGCGCAGCAGGGCGTGAAGCGGTTGCACCAGAGCGCGAGGCGTTCAAGCCCGCGCCGGTCCTCCGCCGGCCGGGCTTCGGCTGCGGCGAGGCGGGGCAGGAGCGCGCGGGCGTCGGCAAGCCGCATGCCGGGTACGAGCCCCTCGGCTTCCGCCTGCCGGTTGACCGCCGCCAGCACCGCGCCATGGCGGCCGGGCGCGGTGAGCGCGAACGGCACCGGCTCAGCCGGCGGCGCGCGCGAGGACAGGGCGGCGGGCCGCCGTGCGCGGCGCAGCCGGTCGATCGGCCAGCGCGGCAGCCACACCGAAATCACCCGTCTCACGGTTCCACTCCACAGTGCAGGTCACGGGCCGTCCGCCCCGGCAGCGCAGCAGGTCGAGGCGCCAGCGCGGCAGGCCGGGCGCGGCGGCGTCGAACGGGTCGCCCCGATCCGGGGGCAGCGACGCGACCCGCCAGCGCGAGAAGGCGGCGCTCGCCGGCCCGAGGCCGTCCCGGCGCAGCAGCAGGACGGGGGTCAGGCTCTCGCGGGCGGCGAGCGCAAGCCGGCGGCTCAGGGTGAAATCGAGGCTTTCGACCTCGCCCAGCACCGCCGCCAGGGCGGCGCTGCGCAATCCCTCCTCCATCGCCCAGGCGACATCCCGGTCGCGGCGGGCGGAGAGCAGCAGCAGGTCCGCCGGTTCGAGGCCAAGGTCCCGCCAGCCCGGCCCGTAGAGCCGGCCGAAGGGGCTCGTCCGGCTCTGGCAGACCAGCACGGCGCCCCGCCCGTCCCGGCGGTCGAGCCGGGCAAGCAGGGCAGCCAGGAAAGCGGCGGCTGCCGGCCCGTCTCCTGCCGCGCTGCCGCCCGCCTCATGCAGCCCGCCCACCGCCAGCCCATGCTCCGGCAGGGCTCCGTCCAGGGCGCCGAGGCCGAACCGCCAGACCTCCGCTGCTCCGCCTCCCGCCGGCTCCGCAACGGCCGTCCGGCGTTCCAGCAGGGCGATGCGCCGCCTCAGCGCGGCGAGCCCGGCAGGATTTCTTCGGGGAAGAGGGGCCGACATATGTTCATTATTGGTTCGATTGACGGGCGAGTCAATAAGGGGCCGAGCTGCGGTTGGGGACCGAACGGGCCGGGACCCTCTGCGGGATGTCATGAAATGTCATGTTTTGTCATGAGGCCCTCCGGAAATGTCATGTTTTGTCGTGGTCCGGGTCGAAGCCCGGGCCGTTGGCGCCGCTTCGAGGAGTCGTTCGTCGGGGCATTTGCGCCTCCTTCCATTCGATGGTTTCCGCCGCCCGCTGTTGCGGGGCGGCGACCCTTTTTCGCGCGTAACGCGCGCGGGCCGGCGCGCGTCGGCGCCGGCGCGGTTCGCGCGCCTGATTGCCCGCGTGCGCCCGCATGCGCGAGGCAGTCGCCGGACGCACCCCTCCCGCCTGCTCCCCTGGGGGCTTTTTTCGCGCCGCCGCGACCCGAAGCGGCCTCCGGACAACCGCTTCCTCCCGCTCCACCTAATGGGCGGCGGCGCGGATTTCAACCCCTGTAATGGAATTTTTTCAGAAATTGTGAACAAGGCCTGCCCTTCCCGCCTCTTGACCGGCCGGCCCGTCCGGCGCAGAGAATTGCCGGCAGCACCGCCGAAGGAACCGACCCGGCCCGGCCGATGACCGCTATCGACGCCATGCAGGACAGCGACTGGCCCGAGGTCCGCGCCATTTACCGCGCGGGCCTGAAGACCGGCATCGCCGCCTTCATGAAGAACCCGCCGAGCTGGAAGGCGTGGGACAAGGGGCACCTGGCCATCGGCCGGCTGGTCGCCAGAGACGGCGGCGGCCGCGCGGTCGGCTGGGCGGCGCTGACGCCCGCCCCCGACACCTGAGGCGCTGCCGGTGTCGCTGAGGTCAGCGTCTATGTCGGCGAAAGCGCGCAAGGGTCAGGGACCGGAACCGCCTTGCTGGAGGGGCTGGTCGCGGCCTCCGAGGCGGAGGGCTACTGGACGCTGCAGGCGCAGATCATGGCGGCGAACCTGCCCAGCATCGCGCTCCACCGGAAATGCGGCTTCCGCGAGGTCGGCCGCCGGGAGCGCTACGGGCATCTGGACGGCGTCTGGCACGACGTGTTGCTGTTCGAGCGCCGCAGCGCCCGCACCGGAGGACCCGGCCTGCCGACAAGGACCTGCGACGCGGCGGGGTAGCGGCGATTGCCCCGTTGCCGCGCGCGTGTCAGGATAGCCGGCGTCCGAATGCAAGGGAGAGGACCGCCATGGGCGAGAAGCTGGGGATCGGCGCCGCGTTTCCGGCCCTTTCGCTGAACCTGTTGGACCGGGGACCGGCGGAAGTGCCCGCCGACATGCCGGGCGCCTGGAAGGTGGTGCTGTTCTACCGCGGCCACTGGTGACCCTATTGCCGCCGTCAGTTGGACGGCTTCCAGGAATTATGGCCGGAGTTCGAGGCGCGCGGCGTCTCCATCCTCGCCGGCAGCGTGGACGATGAGGATAACGCCCGCAAATTGGCGGACGGCAAGAGCTTCCCCTTCGCCTGGGGCATGACGCGGGCGGACGGAGACCGGGTCGGCGCCTGGTGGGAAGACCGCCGCAGCATCGTCCAGCCCTCCGAGTTCATCCTGAACGAGGCCGGCGCGATCGAGGTCTCCAGCTACAGCGACGGCCCGCTCGGCCGCATCGACGCCGCCGACGCGCTGAAGCTGATCGACCTCTACGAGTCGCGGAGAAAGGCCGGGGGCTGAGGACGACTTGCTCCGATTGCCCTGACATTCGATTGGAGTGGACCCGGCGGTCGGCGGCCCACATGGCAGGTCGGCGCGGCGCGGCTTTATCCTCGCCTTGCCTGCCTCCGCCGCCAGTATCGCGGGTCGAAGGCGACATCGTGGCCCCAGAGGCCGCGTCCTTCCCGGCGGGCTTCCAGTTCGACCTCCTTGTAGAGGTCTCCGTAAGCGGCGATGGCATGGCCGTTGCGGACGAGCCAGGCGCCGACATCCCTGCCGCCGCAGGTTACGCGGCCCAGCACGCGGCCATGCCGGTCTATGCCTTCCACGGACACCTCGACATGCCGGCCGCCGACCGTGCGGATGAGCGCACGCTTGACCCGTTTGCCGTGCTTGAACCAATAGCCGTCCCGGTGTTTCGCCCACTGGTCCAGTTCCGGGGCGTCGAGGCCGGAGAAGCGGACCCTGTGGCCGGAGACCCGGAGACTGTCGCCATCTGTCACCCATGCCTTGCCGGCGATGACGCTGCCGGCTTCGGGTGCGGGCAGGCGCCGCTTGCGGCCTGGCTGCCGCCGGTGCCGCTGGCTGAGAAGCCGGAAAGCGGCACGGGCAAGGGCAGCGAGGAGTTTCATAGCCCGTTCCGCTTAGCATGTTTCCCGCCCGCCGACACCCGGCCGGGGCGGCCCGGCTTGCGTGTCCGGAGGAAGCGGCTATACCTCTCGGCAGCCCGGAACGGGCGGCCCGAAGGCGGTATCGAAGGCAATGACGAAAGACAGCACGGCGGCGCTGGAGGCGGCGGCCGGGGAACGCATCCTCGTTCTCGACGGCGCAATGGGGACCATGATCCAGCAGCTCGGCCTGGAGGAGGCCGACTTCCGCGGCGCGCGCTTCGCCGGCTGGGACCGGGACCTCAAGGGCAATAACGACCTGCTGAACCTGACGCAGCCGGACGCCATTGCCGACATCCACGGCACCTTCCTGGACGCCGGCGCCGACATTCTCGAGACCAACAGCTTCAACGCCACCCGGGTCGCGCTGGCCGATTACGGCATGGAGGCGTTCGCCCGCGAGATCAACGAGGCCGCGGCCCGGATCGCCCGCAAGGCCGCGGACGGCCGCCGGGACGGCCGGCCGCGCTGGGTGGCGGGCGCCATCGGGCCGACCAACCGCACCGCCTCGATCTCTCCCGATGTCGAGGACCCGGCGGCGCGCAATGTCGATTTCGACACGCTCCGCGCCGCCTACCGCGAGGCCGCCGAGGGCCTGATGGACGGCGGGGCGGACCTGCTTGCCGTCGAGACGGTGTTCGACACGCTGAACGCCAAGGCGGCGCTCTACGCCGTCGAGGAGGCGTTCGAGGCGCGCGGCACCCGCCTGCCGGTCCTCGTCTCCGGCACGGTTGTGGACCTCTCCGGACGCACCTTGTCCGGCCAGACGCCGGAGGCTTTCTGGTATTCGGTGCGCCATGCCGCGCCCTTCGCCGTCGGCCTCAATTGCGCGCTCGGGGCGGAGCAGATGCGCGGCTTCCTCGCCGACATGGCGCGCGTGGCCGACACGCTGATCTCCGCCTATCCGAACGCCGGCCTGCCCAACGCCTTCGGAGGCTATGACGAGACGCCGGAGACGACCGCCCGCCATCTGGGCGCCTGGGCGCGGGACGGGCTGGTGAACCTGGTCGGCGGCTGCTGCGGCACCACGCCCGCGCATATCGCCGCCGTCGCCGAAGCCGTGGCGGGCGTGACCCCGCGCAAGCCGCCCCGGATGGAGCGGCGCATGCGGCTCGCCGGGCTCGAACCCTTCGTCGCGGCGGCATGAGCGAACGCGCCGCGCGCACCAGCGCACGCTTCGTCAATATCGGGGAGCGCACCAATGTCACCGGCTCGGCGGTTTTCCGCCGGTTGATCGAGGCCGGGGACTACGAGGCCGCGCTGGACGTGGCCCGCCGGCAGGTCGAGAACGGCGCGCAGGTCATCGACGTCAACATGGACGAGGGCATGCTCGACAGCGAGCGCGCCATGACCGTCTTCCTCAACATGATCGCCGGCGAGCCGGACATCGCCCGCGTGCCGGTCATGATCGATTCGTCGAAATGGTCGGTGATCGAGGCCGGGCTGAAATGCGTCCAGGGCAAGGCCATCGTGAACTCGATCAGCCTGAAGGAGGGCGAGGGGCCGTTCCTGGACCAGGCGCGCCGCATCCGCCGCTACGGCGCCGCGACCGTCGTGATGGCCTTCGACGAGGAGGGCCAGGCGGAGACGGCCGCGCGCAAATTCGGGATCTGCGAGCGCAGCTACCGCCTGCTGGTGGACGAGGCCGGCTTCCCGCCCGAGGACATCGTCTTCGACCCCAACATCTTCGCCGTGGCGACCGGCATCGAGGAGCATGACGACTATGCCGTCGCCTTCATCGAGGCGACGCGGCGGATCAAGGCGAACCTGCCCCACGCCAAGGTCTCGGGCGGGCTCTCCAACGTTTCCTTCGCCTTCCGCGGCAACGACACGGTGCGCGAGGCCATGCACGCGGCCTTCCTCTACCACGCCATTCCCGCCGGGCTGGACATGGCGATCGTCAATGCCGGGCGGCTGCCGGTCTATGAGGACATTCCGGCGGAGCTGCGCGAGGCGGTCGAGGACGTGCTGCTCAACCGCCGCGCGGACGCGACCGAGCGCCTGGTCGAGCTCGCCGAGAGCTACCGGGGCCGGAGCAAGGAGGCTGCCGCCGACCTCTCCTGGCGGGCCATGCCGGTGGACGAGCGCCTGTCGCACGCGCTGACGCAGGGCATCGCCGAGTGGATCGAGGAGGATGTCGAGGAGGCCCGGCTGGCGCTGGGCCGGCCGCTGTCCGTCATCGAAGGGCCGCTGATGGCCGGCATGAACCATGTCGGCGACCTGTTCGCCGAGGGCAAGATGTTCCTGCCGCAGGTGGTCAAGAGCGCGCGGGTGATGAAGCGCGCCGTCGCCTGGCTCACTCCCTTCCTGGAGGCCGAGAAGGAGGGCGCCGAGTCCTCGTCGGCCGGCAAGGTGCTGCTCGCCACCGTCAAGGGCGACGTCCACGATATCGGCAAGAACATCGTCGGCGTCGTGCTCCAGTGCAACAATTACGAGATCGTCGACCTCGGCGTGATGACGCCCGCCGCCCGCATCCTGGAGACGGCGAAGCGCGAGCAGGTGGACATTATCGGGCTTTCCGGGCTGATTACGCCGAGCCTCGACGAGATGTGCTTCGTCGCCGCCGAGATGGCGCGCGAGGGCTTCGAGCTGCCGCTGCTGATCGGCGGGGCGACGACCAGCAAGGCGCACACGGCCGTGCGCATCGCACCCAATTATGACGGTCCGCTGGTGCATGTGACGGACGCCTCCCGCGCCGTCAGCGTCGTCGGCACGCTGATGTCGCCCGACCGCCGCGCCGACTATGCCGGTGAGATCCGCGCCGATTACGACCGCCTGCGCGAGTCGCACGGGAAGTCCGGCGGGCGGCGGCCGCGCGCAACGCTGGAGGAAGCCCGCGCCAACGCCATGGAGATCGACTGGAGTGCGTATACGCCGCCGGCCCCGGCCGCTCCCGGTGTCCGGGTATTCGACGGCTGGGACCTTGCGGAGCTTGCCCGCTATATCGACTGGCAGCCCTTCTTCGCCGCCTGGGAACTCGCCGGGCGCTTCCCCGACATCCTCGACGATGCGGAGGTGGGCGAGGCCGCGCGCAGCCTCCATGCCGACGCGCTGGCGATGCTGGACCGGCTTGTCGGGGAGGGCTGGACCCGGCCGCGCGGCATCGCGGGCTTCTGGCCGGCGAACCGCAACGGCGCGGACGATATCGCGCTCTTCGCCGACGAGGCCCGCTCGGAACGGATCGCCACCCTGCACACGCTCCGCCAGCAGATGCAGCGGGGCCGGCGGGACCGGTCCAACCTGGCGCTCGCGGATTTCGTGGCCCCGCCCGGGACGCCGGACTATGTCGGCGCCTTTGCGGTGACGGCCGGCGGCGGCATCGAGGAACGCGCCCGCGCTTTCGAGGCCGGGCGCGACGACTACAGCGCCATCATGGCGAAGGCGCTCGGCGACCGGCTGGCGGAGGCGTTCGCCGAGTGCCTGCATGAGCGCGTGCGCCGCGAGCTGTGGGGCTATGCGCCGGAGGAACGGCTTTCCAACGAGGAGCTGGTCGCCGAGGCCTATCGCGGCATCCGGCCCGCGCCCGGCTATCCCGCCTGCCCGGACCACACGGAGAAGCGGACGATCTTCCGCCTGCTCGACGCGGAGGGGAATGCCGGCATGGGCCTGACCGAGAGTTATGCCATGACGCCTGCCGCTTCGGTCGCCGGCCTCTATTTCGCCCATCCGGAGGCCCGCTATTTCGGCGTCGGCCGGATCGACCGCGACCAGGCGGAGGACTACGCCCGGCGCAAGGGCATGGCGCTCGCCGAAGCCGAACGCTGGCTCGCCCCCAACCTCGCCTATGAGCCGTCCTGAACGGCCGGGCTGCGGGCGGACGCTGCAATCCCTCCCTACCGGAACGCCGCTTGTCAGCGCGGGAAGTTCGGGCGGTCGGGGCCGTAATGCGCCGCCAGATAGTCGAGGATGACCGTCCTGGCATCTCCCTCGATCGGCTCCATCTCCTGCTCCTCGACCATCCAGTCCAGCGACTCGTCCCATTGCTCGCGCGTCAGGCCCTGCTGCACGACGATCCGCTCCGAGTGGCAGGGCGTGCAGGCGTAGAAGGTCTCGGAGGCGCCGGGCGCCCTGACCATGAGGCCGAAATCCTCCGCCTCCGGGGTCTGCGAAACCGCCGGGGCCGCGGACGCCTTCCCGAAATCGGCCGGGCTGTCGCCCATCCCGTTCAGGAAGGCGATGACATCGGCGCGGTCGCGCTCGCGCTTCAGGCCGACGAAGCTCATGGAGCCGCCCTTCACCACCGCGCGCGGCTTCGTCAGATAGGCGTCGAGACGCTCCGGCGTCCAGCTGCCGCCGAACGCCGTCATCGCCTTCGAATAGCGGAACCCGTCCCTCGCCCCTACCGGCGCACCGACAATGCCCCAGAGGTTGGGTCCGATCTTTTTGCGTCCGCCCTTCTCGGCCGTGTGGCAGGCGGCGCACTTGCGAAACACCTTTTTGCCGCGCGCGGAATCGGCCGCGGCGAGGCGCGTCTCCAGGTCGGCCGCGCCGGCGGGCGCTGCCGCTGCGCAGGCAAGCAGCAGCGCCGCCGCCATGACGGTCCGCATCGGCGCGCGGTCAGGCTACGCGCAGCGCCACCCGGTGCATGGTGTTGTTGAGATAGCCTTTCGGGTTCCAGTCGATGGCGAAGGGCTGCATCTCGCCGGCGCTGTCGGTCGCCCGCGCCCAGACCTCGTAGTAGCCGGCCTCGGGGAAGGCGATGCTGTGGCGCCAGTTCTGCCAGGCGCCGGGATTGACCGGCCCGTCCAGCTCCGCGGCCATCCAGCTCTTGCCGAAATCGATGGAGAGGTCGACGGCGGAAACCGTGCGGTCCCCCGACCAGGCATGGCCGCGCACCTCGACCTCACGGGCCGCGCCGGCGCCGTTCTCCGGCGACGTCACCAGGGATTTCACCGGCATGCGCTCGATGATCTCGAAATCCTCCGTCGGCACCTTGTCGCCCGGAGCAACGGAATAGCGCGGCACCCGGTATGACTTGCCGGTCATCTTCGGCCCGTCATGAACCTGATCTCGGAGCTGGATGCGCTTCAGCCATTTCTGCGAGCACGACCCCGGCCAGCCCGGCACCACCAGGCGGAGCGGCGCGCCGTTCTGCCTGTGCAGCGGCCCGCCGTTCATCGCAAACGCGATGAGCACATTGTCGGTCATCGCCTTCGCGATCGGCACGCCGCGCGAGATCGGCAGCTTGCCCTCCTTGCCGGAGAGGTGGGTGTCGGCGCCGTAATGCGCGGTATAGACCGCGCCCGGCTTGACCCCGGCCTTCTTCAGCACGTCGGCGAGGCGCACGCCGGTCCATTCCGAGCAGCCCACGGCGCCGACGGTCCACTGGTTGCCCTTGGCCGGCGGGTCGAAGAAGGCCCGTCCGTTGCCGCCGCATTCGATGGTGAGCGCCATGGTGACCACCTCGAACCCGGCCTTCAGGTCCTCGATGGACAGCTCCATCGGGTTGTCCACCAGCCCGTCCACGGCGAGCGTCCAGCCTGCGGCGTCGGCGTCTTCCGGCGGCAGGCCGTTATTGCGGATGAAGTGCCGGGCGGTGGGCGTGATCGCATCGTCGAGCAGGTGCGCCGGCGTCTCGGCATTGATCGGCCGGTCGTTCAGCAGCGTCAGCCCGTCCTTGCCGACCAGCACGTCCTCCGAGGCAAAGGCCGCCGGCACCAGCCCGCGCGGCATGTTGGCGTAGAAGGGGATCGTCATGCCGAGCAGGCCGCCTGCGGCCGCCAGCCCGGCGCCGGCGAAGAAGCCCCGCCGGCTCAGCCCCGGCGCCGGCTCGAAAAATTGCCGGCGCGCCTCTTCCGGATGTTCCGCGAAGTAGGCGTATAGCCCTTTGGTGTCTTGCGAATCTTTCGGCATGTTTTTCTCCTTGGTCATTTGCCGGCTTGTCTCCATGGAGACAGGCTGGGAGGTTGCTGGGCGTTCGCCGCGCGGCGTTGGGGAGGAGCCGCCCGCCGGGCGGCTCATGGCTCCCCTGGGCCGCGCGAGGGGCGCCGGCCGGTCAGCCGAAGATGTCGGCCGTGATGCCGGAATACCAGCCCTCCGACTCTTCGTAGGTGGTCTTGCGCAACTCCGCCGTTTCGCCGGTCTTGGAGATGAAGCCGTCGGTCTTGGCGATCTTCTCGTCCGTCGCTTCGTAGGACGCGCCGACCTTGACGCCGTTCTCCGTCGAGATGAGCGACCAGCAGGTGTTGGAATATCTGGCCGGGAACACCTTCGACCCGGTGAGCGCGCCGCGCACGGCGTTGGCGCAGACCTTCGCCTGGCTGTTGGCCGAGAAGCCCGACTTCGGCATGTCGCCCTGCTGGGCGGCATCGCCGAGGACATGGACATCCGGGTCCGCCTTCGAGGACATGTCGTAGGCGCTGACCGGCGCCCAGTTGCCGTCGGTGACGCCGGCAAGCTCGGCAATGCGTCCGGCCTTCATGGCCGGAATGACATTGCAGACATCCACCCTGGTCTCTTCACCGTCGATGGTGACGGTCATGCCCGCGGGATCGACCGACACCTTGTCGCCGCCGAACTCCGGCCCGATCCAGTCGATCATGCCGGCATAGTGGTCGGCCCAGCCTTCCTGGAAGAGTCCCATCTTGGAGAATTTCGGCTTGGGGTCGGCGATGATGATCTTCGCCGTCGGATTGTGGGCCTTGAGATGGTGCGCCACCATGCAGATGCGCTCATAGGGGCCGGGCGGGCACCGGAACGGGTTGGGGGGAGCGACCATGGCGTAAACGCCGCCCTCCGGCATGGCGCGGACCTGCGCCCTCAGCAGCTCGCTCTGCGAACCGGCCTTGTAGGCGTGCGGCATCGCGTTCTGCGCGCCGACGTCCCAGCCCTCCACGGCCCCTTCGACGAAGTCGATGCCCGGGGAGAGGACGAGCCTGTCGTAGGAGAGCGTGGCGCCCCCTGCGAGGCTCACTGTCTTGGCGCTGCGGTCAACGCCGACGGCCCAGTCATGCACGACATTGACGCCGTGGGCGCTGGCGAGCCGGCCGTAGGTGTGCCCGATATCCGCAACTTCCTTGAAGCCGCCGATATAGAGGTTCGAGAAGAAGCAGGTGTAGTAGGTGCGGGTCGGCTCCACGAGGGTGACGTCAATGGCGCCCTTGCTGTCCTTTGCGATATAGCGCGCCGCCGTGGCGCCGCCGGCGCCGCCGCCGATGACGACCACGCGCGGGCGGCCCTGGCCGATGGCTGCCGGCGCCGCAAGCAAGGCCGCGGTCGCAGCCGTCGAGCCGACGAATGATCTCCTGTCGAGTTTCATGGCGGGTTCCTCCTTCCGGTTGCGTTGCCGTCGTGACGGGCGGGTTGGGTCCTCATTCTGCGGGATTGGCGAAGTAGGCGGCAAGCGCGGCGATTTCCTCGTCGCCCAGCCGCGCCGCGATCATCTGCATGACCGGGTGCTCGCGGCGCTTGTTCCTGTAATCGTGCATCGCGATGACGAAGCGTTCCACCGGCCAGCGCAGGATGGAGGGTATGCCCTTGTCGCCTCCGTCCGCCCGGTGGCAGGTCGTGCATTCCCCGCTGAGCCAGGCGCCGTATTCGGGGTCGCCCTCGATGGCCAGAACGGCCGGATCGATGCCGTGGTCCTCAGCACTGCCGGAAAGCAGCGCCATGCCGGTTCCGTCGCCGATGCTTTGGAGGAAGGCGATCAGGTCCGCCCGCGCGCGCGCATCCGCAATCCCGTCGAAGGTCATCCGGGAGTCGGGGGCGACGGCGTCCGGACTCCCGAGAAAGGCGTCGAGCGTTTCGGCGCTCCAGACATGCCCGTCGTCCCTGAGGCGCAGGAAGCTCCCGGAATAGATGAAGTCCGCGTGGCTTGCCGCGACCCGGCCGAAGAGGCCGTTCAGATGCGGGCCGATCCCGTGCCGGGCTCCGGCGCCGGCCTCATGGCAGGCCTTGCATTGGTCGAACACGGGGCGGCCGGCGTCCGCATCGCCGGACTCCGCCGGGCGCGGCCCCGTATGGACAGCGATTGCCGCCGCGAGGACCAGAACCAGCCGGAACCGAACCATCCGAACCCGATCTCCGAATCTCTCCGGGCCGGCGCTGCCGCGCCCGCGCCGCTTCCTCATGGGCGTCCATCCTTCCCGTACCCGCGCTCCTGTCAATTCTTCTCGACCCGGCTGTCCGAACCCGGGG
The DNA here is from genome assembly GCA_964291285.2 of Alphaproteobacteria bacterium. Lineage (GTDB taxonomy): Bacteria > Pseudomonadota > Alphaproteobacteria > Bin95 > Bin95 > Bin95. The sequence continues at coordinate 755,910 of OZ219786.1, forward strand.
GCCCGCTCCAGCCAACGCCGGGACCCTGATTCGCGCGTAACCTGCGCGCGCCTTCCGCCGGGAGTCGGGGAGGCGTAGGCTCGGTCCCGGCGCGATTCGGAGAGGAAACCGATGCCCGATACCCTGGCCGACCTGGTGACGAAGCGTTACGGCCCCGAGACGCCCGGCGGCGCGGACATGCCGGCGGAGGGACCGCTCGCGGCGATCCTCGACCGGCGCACCCACCGCCGCTACGCCGACCGGCCGGTCCCGGAGGACATGCTGGACCTGCTGTTCGCCTGCGCCTTCTCCGCCAGCGCCAAGTCCGACCTGCAGCAGGCTTCGGTCGTGCGGGTGGCCGACCCGGCGCTCCGGGCGGAGGTCGCCGCACTCATCCCGGGCATGCCGTGGATCGGCACGGCGCCGGTATTCATGGTCTGGTGCGGCGACGGGCGGCGGATCAGGCGGATCTGCGAGTTGCGGGGCAAGCCGTTCGCCAACGACCATTTCGATGCCGCCTTCAACCCGACCGTGGACGCCGCGCTCGCCATGCAGACCTTCATCCTCTCGGCGGAGGCGATGGGGCTCGGCTGCTGCCCGATCAGCGTCGTGCGCAACCATTGCTTCCGGGTGGGCGAACTGCTGGGCCTGCCGGAATGGGTGTTCCCGGTAGCCGGGCTCTGCGTCGGCTGGCCGGCGGCGGAGGGCTATATCTCCATGCGGGTGCCGCCCTCGGTCACGGTCCACACCGACCGCTATGACGACGGCAAGCTGGCCGCCGGTATCGACGCATACGACCGCCGCCGCGACGCGGTTTACAGCATTCCGGCGGACAAGCAGCGGGACACCGACCGCTACGGCGAGGCGGGCTTCTACGGCTGGTCCGAGGACAAGGCGCGCCAGGTCTCGCACACCGAGCGCGAGGACTTCGGCGCCTTCCTCCGCCGGCAGGGCTACCGGCTGGACTGATGGCGCCTCCCGTCGCGGGCGGCATCGGGCGCGTCTTCGCCAACCGCAATTACCGCCTCTACTTCACCGGCAACGCGGTCTCGCTGGTCGGCACCTGGATGCAGCGCACCGGCGTCGGCGTGCTCGCCTGGGAGCTGACCGGTTCGGCGTTTTACCTTGGCCTGATCGCCGCGGCGGAATTCCTGCCGTCCATCCTGCTGGGACCGTTCGCCGGCGCGGTGGCCGACCGCCTCAGCCGGCTGGGCATCATCGCCGCGATGCAGGGCCTTCTGTGCATCCAGGCGCTCACGCTCGGCCTCCTGACCGTCACCGGCCTCACCACGCCGGAATTGCTGTTCCTGCTCACCCTGGCGCTCGGCACGGCGACGGCGATAGCGCAGCCGGCGCGCCTGTCGCTCGTGCCGTCGCTCGTGGGCCGCGACGACATCCCCTCCGCGGTCGCGATCAACTCGATCGGCTGGAACAGCGCGCGCTTCATCGGCCCGACGCTGGCCGGACCGATGCTGACATATCTGGGGCCCGTCTCCGGCGCAGGCTGGGCGTTCCTGTGCAACACGGCGACCTTTGCCGCCTTCCTCATCGTATTGCCGATGCTGCGCCTCAGCCCCCGCCTGCAGGTGCGGCGCGAACGCCGGGGCCTGCTCGCGGAGATCGGCGAGGGCTTCGGCTATATCGGGCGCCATGCGGGCGTCGGCCCGCTGATCCTGCTGCTGCTGGCCGGGGCGCTGCTGGTCCGGCCCTATGTCGAACTGCTGCCCGCCTTCGCCGATGTCGTGTTCGAGCGCGGCGCGGCGGGCTTCGCCTGGCTCATCGCCGTCAACGGGCTGGGCGCGCTGGCAGGCGGCCTCTGGCTCGCCTGGCGCGGCAACCGGGACGGGCTCGCCGGCATCGTGTTCGCCGGCGCGGCGGTGCACGCGGCGATGGTGGCGCTGTTTTCCCTCACCGGACATTTCGAACTCGCGCTGGCGGCGCTGGCGGTGGCGGGCTTCGCCATGCTGGTCATGGGCGTGGGCGCGCAGAGCCTGATCCAGATGGGCACGCCGTCGGACATGCTCGGCCGGGTGCTGAGCGTTTACCCTAAATCCGGCATTTGAGGATGGCGTGGCCTTGCCGAATCCCTTGTAGTCTGCGGATATGAGCGGCTTTTCAGGGGCCGAAGAGGCTCACCCTGTGGGTGATTATCCTGGCGCTGTGCGGGATGTCGCCCGAGCGTTCGTGAAGGTGGACACCTTCGGCGGCGCGGTTCATGTGGAATGGGACCCTGATGCGGCGGTGACGCCGCTGGGCCATCTGGCGTTTTTCGCGGAATAGCTGAAGGTGAGCGGTCGCTTTGACGCTTTGGTTGCGGACTGCCCGCTGCGGTACACGAGCCCGAACGCGCCGTCGAAGCGGGATGTCCTGGGGACGGTTCTTCTGTCGGTTCTGGCGGGGCAGTCCCGCTATGCGCACATCACGTCGCTGCGCGGCGACGGGGTGAACCCTGCGCTGCTGGGTATGGACAAGGTTGCGAGCGAGGATTCGGTGCGGCGCGGTCTGGAGCGGCTCGGTGCGGATGAAGGCACATCGTGGCTTCAGGGCCATCTGGACGAGGTGGTCCGTCCGCTGCTGAGGGAGCCGTGGGTTCTGGACTGCGACACGACGATCAAGGCGCTTTACGGTCGTCAGGAGGGAGCGGTTGTGAGCTACAACCCGAAGAAGCCGGGCCGCCCCTCGCATGCCTGCCATGCGTTCCTGATGGCGGGCACGCGGCTTGTTCTTGATGTCGAGGTGGCGCCGGGCAACCATCACCATTCGAGGCGCGCGGCGCCGTCCTTGTGGGCGTTGCTCGACCGTCTTGGGCGGGATCGCTGGCCGCGTCTGGTGCGGGGCGACAAGGACTGGGGCAGCGAGGCCAACATGGCGTCGTGCGAGGCTGCGGGTCCGGACTATCTGTTCAAGCTGCGCCTGACGAAGGGGGCGCGCCGGCTTGCCGAGCGGCTGATGGCGCGGGACGGCTGGGAGGATGCGGGCCAGGGCTGGTCGGGGATCGGGGCCGATCTGCGTCTGCAGGGCTGGAGCCGGACGCGCCGGGTTGTGGTGCTGCGCCGGCGGCTTCCTGCGACGCTGGCGTTGACGCGTGGCGACAAGGCCCGGGGCGAGCTGTTCCGGACCGGGGCGCAGCCCGGCACCGGGGTATGGGAGTTCGCGGTGCTGGCGACCTCGCTGGACCTGGAGATACGCTCGCTGGCCCGGCTCTACCGCGACCGGGCGGACGCGGAGAACGGCTTCGACGAGTTGAAGAACCAGTGGGGTTGGGGCGGCTTCACCACGCGCGACCTGACGCGCTGCCGGCACATGGCCCGGCTGGTCGCGCTCATCTACAACTGGTGGAGCCTGTTCGTGCGCCTCGCCGACCCCGACCATCACCGCGAGGCGATCACCAGCCGGCCGCTGCTCCTGCACGGCGTCGCCCGCCAGACCCACCACGCCGGCCAGACCCGGCTGACGGTGACCTCCCATCACGGGCGTCGCAAGACGGTGATGGCGGCGCTGCGCCGGATCGCCGGCTTCTTCCGGTCGCTGACGCAAACTGCGGAGCAGTTGAGCGCCGGGGATCGCTGGCGCCGCATCCTCGCCGAGGCGCTCAGGAAATACCTCCATGGCCGCGAACCGGGGCGTCAACCCTGGCTGCCGCCACCCAGGGCCGCGACCGCGTGCTGAAATCCACGCCCAAATCCGGCCGTTCACACTACCCCGAGACAGCGATCAAGCCCGTCAAATGCCGGATTTAGGGTGAAGGATCATCCTGCAATGAGTAGTTGATATGGGATGGGTTGTGTTCTGACGGCGCTGTGAATGAAGCGTGGGATCATGGAGTTGAGTTGGTATCGTCGGTTGTATCGCCAGGCAAAGCTGGCGAGGTAGCGTTCGGCATGGTCGGGACCGAGCTTTCGGTAGGTTCCGGCGATGGCGCTCTTGATGTTGCCGAGGGTCGTGTTGACCCATTTGAAGGGGGCCATGCGGGCGGCCCGGCGGCCTGAGCCGGTGCGGATGGCGCTGTGGCTTGCGGCGATGCCGTCGAGGGCGTTCCAGCAGTGCAGGGCATCGGTGACGACCTCCGTCCCCGGGGCCAGCCAGCGTTTGGCGCCGCGCGCGATCTCGCGCTTGCGGAAGCCCTTGACCGGGGCGAGCTTGACCTTGCGCGGAGCCCCTTCGGCGCTGGTCGAGACCGCGCCTCCCTCCCCGCCGCTCGCGCCGCTCACCATGCTTGCGGACGCCAATGCTTCGGGCAAGAACAACCTGGTGAAGGCGCTACGATTGTTGTCGTGGATCGCCCAAGGGCACAGACTCACCGCGATCCGCCACGCTCTGCAGGATGCCAATTATCCCATTCGCGGAATGTGACCGTCGTTTGCCGTGAAAATGGTTGGGGATCGGGCGCACAAAGACCCCTCCCCGCCAAAGCACTGCTCCCGAGGCGTCCGATACTCGCCATCTGCGGCGCCCGTCTTGCGGATCGTGACCGGTAGGCAGCCCCGTACAACCCCGAAGTCCCGCCCGCGCGGCCGGCACCTGTTTTCATGATACGGAGTGGCCGACCCGCCCGGCAATGGACGTTTGGGGGCGTCCGGCGTCCATGAGCGGCGGAGAAGAAGGGCGGTGCCAGCGCGCGGTGATGGCGCCGCCGGCGGGAAATGGGCGCGCATTTGTCGATGCGCCGCTGGCGGCGGCGGCGGGCCTGGAGTGGGGAAGACGCGGCAGCGGACGCTCCATTGCGTTCCATTGCACGCCGGTGGAGAAAGCCGCGCCTGCCGGTCGTCGATGGGCGCCGCGGGCCCGGTTTGCGGGGGCCCGTCGGCGGCTGACTGTGGCATGGATGCAACATGTCGGTGAAATCGGCGTGGGGGTTGGTCCGGGAGCTTGTGCGGTGTCGTGCGCCGGGTTAGGTTTTGGGCAATCTCAGCGGCGAGTATACCCGGACGTGACTTCAGCGGCTCGAACACAGTGTAGAATACGCCTCGCGCCTCTTCATGTCTTTCATATGCGGGCTTTTGGCGCCGGTCAGCCGGTTCGCCATCGGGAGAGCGGCTCCCGCCTGATTGTTGTCTTTCCCGCCCGTGCGTCCTCTGCGGAGGAGCGCCGGGCGCGTGCAGATGGACAGGTTGCCGGGCAGCGCGCGGGAGCGCGCCCGCCGCGCTTGCGGCATGACCGCCTTGCGGGCGGCCCGGCTTTCCCCGTCACGCTTCCTGCCGCGGCCTTTCCGGGGCCGCGGCTTCACCTCCCGTCCCCGGTGACCTGCCGCCCCGTCGTGCGCCTTCTCCGGCGTGCGGCGGTCGACGGGCGCTGCGGACGGGCTTTCACCTGAAGGAGACGAGACGATGACGACAAGACATGGCCCGGCATGGCCGGGGGACGGCAGGCTGCATGGCGGATGCCGAGCGCGGGGTTTCACGGGCAAGGTTCTTCTTGCGGCCTCGGGTCTTGCGCTTGCGGCGGGTCCTGCGTCTGCGGCGGAGATGCTGAGCGTGGGCGTCGGCGGCTACATGCAGCAGTGGTTCGGGATGGTCGATGTGGACGACGAGGCGGACGCGATGAAAGAGGGCGGCGTTGCCCAGCAGTCGGACAGCGAGATCTTCTTCAAGGGCAAGCTGGACGCCGACAACGGCATGACCTTCTCGGTGAAGGTGGAGCTCGAGGGCAACAGTCAGTCGGGTTCGATGATCGACGAGTCGCAGGTGACGGTTGGCGGCGAGTTCGGTCAGATCACGCTGGGAGCCGAGGACAGCGCGGTGGTTCTCACCCACATGGGCGTGCGGGATGCCGGTTTCGGCATGCTCTGCGGCGACATGGGCAGATGGATCAACGGCATCAACGAGTGCGGGCCCTCCGGCCTGGGGACCGCGGGCCACGGCCTCGGCGACAGGAACCTGGTGAGCTACTTCACGCCGCGGGTGAACGGCGCGCAGATGGCCGTGAGCTACATCCCGAACACCGGGCAGGAAGGCCGTGGCGGCAATGTGAAGAACAACGACATGGACGCCTGGTCGGTCGCCGGCAACTACAAGGGCGATTTCGGCAACATGAACCTGGCGTTCTCTGCGGGCCACTACCAGAAGAGCCAGATGGACGACGACGACTACACCTTCACGAATGCCGGCCTGCAGGTGGGCATGGGGGCGTTCAGCTTCGATGTCGCCTATGCCACGGCGGACGACGGGATGAAGACGGACTCCTCGGATGATGTCGAGGTCGTGGCCGCCGGTGTGATGTATTCGGAGGGCGCGCTGGCGGTGAGCCTGAGCGGCACGATGACCGAGGCCGACGACGGCACGGAGCAGTCGGGGGGCCTGTTTTCGGCGAGCTACATGCTGGCGCCGGGCATTGCCTGGAGAAGCTCGCTGTTCATGGCCGAGAGGGACCGCGGCACGATGCCCGGCAAGCACGATTTCGGCGTGCCGTCGGCGCAAAGAGGCAAGCCTGCGCCCAGCACCGGCAGCAATGCCGCCGGCAGCAACGTCGAGGGCGCCGGGTTCGTGACCGGCATCACGCTGAGCTTCTGACCTGCGTTTCGCGCGGCGAAGGAACGGTTCAAACGGTTTGCCCGGTTTGTCCGGGCTTGAGAGAAAGAAGGAGAAGGGTTCGATGAGGACCATGAGACATGTGGCTCTGGCGGCGATGGCCGCTGCGGGCCTGGCGCTCGCGGGCTGCGGAGGCGGTGGCGGGAAGAAGGCGGCCGCGCCGATGGACGGCGACCAGCAGATGGAGATGACGGACGTCCAGAAGGCGCAGTCTTACGTCGCCGCCGCCACGGCGGCCAAGAAGGCGGCGGAGGATGCCGTGAAAACGGCCAAGATGCAGCTTGACGCGGCCAAGTTGGCGAACGCATATGACATCTACACCACCGGAGGCGACAGTTCGGTGGTCCGGACCAACGCCGCGGCCGTGATGGCCGCGAAGGCGGCGGCCGACAAGGCGCTGGCGGACGCCAAGGCGGCGCTGACGGCGGCCAGGAAGGCGCTGACGGACCTGAACGCCGTGTCGGGCACGCCCGGCCTCGCGTCGCAAAAGGAGGTGGTCGGTCAGCGGATCAAGGACGTGGAAGCGCAGATCAAGCTCATCGAGGGGTACCAGACAACGGTCAACGGCTATGCCGCGAAGGTCGATACCGAGGCGAAAATCAAGGGCCTCGCCGGCGAAACCCCCGCTAGTGCCGCCGAGAGCGGCAACAACGCGCGGCGGGTCCTTTACATGCTGCAGCCCACCGGCGAAGGCAATGGCTCTTCTGCTCCCAAGAACGCGTCAATGTACTTGTTCAGGCCAGGACTGACTGCCCTGCCTAAGGGGGATACGAAGGTACCGATGGAGCGCGTCGCCCCTACCCCCTCGGACGCCAGCACAGACCCTGGCCGCTCCAAGGGCTACATCGAGTATGACCGGCGCGGCCTCCCGGAAGACGCCATGACCTGGGAGCAGATCGCCGGAGCGGGGAACCTGATCAAGAAGGCCTTCGGCACCAACATCATGGATGTCGATGTCCTGCCCCTTGCCGGGATGCCCGTTTCCGCATTAACCGACTCGGATGGAAAGGCCCTGACGGCGCTTCCTGAAATCCCCGCCAACGGCATACTCGCCGACCAGTATTACAAGGGGATCAAGGGGACGTTGTATTGCCAGGGCAGCTGTAAGGTTGACGGCGACAATCTGATGGGTTCGCTGTTTTTCCAGAAGGTTGGGGGAAATACGCTCTACTACCAGATGAAGGCGGGCAACTCCTACTACACGCCGTACGGCACCTATGCCCGCTACGGGTACTGGCTGTATGAGAGCGTCAGCACCACCAATATCGTTCTCTTCGCCCACAGCCCCGCCGGCTCTGCCGGGGATGTCAGCGAGACCGCCGGGCTTGCCGAAACCGCCACCTACGAGGGCAAGGCCCTGGGCCTGTCGGTGCTGAAGACCTACACCGGTCCCACTGTCACGGGGCTAAAGTCGGGACGGTTCACGGCGGATGTGACGCTCAACGCCAAGTTCGGGGCGGCGGGGACACCAGCACTGGGAGGAAAGATCGACAACTTCATGGGGAATGCCGTCGACGAGGACTGGAGCGTTACGCTAACGGAGAAGCAGGATGACGACATCGACTTTCAAGGCTCGAGCAACAGGGGCGAGGCCCAGGGTTCCGACTCTGTCGGCGGCGTCACGCCTCGAGCCGGCCAGTGGGAGGCTAGGCCCTATGGCGATAGCGACACGAAGCGTCCGGTCGGCGTGATCGGCACCTTCAACGCCCACTTCTCAAACGGGCACGCTGCCGGCGCCTTCGCAACGAGGATGAAGACGGAGACGACGGAGTAGCCGGCTCCCGGAGCCTCCGGTTCAGGCCCCGGCCGCTTCGCGCGGCCGGGGCCTTCTTTCCTCCGGCGCCCTCCGGGCGGCCGGAGGTTCCCTTTGCACGGACAGGGGTTTTCATGCGCATACCCGCTCTCGTCATTGCGGCCGGGCTGTATCTGTTCGCCGCCGCGGCCCACGGCCAGGACGCGACCGGCGAGCGGTTCCGGGCGGGCATGGAGGCGCTTGCCGCCGCGCAGGCCGCCGCGGACCGGGACGCCCGCGACGGGAAGCTCGACGAGGCGATTGCGGCGTTCCGGGCCATCCTGGTGGACCGCCCGGACCTGGTGCGGGTGCGCCTCGAACTCGCGCACGCCTTCTTCCTGAAGGAGGAGGACAGCCTGGCGCGGCGGCATTTCGAACAGGTGCTGGCGGGGACGCCGCCGCCGGCGGTGGCCGCCAACATCCGGCGCTTTCTCGACATCATGCGCGCGCGGCGGCGCTGGGAGGCGCATTTCGGCCTGGCGGTGGCGCCCGACAGCAACCTCAACGCCGCATCGGGAGAGCGCACGATCTTTCTCGACACGCCGTTAGGGCGCCTGCCCTTCACCCTCGACGGCGACGTGTCGCGCAAGTCGGGCATCGGCGTCTCGCTGTGGGGCGGCGGCGAATACCAGGTTCCGCTTTCGCCGGCCCTGCGGCTGCGCGCCGGGGCGGACGCCAGCGCGCGGGAATACAAGGGCGGGGCGTTCGACCGCCATTCGCTCTCGGCCCATATCGGCCCGCGCCGGCTGATCGACGGGAGCACGGAGGCGAGCCTGCTGGCGGTGGTGGACCGGCAGTGGACCGCCGGGCGGCCCGAGACCGACCGCTTCGGCGTCCGGCTGGAAGGCGCGCACCGCCTGACGCCGCGCCTCGCCCTGTTCGCCCACGCCAGCGCCACCCGGCGCAACTGCCGCGGCTGCAACCATCTCGACGGCCCGGTAGGCGATGCGATGCTCGGCGCAAGCTGGGCCGCCCTGCCGATCCTGCGCCTCGGCGGCCATGCCGGATACAACTGGACCCGCGCCAATGCCGGACACTGGCGCAACCGCGGACCCCGGGCCGGCCTCGGCGCGACGCTCGCGCTGCCGGCCGGCTTCACCCTCGGCCTGCGCGCCTCCCTGCAGCGCGCCGCATACCGGGGACAGGGCTTCGCCCACAATACCATCGACCGCAGGCCGCGCCGGGACGAGACGCGCAGCCTCTCGCTCTCCGTGCACAACCGCGCCGTCACCGTGCTCGGCTTCAGCCCCCGCCTCTGTATCCGTTCGGGTTCCGGGGGATCGTATGCCTCCACGGATTTTCTGACTGGTAACTACTTCGCGCATGCGCTACGGTCTCGCGCATGGCGGTTTTCGACGCGGATTTCTGCACCGACCTGACGCTGGCCGAGGGGGGCGACACCTTGTGGTCGCCTCCCATGGTGATGCCGGCGTGCGAGCCGCTCGACTGGGCGTCTGTGCTTGAAGAGGCAGAGGCGCGGATCGAGGAGGAACGGGGTCGCGCACGCGTGGCGGAGTTGCGCCGCGAGGAACTGCGCTGGTCGGAGAGGGACGCCTGTACGCGCGTGCGTTCTCTGGAGAGGCAGCTTGAGACTTGCCGGTTCAAGCTCAAGTTGGCCGTAACCAGGACCGCGTCGCGGGCCATGAAGGCGTTGGAGCGCAGGGTCGAGTATCAGGACGACGAGATCGCCGGTCTTTACCTCTCGTTGCGCCGGTCTCACGAGCACCGGGAGCGGGTCGAGGCGCGCCACCGGGACGAGATCAACTGGTTGAAGCAGGACATCGACCGGGAGCGCTCGCGGCTCGCGAAGGTACACCGCGAGGGCGAGCGCGTGGCCGAATCTCTGCGCAGGCGGTTCGACCGGCATCTCGCCGCGGCCAGGCGGCTGGTGAAGGCCGGGGAGGGCACGATCGCGTGGCTGCGCGCGCGCAACGACCGGCTGCGGGCGGCGGTCGTGCGGGCCACGGAGCTGATCGGGTCGCTGCGGGAGAAGAATGCCGGGCTGCGCGCCGAGGTGCGGGATCTGAAGGGCGAGAATGCCGCGCTGGCCGCGCGGGTCGAGAAGCTGGAAGGCGACCTCGACAAGCTGCGCTCGACCCGCAGCGTCCTGTCGAAGGCGCTCTACGGCAGCAGGAGCGAGCGGCAGAAGAAGCCGGGCACCGGGCGCGAGCGCGGCCAGCAGCGCGGCACCGCCGGGCACGGCCGCACCCGGCGCCCCGGGCTCAGGAAGAAGAAGGAGACGCGCGACCCGCCGGAAGATGCGCGGATCTGCCCGCGTTGCGGCAAGCCCTATGTCGCCAACGGCGAGCGGCGCACCACCCTCTTCGAGATCGATGTCGAGGCCTGCGAGCGCACCATCGTCCGGTCGCGCTGGCGCCGGGCTTGCGACTGCGCCTCCGCGCCGCGGGAGGTGACCGCGCCGCCGGCGGTGCGACTGTTCGAGACCACGCCTTACGGGATCAGCGTCTGGACGTGCATGCTCTACGAACGGTTCGTCTGCTGCCGGCCGCTGCATCGGGTCGCGGCCTGGCTGGCCGACATGGGGCTGACGATCTCGCCGGGCACCCTGGCCGACAGCATCAAGCGCTTCGTGCCGCTGTTCGAGCCGCTGGCCGAGGCGATCCTTGCGCACCAGAACACCGCGGCCCTGCGCCATGCCGACGAAACATCCTGGCGCGTTCAGGCCTGGCGCGAGAAAGGCCGGTCGAGCCGCGCCTGGCTGTGGACCTCGGTGAGCCCGGACGCGGTCTATTACCACATCGATCCCTCGCGCAGCGCCGAGGTCGCGATGAAGCTGTTCGGTTCGACACAGGGCATCGTGGTTCTGGTCTGCGACCGGTTCAGCGCCTACAGAAAGCTGGCCCGCGAACTCGCCGGCAAGGTGATCCTGCAATGGTGCTGGGCGCACCAAAGGCGCTCGTTCATCGACGGCGCGGCCGGGCGGGTGCGGCTCAGGCGCTGGTGCCAGAGATGGATCGAGCGGATCGCGGAGATCTACCGGCTCAACGAGGCGCGGCTGGAGCATTACGACCCCGCTCACCCTCTCGAACGCCAGACGCCGGCGTTCGACGTCGCGCACGCCAGGCTGAAGAAGGCGGTCGACGAGCTGTTCGCGGCCGCCGAAGCGGAACTGGCCGGGCTGACGGACAGGGCGCGCAGGGCCAGGCCGCTGCGCTCGCTCCTCAAGCACCGCGAGGGGCTGTGCGTCTTCGTCGACAAGCCGTTCGTGCCCATGGACAACAACCGCGGCGAACTCTCCCTGCGCTTCGCGGTCATCGGGCGACGGCTCTCGTTCGGCTCCGACAGCGAGAAAGGCGCCGGGTTCACGGCAACGATGTACTCGGTGGCCGGCACGCTGGCGATCAACGGCATCGACGTCCGGCGCTGGCTCGGTGAATGGCTGACCGCGTGCGCGGAGAACGGCGGCGAGCCGCCGGAAGACCTCTCGCCCTGGCTGCCGTGGTCGATGAGCGAGGCGCGCCGGCGCGAACTCGCGGCGGCGGGATGACCGGCGCGGTCGAGTGTCGCTATTACGGGCGCGACTTCACCGAAGATGAAATGGCGCTGCTGCGTGCCCTGATCGCCGATCCCGCCCCGCTCTCCCGCCGCGCCCTGTCGATCGAGTTCTGCCGGCGCATCGGCTGGCTCAAGCCCGACGGCGGACTGAAGGACATGATGGCCCGTGTCGCCATGCTCGCCATGCACAAGGACGGGCTCATCGAGCTGCCGCCGCCGAGGGGGCGGCAGCACCGGCCCAGGCCGGTCCAGTTCGGACCCGACACCGAACCGCCGCTGTTCCCGGCGCCCACGACCCTCGACGAGGTCCGCCCGCTCGACTTCCGCACCGTCGTGCACAGCACCCGCGAAGGCAGGCTCTGGAACGAGTTCATCGCCCGCTACCACTATCTCGGACACAAGACACTGGTCGGCGCCCAGATGCGCTATGCCGTCCACGACCGCAACGGCTGGCCCGTCGCCATGCTCGGCTTCTCCACCGCCGCATGGAAGCTCGCCCCGCGCGACCGCTTCATCGGATGGACGCCCGAACTGCGCGAAAAGAACCTTCCTCTCGTCGTCGACAACCCGCGCTTCCTGATCCTGCCCTGGATCGAGATCCCCAACCTCGGCTCGCACATCCTCGCCATCGTGCGCCGCCGCCTGCCCATCGACTGGACCGGGCGCTACAACATCACGCCGGTGCTCATCGAGACCTTCGTCGAAACGCCCCGCTACACCGGTGCCGTATACCGCGCATCGGGCTGGACCCGCGTCGGGACCACCCAGGGCCGGGGACGCTACGACAGGCACAACAAACGAGACCAGCCGAAAAAGGACATCTGGCTCCGCACACTGCGAAAAGACTGGCAACGCACCCTCAATCGGTAGAAGCACAACCGTCGCCCCGGTGTGAAAATGCCGACAAGCGGATAACCCAATCCTCATCCCCCGGAACCCGAACGGATACCCGCCTCTCGCTCATCCGCGAGGAGCGCGATACCAACGCCCAGGCCCTCGACTACGACCGCAACCGCGCCGAACTCTCCTTCGTGCGACAGTTCTGACCGGACACGACGATAGCGGCAGCATCGGGCCGGGTCGTGCATCAAGCCTCCAGCACGGCGCTCATGGCCTGCCCGACGCGTTCCGCGGCGGCTTCGATGTCGCGGTCGGCGAGATGGGCATAGCGCAGCGTCATCCTCACATTGGAATGCCCGAGCAGGCGGGAGACCACCGGGACGGGCACGCCGTTCATGACGGCATGGCTCGCCATGGTATGCCGGAGATCATGAAGGCGGACATCCCCGATGCCGGCTTCGCGTCTGACGCGGTACCAGAGCGGCAGGTCCGGGCTGCGCGGGCGGGCGGGGTCGCACGGCGAGGGAAACACGAACGGGCTGCCCGCGCGCGGCTGCCGGTCGAGAATGGCCCGGGCCCGGCTGCCGAGCGGGACCGTCCTCGGCCTCGTCTTGGCATCGGTGAGCGCCAACCCGTCCTCGCGGACTTCCGACCAGCCGAGGCCCGTGATCTCGCTTCTGCGGCAGCCGTCAGCAGCAGGAGGCGGACGATGTCGGCCTGCTGCCGCGCGCTCTTCCGGGTCTGCGCGTCCAGGGCGGCATGGAGGCGTGCGAGTTCCTCCCGGGACAGGAACCGCGTGAGCGCCGTGCGACGGTTCGGGGCGATGCGCCCGACGGGATTGACCTCGATGTGGCCGCAGGCGAGGGCGAAGTTGATGATCTGGTGAAGGAGGGCGAAAGCGCGGTTGGCGCCGCCCGGCGCGGTCCGGCTGTAACGGTCGAACCATTGCCGGACATGGCCCGGCGCAATGCGGTCGAGCGGCTTCGGGCCGAATGCCGGCAGGAGCTGGCCCGCAAGCTGATAGCGGGCGGTCCTCTGCGTCGAGGGCTTGCAGCGGTCGAAATGCGCCTCCTTCCACGGGCCCGCGACGAAATCCCGGAACAGCGGGACCGGCCCCGCGCGCACGGCCCTTGCGCCGGGCTCGGGGTTCGCCTTGCGGGCATGGCGTTCCCTGCGAACCTCCTCCAGGCTCTTCACGCCGACCGGGCCGAGCGAGACGCGCCTGGTGCGCCCGCCGCTGTCGAGCAGCAGCACCCAGCTGCGCCCGCCGGTGGGCCGCACCCGGACGCCAAGGCCGGCGATGCGCGTGTCCCGGACCGTATATTCCCGCCCGCGGGGGCGGAGACGGGCGACGGCGGCGTCGGTGAGTTTCATCCGTTCCCGGCCCGCCATCGCTCAATCCCCCACCAGCGCCGCGCCGACGGTCTCGGCGGCGTCCTGCACCATGGCGTCGGCGACATGGGTATATTTCAGCGTGGTTTCCGGCCTGCGGTGGCCCAGCAGCCGGCCGATGGCGAGCACCGTCTCGCCCTGCCTGAGGGCAAGGCTCGCATGCGTATGGCGCAGGTCGTGAAGGCGGGCGTCCTCCAGGTCCGCCTCGGCGCGGACCCGGTTCCAGAAGTGGAACAGCCAGCTTCCGCTCCGGGGCCGGTCGCCCCTCGATGCCGGGAATATCCACCGCCCCTTCCGCTCGAGACGATCAAGCACCGTCCGGGCCGGCTCCGACAGCCAGACTGTCCGGGGTTCCGTCTTGGAATCGCGCAGGAACAGGCGGCCTTCGCGGTAGTCGGACCATTGCAGGGTGAGGATCTCGCCCTTGCGGCAGCCGGTCAGCAGCAGCAGGCGGATGACGGCGACATGCTGCGGCCAGCGGGCCTCATGCGCCTTGAGCCTCCCGGACAGGCGGTGGATTTCCTCGTCCGGGAGGAACCGCTCACGGCCCTTGCGGCGGTAGCGCCTGATCCCCCGGCAGGGGTTGGACCCTTCCGGGCGCAGGCCCATGGCCTCCGCCTCCCTCATGATGACGGACAGCACCGGCATGGAGCGGTCCGCCGCCACCGGCAGCGCGCAGGCTGGCGAACCAGTTCCTTACCTCCCGCGCGATCGCCGCCGGCCTGAGGCCGGCCTCGAAGGCGGCGAGGATCGGCTTTTCCTGCCCCTGCGTCACCGGCGCGGGCCTGGCGTGCACCCTTCCTCCAGCCGTCTTGCCGGCCTGCCGCCCGCGCCTGCGGGCCTCGGCTGTCGCCGCTTCGACCGGCCGGTCGAGGTCCGCGTCGTCGAGATGGCGGAGCGAGCGGTCGAGGTCGGCGGGCAGGGCGAATGCGCCCGACCGGCTCCCGCCGCGCTTTCCCGTCTCGCCACCCGGGCGCGCCGTCCTTCCTGCGCGTTGCCCCACCTCCGCGGTTTTTCCTGTCGCCAGTGAGCGCGTCGCGTGTGCGCTGGTCGATTGCAGCCCGAACGTGCCGGTGTGGCCATGGCCGGGGCGCTTTCCAGCTACCCGTCACCCGTGCCGCCGGCCTGCCGCCCGACGCCGGGAACACCGCCTCCCCCGCTCCGCGCCGGCAGGAGGGAAGGTCTGGCCGTGAGCGGGGCGGCGGTCGGCGCTTCGGAGGGCGGGGCGCTGCCGCCGGGTTTCACCACGGCACGATGGAGACGGCAGCATGACGGCAGCAAGGATGGCGATGCCCGGCAATACGGCGAGCACGTTTCTGGTCCACTATTTCGGCGGCGGCCTCGACGGCGACGACCGCTTCGTGGTCGAGCGGTTCCGCGCCCTGGCCTGCGGCGACATTCGTCCGGTCCGGGACGGCGAGGAGAACGCGAAGGGGCGGCGCAAGGTCGGGCGCACCGTGGTCTCGCGCAAGGAAGCCGAGGCGATGCGCCCGGAGCGCACCGAGATCATCATCTGCACCGGCCTTCGCACCCGTGGCGGGAAACAGGCCTGGGGTTCGGTTGCGGCGGGCCTCCTGTGCGACCGCAAGCAGCGCGGCTGAGCGCTTTCCCGAAGGACGTCCCGCCGGCCCGGCCGGGTCGGCCGGGCGTCCCTCTTCCGTTTTCCCCACGGCAAGGAGAACGCTCCCATGTGCGAGCAGCAGGACATCGGGGCCCGGCGCGCGCGCGACAAGTGTATCGGGTGCGGCAAGCGCGAACCCGCGCCCGCACGGACCCTGTGCGCGTCCTGCGGCAAGAAGCGGAACCGGGCGAGCCGGGCCAGGGACGCAAGGCTGCGCACCGCCGGCCTCCCCCGGAGAGACCCCGACAAGGCCCGCGCCCAAGAGCGCGACCGGTCCCGCCGCGAGGCTGAAATGCGCCGCGACGCCGGGCTCTGCATCCGGTGCGGCAATGCGCCGGCCGTGGAGGGCCGCGCGTCGTGCGAGCCGTGCCTGGAGAAACGCCGCGCCGACGACCGCGCCCGCTACGCCGCCTGCAAGGCTGCCGGGCTGCCCTATGGCGGCGCCAATGCGGAGGCAAAACGCAAGGCCGCCCGCCTCAAGAGCAGGCGCCGCCAGAAGGCAAGGGCCGAGGCCGGCCTCTGCATCCGCTGCGGCAGGCAGCCCCCCGTCAAGGGTGGAACCACCTGCCAGCCCTGCCGGGACAAGAGGCAGGCGGCGGAACGGCGGCAATATGACGAACGCAGGACCGGGGGCCGTTGCACACGCTGCGGGCAGCCGGCCTTCGACGGCCTCTCGCGCTGTGGCCCCTGCGCCGCCATCGAAAAGGCCAGCCGGAAACCGGAGCGCAAGAACGCACGCTCCCGGCAGTTGTACGCCCGACGCCGGGCCGCCGGCCTGTGCACGGCCTGCGGGGCGCCGTCACAGGGGGCGGCGCGCTGTGCGAACTGTGCCGAGAGGTCGTATCAAGGGTCGGCGCATTTCAGGGGCATCCCGGTCCACGAGCCGGTCTGGACCGTGATCGAACTGGAGACCGGCCGCGAGCACGGCCCGTTCGACGATCCGGCCGATGTCGCCCTCTGCCTCGCCTTCGGGAAGCTCGACCGCAACCGCGTCGAGATCGTCGCCGACGCCCCCGTCACCGCCTCCTTCACCGCCTGGACCTGACATGCTGTCCCGGGCGGCGATGGCGGCGCTCGCCTGGCCGCGATCCGCCGCGCCGTCCCTGTGTCGTGGAGAGGAGTGAACCTAAATCCGGCATTTGAGGATGGCGTGGCCTTGCCGAATCCCTTGTAGTCTGCGGATATGAGCGGCTTTTCAGGGGCCGAAGAGGCTCACCCTGTGGGTGATTATCCTGGCGCTGTGCGGGATGTCGCCCGAGCGTCGGTGAAGGTGGACACCTTCGGCGGCGCGGTTCATGTGGAATGGGACCCTGATGCGGCGGTAACGCCGCTGGGCCATCTGGCGTTTTTCGCGGAATAGCTGAAGGTGAGCGGTCGCTTTGACGCTTTGGTTGCGGACTGCCCGCTGCGGTACACGAGCCCGAACGCGCCGTCGAAGCGGGATGTCCTGGGGACGGTTCTTCTGTCGGTTCTGGCGGGGCAATCGCGGTATGCGCACATCACGTCGCTGCGCGGCGACGGGGTGAACCCTGCGCTGCTGGGTATGGACAAGGTTGCGAGCGAGGATTCGGTGCGGCGCGGTCTGGAGCGGATCGGTGCGGAGGCCGGCACATCGTGGCTTCAGGGCCATCTGGACGAGGTGGTCCGTCCGCTGCTGAGGGAGCCGTGGGTTCTGGACTGCGACACGACGATCAAGGCGCTTTACGGTCGTCAGGAGGGAGCGGTTGTGAGCTACAACCCGAAGAAGCCGGGCCGCCCCTCGCATGCCTGCCATGCGTTCCTGATGGCGGGCACGCGGCTTGTTCTTGATGTCGAGGTGGCGCCGGGCAACCATCACCATTCGAGGCGCGCGGCGCCGTCCTTGTGGGCGTTGCTCGACCGTCTTGGGCGGGATCGCTGGCCGCGTCTGGTGCGGGGCGACAAGGACTGGGGCAGCGAGGCCAACATGGCGTCGTGCGAGGCTGCGGGTCCGGACTATCTGTTCAAGCTGCGCCTGACGAAGGGGGCGCGCCGGCTTGCCGGGCGGCTGATGGCGCGGGACGGCTGGGAGGATGCGGGCCAGGGCTGGTCGGGGATCGGGGCCGATCTGCGTCTGCAGGGCTGGAGCCGGACGCGCCGGGTTGTGGTGCTGCGCCGGCGGCTTCCTGCGACGCTGGCGCTGACGCGTGGCGACAAGGCCCGGGGCGAGCTGTTCCGGACCGGGGCGCAGCCCGGCACCGGGGTGTGGGAGTTCGCGGTGCTGGCGACCTCGCTGGACCTGGAGATACGCTCGCTGGCCCGGCTCTACCGCGACCGGGCGGACGCGGAGAACGGCTTCGACGAGTTGAAGAACCAGTGGGGCTGGGGCGGCTTCACCACGCGCGACCTGACGCGCTGCCGGCACATGGCCCGGCTGGTCGCGCTCATCTGCAACTGGTGGAGCCTGTTCGTGCGCCTCGCCGACCCCGACCATCACCGCGAGGCGATCACCAGCCGGCCGCTGCTCCTGCACGGGGTTGCCCGCCAGACCCACCACGCCGGCCAGACCCGGCTGACGGTGACCTCCCATCACGGGCGTCGCAAGACGGTGATGGCGGCGCTGCGCCGGATCGCCGGCTTCTTCCGGTCGCTGACGCAAACTGCGGAGCAGTTGAGCGCCGGGGATCGCTGGCGCCGCATCCTCGCCGAGGCGCTCAGGAAATACCTCCATGGCCGCGAACCGGGGCGTCAACCCTGGCTGCCGCCACCCAGGGCCGCGACCGCGTGCTGAAATCCACGCCCAAATCCGGCCGTTCACACTACCCCGAGACAGCGATCAAGCCCGTCAAATGCCGGATTTAGGTTTACGGGCTTTCCTTCCGCGCCGGCCCGGCGCTCGGCGCGCTCACCATGGGCGCGCTCGCCGACCGCATCGGGCTGATCCTGCCGGTGCTCGGCGGCGCCTGCCTCTGCCTGCTCGCCATCCTCCTGCTGCTCCGCCGCCTGCGCGCCGTCCGCACGGCGCTGGAGCCGGGGCGGTAGGCACTTGCCGAAGGCGCCGCCGGGAGCGATAATTCAATGTCGGCGGTAAGTCGGGAGACGGCCCATGGGGTTCGCAATTGCCATCGTCGCGATAGCCGTCCTGCTGTTCGTCCTCGCGTCCCGCGATTACCGGAAAATGGAAAGAGGCGACGCCGTGCTGGCGTCCGCCGGCCTTGTCGCCGCCCACGACCATCTGAGCCACGGCGCCGCTTCGGAGTCGTTTTTCGCGGGCGCGACCTCCCATTCGGCCATCGACCACCATCACTGGGGCGACTCCGGCACCTATTAGGTCCGGGTCTCAACGACTCTTCAACGTAAGGTGAGAAGCGGTTCGAGCCCGATCCGTCGGCTTGAATCAGTCTCCCGGCAGAACCTCAACCACCACCCCGGACGGAGCGGAGCGCAGGTCTTGGCCGCCATCGTCCTGCCCGCCGCCTCCTGCGGACCGTCCACGTCCGCCTTGGTTAATGTTTATATTTTCATATAATAATTATTAGAAAAGGAGGCCTGATCGCATGCATTGCATAACCCGTTCGTTTGTCATGCCTATCGCACTGCTCCTGGCTCATCAGATTGTCGGTATCGGCGCAGCCGGCGCGGACGAAAAACGGGTCGAACGCAACTTTACGGCAGCAGGCGCGCCGGGTCCGAAAGCGCCCGCCGTTCCGGCCGCCGCGCTCCGGACCGCCAAGGGAAAGCTGGCAGTGCGGATCGGCTCAAGCGACTACGAACTGGAGACCCTGACCGTCACGCCGCCCGGCGACGGGCCGTTTCCCCTGGCCGTCGTCTCCCACGGAACGCCGACGAGGGGAGGGAAATCGGCGCGGAAGAAAGTTCGCATCCGCGCGATGCTGGCGGTAGCGGAGGACTTTGCCCGCCGGGGCTACAAGGCTGTGATCTTCGCGCGTCGGGGCTATGCCTCGTCCTCGGGCGCATTCAAGGAGGGGTACGGCAGGTGCGAGGACGCGAACAAGAGGTCCTATGTTCGTGTGGCGCGCGCCGGCGCGCAGGACTTTGCCGCGGTCATCGAAGCGCTCTCCGCCCGGCCGGACATCGATGGATCGGCCGTGATCGCCGCCGGCCAGTCCGGCGGAGGCTTTGCGGCGAGCGCGCTGGCTGCGAAACCGCCGCAGGGCCTCCTTGGAATCATCAATTTCGCGGGCGGACGCGGCGGACAGAAGAAGGGCGGAAATTGCAGCAAACACGGCTTCGTGCATGCCTTCGGTGCGTTCGGCGAGGGAGCCCGGGTGCCGGCGCTCTGGCTGTATTCGTCGGCCGACAAGCTGTTCTGGCCTGAACTGGTGGACCGGGCTTTCGACGCCTATGCGGGCAACGGAGCGCCGGTCCGTCTCGAACGGGTCGGCGCCATGTGGTTCAGCCGCAGCGGACATAACCTTTTCGAACTCGGCGGGCGCGAATTGTGGCGTCCGCGGATCGATGCCTTCCTGGACGCGATCGGGGCGCCGAATTGGGAAACGGCGCCGGACGACGCGGCCGTCGCCAGGCCGCCGCCCCCTTCCGGACTCGGCAGAAGTGGCAAGGGAAACTGGAAACGCTACCTCGGTTCCGTCGGACACAAGGCATTCGCCCGCGGAGACGGCACCCGGTTCGGGTATGCCACGCGGCGGGATACTCCCGAAGAAGCCATGAAGGACGCAACCCGGTTCT
The DNA here is from genome assembly GCA_964291285.2 of Alphaproteobacteria bacterium. Lineage (GTDB taxonomy): Bacteria > Pseudomonadota > Alphaproteobacteria > Bin95 > Bin95 > Bin95. Next base: position 776,245 of record OZ219786.1, read on the forward strand.
GCGAGAAAAAGGGCGACAAATGCCGCGTCGTCTCGGTCGATGGAGCGGAGGCGCGCTAGACACTGCGGGCGCAAGCGGGGGGACAGGCTTCAACGACTCTCCATGTGAGGACAGCCGGGCCTTGCCGGGGGCGGGGCGATGGCGCACCATCGGCTGCGTTCCCGACGCGGATATGCCCTCCCATGGACCTCGACTACCGGCCCGACGCCCCCCGCGCGCTTGAAGGCGTGCGCGTTCTCGATATCTCCCGGCTCGTGGCCGGCAACGCGATCTCCCACGTGCTGGCCGACCACGGCGCGGAGGTCGTCAAGGTCGAGGACCCGGCCGAGGGCGACGCGCTGCGCCACTGGACCGCCGCCGGGGTCGCCTGCAGCTGGAAGGTGTATGCGCGCAACAAGAAGAGCATCTCGCTGAACCTGCGCAGCGAGAGGGGCCGCGAAGTCCTGCTGGAACTCCTGCCGACGGCGCAGGTGCTGGTCGAGAACTTCAAGGCGGGCGCGCTGGAGCGGATGGGGCTCGGGCCCGACGTGCTGCTCGCCCGCAACCCGAAGCTGGTCGTCGCGCGGGTCAGCGGCTACGGCCAGACCGGCCCCTACGCCCACAAGCCGGGCTTCGGCACGCTGGTCGAGGCGATGTCCGGCTTCGCCTACAAGAACGGCTTCCCCGACAAGCCGCCGGCCCTGCCGCCGCTCGCGCTCGCCGACAATGTGGCCGGGCTCTACGGCGCGTTCGGCGTGATGGTGGCGCTCCGGGAAGTCGAGCTGAAGGGCGGCGAAGGCCAGGTGATCGACCTGTCCCTGCTTGAGCCGCTGGTGTCGATCCTGGGCCCGGACGCCGCGATCCACAGCGCGACCGGCGAGGCGCCGGCCCGCCTCGGCAACGCCTCCAACACCACCTCGCCGCGCAACGCCTACCGGACCAGGGACGGCGAGTGGATCGCCATGAGCGGCTCCATGCAGTCGATGGCGATGCGCATCTTCCGCACCATCGGCCGCGCCGACATGTGCGACGATGAGCGCTACAACACCCAGGCCGCGCGTTCGGAAAACCGCGAGGAGGTGGATGCCATCGTCGGCGGCTTCATCGCCGAGCGCACGCTGGCCGAAGCGATGGAGGTGTTCGAGCGCGAGGGCGTGACGGCAGGGCCGATCTATTCCGCCGCGCAACTCAGGGAAGACCGCCACGCGAAGGAGCGCGGCGTGATCGTCAACCTGCCGGACGGCGAGCTCGGCAGCCTGCCGATGCACAATGTCATTCCGCGCCTTTCGGGCACGCCGGGCGCCATCCGCACGCCCGCGCCCGAAATCGGCGCGCATAACGAGGAAATCCTGGGCGCTCTCGGCCTGGACCTCGACCGGCTCAAGGAGGAGGGGACGATATGAGCCTGCCCGTCTGGCGTTCGCTGCTGTTCATCCCGGCGACGGCGCAGAAATTCATCGAGAAGGGCCCGGGCGTCGGCGCCGACGGGCTGATCCTCGACCTCGAGGACTCGGTCGCGGCCAACGCCAAGGAGGCCGCCCGCGCCGCCGCGCCGGACATCGTGCGCGGCTTCGCCTCGCAGGGCATCGACACGCTGGTGCGCATCAACCGGCCCTGGCGGCTGGCGGTGCGGGACCTGGAGGCCATCGTCATCCCGGAACTGACCGGCCTGCTCTGCCCGATGGTGGACAGCGCCGAGCATGTGGTCGCGCTCAGCCAGACGGTCGCCGAGCTTGAGGCCGAGCGCGGCATCCCGGCGGGGCAGGTCCGGCTCTGCATCGCCGTCGAGACGGCGAAGGGCTATCTCAACCTGCGCGGGATCGCCCATGCCGACCCGCGCAGCGTCTCGCTGTCGCTCGGCTCGGAGGATTTCGGCCTCTCCATGGGCATGACCGCCGACGAAGAAACGCTCTACGGCCTGAAGCAGCAGGTGGTCGCCTGCGCGCGGGAGGCCGGCATCCTGCCGATGGGCTTCGTCGGCTCCATCGCCGAGTTCCGCGACATCGAGGGCTTCCGGCGCATCGTCCGCCGGTCGAAGAAGATGGGTCTCTGCGGCGCGTCCTGCATCCACCCGAACCAGGTGCGGGTCTGCAACGAGGAGTTCGGCCCGACCGAAGCGGAGGTCGATGAGGCCCGGCGCGTGGTCGAGGCCTATGACGAGGCGCTGGCGCGCGGCGAGGGCGCGATCACCGTGGACGGCAAGATGGTGGACGTGCCGGTCGCCGAACGCGCCAGGGCCGTGCTCCGCATCGCCGACGCCATCGCCGCCCGCCAGGCCCGCTGACGGCTCAGACCAGCGGTTGTCGATAGGAACCCATGACGGATTCGACGCCCGCCGCCCCGCTCGCCCCTCTTCGTCACCCCGGACTTGATCCGGGGTCCATCTCCCGCTCTCTCGGCAGCCTCGACGGTTGGCCGGCTCTCCACCGGCCGCGGCAGGCGCAGACAGTCAGGGATGGACCCCGGATCAAGTCCGGGGTGACGGTTGTGGGTCCTGCGGTGCAATGCCGGCGCCACAGACGTGTGAACCTAAATCCGGCAGTTGACGAGCTTGATCGCTGTCTCGGGGTAGTGTGAACGGTCGGATTTGGGCGTGGATTTCAGCACGTGGTCGCGGCCCTGGGTGGCGGCAGCCAGGGTTGACGCCCCGGTTCGCGGCCATGGAGGTATTTCCTGAGCGCCTCGGCGAGGATGCGGCGCCAGCGATCCCCGGCGCTCAACTGCTCCGCAGTTTGCGTCAGCGACCGGAAGAAGCCGGCGATCCGGCGCAGCGCCGCCATCACCGTCTTGCGACGCCCGTGATGGGAGGTCACCGTCAGCCGGGTCTGGCCGGCGTGGTGGGTCTGGCGGGCAACCCCGTGCAGGAGCAGCGGCCGGCTGGTGATCGCCTCGCGGTGATGGTCGGGGTCGGCGAGGCGCACGAACAGGCTCCACCAGTTGTAGATGAGCGCGATCAGCCGGGCCATGTGCCGGCAGCGCGTCAGGTCGCGCGTGGTGAAGCCGCCCCAACCCCACTGGTTCTTCAACTCGTCGAAGCCGTTCTCCGCGTCCGCCCGGTCGCGGTAGAGCTGGGCCAGCGAGCGTATCTCCAGGTCCAGCGAGGTCGCCAGCACCGCGAACTCCCACACCCCGGTGCCGGGCTGCGCCTCGGTCCAGAACAGCTCGCCCTGGGCCTTGTCGCCACGCGTCAGCGCCAGCGTCGCAGGAAGCCGCCGACGCAGCACCACAACCCGGCGCGTCCGGCTCCAGCCCTGCAGACGCAGATCGGCCCCGATCCCCGACCAGCCCTGGCCTGCATCCTCCCAGCCGTCCCGCACCATCAGCCGCTCGGCAAGCCGGCGCGCCCCCTTCGTCAGGCGCAGCTTGAACAAATAGTCCAGACCCGCAGCCTCGCACGACGCCATGTTGGCCTCGCTGCCCCAGTCCTTATCGCCCCGCACCAGACGCGGCCAGCGATCCCGACCGAGACGGTCGAGCAACGCCCACAAGGACGGCGCCGCGCGCCTCGAATGGTGATGGTTGCCCGGCGCCACCTCGACATCCAGAACAAGCCGCGTGCCCGCCATCAGGAACGCATGGCAGGCATGCGAGGGGCGGCCCGGCTTCTTCGGGTTGTAGCTCACAACCGCCCCCTCCTGACGACCGTAAAGCGCCTTGATCGTCGTGTCGCAGTCCAGAACCCACGGCTCCCTCAGCAGCGGACGGACCACCTCGTCCAGATGGCCCTGAAGCCACGATGTGCCGACATCCGCACCGATCCGCTCCAGACCGCGCCGCACCGAATCCTCGCTCGCAACCTTGTCCATACCCAGCAGCGCAGGGTTCACCCCGTCGCCGCGCAGCGACGTGATGTGCGCATAGCGAGACTGCCCCGCCAGAACCGACAGAAGAACCGTCCCCAGGACATCCCGCTTCGACGGCGCGTTCGGGCTCGTGTAGTGCAGCGGGCAGTCCGCAACCAAAGCGTCAAAGCGACCGCTTACCTTCAGGTATTCCGAGAAAAACGCCAGATGCCCCAGCGGCGTCACCGCCGCATCAGGGTCCCATTCCACATGAACCGCGCCGCCGAAGGTGTCCACCTTCACCGACGCTCGGGCGACATCCCGCACAGCGCCAGGATAATCACCCAAAGGGTGAGCCTCTTCGGCCCCTGAAAAGCCGCTCATACCCGCAGACTACAAGGGATTCGGCAAGGCCAAGCCATCCTCAACTGCCGGATTTAGGGTGAAGCCGGCAGGGCGTCAACCGGGCAGCAGTGGAACAAGTCCGGGCATGACGAGAAGAAGACATGGGTCCCAAATCGAGGCCGCCGGTATCAGACGCCCGCGGCGAAGAGCGCGAGGCCGGCGAGCGCGGCGGCGGCCAGCGTACGGAATGCGCCGAGCTTCAGCACGAAGAGCGCGACGGCGGCGAGGGCGGCCAGCGCGAGCGCCTTGAGGTCGAGGCTTGCCGGGTCCGGCAGATAGACGGAGACGGGGCCCGCTTGCGCGCGCGCGCCCTCTGCGAACAGCACGTTGAGCGCGAACCAGGCCGAGAGGTTGGCGATCACGCCCACCACGGCGGCCGTCACGCCGGCAAGCGCGGCCTGCAGTCCGGGCCGGCCGCGCAGCCGCTCGACATGCGGGGCGCCGGCGAAGATGAACAGGAAGCAGGGCGCGAAGGTGACCCATAGCGTGAGCCCCGCGCCGAGCAGCCCCGCGACCAGGGGGTCGAGCCCGCCCGCCTCGCGCCATGCCGCGAGGAAGCCGACGAATTCCACCACGAGGATGAGCGGCCCCGGCGTCGTCTCGGCGAGCCCGAGCGCATCCAGCATCTCGCCGGGCGCCAGCCAGCCCCTCGCGGCGACGGCCTCCTGCGCGACCCAGGAGAGTACGGCGTAGGCACCGCCGAAGGTCAGCACCGCCATCTTGGAGAAGAAGACCGCGATGCCGGAGAACACATGCCCGCCGCCGAGCCAGGCCAGCAGCAAGGCGGTCGGCAGGAGCCAGGCCGCGAGCAGGACGAGCGCCGCCCTGCCCGTGCCGGCGGCGGCTTGCGACCGGGCCGGGGCCGCCGCCTCCCCTGCCCCGCTCCCGCCGCCGAAAAACGCCCGCGCGCCGCCCAGCAGCGCCGCCGCGGCGATGACGGTCGGGAAGGGCGCGTCGAACAGGAAGAGCGCGGCGAACGCCCCGCAGGCCAGCAGCCAGGCGAAACCGTCCCTGAGCGCCCGCGCGCCGATCCGGAGCAGCGCTTCCACCACCAGCGCCAGCACCGCCGCCTTGACGCCGAGGAAGGCCGCCTCGACCGCCGGCAGCCGCCCGTAGAGCGCATACACCGCCGCGAGCGCGGCCATCACGACCGCGCCCGGCAGGATGAACAGCAGGCCTGCCGCGAGGCCGCCGCGTATGCCGTGCAGCAGCCAGCCGGCATAGGTGGCGAGTTGCTGCGCTTCCGGCCCCGGCAGCAGCATGCAGAAATTGAGCGCATGGAGGAAACGCGGCTCGTCGAGCCAGCGCTTCTCCTCCACCGCGACGCGGTGCATGAGCGCGATCTGCGCCGCCGGCCCGCCGAAACTGGCGAACCCGATCCGCGTCCAGGCCGCAAGCGCCTCCCGGAACGGGACGGGCGCGGCCGGCGGCGGCGTCTCCGCGCTCAGCCGTCCCAGACCTGCTCGGGAAGCGGCAGGCCGCGGAAGTCCCCGGCGCCGAGCGGGCCGTCGGTCTCGATGCCGAGCATGTCGTGGATCAGCATCAGCTGCCGCACATGCTGGGCCGGGTGCCAGACCGTGCGCTCGAACACCTCATGCAGCGCGTGCGCGCCGTAATAGGTGTCCACCGGGTCCGGTTTCGGCCCCGACTCCCACCAGCGGGCGACCCGCGCGCGCACCTCCTCGCCATAGGCCACGATGTCCGCCACGGTTTTCATGTCGTCGGGCGGCGGCGCGGTCAGCGCCTCGTAGTTGACGGGCTCGCCGCTCTCCATCGCCGAGATCGTTGCGTCCGCAATGTTGAAGATGTGGTGGAACAGGACCCGGTAGGCGCGGTCGCGGCCGGGCAGCTTGTCGCCGAGCCGGTCGTCCGGCACCTGGGCCACGTAGCGCGCGGCGGCAGCGAGCACCATGTCGAGCTTCGCCGCCAGCTCGGGCATGGAGAGCGCCGGCCCCACATCCTCGTCGAGGCCGAGAAACGCCACCACGTCCGAGATCGCCTGGGCGAAGACGAAATCCCCGCCGCGCGAGACGACCGGGATGGAGCGCGCGCCAAGCTCGCGCAGCATGTCCATGCCGGTCGGATGGGTCGTCACGTCGATACTGTCGAACTCGATCCCACGGACCGAGAGGAACTCCTTGGTTCTCAGGCAGCTGGTTCAGCCGGGCCGCCAGAAAACCCTGATCGCCTCGCTCATGCGCGTTCCTCCTCAGCCGTTGCGCGGCCCATCATAAGCGCATCGCCCGCCCCCGGCCACGGTTTCCCGGCAGGCCCCGTCCGGCAGCGGGCCATTGCTGCCCCGCCCGCTTCTCCCTCCGCGCCGTGTTCCTCCCCTCCCGCCGCCAATTTGGTACAGACCGGCGGCGCCAACGCCGCCAATCGTAACGTTCGCCGCGTCCAGCGCGGCGGCGGGCGAAGCCCCGCAACCCTCTGCGCGCGCCGCGAGGCCCTCCCCCGACCCCTCCCGCCCAGCGGGAGGGGAGAAAAGCCGGCCGACCCCCGCTCGGCTTCGACAATTCGACAAGCCGATTGCGGCCCGCCCCTCCGTGCCCTAACCTCGCCCCAGGTGCGGAGAGGGGGTTCCCGACGCGATGTCATTCCCGGCAATGCTCGAAAGGCTCGAGACCGGGCTTGCGTGGGTAAACGACCGCATGATGGTGGGCCTGAAATGGCTCGCGATCGTCCTGCTCGCGATCATGCTGATCATCGTCGATATCGCCGTGTTCATGCGCTACGTGATGAACGACGCGCTCGCCTGGTCGGAAGAGATCGCCAAGTTCGTCATGGTGTGGCTGACCTTCTTCGTGGCGCCCATCGGCTTGCGCATGGGCGCGCATGTCGGCATCGAGGTGATCCTCGGCCAGCTGCGCGGGCGGCTTCGCCAGTTCCTCATCATGATGATCTTCGCCGGCATCATCGCGCTCATGGTGGTGTTCATAAAGGAAGGGGCGTTCATGACCTGGAACGCCCGCATCCAGCGCGCCTCCACCATCGATATCTCGATCTTCTACGTCTACATCTGCATGCCGGTCGGCAGCTTCGCCGTCGCGATGGTGGCGCTGGAATACATGGTCAACGCGCTCCGGGGCGTCATAGACCCGGCCAATGCGAAGCCGACGCTGACGCAGACGCAGCAGGACGCGGTCAGGGCGGACTGACGGAGGCAACGGGCGGAACCCATGGGCGTCACCTTCTTCTGGATATTCCTCGCCGCGATGTTCATCGGCATGCCGATCGTCTTCGCGCTCGGCTTTGCGCCGATGGTGGGCTTCCTGCTGGCGGAGAAGCCGATCTTCCTGAAGATGCTGTTCCAGCGCACCTTCGCCGGCATCCACCAGTTCCCGCTGCTCGCGATCCCCTTCTTCATCCTGACGGGCGAGGTGATGAACCGGGCCGGCATCACGATGAGCCTGGTCAATTTCGCCAACACGCTGGTCGGCCACCTGCGCGGCGGCCTCGCGCACGTGAACATCGTCACCAGCATGCTGTTCGCCGGCATCAGCGGCTCCGCTGTCGCCGACACCTCGGCGGTCGGCTCGATCCTGATCCCGGCGATGGAGAAGGACGGCTACAGCCGCAAATTCGCCGCCGCCATCACGGCGGCCTCCTCGGTCATCGGCCCGATCATCCCGCCGAGCCTCATCATGGTGGTCTATGCCTTCATCATGAACGTCTCGGTGGCCGGGCTGTTCGCCGCCGGGCTCATCCCGGGGCTCATGGTCGGCTTCATGCTGATGTCGGTGACCGGCATCATCTCCAAGCGGCGCAACTACCCGAAGGCGCACAGCCGCGCGACCGTGAAGGAAGTCGGCACTGCGGCCTGGGGCGCGGTGCTGCCGCTGATGACGCCGGTCATCATCCTGGGCGGCATCCTCGGCGGCATCTTCACGCCGACCGAGTCGGCGGCGGCGGCGGCCTTCTATGCGCTGTTCATCAGCCTCATCGTGCTGCGCACGCTGAAGTTCCGCGACCTGCCGGACCTGTTCCTCCACGCGGCCGTCACCTCCGGCGCGATCCTGCTGATCATCGGCACCGCGACGGCCTTCGCCGCCATAGCCAGCCTCTCGCAGGTGCCGGTCCACCTGTCCAACTTCTTCTTCTCCATCACCAGCGACCCGCTGCTGCTGCTGTTCTTCATCAACGTGCTGCTGCTGATCGTCGGCATGTTCCTCGACGCCGGCCCGGCCATCCTGATCCTCGGCCCGATCCTGGCGCCGACCATGACGGGTCTCGGCGTCGATCCGCTGCATTTCGCCGTCATCATGTGCATCAACCTGACGATCGGGCTCGCGACGCCGCCGATGGGTCTGATCCTGTTCGTCGCTTCCGGCATATCGCGATTGCGCGTCGAGGTGATCGCGCTCGAAATGCTGCCGCTGCTCGCAGTCGAAATCCTTGCAATTTTTGTCGTGACCTATTTCCCGGTCATCTCCATGTCGCTGCCTTACTGGCTCGGCTTCACCAGAAACGCGCCGGGTTTCTTCGTGTGACGCAGCGCCTGGAGGACATCCGGCCCGAAGACATCTGGCCGGAACACCGCCGCAATCCCGCGGCTTCGACTACTCCGAAGGGAGGAGGAAGATGAAAAAACATCTGGAACTGCTTGCTTCGGCCGGGCTGGGCCTGGCCGTCGCGCTCGGCGGAGCCGGCATGGCCGGCGCGGCGGATACGACGATCAAGATCTGCCATATCGGCTCGACCGACGACGAGGACCACAAGGGCTCGCTCGTCTTCGAGAACTTCGTCGAGTCGCAGACCAACGGCGCGGTGGAAGTCGAGATCTACCCGGCCGGGCAGCTTTGCGGCAATTTCCGCCAGTGCCTCGAATCGGTCCAGCTCGGCACCTGCGAGATCACGGGAACGACCGTCGGCGGCATCGCCAACATCTTCCCGGAAATCCAGGTCACCGACCTGCCCTACATCTTCCCGAACGACCGCGTCGCCGAGAAGGTGATGAAGAGCCCGTTCATGGACGAGGTCCGCAGGGCGGTGCTCGAGAAGACCGGCACGCTGAGGCTCATGGGCCTCAACAATACGGGCGGCTGGCGCGACTTCTTCACCATCGACGTCACCATCAAGACGCCGGCCGACCTTGCGGGCGTGAAGATGCGCACCATCGAGTCGCCGCTGCAGGTCGAGATGGTCAACCTGATGGGCGGCAACCCGACGCCGATTCCGTGGCAGGAGCTCTACACCTCGCTCGCCACGGGCGTCGTGATCGGCACCAAGAACGGCATCACCGACATCGTGAACATGAAGTTCCACGAATTTCTGAACCGGGTGACGCTCGACCACCACGCCTACATGTTCCTGTTCTGGTGGATGAACGACGACTTCCTGCAGGGCCTTTCGCCCGACCTGAAGCGGGTTGTCGCGGCCGGCTTCCACCACATGACCTCGATGGCCTCGGACGACCCGAAGTTCACGGCGCTCGCCGGCTATGCGGCCTTCAAGGAGAAGGGCGGCCAGGTCTATGTGCCGACGCCCGAGGAGAAGGCGCAGTTCGTCGAGTCCGTCCAGCCGCTGAAGCAGTGGTATGTGGAGCGCTTCGGCGACAAGTGGCTGAAGCTGCTTGAGGAATCCATCGCCCAGGCGGAGAAGGAAATCGAGGAAGAGGACGCGAGGCTGCTCAACTAGACAGCCGCCCCTCTTCCACCGACTTGCCCGCGGCCGGTCCCACCGGCCGCGGGCTTTCTTTGCGCGGGCCGGGGCGGCCCTCACGCTCCGGCCAGCAGCGCCTCCACCTCGGCGCGGTCGGGCATGGAGCCCGCCGTGCCCGCGCGCGTGACGGAAATGCCGGCGGCCGCGCAGCCGAAGCGGACGGCCGAGACCGGCTCCCGGCCCTCCGCCAGCGCGACGGCGAAGGCGCCGTTGAAGGCGTCGCCCGCGCCGTTCGTCTCCACCACCGGCCCCGCATTGAAGGCGGGCACCAGGGCCATGCCCGCCGGGCCGTCGAGCAGCGCGCCGCGCGCGCCGAGCGTGATGACGGCCGCGCCGGCGCCGCGCTCCCGGAGCGCGACCGCCGCCCGGCGCGCGCCCTCCTCATCTTCCACGGACAGCCCGGTGAGCGCCTCGGCCTCGGCTTCGTTCGGCGTCACATAGTCCGAGAGCCGGAGCATCTCGTCAGGCGCATCGGCAGCCGGCGCGGGATTGAGCACCGTCACCACGCCCGCCTCCCGCGCGATTGCGAGCGCCCGCGCCGCCGCCGGCAGGGGCTGCTCGAACTGGGTGACGAACACGGCGGCGGAGCGGATTGCGTCTGCCGCCGCATCGACATCCGCCCCGGAAATCTCGGCCGCAGCGCCCGTGCAGACGACGATGGCGTTCTCACCCGAAGCCGCTTCCACCAGCACCGCAGCCGCGCCCGTCGCGGCCGTGTCGGAGCGCGCGACCAGGGGCTCGACGCCCGCCGCCGCCCATGCCGCAAGCCCCATATCGGCGAAGGAATCGCGCCCGATCCGGGAAATGAACCCGACCTCGGCGCCGAGCCGGGCGGCCGCCACCGCCTGGTTCGAGCCCTTGCCCCCGGGGCTGAGCGCCACGCTCTCGCCGATGACCGTCTCGCCCATACGGGGCAGGCGCGGCGTGCGGAAGGTCGCATCGACGACGAAGATGCCGAGAATCGCAATCCGCGCGGTCATGGAAACACCCTCAGGCCCCGGCCCGCAGAGGATGCGGCGCGGCACCCGCTGACGGCTTTGCGCTCATTGACATGGGGAGGGCCTCCGGGCTGTATTCCCGGCCAACCTAGCGGCTCGGGGCGCCGGCGAGAACCGCCCCGGCCCTTCGCATACCGAAACGACGGAAACACGGGAGAGACGAGGCATGGCCTATCGCGTAATGCTGCAGATGCCCTACACGGCGGGGCTCAAATCGGTGTTCGAGGGGCGCGACGATATCGCGGTCGAGCGCTTCACCGAACTCACCGAGGACAACATCCTGCAGCATATCGGCAATTATGACGCGGCGATCCTGGGCGTGGCGCCCTTTACGCGTCGCATCATCGGCAACGCCGAACGGCTGAAGATCGTCGCCCGCCACGGCGTCGGCTACGACGCGGTCGATGTGCCGGCGCTGACCGAAGCGGGTGTGCCGCTCGCCGTCGTCGGCACCGCCAATTCGGTCACCGTCGCCGAGCACTCGCTGTTCTTCATGATGGCGCTCGCCAAGCGCGCGCTGCTCTACGACCGCGAGCTGCGCAAGGGCAATTGGGACATCCGCTTCGCGACGCCGGCCTATGACATTGCCGGGCGGACCGTGCTGATCCTGGGGTTCGGGCGCATCGGCCGCCGGCTGGTGCCGCGCTGCGTCGCCATGGGCATGAACGTGCTGGTCCACGACCCCTATGTGATCCAGGACGCGATCGCGACCGCAGGCGCAACGCCGGTGGAGGACTGGCGGGCCATGCTGCCGGAGATCGACTTCCTGTCCGTCAACTGCCCGAAGAACGAGGAGACGGACGGCATGGTGGGCGCCGCCGAACTCGCGGCGATGAAGTCCACGGCCTTCGTCGTGAACACGGCGCGCGGCAACATCGTCGATGAGAAGGCGCTTTACGACGCGCTCAAGGGCCAGGTGATCGCGGGCGCGGGCATCGACCCGTTCGTTATCGAGCCGGCCACGGCCGACGAGCCGCTGTTCGAGCTCGACAACATCATCGTCTCACCCCATTCGGCGGGCGTGAGCGAGGAGTCGATGTTCCGCATGGGCGCGGCCGCCGCGCAGAATGTCGTCGATTGCTTCGACGGCCGGCTCGACCCCGACAATGTCATCAACCGGGAAGTCCTGGGCTGACCGTCTTCACTGCATCCGCTCTTCCGGCCGGATGAGGTAGAGGGGCGTCTCGCCGCGAACCGCGCGCAGGCAATTGGCGACGGCGCGGCCGAGAACGACCGGGCGGCGGCTGCCGCCGACCGAGGCCGAGTTGTGCGGCGAGCCGATGACGTTCGGCAGGTCGAGCAGCGGCGTGTCGACGCGGAAGCTGCCGTGGCGGACCGGCTCCACCCACCAGGCATCGAGGCATGCGGTAAAGGACGGCCGGGCGGCGAGGTGGTCGTAGAGGGCGCGCTCGTCGATGATCTCGCCGCGGGCGAGGTTCACCAGGATGGCGTTGTCCTTCATGCGCCGGAGCGCGTCCGCGCCGATAACCCCTTCGGTCGCAGTGCTGAGCGGCGCGGTGATGAACAGGATGTCGACGGCCTCCAGCAACTCGTCCAGCCGGTCCGGCGTGCCGATCCAGTCGGCCGGCTCGTCGCTGGCCCCGCGCCGGTTGATGGCGTGGATGCTCATGCCGAAGGCGCGCATCAGCCGGGAAACCGCGACGCCGATGCCCCCGAAGCCCAGTATGCCGCAGACGCCGCCGGCCAGCCTGATATTGGGCTCGAACTGGTTGAAGCGCCCGGCGCGGAGCTCGGCATGCTCGACGAACAGGCGCTTGGCGGCGGCCAGCGCCAGGGCGGCGCCGTGCTCGGCCATCGGCTCGGCGGAGGCGCCGCCATTGCCGGCGACCGGCAGGTCCGGCGGCAGGTCCCTGAGCGGCATGAAGTCCACGCCGGCAGGCAGCATCTGCAGCAGCCGGGCGCCGGCCAGCAAAGGCCACTCCTCCCGCCGGAAGTCGTTGCCCGTATGCCGGGCCAGCAGGGCCGCCGCACGTTGCAGCATGCGCGCGCGGGCCTTGGGCGACGGGGCCTCGGCGAGGTAAAGGAGGGGGCCTTCTTCGCCCCAGGCTTCGGCGATGATGCCGCGGTCCCGCTTGCTGGCGTCGAACGCGACGACAAGGGCGTCTCTCGTCAAGGTCTGCAGTCTCCGGGTCAGGGCGCGCGCCTGGCCAGCACGGCCTCGCGATAGCCGATATACATGCCAGACGCCACAATCATGCCCGCCCCGACCCAGGTCCAGAGGTCCGGGAAGTAGCCGAAGACGACGAAGCCGAGCAGAGCCGCGAAGATGAGGTGGCTGTAGTTGAACGGCGCGATGACGGATGCGGGGCCGCTGCCGAAGGCGATCGTGTACAGATAGTGGCCGAGGCCCGAGAGCAGGCCGAGGGACACGATCATGCCGATTTCGACGGGGGCGGCGGGCGTTCGCCAGTCGCCCCAGACGACGAGGCTGAGCGCGGCCGTTCCGACCACGGTGGCGATGGTGGCCGACGTCGCCGCGTCCTCGCCTGCGGAGAGCTTGCGCGTCAGCAGCGAGTAGAACGCACTGGTGAAGGCCGAACCGACCGTGAAGACGATCTGCCAGGGCGTGTCGCCGAAACCGGGGCGGATGATGACGAGCGCGCCGATGAAGCCGACGACGACCGCCGACCAGCGGCGCGGGCCGACCCGCTCGCCCAGTACCGGTCCCGAAAGCGCCGTTATGAGCACCGGCCCCAGCATGGTGATGGCCGCCGCGGTCGCGAGCGGCACCCACTTGATCGCCAGGAAGAAGCACAATGACGAGGACAGCAGGCAGGCGCCGCGAAGGATCTGCGCCGCCGGGCGCGCGGTCCTGAGCAGCAGGAAGCGCCGCCCGCGCACCGGCGTGAAGACCGCGAGCATGAAGAGCAGCGCGCCGGCATAACGGGCCCAGACGAGCTGCACGGGCCCGTAATCCGCCCTCAGCATCTTCACCTCGACATTGAGGATGGAGAAGAGCGCGACGGCAGAGACCACGAGCAGGATCGCCAGTCCGATGCGGTCGCGGGGCCGGTCCATGGGATGCAGGCGCGGGCCGGGCTACTGGGCGGCGGCTGCGCTTGCGAGCTGGCGGTGGACGAGCGCGGCGTAGAGGCCCCGCCGCGCCAGCAATTCGCCGTGCGTGCCGGTTTCGACCAGCCTGCCGCCGTCGAGCACGACGATCTTGTCGGCGTCCCGGACGGTGGACAGCCGGTGGGCGATGACGACGGTGGTCCTGTCGGCCTTCAGCACGTCCAGCGCGCGGCGCACGGCGAGCTCGTTGAGCGCGTCCAGATGGCTGGTGGCTTCGTCCAGGATCAGGATGGGCGCGTCCTTCAGGAACGCCCGCGCGATGGCGACCCGCTGGCGCTGCCCGCCGGAGAGGCTGGCGCCGCGCTCGCCCACTATCGTTTCCAGCCCGTCCGGCAGGGTCCGGACCAGCGGGCCCAGCGCGGCATGGTCGAGGGCTGCCGCGAGCTCGGCTTCGCTTGCCGAGGGCCGGGCGATCATGACATTCGCGCGCAGTGTGTCGTTGAACAGGTACGTATCCTGCGAGACCAGCGCGATGCGGCTGCGCAGGTCGTCGAGCCTGTAGTCGCGCAGGTCCACGCCGTTGAGCATGATGCGCCCGGCATCCGGGTCCCAGAAGCGCATCAGCAATTGCGCCGTGGTGGTCTTGCCCGCACCCGATGCCCCGACCAGCGCCACCGTCCTGCCGGCCGGGATGGTCACCGTCACCTCGCCGAGCGCCCGCCGGTGCTGGCCGGGATAGGCGAAGCTCACGCCCTCGAGCGAGAGGCCCGCCCCGGCGTCGCCGCCCTGTTCCGCGCCCGGCCCGTCCGCCACCGGCACCGGCTCGTTCTCCAGCGCGTAGTAGCGCCGGGTGGCGCCCAGCGTGTCCGCAAGCCGCCGGCCGATATGAGCGATTTCCGAGACCGGCAGGAAGGCGGACATGGCGAGCAGGGCAAGCAGCGGCAGGAGCCCGGCATCGACCGCACCGGCCTGGACCAGCAGCGCCCCGCTCACCACCACCGCAAGGCCGCCCAGGCCGGTGAACACCTCCAGCAGGCTTTCCTGCAAGGTCACCTCGCCGAAGAAGGGCAGGCGAAGCGCGATATGCCGGTCGGCCAGCCGGTCGAAGCCGTCCGCGCGGCGGCGCTCGTCCTGGAAGGAGACGATTTCGCCGAGCCCCTGGACGGAATCGATGGCATAGGCGCCGAGCTCGCCCGCCGCCTCGCGCGCCCGGGAGCCGAGCCGGTCCACCCGGCCCCGCATCAGGAAGGGGCTGAGGCCGACGGCCGCGAGGAACGGAACCAGCGCGAGCGCAATCCACGGGCTCGCCGCGCCCAGCACAAAGATGACGATGGCCGGGACCAGCACCGCGACGAAGGCGGGCGCCACCGTGTGGGCGAAGAAATACTCGATGAGCTCGATATCGTGCGTGGCGAGGTTCATCAGGTCGCCGGTCCGCCGCCGCACGAGATAGGCCGGCGCCAGCTTGTCCAGCTTGCGGAAGGCGTCGATCCGCATCTCCGCCAGCAGCCGGTAGGCCATGTCGTGCGCGACCCAGGATTCGAGCCAGTGCACGATGCCGGCCAGGGGCGCCAGCACCCAGAGCCAGACCAGCAGGTGGTCGTAAGCCTGGCCGTTCTTCAGGCTGAAGACGATGAGCGCGCTCACCGCGCCGACGCCGATGAAGGCAAGGACGCGCACGACGCCGAACAGGAAGGTGAGGCCGAGGCGCCCCTTCCACGGCAGGATCACGCGCATCAGCGCGGCGACCACCTGGAGCCAGGACAGGCCCTCCGCCCTGATGACCCCTTCGGTGGGCGCCAGCTTCGCCCCGCCGGGCGTCGTGTCCAGGGTCTCGGTGGTCGGGCGGTCCGGGGCGTCGATGAGAAGGTCGCCCTCCCGCTCCTCGGACTCGCGCGCCTGCTCGCGCATGAGCGAGGCATAGACGCCGCCCGGCAGGCCCATGAGTTCGCCGTGCGAGCCGCTTTCGACGACCCGCCCCTCCTCCATCGCGAGGATGCGGTCGCAGTCGATGACGCTGGAGAGCCGGTGCGCCAGGATCAGCACCGTGCGCCCCTGCATCAGCCGGTCGAGCGCCTCCTGGATCACCGCCTCATTGTCGGCATCCACGGCGGAGAGCGCCTCGTCCAGCACCAGGATCGGTGTGTCGCGCAGCACCGCGCGGGCAATCGCGACCCGCTGGCGCTGCCCGCCCGAAAGCTTGATCCCCTTCTCGCCGATGATCGTGTCGTAGCCGTCCGGCAGCGTGTCGATGAAGCCCCTGATGTTGGCGATGCGCGCCGCCTCCTCGACCTCCTCGCGGCTGGCGTCCGGGCGGCCCATGCGGATGTTCTCGCCGATGGTGCCGTGGAACAGGAAGGTGTCCTGGTTGACGACCGAGATGTTCCGGCGGATCTGCGCGAAGCTCATGTCCCGGAGGTCGATGCCGCCGAGCGTGACGCGCCCGGCGTCCGGATCGAAGAAGCGCAGCAGCAGGCGCACGATGGAGGTCTTGCCGCAGCCGCTCTGCCCGACCACGCCGATGCGCTCGCCCGGCGAGACCGAGAAGGAAAGCCCCCGGTGCGCCGGTCCGCGCGCGCCGGGATAGCGGAAGGTCACGTTCTCGAAGGCGATGGCCGGCTCCAGCGGGTCCGCCTCTGTATTCTCCGGGCCGTCCGCGACTTCCGGTTCGGCATCCAGGATGCCGTAGATGCCCTGGGCCGCCGACATCCCGACCATGCCCTGGTGGAGCACGGCGCGCAGATCCCGCATCGGGCGGAAAATCTCCACGCCCATCATCAGGATGACGAGCAGGCCGACGAGTTCCATCTCGCCGGAAACGACTCTTGACGCGCCGAGCGCCAGCGCCGCGGCCGCGCCGACGGCGATCATGCAGTCGGTGATGCCGCGCGAGAGCACGTTCGTGCCGAGCACCCACATGGTGCGCCGGAACAGCTCGCGCGCCTTCGCAGTCAGCAGGTCGGCGCGCGCCGCGCTCTGCCCGAAGGCCTTGAGCGTGCCGAGGCCTTGGATGGAATCGAGGAATTCGGCGGCGAAATCGGCGTAGGCGCGCTGCCGGCTGCGCGAATTCATCACGTCGCGGCTGTGCCAGGCGGCAGGCAGGAAGAGCGCGGCGAGCGCGAAGGCGAACAGCACCGCCGCCACCGGAAGGTCGATAAACGCCACGAAGGCAAAGATGAGCAGCGGCGTCAGGAACGACACCAGCAGCTGCGGCAGATATTGCCCGAAATAGGTTTCGAGCTGCTCGACGCCGTCCACCAGCGAGAGCGTGAGCGCGCCCGAACGCCGCTGCCCGGCATAGGAGGGCCCCAGCGCCGCGATGCGGTCGAACAGCGTCCGGCGGAGCCGCTTCTGGACGAGTGCGGCGGTCCTGTGCGCGACGATGGTCCGCCAGTGCTCGCAGGCGCCGCGCGCCGCCATCACCGCGGCGATGCCGAGTATCGGCCAGACGAGTTCGCCTGCCGTGTCGCCCGCGAACACGCGCCCGATCAGCCAGCCGAGCAACGCCAGCCGCGCCACGCCGAGCGCCGCCGCCAGCAGCCCGACCGACATGGACAGGAAGATGCGCCCGCGCACGCCCTCGGTGAAGCGCCACAGGCGAAGCTCTAGATGCATGGCCCCCTTCCAGACGCGGCCGAAACCGGGCCCGCAAAAGCCGGACGCGGCCCCGGCGGCCCGGTTTGGGCGGAAACCGCCGCCGTGTCAACGAGGTCCGGGGGAAGCCGCCGCACCGGCAGCCAGTCCTCCGGCGGCCGTGATGAACCCGACCACGTCGGAGAGGCCCTCGCCGGTCTTGAGGTTGGTGAAGACCCAGGGGCGGCCGCCGCGCATCCGGTCCGTATCCGAGCGCATGACATCGAGATTCGCGCCGACCAGCGGGGCGAGATCGATCTTGTTGATGACCAGGAGGTCGGAGCGCGTGATGCCCGGACCGCCCTTGCGCGGGATCTTCTCGCCGGCCGCCACGTCGATCACATAGATGGTGATGTCGGCCAGTTCCGGACTGAAGGTGGCTGCGAGATTGTCGCCGCCCGACTCGATCAGGCAGAGCTCGGCGGAAGGAAAGCGGCTGCACATGTCCGCTATCGCGGAAAGGTTGATCGAGGCGTCCTCACGGATCGCGGTATGCGGGCAGCCGCCCGTCTCCACGCCCTCGATCCGCTCCGCCGGAAGCGCGCCCGCCTCGGTCAGGATCCGCTGGTCCTCCTTGGTGTAGATGTCGTTGGTGATGACGAACAGGTCGTGGCGGTCGCGCAGGCTCTTGCACAAGGCTTCGGCCAGTGCCGTCTTGCCGGAGCCGACGGGTCCGCCGATGCCGACGCGCAGCGGTCCGTGGGGAGAGGGGAGGGTCATGATCTGAAGATCCTCGAATACTGGGTTTCGTGGCGCATGGAGAAGATGTCGGCAGCGGGAGCGGCGGCGCCGGTTTCCTCCGGCGGAGTCGCGGCGGCAAGCGCGGCAGCCTCGAGAACTGCAGGCTCCAGGGCGGCCGTGATCTTCTGGCCGTCGGTCTGGCCGAGCGGCACGAGCCGGACCCCCGCCGAGACGATCATGGCCGCAAAGGCGTGCAAGTAACAGATGAGCGCCGGCTCCAGCGCGACGCCATGCGCGGAGGACGCGAAGCCGGCGGCTATGCATAGCGGCGGCCGCTCCTCCAGCACTTCGGCGAGCATATCGATGGCCGGATGGGGCCACGCAGCGCGAGTCGTGTTCAGGAACGCCTCGCCCTGGCGTTCGGACTCAAGCGCGAACTCGGCGGTTCCGGTCCAGGCGCGGGCCTCGTCTGCCAGCGCGGCCGCCGCGACGGCATCCGGCGCGGCCCTGTGTGCGGCGGCGAAGAACACGCCGTCCACCTGCCCCGCGCCGTGTAGGAGCAGCCATTCCGTCCAATCGGCCAAGCTCTGCCGGTCGTGTATCGATCCCGCCTCCACCGCCGCTTCCAAGCCGTGGCTGTAGGCGAAACCGCCAACCGGGAAGGCGGGCGAGAACCAGGCCTGGAGCCGCAGCAGGTCGCCGGGGCCGGTCATGAGTGATCGTGTCCGTGGCCATGACCGTGGTCATGGCTGTGGCCGGAATAGGCGCCGCCCTCGGGCTGGAAGGCCTCGACCGTCTCCGTCACGGCGCCCCCGAGATTTCGCAGCATGTCCGCCAGCACATGGTCGGGGCGGATGAGAATCGCGTCCGCGCGGATTTCCGCCGGCGTGTGCCGGTTGCCGAGATGCCAGGCAAGCCGCGCCGCCAGTTCCGGCGTGGCGGCGGCTATCCGCAGGACCGGCTCGGGCCGGGCGGCGACCCCAATCCAGCCGCCGTCGGCGCAGCGGAGGCCGTCCCCTTCGGCCATCGCGACCGCCTTCGGCAGGTCGAGCAGCACCGCCTCGCCCTCGACCGTCTCCAGCCTGAGGCGGCGGCGGTGCCGGTCGTCGAAGGCGAGGCTGACGCGCCCTGCCGCCTCGTGCTCCGGCCAGTGCCCGCGCGGGCGGTGTTCGACAGCGCGCCGCATCGCCCTAGAACAGGAAGTAGCGCTGCGCCATCGACAGCACTTCCGCCGGCTCGCAGGTAAGCAGCGCACCGCCCGCGCGCACCTCGTAGGTTTCGGGATCGACTTCGATATCGGGCATGAGGTCGTTCAGCACCATGTTCCCCTTTCCGATGGTCCGCGTGCCGCGCACGGGCTCCAGCCGCCGGGCGGTGTCGAAACCCGCATCGAGCCCGGCCTCGCTGACGAAGGTGACGGAGGTCGCCGGCCGCGCCCGCCCGAAGCCTGCGAACATCGGACGGAAATGTTCGGGCTGCGGCGTCGGGATGGAGGCGTTGGGGTCTCCCATGACGGCGGCTGCGATCATGCCCCCCTTTATCACCAGGTCCGGTTTCACGCCGAAGAAGGCCGGCGACCAGATGACGAGATCGGCCAGCTTGCCGGCCTCGACGGAGCCGATATGGTCCGCCATGCCGTGCGCGATGGCGGGGTTGATGGTGTATTTGGCGATATAGCGCCGGGCGCGCAGATTGTCGTTTTCGCCGCTCTCGCCCTCCAGCCGGCCGAACTGGCGCTTCATCTTGTCGGCCGTCTGCCATGTGCGGATCGGGACCTCGCCGACCCGGCCCATCGCCTGGCTGTCCGACGCGATGATCGAGAACGCCCCCATGTCGTGCAGGATGTCCTCGGCCGCGATGGTCTCCTTGCGGATGCGGCTCTCGGCGAAGGCCACATCCTCGGCGATGCGCGGGTCCAGATGGTGGCAGACCATGAGCATGTCGAGATGCTCGTCCACCGTGTTGACCGTGTAGGGGCGGGTCGGGTTGGTCGAAGAGGGCAGCACATTGGCGAGCCCGCAGACCTTGATGATGTCCGGCGCATGGCCGCCGCCCGCCCCTTCGGTGTGGAAGGCGTGGATCGTGCGGCCCTTGAAGGCGGCGACGGTGTGTTCGACGAACCCCGACTCGTTGAGCGTGTCGGTGTGGATCATCACCTGGACGTCCATCGCGTCGGCGACGCCGAGGCAGGCGTCGATGGCGGCCGGCGTCGTGCCCCAGTCCTCGTGGAGCTTGAGTGCGCAGGCGCCCGCCCGCACCTGCTCCTCCAGCGCGGCCGGCAGGCTCGCATTGCCCTTGCCGGCGAAACCGAGGTTCATGGCGAAACCGTCGGCCGCCTCGATCATCCGCTGCAGGTGCCAGGGGCCCGGCGTGCAGGTGGTGGCGTTGGTGCCGGTGGCGGGGCCGGTGCCGCCGCCCATCATGGTCGTGATGCCGGAGGCCAGCGCCTCCTCGATCTGCTGCGGGCAGATGAAGTGGATATGGCAGTCGAAGCCGCCGGCGGTGACGATCTTGCCCTCGCCGGCGACAATCTCGGTGCCGGGTCCGATGACGATGTCCACGCCGTCCTGGATGTCGGGGTTCCCCGCCTTGCCGACGGCCAGGATGCGCCCGTCGCGAATGCCGATATCGGCCTTCACGACGCCCCAGTGGTCGAGGATCAGCGCGTTGGTCACCACCGTGTCGGCCGCGCCCTCGGCCCGCGTCGCCTGGGACTGGCCCATGCCGTCGCGGATGACCTTGCCGCCGCCGAATTTCACTTCGTCGCCATAGGCGGTGAAATCCCGCTCGACCTCGATGAAGAGTTCGGTGTCGGCAAGGCGGACCCGGTCGCCCACGGTCGGCCCGAACATGTCCGCATAGTCCCGGCGGGAAATCGCATAGGCCATGTCAGCGCTTCCCGTCGAGCGCGCCCATGACGCGCCCGTTGAAGCCGACGGCGCGCCGGGTGCCGCGATAGGGGACCAGAGGCGCAAGGCGCGTCTGGCCCGGCTCGAAGCGCATGGCGGTGCCGGCGGGGATGTCGAGGCGCCACCCCAGCGCCCGCTCGCGGTCGAACTGCAGCGCCGGATTGACCTCGAAGAAATGGAAGTGGCTGCCGACCTGGACGGGCCGGTCGCCGCTGTTCGCGACTTCGATCTCGACGGTCTCGAGGCCCTGGTTGAGCAGGAGCTCGCCCTCGGCAGTCAGGATTTCGCCCGGAATCATCGCATCCCCCCTCAGCGGATCGGGTTGTGGACGGTGACCAGCTTCACCCCGTCGGGGAAGGTCGCCTCCACCTGTACGTCGTGGATCATCTCGGCCACGCCCTCCATCACCTGCTCCCGCGAGATGACATGCGCGCCCGTCTCCATCAGCTCGGCGACGCGCCGCCCGTCGCGCGCGCCCTCGACGACGAAGTCGGAAATGAGCGCCACGGCTTCGGGATGGTTGAGCCGCACGCCGCGCTCCAGCCGGCGGCGGGCGACGATGGCGGCCATGGCGACCAGCAGTTTGTCCTCTTCGCGCGGGGTGAGACGCATGGGCTAACCGTCCTCCTTCAGCAAAGCCAGACGCGCGGTGCCAGCGCCGGACGGCCGAATGCGGACGCGCGGAACAGGCCGAGCAGTTTCGCAAGTTCGCGCTTGAACGCGCCGCCCTCGCGGGCGAGGAACCGCACCGCCACCAGCCCCCGGACCGCGCTCGCACCCGCGAATGCCGACATGCCCGCCAGCAGGCCGCGGAGCTCCTCCAGGCGGTCCGGCGCATCCGGCGCGGCATAGATCAGCGTCGCCGATACGCGCGCGCCGCGAAGGCCGGCCTCCGACGCGGCCGCAGGCCCGAACGCGCCGCTACCGATGCGAAGCGTATCCCGCCAGACGGGCCGGCCGTCCCGGTCGATCCGCCAGCGGTCGGCGAGGCCGCCCTTCGTCATCCGCTCGCCATACGCGGCGCGGCCGAACACCAGCGTCTCGACCGCCAGCAGCCGCGCATCGCCCGCCATGTCCACCTCGATCCGGCGGTTGAGCCGCGCGCCGTCGAACAGGATCGTTTCCTGCGGCAGCCATTCCAGCGCAGCGCCCGGCCCGAGGGTGAGCCGCGTCACCCACTCCGCCGGCGCGTCGATGGCGCGATACACCTTCTCGGCCGCCTGGCCGGACACGATAGCCTCCGCCCCCGGCCCGGCCGCTATCCCGACCTCGCACCGGTCGCCGCCTGCGATGCCGCCCGCCAGGTTTGCGACCACCGCTTCCGGCACGCCGTTCGCAGGGCGCGGTGTCAATATCCGCATCGGCGCGCGGGAATAACGCTCAACGAGCGCACTGCCGCCGTCCTGCGCCTCGAAGCGCAGCACCGCCCGCCCCCGGCTCCGCTGGAGCGCGCGGTCAGACGCTGAGACGGCGCTGCAATTCGTCTTCATCGAGCTCCCCCGGACGCCCCTGCATGACGACTTCGCCCCGGTCCATGACCACGAACCGGTCGGCGAGTTCCCGTGCAAAATCGAAAAATTGCTCAACAAGCAGGATGGCAATGTCGCCCCGCGCGGCCAGCTGCGAAATCGCAGCGCCGATCTGCTTGATGATCGAGGGCTGGATGCCTTCGGTCGGCTCATCCAGCACCAGGAGGCGCGGGCGGGTGGCCAGCGCCCGACCGATAGCCAGTTGCTGCTGCTGCCCGCCGGAAAGGTCGCCGCCGCGCCGGTTCATCATGTCGCGCAGGACGGGAAACAGATCGAAGATGTCCCCGGGCACCGTGCGTTCGGCGCGCGGCAGCATGCCGAGGCCGGTCCTCAGGTTTTCCTCGACCGTGAGCAGCGGGAAGATCTCCCGCCCTTGCGGCACGAGGGCAAGACCCGCGCGGGCGCGGTCCGCCGCGGTGAGTCCGGTGATATCGGCGCCCTCCCACTCCACCTTTCCCCGGCGCAGCGGAACATGGCCGACAAGCCCCCGGATGAGGCTGGTCTTGCCGACGCCGTTGCGGCCGAGCACGCAGGTGACCTCGCCCTTCAGCGCGGTGAGCGACACGCCCTTCAGCGCCTGGCTGGCGCCGTAATAGAGGTCGGCATCGTGGATCGTCAGCATGGTTTCGCCATCGCCTCAGCGCCCCAGATAGACTTCGATCACCGACTCGTTGGCCGAGACCGCGTCGAGTGTGCCTTCGGCCAGCATCGCGCCCTCGTGCAGCGCCGTTACCCGGCAGTCGAGCGCGCGCACGAACTCCATGTCGTGCTCGACCACGATGACGGAGCGCTCGCCCCCTGCGATCCGTTTCAGCAGCCGCGCGGTCCGCATGGTTTCCGCATCGGTCATGCCGGCGGCAGGTTCGTCGATCAGCAGGATGCTCGGGTCCTGAACCAGCAGCATCCCGATCTCGAGCCATTGCTTCTGGCCGTGGCTCAGGAGGCCGGCACGGTCGCCCGCCCGCTCGCGGAGCGCGATGAGGTCCAGCACCTCTTCGATGCGCTCGCGCTGCTCGCCGGACAGGCGCGCAAACAGCGTTCGCCGGGCGCGGCGGTCGGCGCGGCAGGCGAGCTCGAGGTTCTCAAACACGCTATGCGCCTCGAACACGGTCGGGCGCTGGAATTTGCGTCCAACGCCGAGCCCGGCAATGGCGGCCTCGTCGAGGCGGGTCAGGTCGTGGCGGCCGTGCAGCAGCACCTGCCCCTCATCCGGCCGCGTCTTGCCGGTGATGACGTCCATCATCGTGGACTTGCCGGCGCCGTTCGGCCCGATGACGGCCCTGAGTTCGCCCGGCTCCAGATAGAGGCTGAGCCGGTTGAGCGCCCTGAAGCCGTCGAAGCTGACGGTGATCGCATCGAGATAAAGTGCGGCATTGCTGACGGAAGGATGGTCAACCATCGCCAACCTGCCTTTCCCGCCAGCGGGCGCGGAGGTTTGAAATTTCTCCGAGAACACCCTTGGGAACGAACAGCGTGACGGCGATGAACAGCCCGCCGAGCACGAAGAGCCACATCTCCGGAGCGGCGCCCGTCAGGAAGCTCTTGGCGTAGTTGACCAGCACCGCGCCGAGCGCCGCGCCGACCAGCGTGCCCCGGCCGCCGACCGCCACCCAGATGACGATTTCGATCGAATTGGCGGGCGAGAATTCGCCGGGGTTGATGATGCCGACCTGCGGCACATAGAGCGCGCCGGCCACGCCCGCCATCATCGCCGAGACCGTGAAGGCGAGGATCTTGTAATGCTCCGGCCGGTAGCCGAGGAAGCGCGTGCGCTGCTCGGCGTCCCGGACCGCGACCAGCACGCGCCCGAACTTGCCGACCGTCATCCAGCGGCAGAGCAGGTAGCCGCCGGCGAGCGCAGCGGCAGAGGCAAGCAGCAGGCCGGCCCGCATGCGCGCGTCCTTCAGGTCGAGGCCGAACAGGTCCTTGAAGTCGGTCAGGCCGTTATTGCCGCCGAAGCCCATGTCGTTGCGGAAGAAGGCGAGCATCAGCGCGAAGGTCATCGCCTGGCTGATGATCGAGAGGTAGACGCCGGTGACGCGGCTGCGGAAGGTGAGCCAGCCGAACAGGAAGGCCAGCGCGCCGGGCACGACCAGGCACATCGGCAGCGCGAACCAGGCCGAATCGAAGCCGTGCCAGTACCAGGGCAGTTCCTTCCAGTCGAGGAACACCATGAAGTCGGGAAGCTCGGGG
Organism: Alphaproteobacteria bacterium; assembly: GCA_964291285.2. GTDB lineage: Bacteria > Pseudomonadota > Alphaproteobacteria > Bin95 > Bin95 > Bin95. Next base: position 801,048 of record OZ219786.1, read on the forward strand.
TGTCCATAGACCCCGCGTTCGCCGATCTGGCGCATCAGGTGCATGCCCATGGCATAGCCGCCCAGCGCGAAGAACGCCCCGTGGCCGAGGCTGAGAATGCCGGCGAAGCCCCAGACGAGATCGACGCTGAGCGCCAGCAGGGCGAAGCAGAGATATTTGCCGATCAGGCCGACCACGTAGTTCGGCACGTGCAGCGCAGTGCCTTCCGGGAACGCGAGGTTCAGCAGCGCCGCGCCGGCCGCCAGCACCGCCAGCGCCGCCAGGAAAATGCGTCCCTTGAGGTCGAGCAGGCGCACGGGATCAGTGCTCCGCCGCCCGCCCGCGCATGGCGAAGAGGCCCTGCGGACGGCGTTGGATGAACAGGATGAGCGCGACCAGAATGACGATCTTGCCGAGCACCGCGCCGGAGAAGGGCTCGATGAACTTGTTGACGACGCCGAGCGACATCGCGCCGACCAGCACGCCCCAGAGATTGCCGACGCCGCCGAACACGATGACCATGAAGCTGTCGACGATGTAGGCCTGGCCCAGATTGGGGCTCACATTGTCGATCTGGCTGAGCGCCACGCCGGCCATGCCCGCCACGCCCGAGCCGAGCGCGAAGGTCATCGAGTCCACCTTGCGCGAGCGGATGCCCATGGCGTTCGCCATCGGCCGGTTCTGCGTCACCGCGCGCATTTCAAGGCCGAAGCTCGTGAAGCGGATGACGGCCATGACCGCGGCCAGCACGGCGAGCGAGAACAGGATGATCCAGATGCGGTTGTAGGTGATCGCGACGCCGCCGGCGAGCTCCACGGCGCCGCTCATCCAGTCGGGATTTCCGACCTCCCGGTTGGTCGGCCCGAAGATCGTCCGGACCGCCTGGCGCAGGACGAGGCTTACGCCCCAGGTGGCGAGCAGGGTTTCCAGCGGCCGCCCGTAAAGCCACCGGATGACGGACCGTTCCAGTCCGACGCCGAGCGCCGCTGCGGCGAGGAACGCGGCCGGCACGGCAACCGCAAGGGACAGGCCGAAAAATTCCGGCGCGAAGGTGCGGAACAGCTCCTGGACCACGAAGGTGGCGTAGGCGCCGACCATCACCATCTCGCCATGCGCCATGTTGATGACGCCCATGACGCCGAAAGTGATCGCGAGCCCGACCGCCGCCAACAGCAGCACCGAGCCCAGGCTGATGCCCTGGAACACCGCGCCGAACTGGCGGTAGAGCTCGAGCCGGTCCTCGATCTGCTGCAGGGCGGCCCGGGCGGCCTCCCTGACGGCGCCGTCGGTCTTCGCGTCGCCGACGACCCGCCCGAGAAGCGCGCGCGCCTCCGGCGATTCGCTCGCGCCCAGCCGCTCCGCGGCCGCAATGCGCACCGGCGGCGTCGAATCCGGGCCGATATCGACCGCCGCCAGCGCAAGCTCCATGGCGGCCCGCACATCCCCGTCGGCTTCGCGCTCCAGCGCGGCGCGCAATGCCGGACGAAGGCCGGGGTCCGCGGATTTCAACAGGCCGGCCGCCGCTTCGAGCCGTACGCCGCGGTCGGCATGAGTGAGGTTGAGACCGGCGAGCGCCTTGCGGATCGCCCGTCTCAGCCGGTTGTTCACCTTGACCTTCTTCAACGATTTTGACGGCGCCGTCCCGGCCTGTTCGCCCGCGACCGGGTCGAACAGGTCGAATTCGCGGCCCCGCTTGGACACGACGAACAGCCGCTTGTCGTCCTTGCGGTAGTAGAGCTTGCCATCGACCATGGCCGAGATGACCGGCGCGGCGGCCGGATGTCCGGACGCCGCCAGCGCCTCGACGCCGGCCTGGCGCTTCCTGGCCGACTTCTCGGCCAGCAGGACGAGCGCCGCATCGAAACCCTCGGACGCGCTGCCGCCGCCGGGAGCCAGGCAGGCTCCGGCGGCGAACAGGACAAGGACCATACGGAAGATAGCGTTGCGGACCGCCAAGGCTCCACACCCCGTGTCGCGGGAAGGCTGCGGCGGCCGGAGCCGCCGCAATCCCGGTCAGAACATCGGCTTTTCGCAGTTGCCGCAGACCCAGGGATAGGTCCAGTCGGCGGTGAGCTTGGCGCTTTCCGGGATATAGTCGGACCAGGCGTCGCCCACCACCGGACCGTCGGTCTCCCAGACGACCTCGAACTGCCCGTCATCCTGCACCTCGCCGATCAGCACCGGCTTGGAGAGGTGGTGGTTGACGTTCATCAGCGCCGTGGTGCCCGTCAGCGAGGTGACGGTCTGGCCGTACATGGCCTGCCGGACCGCATCGACATCGGTGCTGCCGGCCTGGTTCACCGCCTGCACCCACATCCTGAAGCCGATATAGTGGGCTTCCATCGGGTCATTGGTGACGCGGTCCTCATCGCCGATGAAGGCGTGCCACTTCTCGATGAAGGCCTCGTTCTCGGGCGTCTCCACCGACATGAAGTAGTTCCACGCGGCGAGATGGCCGACCAGCGGGGCGGTATCGATGCCGGCAAGCTCTTCCTCGCCGACGGAGAAGGCGACCACGGGCAGGTCCTCGGCCATTACGCCCTGGTTGGCGAGCTCCTTGTAGAAAGGCACATTGGCGTCGCCGTTGATCGTCGAGACGATGGCGGTCTTCTTGCCCTCGCTCGCAAACGCGCGGACCTTCGAGACGATCGTCTGCCAGTCGGAATGCCCGAAGGGCGTGTATTCCTCGAGGATGTCATCGTCGGAAATCCCCTTGGAATGCAGGAAGGCGCGCAGGATCTTGTTGGTCGTGCGCGGATAGACATAGTCGGTGCCGAGCAGGGCGAAACGCTCGGCGCCGCCGCCGTCCTCGCTCATCAGGTATTCGACGGCCGGGATCGCCTGCTGGTTCGGCGCCGCGCCTGTATAGAAGACATTGCGGGAGGACTCTTCGCCCTCATACTGCACCGGGTAGAACAGGAGCCCGTTCAGTTCCTCGAACACCGGCAGCACCGACTTGCGGCTGACCGAGGTCCAGCAGCCGAAGATAACGGCGACCTTTTCCTTTTCGATCAGTTCGCGCGCCTTCTCGGCGAAGAGCGGCCAGTCCGACGCCGGATCGACCACGACCGGCTCCACCTGCTTGCCGAGCAGGCCGCCACTCTTGTTGACGTCGTCGATGAGCATCAGCATGGCGTCCTTCAGCGTCGTCTCGCTGATCGCCATCGTGCCCGAAAGGGAATGCAGGATCCCCACCTTGATCGTCTCGGCCATGGCCGGCACCGCCGACACCATTGCCGCTCCGGCGAAAAGGCCGGCCGCCGCAAGGTTCCGAATACGGCTCATCATCGTGTTCATCGCGTTTCGACTCCACGCACAGGTTTGCACTGCAACATGAAAAGCAAGCCGCATGCCAAACTCCGGAAGCGGGCGCCGGAACCGGTGGAGCAGTGTTCCCGAGAGCAGCAAAGACTGATTTTCAGGCGGCCGCTCCGTAAAATTTGCTTAATATATAGGCAGAGACAAAAATTAGGCGATTCTGGAACTCACCAGCGGCGCCAGGCTTCCACCGCCAGCGCCACGGCGACGGTCCAGGCGAGGGCGGCGGCGATGCGGAACGCCCACTGCACCCGGCGCGGCCAGCGGCGAATGGTCCTGCGGCTCCAGTAAAGCAGGGGAATGCACCAGGGCGCCGCCCAGCTTACCGCGATGGCGGCCGGCCATCGGGCCTCCTCCGGCGCGGGCGCGCCGAAGAAGAACCGGGTCACGGCGTCGGAGACGAGGGCGCCCGGGATCGAGAGCATGACGAGGCCGAACAGGAATCCCAGCCCCAGCGCCACGAGCAGCACATAGCAGCGCGGCGAGAAGACGAAGAGCAGAATGCGGAACCAGAGGTCGTTCATGCCGCCCTCTCGGCTTGCGGCGCGGGGCCGGCTGCGGCATGAGTCGGGGCAATGGAGCATCGGAGGCCTGTCCCATGACGCCCGAACGCATTCTGGCCGAACCGCCGCGGGTCCTGCCGCAACAGGCGCGCATCGACTATTTCGAGAAGGGTTTCGCGCTGGTCGAGGATGCGGTGCCGGAAGTATGGATCGACCGGCTGCTGGCGGTCACCGGGCGCATGGTGCAGGCGAGCCGTTCGGAGCGGGAGGCGGGGCATGTCTTTGACATCGCTCCCGAACACGGCCCGGACAATCCCCGCGTGCGCCGCATCAAGCGCCCGGACGAGCAGGACGAAGCCTATTGGGCCTTCGTGCAGGAAGTGCTGGCCGATATTGCGGCCGACCTGCTGGGCCCGGATGTCGTGTTCCACCATTCCAAGCTGAATTTCAAATGGTTCGAGGGCGGCGACGAGGTGCAGTGGCACCAGGATATCCAGTTCTATCCGCACACCAATTACGACCACCTGACCATCGGCGCCTATCTCGCCGATACCGGCCCCGAGAACGGGCCCATGTCGATGCTGCCGCAGAGCCACAGGGGACCGCTTTACGACCTTTACGCGCCGGACGGCAACTGGGCAGGGCACCTGCGGGCTGTTAGCGACGGTTACAGAGCGCGCCTATTCGCTGACATTTTTCGGCCGGTTGCGGTTTTTCAGTTGATCTGTTGGTCATCGGTTTCGATTGGTTCGCCGGCTCGGTCGCGGATGAGCATGTCGTTCCAGTCCCGGTTGTCGAGTGCGGGTCGCAGCCGGACGATTCTGGTGTCGTTGCGGGCGAGGCGCCTTGCGGCGTGATCGCCGTTTGTGGTGGCGTCGTATGCACAGAAGATGAGGCGCGGGTTCCATGCCTCGATCCATTTGGGGACTTTGGTGGCGACGGCGCCGGTGGAGACGGTGGCGCATTCGGTGCGTTTTACCGGGCCGAGGTGGAGGGAGAGGATGGAGAGTGCGTCGAGGGCGTTGCCGGCCAGGATGACGGCGTGTGGCCATTCGGTCTCCCAGGACATCCAGAAGCCGCCGCCCGCGGTCGTTTTGCGGTCAGCGGTGACGGTTTCGATGCCGGTAGCCTCGCCGGCGGCGTTTCGGCGGACGAACACGGGGTTGCCGTGAGGGTCGGCATGGACCAGGCCGAGGTCGCGGCACAGGATGACGAGCGCGTCCGCGAGGCCGCGCCGCTCGACGAGGTATCGCCGGAGGTTGGGCCAGCGGGGGTCCTTGGCCGGCGCCTGCCGGCGGCCGCCTGGGGGCATTGAGAGGTCGGACAGTTCGGCGAGGAAGTCGATGGCGTCCGGCGGGGTGCATCCGAGCGCATGGACCGCCAGTTCGATAGCCCCGGCTCCCTCCTCTGCGCGCAGATGGTCGTAGAACATGAAGCGGTTGATGGAGAGGACCGATCCTGGCCGTCTCCAGCGCACGGCATTGTCGGGATCGCTGCGGTAGCCGAGGGCTCGGGCGACGGGTTCGAGGGGATAGCCCCGCAGGCTCTCGGCCCGCACCCGCCGCTCGCGGGGGCGGGAGGGATGCATGGCTATGGCGACGGGACCGGGTTCGCCTTTCCAGTGCTTTGCCCGGCTTTCGGTCCGCGCCGGCGGCGGCGTTCGGCGCTGCGCTGCTTCTGACGTTCCTCGGCTTCCTTGCGGCGCCAGGAGTCGCCGTCGATGGCGACGATCTCGGCGTTGTGGACGAGCCGGTCGACGAGGGCGACCAGGCAGGCGGCGTTTGGGAAGGCCTCGCTCCACTCGGCGAAGGGGCGGTTCGTGGTGATTATGGTTGAGTTCTGCTGGCTGCGGCTTGAGACGATGTTGAACAGCAGGTCGGCGTGGCGGTTGGAGTAGGAGAGATATCCGACTTCGTCGATGACCAGCAGGTGCTGTCGGGCGTAGAAGCGCAGCCTGCGCTGGAGCAGGGTGTCGGAGTCGATGGCGGCGAGTTCGCCGAGCAGGCTGGCGGCGGTTGCGAAGCGCACGATGTGGCCTTCGAGGACGGCGCGGTGGGCGATATTGGCGGCGATGGTGGACTTTCCGACGCCGTTGGGTCCGACCAGTACGAGGTTTGCGGCCTCCTTGAGGAAGTCGAGGGTCATGAGGTCCTCGACGGCCATGCGGTCGCAGCGCCTTGGCCAGTCCCAGTCGAAGTCTGCGAGCGGCTTGAACTGTCCGAGGCGGGCGTCGGCGAGGCGGCGTTTGAGGCTTCGGGCGCGCTTCTCATCTTCTTCCCACGCGATCAGGGAGGCGAGCCAGTCGCGCTCCGCGACTTCGCCCCAATGGGCGAGGAGGCCGTGCAGGCCCAGCGCGCGGGCGCGGTTCATGAGGGTGTCGGTCATTCTTCGCTGTCCTTTTCATGGTAGCCGGCCAGCCCGTCGTATCCGCCGAGATCGTGATCGCGCACGGCGATGTCGCGCACGCGCGGGTCCCTGGGCAGGTCGATGGGGATCGGCGGCGGCCTGTCCTGCAGTTCGCGCCGCCGTGTGAGGCTGAGGCGCACGGCATTGGGATGGGGGACGCCGCGTTCGAGGGCCTCGTCGATGGCGGCTTCGAGCTCGGCGGCGCCGTATTGGTCGAGCAGGCGCAGCAGGGCGGCGACGGTGGCGCCGATATAAGCGCCGCGGGGGGCGGCCTCGGCGATCAGGCGCTCGCTGTTGGGCGCGGCCTGGAGCAGCCGGCTCTGCCCGCGCAGGCTGCGGGCGTGACGCTTGCGCCTGACCAGCTCCTCAATGTGTTCGGGGTTCTCGATGCGGGCCGCCTTGTCGAAGCTGCGCGGATGGCGGGCGATGACCTCCATGCCGTCGAGGATGCGCACCTCTTCCAGCGTCGCGGCCACGGTGAGGGTGCGCCGGACATGGGTATGCGGGACGCTGTAGTCATTGAGGTCGAACCTGGCATAGGGGGTCTTGGCGATCCTGACCTCGACCCTCTCGTCGACGGGGGGACGGTCGTCGGGCAGCGCCATCAGGGAGCCGCGCTCGCGCTCGAAGGCCTCGCTCACGGTGAGGGAGCGGTCGTCCGGCCAGGGGCGGTCGGCGGCGACGCCCTCGCACCACTCCCGGGCCTGGGCGTTGAGATCGTCGAGGTCACGCCAGGCGCGGGCGGCGAAGAAGCTGTCGCGCACATAGCGTATGGCCCGCTCGACGCGGCCCTTCTCGTTGCCTCGGGCGACCGCGACCGGCTTCGGCAGGAAGCGGTAGGCGCCTGCGAAGTCGAGAAGCCGGGGATTGAAGCGGATGGCGTCGCCGCGCCGCTCCAGCACGACGCTCTTCAGATTGTCGTACCAGAGCTCGCGGGGCACGCCCTGCCAAGCCTCGAAGGCCTCGACATGGCCGCGCAGGAAGTTGTCCATCCCGGCGTTGAGGTAGAAGCGCAGGAAGAGGCGGCGCGAGTGGCCGAGCACCATCACGAAGGCCATCAGCGGGCGCTCCGCACGCCCGATCCTCACCTTGCCGAAGTGGGCCCAGTCGACCTGGGCCTGCTCGCCGGGCAGGGCCTTGAGGCGCAGATAGGCCTCGGCCACCGGCCGCGGACGCTCGGGCGCGATCATGCGCCGGAAGTGGCTCTCGCACCCCCGGTAACCGCGCTCGACCGCCATCCGGTAGAGCCGGCTGGAGGGCAACTTCGGCCAGACCGCCAGGGTCTGGCGGACGAAGGGCAGGAACGGATCGATCATCGAAGATCTGCGCCGCTTCTCAGGCGTGGGCGCCCCGGCGGCCGCCACCGCGCGCTCGACCGTGCCGTGGTGGACGCCGAGCTGGCGCGCGATCGTGCCGATCCGCCACTTCTCGGCAAAATACAGCCGCAGGATCTCGGCCCGGGTCTGCTGGTCGATCGCCATCTCACTCCCTTCGCGCCGGGCGCAGGCCCGGATAGACCGCCCGGGCGCAGAACCGCCCGCAGTGATCGCAGCGGAACACTCCGGCGGGACGGTCGGGTCCGAAGGGCCTCCTTCCCGAGCGCCCCGCCGGCATGCCCGCCACAACAGGACGGCGCGGTGAACGGGTCAAAGGGTGATGCGTCACTTTCTGCGCACGGCGCCCCTCCTCAGGCGCACGGACGCGACGGCGCTCGCGGTAGCGCCGCTGGCGTTCGGCATGCTTGTGACGGCCCCGCCGGCTGTTCTGGTAGCGACGCCCGGCAAGGCGCAGCGAGCGCCGCCGCGCCCGGCCGCTGCACGGACGCGAGCAGTAGATGTTGCCGTGGTCGCACCGCCGGCACAGCACAACCTGGCGATGGCACGAAGCGCAGGTGAACAGGCGGGCGGCGTTCCTCATCGCAAAGACCGATGAGAACGGGGTGGACCCACGCCCGAACGCCTACGATACTGCGCATACGGGCCGTGCCTTGCATGGCTCGGGGGGTGCGGCGCCGGTCGTTGCCACCTAGCAAACGGGGCCGGCGCCGCATCGTTCTCAGCAGCCCCAGTCTACCCCCTCGCGCAGCCCGGCGACCCCCGCCGACAGCGCCAGGACACCCTCCCCTCGGCAGGCGAAAATATCAACGCGACGGGGGCCGGCGACTCCAGTCGGGCTACGCCCTCCTTCCGTCCCAGGCCCCCGTCACAAACACCGCCGCACCACAATCACTGCGATCATCACGCCCCGCAAAAACGCGCAACGCCAGCAAATAAGCGCCTTTTACGACCGTCACCTACAACGGGCCGAAGACGCCGCCCGGCTGGCGATGGAAGACGCCGAGACCCTGACCTGCCGGCGGGGCGCCGTCTCGATCCACAATTGCCGCACGCTCCACTATTCCCGCCCGAGCCGGACCGACGCCGGTCGTCCGCTGCTGCTCAACGCCTTCGCGGCCGCCGACGCCCGGCCCTACACGCCGCATCCCGACCCCTCCTGCCACACGGGCGAGGTGGTCCGGGGCATGCCGGCCCGCATCGCCCGGCACGACCCCCGTCCCTGCCCGATCCCGCCGGACTGGTCGGGCGGCTACAGCTCGATCTTCGCCGCGCAATCCGGCGAAGAAGCGGCGATGTAGGGCGCTCGGTCGATAGAATCCAATGCGCGTCAAGGGCCCGACAGGCCGCGCTTCGCCACCAAACCCCATTTCTCTGAATCAGGAAGTGGATATACCGCGCTCGAAATTGTCGATCTGGTGCAGTACGACCCTGCTGGACACATCGAATTCTCTGCTGAGTTCTTCGACGGCTTCATCGCCTGCATCCGACATGCTCCAGTGGTTATACAGCACCTCGGCCGGCGCAAGGAATTCCGCCGCAAAGCTCTGGAACGGGCTTGGCGGTCATTGTGAAGCGACCCCAAAATTCCAAACCGCGGCTCCCGGCGGCTCACAAAGTCGCCGAGCGCGCGTGCGATAAGAAACCGCGTGCTGCTGCTATAGCTTCGGGGTGCGGTTACGCAAGCCGGAGTCGCCGATGCCACAAGCCCCTCAATGCGTCGGCTTGGAGATGCGCGTTCGCAATGGAAAATCGCAAGCGGCCCTTCGGTGTCGAAGCGGAACGGGTCTCGACCTAAGTCGAGCAGGCTGCGCACCGACTGCGCCAGTTCATACCCATGCCTCCAAGGCTCCTGCGGACGAGCGGCCGGCATACAATCGCGGACTTCGTTCCAGCGATTTTCGTTGCCGACCGATGCCAGGTCTTCGACAGCGGTTCCAAGCCAATCCCCTAATTGCGCAAGCGAACAAGCGTCCGCAGCCGCCAGAGCCTCTTCGCGGATGGAAGGGTCGGTGCGGCCCCAGAACGCGGTGATCGCTTCGGCAACGCTATCCTCGGCATTGAAAGGGTCGATCCCGCACATGGCCGCAGCGCGGCTGAATTCCCGCTCTTCCGGATCGAGGTCGGCGATTGCAGTCCAGGATTCGGACAGGCCACGCACATCGAAATCGTTGTCCAATGTCTCGACCCGCCTGATGACAAATTTAATAAGTCTCGTGAATTCTCTTTTTAATTCTTCAGCCTCGATATATGTATCAACCTCTTCGACGAAGGCAATGGACGCATGAGTGGGTTCCCAACGTTTGGCATTTACATGAATTCGCCCTGATGAAGGAGCGAAATTCAGTTTGGGAAACAGAAAACCATTCCCGGCATATGCAAGATTATGGCGCTGGTCGAAACCAGGCCTTTGCTTCTGCGTATCCGCAGGCTCGTGGAAGAGATACCACCAATTATCCACAACCCAGTCGGCCAGAAGGAAAAGCGGTACAACAATCTGCTTTCTGTAGCGGCCGTTCCTGCGGTCCCGCACGGCAGTTACAGTCTTGCCTCCGACCTCAATCGACACTCTGGCCATTGTTCGGCGTATAACGGCGTCCGGCGAAGGACCGGGATCGACCCAACTGTAATTCAGACGAAAGCTCAAGGCAGGCCCCTCACTACCTCTTCGGGTTGAAGAGGATATCCGTGATAGTCGCCAGAGCCCGGCGACCCTTGTCGAGCTTCGTAAACCGTCGCACCGTCACGGTACCAGACATATTTTGGATAGCCGCCTTCCCAAACACCGGTAGAACCGTTCCGAATACCTTCGCGAAGCCAAGCCTGAACCAATTGCTGTCGGTTTGCCAAGTGTGCGGGGCATATGCTGGCGTCCGGCCGCGGTTGCGGGACAGGTCCGGCAAAATTCGGACGGTCCTTGTGATAAGGACTTCCTACATAGCGGCAGGCCTCGGCTACCTGCTGCGGGTCGAATTCGGGAGGCGGGGCGTGAACTTTGCGATGTTTCGCATTGGACCTCCGATGGCGTGGTTTCTTATGGGGAACAGCCAGCTTCGGTGGATCGCCGAAGTGGCGTCCGGTCGAGCGTCTTCAATGATAATACTACGGTGATCGCCAATTGACGGCAAATTCGGTCGTCGGCCGAAATGACGCAAGCGGGGGGACCTGGACGGCCGGGCGAAAAGAGGGCTGCCGGCTCAGGGCCGGGGTCGCGGCTGCGCCCCGGCCCGGAACGCGATACGGCCGGCCTTCAGCCTAACGGTTGTTGTAGTTCCCTGCCCGTTTGTCGCGCCAGGCGGCGATCGCCTCCTTGTGGTCCTCGCTGGAGCGCGCCAGCACCATGTGGGACGACACCATGTCCAGCGCGCTGCGCAGGTCCATGTCGAGCCCGGCATACATGGCGCGCTTGATGAGGCGGATCGAGATCGGCGAGGAGTTCACCAGCTTCTCGACATAGGCGCGGGTGCCGGCCTGGAGCTCGTCGTCCGGGAACACCTTGTTGACCAGGCCGATCTCCAGCGCTTCCTGCGCGGACAGGAAATCCGCGCTCCAGAGCAGCTCCAGCGCCTTCGGCACGCCGACGATGCGCGGCAGGAACCACGCCCCGCCATTGCCCGGCACGAGGCCGACGCGCACATAGGTCTCCGCGAAGCGCGCGCTCTCGGCGGCGAAACGCAGGTCCGCGTGCAGGCTCATGTCCATGCCCGCGCCGACCGCCACGCCGTTGACGGCCGCAATCACGGGCTTGTCGATTTCCCGGATCTTGAGCGAGAGCTTCTGGATCAGGTCCCAGAGGCCCGACTTGATCTCCAGCGGCGTCGGCGGCTTGTCGCTGCCCATCTGCCGGGTGTCCCCGCCGGCGCAGAAGCCGCGCCCGGCGGCGGTGACGATCACCGCCCAGACATCCTCGCGCGTCCGGCATTCCTCCAGCCGGTCCAGGTATCCCGTCAGCATCTCATGCGTGAAGGCGTTCAGCCTGTCCGGGTTGTTGAAGGTGATGGTCGCGATTCTGTCGCTGACATCGAAAAGCAGTTTGTCGGTCACGCCGTTCCTCCGGTTGTGCAAGCGGCGGCGGCAGCCTAGCCCGGATGTCTCGCCGGTGTCATGCCTGCGGGCTGGCGAAGAAAAGGGCGGAACTCCATACTGGAGCCATTCTCCGCCGAGAGGAGGAGCCTCCATGTCGACTCTCACCGAAAGCCCGGCTGCCCGCCCCGCGGCGCCGGGCGCGCCGAAGAACGGCCTGTCCCATGTCGCGGGCGAGCCGGCGCCGCCGCTCGGAAACGAGACCATTCCGCAGGCGCTCGGCGAGGCGGTTTCCCGCCACGGCCGACGGCGGGCGGTGGTGCTGCCGCAGGAGGGCCGGACGCTGACCTATGAGGAGTTCGACCGGCAGGTGGACGCGCTCGCCGCCGGGCTGCTCGCGCTCGGCCTCGGCAAGGGCGACCGTGTCGGCATCTGGTCTCCCAACCGGCTCGAATGGATACTGACCCAGTTCGCCACCGCCCGCTTCGGCGCGATCCTCGTCAACATCAACCCCGCCTACCGGCCGTTCGAACTCGAATATGCGCTGAATGCGGTCGGGTGCAGGGCGCTCATCGCGGCCGAAGCCTTCAAGTCGTCGCGCTATATCGACATGCTGCGCGAGCTTGCGCCCGAACTGGAAAGCTGCGAGCCGGGCGGGCTCCGGTCGTCGAGACTGCCGCATCTCGAAATCGCGGTCGCGATGAGCGATGACCCGGGCCCCGGGATATTCCGTTTCGAGGACGTGGTCCGGCTCGGAGGACCGGCGGAGATGTCGCGGCTGGACGCCATGACGGCGTCTCTCAGCCCGGACGACCCGATCAATATCCAGTTCACTTCCGGCACCACCGGCTCGCCCAAGGGCGCCACGCTCACCCACCGCAACATCGTCAACAATGCGCGCTTCGTCACCGGCCGCATCCGGCTGACCGAGCAGGACGCGCTGTGCATTCCGGTGCCGCTCTACCATTGTTTCGGCATGGTGATGGGCGTGCTGGGCTGCGTCACGCAGGGTGCGGCGATGGTATTCCCCGGCGAAGGCTTCGATGCGGCGGAAACGCTGTATGCGGTTTCCGAGGCGCGCTGCTCGGCGCTCTACGGCGTGCCGACCATGTTCGTCGCCATGCTGGAGGAAGCCGGACGGGGCAATTACGACCTGTCCTCGCTCCGGACGGGCGTCATGGCGGGCGCGAGCTGCCCCATCGAGGTAATGCAGCGGGTGATCGACGAGATGAACATGGAGGAGGTCACCATATGCTACGGCATGACCGAGACCTCGCCCGTCTCGTTCCAGAGCTTCGTGGACGACCCGGTCGACAAGCGCGTGACGACGGTGGGGCGCGTCCATCCGCATCTGGAGGTCAAGATCGTCGATGCCGAGGGCCGGATCGTTCCGGTCGGCGAGTCCGGGGAACTATGCACCCGCGGCTATTCGGTAATGCGCGGCTACTGGGGCGACGAGGAGAAGACGCGCGAGAGCATCGTCGATGGCTGGATGCACTCCGGCGACCTCGCGACGCTGGACGAGGAGGGCTTCTGCTGCATCGTCGGGCGGGTGAAGGACATGATCATCCGCGGCGGCGAGAACGTCTATCCGCGCGAGGTCGAGGACTACCTGTTCCGCCATCCCGGCATCCGGGAGGTGCAGGTGTTCGGCATCCCGGACCGGCGGTTCGGCGAGCAGGTCTGCGCCTGGGTCGTGCCGCATGAGGGCGCGGCGCTCGCGCCCGAGGACGTGGCCGCGTTCTGCCGGGGCCGGATAGCCCACTTCAAGGTGCCGAAGCATGTGCGCATCGTCGGGGAACTGCCGATGACCGTCACCGGCAAGCCGCAGAAATTCGTCATGCGCGACTGGATGGTCGAGAACGGCTACGCCGACGCCTGACCCGTCCTGCCGCCGCCCCGGACGGCAGGCAGACTTGTCGGTTCGTACCCGTTGGCACCGATACGGGTCCCGTATTGCGCTCGTCGTTATGAGCCTGTCGAAGGGGCCGGCTGCCCGGAACGGGGGGAGGCAAGGGTCTGCGCCTTCCACCGCTTCCGCCTGCGGCGGACGGCGAGGCGGCGGCTGCGCTCCATGCGGTGGCGCTTGAGGAACCTGCGCAGGGTCGAGTCGGTGAGCCGCACGCCCTCGGCGGCCAGCGCCTCGCTCAGCGCCCGGCTGGACATCTCCGGGCGCGCTTCCAGGAGGCGGACGATCCGGTCGCGCTCCGCCTCCACCCGCGAAGTGCTGCCGCCCCGCGCGTCCGCCCGCACATGCCCGCGCTCCCGGAAACGCCCCACCCAGCGTCTGACGCTCCGTTCGGCCAGCCCGAAGCGCGCCGCCGCCGCCCGGGCGCTCATGCCCTCTTCCAGCACCGCCGCCACCGCCCGGCTTCGCAACGCCATGCCGACCGCCCGGCCCTGCCCGGACTTCTCCGGCGCGTCTTCCTTGCCTTCCGCCACACCTTGCTCCTTTCCATTCCCGCCGCTTCAACCCGACCGGCCAATCGACACCCTCAACCGGCCTGAAAACGCATCGCCGCCATCTCCGCGCGCGCATCTCGCCTGTTTGCCGCCCGGCCCGCGGCCGCCGGCAGTTCCCCTTGAAAATCGCGCCGGAACGGACGCCGCAATGCGCCCGATCCGATAGCCCGTCAGGTCATTCCCCCGCTCTCTCCAGCGCATTGGAATGGAACTTATATAGAACAAAAAGGGATAATTTCAAGCCTGAAAACGCTGCCGCATGCGCATATCCCGTCCCGGCTTGTATCCGGCGCGCCCGCCGGCCCGGCCCGTGCGTTGCGAAGCCGCCGATGACAGACGGGTGAATCCGGCAGCGCTCGCGGGAGGGGCGACGACCGGCGCGCCGGCCGCCAGATCAGCCGAGCTTGGCCAGCAGTTCTGCCGGGATGTGCGGAACCGGGTCGGAGTTCTGCCAGCAGGGCAGCGCCTCCACCCGGGCGATCCAGCCCCTTATGTTCGGATAGTCGTCGAGCGGCAGCTTCTGCACGGCATGCAGGTGCATCGGCGCTGCGACCGCGATGTCGGCGATGGTCGGATTGCCGGCGCACAGCCATTCGCGCCCCTCGAGCGCCGCCTCCAGGATCGAGGCGAGACCCCGGAACGCCGGCTCGTGCGCGTCCAGCACCGCCCGGTCCGGCGTGCCGTCCAGAATGGGATTGACGACATTCTGGACCAGATAGACGTAGCAGGCGTCGAACCACTTGCTGCATTCCCAGAGCAGCCAGCGCGAGATGTCGGCGCGAATCTTCGCGTCGGCCGGATAGGCCGCCCTGTTGCCGGTCTTCTCCGCCCCGTAGACGAGGATGGCGTTCGACTCCCAGAGCACGAGGTCGCCGTCCACCAGCGCGGGCAGTTCGGCGTTCGGATTGACCTTGCGGAATTCCGGCTGCTTGTGGTCGCCGCCGAAATAGCTGAGCAACTCGTCCTCGTAGCCGGCGCCGATGAGGTCGAGGCCGGCGACGACCTTGCGGCAATTCACGGTGATCGGGTCGTAGTAGAGCTTCATTGGAACGGTCTCCGCGCTGGCTTGGATTGCCCTGTTTACCCCGTCCCGACCCCTCCGCCTAAAGGAATTTCGGCAGCACCTTCTCGGTGAAACCGAGGAAAGAGGAATGGCTGAGCGGCGCGCACATCAGGTAGTGCAGGTCGATCTCTTCCTCGAGGCGGCGAAGCTGGTCGGCGACGCGGGCGGGCGAGCCCCAGATCGCCACATTGTCGAGATAGCGCTCCACCGGATCCACGGCTTCGACGGTGCCGTCGGCCCGCACCTGCTCGGTCGGGTTGGCGGTGCCCTTGGACTCGTTCTTGTAGGTCGCGACGATCCAGGCGGCGCCGCGCCGGACGATCTCCGCCGCCTCTTCGTCGCTGTCGGCAACCGCCAGAAGCCGCGCCGTCGGGATGTCCTGGCCGGACGCGGGATGGCCGGCATCGTCGCGCGCCCGCCGCCAGGTCGCCCGGATGCCGTTCAGGCCGTCAAAGGTCGCATGGGGGCCGAGCAGCGGCGCCAGCCCCGCCCTGCCGGCCCAGGCGGCGGCGTCGGGGGAGCCGCAGGCCGCCCAGACCGGCGGATGCGGCTGCTGCGCCGGCTTCGGCAGCACTTCGACATCCTCGAAGGACCAGTATTCGCCGTCCCAGTCGAGCCGCTCGTTCCGCCATGCCGCCAGCACGATCTCGACCGCTTCCTGGAAGCGCGCCCGGCTTTCCCCGATGGGCACGCCGAAGGTACGGAACTCGTCCGGGTCGAAGCCCCGGCCCGCGCCCCAGCTCACGCGCCCGCCGGAGAGCTGGTCGAGCAGCGCCACTTCCTCGGCGAGCCGCAGTGGATGGTAGAAGGGCGCGAGCGAAACTGCGGTGCCGATGCGCAGCCGGCTGGTGCGCTCGGCCACCTGCACGCCGATCATGTGGACTGACGGGCAGACGCTGTAATCCGTGAAATGGTGCTCCGCCAGCCAGACGGCGTCGTAGCCGGTCTCGTCCATGATGCGGATGCGGTCCATGGCGCGGCGGTACACCTCGGTCAGCGCCGCGCGCCGGCCGGGCCAGGAGAAGAACTGCAGGACGCCGAACTTCACGAGCGCCGTTCCCAGGCCCGCGCGCCGGGCGCCGGCGGGTCGTTGGGCGGACCGGCGAAGCATTGCGCGATCGCCATCCAGGCCCGCGCCGGTTCGCCCGCGACCTCCAGATCGACATCGGCGATATTGCGGCCCTGCGTCACGACGCGGCAGAAATCGAGTGCGGTGCCTTCCACCCGGTCCGTCGCGCTCTCCGCGCCCCGCCGCCAGAGCGCGCCGGAGGGGAGCGTCAGCCGGACATGGGGCACGGGCGCCGGCGGCTCCAGACCGCGATTGCGGAAGGTCCAGCCGAAGGTCTGGCAGCCGAGAACGCAGATATTCGCCAGCCGGTCGAAATGCTCGCGCGGCGCCTGCAGCAGGTCGTAGATGTCCTGCCCGTGCGCCCAGGTCTCCATCTGGCGGGCCGTGGCGAAGGAGCGCAGCCCCATATCGGGGCCGACCCAGGCGACGCGGCGGTCGGGGTCCTCCCCCTCCATCAGGTCGCAGAGGCGCGAGAGGCGGTCCCACCACTGGTCCAGCAGCGCCGGGCCTTCGCGCACTTCAGGGGCGTCGTCCGGAACCCCGCCCGCCCGGCGCGCCGCGAGGATGCGCGCGAAACGGTCCGGGTCCTCCAGCGAGACCGACGCCATCCAGTCGCCGGAGTGGAGATGCTGCATGACGGCGTTGACCGTCCAGCCCTTGAAAGGCGTCGGACGCGCCCAGTCCGCTTCGTCCAGCCCCGCCAGGAAGGCGCGGAGTGCGGTGCCCTCCTCGCGCAAGTCGATTGCCTGCTGCAACATCGCCGGTTCTCCCCCCGCCCCAATATGCCACGGTTGGCGCACCGGGCGCGAGGCGTGGGACGCAAGCGCGATTGCCGCTATGTTGCCCCATCGCGGAAACGGGAAAGCAGCCTTGTTGCGACAGGAATTCGAGACGCTGGAGCAGAACGGGATCACGGGTGTGGCCCTGCCCCGGATCAACGACCCGAACGTCATCCCCCTCTGGTTCGGAGAGGGCGACCTCGTCACGCCCGCCTTCATCCGCGAGGCGGCGAAGCGGGCCATCGACGACGGCCTCACCTTCTACAACCACCCCAGCGGGCGCGCGGAACTGCTCGCGGCCATCAAGGCCTATCTCGACCGCATCTACGACATCGACCTCGACCCGGACCGCGTCGTGGTGCCCGGCTCGACCATGCTCGGCATCTTCATGGCGGCGCGCATGGCGGTCGGCGCCGGAGACCATGCGCTGATCGTGAGCCCCAACTGGCCGAATATCGACCGAGCGTTCCAAATGACGGGCGCGGCGTTCGATTTCGTGCGCCAGCGGCTCGACCCGGACGGCTGGACGCTGCATCTGGAGGATGTGTTCGAGGCGGCCCGCCCGAACACGCGCGCGCTGTTCATCAACACGCCCTGCAACCCGACCGGATGGGTCATGCCGGCCTCGGAACAGCGGCGCCTGCTCGACTTCTGCCGCGAGCGGGGCATCGTCATCCTCGCCGACGAGGTCTATCACCGGAACATATTCGACGGCGATGTTGCGCCCTCCTTCCTCCAGGTCGCCGCTCCCGACGACCCGCTCATCGTCGTCAACGGCTTCTCCAAGGCCTTCGCGATGACCGGCTGGCGGCTCGGCTGGATGGTGGTGCCCTCCGGCTACCGCGAGCAGATGGCGGCCTATTCGGAATGCGCGAACACGGGCGCGCCGCCCATCGTGCAGAGCGCCGGCATCGCCGCGCTGGAGCAGGGCGAGCCGCTGGTGCGGGAGTTGCGCGAACGCTACCGCGCGGGGCGGGATTCGGTAATGAAGATCCTGGCGCCCCACCCCCGCATCGAGCTGCAGATGCCGGAAGGCGCGTTCTACGCCTTTCCGCGCGTCCGGGGGCTGCGGTCCAGCATGGACTTCTCGCAAGGCCTGCTGGCGGAGGAGGATGTCGGCACGGCGCCTGGCTTCACCTTCGGACCCGGCAACGAGGAGAACTTCCGCCTCTGCTTCGCGCGCTCGGGCGAGCAGCTCGAAGCGGCGCTGCACCGCATTACCGGCTACCTGGACCGGCACGACAACGAATTCGGTTGATTCCCCGCCTGCGGGCCTCCCCGGAACATGGACAGACACGACATGCCAATGCCGCAATCGGGCGCGCCCCCGCTTCAGGGCGTCAAGGTGGTGGATTTCTCGCGCATCATCGCAGGACCGCTCTGCACGCAGGTGCTCGCCGACATGGGCGCCGAAGTCGTCAAGATCGAGAACCCGGCGACCGGAGACGACACGCGGCGCATGGCGGAGCCCGGCGTGGCCGGGGAGAGCCATTTCTTCCTCGCCTACAACCGCAACAAGAAGAGCCTTGCCCTCGATGTCCGCACGCCGGAAGGCAGGCAGGTGGTGTTCGACCTGCTGGCGGATGCCGATGTCGTCGTCGAGAACTTCCGCGTGGGCGTGATGAAGCGCTTCGGCCTCGACTATGCGTCCCTTGCCGGGCGTTTCCCGCAGCTGGTCTATCTCTCCGTCTCGGCCTACGGACAGGAAGGGCCGATGGCGGACCGTCCCGGCTTCGACCCGGTATTGCAGGCCGAATTCGGCATGATGTCGCTGACGGGCGAGCCGGACGGGCGCCCCATGCGCCATCCGCTCTCACTCATCGACACGATGACCGCGCTCTATGCCGCCGCCTCCGTCAATGCCGCCCTGCTTGCGCGGCGCGATACCGGCCGGGGCCAGTATATCGAGCTCGCGCTCGCCGATGTCGCCGTGGCCGCGCTCGGCAATGCGGGCCTCTACTATCTTTGCAGCGGCGAGCCGCCGCCGCGCACCGGCAACAGCCATATCACCTCGACGCCGACCAACCTGTTCCAGGCGGCCGACGGCCCGCTCTACATGGCGCTCGGCACCGACCGGCTGTTCGGCCAGCTGTGCCGGGACGTGCTGGGCCGGCCGGATCTGCCGGAGGATCCCCGCTTCGCTTCCCCGGCCGCACGGCTCGCAAACCGCCCGGAGCTGTTCGCGGTCCTGAACAACATCTTCGGCTCCGAATCACGGGAGTACTGGCTATCGAAGATGCGCCACCTGCCCGCCGGACCCGTGCGGACGGTCGCGGAGGCACTCGAATCGGAGGAGGTCGCCCATCGCGGCATGGTGCGCACCATAGAGCACGCCGCAGCCGGGCCGATCCGCATCCTGGGCTCGCCCATCCATTTCAGCGACACGCCGGTCCGGGTCGATGCCGCGCCGCCACCGCTCCACGGCAACGACACCGAGGCAGTGCTGCGCAGCCTCGGATACGACGACGCCCGGATCGCCTCACTGCGCGAAAGCGGGACTCTGGGCCGGCACTGAGCAGCCGGACGGTTCACCCCGATGACGCCGCAACACAATCTCTGCGCCGTCGCCTGGATGGTCGGCGCGGCGTCGGCCTTCAGCCTGCTCGTCGTCTGCGTTCGGGAACTGTCCGCAAGCTTGCCGACGCCGGAAATCCTGTTCTTCCGCTGCCTGTTCACCATGGCGCTGCTGGTCCCCTGGGCGGTGCGGGCCGGCCGGGACGGGCTGCGCATCCGGCGGCCCTGGCCCAACCTGCTGCGCGGGGTCAGCACCTTCGCCGCCATGACGATGTGGTTCCATGCCATCGGCATCGTGCCACTGGCCGATGCGGTGGCGATCCAGTCGGCCTATCCGCTGTTCACGATCCTGCTGGCGATGCTGCTGTTCGCCGAGCGCCCCGGCATCCGCCGCTGGCTGGCGACGCTCGCGGGCTTCGCCGGCGTGCTGGTGATCGTGCGGCCCGGCTTCGTGGCGGTCGGCCTGCCCACGGCCATGCTGCTCGGCGCGGCGCTCTGCTACGCGGTCAGCAATATCTGCGTGAAGGCGATGGCGGACACCGAATCCCCGACGCGCATGGTGTTCACAGTGAATGCGCTGCTGCTCGCCTTCTCGGCCGTCCCGACGGCGCTCATGTGGGTAACGCCGTCGCTCGACGCACTGCCCTGGATCGCACTGCTCGCAGGCTCCGGCTTCGCCGCGCATATGTGCCTGACGCGCGCACTCGCGACCGGCGAGGCCGGCACGGTCATGCCGTTCGACTTCCTTCGCCTGCCCTTCGCCGCGCTGGGCGGCCTCATGCTCTACGGCGAAGTCCCCGATATGTGGACCGTCGCCGGCGGCATCCTCGTCTTTGCGAGCGCGACCTATATCGCCATGCGCGAAGCCCGGCCGGGGCGCTGAGCCCGCCCTCGGCGACTTGCGCCGTCGCCAGTTCGTCCAAAGGGGCGCTACCCCGCCTCACGCGCTCCCGCGACGAGTCTGGCAAGGTCTTCCTGCGAGGCCGCGCCGGGCAGGATGGCGTTCTTCACCAGGAAGGCGGGTGTGCCGCGAATGCCCACCGCCTGGCCGAGAACGCGGTTGCGCTCGATGACCGCCGTGACAGCCTCGCTCTCCATGTCGGCGCGCAATTGCGCGATGTCGAGGCCGGTTTCGGCGGCGATGTCCATGATCCGATCCTCGTCGAGCGCGCCGGGGGCGGACATGAGCGCGACATGGAACTCGGCCCATTTGCCCTGCCTGTCGGCCGCGAGCGAGGCGCGGGCGGCGGTCACGGACGCCTCGCCCAGAATGGGGAACTCCTTGAAGACGATGCGCAGCCGGCCGTCCGCGGCCGCCAGCGCCATCACATCGCCCAGCACGCGCTTGCAGAAGCCGCAGCGATAGTCGAAGAACTCGACCAGCACCGCGTCGGCGTCTTCCGGCCCGATGGCGGGGTCGCCCTCGGCGCGCGCCAGCGCCTCCCAATTGGCGGCGATGCGCCCGACCTGCTGCTGCCGCCGGAATTGCTCCTGCTCGTCCCACCAGGCCTGCACCGCCTGGAGGACGATTTCGGGGTCCTTCTGGCGGAGATATTCGATGACGGCGGACACCTCCTGCTCGGTGTCGGCCCGCGCCTCGCGGGCGGTCCAGGGCAGGCAGGCGAGCACAGCGAGGAGGAAGGCGAGAACGGCGCGGGAGAGCAGGGTCATGGCGGCCGGACCCCTTTTGCGATGGGAGCCCCCTTATGACCCCGGCCGGCGCTTTCGGCAAGCCGCTCAGGCGGCCGCATCCGCCTCCTTGCCGAACAGGCGGACCCGGGCGCCCGCAAGCAGGTCGGCGAGCCGGTTGCGGATCGCCCAGAGGCAGACGAGCGAGGGCAGGACCATGAGCGTGGTGATGACGAAGAAGGTCCCCCAGTCGCCTTCCAGCCAGTCCACCAGCTCGCCCGAGGAGGCGGCGAAGAGCGTCCGCCCGGCCGTGCCGATGGAGGCGAGCAGCGCATACTGGGTCGCGGTGTAGGTCCGGTCCACCAGCATCGAGATGAAGGCGACGAAAGTGACGGTGGCGAACGCGCTGGTGAGGTCGTCCATGACGACGGCGATCGCGAACAGGAGTTCCGACTTGCCGGACCATGCCATGAGCGCGAACAGGAGGTTGGTCGCCGCCATGGCGATGCCGGAGACGAACATCGCCTTGATGAGCCCGATGCGGATGGCGAACAGGCCGCCCAGCACGGTGAAGACGAGGGTGGTGAGCCAGCCGAGGCCCTTGGAATAAACGGCGATGTCCGACTTCGAGAAGCCCACCTCCTTGTAGAAGATGAGCGACATGCGGCCCATGAAGGCCTCGCCGATCTTGAAGAGGAAGATGAAACCGAGCACGGCGGCAGCGATGGCGACGCCGTTCTGCCGGAAGAAGCTCATCAGCGGTCCGACCAGGGTTCCCGCAAGCCAGCCGGAGACCCGGCCTGCCGCGCCGGGGACGCCGAGGCGCGAAGCGAGCGCCTGCTCGTCCCGCTCCTGCGCGGCAACGCGGGCGGCGGCGGAGGGCTCCGGCACGAAGGCCAGGCCGATATTGCAGAGCACGACCAGTATGCCGAGGACGAGGAAGGTCGCCTGCCAGTAATGCTCGACGCCCGACTGCTCGAAATACTGCGCCGCCTCCAGTGCGACGACGCCGCCGAGCTTGTAGCCCGTCCACCAGCCGACGACGGCGACGGCTGCGCCCGCGGCCATGGATTCGCCCTCGTCCCTGCCGATCTGCTCGATCCGGAGCGCGTCTACGGCGATGTCCTGGGTGGCCGATGCGACGGCGATGGCGAGCCCGATGGCGACCACGAGGCCGAGATCGACGGAGGGCTCGACCGTGCTCCACAGGATGAGGCAGACGAGGATGACCGCCTGCAGCGCCACGATCCACGACCGGCGGTGCCCGAGCCGGTCCGCGATCCAGGGCAGGCGGATACGGTCGATCAGCGGCGCCCAGAGGAAGTTGAAGGCATAGACGCCGAAGATAAGCCCCGCCCAGCCGATGGCGCTGCGGCTCAGCCCGTCCTCCTTCAGCCAGAGGTTGAGGCTGCTGCCGATGAGCACCCAGGGAAAGCCGCTGACAATGCCCAGCAGCAGGATGCGCGCCATGCGCCGCTCGAGATAGGTTCCGAGCGCGCCCCGAAGCTCCATCACGCCGCCCCCTCTCGGCCCCCGGTGCGGTTTGCGCTAGTCGCCGATCACGGCCATGGCGGCAATTTCCACCAGGAATTCGGGTCGCACGAGGCCGGCCTGCACACAGGCGCGCGCCGGTGGGCTCTCCGGGAAGTAGGAGGCGTAAACCTCGTTCATCGCGGCGTAGTCGGCGAGGTCCTTGAGGTAGATTGTGTTGTACACGATGTCCTGCATGGAGCCGCCGGCCTCTTCAAGAATTTCCCTGATATTCTCCAGCACCTGCCGGGTCTGCGCGCCGGCGTCTCCCTCGCCGATGAGGGTCCCGGACGTATCGAGCGCCAGCATGCCCGCCGTGCAGACGAGCCCGCCGGACCGGAAGCCCGGAGAGTAAGGCGCGAGCGGGGGCGGAGAGCCCTTGGGCAATATCGGTTGACCGGCCATGTGGAGGTTCCTCCCCTCGGTTGCAGATTCCGTTCGCTCGGGCGCGGCGCGGATCGCGGTTTTCTTCGCGAGCGATAGCACCGCCGAAGCCTCTGCGGCAAGCAGCCAGGGCAATCGCTTTTGGGCCTGTCATGCGGCGGCCCGGATCAAGTTGAGGAGCAAGTCGTCATTCCAGGCTGCGCGTTTGAGTTTTCCGCGCATGGCGTCTTTTGTGGGTTCGCGGCGTGCGATGTTGAGGGCGAGGCGTCGGATCAGGGCGAGGTTTTCGGGTCCGTGGTCCTTGCGGTTTCGCTGTCGGTCCTCGTTCATGGTCACGTCGAGCACCCAGTGCAGGCAGTTTTCGATGGTCCAATGGGCGCGCGCGGCGTGCTGGAAGCGCTCGGGCGCGAGCGGCGCGCTCATGATGTAGTAGCGGGTTTCGGTTTTGGTGCTCCTTGCGGTTTCGCGCCTGGCCTGGATCTTGCCGATGGCGGCCAGCCCCGGCCAGTCATGGCGCTCGCGCAGCCATGCAATCTCGTGGCAGACCGAGGCGCGGCGCGTCTCGATGCGCCCGTGATCGCCATCGACATGCTGACATGATTGGAGTTTGTCCGCCTGGGCGGGATCGTCCAGATACAGGCGCACATCCTCATACAGGCTGCCCTGATTGCCCTTGAGCGCCAGCACATAGTCCCCGCCCTTGGCGGTAACGGCCTCGGCCGTCGCCCGCTGGGTATGCATCGCGTCCGCCGTCACGATCCGGCCCTTGAGCGCCAGCATCTCCAGCAGCTTCGGCATCGCCGCAATCTCGTTGGACTTGTCATCGACCTTCACCTGGCCGAGCATCAGGCGGGTCCCGGCGGCGAAGGCCTGCACCAGATGCACCGGCGAGCGCGCCGCGGCATCGGCGAAGGAACGCCGCAGCGACTTGCCGTCAACCGCGATCACATCGCCGTCCAGAACCGCCGCCCAGTCCTCCAGAAGCCGCAGCAGCACTTTCTGCAGGCTGTCGGGATCGAGGGCGTTGAACAGGTCCGAAAACGCATCGTGGCTCGGAATGCCGTGCTTCAACTCCATGAAACGGCGCAGAAACCCTTCCTTCGCCCGACCGAAACGCTCCATGTCCGCGCATCCCTCCCCACCGCACAAGGTCGAGAGCAGCGCGATCATCAGCATCTCGTGCAGAGAGTGGCGCGTCGCATTGCTGCGACGCGGATCCGTAACTCCTTCGAATACTGACGAAAACTCCTCCATCTCACACCCCAACTCACCAGATACGGAAACCGGAGTGTGAATCGAAAACGCAAACTCCTAAAAGCTAATCTTCAAAAGCGATTCCCCTGGCAAGCAGCGAGGACGCCGCCGTCATTCCCGGGTCTTTGCCGGACGGGGGCCGGCAAGCGGCTTTTCGAGAAAGAAAACACCCTCCATCGGGTTGTCGTAGTAGGCCGGGATTTCGTGGAAGCCCATCGACCGGTAAAGCGCGACCGCTTCATGCAGGCGGGTCAAGGTGTCGAGGCGCATGAGCCGATAGCCGGCATCCGCGCCCGCCTGCACGAGCGCCTCGGCCAGCCTTCGTCCGAGGCCAAGGCCCCGCCAGCGCGGGCGCACATAGAGGCGCTTCATCTCGCAGATGCCGGGCTCCAGCTCTTTCATGCCGACACCGCCCGCAGCCGAACCGTCCCGGGCGCGGGCGAGCAGCAGCCGGCCTCCCGGCGGCGCATACAGCTTGGCAAGCGAATCCAGTTCCGCAGAGAAGTCCTGGAAGGAAAGATCCTCGCCGAGCCATTGCTGGTATTCGGTGAAGAGCGCCCGCATTTCGGCGATTTCGGCGGGTGTCGAGGCTTCGACAATCGCAACCGGCTCCGCAGCGCTCATGCTCCGGCTTTCCTAGCCGGCGAAGGCCCGAAGCCGCTCGACGATGGTCCCGTCCGCCTCGAAGCCGCCGGATGCTCTCGCCGCCTCGCGCACCGCCCGGGAGCGGTCGAAGGGCATGCGGACGGGACTGGCCGGATCGGCCGGTCTCGCGGTCCGCACGGTCCCGGCATAGTCGGCGATGCGCTGCTTAAAGCCCTCCGTGTCACCGAAAATATCCGGGCGGATGGCAACGATCACCATGCCGAAACCGGCGAGGTCCGGCGTGATGCCCTCCGAGCCCGCCAGCACGCCCAGCATCTGCACCACGAGGCCGAGTCCGGAGCCCTTGTGCTCGCCCCAGGCCGTGAACGCGCCGGCAAGCGCCGCGTCGGGGTCGGTAGTCGGCCGACCGTCGGGTCCGAAGGCGCGGCCCTCCGGCAGCGGCCGGCCCGTGCGGCGGGCAAGCAGCACCTCGGCATGCATGATGGTACTGGTGCCGATGTCCCAGACGATGGGGCGGTCGGCGGACGGAAAGCCGAAGCAGATCGGGTTGGTGCCGAACCGCCCCTCAGCGGCGCCATAGGGCGCGACCCAGGGCGTGGCGTTGGACGCGATCATGGTCACGAGGTCATGCGCCGCCCCCTGTTCGGCGAAGTAGCTCAGCATGCCCGTGTACCAGGTATCGACCGCGCCGACGGCGGAGAGGCCCATCGCGTTCGCCTTCGCGATGGCAATGTCGGTCGCGCGCTGGCCGACGATGTAGCCGATATGGTCGGCGCCGTCGATGCGGGCCGAAACCGGCGTTTCATGCGTGATCGTGATGGGCCGGGACGGCGGTCCGGTACGCCCGATCCGCTCGGTGATCGACACCGCCCGCGCCAGACCGCCATAGGAAACGCCGCGCAGTTCGCAGTCGATCAGGTGGTCCACGATGGCCGGGACATCGCCCGCCTCGTAGCCGAGTTTCGCCATCACCCGCGTTAGCAGGGCATGGGCCTCGTCGATGGCGATGCGCATGGGGGCGTGGTCCCCGGAATCACCGCCTCCGGCGGCGGCCGCCCGTTCCGTCGAACAGGATCTGCTCGCGCCGTTCGGCGTCGGCCGCGACCGTCTCGAAATCAGCCTCGTCCATCCGGCGGGCCGGCGGCGGCACGATGGCGAAGTGCCCGAAGCGGTCCTCGCCGGCTACCAGCGCCACTTCCGTTTCCGGGCCGGAGCGCGCGCGCATGGTCGGCGCGATATAGCGGATGGCCGCGCCGATACGCCGGTCGCCGGTGCCGTTCGGGCCGGAGGCATGGAACAGGTGGCCATGGTGCAGCGAGGCCTGCCCCGGCTGCAGCACGACATCCACGGCCGCGTCCTCGTCCACCTCGACCTGGATTTCCTGGCCGCGGGTCAGCAAATTGTCGGCGGCGAAGCTGTCGGCATGCGGCACGATCCGCTCCCGATGGCTGCCCGGGATGAAGCGCATGCAACCGCTATCCTCCGTCGCCGGCGAGAGCGCCACCCAGAGCGTCGTCTCCTCCGCCTTGTCGAGGCCCCAATAGGTCAGGTCCTGGTGCCAGGACACGTAGCTCGGCGTGTTCGCTTCCTTGATGAACAGCCCCGACCCCCAGACCATGACATCGGGACCCAGCACCGCCTGCGCCGCCTCGACCATCTTCGGATGGCGGACCAGCCGGTCGAAGGACGGCAGGAAGCGGGCCGGGAAGCCGCGCAGCAGGCCGAGCCGCTTCGGGTCGTCCGCCAGTTCGGCCTCGCCCCGCTCAAGGTCGGCGCGCAGCTTCCCAGCTTCCGTCTCAGTCACGATATCGAGCGGGAAGACGAACCCGTCGCGGGCATAGTCGAGCGCAATTTTCGATTCGGTCATGTTCATGGCGTGGCTGCGCAGCCTTGCGGCTCCTCTCCCGTTCCTGGGGTTTCGTGCGGTCTATTCCCGGTAGCCCGGGTCGTCCCGGTCGAGCAGCTCCAGATAGGCGGACCAGTCGTCGTCCCGGCCGGGCCGGGCCAGGAACTCGTCGAACTGCCGGGCTGTCCTCTCGCAGACCTCGGCCGAGGGCATGTCGAGCCCGTTGCCGGAGGCATGGGCGGCGGCCATCGCGTCAAGCTGCGAGGCGCAGGCGCGCTCCAGCGCATGAAGCAGCATCCAGGTGCTCGGAATCGATGGTCCGGCGGCGAGCAGGCCGTGGTTCTTCAGCACCAGCGCGCGCCCCTTTGGGCCGATGTCCCGCGCAATCCGCTCGCGCTCGTCCAGCTCCGTCTCGTCGCTCTCCCAGTCGTGGTAGCCGACGCGGCCGTGGAAGGCGAGCGCCGTCTGCGAGGCGGGCAGCAGTTCGGTGTCCAGCGAGGAAAGCGCCATGCCCTGCACGGTATGGGTGTGCGCCGTGCAGGCCACGTCGGGCCGGGCGTCGAGCACGGCCGAATGCAGCATGATGCCAACCGCGTTGAGCGGGCTGCCGGTCTCCAGCGGGTCGCCACCCTCGCGGTCGGTCTTAACCAGGGAGGATGCCGTGATCTCCTCGAACATGAGGCCGTAAGGGTTGAGGAGGAAGCGGTCGGGCTCGTCCGGCACACGCGCCGAGAAGTGCGTCAGCGCCAGGTCGGAGAGGTCGTGCTTCGCCGCCAGCCGGAAGACGGCCGCCAGGTTGACGCGCGCCTCCCATTCGGCTTCGGAAACGCGGGAACGGATATCAGGCATGGATGCTCCCCGCTCAGTACCGCCAGGAGGAATCGGCCCGGTCGAGCAGGCGCAGCTGCGACTCCCAGCCGTCATAGGGGTTGTAGCTGCGGTTGGCCCTCGGGCGCCTCTCATGCTCGTCGAGGAAGACGTCGGAAAGCGTGGCGAGCGGCGCGCCCGTCGCTTCCGCAAGCATCTGCGTCTTCGCGGCCTTCTCGAGATCGTAGAGCCGCGCCCAAGCCTCGCGCACGCTGCGTCCGCCGACGAGGAACCCGTGGTTCTTCAGCACCATGACATCCGTGTCGCCCATGTCGGCGATCAGCCGCTCGCGCTCGTCGAGGTCGAAGGCGATGCCCTCATAGTCGTGATAGGCGATGCGCCCGTGGAATTGCATCGCCTTCTGGTTGAGCGGCCTCAGCCCCTGCGGCAGCGCCGCCAGCGCAATGCCGGTGCGGGTGTGCGTATGCGCGACGCAGGCGAGGTCGGGCCGCGCCATATGGACCGCCGAGTGGATGGTGAAGCCGGCGGCGTTGACCCCGTAGCGGTTCTCGCCGAGCAGATTGCCCTCCGTATCCACCTTGACGAGGTTCGACGCCGTCACCTGCTCGAACAAGAGGCCCCAGGGGTTGAGGAGGAAAGCGTCCTCGTCCCCGGGCACGCGCGCCGAGAGATGCGTGTAGGTGAGATCAGTCATGCCGTGCCGGGCGCAGAGACGGTAAAGCGCGGCGAGATCGACCCGTATCGCCCATTCCTCCGGGCTGACGCGGTCCTGTATTGAATACTCGGCGGCATGCGAATCGGGCATGGCGTGAACTCCTCCATCGCCCGCGGGCGGACGCAAATCGGCTGCGGTGCTTTCCGGCGCGCGAATTCCGCATAGGATAGCCCGAAATCCGCAAGCGAAGGAACCGCTTCCATGAGCATCGGCTATGTCGGCCTCGGCAATATGGGCGGGGCGCTGGCCCGCCGCCTCGCGCTTACGCACCCGCTGCGCGTCTTCGACCTGCGCCCGGAGGCGATGCAGGCGCTGGCGGAGCAGAATTGCACGCCTGTCCAGTCCGCCGCCGCGCTGGGCGAGGAATGCGGAACCGTGCTGACCTGCCTGCCGACCTCGGACCATGTGCGCCAGGCGGTGTTCGGGCCGGGCGGGCTCGCCGAGGGCATGGCCCCGGGCGGCATCATCCTCGACCAGACGACGGGCGACCCGAATGCCACGCGCGCCATGGCGGCGGAACTCGCGGAGCGCGGCATCCGGCTGGTCGACGCGCCGGTCTCGGGCGGCAAGCGGGGCGCGGACGCCGGTACCATCGCGATCATGGTCGGCGCGGAGGAGGCCGACTATGCCGAAGTGCTGCCGATGCTGCACGCCATCAGCCCCAATGTCTTCCATTGCGGCGGCGTCGGCACGGGCCACGTGATGAAGCTGGTGAACAATGTGACTGCCGCTTCCGCTTATGCGGCCTGCTGCGAGGCGGTGGCCATGGGGGTCAAGAACGGGCTCGACTTCGCCAGGGCCGTCGAGGTGCTCAACAAGAGCTCGGGCCGGAGCTTCATGTCCGAGGCCATGCTGGCCGCACAGACGGAGGGCCCGCAGCCCTTCGACTTCGCATTGGCGCTGATGCACAAGGATGTACGCTTGGCGACCCAACTCGGCGCCGACAGCGGCGCGCCCATGTTCGTCGCCAATGTCGTGCGCGAGCTGCACCAGGCCTCGCTCGCCCATCTCGGCCACGAGGCCGATGTGACCGAGCTGTTGCGCACGGTGGAGCGCAATTCGGATGTGAAGGTCATTCCGTAAGGGGCCAGGCGACCCGGCGGCGCACCTGCCGGCTTGACGCGGCGATGCCCATTCCTAGATTGCGGCCTTTCCGAAATCCGGAACATCTGCCAAGCCGATGAGCGACATCGCCCTGACAATGCCTGACGGCTCCGTGCGCCCCTTCGCGCGCGGGAGCACCGGCGCCGACCTGGCGGCGGCCATTTCCAGAAGCCTCGCGAAGCGCGCGGTCGCCATCCGCGTGGGCGGTGCGCTGCGCGATCTCGCCGAGCCGCTCACGGAGGACGGCGCCATCGAGATCGTGACCCGCGACGATCCGGACGGCCTCGACCTCATCCGGCACGATGCCGCCCATGCGCTGGCCGAGGCGGCGAAGGAGCTCTATCCGGAGATCCAGATCACCATCGGCCCGGTGATCGAGAACGGCTTCTACTACGACTTCTCGCGCGGCGAGCCGTTCACGCCGGACGACCTGGCATTGCTGGAAGAGCGGATGCGCGAGATCGTGGACCGCGATGAGCCGATCGCCCGCGAGGTCTGGGACCGCGACGAGGCCGCCCGCTTCTTCGAGGGCGAGGGCGAGCACTACAAGGCGGAGATCATCCGTTCTATCCCGTCGGAGGAACCGATCACGCTCTACCGCCAGGGCGGCTTCCTCGACCTCTGCCGGGGGCCGCACCTGCCCTCCACGGGGCGGCTCGGCAAGGCGTTCAAGCTGATGAGCGTGGCCGGCGCCTACTGGCGCGGCGACCACCGCAACGAGATGCTGCAGCGCATTTACGGTACGGCCTGGCGCACCGAAAAGGAGCTCAGGGCCTATCTGGAGCGCCTGGAGGAGGCCGAACGGCGCGACCACCGCCGCCTCGGGCGCGAGATGGGCCTGTTCCACCTCCAGGAGGAAGCCGCGGGTTCGGTCTTCTGGATGCCCAAGGGCTGGACGCTGTTCCGCGTCTGCGAGGACTATATGCGTATGCGCCTCGACGCGAACGGCTATGTCGAGGTGAAGACGCCGCAGCTCCTCGACCGCGCGCTCTGGGAAGCCTCGGGCCACTGGGAGAAGTTCCGCGAGCATATGTTCGTGGCCGAGGCGGCCGAGGACCGGCTGTTCGCGCTCAAGCCGATGAATTGCCCGGGCCATGTGCAGATCTTCAAGCAGGGCATTAAGAGCTACCGCGACCTGCCGCTTCGCATGGCCGAGTTCGGCGCCTGCCACCGCAACGAGCCCTCGGGCGCGCTGCACGGCATCATGCGGGTGCGCGCCTTCACCCAGGACGACGCCCATATCTTCGCCACCGAGGACCAGGTGACAGCGGAGACCGAGCGCTTCTGCGCGCTGCTCACCAGCATCTACGCGGATTTCGGCTTCGAGGATGTGCTGGTGAAATTCTCCGACCGCCCGGAGGTGCGAGCGGGCGAAGACGAGGTCTGGGACAAGGCCGAGACCGCGCTGCTGGACGCTGTCAACGCCGCCGGGCTTGAAGTCGAGCTCAATCCCGGCGAGGGCGCGTTCTATGGCCCCAAGCTCGAATTCGTGCTGCGCGATGCCATCGGCCGGGACTGGCAGTGCGGCACCTTCCAGGTCGATTTCGTGTTGCCCGAGCGGCTGAACGCCACCTATGTGGACGAGAGCGGCGAGCGGCGCCGGCCGGTCATGCTGCATCGGGCCATTCTGGGCTCCTTCGAGCGCTTCATCGGCGTGCTTATCGAGCATTACGCCGGGCGGTTTCCGCTCTGGCTGGCGCCGGTGCAGGCGGTGGTGGCCACGATCACGAGCGACGCCGACAACTATGCGCGCGAGGTGTTCGCCCGGCTGAGGGAGGCGGGACTGCGCGCCGAACTCGACCTGCGCAACGAAAAAATCGGCTACAAGGTCCGCGAACATTCGGTCGCGAAGGTGCCGGTCATGCTTGTCGTCGGACGCCGCGAGGCCGAGCAGGGAACGGCGGCGTTGCGCCGGCTCGGGTCGAAGGAGCAAGAAATACTTGCAGTTGCCGACTCGATACATACCCTGTTGGAAGAAGCGGCGGTCCCGAGCCGGGGCCGCTAGCGGGAAAGAGCGAGAAGGAGACGGTCCATAGCTCGATACACGTCTACAGTGCCGCCCAAGAAGGAAGGGCCGCGCGTGAATGAGGACATCGAAGCGCGGTCGGTCCGCCTGGTCGGCGCTGACGGCAGCATGCTCGGTGTTGTGGAGATCGACGAAGCGCTGGGAGCGGCCGAGGCCGCAGGCCTCGACCTGGTGGAGGTCTCGCCCAATGCGGAGCCGCCGGTTTGCAAGGTCCTCGATTACGGGCGTTTCAAATACGAAGCGCAGAAAAAGAAGAACGAGGCGCGCAAGAAGCAGAAGACCATCGAGGTCAAGGAAATCAAGATGCGTCCCGGGATCGAGCAGCATGACTACGATACCAAGATGCGCTCGGTCCGGCGGTTCCTCGACGAAGGCGACAAGGTGAAGGTGACCCTGCGCTTCCGCGGACGGGAGCTGGCCCATCAGGAAGTCGGCCGCGCCGTTCTGCAACGGGTGCAGAACGAGCTCGGCGAGCTGGTTAAGGTCGAGCAGTTCCCCAAGATGGAAGGGCGGCAGATGGTTATGGTGATGTCGCCGCGCTGACCCTTCGCCGGCATTTGCAATCGCCGGCGGGTGCGACGGCATAGCCGCCGCGCCGGCCTTGCGCCCCGCTCCGGGGCCGGCTATACCGCGCGCCTTCGGAACGGATGGTCCGGCGCGTATCAGGGCATGCCCGGCCGTCCTGAATCCGCCTTTGCTGCAAGGACAGGAAAATGCCCAAGCTCAAGACGAAGAGCAGCACGAAGGGCCGGTTCAAGAAGACCGGCTCCGGCAAGGTGCTGATGAACCACGCCTACAAGCGCCACTGCCTCGCCAACAAGTCGAAGCGGATGAAGCGCCAGGCGCGCGGAACCACGGCGATGTCGAAGCCGGACGCGAAGGTCGTGCTCCGCTTCATGCCATACGCCTGAGCGGGGGGATCGCAAGCCATGTCCCGCATCAAGGGCGGCGCCGGCAACCGCCGCCGGCACAAGAAGGTCCTGGCCCAGGCGAAAGGCTATCGCGGCCGGGCGAAGAACAATTTCCGTATCGCCATCGAGCGCGTCGAGCGCGGGCTGCAATACGCCTACCGGGACCGCCGGACGCGCAAGCGCAACTTCCGCTCGCTCTGGATCCAGCGCATCAACGCCGCCGTCCGCGAGCACGGGCTCACCT
The DNA here is from genome assembly GCA_964291285.2 of Alphaproteobacteria bacterium. Lineage (GTDB taxonomy): Bacteria > Pseudomonadota > Alphaproteobacteria > Bin95 > Bin95 > Bin95. The sequence continues at coordinate 833,576 of OZ219786.1, forward strand.
ATTCCGCCTTCATGGACGGCATCGCCAAGGCCGGGATCGAGGTGGACCGCAAGGTGCTCGCCGACCTCGCCGTCCGCGAGCCGGAGTCCTTCAAGGCGCTGGTGGAGCAGGCGCGGGCCGCGCGCGCCTGAAGGCGTTTCCCGGGTAAAGAGGGCCTTCCATGTCGGACGAATTGACGGCGCTCCGGGACGAGCTGGAGGGTGCCGTGCAGGCGGCCGACAGCCTGGAGGCGCTGGAGGATGTGCGGGTGCGCGCGCTCGGCCGGCGCGGCTCCGTCACCGGGCTGATGAAGAACCTCGGCCGGGCCGCGCCCGGGGAGCGGCGCGAGCGCGGCCAGGCCCTCAACCGGCTGAAGCAGGCGGTGTCGGACGCCATCGACGCCCGCAGGGCGGCGCTGGCGGAGGCGGACCTGGAGCGCCGCCTCGCCTCCGAGCGCATCGACGTCACGCTGCCCGCCCGGCCCGCGCCCGAAGGCAGCCTCCACCCGATCTCGCAGACCATCGACGAGATCACGCAGATATTCGGCGAGATGGGCTTCCGCTGGGCCGAGGGGCCGGACATCGAGGACGACTGGTACAATTTCACCGCCCTCAACATTCCGCCCGAGCATCCCGCGCGCCAGGAGATGGACACCTTCTATCTCGCCGGCGAGGCCGGGTCGCGGCCGGTGCTGCGCACCCATACGAGCCCGGTGCAGATCCGCACCATGCAGGCCGCGCCGCCGCCGCTCCGCGTCATCGTCCCGGGCCGCACCTACCGCTCCGACCATGACGCCACCCACTCGCCCATGTTCCACCAGGTCGAGGGGCTGGCGATCGGCAAGTCGATCCATATGGGCCACCTCAAGGGCTGCCTGATCGCCTTCTGCCGCGCCTTTTTCGGCGTGGCGGACCTGCCGGTGCGCTTCCGGCCGAGCCATTTCCCGTTCACCGAGCCCTCGGCGGAGGTGGATATCGGCTGCACGCGCGAGGGCGGGCAGCTGCGCATCGGCGCGGGCGGCGACTGGCTGGAGATCCTCGGCTCCGGCATGGTGCATCCGAAGGTGATCGCCAATTGCGGCCTCGACCCGGAAGAGTGGCAGGGCTTCGCCTTCGGCATGGGCATCGAGCGGATCGCCATGCTGAAATACGGCATTCCCGACCTGCGCACCATGTATGACTCGGACCTGCGCTGGCTCCGGCATTACGGCTTCCGGCCGCTGGACATTCCCGGCCTGATCGCGGAGGCGGCAGAGTGAAGTTCACCTTCTCCTGGCTGAAGGACCATCTCGACACCGAGGCCGCGCTCGACGAGGTCTGCGAGGCGCTGACCATGCTCGGCCTCGAGGTGGACGGCGTCGAGGACCGCGCCCGCGACCTGGCCGCCTTCACGACGGCGCGCGTGCTCTCCGCCGAGCCGCATCCGCAGGCGGACCGCCTCCGCGTCTGCCTGGTGGATACGGGCGCGGAAGAGGTTCAGGTCGTCTGCGGCGCGCCGAACGCGCATACCGGCATGATGGGCGTGTTCGCGCCTTCCGGAAGCTGGATACCGGGCACGGCGCTACGGCTGAAGAAAACGGCGATCCGCGGCGTCGAGAGCAACGGCATGCTGCTTTCCGAGCGCGAACTCGGCGTCTCGGACGAGCATGAGGGCATCGTCGAACTGCCGGCGGATACCCCGCTCGGCGCGCCCTATGCGCGCGTCGCCGGGCTCGACGACCCGGTGATCGAGATCGGGCTCACGCCCAATCGCGGCGACTGCGCCGGCATTCGCGGCATCGCCCGCGACCTTGCCGCAAGGGGCCTCGGCGCGCTCAAGGGCGTGCCCGGCTGGGGCGAGACCGTGCCGGGCGCCTTCGAGAGCCCGGTCGCCGTGCGCCTCGAACTCGGCGGCCGGCCCGAGGCCTGCCCGCTCTTCGCCGGGCGCTATGTCCGGGGCGTGAGCAACGGCCCGTCGCCGAAATGGGTCCAGGACCGCCTGCGCGCCGTGGGCCTGCGCCCGATCTCCGCGCTGGTCGATATCACCAATTATTTCACCCTGGACATGGGCCGCCCGCTGCATGTGTTCGACGCGGACCGGCTGGAGGGCGACGTGGTGGTGCGCATGGGCCGGGACGGCGAGGAGATCGACGCGCTGGACGGCCGCCGCTACACGGCCGACGCGGACATGACGCTTATTTGCGACGAGGCGAAGGGCAACGCCTTTGGCGGCATCATGGGCGGCGAAGCGACGGGCTGCACCGGAGACACGGTCAATGTCTTCCTGGAAAGCGCGCTGTTCGACCCGCTGCGCACCGCCGCCACTGGCCGCAGGATCGGCGTGCAGAGCGATGCGCGCTACCGCTTCGAGCGCGGCGTCGATCCGACCTCGGCCGTGGCCGGCATGGAGGCCGCCACGCGCATGATCCTCGACTTCTGCGGCGGCGAGGCGAGCCGGCCGGTCGTCGCCGGCGGGGAGCCGGACTGGCGGCGGCGCTACCGCTTCCGTCCGGAGCGGGTGGAGAGCCTGGGCGGCGTTGCGGTGCCGGCGGCGCGGAGCGTCGAAATCCTCCGGGCGCTCGGCTTCGGCGTCGAGGACGGGGACGGCGCGATGTCGGTCGCCCCGCCGCCCTGGCGGCCGGACATTCTGGGCGAGGCCGACCTTGTGGAGGAAGTGCTTCGGGTCCATGGCTTCGAGCACATCCCGGTGGCCGACTTCCCGGCCCCGACCGTGCTGCCGGCCCCGGCGCTCACCCGCGCGGCGGCGCGCGCGGCAAAGCTGCGCCGGGCGCTTGCGGCGGCCGGCATGGCCGAGGCCGTCACCTTCTCCTTCATGCCGGCGGGCCGGGCGGCGCTGTTCGGCGGCGGCGACGCCCTGCTCCGGCTCGACAACCCGATCAGCACCGATCTCGACTGCATGCGCCCCTCCATCCTGCCGAACCTGCTGGACGCCGCCCGGCGCAACGCCGACGGCGGGCGGGCGGCGGGCGCGCTGTTCGAGGTGGGCCCCGTGTTCCGCCCGGAGGCCGCGGCCATCGAGCCGGACGGGCAGCTGCAGGCCGCCGGCGGCGTCAGATGGGGCGCCACGCCCCGCCACTGGAGCGAGCGCCCGCGCCCCGTGGATGCGCTCGACGCCAAGGCGGACGCGCTCGCCGCGCTGGCGGCGCTCGAGGCGCCCGTGGACAAGCTGCGCACGACCGCGGACGCGCCGGCCTGGTTCCATCCCGGCCGCTCGGGCGCGCTCAGGCTGGGCGCGGTCGCGCTGGCCTGGTTCGGCGAGCTGCATCCCCGCGTGCTGGAGGCCTTCGATGCGACCGGCCCCCTGGCGGCGTTCGAGGCCTTCCCCGACGCCGTGCCGGTGCCGAGGACGAAGGCCGGCGGCAAGCTTCGCCCGGCTCTCAGCCGCTCCGCCTTCCAGCCGGTCGAGCGCGACTTCGCCTTCGTGGTCGCCGAGGAGGTCGAGGCCGACAGCGTGCTGCGCGCGGTGCGCAATGCGGACAAGGCGCTGATCTCGGACGCGGCGGTGTTCGACGTCTATCGCGGCAAGGGCATCGAGCAGGGGCGCAAGTCGCTCGCCGTCGCCGTCACCCTCCAGCCGCAGGACGCCACCCTGACCGACGCCGACCTCGAAGCCGCCTCTGCCCGCATCGTCGCCGCCGTCGGCAAGGCCACGGGGGCCGTGCTGCGAGGCTGAGGCGGCGGCCCGTCCGGGCCGGAGCGGCGCATTCGGAAATAATTCTGGCTTGGCGGTTGACATTCGCCGTTTTTATTCTATATTTGTTCTCGCGTAGCTTCGTTTCCCGAAACGTGGCGGGCGCGTATGCCGGGGTCCTTCGGGGCCTCCGGGAGCGGCAGACGGGGTCGCCGCTCCGGTGTGCAGCGCGCCCGCGCCACCCGCCGGGCCGCCGGCCGAGGGCATGCCGGCAAACCGGTGGGGTGCGCCTGCGCGGACCCCGGGCGGGGCTTTGCGACGCCCGACCTGTCCGCCCGCGGCCCGGAAGGGACCGCCGGCGGAGGGCCTGCCGGCGGACCGGCGGGAGGCGTCCGCGACGGCCCCGGACGGGACCTTGCGACGCCGAACCTGTCCGCCAGCGGCCCGGAGAGGGGCGCCGGCGGGTCGAAATGAGAATGGGAGAACGACCGATGACGAACGAACGGAACGACCCGGCGGCCGGCGCGCTGCCGGAGGACGCGCTGCCGGCGCCGAAACAGGGCCGGGCCGCGAGCCTGGAGGTGCGCGGCCTGGCGGTGGCGGCCGTATTGCGCGGCGGCGCGACTGTGGCGGCGGCGGCGCGGACCTTCGGGGTGGAGGAAAGGAGCGTCCAGCGGTGGCTGAAGCAGTTCCGGGAGCGCGGCCATCTGCGGCCCGGCAGATCGGGCGGCAGCGAGTCGCGGACCGAGCGGTACCGGGACATCATCTTCCGCGTCCTGGCGGCGCAGCCGGGGCTTTCCAGCTACGGACTGCGGGACGCGCTGGCGGCCGAGGGCGTCCATTTCCACGCGAGGACGCTGCAGCGCTTCCTGAGGCGCCACGGCCTGGCCGGCAGGAACAACCGCTCCCGCGCCCTCCTCGACCAACCGGCGCAACCGGCCTGAGGGACGGAAACACGGCCTCCGGCCCCGAGCCACGGCTGTCCGGTTGATGCTCTATCTCGTCGCCCCGGCCCCCGCCGGCCCCACCCCTCATCCTGAGTAGCGACCGCGCCAGCGGGCGCGTATCGAAGGGCCTGTCCTGAGCCTGCCGAAGGGGACCGTCCCGAACTGCCGGCAGCCGTCCTTCGATACGCGCCGGCCTTCTCAGGGCGAAGGCCGGCGCTACTCAGGATGAGGGACGCCGGGCGGTCGAACCCGGGCCTTGCGTCCTGCCCGCTGAATCCAAACCGGACAGCAATGGCCCCCGAGCCGGGGTGGCGGAGGAGGCTGTGCGAACGACACTGTTTCAACCCGAACGGATCGTGCTCTAACGTCCCGCGAGTTGGAGCCAGAACCAGAAAAGGGCGAAAAGCACCGGCTGGTGCAGCAGGTAGTAAACGAGGCTGTGGCGGCCGATGAAACGAACGGCGTTTCCGGACCATCCCTCAAGTCTCGGCACCGCCAGGACCTGCAGCCAGCCTGCCCGATGGCACAATTTCGCCGCTCCCACGCCTAGCCCGACTTCCGCAACTCGGGGGTCATGAGGATGCTAACTCATTGAATAGCCTTGATCGTCTCCCCGAGGGTCGGCACTACAAGGCGGCGAACGGAGAGGCGGCGCCGTGTGCCGTCAGGCGGAGATCCGGGGTGCGGGTTGCTGCGGCCAGGTCATGCCGAGCTGTTGCAGCAGTAGCTCGTGCTCCTTGTTCGGCCGGGTGTGGCGCGGCAGGACGAGGTGCCGGCCGTCGGTGGTTGGCAGATGGACGTCCACCATCTGGATGGTGGCGAAGGCCTCAAGGATGGCGCGTGGGGTGAGGCCCGGGGCGCGCGGCCGGGCGAGGTTCTTCAGGGTCACCAGCAGGCAGTAGGCGATGAACGAGACGAAGATATGCGCCTCGATGCGCTCTTGGCGCTGATGGAAGATGGGGCGGATCGCGAGGTCGTGCTTGAGTTCCTTGAACGCCTGCTCGATCTCGACGAGCTGCATGTACAGATGCCACAGCGTGGCGGGGTCTTCGGCGACCATGTTGGATCGCAGCAGGTAACGGCCCTCGCGGCGGCGGACCTGGCGCAGCCGGTCGCGCTGCAGGCGGAATGAGAAGCCGTTGGCGGCGAGTTCGCTGTCGGTCCCGGGCACGGTGATGTCGACCAGGCTCCAGGCCCGGCCGGCCTCCTTCCTGGCGGCGCCGAGCTTGAGCAACAACTGATCCCGGCTGTTCGACTGCCCTTGCAACTCGGCCAATCGACGCCACAGCCTCTTCAGCCGGCGCCGGCGCATGCCGCGTTCCTTCACCTGCCGCCCCTCGCTGCGCACCAGGACGTAGAGCTCGCCATCCTCGACCAGAAGCTTGACAGTCACGGACTGGCGCACCTCCTGCCAGGGCAGGCCCAGGAACACCTTCTCGAGCCGCGTCAGCCGGCCCTTGGGCGTGCCCACCAGGTAGCGCACCGGCGCCTCGCCCTCGCGCATCGCGGCCAGCGTCTCCTCGGTGGGGATGCCGCGGTCCATGATCCACACCCGCTCGGAGCGGCCATACTGATCCTCGATCTTCTTGAGGAACGCCGCCAGCGTGGTGTCGTCGGAGGTGTTGCCCGGCATCACCTCATAGGCCAGCGGAAAGCCCTGCGGCGTAACGATCAGGGCGATCACCACCTGCACGCAGTCGGGCCGCTTGTCCCGGCTGTAGCCGAAGCGGCGCTTGTCATCGAACGGCGGATCGCTCTCGAAGTAGGTCGAGGTCAGGTCGTAGAGCAGCACGTCGAAGCGCGCCTCGAACAGCGTCGCCCAGCGGTCGCGCAGAAACGAGAAGAAGCCCTGCTTGTGCGCCAGCAGCTTGTCGAGACAGCGATAGAGTGTGTCGTCGGCGATCGCCCGCTCGCCACCCAGAAGATCGCGAAGCGCGCTGTGCTCATACCAGTGACGGTGAAGGCGCCACTCGCTGCCCGGGTCGATCAGCCGGTAGCAGACCTGGATCTTCAGGATGTCCAGCCACCGCGTGCCTTGCCGGCTCGCCGGCAGCCGCTCTTCCCAGAAGCGGTCCAGGTCCAGGCGGTCCCACAAGGACAGCGCCAGCCAGCACGCCCCCCACTGGCGCGGGTCGTGAAGCGCCACCTGCGAGAGGTCGATCTTCACCACTTCGCAAGTCAGCGCCGGCGCCTCCCGGTCCTCGGGAAACAGCGCCATCTGCCGTGATCGCGACTTGCCCTCCACCACCTCGATCGAGCGGCACCACGCCGCTCGCTGGCTGTCGTTGATCTCCCCGAGATAGAGCACCTGACGCTGAACAACCCGACCGCCGTGGACCCGGACGTTCTCCACAACGCTCCAGTAGCGGTGCTCCTTGCCGTCCTTGAAGCGTCTCTTGCAGCGCACGAACATCAGCGCAGCGTCCGGATCTTCGCCAGCCCGATCAAGGGGGTAGGTCGGCACTACAAGCCGGTCCCGAGAGGTACTGCACCGAAATCCGACACTTCTCGCGCCGGAAAACCGTCAAATCAGTCGATTCTCAAGCCGAGTTGCGGAAGTCGGGCTAGAAGCGCCGGCGCGAGCCAGGGAAACAAGGGACGGAAATCGCTTGCCGCGGGCGCGACGCTCCCGAGGCCGAGCCAACTCAGCGCCGATGCGTTCAACCACTCGATCGCAATGAGTTCATCGACCGCGAAGACCGCAGCCGCGAATGCCACGGCCAGCCACCAAGGAGCGCGGAGAAATGCGAGCCCGGCGATGCTCGCAATCGCGATCATGTGCAGGATGCCGAAAAAGATGTAGGTCTCCGGTGTCACGAACCGTGTCACGATGGTGATCGCCAGTGCAGCAAGCACGATGATAACGAGGCGCCGCCTCCATGGTCTCCACCGATTCCGTCGCTGTGCGCGAGATAGAGGCTGGCGCCGGTAAGAAAGAGAAAGCTGCCGGCGACAATGGTCGCAAGCGTCCACCAATGGAGCTGCTCCGAGTAGCCGCGTTCTTCCAGGCCGAAAAACTCAAGGTCGAAAACGAAATGGAAGACGGTCATGCCGAGCAAGGCCGCGCCCCGGAGGAAGTCCACGAGTGCGATGCGGGGGACCGCGCCCGACGGGGCGGGCGGCGGGTTCGCATCTTTTCTTTCCGCCCGGTGCTTCCTTGCCCGTCTTCGCGCCATGTGGACAGGTTCCTTCGCTGTCGGCAAGGATAAGGTCCTGCGAGAAACCAATATACGATAATGCGACGTTTGACCGGATTGGACCGGCCCCTCCAACCGGCTCCCTCGACCCGGACGGCCGCGGGCCAGCCCCCGGATGCTTCTTTCGGGCATCGGCCTTCGCGTTTGCCGCCGCCATGGGGCGGCTGTGCGTTAAGGACCCTGCTCTACCGCAGGCGTTCGATCACGAGGTTCTGGAAGCTCCGTATCGAGTCCTCCCAGACCGGCGAGAGGACGCCGCCGCCGGCGGCCACATCGCTGGCGCGCCCCTGCTGGAGCCGCTCGCACATGGCGTGGTCCTCGCGATGCACCTCCCGCCAGAGCGCAGCCAACCGCCCGGCCCGTCCGCCCGAGCCCGGCGCCGGGTCGTCCAGGCTGTAGATCGCGCGCCTTTGCAGGGTGCGGCCGGGCGCCAGCGGCGTGTCGAGATGCACACCCACCTGGTCCGGCAGGTAGAGCCCGAACACGAAGTTCGGAAACAGCGTGAGGAAGCGCGAGTCCTCGGACAGCACGTCTTTCCGCCTCGCGTCGCGGGAGACATCGACGGCGCAGCCGAGGCAGCCGGAGTCGTTCACCGTGTAATGGTCCGCGAGAGGCTGGTCGGTGGTGCGGGAATGCACGAACTGCACATGATAGGGCTCGATGAAATTTTCCATCAGCAGCTTCCAGTTCGCGCCGACTTCCCCGAGGTCGATGGTCGCGAGGTGCTGCATCCGCGAGAGGTCGAACCCGTCCAGCCGGCTCCGGAGCGGGGCGGTGAATTCCTCGAACGGCGGCGCACCGCCGTCCAGGTTCAGGAAAATCCAGTCGTGCCAGACCGCGGAGCGCACCGGGACCAGCCCGTGCTGCGAGCGGTCGAAGCCGGGCGGCGCGGCGCGCGGCTCGCGCCCGCCGAAATAGGGAGCGGCGCGGAGCCTGCCGTCGAGGCCGTAGGTCCAGGAATGGTACGGGCAGCGGATCGACCGCCCGACATTGCCCGGCTCGTCCACGAGCTTGAGGCAGCGGTGGCGGCACACATTGTGGAACGCCCTGATCCGGCCGTCCGCGCCGCGCACCAGCAGGACGGGCCTGCCGGCGACGGTGACGGGAGCCGTGTCGCCGGGCCGGGCCAGCTCGTGCGCGAAGCCCGCAAACACCCAGGACCGCGAGAAGATCCGTTCGTTCTCAAGCGCGAAGAACGCTTCGCTCGTATAGGCCGAGGCAGGCAGCCCGCACGCCACGGGAGCGGGCGCCTCGAACGCGGCGAGCGTCTGCGCTCCGATGACGCTCTGCAGGGACAATTCCACGACGGTCCCCCGGGCTGCGTGAGAACGGAGGCGACGATTACCCGGACGGGACGGCGGAATTTGCCCGCGGCCGACCGAAGAGTTGCCGAATTCCGACGCGGGCGCCGGGGCCTTGGCTTCGGCGATCGCACGGGTATATAAGCGGGGCGAAGGAGCGCAACCCGGAATGACCGACTACGAAATGGCCTCGCTGGCTCTGCAGGAAGCCTCCCTGGCCTTGCAGGAACTCTCGATCTGGGCGACCGTCGGCGTCGGGTTCCTGCACGCTGCGCTGATCGGCTGCGGGTTGTGGATGATGCTCCGCGCTTCCTCCGACCGGAACCGCGCGATGGACGAGGACCGCCGGGTCGCCGAGCAGCGCCACGAAGAAGCGCAACAGCGCCACGAAGAAGCGCAACAGCGCCACGAGGAGGCGATGGCCGCCCTCAAGGCGTTGATCGAGAGGACCGCGCCTCCGCGTCCGGCCCCGGCCGCCGAATAGCGCAGAACTCGCTCAGGCGGAGGTGGGACGCGCCTTCATGCGCTCGAACCAGGCGGTCACGTTCCCGTTCTCGGGCGCGATGTCCTGGCCGACCGTCTTGCCGAAGGCAAGGAAGCAGTAGAGCAGGATGTCGGCGAGGCTGATGCGGTCGCCGCAGAGGAACTGCCTGCCGTCCATCAGCCCGTCGAGCCAGGCGATCTTGTCCTGCGCGATGGCCTTCAGGCCGTCGGACGCCTCCGGCAGGCAGCGCATCCGGCTCTGGAACATTCTCAGTCCTTCGCCGTAGCGGAAGCCGCTGGTGAGCGGCTCGCAGATATTGAGATCGACCCGGCGGGTCCACATGCGGGTCTCGGCGCGTTCCTCCGGCGTCGAGCCGATCAGCGGCGAGCCGCCCTGCCGGTCCGCCAGATATTCGCAGATCGCGGTGATCTCGGCGATATGGCTGCCGTCGTCGAGCTCCAGGCAGGGGCTCTGGCCGGACGGGTTCTTCGAGAGATACTCGTCTTCCCGGTTGACGCCCTTGAGGATATCGACCTTCTCCTCGGGCACCTCGATGCCGGCCTCGGCCATGAACATGCGCACGACATGCGGGTTCGGCCCGATGGATGTGTAGAGCTTCATGGGAGAGCGTCCTTCCTTGCCAGGGTTTGCGTCGTTCAGACGTGGATCGGGCGGCCGTCCACGGCGAGCGCCGCTTCCTTGACCGCCTCGTTGAGGGTCGGGTGGGCGTGGCAGGTCCGCGCGATGTCCTCGGCCGAGGCGCCGAACTCCATCGCCAGCGCCGCCTCGGCGATCATCGTGCCCGCATCCGCGCCCAGGATATGCACGCCGAGCACCCGGTCCGTGCGCCTGTCGGCCAGGATCTTGACGAAACCCTCGGTCTCGCCGCTGCAGCGGGCGCGGCTGTTGGCCTGGAACGGGAAGCGCCCGACGGCGTAGTCGATGCCCGCCTCCTTCAGCGCTTCCTCCGTCCGGCCCACGGCCGCCGCCTCCGGCCATGTATAGACCACGCCCGGAATCGCGTCATAGTCGATATGGCCGGACTGGCCGGCGATGATCTCGGCGCAGACCACGCCCTCGTCCTCGGCCTTGTGCGCCAGCATCGGCCCGCGCACCACGTCGCCGATGGCATAGACGCCGGCCGCGCTCGTGCGGAAATGTTCGTCGATCCCGATCCGGCCCTGGGCGTCCGTCTCGATGCCGACGCTCTCGAGCCCGAGGCCCTCCGTATAGGGCCGCCGCCCGACCGCGACCAGCACGGCGTCCGCCTCGACCGCCGCAGCCTCGCCCGAGGCCATGTTCTCGACCGAAAGCGCCACACCCTTCCTGCCGGTCTTCGCGCCGGTCACCTTGTGGCCGAGCATGAAGGCGAAGCCCTTCTTCTTCAGGATGCGGTGCATCCCCTTGGCCACGTCGCCGTCCATGCCCGGAAGGATGCGGTCGAGGAACTCGACCACCGTCACCTTCGCGCCGAGCCGGCTCCAGACGAGGGCCATCTCCAGCCCGATATAGCCGGCGCCGATGACGGCGAGGCGCTCCGGTACGGCTTCGAGCGCGAGCGCGCCGGTGGAGGAGAGGATGCGCTTCTCGTCGATCCCGATGCCCGGCAGGCCCGCCGGCTCGGACCCGGTGGCGATGACGATATTGCGGGCCTCCAGCACGCGGGGCTCCCCGTCTTCGGGAGCAATCTCGACGCGGCCCGGCCCGGCGATGCGGCCGGTGCCCGCGACATGCTCCACCTTGTGCTTGCGGAACAGGAAGCCGATGCCTTTCGTAAGGTCGCGCACCACCCTGTCCTTGCCGGCCATCATCGCCGCCAGATCGACCTCGACGCCGCCGGGGGCGAGGATGCCGCGCTTCGCGAAGCCGTCGCGCGCCTGCTCGAACAGGTGCGTGCTGTGCAGCAGTTCCTTCGAGGGAATGCAGCCGACATTCAGGCAGGTGCCGCCGAGCGCCGCCCGCTTCTCGACGCAGGCGGTGCGCATGCCGAGCTGCGCCGCCCGGATCGCCGCCACATAGCCGCCCGGCCCGCCGCCGATGACGACGGTATCGAAGCTGTCGGTCATGGAGTTCCCCGTTCCTCAGACGTCGAGCAGCAGGCGCTCGGGATTCTCGATCGCTTCCTTGACGCGCACCAGGAAGGTGACGGACTCGGACCCGTCGATGATCCGGTGGTCGTAGGAGAGCGCCAGATACATCATCGGCCTGATCTCGACCTTGCCGTCCACCGCGACCGGGCGGTCCTCGATCTTGTGCATGCCGAGAATGCCGGACTGCGGCGGGTTGAGGATCGGCGCCGACATCAGCGAGCCGTAAACCCCGCCGTTCGAGATCGTGAAGGTGCCGCCGGTGAGGTCGTCCATGGAGAGCTTGCCGTCCCGCGCCCGCGCGCCGAGATCGGCGATGCTGCGCTCGACCTCGGCGAATCTCATGGCGTCGGCGTCCTTCAGCACCGGCACCACCAGGCCCTGCGCCGTGCCGACGGCCACGCCGATGTCGTAGTGGTTCTTGTAGATGACGTCGCCGCCGTCGATCTCGGCATTGACCGCGGGAATTTCCTTGAGCGCGCCGATGCAGGCCTTGACGAAGAAGGACATGAAGCCGAGCCGCACGCCGTGGCGCGTCTCGAACGCCTCGCGGTAGCGCCGGCGGAGCGCCACCACGCCGCTCATGTCCGCCTCGTTGAAGGTGGTGAGCATGGCGGCGGTGTTCTGCGCGTCCTTCAGCCGCTCGGCGATGCGCCGGCGCAGGCGCGACATCCGCACCCGCTCCTCGCGCGGATGGTCCGGGCGCGGCGGTCTCGGGGCTGCAGGCGGCGGAGGTGAAGCGGCAGGGGCCGGCGCGGCGGCGGCCTCGAGATGGGCAAGCACGTCGGCCTTGGTGATCCGGCCGTCCTTGCCGGTGCCGGCGACGACCTCGGGCGCAAGGGCGTTGTCCGCCAGCAGCTTGCGCGCCGCCGGCGAGAGCGGCGGGGCGTCGGCGGGAGCAGCCGGGGCCGGCTCCCTGGCCTTCGGCGCGGGAGCGGCCTTCGCAGGCGCGGCGCCTGCCGCCATCCGGCCCAGCACGGCGCCGACCTCCACTTCCTCGCCCTCGCCCGCGAGAATCTCTTCCAGCACGCCGCTGCGGGGCGCCGGCACCTCGACCGTGACCTTGTCGGTTTCGAGTTCGACCAGCGGCTCGTCCGCCTCCACCGCGTCGCCCGGCGCCTTCATCCAGCGGGCGACGGTCGCCTCGCTGATGCTCTCGCCGAGCTGCGGCACCTGGATCTCGATCGCCATCGCCTGGTCTCTCCTCCGGTCAGCCCGCGCCAAGCGCTTCGGCGACCAGCGCCCTCTGCTCGAAATTATGCCGTGTCAGCAGCCCGGTCGCCGGCGACGCCGCTGCCGGCCTGCCGACGTAACGGGGCCGGCGCGCGCTCGCGCCCATATCCTCCAGCACCGCCTCGATGCGCCGGTCCACGAAGGTCCAGGCCCCCATGTTCTCCGGCTCTTCCTGGCACCAGACGATCTCGGCCTTCGGGTAGCGGGCGAGTTCCTCGGCGAGCGTGCCCTCGGGGAAGGGGTAAAGCTGCTCGACGCGCAGCAGCGCCACATCGCGGACACCCTCCTGCCGACGCTGCTGCAGCAGGTCGTAATAGACCTTGCCGGAGCAGAGCACGACACGGCGGACCGCCTCGCCTTCGGCGATCTCGTCGACTTCCGGATTGACCCGGTGGAAGGAGGAGCCGTCGGCAAGCTCGTCGAGCCCTGACACGCAGAGCCTGTGCCGCAGGAGCGATTTCGGCGTCATCACGATCAGCGGCTTGCGGAACTCCCGCCTCACCTGCCGGCGCAGCGCGTGGAAGTAGTTGGCCGGCGTGGTCGGGTAGATCACCTGCATGTTGTCTTCCGCGCAAAGCTGGAGATAGCGCTCCAGCCGCGCCGAGGAGTGCTCCGGCCCCTGGCCCTCGTAGCCGTGCGGCAACAGCATGACCAACCCGGACATGCGCAGCCATTTCGACTCGCCCGAGGAGATGAACTGGTCCATCACCACCTGCGCGCCGTTGGCGAAATCGCCGAATTGCGCCTCCCACATCACCAGCGCATGCGGCTCGCTCTGCGAATAGCCGTATTCGAAGCCGAGCACCGAGGCCTCGGCCAGCGGGCTGTCGATGATCTCGACCCGGCCCTGTTCGGGTCCGATATGCTGGAGCGGCGTGTATTTGCTCTCGTCCACCTGGTCGCGCAGCACGGCATGGCGCTGCGAGAAGGTGCCGCGTCCGCAGTCCTGCCCGGAGAGGCGCACCGGAATCCCTTCCTCGGCGAGCGTGCCGAAGGCCAGCGCTTCCGCCGTCGCCCAGTCGAGCCCTTCGCCGGTCTCGAAGACTTTCGCCCTCTGCCGGAACTGGCGCGCGATCTTGGGGTTGAGGTTGAAGCCCTCCGGCACTGTCGTCAGGCGGCTGCCGACCGCTTGCAACCGGTCGAGGGGCACCGCGGTCGAACCGCGCCGGTCCCCTTCGCTCGCCACCTCGATGCCGCTCCACGCCCCTTCCAGCCAGTCCGCCTTGTTGGGCTTGTAGCTGCTCGCGGCCTCGAAATCGCGGTCCAGCTTGGCGCGGAAGTCCTCGACGATGCCGTCCGCCTCGTCGGGTCCGATAAGGCCCTCCGCGGCCAGACGGCCGGCGTAGATCGCCCTGGTGGTCGCATGCCTGTCGATGGCGTCATACATGATCGGCTGGGTGAAGGCCGGCTCGTCCGCCTCGTTGTGCCCCTGGCGGCGATAGCAATACATGTCGATGACGACATCGCGCTTGAAGCGGAAGCGGAACTCGGTGGCGATCCGCGCCACATGCACCACCGCCTCGGGATCGTCGCCGTTCACATGGAAGACGGGCGCCTGGACGATCTGCGCCATGCCGGAGCAATAGGGGCTGGAGCGCGAGTCCGTCGGCGAGGTGGTGAAGCCGATCTGGTTGTTGATGACGACGTGGATGGTGCCGCCGACCTTGTAGCCCTTGAGCTCGGAGAGCTCGAAGGTCTCCGCGACGAGGCCCTGCCCGATGAACGCGGCGTCGCCATGCAGCAGGATCGGCATGACCTTGTCGCGCTCATCGTCGCCGCGCTGCTCCTGCTTGGCCCGCGCGCGCCCGATGACGACCGGGTTGACGACCTCCAGATGGCTGGGATTGGGGCAAAGCGAGAGATGGATGACATTGCCGTCGAACTCGCGGTCCGACGATGTGCCGAGATGGTATTTCACATCGCCCGAGCCCTGCACGTCCTCGGGGTTCGCAGGCTGGCCCTGGAACTCGGAGAAGATCGCCTGGAAGGGCTTGCCCATGAAGTTGGCGAGCACGTTCAGCCGCCCCCGGTGGGCCATGCCGATCACCGCTTCCTCCAGCCCCATCTCGCCGCCGCGCTTGATGATCTGCTCCAGCGCCGGGATCAGCGCCTCGCCGCCCTCCAGCCCGAAGCGCTTGGTGCCGATATATTTGCGGTCGAGGAAATGCTCGAAGACCTCCGCCTCCGTCAGCCGCTCCAGAATGGCCCGGCGGCCGCGCTCGGTGAACTGGGTGCGGTTCAGCGGCTGCTCGATACGCCTCTGGATCCAGGCCTTCTGGTCCGGATCCTGGATATGCATGAATTCAACGCCGATGCTCGAACTGTATATGTCATGCAGCGCCGCCTCGATCTCGCGCATGCTGGCGTGTTCGCGGCCGAGCACGCCGTCGATGAAGATCGGGCGGTCCCAGTCGTCCTCGCCGAAACCGTAGGTTGCGGGGTCGAGTTCGGGGTGGTGTTCCGGTTCGTGCAGGCCGAGCGGATCGAGCCTCGCATAGAGATGGCCGCGCACCCGGTAGGCGCGGATGAGCATCAGGGCGCGGATCGAATCATGCGTCGCCTGCCGCCCGCCCTCGCCGGGTTCCGCAACGGCTCCGTTGCCCGTGCGCGCCGCGTCGTGGCCGTTGCCGATCACCTGCGGGCGCATCCGGCCCCAGGCGGCCGGCGCGGGGGCCCGGTCCGCGCGCCCGTTCGATTTCAGCTCGGCGAAGAAGCCCGCCCAGCTTTCGTCTACCGAACCCGGGTCGCGCAGATATTGCTCGTAGAGTTCCGCAATGAAGACGGCATTGCCGCCATGCAGGAAATCATCCGCCTCGGAAGATACCGCCATTGCCAGTTACCTCCTTCCCGCTTCCTCGCCGGCGCGTCAGCGGCCAAGGGCCTCGAGCATGGTCTCGCCAAGCGCAGCCGGCGAGCGGCTTACCAGAATTCCGGCGTCGGTAAAGGCTTCGATCTTGTTCTCCGCCGTGCCCTTGCCGCCGGACACGATGGCCCCGGCATGGCCCATGCGCTTGCCGGGCGGCGCCGACGCCCCGGCAATGAAGCCCACGGCCGGCTTGCGCTCCGGCAGGGAGGCGTAGAACGCGGCCGCGTCTTCCTCCGCGCTGCCGCCGATCTCGCCGATGATGACGACGCCTTCCGTTTCCGGGTCGTCATGGAAGAGCCTCAGGCAATCGATGAAGTCGGTGCCGTTCACCGGGTCGCCGCCGATGCCGATGCAGGTGGACTGGCCGAGCCCGGCGGCGGTGGTCTGCGCGACGGCCTCGTAGGTCAGGGTGCCGGAGCGCGAGACAATGCCGATGCGCCCGCGCCGGTGGATATGGCCCGGCATGATGCCGATCTTGCATGCATCGGGCGTGATGGCGCCCGGGCAATTGGGCCCGATCAGCCGCGAGCCGGACCCCGCAAGGGCCCGCTTGACGCGTACCATGTCGAGCACTGGCACACCTTCGGTGATGCAGACGATGAGCGGAATCTCCGCGGCCGCCGCCTCCAGCATCGCGTCGGCCGCGAAGGGCGGCGGCACATAGATCACCGTCGCATCGGCCCCGGTTCCGGCCTTCGCTTCGGCCACGGTATCGAACACCGGCAGCCCGAGATGGCGGCGCCCGCCCTTGCCCGGCGCGACCCCGCCGACCATCCGCGTCCCGTAGTCGATGGCCTGCTGCGAATGGAAGGTGCCCTGCCTGCCCGTGATCCCCTGGCAGATCACCCGGGTGTTCTCGTCGATCATCACCGCCATGGCCTCAGCCCTCCCCGACCGCGGCGACGACCTTGGCCGCCGCCTCGCCGAGGTCGTCCGCGGCGGTTATGGGTAGCCCGGACCGCGCGAGGATACGCTTGCCCTGCTCCACATTCGTCCCCTCGAGGCGCACCACCAGAGGCACGTCGAGGCTGACTTCATGCGCGGCTTCGACGACGCCGTCCGCGATCACGTCGCACTGCATGATGCCGCCGAAGATATTGACGAGGATCGCCTCTACATTGGGGTCGGACAGGATGATCTTGAAGGCGCTGATGACGCGCTCCTTGTCCGCGCCGCCGCCGACATCGAGGAAGTTGGCGGGTTCCGCCCCCTGCAGCTTGATGATGTCCATCGTCGCCATGGCGAGTCCGGCGCCGTTCACCATGCAGCCGATATTGCCGTCGAGCTTGACGTAGCTGAAGCCGAGCGCCTCCGCCTGCCGCTCCACCGGCGTTTCCTCGTCCTCGTCGCGCAACTCGTCCACGCCGGGCTGGCGGAAGAGCGCATTGTCGTCGAAGCTCATCTTCGCATCGAGGGCAAGCAGCGCACCGCTCCCGGTCACCACGAGCGGATTGATCTCGATGAGCCCGGCGTCGAGCTCGGTGAACGCCCTGTAGAGATTGGCGAGCAGCGCCGCCGCTCCGCGGACCTCCGCAGCCCCGAGCCCGAAGGCGGATGCAAGGCGGCGGCCGTGATGCGCCTGCACGCCGGTCGCCGGGTCGATCGAAAAGGTGACAATCTTCTCCGGCGTCGCCTCGGCCACCTCCTCGATATTCATGCCGCCCTCTGTGGACGCAACGACGGTAACGCGCCCGACCGTCCGGTCCACGAGCATGGAGAGGTAAAGTTCGCGGCCGATGTCGCAGCCTTCCTCCACGTAGATGCGCTTGACCGTCTGCCCGTCCGGCCCGGTCTGGTGTGTCACCAGCGTGGTGCCCAGCAGGCCGGCCGCCGCCTCGCGCACTTCCGCGACCGAGCGCACCACCTTGACGCCGCCGGCCTTGCCGCGCCCGCCGGCGTGGATCTGAGCCTTGACGACCCAGACCGGCCCGCCAAGCTTCTCCGCACCCTCGACGGCCTCATCCACCGTGTAGGCCACATGGCCGCGCGGCACCGGCACCTCGAAGCGCGCCAGCACACCCTTCGCCTGGTATTCGTGAATATTCATCCGACGCTGCGCCGCGTGCGCGCCAATGCCATGCGACCCGCTCCGTCTTCTCTCTCTTGCCGCCGGGGCGGCGAGGCGATTGCCCGGATCGGGGAAACCGGCCCCATCGTTCGCGCTAGTCCGCCGCCTGGGCGCGCATCCGCTCCGCGACCTCGACCAGCTCCCGCACTGCTGCCACGGACCGGTCGAAGGCGGCCCGGTCGGCATCCGAAAGGCGTATTTCGACGATGCGCTCGACGCCGCCCGCGCCGATAACCGCCGGCACGCCCACATAGAGGCCGTCCACGCCGTATTCGCCATTGAGCCAGGCCGCGCAGGGAAGCACGCGCTTCTTGTCCTTCAGGTAGCTTTCCGCCATCTGGACCGCCGCCGAAGCGGGTGCATAGAAGGCCGAGCCGGTCTTGAGGAGATTGACGATCTCCGCGCCGCCGTCGCGGGTGCGCTGCACGATGTCCGCAACCCGTTGCTCCGTCGTCCAGCCCATCTCGACAAGGTCCGGCACCGGGATGCCCGCTACGGCCGAATAGTTGACCAGCGGCACCATGCTGTCCCCGTGGCCGCCCAGCACGAACGCCGTCACGTCCTCCACCGAGACATCGAACTCTTCCGCGAGGAAGTAGCGGAAGCGCGCCGTGTCCAGCACGCCCGCCATGCCGACGACCTTGCTGGGGGCAAAGCCGGTCACGCCCTGCAATACCGCCACCATCGCATCGAGCGGGTTGGTAATGCAGATCACGAAAGCGTCCGGGCAGTTGCGTTTCAGACCGTCGCCGACCGCGCCCATGACCTTCGTGTTGATCCCGACCAGGTCGTCCCGGCTCATGCCGGGCTTGCGCGGCACGCCGGCGGTGACGATGACGACATCGCAGCCCTCGAGCGCCTCATAGCTGCTGGCGCCCGAAATCCGGGCGTCGAAGCCTTCTATCGGCGAACTCTGGACAAGGTCGAGCGCCTTGCCGCCGGGCATGCCCTCGACGATGTCGAACAGCACGACATCGCCCAATTCCTTGAGGCCGGCCAGATGGGCGAGCGTGCCCCCGATATTGCCCGCGCCGACCAGCCCGATCCTGTTACGCGCCATCCAAATCACCCCAATCGCCGCGACGCCGCTGCGGCCCGCAACCTAATGGCTTTCATCCTCTGCGACAAGCGGTTCGCCAGCGGCGGCATCGCCCGACCAGGGGTCCATTTCATAGGCCGCAGGCGAGGTACGCGGCAACACGATGAAGGCGCCCTTCTCGGCCTCGTCCGCGTCCGCCCGCCGGGTCCGCCGATAGAGGGCGAACGTGCCGAGCCCCGCCGCCGCGCAGGCCACGCTGTCGAACAGCGCGCCCGGTCCGACGAGGTCCATGGCGAGCGCGGCGACCGGCGGCCCGACCACCGCGCCCGCACCGAATGCGATGAGCAGTCCCGCCGACGCCGGCACGCAGTCCTCCGGCGGAAGACGGTCGTTGGTGTGTGCGGCAGCCAGCGGATAGACCGCGAAGATCAGGCCGCCGAATACCGCGCCGAAGACCATCAGCAACTCCAGCGAGCCGTCGCCGAACACCCGGAAGACGAGGGCTGCGGCGAGCGAGGCGAAGCAGACGCCCGCCATCACCAGGCGGCGCTCGATGCGGTCCGAAAGCCTGCCGATCGGGAACGAGAGCATGAACCCGCCGCCGATCAGCGCGAGCCAGAGCGCCGCCGCGCCGGATACGCCATGCCCGGCTGAGACCGCATAGACGGGCGTCAGCCCGTGCAGCGGTCCGATCATGGCGCCCGCCAGCACTGCCGCCGCTATCCCGAGCGGAGAGATGCGCAGCAGGTCGCGGAAACGAAGCCGCGACGGCTGCGCCACTCCAGGCTGGGCCCTGTTGGAGAGCGACATCGGCAGCAGCGACAGCCCCAGCAATATCGATGCGATGCTGAAGAGCGCAAACCCGTCCGGGCTTGCGACCGTCATCAGCAGCGGGCCGGTGCCGAGCGCCGCGTAAACCGCCATCATGTAGGCGGATAGCGCAGAGCCCCGCCGGGCATTGCCGGACACGTGGTTGAGCCAGCTTTCCATCGCCAGCAGGACACCCGCCATCGCAAAGCCGTTTGCGAAGCGCACCGCCGACCAGACGAAGGGCCCGCCCACGAGCGCATAGATCAGTGCCGCCGCGGAAAGCACGGTTGCGAAGCTCGCGAAGGCGCGAATATGGCCGACGCGGTCGATCACCCGGCCGGAAAGGGCGGATCCGCCAAGTTGGCCCGCGAAATAGGCCGTCGTCACCAGCCCTGCCACCGACGCGGCGAAGCCGGCGCTCTCCAGCCTCACGCCGATCAGGGCGGTGAGCAGTCCATTGCCGAGCTGGATGAGCGCCGCCGCTGCCAGGATCGGCAGGATAGGCCCCAGATAAGCGGGCATGAGGGCACCTCGCGGGGAGGATGGCGGCAGGGCGCGCGGTTCAGGCAGCCAGATGGCGGCGCGCGATATAGTCCTCCGCCTGCATCTCGATCAAGCGCGATGTCGTGCGGCGAAATATGTCGGCTCCAAGGCCCAGGGGATAGAGCCTGTCGGGGCCGGTCGCGGCCGACAGCACGAGGTTGCAGCGCGCTTCGTAAAGCGCGTCGATCAGGTTGATGAAGCGCCGCGCCTCATTGCGGTCTTCCGGGCGCATAGCCGGCACGCCGGCGAGGATGAATGTGTGGAACCGCTCGGCCAGCGCCAGATAGTCGCCGGCGCCGAGCGGCTGGCGGCAAAGATCGTCGAAATGGAAGCGCGCCACGCCGCGCGCGGCCTCCGTTACGGCGACCTCGCGCCCCCGGACCGACACGGTATCCGGCGCGCCCCGCTCCATGTCGGTGAGGTCCCGGAAGGCCCGGTCGAGCTCAGCCTCGGCGGCGGGGCCGAGCGGCGCGTGATAGACTTGCCGCCCTCTCAGCCGCGCCAGCCTGTGGTCCCCGTCTCCTGCCAGTTCGAGCACGCGCAGGCGCTGCTGCAACATGTCGATGAAAGGCAGGAACCGCTCGCGCTGCAGGCCGTTGCGGTAGAGGTCCGCCGGCGGGGTGTTGGACGTTGCGACCGCGACCACGTCCCGCGCCAGCAGCGCCTCGAACAGGCGGCCGAGGATCATCGCATCGGCGATATTGTCCACCTGGAACTCGTCGAAGCAGAGCAGGGCCGCTTCTTCCGCGACGGCCGCGGCGAGGCCCGGAATCGGATCGCCGGCGCGCTTCCGCATCCGGTGGGCGCGGTCATGCACTTCGGTCATGAAGGCGTGGAAATGCACCCGGCGCTTGGCCGCGACCGGCGCGGCCTCGAAGAAGAGGTCCATCAGCATGGACTTGCCGCGCCCGACCGCCCCGTGGATGTAGATGCCCTTCGGCGCCTCCGCTACCGGCTCGCTCCGGCGCATGAGGCCGAGCCGGGCCAGAAGCCCGCCCGTTCTGCCGGCGGCGGCGAAGGCCCCCAGGGCGTCATGCAGGTCCTGGAGCGCCCGCGCGCAGACTTCCTGGTCGGGGTCGCCGCTCAGCGCCTTCGCCGCGACCTGCGCGCGCCACGCCGCCAGCGGCCCTGCGGTGGACTCGGACACGGGCTTTCCCGTCAAGCGAAGGCGCGTTCCATCTCGCGCCGGAAGGCGACGGTCGGGTCGGTCGGGTCGATCTCGACATCGTCCCAGGTCACCGGCCGGCCGAAGGGTATGGCGTTGCGCAGCCGGACGCCGTGGGCGAGCCCGATGGGCAGGCCGCCGAGCGCCAGCGAGTCCGCCGACGGCATCAGCTTGCCCCAGACGCAGTAGCCGCCCTCCCCGTCCAGCATCTCGCCGGCCCCGAGATCGCGTTTCGCCGTGGCGACGACATCGCCGGCCCAGCCCTCCGCATGGCCGGTCGACTCGCCGCGCAGCGCCGCCGTCGCCACCGACACGCCGAGTTCCAGCCCGATCAGGTGCGAAGGCCGCCAGAGCGCCGCATATTCGCCGCTTTCGTCCGTGGAGACGTGGTATTCGGCGAAGCAGCGCTGCACATACTCGTCCGCCCCGGCGAAGGTCACATAGACCCCCTGGCGCAGGTTGTGCGGCACCTCCTGGCCGTTCGCGCCGAAGCAGGAGATCACCTCCACATAGCCGCCGCGGCCTTCCAGCGTGCCGCCGTCGGCCTCGGGTTTCAGCAGGCCGGCGAGCTCGTAAACGGAGGCGGGGCGGAAGGAGAGGCCCTTGCGCGGCACATTGAGCCCGGTGGCGTTGGCGACGGCCGCCATCTCGATCCCGGACTTGGTGCCGTCCACGAAGGAGTTGAACATCTGCGCATTCATGCCGCCGAGCGCCGCCCGTTCGGCGTCGAGGCCGTAATACTCCCACACGGTCTCCGGCGTGGACTGGTGGTAATGCGCCATGTGCTTGGTGCCCTTGCCGGCCGCCACGACCTCGAGCCCGCACGTGCGCGCCCAGTCCACCATCTCGTAAATCAGCGCCGGCTGGTCGCCATAGGCCATCGCGCAGGCCACGCCCGCCTCCTCCGCCCTCTGCGCGAGCAGCGGCCCGGCGAGCACATCGGCCTCGACATTCACCATGACGATATGCCGCCCGGCCTCGAAGCAGGCGAGCGCATGGCGGATGCCCGCGGCCGGATTGCCCGTCGCCTCCACGACAACCTCGATGCCGTCGGTCCGGATGAGCTCCTGCGCGTCATCGATGAGGAATGTCGTACCGTCCCTGAAGGCATCCGCGAAGGACGCGGCGCCGTAGCGCTCCGCCGGCCAGTTGATGCGCGCCAGTTGCGAGCGCGCCCGTTCCGGGTCCAGGTCGGCCACCCCGGCGACATGCATGCCCGTCGTCCGCCCGGCCTGGGATAGGAACATCGCTCCGAACTTGCCGCAGCCGATGACGCCGACCCGCACGGGCCTTCCCTCGGCGGCCCGCGCCGCCAGCATTCTCGACAGGTTCATCCTCGCCTCCCGCTCCGCTGTCCCTGTAGCTAGACGACGCGGCAGGCAGCATCAAGACAGGCTTTCGAGCCGCAGCCGCAGTCGCTAGGTTTCGCGTCTCTTCCGCTTCTCTTGAGGAGTCCCGCTGCCATGCCGCATTCCGCAGGCGCGCTCGCCGGCTATCGCGTAATCGACTGCACGCGGGTGCTCGGCGGCCCCTACTGCACCATGATCCTCGCCGACCACGGCGCCGAGGTCATCAAGGTCGAGCCGCCGCAGGGCGACGAGACGCGGGACTGGGGCCCGCCCTTCCGCGCCGACGGCGAGGCCGCCTATTTCCAGGGCGTCAACCGCAACAAGCGCTCCATCGGCCTCGACCTGTCCAGGGATGAGGGCAAGGCGGTGCTGATGCGCCTGCTGGAGGGCGCGGACGTCATCGCCGAGAACTTCAAGCCCGGCACGCTGGAGAAATGGGGCCTCGGCTACGAGGAGGTGCTGAGCCGGAGCTTCCCCAGGCTGGTGCATTGCCGGATCACGGGATTCGGCGCGGACGGGCCGCTCGGCGGCTTCCCCGGCTACGACGCGGTGATCCAGGCGATGTCCGGCATGATGAGCGTCAACGGCTCGCCCGAGAGCGGACCCGTGCGCGTCGGCACGCCGATGGTGGACATGGGCACCGGCCTGAATGCCGTCATCGCCGTCCTCATGGCGCTGCTCGAACGCGAGCGCTCCGGGCGCGGCCAGTTCCTCGACCTGACGCTCTACGACTGCGCCGTCGCCCTCCTGCATCCGCAGGCCCCGAACTGGCTCATGTCCGGCAGGGCGCCGGCGATCACCGGCAATGCGCACCCCAACATCTACCCCTATGACGCCTTCCGCACGCGCGACAAGCAGGCCTTCCTCGCCATCGGCAACAACGGCCAGTGGGCGCGCTTCTGCGCTGCCATCGGCGCGGCTGAGTTGGCGGAGGATGCGCGCTTTGCAGACAATGCCTCCCGCTCGCGCAACCGCGCCGAGCTGAAGCCGCTGCTGGAGGCGAAGCTCGCGGAATTCGAGTGCGACGCGCTCTGCGAGACGCTGCTCCGCCAGGGCGTCCCGGCAGGGCCGGTGAACGCCATTCCCGAGGTCTTCACCCACCCGCACACGCTGCACCGGGGCATGCGCGCCTCGGTCGAGGGCGACGAGTGGGAGGCGCCCGGCATCGCCGCCAAGCTCTCGCGTACACCCGGCAGCGTGCGGGCCGCCCCGCCCTTCTTCGGCAACGCCACCCGCGAGGTGCTGGCCGAAGCCGGCTACACCCAGGGCGAGGCCGAAGCCCTCATCGAAAGCGGAGTCGCGCTGACGGAACGTCGGCGGGGTTAGCCCGGCATTCGAGCATGTTCTCTAATTGCGCCAGACGTCCCGCCATGCCGCGAACTCGGACGGCCTGACCCGGTAGCGCGCGAAATTGCCGTCATGCAGGCTAAGGAGCTCGCGCTCCGCGATCTCGCAAAAGCGTCCGCGTTCCGGCTCTTCAATATGTTGCGCGGTCCATGTCTCGACATGGGCGTTGGCCTGCATCTTGTCCATGCAGCCGCGGATGACGGCCCCGACGACTTCATGCAGGGCCGCCCGGTGCCTGAGCCGAAATGGGTCGGGCTCGCCCAGCGACTGGCGTACCGCAGCGTAGCGGGCGGCCGAGCGCTGGTACGCCCACAGGAACACGTCGCGAAGCAGCTCCGTGCGCCTCAGCTCGTAAACGCCGAGCACCGCCTCCGTGTAGAGGTCCCGCGGCACGTCCTCGAAGGACAGGGGCGACAGGTTGGCCCTGATGAGCGGAATGTTCGCCGCGAGGCGCGACACCCGCTTGTTGACGTCGTCGAACGCCTGCAAATACGGGAAGTGAACCATCGCGAAGAAGGCCTGCTCGAAGGGGTCCTCGACGGCGGCCGCCGTGGCGAGAAGCCGGTCGAAACACTCCTCGACAAGCTGCGGCGCTTCCAGCGGGTGGAAGACGGAGCCGTGGATGCCCACGCCGAACCGCCGCAGACGGCCGGGGGCATCCGGATCGGGCAGCAGGTTGTCCGCAAGCGCCGCATGCAGGTTCAGGACCGTGTAGCGGTCGAAGCCGATATCCTCCGCCGCATCAACGAGAAACTCGATGGCGCTCTTGTGGTTCAGGATCATCTGCGCGTCGCGCCGGTCCTTCCCCTCCGCCGCCTCGCCGGCCTCGATGAGGCGCAGGGTGTCGAGCAGCGAATAGGTATTGCCCTCAAGGCGGCTGGAGTTCCACGACAGGTCGATCAGCAGCCGGTTGAGTATCTGCTTGGCGTAGGTGCCCGCGGGCTGTTCCGCGATGCCCGCCCGGCCGATTTCCCGAAGCTGCGCCCGCTCCTCCCGCGAGAGGTAGAAGCTGTCATTGGGCCGGTACGAGAACAGGAACTCCGGGTCGTAGCCGACCGGCTGGCGGACCGTCACCGGGCGCCGTACATATTCCAGGATTTCCGCGCCCGCCTCGGAAAGCGGTTGAGCTTCTGCTGCGGGTTTCTCCGGAACGGCGCCTACGAACGGCCGCTTCGTCTCCGCAAAAACAAGAAAGTCCGGCGGCTCGGACAGCATCACTCCCGGAACCCGGTAGCGTGCCCAGCGGCCCGAACCCGCCATGACGAGGCGTCCGCTGTCGACGAGGGTCCTGAGGCGGTATTGCAGGGTCCGGCGCGGCGGCGCAGCTTCCAGCGCCCCGGCGATGTCCTGCAGGGCCGCGCCCTCGGGACGGCTCCGCACAACCCGTTCTATCGCCTGTAGATTCTCTTCCCGAGTGCGCCCTTGCATCTTGCCGCTCCGGTTTGCGCGCATTGCCCTACGCGCAAACTAAACCGGATAAACGCAACCCGCAACCCTATGCGCAATACTCATTGCGCCTATGGCTGTACGCGCAATCCCGGTCCCCGGCACTCCACCCGCGGCGGAACTAGCCCGGACGGGTCGTGACCCAGGTCATGCGGGCGTCGTAGTCCTGCTCGAAAGCCTCGATCTCGCCGAGGTACTGCATGGTGAAGTCGATGTCGTCGAGCCCCTGCAGCACCTTGTTCTTCTGGAACGGGTCGATCTCGAAGCTCCAGGTGGACTGGTCGGGCGCAGTGACGGTCTGGCTCTCCAGATCGACCGTGACCTCGCCGCCCGGCCCCTCATGCAGCATCTCGCGCAGCCGCCGGCAGGTCTCGTCGGCCAGGCGGATCGGCAGGAAGCCGTTCTTCAGCGAGTTGTTGTAGAAGATGTCGCCGAAGGACGGCGCGATCACCGCCCTGAAACCCGCCGCGGCGAGCGCCGTCACCGCGTTCTCGCGCGATGAGCCGCAGCCGAAATTGCGGTCGGCGACCAGCACCTGCGCGCCGCGGAAGCCCTCCCGGTTCATCACGAAATCCGGCTTCTCGGCGCCGTCGGCGTCGAAGCGCAGGTCGTGGAAGAGATAGGTGCCGTAGCGCTCGTCCAGCAGGCGGCTGAGGAAGCGCGCGGGGATCACCTGGTCGGTATCGACATTCAGCATGTCGAGCGGCGCGGCGACGGCGGAGAAAGTCTTGAAGGGTTCCATCTGCCTCGTCCTCCGCTCAGCCGAATTCGCGCACGTCTGCGAAGCGGCCGCTGACCGCCGCCGCGGCCGCCATAGCCGGGCTCACCAGATGGGTGCGCACGCCCGGCCCCTGCCGCCCGCGGAAATTGCGGTTGGAGGTGGACGCGGTGCGCTCGCCGGGGCGCGCAATGTCGCCGTTCATGCCGACGCACATCGAACACGCGCTCTCCCGCCACTCGAAGCCCGCCTCGGTGAAGATGCGGTCGAGGCCCTCTTCCTCCGCCTGTTTCTTGATGAGGCCGGAGCCGGGCGAGACGAAGGCGTGGCCGACCCTGATCCGCCGCCCTTCCACCACCTTCGCGGCGGCGCGCAAATCCTCGATGCGGCTGTTGGTGCACGACCCGATGAACACCCGGTCCACCTCGATGTCGGTGATCGCCTGTCCGGCGGCGAGGCCCATATAGTCGATGGCGCCTTCGAGCGCGGCGCGGCGCTCCTCGTCCGGCTCGTCCGACGGGTCCGGCACCCGGTCCGTCACCGCGACGGCGTTCTCCGGGCTCGTGCCCCAGGTCACCATCGGCGCAAGCGCGGCCCCGTCCAGCGCCTCCTCGCGGTCGAAGGCGGCGCCGGGGTCCGACGGCAGGCCCCGCCAGTGGGCGACAGCCTTGTCCCATTCCGCGCCGGCGGGCGCGAAGGGCCGGCCCTTCAGATAGTCGAAGGTCTTCTCGTCGGGCGCGATCATGCCGCATCGCGCGCCCGCCTCGATCGACATGTTGCAGACCGTGAGCCGCCCCTCCATCGAGAAGGCGCGGATGAGCGAGCCCGCATATTCCACCGCGTAGCCCGTGCCGCCGACCGCGCCGATATGGGCGATGATGGCGAGGATCGCGTCCTTGCCGGTCACGCCGAAGGGGCGTTCGCCGTTGACGGTGATGCGCATGGTCTTCGGGCGCTTCTGCCAGAGCGCCTGCGTCGCCATGACATGGGCGACCTCGGACGAGCCGATGCCAAAGGCGATGGCGCCGACCGCGCCATGCGTCGAGGTGTGGCTGTCGCCGCAGACGATCACCAGCCCCGGCTGCGTGAAGCCCTGCTCCGGACCTACCACATGGATGATGCCCTGGCGCGCGTCCTCTACCGGGAAATGCGTGATCCCATTGGCGGTGAAGTTCTCGGCGAAGACGCGGAAGATGCGCCTCATGTCCTCGGTGGCGAGGTCCTCGACGCGCCGGCTGGTGGTCGGCACATAATGGTCGGGCGTGCCGGCCATGCGGTCCGGCCGGCGCACCTCGATGCCGCGCTCCTTCAGCTTGGCGAAGCCTCCGGCCGAGCCGTCATGGCAGAGGTGGAAGGCGACATGCAGGAGGGTGTTGCCCTCGCGTTCCAGGATCGTGTGCGCGTCCCAGATCTTGTCGAACATCGTGGCTGGCATGGGCGCTGTGTCCTCAATAGCCGACGCGGGCGGAGTCATCGACCGCGTAGCGGTCTTCCAGCGCCTGCACCTCGGCCATGCCCATCAGGTCGAAATATTCGCGGAAGGAGGCGAACTCGTTGCGCATCGGGCGCACATCGCCGGTCTCCTTCAGCGCATCGAGCGCGCGCGTCATGGCGGGGATCGCCGCCGAGATGGTGATGCCGGGGAAGATCGCGATGCCGAAGCCGAGCGCCTCCATCTCCGCCGCCGAAAGCTCCGGCGTCTTGCCGCTGGAGGCCATGTTGAACAGGCAGGGCGCGCGGAAATGCTTCGGCGCGAAGGCAAGCTGCTCTATCGTGGTCATCGCCTCGATGAAGAGGATGTCCGCGCCCGCCTCCTGGTAGGCCTCCGCGCGCTCGATGGCCGGCTCCCAGCCTTCCACCGCGATGGCGTCGCAGCGCGCGATGACCTGGAAGTCGGGGTCGATCCGCGCATCGCACGCCGCCTTGATCTTGGCGACCATGTCCGCCTTCGGGATCACCGTCTTGCCGGCCAGGTGCCCGCAGCGCTTCGGCCAGGACTGGTCCTCGATGTGCAGCCCCGCCACGCCCGCGCGCTCATAGGCCTGCACCGTGCGGCGTACATTCACCGGGCCTCCGTAGCCCGTGTCGGCGTCGGCCACCAGCGGCAGGCCGGAGGCGTCGGCGATGCGGCCGGCATTGTCGGCCATCTCGGTCATGGTGAGCAGGCCGACATCCGGCATGCCGAGCCGGCTGGCCGTCGCGCCCGCGCCCGTCATGTAGATGGCGTCGAAGCCGGCCTTCGCCACGAGCCGCGCGCCGATGCCGTCCACGACCCCCGGCGCGACCAGGATTTCGGGCGCCTGCACAAGGCGTTTCAGGCGTGTGGTGCGGCGCTCGGACATCGGCTTTCCTCCTCGAAATACGCGCGAGGGCTGAGTCTTGCACAGTCTGTTCCGGGCGCATAGGTGCGGCTATGTTTGGCCCCATGCACGGCCCGGGCGAAATCGACGCGGCGGCGGAGCCGCGCCAGCCGACGCTCTACGAGCGGCGGGTGGAGGCGCTGCTGTCCCTGCTGGCGGACAGCGGCGAGGCGGAGCTCGTCGAAGCGCACCGCCGGACGATGGAGGCGTTGCGCGAGGACACGTCGGAAGGCGCGGCCTGGTACGACCGGCGGCTTGCGGCGCTCCGGGCCGCGCTGGAGGAACTCGGCATTCTGGACCGCGCCGACATCGAGGCGCATCTTGCCGGCGAGGGAGGGCGCAGCCCGTGATCGAGAACGGCACCAGGGTCAGGGTGGACGACCGCTTCCATGCCGGCCACCACCGCGTGCCCGGCTATCTGAAGGGCCGCGAGGGCATGGTGACGGCCTGTCTCGGCCGCTTCCCCAACCCCGAGGCGCTCGCCTATTTCCGGCCGAGTGACCCGCCGCTGGCGCTTTACCAGGTGCGGTTCCGGCAGGCCGACCTCTGGGACGGCTATGCGGGCGGGCCGGCGGACACGCTCGACGCGGACATTTACGAACACTGGCTCCAGCCGCTGGAGGACAGGCCATGAACGAGACGCATGTCCACGCCCACCCGCCCGCCGCCGACGATCCGTCGAGCGGTTACGAGCCGCTGGAGCGCGCGATCCGCGAGCTGCTGATCGAGAAGGGCATTCTCGACGCCGCCGCCATCCGGCGCCGGATCGAGGCGATGGACAGCCTGACGCCGGCGAACGGCGCGCGCCTCGTCGCCCGCGCCTGGACCGACCCGGCCTTCAGGGCCCGGCTGCTGGAGGACGCGGCGGGCCTGCTGGCGGAGGAGGGCTACGAGCTGGAGCACAGCCCGACCGTGCGCGTGGTCGAGAACACCGAGGGCGTCCACAATGTCATCGTCTGCACGCTCTGCTCCTGCTATCCGCGCATGGTGCTGGGCCTGCCGCCCGCCTGGTACAAGAAGAAGGCCTACCGCGCGCGCGTCGTCCGCGAGCCGCGCGCGGTGCTGGCCGAGTTCGGCACGGAATTGCCCGACGATGTCGAGGTCCGCGTCCACGACAGCACGGCCGACCTCCGCTACATCGTGCTGCCGCGCCGCCCGGAAGGCACGGAGGACATGGACGAGGACGCGCTGGCCGCCCTCGTCACCCGCGACGCCCTCATCGGCACCGCCCCGGCAAGGGCGCCCGGCGAGAGTTGACAGAGGCGGCTAGCCCTACCGGCTACCGCTCCCGTCTCAAGCGGTAATTCTGGGTCGGTGAGGTTCGTCGACTAGCGACCCAAATCAGGACCCAATTCCCGACAGAAAATGCGTTCTAGCCGGTCTTGCCATCCACCCTGTCTATACTCGTAGGCGTATCGCTGAATTCTCTCCAAGTCGTCGTCGGTTAGATGCAGTTCACCAGTAACCCTGTCTAGCCGTTTCTGAAGTCCGACCAACAGACTCTGAAATCCTCCATCTCCCGCCGTTGCCGGGTTCTGTTGATCCAATTCTTCGATCTCATCCTCAGTCAGTCGAACGACACACGGCATCAGTTAGCCTCCCGTACGCCTTGGAGATTATGGGTGATGACGACCTACCGCCTTAGCTTCAGTCGCCGTCCGGCACTGGCCGACTGATACCGAAACATATCGCCAGCGCCATTCCAGTTTGTGAAGTTGGGCGAGCGAGTCAACCGAATTCGAACGAGGGGGATTCACGACGACTCGAATTTGTGATTCAAGATGTTCGCCGGGGAAGGAGGCCGGCGAACATGGCGAGTATTTTCCCCACCATCGTTCATCCATCAGTTTCAGTAGCGACAACTGATGGCGAAACTCATCAGACTTCCACAAACTGGATTAGTACACCTGCTACAGATGTCGAACGGCGGCAAACACTCGCGCGCAATAGTAATGGCGTGCCAAGCGAAGACATTCCGAGCGTCAGCCAAACACTGCGCGATCGCCAGCTATCCATTCCAATGGTGTCGCCATGCCTTACGGAAAGCCTAGCCATATTTCGCTACGAGGGTCGGAGGACGCAGGTTACCGAACGAAACGGCGTCCCCCGTTTCACCAACGAGTTCTGGACCTCGGGGCAGCGGAAGGCGAGCCGGTTGCATGAGGTCAGCTACCGGGCCTGTTTCAAGCCGCAGCTCCCGGCCTTCTTCATCGAGCGGCTGACCCGGCCGGGCGACGCGGTTTACGACCCCTTCATGGGGCGCGGCACGACGCCCTTGCAGGCCGCGCTGATGGGCCGCCGGCCGGTCGGCTCGGACATCAACCCGCTCTCCGCCATGCTGCTCAGCCCCCGGCTCGCGCCGCCTTCGCTCGAGGAAACCGCCGCGCGGCTGGCGGAGATACCGCCGGCCGCTGCCCTGCCGCCGGAAGGCCCGCTGCTGGACGACCTGCTGGTGTTCTTCCACGAGGCCGTGCTGGCCCGCCTGGCAGCGCTCCGGGCGTGGTTCATCGACCGCGAGCGTGCCTGCGCCCTCGACAGCGTGGACGAATGGCTCCGCATGGTCTGCCTCAACCGGCTGACCGGCCATTCCCCCGGCTTCTTCTCGGTCTATACGATGCCGCCCAACCAGGCGGTCGGGGCGGACCGGCAGCGCCTCATCAACGCCAAACGCGGGCAGACGCCGCCGCTCCGTGACGTGGACGCGCTCATCCTGCGCAAGAGCCGGTCGCTGCTCTCGACGGGCGCGCCGCCGCCGCACCCGCCGGCGCTGCTCGGCGCGGCCCCGGCGGAGGATGCCGCCTTCGTGCCGGACGGCTCGGTCGATCTTGTCGTCACCTCCCCGCCCTTCCTCGATGTGGTGGACTACCGCACGGACAACTGGCTGCGCTGCTGGTTCGCCGGCATCGACCTGGAGGCGGTGCCGATTGCCGCGCACAGGACGCCGGAAGCCTGGCGGGCCTTCGTCCATGCAAGCCTCCGGGACATCGCGCGCACGCTCCGCCCCGGCGGCTTCCTCGCCTTCGAGGTGGGCGAGGTGCGGGGCGGCAAGGTGCTGCTGGAGGACCATGTCACCGCGGCCGCCGGCGGCCTGCCGCTCGCCGTCGAGGGGGTGATGGTGAACGCGCAGAACTTCACCAAGACGGCGAATTGCTGGGGCGTGGCCAACAACCGCAAGGGCACCAACACCAACCGCATCGTGCTGATGCGGAAGACACATCGACCCGAACCCGCATTACACTAGGGGCGGCTCGAACGGGAGAAGACGGGACATGAAGGTTCTGGTGGTCGGGGGAACCGGCTTTATCGGGCGCCGGCTGGTGCCGCTGCTGGCGGCGCGGGGCGCGGAGGTCGTCGCGATGGACATCGCGCCCGAGGCGGCGGATTTCGGCGACATGGCCGAGACGCGCAAGGGCGACGTGACGCAGTTCGACCAGGTGATGGCGCTCGTGGCGGAGGTGAAGCCCGACCGGCTGGTCAATCTCGCCTATTTCATCGGCGAGCTGCCGCCGCGCATCGCGCTCAAGCTCGACATTCTCGGCATGGGCAACTGCTTCGAGGCCGCCCGGCTCGGCGGCGTCGCGCACACCGTCTATGCGAGTTCGCTTGCGGTCAGCGGCCTCCAGAGCCATTTCGGCGAGCGCGCGGCGGACGAGGACGACCACCGCTACGGTGACAACCAGTACGCCATGCACAAGATTTTCAACGAGTGGCAGGCGCGCGACTACACGGAGAAATACGGCATGGCGATCACCGGCATCAGGCCGGCG
Organism: Alphaproteobacteria bacterium; assembly: GCA_964291285.2. Taxonomy (GTDB): domain Bacteria; phylum Pseudomonadota; class Alphaproteobacteria; order Bin95; family Bin95; genus Bin95. Next base: position 865,912 of record OZ219786.1, read on the forward strand.
AACGTGACCGGGCCCGACAAGATCTACGGGTCCATCGACCATGTGCGCTGCGTCACCTTCCCGGCCCGCGGCGAGCCCGTCAGCTTCCCCCATGCCGACGCGATGCGCGCGCCCGTCCATGTGGACGATGTGGCGGAGGCGTTCGCGCGCGTCTCGCTGGCCGAAGCGCCGCAGCACCGGATCTACAATACGGGCGGCCACGCCATCTCGATGGGCGATCTCGCGGCGCTGGTGCGCGAGTTCCTGCCGGACGCCGACATCTCCTTCGAGCAGGCGACCGGCGGGCGGGCCGGTTCCGGCAATTTCCTGATCGACAACAGCCGCCTGGTGGAGGAGTTCGCCCTGCAATACGCCCCCTTCCGGGACCGCGTACGCCAGATCATCGAGGCGGTGCAGGCGGAGGGCTGAGGCGCGGCGCGCGGCCGCGGCACCTCTGTTCGTCACCCCGGGCCGCGATCCGGAGGCCGGGGTGGGCTATGTGCCGCGAGCAAAATATGAATGATTTCTAATATTTCTGACTTTTGTTCGTATTTTGATCTTGACATCTGGCGGATTGTGATATGATGGTCCCCAGGGAAGCGGACTCCGGAGCCGCGTCCCCGGGTGCCGCACGGCCGAGCGGCGCCAGTTTTTGAAAACCCGTGAGAAGCCGACGGGAGACGTGTGTCCTCTGCCTCGCGCGCGCAATCAGGCGCGCGAACCGCGCCGCCGCGACACGCGCGCCGGCACGCGCACAGGCGCCCGCGCAGGATACGCGCGGAAAAGGGACCCGCTCCCCGTCGGAGCAAGGAGGAACGATGACGGCAACCGACCCCCAACTGGCGGCGATGCCGGCCGAAAGGCTCGCGCCGGCCGCGGCCCTGGCCAGCGCCTGTGCGGAGGACGACCGCGCCGTCCGGGGCGACGGACAAGGGCCATGGGGCTGCGCCAGCCCGCAGACGGAAGGGAAGAGTCATGAAATGGAGCGTTATGCCCGGACGGGCTGCAGGGCATGCCCGCCGCACATGCAGATCATGACATCTCATGACATTCCATGACACATGGCGAGGGAGGTCCGGCGCGCCTCATGACAAAACATGACATCTCATGACATCTGCCGGGGAGGCCGGGCAGCCGCGCTTTCCGCGGCCTTTGCCGGAACCCGGTCCGGTTCAGCCGCGCAGCGCCGGGAGGACCTCGGTCTCGATCAGCTGCTTCGCGACCGGCCCGGCGCCGCCTCTGGCGCTGCGCCAATTGCCGTTGACGACGATCTTGTCGAGCCCGAGTTCCCGCAGCCGGAGGAGTCGTTCGAGAACCCGCTCCGGCGGTCCGACAGCGGCATATTCCCGGATAAACGCCGGCGTCAGCACCGCCGCCTGGGCAGACTCGTTCTCCGTGTGCCGATGCATGTCGTAGGCCCGGCGCATCGCCTCCATCACCGCGCGGCTCTCCTCGGAGAGCGGGCCGCTCGTCCGGCCGTGCATGACGGCGAAGCGCGCGAAGACGGTCAGGTTGCCGCGCACCATGTCCTGGGCGGTTTCCATGTCGGGGTGGCAGCCGCAGGAGACGTAGGCGCCGAAGCGCAGGCCCTCCGGATCGAGGCCGGCCGCCTCGCGCGCCGCCCGGGCGGTGGCGATGCCCCAGGCAATGCGCTCCGGCGAGGCGCCGAGCGCGAACATCACCCGGTCGGCCCGGCGCGCCGCGATGGCGATAACCTTCGGTCCCGTCGCCGCGACCTCGACCGACGCCTTGCCGTCCCGCGCCGCAGCGCCGGCCATCCACCGGATGCGGCTCGCCTCCGGCGTCTCGGCGAGCGCCAGCGTCTCCACCGGCGGCGCGGATGCGGCCGGGATATCGACCAGCTCGTCGAACGCCACCTGGCCGCCCGACAGATAGGCCTGGAGGTGGGTGAGATAGCGCTCGAACTGCCCGAGCCGCGCCGGGGCCCGGCCGAGATGGGCGAGCGCGGAATCGCCGCGGCCGATGCCGAGCGTCATCCGCCCGCGCGAGACGCTGTTGACCGTGGCCGCCGCCGAGGCCAGCACCGCGGCCGTCCGCGTGACCGGATTGGAAACGCCGGTGCCGAGCCTGAGGCGCCGGGTCACGGTGGCCGCCATGGCCAGCGCGACGAAGGAGTCGGCCGCGAGGTTCTGGGAATCGACGACATTGACGCCGTCCCAGCCGCTTTCCTCCAGCGCCCGCGCCTCGTGCAGAATGCCGCGCGGCGCGGGCATGCAATTGGTCCAGATTTCCATGAGCCCCCGGCTCCCTCCCTGCGGGCAAGACACGCGGACCGGATTATTCCCGCTTCCGCGCTGCCCGCAACCGCCGGCCGTTTCCTTGCAGCGGCCGGTCGTGGCAGTCTCGGCGCCCGGGCCCGGTCCCCGCCGGGGCAATGCAGGAGTTGGACCATGAACCGACTGTTCACCGAAGCCGAGTCCGCCGACATCGTCATCGAACGGCTGGACGGCTGCGACGATCCCCGGTTCCGCGAAGTGATGGAGGCCGCCATCCGGCACCTGCACGCCTTCGTGAAGGAGGTGGAGCCCACCGTGGAGGAATGGTCGCGGGCCATCGGGTTCCTGACGGCCACAGGGCAAATGTGCGACGACCGGCGCCAGGAGTGGGTGCTGGCCTCCGACGTGCTCGGCGTTTCCATGCTGGTGGAGACCCTGAACAACCGTTCCGAGGGCGGCGCCACCGAGGCGACGGTGCTCGGCCCCTTCCATGTGGAGGGCGCGCCGCAACTCGAGCCCGGCAGCAATATCTGCCGGGACGGCAAGGGTATGCCCTGCCTCGTCTCCGGGCGCGTCACCGATGGCGAAGGCCGGCCGCTCGCCGGGGTGAGCCTCGATATCTGGCAGACCAATGCGGACGGCTTCTACGACGTGCAGCAGCCGGAGCTGCAGCCGGAGATGAACCTTCGCGGGCGGTTCCTGACGGATGCGGACGGGCGTTACGCCTTCCGCACGGTGAGGCCGGTGTCATATCCGGTGCCGACTGACGGCCCTGTCGGGGACATATTGAAGCGCATGGGCCGCCACGCCTGGCGCCCGGCCCATATCCATTTCATCGCAAGCAAGCCCGGCTACCGGCGGCTCGTGACCCACATCTTCGCCCATGACGACCCCTATATCGACTCGGACGCCGTGTTCGGGGTCAAGGAGTCGCTGCTGGTCGAGTTCCGCGAGTGCAGCGACGGCGCACTCGCGCAGGAGCTCGGCGTGGAATCCCCCTTCTGCACCGCCGGGTTCGATATCCGGCTCGCCCGGGAAGACTGAGGCCGGGCGGGGATTACGGCGCGCGGACGAGCGCCGTGGCCTGCTCGGCGGAGAAGGCCTCCGCGCGGCCGCAGAACTGGCAGACCATCTCCAGCGAGCCGTCCTCCCGGCGCATGTCCTCCATCTCGCCGGCGGAAAGCGCGCGGAGCACGGTCTCCATCCGCGCCCGGCCGCCGCAGCGGCAGCCGTCGCGAAGCGGCTGCGGGGAATCGACGCGCAGCTCGTCGCGGTGGAAGAGGCGCAGCAGCAGCGCATCCCCCGGCAGGGCCGGATCGAGCAGCTCGTCCGGGCCGACGGTGAGCATGTAATGCCCGAGCCGGGTCCAGAGATCGCCCGTCTCCTCCGGCGGATCCGGTTGTTCGTCCGGCAGCCGCTGGAGCATCAGCGCCGCCGCGCGCCAGGCCCCGCCGCGCCGGCCGCAGGCGGCCGCGAGGCAGGTGTCGATCTGCTCCGACTGGCGGAAATAATGCAGCACGGACTGCGCAAGGCCGCCCTTCGCCAGCTCGACCACGCCCTGGTAGCGCTCGCCGCCGTCTGCGGGATCGAATGTGAACGCCAGATAGCCGGCGCCGAACGGGGCGCCGCCGGCCTCTGCCGGCCCGGCCTCGCCGTCGAAGCCGGCGAAGCCGCGCATGAGCCCGGTCGCGTCTATGTCCGCCACCAGCCGGCGGATCGCGCCGTCGCCCTCGACCTGGAGCGTGAAGATGCCGCCCGCCTTGAGCGACTGCGAGAGCGCGGCCGCGATCGCCAGCGATTCGCCCAGCACTTCCGCCGCGGCATCGGGATAGGCGTGCCGGTCGAGGATGCGCGCGACTTCCGGCCCGAGGCGCACAAGACGGCCGCGCACCCTGGTGCCGGCCAGCCGGAAGGGCCTCACATAGTCGTCGCGAAGCGCCGCGCGGGCCTCCATGCGCCGGCGCTACCGCCCGAGGCACCAGGCGAGAATGCCCTTCTGGGCGTGCAGCCGGTTTTCCGCCTCGTCCCAGACGACCGATTGTGGCCCGTCGATCACCGCGCCGGAAACCTCCTCGCCGCGGTGCGCCGGCAGGCAGTGCAGGAATATGGCGTCCGGCCGGGCCCCGGCCATCAGGCGCTCATCGACGCGATAGGGCGCCAGCAGATTGTGGCGGCTGTTCTCGCCGCCGTCGTTCATCGACACCCAGACGTCGGTGACGACCGCATGGGCATCGGACACGGCCGCCGCGGGGTCGTCGTGAAGGCTCACCCGCGCGCCGTTCGCTTCCGCCCAGGCGAGCGCGTCGGCCGGCGGGCGGCGCTCCGGCGGGCAGCCGACGGCGAAATCGAAATCGAAGCGCGCCGCGGCGTGGATCCAGCTCGTCGCGACATTGTTGCCGTCGCCGCTCCAAGCGATGCGCTTGCCGGCAATGGCGCCGCGCTGCTCCTCGAAGGTCATCACATCCGCCATGAGCTGGCAGGGGTGCGAGCGGTCGGTCAGGCCGTTGATGACCGGCACCTCGGCATTGGCGGCCAGTTCGGTCAGCTTGTCGTGACTGTCGGTGCGGATCATGATCGCATCGACATAGCGCGACAGCACCCGCGCCGTATCGGCCCAGCTCTCGCCGCGCTTGACCTGGGTTTCCTGGCCGGAAAGCACGATGACATGGCCGCCGAGCTGGCGCATGGCGACCTCGAAGGAGACGCGCGTGCGGGTCGAGGGCTGCTCGAAGATCATGGCGAGCGTCTTGCCCTCGAGCGGCCGGTCCGGGTCCCCCGCCTTGAAGGCGAGGGCCCGGTCGAGGATACGGCGGAGCGCGGCCCCGTCATAATCCTTGAGGTCGAGGAAGTGGCGCGGCGCGCTCATGGTCCTCAAGCAGCGGCGGCGGCGAATTCCCGGCAAGCGCCTTCCACCATGCCGACCGCCTCGCCGACATGCGAGTCCTCGACGACGAGCGGCGGCAGCAGCCGCACGACATTCTCGCCCGCCGGCACCGCGAGCAGCCCCTGGCGGCGCAGCGCGCCGACGAACTCGCCATTGGCGGGGCCGGTGCGCAACCCGACCATCATGCCCGTGCCGCGCACTTCCAGGATCGTGTCCGGGTAGCGCGCTTTGAGTCCTTCCAGGCGCCCGTGCAGATCGGCCGCGCGGGCCTGCACGGCTTCGAGAAAGCCCTCGGCCAGCAGCGCGTCGAGCACGGCGTTGACGACGGCCGTCGCCAGCGGGTTGCCGCCGAAGGTCGAGCCGTGCGTGCCGGCGACCATGCCGGAGGCCGCCTCTTCCGTCGCGAGGCAGGCGCCGACGGGGAAACCGCCGCCGAGGCCCTTGGCGAGCGCCATCACGTCCGGGCGGACGCCCACCCACTCATAGGCGAACAGCTTGCCGGTGCGGCCCATCCCGCACTGCACCTCGTCAAGGAACATCAGGAGGCCGAACTCGTCGCAGACCTCGCGCACGCCCTTCAGGTAGTCCGGGGACATCGGGCGGATGCCGCCCTCTCCCTGCACCGGCTCCACCAGGATGGCGCAGGTCTCGCCGGTGACGGCCGCGCGCAGCTCGTTGAGATTGCCGAAGGCGACCTGGTCGAAGCCCTCGGTGACCGGGCCGAAGCCCTTGTAGAGTTTCTCCTGGCCGGATGCGGCGATGGAGGCAAGCGAGCGGCCGTGGAAGCAGCCCTCGACCGTGATGATGCGGAAGCGCTCCGGCTCGCCCTTGTCGGCATAGTGCTTGCGCACGAGCTTGATGCCGCATTCGATGGCCTCGAGGCCGGAATTGCAGAAGAAGACCGTGTCCGCGAAGCTGTTCTCGGTCAGTCGTCGCCCGGCTCGCTCCTGGTTGGGAATGTTGTACAGGTTCGAGGTATGCCAGAGCCGGCCGGCCTGATCCTGGAGCGCGGCGACAAGGCCGGGATGGGCGTGGCCGAGAGCGGTCACGGCGATCCCGCCGCCGAAGTCCAGGAACCGCCGCCCGTCGGACGCGAAGAGGTACGGGCCTTCGCCTTTCTCGAAAGCGATGTCCCGATCCCCGTAGGTCGGCATCAGGGGGGCGATCACGATCGGGTCTCCTTCAAGGGTTCTTCAAACATGCGTCCCCGCCGCGAGCCGGCGGGGAAGGCCGCAATAAGTGGTTCCCGGAGGCTTCATGTCAATGGTCCGGTTCGAGCGTCAGTCCTCGCGCACGCCGGCGGCGAGGTAGCCCCCGTCCACCGGCAGCACGACGCCGTTGACATAGGCCGCCGCCTCGCCGGCGAGGAACACCGCCGCATCAGCCATCTCCTCGCAGAGGCCGTAGCGCGCCGCCGGGATCATGCGGTGATAGTTCGCGCGGGCCGCGGGCGTGTGGTGGACCCGGGTGAGTTCGGTATCGACCGGCCCCGGCGCAATCGCATTCACCGTGATGCCGAAGGGCGCAAGCTCGTGGGCTGCCTGCTGCGTGAGTGCAACGACCCCGGCCTTGGAGATGCCGTAGGCCATCCGCTCGGCGCCGGCGCGCACGCCGGAGATCGAGGCGATATTGACGATGCGCCCGTAGCCGGCCTCGACCATGGGGCGCGCCGCTTCCTGCAGGCAGTAGAAGCTGCCGTAGAGGTTGACCCGGAGTACGCGATCGAAGTCTTCCGGCGTTACATCGAAAATGGCATGGCGGACGCTGATGCCCGCGACATTGGCCAGAATGTCGATGCGACCGTGGCGCGCGACCGTCTCGGCGACCAGCCGCCCGGCGTCCTCCGGCCTCGAGACGTCGATGACGAGGCCGTCGGGCCCGAGCCCGTCCGTCTTCATGTCAGCCGCCACCACCTCTGCTCCTTCGGCCCGGAAGGCCGCGGCAATCGCCCCGCCTATCCCGCCGCCGGCGCCCGTCACCGCCGCAACCCGCCCTTGCAAACGCATCGCTCTTCTTTCCTTGTCCGCGAAAATCCAGGACCCGGCAGCCGATCCCGCGCCGGGACCCAACGAGGCTAACACATGCTTGCCGCACAACGGATCGAAGGCCTGCAAATGCGCGCGCGGCAGGATTAGAATAGGCTGTTTCGCCGTATTCGCCGGGAGGTAAGGCGTTTGCCCATCACGCTGCGCCAGTTGCGTTATTTCCAGGCTCTCGTCGAGCACGGCTCCTTCAGCCGCGCCGCGGAGAGCGTATTCGTGTCCCAGCCCGCGCTGTCGCTCCAGATCCGCGAGCTCGAGGCCACGCTCGGCGGGCCGCTGGTGGAGCGCGAGAGCCGGGGCGTTCATCTCACCCGCCTCGGCCGGGAGGCGCATGAGCAGGCGCTGCGGATTCTGGACGAGACCAATTTCCTGGAGCTCATGGGGAAACAGTTCGATGACGGCCGGGCAAGGGTCGCGATCGGCATTATTTCCACCCTGTCGCCATATCTGCTGCCGGGCCTTCTGAAGCGCTTGCAGGAGACGACGCCCCGCATCGAACCCGGCGTCGTCGAGGCGACCGGCAACGACCTCCTGGCCGGCTTGCAGTCGGGCCGCCTGGACGCGGCGGTCCTTTCCCTGCCGGTCGGCGTGATCGAGCTGCCGGAGCGGGAGTTGTTCGAAGACCGGTTCCTGGTCGCGGGCCGTCCCGGCGCGGTGGACGCCGTCCGTTCGCATTCCGACGCGCCCCGCCCCGAGGACCTGGCGCGGGCCGATATCGGGCCGCTGCTCACCCTTGCGGACGGACATTGCCTCGCCGACCAGGTTCTGGGGGCCTGCTCGATGTGGCGCCAGCAGGAAGTCCACCGCGGCGCCGGTTCGCTGGCCACGCTGGCGCGTCTGGTCGCGGGCGGGGAAGGCATCACGCTCATTCCGGAAACCGCCCTGCCCTGCGAAAGCGGGATGTCTCCGGACCTCCGCTTCATGCGCTTCGCCGCGCCGGAGCCATTGCGGCGGATCGGCCTGATCCACCGCCTTGCCACCCACGGACAGCGCTGGATCGACCCCTTGGCCGAAGCGGTGGCGGATGCCGGCAGGGAACTGACCGGACAGGCGCGCCGGTTGGTGGCCGAAGCTCCTGCGGCCGCCTGAGCCGGGCCGCCGCAGGTCCCTGCTGCCCGCATTACCCGCCTGCCGCCTTCGCCATGAAATCGAAATCGCAGCCCCGGTTCGCCTGGGTCACGGTCTCCAGATAGAGCTTGAGATAGCCGCGCTGCGAACCGGCATGGGCCGGCGGCTTCCAGTCCGCGCGCCGCCGTTCAAGCTCCGCTTCGTCCACCAGCAGGTCGAGGCGCCGCCCCGGCGTGTCGAGGCGGATGCGGTCGCCGGTGCGCACGAGCGCAAGCGGCCCGCCGACCGCCGCCTCCGGGCAGCAGTGCAGCACGATCGTGCCGAAGGCCGTTCCCGACATGCGCGCATCGGAGATACGCAGCATGTCGCGCACACCTTCCGCCGCGAGCTTTTTCGGAATGGGCATCGAGCCCGCCTCCGGCATGCCCGGCGCGCCCTTCGGCCCGGCATTGCGGAGCACCAGCACATCGTCGGCCGCCACATCCAGGTCGGGATCGTCGATCCGCTCCGCGAGGTCCTCCAGCCCGTCGAACACCACCGCCCGGCCCTCATGCACCAGCAGGTCCGGGCTTGCCGCCGACTGCTTGATGACGGCCGTGTCCGGCGCGAGCGTGCCGCGCAGCACGGCGACGCCCCCTTCCGGCCAGATCGGGTCCGCCAGCGGGCGCACGACCGTCTGGCCCGGATGCTCGTCGGCCGCCCCGTCGATCTCCTCGCCGAGCGTGCGCCCCGTCACCGTCAGCGCGTCGAGATTCAGGAGAGCCTTCAGTTCCTTCAGGATGGGCGCCGCGCCGCCCGCGCGGTGCAGGTCCTCCATGTAGTGCCGGCCCGAGGGCTTCAGGTCCACCAGCACGGGCGTCTCCCGGCCCATCCGGTCGATGGCGTCGAGGTCCACCTCGATCCCGAGCCGGCCGGCGACCGCCGCCATGTGGATCAGGCCGTTGGTCGAGCCGCCGACCGCGAGGAGCATGCGCAACGCGTTCTCGAAGGCGGCCGGCGTCATGATGCGGTCGGGAGTCAGCCCCTCCCCTGCCAGCGCGACGGCGCGGGCGCCGGTGGCCTCCGCATGGCGCAGCCGGTCGGCATGGACCGCCGGGATGGCCGCGCCGCCGGGCAGCATCATGCCGATGGTCTCGGTCATCAGCGCCATTGTGGAGGCCGTGCCCATCACCATGCAGGTGCCGGCCGTCGGCATCAGCCGCCCGCCGGCGAGTTCGATTTCCGCCTCGTCCATGTCGCCCGCCCGGTAGAGACCCCAGAGCCGCCGGCAGTCGGTGCAGGCGCCGAGCCTCTCGCCCCGGAAATGGCCGGTCATCATCGGCCCCGTCACCTCCATGATGGCGGGAATGCCGGCGCTCGCCGCGCCCATCAGCAACGCCGGCACCGTCTTGTCGCAGCCGCCGATCAGCACCACGGCGTCCATCGGCTGGGCGCGGACCATCTCCTCCGTGTCCATCGCCATGAGGTTGCGCAGGAACATGGAGGTGGGGTGCGAGAAGCTCTCGTGGATCGAGATCGTCGGGAAGCGGATCGGCAGCCCGCCCGCATGCATGACGCCGCGCTCGATGGCGGCAATCAGGTCCGGCACGGTGCGGTGGCAGCCATTGTAGCCGCTGAACGTGTCGGTGATGGCGACGATGGGGCGTTCGAGCGCCTCGTCGGAATAGCCCATCGCCTTGATGAACGCCTTGCGCAGGAAGAAGGAGAGCCCGGCGTCGCCGTATTGGGCGAGGCCGGAACGGATGCCATCGGTCACGGGTGAAGCACCTTTCGGTTGTCCGGGGCGGAGGGAGTCGAGTTTGCGGCCCCGGGGGCGGAGGGCCAAGCGCGATGTGTCATGTGGATGTCATGGAATGTCATGTTCTGTCATGCGGGCCTGTCTCCGCCCCGGCCGTTTGCAAGGCATTGCAGCCTCCTTGTCGGTCTGCGGTCCCGGATGCCCCGTTGCCGGAGGAGCGCTCCTCCCGCGCGCATAATGCGCGTCCGGCCGCGCGTGCGCGCACGTGTGCGCGAAGCGGCGGGGCCGTCCCCTCCACCGTGGATGTCATGTTGTGTCATGGAGGCACGCCGCGGGACCTTCCTCCCGAGACGCCATCCCGATCCTCTTCCCATCGTGCCCGGACTTGTTCCGGGCATCTCTCCCTGGACCGTTGCAGCGGCGGAAGTGGCAAGTCCGGGCATGACGAATGGGAGACGGGGCGGGCCATCCTTCGATACGCGGCCGGCGCCGCTGCTCAGGATGAGGGGAGGGGCCCGCTCCACGGGAATGTCACGAAATGTCATGATCTGCATGCGCGCGGCGCATATCCTGTGGTCGTTTCAGACATGAGACCACCGTTTGTCTCCCCGCCTCGCCTGCGAGGGAAGGCCGGGGCGGGAGGCCCTCTCTCGATCCGGCACGGCCTTGCCGGAACGCGCGGCCGCCGGGCCTTCTTTCGGCCCCCTCCGCAGGCGGGAGAGGCGCTTGTGTGGCGGCAGGCCATCCTGTCGAAGCCGTATTCGCCTGCATCCCGCACATCGTTCCTTCATCCCGTTTCGTTCCCTTTCATTCCCCTCTCCCCGCCGCCGGCCTGCCCGGCAAGCGGGACCCTGATTCGCGCGTATCGCGCGGGCGCGGGCGGGTGTCGGCGCCGGCGCGGTTCGCGCACCTGATTGCGCCTGCGCCTGCCCGCGCATAAGGCCGGACGCAGGGCGCACCTTGTATCTCTCCGGATCGTTGTTGCAGCTATAGTCGCAACAGCGGGAGCGGACGGGAGACCGCTAGCACCCAGGTTATGAAGACCGCGGGAGAGCATGGTTCCCCGTCCGCTGTTCCTTTGAACCCGAACAGTCGCTTGGTCCGCAGTGTGAGACCGCATTTGCAAGGACGGGACATGGAACGGATATTCGTTGGCATCGACGTGGCGAAGGATCGTCTGGACGTGCATCTGCGCCCGTCCGGGGAGGCCTTTGCCGTCGCGCGCGACGGCAAAGGCCTGGAAGAGTTGTCGGCGCGCCTGGGCGGGCTGGAGGTTGCCCTCGTGGTGCTGGAGGCGACGGGCGGCTTCGAGGTCACGGTCGCGGCGGCGCTCTGCGCGGCGGGCCTGCCATTGGCGGTGGTCAACCCGCGCCAGATCCGGGACTTCGCCCGCGCCACCGGCCGGCTCGCCAAGACCGACGCCCTCGATGCGGCGGCGATCGCACAGTTCGCCGAGGCGGTCCATCCCGAGCCCCGTCCGGTGCCTGACGAGCAGGCCCGCGCGCTCGCCGAGCTGGTCGCCCGGCGGCGCCAGATCGTCGCGATGATGACCGCGGAGAGAAACCGCAGGAGGCGCCTCACAAGCCGTCGCACGATCCGCAGCGTCGACCGCGTGCTCGCCACCCTGCAACGCGAACTCTCCGACCTCGAAACCGAGCTCGGCGATGCGATCCGCAAATCCCCCGCATGGCGCCAGGCCGAGGACCTCCTCAAAAGCGTTCCCGGGGTCGGTGACGCCACCGCACGAACCCTGATCGCCGATCTCCCCGAACTCGGAACCCTCAGCCGAAGGCGCATCGCCGCGCTCGTCGGCGTCGCGCCCTTCAACCGCGACAGCGGAACCATGCGCGGAAAGAGAACCATATGGGGAGGACGCGCCAACGTCCGCGCAACCCTCTACATGGCTGCCCTCACCGCCTCCAGGCATAACCCAACCCTCAAACGCTTCTATCGCCACCTGATCGCGGAGGGAAAAACCAAAAAGGCTGCCCTCACCGCCGTCACACGAAAGCTCCTCACAATCCTCAACGCTATCCTCAGAGACCGAACCCCGTGGAAAACAGCTTGACCGACAACACAGTCGCTCTCCTGTCGGCTCCCAAAGGTATTTTTCGCGTCGGCGCCAACGCGAAAGACGAAGCGGCCTCCGGATACCGCTTCGTCCGATTCAATATAACATATGATTTAGATATGTCAATTCATTTTGAGATTTATTGCCAATAATTCGAACAAATGCGTTTGCCGATCCCGCCGTTGCACGAACGGCCCATACAGACCGAATCCTGGCCTACCCCCCGTCCGCCGCCCGGTCCGCGCCCACCCTTGCGGCCAGCGCGGCGCTCAGGAAGTCGTCGATATTGCCGTCCAGCACGCCCTGGGCGTTGCCCTTCTCCACGCCGGTGCGCAGGTCCTTCACCATCTGGTAGGGCTGGAGCACGTAGGAGCGGATCTGGTTGCCCCAGCCGATGTCCGCCTTCGCCGCCTGCTCCGCCGCGGCTTCGGCCTCGCGCCGCTGGAGCTCGTGCTCGTAGAGCCGCGCCTTCAGCATCGCCATGGCCGTCGCCCGGTTGCGGTGCTGCGAGCGGTCGTTCTGGCACTGGACGACGATGCCAGTCGGCATGTGCGTGATCCGGACGGCGCTCTCGGTCTTGTTGACATGCTGCCCGCCAGCGCCGGACGCCCGGTAGACATCCACCCGGAGCTCGCTCTCGTCGATCTCGATCTCGATGCGGTCGTCCACCACCGGATAGACCCAGGCCGAGGCGAAGCTGGTGTGGCGGCGCGACTGGCTGTCGAAGGGCGAGATGCGCACTAGGCGGTGGACGCCGCTCTCCGTCTTCAGCCAGCCATAGGCGTTCTCGCCCCTGATCCGCACCGACGCGGACTTGATGCCCGCTTCCTCGCCGGGGCTCTCTTCCAGCCATTCGAGCTTGTAGCCGCCAGCGTCGGCCCAGCGGACATACATGCGCAACAGCATCTCGGCCCAGTCCTGCGCCTCCGTGCCGCCCGCGCCGGCGTTCACTTCCAGGTAGCAGTCATTGCCGTCGGCCTCGCCGGACAGCAGGCTCTCCAGCCTGCGGCGGGCGGCCCGGTCCCGAATCGATTCGAGTTCGGCTTCGGCCTCGTCGAGCGCCGCCCGGTCCTCTTCCGCCTCGCCGAGCTCGTAAAGCGTGATCGCGTCTTCCAGCGCGCCTTCGAGCGCACGGTAGCCTTCCAGCCCGCCGGCCAGCCGCGTCCGTTCGCGCATCACCTCCTGGGCGCGCGCCGGATCGTTCCAGAGTTCGGGCGCTTCGGCCTCGGCGTTCAACGCCTCTAGGCGCGCCGTGGATGCGTCCCAGTCAAAGATGCCTCCGGATCAGGGCAAGGCTGTCGCGAATGTCATCCACAAGGGCCTGCGCTTCGGCACGCATCGAGCAGTCTCCGCCGAATTCGGGATCGGGTCAGTATATACCGGAAATGCCCTCGCGGCTTCCTGCCGGCAGGCGGCCGGGCTCTCCGGGGCGGGGCTCGGTTCCCGGCTTGAAGGCCTCCAGGATGATGTCGGCCTCGCCGGGCGCCGCGGGCTTGCCGGTGGTGCGCCCGACCCGCACGAAAGACATGCCGGGCGGAATCCGGAAGGGCGTCGCCGGCGCCCCGTCGAGAGCCTCGCGCATGAAGGCGCCGAACACGGGCGCCGCCACGGAGGAGCCCGTTTCCGCATGGCCGAGCGTGCGGGGCCGGTCGAAGCCGACATACACGCCCACCACAAGGTCGGAGGCGAAGCCCACGAACCAGGCATCGACATAGTCGCTGGTCGTGCCCGTCTTTCCGGCAAGCGGCTTGCCAACCGCGCGCAGCCGCCGTCCGGTACCGCGCAGCACCGCGCCCTCCAGCATGGACACCACCTGATAGACGCTCTGCGGGTCCGCAATCCGCTCGCGCGGGTCCGGCGGGTAAGGCACTTCCGGCCTCAGCTCCTCAAGCGCGTTGCAATCCGGGCAGACCCTGCGTTCATGGCGGAAGACCGTCCGCCCGTGGCGGTCCTGGACACGGTCGATGAGCGTCGGCGAGATGCGCCTTCCGCCATTGGCGAGCATGGCGTAGCCGGCCGTCATCCGGGAGAGCGTCGTCTCGCCCGCGCCAAGCGACATCGACAGCACTTCCGGCATCCTGTCCTGGATGCCGAACCGGGCCGCAACAGCCGCAACATCGCCCATGCCGACGGCCTGGGCGAGGCGCACGGTCATCAGGTTGCGGGATTTCTCGATGCCGATTCGCATCGGGACGATGCCGTGGAAGGAGCCGGAGTAGTTTTGCGGCCGCCAGAGGCCGAGACCGGCGCCCTGGTCGATGACGATGGGCATGTCCGCAAGCAGCGTTGCCGGCGTGTAGCCCTCCTGGAGCGCCGCCAGGTAAACGAACGGCTTGAAGGCCGATCCGGGCTGGCGCATCGCCTGGGTCGCGCGGTTGAACTCGCTGCGCCCGGCGTCATAGCCGCCCACCATGGCGAGCACATGCCCGGTATGCGGGTCCATTGCAACCAGCGCGCCCTCGATTTCGGGTATCTGGCGCAGCGCCCATCCGCCCCCGGGTCCCGCCGGCTCCACCGCGACCAGGTCGCCCGCCTTCAGGACCTGCTGCAGGCGTTTCGGCTCCGCGCCGATCCTCCCCTCCGCCAGCGCGCGTCTGGCCCACCGGGCTTCCTCCAGCCCAATGCGTCCGGTGCCGCCGTCCTTCAGCAATATGTCGGCGGCCTTCGCCGAAACGGCGGTCACGGCGGCCAGACGATAGGGGCTGAGCCCCGGCGGGCGGGGCGCGGATCTCAGCGCCGCTTCGAGATTGTCCTCGTCGAGCCGGGCGATGGGGCCGCGCCAGCCGTGGCGGCGGTCGTAGTTCTGCAGGCCGGCGCGCAGGGCCCGTTCGCCTGCCCGCTGCAGTCTCGGGTCGATGGTGGTGCGGACGGACAGCCCGCCGGAATAGAGCTTGTCCTGTCCGAAGACCTCCATGAGCTCCCGGCGGACCTCCTCCGAAAACCACTTCGCCTTGAAGAACTCCGTTGCGCCGCGGGAGCGGAGCTCCAGCGGCGCGGCGACGGCCTCCTCCGCCTCCACCGGCGATATGCGCCCGTCTTCCAGCATCCGCCGCACCACCCAGTTGCGGCGCGTGAGCGCCTGCGCCCGGCGCCGGACGGGGTGGTAGTTGTTGGGCGCCTTGGGCAGGGCGGCAAGGAAGGCCGCTTCGGCAATCGTGAGGTCGTCGAGCGAGCTGTTGAAATAGTTGAGCGCCGCCGCCGCGACGCCGTAGGAGCCGAAGCCCAGGTAAATCTGGTTCAGGTAAAGCTCGAGGATGGCGTCCTTGGGCAGCGCCTTTTCGAGCCTGAGCGCCAGGATCGCCTCCCTGATCTTCCGCTCGACGGTGGCTTCCGGGCTCAGCAGGAAATTCTTGGCGACCTGCTGCGTGATCGTCGATCCGCCTACCGGACGGCGGGCGGCTTCGGACAATTTGCTGCGCAGGAAGGTGTAGCCGGCCCGAAACAGGCCGGCGGGATCGAGGCCGGCATGGCGGTAGAAGCTCTTGTCCTCGGCGGCGAGGAACGCATCCACGACCCGCTTCGGGATGGCATCGACCGGGACGAACAGCCGATGCTCGACCGCGAACTCCGCCAGCAGGCGGCCGTCGCCGGCATGTACGCGCGTGGCGACCGGCGGCTCGTAGGTCGCAAGCCAGCCATAGGCGGGAAGGCCGCGGGAGAAATGATCGGCCGCGACGAGCGCGGCGATTCCGGCCGCCGCGACGACCGCGACGCCAAGCCAGAAGAACCAGGAGAAGATGCGCCGCAGCCGCTTCATGGGTCCCAGAAACAAACCAACTTCATGGCAAAATCAAGGCTCACCCGCGCCGCCCGGCAAAGTAATGCGCCAGCGCTGCCTCGATGGCGTCGGCCACCTCCTCCCGCGTCGCGGGCCGCGTGAGCCGCCGCTCGTCCGAGGGACTCGACAGGAAGCCCAGTTCGATCAGCACCGAGGGCACTTTCGGCGATTTCAACACCCGGAAGGCGGCGGACCGGTGCGGCCGGCGCAACAAGGGGCCGCGCACCCCCAGTTCGAAGAGAAGCAGCCTCGCGAATTCCACCGAGCGATTGGTCGCGCTGCGCTGCTGCATGTCTATCAGGTGGCCGGCGACCTCGGCGTCGCCGTCGAATTCGAGGCCGGCGACCAGGTCCGCCCTGTTCTCCTGCGCGGCGAGCTCCCTCGCGAGCCCGTCGGACCCTTTTCCCGAGAGGGTGTAGAGCGACGCGCCGCGGGCGCTCTTGCGCGCCACCGAGTCGGCGTGCAGCGAAATGAACAGGTCGGCGCGCGCCGCCTGCCCGATGGCGACCCGCTTGCCGAGCGGCAGGAAGCGGTCGTCATTGCGCGTCAGGCGGATATTGTATTTCCCGCTCGCAGCCAGGCGGAGCGCCAGGGTCGCCGCGAATTCGAGCACGACCGCCTTTTCATGGACGCCGCTCTGGCCGATCGCCCCCGGATCAACGCCGCCATGGCCGGGATCGATCACGATTGTCGGTCTCTCCAGATGCGGCGGCAGCCGGGGCAGGGGCGCGGCCGGGCGCTCCGCCTCCGGCCTCAGGCTCCCGAAACCCGCGCCCGCCGGGCCTCCCCGGCGGAGCGGCGCCAGGTCGAGCACGAGCCGGTGCCCCCGGCCCTGCGAAGGGGGCCAGACGCTGGCCGCCGCGACTCGCATCGGCGCGTCCAGGTCCAGCACCACGCGCCACACGCCTTCGTCGAACACGCCCGCCCTCAGCCCCGAAACCGGGCCCGCGCGGCGCGTCGGCAGGTCGGGGGCCCTTGCCGGCAAAGGCAGATCGACGACCGCCCGGTCCGGGTCGGAGAGCGTGAAGGCGCGGAAGGGCGTGTCCGCGGACAGGTCGAGCACGAGCCGGGCGCCGTTACCGCGCTGGGCCAGCCGCATGCCCTCGACCTCGAAGGCCGCGATCCGGCTCGAATCGAGGGCCAGAAACAGCACCGCCAGGATTAGCGATTGCCGCAAGACGGTTATCGGGCTATTGTAGGAGGCGCTTGCTGGTCTGCGTTCCTTTGCCGAGCGGGCCGTTCCTGTCGCCATCCGAATAGCTTTTTTCGTTTGCGCCGCCAGTGAAAGTCCGGCCGGCCGGGGTCTACACGGATCGGCAGCGTGCGTTCAATGTCTCAATCCACGGCGCGCCCGGGCGGTCGAGCCCGCGCGATCGGAGGCCGGAATGAGTGTTACGAGCCTGCCGGATCGCTGCCCCCGCCCCTGCGCTGCCGCATACCCGGAGCCCTACCCTAATGACCAGGAGCATGCTCATCGACGCAGCGCACCCGGAAGAAACCCGGATCGCTGTCGTAAACGAACGCCGGCTTGAGGACTTCGACTACGAAGCCGCTGCCCGGACGACCCTGAAAGGCAATATCTATCTCGGCAAGATCGCCCGTGTCGAAGCGTCGCTGCAGGCGGCCTTCGTCGATTACGGCGGCAACCGGCACGGTTTCCTGCCCTTCGCGGACATCCACCCCGACTATTACCGGCTGCCGCAGGAAGACCGCCAGGCGCTGATCGAGGAGGAAGCGGCCGCGCGCCGCGAAAGCGACCTCGAAGGCGGCGATGTCGAGGATGACGACGCCGAAGAGGCCGAGGCCCAGGCCAACGGCCGCGACGACGCGCAGGAGGACCGGCGCCGGGCCAGCAGGCTGCGCCGGCAATACAAGATCCAGGAGGTCATCAAGCGCCGCCAGATCGTGCTGGTGCAGGTCTCCAAGGAAGAGCGCGGCACCAAGGGGGCGGCGCTCACCACCTATCTCTCGCTCGCCGGACGCTATTGCGTGCTGATGCCGAACACCGGGCATGGCGGCGGCATATCGCGCAAGATCACCAACGCGGCCGACCGGCGCAAGCTGAAGACCATCGTCGAAGGCCTGGATGTGTCCGACGGCATGGCGGTCATCATGCGGACCGCCGGCATCAAGCGCACCAAGACCGAGATCAAGCGCGACTACGACTTCCTGACGCGCACCTGGGAAGGCATCCGCGAGGACACGCTGTCGAGCACCGCGCCGGCCCTCATCTACGAGGAAGCCGACCTCGTGAAGCGTGCGATCCGCGACATTTACGGGCGGGACATCGACGAGGTGCTGGTCGAGGGCGACCGGGCCTATCGCAGCGCCAAGGACTTCATGAAGGCGCTGATGCCGAGCCACGCGAAACGGGTGCAGCAATACAAGGACCACACGGAGCCGCTGTTCGTCGCCCACGGCATCGAGGACCAGCTTTACGACCTGCACACGGCGCGGGTGGAGCTTCCGTCCGGCGGCTATCTGGTCATCGATTCGACCGAAGCGCTGGTGGCCATCGACGTGAACTCCGGGCGCTCGACGCGCGAGCGCAATATCGAGGAGACCGCCGTCAAGACCAACCTCGAGGCGGCGGACGAAGTGGCCCGCCAACTCCGCCTGCGCGACCTTGCCGGCATCATCGTCATCGACTTCATCGACATGGACGACCGGCGCAACAACTCCCAGGTCGAGCGCAGGCTCAAGGACGCGCTCGGCAGCGACCGGGCCCGCGTCCAGGTCGGGCGGATCAGCGCGCTCGGGCTGCTGGAGATGTCGCGCCAGCGGCTCCGCCCGAGCATTCTCGAAAGCAGCACCGTCGTCTGCCCGCACTGCAACGGCACCGGCTTCGTCCGGTCGGTCGAATCGAGCGCCCTGCAGACCGCCCGCGCCATCGAGCAGGAGGCGCTGAGCGGCGGTCCCGGCGTGCTGTCGGTGTATCTCTCCACCGACACGGCGCTCTATCTGCTCAACTACAAGCGGAACCTGCTGAACCGCCTCGCCGGCGACCACGGGGTCGAAGTCCTGCTTCAGCGGGACGATTCGCAGCCGCCCGGCGCCTGGCGCTTCGAGAGCCTCTTGCCGAAACCCCGCGAGGAGGACGCCGCAGCCGGGCCGGCCCCGGCCGACGCCGCCGACGGGGAAACAGGGCCCGAGGCCGAAGACGAAGACGAGGACGAGGACGGCGGGGCGAAGCGCCGGCGCCGCAGCCGGCGGGGCGGCCGGCGGCGGAGGAACGGCGTATCCGAGGAGGCCGCAACGGCCGAGGCGGCGTCCGCCCCCGATTCCGGCGAGGCCGAAACCGCCGCCGAGGAGGCGCCGAAGCCGCCGCGCCGCAGACGCCGCGCCGCTGCGGCCGCCGAGCCGGAGCCGGCCGCGCAGGAGCCCGAGGCTCCTCCCGCCGCGGAGGCGGATGCAGCGGAGGCCGTCGAGGAGGCGCCGAAGCCGAGGCGGCGGCGCCGGACGCGCAAGAAGGAGGAAGCGCCGGCCGAGCCGGCCGCGGAACCCGCAGCGGAAGAGGCCGAAGCCGCCCCTCCGGTGGAAACGGAGGCCGCGGAAGCGCCGGAGGAGGCCCCGAAGCCGAGACGCCGCCGAACCCGCCGCAAGAAGGAAGACGCCCCCGAGGCCGCCGCTGCCGAAGCGCAACCGCAGGAGGCGCCCGCCGCCGAACCCGCCGCGCAGGAAACACCGCCGCAGGAAACACCGCCGGAACCGGCCCCTGCTGCGGCCGGCGAGCCGGAAGCCCCGCGCCGGGCCGGATGGTGGCGGCGGCAGCTGAACCTGGTCTGATCCGCAACGAAAGGACGCGACCGCGCCATGACGACCAACGGCAAGATGGAACTGCGCTTCGACGGAAGCGTGGCAATCCTCGCCTTCAACGACCCGGCGGTGCTGAACGCGATAGGCCACCGGATGCGCGAGGACTTCTCCGCCGCGCTGGACCGCATCGAGGCGAGCGACGCGCGCTGCATCCTGCTGACGGGCAACGGCCGGGCCTTCTGTTCCGGCGCGAACCTGAACGATCCGGACCGCCCGCCCCGCGACCGGGAGGCGGAAGCGCGCGGCGAGCAGAAGGGCGACCTCGAAGGCTGGTACAACCCGACCCTCGAGCGCCTGCGCGCTTCTCCCGTCCCGGTCGTGTCCGCGGTCAACGGCGTCGCCGCCGGCATCGGCATGAGCTTCGCGCTCTCGGCCGACATCCGCATGGCCGCCAGGTCCGGCTATTTCCTCCAGGCCTTCGCGCGCATCGGCCTCGTGCCCGACGGCGGGGCCACATGGATCCTGCCGCGCCTCATCGGCATGGCCCGCGCCATGGAGCTCTCCATGCTTGCGGAGAGGCTGCCGGCCGAGACGGCGCTCGAATGGGGCATGGTCAACCGGGTCGTGGACGACGAGGCGCTGATGGACGAGGCGATGACGATGGCGCGCCGGCTCGCCGGCGGCCCGGCTTCGCTCGGCCTGATCCGCCGGCTCTACTGGCAGAGCCTGGAACAGGGCTACAGCGCACAGCTCAAGCTGGAGGCCGATACCCAGACCGTCGCCGGCCAGACGCGCGACTATGAGGAAGGCGTCGCCGCCTTCCGGGAGAAGCGCCCCGCCGCCTTCTCGGGCCGCTGAGGGGCGCCTCTACCCGCTCCGGCGCAGGAACGAGGCGAGACCGCCCATCGAGGCCTCGACATCCTTGGTAACCGCCTAAATCGCCTTCCAAAGACAGCACTTGACCAATATAGCCAATACGTCGGCATAGTAACATATGGCGTTGTAGCCTAGACGGAGGGCCGAAGTACCTGGCACTGATGGTGTCAAGGCGCCCAACGTACCGAGAGGTATCTTGGGTACACTCGTCAGCCGAAAAGAATCGGTGATGTATCTCACCCGCGCGCTGTTTTGCGACGACCCTGTTTTGTCGCGCCTACGCAAATCCATGGATTGGCAGCATCCGCATCCAGCGGGTGCCCCCGATGTTCCCCAGCGGCAGGACCATGCCCGGCCCTGCCGTTTGGGGCATGATCCCTTTCGGTTGAAGCAGCCCTGTCCAGCAGCCCTCAATCATCGCTCCGGACACCGGCAGGACCAGCCGGGGCGGCGAAGACGGATAAGCGCCGACCGGGTTGCCTCCGGGGAAACCGGCCCGCTCAGGCCGCCGCGAGCGCCGCTGCCGTGTCGGACATGCGGTTGGAGAAGCCCCACTCATTGTCGTACCAGGCCATGACGCGCACGAAGCTGCCGTCTATGACCTTGGTCTGGGTCGAGTCGAACACGGCGCTGTGCGGATCGTGGTTGAAGTCGGCGGACACCAGCGGGGCCTCGTTGACGCCGAGAATGCCCTTGAGCCGGCCCCCGGCGGCTTCTGCAATCGCGTCGTTCACCTCGTCTTCGGTCGTGCCGCGGCCGGCGGAGAACTTGAAGTCGATCAGCGAGACGTTCGCGGTCGGCACGCGCACCGAGGTGCCGTCCAGCTTGCCGGCGAGCTCCGGCAGCACCAGCCCGACGGCGCGGGCGGCGCCCGTCGAGGTCGGGATCATGGACTGGCCCGCCGCCCGCGCGCGGCGGAGGTCGCCATGCAGCGTGTCGAGGATCGCCTGGTCGCCGGTGAAGGCGTGGATCGTGGTCATGAAGCCGCGCTCGATGCCGACCGCGCGGTGCAGCACCTGCGCCACCGGGGCGAGGCAGTTGGTGGTGCAGGAGGCGTTGGAGACGACGGTGTGGCCGGCCTCCAGCCCCTCATGGTTGACGCCATAGACCACCGTAAGGTCTGCATTGTCCGCCGGGGCGGAGACCAGCACCTTGCGCGCGCCCGCCTCCAGATGCGCCGCGGCCTTGGCCTTGCTGGCGAAGATGCCGGTGCATTCGAGCACGATGTCGATGCCGAGCTTGCCCCAGGGCAGGTCCGCCGGATTGCGCTCGGCCATCACCTCGATGGACCGCCCGGCGACCTCGATGCTGCTGCCGGACGCCTTGACCTCGAACGGCAGGGTGCCGTGGGTCGAATCGTATTTCAGCAGATGCGCGTTCGCCTCGACCGAGCCCAGATCGTTGACCGCGACGAACTCCAGATCGTTGCGCCCCGATTCCAGCGCCGCGCGCAGCGCCAGCCGGCCGATGCGCCCGAAACCGTTGATTGCGACCCTGGCTGTCATGGCCTTCGCCTCCCTTGCTCGTTCCGCGCCCGCCGCTCAGCCGAGCCGGGCGCGCACCTCCTCGACCACCCGCGCGGCCGTGATACCGAAATGCTCGTACAGCGCCGGGGCCGGCCCCGAGGCGCCGAAGCCGTCGATCCCGACCACCGCCCCGCCCGGGCCCACATGCCGCTCCCAGCCGAAGGATGAAGCCGCCTCGACCGCGACGCGCACCGGCCCCTCCGGCAGCACACGCGCGCGGTAGGCGGCGTCCTGACGCTCGAACAGTTCCATCGACGGCATGGAGACCACGCGTGTTGGCGCGCCCGAGCCGTCGAGCGCCGCCTTCGCCTCCATCGCGATGCCGACCTCGGAGCCCGTGGCGATCAGCACCGCCGCCGGCGCGCCCTCGCAGTCGGCGAGCACATAAGCCCCGCGCGCCGAGAGGTTCTCCGCCGCCGGCTCCGTGCGGGCGGCGGGCACGCCCTGGCGCGTCAGCGCGAGCACGGACGGTCCCTTGAGCGAGAGCGCGACCTCCCAGCATTCCGCCGTTTCCACCGCGTCGGCCGGGCGCATGGTGACGAGGCCCGGCATGGCGCGCAGGCTCGCCAGATGCTCGATGGGCTGGTGCGTCGGCCCGTCTTCGCCAAGCCCGATGGAATCGTGCGTCATGACGAAGATCGACCGGATGCCCATCAGCGCCGCGAGGCGGATGGAGGGCCGGCAATAGTCGGTGAAGGTCAGGAAGGTGGCGCCGTAGGGGATGACGCCGCCATGCAGCGCCATGCCGTTCATCGCCGCCGCCATGCCGTGTTCGCGCACGCCGTAATGCAGGTAGCGGCCGCCGTAATTGTCCGCGTTCCAGGGTTCCAGACCGGGCGTCAGCGTGCCGTTGGAGCCGGTGAGGTCGGCCGAGCCGCCGATGGTCTCCGGGAGCGCCGCGTTCACCGCGCCGAGCGCGCGCTGCGACGCCTGCCGGGTGGCCAGCTTCGGCGGCTCCGCCAGCAGGCCCGCCTTGTAGTCCGCCATCGCGGCCTCGAAGCCGGCCGGCAGCGCGCCGCTCGTCCGGCGCTCGAACTCCGCCCGGTCCGCGCTCGCCTCCAGCCGTTTCTGCCACGCCTCGCGCGCCGCCCTGCCCCACGCGCCGGCTTCGCGCCAGGCCGCGGCGATGTCGTTCGGGATGGTGAAGGGGGCATGGGACCAGCCGAGCGCCTCGCGCGCCGCCGCCACCTCCTCCGCGCCGAGCGGCGCGCCGTGCGAGGCCGCCGTCCCGGCCTTGGTCGGCGCGCCGAGCGCAATGGTCGTGCGGCAGGAGATGAGCGACGGGCGCGGGTCGGCGAGCGCGGCGTCGATAGCGCGCGCGATGTCCTCCGTGTCGTGGCCGTCGCAAGCCGTCGTGTGCCAGCCGCAGGCCTCGAAGCGCCCGGCCGGGTCGTCCGACATGGCGAGCGCGGTCGGCCCGTCGATGGAGATGCCGTTGTCGTCATAGAGGACGATCAGCCGCCCGAGCCGCAGGTGGCCCGCAAGCGCGGCGGCCTCGTGCGACACGCCTTCCATCATGTCGCCGTCGCTCGCGATCACCCAGCAGCGATGGTCCACGAGGCTGTCGCCGAAGGCGGCATTCACCGCGCGCTCGGCGATGGCCATGCCGACCGCCGTGGCGATGCCCTGCCCGAGCGGCCCGGTCGTGGTCTCGACGCCGGGGCTGTGCCCGTATTCGGGATGGCCCGGCGTGGCGCTGCCGAGCTGGCGGAACCGCTCGATCTCGCGCATGTCCATGCCGGGATAGCCCGCCAGGTGCAGCAGGCCGTATAGCAGCATCGAGCCGTGCCCGGCGGAGAGCACGAACCGGTCCCGGTCCGGCCAGTCGGGAGCGCCGGCGTCGTAGCGCAGATAGCGCGTGAACAGCACCGCCGCCACGTCCGCCATGCCCATCGGCATGCCCGGATGGCCGGAATTCGCTTGCTCGACGGCGTCCATCGCAAGCGCGCGCAAAGCGTTCGCCATGGAGGCGAGGTCAGGTCGGGCGGACATGGGAACAGGGCGGTCCGGAATTGAAGGCGTCGGGGCCGGCAAAATGCCCGCCCCGGACCGCCGCCGTCAACACGGCCGGACAGCGGTTTGTTGACGCTGGCGAATGCGGACTGTCAAATAAGGGCCGTAACGGGGCCGGAAACCGCATGACCGGAAACGAAGCCGTCATTTCGCGCATCGAAGCGGCGCTTTCGCGTATCGACGCCGCCTTGGAGCGGCTCGATTCAGCCCCTGCGGGAAACCCGGAAGCCGAAACCGAGATCGCCGCGCTCCGGGCCCTGCACGGCGAGATTGCAGCGCGCCTCGACGCCGCCATAGCCCGCCTCGATGCGGCGGTCGAGAGCGGGGAGTAGCGCCCTTGGCCCAGGTCGCGATCACGATCAACGACAAGCAATACAGCCTCTCCTGCGACGACGGCCAGGAAGAGCGCATCCGGGCGGCGGGCGCGCTGCTGAACGCCGGGGTCGGCGAGCTTGCGGCCCAGATAGGCCGGGTGAACGACCTCAACCTCGTGGTCATGGCGAGCGTGATGCTGGCCGACGACCTCATCCGGGAGCGGGCGGCCCGGAAGCAGGAGGAGGCGCCCGACCTTGAAGAACTGGCCATGGCGCTCGAATATCTCGCCGACAAGGTCGAGTCGGTTGCGTCCAGATTCGCGCCCGAATAGAGTCGCCGCGAAGCTGCCCGGTGCGTTTGGCTAACGAAATCCCGGGGCCGTTACCGAAACTCCAGGGAGTTGTCCCTGCCGGAGTCCTGGCTTCGGCACACGACGCCCACCTCAATGGCGAGGGTCCCGGAGGATTGGCTTGAGACCGACGGCCAGGGCGGCTTCGCTTGCCTCCGCCAAGGCGGCCATGCGGCGCGAAATGCTGCGGCGGCGGGCAGGCTTTCCGCCGGCAGCGCTTTGCCCCGACGCGGCGCTCGAAGGGTGGTGCATCGCGGGCTACTGGCCCGTCAGGGGGGAAATCGACCCCCGCCCGCTGCTGCAGGCGCTCGGCCGGCCGGTGGCGCTGCCGGTGACGGGACCGCAGGGCACGGTGCTGGAGTTCCGCCTCTGGCGGCCGGGAGACAGGATGGTGCCCGGTCCCTTCGGCATCATGGAGCCGACGGGACCGGCGGCGGAGCCGGACGTGCTGCTAGTGCCGCTGCTCGCCTTCGACGCCCGCGGCAACCGCCTCGGCTACGGCGGCGGCTATTACGACCGGACGATTGCGGCGACGGGCGCCCTTGCCATCGGTGCGGCCCATGCGGCACAGGAGGTGGCGGCCGTGCCCGTCGGGCCGGACGACCGGCCGCTTGCCGGCGTCCTGACGGAAACCGGCCTCGGATTTTTCCAGCGGAGAGCGTGACGTGCGAATCCTCTTTCTCGGCGATGTAGTGGCCCGCTCGGGCCGCGATGCGGTGGCAAAGGAGCTGCCGGAGCTGCGCCGCCGGCTCGCCGTGGACCTCGCCGTCGTCAACGGCGAGAACATGGCCCACGGCATCGGCATGATGCCGGACATGGTGGAAGGCCTGTTCAAGGCCGGGGCCGATGTCGTGACCTCCGGCAACCATGTCTGGGACCGCAAGGAGGTCATCCCCTACATGGAGGGCGAGCCGAGGCTGCTGCGCCCGATCAACTATCCGCCCGGCACGCCGGGACGGGGGCTCGCCGAGGTGGTGCTGGACGACGGGCGCAGGGCAGTCGTCGTCAACGCGATGGCGCGCCTCTTCATGGACGCGCTGGACGATCCCTTCGCCACGGTGCTGCGCGCGCTCAAGCGCTACCCGCTCGGCGGGGCGGCCG
Source organism: Alphaproteobacteria bacterium (assembly GCA_964291285.2). Classification (GTDB taxonomy): domain Bacteria; phylum Pseudomonadota; class Alphaproteobacteria; order Bin95; family Bin95; genus Bin95. The sequence continues at coordinate 891,645 of OZ219786.1, forward strand.
ACGCGATCCTGATCGACTTTCACGGGGAGGCGAGCGCGGAGAAGATGGCCTTCGGGCATTTCTTCGACGGCGAGGTGTCGGTCGTGGTCGGCACCCATACCCACGTCCCGACCGCCGACGCCACGGTGCTGCCCAAGGGCACCGCCTACCAGACCGACGCCGGCATGTGCGGCGACTACGACTCGGTCATCGGCATGGCCAAGGAGGAGCCGATGCGCCGCTTCGTGCGCAAGATGTCGGGCGGACGGCCGGAGCCCGCGGCGGGCCCGGCGACCGTATGCGGCCTCTTCATCGAAACCGACGACCGGACGGGGCTTGCGCTGAGCGCCGAGCCGGTGCGGGTCGGAGGCCGGCTCTCGCAGACCCTGCCCACCTGCGTTATATAGCCACGGGTCCCGATTCCGCGGCGGCAAGAGGGCGCACAGGCCGATGGCCGGACATTCGCAATTCAAGAACATCATGTACCGCAAGGGCGCGCAGGACGCGAAGCGCGCGCGCCTGTTCACCAAGATCGGGCGCGAGATCGAGGTGGCGGCGAAGCTCGGCTCCCCCGACCCCGACTCGAACCCCCGGCTGCGCTCCGCCATCCAGGCCGCCCGCGCCGCCAACATGCCGCGCGACCGCATCGATCGGGCGATGAAGCGCGCCGCCGGCGACGGCGACGGGGCCGTCTACGAGGAGGTGCGCTACGAGGGATACGGGCCTGCCGGCGTCGCGGTGATCGTCGAGGCGCTGACCGACAACCGCAACCGCACGGCGGCCGATGTCCGCGCCGCCTTCTCCAAGAACGGCGGCTCGCTCGGCGAGACCGGCTCGGTGAGCTTCCTGTTCGACCGGGCCGGACTGATCCGGTTCTCCCGGGACGCCGCCGGCAGCGACGAGATTTTCGAGGCGGCGCTGGAAGCGGGCGCCGACGACATGGACTCCGACGACGACGGCCACGATGTGCTGACCGCGCCGGAAGACCTGCATGCGGTGCGCGAGGCGCTGGAACGGTCCATCGGAGAGCCGCAGGCGGCGCGGCTCATCTGGAAGCCGCAGACCCTCGTGCCTGTCGGGGAGGAACCGGCCGCCGTGCTCCTCAAGCTGCTCGAAGTGCTCGACGACCATGACGACGTGCAGAACGTCTCGGCCAATTACGACATGTCGGACGAGGTGCTCGCCCGGCTCGCCGGATGACCCGCGGCGGCCGCGTCATCGGGTTCGACCCCGGCTTGCGGGTCACGGGCTGGGGAATCGTCGACGCTCATGGCAGCCGTCTGGTCCACGTTGCCAACGGCGAACTCAAGCCGGACCCGAAGGCCGGGACGGCCGACCGGCTGGCCGAGCTCTTCGCCGGCGTGACGCAGGTGATCCGGCAATACGCACCCGACATGGCGGCGGTGGAAGAGGTATTCGTCCACCGCAGCCCGGCCGCGGCGCTGAAGCTCGGCATGGCGCGCGGCGCGGCGCTGGTGGCCGCGGCCAATGCCGGGTTGCCGGTGGCCGAATATGCTCCGAGGAGCGTGAAGAAGGCGCTGGTCGGCGCCGGCGGGGCGGACAAGGCGCAGGTGCAATACATGATCGGAATCCTGCTGCCCGGCTGCAATCCGGCGGGCCCCGACGCTGCCGATGCGCTGGCGGTCGCGGTGACGCACGCGCACCGGATGCCCTTCGCGGCAGCGGCCGGATGATCGGGCGGCTGACCGGCAGGGTCGGCCTCGGCGACGGCGAAGCGCTGATCGTGGATGTCGCCGGCGTCGGCTATCTGGTCCAGGCTTCCAGCCGCACCGCCGGGCGGCTGGAGAACGGCCGCGAGGCCACCCTCCTGGTCGAGACGCGGGTCCGCGAGGATTCGATCGCGCTTTACGGCTTCGCCGACGCAGCCGAGCGGGACTGGTTCCGACACCTGACCGCCGTGCAGGGCGTCGGCGGGCGCGTGGCGCTGGCCCTGCTGTCCGCGCTGTCTCCCGACGAGCTTGCGACTGCTCTGCTGGCCGAGGACCGCAAGGCGCTCACCCGCGCCGAGGGCGTCGGTCCGAGGCTCGCGGCGCGCATTGTCAACGAGCTGAAGGGCAAGGCCGAGATGCCGGCCGCGCCGCTCTCCTCCATACCCGGCGCCGCCGGGGCCGGCGGCGGGGACGAGCTGCTCTCGGCGCTGGTCAATCTCGGCTACGGGCGCTCCGAGGCGCTTGCGGCTGCGGCGGCGGCGAGGCGCAGCCTCGGCGAGGAGGCCGCTTTCGATGACCTGATCCGGGCGAGCCTTCGGGAGCTTGCCGGGTGACGGAGGACCGCAGCGTCATGCCGGAACGCCGGCCGGGGGACCGCGACGCCGCGCTGCGTCCGGAAACGCTGGACGAATTCGTCGGCCAGGAACGCCTCAGGCGGAACCTGAAGGTCTTCATCGACGCGGCCAGGGCGCGCGGCGAGGCGCTGGACCATGTGCTGTTCGTCGGGCCTCCGGGCCTCGGCAAGACGACGCTCGCGCAGATCGTCGCCCGCGAACTGGGTGTCGGCTTCCGCGCGACTTCGGGCCCGGTCATCCTGCGCGCCGGCGACCTTGCGGCCCTGCTCACCAACCTCCAGCCGCGCGACGTGCTGTTCATCGACGAAATCCACCGCCTGAACCCGGCGGTCGAGGAAATCCTCTATCCGGCGCTGGAGGACTGCCAGCTCGACCTGATGATCGGCGAGGGGCCGGCCGCGCGCTCGGTGCGCATCGACCTGCCGCCCTTCACCCTGGTCGGCGCCACGACGCGCGCCGGCCTGCTGACGACGCCGCTGCGCGAACGCTTCGGAATTCCGCTGCGGCTCGAATTCTACGAGCCGGGGGAACTGGCGCGGATCGTGGCGCGCGCCGCCGGACTGCTCGGGATTCCGGCAAGCGAGGCCGGCGCGCTGGAGATCGCGCAGCGGGCGCGCGGCACGCCCCGGATTGCCGGGCGTCTTCTCCGCCGGGTCCACGACTTCGCTGCCGTCGCCGGCCGCGGCGAGATCGACGACGTGGCGGCGGACGCCGCGCTGGTGCAGCTGGAGGTGGACCGGCTCGGCCTGGACGCGATGGACCGGCGCTATATGCGTTGCCTGGCCGAAGCCTATGGCGGCGGCCCGGCCGGAGCCGAAGCCCTGGCCGCCACGCTCGCCGAGCAGCGCGACGTGCTCGAGGAGGTGGTGGAGCCCTATCTCATCCGGGAGGCGCTGGTGCTGCGCACGCCACGCGGGCGCATGCTGTCGCGCCAGGGCTGGGAGTGTCTCGGCCTCACGCCGCCCCGGAGCGCGGCGGACCTGTTCGATGGAACATGACCCCGGGGGCGGGCGGCCCGGCCGGGAGGACCATGTCTTCCAGGTCCGGGCCTATTACGAGGACACCGACGCGGGCGGCATCGTCTATCACGCCGCCTATCTGCGCTTCGCCGAGCGCGCGCGCACCGAACTGCTTCGGGAGTTGGGCTACAGCAATCGCTCCATTGCGTTTGCCGTGGTCGATTGCACGATCCGCTACCACCGGCCCGCCGGGCTCGACGATGCGCTGGAAGTGCGTACGCGGCCGACGGACGCCGGCGGCGCGACATTGTCTCTGGCGCAGAGTATATGGCGGGCTGGCGAGTTGCTGGTGACGATTCGCATCCGCATCGCCAGACTTGGCGAAAATGGCCGCCCCAGGCGGCTCCCGGCGCAGTTGCGCCATGTTTTTGCCCAATTGCGGGGCGACATGGGGGAAGGTTAGGCGGTCTATGGACGAGTCACTGGTGCAAGGTCTGGTCACGGGTTCGCTTGCGGCGACTGACACTCTGTCACCGTTCGCCCTGTTTCTGCAGGCCGATCTCGTCGTCAAGGCGGTGATGCTCGTGCTGCTGGTGGCTTCCGTCATGTCCTGGGCGATCATTTTCGACAAATGGCGCCGGATGCGCCGCCTCAACCGCGACGCCGGCAGGTTCGAGGAGCTGTTCTGGTCGGTCGCCTCGCTCGAGGACCTGCATGCGCAGACCAACCACCAGGACCGCGACCCGATGAGCAGCGTGTTCGGCGAAGCGATGCTGGAGCTCCAGGGTTCGTTCGGCAGCGGGACGCTCAGGGACGCGGCCGCCCGCGATGCGCTGCAGGCGCGGGTCGAAAGGGTGATGACGGTGGAGGCCGGCCGCTGGATGGACCGTATCGAACGGCACATGATGTTCCTCGCCTCGGTAGGCTCGGTTTCGCCCTTCATCGGCCTCTTCGGCACGGTCTGGGGCATCATGAACAGCTTCGCCGCCATAGCAGCGTCCAAGCAGACCAACCTTGCCGTCGTGGCGCCGGGCATCGCCGAGGCGCTGTTCGCGACTGCGCTCGGGCTGGTCGCCGCAATCCCGGCGGTCGTCGCCTACAACAAGTTCTCCAACGACATCGCGCGCTACGGGGCGCGGCTCGACGGGCTGGTGGCCGACGTCGTCACCGTCACCTCACGCGAGCTTTCGGAGGCCGGGTGACATGGCGGCCTGGCTTGGAGGACCGGGCCGGAGCGGGCGCAGATACCGCCCGATGAGCGAGATCAACGTGACGCCGCTGGTCGATGTCATGCTGGTGCTGCTGGTGGTGTTCATGATAACCGCCCCGCTGCTCACCGTCGGCGTGCCGGTGGACCTGCCGGAGACCGACGCGGCGCAGCTCACCGACCGCGACGAGCCGCTGGTGGTCAGCGTTGATGCCGAGGGCAAGATTTATATTCAGGAAACCGAAGTGGGTCTGGACGGGCTCGCGGCGAAGCTGCGCGCGGTCATGGGCGCGCGGCAGGACGCCTTTGTCTATGTCCGCGGCGACCGCGCCATCGACTATGGGCGGGTGATGGAGGTCATGGGCGCGCTGGCGGCGGCAGGCTTCGACAAGGTGTCGCTGATGGCGGAAGTGCCGCGCGCGGGGTCTTCGCCGTGAGCCATTCGAGCCTGCTTCTCTCGGCGCTCGCCCATATCGGCCTGCTGATCCTGGCCGCGGTGGGTCTGCCGGCGCTGCACGACCCGCCGGATCCGTTCGAGATGGCAGTCCCCGTCACTGTCACCGTGGTGAGCGAGCGCACGGAAGCGAAAGCGCCTTTGCCGCCGGAAGCGCCGCCGGAGCTTCCGGAGCCCGAGCCGGTCGCAGCCGAGCCTCCGCCTGTCGAAACACCGGCGGCGGACCCGCCGAAACCGGAAGAACCGGTGGAGGTGGCGGCGCTTACTCCCGAACCGCCGAAGCCGGAATCGCTGCCACCCGAGCCCGAGCCGGTGGCTGCACCGCTGCCCCCGAGCCCGCCGGAGCCCGAGCCTGAACCGCCGGCCTCCGACCCGAAGCCGCCGCCCCTGCCGCAACGCTCTCCGCCGCAGCAGGCGCGGGCGAAGGCACCGCCCAAACCTCCGGAACCGGCGCCCGAGCCTCCGCCGCTGCCGCAGGCCGCGCCCAAGGACCCGCCCGACGAACTGGCGGCATTGCGCAAGGCCGCGAGCGGGGACGACCTCGACAAGCTCAGAAGTGCGCTCGCGGACAAGACTCCGATTCCCGGCGAGGAGGCCGAGGAGGCCGTGTTCACCATCTCGGAGAAGCACCGGCTGTTCCGGCAACTTTCCCGCTGCTGGCAGACGATCCCCGGCCTCGCGCCCTCCGAACGTCATGTCGTCGTGCTCCAGGTCGAGCTCGGCCCGGACCGGCGCGTCATCTCGGTCAAGGCGGTCGACGGCCAAAGCAGCCGCAGCTACCGCGCCGCCCAGGAGCGCGCGCGACGTGCGCTCGGTCATCCGGACTGCGAGCAGCTCGAAGTGCCTCCGGGCAAGATGGCGCTCTGGAAGTCGTTGAACTTGCGGTTCGACCCGCACCGAATGCAATAGACGAGGAGGCCCGCGACCATGCCGCTCCCGTTTCTCCGCCTTCTCCTGCTCCCGATGCTGTTCGCAGCCGCCTTGCCGGCCGCGGCGCAGGTGACCATCGACATCACCGAGGGCGTTCCCGATCCGGTGCCTGTCGCAATCGTGCCGTTCACCGGCGCGGACAGGGAAGCCGCCCGTTTCGGGGATGACATGGCCGGCGTCATCAGCGCCGACCTGGAGCGGTCCGGTCTCTTCCGCGCTCTTTCCGAGGAGGCCTTCCTCTCCCGCCCGGAGGACGCCGATCTTCGCCCGAACTTCAACAATTGGCGTGTTATCGGCTCTCATCTACTGGTCGTCGGCAAGACCTCGATGCAGCCGGACGGCCGTTTGCATGCACTGTTCCGGCTCTGGGATGTGCTCACCCAGCAGCAGGTCGTGGGCGTGACTTACACCACCCTGCCCGAGAACTGGCGCCGCCTCGCCCACAAGATCGCCGACACCATCTACAAGGAGGTCACGGGCGAGGAAGGCTATTTCGACAGCCGCATCGTCTTCATCTCGGAGACGGGCCCCGCGGACCAGCGCCGCAAGCGGCTGGTGCTGATGGACCAGGACGGCGCGCGCGCACGCTATCTCACGGACGGGGCCAATCTGGTGCTGACGCCCCGCTTCTCGCCGACCAAGCAGGAAATCATCTACCTTTCCTACGACCGCCCGAACCAGCCGCCGAGCGTCCACATCCTCGATATCGACTCCGACCAGCGCGAAGCGCTCGGCCGGTTCCCCGGCATGCAATACGCGCCGCGCTTCTCCCCGGACGGCAACAGCGTGCTCATTACGATGACCCAGGAAGAAGGCAATTCCGACATCTTCTCCATGGACCTCGGCACACGCACGCTCACCCGCCTGACGCACACCGCCGGCATCGATGCGGCGGCTTCCTTCAGCCCGGACGGCTCCCGCATCGTGTTCGAATCCAAGCGGAGCGGCACCCAGCAGCTCTATGTGATGAACGCGGACGGCTCCGACCCGCGCCGGATCAGCACCGGCAAGGGGCGATTCGCGACGCCGGTCTGGTCTCCGCGCGGCGACCTCATCGCCTTCACCCGGATCCTGGGCGGGCAGTTCCATATCGGCACCATGCGCCCCGACGGCACCGAGGCGAGAATCCTCGATTCGGCCTACCATGCCGAAGGGCCGACCTGGTCGCCGAACGGGCGTGTGCTGGCCTATTTCAAGCAGGGCAGCGTCCAAGACCGCCGCGTGGGATATTCGCCCGGTTTGTGGCAGGTCAACATCATTGGAGGCGCACCGCGCCGGATCGCGACGGAGACGGACGCATCCGACCCGGCCTGGTCGCCGATTTCCCCGTGAATGCCCTTGTGCCGTGTATCGAATGCAGCACAATGGCGCCGATTCGCGGCCGGCTGACATGCCGCGAGACCAAAGGAGAATTCGCATGTCGATGAAACTGCTGGTGTCGGCGCTGGCGCTGGTGTTCCTCGCCGCCTGCGAGACGGGCTCGAACCTGGATGACGACAAGGCAGGCGGCCAGCCGGGGGCCACGGCGGGCGTCCAGGCGGCCAAGCAGGACCAAGCGGTCGACTCGCGGGCGCTGGCGCCTCCGCCGGGCTCGGCAGAAGAGTTGCAACAGGTGATCGGCGACCGGGTGCATTTCGCCTACGACCGGCACGACCTCGGCACGGAAGCGCAGGACCAGGTCGCGGCCTGGGCGAACTGGCTTACCGCGCATGGCGGCCTCTCGGTGGTTGTCGAAGGCCACGCGGACGAGCGCGGCACGCGCGAATACAACCTGGCGCTCGGCGAACGGCGCGCCGCCGAGGTGCGCAGCTACCTGCTCGCCTCCGGCATCGACGCCAACCGGGTGCGGATTGTCAGCTACGGCAAGGAAAGGCCCGTCGCGGTCGAATCGAACGAGGAAGCCTGGGCCCAGAACCGCCGTTCGGTGATGATCCTCGACTGATCCGGCCATGCGCGTTCTCGCGTTCCTGCTGCTCTGCGCCCTGCCCTCGACGGCAGCGGCGCAGACGGCCGACTACGCCCGGCTGATCGAGAACAAGCTTTCGGCCTATGAACGCGAACTGCGCGCCCTCAACAACACCGTCGAGCGGCTGCGACGCCAGGTCGAAGGCCTGGAGTTGCGTATGGAGGCGCTGGAAAAAGCGGCCGCAGGGCGGCCGGCGGAAACCGCCGAAAGGCCGGCGGCGGATGCCGGCGCCGCTGCCCCGCCGGTTGCCGGGTCGGGCGAGACCGGAGCGCAACCGCCGGCCACGCTGCCCGAAGGCGACGCCCTGGAGTTGTACAAGCAGGGCCGGAACCTGCTGCTTCAGGCGCGCCTGCCGGAGGCCGAGCAGGTCTTTACCGCTTTTCTGGATGACTTTGCCGGGCATGAACTGGCCAACAATGCCAGGCACTGGCTTGCGACCAGCTTTGCCGGACAGGGCAAGCACGACGCTGCCGCGCAGCAATTCCTGCTCGCTTACGAAAAGGATCCGGAAGGTCCCAAGGCTCCCGACAACCTGTTGAAGCTCGGGCGGGCGTTCGCCGCGCTCGGCAAGGAAGAGGAAGCCTGCATTGCGTTGTCGCGGCTCTCGCGCAAGCACAAGCAGGCGCCGTCCGCCGTAATCGCCGCCGCCGACGCCGAGCGCCGGCGGCTGAAGTGCTGACGCCCGACCCGCCGCCCTCCGACCCGGTATTCGATTGCGCGATGGCGCGGCTGGGCCCGTTCGAGGGTGCGCCGCGCATCGCCGCCGCCGTCTCCGGCGGGCGCGACAGCATGGCGCTGGCCCTGATGGCCAGGGCCTGGACCGCCGCGCGTGGCGGGGCGCTTCTGGCCTTCATCGTCGATCACCGCCTCAGGCCCGAATCCGCTGATGAAGCAGCGGTTGCGGGCGCCCGGCTCGCGCCTTTCGGCATTCCCCATCGCATTCTTACCCGTACCGGCCCGCTCGCCCTCGGAAACACGCAGGCGGCGGCACGAAGGGCGCGCTACGAGCTGCTCGCCGAAGCCTGCCGGAACGCCGGGGTCCTGCACCTGCTGCTCGGCCACCATCTGGAAGACCAGGGCGAGACCGCGGCGATGCGCGCGGAGCGCGGCAGCGGCGAGGCGGGCCTTGCCGCCATGGCGCCTGTCTCCGAACTTGCCGATATGCGCCTGCTCCGTCCGCTGCTGGACCGGCCGCGGCGGGAACTTGAGGCCTATCTGGTCCACCTCGGCGTCGGATGGATCGACGACCCGACCAATCTCGCGCCCGCGTCGGCGCGCGGCCGCCTGCGCACCGCCATGACGCCCGCGCAACTGGCCGCGCTGGGCCGGGAAGCGGCCATGCGCGCATCCCGTCGTCGAGAGCTGGAGGACGGCGCGGCCCATCTGCTCGCCGAGACGGTCGAACTCCATGACAGCGGCGTCGCACACGTCGATATGGCCCGGATGCTTGCCTCGCCGGACGGCGAGGCCGCGCTCGGCCGCCTGCTTGCGACCCTGGGCGGCAAGGTCCATCCGCCCCGCAGCGCCAGGATCGCCGGCCTCGCCGCGCGCCTCGGGGAAGAGCCTGCGACGAGCGTTCTGGGCGGCTGCGCCCTGATGCGGACCCGCGCCGGCTGGTGGTGCGGGCGGGAGGCCGGACGGATCGGGGAGGTGCTGCGGCTTGGCCCCGGCGGACGCAGCCTCTGGGACGGACGCTTCGAGGTCGTCAATCCGGGCCCGTCCCCGGTCGCGGTGGGGCGCCGGCCGCGGGCGGCGGAGGCGGGGTCCCGGCCCTGGCCCGCCGCGCTCGACCGCGCCCTGCCGGCTTTCTTTTCCGAGGACGGCCGCCTGCTCGAACCGGTCGGCGCGGCATGCCATCTTGACGAAACGGCATATCCTTATGCGACATTCCGGCCGCGCGTTCCGCTGGCGGGCCCGGGATTTGCCCTTGTTTCCAGCGGCGCGGAACTTAACTAGGATCGGAAGACCTCCTCACCATTTCCCGCCGGCCGGAGGCTTTTGCTGGAGACGATGGGCAAGAATATCGCGATATGGCTCGTTCTCGGCGTTCTGCTGATCCTGCTGTTCAACGTCTTCCAGGGGTCGGGCAACCGCAGCGGGCAGAACGGCCTTCCCTTCTCCGACTTCGTTGCCCAAGTCGAGGCCGGCCATGTCGAGGAGGTGACGATCCAGGGCCGCACCATCGTCGGCCAGACCAAGGACGGCAAGCGCTTCACCACCTACACACCCGACGACCCCGGTCTCGTCGAACGGCTGAGAAAGGGCGGTGTGCGGATCAACGCGGTGCCGCCCGACGACGGGCTTTCGCTCGTCTCCATCCTGATTTCCTGGTTCCCGATGCTGCTGCTGATCGGCGTATGGATCTTCTTCATGCGCCAGATGCAGTCGGGCGGCGGGCGCGCCATGGGCTTCGGCAAGTCGAAGGCGCGGATGCTGACCGAGAAGTCCGGCCGCGTCACCTTCGAGGACGTCGCCGGCATCGACGAGGCCAAGGAAGAGCTGGAAGAGGTGGTCGAATATCTGCGCGACCCGCAGAAGTTCCAGCGCCTCGGCGGCCGCATTCCGAAGGGCGTGCTGCTGGTGGGGCCGCCCGGCACCGGCAAGACGCTGCTCGCGCGGGCCATCGCCGGCGAAGCGAATGTGCCCTTCTTCACGATTTCCGGCTCCGACTTCGTCGAAATGTTCGTCGGCGTCGGGGCGAGCCGGGTCCGGGACATGTTCGAGCAGGGCAAGAAGAACGCGCCCTGCATCATCTTCATCGACGAGATCGACGCCGTCGGGCGCCATCGCGGCGCGGGGCTGGGCGGCGGCAATGACGAGCGCGAACAGACGCTCAACCAGCTCTTGGTAGAGATGGACGGCTTCGAGACCAATGAGGGCGTCATCCTGATTGCGGCCACCAACCGCCCGGACGTGCTCGACCCCGCGCTGCTCAGGCCTGGCCGCTTCGACCGACAGGTGGTCGTGCCGAACCCGGACATTCTCGGCCGCGAAAAGATACTCAAGGTGCATCTGAAGAAGGTGCCGCTGGCCCCGGACGCGGAGGCGAAGGTGATCGCGCGCGCCACCTCCGGTTTTTCCGGCGCCGACCTCGCCAACCTCGTCAACGAGGCCGCACTGCTCGCCGCCAGGCGCGACAAACGTTTCGTCACCATGTCGGACCTCGAAGAGGCCAAGGACAAGGTCATGATGGGCGCCGAGCGCCGGTCTATGGTGATGAGTGAGGAGGAGAAAACGCTGACGGCCTACCACGAGGGCGGCCATGCGCTGGTGATGCTGAGCCTGGAGCACCACGACCCGCTGCACAAGGTGTCCATCGTGCCGCGCGGCCGGGCGCTGGGCGTCGCCCACTTCATGCCGGAGCGGGACAAATACAGCCAGTCCAAGGTCGAGCTGCAGGCGCTGCTGGCCGGCCTGTTCGGCGGGCGCGTGGCGGAGGAGCTGATCTTCGGCGAGGAGAAGGTGACGACCGGCGCGGCTTCCGACATCCAGCAGGCGACCCGCATCGCCCGGCGCATGGTGACGGAATGGGGCTTCGGCGAGGACCTCGGGCCGCTGCGCTACGCCGACAATGAGGAGGAGGTCTTCCTCGGCCACTCGGTGGCGCAGCGCAAGAACGTCTCCGACGAGACCGCGCGCATCATCGACGCCGAGACGCGCCGCCTGGTGGAGGAAGGCGAGACCACCGCGCGCGCCATCCTGACCCGGCGGATCGACGACCTGCACACCGTCGCGAAGGCGCTGCTGGAGTTCGAGACGCTGAGCCGCGACGAGGTGGAGGCCGCCATCCGCGGCGAGCCGATCCGGCGGGACGATCCGGCGGCTGCCGGGGCCGAGGGGCCGATGCGCGGCGCCTCGGTGCCCTCCAGCGGCCAGCGCGGGCGCGGCGCGAGCCCCATGCCCGGAGGCCTCGGCCCAGAGCCGCAGCCGGAAGGCTAGGCGCTCCAGCCGGCGCCGGTCCCGGCCTTTGTCCCGCCAGCCGTCCCGCTTCGCCGGCCTCTCCACCCGGCGGCCCCTCCTCATGGGCGTGGTGAACGTGACACCGGACAGCTTCTCCGACGGCGGCGACTGGTCCGACCCGGAGGCCGCCATCGGCCGCGGCAGGGCGCTGGCGGCGGCGGGCGCGGACATTGTCGATATCGGCGGCGAATCCACCCGCCCCGGCGCCGTCGAAGTGGACGAGGCGGAGGAATGCCGGCGCATCCTGCCGGTCGTGGCGGCGCTGGCGGCGGACGGCGTTCCGGTCTCCGTCGATACGCGCCATGCCCGCGTGCTGCGCGCGGCGCTCGCCGCCGGGGCCTCCATCGCCAACGACGTCTCGGCGCTCACCGCCGACCCGGCTTCCCTCGATCTCGTCGCCGATACCGGCGCCAGCGCCGTGCTGGTCCACATGCAGGGCAGGCCGGAGACCATGCAGGACGACCCGCATTATGAGGACGTGGTGGAGGAGGTCTTCGCCTTCCTCGCCGGCCGTGTTGAGGCCTGCCGGGCGGCGGGCATCGGCCCGGAGCGCCTCGCCGTCGATCCGGGCTACGGCTTCGGCAAGACGCTGGAGCACAACCTCGCCCTGCTGCGCGGACTGGAACGCTTCGCCGCGCTCGGCTGCACGGTCGCGCTCGGCGTCTCGCGCAAGGCCTCGCTCGGGCGCATCTCGGGCGAGCCGGACCCGAAGCGCCGCGTCCCGGAATCGCTGGCCGCCGGCCTGTTCGCACTCGACCGCGGGGTCCGCCTGCTCCGCGTCCACGATGTCGGGGAAACCCGGCGCGCGCTTGCGGTCTGGCAGGCGCTCCGCCATGTTTGAGGCCATGGACGGCAGCGGAACACGCCGGCTTTTCGGCACGGACGGCATTCGCGGGCAGGCGAATGTCGAGCCGATGACGCCGGAGACGGTCATGCGCGTGGCGATGGCGGCGGCGGCGCGTTACGGCGGCGGCGGGCACCGCACCGCGGTCATCGCCAAGGACACGCGGCTTTCCGGCTACCTGCTGGAGCCCGCGCTGGTCTGCGGTTTCGTGGCGCTCGGCTGGGACGCCGTGACGGTCGGGCCGTTGCCGACGCCCGCCGTGTCGATCCTGACGCGCTCGCTCAGGGCCGATCTCGGCGTCATGCTGTCGGCCTCGCACAACCCGTTCCGCGACAACGGCATCAAGATTTTCGGCCCCGACGGCTACAAGCTCTCCGATGCCGAGGAGCACGCCATCGAGGCCGCGATGGCCGAGGTGGAGGGCCGCCGCGCCGTCCCGGAAGCGCTCGGCCGCGCCCGGCGCATGGAGGATGCGCAGGGCCGCTATATCGAGGTCGTGAAGAGCAGCTTCCCGCAGGGCATGCGGCTCGACGGCCTCAGGATCGCCCTCGACTGCGCCAACGGGGCCGCCTACCGGGTGGCCCCTGCCGTGCTGTGGGAGCTCGGCGCGGAGGTCGTTCCGGTCGCCGTGGCGCCCGACGGCACGAACATCAACGAGGCCTGCGGGGCCGCGCATCCGGAGACGATCTGCCGGGCGGTGAAGGAGCACGGCGCCGATATCGGCCTCTCGCTCGACGGCGACGCCGACCGCCTGGTGCTGGCCGACGAAACCGGCAGGGCGGTGGACGGCGACCGGGTGATGGCGCTGATTGCCGCCGCCTGGCAGCGCCGCGGCCGCCTGCAAGGCGGCGCGGTCGCGGCGACGGTCATGTCCAACCTGGGGCTCGAACGCTATCTGGACGGCATCGGCCTGCGCCTGGAGCGCACCCGCGTCGGCGACCGCTATGTGGTCGAGCACATGCGCGCCAACGGGCTGAATGTCGGCGGCGAACAGTCCGGGCATATTGTGCTGCGCGACTTCTCCGCCACCGGCGATGGCCTGCTGGCGGCGCTGCAGGTGCTGGCGGAGCTTGTGGCGGGCGGCAAGCCGGCCTCCGAGGCGCTCGCCCTGTTCGAGCCGCTGCCGCAGCGCCTGGAGAATGTGCGCTACGGCGCGCGCGACCCGCTCGCGGCGCCCGCCGTGCGCAAGGCGGTGGCGGACGCCGAAGCCCGGCTCGACGGCGTCGGCCGGCTGCTGATCCGCAAGTCCGGCACCGAGCCATTGATCCGCATCATGGCCGAGGCCGAGGACGAACATCTCGTCGGCGAGGTCGTGGAGGGGCTGGCCGCGGACATAAGGGCGGCGGTCTGAAGGAACAGCAGCCGACGAGCCGGAACGCCCGAATTCCCCTCTCCCCGCTTGCGGGGAGAGGACGGGTGAGGGGGCCGGCCGCCAGGCCGGCGGGCGAAGCCCGGCAACCTTCCGCGCACGCCGCGAGGCCCTCCCCCGACCCCTCCCGCCGGGCGGGAGGGGGGTAAGCGGGGCGGCGGGGGAGGCCGGGTGGCGGTTGCTGTCGGCTCCGGTCGACGACCGCTGGCATCATCTCCGGCGGACGGCGCGCAGGAGGCGGCCGTCTATGGCAAGCAGGGCGAGGGCGATGAGCGCCATTCCGAGCAACTGGCCGGGGCCGACTTCCTCGTCCAGGAAGAGCACGCCCAGCAGCACCGCGCTCGGCGGAATCATCAGCGTCACCAGCATGACATTGCTGCCGCCGGCGCGCCGCACGATGGCGAAGAACAACAGATAGGCGAGGCTCGTGCTGAGCAGCCCAATGCCGGCCAGCGCGCCCCAGACTTCGGGCGGCGGGGCAGGGAGGCGCCAGGGTTGCTCCAATGCCAACGCGAGCGGCAGGACGATCAGCGTCGAGCAGCCGACTTGCCCCGCAGCCGCCGTGGCCGGTGGCAGATGCCGCAACCGCCGCCCCCAGAGGCCCGCCGCGGCATAGGAGACGGCCGCCGCCAGCACCGCTGCACAGCCGGCAAGATAGCCGCCGGAGCCGTCCGGAGCCGCCGGCCCCACCAGCACGGCGACACCCGCCACCCCGACCGCCACGCCCGCGAGCCGGTTGGCGGTCAGCTTCTCGTCGTTTGTCAGGAAATGCGCGGCAACCACGCCGAAGACCGGCGTGGTGGCGTTGAGTACGCTTGCCAGCCCTCCGTCGATCCATTGCTGGCCCCAGACGATGAGCGAGAACGGCAAGGCGTTGTTGAGCAGGCCCATGACGGCGAGGTCGCGCCAGTCTCCGGGCCGGGCCGGCAGCGCCGCGCGCGTCAGCGCCACCAGCAGCCAGAGGCCGGCCGCGCCCACCGCGAGCCGCGCCAGCACGATGGTGAAGGGCGGCAGCGCATGGAGCGCCACTTCCGCGAAGAAGAACGACCCGCCCCAGACGAGCGACAGCGCGGCCAGCAGGCTCCAGGCCGTCATGTCGAGCACGGGCGGGCGAGAGGCGGTCATCGGGGCGTTGTCTTCCATGGCGGCGAACGCCGGATCGCATGCGCCGCCCGTCGGGGCAGCCCGATTCTTGCGCTTCCCGTTTCCGGCACGCCCGGTTCCATCCCGGCCCGGGCTCTCCTAGACTGCGCATCCATGCCTCGCTGCGTTCCGTCCTCCTGCTCCCGGCGCAGCCGCGCATCGCCGGGGCTGTATCCATGAGCGCGCGCGGCCGCCTGCTGATCGTCGCCGGGTCGGATTCCGGGGGCGGGGCCGGAATCCAGGCGGACATCAAGACCTGCACGGCGCTCGGCGGCTTCGCGATGACGGCGGTGACGGCGCTCACGGCGCAGAACACCGAGGGCGTCCACGGCGTCCATCCCGTGCCGCCCGGCTTCATCGCCGACCAGATGCGCGTGGTGCTGCGCGACATCGGCGCGGACGCGATCAAGACCGGCATGCTGCACGATGCGGAAGTCATCGAGGCGGTGGCCGAAACGCTGGAGCGGGAGGCGCCGGGCGTGCCGGTCGTCGTCGATCCGGTCATGGTGGCGAAGGGCGGGCACAGCCTGCTCCGCGAGGACGCGGTGGACGCGCTCCGCCGGCGGATGCTGCCGCTGGCGGCGCTGCTGACCCCGAACCTGCCGGAAGCCGCCGCGCTGCTGGACGGCCGCGCGCCCGGCTGGCCGAGCTGGGCGGCGCTTGGCGTGGGCGCGGTGCTGCTGAAGGACGGGCACGGCAAGGGCGCCGTGGTGCGCGACCGGCTGCTGACGCCCTCCGGCGAGACCCTGTTCGAGCATGAGCGGCTGGATACGAGGCACACCCACGGCACCGGCTGCACGCTGGCGTCCGCCGCGGCGACCGGGCTTGCGCAGGGCCTCGACCTCGTTTCGGCGGTGCGCCGGGCCGGCGATTTCGTGCATGAGGCGATCCGCTCCGCACCCGGCTTCGGCCGCGGTCACGGGCCGCTCAACCACCGCCCCGGCCTCTTCCCTCATCCTGAGTAGCGGCCGCGCCAGCGGGCGCGTATCGAAAGCCTGTCCTGAGCTTGTCGAAGGGGATCGCCTCGAACCGCCGGCAGTCGTCCTTCGATACGCGCCGGCCTTCGCAGAGCGAAGGCGGGGGAGCCGGGACCTTGGGCGGCTTGTGCCAGTGTCGAAACAAGGCGAGGACAGGCAATTATCGTCACCCCGGACTTGATCCGGGGTCCATCCCTGACTGTTCATGTCCGCCGCGGCCGGTGGCGAACGAGATCGACCGCCGAGGCTGCCGAGAGAGCCGGAGATGGACCCCGGATCAAGTCCGGAGTGACGGAAAAGGGGGCCGGGGTGACGATATGGGCCGCAGTTCCGGTTTTTCCCGGGCGGGGTTGACAAGGGGATAAAAATCCCTATATATCCCCCATACAGGTATGAATCGGGAACGATCGGACAGATGACCTGACGAGGCGAAGCGCGCGCGGCATGGGCCGCATTCTGGCGCTATTCGGGATTTCGAAGGGCGAAACCGGCCTCCGGGTCGGACAGGGGAGGTGCGCGCGCCGGCCGCCCCTGTGCCGACCGACACGATGGAATCCGGCCCGCGCGGCAAGGAGGAAGTGACGATGAACATGTCTGAAGAAGCGTATCCGCGGCGGCGGGCCTATGGCGAGGACCTGCGCCGCCTGGCGGTGACGGCGGTGCTGGAGGAGGGGATGAGCCTGGCGGCCGCGGGCCGGCGGTTCGGCGTGAGCGACATGAGCGTCGCAAGCTGGGTGAAGCGCTGGCATGAGCGCGGCCATCTGCGGCCCGATGCGAAGGGCGGCGACCGCAAGTCCTGGCGCATCGAGGCGGAGCGGGAGCGGATTTTCCGCATCCTGGAGCGCCACCCGGCGATCACGCTGCGCGCGCTGCGCGACCGGCTGGCCGCCGAGGGCGCCGTGTTCGGGGCCTCCACCGTGCAGCGCTTCCTGAAGCGCCACGGCCTGAGGCGCGAGCGCCGCTTCAGCGGCCGCCTCGACACCCTCCGCCGCAAACGCGCGGCCGCCGGGCGCGGGTGACGGCGCGCCGCCACCGTTCCCCCCTCCCGCTGGGCGGGAGGGGTCGGGGGAGGGCCTCTCGGCGCGCACGGACGGTTGCCGGGCTTCGCCCGCCGGCCTGACGGCCGGGCCCCTCTCCCAGCCTCTCCCCGCAACCGGGGAGAGGGGAGCTATTCGGCGGTGGCTCCCGGAGGCGGCCCGGTCGGCGCACAGGGCAAAGATCAGGGCGCGAGGACCGTGAACCCCTCGCGGGACGCCGCTTCGTTCAGACGTGTGTCGAAGCACACGAAGCCGACGCCGGAAGGGTCCTCCTCCGCGCTTGCCAGCGCCGCCGCAAGCTGGAGGCTGTCCGCCGCCCGGAGCGGATGCACGCGGAGCAGGCGCTGCGCCAGATCCCTGACGCGCCGGCCCGGCTGGACTTCGTACCACACCTGCGAGAGGGCATGGAGGCGCCGGATAACGCCGGACGCTTCGGCCGTCGTCAGGCTCCCCTCGCGTTCGCGCCGCGAAACGGCCGCGACATACTCGACCGTCGATCCCCACCAGACGGCCATGCGGTCGTCCGCCTCCAGCACGCGGACGGCGAACTGCCGGTGTCTTTCGTCGACGCTGAGGGCGATGAGGGCGGAGGTGTCCCAGAAGTTCAACGGCCGCCTTCCAGGCGCTCTTCCGAGCGTTCCTCCAGCAGGGCGTCCAGAATCCCGGCGCCCGCTCCGAGCGGCGTGTCCAGCACCGTCAACGGGCTCCCCTCCCTGCGGCGCGACAGCGTTCCCGCGCGCTCCAGCCGGGCAATCCTGGCGTCGCCGTCCACCTCGTCAGCTCCGCTGCCGCCGTCCACGCCCCGTCCGACGGGAACGATGCGCGCCACGGGGACCGTGCGGTCAAGCACCAGCACCGATTCGCCCGACCGAACCCGGCGGAGATAAGCGCTCAGGCCGTTTTTCACCTGGGAAACCGTAACCCGGATCATGAGTTCGCTCCCGACTTCCTTCCTGGCCATATTAGCCAGATCGACGGGGCCGGACAAGCCGCCTCCGCGCCGTTCGAGGCCGGACGGCCTCCCTCCGTCATGCCCGAACGGCCCCCTCGCCGCTCCGGCCGCCGCCGTTCCCCCCTCCCGCCGGGCGGGAGGGGTCGGGGGAGGGCCTCACGGCGCGCGCGGACGGTTGCCGGGATCACAGGGCGAAGGTTCGCCTGAGCCTCGGATAGGCGAGTGCCAGGCCCGCGCCGCGCAGGGCGTAGAACAGCCAGAGCGCGATCCAGAGGCCGTGGTTGCCGAGCGGGCCCGGCAGCAGGAACAGCCCGGCGGCATAGGCCGCGAAGGCAACCGCCATGGTGACGAGCATCCAGCGGGTCGCCGAGAACCCCAGATAGATTCCGTCATACGCATAGGCCCAGACCGCGACCAGCGGCGTCAGCGCGCCCCACAGCATCCAGCCGGCGGCCGCGTCGCGCACCTCCGGCAGCGAGGTCATGACGGCCACCAGAAGGCCGCCGGCGGCCAGGAAAATGCCGGAGAGCAGCGCGGCCGCGCCGACCGACCAGGCGAGAACGGCCCGTATGACCTCCCGGAGCGCGCTGCCGCGGCGCCGCCCGACCGCATCGCCGACCAGCGCCTCCCCCGCATGGGCGACGCCGTCGAGCGCGAAGGAGGCGAAGATGACGAAATGCACGAGGATCTGGTTCGCCGCGAGCACCGTGTCGCCGGCCGCCGCGCTCTTGGCGAGGAAGGCCGCATTGGCGGTGACGACGCAGAGCGACCTGATGGTGATGTCCCGGTTGATCGCGACGAGGCGCAGCAGCCGCACCCGGTCGAACACCGGCCCGCGGCCGGCAGGCAGGCGCTTCAGCCGCCGGCGCACGGCGACCACGGCGACGGCGAGGCCGAGATACTCCCCGATGAGCGTGGCGAAGGCGACGCCCTCGACGCCCCAGCCGAAGCCCATGACGAACACGACGTCGAGGACCATGTTGGTGACGTTGACGGTGACCTGGAGGACGAGCGGCGTGCGCGAGTCCTCCAGCCCGTAGAACCAGCCGATGACCGCGAAGATGGCGAGGTTGGCGGGCGCGGTCCACACGCGGATGAAGAAGTAGGTGCGCGCGTGCTCCTCGACCTCCGCGCTCGCCTCGACAAGCCCGAAGGCGAGCGCGGCGATGGGCCCCTGCAGCAGGACGATCAGGGCCGCCGCGCCGCCGGCGAGCGTCAGCGCGCGCCAGAGCATCGCGCGCACCTCGCCCCAGTCCTCCCGCCCGCGCGCCCGGGCGGTCGGCCCGGTGGTGCCCATCCTCAGGCAGTTGAGCAGGTGGAACAGGAAGTTGAAGATCATCGCGCCGATGGCGACCGCGCCGATGTAATACGCCGCGTCGAGATGGCCCATCACGGCAGTGTCCACCGCGCCGATCAGCGGCACCGAGACATTGGACACGACAATCGGCCCCGCCATGCGCCAGATGCGCCGCGACAGGGCGGGAGTCACGCCTGGCACGCACTGCCGCCCGGTTCAGCCATCATGCCCGAACGCCCCTTTCCGTCACCCCGGACTTGATCCGGGGTCCATCTCCGGTTCTCGCGGCTGCCTCGGCGGGTTGGGCCTGCCCTCCACCGGTTGCGGCAGACGCAGACGGTCAGGGATGGACCCCGGATCAAGTCCGGGGTGACAGTTGTGGGCCGTGCAGTGCAAAGCCAGCGCCACAGATGTGTGCATGCGGCAGGGGCCGGGGGATCAGCGGTAGACCAGGGTCGGCAGGTAGAGCGCCAGGTCCTCGTAGGCGATCAGCAGCGCGACCATGACCAGCATGGACACCACGAAGGGGATCGACCCGTAGGCGACGTCGTTGAACTTGCCGCCGCGCGAGCGGATGCCGTGGACGACATAGAGGTTGACGCCGATGGGCGGGGTGATGAGCGCGGTCTCCATCAGCACGGTGATCATCACGCCGAACCAGACCGGGTCGAACCCCATCTGCACCACGATGGGGAAGATCACCGGCACGGTGGTCAGCATCATGGAGAGCGTTTCCATGAACATGCCGAGGATCAGGTAGAAGATCACCAGCAGGATCATGAACTCCAGCGGCGTCAGGCCCAGCTCCGCCATGAAGTGGATCATCGCCTGGGTGACGCCGATGAAGCCCAGCACGAAGTTGAGGAACACCGCCGCCAGGATGATGAGCATGATCATCGCCGTGGTGCGCATGGTGCCCTCGAAGGCCTCGCGCAGCATGGAGAGCCTGAGCGTGCCGGTCGAGGCGGAGAGGATGAGCGCGAAGCACACGCCGACCGACGCGGCCTCGGTCGGCGTCGCCAGCCCGGCATAGATCGAGCCGACCACCACCACGAACAGCAGGATCGGCGGCACGAGGTCCGGCAGGGTGCGGATGCGGGTGCGCCAGTTGGTCTCGACGCGCGCCCCGCCCCATTCGCGCCGCCAGAGGCAGGCGACGGCGATGGCGGTCATGAACAGCGCCGAAAGGATCGCCCCCGGTATGATGCCGGCGAGATAGAGCTCCGGCACCGAACTGTCGGTCAGCAGGCCGTAGAGGATGAGGTTGATCGAGGGCGGGATCAGGATGCCCAGCGTGCCGCCGGCCGCCAACGAGCCCAGGAACAGGCGCTCATTGTAGGAGTGGCGTTCGATCTGCGGGTAGGCGACGGTGCCGACGGTGGCGGCGGTCGCCACGGACGAGCCCGAAGACGCGGCGAAGATGGCGCAGGAGCCGATATTTGCGTGCATCAGCCCGCCCGGCAGCCAGGACAGCCATTGCGCGACGGCGGTGTACATGCGCGCGGCGATGCCCGCCCGGAGCATGATCTCGCCGAGCAGGATGAACATCGGCACCGCGACCAGGATGAACTCCTTGCTCTTGTCCCAGACGAATTCGCCGATGGCGGGCGTGAGCCGGCCGCCGAAATACATCGAGTCGAGGCCGAAGGAGAGAATGCCGAGAATGGCCGCCACGGGCACCGCGGCGACCACCAGCAGCATCAGCGCGACGAGGATCCCCACGACCATGGCGTCAGTCCTCCTGCACGCTGGTCTGGAGGTTCATGCCATGGGTTTCGGCCTCGATCTCCTCGGCGACGCTCGGCACGCCGGCGATGCGCTTGACGAGGTCGAGGTCGCTGCGCAGAAGGCCGACCATCGTGTAGAGGAAGACGAACAACAGAACGAATTCGAAGAAAACCAGTCCCGACGCCCAGAATAACTGCGGAATCCACAGGGGGGTGGCCAAAGTCGTGATCGAGACCGAGTCCCTGTCCCAGGACACCTCGAAAGCGCCCCAGGCCCGGTGTGCGAGCACGCCGTTATAGATCAGCAGCAGGGCCACGGCGACCGTGTCCAGAACGGCGCAGACCCAGCGCGGCAGGAAATTGTAGAGCGCGTCGATGCGGATATTCGCACGGTGGAGCAGGCAATAGCTGTAGGCCCAGGTCGTGCCTGCGGCAAAGACATAACCGGAGATTTCGTCCGCGCCGCTCATGGTCACGTTGAAGACCTTGCGGCTGACCACATCGAGCGTGACGAGGATTGCCGCAATCAGCAGGGCGCCGCCGCCGATCCAGACCGCCCGGCGGGAGATCCACTCGAGGCCCCCGTGTATGCGCTCCAACATGCCACCTCCGTCCCCCCTTGCGTTCCGGCGGGCGCCCGCCGGTCGGCGCGGGCGTATCGACCGGAAAAACGGGGCGCCGCCGCAGCGGCGCCCCGGTCGCTCCTGTGCGGGGCCGCGCCCCGGCCGGACTACAGGCTCGCTTCGATCCCTGCGATCTTGCCGATGGTCGCGTTCCACTCATCGACGCATTTCTGCGTGCCGCAGCGCTCGGCCCAGCGCTTGACGACGAAGTCGGACACGATCTGCTTCAGCTTGTCGCGGTCGGCGTCCGACACCTCGATCGGCGTCATGCCGCCCGGCTCGCCCAGGTCGCACGGGCCCGAGGCGTTGCAGTCCATGCCGCGCTGGTCGTTCTTCTGCGCCGCATCCCACATTTCCTCTTCGAGCTTCTCCAGCTCGGCCACGATGAGGTTCTGCGCGTCGGGCGTCAGGCTTTCCCAGCTCTTGTTGTTCATGACCAGCGCCGACGAGGCGTAGCCCAGCCGGATGCGGATATTGTGGGTCACCACCTGCCACCACTTGGCGTTGTAGGCCGGCAGGGTGCCGGTGAGGCCGCAGTCCGCCACGCCCTTCTGCAGGGCCGGCACGACCTCGGCGAAGGCGATGGTCACCGCGCTGCCGCCGACGCCCTCGACGAAATCGCCGAGCGTGGTCGAATAGACGCGGATCTTCTTGCCCTCGAGGTCGTCGAGCGAGAACTGGGTGATACTCTTGTCGCCGAGGTTGCACCAGAGCTGCTGGCTCGGCCACGCATACATCATCAGCAGCTTGGCGTCGTATTTCTCGTCGAACTCCCGCTCCAGGATCGGCGTGTAGGCCTCGACGGCCTTGCGGTAGTCGCCGAAGTCCTGGATGACGCCCGAAAGGTCGGTGCCTTCGAGGGCGGGGCTGTCCTGCGAAATGTAGGTCGTCACGACATGGGCGGCGTCGTAGGTGCCGAGCTTCAGCAGGCGCATCAGCTCGAAACCGGAGAGGCCGAGCTGGTCGTTCGGCTTGGCGTTGGCGGTCAGCGCGCCTCCGGTGGCCTCCGGCAGTATCTTCTGCCAGAACTTGCTCTCGCGCTCCTTCCAGTGGTCGAGGAAGCTCCAGGTCCCGACCACCGTGAACTCCTTCTTGCCATAGTCGGCAGCCCCGGCGACGCCCGCTCCCAGCGCAATTGCGCCTGCGACGGCGGCCGCGGCAACAGTCTTCATCCCCTGCAACATCTAAGGTTCTCCCGTTTCGGTTAACACCGGCGGCGGCAGTCTGGCACAGACCCCGCCTGCAAGGAAGCCCGCAGAATGCTAGGCTTCCGGCGGCGGAAGCCGCTTCGAAGGCGTGGGATACAGGCAATGGCGGACGGCAACACGGTCGGATTCATCGGGCTCGGCGTGATGGGCGAGCCGATGTGCCGGAACATTCTGGGCAAGTCTGGCCGGCGGGTGCTGTGCCACGACCTCAGCCCCGAGCCGGCGGCCCGCCTCGCGGCCGAGGGCGCGGAGGCGGCGGAGCCGGAGGAGATCGCGCGGCAGGCCGGAACGGTGCTGCTGTCGCTGCCCGGCGGGCCGCAGGTGCGCAGCGTCTGCCTGGGCGACGGCGGGCTGGTCGCGGCGATGGGGCCGGGACAGGTGCTGGTGGACTGCTCGACCGCCCCGCCGGCGCTCGCCCGTGAACTGGCGGAAACCTGCGCCGGGCGCGGCATCGCCTTTGCCGATGCGCCCGTCGCCCGCACCGCGCAGGCCGCCATCGACGGCACGCTGTCGATCATGGTGGGCGCCACGGAGGAGACCTTCGGGCGCATCCGCCCGCTGCTCGACTGCATGGCCGCCGAGGTCACCCATTGCGGCGGCGCGGGCGCGGGCCAGGCGGTCAAGCTGCTGAACAACATGGTGGTCGCGATGACGGTGGTGGCGCTTGCCGAAGCGCTCTCGGCGGCCCGCGCGTCGGGGGCGGTGGACGGCAGGGTGCTGTTCGAGACCCTGGCGCGCAGCTCCGCCGACAGCTTCGTGCTGCGCAACCACGGCATGAAATGCCTGCTGACCGGCGAGCACCCGACCGAGGGCGCCTTCCCGACCGACTACATCCTGAAGGACCTCTCCTACGCGCTCGACTTCGCGGAAGGCGCCGGGATGGAGATGCGCGCCGCCAACGTCACCCGCGACCTCATGGAGCGCACCCGCGACGCCGGCTTCGCCCGGAACTACTACACCGCGGTCGTCGAGACGCTCGGCCCGCGCCGGCCGGCGGGCGGCGCGGCAAGCCCCTAGCCGACGCCGGGGATGGGAATCGGAAACGGCGGGTCCTCGTCATCGTCATCGGCCGCCCGGAATTCCGGCGCCGCCATGCCAAACCCCCAGCCGGGCACGGTGTGGAAGCCGGTCGTCCCCGACGCGGTAAGCCCGTGGCCCGTCTCTCCCACGCCGGGGATGGGCACCGGAAACGGCGGGTCCTCGTCGTCGTCATCGGCCGCCCAATCGAGCGCGGCGCGGAATTTCGACACCGGCATACCGCCCCACCAACCGGGCGCCGTCCCGTCTATCCAGGGCTGCGGCGTCGGGCAGGGCAGCGGCCCTGTCGGCCAGGGCAAGGGGCAGGGGCAAGAGCCGCCGGAACTCATGTCGTCGATCCCGCCGGCCACCAGTCTCTGCACCGTTGCGCCCCACCGATGATCCGGCATGCGAGCCACCGTCATGGTCATGGCACCCGTTTCCGGGTCGGCGACCTTCGTTCCGGGGGCCGCCCAGCCGCCCGCCGCGCCCATGCTCGTCGCGATCCACGGCCATGGCCGTGGACAAGGCGGAGAGGGACAGGGGCAGCAACACGGACATGCGTCTTCGACAGGAATCATGTTCACATAGTCGATCTCGCCGGATACAAGGCTCCGCACCGCCGCATCGGCGCGAAGGCAGTCGAAGCCGATGCGCTCCTCCGCCTTGCCGTAGACCTGCAGCGCCTCGCGCATCATGTCCTTGAGGAACCGGTCCATATTTCCCCGGTTCAGGACGCCGCCGTATTTCTCCCTGAGGAGGGCGTCCAGGCGCTCCTGCATCTCGCGGTCCGCATTGACCGGCACCACCATCTGCACCGGCAGGCTCCCTCCGAAAACAGGGCCGTAACCGGCGCCCGTCCCCGTCCAGTAGACCGGACCTCCGAACACCATGGCCGCATATCCGGACGCCATATATTCCGGCCACCCGGAATCGTCGTATTTCATCCCGACCGGATAGTCTGGCGGCCGCAAGCCCGGCTCGACCGGCGCCGCCGTCCGCACCAACAGGCTCCCTTCGAAAGCGGGGCCGTAACCGGCGCCCGTCCCGATCCCGTACGGACTTGCGGGCGCCACGGCCGTATACCCGAGCGCCGGATTCATCCGCCATTCAAGGCTCGCGCCGCCGGCTGCCGCCGACCCCGCCGAACCCAGGACCGATACGCCTGCAACCGCCGCAGCCGCGACGGCCAGACGGAACCGTTGCCTCTTCGATCTGGTCATGTTCCTTGCTCCATCGATGCCGACGGCTTCCCGGCCTCCATGAGTTTCGCCAGGAATTCGGTCAACATCTCGCCCTTCACGACAATCTTGCCATTGACGGACTGATTCCGGGTTCGCTTCGGCAGCCCCTTGAGTTGCTCCAACTCCCGATCTCCGATGTCATCACCTTTGAGCCTGTATCCGTAGCGGCGCATCCAATCATGTTGCAGGTACAGGTCAACCAGCCCCATGCCTTCCAGAGTGTGGAGCCGATACACCATCGCCTTGCCCACATCCGCAAGGTCCTGGGCGATCTCCCACCTCCTGCCCGCATAGCCGGCGGCTTCGACCTTGGCTTCGACCTTAGCTTCGGTCTCCGCTACAAGAAGGGATAACACCTGTACCTGCCGGCATTCGAGGTCGTCCAGCAGCTGGAGCAACCGGGGATCGGACGACAGGACGCGCCACCTGTTACCCGTCCGGGGCCAATGAATATGGCCCTCGCGGGTACCGTCATCCTTTCTGTGGTCTCCCCACCAACTGAACGCCGACTCCCAAGGCCCAGCCAACTCCCGTGTCAGCAGCTCATAGGACGCGGATGCGGCTCCCTCATACGGCGAGACGCGATCCAGCATCGAGAGCCCCTGCCGATTCAATCGACCTTCCAGCACGTCGCCATAGACCTGCGGCGCCAGAAAGAGGCCGATGCCCCACTCCCTGAATGGCCGCTGCTGAGGATCGCGCTCGCACATAACGCGATCCTGAGCCTGCCGCCTTTCGGATCGCAAGCCCAATCGCCGAAATATTTTCTGGGCCTGTGCGGAAAAATTTTCCTATTCAGCGCGGGACTCGACCGGCGGTCCGGTCTATAGCGGCTGGCGGTCGAAGCACCAGCGCTCGATACGTTAGCCCGACTTCCGCAACTCGGGGGTCATGAGGATGCTAACTCATTGAATAGCCTTGATCGTCTCCCCGAGGGTCGGCACTACAAGGCGGCGAACGGAGAGGCGGCGCCGTGTGCCGTCAGGCGGAGATCCGGGGTGCGGGTTGCTGCGGCCAGGTCATGCCGAGCTGTTGCAGCAGTAGCTCGTGCTCCTTGTTCGGCCGGGTGTGGCGCGGCAGGACGAGGTGCCGGCCGTCGGTGGTTGGCAGATGGACGTCCACCATCTGGATGGTGGCGAAGGCCTCAAGGATGGCGCGTGGGGTGAGGCCCGGGGCGCGCGGCCGGGCGAGGTTCTTCAGGGTCACCAGCAGGCAGTAGGCGATGAACGAGACGAAGATATGCGCCTCGATGCGCTCTTGGCGCTGATGGAAGATGGGGCGGATCGCGAGGTCGTGCTTGAGTTCCTTGAACGCCTGCTCGATCTCGACGAGCTGCATGTACAGATGCCACAGCGTGGCGGGGTCTTCGGCGACCATGTTGGATCGCAGCAGGTAACGGCCCTCGCGGCGGCGGACCTGGCGCAGCCGGTCGCGCTGCAGGCGGAATGAGAAGCCGTTGGCGGCGAGTTCGCTGTCGGTCCCGGGCACGGTGATGTCGACCAGGCTCCAGGCCCGGCCGGCCTCCTTCCTGGCGGCGCCGAGCTTGAGCAACAACTGATCCCGGCTGTTCGACTGCCCTTGCAACTCGGCCAATCGACGCCACAGCCTCTTCAGCCGGCGCCGGCGCATGCCGCGTTCCTTCACCTGCCGCCCCTCGCTGCGCACCAGGACGTAGAGCTCGCCATCCTCGACCAGAAGCTTGACAGTCACGGACTGGCGCACCTCCTGCCAGGGCAGGCCCAGGAACACCTTCTCGAGCCGCGTCAGCCGGCCCTTGGGCGTGCCCACCAGGTAGCGCACCGGCGCCTCGCCCTCGCGCATCGCGGCCAGCGTCTCCTCGGTGGGGATGCCGCGGTCCATGATCCACACCCGCTCGGAGCGGCCATACTGATCCTCGATCTTCTTGAGGAACGCCGCCAGCGTGGTGTCGTCGGAGGTGTTGCCCGGCATCACCTCATAGGCCAGCGGAAAGCCCTGCGGCGTAACGATCAGGGCGATCACCACCTGCACGCAGTCGGGCCGCTTGTCCCGGCTGTAGCCGAAGCGGCGCTTGTCATCGAACGGCGGATCGCTCTCGAAGTAGGTCGAGGTCAGGTCGTAGAGCAGCACGTCGAAGCGCGCCTCGAACAGCGTCGCCCAGCGGTCGCGCAGAAACGAGAAGAAGCCCTGCTTGTGCGCCAGCAGCTTGTCGAGACAGCGATAGAGTGTGTCGTCGGCGATCGCCCGCTCGCCACCCAGAAGATCGCGAAGCGCGCTGTGCTCATACCAGTGACGGTGAAGGCGCCACTCGCTGCCCGGGTCGATCAGCCGGTAGCAGACCTGGATCTTCAGGATGTCCAGCCACCGCGTGCCTTGCCGGCTCGCCGGCAGCCGCTCTTCCCAGAAGCGGTCCAGGTCCAGGCGGTCCCACAAGGACAGCGCCAGCCAGCACGCCCCCCACTGGCGCGGGTCGTGAAGCGCCACCTGCGAGAGGTCGATCTTCACCACTTCGCAAGTCAGCGCCGGCGCCTCCCGGTCCTCGGGAAACAGCGCCATCTGCCGTGATCGCGACTTGCCCTCCACCACCTCGATCGAGCGGCACCACGCCGCTCGCTGGCTGTCGTTGATCTCCCCGAGATAGAGCACCTGACGCTGAACAACCCGACCGCCGTGGACCCGGACGTTCTCCACAACGCTCCAGTAGCGGTGCTCCTTGCCGTCCTTGAAGCGTCTCTTGCAGCGCACGAACATCAGCGCAGCGTCCGGATCTTCGCCAGCCCGATCAAGGGGGTAGGTCGGCACTACAAGCCGGTCCCGAGAGGTACTGCACCGAAATCCGACACTTCTCGCGCCGGAAAACCGTCAAATCAGTCGATTCTCAAGCCGAGTTGCGGAAGTCGGGTTAGCATGAGGAGGAAACCGTGAGCAAATCGATCCTGAAACCGGCGGCCGTCTGCGCCGCCCTCGTCGCCGCTGCCGGCGCGGCGTTCGCCAGCGGCTATCCGCTCGGGCTGCTGCCCGGCTGGCCGGAGGAGCGGACGGCCTCGCAGGCCTGCTTCGAGTATTGCGTCGCGAAGGAGGGGTGCGCGCCCGGGTGGTATCCCGCGGCGGCGGGACCGCACTATCCGTTCCCTTCCAGCCGGCCCGACGGTTGCACGGCTTACTGCGTCGCGGTGTGCAGCCCGCTCGGAAGCAGCCTCCCCGACAGCGGGCTCAGGTTCCGATTCTAGCGCACGATCCGTTCCGGTTGGATCGACTTCATTCGCCGTCGCCCCGGCCCCGCGAGGCCCCGGCTCGGGGGGCCGGGGCGACGGTCGGGACCTTGTGGACAGGAAAGCAGGATCGCGGCAACTCCATCAGCTACACCCGCGCGACGATGAACAGGCGGGGGAAGGGGTAGAGGGTCTCGCCGCTGTCCAGCCTGGGGTAGAGGGCGCGCAGGCGGGCGGCGTAGGCGGCGAGGAAGCGGTCCTTCTCCCCGCCTTCCAGCGCTTCCAGCACCGGGCGCAGGCCCGTGCCCTTGACCCATTCCAGCACCGGGTCCGCGCCCTCCAACACCTGGATGTAGCGCGTCTCCCAGATGTCCAGTTCCGAGACCAGCGGGCGGAACAGGCCGTAATACCAGTCGGCCTCGGCCACCCACTTGTACGCCAGCCGCGCCCGCAATTCGGGCGTGCCGAAGCCATGCTCGT
Organism: Alphaproteobacteria bacterium; assembly: GCA_964291285.2. GTDB lineage: Bacteria > Pseudomonadota > Alphaproteobacteria > Bin95 > Bin95 > Bin95. The sequence continues at coordinate 920,514 of OZ219786.1, forward strand.
CGAGGACGTCGCGCATTCCCCTGTGGCTCGGCTCCGACCAGCTCATCGGCATCTGCGCCGCGAACACGCCTCCCGGCGCCAGCGTGCCCAGCAGGCGCGGAAACAGCGCCTCATGGTCGTCCGCCCACTGGTAGACGGCGTTGGCGTAGAGCAGGTCCACCGGCCGGTCGGGGCGCCAGTCCCGGAGGTCGGCCCTCGACCAGGCGACGCGGGCGTCCGGGTCCCCGGCTGCCGCTTCCTCCAGCATCGCTTCGGAGAGGTCGTGCCCGCGCACATCCGCTTCCGGCCAGCGCGCCGCCATGGCGCGGGCGATATCGCCGGTCCCGCAGCCCATATCGACGGCGATGCGGACATTGTCGTGCTCGACCCGCTGGAACAGTTCGAGCGCCGGCCGCAGGCGGTGCCCGCCGAAGCGCAGATATTGCCCGGGGTTCCAGGCCCCGCCCCCTCTTGTGGTCATCGACGCTCCCTGCACATTGCGAAATCCAGCCGGAAGACAGTTCCCTCGCCGCCGGAAGAAATCAACCGGATGGACCCGCCATGGGCGCGCATGATCTCGCGCGCGATCGCAAGGCCGAGGCCTGAGCCGTCCGGCCGGGTCGAACCCTGGAACGGCCGGAACAGGTTCTCGCGCGCCCGCTCCGGCAGACCGGGGCCGTCATCCGCAACCGTCACATGCACCCGCCCGTCGCGCAGCCTCGCCGTCGCCGAAACCGTCCCGGCGCCGGCCTCCGCCGCATTGCGGGCGAGATTGGCGAAGACGCGGAACAGCTGCTCCCGGTCGCCTTCGACCGCCGTCCCGGACTCGATGTCGTTGGTCCACGACACGCCCTTGCCTGCAACGCTCGCCGCGTCGTCGATGAGCTCCGCCAGCGGAACCGCCTCCAGGGTGAGCCGGGGACCGCCGGCGCGCGCGAAATCCACCACCCGGGTGCAGAGCCCGACCGCCCGGTCGAGCGCCCCCACCAGGGTCGGGACGGCCTTTCGCACGCGCGGGTCGCGGCTCTCGCCGAGGCTGTCGGAGACAAGCTGGGCCGAGGCCAGCATGTTGCGCAGGTCATGGTTGATCTTCGCCACGCCCTCGCCCACCGCCGCCAGATGCGCGCGGTGGCTGAGCGCCGCGTGGAGGCGGCGCTGCATCCCGGCGAGCTGGCGTTCGGCCGTACCGATCTCGTCGCTGCGCTCCGAGGGGCCATGAATGCGGCTCTGGTCTTCCGGGTCGGCGCCGAAGCGCACCATCGCCTCCGTCAGCCGGCTCATCGGGCGGACCATGAGCCAGTGCAGCGCGAGGAAGACCGCCGCCGCCGTCAGCGCCGAGATCACCAGCGAGAGCAGCAGGATGCGCTCGGAATAGGCGATCATCTCCTCGCGCATCGGCCACTCGTCCATCGTGATCTCGACCCGCGCGCCCGGCTCGCGGGAGGAGGCGCCGCTGACCTGCAGCACCCGGTTCCCCGTCTGGGCGAGCGTGTACGCGGCGTCCCAGACCGAAGCGACTGCCATGGTCTCGTCCAGATCGAAGGCGGCGTCCACATCGGGCGGCATGCTGCCGCCGAGCATGTAGGTCGTGTGGTCGCCCACCCTGAGCTCGACGCTGTAGGCCGACACCTGGCGCAACAGGCGCATTTCCAGCGCTTCATCGACGGCCCTGGTCGGCGCCGCCTCCAGGGCAAGCGCGGCGATATGGGCATCCGCCAGCCGGTCCGCCAGATAGACGACCCTGAAGCGCGCGATGGACGGCGCGTAGATCAGCAGTTCCGCCAGCATGACGAAAAACACGGTGAGCACGAGCAGGCGCGCCGAAAGCGAGCGAAACGAGCGCGGCAGCCGCATCATGCGGCCGGCGGGGCGCGCCGGAAACGCCTGTAGGCAACCGGCACCAGCGCCAGCACGGAAAGACCCAGGATCGGCAGCAGGATTTCCGGCTCCAGGATAAGGCCGAGGTCCGGCTCGCCGCCGCTGTCGAAGACCGCGCCCAGCCCGTTGCCGACGCTCGTATAGACGAAGGTACCGGGAATGATGCCGATGAAGGTGGCGCTGACATAGGTCGCAAGCCGCACATTGGCGAAGGCCGGCGCGATGTTCACGAGGAAGAACGGGAAAAGCGGCACCAGCCTGAGCACCAGCAGGTAGTTGAAGGCATTCTGCCGGAAGCCGCTGTCCATGCGTTCGAGCGCGGTCCCGACCCTGGTGCGCAGCCGGTCGCCGAGCACGGTCTGCGCCGCGACGAACAGGGCCGTCGCGCCGAGCGTGGCGCCGACGACCGTCGCCGCGGTGCCGAACCAGAGCCCGAAGAAGAACCCGCCGGAAATGGTCGCGACCGCGCCCACCGGCAGCGAGAAGGCAATGACGACGGTATAGCCCGCCAGATAGGCGAGCAGCGCGAGCACAAGGTTTGCCTCGACCCAGGAGGCCAGCATCTCCCGGTTGTCGCGGAGCGCCTCGAAGCTCAGTTGCTCGTGGAGCCCGGCGGCGAAGAATGCGGCGAGGCCGGCGGCCAGCACCGCCAGGATCGAAAGCCGTTTCGCCGCGCCGCCGAGCGAGCGCCGTCCGTTGGCGGCCATCCACACATCTCCGCGTCGTCCGAGTCCCGCCATCATAGCGTTGACAGCCGAACGGGGTATCTCCATTATCCGGCCATCCGGATGCGGCCGGCGGCCGTAATATCCTCCGCGATGGAGTTCATTTTCCGTGAAACGCACTTTCCAGCCGAGCCGCCTCGTGCGCAAGCGGCGCCACGGCTTTCGCGCCCGCAAGGGGACCGTGGGCGGCCGCCGCGTGCTGAAACGGCGGCGCGCCAAGGGGCGCAAGGTCCTCTCGGCCTGAGCCCGGCTCCGCCGACCCGCATGGACACCCCCCGGACGCTCAGGAAACGCGCCGACTTCCTCCGCGTCCGTGCGGCCGGCCGCCGCTGGGCCGCGGCCGGGCTCGTGCTGCAGATGCGCGAGCGTGGCGACGACGGCCCGATGCAGGTGGGCTACACCGTGTCCAAGAAGGTCGGGAACGCTGTCGAGCGCAACCGGGTGCGCCGGCGCCTGCGCGCCGCCGTTCGCGAGTCACTGGCGCCCCGCCCCGGCAGGGACTATGTCGTGATCGGCCGCCGCGCCGCGCTGACCCGGGGCTGGGAGGCGCTGACCGGCGACCTCAGGGCCGCCGCCGACCGGGTCGAACGACAATGAAGCTGCTGCTCAAGGCGCCCATCTACGCCTATCGCTGGCTGATCTCGCCCTGGCTGCCGGCGAATTGCCGCTACATGCCGACATGCTCCACCTTTGCGCTGCAGGCCATCGATTCGCATGGCGTGCTGCGCGGCGGCTGGCTTGCGGCGAAACGCCTCGCCCGCTGCCATCCCTGGGGCGGTTCGGGTTATGACCCGGTGCCGCCGGAAGACGGCGCTGACCGCCGCTGAACGGACGCTTCCGCCCCGTGCTCGACAACCGCAACCTCCTCCTAGCGATCGTCATCTCGATCGGCATCCTGCTGGTGTTCCAGATGATGATGCCGCCGCCGGAGCCGCCGCCCCCGGCGGAGGAGGCCGGCGCGCCCGGTGCGCCGCCCGCGCCCGGCGCGGAGACGGGCGCCATCCCCACGCCCGGAGGACTGCCCGCCCCGTCCGGCGTCGTTCCGGGAACGCAGCCGGCCGCCCGGCAGCCCGCGGCTGAGGGGCAGGCGCCCCGCATCCCGATAGAAGACGGTCGCGTCTCCGGCTCGATCCCGCTCGCCGGGGCGCGCATAGACAGCATCACGCTCAAGGATTACCGGCAGACGCCCGACACCGACAGTTCGCTCATCACCCTCTTGTCTCCGCCCGGCACGCGCGGGGCCTTTTACGCCGAGCTCGGCTGGGTCGCGGCCGACGGGACGACGCCGGTGCCGACCGGCACCACACTATGGGCCACCAACGACCGCCAGCTGAGCCGCGAACGGCCGCTCAAGCTGTCCTGGGACAATGGCGCGGGCCTGCGCTTCTCCCGGACCGTCGAGCTTGCGGACGACTACCTGCTGACGGTCGAGCAGTCCGTCGCCAACGACACGGCCTTTCCGGTCACGCTCTATCCCTACGGCCTCGTGTCGCGCTCCGGCACGCCGGAGACCTCGGGTTTCTTCATCCTGCATGAAGGCCCGCTCGGCGTTCTCGACGAAGTCCTGGAGGAGCACGACTACGACGATCTCGTCGACGACGGCGAGATCAAGGTCGAGAATACGCAGGGCTGGCTCGGCATCACCGACAAATACTGGCTGACGGCCCTCATCCCGGAACCGGGCGAAGCCTTCACGGCGCGCTTCCTGCACAGGCTCGAGCAGGGCATCGACAAATACCAGACCGATTATCTGCGCACCGCCGTCATCGTGCCGCCAGGCGGGCGCGCCGCAGTGCGCAACCACGTTTTCACGGGCGCCAAGAAGGCCCACCTGCTGGACCGCTACCGCGACGACCTCGACTTCGCCAAGTTCGACCTCGCCATCGACTTCGGCTGGTTCTACTTCCTCACTAAGCCGTTCTTCTACGCGCTCTCCTGGCTGCAGGGCGTGCTCGGTAATTTCGGCCTGGCGATCCTGGCGCTCACGGTGGGGGTCAAGCTGGTCTTCTTCCCGCTGGCGAACAAGTCATACCGCTCGATGAGCCAGATGAAGGCGCTGCAGCCGGAAATGCTGAAGCTGCGTGAGCGCCTCGGCGACGACCGGCAGAAGCTCAACCAGGAAATGATGGCCCTCTACAAGCGCGAGAAGGTCAACCCGGCCGCCGGCTGCCTCCCGATCCTCATCCAGATTCCGGTCTTCTTCGCGCTCTACAAGGTGCTGTTCGTGGCCATCGAAATGCGCCACGCGCCGTTCTATGGCTGGATCGAGGACCTGTCGGCGGTCGATCCGACGAACCTGTTCACGCTCTTCGGCCTGGTGGACTGGGGCCCGCCCTCCTTCCTGCATATCGGCGTCTGGCCGATCCTGATGGGCCTTTCCATGTGGGCGCAGATGCGGCTCAACCCGACGCCCGCCGACCCCATTCAGGCCAAGATCTTCCAGTTCATGCCGCTGGTCTTCACCTTCCTGCTGGCGACCTTCCCGGCCGGACTGGTGATCTACTGGACCTGGAACAACCTCCTCTCCATGGCGCAGCAATGGGTCATCATGCGCCGTCACGGCGTGACCCGCACGGCGGCTGGAAAAACCTGAGGTCCACGGCCCGTGTGCCAGCCCGGCTCGTTGGAAGACACCCTGGAACTGGAGCGCGGCCGGCGGCTCTTCGCCGGGGAGTGCCGCTTCACGGCCGCCGCGGCCGAAGCCGGCCAGCTTCCCCCGGCCGGACTGCCGGAAGTCGCGTTCGCAGGACGCTCCAATGTCGGCAAGTCGAGCCTCGTGAACGCGCTTACCGGCCGCAGAAGCCTGGCGCGCACCTCCAACACGCCGGGCCGCACCCAGGCGCTGATCTTCTTCGACCTTGCCGGCCGGCTCGCCCTCGTCGATCTGCCCGGCTACGGCTATGCGAAGGTGTCGAAAACGAAGGCGGCGGCCTGGACGGCGTTCACCCGCGACTATCTCGCCGGGCGGGCGACGCTTCGCCGGCTCTGCCTGCTGGTCGATGCCCGGCACGGACTGAAGGCGAGCGACGCCGAGCTGATGGAGATGCTCGACCGCGCAGCGGTTGTCTATCAGGTGGTGCTGACCAAGATAGACAAGCTCGGCCCCCCGGCGCAGGAGCGCGCCGTGGCCGAGGTCGAGGCCGGGATTGCCCGCCGGGCCGCCGCGCATCCTGCCGTCATCGCCACCAGCGCCCGCGCCGGCGACGGCGTCCCCCGGCTCCGCGCCGAACTCGCCGCCCTTGCAGAGGAGCCTGGCCCATGACGGAGACTGCCGCCGGTCCGCTTGCCGGCATGCTCGCCGACGGCATCGCGAAAGCGGCCGTGCTTTCGGAGGCGGTGCCGCATATTGCGCGCTACGCCGGCGCCACCGTCGTCGTCAAATATGGCGGCCATGCGATGGGCGACGCCGACGCGCTCGCCGGCTTTGCGCGCGACGTCGTGCTGATGAAGCAGATCGGCATCCACCCCGTGGTGGTGCATGGCGGCGGCCCGCAGATCGGGGGCATGCTGGAACGCCTCGGCATCGGCAGCGACTTCGTGGACGGGCTCCGGGTGACGACCGCGGAGACGGTCGAGATCGTCGAGATGGTGCTGGCGGGCCGCATCAACAAGGCTGTGGCCGCCGCCATCGGCAAGGCCGGCGGACGCGCCGTCGGCCTCTCCGGCAAGGATGCGGAACTGATAACCGCAAAACGCCTGAAGCGCATGCGCCGCGACCCGGAGTCGAACATCGAGAAGGCGCTCGACCTCGGCTTCGTCGGCGAGCCCTCCGGCGTCGATACCGGCGTGATCGACGCGCTGGCGCAGGCGGGCTTCATTCCGGTGGTCGCGCCCATCGGCCTCGGCGAGGACGGCGAGACCTACAACATCAACGCGGACACCGCCGCCGGGGCCATCGCCGCCGCCTGCAAGGCGCGCCGCTTCCTGCTGCTGACCGACGTGGCGGGCGTGCTTGACGAGGAAGGCCGGCTCATTCCCGAAATGGACCGCGGCCGCGCCCGGCGGATGATCGCCGACGGCGCGATCAGGGGCGGCATGATCCCGAAGGTGGAGACCTGCCTCGACGCCGTCGAGGGCGGGGTCGAGGCGGCGGTGATCCTGGACGGGCGAATGGACCATGCCGTGCTGCTGGAAATCCTGACGCATTCGGGCGCGGGCACGCTGATCCGGCGGCAATGAACGACCCGCTTCCCGATCCCGGCCGCGTGGACTGCTGGATTTTCGACCTCGACAACACGCTCTACAGCCCGTCGGAATGCGATATCCCGGAACAGATGGAAGCGGCGATCTCCGCCTTCATCCAACGCCATCTCGGCGTTTCGACGGACGAAGCCGACCGGCTTCGCAGCGTATGGCACGGCCGCTACGGGATGACCCTTGGCGGCGTGATCGCGGAATGCCGTGCGGACCCCCATGACTACCTCGAGGAAACCCACCGCCTCGATCTTTCCTCGCTTCGACCTTCCCCGCGCCTGCAACGGCTGATTGCCGGACTGCCGGGCCGGCGCCTCGTCCACACCAATGCAACCGTCGCCCATGCCGAGCGTGTGCTGGACCGGCTCGGGCTCAGCGCGCATTTCGAGGCCGTGTTCGATGTCGAAGCTGCCGGGCTCCTGCCCAAGCCGGACCCGGAAGGCTACCGGCGCCTGCTCGCCCGCCACGCGGTCGATCCGCGCCGCGCCGTGATGGTGGAGGATATGGCCCGCAACCTCATCCCCGCCGCCGCTTCCGGCATGACGACCGTCTGGCTGTGCACCGAACGCCCCCAGGGCGCCCGCGGCCTCGATCCCGCCACCGTCCACCATATCGTCGAAAGTCTGGAGGACTGGCTGGACGCAGTGACGGGCTGAGTACAAATCGAGCGGGTTTCCGCTGTTCCGGTCGAACGGGTAACTTCATTCTCTGCCGCCCAGGGAGTTTCGCGCCATGATCCGCGCTTTCGCCGTTGCGGTCCTGTTGTCCTTCGCCGCCGCGCTGCCCGCCGGGGCGAAGGACCGGCTGGTCATCGGCATGACCCAGTTCCCCTCGACCCTGCATCCGCTGATCGATTCGATGCTGGCGAAGAGCTATGCGCTCGCGATGGGCATGCGTCCTTTCACCGCCTACGACCCGGAGTGGCGGCTCGTCTGCATGCTCTGCGTCGAGCTTCCGACCATCGAGAACGGCGGCGCGGTGCGCGAGACGACGTCGGAGGGCAAGGAGGGCATCGCAGTCACCTACGCCATCCGCCCCGATGCGCGCTGGGGCGACGGGGCGCCGGTGACGACGAGGGACGTGGCCTTCGCCGTCGAAGTCGGCAAGCACCCGCAATCGGGCGTCGCCTCGGCGGAACTCTTCCGGCGCATCCTGGAACTGGAAATCCATGACGACCGCCGGTTCACCCTGCATCTGGACCGGGTGACCTTCGACTACAACGATGTCGGCGTCCTTGTGCTTCCCGCCCATGTCGACCGCGCCAATTTCGACGCGGATCCTGCCGAATACCGGAACCGGACCGCCTTCGACGCCGACAGCGCCAATCCCGGCCTCTGGTTCGGGCCTTACCGGGTCGTCCGCGTGGAACCGGGCGCCGCCATCGAGCTGAAGCGCAACCCGACCTGGTGGGGCAAGCCGGCGGCCTTCGAGACGGTCATCATCCGCATCGTCGAGAACACGGCGGCGCTCGAGGTCAATCTTCGCTCCGGCGCCATAGACTACATCGCCGGGGAACTCGGCCTCAGCCTGGACCAGGCGGCCGCGATGGAGCAGCGCGAGGGCGACGCCTGGGACTTCTCCTACAAGGCGGGGCTGATCTACGAACATATCGACCTCAATCTCGACAATCCGGCGCTGGCCGATGTCCGGGTCAGGCGCGCGCTGCTGCACGCCATCGACCGGGAGACGATTTCGAAGCGCCTCTTTTTCGGCCGGCAGCCGGTGGCGCACGGGCCGGTCAGCCCGCTCGACTGGGTCTATGACCCGGACCTGCGCGAGACGCCGTTCGACCCGGACGCGGCGCGGAGGCTGCTGGACGAGGCGGGGTGGACCGGTGATGCGCCGGGCGCGCCCCGCCGCAACGCCGCCGGAGAGCCGCTCCGGCTCGAACTCGGCACCACCGCCGGCAACCGCTCGCGCGAACTCGTGCAGCAGGTGCTGCAGGCGGCGTGGAAGGATGTCGGCATCGATGTGCGCATCCGCAACCAGCCGGCGCGGGTGTTCTTCGGCGAGACGGTCTCGAAGCGGCAATTCCCGGGCCTCGCCATGTATGCCTGGCTCTCGTCGCCGGAGAGCGTGCCGCGCTCGACGCTGCACTCCACCATGATCCCGACGGCGGAGAACAACTGGTCCGGACAGAACTACACCGGCTACCGGAACCCGGATATGGACAGGCTGCTCGACGAAATCGAGGTGGAGCTGGACCGCGGGAAGCGGCGCGCGCTCTGGGCGGAGCTCCAGGCCGCCTATGCGCGCGACCTGCCGGTGCTGCCGCTCTATTTCCGCGCCACGCCCTATGTCTTTCCGAAGTGGCTGAAGGGCGTGACGCCGACGGGGCACCAGTATCCGACCACGCTCTGGATCGAGGAGTGGCGCGCGGAGGAATGAGCCGTTTTCTCGCCGGCCGCCTGTTGCAGGCGGCCATCGTTCTGGCCGTCATGTCCTTCATCGTCTATGGGCTGATCGGCCTGATGCCGGGCGACCCGATCGACGCCATGATCGCGGCCGACCCGGAATTGACCTCGGAGGACACCGAACGGCTGAAGGCGCTTTACGGCCTCGACCGCCCGGTCTGGGAGCGCTACCTCGCCTGGGCAGGCCAGGCGCTTGGCGGCGATTTCGGCCACAGCCGCATCTACCACCGCCCGGCGCTCGACCTGCTGGCGGAGCGGCTGCCGCACACCGCGCTGCTGATGGGGCTCGCCTTCGCACTCTCGGTCGCGATTGCGCTGCCGACCGGCATTTTCGCCGCGCTCAAGGCTAACCGCTTCGCTGACTACGCCGTCAACTTCCTCTGCTTCGCGGGCATTTCCACGCCGCCCTTCTGGCTTGCGATCATGGCGATGCTGCTCTTCTCGGTCACGCTCGGCTGGCTGCCGGCGACAGGCTATCCCGCGGCGGGCGACGCGGGCTGGCTGGAGCGGCTGCGCCATCTGGTGCTGCCGGTCGCGGTTCTGGGGCTGCTCTCGGCCGGCGGCATCACGCGCTATGTCCGCGCCTCCATGCGCGAGGCGCTGCGCCAGGACTATGTGCGCACCGCGCGCGCCAAGGGCCTCTCGCGCGCCGCCGTCCTGCGCCGCCACGTGCTGCGCAACGCGATGATCCCGGTGGTGACGATCCTCGCTCTCGACATGGGCGCGCTCTTCTCCGGCGCGCTCATCACCGAGATCATGTTCGGTTATCCCGGCATGGGCGCGCTCATCTACAACGCCGTGATGGCGAACGATTACAACCTCGCGCTCGTCGGCCTCCTGTTCGCGACCTTCACGACGCTCGCCGCGAATATCGCCGCGGACGGCGCCTATGTGGCGCTCGATCCGCGCATCGCGTTCCGGGCCGGGGCATGAGCCCGGCCGCGCTTGCATGGCTGCGCTTCCGCCGCCACAGGGCGGGCCTCGCCGGCGCGGTCTTCCTGCTGCTGCTGGCCGCCGCCGCCTGGTCCGCGCCGCTCATCGAGGCGGCGCTCGGCATCGACGCCGAGTCGGTGGACCTGTTCTCCCGCTATGCGCCGCCGTCGGCGGCGCACCCGCTGGGGGCCGACGATCTCGGGCGGGACCTGCTGGCGCGGCTGCTCCGGGGCGGGCAGGTCTCGCTCTCGGTCGGTCTTGCCGCCGCCTTCATCGCCGCGCTCATCGGCACCGGCCTCGGCCTGCTGGCCGGCTATCGCGGCGGCGCGTTCGACACCGCGCTCATGCGGCTGACGGACGGCGTGATCGCACTGCCGCTCCTGCCGCTGCTGATCGTGCTGGCGGCTATCGATCCCGCAAAGCTCGGCCTCGACGACGGCACGGACGCCAGCCTCTTCCGCGTCATCGCCATCGTGGCGCTGGTCGGCTGGACGACGGTAGCCCGGCTGGTGCGCGCCGCCGCGCTCGCCGCCCGCGCCCAAGACTATGTGCGGGCGGCGCGGGCCCTGGGCGCCGGGAGCGGGCGCATCGCGCTCCGGCATATCCTCCCCAATGTCGCCTCGCCGATCCTGGTGGCGACGACGCTCTCGGTTGGGAACATCATCCTGTTCGAAAGCGTCCTCTCCTTTCTCGGGCTCGGCATCCAGCCGCCGGCCGCAAGCTGGGGCAACATGCTCGCCCACGCCCAGGAGACGATCTGGCAGGCCCCGCGCCTCGCCGTCTGGCCGGGCCTGCTGATCTTCGCGACGGTGATCGCCTTCAACTTCCTCGGCGACGCCCTCCAGGACGCGCTCGACCCGAGGTCCTGAGGCGCGGCTATTCGGAGGAGGCGTCGTCCGCCGCGGCTTCCGGCTCGCCCATCATCGCCTCGACGACCAGCCCGGCATTCTCGCGGATCGCGCGCTCGATGACGCCGGCGACATCCGGGTTCTCGCGCAGGAACGCCTTGGCGTTCTCGCGGCCCTGGCCGATGCGCTTGCCGGCATGGGAGTACCAGGAGCCCGACTTCTCGACGATGCCCGCCTTGGCGCCGAGGTCCAGGATTTCGCCCATCTTGGAAATGCCGCGGCCGTACATCACATCGAACTCGACCACCTTGAAAGGCGGCGCCATCTTGTTCTTGACGACCTTGACGCGGGTCTGGTTGCCGATGATCTCGTCGCGCTCCTTGATTTGCCCGATCCGCCTTATGTCGAGGCGCACGGAAGCGTAGAACTTGAGCGCGTTGCCGCCGGTCGTCGTCTCCGGATTGCCGAACATGACGCCGATCTTCATCCGGATCTGGTTGATGAAGATGACCAGGGTGCGCGACTTGTTGATCGAGGCGGTGAGCTTGCGCAGCGCCTGGCTCATCAGCCGCGCCTGGAGGCCCGGCAGCGAATCGCCCATCTCGCCTTCGAGCTCGGCGCGCGGCACCAGCGCCGCCACGCTGTCGATCACCAGCACGTCGAGCGCCCCGGAGCGCACCAGCGTATCGGCGATCTCGAGCGCCTGCTCGCCCGTGTCCGGCTGGGAGATCAGCAGCTCCTCCAGATCGACGCCGAGCTTGCGCGCATAGGCCGGGTCCAGCGCGTGCTCGGCATCGACGAAGGCGCAGGCGCCGCCGGCCTTCTGCGCTTCGGCGACGGCATGCAGCGCCAGCGTCGTCTTGCCCGAACTCTCCGGCCCGTAGATCTCGACCACCCGCCCCCGCGGCAGGCCGCCGATCCCGAGCCCGATGTCGAGCCCGAGCGAGCCGGTGGAGATCGCCTCGGTCTCCACCGCCGTCTCGCGCTGGCCGAGCTTCATGATCGAGCCCTTGCCGAAGGCGCGCTCGATCTGCCCGAGCGCCGATTCCAGCGCGCGCTGCTTCTCCGACCTGTCCTGCTGCTCCGGCATCGTCACCACATTATGGGCCATATGTTCGCTCCCCGCTCGCCCGGAGGCCGTTTTTTGCCCCCGCTCCATTCACTGGCCAATTGCATAGAGGGAATATTTCAGGAACACAAGAGAAAATTTCGTGATCCTGCAATTCCGGCCGTTCAGGCTCCGAACCAGATCGTGGCGCGGGCGATGACGAGGCGAAGCGCAAGGTCGAGCAGTACGATGGCAACGGCGGGGAAATGCTTGATCCCGAGGCCGTGGCGGGCGAGGCGCCACTTGAACAGCAGGATCCAGAACCAGGCCGCCATGAACAGCATGGCCGAGATGGGCTCCGGCAGGAAGCCTGCGGCATTCACCAGCACGACAAGGGTGAAGACCGCGCTTTGCAGCAGGTTCGCCCAGTTGGTGGCGATGATGAACCGCCAGTAGTGCGGGAAGGCCAGCATGCGCTCGGCTACAAAGACCATGATGAGCGGGAAGGCGGTCCAGGTACAGATGTAGCCGACGATGTCCGCCGCGATGAGCTTGCCCGTCATCTCGAAACCGTGCGGCACCATGGCCAGCATCAGCAGGGACAGCGGAAATGCCACAACGGCCGCGCGGAACGAGCGCCAGAAATCGCCGAGCGCCGAAACCGGCCCCGTGTTCCCGCCCGCCAGCGCCAGTGCGGCGGCGCAGCCCGTCCGAATTTCCCCGAGCATCCGAAACGCTCTCCCGAGCGGTGTGCCGACTAAAACCTATTATGGACATTGATGCCGCATCGATACATCACCCTTAGGTCATCCTGCGGCAGAGGCGCCATAACGGAGGATGACGGCAGGAAAAAGCCGCGCTCGGTGACGGCCACCGACAGCGACTGGCGCCTGATCCGCACGCGCGCGCAAAACCCGGCAGGTCGGTCCCGGACCTCACTCGTCGAACGCGGGCTCGCCGCCCTCCACTACGAGCGCGAGGACTTCGACGGAGGGTGGCGTGGAGTTCGTCAAGAGTTTCGCCCTGCGTGGCGGGCACCGGCCAGACTGGAGATGTGGCCGGTCGGCTATCTGGGCCGGCGCGGCTACCAGGTGGTGCGCACCCGCGACGGCCGCCGCGCGGCCTGACCGCCCATGGCCGAGATCCGCGTCAACGACCGCTGCATCGACGAAGACGCCGTCCTGCGCGAGATGCAGTACCACCCGGCGGAGAACGCCGGCGCGGCGCGCGGCGGCCGAATGGCTGGTGATCCGGGCGCTGCTTCTGGCCCGCGCCGAGGCCATCGGCATAGACATGGCTGCCGCAACGACGCCGCTGGTGCAGTAAGTCCGGGTTCTACGGCTACGGCATGCACACATCTCCCGCACCTTGCGGGGCCGACTGTCCGACATAGCGTCTTTTTTCTCCCGAAAACCTGCAATCGCGGAACGGGCCGAAACTCCCGGCTCCCCGGCCGCAACCGGAACCGGAAGAAGGACATGCCCGGGATTGCCCTGACTGCGGCCCGCATCGAGGCGCTCAGGCCCCGCAAGGCGGTGGCGGGGAATCGTGCTTCAGGGCCGATACCGGGATGCACAATGCAGGACTCATGCTGTTACGCCCCCTCCCGCTCGGCGGAGGGCCCCCGGCGTAACAGGCCTTTGCCGGGCTTCCCCCGCCGCCGCGCTGGATGCGGCATCCGTTCAGGTTGAAACGGCTTCGCCCGTGAAGCCTCAATCGTCACCCCGGACGGCGCGTCAGCAACGATCCGGGGTCCATCTCCCGGCCTTTCCGCCAGATCGAAACGGTTGTGGATGGGGCCCGGACGGTCCCGGGCGTCGGGCGGTCACCGGTCGCCCGGATCGGGCATGCGGTATCCGACGCCGCGCTCGTTGAAGATCCAGGCCGGGTGCTGGGCGTCCTCGCCGAGCTTGCGGCGCAGGTTGCGCACGAAGATGCGGACCAGGTTCGGGCCGGCATGCTCCCGCCCGGCCCAGACCTGGCGGAGCAGCATGTCGTAAGGGACTACCCGTCCGGCATTGAGCGAGAGTACCCGCAGGAGCGCATACTCGGTCGCGGTGAGGTCCGCCGCGCGCCCTGCCACCGTGACGCGGCGGCTCTCGTAGTCGACCGCGAGGTCGCCCAGCACGAACGGGGCCGGGCGCTCGCGCTTTCTCAGCGCCGCCCGCACCCGCGCGGTGAGCTCGGTCGGCGAGAAGGGCTTGACGATGTAGTCCGCGGCGCCGGCGTCGAGCGCCCGCGCGACGGTCTCGTCGCGGCCATAGACGGAGATGAAGATGACCGGCAGGTCGGAGAGCTCGGGGATCCGGGTCATCAGTTCGACGCCGTCGGCGCCGGGCAGCGCCAGGTCGAGCAGGACGAGCGCCGGCTTCTCCGCGCGGATGATGCGTGCGAGCTCGTGATGGTCACCCGTAACCAGGGGCGCGTAGCCCTTGGCCGAAAGCGCGTCGCGCACGAAGCGCAGCGTGCGCGGGTCGTCGTCGACCACGAGGATGCGGACGGGCTCGGCGGCGTCGCGGGGCGGGCGCGACGGTCCCGGGGCGGCACCGGGCGCCTCGCCGCCGGTGTCCTCGGCCATCGGCACGGTGAAGACGATGGTCGTGCCCTGGCCGGGGCCGGCGCTCTCGGCCCGGATGCGTCCGCCATGCGCCTCCACCAGCCCCTTGCAGATCGCGAGGCCTAGGCTGTGGCCCGGCGTCTTGCCCTCCGGTCCGCCGCCTTCGGGGGCGATGTGCTTGCGGAACAGATGCGCCAGCCGCTCCGGCGCCAGGCCCCGGCCCTCGTCGGAGACCGAGATCGCGACATGGGCGCCCTCCTGCACCGCCGAGAGCCGGATGGCGGACGATTCCGGAGCGTTCCGCGCAGCGTTGGAGAGCAGGTTGTTCAGCACCTGCACGATGCGCCGCCGGTCGGCCATCGCCCGTGGAAGGCCCGGCGGAAGGTCGATGACGACACCGTGCCGCGCGCCGCCGCTCAGAAACGTGTTCCGCGCGCGCTCCATCAGGTCGGCCACCTCCGAGGGCTCGGGCGCGACCGAGAGCGTGCCGGCCTCGATACGCCCGGCATCGAGCAGGTCGCCGATCAGGCCGCGCATGTGGTCGGCCTGCTCGATGATGAGGCGGTGGAACTCGCGCATCTCGGCCGGGTCGAGCGCCGGCGTCTCCTCCATCAGCGTCACCGCCGAGCCCTTGATGGCGGCCAGCGGCTCGCGCAACTCGTGGCTCACCAGGCCCAGGAACTCGGTCCGCATGCGCTCGATCTCGTCCAGCGGCGCGAGGTCCTGGGCGGTCACCACAACCGAGCCAATGGCGTCCCCTTCGGCGGGGATCGGGGTGGCGTTGACCAGCGCCCTGACGCTGCGCCCGTCCGGCACCGAGAGCACCATCTCCTCGACGCGCACCGTCTCGCCGCTGGTGAGCTGCTGCGCGATGGGGATCTCGCTCAGGGACACCTCGCTCCCGTCGGCGCGCCGGAAGGACATCACCTCCAGGAGTTGTTCGAGCGGACGGCCGGGCATGCGCAGTCTCTCCACGATCCGCCGCATCTCGCGGTTCAGAGACGCCGCCCGGCCGCGCTTCACATCGAAGACCACGACGCCCACCGGCGAGGTCTCGACCAAGGCCTCGAGATCGGCCCGCGCGCGCTGCTCGGCGCGGTGCGCGCGCGCGTTGGCGATCGTTGCCGCGGCCTGGGAGGCGAACAGCGTCAGCACTTCCTCGTCCCCGGCGGTGAACGCTTCGCCGTCGGCCTTCTCGGCGAGGAAGAAGCTGCCGGCCTCCAGGCCCCGGTGGCGCATCGGCATGCCCAGGAAGGTCCGGGAGATCGTCCAGGCAGCCTCGATGCCGAGCGCGCGGACATAGCCCGGGAAGTCGGCCACCCGCACCGGCTCCGGCCGGGTGCGCAGATGCTCGAACAGGCGGGCATTGCCGGGCCAGGCGAGCTGTTCGCGCTCCTCCTTCGGCGTGAGCCCCGAGAATATCGGCAACTGGGGCACGCCCTCCTCGTCGAGGACGACGATGACGCCGTAGCGGGCGCCGGTCAGCGCGCGGGCACTCTCCAGCGCCTCGTCGAGCACGGTGTCGAGGTCCAGGGTGGCGTTGATGCGCAGGATAGCCGCGTTCAGGGCGGAGATGGCCCCGCGCAGCGCCTCATTCTCCCGCCTCAGCTCGTCGGACTGCGTCACGGCTTCTCTCTATTCGAATTCTGTATGTCGTGGGCAAAATTAGCACGTGTTTATCGAAACGACATCGTAAATCTGTAATTCCACACGAACATTTAATACATGATGTGCTTGGTATCGGCAAAACTGCAACTATGCGGCTCGACGAAGCGGAAGGCTGACGACCGGGGCGTACCGCTCGGGACCCCGGACCGGCGCGGTTTTTTTGGGCGAGCGACAGCTCTCGAACGCAAAAGCCGGGGATTGCGGTGGTGATACTCCGGTCGGGTCTCATGGGGCGCCAGGCGGCGGCATCGACGGGCGCGGACCTCGGCCTCGCCGCCGAACGCGCGCTGGCCCTCGACGCCCGCCTGCGCCCGTAGGAGCCGCTCCCTTCGATACGCCTCCCTCCGGTCGGCTACTCAGGATAAGGGCAGGAGAGAAGCACGAGCGGTGTCAGGAGAGGAAATAGCCCGCGAGTATCTTCTCGTAAACGCGCGTCAGGTTCTCGAGATCCTCGATCTCCAGATATTCGTCCACCTTGTGGGCCGTCTCGCTCACAAGGCCGAGCTCGACCACCGGGCAGTAGTCCTTGATGAAGCGCGCATCCGACGTGCCGCCCGAAGTGGAGAGTTCCGGCGTCCGGCCCGTGACTTCGCGCATTGCCTCCGCCGCAAGGTCCACCAGCGGTCCCGGCGGCGTGAGGAAGGATTCGCCGCTGACCGAGACCTCCAGCCCGTAGGCGTGGCCCTGCCGGTCCAGCGCTTGGCGCAGCCGTTCTTCCAGCCCGGCGCCCGTATGCAGGTCGTTGAAGCGGATGTTGAAACGCGCCTCGGCGCGGGCCGGGATCAGGTTCGTGGTCGGGTTGCCGACATCGACGCTGGTGACCTGGAGCGACGACGGCTGGAAATGCGCCGTGCCCCGGTCGAGCGGCGTCGAAGCGAGGCCGTGCGTCATTTCGAGCAGCGGATGGACGGGATTGTCGGCAAGGTCGGGATAGGCGGCGTGACCCTGCACGCCTTCCACGACAAGGTGCGCATTGAGCGAGCCCCGCCGGCCGATCTTGATCATCTCGCCGAAGTGCGCGGGATTGGTCGGCTCGCCGACGACGCAGGCGTCGATGCGCTCGCCGCGCGCCGCCAGCCGCTCCAGCATCGGCCGGGTGCCGTTGACCGCCGGCCCCTCCTCGTCGCCGGTGATGAGCAGCGCGATGGAGCCGGGAACCGGGCCGAGGCGTGAAACGGCGGTGACGAATGCCGCGATCGCCCCCTTCATGTCCACCGCGCCGCGCCCGGTGAGCCGCCCATCGGCGACCGTCGCCGAGAAGGGCGGCATGCTCCAGTCGGCGGGATCGCCCACGGGCACCACATCGGTGTGCCCGGCGAAGCAGAACAGCGGCCCCTCGCTGCCGCGCCGGGCGTAGAGATTGTCCACATCCGGCGTGCCGGGCGCGCTGAACGGCATGCGCTCGCAGGCGAAGCCGAGCGGCCGGAGCGCCGCTTCCAGCACATCCAGCGCACCCTCGTCGGCCGGCGTGACGCTCGGGCAGCGGATGAGGGCGCGGGCGAGGTCGAGGGCGCCCGCGGACATCAGTCGCGCAGCAGGTCGTTGATCGCCGTCTTGGCGCGGGTCTGCGCGTCCACGGTCTTGACGATGACGGCGCAGGAGAGGTTCGGCCCCGGGCTGCCGTCCGGCAGCGGCCGGCCCGGCAGGCTTCCAGGCACGACCACCGCATAGGGCGGCACGCGGCCTGTATGCACCTCGCCGGTATCGCGGTTCACGATCTTGGTGGTGGCGGAAATGAAGGTGCCCATGGCAAGCACCGCGCCTTCGCCGACGATCACGCCTTCCACCACCTCGCTGCGCGCGCCGATGAAGCAGTTGTCCTCGACGATCACCGGCTCGGCCTGGAGCGGCTCCAGCACGCCGCCGAGCCCGACGCCGCCGGAAATGTGGCAGTCGGCGCCGACCTGCGCGCAGGAGCCGACCGTGGACCAGGTGTCGATCATGGTGTTTTCGCCGACCCGGGCGCCGACGTTGACGAAGCAGGGCATCAGCACGGCGCCGGGCGCGACGTAGGCGGAGTGCCGGACCGCGCAGTTGGGCACGGCGCGGAAGCCGGCCTCGGCGAAGCGCGCCGCGTCCCAGCCTTCGAACTTGGAAGGCACCTTGTCGTACCAGGACGCCCCGTCGGGACCACCGGCGACCGGGGCGGAATCGACGAGCCGGAAGGAGAGCAGCACCGCCTTCTTGCACCATTGGTTGACATGCCACGCGCCATCCACCTTCTCGGCGACCCGCACCTCGCCCCGGTCGAGCGCGTCGAGCGCCGCCTCTATGGCCTCGCGCGCCTCGCCCTTCGTGTCCGGCCCGATGGCGGCGCGATCCTCCCAGGCGCGGTCGATTGCGGCCTGCATGGTCCCGTCGGACATGGATAGTCCCCTCCCCGGAAAAGGCCCCGGACCATTCCCGAACCGGCCTGTCCTGTCAATGCGCCGGGATCGTGCTCTATAGTGCGGGAAACGCTGCGGAGACCGGGAGTCCTCCATGCCGAAACGCCTTGAATTCTGGTTCGATGTCGGCTCGCCGACCGCCTATCTCGCCCACACGCAGATGCCCGGCATCGCCGAGCGCACCGGAGCGGAGATCGCCTGGAAGCCGATGCTTCTCGGCGGCGTCTTCAAGGAGACCGGCAACACGCCGCCGGGCACCGTGGAGGCCAAGTCGGCCTATTACGGCATCGACCTGCCGCGCTTCGCCAAACGCTACGGCGTGCCGTTCCGGCGCAACCCGTTCTTCCCGATCATGACGCTCGGGCTCATGCGCGGCTGCCTCGCCGCCCAGCGCGACGGATACTTCAAGACCTATGCCGACGCCGTGTTCACGGCGATGTGGGTCGAGGAGAAGAACACGGGCGACCTCGACGTGCTGCGCGAGGTGCTCACGGCCGCCGGCCTCGACGCCGATGCGCTCTTCGCCGCCACGCAGGAGCCGGAGATCAAGCAACAGCTGATCGCTAATACCGAAGAGGCCGTGGCCCGCGGCGCGTTCGGCGCGCCCACTTTCTTCGTCGGCGACGAGATGTTCTTCGGCCAGGACCGGCTGGACTTCGTCGAGGAGGCGCTGGCCTCCTGACCCGGCGTCAGGGGCAGCCGAGCCGGTCCGCCAGATCGATGAAGTCGTCCGCGACCACGGTGAAGCCGGGGTCGGCCTCCAGATCTGTCATCTGGCCGGGGCCGTGTTCCGTCCGGCGGGGCACGAAGGCGGTCGCCATGCCCTGGGCGGCGGCGGCGTGCAGGTCGCCATTGTGGGCGGCCGTCATCATCACCTCTTCGGGCGCGAGGCCGAGCGCGGCGC
This sequence comes from Alphaproteobacteria bacterium, assembly GCA_964291285.2. Classification (GTDB taxonomy): domain Bacteria; phylum Pseudomonadota; class Alphaproteobacteria; order Bin95; family Bin95; genus Bin95. Next base: position 940,049 of record OZ219786.1, read on the forward strand.
AGCTCAGCCGGTAGGCGTCCGGCTGCGGCTTGTAGGCCCGCGCGACCTCCGCGCCCAGGATCGCGTCCCAGGGCAGCCGGGCATGGCGGGCCATGTTCACCATGAGCGCGATATTGCCGTTGGAGCAGGTGCCGATGATGTATTTGCGCCTGAGCCGCGAAAGGCCGAGCACCGCATCCGGCCACGGGTCGAGGCGGTGCCAGGCGCGGTTGAGGTCGTCCTTCTCGGCTTCGCTCAGGCCCGACACGCCGAACTCGTCCAGCAGGGCCTCCAGGTTCTCCCGGTGGAGCACGTCGAGAATGGTGTAGGGCCTCGCCCCGCTGCGGACTTCCTCCATCGCGGGCTGGTAGCGGTCCCGCCAGCGCCGCGCGAAACCGTGCCAGTCAAGATCGTAGCCCCTGGGCGCCAGCGCCTTCCTCGCCTCCCGCGCCACCGAGCCCCGCCAGTCCACCACCGTGCCGAACACATCGAACAGAAGCGCCTTCACCATCGCCGGTCCTCCCCTCCGCAACCGCGCCGACAGACTGCCTCCGCGCCTCCGCGCCCGCAAGCGCGGGCCGTGCCGGCGGCAGGCGAAATGCGTTAGGCTGCGCGCGCCGGCGGCAGCGGGGGAAGAGCGGGGCGATGCCAGTCTCCATCATCGACAGCGGAATCTACGGGAACCTCTTCGGCTCGGACGCCATGCGGGCCGTGTTTTCCGAACGCGGGCAGGTGCAGAAGTGGCTGGACGTCGAGGCGGCGCTGGCGCGGGTGCAGGGGCGGCTCGGCATCGTCCCGGAAGAGGCCGCGGCCGAGATTTCCGCCAGGGCCGACGCGGACCTGATCGACATGGACCTCATGCGCGAGGAGGTGGACCGGGTCGGCTACGCCATCATGCCGCTGGTCCACCGCCTCGCCGCCCTCTGCGAGGGGGATGCGGGGCGCTACGTCCATTGGGGCACGACCACGCAGGACATCAAGGACACGGGCGTCGTGCTCCAGATCCGCGACGCGCTGGTTCTCGTGGAAGCGGACCTGCTCGCCATTCGCGACGGGCTGGCACGTCTTGCGCGCGAGCACCGGGACACGCCGATGGCCGGGCGCTCGCATCTCCAGCACGCGCTGCCGATCACCTTCGGCTACAAGGCGGCGGTGTGGCTTGCGCCCGTCGAGCGGCATCTGGAGCGGCTCGACCAGCTCCGGCCGCGCGTGCTCACGGGCCAGTTCTCCGGCGCGGCCGGCACGCTCGCCTCGCTGCACGGACGCGGGCTGGAGGTCGCCGATGCGCTGATGGAGGAGCTCGGCCTCGCCCGGCCCGCCATCGCCTGGCACACGGCGCGCGACACCATCGCCGAGACGGTGGCTTTCCTCGCGCTCGTCACCGGCTCGCTCGCCAAGATCGCGACCGACGTGGTGCTGCTGACCGCAACCGAGACGGGCGAGGTGTTCGAGCCCTTCGCGCCCGGCCGCGGCGGGTCCTCCACCATGCCGCAGAAGCGCAACCCGGTTTCCAGCGAACTCATCCTCGCCTGCGCCAAGCAGGTGCAGAGCCGGGCCGCCCTCGTCATGGACGCGATGGCCGCCGACCTCGAACGCTCCACCGGCCCCTGGCATGTGGAATGGGCCGCGCTGCCGGAAGCCTTCGTGCTGGCCTCCGGCGCGCTCGCCCAGGCGCGGTTCCTCGTCGAGGGCCTGCGCGTCGATCCGGGCGCCATGCGCGCCAACATGGACCTGACGCGCGGGCTGATCGTCTCCGAGGCGGTGATGATGGGCCTTGCGCCTGCGCTCGGCCGGCAGGCGGCGCACGACCTCGTCTATGAGGCCTGCCGGATCGCCACCGACGAGCGCCGCGCCCTGCTCGACGTGCTGCTCGACATGCCGGAGGTGACCGAAAAGCTCGACCGCGACGAACTCGCCCAACTCTGCGAGCCCGGCAACTATGTGGGCGAGGCGCCGGAGATGGTGGACCGCCTGCTCGCCGGGCTTGCGCCGCGCGGATGAGGGTGCCCGACCGGCACACCGCCGCCCGGAACAATGTCGTCGGCGCGCTCTGGATGTGCGCCACGGTGCTCTGCTTCATGGCGATGGCGGTCGCCGCGCGGCAGCTCTCGGACACCATGTCCACGGCGCAGATCATGGTGTTGCGGAGCTTCGTCGGCCTGTTTGCCGCCCTGCCGCTGGCGCTTGCCGCCGGGCGCATCGCGACGCGCCGGCCGCTGCTGCACCTCGCCCGCAACGGGGTTCATTTCGTCGGGCAGTTTGCCTGGTTCTACGGCATCGCGATGCTGAGCCTCATCGACATGAGCGCGCTGATGGCGACCACGCCGATCTGGGCGACCCTGTTCGCGGTCGCCTTCCTCGGCGAGCGCGCGGGCTTCCGGCGCTGGGCGGTGATCGCACTCGGCTTCGCGGGCGTGCTGGTCATCCTGCGCCCCCATGCCGTGCCGGTCGAATGGGCGGCGCTGGTGTGCATCTTCGGCGCCGCCGGCTATGCGGGCGCCAATGTGCTCTCCAAGGAGTTGATGCGCACCGACACGCCGATCCAGATCGTCCTCTGGATGCTGGTGATCCAGCTTCCGATCGCGGTGCTCGCCAATTGGGGCCAGTGGACGCCGGTCGTCTGGGAGGACGCCGGCTGGATCGCCATCGTCGGCTTCACGGGCGTGCTCGCGCATCTCACCATGAACCAGTCCATCCGCCTCGGCGACATCTCGGTCGTGGTGCCGGTCACCTATATCCAGCTTCCGCTGCTGGGGCTGGTCGGCTTCGTGTTCTACCTGGAAGTCCCGGAAACGATGGTGCTCCTCGGCGCCGGCATGGTCGTCGCCGGCGCCTGGTGGAACCTTGCCGCCGAAACGCGGATCGCCCGGGGCCGGTGAAGAGACGGGTCATCGGCCGGCCTGCACCATCACGATTCCGGCCGTGACGACCGCAAGGCCCGCGAGTTCCGGCCATGCGAGGCTCTCGCCGAGCAGCAGCGCGGAGAAGAGCGCGCCGAGCCCCGGCACAAGGCCCGCGAAGACGCCGGTGCGGCCCGCGCCCAGCACGCCGATGGCGTAGCAGTAGAGCCAGATCGAGACGATGCCGCCCAGGATGCCATGGACGAAGGCCTGCCAGGCGAGGGAACCGAACGGAATCTCCAGCAGCCGGCTTTCCCCGAACAGGAAGAAGAGGGGCAGGAAGGCCGCCGTCGAAACCGTGCTCAGAATTGCCGCCGCGTGGAGCGGCGAGACCTCCGCCCGGCGCGCCGTCACCGTGTAGATGGCCCACATCCAGGCGCCCAGATGGAACAGCGCATAGCCGCCGAGGCCGCCCGGCGGCGCGTGTCCGAGCGCGGAGACGGCGGTGAGGCCCACGCCCGCCACGGTCAGCCCGACGCCGGCAAGCCGGAGCCCGCCGGCCCGCTCGCGGAGCAGCAGGATGCCGAGCAGTGCCGTCAGCGCCGGGAAGGTGCCGGGAATGAAGATCGCGGCATGCGCGGCCGGGGCGTGGAGCAGGCCCGTGCCGAGCACCAGCGCGAAGGGAATGCCGATGGTTCCCGCCATCGCCACGGTTCCCCACCACCCCGCCTTGCCAGCCTTGAACCCCAGCCGGAGCGCAACCGGCAGCAGCAGCACGCCCGGCAGACCGACCCGGAGGATCGCCAGGTCTTCCGGGGTAATCGACTCGGTGACGGAAAGCCGGGAGAGCGGAAACCACGCCCCCCAGAACACCATCGCCAGAAGCGCGGCCGCGACGGCGCGCGCCTCGCGCCCTCCGGCGGGCCGGGTTGCCGCCTGCTGTGTCAGGCCGGATCGCGCCCGGCGAAGCGGCCCCGGACGCGGAAGCGGTCGAGATAGGTCGGGATGACGGTTTCGATATCCTTCGGCTCGATGCCGAGATCGGCGAAGCCGGCCGCGGCCTCGGAGACGACATTGTCGTATTTCAGCGACTCAACCTGGTCCGGCGTGATCGGCGCGCCCGGCACGAACTGGATGAAGGCGGCCTTGGCCTGCATGACCTGGAACGGCACAGGCACCAGCAGGCGCTTGCGGCCGATCTCCTCCAGCAGCAATTCCATCAGCTGCCTGAAGCTGTAGGTCTTCGGCCCGCCGAGCTCGAACAGGCCGCCCGCCCGGTCGAGAGCCGCAATCGCGGCATCCGCCACATCGCCCACATAGGCCGGCTGGAAGCGTGTGAAGCCGCCTCCGACGAGCGGCAGCGCAGGCAGCAGCCGGGCCAGGAGCGCGAAGCGGTTGAAGAAGTCGTCCTCCGGTCCGATGATGAGGCTCGGCCTGAGAATCGCCGCATCGGGGAAGGCCTCGCGGACCGCCGCTTCGCCGGCGGCCTTGGAGCGGGCGTATGCCGCCGTGGACTCCGCATCCGCCCCGATAGCGGAGATATGCACGAGCCTGCCGGCGCCCGCCTCTGCCGCGGCGGAGGCGACTTCTCCCGCCCCGGCCGCATGGATGGCGCCGAAGGACTGCGCCCCCCGGCTGACCAGCACGCCGACGCAGTTGACGACGGCATCGACGCCCTCGACCGCCGCGCGCACGCTTTCCGGGTAGCGCAGATTGGCTTGCACCGGCACGACCTGGCCGACGCCGCCCGCGGGCTTCAGGAACTTCGCCCTTTCCGGGTCCCGGCAAGCGACCCGGACACCCGCGCCCGCCGCCGCAAGCCGCTTGACGATGTAGCGCCCGACGAACCCGGCGCCGCCGAACACCGTTACCCGCATTCCCTGCATGACCGCTCCCGGACCCCGTCTGCGCAGCCGGCACGGAGTGTAGCGCACGCCTTCCCGGCGGCAAAACGCTTCGCTACGCTGACGGCCGCAAACGCAGGGGGAGACCGCGTCATGGCCGGGAAGCAGTTGCGCAGCCGGAATTGGTTCAACGACCCGCACGATCCGGGCATGACCGCCATGTATATCGAGCGATACATGAACTACGGCATCACGCGGGAGGAGCTGCAGTCCGGCAAGCCCATCGTCGGCATCGCGCAGACCGGCTCCGACCTTTCGCCCTGCAACCGCATCCACCAGACGCTGGCCGAGCGGATGCGCGCCGGAATCCGTGAGGCCGGCGGCATCGCCATCGAATTCCCGGTCCATCCGATCCAGGAGAGCGGGCGCAGGCCGACTGCCGCCATCGACCGGAACCTCGCCTATCTGGGCCTCGTCGAGGTGCTGCACGGCTATCCCATCGACGGGGTTATCCTGACCACCGGCTGCGACAAGACCACGCCGGCGATGATCATGGCGGCGGCGACGGCGAACCTGCCGGCCATCTCGCTCAATGGCGGGCCGATGTTCAACGGCTGGTGGAAGGGCCGGCGCGTCGGCTCCGGCACCATCGTCTGGGAGGCGCGCAAGCTGCAGGCGGCGGGCGAGATCGGCTATGAGGAGTTCATCGAGATGGTGGCCTCCTCCGCGCCGAGCCCCGGCCACTGCAACACCATGGGCACGGCCACGACGATGAACTCGCTCGCCGAGGCGCTCGGCATGTCGCTGCCGGGCTCGGCCGCGCCGCCCGCCCCGCACAAGGAGCGCGCGCAATACGCCTACGAGACCGGGCGGCGCATCGTCGCCATGATCCACGAGGACCTTACGCCCGACCGCATACTGACCCGCGCCGCCTTCGAAAACGCCATCGCCGTCAACAGCGCCATCGGCGGGTCCACCAATGCGCCGATCCACATCAACGCCATCGCGCGCCATATGGGCGTCGAGCTGGCGCTGGAGGACTGGCAGGACTGCGGCTACGACATCCCGCTGCTGGTCAACTGCCAGCCGGCCGGCGGCTATCTGGCCGAGGACTACCACCGCGCAGGCGGCGTGCCCGCCGTCATGGGCGAACTGCTGCGCGCCGGGAAGCTGAACCCGGATGCGCTTACCGTCACCGGCAGGACAACCGCCGAAAATATCGGCGACGCCGCTCCGCTCGACGAGGATGTCATCCGGCCCTACGGGCAGCCGTTGAAGGAGCGCGCCGGCTTCGTCGTCATGGGCGGCAACCTGTTCGACGCCGCGGTGATGAAGACCAGCGTCATCTCCAAGGAGTTCCGCGCGCGCTTCCTGTCCAACCCCGACGACCCCGATGCCTTCGAGGGCCGGGCCATCGTGTTCGACGGGCCGGAGGACTATCACGCGCGGCTCGACGACCCGGCGCTCGGCATCGACGGGACTTCCATCCTGGTGATGCGCGGGGCGGGGCCGGTCGGCTATCCGGGCTCGGCCGAGGTGGTCAACATGCAGCCGCCGGCAGCCCTCATCCGCCAAGGCGTCACCGAGCTGCCGACCATCGGCGACGGGCGCCAGTCCGGCACTTCGGGCAGTCCATCCATCCTGAACGCGAGCCCGGAGAGCGCGGTCGGCGGCAATCTCGCCATCCTGGAGACCGGCGACCGGCTGCGCGTGGACCTCCGCAAGCGCCGCGTAGACATCCTGCAGCCGGAAGAGGTGCTGGCCACCCGCCGCGCCGCCTACGACCCGCCGCCGCTGGAGAACCACACGCCCTGGGAAGAGCTCTACCGCAGCCATGTGGGCCAGCTTGCGGACGGCGGCTGCCTGGAATTCGCCACCCGCTACCACCGCGTCGCCGCCTCCCCGCCCCGTCACTCGCACTGAGCGGCGGCGCAGCCCGGAGGCGGCCTGGCCCGCCAATTCAGAAGGTGAGCTTCGCCGCGCCCATCATGCGCATCGTGCGGCTGTCCTGGACCAGCAGCGCAACGCCGCCTGCCTCGTCCTGTCCGGTATCGACCTCGATCTCGCCCGCCATCGCCGCGCCGTCCCATCGGCCAACCTCGACGATCTCGCGCACGACATTGCTGTAGCTCAGATGCCGGCCGGCGTTCTCGCCGCGCTCGATGTCCTGGTCGAGCTTGCGGGCGAACCGCACCAGCTGGATGCGCGCTCCGCCCTCTCCCGCCGGCAGGGAATAGGCGAGACGGCCGGGTTCGCGCCACTCGAGACCGACCGCAACGCGCGCCGCTGCCAGCGCGTCCGCCTGGGCGATCGCCACCTTGATCCGTTCCGCATCGAAGCCGACCACGTCGTAGCGCCCGTCGATCACCATTTGCGGGGTATAGACATTGCGGCGGCCGAGCACCGGACTGTAGGCATATTGCCGCTCGGTCCCGTCCTTGGTGGCGAAGGGGTCCGGCCAGCCGAGGCGGTCCCAGTAGTTCACATGGAAGCCGAGCGCGACCACATCGTCCCGGTCCGCCAGATGGCCGAGGATGCGGTCCGCCGGCGGGCAGGACGAGCAGCCCTGCGAGGTGAAGAGTTCGACCACCACCGGCTTCGAGGCGTCGGCCCAGGCGCCGGCGGCAGCAAGCAGGCCGGCCGCGGCGAGCAGCGCGCGGGCGAGAACGGCCCTCATTCGAACACTGCCACTGCGCGAATCGGGCTGCCGGTGCCGCCGCGGATCCTGAGCGGGAAGCCGATGAAGCGGAACCGCCCGCGTCCGATCACCGCCTCCAGGTTGGCGAGGCACTCCATGTGGGTGATCCGGCGCTCGGCGCAGGCGCGGTGGGCGCGGAAGTTGAGCTCGCCTTCCGGCGCCGGGCTGACCGCCTCGACGCCGAACATGCCGATCCCCCTGTCGGCGAGCCAGTGGACCGCCTCCGTCGCGAGGCCCGGGAACTCGTGCCCGTAGGCGGGCGTGCCGAACATGCGCCGGTTGACGCCCATGGCGAGCAGCACGGTGTCGCCCTGGCGGATTTCCTCCCCGGACGCTTCGAGCGCGGCCTCCATCTCCGCCACCGTCACCGCATGGCGGGGCGGCGGCTCGCCGAGGTCGAGGCAGATGGCGGAGGTGTAGAAGCGCTCCAGCGCCATCCGGTCTATCGATTCCGCCTCCGGGTCGGGGTCGAAATGGCAGAAGGCATCGACATGGGTGCCGGAATGGTCCGACAGCGACATTGTCAGCGACTTCGAGGTGAAGTCGAAGCCGCCGGCGCTCTTGACCTCGGAATGGTCGTTCCAGACCGTCACGACCACCGGCGGATGGGACGGGTGGTGGGCGGTGCGGTGGTAAAGCTCGCGGGAGAGGTCGACGAGTTCCATCAGACCGGCCTGTCCCCTTCCAGCGTCACCCGGTGCATGGAGCGGCGGTGGCCCTGATAGTCGTTGAGCGCGTAATGCTGCGTGCAGCGGTTGTCCCAGAAGGCGATCGACCCCCGCTCCCACCGGAAGCGGCAGGTGAACTCCGGGCGCGCCGCGTGGCGGTAGAGATAGTCGAGCAGCGGCCGGCTCTCCTCCACCGTCCAGCCGTCGATCCGCCGCGTGAACGCCCCGTTGACGAACAGGCACTTGCGGCCGGTTTCGGGATGGGTGCGCACGACGGGGTGGCTGCTCTCGACGGTCTCGTCCACCTCGTTGAGCTTGGTGGTGCGAATCGCATTGGCGGCGTCGCGGCGGGCCTTGTTCGTGAAGATGTCGGAGCTGTGGATCGCGCGCAGCCCCTCCAGCATTTCCTTCATGCCGTCGGACAGCACCTCCCAGGCACGGTACTGGCTGGCGAACATGGTGTCGCCGCCCGCCGGCGGCACTTCGAGCGCATAGAGGATCGAGCCCAGCGCCGGCTCCGGCAGGTAGGTGACGTCGGAATGCCAGACGCCGCCGATATTGCCGGTCGCCTCGGGCTCCTTCAGCACGGGCAGAATCTCGGGATGCCCCGGCAGCGACTCGTAATAGCCGTGGATGTTGAGGTCGCCGAACCGCCGGCCCAGCTCCTTGTGGCTGTCGGGGTCGAGCTTCTGGCCGCGGAAGAAGATCACCTGGTGATCGAGGAACGCCCGGCGCAGGATGTCCACCTGCTCACCCGAGAGGCGTTCGGCGAGATCGACGCCGCCGACTTCCGCGCCGAGCGCGCCCGCCACCGGCCGAACCTCTATGCTGTTGGACTTCATGGCGTTCCTCCCCTATCACTCCGGCCGGACCTTACTCTATCACGCTCTCAGCAACCAAGCATGACGATGCCCGAACTCCAGGGCCGCCTCGACCGGGCGGCCCGGCGCCATGAGACGCCCTGCGGCGACGGCCATATGGTCTGGCGCGAATGGGGCGCCGGGCGCACCGTGCTGCTGCTGCACGGCTCCTTCGGCGCCTGGACGCACTGGCTGCGCAATATCGAGGCGCTGGCGGCGCATTTCCGGGTGCTGGCCTGCGACCTGCCGGGCATGGGCGAGAGCGACCTGCCGCCGATGCCGTTCGATGCGGGCAGCCTCGCGGATATCCTGACGGAAGGACTGGAGCAACTCGCGCCGGAGCCGTTCCATCTTGTCGGCTTTTCCTTCGGCGGCATCGTCGGCGGCCATGTGGCGGTTCGCACCATGCCGCGCGTGATGAGCTACACCGCCATCGGCTCGAACGCGCTCGGCCTACCGATGGCCGCCAGGGCGCCGCTGCGCAAGCCCAACAGGACAATGAGCGAGGTGGAAATCCTCGATCTCCACCGCCACAATCTCGGCCTCCAGATGTTCGGCGACCCCGCGAGGATCGACGCCACAGCACTTACAGTCCAGAACGCCAATACGCGCCGGGCGCGCATCCGCTCCGGCAAGATTCCCGCCGGGGACAGCCTCGCCCGGCGGCTGCGCGAGATGGCTGCCGCCGGCCTGCCGATCCAGGGCATCTGGGGCGAGCGCGACGCCACGGCCGGCGACCTGCTTCATACACGGCGCGACCTGTTCCGGGCCGTGCAGCCCGGCTGCCCCTTCCATACCGTTCCCGGCGCCGGCCACTGGGCCGCGTTCGAGGCGCCGGACGAAGTGAACCGAATCCTGATCGACAGCCTGCCCGCCATGGAGGTCCCCGCGTGCACGCCCTAGAAGCCATAGCCACCCGGCGGTCCGTCCGCGCCTTCAGGCCGGACCCGGTGCCGCTGGAAATCGTCCACGAGATTCTGGAGGTTTCGGCCCGCGCGCCCTCCGGCACCAACATGCAGCCCTGGAAGGCGCGGGTCGTGACCGGCGCCGCGCGCGAGCGGCTGACCCGGGCCGCGCTCGCCGCCGGCGCAAACGGCGCGGCGCTGAAGGCGGAGTACAAATACTATCCCGACCGGTTTCCCGAGCCTTACCTCTCCCGCCGCCGCAAGGTCGGCTGGGACCTCTACGGCCTGCTCGGCATCCAGCGCGGCGAGACCGACAAGATGCGCGCCCAGCACGCCCGCAACCAGATGTTCTTCGATGCGCCGGTCGGCATCATCTTCAGCGTGGACCGCGTGCTGGAGATCGGAAGCTGGCTCGATTACGGCATGTTCCTGGAGAATGTCATGGTGGCGGCGCGCGCCTTCGGCCTGCACAGCTGCCCGCAGGTCGCCTGGACGCCGTACCACGAGGTCGTGCGCGAAGTGCTCGGCATGCCGGAGGACGAGGTGGTCGTCTGCGGCATGGCGCTCGGCTACGAGGACGAAGAAGCCGTCGAGAACAGCCTGCGCACCGAACGCGCCCCGCTATCCGACTGGGTCTCCTTCCACGAGGAGTGACGGCGCGCCGCAGTCAGGACGGCCTGTTATCCGGGAAGGTTGCGCATTGACGGCCAAGCAATACGACCTCGCCAAGGCGCTTTCCGAACTGCTGTCCCGCCGCCGGGCAGGCGAGTTCATCACAGCGGAAGAAATGGACGCCCGGCTGAACAGTATGATCGCCGACAAGAAACGCGCCCGTGGCGTTTCCTCGGTCGGAACGGAAGCCGGTCCAGCTACCGCAGCCCCCCTGTCACGAAGATCGTGTCGGCGGTGAGGTAGCTGGCGCCGTCGGAGCAGGCGAACAGCACCGTCTCGGCGATCTCCTCGGGCTGGGCCATCCGGCCTATCGGCATCTGCTCGGCATAGGCCTGGAGCACCTCGGACGGCGTGTTGTCGTGGAACGGCGTGTCCACGAGCCCCGGCGAGATCGACAGGCAGCGCACGTTCCGGCTGGCGAACTCCCGGCCGATACCGAGCGTCATGGTGTGGACCGCGCCCTTGGACGAGGCGTAGTGGACCGAATTGCCGGCTCCGCCGATCCTGGCGGCCACGCTGGCGATATTGACGATCACGCCGCCGCCCTTCTCCAGCATGTGCGGGAGGATGGCCTGCGCGCCGTTGAAGGTGCCGCGGACATTGAGGGCGTAGGTGCGCTCCCAGAGGTCCTCGGTGATCTCCAGGAAGGGCTTCCGGGCGAGCGCCGCACCCGCGGCGTTCAACTCGAAATCCACCCGTCCGAAATCCGAGACGGCCTGGGCAACGGCTGCATCGACTTCGGCCCGGACGGTCACGTCGCAGGCAACGAATGTCGCCTTCGCGCCGACCTGGATGACCTGGTTGGCCGTGCGCTCGGCGGCCTCCGGGTCGATGTCGGCGCAGACCACGTTCGACCCTTCGCGCGCGAACACCAGGGCGGTGGCGCGGCCGATGCCGCTGCCGGCGCCGGTAATCAGGATGGTCTTGTCCTTGAAATAGTCCGGGTCTCTCGGCATGGCGTCCTCCTCCGCCGGGCGCGCGGCGAATCCGTGTCTAGTTGAGCCAGCGCTTGCGGCGGCGATAGTGCTTCACGTCGCGGTAGGACCTCTTCTCGCCATGCTCGCTGATGCCGAGATAGAACTCCTTGATGTCGGCGTTCTCGCCGAGCTCGGAAGCGGGCCCGTCCATGACGATGGCGCCGTTCTCCATGACATAGCCGTGGTCGGCGATGGCGAGCGCCAGCGCGGCGTTCTGCTCCACCAGCAGCACGGTCACGCCCTGCTCCTTGTTGAGCTTGCTTATGATGCCGAAAATCTCCTCGACAATCATCGGTGCGAGGCCCAGCGACGGCTCGTCCAGAAGCACGATCCTGGGGTCCGACATGAGCGCCCGGCCGATGGCCAGCATCTGCTGCTCGCCGCCGGAGAGGTAGCCGGCCTGCACATGCCGGCGCTCCGCAACCCGCGGGAAATAGCCGTAAACCAGATCCATGCGTTCCTTCACGACCGAGCCCGGCTGGATATGGCCGCCGGCGATCAGGTTCTCGTCGGCGGAAAGGTTGACGAACACGCGCCGGCCCTCGAACACCTGCACGATGCCTTTCCTGACGATGTCATGGGCTTCGAGCAGATCGATGCGTTCGCCGTCGAGGTCGATGGAGCCGCGCGTAACCGCGCCGCGCTCCGGCTTCAGCAGGCCGGAAATGGCCTTGAGTGTGGTCGTCTTGCCGGCGCCGTTGGCTCCCAGCACGGTCGTGATCCTGCCCTCGGGCACCTCGATCGAGCAACCCTTCAGCACCAGGATCACATTGTCGTAAACGACCTCGATATTGTTGAGATTCAGCATCGCCTCATATCCGGGCCGTCCGGTTGAAAAGTGTCAAAGCGGCGAGGCCCGAAGGCCCCGCCAAAGTCCTGTACGGCAAGCCTTACTGGCGGCTCGCATCCGCTTTCAGGAGTTCCACGACGGCATCGCGGTAGCCCTGGAACCAATCGGTCACGGGCACGAATTTGGCGCCCTGGACCTGGAAGATGCGCACCCAGCCGCCGCCCTCATGGTCAAAGCCGGTGATCTCCATCGGGGGAACGAGGCCGCCCAGCGTGAAGCCCTTGATCTGCTCCATGCCGTGCCTCACGTCCTCGCCGGTGATGTCCCCGGAACCCTTGGCCTTGATGGCATTCTCGATGGCCTTCAGGTGGATGGCCGCCGCGAAGACGCCACGGTTGTAATAGACCGTGGAGTTCATCTCCTCCGGCGCATCCTTGCCGTCGGCCTTGTACATGGCGCGGATCTCGTCGAGCACCGGGTAGTCGGAGCCGACGCCGGCGAACTGCATCGCCGAATAGCCCTCGACACGGTCGAAGCCGCCCGCCGCCGCAATGTCCGCCTCGCCGCCGGCCCACACGAAGCCAAGCACCTTCTCAAGCGGATAGCCGGCCCGCTTGAACTCCTTCATCGACACGGACGGCGCCCGCCCGAAGAGATGGGAGAGCACGAAGTCGGCGCGGTAACGGCGCGTGATGTCGAGCACCTGTGCGGACATCTCGATGCCGGGAGGCGGCACGGCGAATTCCTTCAACTCGTAGCCGAGTTCGTCGCGCAGCTTGTGCAGCACCGGCAGCGGCTCGCGCCCCGCCGGATTGTCGTAATAGATGTAGGCGATCTTCTTGCCCTTGAGGTCTCCGCCGACCTGCGTGCGGACATACTCGAGTCCCGCCGCCGCCTGGCTCCAGTAGGAAGCCGCGATCGGGAAGATGTAGGGGAACTTCTCGCCATTGGCCGCCGCGGCGGTGCCGAAGCCCGGAGACGTGCCGGGGATCTTGTCCTCGGTCAGCTTCTGCGTCAGCGCCTGGGTATGCGGCGTGCCGTAGAGGGAGATCAGGACCGCGCCTTCCTTCTTGTGCAGCGCATAGGCCTCGACACCCGCCGGGACCTTGTATTCGTGGTCGATCTCAAGGGGCTTTATCATGTGCCCCTCGACCCCGCCCTTGGAGTTCACGAGGCTTACATAGTCGTGGTAGCCGGGGCAGAGGAAGGTGCCCACGGTCTGGGTCGGGCCGGTGCGGTCGCACTGCAGGCCGATGACGATCTCGGCCGCGCCGGCCGATGTCGCCGCCCCCGCCGCGGCCAGTGCGAGGCCCGCGCCGAAGAGCAGTTTGTCGAGACGTCTCATTCCACGTCCTCCCTTCGCGTTTCGAGGGCTAGTAGGAGAAAGGCCATACCCGGAAGTAGTTCCGGATATTGAGCCACAGGCGGTTGAGGCCCTCGGGCTCCACCACCAGGAAGAACATGATCAGCGCGCCGAACAGGATGAGGCGGAACTGCGCCGTCACCTGGGCGAGGATCACCGGATCGAAGAAGAACGCGCCGATATTGTCCATGAAGATGCGGATCACGATCGGGAACAGCTGGACGAAGATGGCGCCGAAGACTGACCCCAGAACCGATCCCAGCCCGCCGATGATGACCATCGCCAGATAGTCGATGGACACGACGATCAGGAACTGCTCGTAGTTGGCGATGCTGAGATAGTAGGTGTAGAGCACGCCCGCCACGCCGGCGTAGAAGGACGAGATGGCGAAGGCGAAGAGCTTGTAGCGGAAGACGTTGATGCCGATGATCTCGGCTGCGACGTCCTGGTCACGGATGGCGATGAAGGCGCGCCCGATGCGCGAGCGCACGAGGTTCATGGTCGCGACGATGGCGATGGCCGCGAACGCCATCAGGAAGAAATAGAGCTCGATCTCGGTATCCAGCTTTTCGCCGAAGAAGGTCGGGCGCGGCACCTCGATGGACGCCTGCACGCCGCCGGAGATCGCCGGCGTGTGGTTGATGACCCACTCGATGATGAACTGCGCCGCCAGGGTGGCGATGGCGAGATAGAGGCCCTTGATGCGCAGCGACGGAATGCCGAACAACGCGCCGACGGCCGCCGCCATGATGCCGCCCGACGGCACCGCCAGCCAGAACGGCCAGTCGAGCTTGGTAATCAGGTTCGCTGCGGTGTAGGCGCCGACGGACATGAACGCCGCATGGCCTATGGAGATCTGGCCCGCATAGCCCAGCAGAATGTTCAGCCCGAGCGCGCCGACGATGGCGATGGCGATCAGGCAGAGAACCGAGAGGTAGTAGGGTTCGAGGAACAGCGGCACCACGACCAGGAAAAGGACGCCGATCAGCGCGACCGACCACCGCCCCACGGGCAGCGGATAGAAGGCCATGTCCCCCTTGTAGGTCGTCTTGTAATAGCCGCTCTCGCGATGGAACATGGGGGATCAGATCCTCTCGATGATCGGCTTGCCGAACAGCCCGTAGGGCTTGAACATCAGCATCAGGATCATGAGCACATAGGGCGTGAAGTCCTTGGTGCCGCCGCCCACCATCGGGTCGAGATAGCCGGCAGCCAGGTTCTCGACGACGCCGACGATGATGCCGCCGACGATGACGCCGACGATCGAGTCGAGGCCGCCCAGGATCACCACCGGGAACACCTTGAGGCCGATGATCGCGAGCTGCGTATCGACGCCGAGCAGGCTGCCCCAGATGACGCCGCCGAGCGCCGCCACGACGCCCGCCATCACCCAGGCGAGCGCGAAATAGCGCTGCACATTGATGCCCATAGCCATCGACACCTGGTGGCTGTCTGCGACCGCGCGCATGGCCACGCCCTTGCGGCTCTTCAGGAAGAACCAGCCGAAGCCGAGCAGGAAGAGCACCGCCGCGACGGCGCCCAAGAGGTGGATCGGGTTCAGGTAGATGAAGTGGTCGCCGATGATGATCGGCGCATCGTCAATCGGCAGGTTGAGCGGGCGTGTCTCGGCGCCGAAGAAGAACGGCCCGGCACCCCTCAGCAGCGCTGCAAGCCCGATGGTCGCCATGATGATCGCCACGATCGGCCGCCCGATCATCGGGCGCAGCACCGTGCGCTCCAGCCCGACATTGAAGAGCACCATGAAGCCGACCGACAGCGAGATCGCGAGCCAGAGCGGCAGGCCGTAGGAGGCCGCGCAGGCGCCGACGATGATGCCCGCGATCATAACGAACTCGCCCTGGGCGAAGTTGATCGCGTCGGTGGACTTGTAGATCAGCACGAAGCCCAGCGCGATCAGCGAATACATCAGCCCGATCAGGACGCCGGAGACCACCAGCTCCAGGAAAAAGCCCCAATTGAAATCCGCCATAAGGGATGCGCTCCTCTCAGGCCGCGTCTTGGATCTGCATGCGGTTGTCGATGAAGGCTTCGCGCCCGTCTTCGAAGGTGACGGCGGTGCGCAGCTCGACGGAGGTTCCGCCGGAATAGAACGCCTCGATCACGTCGGCGTATTTGTCGGCGATGAAGGACCGGCGCAGCTTGCGCGTTCGCGTGATCTCCGCATCGTCCGCATCGAGGTCCTTGCCGAGCAGCAGGAAGCGTTTCACACGGCCCGCCTCGGGAAGGCCGCGATTGATGCGTTCGATCTCGCTGCGGATGAGTTCGTAGGTTTCCGGCTTCTGGCTGAGGTCCATGTAGTTTGTGTAGGCAAGCGCCTGGCGCTCCGCCCAGTTGCCGACCGTGTTGAGATCGATCGCCACCATCGCGCAGATGAAGGGGCGTTTGTCGCCGAACGACACCACTTCGCTGATATAGGGCGAGAATTTCAGCTTGTTCTCGACGAATTGCGGCGCATAGGCAGAGCCGTCGGAGAGTTGGCCGACATCCTTGGCGCGGTCGATCACGACGATATGGCCGCGCTCGTCCATGAGCCCAGCATCGCCGGTGCGGAACCAGCCCTCCTCGTCGAACGCCTCCTCCGTCGCCTCCTCGGCCTTGTAGTAGCCGTTGAACACGCCGGGGCTCTTGACGAGAATCTCGCCGGTGTCGGCGATGCGCACCGTTACCCCGTCGCAGACGGGGCCGACCGTGTCCGGATTGGCCTGCCCGTCCGGCTGCACCGAGATCACGCCCGTGACCTCCGTGGAGCCGTAAACCTGTTTCAGGTTGACGCCGAAGGACCGGAAGAAGCGGAAGGTATCCGGCCCGAGCGGCGCGCCGCCGGTCAGCGCCCAGCGCGTGCGGCGGAAGCCCAGCTGGTCGCGCACCGGCCCGTAAACCAGGAATTCGCCGAGCCGGTAGCGCAGGCGGAGCCCCGACGGGACGGGCCTGTCCTCCACCCGGCAGGTCTCCACCTGTTCGGCGACCTTGCGGAAATAGCCGAACACCCGCCGCTTCAGGGCGGAGGAGTCGTTCGCGCGCACCAGAATGTCGGAGAGCATCATCTCCCACATGCGCGGCGCCGCGATGATGCCCATGGGGCTGAGTTCGCGGAGGTCCCGGCGCAGGGTCTCCGGGCTCTCCGGGCAGTTGATCGCCGAACCCACCATCAGGGCGGCGCACAGCCCGTAGAGCGAATCCCCGACCCAGGCCATCGGCAGATAGGCGAGGTAGTCGTCGCTCTCCCGCACATCCTCGGCCTTGCAGTAGATCTCCGCCGTCCGGACAAGGTTCTCATGGCTCAGCATGACGCCCTTGGGACGTCCGGTGGTGCCGGAGGTGTAGCAGATGAGGCCGATATCCTCGGGCGCCACCTCCCTGCAGAGCGCCTCGAAATTGCCCTTGGCGCCGCGTCCTTCCTCCAGAAGGTCGGAAAACGAGGCCAGGATGTCCTCGTCGTAATCCGTCATGCCGCGGGGGTCGGAATAGACGATCAGTTCCAGGGCCGGCAATTCCTCGCGGATCGAAAGGATCTTATCCGCCTGTTCCTGGTCCTCGGCGACGACGACCTTCGCCTCGGCATGGTGGAGCACGAAGGAGAGTTCGCGCGCGATCGAGTCCTGATAGACCGGCACGGCCGAGCCGCCGAGGCACATCGCAGCCAGTTGCGCCCAGTAGAGATGCGGGCGGTTGTCGCCGATCACGGCGAGCTTGTCGCCCTTGCCGAAACCGCGCGCCCTGAGGCCGAGCGCGCAGGCGCGGACATTGTCGGCATAGTCCCGCCAGTTCCATGTCTCCCAGATGCCGTAAAGCTTCTCGCGGATCGCCGGCTTGTCAGGCCGCGTTACGGTATTGGCGAGCAGCAGCGCGGGAACCGTCCTTGCCTCGGCCATCGCCCCGTCCTCCCTAGTGCGCGGTGCCGAGATAGGCCTGGATCACCTTGGGGTCGGCGCGCACTTCATCGGGCGTGCCCTCGGCGATCTTCTCACCCATATCCAGCACCGCGACGCGGTCAGAAATGTCCATCACCACGCCCATGTCGTGCTCGATCAGCACGATGGTGGTGCCCCATTCGGCGGAGACGTCGAGGACATAGCGCACCATGTCCTCCTTCTCCTCCTGGTTCATGCCCGCCATCGGCTCGTCCAGCAGCAGCAGAGTCGGGTCCGAGGCGAGCGCGCGGCCGAGCTCTACGCGTTTCTGCAGGCCGTAGGCGAGCGCGCCGGCCGGCGTCTTGCGCAGGTCCGAGAGCTTCAGGAAATCGATGATCTCCTCGCAGCGCCGGCGATGGCGGATTTCCTCCCTCTGCGCCGGCCCCCAGTAAAGCAGGGAGGAGAACACGCCGGACTTGAGCCGAACATGGCGCCCGAGCATCAGGTTGTCGAGGACCGTCAGGCCGCGAAACAGGGCGATGTTCTGGAAGGTCCGCGCGATGCCGAGCTCGGCGATCTCGTTCGGCTTCAACCGGCCGATGTCCCTCTCCCGGAACAGGATCGCGCCCTCGTCCGGCTTGTAGAAGCCGGACACCATGTTGAGCAATGTGGTCTTGCCCGCGCCGTTGGGGCCGATAATGGCGAAGATCTCGCCTTTCCTGACGGCGGTGGAGACGCCTGCAACGGCGCGCACGCCGCCGAAGTTCTTGCTCACCCCTTCGACCGACAGGGCCGGGCCGTCGTCCGGCCCTCCGTTTATGCCGTCTGGCATCCTCCCCCCTTGCCGACTCGTATCTGTCACACTGACGCTAGACAGTTCCAGCGCAAACCGGAAGACAAAAAATCTCGGCCCGCTTCGGGAAAATGGCGGCCGTTCAGCCCAGACGGCGCCGATAGAGGGCGAGCAGGCGTTCCCAGTGCCGTTCCGCCGCCGGCAGGTCGTAGCACCAGCGTTCCGGGAAGGCGAAGCCGTGATGCACGCCCGCATGGATCTCCAATTCGCCCGGAGTGCCCGAAGCGTCGAACAGCCCCCTGAGTTCCGCCACCATGTCGAGCGGCGCCAGGTCGTCATGCTCGGCGCAGGCGATGTAGAGCTCGCCCTTCGCGCGGCCCAGCGACAGATGCGGGCTCTCCTCGGCATCGGAAACCAGCCAGGTGCCGTAGAAGGACGCCGCGGCCGCGACCCGGTCCGGGTAGCGGGCCGCGGCGGCAAGCGCATAGGGGCCGCTCATGCAATAGCCGTGCGCGCCCACCGGGCCGGGGGCTGCGTCCGCCTGTCCGTCGAGCCAGGCCAGCATGTCGCCCACATCCTCCATGACCGGAGGGATCGTCATGCCCGTGCGGACCGCCCGCATGGCGGTATGGTCGGCGCTGCCGGCCGTCAGCACGTCCGGGCCGTATTTCGTGTCCCGCCCGGCGCGGTAATAGAGATTCGGCAGCAGCACGAAATAGCCGACCGACGCCAGCCGCCGGGCCATTTGATACAGCTCCTCGCGGATACCGGGCGCATCCATCAGGAACAGCACGGGCGGGAACGGCCCGCCCCGCTCCGGACGGCAGGTGAAGGTTTCCATCGCGCCCGCGCGCGTTTCGATATCTGCGATCGCCTCGATCATCGCGGTCCCTCTCCCTCCGGTCCCGCTGCACTATACAGTGGCGGGGAAATGGGCCACCATTTTCTCCGGAACCGGACCGGAGGAGCGCCCGATGCACGCTTCGGATATCGTCTTCGCCCTCAAGGAAGCTGCGGAAGGCCCGCATGCGCTTCAGAATGTCCGCCGCGTGCTGAACGACTGGCGCGACCGCATCGACGAGATTTCGGCGGCGCTCGACTTCATTCCCGGCACTGACGGCAACGCCAACCAGGCCTTCTACCGCACGCCGGAGCTCAGCGTTCTCAAGGTGCTGTTCCCTTCCGGACGGCGGACGCCGCCGCACGACCACGGCTCGTGGGCGGCGATCCTGGTGCTTTCGGGCTCGGAAAAGAACACGATCTACCGCCGCGGCGATGACGGCCTCGAATACGCCAACGAGGCCGTGCTGACGCCGGGCGCCATCCTGACCATGCCGGCCGACGCCGCGCATGTGGCTGAATGCCTGGGCGGGGAACCGGCAATCGGGCTGCATGTCTATGGCGGCGACGTGCTGGGCGTGGAGCGCAGCATGTGGGACCCGGAGACGCTCGAAGAACACCCGCTCGAGTGGGACCATTACGAGATTCTGGCGCGGAAGGCGTCCGATGCCGGCAAGCCGCCGCTGACCTGACGCGCGCTGCGCTTTCCGAGCCTGTTCCAATTTCCATTTCCTGTGCAGAAGGAGAGCCATGCCCATGGCTGAAACCGGCAAACCCGCCCCGGCATTCCGGGTCGTCAACCAGGACGGCGCGCCCGTCGGCCTGGAGGACTTCGCCGGGCGGAACGTGCTGATCTGGTGGTATCCGAAGGCCGACACGCGCGGTTGAACCATCGAAGGCAACGGGTTCCGTGACCGAATCCAGGACTTCGAGGCGAAGAACACGGCGATTGTCGGATGCAGTTTCGACACGCCCGGGGACAACAAGGCGTTCCGCGACAAGCACTCTTTCCCGTTCGACCTGCTGAGCGATGCTGACAGGGCGATGTCGATGGCCTATGGCGCGACGGCGGACGCCGAAGCCGAGCGGCCGAAGCGCATCTCGGTGCTGATCGGCCCGGACGGGACGGTCGTGAAGCGCTACGACGCGGTGACGCCCGCCGACCACCCGGACGAGGTGCTCGCCGACCTGGGCTGACCGGCGCGCGTCAGTCCAGGATGAAATGCGGGACGAAACAGGCGTCGTCGGTGGTGACGGCGCCTTCGTCTTCGCGAATGCACATCCCTGCCGGCTCGCTCGCCACCAGCCAGACGCCGCACATCGGCCGCCGGCCGTCGAATGACGGCAGCGGCGCCAGCGCCTGGCGCACGAACCCCTCGGCGCCATACGGTCCGTCGAGGCCCGTGGACGCCCGTCCGTTCTCAACGAAGGTGATGTTCGCGCCTTCCCGGGACAGCAACGGCTTGCGGACATAACGCCCGCCGAGGGACGACGCCTTCGGGTCGTCCTCGAAGAAGGCCGGCAGCAGGTTCGGGTGGCCCTCGAACATCTCCCACAGCAGCGCCAGCAGGCCCTTGTTGGACAGCACCGCCTTCCAGCCGGGCTCGATGAACTGCGTGCCCGAGCCCGGAATGCGGCTGCCGAACTCCTCCTCCATCAGCCATTCCCAGGGATAGAGCTTGAAAAGCCAGCGGACCGGCTCGTCGTCGAGATCGGTGAAGCGGCCATTGTCGGCAAGGCCGATATCCTCGATGAACAGGCGCCGGGTCGCCAGGCCTGCCTGCCGGCCGCAGTCCTCCAGATATTCGATGGTGCCGAGGTCCTCGTCCGTGTCGCGGGCGCAGGCGAGATGCAGAGGGCCCTCGATGCCGAAACGCCCGAATGCTCCGATCAGCCGTTCGTGCAGCGAGTTGAACTGGTCCGCCCCTTCCGGGATGAGGCCCTGCTCCATGGCCTGTTCGAGCCATATCCACTGGAAGATGGCGCTCTCGTAAAGCGACGTCGGCGTGTCCGCATTGTATTCGTAGAGCTTCGCCGGCCCATTCCCGTCATAGCGGAAGTCCATGCGCCCGTAGAGGTTCCGTTCCCGGTTCCGCCAGCTGTCGGCCACATAGCCCCGGAACATCTCCGGGATCGCCAGCCGCTTCAGCACCTCCTCGTCGGCCACGGCCCGCTCGACGACCTCGAAGCACATCTGCTCCAGCTCTTCCGCCGGGTCTTCGAGGTCGTCCTCGATTTCCCGGAGCGTGAAGCGGTAGGTGTGCGTCTCGTCCCAATAGCGCTCGCCGTCGGGCGTGTGGAAGGTAAACCCGTGCTCCTCCGCGACCTCGCGCCAGTTGTCGCGCGGCCTGACCGGCAGGCGCTCCATCAGGCGCCGGCGCCGAATCCCGTGGCGCGCGCACGCGCGCCGAAGCCGCCCCGCTGTTGCGTGTAGAGCTTCTGGGCGGGACGCCCGGCGGCGCGTTCGGCCACCTGCGTGCGCCCGATCGCGCCGCCGACGGAGCGGTTGTTCGCCGTGCGGAAATTCTTGCCGTCGTCCCCCGAGCGGTAGAGCGGCTGCGTGTGCGCCCGGCCGCCCATCATCTGCCCCATCATGAAACCCGCCATGAGCGGCATGAACACGCTGCCGCCGGTATTGGTCGTGTATGGCGAGACCTCGCAGCCCTCGGCGCCGAAATCGGCCTCGCAATCGGCGCGCGAGGTGTATTTGGGCGCGACCTCAGCATGCTGCGCCTTCGCCGTATTAAATTCGCCATAGCACTGCTCCGCCGTGATGCCCTGTTCGGCGATGCACTGCTCCACCGTCTCGAAGATTGCCGCGTCCGTCCTCGGTTCCTCGCAAGCGCTAAGGGTGAGTGCCGAGGTTCCCATCATGACCAGGGCGATCCGGCTCGAGCGTTTCATGGCAGGGCCCTCCTTCTGAGCAAAGACCTTCAGCGGGCGAGGCGCATCTCGACCAGATTGGCGAAATAGCTCGACCCGACGGGCAGCACCTCGTCGTTGAAGTCGTAGCGCGGATGATGCAGGCCGGGATCGTCGCCCGTCACGCCGCCGCCGAGCCAGATATAGGCACCCGGCCGCTCGAGCAGCATGTAGGAGAAGTCCTCGCCGCCCATCACCGGCGGCACGGTGCTGTCCACCTTGGCCTCGCCGACGGTCGCGGCGGCGGCGGCCTCGGCGAAGCCGGTCTCGCGCTCATGGTTGACGGTCGGCGGATAGCCGCGGTCATAGTTGAAGTCCGCGCTTCCGCCCATTGCCGCCGCCACAGCCTCGGCGATGCGCGTCATGCCCGCTTCCATGGCGTCGCGCATATCGGGGTCGAAGGTCCGTACCGTGCCGTCGAGCGAAGCCGTGTCCGGGATCACGTTGAAGGCCGTGCCGGCGTGGAACATGGTCGTGCTGATGACCGCCGACTTGATCGGATCGGCGGTGCGCGACACCAGGGTCTGCCAGGTCGTGACGATCTGCGCGCCGATGGCGACCGGATCGACGGAAAGATGCGGCATGGCGGCGTGCCCGCCCTTGCCCTGGACGGTCAGCGAGAAACGGTCCGCCGCCGCCATCATCGGCCCCGGAACGACGCCGATGGTGCCCGCCGGAAGCATGGGAGCATTGTGCAGGCCGTAAACCTCGTCGCAGGGGAAGCGGTCGAACAGCCCCTCCTCGACCATCTTGAGCCCGCCGGCGCCGCCTTCCTCCGCCGGCTGGAAGATGAGGTGCACGGTGCCGTCGAAATTCCGCGTCTCGGCCAGATACTTGGCCGCACCCAGCAGCATGGTCGTGTGGCCGTCATGTCCGCAGGCATGCATCCGTCCGGGATTGACCGACTTCCAGGGAGACTCGTTCTCCTCGTCCATCGGCAGGCAGTCCATATCCGCGCGCAGCCCGATGGTGCGCCCGGAAGACCCGTTGCCCCAGATGACGCCGACCAGACCGGTCCCGGCGATATTCCGCGTCACCTCGACCCCCCAGCTTTCCAGCCGTTCGGCGACAAGGTCCGAGGTCCGGTGCTCCTCGTAGCCAAGCTCGGGATGCATGTGGAAGTCGCGCCGCCACTCGGTCAGCTGCTCATGATCGGCGGCGATGGAATTGACGATCGGCATTGCTCCTCAAGCCTCCCTGGCTGCTTCCGTCTTGGACGGCCCGGCGACGAGCGCCGCATTCTCCGTCTCGAGTTCCTGTTCGATCGCGGCGATCGCGGCTGCCTGGCCGGGCGCCGGCGGCGCCGGCGGCCGCCACTCCAGACTATCGAAAACCCCGCACTGGGGACAAGCGCCGCTCCAATCGGGCGACATGGCGCTGCACGCCCGGCAGATCCATGCCGGATCCCCGGGCGCCAGCCGCGCCCGCGCCAGCCAGTTTCTGGCCCCGTCCGTATCGCCGTCCGCCAGCGCAATGCTCGCCATCAGCCGGCAGATGCGCGCCGGCGCGCCTTCGCCCGCAAGGGGCTCGACCAGCCTGCGGGCTTCCGCCTGCTGCCCGGCCGCGAGAGCCAGATCGGCCAGCAGCGCGCGCGTCTCCGGCCGCGCGGTATCGCCCTTCAGCAGGCGTTGCCCCTGCGTGAAGCGCACGGCCGGCGTCAGCCGGCCCCACAATGCCGCCAGTGTCTCGCCCAGCATCGGGTGGGCGGCCTTCGTCCAGCCGTCGCGAAGGATCTTCTCCGCCCTGCTGCCATGACCGGCAGCGCCTTCCAGGCGCGCCACGCGGGCCGTTGCGGCAGGCATGGAAGGGGCGAGCTTCCAGGCGGTGCGGGCGTAGTTGAGGGCCGCGGCGCTGTCTTCGCGCTCCTCGGCAAGGCGGGACCGCTCCACCGCGATGACCGCGCGCCGGCGCCTCAGGTCCTCTCCCCGCACGAGCTTCCTGCCCGCCAGCGCCTCCAGCGCCGCCGACGCGCCGTCCCAGTCGCCATTCGCCGTGCGCAGGTTGAACAGCGCCTCGAGGACCCAGGGTGTGCCCGGCCGCTCCTTCTGCGCGCGGGCGGCAATTGCGAGCGCTTCGGCCCGGTCGCCGGCGCGGTCGGCCTGCGCCATCAGGCCGCGCAGGCCGAGCAGGCTGGTCTCCGGCTCGTCCACCATCGCCTCGAAGAACTTGCGGGCCGCGCTGTCGTCGCCGTTCAATTGCGCCGCCTGCGCTGCAAGCAGCAGGGTCAGGGGGGCGCCGTCGAGCATCCGGTCGGCCTCGCGGGCGCGGCGCCTGGCTTCGTCGGCCGCGCCTGCCGCAACCGCCACCATGCCGAGGCTCAGCGCCCGGTATCCGCGCTCGCGGCGGCGCCCGGCGCGCCCGAACCGCATGGCCTGCGGCGCGCGGCGGAGCGCCAGCCAGGACCGGTAAGCGAACGCTGCCAGCAGGCCGATAAGGAGGAGCGCCACCAGCAACCCGCCGGTCCGGGCATTAATACGCCACTGCCCAAGGCTGAATTCGCCATCGCCCGGCATCTGCGCCAGCAGGACGGCCGCAGCCACGACGAGCCCGATCTTGAGCAGCGTCCATAACAGGCGGATCATCTGCCGTCCCCGGCGGTAAGCGCCTGCAACTCCGCATCGGCCGCCAGCCGGTCCCGGGCGGCGAGGCGCCAGCCGTCGAACGGCAGCGGCAGGTCGCCGCCGAGCTCCGCAACCGCGCCCGCCAGATTGCCGTCCTCGATATGGGCTTCCGCACGGCCGAGTGCCGCATCGGCGCCGTCGCCGGCCAGGTCCTTGGAAACCCGGCGGACGCTTACGACATCGGAGAGCCGCCCGATCACGTCGTCGAGCCAGGGCGTGCCGGTCGCCCCCTCGGGCCGGAGGGTGCGGGCGCGGGCCAGCTCCTTGAACCGCCGCGCCAGCGCGTCCGCCGTCGGCAGGCCCTGTTCGGCATGCGCCGTCCACGAGCCGAAGCCGGGGCCGCCGGCCGCCCGAAGCGCCTCCAGCTCCTCCTTGAACGGCACGCCGGAGTCCACCGCGAACCTGAGGCGCGCGGCGGCCAGCTTGACCCCGCCGCCCGCCTCGTCCGAGAGGGCGAGGTTCGCGACCGCGTCGCGCAGCACGGCCAGCTCCGCAAGCGCCTTGTCCGCAGACGCGCCGGCCTCGCCCGCGGCGCGGTCCGTCGCCGCCATCCACGCATCCAGATCGTTCGTCCTGCCGTCCGCTTCGAGGCCCTCCACACGCATGTCCAGCGCCGCGACCGCCGCCTTGAGCGACGCCAGCCCCGGGTCCGCAGCCGCAGAGCCGTCGGCCGTGGGCCGCGCCTCCAATGCGGCGAGCCCTTCCCTGAGGCCGGCAATCTCGGCGGCGACCGCCGGATCGACGACCGGCTCCGCCTGTTCGAGAGCCGCGACCCGCGCTTCCAGCGACTCCAGCCGGGCGTCGAGCCGCCGTTCGAATGCCTCCAGGGCTTCGCGCAGAGCGGCGGCTTCGCCGGCCACCGTTGCGATAGTCTCCCGGTTGCCCGTTATCGCCGCCGAGTGCGCGTCCAGATGCGCCCGGTCAGCCGATTCGACCTCCGCTTTCAGCACCCGTTCGGTCAGGCGCTGTATATCGTCTGTCGTCGCCATGTCGGGCGGCTGGCCGGCGAGGAAGGCGGCAAGGCGCTCCGGCTGAGCGGCGACCAGATAGCCCAGCGCCGCAATGAGCACGACCGGCAGGAGCCAGAGCAGCAGGAACAGCCGTCCGCGACGCCGGCGGCGGGCCGCCGCCCTTTCTTCCGGCGTTCCGGCGGATTCCGCGGCCGGGCGGTCCTCCGCGACCGCCTCGACCTCTATCGGCTCCGCCTCGTCTCCCGGTCGATCCGTCATCGGCATCCTTCGCCGGCAATGCCGGGCGCTTCCAGGATACGGTCCACTTCCGCCATCATCGCCTCGTGATCCGGCCGGCCGGCAACACAGACCTCGCGCCAGGCAACGCCTTCCAGAGCCCGGCCCACGGCCTCGCTGAGGACGCAGGCATGAACGCAGCGGCAGGACTCTTCGACGCCGCTCCGCAGCGCCAATCTAGCAAACACCGCCGCCGTCCGGGGAGAGAAAAACAGGGCGAAGCCGAGACTCCCGACAGTCAATTCCTCCATGAGCGCCGGGCTGAACGCTTTGACGGCAAGGGCGCGGTAAAGCACCTCGCGCCGCACGACGAACCCCGCCTCCGCCAGACTGCCTGCCAGGTTCCCCGCAACGGCCTCGCCCGAGGCATGGAGCAGGGGCCCGGCCGAGGGAGCGCAGCGCGCCGCCGCCAGTCCCGCCAGTTCGCGGGCGCCGCCGGCCGCGCTGTCGATCCGAAGGAAGCCCGCCGCGCGCGCTTCCCGCGCCGTTGCATCTCCCGCCGCGAATGCCGGCAGGCCGCGCTCCGGCGAGGCGGCCGCGAAGGCGCGCACCCCGTTCGCGCTCGTGAACAGCAGGGCTTGCACATCCGTAATGTCGAGGACCGGCGCCGGCAGGAACTCGATCCTGAGCATCGGCTCGACCAGGGCGGCGACGCCGCGCGCCGCCAGCGCATCGGCAGTGCGGTCGGCGTCGGGCAACGGCCGGGTGACGAGGGCCCGGATCACCCGTCGAGCGCCCCCGGCGGCGCGTCTGCGCGGAGCGCCTCCCCCGCTTCCAGCCCGATGGCCGCAGCCTCGTCGGCCGGCCCCGACCGGCACACTTCCCGCATCTCCGCCCCGTCCGGCGTCAGCAGCCGGCCCCGAAGCACGAGTTCGCCGTCCTGGAGGCGCGCATGGGCGGCAATCGGCGTCCGGCAGGACCCGTCGAGCGCCGCGAGCAGGGCGCGCTCGGCCGTCACGCAGCAGGAGGTGGGCCCGTGGTCGATGGCGGCGAGGCGCTCGCGCAGGGCGCAATCCCCGGCGCGGCACTCGATGCCGACCGCGCCCTGCCCCGCCGCCGGCAGCATGTCCTCCGGCGCAAGGGGGACGGCGCGCTCCGCCATGCCGAGCCGCGCGAGGCCGGCCATCGCCAGGAAGGTCGCGTCGAATTCCCCGGCGCGCACCCGCTCCAGCCGCGTCCCGACATTGCCGCGGATGAGCGCGGGCACGAGATCGGGCCGCCGGGCCAGCATCTGCGCCTGCCGGCGGAGCGAGGCCGTGCCGACTCGCGCGCCCGGCGCCAGGTCGGCGAGTGTGGGCGCCCCGCCCGCCAGCCCGTCGCGGGGGTCTTCGCGCTCCAGCATGGCGGCCAGCACGAAGCCTTCCGGCAGCACCGTCTCCAGGTCCTTCACCGAGTGGACTGCGGCGTCGATCCGCCCCTCGGCCAGCGCCGCCTCGATCTCCTTTGCAAACAGGCCCTTGCCGCCGATATCGGCCAGCCGCGGGTCGCGTATCCGGTCCCCTGTCGTGCGGATGGCGACGATCTCGACATCGAGGTCAGGATCATGCGCCCGCAGGGCGGCCGCCACCTCTTCCGCCTGCCGGAGGGCAAGCGGGCTGCCGCGCGTGCCGAGACGGATTTTTGCCATGCGCCGCGGGTTACCCCTTCCGGCGGCCGGGCGCAATCCGTCGCCGCGCCCGCCGACGGGCGCAATCGGTCATTGCGCGGGCAGGCGGGCCCTGTAATGTCCGGCGCCATGCAGGTCCTCGGCATCGAGACGAGTTGCGACGAGACGGCGGCGGCCGTGGTGGACGCCGACCGGCGCATCCTCGCCGAGCGCCTGTTGTCGCAAATCCGCGAACACGAACCCTATGGCGGCGTCGTGCCCGAAATCGCGGCCCGCGCCCATCTCGACCATCTCGACCGGCTGGTCGCGGAGACGATGGCGGAGGCCGGCATCGGCTTCGCCGGACTCGACGGCATCGCGGTGGCCGCCGGACCCGGCCTGATCGGCGGGCTGCTGGTGGGCGCGACCGCGGCGAAGGCGATGGCGCTGGCGAGCGGCCGGCCTTTCCTCGCCGTCAACCACCTGGAAGCGCACGCGCTGACCGCGCGGCTCACGGACGGGCTCGACTTCCCCTATCTGCTGCTGCTGGTCTCCGGCGGACACACGCAATTGCTGGCGGTCGAAGGCGTCGGCCGCTACCGGCTCTACGGCGAGACCGAGGACGACGCGCTGGGCGAGGCGTTCGACAAGGCGGCCCGCCTGCTCGGGCTCGGCTTTCCCGGCGGGCCGGCGGTCGAGAAGGCTGCGGAAGCGGGCGATCCGGCGCGATTCCGCCTGCCGCGCCCGCTCGCCGGACGGCCCGGCGCCGGCTTCTCCTTCTCCGGCCTGAAGACCGCGCTCCGCCGCGCCGTCGAGGCGCTGCCCGCGCCGCGCGACCGGGACATTGCGGACCTCGCCGCCTCGTTCCAGGCCGCCGCCGCCGACACGCTGGCCGACCGCACCGGCAATGCCGCCGCCATGTTCCGGCGGGACTGCCCGGCCGGCCGCACACTCGTAGCGGCCGGCGGCGTTGCCGCAAACCGGAGCCTCAGGACGCGCCTGCAACGGGTGGCCGAGGAACACGGTCTTGCCTTCGCCGCCCCGCCGCCGCGCCTCTGCACCGACAATGCCGCCATGATCGCCTGGGCCGGGCTGGAGCGGCTGAGGCTGGGCGGGCGCGACGGCCTCGACTTCCGGCCCCGGCCGCGCTGGCCGCTCGCACCCGCGACCGGCGCGTCATGATGGTCGGCGTGCTGGGCGCGGGCGCCTGGGGACGCGCGCTGGCGAAAACGGCGGACCGCGCCGGGCACGAAGTCGCGCTCTGGGGCCGGGCCGACGGTACGCACCGCTTCGAGGCCGCCGCCTCGGCCGAGGTCGTGGTCCTGGCGGTCCCGGCCCAGGCCATGGCCGCACTGGCGGACCGGCTCGACCCCGGAACGGTGCACGGCGTGCCGGTGATCGCCGCCAAGGGCTTGGAGCGCGGCACGGGCCGGCTGATGAGCGAGGTGCTGGGCCCGGGTTTTGCCGCAGGCGTGCTGTCCGGCCCCAATTTCGCCGCCGAGGTCGCCGCCGGCCTGCCGACGGCGGCGGTGCTGGCGGGCGCGCCGCAGGCCGCCTTCGCCACGAGCGGCTTCCGCGTCTATGAGAGCCGCGATGTCGTCGGCGTGCAGCTATGCGGGGCGCTCAAGAACGTCATCGCCATCGCGGCGGGGATTACCGAAGGACGCCGGCTCGGCGAGAACGCCCGCGCCGCCCTGATGACGCGGGGTCTCGCGGAAATCCGCCGCCTCGTCATCGCCGAGGGCGGCGAGGCCGAAACGGTCGCCGGGCTGGCCGGCCTCGGCGACCTGATGCTGACTGCGACCAGCCCCACCTCGCGCAACTATGCCTACGGAGTGGCGTTGGGCGCGGCGGAGCCGCCGCCTGACGCGCTTGCCGAAGGCGCGACCACGGCCGAGCCCGCCCTGCTCCGCGCAGCGCGCGCCGGTGTGGAGTTGCCGATTGCAGCGGCCGTCGCCGATATTGTCGCGGGGCGCGTCGATATAGAAACCGCCATGAAGCGGCTGCTCGCCCGCCCCGCCGGCCGCGAATGACCGGACATGGAAGAGGAAACCGACCGATGAATTACTGGCTGTTCAAGAGCGAGCCCGGCGCCTGGTCGTGGCAGAACCAGCTGGATGCCGGCACGGCCGAATGGGACGGCGTGCGCAACTATCAGGCCGCCAACAACATGAAGGCGATGAAGGTCGGCGACCGGGGCTTCTTCTACCATTCTGTCGGCGAGCGGGCGATCGTCGGCACGGTCGAGGTGGTGAAGGAATACTACCCCGACCCGACGGACGCCTCGGGCCGCTTCGGCATGGTGGACGTGCGCGCCGTCGAGAGCGCGGCCCGCCCGGTGACGCTCGCGGAGATCAAGGCCGACCCCGATTTCGCCGAGCTTCCGCTCGTGCGCCAGTCGCGGCTGTCCGTCTCGCCGGTGCCGGCTCCGCTCTGGACCAAGCTCTGCGCGATGGCCGGCGTCTCCGGCTGACCCGCCGCGCATGGGCTGGCTCGACCGCATCGCCGAATGCAACCGGCACGACCTGTCCGGCTTCCTGCCGTTCGAGGTCGGGGAAAAGCGGATCGGCTGGGTCCGCCGCAGCCTGGCGGAACGGCTTGCCGGGCGGCCGGAAGTCTTCGCCGTCGGGGCCGGCTCGGCCGGTTTCGCGCCCGCCCTCGACACGCCCGAACAGCGGACCGCCGCGCTCGCCGGGATCGTCCGCGAATGGCACGGGAACGGCCTGCTGCGCCGGGTCAGCGGGGAGCTGCTTGCCGTCGGCGCAAGCCTCGCCGAGCCGCCGCTTTTCCTGATCGACCGCTCGGCCGTGCAGGCCTTCGGCTTCAGCGCGGTGGGCGTGCATGTGAACGGCTATGTGCAGCGCCCGGACGGGCTGCATGTCTGGATCGCCGAGCGCGCCGCCGGGCGCCACAGCTATCCGGGCATGCTCGACAACATGGTCGCCGGGGGCCAGCCGGCCGGCCTCTCGCTGATGGAGAACGTCGTCAAGGAAGCGGGCGAGGAGGCCGGTATCCCCTCTGCGCTCGCCGGGACCGCGCGGCCCGCCGGCGCCGTCACCTACTGCCTCGAAACCGAAGCCGGCCTGCGCCCGGATATCCTCTACGTGTACGACCTCGAGCTCCCGGCCGGGTTCCAGCCTCGCAACAGCGACGGCGAGGTCGCCTGCTTCGAACTCTGGCCGGCAGGACGCCTGGCCGAAACCGTGCGGGACACCGGGCGGTTCAAGTTCAACTGCAATCTCGTCATCATCGACTTCCTCATCCGCCGGGGCGTTCTCGGCCCGGAAGAGCCGGACTATCCCGCCATTCTCGCCGGCCTCCGCCCCGCTCTGCCCATCGACCCCTGGCGGTTGTGGTAGTCTGCGTTTATCCGGCGAAGCGGGAGGTTCCGATGGTCCACGATGTCCTGAGTGACGGTTTCCTGGAGGTCGTCGACCCGGACGCGGCGCCGGAAAAGATCGGCGGCGGCTTCGATTTCACCGAGGGGCCGGTCTGGCATCCGCGCGACAGGACCGTGGTCTTCTCCGACATGCCGGGCAACCACATGCGCGTGTGGACCGAGGCCGGCGGCGTCGCCACCTTCCGCAAGCCCAGCAACATGGCGAACGGCAATGCCTACGACCTCGAAGGCCGGCTCGTCACCTGCGAGCACGCCACCAGCCGGGTGACGCGCACGGGCCATGACGGCGGCATCGAGGTGCTCGCCAGCCACTATGACGGCAAGGAGCTCAACAGCCCGAACGACATCATCGTGGCTTCCGACGGCGCGATAATCTTCACCGATCCGGGCTTCGGCCGCATGGCCTATTACGGCGTCGAGCGCGAGTCCCAACTGGATTTCCGCGGCGTCTACCGGCTGGAAGCGGGCGGCGGAGGACCGCGCCTGCTGGCCTCGGATTTCGACCAGCCGAACGGCCTCTGCCTCTCGCTCGACGAAAAGCGGCTCTGGATCAACGACACCATGCGCGGCCACATCCGCGTTTTCGATGTCGGTGCCGGCGGCGCGCTTTTCTCCGGCCGCATCTGGGCGGAGGTTGCAGGCGAGGGGCCGGGCCTGCCCGACGGCATGAAGATCGACGCGGAGGAGCGGATCTATTGCACCGGCCCCGGCCCCGGTATCCATGTATTCGACCGCGACGCGCAACCGCTGGGCGTCATCCGCATCCCGGAAGGCTGCGCCAATTTCTGCTTCGGCGGCGAAGATATGCGCACCCTCTTCGCCACCGCCTCCACCTCCCTCTACCGCATCCCCCTGCGCGCGGCGGGGCCGGCATTGCGGTTCTGAAGCAGACCGTTGCGAGACGGCTCGCTGCAGGAGAGGTTGTGAACTGTCAATATATGTTCGCCAAACGAACTTCTGAAGGTTACGTCATGGCGGCCGGAAAATCCGACCCGGTGATTGCCGAACTCCGGGCCGTCAAGGACCCCTGCGCGGCGGAATTCGACTTCGATATCGACGCGATTTGCGACCATCTGGTTTCTGCAGAGAAAACTTCCGGACAGACTTAGGTCCCTTATCTTCCGCGCCGTGTCCTGGTGGAAGCGCCGCACGGCGAGTGATCGTGTCCGGGACGGCCCCGGTGAAGTCGAACAAAGCGTGGCCTTGACCGGCATTTGGCGGGGTTTCCCGATCGGTATTTGGCGCGGCCGGTGACCGGGGCCGGGGCGGGAGGCAGTCCCCCTCCAAAGTCGCAAAGAATGAAAAAAATCTAATGATTTTGACTTTTGTTCGTGTTTTGATCTTGACATCTGGCGGATTGTGATATGATGGTCCCCGGGGAAGCGGATCCGGAGCCGCGTCCCCGGGTGCCGCGCGGCCGAGCGGCGCTATTTCTGAAAACCCGTGAGAAGCCGACGGGAGACGTGCGCCCTCTGCCTCGCGCGCGCAATCAGGCGCGCGAACCGCGCCGGCGCCGACACGCGCCCGGGCAGGCGCGGGCGCCCGCGCAGGATACGCGCGGAAAAGGGACCCGCTCCCGGTCGGAGCAAGGAGGAACGATGACCGCAAAGCGCAACCGTCACCCCGGCCGGAGCGGAGCGGAGAGCCGGGGTCCATCCTCCGCCCTCTCTACCGGGCTGCAACGGTCAGGGATGGGCCCCGGCTCCGGGGCCGGGGCGACGGTGAACGCAAGACACAGAAGGAGACCGAAGAGTGGATGACTTCATGCCGGAAACGGCTACAGCATATAAACCCTGCGCATGGAAAACATGACACTTCATGACATGTTGCGCAGTGTCCTGCGGGGCCCGCATGACAAAACATGACATCTCATGACATCGGCCGGGGAGGCGCGGCGCGTCCGCATTGCGGTCCTGCCGCTTTGTTCAGCGGTCGTCGGGCCAGGTGTCGGCGAGGCGGTAGCCGCGCGGCCAGGGGTCGTCGGGATCGACCATGATCTGGCGCGTGCCGGTGATCCAGGCGCGGCCGGCGAGCGAGGGCAGGATGGCCGGGCGGCCGCCCACCGTGGTCTCGCCCTCGATCAGGCAGTCGAAACGGGAATCGATCAGCGAGACGCCCACAAAGCTGTCACCCGCGCGGAGAACGCCCCTGGCGTGCAGCGTGGCGAGCCGGGCGGAGCAGCCGGTGCCGCAGGGCGAGCGGTCGATCTTGCCGGGGCGGATGGCGACCGCATTGCGGCCGTGAGGGATGCCGCCGCGGGTTTCGAGCGGGGCGGCGAACTGGCAGAAGGAGAGGTGCGCCCAGTCCGCCTGCTCGGGATGGCGGAAGCCGATCTGTTCGTTTGCGGCGCTGACGATGCGCATGCCGGTGACGGCGAGGTCGCGCGCCTCGTCGGGCCGGAGCACGAAGCCGAGCGCGGCCGCGTCCACGATGGCGTAGCTGTCGCCGCCATAGGCGGTATCGACCCGGAGCGTGCCGAAGCCCTCGACTTCGAGCGGCGCGTCGAGCCGGTCGGCGAAGGACGGGACATTGCGGATGCGCACCCGCTCGGCCTTGCCGTCCCGGCAGGCGGCGACCGCCTCGACCAGCCCGCCCGGCGCCTCCAGCAGGAAGCGGGTCTCCGGTTCCTCCATCGCCACGATGCCGGTTTCCAGAGCCACGGTCGCGACGCACATCGCGTTGGAGCCGGACATGGGCGGCGTGTCCTCCGGTTCCATGACGATGAAGCCCATCGCCGCGGCCGGGTCCTTTGCCGGCACGAGCAGGTTCACATGGCGGAAAACGCCGCCGCGCGGCTCGTTCAGCACCACGTCGCGCAGCCAGCCGTCCCGCTCGATGAAGTTCCTCTGCTCCCAGAGCGTCGCCCCCGGCGGCGGCGCCACCCCGCCCACGATCACGTCCCCCACCTCGCCCTCGGCATGGCAGCCGACGACATGGATCAGCTGCGTCGTCCGCATGGTTCAGCGCGAGGCCCGGCCGGCCTATCCACCCGTTCCCGCGAACAGCGCCGGGTCGGGCGATTCGAGCAGGCGCTTCAGCCGCGAGAGGAAGCGCCCGGCGGGGGCGCCGTCGAGGGCTCGGTGGTCGAAGGTGACGACGAAGGTGGCGATGTCGCGGATCGCGACCTCATTGCCGGCCACGGCAGGCATGCGCCGCATCCGGCCGACGCCGAGAATGGCGCATTGCGGCGGGTTGAGCACCGGCGTGAACCAGTCCACGCCGAGCGCGGCGAGGTTGGTGACCGTGAAGGTGGCGCCCTCGAAGTCCGCCGGGGCGAGCTTGCGGGACTTTGCCCTTGCCGCGAGGTCCGCCGCGGCGTGCGCGATGCCGCCGAGGTCCAGCCTGCCGGCGTCGCGCAGCACCGGCACCACGAGCCCGTCCTCGACATCCACGGCCATGCCGAGATTGATCTCCCGGTAGCGGTGGATCGCCCCGTCGACGAGGGCCGCGTTGAGCGCCGGGTTCGCCTCCAGCGCGGCGGCGGCGGCCTTCAGCACGATGTCGTTGAGCGCCGGCACGATGCCGTAGGCCGCGCGCCATTCGCTGCGGTTGGCGTTGCGGAAGGCCCGCATGGCGGTCATGTCAATATCGAGGCCTTCGGTCACCTGCGGCGCGCCGGTCCAGTGCGCGCTGAGGCGCTCGGCCGTGACCCGGCGGATGCCTTCGAGCGGCACCACGTCATGCGCGGGCTCGCCCGAGGGCTTCTCTTCCAGCGGCGGGGCGTCACCCGAGTCGACGGCGCGCTGCACGTCCTCCTTGGTGACGCGCCCGCCGGGTCCGGTGCCCTCCAGCCGGTCGGCGTCCACGCCGTGCCGTTCCGCGAGGCGCCGCGCGACGGGCGTGACGCGCTGTTCGTCCGACACGGCCGCCGGCGCCGCCGCCGTCTCGTCCGTCCTGTCCGGCAGGTCCTCGCCCGCGTCGCCGATCCAGGCGAGCGTGGCGCCCACCGGGTATTCCCGGTCCGCCTCCGCGTCGATGCGCAGCAGCACGCCGCCGGCCGGCGCCTCGACATCGACCGTCGCCTTGTCGGTCTCGACGGAGTAGAGCGGCGCGCCCTGTTCGACCGGAGCGCCTTCGGCCGCATACCATTCCACGATCCTGCCGCGCTCCATGGTGTGGCCGAGCGCGGCGAGCCTGAGGCGGACCGCCATCAGGCCATGACCTTCCGCACGGCTGCCGAGACGTCCCCGACATCGGGAACCGTGACGTTGACCAGTTCCTCGGCGAAGGGCATGGGCACATGCGGGCTGCCGACCCGCACGATGGGTGCGCGCAGGTCGTGAAAGCACTGCTCGGCGAGCGCGGCCGCGATCTCCGCGCCGGTGCCGGCGAAGGAGGAATCCATCTCGCAAACCACGGCGCGCCCGGTGCGGCGCACGGATTCGCAGATCGTCTCCATGTCGAGCGGGGCCAGCGTCCTCGGGTCCACGACCTCGATGTCGTAGCCCTCGTCCTCCAGCGCGATGCCCGCCTCCAGCGCGCGGGGCACCATGCCGCCGATGGCGACCACGGTCGCGTCCTCGCCTTCCCGCTTGATGTCCGCCTTGCCGAAGGGGATGACATAGTCCTCCTCCGGCACCCCGCCCTCGCTGACATAGAGCGCCTTGTATTCGAAGAACGCCACGGGGTCGGGGCTGCGGATCGCGGTCTTCATCAGCCCCTTGGCGTCATAGGGCGTGCTCGGCGCCGCCACCTGGAGGCCCGGCACGTGCATGAACCAGGATTCCATGATCTGCGAATGCTGGGCCGCGACCAGCCGGGCGGGCCCGCAGGGCAGGCGGATGACGATGGGCACGCTCGCCTGCCCGCCGGTCATGTAGCGCATCTTGGCGGCCTGGTTGACGACCTCGTCCATCGCGCAGGTGATGAAATCGACATACATGATCTCGACCACCGGGCGCATGCCGGCGAGCGCGGCGCCGACCCCGAGGCCGACAATGCCCGCCTCCGCAATCGGCGTCTCGAAGATCCGGTCCGGCCACTTGTCCACGATGCCCTGGGTGACGGTATAGGGGCCGCCATGAGCGATCACGTCCTCGCCGATGACGAACACGCTCTCGTCGCGGGCCATTTCCTCGTGCAGCGCTTCCCGGAGCGCGTCGCGGAGCGCGATGGTCCTCATGCCGAAACCCTCCATTCCGTATCCAGCACGTCGGTCAGCACGTCCTCCGGGTCCGGCAGCGGGCTCTCCTCGGCATAGGCCACGGACTTCGCGACCTCCGCCGTCACTTCCGCCTGGATCGCCTCGTCCTCATCGTCGCCCAGCCACTGGCGCTCCTTCATCCACGCGCTGAACAGCTTGATCGGGTCGCGGTTCTCGCGCCAGTCATCGACTTCCTCGCGCGAGCGGTATTCCTCCATGTCGCCGAGGCTGTGCCCGTAGAAGCGGTAGGTCCGCGCCTCGATCAGCGTCGGGCCCTCGCCGCGCCGGGCGCGCTCCACCGCCTCCCCGGCGGCGTCATAGACCGCCTCAAGGTCCTGCCCGTCCACCGAGACGCCGGGGATGGCGTAGGAGGCCGCCATGTCGGCCACCGAGTCCACCACGGCGACATTCCTGCGCGGCACCCATTGCTGGTAGCCGTTGTTTTCGCAGACATAGACGACCGGCAGCTTCCAGAGCGAGCCGAACAGGAGGCCCTCATGGAAGGGGCCGCGCGCTGCCGCCCCGTCGCCGAAGAAGACAACCGACACCTGGTCGCTCCTGCGGATCCTGCTCGCAAGCGCCGTGCCGGTGCCGGGGCCGATGCCGCCGGCGACGATGCCGTTCGCGCCCAGTATGTTGCGGGAGAAGTCGGCGATATGCATGGAGCCGCCCTTGGCGCGGCAACTGCCGGTCGCGCGCCCGAACAGCTCCGCCATCATGCGGTCCATCGGCGCGCCCTTGGCGAGGCAGTGCCCGTGGCTGCGGTGGGTTCCCAGCACATAGTCGTCGTCGCGCAGATGCGCGCACACCGCGACCGCAATGGCTTCCTCGCCGCAATAGGTGTGGAGCGTGCCCTTGACGGAGCCGAGGCTGGTCTGGCGCAGCGCTTCTTCCTCGAAGAGGCGGATTCGCCACATGTCCGTGTAGATCCTGCGGCTGAGCTCGGCATTGAGAGTCATGGCGCCTCCGGTTCGCTGTTCGGGCCTGTCGCCGCCTATATTCACGGAGACGCGCCCGGATGTCATCAGGAGTTGCGGCGGGTCGCAGACAGGCCCGGCTGCCGAAACGCAACCGGTTCAACCGGACGGGCCGCGGCCCGATGCCCGACGCCGGTTCCCGGAACCCCGGAAGGCGCTACTCCGCCGCCTCCGCCCCGAACGCCGGCGAGAAGTGGGGGGCGACTTCGCGGGCGAAGCGGGCCATGACTTCCCGTTGCAGGTCCTTGGGCATGCCGGGCGTGGCGGCGGAAACGAGCGCGTAGTCAAAGCCGAGCGCCGCATAGCCCCTGAGGCGCTCCACGGCGGTTTCGGGCGAGCCGACAAGGTTCATCTCGCAATAAGGGCCGAGCTCGTCCGGGTCCGCCATCTTGCGCAGATTGGCGAACATGCGGGAGAACTGCTGGTATTCTTCGATATTCTCCCAGGGGTTCGCGTCCGCTTCGTAATGGTCCGCCTGGATGGTGAAATAGGGCGGGAAATAGCGCCGGGCGAGCTTCAGGGCCTCGTCGTCGCTGTCGGCGATCAGCATCTTGATCGAGATGGCCTTGGTCCGATCCGCCCTGGCGGGCGCGCTCTCGTTCCAGGTCCCGAGAATCCTCTCCAGAAGACGGGCCGGGAAGGTGGAGAGGCAGAGCGGCGGCAGCTCCAGCCCCGCCATCACGCCGGCGCTCTGCGGGCTGCCGATGGCGCCGTAGAACTTCACCGGCTTGCCCACCGGCTCCGGGCGCAGGCGGACCGGGCGCGGCACCTTGTAGTAGGCCCCGTCATGGATGAATTCCTGCCCCGAGAGGCCCTTGCGGATGATGTCCAGCGATTCCGCGAACCGGCCCCGCGCTTCCGGCATGGACACCCCGTAAGCGTCGTATTCCGACTTCGCCGTGCCGCGCCCGAGGCCCAGATGCAGCGTGCCGCGCGTCAGCGAGTTCAGCATCGCGATCTCTTCGGCAATCCGCACCGGATGGTACCAGGGCAGCACGAGCACCGAGGTGCCGAGCCCGATATCCGGGCAGAGCGCCGCCACATGCGCCATGAACAGCAGCGGGCTCGGCGTCGGGTAGTAGTCCGAGAAATGGTGCTCCAGCATCCAGACCGATTCGTAGCCCAGCGTTTCGGCGAGCTTCACGTCCTCGATCACCTCGTCGTAGAGCACCTTGTCGGACTTGCGGACATCGGTGGAGGGCGCGGTCTGCACACCGAAGGTCATGGCTCGGACCGTCGTCATGGGCGCGGCTTCCTTTGCTTGCGGGCCTGGAGAGCGGAGGCTACCCGCCAAGCGTCACGGTCGGCAAGCGCAAGCGGCGCTGCCGAACCGACAGCGCCGCCCGGACTGCGTCAGGGGCGCGAATTCTCCGCTAGAGGGCTTCCGGTCCGCTCTCACCGGTGCGGATGCGGACGGCGTGGCTCACGTCGTAAACGAAGATCTTGCCGTCGCCGATCTGGCCGGTATTGGCGGCCGCGCGCACCGTCTCCAGGGCGCGTTCGACCGTGTTGTCATCGACCACGACCTCGATCTTCACCTTCGGCACGAAACTGACGGTGTATTCCGCCCCGCGATAGATTTCGGTGTGGCCCTTCTGCCGGCCGAAACCCTTCACCTCGCTCACCGTCAGGCCCTCGATGCCGTCGCTCATCAGGGCCTCGCGCACCGCGTCGAGCTTGTGCGGCTTTATGACAGCCATCACCAGCTTCATGGCACGTCTCCTTTCCGAATCAATGCAGATCGTAGCCGCTCTCGCCGTGCGAGACGAGGTCGAGCCCCTGGATTTCGTCGTCCTCGCTCGTGCGGATGCCGCCGGTGAGCGCGCCGACGATCTTGACGACGATGAAGGTCAGCACCGCCGCCCAGACGACCGTTGCGACGACGCCGACCACCTGCGTGACCAGCTGGCCGCCCATCGTGACGCCCTCATCGTAGCCGGGACCGTCGAAGATCGGCGACATGAGCACCGCAAGCAGGAGCGTGCCGAGAATGCCGCCGACGCCGTGGACGGCGAACACGTCCAGCGAATCGTCGATCTTGAGGGCGTTCTTCACCACGCCGACCGCGAAGAAGCAGAGCACGCCCGCCGCCGCGCCGATGATGAGCGCGCCCGTGGGGCCGACGAAACCCGATGCAGGGGTGATGGTTGCGAGGCCGGCGATGACGCCCGTGGCGAAGCCCACAAGGCTCGGACGGCCGAACTTCACCCATTCGATCAGCATCCAGACGACAGCCGCCGTCGAGGCCGAAAGATGGGTGACGAGGATCGCCATGCCGGCGCCGCCATCGGCGGCAAGTTGCGAGCCGCCGTTGAAGCCGAACCAGCCGACCCAGAGCATGGCTGCGCCCATCGCCGTCATGCCGGGATTGTGCGGCGGGCGCAACTCCCGCGGGAAACCGCGCCGCGGGCCGAGGAGAGAGGCCAGCACCAGCGCCGACACGCCTGCCGTGGCATGGACCACGAGGCCGCCCGCAAAGTCCTTGATGCCCATGTCGGCCAGCCAGCCGCCGCCCCAGACCCAGTGGCAGACCGGCACATAGACGACCAGCAGCCAGAGGATCGAGAAGACCAGGATCGAGGAGAATTTCATCCGCTCCGGGAAGGCGCCGACGATCAGTGCCGGGGTGATGACCGCAAAGGTCATCTGGAAGGCGAGGAAGACATTTTCCGGAATGGTGCCGGAGGCCGCCTCTGTGCCCATGCCCCATGCCAGCACGCGGCTGAAATCGCCGATCAGGTGACCGCCCTCGCCGAACGCGAGCGTGTATCCGAACAGGATCCACAGGATCGACATCAGCCCGGCAATGGCGAAGCACTGCATCATCACCGAGAGCACGTTCACGGAGCGCACGAGGCCGGCATAGAAGAGCGCCAGGCCCGGCAGGGTCATGAACAGGACGAGCGCCGTCGCCGTCATGATCCAGGCGGTATCGCCGCCGCTGATGCCGTCTGCCGCAAACGCAGGCACCGAATGCGCACAAATTAAGAGCACCGAGGCTGCCACAAGGACAGCTTTTGCTGAAATTTTGGTCATTGCCGTTTCCGAACTCCTGCAGAGGACGACCGTTCCTCCAGAAAGACGCAAATTGCGTGCCGTAAGGCGGCAATGTGCCGGGAGAACCGTCTATCCTCCCTTGCGCGGCCGCTCGGCGACCGGCCCGCCGGCGTCCTTCCAGGCCGTGAAGCCGCCTTCGATATGGGCGACGGGCTCCAGGCCCATATCCTGCAGCGTTTCCGTCGCCAGGGCCGAGCGCCAGCCGCTGGCGCAGTAGAAGACGAACTTCTTGCCGCTCGCGAACACATCGCGGTGATAGGGGCTCGCCGGATCGACCCAGAATTCCAGCATGCCGCGCGGCGCATGCAGCGCGCCCGGGATCATGCCGTCGCGGTCGAGCTCGCGCACGTCGCGGATATCGACGATCTGCACGGACTCGCTGTCCTGGAGCGCCAGAGCCTCGGCGGCAGGGATTTCCTCGATCTTTGCGCGCGCGGCGGCGAGGAGTTGGTCGATGCCCTTGGTGATGGCCATGGGATACGGTCGCTTTCCTGGTTTGCGGGTCAGACGATGCCGACGGGGTTGGCGGGGGAGCCGACCGCGCCCGGCAGGCGCAGCGGCTGGCAGGTGGTGAAAAAGCGTGTCCGGCCGAGCTCGCGCAGGCGGCGGGCGAGATCGCCCAGATACCAGAGTTCGCCGAGCGGCACGCCGAGCTTGAACAGGCAGTGCTGGTGCAGCGGCGAGTGGGCGTAGCGCTCTCCCGGCGCCGGCCGGGCAGGCGATTGCTCGACGGCGTAGTTGTCGGCGAAGAGCGCCGCGACACCCGAATCCGTGATCCATTGCAGCAGCCGGTCGTCGCGCCCGTCGAGCGCCGCGCAGCTGTTTGCCAGGCGCGGGCCGTCCGGCTCCCTCTCCATCTCCAGCAGCAGGTCCGCGAAACCGGTATAGAAGAAGGCGAGGTCGCCTTCCTTGACGGCGGCCCCGGTTTCCTCCAGCACGCGCATCAGGTCTTCATAGGTGACGAGGTGGCGCCCCTCGCGCCCGAAGAAGCGTTCCAGGTCGATCATCACGCCCCGGCCCACCACGCCCTTCTCCGCGAAGGTCTCGATGCCGAGCCTGCGCGCGCCCATCGCTTCCGGGCGCGGGGTCTGCGAGCCGTCAGCGTGGTAGTCCACCGGCCCGATGATGTCCTCGCCGCCCCTGAAGCCGTTGTAGAAGCGGATTTCCGGGATGCCGTCGCCGTCCGCATCGAACATCTGCCCCATATGGCAGAAGGCGTCCCACTGCGAGGAATATTGCAGCGTCATCTGCACCCGGTCGTCGCAGCCGACATCGATATGGCGCGGGTCTTCGAGCTGGAGCGGAAAGTTGTAGCGCGGCGCGCCGTCGGGCCCCCGGGTCGGCTCCAGCACCGGCGGATGGCGGCGCGGATTGAGGACGTTGCGGCCCGGATAGTCCAGCGGCAGGGACAGGCAATAGACTTCGCCCAGGCGGATTTCCTCGCGCGCTGCCAGCACCCGCTCCGGCGTCAGCAGGTTCAACCGGCCGAGCTGGTCATCCGGCCCCCAGTCGCCCCAGGTGGACCCCTCCGGACGCCGTTTCCAGCGCGCATTTTCCCTCATGCGTCCCTTTCTCCCGCTTGCCGCCGGCGCAGTTGCGGCTACGGTAACGGAACCCGAATGCATAAGGAAACGCCGAAATGAGCAATCCCTTCAGCCTCGAAGGCCGCAATGTCCTGGTCACGGGCGCCGCACAGGGCGTCGGCCGGGAGGTCGCGCGCACCGTCGTCTCGATGGGCGGCCGCGTCGCTGTCGTCGATCTCAACAAGGAAGGCATCGACAGCCTCGTCGCCGAGCTCGGCGAGGACAGGGCGATGGGCTTCCACGGCTCGGTCACCGAACAGGACCTGGCGGACGGCATCGTCGAGGCGGTGGTGGGCGAGTGGGGCTCGATCACCGGCCTTGTCAACAATGCCGGCATCGTCCGTGCCGCCATGATCCACAAGATGAGCCGCGAATACTGGGACGAGGTCATCAATGTGAACCTCACCGCCGTCTATCTGGTGCTGCAGTCGGTCGGCAGGCGGATGATCGCGCAGTCGGAGACCGGCGAGTTCGGCGTCTGCCCCGGCCAGATCGTCAATGTGTCCTCGATCGCCGGCACGGCCGGCACCATCGGCCAGATCAACTACGGCGCGGCCAAGGCCGGCGTGCTCGGCATCACCATGAGCGCGGCGCGCGAATGGGCGCGCTACGGCATCTGCGTGAATTCGGTGGCGTTCGGCACTGTCGTCACCCCGATGACCGAAGTGATCCGGGGCCCGAAATTCGGCGCCCAGACGATGGCCCGCATTCCGCTCGGCCGCTATGCCGAGACCAGCGATGTGGCGCCGGCCGTCTGCTTCCTGCTCGCGCCGGGGGCCAACTACATCACCGGCAAGAACCTCACCATCGACGGCGGCATGACCGCGATGTGAGGCAGGGGCGTGACCGCTCTTTCGACGGGGCCCTGGCGGAGCTTCCTGTTCGCCCCGGCCAACCATGCGCGCATGGCGGAGAAGGTGTTCCGGGCGGGCGCCGACGCGGCGATCCTGGACCTTGAGGACGCGGTCGCGGTCGCGGAGAAGCCGGCCGCTCGCGCCGACGCGGTCGCCGCTCTCAGGCGGCCGCGGCCTTGCAAAGGCTTCGTGCGCGTCAACGCCGCCGAGACGGAGTGGTGCTTCGGGGACATGGAGGCGATCGTCGGGCCGTGGCTCGACGGCATCGTGCTGCCGAAGCTCGAGAGCGCGGCCATGCTCCGGACCATCGACTGGACGCTGGCCCAGCTCGAGCGCAAGGCCGGGCTGGAACCGGGCAGCATCGACCTCATGCCCATCGTCGAGACCGGCCTCGGCATCTCCAACCTGAAGGAGATCGCCGCCTGCCGCTCGCGCCTCGGGCGGCTCTGCTTCGGGGCCGGCGACTACACGCTCGATGTCGGGATGCGCTGGTCGCTGGACGAGACGGAGCTGGCGCATGCGCGCGCGGCGATGGTGGTGGAATCGCGCGCGGGCGGGCTGGAGCCGCCGGTCGATACGGTGTTCATCGAGTTGCGCGAGACGGAGGCCTTCGCGGCCTCGGCGCGCCGCGCGCTCGCGCTCGGCTTCCAGGGCAAGCTCTGCATCCATCCGAGCCAGGTGGGGCCGGTCAACGACGCCTTCTCGCCGACGGAGGAGGAGACGACACGCGCGCGGCGCATCGTCGCGGCGTTCGACGAAGCCGAGGCCGCCGGCTCCGCCTCCATCCAGGTGGACGGCTATTTCGTCGATTACCCCATCGTCGAAAAGGCCCGCCGCACCCTGGCCCTGGCGGACCGCATAGCGGAGCGGGGCTGAGGGCGGGTATGTGCCGGGGTCCATGGACCGGCGCATAGGGGCCACTCCACGCGCCGTGTCATGGAATGTCATGATCTGTCATGTCCGG
This sequence comes from Alphaproteobacteria bacterium, assembly GCA_964291285.2. Taxonomy (GTDB): domain Bacteria; phylum Pseudomonadota; class Alphaproteobacteria; order Bin95; family Bin95; genus Bin95. The sequence goes on from OZ219786.1 coordinate 983,503, forward strand.
GGGCGAATTCGACGCTGTCGAACCGGTCGCCGCCCGCCGGTCCGGGTCGCCGGTCCAGTCCTCTTCCTCATCGCCGTCGCCGTCCCGGTCGCCGCTCCAGTCGTTGTCTTCGTCTTCGCCCCGCTCTTCCCGTTCGAGGCGGCTCTGCCTGCGCTCCTCGACCTGCTCCGGGGCCCAGGGGTCGTAGATGTCGTCGTATCCGTTGCGGCGCTGGTAGAGCCAGTCATGTTCGGCGCCGTCGGCCCGGTCGTCGTCGGTGCTGTCCTCGTGGCCGGGCGCGGCGGCGGCGGCCCACGGGCAGTCTTCGTAGGTCTCCTCCGGCGGGTCGTCGGCCGGCGGCAGGTCGTTTGCCGGCGCGGGCGGGGGGCCGAAGCTCACGGGCAGGCGGGAGCGCTCCTCGACGGCCGCGGCGAGCCTGCGGGCGGCCTCCTCATGCGCGGCCCCGTCGAAGCCCTCCTGCGCCTCCATCTCCTCCCGTCGCTCGCGGTGGCGGGCGAGCGCTCGTTCGGCCCGGGCATGGCCGCTGCGCACGGCGTCTGCGAGCGGTCCGGGTTCGGTGCCGGTCTCCTGCGCCTCGCCCGCTTCGATCTCGCCGAACTCGTCCTCGTGCGGCAGCGGCCAGAGGCGGGCCCGGTTCGCGCCGGCCGGACTGACAAGCCCGGCGATCTCGGCCTGGAAGCGCAGCACCCGGAGCATCATGTAAGCCGAGCCGCTGGCGACGGCGGCGTCCCAGGCCTGCTCCGAGCGGGCGAGCAGGATGCGGGCCTCGTCGCGTTCGGTGCGCTTCCAGGACAGGCGGATGCGGCGCACGCGCTCGACGATCCAGGGCCGCTCCAGCAGGGCGCATCCGGTCTGTCGTGCGGAGCGCTCGGCATAGCCGGCCTGCCTTGCAGCGTCTGCGGCATTGCCGGAGGCGGTGTAGTGGCGGCAGAAGGCTTCCTGGCGGGTGGAAAGCGCGACGGCGGGGTCGATGACGGGCATGGTGTGCGGCTCCTTTCGTTCCGCTGGCGTTCGACAGGCAGGCCCGGCGGGGAGCGACCCTTATTCGCGCGTATCCTGCGCGCGCCTGTGCCGGCGCGGGCGGGTGTCGGCGCCGGCGCGGTTCGCGCGCCTGATTGCGCGGGCGCGAGGCGGGCGCAGGGCACACCTCGCCTGTCGGCTGAATCGGGGTCGTTCCGCACCGGGCCGGCGCGGGCGGGAAGCGGCTCCGGATGCCTCCTCCCTCGCACCCATCATACCACAATTTCTGAAAATGCAAGCCCCATTATAAGAATTATTACATAAACTTCAGGAACGACTTGTTATATGCCTTCATCACCCGCTCTCGCCTCCGGGCAGAGGCGCCGGTGCCTCGTGCGGCCGCAGCCTCACTGCCGGAGGTCCCGGCCCGCCCTCCGGCCGCCGGCGCAGGCGTCTTCCGTCAACAGGCGAGCGTCGCGGCGGTCGCGGTAAATCGCCCCGCCGATGAGTTGCCTATCCCTGAAATCGCGCCGGAGTCTCCTGTCCTGCGTGTAGAGGAGCCGGACGCCGGTGGCGCGGGCGAGCGCGACGACATGCGGGTCACGTGAGTATATATATTTGGAGCATCCTCTGATCCATATGGATCGACTGTTTGTCGACGACCAGCCATCGGCTTTGCCTCATTTCGTCGCCTTGGGCCCCAATCCGAGGTGACGGTTGGGATCTACAGACGAGACTGTTTTAATTCGAACGGCTCATGCTCTAAATTGCGTATCACGTATTCCAAATATCATTAATGATAGTCATGGAGAAAATATTGCCTCAGACCAAAGTCAGAAAACAAAAAAATATCGCCTTCTTCTTCCTTCACCCTGTGCATTTACTGTAGGGTATGCATGATGTTTATCTTGAAAATTCCTGATAAAAATATGCTCCATCAGCGTTGGAATTGTATTTCTCCAAGGACGAACAAGACATACAATCATTCGGACACCTGCCAAATATCCATGAACTTTCATAGGAAGTTTGTAACCATATAAAACTAGGTAATTTCTTCGCATATCGTCGAGAAACCGATTGCCGAAATCGTTTGTCTTGCCGATGTAAACCACTTCCATTATCTCGCCGCAAGAAATCGAGGTAGTCCACTGGCCGCCCTATCCTTTTGTTCCCCAGCAGAGAACTGCCAACATCGTTTGTGCCTCATTTATATAGCGCAACTCCCGATGACCTGCTTTCGTGGACTATCCAGCATCCTCATTGTCTACGGCCCACGGCGGCGGGCGCTTTTCGTTGAAGGCGTCTATGCCGGCGCGGGCGGCGGGGGCTCGGAGGAGGGCGGCTATGGTGTGCGCGGCGTCGTCCAGGGTTTCGTTCACCGGGCGGTCGGAGGCGGAGATGACCAGGCGCTTGGCCTGCGCGACGGCCCCGGGCTCCGAGCGGCGGACCTGATCGAGCACCCCGGCCAGCGCCGAATCGGCGTCCTCCCGGCTGGCCGCGAGAATGTGGGCGAGGCCGTCGCGGAGCGCGTCGCGGCCGTCCAGTATGGTGCCGGTCGCGACCAGCCGCCGGGTCCAGCCCTCGCCCATGCGCCGCACGATGTGGGGGATGACCTGGGCCGGGATGAAGCCGGAGCGCGCCTCGGGCAGGCCGATCTTCGCGTCCTCGGTGACGATCACGACATCGGAGCAGCAGGCCATGCCGAGGCCGCCGCCCGTGCAGGCGCCCTCGACCACCGCGATGACGGCCTGCGGCAGCGCGTTCAGCAACTCCAGAACATGGCCCATCCTGCGATAGACGGGAAAGAGCGGGTCCGGATCCGCGGCCGGCGGGACGTCTCCCAGCATCGACATGTCGCCGCCGGCCGAGAACTGCCCGCCCTCGCCCCGCAGCACGACGGCGCGCGCGTCCGACGCCCCGGCTTCCCGAAAGGCGGCCAGCAGCGCGTCCATTGTCTCCTGGGTCAGCGCGTTGCGGCGCCCGGGCCGCGTCAGCCGGACATGAAGGGCGATTCCCTCCCGCTCGACCCGGACCGGGCTCACGACGGGGACCCGAACCCGCCCGCGCCGGGGGTCTCGACGCGGAGCCCTTCACCCTCGCGCACAATGACGCCCGACGGCTTGATCTCAAGAGGGGTTTCGGACCCGGAGCCGTCCAGAAGCGCGAACCGGCCCCGGCCGCCGGGCTCTCCGCCGGCAAGGCCCCAGGGCGCGTTGGAGAAGCGCTCGCCCGCACCGTTGAAGAGGCAGTCATGCCCCACCGGCCTGACCACTCGATAGAGCCCACGCCCGCCCCGGAACCGCCCCGCGCCGCCGGAGCCTTCCAGCAGGCCGTAGCGCTCGACCATCAGCGGGTATTCGGTCTCGATGGCCTCGACCGGCAGGTTGGAGGTGTTGGTGATGCCGACCTGCACGCCGTCCTTGCCGTGCCCGCCCGGCCAGCCGCCGGCGCCGCCGCCGAGCGTTTCCAGATAGAGGTAGCCTTCGCCCGTTCGCGGGTCGATGCCGGAGAAGACGGCGGTGGTGTTGGCGCCGTTGCCGGCCGCCGGCGCACGGTCGGGCACGGCCGGCGCAAGCGCGCCGAACACGGTGTCGATGATCCGCTGGCAGGTATGCGCCCGCGCCGCCACCGGGGCGGGGAAGACGGCGTTGAGCAGCGAGCCGCGCGGGGCTGAAATCTCCACGCAGTCGATCACCGCCTGGTTGTTCGGCACTTCGGGGTCCAGCAGCGCCTTGAGCGTGTAGGTGACCGCGGCGACGGTCGCGTTCATGGTCACATTGACGTTGCCGGGCACCTGCGGCGCGGTGCCGGAGAAGTCGAAGCTGGCGCGCCCGCCCTTCTTCTCGACCGTCAGCACGATTGGGATGTCGCGGGCCTCCAGCCCGTCATCGTCCATGACGTCGTCGAAGCGGTAGGTGCCGTCGGGGATCGCGCGGATGGCGTCCGCCATGCGTCCGGCAGTGCGCGCCAGCATGTCCTCGAAGGCGGCGAGCACGGTATCGGCGCCGTAGGCCGCGACGGTCTCCGCCATGCGCCTCACGCCCAGATTGCAGGCCGCGACCTGGGCGAAATAGTCCCCGCGCCGCTCGTTCGGCAGCCGCACGTTCAGCAGTACGAGGTCGAACAGCTCCTGTTGCAGCACGCCCCGGCGGAAGAGCTTGACCACCGGCACGCGCAGCCCTTCCTGGTAGATCTCCGACATGCCGCCGGCCATCGACCCCGGCGCCATGCCGCCGACATCGGCATGGTGGGCGATATTGCAGACCCAGGCGACGATGCGCCCGTCCGCGAACACCGGCGCGGCCATGTTGATGTCGGGAAGGTGGGTGCCGCCGGCCGTGTGCGGATCGTTGGCGATGACGATATCGCCTTCCTCGATATCGTCGCCGTAGCGGGCCAGCAGGCAGTCCATCAGCCCGCTCATCGACGCGATGTGGATCGGCAGGGACTGCTCCGCCTGCGCGATCAGCCGGCCCTGCGCGTCCATGACCGCGGTCGAGTGGTCGTGCCGCTCCTTTATGTTCGTGGAGTAGGCGCTCTTCATCAGCGCGGCGAAGGTTTCGTCGGTTATGGAGCGCAGCGCGTTGGCGAGGATTTCGAGGCCGATGGGGTCGAGGGCGGTCATGCGGCGATCCGTATGGCGAGGTTGCCGTGAGCGTCCACCGCGGCGCTGTCGCCCGGATAGACGATGGCGGTGGCGTCGAGCTGCTCGATGACGGCGGGGCCGGCGATGCGGCTGCCGGCTCCGAGCGCCGCGCGGTCGTAAACCGGCGTCTCCGGGAACGCCCGTCCCGCAAAGCGGACGGGCCGGGTCTCCCTCGGCGGGGGCGGCCCGTCGGCAGGCGGCAGCGTGGTCATGGGCGCGCGGTAGAGGCGGGCTTTCGCCGTCAGGCGCAGATTGACGATCTCGACCGGGTCCTCCGGATTGCGGAAGCCGTAGGCGGACTCGTGCGCGTCGAGGAACCGGTCGCGCAGATCGTCGAGACTGTCCGGCAATGCCACCGCGAGCTCGAAATTCTGCCCGACATGGCGCATGTCGAGCGAGACCTCCGTCTGCCGGCCTTCCGCGGCACCTTCGCCCGCGAACCAGAGCCGGGCCTGTTCCTCCAGCGCCTCCAGGATGGCGGCGATGCGCGGGAACGCCTCGGGCGCCACGGCGATGCGCTCGCTGCGGGTGAAGGTCTCGCGCAGGTCCGAGACCAGCAGCCCCTCCGCGCAGACGATGCCGGGCGCCGGCGGCACGAGGATTTCGCCGATGCCGATGCCGGCGGCCACGTCGCGCGCATGCAGCGGCCCGGCCCCGCCGAAGGCGGCCAGCACATAGCCGCGCGGGTCGTGGCCGCGCTCCACCGAGACCGTGCGGATGGCGCGGATCATGTTGGCGGCCACGATGTCGAGCACGCCTTCCGCGGTGCGCTCGACCGAGAGGCCGAGGCGCCGGGCCGCCGGCTCGAAGGCGGCGCGGGCCCTCTCCTCGTCGAGGCTCATGCCGCCGTCCAGCAGGCCGCGCGCGCTGAGCCGGCCGAGCAGCAGGTTGGCGTCGGTGACGGTCGGCTCGGTGTTGCCGCGCCCGTAACAGGCGGGGCCGGGGTCGGCGCCGGCGCTCTGCGGGCCGACCTTCATCAGCCCGTCGCGGTCGAACCAGGCGATGGACCCGCCGCCCGCGCCGATGGTCGCGATGTCGATCTGCGGCAGGCGGATCGGGAAGCCCGCCACGGCCCGCTCATAGGCAATGTCCGCCTCGCCGCCCCGGATGAGCGCCATGTCGGCGCTGGTGCCGCCCATGTCGAGCGTGACGAGGTCGCGCAAGCCCGCGCTGCGGGCCGCGTGGACGGCGCCGACGACGCCCGCCGCCGGCCCCGAAAGCGCGGTGCGGACCGGGAAGGCCCGCGCGCGGTCCACCGACATCAGCCCGCCGCTCGACTGGTTGATGCCCAGCGCGGCACGGGGCGCGGTTTCGGACAGGCCCCGCTCCAGCCGGCCGAGATAGCGGTCCATCACCGGCTGCAGCCAAGCGTTCGCGGTCGTGGTCGAGAAGCGCTCGAACTCCCGGAACTCCGGCTGGACCTCGCAGGAGAGCGAGACATGCAGGTCCGGCAGCGCCGCGCCGAGCGCCTCGGCCATCGCGCGTTCGTGCGCGCCGTTCAGGTAGGCGAACAGGAAGCAGACCGCGCAGGCGTCCGCCCCGCTCGCCCGCACCGCCTCGACGGCCGCCCTTATGTCCGCCGGGGCCGGCGCGCGCACCGCCCCGCCCGCCGCGTCCATGCGCTCGGCAAGCTCGAAGCGCCGCTCCGGCGGCACCGGCGGCGGCGGGAAGCTGCGGCGGAAGTCGTACATGTGCGGGCGCACCTGCCGGCCGATCTCCAGCAGGTCCCGGAAGCCTTCGGTGGTCACCAGCGCCACCTTGCCGCCCCTGCCCTGGAGCAGCGCGTTGGTGGCGACCGTGGTGCCGTGCGCCAGGCGGGAGACCGCGTCCAGCCCGATCCCGCAGGCCGCCGCCATCTCCCGGAGGCCGTCGAGGATGGCGCGGCTCGGGTCGTCCGGCGTCGAGGGCCGCTTGAAAACATGCGTCTCGCCGGTGCGGTCGTTGACCGCGGAGAAGTCGGTGAAGGTGCCGCCGACATCCACCCCGACGATCCAGGACCCGCCCTCAGGCCCGTTCATCGCTCGACCCCGCTTCCATGCGGCTTTCCCCCTGCGTCCCGGCCCGTCCCGGCGTTCCCGTCCGGCGGCGCGGGCCAATCTAGCCCACATTCCCCGCCGGGGTCACGGGCCGCGCGCCGCTACCGAGATGGTATTTTTCCCTAAAAGGGGTTGCATTCCGTGAGATATGTTCTATATTAGTTCCAATCATGCCATTCGAGGGAGCCGGAAGAGGCCATGACTTGATAGCGAAAGCGGCGGTGCCGCTCCTGCAGAAGGCGAACGCGCGGTGGCGAGGGGGCGGCCGCACAACAGGGCAGGTGCGCGCGCCGGGCCGCGGCTATTCATCGGGGTTCGAACACTTCCGGGGCCGGGCGGGCGCAATGTTCATCGCAACCGGGCAGGCGGCATCCGGGAAGGGAGACACGGGAGACATGGGGAACATGAAGGACATGACGGTGGTGAGCAGGCGGGGCCTTGCGATCGGCGAGCATCTCAGGCGCCGCGCGGTCGCGGCGGTGCTGGAGAAGGGGATGAGCATGCGCGCCGCGGCGCAGCTCTACGAGGTGAGCGAGACCAGCGTCTGGCTCTGGGTGCAGCGTTTCCGCGAGCGCGGCCATGTCCGGCCCGACAGGCAGGGCGGCGGCGGGGTCTCGCGGATCGAGCCGGAGCGGGAGCGGATTCTTCGCATTCTGGCGGCGCGGCCGGCACTCTCCATCCACGGGCTGTGCAAGGCGCTGGCCGCCGAGGGCCTCACCTTCAGCTTCTCAACGGTGCAGCGCTTCCTGAAGCGCCACGGCCTCGAACGCAGCAAACGCCTCGCCGCCGCAGAGCTCGTCCGGAAGTCCCGGCCGCGGACAGGCGGGTGAGTCCGGCGACCGCTCATCCTGAGCAGCCTGCCTCCGGCGGGCGAATCGAAGGACGGCCCGGCCACCCCCGCACAGGCCATATGCTCGCAATATGCTGCCGCTACTGGCAAAGTGCGGGCTTGCCGGCCGCGCCGTGCCGCCCCCTTCAGATCGCGCGGGCGGCGCGCATGTCGGCGATTTCGGCTTTCGAATAGCCGAGCTCGGCCAGGATTTCGTCATTGTGCTCGCCGAGCTCGGGCGTGGCGGTGCGGATCGCGGAGGGGGTGCGCGAGAGCTTCGCGGCCTGGCCTACGATCTCGAAGGTCCCGAGGCGGGGATGGTCCACCGGCACCGCCATCTCGACATGGCGCACCTGCGGGTCGGCGAACATCTCGTCCATGCGGTAGATCGGCCCGCAGGGCACGCCGGCGGCGTTGAGCGTCTCCATCCATTCCGCGGAGGGCTTCTGCCGGGTGATGACGGCAATCTCCTCATGCAGGGCCGCGCGGTTGTCGGAGCGCGCCTTGCCGGTGGCGTAGTCGGGGTTCTGCAGCCAGCGTTCGGCCCCGAGCGCCGCCGCGAACCGCTTCCAGATAAGGTCCCCGGCCGCGGCGATGTTCACATAGCCGTCCGCGGTCTCGAACACCCCGGTCGGGATCGAGGTCGGATGGTCGTTGCCGGCCTGCTTCGGCACCTCGCCGTCCTTGAGGTAGCGGGCGGCCTGGAAGTCGAGCATCTGGATCATCGCCTCCAGCAGCGAGGTCTTCACCCACTGGCCGCGCCCCGATACCTCCCGCTCCAGCAGCGCCACCAGGATGCCCTGGGCGCAGAAGACGCCGGCGCAGAGGTCCGCCACGGGAATGCCGGCGCGCACCGGACCGCCGCCCCGATGGCCGGTGATCCACATGACCCCGCCCATGCCCTGCGCGATCTGGTCGAAGCCCGGCCGCGCGGCCGTCGGCCCGTCCTGCCCGAAGCCCGAAATCGAGCCCAGCACGATGCGCGGATTGACCTTCGAGAGCGCCTCGTAACCGATGCCGAGCCGGTGCTTCACATCGGGGCGGTAGTTCTCGACCACGACATCGGAGCGCTCGACCAGCCGGAAGAACGCCTCGCGGCCCTTGTCGGACTTGAGGTCGAGCGTCATACAGCGCTTGTTGCGGTGCAGGTTCTGGAAGTCGAAGCCGTCGCGCGGGCCCCCCAGCCCCTCTCCGGCAGCGGGGTCCGGCGGCGCCTCGATCTTGATGACGTCCGCGCCCCAGTCGGCAAGCTGGCGCACGCAGGTCGGCCCGGCGCGCACGCGGGTGAGGTCGAGAACGCTGAAGCGCGAAAGCGGCATGCCGGTCGTCGCGGCCATCTCGGGAGTCTCCAACTCGTCGGAAAGGAGGGCGTCTCATTAGCAGCCCCGCCGCCGGCCGTCACCCTGCGCGGGCGGCGAATCCCGTCAGCCGGCCGCGCCGCCCTGCCCGCTTGCGCGGGCCCGCGCGGAGGGCTAGGTTGCGCGCCTTCCGGGGTCCGTAGCTCAGGTGGTTAGAGCGCCGTCTTGACATGGCGGAGGTCACAAGTTCAAGTCTTGTCGGACCCACCATCCCCTTGATCCGATGGGCTTTTTCCTGATGTTCGAAGGCTTCGAGGAACAGCGGGTCGAGGGCGACGGGGTCCCGATCCACCTGCGCACCGGCGGCAGCGGTCCGCCCGTGCTCCTGCTGCACGGCTACCCGCAGACGCACCTCATCTGGCACGAGGTGGCGCCCCGGCTGGCAGCGCGCTTCACCGTGGTCTGCCCGGACATGCGCGGCTACGGGCGCAGCGGCAAGCCCGCGAACGACGCACAGAACCGGCCCTATTCCAAGCGGGCGATGGCGGTGGACATGGTGCGCGTCATGGAGCGCCTCGGCCATAAGCGCTTCTGCCTCGCAGGGCACGACCGCGGCGGGCGCGTCGCCTACCGCCTGGCGCTCGACCATCCGGAGCGCGTCGCCCGCATCGCCGTGCTCGACATCGTGCCGACCCTGGAGCAGTTCGAGCGCCAGGGGCAGCGCGGAAGCCTGGATTCCTTCCACTGGTTTTTCCTGGCCCAGCCCGCGCCCTTCCCGGAGACCATGATCGGGCGCGACCCGGACTGGTTCCTGAGGAGCATGACGGGGCGGTGGTCGGGCAGCGACTGCTTCGCCGAGGCGGCGATGGCGGACTATCTGGCCGCCTTCCGCGACCCCGAGACGATCCGCGCGACCTGCGACGACTACCGCGCCGGCGCCACCATCGACTGCGAGCTCGACGCCGCCGACCGGGCGGCGGGCCGGCGCATCGCCGCGCCGCTGCTGGCGCTCTGGGGCGCGAAGGGGCGGCCTCACAAGCGCGACTCGGTGCTCGAAACCTGGCGCCTCTGGGCGGACCGGGTCGAGGGCGAGGGCCTCGCCTGCGGCCATTTCCTGCCGGAGGAGATGCCGGCGGAGACCGCGGAGCGCCTCGAGACCTTCTTCTCGCTGGCCTGAGCGTCCGGACGCTGCTATAGATGCCAGTGGAGACCGGCGGCGGGCGGACCCCTCGCCAACCCGGTCAGGTCCGGAAGGAAGCAGCCGTAACGAGTTTCCGGTCCGGGTCGCCTGCCGGCCTCCGCTTTCCTCCGAACGCACTCAACCTGATGACGGCGCCGGGCTATGCGCTAGACTGCCGGCGATGAGCGAGACCGCCGCCGCTTACCGGGTGCTGGCCCGCAAATACCGGCCCGCCGCCTTCGCCGATCTCATCGGCCAGGAAGCGCTGGTGCGCATCCTCACCAACGCGATCCGGGCGGACAGGATCGCGCATGCCTTCATGCTGACGGGCGTGCGCGGCGTCGGCAAGACGACGACGGCGCGGATACTGGCGCGCGCGCTCAACTGCCTCGGCCCCGACGGCGACCGCGACGGGCCGGCGGAGGAGCCCTGCGGCGTCTGCGAGGCCTGCACGGCGATTGCCGCCGACCGCCATGTCGACGTCATCGAGATGGACGCGGCCTCGCATACCGGCGTGGACGATGTGCGCGAGATCATCGAGGCGGCGCGCTACCGCCCGGTCTCGGCGCGCTTCAAGGTCTATATCGTGGACGAGGTCCACATGCTCTCGCGCCAGGCCTTCAATGCGCTGCTGAAAACGCTGGAGGAGCCGCCGGGGCATGTGAAATTCATCTTCGCGACGACCGAGATCCGCAAGGTGCCGGTCACGGTGCTGTCGCGCTGCCAGCGTTTCGACCTCCGCCGCGTCCCGGCCGGGATGCTGGAGGCGCATTTCGCGGGCGTGGTCGCGAAGGAAGGCGCGGAGATCGAACCGGAGGCTCTGGCGCGGATCGCGCGCGCCGCCGACGGCTCGGTGCGCGACGGCCTCTCCATGCTGGACCAGGCGATCGCCGAGGCCGACGGCGGCAGGATCGCGGCCGACGCCGTGAACGAGATGCTGGGGCTTGCCGACCGGCTGGACATTTACGACCTGTTCGAGGCGCTGATGCGCGGCGAGCCGGCCGCCGCGCTCACCCGCTTCGACGAGATGTACCGGGCGGGCGCCGATCCGGGCCTCGTGCTCCAGGACATGGCGGAACTGGTGCATCGGCTGACCCGCGCGAGCGTCGTGCCGGCAGAGGCCGAAGACGCCGCGCTGCCGGAGGCCGAGCGGGTGCGCGGCCGCAAGCTCGCCGAGGCGCTGTCCCTGCCGGCGCTCACCCGCGTCTGGCAGCTCGTGCTGAAGGGCATCCAGGAGGTGAATGCCGCGCCCTCGGCCAAGCCGGCCTTCGAGATGGTATTGCTGCGCATCGCCTATGCCGCCGGCCTGCCGACGCCGGCCGAGGCGATAGCCGAACTCCGCTCCGGCGCGCCGGCCGCGGCGGCGCCGCAGGCGCGGGCCAAGCCGGCGCCGTCCGCCGGTCCGCCGCCGCCCGTCGAAGAAGGCATGGCGGACGCAGCGGCCGCGGAACCCGCCCCGGAAGCCCCCGCCGCTCCGGCTGCGCCGGACGTTGTCGAGCTTGCGGATTTCGACGCCGTGGCGGCGCTGTTCCAGGAGCGGCGCGAGCCGCGCCTCCATTCGCATCTGGTCCACGACGCGCATCTCGTTTCCTTCGAGCCGGGCCATATCGCGCTCAGGCTCGGCGAGCGGGCGCCGCCGGACTTCGCCGCCGAGGTCGCCAGGCGCCTGACCCGCTGGACCGGCGCGCCCTGGACGGTGTCGGCGGTCGAGGAAGGCGGCGAGGCCACGCTCGCCGAACAGCATGAGGACGCCCGGCGCGACCTGTTCGAGCGCGCGCGCCAGCACCCGCTCGCGCAGCGCACGCTGGAGATATTTCCCGATGCCGCCATCGCCGATATACGCCCGATCCAGCCGGGCGAGGCGCTGGCGGAGCCTCCCGAGGAGCAGGATGACGAGCGATGAAGAACCTCGCCAGCATGATGAAGCAGGCCCAGGAAATGCAGCAGAAAATGGCCGAGATGCAGGACGCGCTGGCCGGCCATGAAGTGGTCGGACGGGCCGCCGCCGGCATGGTCGAGGTGCGCATGAACGCCAAGGGAGAGTTGCTCGGCCTCAGGATCGACCCGAGCCTGATCGACCCGGCCGAGGCCGAGGTGATGGAGGACCTGATTACGGCCGGCTTCAACGACGCGCGCGCCAAGGCCGAGCAGCATGCGCGGGAGGAAATGCGCAAACTGACCGGAGGGCTGGAACTGCCGCCCGGCTTCAGCCTGCCGTTCTGAGATGCCGCCCGGCGACCTGGAGACGCTGATCCGCCTGCTGGCACGCCTGCCGGGACTCGGGCCGCGGTCGGCCCGGCGCGCCGCGCTGCATCTCATCAAGCGGCGCGAAGGCCTGATGGTGCCGCTCGCCCGCGTGCTGGAGGCGGCGTCGGACTCCATCACCGTCTGCTCCGAATGCCGCAATCTCGACACGACCGACCCTTGCGGCATCTGCGCCGATCCGTCGCGGGACCCCGCCGCGCTCTGCGTCGTCGAGGATGTGTCCGACCTCTGGGCGCTGGAGCGCACGGGCGCCTTTCGCGGGCGCTACCATGTGCTGGGCGGCGTGCTCTCCGCCCTTGACGGCGTCGGGCCGGAGGAACTCGGCATCGCCGCGCTCGTCGCGCGCGCCGGGGCGCCCGGCATAACCGAGGTCGTGCTGGCGACCGGCGCCACCGTCGAGGGCCAGACCACCGCGCATTACCTGGCCGAGCGCCTTAGCGATTGCGGCGTGGCCGTCACGCGCCTCGCCCACGGCGTGCCGGTCGGCGGCGCGCTCGACTATCTGGACGACGGCACGCTGACCACGGCGCTGCGCGCCCGCCGGCCGCTGTGACGGACCCCTCCTTCAGATGCGTTTCGCAGCAGATGCCTTTTGCGCTGCCGCGATATGTCGTATCCGGCATACCGTGAATGATTCGCGCCGGCGCAGCCCGGCAGCAGAATGGATTGGGCGAATGCCAGGGGGTCTTGTCCGGGCGGGACTCGGGGCGGCGCTGGCCGGCTGCGCCCTGGCGCTTTCCACCGCATGCTCGTCGGCGGCCCCGAACGCGCCGCCGCCTGTCCCGAGCGAAGCCCGCGAGGCGCGGAAAATCGCGAATGGCATTCTGGACGGTGCCGGATGGCGGCACTTCCGGGCGGCGCTCGATGCCGCCGCGCGCGGCGAGTGGCGGCAGGCCGCCCGGAGCGCCGGGCAGGCCGGGCATCCCCTGGCCGCCGCCCTGATCGAGTGGCAGCGTCTCCGGGACCCGGAAGCCGTCATATCCTTCACCGAAATCGAGGCGTTCCTTGAAGCGCATCCGGACTGGCCGGGCCGCGCCGCACTTCTCCGGCGGGCCGAAGAGCTGATGCCGGAGGCCTATCCGGACCGCGCCGCCCGCGCACGGTTCGACCGGTTTCCGCCGCTCACCGGCCCCGGCAAGCAGCGCCTGGCGGAAGCCCTGATCGCGGACGGGGAAACGGATGCCGGCATCCGGCTCCTGCGCGAAGCCTGGATCGGTGGCGACTTCCCCCGCGATCTGGAGCGCCGCTTCATCGGGCGGCACCGCAACGCGCTCGGCGCACAAGACCATAACCGCCGGCTCGACCGGCTGCTCTGGGACGAGCGCGCCGGGGCCGCGCAACGCCAGCTCCGCCGTGCCAGCAAGGCGGAGCGCCGGCTGGGGGAAGCGCGGCTCCGGCTGATGAAGCGCCGGCGCGGCGTGGACTGGGCGATCCGGCAGGTGCCGGACCGCCTGCGCGGCCATCCGGGCCTCGTGTTCGAGCGCATACGCTGGCGCCGGCTCGCCGGCAAGGATGCGGGCGCGCGCGACCTGCTCCTCGACCGGCCGGCGGAACTGGTCCGCCCCGGCAAATGGTGGCCCGAGCAGAGCTACCAGATCCGCGAGGCGATAGAGCGCCGCCTGTTCGACCAGGCCTACGCCATCGCGTCCCGGCACGGGCAGACCGCGAGCCGTCCGTTCTCGGAGGCCGAATGGCTGGCCGGCTGGCTGGCGCTCCGCTTCCTGAACCGGCCCGGCGATGCCGCGAAGCATTTCCAGGCCATGTACGACCGGGTGCGCTTCCCGATCAGCCGCGCCCGCGCCGCCTACTGGTCCGGCCGCGCTGCGGAGGCGGCGGGCGACCGGGACCGGGCCACGGAGTGGTACCGGCGCGCCCTCGGCCACCCGACGACCTTTTACGGGCAGTTGGCCGGCAAGGCCCTCGCGCTCGAAAGCCGCTTCCCGGCCGGGGAGCCTGCCGTCGCGCCCGAAGAGCGGGAGCGCTTCGAGGCAAACCCGCTCGTCGAAGCCGCGCGCCTGCTGGGCGAAGCGCGGGACTTCGAGACCATGCGGACTTTCGTGACCCATCTGAGCCGGCGCGCAAAGACGCCCGGCGAGCATGTGCTCGCAAGCCGGCTGGGGCTGGCTTACGGGGCGCCGCACATCTCGGTCAGCGCGGCGAAGCGGGCCTGGCGCAACGGCGTCCCGCTTGTCGCCGAAGCCTGGCCGCTGGCCTTCGGCAAGGCCGATACCGCCCGTGCGCCCGACCCGCCGGAGCTCGCCCTGCTGCTGGGGCTCGCCCGGCAGGAAAGCGAGATGAACCCCTATGCGCGCAGCCGGTCCGGCGCCGTGGGGCTGATGCAGCTGCTGCCCGGCACTGCCCGGGACGTGTCCGGCAGGCTCGGCCTGGCCTACAGCCGCTCCCGGCTCCGGGAGGACCGGGGCTACAACATCACGCTCGGCAGCGCCTATCTGGCCGAACTGCTGGAGGCCTTCGAGGGCGACCGGGTGCTCGCTCTCGCCGCCTACAACGCCGGACCGAACCGCGTCCGGCAATGGCTCGTCACCTTCGGAGACCCGCGCCGCGGCGAGGTCGATCCCATCGACTGGATGGAGCTCGTGCCGTTCGCCGAAACCCGCAACTACATCCAGCGCGTGCTCGAAAGCACCGCCGTTTACCGCCTCCGGCTGAAGGGGCCTCCGGACTCCGCAAGCGCCCCGGCTGCGGTCCGGACTGCCGCCATCGACTGAGGCCGCGACCTCACATCGTCACCACGACCTTGCCGGTGGCCTGCCGTTCCGTCAGGCGGCGGATGGCTTTCGGCACGTCGTCCAGGCTCCAGGTCTCGGTCACGCGCGGCGTCACCTTTCCTTCGCGGTACCAGGCGGCGAGTTCCTCCATGCTGTGCAGCAGCAGGTCGGGGCGCTCGCGGCGGAAATAGCGCATGGAGGAGCCCATGGCCGAGCGGTGCTTGACCAGCAGGCGGTTGGCGGGGATGCGCGGCACGCCGGCGACGAAGCCGATCAGCAGGATGCGTCCGCCCCAGGCGAGCGAGGAGAGCGCCTCGTCGAACAGCGGGCCGCCGACCGGATCATAGACGACATCGACGCCCTGCCCGTCCGTCAGCGCGGCCACCCGCTCCTTCAGGCTTTCGGCGCTGTAGTCGATGCCCTCGTCCGCGCCGTGCCGGGCGGCGAGCGCCAGGCGTTCCGGGCTGCTCGCCGCCGCGACCACCCTTGCGCCGAGCGCCTTGCCGCACTCCACCGCCGCGAGGCCCACGCCGCCCGCCGCGCCCAGCACCAGCATGGTCTCGCCCGCCTTCAGGTCCGCCTGCCAGCGGATCGCGACATGCGAGGAGACCCACGCGGTCGGGAAGGCGGCGGCTTCCACGTCCGACATCCCCTCCGGCACGAGGAAGGCTTCGGTCTCGCGCGCGACGGCGGTTTCCGCATAGCCGCCCCACCAGAGGATCGCCATGACCCGGTCGCCCACGGCCAGCCGCTCGCAGCCGGGGCCGAGCGCCGCGACCGTGCCTGCGACCTCAAGCCCCGGCGCGAAGGGATGCGCCGGGCGGGTCTGGTAGTTGCCGGCGACCATGATCGCATCGGCGAAATTGACGCCGGCGGCCGCGACCCGGATGGCGACCTCGCCCTCGCCGGGCTCCGGGGCGGGCATGTCGCGGACTTCGAGGCTTTCGACCTCGCCCCAGGCGGAGCAGACGGCGGCGCGCATGCGTTATGGATTCCTTGACGGCGGGGACGGGAGCCCGGAGTTTAGCGCCTTCCGCAAACGGAGCCAGTCGATGCTCGACGATGCCGCCCTCGACCTGATTTTCCGCAAGGCCCGCACCCACAACGCCTGGCGCGACCGCCCGGTGACCGACGACGACATCCGCCGCATCTACGAGCTGATGAAGTGGGGGCCGACCAGCGCCAACATGTCCCCGGCCCGCTTCGTTTTCGTGCGCTCGCGCGAGGCCAAGGAGAAGCTCGCCCCGGCGCTCTCCTCCGGCAATCTGGACAAGACGATGGCAGCGCCGGCAACCGCGGTGATCGGCTACGACGTGCGGTTCTTCGAGCGCATGGACTACCTCTTCCCGCATGACGACTTCATGGCCAACCTCTACCGCGGCGACCCGGCGGCGGCGGAGGAGGCGGGCTTCCGCAACGCGACGCTGCAGGGCGCCTATTTCATGATCGCGGCCCGCGCGCTCGGCTTCGACATCGGCGCCATGTCCGGCTTCGACAAGGACAAGGCGACCGCCGCCTTCTTCGCCGGCACCAGCGTCAAGGCCAACTTCCTCTGCAATATCGGGCACGGCGACGAATCGGTGCTGTTCCCGCGCCATCCGAGGCTCGATTTCGACGACGCCTGCCGCTTCGCCTGACCGCCCGGCGGACCGCTCGACATCATGGCTGCACAAAGCAGGATCGAGGTGTTCGGGCGGCGGAACGCAAGCAATGTCCTGCCGGTCATGTGGACCGTCGGGGAGCTCGAAATCCCCTGCACCCGCCACGATACGGGGGGTTCCTTCGGCGGAACCGGGACCGCGGATTACCTGGCGATGAACCCGAACGGGAGAATCCCCACCCTCAGGGACGGGGATTTCGTCCTGTGGGAATCGAACGCCATCGTCCGCTACCTGTGCAGGCGCCATGACGGGCACGGCATCCTGCTGCCCCGGTCCGAGGAGGGCTATGCGCTCGCGGACCAGTGGATGGACTGGCACAGGACCACGCTCTACCCGCCCTGCATCGACCTGACATGGGCGCTTGTCAGGACCGAGCCGGCGGTTCGCGACCGCAGGAAGATCGAGGACCTGCAGGCGCAGACCGAAACCGGCCTCGCCATTCTGGACAAACACCTCGCCCGGACCGGCCACGTGGCCGGCGACCGGTTCACGATGGCGGACATTCCGCTCGGGGCGCTCGTCCATCGGTATCTGAACCTCGAAATCGAACGGCCGGCCTTCCCGCAGATCGCATCATGGCATGCGCGGCTGTCGAAGCGCCCGGCCTTCATCGAGCATGTGATGTTCCCGTTCGGGAACGATCCGGGCGAATGGTACCGCCTGGAGCGCGAGACCCCGTGACGGCTCTCTAACCCCCACGCTCCGCCAGCATTGCCTCGGCGGCGCGCAGGCCGGTGGCGACGGCCTTGGCGAGGCCGCCCAGATAGGCGGCGCGCGGGCCGCCCTCCATGCCGCCGGCGGTGGAGCCGGCTGCGAACAGGCCGGGTATCGGCCGCGAATTCCCGTCAAGCGCGCGCGCCTCGCGGTCGATGGTGATCCCGCCCATGCTGTAGGTGATGCCGGCGGCGGCGCGGATGGCGCGGAAGGGCGGCTCGGCCAACGGCTTCGCCGGGAAGCGGGCGACGGTGCGCGCCGGCTCATGGCGCCCGGCATTGTGCGCGGCCACGGTTTCCGCCAGCGCCGGCATGGCGAGGGCTTCGGCGAGCCGCTCGATAGTCGGGGCCTCGAATACATGCCCGCCCGCCGCCGGGAAGCTCGGGTTGAGGGCGGGCGGATAGCGGTTGTCGGCGGCGTCCTCGCGCCAGTGCCGGTCGTCGAAGATGACGGCCGCGCCCTCCGGGTCGTCCAGCCGCGCGAGTTCGTTCGCCATGAAGACGCCGCCGAGGCCCTCGTCGCAGAAGCGCCGCCCCGCCCCGTCCACCAGCAGCGACACGGCGGCCAGCGCATCCAGCGTCGGATAGGGCCAGAGCTTCTCGTTGCCGAAGGCGTCGAGCCCCAGCAGATGGCCGTAGAAGCGGTCCATGCCGACCGTCGCCGCGCCCACTTCCGCCGCCATGGCGAGGCCGTCGCCCCGTCCCCCGCCCGCGCCGCGCTTGAACAACCGCTCCGGCTGCGGAGAGAGATGGCGGCGGACCAGTTCCGGATTGTCCTGGAATCCGCCGTCCGCAATCAGCACGAAGCGCGCCTGCTCCACGCCGGCGGCGGTCCTGACACCCGCAACCCTGCCGCCCTCCACCGCCAGCGCCTCCGCCGGAGAGCCGAGGCGCAGCACCCCGCCGCGCGCCGCGAGATTGCGCGTGAGCCGGCGCAACAACGCGTCCGGCCCGCGCCCCTTCCAGTCGAGGCCGCCGCGGCGGCGGCGGGGCGGGGCCATCACCCAGCGCATGAACTCGGGCGCGCCGCCGCGCACGAAGGCCCCGCCTTCGGCGCGCAGCCATGCCAGCACCCTGCCGGCATCCTCGGCCAGGAGGTCCGCCAGCGCCGTCGCCGGGTCGCCGGCCCCGCCCACAGACTCCGCGACGGATGCGCGGATTTCCTCCGCCGGGCGCGTCATGTCCCGGAAGGCCACATGCAGAAGGCCGCCGGCGATGCGCGAGTTGCAGAAATAGTCGGGCTCGGCCCGGCGCTCCATCACCAGCACGGAAAGTCCGCCTTCCGCGGCCCGGTTGGCGGCAGTCAGCCCCGCAAGGCCGCCGCCCACCACGATAAGGTCCGGCCCGCTCACTCCGGCAGCAGCATGTCGGCGATGATGACGGTCAGTTCGACGAGCAGGCGGGTGACGAAGGCAAATGCGATGCCGGCCAGCAGCCCGACCGCCATCCAGAACCAGTGCCAGCCCTCGATCCCGATGCCGAGAAAGGCGGCCAGCACGGGCAGCGCGCCCGCCGCAGCGACCAGCAGCCGGCCGCGCCTGACCACGAAGCGGACGGTCGGAAAGCGGTCGATCACGCGTCCAGGCCGTGCGGGAGGAAATCCCAGCCGAAGATCGACTCGGCCGGGCCCGACTCGCCGACAATGGCGATGTCCTCGAGCCACATGCGCTCGCGCCGGTCGCCCGGATAGTAGATGTGGGTCGCGATCGCCATGCCGGCCGCGACCGCGAAATCGCCGGTGACGGCGCCCTCGGCATCGACCTCCTGGTCGAGATGGCTGAGGCCGAGGCCGTGGAAGAAGATCAGCGCATCCTCGGCGAGCGAAAGCCCGTGCTTGCGATAGACCGCGCGGCCCGCCGCCTGGAGCGCCGAAATGCGCGCGCCGGGCACCATGAGGGCCTCGATCTCGGCCATTGCGTCCGCCGTCGCCTGCGCCAGCTTGCGCGCCGCGCCCGCGCCGCCGGAGCCGACGATCCAGGTCTTGCCGCCGTCCCAGCAATAGCGGTCCTTCGTGCCGTGGCAGTCGAACATGATCCGCATGCCGGCTTCGAGCTCGTAGTCGTCCGACTCCGAGGCGATGACAGGCACGGGGCTGTCGGAGCCGTTCGCCAGCACCATCGCGCCCGGATCATGGACGAAACCGCCGCGCGCGAGCGCCGCCGCGTGGTAGGCGGCGCGCAGATCCCTCCAGGTCATGCCGGGCGTCCATGCGGCGATGCTTTCCTCGATGGCCGCGCGGTTGACGGCCGTCGCCGCGCGCATGAGGTCCACTTCGGCGGGCGTCTTGATGCTTCGGGCGGACATCAAGAGGCCGTAGCCGTCCTCGACATCGATGCCGGAGAGGCGCGCCGCCAGCCTCGGCTCGTCCGCCGCGATGCGCTTGCCGGCAAGGCCGAGATCGGCGACGGCGCGCTCCAGCGCGGCCACCATGTCCGGCGCGTAGCGGTCGGCTGCGGCGGAGAACCAGTTCGGCCGATCCCCCGGTGCGACGAAGCGGTCGAGGTCCGCCCTGCCGCGGGACGGCTGGTCGAAGGGCAGCAGGATGGCGCGGAAGGGGCGGATATCCTCGATCCAGCACGGCGCGGCCATGACAGCGCCCAGATAGAAATCGGGCAGCACCATCACAGGCGATTCGGGCGCTTCGCGGGCGAGCAGCACGGCGAGCGGGCGCGGCTCGTCGGACTTGTGCGCCGGCAGGTTGAAGCCCGAGAGCCAATAGACATTGTTGGGCGCGGCCGCGAGCACGGCATCGACGCCTCTTCTGTCCATCAGGTGGAGCAGCCGGTCGAGATTGCAGAAACGTTCGGTCACCGGCGCGTCTCCCGCCCGTCTCAGGCGACGTCCTCATACTGATCGAAGAACCGGCCCGTGAGCGTCTTCTGGTTCTCGTAGATCGAGCCCTGCTTCGGCGCGACCGGCAGCGGCATGCGCACCGGCGCGGGCTCGAGGCGCGGCTCCAGGGTGGGCCTGCCCCGGCAGATGCGCTTGTCGAACTCTTCGAGCGTCGCGCCTTCCAGACCCATCAGCGGCCAGGCGTCGGCGGCGAAATAGCTGTAGAGCAGGAGCCGGCGCGGGCGGTTCGAGCGGTTGAGCGCCGAGCCGTGGACGGCGCGCACATGGTGCAGGGTGAAGGTGCCCGCCGGGCCCGCCATCTCCGCCGCCCGCTCATGGCCGACATCGTGGAGCCCGGGGTCGATGCCGCCGCAGAACGCGCCGCCGCTGTGGTGGTCGAAGACGGGCCCCCGGTGCGAGCCCGGCACCGCCATCATCGGGCCGTTGTCCTCGCCGACATCGTCCAGATAGATGCCGAGCGCCAGGCCCGTGTCGTTGGTGTGGGGGTAGAAGGCCCAGTCCTGGTGCCACTCCACCGCCGCGCCGAAACGCGCGGACTTCATGTTGAGCTTGCTGTTGTGGATGCGGATATCGGGGCCGAGCAGCGGCTCGACCGCATCCAGCACCGCGGCCGAGCGCATCAGCCGGTCGAAGAACGGCCAGTGCTCGAACGGGGTCTTCAGCCGCCGGACGCGCGGCGCACCGGGCCGGTGGCTGTCCTCGAGGTCGTAGCGCGCATCCGACGCCTCAAGGCCCCGCGCCCCCTCGGTCGCAAGGTTGGCCTCCCGCTGGAGCTCCGCCAGAAGGTCCGCCGGCAAGGCCGCCGGCAGCACGAGATAGCCCGTTTCCCAGAAGCGCTCGATCTGCTGCCGCGTAAGCGTCATGGCGCCCGCCTCCCCTGCCCTCAGGCTCCGCGCCCCCGGCCGCGCCGGGAGCCGCGCAAGCCTAACCTGCCGGCACAGGCCTGCCTATCCCGCAAATTCAACCGACGCAGACGCCCGGCCGCTCCCCGGCAGGCACCCGCCATAGAGGTGAAGATTGACCTTGGCGCGCCCGGTGTCCATGCTGGCGGCAATCCCGTATCCGCCCGAAATTAGGCCGTCCGCCCCATGCGTCTCTTCCTCTTCGCGCTCGCGGCCGTCCTGGTCCCGGCGCTCGCTCCCGCCCAGACCGGCGACCCGGTGGTCGCCAAGGTGAACGGAGAGCCGGTTTACCAGTCGGACGTGAACCGGCAGGCGGCCGAGATCGCGCCGACCATGCAGGGCGCGCCGCCCTCCCTCATCCGCCGCACGGCCCGCCAGCGCGTGATCGAAAGCCTGCTGATCCACGCCGCCGCCGAAGCCGCGGGATTCGACCGGCGGCCGGACTTCCAGCGCCAGCTCGCCCAGCAGCGCCGCACGCTGCTGACCCAGTACTACATGCTCAGCTACCTGCAGGAACGGATCGACGATGCCAGGATAAGGGCGCTCTACAAGGAGAGCTATCCGGACGGCAAAGGCAGGGTGGAAATCCACGCAAGCCATATCCTGGTCGCGGACGAGGATGCTGCACGCGCGGTCATCGCCGAACTCGACAAGGGCGGCGATTTCACCGCGCTCGCGGAACAACATTCCATCGGCCCCACCAAGTCGCGCGGCGGGGACCTCGGCACGTTCGGCAAGGGCAGCATGGTGCCGGCCTTCGAGAAGGCGGCGCTGGCGCTCAAGCCGGGCGCCTACAGCAAGGAGCCGGTCAAGACCCGGTTCGGCTGGCATGTCATCCTGCTTCACAGTGCCGAACGCCCGCCGGCGCCGGACTTCACCCAGGTGCGGGGCCCGCTCGCGCGCCAGCTCAGCGAGCAGATCCTCCAGGAGCATCTGGACGAGTTGCGCGCCGGCGCCCGGATCGAATTCCTCAATGCCGACGGAACGGCGGACTCCCAATGAACACGGTTTCTCCCCTGGCGCCCGAGCGCTTTCCCGACATGCCGGCGATCGGCGGCGTCCGCACGGCGACCGTCGAGGCCGGCATCCGCTACAAGGGCCGCGACGACCTGCTGCTGGTCGAGCTTGCGCCCGGCACGGCGATCGCCGGCGCGCTGACCCGCTCGCTCACCGCCTCGGCGCCGGTCGAGTGGTGCCGCGAGGCGCTGGCCGGCGGGCGGGCGCGGGCCGTCGTGGTGAATTCCGGCAATGCCAATGCCTTCACGGGCCGGCTGGGCCAAGCCGCGGTGGAGCAAACCGTGGCGGCTGCGGCGCGAGGGCTCGGATGCGCGGAAGCCGAGGTCTTCGTCTCCTCGACGGGCGTGATCGGCGAGCCCCTGCCGGCCGAAAGCACCATCGTCGAGAAGCTGCCGGGGCTGGTCCGGGCGCTTTCGTCCGGCGCATGGGAAGGCGCCGCACGCGCCATCATGACCACCGACACCTTCCCCAAGGGCGCCTCGGCGACCGCAAGGATCGGCGGCAGGACGGTGACCATTGCCGGCATCGCCAAGGGCTCCGGCATGATCGCGCCGGACATGGCGACCATGCTCGCCTATGTCTTCACCGATGCGGCGGTGCCGCCCGGCCTGCTGCAGAGGCTCACGAGCCGGGCCGTGGAGCGCAGCTTCAACGCCATCACCGTGGACAGCGACACCTCGACCAGCGACACGGTGCTGGTCGCGGCAACCGGCGCCGCCGGCAATCCGGAGCCCGACGCCGCCATGCTGCGCGGCTTCGCCCGGGCGCTCGAAGCGGTCTGCCGCGACCTTGCACACCAGATCGTCCGCGACGGCGAGGGGGCCTCCAAGTTCGTGGAGATCGCCGTGTCCGGCGCGGCATCCGCCCGCGCCGCGAAGCGCATCGGTCTCGCCATCGCAAACTCGCCGCTGGTGAAGACCGCCATTGCCGGCGAGGACGCCAATTGGGGCCGGATCGTGATGGCGGTCGGCAAGGCCGGCGAGAAGGCGGACCGCGACGCGCTCCGCATCGCCATCGGCGGGGTGGAGATCACCCGCGGCGGCCATGTGGTGCCGGACTATGACGAGACCCCCGTCGCCCGGCACATGCAGGGGCAGGACATCGCCGTCGCGGTCGATGTCGGCGTCGGCCGCGGCAAGGCCACGGTGTGGACCTGCGACCTGACCCACGGCTATATCGACATCAACGGGTCCTACCGCTCTTGAGCCGTGTGCTGCTGGTCGTCGCCGCCGCCCTGGTGGACCGCGACGGGCGCGTACTTCTGGCCCAACGCCCCGAGGGCAAGGCGATGGCCGGGCTCTGGGAGTTTCCCGGCGGCAAGCCCGCGCCCGGCGAAACGCCCGAAGCGGCGCTCCTGCGCGAGCTCAAGGAAGAGCTCGATATCGACACGGACGCATCCTGCCTCGCCCCGCTCACCTTCGCGAGCCACGCCTATGCCGATTTCCACCTGTTGATGCCGCTTTATGTGTGCCGCGTCTGGCAGGGCGTGCCCCGGCCGAGGGAGGGCCAGCACCTCGCCTGGGTCCGGCCGCGCGAGATGCGCGACTGGCCGATGCCGCCGGCCGACCGGCCGCTGGTGGCTATGTTGCGCGACCTGCTCTGAGGGGGTCCGCGGCGCCGCCTGCCAGCAGCCTGCGCGCGGTGTCGCAATCGGCGGCGATCTGCACCTTCAGCGAGTCGAGGCCGTCGAAGCGCCGTTCCGGGCGGATGAAGTCCAGCATCCGCACGCGCAGCATCCGGTCGTAAATGTCGTTCGAGAAGTCGAAGACATGCACCTCGAAGGCGAGCCTCTCCCCGTCCACCGTCGGGCGGACGCCGAGATTGGCGACGGCATCCCGCCATACCCAGCCGCCCTCCTCTTCCAGCCCGGCGCTGACGGCATAGACGCCGCGGGCCGGCTCCAGCAGGTCGCCGAGGCCGAGATTGGCCGTGGGAAACCCGATGGTCCGCCCGAGCCGCTTGCCGGTCTCGACCCGGCCCACGATCTCCCAGGGATGGCCCAGCAGGCGCGCAGCCTCGACGGGGCGCCCTTCCGCCAGGTGCTCGCGCACCCGCGTCGAGGAAAAGCCGATGCCGTCCGGCGCAATCACGTCCGGCATGACAGTGACGGCAAAGCCGCAGTCCCGGCCCAATGCCGCCAGGTCCTCGGGCCTGCCGGTCCGCCCCTTGCCGAAGCGGAAGTCGTCGCCGACGACGGCATGGGAAATGCCAAGTCCCCCGGCCAGCACGTCGCGGGCGAAGGACCCGGGCGAGCGCACCGCCATCGCCTCGTCGAATTCCAGCACGAAGACCAGGTCGAGGCCGAGCGGCTCCAGCTGGTAGATCTTGCCCTCGAACGACGTCAGCCGGAATGGCGGGTCGTTCGGACGGAAATAGCTGCGCGGATGGGGCTCGAAGGTGACGGCGGCAAGCGGGGTTTCGCCGGCGATCTCCCGGCAGGCCTCGAACACAGCGCGGTGGCCGCCATGCACGCCGTCGAAATTGCCGAGCGCTGCGACCGCACCCCGCGCGTCGTCGGGCAGGCCGGAGAATTGCCTGAAAACCCGCATCTGGCCTCAGCCGGCGGCAGGACGGAACGGGGGCGCGGAACCGGAGGACATCGAGGCGGCGACGGGTAGCGGAGATGCTCTCTATAGCCGAGCGCCGGCTTCTGCGAAAGGCCGGCCTTCTCCCGGCGGCAGGTCGTCGGGAGGGCCTGCGGGGCTTGCTTTCAGCCTCGTTCTTGCCGGAAAATGGCGCTTCGGGAGCACAGCAAAATGTATGAGAAGACGACAGCCAGGGTGCGTGTGCGCGTACGGCCGGAATATCTGGAGGGCCACTCCGATCCGTCGGA
The DNA here is from genome assembly GCA_964291285.2 of Alphaproteobacteria bacterium. GTDB lineage: Bacteria > Pseudomonadota > Alphaproteobacteria > Bin95 > Bin95 > Bin95. The sequence goes on from OZ219786.1 coordinate 1,008,425, forward strand.
AGGGCGCTATTTCTGGGCCTATCACATCGAGATCGCCAATGAAGGCGATAGCACCGTGCAACTGGTCTCGCGCTACTGGCGGATCACCGATGCATTCGGCCGCGCCGAGGAGGTGCGCGGCCCCGGCGTCGTCGGCAAGCAGCCCGTGCTGAAGCCGGGCGAAAGCTTCTCCTATTCCAGCGGCGCGCCGCTGCCGACGGCCTCCGGCTTCATGGTCGGGCGCTACCAGATGGTGCGCGAGGACGGCGAAGGCTTCGAGATAGACATTCCGGCCTTCTCACTCGACAGCCCGTGGTCCTCGGAGTCGATCCACTGAGCAGCGGCTCTCTTCCATGATCGACGTCCGGCCGGTCTTTTTCATTATCGGCTGGCTCCTGGTCATGCTGGCGGGAGCCATGCTGCTGCCCGCCGCAGTCGAATACGGCCGGGCCGAATCGGAATCGACCGTCTTCCTGATCAGCGGGGCGATCACTCTCTTCGTCGGCGGGCTTCTGGTCGCCGTCTGCCGCTCCGTCAGGCCGAATTCACAGCTGCACCGCTATCTCACCCTCAGGCAGTCCTTCCTGATGGCGGTGTTGAGCTGGGTGGTGCTCGCGGCATTCGCGGCGCTGCCGCTGCTGCTGCTTTCGGATATCGACCTGAGCGTGACGGATGCGATGTTCGAGGCGGTTTCGGGCATCACGACCACCGGCTCGACCGTACTCAGCGGCCTCGACGGCATGGCTCCCGGCATCCTGCTCTGGCGGGCCCTGCTGCAGTGGCTAGGCGGCATGGGCATCATCGTGACCGCGATCGCGGTCTCCCCCCTGCTCAGGGTAGGCGGCATGCAGATTTTCCGGATCGAATCGAGCGACCGGTCCGAAAAGGTGCTGCCGCGGGCCGCGCAGATCGCAGGCCATATCGGCGTCATCTACCTGGTCATGACCGCCGTGCTGGCCGGCGCGCTGACGTTTGCCGGCCTCAGCCTGTTCGATGCCGTCGTTCATGCCATGACCACCATCGCGACCGGCGGCTTCTCGACCATGGACGGCTCCGTCGGCGCGTTCGCCAATCCGACGGTGGAATGGATCGTCATCGCGGGCATGGTCTCGGGCTCGCTGCCCTTTGTGCTCTATATCCAGCTCATGCGCGGGCGGCGGGGGCGGCTGCTGGCCGACAGCCAGGTCCAGGCCTTCCTCGGCATACTGGGCATCTCGATTGCCGTTCTCACCGCGGCCCATGCGCTGGTGAATTCCGTGGAACCGTTCGAGGCGCTCCGGCAGGTGGCCTTCAACGCCACCTCCTACATGACCGGAACCGGCTATGTGACGACCGATTTTTCCATGTGGGGCGGTTTCGCGCCGGCCGCCCTGTTCTGCCTCATGTTCATCGGCGGCTGCGCCGGCTCGACGACCTGCGGCATCAAGGTGTTCCGCCTCCAGGTCCTGTTTGCCGAGGCCCGCGCGCAGATCGGCCGGCTGCTCCACCCCCACGGCGTCTATGTTCCCCATTACGCCGGCAAGCCGATCCCGGCGGCGGTGGCCGCCTCGGTGACGAGCTTCGTGTTCCTCTTCATCGCCTCTTTCGCCGTGATTACCGTGGCGCTTGGCATTGCGGGCCTCGACCTGGAGACGGCCGTCTCCGGCGCCGCGACGGCCATCTCGAATGTCGGCCCCGGCCTCGGCGAGACCATCGGCCCGATGGGCAATTTCTCGACGCTCAACGATCCCGCCAAATGGGTGCTGATCTGCGGCATGCTCCTCGGCCGCCTCGAAGTGCTGAGCGTCCTCCTCCTCTTCACCCCCGGCTTCTGGCGGTCGTGAGGGAGCCCCGCCCGCTTTACGGGGGCGGAAACATCTATAGCCTTGGCGGGGCGCGTGCGCGGGGAGGAAGGCGATGGCGTTCGAAATCGTTCCGAGCGGGGATGCGCTCGGGGCCGAAGTCCGGGGCGTGGACCTGTCCCGGCCGCTGGATGCGGAAGCGCTGGAGCGGGCCTGGTCGGACCATCTGGTGCTGCTCTTCCGCGGCCAGAAACTCGCCGACGAGGACCTGCTGGCGCTGGCCGAAGCGATGGGCGGGGCCCAGGAGGCGGGCTCGCGCTCGTACTACCTCAAGGGCGGCTACGGCGTGGAGACCGGGCGCGTCAGCAGCTTGCCCGGCATTTCCATCGTCTCCAACCTCGACGAAACCGGCAAGCCGGCGAAACGCCATGCCGGCACGGGCAGCCAGGAGCTCACCTGGCACACCGACAACTCCTATGTCGAGCAGCCGCCCAAGGGCTCGATCCTCTACGCGCATAAGGTGCCGGTGGACGGCGGCGGCGACACCTCCTTCGCCAACCAGTACGCCGCCTATGAGCGCCTGCCCGAAGCGACCCGCCGCCGGCTTCCGGGCCTCACCGTCCGGCACGACTCCTCGCGCAACACGGCCGGCGGCCTGCGCCCCACCGTCACCGCCCCCGCCTCGCGCGCCGAGGTGCCCGGCCCGGTCCACCCGCTGCTGCGCCGCCATCCGGTCACCGGCCGCGCGGCGCTCTATCTCGGGCGCCGCTACAAGGCGCCGTCGAGCCATATCGTCGAACTGGACGAAGCGGAGAGCGAGGCGTTGCTGGACGAGCTCTGGGCGGCCGCAACCGACCCGGGGATCATCTGGACCCATGTCTGGCGGCCGGGCGACGTGCTGATCTGGGACAATCGCTGCACCATGCACAGCCGCACCGAAGTCGATCCCACCCAGCCGCGCGTGCTGCACCGGACGCTCATCCGCGGAGAGCGACCGCTGGCGGCCTGACACTGGCTCCCGGCTGGCAGAGGAGCCGGAATCATGGACAGCAAACCGTCCTTCGCAGTCGTGGGCGCCGGCATGGTCGGCGCCTGCTGCGCGCTCTACCTCCAGAGCGAGGGATTCGACGTTACCCTGGTGGACCGCGGCGGGCCGGGCGAGGAGGCCTCCTTCGGCAATCTCGGCGGCTTCGGCGTGGCCTCCTGCCCGCCGGCCGCCATGCCGGGCGTGCTCCGAAAGGTGCCGGGCATGCTGCTGGATGCGGACGCGCCGCTGAAACTCCGCTGGGGCCATGCGGTGAAGGCCCTGCCCTGGTTCCTCCGATTCACCGCCAATGCCCGCCGGGACCGGGTCGAGGCGAACGCCGCCGCCCGGCAGAGCCTGCTCGACAAGGTGCATGAGGCGGTCGATCCGCTGATCGCGGAGGCGGGCGCAACGCACCTGATGAGCCGCACCGGGCTCATGTTCACCTTCGAGAGCGAAGAGAGTTTCCGGGCCGCGTCCTACGCCTTCGACCTCCGCCGGCGCAACGGCGTGCAGATGGACCTGCTCGACGGCGACGAGGCGCGCCAGGTACAGCCCGCGCTCAGCCCCGCAGTGGTTCGGGCATACCGCGTTGCCGACTTCTCGCACACGGTGGACCCCGGCGGGCTGGTGAAGGCGCTGGCCTCGCTGTTCGAGCAGCGCGGCGGCCGGCTGGAGCGGCGGACAGTGCGCAGTTTCGACCTCGGCCCGGACGGCGTGCGCGCGCTCAGGACAGATGCGGGCGACATGCCGGTCGGGAATGTCGTGGTGGCGGCCGGCGTCTGGTCCAGGCGGCTTGCGGCCATGCTCGGCGCGCGCGTGCCCCTGGAAGCCGAGCGCGGCTACCACGCCATGTTCCGCGACACGGACGTTTCCATGAACGGCGGCATCATCTCTGTGGACCGGTATCTAGCAGTGACGCCGATGGCCGACGGCGTGCGCGTCGGCGGTGTCGCCGAGTTCGCGCCCCCGGAGGCGCCGCCGGACCCGCGGATTGCCGCGCGCGTCCGCCGCCACGGGGAAGCGCTGTTTCCCGGCCTGAAGGGCGGGCGCGTCACCGAGTGGGTGGGCCCGCGCCCCTCGCATCCGGACTCGAAGCCGGTCATCGGTCGCTCGCCGCGCTTCCCCAATGCCTATTTCGCCTTCGGTCACGACCATCTGGGCCTCACCATGGGCGGCATCACCGGAAAGCTGATCGCCGAGCTCGCCGCCGGCCGCCCGCCGGGCGTGGACCTCGCGCCCTTCCGCCCGGACAGGTTCTAGCCTAGACCCGCGCGAGCCGAGCCCAAGCGACGTCGTCCGGGGGAAGGCCGAGGCGGAAGCGGCCCGGCATGTCCGGGAAGCTGCGCACCCAGAGGCCCTGGCGGGCGAAGCGCGCCACGCCGCCTTCGCCGGCGACGAAGCGGAACAGCGGCGTGCCGCCCAGCAGTTCGAAGCCTCGCGCGGCCAGCGCCTCGTCCAGCCGCGCGGCGGCCCGCTCAAGGCGGATGCGGGTTTCCGCGGCCCAGGCCCCGTCGCGATAGGCACGGGTGCCGAGTTCGAGCGCGGGGCCGGAGACGGGCCAGGGGCCGAGCCGGGCCTCCAGCCTGTCCAGCAGTTCGGCCGGCCCCAGCGCAAAACCGAGCCGGAGCCCCGGCAGGCCGTAGAACTTGCCGAAGGACCGCAGCACGACGACATGCCGATGCGCCGCGAGCGAAAGCTCCGGGGTCGGATCGACGAAGGACTCGTCCACGACCAGCAGGCCGCACTCCACCGCGAGAAGCTCTTCGGGACGCCAGCGACGGCCGTCGGGATTGTTCGGATTGGCGACGACCAGCACATCGGCCGGCTCCGGCTCCGCGACCGGGCGCACCCGGCGGCCCGCCGCCTCCCATGCCGGGGCGTGTTCATTGTAGGTGGGCGAGACGACCGCGACATCGCCCGGCGGCGCGCAGAAGGGCAGGTGCTGGATCGCCGCCTGCGCGCCCGGCACCGGCAGCGCCCGGCTTGCGCCGAAGGCCCGCGCGGCAACGGCGGCAAGATCGTCAAGCCCCTCTTCCGAAGGCAGCCGCGTCAGCGCCTCGGGCGGAAGCGCCAGCGCGGGCCAGGGCCAGGGGTTGACGCCGGTGGAGAGGTCGATCCAGCCGCCCTCCGGCTCGCCGAAGGCCCGGCGGGCATCGCCCAGGTCCCCGCCATGGGGACGCTTCACGCGGCGGCGAGCGCGCGCTCGACGAAATCCAGCCGGTCCTGGCCCCAGAAGATTTCGCCATCCACGACATAGCTCGGAATGCCGAACACGCCGCGCGCCAGCGCCTCGTCGGTATTCGCGCCGAAGCGCTCCAGTGTTTCCGTGTCGTCGGCGGCGCGGAGCAGGATGTCGCCGGGCAGGCCGCATTCCTCGCAGATGGCGGTCAGGACGCCCTTGTCGGCGATGTCCCGGTCCTCGGCCCAGACGGCGCGCGGCAGCGCCAGCACGAGCGGGGCCACATCCGCGCCGAACCGGTCGGCGGCCACCACCACGCGCGCCGCCAGATGCTGCGAGACGGGGTAGTAGCGCGGCTCGTCGGAGAGCGGCAGGCCGTAGAACGCAGCCCAGCGCTCCATGTCGCGCTTGCCGTAGGCCCGGTGCAGTTCCGAGCGTTCCGGCGGGTCGTCCATGCCGATCAGCCTGAGCATCATCTCCCGGAGGTCCACCGGGTGGTAGACGATGCTTGCGTCCTGCCTCCCGGCGATCTCCTCAAGCCGGCGCTGGCTGAGATAGACCCAGGGCGAGTTCATGCAGAAGAAATAGTCGACGGTCTTGCCGGCCATGGGGGCCTCACGCCTCCTCGGGCAGCGCGATCGGCTCGGTCTCGCCCGCCAGCGCCCGGGCGAGGAAGTCCAGCCGGTGTTGGCCCCAGAACGGCTCGCCCCGCCAGACATAGGTGGGCGCGCCGAACACGCCGGCGGCCTTGGCCTGCCCGGTCTGCGCCCGGTAACGCTCCTGCACTGCATCGCTGCCGGCTTCCGCGAGCAGCGCCGCCCCGTCGAATCCGGCCGCATCGGCGATGGCCGCGAGGTCGCCGTCATCGCCGATATTGCGGTCCTCGGCCCACACGCCGCGCATCAGCGCGCGCGCCAGCGCCGCCGCGTCGAGGCCGCCCATGACGGCTGCGACCGCCATGCAATTGGCCCGGTCCGCCGGGGCCGGGAAATGCTTCGGATGGACGTTGAGGTCCGCGCCGCGCCGCGCCCGCCAGCGCTGCAACTCGACCAGCCGGTAGGCCCGGCGCTGCGGAGCGCGCTGCGGCAGCGGCAGCCCGCCGGAAGTCGAGAACACGTCGGCGAGGTCCACCGGCAGGATGTCCACGGCGACGCCGTGCTTGCGGCAGAGCGCCATCGCCTCGTCATGGCCGAGATATGTCCAGGGCGAGGCCATGGTGAAGTAGTAGGAAAGTCGTTCGTCCGGCATCGGTTCCATGCTCCGGGTTCAGGCGAGGATTCGTTTGAGCCAAAGGGCGCCGTCGGCAAGGCAGCGCTCCGCCTTGGCGACCGAGGCGGCGGCCCTCAGGAATCCGTGGGTGACGCCCTCATAGAGCGCATATTCGGTGTCCACGCCGGCGAGCCGGGCCTTTTCGGCCAGTGCCAGGCTCTCGTCCGCCAGCACGTCCAGCTCCGCCGCGGCAATGCGCAGCGGCGGCAGGCCGGCAAGCTCCGCGCGGAGCGGCGCCGCCAGCGGATGGGTCATCTGGTCGGGCGAGCGCACATAGTTGTTCCAGAAGAAGCGCATGAGCCGCGTCGAGAGATAGAGGTCGCCGCTCCCGTAGAGCCGGTAGCTCCCGCGGGTGAAATCGCTGTCGAACACGCCGTAGTTGAGCAGCGCGCCGCGAAGCCAGTCCTCGCCCTCGTCGCGGAGCATGAGTGCTGCGGCGAGCGCCAGGTTGCCGCCGGCCGAGTCCCCGCCGACGGCGATCCGGTCCGGGTCGATGCCCCACTCCTCCGCCCGGGCGCGCACCGCCCTGAGCGCCGCCACGCACTCGTGCAGCGCCTGGGGAAACTTGTATTCCGGGGAGAGCGAATAGTCGGGCGCGATGACGGCCGCGCCCGCGCGGGCGGCATATTCCCGCGCCGTGCGGTCGCCGGTATAGATCGTGTTCCAGGTCCAGCCGCCGCCGTGCAGCAGCACGAAGGCCGGCAGCGGCCCGTCGGCCTCGGGCATGTTGAAGCGCGCGAGGATGAGCCGCCCCGGCCCCTCCAGCGCGCGGTCCACGGCCTCGCGCATGGGCGGCCCGCCGGCGGCATAGCCGATGCGCCCGGCCTCCATCGCCCGGCGCATCTGCGGCAGCGGCGTCCCGAGCGGGTCCATCTCCTGCGTCGCGTTGTCGGTTGTCGCGTCGAGGAAGGCCCGCATCTCCGGGTCCATCGGCGCCCGTTCCCGCAGCCCGCTCACCCGGCGTCCGCCCGTTCGACAATCGGCCTGCTGCGTGCCATTTTCCGTCCCCTCCCGCGAGCCGCGGCAGTCTGTTCGCAAACCGCGCCGCATTCAAGGACGACGGACCGTTGCAGCCATGACCGATGCCCCCGCGCTGACCGTCTATATCGACGTCAAGAGCCCCTACGCCTATCTCTCCATCGCGCCGACCCGGGCGCTGGCGGCGGAGTTCGGCATCCGCCCGGTCTGGAAGCCCTATACGCTGGAGATCCCCGATTTCCTGGGCGCCGTGGAGACCCGCAACCCGCACCAGTGGCGCCGCGTGCTCTACAGCTACATGGATGCGCGGCGGCTCGCCAACCAGGTCGGGCTGACGGTGCGCGGCCCGCAGAAGATATTCGACAGCTCCATCGCCCATATCGGCATGCTGCGCGCCCAGGACCACGGGCGGTTCGAGCCCTATATCGACCGCGTGTTCGAGCGCTTCTGGAAGCGCGAACTGGACATCGAGGACCCGGCCGTCATCGCCTCGGTGCTGGAGGAGGCGGGCGCGCCCGCTGCCGATTTCGCCGAATGGGCGGCGGGCGAGGGCCGGCGGCGCCACGACGCCAACCAGAAGGAGGCGGAGGAAGCCGGCATATTCGGCGTGCCGAGCTATCTCTTCAGGGAAGAATTATTCTGGGGCGGGGACCGCCTCGGCATGTTGCGCGAACGGATCGAGGAGGCGCTCGCCCGGTGATCGAACTCTGGATTCCGGTCACGATCTTCGCCGCCTTCTGCCAGAACCTCCGAAGCGCCGTCCAGAAGCACCTCAAGGGCTCGCTCTCCAACACGGGGGCTACTTTCTCGCGGTTCGGCTACGGGTTTCCGGTGCTGGTCGCCTATGTGCTGGCGCTGCATTACGGCGCCGGGATGGAGTTGCCGGCGCCGCGGGCGGAGTTCTTCATTTACGGCCTTGTCGGCGGTGTAACGCAGATCGGCGCCACCTTCTGCCTGGTGTGGCTGTTCTCCTTCCGCGACTTCGCGGTCGGCACCACCTATTCCAAGACGGAAACCGTGCAAGCGGCGCTGTTCGGGCTGGTCATCCTCGGCGACGGCGTGGGTCTGGCCGGGGCCGTGGCAATCTTCGTCAGCCTGATCGGGGTCGTGCTGCTCTCCACCGCGAAGAGCGAACTCGACTGGCGCAGGCTGTGGCTCGGCTGGACCGAGCGGACGGCGCTCATCGGCATCTTCTCCGGCACGCTGTTCGGCGTCTCCGCGGTTACCTTCCGGGCGGCCTCGCTCTCGCTCGGGGACCCTGCGTCGGGGCAAGGGCCGGGCTTCCTGATGCAGGCGGGCTTCACGCTTGCCTTCGTCATCCTCGCCCAGACGGTCGGCATGGCGCTGTGGATGGCGTGGCGGGAGCCCGGCCAGCTCGGCGCCGTGCTGCGGTCCTGGCGCTGGGCGAGCCTCGCGGGCTTCGCCGGCGCGCTCTCCTCCATCGGCTGGTTCACCGCCATGACGCTCCAGAACGTCGCCTATGTCCGCGCGCTCGGCCAGATCGAGCTGGTCTTCACCTTCGCCGCCGGCATCCTCATCTTCAAGGAGCGCAGTTCGCGCCTCGAAATCACCGGCATCCTCCTGGTCGTAGCCGGCATCCTCATCCTGGTGAGCGGGTGAGGCGTCCACCCGCCGGGGCCTGTACGGCGCGCCCGGGGCGATGATTGCGGCGCGGAGACCGGGCCACCGCGGCCGTGCGGATTGTGCGGCGCGGGGGTTTTGCTACAGTCCCGGCGGCAAGGAGGCAGGCAATGGCTGAGTTCGGTCCGGGCGCGATCCGGGGAATCGTGCCGCCCATGACGACGCCGTTTTCGGCGGATGGCGCAATCGAGGAGGCGGCGTTCCGGGCGGAGGCGCGCTTCCTGCTGGGCGCCGGCGTCCACGGCCTTGCGGTCGCGGGCAGCACAGGCGAGGGCCATGCGCTCTCCACCGACGAGGTCTGCCGGTTGACGGCAATGGCGGTCGAGGAGGCGGACGGGCGCGTGCCCGTCGTCGCCGGGATCATCGTCGATTCGACGGCGCAGGCCGTCGAGCGCGGCCGGGCGGCGGCGGAGGCCGGAGCGGCCGCGCTGCAGGTCACGCCCGTGCACTACCTCTTCCGGCCCGACGACGCCCACATGAAGGAGCATTTCCGCGAGATGGCGGACGCCGTCGCCTCGCCCATCATCATCTACAATGTCGTGCCCTGGACCTATCTCTCGCCGGAACTCCTGGTCGAGATCATGACGGACATTCCGGGTGTGGTCGGCGTCAAGCAGAGCGCGGGCGACCTCAAGCTGTTCGCCGACCTGATGGCGACCGCCCCGGAGGGCTCCCGCATCATGAGCGCGGTCGATGCGCTCATGTATCCGTCGTTCACGCTCGGCGCACACGGCGCGGTCGCGGCGATCCTGACGGCCGCGCCCAGGGCGTCCGTGATCCTCTGGGACGCGGTGGCGGACGGCGACCACGCCGCGGCGCTGGACCTGCATCTCAGGCTGCTCGCGCTCTGGAACGCGATGATCGACGACAACCTGCCGGCGGCGGTCAAGGCGGCGCTCGACTTCCAGGGCCTTGCGGGCGGCCTGCCGCGCCGGCCGATGCCGGCCGCGTCCAACAGCCAGCGCAGCGCCATCGCCGCGGCGCTGAAGGAGTTGCCGCAATGAGCGCGGTCGGGACTCCCGGCGACATCATGCCGGCCTGGCCGGAGGGCGGCGTCTCCCGCGTGCCCTACCGGCTCTTCTCGGACCGCGACGTCTATGCGCTGGAGCAGGAGCGGCTCTTCCGGGGGCCGGTCTGGAACTATCTCTGCCTGGAGCTGGAGGTGGCGGAGCCGGGCGACTTCCGCACCGCCTTCATCGGCGAGACGCCCATCGTCGTCGCGCGGGACGAGACGGGCGCGCTGCGCGGCATGGTCAACCGCTGCGCGCACAAGGGCGCGCTGGTCTGCCTCGCCGAACGGGGCAACCGCAAGCACTTCTCCTGCATCTACCACTCCTGGACCTACCATCTCGACGGGCGGCTCCGGGGCGTGGCCTTCCGCGGCGGGCTGAAGGGCAAGGGCGGCATGCCGGAGGATTTCGACCCCGCCCGCCACCGCATGCAGCCGATCCGCGTCGAGACATTCTGCGGCCTGGTCTTCGGCACCTTCGAGCCCGACATGCCCCCGGTCGAGGAATGGGTCGGGCCGACCATGGCGCATTTCCTCAAGCGCAATCTCGGCTCGCGCCCGCTGAAGGTGCTCGGCACCCACAGCCAGATCATCCACAACAACTGGAAGCTCTACGCCGAGAATGTGCGCGATTCCTACCACGCCACCCTGCTGCACACCTTCTACACCACCTTCAAGGTGAACCGGCTGGACATGGACGGCGGCATCCTGCTCTCGGAAGGCACGCCCTGGCACCATATCAGCTACGCCAAGCGCGCCACTTTCGAGGAGGCGGCGGAATACACCGAGGCGCAGGTCCATTCGGCCAGCTACGATTCGAAGCTCAACGGCCCGGAGCTTCTGAAGACCGAGGACGAATTCGACGACGGGATTACGCACTCCGTCCAGTCGATCTTCCCGACGCTCGCGGTGCATTTCACCCTGAACTCGCTCTGCGTGCGCAATTTCGTGCCGCGCGGGCTGGAGGAGACCGAGCTCGTCTGGACCTATCTCGGCTATGCGGACGACAGCGAGGAGATGACGGCCATGCGCGTGCTGCAGGCGAACCTGACGGGCGCGGCCGGGCTGGTCTCGCTGGAGGACGGCTGCATCAACGAGTTCGTCCAGCGCGGCACCAGGGGCAGCGGCGACGCGGCGGCCGTGCTGGAGATGGGCGGGCGCGGGCTCGAGTCGAGCGAAAGCTCGCGCGCCACGGAAGTCTCGATCCGGGGCTTCTGGAGCGGCTATCGCGGCCTGATGGGCTACGCATGATCGACGCGGAAGCGCGCCAGCGGATCGAGGACTTCCTGCTTGACTGCGCCTGGGCCATCGACGAGGACGAACTGGAGGCCTGGCCGGGCTTCTTCGCGGGCGACGGACGCTACCGCATCACCACGCGCGACAATGAGGAGCGCGGCCTGCCGGTCGGCATCATGCTCTGCGAGGGGCGCGGCATGATGGAGGACCGGGTGCTGGCGCTGCGCACCGCCAACATCTTCGAGCCGCACCGCTACCGGCACATTCTCGGCCGTCCGCGCCTGCGCGAGGCCGAAGACGGGCTGGTCCGCTCCGACAGCAGCTTCATCGTCATGCGCACCATGCAGGACGGCCGCATGGACCTGTTCGCCGCCGGCAATTACCGCGACCTGCTGCGCGTGGAAGACGGCCGGGTGCTGTTCCAGGAGCGCGCGGCGGTGCTCGAATCCCGCCGCGTGGATGTGCTGATCGTCATTCCGATATGACGGGCTGGAGGGCTCGGTGATGCAACCCTTGACCGACTCGACCGGGATTCAAGACAACGGGCTGAAGCTGCGAGAGCGGGCGGAGGCGGATGGCTATGTGCTGGTCCGGGGCCTGCTGCCGCGCTCGGTGCTGGAGGAGATCGCGGCTGAAATTGCCAGGCCGATGGCCGATGCCGGCTGGATCGAACCGGGCGCACCGCTGGCGAGCGCGAAGCCCGACCTCTCGAAATTCTGCGTGGAGCCGCAGCCGCCTTTCATGGAGGTCTTCTACAGGCAGCTGTCGCTGCGCTCGCTGCATGCGCTCAAGCTGCACGAGAACCTGATGGGCTTCTTCGGGAGGCTGTTCGGCGAGGAGGCGTTCTGCCCGCCGCATTTCGTGATGCGGCTGGCCTTCCCCTGCAGGGACGAATACGCGACCCCGGCGCACCAGGACTACACGCATTTCGAGGGCAGCCGGCGCAACTGGGCCGCCTGGATTCCCTTCACCGACATCGACGAGAAGCGCGGCGGCCTTGCCGTCGCGGCCGGCTCGCACAAGGGCGGCGTGCTGGACATGCGCCCGGCCTTGGGCGCGGGGCAGATGGTCATCGACGCGGACCTCGACGCCTGCGACTGGCGCTGGAGCCCGATGCAGGTCGGCGACGTGCTCATCCACAACTGCCAGACGATCCACAAGGGCCTGCCGAACTCGTCGGGCGCGATGCGGGTCTCCATGGACTGCCGCTACCAGCCGCTGTCGGAACCCGTGGGCGAGAAATATCTCGGCGTTTCGCACCAGATGCGAAGCTGGGAAGACCTTTACGCCGGTTGGGAGGAGGACGACCCGCTCAAATATTACTGGCGGGACCTCCCCCTGACGGTCCAGCCCTTCGAATATCGCTGGTACGACCGGCGGGACGAACGCGCCATCGAAATGGGCGAAGCCGGAGACCCGGAAGCCCTCCTCGCGCTCGAAAACATATCCCTGAAGCACCGCTCCCCGGCGGTCCGGCACCGGGCCGAGGCCGCCCTGTCACGCCTGCAGGCGGCGTCGGGCTGAGCGGGCAACGGTCCGGCCGTCACTCCTCCGCCGCCATCACGGCTTCCGCCCGGTCGGGATAGATGATCCGCTCGGCGAAGCGGTGCATGAGGTCGATCTCGTCCTGGCTCCGGTATCTGGGGGTGCTGCCCTTAATCGCGGCCAGATGTTCGGCGATGATGTTGCGGCGCACCTCGGCGGCGAAGGAGGTCAGCCGGTGGTAGGCCTCGGAGATCGTCCGCCCGAGGGTCGTGACGCCGTGCCCGATCAGCACCACGCAGTTGGTATCGGCGATGAAGTCCTTGACCGGTCCGACATCGGTTTCGACGTCGATATCCGCAGCCACATAGTAGGGCGGCTTGCCGTGGATGAACGGCATGTCGAGCGAGAGGATCCGGACTTCCTCGAAGGCCCCGGAGCCGAAGAAGGCGATGGTGTCGTCGTGATGGACATGGATGACCGCGTGGATGTCGGGCCGGAGCCTGAGGATCTCGCGGTTGAGGTTGTGGCCGACGCTCGTCACCGCCTCGCCATGCAGCAGACGGCTTGTCGGGATGTCGGTGATGACGATGTTGTCCGCGGTCATTTCCTCAAGCGAGATTTCGGCATGCTTGGTGTAGGCCACGCCGTGTCCGAAGTCCGGATGCGGCTTGCGGATCACCATGTTCCCGAGCGTGTTGTGGACATAGCCCCGCCTCGCGACCATATGCGCATAGCGGACGAAGGTAGCGCCGGTCTCTGCGTCGAATTCGACCCGGTTGTCCATCCTGCTTCTCCTCCTTACCGCAATCCAATATCCCGTAAATTTCAACGGATTGTATGCCTTTAAGGCAATCGCCATGAACTATGGACTGCGCTCCTCACGCCGGGCGGATCGTCCAGAAGAGGGCGTCGCCTTCGGCCTTGGCATCGACCTCCATGAATTGGCGGTGCGAGGCGACGGCGCCGCGCCAGAGCTCAATCCAGCAGGCGAGCAGGGTCCCGCGTCCGGAGCCCTCGATACCGCGCACGATCCTGAGCCCGGTGTGACGCAGGGAAACGGCGCCGCCCCCGGCGTCCTCGACCTCCGCGCCGTCGCCCATGCCCCGGAACATGGCGGCGAGGAAGTCGGCCGCTTCCTTCGGCCCGCCGTCCACGCTGCCCACGGCCCCGGCCATCTGCCGATAGTGTTGCAGGCCGGTCAGCCGGGCGGCGCGCCTGCCGTGCTCCAGCGCCTTCGCCTCGCCGACCGTTTCGATGAGTTCGCCGATGCCGGTGCGGATGAACTCGGCGGCGTAATTCCGGTTGGCCTTGGCGAGCCGTTCTTCGCTCCAGTCGGCCTCGGGCGCGGCGGGCTGCCGGCCGGGGTCGAAGGGCGGCGGACGTTCGTCGGGGGCGAAGACAAGGCGCTCGTCATCGGCGAGGTCGCGGTCGTATTCCCTGAAGTAGCCGCAGAACCCGAACTGGCCGGTCACGTCCTCCGAAACGCAGACGAAGCCGAGCCGGGGATTGCCCAAGGTGACGCCGTTCTGCGCATACCAGCCGCGCAGGAAACCCCGGCCCGCCTCGACCGGCATGCCGCAGATCGCCGGCCCGTCGAACATCCAGCGCGGATAGCGGAAGCGGACCCAGGCCTTGCGGTCGGACTCTTCCATATACTCCACGGGGACGCCGCCGATGACGTTCGAGAGCGTGTGATACCGGGCGCAGGCCACCGCATCAGGCAGGCCTTCCAGCCCCAGTTTCCTGAAGCTCGAAAGGAACTTGTCCTCATGCAGCCGGCGGAAGAGACGGCACAGCCAGTCGCCGACGACCTCCGGCCCCTCGCGCATCGCCACCGTGAGTTGCAGGCCCAGCAGATACTGGTGGTGAAGCTCCGCCTGGGCGGACATGGCGGCGGCCTCGGGGGCTTCGGTGGACATCGTTCGGCGTTCCTTCGTTCAGGCTTGCCCGGCGGGGCCCGCCGCCAGCAGCGCCAGGCCGTCCGCGGCATCCGGCGGCAGGTCCCAGAGGATAGCGCGTATTTCCGCGCGTTCGAGCACGAGACCGGCCTTGCGGCGCGGCGCGGGGCGGACCGCGTCGAACGCGACCTCGAGCACCAGCGCCGGCTCGACCGCGCGGACGGGGCCGTAGCGCCCGGCGGTGTGCGCGCGTATCCAGCGGTCCAGCCGCTCGCGTTCCGCGTCGGCCAGCCCGCAGGACGCATCGCCGACCGCCACCGGCCCGCCGTCCCCCAGGAGGGCGACGCTGTAGCTTGAACCGCCTGCCCCCGTTGCCGCGGGCTTCGTCGAAAGCAGCAGGGCGCGGGCGGTTCGCGGCGCGGACTTGCGCACGAGCCAGGGCGGCCCGCCGGGAAGGTAGGACGCGCCGGCCGGCTTCAGCACGATGGATGCGCCCTGCGCGCAAAGGGCGTCGAGCGTCCCGGGCCCGTCGATGGCGAGCAGCGGCGACAGGTCGAGGCGCGGCCTGCCGGCAATCCGTGCCTCCAGCCGCGCCCGGCGCTCGCGGAGCGGCAGGGCGCGGATGTCCTCGCCGGCGTCGAACATCAGGTCGAAGAGGCGGACGAAGACAGGGGCCTCGGCCGGCAGGCGGCGCGGGACGGTCTTGCGGCCGAGCCGCCTTTCGAGCGCTTCCGGCGGCCCCGGCCGGTAGGGCGGGCCGTCCGGGCCGGCGGCCGCCATGAGCACGCCGTCGAAAACGCCCTCCAGCCCCTCCATGGCGGCGATGACCTCCGGGAACAGGAAGGAGATGTCGTCTCCCGACCCGCTGTAGAGCCGGCGCCCCCCGGCCTCCGAGACAAGTTGCACGCGCAGGCCCGGCCATTGCCGCTCGGCCCGATAGCGGGTGAGGTCGAGACCCCTGGCAGTCGCGTCATCGAGCGGGCGGACCGGCATGAGCGGCCGGAAGCCGGCGACCGCCTCGGGGCGCGGCGCACGGCCTTCCAGCCAGGCGAAGAGCGGGCCGTAAGGTGGGGCCGATCCGTGCCAGACCTCCTCGATGGCGCCGAGATCGGCTGCGAAGGCGGCGGCGAGCGCCGTTCTGGCGAGACGGGGGGTGACGCCCTTGGAACGGCGCCCGGCGGCAAGCTGCCCGAGCGCCAGCCGGACCGGTGCGTCCGAACGGTCGAACCATCCGGCGAGCAGGCCCGGCGCCGCCTGCCGGGAGCTGGCGGCAAGGGCAGGCAGGGCCTCGGCGAGCGCAGGCGGGCGGGGTGCGGTTCCGCTCTCCGGCCATATGAGCGCCGCCGTCTCGACCGGGTCGCCGACGAAATCGAGCGAGAGCCGCAGCATTTCGCCGTCGGCGCGCTCCGCAGCAAGCGCCAGCAGGGTTGCCGGGCGGACGCGGGCGGTATCGAGGCCGCCGCCGAGCACGGCGAGCACCCAGCCCCGATCCGGGTCCGGCGCCCGCTCCAGATAGTCCGCCATGAGACGGACCCGGACGGCGGGCGCGGGCGCAAACGCCAGCCGGTCCAGCAGTTCGGCGAAAGCCCTCATCCGCCGCTCCCGGCCGGCGGTTCGAGCGGCCGGGCGTCGAGGCCCGGGCCCCGCGCCCAGCGGATCAGGGCTTCCGGGGCCCCGTGCGTCACCCGGATTTCCGGAGCGCCGGTGTCGGCAATGGTGGCTGTCAGGGCGGTCCAGTCCGCATGGTCGGAGACGGCGAGCGGCAGCTCGACGCCGCGCCGGCGGGCATGGGCGCGAACCTGCATCCAGCCCGAAGCGAACACCCGCACCGGCTCGGCGAAACGGTCCGTCCGCTGCTCCGGGCCCGGCGGTTGCAGCACGATCTCGCCGGCAAGGCCGCCGGCGGCGCCGAGCGGCCGGGTTTCGCCGAGCTCCACGCCGAAGTCCCGGTAGAGCGCAGTCATCTCGTCGAGCGCCGGGTGCAGCCAGACCGGCCGGTCGTAGCCTGCGCGCCGCAGCAGGCTCAGCATGCGCTGGCACTTGCCGAGGCTGTAGACCCCGACGACATGGCAGCGGTCCGGGAAGGTCTCGACCGAGCGCAGCAGGCGGACGGTCTCCCCCCGTCGTCCGGCAGGCGGAACACGGGCAGGCCGAAGGTCGCCTCGGTGATGAAGACATCGCACGACACGGGCTCGAAGGCGGCGCAGGTCGGGTCCGGCGTCCGCTTGTAGTCGCCCGAGACGACGACCCGCCGCCCGCGATATTCCAGCACCGCCTGGGCCGAGCCCAGCACATGGCCCGCCGGGGCCAGCCGGACGGAGACCTCGCCGGCCTGCACGGTCTCGCCGTAACGGAGCGGCTGTCCGGCCGGGCGGTCCCTTGGATAGCGGAGCGCCATGATCGCCAGCGTCTCCGGCGTCGCCAGCACCGCGCCGTGGCCGGGGCGCGCATGGTCGGCATGGCCGTGAGTGATGAGCGCGCGTTCCACGGCCCGTTGCGGGTCGATATGGAAGCCGCCCGGCTCGCACCAGAGGCCCGCCGGCGTCGGCCGCAGCCAGTCTTCGAGCGCATCCGCCATCGCGCTACTATGGCCTCCCTGGGCCGGAGGAAGAAAGCGCGGCGGCATGGAGGCAGGCATCGGGGTTCCGCAACCCGCCGCGATCCGCGACTGGTTCCGGGCGCGCGGCTGGCGGCCCTATGCACACCAGTTGGAAATGTGGCGCGCGGCCGAGGCCGGGCGTTCGGCGCTGCTGGTGGCGCCGACGGGCGGCGGCAAGACGCTCGCGGGTTTCCTGCCGAGCATCGCCGAACTCGCCGGGGCGCCGCGTCCCGGCCTGCATACGCTCTATATCTCGCCGCTGAAGGCGCTTGCCGTCGATATCCACCGCAATCTGGAAGCCCCGATTGCGGAAATGGGCCTCGATATCGGCGTCGAGACCCGGACCGGCGACACGCCGCAGAGGAAGCGCGAGCGCCAGCGCCGGAAGCCGCCGCAAATGCTGATGACCACACCCGAATCGCTGGCGCTGATGCTGTCCTGGCCCGACGCGCCGGCGCTGTTCGGTCCGCTGCGTTGCGTCATCGTGGACGAATTGCATGCGCTCGCGGACAACAAGCGCGGCGACCTGCTGTCGCTCGGCCTGGCGCGGCTCGGCGGCATGGCGCCCGGTGTGCGGCGGACGGCCCTGTCCGCCACAGTCGCCGACCGGGACTACCTCGCCGCCTGGCTCTCGCCCAGCGCCGGGCAGGAGCCTGATGTCGAGACCGTGGTCGGCCGCGGCGGCGTCGCGCCGGAAATCGCCATCGCCCGGATGCAGGGGCCGATGCCCTGGTCGGGCCATATGGCGGTCTATGCGCTGGGCGAGATCCACGATGCGATCCGGGCGCACCGCACCACCATCGTGTTCGTCAACACCCGCGCCCAGGCCGAGCTCATCTTCCGCGGGCTCTGGGACCTCAACGAGGACGGGCTTGCCATCGCGCTGCACCACGGCAGCCTCGCCCCGGAGCAGCGCCGCAAGGTGGAGGCGGCGATGGCGGCGGGCCGGCTGCGGGCGGTCGTCGCCACCTCCTCGCTCGATCTCGGCATCGACTGGGGCGATGTGGACCTTGTGGTGCAGGTGGGCGCGCCGAAGGGCGCCGCGCGGCTGCTCCAGCGCCTCGGGCGCTCCAACCACCGCCTCGACCGGCCGAGCAAGGCGCTGCTGGTGCCGGCCAACCGTTTCGAGGTGCTGGAATGCCATGCCGCCATCGACGCGGTCCGGGCGGGCACGCTCGACGGCGATGGGCCGGAGCCCGGCGGCCTCGACGTGCTGGCCCAGCATATCGCGGGCGTCGCGGCGTCCGGCCCGTTCGAGGAAGAGGCGCTTTTCCAGGAGGTGCGCCGGGCATTCCCCTATCGCGGCCTCACCCGCAAGACCTTCTCGGAAGCGGTCGATTTCGTGGCGACCGGGGGCTATGCGCTCGGCGCCTATGAGCGCTACCGGCGGCTGAAGCGCGACGCCGCCGGCCGGCTCCGGGCGGCCAATGCCGATGTCGTCCGGCGCTACCGCATGAATGTCGGCACCATCGTCGAGGCCGTGACCCTGAAGGTCCGGCTCGGCGGGCGCGTGCTCGGAGAGGTTGAGGAGTATTTCGCCAATACGCTCACGCCGGGCGACACCTTCGTCTTCGCCGGGCGGATGCTGCGCTTCGAGGGCATCCGGGAGATGACCATCCGCACCTCGGCCGCCACGGGCGAGGCGCCGCGCATTCCCGCCTATGGCGGCGGGCGGCTGCCGCTGACCACGCATCTCGCCGAGCGGGTGCGCGGCCTGCTCGCCGACCGGCGGCGCTGGCGGGAGTTCCCGCCCGACGTGCTGGAATGGCTCCGCGCGCAGGACCGGCGCTCCGTGCTGCCGCGCCCGGGCGGGCTGCTGGTGGAGACCTTCCCGCGCGGCGGCAAATGGTATCTCGTCGCCTACTGCTTCGAGGGGCGCAACGCCCACCAGACGCTCGGCATGCTGCTGACCCGGCGCATGGAGCGCGCGGGGCTCGGCCCGCTCGGCTTCTGCGCGTCGGACTATGTGCTCGCCGTCTGGAGCCTGCGCGAGGCTGAGGAGGTGGACGAGCTGTTCTCCGAAGACATGCTGGGCGACGACCTCGAGGACTGGATGGCGGACTCCACCCTGCTCAGGCGCACCTTCCGCAATGTGGCGGTCGTGGCGGGGCTGATCGAACGGCGCCATCCGGGCCGGGAGAAGACCCGCCGCCAGGTCACCTTCAATGCCGACCTCATCTATGACGTGCTGCGCCGGCACGAGCCGAACCACCTGCTGCTGCGCGCGACCCGCCGCGATGCAGCGCGGGGCCTGACCGACATCCGCCGCCTCGGCGGGATGCTGGCGCGGGCCAAGGGCAGAATCGAGCTGCGCCGGCTCGACCGCGTGTCCCCGCTCGCCGTGCCGGTCCTGCTCGAGATCGGCAAGGAGTTCGTCTATGGCGGCGCCATCGAGGAGCTGCTGGTGGAGACGGCAGCCGAAAGCGAAAGCGAACTGGTGGCCGAAGCCATGAGCGGCGCGGACATGGCGGAACTGCCGCTTTGAAGGCAGCGTCCTTCCGGTTGAACGGGGCATCGCTCGCCGCCGACCCTTCGGGCGCGCTCTGGTGGCCGGAGATGCGCACGCTGGTCGTGGCGGACCTGCATTTCGAAAAGGGCTCGGCCTTCGCGGCGGAAGGGGGCGCGCTGCTGCCGCCCTATGACAGCCATGCAACCCTGGAGAGGCTGGAAGCGCTCGCCCGGCGCTACGATCCGGCGCGCTGGGTGTCGCTCGGCGACGGCTTCCACGACCGGCATGCGGACCTCCGCCTCGACCCGGATGCGGCGGGCCGCCTCGACCGGATTGCGCGACGCTGCGAGTGGCTCTGGCTTCGCGGCAACCACGATCCCGAGGCGCCCCGGGGTTTCGGCGGGCGGGCGCTTGGCGAATGGCGGGCCGGGCCGCTCGTCTTCCGCCATGAGCCGCATCCGCATCCGGCGCCGGGAGAGGTCGCGGGCCATCTGCATCCGCGCGCGACGGTTTCGACCGGCCGGCGGCAGGTTTCCGGCCGGGTATTCGTCACCGACGGCCGGCGCCTGCTGCTCCCGGCCTTCGGCGCCTATGCGGGCGGGCTCGATGTCCACGACCCGGCGGTCCGGATGCTGTTCGCCCGCCCGCCGCGCGTCCTGATGCCGGGCCGCGAGCGGGTCCATGCCTTCCCCTGGAGCCGCCTCGCCGTGCCGGACCGGCTGAGGAACGCAGGCGGCGGGTAGGCGGACGGGCCTATGCCGCGGCCGTCGGGTCGGGTAACGTCGTGTCCACCGACCGGCGCCCACCCGCCATGCGCACGCTGCTCTTTCTCGAACCCGGCCATTTCCACGCCGCCCTCACCCTGCGCGCGGCGAATCCCCGGATCGACCCTACCGTCCATCTCTATGCCCGCCCCGGCCCCGAGCGCGACGCCTTCACGGCCCTGGTCCACTCTTTCAACGCCCGGGACGACCGGCCGACGGGCTGGGATATCCGGATGCACGAGTCGGCCGACCCGGAACGGGCGCTGGTCGAGCAGCGGCGCGGAGACGTCGTCGTCCTTGCCGGGCGCAACCGGCCCAAGCTCGGCACCATCGCGCGCCTGCACGCGGCGGGGCTGCACGTGCTCGCCGACAAGCCCTGGCTTACCGACAGCGCGGCCCTCCCGGACCTGGAGCGGGCGACGGCGGGCCGGCCGCTCGCGATGGACATCATGACCTTCCGCCACGAGGCGACGGCGCGGCTCACGCAGAAGCTCGCGGCCGACCCGGACCTGTTCGGCGTCCTCGACGGGCAGGCGGACGAGCCGGCGATCGACATCCGGTCCGTCCACCATCTGCTCAAGACGGTGAACGGCGAGGCGCTGCGGCGGCCGGCCTGGTATTACGACACCCGCATCCAGGGCGACGGCCTCGTGGACATCCAGTCGCACATGGCGGACCAGGCGCAATGGCTCCTCGGCGACGGGCCGGGCTTCCTGTTCGAGCGCGACTACGAGCTTGAGGACGCGCGCTTGTGGAGCACCCCGGTGCCGTGCGCGCTCTTCCGCGCCAGCACCGGACTCGACGGGTTCCCAGAGGCTCTGGAGCCGCATGTGGACGCCGGGGTGCTGCATCTCGCCTGCAACGGCGAGATCCGCTACCGGCTCAGGGGTGTGCCGGTCCGCCAGCGGGCGGAGTGGGGGCAGCACGAGCCGGACGGAGGCGGCGATGCGCACCGGACGACGGTCCGGGGCGAGCGGGCGGCGGTCATCGCGCGCCGCGGGCCCGAGACGGGCTTCCGGAGCGAAGTGCATATCGCGCCGCGCGAGCCAGGACCCCGCTTCGAGGCCCGCCTCTCGGAGACGCTCGCCGCCTGGGAAGCGGAGATGCCCGGCCTTTCGCACCGCCCGTCCGCGATCGGGCGCGAGATCGTCGTCCCGGCCGCGCTCCGCACGCCGCACGAAGCGCATTTCGCGATGGCGCTCGACAGCTTCCTCGACCTGCTCGACGCGGGCGAGTGGCCGGCCGCGCTCGCCGCACGCATCCGCGCGCGTTACACGCTCCTCGCGCGGGCGCGCGAACGCTGTGCGCAAGACCGCTGACGAGGCGCCGGCCTATGCCGCGGCCGCCGGGTCCCGGATTTCGATACGGCCGGCATAGCGGCGGAAGTCGCGGATATTGAAGGTGAGCAGCCGCCGCTCGCCATGCGCCAGCATGGTGGCGACGATATTGGCGTCGTGGACCTGCTTGCCGCTGACCGGTATCTCGCGGCAGAGTTCTGCCAGCGCGCCCATCACATGCGGTCCGTCTCCCAGCACCTCATACGTCTTCTCCATCCATGAAAGGTCCGCGAGCGCCATTGCCGTCGGCAAGGGAGCGGACCATGCCTGCGGTCGGGTCGCGGCCGCCAGATATTCGCGCATGATCTGGCGACTGATGCGCAGAACCTCGCCGGACCGCTCGGCCCGGTTCAGCGCCGCCCTTGCCAGGGCGTGGGCCGGGGCCGCGTCGAACCGGGCGGGGATGAAGAGATTGGTATCGAGGAACACGCGGGTCAGCAGTCGGATCCGGAACCGTCCTCCGGCCCGCCGGTCAACCGGCCCATGTCGTCATAGATCTGTTCGCGGCTTACCGTGAAGCCTTCCGGCCAGGGACCGCCGTTCCAAGGCGGGAAATCGCGGTCCAGGTTGAAATCGCGCTTGGCCCGCCGCGGCGGCAGGCCCATTGTTGCCGGAGCCTCCCGAAGGCTGTCCGTCACGCTCATACCGTCTCCTCCCTCCTCTGCGTAGCGAAGCGGCGCGGTCTCCGCCGGCGGTTCCGCCTCTCTCTCGAACACCAGCGTCTCCGCCTCCAGATCGACCCGCGCCGTCCTCCAGCCCGCCGCCTGCCAGGCGAGCGCGTGGGAGTGGCCGCTTCCCTTGCGGGAGTTGGCCCACCAGGGCCGGTGCAGGCGCGCCGAATCGGGCAGGCGGAAGCCCAGAACGCGCTCGACCTCGCCGAAACCGGCGATCGTGCCCCCGCGGGTGGTGTAAGAGCCTGGCGTCCGTAGCGGTGTCCGGCGGGTAGGGCCGGAACGCTCAGGCTGCCACGGCGGGCAACTTGACGGTTGTATTGTCGCTCACGGGAGCGATGGATTCCAGCGTCATGTATCTGGCTCTCTGGACTGCCCATTCATCGTTCTGCTCGAGCAGGATTGCGCCGATCAGCCGGGTGATGGCGTCCTCGTTGGGGAAGATGCCGACGGTGTTTGTGCGCCGCTTGATCTCGCCGTGGAGGCGTTCGAGCGGGTTTGTCGAGTGCAGCTTGGCGCGGTGCGCGGCCGGGAAGGTCATGTAGGCGAGAACATCGTGCTCGGCCTCGTCCATGATGGCGGCGAGCTTTGGCGCCTTGGGCCTGAGCTGGTCGGCGACCTGGCGCCACTGGGCGGAGGCGCTGTCTGCATCCTCCTGGGCGAAGGCGGTAGTGACGAAGGCGGAGACGACGCGCCGGCCCTGCTTGCCGGCATGGGCGAGCAGGTTGCGCATGAAGTGGACGCGGCATCTCTGCCAGGTGGCGCCGAAGATGCGGGTGGCGGCGGCCTTCAGGCCCTTGTGGTCGTCGGAGATCACCAGCTTGACGCCGCGCAGGCCGCGGCGGGCGAGCGAGCGCAGGAAGTCGGTCCAGAAGGTCTCGGCCTCGGACGCGCCGATCGCCATGCCGAGCACCTCGCGCCGGCCCTGATCGTTGACCGCCACCGCGATGGTGACCGCGACCGAGACGACGCGCCCGGCCTCGCGCATCTTCACATAGGTCGCGTCAAGCCAGAGATACGGCCAGTCGCCCTCCAGCGGCCGGTCGAGGAAGTCGCGGATCTTGTCGTCGATCTCGCCGCACAGCCGCGACACCTGGCTCTTGGAGATGCCCGACATGCCCATCGCCTGCACCAGGTCGTCCACCGAGCGGGTCGATACGCCCTTGATGTAGGCCTCCTGGATCACCGCCGTCAGCGCCTTCTCCGCCATCCGCCGCGGTTCAAGGAAGCCCGGGAAGTAGCTCCCCTTGCGCAGCTTCGGGATCTTCAGTTCGACCGTGCCGGCCCGCGTCTCCCAGACCCGGTCCCGGTAGCCGTTGCGCTGCGTGATCCGGTCCGGCGAGCGCTCGCCGTGCGCGGCGCCCGCAAGGCCCTCAACCTCAAGCGCCATCAGACGCGCGGCCGTGAACCCGATCATCTCGCGAAGCAGGTCGGCGTCGGAACTCTTCTCCAACAGCGCCCGCAGGGTCATCATGTCGGTGGTGGTCATCGTGGTACTCCTCCGGTCAGGTGGACTGTGACAGCCCAACCCTAACCGGCACCGCGATGGCCTCCGCTGTGGGTAAGTGGCCCGCCGCCGCCTGACTCCAGACGGTCGCGGCGGCGGCCCACTTACCCACAGCTACCACCGGAAGCTTCAGCTCCTACACCACCCCTGGGGACACGACCAAACCGGCCCGCCACTCGGTCTCCGGCCGGAGCGACAGCAGATGCCTGTAGAGCGGCGCGTATTTGCCGCGCGCCGCCGCTTCCCTCACCAGCTTTTCCCGGTCCGTCGCCATCCGCTCATCGGGCCCGTAAAGTTCTTACTTACCTGAGTATTGTATGTCCTGCCCCGGCATGTCAACAGGTTTCTCATGCCGTGAAGCCTTCCCATTTCCGCATCCGCATAGAACAATGGCGCCCGGGAGGCTTGCGATGCAGTACGACTACATCATCGTCGGCGGCGGGTCCGCCGGCTCGGTCATGGCGAACCGGCTTTCGGCCCGGAGCGCCAACAGGGTCCTGTTGCTGGAGGCGGGCATCGACACGCCGCACGGCGCGATTCCGCCCGATGTGCATTCGAGCTATCCCGGCACGGCCTATTTCAACCCGAACTACACCTGGAACAAGCTCCGGGTGCGGCTCCAGCCGGTCAACAAGAACCTGCCCGAAAGCGAGAAGCCGGAGCTGCGCAATTACGAGCAGGCGCGGATCATGGGCGGCGGGTCATCGATCAACGGGCAGATGGCCAACCGGGGCGCGCCCAACGACTATGACGACTGGGGGCGCCAGGGCGCGAAGGGCTGGAGCTGGGAAGCCTGCCTGCCCTTTTTCCGCAAGCTCGAACGCGACGTGGACTATGACGGCGCGCTCCACGGACAGGAGGGGCGCATCCCCATAAGGCGCGTCTTCCAGCAGGAATGGACGCCTTACGCCAGGGCGGTGGCGGAGGCGATGACCGAGCTCGGCTACCCCTATCTCACCGACCAGAACGGCGCCTTCGAGGACGGGCATTTCCCGGTCACGGTGTCGAACCTCTACGACCGCCGGGTCTCGACGGCCATCGGCTATCTCGATCCGCCGACGCGGCTGCGCGAAAACCTGGAAATCCGCTCCGAGACCCAGGTGAGCGAGATCCTGTTCGACGGCCTGCGCGCCGTGGGCGTAAAGGCCGAGCGGAACGGCAGGTCGGAGACCTTCATGGCCGGCGAGGTGGTGCTGTGCTGCGGGGCGGTGCATTCGCCCGCGCACCTGCTCCGCTCCGGCATCGGCCCGGCCGGCCATCTGGCGGACATGGGCATCGAGGTCCGCCACCACCTGCCCGGCGTCGGGCAGAACCTGATGGACCATCCCTCGGTCGCCTGCTCCACCTGGCTCCCGGACGAGGCGCGGATGACGCGCAAGGACGCCCGCCACATCCATGTCGGCGCGCGCTATTCCTCGGGCCTGCACGGTGCGCCGCAGGGGGACATGTTCATCGTCCAGGTGTCGAAGTCCGGCTGGCACGCGGTCGGCGAGCGGCTCGGCTCGCTGCTGGTCTTCGTCAACAAGTCCTATTCCCAGGGCGAGGTCCGCCTCGCGTCGAAGGACTGGCGGGAGGAGCCCGAGGTCGAGTTCAACCTGCTCTCGGACGAGCGCGACCTGGACCGCCTGAAGGACGCCTTCCTGCGCGCTTCCACCATCAACCTGCATCCCGCCGTGGCGCGCGTCGCCGGCTACACCTTCCCCTCCTCCTACAGCGAGAAGGTGCGCGCCATCGGGCGCGTGACCAAGCGCAACGAGATGATCTCGAAGGCGGTCGGCGGCGTGCTGGACATGGCCGGCGGCATGCGCGGCATGCTGATCGACCGCCTGATAACCGGCGGCTTGCGGCTGCGTGACATGATGGAAGACGACGGGGCGCTGGAGGGTTTCGTGCGCGCCACGGCCGTCGGGGTCTGGCACGCCTCGTGCACCAACCGCATGGGAAGCGACGACGACCCGATGGCGGTGACGGACGAGCAGGGCCGGGTGCGCGGGCTCGCCGGGCTCAGGGTGGTGGACGCCTCGATCATGCCGTCCGTGCCCTGCGCCAACACCAACATCCCGACCATCATGATGGCCGAGCGCATCTCCGATACCGTGCTTTCGGACGGCTGACGAGCGCGATACATACTGTCGCATATCCCGAATCGCGGCGAATTCGGGAACGGTATCAACAGCTTGTCCGGCCCTGCGGTCGCTTGACACCCGCGGCGGCGCGCCCCTAGTGTCCGGGCGCTTCCGGGGCGGGCTTCGCGCCGGACCGCGTTTCGTGGCGAAAATGGGCGAAGACGACAGGGACGGCCCCCTTCACGATTTCTCCGACAGGCTCGACGATGCACGGCGTCGCCGGGACGTTGCCGCGCCGAAGCCGGCCCCGAAGGAAGGGCTGGGCGCGGCGATGCGGATCGGGGTCGAACTGGTGGCGGCGCTGGGGGTCGGCGCGGCGATCGGCTGGGGGCTGGACCGCTGGCTCGACACGGCGCCTTGGCTGATGGTGGTCTTTTTCGTGCTCGGGGCGGCGGCCGGGGTGATGAACGTATACCGGTATATGAGCGGCATGGACGCTTCGCCCGGCTGGCGCCGGGGGCGGCCGCCGCAGGACGGGCAGGAAGGCTAGAGGGGGAACCCGGTGGCGGGAGACGCGCACGGTCCGCTGGAGCAGTTCCGGATCAAGGAGCTGGTCGATATCCCCGTGGCCGGAGTCCAGCTCGACATCACCAATTCCACCGTCTGGATGGTGGTTGCCGCTGCCGGCGTGATCGCCGTGATGGTCGGCGGCACGCGCAAGCGCGCCCTGGTGCCGGGGCGGCTGCAGTCGATCGCCGAGCTCTCCTACGAGTTCATCGCCGGGATGGTGCGCGACACGGTGGGCGACGAGGGCCGGAGATATTTCCCGCTCATCTTCACCCTCTTCATGTTCATCCTGTTCGGCAACCTCGCCGGCATGATCCCCTACAGCTTCACCTTCACCAGCCATATCGCGGTCACCTTCGCGATGGCGGCGGTGGTCTTCGTCGGCGTCACCGTGCTGGGTTTCGTCAAGCACGGCTTCCGCTTCTTCAGCTTCTTCGTGCCGCCGGGCGTCTCGGTGTTCATGTGGCCGCTGCTGATCCCGATCGAGATCATCTCCTACCTCTCGCGGCCGATCAGCCTCTCGGTGCGCCTGTTCGCCAACATGCTGGCCGGCCACACGCTGCTCAAGGTCTTCGCCGGCTTCGTGCCCGCGCTCGGGGTGGCGGGCATCCTGCCGCTCGCCTTCGTTTCGGCGCTGACCGGGCTCGAGATCGTGATCGCCTTCCTCCAGGCCTATGTGTTCGCGATCCTCACCTGCCTCTACATCAACGACGCGCTTCACCTCCACTAACCGGCTATCCGCCCACGCGAAGAAGGAACCAACCCCATGGAACTTGAGGCCGCCAAAGTCATCGGCGCGGGTCTTGCCGTCATCGGCGTCATCGGCGCCGGTATCGGCATCGGCAACATTTTCGCTTCCTTCATCCAGGCGGTCGGGCGCAACCCGTCGGCGCGGGGCGAAGTGTTCCCGATGACGATGCTGGGCTTCGCCCTCGTCGAGGCGATTGCGCTCTTCGCCCTCGTCGTGGCGCTCGTCATCCTGTTCGGCTGAGGCCGGCCCCGCGCCCGCCCATGCCGCAACTGGAGCAAATCTCCACCTATGCGAGCCAGATCTTCTGGCTGGTGGTGGTATTCGCCGTCCTGCTGGGCGTGATGCTCAAGGTCGCCCTGCCGCGCGTGCAGGGCATCCTGGAAGAGCGGCGGAAGCGGATCGACGACGACCTCGCCCGGGCCGCGGCGCTGCGCGACGAGGCCGGGGGCGTGCTGCGCGCCTATGAGCAGGCGCAGGCGGACGCGCGGGCCGGGGCGCGCCGCCTCATGCGCGGGCAGCAGGAAGCGGCCGCGGCAGAGGCGGCGGCCCGCCATGCCGCGCTCGGCGAACGCCTCGCCGGGGACACGGCGGCGGCCGAAGCCCGGATCGCCGAGGCGCGCCGCGAGGCGCTCGCCGGCATCGAGGCGGCGGCCGGAGAGGTCGCGCAGGCCATGACCGCAAGGCTGATCGGCGTCGAGGTGGACGCGGCGGAGGCCGCCGCCGCGGCAGCCGGCACCGGCCGGGCAGGCGCGTGATGTTCTCCGACCCGACATTCTGGACCGCCGTCGGCTTCGTCATCTTCGTCGCCGCGGTCGCGCGCGCGGTCTGGCGCATGGCGACCAAGGCGCTCGACGACAGGGCGGCCGGAATCAAGGCGTCCATCGACGACGCCGCCGCGCTTCGCGAGGAGGCCCAGGCCATGCTTGCGGAGTACAAGCGCAAGCAGCAGGGCGCCGAAGAGGAAGCCGAGGCCGTGCTCGCCCACGCGCGCGAGGAGGCGGCGCGCATCGCCGGCGAGGCGGAGCGCGCGCTCGAAGACGCGCTCAGGCGCCGCGAACAGCAGGCGCTCGCCAAGATCGCCCAGGCCGAGCAGGAAGCCCTTGCAGACGTGCGCGCCCACGCCGTCCGGCTGTCGGCCGCCGCCGCCCGGACCCTGATCGAACGCCACCTGGACAAGCCCCGCGCCGACGCCCTGGTCGCCGAATCCGTAGAGAGCTTGCCCCGGCACCTGAACTGAGTCTCCGCCGGGGGCCGGGGCGACACCGGCCGCGCGATGCGCCAGGCTGCCGCGGACGGAACCGGAGCGCTTCGCATGGAACCTCCCGGCTGGAACTGGCCCGCGGTCGCCGCGCTGGCGACGGTGGCGGTTACCGTCGTAACGGTAGCCTACGCTGTTGCGACCTGCTTCTTTATCCGCTCAGGCTTCCGGAAGATGGACCGGGCCTTCGACGAGCGCGCAGCGGACCGCCAGCGGGCTTGGGCGGCTCTGGAAGCGGAACAGCGCCGCCACGAGGAGGCGATGGAGGACAGCCGCCGCCGCGAGGAGGCGATGCCGGTGCGCGCCGCGCCGGCGGAGTAGCGGCGGGGCGGGTCCGGGAGTTCTTTGCCAAGCAGGCGGGAGTGAGGGCAAGGAAGGTCAAGTAATCCTCTAAGGGACCGTCGCCGGTATGGCCAACAGGTTCGACGACTTTCTCCTTTGGACCTTTATACCCGCACTAAATTTAGAACTTGGATGCCTCGCTCGCGCTGCTTACCACGGAATTGAGATTTCCAGCGTCACTCGGTGATGCGCTAGATTGTTTGGATCGGGGTTTCGGGCCACGTCCTGCACCCGGATGAGGATCATAATGGCCCACGAGTGCCATGTACTCAGCTGCTATAGGCTGAGGGGGCGTGGGCGCAGGCACGAACTCCGAACGAGCAATCGCAAGCGCGGGATTACCACGAATTTTCGTCCCGGAGAGTTGTGCCTTAATTGACCGGCCGAGAATCTCCGCGAGAAGAGGAGGAGTAGCATTACCGGCTTGCCGCACTTGTTCTCGGTAAGTTCCGTCAAGTTTCCAGAAACTCGGAAAAGTTTGTAGCCGAAGAATCTCTTCAGGTGCTAGAGGTCGATTGTTCCAATGAAAAGGACCTGTCGCCGGGCCGGGGTTCGCCGGCACCGTCCAAGCGGGCTCAGCCTTTGCAAGCTTGAGAAGGAATGACCAGAATCGACGTCGATACCCGAAAAGCGGCGGTCCTTTCCCTCGTTCAGTGAAAAACTGATAATTCTGACCTTCGGGTATCGACGGAAGCAAACCTGCAAATCGTCCGCTCGAAGCTGGCGGCGTCGCCGGGCACATGTCGTGAAGCGCATCCCAAGCCCGTACTGGATAATCACGATGTGTCGTGGCAGGCCATACGGGAATTGCCCCGTTGCGAAACGCAATAATTATTGCGCGCCTGCGTCGCTGTGGAACTCCGAACTCTGCAGCGTTGAGTATCCTACAAACTAGCTTATAACGTGTACCGCTTTGACAATTAATGTCGGCAAGGCGCTCTTCTAGAATCGGCAGCGCTGAACGACTGCCCTTCACGAACCCTGGCACATTCTCGATCAAGATCGCATGGGGGAGCAGCCGCTCTACCAGTGTCAGCAAGCTGTGGAGGGTCCCTGCCCGATGATCGTTGAGCCCGAGAGCACCGGTCTGGGACCACTGAGCCGCGTTCGAGAAGGGTTGACAGGGCGGTCCAGCAGCGAGCAACGCAAGTTCCCCCTCGGCGATTCCAAGGTCTCTTGGGAGCAGATTACTTGCAACTTCGTTGATATCGTGAGGTTTCAGATACTTTCGCCTAGGGCGATTGAGCGCTAGGGACTGCCGCGCTGCTGTATCGTTTTCGATTCCTCCAATGATACTGAACCCCGCGTGTTCCAAGCCAAGGTCCAGCCCACCGATTCCAGAGAATGCTGACAGGCAGAGAAGCTGCCCGTTGGCAATGCCCTGTTGCCTGTGGCCCCTCACCATCCACCCCTGCCGAGACTCGCGCATGATTCGACCATTCTACTGATACCAAGAGGCACGACCAGCATAAGCTAGCAGCTTGAGACTCGCTCTTGGGGCATATCGGATACAAGTCAAGGTTACGCCTCGAAGGTCATGGTTCTGAGAAGGCTTGGGGGTCGCTTCACACTACCATAGTTGCTGATGGCCGGGGACGATGTCCTAGCAGGGATACCAAACTCGGAACACGACATAATTGTTGCCCCCTGTTCGACGGCTGGTGCTAGCCCGCGAGCGGCTCCACATCCGCCCCAATCATGGCTTGGATTAGATCCCGCTCGTTAGCGCCAATTTCGTATTTGAACCCCACAAGGCGAAGTCTATCCAAAACGATAGCACCACTCTTGGTTGTCAAGAATTCCGTCGTCGGACGCTCGACATGATGGGGTACGGCGAGAAATGGCGACGGTGGAACCCTGGTACCCGTGAAAAGCCTCCATTGATCTTGGCTAGGTTCGTTGATTTTGTCCATCCAACTGTCGCTACGACCCACCGTGACTTGGCCGATGAATCCCCAAGTGCCGGGACGCAGTTCCTCTTCCCAACCGATGTGGCAAAGAATGTCAACTCCTTCGTCATGGGCATTTACACGTCGTGCCGCTGCATTCGGGGCTGCCTTGAGACCAACTTTTTCGCAGGCGATTCGCAAGGCGTCTTCAAAAGAACTACCTTTGCGGCGGTGCATAGCTATCCCAGCAGACAGCAAGCCACGACCTTGTAGTACCTTTAATACGATTTGCTCGAACATCTCGACCGGCCGATGTATCGAATTCAGGCCAAATGCGTGTGTGATGGTCAGGGCGAGAACCGCCGCGTATGCGCTCGCTTCAAGGTCAACGCCGCACTCAAGTGTGATTGCGTCATTCGTGATCTCGAAAGGATAGCGTTCCGCAAGTACCGCACGACGCTCACCAATCTGCCGAAACACAACTGAGGCCGCTTCGTGGGCCTTATCCTGATGCTCAGACAAATGTCTCGAATCACCATCAAGGTAATCACCTTCTGGCAATTGAATTAGCTCAAGATCCCAGTCAGCATCAGCCAAAAAATCGGCGAGAGTTGCCCGCTTCACCGGCTTTCCCTTCAGCGCTAGAAGCTCGACATAGTCCGCCAGTAGCGAAGCTCGCGCATATGGACCATAGGCGTTAGGTTCAGGCGTCCCGATCACGCTCATCTATCCCGTCTTTAACGATAGCTCGCGCAGAGCGGACCATACGTGACAACTCTTCCATAGCCTGAAATAGACTGCTCGACATATCGACGGCTTCTGCTCGCTGAAGGGTCTCCAAGAACAATGCCAAGCTCTTGACAAGCCGCTGAGCGCGCGACTCCAGATCTAGCTCTTCGACAACCTGTCTTGCTAGACTAAGGTCAGCTGTCCCACGCAGTGTTGTGCGCGCTCGTTCGTTTGCAAGGACTCGTCCGTAGATTGTGACGTCTCGTGAATCGCCCAACACAGCTCGGCTTCGCTCTGCGGTGCCCCCCAAATCTCCAAGCACTTCTGCCAACTTTTCTCGGTTGATCCCTTCTAATGCTTGTTCGATTTCCTGATATGTTCTTGCTCGGCTGAGCTCGACATAATTCCTAATGTCAGCGGAGTTCATGCAACGCAACCAGACTCCGAACCGTTGATCTTGAACATAAGTGACGCTTATGCCAAACTCCTCCCGAGCGTAGAGGAGGATACGGATCGCAAGATAAGGATTCCTGACCCCTTGGGCATTACTGCCAACCCGCCGGCCGAGCTCTCGAAAGGGATCAGTAAATCCCTCGCTTACGAGACGATGGACCCCGGCAAGGATGTAGCGGGCCTTTGCCTCCGGCGGCCATGTTTTCAGTCCGCCGATATGCCTGAATCCGATATATGCACTTATCTGGTTACGGTTCGCTACAACGATGCAAGGGATCTCTCGGAGCTGTTCTAGGCGTTCCGGCGACAGCTCAAGGCCGACAAAATCAATGTCGTCAGCTTCCGGAGTTCCATGTAGTATCATGAGCGCCGCCAGTCGTCGATTTCCCTCGACGACTGTATATGTGTCCTCTTCGCCTTCCCGGACCACCAAAAGCGGCTCTTGCGGAAAGAAGCCGTTGTCTTGGTATGAGTACGCAAGCTCCTCAAGGGCCCCCTGATTATAGAGATACCTTAGAATTTCGGACTGTGGCTGTCCGTGAAGCTGTTCTGGAAGCCGCGGATTCTCTTTATCGAGAATTAGGCTGTTTATGGGGAACCACTCAGTAGTTCGTTCTCTCGGGTCCGTGGCACTCATTGAAAATGTTCCCTTACGAGGCGAGTAGAAACGATGATCCAAGCCAAAAGGCTTAGCCTGAAAAAGCCCAGACCCAGTAGCGGATCACGTAGCCTCCTATGCACGGCTGGTTGGGCCCAACTTCCAGAAGATTGACCCGCCTGACCTGAACGTCAATGCAGTGAGTGTCTGCAGGAGCCTTTCCTGGTCGTGTCCCCAGGGGTGGTGTAGGAGCTGAAGCTTCCGGTGGTAGCTGTGGGTAAGTGGGCCGCCGCCGCGACCGTCTGGAGTCAGGCGGCGGCGGGCCACTTACCCACAGCGGAGGCCATCGCGGTGCCGGTTAGGGTTGGGCTGTCACAGTCCACCTGACCGGAGGAGTACCACGATGACCACCACCGACATGATGACCCTGCGGGCGCTGTTGGAGAAGAGTTCCGACGCCGACCTGCTTCGCGAGATGATCGGGTTCACGGCCGCGCGTCTGATGGCGCTTGAGGTTGAGGGCCTTGCGGGCGCCGCGCACGGCGAGCGCTCGCCGGACCGGATCACGCAGCGCAACGGCTACCGGGACCGGGTCTGGGAGACGCGGGCCGGCACGGTCGAACTGAAGATCCCGAAGCTGCGCAAGGGGAGCTACTTCCCGGGCTTCCTTGAACCGCGGCGGATGGCGGAGAAGGCGCTGACGGCGGTGATCCAGGAGGCCTACATCAAGGGCGTATCGACCCGCTCGGTGGACGACCTGGTGCAGGCGATGGGCATGTCGGGCATCTCCAAGAGCCAGGTGTCGCGGCTGTGCGGCGAGATCGACGACAAGATCCGCGACTTCCTCGACCGGCCGCTGGAGGGCGACTGGCCGTATCTCTGGCTTGACGCGACCTATGTGAAGATGCGCGAGGCCGGGCGCGTCGTCTCGGTCGCGGTCACCATCGCGGTGGCGGTCAACGATCAGGGCCGGCGCGAGGTGCTCGGCATGGCGATCGGCGCGTCCGAGGCCGAGACCTTCTGGACCGACTTCCTGCGCTCGCTCGCCCGCCGCGGCCTGCGCGGCGTCAAGCTGGTGATCTCCGACGACCACAAGGGCCTGAAGGCCGCCGCCACCCGCATCTTCGGCGCCACCTGGCAGAGATGCCGCGTCCACTTCATGCGCAACCTGCTCGCCCATGCCGGCAAGCAGGGCCGGCGCGTCGTCTCCGCCTTCGTCACTACCGCCTTCGCCCAGGAGGATGCAGACAGCGCCTCCGCCCAGTGGCGCCAGGTCGCCGACCAGCTCAGGCCCAAGGCGCCAAAGCTCGCCGCCATCATGGACGAGGCCGAGCACGATGTTCTCGCCTACATGACCTTCCCGGCCGCGCACCGCGCCAAGCTGCACTCGACAAACCCGCTCGAACGCCTCCACGGCGAGATCAAGCGGCGCACAAACACCGTCGGCATCTTCCCCAACGAGGACGCCATCACCCGGCTGATCGGCGCAATCCTGCTCGAGCAGAACGATGAATGGGCAGTCCAGAGAGCCAGATACATGACGCTGGAATCCATCGCTCCCGTGAGCGACAATACAACCGTCAAGTTGCCCGCCGTGGCAGCCTGAGCGTTCCGGCCCTACCCGCCGGACACCGCTACGGACGCCAGGCTCTTACACCACCCGCGGGGGCACGATCCCTTTCCTTAGCCCTAGAAACTCCAAACAGGTCAACGCGTTGCCGCACTACGCAGCGTCGAATCTGCCTACTCAACGACACTTCCGCCCCCCTGCTTTCCCGATGCCAGACAATAATGCCGCTCATCGTGCTTTTTCGTCAACGCCCGACGCCACAGGATGGCCGCGTGCCAGCATCAGGAAACAAGTCTCGATATCTCTCTTAGTGCTTTGTCAGGTGCAGAGCCACGCGAGGACGGGGCGGCTGGACGAGGCAGGACAGGCTCCCTACTTTCGATAGCTTCGGGACGACAGCCGTCGAAGGAGGGAGCGCCATGGAAGCCGAGCCCAGGGAGCGACTGCATCAGCTGGTGGACGCGCTTCCCACCGGCGAACTCCCGGTCGCCGAGCGCTATCTCGAATTCCTGTCCGGGGTCGGGCATCCGTTCGTTCGCGCGCTCTTTACCGCCCCCGAGGCTGACGAGCCGCTGAGCCACGGGGACCGCGACGCCCTTGAGGAGGGACGCCGCGCCCTTGACGCCGGCGATACCGTCTCCGATCGCGAGTTGCGCAGCCGGGCCTGCCAAGCCGCCCGCCCGTAAGGCGCGCCGCTATTCGCCCGCTTCGGGCGCCGGCTCCCTGCGGCGTATCGAGCCTTCAAGCAGCCCCTCCACCCGCGCCACACGGTCGGAAAGGCCGCGCAGGTCCGTCGAAACGCGCGCCGAAAGCTCGCTCATATCCTTTGCCAGGCGCTCGGAAAGGTCCCTGTTGTCCTTCGCCGCGCGCTCGGAGAGGCTGCGCATGTCCCGGTGGATGGTCCACAGGAAACCGATCACGCCGAGCATGAGCCCCGCCAGGATGTAAACGCCTTCGTCCATGGTCCCACCGTACCCGCCCTGCGGCTCCCCACGCAAGCTCCGGCCCCCCGGCTATTTCCGCCCCCGTCCCCGCCCGCGCTGCCGGGCGGCGAGGCGGCTCTTGCGGTCCAGGCCGTGGCGTTTCAGGAAGCGCTGCACCGTCCTCGCACTGAACGCCAGCCCCTCGGCGGCCAGCGCGTCGCGCAGCCCGTACATGGAGATATTCGGCCGCGCCTCCAGGATGCGGAAAATCCGCTCGCGCTCCGGCTCGATCCGCGAGGGGCCGCCGCCACGCCGGTCGGGCCGCACATGGCCGCGCTCGCGAAAGCGCTTCAGCCACAGGCTGACGCTGCTCCGCGGCAGGCCGAACCGCCGCGCCGCCGCGCCTATGCCCATGCCCTCCTGCGGCACGGCCGCCACCGCCGCGGCCCGCAGGTCCTCGCCCACCGCGCGGCCCCGCCGCCGGCCCGGCAATCCGCCTGCCGGCATGGGCGTCGATCCATCCGTCATCGATTCTCCTCCTTCTGCGGCTCCGCAGCCGCTTTCCGCCAATGTCGGCCGTCGCAAACGGCCCTTTTCCGCCAATGTCCGACGTCACGCCGCGCCGTCCGGCCGCACCTTGTATCTCTCCGGATCGTTGTTGCAGCTATAGTCGCAACAGCGGGAGCGGACGGGAGACCGCTAGCACCCAGGTTATGAAGACCGCGGGAGAGCATGGTTCCCCGTCCGCTGTTCCTTTGAACCCGAACAGTCGCTTGGTCCGCAGTGTGAGACCGCATTTGCAAGGACGGGACATGGAACGGATATTCGTTGGCATCGACGTGGCGAAGGATCGTCTGGACGTGCATCTGCGCCCGTCCGGGGAGGCCTTTGCCGTCGCGCGCGACGGCAAAGGCCTGGAAGAGTTGTCGGCGCGCCTGGGCGGGCTGGAGGTTGCCCTCGTGGTGCTGGAGGCGACGGGCGGCTTCGAGGTCACGGTCGCGGCGGCGCTCTGCGCGGCGGGCCTGCCATTGGCGGTGGTCAACCCGCGCCAGATCCGGGACTTCGCCCGCGCCACCGGCCGGCTCGCCAAGACCGACGCCCTCGATGCGGCGGCGATCGCACAGTTCGCCGAGGCGGTCCATCCCGAGCCCCGTCCGGTGCCTGACGAGCAGGCCCGCGCGCTCGCCGAGCTGGTCGCCCGGCGGCGCCAGATCGTCGCGATGATGACCGCGGAGAGAAACCGCAGGAGGCGCCTCACAAGCCGTCGCACGATCCGCAGCGTCGACCGCGTGCTCGCCACCCTGCAACGCGAACTCTCCGACCTCGAAACCGAGCTCGGCGATGCGATCCGCAAATCCCCCGCATGGCGCCAGGCCGAGGACCTCCTCAAAAGCGTTCCCGGGGTCGGTGACGCCACCGCACGAACCCTGATCGCCGATCTCCCCGAACTCGGAACCCTCAGCCGAAGGCGCATCGCCGCGCTCGTCGGCGTCGCGCCCTTCAACCGCGACAGCGGAACCATGCGCGGAAAGAGAACCATATGGGGAGGACGCGCCAACGTCCGCGCAACCCTCTACATGGCTGCCCTCACCGCCTCCAGGCATAACCCAACCCTCAAACGCTTCTATCGCCACCTGATCGCGGAGGGAAAAACCAAAAAGGCTGCCCTCACCGCCGTCACACGAAAGCTCCTCACAATCCTCAACGCTATCCTCAGAGACCGAACCCCGTGGAAAACAGCTTGACCGACAACACAGTCGCTCTCCCGTGCATCGGCGGGGGCTCCGGTCGCCGGCCCTCACGCCTTCGGATTGGGGATTATCCGTTTGACTAAATATCAGCCCGTCTCCTAGCCTGTGCTCTTCACAGCGGGAGATCAAGCATGGCGAGGAAATCTGATAGGGTAGAAGGCAGGCGACGCAGCGGCGACGCAGCGGCGACGCAGCGGCGACGCAGCGGCGACGCAGCGGCGACGCAGCGGCGACGCAGCGGCGACGCAGGAAGCCAACTGGCGCAACCGCACCATCTGGACGCGCGACAATCTCCATGTCCTGAGAGGCATGAACAGCGCCACGGTTGATCTCATCTATCTCGACCCGCCCTTCAACTCCAACCGCACCTATAGCGCACCCATAGGCTCGGAGGCGGCCGGGGCTGCCTTCAAGGACTCATGGACCTTCGACGACGCGGACCGCGTCTATCTGGCACTGCTGCAAGAGCGTGACCCGACGACTTTCGCCATAATCGACGCGGCCCGGCTGGCGCACGGGCGCGGCATGGCGGCCTATCTCGGCATGATGGCGCAACGCCTCGTCGAAATGCGGCGTGTCCTGAAGCCGACCGGCAGCATCTATCTGCATTGTGACCCGTTCGCGTCGCATTATCTCAAGATGCTCATGGACGCGATTTTCGGACGCCTTAATCACCGGAACGAGATTATCTGGTGCTATACTGGCCCCGGCTCACCGCATATGCGCCAGTTCAACCGAAAGCACGATACAATCCACTGGTATTCAGTCGGCGAGACATGGACCTTCAATGCCGACGCCGTGCGTATTCAGCACCATGGCAAGACCAAGGCGAATTTCAAAGACGGTTTGCGCGGTTCTGGATTTATCGAGGGCGAATATGGGCTGACGGACGGCAAAGTCCCTGAAACATGGTGGCCGCAAGAGAAAGGAAATGGACTCGCCATAGCGCCCCGCCAAAAGGCGCAATATGTCGGCTATCCGACGCAGAAGCCGCTTGCCCTTCTGGACCGCATCATCAAGGCGTCGAGTAACGAGGGCGATGTCGTGCTGGACCCATTTTGCGGTTGCGCGACGGCCGCCGTGGCGGCGGAGCGGCTACAGCGCCAGTGGATCGGCATCGACATTTCCGCGAAGGCGGCCGAGCTCGTCACGACGCGCCTGCAAGGCATCCTCGACGAAATCCCGCTCTACAAGACCGGCGATGTTGTCCACAGGACGGACCAGCCGGGCCGCACGGACCTGGGAGACCTTCCCCACTACCGGACGCACCTGGACTTGCTCTACGGCCAGCAGGAAGGCTTTTGCGGCGGTTGCGGGGAGCATTTCCGCAAGCGCAATCTGACGGTGGACCATATCGTCCCGCAAGCGCATGGCGGGACCGACCACCTTGAGAACCTTTGGCTGCTGTGCGGCGCCTGCAATTCGTCGAAGGGAACGCGCTCGCAAGAGCAATTCCTGAAAGAGCGTATGCAGAAGCGCGCCGCCCTGTTCCCGTGGCTGATAGAGGCGTGACTAGTATGGCCGCGCCCCGCTCGCCAGCCCGTTCTCGGCAATCAGCCGGGCGTAGGTCAGGCGCTTCCCGACCATGCCGGCCGCCAGTCCCGCCATTTGTGCCAGCGTCCCGGCTTCGCGGATGTTGTGCCGCCCGGCGAACTCCGCGATGTAGCGGTGAAGGTGCTTCGGCGAGAACTTGTGATAGACGCCCTTGTGCGCCCGCTTCAACATGGCCCAGAAGCTCTCGATCCCGTTGGTATGCGCCTGCTGGCGGACATACTCGCCAGCGGAGTGATTGACCGCTTCATGCTGAAACCACACTTGCAGCGCCCGATAGACCGTCGCCTCGTCCGAATAGACCGTCGTGCCGATGCGGGCGTTGTGAGCGGCGAAGCCTGCCAGCGACGGCGCGTCCGCGTGCTGGACATGGCGGGCGCGAACCTGCTTCGTGCCCCGGTCCTTCACGCCAACGACAATGTCCTTGCCGACAGCGCCGCGACCCTCAAGGCTCTCCCGCTTCGCCTTGTGCATGTTCTTGCGCAGCCCGCCCAGATAGACCTCGTCCACCTCTACCGGCCCGTCCATGGGCGGCTCGTCGTCGCGCTTGAAGGCTTCGCGGATGCGCTGGAGCATGAACCATGCGGTTGCCTGCCGGACGCCTATGTCCCGGCTCAGCTTCACGCTGGAGACGCCCTTGAGCGAAGTCAGGTGCAGGTAGATCGCCCAAACCCACTTGCGGAACGAGAGCTTGGACCGCTCCATGACGGTGCCGATGCGGACGCTGAAATGCCGCTTGCAGCCGGGGCAGTAGTAGGGCATCGGCGGGTTGCCGGTGCATTCAATCGTCTCGGTATGGCCGCAGCGCGGGCAATGGCGACCGTTCGGCCAGACCTTCGCCTCAAACCATTCGCGGGCGCTTTCCTCGGTCGGGAACATCTCTCCCAACTCCATGATGGTCACGCCTTCGCGGTAGTGCTTGCCAGCCATGACGGCCTCCGTTCCGACTGCTTGAGTCAGAATATGGGGACTCGCCGTCATTTAGTCAAGCGGATAATCCCCCAGTAATGCGCGCCAGAACCGTATCCGGCCCGACGATCCGGGCGACATAGCTCAGGCCGAAGCCCGACGAGACCGTGCCAGGCGTCAGCGACACCGACTCGCGTCCTTCGCCCAGCGTCGTGCTGATCTCCTTGAGATAGGCTCGATCCAACAGGTCGTAGAACTGCGACGGTCTACCTGCGAGGCTGGCAAGCTCGAACGACTTGACCCGCCAGACCTTGCCGACGCTGTTCATCGCATCGACCGTTGCCTGCAGGCTCGAACTATTCCGGAAGGACGGCGTGACTACCGACACGCCGCCCCCGGAGATCACGACGTCTACCGACGAACCGAACAGCTTCGGCAATACGCCCGACAGTCCGATCTCGAAATCATGCGCCCGGTCGAACTGCACCGAATAAAGGTAGATCGAGAGCGACACCGGCCGCAGCGTGTGCCGGTCCAGATGCTGCAGATAGTCCCGGACTCTGGCAACCGCCCTCGGAGCGCCCCGCACGCTTACCGTCCCGGACGACTCCGATACCAGCACCTCGGCGCCATCCCCGGCCGCGTCGCAAACGAGATCGGTAATCTCCTCCCACGGCTTGTATTCCATGGAAGCGTCCAGCGACTGCTTCGTGCCCCCCGAAGTCTCCTCGCCCGCCTCGGCCTCCGTCGACACCTTCACATCGTATTTTTGCGTTCCGACCAGTGCATTGATGCTGAAGGTGCGGCTCTCGGAGCGCACGATGTCGATCGCCCCTGAAACCTCGTCGTATCGCCAGAACCAGCCCAACTCCCCGGTCCACACTTCAAGCAGACGATCCAATGGCCCCGTCCACACGCCGCTGTCCGGCACCAGCTCGTCCGTCAGCGATTGCATCCATTCGGAGCTCTCGCCCGACCGCCGCAACGCAGCACTTTCGCAAGAGCCGTGGCCTTCCGCCCTCGGCTTGTCTTCCTCTCCGACCCACCGGACAACCAGCCCGGAGGCTACAGCGATCCGACGCCGCAACACCTCCGTAGCCTCCTCCGGAGACACCTCTGGAGACACCAAGTCACCCACCGGCACAGTCACGCCGACTTCGCTGACCAGATCCTCGGGTAGTGGTGCCGCTTCGGTCTGCACCGCCGACAGCGCGAGATAAGGCGCCGCAGACTCCCGAAGCGACCGAAAGCCGGAACGGTCGGGACCAGAGGGCCGCAGCTCCCTTACTTTCTGCTCGATGGCTGCCTTGTTTTCCGGGTCCCCCTCAGACTCCGCCCAGCCGCAGCCTGCCACCCACCAGCACGCCGCAAGAAGCGCAGCAAACTCAATTCCGCGACGCCCACAAATCCCGCCACCGAATGACAGACTGTTGACAACTCTCGGCGAATCCAACAGTACCTCTCCCATGTCCACTGCCGGGAAAGGTGTGGTGGTAGGAAAATGCTGTATTTCCTACCGCGCTTCGAGCAGGCGGAGCTGGGGCCGGACGGGGCGCCCGCCTCCTCCGGCGTGATCCCGGAAATGCCGTTCCCGCGCCGCATGTACGCCGGCACGCGCCTCGCCTTCCACGAACCCATCCGCATCGGCGACCGGCTGCACCGGGAGACGGAGCTTGTGGAGCTCGCCGTCAAGGACGGCAGCACCGGCCGCCTCGCCTTCGCAACGGTCGAAAGCCGCATCTCGACGCCGCGCGGCCTCGCCGTGGTCGAGCAGCGCGACACGGTCTATCGCGAGGAGACGCCGGCCGGCGCCACGAACAGGGCGCCCAAGCGCGCCGCGCCGCCCGACGACATCGCATGGGAGGCAGAGGAGCGCCCGGACGAGGTCACGCTGTTCCGCTTCTCGGCGCTCACTTTCAACGCCCACCGCATCCATTACGACGCGGTCTGGGCGAAGGAGGTGGAGGGCTATCCGGCGCTGGTCGTCCACGGGCCGCTCTCGCAGTCCTACCTGATGAACTTCGCCCGCGACTGCATGGCCCCGAGGCGCATGACCTCCTTCGACATGCGGGCGCGCGCGCCGCTCTTCATCGACAGGCCGGTGCGGCTGGTCGGCAAGCCGGTGGACGGCGGCTGCGAGGTCTGGGCGGTGACGCCGGAGGGGACCATCGCGATGAGCGCCTCGGCGGGTTTCGCCTGAGGCCCGGCGAGGGGAACGAGGAACGGTTGGGAGAGAACGACATGGCAGAACAGCTTCAGACCCGTCCGCTCGGCGGCGCGCTGGGCCTCGAAGTGACCGGCGTTGACCTGTCGGGGCCGGTCTCCGACGACGTGTTCGGCGAGATCAAGGAGAATTTCTGGCGGAACCCGGTTCTTGTGTTCCGCGACCAGGACCTCGACGCGCACAGCCTGGCGGCGCTGGGCAAGCGCTTCGGGCCGCTCCAGCTTC
Source organism: Alphaproteobacteria bacterium (assembly GCA_964291285.2). GTDB lineage: Bacteria > Pseudomonadota > Alphaproteobacteria > Bin95 > Bin95 > Bin95. Next base: position 1,050,040 of record OZ219786.1, read on the forward strand.
ATGTGCTGGTCGATTACCGCCATGAGGAGGTGCCGGAAGTCTCCTGGCTCACCAACGTGAACAAGGACGGCTCGCTCGACCCGGCCGGCTACAAGCGCGCGACGACCTGGCATTCCGACGGCACCTTCGAGGAGCGCCCGCCGGCGGTCGCCATCCTGCACGCCAGGGAAATCCCGTCGAAGGGCGGCGGCACCGTGTTCTGCAACATGATCCGCGCCTATGAGACGCTGTCGGACGAGGTGCGGGAGCGCATCGACGGGCTGACGGGTCGGCATTTCTACGGCGCCGGCCCCGGCGGAACCGGCGCGCTTCCGCTCAAAGACTATCAGGAGGGAACGCTGCCGGAAGTGCATCACCCGGTCGTGCGCACGCATCCGGAGAGCGGACGCAGGATGCTCTATGTCAACGCCATCCACACCTTCGGCTTCGTCGAGGTCGAGGGCGAGGAGGGCGAGACGCTGCTGAACGGCCTGCTCGACCACGCCACGCGGGACGAGTTCGTGTACCACCACCGCTGGAACCACGGCGACGTGGTGATGTGGGACGAGCGCGCCACCATGCACCGGGGCGCGGGCGACTACGACCCGAACGAACGCCGGGTGATGCTGCGGACCATCTCCTACGGGGAACGGCCCCGGTGAACCCGGCCTTCGCCAAGGCCGTCCTGCTGACCGGGGCGGCCGGCGGGCTCGGCGCGGCGATGGCCGAGGCGCTTGCCGGCGACGGGCACCGGCTCGCGCTGGTGGACCGCGACGAAGAGCGCCTGCAGGCGCTGACGAACCGTCTCTGGCAGAAACACGGCGACGGCGTGGTATTGCCGCTGGCGCTCGATCTCACCGACGAGGAGGCCTGCGCGGAGGCCGCCGGGCGCGCGGCGGAGCATTTCGGGCGCCTCGACATGCTGGTGAACAATGCCGGCATCGGCATGAGTACGCTGCGCCCCGACTACCATCTGCGTCCGCTCGCCGCGTTCAGCGAGGTGTCGGTCGAGGACTGGCAGCGCTTCGTCGCGGTCCATGCCACCGCGCCCTTCGTCTTCATGCGCGCCGCCGCGCCCTTCATGCAGGAGCGCGGCTGGGGCCGGATCGTCAATGTCACCACCTCGCTCTCGACCATGCTTCGGCCGCAGTTCTTCCCCTATGGCGCGTCGAAGGCCGCGCTCGAGGCGATGTCGTCCCAGTTTGCCGGCGAGCTGGAGGGAACCGGCATCACCGTGAATGTACTCACACCCGGCGGCCCGACCGACACGCCGATGGTGACGGAGGAGAGCGCGCCGGACAGGAGCGCCCTGCTCTCCCCCGCGGTCATGGCCCCGCCGATCCGCTTCCTCGCCTCGGAGATTTCTGACGGCTTCACCGGCCGGCGGATCATCGCCGCGCTCTGGGACAAGCGCATCGCGCCGGTGGACTCCGCCATGAACGCCGGCGGCCCGATCGGCTGGCCCGGCACGGGCCCCGCCGCCATCTGGCCGGAGAGCTTGCCGGGAGCCGAGCGCGCCTGATCCGGCGCGGCGGATTGCTGCACCGCAAAAAGGCCCGCGCCGCTTGACTTGCCCGGCGCCGCAACCCTAAAAGCCGCCCTTGCCCTTCAACCCGAGCCTGCGGAGGTCCCCTTGAAGGTCCTCGTCCCCGTCAAGCGCGTCATCGACTACAATGTGAAGATCCGGGTGAAGCCGGACGGCACCGGCGTCGAGACCCGGAATGTGAAGATGTCGATGAACCCGTTCGACGAGATTTCCGTCGAACAGGCCATCCGGATGAAGGAAGCCGGCTCGGCCGAGGAGATCGTCGCGGTCTCCATCGGCGTGCAGCAGTGCCAGGAGACGATCCGCACGGCGCTCGCCATGGGCGCGGACCGGGGCATCCTGGTCGTCACCGAGGACGAGGTGGAGCCGCTCGCCGTCGCCAAGATGCTGAAGGCGATCTGCGAGAAGGAAGAGCCGGGCATGGTCATTCTCGGCAAGCAGGCCATCGACGACGACTGCAACCAGACGGGCCAGATGCTCTCCGCGCTGCTCGGCTGGTCGCAGGCGACCTTCGCATCCGAGGTCGCGATAGACGGCGGCAAGGCCCGCGTCACCCGCGAAGTCGATGGCGGGCTGGAGACGGTCGAGGTCACGCTGCCGACGGTGGTGACGGTGGACCTGCGCCTCAACGAGCCGCGCTACGCCTCGCTGCCGAACATCATGAAGGCGAAACGCAAGCCCATCGACCGCTTCGAGCCGGCCGACCTCGGCGTCGATACCGCGCCGCGCCTCAAGGTGCTGCATGTCGGCGAGCCGGAGAAGCGCGCCGGCGGCGTGAAGGTCGAGACCGTCGAGGAGCTCGTGCAGAAGCTCTCCACCGAAGCGAAGGTGATCTGATCCCATGAGCGTTCTCGTCATTGCCGAACACGACAACGCCACCCTGAAGGCGGCCACGCGCAACGCCGTCGCCGCAGCGGCCGAGATCGACGCGGATGTGCATGTGCTGGTGGCCGGACAGGATTGCGGCCCGGCCGCCGAGGCGGCCGCGCAGGTCGCGGGCGTCGCGAAGGTGCTTGTCGCCGAGGACGGGGCCTATGAACACGCGCTGGCGGAGAATGTGGCGAAGCTGGTAGTCGATCTCTCCGGCAGCTACAGCCATGTGCTCGCGCCGGCCACCGCGAACGGCAAGAACATCCTGCCCCGCGCCGCGGCCCTGCTCGACGTGGCGCAGATTTCGGACATCACCGAGGTCGTCTCCGCCGACACCTTCGTGCGGCCGATCTATGCCGGCAACGCCATGGCGAAGGTGCAGTCCGCCGACCCGGTCAAGCTCATCACGGTGCGCATGACGGCGTTCGACGCGGCCCCGGCCGAGGGCGGGTCGGCACCGGTCGAGGCGGCGTCCGGGGCCGGCAGCGTCGGGCTCTCCAGCTTCGTCGGGCGCGAACTCACAAAGTCCGAGCGCCCGGAACTCACCACCGCCGGCATCGTCGTCTCCGGCGGGCGCGGCATGGGCTCGGGCGAGAACTTCAACATACTGGAGGCGCTCGCCGACCGGCTGGGCGCGGCCGTCGGGGCCTCGCGCGCGGCGGTCGATGCGGGCTATGTGCCGAACGACTACCAGGTCGGGCAGACGGGCAAAGTGGTCGCCCCGGACCTCTACATCGCGGTCGGCATTTCCGGCGCCATCCAGCATCTCGCCGGCATGAAGGACAGCCGGGTGATCGTCGCCATCAACAAGGACGAGGAAGCGCCGATCTTCCAGGTCGCCGATTACGGGCTCGTGGCGGACCTGTTCAAGGCGGTGCCGGAACTCACCGGCGCCATCGAAGACTACAAGGCGGAAAACGATTGACCGCCATGCCGAGGGGTCACGACAGCGGCATCCGCAAGGTCGGCGTCATCGGCGCCGGTCAGATGGGCAGCGGCATCGCGCATGTCGCCGCGCTTTCCGGCTTCGATGTGCGCCTTGTGGACATCGCGGACGCAGCGCTGGAACGCAGTCTCACGGTCATCGACCGCAACATGGACCGGCAATTGCGCCGGGGCCTGTTCGACGAGGCGGCGAAGGCCGAGGCGCTGGCGCGGATCGACACGGGCTCGGACTATGCCGGCTTCCGGGACTGCGACATCGTGATCGAGGCCGCCACGGAGAACGAGGCGGTGAAGCGCGAGGTGTTCAAGGCGCTGCTGCCGCATCTCGCCGAGGGCGCAATCGTCGCGTCCAACACCTCCTCGATCTCGATCACGCGGCTGGCCTCCACGACGGATCGTCCGGAGCGGTTCATCGGCCTGCATTTCATGAACCCGGTGCCGATGATGTCCCTGGTCGAGCTCATTCGCGGCATCGCGACCGGGGACAACACCTTCGAGGACGTGAAGGAGTTCGCCGTCTCGCTCGGCAAGACGCCGGTGGCGGCGGAGGACTTCCCGGCCTTCATCGTCAACCGCATCCTGCTGCCGATGATCAACGAGGCCGTCTATACGCTCTATGAGGGCGTGGGCTCGGTGGACGCCATCGACACCGGCATGCGCCTTGGCGCCAACCACCCGATGGGGCCGCTGGAGCTCGCGGACTTCATCGGCCTCGACACCTGCCTCGCCGTGATGCAGGTGCTCTATGACGGGCTCGCCGACAGCAAATACCGCCCCTGCCCGCTGCTGGTGAAATATGTCGAGGCGGGCTGGATCGGCCGCAAGGCCGGCCGCGGCTTCTACGACTATTCAGGCGACCACCCCGTCCCGACGCGGTAGGGCCGACCGGCTACAGCACGCCGTCGATTGCCCGAAGGTAGAGGCGCTCCAACGCGCCCGTATCGAGGGGAACCGGGTTGGTTGCAGCGGACGGGTCCACCGCCGCCATCGGCGCCATGCGCCTTGCGAACGAGGCGTCCACGCCTATGTCCCTGAGCGTGTGCGGAATCCCGATTTCCTCGCGCAGGGCAAGGATCCAGTCGAGGACGCCCGAGAAGGACGGGTCCGGCAGGTCGAGGTAGCGCGCGAGGGCCGCCATCTTCGTCTCGATAGCCGGCCGGTTGAAGACGAGCACATAGGGCATGACCACCGCGTTCGTCAGGCCGTGGTGGGTGTCGAGCAGCGAACTGCAGGGGTGGCTGAGGGCGTGCATCGCGCCCAGCCCCTTCTGGAAGGCGGTCGAGCCCATCGCGGCCGCCACCTGCATGCGGCTCCGCGCGGCAAGGTCGGAGGGGTTCTTCACTGCGACGGGAAGCGCGTCGCGGACGAGCCGCATCGCTTCGAGCGCGATCCCCTGCGCCAGCGGATGGAAGACGGGGCTCGAATAGGCTTCGAGGCTGTGGGAGAGCGCATCCATTCCGACCGCCGCGGTGAGGTGGGCGGGAAGCCCCACAGTGAGTTCGGGGTCCAGGATCACGCGGCCCGGCATCATCCGGGGATGGAAGATGATCCGCTTGGTGTGCTCGGCGCGGGCGTCGGTGATGACCGAGGCGCGTCCCGTCTCCGAACCGGTGCCGGAGGTGGTGGGAACGGCGACGACCGGCGCCAAGCCGTCCTCCTCGGCCCGGGTCCACCAGTCCTCGCGGTTCTCGAAATCCCAGATGGGCCGCGATTGGGCCGCCATGAAGCCGATCGCCTTGCCGGTATCCAGGGCGCTGCCGCCCCCGAAGGCAATGATCCCGTCGTGATCTCCCTCCCGCAGCGCCGCTACCCCGTCATGGACATTGGCCTCGACCGGGTTCGCGCGCACGTCCGAGAAGACCGCACATGCGAGTCCTGCCTGCGCACAGGCCTCCACCGCTTCGCTCACCATGGGCAGCGCCGCCAGCCCCGGGTCCGTGACCAGCAGGGGCCGGTGGATGCCGAGCTCCAGACACGCCCGGGGAAGCTCGCTGATGCGCCCGGCGCCGAAGCGGATCGGAGCAGGGAAGCTCCAGTTGCCAATCGCGTCCGTCGGCTTGTCCATAGGGTGCACCTCCCGGCATGAGCATCGGGAAAGACCGGATAGGACCCTTGCAGGCAGGAAGGCAAGCCCGGCGAGCGGCGTTGCCGGACTATGGCCCCGGTGATAGTTCCCGGCTAAATCACTCCGTCCGCGCGGAGCGCCTCGACCGCCGCACCGTCATAGCCGAGGGCGGCCAGAACTTCCGCCGTGTGCTCGCCCTGGTCGGGGGTGTGGAGGCGGACATCGGGCCGGCCGCCGCTGCGCGAGAGGGTCGCCGCCTGGCCGACGACGCCGACATCGCCGAGTTCCGGGTGGGCCATCGGCTTCTCGATGCCGAGATGACGAACCTGCGGGTCGGTCATGGTCCTGTCGATGCTGTTGATCGGCCCGCAGGGCACGCGCGCCTCGTTCAGCACGACCACCCACTCCTCGCTCGGGCGCCTCGCCGTGTATTCGCCGAGCACCCTGTTGAGCGCGGCGCGGTTCTTCGACCGGCTCCCGTCGTCGGCATAGTCGGGGTGGGAGACGAGTTCCGGACAGCCGAGCGCGTTGCAGAGCCGCTCGAACATGGTGTTGCCGGAGGCGGCGATGTTGATATGCCCGTCCGAGGTCGGGAACACGCCGGTCGGGATCGAGGTCGGGTGGTCGTTGCCGGCCTGCGGCGCCACCTCGCCGGAGACCGTCCAGCGCGCCGCCTGGAAGTCCAGCATCATGATCTGCGCTTCCAGCAGCGAGGTATGCACCCACTGCCCCTCGCCGGAGCGTTCGCGTTCGTAGAGCGCCAGCAATATGCCCTGCGCCAGATGCAGCCCGGCCGTCAGGTCCGCGATCGGGATGCCGACCCGGACCGGCCCCTGCCCCGGCAGGCCGGTAATCGACATGAGGCCGCCCATGCCCTGTGCGATCTGGTCCACGCCCGGCCGGTCCCGGTAGGGGCCGGACTGGCCGAAGCCCGAGATCGAACCGTAGACGATGCGCGGATTGACGGCCTTGACGGCCTCGTAGTCGATGCCGAGCCGGTGCTTCACGCCGGCGCGGTAGTTCTCGACCACCACATCGGCATGTTTCGCCATCTCCAGGAAGATCTCCCGGCCCTTGCCGGCCTTGAGGTTGAGCGTCATCGACCGCTTGTTGCGGTGAAGATTCTGGAAGTCGAAGCCGTGGCGGCTGCCGGACACCACCGAACGCGCGTCTTCGCCGGGCGGCGCCTCGATCTTGACCACGTCGGCGCCCCAGTCGGCAAGCTGGCGCACGGCCGTCGGCCCGGCGCGGGCGCGGGTGAGGTCGAGGACCCTGATATGGGCGAGAGGCAGCGTGGCGGACATGGCGGCTCGGGCTTTCGTTCCGGGAAAACAGGCGTCATTCAAGCACACGCGGCGGCTGGCCCGCCAGACCGCCGGTTTGACGCAAGGCGCAATCATCACATATATATGTGACCTGTTGGGAGCGGAACATGGCGAACCGAAATACCACTCTGAACCTCCCGGAGTCCCTCATAGCGAAGACAAAGGCGTATGCGGCTGCTCACGGCACCAGCATGACGGCGATTATCCGGGAGCATCTCGAAGCCGTTACGGACGAGGTAGAGGTTCCCGAAAGCGACCCTCTCCAGGCCTATGCCGCAGGACTGCTCTCGCGGCGCGCGGCGATCCGCGACGCCGGCGTACGGGATTATGCGGAGCTTCTCGTCGCCCTGGGCGATGCGGGTCTGACGCCGCCCTGGCCGCCGGAGCACGAAATCGAAAACCAGGCGGCCATGTTCGTCCGGATATGGAACGCGGCGTGAAGCGCTGCACGCTGCTGATCCCCGACGCCGGGCCGCTGAACAGCCTCTGGGTTGCCGACCGGCTCGACCTGCTTCTGCGGCTCGACATGCCGATCGCGGTGGTGGACGCGGTTTACGACGAAGTCACGAGCGACCCGCGCTATCCTAAGGATGCCGAGGTCAAGGCGTTCATCGAGCGCCACAACCCGCCCTTCACGATCGAGGAAACCGAAGTCGGGGCCGAGGAGCGCAGGAAAAGGAATGCCGGCAAGCCTCCCAAGAGGAACGCCGGCGAGTTGGCGATGGTGGACTTCATAAGCGAGGAAGGCGGCGTGCAGCGTTACCTCCGGTCCGGCGACCCGCTTCTGGTGTTGTTCGAGGACCGCGGGAGCCTCCGCGTGTTCGGAAAGCCTCCGAACATGCACCTCCTGTCCACAGTCGGACTGCTCAGGGGGCTGCAACGCGCGGGGATCGTCCCGTCCGCCGACGAGGTCGTCCGCGAGATGTTGCACCCTACCGCTCCGGGACGCCGCCCCGAAGACCGGCGGGCGTTCGCCGATCTGCCGGGAGGAACCGACGAACCGGCGGAAATCGGGAGCGCCTGGGAACCCTGACAGGGACGACTGTTTCGTGAAAGCCGATCGGGCTCAGTGGAAGTAGGCGCCGCCGTCCACGACAAGGGTTTGTCCGGTGACGAAGTCGGATTCCCCGGACGCGAAGAAGACCACCGCGCCCACGATGTCCGCCGGGTGCTGGTCGCGCTGGATGACGCGCGCCTGAAGCGAGATGTCCCGAAGCGTTTCAAGCTGGTGGGGATTTGCGAGCACGCCGTCGGAGAGCGTGAATCCGGGCGCCACCGCATTGACCCGAATGCCCGCGCCGCCGAGTTCCTTCGCGAGCGCCTTGGTCATCGCGTTCACGGCGCCCTTGCTCGCCACATAGTGCAGCAGGAACGGAACGCCCTTGAACGGCGTGCCCGACGAGAAGTTGACGACCGACCCGCCGCCCTGCCGGCGCATGGCCGGGACGACCGCGCGGGTCGCCATCGCCTGCCCGATGACGTTCACATCGAGGATGCGCCGCCACTCCTCGACATCGAGGTCCTCGAAGGGCCCGGTCTTCAGCGAGGAGTAGATGCCGGCATTGTTGACCAGCACGTCTATGCGGCCGAACGCCTCCAGCGCGGCCCCCGCCATGGCCTCGGTGTCGTCCCGGCTCGACACGTCGCAGGCGACGCCGATGACGGCGTTCCCCGCATTGTCCAGCGCCTTTGCGGCTTCCGCCGCGCCCGCGCGGTCGGCAATGACGACATTCGCGCCTTCCGCGAGCAGGCCTTCCGCGACGACGCGCCCGATACCCATCGCCCCGCCGGTGACGATTGCAACCTTTCCCTTGCAACGCATGTCCCTTCTCCTCCCGCTTGCCCGCGCTCCCGACCCGCCCGGCTTGGCGACTTCTCTATGCCGGCGCCGGACTTATGCGGTTGCGGGCGTATCGACTCCGGCCGCCCGCGCCGCTGCCGCCAGCGCCCGGTCCAGCGTGGCGAGCGGCAGCCGCATGCGCAGCGCGAGTTCGAGATAAGTGGCGTCATAGACGGACAGGTCGTGGCGGTCGGCGAGCGCGAGCGCCGGCCCCCACGCGCAGGATGTGGACACCTGCTCGATTTCGATGGGAAGCGCGTCCAGGCTGGCGCAGATTACCGGCCACTCGCCGACCCCGATGCGGCGGCGCCGGGTTGCTGCAAGCAGCACGCTACCGACTTCGACGGGCCAAAGCGACGGGACGAACGCGCGGTCGTCGACGAGCGAATCGCGCAGCCGGTCCGTCGCCTCCGAGGCCTCGTCGGGAAACACCCAAGCCATGGCGACTGAGCAATCGAGAACGAAAGGCATCAGTGTTTACGTGCTTCCTCGACCATCTGCCGGACCGGGGTCCCGCCGAGGGAGTGAGTTCGCTGGAACTCCTTCAACGTATCGATCGCGGATTGCACCTTGCCGGAATCCCGTGAGCGGAACGGGACCAGTTCGGCCAGCGGCCGGCCGTGCCTGGTGATGACGAACCGTTCGCCTGCTTCCACCCGCCGAAGCAATTGCGGCAAGTGGGTTTTTGCCTCGAACGCCCCGATTTCCGACACTGCGCCTGCCTCCTCTGCGACCCCGCCGCCAATCAACCAGTCTCAGTCTGGTCTTAACAGCAAGCCGGGTCAAGGACACCGACGGCTGCGGGCGCGCGAACCGGCTATGCCGGCCCCGGGTTTATGGGCATCTCGGCGAACACCCGGTAGCTCTGCGACTTCGGCCTGTCCCGGTCTTCGTCCCTGACATAGCGGATGGACGAGGCGCCGAGCAGGGATCGCGGCAGGACCATCGCGCGGATGAAGCGGCTCGGGACATCGAACGACGCCCGCGCGAAGACGGGCTCCGGTCCGCCCTCGAACCAGGCGCCGCCGGGCCCGTAGGACGAGGAGCGGCCTTCCGTGTCGATCCTGATCTCCCCTTCCCGCAGGCACCTGATTCCCGGGCCTTGGTGCGTGTGAAGCAGCGCCGTTCCGCCGGGCGGGAAGGCGACGCTGTCGAGCCGGAGCAGCAGCTCATCGGCGATTGCGGCAAGGTCGATCGGGCCGGCGAGGCGAAGCGCCGTCCGATGGCCGTATGCGGCGGTGTCGGCATCAGAGGCCGCGACCTCCCAACGCCAGACCGCAGCGCCGCCGCCGCCGGCGCACAGCCGCACCGGCCCTGCCAGGACAACGCCCCCGTCGGCCGGAACCTCCTCCCCGTTCACCGATACCCCGCCGGCCGGGACATAGAGCGCCCTCGGCGCGGGACCGTCGAACCGGACCTCCTCGCCGCCGAACAGCACATCTTCGAACAGCCGGATTTCGTACGGCATGCCCGGCAGCCTCACTTCTCCAGCTTCCGGAGCGCGATGGGGTCGAAGGGGGCGGTGAAACGGCCGGTGGGGCGGATGAAATCGTATGGCTCGCGCTTCAGCCATCGGCCGCGCCCCGGCTCCGCCGTCACCTCGCCGTCGTTCCACAGCACCTCGCCGCGCGAGAGCGTCATCACGGGCCAGCCCGTCACCGTCATGCCCTCATAGGGCGTGTAGTCGGTCAGCGTGTGCAGGTCCTCGCTGCGGATGGTGACCTCCCGTTCCGCATCCCAGATCGCGATGTCGGCATCGGAGCCGACGGCGATCGTGCCCTTTTTCGGGTAGAGGCCGAACAGCCGGGCCGGGTTGGCGGAGGTCAGCGCCACGAATTCGCAAGGACCGATCCTGCCGGCCGCGACGCCCTCGGAGAACACCAGCGGCAGGCGCGTCTCCAGCCCCGGCACGCCGTTCGGGATTTCGCTGAAGCGCGCATTGGCGCCGTGCAGCGCCTTGCCCCTCGGATCGTCGAAGCTGTAGGGCGCATGGTCCGAACTCACGATCCCGAGCGTCCCGTCGGTGAGCGCCCGCCAGATCGCTTCGTGGTCGTCTTCTGTGCGGGGCGCAGGCGAGCAGATGAACTTGGCGCCCTCGAAGCCGTCCCGGTCCATGTCGTCCGCGGTCAGGGTCAGATATTGCGGGCAGGTCTCGCCGAACACCTTGATGCCGCGCGCCTGCGCCCGGCGAATTTCTTCTGCCGCCTCCGCGCAGGTGACGTGGAAGACCTGGATCGGCAGGTCCAGAAGCTCGGCGAGCGCGATCACCCGGTGGACGGCCTCGCGCTCGACGACCGGCGGCTTGGACCAGGCGTGATAGCGCGGCGAGGTCAGACCCGCCTCCAGCAGCCGGTCGGTCATCCACATGATGGCGTCGTGGTTCTCCGCATGGACGCACACGAACGCCCCGTGCTTCTTCGCGCAGGCGAACACCTTGAGCAGCTGCGCATCGTCCATCCGGTTCGACGGATAGGTCATGAAGACCTTGATCGAGCGGTGGCCCTCGGCGATCAGTTCCGGCAGCTCCTGCTCGATCACCGCCTCGGAGGGGTCGTTGACGATGATGTGGAAGCAGTAGTCGATGACCGCTTTGCGCGCGAGTGCGGCATAGCCGTCCATCGCCTCCCGCACGCCCCGGCCCCGGACCTGGGGCGAAAAGCTGATCGTGGTGGTGGTGCCGCCGCAGGCCGCGGAGATCGAGCCGCTGGTGAAGGTGTCGGCATTGGTGCCCCCGGTCGAGCCCGGCTGCTCGATGTGGCAATGGCTGTCCACCCCGCCCGGCATGACCAGCCGGCCGCCGGCATCGATTTCATGCGCGCCGCCCTCAAGGTTCTCGCCGAGCGCGGCAACGCGCCCCCCGGTGATGCCGATATCGGCCCGGACCATGTCGGACGCCGTGACCACCGTGCCGCCGCGAATGACCGTGTCATATGCCGCCATGTGCGTGTCTCCCGCCTTCAGCTTGCCCCGAGAATAACCGAACGCGCGCGCAAGGCTTCGCCCGAATCGACGAAAAGCGTCTCGCCGGTGACCGAGGGCGTCTCAATGAGATAGGCGAGCGCGGCGGCGACCTCTTCCGGCCGCACCGCGCGCCGGAGCGGCAGCCTTTCGCCCAGTGTCTCCAGCCGGCCGGGTTTCATGCCCGCGCTCTCATAGACGATGCCGGGCGCAATCGCCGCGATCCGCAGCCGGGGCGCGAGCTCCGCCGCGAGCGTCCTGACGGCGCCTTCCAGCGCGATCTTGCTGAGTGTGTAGGAGAGGTAGCCGGCCCCCGGATGGCGGATTTTCTGGTCCACGATATTGACCGCGAGCCCCGTTCCGTCCTCCCCGAGCACAGCCGCAAAAGCCTGGATCGCAAGCAGCGGCGCGCGCAGATTGGTCGCCATGTGGGCATCGAAGGAGGCGGCGTCCAGCGTGTCGATCCGGTCCGGCTCAAACCGCGCGGCATTGTTCACCAGCACCGAAAGCCCGCCGAGACGCTCATGCGCCTCGCCGACGATCCGCGCCGGCGCTGAGGGGTCGTCCAGGTCGCCCTGCAGGACCACTGCGTCCAGGTCCGCCGGCGGCCCGGTCATGCGCGTGTGGACGGCGACCCGATGCCCGGCCGCCAGCATCGCGCGGGCAAGCGCCAGCCCCAGGCGCCGCGCGCCGCCGGTAATCAGAATGCGTTCCGCCATGCCCCTGCCCCGGCCGGTCGAACCCGACCCATCCTAGCCGCATCGGAACGCCCGCGCTCCGGGCCGCAGAATCGTTGCGACCAACCGTCCCGCCGTCTTCTACCCGGCCCTGCAATGCTCTATATCGGCTTTCCTTTGGGCGGCGTCCGCCCGGCTCGAGAGGCTGCGGCTCTTTGCCAACGAAACCTGCGGAGGTGACATATCGTGTCTGCGTTGCCGCCCAAGCAGGGACTCTACGACCCCCGCAACGAGCATGACAGCTGCGGCGTCGGCTTCGTCGTCGATATCCGGAACCGCAAGTCCCACCGCATCGTCCGGCAGGGCCTCGAGATCCTGCTGAACCTGGCTCACCGGGGCGCGGTCGGCGCCGACCCGCTGGCCGGGGACGGCTCCGGCATATTGCTGCAAAAGCCCGACGGGCTCTTCCGCGCCGTCGCGCCGGAGGCCGGCATCGACCTGCCGGACGAGCCGGACTATGCGGCGGGCTCCGTCTTCCTGCCGCGCGCCGAAGAGCCGCGCGCCGTCTATGAGGCGCTGGTCGAGCGCATCGTGGCCGAGGAAGGGCAGCGGGTCGCCGGCTGGCGGACGGTGCCGGTCGCGAGCGAAATCCTCGGCCCCACGGTCTGCGCCACGGAGCCGGTCGTGCGCCAGATTTTCGTCGGTCGGGGCGACGACACGGAGCCGGGCGACGCCTTCGAGCGCAAGCTCTTCGTCATCCGCAAGCGGATCGAGAACGAGGCCGCCGCCGAGGACGCGCCCGGCCTCGACGACTTCTACATCGCCTCGCTCTCCTGCCGGACCATCGTTTACAAGGGCATGCTGCTCGCGCCGCAATTGGCCGACTACTATCTCGACCTTCAGGACGAACGGATCGAGTCCGCGCTCGCGCTCGTCCACCAGCGGTTCTCCACCAACACCTTCCCCTCCTGGCGGCTGGCGCATCCCTACCGGATGATCTGCCACAATGGCGAGATCAATACGGTGCGCGGCAACTACAACTGGATGGCGGCGCGCCGGCACGCGACCAGCTCGAAGCTGTTCGGCGAGGACATGGCGAAGCTCTGGCCGCTGATCCCGCCGGGCCAGTCCGACACTGCCTGCTTCGACAATGCGCTGGAGCTGCTGACGCGCGGCGGCTACTCGCTCGCCCACGCAATGATGCTGCTCATTCCCGAGGCGTGGGCCGGCAATCCGCTGATGGACGAGGAGCGCCGCGCCTTCTACGAGTATCACGCCGCGCTGATGGAGCCCTGGGACGGGCCGGCGGCTGTGGCCTTCACGGACGGGCGGCAGATCGGCGCCACGCTCGACCGCAACGGCCTGCGCCCGGCCCGCTACCTGGTGACGACGGACGGCCTCGTGGTGATGGCGTCCGAAGTCGGCGTGCTCGACATCCCGCCGGAGCGCATCGCCCGGCAATGGCGGCTCCAGCCCGGCAGGATGTTCCTGATCGACCTGGAACAGCAGCGCATCGTGGACGACGGCGAGCTCAAGGCGGAACTCGCCCGCTCGCAGCCTTACGGGCAGTGGCTCGCGCATACCCGCTTCCGGCTCGACGACCTGGAGGCGCCGCCGCGCGCGGCCAGCAACCGGCCGCCGGCGGGCGACCTGCTCGACCGCCAGCAGGCCTTCGGATACACGAACGAGGACCTTGAGGTCTTCCTGCAGCCGATGGGCGCGGACGGCGACGACCCGGTCGGGTCGATGGGCACCGACACGCCGATCTCCGTGCTCTCCGAACGCCCGAAGCTGCTCTACACCTATTTCAAGCAGCTGTTCGCGCAGGTGACCAACCCGCCCATCGACTCCATCCGCGAGGAACTGGTGATGTCGCTGGTCTCGCTGGTGGGGCCGCGGCCGAACCTGCTCGACCTCGACAGCGGCGGCGCGCATCGCCGCCTCGAGGTCTCGCAGCCGGTGCTGACCGACGCCGACCTCGACAAGATCCGCCATGTGGCCGAGCTGGTGGGCGGGGCGTTCCTGACCGAGACGCTGGACACCACCTGGGACGCCGCCGAGGGCGCCGAGGGCATGGGCCCCGCGCTCGAACGGCTCTGCGACGAGGCGAAGCGGGCGGTCGAGCAGGGCTTCAACATCCTCATCCTCTCGGATCGCGCGGTCGGGCCGGACCGGGTCGCGCTGCCGGCGCTCCTGGCCTGCTCGGCGGTGCATCACCGGCTGATCCTGGAAGGCTCGCGCACCGGCGCCGGGCTCGTGCTGGAGACCGGCGAGGCGCGCGAGGTGCATCACTTCTGCGTGCTGGCGGGCTACGGTGCCGAGGCGGTCAACCCCTATCTCGCCTTCGAGACGCTGGACGCGCTCCACGAGGAGGGCGCTTTCCCCGCCGGCTACACCCGCGAAAAGGTCCGCAAGAACTACATCAAGGCGGTCAGCAAGGGTCTGCTGAAGGTCATGTCCAAGATGGGCATCTCGACCTACCAGTCCTATTGCGGCGCGCAGATTTTCGACGCTGTCGGCCTCGCCAGCGAGTTCGTCGAGCGTTACTTCACCGGCACGGCCACCACAGTGGAAGGCGCCTCGCTGGCCGAGGTGGCGGCCGAGACGGTGGCCCGGCACCGCGCCGCCTGGGGCGACGCGCCGATCTACCGCAACATGCTCGATGTCGGCGGCGAATACACCTACCGGCTGCGCGGCGAGCGCCACCAGTGGGAGCCGGACTCGGTCGCCAGGCTCCAGCACGCCTCGCGCGCCAACAACGCCGCCAGCTACGAGGAATATGCCGCCGTCCTGAACGACCGGAGCCGCAGGCTGATGACCTTGCGCGGACTGTTCGAGTTCCGCGAGGACGGCAACGGCGTGCCGCTGGAGGAGGTGGAGCCCGCCGCCGAAATCGTGAAGCGTTTTGCGACCGGCGCCATGTCCTTCGGCTCGATATCGCGCGAGGCGCACACCACGCTCGCGATTGCCATGAACCGCATCGGCGGCAAGTCGAACACCGGCGAGGGCGGCGAGGAGGCCGACCGCTTTCAGACGATGGCGAACGGCGACAGCATGCGCTCGGCGATCAAGCAGGTCGCGTCCGGCCGGTTCGGCGTCACGGCGGAATATCTGGCCAATTCCAGCGACATCCAGATCAAGATGGCGCAGGGCGCGAAACCCGGCGAGGGCGGACAGCTTCCCGGCCACAAGGTGGACCGCAACATCGCGCGGGTCCGGCACTCGACGCCGGGCGTCGGCCTGATCTCGCCGCCGCCGCATCACGACATCTATTCCATCGAGGACCTGGCCCAGCTCATCCACGACCTGAAGAACGTGAACCCGGCGGCCCGGATCAGCGTGAAGCTCGTTTCGGAGGTAGGCGTCGGCACGGTCGCCGCGGGCGTTTCCAAGGCCAAGGCCGACCATGTCACGATCTCGGGCTTCGAGGGCGGCACGGGCGCTTCGCCGGTCACGTCGCTCACCCATGCGGGCTCGCCCTGGGAGATCGGCCTCTCCGAGACGCACCAGACCCTGGTGCTCAACGACCTGCGCACCCGCATCGCCGTGCAGGTGGACGGCGGCCTGCGCACCGGGCGCGACGTGGCCATCGGCGCGATGCTTGGCGCGGACGAGTTCGGCTTCTCGACCGCGCCGCTGATCGCGATGGGCTGCATCATGATGCGCAAGTGCCATCTCAATACCTGCCCGGTCGGCATCGCCACCCAGGACGAGGAGCTGCGGCGGCGCTTCGCCGGCGCGCCGGAGCATGTCATCAACTTCTTCTTCTTCGTTGCCGAGGAAGTGCGCCGGATCATGGCGCGGCTCGGCTTCCGGCGTTTCCACGAGATGATCGGCCGCTCCGACCGGCTCGACATGCGCCGCGCGGAGGACCACTGGAAGGCGCATGGCGTGGACCTCCGCCGGCTGCTGTTCAAGCCCGAGGCCGGGCCGGGCGTCGATATCCACAACAGCCAGGGGCAGGACCACGGCCTCGACCGCGCGCTCGACAGGCGGCTGATCGAGGAGGCCGCGCCGGCGCTGGACGAGGGCCGCCCGGTGAAGATCCGCACGGAGGTCCGCAATGTGAACCGCACGGTCGGCGCCATGCTGGCCGGCGAGGTCGCCAAGCGGCGCGGCCATGCGGGCCTGCCCGAGGACACCATCGTCATCGAGGCAGAGGGCACCGGCGGGCAGAGCTTCGGCGCGTGGGCCGCGCGCGGCATGGCGATCCATCTGGAGGGTGTCGCCAACGACTATGTCGGCAAGGGCCTCTCCGGCGGCCGGCTGGTCATCCGCCCGCCCGCCGCCGCGCCCTATGCGCCGGGCGAGAACATCGTCGTCGGCAACACCGTCCTCTACGGGGCCATCGAGGGCGAATGTTATTTCTCCGGGGTGGCCGGGGAGCGGTTCGCCGTACGCAACTCCGGCGCCTGGGCGGTGGTCGAGGGCGTGGGCGACCATGGCTGCGAATACATGACCGGGGGCTGCGTCGCCGTGCTCGGCCCCACGGGGCGGAACTTCGCCGCCGGCATGAGCGGCGGCGTCGCCTATGTCTACGACCCGGACGGCAGCTTCGAGGAGCGGTGCAACCTCGCCGCCGCGACGCTGGAGGCGGTCGCCGCCACGGGGCGGGAGGCGGGCGACCTGCGCGACATGATGAACCATGACGAGGCGCGGCTGTTCCACCTGGTCAGCCGCCACCGCCGCTATACCGGCAGCGCTATAGCAGCCGCCATGATCGAGGACTGGGACGCCGCGCGCGCGCAATTCGTCAAGGTCATGCCCGTGGACTACCGCCGCGCGCTGATGGAACTGGCGGCCGCCGCCCGGGGCGCCGAGGCGCATGGGTAAGGCCACCGGCTTCCTGGAGCACGGACGCAGCGAACGCCCCTACCGGCCGGTCGAGGAGCGCGTCCGCCACTGGCGCGAATTCGTCGTGCCGCTCGGCGACGAGGCGACCCGGGAGCAGGCCGCGCGCTGCATGGACTGCGGCATCCCGTTCTGCCACAACGGCTGCCCGGTCAACAACCAGATCCCGGACTGGAACGGGCTCGTCTACCGGGACGACTGGCGGGAAGCCCTGGTCGACCTGCACTCCACCAACAATTTCCCGGAGTTCACCGGCCGCGTCTGCCCGGCGCCCTGCGAGGAGGCCTGCGTCCTCAACATCAACGACGACCCGGTCACCATCAAGACCATCGAATGCGCCATCGTGGACAAGGGCTTCGAGGAAGGCTGGGTCCTGCCGCAGAAGGCCGCCGCGCGCACCGGCAGGCGGGTTGCGGTCGTCGGCTCCGGCCCGGCCGGCATGGCGGCCGCGCAGCAGCTGGCGCGCGCCGGCCACGATGTCGTGCTGATGGAGAAGGAGGACCGCATCGGCGGCCTGCTGCGCTACGGCATCCCCGACTTCAAGATGGAGAAGCGCCTGATCGACCGGCGCATGGAGCAGATGGCGGCGGAGGGCGTCGCCTTCCGCACCGGCGCGCATGTCGGCGTCAACGTCGATGCCGAGGAGCTGGTCGCGGCCTACGACGCCGTGGTGCTGGCGGGCGGGGCCGAGGCGCCGCGAGACCTCGCGGACGCGCCGGGCCGGGGCCTGGACGGCATCCACTTCGCCATGGACTTCCTGCCGCAGCAGAACCGCATCAACGCCGGCGACCCGGCCCCGGCGGACCGGATCGACGCCGCCGGGCGCAGGCTGGTCGTGATCGGCGGCGGCGACACCGGCTCCGACTGCATCGGCACCTCGACCCGCCAGGGCGCGGCGCGGATCGTGCAGCTCGAAATCTTCGACGAGCCGGAGGAGCACCCGGACCTCAGCCTGGTCTGGCCCTACTGGCCGCGCCGGCTGCGGATTTCCTCCTCGCAGAAGGAAGGCTCCGAGCAGCGCTACGAGATCGAGACCACGGCCTTCCTCGGCGACGCGGCCGGCCGGGTGCGCGCGCTGGCGACGCGGCAGGTGCGCTTCGAGCCCGGCAGGGGCTTCGCGCCCGTCCCCGGCACGGAAGGGGAGATCGAGGCGGACCTGGTGCTGCTCGCCATGGGCTTCTCCGGCCCGGTCCGCGCCGGCATGATCGACCGGCTGGGCATCGCGCTCGACGGGCGCGGCAATGTCGAGGCCGACACGCAGAGCTACCGGACCTCGCGCGACAAGGTGTTCGCCGCGGGCGACATGCGCCGGGGCCAGTCGCTGGTCGTCTGGGCCATCCGCGAAGGCCGCCAGTGCGCCCACGCCGTGGACGCCTTCCTCACCGGCCGCCCCTCCGAACTCCCGCGCTGAACTTCCGGGGACGAAACGGCGGGCGCCGGTCGTCTTTCCTCCATCAGTCCAGAAGCCCGCCCGCCCGGAGCCGGTCCAGGAAATGCCGCCAGGGCAGCAGGTCGAAACGAGCCGAATCCGGAATGGTCTGGTTGGCAAGCCTGCCGGAGTCCGGTCCGGCCGGAGCGGTGCCGAAGGGATGCGACAATATCGTTCATGAAATTTAGGTAATATTTCTCCTTTCAGGGCTTGCATCTGATAAAACAGTGATATGATAGGTCCGAGGTAAGCGGAGTCCGCGCGGACCGCTTCCCGCCCGCGCCGGCCCGGTGCGGAACGACCCCGATTCAGCCGACAGGCGAAGTGCGTCCTGCGCCTGCCTCGCGCGCGGGCAATCAGGCGCGCGAACCGCGCCGGCGCCGACACCCGCCCGCGCCGGCACAGGCGCCCGCGCAGGATACGCGCGAATAGGGGTCGCTCCGATGCCGGTACGGCATGGCCGTCGAACCGAAACGGAATGAAGGAGCCGCACATGACATTTCCCGACCCGACCGTCGCCCTCTCCACCCGCCAGGAAGCCTTCTGCCGCCACTACACAGCCTCGACCGGCTCCAGAGGACCGGCTTCTTCAACCCGCCCGGAGACGTGGAGTTCACCCCCGACCATGACAAAACATGACATTCCATGACACGGCGCGAAGGGTCATCGTCGCCCCGGACCCCGATCCGGGGCGACGGCGGGGAGAAGCGCATCGTCCGGCCGGGGCGGGAACCGGCTCTCAAACACCGTTATGCCGGGACAGGGCTTCACATCGGCGCGCTGGATTCGCGCCGCCGGTTCCGGTTTACTTTGGCGCGGCAGCGGAACGGAGGCGGCGGCGGACCCCATGGATGCGATGAACGATGCGAGCCCCATCACGATGGAGGTCGGCGAGACCTGGCCCGAGATCCGCGAGGCGGTGCGCCGGCTCTGCGCGAACTATCCGGGCGACTACTGGCGCGAGCTCGACCGCAACCGCGAATATCCCGAGACCTTCGTCAAGGCGCTGACCGACGCCGGCTACCTTGCGGTGCTGATCCCCGAGGAATATGGCGGCTCGGGCCTGCCGATCTCGGCCGGAAGCGCCGTTCTGGAGGAAGTCAACGCCTCGGGCTGCAATGCCGGGGCCTGCCACGCGCAGATGTACATCATGGGCACCCTGCTCCGCCACGGCAGCGACGAGCAGAAACAGCGCTACCTGCCGAAGATCGCGACGGGCGAGCTGCGGCTCCAGGCCTTCGGCGTGACGGAGCCGAGCAGCGGCACGGACACGCTGAGCCTGCGCACGACCGCGGTGCGCGAGGGAAACGGCTATGTGGTGAACGGCCAGAAGATCTGGACGAGCCGCGCGCAATATTCCGACCTCATGCTGCTGCTGGCGCGCACCACGCCCAAGGACCGGGTGGCGAAGCGGACGGACGGACTGTCGGTCTTTCTCGTCGATATGCGCGAGGCGCTCGGCAACGGGCTGGAGATCCGCCCGATCCGCACGATGATCAACCACCAGACCAACGAGCTCTTCTTCGACAATATGCGCATTCCGGCCGATGCGCTGATCGGCGAGGAGGGCCGCGGCTTCCGCTACATTCTGGACGGCATGAATGCCGAGCGCATCCTGGTGGCCTCCGACGCGCTGGGCGACGCCAGGTTCTTCATCGACCGCGCCGTGGCATACGCCAACGACCGCAGCGTGTTCGGTCGCCCGATCGGGCAGAACCAGGGCATCCAGTTCCCCATCGCGGAAGCATACGCCCAGACCGCCGCGGCGGAGCTTATGATGCGCAAGGCGGCCGCGCTGTTCGAGGCGGGCGAGCCCTGCGGGCCGGAAGCCAACATGGCCAAGCATCTCTGCGCCGAGGCCTCCTGGAAGGCGGGCGACGTGTGCATGCAGACCTATGGCGGCTTCGCCTTCGCGGAGGAGTACGACATCGAGCGCAAGTTCCGCGAGGCGCGCCTCTACCGCACGGCGCCGATCTCGACCAATCTCGTGCTGGCCTACCTCGCCGAGCATGTGCTCGGCCTGCCGCGCTCCTACTGATCCGGCAAACGAACCGGCTGTCCGTGCGGCGTCTCCGCGTGGACGTCCCGCCAGGCTTCCTGCCGGTCGTCCAGTTCGGCGGCGCCTGCGAGGCCGGTTGTCGCCGCCAGTTCCTCCAGCGCGGCGAGCCAGCTTTCCCAATAGGGACGGTCGGGCTCGGCGCGGAGCGCGCGTCCGAGATGTTCGGACCAGACGGGCCAGGTGAAATACCCCGCCTCGTGCAGCCGGACCGTCATGGCGAAGGCCCGCGCCTGCCAGGGCTCATCGAACGGCGTGTCCGGCGTCACGCCGGCTCCAGATAAGGTTCCCAGAGGTCGATCATGACCGAGTCCGCCGCCGACGCTGACGGTCCCCAGAGTTCGCGCGCCGCGAACCGCACGCTGTAGAGGTGGCGCGGGTCCTGGTCTCCGGTGGCAGCGTGGGAGTCCGGATAAACATGCGCGCCCCAAAGCCGCTCGACCGTGCCGATACGGCCGCGGCAATAGCGCGGCAGGCGGGTGTGGCCAACGGGGTGGATGTTCAGCGCGCGCACCCTGTCGCCGGGCGCGAAGGCCGGGGCGGTTTCGGTCTCGCGCTCCGTCGGGCCGCCGGTCTTCAGCGCCTTCTCGACGTTGCCTGCATCCAGCCGCCGGAGCTTCGCCGGCGCGCCTTCCAGCAGGCGGCGCTCCGCCAGCAGCGCGTCCAGCCCGAACAGCCAGTGCTCGTAATAGGAGGTCGCCAGATAATCGGCGGGCGCCATGGTCTCGCGCGCGTGGCGGGACTTGTCGAGGTTCCATTGCCCGGTGAAGCCCATGGCGAGCGTGAGGGCAAAGGCGCGCCGCTCCCACTCCGCGTGGAAGACCGGCTCGTCCGCCGCCGGCCCGACCGGGCCGAAGCCGTGCATCCCGCCGAGGTCGTGCGCGCCGTTCACGGGGCCGCAACCCTGGCCGTGCCGATCATGGCGTCGCGCGTGACCAGCCCGGCCAGCGCGTCTGCGCCCCAGCCTTCCGTGCCGGCGGGCCGCTCGGGCAGCACCAGGTAGCGGATCTCGGCGGTCGAATCCCAGACGCGGACCTCGACATCCTCGCCCACCTCCATGCCGAACTCGGCGAGCACGGCGCGCGGTTCGATCACCGCGCGGGCGCGGTAGGGCGGCGCCTTGTACCAGACCGGCGGCAGCCCCAGCACCGGCCACGGATAGCAGGAGCAGAGCGTGCAGACGACGAGGTTGTGGACCCGGCCCGTGTTCTCGACGACGACCATGTGCTCGCCCTGCCGGCCGGTGAAGCCGAGCTCGGCAATGGCGGCGGAGCCATCGGCGAGCAGGCGCGCCCTGTATTCCGGGTCGGTCCAGGCGCGTGCCACCACCCGCGCCCCGTTATGCGGCCCGACCTCATGCTCATAGGTCTCGATCAGCCGGTCCATCGCCTCCGGATCGACATAGCCCCGTTCCACCAGCAGTGATTCCAGCGCCTGCACCCGGAGTTCGAGAGCATCCGGACCGTGGTCGTGCATTTCCGCTCTCCCGACATCCCGTCATGCGCGGTGAATATAACCCGCCGCCGCCCGGCCGGCATACCCAACCGCCTTCCGCCCCGCCGCGCCGTGGCCTAAAGTGGTGGGCAACCTCTCCGCACAGCACCGCAACACCGGGAGACGATTGTCCCATGCCACTCGACGAAGGGTCACGCTTCGACAAGAACCGGCTTCCGAGCCGGCATGTCACCGAAGGGCCGTCCAAGGCGCCGCACCGCTCCTTCTACTACGCCATGGGCATGACGGAGGAGGAAATCCACGCCCCGCTCGTCGGCGTCGCCACCTGCTGGAACGAGGCCGCGCCCTGCAACATCACCCTCTCCCGCCAGGCGCAGGCGGTGAAGGCGGGCGTCAAGGCCGCCGACGGCACGCCGCGCGAGTTCACCACGATCACCGTCACCGACGGCATCGCCATGGGCCACCAGGGCATGAAGGCCTCGCTCGTGTCACGGGAAGTGATCGCCGACTCCGTCGAGCTCACAATGCGCGGCCACTGCTACGACGCGCTGGTCGGGCTCGCCGGCTGCGACAAGTCGCTGCCCGGCATGATGATGGCGCAGGTGCGCCTCAACGTGCCGTCCATCTTCCTCTACGGCGGCGCGATCCTGCCCGGCAATTTCCGTGGCCAGAACGTCACCATCCAGAATGTCTTCGAGGGCGTCGGCAAGCATGCGTCGGGCGAGTTCTCGGATTCGGACCTCAAGGAGCTGGAAGAATGCGCCTGCCCCTCCGGCGGGGCCTGCGGCGGCCAGTTCACCGCCAACACCATGGCGACCGTGGCCGAGGCCATCGGGCTCGCGCTCCCGCATTCCTGCTCGGCGCCCGCTCCCTACCTTTCGCGCGACGCCTATTGCGAGGAGGCCGGCAGGCAGGTGATGAACCTCATCGAGCTGGGCCTGCGCCCGCGCGATATCGTCACCCGCAAGTCGCTGGAAAACGCCGCCCGCGTGGTCGCGGCATCGGGCGGTTCCACCAATGCCGGCCTGCACCTGCCGGCCATCGCGCATGAGGCGGGCATCGACTTCGACCTGCTGGAGATCGCCGAGATCTTCCGCACGACGCCCTATATCTGCGACCTCCAGCCCGGCGGGCAGTATGTCGCCAAGGACATGTACGACGCCGGCGGTATCCCGATCCTGCTTAAGGAACTGCTCGACAACGGCCTCCTGCACGGCGACTGCATCACGGTCACCGGCAAGACCATGGCCGAAAACCTCGAGGACATCAGCTTCCCGACCGACCAGAAGGTCGTCTATCCGGTGAAGACGCCGCTCAGCGAGACGGGCGGCGTGGTGGGCCTCCAGGGCAGCCTCGCCCCGGACGGCGCGATCGTGAAGGTCGCGGGCATGGACGTGCTGCAATTCGAGGGCCCGGCGCGCTGCTTCGACCGCGAGGAAGAAGCCTTCGACGCCGTGATCGACGGGCGCATCCAGGCGGGCGATGTCATCGTCATCCGCTATGAAGGCCCCAAGGGCGGGCCCGGCATGCGCGAGATGCTGGCCACCACCTCCGCGATCTACGGGCGCGGCCTCGGCGAGTCGGTAGCGCTGGTCACTGACGGACGGTTCTCCGGCGCGACGCGCGGATTCTGCATCGGCCATGTCGGGCCGGAGGCGGCCGAGGGCGGCCCCATCGGGCTGCTGCGCGACGGCGACACGATCCGCATCGACGCCGTGGCGGGCACGCTGGATGTGGACCTCTCCGAGGCCGAAATGGCGGAACGCGCGAAGACCCGGGTCTCGCCACCGGCCGAATTCGGCTCCGGTTCGATCTGGAAATACGCCCAGACCGTCGGCTCCGCGCGCAAGGGCGCCGTCACCCATCCGGGCGGCAGCGGCGAAGTCTCGCAATACGCCGACATCTGAGGGCTGGGAGAGGGGTGGCGCACAGTTCCCTGTCGCCGGCGCGCGTTTGCGCCAGCGGCGGGACTTTTACAAACTCGCCCGGTTCTCGGAGGAGCCGCCCATGCTCGCCAACCTGCGGAACGAGAAGCGGCCGCCCTATACACGCGAAACCTTCTGGGCGGACCTGAGGGCCAGCATTACGCTCGCGGCCTCCAATGTCCCCACCACGATGGCGCTTGGCGTCATTTCCGGAATGGGAGCCCTCGCGGGGCTCTGGTGCGGCGTGATAGTCGGGATCATCGCGGCGCTGTTCGGCGGCACGCGCGCGATCGTAAGCGGCGCGAGCGCCGTACTCGCGGTCATCACCGCAACGCTGCTCACGGGCAACGAGTTCACGCTGGCGGAGCTTGCCGTCATCATCATCATGGCCGGGGCCATCCAGATCGCGCTCGGGCTTGCCGGCGTCGGCCGCTTCGTCTCCTACATGCCGCATATCGTGCTCGCGGGGTTCATGTCGGGCATCGGCGTGCTCCTCCTCTGGACGCAGGTGGAGAAGCTGGTCCATCTGGGCATAAGCAACCTCGCCGTAGCGGGCGTCTGCCTGGTGCTGCTGCTTGCCTGGCCGGCCCGCGTCGGCAAATTCCTGCCGGCGGCGCTTGCGGTCATCGCCATCGGCTGGCTCTTGGCGCAGTTCCTGCCCGGCGTTGAGCGGCTGGGGCCCGTACCGACGGGACTGCCGGTTCCCGTCCTGGAGATGCCGCCGCTCGCCTTCCTGCCCGAAGCCGTCGGACCGGCGGTGCTGGTTGCGCTCATCAGCTCGATCTACACGCTGATGTGGGCACTCATCGCCGACAGCTTCACCGGCGGGCAGCACAATCCCAACCGCGAGCTGTTCGGCGTCGGCCTCGGGAACCTGGCGGCTGGAATCCTCGGCGTCATGCCCGGAGGGGCGACCATCGCCACCATGACGTCGCGCCGCTTCGGTGGGAAGACCGTCGTCGCGAGCATAATCTGCATGGTCATCGTCGCGGTGCTCATCCTCGGCCTCGGCCGGTATGTCGCGCCGCTTCCGCTCGCGGCGCTCTCCGCCATCGTCATGCTCGTCGGCTGGAAGATGATCGACTTCTCCTTCCTGCGGAAGGTGCCCCGAATGGACCCGCGGCACTCTACGGTCATGCTGCTCATCATGGGCGTGACGATCTTCGTCGATCCGCTCTTCGCCATCGTCTTCGGCGTCATCGCCGCGAATATCGTCAGCGCTACGCAGCTGGAATCGCTGGAGCTCGACAGCGTGATTTCCACACCGCTTCTCGACGCCACTTTCGATGCGGAATCGTCCGATGACTACACCGCACGCATAGGCCTGCTGGCCTTCCGCGGTTCGTTCACGGTGTCGTCGTCGCGCAAGCTGATCCGCCTGATCGGCGACGACATCCGCGACCATGAGGTCGTGATTTTCGACCTGTCCAACGCCACCCATATCGACGACAGCGCCGCTAACCCGACTTCCGCAACTCGGCTTGAGAATCGACTGATTTGACGGTTTTCCGGCGCGAGAAGTGTCGGATTTCGGTGCAGTACCTCTCGGGACCGGCTTGTAGTGCCGACCTACCCCCTTGATCGGGCTGGCGAAGATCCGGACGCTGCGCTGATGTTCGTGCGCTGCAAGAGACGCTTCAAGGACGGCAAGGAGCACCGCTACTGGAGCGTTGTGGAGAACGTCCGGGTCCACGGCAGTCGGGTTGTTCAGCGTCAGGTGCTCTATCTCGGGGAGATCAACGACAGCCAGCGAGCGGCGTGGTGCCGCTCGATCGAGGTGGTGGAGGGCAAGTCGCGATCACGGCAGATGGCGCTGTTTCCCGAGGACCGGGAGGCGCCGGCGCTGACTTGCGAAGTGGTGAAGATCGACCTCTCGCAGGTGGCGCTTCACGACCCGCGCCAGTGGGGGGCGTGCTGGCTGGCGCTGTCCTTGTGGGACCGCCTGGACCTGGACCGCTTCTGGGAAGAGCGGCTGCCGGCGAGCCGGCAAGGCACGCGGTGGCTGGACATCCTGAAGATCCAGGTCTGCTACCGGCTGATCGACCCGGGCAGCGAGTGGCGCCTTCACCGTCACTGGTATGAGCACAGCGCGCTTCGCGATCTTCTGGGTGGCGAGCGGGCGATCGCCGACGACACACTCTATCGCTGTCTCGACAAGCTGCTGGCGCACAAGCAGGGCTTCTTCTCGTTTCTGCGCGACCGCTGGGCGACGCTGTTCGAGGCGCGCTTCGACGTGCTGCTCTACGACCTGACCTCGACCTACTTCGAGAGCGATCCGCCGTTCGATGACAAGCGCCGCTTCGGCTACAGCCGGGACAAGCGGCCCGACTGCGTGCAGGTGGTGATCGCCCTGATCGTTACGCCGCAGGGCTTTCCGCTGGCCTATGAGGTGATGCCGGGCAACACCTCCGACGACACCACGCTGGCGGCGTTCCTCAAGAAGATCGAGGATCAGTATGGCCGCTCCGAGCGGGTGTGGATCATGGACCGCGGCATCCCCACCGAGGAGACGCTGGCCGCGATGCGCGAGGGCGAGGCGCCGGTGCGCTACCTGGTGGGCACGCCCAAGGGCCGGCTGACGCGGCTCGAGAAGGTGTTCCTGGGCCTGCCCTGGCAGGAGGTGCGCCAGTCCGTGACTGTCAAGCTTCTGGTCGAGGATGGCGAGCTCTACGTCCTGGTGCGCAGCGAGGGGCGGCAGGTGAAGGAACGCGGCATGCGCCGGCGCCGGCTGAAGAGGCTGTGGCGTCGATTGGCCGAGTTGCAAGGGCAGTCGAACAGCCGGGATCAGTTGTTGCTCAAGCTCGGCGCCGCCAGGAAGGAGGCCGGCCGGGCCTGGAGCCTGGTCGACATCACCGTGCCCGGGACCGACAGCGAACTCGCCGCCAACGGCTTCTCATTCCGCCTGCAGCGCGACCGGCTGCGCCAGGTCCGCCGCCGCGAGGGCCGTTACCTGCTGCGATCCAACATGGTCGCCGAAGACCCCGCCACGCTGTGGCATCTGTACATGCAGCTCGTCGAGATCGAGCAGGCGTTCAAGGAACTCAAGCACGACCTCGCGATCCGCCCCATCTTCCATCAGCGCCAAGAGCGCATCGAGGCGCATATCTTCGTCTCGTTCATCGCCTACTGCCTGCTGGTGACCCTGAAGAACCTCGCCCGGCCGCGCGCCCCGGGCCTCACCCCACGCGCCATCCTTGAGGCCTTCGCCACCATCCAGATGGTGGACGTCCATCTGCCAACCACCGACGGCCGGCACCTCGTCCTGCCGCGCCACACCCGGCCGAACAAGGAGCACGAGCTACTGCTGCAACAGCTCGGCATGACCTGGCCGCAGCAACCCGCACCCCGGATCTCCGCCTGACGGCACACGGCGCCGCCTCTCCGTTCGCCGCCTTGTAGTGCCGACCCTCGGGGAGACGATCAAGGCTATTCAATGAGTTAGCATCCTCATGACCCCCGAGTTGCGGAAGTCGGGCTAATCTGCTGGCTCTGCTCATCGACCGGGCGAAACAGACCGGCACGCAGATCGTCATGGTCGACGCGAGCGACCGTGTCCGAAAAACCCTCTACGCCTTCGACGTCCTCGACCGGATTCCCGACGACCGGATTGTCGGGACCCCGGAGGAGGCCCGGGACCTGGCCTGGTCGCTGCTGTAGACGCCTTCCGCGCCGCAATGCGCCGGCGGGTCGATCAAGTGTAGCGGCGCACGCCGCCTGTCAGCGCGGGAAAGGCATCTTCCGGCCGGTAATCGGCGAAACTCGACAACATCTGGGCATCGCACTCCCGCTGCCAATGCGAGCCGGGCAGAACCGCGGAAACGCACCGGTATTTCTCACGGAACGCTGCGCTGCGCTCCGTGCTCTCGATGGCGACGGCGGCCAGGCCGGCGACGCCGCCCTGCTGGCGCTCGACGAGGGCGATGGCGCCTTCCATCGTCCCGCCGGTCTCGATCCACTGGTCAACCAGCAGGACCCGCGTTCCCGGCGCAAAAGCCGGCAGGCGCATCTCCATATGCTGGGTCCGGCCGGAATAGTTCGTGAACGCCACCCTGTCCGTATCGACGCAGAGCTTGCCGGCCTTGCGGATCGGCAGGAACCCGACGCCCAGCCTCACCGCCAGAGCGGTTCCGAGAACGAACCCCATGGCGTCGAGGCCCGCAACGACATCGACATCGACGCCCTCCAGATCGGCGTGCAGGTCGTCAAGCAGATCGTGAAACGCCCCTCCATTGATGTAGATGGACGTAGGGTCCAGCCAGGCGAACCCGCCGCCCTTGGTGTTCGGCGCCATCAGCCGCAAGTACCAGCGGTCGTCGCGGGGGCCTTTATCCATGGCTACCGATCTCCCGGGCAATCCGCATTAGACGCGCCAGTCGGGCGGGGTCGATATTGTAGAAGTCATCCGGCCGGTTGACCCCGGTTGCCACCAGGAAAGCGTCGGAATCGGCATAGATTCGCGCGTTCTCGGGCGTAATGCCGGAGGCCAGCGCAAGCGGCGCGTCGCCAACGCCGGCCCTGAAGCGCCGGAGCTTTTGCAGACCGGCTTCCTCCCCGGTCGCTGCGCCCGACGTTGTGACGACATCCATGAAGGGGGCTGCCTCGCGCGCGGCGTCCTGCCAGTGTGCCGGATCGACGGGGCGCTGCTTCTTGAATGCCGTGCCGCCGAAATAGAGTCCGGACCATCCGCTCGCCGCCCGCGCGGCGGCAATCTGCCGGGCTTCGGAGGGGTCCCGCCCGGTCTCGTCGATCCGCGCGTCGTCTCCCCAGTAGGCATCTATCCGGCAACCGGCCTTCCCGAGTTCGCCCAGGAGCGGGAAGGCGTCGCGGCCCGTGACGGCCAGGAAGTTGACACCCATCCAGAGCGCCGGCCACGCGCTCCGGACCTCGCTGATGACAGGCAGAAACGGCTCGACGCCGAAGTCATGGTTGATCAGGAAACAGCCCGGTGCGCCTTCGCCGACCAGAATGCGGATGTTCTCGTTTACCTGTCCCGCGTCCAGTGCATGGATCACGGGCAGGACGACCGGGCCCGGCGCCTTGAAGAGCTTATGGAATTCCCGAAGCGTCACGGCGGGAAACTTGCGGCCGATTGGCTGTGCAGTCAAAGATGTTCCTTGCTGCAATGTTCAATTCGGGTTTGGATACCGCGAGCAGCCAACGGGAGGTCATATGATGAGCGAAAAGGTGAACCTGACGCGCCGCAAGGTGCTTATGGCAACAGGCGCGACGGCGCTCAGCGCCCCGTTCGTCGGCCGCGCATGGGCCTCGACGACCGAGATCAACATGCTTGCCTGGTACGGCCATGGCGAGCCGGACATCGTCGGCGCCTTCGAGGAAGCCAACAATGTCAAATTCAAGCCGAAATACTACGCCGGCGGCGACAACATGCTGGCGCTTATCGCCCAGTCGCCTCCCGGCACCTACGACGTGATCCTCTCGGACGCCGAGTTCGTGCAGCAGCTGAATGCGGCGGGCTATATCGAGGCTCTGGACGCAAACGACTATCCGTTCGACGACATGCTGCACGACGACTTCACGAAGTTCCCGGGACATTGGGACGGCGACACGCTGTTCTCGATGATGGTGCGGTTCGGGCATCTGGGCGTCAGCTACAACACGACCGCGATCTCGGCCGAAGAGGCCATGAGCTACAAGTGCTTCTGGAAGCCCGAGGTGAAGGGCAAGGTCGGGCATTTCGACTGGCACCTGCCGTCTCTGGGCATGATGAGCCTCTATAACGGCAACGGTGCGGGACTCTGGGACCTAGACGACGCCGAATGGGAGGCGGTGCAGAAGACGACCATGAGCCTGCGCCCGCAGGTCGGCGGCTACTTCGACTATGGCGGCACCTTCAACAGCCTGAAGAACGGCGAGATGCTGGCCATGTGCGGGATCGGCGACTGGATCACGGGTGTGCTGGAAAAGGACGGCGCGCCGGTGGCCTCGGTCATTCCGAAGGAGGGCGGCATACAGTGGACGGAGAGCTACTGCATCGGCAAAGGCTCGTCCAAGGCGGATATCGTCAAGAGCTTCATCCAGTACATGCTGAGCCCCGAGGGACAGGTGAAGTCGGCCCAGATGGCCGCCTATCCGGGCAACTGCATCACCAAGGGCGGACGCGCGGCCCTAGTTGCCGCCGACAGCGCCGAGGCGGAGCGCTCCAACCAGACGGACGGGAACCCGATGGACCCGATCGCGCTCATCAATGAAGGCCGCATCCACTACCGCAACATCCCGGTCAACCAGACGCTTGAGGACTGGAACGACTTCTGGTCCGAGTACAAGAACGCCTGATGCCGGGGCGAGCGCGTCCGGGGCCACCCTTCCGGTCCCGGACGCTGACCTGCGGGACCCCGGCGCCAGAGCCTTGACGGCGCGGGGTCCGTTACGCCCTCCCTGCATGTCCAAGCGCGCGCCATGAACCGTTTTGCGTTCGCCTTCCGGCTGCCGGTCATCGTCTGGCAGGGGCTGTTCTTCCTCGGGCCCCTGTTCTTCATGATCGCGATGAGCTTCTTCCTGGTGAAGAACTACCGGATGGAGGAGGCGTTCGAGCTCAAGAACTGGGCGCGGATGCTCACCAGGGGCTATGTGTGGGACAGCTACTGGTACACCTTCGGCATGGCGGGCCTGGCGACGCTGGCGGCGACGCTGGTGGCCTTTCCCGCAGCCTACGCCCTGGCATTCCGGGTGTCGGAGGCGACACGGCGCTGGGCGATCTTTCTTCTCATCATCCCGTTC
This sequence comes from Alphaproteobacteria bacterium, assembly GCA_964291285.2. Lineage (GTDB taxonomy): Bacteria > Pseudomonadota > Alphaproteobacteria > Bin95 > Bin95 > Bin95. The sequence continues at coordinate 1,080,699 of OZ219786.1, forward strand.
TTCACGTCCTATCTGGTCCGCACGTTCTCCTGGTACGTGATCCTGGCGGAATCGGGCGTAATCAATGCCGGGATCGGCGCCGCCGGGCTCGGTCCCTACACCATGCTCAACACGCCCTTCGGCACGGTCGTCGGCTACCTGACCCTGACATTGCCGCTGGTCGTCATCCTGCAGACCGTCTCGCTCGCCAATATCGACCGGAACCTCGTCCAGGCCGCCCGGAACCTCGGCTGTCCGCCCCGGCGCACGCTGTTCGCCGTGATCGTGCCGCTCGCGAAGGCGGGGCTCATCATCGCGGCGCTGTTCTGCTTCATCCTGTCCTTCGGCGACTTCGTCGCGCCCTATTACCTGGGCGGGTCGAAACCGCCCACTCTGCCGATACTGATCATCGACACCACGAAATCCGGCCAGCAGTGGCCGCGTGCGGCCGTCGTCGCGGTCATGATGATGCTCACGCTGTTCACCATCGCCGCCACCGCCATCTGGCTGGCCTATCGCAAGCGGTTATCGTCATGAGCGCGCGGATCGCGACCGTCCTACTGCTCGGCTGGCTGCTACTGGTGTTCGTCTTCATCTTCGCGCCGATCGTCGCGTCGGTCGTCTTTTCCTTCAACTCGGACCGGTTCCCGACGATCCCGCTGGGCTCCTTCACCACCCACTGGTACGACACGATTTTCGCCGACGCCGAGATCGGCGAGGCAGCCCGCAACTCGATCATCGTCTCGCTCTCGACCTCCGTTATCGCGACAACGCTGGGTTTCGCGACCGCCTATACCGACTATCGCTACAGCTTCCGCCTCAAGGGGCCGTATCTGGCGCTGATCCTGCTGCCGCCGACGATCCCGCTGATCATCATGGCGCTTGCCATGCTCGCCTGGCTGTCCTGGATCGGGGCGTCGGGCCAGCTCTGGTCGATCGTCATCGCTCATTCCGTGCTGACGGCGCCCTTCGCCATGGCGATCATCCGCCTGCGCCTGAACCAGATCGATCCGAACCTGGAGGCCGCGGCCTGGAATCTGGGCTCCTCGGAATGGCGGGCGCTGCGGTCGGTCATACTCCCGTTCTGCCGGCCCGCCATTGTCTCCGCCGCCTGCCTCACCGCCGCCGTTTCCTTTGACGAGTTTGCGGTAGCATGGTTCGTAAGCGGGCTGAACAAGACCGTGCCGGTGATCGTCCTCGAGATCGTCCAGGGCAATATCGACCCGCAGGTCAACGCCATCGGGTCGCTTGTGTTCCTGACCTCCATCACGCTGGTGGTCCTCGCTCAACTCTTCTTCATCGCCAGGGTTGGTCGCACATGAAGGATCCGCTCGTCATTCTCTCAGGCGTGGTAAAGCGGTTCGGGACCTTCACGGCCGTGCATCGCCTGGACCTGGAAATTGCGGCGGGCGAGTTCATCGCGATCATGGGCCCGTCGGGCTGCGGCAAGACGACGACGCTGCGGATGATCGCCGGACTGGAAGCGCCGACCGAAGGCGAGGTCCGCATCAGCGGGCGCTTGATGAACGACGTGCCGGTCCACGAGCGCGACACGCCCATGGTCTGGCAGTCCCTAGCCCTGTTCCCTTTCCTGAATGCCCGGGAGAATGTCGAGTTCGGGCTGAGAATGCGCGGGATCGATGCCGGCGAACGGCGCAGGCGCGCCGTGGAATGGCTGGAGCGGCTCGAGATCGGGGAGTTCGCCGAGCGCAATGTCGACACGCTGTCCGGCGGCCAGCGCCAGCGCGTGGCGCTGGCGCGCTCACTGGTGACGGAGCCCCAGATCCTGTTGCTGGACGAACCGTTGTCGGCGCTGGACGCCCATCTGGTCATCCGCATGCAGGGCGTGCTGACGCGCCTGCAGCGCGAGCTCGGCATCACCTTCGTCTATGTCACCCATTCGCAATCCGAGGCCTTCGCCATGGCCAACCGGATCGTGATCATGTCGGAGGGCCGCGTCGTCCAGGTCGGCCAGCCGCGCGAGATTTACCGCACGCCCGAAAACCGCTTCGTGGCCGAATTCGTGGGCCGTAACAACATTCTGGCCGGTATCAGCAGAGGCGACGCGATTGAAACGCCGCTCGGCGCCTTCCCTGCTGCCGGCCTGCCCGCGGCAGGCAGCCCCGCCGCTCTTGTCGTGGCCGCCGACCTCGTCGAAATCGGCCGCACGCCGTCCGAAGGCGCGATTCCGTGCTCCCTGATCTCCGAGGAATTCGTCGGCGCGACAGTGACCCTGTTCCTCGAGGCGAAGGACGGGACCGAGCTCAAGGTCCAGTTGCCCGAACGCGCGCTGGGCGACCTGGACCCGCATGCCGGCGGCGACTTCCATCTCAGCTGGCCGGCCGATGCCGGTCATGTCCTGCCCGAAAGCTGACCGGAGGCGCAGATGATCCGGAACCCGATTCCCTGGCCGGACGGCGCAAGGTGCGCCGTCGCAATCACCTTCGACATGGACGCCGACAGCCTGATCCACATTGCGCGGCCGGAGGACGGGTTCGACCGGCTCTACCCGGTCTCGATGGGCCGCTACGGGCCGACGGTCGCAATTCCCCGCATCCTCGCGACCTACCGGCGTCTCGGGATCAGGCAGAGCTTCTTCATCCCCGGCTGGTGCCTGGAGACCTACCCGGACGCCGTCGAGGCGATCCTGAGCGACGGGCACGAGATCGGACATCATGGCTGGATCCACGAGGATCCGGTAGCGACGCGCGGCCCGTCCCAGGCGGAAGCTTTCGAGAAGGCACTGGACGCCCACCGCCGCATCTGCGGAGGCCCCCCGCGCGGCTACCGCGCGCCGGTTTACAACGTCACGCAGCAGGTCATCGACCTGATGATCCGTCACGGGCTGCGCTACGACAGCTCCCTGATGGCCGACGACATTCCCTACCGGATTGCGACCCCGGAAGGCGCGCTCTGGGAGATGCCGGTCCACTGGGCCACCGACGACTGGCCGCCCTTCGCGCACTATGCCGAGATCGGCTACATGATGCAGGTGCGCGAGCCCTCCGCGGGATTGGCCGGCTTCTGGGAGGAATTCGAGGCGCAGTACGAGGCGGGCGGCTTCTTCATGCCGATCGTCCACCCGTTCCTGACCGGCCGGCTGGCCCGCTGGCGGCTGGTCGAGCGCTGGCTTGAGGAGACCATGGCGACCCGCAAGGTCTGGGTCGCCCGGCTCGAGGACATTGCCGATCATCTGGATGCCGTCTCCGCCAGGGGCCACGACATCCGTACCGAACGGCTTCCCTATTACGGAGGACCGCAGAGATGAGCCTGACCGAGACCGACCGCCGGATGCTGCGCATCGCCTATGAGGAAGCCCTGACCGGGTTCGAGGAGGGCGGTTGCCCCATCGGTGCGGTTCTCGCGCGCGGCGATACGGTGGTCTCGCAGGGCCGGAACCGGCGCGTGCAGCAGGACGACCCCATCGCGCATGGCGAGATGGACGCGCTGCGCAGGGCGGGCCGCCAGCGGACCTACCGCGACACGACCCTCTACACCTCGCTCTCCCCCTGCATGATGTGCTCGGGCACCATCGTCCAGTTCGGCATACCCCGCGTCGTCATCGCGGAGAATACGAACTTCGGCGGCAACGAGGCGTTCCTGCGCGAGCGCGGCGTCGAGGTGATCGTCGCCGACGACCCGGACTGCATCGCGCTCATGACCCGCTTCATCGAGGAACGGCCCGAACTCTGGGCCGAGGACATCGCCGAGGACTGACCGCCGGCCGTTCGCCGGGCGGGCCCTGTCAGCAGGTATAGTTCAGCCCGAGCCGGCCGCCGTCGACATAGATCGTCTCGCCGGTGATGTAGCCCGCCTTTTCCGAGGCGAGGAAAGCGACGACATCGCCGATCTCGCGCGGCGAGCCCAGGCGCTTGAGCGGCGTGCGCGACATGGCTACCTGCATCGCCTCGGGATTGGCGTTCACGCCCGCCATCATCTCCGTGTCGATGGAGCCGGGCCCGACGGCATTGACCCTGATGCCGTGCGGCGCAAGCGCGAGCGCAGCCGCCTTCGTGATCTGCATCACACCGCCCTTCGAGGCGCAATAGGCCGGAATTGCCGGGATCGCGACCTGGGCGTTGATCGAGGACATGCTGACGATCGCGCCCCGGATGCCCTTCTCCACCATCGTCCTGGCCGCGCGCTGCGTGGCGGCGAAGACGCCGACGAGATTGACGCCGATCACGCGCTGGAAGTCGCCCAGATCGTAGGCGAGGAAATCGCCCGGAAGCGCGATGCCGGCATTGTTCACCAGCGTCGAGACCGGCCCGTAGTCGTTCTCGATCCTGTCGAACAGCGCGGCGATGGCAGCCGGGTCGCCCATGTCGCAGATGAGGCCCGCTGCCCCGTCGCCAAGCCTTTCGGCGGCGTCCCGCACGCCATCCTCCTTTATGTCGGCAAGGATCGTGCGGTGGCCGTCTTCGGCAAGCGCTTCGGCGCATGCGTAGCCGATTCCCTGCGCGCCGCCCGTCACCAGGGCGATGGGTCTCTCAGGCATGGCTTTCCTCTCAGGTCTTCCGGAAATTAGCGTTCCCGCCGCTATGCGGTACCGGCCGGCAGCCGCGCCAGGCGCTCGGTCAGCAGCGCGAAGAAGCCGTCGGCGTCGATGCGTTCGAGCACGCGGGCATTGGCGGGCCTGCCGCTCCGCCCGCGCGCATCGCAGACCGTGCGCCCGAAGCAGGGGCCTTCGGCAATGTCGATATCGACGCGCATCTCCCGGCCTTCGAAAAGCTCCGGCTGCAGCAGGCAAGCGATCACGCAGGGGTCGTGCAGCGGCGCGCCGTGGTGGTAGGCCGCCATGTTCTTCGCGCCGTAGAGGTCGAGCATGCCGCAGACCGCCGCCGCCGGCGCCGTGCCGAGCGCGCGGACCGCCTCCAGCCTCGGCGGCGTCGCAATCGCCTGGTGGGTCACGTCGAGCCCGATCATGGTGAGCGGCGCGCCCGCCTCGAACACGACATGCGCGGCGTGCGGATCGGCAAAGATGTTGAACTCGGCGGACGCGGTGACATTGCCGGTGCCGATGGCCCCGCCCATCGCCACGATCTCGCGCACATTCGCGAGCACCGCCGGGTTCTTGACGATGGCGAGCGCGATATTGGTCAGCGGCCCAAGCGTGGCGAGCGTGACGGGCTCCGGCGCCGAGAGGAGTGTCTCGACCAGGAAATCGACCGCGTGGGTTGCTTCGGCCGGGCGGCCCGGCTCCGGCAGGTCCGCGCCGTCGATGCCCGTCGGCCCGTGGATGCGCTCGGCGGTGACCGGCTCGCGCACCAGGGGACGCGGGCAGCCGGCATAGACCGGTACCTCCGGTCGGCCGCCGAGGTCCCTGACCCGGCGCGCATTGCTCTCGGTCAGCGCCAGCGGGACATTGCCGGCAACGGCCGTGATGCCCAGAAGGTCGAACTCTTCCGGCGCGGCGAAGGCCATCAGCAGGGCGACGGCGTCGTCCTGACCAGGGTCGCAATCGACGATCAGCGGTCGGGGTCTCACAGCGCCCGCCCTGCCCGATGCCCGTCCACGACCGCGACCTCGATATCGCGGGGCTGGAAGCAGTCGCCGATGAGCCGCAGACCGTCCCTGTGCGCCGAAAGCTCCCTGTAGAGGCTAGTATCGGCCTTGCCGCCCGACCCGAACACGACGCTGTCGAACCCCTCTATCGTCCGCGGCTCCCAGGTTACGACATTATACGCCTCGACGCTGGTTTCCCCGATTTCCCAGAGCGCCGTGTGGGTGGTCAGGGCCACGCCGGCCTTCATCAGCTTTTCCAGCAGGTGGTGGCGCGCCGGCGACGGCATGAAGGGCGCGATCGTCTCCAGCCCTGTCAGCAGTTCGACCCGGTGCCCGCGGCTCGCAAGGTAATCGGCGGTCGTGGCGGCCTCGGCCCGGCCGAGCGTATCGACCACGAGCACGGCTTCGCCCGGCGCGGCATGGCCCGACAGGACATTGCGGGCGGAGAAGACATGCGGCCGGTCCGTTCCCGCGACTTCCGGCAGCCAGGCGGTGGAGCCGGTCGCCAGCACGATCTCGTCGGGCCCGGCGGCCAGCACGGTTTCCGCCGCGGCCTCCGTTCCGAGACGGATATCGACGCCGAGCTTCCGCAATTGGCGCTCGAACCAGAGGATGATCTCCTCGAAATTACCCCGGTCGGGCGTCTTCAGGATCAGGCCGATCTGGCCGCCGAGCCTCCTGCCCCGCTCCATCAGGATGACCTCATGGCCCCGCTCGCCTGCCACGCGCGCGGCCTCCATGCCCGCCGGGCCCCCGCCGACGATGACGACGCGTTTCCTCGCCTTTGCCGGCCGGAGTTCGGCCCACTCCTTCTCCCGCCCCGTGACCGGGTTGTAGATGCAGCCGACGCCGAGCCCGAGATCGACATGCCCCACGCAGGACTGGGTGCAGGCGATGCAGGGCCGGATATCCGCGACCCGGCCCTGCCGGACCTTGTTCGGAAAATGGGGATCGGCGATCAGGGTCTTCGCCATGCCGGCAATGTCGGCCTTGCCCTCGGCGAGAAGGCGCTCGGCCACCGCCGGCGAGTCCATCCGCCCCGTGCCGACCACGGGCCGCGTGACGACGGCCTTCACCGCCGCCGGCAGATAGGTGAAGGCACCCGGCCCGTAATAGTGGCTCGGCCAGTGCGCGCGGCCCTGCCTCGGGCTCGGCACGATCCCGTGCCAGATGTTGAAGTAATCGACCAGGCCTTCGCGGTCGAGGAGCCGCGAGAGACCGACGAGGTCCTGCAGCCGCAGGCTGTAGTCCATGACATCATCATAGAGGCGGACGCCGAGCAGCCGGTCCGCCCCCAGCTCGGAGCGGACCGCCGTGAGCGCCTCGCGCAGGAACGTCATACGCTCCTCAATCGTCCCGCCGCCATATTTGTCCGTCCTCCGGTTTCCGTGCGGGTGGAGGAAATTGGCGAACAGGTAGTCCATGCCCACCGCCAGTTCGACGCCGTCGAAACCGCCCTGGCGCACGCGGCCCGCGGCTTTCGCGAAGCTCTCGACAATGGCCTCCGCCTCGGCGGTGGAGAGTTCGTGCGGCATGTAGACCGGCACCGAGAAATCGGGCGGCGGCACGGCCGAGGGCGCAGTGATCGGCCGGCCCAGAAAGGCGGAGACATCGGCCACGCGGCGCCCGCGATGCCCGAGCTGGGCAAGGACCGGCACGTCGAACTCATGCACGGCGTCGGCAATCCGCCGATAGACCGGGACGATGCCGTCATGGAAATTCGTGAAGGCCAGCGTCGTCTCGCCGTCATACACGGGCACGGTATGCCCGGTGACGATGATGCCGGCACCACCTTTCGCCCGCTCCCTGAGATAGTGGACATAGGCTTCGGAAGGCGTGCCGTCCGCCGACTGGTGGTGTGCGGCGTGGCCGGTATTCATGATCCGGTTGCGGAGCGTGTAGCTGCCGACGGCGAGCGGGCTGAACAGGTTGGGAAAGGTCTCGGTCATCCTGCCGCCCCCGGGGAGTAATGCGATCGCAGCCGCCCGTTCGGGACCTTACGCCTTGACGCCGGCGGCGAACAGGCGACTGTCATGGGCTCCGCCTTTCCGCTTCCGGGGACGGCCCCATGAACGAGCCTTCCTTCATACCGCTGCCCGGCTACCGGGAGTATCCAGAGGACGAGATGATGAGGCGGGCGCGCGCCTTCCACGAGGAGTTGAAACGCCGCCGCACCGTGCGGGACTTCTCCAGCCGCCCCGTGTCGCGGGCCGTCATCGACGACTGCCTGCGGGCCGCAACGACCGCGCCGAGCGGCGCGAACCTGCAACCCTGGCATTTCACCGTGGTGGGCGACCCGGAAACGAAGCGGCGCATACGGCTGGCCGCCGAGGAGGAGGAACGCGAGTTCTACCGCCACCGCGCGCCCAGGGAGTGGCTGGATGCGCTGGCTCCGCTCGGCACCGACGAGCACAAGCCGTTCCTGGAGCGCGCGCCCTGGCTGATCGCGGTCTTCTCCCAGAGGTACGGCCGGCTGGCCGACGGCCACCGCGTCAAGCACTACTACCCGATGGAGTCGGTCGGGATCGCAACGGGCATGCTGATCGCGGCCCTGCACATGGCGGGGCTGGCGACGCTGATCCACACGCCCAGCCCGATGAAGTTCCTGAACGAGATACTCGGCCGCCCGAAAGCCGCCGAACGCCCCTTCCTGCTGCTGGTCGCCGGCTACCCGGACGAGAACGCGACGGTGCCGGACATCGGCCGCAAGCCGCTCACGGAGGTCGTGACTTACGTTTGAGCGCGGGACGATCCGGGCCCGCAATCGTCGCCCCGGATCTCCGCCCCGCTCCGGCCGGGGCTGTCGGGCCGGGTATGGGGCGGTCAGTCGTATATACGGTAAACCACCTTGCCTTTGCGCTCTTCGCCGGTATTGACGGGCTTTAGCCCGCGGGCCTTTGGCGCCTTGTAGATCGCCTGTTGCGCCGTGCTCTGCTTGCCGTTGCCGAACTCGGCCTCGAACAGGGCCACAAGCTCGGTAACGGTAACGCCTTCCGGGCGGCGCATGGCGTCAATGGTCGTGTCAACGCGGCTGCGGGCCTGGCGGCGCGGCTGTGCTTTGTCGGAGCCAGCACCAACCGAGGGTTTAGCTGGCGTCTGCGCCTGCTTGCCCGCTGCCATTTGCGCTGCCCGCACAGCAGATGGTCCGCCTTCTTTACCGATGCTTGCGAGCTTGTCTTGCAGAAAGCGAGCAATCGTTTCCCGGTCGGGTGGGTAGCACGATATCTCCTTTACCGTGTCGGAAAGTTCTTCACGCAACAGGCTATCCGGATCACCGAGCACTCTCTCCCACGCATCTTGCAAGGCAGCCCTCACGCGCCGGTCGCGCTCCTGACTCTCGAATTCCCGCTTAGCTTCTTCCTGCGCCTCGCCGCTGACCACGCTACTACGGTTAAGGAAGCGATAAAGCGCTATGGCCGTATCAGAAGGCTGTTGCTCACGGAAATTCACGCGGAAGAAACGCCGCTGTTCCCAGCTTACCTCGGCCATCGGCAAATACAGCCACCAGATGAGGCCATCCGTGAGCACCGCCAGCGGCACGCTCTCGCTGAAGGCATAACGCAGCAATTGTTCCTGATGCTCGGCAAGGTCCGCACCCGCGCGCTTCACCTCAACAAGAACGAAATCGCGAGCCTGCACCCGCAAGCAATAATCCACACGCCCGCCCCGGACCGAGTATTCGCGGGCGACCTCGTCGCGGTCGAGCGTGTCCCAGCCCAATTCCCCGATTACGGTATTCACCGCGATCTCGCGCGTGTCCTGCTCGCTGCTCTGGGAAAAGTCGATCCCGACCAATCGGGCGATCAGGGCCTCAAGTTTCGACAGGTCAGGCATCGCTCGCAGCCTACACCACCTGCGCGAAAGGCAGCACCAAGCCATCCTGCACTTCGCGGAAGACAATCTCCACCGGCAGGTCGAGCCGGAGCGCGGCGGCCTCCGCGCCCAGCATCTGGCATTGCAGGCGCACGCCTTCCTCCAGTTCGACGGTCGCCATGACATAGGGGGTTTCGTCGCGGAGGGCGGGCACGAAGGGGTGGTGGACCTCCGTCCAGCTATGGAGCCGGCCCCGGCGGGCGGACTCGATCCAGCGGACCTCCAAGGAGTGGCAGGCGGCGCACATCGGGCGGGGATAGTGGCGGACCAGGCCGCAATTGCCGCATTGCTGGAGCAGCAGGCGGCGTTCCTTCAGCCCGTCCCAGTAGGGCTTCGAGTCGATGGTGGGCTCCGGGACCGGGCGGGAGATCATTGTTTCGCCCGTCGGCGGGCGGGCGCTCACGCCGCCGCTCCCATGATCGCGAGCGAACCGTCGCCGAGATCGCCGTAGCCGGTGACGAGGCCGATTCCGGCGTCCGCCACCTGCGTGCGGCCGGCCTCGCCGCGCATCTGCTTCACCAGTTCGCAGACATGGTTCATGCCGACGATATGCGCCTGGCTGAGCAGGCCGCCATGCGTGTTGACGGGCAGTTCGCCGCCGAGCCCGATGCGCCCGCCCTCGACGAAGGCCCCGCCCTCGCCCTTGGCACAGAAGCCCAGGTCCTCCAGCTGGCAGATCACCGTCCAGGTGAAGCAGTCATAGACCTCTGCGACATCGACATCCTCGGGACGCACGCCCGCCATGCCGAAGGCGCGCGGCGCGGCCTTGGCGAGGCCGAGCCGGGTTATGTCCGGGCGCTGGGTGATGACGCTCGGCGAGTCCGGGTGGCCCTCGGCGACGCCCAGGATCGGCACCGGCCGGCGGGTGTCGGCCGCGCGCTCGGCGCTGGAGACCACCACCGCCGCGCCGCCGTCGCTCTCCAGGCAGCAGTCGAACAGGCGGTAGGGGTCGCAGATCATCCTGGACGCGTGATGGTCCTCGACCGTCATCGGCTTCTGCATGATGGCGTTGTCGTTCAGCATGGCGTGGCGGCGCATGGTGACCGCGACCTCGGCGAACTGGTCGGCCGTCGTGCCGTAAAGCTCCATGTGGCGGCGCGCCATCGGAGCGTAGAGCTGCGCCGGGGCGATGGTCCCGGACGGCGTCTCGAACTCGGAGACGACGTGGAATTGCGGCATGGCGGCCACCCTGGACGCGACGCGCGAGTCCGAATAGCCGCGCCGCCCGATGGGCAGCAGCACGTTTCGGCAAAGGCCCGTCGCCACGGCAACCGCGGCGGCCTGTATCGCGGCCACGCAACTGGCCCCGCCCATCGGCGTGGTGGCCGAGAAGGTCACGTCCTCCAGGCCGAAATTGGTGATGAAGTCCTCGGCGACGGCCGCACCCGAGGCATAGGGCAGGAGGCCGTCGATATCCTTCGGCTCCAGGCCCGCATCCTCTATCGCCCGCAGCGACGCCTCCAACTGCAGCGCCAGCGCGCTCCTGTCCGACCCGCGCTCATATGCCGTCTCGCCGACCCCGACGACCGCCGCCCTGCCGTTCAAGGATGCCGCCATGGCCTTCCCTCCCCCGCTTTGTCCGTTCGCCGCGATGCTATCCCCGCCGCCTCGCCCGCGCCATAGCGGGGCGGCTCGCACCGGGGCGGCGATGGCCGTATCCTGTGCGCAAGCTCGCCTCCCGCAGGAGACCCCCTTCCCATGTCGGACCCGTTCGCGCCCATCCACGAGCTTGCCCCGGAGATCGCCGCCGGGCGGCTCTCGCCCGTCGAGGTGACGGAGACCTGCCTCGACCGGATCGCAAGCCTCGACCCGAAGCTGCATGCCTTCGCCGCCGTCTACGCCGACGAGGCGCGCGAGGCCGCCGAGGCCGCTCACAGGGCGATCCGCGCCGGGCACCGCATCGGGCCGCTCCACGGCATCCCGATCGGCGTCAAGGACCTCTGCGACATGGAAGGCCGGGTCACGACCGGCGGGGCGGCAATCTGGAAGGAGCGCATCTCGCCCACCACTGCCACCCTCGTCGAGCGGCTGCGCGCCGCCGGCATGATCGTGGTCGGCAAGACACACACGGTCGAGTTCGCCTATGGCGGCTGGGGCACGAACAACTCGCTCGGCACCCCCTGGAACCCCTGGGACCGCGAGACGCACCGCATTCCCGGCGGCTCGTCGAGCGGCACCGGCGCGGGCGTCGGCGCGGGGCTCATCCCCTGCGGCATCGGCACCGACACCGGCGGCTCGGTGCGGCTGCCGGCGGCCTTCTGCGGCACGGCCGGCCTCAAGACCTCGGTCGGGCGGATCAGCACCCACGGCGTGCTGCCGCTCTCGCACACGCTGGACACGCCGGGGCCGCTCGCCCGCGCCGTCGAGGACTGCGCCTGGCTGCTGGAGGCCATGCAGGGCCCGGACCCGCGCGACCCGAAGACCCGCCGGCTGGCGCCCGTTGACGCGACTTCGGGCCTGCGCCGGGGCGTGCGCGACCTTCGCCTTGCGCGGATGCCGGACTCCGAGCGGCCGGGCGTCGACGCCGAAGTGCTGGCGGCCTACGACGCCTCGCTCGCGGTTTTCGAGGGACTCGGCGCGCATATCGTCGATATCGACATGCCGCGCGCCATGGCGGACTTCGCAGAGCCGGTCGCCAACATCATCGGCGCGGAAAGCTACACCCACCTCAAGGACGTGGTGGACAACGAGGAGCAGCAGCTCGACCCCGACGTGCGCCCGCGCGTGGCGGCCGGCGGACGGCTCCCGACCCGCGACTATGTCGCCACCCTGCTCGACCGCGAGGCGGTCATGGCGGCCTTCGACGACGCCATGGACGGGATCGACGCGCTGCTGACGCCGACGGCCCGCTTCGCCGCAATCCCGGTCGCGGAGGTGGACCAGAAGCAGACGCCGGCGACGGTGACCCGCATGGGCAACTATCTGGGCCTGACCGGGCTTGCGCTGCGCAACGGTTTCACCGGGGCCGGCATGCCGACCTCGCTGCTGGTCAACGCGCGCGACGGCGACGAGGCGCTGGCGCTCCGGATCGGCTGGGCCTACGAACAGGCAACGGACTGGCATCGCCGCACCCCGGAGGGATACTGACGACATGGCCCGACTGGAAGACATGGCCGCGGAGATCGGCGCGAAGCTGAAGGAACGCGGCGAGACGATCGCCGTTTTCGAGAGTTCGTCCGGCGGCCTGGTGTCGGCGGCGCTGCTGGCCGTGCCGGGCGCCAGCCGCTACTACCAGGGCGGCGGCGTGATCTACACGCAGGCGGCCCGTAGCGAGTTGGCCCGCATCGGCGAGGAAGACATGCGCGGTCTGCGCTCCTCCTCCGAGCCCTATGCGCAATTGCTGGCGGGCCGGGCGCGCACCATCTTCGGCACCGACTGGGGCCTGGCCGAGACAGGCGCCGCCGGCCCTGACGGCAACCGCTACGGCGACGCGCCGGGACACACCTGCCTCGCCGTGGCAGGCGCCATCGACTTCGCCGAGACGCTGGAGACGGGCGACGCCGACCGCGAGGCGAACATGTGGCGCTTCGCCGAAGCCGCGCTCGACCTGATGCGCCGGGCGCTCGCCGTCTGACCTCTCAGCTCGCGCGGCGCGCGTTCTCCAAGACTGCCCGGACGACTTGCGGGGCAGCGCCGTCCGGCACGTCGTGGCCCATGCCGTCGATCACGACCATGCGCGCGCCGGGGATCGAGTTCTTCACGTCCTCGCCCTGCCCGACCGGCACCAGCGGGTCGTCGGCGCCGTGGATGACGACCGTCGGGGCCGTAATGCCGCCGAGCGCGGCGCAGCGGCTGTCGCCGGAAGCGATGCTGGCCAGCAGGTGCCGGCCGTGGCCGGGGGGATAGTAGGCCCGGTCGTAGAGCGCGCCGGCCCGGGCGCGCACGCCCGCCTCGTCGCGCGGATAGCCGGGCGAGCCCATGATCCGGTTCTGCTCCCAGGCCAATTCCATGAACGTCTCACGGTCGATATCCGACGGGCGCGGCGCATTCAGCCACTCGGAGGCGGCCTGGCTCGGCCGCGGCAGGCCGCGCCGGCCGGAGGTCGCCATGACGGAGGCGAGCGACTTCGTCTTCGCCGGATGGCGGATCGCCACAAGCTGCGCAATCGCCCCGCCATTGGAGCTGCCATAAATGTGTGCGGCCCCGATGCCGAGCGCATCCAGCAGGCCGGCGCCGTCGTCGGCCATGTCCTCGATTGTGTAGGGCGCATCGACCGGCTCGCCTGCCCGCGCCTGCTTGAAGGCACGTCCGATATTCGCGAGGCCGGCCTCCTCGAAACGGGTGGAGAGCCCGCAATCGCGGTTGTCGAACAGGATCGGCCGGAAGCCCGCATCGCCGAGCCCGTCGATCAGCGCGTCCGGCCAGGAGACGAGCTGCATCCCGAGCCCGCCGATCATCAGGACCGGCTCGCCGCCGGCAGGGCCCCGCATTTCGTATTCGATCCCGATTCCGTTCGCTTCTACCCGCGCCACGACGCCATTCCTCCCCAATTGCTTGACTCGTCCCCGGCGATACTATCCACTTTCCGCTCGTCAACACCTCGGCATGCGGCAAATTGCGCCGCCATGTCTTGGCTAACCCGACTTCCGCAACTCGGGGGTCATGAGGATGCTAACTCATTGAATAGCCTTGATCGTCTCCCCGAGGGTCGGCACTACAAGGCGGCGAACGGAGAGGCGGCGCCGTGTGCCGTCAGGCGGAGATCCGGGGTGCGGGTTGCTGCGGCCAGGTCATGCCGAGCTGTTGCAGCAGTAGCTCGTGCTCCTTGTTCGGCCGGGTGTGGCGCGGCAGGACGAGGTGCCGGCCGTCGGTGGTTGGCAGATGGACGTCCACCATCTGGATGGTGGCGAAGGCCTCAAGGATGGCGCGTGGGGTGAGGCCCGGGGCGCGCGGCCGGGCGAGGTTCTTCAGGGTCACCAGCAGGCAGTAGGCGATGAACGAGACGAAGATATGCGCCTCGATGCGCTCTTGGCGCTGATGGAAGATGGGGCGGATCGCGAGGTCGTGCTTGAGTTCCTTGAACGCCTGCTCGATCTCGACGAGCTGCATGTACAGATGCCACAGCGTGGCGGGGTCTTCGGCGACCATGTTGGATCGCAGCAGGTAACGGCCCTCGCGGCGGCGGACCTGGCGCAGCCGGTCGCGCTGCAGGCGGAATGAGAAGCCGTTGGCGGCGAGTTCGCTGTCGGTCCCGGGCACGGTGATGTCGACCAGGCTCCAGGCCCGGCCGGCCTCCTTCCTGGCGGCGCCGAGCTTGAGCAACAACTGATCCCGGCTGTTCGACTGCCCTTGCAACTCGGCCAATCGACGCCACAGCCTCTTCAGCCGGCGCCGGCGCATGCCGCGTTCCTTCACCTGCCGCCCCTCGCTGCGCACCAGGACGTAGAGCTCGCCATCCTCGACCAGAAGCTTGACAGTCACGGACTGGCGCACCTCCTGCCAGGGCAGGCCCAGGAACACCTTCTCGAGCCGCGTCAGCCGGCCCTTGGGCGTGCCCACCAGGTAGCGCACCGGCGCCTCGCCCTCGCGCATCGCGGCCAGCGTCTCCTCGGTGGGGATGCCGCGGTCCATGATCCACACCCGCTCGGAGCGGCCATACTGATCCTCGATCTTCTTGAGGAACGCCGCCAGCGTGGTGTCGTCGGAGGTGTTGCCCGGCATCACCTCATAGGCCAGCGGAAAGCCCTGCGGCGTAACGATCAGGGCGATCACCACCTGCACGCAGTCGGGCCGCTTGTCCCGGCTGTAGCCGAAGCGGCGCTTGTCATCGAACGGCGGATCGCTCTCGAAGTAGGTCGAGGTCAGGTCGTAGAGCAGCACGTCGAAGCGCGCCTCGAACAGCGTCGCCCAGCGGTCGCGCAGAAACGAGAAGAAGCCCTGCTTGTGCGCCAGCAGCTTGTCGAGACAGCGATAGAGTGTGTCGTCGGCGATCGCCCGCTCGCCACCCAGAAGATCGCGAAGCGCGCTGTGCTCATACCAGTGACGGTGAAGGCGCCACTCGCTGCCCGGGTCGATCAGCCGGTAGCAGACCTGGATCTTCAGGATGTCCAGCCACCGCGTGCCTTGCCGGCTCGCCGGCAGCCGCTCTTCCCAGAAGCGGTCCAGGTCCAGGCGGTCCCACAAGGACAGCGCCAGCCAGCACGCCCCCCACTGGCGCGGGTCGTGAAGCGCCACCTGCGAGAGGTCGATCTTCACCACTTCGCAAGTCAGCGCCGGCGCCTCCCGGTCCTCGGGAAACAGCGCCATCTGCCGTGATCGCGACTTGCCCTCCACCACCTCGATCGAGCGGCACCACGCCGCTCGCTGGCTGTCGTTGATCTCCCCGAGATAGAGCACCTGACGCTGAACAACCCGACCGCCGTGGACCCGGACGTTCTCCACAACGCTCCAGTAGCGGTGCTCCTTGCCGTCCTTGAAGCGTCTCTTGCAGCGCACGAACATCAGCGCAGCGTCCGGATCTTCGCCAGCCCGATCAAGGGGGTAGGTCGGCACTACAAGCCGGTCCCGAGAGGTACTGCACCGAAATCCGACACTTCTCGCGCCGGAAAACCGTCAAATCAGTCGATTCTCAAGCCGAGTTGCGGAAGTCGGGCTAATACGGGAGGATCCGGAATGAAACCTGTGTTGCGTCCAGTCGCCGCGCTCGCCTTCCTCGCAGGCGCCGCGACTACCGTCCAGGCTGCGGACTTCGAGTGGAAAATGCAGGCCAGCTGGCCTCCGGGCGGACCGGGGACCCAGTGGGAGAACTTCGTGATGTTCGTCGAGGCCGTGGACAAGATGTCCGCCGGCCGCCTCAAGATCGAGCCGCTTCCCGCCGGCGCCATCGTGCCCGCATTCGAGGTGCTCGACGCCACCTCCCGGGAGGTCATCGACGGCGCGCATACCGCGATGGGCTACTGGGTGGGCCGCAGCAAGGCGGCGATTCCGCTCTCGCACGGGCCGTTGTTCGGCATGGACTACATCGACTTCTACGGCTGGCTCTATCACGGCGGCGGGCGGCAGCTTGCCGACCAGTGGTACGCCGAGAAGCTGAAGGCGAACGTGGTCTCCTTCCCGATCCAGCCGGCAGGCCCGCAGGCTCTCGGCTGGTACAAGGAAGAGATCAAGACCTGGGACGACTTCAAGGGCCTCAAGCTGCGCATCTACGGCCTCGGCAACCTCGTGTTCAACGCCGCGGGCGTGAGCGCCGTGCAGCTGCCGGGCGCGGAAATCCTGCCGGCGGCGGAGCGCGGCGTCATCGACGCAGCCGAGTGGGTCGGCGGCATTGCCGACCTCGAGTTCGGCTTCCACACGGTCTGGAAATACACCATGGCGCCGGGCGTCCATGAACAGGTCACCGTCGGCGACCTGCTCATCAACAAGGGCCTCTGGGACACCCTGCCCGCCGATCTCCAGGCCATCGTCGAGGCCGCCTGCATCCAGACCTTCTGGCTGTGGAAGACCAAGTGGCACATGCACAATGCGGACGCCTACGAGGAAATGGTCACCAAGCACGGCGTGAAGAAGATCAGGACGCCACAAGGGATCCTCGATGCCTTCATGGCCGCCTATGATGACCTCGCCGTACAGTGGGAAGAGGAAGACGAGTGGTACAAGAAGGTGCGCGATTCGCAGCGCGCCTATGCCGAGAAGATCGTGCCGTACCGCCGGTTTTCGCACCCGCCCTATGAATATCTGAGCGACTACTTCTGGAAGGACAAGATCGACTGACCGGTCGCAGTCCCGACAGCAGGCGGCGTCCTGACGGGCGCCGCCTGCTTCCCTTTTCCCGCACCCCCGGACTCAGGACCCCATGACAACCGACGATCCTTCGCGCGAGGAAGACCCGCCTGTCTGGCTGCTGAACACCGTTCAGGGCATCGACCACTATGTGGGTCGGGGTTCGGGCGTCCTGTTCTGCTGGCTCATCATTCCGATGGTCGGCGGGCTGACCTATGAGGTGCTCTCCCGCTACCTGTTCCATGCGCCGACCATCTGGGCCTATGACATCACCTACATGCTCTACGGCTCGCACTTCATGCTGGGCGCAGCCTACTGCCTGCTGAGAGGCGGGCATATCCGCACCGACATCTTCTACGGCAAGTGGTCCGAGCGCACGAAGGGCCGGGTCGATGCCACGCTCTACCTGCTGCTGTTCTTCCCCGGCATGTTCTTCTTCCTCGTCCGGGGCTGGAACGAGGCCTACCATGCTTGGGACATCGGCGAGCGTTCCGACCTCACGCCCTTCCAGCCGATCATGTGGCCGTTCAAGGCGGTCATTCCGATCACCGCCGCCCTGCTCCTGATCCAGGGCGTCTCCGAGTTCCTCAAGGCCTTCTGGGCCGCGCGCACGGGCAGGGAACTCTTCCCGAAAACCGATACACCGGCGGAAATGCTGTGAGCGGCGAAATCCTCGGACTCGTCCTGCTGTTCGCGCTGCTGACAGGCATCTTCGTCGGCTTCCCGATCGCCTTCACCCTCATCATCCTCGGCATCGTCTTCGGCTGGATCGGGTTCGGCGAAACCGTCTTCTTCCAGATGGTCTTCCAGACCATCGGCATGATGAAGGAAGAAGTGCTCGCAGCGGTCCCGCTGTTCATCTTCATGGGCCACGTGCTGGAGCGCGCCGGCCTGATGGAGCGATTATTCACCTCCTTCCAGTCGATCATGGGAGGGCTCAGGGGCTCGCTCTATCTGGGCGTGCTGTTCACGGCAACGATCTTCGCCACTGCCACCGGCATCATCGGCGCCTCGGTCACGGTCATGGGCCTGCTCGCCGCGCCGGCCATGACCCGGAGCGGCTATGACGAGCGCCTCTCCGCGGGCGTCATCACCGCTGGCGGCTGCCTCGGCATCCTGATCCCGCCGAGCGTGCTGCTGGTGGTGCTGGGGCCGGTGCTTGGCGTATCGGTCATCCACCTGTTCGCCGCGGCGATCATCCCCGGCATCATCCTGTCCGGCCTCTACATCTCCTACACGATCGTGCGCTGCCTCATCAATCCGGAACTGGGGCCGCCGATCCCGCCGGAACAGCGGCTGTCCTCGGGCTGGGAAATCCTCAAGGAGTTCATCTCCGGCGTGGTGCCGATGGCGGTCATCATCTTCGCCGCGCTCGGCAGCATCATCATCGGCCTCGCCACGCCGACCGAAGCCGCGGCCATGGCGGCCGTGGGTTCGCTGGCGCTGGCGCTCGGCTACCGCCGGCTGAACTGGACGATGCTGAAGGAGGCCGCGCTCAACACGCTGGAGACATCCAGCCTGGTGCTGTTCCTCGCAGTCGCGTCGAACGTGTACGGCTCGGTCTTCACGCGGCTCGGCACCGGGACGATGCTCGCCAACTGGCTGCTCGAAATCCCGATGCCGCCGCTGGCGATGCTGGCCCTGCTGATGGTGGTGCTGTTCCTGCTCGGATGGCCTCTGGAATGGCCGGCGATCGTGTTCATCTTCGTGCCGATCTTCCTGCCGGTCATCATATCGCTTGGTTCCGACCTTCCAGCGCTCGGCATTGACGAGTCCTGGGCCGACAAGATGCGGGTGCCGCATCTGGTCTGGTTCGGAACACTCCTTGCAGTCAATTTACAGACGGCGTTCCTGTCGCCACCGGTGGCCATGGCCGCCTACTACCTGAAGTCGGTGGCGCCTCAATGGGACCTGTTGAAGATCTATGGCGGCATGTTCGACTTCATGATGCTGCAATGCGTTGGCCTCGCCATCGTGTTCTTCATCCCCGAAGTCGCGCTCTGGCTGCCATCGGTGCTGTTCAAGTAGCGCCCTGAACTTCCATAACCGGCAATCGCGAAACGCCGGCGCCGTCCTCGCGGGCGGCGCCGGCGCCGTCTTTCGGAGGAGTGAACCCGTGCTGCTTGACGGGATAAAGGTTATCGAAGCGGCGACGTTCATCGCCGGTCCGGCGGCCGCGATGATTCTGGGCGAGTTCGGCGCGGACGTGGTGAAGATCGAACCGCCCGACGGGGACCCGTTCCGCCATTCGGTGGGCGCGCCCGGCAATCCGCCGACCGCCTTCAACTACCCCTTCAACATGGACAACCGGCACAAGCGGAGCATTGTGCTGGACCTGAAGCAGAAGGATGACCGCGAGCGGCTTTATGCGATGGTGCGCGAGGCCGATGTCTTCATCACCAACGCGCCGCTCGGCACGCGCGCGCGGCTCGGCATCCGCGACGGAGACCTCATGTCGCTGAACGAGCGGCTGATCTACGCTTCCGTCACCGCCTATGGCGAAACCGGCCCCGAGGCGGCGCGGACCGGCTTCGACTCGACGGCGCTCTGGGCGCGAAGCGGCCTGATGGACATGGTGCGCCCCGCACCGGACTCACCACCCGCCCGCTCGCTCCCCGGCATGGGCGACCATCCGACCGCGATGACGCTGTTCGCCGCCGTGATGATGGCGCTCTACCGCCGCGAGCGCACGGGCAGAGGCGGCGCCGTCTCCACCAACCTCATGGCGAACGGCCTCTGGTGGAACGCTTTCCAGACCAGCGCCATGCTCTGCGGCGCCGAGCACAAGCGCCGCCCGGCCCGCGAGGACGCCGCCAACGCGCTCCACAACCTCTACCGGTGCCGCGACGGCCGCTGGTTCCATCTCGTACTGCTGCCGGAGGACCGCAACTGGCCTAAGCTGGTGGCGGCACTGGAGAGACCGGAATGGCTGGACGACCCGCGCTACCGGGACCGGCCGGCGCGGGTCGCCAACCGGCATGCGCTCATTGCCGATCTCGATGCCGTCTTCGCCGCCCGCGACTGGCCGGAATGGCGCGAAATCCTCATCCGCCATGCCGTCAGCTTCGGCGAGATCGGCACGCTCGCGGACATTCCGAACGACGTGCAGATGCGCGAAAGCGGCGCCCTCATCCCCTGCGACGACCCGGAGGCGGGCGCTTCGCTGGCGCTGGCCGTGCCGCTGTTCCTGAAGGGCGAGGAACGGCGCAGGCCGAAGGCAGGTCCCGCACTCGGCAGCGGCTGAGAGCCCGCGCGACCGCCGCCTTCAGACGATAGTCCGGTCGCCGAGCCGGCGGACGGCCCCGGAGAACACGGCCACGGTCTCGCCATCCTTCTCGCGCACCTCGACCGCATACATGCCGGTGCGTCCCGCATCCGCCTGTTCCCGCGCCTCGGCCAGCAGGAGGCGGCCCGGCCGGCCCGGACGCAGGAAGGTGATCGAGCAGAACTGCGCGACCGAGACCCGGTTGCGGCTGTTGCTCGCGAAGGCCATGGCGGAATCGGCGAGGGAGAAGATATAGCCCCCGTGACAGACCCGGTGGCCGTTCAGCATCTCCTCGGTCACCGGCATCGACATGCGCGCCCAGCCGGCGCCGACGGCCTCCAGGCGGATGCCGAGATTCCGCGACGCATCGTCCTCCGCATACATGGCGTCGGCGACGCGCCGGGCCAGTGCATCGGCAGCCCCCGTCGTCCGCCCCGCGTCCATCAGTGCGCGGCCTCGAATTCGTGGATGTAGTCCCGCGTTTCCGGCACCGCGTCCGGGTCCTTCGCAAGCTGGATCTGGAACACGGTCACGATGTTGTTGAGGAACCCGACCTCGCATGAGGTGAGGTAGAACTCCCACATCCGGCAGAACCGTTCGTCATACATCTCCCGCGCCCGGTCCCAGTTCGAAACGAAACGGGTCCGCCACGCCCTCAGCGTCTTCGCATAGTGGCGCTTCAGAACCTCTATGTCCGTCACAAGCAGGTGCTGCTCCTCTATCGCCGGCGTCAGCTCCGAAAGCGTCGGCAGATAGCCCCCCGGGAAGATATAGCGGGTGATCCACGGGTTGACCGGACCAGGCGTGTCATAGCGGCCGATGGTGTGCACAACCGCAACGCCGTCATCCGTCAGCAGCTCCCGGAGCTTCCCGAAAAACTCCCGGTAGTGCGCCAGACCCACATGCTCCAGCATCCCCACCGAAACGATCCGCTCATAGCGGCCCGCCTCCTCCCGGTAGTCCTGGAGCCTGAAACGCACACGCTCCGACAGGCCCGCTTCCGCCGCGCGCGCATTCGACAACTCATGCTGCTCGTGGCTCAAGGTCACGCCCGTCACATCCACATCCGCCTGCTCCGCCAGGTAGAGCCCGAGCCCGCCCCAGCCCGAGCCGATGTCCAGAACACGGTCCCCCGAACGCAAAAGCAGCTTCGCCGCCAGATGCGTCTTCTTCCGCCGCTGCGCCGTCTCGATATCGTCATTGTCCGACGCGAAATAGGCGCAGGAATACTGACGGTCGCTGTCCAGGAACAGGTCGAAAAGCTCCGGCTTCAGGTCGTAGTGGTGCGAGACCTTGCGCCGCGCCGACCCAACCGGATTGTGCGTACGAAGACGCCCCGCTGCCTTCCGCACGAAGTCCAGAAAACGCGAATCGCTCTTGAGCCTCGCGCGGCGCTGATTGACGAGGGCGATGGTGAGGAAGTCGAACAGCGTGCCGTCCTCGACCGTCAGCCGCCCGTCCATATAGGCCTCGCCCACCGCAAGCGCCGGGTTGCGGAACATGGCGCGCGAAACCGAGGAGTCGTGCAGGCGGACAGCGGCCGACGGACCGCCCGCGCCTTCCAGCCTGTGTCTGCCCCCTTTCGGGTCGATAACGGTCAAAGTGCCGATTTCGACGAAACGGCGCAGAAACGGCAGATACAGCATGGCCGCGCCCTCCCCGGCTTTCCGGCCGCGTCACGCCTGCCGGGCGCCGGTCAATGCGCGGCCTCGAATTCGTGGATGTAGTCCCGCGTCTCCGGAACGGCGTCCGGGTCCTTCGCAAGCTGGATCTGGAACACGTTGAGCTCCTTCGACAGGAAGCCGACCTCGCAGGCGGTGAGGTAGAACTCCCACATCCGGCAGAACCGCTCGTCATACATCTCCCGCGCCCGGTCCCAGTTCGAAACGAAACGGGTCCGCCACGCCCTCAGCGTCTTCGCATAGTGGCGCTTCAGAACCTCTATGTCCGTCACAAGCAGGTGTTGCTCCTCTATCGCCGGCGTCAGCTCCGAAAGCGTCGGCACATAGGTGCCGGGAAAGATGTAGCGCAATATCCACGGGTTGACCGGGCCGGGCGTGTCATAGCGGCCGATGGTGTGCACAACCGCAACGCCGTCATCCGTCAGCAGCTCCCGGAGCTTCCCGAAAAACTCCCGGTAGTGCCCCAGGCCCACATGCTCCAGCATCCCCACCGAAACGATCCGCTCATAGCGGCCCGCCTCCTCCCGGTAGTCCTGGAGCCTGAAACGCACACGCTCCGACAGGCCCGCTTCCGCCGCGCGCGCATTCGACAGCTCATGCTGCTCGTGGCTGAGCGTCACCCCCGTCACGTCCACATCCGCCTGCTCCGCCAGGTAGAGCCCGAGCCCGCCCCAGCCGGAGCCGATGTCCAGAACACGGTCCCCGGGGCGCAGCAGAAGCTTCGCCGCCAGATGCGCCTTCTTCCGCCGCTGCGCCGTCTCGATATCGTCATTGTCCGACGCGAAATAGGCGCAACTGTATTGCCGGTCGCTGTCCAAGAACAGGTCGAACAGCTCCGGCTTCAGGTCGTAGTGGTGCGAGACCTTGCGCCGCGCCGCGCCCACCGGGTTGTGCGTGCGAAACCGGTTTACGGCCTTCCGGGCGAGGTCCGCAGGTCCCTTGGTGCGCCCGAGATGCGCCTCGCGCCGGTTCACCACCAGAATGGTCAGGAAATCGAACAGCGTGCCGTCCTCGACCGTCAGCCGCCCGTCCACATAGGCTTCGCCCACCGCAAGCGCCGGGTTGCGGACGAGTGCCCGGCTCACCGAGGAATCGTGCAGGCGGACGGTAGCCGAGGGCCCGCCCGCGCCCTCGACGCTATGCGTGCTTCCGCGCGGGTCGATTACGGTCAGCCGACCGAATTGGACGAGCCGGCGCAGAAACGGCACGAACAGCATCGGTCCTGCTCTCTCCCTTCCCCACGCCTGCCGCCGGCGGGAAGCGGAAGGCTAGCTCTCCTCGGCCGGTTCCTCTTCCGGCGCGGCCTCGCCGCCTTCGGCGCCACCGCCCTCGGGAACGCCGTCGTCGAAGAACTCGGACAGCCCGCCCTCGAAACGATAGGCGTCCTCGTCGTCCACCGCCAGCACATCCTCGCCGCGCGCCTGCGCTTCCGCCTCGTCGAGCGTGCGGGCGACATTGGCGGTAATCGGCACCTGGACCTCGGGGTGCAGCTGCACCGTGATGTCGTGCAGGCCGAGCGACTTGATCGGCTGCGGCAGGCGGAGCTGCCGACGGTCGATCTCGACGCCAATCTCGCTTGCGGCCTCCGCGATGTCCCGCACCGTGACCGAGCCGTAGAGATGGCCCGTGTCGCCGGCGCGGCGGATCAGCGTGACGCTGAAGCCTTCCAGCTTCCCGGCGACCGCTTCGGCCTCGCCCTTGCGCTCCAGGTTGCGCGCTTCGAGCTCTGCGCGGCGCGCTTCGAAAACGGCCATGTTCTCCGGCGTTGCGCGCAGCGCCTTCTTCTGCGGCAGCAGGTAGTTACGCGCATAGCCCGGCTTGACCGTGACGATATCGCCCATCAGCCCCAGGCTCTCGACCCGTTCCAGAAGGACCAGCTCCATTACTAATTCTCCTTCGGACCGCCCCCGAGACGGGCGCGCAAACCGACATAAGGCTCCGCAAGGCCCAGCGCCGCGACCAGCACGAACGGCCAGGCCATCAGGAGCCCCAGCAGATAGAAACCGACCAGCCAGACCGTCCGTCCCGGCAGCCGGGCGACCGCGGCATGGACGACGGCAAGCCCCTGCAGCAGGAACGGAACGGCGAAGACGATGGCCAGATTCCGGCCGATATACTCCAGCGCCCCGCCGGCGGCAATCCCGGCGAGGCAGGAAAGGCCGAGCGCATACAGCGGCCATGCCGGAAGCGTCAGGCTTCGCCATACCGGCGACGGCCGCCGCGCGATGGAGAGACGGGCGGCGATGGCCTGGGCAAGCACGCCGTCGAGGGCAAGCGTCAGGAAGAGCAGCGCGGCGGCGATGCCCGGCAGGAAATTGGCGGCGCGTTCCGCAAGGCCCTGCTCCCTGGCGCGTTCGGCGACTTCCGGCGGCAGGCCGGCGTCCAGAACCGCCTCGATCGTCTGCTGGACCTCCAGGCGCGGATCGATGCCCTGCAGAAGGGCGACCGTGAACATGGCCGCAAGCGCGGCAGCCGCCATGGCCGTCAGCACGGCGACGAGCTGGCCCGGCGGATACCATTCGACGCCTCCCTGCCCGTCGGCGCGGCTCAGCAGGGCCTGCCGGCAGAGCACCGCGACCGGAAGCCCGACTATGAGCGCGAAATAGCCCGCGGTGAAAAACCCGATGATTCCAGCGACCGTTGCCGCGCCGATGAGCGCCGCCGCAGCCGCCGGCAGCCAGCCGAGGGAAAGCCCGACCAGGAACAACGGCGCCGCGGCGAAATAGGCCAGCAGCGCCGCACCCAGAGAGCCTGTGACGATGGAGCCGAAGAGCGCGCCGGCGGCGAGCCCGCCAACGACCAAGAGGATGAGATCCTTCCCCATCCCACCCGCGCGGGCAGCGGTCCTGGGCCTACTTCACGACGTAGGGCAACAGCGCCATGTAGCGCGCACGCTTGATCGCCTGCGCGAGTTCGCGCTGTTTTTTGGCCGAAACGGCGGTGATCCGGCTCGGCACGATCTTGCCGCGTTCCGACAGGAACCGCTGCATGAGCTTCACGTCCTTGTAGTCGATCTCGGGCGCGTTGGGCCCGGAGAAGGGACAGCTCTTGCGGCGGCGGAAAAACGGGCGGCGCGGCGCAGCGTTCATTGTGCGGCCTCCGGTGCGGCGGCGGCCTGCCGGTCGGCGCCCTCGTCTTTCGTCTCTGCGGCATTCCGCGTCTCTGCGCCGTCCCGCGCCTCGGCGGCATCCCGGCGCGGGCGCGCATCGCGCCGCCCGCGGTCGTCCCGCGGGCGCGCCTGCAGCATCACCGACGGCCGTTCGTCCACGGCCTCGATCCGCAGGGTGAGGTAGCGCAGCACGTCTTCCGACAGGCGCATCCGCCGTTCGAGTTCGGCAATCGCATCGCCGGACGCATCGAAATTGAAGAGGACATAATGGCCCTTGCGGTTCTTCTTGATGCGGTAGGCGAGGGTCTTGAGTCCCCAATGTTCGCGCTTCTCGACCTTGCCGCCGAGCGACTCCATCAGGGCCCCATAGTCATCCGCCAGGGTCTCGACCTGCGCGGGCGACATGTCCTGGCGCGCGATAAAGACATTCTCGTAAAGAGCCATTGCCTGTGCGTTTCGTCCTGCAAGTTGCACTGGGAGCGCGGTTATACACGAACCCGCAACGCGCGCAAGCTGCCGGAATGCGCCCTTGACAGCCCCCTCCGCCGCGCCTTGATTGCTCCCGCGCGACGAGGCATCGGGAGGGGTCCGTGGCACGAGCTTTCGTCTTTCCGGGACAGGGATCGCAGGCGGTCGGAATGGGCAGCGCGCTGGCGGAAGCCTCGGCGGCCGCGCGCGAGGTCTTCGAGGAGGTGGACGACGCCCTCGGGCAGAGCCTCTCGCGGCTGATGTTCGAAGGCCCAGGCGACGAACTCACCCTGACCGAGAACGCGCAGCCGGCGCTGATGGCGCACAGCATGGCGGTCATGCGCGTGCTGGAGCGCGAGGGCGGCGTTTCGCTGCCCTCCGCCTGCCTGTATCTGGCGGGGCACTCGCTCGGCGAATACTCCGCCCTGACCGCGGCGGGCAGCTTCCGGCTCGCCGACACCGCCCGGCTTCTGAAGCTGCGCGGACAGGCGATGCAGGGCGCCGTGCCCGTAGGCGCCGGCGCGATGGCGGCGCTGCTCGGCCTCGATTTCGAGCAGGCGGCGGCGGTCGCGCGCGATGCGGCGGAAGGCGAGGTCTGCGACCCGGCAAACGACAACGCCCACGGCCAGGTCGTGGTGAGCGGCGACCGCGCCGCTGTCGAACGCGCGGTGGAGCTGGCGAAGGCACGGGGCGCGCGCCGGGCGATCCTGCTCGATGTGAGCGCCCCCTTCCACTGCTCGCTGCTGCAGCCCGCCGCCGACGCCATGGCGGAAGCGTTCGATTCCGTCGATATGCAGGACCCCTCGGTGCCGCTGGTCGCCAATGTCACGGCGCAGCCGGTGGAAAGCGCCGCCGACCTGCCGGACCTGCTGGTGCGCCAGGTGACGGCGACGGTCCGCTGGCGGGAGAGCATGATGTTCATGCGCGACAACGACGTGGACCGCGTGGTCGAGCTCGGCACCGGCAAGGTGCTCTCGGGACTGGTCAGGCGGATCGACCGGGAGATGTCCGGTGTCGCGGTCGAAGGCCCGGACGATATCGAGGCGCTGTTGAAGGAGCTTTGACGGCCATGCTGACACTCAGGCCCGCCGAAAACGGCTTCGCGAGGATCGTGGAAGGCGTTGCGCTGCATGAGCAGCCGGACGACGAAATGCGCGAGGCGCTCGATACGGCGCTTGCCGAGCACGGCGTGCTGGTGTTCCGCCGGCAGGCGCTCTCCGAGGCCGAGCTTGTGGAGGCTGCCTCCTGGTTCGGGGCACCGGAGCTGATCGTGCGGGAGGACTGGGCTTCGAAATACCAGCCGGAGATCACCTACATCTCCAACATGCGCAATCCGGACGGGGACACGATCGGCGGCATCGGCCAGGGCGAGCTCGCCTGGCATACGGACCAGTCCTACATGGCCAACCCGGCCACGGGGTCCCTGCTCTACTGCGTCGAGACGCCGGCCGGCGGGGCGCCCACGAGCTGGGCCAATCTGGAAGCCGCCTGGGATGCGCTGGACGGTGAGACCAAGGCCGAAATCGACGGCAGGAGGGGCATTTTCAGCTATGCGGTCCGCGTGGCCGGCTACGGCGAGATCGACAAGATGGCCGAGGACGAAATCCGCCGGCGCACGCCGGACGTCACCCATCCGCTGGTGCATACCCACCCCGTCACGGGCCGCAAGGCGCTCTATCTCGACCCCGGCACCATGGCCGGCATCGACGGCATGGAGCCGGGCGAAGGCCGCGCCCTGCTCGACCGGCTGATCGCGCATGCGACCGGGCCCCGCTTCGTCTACCGGCACGACTGGCAGGTCGGCGACACCGTGCTCTGGGACAACGGCTTCCTGCTCCACCGGCGCGACGATTTCGACCCGGCGGAGAACCGCTGGCTGAAGCGCGCCACCTTCCGGCCCTCGCCCGCCCGGCACATCGTGCCCGGACACGCCTGAGGCCCGGCGCCGCCATGGCGCTGACGCCCCGCGTCTATATCCAGGCCTGCATCCGCGCGGCATCGGTCCGGGGCTGCGCCGCCCAGGTGACGCGGCGCGGCTTCGACGGGGCGGGCGCGGTGCTGCTGAAGCTCAACCGCCTCGACGGCACGGCGCAACTGCTGCGCCCGGCCTGGACCGACGGCGACCGCCGCCGCTGGCTCGCCCGCCCGCCGGGCCCCGAAGCCGAAGCCGACGAGGAAATCGCCCGCGAGGCCGCCCGCGACCCGGACCTCTGGGTGCTCGAAATCGAGGACCGCGAAGGCCGCCACCCGCTCGACGAGCCGGTGGAGCTTCTGAGCTAGGCGGGTTTCCCCGGCCACCTTCCGGATTCGCGGATCCGCCAGGGCCGGCTTCGTGTTGCGCGGCACCCTCCCGGTGGAGTGGGCCCCTGGTCTCGGACAGTTTTGTTGTAGGAAATTGACAGGTGCGCGGTCATTGGAAGGATCGACGCCGATGAGGAAGCACCGCACGCACAGCATGGCCTTCAAGCGCCAGGTCGTTGAGGAGTATCTGGCAGGCGAGACGTTTTACGGTCTGGCCCGCCGTCATGACCTGTCTCGCACCCTGATCCGGCTGTGGCTGGAGAAGTATGAGGCCGGGGCCTTCGATGAGGAGGCCGAGGCGGCCGACAGGCTCCGGGCATATGAGGCCCGGATCGCGACGCTCGAACGGCTGGTCGGCCGGCAGGCCGCGGAGCTGGAGTTCCTAAAGGGGGCTTTGCGGCAAGGACGGCGGTCGAGGCGCGCGCCCATGTCCGTGATCGCCGGCCCCGAGGCCTCTCCGTCGCCGAAGGATGCCGACTGATGGGGATCGCGCGCTCCACCTGTTACCGCGAGCCGCAGAGCCCGGTCGACGACACCGCCCTGGTCGAGGCGATGCACGAGATCAAGGACGAGTTCGAGGCCTATGGCTGGCGGCGCATGCAGGCGGAACTTCGCCACCGGGGCCGGACCGTCAACCACAAGAAGGTCAGGCGGCTGATGCGCGAACACGCCCTGCAGCCGCCGCGCAAGCGCCGCTTTGTCGCCACCACGGACAGCGGCCACGACGGGCCGGTCTTCCCGGACCGGTCCCGGGACTGCGAGGTCGAGGGCCCGAACCGGCTCTGGGTCGCCGACCTGACCTACATCGCCATCCTGGACGGCTTCGTCTATCTGGCGGCGGTCATGGACGCCTGGTCGCGCCGCATTGTCGGCTACGCGCTCGGGCAACGCATCGACGCGCGCCTGACGCTCGCGGCGCTCGACAAGGCGATCGGGAACCGAAGCCCTCAGCCCGGCTGCATCCACCACTCCGACAGGGGCTCGCAATACGCCGCCCATGCCTACCGGACCCGGCTCGACAAACACGGGATGGTCGGCTCCATGGGACGACGAGCCAACCCCTACGACAACGCCATGATGGAGAGCTTCATGAAAACCCTGAAGGTCGAGGGCGTCTATCCCATGGCCTTCGAGACCGCCGAAGACGTCGCAAGGCAACTGCCGCGCTTCATCGACAGCTACAACCACAGACGCCTGCACTCCGCGCTCGGATATCTGAGCCCAAACCGCTTCGAGGAAAAACAACATCGCAACCCTGTCAAAAATGCCGCTTGAAACTGTCCGACCCAAGGGGCCCACTCCACGGAAGTGTCATGGAATGTCATGTTTTGTCATGGTCGGGGGCGGAACCGGCGTTCTCCGGGCCGGTCCTCCGCTTCTTCCCCTTCTTCTTTTTCTGCTTCTTCCCCCTCGCCGCCGGTCCGCTCCAATCGTCGTCTTCGTCGCCGCTCCGCTCTTCCCGTTCGAGGCGGTCCTGCCTGCGTTCCTCGACCTCCTCCGGGGCCCAGGGGTCGTAGATGTCGTCGTAGCCGTTGCGGCGCTGGTAGAGCCAGTCATGTTCGGCGCCGTCGGCCCGGTCGTCGTCGGTGCTGTCCTCGTGGCCGGGCGTGTCGGCAGCGGCCCAGGGGCAGTATTCGTAGGTTTCCTCGGGCGGGTCGTCGGCCGGCGGCAGGTCGTTTGCCGGCGCGGGCGGGGGGCCGAAGCCGAAGGGCAGGCGGGTGCGCTCCTCGACGGCCGCGGCGAGCCTGCGGGCGGCCTCCTCATGCGCGGCCCCGTCGAAGCCCTCCTGCGCCTCCATCTCCTCGCGCCGCTCGCAGTGGCGGGCGAGCGCTCGTTCGGCCCGGTCCCGCCCCCGGCGCACGGCGTCTGCGAGCGGTCCGGGCTCGGTGCCGGTCTCCTGCGCCTCGCCCGCTTCGATCTCGCCGAACTCGTCCTCGTGCGGCAGCGGCCAGAGGCGGGCCCGGTTCGCGCCGGCCGGACTGACAAGCCCGGCGATCTCGGCCTGGAAGCGCAGCACCCGCAGCATCATGTAGGCCGAGCCGCTGGCGACGGCGGCGTCCCAGGCCTGCTCCGAGCGGGCGAGCAGGATGCGGGCCTCGTTGCGTTCGGTGCGCCGCCACGACAGGCGGATGCGGCGCACGCGCTCGACGATCCAGGGCCGCTCCAGCAGGGCGCATCCGGTCTGGCGGGCGGAGCGCTCCGAATATCCGGCCTGCCTTGCGGCGTGTGCGGCATTGCCGGAGGCGGTGTAGTGGCGGCAGAAGGCTTCCTGGCGGGTGGAAAGCGCGACGGCGGGCTCGATGACGGGCATGGGGTGCGGGTCCTTTCGTTCCGCTGGCGTTCGACAGGCAGGCCCGGCAGCGGTACGGGACCGCGCCGGGCCGGGAGGGCGGCGTTGACGGGCAGCGCCGCCCCGTCGGGGAGCGACCCTGTTTCGCGCGTATCGCGTGCGGGCGCGGGCGGGTGTCGGCGCCGGCGCGGTTCGCGCGCCTGATTGCGCGCGCGAGCCAGAGGGCGCACTTCGCCTGTGCGTCGAATCGGGGTCGTTCCGCGCCGGGACAGCGCGAAGGGAAGCGGTCCGCGCGGACTTCGCCTCCCTCGGACCTATTCTAGCACATTTTCCTAGAATGCAAGCTCTTTTCGGGAACTATTTCAAATTTATTCCTGCTTATTCTCAAGGATCATCCTGCAATGAGTAGTTGATATGGGATGGGTTGTGTTCTGACGGCGCTGTGAAGGAAGCGTGGGATCATGGAGTTGAGTTGGTATCGTCGGTTGTATCGCCATGCGAAGCTGGCGAGGTAGCGTTCGGCATGGTCGGGACCGAGCTTTCGGTAGGTTCCGGCGATGGCGCTCTTGATGTTGCCGAGGGTCGTGTTGACCCATTTGAAGGGGGCCATGCGGGCTGCCCGGCGGCCTGAGCCGGTACGGATGGCGCTGTGGCTTGCGGCGATGCCGTCGAGGGCGTTCCAGCAGTGCAGGGCATCGGTGACGACCTCCGTCCCCGGGGCCAGCCAGCGTTTGGCGCCGCGCGCGATCTCGCGCTTGCGGAAGCCCCTGACCGGGACGAGCTTGACCTTGCGCGGAGCCCCTTCGGCGCTGGTCGAGACCGCCGCCACGAAGGGCGTCTTGCCCGGCGCGCCCCGGCCGCGCTTGCCGCCGGAGCGCGACCCGCCGAGATAGGCGTCGTCCATCTCGACCCGTCCTTCGAGCCGCGTGTCGGCTTCGCGCCGGGCCATCACCGCCATGATCTTCTGCTTCATGCTCCAGGCGGTCGGCTGCCTGACCCCGAGGCGGCGACCGAGTTCCACCGACGAAATGCCGTTCTTCGCCGTCACCACAAGGTGGATCGCCGCAAACCACAACGTCAGGGGCAGCTTGGTCGAGTGGAAGATCGTCCCCGACGTCACCGAAACCTGCTTCTTGCAGCGGTTGCACTGGTAAAGCCTGCGCCCGGCAAGAATGCAGTGCCCCCGATGCCCGCAGGAGCCGCACTCGAAACCGTTCGGCCAGCGCAATCGGGCTAGCACCGCCCGGCACTGATCCTCCGTGCCGAACGACGCTCGGAACGCATCGTCGCTCAAGCCACGAACACGCGATGCAACCTTGAATGCCATATCCATGACCTCCCGATAACAGAAACCCTTCCAAACCTACAATCTCACAAGATGACTCTCAAGAATAGGGGATTATAGGGCTAGCTAGCCAAAAGTGTTGACATTCGCCGGACCTTCTGTCAGATTGGCAGCGTCGATGGAGGCAGACATGGCAAACTCTCCCGGAAAGTCATACCGCAAGGGCATCAGCCTGATTGAACTGGCCGAGATGTTCCCGGATGAGGACGCGGCCAAGCGGTGGTTCGAGGAACAGCGCTGGCCGGATGGAGTGCGGTGCGCGCACTGCCAGTCCGACCGGGTTTCGGCCTGCAAGGACGCGAAGCCCATGCCCTACCGCTGCAAGGACTGCCGGAAGCATTTCAGCGTCCGCACCAAGTCGGTCATGGCCGAGTCGCCCTTGCCGCTCCGCAAGTGGGCGTTCGCCATCTACCTTTGCGCCACGAACCTCAAGGGCGTGTCGAGCATGAAGCTCCACCGCGACCTGAAAATCGCGCAATCGTCGGCATGGTTCGTCGCGCATCGCATCCGCGAAGCACTGGACGGCGATTACGGCCTGCTTGCCGGGCCGGTGGAGGTCGATGAGACCTACATGGGCGGCAAGCGCAAGAACATGCCGGCGCGCAAGCGCAAGGCGCTGCAAGAGGCCGGAGCGGGCCGGGGAACGGTCGGCAAGGCCATCGTCGCCGGGGCGAAGGATCGGGAGACGGGCAAGGTATCGGCCCGCGTCATTGAGGATACGACCAAGCCGACGCTGCAAGGCTTCGTCCGCGACACCGCCGCGCCGGGCGCAACGCTCTACACGGATGAGCATGGCAGCTACACCGGAATGCCGGAATACGCGCATGAAGCGGTCAATCATGGCGTCGGCGAGTATGTCCGGGAGATGGCGCATGTGAACGGCATGGAATCTTTCTGGAGCATGTTGAAGCGGGGCTATCAGGGAACCTTCCACCACTTCTCCGCGAAGCACCTGCAACGCTATGTCAACGAGTTTGCGACCCGGCAGGGTCTCCGCCCGCACGACACGGAAGCGATGATGGGCGAGATTGCCGCCCGGATGATCGGCCGCCGCCTCACCTATGCGCGGTTGACCTCGTGAGCGCCGTTGTCACGGTCCCTCCGACCGACAAGACACCGGAGGAAATCGCTCAAACGCTCTTCCACGGGCAGAACCGCGCCCGGACGACCTTGTATCCCGGCGACTGCCGTGAAGTGCTGGCGGACATGGCGGATGAGAGCGTTCACCTTGTCCTCACGGACCCGCCCTATTTTCTCGACCGGCTGGATGACGGCTGGTGCCCGGATGACATCGAGCGGTCCAAGCGGAACGCCGACGTCGTGGGTGGCCTGCCTATCGGTATGCGCTTCGACCGGGAGCAAGCGAAGAACCTGCAAGCGTTTCTGGAGCCCGTCGCGGTCGAGCTTCTGCGCGTCCTGAAACCGGGCGGGTTCCTTCTGCTGTTCGCCGCGCCACGCCTCTACCACCGCGCCGCCGTTGCAATAGAGGACGCGGGCTTTGAGGTCCGGGACGCCTTCGCATGGCACTTCACGAAAAAGGCGCAGTTCAAGGCGTTCACGATGGACCATTTCGTCAAGCGTCGGGCCGACATGACGGCGGCACAGAAAGCCGACGCGCTTAAGTCGCTGGACGGGCGCCGGACCCCGCAGCTCCGCCCGCAGTTCGAGGCGATCCTATTCGCACAGAAGCCCCGAGAAGGGACTTTCGTCGATAACTGGCTGGCGCACGAGACCGGCCTTATCGACCCGCGCCACAGCCTGACGGCGCGCGTTCCTGAAACCGTCATGACGGTCGAGAAGGAAGCGAAGGGACGCTTCAACGGGCATCTGACGCCGAAGCCGGTCAAGCTCTGCGAGCATCTCATCCGGCTGTTCTCTGCCGAGGGCCAGACCGTGCTTGACCCGTTTGTTGGCTCTGGCACGACATGCCTTGCCGCGCGTCGGACCAAGCGCCGAAGCATCGGCATCGACATCAACCCCGCCTACATCGACATCGCCCGCAAGCGGCTGGAGTCGCGGTGATGGCCGTCCCTCCGCTGGAGAAGCGCCACGGGCACCGGGGCGTTGCTCATCTGCGCGTCGCGGTCATGGAGGTCCTGTATGCCGCGAAGAAGGCCGGAGAGTGCCTTGGAGCGGCTGGCATAGGCCGTCGAGCGGGCATCTTCCGTGAACCCGGCTATGCGGTGAAGCAGGGCAACGACTACATCGTGACGGGCGTCCTCAACTCCCTGGTCAAGGACCGGCTGCTGACGAAATGCACCCAGGCCAACAGGCGGCCGGGTTGGGAGCTTACCGACGCAGCGTTTCAGCGTCGGGATCAGGAAGTCACGGAAATGCCGGATTGGGGCGGCGACAAGCGCATCATCGACGCCTACCGGCTGAAGCAATGGGGATTCTGCCCCGGCTGCCTTGCGGTGTTGCCGGAGCGCCCCGACGTCGACCATATCCGGGCGAAGGCGCGAGGCGGTTCAGACGAGGCGGAGAACAAGCAATTGCTCTGCCCGAACTGCAACCGCCGGCGCGGTGCTAAGCCGTTCGCGCAATTCCTCGCCGAGCGGCTGGAGGACGGAAACGAGTGGACCGATTACGAGCCAGAGGATGGCTAGCCAACCCTATAATCCCCCAAGAATAAGCAGGAATTTATTTCAAACAAAGAGCTGTACCAACGGCTGCAAGCAAAGACCGGCAATGCCGGAGGGGCCGGGTTGCGACTGTCGAGGACACCGCCCGCCGCCACCCGCTCGACGAACCGGTGGAGCTGCTCAGCCCGACACGCCGCCCTACTCCGCTGCGGTCAGGCCGGGGCGGTAGAGGGTACGGGGGGCGGCGCGCTCGTATTTGCGCGCGGGCGTTTCGACGATGTCGGCGAGCGGGGCGGCCTGGCGGGAGCGCAGGACCTGGATTTCCGGCGGGCGGCCATAGTCCGTGGTGCGCTGGACCGGCCGGCGCCCGGCCGCGCGGATGGTCTCCTCCATGCGGTGCGGGGCCATTTCCTGCCCGTGGACCGTGCCGGCAGCGCGGGTGATGCTCTCGTTCATCAGCGTGCCGCCGAGGTCGTTCGCGCCGGCCGCCAGCGCCGCCGAAACGCCTTCCGGCCCCATCTTGACCCAGGAGGTCTGGATGTTGGTGAAGTGCGGCGCCAGCGCGAGCCGCGCGACGGCGTGCATCAGCACCGCCTCGCGGAATGTCGGCCCCTTGCGCGCCCGGCCCTTGAGGTAGATCGGCGCTTCCATGTGGACGAACGGCAGCGGCACGAACTCGGTGAACCCGCCCGTGCGCGCCTGGAGACCGCGCAGCCGCAGCAGGTGCCGCGCCCAGTGGACCGGCCGCTCGACATGGCCGTACATGATCGTCGTCGTGGACCGGATGCCAAGCCCGTGCGCGGTCTCCATGACATCCAGCCATTGCTGCGTGTCGATCTTGTCCGGGCAGATGATGCGCCGCACCTCGTCGTCCAGAACCTCCGCGGCCGTGCCCGGCAGCGTACCGAGGCCGGCGGCCTTCAGGTCGCGCAGGAACGACTCGACGGAAATGCCCAGCGTGTGCGCGCCCTGGAACACTTCCAGCGGCGTGAAGGCGTGGACGTGGATGCCGGGCGCGGCCTCCTTCACCGCGTCCAGAATGTCGAGATAGGTGCGGCCCGTATAGTCGGGATGGATGCCGCCCTGCATGCAGACCTCGGTCGCCCCCCGGTCCCAGGCCTCGGCCACGCGGCGTCGGATTTCGTCGAGGTCGAGGTCGTAGGGACGCCCGCGCAGGTTCTCGGAGAGCTTGCCCTTCGAGAAGGCGCAGAACTGGCACTTGAAGTAGCAGACATTGGTGTAGTTGATGTTGCGGTTCACCACATAGGTGACGGTATCGCCCGCGAGCCGCGCGCGGGCCCGGTCGGCCGCCTCGGCAACGGCGTGGAAGTCGTCGTCGCGGGCCTGGAACAGCTGCACGATCCCGGCCTCGTCGAGCGGTGCGCCCGCTTCGGCATCCGCCAGGACCGCCGCGACCTCCGCGCTTACCGCCCCCCGCCTCAGGATCGGTTCGGGCGTCGTCAGCTCGCCCGGCGACCAGTCGTCCGGTCGCGCCAGGCCCTCGGAATCGGAGAGCTGCAGGGCGCGGGTCAGCAGGGGCGGCGCCAGCCATTCACCGTTGAGATAGCGCGGATAGGCGGTCAGCCGCTCGACCAGCTGCTTGCCGGCCGCGGCCGTCTCCCGCGCGAGCACCTCCAGATGCGGCCAGGGGGCTTCCGGGTTGACGAAGTCCGGCGTCACCGGCGACACGCCGCCCCAGTCGTCGATGCCCGCCGCCACGATCGGCCCGAGCGCGCCCGGCGAAAGGTTGGGCGGCGCCTGGATCGAGGCGGCCGGGCCGAAGACCAGCCGGGCGGCGGCGATGGTCCACAGCAGTTCTTCCGGGCCGGGTTCCGGCGCGGCGGCCATTTTCGTGTCGGGCTTGGCGCGGAAGTTCTGGACGATGATCTCCTGCACCGCGCCCGTCGCGTCGTCGATTTCGCGCAGCGCCAGCAGCGCCTCGACGCGCTCGCGCCGCGTCTCGCCGATGCCGATCAGGATGCCGGAGGTGAACGGCACCTTCGCCTCGCCCGCGAGCCGGATGGTCTCAAGCCGGCGGGCCGGCGCTTTGTCGGGCGAGCCGTAGTGCGGCATGCCCTTTTCGCAGAGCCGGTCCGAGGCGCTCTCCAGCATGATGCCCATCGAGGCCGAAACGCCGCGAAGTTCCGCAAGCTCCTCCGCCGTCATCAGGCCGGGATTGAGGTGCGGCAGCAGGCCGGTCTCCTCGAAGACCAGCTTCGCCATGGCCTTCAGGTAGTCGAGCGTCGTTTCGTAGCCGAGTTCGGCCAGCGCCTCCCGCGCCGCGCGGTAGCGCCGCTCCGGCTTGTCGCCGAGCGTGAACAGCGCCTCCTTGCAGCCGGCCGCCGCGCCCGCCCTTGCGATCTCCAGCACCTGCTCCGGCGTCATGTAGGCGGCCTCGCCCCGGCGCGGCGGCCTGGCGAAGGTGCAGTAGTGGCAGACGTCGCGGCAGAGATGCGTGAGCGGGATGAACACCTTGCGCGAATAGCTGATCCGCGGCCCGTGCAGCCGGTCGCGCAGCCGGGCGGCGGCATCCATCAGGCCCTCAAGGTCGCCGCAATCGGCAAGCGCCAGCACCTCTGCGGGCTCCGGGCGTCGGTCGATAAACTGCACAAGTTCCATACTGGGCGACCTTAGCGGCGGACTGCCGAATGGGGCAAACATATGGCGCAGGCGAACCCTCAGGTCCATGGGGCGGCGGGCTAA
The DNA here is from genome assembly GCA_964291285.2 of Alphaproteobacteria bacterium. Classification (GTDB taxonomy): domain Bacteria; phylum Pseudomonadota; class Alphaproteobacteria; order Bin95; family Bin95; genus Bin95. The sequence goes on from OZ219786.1 coordinate 1,117,520, forward strand.
TATTCGGGCCGGCGCTTCTCCAGGAAGGCGGCGACGCCCTCCCGGAAGTCGGGAGAGGCGCGCACCCGGTCGCCGAGCGCCTGCTCGCGCGGCTCCTGGGAAAGCGTCCATTCCTCCAGCCCGGCGGTGATCTGTTCCTTGACCGCCTGCACCGCCGCCGGGCTGTTGGCGGCAATCAGCCGCGCCTTCTCCACCGCCCAGTCCAGAAGCTCCCCGGCCGGCACCACCGCGTTCACCAGCCCGATGGCGCGGGCTTCCTCCGCGTCCAGCAGCCGTCCGGTCAGGATCATGTCCATGAGATGCACATAGCCGATCTGGCGCACCAGCTTGGTCGCCGCGCCGCCGAAGGGATAGATGCCCCATTTGACCTCGGGCAGGCCGAAACGGGCATGCGGAGCAGAGGCGCGCAGCTCGGTCGAGATCAGCAATTCGATTCCACCCGCAACGCAGTCTCCGTTGACCGCCGCCACGATGGGCTTGCGGTAGCGCTTCGTCTTGAGGAGCGCGCGCGCCACCGCCGCCGACGTTTCCGGAGACGCCGAGAGGTCCCCCGACACGTCCGCGCCGCTGCAGAACCCCCTGTCCCCGGCCCCGGTGAGCACGATGGCGCGCGCCGGCCCGGCCTCCAGTTCGTCCCAGAGGCCGGCGAGATCGACCATCATGGGCCGCGTCATGGCGTTGCGGCGCGCCTCGTTCTCGATCCGCACGAGCGCCACATGCCCGCCAAGGTCCTCCGTGTGGATACGCATCCCGCGGCTTCCTCATCGTCCGCCGCCAAGTCTATGCTGCACACCGGGCTCCGGAAACACCTGGGGGAAGTCCGAACATGCCTGCCGTTATTTCTCTCGACGAATGCCGCGCGCTTGCCTTCGACGCCTTTTCCAATGCGGGCGTCTCCCGCGCCCAGGCGGAGGCGACCGCCGACCACATCACCCGCGCGGAGGCCGACGGCTGCAAGAGCCACGGCCTTTTCCGCCTGCCGGGCTTCATCGCCTCGGTGCAGAGCGGCAGCCTGGACCCGCAGGCGGAACCTGACATCACCGATGCCGCGCCCGGCCTCGTGGCCATAGACGGCCGGCGCTGTCTCGCGCCGCTGTCGGTCGCGCGCGGGCGCGTGCTGCTGGCGGAGAAGGCCCGCGCCCAGGGCGTCGCCTGCATGACGCTTCGGAACTCGCTCAACTTTTCGGCCTTGTGGCCGGATATCGAGCCTCTCGCCGAGGAAGGGTTCGTGGCGTTCACCTTCATCAATTCGCAGAGCTTCGTGGCGCCTGCGGGCGGCACCAAAGCCCTGTTCGGCACCAATCCGATGGCGTTTGCCTGTCCGCGCGCCGGCGGCCGGCCGCCGATGGTCTTCGACCAGGCGTCTTCGGCAACCGCGCGGGGGGAACTCCAGATTGCGGCGCGGGACGGCCATGAGGCGCCGCCCGGCGCCGGCCTCGGCCCGGACGGGCAGCCCACCACCGATCCCTCGGAGATCCTGAAAGGCGTGCAGCTGCCGTTCGGCGGCTACAAGGGCTCGGCCATCGCACTCATGGTGGAGCTTATGACCGGAGGCCTCTCCGGCGGCTTCTTCGGCTATGAAAGCAGGACCGCCTACAAGGATGACGGCGGACCCGCCAACACCTGCCAGTCCTTCATCGCCATCGATCCGGTCCGGCTCGCAGGCCCCGGATTCACCGCGCATGTCGAGGCGCTGTTCGAACGGCTGCTTGCCGACGGCGATGCGCGGCTGCCGGGTGACCGGCGCCTTGCAAACCGCGCCCGCACGGCCGAAGAGGGCATTACGGTCGAAGAGAAGCTTTACGCCACCGTGCGCGAGCTCGCCGGCAGAGGGTAGCGCGGCTTCCGGGACCCGCTGTCTTGCGCTAGGGTCCGGCTAATCGACCGTGAACGCCGGAGAGGGAACCCGCCCGATGGACTTCGAATACAACGACCGGACGAAGGAGCTGGTCGGCCGCGTCCAGGACTTCATGGACCGCTACGTCTATCCGAACGAAGAGGTCTATTACGAACAGCTGGACGAGGGCGACAACCGCTGGAAGGTCATCCCGATCCTGGAGGAGCTGAAGGAGAAGGCGCGCGAGGAGGGGCTCTGGAACCTGTTCCTGCCCGAAAGCGAACTCGGCGGCGGCCTCACCAATCTCGAATACGCCCCGGTCTGCGAGGTCATGGGCCGGATCAACTGGGCCCCGGAAGTCTTCAACTGCTCGGCTCCCGACACCGGCAACATGGAGGTGCTGGAGCGCTACGGCACGCCGGAGCAGAAGAAGCAGTGGCTGGAACCGCTGCTGGCGGGCGAAATCCGCTCCGCCTTCGCCATGACGGAGCCGCGCGTCGCCTCCTCCGACGCCACCAATATCGAGAGCCGGATCGAGCGCGACGGCGACGAATATGTCATCAACGGGCGCAAATGGTGGACCTCCGGCATCGGCGACCCGCGCTGCAAGATCCTGATCTTCATGGGCAAGAACGACCCGGACGGCCCGCGCTACAACCAGCAGTCCATGATCCTGGTGCCGACCGACACGCCCGGCATCGAGGTCGTGCGGATGCTGAACGTGATGGGCTTCGACGACGCGCCGCACGGCCACGGCGAGGTCGATTTCAAGGACGTGCGGGTGCCGGCCTCGAACATGCTGCTCGGCGAGGGGCGCGGTTTCGAGATCGCGCAGGGCCGCCTCGGCCCCGGCCGCATCCACCACTGCATGCGGATCATCGGCGTGGCCGAGCGCGCGCTGGAGATGATGTGCCGGCGCGGCACCGAGCGGGTGACCTGGGGCACGCCGGTCGGCGACCGCGACAATTTCCGCGAGCGGGTGGCCGATGCGCGCATCAATATCGAGATGTGCCGCCTGCTGACGCTCAAGGCCGCCCACATGATGGACACGGTCGGCAACAAGGCCGCGCGCCAGGAAATCGCGATGATCAAGGTGGCGGCGCCGAACATGGCGCTGCAGGTCATCGACGACGCCATGCAGGCCCATGGCGGCGGGGCGATGAGCCAGGCGTTCAAGCTGTCCTTCATGTGGTCGCGGATGCGGGCGCTGCGCTTCGCCGACGGCCCCGACGAGGTCCATCGCCAGCAGATCGCGCGCCTTGAGATGCGCCGCCAGGTCGACTGGCCGCCCCGCGCCGCCCAGGCCGCGGAGTAGGGACCGGGGGCGGCGCATGAGCATCCCGGCGCCCCGGCCGCTGCATCCCTCGCTCGGCGCGGAAATCTGCGGCCTCGACCTCCGGGAGACATTGTCTCCGGAGGACCGGGCCGCGGTGGCCGCCACGCTCGCCGAGCATATCGTGCTCGTGTTCCGCGACCAGACTTTCACGCCTGCCGAGTATCTGGCGGCCTGCTCGCAGCTCGGCGAACCGATGGCGCAGCATTACAGCCAGCACAACATGCCGGACCAGCCGATGATCGGGCGCATCTGGCACCGCAACGGCCAGCTCCCCGCCGAGCACTGGCACACGGACCACACCAACCGCGAGCGCCCGCCCAAGGCGACGATCCTATACGGCGTGGAAATCCCGCCCGAGGGCGGCGACACCAGCTTCGCCAACATGCGCGCGGCCTGGGCGGGGCTGGACGCGGAAGAACAGGAGAGTCTCGCCGGGCTGAAGACGGTCAACGGCCTCGACCGGCACCTGACCGACACACGCAGCGAGGACCGGGAGAAATACGATATCCCGGCCGTCCACCCGGTGGTCCGCACCCATCCCGAGCACGGCTCCAGGGCACTCTATTTCCACATCACCAAGGCCCGCCGCATCGAGGGCATGACGCCGGAGGACACGCAGGCGCTGCTGCAGGACCTGCTGGACCGCACGATCCGGGACAGCAACGTCTATCGCCACAGCTGGCGGCAGGGCGACATGGTGGTCTGCGACAACCGGGCCGCGATGCACCGCGCCCACGGCGACTACGACCGCCGGCACCCCCGGACGCTATGGCGCATCATCCTGGAGGGCGACCGTCCCGTGTGACGCCGACGGGCTCTGCTCTATCGCGCCGCCGCCATGAAGTTCTCGTAGAGGGTGGCCGAGGCGCTCAGGAAGCCGGGCATTTCCCGCTCGGCCTCCGCGCGCAACTCAGCGACGCCGTTTTCACCCATGACGGCGATCAGGTCCTCCAGATAGTCGGGGATCGTGGCCCAGTTCTCGACCGTGTCCGGCTCGACCTCGACATGGTACTGCATCGACCAGGCGTTCCCGTTCACCCGCATGGCCTGGATCGCGCATAGCGGGGACCGCGCGAGGACGGCGGCGCCCTCGGGGGCCTGGGCAACCCTGACGCCGTGCCATTGCAGACATTTCTGCCTGACCGGCAATCCCCTCATCAGCGGGTCGTTTCGCCCGTCCTCCGTCAGTTCGATGTCCAGAATGCCGATCTCCGGCGGCGCCTGGGGACCGCAGGTGCCGCCAAGGGCGTCCGCCAGCAACTGGTGGCCGAGGCAGATGCCGAGAAAGGGTTTCCCCATCCCGCGCACCCATTGGCGGATGGCCGTTTTCTCGGCCACCAGCCAGGGGTTGTCCTCGATATCCCAGACGTCCATCGGGCCGCCCATGACCCAAAGCGCATCATAGCCGTCAAGGTCGGGAATGGCGTCGCCCCGGTCGAGTTCGACCGCGTCCCAGCGGACGCCGTCCCGGGCCAGAAGCCGGCGCAGCGACCCGGGGTGTTCGCATTCCACATGCTGGAAAACAAGCAGCTTCATACCTTGCCCTTCCAGGGGACAAGGGACCGTTCGATCCGGCGCATGATGAGGTCGAAGACGAACGCCACAGCGCCAATGACGATGATGCCGAGAAAGACGATGTCGGTGGCGAGGAACCGGGCGGCATTCAGCACCATCACGCCGATCCCGGCCTTGGCGGCCACCATCTCGGCAGCGACCAGCGTCGTCCATCCGAACGCAATCGCGACACGCATGCCCGTCAGGATTTCCGGAAGCGCGCCCTTCAGCACGACCTGGCGCAGCACCTGCCGGTGGCTCGCCCCCATCGAGTAGGCGGCGTGGATCTGCTCGATGGACACCGAGCGCACGCCCGCGCGGGCGTTTATGGCGATCGGCGCGAAACAGGCGAGGTAAATCAGGAACAGCTTGCCGGCCTCGCCGATCCCGAACCAGATAATCGTGAGCGGCAGGTAGGCGAGCGGCGGGATCGGACGATAGAACTCGATGGGCGGATCGAAAATGCCGCGCGCATGGCGGTTCATCCCCATCGCGATGCCGATCGGGACCGCGGTTACGGTCGCAAGCGCAAAGGCGCCGAACACGCGGTAGAGGCTCCAGAGAATGTGCTCGTGCAGCGCGTGGTCGCTGAAGCCGAAGCACTTCGCCTCGACCTTCTCCATGCCGCCGACCGTAACCAGCAGCCGCTCGAAATAATGGTCGGTGCAGGCGATCTTGGCGAACTTCGAGATCACCATTTCGGGCGCAGGCAGGAATAGGGGCCTGATCAGCCCGAGCTGGGTGATCGCCCACCAGCCCCCGAGCAGCAGGACGATGGTGACCGCGCTGATGACGGTGGCGGAGCCTCGCCCCGGCGCGCCGTACTGCTCCACCGCCTGCGCCGCGCGCCGTCTGAAAATTCCGACCTTCATGGCGGCCCGTTGCCGGTCTCTTCGCCGTAGATGATCGACAGCACTTCCTCGCGAAGCGCGATGAAGTCGGACGACGACTTGACCGCCCTCGCATTGCCGGTCTCGAAGAAACGGTTGCAGAAGTCGATATCGTAGGTGTGCGTAATCCGGCCCGGCCTGGGCGACATCACGATCAGCCGCGTCGCCATGAACAGGGCTTCCTCGACACTGTGGGTGATGAAGAACACCACCTTCCCGGTCTTGCTCCAAGCGTCCAGCACGAGCTCCTGCATGTTCTCCCGCGTGAAGGCGTCGAGCGCTCCCAGCGGTTCGTCCATGAGCAGCATGTCCGGATTGCAGGTCAGTGCCCGGGCAAGGCCGACGCGCTGCTGCATGCCCCCGGAGAGCTGGTAGATCGGATAGCGTTCGAAGTCCGAGAGGCCCACCAGGGCCAGATATTCGCGCGCCCGGGAAAGGCGTTCCTCCTTCTGGACGCCCTGGAGCTTCAGCCCGAATTCGGTGTTCTCCAGCACGTTGAGCCAGGGCAGCAGGGCGTGTTTCTGGAAGACCACGCCGCGGTCCGGTCCGGGGCCGCGGATCGGCGTGTCCTTGTGAAGGACCTCGCCCGAGGTCGGCTGCAGGAAGCCCGCTATGACATTGAGCAATGTCGTCTTGCCGCAGCCCGACGCGCCGAGAGCCACGACGAACTCGTTGTCGCGGAAGTCCAGGCTCACATTGTCGAGCGCCCGGACGACGCCCTCGCCCTCCACCGCCGGAAACTCGACGGTCACGCGATCGAGACTGACGACTGCGGTCATCGGTAAGCGGGCTTCATGCGAGGCGGGAGGCCCTGGCCCCGGCGGCCGGGGCCTCCCTGCGCAGCGTCCGGCGCTATCGTCCGCCGGCAGCCGTTCAGCAGCCGCCGTCCATCACCATCTGGGCGAATTTGGGCGTGGCGGAAGCAGAGTAGTCGTCGAGGACGCTGTCCAGCTTGCCCTGCGACACCAGGAACTCCGAGGCCGCCATCAATGCGCTCTGCACGCCGCCGCCGAGCCAGGTGGCCGACACCTGTTCCTCAAGCGTCGGATAGTCGTAGAGCGCGAGCACGCCGCCGACCTGGTCCGCATTGCCGGAAACCGCGTTGGCGATGCCCATCGCATTGTCCGTGCCCGGTCCGTAGGCGCCAGGGTTCATGCGGTAGTCCGCGTCCGCCGACGAGACCATCTTGACCCACTGGCAGGCGAACTCCGGGTTCTCGTCGGTGAAGCCCTTGCGCGCCACCATGGCGTCGAAGGTGGCCTTGCCCCAATTGCTCAGGTCGCCCGAGGTCAGCAGCACCCGGCCCTTTTCCTTCATGCGGCCGAGGGCCGGGTCCCAGACGAACCCGCCATTGATGTCGCCGCGTTCCCAGGCCGCCACCATGTCCGGCGGCGACATGTCGAGAACTTCGAGGTCCCCGGTCGGGATGTTGAACTGCTCCAGCGCAAACATCATGTGGAAATGGGTCGTGGAGCCGAAGGGAACCGCGATGGTCTTCCCCTTGAGGTCCTGCGGGGCGGTGACGGAGTCGTCCACGACCAGCGCTTCGGCATTGTTGATGTTGTCGTAGATGTAGATGACCTGGAGATCGACGCCCCGGCTGTAGCCCGCCGCCGTCGGCGACGAACCGTTGAGCGAGATGTCCACAGAGCCCGACGCCATGGCGTTGATGACCTCGGTACCGGAGGTGAATTTCACGAACTCGATGCTCTTGCCGCCGAGGCCGTTCGCCTTGAGTTCCTCCATCTCGGCCTTCCACGGCCCATAGACGAGCTGGTAGCCGACCGTGACATCGGCCGCATGCGCATTCGCAGCCATGCCGGCCAGCGCGCAAACGGCTATGGCCGCGACCGAACGCAGATATCTTTTCATGGTTTGTCCTCCCGCGTCGATTGCTCCGTCACACTCCAATCGGACGGTGCTCCTGAACCCGATTCCACCGGGCCCCATCGGTCGAATTATCGTAGTCCAGTCATGGGACGATTGCAAAGTCCGCATCGGGCCGGAGACAAAGAAATTCCGCTTTCCTTCCGGACATCCACCCTTGGCCGACGCCCCGATTCAGTCCGGCTCCAATGTCGGCACCGGCATTGAGGTCCCGGCAGTGGAGCCCTGGCGCTTCGCAACGGCATGATTGGACCCGAGACGGAAGCAGCATGTTGTTAATTGAATCTTGGTAACAAATCCGTAAATGATTTGATTCCTGAAAATCAGATGCTACATTAGGCTGGACGGGGCGGCGTCCGGGGACCGCTTCGTGCTCCGCGGCGGCGATGCGAAAAAACCTGAGGAGCTGACAGGGCATATGCGCCCTGCGTTCGGGGTTTCGCGCACGCAGGCACAATCGGGCGCGCGATGCACGCGCCGCCGCGAAACGCGGGCGGGCACGCCCGCTCGCCCGCGCACATTACACGCAAAGTAGGGTCCCGCTGCTCGGACAAGCCGGCGGCGGAGATGGACGGATCGAAACCGGGGCGACAGGAAGAACCTATGCCGAAGATAGAGGACCGCCGAAACCGGATGGAATACCCGCACCCCATGCCCAAACGGGCGACGGGATATGCGCCGCGCACACGCAGATCATGACATTTCCGGTGGAGTAGGTCCCTTGGGCCGGACAGTCCGATCGAGAAGACCTGTCAACTCGACAGGGATTGGAAGGATCGCACCCATGAGGAAACACCGGGCGCCTCCTTCTCTCAGCCTTGCTGAACCTGCCTCGGGTTCGTCGATGCCGAACCCCGGTCCCCGAACTCCCGGCTCGCGGCGGCGAGCGCCGCCTCCCTGCCGGGGCCGGCGACCGCCTGCAGCGCGAAGGGCATGCCGTTCGCCATGCGTCCGCAGGGGAAGGCGAGCGCCGGCAGGCCGGTGAGATTGGCGAAGGCCAGCAATTCGGCCTGGTTGGCGGGCGCCTTGCGCGAGCGCGGGAACGGGCCGCAGGGGGCGACCGGCGCAATGATGACGGCGTCGCCGATGCGTTCGGCAGCATCCTCCCGGATACGCCGGAGCGTCTCCCGCGCCGCCGCCAGGCGCTCGGGCGCCAGCTTCGCGCCGTAGTGGAGGAAGCCGCGCAATTCGTCGGATGCGCCATCGGGCATGCCGAGCGCCGCGTAGGCTTCCGCCTCTATGACCAGCAGGCCCGCCTTGCGCGCCGCCGAAGGTTCGTAACCCGGCCAGTCCAGCGCCGGCAGGTCGAGCGCGGGCATGGCGTCCTCGACATCCGCTTCGAGCGGATATCCGTCGAAGGCGGAGAGCCTGACCGGATGCCAGCTTCCCTCCGGCGCCGCCGGTTGCGCCGCCATGACCTCAAGCAGCGCCAGCGCGTCGTCGGCCGTGCGTGCAAGCGGCCCCGCATGGTCGAGGCTCGGCGCGAGCGGCGCCACGCCGTCCAGCGGCACCGCGCCCTGCGTCGGCTTCAGCCCGAAGCAGCCGCAATAGGCCGCCGGCAGGCGTATCGAGCCCATGGTGTCGGAGCCGAGCGCGGCAGCCGCAAGTCCGGCCGCCACGGCCGCGCCCGAGCCGCCGCTCGACCCGCCCGCCGTCCAGCCCTCGCGGTGCGGATTGTGCGTCATGCCCCAATGCGGATTGAAGGTCGTCGTGCCGAAGGCCGCCTCATGCAGGTTAGTCTTGCCGAGCAGCACCGCGCCCGCGTCCCGGAGCCGCGCGATGACGGGCGCGTCCGCCTCTGCGCGCCTCCCGCCCGGCAGGCCGTTCGCGGTCACGGCGCCGACCATGTCGATATTGTCCTTGACCGCGACGGGCGCGCCGTCGATGGCGGAAGCCGGCCTGCCCGCCCGCCAGCGCGCCGCGGATGCCGCCGCCGCCTCGCGCGCGGCTTCGGCGGTGACGGCAACATAGGCGTTGAGCCGGGGGTTCTCGCGCGCGAGCCGGTCGAGATAGGCCTCGGTGACCGCGACGGGATCGAGACGTCCGGCGGCGTAGCCCTCTCGCAGTTCGGACAGTGAAAGCTCGGTGCTCATGGCGCAGCCTCGCGGCTTCGTTGGCGGCGACCGTGCCACAGGACCAGGAGGCCAGCCAGCAGGTGCAGCCCGGCGAGGCCCAGCAGCGGCCGGAAATAGGCGCCGGTTGCGTCGAAGAGCCACCCGGTCACGGCGGTCGCGAGGCTTGCCATGACGAACATGCCGGCCGCCGTGAGGCCGTAGGCCGTGCCATAGCCGTCCTGGCCGAAGCCGTCCACCAGCAGCAGCGGCGGCAGCATCACGATGCAGCCGATGACGAAGCCGGCGATGGCAGAGGCGATGAACAGCAATGCAGGCGGCTCCCCGGCCAGCAGCAACAGCAACCCCAACGCCTGGACCAGGTAGCAGCCGGCGGCCAGAACCGGGAGCGGGAAGCGGGCGACCAGCGCTCCCAGCACGAACCGGCCCAGAGCCGCGCTCACCGACGCAATGCTGACCGCGAAGGCCGCGCCGGAAAGTCCGAGAGGGCCTTGCAGCAGGGGTATCTGGTGCATCAGGAACCCCACCTGGGCGCCGAGCGAAAGGCTGCAGGCCGATGCAATGACCCAGAACCGCAGGTCGCCCAGGAACCGCGCCGGCGACGGCCGGCCCCGTGTGTCCGGCGCGGTCGCCGCGCCCGTTTCCCTCGCGGCCTCCTGTCCTTCGGGCGGCCGGACGAGCAAGAGCGCGACCGGCAGCACCGAGAGGATGAGCGCCGCGCCGATGCCCGTCATGGCGGCGTCGAAACCGTATCGGGCGGAAAGCCACGCCATCAGTGGCGGCATGACCGCGCCGCCGGCGCTCGCCCCGGTCAGCGCAATGCCGAGAGCAAGGCCGAGCCGGCGCCTGAACCACGGCACCAGCGCGGCGCTGACCGCCATGGCCGCCAGGCCCGGATAGGCGCTGCCCATGAGCGCGAAGATCACGAAAAGCTGCCAGCGAGCCTCGAAGAAGCCTGCTTCGAACGCCGCCAGCGCGAAGCAGCCCGCCGCCATGGCCAGCGTGCCGTACACCACCGTCGGCCGCGCGCCGAAACGGTCGGCAATCCGGCCCATTGCAAGGCTGGCAGCCACGTTCACGAGCCAGAACCCCGCCACGACGCTGGAAAGGAGAGAGGCCGGCCAGCCGGTCGAGCGGCCCAGCACGGCCATGTAGAACCCGTGGCCGTAAAACCCGACGCCCCAGGCGTAGAACGCCATGACGAAGCCGCCGGCCGCCACCCACCAGCCGCGGTAGATGCCGCAGGCCGCGCCGTCGTCCGAGTGCAGACCGGATGTCACCGCTCGTCGATCAGTCTCAGCGGTTTCTGCCGTTCGCGGATTTGCGTGAGGGCGGCCGTTCCGCCAGGCCCGGCGAGCTCGACTGCGACCTGCACGCCGAGGCCCCGCTTCAGACGTTCGGCCACCTCCTCCGCCAGCCTCTCGTCAGGCTTTCGCGTCTCTACCATGACCGCCATTTCCTCGCGCCCGGCGGCCCGGAACACGCGGCAGACATATTCCCCGGTCAGTGCCGCATGATCTGCGAGAAGCGCCCCGATGGCCGTCGGGTAAACATTGATGCCGCGCAGCTTCACCATATTGTCCGACCGGCCCTCGAAGCCCGACATGCGGCGGAAGTTGATGCCGGAGGCCGTGTCCGGCGCGGAGAGCGTCGTCAGATCCTTGGTGTCGAAGCGGACGATGGGATAGATGCCGGTCTTGAAAAGCACGGTCGCGCAAAGATTGCCGGCATGGCCGTCCTCGACCGGCGCGCCGCTCTCCGGGTCGAGCGCTTCCACGAGGTGCGCATCCTCGAAGATGTGCAGGCCGCTCCGGCTCGGGCTTTCGGCGGCGATGACGCCGGTATCGCCGACCCCGTACCAGTCGTACACCGCCGCGCCGCCCCAGGCATCGGAAACCGCCTGCCGGTCGTCGCGGCCGAAATGGCCGAGGACCAGGCGGAGCGGAATCGTCAGGCCCTTCTTCTCAGCGGTTTCGGCGAGGTGGCGGACATAGTCGGCGAACCCGACCAGCACAGTCGCGCCGAGCCGCGCCATGGTCTCCACCTGCTGCTCGGACGGCATGTCGCGCCCGGTGCCGGCGGGAACCAGCAGCGCGTCCGTGAAATGCGTCACCGCCTCGCGGACATAATGGCCGCCATTGACCGTGCCGAAGCCGTAAACGGAGTGAACGACATCGTCGTCCCTGAGCCCCATCAGGCGGTAGGCGCGGGCCAGCAGCAGGTTCTGGATTTCGCGGTCTTCGGCCCCGTAGAACAAAGGTTGCGGCACGCCCGTAGTGCCCGAAGTCGTATGGAAGACGGCGAAGGCGTTGGCGGCGTTGCGCCCAGCGAAGGTTCCGAAAGGCGGAGCTTCGGCCACGCTCGCCATCAGGTCGTCCTTGGAGAAGGACGGGACCCGCGGCAGGTCGTCGAGGCCGGCAATGTCGCCCGGCTCCAGCCCCGCCGCGGTCCACCGGTCGCGATAGAACGGCACCTGCCAGGCGCGTTCCATTACGCGGGCGAAGCGCCGCTCCTGCAGCGCCCGCAGCGCATCGCGCGAAAGCGCCGCCGGCCCGTCCAGGAACGCCCGGCCCATCGGGTAGTCGCCGAGCATGGCCGCGACATCGAGCCGGCTGAACAGGCCGCTCACGGCAGGCAGTCCGCTATGTCCCGCCTGAGCGCCACCCAGACGCCTTCGTGCCCCTCGGCATGGTCGAGGAAGCGCTCCAGCCAGCCGATGCGGCCGGGGCGCCCGATGATCCGCAGATGCACGCCGAGGCTCATCATTTTCGGCGCCCCCTCGACGCCCTCCCGGTAAAGCCGGTCGAAGCTCTCCCGCGAATAGTCGAACCATTGCGCCGGCGTATAGGCGGGGTCGGTCCACATCTTCATGTCGTTGGTATCGAGCGCATAGGGCACGACCGCAATCCGGCCCGCGGGTTCTTCGTGCCAGAAAGGCAGGTCGTCCGAATAGTCGTCCATGTGGTAGGCGAAGCCTTCCTCGATCAGCAGCCGCCTCGTGTTGTCGGTGAGCAGATAGCGCGAGAGCCAGCCGCTCGGGCGCGCGCCGGTCGTCCGCTCGATCGAGGCGGCGGCGTCCCTTATGAAGGCGCGCTCCTGCTCCTCCTCCATGCGGAACTGGTGAACCCAGCGATGCCCGTGCGCGCAGACCTCATGCCCGCCCGCCGTAATCCGCGCGGCGAGATCCGGCGCACGCTCCAGCGCCACCGCCGCTGCGGTGAAGGTCGCCTTCAGCCCGCGCTCTTCCAGCAGCCGCATAACCCTGGGCGCACCTGCCCTGATGCCGTAGGCGTAGTTGCTTTCGTTGCCGTAATTGCGGACCGCGCGCCTCGGGCTGGCGCCCAGCTCGTCTACGGGCTCCGGGAAGGGGTCGCCATCGTCGATGCGGGCCTCCGCGCCCTCCTCGACATTCACCACCAGGGAGAGCGCGATCCGTGCCCCGCCGGGCCAGGGCGCCCGGCGCCACTCGCTGTCGTTCATTCCCATTGCCTCTCCGCCGCCCTCGCTTCCCGCGCCGGCCGTGCTAGGTTTCCGCTGGCGCGATGCCCGCGCAGCATAGAATAAATCGTCCCCGATGGCCGAAGTTCCCCTCAAGAAGCGCCGCAGGCCTTACACCTACCTGCTGTTGGCCCTGCCGGTGGCGGTGATCGCCGTCGGCGTCAACGAGGCGATCCACTGGTGGCACAATGTCTATGAGCCGGACGCCCGGGTTGCGGCGGACTTCACCCTGCTCTCCTCCAGCGTCAATGCCCGCGTCGCGGCGATCCGCGTCCGGAAGGGTGACGTCGTCGAGAAGGGCGCGCCGCTCGCCGACATGGACGATGTCGTCGCCGGGCTCGACCTCCGCGCGCTTGAAGCGGAGCTGGAAAAGCAGAAGGCCCAGCGCGGCCAGGTGGAAGCGGAACTCACGCTCTTCAAGGCGGAGCTGGCCGACAAGATCGCCACCGTCGAGGAGACCGTCCGGCTTCTGCGCCTTGAGCTGGCAACGCTGGAGCGCCGCAAGCAGATCGCGGAGGACAATCTCAAGCGGAACAGGAGACTCGGCCGCGATGTCGTGCCGCAAAGGCGGATCGACGAGGCGCGCGACGAGCTGCTGGAAATGGAGAGCAAGCTGCGGGATATCCAGACCCGAATCGCCATGAACCTGCGGGAAGCCGCAGAACTCGCCGGCACCGCCGGGCGGGAACGCCTCTTCCAGACCCGGCTTGCCGTCATCGACCGGGACATCGACAGGACCGCCGTCGAAGTCGAACAGGCGCGCCGCCGGCTGGAGGACATGCATATCCGCGCCCCGGTCCGCGCCGTCATCGACGAAGTCCATGTCAATCCGGGAGCCTATGTCGAGGACGGCGACCCGGTATTCCTTATCCACGCGCCCGACCGGGTCTGGATCGAGGCCGATATAGACGAGTCCGACATCCGCCATATAGAGCCCGGCCAGCCGGTCGCCATCGACTTCGACGCCTGGCCCGACGAGACGCTTGAGGGCCGCGTGCGGGCGATCGGGCGCACGACCGTCAATGGAAACGAGGCGAACGGCCGCAGCGGCGCGCGCAAGATCCCGGTATTCATCGACATTCCGCCGGTGGAGAAGACCGTCTGGCCGGGAATGCGCGCCACGGTCAACATCCGCATACGCTGATGGACCTCGCGCGCTTCAGTCCGCGCACGATCATGGCGGCGGCGACCGTGGCCATGCTGGTCCAGCAGGCCTTCTCCTATGTCTGCCAGATCGCGCTGCCGATCCTGGCCGACCGGATCGCCGAGGACTTCGGCATCTCGAGGGCCTGGCTCGGCTTCTACCTCTTCCTCCAGAATGTGGCCGCGATCATTGCGGCGGTCGGTTGCGGCGGCTTCATCCTGCGCTACGGGCCGCTCCGGGTAAGCCAGGTGGCCCTGCTGCTGATGGGGTCGAGCCTTCTGGTGACGGCGTCGGCGCAACTGTGGCTGTTTCCGCTGGGCGCGCTGCTGCTGGGAGCCGCCTCCGTCTCGACGCCCGCAAGTTCGCACATCCTGGCGCGGGTGACGCCGCTGCGCCTCGCACCGCTGATCTTCTCGATCAAGCAGACGGGGGTGCCCGTCGGCGCGCTTATCGGCGGCCTGCTGGTGCCTTTCCTGCTGGCGCTGACCTTCTACTCGGACACGCTCGGCATATCGGTCCGGCTCGGACCTTACGGCGCCTCCTTCGTCACCTGCCTGGTCGTCTTCGCCGTTATGGTCTCGCTGGAGCCGGTGCGGAGCTTCTTCGACGCCGACCGGCGGCCCGACATGAAGATCGCGTTCGGCGACCTGCCGGCAACGCTCAGGACGGTGCTGGCGATCCGCCCGCTGCGCGACCTGTCATTCGCGGCCTTCGCCTTCGGCGGCCTGCAATCGCTCTTCTCCGGCTTCTTCATCCTCTTCCTCATCGACGGGCTGGATTACTCCGAGGCCCAGGCCGGCTCCGCCTTCGCCATCGCGTCCTTCTCCGCCGTCTGGGCGCGCATCCTCTGGGGCGCTCTCGGGGGCGCCGCCGTGTCGCCGCGCATTATCATGGCCGGCATCGGGCTCGTGGCCGGCCTCTCGGCAGTGGCGATCGCGCTCTACGACGTCAACTGGACCTTCTGGGAAATCACCGCCGTCGCCGTCGTCTTCAACATGACGGCGCTAAGCTGGCACGGCATCCTGCTGGCGGAGACCGCGCGGCTCGCGCCGGAAGGCCAGGTCGGCGGCGTCACCGGCGGCGTGCTGGCGTTCACCTCCATCGCCATGATGATCTATCCGGCGCTTTACGGCGGCCTGCTCGCCTGGACAGGCTCCTATGGCATCGGCTTCATCCTGGGCGCGGTCCCCTCCTTCGCCGCCTTCGTCATCTTCGTCAATCCGCCGGTGGACGGCGCGTGGACCGGCCTTGCCGCACGGTTCGGCCGCCAGCTCCTCTCAAGGCGCGCGCTCGCCCGCGCCGGGGCCGTGACCGCGCTCGGCTCCGCACTTGGCGTCGCGCTCAACGCGGCGGGCTGGTAACGCGGTCGAGGAAGGACAGCAGCGGCGCGTTGAAAGCCTCCGGCGCCTCGACATTCGAGAAATGGCGCAGCCCCGGCAGCATGACCAGCTCGGCCCCGGAAATACCGTCGCGGAGCTCCTCCGCGCGCGCGGGCGGCGTCACCGGGTCGTCGCCCGCGCCCAGCACCAGGACCGGGCAGGAGATCCGGTCCAGCCGGTCCAGATAGTCGAGCTCGGCGACGGCCGAGGTGCCCGCCAGATAGCCGGTAATGTCCGTCGCGTTGAAGACATCGCGAATGGCCGCGTAGTCCGGCCCGGCGGCGTCCGCATAGTCGTCGGAGAACCAGAGTTTGTGGGTCATGTCCCACACCGGCGCCATGCCCGACGCGCGCACGACCGCCTGGCGCTCGACCACCCACCGGCGGTACCAGGGCGTCGCGCGCGCCATCGTGTTGCAGAGCGCGGCGGCGCGCACGCGGTCGGGATGCCCGATGGCGACGCCCTGAGCGATCATGCCGCCGGTGGAAATGCCGACGAATGTCACCTGCCCGATCCCGAGCGCGTCCATGACGCCCACGGCATCGGCGACGAAGCCGTCCAGCGAATAGGGCCCTTCCGGGGCAGCGCTGGCGCCGTGGCCGCGCCAGTCGTAGAGCAGCAGCCGGTAGCGGCCGGAAAGCGCCGGCGCCTGCCGGTCCCATATGCGGTGGCTGGTGCCCATGGCGTGCGCCATCATCACGACGGGGCCGTCCACCGGTCCTTCCCAGCGATAGAAGAAGCGGTTCCCGCCGGTCTCGACATACCCCTCCGTCACCGGTCGATCCTGTAGGCTTCGACTCTGTCCGGGTCGAGGCGGATGCCGAAGCCTGGCCGGTCCGGCACATGCAGGCGGCCGTCCCTGAGTTCGGGCGGGTCGAGCCACATGCCGGGCCAGATCGGGTCGCGCTCCGGATCCGCAAAGCACTCGACAGCAAAGCTGTTGGAGGCGCCGGCCAGCAGGTGGAGCGCGATCTGCGGCTCCTCATGGTGGGTCATCCGCACATCGTGCAGCCGGCAGACCGCAGCCGCATCCAGCCACGCCGTCGGCCCGCCCGCTTCCGAAGCGTCGATATTGACCATATCGACGGCCCCCGCCTCCACCAGCCGGCGCGCGCCGTGCGCGGTGATTTCGCTCTGGCCGGCATTGACGGGAATGGACGTCTTGTTGCGCAGGGCCGCCATTGCCGACACGTCGTCGAACCAGTGGCACGGTTCCTCGAACCAGGCGATGTCGAGCGGCTCCACCAGCCGCGCAAAGCGTTCGGCATCGCGCAGGTCCCAGCCCCGGTTCGCGTCCACTGCCAGCATGAAGTCCGGTCCGGCGCCCTCCCGGCAGACCGTCACGCGCTCCGCGTCCTCCTCGGGCGAAAGGCCGCCCACCTTCACCTTGCAGCCCGCCATGCCCCATTCCTGCAACTGGCGCATTTCCCGGCCCAGATCGTCCAGCGTCTTGCCCTCCTCGTAGTAGCCTCCGATGGAGAAGATCGGGAGCGAGTCGCGCGCGCCGCCCATCAGGCGCGCGACGCTGACGCCGTAGATGCGCCCAAGGCCGTCCCAGACCGCGCTGTCCACGCAGGCAATCGCCTCCAGCAGCAGCTTGGGAGCCATGGCCGCGCCGGGCACGCGGGCGAACATCCCGTCATAGTGCCGGCGCCAGTCGCGCAGGTCCCTGCCCACCACCAGCGGCGCCAGGACGTCTTCCACCAGCCGCGCGACCTCGCGGCCTTCGGAGCGGTTGTCGCCGTTATAGACTTCCGCAGTCGGTCCGTCCCTGACCGTCAGCCGGGTGACGACCGTGCAGCGGGTCGGCACTGCATAGGTGCTGCCGCCGAAGACCCGCGACAGCGGAATTTCTATCGGTATCGCTTCGATTCGCTCGACGATCATGCAGGCCGCCTCCGGCAGACAGGGAACGGAGCGGAGTTTGCAAGCTTGCATCCCCCCTGTCTAATGGCCGCATGAGCGGGGCGGCCAAAGCGGGGATCGATCTGGGGACCTGCTACCGGTTTTTCATTCCGCTCATCTTCATGACCGAACTCAACATGATCTCGAAATCGGTCATCAATGCGTTCCTCGCGCGAATGGACGACAGCAGCATCGTGCTGGCGGCCTTCCACAGCGCCTTCACGCTCTACTACTCGATCGCCAGCGGCACCGAGGTCTGCTCCCTCCTGACGCTCTCCTACATGCGCACCCGCCGGGCCCTCGGCCACCTGCTGCGGTTCATGGTCGTCATTGTCGCGATTCCCTGGGCCGTGGCACAATTGCTGGCTTTCACGCCGCTCGGCGACCTCGCATTCCGGATATTGTTCGGCATCAGCGACGCCGCGGTCGCCGAGGCGAAGACGGCAACCTTCCTGCTGTCGTTGAGCGCGCCGATCCTGATTTGCCGGTCGATCGCCTTCGGCCTGCTGATGATCGGCCAGAAAACGATCTTCATCACCTGGGCGACGGTCGCGCGGCTGGGTTCGCTCGCCGGCTCGCTCGTCGTGCTGCCGCTCGTGCTGGAAGGCGCCGCGGTCGGCGCCGGAGCGCTGGTCTTCGCCATGTTCAGCGAGACAGTCGTCGCCGTCTTCTTCGCCCGGCGCATCTATGCCGGCCTGCCCGAGCACGGCGAACGGCCGCCGAGCGTCAGGGCGCAATGGCGGTTTTCCTGGCCGCTCATGCTGAACTCCTCGGCCGAGATGGGCATGGTCTTCGCCATCAGCGTGTTTCTCGGCCGCCTTCCCGATCCCGACCTGGCGCTCGCCGCATTCGCAATCGTGTACGGTCTGGCGGGTCTGATGCTGAGCCCGCTGCGCAACCTTGTGCAGAGCGCCCAGACGCTTGTGCGCCACGCGGACGACCGGCGGGTGATCCTGAAATTCGCCGGGCAGCAGATGCTGTTCTTCGGGGCCGTGGCCGTGGTCCTGTTTCACACGCCGCTGGACCGCCTGGTGCTTTCCGAAGCCATGGGCCTCGAACCGGTGCTCGAGGCTTATTGCGCGCCAGCCATGCATATCGCCTTCGTCATGGCCGCCTTCTGGGGCCTGTCTGCTGTCTTCCGCGGCCTTCTGGCGGGTGCGAGGGTCACGCGCGCACTCGCTGTATCGGGCGTCGCCCGCGTGGCCGCCGCGGCACTCGTCGCAGCAGCGGGGCTTCTGATGCCCGGTGGCAACGGCGCCGTCATCGGCCTTGCCGCCTGGATGGCTGGCTATGGCGCGGAGGCCGCCATTCTGGCGCTCCGGGTGCGCCGGCTCGGACCGCCGGGCTAGATGTGGAGCGTAGTCGGCACCGATGGTGCCGCCTTCCGGTGCGGGCCGGAAACCGCCGCCCCGGCAGGCGGCCGCTATCCGCATCCCGGCCTCGCACCCGCCGCCGGAACGGGAACACCCATCGAACATGTCATCAGATGTCATGTTTTGTCATGCGGGCCCGGCAGGACACCCTGCAATGTGTCATGAGATGTCATGATCTGCATGCGCACGGTGCATATCCCGTAGCCTGTTCGGGCATGAGCTCCGGCCCTCCTTCACTCTCCTTCACTTGTGAGGGAGACCCTCTCTCGATCCGGCAAGGTCTTTTCGAGCCGCACGGCCGCTGGCCCTCTCCCGGCCTCTCCTGGAGGCGGGAGAGGCGAGTTCGAGCGTCCTGCCGACTTTCTCGAAGCCGCATCCGTCAGCGCCCCGCATATTGTTCCCTCATTCCGTTTCGTTCCACTCCGTTCCGTTCTTCCCGCCGTCCGGTTGCCGAAGCGGCAGGACCCTGATTCGCGCATATCCTGCGCGGGCGCGCCCGCGTGGCCGCCGGCGTGCGTTTCTCAGGGGTTTTTTCACGCCGGCGCGACAGGCGAAACGAAACGGCTTCGCGAATGCCGCTTCCTTCCTCCTGCTACCTATAATAATACAATTTTCCTTAGATCAATTCATTATGAGAAATATTACCAAAAAATCAGGAATTGAGATCCGGCTTCATTGCGCGATTCAATCTGCAAGGCTCGAATGCAGGGCCCAGCCTCCGTTCCAGCGGCAGCTTCAGCGGTTGAGCCTGCTCTCCACCGGCTGCGGCAGTGGCGCGAGTCAGGGCCGGACCCCGATCAAGTCCGGGGCGACGAGCGCTTGCGCCGGCCGCCCTATCCCTCCGGGTGGAAGTGGTCGTAGAGGCGTTTTGCGACCGTCTTCGAGATGCCCGGCACGGCCAGCAGGTCCTCGAAGCCCGCGCCCTCGACGCCGCGCGCGGAGCCGAAATGGTGCAGGAGGGCCCGTTTCCGCGCCGCGCCGATGCCGGCCACCTCGTCCAGCGGCGACTGCCGGACGGCCTTCGCGCGCCGGGCGCGGTGGGTGCCGATGGCAAAACGGTGCGCCTCGTCGCGCAGGCGCTGCAGGAAATGCAGCGCGGGGTCGTGCTCCGGCAGCGAGAAGGGCGGCTTCTCCGCGGTGAAGAAGCGCTCGCGCCCGGCATTGCGGTCCGGCCCCTTGGCGATGGCGGCGAGCGGCAGGTCCTCGATGCCGAGCTCGGCGAGCACGCTCTGCGCGGAGGAAAGCTGGCCCGCGCCGCCGTCGATCAGCACGAGGTCCGGCCATGAGCCGCCGGCGCGCTCCGGGTCCTCCTTCAGCGCGCGCGAGAAGCGCCGGCGGAGCACCTCGCGCATCATGGCGAAATCGTCGCCGGGCGCGGCGTCGCCCTTGATGTTGAACTTGCGGTAGGCGTTGCGGACGAGGCCTTCCGGTCCGGCGACGATCATGCCGCCGACCGCGTTCCGGCCCTGGATATGGCTGTTGTCATAGACCTCGATCCGCTCCGGCGGGCCTTCGAGGTCGAAGAGCCCGGCCACGCGCCCGAGCAGGTCGCGCTGGGTCGCGTTCTCGGCCGAGCGGCGGGTGAGCGCGTCGCGGGCGTTGGCGAGCGCATGGTCGACCAGCTTGCGCTTGGCCCCGCGCATCGGCCAGCGCAGATCGATGCGGCGGCCCGCCTTGAGGCTCAGCGCCTCGGCGAGCAGCGCGTCTTCTGCCGGGCGCGCGCTCAGCAGGATGCGGCGCGGCGGCGGCTTGTTGGAGTAGAACTGCCCGACGAACGCCGCGAGGAACTGGGGCGGGTCGTAGTGGCGGCTGCCGGTCGGGAAGTAGGCGCGGTTGCCGAAATTCTGCCCGGCGCGGAAGAAGAACACCTGGATGCAGGCCTGCCCGCCGTCGAAATGGGCCGCGATCACGTCCGCGTCTCCGACCCCCTCCACATTGATGTCCTGGTGCGCCTGCACGCGGGTCAGCGCCCGGATGCGGTCCCGGTAGAGCGCCGCCGTCTCGAACTCCAGCGCGTCGCTCGCCGCCTGCATCCGCTCCGAGAACGCCTGCTGGACGGACTGGCTCCGGCCGGAGAGGAAAGCGCGCGCCTCGGCGATGGCCGCCTCGTAGTCCTCCGGCGACACGCGCCCGACGCAGGGCGCCGAGCAGCGCTTGATCTGGTAGAGCAGGCAGGGCCGGGTGCGGCTGCGGAACACGGCGTCGGAACAGGACCTGAGCAGGAAGGCGCGCTGGAGCGCTGTCAGGGTCCGGTTCACCGCGCCCGCCGAGGCGAACGGGCCGAAATACTCCCCCGGCCGCGAGCGCGCGCCCCGGTGCTTGAGGATGCGCGGCCATTCGTGGTCCCGCGCGATCAGGATATGCGGGAAGCTCTTGTCGTCCCGCAGCAGCACATTGTAGCGGGGGCGCAACTCCTTGATGAGATTGATCTCCAGGAGCAGCGCCTCGACCTCCGTGTGCGTGGTCACCACCTCCATGGAGGCGGTCTCGGAGATCATGCGGCGGATGCGGTAGGGCTGGTTGTCGGGCCGGACATAGGCCGTGACGCGCCGGCGCAGCGACCGCGCCTTGCCGACATAGAGCACCTGCCCGCGCCGGTCGATCATGCGGTAGACGCCGGGCGTGAGCGGCATGACGCGCAGATGCCGGCGGATGGCCTCTACGCCTCCGGCCAGCCGCTGCGGAGCCTCCGGTTCGCTCTGTTCTTCCGCCATGCGCCTATCCCGCGCCGGCCGACGGTCCATACTCGACGAGAACATAGGCGGCATAGACCGCCAGGAACAGGAGGCCCGCCGGACGCCCGAACCGGCCCCGGAACATCAGCCAGGAGACGAGCGCAACCGTCGCGGCCAGCATCACCCACACGGCGATGTCGAGCAGATGCCCCGGAATGTCGAGCGGGTGGACGGTCGCGACCACGCCGCCAATGGCCAGCAGGTTGAAGATATTGGCGCCCAGCACGTTGCCCACCGCAACCTCGGGATGGCGGCGATAGGCGGAGACGACCGCCGTGGCGAGCTCCGGCAGCGAGGTGCCGACGGCAACCACGGTGACGCCGATCACGGCTTCCGAAACGCCGATCACGCGGGCGAGGCCGATGGCGCCCTCGACCAGCAGGTTCGAGCCCGCAATGACGCAGCCGAGGCCGATGGCGAGCGTGCCGAGCACCATCCAGAGCGGCTTGTCCGTCGCCGTCTCCTCCACCTCGGGCGCGCCGTGGCCGCTCCGGGCGCGCCGGTAGGAGACCACGGTGAACGCTGCGAGGCACACCAGCAGCAGCACCCCGTCGAACAGGCTCAGGCTGCCGGTCAATGCGAGCCCAAGAAACAGGAGCGTCACACCCATGACCACGCAGCCCTCGAAGCGGACTTCGCGCGGCTCCACCGCCAGCGGATAGACGCAGGCCGCCGCGCCCAGGATCAGGAGCAGGTTGCAGATATTGCTGCCGACGATGTTGCCGATGGCGATGCCCGGCGCGCCACGGAACGCCGCCTCGAGGCTCACGAACAGCTCCGGCATGGTCGTGCAATAGGCGACCACGGTAAGCCCGACGATCAGCGGCGAGACCCCCAGCCGGGCCGCAAGCTGCACCGCGCCCCGCACCAGGAATTCCGCCCCGCCGAGGAGAAGCACGAAGCCGCCGAGCAGTTGAAGGTAGATCATGAAGGGGTCTGCTTGGCCTGAAACGGGGAAGGAAGAAGCGCGGACACAGCGGCCGGCCACTACGCCGCGTCGCGGACAGGGTTTATCATGGCGTCGGGCGTCACGCGAATGACGCGGACGAGGAGGGAATGACGACGATGAGCCTGCCGCTGGACGACCGGACGCGCTTCGGGCTGATGACGCGCCTGCCGACGCCGGAGCTTGCCCGCAAGACGGTCGGGCTGCTGGACCGGCTGGAATTCGACTCGATCTGGGTCGGCGATCATCTGGCCTTCACCTCGCCGATCCTGGACCCGTTCGTGCAGCTTTCCTATGCGGCCGCCCTGTCTTCGCGGCTCACCGTCGGAAGCGCCGTCTATCTGTTGCCGATGCGCCATCCGGCGGGGGTGGCGAAACAGGCGGCCTCGCTCGACCATCTGGCAGAAGGCCGGTTCGTCTTCGGCATCGGCGTCGGGGGTGAGTTTCCGCCCGAATGGGAGCTTGCCGGCGTGCCGCACGGCGAGCGCGGCGCGCGCATGACCGAGTCCATCGAGGTGCTGCGCAAGCTCTGGACGGGCGAGCCGGTTGCCCATGAAGGCCGGTTCTTCCCCTTTTCGGAAGTCCACATGCAGCCGGCGGCGTTCACGCCCGGCGGGCCGCCAATCTGGTGCGGCGGGCGCCAGCCGGCGGCGCTCAGGCGCGCCGGCCGGATGGCCGACGGCTACATGTCCTACGTCATCACGCCGGAGATGTTCTCGGACGCGCTCGACACCATCGCCACGGCGGCCGAAGAGGCTGGCCGCCAGGTCGGGACCTTCGGCACGTCCCACCTGCTCTTCTGCTGCATCGACGAGACCTATGAGAAGGCGCTCGACCGGGCGGCGGACCTGCTCTCGAAGCGCTATGCGATGGACTTCCGCAGGCCGGCCCGGCGCTATGCGGCGCTCGGCACGCCCGCCGACATCGCGGAGAAGATCGCCGCCTTCCACAAGGCGGGCGTGCGCCACTTCAACCTCGACTTCATCGGCGACCAGCCCATGCGCATCGAGGGCCTGCACCGCTTCGCCGAAGAGGTCCGCCCGCTCATCGCCTGAGCGAAGCGGCGGCTTCCCGCGCGGCCCGTTGCCCGTCCGCCGCGGCCTCGGCAAGCGAACCGGCGCGGCGGACGGCGCCGGCGGCGAACACGCCCTCGCCCGCCAGCGCCGTTACGGGCTCGAGGCCGATGAAGACGAACACGCCCGAGACCTCCAGCCGCCGCCCGCCTGCGAGCGTGACGCCCTCGACGCCGTTCCCGCCGTCTATGGAAGCGACCTCGCTGTTCCAGTGGAAGCTGAACTTCGGGTCGGCCGCCGCCCGCGCCCCGTAGCCAGGCCTGGCCCGGAGCCGCCCGCCGCGCACGATCATCGCAATCGAGCGCGCATAGCCGGCCAGGTGCAGCGCCTCCTGCAGGGCCGCGTCGCCGCCGCCCACCACGGCCACGTCGGCATCCCTGAAGAAGCCGGCGTCGCAGAAGGCGCATTGCGACACGCCGCGCCCGGTCAGCGCCTCCTCGCCCGGCACGCCCAGCCGGCGGAGCCGCGCGCCAGTCGCCGCCACGACCGCCTTCGCCCGGTACCGCCCGCCGCCGGCCGTCTCGACGATCCGGCGGCGGCCCTGCGCGTGGACGGCCTCCACATGCTCCTCGTGGAAGCGCACGCCCGCCGCCGCCAGCCGGTCCTTCCAGCCATGGGCCAGCTCGGAGCCGCCAACGGCAGCCGGCCAGCCGTCGAGCGCGCCCACATTGGAAACGAGGCCGCCATAGAGCCCCGACTCGAACAGCGCCACCGCGAGCCCCTGCGAAACCGCCTCGTCCGCCGCCGCGAGCCCCGCAACGCCGCCGCCGACCACGACAAGGTCAAGCGGCCTCACGCGGCGATCTCCTTCACGATGCAGCAGGGCGGGAAGCCCCAGGACGGGAACCAGGCGCATTGCGGGATCGGGATGTCGCCGCCCGCAACGATCAGCACGATGTCCTCCGGCCGCGCGACGGCCGGCACGGCGTCTCCGCCCTCGGTCCATTCCGGCCAGCGCTCGCCGCCGATGAGGCGGGTGCGCAGCCAGAGCCTGTCGAAATCGGCGCGCGGCATCCGGCCCCGTCGCCAGAGCGCCTCCTTTGCGTCCACCTTCGACCAGCCCTGCCCCGCCAGCTCCTGCGCAACGAAGGGCGCCATCACCACCGCCGCCTTGCCCTCCCAAGCCATGTTGAAGGCCGAGGCGGCGGAGCCCATGACGCTTGCGAGGTCGTCCAGCCCGCCGGTGACATTGACCGCGGTCTCCGCCCGCATCAGCACCAGCACGTTCCCGCCGCCCAGCTCCTCATGCAGCGGCTCCCAGGGGTTGGCGGCTGCGTTCTCGGCCAGCACCATGGTGTAGCGCCCCGGCTGGCCGAGCCCGGCGAAGGAGACGGCCTCCGGCCAGCCGCCGCCGATATTGTTCATCACGAACCGGACCGCGCGCCCGATGGCGGCATTGGCCTGCCAGCCCGGCCCCAGCATGCCGAAGCCGGCATTCACCTCCAGCCTCTCGACGACCGGTCCGCTCAGCAGGATGAGCGGCGCCACGTTCTCGTCCGTCGTCTGCACGCCGCGCAGGTTGAAAACGGGGTCCGCGAGCGCCTCCACGGCAGCCACGACGACCGGGAAATGCTCCGGCGCACAGCCCGCCATGACGGCGTTGGCGGCCACGCGCTCCACCACCGCCACCCCCTTCAGCGGGTCGAGCTCGCCCAGGCTTTCGTTCCGCCCGCGCGCGCATCCGCGCAGCATGGCGTCCACCCGGTCCAAGGTCGGCGGCACGATGGGCAGGCCGTCTGTCCAGCCCCGCCGGTAGTAGAGCGCGCCCGCGTCCCCGCCGCGCAGCACCTCCACCCGCTGCCGGGGGAAGCGCCCGGCCTCTGTCAGCCGGGCGGTCATGCCCTTCTCGCGCGCCCGGCGGACGAGCGTGTCGTCGATCCACGCCCCGTTCGCCCGCTGCCCCGCCGGAATCAGCAGCCAGAGCGCCTCACCCACGCCGCGTTCAGCCGGCGGCCAGCCGGGCTTCCCAGTCCGCCGGGAGTTCGATCTCGCGGGTCACCGGGAAGCCGAGAATGCCGTTATGCGCGAACACATAGGCGTTGGTGCACAGCGGGTCGCCCGCGACCGCAATCCCGAAATCGTCGGGCTCGCAGACGATGGGCACCATCCGGTCCGGGTCGTCGGACTCGGCGAAGACCTCCGGCGCCCTGCCGAGCGCCACCAGCTCCGTCAGCGAGCGGTGGCCCGGCACCAGGTTGGTCCAGCCCGAGATATACCGCTCGAACTTCCGGGCCGGCATCCGCGCATGCTCGTAGAGCCAGTCGCGCATGTCGTCCTTGGAGAGCCCCGAACCGGCGATGGTCTCGGCCAGGATCGGCGAGTGCACCAGCAGCGGCCGGTAGGTGCCGGTCGCCATGCCGACGGTGAAGACCAGCTCCCAGCCCGACTGCTTGACCAGCGCGTCGGCCAGATAGGGCAGCATCTCCTCCGCCCGGCGGCCGAAGACGGACGTCACCACATCGCCGCCGGTATAGCGGGAGACGGTGACGGCGTTGGCGCCTTCCGGCAGGCCCATGTCGGTCGCCGTGTTCGGCCAGCCGATGCGCTTCAGCACGTCCTCGTTCTCGGCGAGCGCCACCCGCCAGGTGTTGCCGAAGGTGCCCTTGTCGGTCTCGTGCGGGATGAAGCCCGCGACATTGCGCAGATAGAGCCGCCAGAAGCGCCCGACCGAGGTGTTGGCCTGGAACCCGTCCCTGAGCGCGCCCTGCTCGTAGTTGAAGCCGAGCGCCTTCGCGATCGGGCCGTTGACGGTAATCAGCGTCTCCGCCCCCGGCGTGTTGCCGGAATGCTCGACGCCGTATTCCGGGTCCGCCATCGCCTCGGCCAGCGCCACCAGCACCGGCATGTATTCCGGCCGGCAGCCGGCCATGACGCCGTTTGCGGCCACATTCCAGACCGTCGCCGCGCGGTTGTCCGGCGGCAGCTTGCCGAGCACGGTGTCCGCAGGCCGGTCCGAGAAGGCCAGGAAACGCTCGATCTTCTCCACCGAGGGCGGCACCACCGGCAGCCCGTCCGACCAGCGGTTCTCGTAGAAGAGGCGGTTCACCTCCTCGAAACTGCCCTCGAACACGATGTCGCGCGCCTCGGGCTCGACGGTCTCCACGGCCTCGTCCGGCGGCTCGGTCAGGTTCGCGATCACCGCGTCCAGGGTCTCGCCCAGCACGTTGGAGCGGAGCTCGTTGTCGGTCTGCGTATCGACATGGCCGGCCACCGGCGCGAGCGGCAGGTTCGGCATGCCGAGCCCGACGGCCGTGGTGCCCGCCTGGCCGACAAAGCCCTCGCAGACCAGCGATGAGGACGGCACGCCCGCCGCTTCGGCCACTGCGCTCACCCGCAACACGGCGGGAGTGCAGGAGCCTCAGCAGCCCATCCCGGAGATGACGGCGTCGGCCTTGAGTTCCTTCAGCCGGTCCGGCAGCGAGGCGATGATCTCGCGCTCCTCGTCGCCGTGCGTGGAGCCGAAGACGTCGTAGCCGATGAAATCGACGCCCGGATAGCGTTCCGCCAGCCCGTCGGCCAGCATCGGGAAGATTTCGTCGCCCCGGAACAGGTAGTCCCAGAGGAAGGCGACGCGCTTGCCCTCCAGATTGTCGAGGCGCGGCGCCAGCGCCTGCAGTTCCTGCGCCTTTTCGCCCCGGGGCCAGACGACCGCATAGTCGGCCATGGGTTCGTTCTCCCGCTTGAATTGCCGTCGCCGCGAGGCTGCGACCGGAGGCCTCCCGCGTCAAGGCTGCCGCAGGCGCACATCTCCGGAAGCCCCCTGCGACGTGTCATGGAATGTCATGTTTTGTCATGTTCCGGGGGCGGAATGTCATGTTCTGTCACGGTCCGGTCTGCGCTCCGGTCGCCTGGGTTGCTTCGGATCGTTCGTTCCCGGGGCATCTCGGCCTCCTTTCCGTTGCCGGTTTCCACCGCCGGTTCGTCCCTTGCGGCGGGACCCTAGTTTCGCGCGTATCGCGCCCGCCTGTCCGCGCGCGTCGCCGCCGGCGCGGTTCGCGCGCCTGATTGCGCCCGTGCGCGCGACGCGGGCGCACAGGCGCACCTTGTATCTCTCCGGATCGTTGTTGCAGCTATAGTCGCAACAGCGGGAGCGGACGGGAGACCGCTAGCCCGACTTCCGCAACTCGGCTTGAGAATCGACTGATTTGACGGTTTTCCGGCGCGAGAAGTGTCGGATTTCGGTGCAGTACCTCTCGGGACCGGCTTGTAGTGCCGACCTACCCCCTTGATCGGGCTGGCGAAGATCCGGACGCTGCGCTGATGTTCGTGCGCTGCAAGAGACGCTTCAAGGACGGCAAGGAGCACCGCTACTGGAGCGTTGTGGAGAACGTCCGGGTCCACGGCGGTCGGGTTGTTCAGCGTCAGGTGCTCTATCTCGGGGAGATCAACGACAGCCAGCGAGCGGCGTGGTGCCGCTCGATCGAGGTGGTGGAGGGCAAGTCGCGATCACGGCAGATGGCGCTGTTTCCCGAGGACCGGGAGGCGCCGGCGCTGACTTGCGAAGTGGTGAAGATCGACCTCTCGCAGGTGGCGCTTCACGACCCGCGCCAGTGGGGGGCGTGCTGGCTGGCGCTGTCCTTGTGGGACCGCCTGGACCTGGACCGCTTCTGGGAAGAGCGGCTGCCGGCGAGCCGGCAAGGCACGCGGTGGCTGGACATCCTGAAGATCCAGGTCTGCTACCGGCTGATCGACCCGGGCAGCGAGTGGCGCCTTCACCGTCACTGGTATGAGCACAGCGCGCTTCGCGATCTTCTGGGTGGCGAGCGGGCGATCGCCGACGACACACTCTATCGCTGTCTCGACAAGCTGCTGGCGCACAAGCAGGGCTTCTTCTCGTTTCTGCGCGACCGCTGGGCGACGCTGTTCGAGGCGCGCTTCGACGTGCTGCTCTACGACCTGACCTCGACCTACTTCGAGAGCGATCCGCCGTTCGATGACAAGCGCCGCTTCGGCTACAGCCGGGACAAGCGGCCCGACTGCGTGCAGGTGGTGATCGCCCTGATCGTTACGCCGCAGGGCTTTCCGCTGGCCTATGAGGTGATGCCGGGCAACACCTCCGACGACACCACGCTGGCGGCGTTCCTCAAGAAGATCGAGGATCAGTATGGCCGCTCCGAGCGGGTGTGGATCATGGACCGCGGCATCCCCACCGAGGAGACGCTGGCCGCGATGCGCGAGGGCGAGGCGCCGGTGCGCTACCTGGTGGGCACGCCCAAGGGCCGGCTGACGCGGCTCGAGAAGGTGTTCCTGGGCCTGCCCTGGCAGGAGGTGCGCCAGTCCGTGACTGTCAAGCTTCTGGTCGAGGATGGCGAGCTCTACGTCCTGGTGCGCAGCGAGGGGCGGCAGGTGAAGGAACGCGGCATGCGCCGGCGCCGGCTGAAGAGGCTGTGGCGTCGATTGGCCGAGTTGCAAGGGCAGTCGAACAGCCGGGATCAGTTGTTGCTCAAGCTCGGCGCCGCCAGGAAGGAGGCCGGCCGGGCCTGGAGCCTGGTCGACATCACCGTGCCCGGGACCGACAGCGAACTCGCCGCCAACGGCTTCTCATTCCGCCTGCAGCGCGACCGGCTGCGCCAGGTCCGCCGCCGCGAGGGCCGTTACCTGCTGCGATCCAACATGGTCGCCGAAGACCCCGCCACGCTGTGGCATCTGTACATGCAGCTCGTCGAGATCGAGCAGGCGTTCAAGGAACTCAAGCACGACCTCGCGATCCGCCCCATCTTCCATCAGCGCCAAGAGCGCATCGAGGCGCATATCTTCGTCTCGTTCATCGCCTACTGCCTGCTGGTGACCCTGAAGAACCTCGCCCGGCCGCGCGCCCCGGGCCTCACCCCACGCGCCATCCTTGAGGCCTTCGCCACCATCCAGATGGTGGACGTCCATCTGCCAACCACCGACGGCCGGCACCTCGTCCTGCCGCGCCACACCCGGCCGAACAAGGAGCACGAGCTACTGCTGCAACAGCTCGGCATGACCTGGCCGCAGCAACCCGCACCCCGGATCTCCGCCTGACGGCACACGGCGCCGCCTCTCCGTTCGCCGCCTTGTAGTGCCGACCCTCGGGGAGACGATCAAGGCTATTCAATGAGTTATACCAACGGTCGTTGATTGGAACCTATAGCAGAGCCTCCCTCCGCAGCTCGCCCCCTGAGCCGAGGCCTCCTACTGCAAGAGGTAATCTCCGCCGAGAGAGGCTAATCGGTTCTTATCTGTGGCCGGTGGTATTAGCATCCTCATGACCCCCGAGTTGCGGAAGTCGGGCTAGCACCCAGGTTATGAAGACCGCGGGAGAGCATGGTTCCCCGTCCGCTGTTCCTTTGAACCCGAACAGTCGCTTGGTCCGCAGTGTGAGACCGCATTTGCAAGGACGGGACATGGAACGGATATTCGTTGGCATCGACGTGGCGAAGGATCGTCTGGACGTGCATCTGCGCCCGTCCGGGGAGGCCTTTGCCGTCGCGCGCGACGGCAAAGGCCTGGAAGAGTTGTCGGCGCGCCTGGGCGGGCTGGAGGTTGCCCTCGTGGTGCTGGAGGCGACGGGCGGCTTCGAGGTCACGGTCGCGGCGGCGCTCTGCGCGGCGGGCCTGCCATTGGCGGTGGTCAACCCGCGCCAGATCCGGGACTTCGCCCGCGCCACCGGCCGGCTCGCCAAGACCGACGCCCTCGATGCGGCGGCGATCGCACAGTTCGCCGAGGCGGTCCATCCCGAGCCCCGTCCGGTGCCTGACGAGCAGGCCCGCGCGCTCGCCGAGCTGGTCGCCCGGCGGCGCCAGATCGTCGCGATGATGACCGCGGAGAGAAACCGCAGGAGGCGCCTCACAAGCCGTCGCACGATCCGCAGCGTCGACCGCGTGCTCGCCACCCTGCAACGCGAACTCTCCGACCTCGAAACCGAGCTCGGCGATGCGATCCGCAAATCCCCCGCATGGCGCCAGGCCGAGGACCTCCTCAAAAGCGTTCCCGGGGTCGGTGACGCCACCGCACGAACCCTGATCGCCGATCTCCCCGAACTCGGAACCCTCAGCCGAAGGCGCATCGCCGCGCTCGTCGGCGTCGCGCCCTTCAACCGCGACAGCGGAACCATGCGCGGAAAGAGAACCATATGGGGAGGACGCGCCAACGTCCGCGCAACCCTCTACATGGCTGCCCTCACCGCCTCCAGGCATAACCCAACCCTCAAACGCTTCTATCGCCACCTGATCGCGGAGGGAAAAACCAAAAAGGCTGCCCTCACCGCCGTCACACGAAAGCTCCTCACAATCCTCAACGCTATCCTCAGAGACCGAACCCCGTGGAAAACAGCTTGACCGACAACACAGTCGCTCTCCTGTCCGCTCTCGCCGGGGGTTTTGCGGCCCCCCAGCCATGCTTCCCTGCGCAGAAAAGCGGAAAGGCGGCCCCGGGAGCCGCCTTTCTCTCATGCCTATTCTACACCATTTCGCTGAAAGTCAAGCTCATGAGGGAACAAAAGATGGAAATATCGGGTGATTTTCTTACAACCCGTTGAACCGGCGGGACAATCTCATGCCGGCGGCCCCGATTTGGGCTCATGTCCTATTCTCGTCATGCCCGGCCCCGGAACAGGTCCGACGATATGGGGACGGGCATGACGGACGACGCCCGCGCCACCCTCCCCGGAACGGCTCAGGCGGCGTATTTCCGGACCAGCTCGCGCGCTCGCGCGGCCGCGTCTTCGGGAATCGTATGGCGGGGCGGGAAGTCGCCGGCGGGCCTGGTCGCGTCGATCATCATCTTGGCTGTCAGCCCGTCATGGTTGGACGGGTCGAGGATCGCGCCCATGCAGTTCTTCAGGATGTCCACATCCCGGTCCGCCTGCATGCGGGTGCAGACGGCCCACATCACGTCCCGGTCGCTCGCGATATCGACATCGTCATCGACGACGATGGCCAGTTTCAGGCTGAGGTCTTCGCCGAGCGCAGCCGCGGCCGCGTTCTTCGCCTGGCCGGGGGCGGGATTCTTCATGGCGATATAGACATGCATCCGGCAGGTGCCGGATTTCGGCATCGCGACGCCGGTGACATTGGGATAGTTCTGGCGCAGCACCTTGAGCAGCCGCGCCTCCATCGGCACCGCCAGAAGGCCGGTATGCTCGTCGGAAATGCCCGGCACGATATCCTGGTAGATCGCGTCCTCGCGGTGCAGGATCGCCGAGACCTCGATGACATGGCGGGTCGAGCGCGCCGAGGCATAGCCGGTGAACTCGGCGAACGGCCCCTCGTCCGCCTCCTCGCCGGGGACGATACGGCCCTCGATGACGAACTCGGCGAAGGCCGGCGCCTCGACCGGCACTGTCACGCCCCGGACCAACTCAAGAGGCCGCCCCATGAAGCCGCCGGCGACGGCGTATTCGTCGGCGTCCATGGGCCCCTTCCAGAGGCCGCTGCCAAAGGCGAACAGCGGATGGTGCCCGATGACGATGGACACCGGGATCGACTCGCCCCGTTCGGCGGCGCGCTGCGCATAGTTCCAGAGATGCCGGCGGCTGTGCAGGCTGGTGCCGAAACGGGTCCGGCCCATGACCTGCAGCCGGTGGTAGCTGGCATTGCGCACCCCGCTGTCGGGGTCTCGCGCAACGACGATGCCGTTGGTGACATAGCGGCCGCCGTCCTCCGCGAAATGGTTCATGATCGGCAGCGCGCCGAGATCGACATCGCCTCCCGTTACCACCCTGTCCAGAACGGGGCCCGTTTCCAGGACCACCGGCTCGATGGTCCCGTCGCCGAGCCCGCTCCAGGTCCCGATCAGCTCCGTCTCGCCGACGCCGAGCGCCCGGGCGTAGCGGCGGCGGTCGCCGAAAAGGTTGGCGACGACGGGGAAGGGCGAGTCCCCGACCCTGTCGAAGCGGATCACCGGCGCGCGGCCCTGCCTCTCCAGTTCCATCGCCACTGCCGTTGCGTCGAAGTCGAGGGCGACCGGCTCCGGAATGCGCAGGATGCTTGCCGGGTCCGCCGCTTCCAGGTCTTCCAGGAAGGATCTGAGGTCGAGCGTTCTTTCGTTCGGTCGCATGGGCTGGCTCCCCTGCCGGCTTCCCGTCCGTTCTTCCGACGGCGAAGGCGGTTGCTATACACTATGCGCGCCCGGCAGGGGCGTTGAACCTTAGCGATCCGGAGACCTCTCATGCCGCTCACCCTTCAGGAAGCCAACCGTGTCGCCGCGGCCGCCATCGCGCATGCGGAGAGTCTCGGCATCCTCATTTGCGTTTCGGTCTCGGATGCCGGTGGGCGTCTCGTCGCCTTCCAGCGCATGGACGGCGCGATCTGGGCCGCCGTCTATGGCTCGCAGGGCAAGGCCGCCGCATCAGCCGCCTTCGGCCGGCCGAGCGGCGACCTGACCGAACGCGCGGACCACCCGACCTTCCGGGGGATCGCTGCGGCCGACGGCGGGCGCATGATTTTCGGACAGGGCGGCGTGCCGATCCTCCGCGACGGACAGGTCATCGGCGCCTGCGGCGTCGGCGGCGGCACCGGGGAGGAGGACGAGGACTGCGCGCGCGCCGGCGCGGCCTGCCTCTGAACGCCGGTCCGCATCCGGGGGGCCGGCGAAGCGTTCGGGCGGGACATGCCGGAACGAAAGATGGTGCCCAGGAGAAGACTCGAACTTCCACGGCCTTGCGGCCACAGGTACCTGAAACCTGCGCGTCTACCAAATTCCGCCACCTGGGCATGGGGCCGGCGGGAGACGGCGTGATAAGAGGAAGGCGCACATCTGTCAACGACCGGACAGGACAATCATCCCGTGACCGATCGTTCCCTTCGGGACTTCGTCGCCCGGCTGGAAAATGCGGGCCGGCTCCGGCGCATATCCGCTCCCGTGTCGCCCGAACTGGAGGTGACCGAAATTCACCGCCGCGTGCTGCAGGCGGGCGGGCCGGCACTCCTTTTCGAGAACCTGCGCCGCCCCGACGGCAGCCCCTGGGGCATGCCCGCGCTCGCCAACCTGTTCGGCACGGTGGAGCGCGTCGCCTGGGGCATGGGGCGCGAGCCGGAGGGGCTGCGCGAAATCGGTGAAACCCTGGCCTTCCTCCGCCAGCCGGAGCCCCCGGGCGGCTGGCGCGAGGCGGTGGGCATGCTGCCGCTGCTCAGGACCATGCTGTCCATGGCGCCGCGCACCGTCCGGCGCGGGCCCGTGCAGGAAACCGTGCTGGAGGGGGGCGACATCGACCTCGGGCGCTTCCCGGTCCAGACCTGCTGGCCGGACGAGCCCGCGCCTCTCATCACATGGCCGCTGGTGGTCACAAAGGGGCCGGGGCGCACGGCCGAGGACGATTTCAACCTCGGCATCTACCGGATGCAGGTGACGGGCCGGAACACGACGCTGATGCGCTGGCTGAAGCATCGCGGCGGCGCCGGCCACCATGCGCGCTGGGCGGCAGAGAAGCGCGAGCCGCTGCCGGCCGCCGCCGTGATCGGCGCCGACCCGGCCACCATTCTGGCGGCCGTCACGCCCTTGCCCGAAACGCTCTCGGAATACCGCTTCTCCGGCCTCCTGGCGGGCCGGCGCCTCGACCTCGTCGATTGCCGCACCGTGCCCCTCAAGGTGCCGGCCGAGGCCGAGATCGTGCTGGAGGGCCATGTCTCGCTCGACGACTATGGCGACGAGGGGCCTTACGGGGACCACACCGGCTACTACAACGCGGTCGAGCGCTTCCCCGTCTTCACCGTCTCGGCGGTCACCATGCGCCGCGAGCCGATCTACCTCACCACCTATACCGGCCGGCCGCCGGACGAGCCGTCCGTGCTGGGCGAGGCGCTGAACGAGGTCTTCATCCCGCTGCTGCAGGCGCAGTTCCCGGAAATCCGCGACTTCTGGCTGCCGCCGGAGGGCTGCTCCTACCGCGTGGCCGTGGTCTCGATCCGCAAGGCCTATCCCGGCCACGCCAAGCGGGTCATGTTCGGCGTCTGGTCCTATCTGCGCCAGTTCATGTACACCAAGTGGGTGATCGTCGTGGACGACGACATCGACGCGCGCGACTGGAAGGACGTCGTCTGGGCCGTTTCCACCCGCATGGACCCCGCCCGCGACATAGTGCTCGTCGAGAACACGCCCATCGACTATCTCGACTTCGCCAGCCCCGAGAGCGGCCTCGGCTCCAAGATCGGCCTCGACGCCACCGACAAGTGGCCGCCCGAGACCCGGCGCGAATGGGGCCGCAGGCTCGCCATGAGCGAGGAGGTCAGCGCGCGCATTGCCGCGAGGTGGGAGGAGTTCGGGCTGGATTGAGCGGCCCGGCGGCGCTAATTAGCCGTTCCTGGGCCGGGCCCTGTGCCTCTGTGGCGGAATCGGTAGACGCGGCAGACTCAAAATCTGTTGCCCGCAAGGGCGTGGGAGTTCGAGTCTCCCCGGGGGCACCATTCTTCCCGCTCAGGCCCGGCCACGACTCGACCGTTGTCCCTGGGAGCTGTCTCGCATGAAACCCGTTTGCCTCGTCATCGGCGCCGGCGCCGGAATCGGAGGAACCGTCGGAAGCCGCTTCGCAAGGGAGGGCTATCACGCCGTCCTTTGCCGCCGCAGCGACGAGGAGGGCCTGAACCGGCTGGTCGAGGGCATCCGCGGCGAAGGCGGCGATGCCACCGGCTACCTGCTCAACGCCGTCGAGCCCGACAGCATCGAGGACCGGGTCGCCGCCGTGGAGGCGGATATCGGGCCCGTCCAGGTGGTCCTCTACAATCTCGGCTCGCAGGTCGGCAACCGGAGCCTGGAGGCGACCAGCTACAAGGTCTTCGAGCTGGGCTGGCGCATGGCGACCTTCGGCCTGTTCCGCACGGCCTCGGCCGTCTGCCCCCGCATGGTCGAACGCGGCGGCGGCGCCATCCTCGTCACCTCATCGACGGCGGCGGTGCGCGGCAACAAAGGCCAGCATTCGCATGCGGCCTCCATGGCGGGCCGGCGCATGCTGTGCCAGACGCTGAACGCCGAGTTCGGGCCGAGCGGCGTCCATATCGTCCATATCCTGATCGACGGCGCGGTCGATGCCCCGGACACGCTCGGCAAGATGCTCGGGCCCGAGAAATACCGGGCGCTGCGCGAGACCCGCGGCATGGAGCATGACGGCCTCATGCTGCCCGAGAAGATTGCGGACACCTATGTCCACCTCGCGCACCAGCACCGTTCCACCTGGACGAACGAAATCGACCTGCGCTCCTTCAACGACATGCCGTGGTGGAACACTTAGCCTGAGCCTGTTCACGCCGCATAGGCGCAGTCGCGGAGCCTCGGCGCCGCATCGTCGCTGTTCAACTCCGACGCGATTGCAACATCGTCCTCGAATCCCCTGCCGGCCAGCTCCTTGCCTGAAACGCTGTTCCGGAGCGCTTCCGGAAGATGCGCCCTTGCGCTCTCGAAGACGCTGACTGCGGCAGCCGCCTCGGGCGACATCACGCCGTCGAGATGAGCCAGGATGGCCCCGGCGCCGATATGGTCTTCCAGGGACGGCCGCAGGGCACCGTTCGGCCAGCGCTCCCCGCATGCGATTACAGTGACGCAAGGACCGCAGGACTGCGCCGCTCGAGAGACTGCGGCTGCGTTGCGAAGACATCCGGCGAAGGTGGGCGTCGCGCCGGTGACGAGCGAAAGGGTCGCGCCGTTGGGAGACGGCAGCACGATGCGGCTGCCCTCGGGCAAGCCCGTCAACGACCCGGGCGAGAGCGAGTATCCGGCCTCGCGCCGCGGGCCCGCAAGCAGGGCGCCCAGGGACATGGCGTATTCGGCGGCGGTGTCGTCGGCCCATCGGTAGGGGAACACCGTTGCCCCTCTTGCCGCCGCTACGACGACGGCGGTCGAAAAGGAGAGCACATCCACGATCACGACGGCGTCGCTTCCGGGAGCGAGACTGGCAACTCCCTGCGGACCCCATTCGAACCGAAGCTGGAACTCGCGCTGGCCCTGCATCGCGCCGATCACGCGTTCGCCGTGGAGACGCGGTCGAGCCGGTCCAGATGCACCCTTTTCGCCGGCTCGTCGAGGAATGAGGCTTCGATCGAATTCCGGGCGAGCGTTGCCATGTCCGCCGGCCCCAGGCCGAGCGCTTCGGCGACCGCAACGAAATTGTCCAGCAGGTAGCCGCCGAAATAGGCCGGGTCGTCCGAGTTGACCGTGGCCTTGAGCCCGGCGTCCAGCATGCGCTTCAACGGATGTTGCCTGAGATCGGCCACGCCGCCGAGCCTGAGGTTGGAAAGCGGGCACACGGTAAGCGGAATGCCCAGCCCGGCAAGGCGGCGGACCAGGGCCGGGTCGTCGAGCGCGCGGTTGCCGTGGTCGATCCGGTCCACCCCCAGCCGGTCAACCGCCTCGGCGACATAGGATGCCGGCCCCTCCTCGCCGGCATGGGCGACGAGCCTGAGGCCCGCTTCCCGCGCCGCGGCGAAGAGGCGCTCGAACTTCGCGGGCGGATTGTCCCTCTCGGTCGAATCGAGGCCGAGGCCGGCGATCCGCCCGTCGGCGACATAGGGCTCGGCATCGCGAAAGGCGGCGAACCCGTCCTCTTCGTCCAGATGCCTGAGGACGCACATGATGAGCAGCGAGGTGATGCCGAGCCGCTCGCGCCCATTCGTGAGCGCGGCCAGGATGCCGTCCGCCGCGACCGCGAAGGGAACGCCGCGCCCGGTGTGGCCCTGGGGATCGAAGAACAGCTCGACATGCACCGCCCCGTCGGCGGCGGCGCGCTCCAGATAGGCCGCGGTGAGATCGTAAAAATCCTCTTCGGCGCGCAGCACGTCCATGCCCTGGTAGTAGATGTCCAGGAAGTCCTGCAACTCGGAGAAGCGATAGGCGGCCCGGATCTCCTCCACCGAGCGGAACGGGATGTCGACCCCGTTCCTGCGGGCCAGCCGCATCATCAATTCCGGCTCGAGCGCGCCCTCCAGATGAAGGTGCAGCTCGGCCTTGGGCAGCGCCCGGACAAACGACCTCACATCCATTCCGGCCTCCGTTGCGATCCCTTGGCAGTTTGCGCCGGGACGGCAAGCGCACGATAGTCCCTTCCCTATGGACGTGCCGAAAGAAGCCTCGATCGTCGACCTCGCCCGCCTGATGGCGTCAGGCGCGCTCACCTCGACCGGCCTTGTCGAGTCGTTCCGGCAGCGGATCGCAGCCGGGGACGGGCCCTTCCGGTCCATCGCCTTCCTCAATCCCGACGCCGAGCGGATCGCGCTGGAGCGCGACCGCGAGCGGGCCGCCGGCCGCGTGCGCGGCCCCATGCACGGCGTGCCGGTGCTGCTGAAGGACAATATCGCGACCGGCGACGCCATGACGACCTCGGCCGGCTCGCTGGCGCTCGACGGGGTGAGAGTGGGGACGGACAGCCATGTCGCCCGGCGCCTGCGCGAGTCCGGCGCGGTGCTGCTCGGCAAGACCAATCTCAGCGAATGGGCCAATTTCCGTTCCACCCGCTCGTCCAGCGGCTGGTCGAGCCGGGGCGGCCAGGTCCGCAACGCCTATGCGACCGACCGCTCGCCCGGCGGCTCCAGTTCCGGCTCCGGCGTGGCCGTCGCGCGCGATTTCGCGCCGGCCGCCATCGGCACGGAAACCGACGGCTCCATCGTCGGGCCTTCGGCAATGAACTCCGTCACCGGCATCAAGCCGACCCTGGGCCTGGTCTCCCGCACCGGAATCATTCCCATCGCGGCGAGCCAGGACACGGCGGGCCCGATGGCGCGCACGGTCGCCGACGCGGCGGTCCTGCTCGGCGCGCTGGCCGGTCCCGACCCGGACGACCCGGCCACCCGGCCGCCGCCGGAGGAGGAATTCACCCGTTTCCTCGACTCCGGCGCGCTGCGGGGGGCGAGGATCGGCGTCGTCCGCAATTATTGCGGCTTCCACGAAGCCGTGGACCGGGTATTCGACGGCGCGCTCGAAGTGCTGGCGGATGCCGGCGCCGTCATCGTCGACGAGGTGGCCATGCCCTCGCGCGAGGCCATCCGGCCCCACGAAATCCTGGTGATGCGGACCGAGTTCAAGGTCGGGCTGAACGCCTGGCTCTCGGCGCTCGGGCCCGAATGCCCGGTCCATTCCCTCGCCGATCTGATCCGGTTCAATCTCGACAATGCCGACCGGGTCATGCCCTGGTTCGGGCAGGAACAGCTGATCGCTGCCGAGGAGACGGGCGGAGCGGATGATCCGGCCTATCTGAAGGCGCTCGCCGCATGCCGCTGCCTCACCCGGGAGAACGGCATCGACCGGGCCATCGGCGAGTTCCGGCTCGACGCCCTGGTCGCGCCGACCTCGCCTGTGCCCTGGGCCATCGACCTCGTGAACGGCGACAACCGGCTCGGCGGCAGTTCGGGCCTCGCCGCCGTCTCCGGCTATCCGAGCATCACCGTGCCCGCCGGCTATGTCGCCGGCCTGCCGGTCGGGCTTTCCTTCATCGCCGCCGCGTGGCGGGACGGGCCGCTGATCGGCTATGCCCATGCCTTCGAGCAGGCGGCCCGGGCCCGTGTTCCGCCCGGTCCGGCCCGCCCCTGGCAGCCCGGCTCCGCCTGACCGGGAGTGCACTCCCTCCGCCTCCCGGCCCGCAGGGCGTATGCTGGCCCGCCCGGCGCGGTATTCTGACTTCGGACCCGAGAGAGGATTTCACCAAATGGGCAATGTCACGGTCGTCGATCATCCGCTGGTGCAGCACAAGCTGTCCCTCATGCGACGGCGGGACACCGACACCGCCAAGTTCCGGGTGCTGCTGCGCGAGATCTCGCTCCTGCTCGGCTATGAGGTCACCCGCGACCTCGCGACCGAGACCCGCAGCATCCGGACGCCGCTCGCGGAGACCGGCGCGCCGTTCCTCACCGGCAAGAAGCTCGTCCTCATCTCCATCCTGAGAGCCGGGAACGGGCTGCTGGAAGGGTTGCTCGACCTCATCCCGTCGGCCCGCGTCGGGCATGTGGGACTCTACCGCGACCCGGAAACGCTGGTAGCCGTGGAATACTACTTCAAGGTGCCTGAAGACTTGGGCGACCGCCCGGTGATCGTTCTCGACCCCATGCTGGCGACGGGGAACTCGGCGGCGGCGGCCGTCTCCAGGCTCAAGGAGGCAAATGCGCGCGAGATCAAGATGCTGTGCCTGCTGGCGGCCCCGGAGGGCATCGAGGCGTTTCACGCCGCCCACCCCGAAGTGGCGGTCTTCACCGCCGCCGTCGATGAGCGGCTCGACGACCACGGCTATATCGTGCCGGGCCTCGGAGACGCCGGCGACAGGCTCTACGGCAACAAGTGAGCAGCCTGCAGGACCTTCCCGGCCGGCCCGCCTGAAACGCGCCGGCGCACCGCCGCATCAGGACGCGCCCGCCCCCGCCGCGCCGCTGGCTATGGCGGCGTCGATCTCGCCTTCCTCCACGCCGGCCTCCGCCAGCACCTCGCGCGTGTCGGCGCCGAGTTCGGAGCCGCCGCGCCTGACGCTCGAGGGCGAGCCCTCGAAGCGGATGGCGGGCCGCGCCTGCCGGACCCGCCCGGCAAGCGGGTGGTCGTATTCCGTGAGCGTGCCGTTGGCCGCGACCTGGGGGTGTCGGACCATCTCTCCGCGGGTCAGCACCGGCGCCGAAGGCACATGGGCGGCGTCGAAGGCGGCCGTCCACTCCGCCGTGCTGCGCTTGCGCAGCTCCTCCTGCACCTGCTCCAGGCGCGCATCGATATTCTCGTCGCGCAGCGCCCCGGTGGCGAAACGCGGGTCCTTTGCGAGATCGTCGCGCCCGGTGACCTCGCAGAAACCCAGCCATTGCCGGTCGGTCATCAGCGAGACGCTCATAAAGCCGTCGGCGGTCTCGTAGATGAGGTCGATGAAGCTCGCCGCGCGCTGGATCGATGTCGGCGCGTCCACGAAGGTCTGCGAGCCCATGTCCGAGTTCCAGAGGAAGGCGACGACGGAGTCCAGCATGGAGACGCGCACATGCTGGCCCTCGCCGGTCGCCGCGCGGTGCAGCAGCGCGGCCGTCACCGCCTGGGCGGCGGTGAGCGCCGTCACCTTGTCCGGCAGGATGGTGCGCACCAGGCGGGGCCGCTCCTCGTCGGAGCCCGCCTGCACGGTGGTGAGGCCCGAGATCGCCTGCACGATGGGGTCGTAGGTGGGCTTGGAAGCGAACGGTCCCTTCTCGCCGAAACCGCTGAGCGAGACATAGACGATGTCGGGCCTGACGGCGCGGATATCCGCCTCGCCGACGCCGAGCCGCTCCACCACGCCGGGACGGAAATTCTGGATGAACACGTCCGCCGTCGCGGCGAGCCGCTTCAGCAGCGCCACGCCCCCGGGCTGCTTGAGGTCGAGCACGATGGAGCGCTTGTTGCGGTTGTTGTTCAGGAACGCCGCCGAGAGGCCGCCCTGCCGGTTGCCGCCGCCGCGCGTCAGGTCCCCGCCCCGCGCCTCGACCTTGATGACGTCGGCGCCCTGGTCGCCGAGGATCTGGGTCGCCATCGGCCCCGAAATCACATTGGTGAGATCGACCACCCGAAACCCCGACAACGGCCCGCTCATGG
This sequence comes from Alphaproteobacteria bacterium, assembly GCA_964291285.2. GTDB lineage: Bacteria > Pseudomonadota > Alphaproteobacteria > Bin95 > Bin95 > Bin95. The sequence continues at coordinate 1,158,624 of OZ219786.1, forward strand.
CACTCTGCCTCCCCGAATCCGGCGCAGACATTAGAGGCATTGCCCCATCGTTCCAAACCCGTGCCGGCCGCATCAGGGCGAGGCGGCCTTCGCCGGAGAACCGCCCCAACGGTAGAGCGGCGGTGCGGACCGCTGAGGCGGTCGGTCTTTCCACGCCCTTCAGGCGGCTTCGCGTTGCTCGGCCTGCCGCATGAATTCGATCAACAGGAAAAATACCAGTTCGACGATATTGGTGATCCTGAGAAGGCCGGACCGTTCCTCCCGGCTGAGTCCGGCGTTGTCCCGCAGATACATGTCCCGGACATCCCGCATGAACCCGCCCCGGTCGACGATCCGGGCCGCATAGAACGGGTGTTCCGCCGCGTCTCCGGCGGCCTGCGCTTCCTGGACGATGACGAGGAGCACCGCATCGAGTCCCTCGACGACGCTGCTCTTCAGCCCCGTCAGGCCGGAGCGGTCCGGCACCGAGTTCAACATCTTGCACAGATCGACGACCTGTTCATCGAGCCAGACGAGGATTCTCTGCCGGACGAGCACCGAATTGAGATGCTCCGTCCACTCCGCGGGATGATGCGTTTTCGCTTCTTCCAGAAATTCCTCGATCTGCGATATCAGAAGACCGTTGGCCCGGTTCAACTCCGAGACTGCCTCGTTGCTGCGCACCGCGCCGAGATATTCGGACAGTCCCGCAAGAACGCGGTACTGCTCCAGTTCGGCAAGTATCAGCGCCATATCGAGATCGTTGAACGCCCGGTCGTGAATGTAGCGGGTCTGCGACATCCGCTCCAGCCGGGTCATCGGCCAGAGCTTTTCGTACAGCCGCACCGCCGGGTCCAGCACCAGGAAAAGGAGGGCGGCCGGAATGATGTTGGTCAGGACGATGAACAGTCCCATCTGCCGGCCGACCTCCATGTCGGTCGCCAGCAACGCCGCCTTCATCAACGGAATGTCCGAGTGGATTTCGACAAAATGAACCGGCATGAAAATCGCCAGGGACACGATGTTCACCAACACCTGATCTCGACTTTGTACAAAATTACCTCACGTCCATGTCCAGAAGATCTCGTTTTTGGCGATTTCGTCGAGGGCCTGTTCGAGCGGGAGCACGATGCCCCCCATGTCTCCGACGTCCTGCCAGGACTGGCGCCAGGACCAGTAGCGCACCCTCATCTTGTCACCTGAGCCTTTCGGCTGGAGCCTTGCGATCGGTGCCTGCGTGGCCGTGAGATACAGATTGTAGCCGCCGCGCACCCTGGTGACCGTCACGCCCCCGCCCCTGGATTTGTTGAACGCTTCGATGCGCGCCAGACAGGGGTCGGATGCGGCCATGAAGCAGTGATATCGGATTGGATGGCTTCTGTCGCTGCAGCGATGCTGATTCACCCGGTCGCATGCGGGCGCCCTTGCATGCCGGATGCTTCTGGATTCGAAGGTCGTCATGACACATTTCGACGACCCTTCGAGCGCCATCGGCGATCCGGTTCCGCCGTTCCTGATCGACTGGCTGGAGCCCTTTCGAGGCGCCTTCTCATCCCCGACCTGGCGGCTGGTGGCGGTTCTGGTCATGGGAGCGTTGCTGGCGCCGGGCAAGAGAACCGTGTCGGCCTGCCTGCGGGTGACCGGGCGGGCGATGTGCGAGACATTCTCGTCCTACCATCAGGTTCTCAATCGCGCCCGCTGGGACCCGCGTGACCTTTCACGCCGGCTCGTGCTCGTGCTGGTGGCGCGGCTTGCCGGGCAGGGACCGATCATCATCGGGCTCGATGACACCATCGAGCGCCGCTGGGGCGCGCGTATCAAGGCGCGCGGCATCTATCGCGACCCGGTGCGTTCCAGCCATGGCCATTTCGTCAAGACCAGCGGGCTGCGCTGGCTCAGCTTCATGCTGCTTGTCCCGCTGCCCTGGTCGCCGGGCATCAGGGCCCTGCCCTTCCTGACCATCCTGGCCCCGTCCGAACGCTTCGCCGCCAGGCAAGGCCGGCGTCACAAGCAACTCACCGACTGGGCGCGACAGGGCATGCTTCAAATCCTTCGCTGGGTCCCGCAACGCGCGATCGTCTTCGTCGCCGACAGCAGTTTCGGAACCCACGAACTCGCCTGGCGCATCGGACAGCGCGCAACCCTCATCAGCAGGCTGAGGCTCGATGCCAACCTCTTCGCGCCCCCGCCGCCGCGCGACCCGAACAAACGCGGTCGACCCCGGCAAAAGGGGCCGCCCCTGCCCAAGCTCCAGACCCGCCTTGACGACCCCGATGCCCGCTGGACAAGCATCACGCTTCCGCGCTGGTACGGAAGTTCGAAGGAAAAGACACTCCAGATCATCTCCGATACCGCGCTCTGGTATCGTCCCGGCACACCTCCCAAGGCCATCCGATGGGTGCTGGTGCGAGACCCGGAAGGCGAGCGGGACCCGCAGGCGTTCTTCTGCACCGACACCAACATGGAGCCGGCCAAGATCATCGCCACCTTCGTGCGGCGCTGGCAGGTCGAGGTCACCTTCCAGGAACTGCGCGCCCATCTCGGGCTCGAAACACAACGCCAGTGGTCACACGCGGCGATCGCACGAACCACCCCCGTCCTCTGCGGGCTCTACAGCCTCGTCTGCCTCTGGGCCACAGACGTGCTCTCGACAAACCACCTGTCCTACGCCGCCGCCTGGTACCAGAAAACCAGCGTCACATTCTCCGATGCAATCGCGGCCATACGATGCCAACTCTGGCTTGGAAACAATTTATCGCGCTCCCCGCCACACCGGGAACCAAACATAATTCCGCCCGACAAGATAAGGCGGATGCAGTACGCCCTCTGCTTCGCAGCATAATGCACAAAGTCGAGCTGATAGGCGGCGACCTGGCGCGACGCGCTCGTGAAATTCGCCGACAGCGCAAGAAGAAGAAAACTCGACCCGGTCCATGCGCCGTAGGCGATCATCAGCAGCTGGTCGACGGAAATGACGTCGATCGCGGTCATGCCGATTCCCAGGATGATGACCGGCATGACCGACTGCATGACGAAGGCGAGCAGGGCGGCGCCCGCGAAGGCAAACCACAGGGAATAGCTCATCCATTCCGCCAGATCGCCGACCCAGACATGATCGGCGAAGGGGGCTGCGGCCTCCTTGGCGAGGAAGAGGCCGACAAAGACCGCCGCGAGCCCGAACAGCAATGTCGCATGATTGCGGTATCTGCCCGTCCATCCGCTTGCCATGGCCGCGCCGGCCGCTCCGAGGACGCACAGAGCGGCCACCTCCAGATCGAACGCCACGATCAGCACCAGGAGCGATGTGCCTATATTGCCGCCGAGGACGATGGAAAACGACCGGTCCGCGGAAATCAGCCCGGCCTGCCGCGCGCTGCCCGCAACGAAGGTCAGGGTGGTCATGCTCTGGACGACCGAACCCGCCAGCATGCCCCAGCCGAACGCCGCGAACCGGCCGGGAATCCAGCGGGTGGCGAGGATGCGAAGCCGATAGCCGGCCAGGACTTTCAGATTTTCGGACAACAGCCACATGCCGGCGAAAAAGAGGCCGAGTCCGCCCAGTATTCCCCCGACTCCGTCGACCATTGCCCCTCCAGGCCGATTATGGAAATTTCCTATACTGAAACTTCTTGATATTATTATATTCGACAGAGCCCCTGCCTGAAAGACCGGACGGTCACAAGCGGCCGGCTCCGTGCTATATGCCGCGCCATGAGCGAGGCGCAACATATCGCCGTCATCGGGGCCGGAATCGTCGGCACGGCGACGGCCTGCTACCTGCGGCGCGACGGCCATGAAGTGACGCTGATCGACCCTGAGCCGCCCGGCACCATGACCTCCTTCGGCAATGCCGGCGCGATCAGTTCCCACTCCTGCCTGCCGCAGACGGGGCCCGGCCTCATGTTCAAGGCGCCCCGCTGGCTGCTGGACCCGATGGGGCCGCTCTTCATCCGCTGGCGCCACCTGCCGGAGTTCCTGCCCTGGCTCATCCGCTTCGTGCGCGCCGGCCGGCCCGAGCCGATGCGCCGGCAGATGGACGCCATGGCCGCTCTCCACCGCCTGGCCCTCGACGCCCACAAGGACCTCGCCGCCGAGGCCGGCACGACCGGCCTCATCCGGGAGAACGGGACGCTCACCGTCTATGAGAGCGAGCGCAGCTTCCGGGCGGCGGCGGGCGACCGGGAGGGCCAGCGGCAGCGGGGCTTCGAGGTCGAGGAGCTCTCCGGCGACGAGCTCCGCCAGCTCGAACCGGGGCTGGCGCCGATCTTCCCTCATGCGGTCTTCTTCCCCAGGGGCGCCCATACGGTCAATCCGGGCGCGCTCACCGCCGGCCTGGCGGAAGCCTTCGCGCGCGGGGGCGGCCGGGTGCTGGCGGCCCGGGTCGCCGGCTTCGATTTCGACGACGACCGGCCCGCGGCGGTCCGCACCTCCAGGGGCCGTCTGGCGGCGGACGGTTTCGTTGTCGCGGCCGGGGCCTGGTCCGCGGGCCTTGCCGAAATGCTGGGCGAGAAGGCGGTGCTCGAATCCGAGCGCGGCTACCACCTGACCCTGCCGGACCCCGGCGTCGAGACGCGCCACCCGATCTCCTTCTACGACCGCAAGTTCATGGCGACGCCGATGGAGATGGGCCTCCGTCTCGCCGGCACCGCCGAGTTCGCCGGCCTCGACGCGCCGCCCGAGTGGAAGCGCATCGAGCCGCTCCGGGCCCATGCGCGCAGGGCGTTCCGGGACATCGACGCCTCGGACGGCTCGCCCTGGATGGGCAACCGGCCCGCCACGCCGGACTCGCTGCCGGTTCTTGGCGCCTCCAGGCTGCACCGGAACGTCTGGTACGGCTTCGGCCACGGCCATCTGGGGCTGACGGCCGGGCCGATCAGCGGCCGGCATATCGCCGACCTTGCCGCCGGACGCACGCCCGCGATCGACCTCGCCCCCTACAGCATCGGGCGGTTCTAGAGCGCGCCGCCATGCTGACCGACGCACAGCTCGACCGCTATGCCCGCCACCTGATCCTGCCGGAAGTGGGCGGCGCGGGGCAGCAGAAGCTGCTGGCCTCGCGCGTGCTGGCGGTGGGGGCGGGCGGCCTCGGCGCGCCGGTCCTGCTTTATCTCGCCGCCGCCGGGGTCGGCACGCTCGGCATCATCGACGACGACGATGTCGATGTCTCCAACCTCCAGCGCCAGGTGGTCCACAGCACGGACCGCATCGGCCGGCCCAAGGCCGAGAGCGCCGCCGCCGCCATCTGGGCGCTCGACCCCGCCATCGGCGTGGAGACCCACAATGAGCGGCTGACGGAGGCCAATGCCGCCCGGCTCTTCCGTGACTATGACCTCATCCTCGACGGCAGCGACAATTTCGCCACCCGCTATCTCGTCAACAAGGCCGCCATTGCTGCCGGACGGACGCTCGTCTCGGGCGCGGTGCTGCGCTTCGACGGCCAGGTCTCCACCTTCAAGCCCCATGCCGGGCCGGAGCATCCCTGCTACCGGTGCCTGTTCCCGGAGCCGCCGCCGCCGGGCGCGGTGCCGGCCTGCTCGGAAGCCGGCATCCTCGGCGCGGTCGCCGGCGTCGTCGGCACGCTCATGGCGGTAGAGGCGTTGAAGGAACTGATCGGCATCGGCGACGGCCTCTCCGGGCGTCTGCAGCTCTACGATGCGCTCAACGCCTCGATGCGGACGATCCGCTTCAAGCGCCGCGCCGGCTGCCCCGCCTGCGGCGGCTGACCTCGCCCCGTTACCGGCGTCAGGGGCCGCGACGCGCCCCCGGCGTCGGTCCTTTACTGAAAATTGTCCCTCATATGTCGTATCGGTTTGTCAGATGTAATCGGAGATTTCTTTACATCAGCCAATCCATACGGCGGAATGCCCCGCGGGGGAGCGGCCCCGTCAGCGAGGCCGCCATGCTTCGGCATGCAGGGGGGAACCGCACTTGTTTTCGAGGCCGGCCGGCGCAGCAGCTCCGCGTGCGGGAGCGCGACGGCCCGCGATACGGCGATGCTGCCGCTGGATGTCCACGGCCCTCCTGCTGGTCTGCGCTGCAGCGACGCCGGCGGACCGGTCTTTCGCGCAATCCGCTCCGGCAAAACCGACCGGGCTGACGGCCGAAGACGGAAATACCCAGGTGCGCCTGCGCTGGACCGGCCCGCAGGATTCGACGATCACGCTTTGGCAATATTCCTGGAAGCTGGAACCGCTTTCCTTGCAGGACACCGCTTCCTTTGGTCCATGGACGGACATGCCGGAAAGCGACTCGGCCACCAGGCGCTATACGGTAACCGGGCTGACGAACAACCGGACCTACAAGTTCAAGATCCGGGCTGTGAATGCTGTCGACCACGGTCGCGAGTCCGATGAGGCGACCGGCGAGCCCTATCCGGTCTTTCCGGCCAAACCTGCCGGCTTTCAGGCACTTCCGGGAGACCGGAAAGTCGTTCTCATATGGGACCAGGTCGTGTCCCCAGGGGTGGTGTAGGAGCTGAAGCTTCCGGTGGTAGCTGTGGGTAAGTGGCCCGCCGCCGCGACCGTCTGGAGTCAGGCGGCGGCGGGCCACTTACCCACAGCGGAGGCCATCGCGGTGCCGGTTAGGGTTGGGCTGTCACAGTCCACCTGACCGGAGGAGTACCACGATGACCACCACCGACATGATGACCCTGCGGGCGCTGTTGGAGAAGAGTTCCGACGCCGACCTGCTTCGCGAGATGATCGGGTTCACGGCCGCGCGTCTGATGGCGCTTGAGGTTGAGGGCCTTGCGGGCGCCGCGCACGGCGAGCGCTCGCCGGACCGGATCACGCAGCGCAACGGCTACCGGGACCGGGTCTGGGAGACGCGGGCCGGCACGGTCGAACTGAAGATCCCGAAGCTGCGCAAGGGGAGCTACTTCCCGGGCTTCCTTGAACCGCGGCGGATGGCGGAGAAGGCGCTGACGGCGGTGATCCAGGAGGCCTACATCAAGGGCGTATCGACCCGCTCGGTGGACGACCTGGTGCAGGCGATGGGCATGTCGGGCATCTCCAAGAGCCAGGTGTCGCGGCTGTGCGGCGAGATCGACGACAAGATCCGCGACTTCCTCGACCGGCCGCTGGAGGGCGACTGGCCGTATCTCTGGCTTGACGCGACCTATGTGAAGATGCGCGAGGCCGGGCGCGTCGTCTCGGTCGCGGTCACCATCGCGGTGGCGGTCAACGATCAGGGCCGGCGCGAGGTGCTCGGCATGGCGATCGGCGCGTCCGAGGCCGAGACCTTCTGGACCGACTTCCTGCGCTCGCTCGCCCGCCGCGGCCTGCGCGGCGTCAAGCTGGTGATCTCCGACGACCACAAGGGCCTGAAGGCCGCCGCCACCCGCATCTTCGGCGCCACCTGGCAGAGATGCCGCGTCCACTTCATGCGCAACCTGCTCGCCCATGCCGGCAAGCAGGGCCGGCGCGTCGTCTCCGCCTTCGTCACTACCGCCTTCGCCCAGGAGGATGCAGACAGCGCCTCCGCCCAGTGGCGCCAGGTCGCCGACCAGCTCAGGCCCAAGGCGCCAAAGCTCGCCGCCATCATGGACGAGGCCGAGCACGATGTTCTCGCCTACATGACCTTCCCGGCCGCGCACCGCGCCAAGCTGCACTCGACAAACCCGCTCGAACGCCTCCACGGCGAGATCAAGCGGCGCACAAACACCGTCGGCATCTTCCCCAACGAGGACGCCATCACCCGGCTGATCGGCGCAATCCTGCTCGAGCAGAACGATGAATGGGCAGTCCAGAGAGCCAGATACATGACGCTGGAATCCATCGCTCCCGTGAGCGACAATACAACCGTCAAGTTGCCCGCCGTGGCAGCCTGAGCGTTCCGGCCCTACCCGCCGGACACCGCTACGGACGCCAGGCTCTTACACCACCCGCGGGGGCACGATCTGGGACCATGCGGACGATGTCAGCATATACGACTGGCAATACAGGTGGAAGGAGTCCGATGGCCCATACGGAAGCTGGCAGTCTATTCCCGCTTCCGATGAGAATACGACAACTTATACCAACGGTCGTTGATTGGAACCTATAGCAGAGCCGCCCTCCGCAGCTCGCCTCCTGAGCCGAGGCCTCCTACTGCAAGAGGTAATCTCCGCCGAGAGAGGCTAATCGGTTCTTATCTGTGGCCGGTGGTATTATACCGTCACCGGCCTTAAAAACGGCACCGAATATACCTTCCAAATTCGAGCATCTAACGGCCCGAACGGGCCTTGGTCGGATGAAAAATCCGCGACTCCCATGCCAACGGCTCCCGAAAAGCCGACAGGTTTCTCGGTAGAATCCGGGAACCTGAAGGTGACGCTGACATGGAATGATCCGGGAAACGACACGATCTCGAAATGGCAATACAAATACAAGACAACGGGAGATTACGGCTCTTGGATCGACATACCCGGAAGCACGGCCGGCACAACCCGCCATATCGTCTCCATGCCGGTAAACGATACGGTTCATACATTCAGGATCCGGGCGGTAAATGACATCGGGGAAGGCGCGGAGTCCGACGAAGCCTCGGCGACGCCCGAGGCGAGAGCGCCGGAAGAACCGTCGGGGCTGATCGCGCTGACGGGCGATGCGCAGATTACTCTGGAATGGACAGACCCTTCCGACGCTTCGATCCTGAAGTGGCAATACGCCTACAGGACTGCCGGAAATTACGGGGACTGGGCCGACATTCCCGGCAGCGGCGCGGCCACGACGCGCCATACCATCGGCGAACTGGTCAACGGAACGACCTATACGATCAAAATACGGGCGGTAAACGATGTCGGCGACGGTCCGGAGTCGGACGGGGTATCCGCAACGCCGCTTTCCGTCCCGGCAAAGCCGGCAGGCTTCGCCGTCACCGCGGGAGACGCCCTTGCCGTCCTCGAATGGGACAACCCGCTGAACCCGACGATTACCGGCTGGGAGTATTCCTACAGAACCACGGGCAGCTACAGCGGCTGGACAGGCATTCCCGGCAGCGATGCGGCCACGACCGCCCATACCGTTCCCGACCTTGAGAACGGCGTCGAACACACCTTCAGGTTGCGCGCGGTCAATGCCAGCGGCCCCGGCGCCGAGTCCGGCGGCATGGCGGCCACGCCCCGGCCGGTCCCGGCGAAACCCGCCGGGCTTCAGGCGGAGGCGGGCAATACGCAGGCAAGGCTGTCCTGGACCGACCCGGGCAACGACAGCATCTCCGGCTGGCAATACAGCTTGAAGACGACGGGGGATTACGGCGCCTGGACGAACATCCCCGGCAGCGGCCCCTCGACGGTCCGCTACACGGTGACGGGGCTCGCCAACAACGTTCTCCATGCCTTCCGGATTCGCGCTGTGAACGGCAGCGGCGCCGGGACCGAATCCGATGAGGCGTCCGCCACGCCCCGTGAGGGGCTGCCCGGAAAGCCGACGGGCTTCGAGGCCGAGGCCGGCGACGGGGAGGTCGTGCTGACCTGGGACGACCCCGACGATTCCAGCATCCAAGGCTGGCAGTACAGGAGCGGGGAGGCGAGCGGAGACTACAGCCGACATCCGGTCAATATCCCCGGCAGCGGCGCGAAGACCGTCCGGCATGTCGTGACCGGCCTGGAGAACGGCAAGACCTATTTCTTCATCCTCCGCGCTACAAACGCCGCCAACGGCAAGTGGTCCGACGAGCGCTCGGCCGCGCCCCGCTCGCTGCGCCCGGCCGCGCCGACCGGGCTGAAGGCCGCCCCGGGAGATGCGAGCGTCGCGCTGAGATGGGACGACCCGGGCGACGCGACGATCACGGGCTGGCAATACGCCGTGAAAACAATGGCCGGCTTCGGTGCATGGATGGACATTTCGGGCAGCGACGCAGCCACGACCGCCTATACGGCGACCGGGCTCGACAACGGCGAGAAGCACGTCTTCAAGCTGCGCGCCGTGAACGGCCATGGCGCCGGGGCGGAGTCGGCGGAGGTCTCCGCCACGCCGGTCCCCGTTCCGGTCAAGCCGGCAGGTTTCGAGGCGGCGCCCCGCGACGGGAAAGTCGCGCTGACCTGGAACGACCCGGGCGACGCGACGATTACGGGCTGGCAATACGCCGTAAAGACAACGGGCGCTTACGGCCCCTGGACCGGTATCGCCGGCAGCGGTGCGGAAACGACTGCGCATACGGTGTCCCCGCTCGACAACGGCACGCCTTACGCCTTCAAGCTCCGCGCCGTAAATGCCAGCGGCAACGGCGCGGAATCGGATGAGGCGACAGCAACCCCGCTCGCGGTGCCGGCCAAGCCAACGGGCTTCACTGCCACGGCGGGAGATGGCGAGGTCTCGCTGACATGGACCGACCCGGGCAACAGCAGCATCATCGGCTGGGAATACAGCATCGGGGAGGCCGGCGTTTACAGAGACTGGACCGGCATCACCGGCAGCGGCGCGTCCACGATGAGCTATACGGTCCCCGACCTCGACAACGGCGCGCCCTACGCCTTCAGGGTCCGCGCAGTAAATCCCAGCGGCAACGGAGCGGAATCGGATGAGGCGACCGCAACCCCGCTCGCGGTCCCGGCCAAACCGGCGGGCTTCACCGCCACGGCGGGCGACGGGCAGGTCTCGCTGCAATGGGCCGACCCGATGGATGCGACCATCACCGGCTGGCAATACGCCGTGGAGACAGCGGATGGCTTCGGCCCCTGGACCGGCATTCCCGACAGCGATGCGGAAACGGCAGCCTACACGGTGGCCCCGCTCGACAACGGCACGCCTTACGCCTTCAAAGTACGCGCGGTAAATCTCAGCGGCAACGGAGCGGAATCGGACGAGGCGACTGCAACGCCGATCCCGGTTCCGGCCAAGCCGGCGGGCTTCACCGCGACGGTGGGCGACGGGCAGGTCTCGCTGAGTTGGACCGATCCGGGCAACAGCAGCATCGTCAGCTGGGAATACAGCATTGGGGAGGCCGGCGTTTACAGAGACTGGACCGGCATCCCCGCCAGTGGCGCGTCCACGACGAGCTATACGGTGCCCGGCCTCGACAACGGCACGCCCTACACCTTCAAAGTGCGCGCGGTAAATCCCAGTGGCAACGGAGCGGAATCGGACGAGGCGACCGCAACCCCGCTCGCGGTCCCGGCCAAACCGGCGGACCTGACCGCAACGGCCGGCGATGGGGAGATCACGCTGAGTTGGACCGATCCGGGCAACAGCAGCATCATCGGCTGGGAATACAGCATCGGGGAGGCCGGCGTTTACAGAGACTGGACCGGCATCCCCGGCAGCGGCGCGTCCACTATGAGCTATACGGTGCCCGGCCTCGACAACGGCACGCCCTACGCCTTCAAAGTTCGCGCCGTGAACGCCAGCGGCAACGGCACGGAGTCCGATGAGGCGACCGCCACGCCGCTGGCGGTTCCGGCAAAGCCGGCGGGCTTCGCCGCGACGGCGGGCGCCGGGGAAGTCGTGCTGTCATGGGACGACCCGGACGACCCCACAATCACCGGCTGGGAATACAACCAGCGGCGCGCAGGCGGGGAATTCGAGGTGGACTGGACCCTTATCCTCGGCAGCGGCGCCGCCACGACGAGCTACAGGGTCACCGGCCTCGAAACCGGCGCGACCTACGGCTTCAAGGTCCGCGCCGTCGCCGGCGGACTTGCGGGCGCGGAGTCGGACGAGGAGACCGTAACCGTCACGCTGCCGCCGGTCCCGGCCAAACCGGCGGACCTGACGGCGACGGCGGGCGACCGGGAGGTTACGCTGACATGGGACGATCCGGGCGACCCGTCGATCTCCGGCTGGCAATACCGCTATGGGCCGGCGGGCGAGTTCGGCGACTGGACCGGCATTCCCGACAGCGATGCGGGCACGACCGGCTACACGGTGACCGGCCTCAAATACGGCGCAAGCTACGTATTCAGGGTCCGCGCCCTCAATGCCGGCGGCAACGGCAAGCAGTCCGAGGACGCAACCGCAACCTCGCTTCCGGCGATGCCGACGGGCTTCACCGCGACGGCGGGAGACGGGAAAGTGCTGCTGGAATGGGACGATCCCGGCGACCCGTCGGTTACCCACTGGGAATACAGGCAGCGGCAAGCCGATGAGCCGTTCGGAAACGATTGGACGGTTCTCCCGCAGGACGCCACGCCGACCCGCTTCACCGTTCCGGGCCTCGAAATCGGCGCGTCATACGCTTTCAAGCTTCGCGCTGTGAATGCCAGCGGCGCAGGCGCCGAGACGGACGAGGTTGCCGCGACCCTGCTGCAGGTTCCCGCCAAGCCGGAGGAATTTACGGTCATACCGGGCGACGGGCTGGCGGCATTGCGATGGCAGAGCCCGGAAAACCCGGCCGCCGGCTGGCAATACCGGCACAGGACCGAGGGCGGCGAGTTCGGAGACTGGACCGATATGCCGCAAACCGCCGACGATGACGGATTTACCGGCTACACCGTGACCGGGCTCGAAAATGGCGTCACCTATTTCTTCCAGGTTCGCGCGGTGGGTGCATCCGGCGCCGGCCCGCCCTCCGAAACGGCAAGAGCGTCACTGGAACCGGCGCTGGAGCGACCCACCGGCCTCAGGGCGACCCCCGGTTACGGGCAGGTCGTTCTGACTTGGGAAGCCGCGCGCGATCCGAACGTCCGCTGGCAGTATGCCTGCTGGATCAACGGCGAGGATATGTGCAATCCCAGAATCGATGATTCTCCGATGGAAAATATACCGAATCCCTGCCGCAAGTTGCCTTGGATCGATATTCCCGGCAGCAGCGCGGCGACCGTCCGGCACACGGTACCGGGCCTTGCCAGCGGAATCGCTCACACGTTCCAGATTCGAACGGCTGTGGGCGACAAGTGCAGCGACGAATCGAATGTCGCTTACGCAACGCCGAAAGCGGCAGCGACACCGGCGGAGCGGACGACGGTCAAGGCTGTTCTGGCGGGCCTCGCGGGCCATGTGGCGGTGGGCGCGAACGCCGTGATCGGGGCGCGCTTCTCCGCCGGTCCGGCTCAGTCGAGTGTCGTTCTCGCCGGGCGGGAGGTTCCTCTGTTCGCGCGCGGCGGCGAAGAACGGATGCGAGTGCCGCCCGGCGGCGCACCGAAGGCAACCGTCCGGGGCATAAGCGGCCGGGAATTGCTGCAAGACAGCTCGTTCCAGGTCGCGCTCGGCCCGCCCGGAGGGGAAGGCTTCCCGCAATGGTCGCTCTGGCACCGGGGCGACCTGACGCGTTTCGAGGGCTCCGCCGGCGCCGGGTCGCGCTACGGAGGCCGCCTGTTGTCGGCCTGGTACGGCGTCGATATGCGGTGGGACGGGCGGTGGCTGGCGGGCGCGGCGCTGGCCCGCAGCAAAGCGGAAGTGGACTATGCCGGCGGCGGCGGCTCCGGTTTGCTGAGGACCGTCCTCGACAGCGTGCATCCCTATCTGCTGCGGCAGTTCGAGGAGGGCGGAACGGCCTGGGTTACGGTCGGCAGCGGACGGGGAACGATCGGGAACGAGACGGCGGGCCGGGATATCGAGACCGCGGATGCCGAACTGGCGACGGCCTCCACCGGTTTCCGCGCCCCGCTGCCGGCGTTCCGCGGCCTGAAACTGTCCGCCTCCGGAGCGGCCGGCTTCGCACGGTTCGAAGCCGACGGGGACGCGCAGACTGCTATCGGCTCGCTTTCCGCCTCCACGAACCGCCAGAGCCTCGGCGCCGAGGCCGCGCTGGAAGATGGGGACACCGCCTACCGCGCATCCCTGTCGCTGCGCCGCGACGGCGGCGACGGCGCGAACGGCATCGGCCTCGAATTGGCGAAAGGCGTCGAAGCGGCGCTGCCGTCGCTGTCCGGACACGCGGCGGTCCGTACACGGTGGCTGGTCTGGAATTCCAACGGCGAATACCGGGAATTCGGCGTTGCGGCCGCAGTTCGCCGCCCGGCCGGACCGGACGGCCGCGGCCTTTCATGGTCGTTGTCGGTTGCGCAGGGGACGGCGGACGGCGCGGCCGGAGGGCCCGAGTCGTTCTGGCGCGAGGACGCTCCGGAACGGGGCGGAGGCGAGGACGCGTTCTCGCTGGATTTGAGCGCCGGCTGGGGGCTCGTTTCCCGCGGGAGCACGTTTACGCCGCGCGCCGCATTCGGCCTCGCCGGCACGAATGACCGAAGGCTCGCGCTCGGACTCGATATCGGGCCGCTGTCCGGCCCCAGGCTGAAACTCGGCGCCGAGCGCCGCATTCCGCATGCGGGCAGTCCCGAAAGCCGCATTACCGCCGCCGTGCAGTTCAGATTCTAGGGAACGGAGTCTACCCCGCCCTCAGATCCGCGACCCTGGCGCCGGCGGCATCGCGCAGTCTTTCCGGCTCGATGGCGAACACGGAAAACGGGCTGCCCGCCGCCGCCCAGACCCGCGCAAACCGGAAGAGGCCCCTGTCCATGAACAGGGCGACGGGCCCCGCATGGCCGAGAGGGGGCACGCCGCCGATCGCGAATCCGGTCGCGGCGCGCACGAACCCGGCATCCGCCCGGCCGACCTCGGCGCCGACGGCCTCCGACAGCCTGGCCGTGTCGATCCGGTCGCCGCCGCTGACGACGGCAACCACGGCGCGGTCCCCGGCGCGGAATACCAGCGACTTCGCGATCTCGCCCACCGAGCAGCCGACCGCCTCTGCCGCCTCCTCGGCCGTCCGGGTCGAGCCGGGCAGGGTCAGGACCTCGCAATCCAGCGAAAGCGCCTCAAGGGCGGCTTTCACCCGATCCGGCCCTCGCATCTTCGGCATCTCGGCTGCCTGAACGCCGTCAGGCGGGCTTTCCGAAGGTGGCGATCCGGTCGATGCGGCAGACGAACAGCACCCGCTTCTCGTCGATCTCGGGGTCGCGCAGGCCGTAGGGCGGCTCGGCGCCGGTATATTTCGACCAGATCTTGTCGAGCTGCCGCGTGACGCGCTCGCCGCCATCCTCCCATTCCCGCAACTCCTCCTCCACGGTGCAGCGGATCTGCACCCAGTGATAGGGATTGTCGGGGTTGACGATGAGCACCGTCATTTCGGGATTGGCGCGTATCCAGCCGCATTTGGAGCGGTGGGACGCGGTGTTCACCAGGATCCTGTCACCCTCATAGTCGAACCACATCGGCGTGAGCCCGATGCGGCCGTCCGGCGTCATCACGCCGAGCGAGACCGTGATCGGCCGGTCGAGCAGGTCCCTGTGGATGGGGTCGAGATCGTCGAGGCTGCTTGCCTTGCGCCGCTCGCCGACGGCGAACTGGCCCGCCTGCAGGCCGTCCGCGACATCCCTGAATTTCGTGATCGTGAACCCGTCCGCCATGCCCTCTCTCCTTGCCCGGCCGTTGTTCGGGGCGCCAGTGTGGCGGGCGCGGCGGCGGGCGGCAAGGCGTCAGCCGGCCCTGAGGCGCGGCAGCACTTCCCCGGCGAGGCGCTCCATCAGCCGGTCGGGCCGGGTCCAGGTCGCCTCGTCGCGCCACCAGATCGCGTCGATGTCGAGCGCCGCCAGCGCCCTCACGCGCTCCGCCACCTCTCCGGCCGGCCCGAGCGCGACGCAGGCCTCGACCGCGGCGTCGGGCACATAGGATGTCACCCGCTTCGCCTCCTCCCAGTCCACCGCATGGCCGAGGTCCGGATAGGGCTCCTCATAGTCCGCCGGCCGGGCCGGTATCTCTATGCCGGGGAAGAAGACATCCGCATGGCGGTGCCGGCAGAGGCCCGCCGCGCAGGGGCGCATACGGTCGATTGCGCGCTCGCGGTCGTCGTCGATGCAGGCGGTGACCACGACGATGCGCCGGACGTCCTCTCTGGCACGGCCCGCGGCTGCCATGCCGGCGTCGACCCGCTCCAGCGCCCAGGCGACGGCCCCGGGCGCGGCGCCGACATGGATGAGCACGCCGTCCGCGATCTCGCCCGCGAGCGCCAGCATCCGGGGGCCGGTCGCGGCGAGCAGGATGGGCACATGGGCGTAGGCCGGGTCGAGCACGGTCTCCGAGCCGCCCGGATCGGTCGGCCGGCCGCCGAGCAGGCCGCGCCAGAGGGCGGTGGCCTCGCGCATGCCGGCCAGGGTGGCCGCCTTGCGGCCGATGATATAGGCGGAGCTGAAGCCCGTGCCCGCGACGAGGTCTGCCCGGCCGCCGGATGCGTCATCCAGGGTCGCGATGGCGCTTGCCGTGGTCAGCGGATGGCGGGTCAGCGGGTTGGTGACGCCGGGACCGAGGCGCATCCGGCCTGTCGAGCCGGCGGCGGCTCCCAGATGCATATAGACGTCGCGCCAGCGCCCGGCGAGCAGCGGCGTGTCCGGCACCCACATGAAGTCGAAGCCGGCGGCCTCGACCTCGGCGGCATAGGCGGCGGTGTCCCGGGGCGCGCCCACCGTGGGCACGCGAAGGCCGAATTGCAGTGTCACGGATTTGCTCCCCCCTCTGCCGCCGCGAGACTCCGAAGGCGGCCTTCTTGACCCGGAAGGCCCGGCCGGCGAACACTCCGCCGGATTCCCGCCACGGCTTCAGGATGCACCCCATGACCGCGACCGGCAACAGGCTCGAATGGCACGAAACGGAGCGGCATGACGGCGCCTCGGTGCGCGAATTCACCATCCACACGGGCGCGCGGCCGGTGACGGGGGTGCTCTGGTCCGGCGACGGCTCGAAGCCCGGCGCGCCGCTCGTCTGCTACGGCCACGGCGCTTCCGGCACCCGGCACCAGCGCCCGATCCCCGATATCGCCGCCGGTCTCTGCCGCAGCCACGGTTATTTCGGCCTGTCCCTCGACGGACCGGTTCACGGCCGCCGCCAGGTTGGCCCCGGCGGGCGCGAGTCCTTCTGGCCGGAATGGCAGCGCGAGGGGACGGCCGACGACATGGTGCGCGACTGGCGGCTTGCGCTGGAGACGGTCTCCGGGCTGGAGGAGGTCGGCGCCGGCCCCGTCGGCTATTGGGGCCTGTCGATGGGCACGATCTACGGCGCGCCCTTCGTCGCCGCCGAGCCGCGCATTTCGGTCGCCGTGCTGGGGCTGATGGGCCTCGTCTCCGAGCCCGCGCACTACAAGCCGGTCATCGAGGCGGCGGCGAGGGCGATCACCTGTCCCGTGCTGTTCATCTGGCAGCTCGAGGACAAGCTCTTCACCCGCGAGCAGTGCCTGGCCATGTTCGATGCGCTCGGCTCCGCCGACAAGCGCCTCCACGCCAATCCCGGCCTGCATCCCGCCGTGCCGCCCGAGGAGCTCGAATTCTGCGGGGCGTTCCTCACCCGCTATCTCAGCGGCACGCCCCTCGGCCGCGACCCCGTCTTCCGGGTCAGCGAATAGGCGGCGCCCGTGGACCTTGGGCCGGGTGCAGCTTGACGCTGCCGTCCCTGCAGTTAGGTTGAACCTGCGTCTCAAGGTAAGCGGTCATGTCCACCGTCAACATCGGCGAGGCGAGGGCCCGTTTGTCCTCGCTGGTCTCTCGGGCCGAACGCGGCGAGGAAGTTGTGATTGCCCGTCGGGGCAAGCCGGCCGTTCGTCTTGTGGCCTGTGCCTCGCCCGCGACCGGCAGACCGAAGGGACGCCGGCAACCGGGCGCCCTGAAGGGCAGGCTCAGGATTCCGGACAGTGCGTTGTTCGATCCTCTGCCGGAAGAAGAACTGAAAGACTGGGAAGGGCGTTCGGAAGACTGACTGCCGGTGCGCATATTATTGGATACCCACGCCTTTCTCTGGTGGTTGACGGACGATGCCCGTTTGTCGGGCGCCGCTCACCGTATGATCGGTGATCGGGCGAACGACGTAGCGGTGAGCGCCGCTTCCGCTTGGGAAATAGCAACCAAAGCCCGGCTTGGCAGACTTCCGGATATCGGTGTCGATATCGCCGGCTCCATTGCCGGGGCAGGGTTCGAGCAGATTTCGATCACCGTCGCCGATGCCGAGCGAGCGGGGCGGCTGCCGGGTCCGCATCGCGATCCGTTCGACCGGATGCCCATCGCGCAGGCCATGGGCCGCGACATTCCGATTGTGTCCATCGACGCCGTATTCGACCGCTACGAAGTCCGTCGCCTCTGGTAAACGGTTCGATCTCCCCGGGGCGGCATTGGCAAAGGGTCCGCTGCCGGACTAGGATTCCTTGAGCGACGAAGAGCCGGAAGGCCGGGGGCAAGCGCGATGGTTGACAACGACACGCTCGGGCGCGAGGCGCTGCGGATGCACGCCGCCGGGCGGCCCGGCAAGGTTGAGGTGACGCCGACCAAGCCGCTCACCACCCAGTACCAGCTCTCGCTCGCCTATTCGCCGGGCGTGGCCGCGCCCTGCCTCGAGATCGAGAAGGACCCGGGCCTTGCCTACGACTACACCGCCAAGGGCAACATGGTGGCGGTGATCTCGAACGGCACCGCCGTGCTCGGCCTCGGCAATATCGGCGCGCTCGCCTCCAAGCCCGTCATGGAAGGAAAGGCGGTTCTCTTCAAGCGCTTCGCCGACGTGGACGGCATCGACCTGGAGGTGGACACCGAAGACGTCGACGCCTTCATCGAATGCGTGCGCTACCTCGGCAAGAGCTTCGGCGGCATCAACCTGGAGGACATCAAGGCGCCCGAATGCTTCATCGTCGAGGAGCGCCTGCGCGAACTGCTCGACATCCCGGTCTTCCACGACGACCAGCACGGCACGGCGATCATCTCCGCCGCCGGCCTCATCAACGCGCTGCACCTGACGGGACGGCGCATCCGGGACTGCCGCATGGTGGTGAACGGCGCGGGCGCGTCCGGCATCGCCTGCGTGGACCTGTTCAAGGCGCTCGGCCTGCCGGCGGAAAACGTCGTGCTCTGCGACACGCGCGGCGTCATCTACCGCGGCCGCACCGAAGGCATGAACCAGTGGAAGTCGGCGCATGCGGTCGAGACGCCGATGCGTACGCTCGAAGAGGCGATGAAGGGCGCCGACATTGCGTTCGGCCTCTCGGTCAAGGGCGCCTTCACCCGCGAGATGGTCGCGTCGATGGCGGACAAGCCGATCATCTTCGCGCTCGCCAATCCCGATCCCGAAATCACGCCGGAAGAGGTGCGCGAGGTGCGCGACGACGCGATCGTCTGCACCGGGCGGTCGGACTACCCGAACCAGGTCAACAATGTGCTGGGCTTCCCCTACATCTTCCGGGGCGCGCTGGATGTGCGCGCGACGACCGTCAACGACGCGATGAAGATCGCCGCGGCGGATGCGCTGGCGGCGCTCGCGCGGGAGGACGTGCCCGACGAGGCGGCGGCGGCCTATCCCGGCAAGCGCCTGCAATACGGGCCCGACTATGTCATTCCCGTTCCCTTCGACCCGCGCCTGATCGTCAATGTGCCGGAGGCGGTGGCGCGCGCCGCCATCGACACGGGCGTGGCGCAGAAGCCGATCGAGGACTGGCCCGCCTACCGGGCTGCGCTCGCCGCCCGCCTCGATTCCACCTCGGGCAGCCTCCAGCGCATCTATGCCGAAGTGCAGGCCGCGCCGCGCCGCGTCGTGTTCGCCGAGGGCGAGGAGGAGCGCGCCATCCGCGCCGCGCTCGCCTTCCGCGCGCAAGGCTTCGGCACGCCGGTGCTGGTCGGGCGCGAGACCATTATCCGGGGCCAGATGGAGCGGCTCGGCATCGCTTCCGGCGAACCGCTGGAAATCCATAACGCCGCCCTCTCGGAAGACAACGCGCAATACATCGCCATGCTCTATGAGCGGCTCCAGCGCCAGGGCCACCTGCAGCGCGACGTGCAGCGCATGGTGCATCAGGACCGCAATTGCTTCGCCGCCTGCATGGTGGCGGCCGGAGCGGCCGACGCCATGGTGACCGGCCTCACCCGGTCCTTCCAGGTGAGCTTCGGCGGCGTGCGCCATGTGTTGCCGCCCACCGCCGATTCGACGCCCTGCGGGGTGACGCTCTATGTGAGCCGCAACCAGACCGTTTTCGTCGCCGATACCACGGTGAACGAGCGGCCGGGGCCGGAACAGCTTGCCGACATCGCGGCGGCGGCGGCCGGCATGGCGCGAAACATGGGCGCGGAGCCGCGCGTCGCCCTGCTCTCCTTCTCCAATTTCGGCAATCCGCCCTTCGGCGAGGCGGCCCATGTGCGCGAGGCGGTGTCCGTGCTCGACGCCCGCGGCGTCGATTTCGAGTATGAGGGCGAGATGTCGGCGGACGCCGCGCTCGACGAGGAGCTGATGCGCCAGCTCTATCCCTTCGCGCGGCTTTCCGGGCCGGCCAACGTGCTCGTCATGCCGAGCCTGCACGCCGCCAACATCTCGGCCAAGATGCTGCAGATGCTGGGGGGCGGGGCCGTGATCGGCCCGGTGCTGCTCGGGCTTTCCAAGCCGGTCCAGATCGTCCAGATGGGCGCCAAGGTCTCCGAGGTCGTCAACATGGCCGTCTTCGCCGCCCACGCGGCGGGGAACAACCGGCGTCAGTAACCCCGCCCCGGCAGCGTCTCGTGCAGGGGGCGCACGCGGGGGTCCAGTTGCCGCTCGGTATAGTAGTCGCCCGCGGGCTTCCAGGCGTCGAACACGCGCCTGAGTTCGCCCACCGGCTCCTCGTGGATATCGACGCGCAGATCGACGAGGGGGAAGTCGTGCGCGCCCCAGGTGACGAGGGCCGCCGAGTTCTGCCCGCCATGCTGGCCGCCGGCGTCGCGGCCGGCTTCGAGCGCGGCGAGCAGGCGTTCCGCGAGCGTGCCGCCCTGGAAGCCTCCCTCTATGGCGTCGAGCACATGCTCGCCGGTCAGCACGTTGCCGAGCGCGATCAGCCCGTCGCGCAGATGGTGGCCGGCGAAGTCCCGGTTCTCCCCGCCGGTGCGCGCGGCCGCCCGGCCTTCCGCATCGATAATCCCCAATTGCCGGTATTCGGGGTGCGGGTCGGCGGCGACGAGCGCATCGACCGCCGCCTGGGCCGGGCACCCGTTGGCCAGCAGGTCCTGCGCCAGCCGGCCGAGGCGGTAATCGGCAATCGCCATGATGGCGACCGCGCCGAGGCGCGAGACATGCGGCACACGCACCCCGACCGCAAGCGAGCGCGTCGCCGTCGCGATGCCGAGTTCGCCCGTGGCCGCGTCGCGCGCAATGCAGGTGAAGGTCATCGGTTTCCCCTCCTGTTCCGCCCCGGCGAACGGGTCTGTTAACGCAGGCCGCCGAAGAAGGACGAAATGTCGGCGGCGAGCCGGTCCGGGTCTTCCAGGGCCGCGAAATGGCCGCCGCTGTCCCTGATCGTCCAGCGCCGGATGTTGGTGTACATGGTCTCGGCGAGCGAGCGCGGCGGGGTCAGGATCTCGAAAGGATGCTCGACATAGGCGGTGGGCACCGTCACCGGTTCGTCTTCCGATATGATCCAGGGCTCCCGAGTCCGCTGGTAGTAGGGCCATGCCGAGGAGCCGATCGCGCCGGTGATCCAGTAGATCATGATGTTCGTGAGCAGCGTGTCGCGGCCGAAACAGGCATCGACATCGCCGCCGCAATCGCTCCAGGAGCGCCACTTCTCGACGATCCACGACGCCAGCCCGGCCGGCGAATCGGTGAGCCCGAAGGCGAGGGTCTGCGGCTTGGTCCCCATGATCTGGACATAGCCGGTCTCTTCGGTGAGCCAGTGCGCCAGCTGCGCCCGGTAGCGCTCCTCCTCCCCGGTCGGCTCGGCGAGTTCGGGCAGGACCCGCGGCAGCGCCATCAGCGTGATGTGGATGCCCCGCGTCCTGTCGGTGTGGGCGTTGCCGAGATGGGCCGCGACATAGGAGCCGAAATCCTGGCCGTGGGCGAAGAACCGGTCGTGGCCCAGCACGTCGGTCATCAGCACCGCGAGGATGTCCGTGGCGTCCCTGAGGCCGAAGCGGCGCTGGCCCGGCGTGAAGGAAAATCCGTAACCGGGCAGCGACGGCACGACGACGGTGAAGGAGTCTTCCGCGCGGCCGCCAAAGTCCGACGGCCGGGTCAGGCGCGGGATCAGCCTGTGATACTCGTAGAAGGAGCCGGGCCAGCCGTGGACGAGCAGCAGCGGCGGCGCATCCGGCGCCTCTCCCGGCACATGGGCATAGTGCAGGTCGTGGCCCCCGATGGTGACCTTGCGGTTGTTCAGCCTGTTGAGCGCCGCCTCCTGGGCCCGCCAGTCATAGTCCTCGGCCCAGTAGGCGCACAGCGCTTCGAGATAGGCGACATCGGTGCCGAACTGCCAGGGGTCGCCGGGCGCCCGGTCGGGCCAGCGGGTGGCGCGGAGCCGGCGGCGCAGGTCGTCGAGCGCCTCGTCCCCGACGGCGATCTCGAAGGCCCGCGGCGCGCGCCCGTCCCAGACGAGCGTGCTGTCGTTCTGCGATGACATGTCCCCTCCGCAATATGCCCCGGCATACTATCCCGCATGTCACGCCGGGGTCACGGCCTGCACCGCGTCCAGGCCTTCGGTCCATGCAGGTTGGATCGTGCAACAACCTGTTGAAATATAGGAAAAGATGGCTCCGCGGGTAGGATTCGAACCTACGACCAATCGGTTAACAGCCGACCGCTCTACCACTGAGCTACCGCGGAACAGGCCCGAACGGGCGCCCTTATAGCGGCCCTTTGCGGGCTTGGCGAGGGGCTGGAGGCGCGGACCGGATTCGAACCGGTGTAAGCGGATTTGCAGTCCGATGGATAGCCACTCTCCCACCGCGCCGCCGGGGCTCCCACATAGGCCGGCAGCCGGGCGCGGTCAATGCGCGCCGGGCGGCGCCCGCCTCGAATGCCGGAACGCGGGACATGCCGGCCATGCCCGCCGACCGGATGCGGCCAAAAACCCCGCAGCGAAATTTTCTCAAAGTGGAACGGGAGGTTGTGCGTATGTAAGTTACATTATATCATAACATAAGCGGCTCGGCCGGAACCGGATCCTGGGGAGACAAGGCAATGCAAGATCTGACACTCACCCGACGCAATGTCCTGCTGGGCGGCGCAGCACTGGCCGGCGCATCGGCTGTCGGCCTGACCGCGGGGCGTGCCCTGGCCAAGGCGCCGATGGCCACCGACCAGGTGCCGTATTTCTACCGCTTCAGGCACGGGTCCATGCAGGGCACGGTGATCTCGGACGGCATCCTGCCGCTCGGCGACCCCTCGGGCGCCTTCCTCGGCGTGTCGAAAGAGGAAGTCGGGCAGATGCTCACCAACAACTTCCTCGATCCGCGCAATGTCATCCTGGAGCAGAACATTCTGGTGCTGAACACCGGCTCGCACCTCGTGCTGTTCGACACCGGCATGGGCGAATCGCAGATGTTCGGCCCCACGACCGGCAAGATGATGAGCAATCTGGAAGTGGCCGGCATCGACCCGGCATCGATCGATGCGGTCCTCTGCACGCACGGCCATTGCGACCACGTCTGGGGCATCATGCGCGACGACGGCACGCGCAACTTCCCGAATGCGCAGATCTACATCTCGCAGGCGGATTTCGACTTCTGGACCGACGAGGCCAAGCTGTCGATGACCGATCCGGCCTTCATGAAACCCTTCGTGGAAGGCGCCAGGAAAAACCTGCTGCCGAACCGCGACCGCATCGTGTTCCTGAAGGACGGCGAGGAGTTCCTGCCGGGCATCCAGGCCATGTCGGCGCCCGGCCACACGGTAGGCCACACCATGTTCCTGCTGACCTCGGAGGGGCAGACGATGGCGGCCATCGGCGATACGACCCATCACCAGGTGCTGCTGATGGAAAGGCCGCTGATGGAGTTCGCCTACGATACCGATCCGACGCAGTCGGCGCAGACGCGCTACCGGGTGCTCGACATGATCGCCTCCGAGCGGATGCCGCTGATCGCCTACCACTTCCCGTGGCCCGGCATCGGCAACATCGCGAAGCGCGGCGAGGGCTTCGAATATTTCCCGGCCCCCATGGTGTTGCAGGAACTGCCCGGCTGACGGTTTCCGTCAGCGACCGGCCGCCGGGTGCTTTTCAGTGTCCGG
This sequence comes from Alphaproteobacteria bacterium, assembly GCA_964291285.2. Classification (GTDB taxonomy): domain Bacteria; phylum Pseudomonadota; class Alphaproteobacteria; order Bin95; family Bin95; genus Bin95. Next base: position 1,182,452 of record OZ219786.1, read on the forward strand.
CGCATTGCAGAGGGCCGGTGTCATCCGGCCCTCTGTCCAGGGGCGTTGCCTGAACGGCAGCAGTGCTTTCGCAACGCTCACCGCCCGCCTCCCCGCCATGCCGTAACCTGTCACCCGTCTATCCGGTCCGTACCCTTCTGACCCCCCTCCCGCCGGGGGTTTCCGGGCGTGCGCGGCCTCTTCCGTTCGCTCTTCCTCCTGCGAGCAAAACATGAACAATTTCCAATATTTTTGACTTTCGTTCGTATTTTGATCTTGACATCTGGCGGATTGTGGTATGATGGTCCCCGGGGAAGCGGACTCCGGAGCCGCGTCCCCGGGTGCCGCGCGGCCGGCGGCGCCGCCTTCGAAAAAATACCCGCAATACCGACGGGAGGGGTGCGCCCTCTGCCTCGCGCGCGCAATCAGGCGTGCGAACCGCGCCGGCGCCGACGCGCAGGCGCAGGTGCGCACGATACGCGCGAAAAAGGGACCCGCCGCTCCCGGACCGGAAGGAGACAGGAATGACCGCAACCGACCCCCGACCCGCACTGGCGGCGATGCTGGCCGCCAGGCTCGCGCCCGCCGCCGAAGCCCTCGCCGCTGCCTATGCCGAAGACCTGAACCCGGAGCCCCCGCCCCCCGACGACCGCGCCTGCGCCGAATGCCACCGCCCCCTGCCCGACAGCGCCCGAAGCACGGAACATGACAAAACATGACATTCCATGACATGCAGGGACCCCTCGATACGCGGCTGGCGCCGCTACCCCGACTTCCGCAACTCGGGGGTCATGAGGATGCTAACTCATTGAATAGCCTTGATCGTCTCCCCGAGGGTCGGCACTACAAGGCGGCGAACGGAGAGGCGGCGCCGTGTGCCGTCAGGCGGAGATCCGGGGTGCGGGTTGCTGCGGCCAGGTCATGCCGAGCTGTTGCAGCAGTAGCTCGTGCTCCTTGTTCGGCCGGGTGTGGCGCGGCAGGACGAGGTGCCGGCCGTCGGTGGTTGGCAGATGGACGTCCACCATCTGGATGGTGGCGAAGGCCTCAAGGATGGCGCGTGGGGTGAGGCCCGGGGCGCGCGGCCGGGCGAGGTTCTTCAGGGTCACCAGCAGGCAGTAGGCGATGAACGAGACGAAGATATGCGCCTCGATGCGCTCTTGGCGCTGATGGAAGATGGGGCGGATCGCGAGGTCGTGCTTGAGTTCCTTGAACGCCTGCTCGATCTCGACGAGCTGCATGTACAGATGCCACAGCGTGGCGGGGTCTTCGGCGACCATGTTGGATCGCAGCAGGTAACGGCCCTCGCGGCGGCGGACCTGGCGCAGCCGGTCGCGCTGCAGGCGGAATGAGAAGCCGTTGGCGGCGAGTTCGCTGTCGGTCCCGGGCACGGTGATGTCGACCAGGCTCCAGGCCCGGCCGGCCTCCTTCCTGGCGGCGCCGAGCTTGAGCAACAACTGATCCCGGCTGTTCGACTGCCCTTGCAACTCGGCCAATCGACGCCACAGCCTCTTCAGCCGGCGCCGGCGCATGCCGCGTTCCTTCACCTGCCGCCCCTCGCTGCGCACCAGGACGTAGAGCTCGCCATCCTCGACCAGAAGCTTGACAGTCACGGACTGGCGCACCTCCTGCCAGGGCAGGCCCAGGAACACCTTCTCGAGCCGCGTCAGCCGGCCCTTGGGCGTGCCCACCAGGTAGCGCACCGGCGCCTCGCCCTCGCGCATCGCGGCCAGCGTCTCCTCGGTGGGGATGCCGCGGTCCATGATCCACACCCGCTCGGAGCGGCCATACTGATCCTCGATCTTCTTGAGGAACGCCGCCAGCGTGGTGTCGTCGGAGGTGTTGCCCGGCATCACCTCATAGGCCAGCGGAAAGCCCTGCGGCGTAACGATCAGGGCGATCACCACCTGCACGCAGTCGGGCCGCTTGTCCCGGCTGTAGCCGAAGCGGCGCTTGTCATCGAACGGCGGATCGCTCTCGAAGTAGGTCGAGGTCAGGTCGTAGAGCAGCACGTCGAAGCGCGCCTCGAACAGCGTCGCCCAGCGGTCGCGCAGAAACGAGAAGAAGCCCTGCTTGTGCGCCAGCAGCTTGTCGAGACAGCGATAGAGTGTGTCGTCGGCGATCGCCCGCTCGCCACCCAGAAGATCGCGAAGCGCGCTGTGCTCATACCAGTGACGGTGAAGGCGCCACTCGCTGCCCGGGTCGATCAGCCGGTAGCAGACCTGGATCTTCAGGATGTCCAGCCACCGCGTGCCTTGCCGGCTCGCCGGCAGCCGCTCTTCCCAGAAGCGGTCCAGGTCCAGGCGGTCCCACAAGGACAGCGCCAGCCAGCACGCCCCCCACTGGCGCGGGTCGTGAAGCGCCACCTGCGAGAGGTCGATCTTCACCACTTCGCAAGTCAGCGCCGGCGCCTCCCGGTCCTCGGGAAACAGCGCCATCTGCCGTGATCGCGACTTGCCCTCCACCACCTCGATCGAGCGGCACCACGCCGCTCGCTGGCTGTCGTTGATCTCCCCGAGATAGAGCACCTGACGCTGAACAACCCGACCGCCGTGGACCCGGACGTTCTCCACAACGCTCCAGTAGCGGTGCTCCTTGCCGTCCTTGAAGCGTCTCTTGCAGCGCACGAACATCAGCGCAGCGTCCGGATCTTCGCCAGCCCGATCAAGGGGGTAGGTCGGCACTACAAGCCGGTCCCGAGAGGTACTGCACCGAAATCCGACACTTCTCGCGCCGGAAAACCGTCAAATCAGTCGATTCTCAAGCCGAGTTGCGGAAGTCGGGCTACCCGGGATGAGTTCCGTCCGGGCCGCCATCCCCATCCCTTGTATCTCGCTGCATAGCGATGGTTGCTATGGTTTCTGTGGCGGAAGCGGACGGACGGCAGACGCCGCGCCCGCCACACCACCGTGCGCACCTGTCGGTGCTAACCTGTTGATACAGCGATTGTTTTTCCTCGTGCAACAGCGGGTCGGGGGTGCAACTGCAACCGCAATGTGCCCCGCCTGCAAATGGATGCAGGAGGAAATCCATGCCCAATGTCCGCCTCAAGGAAAGCCGGATCGAGGCCCTTGAACCCCGGAAGGCGCCCTACGATATCCGCGATACCGAACTGAAGGGCTTCGGTATCCGCGTCCTGCCTTCGGGCAGCAAGCGCTATTTCATTCACAGCCAGCATCAGGGCCGGCGCCTCTGGAAGACCGTCGGCGACGCTGGCAGCATGGACTTGGGCGAGGCCCGCCGGCGCGCAACGGAACTGCTTGCCGCCATCCGCCGCGACGAAACCCCCACCCTGCCGGAAGAGAGGCTCTTCGAAGCCGTGGCCGGGGAAGTCCTCTTCCGCTACGGGCGGAACTGGAAGCCCGGAACCATGAAGGTCAACCGGGACTATCTGCGCAGCACGATCCTTCCCCGGTTCGGCGGGATGAACATCGCCGACATCACCCGGCAGGATGTGCAGAACTGGTTCGCCTCCCTTCGCGCGACGCCGGTGGCGGCCGACCGGTCCGCGCCGATCCTGTCCGTCATCATGCGCCAGGCCGAGGTTTACGGCTACCGCCCGGAGGGCAGCAATCCCTGCATCGGCATCCGCCGCTACCGGCGCAAGGGAAGGGAGCGGTTCCTGTCGGAGGCGGAGTTGCACCGTCTCGCACGAGTGCTGGACAGTAATGAAGCGCGGCATTCGCGCGAAGTGGCGTTCGTGCGCCTGCTGCTGCTGACCGGCTGCCGCAAGAGCGAGATACTGACCCTGCAATGGTCCGACTGCCGCGAGGGGCGCCTGTTCCTGCGCGACGGCAAGACCGGGCCCCGGACCGTCTGGCTGTCTTCGCCCGCGCGCACCGTCCTGGACGGGCTTCCCCGGCAGGGCAAATGGGTCTTCCCCTCGCCGCAGAGGCAGGGGCCGGTATCCGCAACCGTCTTCGACAAGTTCTGGAGCCGGGTCCGGGAGGAGGCGGACATTGGCGATGTCCGGCTTCATGATCTCCGCCATACATATGCCAGCATCGCCATCATGGGGGGCGAGACCGTCACGGCGACGGCGCGGCTGCTCGGGCACAACGACGCGCAGACGACACTGAAATACGCCCACCTGTCCGACCGTTCGGTCCGGGAGGCCGCCGACGCTCTCGGCTCGATTCTCGGGGAGGGCTGATCCATGCCGAGGCGGAAAAGGCTCACCGACGCCGGCATCGCAAGGCTCCGGGCCGGGGCGCGAGAATATACGGTCTGGGACACCGGGGTCGCCGGGCTCGGGGTCAGGGTCCGCCCCTCCGGCAGCCGGACCTTCATCTACCACCGCAAGACGGCCGACGGGTTGCGGAAGATGTCCCTCGGCCCGGCGGCGCTGCGCAAGGTCGCGGATGTGCGCCGCGCCTGCATGGAGGCCGCATCCGGGGCTGTCGCCGCCGTCGGGATAGTCGAACGTCCTCGCGAGAGGGCGCCGCTGTTCCGGGATTTCGTGGCTGGCCCCTGGAAGGCGGCCCGTTTCGACCGCTGCAAGCCCTCCACGCAGAAGGGATTCAAGAGCAATCTGGAGCGCCGGTTGCTTCCGGCCTTCGGTTCCCGGCGCCTCGACCGCATCACGCGCCCCATGGTGCTCCGCTGGTTCGAGGACTACAGCAGAACGGCGCCCGGCAACGCCAACAAGGCACTCGCCCTGCTGCGGCAGATCCTCAACCATGCCCGCGCCTGCGGGTATATCGAAGCCAACCCGGTGCGCGGCATCCGCCGCAATCCTGGCCGGAAGATGACGCGCTTCCTGTCCCGCGAGGAAATCGCCCGGCTTCACCGCGTCCTCGACCGGTATGCCCAAGGGACGGTCTCGCAGGCGCAGCAGGCCGACATCATCCGCCTGCTGCTGCTCACAGGCTGCCGCAAGAACGAGATCGTCTGTCTCCGCCGGGAGGAAGTGAGGGACGACCGGCTCGAACTTGCAGACGCCAAGACGGGACCGAGAACGGTCCTGCTGAACGCGCCGGCACGGGAGATCGTCGCGCGCCGGATGCGGCAGGGAAACGGCCCTTGGGTCTTCCCCTCCGTCAGGGACCCGTCCCGTCCCCGGTCGCACGAGCTCCACCTCTGGTATCGGGTGCGGCGCGAAGCCGGCATCGAGGATGTGCGCCTGCACGACCTGCGCCATACCGTGGCCAGCCAGGCGGCGATGAACGGCGTTCCCCTGCCGGTCGTCGCCCGCCTGCTCGGTCACAGCAACGTGCGGATGACCATGCGCTATGCCCATGTCGGAGACCGCGAGATCGAGGCGGCGGCGGAGAGGGTCGGGCAAGCCATCGCAGCAATGTTGGGCGAGGAACGAAGCCGCTGACCCGAAGCACGGCGGTACGGTGACACCATGAATCGCCTTAAAGTCCCCGCTGAACGGAAATACACCGGTGCGTCGGAATTGAAGGTGAGGCGTCGCAGTCGCAATTCATCGACCTGTGCCAGCTGCTCGGTGAGTCGACGCCGACCCGGCGGGCGAGTGGTGCTGCTTCGAGCGCGGCATGCGGAAGGACAGCGGCGACGACGGTTGGGCCGATGTGTGGAAGCGCGGCTGCTTCGCTTGGGAGTACAAGGGCAAGCACGCCGACCTCGACGCGGCGTTCAACCAGCTTCGCCAGTACGCGCTTGCGCTGGATAACCCGCCGCTGCTGATCGTCTCGGACATGGCGCGGTTCGACATCCACATCCGCACCAACTGGGCAAACAGCGTGAGCGTGACGCACGAGTTCGCACTCGACAACCTCGCCGAAGGCGCGACATTCCACCTCTACCGCGTGGAAATCGAGACGGTGCTCGACTGGTCGGAGACCGCCCGGTCGATCCTCGGTGCGCTGTTCGAGCACAGCCTCGGCCCGGACAAGCGCTCGCAACTCGGGGCGCACTACACCGACCGCGACAAGATAATGGCCATTGTCGAGCCGGTGGTGGTCCGACCGCTGCTCGCGCATCATCAGCGTCATGCTGCCGGTGGCCTTGGTTCTGGCGGCGATGCTGACGGCGGCAGCGCGGGCTGTTGCGGGACAACAGCCCAGGGCGCCTGTCGTCCAGGCTCGGCTACCTGTCGGTTGCGGCTTGCGCGGCCCTGCTGGTCCGGACGGTGGACCTGTTCGAGATCATCGCGCTGGCGTCGCGGGCCTTCGCGGCCTACTATTTTCTGCATACGCTGCTGGCGCTCGTCTGCACCTACAGGGGAAGGTCACCAACGGGATCCTGTTCGCCGCTGGCGGCGATCCTAGCCTGCATGGCCGTATCACGCCATCCCGGCCAGCTGACGGCGCACTCAAGGTCGAAGGTATTGCAGAGTGGGAGCATAGGAGGGAGGAAGGAGCCTTGCCAAACAGCAATCCCGACATCGAAACATCGGGCGAGCATACCGAGCCTGCGGTCGTAACGCTCCGCCATCGCGCGTTGCAGCGCGTCAACTTTGCTTCGGCACAGAACGATGTCGCGATTATAGAGGAAATCAGTATCGATAATCCAACCGATGCAGCGCTCACCGACGTCAGGGTCACCCTTCGGGCTTCCCCTCCCATCATCCGCGAAAAGACCTGGACAATCGATCGGATCGCGCCTGAATCACAACATGCGCTGCGCGACCTTTCCACCCCGCTCGACATAGAACGGCTGCGGGGCCTCGACGAGGCGGAAATCGGCGAACTCGAATTCCGCATGGAGGCGCAGGGACTTCGGACGATTGTCGAGAAGCGCCGGGTCGAGTTGCTTGCCCGCGATGAATGGGGTGGCGTGGGAGACATGGCTCAGATCCTCGCAGCCTTCGTCTCTCCGAATGATCCTGCCGTAGCCCGTGTCCTGAAGGATGCCGCACGTCTGCTGGAGAGCGCAGGCCGCGACGGTTCAATGAACGGTTACCAGTCGGGCGACCCGCGCCGCGCTTACATGCTCGCTGGCGCGATCTGGTCGGCGGCTACTGGCCTCGCGCTGAATTATGCCGAGCCGCCGGCATCCTTCGAGAGAGAAGGCCAGAAGGTCAGGGGGCCGGAACGCGTTACCCGCGAGGGTCTCGCCACCTGTCTGGACACAACGCTCTTCCTTGCCGCGGCCTTTGAGGCGGCAGGTCTCAACCCCGTCGTTCTCTTTTCGCAGGGCCATGCGTGGGTCGGAGTCTGGATCGTCAAGAAGGATTTCGGCAATTTGACGGAGCCCGATGTGGTTGCCGTCCGCAAGGCCACGCAGGCTCGCGAGTTTGTTTCTATCGAGACGTCGCTGCTCACCGCACGCCCCTCCATTTCATTCGATCAGGCGGAGGATGAGGGCCGTCGTCGTCTCACCGAGAAACGCGATCCCGAGTTCGTGATGGCTGTGGATATCGCCCGGTGTCGTGCCGCGCGCATTCGTCCTCTCGCAAGCCACCAGGACGCGGATTCCTCCGAATCCGATGCGATCGACGAGACCGTTCCCGCAGCACTACCGCCAGAACCGAACTTCGGGTCGCTCCCGGGCGAAGTCAGTGAAGAGGAACCCGAGACGCCTCAGGGTCGCATCGAGCGGTGGCAACGCAAGCTTCTTGATCTCTCGCTCCGCAACCGTCTCCTCAACTACCGTGACAGCAAGCAAACGCTTCCCTTGCGCTGTCCGGACACGGCCGCCTTCGAAGACGAACTCGCCGCTGGAAAGAAGTTTCAGGGATTTTCCCTGCAAGACAACGACCCGATCCGCGATCGGGCAGTCTCCCCGGAGGAAGCACAGCGAATCGAGGAAGAAGTCATACGGGATGCCTTCGAACGCGATCAGATCGTGGTGCCACTCGCCGGGCGGGAGATGGAAAACCGACTGACCACGCTCTACCGCCGCGCACGGAGCGACATGCAAGAGGGCGGTACGAATACGCTTTTTCTTGCCGCGGGGTTTCTCCGATGGAAGAAAAAGGAGGGCGATACCCGCTCCTATCGGGCGCCTCTTCTACTCATTCCTGTCAAGCTAGAGCGCCGATCTGCGCAATCTCCGGTTCGCATCGCGCGCCACGAGGACGACGTCCGAATCAACTCGACTCTGGTCGAGTTCCTGAAATGCGACTTTGCCCTCCACATCCCGGAACTTGAGGGTGAACTGCCACGCGATCGCAGCGGGGTCGACGTCCCGCGAATACTTGGAATCATGCGCCAGAAGGTACGTGACGTCGCGGGTTTCGAGGTGATCGAAGAACTTGCGCTTTCGACCTTTTCGTTCGCGAAGCATCTCATGTGGAAGGATCTGGTCGACCGCACAGACCAGCTTCGGCAGAATCGGCTGGCAAAACATCTTATAGACGGTGCCGCAGAGACTTACCCAGATATGGGTATGGGAGATGGTTCTTCCATTGTGCCGAAGGAGATAGATCGTCGGCTCGCGCCGCGGGATCTGCTGACCCCTTTGTCCGCGGACAGTTCGCAACTCGCAGCTGTGCTGGCTGCCAGGGAAGGCCGTGATTTTGTGCTTGTCGGTCCTCCGGGCACGGGAAAGAGCCAGACCATCACAAACATCATCGCGCAGTGTCTGGGCGAGGGAAAAACCGTGCTTTTCGTTGCTGAAAAAGCGGCGGCGCTCGATGTAGTCCACCGCCGGCTCGAGAGAACGGGGCTCAGCGACGCCGTGCTGGAACTGCACTCGAACAAGACGGATCGGAAGTCCGTCCTCGCACAACTCGGACGGGGATGGGATCGGGCTTCGGGCGGTTCGGGAGAAGATTGGATCGACGTGACCGAAAAGCTGAAGCTCTCCCGGGACAAGTTGAACGCCTACGTCGAGGCACTTCATGCCAAAGGAACACAGGGGTTCAGCGCGTTCGACGCGATCGCTCTGGTCGCTCAGGGTGAGCCGCCTTTCAAAATCTCCTTCGCGTCCAAGGATGCGCACGACGAGCGGAGTTACAAGCGCTTGGCGGAGCTTGCTGCTGAGCTTGGGCGGACGCACGGGGTGGTTGGGGGCGGCCCTCCTATCGGGCTGGTTGTCCGCCAGGAATTCTCCAACCTATGGCAAAGAGAATTCCTGGAAGCCACCCAGTCCCTGCGAGCGGCGCTCGCCGAACTGCAACGCGCAGAGCGTGCACTGGCTTGTGAAATTGGACTTTACGCGGACCTCAAACTTCAAGCAGAACGCCGCGCGCGGCTCAAGGCACTCGCGTCTCGCGCAGAGAGCGAAGCACTTGATCTCTCATCCGTACCGAACATGCCGGCCGACCGCCTGTCTTCCTTAGCGGAGGAATTGACAACGAATGTCAAGGGGTTGGCTACCGAAAGCACTAAAACAATTGCCACATATCCGCTTGACGCGGTACGCCGCATGCCGCTTGAGCAATTGGATTCAGGTTGGCGCGAAGCTCAAACGAAGATATGGCCGGCCTCCGCATTTGCGAAGAGAAAAATCCGGAAACTCTTGCAGACCTACGCTGAGACCGGAGCGGTTGATCCAGGTACGGACTTGAAGGCACTCTTCAAAATGCGCGAGCGCGACACAGCGATCCAGGAGAGCCCCTTGGTATCAATCGCGGAGACCGGCGGGCGAACGGATACAAACCGTTCGACCGAAGCCGTTCGTCAAGCAATTGAACTTCGTGCCGCTCTGGCGGCTCTGAGTTTGGACGTCGAAGACTCGACTCGTTTCGAGGCGGCGACCTCTGCCCTTGCTACCGGATCGGGCGAAACCGTTCTGAAAGCACTTCAAGACTATCTGAAGGCAGAGAAGGCGGCTGACGACGGCACCCACACGTTTGTGCGCAAGGACGGCATATCCCTTGATGGGGCAAGCGTTGCCGACTTCGCCGCCGGCCTTGAAATGGTGATGGCAGAACGGACACGTCTCCAAGACTGGACCAAGTGGATAAAGCGAAGCAACGAAGGTTCGGCCGCAGGTCTCGGTTCCTTCGTCAAAGCCCTCGAAGACAGACAAATCGAGGGGGATGCCGAACACGCATTCAAACGAGCATACGCAGCCTGGTGGCTCCCCCTTGCAATGGATGCGCGTGACGAGCTTCGGGGGTTCACGCAATGGGAACACGAGCGGGTCATAGAGACCTTTCGCAAACTCGACGAAACTGCGGCAGAACTGGCACCGGTCGAGGTGATGCGGCGTATCGTGCATGGGTTGCCCGTGAAGGAGAGCGTCCCCAAGAAATCTGAACTCGGGACACTCCGCCACCAGTTGAGCCTTGAGCGCCCCTCCCTGCCAATTCGGCAGCTTCTGACGAGCCTCCCCGAAACATTCGGGAAACTCGCGCCGTGCGTTCTGATGTCTCCGCTTTCGGTGGCCCAATATCTGCCGACGCACCAAGCCAGCTTCGATATAGTCATCTTTGACGAGGCTTCGCAGATCACAACTTGGGATGCAATTGGCGCGATAGCGCGAGGTCGTCAGACGATCATCGTGGGCGACTCCAAGCAGCTGCCTCCCACGAACTTCTTTGGGCGAGCCAATGACGATGACGAAGATCTGCCGGAAGTTGAGCGCGACATGCCTTCGATTCTCGATGAAGCCGGTGCCGCTGGAATGCCCTCCCATAGTCTCAATTGGCACTATCGAAGCCGCGATGAGGCATTGATCGCCTTTTCCAACAACCGCTATTACGACGGCAGATTGGTAACCTTCCCGGCCCCGTTCTCTGGTTCAGATGCAATCAGGTTCCATAAAGTGAACGGCACATATACGCGGGGACAGGGCCGTATCAACCAAGACGAAGCGGAGGCCGTAGCCAAGGCGGTGAAGCGGCATCTCACGGATTGGCTTACAATCCCAAAAGACAAACGTCATACACTCGGGGTCATCACCTTCAATGCCGAGCAGCAGTCGCTCATTCTGGATATGCTCGACGACATCCGTCGGAACAACGAGGCGTTTGAGTGGTTCTTCGCCGATGATCGCGAGGAACCGGTCATCGTCAAGAATCTCGAGAACATCCAAGGGGACGAGCGCGACGTGATGATGCTCTCAGTGACGTTTGGGCCCGATCTCGCCGGCAAGTTTACCATGAACTTCGGACCGATCAACGGGGAGGGCGGAGAAAAGCGCCTCAATGTTGCGGTCACCCGTGCCCGGCGAGAGCTCCACGTGTTTTCCTCGATCCGGGCTGAGCAGATCGATCTTGGACGCACCCGTGCTGCAGGAGTGCGCGACCTGAAGGCGTTTCTTGATTATGCCGAGCGTGGACCTATGGCGCTTCCTGCGAGTGACGAGGGGTCGCTCGGTCCTGCCGAGAGCCCCTTTGAGAAAGCAGTGGCGGATGCCCTCGGTGCCAAGGGGTGGGAAGTTCGAACCCAAATCGGCGTGTCCGGTTTCCGCGTAGACCTCGGCATCTTGCACCCCGACTATGCCGGCAGATACCTCGCCGGCATCGAGTGCGATGGGGCGAGATATCACTCCTCGGCAACCGCCCGCGACCGGGACAGGATTCGGCAAGCCGTGCTGGAAGACCTGGGCTGGACGATTCTCCGGGTTTGGTCGACCGACTGGTTTCATAGTCCATCGCGTGTCACGGACCGCATTCACTGTGAACTCGTACAACGCGTTGAGGAGAACCGACAGGCTCGGGCAACGGTCGAAGTGGACGAACAAACGACAGAAGCCGAATTGAGCGAGAATTCGGGCGATAGCGCGGAGATAGTCCTGAGTGCTTTGCCCGAACCCACGCACAATCTGGTCGCGAAGGAACAGGATACGGACGGCACCCGAAAAGAAGAACCCTTACATCCCATTGGCAACCTTGATGGAAACCCAGACACGGCCCATTTATCCGCTTCGAAAGCCAGCAGCGGCGAGAACGCTATACCAATTACCGTCGCGCCAATCTTTCAGGCAGCGCCCGGTACAGCGTCAGGTCCCTCTTTTGCAGAGTCTTCCACGGGTACGCATCAGGACGATGTCATTGCGGATGCTGATCTGTTCTTCGATTCAAATTACGTTCCGGTTCTGCACCGGCTCATCCGCCGCATAGTCGATCACGAGGGACCGATCACGCTGCATCGGCTGGCCCGCCGGGTGGCGCAAGAGCACGGATGGCATCGAACCGGAAAGCGTATTCAGGAGCAGGTGCGGAAACACCTCCGATCTGTAGAGCGTCACCGCGAGTTCGGCACCGACTTTGTCTGGGTGCCCGGGAGCCACTCCGACCGAGTGCCGTTCCGGGGGCTGAATGGTCGCCCGATCCGGGAGATTTCCCGAACAGAGATCGCTGCGGTCATCGATACACACGCGCATGATTTGGCGAACGAAGAAGATGCAATTTTAGCGCTTTCCCGTTTCCTCGGCATTCAACGGCTTAGCAAGGATGCACGCAACTATCTTTCGGACTGTGTACAATGGAGAGAGAAGAATATAGCGAGGAAATTATGTTAGTTGACTGACGGACAGAACGGAGCATTTAAGTCCGGTTCGGAAGGAACAGCCTCCGCGAATCTGAGCAATCGCTTTCCTGCTTATTCCCAAGGATCATCCTGCGATGAGTAGTTGATATGGGATGTGTTGTGTTCTGACGGCGCTGTGAATGAAGCGTGGGATCATGGAGTTGAGTTGGTATCGTCGGTTGTATCGCCATGCGAAGCTGGCGAGATAGCGTTCGGCATGGTCGGGACCGAGCTTTCGGTAGGTTCCGGCGATGGCGCTCTTGATGTTGCCGAGGGTCGTGTTGACCCATTTGAAGGGGGCCATGCGGGCTGCCCGGCGGCCTGAGCCGGTGCGGATGGCCCGGTGGCTTGCGGCGATGCCGTCGAGGGCGTTCCAGCAGTGCAGGGCATCGGTGACGACCTCCGTCCCCGGGGCCAGCCAGCGTTTGGCGCCGCGCGCGATCTCGCGCTTGCGGAAGCCCTTGACCGGGGCGAGCTTGACCTTGCGCGGAGCCCCTTCGGCGCTGGTCGAGACCGCCGCCACGAAGGGCGTCTTGCCCGGCGCGCCCCGGCCCCGCTTGCCGCCGGAGCGCGACCCGCCGAGATAGGCGTCGTCCTGTTAGCGACGGTTACAGAGCGCGCCTATTCGCTGACATTTTTCGGCCGGTTGCGGTTTTTCAGTTGATCTGTTGGTCATCGGTTTCGATTGGTTCGCCGGCTCGGTCGCGGATGAGCATGTCGTTCCAGTCCCGGTTGTCGAGTGCGGGTCGCAGCCGGACGATTCTGGTGTCGTTGCGGGCGAGGCGCCTTGCGGCGTGATCGCCGTTTGTGGTGGCGTCGTATGCACAGAAGATGAGGCGCGGGTTCCATGCCTCGATCCATTTGGGGACTTTGGTGGCGACGGCGCCGGTGGAGACGGTGGCGCATTCGGTGCGTTTTACCGGGCCGAGGTGGAGGGAGAGGATGGAGAGTGCGTCGAGGGCGTTGCCGTCCAGGATGACGGCGTGTGGCCATTCGGTCTCCCAGGACATCCAGAAGCCGCCGCCCGCGGTCGTTTTGCGGTCAGCGGTGACGGTTTCGATGCCGGTAGCCTCGCCGGCGGCGTTTCGGCGGACGAACACGGGGTTGCCGTGAGGGTCGGCATGGACCAGGCCGAGGTCGCGGCACAGGGTGACGAGCGCGTCCGCGAGGCCGCGCCGCTCGACGAGGTATCGCCGGAGGTTGGGCCAGCGGGGGTCCTTGGCCGGCGCCTGCCGGCGGCCGCCTGGGGGCATTGAGAGGTCGGACAGTTCGGCGAGGAAGTCGATGGCGTCCGGCGGGGTGCATCCGAGCGCATGGACCGCCAGTTCGATAGCCCCGGCTCCCTCCTCTGCGCGCAGATGGTCGTAGAACATGAAGCGGTTGATGGAGAGGACCGATCCTGGCCGTCTCCAGCGCACGGCATTGTCGGGATCGCTGCGGTAGCCGAGGGCTCGGGCGACGGGTTCGAGGGGATAGCCCCGCAGGCTCTCGGCCCGCACCCGCCGCTCGCGGGGGCGGGAGGGATGCATGGCTATGGCGACGGGACCGGGTTCGCCTTTCCAGTGCTTTGCCCGGCTTTCGGTCCGCGCCGGCGGCGGCGTTCGGCGCTGCGCTGCTTCTGACGTTCCTCGGCTTCCTTGCGGCGCCAGGAGTCGCCGTCGATGGCGACGATCTCGGCGTTGTGGACGAGCCGGTCGACGAGGGCGACCAGGCAGGCGGCGTTTGGGAAGGCCTCGCTCCACTCGGCGAAGGGGCGGTTCGTGGTGATTATGGTTGAGTTCTGCTGGCTGCGGCTTGAGACGATGTTGAACAGCAGGTCGGCGTGGCGGTTGGAGTAGGAGAGATATCCGACTTCGTCGATGACCAGCAGGTGCTGTCGGGCGTAGAAGCGCAGCCTGCGCTGGAGCAGGGTGTCGGAGTCGATGGCGGCGAGTTCGCCGAGCAGGCTGGCGGCGGTTGCGAAGCGCACGATGTGGCCTTCGAGGACGGCGCGGTGGGCGATATTGGCGGCGATGGTGGACTTTCCGACGCCGTTGGGTCCGACCAGTACGAGGTTTGCGGCCTCCTTGAGGAAGTCGAGGGTCATGAGGTCCTCGACGGCCATGCGGTCGCAGCGCCTTGGCCAGTCCCAGTCGAAGTCTGCGAGCGGCTTGAACTGTCCGAGGCGGGCGTCGGCGAGGCGGCGTTTGAGGCTTCGGGCGCGCTTCTCATCTTCTTCCCACGCGATCAGGGAGGCGAGCCAGTCGCGCTCCGCGACTTCGCCCCAATGGGCGAGGAGGCCGTGCAGGCCCAGCGCGCGGGCGCGGTTCATGAGGGTGTCGGTCATTCTTCGCTGTCCTTTTCATGGTAGCCGGCCAGCCCGTCGTATCCGCCGAGATCGTGATCGCGCACGGCGATGTCGCGCACGCGCGGGTCCCTGGGCAGGTCGATGGGGATCGGCGGCGGCCTGTCCTGCAGTTCGCGCCGCCGTGTGAGGCTGAGGCGCACGGCATTGGGATGGGGGACGCCGCGTTCGAGGGCCTCGTCGATGGCGGCTTCGAGCTCGGCGGCGCCGTATTGGTCGAGCAGGCGCAGCAGGGCGGCGACGGTGGCGCCGATATAAGCGCCGCGGGGGGCGGCCTCGGCGATCAGGCGCTCGCTGTTGGGCGCGGCCTGGAGCAGCCGGCTCTGCCCGCGCAGGCTGCGGGCGTGACGCTTGCGCCTGACCAGCTCCTCAATGTGTTCGGGGTTCTCGATGCGGGCCGCCTTGTCGAAGCTGCGCGGATGGCGGGCGATGACCTCCATGCCGTCGAGGATGCGCACCTCTTCCAGCGTCGCGGCCACGGTGAGGGTGCGCCGGACATGGGTATGCGGGACGCTGTAGTCATTGAGGTCGAACCTGGCATAGGGGGTCTTGGCGATCCTGACCTCGACCCTCTCGTCGACGGGGGGACGGTCGTCGGGCAGCGCCATCAGGGAGCCGCGCTCGCGCTCGAAGGCCTCGCTCACGGTGAGGGAGCGGTCGTCCGGCCAGGGGCGGTCGGCGGCGACGCCCTCGCACCACTCCCGGGCCTGGGCGTTGAGATCGTCGAGGTCACGCCAGGCGCGGGCGGCGAAGAAGCTGTCGCGCACATAGCGTATGGCCCGCTCGACGCGGCCCTTCTCGTTGCCTCGGGCGACCGCGACCGGCTTCGGCAGGAAGCGGTAGGCGCCTGCGAAGTCGAGAAGCCGGGGATTGAAGCGGATGGCGTCGCCGCGCCGCTCCAGCACGACGCTCTTCAGATTGTCGTACCAGAGCTCGCGGGGCACGCCCTGCCAAGCCTCGAAGGCCTCGACATGGCCGCGCAGGAAGTTGTCCATCCCGGCGTTGAGGTAGAAGCGCAGGAAGAGGCGGCGCGAGTGGCCGAGCACCATCACGAAGGCCATCAGCGGGCGCTCCGCACGCCCGATCCTCACCTTGCCGAAGTGGGCCCAGTCGACCTGGGCCTGCTCGCCGGGCAGGGCCTTGAGGCGCAGATAGGCCTCGGCCACCGGCCGCGGACGCTCGGGCGCGATCATGCGCCGGAAGTGGCTCTCGCACCCCCGGTAACCGCGCTCGACCGCCATCCGGTAGAGCCGGCTGGAGGGCAACTTCGGCCAGACCGCCAGGGTCTGGCGGACGAAGGGCAGGAACGGATCGATCATCGAAGATCTGCGCCGCTTCTCAGGCGTGGGCGCCCCGGCGGCCGCCACCGCGCGCTCGACCGTGCCGTGGTGGACGCCGAGCTGGCGCGCGATCGTGCCGATCCGCCACTTCTCGGCAAAATACAGCCGCAGGATCTCGGCCCGGGTCTGCTGGTCGATCGCCATCTCACTCCCTTCGCGCCGGGCGCAGGCCCGGATAGACCGCCCGGGCGCAGAACCGCCCGCAGTGATCGCAGCGGAACACTCCGGCGGGACGGTCGGGTCCGAAGGGCCTCCTTCCCGAGCGCCCCGCCGGCATGCCCGCCACAACAGGACGGCGCGGTGAACGGGTCAAAGGGTGATGCGTCACTTTCTGCGCACGGCGCCCCTCCTCAGGCGCACGGACGCGACGGCGCTCGCGGTAGCGCCGCTGGCGTTCGGCATGCTTGTGACGGCCCCGCCGGCTGTTCTGGTAGCGACGCCCGGCAAGGCGCAGCGAGCGCCGCCGCGCCCGGCCGCTGCACGGACGCGAGCAGTAGATGTTGCCGTGGTCGCACCGCCGGCACAGCACAACCTGGCGATGGCACGAAGCGCAGGTGAACAGGCGGGCGGCGTTCCTCATCGCAATGACCGATGAGAACGGGGTGGACCCACGCCCGAACGCCTACGATACTGCGCATACGGGCCGTGCCTTGCATGGCTTGCATGGCTCGGGGGGTGCGGCGCCGGTCGTTGCCACCTAGCAAACGGGGCCGGCGCCGCATCGTTCTCAGCAGCCCCAGTCTACCCCCTCGCGCAGCCCGGCGACCCCCGCCGACAGCGCCAGGACACCCTCCCCTCGGCAGGCGAAAATATCAACGCGACGGGGGCCGGCGACTCCAGTCGGGCTACGCCCTCCTTCCGTCCCCGGCCCCCGTCACAAACACCGCCGCACCACAATCACTGCGATCATCACGCCCCGCAAAAACGCGCAACGCCAGCAAATAAGCGCCTTTTACGACCGTCACCTACAGTGTCCATCTCGACCCGTCCGTCGAGCCGCGTGTCGGCTTCGCGCCGGGCCATCACCGCCATGATTTTCTGCTTCATGCTCCAGGCGGTCGGCTGCCTGACCCCGAGGCGGCGACCGAGTTCCACCGACGAAATGCCGTTCTTCGCCGTCACCACAAGGTGGATCGCCGCAAACCACAACGTCAGGGGCAGCTTGGTCGAGTGGAAGATCGTCCCCGACGTCACCGAAACCTGCTTCTTGCAGCGGTTGCACTGGTAAAGCCTGCGCCCGGCAAGAATGCAGTGCCCCCGATGCCCGCAGGAGCCGCACTCGAAACCGTTCGGCCAGCGCAATCGGGCTAGCACCGCCCGGCACTGGTCCTCCGTGCCGAACGACGCTCGGAACGCATCGTCGCTCAAGCCACGAACACGCGATGCAACCTTGAATGCCATATCCATGACCTCCCGATAACAGAAACCCTTCCAAACCTACAATCTCATAAGATGACTCTCAAGAATAAGCAGGATCGGAAATTTCAATTCACTCGCCAAAACCTTCATGGTCTCTGCGTTCTGAGCCGCCCCGTTTGATGAAACAGGGGCTTGGCGGCTTCTGCTGTGGCAGGGTGGCTGACGGCGGAGGCGGGGACGCGTGAGCGTTGCTTTATCGGTGACGTAGTTCCCGACGCCAAAACTGCTTCCGGCGGTCGGATCCGCACCCCGTATTGTGCCCGGCCATTGGCCGTGGACGCGCGGCAAAACGAACCGCACCCGCATGGCGGATGCGTGTCCTTCCGACTGCTGTCCCCGCCTCCACCGTGGCGATGCCACATCGTGATCCTATGCGATCGTGGCGAGAGCGCGCAATGAGGAGAAGAGGATGAAGACGGAAGGCTTGCATGTTGTCCGGGCGCGCGCGGCGGGTCTGGACGTGCACAAGATGGAGATCACCGCGACGGTTCGCCTGTGCGAGGGCGAGGGCGAGCCGGTGGTCGAGACGCGCTGCTTCGGCACGCTGCCCAGCGGTCTGGAGGAGATGGTCGCCTGGCTGAACGACCATGGCGTCGAGGCTGCGGTGATGGAAGGGACCGGCATCTACTGGCAGGCGCCCTTCGCGGCCCTGGAAGCGGCCGGGATCGAGGCGATCCTGGTGCACGCGCAGCAGGTGAAGCAGTTGAAGGGGCGCAAGACCGACGTGGCCGACAGCGTATGGCTGGCCTGCGTGTGCCAGTTCGGGCTCTGCACGCCGTCCCATGTGCCGCCCGAGCCGTTCCGGGAGTTGCGCGCCCTGAGCCGCCAGCGGCGGGTTCTGGTCAGGCAGCGCTCCACCGTGCGCAACCGTGTGCAGAAGATCATCGACCGCGCCGGCGTGCGCATCGGCGGCATCCTCTCCGACGTCTTCGGCCTCAACGGGCGCAGGATCCTCGACGGCCTGGCGCAGGGCGTGGAGCGCGAGGTCATTCTTGCCTCGCTCACCGGCCATGTCGCCCACAAGCTGGAAGGGCTCGGCGAGGCGCTCTCGCTCAGCCTGGGCGACAACGACCGCTTCATGCTCGGCGACCTGCTGGCGGAGCATGACGCGCTGGAGGCGCGCATCGCCTCCTACACTGACAGGATCGACGGGCAGATGACGCCGTGGGAGGAGCAGCTCCGTCTGCTGACCACCATCCCCGGGATCGACCGCACCGCCGCCTCGACCATCCTGATCGAGATCGGACCCGATATCGAGGCCTTCGCCTCCAGGGAGCAGGGGAATCGCTTTTGAAGATTAGCTTTTAGGAGTTTGCGTTTTCGATTCACACTCCGGTTTCCGTATCTGGTGAGTTGGGGTGTGAGATGGAGGAGTTTTCGTCAGTATTCGAAGGAGTTACGGATCCGCGTCGCAGCAATGCGACGCGCCACTCTCTGCACGAGATGCTGATGATCGCGCTGCTCTCGACCTTGTGCGGTGGGGAGGGATGCGCGGACATGGAGCGTTTCGGTCGGGCGAAGGAAGGGTTTCTGCGCCGTTTCATGGAGTTGAAGCACGGCATTCCGAGCCACGATGCGTTTTCGGACCTGTTCAACGCCCTCGATCCCGACAGCCTGCAGAAAGTGCTGCTGCGGCTTCTGGAGGACTGGGCGGCGGTTCTGGACGGCGATGTGATCGCGGTTGACGGCAAGTCGCTGCGGCGTTCCTTCGCCGATGCCGCGGCGCGCTCGCCGGTGCATCTGGTGCAGGCCTTCGCCGCCGGGACCCGCCTGATGCTCGGCCAGGTGAAGGTCGATGACAAGTCCAACGAGATTGCGGCGATGCCGAAGCTGCTGGAGATGCTGGCGCTCAAGGGCCGGATCGTGACGGCGGACGCGATGCATACCCAGCGGGCGACGGCCGAGGCCGTTACCGCCAAGGGCGGGGACTATGTGCTGGCGCTCAAGGGCAATCAGGGCAGCCTGTATGAGGATGTGCGCCTGTATCTGGACGATCCCGCCCAGGCGGACAAACTCCAATCATGTCAGCATGTCGATGGCGATCACGGGCGCATCGAGACGCGCCGCGCCTCGGTCTGCCACGAGATTGCATGGCTGCGCGAGCGCCATGACTGGCCGGGGCTGGCCGCCATCGGCAAGATCCAGGCCAGGCGCGAAACCGCAAGGAGCACCAAAACCGAAACCCGCTACTACATCATGAGCGCGCCGCTCGCGCCCGAGCGCTTCCAGCACGCCGCGCGCGCCCATTGGACCATCGAAAACTGCCTGCACTGGGTGCTCGACGTGACCATGAACGAGGACCGACAGCGAAACCGCAAGGACCACGGACCCGAAAACCTCGCCCTGATCCGACGCCTCGCCCTCAACATCGCACGCCGCGAACCCACAAAAGACGCCATGCGCGGAAAACTCAAACGCGCAGCCTGGAATGACGACTTGCTCCTCAACTTGATCCGGGCCGCCGCATGACAGGCCCAAAAGCGATTGCCCTGGGGAATCGAGAGGCGTGTGCGCTGTTTGGAAGTGCTTTCTGAGCAAGGCATTGCGGAGGGTCTGGATTTTTCTTACCCCGTCAGGATGGCTGATTTCCGGGGTTTTTGCGGTTTGGAGGGAAAGGTTTTGTGGATTTCCACCCCATGGCCGTGCGCGGGCTGGTTTTCGGGCGCGTCGCGTTGAGGCGCGGGACTGAGTAGAAGGTGTCGCCATCGGGCCTGCGGCCCTTGTTCCATCCACCGGCGCTGGTTGGGAGAACATGATGGCGACAGCGGAGAAGTTAGCCTAAATCCGGCATTTGAGGATGGCGTGGCCTTGGCGAATCCCTTGTAGTCTGCGGGTATGAGCGGCTTTTCAGGGGCCGAAGAGGCTCACCCTGTGGGTGACTGTCCTGGCGCTGTGCGGGATGTCGCCCGAGCGTTCGTGAAGGTGGACACCTTCGGCGGCGCGGTTCATGTGGAATGGGACCCTGATGCGGCGGTGACGCCGCTGGGCCATCTGGCGTTTTTCGCGGAGTATCTGAAGGTGAGCGGTCGCTTTGACGCTTTGGTTGCGGACTGCCCGCTGCGGTACACGAGCCCGAACGCGCCGTCGAAGCGGGATGTCCTGGGGACGGTTCTTCTGTCGGTTCTGGCGGGGCAGTCTCGCTATGCGCACATCACGTCGCTGCGCGGCGACGGGGTGAACCCTGCGCTGTTGGGAATGGACAAGGTTGCGAGCGAGGATTCGGTGCGGCGCGGTCTGGAGCGGATCGGTGCGGAGGCCGGCACATCGTGGCTTCAGGGCCATCTGGACGAGGTGGTCCGTCCGCTGCTGAGGGAGCCGTGGGTTCTGGACTGCGACACGACGATCAAGGCGCTTTACGGTCGTCAGGAGGGGGCGGTTGTGAGCTACAACCCGAAGAAGCCGGGCCGCCCCTCGCATGCCTGCCATGCGTTCCTGATGGCGGGCACGCGGCTTGTTCTTGATGTCGAGGTGGCGCCGGGCAACCATCACCATTCGAGGCGCGCGGCGCCGTCCTTGTGGGCGTTGCTCGACCGTCTCGGTCGGGATCGCTGGCCGCGTCTGGTGCGGGGCGACAAGGACTGGGGCAGCGAGGCCAACATGGCGTCGTGCGAGGCTGCGGGTCTGGGCTATCTGTTCAAGCTGCGCCTGACGAAGGGGGCGCGCCGGCTTGCCGAGCGTCTGATGGCGCGGGACGGCTGGGAGGATGCGGGCCAGGGCTGGTCGGGGATCGGGGCCGATCTGCGTCTGCAGGGCTGGAGCCGGACGCGCCGGGTTGTGGTGCTGCGCCGGCGGCTTCCTGCGACGCTGACGCTGACGCGTGGCGACAAGGCCCAGGGCGAGCTGTTCTGGACCGAGGCGCAGCCCGGCACCGGGGTGTGGGAGTTCGCGGTGCTGGCGACCTCGCTGGACCTGGAGATACGCTCGCTGGCCCAGCTCTACCGCGACCGGGCGGACGCGGAGAACGGCTTCGACGAGTTGAAGAACCAGTGGGGCTGGGGCGGCTTCACCACGCGCGACCTGACGCGCTGCCGGCACATGGCCCGGCTGGTCGCGCTCATCTACAACTGGTGGAGCCTGTTCGTGCGCCTCGCCGACCCCGACCATCACCGCGAGGCGGTCACCAGCCGGCCGCTGCTCCTGCACGGGGTTGCCCGCCAGACCCACCACGCCGGCCAGACCCGGCTGACGGTGACCTCCCATCACGGGCGTCGCAAGACGGTGATGGCGGCGCTGCGCCGGATCGCCGGCTTCTTCCGGTCGCTGACGCAAACTGCGGAGCAGTTGAGCGCCGGGGATCGCTGGCGCCGCATCCTCGCCGAGGCGCTCAGGAAATACCTCCATGGCCGCGAACCGGGGCGTCAACCCTGGCTGCCGCCACCCAGGGCCGCGACCGCGTGCTGAAATCCACGCCCAAATCCGACCGTTCACACCGCCCCGAGACACCGATCAAGCCCGTCAAATGCCGGATTTAGGGTTAGCCTTTTCGTGGTGGTCTGTGGAGGGCCTTGCGGACCTTGAGCGTCTGCGTGTGGTGCTCGACACGCTTCCCGACGAGGAGGTTGTGGCGGCGCTTGAGGCGGGTCGCGGTCGCGGGCGGAACGACTATCCGGTACGGGCGATGTGGCGTGCGTTGATCGCGGGGATCGTGTTCCAGCATGCCTCGATGCAGTCGCTGCTGCGTGAGTTGGGCCGCAACCCGGCATTGCTTGAGATTTGCGGTTTCGAGGCGCTGCCCTTGCAGGGTGCGCCGGTGGTGGCGCTTTGCGCGGGGCGGGTGGTGAGGTATCCGGCGCCGTTGCGCTCGACGGTGCCGGGCGCCTGGAACTTCTCGCGCTTTCTGGGGCGCGTGGTGCGCCTTGAGGACGAGCGCGGCCTTGTGTCGGGGATGATCGGGCGCCTGCGCGCGTCGTTGTTCGAGGAACTGCCTGACTTCGGGCGCCATCTCGGGTATGACGGCAAGGCGGTGGCGAGCCACTCGACGGGCCGGATTGCCGGTGACAGGGGGAAGACCTCGGACCCCGATGCGGACTGGGGCAAGCACGAGACGGGCGGGGTGAACGCGAAGACCGGCGCGGTGTGGAAGAAGGTGAAGTCGTGGTTCGGCTACGGGCTTCACCTGATCGCCGACACGGACTACGAGGTTCCTGTGGCCTTCGAGGTGACGCGGGCGTCGGCGTCCGAGCCCGGGGCGCTGTCCGGGATGGTGGAGGAGTTGTTCGCCGAGGCGCCGGAGATGGCCGGGCGCTGCGCCACCTTCAGCGCCGACCGCGGTCTCGACAACGCCCGCCTGAAGGCGCGGCTGTGGGACAGGTGGCATATCCGCCCGCTGATCGACACGCGCCTGATGTGGCGGGTCGAGAAGAAGGAGCCGGGCCATGACCCGGCCCGGCCGATCACGCGACCGCTGTTCCCCGGGCGCGCCGACGTCATCGTTCATGACGAACGCGGCCGGGTGTCCTGCGTGTGCCCGCAGACCGGCGAGGTCCGCGCCATGGCCTTCCAGGGGTTCGAGGCCGGGCGCGGCGTCTGCGGCACGCTCAAATACCGCTGCCCCGCAGCCGCCTTCGGCTTCGAGTGCAAGGGACGCCGGGCCTGCCATCGGGCGGGTGGGGTGAAGTCCGGCGAATACGGCCGCATCCTGCGCGTCGACCTCGACAGCCATGACCGGCGTATCTTCACGCCCACGCCCTGGGGCAGCCCGTCGTGGCGGCGCGGATACAACCGGCGCACCGCCATGGAGCGGATCAACGCCCGCCTCGACCGCAGCTTCAACTTCGAGACCCATTACATCCGCGGCCGCGCGAAGATGAAGACACGCCTCGGCATGGCGCTCGCGGTCATGATGGCCATGGCGCTTGCCCAGGCCCGCGCCGGACGCGTCGCACGCATGCGCTCCCTGGTCGGCCCGGCGCCATACCTCGATACCGGCTGACCCCTCAGCCGACTGCCGACAACGCTGACCCAACCCGCCGGACCCCGGCATACGGACACCCGCGACCGAAGGCCGGCGATGCTGCCGGGCTGGGCCGCTCAAGTTCGAAAATCAACCGCGGCGACCGCCTCGAACGCCGGAACAAACAACATCAACACCCGGACCCAACGTCCCATCCGACCGGAAAAACACCACAGCGCAAATTTCTCAATCGAGGCTCAAGGACTACCATGAACCGAATCCGTGCTACAGTGTCAAATCTCCTCGAAAACCTATTCGTCGGCTCGACCCCGACAGCAAGCCGGAACCAGGGGGTGAGCAGTTACCCCGGATTGAGGAAGCATGCAGCCTGCACATGGAAGCCGCACGAAACCGCAGCCACCCGACGGGGGTGCCCAGATGCGAAAAGCTGTCATCATGGCGGTGGCTCTTGCCAGCTTACTTGCCGCCTGCCAGGAAGAGGACGAATGGACCGGCCATGTCTATCCTGATCGCCATAACTTGATGGTCGACCGCCGATTGCCGGGAGCGTACACCAGCTTGGAAGGCTGTCGTGACGCGGCCCTTCACATGATCAAGATAAATGATTGGACGAAAGCTGACTATGAGTGTGGCCTCAATTGTCGGCCATCAGGGAGCCTCAACATTTGTGAGGAAACGCGGCAATGACTCCCCCTCACCCGGTTCAATGCCCTCCTGACGGCGATGGTGATCATGGGCTTGCTAACAGATCGTCGAAGATTCGCTCAGGATTCCTCCGCCGGCTGTAACTGCTCATCCCCTTTGGGGGGCTGATGGGTCGTCGTGCAACGCGATCCTGTCCGCGGCCTTTCCGGCGAGCGCGATCTGGATGGATTAGGCCGTGGACTCATAAGCGCGTAGCCAGAGCCTTACAGTAGCGATCTTGATCATGGCGAGGAAGTTGGCCGCGAGCTTTTCGTATCGGGTGGCGATGCGGCGGAACTGCTTGAGTTTGTTGAAGGCGCGTTCGATCCGGTTTCGCAATTTATACAAGGGTTTGGAGAAAGCGTGCCTGGTCTTCGCGCCTTCGCGGTCGGGGATGATCGGGACGGCATCGTGTTGCTCGATCAGGTCACGGATCCATTTGGCGTCATAGGCCTTGTCGGCGATGAGGAAACTGTCGGGCGGCAGGGTCACCAGCATGGCACCGGCGGCCGTGGTGTCGTGCGCCTGGCCGGGGCTGAGGTCATAGCGGACCGGCAGGCCGCTCACGTCCGACACGGCGTGGATCTTCGTGGTCAGTCCGCCACGGGAACGGCCCATGCAACGATCCGGACCCCCTTTTTTGATCCCGCCGCATGCTGGTGAACCCGGACGCTCGAACTGTCGATCATCTGCACATTGCCGTCGTGAGCCTCCACCACCGCATCCATCAACTGATCCCGGATGCCCTTCTTGCGCCAGCGGTTGAACCGGTTGTAGCAGGTCGTATAAGGCCCGTAGTGCTCCGGCAGGTCTCGCCACGGCGCCCCCGCGCGAAGCACCCACAGAATGCCGTTCAACACCCGCCGGTCGTCAACCCGCGGCACCCCACGGGTCTTGTTCGGCAGCAACGGCTTGATCACCCGCCATTCGAAGTCCGTCAGATCGTACCGGCCCATGTCCTCGCTCCCGGAAGTTGGGAGCTTGAATCACAGCTTCGCTGAAGAAGAAACCCCTTATGGGTACACGACCTAGTCACCTGGCACTGAAGTAGAGTTCATTGTAGGATGGTCTTTCGGGTCGGACAAAGGAGGTCATCTCGATGGGGCGCGGTACGGGACAGCCGCTGGCGGCCTTGGTCTTGAGCGATGAGGAACGGTCGTTTCTGGAAGCGCAGGTTCGGCGTCACCGTGTGGCGCGCTCGCTGTCGGATCGCTGCCGCATGATCCTGCGTTGCGCTGACGGGCTGGGCAACAAGGCGGTAGCCGCAGAACTCGGCATGCACGAGCACACCGTCGGCAAGTGGCGCAGGCGTTTCGTCAAGAACCGCATCGAGGGGCTTTCGGACGAGCCCCGTCCGGGGCGCCCGCGGAGCATCGCGGACGAGAAAGTGGCGGAAGTGATCGAGCGCACGCTCACCTCGACGCCTGCGGACGCGACCCACTGGTCGCTGCGCTCGATGGCGAAGGAGGCGGGGCTGTCACACACGTCGATCTGGCGCCTCTGGGGCGCGTTCGGCCTGCAGCCGCACCGGGCTGAGACGTTCAAGCTGTCGGCCGATCCGCACTTCGTGGACAAGGTCCGCGACATTGTCGGCCTCTACCTCTCGCCGCCGGACCGCGCGCTGGTGCTCTGCGTCGACGAAAAGAGCCGGATCCAGGCCCTCGACCGCACCCAGCCGGTCCTGCCGATGCTGCCCGGCATCCCTGAGCGGCGCACCCACGATTACAAGCGCAACGGCACGACCTCGCTGTTCGCGGCGCTCGACATCGCCACCGGTGCGGTGATCGCCAAGTGCTATCGCCGCCACCGGGCCAGGGAGTTCCTCGACTTCCTTTGTCCGACCCGAAAGACCATCCTACAATGAACTCTACTTCAGTGCCAGGTGACTAGTATCGATTCCCCGCCTTCCACCATATCCTCTATGCTGCCTGGGAGAATTGCTCCCGGTAGCGCTTGCCGTTGTGGCAAAGCCCGCCAGGCTTGACGCGTTGGGGGAAGGGGAATTGACGATGGGCGAAGCAACGCTGGCGGGCTTCGATCCGGTCTGGCCGGTTCTGGCCGTATCGGTGACGATACTGATCGCAATCGTCATCGGCCTTGTGAGGTTCGACCGCCTGGCTTCACGGCAGCCGGTGCAGGCAGACAGCCCGGCGGTCCCGACCGAATTCGGCAGCAAGCTTTCGGCGACGACCCCGGCAAAGACCTCCCCTGCAACCAGGCGCGGACCACCGCCCCGGTGACCGCTGCGACGCTCCGGCGGCATCACCCGCGCGCGGCCCGCGCCGCCGGCCTTTCCGCCCCCGGCCCATCGCCTGTTCCATCAAGGCCCGGCAACAAGCCCCCGTTCGCGCCGGCGCGCCTGTTCACGCCGCCTGTGGGTCCCTGTCCCCGTCCGTATAGAATGGTGTCATGGTCGCGACGGTGACGGACATCGGGTCGGCAAGCTCGACGGTCCACTATTTCGAGCAGGACGGCTACTACGCGAAGGGGGACCCGGAGCACCGCCGGGCGAGCTTCTGGCACGGCGAGGCGGCGCGGGCGCTGGGCCTGGGCCGGCATGTCTCGCCGAAGAAGTTCCATGCGATCCTCCAGGGCTGCGTGCCGGGCACGGATATCCGGCTGGGCCGCCTGCGCGACGGCGAGCACCAGCACCGTCCGGGGGTGGACATCACGCTTTCGGCGCCGAAGTCGGTATCGCTGGCGGCGCTGCTGCACGGCGACAGGCGGGTGGTCCGCGCGCATGACGAGGCGGTGCGCGCGGCGCTGGACCGGGTGGAGGCGGAGCTTCTGCAGACGCGGGGCTGGGACCCGGAGACCCGCAGGCGCCCGCGTGTGAAGGCGCACGGCATGGCGGCGGCGACCTTCCGGCACCTTGCGAGCCGCAATCTGGACCCGCAGCTGCACACGCACTGCGTGGTGGCGAACATGACCCGGAACGGTGCCGGGGAGTGGCGGAGCATCGAGGCGACGGCGATCCGCCGCCACAAGAAGCTGATCGGGGCGCATTACCGCAACGAGCTGGCGCGGCGGCTGGAGGCGCTCGGCTACGGGATCGTGCCGGTGATGATCGGGCCGGTGCCGGGCTTCGAGCTGGAGGGCTACGACCGGGAGGTGCGCGAGGCGTTCTCGACCCGGCGGCGGGACATCCTGGAGGACATCAGGCGGCGGGGCGGGGCCTACAGCGCGGCGCGGGCGCAGCAGGCGGCGCTCTACACGCGCCGTCGCAAGGCAGAGCCTGCCATGGACGAGCTGCGGCGGATATGGCGGCGCCGCGCCAGGGAGGCGGGCCTGCCGTCCCGCGAGGCGGCGGCGCGGACGAGGCGCGGGCGGCGCGCGGAGAGGCAGGCGGAGGCGCGCCCCGTCCTGCCGGTCCATGAAGCGGTCTGGCGGGCGGTGGCGCATCTTGAGGAGCGGTCTTCGGTGTTCGCGGCCGGCGACATCGCGGCGCATGCGCTCGGCCAGGCGCCGGGGCGGTATTCGCTGCGCGAGGCCGAGGCGGCGGTGGAGGAACTGCGGCGCGACGGGCATCTCGTTGCGGCGGCGTTGCGCGGCGCTGACCGGGCGTTCGTCACCGAGCGGGCGCTCCGGGCGGAGCGCGGCAATATCGCCTGGATGAGAGAGGGCGCCGGGGCGGGGGCGCCGGCGGCGGACGGGGCGGCGGTGGAGAGGGAGCTTGCCGCCGGTCCGCTGACGGAGGGCCAGCGCGAGGCGGTGCGCACGATCCTGCTCGCGCGGGACCGGGTGGTGGGCGTGCAGGGCCATGCGGGCACGGGCAAGACGGCCATGCTGCGCGAGACGGCGCGGCTTGCCGGAGAGCGCAAGGTGGTGGGGCTGGCGCCGTCGATGGCGGCGGTGCGGGCGCTGGAGCGGGAGGCGGGCATTCCGGCGCGGACGCTGCAATGGTTCCTCGCGCGCCACCGGGACATCGGCGACCGGATCGCAAGTCCGGAGCGGCTGGCGGAGGCGCGGCTCGCGTTCGGCGGCGCGGTGCTGGCGGTGGACGAGGCTTCGATGGTGAGTTCGGCGCAGATGCGCCAGCTGATGCGGATATCGGAGCGGATCGGCATCGCGCGCCTGGCGCTGGTCGGCGACACCGGGCAGCTGCGTTCGGTGGAGGCCGGGCAGCCGTTCCGGCAGTTGCAGCGGGCGGGCATGGCGACGGCGCGCATGGACGAGGTGCTGCGCCAGCGCGACCCCGACCTGCGCGAGGCGGTAACGGCCATCCGGGAGGGCGAGCCGGCCGAGGCCGTGGAGCAGCTCGGCGGCAATGTCCACGAGGCTGAGTCGGACGAGCTCGGCGAGGCGGCGGCCCGGCTCTGGCTCTCGCTGCACCCGGAGGCGCGCGCCCGCACGGCCATCCTGGCGCCGACGCATGCGCTTCGGGAGGACATCAACGAGGCGGTGCGCGAGGGGCTGCGCGACGAAGGCCTGCTGCACGGGCGGGTGCTGGAGATCGAGCGGCTGGTCGGCCTCGGGCTGACGCGCGCACAGAAGGCGGATGTCGCCAACTACCGCCCCGGCGACGTGCTGGTGTTCCACAACGACCTCTACCGGTTCCGGGTGAAGGCGGACGACGCCTGCACGGTGACGGGAGCGCAGGACGGCCGGGTGCTGCTGCACCATCCCGACGGGCGCCCGCGCCGGATCGATCCGTCGAAGCCGGTCCGCTACCGCTACGAGGCTTACGAGACCAGGCCGATCCGCCTCCAGGCCGGTGACCGCATCCGCTGGACGCGCAACGACCGGAAGCGCGGCCTCGTCAATGGCAGCGAGGCGGAGGTGCTCGCCATCGGCTCCCGGCTGGTAAAGATCGGCACCGGGGACGGCCGCACCCTGTCCATGCGCAGGGAGGACCCGCAGCTGCGCCATGTGGACCATGCCTGGAGCGCGACCCTGCATGCGGCGCAGGGCACGACCCGCGACAATGCGATCGTGGTGCTGGACTCCGGCCATGGCCTGCCCGTGGACCGGGCGGCATTCCATGTCGGGATCAGCCGGGCGCGGGACAATGCGGTGGTGCTGACCGACAACCGCGAGGACCTTGTCGAGGCGTTGGAGGCGCATGCGGGCACGGCCATGACGGCGCTGGAGGCGGTGGGCGAGGAGATCGCCCCGCCGGCGCCCCTGCCGATCCCGGCGCGCGAGGCGCTGTGGCCGGACCTCTCGGCCTGGCGCGCGCTGGAGGAAGAGGCGCGCCGGCAGGGCACCATCCCGTTCTACGTGGAGGGATGTGCGGACGCGGTCGAACGGCTCGCGGAACTGGGCCGGACCCCCGGCGTGGCGGCGGGCGTCGCGGCCGAGGCGGAACGGGTTGCCGGGGCGCATGCGGCGGCGGGCGAGGCGCGCGCGGCCCTCGACCGGCTGCATGAGGCGCTGGAGGCCGGGATCGACGGGCGGGCGGGGCTGACCGGCAGGACCGGCGACCGCGCGCCCGAATACGACGATTGGCGCAAGGCGGCCGGGCGGCTGCTGTCCGCGGCGGACGGGATCGACGCGCAGGAAGAACGCCGGCGCCCGCATCTCGACGCCCGCCCGGCGGTGCGCGACGGGATCGCGGAGGCAAGGGAGGTATTGCGGGGCATTCTCGACGCGGACGCGGCCGTCCTCCCGGTGCTGGGCGAGTGGAAGGATCTGGAACGGCGCGCGCAGGAGGCCGGCAGGCACTGGTACCGGGAGCACGGCCGCGCCCATGTGCTCGGCCGCATGGCGGATCTGCCGCAACTGCCGCACATGGACGCCGCCCTGCGCGGGGGCATGGCCACCATCGTGGCGGAGGGCCGCGGCATCGCCGCCGCCGGGGAAAGGTTCGGACCGCTCGCCGCGAAGCTGCGGGACTGCGTCGAGAAGCGCGAGCGCCTGATCGGGGAGACCGGGGAGGACAGGGCGGTCTATTCCGTGCTTCCCCGGCTGGAGGCCTGGCGGGAGGAGGCCGGCGGGCTGCTGGCGGAGGCGCGCGGCCTTCTGGAGGCGGACGGCTCGTTCGCCCATGCCGGCGCCCTGCCCGAGCTGCGCGACGGCATTGCCCGCGACCGCAAGTCGCTGGAACGCGCGGTGGCGCTCGACGGGCGCCATGCCGCCTGCCTGCTGGAGAGGCTGGAGATCGTGGAGCGCGAGACCGATACGCCCCTCTTCTACCGCGAGGGCAATGACGCGGTCGTCCAGAGCATGCGGGAGTTGGCGGCCGAGCCCGACCTCGACGCCGAGGCGCGCGCCCTGCTGGAGCAGGCGGTCGCGGAGCATGAGGCGGCGGCGGCGGCGGAGGCGGAGATGCTGCGCCTCTTGCGGGACCTCGGCGCCTGCCTGGCCCTGCGCGCGCGGCTGTCGGAGCGGGCGGCGGCGCGGCGCGAGAGCCCGGTCGACGACGAGGCCGCCTACCGGCCCTGGTCGGAGGAGGGGGAACGGCTCTGCCGGACGGCCGACCGTATCCTCGCGGAGGAGCGGTATGCGTCCCACCTTGACCGCTTCCCGGAGGCCCGCGGCATCATCGAACGGGACAGCAGGAGGCTCGGCCAGGCGCTGGAGACCGACGCGGCCTGGACTGCGTTCGCGCCCCGGCTCGAGAACTCCCGCCTGAACGTCCCGGAGCTGAGGCAGGTGGTCGAGGAGGCGAAGCGGATGCTGGACCGGCCCGAACTCGACCCCGGCGCCCGCCGGAAGCTCGAGATCCATGTCCGCGTCCGCGACCCGTCCCGCCACCGGGGCCTCTACCATGATATCGGCCCGGGCGGCGGCATCTCGATGTAAGGCGCGGTGGCGGCCCGCCTTCCCGGCACAGTGCCGGGCGGGCCCCGGGCTTCCCCGAAGGCGTCCGGCAGCAGGCGGCGCACGCGCTCTTCCCGGCCGGTCGGGGCCGGCCGCCGGCCCGCATCCGATGACGAAGGGCGAGGCGTTCATGCCCGCCCCGGCCCCGTTTCGCCGCCCTGGCGAGCGGACAGGGCAGGTCGAGCGGTAACCCGGTAACCGGATCGGCGAAGCCGACGCGGTTCTCAGCCGGCGCCGTTTCCGCCCCTCCGTCCGCGACCCCGGGGGAACGCCCGCCGGCGGTTCCCGGTGCGGCGGCCCGGAGCGCCGGCCGCCGGGGCAGCCGAAACGGCGGCGGCCCGGAGCGCCGGCCGCCGGGGCAGCCGAAACGGCGGCGGACCGGTTTCCGGCGTCCCGGTCCCCACCCCGTCCGGACCGTCGCAATCCTCTCCCGCGCGGCCGGCCGGGCGCCGCCGCCGGCCGTTCCCGGCGAACGCCGCCGTCCGGCCTGTCCGGCCGGAAGGTCGGGAAAGGGTTGTCGGGGCGATTGCTGCGGGGGGCGTCCGTGCGACCGGCTCCCGCGCCCGTCCCGCCAGCAGGAGACGTCGCCCATGTCCGGCATGCCGGCTTCCGCTCATATCCATCCGCCCGCCGAAGCAGCGGGCTTCCATTGCTGCAGGGCCAGCTCCGGCAACGCCACCGGGGCCGCGCCCGCCCGGCGGTCCAACGCCTCGCGCGCCCGGGACCGGCTTGCGGCGCGCGGCCTCTGTTTGAACTGTGGCAAGGTTTCCCCGCCCGACGGGGCGAAATACTGCCCGGAATGCCAGGAGCGCCGCCGCGCCAGCGACCGCAAGGCCGCCCGCAAACGCCGCCTGCTTCGGAGCAACCGCGGCCTCTGTCAGGAATGCGGCGCCACGCCCGAAAAGCCCCGCCGGCGGCTCTGCGAGGCCTGCAACGAAAAACATCTCGCGCTCAGCCGCCGGCGCCTGCAGGAGCGCAAGGATGAACGGCGCCAGGCCGGCCTCTGCGTGCAGTGCGGGAACGGGGCGCCCGCTGAAGGCAATGCGTGCTGCGACGACTGCCTCGCCGCGCGCCGGCGGATATACCGCGCCCGGATCGACCGCCGCCGCCGGCAGGCCGACCGCTCGCTCTGCATCGAGTGCGGCGAGGCCCCGCCGGTTCCCGGCAGCCGCCGCTGCCCGGACTGCCGGCCGCTTCCCGCCGAACGGGACAAGCAGGCCGCCAGACGCCGCAGGGACGCCCGACGCGCCGTCGGATTGTGCCTCGATTGCGGCCGCCACCCCGCCGCGCCCGGGCGCCTGGCCTGCGACGCCTGTCTTGCCGTCTCGCTG
Source organism: Alphaproteobacteria bacterium (assembly GCA_964291285.2). GTDB lineage: Bacteria > Pseudomonadota > Alphaproteobacteria > Bin95 > Bin95 > Bin95. The sequence goes on from OZ219786.1 coordinate 1,214,554, forward strand.
GACGGGTACAACCGCAGGGTGCTCGCCCGGGCCTCCCGGGGGCTCTGCATCCGCTGCGGCAAGGCTTCTCCCGCCGAGGGCTCGACAAGGTGCCGGCCCTGCCGGGACGAGCGCCGCACCACCGAGCGCGCGAGATGGCATCGCAGGATCGCCGAGGCCCGCGCCCGGGGCGTTTGCATCCATTGCACGAAGCGGCCTCCCGACCCCGGGTTCGACTCATGCACGGAATGCCGCGAGGCGCGCCTCGCCACCGACCGCCGCCGCTACCATGCCGTGACCCGCGAGCGCCTGTCTGCCGGCCTCTGTCCGCGCTGCGGCGTCCGCGAGCCCGAACCCCTCATGCGGGAATGCGGCCCCTGCCGCGACCGGCAGCGCAGCTACGCGTATCGCGGCATGCCCGACCTGCCGACGCAATACACCGTGATCGGGATCGCCGACGGCGCAGACCACGGCACCTGGGAGACTCCGATGGAGGTCGCCGCCGCGCTGGCCTTCGCCAAGCTCACGCTCGACGACGTCGAGATCGTGACCGACGCCGGCCCGGCCGTCTTTGCCGGCCGCTGACGTCCGTTTCCCCTCTCCCGGCCCTGGCGGTATCGACGCCGGAAGAAGGTGGGGAAAGGGTTTTCGATGCGATCCCTGCGGGTGGCCGGGCGGCCGGCTCCCGCTCCCCTTCCTCCAACAGGAGATTATCGACATGCCCGCCACCAATGCGTCCGCCTTCCGCCCCGGTGCGAACAGCTTTCTGGTCCACGTGTTCGGACGCGGCCTGCAGGACGACCACTATGTGGTCGAGCGGTACCGCACCGGCATCGACGGTGACATCCGCCGGCTGCCGGGCGGCAAGGGCCGTCCGCTGACCCTGTCGCTGGAGACCGTCCGCGAGCTGCGCCCCGCGCGCAACGAGATCCTCATCTGCAAGGGCGAGAAGAGGGCCGACTCGGGGGTGCAATATTGGGGCAGTTCCGCAATCTGGGGCCATATGCTGGAGCGGAGCCGGTTCCCCCGCTGACGGCAATGGCAGGGACCCGGGTGCGGGCGGCATCGCTCCGTCCGCGCCCCCTTCGCCCCGCCCGCCGGGTGAGTTCCGCAACGTCCTTCGCCCGGCATCCCGATCCCCGCCTACCCTGTCCCGGCCTGCGCTGGCATCGACGCCGCAAGGTCGGGAAAGGGCTTTTCGGGGTGAGTTGCAACGACTCGCAAACAACCTCTCGCAAGGAGAAATCATCATGAACGGCCTCAATCGCGTCGACCTGATCGGCAATCTGGGCGCGGACCCCGAGTTCCGCAGCCTCCCCGGCGGCGGCGAAGTCGCCAATTTCAGCATCGCCACCAACGAAGGCTACCGCGATCGCCAGTCCGGCGAATACAGGCAGCAGACCGAGTGGCACCGGGTCACCGTCTTCCAGGAGGGCCTGGTGGCCATGCTGCGCAAGCACGCCGCCAAGGGCCGCCAGGCGCACGTCACCGGCAAGCTGCGCACCCGGAAGTGGAAGGACCGCGACGGCAACGACCGCCATACCACCGAGATCCTGGTCGGCCCGCGCGGCGCAATCAACTTCCTCGACCCCAGGCCGGAGCGGGCCGACAACCGGCCGCCGGCGCCGCCCCCGGAAGCATACGAGATGGACCTCGCCGCCTGAGGCATCGTCATCGCCACTACGCCCCGGGGCCTGCGGGTTCCGGGGCTTTTCCTTTGTACGTTCAGCACGTCGCCCCGACTCCGGTCCGGGGCGTTTATTCTTGTACCCGGTCCCGCGCCTGTCTTCATTGCGGGGAAATCCGCGCGGGCGCCACCGGGGGCGCCGTCCCGTTTCCCGTCCGCCGCCTTCCTTTCGCATGTCCGTGCGAGGCTCAGCGGCGGCGCGCCTTGTCCGCATACCGGCGGGCAAGCTCCGAGCCCCGGGCCTCGCCGAAGGCATCCAGCAGCAGGCGGCGCATCCGCTCTTCATGCCCCATCTCGACCATGTCGGTCATGAGCCGTTCGAGCAGCACGCCGAGCACCGCCGGCAGGTCCGCCATGCCCGCCGGATCGGGCGCGGCCGGACCCAGCCAGCGTTCCGCGATCCCGGCGACGCGGTCGTGCAGCCGGCGCTGTTCCTCCCGGCCGAGGGCAAGCGACGGCAACGGGCCGGCCCCGTCTTCGGCAGCGTCGAGTTCGACCGTCAGGCCGCACTCGATCACGTAGGGCGAGAGGTTCATGCCGGCCGCGGCCGCGCGCGTGGCGATCTCGTCGCGCTGCAGGTCCGTGCAGGAAAAGGACCGCACGATCTTCTTCACCCCGGAGCGCGGGCGCCTCACGGCGCCTCTCCCGGGTCTTCGGGCGCGAACAGCCGGCAGAGCAACGCAACCGCCTCGAACGCCGCCATGTCCATGCCCGGCAGCGGCGCCAGCATGGTCCGGCTGCAAAGGTCGAGCCGCGCCACCCGGTCGAACAGCTCCCGCTGTTCCTCCGCCGTCAGCACCAGAGGCTCGCCCGCCCGCCCCCCGGCCTCGCGCTTCAGCGCGCACGCCACCAGGAACGGCGAGACCTTCATGCCCGCGGCCTTCGCCCGCGCCTGGATGCGCGACCACTGCGCCGGCGTCGGATAGAGGCAGCGCGACTTCGCCTGCTTCATGACAACCTCCCCCGGTATGGCGCGCTCACGCCAGTTCCTCCTGCCGGGCGAGCCATGTCTCCACTTCGGCGGCGAGCGCGCCGCGCTCCTCCGAGAGGCGCGCGGCCGCCAGCCTCTCCTCCTCCAGCCGGCCGAGCAGCAGCACCTCGCGCGCCACCCGCCGCCAGACCGCCGCCGGCAGCCCGCCCGGCCCCCGGTCCGGCGGCGGACCCGGGTCCTCCTCCGCAAGCCGGTGGACGATGAAGCGCGACACCGGCATGCCCGCTTCGTCCGCCCGCGCCTTCAGCCGGCGCCACTCGCTGTCGGTCAACGTGACCGCGCGCTGGCGCCGCCGGTCCTCCCTGTCCCTCGTCATGAGCTTCATCCTCTCCCGTCATCGCCTGTATGGTCGCGGCCGCGCCGCCGCAGGGGGACAGCCCGTGACCGACAGACCGCCCGAAACCGCCCTCGACCGCCTCAGGGCCGATCTGGCCCGCCGGAACGATCCGCCATCCCCCGCCCCGGCTCCCGAATCCCCTCCGGCCCCGGCCGCCGCACCGCCGCCGGTGAAGCCGACGCCCGCGAACCGGCCGGCAGCCGGGTCCGGGCAAGCGCCGCCGGCCCGCCGGCAGCCCTTGAGCGTGGACCGGGCATACCTCCTCCAGGAAACCGCCCGCCGCCGCGAACGCTCCCGGACCCGCATCAGGATCAACCTCACATGGGCGGCGGCCGTCACGCTTGCCATCGCCGTCCTCGTCACCGGCGCATACGTCTCCCCGACCCGTATGCAGGACGAGCTGTTCAGCCGCGTGTGGCCCTGGCGCGCCCATGTCTGGAACAAGTATGGCGGCGCCGTCATCTGGTGCATCAACGAGGCGCGCAAGACGAGCAGTTCCTTCACATGCCAGGTCCCGTTCCTCACCGACGGCCCCGACTGTCCCGTGCCCGACACGCAGGACGTCACCGCCGCATACCTCTGTCCGCCCTGGGAGAAATGGCCGACCGACCCCGCGCCGCGCCGCGCTGGAGCGCCGAGGGACCGCCGCTATGGAGCCGGTGAGGCGCGGGCGCTTCCCGTTTGGCGCCCCGGGCGCCCCCGAATTGCCTAACAATCATTCCGTATTTCTAGACAGAATACCCCTGGTAGACAATAGGTATCGTCATTTGCCATGATTCGGCGGATCGCCATGCCTATCCTGGATACCTCCATGGACCAAAATGTTCCGGCAGCGATCCACGCGCGTATCCACGGATTCTGCAATGCAGTTTCAGTTCCCCGGATTCAACCAACGGGCTCCCGCCACATCCACGATTGCTTCGTATGGCTTTCCGGCAACCCCCTTGACATGTGCTCCAAGCCCCTGTATCCGTTGCCGTACACGAGAGAAGGACGGCGCTTCCCAAAACATGAAACAATCGTGAAGATTGGTTGCTTCGTGTTACACCACCGTCACCCCCACTACACCACCGTCACCCCGGACTTGATCCGGGGGCCAGCCCTGACCGTTCGCGTCCGCCGCGGCCGGTGGAGGCGGGGCCGGACCGCCTGAGGCTGCCGGGAGTGTCGGGGATAGGCCCCGGCTCGGGGGCCGGGGCGACGACGGTGATGCAAGTCCGGGGCGACCCCCGCCTTCGCGGGGGCAGGAGATTTTCGTCGCCCCCGATTACGGCTTCGGGGATGCGGCCGACGGCTTGTTGAGGCAGCGCAGCAATCGCGTGCAGCCGGTGCCCGCGACCGGCGGCGAGCGGTGCACGATGCCGCTGCCCGGTCCGCCGCAGCTTCCCTTGAAGACCGCCACGTCGTGGACCCGGAGCCGCTCCAGCGGTCCCTTGTACGATTTCTGCTCGCGCAGCGCCCGCCCGGCGTCGACCGGCCGGACCCACTCGGTGGCGGGGCCGCGGTATGTCGTCAGGAGGCGGGCCTCCACATAGTCGCGGTGGAACTTCCAGCAGGCATCGTGGCTGACGCGCTCCAGCCGGACATCGACGAGACCGCTTCGGGCGATCCCGGCGAACGCCGAGACGAGACCGCCGATATCCCCGAGCAGCAGGTCCCGCATGTCTCCCGGAGGCATGCCGCAGTCATCCAGATGCGGTTCCACCGCCCGCCGGAGACCGCCCGGCCGGACGAGAACCCGCAGGTCGGGAAGACACGCCGCGTCCAGTCGTTCGAGCCAGGCCTGCAAGCGCCGGGGCAGCGCGCGGCGCCAGATCACGAGCTCCGTGCCGGGATTGGCGATGGCGCCGAGGCCTTCCGCCGCATCGCACATCCCGATGCCCGCGCCGGACGCGGCCGGCGCGCCGGCGAAACCGCCTTCCGGGGATACCGACGGACCGGTCACGACGGCTCGGCCCGCTTCCAGGCCGGGAACGGGTCCTTCAGCTTTTTCCAGGCCGCGGTCTGCATGGCTTCGGCATCGGCGTCGCCGACGAGGCAGGCGTCGAGGCGGCGGCGGATCGCGGCCTCGTCCATATCGGTGCCGATGAAGACGATTTCCTGGCGGCGGTCCCCGTAGACGGCGTCCCAGGAGTCGGCGATGTACCGGCGCCATTCCCGGTGGTCGGGCCACCGCTCTTTGGGCACATTCGCCCACCAGAAGCCCATGGCCTCATGGCGCACAAGGGCGCCGGCCTGGCTCAGCTCGCCGACCCATTCCGGGCGGGTGGCCAGCCAGAAATGCCCTTTGGCGCGAATGACTCCCGGCCAGGAGGAATTGATGAAGGCGTAGAATTTTTCCGGATGGAACGGGCGGCGCTCCCGGTACACGAAGCTGCGCACGCCGTATTCTTCCGTCTCCGGCTTGTGGTCCGCAAAGCCGTACAGCTCCTTGAACCAGAGGGGATGTTCCTCGGCCCTGTCGTGGTCGAACCGCCCGGTGTTCAGGATCTTGTCCAGCGGCACGCGCGACATGCTGGTTTCGATGAGGTCCGCATCGGGATTGAGCGAGCGGATGATCTTGCGCGCGGCGTCGAGCCGTTCGGGAGTCGCGGCGTCGATCTTGTTCAGGACGATGACATCGGCGAACTCGATCTGGTCGACAAGCAGGTTGACCAGCGTGCGGGTGTCCTCCTCGCCCAGCGCCTCGCCGCGGTCCTTGAGGAAGTCGGTCGAGGCGTAGTCGCGCAGGAGGTTCGCGGCATCGACCACCGTCACCATCGTGTCGAGGCGCGAGACGTCCTCCAGGCTCTCGCCCTCTTCCGTCCGGAAGTTGAAGGTGGCCGCCACGGGCAGCGGCTCGGAAATGCCGGTCGATTCGATGAGGAGGTAGTCGAACCGGCCGTCCTCCGCGAGGCGGCGCACCTCCTTGAGAAGGTCGTCGCGCAAGGTGCAGCAGATGCAGCCGTTGGTCATCTCGACAAGCGTTTCTTCCGTGCGGCTCAGATCGGCCCCGCCGTCCCGGATGAGGTCGGCGTCGATGTTGACCTCGCTCATGTCGTTGACGATGACCGCGACGCGCTTGCCTTCGCGGTTGTTGAGGATGTGGTTCATCAGCGTGGTCTTGCCGGCGCCGAGGAAGCCGGAAAGCACGGTGACGGGCAGGTTCGGTCGTTCCAGGGTCCGGGTCATGGCAGGTCTTCAGAGCGTGATTACGGGAAGTCGGGGGCGTCAGGTGCGGGCGCCGCGTAAAGCCGGGGAAAGCAGCCGGCCTCGCGCCGGAAGCACGGGAGGCGTCTTACCGTCCCTCAAAGCTGCGTCGGGTTCGGCGCATCGCCATAGACGGCCCCGGGATCGAAGGATTTCCGCGACTCCGTGAACACAAGCCGGGCGGGTCCGCCGGGAGGGCCGCCGAGCTCGACCGAGCGATAGAAGCAGGAACGGTATCCGACGTGGCAACTGGCGCCCGAACCGGCGACCCGGACGCGCAGCCAGACGGCGTCCTGGTCGTCGTCGATGCGCATCTCGGCAACCTCCTGGACGAGGCCGCTGGTCGCGCCCTTGCGCCAGAGGCACCGGCGGCTTCGGCTCCAGTAGTGCGCCTCGCCGGTCGCGATCGTTCGTTGCAGAGCCTCGCCGTTCATGTAGCCCAGCATCAACGCTTCGCCCGTGTCGGCGTCGGTCGTGATGCAGGGGATCAGCCCGTCGGCGTCGAATCTGGGCGCGAGCGCGAGGCCTTCCTCGACCTGCTCGACGGTCGTGCGGGACGCGAAGGGGGCGGCTGCTGCCGGAACGGACCTGTCGGACGCCATTGTCGAACTCTCTCCTGCGGCCGCGCCCGGCGTTCGGGAGCACTTGGCTGTTGTCATCGGGAGCGGCAACGTTATAACATTGCGCATCCTGACGCAAGAAGGGACAAGGCCATGGCGCCCCGGCCGGTCGAACCCCAGCCCTGTACCGATTCCGACTGCCGCGGACAGCATGCGCCGGCCGAGCGGGTTGCGCTGGCGGTGTCCCTCTGCAGCGCGCGCGGGGTGCGGCTTACGAAGCTGCGGCGCCAGGTGCTGGAACTGCTCTGGGAGAGCGGCCGCCCGACGGGCGCCTATGAACTGATCGCAGCCCTCAGGCTTCGGGGCTCCCGCCCGGTCGGGCCGCCCACCGTCTACCGGGCGCTTGAGTTCCTGATGTCCCAGGGGCTCGTCTCGAAGATCGAAAGCCGGAATGCCTACGTCCCCTGCGCGCATCCGGAGCGCCGGCATGATTGCCTGTTCTTCATCTGCAACGACTGCGGGGCGGCAGCCGAACTGGAGGATTTGCGGATCGAGCGGCTGCTTGCCGAGAATGCCGCCGCCCTCGGGTACCGCGTGACGCGGCGCGTGGTCGAGGTGGAGGGCACCTGCGCGAGTTGCATCGCGGCCGGCGCGGCCTGAGCGGGAAAGAGGGGCGCACCGTGGAAAGCCGGACTCCCGATGGATCGCCGCGGCGTCTGCCGGTCTCGGTGCTGACCGGCTTCCTTGGCAGCGGCAAGACAACCGTGCTCAACCATCTGATCCGGCAACCCGCACTGAGACGGACACTCGTGCTCATCAACGAATTCGGCGAGATCGGCCTCGACCACGACCTCGTGACGCACAGCAAGGATGACGTCATCATCGAGATGTCGAGCGGCTGTCTCTGCTGCACCATCCGGGGCGACCTTGCCAGGACCTTGCGCGAGGCCCCCGGGCGCTTTGCGCGCGGGGGCGAGCTATGGTTCGACCGGGTGGTCATCGAGACCACCGGGCTCGCGGACCCGGCCCCGATCCTTCATACCCTGATGACCGAACCGGCCGTCGCGCGGCGTTACCGCCTGGACGGGGTCATCTCCACAGTCGATGCGGTCAACGGCGGCGGCACGCTCGACCGCCAGATCGAGCCGGTCAAGCAGGCGGCAGTGGCCGACCGCCTGCTGATCACGAAAACCGATCTCGTCGGACCCGATGCCCTGCGCAGATTGCAGGACCGTCTGCGGGGCCTGAATCCCGCCGCCCCGCAGATCATCGCGGAGAACGGTGCTGTCGATCCGGCACTGCTGTTCGATGCCGGTCTGTACGACCCGAAGACCAAGAGCCCCGACGTGCAGAACTGGCTCAAGGCGGAAGCCTATGCCGGGCCGCACGATCATGAACGCGGAGCGGCCGGTCACGGCCGCGCCTGCGGACTCAACGACAGCAATCGCCATGACGCCCGCATCAGGGCGGTCTGCCTCACAATCGATGAGCCCGTCCACAGCGGCGCTCTCGATCTCTGGCTCGAATCGCTGTTCGCGTTCCGGGGCGCGGACCTTCTGCGCATCAAGGGAATCGTCAATGTGGCCGATCTCGATGGACCGGTCGTCATTCACGGCGTCCAGCACACCTTCCATCCGGCGGTCATGCTCAAGGAGTGGCCGGGCGAAGACCGTCGCTCCCGGATCGTCTTCATCACCCGCGGCATCGACGAGGCCGTCCTGCGCGGCACGCTGAGGGTGTTCGACGCCGCCGGGGCCCGGCCGCCGGATCTCCTTCCGGTCGACGCCGGCGACAGCGGCCCCGCCATGTCCGAGGTGCGGGAATGACGCTGCGCCTCGTCAACACGCTCACCCGGGCGAAAGAGCCTTTCTCTCCGGCGAGCCCCGACCGCGTCACGATGTATGTCTGCGGGCCGACCGTCTACAACTTCGCCCATATCGGCAATGCCCGCCCGGCGGTCGTGTTCGACGTTCTCTACCGCCTGCTGAAGCGGCGCTTCGGGGGTGTCGTCTACGCGCGCAACTTCACGGATGTCGACGACAAGATCAACGCCGCTGCGAAGGAGGCCGGCCAGCCGATCGCTGCCGTCACGGAACGCTATATCGAGGCCTACCATGCCGACATGGCCGCGCTCGGGGTCCTGACGCCGGATCTTGAACCGCGCGTGACGGAGCACATTCCCGAGATCATCGGCATGGCGGAACGGTTGATCGCGCGGGGTCATGCCTATGCGGTCGAGGGGCATGTCCTGTTCCACGTGCCCTCCTATCCGGCTTACGGAACTCTGTCCGGCCGCAATCGCGATGAGATGATTGCCGGGGCCAGGGTCGAGGTCGCGCCCTACAAGCGGGACCCGGCGGACTTCGTCCTCTGGAAGCCCTCGACACCGGACCTGCCGGGCTGGGATAGCCCGTGGGGCCGCGGGCGGCCCGGCTGGCATATCGAATGTTCGGCCATGATCGAGCGGCGCCTCGGTGCAACGATCGATATCCATGGGGGCGGCCAGGACCTGATCTTTCCGCACCATGAGAACGAGATCGCCCAGGGCACCTGCGCCCATGACGGAGAGCTCTACTGCCGCTATTGGGTCCATAACGGCTTCGTCACCGTCGAGGGGCGGAAGATGTCGAAGTCGCTCGGCAACGTGCTTCTCGTCCGCGATCTCCTCAGGCAAGCGCCGGGCGAGGCCATCCGCTTCGCGCTTCTGGGCACGCACTATCGCCAGCCGCTCGACTGGAGTGCGGACGGGCTCGCTCAGGCGAAGCGCAGTCTCGATCGTCTCTATGGCACGCTTCGCAATCTCGGCGATGCTCCCGATGTTGCCTGTCCGCCCGGCCTGCTCGATGCGTTCGAGGCGGCCCTTGAGGACGATCTGAACTTCCCGGGAGCAACCTCTGAACTCTTCCGGATAGCGAAGGCGGCGCGCCAGGCGGCGACCGCCGCGGACCGCGCCGCCTGCAAGGCGGCCTTGCGCACCGCCGGCGGCCTGCTGGGCCTGTTGCAGGAGGAGCCGGCAGCCTGGTTCGGACAGACCGCGGGAGAAGACGAAAGCACGGCACGGGTCCGGCGTCTGGTTGAGGCGCGGGCGGCCGCCCGGTCGGCACGGGACTACGCCACTGCGGACCGCATCCGCGCCGAACTCGCGTCGCTTGGCATCGCCGTCGAGGACCGCGCCGACGGTTCGGCCTGGCGGAGGACCGGTTAGATGGGGGTCCCTCTGCAAGCGGGGCCCGCGCCGGCGGAAACTGTGGCGGATGTCCAGCAATCCATCGTGGACAGCTTCCGGTATCTCGAAAATTGGACGGAGCGCTACCAGTATCTGGTCGAACTGGGGCGCCGGCTGCCGCCATTCCCGGAGGCGAAGCGGATCGAGGCCAACAGGCTGCAGGGCTGTCAGGCCGGAGTCTGGTTCATCGCCGAGTACCGCAACGGCAGGCTCGATTTCAAGGCGACAAGCGACTCTGCCATCGTGGCCGGGCTCATCGCCCTGCTGCTCAAGGTCTATTCGGGGCGTCAGCCCGATCAGGTCCTGGCGGCCTCGCCGGCATTCATCGACGAGATCGGTCTCGCCGATCACCTTTCGCCGCATCGGGCCAACGGTCTCTCGCTCATGCTCGCGCGCATCCGCATGTTCGCCATGGCTTATGCCCCGGACAACCCTGCCGGGGGAGGCGCATGACGGATCGCAAGCTGTACCACGAACGGATCCTGCAGCTTGCCGCATCGATACCCCGGGTCGGCCGGCTGGCGGCTCCCGACGCGTCGGCAACCGCGCACAGCCGGCTTTGCGGCAGCCGGATCACCGTCGATCTCAAACTCGATGGCGATGTCATCACCGACTACGCCCACGAGATCAGGGCCTGTGCCATCGGGAAAGCGGTCGCCTCCGTCGTCGCCAGGGTCGTTGTCGGTCTGACCGTCGACGAGGTGGACGAGGGCGCAGGGATTCTGGGCGCCATTCTCCGGGACAAGACGCACCCGCCGCCGGGACCCTGGGCCGAACTCGAACCGTTCCTGCCGGTGGCGGACTTCCGCAGCCGCCATGGCTCGGCGTCGCTTCCCTTCCAGGCGCTGCAGCGCGCAATTGCGGAGGCAGGCCCCCGGCAGCAGCGGTCTGCCGCGGTCAGCTCCGGGCAGGAGGTACGGACATGACCAGACTCCCCTCCCTGGGCCTGATCCTGCTCATCCGCATCTATCAGTATCTGTTGTCGCCGCTGCTTGGCTCCAACTGCCGCTTCACGCCGAGCTGCTCGGCCTATGCCATCGAAGCCTTGCGGCGGCACGGCCTCGTCCGTGGCGGCTGGTTGACGGTCGGCCGCCTGTTGCGCTGCCACCCCTGGCATCCGGGCGGCCCGGACCCGGTGCCGCCTGCGAAGGCGCGGCGAGGGGGAGCGGCGTTTCGATGATCCGCAGAAATCCGCGCGGCGACATGCCGGTCGTCCATGAGAGCGCGTTCGTCGACCCCACCGCCATTCTCTGCGGCCGCGTGATCGTAAACGGGAATGTCTTCATCGGACCCTATGCGGTGATCCGTGCCGACGAGGTCGACGCAGAAGGCCATATGGAGGCCATCGTCATCGGTGCGCACTCGAACATTCAGGATGGCGTGGTCATCCACTCCAAGTCCGGCGCGGCAGTCACCATCGGCGAGCGGACTTCGATCGCGCATCGCGCGATTGTCCACGGCCCCTGCACGGTGGGCGACGGTGTTTTCATCGGCTTCAACAGCGTGCTCTTCAACTGCGCTGTGGGTGAAGGCTGTGTCGTGGAGCACAACGCGGTGGTCGATGGCCGCGACCTGCCGCCCGGTTTCCTCGTCCCCTCGACACAGCGCATCGGACCCCGCACCGATCTCGCCGCCATCCCGAAGGTCACGGCCGACGCCTCCGAGTTCTCGGAGGATGTCGTGCGCACCAACAACTCTCTCGTCCAGGGATACAAGCGCCTTGAGGGGGAGTTCCGATGATCCGGGTCGCGCTGCCTGACGGCGCCCGCCTTACCAGAGCGCGCGGGTAATACCAGCGGGCATAGTTCAGAACCCATTGGCCCATTTTCGGGTTCCGATGGAGGCGATGCGTTCTGGTTGTGAGACGAGATTGTTCCAGGCCTGGCAGCAGTGATCGAGTATGTCGTCGTAGTTCTGGAAGACGCGGTTCGAGAGCCAATTTTCGCGCATGAACTGCCAGACATTCTCGACGGGATTGAGTTCGGGGGACCGGGGCGGGAGCGGCATCAGGGTTATGTTGTCGGGGACTTTGAGGGCCGGGGATGTGTGCCATCCGGCCCGGTCGAGCATGACGAGGGCATGGGCTCCGGGTTCAACGGTGAGGGCGACCTCGGCGAGGTGGGCGTTGAGTGCCTCCGTGTTGGCGTGGGGCATGACGAGGCCGGCGGCCTTGCCCTTCTGCGGGCATATGGCGCCGAAGATGTAGGCCGAGATGGTTCTCTGGTCCTTGGGCGCTGACGGTCGGGTGCCGCGTTTAGCCCATCGCCGGGTGATCTTGTTCTTCTGCCCGACGCGCGCCTCGTCCTGCCACCAGACTTCGACCTCGACGCCGTCGCCGAGTGCAGCGCGGATCTCCTTCAGGCGGTCGGGGAAGTTTTTTTGAACCCTGCCAGCGCGGCTTCGTCCTGGGCATAGTGGCGCGGGCGCGCAGAGAGCCTGGCGTAGCCCATCCGGCGCAACTCCCGCCCGACCGTCGTCTCCGCCAACGAGATGCCGAACTGCTCGCTGAGCCATGCCGCCAGGTCGCAGCGCCGCCACCGCACCACGCCGTGGATCGCCGGGTCCGGACCGCTCTCCACAACCGCCGCCAGCGCCGCGCGCTGCTCCCCGTTCAACTTGCGCGGCGGACCTGAGGCCTTGCGATCCTTCAATCCCTCCGGGCCTTCCGCGTTGAAGCGAAGAACCCAGTCCCGGATGATCTGCAAGCCCACCCCCGCAAAACGCGCCGCATCCGAACGACGGTAACCGTCGTAAATCACCGCAAGCGCAAGAAGGCGACGGTTCTGCGAACCATCCCGGCTCCGCTGCGCCAAGCCGCGCAACTGCGCCGCATCAAAATCCTCCCTCAAGGGGATTGCTGCCCTCATAACGACCCTCCAATCGCAGAATCGCTATTGAGTCAGAACTCGATAACCTTGGGAATCCCCTCAATGAGTCTCAACCCTCAACCGCTGGTATAAGCTCGCTGAGCGACACCTTCTGCTGCCCCTCCGCGTCGAAATTCTCCGGCGCGAACCATTGGGCGTGGGCGTTGCGGACGGCGGGCCATTCCTCGTCGGTCAGGGAGAACCAGGCCGTGTCGCGGCTGCGGCCCTTGACGATCAGGTGGTTGAGGAAGAGGCCCTCATAGCGGAAGCCGAGGCGGAGCGCCGCCGCGCGCGAGCCGGCGTTCAGCGCGTTGCACTTCCATTCGAGCCGCCGGTAGCCGCGCGTCTCCAGAACATGGTGCATCATCAGCGAGAGCACCTCGGTTGCGCGGATGTCGCGCTGCCAGGCGCGGCCGAACCAGATATTGCCGATCTCGCCGACGCCGGCGGCCTGCCTGATCTCCATGAAGCTGCCCATGCCGCCCGGAACGCCCGTGGTCCGGTCGCGATAGACCATGAAGAGCGGGTCCTTCGACGCGGCGCAGCCCGTGAGCCATTCATGCACGGCCTCCGCGCCGGCGAAGGGGCCGTAGCCGAGATAGTCCCAGATGCGGTCCGGCTCCTCGCCCTCGATCCCGGCCTTGTGGAGGCCGGCGGCGTCCCGGTCCGGGTCCACCGGCTCCACGACCGTTCGGGGGCCGGTGAGGGTGCTGCCCTCGAAGCCCTCCCAGTGGCGCCGCGCCACCTCCGCATTGCCGATGGGCCGCCTCCCGGCTGCGCTTGCCCGTTCCCTCTCGCTCGCCATGTCCGCCGTCCCCGTTCCGGATAGCCGAGGATAGCGGGGAAGACGGTTTGCCGCTAAGGTCTCCGGCGACGATTTCGGGGGAGGAAAACGATGCGGCTCGGCATCACGCTCGGCTACAGCGGCGGCGACATGGCGGACAAGGTGGCGCTCGTGCAGGAGGCCGAGCGCCTCGGCTACGAGATGTGCTGGACTTCGGAGGCCTGGGGCACGGACGCGATCACGCCCGCCGCCTGGCTGCTTGCGCAGACCTCGCGCATCAAGGTCGGCACGGCCATCATCCAGATGCAGTCGCGCTCGCCGGCGCTGGCGGCCATGACCTCCATGACGCTCCAGGAGATGTCCGGCGGGCGCTTCGTGCTCGGCATCGGCCCGTCGGGGCCGCAGGTGATCGAGGGCTGGCACGGCGTGCCGTTCGGCAAGCCGCTGGCGCGCACCCGCGAATATATCTCGATCATCCGCCAGATCCTGAAGCGCGAGGGCGTGCTGGAGCATCACGGCGAGCATTACGACATCCCCTATCACGGGCCGGGCGCGACCGGCCTCGGCAAGCCGCTCAAGACCATCCTGCACCCCGACCCGGACCTCACGATCTACACCGCCGCGATCACGCCGGCCGGTGTGCGCACCGCGGCCGAGGTGGCCGACGGGGTGATCCCGGTGTTCATGGACCCGCAGAGCGACGTCTTCGCGGAGCCGATCGCGGACGGCCTCGCCAGGGCGGGCAACGGCAAGACGGCGGAGGATTTCGAGGTCGTGCCCTTCGTGCCGGTCCGCGTCGGCGACGACCTGGAGGCCTGCCGGGCGCCGGTGCGCGACCATCTCGCCTTCTATGTCGGCGGCATGGGCGCGCGCGACAAGAACTTCTACAACGATTATGTCGGGCGCATGGGCTACGAGGACGAGGCCCGCAAGGTGCAGGACCTGTTCCTCTCCGGCCAGCGCAAGGAAGCGAGCGCCGCGCTGCCGGACGAGCTGGTGGACAGCGTGGCGCTGCTCGGCGACAAGGCCCGCATCCGCGACCGGCTGGGCGCGTGGAAGGACGCCATCGCCGCCGGCCGCGTCGCCGGCATCGCGCTGACGGGCGCAACGCCAGAGGCGGTCCGCACGGTGGCCGAGGCCGCCGCGTGAGCGGATCGAAACGTGACGGGAACAGGCAAACACCGTCACCCCGGACTTGATCCGGGGTCCATCCCTGAACGTCTGTACCCGCCGCCGATGGTGGAGGGCAAGCCAACCGCCGGGGCAGCCGCGAGAGCCGGAGCTGGACCCCGGATCAAGTCCGGGGTGACGGTTTGGGCCGGGCAGGGCGGCGGGCGCTGTTTGTGAGGAGGCTTAGATGCCGGACGGTTCGCTGACATCCTTCATGGCCGCGCGGGCGGAGGAGATCGTCTCGGCCTGCACGGCCTGCGGCGCCTGCGTCGAGGCCTGCCCCGTGGTGCCCCATGCGGGGATTTCCGGTGCGGAGCCGGGGGCGGTTGCGGGTGGCGTGCTGCAGGTGTTGCAGGACGGCGGCCGGCTGGAAGGCCCGGCGGCCGCCTGGGTGCACCAGTGCAACGGCTGCGGCGAGTGCATCCCGGCCTGTCCCGAGGGCGTCAACCCGCGCAGCATGGTGATGCTCGCCGCCGCCAGGTCCTCGGAAACGCACAGCGACACGCCGCAGCTTTTCCGCAAGATGGCGCGCGCCATCCGGCTGATGGCGGCGATGCAACTTGCCCCGGCCGACCTCGCAAGGCTGTTGCAGCCGCCGAAGCCGCGGTCCGTCCCGGTCGTCTTCTATGTCGGCTGCAATGCGGTGCGCACGCCGCACCTGCTGTTCAACGCGATGTATGTGCTCGACGCCATAGAGGTCGATTACGAGGTCCTGGGCGGTCCGGCCGCCTGCTGCGGCATCATCCACACCAAGTGGGAAGGCGAGGCCGACGCCGGCGGGCGCGTCACCGACGGGACGCTCAAGCGGTTCGGGGACTTCCAGCCGGAGCGGGTGCTGAGTTGGTGCCCCTCCTGCCAGCTTCACCTGGGCGAAACGGTGGAAGGATACGGGGAGGCGGCCTTCGCCTTCGAGCATGTGACCGGCTACCTGGTCGAGCATGAGGAGCGGCTGCGCGGCCTCTACACGACGGAAGTCCCGATGCGGGTGCTCCTCCACGCGCATGAGGGCATGGCGGACCTCGGCGAGAATGTCGCCCGGCTGCTGGGCGACGTGCCGGGACTGGACATCGCCGGCATCGCCTGGGAGTCGGGATATACCTGCGGCGGCTCCGGCCAGGACCGCTCTCCCGGCCTGAAGGCGGAGCGGCGCAAGGCGACCTATGCGATGGCCGAAGAGACGGGCGCAGACGCGCTGGTCTCGCTCTACCACGGCTGCCACGCGCAATTGTCCGCCGCGGCCGAGACGCAGGGGCCGCCGGTCGTCAATTTCACCGACTTCCTGGTGCGCGCCCTTGGCGGCGAGCCGCGCGCGGACCTGCTCGCGGGCTGGCGGATGGCCGGCGACTGGCAGGCGCTGGCGGACAGGTCCATGCCTTCGCTGGAGCGCAACGGCGTGTCGGTCGACTCCGAATGGCTCGCCTCGCTGCTCCCGGACATGCTGGCGAGCAGGGAGTTCGCCGGCGGCCTCGACGAGCTAGCCCGGCCGCGGTGAACGCCCGCCGCGTCGTTCTCAACGTCAACGGCTCGGTCCGGGAGGTCGAGGCGGACCCGGCGACGCCGCTGATCTACGTGCTTCGCAACGAACTCGGCCTGGTCGGCGCGAAGCTCGGCTGCGGGCTGGAGCAGTGCGGGGCCTGCGCCGTGATGGCGGACGGCGAAAAGGTGCTGAGTTGCGTGCGGGCCGTCTTCGAATTCGAAGGGTGCGCGATCACGACGGTGGAGGGCCTTGCGGAGGGCGGGGAGCTCAACCCGGTGCAGCGCGCCTTCCTGGAGGCCGGCGCGGCCCAATGCGGCTATTGCACGAGCGGGCTGGTCGTCGCGCTGACCGCCTATCTGCAAGCGGCGGAGCACCCGGACCGGCGGGGCGCGGTCGAGGCGCTCAGGGGCCACCTCTGCCGCTGCGGCGCGCATGCCGACGTGCTGAGGGCTGTGGACCGGCTCGTCGCGGAGGCGGCCGATGGCGGCTAACCCGAGCCTCCGGGCCAACCCGGCGCTGGACGACTGGCTGGCCTTCGGTCCGGGCGAGACCGTCACCGTGCGCAGCGGCAAGGTCGATATCGGCCAGCGCATCTCGACCGCCGCCGCGCTGCTGGTTGCGGACGAGCTCGGCATCGACCCCGGCCGGGTGGAGGCCGCGCGGGTGGAAACCGGCCGCTCGCCGGACGAGGGCTTCACCTCGGGCAGCCAGTCGATGGCCCAGACGGGCAATGCGGTCCGGCTGGCGGCGGCGACGGCCCGGCGGCACCTGCTGGAGCGGGCCGCGCGGATGCTCGATGTCGATGTTGCGGCCCTGGAGGTCGATGACGGCGCGATCCACTCGCGCGCCACCAACCGCAAGACGAGCTATTGGGAACTCGCCGCCGGCGGGCCGTTCGGCATCGACGTCGATCCGGCCGCGCCGCTCAGGCCGCGCGAGGCCCTCGGCCATGTCGGGACCGCCGCGGCGGCGCGGGGGATGGAGGCGCTGGTCCGGGGGCGGCCTCATTTCCTCCACGACATGAGCCTGCCCGGCATGCTGCATGCGCGCACGGTGCGGCCGCCGCATTACCATGCGCGGCTGGCGGCCCTGGACGAAGCCGTGGCCGGGCGCCTCGCTGCGGACGGCGTCGAGGTGGTGCGCGACGGCAGCTTCCTCGCGGTTGCGGCGGCGGACGAATATGCGGCGGTCAGGGCGGCGGAGAGGCTTGCCGCCGCCGCGTCCTGGGATTCGGGCGGCGGGCTTGAGACCCGCGACATCTACGAGAGCCTGCGCGCCAACGAACGGGTGAGCCTCCCGGTCGTCGACGGCGCGCCGGTCGAGGCGCCGGTGCCGCCGCCGGCCGATGGCGCCGCGACGCTGGAGGCGCGCTACGAGCGGCCCTACCAGATGCACGCCTCGCTCGGCCCCTCGGCGGCGCTGGCGGCGTTCGCCGACGGCCGCCTGACGGTCACGACCCACAGCCAGGGCGTCTATGTCCTGCGCGCCGCGCTGGCGGAGGCGTTCGGCATGGAGCCCGGAGCGGTCCATGTCGTCCACGCGCCGGGGGCCGGCTGCTACGGCCATAACGGCGCCGACGACGCCGCCTTCGATGCGGCGCTCATCGCCCGTGCGCTCCCCGGCAGGCCGGTGATGCTCAAATGGACGCGCGGGGAGGAGCACGCCTGGGAGCCTTACGGGTCCTGCGCCTCGATGGATCTGCGCGCGAGCCTCGACGGCGATGGCAGGATCGCCGCCTGGTCGCACGAGACATACAGCGACACCTATTCCATGCGGCCCCGCCCCGGCCCCGGCAGGATGGGCGCGGCCCGGCTGCTCTCCGCCCGCTTCCTCGCGGAGCCGCTGGAGCCGCCCGTCATGGGCCCGGCGATGGCGCCCCACATGGGCATCCACCGCAATCTGGACCCGCTCTACGACCTGCCGGAGAAGCGCCTTGTGAAGCATCTGGTGCGGGACATGCCGCTCCGGGTCTCGGCGCTGCGCTCGCTCGGCGCCTACGCCAATGTCTTCGCCATCGAGTCCTTCATGGACGAGCTTGCCGGGGCGGCGGGCTGCGACCCCGTATCCTTCCGGCTCCGCCACCTTTCGGACCCGCGCGGCCGCGCCGTCATCGAGGCGGCGGCGGCGCGCCTAGACCCCTCGGGCGCGGACTGCCCGGAAGGCCGGGGGCGCGGGCTCGGATTCGCGCGGTACAAGAACAGCGCCGCCTATGCCGCCGTCGTCATGGAAGTCTCGGTGGACGATACCGGCAACATCCGGCTCGAACGCTGCGCCGTCGCCGCCGATGCCGGCGAGATCGCGGACTGCGCCGGCCTCGCCGCGCAGCTCGAAGGCGGGGTCGTCCAGGCGGCAAGCTGGACGCTGCATGAAGCCGTGGCGTTCGACCGGGACGGCATTGCCAGCCGCGACTGGGACTCCTACCCGATCCTCGGCTTCGACAATGCGCCCGCGTTCGAAACCGCGCTGATCGACCCCGGCCGGCATCCGTTCCTCGGCGCCGGGGAAGCCACGGCCGGCCCGACGGCGGCGGCCATCGCCAATGCCGTCTATGCCGCGACGGGGCTCAGGCTGCGGCGGATTCCCTTCACGCCCGACGAAGTGCGCGCCGCCGCCCTGGCGTAGCCGCGCGCTCCTTCCTCCTTCCCCGCGAGCAAAACATGAACAATTTCCAATATTTTTGACTTTTGTTCGTGTTTAGATCTTGACATCTGGCGGATTGTGGTATGATGGTCCCCGGGGAAGCGGACTCCGGAACCGCGTCCCCGGGCGCCGCGCGGCCGGCGGCGCCGCCTTCGAAAAAATACCCGCAATACCGACGGGAGGGGTGCGCCTGCCGCCTCGCGCGCGCAATCAGGCGTGCGAACCGCGCCGGCGCCGGCGCGCGGGCGCGCACACACGCGAAACGCGCGCGGCAAAGGGTCCGCCGCTCCCGGACCGGAAGGAGACATGGATGACCGCAACCGACCCCCGCCCCGCACTGGCGGCGGCGCTCGCCGCAAAGCTCGCGCCCGCCGCCGAAGCCCTCGCCGCTGCCTATGCCGAAGACCTGAACCCGGAGCCCCCGCCCCCCGACGACCGCGCCCGCGCCGAATGCCACCGCGCCGCCCGCGCCCAGCTCGACCACCTGCACAAGCTCCTCGCCCTGCTCGACTGGGCCGGCGCCCACCTGCCCGAACCGCCCGCCCCGGAACCCGAAGAGGAGCCGTGGGAGCCGCCGCCCCCGGAAGAGGACGATTACGACGGCAGCGAGGACGAGTTCCACTATCGCAGCGAGGTCTATGTCGGCAGCCAGGAGACGCCCGAGTTCCGCGCCTGGTATGCCGAGCAGGAGCGCCGCTTCGGACCGCTCGTCCCCGACGAGGCCGAGTATGACGGCAGCGAGGACGAATACCACCACGGGCGGCGCAAATATGTCGGCAAGCTCAGGACGCCCGAGTTCTACGCATGGCTCGAACGGCTGGACCGCCGCGAAGCCGAAGAGGAGCGCCAGGAGGAGGAAGCCGAAGCCCGCGCCGCACTCGCACGCACAGCCGCACACGGCGGCGGACGGGAAGACGCCGCAGCGGCGGACCATGACATGCCGCCGCCGGAACATGACAAAACATGACATTCCATGACACTTCCGGGGGGCCTTGGACCGGATGGTCTCATGCGCCCCTTCGGCAAGCTCGGGACAGGTTCTTTCGTCCCCCCGGACCTGCCTGCCGCCGCGCAGGCGGTTGCGGGCCGTGCTATGCAAAGCCGACGCTGGAGATATGTGAATCCGGCAGCGGGCGGGGCAGGGGCTTCCAGGCGGCCGGTGCCGTCATCGGGCCCGGGCCGCCGTTGACAGGCAATGTTATGTTATACACTATCGCCCGATGCGCGGTTGGGAGGCCTTTCGCAACGGAAGGCTGTCGGAGGAACGTCGATGCGTAAAATTGCCGGATTTGTGAGAATGGCGGCCCTCGGGCTGCCGGTGCTGTTTGCCGTCTCGGCGGCCGAGGCGCAGTCGGGGCCGCCGACGGCGGAGCAACTGGCCGCGCAGATCGACGCGCTGAAGCAGGACTACGAAAAGCGCATCGCGGCGCTCGAAGCCCAGCTTGCCGGGATGAAGGACAAGCCCCCGGCCGCCGGCCAGAAAGCCGCCCCGGCCTCGAAGCCGCCCATGAAGACCGGCGACAACGCCTTCAACCCGGCGATCGGCGTCGTCCTCAACGCCATGTTCACGGACCACTCCCTGGCCGGGGAAGAGGGGGTGGGGCTTCCCGGCTTCCAGCTCGGCCATGAGTCCGGACGCCTGCCGAAGGGCTTCTCGCTCGGCCACAGCGAATTTTCGATGTCGGGCAATATCGACGACAAGTTCCGCGGGGCTCTCGTGCTCGGCCTCGGCGCCCATGACGGCGAGACGGAGGTGGAGCTCGAGGAGGCCTATGTCCAGACCCTGGCCGGCTCGGGCCTGCCCGACGGGACACGGATCAAGGCGGGCCGGGCGCTCTGGACCTTCGGCTACCTGAACGAGCAGCACGCGCACAGCGACGATTTCGCCGACCGCCCGCTGCCCTACAAGGCGTTCCTGGACGGCGCCTACAACGATGACGGGCTGGAGCTTTCGGTCGTGCTTCCGGGCGACATCTACAAGGAGGTCGGCGGCGGCCTCTTCCGCGGCGACGACACGCCCTTCGGCGGCTCCGACTCCGGCCGCGAAGCCTGGTCCGCCTATGCGCGCATCGGCGGCGATGTCGGCAGCAATTCGGCGCTGCGGCTTGGCGCCTACGTCCTCGACGGCGCCGCCCACGGCCGCTCCGGCGGCGGCCATGACCATGAGCATGAGGAGGGGCACGGGCACGAAGGTGAGGGCGGTGAACCTGAAGGCGACGTGGCAGACAATGGGGGGGAGGAAGGACACGAGCATGACCATGCCGAGTTCTTCTCCGACGGCATGTTCACGGGCGACACGCGGCTCCTCGGCGTCGATTTCCGCTACACCTGGGCGCCGACGGGCAATGCGCGGGACAGCGAGCTGATCCTCCAGGGCGAGTATTTCCGCCGCAGCGAGTCGGGCGACTACGCGCTGGAAGGGGAGCAACACTGCGACGAAGTAGTAGGACACGACGGAAACGATCCCACAGTCAAAGACCACGAACACGAATGCCACATGGACGAGGGGGAATCTGAGACCCTCAACGGCGACGCCAGCGGCTGGTATGCGCAGGCGGTGTACAAGTTCCTGCCGCAGTGGCGGGCCGGCGCCCGTTATGCGCGGCTCTCGCCGCCGAGCGATGCGGATCTGGACGGCGACCTCTCGACCATCAGCGCCATGCTCGACTGGACCAACAGCGAGTTCGGGCGGGTCCGCTTCCAGTACAACCGCGAAACCTTCGGCGAGATGCGCGACAACCAGTTCATCCTGCAATACATCATGAGCCTCGGCGCGCACGCCGCCCACAGCTTCTGAGCCAGGGAGATGAAGATGAAGCGAACGGCGCTGGCGGCCGCGCTGGCGGCCGCATTGCTGTCGCCGGCGGCGGCGGACGCGGACGTCCGGATCCTCGCCTGCGAACCGGAATGGGCGGCGCTTGCCGAGGAAATCGGCGGCGATGACGTCACCGTCCACTCGGCCACCCACGGCCGGCAGGACGCGCACTACATACGCGCCCGCCCCAGCCTGATCGCGAAGGTGCGCAGCGCGAAGATACTGTTCTGCTCCGGCGCGGACCTAGAAGTCGGCTGGCTGCCGGTGCTGCTGGAGCGGGGCGCGGGGCGCATCGTGCAGCCCGGCCAGCCGGGGCACATCATGGCGGCGGACCATGTCGAGGTGCTGGAACGGCCCGCGGTCGTGGACCGGAGCCTCGGAGACATCCACCCGGGCGGGAACCCGCATGTCCATCTCGACCCGCGCAACATGGCCATTCTTGCCGGGGTGCTGACGGAACGGCTGGAGCGGATCGACCCGGAGCGCGCGAAGGCCTACCGGCAGCGCCTGGCGTCCTTCCAGACCCGCTGGGCCGAAGCCATGGCCGGCTGGCAGGAGCGCGCGGCGGGACTGCGCGGCATGAAGGTGGTCGTCTATCACAAGGCGTGGGTCTATCTGCTGCGCTGGGCGGAACTGGAGCGGATTGCGGTGCTGGAGCGGGTTTCGGGCGTCCCGCCGACCGCATCGCACCTCGTCGAGGTTCTCGACCAGGTGCGGGACAGCGGCGCCAGGGCCATTCTCCGCGCGCCCCACGAGCCCGACGACGCCTCGGAGTGGCTCTCGGGCAAGACCGGCATCCCGGTGGTGGACCTGCCCTTCACGGTCGGCGGCCGCCCGGAGGCGGCGGACCTCTTCTCCCTGTTCGACAGCACGCTGGCCCTGCTCGAGGAGGCCAGAGATCGATCTTGACCTGCTCGATATCCTGGCGCCCGGCCTTGTCGTCGGGCTGCTGGTCGCGGCCGCCCATGCGCCGCTGGGTATCGAGGTTCTCAAGCGCGGGATCGTGTTCATCGACCTTGCCACCGCCCAGGTCGTCGGGCTCGCCGTCATCCTGCTCGACCTCTGGCTGGAGGAACCGTCCTGGATCGTGAAGCAGGGCGCGGCGTTCGCGGCCGGCATCGCCATCGCGCTGTTCTTTCGCTGGGTCGAGCGCAAGTCGCCGGACGAGCAGGAGGCGGTGATCGGCAGCAGCTTCATCGTCGCCGCCTCGGTGGCCCTGCTGGCGCTTGCCAACGACCCCCATGGCGGCGAGGCGCTGCGCCATGTGCTGTCCGGCCAGATCCTGTTCGCGTCCTGGCACGACATTGCGGCGTTCCTGCCGATCTACGGCCTCTTCGCGGTTCTCTGGCTCGCCGCGCCGCGCCTGCGCGCCGGCGCCGGCTTCTTCGTGCTGTTCGCGCTTGTCGTCACGGCGTCGATGCAGCTGGTCGGCGTCTATCTGGTGTTCGCAAGCCTCATCCTGCCGGCGCTCGCGGCCCGCTCCGGCAGGGGCTACATCCATTGGCGCGCCTTTGCGAGCGGCGGCCTGGCCGTCGCCGCGGGCATCTTCATATCGGCGGCCTCCGACCTGCCCGCCGGCCCCCTCCTGGTGGTCTGCTTCGCCGTATCGGCGGCCGGAATGCGGCTGCTTTACCTGAAGGAGCCGTTGCTGCCCGCTATGCGGCAGTGACGGATCGCGGCCCGCCGCTTCGCCTGCGGGCCAGTTCGCGAACGGTTTCGGCGAAGTACCGGAAGGCGGAAAAGTCCCATGCCGATATGCGGGACACCAGGCCGGCGCGGAAGCGGGCCGTCCCGAACTCGAGCGGCAGGGGCTTGAGGCGAAGTCCGGGAAGCCTGTCGAGAAAGGTGACGGGAAGCCTGGACAGATACGGCCCCGTGCCCATCAGGGCGAGGCCGGCGGGGCCGGCGCGGACGACGACGCGCACATGTCTGCCGGTCCTGGCGGCGATTTCGTCAAGGAGCCCGGCCAGCGGCGAGCGGCCGTCGTCGTCCCGCGTCCTGGCGGGAGCCTCGCAATCGATCCAGGGCCATTCCGTCAGGTCGCTGCAGGTCACGTCGCCGGCGTGCAGCGGATGGTCGGACCGGGCGACGATGCGTGACGTCATGTCGAGAAAGCTCTCGCGCCGGAGGATTGCCGGAAGCTGGCGGTCGATATCGATGCGCCCGCAATGGAGGTCGCTTTCGCCGTTCACGAGCAGCCGGATGCCCTCCAGGAACGTCATGGCGTGCAGCCTCAGTTCGACATCCGGAAAGGCGTCGTGAAACCGGGCGACGGCCTCGGGCAGCACGGCCTGCATCCAGGTCGGGCCGGCCGTGACCCGAAGGCCGTTCGTATGGCCTGTCAGCGCCGATCTGATCGTTCCCTCGGCGGTCTCCATCTCGCCCAGGATGTGGCGGGCCTGCTCGGCGACCGTAGCGCCGAATTCGGTGAGGCGGACGCCCGTCGGGAGCCGTTCGAAGAGCTTCCCGCCAAATGAGGCCTCGAGCCGGGCGATGGCGCGCGAGAGGGCCGGCTGCGTTATCGCAATCCGGTCCGCCGCGCCCAGAACCGTGCCGGTTTCCGCGACGGCGAGGAATTTCCTGAGGTCGCTGCGCTTTTCGAACATGCCGGTCGTTCTCCTTGCGGCAGCTCGGGAGTAGGTTCTGACACTAACTTAGGTATATTGATCCGGATAATTAAGGACATAGTTGCCGAAAATTCATAAATATGAATACAATTTCTTGATCACACCTGATGTCCATAACATTAACTTTGTTGCCCGATTAGTTTTTCTTGGAATACAGGAAACCCTGTCGTTTCCGCCAGTCTTGTTGAATTCCTACCCTATGCAGCTCGTGCATGAAAATTCCTTCATCGGCATTTCCTGAAGAGAAATCCGGCTGGTGGTCTTGGGGGCCCGATTTCCCGTTTTACGGGGCCTTCTCATGAACAAGATATCGGGCTCGCCATCTCACTGACGTTGCACCGGCGGCCGGGCCTCAAGCCGGGCCATGCCCGGGCGGATGACCGTCGAAACCCGGGCGTCGGACGCGGCGTTCCACACCGAGATACGCCGCTCGCAGGGCCTCTGGGTCCACCGCAGCTTCATCGCCCGGTAACGCAGGCCGGGCGGCAGTCGGCCCGCTATCCGCTGCGGATTGCCGCCAGGATCGGCGCGATGGCGCGCTCGGCGATGTCCGCCAGCTCTTCCGGTGTGCGGTTCTGGATCGGGTGGTCCACGAACACCACGGCCGGGCGCACGCCCATGGCGTCGGCCTGCGCGGCTGCGGCGTCCCGGAACTCGACGGTCGCTATCGCGCAGCCGGGCATCCCCAGGCGGTCGAGCTCGCTCATGTCATGCAAACTGCACGACGTGCACGAGCCTCAGTCCGCAAGCCCTTCGACAACGATGTCGCAGCGCTCCACGAGGTCCTGGATGACGCCGCGGGGCGCGGGCTTGGTGTGCGTCGGCTTGGCGAAGCGCAGCACCTTCAGGCCCTGCGCCGCCAGCCGGTCCTCGACGGAGTCGAGAAACTCCACCGAGCGCTCCTTGCCGATGGAAAGCAGGCCGATGGTGAGCCCGTCGAGACTCTCCGGCGGCACGACGGGCTGGCGCATCGCCGGCTCCGTCTCCGCCGTCGGGTCCCGCATCGCATAGGGTTCCGTCATGTACCGATCTCCTTTGTGACAGGATCGACTTCTCCGGTCATCCGCATTCCGGTCCACCCGCCGATGACCGCCGAGAACAGGCCCGCCGGCCCGCCCGCGCGGGCGATCAGGAAGGTGGGCTCGCGGAACTTGTCGATGGTTTCGCTCTCCCGTCCGGGCTCCATCCCCTCGGCAAGACCGCCGGCGCCGCGCACGACGTCGCGTCCCGGCCGTTTCAGGGCGGTCCACAGCGCCTCGTGGATTTCCGTGCGGCCCCAGCCCTCGGCCTTGTAGATGGCGTAATGCTCCGGCGAGAGCACCAGCAGAGCGCCCCCGAACTCGCAGAGCTTCGGGTGGTTCACATGCCAGAGATAGTGCGCGAGCGAGGTGGTCAGCTCCGCCGCCGTGCGGCTCTTCTGGTCCACGAACCCGCTCACCCCCTCGCCGTGGAACAGGGTGACGGCCGACGCGCCCGGCCGGATGCCGCGGGAGACCGAGAGCGGCGTCCAGTCCGGGTCGGTCTCGTCCTCGGCGAAGCAGAAGGTGTATTTGCCGGGATTGCCGAGCGCCGCGCGGTCGATCCCGCCCGGCCGGCCGCCGCCGACATTGCGGATGATGAGCTGGAAGGCCCGGCCGATGGTGGCGTTGGCGCGGTTGCCCTGGCCGAGCGCGTTCAGGCCCCAGTTCATGCCGATGCGCCGCGCAACGGGGCCGTTCACGACGATCACCGGCCCTGCGAAATGGGTCGTGCAGAGCAGGCCGTGCATGGAGAAGGCCGGTATCAGCGCGGCTTCGACCGCCGCCAGCACGGTCGGGAAATACTCCGGCCGGCAGCCGGCCATGACGGCGTTGATGGCCGCCTTCTCCACGGTGCAGGGCGCGAGATTGGGCGGAATCTCGCCAATGATCTCGTCGGCCGCCCGCGTCGTGCCGGCCAGCATGCGGGCGACGCGCAGGTCGGTCGGCGGCACGATCGGCAGGCCGTCGGTCCAGCCCCGGTCGAACGCCGCCTCCATCGGGTCGTCATGGTCCTCCACGACGATCCGCCGCGCGGCAAGCGGGATGTCGCCGAACCGTACGGCCAGCCGTTCCGGCATCCCGAACTCGACCGACAGCGACCCGCAACCGGGCTGGTTCTCCGGCAGGTCCCCGCCGAGAGTCCCGTTGCCGGTCAAAGCCCGCCATTCGGCCTTGTTCCAACCGATGGCGCGCGCGGCCTCCCTGCCGCCGCTGAAGCGGATCAGGGTCGGCACGGTCTCGATGTCGAGCCGGTAGGAGAGCTCCAGGTCGCCGTCATGCCGGGGCTCCATGCCCTCGGGAAAGGCCGGGTCGTCCTGCGTGACCGCCACGGCCCCCGCGGCCGCCAGTTCCGCCAGCACCGGCGCCACCAGGACGCAGGTCGGGCAGTCCCGCTTGACCACCGCCAGCAGGCCGTCGGAAGGAAGCACATCGCGCCAGCCTGTCACTCGTCTGTCTCCATGTTCGGCGTGCGCAGTCTGCACGGAATCCGCGCCGGACTCCAATTTTCGCCGATGGCTTTGACGAAGTGCTTGCCAAGTGTATCTGTACACGGTACGCTTTGAGGCAAATTCCACAGCGTCCGGTTGCGTGAAGTTTCGACACAAAGGACTGCAAGCGTTTTTCGAGCGGGACGATGCTCGGCGCCTGCCCGGACCTCTCGTTTCGAGGCTTCGGCGCATCCTGTCCGATCTCGCCGACGCGCGCCAACCGGAGGATATCGACCTGCCAGGATACCGTCTCCATGCCCTGAGGGGCGACCGACGGGGCCAGTGGAGTATCCGCGTGTCCGGTAATTGGCGCGTCACCTGCCGCTTCGTCGAAGGGGAGGCCGTCGATATCGATCTGGTCGACTACCATTAGGGAGAGACGCCAATGACCGACGCGATGCTGAACCCGTCCCATCCGGGAGAGACGGTCCGCGACTGCATCGAGGAAATGGGTTGGACGGTGACTTATGCCGCCGGACAGCTGGGTGTGGCGCGGCATACGCTGTCGCGCCTGCTCAACGGCCATTCGGGCATCTCGCCGTCAATGGCGATTGCCTTGGAGCGGATCGGTTGGAGCAATGCCGGTTTCTGGATGAGGCGGCAGGCCTCCTGGGACCTGGCGCAGGCAAGACTGCGCGAAAGCACAAGGGCAGCGTGACAAGCGGAATTTGCAGCGAGCTTCCCAATAGCGAAATTCGGTCGCCGCATCCGGGCGTGTTGAGACCGGGCCTTGCTCCGATGCTATTTTCAGCCGGTTTCTGAGCTCGACTTTGTGCATTATGCTGCGAAGCAGAGGGCGTACTGCATCCGCCTTATCTTGTCGGGCGGAATTATGTTTGGTTCCCGGTGTGGCGGGGAGCGCGATAAATTGTTTCCAAGCCAGAGTTGGCATCGTATGGCCGCGATTGCATCGGAGAATGTGACGCTGGTTTTCTGGTACCAGGCGGCGGCGTAGGACAGGTGGTTTGTCGAGAGCACGTCTGTGGCCCAGAGGCAGACGAGGCTGTAGAGCCCGCAGAGGACGGGGGTGGTTCGTGCGATCGCCGCGTGTGACCACTGGCGTTGTGTTTCGAGCCCGAGATGGGCGCGCAGTTCCTGGAAGGTGACCTCGACCTGCCAGCGCCGCACGAAGGTGGCGATGATCTTGGCCGGCTCCATGTTGGTGTCGGTGCAGAAGAACGCCTGCGGGTCCCGCTCGCCTTCCGGGTCTCGCACCAGCACCCATCGGATGGCCTTGGGAGGTGTGCCGGGACGATACCAGAGCGCGGTATCGGAGATGATCTGGAGTGTCTTTTCCT
The DNA here is from genome assembly GCA_964291285.2 of Alphaproteobacteria bacterium. Taxonomy (GTDB): domain Bacteria; phylum Pseudomonadota; class Alphaproteobacteria; order Bin95; family Bin95; genus Bin95. The sequence continues at coordinate 1,242,710 of OZ219786.1, forward strand.
TCGAACTTCCGTACCAGCGCGGAAGCGTGATGCTTGTCCAGCGGGCATCGGGGTCGTCAAGGCGGGTCTGGAGCTTGGGCAGGGGCGGCCCCTTTTGCCGGGGTCGACCGCGTTTGTTCGGGTCGCGCGGCGGCGGGGGCGCGAAGAGGTTGGCATCGAGCCTCAGCCTGCTGATGAGGGTTGCGCGCTGTCCGATGCGCCAGGCGAGTTCGTGGGTTCCGAAACTGCTGTCGGCGACGAAGACGATCGCGCGTTGCGGGACCCAGCGAAGGATTTGAAGCATGCCCTGTCGCGCCCAGTCGGTGAGTTGCTTGTGACGCCGGCCTTGCCTGGCGGCGAAGCGTTCGGACGGGGCCAGGATGGTCAGGAAGGGCAGGGCCCTGATGCCCGGCGACCAGGGCAGCGGGACAAGCAGCATGAAGCTGAGCCAGCGCAGCCCGCTGGTCTTGACGAAATGGCCATGGCTGGAACGCACCGGGTCGCGATAGATGCCGCGCGCCTTGATACGCGCGCCCCAGCGGCGCTCGATGGTGTCATCGAGCCCGATGATGATCGGTCCCTGCCCGGCAAGCCGCGCCACCAGCACGAGCACGAGCCGGCGTGAAAGGTCACGCGGGTCCCAGCGGGCGCGATTGAGAACCTGATGGTAGGACGAGAATGTCTCGCACATCGCCCGCCCGGTCACCCGCAGGCAGGCCGACACGGTTCTCTTGCCCGGCGCCAGCAACGCTCCCATGACCAGAACCGCCACCAGCCGCCAGGTCGGGGATGAGAAGGCGCCTCGAAAGGGCTCCAGCCAGTCGATCAGGAACGGCGGAACCGGATCGCCGATGGCGCTCGAAGGGTCGTCGAAATGTGTCATGACGACCTTCGAATCCAGAAGCATCCGGCATGCAAGGGCGCCCGCATGCGACCGGGTGAATCAGCATCGCTGCAGCGACAGAAGCCATCCAATCCGATATCACTGCTTCATGGCCGCATCCGACCCCTGTCTGGCGCGCATCGAAGCGTTCAACAAATCCAGGGGCGGGGGCGTGACGGTCACCAGGGTGCGCGGCGGCTACAATCTGTATCTCACGGCCACGCAGGCACCGATCGCAAGGCTCCAGCCGAAAGGCTCAGGTGACAAGATGAGGGTGCGCTACTGGTCCTGGCGCCAGTCCTGGCAGGACGTCGGAGACATGGGGGGCATCGTGCTCCCGCTCGAACAGGCCCTCGACGAAATCGCCAAAAACGAGATCTTCTGGACATGGACGTGAGGTAATTTTGTACAAAGTCGAGCTTAGTTCCTGCGGGAAATCATCGTTTGCAGCTTCGGATGGAGCGTGCTCACCAACAGGTCGAGCCTGTCCCGCATCCACGCGACTGCATCTTCGAATTCTCCGCGCGCCGCTCCCTCTGGAGGAAACGGGAATCGCGTCGGCCGTGTAAAGCCGATTCGAGGACGCCCGCTTCGCTCCCAATGTTCCAGGTCGTCGCCGAGTTCCTCGCGAAGCTCGTCGAAGGAACGCACCACTTCCTCATAGACGCCCGCGCCAGGTTCGGTCTCCCTCCGGCGGGTCAGGTAACACCCGACAATAGAAGCGCTGCGGTCGAGAAAGCCCACGAATGACAGCCCCCAGTCGCCGAAACCCGAGCGGCGAACCTTTACATAAACTTGTGGGCCTGTCCGGCCCTCGGGAAGCTCAACAGTGACGTCGGAGAAAGCGTAGCCGTCCAGCACGGCCGTCCAGAACCGGACGTTCTCGGATACGTAGCCGTCGGGTGCATTGTCTTCACCCCCGTCTTCCGCCGCCCTTTCCTCCACGTGGCCGCCTTCGACGACGACTCGACGAACGACCTCCGTGCGTGTGAGGATGCGCGGCTGCACGATGGTGCGCCCCGCCGTGTCGCGGTAGAGCGCCGCCTCGACCAGGGCGAGGGTGAAGTGCAGGCCGCTGTGGCTCTGCACGAATTGCACGATGTTCTCGACGCCTTCGCGGATCCCGTCGCCGACGATGAGCAACAGGAACTCGCCACGCTTGAGGTGGCGGCTGACATTGTCGACGAATTCCGCTTCGTCGATGTCCGGTGCATGCTCCCGGACCAGCTCGTAGGGGACGTTGCCTGTGCGCTTCAGCGCCTTCGACACTTCGCGCTGGAGGTCCTCGTAGCTCCAGGACGCCAGTTCCTTGGCGTAGTCCAGAATCTGCCCGATCACCTCCCGGCGCGCCTGCGGATTCCGCCAGAGCTTGAATTCGGCCAAGGTCAAACGGCCGCGCTCGTTGATATAGAGAGCGTCAACGGGACCGGCCGGCGTACGCAGTTCGCGGCAAACAGGCGCCGGATCGGCGTAGGCGGCGTCGATGGCCCGGATTGGCAGCGAGCCGGGGAATCGAAACAGCAGGTCCCGGAGGGACGATTCGTCCATGCCGCCGTCGGCCTGCGCGTCTCCAAGCGGCAGGCGCTGCAGCGTCTCCTCGCCGGACGGGCTGTCCGGGTCGATCCGAATCAAGTCGCCGTATGCCCGATTGCCGGAGTTCACAGTGCCGGAGCGCCTTGCATCGAAACCGTATCCGTTTCCATGGCCTCGGCCATGCGGCGCAACTCCGCTTTCTGGATCTTGGTGCCGTTGGGGCTGTGGGTGACGGGGAAGGCGTCTATGGCGGCGGCGCGGACGGGCACCTTGTAGTTGGCCATGGTCTCGCGGCACCAGGCGAGGAGCGCCACCTCGTCGTAGGGGCCTTCCGCCGGGCGCACGAAGGCGAAGGCGCGGGGCCCTCGCGGCGTGGCGACGCCGACGACCTGGCAGCCGGAGACCGAGGGGTGCGTCTCGATATGCGCCTCGATCTCGCTCGGAGCCGTCAGGAAGCCGGCGAGGCGGAGCGTGTCGCCCATGCGCGCCTCATAGACGAAGCTGCCGTCGGCGCGCATCCGCCCGGCGTCGCCTGTGCGAAGGAACCCGTCTTCCGTCATGGCGGCGGCCGTTGCCTCCGGGTTGCCCTCATAGCGGAGGAACAGGCTCGGGCAGCGCATTTCGACCTCGCCCGACACGCCGGGCGGGCAGAGTTCGCCGGTCTCGACATTGCGCACCCGCACGACCGCTTCGGGCGCGACCGGATAGCCGCCGCCGGCAAGGCGGTCCTCCAGCGGCGCGTCGATCTTCTGGACGGCCATCAGCGCGCCCACCTCGCTCATGCCGTAGAGGCCGATCAGAGGCACGCCGCGCGCGAGCGTCCGCGCCGCGAAGTCCTCCAGGGTCGGGTTGAAGAGCGCATAGCCGCAGAGGCGCAGGCTCGGGAAGGGCTCCGGCTCCTCGCGCAGGGCCAGCATCCCGGCATACATGTCGTCCGTGCCCATGAAATGGGTGACCCGGTGGCGGCGCACCGCCCCGGCGGCCTCTCCCGGCGTGAACAGCGGCGCCAGCACGTTCGGCGCGCCGGCCGCCAGCGTCGCCATCATGGTCGAGAAGCCGAACACGCCGCAGAGCGGGGTCGCCTGGTAGCTGACCGCGCCCGGCCGGTCCCAGCCGAAGGCGGACACGCAGTCGCGGGCATGGCGCGTCACCGGCTCCTGCCCGTGCAGCACGAATTTGGGCCTCGAGGTGGTGCCTGAGGTGGTGAAGATGTTGCTGGGATCCGCCGGCGCGGCCCGGTCGTCAGCCAGGGGCGGGGCCTCGAACAGCGCCGGGACCGCCGTGACCGGCTTGCCGGCCACCCGCTCCGGGGCCGGCGCCTCGCCCTCGTCATAGACCAGCACCCGCTCAAGGCCGGACAGAGCGTCCTCGCCGATCTCCGCCAGCAGGCCGGCGAAGTCGATGTCCTTGAAACCGGGCCACATGGCGAGCGCCTTCGCGCCCGAACGCGACAGGATGTCCGCGACCTCGAGCGCCCGGAAGCGGGTGTTGACCGCAACCGCCACCGCGCCGAGCCGCCCGAGCGCGAAATAGAGCGCGAGCCAGGCCGGCACGTTCGGCAGCCAGAGCGCGACCTTGTCGCCGCGGCCGACGCCGAGCGCCGCCAGTGCGGAGGCCGCCCGGCGCGAGCGGTCCAGCAGGTCGTCGTAGCTCCAGGTCCCGCCGCCATAGATGAGCGCCGGCGCATCCCCGGCTTCTTCCGTGACGCGCTCCAGCAGGGCGGACAGGGTCTCGCGCACGTCCCTCACGCCTGCACGAAACGGAAAACGCCGTCGGCGCCCCGCTCGCGCTCGACGCGGCCCCCATGCCAGAGATTGTGGAGGTGCGCGATGGCCTCGCCGATGGCGAAGGATTGCTGGTGCAGGTCCAGCGGGCGGTGGAAGAAGACCGGCAGCAGGTCGATGGCGTGCCGCGGTTCGGCCAGCGCCTCGCAGCCGTCGTCGAGCCGGACCTGGTGGTGGTCGCGCAACTGCGCGAGGCGCTCATGCAGGCCGTAGAACGGCCGGTCGTGGCTGCAGAGCGTGAAGGTGTCGTCGGGCAGGTGGGCGAAGGCGCGGGTGCTGTCCAGGAAATGTTGCAGCGGGTCGCCGTCGGGTTCGACGAAATGCACGGACACGTTGGTCGTGATGCGCGGCAGCACTTGGTCGCCGGAGATCAGCAGCTTCGACTCGGGGCAGGCGAGGCAGACATGCTCCGGCGAATGGCCGGAGCCGATGATCGCCTGCCACTCGCGCCCGCCGATGCGGATGCGGTCGCCGTGCTGGATACGGCGGTAGACGATGGGCGGCCGGACCACGTTCTGGGCGTAGAAATTGCCGCGCCCGCGCATGGCGTCCACCGTCGATGTCGCCATGCCGTTCTGCCGCCAGAAGCGCAGCATTTCCTCCATGTTGCGTTCGCGCGCGTCGAAGGCGAAATGCGACCAGAGCCACTCCGAAAGGCTCATCCAGAGTTCGGCCTCCGGGAAACGCGTCAGCAGCCATTGGGCCAAGCCCATATGGTCGGGGTGGAAATGCGTGACGACCACCCGGCGCACCGGGCCCCCGGCAAGCAGCGTGCGGATCAGCGTCTCCCAGATGTCGCGCACGCCGTCCTTGTTCAGCCCGCAATCGACGACGGTCCAGCCGTCCCCGTCTTCCAGGAGGTAGAGATTGATGTGGTCGAGGACGAAGGGCAGCGGCATCCGCACCCACCAGATCCCGTCGGCCACCTGCCGCGCCGCGCCCTCGGGCGGCGGCTCGTCATAGGGATATTCGACGACGATCCCGCTCACTTGCCGGTTTCTGCCAGCCGGGCCTCCAGGGCGGCCACGCGCGCTTCGAGCCGCTCCTGCTCCATGCGCGCGTTCTGCGCCATTTCCTGCACGGCCTCGAAGTCCTCGCGCCGCACAAGGTCCATCGAATCGAGCACGCTCTGAATACGGTCGCGGACCATCGACTCCATCTCGTCGCGAACGGCGCCCGCCGCGCCGGCGGCGCCCGAGGCCACCCGGGCCAGATCGTCGAAGATTCGCTTTCCGGTTTGCATGGGTCCGACTCCAAGCATAGCTTCTCGACCGCGCCGACAGGATGGGCCATGAAATGATGCTTGTCACGGGAGATCGTGCCGGCCGGCCGGGGCCGGCGAAGACCCGGCCGTGATTCTTCCCGTCGTCCCGTTCCCCGTCATCGACCCGGTTGCGATCGAGCTCGGGCCGCTGGCGATTCGCTGGTATGCGCTCGCCTATCTCGTCGGCCTGATCGTCGGCTGGCGGCTGGCGCGGCGCCTTGCCACCGCGCCGCCCTTTCTCATGCGCGCCGAGCGGGTGGATGACCTGCTGGCCTGGATGGTGCTGGGCGTGGTGGCCGGAGGGCGGCTCGGCTACGTCCTGTTCTACAAGCCCGGCTACTATCTTCTGAATCCGGAAGAGGCGCTGTTCCTCTGGCAGGGCGGCATGTCGTTCCACGGAGGGCTTGCCGGGGTTGCGCTGGCGGCCTTCCTGTTCGCGCGCCGCCGCGAGCTCCCCTTCCTGCGCGTGGGCGATGTCGTGGCGGCGGTGGCCCCGGTCGGGTTGCTGCTCGGCCGGCTTGCCAATTTTGTGAACGGCGAACTCTACGGTCGGGCGACGGACGTTTCCTGGGCGATGGTCTTTCCATCGGACCCGGCGGGGCTGCCGCGCCATCCGAGCCAGCTTTACGAAGCGGCGCTTGAGGGCCTGGCGCTCGGCCTCGTCATGCTGGCGCTGGCGTCGCGGGAGCGGGTGCGGGCGCGGCCCGGCATGCTGGCGGGCGTCTTCTTTCTCGGCTACGGGCTGGCGCGCTGCTTCGCCGAGCTGTTCCGGGAACCGGACGCCCATCTGGGATTCATACTGGGGCCGGTCACGATGGGGCAGCTCCTGTCCCTGCCGCTCATCGCCATCGGCCTCGCGCTCGCGGTCCGCCGCCCGTGACCGGCGGTCTGGCGGCAAAGCTGGCCCGGCGCATCGGGCGCGACGGGCCGATCCCGCTCGCCGAGTTCATGGCGCTGAACAACGCCGCCTACTATGCCGGCCGGGACCCCTTCGGACGCGGCGGGGACTTCATCACCGCACCCGAGGTCAGCCAGATGTTCGGCGAGATCGTAGGGCTCTGGTGCGTGGATACGTGGGAGCGGATGGAGCGCCCGGCGAAGTTCCGCCTCATCGAGCTCGGGCCGGGGCGCGGCGTGCTGATGGCCGACGCCCTGCGCGCCGCCCGGCTGGAGCCGGCGTTCCGGCCCGAAGTGCATCTGGTCGAGACCTCGCCGGCGCTCCGCTCGCTCCAGCGCGCGCAGGGCTTCGACGCGGTCTGGCACGACGACCCGGACACGATACCGGACGGCCCTTCCATCTGGCTTGCCAACGAGTTCTTCGACGCGCTGCCGGTCCGCCAGTTCGTGCGGATCGGCGGAAGCTGGCACGAACGGCTGGTGGACCTGGACGGGGACGGCTTGCGCTTCGTCGCGGGCCCGGCGCTCCGCCATGCGGGCGCGGGCGAGGACGGCGACATGACCGAAGTCTGCCCGGCGGCGGGCGGCATCGCGGCGGCTCTGGCGGCGCGTCCGGGCTATGGCCTCGCCATCGATTACGGCTATGTCGAGCCGCCCGGGCGGCCGACCGTACAGGCGGTCAGCGGGCATGAGCCGGTCGATCCGTTGTCCCGGCCCGGCGAAGCGGATATGAGCGCGCATGTGGATTTTGCGGCGCTGGTGCGCGCAGGCCGCGAGGCCGGCGCGGCGGTCTGGGGCCCGGCGCCGCAGGGCGACTGGCTCCGCCGCCTCGGCATCGAGGCCCGCGCCGCACGGCTCGGCGGCCAGGAGGAGGCGCTGGCGCGGCTGACGGGCGGGGACGCGATGGGCAGGCTGTTCCGGGTGCTCGCATTCGGCCCCGCCGGCGCGCCGGCGCCCGCGGGCTTCCTCGACGAGGAAGGGGAATGATGGAACGGGACGCACTGTCCGGCCTTGCAGGCGTCGCGCATGCCTTTCTGGAGCGCGGGGGCGGCGTCAGCACGGGCCTCTATGCCGGCCTCAATTGCGGTTTCGGCTCCGGCGACGACCGGGATGCGGTGAGCGAGAACCGCAACCGTGCGCTCGCTGCAGTGGAGGCGGACCAACTGGCGACGCTCTACCAGATCCACAGCGCCGAGGCCGTGGCCCTGGCGGAGCCGCCGAAGGGCCTCCGGGCTGACGGCATGGCGACGGACCGTCCGGGCCTGGCACTCGGTATATTGACGGCGGACTGTGCGCCGGTGCTGTTCGCGGACGCGCAGGCGGGCGTGGTCGGCGCCGCCCATTGCGGCTGGCGCGGCGCGCTCGCCGGCATCGCCGAAGCGGTGCTGGAGCGCATGGAAGGGCTCGGCGCACGGGCAGGGCGGACGGTCGCCGCCGTCGGCCCCTGCATCGGGCAGGCGTCCTACGAGGTCGGACCCGAGTTCAGGGAGGCGTTCGAGACGGCCGATGCCGACAACGGCCGCTGGTTCGTGGTGGCGGCGCGCTCTGGCCATTTCCGCTTCGACCTCGCCGGCTATGTCGCCGGGCGCCTCGAGCGCGCGGGCCTCGCGGCCGTCTCGGTCGCCGATGCGGACACCTGCGCGGAAGAGGAACGCTTCTTCAGCTACCGCCGCGCCTGCCTGCGGGGCGAGGCGGACTATGGCCGCCAATTATCGCTGATAGCGCTGCGGCGCTGAGCGCTACCCCGCCAGCCGTTCCGCCCGGCCGAGGGAGGCCGCGAGATAGCGTGCCGTGTGGCTCTCCGGCGCGTCCGCCACCTCTTCCGGCGTGCCGGCGGCGACGATGCGCCCGCCGCCCGCGCCGCCCTCGGGGCCGAGATCGACGATCCAGTCCGCCGTCTTGATGACTTCGAGATTGTGCTCGATGACGATGACCGTGTTGCCCGCGTCCACGAGCGCGTGAAGCACTTCCAGCAGCTTGCGCACATCCTCGAAATGCAGCCCGGTGGTCGGCTCGTCGAGGATGTAGAGGGTGCGCCCGGTCGACCGCCGGGAGAGCTCCTTGGCGAGCTTGACGCGCTGCGCCTCGCCGCCCGAGAGCGTCGTCGCCTGCTGTCCGATCTTTATGTAGCCGAGGCCGACCCGGCGCAGCGTCTCCAGCTTGTTGTAGACCGCGGGCACCGCCCGGAAGAGTTCGACGCCTTCCTCCACCGTCAGGTCCAGCACGTCGGCGATGGAATGGCCCCGGAAGCGCACTTCCAGAGTCTCCCGGTTGTAGCGCCGGCCCTTGCAGGTCTCGCATTCGACATAGACGTCCGGCAGGAAGTGCATCTCGATCTTGATGACGCCGTCGCCCTGGCAGGTCTCGCAGCGCCCGCCCTTGACGTTGAAGGAGAAGCGCCCCGGTTTGTAGCCGCGCGCCTTCGCTTCCGGCAGCCCGGTGAACCAGTCGCGTATCGGTGTGAACGCGCCGGTATAGGTGGCCGGGTTCGAGCGCGGCGTGCGCCCGATCGGCGACTGGTCGATGTCGATCACCTTGTCGATGAGGTCGGCGCCCTCGATCCGCTCATGCGGGGCGGCCGCGCCGCGCGCGCCGTGGATCGCCCGCGCCAGCGCCTTGTAGAGCGTCTCCACGACCAGGGTGGACTTGCCGCCCCCCGAAACGCCGGTGACGCAGGCGAACACGCCGAGCGGGAAGGCGGCGTCGATATGCCGGAGGTTGTGGCCGCTCGCGCCCCGGACGACCAGTTGGTGCCCGTTGCCCGGCCGCCGCCACTCGGGAATCGCGATCTGCCTCCGGCCGGTAAGGTATTGCGCCGTCAGCCCCTCTCCGCGCCCGACCACTTCCTCCGGCAGGCCCTCGGCCACGACATGGCCGCCATGCACGCCGGCGCCGGGGCCCATATCCACCAGATAGTCGGCGCTGCGGATCGCCTCCTCGTCATGCTCGACGACGATGACGGTGTTGTCGAGGTCGCGCAGGCGCCGCAGGGTCGCCAGCAGGCGGGCATTGTCGCGCTGGTGGAGGCCGATCGAAGGCTCGTCCAGCACATAGAGCACGCCGGTCAGGCCGGAGCCGATCTGCGAGGCGAGGCGGATGCGCTGGCTCTCCCCGCCGGACAGCGTGCCGGACGCGCGGTCGAGGGAGAGGTATTCGAGCCCGACATCGTTCAGGAACCCCAGCCGGTCGTTGATTTCGCGCAGGATGCGGTCGGCGATCTCACGCTGCTTCGCCGTCAGCCTGTCCGCCAGACCGGCGAACCAGCGGCCCGCCTCGCCGATGGACAGCGCGGCGACGTCGGAAATGTCGCGGCTGTCGATCCTGACAGCGAGTGCTTCGGGCCGGAGGCGCTTGCCGCCGCATGTCTCGCAGGGCCGGGAGGCCAGGTATTTCGACAGCTCCTCGCGCACCCAGGCGCTGTCGGTTTCCCGCAGGCGCCGTTCCAGGTTGCGGATGACGCCCTCGAACGGCTTGGTGACCTTGTAGTTCCGCAGGCCGTCATTGTAGGCCATGGTCACCGGCTCGTTCCCCGAGCCGTAGAGCACCGCGCGGCGCACCTCTTCCGGCAGGTCGCGCCAGGGCGTGTTCACGTCCACCTCGTAGTGGCGCGCGAGGCTCCTGAGCGTCTGCTGGTAGTATTTCGCGGTGGTGTTCTTCCAGGGCGCGACGGCGCCCCGGCGCATGCTCAGCCCCTCGTCCGGCACCACGAGCGCCGCATCGACATGGCGCCGGCTGCCGAGGCCGTCGCAGGCGGGGCAGGCGCCCGCCGGGTTGTTGAACGAGAAGAGGCGCGGCTCGATCTCCTCAATCGTGAAGCCCGAGACGGGGCAGGCGAAGCGGGCCGAGAACAGGAGGCTCTCGCCCGTCCGCACGTCCTCGACCGAGGCCAGCCCGTCGGAGAGTTCGAGCGCCGTTTCCAGACTGTCCGCCAGCCGGTTGCCGAGGCCGGGGCGGACCGCGATCCGGTCGACGACAATGGAAATGTCGTGCTTGAAGTTCTTGTGGAGCGCGGGCGCGTCCTCGATGTCGTAGAGTTCGCCGTCGATCTTGACCCTCTGGAAACCGCGCCGCTGGTACTCCCTGAGTTCCTTGCGGTATTCGCCTTTGCGGCCGCGCACGACAGGCGCCATCAGCAGCAGGCGGGACCCTTCCGGAAGCGATTCGATCCGGTCCGCCATCTGGGAAACGCTCTGGCTTTCGATGGGAAGGCCCGTCGCCGGCGAGTAGGGGATGCCGACCCGCGCCCACAAGAGGCGCATGTAATCGTATATCTCGGTGACGGTGGCTACGGTCGAGCGCGGGTTGCGCGAGGTGGTCTTCTGCTCGATGGAGATGGCCGGCGAGAGGCCCTCTATCGAGTCGACATCGGGCTTGCGCATGAGCTCCAGGAACTGCCGCGCATAGGCGGAGAGGCTCTCCACATAGCGGCGCTGGCCTTCGGCATAGATGGTGTCGAAGGCGAGCGACGACTTGCCGGAGCCGGAGAGCCCCGTGACGACGGTCAGACTGCCGCGCGGCAGCGAGACATCGACGGATTTCAGGTTGTGCTCCCGGGCGCCGCGAACGACGATCCGGCGGGGCTGGGACGCGACTGTCATGACAGTCTCGATATTAGGGCGAACCGTCCCGGCTTAGAAGCCATGGCGCGGTTCCGCCGCAATTCGGCGGCAGGCCGGGACGCGGGCGCACCGGACGGAGGACGACATGCATGTGATGGTTCACCGGTTCTGGATCGAGAAGGGGTCCTGGCCGGAGTTTCGACGCCTTTCCAGGGAAGGCGTCTGGCCGCCGATGGCGCAGCTCGGCGCGCGTATCCTCGGCTTCTATCTCGCCGAGGAGCCCGAGCCCAATCCGGAGGTGTCCGGGGCATGCGACATGGTCTGGCTCGTAATCGCCTATGCGGACAAGGCGCATCGCGCGGCGACTCGGACCGGTTCGCCGACATTCGCCGGCTCAAGGGCGCTGCACGACCGGCTCGAGGCGGCGCGCAGGGAACGGATGAAGCTGATCCTCGCAACCAGCGATTGCTGGTGCACCCATGACGGCTCCGGGTTCATGCCGGCCCAGTGGCCGGTGGCGGAAGCCTGAGCGGACGGGTTGTCTCTCACACAACACATCGGATTCGGGTTACAACATTCGCCGGATCGAGGTTGACCAGCGGGTCCGCCGCTGTCGGGAGCGCCGCCATGGCAGAGTTTTCGTATCTTGCGTTTCCTGTCCCCGGGACGGCCGCGGAGACGGCGCGCAATGCCGAGGCGGCGGGCTGGGACGCTCTCGGCTTTCCCGACACGCAGAATCTGAGCGGGGACGTTTACAGCGCCCTCGCGCTGGCCGCGTCCGCGACCGACCGGCTCATGCTCGGCCCCGGCGTCACCAATCCGGTAACCCGCCACCCGGCGGTCACCGCGTCCGCCATCGCGACCATCCAGGTCGAGTCCGGCGGACGCGCCGTGCTGGGGATCGGCCGCGGCGACTCCGCGCTCGGCTATATCGGGCGCCAGCCGGCCCCGGTCAGGGTGTTCGAGCGGTATCTGCGCGATGTGCAGCATTATCTGCGGGGCGAAGCGGTGGATATCGACGGCTATGAGAGCTGCAACAGGTGGATCGCCGCCACGGGCATGCCCAAGGTCCCGGTCGATGTCGCGGCAACGGGGCCCAGGGTCATCTCGGTGGCGGCGGTCCATGCCGAGCGGATCACCTTCGCCGTCGGCGCCGACCCCGCGCGCATCGTCGGCGCGATGCAGACGGCGCGCGCCGCGCGGGAAAGCGCGGGGCTCGACCCCGAGGAGCTTTCCTTCGGCGCCTACATCAACTGCACGGCGAATCCCGATGCGGCCAGGGCGCGCCACATCATCAGCGGGACCGTGGGCACCTTTGCGCATTTCACGGGCATGTCCACGGCGAATTCCGAGGGCCTGAAGGACCGCGCCATCTTCGAATATATCGGCGCCAACTACGACATGCCCAACCACGCGCGAATCGCGGCCGGCCACCTGTCGGTCGTGGACGAGGATTTCATTGAGCGCTTCGCGGTTGCGGGGCCGTCCGGCTATTGCGTGGACCGGCTCGGCCCGCTCATCGAGCTCGGGCTCGACCGGCTCGTCTTCATCACCTTCTCGTCGGACGCGGACCCTGCGGAGGTCGCCGACGGCAACGCCCGCCTGGCGGCAGAGGTATTGCCGCAGCTTCGGTGAAGCGCTCCGGCCTCCCGGCAGGCCTGAAGAAGCTTTTTGTTCCAAATAAATCAGAAATAATTCAAAAAATGCTTGACCTCCGGAAAGCCCATGCCTAGATAGGTCCGAGGTGAGCGAAGTCCGCGCGGACCGCTTCCCGCCCGCGCCGGCCCGGTGCGGAACGACCCCGATTCAGCCGACAGGCGAGGTGCGTCCTGTGCCCGCCTCGCGTGCGCGCAATCAGGCGCGCGAACCGCGCCGGCGCCGACACCCGCCCGCGCCGGCACAGGCGCGCGCAGGATACGCGCGAATAAGGGTCGCTCCCCGCCGGGCCTGCCTGTCGAACGCCAGCGGAACGAAAGGAGCCGCCGCACCCCATGCCCGTCATCGACCCCGCCGTCGCGCTTTCCACCCGCCAGGAAGCCTTCTGCCGCCACTACACAGCGTCCGGCAATGCCGCAGACGCCGCAAGGCAGGCCGGCTATGCCGAGCGCTCCGCACGACAGACCGGATGCGCCCTGCTGGAGCGGCCCTACATCGTCGAGCGCGTGCGCCGCATCCGCCTGTCGTGGCGGCGCACCGAACGCGACGAGGCCCGCATCCTGCTCGCCCGCTCGGAGCAGGCCTGGGACGCCGCCGTCGCCAGCGGCTCGGCTTACATGATGCTCCGGGTGCTGCGCTTCCAGGCCGAGATCGCCGGGCTTGTCAGTCCGGCCGGCGCGAACCGGGCCCGCCTCTGGCCGCTGCCGCACGAGGACGAGTTCGGTGAGATCGAAGCGGGCGAGGCGCAGGAGGCGGGCACCGAGCCCGGACCGCTCGCCGAGGCCGTGCGCAGCGGCCATGCCCGGGCCGAACGAGCGCTCGCCCGCCACCGCGAGCGGCGCGAGGCGATGGAGGCGCAGGAGGGCTTCGACGGGGCCGCGCACGAGGAGGACGCCCGCAGGCTCGCCGCGGCCGTCGAGGAGCGCTCCCGCCTGCCCGTCAGCTTCGGCCCCCCGCCCGCGCCGGCGAACGACCTGCCGCCAGCCGACGACCCGCCGGAGGAGACCTACGAAGACTGCCCCTGGGCCGCCGCCGACACGCCCGGCCACGAGGACAGCACCGACGACGACCGGGCCGACGGCGCCGAACATGACTGGCTCTACCAGCGCCGCAACGGCTACGACGACATCTACGACCCCTGGGCCCCGGAGCAGGTCGAGGAGCGCAGGCAGAGCCGCCTCGAACGGGAAGAGCGGGGCGAAGACGAAGACAACGATTGGAGCGGACCGGCGGCGAGGGGGAAGAAGCAGAAAAAGAAGAAGGGGAAGAAGCGGAGGACCGGCCCGGAGGACGCCGGTTCCGCCCCCGACCATGACAAAACATGACACTTCATGACACTTCACTGGAGTGGGCCCCTGGTCTCGGACAGTTTTGTTGTAGGAAATTGACAGGTGCGCGGTCATTGGAAGGATCGACGCCGATGAGGAAGCACCGCACGCACAGCATGGCCTTCAAGCGCCAGGTCGTTGAGGAGTATCTGGCAGGCGAGACGTTTTACGGTCTGGCCCGCCGTCATGACCTGTCTCGCACCCTGATCCGGCTGTGGCTGGAGAAGTATGAGGCCGGGGCCTTCGATGAGGAGGCCGAGGCGGCCGACAGGCTCCGGGCATATGAGGCCCGGATCGCGACGCTCGAACGGCTGGTCGGCCGGCAGGCCGCGGAGCTGGAGTTCCTAAAGGGGGCTTTGCGGCAAGGACGGCGGTCGAGGCGCGCGCCCATGTCCGTGATCGCCGGCCCCGAGGCCTCTCCGTCGCCGAAGGATGCCGACTGATGGGGATCGCGCGCTCCACCTGTTACCGCGAGCCGCAGAGCCCGGTCGACGACACCGCCCTGGTCGAGGCGATGCACGAGATCAAGGACGAGTTCGAGGCCTATGGCTGGCGGCGCATGCAGGCGGAACTTCGCCACCGGGGCCGGACCGTCAACCACAAGAAGGTCAGGCGGCTGATGCGCGAACACGCCCTGCAGCCGCCGCGCAAGCGCCGCTTTGTCGCCACCACGGACAGCGGCCACGACGGGCCGGTCTTCCCGGACCGGTCCCGGGACTGCGAGGTCGAGGGCCCGAACCGGCTCTGGGTCGCCGACCTGACCTACATCGCCATCCTGGACGGCTTCGTCTATCTGGCGGCGGTCATGGACGCCTGGTCGCGCCGCATTGTCGGCTACGCGCTCGGGCAACGCATCGACGCGCGCCTGACGCTCGCGGCGCTCGACAAGGCGATCGGGAACCGAAGCCCTCAGCCCGGCTGCATCCACCACTCCGACAGGGGCTCGCAATACGCCGCCCATGCCTACCGGACCCGGCTCGACAAACACGGGATGGTCGGCTCCATGGGACGACGAGCCAACCCCTACGACAACGCCATGATGGAGAGCTTCATGAAAACCCTGAAGGTCGAGGGCGTCTATCCCATGGCCTTCGAGACCGCCGAAGACGTCGCAAGGCAACTGCCGCGCTTCATCGACAGCTACAACCACAGACGCCTGCACTCCGCGCTCGGATATCTGAGCCCAAACCGCTTCGAGGAAAAACAACATCGCAACCCTGTCAAAAATGCCGCTTGAAACTGTCCGACCCAAGGGGCCCACTCCACACGGGGTGCATGGCCCGGGGACCTTTCCGCCGGCTTCGACGAGGGGCGCTGCGAGCGGCCGGAGGGGGGACAAAGTTACCCATTCGTTCCACAGGCCCTCGGCCCTCGGCCGGTCGCTTCGGCGGCCGGCCGGGTGTATGTTCCGGGGGGCGAATCGGGTGTAAGGAACAACGGTTATGGCAGGCAGCGTCAACAAGGTGATTCTGGTCGGGAATCTGGGCCGCGACCCCGAGGTCCGGACCCTGCAGTCGGGCGACAAGGTTGCGAATCTGTCCTTGGCGACCTCGGAAACCTGGAGCGACCGGCAGTCCGGCGAGCGGCGCGAGCGCACGGAGTGGCACCGGGTCGTCATTTTCGGGCGTGTGGCGGACGTCGCCGAGCAGTATCTCCGCAAGGGCTCAAAGGTGTATATCGAAGGCAGCCTCCAGACGCGCAAATGGCAGGACCAGTCCGGCCAGGACCGCTACTCGACCGAAGTGGTGCTGTCGGGGCCGAGGGGCCAGATGACAATGCTCGACAGCCGGGCCGACGACGGCGGCGGCTATGGCGGCCGCGGCGGAGGTTACGACGACCGGGATGCGGGCGGCGGCAGGTCCGCGGCACCGGCGCCGGCGCTCGGCTCCGACCTGGACGACGACATCCCGTTCTGATGAACCGCCCCTTCCACGACGCGGCTTCCCGCAGCCCTTCTAGCGTTCCGTGAACGACACGATCGCCATAGAACCGGACGACGTCGCGCCGGTCGCGCTCGAAGACGAGATGCGCCGCTCATATCTCGATTACGCGATGAGCGTGATCGTGGCGCGCGCGCTGCCGGACGTGCGCGACGGGCTGAAGCCGGTGCACCGGCGCATCCTCTACGCCATGCGCGAGGGCGGCTACGGCTGGAACCAGCCCTTCCGCAAGTCGGCGCGCATCGTCGGCGACGTGATGGGCAAGTTCCACCCGCACGGCGACAGCGCGATCTACGACGCCATGGTGCGGATGGCGCAGCCCTTCTCCATGCGCCTGCCGCTGATCGCCGGGCAGGGCAATTTCGGCTCGATGGACAACGACCCCCCGGCGGCAATGCGCTACACGGAAGCGCGGCTCGCGCGGGCGGCCGAGGCGCTGCTGACCGACATCGACAAGGACACGGTCGATTTCCAGCCGAACTACGACGACAGCGAACAGGAACCGGCTGTCCTGCCGGCGCAGTATCCGAACCTGCTCGTCAACGGCGCCGGCGGCATCGCCGTCGGCATGGCGACCAACATCCCGACCCACAATCTGGGCGAGGTGATCGACGCCTGCTTCGCTTATCTCGACAACCCGGCGATCACCGTCGAGGAACTGATGGACCATGTGCCGGGGCCGGACTTCCCGACCGGTGGCGTGCTGCTGGGCCGGGAGGGCATCCGGCAGGCCTACACGACCGGCCGGGGCACGATCATCCTCCGGGCCCGCACCGAGATCGAGGAACGGCAGGGCAACCGCGAGGCGATCATCGTCACGGAGGTGCCCTACCAGGTCAACAAGGCGCGGATGATCGAGCGCATCAGCGAGGTCGTGAACCTGAAGCTGATCGAGGGCATCCAGGCGCTCCGGGACGAGAGCGACCGGCGCGGCATCCGCATCGTCATCGAACTCAAGCCGGGCGTCGAACACCGCGTGCTGCTGAACCAGCTCTACCGGCACACGCAGATGCAGGTGAGCTTCGGCATCAACATGCTGGCGCTGGACGGCGGACGGCCTGAGACGCTGTCCCTCGACCGCATCATCCGCGCCTTCATCGCCTTCCGCGAAGAGGTTGTCGCGCGGCGCACCCGCCACGACCTCGGCAAGGCGCGGGAGCGCGCGCATGTGCTGGTCGGCCTCGCCGTCGCCGTCGCCAATATCGACGAGGTCATCCGCGTCATCCGGCAGGCGGGCGATCCCGCCGAAGCGCGCGCCGCCCTGCTGGCGCGCGCCTGGCCGGCGGCGGACACGGCGCCGCTGCTGGAGCTTCTGGGCACGGCCGGCGGCGCGCTGGAGGACGGCGGCTACCGGCTGAGCGACGCGCAGGCGCGCGCGATCCTGGACCTGCGCCTGCACCGGCTGACCGGCCTCGAACGGCAGAAGATCGCCGAGGAGCTGGAAGAGGTGGCGGAGCGCATCCGGGGCTATCTGGAGATCCTGGGTTCGCGGGAGAAGCTGCTGGCCGTGATCCGCGAGGAGCTCCAGAGCGTGCGGGACCGCTTTGCGGACGAGCGCCGTTCGATCTTCACCGACGACGAGATCGACCCGGATGAGGAAGACCTGATCCAGCGCGAGGACATGGTCGTGACGGTGAGCCAGGGCGGCAATATCCGGCGCGTGCAGCTCTCCACCTACCGGGCGCAGAAGCGCGGCGGCAAGGGGCGCTCGGGCATGTCGAACCGCTACGAGGACGCGGTCTCGCAGGTCATCATCGCCCACACCCACACGCCGCTGCTGTTCTTCTCGGCCTCGGGCATCGTCTACAAGCTCAAGGTCCACCGCCTGCCGCGCACGGGGCCGCAGGGGCGGGGCGTGAAGATGCAGCAGGTCATCGAGGCGCTGCCGGCGGGCGAGCGCATCACCGCCGTCATGGCGATGCCGGACGACGAGGAGAGCTGGCAGGACCTGTCGGTGATGTTCGCGACCGAGAGCGGCAATGTGCGGCGCAACACGCTTGCGGACTTCATCAACATCCCCCGCCGCGGCAAGATCGCGATGAAGCTCGACGAGGATGACGTGCTGGTCGGCGTGAAGCCCTGCGGGCCGGGCGACCATATCCTGCTGGCGACCCGGCAGGGCAAGGCGCTGCGCTTCCCGGCCAAGGATGTGCGGGAGTTTGTGAGCCGCGCCTCCACGGGCGTGCGCGGCATCTCGCTGCGCGAGGACGACTGCGTCATCTCCATGAGTGTCGTCGATGGATTCATGATCGACAGCACAGAGGAGCGGGATACCTATCTCAGCCAGAACGGCATCGGGGACATGATCCGCACGGCCGAACTCGAGGAGCACGAGCAGATGATCCTCTCGGTCGCCTCGGACGGCTACGGCAAGCGGACTTCCGCATACGATTACCGCGTGACGAAGCGGGGCGGGCAGGGCATCGAACTGATGACGCGCAGCGGCGAGGAGGTCGAGGTGGTCGCCGCCTTCCCCGTCGAGGAGACGGACCAGTTGCTGCTGATGACCGATGGCGGCCAATTGATCCGCTGCCCCGTAACCGATATCCGGAAAGCGCGCCGGGTGACGAGGGGCGTGCGCCTGTTCAACATCCCGGAGGGCGCGCGGGTGGTCCAGGTCTCGCATCTGGCGGATGCCAATGGCGTGGACGAAGCGGAAGACGAGGAAGGCGAGGCGCCGGAGGGCGGGGCGGACGAAGCGGACGCCGCCGGCGATGCAGGAGAGCAAGAGTGAACCACCAGAAGATCGGCCTTTACCCCGGCACATTCGACCCGATCACCAACGGCCATATCGACATCATCTACCGGGGTGCGCGTCTGGTGGACCGGCTGATCGTCGGCGTGTTCAACAATGCCGGCAAGGGGCCGCTGTTCACCCCGGAAGAGCGCAAGGCGATGGTCGAGGACGAGATCGCCGCGCTGGGCGACCGGGTCGTCGCCGACCGGATCGAGGTGCGGCTGATGGACGGCCTGCTGGTCGCCTATGCGCGCCAGCACCGGGTGAGCGTCATCTTCCGGGGGCTCAGGGCCGTCTCCGATTTCGAGTACGAGATGCAGATGGCGAGCCTGAACCGGACGATGGAGCCCGATGTCGAGACCGTGTTCCTCTCCGCCTCGGAACACCACCAGTTCATCTCCTCGCGCTTCGTCAAGGAAATCGCGGCCCTCGGCGGGGACTCCTCCGCCTTCACCACGCCGCGCGTGATCGCGGCCCTCGAGGAACGGTTCGGCGACGGGCGCAAGGTGGAGAGCGGCGCCGCCTCCAAGGTGTATTGACCGGCCCTTGACACCGCAGGCGGCGCCGCACAGTTTCGCCGCCGACCCGGTCGGGCGCGTAGCTCAGTTGGTAGAGCATCTGACTTTTAATCAGACGGTCCCAGGTTCGAATCCTGGCGCGCTCACCATATTTTTCAATGGTTTAGGGGAGATAGAAGGACCAGCGGCACCGGGCGGCGCCGACCGGCGAGCGCCCTGTGCAGGAGACCGCAAGACGCCCGCGTTCAGCTAGAATCCTGCGAATGACAAGGAAATCCGGCATGAGCCCAACCCTGCCCGGCCTGTCGCACCATCGGGCCAACGTCAACGGTACCGAGCTCCATTACGTCGAGGCGGGCGCCGGACCCCTCGTTCTCCTGCTGCACGGATTCCCCGAGTTCTGGTGGTCGTGGCGCCACGTCATTCCCTCTCTCGCCCGGTCGTTCCGGGTGGTTGCTCCCGACCTGCGGGGCTATCACCTCTCCGCCAAGCCGGCGTCGGGATACGACCTCGCCACTCTGGCGGGCGATGTGGCCGCTCTGGTGGACCATCTCGGGACTCCGGCCATGGTCGCGGCGCACGATTGGGGCGGCCTGATTGCCTATGAGACCGCCATGGACCACCCCGGCGCCGTCCGGAAGCTCGCGATTCTCAATGCCCCGCACCCCGATGCCTGGATCGCAGCGTGGCTGGGCCATCCCGAGCAGCAGCGCAAGAGCTGGTATGTCTTCTTCACTCTTGTTCCGGAGCTGCCGGAGGAGCTCTATCTGGAGCAGTTTCGCGCCGGAACCATCCGGCTCGCCAGGGTGATGCCGCCCGAGGACGTGGCGACCTACCGACGCGCCTTCGAGATACCGGGTTCCGCCACGGCGGCAGTCAATTACTACCGGGAAATCGTGCGCGACATGCCGCGGCGACGACACGTCGCGCCCCGGCGGATCACCTGTCCGGTCAGCGTATTGTGGGGTTCGCTGGACGTCGCGCTGGATCCGGTCGTGAACGACATCGCACGGGACTGGATCGACGAATTCTCGGTCACCTATTTCCCGAACAACTGGCACTGGCTGGCCGAGGAACAGCCCCGGGCAGTGATCGACCATCTGGAGACGTTCTTTGCGGCGACCGCCGAAAGCTGTCCGTGATGAAGGCGCTGCCCGAGGGCGTTGCGCGCTATGGCGGGACGCCGGAATTTTCGGACGGGTCGATCCCGGCGAGCCTCTTGCGGTCCCATCGCACGAAGGCCGGGACATGGGCGAAGGTCGTCGTGCTGGAGGGGCGGCTGCTTTACCGCATCCTTGAGCCCGGAATCGAGGAAATCGAGCTTTCGCCGGAGCGGCCGGGCATCGTGGAGCCGGAAGTGGCGCACGAAATCGAGGCGGCGGGTCCGGTCCGTTTCCGGGTGGATTTCTATCGCTGAGCCGGGCCCGCTTTCGGCTCGTCAGCCGAGGGCCTGCTCCAGGTCCGCTATGAGTTCGTCGACGCGCTCTATTCCGACGGAGAGGCGGAGCAGGTTTGCCGGCACGGCGCTCAGCGGCCCTTCGACCGAGGCCCGGTGCTCGATCAGGCTTTCGACGCCGCCGAGCGAGGTCGCCGACACGAAGAGCCGGGTGCGTGTGGCAATCCGCTTGGCGGCGTCCGCGCCGCCTTCGACCAGCAGCGATAGCATGGCGCCGAAGCTGCCTGCCGTCTGCCGCTTTGCGATCTCGTGCCCCGGATGGGATTCGAGGCCGGGATAGAGCACTGCCTCGATGCCGGCGCGGCCCTCGAAATGCCGGGCGATGGCGAGCGCGTTCGCAGCCTGCCGTTCGTAGCGCAGGTGGAGCGTGCGCATGCCGCGCAGCAGCAGCCAGGCCTCAAACGCGCCGGGCACGCCGCCCATGCGCGTGCGCGCCGCCCTGACCTCTCCCCAGCGCTTATCCGCAGTTCCGGTCGCCAGCACGCCCGCCAGCAGGTCGCTGTGCCCGGCGAGATATTTCGTGGCGGAGTGGAAGACGATGTCGGCGCCCAGATCGAGCGCCCGGAGCGTCACCGGCGGCGTCGCGGTGGCGTCCACGCCGAGAATCGCGCCGGCGTCCCGCGCAACCCCGGCGGCGGCGCGCACATCGATCACGTCCCAGGTCGGGTTCACGCAGGTCTCGATCCAGACGACCGAGGTCCGCCCGGGCCTGACGGCCGCTTTCAGCGCGCCCGGCTCTGAGGCATCGAAAAAGCTGACCTCGACCCCGCGCCGTTCGGCGAGGCGGCGCAGCAGGTCCGCCGCGCCGTGATACATCACCCGCGGCGCCGCCACATGGTCGCCCGCGCCCAGGCTGTCGAAGAAGGTCGCGACCGCCGCCATCCCCGACGAGAAAACAAGCGCGTCCTCCGCGCCTTCCAGTTCCGCCAGCACCTCTTCCACATGCGCGACAGTCGGGTTGGCGTCGCGGCTGTAGGTGTAGCCGGTCGTCTCGTAGCGGTCGTCCCGTGCATAGGTGGTCGCGGAATGGATCGGCGGCACGACGGCGCCGGTCTCCCGGTCGAGGAACCGTCCTCCCTGGGCCAGCAGGGTTTCGGGCGAACGCTCGTTGCGGGTCATGCGTTGCCGGGGTCGTTCTGGCGCGCCCAGACGTCCTGCGGCGGCGTCTCGGCGGGCGAGCGGGCGCGGAGCGCGTAATAGGGCAGGTATTTCCGGTAAGCCTCCCAGAGGCGGCGAAGCTCACCCACCGCGTCGTCGTGAAGGTCCACCCGGAGGTCGATATCCTCGACAATGTCAGCGCCGCGCACGATCAGCGCCGCCGAGCGCTCCGGCAGGGGTGTCTCGTCCGGCGACGCCTGGCCGCCTGCGTCCCGTCCCGCCTCGATTGCCGCAAGCAGCCGCTCCGGAAGGCCGTCCCCGGCCCGCTCGCGCCACGCGGCCGCCATCGCCTGCACCGTCGCCTCGCCGGCCAGCACGTTGCCGAAGACCGCGAAGCCCTCGCCGGTGATGTGGCCGGACCAGGGCCGGGTGCGGGGCCCGGTATGTGCCGCGACGCGGCCGTCCGCCGCCGCGATGACCACCTGGCGCCACTCGAAATCCGGGTCCTGCTCGGCCAGCAGCCGGAGGGCCCCTCGCGGGTCGGGCGTTTCCCTCAGCGCGGCGGTGGCGAGCGGCCCGAGCGCAGGATTGGCGAAGGCCTGGGTCGAAAGCGCCGCGACGCCGCGCTCGAAGAACGGGCAGTAGCCGCCGACGCCGAGCGAATAGGTCGTGATGCCGATGCCGAGCCGGCCTGTCCCGGGGCAGGCGCCGATCGCCGTGAAGGTCATCGCACTTTCCTCCGCCGTCAGAACTGTTCGGCCGCCATCTCCAGCTCTGCTCCGCCGGCGGCCTCGATGGCGGCGAGGAGCCCGGCATGCTGCGGCAGCACCGTTTCGGCATAGAAGCGGGCGGTCAGGCGCTTCGCTTCCAGGAACTCCCCGTCCTCCGCGCCGTCGGCCAGAAGCCGCTCGGCCGCGGCCGCGCCTCGGGCGAGCAGCCAGCCGCCGGTCGCGAGGCCGAGCAGGTGGCAGAACGGGACGGCCGCGGCCGCTGCCGCGCCGAACTCCCTGCCGAAGCGGCCGAGAATGAGCCCGGCCCCGCGCTCCACGGCGTCGAGGGCGGCGGCCAGCGTCCGATCCGGCGAGTCAGCCCGCATCAGGGCGAGCTGGGCCCGGAGCGCCTCGCCCCCGTCGCGGGCAAGCTTGCGGGCCACGAGGTCCATGGCCTGAATGCCGTTGGTGCCCTCGTAGATCGGCGCGATGCGGCTGTCGCGCATATGCTGGGCGGCGCCGGTTTCCTCGATGAAACCCATGCCGCCATGCACCTGGAGGCCGAGCGAGGCGATCTCGACGCCGAGGTCGCTGCACCACGCCTTGACCACCGGGATCATGAGGTCCACGCGGGCCTGGGCCTCGGCATCGCCCGTGCGCTGGGCCCGGTCGAGACCGGCCGCGACCCAGTAGCAGAGCGCGCGCATGGCCTCGATCTCGGCCTTCATGGTCATCAGCATCCGCCGCACGTCCGGATGGTGCAGGATCGGCACCGGCCCCCGTTCGCCGCTCGTCTCGTCACGGCCCTGGACGCGCTCCATGGCGAAGGCGCGGGCCTGCTGATAGGCCCGCTCCGCGACCGCAACGCCCTGCAGGCCGACGCCGAGGCGGGCATTGTTCATCATCGTGAACATGTACTGGATGCCGCAATTCTCCTTGCCGACCAGCGTGCCGAGCGCGCCGTCCCCCTCGCCATAGGCCATCACGCAGGTCGGGCTGCCGTGAATGCCGAGCTTGTGTTCGAGACCGACCGGACGCAGGTCGTTGCGCGCGCCGAGGCTGCCGTCCCCGTTCACCAGCACCTTCGGCACGATGAACAGCGAGACGCCGCGAATGCCCCTGGGCGCATCCGGCGTGCGCGCGAGCACCATGTGGACGATGTTGTCGGTGAAGTCCTGGTCGCCGTAGCTGATGAAGATTTTCTGCCCGCTGATGCGGTATATGCCGTCGCCCGCCGGCACGGCGCGCGTGGCGAGCGCGCCGACATCGGAGCCGGCCTGGGGCTCTGTCAGGTTCATCGTGCCGGCCCACTCGCCGGAGATCATCTTCTCCAGAAAGATGTCCTTCTGCTCGTCCGAACCGTGGTTCGCGAGCAGGTCCACCGCGCCCTGCGTCAGGAGCGGCGCCAGCGAGAAGGACAGGCAGGCCGATTGCCACATCTCCGTGAGCGCCGTGGACACGAGCCAGGGAAGGCCCTGTCCGCCATATTCGGGGTCGAAGGGCGCGCCGTTCCAGCCGCCCTCGCAGAACTGCCGGTAGGTTTCCCGGAACCCGTCCGCCGTGCGCACGACGCCGTTTTCCAGCACCGCGCCCTGAATGTCGCCGACGCGGTTGAGGGGCGCCACCGCCTCGTCCGCGAACCGGCCCGCCTCGGTCAGCACGGCATCGACGAGATCGACCGAAATCTCCTCCATGCCGGGCAGGGCGATCACCCCGTCCAGTCCGGCGATTTCGGTCATGGCAAAGCGAATGTCGCGGAGGGGCGCGGCGTAATCGGACATCGGCGGCACACCGGAAGGATTGTCGCAAGGCTGGGAAATGTGGCTGGGCGACCTGGATTCGAACCAGGGCTACTGGGGCCAGAACCCAGCGTTCTGCCGCTAAACTATCGCCCAACGCACAGACCTCCCACATATCGTCCATCCAGCCGGGTTTTGCAAGGGCCTCCGGCCGGCTCCGGCGCCTGTCGGCGGAACGGCAGCAATGTCGGGCCATCCCGGCTATCATGGCCGGGGAGTTCGGCGATGCGACAGCGACAGCAGCAGCCAGCGCGGCCCGGGACCGGAGCGCCGGTTTATGCGGCGCTCGACCTCGGTACCAACAACTGCCGGCTGCTGGTCGTGCGCCCGTCGGAGCGCGGATTCGACGTGGTGGACAGCTTTTCGCGCATCGTCCGGCTCGGCGAGGGCCTGCAGATCACCGGACGCCTCTCCGAAAAGGCCATCGAGCGGACTATCCGGGCCCTTCACATCTGCGCCGGCAAGATCAGGCGGCGGCGGGTCACGCGGCTGCGCTCGGTGGCGACCGACGCCTGCCGCCGCGCCGCCAACTGCGCCGGTTTCGTGGAGCGGGTGAAGCGCGAGACGGGCGTCCGGCTGGAAATCATCGGCGCGCGCGAGGAGGCGGCGCTCGCGGCGGCCGGATGCGCGCCCCTACTCAACCCCGGCCGCGGGCGCGCGCTGGTGTTCGATATCGGCGGGGGCAGCACCGAGCTCATGTGGCTCGCGGTGACGGGAGGGGGCCGCGCCCGCCTGCTTGATTCGACGTCCCTTCCCTGGGGCGTTGCCCGCATGGCAGAGACCTTCGGCTCGGACCGGATTTCGGACCGCACCTACAAGGCCATGACGGAGGCGGTGGCGCCCTGGCTGCGCCGCTTCGACGAGGCGAACGATATCTCCGCTGCGGTGGCGGCGGAGGAGGTGCAGATGCTCGGCACCTCCGGTCCGGTGACGATCGTTGCGGGGCTGCATCTCGGCCTTGCGCGCTATCGCCGCGACCTCGTGGACGGATGTACGCTTGCCTTCGACGATCTCGACACGGTCTCCGGCACGCTGCGCCGGCTGGACCGGGAGGCGAGGGCGCGGCTGCCTTGCATCGGGCGCGAGCGCGCCGACATGGCGGTCGGCGGCTGCGCCATCCTGGAGGCGATCTGCCGGATGTGGCCCGTGGGCTCGATCCGGGTCGCCGACCGGGGGGTACGCGAGGGCATCCTGTTCCGCATGATCGCGAATGACGGCGGGGCGGCGTGAGCCGGCCTCCCCGCACACGGCCGGGACGGCAGGCGGGACTGAAGGCCCGGCTCCGCACGGCGAAAGGACGCAAGACGGCTTCCACCCGCTGGCTACAGCGCCAGCTCAGCGACGCTTATGTGGCGGAAGCGAAACGGCTGGGCCTGCGGTCCCGCGCCGCCTTCAAGCTGATGCAGCTCGATGACCGTTTCCGCCTGTTGAAACGAGGGAGCACGGTGCTCGACCTCGGCGCGGCCCCCGGCGGCTGGACCCAGGTGGCGGTGGCCCGGGGCGCCGGGGCGGTGGTCGCGGTGGACCTCCAGACGATGGAGCCGGTTCCGGGCGCTTGCTGCCTGCTGCTCGATCTGGAGGACAGCGACGCCCCCGCGCGACTCGGCGCCGGCCTGCCGGACGGCGCCGATGTCGTGCTGAGCGATATGGCGCCGCGCACCACCGGACATGCGGCGACCGACCGGCTGCGCATCGTCGCGCTTGCGGAGCTGGCATACGATTCTGCACGCGCGTTGCTGCGGCCGGGCGGCGCCCTGGTTGTCAAGGTTTTTCAAGGGGGTGCGCACGAGGACCTGCTGAAAGCGCTGAAGCGGGACTTCGCCTTTGTGCGCCATGCGAAGCCGGATGCGAGCCGCAAGGAGTCCTCCGAGCTCTACCTCGTGGCGACGGGTTTTCGCGCGTTCGACACTGCGGCTTCACATTCCGGCTGAGGCGGGTATAAGAAGGCGTCAACCCCGATGACATAGGACGCCTGCCTTGCGCGACCTTGATGCCATCCCGTTGGCGCTGACTTTCGACGATGTGCTGTTGCAGCCGGCCAGTTCGTCGACTCTGCCTGCGACGGCGAACACCCGCACCCGTCTCACCCCTGAAATCGAACTGGCATTGCCTGTCGTTTCCGCGGCGATGGACACTGTAACCGAAGCCGATCTCGCCATCGCCATGGCGCAGGCAGGCGCGCTCGGCTGCATCCACAAGAACCTGGATATCGAGCGCCAGGCGGCGGAGGTGCGCCGGGTCAAGAAATTCGAGTCCGGCATGGTGGTGGACCCGCTGACCATCGGCCCGGACCGCCCGTTGGCCGACGCGCTGGCGATGATGTCGGAGAACCGGATTTCCGGCGTCCCCGTGGTTGAGGACGGCGGCAGGCTGGTCGGCATACTCACCCACCGCGATGTCCGGTTCGCCAGCGAAATGCGCCAGCCGGTCTCCGAACTTATGACCCGCGACGTCGTTACCGTGCCGGAAGGGGTAGCCTCCGGCGAAGCAAAGCAACTCCTGCACCGGCATCGGATCGAGAAGCTGGTGGTCGTGGACGGCAAGGGCTTCTGCGTCGGCCTGATTACGGTCAAGGACATCGACAAGGCGGCGCAATTCCCGATGGCGACCAAGGATGAGCAGGGCCGGCTCAGGGTTGCCGCCGCAACGGGAGTCGGGCGCGACGGGCTCGTCCGGGCGGAAGCGCTCTTCGACGCCGATGTCGATGCCATCGTTGTGGATACCGCGCACGGCCATTCCGAGGGCGTGGTCGCCGCCGTGGAGCGCATCCGCCGGCTCTCGAATTACACGCAGATCATCGCCGGCAATGTCGCCTCCGGAGATGGGGCGCGGGCTCTGATCGACGCGGGCGCGGATGCGGTCAAGATCGGCATCGGTCCGGGGTCCATCTGCACCACCCGCATCGTCGCCGGGGTGGGCGTGCCACAGCTGACGGCCATTGCCGAGGCGGCGGCGGTCTGCCGCGAAGCGGGCGTTCCGGCGATTGCCGACGGCGGCATCAAGTCTTCCGGCGACCTCGCCAAGGCGATCGCCGCAGGCGCCGACTGCGCGATGATCGGCTCGTTGTTCGCCGGGACGGAGGAGAGCCCGGGCGAGGTCTTCCTCTACCAGGGGCGGTCCTACAAGTCCTATCGGGGCATGGGCTCCGTCGGCGCCATGGCGCGCGGCTCCGCGGACCGCTACTTCCAGGAGGAGGTCAACGACGCGCTCAAGCTGGTGCCGGAGGGCGTGGAAGGCCGTGTGCCCTACAAGGGACCGGTCTCGAATGTCGTCCAGCAGCTGGTCGGCGGCCTGCGTTCGGCGATGGGCTATACCGGCTCGGCGACCATCGCCGACCTGCAGGAGCGCACCAGTTTCGTCCGGATCACCAATTCGGGCCTGCGGGAAAGCCATGTCCACGATGTCGCCATGACCCGCGAGCCGCCCAATTACCATCCCGGCCGCGAATGGGCGTAACCGTCCGCCCTGCGCGGGAGGACGACGCGGAAGCGATTGCCGGCGTGCATGTCGAAACCTGGCGGGACGCCTATGCCGGGCTGCTGCCGCAGGAGGTGCTGGACGGTCTCTCCCGACGCCGGCAGATGCGCCGCTGGCGGCGCGCAATCCGTAGCCCGGAAGCGGAACTGGGGCAGGTGTTCGTAGCCGAAGCCGGCGCGGACGGCATTACGGGCTTCGGCAGCGCAAGCCGCGAGACGGGCGAGATCACGACGCTCTATGTACAGCCGGGCGCGCAACACCGGGGCGTCGGGCGCATGCTCTTCTGCCGCATGGCGGAATTCCTGGAGGGGCCGGTTGCGCTCTGGGTGCTGGACGGCAATCCGGCGGCCGGGTTCTACGAGCGGCTCGGCGGCCGTCCGGGCGTCCGCGCGACGGTCGAGCGCTGGGGCATGGAACTCGGCCGGACCCGATATTGCTGGCCCGCCATATCCGGCGGATCTGGAGCCGCATCCTGATTCTGAAAAGTTGAAATAATTCCCGAAAATAGATTGATATGATAGATGATGTAATAGAATGAAGCGGGAGGAAGGAAACGGCATTCGCGGCGCGGCGAAGCCGCCTGTCGCTGTCCGGCCGCGCGCGAACCGCTGCTTGACTTGGACTGCCCGGTCGGAAACCATGGAAGCGGCAGGCCTTTGTGGCGGAGTCCGGCTGAAAGCGGGATGTCGAAGCTGAAAACGGCAACTGGCGAAACCGCCCTTGAACGCGACCTTGCTTACCAGGCGGAAATCCTGCAGGGCGTTTCCCGCACCTTTGCGCTGACCATTCCCCAACTGCCCCCTCCGCTCCGGGACGCGGTCGGCAATGCCTATCTGCTCTGCCGGATCGCCGATACCATTGAGGACGAAGCTGCCCTCTCTGCGGGTCAAAAGCGCGAATTCTCCGAACGCTGGGTCGGCGTTGTCGAAGGCAGCGAGACTGCCGGGGCCTTTGCGCAGGACCTCGGCGCCCTGCTGACCCGTTCCACGACCGAGGCGGAACGCGAGCTCATCGCCAATGTCGACCGCGTCATGCGGATCACGGACAGCTTCTCCGCCCCGCAACGGCAGGCAATGTTGCGCTGTGTGAAGATCATGACGCACGGCATGGTGGAATTTCAGGAAGGCGCCAGCCTCGAAGGGCTCAATGACCTCCAGCAGCTCGACCGCTACTGCTACCATGTCGCCGGCGTCGTCGGAGAAATGTTGACGGAGCTCTTCTGTGACTATTCAGAGGAAATCGACGCGCGGCGCGAGGAGCTCTTCGCCCTGTCGGCCTCCTACGGACAGGGCCTCCAGATGACCAACATCCTGAAGGACATATGGGAGGACCGGAGCCGCGGGGCGTGCTGGCTGCCGCGCAGCGTCTTTCTTTCGGCCGGCTTCGACCTCCGCTCGCTTGCGCCGGGCCAGGCCGATCCGGGGTTCGTCGAAGGGCTCAACAGGCTCATCGCGATCGCCGGCCAGCATCTTGCCAATGCGCTCCGCTACATCCTGCTCATACCGGCGCACGAGACGGGCATCCGCCGCTTCTGCCTCTGGGCGCTCGGCATGGCGGTGCTCACCCTGCGCCGCACCTACACGACACCGGCATTCGGGAGCGGCCAGGAGGTCAAGATATCGCGGCGCGCCGTGAAGGCGGTGGTCGTGACCACCAGCGCGCTGGCGCGCTCCGATGCGGCCCTGAAGATTCTCTTTGTCGGTCTCGGGCGCGGTCTTCCCCGCGTCCGGGAGGCGGGCGGCACGGCCGCATGATCCGGCGCTGCGGGGTCTTGCGGAGCGCCGCCGCCGCGCTGGCGCTTTCGGTTCCGGGCGCAGCGGCGCAAGCGGCGGATATCGAAGTTGAGCTGTCCGGCAGGTTCAGCATCGAGAGCCGCCTGTATCCCGACAGCGCGCTCCATTCCGGCCAGTGCTCCCATGCGGGCGGCTTCACCGCGAAGCCGGAACTCTATGCCGAGGACGAGGAGGGCCGCAGCCTCACGATCTCGCCCTTCTTCCGCTACGACAGCGCCGACCCGCGCCGCACCCATGCCGACCTCCGCGAAGCCTTCCTGCTGCTCTACGGCGAGGCCGGCGACGGCGAGTGGGAACTGCGCCTCGGCGTGGACCGGGTCGCCTGGGGCGTGGCGGAGGTGCGCAACATCGTCGATATCGTCAACCAGACGGACCTGGTCGAGCATCCCGACGAGAAGACCAAGCTCGGCCAGCCCATGGCGCACGGCACATGGTCCGCGGACTGGGGCGCGCTGGAATTGTTCCTCCTGCCCTGGCACCGCGAGCGCACCTATCCGGGCCGCGCGGGCCGGCTGCGCAGCGGCCTCGTCGTGGACCACGACAAGGCGACATACGACAGCGCCGCCGGGGAACGGCACATGGACTGGGCGGTCCGCTACAGCGGAAGTTTCGGCCTCGTCGATCTCGGCCTCAGCTGGTTCGACGGCCAGAGCCGGGAACCGTCCCTGCGGCCCGCGGAATTCCTGACGATTCCCGGGGTGAGACCGGTTCCGACGGCCCTGCATCCGCACTACGAGAAAATCCGCCAATTCGGGCTGGACGCGCAGCTCACCACCGGCCCCTGGTTGCTCAAGCTGGAGGCCATCCGCCGCCTCGGCGCGAGCAACCGACTGGTCGAGGAAGACGATTACGGCGCGTGGATACTCGGCGGCGAATACAGCCTGTATTCCGTCTTCGACACGGAGGCGGAAATCACCCTGCTGTCGGAATGGCACTGGGACGGGCGGGGGCCGGAGCGCGCGACCAACGCCTTCGAGAACGACCTGTTCCTCGCCGTCCGCCTTGCGCTCAACGACGTCGAGGGCACCGAGTTCACGCTCAGCGTGGCGGAGGACCCGGACCATGCGGGCCGCGTGTTCGGCTTCGAGGCGAAGCGGCGGCTGGACGACAACTGGCTGCTGGAGCTCGAGGGCACGGCGTTCCACGGCGTCGACTGGCGCGGCGACGCCCTCTACGGCGTGCGCCGCGACAGCTTCATCGCCCTCAGCCTCGTCTACAACCTGTAGCCGCCGGCAAGGCGCGCGGCGAAGTCTGTCATGGCGGGCATGACGGCGTCCCCGGCCTCGCGCCAGGGGGCATGGCCGCAGCCGGGCAGCAGCACGATGTCCGCCGGGCCGGACACCTGCGCGGCGATGCGGTCGGTCTGGGCGCGCGTGCCGTAGGGGTCGGCCTCGCCCTGGAAGGCCAGCAGCGGCGCCGTTACCGCCGGCAGGTAGTTTTCGATGTTCCAGTCGCGGAAGCGCGGGTCGAGCCATGCCAGGTTCCAGGCGTCGAAGGTCCCGGCGGCGTCCCGGTGCCAGCGGGCAAGCCGCCTGTCGAGGCCGCCCGTGTCGAAGGCGCGCCGGGCCTCCCCGATGGCGCGGATCGAGCAGTCCTCGACGAACACGTGCGGGGCCATGACGACCAGCCCGGCCACGGCGTCCGGGAAGGCGCCGGCATGGATGAGCGCGATGGAGCCGCCGTCGCTGTGGCCGACGAGCACCGGCCGCTCGATGCCGAGGGCGGCGAGGACCGCCGGCAGGCGCCGTTCGGCCTCGACATGCATGTAATCGAGCGGGAACGCCCCGCCGGCCGGCAGCGACGACCCGCCATAGCCGGGCCGGGAATAGACCAGCGCGCCCGCGCCCGTTTCCGCCGCCGCCCGGTCGGGAAAATCGCGCCAGAGGGCCGCGCAGCCGAGCCCTTCATGCAGGAACACCAGCACCGGCAGGGCCGGGTCGCCCTCGATCCGGCGGTATTCGATCTCGCCACCGTCGAGGGCGAGCCGGCCGTCGAGGACCGGCGGACCGCTCATGCCCTGAGCTTGTACCGCTGGATCTTGCCCGTCGCCGTCTTGGGCAGCTCGTCCACGAACTCGACCCAGCGCGGATATTTGTAGGCGGCAAGCCGGGCGCGCACGAAGTCCTGGAGCTCGGCCGCGCCGGCCTCCCTGCCCTCCTGCAGCACCACGAAGGCCTTGGGCTTGACGAGGCCGTCCGGGTCCTCCGCGCCGACCACCGCCGCCTCCAGCACCGCCTCATGCTTCAGCAGCGCGCCCTCCACCTCGAAGGGCGAGACATAGATGCCGCCGACCTTGAGCATGTCGTCGGCGCGCCCGGCGAAAGCGTAAACGCCGTTTTCGTCGCGGGTGTATTTGTCGCCGGTGCGCGTCCAGGCGCCCCGAAAGGTCTCGACCGAACGCTCGCGCCGGTTCCAGTAGAACACCGCGCTGGTCGGCCCCTTCACCTCCAGTGCGCCGAGCGCACCCGCGTCCTCGATCACCCGGTCGTCGTCATCGACAAGGCGGACCTCGTAGCCCTCGACCGGGCGCCCGGACGCTCCCGGCGCGATGTCGCCGACGCGGTTGGTGATGAAGATATGCAGCATCTCGGTCGAGCCGAGGCCGTCCAGAATGTCCACGCCGACGGCCTCCTGCCAGCGGCGCAGGATTTCGGGCGGCAGCGCCTCGCCGGCGGAGACGGCAAGCCGCAATTCGTGCTCGCCCGGCCCCGGCGCCTCGCCGCTCGCAAGCAGCATGGCGAACAGGGTCGGCACGCCGAAGAAGATCGTGGGCCCCGCCTCGCGCAGCAGGCGGCAGATCGGCCCCGGCTCCGGAGGCCCTTCGAGCAGCACGGCGGTCGCGCCCGCCGCCATCGGGAAGGTCAGGCCGTTGCCGAGCCCGTAGGCGAAGAACAGCTTGGCGGCGGAGAACAGCACGTCGCCTTCGCTCACGCCCAGCGTCGGCCCGGCATAGAGTTCGGCCGTGCGCGCCATGTCGCCGTGGAGGTGCACCGCGCCTTTCGGCTGGCCCGTCGTGCCCGAGGTGTAGAGCCAGAAGCACATCTCGTCCTCGACGGTTTCGGCGGCTGAGAACACCGGGCTCTCGGGCGCAATCAGCGCTGCCAGCCCGCCGCCGTCCGGGATCACGCGGTCATGCAGGCCCTCGAAGACCGGGGCGAGGTTCGCCGAGACGAACGCCGCCTGCGCGCGCGCGTCGTGCAGCATGAAGGCGTAGTCGTCGCGGGTGAGCCGCGTGTTGACCGGAACCGGCACGACGCCCGCCTTGATGGCGCCGAGGAAACAGGTGTGGAAGTCTACGGTGTCGTTGAGGCAGAGGAGGATGCGCTCCTCGCGCCGGATGCCGAGCCTGCCGAGCGCATGGGCGAACCGGCTCGTCGCCGCGTCGATGTCGGCGTAGCTGTGCGCGCCGCGGCTGTCGATCACGGCCGTCTTCGCGCCGCGCCCGGCCGCAAGGTTGCGCCCGATCAGGTCCGCCGCCGCGTTGTAACCGGCCATGTCGCTCATGCCTCCGCCACGGCGCTTTCATACCACGACCGCGCCCAGTCCGCCGCCTCGTCCTCGGGCAGGACGCCGGAGGACGCATTGTGGCGCATCGGCTCGCCCACGCGCCTTGCGCCGAGTTCGCTCAGGATGCGGTCGAAGGTCATGCCGCCGCCGCAGAAGGTGCGCGCATAGGTCATGTCGCCAAGCGCAAAGAGGCCGTAGCGGACATGGGCGAGGTCGGGCCGCTCGCGCTCCAGCGCGTCGGCAAGCGCCTGGCCGTTGTCCGGCACGTCGCCCTGGCCGTAGGTGGAGCTGACCACGAGGTAGAGGCCGGGCGCGGCGAAGGCGCCCGCGTCGAGATCGTCCATCGGCCGGAGGTCCACCTCCACGCCTTCCTCCTCCAGCGCGGCCTGGACCTCTTCGGCGACGAGATCGGCCGTGCCGGTCATCGTCGCGACATAGATGGTGACAGTGCTGTTCATATGATGCATTATATTTCCTGTGATGGAAGCCGCCAAGGAAAACCTCGCAGCGCCGCTCGGCGCAAGGCTGCGCACGCTCCGGGCGGCGCGCGGCATGAGCCGGCGCATCCTGGCGCGGGACAGCGCGGTCTCGGAACGCTATCTCGCGGAGTTGGAGAACGGAAGGGCGAACCCCTCCATCGGCGTGCTGGCGCGCATCGGGCTGGCCATCGGGGTGGATATTGCCGAGCTGTTCACGTCCTCCTCCCGCGATGCCGCTACCGCCCTGCTGGAGCGGCTGGGACCGGAAGACCGGGCCGCCGCCGGCGCGCTGCTGGAGCGCCATTTCGGCCGCGCCGCCGACAAGGCGGAACGGATCGCGCTGGTCGGTCTGCGCGGGGCGGGAAAGACCACCCTCGGCCGGCTGCTGGCGGAGCGCCTCGGCTGGCCCTTCGTCGAACTCACGCGCGAGATCGAGCGGGACTACGGCGCCGACGTCGCGGAAATTCTGGCCCTGGCGGGCCAGCCGGGCCTGCGGCGGCAGGAGCACCGGGCGCTGGGCCGCCTCGTGGAGGAACGGGAGCGCGCGGTGATCGCCGCGCCCGGCGGCATCGTGGCGGAGGCCGCAAGCCTCGATCTGCTGCTCGCCCGGACGCATACCGTCTGGCTGACTGCCGCGCCCGAGGAGCACATGGCGCGCGTCGCCGCCCAGGGCGACCGGCGGCCGATGGCCGACAACCCGGAAGCGATGGCCGACCTGCGCGCGATCCTCGCCGCCCGCAGCCCCGACTACGCCCGCGCCGACGCCCGCCTCGACACTTCAGGCCGGCCGCTCGAAGACTGCCTCGACGATCTGGAGCGCACCGCGCGCCGCATGGTCCGCGAAGGGTTGACCCCGGCCGGACAGGAAATATAGTGCATATATGATCGACAATGTGCCCATCGCCTACGACCGCGAGCCGGAGAGCTACCGGCACTGGTCGCTCGCCGTCGAGGGAGCCGTCGCCACGCTCACGCTCAAGGTGGATGAAGACGGGGGTCTCCGTCCGGGCTACCGGCTCAAGCAGAACTCCTACGATCTCGGCGTCGATATCGAGCTGAACGACGCGCTCAACCGGCTGCGTTTCGAGCATCCGCAGGTGCGCACGGTCATCGTCACCAGCGGCATGGAGCGCATGTTCTGCGCCGGGGCCAACATCTACATGCTAGGCCAGTCGAGCCATGCGGCGAAGGTGAACTTCTGCCGCTTCACCAACGAGACCCGCAACTTCATGGAGGATGCGAGCCGGCACTCCGGCATCGCCTTCATCGCCGCCTGCAACGGCACGGCGGCCGGCGGCGGCTACGAGCTGGCGCTGGCCTGCGACGAGATCTGGCTGGTGGACGACCGGTCGAGCGCGGTCAGCCTGCCGGAAGTGCCGCTGCTGGGCGTGCTGCCGGGCACGGGCGGCCTGACGCGCATCACCGACAAGCGCCGCGTGCGCCGCGACCTCGCCGACGTGTTCTGCACCGACCCCGACGGCGCGCGCGGCCGCCGGGCGCTCGAATGGGGCCTGGTGGACCGCACGGCGCCGCCGCAGCGCTTCGAGGCCGCAGTGAAAGAGCGCGCGGAGGAACTCGCCGGCCGGCCCGGCCTGCCCGCCGGCGAGCCGGTGCCGCTCACGCCGCTGGACCGGCATGTGGAAGCGGACGGCTACCGCTACCCGAACGTGCGGGTGCGGATCGACGATGCGCGCCGGCTCGCGGAAATCACGGTCTCCGGTCCCGCCGCGCCGGTTGCGGTCGAACGCGCCGCCGGCTGGTGGCCGCTTGCCGCCGCGCGCGAGCTCGAAGACGCGGTGCTGATGCTGCGCACCAACCATGAGCAGGTCGGCGCCTGGGTGCTCAGGACCGAGGGCGACCCGGAGGCGCTGCTGGCGGTGGACGCGCTGCTGGCCGAAGGCGCGGAAACCGACCGGTTCCTCCGCGAGACCGTCGCCTGGTGGCGGCGGGCGCTCGCCCGGCTGGACGTGACCTCGCGCTCGCTGATCGCGCTCATCGAGCCCGGCTCCTGCTTCGCCGGCCCGATGCTGGAACTGGCGCTCGCCGCCGACCGCAGCTTCATGTTCCTGCCCCTCGACGAGCCGGAGGCCGCGCCCCGGATCGCGCTCGGCGCGCTGAACCGGGCCGGCCTCGAAACGGCGAACGGGCGCACCCGCCTCGACTGCCGCTTCTCGGGGGCGGTGCCGGAATTCCAGGCCACCAGCTTCGGCCCGGAAGAGGCGCTGGCCGCCGGGCTCGTGACCTTCGCACCGGACGAACTCGACTGGGAGGACGAGGTGCGCATCGCGCTGGAGGAGCGCGCGGCGCTCTCGCCGGACGCGCTCACCGGCATGGAGGCGAGCCTGCGCTTCGGCGGCGCGGAGACGCTCGCCACCAAGATCTTCGGCCGGCTCTCCGCCTGGCAGAACTGGATATTCAGCCGCCCCAACGCCGTCGGCGAGGACGGGGCGCTCAAGCGTTTCGGCACCGGCACGAGGCCGGGCTTCGACTGGAGGCGTGTGTGATGGCAGTCGATTACCGGGGGCGCATCCCCAACAATATCGATCTCTCCGCCGACCGGCGGCTCCAGCGCGCGCTGGAGCACTGGCAGCCGCGCTTCCTGAACTGGTGGAGCGAGCTCGGGCCCGAGGGCTTCCAGGCGGCGGACGTCTATCTGCGCACCGCCACGGCGGTCGACGCCAGGGGCTGGGCCAGCTTCGGCTATGTGCGGATGCCGGAATACCGCTGGGGCATCTTCCTCGCCGAGCCCGAGAAGGACCGCACCATCGGCTTCGGCGACGAGATGGGCAAGCCGGTCTGGCCCGAGGTTCCGGGAGAGCACCGCGCCGCCCTCCGCCGCCTGATCGTGACGCAGGGCGACACCGAGCCCGCCTCCGTCGAGCAGCAGCGCCGCCTCGGCCACAGCTGCCCCTCGCTCTACGACCTGCGCAACCTCTTCCAGGTCAATGTCGAGGAGGGCCGCCACCTCTGGGCGATGGTCTATCTGCTGCACGCCCATTTCGGCCGCGACGGGCGCGAGGAAGCGGAGGAACTGCTCTACCGCCACTCCGGCGACCCGGACAATCCGCGCATCCTGACCACCTTCAACGAGCCGATCGACGACTGGCTCTCCTTCTTCATGTTCACCTATTTCACCGACCGGGACGGCAAGTACCAGCTGAAGTCCTTCGCCGAGTCGGCCTTCGACCCGCTGGCGCGCACCTGCTCCTTCATGCTGACCGAGGAAGCCCACCACATGTTCGTCGGCGAGACCGGCATCGGGCGGATCGTCCGGCGCACGCTGGAGGTGATGCAGGCGCTCGGCACGGACGACCCCGACGCCGTGCGCGCCCAGGGCGCCATCGACCTGCCGACGCTCCAGCGTTACATCAATTTCTGGTTCTCCTCCTCACTCGACCTGTTCGGCTCCGAGACCTCGTCCAACGCCGCCACATATTTCGCCGCGGGCCTCAAGGGCCGGCCCGACGAGGCGACGTTCGAGGACCATGTGTGCCTCGATACCGCCGAGCGCATCGCGGTCCCCGGTGAAGCGGGCGGCGTCGCCGAGGAGGAAGTGCCGACCCGCAACGCGATGAACGAGATCACGCGCGGGCTCTATGTGAAGGACTGCGCCATCGGCATGACCCGCTGGAACCGGACGATAAAGCGCGCGGGCTTCGATGCCGAGCTCTTCCTGCCGTCCACGCGCTTCCGCCGCACCATCGGCCGCTGGGCCGGGGCCTCCGTCGCCCCCGACGGGACGCCGATGGCGGACGACCTCTACCGCAAGCGCCTGCCCGGCTGGCTGCCGACGGAGGAGGACAAGGCCTATGTCCGCTCGCTGATGCGCGCCGTCACCGAGCCCGGAAAGATGGCGGGCTGGATCGCCCCGCCTGCCCGCGGCATCGACGGCAAGCCGGTCGATTACGAATATGTGAAGCTGCATTGACGGCGCGTTTCGCCATCGCCGGGTCCGGCCCGGCGGGCTGCTACCTGGCGGACGCGCTTGCGAAGGCCGCGCCCGGCGCCGTCATCGACGTGTTCGAGCGGCTGGACGAACCCTTCGGCCTGGTGCGCTTCGGCGTGGCCCCGGACCACGAGGCGACCCGCGCCATTTCCCGCGTGCTGCGCCGGCCGTTCGACAAGGGCGCGGCGCGGCTCCATCTCGGCGTCGAGGTCGGCCGCGACATAAGCCTCGCCGCGCTGCGCCGCGACTATGACGCGGTGGCGCTGGCGACCGGCGCGCCGGTGGACCGCAGGCTGGACGTGCCCGGCGAGGAACTGGCCGAACCCTCGGGCCGCTTCATCCGCTGGATCAACGGCCACCCCGAAGCCGTCCCGCCCGCCCGCCTCGCCGGGGCAAGGCGCGCGGTCGTCATCGGCGCCGGCAACGTGGCGCTCGACGCGGTCCGCCTGCTGGCGAAACACCGGGAAATCGGCTGCCTGAACCCGCTGGCGCTGGAGCGCATCGACCTGCTGGTCCGCGGCGGCCCGGAAGACGTGCGGTTCACGCCCTCCGAACTCGTCGAAATCGGCGACCTCGCGACGGCATGGCCCCAACTGGACGCCTTCGACGACGCGACCGGCGAGGCGGCCGCCCTGCTGAAGGAGTTTGCAGCCCGCCCGCCGGGCCGCGGCATCCCGATCCGCTTCCATTTCCGCACGCAGGCGACGGCCTTCCTCGGCGCAGGCCAGCTGGAAGCGGTCGAAACGGACCGCGGCGCGCTCCCGGCCGATCTCGCCGTGACCTGCATCGGCTACGAGAAGGCCGCTATAGACGGCGTCTGGCCCACCGGCCCGGAGTCGGAGCCCGGTCTCTACGCCGTCGGCTGGGCCGCCCGCGGCCCGACGGGAACGATCCCGACGAACCGCGCAGAAGCCCGCGCTCTCGCCCCAAGGATGACTGCCGGCCTCGAACTGTAGCCGGCGCGGATTTTCGCCGGCCACCCTTCCCGGTCTCCGCCATGGAAAACCCGAATATCCGACCCGTGGAGGCTACTCCATGGGGGTTTCCGGCTGCATCGTCGCATTGCTTCCGCCCACCTGCATTTCCGCGACTCGCAGCCGCGTTGAATGCGGCGGCGCAAGGAATAGGTTGCCTGTTGCTACGAAACGCTGCGAGACGCCATGAAGCCGACTGTTCGTCCCGCCAATCCGAACTTCTCCTCCGGGCCCTGTACCAAGCGGCCGGGATGGACGCCGGCCGTTCTCGCCGACGCTTTGGTGGGGCGTTCCCATCGCTCCGCGCCCGGCAAGGACAAGCTGGCGGAGGTTATCGACAGGAGCCGCCGGCTGCTCGGCATGCCGGAGGACTGGCGGCTCGCGATCGTGCCCGCCTCCGATACCGGCGCCGTCGAGATCGCGCTCTGGTCCCTGCTCGGCGCGCGCGGCGTCGATGTGCTGGCGTGGGAGAGCTTCGGCGCGAGCTGGGCCCTCGATGTCCGGGACCATCTCGGCATCGCGGACGTGCGCCTGCTGGAAGCCGGATACGGCGACCTGCCCGACCTGTCGGAAGCGGATTCCGGCCGTGACCTCGTGTTCGTGTGGAACGGCACCACCTCCGGTGTCTGCCTGCCCGATGGTGAGTGGATCGCCGAAGACCGGCGCGGCCTCGCGATCTGCGACGCCACATCGGCCGTGTTCGGCATCGAGATGCCCTGGTCCCGGCTCGATGTCGTAACCTGGTCCTGGCAAAAGGCCATCGGCGGCGAGGGGGCGCACGGCATGCTGGCGCTCGGCCCGCGCGCGGTGGAGCGGCTGCTGTCCTGGACGCCGACGCGCCCGCTGCCGAAAGTCTTCCGGCTGACCCGCAGCGGCGCGCTCATCGAGGGCGTCTTCCGCGGCGAGACGCTGAACACGCCCTCCATGCTGTGCGTCGAGGACGCGCTCGATGCGCTGGCCTGGGTGGCGAGTGTGGGCGGCCTTGCCGGGGCCGTCGCGCGCACCCGGGCCAATGCCGCCGTCATCGGGGAGTGGGTGGCCCGGACCGGCTGGATCGACTTCCTCGCCCGCGACCCGGCGGCGCGCTCGCCGACATCGGTCTGCCTCGCCTTCGCCGATCCCCGGGTCGCCGGCCTGCCGGAGGATCGACGGAGGGTCTTCGTGCAGGCGTTGGCGGCCCGGCTCGACGCCGAGGGCGCGGCGCATGACATCGCCAACCATCGCGATGCGCCGCCGAGCCTGCGCATCTGGGCCGGCCCCACGGTCGAGCGCAGCGACCTGGAGGCGCTCATGCCCTGGCTGGACTGGGCGTTCGAGGCCGAGGTCGGAAAGCTCTGAGCGCGGCGATGAAGAAGGTGCTGATCGCCGACCGCTTGAGCGCCCGCGCCGGAGAAATCCTCCGCGCGGCGGGGCTGGAGGTCGAGGAGGCGCCGGACCTCGCGCCGGACGCGCTTGCCGCGCGGATGGCGGGCGTCCACGGCCTGGTGGTGCGCTCCGCCACAGAAGTCACGGCCGGCCTGCTCGACAGCGCGCCCGACCTGGAGGTTGTCGGCCGCGCCGGCATCGGCGTGGACAATATCGACATTCCGGCGGCGACGGAGCGCGGCGTGGTCGTGATGAACACGCCCTACGGCAATACGGTCACGACGGCCGAGCACGCGATTGCGCTGCTGTTCGCGCTGGTGCGCCAGATACCGGCGGCCGACCGCTCGACCCAGGCCGGCAGGTGGGAAAAATCCCGCTTCATGGGCAGCGAGATCGCCGGCAAGACACTCGGCGTCATCGGCTGCGGCAATGTCGGCGCCGCCGTCTGCGCACGGGCGCGCGGGCTGGCAATGCGGGTGCTGGTTTTCGATCCCTTCGTTTCCGAGGACCGGGCGCGGGACCTGGGCGCTGCCAAGGTGGACCTTGCCGCCCTCTTCGCCGAGTCCGACTTCATCACGCTCCACACGCCGCTGACCGACCGGACGCGCGGCATGATCGATGCGGACGCAATCTCCCGGATGAAGCCCGGCGTGCGCATCGTCAACTGCGCACGTGGCGGGCTCGTCGTCGAGGCGGACCTTTCGGCCGCGCTCGACAGCGGCCGGGTGGCGGGCGCGGCCTTCGACGTCTTCGAGATCGAGCCGGCGCACGAGAGCGCGCTTTTCGGCCGCGAGAACGTGGTGGCGACCCCCCATGTCGGCGCCTCCACCGCCGAGGCGCAGGAGAATGTGGCGGTCGAGGTGGCCAGCCAGATTGCGGCCTTCCTCAATACCGGCGCCGTCGTCAATGCCCTCAACGCGCCGTCCGTCACCGCCGAAGAGGCGCCGAGGCTGAAGCCCTATATGGGCCTGGCGGATGCTCTTGGCCGCTTTGTCGGACAGATTTGCGACGATGCGATCACCGGCATCGACATTGCCTGGAAGGGTGACATGGCGCGGTTGAACACGCGCCCGCTCTCCGGTCTGGTGCTGCAGGGTGTGCTGTCGAGCCAGCTCGACTCGGTCAACATGGTGAACGCACCGCTGATAGCCCGCGAACGCGGCATCGAGCTTCGCGAAGTCTCGACCGGCGAGGCCGACGGCTACCGGGCGCTGATCGAGGTCCGCGCCGCCATGGGCGGGCGCAGTCGCACCGTTGCCGGCACGCTGTTCGGAGACCGGCTGCGGCTGGTGCGCGTGCAGGATATCCATTTCGAGGCGGCGTTCGGGTCGATCATGCTCTTCGTCAGGAACCATGACCGGCCGGGCGTCATCGGCAAGATCGGCACGATCCTCGGCGAGGAAGGCGTCAACATCGCCAACTTCCATCTCGGCCGGCCGGTGGCGGGCGGCCATGCGCTCGCCCTCATCGAGATCGACGAGGACTGCCCGGACCGGGTGCTGGAGCGCATCGCCGCCCTCCCGGACACCATCGCCCGCCCCCTGGTCCTCCGGTTTTGAGCGGGACGGTCCGGCGTGCAACATTCCGGCCAAACCGTGTAGCCTTGGGGCCGCCGCAAGCAGTCCGCACCATGACCGACAGAGCCTTGCTTCCGGCGGGACTGCGCGATGTCCTGCCTCCCGATGCCGCCTTCGAGGCGGCCGTGGAGACGCGCCTGCTCGAGCTCTTCGCGCTCAACGGCTATGAGCGGGTGGACCCGCCGCTCGCCGAGTTCGAGACCAGTTTCCTCGCGGACGAGGGCGCCGCGATTGCGGCGGACACCTTCCGCATCATGGACCCGGTTTCGCAGCACATGCTGGCGCTGCGTTCCGACATGACGCTCCAGGTGGCCCGGATTGCGCGCACCCGGCTTGCCGGCGAGCCGCGCCCGCTGCGCCTTGCCTATGCGGGGCAGGTGCTGAGGGTCGGGGTCTCCCAGCTCCACGCCGAGCGCCAGGTGGCCCAGGCCGGGGTCGAGCTGATCGGCGCGGAAAGCGTGTCGGCCGATGCCGAGGTCGCGCGGCTTGGCTTCGAGGCTCTGGAAGCGCTGGGCGCGCCGGGGGCGAGCATCGACCTCGGCGCGCCGGCGCTGGTGAGGGCGCTTCTCGCCGATGCCGGCCTCGAAGACGACGCCGTGCTGGGCGATGCGCTCGACCGCAAGGACGCGGCGGCGGTCGCGGCGCGGGGCGGACCGCGCTTCACGGCTTTGATGGCGGCGACCGGTCCTTACGAGACGGTGGCGCCGGCGCTCTCTTCGCTCGACCTGCCGGCCGACGCGGCCGCGCTTCGGGACCGCCTGC
Organism: Alphaproteobacteria bacterium; assembly: GCA_964291285.2. Lineage (GTDB taxonomy): Bacteria > Pseudomonadota > Alphaproteobacteria > Bin95 > Bin95 > Bin95. The sequence continues at coordinate 1,284,731 of OZ219786.1, forward strand.
TGGACGTTGCGGCGGCAGTGGCGGCGGCGGCCCCCGGACTGCAGATCACCATCGACCCGGTGGAGCACCGCGGCTTCCAGTATTACTCGGGCGTGGCCTTCAGCCTGTTCGCGAGCGGCGGGTGCGGCGAAGTGGGCCGCGGCGGTCGCTACCGCGCCGAGGGCGAGACGGGCACGGGCGTGACGCTCTATCTCGACGCCGTCCACCGCCTGCTGACGCCGCCCGCGCCGCGTTCCCGCCTGTTCCTGCCTTACGGCGCGGGCGGCGCGGAGCGTCGGCGCTGGCAGGCGGACGGCTGGATAACGGTGCAGGCGCTTGCGCCGGCGAGCGACCCCGAAGCCGAGGCGCGCCGTCTCGGCTGCGGCTACCTGTTGGGCGCCGGCGGCATCGAATCCCTGGACGGAGACCCGGAATGACCAATGTGGCCGTAATCGGCGCGCAATGGGGCGACGAAGGCAAGGGGAAGGTCGTGGACTGGCTCGCCGAGCGGGCCGATGTCGTGGTGCGCTTCCAGGGCGGACACAATGCCGGCCATACGCTGCAGGTCGCCAACGAGACCTACAAGCTCTCCCTGCTGCCCTCCGGCGTGGTGCGGGGCACGCTTTCGATCATCGGCAACGGCGTGGTGGTGGACCCGTGGGCGCTGCTGGAAGAAATGGATCGCCTGCGCGGGCAGGGCGTTGCGGTTTCTCCCGAAACGCTGCGCCTCGCGGAAAGCGCGACGCTGATCCTGCCCTTCTACGGACACGTGGACCGGCTCCGCGAGCAACGGCGGGGGAAGGGCGCTATAGGCACGACCGGGCGCGGCATCGGCGTTGCCTATGAAGACAAGGCCGGGCGGCGCGCGATCCGCGTTGCCGACCTGTATGACGATGCGGCGCTCCGCGACAAGGTCGGCCACCTGCTGGAGCATCACAACGCCCTGCTGCGCGGTTGGGGCGCGGAGGAAATCGCGCCCGACGAGCTCATTGCGGGTCTCGTGGAAGTTCGCGGCCCGCTGGCGCCCTATGTCGATTGCGTGTGGGAGCGGCTGGACGGGTTACGCCGATCCGGCAGGCGGATCCTGTTCGAAGGCGCGCAGGGCATCTTTCTCGATGTGGACCACGGCACCTATCCGTTCGTGACCTCCTCGAACACGGTTGCCGCGGCCGCCGCGGTCGGCAGCGGCATGGGGCCGGGCGCGGTCGGCTATGTGCTCGGCATCGCCAAGGCCTACACGACGCGCGTCGGCGGCGGCCCGTTCCCCACCGAATTGAAGGACGATGTCGGCGCGCATCTTGCCGAGCGCGGCCGCGAGTTCGGCACCGTCACCGGACGGCCGCGGCGCTGCGGCTGGTTCGATGCGGCGGCGGTGCGCCAGGCGGTGCGGCTCTCAGGCATGGACGGCATTGCGCTCACCAAGCTCGACGTGCTGGATGGGCTCGACGCCCTGGAAGTCTGCACCGGATACCGGATCGGCGAGCGCATGCTGTCGCGCCTGCCCGCCAGCCAGACCGAACAGGCGGCGGTGGAGCCGGTTTATGAGCGGCTGGAAGGCTGGTCCGAAAGCACCGCGGGCGCTAAGGGCTGGGCCCAATTGCCGGCCACGGCGGTCAAATATGTCCGGCGTGTCGAAGAACTGATCGGCTGCCCGGTGGCCCTGCTTTCCACAGGGCCGGACCGCGAAGACACGATAGCGATGTACGATCCCTTCGCCGACTAGGGCAGCGAAGTCCGGCTAGGCGGCCTGCTCGCGGGCTTCGCGCTTGGCCTTCGCCCTCTCGATACGGCGCTTGATGCGCCGGGCCTCGACCGTCAGCTTCGAGTCGGGGCGGCCGAGAAGGAAGGCGTCGAGACCGCCATTATGCTCCACTGTGCGCAGGCCGTGGCCCGAGATGCGCAGCCGCACCGCCTCGCCCAGGACTTCGCTCAACAGGGTCCTGGACTGCACATTCGGCAGAAAGCGCCGGCGGGTCTTGTTGTTGGCGTGGCTGACATTGTTGCCGGTCATCACGCCCTTGCCGGTGATCGCGCAGCGCCGCGACATCGCCTTCACTCCTTGCCGGAACGGCCTCGTTCGGAACGCGGCTGTATAGGGACGCCGCCCCGGCCGGTCAAGCGCCGGCTAGCCACCCAGTTCCCGCGAGCGGTTGGCGGCGGCGGCGACGGCGCGGCGCATCAGCGCGGCGAGGCCGTCATCCTCCATCAGCACATCGAGGGCGGCGGCGGTGGTCCCGCCCGGACTCGTGACATTGCGCCTAAGCACGTCCGCACTTTCCGGCGATCGGTTCAGCAGTTCGCCGGCCCCGGAAACGGTTGCGCGGGCGAGGCGCATCGCCATGTCGGCCGGCAGCCCCTCGCGCTGGCCGGCCGCAGCGAGCGCCTCCACCAGATGGAAGACATAGGCCGGGCCGCTGCCGGAAACGGCCGTCACCGCGTCCATGGCCGTCTCGTCCCCGAGCCACACGACCTCGCCGACGGCTTCGCAGATCGTCTGGCAGAGCGCCATCTGCGCGGGATCGACGCCCCGGTTCGCGGTGAGCGCCGCAATGCCGCGGCCGACCGCCGCCGGCGTGTTCGGCATGGCGCGGACAACGGCGGCGCCCCAACCCAGTATCTTCTCGAAGAACGCAATCGGGGTCCCGGCGGCTATCGAGAGGAACACGGGCGCCCCGTGCCCCGTATACCGGCAGTAGGCCGGTACGACATCTTCCATCACCTGGGGCTTGACCGCGAAGATGACTGCGTCCGGGCGCATCCGGTCGGTGACATTTTCGAGCGCCGTCGTGATGTGGACGCCGGGTTTGCCCCGAAATTCCCGCGTCGCGGCCTCTTCCGGTTCGACGACCACGATCTGGTCGGCGAACCGCTGTTCCAGCCAGCCGGTCAACAGTGCGCCGCCCATCTTGCCACAGCCGACAAGGATCAGGTTTGGAGTGCTCATGCCTCGCCCATTGGATGGATCATTGCGGCCGCCACGGCCTTGGCCGGCGACTTGCCGCCCCATAACGCATGTTGGAACGCGGGATAGAATTGGTCCAGCCCGCTTGTGGCGGCGAGCAGGACGTCCTCCACCAGTTCCCTGGAGGCCGAGACGCCGCGGAGTGGAATGGCGTGGCGGAAGCAAAGCGCCCCGGCGTCGCGTTCGAAGCAGAAATGCCCGATTTCCAGCATGTCGTTGGCGTAGGCGAGCATTTCCAGCAGCGCGTTCTGCCCCTCCAGGGGCACGGGCAGCCGGCACGCCGCGGCAATCTGCATGACGGCGGGTCGCATGTGCCAGGCCGCGCACACGGAGGTCTCGCCCCAGCTTCCCGGAAGTTCCGCCGAGAGCGTTCGTGAATCGTCCCGGCTGTAGGCCCAGTCGCGCGTCCGGACAATGTCCTCGACAAGGTCGATCGGGTTCGGAACCTCGGCAAACGTTCTTTGCGTCAACATGGGTTATCCAATACAGCACAATATATCGTATTGCCAATGATCTATAACCACAATTTGTGGAAAAATCGGGGTTCTTGCCGGCGTACAGAATGCGGACTCGGCGAGAAGGCGCGCGGCGTTGTCATGACCGCGAGACGGGCTATATTCGCTGAAAACGGGAATCAGGCTTGCGGCGATGAGCGAATATGTCGTCCAGAGGGCGAATATGGTGGAGTGCCAGTTGCGGGCCGGCCGGGTCACGAATTCGGCCTTGCTGGATGCAATGGGCAGCGTGGCGCGCGAGGACTTCGCCCCCGTTGCGCTGAAGCCGGTCGCCTATGTGGACGAGGACCTTGCGTTCTGCGGCCGCGTTCTGGTCGAGCCGATGGTCTTCGCGCGTCTGGTGCAATGCGCCGAACCCGGGCCGGACGACTATGTGCTCGATATCGGCGCCGGGCTCGGCTATTCGAGTGCCGTTCTGGGCCGGATCGCGAGCGCGGTCGTGGCCCTGGAAAGCGACGGGGAGCTCGCGAAAGACGCCCGCAAGGCGCTTGCCGAGGCCGGCAGCGACAATGTCCTGGTGGTCGAAGGGCGGCTGGAGGCGGGCTGTCCCGAAGAGGCGCCGTTCAATCTCATCACCGTTCAGGGCGCTATCGCATCCGTTCCGCCGGCCCTGCTCGACCAGTTGGCGGAAGGCGGACGGCTCGCCGCGGTGGTGCGGTCCGGCGGCGGCCTCGGCCGGGCGGAAATCTTCACGAAACGGGGCGGCGTGGTGTCGTCGCGCACCGTCTTCGATGCCGGCACCCCCTATGTTGCGGGCTTCGAGCCCAGGCAGGAGTTTGTGTTTTGAGCGCCCGATGGTTCCGGCTTGCCACCCTTTCCGCCGCGACAGCACTGGCGCTCGCCCTGCCTGTTGCGGCGGCCGCCGACACGCTGCTGGAGGCGATGGCCAAGGCCTATGCCGCGAACCCGCAGCTCGAGGCCGAGCGCGCGCGCCTGCGCGCTACGGACGAAGGTGTGCCGCAGGCGCTTTCGGGCTGGCGGCCGACAGTGACGGCGCGGGGTAGCGCGGGTTTCGGACACTATGACGCCAAGGCTCCGGTCCGGGGCCAGAACATGTCCGAGAAACGCCGTCCCGCAACCCTGGAAGTCGAGGCGAGGCAGCCGCTCTACAAGGGGCAGCAGACTGCCGCCCGGCTGCAGGGCGCGAAACATCGCGTCTCCGCGCAACGCTACCGGCTCGTCTCCGTCGAGCAGGCCGTTTTCCTCAGCACCGGCATTGCGTTCATGGATGTGGTGCGCGACCAGGCCGTGGTGGAGTTGACAGTCAACAATGTCAATGTGCTGCGCCGGCGCCTTCAGGCGGCGCGCGACCAGTTCGAGGTCGGCGAGGTTACGCGCACCGATGTCGCGCAGGCGGAAGCGCGGCTGGCGCGCGCCATCGCAGAACGGGCCTCCGCCGAGGGCCAGCTGGAAGCGTCCCGGGCCGGCTATGAGCGCGTGGTCGGCGAGCTTCCCGGCCGGCTGGAGGCGCCTCTGCCGCTCTCCGGCCTGCCCGGGACGAAAGGAGAAGCCGTCGAGGCTGCATCGCAGCATCATCCGGATGTGGCGGCTGCCTCCTTCGATGAGCAGGCGGCACTGGCGGATGCCGACGCGATCCGGAGCGAATTGCTGCCGACGGTCAACCTTGTCGGCAATGTCGTGCATCGAAGAGACGCCGGGGGGCGGGACAACAGGAACAGTGACGCCACGGTATCGGCCGTGGTGTCGGTGCCCCTCTACGAGGCCGGAAGCGTCACCTCGCGCCGCCGCGCGGCGATCGAAACCGCTTCGCGTTTGCGCGCCGTGGTCGAGGACCGCCGCCGCGTCGCCGTCGAGCAGGCGGTCAGGGCATGGGAAAGCCTGGCCTCCGCCCGCGCGCGGCTGGAGTCGCTGTCCACCGAGGTCCGGGCTTCGGAGATTGCGCTGGACGGGCTGCAACAGGAAGCCGAAGTCGGCACCCGCACCCTGCTCGACGTTCTGGACGCGGAGCAGGACCTTCTGGACGCGCGCGTGAATGTTGTGCGCACGAAGCAGTCGGAAGCGGTGGCGAGCTACCAGTTGGCTGCGGCGATGGGCCGCCTGACCGCCGAGGCCCAGCAGGTGCCCGTGCCGCTGTACGATTTCCGGACCAACTACGACCGTGTCCGCACTCTGCGGTGGGACCCGGGCGCGATATTCGGCGGGAGCCGGGAAAAATGAGCGATCCTGCCGGCGGCTCCGGACGCGGCGAGGACGAGCGGACCATGGAGGAGATCATGGCATCCATCGGCAAGGCCGTCTCCGACGAAACGCGAAATGCGGACCCCGCACAGCAGGACCCGGCCGACGACGACATTCTCGAACTCACGGACGAAGTGCCGCCGGAAGGTGAAGCGGAGGCGGGCGCCGGAGGCGAGGAACTGGTTTCGACCTCTACCGCAGCCGCTTCGGCGGAGGCGTTTGCAGGTCTGGCGCAGGCGGTCGAAGAGGGCGAGACGGCGGCGAGGCGGCTGCCCGTCAGCGAAGGCGGCGAGACCATAGAGGACATGGTCCGCGCCATGCTGAAGCCGATGCTCAACGAGTGGCTGGACAAGCATTTGCCCGACATCGTGGAGCGTCTGGTCGAAGAGGAGATTCAACGCCTGTCGCGGTCCGGCAGGCGCTGACGGGCCTTTCACTCATCCGATAGAACGGATTCCCCATGCTGGAGAAGACCTACCGTTCCGGCGCGGTGGAAGCGCCGCGCTATGACGCCTGGGAGCGCGCCGGCGCCTTTGCCGCGGGCGTGAGGACGAGCGCCCGGCCCTACACGATCATGATGCCGCCGCCGAATGTCACCGGCAGCCTGCATATGGGCCACGGCCTGACCTTCACGCTGCAGGACATCCTGATCCGCTACCACCGCATGAGGGACAGGGACGCGCTCTGGCAGCCCGGCACCGACCATGCCGGAATCGCGACGCAGATGGTGGTGGAGCGCCAGCTTGACGAGGAAGGGCTCAAGCGGACTGATCTCGGACGCGAGAAGTTCGTGGACCGGGTCTGGGAGTGGAAGGCGGAGTCGGGCGGGCAGATCACCCGCCAGCTCCGTTCGCTCGGCGCATCGGCCGACTGGGCGCGCGAGCGTTTCACCATGGATGAGGGCTTGTCGAAGGCGGTCATCAGGGTCTTCGTGCAGCTTTACCGGGAGGGCCTGATCTACAAGGACCAGCGGCTGGTGAACTGGGACCCGGCGCTGGAGACCGCGATCTCGGACCTCGAGGTGCAGCAGACCGAGACCGACGGCCATCTCTGGTATATCCGCTATCCCGTCGAAGGCGGGGACGGCGAGATCCTGACCGTCGCCACGACGCGGCCCGAGACGATGCTGGGCGATACGGGCGTGGCCGTTCATCCGGACGACCCGCGCTACAGGCATCTGGTCGGCCGCCATTGCATCCTGCCACTGGTGGGCCGGAGACTCCCCATCGTCGCCGATGCCCATGCCGACCCGGAACAGGGCTCCGGCGCGGTCAAGATCACTCCGGCGCACGACTTCAACGATTTCGAGGTCGGGCGGCGCCACGGGCTGGATGTCGTAAACATCTTCGACCGGACCGCGCACCTGAACGACGCCGTGCCGGAGGCCTATCGCGGCCTGGAGCGCTTCGCCGCACGAGAGCGCGTGGTCGCCGACCTGGAGACGGCGGGAGTGCTGGAGCGTGTCGAGCGCCACCGCCACACGGTCCCCTACGGCGACCGGGGCGGCGTGCCGATCGAGCCCTACCTCACCGAGCAGTGGTATGCCGACGCCGCGACGCTCGCGAAGCCGGCCATCGAGGCGGTCGAGACCGGGCGCACGCGCTTCGTGCCGGAGACCTGGGCGAAGACCTATTTCGAGTGGATGCGCAACATCCAGCCCTGGTGCATCTCGCGGCAGCTCTGGTGGGGGCACCGGATTCCGGCCTGGTACGGCCCGGAAGGCTCGGTGTTCGTGGCCGAGACCGAAGCGGAGGCGCGCGCGGAGGCCGAGGTGCGGTTCGGGCCGGGCGTGGAACTGCTGCAGGACCCGGACGTGCTCGACACCTGGTTCTCGTCCGCGCTCTGGCCCTTCTCGACCCTGGGCTGGCCGGAGCCTGCGCCGGAACTCAAGCGTTACTATCCCGGCGACGTGCTGGTGACGGGCTTCGACATCATCTTCTTCTGGGTCGCCCGGATGATGATGATGGGCCTGCACTTCATGGGCGAGGTGCCCTTCCGCACCGTTTATATCCATGCGCTTGTGCGCGACCAGCAGGGCGCCAAGATGTCCAAGTCCAAGGGCAACATCATCGACCCGCTGGACATGTGCGCAAGCTACGGGGCCGATGCGCTGCGGTTCACGCTGGCCGCGCTCGCCGCGCCGGGCCGCGACATCAAGCTCTCCGAAAGCCGGGTGGCGGGCTACCGCAATTTCACCACCAAGCTCTGGAACGCCGCGCGCTTCTGCGAGATGAACGGCTGTGCGCCCCGGCCCGGCTTCGATCCCGCCGGCGTCGAGCAAACGCTGAACCGCTGGATCGTCGCCCGGACCGTCGAGACGCGCCGGCAGGTGGAGGCGGCGATGGACGCCTACCGTTTCAACGAGGTGGCGGACGTGCTTTACCGTTTCGTCTGGGGCGAGTTCTGCGACTGGTTCATCGAGTTCGCCAAGCCGGTGTTCGCGGAGGGCGGCGAGGCTGCGGAAGAGACCCGCGCGGCCGCTGCCTGGGCGCTGGACCGCATATTGCGGATGCTGCACCCGCTGACGCCGTTCGTCACCGAGGAGTTGAACGAGGCGCTCGGATTGGTCGGGGGCGGCCTGATCGGCGCGGCCTGGCCCGGTGACGAGGCCGGGGAGGCGCCGGCCGAGATCGGCTGGACCATCCGGCTGATCTCCGAGGTCCGCCGGGTGCGGTCCGAACTCAACGTCCCGGCCGGCGCGAAGATCGACGCCGCGCTCGTCGGCGCCGACGGGGAGGCCGCCGCCCGCGCCGCCCGCAACGCGCCGCAGATACTCAGGCTGGCGCGGCTCGAATGCCTCGCCGAAGGCCCGGCGCCGGAAGGCTCGGTCGAGGTGGCGCTCCCCGGCGCAACGGTGGCGCTGAAGATCGCCGGGGTGATCGATTTCGGCAAGGAGCGCGAGCGCCTGGACCGCGAAATAGCGCAGATCGACGCTCGGATTTCGGGCCTCGACAGGAAGCTCGCCAACGAGCAGTTCCTCTCCCGCGCACCGGCGGAAGTAGTGGAAGACCAGCGCGAGCAGCGCGAAGAACTGGCCGGCCGCCGCGCGGCGCTGGAAGGCGCGCGCGCCCGGCTCGGTTGAAGGCGTATGGCGATTCGTCTCACCGACATTTGGCCGATACGGGAGCCGGCCCTCTACAAGCTGCACTTCGCCCGCTACAACCAGTCCGAACAACCGCTCGACGTTTTCGTTCGCAGCCGGGAAGAATGGCAAGGCTGGCAGGAGTTTCGACCCAAAAACAACCAGTTCAACCGCCGGTATATCTTCTCGGTGATCGATTTCTATCGGGAGCCTGAAATCTGGTTGTTCGGCGGTGTGTGGGAAGTCATGGAGCGGCTACCAGACAGATACGTCGTATCCCTGACCGAACAGGGCCGCGACTTCATCGGACGCCTCAATCTGCATTCTCCCTACCGTCAACGGGCAACCCGCGTGGATTTCGAGAAACGCCTGGACGAATTCACGGTAAACGAAATTCTCAGAGAGGAGTATTCCGGGATCGATTTTCCGGGCCATGACCGGATCGACATCGGTTTCGGCGAGCTGGAATCGCTCATCCGCAACGACCGGCCTGATTGGCGCGGCGCTTTGGAGAACGCAAAGGGCGTTTATCTGATCACCGACGCGGGAACGGGGCGGCTGTATGTTGGGGCTGCCTACGGCGATGGCGGCGTCTGGTCTCGTTGGCGCGAATACAGCGCGACCGGACATGGCAACAATGCCGACCTGAAGGAATTGCTCAAGAATCGCGGTCTGGACTATTGCCGGAAGCATTTCCGGTTTTCGCTTCTGGAAAGCCATACCGCCCGTATTGCCGACGCCATGATTGTCGAACGCGAAACGCACTGGAAGCGGGTTCTGCAATCGCGTGGGGAATTCGGCTTCAACAGGAATTGAGTCTGCCGGATCCCGGGTTGTGCCGGGGCGCTCGATGCAGGGTTCAGGCTAGGCGGCGTTCCGATGCGTTTCCCTTCCGTCCGGCGGGCGGGGTCGGGACACGGCTCCGGTCTTGAGCCCTGCCCCAACCGCCTACGCGGGGGCAGGCAAGTCCGGGACGATAAGGGCAGGCCGCGCTCAGTATTTTTTCCCATTTATTTCAAGACGTTGGCACGAAAAGAGAAAAAGCTTTCCCGTAGGGGCTTGCAATCCGGGAAAAGCATTACCAGAATAAAAAGCGAACACAAAACCGGAGGCGGTCAACCGGGGCCGCATTTGCGGGGCGTTCTTCTGCAGGGGGGCGTCCCGCCTCCCCCGAACCCGGCCGGCGGGGCGCGTTCCGTCCCGGCGGGAGAGCGACTGTGTTGTCGGTCAAGCTGTTTTCCACGGGGTTCGGTCTCTGAGGATAGCGTTGAGGATTGTGAGGAGCTTTCGTGTGACGGCGGTGAGGGCAGCCTTTTTGGTTTTTCCCTCCGCGATCAGGTGGCGATAGAAGCGTTTGAGGGTTGGGTTATGCCTGGAGGCGGTGAGGGCAGCCATGTAGAGGGTTGCGCGGACGTTGGCGCGTCCTCCCCATATGGTTCTCTTTCCGCGCATGGTTCCGCTGTCGCGGTTGAAGGGCGCGACGCCGACGAGCGCGGCGATGCGCCTTCGGCTGAGGGTTCCGAGTTCGGGGAGATCGGCGATCAGGGTTCGTGCGGTGGCGTCACCGACCCCGGGAACGCTTTTGAGGAGGTCCTCGGCCTGGCGCCATGCGGGGGATTTGCGGATCGCATCGCCGAGCTCGGTTTCGAGGTCGGAGAGTTCGCGTTGCAGGGTGGCGAGCACGCGGTCGACGCTGCGGATCGTGCGACGGCTTGTGAGGCGCCTCCTGCGGTTTCTCTCCGCGGTCATCATCGCGACGATCTGGCGCCGCCGGGCGACCAGCTCGGCGAGCGCGCGGGCCTGCTCGTCAGGCACCGGACGGGGCTCGGGATGGACCGCCTCGGCGAACTGTGCGATCGCCGCCGCATCGAGGGCGTCGGTCTTGGCGAGCCGGCCGGTGGCGCGGGCGAAGTCCCGGATCTGGCGCGGGTTGACCACCGCCAATGGCAGGCCCGCCGCGCAGAGCGCCGCCGCGACCGTGACCTCGAAGCCGCCCGTCGCCTCCAGCACCACGAGGGCAACCTCCAGCCCGCCCAGGCGCGCCGACAACTCTTCCAGGCCTTTGCCGTCGCGCGCGACGGCAAAGGCCTCCCCGGACGGGCGCAGATGCACGTCCAGACGATCCTTCGCCACGTCGATGCCAACGAATATCCGTTCCATGTCCCGTCCTTGCAAATGCGGTCTCACACTGCGGACCAAGCGACTGTTCGGGTTCAAAGGAACAGCGGACGGGGAACCATGCTCTCCCGCGGTCTTCATAACCTGGGTGCTAGCCCGACTTCCGCAACTCGGGGGTCATGAGGATGCTAATACCACCGGCCACAGATAAGAACCGATTAGCCTCTCTCGGCGGAGATTACCTCTTGCAGTAGGAGGCCTCGGCTCAGGGGGCGAGCTGCGGAGGGAGGCTCTGCTATGAGGCGTGTGCGCTGTTTGGAAGTGCTTTCTGAGCAAGGCATTGCGGAGGGTCTGGATTTTTCTTACCCCGTCAGGATGGCTGATTTCCGGGGTTTTTGCGGTTTGGAGGGAAAGGTTTTGTGGATTTCCACCCCATGGCCGTGCGCGGGCTGGTTTTCGGGCGCGTCGCGTTGAGGCGCGGGACTGAGTAGAAGGTGTCGCCATCGGGCCTGCGGCCCTTGTTCCATCCACCGGCGCTGGTTGGGAGAACGTGATGGCGACAGCGGAGAAGTTAGCCTTTTCGTGGTGGTCTGTGGAGGGCCTTGCGGACCTTGAGCGTCTGCGTGTGGTGCTCGACACGCTTCCCGACGAGAAGGTTGTGGCGGCGCTTGAGGCGGGTCGAGGCCGGGGTCGCAACGACTACCCGGTGCGGGCGATGTGGCGGGCTCTGATCGCGGGGATCGTGTTCCAGCATGCCTCGATGCAGTCGCTGCTGCGTGAGCTGGGCCGCAACCCGGCATTGCTTGAGATTTGCGGGTTCGAGGCGCTGCCCTTGCAGGGTGCGCCGGTGGTGGCGCTTTGCGCAGGGCGCGCGGTGAGGCGTCCGGCGCCGTTGCGCTCGACGGTGCCGGGCGCCTGGAACTTCTCGCGGTTCCTGGGGCGCGTGGTGCGCCTTGAGGACGAGCGCGGCCTTGTGTCGGGGATGATCGGGCGTCTGCGCGCCTCGCTGTTCGAGGAGTTGCCGGACTTCGGTCGCCATCTCGGCTACGACGGCAAGGCGGTGGCGAGCCACTCGACGGGCCGGGTTGCCGGGGCCAGGGGGCAGACCTCGGACCCCGATGCGGACTGGGGCAGGCACGAGACGGGCGGGGTGAACGCGAAGACCGGCGCGGTGTGGAAGAAGGTGAAGTCGTGGTTCGGCTACGGGCTGCACCTGATCGCCGACACGGACCAGGAGGTTCCTGTGGCCTTCGAGGTGACGCGGGCGTCGGCATCGGAACCCGGGGTGCTGTCCGGGATGCTGGAGGAGTTGTTCGCCGAGGCGCCGGAGATGGCCGGGCGCTGCGCCGATTTCAGCGCCGACCGCGGTCTCGACAACGCCCGCCTGAAGGCGCGGCTGTGGGACAGGTGGCATATCCGCCCGCTGATCGACACGCGCCTGATGTGGCGGGTCGAGAAGAAGGAGCCGGGCCATGACCCGGCCCGGCCGATCACGCGACCGCTGTTCCCCGGGCGCGCCGACGTCATCGTTCATGACGAACGCGGCCGGGTGTCCTGCGTGTGCCCGCAGACCGGCGAGGTCCGCGCCATGGCCTTCCAGGGGTTCGAGGTCGGGCGCGGCGTCTGCGGCACGCTCAAATACCGCTGCCCCGCAGCCGCCTTCGGCTTCGAGTGCAAGGGACGCCGGGCCTGCCATCGGGCGGGTGGGGTGAAGTCCGGCGAATACGGCCGCATCCTGCGCGTCGACCTCGACAGCCATGACCGGCGTATCTTCACGCCCACGCCCTGGGGCAGCCCGTCATGGCGGCGCGGATACAACCGGCGCACCGCCATGGAGCGGATCAACGCCCGCCTCGACCGCAGCTTCAACTTCGAGACCCATTACATCCGCGGACGCGCGAAGATGAAGACCCGCATCGGGCTGGCCCTGGCGGTCATGATGGCCATGGCGCTTGCACAGGCCCGCGCCGGACGCGTCGCACGCATGCGCTCCCTGGTCGGCCCGGCGCCATACCTCGATACCGGCTGACCCCTCAGCCGACTGCCGACAACGCTGACCCAACCCGCCGGACCCCGGCATACGGACACCCGCGACCGAAGGCCGGCGATGCTGCCGGGCTGGGCCGCTCAAGTTCGAAAAGCAACCGCGGCGACCGCCTCGAACGCCGGAACAAACAACATCAACACCCGGACCCAACGTCCCATCCGACCGGAAAAACCCCACAGCGCAAATTTCTCTGCTATAGGTTCCAATCAACGACCGTTGGTATAACTCATTGAATAGCCTTGATCGTCTCCCCGAGGGTCGGCACTACAAGGCGGCGAACGGAGAGGCGGCGCCGTGTGCCGTCAGGCGGAGATCCGGGGTGCGGGTTGCTGCGGCCAGGTCATGCCGAGCTGTTGCAGCAGTAGCTCGTGCTCCTTGTTCGGCCGGGTGTGGCGCGGCAGGACGAGGTGCCGGCCGTCGGTGGTTGGCAGATGGACGTCCACCATCTGGATGGTGGCGAAGGCCTCAAGGATGGCGCGTGGGGTGAGGCCCGGGGCGCGCGGCCGGGCGAGGTTCTTCAGGGTCACCAGCAGGCAGTAGGCGATGAACGAGACGAAGATATGCGCCTCGATGCGCTCTTGGCGCTGATGGAAGATGGGGCGGATCGCGAGGTCGTGCTTGAGTTCCTTGAACGCCTGCTCGATCTCGACGAGCTGCATGTACAGATGCCACAGCGTGGCGGGGTCTTCGGCGACCATGTTGGATCGCAGCAGGTAACGGCCCTCGCGGCGGCGGACCTGGCGCAGCCGGTCGCGCTGCAGGCGGAATGAGAAGCCGTTGGCGGCGAGTTCGCTGTCGGTCCCGGGCACGGTGATGTCGACCAGGCTCCAGGCCCGGCCGGCCTCCTTCCTGGCGGCGCCGAGCTTGAGCAACAACTGATCCCGGCTGTTCGACTGCCCTTGCAACTCGGCCAATCGACGCCACAGCCTCTTCAGCCGGCGCCGGCGCATGCCGCGTTCCTTCACCTGCCGCCCCTCGCTGCGCACCAGGACGTAGAGCTCGCCATCCTCGACCAGAAGCTTGACAGTCACGGACTGGCGCACCTCCTGCCAGGGCAGGCCCAGGAACACCTTCTCGAGCCGCGTCAGCCGGCCCTTGGGCGTGCCCACCAGGTAGCGCACCGGCGCCTCGCCCTCGCGCATCGCGGCCAGCGTCTCCTCGGTGGGGATGCCGCGGTCCATGATCCACACCCGCTCGGAGCGGCCATACTGATCCTCGATCTTCTTGAGGAACGCCGCCAGCGTGGTGTCGTCGGAGGTGTTGCCCGGCATCACCTCATAGGCCAGCGGAAAGCCCTGCGGCGTAACGATCAGGGCGATCACCACCTGCACGCAGTCGGGCCGCTTGTCCCGGCTGTAGCCGAAGCGGCGCTTGTCATCGAACGGCGGATCGCTCTCGAAGTAGGTCGAGGTCAGGTCGTAGAGCAGCACGTCGAAGCGCGCCTCGAACAGCGTCGCCCAGCGGTCGCGCAGAAACGAGAAGAAGCCCTGCTTGTGCGCCAGCAGCTTGTCGAGACAGCGATAGAGTGTGTCGTCGGCGATCGCCCGCTCGCCACCCAGAAGATCGCGAAGCGCGCTGTGCTCATACCAGTGACGGTGAAGGCGCCACTCGCTGCCCGGGTCGATCAGCCGGTAGCAGACCTGGATCTTCAGGATGTCCAGCCACCGCGTGCCTTGCCGGCTCGCCGGCAGCCGCTCTTCCCAGAAGCGGTCCAGGTCCAGGCGGTCCCACAAGGACAGCGCCAGCCAGCACGCCCCCCACTGGCGCGGGTCGTGAAGCGCCACCTGCGAGAGGTCGATCTTCACCACTTCGCAAGTCAGCGCCGGCGCCTCCCGGTCCTCGGGAAACAGCGCCATCTGCCGTGATCGCGACTTGCCCTCCACCACCTCGATCGAGCGGCACCACGCCGCTCGCTGGCTGTCGTTGATCTCCCCGAGATAGAGCACCTGACGCTGAACAACCCGACCGCCGTGGACCCGGACGTTCTCCACAACGCTCCAGTAGCGGTGCTCCTTGCCGTCCTTGAAGCGTCTCTTGCAGCGCACGAACATCAGCGCAGCGTCCGGATCTTCGCCAGCCCGATCAAGGGGGTAGGTCGGCACTACAAGCCGGTCCCGAGAGGTACTGCACCGAAATCCGACACTTCTCGCGCCGGAAAACCGTCAAATCAGTCGATTCTCAAGCCGAGTTGCGGAAGTCGGGTTAGGGTCCCGCCGGTCGGGCAAGCCGGCGGCGGGAAGATCAGAATGAAGACCGATCGGGAGGACAGGCCCATGCCGAAGACACGAAGCCGGAGAGCCCGGATGCAGTACCCGGAGCCCATACCCGAACAGGATACAGGATATGAACATTGCGCATGCGGATCATGACATTTCATGACGCATACCGCTGGGTCCTGCCGGCGCGCATGACAAAACATGACATCCCATGACACCCCCGGCGGATCGTTTCGCCTTCTCGGGCCCTTGCCCGGCAGGTCCGGGAGGGAGAGCGCCGGCTCGCCTTGACAAGAGGGGAAGCGCCCGGCTAACCGGGTCACAAAAGCGTCACCGGGCTTTGCTCTTATGAGCGCCGGGCAAGCTGGAGCGGCAGGAACCATGCCGACCTCGACGGGTTCGGACCCGCAGATTGCGGCGCGGCAGCGATGGATGGGCGTTCTCGCCAGGGCGGAAGACGGCGCGCTTGAAGCCGCCTGGACCGGTCTGGCCGAACGGCCCGAATACCGGGTCCTGCGACCGCCGGAGACCGGACTCGTCATGGTGCGCGGGCGCATGGGCGGCACGGGAAGCGCCTTCAACATGGGCGAGATGAGCGCCACGCGCTGCGCCGTGCAGCTGGAGGGCGGCACGGTCGGCATCGCCTGGGTCGCGGGTCGCAGCGCCCGCCATGCCGAACTCGCGGCGGCCTTCGACGCCCTGCTCCAGCAGCCGGAGCGCCGCGACGGGCTGGAGGAAACCGTCATTGCCCCGCTGGAATCGGCAGAGCGCGCCCGGCGGGAGGAGGACCGCGTGAACGCCGCCAGTTCGCGGGTCGAGTTCTTCACCATGGCCCGCGAGCGGGAGTGAGGCCCGTGGCGGCAACGGGCAACGGATCGGCGCTCCGGCCCGGCTTCGGCGCCCCGGTGCCGGACAGCCAGCAGGTGTTCCGCTGCGTGCTCCGGGCGATGTCCGAGCCCGGCTCACAGCAGGATATCGCAGTCGATCTGGCCCCGCCCGCGCCGCTGGATCGCGCGACCGCCGCTCTCTGCCTGACCCTGCTGGATTTCGAGACGCCGGTCTGGCTGGACGCGGCGGCGGATTGCGAGGACGTGCGGGCCTGGCTCCGCTTCCATTGCGGCTGTCCGCTTGTGGAGGAGACGGACGCCGCGCGCTTCGCCGTCATGGCCGCCCCGGCGCAGATGCCGGCCCTCGACGCCTTCCCGCTCGGTTCGGAGGCCTATCCGGACGAGAGCGCGACCGTCATCCTCCAGGTCCCATCCCTGGAAGTAGGCGAGGCGGTCTCGCTCCGCGGCCCGGGAATCGAGGACTGCCGGGAGTTTCGCGCGGCCGGCATTGCCGGGGATTTCTGGACGCAGCGCCGGGAGATGGAGGCGCTGTTTCCGCAGGGCGTGGACCTTGTGTTCGCATCGGGCGCAAGCCTCGCAGCCGTGCCGCGCTCCACTGAGGTGAGGTTCTGAGATGTATGTCGCGGTCAAGGGCGGCGAGAAGGCCATAGAGGCGTCCCACCGACTGCTGGACGAGGCCCGGCGCGGCGACCCGTCCGTGCCGGAGGTCTCCACCCGGCAGATAGCGGAGCAGCTCGGGCTCGCTGTGGACCGTGTAATGGCCGAGGGCTCGCTTTACGACCGGGAGCTTGCGGCGCTTGCGATCAAGCAGGCGCAGGGAGACCTGATCGAAGCCGTCTTCCTGCTGCGCGCCTACCGCACGACCCTGCCGCGCCTCGCCAACAGCGAGCCCGTCGATACCGCCCGCATGGCGATCCGCCGGCGGATTTCCGCGACCTTCAAGGACATTCCGGGCGGCCAGATCCTCGGCCCGACCTACGACTACACCCACCGCCTGCTGGATTTCCGGCTCGCCGGCGAAGGCGGCTCCGGCGGCAGGGCCGCGGCCCCGGTAGAACGGGCGGATGTGCCGGACGGGGAGCCGATGCCCCGCGTTGCGGACCTGCTGGGCCATGAAGGCCTGATCGAGGAGGAAGCCGCCCCGGACGCCGCCGGGGCGCCGCCGACGGACATCACCAGGGAGCCGCTCAGGTTCCCCGCCGGGCGCGACGCGCGGCTCCAGACGCTGGCGCGCGGCGACGAGGGCTTCCTGCTGGCGCTCGGTTATTCGAGCCAGCGCGGCTTCTCGAACAACCATCCCTTCGCCGGAGAAATCCGCTACGGGACGGTCGCAGTGGAGGTCGTGCCGGAGGAGCTCGGCTTCGCCGTCGAGATCGGCGAAATCGAGGTGACCGAAGTGCAGATGGTCAACCAGTTCAAGGGCAGCGCCGGGGCGCCGCCGCAATTCACGCGGGGATACGGGCTCGTCTTCGGCCACCAGGAGCGCAAGGCCATGTCGATGGCGCTGGTGGACCGCGCCCTGCGCGCGGCCGAGCTTGACGAAGCGGCGGTCTCCCCGGCGCAGGACGAGGAGTTCGTGCTCTATCACAGCGACAATGTCGAGGCGTCGGGTTTCGTGCAGCACCTGAAGCTGCCGCACTATGTCGATTTCCAGTCGGAGCTCGAATTGCTGCGGAAACTCAGGACCGAGTTCGAAGCCCGGCCCGCCGAGGCGGCGGAGTAGGCGCCGATGGCCGGGAGCGAAACACCCGCCGGCGCCGATGCTGCCCGGCCGGCGGAAGACGGCTACAATTTCGCCTATCTCGACGAGCAGACCAAGCGGATGATCCGCCGGGCGATCCTCAAGGCCGTCGCCATTCCGGGATACCAGGTGCCCTTCGGCAGCCGCGAAATGCCGCTTCCCTTTGGCTGGGGCACGGGCGGCATCCAGATCACGGCCAGCATCATCGGGGTGGACGACACGCTCAAGGTCATCGACCAGGGCGCCGACGACACGGTGAACGCGGTCAGCATCCGCAAGTTCTTCGCGCGGACGGCCGGCGTCGGGACCACGGAGCGGACGGAGGCCGCCACCATCGTCCAGACCCGGCACCGGATACCGGAAACGCCGCTCGGGGCGGGCCAGATCCTCGTTTACCAGGTGCCCATCCCGGAGCCGCTGCGCTGGCTGGAACCCAGGGAGGCGGAGACGCGCAAGATGCACGCGCTCGAGGAATACGGCGTCATGCATGTCCGCCTCTATGAGGACATTGCGCGGTTCGGGCATATCGCCACCTCCTACGACTATCCGGTGCGGGTGAACGGCCGCTACCTGATGCGGCCCTCGCCCATTCCGAAGTTCGACAATCCGAAGATGGACCGCTCGCCGGCGCTGCAACTGTTCGGCGCGGGCCGCGAGAAACGCATCTACGCCATCCCTCCGCATACCGGGGTGCGGAGCCTCGATTTCGACGACCACCCGTTCGAGGTCCAGAAATGGGAGGATGTGTGCGCGCTTTGCGGGTCGGGCGAGAGTTTCCTCGACGAGATCGTCACCGACGACCGGGGCGGGCGCATGTTCGTGTGCTCGGACACGGACTATTGCGCCAGGCGCCGCGAAGCCGGACACACCGGCCCAGCCACGCGGGACCTGAAAGGGAGCGGGGCGTAGTGTCGTCTCTGCGCGCACCCTCCGCCATGCCCGGAACAAGTCCATTGTTGTCCGGTTGCCGTCGGCTTCGCATCGCACGGCCCACAACCGTCACCCCGGACTTGTTCCGGGGTCCATCCCTGACCGTTTGCGCCTGCCGCCGCCGGTGGAGGGCAGGCCCAACCGCCGAGACTGCCGCGAGAACCGGGGCTGGACCCCGGATCAAGTCCGGGGTGACGAAGAGGGGCGTCCGGGCATGACGGGGAGAGGGCACGACGGGATGGATATACCGCCGCTCCTCTCCGCCCGGGCCGTGACGAAATTCTATGGCGGCATTCCCGGCTGCCGCGATGTGTCGTTCGACATCTGGCCGGGCGAGGTTCTGGGCATTGTCGGCGAGTCCGGCTCCGGCAAGACGACGGTGCTGAACTGCATTTCCGCCCGTCTCGAACCCACTTCGGGAACGGTCGAATATGCGACGAGGCATGACGGCCCGGCCGACATTTACCGCATCAGCGAGCCGGTCCGGCGCCTGCTCATGCGCACCGACTGGGGCTTCGTCCACCAGAACCCGCGCGACGGGCTGCGCATGGAGGTCAGCGCAGGCGCCAATATCGGCGAGCGCCTGATGGCCGTCGGCGCGCGCCATTACGGCAATATCCGGCGGACCGCCACCGACTGGCTCGACAAGGTCGAGATGGATACGGGGCGCATGGACGACCTGCCCTTCACCTTCTCGGGCGGCATGCAGCAGCGCCTCCAGATTGCGCGCAACCTTGTGACCGCGCCGCGCATCGTGTTCATGGACGAGCCTACGGGCGGGCTCGACGTATCCGTCCAGGCGCGGCTGCTCGACCTTCTGCGCGGCCTGGTCTCGGACCTCGGGCTGGCGGCCGTCATCGTCACGCACGATCTGGCCGTCGCGCGGCTGCTGTCGCACCGCCTGCTCGTCATGCGCCGGGGCGAGATCGTGGAAGCCGGGCTGACGGACCAGGTGCTGGACGACCCGCAGCATCCCTACTCGCAACTCCTCGTGTCTTCGGTGCTCCATCCGTGAAAGAGAAAGGCGGCACATCCTGATGGCGGCGATCCGGATAGAGGGCCTGGCGAAGTCCTTCACCCTGCACAACCAGGGGGGCGTGCGCCTTTCCGTGCTGGCGGGCTTCGA
Organism: Alphaproteobacteria bacterium; assembly: GCA_964291285.2. GTDB lineage: Bacteria > Pseudomonadota > Alphaproteobacteria > Bin95 > Bin95 > Bin95. Next base: position 1,304,494 of record OZ219786.1, read on the forward strand.
CCTCGCTGTGGAGGCGGGCGAGTGCGTGGCGCTTCACGGTCCCTCGGGAATCGGCAAGAGCACGGTGCTCCGTTGCCTGTACGGAAACTACCGGGCCGATGGCGGGCGCATCCTTGTCAGCCATCGGGGCGGGACCATGGACATGGCGGCGGCGCATCCGCGCGAAATCCTCGCCGTGCGCAATGAGACCCTCGGCTATGTCAGCCAGTTCCTGCGCGTGATTCCGCGCGTCGCGGCGGAAGACGTGGTCGCCGAAACCCTGCGCAACCGCGGAGCCGACCGGGAGCACGCAACGGATGCGGCGCGCGCCATGCTGCGGCGCCTCAACATTCCGGCCGCGCTGCACCGGCTGGCGCCGGCCACCTTCTCGGGCGGCGAACAGCAGCGGGTCAATCTCGCGCGCGTCTTCGTTGCCGACTATCCCGTGCTGCTGCTGGACGAGCCGACCGCGTCGCTCGACAGGGAAAACCGGGAGGCCGCGATCGGCCTGATCCGCGAGGCAGCCGGCCGGGGCGCGGCGATTGTCGGGATTTTCCACGATTCCGGCGTGCGGGATGCAGTGGCCACACGCACGGTTCCGCTCACCGCTGCAAGGGAGGCGGCGTGATGCCGGACCTCACGGTTACCAATGCCCGGATCGTGACGTGCGACGACGTCGTTTCCGGCACGGTTGCAGTGTCGGACGGCCGGTTCTCGGACATCGGTGAGGGGTCCGTCCGCTCCGGCGCGGCGCTGGACTTCGAAGGCGACTACCTGCTGCCGGGCCTCGTCGAGCTCCACACCGACAATCTGGAACGCCAGTTCACCCCGCGCCCCGGCGTCGAGTGGCCGGCGGAGGCGGCGGTGCTGGCCCATGACAGCCAGCTCGCCGCCGCCGGAATCACGACGGCGCTCGATACCGTGCGGATCGGCGGCGGCGACAAGGCCCGCCCGGACCATCTCTCGGGCATGGCGGATGCCGTAAAGGGGGCGATGCGGTGGGGCGTGCTCCGCGCGGAGCATTTCCTGCACCTGCGCTGCGAGGTCTCCAGCCCGGACCTGATGGAGCGCTTCTCGCCTTTCATGGACGACCCTCTGGTCCGGCTGGTCTCGCTGATGGACCACACGCCGGGGCAGCGGCAGTTCGTCGATCTCGGCAAGCACCGCGAATATTACCAGGGCCGCTACGGCCTGAGCGACGCCGAGATGGACGACTATGTGAAGGCCAAGCAGCATGCGCAGCAGCGGTTCAGCGCCCGCCACCGCGCGATGGTCGTCAGGGCGCTGGAGGGCCGGAACATCGCCCTGGCCAGCCATGACGACGCGACCGTCGAGCATGTCGAGGAGTCGGTGCGCGACGGCGTCGCGATCGCCGAATTCCCGACCACGGCGGAAGCAGCCGGGGCGGCCCGGAAAAACGGTCTCGCCGTATTGATGGGCGCGCCCAACCTCGTGCTCGGCGGCTCGCATTCGGGCAATGCCTCGGCTCTCGACCTGGCGGCTTCGGGACTGCTGGACATGCTGTCGTCCGACTATGTGCCGTCGAGCACCCTCCAGGGCGTGTTCCTGCTGCGCGGCGGCATCCCGGAGATGACGCTGCCGCAGGCCGTGGCGATAGCGGCGGCCAATCCCGCGCGGGCGGTCGGGCTGGAGGACCGGGGCGAGATCGCCGCCGGCAAGCGGGCGGACTTCGTCCGCGTCAGGGAAATCGAGGGCGTCGCGGTCGTGTGCGGCACATGGCGCGAAGGGCATCGGGTCGTTTAGGCGGGAGCGAGGGGACCATGTCGGCAGCGGACCGGATTCTGGAAATCCTGGAGACGAGCGGCGCGGAGCAGTATGGCGACGAGGCCGTCAGCCAGCTTCAGCACGCGCTGCAATGCGCGCATCTTGCGGAATGCTCCGGCGCGTCCGGTTCGCTTGTGGTCGCCGCGCTGCTGCACGATTTCGGCCACCTGATCCACAAGCTCGGCGAGGACGCCGCCCGGCGGGGGATCGACGACCGGCACGAGGCGCTGGGGCGCAAATATCTGGCCCGCTGGTTCGACGAGGACGTGACCGCGCCGGTCGGCATGCATGTCGATGCCAAGCGCTGGCTCTGCGCGACCGACCCCGCCTATTTCGACAGCTTGTCGCCGGCCTCGGTGCGGAGCCTGGAACTGCAGGGCGGCCCCTTCACGGAAGCCGGGGCGGCCGCATTCATCGCGCAGCCTTACGCGCAGGATGCGCTCGCCGTCAGGCGCTGGGACGAGCAGGCCAAGGACCCCGGGGCCGTAACGCCCGGCCTCGAGCGCTACCGCTCCCATATCGAAGCCGCGATCCGGAATTGACCGGCGGCTGCCTTGTGCTCGTCGTCGGCCCGAGCGGGGCCGGCAAGGACACGCTGCTCCGGCGGGCCGCGGCCGAACTGAGGCCGGACGCGCGGTTCTGCTTCCCCCGGCGCTGCATCACGCGGCCCGCCGGAGACCCGCACGAGGACCATGTCGCGCTGACGGAGGCGGAATTCCGCGCACGCGAGCGGGCCGGCGAATTCGCGCTCGCCTGGCGCGCGCACGGCCTCAGCTACGCCCTGCCCGGAACGGTCGGCAGCCTCGTCGCGGAGGGCCGCGTCGTTGCGGCCAATGTGTCGCGAAGCGTCATCGCCGAGGCCCGGAGCCGGTTCACGCGCGTTGGCGTCATCCAGGTGACGGCAAGCGGGGAGACGCTCGCGCTTCGCCTCGGCGACAGGGGCCGCGAGTCCGCGGAGGAGCGCGCCCGCCGCCTCGCGCGGCCGGCCCCGGCTTTTCCCGAAGGCCCCGATGTCCGCACGCTCGTCAATGACGGCCCGCTGGACACTTCGGCCGCAGCGTTCGTCAGCCTGCTCCGCTCCTTCGCGAAGTAGAACCGGAGGCGGTCCTCCCGTGGATGAGGCGGCGGCGGATGAAGCCGGAGAGACTGTCCATCGCGATGACCAGGACCACGGTGAGCACGATGATGTAGAGCGTGTTCTCCCAGTCGCGGGAAGTGCGCATCGTCTCCACCAGCAGCAGGCCGATCCCGCCTGCGCCGAGCGCGCCGATCACCGTCGCCGAGCGCGTGTTCGACTCGAGGTAGTAGAGCGCCTGCGACATGAATATCGGCAGGATCTGCGGAATGACCCCGAAGCGGTACACCTGAAGCCTGTTGCCGCCGGTCGATTTCACGCCTTCGACCTGCTTCTCGTCGACATTCTCCAGCGCTTCGGAAAACAGCTTGCCGAGCGTGCCGGTGTCGGTGAAGGCGATGGCAAGCGCGCCTGTGAGCGGGCCGAGCCCGAAGGAGCGGATGAAGATCAGCGACCAGATCAGCATGTCGATCCCGCGCAGGAAATCGAACAGGCGCCGGATGACGAACCGGGCGGTCTGCGAGGGCGTGAAATTCCGGGCGGCGAGCACGGCCAGCGGCATGGCGACAAGCGCCGCCGTCAGCGTGCCCAGGACAGCCATCAGCAGCGTTTCCAGCAGGGCCTTGAAGACATTGCCGTGCTGCCAGTCCGGGTTCGTCCAGAAAGTGTCGAAGACATAACGCCAGTTCGCCATGTCCTCCCTCAGGCGCGGGCCGCCCGCCACCAGCGACGCCAGCTCGCCCGCCGAGTAACGGTTGAGCTCGGAGTCGAAGGGGAAGAAGAAGTTCTCCCAGCCGAAGAAGAAACGGTGGACCTCGATGCGCGCCCGCGAAACCTGCACCCGGCGCCCGAGCGTCGGCCGGGCGTCGAATTTCGTGCGTGTCGCGCGGAGCCAGGACGGCGGCGGCCCTTCCCTGGGCAACCTGGTGACGACGCCCTCGCCTGCGGCCTCGACCGCTACCGTGCCGTAACCGGGCACCGTCAGCCGCAGGACCCGGCCTGCGATGTCCGCGCTGTAGCCTTCGCCGAGATCGACGCTGACGGCATCGGCCGAGCGTTCGATCCAGTCCGGCGGCGTCCGGTAGGTCGCCGTTCGTTCGCCCTCGACGGCAATCGAGGTTTTTCCGCTGCGCAGCGATTTCGTGACATGGACCTTGTGCGCCACCGAGTCGATGGCGAGCAGAACGGCGCGCTGCGGCTGCGCGCCGGCGATGAGGCCCGAGACATCGAACGCGCCCCACGCATAGGCGAGATAGGCCAGCACGCCGAGCAGGATGGCGCCATTGCGCAGCGCCCTCGCGCGCACGCCGGCGAAGGCCGCCCGGTGGCGCCGGCGAAGCGCGAGGGCGGATTGACGCGCCATGACGCCCGCCTCCGCCATTCAGGTCGCGCTCCCTTCGGTAATCCTGCGTCTCAGCCAGGACGAAGCCTGGTCGATGGCGAAGATCGAGAGGATCAGCAGCAGGAACAGCGCCGCGGTTTCGTCGCCGGAGCCCTTGCCCCAGCCGATGGTGCGGCGCATCTCCGCCCCGATGCCGCCCGCGCCGACGAAGCCGAGAATGGCCGAGGCCCGCACATTGATCTCGAAGCGCAGCATGAAATAGCTGAGATAGTTGGGCAGGACCTGGGGCCACACGGCGAAGCGCATGCGCTGCAGCCAGTTCGCGCCGCAGGCCTGCAGCCCTTCCACCGCCTTCCGGTCCACGTTCTCGTTCACTTCCGAAAACTGCTTGCCGAGCGCGCCGGCGGTGTGGAAGGCCACCGCGATCATGGCCGGAACCGGGCTCGTGCCGAGGACGAAAATCAGGAACAGCGCGATGATGAGCTCCGGGAAGGCGCGCATCGCGTCCATCGTGCGGCGCGCGACCGGAACGAGAGCCGGCCGGACGCCGAGGCCGGCGGTGCCGAGGAAGGCGAAGGCCGTGGCGGCGACGCCGCCCAGGATGGTTGCGACGGCGGCGATATTCAGGGTCTCGACAAGGGCGGGCAGGAACCGGACGAGAAGGCCTGGAAACTCGCTTCCCGCCGCCCAGGCTTCGAGGACGATCTCTCCCGGATAGTCGAAGAACTTCGCCAGCCCCTGCAGGAACCCGCCGGAATTCATGGCGTTGGCCTGCCCGTATCCGGCCGCGAGAAGCGTTACCACAATCGCGGCAAGGGCGGCGGAATAGAGCTTGCGCCGCCCTTCGATCCGGGAAATCTCCGGGGCCAGCCCGGCAACGCCTGTCATGGTCCCGGATCCGGGCGCCGGCGCGAAAGGGCGGCCCCGCCTTTGCAGGGCCGCCCGATCCCGTGCCGCGAAGCCGTCAGGAGGACTTGCGCCGGCGCGCCTCGACGATGACCTCGTAGTCGGCATGGTCGATGGGCGCGATGGCCCTGATCTCGCCGGCCATGAAGCCGTAGGCGCATTCCGCGTCCATGGAAGGCAGGCTCGCCAGCATGCCGACCATCTTCAGCTTGACGGCGGTCGGCAGCGTCTTGCGCAGCACGATCGGGCCTTCGGGAATGACCCTGGAGCGCCAGATCTCGCGCAGCTGGGTCATATCGACGAGGCCGGCATCGACGGCCTTGCGGAAGGCGCCGCTGTTGAAGCCGTCCTCCCAGTCGCCGAGGCCGTCCGCCCAGCTAACGCCGGCATCGATGTCGCCGTTGGACACGGCGATGATCGTCTGCTCATGGCCGCCCGTGAACACGACGTCGCCGAAATACTTGCCGGGCGACATGTCGTAGCCCGCCTGCGGAATCTCGATCGACGGAATGAGGTAGCCCGAGGTCGAATTCGGGTCGCCGAAGCCGAACTTCCTGCCCTTCATGTCGTCCAGGCTTTCGACGTTCCGGTCGATGCGCGCGAAGCCGATGGAGTAGTAGCCGAAGGAGCCGTCGGCATTGATCTTGGTGAGCACCGGCTCGACCGCCTCGGGATCGGTCAGATAGACCTTCGCGTAGCCGGAGGCGCCGAGCCAGGCCATGTCGAGATTGCCGCCGAGCAGGCCCTCGATCACGCCGTTATAGTCGGCGGGCGCGAACAGCTTGGTCTCGACGCCCAGCAGTTCCTCCGTCTTGGTGCGCAGGCACTCATTGCTGCGCAGCCGGTCGGAAGCATTCTCGCCTCCGAGGATGCCGATGCGGAATTCGGCGACCCTGTCTTCGGCCATGGCGCCGGTCGCGACCATGACCGCCGCGGCGGCGGCTGCAAGATATCCGGTGAGTTTCATCGTCCCTCTCCTCTGGTTCGGGATGGTGGAAGGTCGTTCACCCGGGCGGGTGTCTGTCAGGCCGGCACGGCGGCCGGCTCCCATCCGGCGTTGGCGGCGGCCGCGCCGGTGAGCGATGTCGAAGTCGCGGCCTCGTCGATCTCCCGGTCGGCGCCGTAAATGTCCCGCACGACGCGCGGCGAAAGCTCGGAGGGGCTGCCGTCGAAGACGAGCCTGCCCTGCAACATTCCGAGAATGCGGTCGCAATAGGCGCGCGCCGTGTCCAGCGTGTGGAGATTGCAGATAACCGTCAGGCGGTTCCGCTCATGGATTCCCCTGAGCGCGGTCATCACCGTCTCGGCGCTGACCGGGTCGAGCGAGGCGATGGGCTCGTCCGCCAGGACCATCTTCGGCTCCTGGGTGAGCGCGCGCGCGATGGCGACCCGCTGCTGCTGCCCGCCCGAGAGCGTCTCCGCCCGCTGCAAGGCCCGGTCGGCAATGCCGAGTTGTTCCAGCGCGGCGAGCGCACGCTCGATGCGCTCGTCCCCGAAGATGCCGAACAGGCTCTTCAGCGTGCCGTGGCCGTTGAGCCCGCCCAGCATGACGTTGGTCACGACATCGAGCCGCGGCACCAGGTTGAACTGCTGGAAGATCATGGCGCAGTCGCGCTGCCAGCGGCGCATGGCGGCGCCCTTCAGCTCAAGGACATTCCGTCCGTCCACGAGTATTTCGCCGCTCGTGGCGGGGGTCAGCCGGTTGATCGTGCGCAGCAACGTGGATTTCCCCGCGCCCGACCGGCCGATCACCCCGATCATCAGGGGCCGGTCGACGGAGAATGAAACGTCGTTGACCGCGACCGTGCGCCCGAACGACTTGGTGAGCCTCTTGACCTGCATGAGCTGTCCGAACGGATGGGGGTTCGGCAGGTGCTTTCACACTGCAGGCGGACTCTGGCCGTTCAAGCTTTCAGCTTTGCGACAGATGCATGAGGATTCGGTGACGTATGGCGAATTGGCGCGGGCGCGGAAGCCTCGCTCCCGCGCCCGCTGCAACAGTGTCGGATTCAGGCGGCGCCGGCTACTCGGCGGCCTCGGCGGAGACCGGCGCCTCGACGATCCGGGTCTCGAAATTCGCCGGCGCGACGATTTCGAGGACCTCGAAGTCCTTCGAGCAGGCGATCTCGCGATGCGCGATGCCCGGGCGTTGGTTGATGCAGTCGCCCTTCTCGATGCGCCTGACACCCTGTCCTTCATATTCGAACTCGGCCCAGCCGTTCAGCACCATGACGAACTGGAACGTGCAGTCATGGACATGCCAGTGCTGCACATCGTCCTTCATTTCCTTGCCGTTCGCCTTGACGATGTGGGCTATATAGTCGCCTTTGGTCGCCGCCTTGATGCCGAGGTCCCGGTATTCGAAGATCTCGCGCAGACCTTCGGTCCAGACGGCCTCCGAAGCCTTGTTGTGTTCGAATTCCCAGCTGTCGGTCATGGCGTCCTCCATTCCATGCTGCGGACAATCCTACAACCGGCCCGTTGAAGCGTAAATCCGGGAGGGCGCTTCGTGGTATTGATGCACCTTCGGAGACCGCCGGCCGAAGCTCAGGGGAGACCGCCGATGACCGGAACACGGGCCGACCTCTCGCAATGGCGCGAGCCGCAGGCGCTAGTCGAGACCGGCGAGTTGGAGAACAGCCTCGGCGCGCCAGAGCTTCGCATCGTGGACTGCACCACGTGGCTCAGGCCCGCGGAGCCCGGCGACGACGCCCCCTACCGCGTCGTGCCGGGCCGGGCCGAATACGATGAGGCGCATATTCCGGGTGCCGTGTTCCTGGACCTCCAGGGCGCGGCTTCGGACCCCGGCACGCGCCTCAAATTCATGGCCCCGTCGGCCGAACGGTTCGCGGAGGCGATGGGCGCGCTCGGCATCGGCGACGCCTCCCGCGTCGTGCTCTATTCGGCCGGCAGCATCATGTGGGCGACCCGCGTCTGGTGGATGCTGCGCGCCTTCGGGTTCGAGGGCGCGGCCGTGCTCGACGGGGGCTGGGAGAAGTGGAAGGCGGAGGGCCGCCCCATCTCCTCCGAGCCGGCGCGATACCCGCCGGCGCGCTTCACGGCGGCGCTTAAGCCTGGCCGGTTCGTGGACAGGAACCATGTGGCTTCCCGGCTCGAAGACGAGGGCACCGTCATGGTGAATGCGCTGGCACCTGCCTTCCATCTGGGCGAGGGGCCGAGCCGCTACGGCAGGCCCGGGCGCATCCCCGGCAGCGCCAACGTGCCGGCGGCCAGCCTGCTCGATCCCGCGAGCGGCGCCTTCGTGGCGCTGGACGAGGCGCGGCGGCTGCACGAGGAGGCCGGGGTCGACCGGGACCGCCATGTCGTCGCCTATTGCGGCGGCGGCATCTCCGCCACCGTCGGCCTGTTCCTGCTGCACCAGCTCGGCTATGACGACCTCACCCTCTATGACGGCTCGATGGGAGACTGGGCCCCGGACCCCGGCCTGCCCATAGAAACGGGCCCGCAACAGTCTTCACACGGCAGGAGCCAGCCATGACACTCCGGTTCCGCAAGCTTCATCCGCATTTCGCCGCCGAGGCGGAGCCGGTCGATCTCCGCCGCGCGCATGACGAGGAGGCCCTCGAAGGAATCCGGGCGGCCATGGATGAACACGCCGTGCTCGTCTTCCGGGACCAGGCGTTCTCGGGCGAGGAGCAGCTCGATTTCGCCACCCGGCTCGACGGCGAGCTCCACCGCAAGACCGGCTTCAGCGTCCTGCAGAAGAACCGCTTCGGCGACGAGGCGCTCTCCGACGTCTCGAATGTCGAAGCGGACGGGCAGGTCGTGGAAGCGGACAGCCGCCGGCGCCTCTACGCGCTCGGGAACCGCCTCTGGCACACGGACGCCTCATTCCAGGACCCGCGCGGCCGCTATTCCATGCTCGCCGCCCTCGTGGTGCCGCCCGTGCCGGCCGACACCGAGTTCGCGGATATGCGCACCGCATACGACACGCTGCCGGAGGAGACGAAGGCGGGGCTGGAAGGCCTCCGCGTGCATCATTCCATCGCCCACTCGCGCATGACGCTCGGCTTCGAGTTCTCCGAGGAGGAGCGCGACCGGCTCAAGGGCGCGGTCCATCCGCTCGTGCTGACCAACCCGCGGACCGGGCGGCGCGCGCTCTATCTCGCGTCGCACGCCTCGCGGATCCTCGACCGGCCGGTGCCGGAAGGCCGGCTCCTCATCCGCGAGCTGACGGAGCACGCGACCCGGCCCGAGCTTGTCTATCGCCATTCCTGGCGGGACGGCGATTTCGTCATCTGGGACAACCGCGCCACCATGCACCGCGCCTGCCGCTACGAAGACACGGTTTACCGCCGGGAGATGCGCCGCGTCACGACGCTGGACACCGGCGACCCGGCCCGCGTCGCGCAGCCGGCATAACCGCCTCCGCCAGCGTGCCTTTGCGCCGGGACGCACCTTTTCCGCTATCGGACCGTGTCGAATGAAGCCCCTCGAAGACATCCGCGTGCTCTCGGTCACGGTGTTCCTGGCCGGCCCCTTCCTCAGCATGACGCTCGCCCGCTTCGGCGCGGAGGTCATCAAGGTCGAGATGCCGGGCGCCGGCGAGCCGATCCGCAGCGCCGGGCCCTTCCACGGGCCGAAGGGCATCCATGCGGAGCGGCAGACGGAGGACGACCTGTCGGTCCGGTTCCTGAAGCGCTCCGAAGGCGTGAAGAGCGTCACGCTCAACCTGAAGGACCCGGAAGGACGGCGGTTGTTCCTCGAGATGGCGAAACGGTCCGACGTGCTGGTCGAGAACCTGTCGCCCGGCTCGATGAAGCGGCTGGGACTCGGTTACGAAGAGGTCTGTGCCGTCAATCCGGGCATCGTCTATTGCTCCATCGCAGGTTACGGCCAGACCGGCCCCTACAAGGACCTGCCCGCGCACGACCACCAGATCCAGGCCATGTCCGGCATCATGGACATGAACGGCGCGGCCGACGGCCCGCCGACGCGGATCGGCGTCTTCGTCGGCGACCTGGTGACGCCGCTCTACGCCGCCTATTCGATCCTGGGCGCGCTTCGGGTGAGGGAAAGGACGGGCGAAGGGCAATATCTCGACGCCTCGATGATCGACACGCTTGCGACCCTCATGTTCATGGAGCCGATGGAGTATGTGCTGCAGGAAGGACAGCCGGTCCGGGCCGGCAATGACAGCCGCAACGACGTGACCGGCCTCTACCAGCTCACCGACGGCGACGTGATCATCACGGTCGGCCTGTCGCTGCGCCTCAACGCCCTGCTGGGCGCGCTCGGCGCCTCCGCGCTTCTGGAGCAGCCGCGCTTCGCGACCCCGGAAGCGAGGGAAGCGAATATCGCCGCGCTCAGGGCGGAAATCCAGGCGCGCCTCGGCGCCCACAGCTGCGAGGAAGGCATCGCGCTGCTCCAGGGGGCGGGCGTGCCGGTCGCGCGGGTCCGCACGATTTTGGAAGCGATGGAGGACGGCCATTTCCGGGCGCGCGGCACGCTCAGGCCGATGTACCGGCAGGGTTCCGACGAGCCGGTGGAGCGCGGGATCGTCCCGGGTTTCCCGGTCACCTTCTCGGGCGGCGACCTGCCGAAGCTCGAAGGCGGCGCGAAGCTCGGCCACCACAACCGGGAGGTCTTCGGGCGGCTCCTCGGCCTCGACGCGGCGGCGATGGCCGACCTGGAGGAGCGCGGGGTGATATAGGGGCCGAACCGCCAGGCGACGGGGCAGGAGAAGCAGAGATATTTCCTGTTTGACCAAAAATTTCTGGAAATATCCTCATCATGACTTGACATATTGGAAACGTGTAATATGATGAGAGTAGAGAGAGGCGGCTTGCGGGGCCGCCTTTCGCATTTCTGCGCAGAACGTGGCTGGGGCCGCGAAAAAAGACCCCGGCGGAAGCAAACGGGACAAGTGCGTCCGCCGTCTCGCGCGCGCAATCAGGCGCGCGAACCGCGCCGGCGCCGACGCGCGGGCGGGCGGGCGCACGATACGCGCGAAACAGGGTCCCGCCGCACGGACGGGCCGGCGGCGGAGGAACGGAACGCAAGAGAACGAAACGCGATGGAGGGACGACATGCAGGATTCGGGCGGATGCAGCTTCGGCGAGGCGGGCGGAGAGGGGTGCGGCGCGACGCGCCCCATGACAAAACATGACATTCCATGACATGCCCGTGGAGTGGGCCCCTGGTCTCGGACAGTTTTGTTGTAGGAAATTGACAGGTGCGCGGTCATTGGAAGGATCGACGCCGATGAGGAAGCACCGCACGCACAGCATGGCCTTCAAGCGCCAGGTCGTTGAGGAGTATCTGGCAGGCGAGACGTTTTACGGTCTGGCCCGCCGTCATGACCTGTCTCGCACCCTGATCCGGCTGTGGCTGGAGAAGTATGAGGCCGGGGCCTTCGATGAGGAGGCCGAGGCGGCCGACAGGCTCCGGGCATATGAGGCCCGGATCGCGACGCTCGAACGGCTGGTCGGCCGGCAGGCCGCGGAGCTGGAGTTCCTAAAGGGGGCTTTGCGGCAAGGACGGCGGTCGAGGCGCGCGCCCATGTCCGTGATCGCCGGCCCCGAGGCCTCTCCGTCGCCGAAGGATGCCGACTGATGGGGATCGCGCGCTCCACCTGTTACCGCGAGCCGCAGAGCCCGGTCGACGACACCGCCCTGGTCGAGGCGATGCACGAGATCAAGGACGAGTTCGAGGCCTATGGCTGGCGGCGCATGCAGGCGGAACTTCGCCACCGGGGCCGGACCGTCAACCACAAGAAGGTCAGGCGGCTGATGCGCGAACACGCCCTGCAGCCGCCGCGCAAGCGCCGCTTTGTCGCCACCACGGACAGCGGCCACGACGGGCCGGTCTTCCCGGACCGGTCCCGGGACTGCGAGGTCGAGGGCCCGAACCGGCTCTGGGTCGCCGACCTGACCTACATCGCCATCCTGGACGGCTTCGTCTATCTGGCGGCGGTCATGGACGCCTGGTCGCGCCGCATTGTCGGCTACGCGCTCGGGCAACGCATCGACGCGCGCCTGACGCTCGCGGCGCTCGACAAGGCGATCGGGAACCGAAGCCCTCAGCCCGGCTGCATCCACCACTCCGACAGGGGCTCGCAATACGCCGCCCATGCCTACCGGACCCGGCTCGACAAACACGGGATGGTCGGCTCCATGGGACGACGAGCCAACCCCTACGACAACGCCATGATGGAGAGCTTCATGAAAACCCTGAAGGTCGAGGGCGTCTATCCCATGGCCTTCGAGACCGCCGAAGACGTCGCAAGGCAACTGCCACGCTTCATCGACAGCTACAACCACAGACGCCTGCACTCCGCGCTCGGATATCTGAGCCCAAACCGCTTCGAGGAAAAACAACATCGCAACCCTGTCAAAAATGCCGCTTGAAACTGTCCGACCCAAGGGGCCCACTCCACCGGCAGGTCCCGGAAGCCGCGCCCCGGCCGCCGGCTGTCCTGCGAGGCAACCGGGCCGGGCGGCGCGTCAGGGAGCGGCCCGGAGAAGCTCCGGGCCGTCCGCCGACCAGAGGCGCGCATCCTCGCCGAGCGCCCGGCGCAGCGCCCAGGCAAGGCAGTAATTGGACGACAGGACGGGCCTGCCGATCCGGTCCGCCGCCGGCGCCAGCGCCGCCAGGGTCGGCATGCCGGTTCCGCTCATCAGCAGCGCCCCGGCCTCGTCGGACACGCCGCTGTCCAGCGCGGCGAGGGCATCGGCGCTCCGCAGCCCGTAAATCCGGCGCGTGTCCTGCGAGTCGAGGTCGATGGTCATGACCTCGACGATGGAGAGGCCGGCCGCCTGCCAAAAGGCGACCCCGGCCTCGACGATATCGGCCGGATAGGGCGCCAGCAGCGCGATGTGCCGGGCGCCCAGGGCCGCCAGCGCATCCAGAATGGCCTGCGCGGCCGTGACGAACGGGCAGCCGAGCCGCGCTTCCGCCCCGGCGACGATTTCCGCCTCTCGCTCCGCGCCGACGAGATAGGAGGACCCGGTGCAGGCGAAGCCGTAAACGTCGGGACGCAAAACATCGTAGCTGTCCAGGGTGCGGTCGAGCCCGTCGAAATAGTCGATCAACCGCTCTACGGAGGTCGGAGCCCGGCTCACCAGGCGGCTCGTCAGAAGTTCGGCATCCTGCGGCAGGAGCCGGCGCATCTCCGCCTCGACCGTCGGGTTCGCCTGCGGCACGCCCACCCCGACCCAGCCGCCGGGCCCGTATTCGCGATCCATCCTGTCCATGCCGTTGCCCCGGAACCGTTGCAGGCCGCCCGCTCAGATATCCAGCGAGGTTTCCCGCTCCCAGTCGCTCAGATGGCGGGAATAGGCGTCCCATTCCTGCATCTTCAGCCTGACATAAGCGGACGAGAATTCCGCCCCGAACGCACTCTTCAAAACCGCATTGCGGTCGAAGGCGCGGACCGCGTCCAGCAGGTAGTTCGGCAGCCGCCTGACCCGGCGCCTGTGGCCCTCGGCATACATGTCGAGGTCGCTGCGCCTGCCCGGATCGCGCCTGTTGGCGATGCCGTCGAGGCCGGCTGCCAGACAGGCCGCCTGCAGCAGGTAGGGGTTGGCCGCGCCGTCGGCGAGCCGGAACTCGAAGCGGCCCTCATCGGGGATGCGCACCATGTGGGTGCGGTTGTTGCCCGTCCAGGTGACGGTGTTGGGCGACCATGTGGCGCCCGAGGCGGTCACCGGCGCGTTGATGCGCTTGTAGGAGTTCACGATCGGGTTGGTGATGGCGCAGAGCCCCTCGGCGTGGTGGAGCACGCCGCCGAGGAAATGCAGGGCGAGCTCCGACAGGCCGAGTTCCCCGTCCGGATCGTGGAACAGGTTTGTCTTCCCGTCCGCGTCCCAGACGGACACATGCGCATGGCACCCGTTGCCGGTCAGGCTGAGGAACGGTTTCGGCATGAAGGTCGCGCGCAGCCCGTGCTTCTCGGCAATCGACTTCACCATGAATTTGAAGAAGGCGTGCCGGTCAGCCGTCACGAGCGCGTCGTCATAGTCCCAGTTCATCTCGAACTGGCCGTTGGCGTCCTCATGGTCGTTCTGGTAGGGCCCCCAGCCAAGCTCCAGCATGGCGTCGCAGATCTCGGACACGACATCGTAGCGGCGCATCAGCGCCTGCTGGTCGTAGCAGGGCTTCGCATCGATGTCGCGCGGGTCCGAAATCCCGGCGCCGTCGGCGTCGATCAGGTGGTATTCGGCCTCGACGCCGGTCTTCATCCGCAGCCCCTCGGCCGCCGCCCTGGCGACGAGGTTCTTCAGCACGACGCGCGGCGCCTGTTCGACCGGCCGGCCGTCCATGACGAGGTCTCCGGCGACCCACGCCACATCCGGCTGCCAGGGAAGCCGGATGACGCTCGCGGTGTCGGGGACGGCCAGCATGTCGGGATGGGCGGGTGTCATGTCCAGATAGGTGGCGAAGCCCGCAAATCCCGCGCCCGCCTCCTCCATTGCCGGCGCGGCGGCCGCCGGCACCAGCTTGGAGCGCTGCATGCCGCGAATGTCGGTGAAATTGAAGAGGAAATACCTGACGCCATTCGCCTTTGCGAACGCTTCCAGCTTGCCGGTCATCGTCTTCCTTTCGGTCGTGAGGGCTCCCGGCGCCGGCGGTCAGGACCGGCCCGGAATCCAGTCGGTCCCTGCCAGCGGAACCCGTGCCATCGCCGCCGCCTCGACGGTGAGCGCGGCAAGGTCCTCCGGTTCCAGATTGTGCACGTGGCTCTTGCCGCAGGCCCGCGCGAGGGTCTGGCATTCCATCGTAAGGGTCGAGAGGTAGTTGCGCACCCGCCGCCCGCCCTCCTCCGGGTCGAGCCGCGCCTCCAGCACCGGGTCCTGGGTCGTCACGCCGACGGGGCAGCGGCCCGTCTGGCACATATTGCAGGCGCCCGGACGCGTGCCGAGCGCCTCATAGTCCTCGAGGTAGAGCGGCGCGTTGCAGTTGAGCGCCATCAGCGCGGCCATGCCGATCGAGACGGCGTCCGCTCCCAGCGCCAGCGCCTTGGCGACATCGGCCCCGGTGCGGATGCCCCCCGAGACGATGAGCTGCACCTCGCGGTGGACGCCCAGTTCCTTGAGCGCATCCACGGCGAGGCGGACCGCCGGGAGCGTCGGGATGCCGACATCCTCGATGAACACTTCCTGGGTGGCCGCCGTGCCGCCCTGCATGCCGTCCACCACCACGGCGTCCGCGCCCGCCTTGACCGCAAGCGCGACATCGTACTGGGTGCGGGTCGCGCCGACCTTTACATAGACCGGCTTTTCCCAGTTCGTGATCTCGCGCAGCTCCTGAATCTTGATCGTGAGATCGTCGGGCCCCGTCCAGTCCGGGTGCCGGCAAGCGCTGCGCTGGTCGATGCCGGACGGGAGGGTCCGCATCTCCGCCACCCTTTCCGTCACCTTCTGGCCGAGCAGCATCCCGCCGCCGCCGGGCTTGGCGCCCTGGCCGACCACCACTTCTATCGCGTCGGCGATGCGGAGATGGTCCGGGTCCATGCCGTAGCGCGAGGGCAGGACCTGATAGACGAGCGTTTCCGATGCCTCGCGCTCCTCCATCGTCATGCCGCCGTCGCCCGTGGTCGTGCTGGTGCCCATGGCGCTGGCGCCGAGGCCGAGCGCGCGCTTGGCATTGGCGCTGAGCGCGCCGAAGCTCATGCCGGCAATGGTGATCGGGATCTTGAGCTCAACCGGTCGCGACGCATGGCGCGCGCCTATGGTCACATTCGTGTCGCAGCGCTCGCGGTAGCCCTCCAGCGGATAGCGCGAGACGGAGGCGCCGAGGAACACCAGGTCGTCGAAGGACGGCACGGCCCGCCACGCGCCGGAGCCCCGGATGTAGTAGAGGCCCTGGTCTGCCGCGCGATGGATCCCGGAGATGACATGCGGGGGAAAGCTCGCCCAGGAGCGCGTCGTCCGATCGCCTGACATGATGCCGTTCCTAGTAGGCCGCCGCGTTGTCGACGCGGAAATTGTAGAGCTGACGGGCCGAACCGTAGCGGCGGAACTCCCTTGCGTCGGCAACCACGCCGGCCCGTTCCAGCAGCGCCTGCAACCCGTCGGCGGCCCGCTCGTCCACATCCTTCTCGACGCAGTCCGCGCCAAGGCTCTCGACCCTGCCCCGGACGAAGATTTCGGCCTCGTAGATCGAGTCGCCCAGATAGGCGCCCGCATCGCCGCAGACGACCAGCCGGCCGGCCTGCGCCATGAAGGCGGACATATGCCCGATGGAGCCGCCGACCACGATGTCGATGCCCTTCATGGTGATGCCGCAGCGGGCGCTGGCACTGCCCTCGATCACGAGAAGCCCGCCGCGCCCGCTTGCCCCGGCAGACTGGCTGGTATCCCCCGTTACCCGGACGGTGCCGGACATCAGGTTCTCGGCGACGCCCGTCCCGGCATTCCCTTCCACGGTCACATCCGCCTCCCGGTTCATCCCGGCGCAGTAGTAGCCGACATGGCCGCGGATCCGGACATTCACCGCTTCCGTCAGCCCGACGGCGACCGCATGGCGTCCCTTGGCATTCGTCACGATAAAATGGCCGCCGGAGACCGGCCCGTCACGGCCCTGGAGGCGGCGGTTCAGCGCCCGCACGCCCGCCGCGTCGAGGTCGATGGTCTCGACCGTCACGCGCTGCCGCTCCATGAATAGACCTTGCCCGGCTCCGGTTCCCAGACCGATGCGGCCTCGACATCCGGCAGGCAGGCCAGCGCCCGGAACTCCGAGGCCATGGCGACCCAGTCGTCGTTCTCCGCCATCACGGCGGGCTTGCAGGCGATCGGGTCGCGAAGGACCGAGAAGCCGTCCCTCGTGCCGACCGCGAACGTGTAGAAGCCGTCGAGGTCCCTGATGCCGGCCTCCAGCGCCTCGGCGATGCTGGCGCCCTCGCCGATCCGCCAGGTCAGGTAGCCGGCAGCGACCTCGGTGTCATTGTCGGTCTGGAACCGCACGCCCTGTTGCTCGCGCAGCCAGTCGCGCAGGCGGTGGTGGTTGGAGAGCGAGCCGTTGTGGACGAGGCAAAGATCGTCGCCGGTGTTGAAGGGGTGAGCCCCGGCGGTCGTCACGGCGCTTTCCGTCGCCATGCGCGTGTGGCCGATCATGTGCGAGCCCGCCATCTGGCTGACGCCGAACCGGTCCAGGACATCCGCCGGCAGGCCGACATCCTTGTAGATTTCGAGCACCGTGCCGGAACTGGTGACGCTGAGCTCCGGATGCCCGGCCTCGACCCAGTCCCGCAGGCTGCCGGCGTCGACGGAGGCTCTGAGGACGGCATGGTTGGACGCCGGTTCGACTGCAGCCTCGGTGCCCAGCGCTTCGCCCGCCTCCACGGCGAGCCCGGACCAGTCGTAACCGGGCGCCATGCTGCACACCGTGACCTTCGCCTCGTTCCGTCCGCCTTCTTCCCGATAGACCGCAAAGCCCGCGCTGTCGGGGCCGCGCTCGGTCATTTCCCCCATCATCGGCGTGAAGAGGCGGCCCAGATGCGGGCGCAGGGCAGGGTTCTTGAGATAGAGCCCAACGATGCCGCACATGGCTTCCTCCTCCCGCGCCAGCCGCGTCTCGGCCGCAGTATAGGGCGTCCGGGTCAGACCTGCAGCGCCACGCCGTCATGGCCCGGATCGGCCCCGCCGTCGAGGCTGCCGCCGGCCAGCAGCCTTATGCCATGCACCGCTGCGAAGCCGAAGGTGAGCGGGCTGCGGACGATCTCATAGCCCATTCGCTCCAGAGGCTCGACGACATAGCCCGGAATGCGGTTCGAGATGTCGATGGCGTTCGAGGTCGAGGAGAAGCGCGGCGCCGACACCGCCTCGGTCATGGTCATGCCGTGGTCGAGCACATTCAGGATCGCTTGCGTCACGCCCATCGCGATCTGGGTGCCGCCCGGCGCGCCGAGCGCGAGGCAGGGCCGGTCGCCCTCGAAGACGATTGTCGGACAGAGCGAGGAAAACCGGCTCTTGCCGGGTGCGATCGACCCCGCCCGGCCCGGGCGCGGATCGAAGACCGCCATGCAGCCGTTGTACATGAAGCCGAGACCGGGCGTGATGACGCCCGACGGCATGCCGAGCGAGTGGGTCATCGTGACGATCCCGCCCTCGCGGTCCACGGCCACGACATGTGTGGTGTCGGCCGGCTCCGGCGCGACCCGTGTCACCGAGGCCCGCTCGCCGCGCGCGATTTCGCCTGCAAGCTCCGCGCCGTAATCCCTGGAAAGCAGCCAGTCCAGAGGCACGTCGTAGAAGGCCGGGTCGCCGACATGGGCGTCCTTGTCGCGCGTCGCCCGCTTCATCGCCTCGCTGACGACGCGCAGATACTCGGTGCTGTTGTGCCCCATGGCCGCCAGGTCGAAATGCCCGAGCTGGTTCAGAATCTGCAACACCTGCACGCCGCCGCCGGGCGGGCGGTTGGAGGCGACGCGCCGGCCCCGATAGTCCGTCCAGACGGGCTCCGTGCGGGTCGTGCGGTAGGCGGCGAGGTCGGCGGCTGTCATCAGCCCGCCATTGGCGCGCATGTCGGCGTCGATCTCCTCGGCGATCTCGCCGGTGTAGAAGATGTCCGAGCCGTTCCTGGCCACGCGCTCCAGCGTCTGCGCGAGGTCCGGATTGACGACCCGATCGCCCGTGCCTTTCAGGCGTCCGTCCTCGTGGAAGTAGACGGCTCGGCCGGTGGCGGAGAAGGCGTTGCGGTCCCGGTTTGCGGTGCGGCCGAGCTGTTCCGTCTGCCGCCACCAGAAATCGACATGCGGGCGCACGGTGAAGCCCTCGCGGGCCCGGGCCACGGCAGGGGCGCAGATATCCGCCCAGTCCCAGCTTCCGAACTCCGTTGCGGCCTCGAAATAGGCCTTGAGGGCGCCCGGCGTGGTAATCGACTGGTAGCCGAGATCGTTGACGCGGTCCTTCAGGATGAAACCGAAGCCGTCCCGCGTCTCGCTTTCGAGCAGGTCTTCCCACATCGCTGGATGCGCGGCGAGCGGCGTCTTGCCGTGAAAGTCGATGCAGCAATGAACGCCCCGGGACGGCAGGAAGAGATGACAGGAGCCGAAGCCCGCTATGCCGCACATCTGCGGATCGACCACGCCCTGCACGAGGGCGGCGGCGATAGCGGCATCGACGGCGTTTCCGCCCCGCTGCAGCACGCGGGCGCCGGCTTCGGCGGCCTCCGGCTGGGCGGCGACGATCATGGCCGGGCGGGTCATGGCGGCATCTCCCTGCGGGCGGCGGAGCGTAGCCCAAGAGCCGAGTTCATGGCGAGTGCCGCGACGATCACCGCGCCTGCGGCCAGCACGGCCTTTGTCGGCGTTTCGCCCGTGCCAAGCCACACCCAGAGCGGCCCGAGCAGGGTTTCCAGCAGCAGCAACAGCCCTACCTCCGCCGCCGGAATGTATCGGGGGCCGGTGCTGATGAGGCCGATCCCCGCCGGAAGCAACAGGCAGGCCATGAGCGCCAGCCAGAGCACCCCCGTTTCCGAAACCGAGAAAGGCGAAGCGAACGGCAGCGCCACAAGCGCCGCCGCCAGATTGCCCCAGATCGGCACGGGGAGCGTGCTCGCGGCCCGGATCGAACGCAGCAGGACGAAATAGGCGGCGAGCCCCACCGTTGCCCCCGCCGCGCAAAGATTGCCGGCGAGCCGCCCCCTCTCCAGATCGTCCGCGAAAATGACCGCGACCCCGCCGGCCACGGCAACCGCGGCCACCCACGTCCGGGGCGGCACCGGCTCGCCCAGGAAGAGCCGCCCGATGACCGCCGCGGCGAGCGGCGAGGCGGCCAGCACGACCAGCACATTCGCCGCGGCGGTGAGTGCCAGCGCCCAGATGAAGCAGTGGCTGACCGCGACCAGCAGCGCGGCCCCCAGCAGCCGGCGCGGACCGAACCGGAACATGTTGCGCAGCCCCGCCCGTCCCTCGACCGCCTGCACGATGACGACAAGGGCGCCGGCAATGCCCAGCCCCCGCCAGAACACCAGGGTCCATGGGTCGGCATCGACCAGGCGCACCAGTAATGTGTCGGGTGTAACGGCGAGGACGCCGACAAATGTCAGCGCAAGGCCGCGAGCGTATTGCGAGCGCATGAGAGGCCGGACGGCGGCGCCGCGGCCCGGCCGTGTGCTACGCGGCGTCGTCCAGGACGACGTCCTCGCGCTCCTGGGTCGGACCGCTGTCCTGGCCCTTGGCGGCGACGTCCCGGTCCACGAATTCGATCAGCGCCATCGGCGCCATGTCGCCCTTGCGGAAGCCGGCCTTGAGCACCCGCGTATAGCCGCCGGGGCGATCCGCATAGCGCTCCCGCAGGGTTAAGAACAACTTTGCGACCATGGCGTCGTCCCGGAGCCGGGCGAAGGCCTGCCGGCGTGCATGAAGGTCACCGCGCTTGGCGAGCGTGACCAGCCTTTCCACCACCGGGCGCAACTCCTTGGCCTTCGGCAGGGTGGTGCGGATCTGTTCATGCTTGATGAGTGCGTTCGCCATGTTGGAGAACATCGCCTTGCGGTGGGCCCAACTACGGTTGAGCCGCCGGCCCTGTTTGCGATGGCGCATCGCTTGCCCCCTCCCGCTCAGAACGGCTCGTCGAGCCGCTTGGCCAGCTCTTCGATATTGTCCGGCGGCCAGTTCGGCACTTCCATGCCGAGGTCCAGCTCCATCTGCTTCAGCAGCGCCTTGATCTCGTTCAGCGACTTCCTGCCGAAATTCGGCGTGCGGAGCATTTCGTTCTCGGTCTTCTGCACCAGGTCGCCGATATAGATGATGTTGTCGTTCTTCAGGCAGTTCGCCGAGCGGACCGACAGTTCCAGCTCTTCGACCTTGCGCAGCAAATGCGGGTTGAACGGCAGATCGACGGCCCGGCCCTCCGGCTGCGACTGCTGGAGTTCCTCGAAATTCACGAACAGTTGCAACTGGTCCTGCAGGATGCGGGCGGCAAAGGCGACGGCGTCCTCCGGCGAGACGGAGCCGTCCGTCTGCACGTCGAGCAGCAGCTTGTCGTAGTCCGTGGCCTGGCCGACGCGGGTCTGCTCGATGCGGTAGGACACCTGGCGGACAGGGCTGTATATGGCATCCACCGGAATCATGCCGATGGGCGCATCCTCGGGCCGGTTGTCTGCCGCCTGGACATAGCCCTTGCCGTTCTCGACCGTCATTTCCATGCGCAGGCTGGCGCCTCGGTCGAGCGTGCAGATGACATGGTCGGAGTCCATGATCTCGATGTCGGAGCCCGCCTGGATGCGGCCGGCAGTCACCACGCCCGGTCCCGTCGCGTCCAGCACCATCCGCCTCGGGCCTTCGGAATGCTTGCGCAGAGCCAGCCCCTTGATGTTGAGGACGATGTCAGTGACGTCCTCGCGGACGCCCGCAATCGAGGAGAATTCGTGCAGCACGCCGTCAATCTGCACCCGCGTCACGGCCGCACCCTGCAGGGACGACAGCATGATCCGCCGGAGCGCGTTGCCAAGCGTGATGCCGAAGCCGCGCTCGAGCGGCTCGGCCGAGATGATGGCCGACCGGCCCGGATCGCCCCCGGCCTGCAGGTCGAGCTTGCCGGGCTTGATGAGATCCTGCCAATTCTTGTGCGTGAACGATGTGGACATCACCTCGTTTCAATCCCTGCCGGGAGAGCCGGCCCGCTGGTTTCGATCAGGTGCTGCAGTCAAACGCGCCGACGCTTCGGCGGACGGCAGCCGTTATGCGGTATCGGCGTCACATCGCGAATGGACGTGATCGTGAAGCCAGCCGCCTGAAGCGCGCGCAACGCGGATTCGCGCCCCGAACCCGGTCCGCGCACATTGACATCCAGTGTCTTGACGCCGTGCTCCTGCGCCTTGCGGGCGCAGTCCTCGGCGGCGATCTGGGCTGCGAACGGTGTGGACTTGCGAGAACCCTTGAAGCCCTGCCCGCCCGCCGACGACCAGGCGATCGCATTGCCCTGGACATCGGTGATAGTAATCATCGTGTTGTTGAACGTCGCATTCACATGCGCGACGCCGGAGGAAATGTTCTTCCGCTCGCGCCTGCGCACGCGGGCGGCAGCTGGCCTCGCCATCCTCTACCGGCTCCTTCCTGGCTTATTTCTTCTTGCCGGCGATCGGCCGCGCCTTGCCCTTGCGGGTGCGCGCATTGGTGTGGGTGCGCTGGCCGCGCACGGGAAGTCCCTTGCGGTGGCGCTGACCGCGGTAGCAGCCGAGGTCCATCAGCCGCTTGATGTTGATCGCGACCTCGCGCCGCAAATCGCCCTCAACCATATAGTCCCGGTCGATCGTCTCGCGGATGCGGATGACCTGATCCTCGGTCAACTGGTTGACCCTGTACTCCAGAGGCACCTCCGCCTTCTCGCAGATCTCCCGCGACTTGGCCCGCCCGATGCCGTGGATGTAGGTCAGCGAGATCTCAACGCGCTTCTGCGTCGGAATGTTGACGCCGGCAATTCGCGCCACTCCTGAACCTCCTTATAGGCTGGATCGCTGAAACAGCGCAACATACGCCCCGTCGTGAAAACCGTCAACCGCCCAGAGGCCGGCCGCCGGCTTCCCCGCCAAGCGCCACATCGATCTTGTGAGCAACCTCGCCGATTTCCGCCATGCCGTCAACCCGGCGCAGCAGCCCTTTCGACTCGTAATAGGGCAGGACCGGTTCGGTCTGGCCGCGATAGACCCTGAGCCGCTCCCGTACCGTCTCGGCGCTGTCATCGGGCCGGCGCTCGAAGTCCGACGCCCCGCATTTGTCGCAACGCCCCGCGACCGCCAGCGGTTTGAAACTGTCGTGATATCCCTCGCCGCAATTCCTGCAGGTGAACCGTCCGGAAATACGTTCGACCAGCGCCTCCTCGTCCACCTCCAGCAGCAGGACGGCGTCGAGCGCCATGTCCTTGCTGGCAAGAAGGCCGTCGAGGGCCTCGGCCTGCGCGGTCGTGCGCGGGAAGCCGTCGAGGATAAAACCGCCGGCGCAGTCCCGGGCATCGATTCGCTTGGAGATGATCCCGGTCATGATCTCGTCCGGCATCAGCCGGCCCGCCTCCACTACCGCCGCAGCCTGCCCGCCGAGATCTCCGCCGCCGGCGATTTCCGCCCGCAGCATGTCGCCGGAGGAGAGCTGCGGCAGCCCGCGTTCTTCTGTCAACCGCCTGGCCTGCGTTCCCTTGCCTGCGCCGGGCGGGCCCAGCAGCACCAGGATCATCGTCGCCGCCCCCGCAGGCGCGATTTCTTTATCAGGCCTTCATACTGGTGCGCGATCAGGTGGCTCTGCACCTGGGCCACGGTATCCATCGTCACATTGACGACGATCAGCAGGCTGGTGCCGCCGAAATAGAACGGCACGGCGTATTGGGAGATCAGGATTTCCGGCAACAGGCAGACAAGCGCCAGATAGGCCGCTCCCACCGCCGTCAGCCGGGTCAGCACATAATCGAGATAGACGGCAGTGTTCTTGCCGGGACGGATGCCGGGGATGAATCCGTTGTAGCGCTTCAGGTTCTCCGCCGTCTCTTCCGGATTGAAGACGATGGCGGTGTAGAAGAAGCAGAAAAACACGATCATCGCCATGTAGAGCGCGAGATAGAGCGGCTGGCCGTGCCCGAGATAGGCGGCAACCATGCCGAGCACGCCTTCCTCGCCGCCCGGCGCGGCGCCCGCCGCGCTGAATTGCGCGATGGTAAGCGGCATCAGCAGCAGCGAACTTGCGAAGATTGGCGGGATCACGCCCGCGGTGTTCAGCTTCAGGGGCAGGTGCGAACTGTCGCCGCCATACATGCGGTTGCCGACCTGGCGCTTGGGATACTGGACGATCAGCCTGCGCTGGGCGCGCTCCATGAAGACGATGAAGGCGACCACCGCCACCGCCATCACGATCAGGCCGAGAATGAACGCAGTGGACATCTGGCCCGTCCGGCCGAGCTCGAACATCTGCCCGAGCGCGAGCGGCAGGTTCGCCACGATGCCCGAGAAGATGATGAGCGAAATGCCGTTGCCGACGCCGCGCTGGGTGATCTGCTCGCCGAGCCACATCAGGAAGACGGTGCCGCCGACGATGGTGATGACCGTGGTGAACTTGAAGAACAGGCCCGGTATCAGCACGGCCGATCCGGACGGCCCCGCCATCGCCTCCAGGCCGCTCGCCAGCCCGTAGCCCTGCACCGCCGCCAGCAGCACCGTGCCATAGCGCGTGTACTGGTTGATCTTCTTGCGGCCCGACTCGCCTTCCTTCTTCAGCGCTTCCAGCTTCGGGCTGACGGCGGTCAGCAGCTGCATGATGATCGCCGCCGAGATGTAGGGCATGATGTTGAGAGCAAAGATGCTCATCCGGCTGAGCGCGCCGCCCGCGAACATGTCGAACAGGCCGAGCACACCGCCCTGCTGCTGGGCGAACAGTTCCGCCAGGATCGAGGCATCGACGCCCGGGATCGGGATATAGGTGCCGAAGCGGTAAACGATCAGCGCGCCGAGCGTGAACCAGATGCGTTTTTTGAGTTCCGTCGCCTTGGCAAAGGCGCCGAAATTCACATTGGCTGCAAGACGCTCGGCGGCGGAAGCCATGGCAGCCGGCTATCCTTCCGCCGGCGCCGCGTTCAGCACAGTCACACTGCCGCCCGCGGCCTCGACCGCCGCCACCGCCGCCTTCGAGGCACCGGCCACCCGGATGTCGAGCCCCGCCTTGAGTTCACCGCCCGCAAGCAGCCTGATGCCGTCCCGTTCCCGGCGCACCACGCCCGAAGCGACGAGCGCGGCCGCATCGACCGGCTCTGCCGGATCGAGCTTGCCGGCGTCCACCGCAAGTTGGAGGCGGCCGAGATTGACCGCCTGGTAGCGGGCGCGAAACCGGTGGTTGTTGAAGCCCCGCTTCGGCAACCGGCGGTAGAGCGGCATCTGCCCGCCCTCAAACCCGTCGAGGGCCACGCCGCTGCGGGATTTCTGGCCCTTTACGCCGCGCCCGGAGGTCTTGCCCTTGCCGGAACCGATGCCGCGCCCGACCCGTTTGGCCGTCCTGCGCGCGCCCGGATTGTCGGAGAGTTCGTTCAGCTTCATCGCGTCTTCGTCCTCGCTCGCTCCTGAAATCGGAGGCGGACAGCTCTTATTCAACCCTTTCCACGCGCACCATGTGCCGCACCTTGGCAATCATGCCCCTCACGGCCGGGGTGTCCTCGAGGATGCGCGACCGGTTCATCTTGTTCAGCCCGAGGCCGATCAGCGTCTCGCGCTGCACCTTGGGCCGCCGGATCGGCGAACCGGTCTGCGTGACCTTCACGCGCTTTGCCGCCTGCTCATTCATTGGCTGCAGCCTCGGCCGGCGCGTCGGCCTCCGCGGACTCGCTGGCCGGCGTGCGCGGCCCGAACAGGTCCGACGGCCGCTTGCCCCGCCTCTGCGCGACCATGCGCGGGCTCGCCGTGCGGGAAAGCGCTTCGAAGGTGGCCTTCACCATATTGTGCGGGTTGGAGGAGCCGAGCGACTTGGCGACCACATCCTGAATGCCAAGCGCCTCGAAAACCGCGCGCATCGGCCCGCCGGCAATGACGCCGGTGCCCTGCGGCGCCGCGCGAAGCACAACCCGGCCTGCGCCGAAACGCCCGTCGACATCGTGGTGGAGAGTGCGCCCGTCCTTCAGCGGCACCCGGCGCATCGTGCGCTTGGCGCGCTCGGTCGCCTTGCGGATGGCTTCCGGCACCTCGCGCGCCTTGCCGGCGCCGACTCCCGCCCGCCCCTGGCCGTCGCCCGCCACGACGAGCGCCGAGAAGCCGAACCGCCGGCCTCCCTTCACCACCTTGGCGACGCGGTTGATCGAGACAAGCTTCTCGATGAACTCGCTCTCTTCGCGGTCCCGCCCGCGGTCCGATCTCGGTCCCCGTGCCATGCTGCCCGCCTTCCTTCCCAGCTCTTGCCCGAGCCTCCCGTCAGAACGAGAGGCCGCCCTCGCGGGCCGCATCGGCAAGCGCCTTGACCCGTCCGTGATACCTGTAGCCGCCGCGGTCGAAGACCACGTCCGTCACGCCCGCAGCGACTGCGCGCTCGGCCAGCCTCGCGCCCACCGCCTCGGCCGCCTGCTTGTTGCCCGCGCCCTGGCGCAGGTCCTTCTCCAGCGACGAGGCCGCAACCAGCGTCCTGCCCTGCCTGTCGTCCACGATCTGCGCGTAGATATAGCGGTTGGAACGGAACACCGACAGGCGCGGGCGCCCGCCGCCGGCCTTTCTAAGGCCGTAACGCACACGCCGCCTGCGCCGCTCGAAGAGTTCCCGTGTCGTCAGCATCGCCCGCCTCTACTTCTTCTTGCCTTCCTTGCGGAAGACGTATTCGCCCTCATACCTCACACCCTTGCCCTTGTAGGGCTCGGGCTTGCGCCAGGCGCGGATCTCGGCGGCGACCTGGCCGACGCGCTGCCGGTCGGCACCGCTGACGGCAATCGTCGTCGGGCGCTCGCAGACGATCTCGATACCCTCCGGGATCGGATATTCGACCGGATGGCTGTAGCCGAGCGACAACACCAGCACCCGCCCCCTCACCTCGGCGCGGTAGCCGACCCCGGAGATTTCCAGATTGCGGGTGAAACCCTGGCTCACGCCCGTCACGATATTCTGCGCGAGCGACCGGGTCGTGCCCCACATGGCGCGGGCCCGTTTGGACTCGTCGCGCGGCCGCACGGTAATCAGGCCGTCCGTGAGTTCGACTTCGACAAACTCCTCGGAAACCGGGAAGCTGAGTTCGCCGAGCCTGCCCCGGGCGCTCAGCACGGCGCCTTCGTAGCGAACTTCGGCCCCGTCCGGGATTGCGACGGGATTCTTTCCAACGCGGGACATCAGAACACCTGGCAGAGCACTTCGCCGCCGACATTGAAGGACCGCGCTTCGTGGTCCGACATCACGCCGCGCGGCGTCGACAGGATCTGGATGCCGAGCCCGTTATTGTAGGGCTTGAGGTCCTTGATCCGGGAATAGACCCGCCGGCCCGGCTTCGAAACCCGTTGGATCGAGCGGATCACCGGCTGGCCTTCGTAATATTTCAACTCGATGCGCAGCTCTCCGGCCGGCCCCTCATGGCTTTCTTCATAGCTGCGGATATAGCCCTCGCGCGCCAGCACCTGCAGCACGTTCATGCGCAGCTTGGACTTCGGCGACACGACATGCGGCTTGCCGGCCCGCTGGCCGTTGCGGATGCGGGTGAGCATATCGCCCAGAGGATCGCTCATCGTCATTGGATGGCCACCTCCTTTCCTACCAGCTCGCCTTGACGACGCCGGGCACCTGCCCCCGCGACGCCAATTCGCGAAGCGCGATCCGCGACAGGCGGAACTTGCGGTAATAGCCCCGCGGCCGACCGGATACCTCGCAACGGTTGCGCAACCGCACCTTGGCGCCGTTGCGCGGCAGGGTCGCGAGCTTCAGTGAAGCGGCGAAGCGCTCATCCGGCGCGCGCGACGCGTCGCGCACCTCGGCTCGCAAGGCCGCGCGCCTTTTCGCATACCGCGCCACGATCCGGCGGCGTTTCCGTTCCCGCTCCACCATGCTGACCTTGGCCATGGGCGTTCCTGTCCTCCCTTGCGCCTAGCGTTCGAACGGCATGTTGAGGCCGCCGAGCAGGGCCCGCGCTTCCTCGTTCGTGCGAGCCGTGGTGCAGATGACGATGTTCATCCCGCGAATCGCATCGACCCTGTCGTAGGAGATCTCGGGAAAGATGATCTGCTCCCGGATCCCGAGCGAATAGTTGCCGCGTCCGTCGAAGGCCCTGGGCGACACGCCGCGGAAATCGCGCACACGCGGCAGCGCGATGGTCGTCAGGCGGTCGAAGAACTCCCACATCCGCGTCCGGCGCAGCGTGACCTTGCAGCCGATCGTCATCCCCTCGCGCAGTTTGAAGCCGGCGATCGATTTCCGGGCCTTGGTCACCACCGGCCTCTGGCCGGAAATGGCCGTGAGGTCCGCAACCGCAGCCTCGATCTTCTTGCTGTCGCCCACGGCTTCGCCGACGCCCATGTTCAGCACGATCTTGTCGAGCGCCGGCACCTGCATGGGGTTCGTGTAGCCGAACTGCTCGATCAGCGCCGGGCGCACTGTCTCGCGGTAGATGTCCTGGAGACGGGGCATGATGCAGGCCTCCTAGCGGTCTATCACCGAGCCGGAACCCCGCGCGAAACGGACCTTGCGGCCGTCGTCGAGGAAGCGGAACCCCACGCGGGTCGGCTTGTCGGTCTCGGGGTCGATATGGGCGAGATTGGAGAGATGGACGGTCGCCTCGATCTCTTCGACGCCGCCCGAACCCTGCGCGCTGTCGCGGCGGTGCTTGGTGACCATGTTGACGCCCTGCACCACCGCGCGCTCCTTGTCCGGCAGCACGCGCAGCACTTCCCCGCGCTTGCCCCGGTCGCGGCCGGTCAGCACCGCCACCCGGTCGCCCTTGCGAATACGCGCCGCCATCACAGCACCTCCGGGGCGAGCGAGATGATCTTCATGAACCGCTTGGCGCGCAGCTCGCGCGTTACCGGGCCGAAAATGCGCGTGCCGACCGGCTCGTTCTGCGGGCTCAGAATCACCGCGGCATTGCGGTCGAAGCGGATCGCAGTGCCGTCGGGCCGCGTCACTTCCTTCTTGGTGCGCACCACCACCGCGCGGCGGATTTCGCCCTTGCGCACGCGGCCGCGCGGGATCGCCTCCTTCACGGAGACGACGATGATGTCGCCCACCGACGCCGTCCGGCGGCCGGTGCCCCCGAGCACCCGGATGCACTGCACCCGGCGGGCCCCGGAGTTGTCGGCGACGTCGAGACTGGTCTCGACCTGGATCATGCCCCGGCCTCCCCGGACGCCCGTTCCTCACCCACGCGGCCGAGCGCCGTCCAGCGCTTGCGCCTGGAGATCGGGCGGTGCTCCTCAATCCGCACGGTATCGCCTTCGCGATACAGGTTCTCCTCGTCATGCGCGGCGAACTTCTTCGAGCGCGTGATGAACTTCTTGTAGAGCGGATGGCGCACACGGCGGTCGACGCGGACGATGATCGTCTTGTCCATCTTGTCGCTGACCACGACGCCCTGAAGGATTCGTTTCGGCATGGCGGTGTCGTCCTCAGGCCCCGGCCGCCGCGCGGCTCTTCTCGCCGAGGATCGTCTTGATCCTGGCGATGTCCCGGCGCACCTTGCGTATCTCGGCGGTGTTTTCGAGCTGACCCGACGCTCTCTGGAAGCGCAGGTTGAAGGCCGCCTTCTGGAGGTCCTCCAGAAGCTCCGACAGCTCGTCTGCGGTGCGTGCGCGCACATCGATCGCCTTCATGGCCTCAGACCCCGTCGCGGACGACCACGCGGGTCGCAATCGGCAGCTTCGCGGAAGCGAGCGCAAAGGCGTCGCGGGCTACGGTCTCGGGCACGCCGTCGAGCTCGAACATGATCCGCCCGGGCTTGACCTTCGCCACCCAGTATTCCGGTGAGCCCTTGCCCTTGCCCATGCGCACCTCGGCCGGTTTGGTCGAGACCGGCACATCCGGGAAGATGCGGATCCACACCTTGCCGGCGCGGCGCATCCGGCGGGTGATCGTGCGCCGGGCGGCCTCGATCTGCCGGGCGGTAATCCTGGCCGGCGCTGCAGCCTTCAGCCCATAGCTGCCGAAAGTCAGCGCCGTGCCGCCCTTCGCCATGCCGTGGATGCGCCCCTTCTGCCGCTTGCGGTATTTCGTGCGCCTCGGTTGCAGCATAGCCCCGCCTCCTCAGCGGCCCATCGCGGCGCGTTCTTCGGCGAGCCGCTTGTCCTGCGCCATCGGGTCGTGCGCCATGATCTCGCCCTTGAACACCCAGACCTTCACCCCGCAGGAGCCGTAGGTCGTGTTCGCGGTCGCTTCGCCATAGTCGATATCGGCCCGGAGCGTGTGCAGCGGCACCCGGCCCTCGCGATACCATTCGGTGCGTGCGATCTCCGCGCCGCCGAGGCGCCCGCCCACATTGATGCGGATGCCGAGCGCGCCGAGGCGCATCGCCGACTGCACCGCCCGCTTCATCGCACGCCGGAACGCAACGCGGCGCTCGAGCTGCTGGGCGATATTGTCGGCCACCAGCCGCGCGTCGATCTCGGGCTTGCGGATTTCGACGATGTTGAGGTTGACATCGCTGTTGGTCATCTGCCCGAGCGTGGTACGCAGCCGCTCGATATCGGCGCCCTTCTTGCCGATCACCACACCCGGCCGGGCGGTGTGGATGGTGACGCGCGCCTTCTTCGCCGGACGCTCGATGACGATCTTGGAGAGGCCGGCATTCTGGAGCCGTTTCTCCAGGAAGTCGCGGATCCTGAGGTCCTCATGCAGCAGGTCGCCATAGTCGCGGTCGGCATACCAGCGCGAGTTCCAGGTCCGGTTGATGCCGAGCCGGAGCCCGATCGGGTTGACTTTATGGCCCATCACACACGCTCCTCGACCGCATCCCCGTCGTCGGCGACGACCACCTCATCCTCGTCGTCGAGGACAAGCAATTCGTCCTCGTCCGGCAGTTCCCGCACCACAACGCGGAGATTGCTGAACGGCTTCTCCAGCCGCCCGACCCGGCCCCTGGCGCGGGGCCGCATCCGCTTCATCACGATCGTCCGCCCGACCGTCGCCTCGGCCACCACAAGCCGATCGATGTCGAGCTCGTGGTTGTTCTCCGCATTCGCGACCGCGGACTGCACGGCCTTGCGGACGTCCTCCGCCACGCGCTTCTTCGAGAAGGCGAGCGTATCGAGCGCCGCCTCGACGCTCAGGCCGCGAATGCTCTCGGCGACCAGATTCAGCTTGCGCGGGCTCGTGCGGATATATTTCACGTAAGCCAGCGCCTCATTCTCGGCCAGACGGGGTTCTGCCTTCGGTTTACCCATCGCCTCAGCCCCGCCTCGCCTTCTTGTCCGCCGCATGCCCGTAGAAGGTCCGGGTCGGCGCGAACTCGCCGAACTTGTGTCCGACCATATCCTCGGTAACCAGGACCGGCAGGAATTTCTGCCCGTTATGGACGCCGAAAGTGAGCCCGACGAATTGCGGCAGGATCGTGGACCGCCTCGACCAGGTGCGGATCACCTCCTTGCGGCCCGACCCGCGCACCGCCTCGGCTTTCCTGAGCAGATAGCCGTCCACGAAGGGGCCTTTCCAAACCGAACGCGACATGGATCTAGCCTCTCGTCTTGGCGCGGTGCCGGCTGCGCAGGATCATCTTGTCGGACGCTTTCTTCTTCCTCGTCCGCCGGCCTTTGGTCGGCTTGCCCCAAGGCGTCACGGGATGGCGCCCGCCCGAGGTCCTGCCCTCGCCGCCGCCATGAGGATGGTCCACGGGATTCATCACCACGCCGCGCACATGCGGGCGCCGGCCGAGCCAGCGGTTGCGCCCCGCCTTGGCAAGCGTCTGGTTGCCGTGGTCCGAGTTCGAGACCGCGCCGATGGACGCCATGCACTCATGCGGCACCATGCGGGTTTCGCCGGACTTGAAACGCAGCCGCGCCATGCCGGCATCGCGCCCAACAAGCTGCACATAGGTTCCGGCGGCGCGCGCTACCTGCCCGCCCTTGCCCGGCTTCAGCTCGACATTGTGAACGATGGTGCCAATCGGAATCCGGCGCAGCGGCATGGCGTTGCCGGGCTTCACATCCACCTCCCGGCCAGCGACCACCGTGTCGCCCGGCTGGAGGCGCTGCGGCGCCAGGATGTAGGACAACTCGCCGTCCTCATACCGGATGAGCGCGATGAAGGCCGTGCGGTTGGGGTCGTATTCCAGCCGCTCCACCACCGCCGGCTGCTCCCATTTGCGCCGCCTGAAGTCGATCCGGCGGTATTTGCGCTTGTGGCCGCCGCCGCGCCAGAAGACGGTCGTGCGCCCCTGGTTGTTGCGCCCGCCCGTGCCGGTGAGCCCCTCTGTCAGCGCCTTGACCGGCTTGCCCTTGTGCAGCCCGCTGCGGTCCACCAGCACCAGCCCGCGGCGGCCCGGCGAAGTCGGCTTGTAGTGCTTGAGCGCCATCGCCTCAGATCCCCGTGGTCACATCGACCGAGTGACCCTCTTCGAGCGTCACCACCGCCTTTTTCCAGTCCGGACGCTTGCCCGCTATCCCCCGGAACCGTTTGGTCTTGCCCTTGACCCTCATCGTGTTGACCTTCTTCACCTTCACCGAGAACAGGCTCTCGACGGCCTGGAGAATTTCCGGCTTGGTGGCATCCATCGCCACACGGAAGGTGATCTGGTTGTGCTCGCCGATCAGGGTTGATTTCTCGGTGACGACCGGCGCCCTGATGACGGCGAGCATGCGCTCGCGTCCGATCCGGGGCGGAGGGCGCCCGATGGCGCGCGCGCGGCTCATGACAGGCGCTCCTCAAGATGAGCGGCCGCCTCGCGCGTCAGTACCAGCACGTCGCGCCGCAGAATGTCATAGACATTGGCGCCCACGCGCGGCAGCACGTCGATTCCGACGATGTTGGCCGCAGCCCGGCGGAAATTCTCGTCCACCGTCTCGCCGCCCACGATCAGCGCCGAATCGAGTTCCATCTCCCGGAGCCGGTTCGCCAGATCGCGCGTGCGCCCGCTTTCCAGCGCGAGGTCCTCGACCACGATCAGCTTCCCGGCCTGCGTCTTCGACGCCAGCGCCGCGCGCAGCCCCGCGGCCCGGACCTTCTTCGGCAGCTTGTGGGCGTGGTCGCGGACCCGGGGCCCGTGGACGACGCCGCCGCCGCGGAAGATATTCGCCGTCGCCGCGCCGTGGCGGGCCCGTCCCGTGCCCTTCTGGCGGTATATCTTGGATTTGACGCGCGCGATCTCGCTGCGTTCCTTGACCTTGTGGTTGCCGCCGCGCTTCTTCGCGCGTTGCCAGTTCACCACGCGGGCCAGCAGGTCGCGGCGCACCTCGCCGCCGAACACGCCGTCGGCAAGCTCGATGCTGCCGGTTTCGCGGTTGTCCCAATCCTTGACCGGGAGCTGCATCTTCCTACTCCCCGCTCTCGCCGGCCGGCATTTCGGCTTCCGCTTCTTCCGGCGCCTTGAGGCCGGCCGGGAACGGCGCGTCCTCAGGCAGCCTGCGCTTGCGCGCGTCGGACACCAGCACCCAGCCGCCCTTCGCGCCCGGCACCGCGCCCTTCACCATGATGAGGCCGCGCTCAACGTCGGTATCGACCACTTCCAGGTTCTGCACTGTGGCCCGCGCATCGCCCATATGGCCGGCCATCTTCTTGCCTTTCCAGACCTTGCCCGGATTCTGGCTGTTGCCGGTGGAACCGTGCGAGCGGTGCGAGATGGAGACGCCGTGCGACGCGCGGAGGCCGCGGAAATTGTGCCGCTTCATCGCCCCGGCGAAACCCTTGCCGATGCTCGTGCCCGAAACATCGACATGCTGGCCCTTCACGAAATGGTCGGCGGCAAGCTCCGCGCCCACCTCGACCAGCGCGTCTTCCGAAACCCGGAACTCGGCGAGACGCCTCGCCGGTTCGACCTTCGCCTTCGCGAAATGGCCGCGCATCGGACGGGTGACCCGCTTGGTACGCGCCATGCCGGCGCCGAGTTGCAGCGCCGTATAGCCGTCCGGCTCCTCGCGGCGCTGCGCGACCACGCGGCAGCGGTCGAGCGACAGCACCGTGACCGGCACATGCGCGCCCGTTTCCGCAAACATGCGCATCATGCCGAGCTTGCGGGCAATGACGCCGGTTCGCATCGACCCCGAGCCTCCCTCAGACCTTGATCTCGACATCGACGCCGGCCGCGAGATCGAGCTTCATCAGCGCGTCCACGGTCTGCGGCGTCGGATCGACGATATCGAGCACCCGGCGATGGGTGCGCATCTCGAACTGCTCGCGGCTCTTCTTGTCGATATGAGGGCCGCGCAGCACGGTGTAGCGCTGGATGCGCACGGGCAGCGGAATCGGCCCGCGCACCTGGGCGCCGGTGCGCTTCGCCGTACTCACGATCTCGCCGGTGGACTGGTCGAGAACCCGGTGGTCGAACGCCTTCAGGCGTATGCGGATATTCTGGTGATCCATGGCACTCGGTCTCTCGTTCCGGCGTCCCGGCGGCTGGGCGTCGTTCAGTCGTCGATGGAGGCGACGACGCCGGCGCCGACGGTGCGTCCGCCCTCGCGGATCGCAAACCGCAACCCCTCGTCCATCGCTATCGGCGCAATCAGGTTCACCCCCATCGACACATTGTCCCCGGGAAGGACCATCTCAACTCCCTCAGGCAACTCTACCGTCCCCGTAACGTCCGTCGTGCGGAAGTAAAACTGAGGACGGTAGTTCGAGAAAAACGGCGTGTGACGACCACCCTCGTCCTTCGTCAGAACATAGCACTCGCAGTGGAACTTCGTGTGAGGACGGATCGAACCGGGGCGCGCCAATACCTGGCCGCGCTCCACCTCGTCACGCTTCGTGCCACGAAGCAGAACACCCACATTGTCACCCGCCTCGCCCTGGTCCAGAAGCTTCCGGAACATCTCGACGCCCGTGCAAACCGTCTTCGTCGTCTCCTTCAGGCCCACAATCTCAACATCGTCGCCCACCTTCACGATACCCTGCTCGACACGCCCCGTAACAACCGTCCCGCGTCCCGAGATCGAAAACACGTCCTCGATCGGCATCAGGAACGGGCGGTCCTTCGGGCGGTCCGGCTGCGGCACATACTCATCCACCGCCTCCATCAGGTCCAGAACCGACTGGCGACCCTGCGCAACGTCACCGTCCTCAAGCGCCGCCAAAGCCGAACCCTTCACCACCGGAATGTCGTCGCCCGGAAAGTCGTAGCTCGACAAAAGCTCACGGACCTCCAACTCGACAAGCTCCAGAAGCTCCTCGTCGTCAACCTGGTCGACCTTGTTCATGTAAACAACAAGTGCCGGAACGCCGACCTGGCGCGCCAGAAGAATGTGCTCCCGCGTCTGCGGCATCGGGCCGTCCGCTGCGCTCACAACGAGAATCGCGCCGTCCATCTGCGCAGCTCCCGTGATCATGTTCTTCACATAGTCCGCATGGCCCGGGCAATCCACATGCGCGTAGTGGCGCGACCCCGTCTCATACTCGACATGCGCCGTCGAGATCGTGATGCCCCGGGCCTTCTCCTCCGGAGCCTTGTCAATCTGGTCATACGCCGTGAACTCGGCGCCACCGGCCTCCGCCAGGATCTTCGTGATCGCCGCCGTCAGCGTCGTCTTGCCATGATCAACATGGCCGATCGTACCTATGTTGCAATGCGGCTTCGTGCGCTCAAATCGAGCCTTGCCCATGATTCCCGTGCCCCTCTTTTTCCCTGCCGTCAGGCGAACTTGGCGCGGACTTCGTCCGCGACCGCCTGCGGGACCGCTTCGTAATGGTCGAACTCCATGTGGAATTGCGCCCGACCCTGGCTCATCGAGCGCAGCGTGTTGACATAACCGAACATGTTGGCGAGCGGCACCATGGCCTCGATCAACCGCGCATTGCTGCGCTGGCCCACGTCCTGGACATGCCCGCGCCGCGAGTTCAGATCACCGATGATGTCGCCCATATAGTCCTCGGGCGTCACCACTTCGACCTTCATGATCGGCTCCAGAAGCTTCGGCCGCGACTTCTCCATCGCTTCCCGCACCGCCGCACGGGCCGCGATCTCGAATGCGAGCACGCTCGAATCCACATCGTGATAGCCGCCGTCGGTCAGCACCGCCTTCACGTCGATAACCGGGAAGCCCGCCAGCACGCCGGTCTCCAGCTGCGCGAGAAAGCCCTTTTCGACGCCGGGGATGTATTCCCGCGGCACGGCGCCTCCGACAACCTTGCTCTCGAACTCGTTGCCGGCGCCCGTCTCCTGAGGCTCGAAGCTCATGATGACGCGCGCGAACTGACCCGCGCCGCCGCTCTGCTTCTTGTGCGTGTAATCGACCTCGACCACCCTGCCGAAGGCCTCACGATAGGCGACCTGCGGCGCGCCGATATTGGCCTCGACCTTAAACTCGCGCTTCATCCGGTCGATGATGATCTCCAGGTGAAGCTCGCCCATGCCCTTGAGGATGGTCTGGCCCGTCTCATGGTCCGTCGAAAGCCCGAGCGAGGGGTCTTCCGCCGCCAGCCGGCCGAGCGCAACGCCCATCTTTTCCTGGTCGGCCTTGGTCTTCGGCTCGACCGCGATCTCGATGACGGGGTCGGGGAACTCCATGCGCTCCAGGATGACGGGCGCATTCTGCGCCGCCAGCGTGTCGCCGGTCGTGGTCGTCTTGAGGCCGGCTATCGCCACGATGTCGCCGGCGCGCGCCTCCTTGATGTCCTCGCGGCTGTTGGCGTGCATCAGCAGCATGCGGCCGATGCGCTCGCGCTTGCCCTTGACGGTGTTCATAACCGAGGAGCCGCCCTCGAGGACGCCGGAATAGATGCGCGCAAAGGTGAGCGACCCGACGAACGGGTCGTTCATGACCTTGAAGGCAAGCGCCGAGAAGGGCGCGTCGTCGCTGGAGGCGCGTTCCGCCGGCTCGCCGCGGCCGGCCTCCACGCCCCTCACCGCCGGCACGTCCACCGGGCTCGGCAGATAGGCGACCACCGCATCCAGCATCGGCTGGACGCCCTTGTTCTTGAAGGCCGAGCCGCAAAGCGTGGGCACGAAGGCACCGGAAATGGTGCCGGTGCGGATACAGCGCTCGATGGTTTCGGCATCGGGCTCGGAGCCTTCGAGATAGGCTTCCAGCACCTCCTCGTCCTGCTCGACCGCAAGTTCGATCAACTGCTCGCGCAGCTCCGCGACCTGCTCCGCAAGCTCCGCCGGAATGCCGCGATATTCGAACTCGGCCCCCAGGGTCTCGTCCTTCCAGACGATTGCGCGTTCGCGCACGAGGTCCACGACGCCGACGAATCCGGCTTCCACGCCGATCGGCAGTTGCAGCACCAGCGGCGTCGCGCCGAGCCGCTCGCGGATCATGTCCACGCAGCGGAAGAAGTCGGCCCCCACCCGGTCCAGCTTGTTGACGAAGCACATGCGCGGCACGCCGTATTTGTCTGCCTGCCGCCAGACCGTCTCCGACTGCGGCTCGACCCCGGCAACGCCGTCGAAGACCGCCACCGCGCCGTCGAGCACGCGCAGCGAGCGCTCCACCTCGATGGTGAAATCGACATGGCCCGGTGTGTCGATGATGTTGATGCGGTGGTCGTTCCAGAAACAGGTGGTCGCGGCCGAGGTGATCGTGATGCCGCGCTCCTGCTCCTGCTCCATCCAGTCCATCGTCGCGGCGCCGTCATGCACCTCGCCGATCTTGTAGGACCGTCCGGTGTAGTAGAGCACGCGCTCGGTGGTCGTCGTCTTGCCGGCGTCGATATGCGCCATGATGCCGATATTCCGGTAGCGCTCTATGGCGGTGGTGCGGGCCATGGGAGGGTGCTCCGGCTCTGTCCGTTACCAGCGGTAGTGCGAGAAGGCCCGGTTGGCCTCGGCCATCCGGTGGGTGTCCTCGCGCTTCTTGACCGCCGCGCCGCGCTGGTTGATGGCGTCGATCAGCTCGCCGCTGAGCCGGTCGATCATGGTCTTTTCAGACCGCTTGCGCGCCACGTCGATCAACCAGCGGATCGCCAGCGCCTGCGCCCGGTCCGGGCGCACCTCGACCGGCACCTGGTAGGTGGCGCCGCCCACCCGCCGGGACCGTACTTCAAGATTAGGACGCACATTGTCGAGCGCGGCGTGGAAGACCTGCAGCGCATCGACGCCGGCGCGCCGCTCCGCCCTTTCCAGGGCCCCGTAAACGATGTGCTCGGCCGTGGACTTCTTGCCGTCCAGCATCAGGCAATTGACGAATTTGGAGATCACCGCATCCCCGTATCGCGGATCGGGGATCGGCTCGCGTTTTTCTGCTGCACGGCGGCGCGACATGGCTTCCGGTCCCCTCTACCTCGGACGCTTGGCGCCGTATTTCGACCGGCGCTGGCGACGGTCGGCGACCCCCTGCGTGTCCAGCGTGCCGCGAATGATATGGTAGCGCACACCCGGCAGGTCCTTCACGCGCCCGCCCCGGATCAGGACGACCGAGTGCTCCTGGAGGTTGTGGCCGACGCCCGGGATGTAGCTCGTTACCTCGAAGCCGTTGGTCAGGCGCACGCGCGCCACCTTGCGCAACGCCGAGTTAGGCTTTTTCGGCGTGGTCGTATAGACGCGCGTACAGACGCCGCGCTTCTGGGGACACGCCTCCAGCGCCGGCACCTTGTTGCGCGCCCTGGGCGCGGTCCGCGACTTGCGGATCAACTGGTTGATCGTCGGCATTGCGCCTCCTTGCACCGTCTGCCCCCGCCCGGAGAAGCGGCCTGCGGACCCCGCAGGACCGAAAGCGAACCGGCCGCCTCCGCGTGCCGCGCGCAGGCTCGCCTGAGCGTTGGGGTGTCCGGAAAATCGAACTCCGCTCGGCCCCAGACCGGCTCGGAGACGCGTCTAAACCCGCCGCAAGCGGGTTTACCGCCGCCTCCCCGAATAAGGCTGGCGGGCTTTTAACGGTGCGGCCGGAGGGCGTCAAGCACCGAAAAGCGCCCGCCCGCCGGTTTTCGCACCGCCAGCCCTGCGTTATTCCCCCGCAGGCAGTTGTTCCATTTCCAGCGCCTCGCTGCGCGCATTGCGCTCGGCCAGCGCCTGCCGGTCGCGTTCCGCCGCCAGGTTGCGCAGCCGCTTCATCACGCTGCCCGTGCCCGCCGGAATGAGGCGTCCGACGATCACGTTCTCCTTGAGGCCGATGAGGTCGTCCACCTTGCCGCTCACCGACGCCTCGGTGAGCACCCGCGTCGTCTCCTGGAACGAGGCGGCGGAAATCCACGACCGGGTATGGAGCGCGGCCTTGGTGATGCCCTGCAGCACCGGATCGGCTTTCGCGGGATCGCCGCCTTCCGCTTCGGTCCTGAGGTTTTCCTCTTCGAATTCGCCGCGGTCCACCTGCTCGCCGATCAGGAAGGTCGTGTCGCCGGGGTCGGCGATCTCGACCTTCTGGAGCATCTGGCGGACGATCACCTCGATGTGCTTGTCGTTAATCTTGACGCCCTGGAGCCGGTACACTTCCTGGATTTCATTGACCAGATAGTCGGCCAGCTTCTCGACGCCGAGCACATGCAGGATGTCGTGCGGCACGCGCTTGCCGTCGAGCAGCATGTCTCCGACCTGCACGGAATCCCCTTCGTTGACCGCGAGCGGCCGCCCCTTGGGGACCAGATGCTCCGTGGTCTTTTCCGGGTCCTCCATGGATCGGATGACGATCCGGCGCTTGGTCTTGTAGTCGCGTCCGAACTCGATCCGCCCGTCCATGTCCGCAAGCACGGCGAAGTCCTTGGGCTTGCGCGCCTCGAACAGTTCCGCCACCCGCGGCAGGCCGCCCGTGATGTCGCGGGTCTTGGAGACCTCGCGCGGGATGCGCGCCAGCACGTCGCCGGGCTGCACGTTCTGGCCGTTGGCGACGGAAAGCACCGCATCCACCGACATGAAGTAACGCGCCTCCAGGCCGTTATCGAGCTCGACCACCTCGCCTTCTGGGGTCCTGAGCGTGATACGGGGCTTCAGGTCCGTTCCGCGCGCCTGCTGGCGCCAGTCGATCACCGTCCTGCTCGAGATGCCGGTCGCCTCGTCCACGACCTCGCGCATCGAGACGCTCTCGACCAGATCGACATAATGCGCAACCCCCTCCCGCTCGCAGATGATCGGCTGCGTGTGGGGGTCCCACTCGGCGAGCTTCTCGCCGCCCTCGACCGCCTCATTGTCGTCCTTCAGCAGCCGGGCGCCGTAAGGCAGGCGGTGGCGGGCGCATTCGCGGCCCTGGGCGTCCATCAGCACCAGCTCGGTATTGCGGCCCTTGACGATCGGCACGCCCCGGGAATCGACCACGACATTGCGGTTTCGCACCAGAAGCCGCCCGTTCATCGCCGCCTCGACCGAGGACTGCTCCGCGCCGCCCTGCGCCGCGCCGCCGATATGGAAGGTGCGCATGGTGAGCTGCGTGCCCGGTTCGCCGATGGACTGCGCCGCGATCACGCCGACCGCTTCGCCGACATTGACCTCGGTGCCGCGCGCAAGGTCGCGGCCGTAGCAGTGGCCGCAAACCCCGGACTTGGTCTCGCAGGTCAGGACCGAACGGATCTTGACCATATCGATGCCGGCCTGCTCGATCCGTTCGGCCAGGTCCTCGTCGACCAGCGTTCCCGCAGCCGCGACCAGCGCCCCTTCGGCGTCCGCGGCGTCGGCTGCGAGCGTGCGGCCGAGAATCCGGTCCGCAAGCGGCTCGATGACATCGCCGCCTTCGACGATGGCCCGCATGTAGAGACCCGCCGTGGTGCCGCAGTCCCGCTCGGTCACGATGCAGTCCTGCGCCACGTCCACGAGCCTGCGGGTCAGATAGCCGGAATTGGCCGTCTTGAGCGCCGTGTCGGCAAGGCCCTTGCGGGCGCCGTGGGTGGAGTTGAAATACTCCAGCACCGAGAGGCCTTCCTTGAAATTGGCGATGATCGGCGTCTCGATGATCTCGCCCGAGGGCTTGGCCATGAGGCCGCGCATCCCCGCCAATTGCTTGATCTGCGCTTCCGAGCCGCGCGCGCCGGAATGCGCCATCATCCACACGGAGTTCACCGGCTTGTCGGGGTCCGCGACCGCGATCCCCTCCATCATCGCCCTGGAGACGGCGTCGGTGGCTTCGCTCCAGACGTCCACCACCTTGTTGTATCGCTCGCCATGGGTCAGCAGGCCTTGCTGATACTGCTCCTCGAACTCCTTGACCTTGCTCTGCGCCTCCTCGATCACCGTCGCCTTCGCCTCCGGGATGACCAGGTCCGCCTTGCCGAAGGAGATGCCCGCGCGCGTGGCGTGGCCGAAGCCCATCGCCATCATCCGGTCGCAGAACACCACCGAGTCCTTCTGGCCGCAATTGCGATAGACGACGTCGATGATGTCGCCCACCGCCTTCTTGGTGAGCACCCGGTTGAAATGGTCGAAACCGACGGCGGCATGCCTCGGCAGAAGCTGCGCCAGCAGCACGCGGCCCGGCGTCGTGTCATAGACCCGGGTCGTGGTGTCGCCGGCCTCGTCGGTCTGGCCGATCCGCGCCTTGATGCGGGTATGCATCGTGACCATCTTGTGCGCCAGCGCGTATTCGACCTCGCCCGGGTCGCGGAACACCATGCCCTCGCCCGGCTCGCCCTCGCGCTCCAGCGACAGGTAGTAGAGGCCGAGCACGATATCCTGCGTCGGCACGATGATCGGCTTGCCGTTGGCGGGGCTGAGGATGTTGTTGGTGCTCATCATCAGCACCCGCGCCTCCAGCTGCGCCTCCAGCGAGAGAGGCACATGGACCGCCATCTGGTCGCCGTCGAAATCGGCGTTGAAGGCGGTGCAGACCAACGGGTGGAGCTGGATCGCCTTGCCCTCGATCAGCACCGGCTCGAAGGCCTGGATGCCGAGGCGATGCAGGGTCGGCGCCCGGTTGAGCAGGACCGGATGCTCGCGGATGACGCTTTCCAGAATGTCCCAGACCTCGGGCCGCTCGCGCTCCACCAGCCGTTTCGCCGCCTTGATCGTGGGCGCCATGCCATAGGCTTCGAGCCGCGAATAGATGAACGGCTTGAACAGTTCGAGCGCCATCTTTTTCGGCAGGCCGCACTGGTGCAGCTTCAGCTCGGGGCCGACGACGATCACCGAACGGCCGGAATAGTCCACGCGCTTGCCGAGCAGGTTCTGCCGGAAGCG
This sequence comes from Alphaproteobacteria bacterium, assembly GCA_964291285.2. GTDB lineage: Bacteria > Pseudomonadota > Alphaproteobacteria > Bin95 > Bin95 > Bin95. The sequence goes on from OZ219786.1 coordinate 1,346,152, forward strand.
GCCCTGCTTGCCCTTCAGCATGTCCGAGAGCGACTTGAGCGGGCGCTTGTTCGCGCCCGTGATGACGCGCCCGCGCCGACCGTTGTCGAACAGCGCATCCACCGCTTCCTGCAGCATGCGCTGCTCGTTGCGGATGATGATGTCCGGGGCGCGCAGCTCCATCAGCCGCTTCAGGCGGTTGTTGCGGTTGATGACACGGCGGTAGAGGTCGTTGAGGTCCGAGGTTGCGAAACGCCCGCCGTCGAGCGGCACCAGCGGCCGCAGCTCCGGGGGAATCACCGGCACCACGTCGAGCACCATCCATTCCGGCTTGGAGCCGGATGCGAGAAACGCCTCGACCACCTTCAGCCGCTTGACCAGCTTCTTGCGCTTCGCCTCGGATTTGGTCTCCTTCAGCTCGGCGCGCATGTCCTCGCGCTCCTCGGCGAGCTCGATTGCGCCGAGGAGCTCCTTGATCGCCTTCGCGCCGATGCCGGCTTCGAAAGTCTCGCCCTCGGCGGCGGCGCGCTCCACCTCGTCCAGATACTCCTCCTCGCTGAGCAGCTGGCCGCGTTCGAGCACGGTCGTCCCGGGCTCGGTCACGACATAGCTCTCGAAATACAGGACCCGTTCGAGCTCGCGCAGCGTCATGTCGAGCACCAGCCCGATGCGGCTCGGCATGGACTTCAGGAACCAGATATGGGCCACCGGCGCCGCGAGCTCGATATGGCCCATGCGGTCGCGGCGCACCTTGGAAAGCGTGACCTCCACGCCGCATTTCTCGCAGATGATGCCGCGGTGCTTCATCCGCTTGTATTTGCCGCACAGGCACTCATAGTCCTTCACCGGCCCGAAGATGCGGGCGCAAAAGAGGCCGTCCCGTTCCGGCTTGAACGTCCGGTAGTTGATCGTCTCGGGCTTCTTGATCTCGCCAAAGCTCCAGCGCCGAATCTGATCGGGCGAGGCGATCGAGACCCGGATTTTGTCGAACGAGGCTTCCTGTTCGGTCTGGCCGAAAAGTCGCATCAGGTCGTTCATGCGGTGACTCCAGAGCGGGTTGCGGACAGCGGCGGACGCGCCATCAAAGGTGTTCTTCCTGAAGGTCGACGTTCAGGCCGAGCGATCTCAGCTCCTTGACCAGGACGTTGAAGGATTCCGGAATGCCGGCGTCGAACGTGTCGTCGCCGCGCACCACGGCCTCATAGACCTTGGTTCTGCCGGCGACGTCGTCCGACTTCACCGTCAGGATTTCCTGCAAGGTGTAGGCGGCGCCATAGGCTTCGAGCGCCCAGACCTCCATCTCGCCGAAGCGCTGGCCGCCGAACTGGGCCTTGCCGCCCAGCGGCTGCTGGGTGACGAGGCTGTAGGGGCCGATGGACCGGGCGTGAATCTTGTCGTCCACCAGGTGGTGCAGCTTCAGCATATAGATGTAGCCGACCGTAACCGGGCGGTCGAACGGCTCGCCGGTCCGCCCGTCGACCAGCGTCACCTGTCCGCTCGACCGGATGTCGGCGCTTTGCAGCATGGCGTCGATATCGATCTCATGAGCGCCGTCGAAGACGGGCGTCGCGACCGGCACGCCGGCGGTCAGGTTGTTGGAAAGCTCAAGCATTTCGTCGTCCGAGAGCCCGGCGACGGACCGCTCGTAGTCGGCCTCGCCATAGACGGCCTTGAGCTTTGCCCGAAGCTCGTCCATCGCCCTGTCGCTTTCGCGCACCTTTTCCAGCATGTCGTCGATCTGCCGTCCGAGGCCGCGGCAGGCGGCGCCGAGATGGGTCTCGAGGATCTGCCCGACATTCATCCGCGACGGCACGCCGAGCGGATTGAGCACGATGTCCACCGGCGTCCCGTCCTCCATGTGCGGCATATCCTCGATCGGCACCGCCTTGGAGATGACGCCCTTGTTGCCGTGGCGCCCGGCCATCTTGTCGCCCGGCTGCAGCTTGCGCTTCACCGCCACGAACACCTTGACCATCTTCATGACGCCCGGCGGCAGTTCATCGCCGCGCTCCAGCTTCTCCAGCTTGTTTTCGAACCGCTTCGACAGCTCGTCGACATTGGCGTCGAAACGCTGGATGAGCGTCTCGATCTCGCGCATCGTATCGTCCCGCCGGAGCACGACCTGGCGCCAGTCGGAGGGCCGGAGCCCGTCCAGCGTCTTCTGCGTGATGCGCTGGCCCTCGCGCAGCCCCGGACCGGACACGACCTCGCGGTTCAGCAGCAGTTCGCGCATCCGCGCATTGAAGTCGCGGGTGAGGATGCCGCGCTCGTCGTCCCGGTCCTTTGCCAGGCGGTCGATCTCGGCCTGCTCGATGGTCATGGCGCGCTCGTCCTTGTCGACGCCGCGCCGCTGGAAGACGCGGACATCGACGACCGTGCCGGAATCGCCCGGCGGCACCTTGAGCGAGGTGTCGCGCACATCCGACGCCTTCTCGCCGAAGATCGCCCGCAGCAGCTTTTCCTCCGGCGTCATCGGCGACTCGCCCTTCGGCGTCACCTTGCCGACCAGGATATCGCCGGCATTCACTTCCGCGCCGATATAGACGATGCCCGCCTCGTCCAGATTGCGGAGCGCCTCCTCGGCGACATTGGGAATGTCGCGGGTGATCTCCTCCTGGCCGAGCTTGGTGTCGCGGGCCATGACCTCGTATTCCTCGATATGGATCGAGGTGAAGACGTCGTCGCGCGCAATGCGTTCGGAGATGACAATCGAGTCCTCGAAATTATAGCCGTTCCACGGCATGAAGGCGCAGAGCACATTCCGCCCGAGCGCCAGTTCGCCGAATTCCGTGGACGGTCCGTCGGCAATGATGTCCCCCTCGCCGACCGCATCGCCGACTTTCACCAGCGGACGCTGATTGAGGCAGGTGGACTGGTTGGAGCGCTCGAACTTGCGCAGATTGTAGATGTCGACGCCGGAGCCGCCGCCGCTTTCGGCGGCGCGTACCACGATCCGGGTGGCATCGACCTGATCGACCGCGCCGCTGCGCCGGGCCGTGACCGAAGCGCCGCTGTCGCGCGCCACGGCCGCCTCCATGCCCGTGCCCACCAGCGGCGCTTCGGCCTGCACCAGCGGCACCGCCTGGCGCTGCATGTTGGAGCCCATCAGGGCGCGGTTGGCGTCGTCATTCTCCAGGAAGGGGATCAGCGCCGCGGCAACCGACACCAGCTGCTTCGGCGACACGTCCATGAAGTCGATATGGTCGGCGGTCGACAGCGCGAAGTCGCTGCCCCGCCTGACGGTCACCAGGTCCTCGGTGAACCGGCCCCCGTCATCCAGCGGCGAGTTGGCCTGGGCGATGGTGTAACGCCCCTCGTCCATCGCGGTCATGTAGATCACTTCGTCGGACGCAGCGCCGTTCTCGACCTTCCGGTAGGGCGTCTCGATGAACCCGTAGCGATTGATCCGGGCATAGGTCGCGAGCGAGTTGATGAGGCCGATATTCGGGCCTTCCGGCGTCTCGATCGGGCAGATGCGCCCGTAATGCGTCGGATGCACGTCCCGGACCTCGAAGCCGGCCCGCTCGCGGGTCAGCCCGCCCGGCCCGAGCGCGGACAGGCGCCGCTTGTGGGTGATCTCGGACAGCGGATTGGTCTGGTCCATGAACTGGCTGAGCTGCGAGGAGCCGAAGAACTCGCGCACCGCGGCCGCCGCGGGCTTGGCGTTTATGAGATCCTGCGGCATCACCGAATCGGCGTCGATGGAGCTCATCCGCTCGCGGATCGCGCGCTCCATGCGCGTGAGCCCGATGCGGTACTGGTTTTCCATCAACTCGCCCACCGAGCGCACCCGGCGGTTGCCGAGATGGTCGATATCGTCGATCTCGCCACGCCCGTCCCTGAGCTCGACCATCGTCTTGACGATCGCCAGGATGTCCTGCTTGCGCAGGACGCGGAGCTGGTCGTCGGTCTCCTGCCCGAGCCGCGCATTCATCTTGACCCGGCCGACGGCCGAGAGGTCGTACCGGTCTTCTTCGAAGAACAGGCCCCTGAACAGCGCCTCCGCGCTTTCCAGGGTCGGCGGCTCGCCCGGGCGCATGACCTTGTAGATGTCGGTCAGCGCATCGTCCCGGTTGGCGTTGTTGTCGCGCGCGAGCGTGTTGCGGATGTAGGGGCCGACATTGATGTTGTCGATCGCAAGCGTCGCGATCTCGCCGAGGCCGGCCTCGCGCAGCGATTCGAGCAGGGTCTCGTCAATTTCGTCGCCCGCCTCGGCAAAGATCCGACCGTTCCCGGCATCGACAAGGTCCTCCGCGAGGAAACGCCCGAGCAGTTCGGATTCGTCCACCAACTGCGATTCGACTCCGCTCTTGATGAGCCGGTCGATCTGGCGCTTGGTCATGTTGGTCCCGGCCTTGGCCACGATGTCGCCGTTGCGGGCGTCCCGGAGGTCGGCGACCAGCCGCTGGCCCTGGAGACGCGACAGATCGACTTCCGTCACCCAGCCCGCGTCCCCGAGCCGGTAGGACACGCGGTCGTAGAAGTAGTTGAGGATTTCTTCCGCGCCCATGCCGTCGACCGGCTCGTCGTTATCGTCGTCGGACGTCCTGTCGCGCTGCTCGAAGTCCGCGCTTTCCAGCGCCATCAGCAAGGTCGTGACCGGCAGCTTGCGGCGCCGGTCGATCCGCACGAAGACCTCGTCCTTGGCGTCGAACTCGAAATCGAGCCAGGAGCCCCGATAGGGGATGACGCGGGCGGAGAAAAGCAGCTTGCCCGAGGAATGCGTCTTGCCCCGGTCGTGGTCGAAGAACACGCCCGGCGAACGGTGCATCTGCGAGACGATCACCCGCTCGGTGCCATTGATGATGAAGGTGCCGTTGTCGGTCATCAACGGCATGTCGCCCATATAGACGTCCTGCTCCTTGATGTCGCGAATCGAGCGCGCGCCGGTGTCGTCGTCGAGGTCGAAGACGATGAGGCGCAGCGTCACCTTGAGCGGCGCCGCGTAGGTCATGCCGCGCTGCTGGCATTCCTCGACATCGTATTTCGGCTCCTCGAATTCGTATTTCACGAATTCGAGCTGCGCCTTGTCGGCGAAGTCCTTGATCGGAAAAACGGTCGTCAGCACTTCCTGGAGGCCCGCCTGGCTGCGCTCTTCCGGCGTAGTGTCGCGCTGCAGGAACCCTTCATAGGATGTGCGCTGCACGTCGATCAGATTCGGAATCGGCGCCACCTCGCGGATATGTCCGAAATTCTTCCGAACCCGCTTGCGGCCCGTAAACGACGTCGTCATGTCCGATCCACCCTGTTCCACGCCGGCCGGCGGCCGGCGGCAAGATCATTGTTTAACTGGGTTGCGGCACGAAAATGGCAAACGGCAGCGAAGCCGCGCGCCCCTCTTCCGGGCCCGCAGCCGCGCCTGCCCCTGATTTCCGGCCCGGAAACCGGGCCGTTGTCCATTCGGCCGGTCAATCCGGCTACTTCAGTTCTACCGTGGCGCCCGCTCCTTCGAGCTTCTCCTTCAACTCCTCGCCTTCGTCCTTGCTCACGCCTTCCTTGACGGGCTTCGGCGCGGACTCGACCAGCTCCTTGGCCTCCTTGAGGCCGAGGCCGGTAATGGCCCGGATTTCCTTGATCACATTGATCTTCTTTTCGCCGAAGGACGCCAGGATGACATCGAATTCGGTCTGCTCTTCCACAGCGGCGGCAGCTTCGCCGTTCGACGCCGCGGCGACCGCGACCGGCGCGGCGGCGGACACGCCCCACTTCTCTTCGAGCATCTTGGACAATTCCGCCGCCTGGATGACGGTCAGTTCCGAAAGTTCGTCGGCGAGTTTCTGTAGATCGGCCATCTGTTGTTACTCCTGGGTTCGCTTTCCGGTTCGTGTTTGGCTCAAGTCTGCCGGCTGCGGGCGGTCAGCCCGAGTCGCCGCGGGCCGAGAAGACGCGCGCAAGCTGCGCGCCGGGTTCGCCCAGCAGGCGCGCAATCTTGCTTCCCGGCGCCTGCAGCAGCCCCACGATCTTGCCCCGCAACTCGTCCAGCGAGGGCAGCTTCGCGAGCGTGTCCACCCCCACTTCGTCCAGCGTCTCGGCACCGAGCATGCCGCCCAGCACGGAGAGCTTGCCGTTCTCATTGGCATAGTCGACGGCCACCTTGGCCGCCGCCACCGGGTCGGCCGAGAACGCGACCGCCGTCGGGCCGGAGAACAGGGGCTGGATATCGGCGAAGGCTGTCTTTTCCAGCGCGCGTTTCGCCAGCCGGTTCTTGGTGACCCGGAACGTAACGCCCGCCGCGCGCATGCGCCGGCGCAGGTCCGTCATCTCGGCCACCGTCAGTCCGGAATGCCGGGTCACGACCATGAGTTCGGCGCTGCCGAAGCTCTCGGTCATGTTCCGGACCAATTCCTCTTTCTGCTTCTTGAGCAAGGGGTCCTCTCCTGGGTGGGGCCTGGGCCCCGGTTGGTGTTGACCGCCCTTGCGGACGGCGTCGGACCCTGTCCCGGAAGCGGACGCCGGTCGCCCGGCGCCTTCCTCCCGTCTAGCGTCGGCGCTTTCGCTTTAGGTCCGGCCTGCGGGCAGGCGCGGACACCGACGGTCTCGGACAGGTTTCTTTCGGCGGCCCGGTTCAGCCCGCTCCGCCGAGAGCGCTTGCATCCACGCGCACGCCCGGCCCCATCGTGGAACTCAGCGTGACGCGCTTGATATAGGTTCCCTTGGCGCCGGTGGGCTTGGCGCGCAGTATGGCGTCGAAGAAAGCGCGGGCATTGCCTTCCAGCGCCTCCTGCTCGAAGCTCGCCTTGCCGATGCCGGCATGCACGATTCCGGCCCGTTCGACCCGGAACTGCACCTGGCCGCCCTTGGCCGCCCGCACGGCGTCCGCCACATCCATGGTCACGGTGCCGAGGCGCGGGTTCGGCATCAGGCCGCGGGGGCCCAGAACGCGGCCGAGCCGGCCCACCACCGGCATGGTGTCCGGCGTGGCGATGGCGCGGTCGAAGGCAATCTCGCCCCCGCTGATCGTCTCGGCGAGATCTTCCGCGCCCACCAGGTCGGCGCCCGCCTCCCGGGCCTCGTCGGCCTTCGCGCCGCGCGCGAACACCGCCACCCGAACCGGCTTGCCGGTGCCGTGCGGCAGGTCGCAAACCCCGCGCACCATCTGGTCCGCATGGCGCGGGTCGACGCCGAGATTGATCGCGATATCGACCGTTTCGTCGAATTTGGCGCCGGCCCGCTCCCGGACCAGGCGCACCGCTTCCGTGAGTTCGTGCTCGACGGTGCGGTCCACGCCGTCCCACGCGGCGCGCATCCGCTTGCCCTTGCGGCTCGCCATCGCGTCAGCCCTCCGTCACTTCGAGGCCCATGGACCGGGCGGAACCCGCAAGCATGGCCTCGGCGGCGTCGAGGTCGTTGGCGTTCAGGTCCTCCATCTTCGTCTCCGCGATCTCCCGCAGCTGCGCGCGCGTGACCTGGCCTGCACTCTCCCGGCCGGGCGTCTGGCTGCCCTTGTCGAGCCCCGCCGCGCGCCGCAGCAGGAAACTCGCCGGCGGCGTCTTCATCGTGAAGCTGAAGGACTTGTCCGCATAGACGGTGATGATCGTCGGAATCGGCATGCCCTGTTCCTGGGCCTGCGTTGCGGCGTTGAATGCCTTGCAGAACTCCATGATGTTCAGTCCGCGCTGTCCCAGAACCGGACCGATGGGCGGCTGCGGCGTGGCCTGCCCCGCCGGAACCTGCAGCTTGATGTAGCCGCTGATTTTCTTTGCCATTTCGGCTCCCCATATGCGGCGGCGCTGCTGCCGCCGGCGGTCACGGCCGGGGTCGGCCTCCCGCCTTCGCCTCGTTGCTGTTTGCGGTCAGGTTTTTTCCACTTGCGAATATTCGAGATCGACGGGCGTCGCGCGCCCGAAGATCGACACCGAAACCTTGAGCCGCGCGCGTTCCTCATCGACCTCTTCCACCACGCCGGTGAAGGAGGTGAACGGGCCGTCCGAGACCCGGACCTGCTCGCCGATGTCGTAGATGACCGAGGGACGCGGGCGTTCGACCCCTTCGCTGACCTGGTAGAGGATGCGGTTGGCCTCGGGCTCGGATATCGGAATCGGCCGGTTGCCGCCGCCGCCGAGGAAGCCCGTGACCTTCGGCGTGTTCTTGACCAGATGCCAGACACGGTCGTCCGGACGGCTGCCCGTCCGCTCGGGCCGCTCGGCGTTCTGCTGCGTTTCCATCTTGATGAGCACATAACCCGGGAAGAACTTGCGCTCCCCGGTCACGCGCCGCCCGCGCCGGATTTCGGCGACCTTTTCCATGGGCACGCTGATCTCCTCGATCAGCCCGCCCACGCCCTGCCGGTCCGCCTGCTCGCGGATCGCCGCTGCGACCTTCTGCTCGGAGCCCGAGTGGACATGGATGACGTACCAGAGCGCGGTCACGGCGCTATCCCCCGAGCCCGAGCACGACGCGCACGATCCACGCCAGGGCCTGGTCCACGACGAAGAAGAACAGCGCCGCCAGCGTCACCATGACGAACACCATGGCCGTGGAGACGCCGGTCTCCCTGCGCGTCGGCCAGGTGACCTTCGCCGCCTCCTGGCGGACCTGGCGGATGAAAGCGCCGGGGCTGGTTCGCGCCATGGCAGCCTCAGATGGCAGGAGCAGCAGGACTCGAACCCGCAACCCCCGGTTTTGGAGACCGGTGCTCTACCAATTGAGCTATGCTCCTACTGAGATTCATGGCTTTACTTTCGGCCCTCCGCCGTTCAGTCATCGTTCGAGGCGCTGGCGCCTCAGTCGTCGATGGAGGCGACGACGCCGGCGCCGACGGTGCGTCCGCCCTCGCGGATCGCAAACCGCAACCCCTCGTCCATCGCTATCGGCGCAATCAGGTTCACCCCCATCGACACATTGTCCCCGGGAAGGACCATCTCAACTCCCTCAGGCAACTCTACCGTCCCCGTAACGTCCGTCGTGCGGAAGTAAAACTGAGGACGGTAGTTCGAGAAAAACGGCGTGTGACGACCGCCCTCGTCCTTCGTCAGAACATAGCACTCGCAGTGGAACTTCGTGTGAGGACGGATCGAACCGGGGCGCGCCAATACCTGACCGCGCTCCACCTCGTCACGCTTCGTGCCACGAAGCAGAACACCCACATTGTCACCCGCCTCGCCCTGGTCCAGAAGCTTCCGGAACATCTCGACGCCCGTGCAGACCGTCTTCGTCGTCTCCTTCAGGCCCACAATCTCAACATCGTCGCCCACCTTCACGATACCCTGCTCGACACGCCCCGTAACAACCGTCCCGCGTCCCGAGATCGAAAACACGTCCTCGATCGGCATCAGAAACGGACGGTCCTTCGGGCGGTCCGGCTGCGGCACATACTCATCCACCGCCTCCATCAGGTCCAGAACCGACTGGCGACCCTGCGCAACGTCACCGTCCTCAAGCGCCGCCAAAGCCGAACCCTTCACCACCGGAATGTCGTCGCCCGGAAAGTCGTAGCTCGACAAAAGCTCACGGACCTCCAACTCGACAAGCTCCAGAAGCTCCTCGTCGTCAACCTGGTCGACCTTGTTCATGTAAACAACAAGTGCCGGAACGCCGACCTGGCGCGCCAGAAGAATGTGCTCCCGCGTCTGCGGCATCGGGCCGTCCGCTGCGCTCACAACGAGAATCGCGCCGTCCATCTGCGCAGCTCCCGTGATCATGTTCTTCACATAGTCCGCATGGCCCGGGCAATCCACATGCGCGTAGTGGCGCGACCCCGTCTCATACTCGACATGCGCCGTCGAGATCGTGATGCCCCGGGCCTTCTCCTCCGGAGCCTTGTCAATCTGGTCATACGCCGTGAACTCGGCGCCACCGGCCTCCGCCAGGATCTTCGTGATCGCCGCCGTCAGCGTCGTCTTGCCATGATCAACATGGCCGATCGTACCTATGTTGCAATGCGGCTTCGTGCGCTCAAATCGAGCCTTGCCCATCGACCTCGTCCCGCTGCGATACCTGGGTTCTGGTTTCTAGTCGGTTCCGTTCGTCCCGGCCGAAGCTGGAGCGGGTGACGGGAATCGAACCCGCACAACCAGCTTGGAAGGCTGGGGCTCTACCATTGAGCTACACCCGCCGGCGCTCCGTCCCGGTTTCCGTCCGTGCAGTCCTGCGCTGCGCTCACACCCCGCCGTTCGACCGTCGTCCGGGCCGTCCGAATGGTGGAGGGGGTTGGATTCGAACCAACGTAGGCAACGCCAACGGGTTTACAGCCCGTCCCCTTTAGCCACTCGGGCACCCCTCCGTTCCGTCCCCGAAACGGCGGGCGAAAATGATATGCTCATGCAGCAATGTCAATGGCCAATCGGACGCAAAATCGCGGCAAACCGCCCGCGGCCGGCGAACTCTGGCTTCATGGCCGCCACACCGTGGCCGCGGCCCTGGCGAACCCTTCCCGCAAGGTTCGCCGGCTCCTCCAGACGGAGGCCGGCGAAGCGGAGGCCGCGGCGCGCCGGCGCGGCATTCCCGTCGAAACCGTGGAGCGCCGCCTGCTCGACCGGCGCTTCGGCACCGGCGCCGTCCACCAGGGCATCGCGCTCCACTGCGAGCCGCTGCCCCCGCCCGACCTGGACGCCATCGCGGCGGAGCCCGGCCCGGCGCGCCTGCTGCTGCTCGACCGGGTAAGCGATCCGCGCAATGTGGGTGCGGTGCTTCGCTCGGCCGAAGCCTTCGACGTGCGCGCCGTCATCATGCCGGCCGCCGGTGCGCCGGCGGAGACCGCCGCGCTCGCCAAGGCCGCGGCCGGGGCGCTGGAGCGGGTGCCGCTCGCCCGTGTCGTCAATCTCGCCCGCACGCTGGAGCGCCTCAAGGCCGCGGGATACTGGTTCGCCGCGCTTGACGGGACGGCGGACCTGCCGCTCGCGCGCCTCGATCTCACCGGCCGGGTCGGCCTTGTGCTGGGAGCCGAGGGCGCCGGCATCCGCCGCCTGGTGCGCCGCGCCTGCGACTTCGAGGCCGCAATCCCGATGAGCGGCGGCGCCGACAGCCTCAATATCGCCGTCGCGGCCGGCATCGCCCTTTACGAAGCGCATAGGCAGTCCTACATGGCCAATGCTGCCGCCGGGGCGCCCTGAAGCCGCCGCAGCAGCGCCGGTCAACCGAAAACCTCACGGGAAACACCATGTCTCTGCGTCTAGGCGACGATGCTCCGGACTTCACCGCGGAAACCACCGACGGCGAAGTCTCCTTCCACGATTATCTCGGCGACGGCTGGGGCGTCCTCTTCTCCCATCCCGCCGATTTCACCCCGGTCTGCACGACCGAGCTCGCGGCCGCCGCGCGCCTCAAGGGCGATTTCGAGAAGCGGAATTGCCGCATTATCGGCCTTTCCGTCGATCCGCTGGGCAGCCACAGGGAATGGGCCAGCGACATCGAGGAAACCCAGGGCCAGGCGGTCAACTTCCCGATCATCGCCGACCATGACCGGAACGTGTCCACGCTCTACGACATGATCCATCCCAATGCCGCCGAGACGGTGACGGTGCGCTCGGTGTTCTTCATCGGGCCCGACAAGAAGGTGAAGGCGACGATCACCTACCCGCCTTCCACCGGGCGCAATTTCGACGAGATCCTGCGCACGCTCGATTCGCTCCAGTTGACCGCCAGCCACAAGGTGGCGACGCCGGTGAACTGGCAGCAGGGCGACGATGTCATCATCCTGCCGGCGCTCACCAACGAGCAGGCGAAGGAGCTGTTCCCCGATGGCTGGGACGAGCAGAAGCCCTATCTGCGCGTGGTCCCGCAGCCGGGGCGCTGAGCGCCGGCTCCCGCCGACAGGCAGAGGTCCCCGGGCGGTCCCGGCAGCACCTCGCCGACGACCGCCGCCTGCGCATAGCCGGCGGCGGCGAGCGCGGCCAGGCAATCGGCCGCCCGGTCCCCCGGAACGCCGGCCAGCAGCCCGCCGGCCGTCTGCGGGTCGAACAGCACCGGGCAGTCTTCCGGGTCGAAGGCCGCCGCCGCCTCATTGGCGGGGTGCAGCGTGCTGCGCACGCCGCGCGCGATGAGGTCGCGGGCGCCCGGCAGCACGGGCAAGGCGTCGGGCCACAGAACGGCCGCGCGGCCCGAGGCCCGGAGCATTTCGCCGAGATGGCCCGCAAGGCCGAAGCCGGTGACATCGGTGACGGCGACCGCGCCATGCGCGCGGAACGCCTCGCCCGCCTCGCGGTTGGACTGCTGCATGGCGGCAAGCGCCGCCCCCAGCCACTCGCCCCGGCAGCGGCCGGCCATGTGCGCGGCGAGGATCGCGCCGGTCCCGAGCGGCTTGGCGAGCACGAGCCGGTCTCCGGCTTCCAGCCCGTCCTTGCCCGTCAGCCGGTCCTCGCGGCCGTGGCCGTCGAGGGCGAAGCCGAGCGCCAGTTCCGCCCCCTCCGCCGTGTGGCCGCCGACCAGCGCGCAACCGGCGTCGTTCAACACCTCCAGCGCGCCGCGCAACAGCGCTTCCAGGTCCCGTTCGAGCTTCTCGTCGGGCGCGTGCGGCAAGGTCGCCAGGGCGAGCGCGGTCTGGGGCTCGGCGCCCATGGCATAGATGTCGCCGAGCGCGTGGTTCGCGGCGATGCGCCCGAAGAGCCAGGGGTCGTCGATGAAAGCGCGGAACTGGTCCGCCGTGCGGACGGCGACCCGGCCGGGCGGCGGGCGCACGACCGCGGCGTCGTCGCCGAGGCCGAGCGCCACATCCTCGCGCGGCGCAACCTCCAGGCGGGCCAGCACGCGCGCCAGCGGGTCCGCCGGCAGTTTCGCGCCGCAGCCCCCGCAGCGCATGTCTTCGGCCCCCGGCATTGCCGGCAGGTCGCGGTAGCGGTCCATCCAGCGCCGGTCGATGCGGTCCTTCCAGCGCCATGCCCAGCCGCCGGCGGCCGCAAACGGCCCCCAGGAGGCGACCGCCTGCCCGCTCTCGGTCGAAATCAGCGCGAGCGTCCGTTTCTGCGGCTTGTAAGGGCGCAGGGAGTCGGAGCCCGCCGCCAGCCGGCGCAGGTTCTCCGCCAGAACCGGACCCTGCCGGACCGCGAAGACGCCCGATTTCGGCAAGGCGCGCGCCCCGAACGCGGCGATATCCCCCGCCGCGAAGACCTGCGGGTGGCTGCGCGAGCGCAGGTTCCGCCCCACCTCGACGAAACCCCGCCCGTCCACCGCAAGCCCGGAGGCCGCAACCCAGCCGGCCGGGGCCGCCGGCGTCGCCAGGATCACCGCGTCCGCCGGCAGCATCTCGCCGGTCTCCGTCACCGCGCCGCCGGGCTTGACCGCCGCCACCCGAACGCCCGTCCGCGGCTCGATCCCGCAGCGATGCAGCGCCGCCCCGATCCTCAGGCGCGCCGCCCGGCCGTAAGCCGGCAGGACCTCGCGCATGTCCGAGACGACCGTGAAATGCGGCCCTTCCGCGGAAATGCCCTGTTCCGCCAGACGCGCGGCCAGCCTGCGTTTCAGCGCAAGCGTGAGCTCGACGCCGCCCGCGCCCGCGCCCACGGTGACGAGCCGGAACCGCCCCCCGGCCTCCACCGCACGGCCCTCGACTTCCTCCCAGTGTTCGAGGAACCGGTCCACCGGCTTGACCGGCAGGGCGTGCTCCGCCCCTTCGATGCCTGCCGGGGACGGCGTCGAGCCGATGTCGAGCGAGACAAGGTCGAAGGCCAGCGCCGGCCGGCCGTCGATTGCGGCTTCATTGCGGTCGAGGTCGAGGCCCGTCACGGCCCCGTGAATGAGCCTCGCGCCGGCGAAGGCTGCCAACGGCGCCAGATCGACATGCGCCTCGTCATGGCTGTAATGGCCCGCGACCAGCCCCGGCAGCATCCCGGAGTAGGGCGTGGCCAGGTCGCGCGTGGCCAGCGTCAGCCGCACGCCCGGGACCGGGGCCATGCCGAAGCGGCGCAGCACCTCCACATGGGCGTGGCCGCCGCCGATCAGCAGGATGTCGGTGCGGACCGGCGCCGGCGCGGGCATCATGGCGCGGAACGCGGCAGCGTCAGCGCTGCTTCACGGCCCCGACGGCGTTCAGGCGGGCGATCTCGGCGGCCGCGAAGCCCCAGTCGCCAAGCGCCTCGTCCGTGTGCTCGCCGGCATGGGCCGGGCCCCTGGAAACGCCGCTCGGCGTGCCCTCGAACACCGGGGCCGGCCCCGGCTGGCGCACGCCGTCCACATCGACGAAGCTGCCGCGGGCGACATTGTGGTGGTGCTCCATCGCCTCGGACATGGAGAGCACCGGGCCGAAGCAGATGTCGGTCTGCTCCATGATCGCCGTCCACTCGTCGCGGGTCTTGGTCTTGAAGATTTCGCGCAGGCGCTCGCGCGTATCGCGCCAGCGGGGCCGGTCGAGCTGGTCCGGCAGGTCGGCGTCCTCCAGCCCGGTATGCTTGAGCAGCAGCGCATAGAATTGCGGCTCGATGGAGCCGACCGAGACATGCTTGCCGTCGGCGGTCTCATAGACATTGTAGTAATGCGCGCCCTTGTCGAGCCGGTTCTTGCCCCGCTCCTCGACCCAGGCTCCGGAGGCCAGCGCGCCGTACATCGGCGTCATCAGCGAGGCCGAGCCCTCGACCATCGAGCAGTCCACCACCTGGCCCTTTCCGGTCGTGCGCGCGCTGACGATGCCGGCCAGCATGCCGACGGCCATGTAGAGCGCGCCGCCGCCGAAATCGCCGACGAGGTTGAGCGGCGGCACCGGCGGGCCGTCCTCCTCGCCGATGGAGTAAAGCGCGCCCGAGAGCGAGATGTAGTTGATGTCGTGCCCGGCCGTGTGCGCGATGGGTCCGGTCTGGCCCCAGCCGGTCATACGCCCGATCACGAGCTTGGGATTGCGTTCGAGCAAGGTGTCGGGTGCGAGGCCGAGGCGCTCCATGACGCCCGGCCGGAAGCCTTCCACGACGGCGTCCGCGCCGTCGCAGAGCCGGAGCGCCGTTTCGCGCCCGTCCGGATGCTTGAGGTCGATGGCGATGTTCTTGCGGCTCCGCAGCAGGGTGTTGAACTTCGGGTGCTCGGCCTCCCTGCCGACATTGGCCGCGCGGTCCACGCGCAGCACGTCCGCGCCCATGTCCGCGAGCAGCATGCTGCAAAACGGCCCCGGCCCGATGCCGGCGAATTCCACGATCCTGACCCCGTCCAACGCGCCCATGGCCTCATTGCTCCCTTTCGGCGTTATGGTGGCGCGAGCATAGCGCGCAAGGAAGGACCCGCAACATGACCAGGCCGTTTTCCGGCATCCGCGTCCTGGACTTCACCCAGGTCTTCGCCGGGCCGTTCGGCAGCTACCAGCTCGCCCTGCTCGGTGCGGATGTCATAAAGATCGAGCGGCCGGGCGGCGAGGACATGCGCTTCTCCCCGCCTTCGAAGCTGTGGGCGGAGCGCGCGATGGCGCCGATGTGGGCCTCGGCCAACGCCAACAAGCGCAATCTCGCGCTCGACCTGAAGGACCCGGACGCCGTGGCCGCACTCCGCCACATGGCGAAGGGTGCCGATGTGGTGATGGAGAACTTCCGCCCGGGCGTGATGGACCGGCTCGGCCTCGGCTACGAGGCGCTCTCGGACATCAACCCGCGGCTCATCTATTGCGCGGTTTCGGGCTTCGGCCAGAACGGGCCCGACCGGGAGACGGCGGCCTATGACGGCAGGATCCAGGCGACCTCCGGCATCATGTCCGTCACCGGCCATGCCGAGACCGGGCCCGTCAGGGCGGGCTTCGCGGTCTGCGACGCCATCGGCGGCATGACGGCCGCCTTCGCCGTGGCGAGCGCGCTCTTCCAGCGCAGCCATACCGGCAGGGGCCAGATGGTCGATGTGGCGATGCTCGACGCCGCGCTCTCCTTCATGTCGCCGGCGGTGGTGGAATATCTGGTCGCCGGCCACCTGCAGGGCCAGTACGGCAACCAGGCGGTGAGCCGGAAGCCGACCGCCAACCTGTTCAGGGCGGGCGACGGCCACCTCCTCCTTGCCGTCAACAACGAGAAACAGTTCCGGGCGCTCTGCGCGGCGCTCGGGCGCGAGGACCTGCTGGAGGACCCGCGTTTCGCCGACTGGGACGCCCGCACCGCCCATGCCGACGAGTTGCGCGAGATTATCGAGGCGGCCTTTGCGGACGGGGGCGCGGAGGCCTGGGAAGACCGGCTGGAGGACGCCGGGGCGCCGTCCGCACGCATCCGCAGCATCGCCGAGGCGGTCGGCCACCGTCAGCTCGCCCACCGCGACGTGATCCAGGATGTCGAGGGACCCTGGGGGCCGATGCGGCTGGTGGGGTCCGGCTTCAAATTGGCGCACGGCTCCGGCGCCATCGACCGGCCGCCGCCCCTGCCGGGGCAGCACAGCGAGGAGGTGCTGCGCGAAGCGGGCCTGGACGAGGCCCTGCTCCAGCGCCTGCTCGCCCGGTCCGCAACCGACACAGGCGGAGAGACGCCATGAGCAAACGGCGACCGCCCTTCCGCGCCGACCATGTCGGCAGCCTGCTGCGTCCGGCAAGCGTCGTCGAGGCGCGCCGCAAGTGCCTCGACGAGAAGACCATGCCGGCCGAGGAGCTGCGCGCGATCGAGGACGAGGCGATCACGCAAGCCATCCGCATGCAGGAGGATATCGGGTTCGAGGCGGTGACCGACGGCGAGTACCGCCGCCTGTTCTGGCATTACGACTTCATGGAGATGCTGACCGGGTTCGAGTTCGAGACGCGCGAACTGGGCGTGCAGTTCGCCGGCGTGCGCCTGCCGCCGCTCTACCCGACGATTACGGCCCGGCTCGACTTCCCCGACGACCACCCGATGCTCGACCACTTCAAATTCGTGGCCGCCAACACCACGGTGGCGCCGAAGATCTCGATTCCCGGCCCGAGCTGCTGCCATTTCCGGCTCACGCCGGACGACATTCATGTGCCGGAATACGCGGACACCGACCTCTTGTTCGCGGACATCGCGGCCACCTACCGGAAGGCCGTCGGAGCGTTCTATGCCGCCGGCTGCCGCTATATCCAGCTCGACGACATCTTCTTCGCCTATCTCTGCGACCCGAAGCACCGCGCGGAGAAGCAGCAGCAGGGCTGGGACCCGGACCGGTTGATCGACCGCTATGCCTGGATGATGAACGAGGCGATCAGGGACCGCCCGGACGACATGACGGTCGCGATGCATCTCTGCCGCGGCAATTTCCGGTCCGCCCACGCGGCGGAAGGCGCTTACGACCCTGCCGCCGATGCCGTCTTCAACCGGACCGGGGTCGATATCTTCTTCATGGAATACGACACCGAGCGCGCCGGCGGGCTGGAGCCGCTGGGTCTGCTGGCCAAGGGCCGCCAGCGCGTGCTGCCGGGCTTCATCACCACCAAGACGCCCGAGCTCGAGAGCCTCGACGGCCTCAAGCGGAAGTTCGACGAGGCGTCGCGATATGTCGATCTCGACCAGCTCGGCATCGCGCCGCAATGCGGCTTCGCCTCGACCGAACACGGCAACAGGATCAGCCATGACGACCAGCGGCGGAAGCTCGAACTGGTGGTGACGCTCGCCGAGGAAATCTGGGGAGGGGTGTAAGCCCGCCTGGTACGACATCCGGTCCTGTCGGATCGTGACGAAGGAAGGGCAAGGACCGTCGTCCCGGCCCCCGCCTGTTCTCGCCCCCGGGCGGGGAATCCGGTAGCTGGTCGGGCTTGCGGCAATTTGTTCTCAATATTCAGGCAATATTTCTCCATTCGGGGCTTGCGTTTTCAGAAATTGTGGTATGATGGGTGCAAGGGAGGAGGCATCCGGAGCCGCTTCCCGCCCGCGCCGGCCCGGTGCGGAACGACCCCGATTCAGCCGACAGGCGAGGTGCGCCCTGTGCCTGCCTCGCGCCCGCGCAATCAGGCGCGCGAACCGCGCCGGCGCCGACACCCGCCCGCGCCGGCACAGGCGCGCGCAGGATACGCGCGGATAAGGGTCGCTCCCCGCCGGGCCTGCCTGTCGAACGCCAGCGGAACGAAAGGAGCCGCACACCATGCCCGTCATCGACCCCGCCGTCGCGCTTTCCACCCGCCAGGAAGCCTTCTGCCGCCACTACACAGCGTCCGGCAATGCCGCAGACGCTGCAAGGCAGGCCGGCTATGCCGAGCGCTCCGCAAGGCAGACCGGATGCGCCCTGCTGGAGCGGCCCTGGATCGTCGAGCGCGTGCGCCGCATCCGCCTGTCGTGGCGGCGCACCGAACGCGACGAGGCCCGCATCCTGCTCGCCCGCTCGGAGCAGGCCTGGGACGCCGCCGTCGCCAGCGGCTCGGCTTACATGATGCTCCGGGTGCTGCGCTTCCAGGCCGAGATCGCCGGGCTTGTCAGTCCGGCCGGCGCGAACCGGGCCCGCCTCTGGCCGCTGCCGCACGAGGACGAGTTCGGCGAGATCGAAGCGGGCGAGGCGCATGTGACCGGCACCGAGCCCGGCCCGCTCGCAGACGCCGTGCGCAGCGGCCATGCCCGGGCCGAACGAGCGCTCGCCCGCCACCGCGAGCGGCGCGAGGCGATGGAGGCGCAGGAGGGCTTCGACGGGGCCGCGCATGAGGAGGCCGCCCGCAGGCTCGCCGCGGCCGTCGAGGAGCGCTCCCGCCTGCCCGTCGGCTTCGGCCCCCCGCCCGCGCCGGCAAACGACCTGCCGCCGGCCGACGACCCGCCCGAGGAAACCTACGAATACTGCCCCTGGGCCGCCGCCGCCGCACCCGGCCACGAGGACAGCACCGACGACGACCGGGCCGACGGCGCCGAACATGACTGGCTCTACCAGCGCCGCAACGGCTACGACGACATCTACGACCCCTGGGCCCCGGAGGAGGTCGAGGAGCGCAGGCAGAGCCGCCTCGAACGGGAAGAGCGGGGCGAAGACGAAGACAACGACTGGAGCGGACCGGCGGCGAGGAGGAAGAAGCAGAAAAAGAAGAAGGGGAAGAAGCGGAGGACCGGCCCGGAGGACGCCGGTTCCGCCCCCGACCATGACAAAACATGACATTCCATGACACGGCGCCAGGGAAGCGCTTTCCGAAGCACAGCCGTCGCCCCGGCGCGGAGCCGGGGGCCAGCCCTGACTCTCGCGGCAGCCTCGGCGGTGCCGCCCTCTTTCCACCGGCTGCGGCGGCATCTGGAGTCAGGGATGGGTCCCCGCCTTCGCGAGGACGACGAAAAGGGAGCAAAGGTCCGCGCAGCCGGGTCGTCGGACGCACCGCAGACAAGCCGAAACGGAAGTCGGGCCTCCGGCGAGCTCGGGACAGGCCCCTTCGTTCCAGACCGGTCGGATTCCGCTCTAGGTTCAATCGACATACAGGATTCCCTGGGAAGACATTATGTGATTCATGACGCTCCAACTGATTTTCGGTTGGAGTTGGGCGTATGGTGAAGCGCTATGAGCTGACGGATGCGCAGTGGGTCCGCATCGAAGGTCTGCTTCTGGGCAAGCCGGGCGATCCGGGGCGTTCGGGAGCAGACAACCGGTTGTTCGTCAACGCGGTTCTGTGGGTGCTTCGTTCGGGCGCCCACTGGCACGACCTGCCGCCGCGCTATGGGAAGTGGAAGTCGGTGCACAAGCGTTTCACACGCTGGGCCAAAGTGGGCGTGTGGGAGAGGGTGTTCGATACCCTGACGGCGGATCGCGACAATGGCTATCTCATGCTCGACAGCACCATCGTGCGCGCGCATCAACAGGCGGCGACCGGAAAAGGGGGGGCCGGGATCAGGCTCTGGGGCGTTCCAGAGGCGGACTGACGACCAAAATACACATCGCCTGCGACACTCTCGGACGACCGCTCCGCGTGATCCTCTCGCCCGGACAGGCCGGCGACGCGCCAAAGGCCCTGGCGTTGATGGAGGGGTTTCGGCCCCGCCATGTGCTCGCCGACGCTGCTTACGACGCCAATGCCATCCGCAACCGCATCGCCGACATCGAGGCCGAGGCCGTCATCCCCTGCAATCCAACGCGAAAGCGTCTCATCGGCTATGACGCCGAAATCTACAAACACCGAAACCGCATCGAGCGCTACTTCAACAAGATCAAACACTTCCGCCGCATCGCAACCCGATACGACCGAAAAGCAATATACTTCCTCGCCTTCATACACATCGCTTCTGCTATCCTCTGGATGCGATGAATGTCGATTCTGCCTAGCGGACGTAGAGGCGGACTTCCTCCACATTCAGGTCGTTGTCCGCCCGCGTCGCGATCCTGAGCCTGGATGCCGCGACGCCCATGCGGCGCAGGCTCCGGTGGACCTTGTCGGCATAGTCCGCGGCCGCGGCCATGCTGCCGCCGGGCGACACGCCGACGACCTCGAATGTCGTGCCGGGCCGGCGGTCGAGCACCTGCTGGACGGCGGCCGACAGGGCTTCCTCGAAAGCGACATTCGGATCGTCGAAGCGGACCACCGCCAGCGGCCGCTCCTCCGCGGCCCGCGCGGCGTAGGGACCGCTCGCCACGCCGTCCTCCAGGCTGCCGGCGTCGATCGCCTCGGCCAGAAGCGCGAGTTCGCGCCGCTCGGCCGTCACCAGCCGGCCCTGCCGCTCCGACGCGGCCGAGACCTCGTCCAGAAGCCGGGTCACGGTGACCGTCATATGCGCCGTCCTGTCGCCGATGGCGTGCAGCGCCTCGTGGTCTTCCTCCACCGCGCCCGACAGCTCGAAGGCGTTCAGCACCGAGTCGTTGAGGAATGCGGCCCTGGAATCGGCCTCGGCGGCGCGTGTCCGCAGCACGTCCCAGGCGCCGACATCGCGGTCGAGCGCCGCCAGCATCGACTGCGCGACATTCCACTCGGCCCTCAGTCTCGGATTGGCGCGGGTCGTGCCGATCTTGAGGCGCGCCTCGATGGCGCCGACGCGCTGATGATAGGTCGCGGCGCGCTGGCGGGCGCCGTCCCGGAGGCCCGCATGCGCCTTCTCCAGCCCGTCGATCACCTCGGCGAGCGCATCCGCCTCGCCGGCAAGCTGGCGGACCTTGCTGACGACGAAGCTCTCCCCGCCCTGTCGCGACGCGGGCGCCGCGGCCGCCTGCCGGGCCACCGGAGCCGGCGCCTCGCGGACGGCGGGTGCCGCCGGAGCCGGCGCTTCGCGGACGGCGGACGCCGGCGGAGCGGCGACGCGGGTCGAGTCGGGCGGCAGGCCGGCATCCGGGTTAACGCAACCTGCAATGCCCAGAAGCCCGCCTAAAAGGAGGGCGCTCGCGCTCGTCCGTTTACGCATAATGTTCCGCCTGAAACGCCACCGGTTTTCCGCCCTTTGCCAGACAGTAGCGTGTTATTGCAGCTTCTGCCAATGACTTATCCAAAGGCGGGGAACGGTTCGCGGCAATGCTTGCGCGGACGCCGGGCCGGGGCTAAATTCGCCCTCTCGTCAACGGCGCCCGTAGCTCAATCGGATAGAGCGTCTGACTACGGATCAGAAGGTTGGGAGTTCGAGTCTTCCCGGGCGCGCCAGATTTCCATTTCATGCGAGGATACCGCCCGCGGCGCGCATGGCGACGGCCGCTCCCGGGGCGGGCGGGCCGAGCGAGGCGGGATGAGCGGAACAGATCTTGATGTCGCGATCGTCGGCGCGGGGGTCGGCGGCCTTTATGCGATCCACCGGCTGCGGAAGTCCGGGTTCCGGGTGCGCGCCTTCGAGGCTGCGGACGGCATCGGCGGCACCTGGTACTGGAACCGCTACCCCGGCTGCCGCTGCGACGTCGAGAGCATGGAATACTCCTATTCGTTCTCGGAAGACCTGCAGCAGGACTGGCGCTGGCCCGAGCGTTACGGGACCCAGCCGGCGATCCTCTCCTATGTGAACCATGTCGCCGACCGGTTCGACCTCCGCCGGGATGTCGAGCTGAACACGCGCATCCGCTCGGCCCGTTTCGACAGCGAGGCCGGCCTCTGGACGCTGGAAGCGGAGAACACGGAGACCGGCGCCGTCCGGTCCGTGCAGGCGCCCCACTGCATCATGGCGACGGGCAACCTCTCGACGCCGCGCACCCCCGGCTATCCGGGGCTGGAGCGCTTCCGGGGCCGCTGGTACCACACCGGCCTCTGGCCGCATGACGGCGTGGACTTCACCGGGCAGAGGGTCGGCATTATCGGCACGGGTTCGTCCGGTGTGCAGTCGATCCCCCATATCGCGCGCGAGGCGAAGCATCTGCACGTCTTCCAGCGCACCGCCAATTTCAGCCTGCCGGCCCGCAACGAGCCGATGCCCGAGGAAAAGGAAAACCGCCACAAGGCCGAATATGCCGAGCGCCGCCGCGCCGCCTATACGACGCCCTTCGGCATCGCCGGCTACCCGCCGCCCGGCAGATCGGCGCTCGACGTCCCCGAGGACGAGCGCAACCGCATCTACGAGGCCAAGTGGCAGGAGGGCGGCAGCATCAGCTTCCTCTATTCCTTCAACGACCTCCTGGTGAACCGGGAAGCGAACGAGACCGCCTGCGAGTTCGTGCGCCAGAAGATCCGCCGGACGGTGAAGGACCCGGAGACGGCCGAGCTGCTCTGCCCCAACGACCACCCGATCGGCACCAAGCGGCTGATCCTCGACACGAACTATTACGAGACCTACAACCGCGACAACGTGACGCTCGTGGATGTCCGCAGCGCGCCGATTCGGGAAATCCTGCCGGACGGGCTCAGGACGGACGAGGCCAGCTACGAGCTCGACGCCATCGTCTTCGCCACCGGCTTCGACGCGATGACCGGGGCGATGAAGGAGATCGACATCCGCACCGACCGGGGCGCGGTCATCGGCGAGAAATGGGCGGACGGGCCGCAGACCTATCTCGGCATCATGATGGCGGGCTTCCCCAACCTCTTCATGGTCACCGGCCCGCAGAGCCCCGGCGTGAAGAGCCAGATGATCCTGTCCTGCGAGCAGCATGTGGACTGGATCGCGAACTGCCTGGAGCATCTGCGCGCCGAGGGGCTCGGCCGCATCGAGCCGGAGGAGGCCGCCGAGCGGGCCTGGGTGCGGCACAATAACGAGGTTGCGGACTCGACGCTCTACCCGCTCGCCAACTCCTGGTATGTCGGCGCCAACATCCCCGGCAAGCCGCGCATCTTCATGCCCTATGTCGGCGGGGTGGACCGCTACAAGCAGCGTTGCGACAAGGTGGCCGCGAACGGCTATGAGGGCTTCCGGACCGCCGGATAGGCCGCAGCCCTACCAGGTCTCGCCGAAGGGGCGCAGCTCGACCCGGAAGGACCAGGCGGAGCGGTCCTGGTGGGCAACGCGGTAGATTTCCTCCGCGATCGCCGGGGGCTTGGCGAAGAAGTCGTCCGGCCTGCCCGGCGCGCGTCCATCTCCGCCTTCACGCGCGAGACGGTCTCGACCAGGGCGTCGAGGTCGGCGACGTCGCACCCGTAGGCGCGGCAGTCCCCGTATTTGCCGGCGAGCGCGGCCAGATTGTCCGCATTGCGGGCCAGCATGGCGACCCGGTAGCCGGCCTCGCTGAAGCGCCTCGCGGTCTCTGCGCCGGTGCCGCCTTCGGGCCCGACGCCGGTGACGAGGCAGACAGGCTTGCTCAACGCCGCCTCCCTAGAGTTGGAAGGCCGGCCGCGCCGATACCTTCCGGAACCAGGCGTGGATGGCGGGCCAGGACGCGCCGATATCCATCTCCAGCGCATAGGCCATGCGGAGCGTGAAGAAGCCGGTAATGTCGGCGACGGTGAAGTCCGGCCCGGCGACGAATTCGTTCCTCGCCATATGCGGCTCGGCGCGGTCGAAGAGCACGCCGGCCATCTCCCTGCCCCGGCCGACCATGGCCTCCGACTGCGGGAGGTCCGTGCGGGTGCCCGGCACGACCTTGCCGGCGAAGTTCGGCAGCCGGTTGCGCAGCGCGTGCAGGAGCGGGATGAAGGCGTCCAGCTCGAAGCGCCGCATCCACATGTCGATAACGGCGCGCTCGGCCGGCGTGCGTCCGAACAGCGGCGGCTCCGGGTGCAGCTCTTCCAGATAGCTGCAGATCGACATGGATTCGGCGATCACCGTGCCGTCGTCCAGCGCCAGGAACGGCACGCAGTGGAAGGGGTTCATCGAGGTGAAGGGCTCGGCGAACTGCTCGTCCTCGCGCACGTTCAACTGCTCGGTCGGCAGCTCCAGCCCCTTCTCGGCCAGATAGACGCGGACGCGCTGGGAGCTGGGCGCCGGCGTGAAATCGTAGAACTTCATGGGTCGTTTCCTCTTGCCCCGGCGGCTAAACCATAGACGAGCCGGGTCCCGCCTCCAAACCGCGCCCCGGCTCCGAAGCGCCCTCAGGGCTCCCCCACCCTGACAGGCGCATCCCCCGCCGCCTCGATGAAGCGCCGGTCGAAAGTCAGCATGGCCTCGCAATCCCCTGCGGCGCCGAGATGCAGCGCAAAGGCCCTGCCGTTACTCCGCCGCCAGGTCCTTCTGGTCGTCCGCGTTGTAGTTGGCGTCGTACCACCAGGCGAGGTGGTCCTCGTAGATGACGGGCGGCCAGCGGGGCGGGTTGTCCGGGCCGGTGCAGGTCGGCGCGCAGCGGATTTCGGCGTCGAGGTTCGGGCCGAAGAAATAGGGGATGGCGTAGCGGTGCCGGTCCTGAGGCGGCTGGGCGCGGTGCGGGGTGGACTGGTAGCGCCCGTTGGTCCAGCGGTGCAGCATGTCGCCCGTGTTGACGACGAAGCTGTCCTCGACGAACGGCACGTCCTCCCAGTCTCCGCCCTCCGGCCGGATCTGCAGGCCCGGCACGTCCGACTGCGCGAGGAAGGTGAGGAAGTTGGTGTCGGTGTGCGGCGCGATGCCGTAAAGGCCCGGCTCGCGCGCGGCGGGCGGGTAGTGCGAGAGCCGGAAGGAGAACTGGCTGCGGGTGAAATGCGGGTCGAACCAGTCCTCCGGCAGGCCGAGGGAGAGCGAGAGCGCCGGCAGCACGCCGAGCGCCAGCCGGTCGATCGTCCCGCAATAGTCGAGCACCGTCTCGCGGAAGCCCGGCAGGTTCTCCGGCCAGCGGTTCGGACCGGCGAAGCGCCGCCCGGCGAGCGGGTCGTCGGGCCCGCGCTCGCGCTTGATGAAGAAGGCCTCGTTCATGTCCGGTTTGGCTTCCGCCTCGCTCACGCGCGAGGTGCGCACATTGTAGCGCGCCATTGCCATGTAGCCGTTATTGTGCTCGTTCATCAGCACGGCGTGCTTGGCTTCGTCCGGCTGGGCGTGGAAGCGCCGGGCCTCCGCGAACATGGCGGCGATCTTCTCCTGCGGCACGCCGTGGTTCACGACGATGAAGAAGCCCACATGCTCCAGCGTGGCGGCGAGCGCGTCGGCGACTTCCTCCCGGCTCCGGGACAGGTCGATCAACGGAATCATGGCGCCGTCTCCCTCCGTTGCTCCCCCAGTCTAGCCGATTACGACCGGCTCGACCGCCTCCAGCAGCCAGCGGGCGAAGCCGGTCATGCGCGCGTCCGCGCCGAAGGCCCCCATCACCTGCGCGCCGACCGGCAGGCCGCCCACCGCCATCAGCGGCATGGAGACCGCAGGCGCGAACAGGATCGAGGCGGGCGTGTTGAACACCGCATCGCCCGTCGGTCTGGCCAGCGGCGGCTCGCCCGGCCTGTCGCCGGCCCACACATGCGCCGGGCCCGGGCAGCTCAGCATCAGCGCGCCGTCTACCGCCTCCAGCGCGCGGGCCCACGCCGCCTGCGCCGCCTCGCGCCCGTCGAGCGCGGCATGGTAGTCCGCCACGCTCATCGCCTCGGCGGCCTCCAGCGACTGGCGGGCGCGGAAGCTGATCGCGTCCGGGCCCATGTCCGCGAGCGCCCGGTGCAGCCAGCGGTTTTCCCAGCCGATGATCGCGTAGCAGATGGCCGACGCCCGCATGAGTTCCGCGTCGAGGGCCGCCAGCAAAGGGTCGTCCGCCGGGCGCAGCACCGTCACGCCCGCCGCCACCACGGCTTCCAGCAGGCGGCCGAACGCCTCTTTGGCCGCATCGTCGAGCATGGGCCAGCCCGTGCCCTCGATAGCCAGCAGGCGGCGCGGCTTTTCGGCCGGCGGCGGGTCGGACGGGCCGGCGAGGCCGCGATGGCCGGGGTCGCCGCCCGCGCGCTTCGCGATCTCGGCCGCCATCCGCCACATGTCCTCAATGGAATTGGCGTGGACGCCGTTGACGCTCTGGCTGCTCGCCTGGCGCTCGCCGCGGTTGATCGCGCCCTTGCTCGGCTTCAGCGCGATGTTGCCGCAATAGCCCGCCGGGCGGACGATGGAGCCGCCCACCTGGCTGCCGATGGCGGCCGGCAGCATCCCCGCCGCCACCGCCGCCGCCGAGCCCGAGGAGGAGCCGCCGGGCGTGCGCGCCGGGTCGAAGGGGTTGGTCGTCGGGCCCGGATGCGCGCCGCCGAGCTCCGAGGTCACGGTCTTGGCGAGCACGACCGCGCCGGCCTCGCGCAAGGCCGCCACCGCCGCATTGTCGCGCTTGGGGAAATTGCCCCGGTAGGCTTCGCAGCCCATCTGGGTCGGCATGGTGCGCGTTTCCAGCAGGTCCTTGATGCCGACCGGCATCCCGTCAACGGGCGAGAGGGCCCGGCCCGCCCGCCAGCGTGCGGCGCTCGCATCCGCCGCCTCGCGCGCGCCCTCGATGTCGGTCGCAACCAGCGCCTGCACCGCCGGCTCCCGCGCCTCGACGGTTTCGAGGCAACGCTCCAGGTAGGCGCGCGGCGTATCGCTGCCGTCGCGGAAGCCGGGCAGCGCGTCGTGGAAGGTGAGGCCGCGGAAGGTCTTCGGATCGTATCGCATGGCGCGAGCCTAGCCCGGTTGCCTCCCGCTTGTCATGGCCGGCTCCCGCATTGCGCCCCGGCCCCCTGTATCGGGGACGCCGATGCCGCTAGGCTTCGGCCTTGCCCGGCGCGCCGGCCCCTGCCGGGCGGAGGACACGCCATGCCGCGTTTCCGGACGGTCTGCCTTGCGCTCCTTCTGGTCCTGCCCGCTGCGGCCGACGGGAAGGACCTGAAGCCGAAACTCGGGGATATCGGCGGGGCCTTCTATGCGGAGGTGTCGGAGAGCCGCGGGGTCTGCCGGAGCGCGGTCGAGGGCAGGATCGCGCTCTGCCGTCTGAACACGGGCTTCGAGGACGAGGCCGGGAACCGGGAATACGCAAGCTGCCTGCCGGTCTTCGAATGGCAGGCCGAGAGCTGCGCCGCCCATTTCCGGCGCCAGGCCGGCAAGTGCGAGGGCCGGGGCCCGGCGCGCATCGACGGCTTCGCCCGCTTCGGCTGCACGGTGGCGGCGAAGGCCGGGGAGGAGAGCGGCGGGCCGGTCGTCGCGCCGGTCGACCGGGCGATGCAGGCGCGGGTGCGGACCGGTATCCGCAGCGGGCCCGGACCCGGCCACGCCAGGACCGGGGTGCTGGAAGCCGGCCGGGAGGTGCGGGTGACGGGCGAGGCCGGGGCGTGGCTCAGGATCGAGGCGCCCGGCGGCGGCGCGGCCTTCGTCCACGGCTCGCGGCTCGTCCCGCCCGGCCCGAAAGAGCGGGACCCGGCCGCCGGCCTCGCGCCGACATGCGTGGGCATGAGCCCGGGCGCGGCCTGCTGGCACGAACTCGCCGACCCGCCGGGCTGCCGCTTCTGGTACGACTACTACAATCCCGGGTTGAGCTGGGCCTGGTCGGGCGCGTGCAGGGCCGGCGTCGCCGAGGGGCAGGGCGCGCTGGCGGCGGCGTCCGCCGGCGGGTCGGTCCACCTCATCGGCGCGTTCGGCGGCGGCAGGATGCAGGGCCTGTGGGTCGTCCGCTACGCCGACGGCAGGATCGACCGCGGCCCCTACCTGGACGGCAGGCGGCACGGCCGCTGGGTGGACCGCTACGCCGACGGCAGGGTCGATGAAGGCGCCTACGCGCACGGCAGGAAGCACGGCCGCTGGGTGGATCGCTACGCCAGCGGCAACCGCCTCGAATACGAATATCGCGACGGCTCGGTGGACGGGCTGCCGGGGGTCTATATCGCCGCGGACGGGGAACGCCGTCCGGGGCGCTGGTCCGGCAACTGCTTCCTGGACGGCGAAGGCCGTCTGCTGGTCCAGCGCGGCGGCGGGGAGACATGCCCGCCGGGATAGCGGAAGGCGCTCCGGTTCGCGCGAACGTCACGCCGGAGGCAGGGCCAGCGGAACGAGTTTCGACTGTCCGATCACCCGGTTGCGGGTAAGCAGGGGAACGTTATGCACGGCGCTGGTCGCCGCGATGATCCCGTCGGCCGGGTCGGCGCGGAAGTCGAGCTGGACCGGCTTTGCAAGCTCCCACAGCACGATGGCCGAAATCGACCAGCCGTTCCGCTCCAGCAAGGCGCTCTCGGCAGGCCGAAGCCCGCCGGAGAGGGCGAAAACGAGGATGTGGGTGTCAGGATTCGGCGCCGGCGTTCCACTCGAGGCCCGTGCTGAAGATGTCGCCCCGGACCTTCACCTTGTGGCTGAGGCTGCCGATGAGCCCGGCGTGCCGCCGCTCGTAGGGAAGCAGGCGCGCGACCGGTTTTCCACGCCTGGTGATGACCAGGCCGTCATCGCCGAGGTCGTCCAGCAGGGCCAGGCACCGCTCCTTGAATTTCGCGGCGTCGATGGTCTTCATCGTTCCGCCTCCCCGTAATGCGTCACAATTTTGCGGCCAGCCAATCAAAGTGTCCATATAGAAGCATGTGCGGCTGTGCCCGGTCCGCCTTGATTGCCCGGAGCGGAAATGCCATGCCTTGAGCCGGCGGCGGAACGCGGGGGACGCGGGATGGCGGAATATCTGAAGCGGGGCCGGACGGCGGCCGAGCGCGCGGCGGCGGATGCGAAGGTGCGCGCGGCCGTCGAGGCGATCCTGGAGGACATAAGCGCGCGCGGCGACGAGGCGGTGCGGGCGCTCTCGGAGAAGTTCGACGACTGGTCGCCGGAGAGTTTCAGGCTTGGCGAGCAGGAGATCGAGCGGGCGCTCTCGCAGGTGGCGAAGCGCGACCTCGACGACATCCGCTTCGCGCAGGCCCAGGTGCGCGGCTTCGCGGAGCACCAGCGCGCCGCGCTCCGGGACATCGAGGTGGAGACCCTGCCGGGCGTCGTGCTGGGGCACCGCAACATCCCGGTGAACTCGGTCGGCTGCTATGCGCCCGGCGGGAAGTATCCCATCGTCGCCTCGGTGCATATGAGCGTGGTGACGGCCAAGGCCGCCGGCGTGCCGCGCATCGTAGCCGCCGCCCCGCCCGCGCAGGGCGGCGGGCCGCATCCGGCGACGGTCGCCGCCATGCATATGGGCGGGGCTGACGAAATCCTGGTGCTGGGCGGCGTGCAGGCCGTGGGCGCGATGGCGCTCGGCACGGAGACGGTCGCGCCGGTGGACATGCTGGTCGGCCCCGGCAACGCCTTCGTCGCCGAGGCCAAGCGCCAGCTCTTCGGCCGCGTCGGCATCGACCTGCTGGCGGGCCCGACCGAGACCCTGCTGATCGCCGACGACACGGTGGACGCCGAGCTCTGCGCGACCGACCTGCTGGGCCAGGCCGAGCACGGGCCGGACAGCCCGGCCATTCTGGTCACCAATTCGCGCGCGCTCGCCGAAGCCACCATGGCCGAGGTCGACCGGCTGCTGGCGATCCTGCCGACAGCCGCCAATGCGGGCGCCGCCTGGCGCGACTATGGCGAGGTGATCCTCTGCGCGGACCATGACGAGATGCTGGCGGAAGCCGAGCGCCTCGCCTCGGAGCATGTGCAGGTGATGACCGACCGCGACGAGTGGTATCTGGAGCACATGACCTGCTACGGCGCGCTGTTCCTCGGGCCGCGCACCAACGTCTCCTACGGCGACAAGGTCATCGGCACCAACCACACGCTGCCCACCCGCCGCGCGGCGCGCTACACGGGCGGCCTCTGGGTCGGCAAGTTCATCAAGACGCATACTTACCAGCGCATCCTGACCGACGAGGCCTCGGCGGTGCTCGGCGAGGTCTGCTCGCGGCTCTGCATGCTGGAGGGCTTCGTCGGCCATGCCGAGCAGGCCAATATCCGCGTCCGCCGCCTCGGCGGCCGCAACATCCCCTACGGCGCGGCGGCGGAGTGACGGGACAGGTGAAATGGACACCGGATCGAAGAAGCCCATTTTAGCTTTCGCAGCGGCGGCGGCGCTGTTCTTGTGCGGCTGCGTCGCCACCCCGGGGGGCCAAGCCGCGCGCGACGCAGGCGGCGTGCCGATCAGCCTTTCGCAATGGACGCCGATGGACATAAAGGACTTCGCCATCGATACCCTTGACGTCGGGGTTCATTTCTATGCCGCCCCGGAACGGCGCATCCGCAACAACAGCATGGAGCAGCAGCGCATAAGGTTCGACGGAGGGCAGCTCTATGTAGAAAGAGTCGGCAGGACCGGAGTCTACAGCTACGGCACCACGTCGCGATTGATTTCCGAGGAGAATTTCAGAAGCGCAGCGGAACACTAGGCCCTGTGGACGTATTGACTCAGGAGCGTGTTCAGGGATTCCCGTGCGAGGATTTGTCTGAATCATGAGGCGTCGGCGATTCGGGGGTTTCGTTGATGTCGACGAAGATGACGAATGGAGACTGGGAGGTTGCGCTGGAGGTTTTCCGGCTTTGCCTTCCGAGGCGGGGTGCGAAGGCGAAGGACGACCGTCTGTTTCTGGAGGCGCTGCACTTCTTTGCGGTTCACAACATCACCTGGCGGGCGCTGCCGGAGCGGTTCGGGCACTGGAATACGGTATGGCGGCGTTTTCACCGTCTGAGCCGTTCAGGGGTGTTCGAGGACTTTTTCGCCACGCTGGCGGATTTGAGCAGCACGGCGCACCTGGTTCAGATGTTCGATTCGACCGTGACCCGCGCGCATGTATCGGCGGCCGGCGCAAAAGGGGGCAGCAGGGTCAGGCGCTTGGACGCTCGCGGGGCGGTTTCAGCACCAAAATCCACCTGAAGACCGATTTCGACGGCCTGCCGATCGCCTTCGACCTGACCGGCGGCGAGGCAGCCGACAGTCCGCATTTCGAGACCCTGATGGACATCGGCCCCGATGTCCGGCCCCGCGCCATCGTCGCCGACAAGGGCTATGACAGCGCCGGAAACCGCCAACTCGCCCGGAAAAGAGGCGCCCTGACCGTCATTCCCTACCGGAAGAACATCAAAAACAGGCCAAAGCGCTTCGCAAGCGCGCTCTACAGAGGACGGGCGCGCATCGAACAGGCCGTCGGCAAGCTCAAACGCTTCAAACGCATCGCCCTGCGCTGCGAAAAGACCGCCACAAACTTCAGCTCCTTCGTCGCACTCGCCGCTGCCTTCATCTTGATCAAATCCGTCCACAGGACCTACTACAGGAAAAACAAAGGAGCTGCTGTGATCGGGAAAATCGAAACGATAAGGAAATACAACGAACGCGCCGGCCACGTGGCTACCGTGCTCCAGGGAAACGGACAAGCCTGCATCTATGGAAGAGTGGCCTTTCTGAGCGCGGGGAAGTCGAATCCGAGACCCGACGAGCGGTTCGATACCTATGTCGATCTCGGGAACTGCGCCAAAGGCTGGACACTGGAAAAGCTGGCCTCCTGGCTGCGGACCGTGAACATCCGCCCCGCAGCCGGCGGGAAGACCCCGGAAGCATGAGCGAATAATGACGGCCCTGCCCCCCGGCGCGATAGATTGCGACCTGCATCCGGCGCCGCCTTCCGTCTCGGCACTGCTGCCCTGGCTGGAGCCGCACTGGGCGGATGCGGCGGGGCAGCGGGGGCTGCACGAGCTGGAGACCATTGCCTGGCCGCCCGATGCGCCGCTCTCCTGCCGCCCGGACTGGCGCGATGGCGCCGCGCGGCCCGGCAGCGACCCGGCGCGCCTCATCCGGGACGCGGTGGACGGGTTCGGCACGCGCTACGCCATTCTCAACTGCCTCTACGGCGC
Source organism: Alphaproteobacteria bacterium (assembly GCA_964291285.2). GTDB lineage: Bacteria > Pseudomonadota > Alphaproteobacteria > Bin95 > Bin95 > Bin95. Next base: position 1,377,891 of record OZ219786.1, read on the forward strand.
GCCGATGCTCTATTCCGAGGACATGGCGGCCGGCTTCTGCCGCGCGCTGAACGACTGGCTCAGGGCCGAGTGGCTCGACCGCGACCCGCGCCTGCGCGCCTCGATAACCGTGCCGCCCCATGCCCCGGAACTCGCGGCTGAGGAGATCGAACGCGCGGCGGAGGACCGGCGCTTCGTGCAGGTTCTGCTGCCGGTGATGGGTGAGACGCCGCCCGGCCGGCGGGTCAACTGGCCGGTCTACGCCGCGGCCGAGCGGGCGGGCCTGCCGGTCGCCTTCCACGCCGGCTCCGCCTACCGCCACCCGCCGACGCCGGTCGGCTGGCCCTCCTACCTCGCCGAGGACTATGCCGCGCAGGCGACCGCCTTCCAGGCTGCGCTCACCAGCCTGATTGCCGAGGGCGTGTTCCGGAAGTTTCCGGAGCTCACCGTCGTCTTTGCGGAATCGGGCGTCGCCTGGCTGCCGGCGCATCTCTGGCGGCTAACGAAATACTGGCGGGGGCTGCGCATGGAGATCCCTTGGGTGGACCGCAGCCCGGAGGAGATCGTGCGCGAGCGCGTGCGCTTCACCATCCAGCCTTTCGATGCGCCGGAGGAGCCCGACGCCGTCGCCCGCCTGCTCGACCATCTCGGCTCCGACGACATGCTGCTGTTCGCCACCGACTACCCGCACTGGCAGTTCGACGGCATGGGCGCGCTCCCGGAAGGCTTGCCGGAGGGCCTCGTTCGGCGTATTGCGGTGGACAACCCGCTCAGCACCTATCCGCGCCTTGGGGAGGGAGAGCCATGACGGTAGAGGTCCTGGACCGCCCGGCCGGCGAGAACGCCGCAGAGGCCGACACGCGGATCGCCGACTGCGACATCCATCCGAGCCCGAAATCGCTGGAGCGCGAGATCTACCCCTTCCTGGAGAAGCGCTGGCAGCGCCATATGGAGCGCTACGGCGCGCGGCCCCGCCAGCCTTTCCTGAACGGCCCGGCCTATCCGAAGGGCCAGCCCGACGCCGCCCGGCGCGACGCCTACCCGCCCGCCGGCGGCAGGCCCGGCAGCGACCTCGCCTTCATGCGCGAACAGCATCTCGACCCGCACGATATCGGCTTCGGCGTGCTGAACCCGCTCAAGTCCGGCCAGGGCCTCCAGAACCTCGACTTCGCGGACGCCTATTGCCGCGCGATCAACGACTGGCAACTCGCCTTCTGGACCCGCGAGGAGCCGCGCCTCAAGGCCTCGATCGTCGTTCCCTACGAGGACGCGGCGGCGTCGGTGCGCGAGATCGAGCGCTGCGCAGGCGAGGAGGACTATGTCCAGGTCTTCATGCTGAACCGCACGGCCGAGCCGATGGGCCAGCGCCGCTACTGGCCGATCTACGACGCCGCGGCGGCGGCCGGCCTGCCGCTCGCCGTCCACGCCTTCGGCTTCGGCGGCGCGCCGATCACCGGCGGCGGCTGGCCCTCCTACTATATCGAGGACATGACCGGCCACGCCCAGTCCAGCCAGGCGGTGCTCACCAGCATGGTCTTCGAGGGCGTGTTCGACCGGCTGCCGGGCCTCAGGATGGTGCTGATCGAGAGCGGCTTCGCCTGGCTGCCGGCGCTCTGCTGGCGGCTGGACCGGGTGTGGATGCGGATGCGCGACGAACTGCACCGCTGCAAGCGCCGGCCGAGCGAGATCGTCCGCGAGCAGGTGTTCCTCACCACCCAGCCGATGGAAGAGCCGGGCCGCCCGCGCCAGCTGGTCGAGTGCATCGACTGGATCGGCTGGGACAGGCTGCTCTTCGCGACCGACTACCCGCACTGGGACTTCGACCAGCCGGATCGGGTGCTCCCCTCCTGGGTGGACGCAGGGAAGCGCCGGGCCTTCTTCACGGACAACGCGCTCAGGGTTTACGGCCGGCAGATGCCGTGACCCGGCATGTCGTCGGCCCGGTGTCCGGGTTCCCGCCGGGCACGCGGCGTTGCGTGGTGCTGGAGGGCCGGCGGATCGCGCTCTTCAACGTCGGCGGGCGCTATTTCGGCCTGCTGGACCGCTGCCCGCACCAGGGCGGCCCGCTCTCCGAAGGGGTGCTGACGGGGCTGGTCGAGGCGGGCGCGCCCGGCGACTACCGCTTCTCGCGGCCGGGCGAAATCCTGCGCTGCCCCTGGCACGGCTGGGAGTTCGACCTCGCGACGGGCGAAAGCCGCTTCGACCCCCGCCGCCACCGCACCCGCGCCTTCCGCGTCACCGCCGAACCGGCCGAGGACCTCCGCGCCGAAACCGTCCCCGTCCGCGTCGAGGAGGACTATGTGGTCGTGGAGACGTGAGGCGGGCTAAGCCGACAAGATAGGCACAAGCACCACTCACGGTATTATGTAATCCCAAGTTCACTACTCTCTATCCGCCTGCCGCGGATCCTAGGCCCTGTGGACGTATTGACTCAGGAGCGTGTTCAGGGATTCCCGTGCGAGGATTTGTCTGAATCATGAGGCGTCGGCGATTCGGGGGTTTCTTTGATGTCGACGAAGATGACGAATGGAGACTGGGAGGTTGCGCTGGAGGTTTTCCGGCTTTGCCTTCCGAGGCGGGGTGCGAAGGCGAAGGACGACCGTCTGTTTCTGGAGGCGCTGCACTTCTTTGCGGTTCACAACATCACCTGGCGGGCGCTGCCGGAGCGGTTCGGGCACTGGAATACGGTATGGCGGCGTTTTCACCGTCTGAGCCGTTCAGGGGTGTTCGAGGACTTTTTCGCCACGCTGGCGGATTTGAGCAGCACGGCGCACCTGGTTCAGATGTTCGATTCGACCGTGACCCGCGCGCATGTATCGGCGGCCGGCGCAAAAGGGGGCAGCAGGGTCAGGCGCTTGGACGCTCGCGGGGCGGTTTCAGCACCAAAATCCACCTGAAGACCGATTTCGACGGCCTGCCGATCGCCTTCGACCTGACCGGCGGCGAGGCAGCCGACAGTCCGCATTTCGAGACCCTGATGGACATCGGCCCCGATGTCCGGCCCCGCGCCATCGTCGCCGACAAGGGCTATGACAGCGCCGGAAACCGCCAACTCGCCCGGAAAAGAGGCGCCCTGACCGTCATTCCCTACCGGAAGAACATCAAAAACAGGCCAAAGCGCTTCGCAAGCGCGCTCTACAGAGGACGGGCGCGCATCGAACAGGCCGTCGGCAAGCTCAAACGTTTCAGTATTCCACCGTACGCCTGTCTGTTCGTGGCAACTGATGTCAAAGGAAATCGTTGTGTATCAATGAAGTATTGGTTTTCCCGGTGGACAAGGCGCGCCAGGACTACGCCCCGGTTGACTTTCATGTGTTGACCTGTATGGTGATATTCAGGGCTGTTTCGAAGGAATATCACTATGTCAACACAGACCGGCAAGCGCACTGCAAACCTCAAGCTCACCCTCAACAAGCGAAACGTCGAAGCCCTCAAGCCCCGGCACAAACCCTTCATCGCATGGGACGACCGCCTCACCGGATTCGGCATCCGCGTCCAGCCCTCGGGCATGCGCTCCTACATCGTCAACTACCGCGCCGGCGACGGCGGGCGCAAGGCCGCCAACCGGCGCCTCGTCCTCGGCCGCCACGGCCGCATCACCCCCGAACAGGCCAGGCGCCTCGCCCGGGAGACGCTGGGCCGCGTCGCCGCCGGCGAGGACCCCGCCGCCGGGCGCACCCGCGCCCGCGCCATGCCGACGGTGCGGGACGCCTTCGAGGACTATCTCGCCGCCGGGCCGGCGCGCAAGGACAGTACCGTTGCGGTATACCGCAGCACCGTCCACAAGGACCTCGGTGACTGGCTCGACCGCCCTCTCGACACCATCGGGCGCCGCGATGTCGAGCAGCGCTTCCGGCGCCTGAGCGAGAATGCCGGGTGGGTGCAGGCCAACAATGCGATGAAGATGCTGCGCGCCCTCTACCGCCGCCAGTGCCTCGACCATGAGGGGCTGCACAATCCGGTGGACCAGTGGCGCGTCGCGGGCGGGCGGCCCCATCGCCCGAAACGGCGCATCATCCAGCCGCCGGCCGAGGTGCTGCCGCGCTGGCACCGCGGCATCGAGGCGGCGGTGCGTAACCCGGTCGCCCGCGACGCCTTGCACTTCGGCCTCTATACCGGCATGCGCCGGGCCGAAGTATTCGGCCTCGCATGGGCGCGGGTGGACAGGGCGGCGATGGTGTTCCGGGTCGAGGACACCAAGACCGGCGCGCCGTTGGCGCTTCCCGTCACCCGGCAGCTCGCGGCCATTCTCGAACGCCGCCTGGCCGAACGCGACCGTGTCCCCGAGGCGAACCGGGGCTGGGTGTTCCCGTCCGAAACCAGCAGGTCCGGGCGTCTCACCGGCATGCAGCACATGAATGCGCGCATCGGCGAGGCGGGCGGCGCGAAATTCTGGTTCCATGCCCTGCGCAACTGCTTCATCACCGTCGCCGACCGCGACCTGATGCTGCCGGCCAGCCTGACCAAGCGGCTGGTCAACCACGCCCGGCCCCGGGACGTGACCGAGGGCTATGCCGCCGACTGGACCATGGAGCAACTCCGCGACGCCGCCCAGCGCATCTCTGACAGGATCGACGCATTGATCCGCGAAGGCATTCCCGCGCCACCGGCCTTGCCGCCGACAGCATGACGCGTGGACCTTTTCCGGGCCCTCGACATGGGTGCGGGTGGTGATGCGCTTGCCGTGCTTCTCGATGGTGGCCTCTTGCAGGAGGTCGAGGTCGCGGATCAGGTCGTGCCATTCGATGCTGACGCCAGCGGCGGCGCATCGGTCGGCCAGTTCCTTCTGGAGGACCAGCGCGAGGAAGGAGCAGAAGACGTGGCCGCGGATCGCGGCGTTGCAGGAGTGGTAGATCGGTCGGGTGCGCAACTGGGCCTTCGCCCGGCGGAACAGGTCTTCCACCGTGAGCAGCTCCCGGTAGCGGAGCACGGCGTTGAGCGGCGTCATGCCGGCGTTGGTGCGCCGGCCTATCTGGGGATATACCGGTGCGAGCCTCGCAAGGCGACGATGTAGAGGTCCATCGGGTCGCGGGTGCGGGAGACCGGGCGGCGGATGGCGTCGTGGCCGTGAGCCTCCCGCTCACCGGCGGCCTTGTCCGGTGCCGGCCAGCACGCCGTCGACCCGGGCGCGCGAGAGGCGGAACCGGCCCGAAGCTGTCCCCGTAGACAGCGCGTCGCGTCGACCCGGGCGCGCGAGACGCGGAACTCCCGCGCGATCGCCGCCGGCCTGAGGCCGGCCTCGAAGGCGGCGAGGATCGGCCTTTTCCTGCCCCTGCGTCACCGGCCTGGCGCGCGCCCTTCCTCCGGATGTCTTGCCGGCCTGCCGCCCGCGCCTGCGGGCCTCGGCTGTCGCCGCTTCGACCGGCCGGTCGAGGTCCGCGTCGTCGAGATGGCGGAGCAAACGGTCGAGGCTCCCGCCGCGCTTTCCCGTCCCGCCACCCGAGCGCGCCGTCCTTCCTGCGCGTTGCCCCGTTTTCGTGGTCCTTCCTGTCACCTACAACCGGTGAGCGCATCGCGTGTGCGCTGGTCGATTGCAGCCCGAACGTGCCGGTGTGGCCATGGCCAGGGTGCTCTCCAGCTACCGGTCACCCGTGCCGCCGGCCCGCCGCCCGCCGTCGGGAACGCCGCCTCCCCCGCTCCGCGCCGGCAGGAGGGAAGGTCTGGCCGTGAGCGGGGCGGCGGTCGGCGCTTCGGAGAGCGGGGCGCTGCCGCCGGGTTCCACCACGGCACGATGGAGACGGCAGCATGACGGCAGCAACGATGGCGATGCCCGGCAATACGGCAAGCACGTTCCTGGTCCACTATTTCGGCGGCGGCCTCGACGGCGACGACCGCTTCGTGGTCGAGCGGTTCCGCGCCCTGGCCTGCGGCGACATTCGTCCGGTCCGGGACGGCGAGGAGAACGCGAAGGGGCGGCGCAAGGTCAGGCGCACCGTGGTCTCGCGCAAGGAGGCCGAGGCGATGCGCCCGGAGCGCACCGAGATCATCATCTGCACCGGCCTTCGCACCCGCGGCGGGAAACAGGCCTGGGGTTCGGTTGCGGCGGGCCTCCTGTGCGACCGCAAGCAGCGCGGCTGAGCGCTTTCCCGAGGGACGTCCCGCCGGCCCGGCCGGGTCGGCGGGACGATCCTCTTCCGTTTTCCCCACGGCAAGGAGAACGCTCCCATGTGCGAGCAGCAGGACATCGGGGCCCGGCGCGCGCGGAACCTGGAGCGCTGGCGTCGTCGGGTTGCCGACCGGCGCGCGCGCGGCAAGTGCATCGGGTGCGGCAAGCGCGAACCCGAGCCCGCGCGGACCCTGTGCGCGCCCTGCGGCGAGAAGCGGAACCGGGCGAGCCGGGCCAGGGACGCAAGGCTGCGCACCGCCGGCCTCCCCCGGAGAGACCCCGACAAGGCCCGCGCCCAGGAGCGCGACCGGTCCCGCCGCGAGGCTGAAATGCGCCGCGACGCCGGGCTCTGCATCCGGTGCGGCAAGCAGCCGGCCGCCGATGGCCGTGCGTCCTGCCAGCCGTGCCTGGAGAAGCGCCGGGCAGCGGACCGCGCGAAATACGCCGCCGGGAAAGCCGCCGGCCTCAGGTATGGCGGGGCCGATGCCGAGGCCAAAAGGCGCGCCGCCCGGGCGAAGAGCAAGCGCCGCCAGAAAGCCCGGATCGAGGCGGGACTCTGTATCCGCTGCGGCAGGCAGCCCCCTGCCGGGGGCGGAACCACCTGCCAGCCCTGCCGGGACAGGAGGCAGGCGGCGGAACGCCGGAAATACCGGGACCGGCGCCAGGCCGGGCTCTGCACCCGGTGCGGCGCCGCCGTCCATGACGGTCTGTCGCGCTGCGCGCCGTGTGCCGCCATCGAGGAGGCCAGCCACAACCCGGAGCGCAAGAACGCACGCTCGCGGCAGTTGTACGCCCGGCGCCGGGCCGCCGGCCTGTGCACGGCCTGCGGGGCGCCGTCACAGGGGGCGGCGCGCTGTGCGCCCTGTGCCGAGAGGTCGTATCAAGGGTCGGGGCATTTCAGGGGCATCCCGGTCCACGAGCCGGTCTGGACCGTGATCGAACTGGAGACCGGCCGCGAGCACGGTCCGTTCGACGATCCGGCCGATGTCGCCCTCTGCCTCGCCTTCGGGAAGCTCGACCGCAACCGCGTCGAGATCGTCGCCGACGCCCCCGTCACCGCCTCCTTCACCGCCTGGACCTGACATGCTGTCCCGGGCGGCGATGGCGGCGCTCGCCTGGCCGCGGTCCGCCGCGCCGTCCCTGTGTCGTGGAGAGGAGTAAAGCGCCTGCCGGGCGAGTGTCCGGCAGGGCGGAGGAGAGGACTCCCCGCCGATGCCGGATCGATGTCCGGCACAGGTCGCCGGGCAGGACAACGGCAGAGGAGTTCCCGCCATGTTTCATCCCGATACATCCCTCGACCTCCCGACCGGCTGCGACCTGCTCGCCGAACTCGGCGTCGACCGTCGCACCGTCCGCGAGATCGCCGAGGACGAGCGCGCCATCCGCTGTCCCGACCGGGGCGCGGCCTGTCCGGTGCACGGCTTCGCGAGCCTCTTCCCGGAACCGGCGTCGTCGTTCTCTCCGGGCGGTCAGGGGTAGAGGAGGGCCTGAAGAGATTGAACGGGCAGGGGTTCGGGGGAGTGACCCCGGCCCCGGTCGTTCGCAACCCATCGTCATCAACACGAACCTGAAGGAGTATCGCAATGAGCTTCGGATTGAACAAGGTGCAGATCATCGGCCGCCTCGGCGCGGACGTCACCATCAACCACCTGCAGAACGGCGGCCGCGTGGCCAATCTGAGCGTTGCCACCGACGAGAGCTACATCGACCGGAACGGCAGCGGCGAGCGGATCGACAGGACCGAGTGGCACCGGGTCGTGACCTTCCAGGACGGGCTGATCGACATGCTCGCCAGGCACGCCACGAAGGGCCGGCTGGTCTACATCGACGGCAAGCTCCAGACCCGGCGCTGGAAGAAGCCGGGCGAGGACTCCGACCGCTTCTCGACCGAGATCCTGCTGGTCCCGGGTGGGCGCGTCCAGTTCCTCGACAAGGCGAACGGCAACGCCGCGCAGCCCGGCCCGGACGCGGCGGGCGGCGACCCGATGGATGGGGATCAGATCCCGTTCTAGAGCTTCCCGTTCTTCCCCCCCCCCCCCCACAGGGCCGGCGCCTCGCGCGTCGGCCCTTTTCTCATGCGGGCAGGTTCAAGTCTCGCCGCGGCGCATACGGGAGTGGGAGCGAGGCTGGAAAGCGGGTGAACCGCGCGAGGAGGAGAGGGAGCCCGCTCGCGCACCCGTCACGCTACCCGGAGAACCCGATGAGCACCATCTCCTTCCGCCGCATCGCCCCCGACGAATCCCGCATCTACCGGGACGGCGACCATGTCGGCGACGTCCACGCCTTCGACGACAGCATCCGGCCGGGGCGCAGGGTGTTCGCCATACATCTCGACGAGGACCCGCGCGGGCCCGTCTATCTCCACGACCGCACCCGCATCCGCGAGGTCGCCGGGCGCCTGGTCCTCTCCCATCCCCTGTGGGGTTGACGCAAGGGCGGGCAACGGCGCCTCCCGCTCCGGCGCCGTGCCGGCCGAACCGACGATGGGGTCCGTGCAGGGCGAGAGAAATACGCCACCCCGCTGTGATGTCCAATCGTGTCACACGGGCTCGCGACAGCAACCCCTGCGGGGTCCTCCGGTCGCTCCGCTCCCTGCGGCCCGGCCAAGAAGCTCCAAGGGCGGACCGTGAAAGTCGACGACCGTGAAGATCGCAGGGCGATCTTCCGCACCACTCGCCGACTTTCCGCACCACTCCGCCCAGGAGCTTCTACGCCCGGGTGCTTCTGCTGCGCGCGCGTGCCCCGACAGGACATCACAACGGGGATCGGCCCCGAACGTGAAAACCGAAAGGAAAACGACATGACCTTCCATACCGATACCACCGAAACCGCAGCACAGTCCGCAACCGCGATCGTCTGCGACAACGCCGCTCTCTTCGGCGCAACCCCCGAGCGCGACGAGTTCGATACCCGCGAGATCTGGGACCAGGACGAGGCCATCACCGCCGTCACCGAAGCCTTCCGCATCCTCAGCCGGGGCGTCGCGCCCGACGGATACCAGATGGCAGACGAACGCGAGAGCCTGCTCTGGGGCTTCGTCAACATGCTCCACGCCCAGACACAGCGCCTCGACCGCAGCGTCGACAAGCTCACCCCCGAACTCCAGGACCTCCAGCGCACACAGGACGGCTCCGAGATCAGGTCCCTGGAACTGGAACTCGTGACCGACCGCGCACAGTGCCTCACCGCACGCCGCGACGCCTTCGAGACATTGCGCAACGAGGCCGCCGAAGCCTACCGCGCAGACACCGGCGACACATGGCGGCCCCGGCGCGGCAGCCACGCCAGCCAGACCGGACATCTGACCTCCGCTGCCATCGACGCCCGCGACTTCGTCCGCGCCCGAAAGGACCGCAAGACACAGGCCCACCTGCCCCAGGGAACCCTCGTCGCCATCGCCGGCGGAAAGGACATCGCAAACCCGGCAGCCGTCATCGAGCGCCTCGACAAGGTCCGCGCCAGGTATGCCGACCTCGTCCTCGTGCATGGCGGCGGTCCCGGCGTCGAGAAGATCGCGGCGCGCTGGGCCGAGCGCAACGGTGTCCACCAGGTCGTCTGCAAGCCCGACTGGGACCGCCACGGTCGCGCCGCACCCTTCCGCCGCAACGACGAACTGCTCAACCTCCTGCCGAAGGGCGTCATCGCCTTCCCCGGCTCCGGCATCACCGACAACCTCGTCGACAAGGCGAAGCAGCTCGGCATCCCGGTGATGAAGGTAGCAGCCTGACCGCAACGCATCGCGGGCCGTGTCGTCGCTCCGGCGGCGGCACGGTCCGTTTCCTCTTTCGCACATCGATGACGCGGCAACGCCAACCTCGCGCGCTTCGCGCCGCACTCGTGCTCCGGCTTCGCCGATCGCGCTTGCGTTCCGCGTCCGCGTCACGCGCCGCTGCACCATGCTTCGCCCGGGTGCATCGCCGTCCGCGCCGATCCCGGCGCACCGCCCGCCGCACTTCCGCCAGCGTGACTGTCGACGGCACTGCCGGCGCTGCCGCCCGTCCGCTCGGCACGGTGCTTCGCACCAGTGCCCGCGCTCGCGCCGGCGAGGCCGTCCGCTCACACGCCGCGGCGGCTCCCCTCCGCCGGGTTCCCCGGCGTCGATTTCCCCATCGTGTATGCTATCCCTTCCGGCTCTGTCTCGACGGCGGAGCCGCTATTTCGTCACACCCCACGCGCCAGGGGCGCAGTCGGCGCATGCGTGGCCTGGAGAACCCTCCCGGTGCCACAAGGCGCCAGACGGGGCCTACAGTATGATGGGAACCTGTAGTGCGCTTTGTGTTACGGACAAACCTCTGGAATCATTGTATGTGTTTCTATCGTGTTCGCCGTGTATGCTCACGGAATACCGTCCGCATTGCGTGCCATTGCGGCCAGGGACGGATGAAATACGGGATTGCCGCCCACGGGCAGGTAGGCCAATGGACCGGGAAACAGCTCCGTGGCCGTCCGAAACCACTCGACAACGGAGTGCGCGGCGACGCAGGTTCGGGCTCGAACATGGGAGGTGACGATGGCAAACAGGAGCTTCCAGCGCTCGATCCGGTTCACGAAAAACGAGTGGGATGCCGTGGTCGAGGCCGCCGAGAAGGCCGGAATTACTCCCGGCTCGTTCGTGCGCAGGGCCGCCGCGCGCGCCGCGGCAGACGGTCTCCATCTCCATGGCGGCGGCCTGACGCCGGAATTGGCCGAGCTGATCGAGAGAACCTTCCGCGGCGTCCACCTGCTGGCGTACCTGAAGCAGGAGGAACTCGCCGGATCGGACAGGGAAACGCTCTTCGACAGGGCCGCCGAAGACGCCCGCGCCGCCCAGATCAAGGCGCTGGGGATGGACCGCTCAGGCGAAGAGCTGTAGCGTCTGCCTTCCGAGACGCTGGCAAAAGCACACAAGGAGTCAGTCGTGGCCGGGGCTGTCGAAGCTTCAGATCGCATACCTGCCGCCGATCCAGGACAGCCACTCGCGCCAAGGGCCGCCTCGTCATGTGCCCATATCGGTCGATGAGACATTGATCTCGTACCACTCGACCTGGTGGCAAGTGATGAATTCGCGCCGGAAAAGCACGCTTTGGTTCGATCGTCGCGGACCGAATTCGGCAACATTCAGGCAAACTCGCGGCGGAGGGCAGAACTTGAAGGGACAGAGAATCGCGGCCAGGTGAACGTCCGAACCGGATTCCCGTAGAGTTCGAGGGCATGACCGTGTCCCATGCGGCGGCGTCAACGATGTCGGCCAGAATAGAGCGAACACTCGCGCACGAGCAGCAGGATGGCAGGCAGTCGGTCATTCGCCAGGACGGGATACTCTCGTTCTGCGATCCTGTTGTGATCCTCGGCGATCCCGGCCTGGGGAAGACCGTGCTCACCAAGTGGCTCGGCGAGCAGCCCGGCATGAAGTTCTTTCCGGCGGGCACGTTCGTGCGCGCAGCCCTTCCAGCGAATTCGGCTTCCGGAAGCGAGCGCATCGTCGTCGACGGCCTCGACGAAATCGCCTCCGCTGCGCCGGGCGTTGCGGTCGACGAGGTGCTGAAGCAACTGTCGCTGATCGGCAAGCCGCCCTTCATCCTTTCCTGCCGCGCCGCCGACTGGCGGGGCGCCGCCGACCGGGTGAAGATCGAGGACGACTATGGTGCAGCACCCGTACTGCTTCATTTGCAGCCGTTCACGGAAGATGACGCCCGCGCTTTCCTCTCCGAGGAGTTTCCGGGGATCGATTCTACCGGGGTGCTGGAGCACCTGGCGCGCTGCGGGATCGAATCCCTGTACGAGAATCCTCTCACGCTGCGAATGCTTGGCGAGGTGGCGCAGGACGATGGTCCTCTTCCCGAGACCCGTGCTCAACTGTTCGACCGCGCCTGCCGCGTCATGCTCGAGGAGAAAAATCGGCGTCACCATCAGGGTTCCCACGTTCGCAGAAGCGAGGAAGAACTGCTGGCAGGGGAATCGCTTTTGAAGATTAGCTTTTAGGAGTTTGCGTTTTCGATTCACACTCCCGTTTTCGTTTCTGTTGAGTTGGGGTGTGAGATGGAGGAGTTTTCGTCAGTATTCGAAGGAGTTACGGATCCGCGTCGCAGCAATGCGACGCGCCACTCTCTGCACGAGATGCTTATGATCGCGCTGCTCTCGACCTTGTGCGGCGGGGAGGGATGCGCGGACATGGAGCGTTTCGGTCGGGCGAAGGAAGGGTTTCTGCGCCGTTTCATGGAGTTGAAGCACGGCATCCCGAGCCACGATGCGTTTTCGGACCTGTTCAACGCCCTCGATCCCGACAGCCTGCAGAAAGTGCTGCTGCGGCTTCTGGAGGACTGGGCGGCGGTTCTGGACGGCGATGTGATCGCGATTGACGGCAAGTCGCTGCGGCGTTCCTTCGCCGATGCCGCGGCGCGCTCGCCGGTGCATCTGGTGCAGGCCTTCGCCGCCGGGACCCGCCTGATGCTCGGCCAGGTGAAGGTCGATGACAAGTCCAACGAGATTGCGGCGATGCCGAAGCTGCTGGAGATGCTGGCGCTCAAGGGCCGGATCGTGACGGCGGACGCGATGCATACCCAGCGGGCGACGGCCGAGGCCGTTACCGCCAAGGGCGGGGACCATGTGCTGGCGCTCAAGGGCAATCAGGGCAGCCTGTATGAGGATGTGCGCCTGTATCTGGACGATCCCGCCCAGGCGGACAAACTCCAATCATGTCAGCATGTCGATGGCGATCACGGGCGCATCGAGACGCGCCGCGCCTCGGTCTGCCACGAGATTGCATGGCTGCGCGAGCGCCATGACTGGCCGGGGCTGGCCGCCATCGGCAAGATCCAGGCCAGGCGCGAAACCGCAAGGAGCACCAAAACCGAAACCCGCTACTACATCATGAGCGCGCCGCTCGCGCCCGAGCGCTTCCAGCACGCCGCGCGCGCCCATTGGACCATCGAAAACTGCCTGCACTGGGTGCTCGACGTGACCATGAACGAGGACCGACAGCGAAACCGCAAGGACCACGGACCCGAAAACCTCGCCCTGATCCGACGCCTCGCCCTCAACATCGCACGCCGCGAACCCACAAAAGACGCCATGCGCGGAAAACTCAAGCGCGCCGCCTGGAACGACGACTTCCTCCTCAACTTGATCCGGGCCGCAGCATGACAGGCCCAAAAGCGATTGCCCTGGAACTGCTGGCAGGGGCCGGCGCCCTGTGCGCCGCACAACTGTTGTGCGGCCGCCTCGGAATATTCGACGGTCCGAACATGGAGACGCCGGATGGATACCTGAATGCGGTCGACGTTGAGGAGCTTCCGTGTGGCGGGGCGGCGAACGACGCGCTCAGGGTCCGTCTTTTCCATTCCGAAGGCGAAAGCCGTTTTACCCACGTCCATCGTGTGATCGCGGAGTATCTCGGCGCCAAATGGCTCGCCCGGTCCTTCGAAGCCGGCGTCTCCGAACAGAGAATATTCGCGTTGTTCCGCCAAGCCGAAAGGGTGCCGACCTCACTGCGCGGACTGCATGCATGGATGGCTCATTTCAGCGATGTGCTGGCCCGGCGCTGCATCGAAGCCGATCCTTATGCCGTCCTACGGTACGGCGACGCCGAGACCCTGAGCCTCGACCAGGCGCGATCCCTGCTTTCCGCCCTGAAGAATCTGTCCGAAAATGACCCGTTTTTCCGGGCCGAGGACTGGGGCCGCCATCCCGTATCCGGTCTGCTACGTATCGAACTCGAGGACGACATTCGCGCCGTCATCGAGACGTCCCACAGCCACATACAGCTGGCGAGCCTGTTACTCGAAGCGATGGCTGGAAAGGATCTGGCGCATGCGCTTGCACCGACGCTGGAAGCTATCGTTTACGACCGCAACCGATTTTACGATGCACGACATTCCGCCCTGCTGGCCTGGCGCGATGCCGATCCGCATCCTGGCCCCGAAGCAATCATTCGTCGCCTTCTGGAACTCAAGGATCCCGGTTCTGCGCGGCTGGCCTTCGATCTTCTGCTTCTCATCGGCGTTCCAAATCTCTCCGTCGCCGCCGCCGCCGATACTGTGCTGGCGCATCTGGGCTTCGCGGCAACGCCGGAAGAAGCATGGGAGTGCGTCGAGTCCCGATATGTTCCCGACTGCCTGTTCAGAGACATCGACGCGGTGACGCTTGGACCATTGCTCGATCGCCTGGCCGACGGCGCACGAACATTGACACACGGTAACGACCGGGACCCGAAATCCGACCTTGCAGACCTTGTCAGGCGTCTGGTTGTCCAGTTCCTGTCATCCGGCGTTGCGGTCGAACCGGCCCGATTATGGTCTTGGATCGGTTGGCTCGATGGGCGCCACGGCTACAGCGACACGAAAAAGGGGCAGCTGGCTGCGATCCTTCGCGACAACCGTACGCTACGCGCTGCATTGGTCGAACACGTGCTGCTTTCTCCCGGCGTCGATGGTGTCTTGATGGCTGGCCTTCGTCTCGCCCGAATCAAAGCCGGTCTGTATCCGACAGTCGACGATCTGGCGGGCATATTGCGGGGTTTGCCTGATCGAGCGGCTGCCGGCCCGATCGACCCGAAAATCTATCACGACCTGCTCTTGCTGGGGAGTACCGAGGAAGGCGAGAAATTTGCGCTGTGGGGTTTTTCCGGTCGGATGGGACGTTGGGTCCGGGTGTTGATGTTGTTTGTTCCGGCGTTCGAGGCGGTCGCCGCGGTTGCTTTTCGAACTTGAGCGGCCCAGCCCGGCAGCATCGCCGGCCTTCGGTCGCGTTTGTCCGTATGCCGGGGTCCGGCGGGTTGGGTCAGCGTTGTCGGCAGTCGGCTGAGGGGTCAGCCGGTATCGAGGTATGGCGCCGGGCCGACCAGGGAGCGCATGCGTGCGACGCGTCCGGCGCGGGCCTGTGCAAGCGCCATGGCCATCATGACCGCCAGGGCCAGCCCGATGCGGGTCTTCATCTTCGCGCGTCCGCGGATGTAATGGGTCTCGAAGTTGAAGCTGCGGTCGAGGCGGGCGTTGATCCGCTCCATGGCGGTGCGCCGGTTGTATCCGCGCCGCCATGACGGGCTGCCCCAGGGCGTGGGCGTGAAGATACGCCGGTCATGGCTGTCGAGGTCGACGCGCAGGATGCGGCCGTATTCGCCGGACTTCACCCCACCCGCCCGATGGCAGGCCCGGCGTCCCTTGCACTCGAAGCCGAAGGCGGCTGCGGGGCAGCGGTATTTGAGCGTGCCGCAGACGCCGCGCCCGACCTCGAACCCCTGGAAGGCCATGGCGCGGACCTCGCCGGTCTGCGGGCACACGCAGGACACCCGGCCGCGTTCGTCATGAACGATGACGTCGGCGCGCCCGGGGAACAGCGGTCGCGTGATCGGCCGGGCCGGGTCATGGCCCGGCTCCTTCTTCTCGACCCGCCACATCAGGCGCGTGTCGATCAGCGGGCGGATATGCCACCTGTCCCACAGCCGCGCCTTCAGGCGGGCGTTGTCGAGACCGCGGTCGGCGCTGAAATCGGCGCAGCGCCCGGCCATCTCCGGCGCCTCGGCGAACAACTCCTCCAGCATCCCGGACAGCACCCCGGGTTCCGATGCCGACGCCCGCGTCACCTCGAAGGCCACAGGAACCTCGTGGTCCGTGTCGGCGATCAGGTGCAGCCCGTAGCCGAACCACGACTTCACCTTCTTCCACACCGCGCCGGTCTTCGCGTTCACCCCGCCCGTCTCGTGCCTGCCCCAGTCCGCATCGGGGTCCGAGGTCTGCCCCCTGGCCCCGGCAACCCGGCCCGTCGAGTGGCTCGCCACCGCCTTGCCGTCGTAGCCGAGATGGCGACCGAAGTCCGGCAACTCCTCGAACAGCGAGGCGCGCAGACGCCCGATCATCCCCGACACAAGGCCGCGCTCGTCCTCAAGGCGCACCACGCGCCCCAGGAACCGCGAGAAGTTCCAGGCGCCCGGCACCGTCGAGCGCAACGGCGCCGGACGCCTCACCGCGCGCCCTGCGCAAAGCGCCACCACCGGCGCACCCTGCAAGGGCAGCGCCTCGAACCCGCAAATCTCAAGCAATGCCGGGTTGCGGCCCAGCTCACGCAGCAGCGACTGCATCGAGGCATGCTGGAACACGATCCCCGCGATCAGAGCCCGCCACATCGCCCGCACCGGGTAGTCGTTGCGACCCCGGCCTCGACCCGCCTCAAGCGCCGCCACAACCTTCTCGTCGGGAAGCGTGTCGAGCACCACACGCAGACGCTCAAGGTCCGCAAGGCCCTCCACAGACCACCACGAAAAGGCTAACTTCTCCGCTGTCGCCATCACGTTCTCCCAACCAGCGCCGGTGGATGGAACAAGGGCCGCAGGCCCGATGGCGACACCTTCTACTCAGTCCCGCGCCTCAACGCGACGCGCCCGAAAACCAGCCCGCGCACGGCCATGGGGTGGAAATCCACAAAACCTTTCCCTCCAAACCGCAAAAACCCCGGAAATCAGCCATCCTGACGGGGTAAGAAAAATCCAGACCCTCCGCAATGCCTTGCTCAGAAAGCACTTCCAAACAGCGCACACGCCTCAAGGCGAGAAATTTGCGCTGTGGGGTTTTTCCGGTCGGATGGGACGTTGGGTCCGGGTGGTGATGTTGTTTGTTCCGGCGTTCGAGGCGGTCGCCGCGGTTGATTTTCGAACTTGAGCGGCCCAGCCCGGCAGCATCGCCGGCCTTCGGTCGCGGGTGTCCGTATGCCGGGGTCCGGCGGGTTGGGTCAGCGTTGTCGGCAGTCGGCTGAGGGGTCAGCCGGTATCGAGGTATGGCGCCGGGCCGACCAGGGAGCGCATGCGTGCGACGCGTCCGGCGCGGGCCTGTGCAAGCGCCATGGCCATCATGACCGCCAGGGCCAGCCCGATGCGGGTCTTCATCTTCGCGCGTCCGCGGATGTAATGGGTCTCGAAGTTGAAGCTGCGGTCGAGGCGGGCGTTGATCCGCTCCATGGCGGTGCGCCGGTTGTATCCGCGCCGCCATGACGGGCTGCCCCAGGGCGTGGGCGTGAAGATACGCCGGTCATGGCTGTCGAGGTCGACGCGCAGGATGCGGCCGTATTCGCCGGACTTCACCCCACCCGCCCGATGGCAGGCCCGGCGTCCCTTGCACTCGAAGCCGAAGGCGGCTGCGGGGCAGCGGTATTTGAGCGTGCCGCAGACGCCGCGCCCGACCTCGAACCCCTGGAAGGCCATGGCGCGGACCTCGCCGGTCTGCGGGCACACGCAGGACACCCGGCCGCGTTCGTCATGAACGATGACGTCGGCGCGCCCGGGGAACAGCGGTCGCGTGATCGGCCGGGCCGGGTCATGGCCCGGCTCCTTCTTCTCCGCCCGCCACATCAGGCGCGTGTCGATCAGCGGGCGGATATGCCACCTGTCCCACAACCGCGCCTTCAGGCGGGCGTTGTCGAGACCGCGGTCGGCGCTGAAATCGGCGCAGCGCCCGGCCATCTCCGGCGCCTCGGCGAACAACTCCTCCAGCATCCCGGACAGCACCCCGGGTTCCGATGCCGACGCCCGCGTCACCTCGAAGGCCACAGGAACCTCGTGGTCCGTGTCGGCGATCAGGTGCAGCCCGTAGCCGAACCACGACTTCACCTTCTTCCACACCGCGCCCGCACCGGTGGGTGCTAACTACCTGACATAGCGTCGTTTTTTCTCCCGAAATGTAGCGGTCGGGGAAGCGGGTCGCAAGGGCCCGTTCCCCGGCTGCAACCGGAGCCGGGAGAAACGCAATGGCGAAGACTACCCTCACCGAGGTCCGCGTGAAGGCGCTCAAGCCCCGCAGGTCCGTCCGCGAGGTCCGCGACGGCAGGCTCAGGGGGTTCGGCGTCCGTGTGTCGCCCTCGGGCCGCAAGCAGTTCTTCATCCACTGCCAGCATCGCGGCGTGCGCATCTGGAAGATCGTCGGCGACGCCGGGTCCATGAGCATCGGCGAGGCGCGGGCCGTGGCTGCGGACATGCTTGCCGCCATCAGGCGCGGCGGGGAGGCGCCGCCTGCGCCGGACGAGACGCTCTTCGAGGCCATCGCCGGGACGGTCTTCCGGCGGTATGAGCGCCTCTGGAAGGCCGGAACGCTCGCTGTCAACTGCAGCTATCTTCGCTGCCAGATCCTGCCGCATTTCGCGGGACGGCAGGTCGCGGACATCGACCGGCAGGAGGTGCGCAACTGGTTCGCCCGTCTGCACGCGACGCCGGTGGCGGCGGACCGGTCCATGCCGGTGCTGTCCGTCATCATGAGGGAAGCGGAGGCCATGGGCCTGCGCCCGGAGGGTTCCAACCCCTGCCGGGGGATAAAGCGTTACCGCCGCAAGGGCCGCGAGCGGTTCCTCCCGGACGAGGAAATCCGCCGCCTGTCCGGGAGGCTCAAGGCGCATGAGGCCCGCTGGCCGCAGCATGTCGCCGTCATCCGCCTGCTGCTGCTGACCGGCTGCCGCAAGGGCGAGATCCTCACCCTGCAATGGTCCGACTACCGGGAAGGCCGCCTGTTTCTCCGCGACTCCAAGACGGGCCCCCGGACGGTCTGGCTCTCCGAACCGGCCCGGGCGGTGCTTGATCGTCTCGAGCGGAAGGGGCGGTGGATATTCCCCGCATCTCGGGGCGACCGGCCCCGGAGCGGAAGCTGGCTGGACCACTTCTGGCGCAGGGTCCGCGCCGAGGCGGACCTGGAGGACGCCCGCCTTCACGATTTGCGTCATACGCATGCGAGCCTTGCCCTCCGGCAGGGCGTGACGGTGCTCGCCATCGGCCGGCTGCTGGGCCACCGCAGGCCGGAAACCACGCTGAAATATACCCATGTCGCCGACGCCATGGTGCAGGACGCAGCCGAGACGGTCGGCGCCGTGCTGGAGGCAGACTGATGGCGGGCCGGGAACGGATGAAATTCACCGACGCCGCCGTCGCCCGTCTCCGCCCCCGCGAGCGGGAATATACGGTCTGGGACACGCGCATCGCCGGCCTCGGCGTCCGGGTGCGGCCCACCGGCGGGCGCAGCTGGGTGCTGCTGCTCGACAGCGGCGGGCGCACCAGGCGCGTCTCGCTCGGCCCGGTTGGCGTGAAGAGCGCCGCCGAAGCCCGCCGGGAGGCTCTCGAGCGCCAGGCGGCCCCGCAGCCGGAGGAGACAGCCGCGCCGCCCGGCGCGGCCCCGCTGTTCCGGGATTTCGTCGCGGGTTCGTGGAAGCAGGCACACTTCGACCGCTACAAGCCGTCGGGCCAGCAAACCGCGTCCGGAATACTCCGGCGACAATTGCTTCCCGCATTCGGTCCGAAGCCGCTCGACCGCATTACGCCGGGCCATGTCCGGCAGTGGTTCGACCGCTACAGCCGGACCGCACCCGGCGGCGCCAACCGCGCTTTCACCCTCCTTCACCAGATCATGAACTTCGCCCTCGCCTGCGGTCATGTCGAGGTCAATCCGGCCAGGCACATGAGAAGGAACCGCCGCCCGGCACTCACACGGTTCCTGTCCCGGGAGGAACTTGCCCGCCTTCATGCCGCCCTGAACGCGCAGACCCGGCAGGGTGCGCGGCGGCAGGCCGACATTATCCGCCTCCTGCTGCTGACCGGCTGCCGCAGAAGCGAGATCACGGGCCTCGGCTGGTCGGAAGTCCGCGAGGACGGGCTGGCGCTCACCGATGCCAAGACCGGACCGAGAACGGTTCCACTCAACAGACAGGCCCGCGCTATCCTCTACCGGCAGACGCGCACGGGCAGCGCGTTCGTGTTTCCCTCGCCGCGCGACCCCGCCCGCCCGCGCAGCCCGGACCTGCCCCTCTGGTACCGCGTCAGACGCGAAGCCGGGATCGGGGATGTCCGCCTCCACGACCTGCGCCATACCATGGCCAGCCATGCCGTCATGAACGGCGTGCCCGTCCCGGTGGTCTCCCGCCTGCTCGGACATTCCGATGTGCGCATGACGCTGCGCTACGCCCATATCGCCGACCGCGACATCGAGGCCGCCGCGGAACGCGTCGGGCAGGCCATGAACGCCGTGCTGGAGACCTGACGCGCCACTACCGGGCGTTCTCCTGCCATCGCAGCGCGCCGTGCAACACGGGGCTGTCTCGGGAGCCGGACCCGGCCGGTGCACGCCCTCGAGGCCGAGGGAGAGCCCCGCGCCCAGATGGTGCGAATGGCGCGCAACGGCGCTCTCGATGTAGCAGTCCAGCAGACTCAATTCCTGTTGAAGCCGAATTCCCCGCGCGATTGCAGAACCCGCTTCCAGTGCGTTTCGCGTTCGACAATCATGGCGTCGGCAATACGGGCGGTATGGCTTTCCAGAAGCAAAAACCGGAAATGCTTCCGGCAATGGTCCAGACCGCGATTCCCGAGCAATTCCTTCAGGTCGGCATTGTTGCCATGTCCGGTCGCGCTGTATTCGCGCCAACGAGACCAGACGCCGCCGTCGCCGTAGGCCGCCCCGACATACAGCCGCCCCGTTCCCGTATCGGTGATCAGATAAACGCCCTTTGCGTTCTCCAGGGCGCCGCGCCAATCGGGCCGGTCGTTGCGGATGAGCGATCCGAGCTCGCCGAAACCGATGTCGATCCGGTCATGGCCCGGAAAATCGATCCCGGAATACTCCTCCTTGAGAATTTCGCTTACCGTGAATTCGTCCAGGCGTTTCTCGAAATCCACGCGGGTTGCCCGTTGGCGCCAGGGAGAATGCAGTTTGAGGCGTCCGATGAAGCTGCGGCCCTGTTCGGTCAGGGATACGGCGTATCTGTCCGGCAGCCGCTCCACGACTTCCCACACACCGCCGAACAACCAGATGTCAGGCTCCCGATGGAAATCGATCACCGAGAAGATATACCGGCGGTTGAAATCGTTGTTTTTCGGTCGATGCTCCTGCCAGCCTTGCCATTCTTCCCGGCTGCGAACGAAAACGTCGAGCGGTTGATTGCGCTTGTTGTAGCGGGCGAAGTGCAGCTTGTAGAGAGCCGGCTCCCGTATCGGCCAAATGTCGGTGAGATGAATCACCATACGCCCTCAGCCGAGCCGGGCCTGCGTTCTTCTACCATCGCAGCGCGCCGCGCAGCATGAGGCTGTCTTCGGGAGCCGGGCCCGGACGGTGCGCGCCCTCGAGGCCGAGGGAGAGCCCCGCGCCCATGCGGTAGCGCGCGCCGAGCCGCAGGGTGCGCCCGCCCGTCTCCGCCAGGCTGAGGCCCGCCCAGGGGGTGAGCACCGCCAGCGGCCCCGGACCGGGCAGGCCGAACCCGTGGCCCACCTCCGCCTCCAGGCGGCTCTCCGCCCCTTCCGGCGCCGTGCTGTCCGCCGCCGCGGGCAGGCCGTGGTCGAACAGCCGGTCCAGGCCGCTCTCAGTGCGCCCGTGCGCGGGACCGAAGGCGAGGAACGTCCCGCGCCCGTCCGCTCCGGGATCGAGGCGCACCAGCGCGCTCACGCCCCATTCGTCGCGGTCCGCCTCATGCGCCGCCAGGAGCCGCGCGCGCAACTCCGCCGTCAGGCCCGCCGCCGGGTCATGCCATGTCACGCCCGCCCCGGCCTCGAGGCCCGCCCCTTCGCCAACGTCGCCGCCGTCATGGCGCACCCCCGCCTCCAGAGCCGGCGTCAGCGTCGCGCCGCCCGCCAGCGCGTGCTCGTACGATCCCTCCAGCAGCAGCCGCAGCCGCGTCGTCCTCGCCGTCAGCCCCGCCAGGCCGTCATCGGACCCCGTGCGCAGGCGCGCCGCCGAACCCTCGCCCTTCACCGCAAGGCGCGTCATCCCGCCCGCGATGAGCTCCGCATCCTCGACCAGGACGCTGCGCCCGCCCGCCGCCGCGCTCCACTGCGTCAGGTCCGCACTGCGCGAAGGCGCGCCCTCCTCGGCAATCCGCACCTCGCCGGTCCCGTAGCCGAGGCTCGCCCACAGGGTCGAGCCGTCCGGCAGCAGCCACGCCGCATAGGGGTGCACCGACGTGATCGTGGTCTCGTGCACGCCCTTCACCCGGCCGGCGGCGCCGGTCGTCCGCGTGTCCAGCTCGCCCCGCGCATGGGAGAGCGCCGCCCCCGCCAGAAGGTCCGGGCGCACCCGCACATCCGCCCCCAGCTGCGCCGACCACAGGCCGCCGTCCCAGGTGACATCCTTCTCCGAACCCGACAGCGACAGCCACTCGCCCCGGCCCCATACCGCCAACGGCGGCGCCTCGTCCTCTCCGGCGCCCGCCGCCAGCGTGAAGGACGCCCCGTCCAGTATCTCGCTCAGCGTCGGACCGGGTTCCTCCGGGCGCGGCGGCACGGCCCGGGCGGACCGGGCATACCCGACCGGCGACGACGGCAGGGCGCCGAACCGCAGCGAACTGCCCGGCCTGCCGGACGCCGCCGCCTCGATGCGGTCCGTCACCGCCCCCAGCGTCCGCGACATCGCCGCCGCCGCCACATGCGGCAGCACCGCCGCATTCACCCGGTTCGCCCGTGACACGGACCCCGCCGCCCGGTCGCGCAGCACGCCCGCAGCCGTCGCGTCGCTCCCCACCGCGTAGCCCGCACCATCGTTCAGCGTGATGCGGTAGGCTTCCGCCCCTTCCGTATCCGCATCGGCCGCCGTCGGGATCGTCACCACCCCCGTGGTGCGCCCCGCGGCGCCGAACACCGCGTCGAACGAACGCGGCCCCAGCCCGCCCGGAACGTCCCCGGCATCGAAGCCGCTCGCGTTGCGCGCCGACAGCGTCAGGCTGACCGTCAGGCTGCCCGTCAGCGCCCGGTCGGCGGTCACCGCGAGGCGGATGTCGTCGCCCTCGGTCACCGCCGCAGGATCCTGCGCCAGCGTCAGCACCGGCAACAGCGTCGTGTCCGTCACCGTCACCGCCACCGGATCGATCGACACCGGACCGTAGCCGCCGCCCGAGGCGCCGTGCGTCAGCGTCGCCGTGTCGTCGGTCGTGTCCTCGTCACGGGCCGCGCGCACCGTCACCGTCTGCGCCGTGTCCCAGTCGGTCGTGGTGAAGGTCAGGCTGGCCGGTTCCACCGTCACGTCGCCCGAGGCGCCGCCCACCGTCACCGTGACATCGCCCGAGGGTTCGGTGTCCAGCACCACCGTGTAGGCGGCGCTGCTGCCCTCCGCGACCGTCAGCGCGGTCGGCGTCACCGTCACGCTTCCGTCTGAAGCAGGGGTCGTACTGCCGCCGCCTCCGGAAGCCGCCGCCACCGTCACCCGCGCCGGCGCATCCGGGCCGGCGCCGGGGCCGGCCGCGTTCACCGCGCGTACCTCGAACTGGTACGTGCCGCCGGCCAGCCCGCTCACCTCGTGGCGGGTGGTGCCCGCACCGGAGCCGGGAATGTCCTCCCACTCGCCCCAAGCGGCGCTGCCGGTCTTCCGCCGCACCTGCCACTTCGTGACCGTGGGGTTCGCCAGGTCGGTCCAGGTCAGCGTCACCGAACCGGCGCCCGCCGCGCCGGCAAGACCGGTCGGCTTCGCCGGCGCCACGCCGCTGTCCACCACGCTCACCACCACATCGGCGATGCTCACCGAGCCGTAACCGCCGCCAGACGCGCCGTGCGTCAGCGTCGCCGTGTCGTCGGTCGTGTCCGTGTCCGTGCCCGCGTTCACCGTCACCGTCTGCGGGACGGTCCAGTTCGAAGTCGTGAAGGTCAGCGGCGAGCCTGTCACCGTCACGTCGCCCGACGCGCCGCCCACCGTCACCGTCACATCGGCCGACGGCACCGTGTCCAGCCGCACCGTGTAGCTGCCGGAGCCGCCCTCAGCCACCCGCAGCGCCGCCGTCGATACCGTCACGCCGGGCACCGTCGGCGCCAGCGGCGTCGCCGTCGCCCAGCCCGTCCCGGCACCATCGCCCGCAGGGTTCACCGCGCGCAGCCGGAAGCTGTATTCGCTGCCGTTCTCCAGGCCCGTCACCGTGTGGGTCGTCGTGGTGGCGCCCGCACCCGGAATCGCCGTCCAGGCCGCGCTTGCCCTGACGCCCGTCTTGCCGTGGCCCAGCTCGTAGCCGGTGATGCTCGCATTGTCCGGGTCGGTCCAGGTCAGCACCACCTGCCCGTTACCCGCCGCCGCGGCCAGTCCCGTCGGCGCCGCCGGCAGCGAAACCGACTCGGTCACGCTCACCACCACGTTGCCGATCGAAACCGGGCCGTAGCCCCCGCCCGACGCGCTGTGCGTCAGCGTCACGTCGGGGTCCGTGTCCGCGTCCGGGTCCAGGGCGGCGTTCACCGTCACCGTCTGCGCCGTGCTCCAGTTGTTCACCGCAAACCGCAACTGCGAATCCGGCACCGTCACGTCGCCCGACGCGCCGCCCACCGTCACCACCACCTCTCCCGAAGGCTGCGTGTCCAGCTTCACCGTGTAGGTCCCGGTCCCCCCTTCATCCACCGTCAGCGTGCCGGACGACACCGTAACCCCCTTCGTGTCGTCCTCCGTCACCGTCACCACCACACTGTCGACCGAAACCGAGCCGTAGCCCCCGCCCGACGCGCTGTGGGTCAGCGTCACATCGGGGTCCGTGTCCCCGTCCGGGTCCTGCGCCGCGCTCACCGTCACCGTCTGCGCCGTGCCGTAGCTGGTTGTCGTGAAGGTCAGGCTCGGCGGGCTCACCGTCACGTCGCCCGACGCGCCGCCCACCGTCACCGTCACGTCCGACGAAGGCGCCGTGCTCAGCTTCACCGTGTAGGTCCCGTTCGCTCCTTCCGCCACCGTCAGCGCCGACTTCGAAACCACCACCCCCACCGGCGTCGCCGTCACCTCGTCCGACCACACCGACTGAACGGCCGCCCCGCCGCTGCCGCGCCGGGCGAACAGCCGGAACGTGTAGGCCGTCCCGTTCGTCAGCCCCGTCACCGTCGCGCTCGTCGCACTGCCCGAGACCGTCCGGGTCGCGCCCCAGCTGCCGGCCCCGCTCTTGTACTGATAACCCCAGGTCGAGACATTCGCCTGCGCGCCCCAGCTCAGGGTGACCGAGCCGTCGCCCGCCGCCGCCGTGAGGACCGGCTTCGCCGGCTTCGCTGTCGTCGCCGAGGGCGTCGCCGTCTTCCAGTCGGTGGCGGCGCCGTCGCCGGCGGCGTTCACCGCGCGCAGCTTGAAGCTGTATTCGGCATCGTTGTCCAGACCCGTCACCGTGTGGGTCACGGTGGTAGCGCCCGAATCCGGTATGGCGACCCACGCCGCGCTTGCCCTGACGCCCGTCTTGGCGTGGCGCAGCTTGTAGCCGGTGATGCTCGCATTGTTCGGGTCGGTCCACGACAGTACCGCCTGACCGTTGCCCGCCGACGCCGTCAATCCCGCCGGCTTCGGCGGAACCTGACCCCCGCCCGAACCCACCGTCACCGACACCGTCCCCGCATCCGGGATGAACGTCTTCGAGGCCCCCGTCAGCGTGAACGCATGGTTGATCACCGCCGTCCCCGCCGCCACCCCGGTCACCGTCACCGCCTGCGCCACGTTGTAGTCGCTCGTCGTGAACGTCAGGCTCGACGGACTTACCCTCGCCTTGTCCGCCGCCGAACTCGACAGCGCAAGAGTGCCCGCAAATGCCCGGTTCAGCTTCACCGTGTATGTCGCCGTCGCTCCCGGCGAAACCGTCACCGGCGCATCCGCGAACGTCAGCGCCGGCCTGTCCGGCCTGTTGGTCGTCAACTCGATCACATTGGAATCCGGGCCGTTCAGGCTGAAGAGGCCGCCGCCGACAAACCGAGACCCGATCGGCTGGACGTAATATTCATATACCTCGCCGTGCAACGACCCCGAACCTGACCATTGCCGGGTACCGGCGCCGCCCGTGTGGCTCGGCCCGCGCCATGATGTACTCCCCCTGTTCCGGTAATACGCGTACCAAAAGCCGATGACATCGGCGTTGATGACGATCCTGTGCGGGCCGCCGGAGGTCGTCGTCCAGGTGAGATTATGCGCGCCGTTGGCGCCCGCCGCGCCCGTCAGCACCGCCGCAACCGCAGCCCCCGGCGTGGCCGTCTGTTCCGCCGACGCCGTACCGTTGCCGGCATCGCTCACCGCCCGAAGCTTGAACGCATAGGCCGTGTCGTTGGTCAGACCCGTCACTTCGGCGTATGCCTTCGCCGCTGTGGAACCCGGAATCGCCGTCCACGAGCCGTAACTTCCGGCCCCCGCCTTCCGCTGATACTCCCAGCCGGTGATGCTGGCGTCGTCCGGGTCGGTCCAGGTCAGCCATACCTTCGTGTTGCCCGGAGACACCGCGAACCCCGCCGGCGCAGCCGGCACGGGAGACGCCTCGGTGGTCGCGCTCCGCTCCCCGGAGGCCGCGCCGGCGCCGGCCGCATTCCTCGCCCGGATCCGGAACGTGTAGGCCGTGCCGGCCTTCAGGCCCGTCACCACATGGCCGATGGTTGTCGCCGTCGAACCCGGAACCGCCCTCCACGCGCCGTAACTCCCGGTGCCCTCCTTGTACTGGTATTCCCAACCGGTGATGCTGGCGTCGTTCGGATTGGCCCACGCAAGCGTGACCCGATCCGAGGCCGGCAGGGCGGCAGTCAGGGTCGGCTGGCCCGGAACCTGCACGACGGTATAGGTGGTCTCCGTCTGCGCTTCCGTCGCCGCCGTGCCGTCATGGCCCTTCCAGTGCCAGCGGACAGTATGGACGCCGACGCCCAGCGAGGCGCAGGGATACAGGTTCTGGCCGCGTCCCGTCCGCACGCCGGCGATATTGCTCGAGACCCGGACACCGTGGGTGCCGTGCGACAGCGCCGAATGCGCGGCCTTGGGCGTCCTGCCGGGGCGCGACTCCAGATAGGTCGAGGTGGCCGTCGTGACCGCAAGAAGGTTGAAACACGCCTGCACCGTCCCGCCGGACGGCACGGCCAGGGTCCGGCTCGGCGTGGAGACCAGCGTCGGGGTCTCCGCCCGCGGCGTGGCTTCGGCCCAGCCCCTGTTGGCGATGACGTTGGTATGCTGATTGCCGGTGTTCGATTCGTGGGCCACAAGCTGGTAGGAGTACTTCTTGCCGTTGGTCGTCGACAGGCTGAAACTGGCCGTGTGCTGGTTGGCGTCGTGCTTTATCGAACCGACCACTCCCGGGGTACCGCTGCCCAATGTGTACCAACCATAGGTAATACCGTCCACGACCCACCGGATGGACCAGCGCACGACAGGATTGCCCAAGCCGCTGACCGAGGCGCTGATATCCACCCAGCCGTCGTTCGCAGTCGCCGTGACGCTGACCGTGCCGGGGGTGACCGCCGTGGGCGTCGCGGTGACTGCGTTGGAAATGAAGACGATATCCGGTGTGCCCGGGATCGGGTTGTCGTAGTGGATAGCGACCTGGAAGGTGTATTCGCTGCCGTTGTCCAGACCCGTCACGGTGTGCGTTCGAATGGTCCCCGCGCCAGAAATCCTCTGCCAATTACCGTAGCTTCCCGTACCCTTCTTCTGCCGATACCGCCAAGGATTCGGATCCAAGTCAGAGTCCAAAGTCAAGGCCCAGTTCAGCGTCACCTGCCCGTTGCCCGGCGTGGCGGTCAGGGTGGTGCCTGATTGCGCTTGCGCGTCCTGGGGCGCGAGGGCGGCGGCCAGCGTGATGAGGAAGAGGGCAGCGAGTCCCGCCTTCAGGCGGCGGGCGGTTCTCCCGGGGGCGCCCACCGGCTCAGCCCCGCGCCCTGACTCTTGAGGGGGGGGGGGTACAACGAGTTCGGGTTCGCGCGCGCGTGAGGCGCCCCGCCCGAAGAGCCGCAGGTCATGCATCCCGATATCGCCCGGCATCCGCGTCATGACCTCATCCTCCCGTCCCTGATTCCAAGCCCGCGCCGCGCCCGCACGGCCGCAGCGAACCCGCCGGTGCAACCCATAACCCGTCCGCAGGCCGGTTTCAACACGCGCCGCGCCCGACAGCCCGGCAGCCGGACATCCTGCCATCGGCAAGCGCTTCCGGAACCGACCGGCGTGCAGCGCAGGGTGGGCGAACCAGCCTTGCCATGACCGCCTCAGGGCTGCGGCGCGGGGCCGCCCTCCGGATCGGCGCTGACCGAGACCGCCTGCCAGCGCGCCGCCGCGCCGGGATCGGTCAGACGGTCCAGGTCGCCCTCACGGGAGAGCCAAGCATCGACAGCATCGCCGAGAGCGGTCCAGCGGTCCCCAAGGTCGAGGTCCTCCATGCGCTCCTGCTCGATCTTTGCCAGCACCAGCAGTTCGCGCACCGCGCGCCGCATGACGACGGCCGGCACCGCCTCCGCCATGATGGCCCGGTGAACGATGTAGCGCGATATTTCCATGCCCGCCTCGTCGGCAAGCTCCCTGATGCGCGCCCACTCGTTCGCGGTCGCCATCACCGCATGCTGCGTGCGGCGGCCCCCCGGAGCCCGGCTCATGACAACGCCGCCGGACCTGCCGCAGCCATCAGAATTCCGTGCTTTACCAGCAAAGGTGCTTGCATTTCTCCCATATCAATTATCATATTCATCCTCTCACAGGTTGATTTGGTGCATCACCACGATGGTCGTGACTTTTTTCGTGCCAGAAACGCATTCATGCATCAGGCTACCCTCAATGCCCCCCGGAAACAATGCGTTGTCACTGTTTTACTTCCCCCAGTGCCACTATCGCGTTCATGACCTTCCTGTAAGTCAGTCGGATTTCGTGCCAATGCCTCTTGCCATGCCCGGAAATATACTGTATTCAAGCCCCCTTCATGGGAGGAATGCGACCCTCTGTCAGATAGTGCCCTAACTCGAAAAATTACGTTCGGATTTTACACCGCGCCGGTCTTCGCGTTCACCCCGCCCGTCTCGTGCCTGCCCCAGTCCGCATCGGGGTCCGAGGTCTGCCCCCTGGCCCCGGCAACCCGGCCCGTCGAGTGGCTCGCCACCGCCTTGCCGTCGTAGCCGAGATGGCGACCGAAGTCCGGCAACTCCTCGAACAGCGAGGCGCGCAGACGCCCGATCATCCCCGACACAAGGCCGCGCTCGTCCTCAAGGCGCACCACGCGCCCCAGGAACCGCGAGAAGTTCCAGGCGCCCGGCACCGTCGAGCGCAACGGCGCCGGACGCCTCACCGCGCGCCCTGCGCAAAGCGCCACCACCGGCGCACCCTGCAAGGGCAGCGCCTCGAACCCGCAAATCTCAAGCAATGCCGGGTTGCGGCCCAGCTCACGCAGCAGCGACTGCATCGAGGCATGCTGGAACACGATCCCCGCGATCAGAGCCCGCCACATCGCCCGCACCGGGTAGTCGTTGCGACCCCGGCCTCGACCCGCCTCAAGCGCCGCCACAACCTTCTCGTCGGGAAGCGTGTCGAGCACCACACGCAGACGCTCAAGGTCCGCAAGGCCCTCCACAGACCACCACGAAAAGGCTAACTTCTCCGCTGTCGCCATCACGTTCTCCCAACCAGCGCCGGTGGATGGAACAAGGGCCGCAGGCCCGATGGCGACACCTTCTACTCAGTCCCGCGCCTCAACGCGACGCGCCCGAAAACCAGCCCGCGCACGGCCATGGGGTGGAAATCCACAAAACCTTTCCCTCCAAACCGCAAAAACCCCGGAAATCAGCCATCCTGACGGGGTAAGAAAAATCCAGACCCTCCGCAATGCCTTGCTCAGAAAGAACTTCCAAACAGCGCACACGCCTCAAGGCGTCCCGCCCGACTTGCGCAAAGCGGCCCTCGAAGTTGCCGGTTGCGATTCGGAGTTGTTGGCCATTGTTGATCAGCTATCGGACCCGCCCCAACCGGAATGGAAGATCGAGGAGGAAAGGAACCGGGTAGAGTGCGAAGCCGAACGGCAACGGATGTTCCAGTCTCACCGCGACGCCCTTGCGAAGTGGGCCGGGGAAATCTCGGCGGGGGCTATCGGCGTCCTGGTGGAGCCGGCCAACGTCTATCTCGGTCGAAGACGCATCCATGTTCGGCAGCACGCTTCGGATGGCGAGCCGTCTACCCAGGATATGATGCGTGAATATCTGGGCGGAGATCTGGCGGAACGGGTCATGGCCGGCTTCATCGCTGCCCTCGGTCGCGGCGACCTTCCGACAGCCTCGTCGATCGCGGAAGTCCACTGCGAGAGCAAGCATTGGCCAGCCGAAGCCGTGATGATCTGCGGTGTCCAGGAATTGCTTCGCCGCGGACAACCGATCCGCGCCATAGACCGGAACACCCTTGCGGCCGTCTACATGGCCTGGCAACGAGCGCCGGTGAACGGGCGAAGAGACGGGAGCGACCTCGGTACGGCGCTCGAAGGGGTGCTGTTCGAGAGCGATGCCGATTGGGAAGACCATTTCCAGACGAGCATCGAACCCCAACTGGCCGCAGATCTGTACCATGTCCACGAACTGGACCGCCTGACAACCGATTCCGATCTTGCCGGCCTGGCGGGCCGGCTCGCCGTGGACTGGCTGTGCCGATATCCGGCATTGCATTATTCGACGCAGAAGAAGCTGCTCGCCTGCGCACTTGATTGCGCCGAAAAGCTTGATTGCGCCGAAAAGAAAGCCCTGCACGCGCTGATCCTCGATCGGCAGTCTGCCGTTTATCCCGACCGCCAAACGACGCTGCTGTGGCTGTCTGCGGACTATGCCGTCGACTTCGAAAGCCGCCGCGACACGCTTCTTGAGGTTGCGGCGAATGAACCGAAGCTGATCTGGCTCATCCGGGACCGTATCGCCCCGGAGCGGCATGGCTGGTCCGAGTTTTCCCTTTCCCAGCTCTCCTACATCGTCGAGGCCTTCGGCCAGCAATGGCCCTGGAGGGAACCTCCCGTCTCATACATGGGCCTTGAGAACCCATGGGACGCGACCGGGTTCATCCAATACGCCATCGAAACAATCGGCGGCCGACCGACCCCCGAAGCCACCGAGGTCTTGCACATGCTGATTGCGGAGGACCACGCGCCGACCTATGCCGACAGGATGAAGCACATGCTTCACCTGCAGCGCCGCGCCCGGCGCGACTCCGAATATTCCGCGCCCACCATCGCCGAGTTCCGTGCGGTGGTGTCCCGGGCCCCGCCGGAGAATGTCGACGACATGCGCGCCTGGTTCGCAGATCGCCTCGAAAAATTCCGGAGCGGAATTCGTGGCAGCGACACAAACATGTGGGAAGCGTACTGGAATGACACCGGCGAACCCAGGGTCGAGACATTCTGCCGGGACCGACTGATCGAACACGTCTCCAGGCTGTTGCCGGAGTCGATCCGCTTCGGACCGGAAGCGCTCATGCCCGGCCGGAAGCGTGCAGACATCGCGCTAACCCGAAACGCGATGAAGCTGCCAATCGAAATCAAGGGGCAGTGGGAAAGGAATGTGTGGAATGCTGTCAACGACCAGCTCAGCACCAAGTATACCGTCGATTGGCAGGCCGACGGCCGCGGCGTTTATATCGTGCTTTGGTTCGGCGACGTTCCCGGCAAGAACTTGCCGAAGCATCCCGACGACCTTCCTCGTCCCGGGACGCCCGGGGAACTGGAAGGGATGCTGAAGGATCGATTGCCGGAGGCCCGACGCTCGTTGATCGATATCTTCGTCATCGACCTCAGCCGGCCCGCCCGGACGGCCTGATCCCGAGTCCGGGGTCGCACTACATCTCCATCTCGAAGCCGCGCGATCCCCGGGACTTGTCCAGTTCGGCGACTCGTTCAGGCTCTGGCGCCTTGTCAGGCTCGGGCTCGCGGCCCTTGTCTTGCGACTCGCCCCGGGTTCCGGCAGGCCGCTCCGGCACTGCCCCCGGTCCGCGCCCACGCTCCTTCTCGTCGCCGCGCGCCTTCTCTTCGGCGAGCGCCTTCTCCGCCGCGCCGATTCCTTCGAGCGCGGAGACCCGCTCGCCGGTAGCGGCCTCCAGGGTCTCGCGGAGCGTTTTCGCATCGTCCGTGACCAGCGTCGCATTGTGGCGGGCGCGGCTGATCTCGACGTAGAAGCTTTTCTGCGTCGACAGTTTCGGGTGTTTCGCCTCCATCACCGCGATCACGTTGTCGACGGTGCGCCCCTGGAAGGCATGCACGGTCGAGGCCCAGGCATGGTCGAGATGGCGCAGTTGCGGGTCGCTCTTGCCGAGTTCCAGCGTCCGGCCGTCGCCGAGCCGGAAGGTAACCCGGTCGCCCCCGACCGCCGCCACTTCCGCCGTGTCGCTGTTGACCAGCCCGAGGCCGGTGTCGTTGCGCGTCCAGCGGATGCGGTCGCCGGCGCGGAGCTCCATGCTCTCGGTGCGGTAGACCTCGACCCCGCCGCGCTTCGCACCGACCCGGCGCGGCCGCCAGGGGACGGATTGTCCGTCCGGCCCCTCCAGCATCACCGTGCCCCTGGCCCCGTCGACACCTGCGACGCGGCGCTCGTCGCCCTTCGCGACGCCGAGGCTGCGATAGTCCCGGTGGAAGGCGACGACATCGCCGGGGACATAGTTCGCGGCAATCATCTTCTCGGCACTTGTATAACCGTGGGAGACCAGCCGCTCAGCCTGATAAGCGGGGCCGCGGATGACGCCGTCGCGGGCGAGGCGCTCGCGGATGCGGCCGTTGATCCCGGTGCGGAGCGCATGGCTCGGCGCCATCAGCCCGGTGTTCTCGCGTTCGCGTGCGGAGAGCTTCAGCCAGCGCGCGGCGGCCGCGCCAGCGAGATTGTCCGGTTTCACCTCGGCAATGCGGTCGCCGAGCTTTCCGAAGGCCCTGCCGATCTCGCCGGCGAGGCTGGCGCGCACCGCCTCCTTCAGGTCGGCGTCCTTCTGGCGCATGATCTCGTCCATCACTGCCGTCTTCATGCCCGCCGCCTGCAACTGCGCGAAGGGCTTGCCCGCATCCACGGCATCAAGCTGCTTCCGGTCGCCCACCAGCACCAGACGGGGGATGCGGATGGCGGCGGCGATCCGCAGCAGGTCGCGGGCCTGGACGGTCGAGGCGAGCGAGCCCTCGTCGACCACCAGCACGGTCTTGCGGAAGGCTGCACGCATTTCCCTGGCGCCCTTGCGGGTCAGCCGCCCCTCGGCGATGCCGGCATTGCGGGCAAGAAAGCGCTGCAGGGTCTCGGTCTCGATCCCGGCTTCGGCAGCCAATGTGCGCGCCGCCGAGGCGGACGGCGCGACGCCGATCGTGCGGTAGCCGCTCTTCGCGGCAAGCTGTCGGGCGCGGTCGAGCATGGTGGTCTTGCCGGTGCCGGCATAGCCCTGCACGCCGACCACCCGGTCCTTCGACGACAGGATGGTCCTGACCGCCTCCGTCTGGCCCACGGTGAGGCGGCCGTTGTGCAGGAGCGGCCCCGCGATCCAGCTGCGCATCACGGGGCGCGAGGCGCCCTGGCCGCGTTCCATCAGCGCGATGGTCTCCTTCTCGTCCGCCACCGCCTTGTCGGTGGTGAGCGACTCGCCCCATTGCGGAAGGCCGCAGGCGTGCAGCGTGCCCGCCTTCTCCAGTCGCGCGACGGCGGCCTCTGCCTCTCCGATGGCGACCGATCCCGGTTTCCAGGCCAGCGCGGCGGCGAGCAGGTCGGTCTTCGCGAACACCGCCTCGCGCTCGGACAGGTGCTCCACCGCCCAGGCCATCGCGGCGTCCGCCGGGGATTGCGGCGGGGGATCGAACAGGTCGCCCTGGCGAACCGCCGCGCCGTCCGGTTCCGGCCCCCGACCGGACGCGCGATCCTTACCCGGAACGTCCCGGCTCCACGCCACCGCGTCGGCCGTCAGCGCCTTCGCGTCGAAGCCCGGCCCCTCCGCCTGGCGCTGCCACATCTCCCGCAGTTCGGCGCGGTCGACATCGCGCTTCGCCGCCCGGGTCATCAGCGCCGCGCGCTGGGCGGCGCGCTGGTTTTCCGCCGGCGTGCCCAGGCCGCGCCCGTCCAGCGCCGCCTCGATCTCCGCGCGGCGGGTGGAGAAGGTATCGATCACCTCCCGCGAGACGCCGGCGATCTCGAACCGCCCGTCGGCATGGGTCTTCTCCAGGCGATAGCCGAGCGAGGCAAGTTCCCGCGCGAGCTCGCCCCGGTAGAGCGCGCCGACCAGCATCTTCGAGAAATACAGCTTCTCGTTGGCCATGGTGCGCCACTTGCCGTCCTCGCCCTGCACCATGTTGGCGATCACCGCATGGGTGTGGAGCTGCGGGTCGAGATTGCGCGAGGTCTCGTGGGTGAAGGTGGCGATCACCGCCTTCTGGTCCCCGGCGCGGACCATTCCCCCGCCGTTCGGCGCCTTCATCCGGGTCTCGATCACGTTCCTTTCGACCCAGGCAAGAGTCCGCTTCACCGCCCGGCCGTGCGCCTCGGCGACGCGGGCGTCGCCGCCCACCAGCGCGGCGAGGGAGACCGATTTCGGGGCCGAGAGGGTGAGGTCGCGGCCGGGCCGGTGGACGATATCGCCGTCCTTGCCGGGGCGGCCCAGTTGCGGGCCGTCCGGCACCCGGCCTTCAAGGATCGCGGTGAAGGCGTCCGGATCGACCGGGCCGGAAAGGCCCAGCGCCTTCGCACCCTTGCCGGCCCAGGCGCTGGCATCGCGGTGCTCGGCGGAATCCTTCGCGTAATAGCCGTCCCTCTCGTAGTAGCTCACGCCCTGGGACGGCGCGGCGACGGCGCCGATCGAGGCGACCATCAGTAGAATTGCTCGCCCGGCTCGCGCCTGCGCACAACTGCCTTGCCGCCGGGCGCCTTGTCCGTCTTCGTCCTGTCCGGGCGGCTTTCGGGATCGGCGGGGGCCGTTTTGGCCGGGACTGCGGCATCGCCGGCCGGTTCCGCGCTCTCCGGCGACGGCAGGCCCGGCGCCCGTGCCGGCGGCAACGATTCCCGATGCATTGCGGACCGCCCGGCGTCGCCGCCGCCCCCCGACAGCCGCTCGACCTCGGCAGGGGACACCAACAGCACGCCGACCCTGCCGCTCCGGCGGGCGAGCGCCGCGATCAGTTCGCCGTCGCTCCACCCGTCCGGGTGCTCCGTCCGGCCCGCGTATCCGGGCCGGGCCCGCGGCGCCGGCTCCACGACCGTCCCGCGCCCGCCCACGAACCGCCGCAGGCGCACCGCGACCCCCACCCCTATCCACATCCCGAACAGGGCAAGCCCGGTGCACGCGCCCAGCACCGCGCGATCCGCCGTCAGGGAGAGTATCTTTCGGCGGGCCCACCACGCCTCGTCCATGACATGGGCGAGTGTATAACGTTCTACAGTAACGGCTTCGCCGGCCGCCGTGCGGTAATCGACAACCCCGTAGTCGCTGAAGCCGGCGGTCAGCATGGCTTCGACAAGCGTGAACTTCCAGGCCGCGTACCAGTCGTGCCCGGTCGTGCCGAGCGCAAGCGCGAGACCGGCGACCAGCACCGCCATGCCGGCGGCGCAGACCCCGGCCACCGCCAGCGGCATCAGCCATATGTCTCTGTCAGGCATGACGGACATCCCCGCGTCCGGGGACGCCCGGGTTCACGGCGATGTCCGCCGCGCGGCCCCGCCCCCGGCGCCGACGCCTCCGTTCCGGCGTCCCCTGCGGCCGGCATCCCATGCCTCCAGGTCGGTCTCCGTGTAGCGCACGCAGCCCCCGAAGCGGTAATACCAGGGACCCGCCCCGGTAATCCGGTACCGGGCCAGCGTGCACGGGGACAGCCCCAGCCGCGCCGCCGCCTCGCGGGTGTCCACATAGCCCCGGTCCTCGCGGCGCCGGGCCAATGGCTCCGGTTCAGGGTCACGGTCTTCGCGCCGGGCGGGCGGCTCCGGAGACGGCAGCGGGGCGCCGGTCAGGATCGCCGGCATCGCGCCGGCGCGGGCACGTATCTCGCGCCACTCGGCAGGGCTGGCGTGCGACTTCATCGCCGCGCGCACCGCTTCGACCGTTGCCAGCTTCGGCGACACGCCCCCGAGCAGCTGCGCTACGAAGGTAGGGTTGCCCGTCGCTTCCCGTCCCAGCAGCGAGCGCTTGACCCCCGTCACCGCGAGAAAGGCATCCACTTC
Source organism: Alphaproteobacteria bacterium (assembly GCA_964291285.2). Taxonomy (GTDB): domain Bacteria; phylum Pseudomonadota; class Alphaproteobacteria; order Bin95; family Bin95; genus Bin95. The sequence continues at coordinate 1,413,764 of OZ219786.1, forward strand.
CCGGCGAAAGGCGGGACCGGCCGGCGGTTCGCCCATCACGGCGAGCGCCCGGTCCACCGTCCCGAGACGCGGACTGCGGCCGTCGCGCAGCGAGGCGACAAAGCCGCGGTCGCGGTACACGGCGGCGCCGAACATCCCCGCGCTTGTTCCGTTCCCGGCGCACCAGGCCTCTATCGCCCGCAGAAACCGGGCCGCCAAGCCACCGGCCGATCCTGTCTCCGATCCCTTCATGCGGAGACAGATAGGGGCAGCGGAGGGGTACGCAAACCGCTTTCGGTATGGCAATTCCTGCGTTTCATACCCCTGGCGCCGCATGGTGCCGCATGCCGCATCAGGGCGATGAAAAAAACTGGACCGGCGCCCCGAACGGTCCGGTGTGTCGATAGGGAAACTGGTTCGCCGCCTGAAACCGCCCGAAGTCTCTGCGCGGCATTCCGGGGATAAGCACGGCATCAAGCTTCCACCCCCGCAGCGTGGCGGCTACAGGCCGCCGACAGGCGCCGCGCGGAGTGCCGGGCATTTCGCCGGGTGCGGAACAGCAGGCGTTGACCCGCCGATGAGATGTGCCAAGCTGCAACGCACCCCTCGGCGACGAGTGGACGGCGGCCGGGAAAGAGAAGAGCATCCGTGAACATTCAGGCGCACGACGAACTCAAGGCCAGTATCTGGGAAATCGCGAACCGGCTCAGGGGGCCGTACCGGCCCCCGCAATATCGGCTGGTCATGCTGCCCCTGGTCGTCCTGCGCCGGCTCGACTGTGTCCTGGAGCCGACCAGGGAGGCCGTTCTCAAGAAGCACAGGGAGCTTGAAGCGCAACAGATGCCCGCAGCGGCGATGGACCGCCTGCTTGGGAAGGCCGCCGACCCGAACCGGAAACACCCCCTCTACAACACCAGCCCCTACACCAGCCCCTATACCTTCGCCCGACTGCTCGGCGATGCCGAGAACATCGCGCCGAATCTCGGCTCGTTCATCAGCGGCTTTTCCCCGACCGCACGACGTATCTTCGAACGCTTCAAGTTCGCCGACCAGATCGAGAAGCTCGACGCCAGCAACCGGCTCTTCGCAATGGGGATTATATGCAATGAGGCGTGTGCGCTGTTTGGAAGTGCTTTCTGAGCAAGGCATTGCGGAGGGTCTGGATTTTTCTTACCCCGTCAGGATGGCTGATTTCCGGGGTTTTTGCGGTTTGGAGGGAAAGGTTTTGTGGATTTCCACCCCATGGCCGTGCGCGGGCTGGTTTTCGGGCGCGTCGCGTTGAGGCGCGGGACTGAGTAGAAGGTGTCGCCATCGGGCCTGCGGCCCTTGTTCCATCCACCGGCGCTGGTTGGGAGAACGTGATGGCGACAGCGGAGAAGTTAGCCTTTTCGTGGTGGTCTGTGGAGGGCCTTGCGGACCTTGAGCGTCTGCGTGTGGTGCTCGACACGCTTCCCGACGAGAAGGTTGTGGCGGCGCTTGAGGCGGGTCGAGGCCGGGGTCGCAACGACTACCCGGTGCGGGCGATGTGGCGGGCTCTGATCGCGGGGATCGTGTTCCAGCATGCCTCGATGCAGTCGCTGCTGCGTGAGCTGGGCCGCAACCCGGCATTGCTTGAGATTTGCGGGTTCGAGGCGCTGCCCTTGCAGGGTGCGCCGGTGGTGGCGCTTTGCGCAGGGCGCGCGGTGAGGCGTCCGGCGCCGTTGCGCTCGACGGTGCCGGGCGCCTGGAACTTCTCGCGGTTCCTGGGGCGCGTGGTGCGCCTTGAGGACGAGCGCGGCCTTGTGTCGGGGATGATCGGGCGTCTGCGCGCCTCGCTGTTCGAGGAGTTGCCGGACTTCGGTCGCCATCTCGGCTACGACGGCAAGGCGGTGGCGAGCCACTCGACGGGCCGGGTTGCCGGGGCCAGGGGGCAGACCTCGGACCCCGATGCGGACTGGGGCAGGCACGAGACGGGCGGGGTGAACGCGAAGACCGGCGCGGTGTGGAAGAAGGTGAAGTCGTGGTTCGGCTACGGGCTGCACCTGATCGCCGACACGGACCACGAGGTTCCTGTGGCCTTCGAGGTGACGCGGGCGTCGGCATCGGAACCCGGGGTGCTGTCCGGGATGCTGGAGGAGTTGTTCGCCGAGGCGCCGGAGATGGCCGGGCGCTGCGCCGATTTCAGCGCCGACCGCGGTCTCGACAACGCCCGCCTGAAGGCGCGGTTGTGGGACAGGTGGCATATCCGCCCGCTGATCGACACGCGCCTGATGTGGCGGGTCGAGAAGAAGGAGCCGGGCCATGACCCGGCCCGGCCGATCACGCGACCGCTGTTCCCCGGGCGCGCCGACGTCATCGTTCATGACGAACGCGGCCGGGTGTCCTGCGTGTGCCCGCAGACCGGCGAGGTCCGCGCCATGGCCTTCCAGGGGTTCGAGGTCGGGCGCGGCGTCTGCGGCACGCTCAAATACCGCTGCCCCGCAGCCGCCTTCGGCTTCGAGTGCAAGGGACGCCGGGCCTGCCATCGGGCGGGTGGGGTGAAGTCCGGCGAATACGGCCGCATCCTGCGCGTCGACCTCGACAGCCATGACCGGCGTATCTTCACGCCCACGCCCTGGGGCAGCCCGTCATGGCGGCGCGGATACAACCGGCGCACCGCCATGGAGCGGATCAACGCCCGCCTCGACCGCAGCTTCAACTTCGAGACCCATTACATCCGCGGACGCGCGAAGATGAAGACCCGCATCGGGCTGGCCCTGGCGGTCATGATGGCCATGGCGCTTGCACAGGCCCGCGCCGGACGCGTCGCACGCATGCGCTCCCTGGTCGGCCCGGCGCCATACCTCGATACCGGCTGACCCCTCAGCCGACTGCCGACAACGCTGACCCAACCCGCCGGACCCCGGCATACGGACAAACGCGACCGAAGGCCGGCGATGCTGCCGGGCTGGGCCGCTCAAGTTCGAAAAGCAACCGCGGCGACCGCCTCGAACGCCGGAACAAACAACATCAACACCCGGACCCAACGTCCCATCCGACCGGAAAAACCCCACAGCGCAAATTTCTCATGCAATCCTTGACATTTTCTTCGTTCCCGAGGCGTGTGCGCTGTGGGGACTTTTGATCGCGCGCGGCTGAATTTTGGCGCCCGGCTATCGCCTGCCCTGCCGCCACGTGGTTGCAGACTGCCGTGATCCGGCGCGAGGCAGGTACATTCGCCTCTCGAGTTACAATCTTCGAGCGCTTGACGCACTGCTTCGGTCGGTCGTAGCTGAATCGACCTTCCACGCTCCGGTATACCAGCGCGGCAGGCGCCTGCCCGCCCGGAATGCGCAGGCTGTACAGTATGCACCCCTGCGGGCCAAGGTTTGCAGGAGTGTAGATGACGCCGTCTTCCACCACCGCCGCCACAATGCGCGGATCGATCGAAGTGGGCGTCCTGTCCGTCTCGCCCGGCCCCGCGCATGCGGTGCCCAGGGCCATTACGGGTCCCAGGGTGAAGAAAAACGCGCGGATCAACGGATCACCACCTGATTCGGTATGCGAACCCGATACCGCTCTCCGATGCTCCGGGGACATGACCGGTATTCATCGAATGGCTGATCTCGACCGCGACGTTGCCACCGGGGGCTTCGCGCTCGTGAGACAGGGCGAAGCGCACCGCTCTCGCATCGGGCCGCAGCGGAATACGGTACTCGTCACGAAGTCTTCTGCCGCTCTCCATGCGCCCGTTCTCGACACGAAACGTTCCGGTTCCCGACTCTGCCCGCAGTGGCTGCTCGACCGTCAGTCCCGTGCTTGCGGTACCTATTCGCATCGACGCCGCTGACATTACCGAGGGCGAAGCCGAGAATATCGCGTCATCCTCGTACCGCGGCCTGCTCCAGGCCAAGGTGCCTTCGGCATGCAGCGTCCAGCCACTACCCAGCTCCTGCCCGAATGCACGCGACATCCAGATCATGCCGGAGCGAAGGTCCGAGCCGAATGCGCCCCCGGTTTCGGAGCCAAGATATCCCGCACCATCGAAGCCGAGGCCGTAGCCCCACCCACTGGCATGCGGTCGGCGCGCGAGGCTCACCGAGGTCCGGCCAAGCCCCAGAACCCACTCCTGTTCGCCCGGAAAAGCGCGCCCTGCCGCGCCCTTCAGCACTGCCCAATTCAGACCGAGTGCGCCCAGGCCGGCGGCTGGCATATCGACCTGTTCCGTGTCCGTGCTCGCGAATTCGGGGATCGTCGAGCGGCTGTCCGACCGCGCGGAGACCAGCCCTGAGAGGGGCACCCAGAACGGGAAACCCTGCTGATCGAACGCCGCCAGTTCGACGTGGGCGACCCGCTGCGCGACCGAGCCATACGCGGCAGGGGGGCGAAGCCTCGTCAGGCCGAGCGACCGCGCCGACTGACCCGTATTGAGAGGGCCAATCGGCGAGAGCGCGGCGGCAATGTCCAGATGCCCCGCGCCATAGGTCTCGGCGTCCGCATAGATCCCGCTCCGATCGGCGGTATCGATCATCCGCCTCACAATCTGCGTGTTTCCGCGCGTCCCCCGGAAGTGCTCCTTGAGCAGCGCCAGTGCGCCGGAAACGATGGGTGCCGCAAAGCTCGTGCCGTTCAATCCTTCTCTTGCAGCGCCGCGTCCGGGCCGGTTCGGGTCCGGAACGAGGCCGCGCACCGTGCCCGGGGCGACCAGGCAGTAGTGCCTTCCATGGCGTATGGCACTCCAGTCGGGCGGAAGAGGTCCGCACCGGTTGGAATAGCTCGCGATACGCCTCGTTTGCGGGTCCGTTGCCGCCACGGCGATGGTGTGCCCGCGCAGCTCCGGGTAAACGAAGGGCAGGAGGGCTCCGAGGCCCGGCTGCGGTGCACTCTCATTGCCCGCGGCGTATACGATGATGGTCTTGTCAGCGTCGCGTCTGTCGGTTTGCAATTCGGCCCTGAGGGTATCCGGCATATTTGCACGGTACCACTCCACCAAAGCATCGGTGGCGCGCACGTTGTCGAAAAGCGTGAGAAGGTTTGTATTCGGTATTCCATAGGACCGGTTGATGATGTCGAATTTTGCGTATTGAGTCCGCACCACATCCGCGGTCTCCCGGTCGAGCCGCCGACGCTCTGCCAACGGCAGCCTTCCTATCTGGCGTTGCAGTTGCGTATTCGCAACGGCCTCCGCGGACTGATCATTCGTCAGGTTCGTCGCAACCGGAATGATGGTGGCTTCCGGGGCGACACCGAGGTTGGTGCCCGCGGCGACGGAAGCCACGATGGTTCCGTGCTCCCCTTGGCCATACGGTGTCGGGAGTTCGTGCCACCGGAGCCATTCGCGGATGGTGCCGTCCCGGCTGTAATACTCATCAAGAAAGAAAGCGCTGTCGTCGCGCGTGGACCAGCCGTCTTCACGGACAATTTGCTGTACCCACCGGTTGTGCGCTTCCTCGTCGCCCTGGCTGTTGCCTCGCCGAATGCGGCATGTGCCGCTTGTGCGGCAACGCCAGACATCGCTGAACGGCTCATCCCCGAACGGATGCTGAAGGACAGTTTCGCGCCATCCATATCGCGCAGCCGGACCCTGCTCCCGAACTCGGCACTCTGCGTATAGTCAACGATGCTGTCCTCAATCCCGATGCGTACGCCACGGCCGGTCAGGCCCCTGGCGTAGGCATGGTGAGCGCCGATCTGCTCCAGCACGACGGGCTGATCCGTCGTGAAACGGGCCGTGCCAAGATGATACGTCGGGTCGGCTGTCGCCGACGGGGGCGGAGACTGACGATCGGGAGGCAACAGTGGCGTGCCCGGACTCGGCTGCTTCCCTCCTCCCCCGCCGCCGCAGGCGGCGAGCAGAAAACCGCTGATGACCAGTGTGACCGTCGTGATGCGTCCGATGCCGCTCAACGTGTCGCTGCCCTGGCCGCTGAACAGACGGTCGTTGTCTGAACCGCCCTCGACCGCGTCATCTCCGTTGCAGCCAGTACGCTCGATAGCCATCGCCCCCTCCTGATCCCTTCACGGACGAAGACTTATCCCCCCCCCCCGCCGTCAAGCAAGTCTGCCTCGATTCCCTGATACGCGCGGAAGGTGTGCCGGATTGAGGCTGGCGATGCGGATTTTCGTGCCCAGCGATGGCGTCGTCGGAGCGTCGAGAAGTCGGGTGATGTTCGTTCGCCTGTCAGCGCCGGCTGGACGGCGCGTTTGGCGGTTCGGCGGACGAGCGGTCTGCCCCGGGCCTGCCGGTTTCGAGCGGGGACGGAGCAGGGTGCGCCGGGGCCTGGAGTTCCGCGCGGTAGCCGTCGTCGCCTGTGACGATGACATTCTGCCTCTCCAGTCGTGCATCGAGAGCGTCGCCGGCCCGGCCGATCTGGAGGACGCCTACGGCATGGAACGGCACCTGCTCTATGTCGCCTGCACCCGCGCCCACCTCCTGATGACAGGCGTCAGCCCGGCGTCCGAGTTCCTCGACGATCTGCGGTGCAACACATGACGCCGCCTCTCGGAGCGGCAGCAGAGGCCGAGGCGGTGCGCGGTCCTCACGGCTCGCTTGCCGCGACGATCCGGCTGTCGTGCTGATATAGTGTTGATACGTTTCTGGAAATATCCTGTGTTTTCACTGTAATGGATTGTAATTGCTGTATTAATTCAGCCCATCATCCGTCATGCCATTCAAATCAAACGCTTCAAACGCATCGCCCTGCGCTGCGAAAAGACCGCCACAAACTTCAGCTCCTTCGTCGCACTCGCCGCTGCCTTCATCTTGATCAAATCCGTCCACAGGACCTAGGTTCCTGACATTCTCAAGCAGGAAGGCGGGGGGACGGTGGTAGTCGAGAATCCTCGCCAGATCGTAGAACAATGTTCCCTGGGTGTCGCACAGGAAGCCGTGCGGCTGGCCGAGAGCGTTCTTCTTCGATACGCCTGCAATCGAGAAGGGCTGGCACGGGAACCCGGCCAGCAGGACGTCATGGGCCGGTATGGTTTCCGGCTTCGCTGCCGGCGGCCGTATGTCGCCGATGAATTCGTGATCGCTGTCAGCCGACTCCGGGAAATTGGCGGTATAGGTTTCCCGGCAGAAGCGGTCCCATTCGGATGTGAACACACAGCGCCCACCGATCTCTTCGAACGGCCGGCGCAGGCCGCCAATGCCGGCGAACAGGTCGATGAAACGGAAGCCGTCCGGTCTGTCGCCAGGAGAGCGGGCGTTGGCGATCTCGCGAAGCCTGTCGACCTTTAGCGGGTCGATCCGCCGGGCCTCGCCGTTGATATAGCGCCGCACGGTCCTGGGACTGACGCCCAGCAGGCCGGCCGTCTCACCGATGCCCAGCCCCGCCCGGGTCACCAGTCCGGAGAATTCGGCAACGCTACCCGTATCCACAGCACCGTCCCTGTGTTAATTTTTGACAGTATGTCACTGATCGACACAGCATGCAAGAGACCTTCATGATTTGTGCTCTGCAGGGGAAATTATATCCAAGACGAGACTGCGATTCAAGCTACTAAAATGGTGGACAGATTTAGGTGGCTGCAACGCTGCTTTTGTCTCAGAGAGCAGGAGTAGGAATGGATCAGGCCGGTGAATGCCAAACGTACCACGAACACTGTTACCCATCTATCCGGTCTGTACCACCGTGGTCCAGATTTGAGGTGACAAGATATCGCGCGTGACGTTTACCATCGGATGCCGCAGCGGCCGGCGCCGGACGCATGAGTTCGGAGGCCACATTCGTGTCGAGCACGAACATCCGGTGTGCGGCCTACGAGAAGTCCGGAGGCTCGCGCATGGGGCCGCGCGGCGGCAATTCGAGCTTGACCCCGCCAAGGGGCGCGAAGCAGTCGCGGGTGAACGCCGCCAGGTTCCGGGGGCCGGCCTCCCCTCGGTGCACGGCGTCGCGCAGGATGGTCCGCGCCTCCTCTTCCATGGAGCGGCCGCGCCCGGCGGCGCGCAGGCGAAGGCGCGTCTTCACATCGTCATCGAGGTTGCGGATCGTGATGCTCGCCATGCCCGTCCCGGACCGCCTTCACGGAAGCGCCAGACTGCCGCACAATTGCGGTGCGGACAAGATTGTCCCGGCCGCCCGCCGTCAAGCGCGGCCGCCGGCCTTCGGGGCGCGCTTGCGGCGCCGTACGGGGCGGCGGCCGCACTGGACGCCGTGGCGTGCCAGGAAGCGTTGCAGCGAGCCCACGCCCAGGACCACGCCCCGGGCGGCAAGCGCCTGCTGCAGCGCGCGGATGGAGATGTTCGGGCGCCTCTCCAGGACGGCGAAAATCCGCTCCCGCTCCGGCTCCGTCCGCGACGGGCGGCCGGGCCTCGGGGCCTCGCACAGGTGGCCGTGCTGCCGGTAGCGCCGGACCCACCGCGCGACGCTGCTTTCGCTTACCTCGTAATGCAGGGCCGCGGCATGGCCGGTCATCCCCTTCTCCAGCACCGCGGCGACCACCCGGCGCCTGAGCTCCTCGCCGGCAGGCTTGCCGCGCCTGTGTCCCGTCAACTCTTTCACCATACGCTCTCCCCGGCCGCGCCCGGCCCTTGTGCCTTCTCCAATGGAACGCCCTCATGTCTTCTCTAATGGAACGTTGCGTGTCCGCGCGCGCAGCTCCCCCGTCTGCGGCCTCATCCCCTTTCAGCCGCCGAAATCCCGTCTGATGGCCGCAATGCGGCTCGGTTCACCAGGTCATCGTTCCTGCTTCATACCTGTATGGGCGGCTATTTAGGGCTTATTTTCCCGAATTGCAACCCCTGGGGAGGAAGTTATCCACAGGGCGCGGCGTCCCCCGCCCCTCTTCCCGCCGCGCGCCCCTATCGTCACCCCGGACCCCGATCCGGGGTCCATCCCCGACACGCCCGGCAGGCATGGGCGGTCCGGCCCTGCTCCGACCGGCTGCGGCGGACGCAAACGGTCAGGGATGGATCCCCGCCTTCGCGGGGGTGACGGTGGTGGGGCGGCCCGCCGCAAATTCCCCTCTCCCCGCTTGCGGGGAGAGGATGGGAGAGGATGGGAGAGGGGGCTTCCGCGCCAGCGGAAGCAGCGGCAGGCCCCCTACCCCGTTCCCGTCGAGCCGAAGCCGCCCTCTCCCCGCTCCGTCTCGTCCAGTTCCGCGCATTCGCGCCAGGCGACGCGGGGGGCGGGCTTGAGGACGAGCTGGGCGATCTTCATGCCGCGCTCGATGCGGACGGGCTCGGCGCCGGCGTTCATCACGATGACCTGCAGCTCGCCGCGATAGTCGGAATCGATGGTGCCGGGGCTGTTCGGCAGGGTCAGCCCGTGGCGGAGCGCGAGGCCGGAGCGGGGCCTTACCTGCGCCTCCCAGCCCTCCGGCACGGCGAGGCGCAGCCCCGTCGGCACCAGCGCGCGGGCGCCGGGGGCAAGCTCCAGCGGCTCGTCCGCCGCAACGGCCGCCGCGATGTCGAGGCCGGCGCTGCCGGCCGTCGCGTATTCCGGCAGGCCCGGCGCGTGGGGCAGGCGCTGGATGCGGACCTCGATCCTCTCCGTCATGCGCCGGCGGCGAAGCGGTCCGCAATGCGCAGCGCGAGGCGTTCGGCCACCTCCGCCTTGGCGACCGGCGGCCAGTCCTCCACGCGGTCCTCCTCGTCGATGAGGTGGATCGTGTTGCGCTCGCCGCCGAAGGTGCCGGTGCCGGGCGACACGTCGTTGGCGAGGATCCAGTCGCAGCCCTTGCGCCGGCGCTTCTCGCGGGCGTGTGCCACCACATTCTCCGTCTCGGCCGCGAAGCCCACCACCAGCGGCGGGCGGCGGTTCTCCAGGCTGGCGAGCCGGTGGAGGATGTCGGGGTTCTCGGCGAGTTCGAGCGCGGGCAGGCCGCCGTTTTCCTTCTTGAGCTTTTCGCCCGCCGCCTCGCGCACCCGCCAGTCCGCGACCGCCGCCGCGCAGACCGCGATGTCCGCCGGCAGCGCGGCCATGCAGGCGTCCAGCATCTCGCGCGCCGTCTCGATGCACTCGATCCGCACATGCGCCGGGTCGGGCTCATGCGTCGGGCCGGTGACCAGCACTACCTCCGCGCCGTGGCGGGCGAGCGCGCCTGCAATGGCGTGTCCCTGCTTGCCGGAGGAGCGGTTGGCGATGTAGCGCACCGGGTCTATCGGCTCCCAGGTGGGGCCGCTGGTGACGACCGCGCGCCGGCCCGCGAGCGCCCCAGATGCCCGGCCGGCGAGCGCGTTCTCTATGGCGATGACGATCTCTTCCGGCTCCGCCATGCGCCCGGCGCCGGTCTCGCCGCAGGCAAGGTCGCCCGCCCCCGGCCCGACGCGCAGCACGCCGCGGCGCTCCAGCAGCGCCATGTTGGCCTGCGTCGCGGCGTGGCCCCACATCTCGACATTCATGGCGGGCGCGACCAGCACCGGCTTGTCGGTGGCGATGAGCGCGGTGGAGGCGAGGTCGTCGGCGAGGCCCGCGGCCATCTTCGCCATCAGGTCGGCCGTGGCCGGCGCGACCACCACGAGGTCGGCTTCGCGGGAGAGGCGGATATGGCCCATCTCGCTCTCGTCGGTCAGCGAGAACAGCTCCTGATAGACCCTGTCCTCGGTGAGCGCGGCGAGCGAGAGGGGGGTGACGAACTCCGCCCCGCCGGCCGTCAGCACCGCGCGCACCGCCGCGCCGCGCTCGCGCAGGCGGCGCACGAGGATCAGGCTCTTGTAGGCGGCGACGCCGCCCGCGACGATCAGCAGAATGCGTTTGCCGTCCAGCATGGAACCCGCTTTTAGTCCTGTTCGGCGCGGGGGGGAAGCGTTGCCGCTTCAGTCGAACAGGATCGCCGCCAGCAGGATCAGCAGCGCGAGGCCGCCGAGAAGGCCCTGGATCTGGACCGGGATGCCGCGCCTCTGCGTCGACTCGCTCTCCGCGATGCGCTCCAGCGCCAGGTCGATCCGGTCCATGGTGACGAAGAAGCGGTCGACGCGCCCGCGCAGCTCGGACGCCGCATGCCGGGCGCGGTTGACCGGGTGGAGCCGGTCCAGCATCCATTCCTCGATCAGCGGCCGCGCCATCTCCCAGATGTTGACATTCGGGTTGAGCCGCCGGCCCATGCCCTCCGCCATCAGCATGGTCTTCTGCAACAGCAGCAATTGCGGCTGGGTCTCCATGCGGAACTGCGCCGTTACGTGGAACAGCTGACGAAGCAGGCGGGCGACGGAAATCTCGTTCAGCGGCCGTTCGAGGATCGGCTCGCCGATGGAGCGCGCCGCCTGGGCGAAGAGCGCCTGCGACTGGTCGGCGGGGACGTAGCCGGCGCGGAAATGCACGGCCGCCACCCGCTCATAGTCGCGTGAGAGGAAACCCAGCAGCATTTCCGCCAGATATTCGCGCGTCGGGCGGTCGAGCCGGCCCATGATGCCGAAATCGACCGGCACGATGGCCCCGTCGGGGGCCACGAAGATATTGCCGGCATGCATGTCGGCGTGGAAGAAGCCGTCGCGGAAGACCTGCTTGAAGAACACTTCCGCCGCGGTCGCCATGATGGCGTCCGGGTCGTGCCCGGCGGCCTGGAGCGCGTCCACCTCGTCCACGGGCAGGCCCTCCACCCGCTCCAGGGTCAGCACGCGGCGCGCGGTGCGCCGCCAGTCCACCGACGGCACCCTGAAATGCGCCTCGTCGCCGAAATTCCCCGCAAGCTCGGTCGCCGCGGCCGCCTCCAGCCGGAGGTCCATCTCGATGCGGACGCTCTCGGCGAAGGTCTGCACGACATCGACGGGGTGCAGCCGCCGCGAGAACGGCGCGAGCCGCTCCAGCCAGCGCGCCACCCAGAGGAACAGGCGCAGGTCGTTGGCGACGGCCTGCTCAATCCCCGGGCGCAATATCTTGACGGCCACCGGCGCGCCCTCGGGCGTCCTCGCGAGGTGGACCTGCGCGATCGAGGCGGCGGCGACGGCCTCGGTGTCGAAATCCGAGAACAGCTCGGCGAGCGGCGTCTCGAACTGCTCCTCGATGCTCCTGCGCATGGTCTCGAACGGCAGCGCCGGGAGGTGGTCCTGGAGGTCGGCGAGGTCGTCCGCCACGTCCTCGCCCAGCAGGTCGGCGCGGGTCGAAAGCGCCTGGCCGAACTTGACGAAGGTCGGCCCGAGGGCCTGCAGGGCGGCGGCGAGCCGCTCGCCCCGGCGCCGTTCCGGGCGCCTCCGGCTGACGAGGCGGGCCAGCATGGCGGCCGTCTCCAGCCCCTGGGCGAGCTCCAGCGGCCAGAGCGCGTCGTGGCGGGCCAGGGTCCAGCCGATCCGTCCGAGGCGCAGGACGTGGCGCGCGAAATCCAGCACGTCAGAGGCGCCAGCCGCGATGCAGCGCGACGACGCCGCCCGAGAGGATGCTCCAGCGCACCCGGCCGAAGCCGGCGGCGCGCATGGACGCTGCGAGCGCCTCCCGGTCGGGGAACCGGGCGATGCTCTCGGCCAGGTAGCGGTAGGCGTCCGCGTCGCCGGCCACCAGCGCGCCGAGGCGCGGCAGCACGCCGAAGGCGTAGCGCTCATAGAGGGCCCTCAGCGCCGGCGCCGCCACCTGGGAGAACTCCATGCAGAAGAACCGCCCGCCCGGCTTCAGCACCCGGCGCATCTCCGAGAGCGCCTTTTCGCGGCCGGTGACATTGCGCAGGCCGAAGGCGATGGTCACCGCGTCCTGGCTCATGTCCGGGAAGGGCAGCGCCTCGGCGTCGGCGACGGCCCAGCCGACCTCCATGCAGCCCCGGTCGAACGCCCGGTCGCGCCCGGCGGACGCCATGTCCTCGTTGATATCGACGACGACGGCGCGCGCCCCTTCGGCCGCGGCGGCAACGGCGATGTCCCCCGTGCCGCCCGCGACATCGAGCAGCGCCATGCCGGGCCGCGGCCGTAGCGCGCGGACCAGCGCCGCCTTCCACAGCCTGTGGACGCCGAAACTCATCAGGTCGTTCATCAGGTCGTAGCGGGGCGCCACGCTGTCGAACACGCCGCGCACGAGCCGGGCCTTGTCCCCCCTCGGCACATCCCGAAAGCCGAAATCGACCGAATCTCTGTTCGCCCCGCTCATCGGCCGAACCATAATCCACCCCCGCCGCCGCCGATAGGCTGTGCGCCGCCCCCCGAAACGCACTAGCCTTGCCGCCCATGCCCGAATTGCCGGAAGTCGAGACCGTGATGCGGGGGCTGGCGAAGGCGCTTGCCGGCCGGCGGCTCGCGCGCGTCGAGCAGCGCCGGGCGGACCTGCGCTTCCCCCTGCCGGAGCGGTTCGCGGCCCGGTTGCAGGGGCGGCGCATCGAGGGCTTCGACCGGCGGGCGAAATACATCCTCGCGGCGCTGGACGACGGCGCGACATGGCTCTCCCATCTCGGCATGTCCGGGAGGATGATGCTGGGCGAGGGCCCGGCGCCCGAGCCCGACCGCCACGACCACCTGATCGTCGAGACCGACGACGGGCAGCACCTGATCTACCGCGACGCGCGGCGCTTCGGCTACATGGACCTGATCGCGCCCGGCGCGCTGGCGGACCATCCCCGGCTCGCCGGCCTCGGCATCGAGCCGCTCGGGCCGGAGCTCACCGGCCGCCGGCTGCGGGCGCTGTTCGCCGGCCGGCGCGCGCCGCTCAAGGCCGCCCTGCTCGACCAGCGGCGCATCGCCGGGCTCGGCAACATCTATGTCTGCGAGGCGCTGAACCGGGCGCGGCTCCACCCCGACCGGCCTTCCGGCGACCTTTCGGCGGCCGAAGCGCGCGCGCTCGCCAGGGCCGTCCGGGGGACGCTGGAGCAGGCCGTGGCGGCCGGCGGCTCCTCGCTGCGCGACTATGTGCAGGCCTCGGGCGAACTCGGCTATTTCCAGCACAGCTGGCGGGTTTACGGGCGCGAGGGCAGCCCCTGTCCCTGCGGGCGCAAGGGCGCCACCGTCCGGCGCAGCGTCCGGTCGGGCCGGTCCACCTTCTTCTGCCCGGTCTGCCAGAAATAGCCCGGTGGGCCCCGAGACCGTGACCGGCCTTCCCGCGCACGCCTCGGTCGTCGTCATCGGCGGCGGCGTCATGGGCTGCTCCACCCTCTACCATCTCGCGGTGATGGGCGTCGGCGACGCGATCCTGCTGGAGCGGGACAAGCTCGCCTCCGGCACGACATGGCATTCGGCGGCGCAGGTCCGCGCGCTCCGCCATTCGCGCAACCTGACGCGCATGATCCGCTATTCCATCGACCTCTATTCCCGGCTCGAGCGCGAAACCGGCCAGAGCACCGGCTGGATCGGCAAGGGCTCGCTGTCGATCGCCACGACGCCGGACCGGCTGACCCACATCCGCCGACAGGAGGCGCTCGCCCATGCCTTCGGCGTCGAGGCGGAGTCGATAAGCCCCGGCGAGGCGAAGGAGCGCTGGCCGCTGATGAACGCGGATGACGTGCTGGGCGCGGTCTGGTCGCCGGGGGACGGGCGGGTCGGCCCCACCGATGTCTCGGCGGCGCTGGCCAGAGGGGCGCGGGCGCGCGGGGCCCGGCTGTTCGAGGATGTGCGCGTGACGGGCATCCTCACCGGAAACGGGCGGGTGCGCGGCGTCGAGACGAGCGCGGGCGCGGTGATGTGCGACGCCGTTGCGGTCTGCGCGGGGCTCTGGTCGCGCGAGGTCGCCGCGATGGCCGGCGCGCGGGCGCCGCTGCTCGCCTGCGAGCATTTCTACCTGCTGACGGGGCCGGTGGAGGGCATCGACGGCAATGTGCCCACCCTCTCCGACCATGACGGCCGCCTCTATATCCGCGACGACAGCGGCGGGCTGCTGATCGGCTGCTTCGAGCCGATGGGCAAACCGATACCGCCCGGCGCGCTCGGCGAGGATTTCGCCTTCGGCCTCCTGCCGGAGGACTGGGACCATTTCGAGCCGATGATGGTGAATGCGCTGCACCGCCTGCCGGTGCTGGAGACCGCCGAGGCCCGGATGCTGCTGAACGGGCCGGAGAGCTTCACGCCGGACGGCATGTTCATGCTGGGCGAGACGGCGGAGACGCGGGGTCTCTTCCTCGGCTGCGGCATGAACTCGGTCGGCGTCGCCTCCGCCGGCGGCGCGGGCATGAACCTCGCCCACTGCATCGTCCACGGCCATACCGCCTACGACCTCTCGGAAGCCGACGCCATGCGCTTTGCGCCGGTCTTCGACAGGGTCGAGCACCTGATGGCCCGCGCCCCGGAAATCCTCGGCACCCATTACGAGATCGCGTATCCGGGACGGCAACCCGCCACCGCTCGGGACCTGCGCCACCTGCCGCTCGACGCCGAGCACCACGCCGCCGGGGCCCATTTGGGACAGTTCTACGGCTGGGAGCGGCCGCTCTGGTTCGGCAAGACCGCTGAGCCCGCGCTCAGCTTCGACCGGCCGGACTGGTTCGAGGCCGTGCGCGGGGAGGTCATGGCCGCCCACGAGCGAGCCGCCGTCTTCGACCTCAGCCCCTTCGGCAAGATCGAGGTGGAGGGACCGGGAGCGGAGGCCTTCCTGCAGCATGTCTGCGCCTCGGACATGGCGCGGGAGCCCGGTGCGGCGATCTACACGGCAGTCCTTAACGCGCGCGGGACCTATCCCGACTTCCGCAACTCGGCTTGAGAATCGACTGATTTGACGGTTTTCCGGCGCGAGAAGTGTCGGATTTCGGTGCAGTACCTCTCGGGACCGGCTTGTAGTGCCGACCTACCCCCTTGATCGGGCTGGCGAAGATCCGGACGCTGCGCTGATGTTCGTGCGCTGCAAGAGACGCTTCAAGGACGGCAAGGAGCACCGCTACTGGAGCGTTGTGGAGAACGTCCGGGTCCACGGCGGTCGGGTTGTTCAGCGTCAGGTGCTCTATCTCGGGGAGATCAACGACAGCCAGCGAGCGGCGTGGTGCCGCTCGATCGAGGTGGTGGAGGGCAAGTCGCGATCACGGCAGATGGCGCTGTTTCCCGAGGACCGGGAGGCGCCGGCGCTGACTTGCGAAGTGGTGAAGATCGACCTCTCGCAGGTGGCGCTTCACGACCCGCGCCAGTGGGGGGCGTGCTGGCTGGCGCTGTCCTTGTGGGACCGCCTGGACCTGGACCGCTTCTGGGAAGAGCGGCTGCCGGCGAGCCGGCAAGGCACGCGGTGGCTGGACATCCTGAAGATCCAGGTCTGCTACCGGCTGATCGACCCGGGCAGCGAGTGGCGCCTTCACCGTCACTGGTATGAGCACAGCGCGCTTCGCGATCTTCTGGGTGGCGAGCGGGCGATCGCCGACGACACACTCTATCGCTGTCTCGACAAGCTGCTGGCGCACAAGCAGGGCTTCTTCTCGTTTCTGCGCGACCGCTGGGCGACGCTGTTCGAGGCGCGCTTCGACGTGCTGCTCTACGACCTGACCTCGACCTACTTCGAGAGCGATCCGCCGTTCGATGACAAGCGCCGCTTCGGCTACAGCCGGGACAAGCGGCCCGACTGCGTGCAGGTGGTGATCGCCCTGATCGTTACGCCGCAGGGCTTTCCGCTGGCCTATGAGGTGATGCCGGGCAACACCTCCGACGACACCACGCTGGCGGCGTTCCTCAAGAAGATCGAGGATCAGTATGGCCGCTCCGAGCGGGTGTGGATCATGGACCGCGGCATCCCCACCGAGGAGACGCTGGCCGCGATGCGCGAGGGCGAGGCGCCGGTGCGCTACCTGGTGGGCACGCCCAAGGGCCGGCTGACGCGGCTCGAGAAGGTGTTCCTGGGCCTGCCCTGGCAGGAGGTGCGCCAGTCCGTGACTGTCAAGCTTCTGGTCGAGGATGGCGAGCTCTACGTCCTGGTGCGCAGCGAGGGGCGGCAGGTGAAGGAACGCGGCATGCGCCGGCGCCGGCTGAAGAGGCTGTGGCGTCGATTGGCCGAGTTGCAAGGGCAGTCGAACAGCCGGGATCAGTTGTTGCTCAAGCTCGGCGCCGCCAGGAAGGAGGCCGGCCGGGCCTGGAGCCTGGTCGACATCACCGTGCCCGGGACCGACAGCGAACTCGCCGCCAACGGCTTCTCATTCCGCCTGCAGCGCGACCGGCTGCGCCAGGTCCGCCGCCGCGAGGGCCGTTACCTGCTGCGATCCAACATGGTCGCCGAAGACCCCGCCACGCTGTGGCATCTGTACATGCAGCTCGTCGAGATCGAGCAGGCGTTCAAGGAACTCAAGCACGACCTCGCGATCCGCCCCATCTTCCATCAGCGCCAAGAGCGCATCGAGGCGCATATCTTCGTCTCGTTCATCGCCTACTGCCTGCTGGTGACCCTGAAGAACCTCGCCCGGCCGCGCGCCCCGGGCCTCACCCCACGCGCCATCCTTGAGGCCTTCGCCACCATCCAGATGGTGGACGTCCATCTGCCAACCACCGACGGCCGGCACCTCGTCCTGCCGCGCCACACCCGGCCGAACAAGGAGCACGAGCTACTGCTGCAACAGCTCGGCATGACCTGGCCGCAGCAACCCGCACCCCGGATCTCCGCCTGACGGCACACGGCGCCGCCTCTCCGTTCGCCGCCTTGTAGTGCCGACCCTCGGGGAGACGATCAAGGCTATTCAATGAGTTAGCATCCTCATGACCCCCGAGTTGCGGAAGTCGGGTTAGGACGAAATGGTTGAGTGTTGTCAAATCGGGGCGGAAACATGCGCGCCCCGGGCAAGGCGTCCGCGCACCCACCTGAAGCGCTTCGGTCCGGCAGACCGGGCTTCCGTCGATGTCGCGGGCGGCCGGGATGAGACAATGGCGCCTCGTCTTCGGCGGCCACGGCAGCGTCTCCTTTGGCCTGCCGCGGCGCAAGCTGCTCAGTCGGGTATTCGTCTCGCTCGTGATCGCGGCGCGATGCAATTCGGTCATTGGCGCGCCCTGGAGGACTCGAACCTCCGACCTGCGGATTAGAAGTCCGCTGCTCTATCCAGCTGAGCTAAGGGCGCGCATGTCCGCTTACCCGGAGACCCGGTTCCAGCGGAAATTGTCCGCGTAGGCCTTCGGTCTCACGCGGCGCTGCTGCGGGGCGCGCAGGCTGTATTCGAGGCCGCGCTTCTCGCAATAGGCGAGGGCCGCCTCCTGCGTCGCGAATTCCAGCCGCACCTGCTGGCGGGTGTCGCGGGAGCTGGTCCAGCCCATGAGCGGATCAAGCTGTCGGGCCGATTCCTGCTCGAACTCGACCACCCACATGCCGGTCCGTCCCCGGCCCTGCTGCATCGCCGTGCGGGTCGGGCTGAAGATGCATGCTCGCATGGCCTCGTTCGCGCTCCATCGCCTCGCTGCAACGGGGTCCTTATCCGCCCGGAGCGCCCGCGGGTCAAGCCGCGCCGCGCGCGAGCGCCGCCCTTCCGGGCCAGGCGGCCGTGTCGTCCAGCTCCTCCTCGATGCGCAGCAGCCGGTTGTATTTCGCCAGCCGGTCGGAGCGGGCGAGCGAGCCGGTCTTGATCTGCCCGCAGCCGGTCGCGACGGCGAGGTCGGCGATGGTCGCATCCTCGGTTTCGCCCGAGCGGTGCGATACCACGGCCCGCCAGCCGGCATTCATGGCGAGCGCCGCGACATCGAGCGCTTCGGTGAGCGTGCCGATCTGGTTGACCTTGACCAGCACCGCATTGCCGGCGCCTTCGCCGAGCCCCCGCGCCAGCCGGCCGGGGTTGGTGGCGAACAGGTCGTCGCCGACGAGCTGTACCCGGCTCCCGAGCCTTTCCGTCAGCGCCTTCCAGCCCTCCCAGTCGTCCTCGGCCATGCCGTCCTCGACCGAGACGATGGGGTAGCGCCCGCACAGATCCTCCAGGTAGCCGGCCATGCCGTCCGCATCGAGCGTCCTTCCCTCGCCTTCCAGCCGGTAGCTTCCGTCCGCCCAGAACTCGGTGGCGGCCGTGTCGAGCGCAAGCGACACGTCCTCGCCCGGCCGGTAGCCCGCCTTCTCGATGGCGCGCATGACGAAGCCGAGCGCCTCGTCCGCGCTGGAGAGCGCAGGCGCGAACCCGCCCTCGTCGCCGGTATTGACGCTCTGGCCCGCCTCCAGCAGCAACGCGCGCAGCGCGTGGAAGACCTCCGCCCCGGCGCGCACCGCCTCGGCGAAGCTCTCCGCGCCGAGCGGCACGATCATGAATTCCTGGATGTCGATGGGGTTGTCGGCATGCGCGCCGCCGTTCAGCACATTCATCATCGGGACGGGCAGCACATGCGCGCCAACGCCGCCGACATAGCGGTAGAGCGGCTGGCCGGCCGCCTCTGCCGCAGCCTTCGCCGAGGCGAGGCTGACGCCCAGAATGGCATTGGCGCCGAGCCGGCTCTTGTTGGCCGTGCCGTCGAGTTCGATCAGCGTGCGGTCGAGCCGGCGCTGCTCCTCCGCCTCCATGCCGCCGAGCGCGTCGAAAATCTCGCCGTCCACCGAGTCGCAGGCCCCGAGCACGCCCTTGCCGCCGTAGCGCGCCGGGTCGCCGTCGCGGCGCTCATGCGCCTCATGCGCGCCGGTGGAGGCGCCGGACGGCACGGCGGCCCTGCCCACAGACCCGTCCTCCAGATGCACCTCGACCTCGACGGTCGGGTTGCCGCGGCTGTCCAGCACCTCGCGGGCGTGGATGTCGGTGATGGCGGTCATGCGGTCCTCTCGGGATGCCTCTTCGCAATCGCATCGTGGGCGATGAGCGTTTCCAGAATAGCGGCGAGCTCGTCCAGCGGGATCATGTTGGGGCCGTCGCTGGGGGCCTTGTCCGGGTCCCGGTGCGTTTCCATGAACACGCCGGCGACGCCGGCGGCGACGGCCGCGCGGGCCAGCACCGGCGCGAACTCGCGCTGCCCGCCGCTCCTGCCGCCCAGCCCGCCCGGCTGCTGCACGGAGTGGGTGGCGTCGAAAATGACGGGCCAGCCGGTGCGCGCCATCTCCGGCAGCGCGCGCATGTCCGAGACCAGCGTGTTGTAGCCGAAGGAGGCGCCGCGCTCGGTCAGCAGGATGCGTTCATTGCCCGCGCCCGAAACCTTGTCCGCCACATGCGCCATGTCCCAGGGGGCGAGGAACTGGCCCTTCTTCACGTTCACCGCCGCGCCGGTTT
>OZ219787.1:0-2209665 GCA_964291285.2 Alphaproteobacteria bacterium
ACACTGCCGGCTTCCCTCGGTGGAACCTCTCGATAGTCACCGGGCAATTCCCGTGAACAAGGCAAGCGCGCGATTCACCGCTACCATGTCGGCATCGTCAAGATGTCCGAAAACCTGCCCGATGCGGCGCGTTCCCGCCGAGAAGATCTGATCGATCATGACATAGGAGCGCGTACGCAGACCGTTGCTCCCGGAGGGTTCTACCGGCACGCGTATCAGTGGAACGTCGAGCTCGGTTGAAGTCAGCAATACGACTGTGACCGTCGACGTCAGTTGGGCGAAAAGGTCCGACTGGATCACCAGCGCCGGGCGCGGTTTGCCGTGTTCGCCCTGCAGCGCAACGGTAACGAGGTCGCCGCGCTTCACTCCTTGTGTCCGGCTTCAAGGGCGTCCAGATGTTCGGCGAGATCGGCGGCAGCGGCGTCCATGAATTGCATGAGCTCCGGGTCGGAACGATTGGCTGCATCGACGATCGCTGCCTGGCGGGCGCACTCTTCGGCAAAGCCGGGGGCGCGGGTATCGGGAACCCAGATCTGTATCGGCCGCAGTCCCTGCGCCCTGAGGCCGGCCCTGCGCTTCTCTATGCGCTGCGCACTGGTGGATGCAGGGGCCATAGCGTACTTCCCAATGAGAGCATAGTGCTACATGTAACGCATTTGACTGTTGTGGGGAAGGTCCCCGGGTCGACTGGCGGGCGGAGCCTTGGAAACGTCATACTGGCCGCCAGGATCGCCCTTATAGGAGCGAGAGACCGCCGTCTTCCTCTTGGGAGATGTTGCGTTTGGCGTTCTCGGTCTGCTCTTCTTCGTCCGTCTTCTTCTTCTTTTCCTGTCCGGGGTCCGGGGTGAGGTTGCGACCTGTCTCCGGGGCTTCTTCGGTTGCTTGCGTCCTGTCCTGGTCCGGGGAAGCGGCGCTTTCCTGACGGGTCCGCCTGGAGGCCTCAATCAGGCGCTCGGAAAGGGATGAGCCGTCGTCGCCGAAGAAGGCGCGGTTGGCGAGGCGAAGATGCGCGTGGAACCGGCCGAGGCCGGTCCGGAGCGAAGTGACGGACAGTTCGCCTTCGAGTTGGCCGAGCTCGGTGTCGAGGCGGTCGACGGGAGGCAGTGCGGCCATCCTGTTTTCGAGTGCGGTGAGCGCCTGTTCCAGATCGACGATATGGCGTGCGACGCGGACGTTCTCTTCGGGCAGTGCCGTGTCGCAGAGGCGTTGGACCTGGTCGCGAAGGCGAATGAGGTCCCTGGCGGTGCCGGCGATATTCTCGTCCAGGCGCTGGTCGATGGTCGCGATCGTGGCGAGGGTGTCGGCGGCGAGCCCTTCCAAGGCCGCGAATTTCACGCCATTCCGTTCGAGCTCGGGATCGAAGGCATCGGACCCGGCGGCGACGGCCTGGCCGAGCTTCCGGCCGGTCTCGCGGAGCCGGTCGAGGTGGGCGTCGTCGTAGAGAGCCGGGAGCCCTCCCTCCCTCATGGTCCGCCGCAGATGGCCGCGCAGCTCGACGGCCTCGCTGGTAAGCTCGAAGAGCTCGGCGGCCGGGGTTTCTATCTGGTGGCGGTATGCGGCCCGGAAGTTTCGTTCGAGGCGCGCGATCATGGTGTCGCCGAGAGCGCTGTTCGCCCGGGCGGCGTAGTGGGCGAGGTAGGGATCGATCTCGTCTGCGGGCGGGAGGTGGTCGACGATCTTCTGCAGCGCCTCTTGGCGCTCGCGGATGCCGGTCCAGTCCAGGTTGGGGTCGTGCGGCCCGCTGGTGGCGGCGAAGAGCGCTTTCGCGTCCTCGTGGGTTTCGGCGATGAGGCGGATGAGGTTGCGGGCCTGGCGGTCGTAGCGGTACGCGGTGCGCTGGTCCTGAAGGATGGAGTTGAGGGTGAGCTGCGAGGATTCGGGGACGGTGCGTTTCTGCAGGGCTTCGGAGATGCGGTCGACCGCGGCGCGCCAGCCCGGGACGTGGATCGGGAGGATGTTTCGCTCGCGGGCCTGGTCGGCGATCGCGCGCCATTCGGACTCGAAGGACCTGAGGTGCTCGTCCTGGGAGGGTGTAGCGGCCGCTGCCTTGAACTCGCGCTGGCGCTCCGCGTATTCGTGGATCCAATCGACGAGGCCTTCGCGGGTGATGCCGGCGCGGTCCGCGGCCTTGCGGTGCTGGTGGCGCTTGACGATGCGCCGGAGCGCCTGGCGGGCCCGGTCGAGGAGGGAGCGGTGGGTCCGGAGCGCTTCGAGATATGTCGGACTGCGGACGGCGCTGGCTTTTGCGGCGAGGCGCTCGCGTTCCGTGACAGCGCGGTAGCTTTTCTTGATGGCTTCGATGGTCTCGGAGAGCTGCTCGTATGATTCCGTGTGGTTGCGGTCGACGGCGTCCTGTTCGGCGGTGCGGATGAGCTCGTCGAGGAAGGGCGTTTCGCGGTCGGGTGAGCGGTTGGCGCGCAGCCAGTTGACGGCTGACAGGCTTCCGGGCGGGCGGGGCCGGACCGCGCGCTTGTAGTAGCCGGCGGGTGCGTGCGGTGTTGCCTCTTCGGGATCGGCCGGGGGCGGCGTTTCGAGTGCGCCGGCGCGGTCCTCTGGGGAGAGGATGAAGTCGAGTGCGGCTTTTTTCGGGTCGGACCGGGACCATAGCGTGGCGAGGTGGTCGAGGACGTCTTCGTCCGTGGTGTCGCGCTGGTGTTCGTATTCGGGGCGCCTTTCGGCGACCGTCATCCGGATCGGCTCGCTGTTCACATAGACGTCGAGGCGGTCGCGGTGCCGGGTGAGGCTCGGATAGACGGTCTCCAGCGCCGGGCGGTCGTCGGCGAGGACATAGGCATGGTCGACGGTCGCGCCCTGGGCGGAGGAGAAGGTGAGCGCATATCCGTAGTCGAGCCTTGGCAGTCCGTGAAGGCCCGCGCCGGGGCTCCAGTCGCGGACCTGGTCGGGATCGAAGGTGAAGAGTTTCCCGTCGTCCCTGCGGGCGGTGATGACGTGCCGGACCTGCCCGCTCTTGTTCCGAATGGGGTTGCCTTCCGTGTCCCTGGGCGTCTCGATTTTCTCGACGGTGACGAGGTTGCCGGTGTCGAGGCCGAGGTCTCGGCAGGGAGTCCGGATGACGAGGCGCTCGCCGGTCGTGACGAGGATCTTGCGTGGATTGCTGTGCCGGGTCTCGGAGTTGTCGCCGGCGACGGTGATCGTGACTTCGCCGGTGCGCTGCTCTTCGGTGAGGGCGCGCTTGCGCAGATGCGGGGTGAGAGCGCCGATCTCGTCGTGGGTGCGTGCGATGACGAGGGTGGACCGATCGGGCGCTTCCTGGCGGTGTCTGTCCCAGTCCTCGACGAGCTGCAGCAGCGTCTCTTCAAGATGGGCGCCGAGATGGAACCGGTCGCGTTCCCGGTAGGCGGCGATGGTTTTTGCGACGCTCTCCTTCGCTTCCTGCTTGTCGTCGACGAACCCGTCTCGCAGGTTTGACGAGGCCGTGATCTGCCAGGGGACGAAGCGGGGCGCGTCGCTGTCGGCGCGGTATTCCTGGACGATCTGCTCCCGCTCGGCATGGGTCATCGCCGCCAGGCGTTCGCGCGCTTCGGCCGCGGTGATGCCTTTGGTGTGAACGAGGACGTCCTCGGCGTCCGCGCGTTGGCGCCGTATCTGGGTGACGAGGACGCTTCCGGTGACGCTTCGCAGGAGACGCAGTCCCGGCCCCGCTCCGATGGGTTGCTGCTGCCTGGTATCGCCGGCCCAGATGATGCTGGCGCCGGTCTCCTCGGCGATTTCGAGGAGCTGTGCCGTGTGCTCGACCTGCAGCTGTCCTGCTTCGTCAACGATGATGAGCGACGTCTCGTCGAGTTCGAGCTGGCCCTTCCGGTATTTGTTGAGGAGCGTCATCAGGCACCAGGCCGGGATATGCGCGACGGCCCCGAGCGCGTTCGCGTTCCGCCAGGCCTGGGCGGTGCCGTAGACCTTCCAGCCCGCTTCGCGGGCGATGTCCGCGACGGGCGTGAGCGTCGTCGTCTTGCCCGAGCCGGCGGCGCCTTCGATGACGGTGTTGCGGCCTCCGGTGGTTGCGATCCGGACCGCCCTCGCCTGCTCGGCGCTCAGCGGTTCCCCCTTTTCGGTCAGCATGTCGAGGTGGCTGTTGACGAGTTCGGGGGGGATATCTTCGGAGGGCTGGACGGCGAGGGACTGTGCGAGGCGTCGGATATCGCGCTCACGGTCGAGATGCGCCCTGGTTGTGAAGACCCGGGTCTGGGCCATGTTTGCCTTGACGTCGGGACCTTCTCCCCAGCGGTCGAGTTCGAGCACGTCGCGGCGGTCGAGGACCTGCGATGCGACGGCTTCGATCTGCTCGGGGGCGAGCAAGCCGGGCATGATGTGGGCGATCCGCTGCATGACATCGGTGATGTGCCAGACCGCTTCGTTCTGCGTGAGCGCGCCTGGAATCTTCTGGAGGAGTTCGCGGACTTCGGCTTCGTCCTCCTCGGTGATGCTGTGCCGGGGCATGGCGTCGAGGACGGCCTGGACGTCTTCGACGAACCGGGCGCGGTCGAAGGCCCAGAAGAGAAGGCGGCCGACGGGATCGAGGCTGTGGTCCTTACCGGCTCGCGTGGCCTTGTTGATGCGTTGAGCGCCCGTTGGGTTGTCGGAGGTGGAGAATCCCTGGGCCTTTGCCGCGCTGACAATTTGCTTGCGTCGGGTGGACCAGTGATCCTGGAGGTCTTCGGGCACCCCGCGTATCCGGAAGAACTCGCCATCGCGGCCGTGCCGCTCGACGGCGAGGCCGAGGCGCTGGGTGATGTTCCAGGCGAGCGCCAGGCGGTAGATGGAACCGGCAGTCTTGTACCACTCGTAGAGCGGCTTCGCGTGCAGCGATCGCCACTTGCCGTCGTCGGCAAGCGCGGCGTTGAAGACGATGCAGTGGGTATGGAGCTGCGGCTCGTTCTCGCGCGATGACTGATGCTGGAAGGTTGCCGCCATGATCTTGGCGGGGAGGTCTTCGAGCTCTCCGTCATCGCCGCGGCGCCGGGTCCATGCGCAGTGTTTGTTGACGATGAGGTCGAGCGTGGAGCGCACGGCGTCGTCATGGGCGCGGGCGAGCTCGCGGTGCATGTGGTCGTCTTCGCCATGCGCCATCGCCCAGAGGGTGGAGACGGACTTGTCGGCGCTGAAGGTGAGGTCGAACGCGGCGACCCGGGTATCGCTGCCGGCGTTGCGGGTGAGCTTTACCTCGTCGCCGAGGTCGTTCGGGTCGTCGGGATTGAAGGGCGCGTAGCCCTGGTGGAGCCGGTAGAAGGCTTTGGCGTCGACGCGGCGCCCGTCCTCCAGGCCGAACAGCCCGTGCGGGTTGTACCAGACGCCGTCCGGCTCCTCGCCGCCGGTATAGTACTCCCCGGCCGGCCGGTGCGATGCCTGTGAGTGGATGTAGTAGTCGGCGGCGTCCCGGGAGCTTGAGACCTGTGCGAGGGTTCCGACCATTGCCGGGGCTCAGCGTTCGACCTTGCGGGCGTGGTGGGCGGTGCAGAAGGCGCGGATGGCCTGCTGGATCGCGCGGCTCCGGGATATGCCGAGCTCGGCAGCGGTGATTCTCAGCGACTGCAGTTCGTAGTCGGTGAGATAGACGTACTGGCGCTTTCTGGACGTCGATGTTGGTCCGAGCCGACGGGGCTGGAATTTTCGAGCGGGCGTCATGTGGCGGTGTCTTGGTGCTCGGAGTTGCGAAATGCACCCATTTCGTTTGAGCAATTTTTGTGAAGAAAATTCCGGGTATTGAGGGAGTTATTTACGCCGAAGTGTTCCAAAACACATCCATGTGCAAGGGTGTGTGAACCAATTTGCTTGTTATCAGGCAGGGTCATGATGGGGTTCGCTACGGGATGGGATCATGGAAGGCATGATGATGGAAGATGGAGATGGGGGCAAGGGGTTGCGAAATGGAGTCCTGAGAGGGATATAGGATGTCGATGAATCCGGGCATGGATGAGAAGAAAGGAAGGAGGAATCAAATGGTGCAAAATACCAACAAAGGTCGTCGTAATCGCAGGAGACAGGTCAGGGAGGCAGACATAGACTTCGAAGGGATCGCAGAAGAACTTGCGAAGGTAAAGCCGAAGACGATCATGGTGAGCGATGCTCTGGAACGTCTGATTGCGGATCTTTCCAAGGGTCGGGAGCGTGGGCTTCTGGTGGAGCAGATCGTAGAGATATGCCGGAAACGCGGTCTCGATGTGGACGAGGAGGAAGTGCGGGAGACGCTGGAAAACGCGGCGGAGCGAGCGGCGGGATGAGGCGTTCGCGTTAGGAAAGAGTATTTCAAAGATGCAGGAAGCGGGGCGATACAAAGTAGTGATCGTCCCGCTTTTGATTCTGGCGGGGCGGTGTCGAGATACCCGAACGCGGAGCAAAAAAGGGGCCGCCGCTGGGAAGCGACGGCCCGTGGTATCAGGCGAAACTCGGATTGGCGTGTACGTGTTCGACGACGCGAGGCAGAAGCTCGGAGGGATCGGAGACCTCGAACCGGGTCACCGGGTCCGACAGGATGAGGACGGAGTACAGGGCGCCGTCGGGAGCGCCGGCGTCGGCGAGGGTTGCGATCTCGCCGATGCGTCGGCCGCCGCGGTGGATGTGGGACTGGGCCGGGGAGACGCGGTGGAAGCAGATGCCGGTTTCGGAGGAACAGCCCGGGCAGGCAGGGGGGTGGTCGCCGCGCGGACGGAGCGCAAGGGGGCCGGATTCGTCACGGACGCCGTCCTGGTCAAGGCGAAGAGTAAGCAGGGGTTCGCCGTCTGCGAGGCCCGCAGGGGAGGCCCGGTGGATGCTGTAGACGGCGCCGTATTCGCGGTACTGGTAGAAGCCGAGGAGGATGTCTTCGTAGGCGAAGAACAGGGCATCGTGTGGGTACGATCCCGAGCGGGCGTGCTGGGTGTCGGTGGCCGGAACTGCGTATTTGACGATGTACGAACTGGCCATGGGAACCTCCCGGGTTTGAGTTGCCAATGCGAAGCTTTGCTGTTCTTCGGTGGGTCGGAGCCTCATCCGCGGGCGTGAGAGAGGAGGGCGCCGAAGGCCCCCAGGGCGGCGGGGGAGAGCGCGAGAAAGAGCGCGAGGGAAAGTGAAATGCGGCCGGCTTCGACCAGAGGTTCGAGCGCCTGCGCGGAGCAGATCGCGTAGGGAATGCCGGGGAGGAGGAAGCAAAGGAGGAAGCGAACGGGTGCGGGGCGCATCGGTGATCTCCCGGAATTAGGTTCATTGCCGGAAGAGTTTTCCTGCGACTCTCGGAATGCGAAGGACCGGGAGAGGCGGCAAAAAAAGGCCGCCGCTGGTTAGCGACGGCCCGAGTTGGGGAGGGAGGAACGAAGGGGATGACGGTGCTCAGAAGGGAGGAGCGTGGGGGTCGATGCCGCCGTCGTTGACGCCGGTGGGTTCCGGCGCGGCAGCAGCCTGCTGGGCGCCGTTCGGCTTGTCGAGGAAGGAGACCTGGCTGCCCGGAACGATCATGATCTCGGTCGCGTAGCGGTCGGTCTGCTCGCCTTCCTTGCGGTAGCTGCGGGTCTGCAGCTTGCCCTCGACGTAGACGAGGCGGCCCTTGTGGGCATGCTTCTCGAACATCGAGACGAGACCCTCGGAGAAGGTGACGACCTGGTGCCACTCCTGGTCGTTGACGCGCTCGCCGGTCTGCTTGGAGACGTAGCTCTCGTCGGTGGCGACCCGCAGTTTGGCGATCCTGGTGCCGTTGGAGAGGGTGACGATTTCGGCGTTGGCGCCGAGGCGGCCGATGAGTGCGACCTTGTTCAGTCCGAAAGCCATGATGGCCTCCTTGTTTGACGATGGCTGAAAGAGAACCGACCGACCTGATCGTCCGACCCGGTCACCGCTCGGTTCGAAGAAGCGCAAGCTTCACTCAAACTCATTTGCCGAGGCGGCGCCCCGGGCGATGGAGGGAGTGAAGAGGGGTTCGGCGATTCCGGGATCGGGGGTGGCGTTTGTCGGCAGGGCGAAGGTGACGATGAGGACCCGCAGGATGACGACGGTGACGATGACGGCCGCGAGGAAGCGGTAGATGCGCCAGGCCAGGCGGCCGAAGCGGAGGAGGTCGTCTTCGACGGCGTAGAGGTATTCGACGACGCGGCGGTGCAGCGTGAGCGGGCGGGGGAACGGCGGCACGGGATCGCAGCGGTCGAAGTCGAATTTGATGGTGGGACGCCGGCCGGCGAGGACCTCGGCGTTGTGGTTGCGCACGGCGCTGGAGAGGACGGCGTGGACGGCGGCGTCGGTTTCGGGGAGGTCGGAGGGACCGAGATTGACGACGGCAAGCGTGCCGTCCGGCGAGGTGGCGATGCGGAATGTCATGAGCGGTCTCCCGGCGTTCGGTTCGCCGGGCGAACGGCTTTCCTGTGGCTCAGGGACAGTGCGGGACGCGGGTAGGCGGCAAAAAAGGGCCGCCGCTGGGTAGCGACGGCCCGAGTTGGGGAGGGAGGAACGAAGGGGTTGACGGTGCTCAGAAGGGAGGGGCGTCGGGGTCGATGCCGCCGTCGTTGACGCCGGTCGGTTCCGGGGCGGCAGCAGCCTGCTGGGCGCCGTTCGGCTTGTCGAGGAAGGAGACCTGGCTGCCCGGAACGATCATGATCTCGGTCGCGTAGCGGTCGGTCTGCTCGCCTTCCTTGCGGTAGCTGCGGGTCTGCAGCTTGCCCTCGACGTAGACGAGGCGGCCCTTGTGGGCATGCTTCTCGAACATCGAGACGAGACCCTCGGAGAAGGTGACGACCTGGTGCCACTCCTGGTCGTTGACGCGCTCGCCGGTCTGCTTGGAGACGTAGCTCTCGTCGGTGGCGACCCGCAGTTTGGCGATCCTGGTGCCGTTGGAGAGGGTGACGATTTCGGCGTTGGCGCCGAGGCGGCCGATGAGTGCGACCTTGTTCAGTCCGAAAGCCATGATGGCCTCCTTGTTTGACGATGGCTGAAAGAGAACCGATCGACCGAGCCTTGCGACCCGGTCATCGTTCGGTTCGAAAAAGCGCAAGCTTCACTCAAACTCAGGCCGGATGTTGTCGGCGGGACCGATCCAGAGCGGGGGAAGCACGTCGCGGATCTCGCGGGTGGACAGGCCGATTTCCGCGAGGAGTTCCGAGGTGTTTGCCGGTTCGTGCTCCGCGGACGTGGGAGCGGGATCGCGTTCGAGGGTATCGATATACATGGCAGCCCTTTCTTCTGCAGCCCGGTAATCCAGGCGGTTGCTGAGTTGGGGCTTTCCTTAATCTTGGTGGCTGAGGGAGCGCGCTCAGGAGCGGTGAATGCAGGGGCGCGGATCGTGCGAGGCGCGGCTGAGGGGCAGGGTTATGCCGGATTGCACGACCCTGCCGTTCCACCTTCAGGTGCAAGAACGGCTACCCGGCAGGGGCTCCGTAGATGACGACATCTGTATGGTCGAGGGAGGCCATGTGGCGGAGGATCAGAGCGCGGACGTCGGGCCATGGTAGGCCGCCGAGGCCGCAGCCCAGGGGCGGAATGGCGATGGAACGGATGTCGTGGGCGGCGATGACGCCCGCGAGGGCCGTGAGGCCGTGGGCCACGTCGTCGAGGCGGCTGGCGTCGCGCCAGTGGCGCTTGGTCGGGAAGTTGACGATGCAGCGGGGCTGCGGCGAGTGGGTGTCGAAGAGGTGCATGCGGCCGGGGACGAGCTCGCCGGCGCGGCAGGCCTTGGCATAGGAGAAGAAGTTGGCCGGAAACCGCTGCTTGAATTGAAGCGCTAGGCCCTTGCCCATGACGCCGACGCAGTTGACGGGGTTGACGAGGGCGTCGCAGCCGGAGTCGAAGATATTGCCCTTGGGGAAACGGATCATGGCGGAGCTCCTGGAAGGGAATGAACGTAGGAATCCCGGCTTTGCTATCGCTTGCTGACGGTCCGGCAGAAAAAAGGCCGGCGCTCCGGAGAACGCCGGCCGGCTGAAAGGTTCGACTTTGGAGGTTAGCCCTGGAGGCCTTCGTCGTTGATGAGGTCCTCGGCGGGCGGACCGTCGGGCGGCGGCGCGGCCGCCGGGTCGGTGCCCTGTGGCGCCGCGTCGTCGCGGCGGTCGAGGAAGATGATCTCGCCGCTCGGCGGTATCACGATCTCCGTGGAGTAGTGGTCGTTGCCGTCGCGGTCCGACCACTTGCGGGTCTGGAGCCGGCCGGAGGCGAAGATGCGCCGTCCCTTCCTGCCGTGCTGTTCGAGCAGATTGACGAAGAACGGATGGTAGCTCGCGACCCGGTGCCATTCGGTCCGTTCGCCATACTCTCCGGTGGAGCGGTCCTTGAAGCGCTCGGAGGTCGCGACGGAGAGCGTCGCGACGCGGCCGCCGTTCTGGAACGAACGGATTTCGGCATCGCGTCCGAGGTTACCGATGACCTCGGCGCGATTGAGGGATTGTGCCATGGATGTGTGAACTCCCTGGTGCACTGGTTGTCGGGCCGCAGGGAGATTCTGGACCTTGGGGAGTAGGCAATCAATGGGAACGGAGTGTGCGGTGTCTGACGAATCGGCGGCGAGATCACCTGCAGGTGCAAGGCGGGGCCCTAGGCAGAATCGACATTCATCGCATCCAGAGGATAGCAGAAGCGATGTGTATGAAGGCGAGGAAGTATATTGCTTTTCGGTCGTATCGGGTTGCGATGCGGCGGAAGTGTTTGATCTTGTTGAAGTAGCGCTCGATGCGGTTTCGGTGTTTGTAGATTTCGGCGTCATAGCCGATGAGACGCTTTCGCGTTGGATTGCAGGGGATGACGGCCTCGGCCTCGATGTCGGCGATGCGGTTGCGGATGGCATTGGCGTCGTAAGCAGCGTCGGCGAGCACATGGCGGGGCCGAAACCCCTCCATCAACGCCAGGGCCTTTGGCGCGTCGCCGGCCTGTCCGGGCGAGAGGATCACGCGGAGCGGTCGTCCGAGAGTGTCGCAGGCGATGTGTATTTTGGTCGTCAGTCCGCCTCTGGAACGCCCCAGAGCCTGATCCCGGCCCCCCCTTTTCCGGTCGCCGCCTGTTGATGCGCGCGCACGATGGTGCTGTCGAGCATGAGATAGCCATTGTCGCGATCCGCCGTCAGGGTATCGAACACCCTCTCCCACACGCCCACTTTGGCCCAGCGTGTGAAACGCTTGTGCACCGACTTCCACTTCCCATAGCGCGGCGGCAGGTCGTGCCAGTGGGCGCCCGAACGAAGCACCCACAGAACCGCGTTGACGAACAACCGGTTGTCTGCTCCCGAACGCCCCGGATCGCCCGGCTTGCCCAGAAGCAGACCTTCGATGCGGACCCACTGCGCATCCGTCAGCTCATAGCGCTTCACCATACGCCCAACTCCAACCGAAAATCAGTTGGAGCGTCATGAATCACATAATGTCTTCCCAGGGAATCCTGTATGTCGATTGAACCTAGTGGACCTGGCTGGGGTCCAGGTCATGGAGCTGGTCTGCCGCGCGGGCCTGTGCGGCGATGCGTCGAGCGTCTTCGCGTGTCTGGCCGAGAGGGGCGTTGAAGCGGTCGCAGAGCTCGAGCGCGTCGGCCATGTTCGTGGCGTGGAGGTCGGTCGGGATGTAGCCGGGGACACCGTCGATGGTGATGACGACCTGGATGAGGTCGGGCGTGTCCGTCGGTTCGGGAACGAATGCGTAGGTGATTTCGGGCGGAAGGCCGTGGAAGGGCATGGCTGTCTCCCTGTGGGAAGGGCGGTGACTATAGTGCCGGCCCGGAGTGGGGAGAATCCCCGAGCTTACGCAGGACCGGGCCGGCGCCCGATCGGGTGGAGGAAGGCCATGGCGTGCGCCGCGGCCTCGCGGAGTTCGCGCGGCGTTGCGAACGGGCCGCGAAGCTGCCATTCCGGCTCGCGGTGGTCGCGGCGGGTGAGCCACCAATGTCCGTTGTAGGCTGCGTCCACACTGCAACGCTGGTCGACGAACAGGGTTTCGAGTGTCCGCTTCGTGGGGTTGTCGTGCAGGTATTCGCCGCGTTCGGCGTGATCGACGATCGCGCGAAGGTGCGGTCGCATTCTCGCCCAGGGCGTGGCGTCCAGCAATACGGTGAGGCGGTTCGGAGTGCGGCCCTTCCAGTCGCTGGACGGGCGCCACATGCGGCCATCGAAGTGGAGCGGACCGCAGGGCGTCAGGTAGTGTCTCACTTTGACTTTGTGAGGCCAAATCGACCCTGTTCGCATCGTCCCCAAGCGGTGATACCATCGCCGCGTCTGGCAAGGAGGAACGACGATGCCCACAGGACCGCAGGGGCAGAAGCGCCCGGCTGACGTGATCAGCAATGCCGTGCATGTCTGCAAGATCGCAGTCGGCGACATCGAGGAAACCCTTGAGGAGCAGCCCCGGCAGCCGAACAAGGCCAAGGGCGGCCGCGCCGGAGGAAAAGCCCGCGCGCGCGCGATGACGCCCGAACGGCGCAAGGAGATCGCCCAGGCCGCGGCGGCAGCGCGGTGGGCCGATGCCAAAGCGTAGTACCCCCCCCCCAGGGAGTCCGAATTGGGCTAACCAGACAGTCTGGACCGGCGACAATCTGAACATCATGCGAGGCATGAACAGTGCCTCGGTTGACCTCATCTATCTCGACCCGCCTTTCAACTCGCAAGCCAACTACGCCGCGCCCATCGGCAGCAAGGCCGCCGGGGCTGCGTTCAAGGATACCTGGACGCTGACGGACGTGGACGCCGAGTGGATCAACCTCATCGAGGCGAAGCACCCGGCCCTGTATCGCGTTCTGCTCGCCGCCATGACGGCAAGCGACAAGGCGTATCTGGTCTATATGGCGGCGCGGCTGCTGGAGATGCACCGCCTGCTGAAGCCGAGCGGCACCATCTACCTGCACTGCAATCAATTCGCGTCTCACTACCTGAAGCTGGTGATGGACGCAATTTTCGGGCGCGGGAACTTCATCAACGAAATCGTGTGGAACTACGGCACCCCGTCCGGGGGGCGCGTCGGCGGCAAGAAGCCCGTGAAGGTGCATGACTGTCTTCTGGCCTATGCCTCGGAATACGGGAAGCACTTCTACGCGCGGCAATACACGCCCTATACGGACAGGTATCTGCGCTGGTTCCGGCACAAGGATGAAAAGGGCAGGCCCTACCGCACCCGACAGCGGGCCGGAGGGATCGTCCGCCAATACCTCGACGAAAGCCCTGGTATGCCGCTCTCGACGGTCTGGTCGGACATCATGCAGCTTTCCAGCCGCCGGGGATGGTTCCCGACGACCAAGGGCAAGGAAGAGACCGGATACCCGACACAGAAGCCGCTGGCGCTTCTTCGCCGAATCATCCTTTCGTCATGCCCGGCCGACGGCATGATCCTCGACCCGTTCTGCGGCTGCGCAACAACGTGCGTTGCGGCACAAGACGCGGGGCGGCAATGGGTGGGGATCGACATATCCCCGAAGGCTGCCGAGCTTGTCCAGACTCGGATGCGTGACGAGCTGGGCATGTTCTTCAAGGGCACGGTCCGCACCGATCTGCCGGAGCGCACGGACCTAGTCCCGCTGCTTCCGTACAACCACCCGAACAACAAGCGTCACCTTTACGGCGAACAGGCGGGATACTGCCGAGGCTGCCAGCATCACTTTGAGCTTCGGCACTTTCATGTGGACCATATCATTGCGCGGGCCAAGGGCGGGACCGACCACATCAGCAACCTCCAACTCCTCTGCGGCGCCTGCAACGCCGTGAAGGGCGACCGGGGGATGGAGTATCTGCGGGCCAAGCTCCAGCTCCCCATGGCAGCATAAAGATAAAATGACATTGTGCTTGACAGTGTGCAATCGTCCTTTATCTTCAACGCCATGAACAAGCTCTCAACCGCCAAGCGCGCTCACATCCTCCACATGCTCGTCGAGGGTGTGTCGATGCGGGCCATCACGCGGATCGCGGATGTCTCGATCAACACCGTCTCCAAGCTGCTCGTGGACGCGGGCCATGCCTGCGCCATGCACCACGACCAGGCAGTCCGGGAGGTTCACGCCCGCCACGTCCAGTGCGACGAGATATGGGCCTTCTGCTACGCCAAGAAGAAGAACGTCCCCTTCGCCCTGAAACCTCCCCCAGGCGCGGGCGACCTCTGGACATGGACCGCTCTCGACAGCGACTCGAAGATAATCCTGTCCTACCGGTTCGGCACCCGCGAAGCCGACGTTGCCCTCGACCTCATGGACGATCTGCGCTCGCGGCTGGTGAACCGGGTGCAACTGACCACGGATGGCCATGCCGCCTATCTGGAAGCCGTCGAGGGCGCGTTCGGGGGCGACGTGGACTATGCCCAGCTCGTGAAGCTCTACGGCGTGCTGGAAGCGGGCAAGGAGGCGTCCAAACGCTACTCGCCTTCGGAGTGCGTCGGCATCATCAAGAAGACGGTCGAGGGCTGGCCCGAGCCGGAGAAGATCAGCACGTCACACGTCGAGCGCCACAACCTCACCATGCGGATGGGGATGCGCCGGTTCACGCGGCTCACCAACGCCTTCTCCAAGAAGGTCGAGAACCATATCCACATGAGCTCGCTGTTCTTCTGCTTCTACAACTTCGTGCGGGTCCACAAGACGCTCAGGGTGACGCCCGCCATGGCCGCCGGCGTGGACAGGAGCCTGCACGACATGGAGTGGATCGTCGGCCTCATCGACGCCGCCGCGCCGCCACCGAAGAAGCCTGGTCCGGCGAAGGGGACACGCTACCGCACCCGCAACAATCCCTGCGGCGCATGACAACCCTCATCGTCATCGTGGGCGGCGCGGTGCTGCTCGGCCTCCTGGGCATGGTCGCTGGACGCAATGCCCCGAGGCCGGAGCAGCGGCCGGACCCCGGCCCGCGCTGCACGGCCCCAGGCCCGTATGGCGAGATGCCCTGCGGTGCGAGGGCGACCCACACGGTGAACGGCGAGCCGCGCTGCCGACGGCACCGGAACACGAGGGAGACCTACCGTGGATGAGGACACCCGGAAGATCGTCGAGATGGCCTACGACGGCACCGCCGAGACCGCGTTCATCTTCGAGTTGGCGCAAGCTCTTCGAGAACTCGCCCAAATCCGTGGCTGTGCAACTCTCGCAGCAGATCTTCTGTCACGCCTGACCGAAGCATCACTTCCCTCAACGTTGTCCGAGGACGAAAAAGCACGGCTCCGCACGATGCGCAAACTTCTGATTTCAGCCGTAGGGAGCCTCCTGCATCAGGAGATGTTCGGTAACGATCCGACGATTCAGTAGCCATGGGAACCTCCATCTGGCTTGTGATCGCCCAGTAAAGTCAAAGTGAGACACTACCGGCCAGCAAGCCTCTGAACCTCACGGCGACGCGGGGCAGCGGGGACCAGTACACGCTCGACTGGGATGCGCCGTCGAACAGCGGCAGCACCATCACCGGCTACCAGGTGCGGTACCGCGAGCGCGGCACAGGTCCGTGGACCGAGTTTAACAATCTCGTCACCACGGTCCCCCGCACCACCACGTCCCCGGCATTCTCGGGCAAGGCCTGGGAATTCCAGGTGGCGGCGGTCAACTCGGAGGGGACCGGCGCCTACTCGGACACCGCCATCCTGCCCGGTCCGCCGGGCGCGCCGGGAAATTTCCGGGTTACCGACATATCCAACCAGAACCAGGACGTGCTGGCGTGGGACGTTCCGTCCGACAACGGTGGCGGCCAGATCACGGGTTACAAGCTGGAGCGCCGTCAGATCGGTCAGACAGCCTGGGAGACGGCTGTGGACAAGGGTGCGACGCAGCGGACCCACAACTACGGCAAGGCGTCGTGGGGCGTCGGCTACGACTACCGTGTGCGGGCGGTGAACAGCGCCGGCGAGGGCGCCAACTCCAACGTGATAAAGGTCGGCGGCCGGCCGACGTTGAAGTCCGGCGCCGCCGGGACGCCCACGGCCACGCCGGCCACCGACCGCGTCGCGGTGACCCTCGACTGGTCCGGCACGCTCGACCAGAACGGCGGCAAGGCCATCAGCGAATGGCGCTACCGGTACAAGCCGTCCAGCAGCAGCGCGTGGTCACAGGTCAACAACATTGCCCCCGGCACGACCAGCGTGACCGTCGAGGGCCCGCCTCTGCTCCCCGGCATCGCCTACGACTTCGACGTGATCGCGTGCAACGAGGACCGCTGCAGCTTCACCAGCCCCGACGCCACAGGCGCCATGACGCTCGACCAGGCC
This sequence comes from Alphaproteobacteria bacterium, assembly GCA_964291285.2. Lineage (GTDB taxonomy): Bacteria > Pseudomonadota > Alphaproteobacteria > Bin95 > Bin95 > Bin95. The sequence continues at coordinate 16,119 of OZ219787.1, forward strand.
ACCGCATCGATCGCCAACGCGGCGGCGGACGAGGGCGACGCCATTACCTTCACAGTCACCCTCTCTTCGGCGCGCACCTCGAACGTGACGCTCAACTGGGCGACCTCGAACGGCAGCGCCACGGCGCCCGCCGACTACACGGCGACGGCGAGCGGCTCGGTGACGATTCCGGCGGGGCAGACCAGCCGGACCTTCATGGTCCAGACCGCCCCGGACGCGCTCGACGAGGACGACGAGACCTTCACGGTGACGCTGAGCGCGCCCTCGGACGGGCTGCCGGCGAGCGTGTTGCTGGCCCAGGACCCCACCGCCACCGGCACCATCACCGACGACGACGCCCCGCCGGTGCTGTCGATTACCTCGCCCAGCGTGAACGAGGGCGACAGCGGCACCACGGCGATGACGTTCGAGTTGACGCTGGACGCCCCGAGCGGGCGCGAGGTGGCGGTGGGTGTCGACTTCGCAAGAGAGGACTCCACGGCTACGGAGGTCGTCGACTATTTGTGGTTTGTAGGGCACTCGGTGACCTTCATGCCGGGCGAGACCGCCAAGACCTACAACGTGACCGTGAACGGGGACACAACTGTCGAGGAGGACGAGACCGTCGTGGTGCAGTTCAGCATCACAAAAGCGGTATTCGACCCCAGCCTAAATGCAGATACCGAAACCGTCATGGGCCTCGCGTTCGCCGACGTTACCGGCACCATCCTCAACGACGACACCGCGCCCACGACCATCGCGCTGAGCGTCAGTCCGACGAGCATCAACGAGGGCGATACCGCGACCGGGGTCACGCTCACCGCGTCCTTCCCGCCGGGCAGCGGCACCCTGGCCACCGCCACCGACCTGGTATTCACCGGCGCCGGCACCGCGACGCCTGCCGACGACTATGCGTTGACCGTCGGCGGCTCCGGCGAACTGACCATACGAATTCCCGCCGGCGCGACCAGCGGTACCAACGCCAACACGGTCACCCTCTCGCCGGTCAATGACGACGACCCCGAAGGCGACGAGACCATCGTATTCAGCGTCGCCACGCCGCCGTCCGGCTTCACGTCGGTCAGCCCGGCCACGTTCACCATCGTGGACGACGACCAGTCGGCGAGGGTCTCCACCACCCACCCGTCACCCCTGACGGAGGCCGGGCTGGACGGGGCGCGGCTGACCGTGGACCTCGTGGGGACGGAATACATCTCCTCGCTGGCGCCGGGCGATTTCGGCCTCCTGCCGCAAGGCACCGCCGGGCTGTCCGTCGCCTCGGTCGACCGGCGGAGCAACACGCGTGCGGTCGTGACCCTGGCCTTCACCGGCAATTTCGCCGCGGACCTCGACTTGCAGGTCGCGGTGGGCGGCTCGGCGCACACGGCGGCGAGCACGTCGCTGACCACGGCCGCGGTCACGGTCACGCAGGCGCCGAAGCCGGGGCAGGTGACGAACGTGGCGGCCACGGGCGGGCCGGGCAGCCTGGCGGTGACCTGGCGGGCCGCCTCCAACGCCGACGGCTACACCGTGTCCTGGTGGCCGACCGCATCCCCCGGCGACGTTGAGAGCCGGCGGGTGGCCGGCGGCTCGATCACACGCACGGACATAGGCGGGCTGGCGGGCGAGACCGGCTATTCGGCGCGGGTCGTGGCGAACAGCAACCATGCCCCGGACGGCCCCCCGTCGAACACCGCCTCGGCGATCACAGAGCCGTCAGACGCCATCGTCTCCGGCACCGACCCCGCGCCGCTGACGGAAGCGAACCTGGACGGCGCAAAGCTTGTCGTGGAGTTCCTGGACCAGCCCTATCTCGCCTGGTGGCGCACCCTGCAGGTCGGCCAGTTCACCGCGAGCGGCGTCCCCGGCGTGCGGGTCAGCGCCGTCGAGCGCCTGTCGGACCGGCAGGCGCGGCTGACGCTGGCCTACGACGACACCGACTTCGACACGGACCGGAGGCTGCGGATCGCCATCGACGGGCTGGCGTTCAACTCCGGGAACGACATCAGCGCCGCGACCGACGTGCGGGCGGTGGTGGAAGCGCCGCCGGCGCGGGTGCGGAACGTGCGGGCGACCGCCGGCACGCAGCGGGTCCGGGTGCAGTGGGACGAGGTGCCGACCGCAATCGAGAACCTGGACCTCAACGTCTACAAGGTGCAGTGGAAGGAAAGCGCAGCGTCCGGCGGCTGGCGCGAGCGCAGGGTGCGGGGCTCGCAGACGGCGCTGACCATCGGCGCGGCTCCCGGCACCGGGTACACGGTGCGGGTCGTCGCCACCCGGCACAAGGCCCCGGACGGGCCGCGCTCGGCGGAGGCGCAGGCGACGACGCCGGCGTTCGGCTACCGCGTCAAGGGCACCGAGCCGGCGCAGCTCACGGGCGTCAACCTGAACGGCGCCGCGGTGATCGTCGAACTGCAGGGCGCGGAGTGGAACCTTGGCCTGCCCCGGCGCCTCTTCAGGCTGTCCGGCCTCGACACCGGCGTCCGGGTGGAGCGGGTGGAGCCTGTCTCGCGCTCCGAGGCGCGGATCGTCCTCGGCCACCGGGGCCCCAGCATCACGGAAGACGGCGCGCTCACGATCACGATCGACGAGGACACCTACTCCTGGAACGGGGACCTCACGGTCACCGTGCCGGTCAAGGCGCCCGGCCACGCCAGCGGCGTGCGCGTCAGGGAGACCACCGACACCACGGTCACGGTGGAGTGGGACCGCTTCGAGGGCGTCAACGTCTATTACCAGGTGCGCTGGAAGGAAAGCGAAGCGGACGGCGGCTGGCGCGGGCGCTGGATGCGAGGGTGGAGCAACCCGAAGAGCATGCCCTCGTACCGGATACGCGACCTGACGCCGGGCACGGAGTACACCGTGCAGGTCCGGTACTACGACCGGGGCGGCGTCGGCTTCGGCCGGTGGACGACCGCGACCATGACGCCCGGGGAAACGGAGACGCCCGGGGGCGATTTCGAGGTAGCCCAGAACCAGACGGCCGGCGTCACGGTCGCCGCCGACGACCCGGTGCAGGTCGGGGAAGGCGGCGAGGCCGGCTACACGGTGGTGCTCGACGGCCGGCCCGCGGGCGACGTCACGATCGCGGTGAGCAGCGACAATGCCGACGTGACGGCAGAGCCGGCGAGCCTCACCTTCACTCCCGACAACTGGCAGACGGCGCAGACCGTGACCGTGAGCGCGGCCCATGACGGCGACGCGGCGGACGAGGCCGCCACCCTCAGCCACGCGGTCAGCGGCGCCGACGGTTACGCCGGGATCGCCGTCGCCTCCGTCGCCGTCGTCGTCACCGACGACGACACCGCCGGGGTGACGGTGAGCGAGAGCACCCTCAGCCTGGAGGAGGGCGGCAGTTCCACCTACACGCTGGTGCTGGACACGCAGCCCGTGAGCGACGTGGTCATCTATCCCACAGCCCACGGCGACGGCCTGACGGCAGCGCCGTCGGAGCTCACCTTCACGCCGCAGAACTGGAACCAGGCGCAGACGGTCACCGTCAGCGCGGCCCACGACGGTGACAAGCTGGACGGGCAGGGCATCATCACCCATTCGATCCTCGTTCCGCCCGAGTCCGCCTACGCCAGCGTCGGCGTGGCCGGCATTGCCGTCAGCGTCGACGACGACGATTTGCAGGCGCTGGCGGCCCAGGAGGCCCCGCCGCCGCTATGGACGCTCACGCTGGTGCGCGAGGACCGGCCGTTCACGACAGTCGCCGAGGCGGACGCGGAATATCCCTCGACCTTCCTGCGCCTGGAGCGCGGCGCCTCGACCGCGCCGATCCCCGACTGGCTGCCGGTGACGGTCGGCGGCACGGCGGCCAGCCCGGCGGACTACGAGTTCAACCGGGGCAACCAGTTCCGGGGCATCACCCGCAAGAGCGACGACCTCATGCGCGGCGCGCGGAAGATCACCGTCAGGGGCGATGCGCTGGACGAGGGCGCGGAGACGATCACCTTCTCGGTGACCGTCGAGGGCGAGACCCTGACCGCGACGCTGGACATCGTCGAGGAGCCCCTGGCCGCGGTGGCCGATGCGTCGGTGCAGGAGGCCGCGGGCGCGGTGCTCGGCTTCCGGGTGACGCTGGCGCCGGCGCCGGACGGCCCGGTGACGGTGGACTGGACGACCGCGGACGGCAGCGCCGCGGCGGGCGCGGACTACACGGCCGCCTCGGGCACGCTCACCTTCGCGGCCGGCGACACGGAGAAGACGATCTCCGTCGCGGTGCTCGACGACGACATCGACGAGGGCGCGGAGACGATGACGCTCAGGCTCTCGAACGCCGCGGGCGCGGTGCTCGGCGACGCGGAGGCGGTGGGCACCATCGCCAACACCGACCCGATGCCGCAGGCGTGGCTCGCGCGGTTCGGGCGCACGGTGGCCGACCAGGTGATCGATGCGGTGACGGCGCGCTTCGAGGCCGCGCCGCAGGCGGGCTCCGCGGTCAGTATCGCCGGGCAGGCGATGGGCGCGGGCGGCTCGCCGGAGGCGCGGGCGGCCTGCGCGGCGCGGCCCCCGGCGCACCGGGACCGGCACGGGATCGACGCCCCGGCGGACGGCAACCGGGCCGGGTTCGGCGCCGGCGCGGGCGGCCCCGGGGAGCGCTGCCGGTCCGAAATGCGCGCGCTGACCGGGCGCGACCTGCTGACGGGGTCCTCGTTCTCGGTCACCGGCGGCAGCGCGGAGGCCGGCTTCGGCACGGTCTGGGGCTCGGGGGCGGTCACCCGCTTCGACGGGCGCGAGGGCGGCCTCACGCTCGACGGCGAGGTCCTGAGCGCGCTGCTGGGCGCGGACTTCCGGCGCGACCGGGCGGTGCTGGGCCTCGCGCTGGCGCACAGCCGGGGCGACGGCTCCTACCGGGGCGCCGGCAGCGGCGAGGTGGAGTCGACGCTCACCGGCCTCTACCCCTACGGGCGCTACGAGGCGGGCGAACGGCTCTCGCTCTGGGGCATCGCCGGCTTGGGCGCGGGCACGCTGACGCTGACGCCGGAGGGCGGCGGGGCGGTCGAGGCCGACACGGACATGGCCATGGCCGCGGCGGGCGCTCGCGGGGTGCTGGCCGAGGCGCCGGACGGGGGCGGTCCCGAACTCGCGGTCAAGTCCGACCTGCTGTTGCTGCGCATCTCGTCCGACGCCGCGCGCGACGGCGCGGGCGGGCGGCTCGCGGCGGCGGACGCCGACGTGACCCGGCTGCGGCTCGGGCTGGAGGGGAGCTGGGGCGGCGTCGGGACCGAAGGCGGCGTCACGCTGACGCCGACGCTGGAAGTGGGGCTGCGCCATGACGGCGGCGACGCCGAGACCGGGTTCGGCGTCGAGGCCGGCGCCGGGCTCGCCTGGACCGACCCGGCGAGCGGGATTGCGGCCGAACTCAGGGCCCGCGGCCTGCTGGCGCACGAGGCCGGCGGGTTCCGCGAGCGCGGCGTCTCCGGCTCGTTCGCCTGGGACCCGGCATCGGGCTCCGGCCGCGGGCCGTCGCTGACGCTGACCCAGACCCTGGGCGGCCCGGCTTCGGGCGGCGTGGACGCGCTGTTCCGCGACGGTGCGCTCACCGGGCTCGACGCGAACGGCGACGGGTTCGGCGCGCGCCGCTTCGAGACGAAGCTCGGCTACGGCTTCGGCGCGTTCGGGGACCGGTTCACGGTGACGCCGGAGGCCGGCTTCGGCCTCTCCAACGCCGGCCGCGACTACCGCCTCGGCTGGCGGCTGAACCCCTCGGGCGGCGGCTCGTCCCTCGAACTCCGGCTGGAGGCGACGAGGCGCGAGGCCGCCAACGACAACGGCGCGGAGCCCGAACACACGGTCGGGGTGCGGCTCAACGCGCGCTGGTAGGCGCCGCCCGGCTCATAACTGCGGTGCCGGGTTACGACTCATGAGAGGTCGCGCTCCACCGTCGCCCCGGCCCCCGCCTTCGAGCATGTGAAGGAATCGGACTTGTCGGGCGTTGCATTGCCCGTCAGACGGGAAGCAGCCCCGGCCTGCCTCAAACCGCCTGCCCCCGCGAAGGCGGGGGTCACCCCGGACTTGATCCGGGGTCCAACTCCGGCTCTCCCGGCGGCCTCGGGCGGTCCAATCCTGTTTCGAACGGCCGCGGCGGGCGCAAACGGTCAGGGATGGACCCCGGATCAAGTCCACTGCTGTCCGGTTTAGGTTTTCTGGACAAGGTGCATGGCCCGGGTTCAACCGGGTTTCGAAGGGTCCAGTGGAATCGAGGCTCGGATTGGCCGCCAGCGTCCCTCATCCTGAGTAGCGCCGGCCTTCGCCCCGCGAAGGCTGGCATGTATCGAAGGACCTCCGCCCCCACCGCCGTCACCCCCGCGAAGGCGGGGGGCCATCCCTGACCGTTTGCGTCTGCCGCAGCCGTTCGGAGCGGGACCGGACCGCCCGTGCCGGCCGGGAATGTCAGGGATGGGCCCCGGATCGGGGTCCGGGGCGACGGGTGGGGTCTGCACCGCCACCGTCCCCCAACCGCCTGCCCCCGCCGAGGCGAGGGTCACCCTCCGCTCGGTTTCGCCCTGGCGGCTGAACCGGACAGCAGTGGATCAAGTCCGGGGTGACGGTGTTTGTCTGTCCTCGTCCCGTTTCGACACAGGCGGCTGTTGCTCCGATTCCGTCACACGCTCCTTCGCGGGGGCGACGAAAAGGGGCGGCTGTCGGCACAGGTTCCGATCAATGACCGTTGGTATCAGTGGTCGCTCAGCAGCGCGCCGCAGCCGTATATGCGGTCGTCGAACCCGTTGGCCCGGTAGGCGTGCCAGGCGAGCGCCGCGTTGACGGCGACCACCGGCTTGCCGAGCCAGCCCTCCGCCTCCGCCGCCAGCCGCACCATGGACAGGTTGGTGCCCACCTGCAGGATGGCGTCCACGTCCGGGCCGTCGATCCCGCGCAGCGCGCCGCGCAGCTCGTCCGGCGGGACCGCCGCGATGGCCGTGGCGCTCGCGCATTCCAGATCGACGGAGCGGACCACCGGGAAGCCGGACTCCTCAAAATAGCGGACGATCTGCCCGCGCATGACCGGCTGGTAGGGAGAAAGCACCGCGATCCGCCGCGCGCCGAGCGCCTCCAGCGCCGCGCTGCACGCCTCCCCGCCGGTGGTCACGCCCAGCCCGCAAAGCCGCCGGGCGCGTTCGAGGAACGCCGCGCCGCCCTCCCGTCCGCCCCAGAAGGTCGGCGCCGACATGCCCATCACCAGATAGTCCGGCTCGCAGGCCATCGCATCGCGGACCGCCGTCCCGAAGGCGCGGTCCACCTGGCCGAGGAGCCGCTCGAAGGCGTCGTCCGAGTCGAGCGCCGGGTTCTCGAAATACATCCGCCCGGCGTGGAAGGTGACGCCCGGAATCCGCAGCAGATGGTTGAAGTCAGCCTCCACCATCGTGTTGGTGGCGGGCACGATGACCGCGATCTTGGCGCGGTATCCGGCGACATCGGGCATGGCGTTCGGGGCGCCTCCCCGGCGCGCGGTGCAGCGGTGCGGTCCCGGACAATCGCAGGAAGGCGGGCGCCGCGCCAGCCCGGCGGCTTGGCGGCCAAGCCGTCCATGCCCTAATCTCCGCCCGGTCAGCGGGAGGAAAGCCGATGTCCGACGGAATCGTTTTCATGGACGGCGACTACATGGCCCCGGAAGAGGCCAGGATGTCGATCTTCGACGCCGGGTTCATCTGGGGCGACAGCGTCTATGACGTGACCTCCACATGGAACGGCTGGTTCTTCATGCTGGACGAGCATCTGGAGCGGTTCCAGCGGTCCTGCGAGGGCTTCCGGCTGGAGAACCCCTATTCCTTCGAGGAGATGCGCCGCATCTGCGCGGAATGCGTGGAGCGCACGGGCCTCGCGAACACCTATGTGAAGATGCAGATCACGCGCGGCGTGCCGCCGATGGGCGTGCGCGACCCGCGCGGCCTGGAGCCGAGCGTCACGGTGTATGCCGTCCCCTATGTGTGGATCTGGGGCGAGGACAAGTGCCGCAACGGCGCGACCCTCCATGTGAGCGGCGTCGAGCGGGTGTCGTCGAAGGCCATCGACCAGCGCTTCAAGAACTACAACCGGGCGGACCTCGTGCAGGCGCGCCTGGAGGCCTACGACCAGGGCTGCGACGACGCAATCCTCGCGGGCCCTGACGGCTTCCTCTCCGAGGGGCCGGGCTTCAACGTCTTCGCCGTGCTCGGCGGCAGGGTGGCGAGCCCCGACTACAATGTGCTGGAAGGCGTGACGCGCCGCGCGGTGCGCGAGATCTGCGAGCGCGAGGGCATCCCGTTCGAGCTGCGCAGGATCCGCCCCGAGGAGCTCGAAGAGGCGAGCGAGGTGTTCGCCAGCACCACCGCCGGCGGGGTCATGCCGATCACCGGGGTCAACGGCAGGACCGTCGGCAACGGCCATGCCGGCATCGTCACGAGCCGCATCCAGTCGATCTACTGGAGCGAGCGCGCGGCGGGCTGGCACGGCGTCAGGCCCGCCGACATCCTGGCCGGCTGACCGGCCGTGGACGGCGTCCCCCGTTCCGTGAGCGGCTATGACGACGAGTTCGACGTCGTCGTGGTCGGCTACGGCTTCGCCGGGTCCGTCTCGGCGCTGGAGGCGGCGCGCGCCGGGGCGCGGGTGCTGCTGGTCGAGAAGACCGGCGTGCCCGGCGGCATCTCGATCTGCTCCTACGGCTCGGTGCGCTGCGCGATGGACGCCGGGAAGGCCCGCAGCTACCTGGCCGCCACCAATGGCGGGCGCACGCCGGACGGCGTGAACCGCGCGCTTGCCGACGGCATGGCCCTGCTGGAGCCCTATGTGCGCGACCTCGCCCGGGTGAACGGGGCGGAGATCGGCACCAGCGTCGAGGCCGGCAAGGCCGGCGGCAACTACCCCCTGCCGGGCTTCGACACCTTCTACCACACGACCGTCCACGCGGTGCCGAACTTCGATGCCCGCGCGGTCTATCCCTGGGCCAACGGCGCACCGGGCGGGCCGATGCTGTTCAGGATCCTCGACGACAATCTCGCGAACGAGGATGTCGAGGTGCGGCTGAACACGCGCGGGCTGCGCCTGCTGACCTCGGAGGACGGCTCCGAAGTCCGCGGCATAACCGTGTCGGGCCGCGACGGCATCCGCCATGTCAAGGCGCGGCGGGGCGTCATCCTGGCCTCGGGCGGCTTCGAGGGCAGCGCAGAGCGGCAGGACCAGTTCTGGGAAGGCCGGCCGGTCCTGCCGGCCGCGGCGCGGCACAACACCGGCGACGGCATCGCCATGGCCCAGGACCTGGGCGCCGAGCTCTGGCACATGTGGCATTTCCACGGCGCCTACGGCTTCCGCAGCGCCGACCCGGACTATCCCTACGGCATCAGGGTCAAGCGCCTGCCCGACTGGCGCCCCGCCGCAGACGGCGGCCACGGCGACCCCGGCGTGAAGATGGCCTGGATCCTGCTGGACAGGGACGGGCGGCGCTACATGAACGAATACCTGCCCTACACCCACGACACCGGGCACCGGCAGATGCAGCTCTACGACACGGTGCGGCAGGACTATCCGCGCATTCCGAGCGCCATGATCTGCGACGAGAACGGGCGCCGGCTCTATCCGCTGGGCCAGCCCACCTCCAACGACGAGGGCGTGAGGCTGGACTGGAGCGAGGACAATCTGGCGGAGGTCGCGTCGGGCACGCTCAAGCGGGCGGACACGCTCGCCGCGCTCGCGGATGCGCTCGGCCTCGACCCGGCCGCCGCGGAGGCGAGCGTCCGGCGCTGGAACGAGTTCTGCGCGGCCGGGCGCGACGGGGATTTCGGCCGCCCGCCGGGGACGATGCTGCCCATCGACACGCCGCCCTATTACGGCGCGCCGATATGGCCGGTGGTGTCGAACACCCAGGGCGGCCCGGTCCACGATGCCGGCCAGCGGATCGTCAACGTGTTCGGCGCGCCGATCCCGAGGCTCTATGCGGCGGGCGAACTCGGCAGCGCCTTCGGCCACCTCTACCTCTCCGGCGGCAACATCGCCGAATGCTTCGTCTCCGGCCGCATCGCCGGCGCCGGCGCGGCGGCGCTGCCGGACTGGGGATAGGTCCGACGCTCAGCTCTCAAACGGCGCGGGGTCGGCGAAGCGGTCGAGCACGTTCTTCGTGATGCGCGAGATGTTGTTGTCGTAGTTGTTGTGGGAGAGGCTGCCGCAATAGGTGATGGAGCCGACGGAGAACACGGCCCCGCCGGCCGCGGTCTCGAAGAAGGCCAGGTTCGAGCGCACCAGCGCCTCGGGCGGCTCGCCCGGCCAGGTCACGAGGTGGGTCAGCAGCTCCTCCGGCACCACGACGAAGGTGTCGCCGTGCTCCTCGGAAGTCGCCAGCACGAGCGTGTTGGGCGGCGAGCCGAGGCGCGTGTCCACCCGGTCGAGCTCGAAGCCGGCCGCGCCCCCGCCGGAGAGGCCGAAATCGCCCAGTATGCGGTCCGGCACGCCCTCGAAGATCCAGGCGGCGCGCGGGTCGTCGGCGCCGGGGCCGCGCACATAGTATGAGCCGACGAACTGCCCCTGGGCCGAGAAGCCGACCCCGGCGAGCTTCTGCGGCGGGCGGTCGTTGCGCCGCCAGAGGCCGCCATACTCCCCGTCGAGCGCGTTGTAATACTCGCCCGGCTCCGCCGCCCAGGCGCGGATGCCGCCCTCGCCCCGCCGGATTTCCACGGCGCCGGGCGCGGCGTCGCTGACCGCCACCCGCCAGTAGAAGCCGTTGCCGCCGAGATACATGAGCCGCCCGCCCTCATCGAGGTGGCGCTGGAGGGCGTCGAGCGTGTTGGCGGTGTGGTATTCGGGATGGGAGCCGGTGAGCACGACGCGGTAGGACGAGATCAGGCCGTAGCCCTCGCGGTCCAGGTCGTGGTCGGTGACGAGGTCGAACTCGTAACCCTTCTCCTCCAGCCAGTCGATGAGGTGGGTGTCGCCCGGATAGTGGCGCATCCCCGAGCCCGCCTCGTCCAGATAGCTCATATAGCCGGACCGCTGGGTCAGCACCGGGCGGCGCTGCGAGGCGAAGGAAATGCCGCTGCCGTCGGTGTGGCGGTCATAGGTGGAGAGGCCGTATTCCCGGTGGCGGTCGGCCGTGAGCCGGCGCGCGCCCCACTCCCGGGCGCGGGCCAGATAGGCCTCGGTCGTCACGCCCCGCGCATAGTTGCCGTACACCGTGTAGGTGAAGGTCGGGACCAGCACGCAGACGGGCGTGCGCCGGGAGCCGCGCGGCGGCAGCACGAAGAAGGGGATCGAGTCCTCATGCTCCCCGCAGGAGAGCCGCACCGCATAGGAGCCGCTCTTGAGGCCGGCCGGGACCGTGTAGGCAAAATCGGTCTCCCAGCCGCAGTCGTAGAGGTCGTCCTCGTGGAAGTGGATGGCCCCGTATTCCTCCGGCGCGTGGCGCCAGCACTGCTCCCGGCCGCTCCAGTTGGAGCCCTTCATGCCCCGCGTCGGCAGGTTCACAAGCTCGCCGTGCCAGCCGTTCGGCCCCGCATCGACCGCCCGCAGCGAGGAGATGTCGCGCGAGAAGTCCCAGTCGGCGACGATGTCGCCGCCCGGCGCGGCGCCCCGCGTGATCCGCGGGCGTTCGATCTTGCCGTTGAAATGGCCGCCGACCGGGCTTCCTCCGGCAGCGCCGATGAGGATGTCGCCGGCGATCCCGGCGCGGGGGCCGTCCACCTGCCCGTTCGCCGTTCCCGTGTCGTCCACCCGGGCGAAGGGCCGGAGCGCCTGCTGCCCGACCGAGACCGCGCCGGTCGCCGGGTCGATGCTCGCCCACACCCGGTACCAGGCGCGCGGAAGCATCGGCTTGCCGACGGCGACCGTCTCGACTCCGTCCGTCGTCGCAACCCTGACGCATGCGCCCCGCTCGCCGTCCAGCAGGAGCGCGAAGCCGCCCGCCCCGCCGAGCCATGAGAGGACGCCCTGCCCCTCCTGCTCCGGCAGCGTCGGCCAGATCGTCGCGGACACGGTCAGGGCTTCCGCCTCCAGCCCCGCGCCCGGGATGCGGGCATAGGAGCCGAGCGCGGCGTCCTTCGCCCGCGAGGGCCAGGCGCCTTCGATGTCGGATGCGACCGCCTCCTCCTTGATGCCCGGGCCTGCCGGGTTCGGGTCCGCCGAGATGACGCGCACGAGCCGCGCCCGGTAGGGCTCGGCGGAGCGGCTGCTCACCTTGAACGCGACAGTCTCGCCGGGGCGCGCCGACCAGCGGTCGGCATACCCGATCAGGGGAATCGTGTTGGGGATCATTGCGGGGCTCCCGTCCTTGCCCTAATGCGGGGCGGCCGGATCATACAACCATTTCGCCGACGGCCCTTCGAGGGCGGAGGCGGCGCGAGGAGGCCGGGACCCATGCACACCATCATCCGGGGCGGGCGGCTGCTCGATATCGAACGCCATGCGGCGGAGCCCGCCGACATCCTCGTCGAGGGCGACACGGTCCACACGGTCGGTCCGCCCGGCATGCCCGCTCCCGAGGGCGCCGCAACCCGCGACGCGGGCGGGCGGCTGATGATGCCGGGGCTGGTGAACGCCCACACGCACGGCCACAACAACCTCGCCAGGAGCTTCGGCGACCGCTGGAACCTCGAACTGCTGCTGAACGCGGCGCCCTGGATCACGGGGAACCGCACGCTTGAGGACAAATACCTCTCCACCCTCATCGGCGCCGTGGAGATGGTGCGCAAGGGCTGCACCGCCGCCTACGACCTCAATTTCGAGTTTCCCGCGCCCACGCCGGACGGGCTGGAGGCCATCGGCCGCGCCTATGCCGACGCCGGCATGCGCGCCGTGGTCGCCCCGATGATGGCGGACCGGACCTTCTACCAGGCCGTGCCCGGCCTGCTTGACGCGCTCCCGGAGGCGGCGAGGCGCGATGCGGAGGCGGTGGCGGTCGCGCCGTTCGAGGCGAGCCTGGCGGCGTGGAACCGCGCGCTGCGTTCCTGGCCCTTCTCCCGCGACCGGGTCCGGCTCGCGCTCGCCCCGACCATCCCCCACCATTGCAGCGAAGCCTTCCTGAAGGCGGCGAAGGAAGCGGCGGCGGAGCACGGCGCCGGCTTCCACACCCATCTCGGCGAGTCGAAGGTGCAGGCCCATGCAGGAGTGCGCCTCTACGGCATGACCCAGACCGCCTATCTCGACCGCATCGGCGTGCTCGGCCCGGACTTCACCGCGGCGCATGCCGTATGGCTGGACGGCGACGACATGCGCCGGATCGCCGATGCCGGCGGCGCCGTCGCCCACAATCCGGGCTCCAATGCGCGCCTCGGCAGCGGCCTCGCGGCGGCCCGCGCGCTGCTGGATGCGGGCGTCAGGGTCGGGATCGGCACCGACGCCTGCACCTGCTCGGACAATCTCAACATGTTCGAGGCGATGCGGGTCGCCTCGATGGTCTCGCGCGTGCAGGAGCTGGACCCGGAGCGGTGGCTGTCCACGGACGAGGTGCTGACGCTCGCGACGAAGGGCAGCGCCGGCGTGCTCGGCTTCGGCGGCGAGATCGGCGCGATCGCGCCCGGGGCCAAGGCGGACATCGTCTTCCTCGACCTCGGGCAGATCAACTATGTCCCGCTCAACGACCCGGTGAACCAGATCGTCCACGGCGAGGACGGCACCGGCGTCGAGTCGGTGATGATCGGCGGGCGCATGGTGATGGAAGGCCGGCGCATGGTCACGGTGGACGAGGCGAAGCTCGCCCGCGACGCGGAAGCGGCGGCCGGGCGCCTTGCAGCCGCCAATGCGGACGCGCGCGCCGTTGCGGAAAGCCTGGAGGGGCCCGTGAGGAGCTTCGCCCTGGCGCTGTCCCGCGAGCACTACCACATCGAGCGCCACGCCCGCTGCACGCATTAGGTTCAATCGACATACAGGATTCCCTGGGAAGACATTATGTGATTCATGACGCTCCAACTGATTTTCGGTTGGAGTTGGGCGTATGGTGAAGCGCTATGAGCTGACGGATGCGCAGTGGGTCCGCATCGAAGGTCTGCTTCTGGGCAAGCCGGGCGATCCGGGGCGTTCGGGAGCAGACAACCGGTTGTTCGTCAACGCGGTTCTGTGGGTGCTTCGTTCGGGCGCCCACTGGCACGACCTGCCGCCGCGCTATGGGAAGTGGAAGTCGGTGCACAAGCGTTTCACACGCTGGGCCAAAGTGGGCGTGTGGGAGAGGGTGTTCGATACCCTGACGGCGGATCGCGACAATGGCTATCTCATGCTCGACAGCACCATCGTGCGCGCGCATCAACAGGCGGCGACCGGAAAAGGGGGGGCCGGGATCAGGCTCTGGGGCGTTCCAGAGGCGGACTGACGACCAAAATACACATCGCCTGCGACACTCTCGGACGACCGCTCCGCGTGATCCTCTCGCCCGGACAGGCCGGCGACGCGCCAAAGGCCCTGGCGTTGATGGAGGGGTTTCGGCCCCGCCATGTGCTCGCCGACGCTGCTTACGACGCCAATGCCATCCGCAACCGCATCGCCGACATCGAGGCCGAGGCCGTCATCCCCTGCAATCCAACGCGAAAGCGTCTCATCGGCTATGACGCCGAAATCTACAAACACCGAAACCGCATCGAGCGCTACTTCAACAAGATCAAACACTTCCGCCGCATCGCAACCCGATACGACCGAAAAGCAATATACTTCCTCGCCTTCATACACATCGCTTCTGCTATCCTCTGGATGCGATGAATGTCGATTCTGCCTAGCGCGGCGGCCATGCGGCCTGCGCCGCCCGCCGCTTGCATGAGCAACCGGATAGACGGGTAACGGTTTTCCGTGTTCGTCCAGCTTCCACGCGGCCCGGCCGTTGCGGTCAGCAAGGCTTAGATGACGTTGCCTCCCCACGGCTGTACCGAGCAATTTCACAATAGCCGTCGGGGTAGCGCCAAACCCACTGGCCGTGCAGTTCGCCGTCCACATAGGGGCCTTCTGCAACAGCTCCATCGGCATAGCGCCAGACCCAGCGGCCGTGCCGCTTGCCATCGACAAAAGAGGCTTCCTCGATAATCCCGTCGGCGCGGCGAACGACCCAGCGGCCGTGCTGCTTGCCCCGCGCCAGCGTGCCCGTTGCCTGGTTGGAATTCCACTCCCAGGTTCCCTGCCCGACAGCGAGGCCATCCCGGCACGCGCCAGACCATGCCGCCGTCTGGGGGGGATCGTAGTAGAAGGGATGGAAAATATAACAGCCGGGCCGGTCGGTGAGTTCCAGCCAGCATCGGGTGCCCTTGCTCATCCCGGCGCATTTGGGCGACAGGCCCGTCGCAGCGTCCCTGGACTCCTGGGCCGTCGAGACGAGCAGCGAGCCGTGGACGAAGGCGGTGCTGCCGTCCGGACCCTCGATGCGCCGCCATTCCCCCGCCTCGCCCGTGACATGCACCCGCTCGCCGGCCTCCAGCAGCCCGACTTTGGCATGGTCGGTGCCGGGGCCGCTGCGCACGTTGGTCCGCGTCCGCGCCTGCATCCAGCGGTCGGCAGGCGCGATGCCGGGCGCGCGCTCCGCCTCGCCGCCTTCCTCCACGACCGTCTTCGTCACCTCGCAACCGAAGCCGGTGAAATCGGTAATCCGCGCCGGGCCGGAAAGCTCGCACTTGCTCATCTGGTGGCGGAAATGGACCGCGCAGCTTTCCGCCTGCTGCCTGAAGATCGGCAGGCAACCCGCATGTTCGCGGTTCTTCGTGTTGCTCACGAAATTCGTGTTCTGGCGGCAGAGCGCCATCTTGTTCTTTATCGCCTGCCGGCAGGCCTCGCGTTCGCCCGACACGTCGGAGTAGTAAACGCCGTCGATATCGCCGAATTTCGGCTTCAACTCCTTCGCCGAGGCCGCCGCCGCAAGCGGGGCGAGGAGGAGCGCAAGACAGGCCGTCCGGAACCGCAGCATCGGTCGTTCTCCACCAGGAGGGTCGCGCAGGATGAGCGATACGAAACCCTAGAGATATCCGACTTGCCGATGCAAGGCCCCGGCGCCCCTTTCCGTCACCCCGGACTTGATCCGGGGTCCATCCCTGACCGTCCGCGCCTGCCGCGGCCGGTGGAAGGCCGGCCAACCGCCGAGGCTGCCGAGAGAGCCGGAGATGGACCCCGGATCGAGTCCGGGGCGACGGTTGCGGGTCGTGCGGTGCAATGCCGACGCTGCAGATGTGTGAAGCCGGCAGGGCTCGGGACCGGGGCGACGAGGAGGAGGCCGCGCCCTCTCCCCTCATCCTGAGTAGCGACCGCGTCAGCGGGCGCGTATCGAAGGACCGCTCCGAAACGCCGGCCGCCGCCCTTCGACAGGCTCAGGACAGGCCCCTTCGATACGCCGCTGGCGCGGCTACTCAGGGTGAGGGGGAAGGGAGCGCACCGAACCCGTCGCCCCGGACTTGATCCGGGTGACGGTTGCGGGTCGTGCGGCGCAATGCCGGCGCTGCGGATGTGTGAAGCCGGCAGGGCGCCAACCGGACAGCAGTGGCCAGGCGGGGGACAGCCTGCCGCTACGCCTTCTTCGCCCGCCTCCGCCTGCGGGGGCGGCGGCGTTTGCGCTCCAGGCCGTGGCGTTTCAGGAAGCTCTGCACCGTGCTCGCGCCGAACGAAGCCCCTTCGGCGGCCAGCGCATCGCGCAACCCCCTGACGGTAAGCGCCGGCCGGGCCGCCAGGATGCGGAAAATGCGCTCCCGCTCCGGCTCGATCAGCGACGGCCGGCAGCCGCCCTGCTTGCCGGGCTGCACATGCCCCCGCTCGCGGAACCGCCGCACCCAGCGGCGGACGCTGGACGCCCCCAGCCCGAACTGCCGGGCCGCGGCGGCGGCGCTCATGCCGCCATGCACCACCGCCGCCACCGCCCGGCCGCGCATCTCCAGGCCCACGGCCCGGCCCGGCTTCGGCCCGGGCAATTCGTCTTCCGCCGGGTTCCTCAACTCGTCCGTCATCGTTCCTCCTTTCCGCGCTCCGCGCCCGCCGCCGCCGCGACGGGCCGGGTTGAACCGGACATCCGGCCGTTCCGGGCGTTGCGGCGCGACCAGGTAGAACCGGATATGCGGCCGCCCCGGGCATCGCGGCGGCCGCACCTTGCCGGTTTGCCGCCCGGCCTTGCGGCCGCCGGCATTCCGGCTCCTCTTCGTCTGCGGAACGGAGGCCTCGCGCGCCCTTCGCGCGCTGCATGCGGCCCCCGCCCCGCCATCCGTCAGGTCATGGCTGCGGCCCCGTTCTTCCCGTTTCGGAACTTATATAGAACAAACGGGAACAAAATCAAGCGAAAAATGCGCCGGGCGGCGGCTGTCGGGACGAAAACACCGGATTGACCGCCAAATTGTCGCAACCTACACTGACCTCCGCATGCGCCGATGGAGCGCGCCGCCGTCCGGCGGCATTCGCGCCGCCGGAGCTTCAACGGGAGGTAGAACCATGAAAAGACTGTTGACGATTGCCGCCGCCCTGGGCGTCGCGATGTCGGTCGGCACCACCGCCGACGCCGCCGACCGGACGGTGAAGATCGCCGGTTTCGGCGCGATGTCGGGCGTCGTCCGCTCCTTCGGCATCAACACGGACGCCGTATTGCGCGCCGCCGCCAAGGCGATCAACGACGCCGGCGGGGTGAAGCTGGCCGACGGCTCCATGGCGCCGATCGAGGTCACCTTCGACGACGACCGCTGCAATGCCGAGGAAGGCATCTCGGTCGTGCGCCGGCTCGCCTCGGGCGACGCCGTGGTCGGCGTCGGGCCGACCTGCTCGAATGTGGCCGAGCCGCTGTTCGGCATCCTGCAGGCGAAAGCAGGCGACGAGGGCGACAGCGGGCTCCGGTTCCCGATCTTCACCGACACCGCGATCAAGGGCGGGCTGGCCAAGATTTCGGAATGGGCGTTCCGCAACGTCCCGAACGAGAGCCAGATGTACAAGAGCCTGTTCGAGTGGCTCGCCACGCAGCATCCGGACGCCAAGTCCGTCTATGGCGGCGTCGAGGAGGATTTCGCCCACTCGCGCTTCACCTGGTACAAGGTGATGAAGACGCGCTCGGCCGACGCCGGCTACGAGGTCAAGGGCGAGTCGAAGTGGCTGTTGAACGACACCAACTTCACCACCCAGGTGCGCGAGATGAAGCGCGCCGGCGCCGACATCATCTCCATCTCGGCCCATCCCTTCACGACCTGCGGGGTGCTGAAGGAAATGGCCCGCCAGCGCGTGAAATACAAAGTGCTGGTCGGCCTGACCTCCTCCTCGTCGCTCGAGACCCTGAACGGCTGCGCCAAGCAGGCCGAGGGCATCATCATCCCGACCTCCTTCGCGCCGGTTAACCCCGATGCGGTCGCCGCGGCCGACGCCGCCGCGGCGCTGGGCGGCTCCGCCGACCTGCACTCGGCCGCCGCCTGGGAGATCATGATGATCCTCAAGGACGTCATCGAGGCCGCCGGCATCCAGGCGACCGCCGACTCGGTGCAGGCCGACCGCCGGGCGATCCGCGACGGCCTGGCCTCGCTCAAGACGACCAAGGGCCTGCTCGGAGAGATCCAGCGGACCGCGGAGGGCGAAGCCGTCAAGCCCTATGTCTATGTCCATGCCGCTGACGGCACCTGGGCCGTGCTGCACGACCCGAACGCCTGAGTGACGGGCTGCGGGCCGCCTCTCCCGGCGGCCCGCGGGCGCCCTGACGCCGAAAGGCGGCTGCCATGTCTGATTTCTGGTGGGACGTGATCGACCCGGTCCAGTCGGTGCTGGACGGGATGATGTTCGGGTCGATCTACGCCCTGATCGGCATCGGCTTCACCCTGATCTTCGGGGTGATGCACAGGATCAACCTGGCCTACGCCGCCGCTTCCATCGGCGGGGCGTATGCCAGCCTGGCCGCGTTCCAGCTCCTGTCCGCGCCGGCCATCGTCGTGTTCCTCTGCGCCGCGGCGGCGTCGGGCGTCATCGGCTACCTCGTCTATATCTGCTGCTTCCGCTTCATCCCGACCGCAATGCCGCTCGCCACGCTGATGGCGTCGGTGGGCATGCTGATCCTGATCGACGAAGTGGTCGTCCATGCGACGGCGGGCATGCCGGAGCCCTATCCGGCGATGTTCGACGACGTGATGATCGACCTCGAGCCGTTCTGGGTGCGCGGCGACCTGCTGATGATCTTCGTGCTCAGCGTCATCGCCATGCTGATCCTGCTTTACGTCCTCTACCGGACACGGCTGGGGATCGCGACGCGCGCGGTGGCCCAGCAGCCCTCCGCGGCGCAGCTTTGCGGCATCGGCCAGGAGCGCACCAATGCGGCCACCTTCGTCATCACCGGCGCGCTGGGCGGGCTGGCGGGCGCCATGGTCGGCGCCTCGGTCGGCATCCTCTCGCCGCTGCTCGCCCTGCCGCTCACGGTGAAGGGCCTCATCGTCACCGTCATCGGCGGCCTCGGCTCGATCCCCGGCGCCATCGTCGCCGGCATACTGGTGGGCGGGTTCGAGAACGTCTTCCAGTATTTCCGCGGCGTCACGGAGCGCGACATCTATGTCATGCTCCTGCTGTTCGTCTTCCTCACCTTCCGGCCGCAGGGTTTGTTCGGCCGCATCTCCTCAAGGGACTGAAGCCCCGTGGATTTCTATTACGGCATGGCGCAGCTGATCGGCGTGCACACGCTGCTCGGCCTCTCGGCCTATGTCGTGCTGCTGACCGGCCAGGTCTCGATGGCCCAGGCGGGGTTCTTCGCCATCGGCGCCTATCTGGCCGGTATGCTGACCGTGCTGGCCGGCTGGCACATCGTCCCGGCCATGCTGCTCGCCGCCGTCGCCTCGGCCTTCGTGGCCACCGTCGTCGGCTTCCCGGCGCTGCGCGTGAAGGGGTTGATGCTGGTCGTCGCCACGCTCGCCTTCGGCGAAGCGGTGCGGATTTTCTGGTTCAACTTCGACTACCAGATCGCCAAGGGCAACATCCAGGTCGGGCCGCTCGGCGGCGAGGGCTTCAAGCAGATCCGCTATTTCCCCGAGAACGGCTGGTCCACGGCCGATGTGGCGCTCTTCATCTGGGCCTGGGTGATCGCCGCGATGGTCGCGCTCTGGTGGATGGACCGCAGCCGCGTCGGCTCGGTGCTGCGCGCGGTCGGCGAAGACGAGCTCGCCGCCCAGTCGGTCGGCATCAACCTGACGGCCGTCAAGGTTTCGGCCATGGGGATCGGCGGCTTCATCGCGGGGCTCGGCGGGGCGATCTACGCCCATTACACCACCCATATCGAACATCTCAATTTCGGCGTTGTGCTGGCGACCTTCGCCATCGCCTATCCGATCCTGGGCGGGCTTTCCTCCGTGATCGGGGTGCTCATCGCGGTAATCTTCATCCAGGGGTTCCTGGTGGAGGTGCTGCGCTTCATGGGCGACTGGCGCAACCTCCTGTTCGGGGCGCTCATCGTGCTGGCGATGAATGTCCGGCCCGACGGGCTGTTCGACGCCCGCGCGATGCGCACGCTGCGCCGGCTCCTCGGCACCCGCGATGCTTGAACTCCACAGCCTCTCCAGGCATTTCGGCGGCGTGCGGGCCGTCGACGACCTCAGCCTGACGGTGGAGCAGGGCGAGATCTTCGGCCTGATCGGCCCGAACGGCTCCGGCAAGAGCACCACCGTCAACCTGATCTGCGGCGTGTTCCCGACCACCTCCGGCGCCGTCGTCTTCGAGGGGCGGGACATCACCGACGCCCCGTCGCACCGGGTCGTGGCCGCCGGCATCGGCCGCACGTTCCAGAACATCCGCCTGTTCGGCGACCTGACGGTCTGGCAGAACCTGTGGGTGGCGCAGAACTCGGTCGAGGAACGGCAGACCGGCCGGCTTGCGCGCTGGCTCGGCGGGCAGCGGCGCGGCCGGGACTATGCCGGGGAGCTGCTGAAATTCGCCGGCCTCGCCGACCGTGCGGACGAACTGGCCCGCAATCTCGCCTTCGGCGAACAGAGGCGGCTGGAAATGGCCCGGGCGCTCGCGGCCAGGCCGAAACTGCTGCTGCTCGACGAACCGGCCGCCGGCATGAACGCCGAAGAGGTGGGCCAGCTCGCGACCCGCATCCGGGCGCTGCGCGAGCACGGCATGACGATCCTGCTCGTCGAGCATGTCATGGAACTCGTCATGGGCGTGACGGACCGGATCGCGGTCCTCAATTTCGGGCAGAAGATCGCCGAGGGCGCGCCGGCCGAAATCCGGGAGGACCCGGCGGTGCGCACGGCCTATCTGGGAACGGCCGATGCTTGAGGTCCGGGGGCTGGTCACGAATTACGGGATGATCGAGGCGCTCAAGGGCGTGGACATCTCCGCGGCCGAGGGCCGCATCACCTGCGTCCTCGGCCCGAACGGCGCCGGCAAGACGACCTTGCTGATGACGATCGCCGGCCTGCTCCGCCCGAGGCGCGGCAGCGTAACCTTCGAAGGCCGCACCATAACCGCCGCCTCCTCCGCGGCGGTCGTCCGCCAGGGCCTCGCGCTCGTGCCGGAAAACCGGCTCGTCTTCCCGGACATGACCGTGCGCGAAAACTTGGTCGCGGGCGCCTATACCCGCCTTGCCCGCGACCGCGGCGAAGCGATGGCCGATCTGGACCGGATGCTGGAGCGCTTTCCGGTGTTGAATGCGAGAGTGAACGCCAATGCCGGCACGCTCTCGGGAGGCGAGCAGCAGATGCTGGCCGTCGCGCGCGCGCTCATGACGAAGCCGCGCTGCCTGCTGATGGACGAACCGTCGCTCGGCCTGGCGCCCATGATCGTCGCGGAAGTCTTCGACATCATTCGGGAACTGAACGAGGACGGCGTCACGATCCTGCTGGTTGAGCAGAACGCCCACATGGCGCTCACGGTCGCACACCATTTCTTCCTGCTCGACCAGGGCCGGGTGGCCTTCGACGGCGACCCCGGCGCTATGGCCGAGGACGAGGTCATACAGCGGGCCTATCTCGGGTCTGCCGGCGGCTGAGGCGCCATGGCCGATTTCCTCCAGAACTGTCTGGACGGAATTGCCACAGGATCCGCCTACGCCCTGCTCGCGCTCGGCTTCACGCTGATCTTCGGGGTCCTGCGGCGCCTGAATCTTTCCTACGGCCCGTCTATCATGGCGGGCGTGTTCGCAGGCACTGCACTCTATACGGCATTCAACGCAGGGCTTGCCGAAATCGCGATCGCAACCGTGATCGGCGCCGTGGTCGTCGGGGCCTATATCGAGCGGCTTTGCTTCTGGGCCATCCGCAAGGACATGGCGGTGGCGTCGATGGTCTCCAGCTTCGTCATCTGGATGCAGATCGAGGAAGGCGTGACGCTCCTCTTTCCCGACCGGACCTATGCCTTTCCCGGCATACTCGTGGACGCGGTGGTCGAGTTCGGGCCTTTCTTTCTCCGCGCCTCCAGCCTGGCGATGCTCGCCATCGCGGCCCTCGCCGTGCTCGGCCTGCTCGGGCTCATCTACCGCACGCATTTCGGCCTCGCCGTGCGCGCCGTTTCCGAGAACCCGGAGGCGGCGCGGGTCGCGGGCGTCAATACCGGCCTGGTGACGCTGATCGCCTTCGCCTGCGCGTCAGCGCTTGGCGGGCTCGCCGGCTTTCTGATCGCCGCGGGCGACGAGCAGATCACGCCGCTCTTCGGGCTCTGGGCGACCTTCAAGGGCCTCATCGCAATGATGCTGGGCGGCATGGGCTCGATTCCGGGCGCGGTGCTGGGCGGGCTCCTCCTCGGCGTCGTCGAGGCCAATGCGCTCTGGTATCTCGGCGTCGAGACGCGCGACCTCATCGCGTACATGCTGCTTTTCGCCGTGCTCGCATTCCGCCCGGGCGGGCTCATGGGCCAGGCCGCGCTCATGGCGCGGCGCGCGGCGGAAAGCCGGGTCTAGGACCATGCTCGACGACCACCTCATCGGCGTGCTCTCCAACATGGGCATGATCTCCTTCATCGCCCTGTCGGCCTATCTGGTCCTTGTCGTCGGCGAGATTTCCTTCGGGCAGCAGGCCTTCTTCGCGGTCTCGGCCTACGCCTCGGGCATCGCGTCGGCCATGTGGGGCTGGCCGTTTCTGGGAGCGGTGCTGTGGGGCGCGGCCGTTGCGGGCCTTGCGGGTCTTCTGCTCGCCATCCCGACCCTGCGCATAAGGGGGCTCTATTTCGCCATTGCGACGCTGGCGTTTGCGGAAATGGTGCGCCTTGCGCTCGAAATCTTCACCTACCAGGTTGAGCAGGACGGGGAGCTCGTCGGCCCCAACGGCTCCGAGGGATTCCGGGACATCCGCTACATCTACGAGGCCGACATTTCCGCTGGTGAGTTCCTGCTAGTCATACTGGCGCTGCTGGCGGCGACGCTCGCCATAATCCTCTGGATCGAGAGAACGCGCCTCGGCGCCATATTGCGCATGGTGGGCGAGGACCCGGTGCTTGCCCGCCTCCAGGGCGTCAATGTGAACCTCGCCAAGATCGCAACGGTTGCCGCCGCTGGACTCGTGGCCGGCATTGGCGGCGCACTCTACGCCCATCTCAACACCTATGTCGAGCCGAAAATCTTCAATGTCATGCTCGGGGTGCACGGCCTCGCCTACGGCCTGATCGGCGGCCTCGGCACGGCATTCGGCCCGCTGCTGGGCGTCGCGCTCGATATCGGCGTCCTCGAATCGACGCGCGCCTTCTCCGGCTACCGCATGATCGTGTTCGGCGGGCTGGTCGCGGTCCTGCTGATCGTTCGCCCGCGCGGATTGCTGGACGAGGCCGCCGTTTACCGCATCCGCCGCTTCCTGCTGAGGAAACATGCTGGCGATTGAAGGGCTGACGGTCCGCTTCGGCGGCTTGACGGCGCTGGACGACATGTCGCTTCGCGCCGCCGACGGAGAGGTGCTGGGCCTGATCGGTCCGAACGGTTCCGGCAAGACCACGCTCATCAACGCGCTGACGGGCGTCTATCCGGCGACGGGCCGGGTCCGCTTCCGGGGCGAGGATCTGCTGGGTCTGCCGCCGGAGCGGATCGTGCGGCTCGGCCTTGTGCGCACCTTCCAGAACTTGCGCGTCTTCAGACGCATGACGGTGATCGAGAACGTGCTCGCCGCACAGAACGGCATGACCGGCATCGCGCTCGCCGACCTCATCGGCGGCCGGCGCCGCGACGGAAGACGGCGCGAGCAGGCGCATGAGTTGGTCGAACGGGTCGGGCTCGGCAATGACGCCGACCGGCTGGCGGGCACGCTGCCGCTTGCAAGCCAGCGCCGCCTGGAGCTGGCGCGGGCGCTGGTTCGCGACCCCGCACTGCTGCTGCTCGACGAACCTTCGGGCGGCATGACCCCGGCCGAGACGCGGGAGATGACCGGGCTCATTGCAGGGCTCGCTTGCCCCGGCCGAACCGTCATGGTGGTCGAGCACAAGATGGCGCTCATCACTGGCCTCTGCACGCGGCTCGCCGTGCTGAATTTCGGCAGGCTGATCGCCGAAGGCGTGCCCGCTGAGGTCCTGCGCCGGCCGGCGGTGGTCGAGGCCTATCTGGGCACCGAGGCCCCGGTCGATGCTTGAGGTCCGCGACCTGTCGGTAAGCTACGGGCCGGTGCAGGCGCTGGCCGGCATTTCGCTCGAAGTGCGCGAAGGCGAAATCGTAGCCCTGATCGGCGCCAACGGCGCAGGCAAGAGTTCGCTCATCCACGCCGTCGCCGGCCTCGCGCCCGCCGCTGGCGGAAGAGTCTCCTTCCGGGGAGAGGAGGTGCTCGGACTGCCGAGCCATCGCATATTCCGGCGTGGCATCGCGCTGTGCCCCGAGGGGCGCATGGTACTGGGCGGCCTGACGGTCGAGGAAAACCTGAAGCTCGCCGCTCCGGGACGCCGTTCGTTCGCGGACCTCTACGAGCTGTTTCCGAGGCTCGGGGTGCGCGCATCGAGCCGGGGCGCCTCGCTTTCGGGCGGCGAAGCGCAGATGCTGGCCATCGCCCGCGCGCTGGCTCAGGAACCCCTGCTGCTGCTGCTGGACGAACCCTCGCTCGGACTGGCGCCGAACGCCGTGCAGGCCATCTTTGCGCTGCTGCCGCAACTCCGGGACCGGGGATTGACGATCCTCCTGGTTGAGCAAAATCTCGTCCAGGCGCTGAGGGCCGCCGACCGCGCCTATCTCCTGGAGAGCGGACGCATCGCGCGGCAGGGCCCGGCGGAGGCGCTGCTGGGGGACGAAGGCATCGTCGAGCGCTATCTCGGTCTGGAACAGGAGGCCTGACATGATCCGCACAATGGCGCTTGCAGCCTTGGGGTTCGCATCCCTTGCTTCCGCCGCTCTGGCCGGTGAGCGCGCCGCCGCCGATGTGGCCTGCGAGCCGACCGCCGAGGCGCTCGTCTATTCCTGCACCATCGTCGTGACCGGCCGCAAGTCGACCGAGCCCGTCCTTGCGGAGGCGCTTTCCGTCAAGGCCGACATGCCCAGCATGCCGATGGCGCACAATCTTCCTCCGGCAAGCGCCATGCCCGTCGAAGGCAAGCCCGGCCACTACATGGCAACGCTGGAACTTGAAATGCACGGCGAATGGGCGTTGGCCATCGAGGTGGACGGAAAGACCGCGGAAACGGTCGCGCGCGTTCGCGACAAGGTCATCGTCAAGCGGACATTCGGCCGGGGACACGACGCCGCGCCAAAGCAGTAGGCGGCCGGTATGCCGCTGTCGGGGCCGCCGTGCCCGATACCGTCCGATGTGCTATTTGTCGGCTGACATTCGCCGGCTGAGGGGAGAACAGGAAAGCCATGCTGACAAGACGCAATCCGGACTCCGTCCACGCCCCGCGCGGCTACTCGCATTCGGTGGAAGCGCCTGCGGGTGCCACCTGGGTCTATATTTCCGGGCAGGTGGGCGTCAGGCCTGACGGCTCCGTCGTGGAGGATGCGCGCGGCCAGATCGACCAGGTCTGGGTCAATCTGGGCGCACAGTTGGAGGCAGCGGGCCTGTCGCGGGAAAATATCGTCAAGATCAACGTCTTCCTCACCCGCCGGGAGGATATCCATTACTACCGCGAAAGCCGGGGCGCTTTTCTCGGCGACAACCCGCCGGCTTCGACGCTGTTGTTCGTGGCGGGCCTGGCCGACCCGGCGATGGTGGTCGAGATCGAGGCCATGTGCGTCAAATGAGCTTCGCCGCGCTCAGGGAGCGTTTCGGTACCCGGTTCAGCACCTCGGAGGCGGTGCGCGGCCACCATGGCAAGGACGCGACCTTCCATGCGCCGCATCCGCCCGACGCCGTCGTCTTTCCGGAGACGGTGGAGGAGGTGCAGGCCATTGTCCGCGCCTGCCACGGGTCCGGCACGCCGGTCGTCCCCTTCGGCGCCGGCACCTCGCTGGAAGGCCATATCGGCGCGCTCGACGGCGGCGTCACCATCGACCTGACCGGTCTGGACCGCATCCGCGAGATCCATGACGAAGACATGACCTGCTTCGTCGAGCCCGGCGTCACGCGCAAGCGGCTCAACGAGGAACTGCGCGCCACGGGGCTGTTCTTCCCGATCGACCCCGGCGCGGACGCCTCGCTCGGAGGCATGGTGGCGACCGGAGCCTCCGGCACCAATGCCGTACGCTACGGCACCATGCGCGAGAACGTGCTCAGCCTTGAGGTCGTATTGCCGGACGGGCGGCTGATCCGGACCGGCACGCGGGCGCGAAAGTCTTCCGCGGGCTACGACCTTACCCGCCTCTATATCGGTTCCGAGGGCACGCTCGGTATCGTCACGGGCATCCATCTCCGGCTCTACGGCATCCCGGAGAGCATTGCATCCGCCGTCTGCGCCTTCCCGTCCGTGGACGCCGCCGTGGACGCCGTCATCCTGACGATCCAGTCCGGGATTCCCGTCGCCCGGATCGAGTTGCTGGACGAGGTGCAGATGGACGCCTGCAATCGGTATTCCGGGCTGGACTACGCCGCCTCCCCGCACATCTTCTTCGAATTCCACGGCACGCCGGCCGGCGTCGCCGAGCAGGCGGAGGCGACGGGCGCCATCGCGCAGGAATTCGGCGGGTCGGACTTCGCCTGGTCCACCACCACCGAGGAGCGCAACCGGCTCTGGCAGGCGCGCCACGACGCCTTCTTCGCCGCCATCGCGCTGCGTCCGGGTTCGGAGGGCTGGCCGACCGACGTCTGCGTGCCGATCTCGCGGCTTGCCGAGTGCATCGCCGAGACGCGCGCCGACCTTGCCTCCGCGTCCTTCCCGACGCCCATCGTCGGGCATGTGGGCGACGGCAATTTCCACGTCATCTTCGTCATAGACACGGAGGACGCCGATGAGGTCCGTATCGCGACCGAGCTGAACGACCGCCTGGTGCGCCGGGCGCTCGCCATGGGCGGCACCTGCACCGGCGAGCACGGCATCGGATACGGCAAGATGCATTTCCTGGAGGACGAGCACCCCTCGGCCCTGCCGGTGATGCGGGTCGTCAAGCGCGCGCTCGACCCGAAGAACATCATGAATCCGGGAAAGATCGTCCGTCTGTGACCCCGAGGCTGCTAGCATTCGCGGGTTCCGTGCGCCGGGACTCGTTCAATGCCCGGCTGGCCCGTTTCGCCGCGCGCGAGGCCGAAGCCGCCGGCGCGGAGGCGCTGCTTCTCGATCTCGCGGAATTCGACCTGCCGCTCTACAACGGCGACCTCGAGGCGGGGGAGGGCCTGCCGGCCGGCGCGGTCCGGCTGAAGGAGTTGTTCCTTGCCCATGACGGCTTCCTGCTCGCCTCGCCGGAGTATAACGGCTCGATCTCGCCGCTCCTCAAGAACGCCATCGACTGGGTGTCCCGCCCCGTGGCCGGGCAGCCGCCGCTGGTCTGGTATGCGGGCAAGGTCGCGGGCCTCATGGCGGCCTCGCCGGGGGCGCTGGGCGGCTTGCGCGGCCTCGTGCATGTCCGGCAGATCCTCTCCGGTATCGGCGTCATCGTCGCGCCTGCGCAGCATGCCGTCGCGCGGGCAGGCGACGCCTTCGACGACGAAGGCGGCCTTGCCGAAGAGCCCCACGGCGCGGCGGTCCGGCGCGTCGTGGGGGAGACCGTCCGGCTCGCCGCGAAGCTAGGCGCCTGACGGTCGCCGGTGGCCGGCCCGCCGATCTTCACCCTGCGCGAGGCCGAAATCGGTTTCGGCGGCGCAAGCCTGTTTTCCGACGCTGGCTTCGGCATTGCGCGCGGCGACCGCGCCTGCCTGATCGGCCGCAACGGATGCGGCAAGTCCACCCTGATGAAGGTCATCGCGGGCGAGCTGGAGCTCGATCTCGGCGAACGCTACGTCCAGCCCGGCATCCGCATCGCCTATCTGCACCAGGACCCGCCGGTCGATGCCGGGCTGAGTGTCGGCGACTATGCGAGCCGTTCCCCGGATGACGGACCGCCCGCCCTCGACCATGCGGTCGCGGCGATGCTCGACCGGCTGGAACTCGACCCGAACCGGCACATGGCGACGCTCTCCGGCGGCGAGAGCCGGCGGGCGGAGCTGGCGCGCGTGCTGGCCGTGGCGCCCGACATCCTGCTGCTTGACGAACCGACGAACCATCTCGACCTGCCCGCTATCGAGTGGCTGGAACGCCTCATTCGCGGCTATGAAGGCGCGGTCGTCACCGTCAGCCATGACCGGCGCTTCCTCGCGGACGTCACCGACCGCATCCTCTGGCTGGAGCGGGGCCGTCTGCGCCAGACCGCGCGCGGCTTCGCCGCTTTCGAGGAATGGTCGGAGGCGGTGATTGCGGAGGAACTCCGGCGGCAGGAGAAGCTCGACCGGCGTATCGCCGAGGAAACGCGCTGGCTGCATCGCGGCATCACCGCCCGCCGGCGGCGCAACCAGGGCCGCCTCGCCGCGCTGACGGACATGCGCGAGCGCCGCGCCGCCATGCTCGGAGCCCCGCAGCGCGCCCGCATCGTGCTTGAGGAAAGCGAGATCAGGAGCCGCATGGCGATCGAGGCCAGCAATATCGCCAAGCAATATGGCGGCCGCACGATCGTCGAGGGTTTCAGCACCCGCATACTGCGCGGCGACCGGATCGGCATATTGGGGCCGAACGGGGCCGGAAAGACGACCTTGCTGCGCATGCTGATCGGGGAGCTCAGGCCCGATTCCGGCAAGGTCCGCCGGTCGGCCACGCTGCAATCCGCCTATTTCGACCAGCGCCGCGCCTCGCTCGACCTCGATGCCACGCTCAAGCGCACGCTCTGCCCGGAGGGCGGCGACACCGTCTTCGTGCGCGGCCGGCCCCGCCATGTGGTTGGCTATCTGAAGGACTTCCTGTTCGATTTCGACCAGGTTGAAAGCCCGGTCGGGTCGCTGTCCGGCGGCGAACGCAACCGCCTGCTGCTCGCCCGCACGCTCGCCCGGAAATGCGACCTGCTGGTGCTGGACGAGCCGACCAACGACCTCGACATGGACACGCTGGACCTCCTGGCGGACGTGCTGGGCGATTTCGAGGGCACGCTGATCCTGGTCAGCCACGACCGGGACTTCCTCGACAAGACCGTCGCGAGCGTCATCGCACTGGAGGGCGACGGCTCGGCGCACGAATTCGCCGGCGGCTACAGCGACTACCGCCGGAACAGACCGGCCGCTCAATCGCGGACGGACCCGAAACCGCGGCCGAAGGCGGTACCCGTCCGCCCGCGCGCACCGACCTCCAAGCTCGGCTTCCGCCAGCAGCGGCGCTGGGACGAACTGCCCGGCGAAATCGAGCGCGCGCAAGGCCGGGCCGGGAAGCTGGAGCGCATGCTTGCCGACCCCGGCTTCTACGAGCGCGACCCCGAACGGTTCGCGCAGGCGGCGGAACTGCTGAGCGGTGCGCGGACCGAGATTGCAGCCCTTGAGGAGGAGTGGCTCGAACTCGCCCTCTTGCGCGAAGAGCTCGAAAAGGTCTGAATGGAGGCTCGGTCCAGAAGGCCGGACGGCCGCGCCGGGCACCCTGCCCGGTGAGGAAGGTCCGGGCTCCACGGAGGAACGGTGCCGGGTAACGCCCGGCGGGGGCGATCCCAGGGAAAGTGCCACAGAAAACAAACCGCCGGCCCTTCGGGTTCGCCCGCCGGCCGGCAAGGGTGAAACGGGGCGGTAAGAGCGCCCCGCGGCTCCGGCAACGGAGCCGGCAGGGCAAACCCCACCGGGAGCAAGACCGAATAGGAGCGGCAGGCCGGGGCAAACCGTCCCGGCCGGCGTCCTCCGCGTCGCCGCTCGGGTTGGTCGCACGAGGCGTCCGGCAACGGACGTCCCAGACGAATGGCCGTCGCCGCCCGGAAACGGGCGGTACAGAACCCGGCCTACAGGCCTTCTGGATCGTCCTCCTGGGGACATTGACAAGGTTCCGCGCCGGGAACCGGCGGTCTGTCGGCGGGCTCCCGCAGGGGCGATCAGGCGCAGCTGCAGGGCCCACTCCAGGCCGGTCTCCGCCCCGGTCGTTCGCAAGGCATTGCAACCTCCTTGCCGATCCGTGGTCCCGGACGCCTCCGTTGCCGGAGGAGCATCCGTCGCCCGCGCATGATGCGCGCCCGCCCGCGCGTGCGCGCCCGCATGCGCGGGCCGGTTCGGAGCGGTCCCCTTCGACAAGCTCAGGACAGGCTTTCGATACGCGCCCGCTGGCGCGGTCGCTACTCAGGATGAGGGGCGGGGATGGCGGCCCGGACAGAACTCTCATCCCGGGTAGCGGCGCCAGCCGCGTATCGAGGGATCCCCGCATGTCATGGAATGTCATGTTCCGTCATGCGATGTCATGATCTGCATGTGCGCGGCGCATATCCTGCGGCTCTTTCGGGCATGAAGCCGCCCTTTCCGGCAGGTTCCGGATACGCCGTCCGGGTTCTTCGACTTCGCGTCTTCTGCATGGGTCCGTCCTTTCGCTCCTGGTCCCTTCCATTTCCGTCGGCCCCGGCTGCAGCGGGACCCTAATTCGCGCCTAATGTGCGCAGGCGCCCGCGCCCGCCCGCGCGCCCTTCGCGGCGGCGCGAATCGCGCGCCTGATTGCGCCCGCGCGCGCGAGGCCCGAACGCAGGGCGCACGTCTCCCGTCAGCTTCCCGGGTGCTTTTTTCGCGCCGGCGCCGACGCGGAGGACAGGGCGGCCCCGCGAACGCCGCCTCCTTCCTCCTGCCCTAGCCCGACTTCCGCAACTCGGGGGTCATGAGGATGCTAACTCATTGAATAGCCTTGATCGTCTCCCCGAGGGTCGGCACTACAAGGCGGCGAACGGAGAGGCGGCGCCGTGTGCCGTCAGGCGGAGATCCGGGGTGCGGGTTGCTGCGGCCAGGTCATGCCGAGCTGTTGCAGCAGTAGCTCGTGCTCCTTGTTCGGCCGGGTGTGGCGCGGCAGGACGAGGTGCCGGCCGTCGGTGGTTGGCAGATGGACGTCC
The DNA here is from genome assembly GCA_964291285.2 of Alphaproteobacteria bacterium. Lineage (GTDB taxonomy): Bacteria > Pseudomonadota > Alphaproteobacteria > Bin95 > Bin95 > Bin95. The sequence goes on from OZ219787.1 coordinate 47,317, forward strand.
ACCATCTGGATGGTGGCGAAGGCCTCAAGGATGGCGCGTGGGGTGAGGCCCGGGGCGCGCGGCCGGGCGAGGTTCTTCAGGGTCACCAGCAGGCAGTAGGCGATGAACGAGACGAAGATATGCGCCTCGATGCGCTCTTGGCGCTGATGGAAGATGGGGCGGATCGCGAGGTCGTGCTTGAGTTCCTTGAACGCCTGCTCGATCTCGACGAGCTGCATGTACAGATGCCACAGCGTGGCGGGGTCTTCGGCGACCATGTTGGATCGCAGCAGGTAACGGCCCTCGCGGCGGCGGACCTGGCGCAGCCGGTCGCGCTGCAGGCGGAATGAGAAGCCGTTGGCGGCGAGTTCGCTGTCGGTCCCGGGCACGGTGATGTCGACCAGGCTCCAGGCCCGGCCGGCCTCCTTCCTGGCGGCGCCGAGCTTGAGCAACAACTGATCCCGGCTGTTCGACTGCCCTTGCAACTCGGCCAATCGACGCCACAGCCTCTTCAGCCGGCGCCGGCGCATGCCGCGTTCCTTCACCTGCCGCCCCTCGCTGCGCACCAGGACGTAGAGCTCGCCATCCTCGACCAGAAGCTTGACAGTCACGGACTGGCGCACCTCCTGCCAGGGCAGGCCCAGGAACACCTTCTCGAGCCGCGTCAGCCGGCCCTTGGGCGTGCCCACCAGGTAGCGCACCGGCGCCTCGCCCTCGCGCATCGCGGCCAGCGTCTCCTCGGTGGGGATGCCGCGGTCCATGATCCACACCCGCTCGGAGCGGCCATACTGATCCTCGATCTTCTTGAGGAACGCCGCCAGCGTGGTGTCGTCGGAGGTGTTGCCCGGCATCACCTCATAGGCCAGCGGAAAGCCCTGCGGCGTAACGATCAGGGCGATCACCACCTGCACGCAGTCGGGCCGCTTGTCCCGGCTGTAGCCGAAGCGGCGCTTGTCATCGAACGGCGGATCGCTCTCGAAGTAGGTCGAGGTCAGGTCGTAGAGCAGCACGTCGAAGCGCGCCTCGAACAGCGTCGCCCAGCGGTCGCGCAGAAACGAGAAGAAGCCCTGCTTGTGCGCCAGCAGCTTGTCGAGACAGCGATAGAGTGTGTCGTCGGCGATCGCCCGCTCGCCACCCAGAAGATCGCGAAGCGCGCTGTGCTCATACCAGTGACGGTGAAGGCGCCACTCGCTGCCCGGGTCGATCAGCCGGTAGCAGACCTGGATCTTCAGGATGTCCAGCCACCGCGTGCCTTGCCGGCTCGCCGGCAGCCGCTCTTCCCAGAAGCGGTCCAGGTCCAGGCGGTCCCACAAGGACAGCGCCAGCCAGCACGCCCCCCACTGGCGCGGGTCGTGAAGCGCCACCTGCGAGAGGTCGATCTTCACCACTTCGCAAGTCAGCGCCGGCGCCTCCCGGTCCTCGGGAAACAGCGCCATCTGCCGTGATCGCGACTTGCCCTCCACCACCTCGATCGAGCGGCACCACGCCGCTCGCTGGCTGTCGTTGATCTCCCCGAGATAGAGCACCTGACGCTGAACAACCCGACCGCCGTGGACCCGGACGTTCTCCACAACGCTCCAGTAGCGGTGCTCCTTGCCGTCCTTGAAGCGTCTCTTGCAGCGCACGAACATCAGCGCAGCGTCCGGATCTTCGCCAGCCCGATCAAGGGGGTAGGTCGGCACTACAAGCCGGTCCCGAGAGGTACTGCACCGAAATCCGACACTTCTCGCGCCGGAAAACCGTCAAATCAGTCGATTCTCAAGCCGAGTTGCGGAAGTCGGGCTAGCGCCCCGTAACTCTCGGGCGTACTGCCTGGCGCGGTCCCGGGTGACTCTGTCCCGGGGCCGCGCCTCTTTTGAGGCGTCGGGCATTTCTCTGCCGCGTCCTTTAACGGCCGGTTCGACACCTCCGGCGCATGGGGCGAGTACAATGCGGCGGCGACAGGCGGGGAGTCCGCAACCCTCCAGGGCATCGCCATCCGGTTCGTTGTGCCGGCATCGGTGGGCTGCGGCAGCGCCGCCGGTCCACTGTCCGGCAGCGCATCGTGGGCCGGCGCGATGGCCGGTGTGCAGGTCGAGAATGCCGGCGGCGCCTTCGAGCGCGATGGTATCGCGGGTGCATTCTCCCTGAAGCGCGATTGACCGGCCGCGGTAAAGCCGGCCGTCCCGTTCCGCGATATCGCCGCTGGCGGTGAGCCGGCGGTTCCCCGTTCCCCGGCGGCACCGGCCCTTTTCGTGATGATGCACATCGCCTCGGCACCGCCAGTGCCGGCTTGCATGACAGCGGGTTCTTCAAAGCGGCTGCAACGAGGCCGACAACCAACGCGGCTGCACCGGACACGGGCAGCCGGTTCATCGGAAACGGCAGGAGGCCGGAAGGCCCGGCTTCGTAGTCGGAGCCCCTGTCGAACCGCACCGAACAGTGATGCGCCGGCAACGTGACCGGACGCAGCACATGAAGGTGTGCTTGCAGATACATTTATTATTTTGTATTTTTTCAAGTAATGCAATTGGCTTTACCGATGAATTAGCAGAATGTCGTGCGCCGGATTCTGGGCCGGTGCGGCTTCCTGAGGACGGTGGCAGCCGGTGGCTGGCCGCCGGCGTCGTAAGCGGGGAAGATTTCTATGTTTGGACGCAGGCCGGGCATCGAGCCGCAGACAACGGGCACCGGCACGCCGTTCATCACCGCATGGCTCGCCATGGTGTGGCGCGAAGGAGAACACGATCCCCTGGAGGATCAGCAGACCGCCAGACGCCGATAGAACGCGCTCCCGGGCCTGTACGTCGTCCTTGAACTCCCGGTAAGGCGTTGCCAATAAAGGGCGTTCGGAGTCATGCTGGCGGCTGAGCACACGCTCAGGCGGGTGCCCCAGCTTGAGGTCAACACCGTCGAATCGGGCTGTGGCGGCGCGACCGGTGCCTTCCGGTACGAGGCAGCGATGGCGATAGGTGGGCTAAATCTCCGGCCGGCAGTGCGCGCGGCGGACCGGAACGCGTCCGTCTTTCCGGACAGGACGAGCAACTGCCGCCGGATTGCCGACGGACCGGGCCGGCAGAAGTGGCACGCAGCAGACGTGCTGGAACAGGCGCTCCCATGAACAGGTCCCGCCTCTTCCTGGCCGCGGTGTTCCTGGTAGCGCTGTCGCTGACTCCTGCGGCTCACGGACAGTCCGGAGAGCCTTCGGCAATTCCCGACGAGGTGCGCGCCTACGCCCTTTGGCAACAAGGCTACATATTGCACCTCAACGGCCGATACCGGGCTGCGGTCGACAGCTTTCGCGAGTCCATCGAGATTCTGCCCACGGCCGAGGGGCACACGTATCTCGGCTGGTCGCTCAGCATGCTCGGGCATATCGAGGAAGCTCTTGCCGAATGCAAGAAGGCCATCGCGCTCGATCCGGACTATGGCAATCCTTACAACGATATCGGGGCCTATCTGATCGAACTCGGCCGCCCGCACGAGGCGATCCCTTGGCTCGAGAAGGCGATCTCCGCCAAGCGGTACTGTTGCTATCAGTTCGCGCATTTCAATCTCGGTCGTGTGCATCTGGGGGAGGGGAATCTTGACGCGGCGAGGCGCTCCTTCGAGCAGGCCTTGCGGCACGATCCCAAATATTTGCCCGCACGAAAGGCTCTCGATTATCTCGACGCCGAATTCGGAAAACCGCTGTAGCCGAGCACCCCGTGGCGCCTGTCGACGGACGCTCATTTGACGCGCCCGCCGGGAGGCGTCAGTCTCCCGTCCCTGAGGAATCCCATGGCGGAACTCGACAAGAGAGTAGCTATCGTAACCGGCGGCGCCCGCGGCATCGGACGCGGCTGCGCGCATGCGCTGGCCGAGCGCGGCCTGGCCGTGGCGCTGGTGGATGTACTTACCGCCGAGATGGCAAGCACCGCAGCCGAAATCGGGGCTATCGGCGTCCCGTGCCTTACCTTCGAGGCCGATGTCGCCGACCATATCCGGGCGAAAGAGGTCGCCGGCGGGGTCCTCGACGAATGGGGCCGGATCGACGTTCTGGTCAACAATGCCGGGCGGCCGATGCCGACGGGCATACTGGACCTTTCCGAAGAGCAGTGGGACGCGACCATCGATGTCAACCTGAAGAGCTGCTTCAATTACATCCAGGCGGTGGCGCCCACCATGCTGGAGCGCGAATATGGGCGCATCGTCTCGATGTCCTCCCTCAACGCCCATTCCGGCGGCGTGACAGCCGCCGTTTCCAAGGTCGCGTATGCTGCCGCCAAGGCCGGCATCATCGGCATGACCCGGGCACTCGCCAAGGAACTGGGCCCCCATATCGCCATCAATTGCGTCTGCCCCGGGCTGATAAAGACCGAACTGACACAGAAGAACCCGGTCATCGCCACCCGCGAGCCGGAGCTGATCCAGGGAATCGCGCTCCACCGCACCGGCGGTCCGCGCGACGTGGCTGAACTCGTCGCCTTCCTGGCGACCGTGGAGCCCTGCTTCGTGACCGGCCAGGACATCACCATCGACGGCTTCCAATGGAACCGGTGAGGGCTGGGGGACGGCCCCGAAAAGGAAGGAGGCGGGCCTGCCCGCCGCAACGGAACCGCAACAGGGAGACACACGAACGATGCTCATTCGCCAAGCATTCCGTCTTTGCCGCATCGCCGCCGCCGCGGCGGTCGCATTCGGCGCCGTAACGACAACCGCGGCGGCCGGCGGCAAGTTCGTATTCGCCAACTCATCCGCCTACGACACGCTCGACCCCCATGCCGTCTTCGATGTCGGGCGGGTCGCCTCGCGCATCAACCTCTATGACGGGCTGATGCGCTGGTTCGACAATCCCCCGCATCTGGAGCCGTGGCTGGCCGAGAAGGTCGATATTTCGGAAGACGGGCTGACCTACACCTTCACGCTCCGGGACGCGAAGTTCCATGACGGCTCGCCGGTGGAAGCCTCCGACGTGGTCTATTCCATCGACCGCATCCTTGCGATGAAGAAGGGTGCCTATTCGCTGTTCGAAGGCACGGTCGCGCCGGGCTCTACCCAGGCGCCCGACGCGAAGACGGTCGTCTTCAACCTCTCCAAGCCGTCGGCCATCTTCCTCGCCACGGTTCCGGAAATCCACGTCCTCAACGCCGAGCTCGTGAAGGCCAACGAGGCGGGAGGCGATCTCGGCACCGCCTGGCTGTCGAAGAACGACGCCGGGTCCGGCTCCTTCCAGCTCAAGCGCTACGACCCGGCCATCGGCTGGCAGGCGACACGTTTCGACGACCATTTCTTCGGATGGGACATGGTGGACAACCCGCTCGACGAGATCGAGTTCCGCACGGTCGTCGAAATCAACTCGCGCGTGCTCGGCCTGATGAACGGCGACTTCCACGGCACAGACGGCTACCTGCCGCAGGACCAAGTGAAGCGTCTGCGCACCAGCGAGCATGTGGTGGTGCAGGAAGAAGAGTCCATGCGGATCTTCTATTCCATCATCCACAACGGCCGCCCGCCGATGAACGACATCAACTTCCGTAAGGCGCTGAGCTACGCCTTCGACTATGACGGGTTCATCGACAACATCCTGTCCGGTTCCGTCGCCCGCAACCCGGTGCCGCTGCCGAACAATATGTGGGGCTCGCCGTCGGGCCTGGCCGGCTACACGCTCGACCTCGAAAAGGCGAAGGAGCACCTCGCCATGGTCGAGGGCGACATCCGGGAGATCTCGCTCGGGGCCCTGTCCGGCTACGGCCAGACGGAACAGGCTGCGGCACTGCTGCAGAACGGCCTGAACAAGATCGGCGTCAAGACCAAGATCGTTACCGATACCTGGCCCGTGGCTTCCGGCAAGATGCGCGACGAGCAACAGATGTACGACCTGCTGTTCCTGTGGAAGTCCACCTACTATGCGGACCCGAACAACTGGCTCGGCGAGATGTATGCCTGCGAGCAGATCGGCGCCCGCAACAATTCCTGGTACTGCAACGAGGAGGTGGACAAGCTGCTCTCCGAGGCGCGCGTTTCCACCGACCAGGACCTGCGCCGGGCCAACTACGAGAAGGCCAACCGCATCCTGATGGAAGATGCCGCCGGCATCTTCGTTTACAACACCAAGTGGTTCGGCCCGTTCAACAAGAACGCCAAGGGTATCCGCTTTTCGCCCATCGGCAACGGCCAGGAGATGCGCTGGGTCTCGATGGAGTAACCGGGACCGGCAAGGCTCAGCCGGGGTTCCGGGCCGGTCCCGGAACCCTTGCGGCTCCGGTTCGGACAAGAGGGGACAAGGGCGGGGTCCGGCGGGAGCCGGCGCCTGACAGGATGGCCACATTCCGATGCGCGAACTCGTCCTTACCCTCAACCGCCTGCTCTGGCTGGCACCCACGCTTCTCGGCCTTCTGGCCATCACCTTCACGATCAGCCATGTCATTCCGGCCGATCCCATCGCCTTCATCGCAGGCGACAATGCCAGCGCCGAGCAGATCGCCGCGCTCAAGGCCAAATTCGGGGTGGACAAGCCCATTCCGGTCCAGCTCTGGAACTATGTCATCGGCGTCGTCCAGGGCGATTTCGGCGTAAGCCTCTACACACAGCGGCCGATCGCTGACGATCTCGTTTCCCGCCTGCCGGCCACGCTGGAGCTCGCCTTCGTCAGCATCCTGCTCTCGGCCGTCATCGGCATCCCTCTCGGCGTCCTGGCCGCAGTGGATCGCAATTCCTGGCTCGACCATGTGCTCCGCGTCTTCACCGTTTCCGGCCTCGCCATCGCCGCCTTCTGGCTCGCCATCCTGTTCCAGCTGTTGTTTGCGATGGAGTGGGGCGTGACGCCCCTTCAGGGCCGGATCGACGGATGGGGCCCCGATCCCGTCACCGGATTCTTTCTGATCGATTCGGCCTGGGCCGGGGACTGGGAGGCCTTCCGCTCGGCAGCGCACCACATGGTGCTGCCCGCCGTCACCCTCGCCTTTCCCGCCATGGCGACGGTGATGCGCTTCACACGCGCCGGGGTGCTCGACGCCATCAACTCCAACTATGTCGATTACCAGAACGCCATGGGCGTGCCCCGCCGGGTCGTCATATGGCGCTATGTGCTGAGGAACGCGCTCATCGGTACGGTGACGCAACTCGGCCTGATCTTCGGCAACCTGATCGCGAACGCCGTCGTTGTGGAAGCCGTGTTCGACTGGCCGGGCCTCGGGCTCTACGCCGTCAATTCGATCCTGCAATCGGACTACAACGCCATTATGGGCTTCACCCTCATCATGGGCGCGGTCTTCATCATCGCGAACCTGACGGTGGATATCGTCCACGGACTGATCGACCCGCGCGAAGCCGGCTGATGGAAACCGCCCGCTTCCTGCTGCGCAAGCTGGCCGCCGACAGGACGGCGGCCCTGGGCGCGCTCATCATCGTGCTGCTGGTCGTCGCCGCCATCGCCGCGCCGGTGCTCTCCACGCATCCGCAGGACATCTCCGAGTTCAACCCGCCGGGCCGCCTCCAGCCGCCCTCGGCCGAGCATTTCTTCGGCACCGACCGCATGGGCTCGGACGTCTATTCGCGCATCCTGTTCGGCGCGCGGATCACCATAACCATCGCGGTTATCGCCATCGGCGTCAGCGTGCTGATCGGCGTACCGGTCGGTCTGGTCGCCGGCTATTACCGCAATTGGGTCTCGGATGCGCTGATGCGCATTTCCGACATTTTCTTGGCCGTGCCGCAGATCGTGCTTGCCATCGCCATCGCGCAGACGCTCGGCCCTTCTATCGAAAATGTCATCCTTGCGCTTTCCGCCACCTACTGGCCCTTCTGGGCGAGGCTCGTCTATGCGGAAACCCGCTCGGCGCTCAACGAAACCTATGTGGAAGCCTCCATCGCGCTCGGCGCCTCGCCCGGACGGATCATGCTCCTGCATGTGCTTCCCAATATCTCCTCGTCCCTCATCGTTCGCACGACCATCGGCATGGGCGGCACGATATTGACGGCCGCCACGCTGGGGTTTCTCGGCCTCGGCCCCCCGGCGCCCTCTCCCGAATGGGGGCGGACGATTGCCGAATCCCGGGAGTTCCTACCGGAAGCCTGGTGGTACGCCACGGCCCCGGGCCTTGCCATCTTCCTCGTCGTCATGGGCTTCAACCTGTTCGGAGACGGGCTGCGCGACATTCTCGACCCCCGCACCCGGCGGTCCTCCGATGGCTGACCTGCTGACCGTCGCCGAACTGGAAGTGGGCTTCCAGACTGACCGCGGCCTGGCCCGTGTGCTGGACCGTGTGAATTTCCATGTCGGGCGCGGCGAGATCGTAGGTCTGGTCGGCGAGTCCGGCTGCGGGAAGACAACGCTCGCGCGCGCGATCCTGGGCGTGCTGCCGGCGAACTCCGCGCGCATCTCGTCGGGCGTCATCGACTTCGACGGGCGCAACCTGCTGGCGGAGAACCCGCAGGACCTCGCGACGGAGGTCCGGGGACGGCAGATCACCTTCGTGCCGCAGGATCCGTTCTCCTCCTTCAATCCGGTCTTCACCATCGGCGCCCAGATCGACGAGCTGATGAAGTGGAAGTCGCCGGACGCCGAACCCGGCGCTGCCCGCCGCTACCCGCGCACGCGGCGCCGTTCGGATCGCGCGCGGGTCCTCGAACTCCTGCGCACCGTCCAGCTGCCCGATCCCGAGGGCATATTGAAGAAATATCCGCACGAGGTTTCGGGCGGCCAGCGCCAGCGGCTGATGATCGCCATGGCGCTCCTGCCCGAGCCCCAGCTCATCATCGCCGACGAGCCGACGACGGCGCTCGACGTCACAATCCAGGCCCAGATCCTGAAGCTCCTGAAGCGCCTTGCCGCCGAGCGCCGGGTCTCCGTCCTGTTCACCACCCACGATCTCGGCACGGCCTATGAGATCTGCGACCGCGTTACCGTCATGTATGCGGGGCAGGAGGTCGAAAGCGCGCCCTCGGACGATTTCTTCGCCGCCCCGCGCCACCCCTACACGAAGCGCTTGCTGGAATCCCTGCCGTCGCGCGAGCATGGCATCAGCGGCATACCCGGCCAGATTCCGGCACTGATCGACCCGCCGAGCGGCTGCCGCTTCCACCCGCGCTGCACCAGTGCGAGCACACGCTGCGCCGCCGCCCGTCCGGACGTGTCGGAGGCGGGGCCGGACCACCTCGTCCGCTGCCACCATCCGGTAGAGGCCGTGCGGGAGGCCGCATCGTGACTGCTTCCGGTCCGGACCTGCTGCGCCTCGAAGACCTGGAGAAATATTTCCCCATCCGCGATGTCTGGAAGCGCCGCATCGGTTGGCTGAGGGCCGTGGACGGCGTTTCGCTCAATGTCGAGAAGGGCGAAATCCTGGGCGTCGTCGGCGAGTCGGGCTGCGGCAAGTCCACCCTCGGCAAGACGGTGATGGGCATTCACCGCCCGACCGGCGGCCGGATCGTCTTCGAGGGCCACGACATCACGCAACTCAAGCCGTACCAGTCGCGCGAGCTGCGCCGCGACCTGCAATATACCTATCAGGACCCCGGCGCCTCGCTCGACCCGCGCTGGAAGATCGGCAAGGCGCTGGACGAACCGCTGGTCATCCATACCGATCTCGACAGCGCCGCGCGCCGGGAGCGGGTGCAGGATATCCTCGAGGCCGTCGGCCTTCCGGAAAGCCATCTCGACCTCTACCCGCATGAAATCTCGGGCGGACAGCAGCGCCGGGTGGGCCTTGCCCGCATCCTCACCCTGCAACCGACCCTTATCGTGCTGGACGAGCCCACTTCCGGACTTGATGTGTCCGTGCAGGCGACCGTTCTGAACCTCTTCCTCGACCTGCAGAAGCAGTTCGACCTCACCTATGTCTTCATCTCGCACGACCTCAGCGTCGTCCGGATGATCTGCGACCGCGTCGCCGTCATGTATCTCGGCAAGGTGGTGGAGCTGGGGCCGACGGAGCGGCTCTTCAGCGCCCCCCGCCATCCCTATACCCGCTCGCTGCTGTCCGCGATTCCCGAGATCGGCAAGCAGCGGATCACCGACACCTTCTGGCTGGAGGGCGAGCCGCCCGACCCCGGCAATCTTCCCTCGGGCTGCCGGTTCCGCACCCGCTGCCCGCTGGCCGCGCCCGAATGCGCGGCCGAGATCCCGCCGCTGGTCGAGCACTTGCCCGGCCACGCCGACGCCTGCCTGTTCTCCGACCGCGTCGTCCCCGGAGGTTGAAGCGCCGCCCGGCGCGCCGTCAGAGTCCGGCCTGCTCCTTGCAGTAGCGGGCGACATCGGCGTGGGTCGCGAACCAGACGCCGGGTTTCGTGCGGATGTGCTGCACCAGCTCGTCCAGCACCTGGATGCGCGAGCGGTGGCCGATGAAGTGCGGGTGCATGGTCAGCAGGAACAGCCCCTCCTCCTCGTAAGCGCCGTCGAACTCCCGCCTGAACACCTCCAGCACGCCTCCCGGCGGCGTGTAGGGGCGCAAGCCCGAGAAGCGGTCCATCGACCAGTAGGGCGCGTCGTCGCGGATCCACTCCACCGGAAGCTCGACCACGCCGGTCGGCTCGTTGTCCTCCAGCAGCTCGTAGGGCTCGTCGTCGGCCATCAGCGAGGAGTCGTAGAGGAGGCCCATCTCCCGCGTGATCGCCAGCGTGTGCTCGGAGAAATCCCACGAGGGCGTGCGGATGCCGACCGGGCGGACGCCGCATATCTCCTCCAGCCTGTCGGCGGCGCGCATCTGCAGGTCGCGCTCGTCATCCGGCGGCAGCGCGGAGTTGAGCTCGTGAATCCAGGAATGGATGCCGATCTCGTGTCCCTCCGCGATCACCCGGCGCTGCTCGTCGGGATGCAGCATGGCGACCACCGCCGGCACGAAGAAGGTCGCCGGCACGCCGTAGCGTTCCAGCAGCTTCAGGATTCGGGGCACGCCGGCGCGTGCGCCGTACTGGCCCTGGCTGAGCTTGCCGGGCGAGCTCTCGGCCCAGCGCAGGGTCTGCGTCTCGTGGTCGGAGTCGAAGGACAGCGCAACCGCGCAGCGCGCCCCGCCGGGCCAGGACGCGGGCTTGAGCGAGCGACCGGCCCGCACCTTCTCCACGATCGGCCGCCAGTCGGCCTCCTTCCATTTCCAGGCTTCGGGCTGGTCCGGAACACCGGTCCCTTTATACTTGCTCACGGCAGGTATCCTCCGCTTTCCGGCTTCGCGCCGGGCCAGCATAGCATCGACGGCGCGGATGGCGGGTGCCCGGCCGCGGTGCCGCCGACCGGTCTCTTCATGCCGGCGCCGATGGCGCGACCGCAGCCGCGCTCTTGCACCGGGGCTCCTCGGGCGACGCTTCCTCCGCGCGATCCTCGTCGGCGTCATAGTAGCGCGCCCGGTGAAACATCTTGACGGGTCTCGGCATGGCTTCGCGGCGGGCAAGGGTGGCTTCGAGGTCCACCCGGTCGCCGGCGAGGACAACGCCATAGTCGCGGGCGGCGGCTTCCTCGGAGACGAAGCCGTCCAGAATGTCCGCCAGCACGTCTTCGGCCGGCCTGTCGGCAGGGTTGCCCCAGCCTCCGCCGCCCGGAGTGATAATGCGGACCAGATCGCCTTTCCTCAGGCGAATGCCGTCGCCCATGGTCGGGATATCCCTTGCCTCGGGGCCGTCAGGGTTGACGACGACCCGACCCGGCGATCCCGCCAGCCCGCCATGGACCCCGAACGCCGGCTGGCGGCAATTGTCGAGCCGGATGCCGAAACGGGCCTCGTCCGACAGCACGCGGACATCCCGGACGATGCCGCAGCCGCCGCGCCAGCGTCCGGCCCCGCCGCTGTCCCGGTGGATGCCGAATGCTTCGATTTCGACGCCGAACTCTATCTCTGCGAATTCGATGGGGTAGTTCTCCTGGGCCACGTAATAGACCGCGTCGATGCCGTCGGCGAAGGTGCGCGCGCCGAAACCGACCGAGAGTCCCTCGATGCAGAGCGGCTCCGTGCCGTCGGCATTCCTACCCCGCAGATAATAGAGCACATAAACGCAGGGCGCCGCCGAGGCCTGCCCGCCCGTCGCCTGTGCAAGCGTGCCAAACAGCGCGCTGGTGACGCGGATCATGGTGTGCGACCGCAGACCCAGAGGGGCCGGAAACCGGGGCGCGACCAGCGTGCCGGGTTTCTTGACGACGCTCTCGACCGCGCGCTCGAAACCGCCGTTCATGCCGATGCCGGGCCGGTCCATGCACATCCAGAGGCCCAGCATGAATTTCGGCACCGAATCGTCCATGAGAAAGTTGATCGGCCCGTCGGCTTGGCGGTCGGACGCCGAGAAATCCATCTCGAGAGCGCCGTTCCTCTTCCGCAAGACCAGGTCGACAAAATAGGAGCGCTCGGTCACCGCGTCCGAGTCGATGCGGTCGCGAAAGGCATATTCGCCGTCGGGAATGCGGTCGGCGATCTCCCTGCGGAGCGCGCCTTCGTTCTCCGCCAGCATCGCCTCGAACGCGGCCTCGACCACCTCCACGCCGTAGCGCTCGACCGTCTCGGTCAGGCGGCGGGCGCCAAGGCGGCAGGCGGCCATGATGGCCTGGAGGTCGCCCCTGAGCATGTCCGGGAAACGCGAATTGCGCATGAAGATGCGCACGACTTCCCGGTTTTCTATGCCTTCGCGCACGACCCGCACCGGAGGAATCATGATGCCTTCCTGGAAAACGGACACCGCATGCGGGCTGATCGAGCCCGGGACCGATCCGCCGATGTCCCAGAGGTGGCCCCAGGCCTCCGCGAAGGCGAACAGCCGGCCCTCATGGAAGACGGGCATGACGAAAACCATGTCGGGCAGATGGCTGACGGCGCCGCCCGCCCCGTAGGCGTCGTTGTACCAGTAGAGGTCGCCGGGCCGCATAGTCCGGGCCGGATATTCTTCCAGGATCGCATCGACGAGATTGCCGGCCAGCGTGAGCGAGGTGGAGACCACAAGCTCGCCGCCGCTGTTCAGGAAGGCGGTGAAGTAATCCTTCTTCTCGCGGATGAAGGGCGACATGGCGGAGCGCGCGATCAGGGCCTCCATTTCCGAGCGAGCCCCGTTGAGCGCGCCCTTGATGAGCTCCAGCGTGAAGCGGTTGGGCGCCGGAAGGGTTTCGGACGTCACAAGCTGCCCTCCGAGACGACGAGATTGCCGAAGCGGTCGGTGAGCGCAATTTGACCGGGGAGAAGGACGGTCGTCGAATCGAGCTGTTCGACGATAGCCGGGCCTTCGATACAGTGACCGGCAAGCAGGCTCTCGCGGCGATAGATGGGCGTGGGCCGCAACATGTCGTCGCCGGCGAGACAGGCGGGGCGCTCGCTGGACGGCTCGGGGCGTTCGACCGGGGCCGCAGGCAATTCCGGCAGATTGAACTTGTCCGTGACCCCTGTGGCCTCGACCCGCTGGTTGACGATCTCGACCGGCGCCTCGGGCTCGCAGAAGGTGTAGAGCCGCTCGTGGAGCGCATGGAAGTCGGCGACAAGCGCAGCCAGGGTGCCTTCCGTGACCGGACCGCTGCACGGGACGGTCAACTCCACCCCCTGCTTTTCGTAGCGCATGTCAGCCGACCGGCGGAACAAGCGGCGGTCGGGTGGCATGCCGTTGGCTTCGAGGCAGCGGTCGGCCTCATGCGCCAATTCCGCGAAGACCGACTCGGTGGCAGCGGCATCGAAGGCGCCGGCGCGCTGCAGGCGTGTGACGGCGAAATCGTATCGAAGGTCCGTCGCCAGCAGGCCGATGGCGCAGAGAATACCGGGAAAGCGCGGCACAAGGACGCCCGCCGCGTTCAGTTCGCGCATGAGTTCCGCGCCGTGGACGGGGCCCGCGCCGCCGAAGGCAGCAAGCGTAAAATCGCGGGGATCGAGGCCTCGTTCGACCGACATGATCTTCAACGCCCCGGTCATGTTGGCGTTGACCAGCTCCACTATGCCCCGGGCGGCGGCGATGAGATCCATGCCGAGCGGTTCGGCGACATGCCGGCGGATCGCCGTTTCCGCCGCTTCCGGCGTCAACGCGACCTCGCCGTCGAGGAGCGCGGGCGGGATGCGCCCGAGCACGAGATTGGCGTCAGAAACGGTGGGTCGCTCGCCCCCCTTGCCGTAGCAGGCGGGTCCCGGATCAGCGCCAGCGCTCTCGGGGCCGACGCGAATCGCGCCCTGTTCGGTCACTGTGGCGACGGACCCGCCGCCAGCGCCGATGGTATGGATATCGATCATCGGGAAAGCGAGCGGGTGGTCGCCGACCCTGCCTGCGGTCGAAAGGGCGGGCTGGCCGTTCCGGATGAGCGCGACATCGGCGCTGGTCCCGCCCATGTCGATGGTCAGGAGATCGTCGATTCCCGCGGCCCGCCCAAGCCAGGCTGCCCCCAGAGCGCCGGCGGCGGGTCCGGAAAGCGCAAGATGCACGGCGCCGTGTGCGGCTTCCCCGGGCAGGCAGGCGCCTCCGTTCGATTTCATCAGTAACAACGGCGCTTCGACGGCGCGGCGGTCGAGCCCCTCGGAAAGCCGACCGATATAGTGCCTGACCACCGGTTGCACCGAGGCGTTCAATGCCGTCGCGACCGTGCGTTCATATTCACGGAAAACCGGAAGAACATCGGCCGATAGCGAAACTTCGACGTCCGGGAGGCTTGACCGAAGAATCTCGCCCGCCCGGCGCTCATGGGCCTGGTTGGCGTAGGAGTGAAGCAGGACTACCGCAACCGCCTCGAGGCGGGCGGCACGAATGGCCTCCGCGGCTGCCTCGACTGCTGCCTCGTCCAGGGGCACCGCTACGGTGCCGTCGATGCGAACCCGGCCCGGCACCTCGAAGATGAAACGAGGCTGAACCGGCCGCTTGGGCTTTACCCAGGAAAAGAGATTGGCCGCGCGCGGGATTTCGGCCCGCCCGATTTCCAGCACATGGCGGAACCCCTTCGTGGTGACAAGGCTGGTGCGGACACCCTTTCCCTCCAGGATCGCGTTGGTGACGATGGTCGAGCCATGCAGGACGGTCGCCACCTCCGCCGGGCTGACGCCGGACCGGTCGAGCATCCTGTCCACGCCCGCGAAGAAGCCGTTGGCAGGGGCGCTCGGCACTGAGGGCGACTTTGCGACATGAAGCGCGCCGCCGGCGCGGTCCGCCAGAATGACGTCCGTGAAAGTGCCTCCCACATCGAGGCTCAGCGCATAGCGTGCGGTCATGGGCTGCCCATCACCGGCAGCGTTTGGCCGGTGATCCAGCCCGCCCGGTCGGACGCGAGGAACAGCACGGCATGGGCGATGTCCTCCGGCTTCCCGAGCCGGCGCATGGCGATTCCTTCGATGATTGCCGCCTGCTCTTCCGGGCTGCGCGCTTCCCACTGCCGGACATAGTCGGGCGAAGTCTGGGGCATCAGGCCGGGCGCCACCGTGTTGACGGTAATTCCGAACGGCCCAAGTTCGGAGGCAAGCTGGCGCGCCAGCCCGATCTGCGCCGTCTTCGCCGTACCATAGGAGTGGATGCCGGTGCGCGACACGCGCAGGCCCGCCCCGGACGAGATCAACACGATCCGGCCTTCGCCCTTCGCCTTCATGCCGGGTGCGACCGCACGCGCCACATGGAAGGCGCCGTCGACATTCACCGCCTGAATGGCGCGCCAGTCGGCGTCGGTGACCTCCTCCAGCGGGCCGGCGACCCGGCCACGCACGCCGCCGGCGGTGTGGACCGCGATATCGACCGGGCCGATCCGGGCGATGAGCGCATCGACGGCTGCGGAATCGGTGACATCGAGGCCGTGGGCCTCGACCGGTAAACGGGCTGCCGCGGCGGTCTCCCGGACCAACTCGCTTTCGATATCCGCGACATGTACCTCCGCCCGCTCGTCGGCGAAAGCATGGGTGATGGCGCGGCCGATGCCGCGCGCCGCACCGGTCACGAGGACACGCTTGCCGGGAAACGAAATCTCCATCCGATCAGCCCCGCCTTGCCCTGAGCTGCATTCCTACAGGCTACGCCCGAATTCGGGTCGTCTATGCTAACCCGACTTCCGCAACTCGGCTTGAGAATCGACTGATTTGACGGTTTTCCGGCGCGAGAAGTGTCGGATTTCGGTGCAGTACCTCTCGGGACCGGCTTGTAGTGCCGACCTACCCCCTTGATCGGGCTGGCGAAGATCCGGACGCTGCGCTGATGTTCGTGCGCTGCAAGAGACGCTTCAAGGACGGCAAGGAGCACCGCTACTGGAGCGTTGTGGAGAACGTCCGGGTCCACGGCGGTCGGGTTGTTCAGCGTCAGGTGCTCTATCTCGGGGAGATCAACGACAGCCAGCGAGCGGCGTGGTGCCGCTCGATCGAGGTGGTGGAGGGCAAGTCGCGATCACGGCAGATGGCGCTGTTTCCCGAGGACCGGGAGGCGCCGGCGCTGACTTGCGAAGTGGTGAAGATCGACCTCTCGCAGGTGGCGCTTCACGACCCGCGCCAGTGGGGGGCGTGCTGGCTGGCGCTGTCCTTGTGGGACCGCCTGGACCTGGACCGCTTCTGGGAAGAGCGGCTGCCGGCGAGCCGGCAAGGCACGCGGTGGCTGGACATCCTGAAGATCCAGGTCTGCTACCGGCTGATCGACCCGGGCAGCGAGTGGCGCCTTCACCGTCACTGGTATGAGCACAGCGCGCTTCGCGATCTTCTGGGTGGCGAGCGGGCGATCGCCGACGACACACTCTATCGCTGTCTCGACAAGCTGCTGGCGCACAAGCAGGGCTTCTTCTCGTTTCTGCGCGACCGCTGGGCGACGCTGTTCGAGGCGCGCTTCGACGTGCTGCTCTACGACCTGACCTCGACCTACTTCGAGAGCGATCCGCCGTTCGATGACAAGCGCCGCTTCGGCTACAGCCGGGACAAGCGGCCCGACTGCGTGCAGGTGGTGATCGCCCTGATCGTTACGCCGCAGGGCTTTCCGCTGGCCTATGAGGTGATGCCGGGCAACACCTCCGACGACACCACGCTGGCGGCGTTCCTCAAGAAGATCGAGGATCAGTATGGCCGCTCCGAGCGGGTGTGGATCATGGACCGCGGCATCCCCACCGAGGAGACGCTGGCCGCGATGCGCGAGGGCGAGGCGCCGGTGCGCTACCTGGTGGGCACGCCCAAGGGCCGGCTGACGCGGCTCGAGAAGGTGTTCCTGGGCCTGCCCTGGCAGGAGGTGCGCCAGTCCGTGACTGTCAAGCTTCTGGTCGAGGATGGCGAGCTCTACGTCCTGGTGCGCAGCGAGGGGCGGCAGGTGAAGGAACGCGGCATGCGCCGGCGCCGGCTGAAGAGGCTGTGGCGTCGATTGGCCGAGTTGCAAGGGCAGTCGAACAGCCGGGATCAGTTGTTGCTCAAGCTCGGCGCCGCCAGGAAGGAGGCCGGCCGGGCCTGGAGCCTGGTCGACATCACCGTGCCCGGGACCGACAGCGAACTCGCCGCCAACGGCTTCTCATTCCGCCTGCAGCGCGACCGGCTGCGCCAGGTCCGCCGCCGCGAGGGCCGTTACCTGCTGCGATCCAACATGGTCGCCGAAGACCCCGCCACGCTGTGGCATCTGTACATGCAGCTCGTCGAGATCGAGCAGGCGTTCAAGGAACTCAAGCACGACCTCGCGATCCGCCCCATCTTCCATCAGCGCCAAGAGCGCATCGAGGCGCATATCTTCGTCTCGTTCATCGCCTACTGCCTGCTGGTGACCCTGAAGAACCTCGCCCGGCCGCGCGCCCCGGGCCTCACCCCACGCGCCATCCTTGAGGCCTTCGCCACCATCCAGATGGTGGACGTCCATCTGCCAATCACCGACGGCCGGCACCTCGTCCTGCCGCGCCACACCCGGCCGAACAAGGAGCACGAGCTACTGCTGCAACAGCTCGGCATGACCTGGCCGCAGCAACCCGCACCCCGGATCTCCGCCTGACGGCACACGGCGCCGCCTCTCCGTTCGCCGCCTTGTAGTGCCGACCCTCGGGGAGACGATCAAGGCTATTCAATGAGTTAGCATCCTCATGACCCCCGAGTTGCGGAAGTCGGGCTAACTATTTGAGTTAGCGTTTTTTTCCAGAAATTCACAACTGGGAAACCGGATTGTAACCGCTGGTTCCCCGGCTGCAACCGGAGCCGGGAGAACCCGCATGCCCGGAACCACCATCACTGAGGACCGCGTCAGGGCGTTCAAACCCGCAAGACAGTCCGCGGGGTCGGGGACGGCAAGCCTTGGGGCTTCGGAGCACGCGTGTTGCCGTCAAGCTGCAAGCAGCTCTTCATTCGTGCCGGCATCGGGGCGAACGCAGCTGGAAGATTGTCGCGATCGCCAACATCGCCAGGATCGTCCACGGCATGGACGTCTTGCCGCACAGCTTCCCCCTGGCGCGGGCTGTGGCCATGCCCTCGCGGGTGCGACCTCGTTCGGTCGGACGGTGCTCTACAGAAAGACCGTGCCACCATCCACCATCAGGGTCTGGCCGGTGACGAGCCTGCTGGCGTCGGAGGCGAGGTAGAGCACGGTGCCCACCAGGTCGTCGGTGGTGAGGTTCCTCTGCAGGCTCTGGCCGGCGGCGACCGCCTGCAGCAGCTTGTCCTTCTTGGACCCGAAGAAGTCGTCGGTGCCCTCGGTCAGCACCGCGCTGGGCGCGATGGCGTTGACTCTGATCCAGTCGCGTCCGAGCTCGCGGGCAAGCGCGCGGGTCATGCCGATGACCGCAGCCTTCGACGTCGCGTAGTGAAGGCCGAAGGGCATGCCATAGACCGCGGCAAGGGAGGCGATGTTGATGATCGAGCCGCCGCCGGCCTCGCGCATGGCCGGCACGCACGCCTTGGTGCATTGCCAGACGCCGCGCACGTTGACGGCCATGGTGCGGTCCCACTCGTCCTGCTCGATCCTGTCGAAACGCCCGCCCTGGGTGTCGCCGTAGAGCGCGGCGTTGTTGACGAGCACGTCGATACGGCCGAACTCGGCGACGGCGTGCCTTGCCATGGCCTCGCAGCTCGCCATGTCGGCGGCGTCCAGCGCAATGCCGGTGACGCGCCCCTGGGCGGCGGTGACGGATTCCACGGTCTCGGCCGTGTCGCGGATGTCGGCGGCGACCACGGCAGCGCCTTCGCGCGCCAGCGCTTCGCAATAGGCGCGGCCCAGACCCCGCCCGCCGCCGGTGACGACGGCGACCTTCCCCTCAAGCTGTGACATCGGCTCTCCCCCCTTCTCTCGCATGGTTGCGCCGGCCAGGCCCTCGCGCCGCCGGCGAAAGGCCTCCGAATAGGCCACAAGCGGCGTCACGACAAGCCGGCCGGCCTTTCCAATTGGCGTGCGCCGTCCAAGCTTCGCCAGGCGCCGCCTGAGTTCCCGTTCAAGCCGGCTTCGGCGGAACGGCGTGAGCTTCGGCCATTCTTCGATTTCAGCGTCGGTCCTGCCGCAGCCCAGGCACCACCCCGTCCCCGGGTCGGAACGGCAGACGTCGATGCATGGGGATCGGGCGCGTCTTGCCGCGCGTTTCATGGCGGAACCTCGATTGGGCTTCCTGCGTTCGCGCTCATGATGGAGCCCGCCAGTCGGAAAGGCTGATTCGACCGACAAAGCCGCTCTCGGTACCGAGTGCCAGATGCTGTCCATCCGCCGACCATGCGAGCGCGGTCACAGCGCCCTTGCCGGGTTGCCTGACCGGAACCGGATGAGCGCCGTCGATCTTCACGAGCATGGCGGCGCCGTCCTTGTATCCGGCGGCGACCACGTCATGCCGGGGGTGGGCAGCCACCACCGTCACCACACTCTCGGAGCCCTGCCCGAGGTCGAGCGGCGCCTTGCCCATGGGCCCGCCCTTGCCGTGGAATGGCCAACAAACGACGGAGTCCGCGCCACCGGTCGCCAGATACCGTCCCTTCGGCAGCCAGCTCATCGACTTGACCTTCGTCGGGTAGCCGGACATCCGCATATCGGCGCTGTCGGAGAGGCGCCAGCCGTGGAGTTCATTCTCCTGCATGGCGGTGACGATGTATTTCCCGTCCGGGCTCCAGGTCAGACCGAGATGCGAGCCCGCCCAGCTGAGTCGTTTGGGTTTCTGTGTGCTGGGCCTCGCCCACCAGAGGCTGATTCCGCCATAATGCGCGGCGGCGATCCGTCGTCCTTTCGGGTCGAACGCCAGACCGCTGACCGTGTTTGCATGATCGAACTGTCCAACTGCTGTTCCATCTCGAGCGAAAAGGGAAACTGTCTTGCCGAAAGCCGCAGCGCATAGACCGGATGCCCTGCTGACGACAATCGGCTCGACCCATTGGCCCGCAATGCATGCAATTTCGGTGGTCTCGCCGCCGGTACCGGTGCTCACCAGCCGTCCGTCATCTCCGCCTGTCAGAACGCGCTGTTCCTCCAAGTCGACGGCCAGCGAAAGACAAGCCCCGTCATGCACGGAAACGAAGGACGGAGGATTCGTGCTCTCGCTGTCGATGAACGCGACCCGGCCGTCCCCGAGTGCAACCGCGAGCAGTCCCTCCTCAAGAAACGCAATGCCCACCACATAAGCGTCGAGCGTCCGCCCGGCGCCGATGCGATCAAGCAGCGTCGTCTCGCCAGCGCCCGGATAGCCGGCGAGAACGGCAGCGGGGATCTGATTCACGGGTTCCCTGTCCCTCAATTTCTAAAGCCGTTCGGTAGCACTCAGCTGCCTCTACCCGGTTCGTGGATGCTGGCGGGAAGCCCGCACGGCGAGACCACCCGCTGGACCGGCGCCGGTGAGAGTATACATGTTATAATATAACATAAACAGCTACTAATTGCGAGAGTCAAACGCCCCCTGGAAACCGGGCGCGGCGGCAGGAGAGGGGGTGACATGCATACAGTTTGCGACAGCCGGACCGACACTTTCGATTTGCCCGCGCTGCCGCGACAGGCGCGATGATCCGCGAATACCGGATGTTCCTGTTCACCGAGCCGCGCCTCGTCCTGGCTCCGATCCTGGCCTGCGCGCTCGTTACCGTGCTGCTCCACGGGATACTCGACCGGGGCAGCAGCTAGCGCGCGATCCGTTCGGGCCGAAACGGTCTCGTTTGCAGAGCCTCGACCGTCACGCCGGCATCCGGCCGCTGCCCGCATTCCGGCCTCGCGCCCGCCGCCGGGGCAGGAACACCCATCGAACATGTCATGAGATGTCATGTTTTGTCATGCGGGCCCGGCAGGACCCCCTGCGATATGTCATGAGATGTCATGTTCTGCATGCATGCGGCGCATACCCTGCATCCCGTTCGGGCATGGGCACCGGATATTCCATCCGGTTCCTCCGGCTTCGCGTCTTCGGCATGGGCCTGTCCTTTCGACCCGTCTCCGTTCCATTCTTCCCGCCTTCCGGTTGCCGGAGCGGCGGGACCCTGTTTCGCGCGTATCCTGCGCGCGCCTGTGCCGGCGCGGGCGCGTGTCGGCGTCGGCGCGGTTCGCGCGCCTGATTGCGCGCGCGAGACGCAGGGCGCACCTCTCCTGTGCGTTCCTCAGGGGTTTTTTCGCGCCGGCGCGAACGGCGAAACGAAGCGGCCCCGCGGATGCCGCTTCCTTCCTCCTGCTATCCATAATAACACAGAATCCCTGAGGTCAATCCCCCATCGCAGAATTATTTCCAAAAAAACAGGAATCGACAGGAATCGAGATGCGGCTTCATTGCGCGCTTCAGTCTGCATAGCTCGAATGGCAAGGCCGGGAACTGGACCCCGGACCGTCCCGGACCGGGCCCCGGGGAAAGCTGCCGGCGCGCCGTCCCCGGAACCTCAATCACCGCTCCGTCCCCCGCCTGTCCGCGAGCGGGGGGCCGGGGCGTGCGGATTTCCGGTACGGAGAGAATGGGTGCCGCCAAGAGCATCAAGCGGCGATTGCCGGGTCGGGACTCGTTTCGTTCCGTTGGCCGTGTGCGGCGCGGCGCAGGTCGGCGGCGAGCTTGGCGAGAAAGGCGGCGGCGGCCATGACGAGGCTGATATGGCGGTGCCAGCCATGCCAGGAGCGGGCCTCGCAATGATCGAGGCCGAGATCCTCCTTCGCCCTCTGGAGGCATTCCTCGATGGTCCATCGCAGACCGGCGGCACCGGCGAGTTCGGCGAGCGTCGTGCCGGCTCGGCAGAAGACGAGATAGTAGGCCCGCTTGTCGGGGTCGCGGCGGGAGCGTCGGATCAGAAGCCAGCGCTCCCGGCCATCTTCGCGGCGCCGGGCCAGCGCGACCCGTGCCCAGTCGTAGAGCCTCGGGCCCTTGCTGCCCTCGCCGGAGGCATGCGCGGCCCAAGCCCCGTCTTCCAGTTCGTCGGCGATTGTCGCGGGATCGGTCTGGATCAACCCCTCGGCGGCGACGAAGCGCAAAGAGTGGTCGCCGCACACCGCCAGCACGTAGCTCTGTTCCCGCCCTTCCAGCATGCGCCGCAGGCCGGAGTCCGATCCATAGACCGCATCGGCCAGAACGAAGGCGCAGGGAACGCCGGCGTCGAGAGCTTCGCCGATCATCGCGCTAGCCAGCACGGGCTTGGTGGCGAAGGCGACCTCTTCCGGCACCTGCGTCTTCGTGCGCCGCGCGCGGTCCTCCGCCCACTCGCGCGGCAGATACAGACGGCGGTCGATCAATGCCTGGCCGAAGCGGCCCGCATAGGCGAGGAACACGCCGACCTGGCTGTTCTCCACGCGGCCCGCGGTCCCCGCATATTGGCGCGCGACGCCGACCGAGTGACGGCCCTTCTTCACGAAGCCGGTCTCGTCGACCACCAGAACCCCGTCCGGACAGCCCAGCGCCTCGACCGCATAGGTGCGGACCTCGTCCCGCAGCGCATCGGCATCCCAGCGGCTCTTGCCCAGAAGCGCCTGCATCCGCCACGGGCCCGGCAGACCCGCCTGCTCCGCCATCATCCAGCCCGTCTTGCGCTCGATCCCCGACAGAAGGCCGTCGAGAAACGCCCCTCCCGTCTCACGAAGCTGACGACGCCTGAACACCGGACCCAGACGGGCCTTCCACGAGCAAAGCTCCCGCTCCCACTCCACAAGCGAACCGGACCATTCCGCAACGCTCATTCCGTCCATCCTCCGAAAGCGAAAGGCGGAACTACCCTTCCCAAAAGGAAACGGGGCGCTCCGCTTCGCGTTCGTCGTTCGTGCTCTCGCGCCGGGTTACGGCGACAGCGCTTTCGTAAGCGTCTCGACATTGTGGCGCATCATGTCGAGATAGGTGGACGCCGGCTCGTCCGGCCCGGAAAGCGCATCGGAGTACAGCGTCCCGCCGATGGACGCGCCGGTTTCGTCGGCGATCTGCTCAAGCAGGCGGCTGTCCGTGATCGACTCGACGAAGACGGCCGTGATTCCTTCTTCACGGATCTGCCGGATCAGGGTGGCGACATCCCCGGCGGACGGTTCGCTTTCGGTGCTTATGCCACTGGGGGCAACAAACCGCAGGCCGTAGGTCTCGGCAAAATACCCGAAGGCGTCATGGGGGGTGACGATCGTGCGCCTGTCCTCGGGCAGCCCTCCGACAGCCTTGCGGATGTCGGCATCCAGCGCCTCTATTTCAGCCACATAGGCCGCACGGTTCCCGTAATAGGTCGATGCGTTGGCAGGGTCGGCCTTGGACAGCGCCGCAGCGATGTTGTCGACATAGATCACTGCATTGGCGGGGTTCTGCCAGGCATGCGGGTCGAAGGCGCCGTGGTCGTGCTCGTCCGCGTGCTCCTCCTTGTCGTGGTCGTCCTTGGCCGCGTGGTCGTGGTCATCCTTGTCGTGGTCGTCCTTTTCGGCGTGGTCGTCATGGTGGTCGTCGTCATCCTCAAGCCTGATTGCCTGGATCCCGTCGGTCGCCACCACGCGGACGCCGCCAAAGCCCGACGCCTCGACCAGCCGGTCCAGCCAGCCTTCGAACGCAAGACCGTTGAACACGAGGATATCGGCCTGACTCACGGCGCGCGCATCGGCCGGGGTCGGGTTATAGACATGGGCATCGCCGTTGGCCCCGACCAGCGTGGTGACGGCAATCCTGTCGCCGCCGATGCGCTTGACCATGTCTCCCAGTATCGAAAAGGTGGCGACCACCGGGATGGGAGCGTCGGCGGACCATGCCGGCGCCGTCATCGACAGGCCGATGAGGGCGGTTGCGGATATCAGCAGGTTTCTGCGCCTGGTCACTGTAGCGTCCTTTCAGGCATTGACACGATGGCGAAAGAGTGGCGCGGCAAGGCTGCCCACCGGCCCGAGCATCAGCGACACCCCGTAGACGATGCCTGCCACGAGGATGATCGCCGGCCCTGATGGAAGTCCGAAATGGTAGGAGACGAGGAGACCGCAGAAGCTCGAAGCGATGGCGATTGCGACTGCGGCGAGGATCAGCCCGCCGATGCTCACCGCCCAGAAGCGCGCAGCTGCGGCCGGAAGGATCATGATGCCGACGGCCATCAACGTGCCGAGCGCATGAAAGCCGCCGACAAGGTTCATGACGACGAGCGCGAGGAAGGTGAAATGAGTGATTGTGCTCAGCCCGCTCACCGAGCGCAGGAACTGCGGGTCCGCGCATTCGAGAACCAGCGGGCGGAAGATGAACGCGAGCGCAAACAGTGTGATGCTCGCGATGCTGCACAGCAGGATCAGAGCCGCGTTGTCGAGCGCGAGCACGGTGCCGAACAGCACATGCATGAGATCGACATTGCTGCCGCGGGTGGACACGATCAGCACGCCGAGCGCCAGCGAGATCAGGTAGAAGGCGGCGAGGCTCGCATCCTCGCGCAGAACCGTGACACGGGCGACGAAGCCCGAAAGCAGCGCCACGGCCATGCCGGCGATCAGACCGCCTACCGTCATGGCCCCGAGCGAGAGCCCGGCGACGAGGAAGCCGACCGCGGCGCCGGGCAGGATCGCGTGCGCCATTGCATCGCCGGTCAGGCTCATCCGGCGCAACAGCAGAAAGACGCCCACAGGCGTCCCGCCCACCGAAATCGCGATACAGCCCATCATGGCCCGGCGCATGAAGCTGAATTCGGCGAATGGCTGAATCAGGGCCTCCCACATCATGACCCGTATCTGCCGCAGTCATGGGGCGGGCCGACACAGGCCTCGCACATCTGGCGCGCACGGAACTGGTTGGCGGCCGTCAACACCTTCGCCGTGGGTCCGTGCGCCACGAGATCGCGCGCCAGCATCAGCGTCTCGGGAAAATGCGTCCGGACGACCTCCGCATCGTGCAGAACGGCGATCACCGTGCGTCCCTCTCCGTGCCACCGCCGCACCACATCCAGGAGATCGACCAGCGTCTTGGCATCGATGGCCGTGAAGGGTTCGTCGAGCAGCACGAGCTGCGCGTCCTGGAGCAGCAGCCGCGCGAAGAGCGCACGCTGAAACTGCCCGCCCGACAGCGAGCCGATGATTCGGGACTCGAATCCCGTGAGCCCGACGGCGGAAATGGCATCGTCGATCCGGGCGCGATGCGCGGCGCGCAACCCGAACAGGCCACCGATCTCGCTCCAGAGCCCCATTGCCACCAGATCGACGACCGTGATCGGAAACGACCGGTCGATGTCCGATTGCTGCGGCAGATAGGCGATGTCGCTCCGTGTGCAGGTTCCGAAGCGCACCTGTCCCGCAAGCGGGCGCAGGACCCCCGTCACCCCTTTCAACAGCGTTGACTTGCCCGCGCCGTTGGGGCCCACGATGGCGGTCAGGCTGCCGTCGGCGACCTCGCCGTCGAGTTGATGCACCGCCGGATGGCGGTCATAGCCAAGGGTCAGCTCCTCGAATGCCAGGGCGTAGGTCACAGGCTTCCCGGCGTGGATGTCGCCCAGAAGAACAGGGCCCAGAGCAACATCACGATCAGCGCCGCCCCGGCGAGCCGCGGGCCGACTCCCATGAGAAGCATCCCGCGCGCCGTGTGTCGCCAGGGCGTCATGCCGGGGCCTCTTTCGATTCGCAGCGTGCGCACTGGCCGTGGACCTCGATGACGTGGCGCGCCGGTGCGAACCCCGACTGTCCCGCAATCCTCGACAGTTCGTTGGTAATGCGCCGCGAGACGGCTTCCTCGACCGTTCCGCACACCTTGCAGATCGAGAAAATCGGAACGTGCCCGTGCTGCTCGCACTTGCAGGCGACAAAGGCCTTGAGCGATTCGAGACGATGAGCCCGGCCGCCCTCGATCAACGCCGCCAGGGCGCGGTATATCGTCGGCGGCGCAAGCCGCGGATTGCCGTCGCGCAGCCGGTCGAGCACCTCATATGCCGACATCGGCGTGTCGCATTTCCGCAAGACGGCGAGTACGTCCGCCTGCATGTTTCTGCTCCGCCGTCTCACGCCCGTCCAGTTCCCGGTTCCGAGGATTTCATGTTATATTATAACCTATCTTGCGCCGCCGGCAACGATCCGGTTTCGGATAGCCTTGCCGGACAGCGTCGTCTGTCATATTGGGCGTGGCTGGCCCGTTGTCCGCGGAACCGGCGAGCAACCGCGTTGCGTCGGGACGAAAGCGGGTCCAGTATTCGACAATGACCGAACGCGGCCCCGCTGCGGAACCGACAATGCTTGGATTTGCCCCTGAAGCCGCCCAGGCGAAGGTGCCCGCGCTCGTGTTTTGCGGGATCGACGCCCGCGCGCGGACCGAAACGATCGAGCGCCTGCTTGAAGGAGGCGGCGCGCGCTGGGCGGTGATAAGCAATGAAACCGATGGTCCGGCCTTCGCCGCGGCGGCGACCGAGCGCATTGCCGGGCAGATGGTGCCGCACGCCATCGGATGTTTGTGCTGCGTCACGCGCTCGGGGCTGGTCAGCAGCCTGCGTCGGCTCTTCGCCCGACGGGCGCAGGGTGAGGTCGAATTCGACCGGGTGGCGATCGAAATTCTGGCCGACGCCGATCCGGCTCCGGTCATGCAAACCCTGCTGAACAACGCCCTTGTCACTGAATATTTTCGCCTGGACAGCGTCGTTGCGGTCTTGGCCGGGGGCGACCGCCCGGGTGCGCTGGCGCGGTCGCGCCACGGCTGCAAGCAACTTGCCATCGCGGACAGCATCGTGTTCGATCCGGCGTCGGTCGCCGCGCCGGAAATGTGCGCCGGCGCGCGGGCGCTGAACCCCGTTGCCGATCTGGTGCCGTCCGACCGGCCTTCCCTGGCGGAAGCGCTGATCGGAGCGGGCCTGGAAACGCGCCTGCTGGACGGCGGCCTGAGCCGGTGGCTGGGAACGCCGCACTATGGCGGCAGCGATCTGCTCCGGAACGGCCTGCACGGGTTTGCGATCGAAATCCCGCACGAGCTCGAATGGGAGGCCCTGCATGGCTGGCTGAATGCCGGTACGCAAACCAACGGGGACGTCATGTACCGGACGAAGGCGGCGATCAGGGTCGCGGGCGTGGACGGGCCGGTTGTCATCAACGGCGTCCAGCACGTCTACCAGCCTCCGCAACGGCTGCCGGGAGTCGAGCTCGACCGTTCCCGGTTCCTGTTCATCACCGCCAATCTCGACCGCGCGGCCGTCGAGGACAGCCTGCGCTTCGACCTGCCCCAGTTCCAGCGTCTGAGCGAAGCCCGGGCGGCCCGGCACGCCCGGGCGGCCAGCGACCCGTCGATACCGCTGTAGCCGTGGAAGGCCTTCGCCCGCGCAGGGGGCGGGACGGCGCTCCCTGCGGGCGAGCGCGCAACCTTTGCGGCTATGCCGGTTCGGGTCCGCGCCTTTTTGCTGTCGCCCACCGGACTGTTACTGTATAACGGCAACTGTAGTAGGCCCCACCGGGAGGAACCGCCATGGCCGACGAAATCCGCACAGACGACGCTGTCGAACGAGAAGTGGACATGGAGTCCCATCGGGAGCCGGATGGCGGAGGAGTGACGTCGCAGTCGCGCCGCTCCTTCATCAAGACCGCGACGCTTGCCACCGGCGGCGCGGCGGTCGCCACCGTGGGCGGCGGGGTGATGCACGAGCTGGACCTCGTCAAGCCGGCGCACGCCGCCGAAGGCGGTATCGAAGGCACGCCGATGGCCGGGAAATGGTGGCCGTCCCGCTGGGGCGAGGGCGACCAGACCGGCGCCACCAACCACATGACGCCGGCGGTAGCGCTGGACGCGGCGAGCCTGATCAAGACCGGCAAGGTGTACAGTCTGGGCCGGGTCTATGAGTACGGCATGCCCTTGTTCGGCCAGCGCGTGTTCGCGCTTCGGATTCCGGGCGCGCCGACCGGAGGCGCATACGGCAAGAACCAGGTCATCTGGCACGATGAGATCCTGACCACTGAAATCGGTCAGGTCGGCACCCAGTTCGACGGGCTTGCCCATATCGGCGCACGGGTCGGCGACGCCGGCGACCTGTCCCAGGAGGTGTTCTACAACGGGTTCACCACGAGAGACCTGCACAACAACGACAGCGAGGCCGGATCCACTGCCGGCGCCTACGGGCTGCAGAAGCTCGGCATGGAACATGTCAAGCCGTTCTTCTGCCGCGGGGTCCTGTTCGATGTCATGGGCCTGAAGGGGCGGATGCTGGACAAGGGCGAGGAGATCACCGTCGACGACCTGAAGGCTTGCCTGGATCGCCAGGGCATGACAGAGGCCGACATCACCGAGGGTTGCGCGGCGCTGTGGCGCACGGGCTGGGGCGAAAACCTGTGGATGAAGGACAACGCCCGCTTCAATTCCGGCGAGCCCGGAATCGGCGTGGGCGCGGGCGAGTGGCTGGCGGCCAAGGGAATTTCGGTGGGCGCCGCCGACTGCTGGGCCATCGAGTGCGTGCCTAACCCGGATCCGAACCTGGCGTTTCCGGTGCACCAGATCTTCCTGACCAAGAACGGCATCCACATTCTCGAGAATGTGCGCCTCGATCATCTGGCCGCCGACGGCGTTTACAAGTTCGCCTTCATTTTCTCCACACTGCCGATCAAGGGGGCCACGGGCTCGCCAGGCAACCCGATCGCAGTCGTCTAGAAGGCCTCAATCGGCAGAAGCCAGGCGGGCGAGCGTGTCGCTGTCGAAGCGATAAGCGAACACGCGCCCGTCCGAGTCGCCGCCCAGCAGGCAGTTCCCCTCCGGGGACCACGCGAGGCCTGCGACGGGACTCCCCTGCGGGGCGGCGAGGCTGCGTCTTTGCGGCCGCGCGGTCAGGCTCACCAGTTCGAGACCGCCGTCGTTATACCCGGCGGCCGCCAGGGCAAGGCGCGGGTTGGCGCACACCCTGGCGACCAGATGTTCGCTGTAGCGTCCCAGCATTCGCGGGGCCGGCGACGGCAGGCGGCCGTCCAAGAACGGCCAGCCGCTCACAGTGTCCGCCCCGGATGCGAGCAGCCAGGCGCCGTCGGCGCTCCAGCCGATGGATTTGACCTTGTTGATGCAGGGACCGAGGCTGGCGTCCTGCCCGGAAACGAGGTCCCATGCGTGCAGCGTCTTTTCCTGGGTGGCCGTCACCACAAACCGTTCGTCCCTGCTCCAGCTGAGATCGAGGTGCGAACCCCGGCGATGCAGGCGCTGCGGCTCGCCGCGCCTGCCGTTCAGCAGCCAAAGGCTCGCCCCGTTGTAGTGCGAAACGGCAAGGCGCCGGCCGCTGCTGTCGAAAGCCAGGCCCGCGACGCTGCTTGGATGTCCTCCGAGTTCTGCAACCTCCCGTCCCTCGGCGTCCAGCAGCCTGACTCGCACACCGTCCGAGATCGCGCTCAGACCGCATGGGTGCGAGGCGAGCCGATCGGGCCAGTACCGGGCGAGCCGCGCCAGCTTCCGCGGTCCACCCGTGGCGTGAACCCGATACACGGCGCCGTCATCGGCCCCGCACAGGAATCCGCGCTCCCGGCAATCGGGGGCCAGCGCCAGCACGGCGCCCCGGGTCAGCGATCGGACCGAAAGGGACGGTTCCCGTTCGCGGAGGTCTGCAATGCGAACGCACCCGTCCCCGCCGGCGAATGCCGCATAACGTCCGCCGCGCTCGACGCAAACGCCGGTCAGCGGCGCGTCAACGATCCAGTGATCCAGCCTGAAACCGTTCAACGCCGGCCGCGCCGTACCGACCGGCCCGGCCCGGCGCGTATGGCCGCTGAGCCGGCGGCCGCTCTCATGGTGCCAGGCACGCGCGCAATCCCCGTTCCAGCGCCGCCTCGTCAAGATTGCGGCCGATGAACACCAGCCGGCTGGAGCGGGGCCGGTCGCCCCAGGGGTCGCCGGGCTGGCCGTCGAACAGCATATGCACGCCCTGGAACACGAACCGCCGGTCTTCGCCCTCGATCGCCAGGATCCCCTTCATGCGAAAGATGTCGGGGCCCTGTGTCTGCAGCAACCGGCTTAGCCAGGCGTTGAGCGCAGACCCGTCGAGCGCGCCGTCGAGCTCGAGCGCAATCGAACGAACGGTGTCGTCATGCGTGTGTTCCGGGTTGAAGACATGCTCCGCGGCAAGGTCCATCTTCGCGCCGGCGGCATCGAAGAAGCCGGCCTCGAACTCCTCCGGCAGATGCTCTGTAAACAGCGCGTAAAGTCCCGGCCGGTCAACTGCAAGCGTGAAGTCGTAGTGATCGGCGCCCGTAAGCGCCAGCGTCCGGAGCGTTTCACCCGGCGGGAATGCGGCGCCCGGTTGCAGCATGTCGGCGGGTGCGGAGAACCGGGTAAAGATTCGTTCCGCCGTTTCCTTCAGGGCCTCGGGCGTTGCCGCATGGATGGGCTCCAGCACTGCCGACATCGCCGGATCCGGGCCGTTCCGAAGCCTGAATGTCGCCTTGCTGTCGAGCTGCAGCACGCCGCCCCACTCGAACGGATATTCCGGTTCGAGGAAGCCCGGCTTGAGGTCGAGGGCGCGGCGAAGATCGAAGCCACCGACATCGAGGACCTGCTCCATGGGCGCGTCAGCCATCCGAACCCGCTCGATCCGCGCCATGGCATTCATCGACCTGAGCCGGTGCTCCAGAGCATCGACTGCCTCGGCATCGACCAGGTCGATCTTGTTTATCAGGAGCACATCGGCGAAGGCGATCTGCGCCATGGCCTCCTCGCTGTCATCCAGATGCAGTTCGGCATGCTTCGCATCGACCAGGGTTACGACGCCGTCCAGGTCGAAGGACTCCCTTGTATCGTCGTCGACGAAGAACGTCTGCGCCACCGGTCCGGGGTCGGCCATGCCGGTGGTTTCCACCAGGATCCGGTCGAACTTGTCGCGCCGCTTGATCAGGTTGCCGAGAATCCGGATCAGGTCGCCCCGCACAGTGCAGCAGATGCAGCCATTGTTCATCTCGAAGACTTCTTCGTCGGCGTTGATGACCAGGTCCTGGTCGACGCCGATCTCGCCGAACTCGTTCTCGATCACGGCGATGCGCTGACCGTGGTTTTCGGTCAGGATGCGGTTGAGCAGCGTGGTCTTGCCGCTGCCGAGAAACCCGGTCAACACGGTTACGGGAATAGTCTGGGCCATGTCGCGATCCTGTCTGTTACAAGGTAACACGGTAGCGTCATGCCAGATGGAATTCGACGATTTTCTGGCGCGCCGGACCGGCGCTGTCGTAACCAATGCGGCTTCCTCCGGAATGGAGATCGAGCGCAGGCGCCTGAAGTCCCTCGCACGCCGCACCGACAGGCCGGGGTTGGCATACCTTGCCGCGTGGGCCGTCGCCATGGGGTTCACCGGCTCTCTTGTCCGGCTTGCGCTGGATACGGCCTGGGTCTGGCCGGCAATGTTCCTTTACGGCGTTGTCATGTCGGTGCCGTCCTATTCGCTCAGCCATGAGACGGCGCGCGGGACCGCATTCCGCACCCGCTGGCTCAACGAGAGCGTCTTTTGGTGCATGTCGCTCCTCTATGGCGAGGATCCCGCTGCACCGGCGCTATACGCACACCAACCCCACACTCACACCCGGCACACCTGTTGCCGCACCTGGTCGGTTCTAAAGGGTTGATATAGCGATTGTTTTTCCTCGTGCAACAGCAAGCCGGGGGTGCAACTGCAACCGCAATCTCCCCCGCCTGCAAGTGGATGCAGGAGGAAATCCATGCCCAATGTCCGCCTCAGGGAGAGCCTGGTCGAGGCCCTTGAACCCCGGAAGTCGCCCTACGATGTCCGCGACGCCGATCTGAAGGGCTTCGGCGTCCGCGTCCTGCCCTCGGGTGCCAAGCGGTATTTCATTCACAGCCAGCACGAGGGCCGGCGCCTCTGGAAGACCGTGGGCGACGCCGGCAGCATCGGTCTCGACGAGGCCCGCCGGCAGGCAACGGAACTGCTTGCCGCCATCCGGCGCGACGAACCCGCCGCGCTTCCCGAAGACAGGCTTTTCGAGGCCGTGGCCGAGGAAGTGTTCGACCGCTACGGGCGTCACTGGAAGCCCGGAACCATGAAGGTCAACCGGAATTATCTCCGAAGCACGATCCTTCCCCGGTTCGGCGGGATGAACATAGCCGACATCACCCGGCAGGACGTGCAGAACTGGTTCGCGTCCCTTCATGCGACGCCGGTGATGGCGGACCGGTCCGTGCCGATCCTCTCCGTCATCATGCGCCAGGCCGAGCTTTACAGCTACCGCCCGGAGGGCAGCAATCCCTGCACCGGCATCCGGCGCTACCGGCGCAAGGGCCGGGAGAGGTTCCTGTCGGGGCCGGAGCTTCGCCGTCTCGCACGAGTGCTCGAAGATCATGAAGAACGGCATTCGCGCAGCGTTGCGTTCATCCGCCTGTTGCTGCTCACCGGCTGCCGCAAGAGCGAGATCGGGACACTCCAATGGCCCGACTACCGCGAGGGGCGGCTGTTCCTGCGTGACTCCAAGACCGGCTCCCGGACGGTCTGGCTGTGCTCGCCCGCGCGCGACATCCTCGGCGGGCTCCCCCGGCAGGGCAAATGGGTCTTCCCCTCGCCGCGGAGGCGGGGGCCGCTCTGCCTGACGTTGTTCGAGACCTTCTGGCGGCGGGTCCGGGAGGAAGCGGACATTGGTGATGTCCGGCTTCACGATCTTCGTCATACATATGCCAGCATCGCCATCATGGGGGGTGAGAGCGTCACGACCACGGCGCGGCTGCTGGGCCACAACGACGCGCAGACGACACTGAAATACGCCCATCTCAGCGACCGTTCGGTCCGGGAAGCCACCGACGCTCTCGGCCCCATTCTTGGGGAGGGCTGATCCATGCCGAGGCGGAAAAGACTGACCGACGCAGGCATTGCAAGGCTCAGGCCGCAGGTGCGTGAATATACGCTCTGGGATACCGGAGTCGCCGGGCTCGGTGTGCGGGTCCGGTCTTCCGGCAGCCGGACCTTCATCTACCACCGCAAGACGGAAGGGGGCGTGCGGAAGATGTCCTTCGGCCCGGCGGCGCTGCGCAAGGTCGAGGACGTGCGCCGCGCCTGCATGGAGGCGGCAACCGCAACCACCGATGCGGACGATGCCTGCCACCAGAAGGCGCCGCTGTTCCGGGATTTCGTCGCCGGTCAATGGAAGGCGAATTGCTTCGAGCGCTGCAAGCTCTCCACGCAGAAGGGGTTCCGCAGCATGCTGAACCGCCGGCTGCTTCCTGCCTTCGGCGCCCTGCGTCTCGACTGCATCACCCGCAGCACGGCGCTCGGCTGGTTCGAGGCGGGCAGCCGGACCGCGCCGGGGTCGGCCAATCACGCCCTCGGCCTGCTGCGCCAGATACTCAACCATGCCGTCGCCTGCGGCCATATCGCGACCAACCCGGTGCGCGGCATCCGCCGCAATCCCGGCCGGAAGATGACGCGGTTTCTCTCCCGCGAGGAGATCGCCCGCCTTCACCGCGTCCTCGACCGGTATGCCGAAGGCTCCGCGTCCGAGGCGCAGCAGGCCGATATTATCTGCCTGTTGCTGCTCACCGGCTGCCGCAAGGGCGAGATCGTCTACCTCCGCCGCGAGGAGGTCAGGGACGACCGGCTGGAACTTGCCGACGCCAAGACCGGGCCGAGAACGGTCCTGTTGAACGCGCCGGCCAGGCAAATCGTCGCGCGCCGGATGCAGCAGGGAAACGGTCCCTGGCTGTTTCCGTCCGTCAGGGACCCGTTCCGTCCCTGGCCACGCAATCCCTGGCTCTGGTATCGGATACGGCGGGAAGCGGGCATCGAGGACGTGCGCCTCCACGACCTGCGCCACACGGTCGCCAGCCAGGCGGCGATGAACGGCGTTCCCCTCCCCGTCGTCGCCCGCATGCTCGGTCACAGCGACGTAAGTATGACCATGCGCTATGCCCACGTTGGAGACCGCGAGGTCGAGGCGGCGGCAGAGCGGGTCGGGCAGGCCATCGCTGCGATAATCGGCATGGAAGAACCGGAAGCGGCGGCTCCTCCTTCTCAAAGGCAAGGGACCATGCCCGAGAAGCCGTCACCGATGCGTGGGGTGTGACGGTAAAACTCCGAACGGAGTCGAGATCGGGCGAGGTTGCCCTGCACACCACCGTCGCCTGAAACGCCGACGTCACAAGGGACGGGAGCCGTCGCGGCGATTGAGCGAGACGACCGGTCCGCGATCTTCGAGCGCGTTCCGCGTTGTCGTCCGGTCGCAGAGGTAACAGAACGCGGCGCGGCGTGCAAACGGCGGAGGGCAGTCTTCACACATGGCGCACCGGAGCCGGCGGCGTTACCTCGGCGGCACGGGCGCCGCCGCACATGTTCCGCGGAGCCGAAGGACGCCGCGCACATGTTACCGCGATACAGGCGTGCTGGACGAAAGCGGGGCTGTTCAGGGTGATTGCGTGCTGCTCACACATTGCCGCAGACGCAGCCGGGGATGGCGCACCCGTTACCGCGGCGTCAGCCGCGCGGGTGCGGTGACGGTTGCGATAGCCGTTGCGATCGGAGGCGCCGACGGCGGCGCCTGCAGGACTGCGGGCAGCGGTGCGAAGCACGGTGTCGTGCCGGTCCGGCAGCAGCGCCGGCAGTGGGCGGGTCAGCAGTGCCTGCGGCACTGCGCCGGGCTCGGCGCAGCCCGCGATGCACCCATGCGAAGCATGGTGCAGCGGCGCGTGATGCGGCAGCCCCGGATCGCAGTCCGGGGCAGGCTCCGCACGGGCGCGGCGCGAAGCGCGCGCGAGGTGTCGGCGGCGCAGCGCGACGGGTGTGCGCATACGGAGACGGACCCGCCGCCGCCGGAGCGGAGACGACGCGGCCCGTGGGTGCTGCGTGTCAGGCGGGGCAGCGCATGACCGGGATGCCGAGGCTGCGGGCCTTGTCGACGAGGTTTTCGGTGATGCCGGAGCCGGGGAAGGCGATGACGCCCCTGGGCAGGAGGTTGAGCAGTTCGTCGTTGCGGCGGAACGGTGCGGCGCGACCGTGGCGGTCCCAGTCGGGCTTGCAGACGACCTGGTGGACGCCGTTGCGCTCGGCCCAGCGCGCCGCGATCTTCTCGACGCCGGGACCGCCGCCATGCACGAGTACGAGGTCGGCATACTTGGCGCGGGCCTGGTCGAGCCTGGCGATCACCGCGGCCGGGTCGGCGATGTCCTTGCCGCCGGCGATGGCGACGAGGGTGCCCTGCGGCAGGTGCGCCATGGTCGCGCGGTCCTTGCGGGCACGGACGAAGTCGCGGGCGTCGATGGCGGCGCTGGTGAGCGTGCCGGTCTGGCTGGCGTGGCTGCCGTGCGGGGGCCGCCACATGTCGCCGGTCTCTTCGCGGTAGGCGTGCGCGGCGGTGTTGCGCATCTTCTCGAAGGCGTCGCGCCGGTCTCCGAGGTTCTGCGCGCGGTCGGTGACGAGCTCCAGGTCGCGGGACTTGATCTCGGTGCCGTCCTGCTCGCGCTGGAGGTCGCGCAGGTCCGGGCTGAGCCGGTCGACGCTGCGGTCGAGGCGGCGGCTCTGGGCGTGGAGCATGTTGACGAAGCCCCACAGCAGGCTCTCGCGTTCGTCGGCGAGCTGGGTGCCGTCGGGGCAGGCGCCTTCGACGAGGATGCGGAAGGCCTCGCCGATTGCGGTCAGCGCATCGTCCTCGTCCCAGACCTCGCGCGTGTCGAACTCGTCGCGCTCGGGGGTTGCGCCGTAGAGGGCGGCGTTGTCGCAGACGATCGCGGTTGCGGACTGCGCTGCGGTTTCGATATCGAAGGTCATGTCGTTTTCCTTTCGGTTTCACGTTCGGGGCCGATCCCCGCTGTGATGTCCTGTTGGGTCACGCGCGCGCAACGGAAGCACCTGGGCCTGGAAGCTCTTGGGGCGGAGTGGTGCGGAAAGTCGGCGAGTGGTGCGGAAGATCGCGTTCGCACCGCCGATGCCAGGCGTGCTCGGCCTCTGACACGCGATCTTCACGGTCGCCGGCTTTCACGGTCCGCCCCTGGAGCTTCTTGCCCAGGCCGCAGGGAGCGTAGCGACCGGAGGACCCCGAAGGGGTTGCTGGAGAGAGCACGTGTGGCACAATGGGACAGCACAGCGGGGTGGCTTATTCTCTCCCCCTGCACGGACCCCATCGTCGTTTCGGCCCGGTACGGCGCCGGGAAGGATTTTCGGCCCTGCCGCCTTTGCGTCAGTTCCACAGGGGATGGGAGTCGACCCGCTGCCGGGCGGTCTCGCGGATGCGGGTGCGGTCGTGGAGATAGACGGGGCCGCGCGGGTCTTCGTCGAGGTGTATGGCGAACACCTTGCGCCCCGGCCGGGTGCTGTCGTCGAAGGCGTGGACGTCTCCGACATGGTCGCCGTCCCGGTAGATGCGGGATTCGTCGGGGGCGATGCGGCGGAAGGAGATGGTGCTCATCGGGTTCTCCGGGTAGCGTGACGGGTGCGCGAGCGGACTCCCTCCCTCCTCGCACGGTTCACCCGCTTTCCAGCCTCGCTCCCACTCCCGTATGCGCCGCGGCGAGACTCGAACCTGCCCGCATGAGAAAAGGGCCGACGCGCGAGGCGCCGACCCTGTGGGGAGGGAAGAACGGGAAGCTCTAGAACGGGATCTGATCCTTATCCATCGGGTCGCCGCCGGCCGCGTCCGGGCCGGGCTGCGCGGCGTTGCCGTTCGCCTTGTCGAGGAACTGGACGCGCCCGCCGGGCACGAGCAGGATCTCGGTCGAGAAGCGGTCGCCGTCCTCGCCCGGCTTCGACCAGCGCCGGGTCTGGAGCTTGCCGTCGATGTAGACCAGCCGGCCCTTCGTGGCGTGCTTCTCGAACATGTCGATCAGCCCGTCCTGGAAGGTCACGACCCGGTGCCACTCGGTCCTGTCGACCTTCTCGCCGGTCTGCTTGTTGATGAACGACTCGTCAGTCGCGATGCTCAGGTTGGCGACGCGCCCGCCCGATGCGAGGTGGTTGATGGTGACGTCGGCGCCGAGGCGGCCGATGATCTGCACCTTGTTCAATCCGAAACTCATTGCGATACTCCTTCAGGTTCGCGTTGATGACGATGGGTTGCGAACGACCGGGGCCGGGGTCACTCCCCCGAACCCCCGACCGTTCAATCTCTTCAGGCCCTCCTCCACCTCCGGTTCGCCGGAGGGAGCGACGCCGCCGGGTTCCGGGGCTCCGCCGGGTCCTGGAGGGACATCCCGAACGCCGGTTCCGGGAAGAGGCTCGCGAAGCCGTGTTCCGGACAGGCCGCGCCCCGGTCGGGACAGCGGATGGCGCGCTCGTCCTCGGCGATCTCGCGGACGGTGCGACGGTCGACGCCGAGTTCGGCGAGCAGGTCGCAGCCAAGCGGAAGGTCGAGGGATGTATCGGGATGAAACATGGGCGGGGTCTCCTCTGCCGTTGCCCTGCCCGGCGACCTGTGCCGGACATCGATCCGGCATCGGCGGGGAGTCCTCTCCTCCGCCCTGCCGGACACTCGCCCGGCAGGCGCTTCACCCCTCTCCACGACACAGGGACGGCGCGGCGGATCGCGGCCAGGCGAGCGCCGCCATCGCCGCCCGGGACAGCATGTCATACCAACGGTCGTTGATTGGAACCTATAGCAGAGCCTCCCTCCGCAGCTCGCCCCCTGAGCCGAGGCCTCCTACTGCAAGAGGTAATCTCCGCCGAGAGAGGCTAATCGGTTCTTATCTGTGGCCGGTGGTATCAGGTCCAGGCGGTGAAGGAGGCGGTGACGGGGGCGTCGGCGACGATCTCGACGCGGTTGCGGTCGAGCTTCCCGAAGGCGAGGCAGAGGGCGACATCGGCCGGATCGTCGAACGGACCGTGCTCGCGGCCGGTCTCCAGTTCGATCACGGTCCAGACCGGCTCGTGGACCGGGATGCCCTTGAAATGCGCCGAGCCTTGATACGACCTCTCGGCACAGGGCGCACAGCGCGCCGCCCCCTGTGACGGCGCCCCGCAGGCCGTGCACAGGCCGGCGGCCCGGCGCCGGGCGTACAACTGCCGCGAGCGCGCGTTCTTGCGCTCCGGGTCGTGGCTGGCTTCCTCGATGGCGGCGCAGGGGCCGCAGCGCGAGAGGCCGTCGAAGGCCGGCTGCCCGCAGCGTGTGCAGCGGCCCCCGGTCCTGCGTTCGTCATATTGCCGCCGTTCCGCCGCCTGCCTCCTGTCCCGGCAGGGCTGGCAGGTGGTTCCGCCCTCGACGGGGGGCTGCTTGCCGCAGCGGATACAGAGTCCCGCCTCGATCCGGGCTTTCTGGCGGCGCTTGCTCTTCGCCCGGGCGGCGCGCCTTTTGGCTTCGGCATCGGCCCCGCCATACTTGAGGCCGGCGGCTTTCCCGGCGGCGTATTTCGCGCGGTCCGCTGCCCGGCGCTTCTCCAGGCACGGCTCGCACGACGCGCGGCCCTCCACGGCCGGCGCCTGGCCGCAGCGAATACAGAGGCCTTTGGCGGCCCTTTGTTCCCTCTTGCTGCGGGTGCGCTGGCGCTCGGACTGCCGGACGGTTTCGGGGTCTCTTCGCGGTGTGCCCGCGGCGCGCGGGCGGGCATCGCGGGCGCGGCTGCGTTTCGCGGCGCACCCGGCGCAGACGCTGCGCCCCGGCGCGGACGGGACCTTGCCGCAGCGCGGACACAGGCCTTGGGCGATACGCTCGCGGTCGCGGGCCTTGCGGACTTCCGGGTCCCGGCAAGCCATGGCCATTCTCCCGGTGGATGATGCGGGGTCGGGCGGGAGACGCCCGGCCGGCGGCGGGCCGGCCGGACGTCCGGCGAGGCGGGCGGTCAGCCGCGCTGGCGGCGGTCGGCGAAGATCCCGAGGCTGCGCCAGCCCCACAGCTGCACACCGCAATGCCGCAGTCTGACCCCCGTCGCGATGATGATCTCGTCCCGGGCCGGACGCATCTCTTCAAGCGCCTTCGCGGTGACGATCGTGCCCCGGGCCTTGCGACGGCCCTTGCATGCCGTGCCGCCGGACCGGACGGGAACGATCTCGCCGTCGGCCTTCGAGACGTAGCGTTCGACGACATAACGGTCGTCCTCAAGACCGTCGCCGACGAAGTGGATGAGATAGGTGCGCGCGTCGCCGCGCGGTGCGATTGCTGCCTGCATCGTGCCGTGCTCCTTCGACAGGTGAATGGGAACGGCGGCAGCGCTGCTCTCCCTCCGGAGCGCCGACCGCCGCCCCACTCACGGCCAGACTTCGCCTCTCGGCGGCGCAAGGCCGGCAGGCAGGCGGCAGCAGCCAGTGTTGTCGGCCGGGTTCGCGGTCCTGAAGGTATTTCTTGAGCGCTTTGGCGAGAATCCGGCGCCATCAATCCCTGACGCTCAACTGCTCCGCAGTTTGCCCGAGGGACCGGAAGAAGCCGGCGATCCGGCGCAGGGCCACCATCACCGTTTCGCGGCACCCGTGATGGGAGTTCACCGTCAGCCGGTTCCGGGATCGTGTCCCGAGCCGTGGTGTAAGAGCCTGGCGCCCGTGGCGGTGTCCGGCGGGTAGGGCCGGTAGGCTCAGGCTGCCACGGCGGGCAGCTTGACGGTTGCATTGTCGCTCACGGGAGCGATGGATTCCAGCGTTACGTATCTGGCTCTCTGGACGGCCCATTCGTCGTTCTGCTCGAGCAGGATGGCACCGATCAGGCGGGTGATGGCGTTCTCGTTGGGGAAGATGCCGACGGTGTTGGTGCGCCGCTTGATCTCGCCATGGAGGCGTTCGAGCGGGTTTGTGGAGTGCAGCTTGGCGCGATGCGCGGCCGGGAAGGTCATGTAGGCGAGAACATCGTGCTCGGCCTCGTCCATGATGGCGGCGAGCTTCGGCGCCTTGGGCCTGAGCTGGTCGGCGACCTGGCGCCACTGGGCGGAGGCGCTGTCTGCATCCTCCTGGGCGAAGGCGGTGGTGACGAAGGCGGAGACGACGCGCCGGCCCTGCTTGCCGGCATGGGCGAGCAGGTTGCGCATGAAATGCACGCGGCATCTCTGCCATGTGGCGCCGAGGATGCGGGTCGCGGCGGCCTTCAGGCCCTTGTGGTCGTCGGAGATCACCAGCTTGACGCCGCGCAGGCCGCGCCGGGCGAGCGAGCGCAGGAAGTCGGTCCAGAAGGTCTCGGCCTCGGACGCGCCGATCGCCATGCCGAGCACCTCGCGCCGGCCCTGGTCGTTGACCGCCACCGCGATGGTGACCGCGACCGAGACGATGCGCCCGGCCTCGCGCATCTTCACATAGGTCGCGTCCAGCCACAGATACGGCCAGTCGCCCTCCAGCGGCCGGTCGAGGAAGTCGCGGATCTTGTCGTCGATCTCGCCGCACAGCCTGGACACCTGGCTCTTGGAGATGCCCGACATGCCCATCGCCTGCACCAGGTCGTCGACCGAGCGGGTGGATACGCCCTTGATGTAGGCCTCCTGGATCACCGCCGTCAGC
Source organism: Alphaproteobacteria bacterium (assembly GCA_964291285.2). Taxonomy (GTDB): domain Bacteria; phylum Pseudomonadota; class Alphaproteobacteria; order Bin95; family Bin95; genus Bin95. The sequence goes on from OZ219787.1 coordinate 87,798, forward strand.
GCCTTCTCCGCCATCCGCCGCGGCTCAAGGAAGCCCGGGAAGTAGCTCCCCTTGCGCAGCTTCGGGATCTTCAGCTCGACCGTGCCGGCGCGCGTCTCCCAGACCCGGTCGCGGTAGCCGTTGCGGTGCGTGATCCGGTCCGGCGAACGCTCGCCGTGCCCGGCGCCCGCAAGGCCCTCAACCTCAAGCGCCATCAGACGCGCGGCCGTGAACCCGATCATCTCGCGAAGCAGATCGGCGTCGGAACTCTTCTCCAACAGCGCCCGCAGGGTCATCATGTCGGTGGTGGTCATCGTGGTACTCCTCCGGTCGGATGGACTGTGGAAGCCCAACCCTACCGGCACCGCGATGGCCATCCGCTATGGATAAGTGGCCCGCCGCCGCCAGACTCCAGACGGTCGCGGCGGCGGGCCACTTACCCACAGCTACCGATGGTGGCTCCAGCTCCTACACCACGCCTGGGGGCACGACCGGTTCCGGCCCGCATGGTGGGCTTGGCGGGCGACGCGGTTCAGGAGCAGTGCCCTGCTGGTGATCGCCTCGCCGTGCGCTGGTACACTGGGCTGGTACTTGAGCGCCACTATTGAGATCGTGGACACAGTATCTCTGCGATCTCATACCAGCGGGCATAGTTCAGAACCCATTGGCCCATTTTCGGGTTCCGATGGAGGCGATGCGTTCTGGTTGTGAGACGAGATTGTTCCAGGCCTGGCAGCAGTGATCGAGTATGTCGTCGTAGTTCTGGAAGACGCGGTTCGAGAGCCAATTTTCGCGCATGAACTGCCAGACATTCTCGACGGGATTGAGCTCGGGGGACCGGGGCGGGAGCGGCATCAGGGTTATGTTGTCGGGGACTTTGAGGGCCGGGGATGTGTGCCATCCGGCCCGGTCGAGCATGACGAGGGCATGGGCTCCGGGTTCAACGGTGAGGGCGACCTCGGCGAGGTGGGCGTTGAGTGCCTCCGTGTTGGCGTGGGGCATGACGAGGCCGGCGGCCTTGCCCTTCTGCGGGCATATGGCGCCGAAGATGTAGGCCGAGATGGTTCTCTGGTCCTTGGGCGCTGACGGTCGGGTGCCGCGTTTAGCCCATCGCCGGGTGATCTTGTTCTTCTGCCCGACGCGCGCCTCGTCCTGCCACCAGACTTCGACCTCGACGCCGTCGCCGAGTGCAGCGCGGATCTCCTTCAGGCGGTCGGGGAAGTTTTTTTGAACCCTGCCAGCGCGGCTTCGTCCTGGGCATAGTGGCGCGGGCGCGCAGAGAGCTTGGCGTAGCCCATCCGGCGCAACTCCCGCCCGACCGTCGTCTCCGCCAACGAGATGCCGAACTGCTCGCTGAGCCATGCCGCCAGGTCGCAGCGCCGCCACCGCACCACGCCGTGGATCGCCGGGTCCGGACCGCTCTCCACAACCGCCGCCAGCGCCGCGCGCTGCTCCCCGTTCAACTTGCGCGGCGGACCTGAGGCCTTGCGATCCTTCAATCCCTCCGGGCCTTCCGCGTTGAAGCGAAGAACCCAGTCCCGGATGATCTGCAAGCCCACCCCCGCAAAACGCGCCGCATCCGAACGACGGTAACCGTCGTAAATCACCGCAAGCGCAAGAAGGCGACGGTTCTGCGAACCATCCCGGCTCCGCTGCGCCAAGCCGCGCAACTGCGCCGCATCAAAATCCTCCCTCAAGGGGATTGCTGCCCTCATAACGACCCTCCAATCGCAGAATCGCTATTGAGTCAGAACTCGATAACCTTGGGAATCCCCTCAATGAGTCTCAACCCTCAACCGCTGGTATCACCCACTAGCTCGCAAAGTACCGCCGTATCAGCCCCTCTCACAGTGCGGTCAATTGTCGATAGCCCGTATCGCGGTTGCATGGCCTCGGCGGCATGTCGCCGAAGCTCAGCGGCCCCTTGGATCCGCATGTCGGGCGCTAACGACCGTTCGGTTTCGGTTTGCAGGTCACGGGAGATTTTCTTTAGCAATGCTTCTTTGGCACCAGGCGGACCCGAGACCGCCAGCGCGGAACAACCCCACAATCCGTCTCCGAATATATCGGCGCACGACATATGCCTTCCTGCCTTAAACGTCCAACCCAGAAGAAGATTGCTAATTTCCTCTGCGTTGTCGGAACAGTCCAATTCACGCGCTGTCCGCGCAGATGCAAACAGGGTATCTGTTAACCCCATTTTCCTAGGAATGATACCGATACCTCTTCGTCCGGAATCCAACTCAGCGTGGCTATCAGCCAACTTGCATGATTACGTAATTCTCTGCGGGTTTGGTGGTCGCAAACGTGCGCATTCGACGTCACCAGAAGAATCCCGGTCATACCTTGTATCCATTGAAGCATATGGCTCGTAAAGTGAGACTCCGCAACTACGGCTGCAAAAAGTAGCTCCTTCGCCGACCGATACAAGTCTTTCGCCCACTGCTCGATGTTTCTTGCCACCGTTTGAGCGACTTTGTTTTCAACATCTGAGCCTGATATGAAACTGACTAAACGTGCCAATTCAATCCTCAAGGCCTGATAATCACTAGAAGAAAAATAAGGAACGAGCATCATGCCATGATCCATACCATGAATATCCTGGGGGACGTTACTGCGAATCTTTACGAATTGCTTCGCTATAGAAAATACGTTATCTTGTATCTTGTCCAGTGCGGATTTGATATTGTGTCCTTTGGAACGAAGTAGAACGAGCGTCAGATCCCTGTACTGTTTCATACCCTCCATAATCACGGGGCGGTAGTTTTCCCTTACGCATCCAGTCAAGGCAACATGCGCGATACTCTGACAGAGCACTGCCACTGCGGGGTCGGTCTCGTGTCCAGCCGCCACAAAATGACGGGTTGCTTGTCCCGTAAGCCGTTGTCCCTCCATCAGCACGTCGGCCAGGTCATGTCCTGCGGCCGCTTGTACAGCATTTGCGAGATATCCCGCCGCAAGTTGTGCGTGATGCTTCTCCGCCCCAGGATTGGCGTAGTCGATATCAGCATATAGCTGCACAAGCATTGTCAGCGCCCGCATCAGTTGTTCTATCTGTCGTTCGTCGCGACGTCCGATTGCAGTGTCAGCATTCTGGCGTAGGCATTCCAGACTGTCGGTAATGAACGCATCGTGTGACCAAGGATGCTCAATCATGAGCGCGTTGGCGTAGAACGTTGTCCCCTTCGCCTTTATGTAGGCGGCATTGATCCCGACAATAACGTCGAGTGCATACCTGGATACTTCATAATCCCTTTGCTCTGCATACCGCCGCGCGAAAGACATGGCATGATGCATATTTCTGATAGCATCGGATGTCCAATGCGAATTTTTTTGAAAAAACTTCGTTCGCACAGCGTCGGGATTCGAGCGCTCGGGTAATTGCAGGTCGGTAACCTGTTCCTCCGTCTGCGGTGGCAATTTATACCGATCCGCTTTTCGACCCCAACCGCACAACTCTTTTTGCGTGTCGTGAAGGATTATATGAAGTTGTTCCAAAGGGTTTATCAACTTTAACGCTCGTCGATATGCATACAGGAATAGGAACAAGATAGCCAACACAGACCAAGTAGAAAAGACCAACGGTAAGACCAGTCTTGTTTGCTCCACTACAGTCGATATAACTGCCACGGCGACCGCCAGTGCGAATGCGCTCGCAAATGAACCAAGTAGCTTGCAATCTTCACTGATTCGTCGAAATAAACCGTGGGGCATTCGTTCAACATTCACTTGCATCGCAAACAGTACAAGAGAGGCTACTATAGCGGCGGCGCCGATCAACGCGGTGCCGGTATTCAGCAAGAGGCCTTGTACCCGTAGGATTGTTTCCAAAGGTAACAGTTTGTCTTCAAGAAGGGACTGCAGGTCCGGCAACAGGGTCACGCTCGCCGCAGCGAAAAACGCGATGATAGAAACGACCACGGCTTTGTTGCCGTATCTGACGAAATATTGTCCTGCCATGTGACGAAAATTGACAATGTAGTGTTGCAGCGTTACCAATCGACGGTACCATTTTTTTCTTGACACCTGCCGCAATCTCCTACGGGCTTTTTTGTTCATTTGCGGTCACATAACTGCCGTTGGAGTTCGGACCGAAGATGTACGCGTAAACACAGTTAATTCAAGAACCGCGGCGCTGAACCGCGTCATCGCGGAACCGGGCCTGGCCGCCCGAAGGGTCCTTGAGCAGGCAGGCAGGGGCCAACCTGCGACGGAGATGGGCGAAACTCTGGATGCAGAGCCGCCTTTAGGAAGGGAAGGTCTCATGCCCTGTCCACGGGGAGTAGTCCGGGTCGGAAGCCCGAGAGAGTTACAACGATCGCAAGTTGATCTGCGTAGCGAGAGCGTTGTCGGCGTCCCAAAGGGCCTCATCCGGCTGCCCACCTCGCCGAGAGGACTTCAGCCTGTTGCAGAACGGTCTGCACGGCGGCGTCCTGGAGGTCGGGCGGATATCCGTGCTGGCGGAGGATGCGCTTGACCAGAACCCGCATCCGGGCGCGGGCCGGCCCGCGGTGCTGCCAGTCCACGGAGGCTTTGCTTTTCAGCCCGTTCAGCAATTCCCGGGCGATGACGCGAAGGTGATCGTTGCCCATCACCTCGACCGCGCTCTCGTTCTGGGCCAGGGCATCGTAGAAGGCGATTTCATCGGGGCTGAGACCCTCCTCCTCGCCGCGCCGGTGTGCGGCGCGGATGTCCTGGGCAAGCCCGATCAGTTCCTGAAGGACCTCGGCCGTCGTGAGGGCGTTGCCGTGGTAGCGGGCGATCGCTTCCTCCAGCCTCCGGGAGAAGGCCCGGGTCTGCACGACGTTGACCCGGCTTCGCGAGCGAAGCTCCCCGTTGATGAGCTTGCGCAGCGCCTCCAATGCGAGGTTCTTCTTCTCCATCTCCCGTATCTCGGCCAGGAACTCGTCGGAGAGGATGGAGATGTCCGGCGTGTCCAGCCCGGCGGCTGCGAGAATGTCGACGATCTCGGTCGAAACGACCGCGCGGCTGACGATCTGCTGAACCGCCAGGTCCCGCTCCGCGGAGGACTTGCCGGCGCCGGGCGCGCTTTTGGCGAGCGCCGCACGGACGGTCTGGAAGAAACCCACCTCGTCGCGGATTTCCCGGGCTTCGTCGCTGGCGGCCGCGAGCGCGAACGCCCTGGTGAGCGCCAGCACGGCGTCGTTGAAGCGGCGGCGGGCGTGCTTCTTGCCTTCCCCGGTCGATTCCCGGGCCGACTCGCGTTGCTGCATGTCGAGGACCCACTCGATGGCGCCGGCCAGCGCCGCGAGCCGCTCCTGCGGCGACCCGACAAGGCCGTTGCGGAAGTCGAAACCATGGAACATGGCGCTCACGATCTCGTATTTCTCCAGCATGACCGCGACGGCTTCGGCCTCGTCGATGCCGGCGTGCCTTCGGTCGTCGCGCGAGTACTGGCCGAGGGCCGACTTCAGGTTCTGCGCGATGCCGATATAGTCCACGATCAGACCGGCGGGCTTGTCGCGGAACACGCGGTTGACGCGGGCGATGGCCTGCATGAGCCCGTGCCCCCGCATGGGCTTGTCGATGTACATCGTGTGCAGGCTCGGCGCGTCGAAGCCGGTCAGCCACATGTCCCGCACGATCACCAGCCTGAGCGGGTCCTCCGCGTCCCTGATCCGCTTTGCGAGCAGCTCCCGGCGGGCCTTGCCTCCGATGTGGCGTTGCCAATGCGTCGGGTCCGACGCCGCGCCGGTCATGACGATCTTGATGACGCCGCTCTCGTCGTCGTCGCTGTGCCAGTCCCGGCGCAGCCTGACGATCTCGCCATGGAGCGCGACGCAGATGCGGCGGCTCATGCAGACGATCATGGCCTTGCCGTCCATGCCGGCAATACGACTCTCGAAATGGTCGACCAGATCCCGGGCAATCAGGCGCAGGCGCTTCTCCGTCCCGACGACGGCTTCGACGTTCGCCAATCGTCTCCTGAGCCGTTCCTGCTCGCCTTCGGCCTCGTCCTCGATCAGTTCGGCGACCTCGTCGTCGAGCGCCGGCTTCTCGCCTTCGTCGAGTTCGATGCGGACGAGGCGGCTCTCGTAGTAGATCGGTACGGTCGCGCCGTCTTCGACGCCGCGGTTGATGTCGTAGATGTCGATGTAATTGCCGAAAACGGACGGCGTGTTCACATCCTCCCTTTCGATCGGCGTGCCGGTGAAGCCGATGAAGGAAGCGTTCGGCAGGGCATCGCGCAGATGTTTGGCGAAGCCGTAGGAAATCTCTCCGGTCTCGCGGGCCACCCTGGCGCGGAAACCGTACTGGCTGCGGTGCGCCTCGTCGGCGATCACGACGATGTTGCGGCGGTCGGAGAGGGCCGGGTATTCGATCTCGCCGGACTCGGGTGCGAACTTCTGGAGGGTGGTGAACACGATGCCGCCGGATGGGCGCGTCAGCACTTTCCGCAGATCCTCCCGGCTGTCGGCCTGCCGCGGGGTCTGGCGGAGCAGGTCGCGGCACATGGAGAACGTGCCGAACAACTGGTCGTCAAGGTCGTTGCGGTCGGTGATGACCACGATGGTCGGGTTCTCCATCGCCGGGTGGGCGATGACCTGTCCGGCGTAGAACGCCATCAGCAGGCTCTTGCCGGAGCCTTGCGTGTGCCAGATCACGCCGATGCGCCTGTCGCCCTCCGGCTGCGCGTCAACGGACCGCAGCCCGTATGGGGCCGGGTCCTCGCGCAGTGCCTCCGGTTGCCCGGGAAGCGCGCGCAATGTGGACGCGACCGCGCGGCGCACGGCGTGAAACTGGTGATAGCCAGCCACGATCTTGACCAGTCCCGCGCCCGTGTCCCCGAACACGGTGAAGTCCCGGATCAGGGCCAGGAACCGGTTCTTCTCGAACACGCCTTCGACGACGGTTCCGAGCTCGGGCGCGCCCTTCGGAGCGACGGCGGCGCCGTCCACGGTGCGCCAGGGCATGAACCGTTCGAGACTGGCCGTCAGAGATCCGAGCCGCGCCTGAAGGCCGTCCGAAGTCATGAGAGCGGCATTGGTGCGGAACAGGGAAGGTATCTCCTCCTTGTAGGTCCGGAGCTGGTTGAACGCCCCTTCGAGGGTGGCGTTTTCGTCGCCGGGGTTCTTCATCTCGATCACGGCCAGCGGCAGGCCATTGATGAACAGCACGATGTCGGGGCGGCGATTGTGTTCGTGCTCGATCACCGTGAATTGGTTCACCGCCAGCCAGTCGTTGGCCTCGATGTCGTCGAAATCGATCAGGCGGGCGGCGTCGCCGCCGATGCTGCCGTCCTCCCGCGCCACCTCGACCGGCACGCCTTCGATCAGGTAGCGGTGCAGGCGGCGGTTCTCCTCGACGAGGGAGGGGGTCTCCGTCTGCCGCACCTTGCGCAGCACCTCCTCCAGCGCCGCGGCGGGCAGGTCCGGGTTGAGGCGTACAAGCGCCTCGCGGAACCGGCCGGCCAGCAGCACCTCATCGTGGCTGCCGCGCTCCGATGCCGGACCCTCCGGGCCGATGTCCGGTCCGTGCAGCACGGCATAACCAAGCCCGGCGAGCCATTCGAGAGCGGCGGCTTCCACTTCGCTTTCGGTGATTCTGGTCATTACGCCGCGGCTCTGCGCGCTCCCGGGACAAATCTTGCGCGCTCGCGGCGGAGCATCTCGTACGGACTCATGTGGTGCAGGTTCCTGGCCCGGATGAACGCTTTGACGACCGTCACGGTCCAAACGGTCTGTATTCGATCAAGGCGGACCGGCCGAGGATGTCCACGATGGTGATCGACAATTCCGAGCCATGGGCGTCCGTCAGCCGTATCGGTTTGCCGGGCCGAAACGGCACGGGTTGCGGACGCCCCTCGTCGATGGCGATGTTGTCGGCATACAGATACGTCCGGTCAGAAGTATCGCGTATCGGGTTCAGCCGTCCGTGCAGGCCAGGAAGGTGTCCCGTGCTCTGAGAGAAAATCGCGGCACCACCGGATTCGAGCGGTTCGAGTTCGAGCTGCAGGCCGCCCCGATTGGGGGTCCAGGCTCGTTCCAATCCGGCGGCATACCCCGACCCGGCAGCATAGATCGTCATCGGCAAATTCGTCGTGTAAAGGTCCAGGGCCGCATCGCCGGCCTCGTCAGTCGTCGCCCGGACCCAGGTCTTGTTGGGAAAGAGCGCAAGAACCTCGATACCGGCGAGGGGCTCACCTCCGCAATGCACCGTGACTGTTGCGTCGGCAGGAACAAGCTCCAGCTTGGCCGCGGGAATACGGAGCACCAAGCTCGATTCATCAACCAATCTGTATTCCGGCGGTAAACCGGTGGCCTCCTGGGTTTCCGTGCGGATGATCGACACGCCATCCCCGCGGCGTTCCATCAGGTACCTGCGACGACCCGACCCTGCCACATTACCGACGGGGATGCGCCCGAACACGGATGCGACCACCTCGTTGCGCGTGGCCTGACTGGCCTCCATGCCTTCGATGGTCATGCCGTTCGGAAGCTGGCCGGGCGAATCGATCTCCAGACGGTCCTTGAACATGGATAGCCGGATCCTGCGGGAAGACATGGAGTAGTCGCGGTGCGCAACCGCGTTGACCACCGCCTCGAATATGGCAGCTTTGCTGTACTGGAAAACGTCTTCCCGTTCCGGAGTCTTGCGGGCGGAAACACGCATGTTGCGAACGACGAACCGGACCGCGTCCGCGATCTGTGCGGGGAGCGGTCCGGCGATCTCCTGCGCGTCCAACTGGCCCGAGGCACGATCCAGTCCGCGATAATGCGTCGCCACGATGGTCGCTTGCGGCAACCAGTCCTGCGGAGAAGGAGTGCAAAGCAGTATGCCGGCCACGGTGGCCCGATCCACGCCCGCTTCATCCTGCGCCAGCAGGCGAAGATTCAGCAATCCCCGCCGTGGGTCCGCCGCCGCCGCCACGCTGAGCAGCGGCTCCCACAGGCGTTCGCTGAGTGTCTCGAAACCGGTTTCGGGAACGATCTGCTTGTCGAACCACAGGTAGCGGTTCTGCGCACGATTCTGCGCCAACCTCAGACCTTCGTCCCCGAGCAGGCGCCGCTTGGTCGCACCGACCCGGACGAATGCCCGCCCGCTCCGTTCATGCAGGGCTTCGCCGCGTGGGACTGCGACCAGCAGGAATGCTCTGCCATCCAGTTCTCTGTGGTGGACGCCGATGCGCAGCGGCGGCTCGAGGACGTCGGTGCTGACCTCCACAAGCAGGTGGTCCAGTGCCGCCATCCGCTCTCGCGACATGCCCTGGATTGTTCCGTCGTCAGACACTCCACAGAGCATTATCCCGCCGTCCGCGTTGCCGAACGCGCCCAGTTCGTCCGCCCAATCGTCTCTGCGTGGGCTGATCGGTGTGGCGCCACGGAACTCGATCCGCTTGAATTCCCACTGGCTGTCCTCACCCAGGCGGAGTTGGCGGCGGATGTCTTCGTCCCGGATCATTACCCAACCGCCTTTACAGCACGCTCAGCATCCCGGAGGCGGATTTCGCCGGACATGAGCTTGGGGAGCAGGAGGTCGCGGATAGCGCCAGTGGTCTCGATCTGGTGCAGATTGCTCAGGGCGCGTTTCATGATCGGCATCGCCCACAGCTCAAAGGCTTCTGCAACGCTCACCGGTGGCAAGGCTAAATCGACCAGAGCAAAAGTCTGGCGTGTGATCGTGTCAAAAATCGTGCCGTGCGTCCGGTTCCGCAACTCTTCCACCATCATTCTGACAAGCCAGTATGTGAAGAAGTCACAATAGCCGCCGACGCCTCGTATCCCGTAGCAACTCTGATTCATGGCCATCGCCCTGCCGAGACAAGCCAACCTTCCGACAGTGCCCCTTGCGGTAATAACGGTTGTTCCGGCAGAAAGAACTTTTGCCGCACTGTTTTCAACCCCTGTTTGCGTAATGCTCCTCTCGGTCTCCAAGACGAACATGTCCGAGGAAGATGGCGCATCTTTTGCCGTATACCAATAAATTTCGCCATCCCAATAATCTTCGATCGACGTTTTAGGCGTACCTCCACTGTGAATTTCTATTACATCATCCAAAACTGCTGCCTCCCACCCCTCCGGTATCTCACCGAGTTCGGAGTTGACGAAGCGGTCGGGAAACAGTTCCCACAGTTCGGGGGCGAGGTACGGAGCACGCCCTTCCATCTTCGCCTTTACCGGCCCGAAATCGACGAACCAGTCCTTGAAGATCGCCCGCGCCATCGCCTCCAGCGTCTCGTTCATGCGCCGGTTCAATGCTATCTTGTCGTCCAGCGCGCCGAGGATGCCCGCAATCGCCCGTTGCTCGGGGAGAGGGGGCACTGGAACCGGCAGATAACTCAGAGCCTGACCCAAAAAGAGTTGAGCGGTTTCAAGGGATTGTGATTCAGTTCGGTTATGCATCTGAACGGAGCCACGAATGCCCTGGACCGAAACCGCTCGCCGGGAGTATCGGCGGGACTGCCCACGATATGCAAGCGATCTGACCGACGCTGAGTGGTCTCTGATCGAGCCCTTCATGCCGTTGCCCTGCCGTATCGGTCGCCCGCGCCAGACCGATCTGCGCGAGGTCGTAAATGCGGTGCTGTATATGGCCACGACCGGTTGTCAGTGGCGCCAGCTGCCGAAGGACTTTCCGCCGGTCTCGACGGTGCAGCGCTATTTCTACGAGTGGCGCGACAACAGGCTGTGGCAGACGATCCGGTTCCACCTGGCCGTGCAGGCGCGCGAACGCGAGGGGCGCGAGGCCCAGCCGAGCGCGGGCGTGATCGACAGCCAGACGGTGAAAACCACGGAGGCAGGCGGGGTTAGCGGCTATGACGCCGGCAAGAAGGTCAAAGGGCGCAAGCGCCACGCTGTCGTCGACACCATCGGCATGCTCTTCGGCCTCGTCGTACATGCCGCCGACGTTCAGGACCGCGACGGCGCCCCGGCCGTGCTGAAATCCATCCGCCACGCCTGCCCCTGGCTGCGTCATCTGTTCGCCGATGGCGGATATGCCGGGCCGAAACTGCGCGGCGCCCTCGACAGGATCGGCAAGTGGACGCTCGAAATCGTCAAACGCTCCGACACCGCCAACGGCTTCGAAGTCCTCCCCGGACGATGGGTCGTCGAACGCACCTTCGCATGGCTCGGGCGCTGCCGCAGGCTGGCAAAAGACTGGGAAAAATCCATCGCCTCAAGCGAAGCATGGATCAACATCGCCCATATCCGGCTCACAACACGCCGACTCGCAAGGCCTTGAAAAACTTCAGCGAGTTTCGAGTCAGGCTCTCAGGGAATCGACAGGCACTCGCTGACGCCCGGAAGTGCCGGTCATTTGATCCACGGCGTAGCTTCTCACCCCCTCCCATTGAGTTAGGTAGTAGGCGTACTCGGAATCCGTGACGCCCGCGCGTCCGCGGATAACGATGAACTCGGTCGAGCCATGCGCGCACTCTGCCGCCCGGTCTGTGCAATAACGGGCAATCTTGCCATTCTCCAAGCACGGCGTAATGCGCGCCATGAGCGTGTCGCCATCTTGGAAGCGCGACCCGCCGCCGGAATAGGCGCGCCGGTCAATCGCATGTACGCACCGGGAACCGGCAGTGACCGCAGCCATATCAACGAACGGATACGCCATTCCGCGTTCAAGACGCACTGCCGGGTTGACAACGACTGCTTCGGTAAACGGCATACGCCGCCACTTTTCATCTACAGAGAGCCTCCTTCGCCTGGTGTCATCAATGTCTGCCAGCACCGCATGGTTCCGCTCAATCTCCCGATGAAATCGCTCCGGCAGGCGCGCCCAGTCGCGGGCCTCGACCAAGAAGGGAATGTACGATTCCCGCACCGCCTCCTCGAAGCCCGCCATGTTGCCCACCGGAATTTCCTTCAATCCCGGCCCGCGCAGCACCAGATCGAGATCGCTGCCGTCATGGCTGCGCCCGTTGACGCGGCTGCCATAGGCCCACACCTCGACATCGGGCAAATGCTCCCGCAACAGTGCGTCCAGCGCCTCGCGGTGCTTCGGCTGGAGATGCAGCCGGTCAGTCATCGGGCGTCGCCTCGATCATGTCCGCCAGCGCCCGGGCATCGGCGATAAAGTCGGGCAACAGCTTGAGCGTGGCCTCGGCGAAGCCTGCGCCGTAGTCGTGCGCGGTATCGTTGCGGTTGTCGCGATAGCCGAACCAGCGTTCCGCTGCGTCGGCTTCGATCAGTCCGTGCCGGGCGGCGTGGCGGAACAGGTCCTTGAAGGCAAACCGGTCGGCCTGTCTGTTGCTCGCGAAGAAAGCGGCAAGCCGCTTGCGCAACAGTTTGCCGCTCTGCTCCAGCACCAGCTCGAACTCCTTCACGCAGGCAGCGCGATAGATGTCATACATGAAATCGTCCGCCGCGCGATGCTTGTCGATCTCACCGAAAGCTGTCTCCAGCGTTCCGATGCAGCGCCGCAGGAAGGTGGTATCGATGCTCATGTCCCGCTGCTCCGTCCCCGGTGCGCAGACCCGTTGCGGCTCATTCATGAGCGGCAGGCCGATTTGTCGATCAATTTCGGCAAGATTATGAGCCTCAGCAACCGTTGTATGACACAGGCGTGCGCCATGTTGCCCACCGGAATTTCCTTCAATCCCGGCCCGCGCAGCACCAGATCGAGATCGCTGCCGTCATGGCTGCGCCCGTTGACGCGGCTGCCATAGGCCCACACCTCGACATCGGGCAGATGCTCCCGCAACAGTGCCTCAAGCGCCTTGCGGTGCTTCGGCTGGAGATGCAGCCGGTCAGTCATCCGGCGCCGCCTCGATCATGTCCGCCAGCGCCCGGGCATCGGCGATAAAGTCGGGCAGCAGCCTCAACGTGGCCTCGGCGAAGCCTTTCCCGTTGTCATGGGCGGTATCGTTATCGACAATCCCTCGCAGGTCATGGCAGGTGTAAGGCCCAGGCTGTCGGGGAACAGCCTTCACCGGAAGGCGCCGCGCGCCTTGGTGTACCGACATGTTTCCCAACGCATGCAGAGGATGGGAAGAGATCATCGTCACCCAATCTCTCCCAGCTTTGCCTCAATAACGGCACTCAACTCCGCAGCTTCCGCAAACTGCTCCGTCAGTGTTGTCTTCAGTTCCGCGAACCGCTCTTCGAAGGGCGTGTCGTCCTCTTCGGTTGCCGCGGCGCCGACATAGCGGCCGGGTGTGAGAATGTGGTCGTGTTCCCTGATCTCCTCCAGCGCGGCGGACTTGCAAAATCCCGGCTCGTCATCGTAGAGGGGCGTGTCCGGCCCGCCGCACCAGGCGTGATATGCACCGGCAATCCTGGCAATGTCCTCGTCGGAGAATTCCTTCCGGGTCCGGTCGACCATATGCCCCTGCTTGCGGGCGTCGATGAACAGCACCTCGCCGCGCCGGTCGCGGCAGTCCCCGCCGGGATTCTTGTTGCGCGTCAGGAACCAGAGGCACGCGGGAATCTGGGTCGAGTAGAAGAGCTGCCCCGGCAGTGCGATCATGCAGTCCACCGCGTCGCCCTCGACCAGGGCGCGGCGGATGCCGCCTTCGCCGGACTGTGCCGAGGACATGGAGCCGTTGGCGAGCACCACGCCCGCCGTCCCGTTCGGGGCGAGGTGATGATGGATGTGCTGGAGCCAGGCATAGTTGGCGTTGCCCGCCGGCGGAACGCCGAACGTCCAGCGGGCGTCCTCCCGCAGCCGGTCGCCGCCCCAATCGGAGACATTGAACGGCGGATTGGCGAGGATGAAGTCGGCCCTGAGGTCCGGCAGCTCATCCTTGTGGAAGCTGCCCTCGTTGTTCCAGCGGATGTCGGCATCGATGCCTCGGACCGCGAGGTTCATCCGGGCGAGACGCCAGGTCGTGTAGTTGCTCTCCTGTCCGTAGATCGCGATGTCGCCGATGCGCCCGCCATGCTCCTCGACGAATTTCTCGGACTGCACGAACATGCCGCCGGAGCCGCAGCACGGGTCGTAGACGCGGCCCTTGTAGGGCTCCAGCATCTCGACCAGCAGCCGGACGACGGAACGCGGCGTGTAGAACTCGCCGCCGCGCTTGCCCTCGGCTCCGGCGAAGCCGCCCAGGAAATACTCGTAAACCCGCCCGAGGATGTCGCGGGAGCGGTCGGCCTCCTCGGCCATGCCGATCCCGCTCACGAGATCGATCAGTTCGCCGAGCATCACCTTGTTGAGCGCCGGGCGGGCGTAGTCCTTGGGAAGGACCCCCTTGAGCGATGCGTTCCGGGCCTCGATCGCCAGCATGGCGTCATCGATGTCCTTGCCGATCGTCGGTTGCCTGGCCCTCGCCTGCAGATGCGGCCAGCGGGCTGCCTTGGGGACCCAGAAGACGTTCTCGGCAAGGTATTCCTCAGGATCCTCCGGGTCGGCCAGGTCTTCCGCGAGCAGCGCCGCCCGCTTCGCCTCGAAGGCGTCGGAGATGTATTTGAGGAAGATCAGCCCAAGGGCGACATGCTTGTAGTCGGACGGCTCCATGTTGCCGCGCAGCTTGTCCGCCGCGGCCCAGAGCTGCGCCTCGAACCCGAGATTGGCACCGTTGCTGGTCGCTTGCCTCGCCATATAGTCTGAATCCTTGGCCGCCAACGCGGATACAGTTTGCCGACTCGGCTCTACGAATACCACTGCATACTTGGCCGACACGGTTCGGGCGGGGAAGGATCCCGTAGATCGCGGTGCCACCATTCCAGCGTCGCCGACGCTGCCCAACAGATCAATATGATAGCGCGTCACGGGGTACAGGATGCGCCGCCCGAGCGACAGGCACTGAGAGCACGGTCAAAACCAGTCCAAGGCCGGGCGTCGGGTCGACGCGTCCGGGGCGCAGCCGGTTGACATCATCCGCCTGTTGCTGCCCACCGGCTGCCGCAAGGGTGAGATCGTCTGCCTTCACCGGGAAGAAGTGAAGGGCGACCGGCTCGAACTCGCCGATAGCAAGACCGGGCTGAAAACCGCCCTGCTGAATGCCGAGGGGCAGACGTAAAAGTCTCCGACTGAGCGGAAGACAGCGCTCTACTTACGCCAACTCCCTGACCATAGACCACGCCATATTCGTACGATCCGTGATCGAAGAGCCCGACGGCTCCGTGTTGAGTCCAGCAAACGGGCCCGCTCGCCGTCGACATACTCCGAATGACGACTTGGATCGATCCCCTCCAACCAAATCACCGCGTTATCCCGTATCACGTAGTGGCTGCCGCAGCCGGAATTGGCCCACACGGATCCACCCGTAGGACCGTCGAGCGAGACCGACTTCCCATCGAAGTGAACGTGCCATCGACTGGGGTGGAGGGACAGCACCGTCAGATCGCCGCATCCGCAAGGGCAGCGCAGGTTGACAGTCCGATGTTTGTGGCTGATCCAAAGCTCGCCGGTTTTGATTTGGTCGAACTTGGGCAGCACCTCTACGAAGACAGGGCAGAGTTTCACGGGCATTCTCACCGCGAGTCATTCGCTCTGACACTGACAATGCGCGGGGTTTCGAGTCGGAATTTATAGAGGAACGAAGCCGACTCCGACACATACTGCTCCGTGCGGCGCCGCCACTCCATCACGGCGAGCGACGCCGCCAACGCGTTCACTTCCGGTAACTGGACGTTGTGATAGCCGGGCACACTGCCCTCGATTCTAGCGTTCGGTATGGCCTCCTTCCATGCCTCAGACCCAGCGGCATAGGCGCTTGTCGTCACGGCGCCTCTAACAGCGCAGTCTTCCAGCGCTATGCTCACGCCCGAATCTATAAACGGAACCCTCGTCTCAGAGAGTGCGCAGTAGACGGCATCCTGACGCGACGAATCGCCGTTGGTCAGCTGGTCGATACACACGAATGCATAGTCGATGGGGTGTGCCGACAGAAACTTGCCGAAAATTGACGGACTGTCTATCCGGACAGCGTGCGCGTGGATGCCTTCCCGGAGAGGTGTATACTTGGAGAAGTAGTAGTCTACTTTGCGCAAATGTTCCTTTTTGCACAACTCAACCTCCTCGGCTGTAGGTGCACCGGGCGCACGCATCAAATTGTGCCAGTTAACGCCGTCTGAATCCAGTAGATGAATTTCCTTCACGGGCGTTTTTGCGACAAGATCGAGGACGTAGGCGCCTGTTCCGCCCAGACCAATGATCGCAATCCGTTGACTACGGATGCGATCCTGAACCGGCCTCAACGCCGCTCGTGCCTCGAACGTGTTGGGTATCTTGAAAGGCTCCTGCTTCGCTAGAGAAGCGGTTTCGGAGTAACCGGCCTCCGACACGGCCCCGACGATCTGCTTCGCGTAGCGGTGAATCAAGTCATCCACCGACCCATCCTCCTCCGGACTGCCTTGCCCACCTTTCTTGATGGAAATGATCGACCAAGTCTTTCCATCGCCGGCGATGTAGTTCTCGATCGGGGTTCCATCCGCGTGGTACACGCGCCCGTCGAGTTCTTCGTCAGTGATGATCCGCACCGCATGGATCGCGTCGCCTATCTGATCATTCGGTTTCCCGTTCGCACGGTCGTACGACTTCTCTATAGTGCAAGTGCCAACGCCCCTGTCTGCAAGGAGACAAGGCACCCCCACGGCCCGGACGACATCGGAATCGACTCTGATGCTAAACCCGGCCTGCTCACCGAACGCTTTGAGGCGATTCCTACGAGACATGCTCGGGGTCGACCGAAAAGCTTGTGCCGTCCTTGACTTTAACATCCTTGCCCGGCAAGAGAACACCGTCCTCGTCCTTGAAATCGTCTTTGTAGTCGATGCCGGGTGTACCGATGATGTGCTTGTTCTCTGCCTTGTGCAGCTTGTTCCAGATCTTTACGACCTCGGCATAGTTAACAATATGGCCGGGGACTTTGTACACTCGACCGCTCACGTAGATCTCCGTGTCGCCATTCATCGTTTTACTTCTCCGATTGTTGGAGGTTGAAGGGAATTCGAACCACTCGGCCCAATTGTACATCATGGCAACCCGATGTTCGTCGAAGCACGGGTGGGTCTTGGCGCTCCGCGCTTCCCGGCGCCATAATCTCCGACCTCAATCCGGGCTCGCACGGCATGATCTCCGTGTAACAGCAATGCGCCTCTGCCGTACGAACTCCGCCGCCCCTTCGGTCAGATCCAGGGTCCTCCGAAGGCCAACGAATCTCGTCACTGCATCGCCGCCCTCGATACCAGTGTATTGTTGGGCAGCCTGATGGCGCGACGGTCCGACCCACCTTGTCACAGGTGCCGCGGTGATCTATCGTGTATGCCCATGCAGTCCACGGGCAGATAGCCTTACGCGGTGCTGACGAGATCCATTGATGCATGCGTCTCACTGAGATTGTTGTCCATGCAGACAACATAAGCCACCGCGGCCGCATGTCAAGGGGAGAGCGATGTCGTTCGGCTACACGCTGAGGAGGTTCCGGGAAGCCCGTGGTCTGAGCTTACGCGAGTTCGGCAAGCTCTGCGGAATCGACCACGCGTACATCCACCGGCTCGAACGGGAGGAAAAGACGGCTCCCTCCGAGCAAGTGGTCGACACCTTCGTCCGCACCTTGAAGCTCAACTCTCGAAGGGCGCGCCTGCTGCGCCTGCTGGTCGGGAAGACGATCAACCGTACCCTCATCGACGTGTTCATCGAAGACGAGCAGCGACCGCTGGACCTACTAGAGCCTGCTCACCAGATGAGCTTCCGGGGAACGCGCCCTGAAGCCAAGGACGACTGGCGCCGGCATGTCGATCGTTTGGCTCGCCTGTTCGATGAAGACGACGAATGAATGGACGAGTTCCCGACGATTCTCAGTGCTCGCCAGTTCCTTCGGAACGCTGGCAACGACTCTGTGCCCGTCGACGTCGGGCGCTTGGCTGCGGCAGCCAACGCGAAGATCAAGGTCGCTTACGATCTCGCCGACGATGAATCTGGCCAGACCACCCGGTTCAAAGGAACACACGTCATCATCGTCAACGGCAATCACACGGAGGAGCGGCAGCGCTTCACCGTGCTTCATGAAATCGCCCACATCGTTCTTGGACTGCCTTCCCAGCACCACGGCTCGACGCTCAAGACCGACGTGCTTCTCCGGTACGGACGGCGACCCGAGGAAGAAGTGCTTTGTGATGTTTTCGCTGCCGAGTGCCTGCTTCCTTACCACCCGTTTGCCGAACAAGTCTCCGACTCGGAAATCTCCCTGAATGCCGTGAAGTCGCTTGCCCGAGAATACAAGGCATCATTGACCACGACGGGATCGAGATTCGCTCTGAATGCGAGAGAGCCCTGTGCGTTCGTCCTCAGCGAGAACGGGCGGATCCGTTATGTGTCCCGGTCGAAATACCTGAATGAGCTGAAGGGATGGATCAATTTCAACGCCTCTGTGCCGCAAGGCAGCGTCGCGCAGCGCCTGATCGAGGGTGGTCCGAAGATCGAGGATTACGACGAACTTCCAACAGATGTCTGGTTCGACGGAGGCGTCAGGAACCGACCATTGATTGCTGAGGAAGCCATCCTCCTGCGGGACTGGAATCAATGTCTTTCACTCATCTGGTTTGACGAGCGCCTGACACCAGTCCGGGAGCGCCGGGACGAGGATGAAAAGGTTGAGCCTTTGCTCCAACAGCTTGACGGTACACTACCGTGGCCATCCAGAAGCCGCCGTGGATAGGTGCGGCTTCTGGCGACATTTGACGGCGATTCCTGCGTGATTTGACGATACTTTTTGGCCATTGCGCTGTCTCTCCGGGGACTGTTGCAGGAGTTGTTCAGCTCTCCTCCGTGACGTTGTGGGCTAGCCAGAGGCCAGCCCAGTGCGAACGTAAGCGAACCCTGTTTGTCATGCAAAGGCGGTTGGGCGCGGTGGCGAGCTCTTCATGTCGAGTGATCCTCCGCCGAGATGCGCCGGTCTTTCTTCCATCACTCTCCGGTCGGCTTTTTCTTGCGTAGCGTAAATTTCATTCAGCCGCCGCTGCCGTTCCAGCAAGCTTCATTCCGCAACGATGACGAAAAGCAGCGAGGCGATTTCAAGCACGTCTCTCGGCCGGATGCCGTAGCGTTCGGCCACAAAGCGCAGGGCGGACGGAACGTGGCGCGACATCAACCGCTGCATTTAGGGTAAGGCCCAACGGCGGTCGACTTGCCTCCGGGTCGGGCGGCGTTGTCAGCGTGCCCCACTCGACGACGAGTGCCTTGCCCAAGTGATCTGCCCCCGTCGACTGGTCCAGGGTGAATATTAGGTCCTGTGGAGGGATTTGATCAGGATGAAGGCGGCGGTGAATGCGACGAAGAAACTGAAGTTTGTGGCCGTTTTTTCGCAACGCAAGGCGATGCGTTTGAAGCGTTTGATCTTGCCAACGGCCTGTTCGGCGCGGGCGCGGGGGCCGTAGGTTCAGACTTCCTGACCTCTGCTAATTTTGTTTGGCACCGGTGCGCGCGGATTTTGGGGTTATGCCGACCTCGTAGACCATGCGCATACGGTTGCCGGGGAAGTGCGTTTCGGTGGCGTTGAGTTCGGCCAGAAGAGGCTTGATCTGGCGGTCGCAGGCGTCATTTGCGAGGCCGAGAATGCGGACCCGCAGGACGCCGTTGGCAGGGTCCGGCAGGATGTCGGCATCGGCGGTGAAGAGTGCCTGAAGCAGTTTCCGGGGGTGGGGCTTGTGGCCCTGCGCCTGCATGACGGGAAGCATCAAGCGGGTTTCAGCGCGGTAGGCGATCATGCGGATGATGTCGAGTAGGAGGCGCTCGCGTGAGGGCAAGGCATTGAGCTGTCCGGCTTCGTCGAGGTCGCCGGCCCGGCAGTGCGTGGGCACCTCCCTGCGGCTGGATCTGACAATCTCACGGCCGCCCTCGAGGTCCCTGAGTTCCCTCTTGAGTTCGCCCGTCGGCTGCTTCCTGTGGGCGGCGTCGGCGATGCGGTTGCGCAGGCGGCCAAGCTGGTGGTCGAGGCGGCGGATTGCCTTGTCGTAGGCCCGCCGCAGCGGGCTGACGACCATGGTATCGGCAGCGAGAGGCTCGATCTCGTGGGTCGGCAGGGCGTCGAGATTGAACTCGTCGCGCATGTATTTGAAGAAGTTTTCCTGCGACCAGCGCGAGAACAAGGCGCCTGCGGCCTCCGCCACCGGCTTGTGCGGATCGGTGGTGACCAGCGGAACCTGACGGCCGTTGTCGAGCAGGCGGCGGATCTGGCGCACCCTGAAGCCGTTCTTCAACGTCACCGGCTTCTCGGCCAGCAGCATGGTGGCGCTGGCGTTCGCCGCGGGTCCGTGAATGGGAACGATCATCGCACTGAAGTCCTCGGCCGGCCAGTCCCCGCCCCTGAAGTTCTTGTGCCAGGTCAGGCAGGCAATGCCGCGCCTGGCCAGCCGGCGAAACAGCTCCGGGCTCCAGCCCTCGCGGTCGAAGACCAGTGTGAGCACGGGCTGGCCGGGCTGCCCGGCGGTCAGGTCCGCTGCCCCGGCGTCGACGATCCCGAGCGCCTGCAACGCCGGCACCACGTCGGATTCGATCGCGGCGACCATCTTCGGGTCCAGCGGCTTGTGCAGGCACAGCAGGGGCTTGCCGCCCAAGGCGTTGATCCAGTAGCTGGTGCTCGCCGGCAGGCACAGCTTCTCGCGCGAGACGAAGTGTTTGGGCAGGCGCCCCTTGCGGCCGGCGTAGACCTTGACGTGCCCGTCAACGGCCAGCGTCGCCCAGAGCTCGGGCTCCTCCTCCTGCCAGCGTCTCGCAAGAGCGAGCTGCCACGCCTGCACGCTGGCTTCGTCGTTGGCCATGAGCCCGATCTTGCGCCGTAGCGTCTTGACCTCGGGGCAGCGGTCGAGACCGAGAACCGCACCCCATTCGCCCGGTGCCTGGTAGCGCAGGCTCTCGGGGTTGCGCACCCGCGCCAGGGTCATGAAGGCCAGGAAGAGCAGGATCGTGGGCAGGCCGTAGTAGCCCTTCGACAGCAACGGCAGGAGGCCGGTCTCGCAGAGCAGGCCTTCCTTCAGCAGGGCCGGCAGGGCGGCGAGAACGCCGCCAAAGCGCACGCCGCGGGCGGCGGCGGTGAACTGCGGTTCGA
Source organism: Alphaproteobacteria bacterium (assembly GCA_964291285.2). GTDB lineage: Bacteria > Pseudomonadota > Alphaproteobacteria > Bin95 > Bin95 > Bin95. The sequence continues at coordinate 108,739 of OZ219787.1, forward strand.
CCGGTCCCGCCTGCCCGCAGCTGGCCAACACCCGAGCCCGGACATCGCAAGTCGCGCGCCCCATCGGCGCCTGCCGGTCCCGCCGGTCGCGCGCGCTGCGATCCGTCTGCGCCTCCAGCCCCGCTGCCGTCGCCGGCCCGGCGGCACCGGCACTCTCGTCATCGACACTGCCCTCGGGCGCCCCACCCGCGTCAGGCGGCACCGCCACTGCCGCGCTGCCGCGCTCCCGACACGCCTCCGCGTTGCCGATCACCCCCTGCCGCCGCCACTTGTTGACCGACGGCGCTGACACGCCGAGAACTCGGGCCACCGCAGAGCCGCTCAGGCCCCCTTCCAGCAACGCCGTCGCTTTCTCCGCCAGCTCCGGCGTGAACACCGAAGGTCCCCGACCGCGCCGGGGCTTCAGAAACTCCGCTTCGCCCTCGGCCAGGTAGCGCCGTCGTGCGCGCTGGACCGTTGCACGCGAGACACCGAAAGCGTCGGCCAGATCCTGCCGCGAGACCGCGCTGATCGCAGCCAGGCGGCCGATCCGCAACAGCATGGCCGCGCGGTCATCGGCGGCGTGGCTGTCAAAGGGAACGAGGTTGGAGAAGTAGGTGAAGCTGTCGTCCGAAATCAGAATGGCGAAACAACTGCTGCCGATCGGAACCGCCTCCGGAGGGCTCAGGGGAAGGGTAATCGACATGGTTGAAATCTCGTATCCAGTGTCAAATTAAAATACCCGAACCTGGACACGGCAGCCAGCGAAAATCAGCCGAAACAGACGAAAAATGAACCGAACTCAAAAAGTTCCCAGAACGCCGCCCGCAACAAACATCGTCACGAGGTCAGGAAGTCTGAGGTTCAATCGACATACAGGATTCCCTAGGCCCTGTGGACGTATTGACTCAGGAGCGTGTTCAGGGATTCCCGTGCGAGGATTTGTCTGAATCATGAGGCGTCGGCGATTCGGGGGTTTCGTTGATGTCGACGAAGATGACGAATGGAGACTGGGAGGTTGCGCTGGAGGTTTTCCGGCTTTGCCTTCCGAGGCGGGGTGCGAAGGCGAAGGACGACCGTCTGTTTCTGGAGGCGCTGCACTTCTTTGCGGTTCACAACATCACCTGGCGGGCGCTGCCGGAGCGGTTCGGGCACTGGAATACGGTATGGCGGCGTTTTCACCGTCTGAGCCGTTCAGGGGTGTTCGAGGACTTTTTCGCCACGCTGGCGGATTTGAGCAGCACGGCGCACCTGGTTCAGATGTTCGATTCGACCGTGACCCGCGCGCATGTATCGGCGGCCGGCGCAAAAGGGGGCAGCAGGGTCAGGCGCTTGGACGCTCGCGGGGCGGTTTCAGCACCAAAATCCACCTGAAGACCGATTTCGACGGCCTGCCGATCGCCTTCGACCTGACCGGCGGCGAGGCAGCCGACAGTCCGCATTTCGAGACCCTGATGGACATCGGCCCCGATGTCCGGCCCCGCGCCATCGTCGCCGACAAGGGCTATGACAGCGCCGGAAACCGCCAACTCGCCCGGAAAAGAGGCGCCCTGACCGTCATTCCCTACCGGAAGAACATCAAAAACAGGCCAAAGCGCTTCGCAAGCGCGCTCTACAGAGGACGGGCGCGCATCGAACAGGCCGTCGGCAAGCTCAAACGTTTCAGTATTCCACCGTACGCCTGTCTGTTCCTGGCAACTGATGTCAAAGGAAATCGTTGTGTATCAATGAAGTATTGGTTTTCCCGGTGGACAAGGCGCGCCAGGACTACGCCCCGGTTGACTTTCATGTGTTGACCTGTATGGTGATATTCAGGGCTGTTTCGAAGGAATATCACTATGTCAACACAGACCGGCAAGCGCACTGCAAACCTCAAGCTCACCCTCAACAAGCGAAACGTCGAAGCCCTCAAGCCCCGGCACAAACCCTTCATCGCATGGGACGACCGCCTCACCGGATTCGGCATCCGCGTCCAGCCCTCGGGCATGCGCTCCTACATCGTCAACTACCGCGCCGGCGACGGCGGGCGCAAGGCCGCCAACCGGCGCCTCGTCCTCGGCCGCCACGGCCGCATCACCCCCGAACAGGCCAGGCGCCTCGCCCGGGAGACGCTGGGCCGCGTCGCCGCCGGCGAGGACCCCGCCGCCGGGCGCACCCGCGCCCGCGCCATGCCGACGGTGCGGGACGCCTTCGAGGACTATCTCGCCGCCGGGCCGGCGCGCAAGGACAGTACCGTTGCGGTATACCGCAGCACCGTCCACAAGGACCTCGGTGACTGGCTCGACCGCCCTCTCGACACCATCGGGCGCCGCGATGTCGAGCAGCGCTTCCGGCGCCTGAGCGAGAATGCCGGGTGGGTGCAGGCCAACAATGCGATGAAGATGCTGCGCGCCCTCTACCGCCGCCAGTGCCTCGACCATGAGGGGCTGCACAATCCGGTGGACCAGTGGCGCGTCGCGGGCGGGCGGCCCCATCGCCCGAAACGGCGCATCATCCAGCCGCCGGCCGAGGTGCTGCCGCGCTGGCACCGCGGCATCGAGGCGGCGGTGCGTAACCCGGTCGCCCGCGACGCCTTGCACTTCGGCCTCTATACCGGCATGCGCCGGGCCGAAGTATTCGGCCTCGCATGGGCGCGGGTGGACAGGGCGGCGATGGTGTTCCGGGTCGAGGACACCAAGACCGGCGCGCCGTTGGCGCTTCCCGTCACCCGGCAGCTCGCGGCCATTCTCGAACGCCGCCTGGCCGAACGCGACCGTGTCCCCGAGGCGAACCGGGGCTGGGTGTTCCCGTCCGAAACCAGCAGGTCCGGGCGTCTCACCGGCATGCAGCACATGAATGCGCGCATCGGCGAGGCGGGCGGCGCGAAATTCTGGTTCCATGCCCTGCGCAACTGCTTCATCACCGTCGCCGACCGCGACCTGATGCTGCCGGCCAGCCTGACCAAGCGGCTGGTCAACCACGCCCGGCCCCGGGACGTGACCGAGGGCTATGCCGCCGACTGGACCATGGAGCAACTCCGCGACGCCGCCCAGCGCATCTCTGACAGGATCGACGCATTGATCCGCGAAGGCATTCCCGCGCCACCGGCCTTGCCGCCGACAGCATGACGCGTGGACCTTTTCCGGGCCCTCGACATGGGTGCGGGTGGTGATGCGCTTGCCGTGCTTCTCGATGGTGGCCTCTTGCAGGAGGTCGAGGTCGCGGATCAGGTCGTGCCATTCGATGCTGACGCCAGCGGCGGCGCATCGGTCGGCCAGTTCCTTCTGGAGGACCAGCGCGAGGAAGGAGCAGAAGACGTGGCCGCGGATCGCGGCGTTGCAGGAGTGGTAGATCGGTCGGGTGCGCAACTGGGCCTTCGCCCGGCGGAACAGGTCTTCCACCGTGAGCAGCTCCCGGTAGCGGAGCACGGCGTTGAGCGGCGTCATGCCGGCGTTGGTGCGCCGGCCTATCTGGGGATATACCGGTGCGAGCCTCGCAAGGCGACGATGTAGAGGTCCATCGGGTCGCGGGTGCGGGAGACCGGGCGGCGGATGGCGTCGTGGCCGTGAGCCTCCCGCTCACCGGCGGCCTTGTCCGGTGCCGGCCAGCACGCCGTCGACCCGGGCGCGCGAGAGGCGGAACCGGCCCGAAGCTGTCCCCGTAGACAGCGCGTCGCGTCGACCCGGGCGCGCGAGACGCGGAACTCCCGCGCGATCGCCGCCGGCCTGAGGCCGGCCTCGAAGGCGGCGAGGATCGGCCTTTTCCTGCCCCTGCGTCACCGGCCTGGCGCGCGCCCTTCCTCCGGATGTCTTGCCGGCCTGCCGCCCGCGCCTGCGGGCCTCGGCTGTCGCCGCTTCGACCGGCCGGTCGAGGTCCGCGTCGTCGAGATGGCGGAGCAAACGGTCGAGGCTCCCGCCGCGCTTTCCCGTCCCGCCACCCGAGCGCGCCGTCCTTCCTGCGCGTTGCCCCGTTTTCGTGGTCCTTCCTGTCACCTACAACCGGTGAGCGCATCGCGTGTGCGCTGGTCGATTGCAGCCCGAACGTGCCGGTGTGGCCATGGCCAGGGTGCTCTCCAGCTACCGGTCACCCGTGCCGCCGGCCCGCCGCCCGCCGTCGGGAACGCCGCCTCCCCCGCTCCGCGCCGGCAGGAGGGAAGGTCTGGCCGTGAGCGGGGCGGCGGTCGGCGCTTCGGAGAGCGGGGCGCTGCCGCCGGGTTCCACCACGGCACGATGGAGACGGCAGCATGACGGCAGCAACGATGGCGATGCCCGGCAATACGGCAAGCACGTTCCTGGTCCACTATTTCGGCGGCGGCCTCGACGGCGACGACCGCTTCGTGGTCGAGCGGTTCCGCGCCCTGGCCTGCGGCGACATTCGTCCGGTCCGGGACGGTGAGGAGAACGCGAAGGGGCGGCGCAAGGTCAGGCGCACCGTGGTCTCGCGCAAGGAGGCCGAGGCGATGCGCCCGGAGCGCACCGAGATCATCGTGTGCACCGGCCTTCGCACCCGCGGGGGGAAACAGGCCTGGGGTTCGGTTGCGGCGGGCCTCCTGTGCGACCGCAAGCAGCGCGGCTGAGCGCTTTCCCGAGGGACGTCCGGCCGGCCCGGCCGGGTCGGCCGGGCGTCCCTCTTCCGTTTTCCCCACGGCAAGGAGAACGCACCCATGTGCGAGCAGCAGGACATCGGGGCGCGGCGCGCGCGGAACCTGGAGCGCTGGCGTCGTCGGGTTGCCGACCGGCGCGCGCGCGGCAAGTGCATCGGGTGCGGCAAGCGCGAACCCGAGACCGCGCGGACCCTGTGCGCGCCCTGCGCCGAGAAGCGGAACCGGGCGAGCCGGGCCAGGGACGCAAGGCTGCGCACCGCCGGCCTCCCCCGGAGAGACCCCGACAAGGCACGCGCCCAGGAGCGCGACCGGTCCCGCCGCGAGGCTGAAATGCGCCGCGACGCCGGGCTCTGCATCCGGTGCGGCAAGCAGCCGGCCGCCGATGGCCGTGCGTCCTGCCAGCCGTGCCTGGAGAAGCGCCGGGCAGCGGACCGCGCGAAATACGCCGCCGGGAAAGCCGCCGGCCTCAGGTATGGCGGGGCCGATGCCGAGGCCAAAAGGCGCGCCGCCCGGGCGAAGAGCAAGCGCCGCCAGAAAGCCCGGATCGAGGCGGGACTCTGTATCCGCTGCGGCAGGCAGCCCCCTGCCGGGGGCGGAACCACCTGCCAGCCCTGCCGGGACAGGAGGCAGGCGGCGGAACGCCGGAAATACCGGGACCGGCGCCAGGCCGGGCTCTGCACCCGGTGCGGCGCCGCCGTCCATGACGGTCTGTCGCGCTGCGCGCCGTGTGCCGCCATCGAGGAGGCCAGCCACAACCCGGAGCGCAAGAACGCACGCTCGCGGCAGTTGTACGCCCGGCGCCGGGCCGCCGGCCTGTGCACGGCCTGCGGGGCGCCGTCACAGGGGGCGGCGCGCTGTGCGCCCTGTGCCGAGAGGTCGTATCAAGGGTCGGGGCATTTCAGGGGCATCCCGGTCCACGAGCCGGTCTGGACCGTGATCGAACTGGAGACCGGCCGCGAGCACGGTCCGTTCGACGATCCGGCCGATGTCGCCCTCTGCCTCGCCTTCGGGAAGCTCGACCGCAACCGCGTCGAGATCGTCGCCGACGCCCCCGTCACCGCCTCCTTCACCGCCTGGACCTGACATGCTGTCCCGGGCGGCGATGGCGGCGCTCGCCTGGCCGCGGTCCGCCGCGCCGTCCCTGTGTCGTGGAGAGGAGTAAAGCGCCTGCCGGGCGAGTGTCCGGCAGGGCGGAGGAGAGGACTCCCCGCCGATGCCGGATCGATGTCCGGCACAGGTCGCCGGGCAGGACAACGGCAGAGGAGTTCCCGCCATGTTTCATCCCGATACATCCCTCGACCTCCCGACCGGCTGCGACCTGCTCGCCGAACTCGGCGTCGACCGTCGCACCGTCCGCGAGATCGCCGAGGACGAGCGCGCCATCCGCTGTCCCGACCGGGGCGCGGCCTGTCCGGTGCACGGCTTCGCGAGCCTCTTCCCGGAACCGGCGTCGCCGTTCTCTCCGGGCGGTCAGGGGTAGAGGAGGGCCTGAAGAGATTGAACGGGCAGGGGTTCGGGGGAGTGACCCCGGCCCCGGTCGTTCGCAACCCATCGTCATCAACACGAACCTGAAGGAGTATCGCAATGAGCTTCGGATTGAACAAGGTGCAGATCATCGGCCGCCTCGGCGCGGACGTCACCATCAACCACCTGCAGAACGGCGGCCGCGTGGCCAATCTGAGCGTTGCCACCGACGAGAGCTACATCGACCGGAACGGCAGCGGCGAGCGGATCGACAGGACCGAGTGGCACCGGGTCGTGACCTTCCAGGACGGGCTGATCGACATGCTCGCCAGGCACGCCACGAAGGGCCGGCTGGTCTACATCGACGGCAAGCTCCAGACCCGGCGCTGGAAGAAGCCGGGCGAGGACTCCGACCGCTTCTCGACCGAGATCCTGCTGGTCCCGGGTGGGCGCGTCCAGTTCCTCGACAAGGCGAACGGCAACGCCGCGCAGCCCGGCCCGGACGCGGCGGGCGGCGACCCGATGGATGGGGATCAGATCCCGTTCTAGAGCTTCCCGTTCTCCCCCCCCCCCACAGGGCCGGCGCCTCGCGCGTCGGCCCTTTTCTCATGCGGGCAGGTTCAAGTCTCGCCGCGGCGCATACGGGAGTGGGAGCGAGGCTGGAAAGCGGGTGAACCGCGCGAGGAGGAGAGGGAGCCCGCTCGCGCACCCGTCACGCTACCCGGAGAACCCGATGAGCACCATCTCCTTCCGCCGCATCGCCCCCGACGAATCCCGCATCTACCGGGACGGCGACCATGTCGGCGACGTCCACGCCTTCGACGACAGCACCCGGCCGGGGCACAGGGTGTTCGCCATACATCTCGACGAGGACCCGCGCGGGCCCGTCTATCTCCACGACCGCACCCGCATCCGCGAGACCGCCCGGCAGCGGGTCGACTCCCATCCCCTGTGGGGTTGACGCAAGGGCGGGCAACGGCGCCTCCCGCTCCGGCGCCGTGCCGGGCCGAAACGACGATGGGGTCCGTGCAGGGCGAGAGAAATACGCCACCCCGCTGTGATGTCCAATCGTGTCACACGGGCTCGCGACAGCAACCCCTGCGGGGTCCTCCGGTCGCTCCGCTCCCTGCGGCCCGGCCAAGAAGCTCCAGGGGCGGACCGTGAAAGTCGACGACCGTGAAGATCGCAGGGCGATCTTCCGCACCACTCGCCGACTTTCCGCACCACTCCGCCCAGGAGCTTCTACGCCCGGGTGCTTCTGCTGCGCGCGCGTGCCCCGACAGGACATCACAACGGGGATCGGCCCCGAACGTGAAAACCGAAAGGAAAACGACATGACCTTCCATACCGATACCACCGAAACCGCAGCACAGTCCGCAACCGCGATCGTCTGCGACAACGCCGCTCTCTTCGGCGCAACCCCCGAGCGCGACGAGTTCGATACCCGCGAGATCTGGGACCAGGACGAGGCCATCACCGCCGTCACCGAAGCCTTCCGCATCCTCAGCCGGGGCGTCGCGCCCGACGGATACCAGATGGCAGACGAACGCGAGAGCCTGCTCTGGGGCTTCGTCAACATGCTCCACGCCCAGACACAGCGCCTCGACCGCAGCGTCGACAAGCTCACCCCCGAACTCCAGGACCTCCAGCGCACACAGGACGGCTCCGAGATCAGGTCCCTGGAACTGGAACTCGTGACCGACCGCGCACAGTGCCTCACCGCACGCCGCGACGCCTTCGAGACATTGCGCAACGAGGCCGCCGAAGCCTACCGCGCAGACACCGGCGACACATGGCGGCCCCGGCGCGGCAGCCACGCCAGCCAGACCGGACATCTGACCTCCGCAGCCATCGACGCCCGCGACTTCGTCCGCGCCCGAAAGGACCGCAAGACACAGGCCCACCTGCCCCAGGGAACCCTCGTCGCCATCGCCGGCGGAAAGGACATCGCAAACCCGGCAGCCGTCATCGAGCGCCTCGACAAGGTCCGCGCCAGGTATGCCGACCTCGTCCTCGTGCATGGCGGCGGTCCCGGCGTCGAGAAGATCGCGGCGCGCTGGGCCGAGCGCAACGGTGTCCACCAGGTCGTCTGCAAGCCCGACTGGGACCGCCACGGTCGCGCCGCACCCTTCCGCCGCAACGACGAACTGCTCAACCTCCTGCCGAAGGGCGTCATCGCCTTCCCCGGCTCCGGCATCACCGACAACCTCGTCGACAAGGCGAAGCAGCTCGGCATCCCGGTGATGAAGGTAGCAGCCTGACCGCAACGCATCGCGGGCCGTGTCGTCGCTCCGGCGGCGGCACGGTCCGTTTCCTCTTTCGCACATCGATGACGCGGCAACGCCAACCTCGCGCGCTTCGCGCCGCACTCGTGCTCCGGCTTCGCCGATCGCGCTTGCGTTCCGCGTCCGCGTCACGCGCCGCTGCACCATGCTTCGCCCGGGTGCATCGCCGTCCGCGCCGATCCCGGCGCACTTCCGCCAGCGTGACTGTCGACGGCACTGCCGCCGCTGCCGCCCGTCCGCTCGGCACGGTGCTTCGCACCAGTGCCCGCGCTCGCGCCGGCGAGGCCGTCCGCTCACACGCCGCGGCGGCTCCCCTCCGCCGGGTTCCCCGGCGTCGATTTCCCCATCGTGTATGCTATCCCTTCCGGCTCTGTCTCGACGGCGGAGCCGCTATTTCGTCACACCAGACGCGCCAGGGGCGCAGTCGGCGCATGCGTGGCCTGGAGAACCCTACCGGTGCCACAAGGCGCCAGACGGGGCCTGCGGTATGATGGGAACCTGTAGTGCGCTTTGTGTTACGGACAAACCCTTGGAATCATTGTATGTGTTTCTACCGTGTTCGCCGTGTATGCTCACAGAACACCGTCCGCATTGCGTGCCATTGCGGCCAGGGACGGAGGAAACACGGGATTGCCGCCCACGGGCAGGTAGGCCAATGGACCGGGAAACAGCCCCGTGACCGTCCGAAACCGCCCGACAACGGAGTGCGCGGCGACGCAGGTTCGGGCTCGAACATGGGAGGTGACGATGGCAAACAGGAGCTTCCAGCGCTCGATCCGGTTCACGAAAAACGAGTGGGATGCCGTGGTCGAGGCCGCCGAGAAGGCCGGAATCACTCCCGGCTCGTTCGTGCGCAGGGCCGCCGCGCGCGCCGCGGCCGACGATCTCTATCTCTACGGTGGCGGCTTGACGCCGGAATTGGCCGAGGTCATCAGGCGAACTTTCCGGGGGATGCACTTTCTGGCGTGGCTCAGGGACCGGGAACTCGCAGCCCAGGGCCGAGAGAGCGACCTCGAAGCCGCCGCCGAAGCCGCGCGAAGCGCGCTGGCCGAGATTCTCGACGGGATGGAGGCGGACACCGAAGGCTGAGCTTGCCGTGAAAATTGTTGGGGATCGGGCGCACAAAACCCCTCCCCGCCAAAGCACTGCTCCCGAGGCGTCCGATACTCGCCATCTGCGGCGCCCGTCTTGCGGACCGTGACCGGTAGGCAACCCCGTAAAAGCCCGAAGTCCCGCCCGCGCGGCCGGCACCTGTTTTCATGATACGGGGTGGCCGACCCGCCCGGCAATGGACGTTTGGGTCGAAGACCCGGCGAACCGGGCATCGGCCCAGGTGCTTGATCAAGCCGGTGGCGGCGTTATCCTTGCCCCCAAGGTGAATTTTTCGGTGGGGATAGCGCGAGAAGCGGGAAGGCGATGACGCGGCATGTGAAGATCGGGGAGGCCAAGACCCACCTTTCCGCGCTGCTGGCAGCGGTGGAGGCGGGTGAGGATCTGGTGATCTGCCGCGGCACGACGCCGGTCGCCCATGTGACGCGGATCGCCGTCGAGGAGGAACACGCCACGCTCAGCGCGACGCTGCGCCGGGAACGCGCGAAGCAGCAGACGGTGACGACCGCGGAGATTCTGGCCTGGCGTCACGAGGGACACGCGCTCTGATGGCATTCGTTCCCGACGCTTCGGTCGCCGCGGCCTGGGTTCTGCCGGACGAGAACGCGGCGGCGGCCGACATTGCGCTGGACCGGCTGGGCGCGGAGACGGCGAAGGTGCCGGGCGTGTTCTGGCACGAGTTGCGTAACCTGCTGCTGAGCGCGGAACGCCGGGGGCGGATCACCGGACGCCACGCCGACGCTTCCATGGCGCGGCTGCGCCGTCTTCCCATCGTCTGCCCGGGCGAAACCGACGATAGTGCAGTCATGGCGCTGGCGCGCGCTCATCGGTTGAGCGCCTACGATGCGAGCTATCTGGCGCTTGCGGTTCGCGAGGGCTATGCGTTGGCGAGCCTCGACCGGCGCCTGAACGAGGCCGCGGCCGCCGAAGGTGTGACGACATTCGCCTGAAATAGCCCCTGCATCCAGCGCGGTCGGCTACATGCCGGGGTCCATCTCTACGGATTTTGCTTGCGTGCGGGACCTTCTCCGGCCCGTCTGCACGGCCATTCTGTACCGAGCGCATCGGCACCGCTGCTTCCGGCACCCGTTCGATTTCTCTTTCGTATGCACCATTGCCGCCGCTGAAATCTCGACCGAGCCGGTCTGGCCCCACGCACCGGTCGACAGAGAGTTACGCCCCCAGGGCAATCGCTTTTGGTCTGGTCATGCTGCGGCCCGGATCAAGTTGAGGAGCAAGTCGTCGTTCCAGGCTGCGCGTTTGAGTTTTCCGCGCATGGCGTCTTTTGTGGGTTCGCGGCGTGCGATGTTGAGGGCGAGGCGTCGGATCAGGGCGAGGTTTTCGGGTCCGTGGTCCTTGCGGTTTCGCTGTCGGTCCTCGTTCATGGTCACGTCGAGCACCCAGTGCAGGCAGTTTTCGATGGCCAATGGGCGCGCGCGGCGTGCTGGAAGCGCTCGGGCGCGAGCGGCGCGCTCATGATGTAGTAGCGGGTTTCGGTTTTGGTGCTCTTTGCGGTTTCGCGCCTCGCCTCAATCTTGCCGATGGCGGCGAGCCCCGGCCAGTCATGGCGCTCGCGCAGCCATGCGATCTCGTGGCAGACCGAGGCGCGGCGCGTCTCGATGCGCCCGTGATCGCCATCGACATGCTGACATGATTGGAGTTTGTCCGCCTGGGCGGGATCGGCCGGATACAGGCGCACATCCTCATACAGGCTGCCCTGATTGCCCTTGAGCGCCAGCACATGGTCCCCGCCCCTGGCGGTAACGGCCTCGGCCGTCGCCCGCCGGGTATGCATCGCGTCCGCCGTCACGATCCGGCCCTTGAGCGCCAGCATCTCCAGCAGCTTCGGCATCGCCGCAATCTCGTTGGACTTGTCATCGACCTTCACCTGGCCGAGCATCAGGCGGGTCCCGGCGGCGAAGGCCTGCACCAGATGCACCGGCGAGCGCGCCGCGGCATCGGCGAAGGAACGCCGCAGCGACTTGCCGTCAATCGCGATCACATCGCCGTCCAGAACCGCCGCCCAGTCCTCCAGAAGCCGCAGCAGCACTTTCTGCAGGCTGTCGGGATCGAGGGCGTTGAACAGGTCCGAAAACGCATCGTGGCTCGGGATGCCGTGCTTCAACTCCATGAAACGGCGCAGAAACCCTTCCTTCGCCCGACCGAAACGCTCCATGTCCGCGCATCCCTCCCCGCCGCACAAGGTCGAGAGCAGCGCGATCATAAGCATCTCGTGCAGAGAGTGGCGCGTCGCATTGCTGCGACGCGGATCCGTAACTCCTTCGAATACTGACGAAAACTCCTCCATCTCACACCCCAACTCAACAGAAACGGAAACGGGAGTGTAGCAAAATCAAAGAAGGATTTTGCAGCTGCTATACCTGACATGAAGTTCGATGGATTCCCGTTTCTATGATTTGGGTACAGTGGGTTATGATGCCTGTCAAGCATATGATTTTGAGATGAAAAGGCATATAACCATACTGGCAAGTGAGGAAAAATGGTGCATATGGGTGCAGCAGAAGATTGAACCCGGTATGCGGGAATGATCCGGACAGGGTGAGGAACCATGATGATTGCACAGCAAGGCATATGGAAAGAATTATATGGATAATTGATTGGAACGGGGTTACGGTCCAACGCGATTCTATGGGTATGCAGGTGAAACATGCCTTTCTGGTATTATATGAGAGTAGATTCTATGGATAGGAGCAGCGCGCGGGACCGTTCCGGAGGCCGGCATATGGCGGCGAGGTTCCGGAGACGGAAAAGGAATGCGTTGCGGCGAGATGCCGGGCGATGCAGGCCGGCCGTTCCTGCGGGAGACAACCGGAACCGGACGGCTGCGGGGCGCCGGTCTTGCGGTGCAAGCGATACGCGCCTGGCAGGCATGGACTTCTCCGATGGGCGGCGGGTCCGGAGCGGACGGGAGGCGGGCTCTCGGCTGAAGTCGATACCGGCAGCCGCAGCCGCTTTCTGCCGGAAGGAAACGGCATGAAGCTGGCGAAACAGCGTTGCTTCTACTGTTCCCCGGAAGTGTGGGAACGGATCCGCAGGCTTGCAGGGAAGGTGAAGCTGAAGGTCTCGCGCTTCATATGGCTCTGCTGCCGGCAGGCTGGCGAGGGAGACGGCGGCGCCCGACCGGACGCCGCCGGGCATCCCGTTGTGCTGACGCAGGAGGAACAGCGCCGCCTTCACGAGAACGCCCGCAGGCTGTGCGGCGCCGGTCGTCTTTCGGTTCGGGCTCCTGGAGGCGAAGAGGCGAGTGTCACGTTCGGCGAGGCGGTGCGTTTCCTGCGCCTTGCCGAACGGGAGGACGGGGCATGAGGAAGCCGCGCGCCGCCAGGCCGGATACGAACGCCATGAACCGCACGGTCTCGCTGACTGACGGGGAGTGGGGTTCGATCGGGCGGTGGTCGGCCGCCCGCGGCAAGTCGAGGGCGCAATGGATGCGCGAATGCGCGCTGACGGTGGACCTGCCGGCGAAGAGGGCCGTGGCCCGGCCTCTGGTGCTGGACGCCGGGGAACAGCGCTGCATTTCCCGCCCGGTCGGGGATTTGGCGGGCCGGCTGTCTTCTTCGGGAAACGAAGCGGGCGGGACCCCCGGAGACGACCTGCGGGCATTGCTGGCGGCGCGGCTGCGGACCATGGCCGGGGACGGCCGGCGCGAGGCCGCGGTCGAACTGCTTCGCCATGTGTTCGGCGAGGAACGGGCAGCCGTGATCGCGGCGGCATTCATCCCTGAGCCGCAGCCGATGGACCGAACGGATGACGGGTCATCGGAAACCCGCCCGGACGATCATTCCGGGCGGAAACCGGCACCCCAGAAAAACCTGTTCGATGACTGAATGCCGGCGTGATCCCGCGCCGAACGGACGGACCGCCGCGACGACTTCCGCGCTCTCCCGAGGGATGACCGGCCGGCACCCCGGACCCTCGCCGTTGCGCGGACCGCGTTCCACTGCGCGAACAGCTCACGGCAGCGCCGGATGACTTTCGGACGGGCGACGGGCGGCGCATGTCCGCCGTCTACCCCCGATCAGCGAGCGACCAATCCGCCGATTGAATGCCAAGCGATGAACCGTCCCGAAAGCGGGCAAATACCCTTGCCGTCGTCATGACGAGCGGCTATCGTCTCATTGCGAGGCCGGCGGGGGCGGACAGGCTGGTGCTGATCCACCACGACCCGCGCCGCGACGACGAGGCGATGGACCGGCTTGTTGCGGAAGCGGCCGAATACAGGCCCGGCACGCAGGCCGCGCGGGAAGGCATGGTGCTGAGCTTGTAAGGCGATGGTGAGACGAGCCTTCAGCCATGCATTGATGGAGAGCGGTGGCCGGTCTGGACGAAGTAAAACAGAGCGTTGTGTAGATGAAAGAAGAAAAACTCCCCTACGACATGGGCAACGCAGGCGACTTGCTCAAGCACGGCGTCCTGACCGAGTTTGTCCGCTGGCGGTTGGCCGCGGACCGAAGACGGCGGATTCGCTTCTTGGACCTGTTCGGAGGAGAACCGCAGAGCTCCGACACACCCGAAGAAATTATCCACCGCCTCCGCGCCTTGTCCGGAAGCGCTTTGCAAGAGGCGCAAACAGGAATTAGAGACCGGCTTTATTATGGCAGTGGCCAACTGGTCAGAATACTGGGGGAACTTGTCGATGATCGAGTTTCCGTCTTCGTTTCCGATCGTGACGAGATCCGTAGGCAACGGCTGCGGGCTGCCGGGCTATCGATGTTGGAAGAAGCGTTTCCTGGCTGCGGGTTAGGTCGTGTACCCATAAGGGGTTTCTTCTTCAGCGGAGCTGTGATTCAAGCTCCCAACATCAGGGAGCGAGGACATGGGCCGGTACGATCTGACGGACTTCGAATGGCGGGTGATCAAGCCGTTGCTGCCGAACAAGCCCCGTGGGGTGCCGCGGGTTGACGACCGGCGGGTGTTGAACGGCATTCTGTGGGTGCTTCGCGCGGGGGCGCCGTGGCGAGACCTGCCGGAGCACTACGGGCCTTATACGACCTGCTACAACCGGTTCAACCGCTGGCGCAAGAAGGGCATCTGGGATCAGTTGATGGATGCGGTGGTGGAGGCTCACGACGGCAATGTGCAGATGATCGACAGTTCGAGCGTCCGGGTTCACCAGCATGCGGCGGGATCAAAAAAGGGGGTCCGGATCGTTGCATGGGCCGTTCCCGTGGCGGACTGACCACGAAGATCCACGCCGTGTCGGACGTGAGCGGCCTGCCGGTCCGCTATGACCTCAGCCCCGGCCAGGCGCACGACACCACGGCCGCACCTGTGGGTGCTAACTATCTGACATAGCGTCGTTTTTTCTCCCGAAATGCAGCGGTCGGGGAAGCGGGTCGCAAGGGCCCGTTCCCCGGCTGCAACCGGAGCCGGGAGAAACGCAATGGCGAAGACTACCCTCACCGAGGCGCGCGTGAAGGCGCTCAAGCCCCGCAGGTCCGTCCGCGAGGTCCGCGACGGCAGGCTGAGGGGGTTCGGCGTCCGTGTGTCGCCCTCGGGCCGCAAGCAGTTCTTCATCCACTGCCAGCATCGCGGCGCGCGTATCTGGAAGATCGTCGGCGACGCCGGGTCGATGAGCGTCACGGACGCGCGGGCGGCGGCTGCGGAGATGCTTGCCGCCATCAGGCGCGGCGGGGAGGCGCCGCCTGCGCCGGACGAGACGCTCTTCGAGGCCGTCGCCGAAACCGTGTTCGAGCGCCATGAGCGCCTCTGGAAAGCCGGAACGCTCGCTGTCAACCGCAGCTATCTGCGCAACCGGCTTCTGCCGCATTTCGCCGGGCGTCCGGTTGCCGCCATCGACCGGCAGGAGGTAAGGAACTGGTTCGCCCGCCTGCGCGCGGTGCCGGTGGCGGCGGACCGGTCGATGCCGGTGCTGTCCGTCATCATGAGGGAGGCGGAGGCCATGGGCCTGCGCCCGGAGGGGTCCAACCCCTGCCGGGGCATCAGGCGCTACCGCCGCAAGGGCCGCGAGCGGTTCCTCTGCGACGAGGAAATCCACCGCCTGTCCGCGCGGCTCAAGGCGCATGAGGCCCGCTGGCCGCAGCATGTCGCCGTCATTCGCCTGCTGCTGCTGACCGGCTGCCGCAAGGGCGAGATCCTCACCCTGCAATGGTCCGACTGCCGCGAAGGCCGCCTCTTTCTCCGCGACTCCAAGACGGGGCCCCGGACGGTCTGGCTCTCCGAACCGGCCCGGGCCGTTCTCGACGGCCTTGAGCGGAAAGGCCGCCATGTGTTCCCGGCCCCGGATAGCGGGCGAGCCCGGAGCGGAAGCTGGCTGGACCACTTCTGGCGCAGGGTCCGCGCCGAGGCGGACCTGGAGGACGCCCGCCTTCACGATTTGCGCCATACGCATGCGAGCCTTGCCCTCCGGCAGGGCGAGACCGTGCTCGCCATCGGCCGGCTGCTCGGCCACCGCAGGCCGGAAACCACGCTGAAATATACCCATGTCGCCGACGCCATGGTGCAGGACGCAGCCGAGACCGTCGGCGCCGCGCTGGAGGCAGACTGATGGCGGGCCGGGAACGCATGAAGCTGACCGACGCCGCCGTCGCCCGGCTTCGCCCCCGCGAGCGGGAATATACGGTCCGGGACACGCGCATCGCCGGTCTCGGGGTCCGGGTGCGGCCCACCGGCGGGCGCAGCTGGGTGCTGCTGCTCGACAGGGACGGGCGCACGAAACGCGTTTCGCTCGGCCCGGTTGGCGTGAAGAGCGCCGCGGATGTGCGCCGGGAGGCTCTCGAACGCCAGGCGGCCCCGCAGCCGGAGAAGACTGCCAGACCGCCCGGCGCGGTCCCGCTGTTCCGGGATTTCGTCGCCGGCCCGTGGAAGGAGGCCCATTTCAACCGCTGCAAGCCGTCGGGCCAGCAAACCGCGTCCGGGATACTCCGGCGACAATTGCTTCCGGCATTCGGCCCGAAGCCGCTCGACCGCATTGCGCCGGGCCATGTCCGGCAGTGGTTCGACCGCTACAGCCGGACCGCACCCGGCGGCGCCAACCGCGCCCTCGACATCCTGCGGCAGATCATGACCTTCGCCGCCGCCTGCGGCCACATCGAAGTCAATCCGGCCAGGGGCACAAGAAGGAACCGCCGCCCGGCACTCAAACGGTTCCTGTCCCGCGAGGAACTCGCGCGCCTGCACGGTGTTCTGGATGCACAGGCCCGAAGCCGCGACAGGCAGCAGGCCGACATCATCCGGCTGCTGCTGTTCACCGGTTGCCGCAGAGGCGAGATCACGGGCCTGCGATGGTCCGAGGTCCGCGAGGACATGCTGGCCCTCGCGGAGAGCAAGACGGGGCCGAGGACGGTCCCGCTCGGCAGACAGGCCAGGACCATTCTCTACCGGCAGCCGCGCACGGGCAGCGCGTTCGTGTTTCCCTCGCCGCGCGACCCCGCCCGCCCGCGCAGCCCCGACCTGCCGCTCTGGTATCGGGTTCGCAAGGAAGCCGGCATTGAAGACGTTCGCCTTCATGACCTGCGCCATACCATGGCCAGCCATGCGGTGATGAACGGCGTGCCCGTCCCGGTCGTCTCCCGCCTGCTCGGCCATTCCAATGTGCGCATGACGCTGCGCTACGCTCATCTCGCCGACCGCGACATCGAAGCCGCCGCGGAACGCGTCGGGCAGGCGATGGCGCGGGCCATGAGGGGCGGCCCGATAAAGCCCCGGTGACGGGCCGCCCGTCCCCGGCCTCCCGTGGCCCGCCCGGCCTTCGTCATGACCCGTGGGCGCAGCCTTCCGGACGCCGCCGCCTGCCAGCGCGCCTGAGGGTGACCCCGGCCTCGTGCGCCGCCCTGCCTGCCCCGTTGCCGTTCGCGGCCTCGCCGCCGGCAGGAACTGTCACGGCGCCGGCCCCATGTTCGACCGTGCGGGGTCCGCTTCCAGGCGGGCGGCGAGCCTGTCGGCGCGCGGCTCCCCAGATCGCGCAGGACGGCGATCACGACCGGCGCGACATCCGGATGACGCAAGGCGCAGCGTCCGAGCGCCACGATCGCCTCGTCATCGCCGATCGCGCCCAGCGCCTCGACGATCCCGTCCGAGGGCGCGGCGGCGAGTTCGGCAGTCAGCATATCCCGGCCCGAAGCATCGCCCCGACGCGCCAGCGCCATCGCCGCTCCCCGGCGGATCGACGGTTCCCGGTCGGACAGCCCCTCCCGCAGCCGGGACGCCGGCACGCCCGCCCCGGACGCGAGGTCGAAGGCCGCCGTGCGCACTCCCGGATCGTCATGGTCGAGGAACCCGGCAACGAATGCGGCCGGCAGGACCAACCCCGCCCTGGCGGCGGATTGCAACGCAACCGGCAGCAATGAAGCCGGCAGGCCCGGCGAAAGGACGATCCGCTTCAACGCGGCGTGCGCCCCGCTATCCTCCAGCCGCGCCAGGGTTTCCAGCACGGCGCACTGTTCCCGCAGCGGCCGATTGATGCCGAAGCCGCGGAGCCGGCACCACAGACCCTCCAGCGCCGGAACCGCCGCCTGCAACGACCGCGCGACGACCTCCGCGCAGAGCGCGTCAACCTAAATCCGGCATTTGAGGATGGCGTGGCCTTGCCGAATCCCTTGTAGTCTGCGGGTATGAGCGGCTTTTCAGGGGCCGAAGAGGCTCACCCTGTGGGTGATTATCCTGGCGCTGTGCGGGATGTCGCCCGAGCGTTCGTGAAGGTGGACACCTTCGGCGGCGCGGTTCATGTGGAATGGGACCCTGATGCGGCGGTGACGCCGCTGGGGCATCTGGCGTTTTTCGCGGAATAGCTGAAGGTGAGCGGTCGCTTTGACGCTTTGGTTGCGGACTGCCCGCTGCGGTACACGAGCCCGAACGCGCCGTCGAAGCGGGATGTCCTGGGGACGGTTCTTCTGTCGGTTCTGGCGGGGCAGTCCCGCTATGCGCACATCACGTCGCTGCGCGGCGACGGAGTGAACCCTGCGCTGCTGGGTATGGACAAGGTTGCGAGCGAGGATTCGGTGCGGCGCGGTCTGGAGCGGATCGGTGCGGATGTCGGCACATCGTGGCTTCAGGGCCATCTGGACGAGGTGGTCCGTCCGCTGCTGAGGGAGCCGTGGGTTCTGGACTGCGACACGACGATCAAGGCGCTTTACGGTCGTCAGGAGGGAGCGGTTGTGAGCTACAACCCGAAGAAGCCGGGCCGCCCCTCGCATGCCTGCCATGCGTTCCTGATGGCGGGCACGCGGCTTGTTCTGGATGTCGAGGTGGCGCCGGGCAACCATCACCATTCGAGGCGCGCGGCGCCGTCCTTGTGGGCGTTTCTCGACCGTCTTGGGCGGGATCGCTGGCCGCGTCTGGTGCGGGGCGACAAGGACTGGGGCAGCGAGGCCAACATGTCGTCGTGCGAGGCTGCGGGTCCGGACTATCTGTTCAAGCTGCGCCTGACGAAGGGGGCGCGCCGGCTTGCCGAGCGGCTGATGGCGCGGGACGGCCGGGAGGATGCGGGCCAGGGCTGGTCGGGGATCGGGGCCGATCTGCGTCTGCAGGGCTGGAGCCGGACGCGCCGGGTTGTGGTGCTGCGCCGGCGGCTTCCTGCGACGCTGGCGCTGACGCGTGGCGACAAGGCCCGGGGCGAGCTGTTCCGGACCGAGGCGCAGCCCGGCACCGGGGTGTGGGAGTTCGCGGTGCTGGCGACCTCGCTGGACCTGGAGATACGCTCGCTGGCCCGGCTCTACCGCGACCGGGCGGACGCGGAGAACGGCTTCGACGAGTTGAAGAACCAGTGGGGTTGGGGCGGCTTCACCACGCGCGACCTGACGCGCTGCCGGCACATGGCCCGGCTGGTCGCGCTCATCTACAACTGGTGGAGCCTGTTCGTGCGCCTCGCCGACCCCGACCATCACCGCGAGGCGATCACCAGCCGGCCGCTGCTCCTGCACGGGGTTGCCCGCCAGACCCACCACGCCGGCCAGACCCGGCTGACGGTGACCTCCCATCACGGGCGTCGCAAGACGGTGATGGCGGCGCTGCGCCGGATCGCCGGCTTCTTCCGGTCGCTGATGCAAACTGCGGAGCAGTTGAGCGCCGGGGATCGCTGGCGCCGCATCCTCGCCGAGGCGCTCAGGAAATACCTCCATGGCCGCGAACCGGGGCGTCAACCCTGGCTGCCGCCACCCAGGGTCGCGACCGCGTGCTGAAATCCACGCCCAAATCCGACCGTTCACACTACCCCGAGACAGCGATCAAGCCCGTCAACTGCCGGATTTAGGGTCAATATCCGCTGGCCCCGCATCTGCAAGCCGTCCGGTCAGCTCGTTGTCGCA
Source organism: Alphaproteobacteria bacterium (assembly GCA_964291285.2). Taxonomy (GTDB): domain Bacteria; phylum Pseudomonadota; class Alphaproteobacteria; order Bin95; family Bin95; genus Bin95. The sequence goes on from OZ219787.1 coordinate 128,445, forward strand.
AAGCGACGACGGCGCAGGGGCCGCAGGCCGGATCAAGTGCCCCGACCGGCTGCGGACATCAGCCCGCCTGCATCCGTCGAACAGGTCCGGTTGACGGTCCGCCCCGGGCCGTTCCGGAGGGAAAGGATCTGGTGTCCGGGCGGACATCGGCGCAGCATATCCGACGATCGGCCACCACCGCCACGGCAAACCACCGGCCGAGAAATTTGCGCTGTGGGGTTTTTCCGGTCGGATGGGACGTTGGGTCCGGTTGGTGATGTTGTTTGTTCCGGCGTTCGAGGCGGTCGCCGCGGTTGCTTTTCGAACTTGAGCGGCCCAGCCCGGCAGCATCGCCGGCCTTCGGTCGCGGGTGTCCGTATGCCGGGGTCCGGCGGGTTGGGTCAGCGTTGTCGGCAGCCGGCTGAGGGGTCAGCCGGTATCGAGGTATGGCGCCGGGCCGACCAGGGAGCGCCTGCGTGCGACGCGTCCGGCGCGGGCCTGTGCAAGCGCCATGGCCATCATGACCGCCAGGGCCAGCCCGATGCGGGTCTTCATCTTCGCGCGACCGCGGATGTAGTGGGTCTCGAAGTTGAAGCTGCGGTCGAGGCGGGCGTTGATCCGCTCCATGGCCGTGCGCCGGTTGTATCCGCGCCGCCATGACGGGCTGCCCCAGGGCGTGGGCGTGAAGAGGCGCCGGTCATGGCTGTCGAGATCGACGCGCAGGATGCGGCCGTATTCGCCGGACTTCACCCCACCCGCCCGATGGCAGGCCCGGCGTCCCTTGCACTCGAAGCCGAAGGCGGCTGCGGGGCAGCGGTATTCGAGCGTGCCGCAGACGCCGCGCCCGGCCTCGAACCCCTGGAAGGCCATGGCGCGGACCTCGCCGGTCTGCGGGCACACGCAGGACACCCGGCCGCGTTCGTCATGAACGATGACGTCGGCGCGTCCGGGGAACAGCGGTCGCGTGATCGGCCGGGCCGGGTCATGGCCCGGCTCCTTCTTCTCGACCCGCCACATCAGGCGCGTGTCGATCAGCGGGCGGATATGCCACCTGTCCCACAGCCGCGCCTTCAGGCGGGCGTTGTCGAGACCGCGGTCGGCGCTGAAGGTGGCGCAGCGCCCGGCCATCTCCGGCGCCCCGGCGAACAACTCCTCCACCATCCCGGACAGCGCCCCGGGTTCCGATGCCGACGCCCGCGTCACCTCGAAGGCCACAGGAACCTCGTGGTCCGTGTCGGCGATCAGGTGAAGCCCGTAGCCGAACCACGACTTCACCTTCTTCCACACCGCGCCGGTCTTCGCGTTCACCCCGCCCGTCTCGTGCCTGCCCCAGTCCGCATCGGGGTCCGAGGTCTGCCCCCTGGCCCCGGCAACCCGGCCCGTCGAGTGGCTCGCCACCGCCTTGCCGTCATACCCGGGATGGCGACCGAAGTCCGGCAACTCCTCGAACAGCGAGGCGCGCAGACGCCCGATCATCCCCGACACAAGGCCGCGCTCGTCCTCAAGGCGCACCACGCGCCCCAGGAACCGCGAGAAGTTCCAGGCGCCCGGCACCGTCGAGCGCAACGGCGCCGGACGCCTCACCACCCGCCCCGCGCAAAGCGCCACCACCGGCGCACCCTGCAAGGGCAGCGCCTCGAAACCGCAAATCTCCAGAAGCGCCGGGTTGCGGCCCAGCTCCCGCAGAAGAGACTGCATCGAGGCATGCTGGAACACGATCCCCGCGATCAGAGCCCGCCACATCGCCCGCACCGGGTAGTCGTTGCGACCCCGGCCTCGACCCGCCTCAAGCGCCGCCACAACCTCCTCGTCGGGAAGCGTGTCGAGCACCACACGCAACCGCGCAAGGTCCGCAAGGCCTTCCACAGACCACCACGAAAAGGCTGACTTCTCCGCTGTCGCCATCATGTTCTTCCAATCGTCTGGACACGTTGTAGGGGAACAGGGCCCAAGCCCGATGGCGACACCTTCTACTCAGTCCCGCGCCTCAACGCGACGCGCCCGAAAACCAGCCCGCGCACGGCCATGGGGTGGAAATCCACAAAACCCTTCCCGCCAAGCCGCAAAAACCCCCGAAATCAGCCATACTGACGGGGTAAGAAAAATTCAGACCCTCCGCAATGCCTTGCTCAGAAAGCACTTACAAACAGCGCACACGCCTCAAAGGATCAGACTTCCTGACCTCGTGACGATGTTTGTTGCGGGCGGCGTTCTGGGAACTTTTTGAGTTCGGTTCATTTTTCGTCTGTTTCGGCTGATTTTCGCTGGCTGCCGTGTCCAGGTTCGGGTATTTTAATTTGACACTGGATACGAGATTTCAACCATGTCGATTACCCTTCCCCTGAGCCCTCCGGAGGCGGTTCCGATCGGCAGCAGTTGTTTCGCCATTCTGATTTCGGACGACAGCTTCACCTACTTCTCCAACCTCGTTCCCTTTGACAGCCACGCCGCCGATGACCGCGCGGCCATGCTGTTGCGGATCGGCCGCCTGGCTGCGATCAGCGCGGTCTCGCGGCAGGATCTGGCCGACGCTTTCGGTGTCTCGCGTGCAACGGTCCAGCGCGCACGACGGCGCTACCTGGCCGAGGGCGAAGCGGAGTTTCTGAAGCCCCGGCGCGGTCGGGGACCTTCGGTGTTCACGCCGGAGCTGGCGGAGAAAGCGACGGCGTTGCTGGAAGGGGGCCTGAGCGGCTCTGCGGTGGCCCGAGTTCTCGGCGTGTCAGCGCCGTCGGTCAACAAGTGGCGGCGGCAGGGGGTGATCGGCAACGCGGAGGCGTGTCGGGAGCGCGGCAGCGCGGCAGTGGCGGTGCCGCCTGACGCGGGTGGGGCGCCCGAGGGCAGTGTCGATGACGAGAGTGCCGGTGCCGCCGGGCCGGCGACGGCAGCGGGGCTGGAGGCGCAGACGGATCGCAGCGCGCGCGACCGGCGGGACCGGCAGGCGCCGATGGGGCGCGCGACTTGCGATGTCCGGGCTCGGGTGTTGGCCAGCTGCGGGCAGGCGGGACCGGTCGAACCGCAGTTCACCGCCGCCGCCCGCGGCGTGCGCTTTGGCGGCGTTCTCGCCGCCCTGCCGGCCCTGCTGAAGGAAGGCCTGCTCTGCGAGACCGGCCTCCTGCCGTTGCTGTCGAAGGGCTACTACGGCCTGCCCACGATCCTGCTCTTCCTGGCCTTCATGACCCTGGCGCGGGTGCGCAACCCCGAGAGCCTGCGCTACCAGGCACCGGGCGAATGGGGTGCGGTTCTCGGTCTCGACCGCTGCCCCGAGGTCAAGACGCTACGGCGCAAGATCGGGCTCATGGCCAACGACGAAGCCAGCGTGCAGGCGTGGCAGCTCGCTCTTGCGAGACGCTGGCAGGAGGAGGAGCCCGAGCTCTGGGCGACGCTGGCCGTTGACGGGCACGTCAAGGTCTACGCCGGCCGCAAGGGGCGCCTGCCCAAACACTTCGTCTCGCGCGAGAAGCTGTGCCTGCCGGCGAGCACCAGCTACTGGATCAACGCCTTGGGCGGCAAGCCCCTGCTGTGCCTGCACAAGCCGCTGGACCCGAAGATGGTCGCCGCGATCGAATCCGACGTGGTGCCGGCGTTGCAGGCGCTCGGGATCGTCGACGCCGGGGCAGCGGACCTGACCGCCGGGCAGCCCGGCCAGCCCGTGCTCACACTGGTCTTCGACCGCGAGGGCTGGAGCCCGGAGCTGTTTCGCCGGCTGGCCAGGCGCGGCATTGCCTGCCTGACCTGGCACAAGAACTTCAGGGGCGGGGACTGGCCGGCCGAGGACTTCAGTGCGATGATCGTTCCCATTCACGGACCCGCGGCGAACGCCAGCGCCACCATGCTGCTGGCCGAGAAGCCGGTGACGTTGAAGAACGGCTTCAGGGTGCGCCAGATCCGCCGCCTGCTCGACAACGGCCGTCAGGTTCCGCTGGTCACCACCGATCCGCACAAGCCGGTGGCGGAGGCCGCAGGCGCCTTGTTCTCGCGCTGGTCGCAGGAAAACTTCTTCAAATACATGCGCGACGAGTTCAATCTCGACGCCCTGCCGACCCACGAGATCGAGCCTCTCGCTGCCGATACCATGGTCGTCAGCCCGCTGCGGCGGGCCTACGACAAGGCAATCCGCCGCCTCGACCACCAGCTTGGCCGCCTGCGCAACCGCATCGCCGACGCCGCCCACAGGAAGCAGCCGACGGGCGAACTCAAGAGGGAACTCAGGGACCTCGAGGGCGGCCGTGAGATTGTCAGATCCAGCCGCAGGGAGGTGCCCACGCACTGCCGGGCCGGCGACCTCGACGAAGCCGGACAGCTCAATGCCTTGCCCTCACGCGAGCGCCTCCTACTCGACATCATCCGCATGATCGCCTACCGCGCTGAAACCCGCTTGATGCTTCCCGTCATGCAGGCGCAGGGCCACAAGCCCCACCCACGGAAACTGCTTCAGGCACTCTTCACCGCCGATGCCGACATCCTGCCGGACCCTGCCAACGGCGTCCTGCGGGTCCGCATTCTCGGCCTCGCAAATGACGCCTGCGACCGCCAGATCAAGCCTCTTCTGGCCGAACTCAACGCCACCGAAACGCACTTCCCCGGCAACCGTATGCGCATGGTCTACGAGGTCGGCATAACCCCAAAATCCGCGCGCACCGGTGCCAAACAAAATTAGCAGAGGTCAGGAAGTCTGAGGATACACGCCTCAAAGGATACACCATTGCGGTGCAGGGCAACACGCTTCGGGAGACTGGCGGCGACGCCGGGAGCCTGACCGGGATCTTCGCCGGGCGCTCGATTCTGCCGTGTCCATTCAGGCGCGATAAGGTCTCGCCGGGGTCGGCGTGTAGCGAGCTTGCGAGCGTTCGCCGCGGCCCGGCGACGGCCCCGCGCCGCTTATGTAAGCAGAGTCCCGGCCCGAACGCCGGTTGCGGCAAGTTTCAACTGTCAGGCGATGATATCGAAGTCGGACAGGTCAACGTCGGACAACTGCGTATCAGCGAGCGTGATGCTCCACGTTGCGTTGTCCCTCGCTTCTTGGTCATTATTGTCTTTGTTAACCTCTGTGGTTTTGTAGATTATTACAGCATCTTCGTTGCCTATCTCGGTAGAAAAGCGATAGAGGTCGTCAGAATCTTCGACCCCGGAGACTCCCTTGATCTGGATTTCGTCCGAATCGGGATCGTAGTCATAGATGCGGTCCTTTCCGCTGTTCCCGATGAAGATGAAGGTATCGTCGCCGGAGCCGCCCACCAAATCGTCGTCGCCGGAGCCGCCTTCCAGCACATCGTCGCCGGAGCCGCCCACCAAATCGTCGTCGCCAGCGTCGCCTTCCAGTATGTCGTTGCCGTCGTCGCCGTCCAGGGTGTCGTCGCCGTCGCCGCCGTAAAGAGAGTCCCGGCCCTCGTTGCCCCACATGTCGTCGTCGCCGGCGTCGCCGTAAAGAACGTCCCGGCCCTCGTTGCCCCACATGTCGTCGTCGCCGGCGTCGCCGTAAAGAACGTCCCGGCCTGTGCCGCCCCACATGCGGTCGTTGCCGTCGCCGCCGCGCAGCGTGTCGTTTCCGGAATCGCCTAACAGGTGGTCGTCGCCGAGACCGCCCCACAACCTGTCGTTGCCAGCGTTGCCCAGGATCAGATCCACGCCGTCGCCGCCGTACAGCTTGTCGTGGCCACCCTTGCCGACGATCCGGTCGTGACCCTCCAAGCCTCGGATCGTGTCGTCGCGGTTGGTTCCCTCCAAGTCCTTTGAGCGGTAGCGCGGTCCGCCATCCTGCGGATAGTGCCAAGGGCCTGCATAATCATGACCGGGGGTTCCGGTAATGATTTTTCCGGGTCGTGCCATGAGTTGTTTCCTTCAAGATGGTTGGAAAAAGCGTTCTGGGTTCCGGGTTAGCCGAGGAACTCGAAATCGGACTCGGTCAATTCCTCCTCCTTTACATAATTGTGAAAATGAACTGCCCATTCACCGGAAGCGTCTTCGATTTTGGTTACGGCACGGCTCGAGTCCGGGTTGTTCTGCTCTGCATAAGTGAAGATCAGGTCCGAGAACTGGATTCCGCCTCCGAAGACGATCTTGTCCTTGCCGTCTTCATAGTCCCAGATCGTGTCGAAACCGCTGTTCCTGTCGAAAACGAAGCGGTCCGCACCGCCGCCGCCTTGCAGCACGTCGTCGCCGCGGCCGCCTTTCAGCATGTCGTCGCCATCGCCGGCGATCAAGTAGTCGTCGCCCCGGTCGCCATACAGAAAGTTGTCGCCGTTCATGTCCCGCAGGTAGTCGTCGCCCCGGCCGCCTCGCAGCGTGTCGTTGCCCTGGCCGCCGTACAGCCGGTCGTCGCCCCCGCCGCCCCTCAGAAGGTCGTCGCCCTCGCCGCCGTACAGCCGGTCGTCGCCCCCGCCGCCCCTCAGAAGGTCGTCGCCCTCGCCGCCGTGCAGCCGGTCGTCGCCCCGGCGGCCGCGTGTCGCGTCGTCGCCCCGGCCGCCGTACAGCGTGTCGTTGCCCTCGGTGCCGACAAAATTGTAGGCAATATCGGGGTTCCACCATTCCCAACGGTCGCCGTCCGCCTTGCGTGGTGATAGAGTGACTCCGGGTTTCGCCATGGCTGAATCTCCCTGTTCCGGTGGCGGAAGCTAACACAATTGACCGCGCGCCTCAAACCGGTTCGGCGGCGAGAAATTTGCGCTGTGGGGTTTTTCCGGTCGGATGGAGGGGACAGGCTGTTGATTCCGCGCAGGAAATCCCCTTCCTGCGCGTTGCCCCACCTTCGCGGCCCTTCCTGTCACCGGTGTTAGTGACGGTGAGCGCGTCGCGTGTGCGCTGGTCGATTGCAGCCCGAACGTGCCGGTGTGGCCATGGCCGGGGCGCTTTCCAGCTACCCGTCACCCGTGCCGCCGGCCTGCCGCCCGACGCCGGGAACACCGCCTTCCCCGCTCCGCGCCGGCAGGAGGGAAGGTCTGGCCGTGAGCGGGGCGGCGGTCGGCGCTTCGGAGGGCGGGGCGCTGCCGCCGGGTTCCACCACGGCACGATGGAGACGGCAGCATGACGGCAGCAAGGATGGCGATGCCCGGCAATACGGCGAGCACGTTCCTGGTCCACTATTTCGGCGGCGGCCTCGACGGCGACGACCGCTTCGTGGTCGAGCGGTTCCGCGCCCTGGCCTGCGGCGACATTCGTCCGGTCCGGGACGGCGAGGAGAACGCGAAGGGGCGTCGCAAGGTCAGGCGCACCGTGGTCTCGCGCAAGGAAGCCGAGGCGATGCGCCCGGACCGCACCGAGATCATCGTGTGCACCGGCCTTCGCACCCGCGGCGGGAAACAGGCTTGGGGTTCGGTTGCGGCGGGCCTCCTGTGCGACCGCAAGCAGCGCGGCTGAGCGCTTTCCCGAGGGATGTCCCGCCGGCCCACCCGGGTCGGCCGGGCGTCCCTCTTCCGTTTTCCCCACGGCAAGGAGAACGCTCCCATGTGCGAGCAGCAGGACATCGGGGCCCGGCGTGCGCGCGGCAAGTGCATTCAGTGTGGGAAGCGCCGGCCCGAGCCCGCGCGGACCCTGTGCGCGCCCTGCGGCGAGAAGCGGAACCGGGCGAGCCGGGCCAGGGACGCAAGGCTGCGCACCGCCGGCCTCCCCCGGAGAGACCCCGACAAGGCCCGCGCCCAAGGGCGCGACCGATCCCACCGCGAGGCTGAAATGCGCCGCGACGCCGGGCTCTGCATCCGGTGCGGCAAGCAGCCGGCCGCCGATGGCCGCGCGTCCTGCGAGCCTTGCCTGGAGAAGCGCCGGGCAGCGGACCGCGCGAAATACGCCGCCGGGAAAGCCGCCGGCCTCAGGTATGGCGGGGCCGATGCCGAGGCCAAAAGGCGCGCCGCCCGGGCGAAGAGCAAGCGCCGCCAGAAAGCCCGGATCGAGGCGGGACTCTGCATCCGCTGCGGCAAGCGTCCCCCCGTAGAGGGCGGAACCACCTGCCAGCCCTGCCGCGACAGGAGGCAGGCGGCGGAACGGCGGCAATACCGGGACCGGCGCCAGGCCGGGCTCTGCACCCGGTGCGGCGCCGCCGTCCATGACGGTCTGTCGCGCTGCGCTGCGTGTGCCGCCATCGAGGAGGCCAGCCACGACCCGGAGCGCAAGAACGCGCGCTCGCGGCAGTTGTACGCCCGGCGCCGGGCCGCCGGCCTGTGCACGGCCTGCGGGGCGCCGTCACAGGGGGCGGCGCGCTGTGCGCCCTGTGCCGGGAGGTCGTATCACGGCTCGGCGCATTTCAGGGGCATCCCGGTCCACGAGCCGGTCTGGACCGTGATCGAACTGGAGACCGGCCGCGAGCACGGCCCGTTCGACGATCGGGCCGATGTCGCCCTCTGCCTCGCCTTCGGGAAGCTCGACCGCAACCGCGTCGAGATCGTCGCCGACGCCCCCGTCACCGCCTCCTTCACCGCCTGGACCTGACATGCTGTCCCGGGCGGCGATGGCGGCGCTCGCCTGGCCGCGATCCTCCGCGCCGTCCCTGTGTCGTGGAGAGGAGTGAAGCGCCTGCCGGGCGAGTGTCCGGCAGGGCGGAGGAGAGGAACTCCCCGCGCCGATGCCGGATCGGACACCGGCAGAGGAGTTCCCGCCATGTTCCATCCCGATACACCCCTCGACCTTCCGCTCGGCTGCGACCTGCTCGCCGAACTCGGCGTCGACCGTCGCACCGTCCGCGAGATCGCCGAGGACGAGCGTGCCATCCGCTGTCCCGACCGGGGCGCGGCCTGTCCGGTGCACGGCTTCGCGAGCCTCTTCCCGGAACCGGCGTCGTCGTTCTCTCCGGGCGGTCAGGGGTAGAGGAGGGCCTGAAGAGATTGAACGGGCGGGGGTTCGGGAGAGTGACCCCGGCCCCGGTCGTTCGCAACCCATCGTCATCAACGCGAACCTGAAGGAGTATCGCAATGAGCTTCGGATTGAACAAGGCGCAGATCATCGGCCGCCTCGGCGCGGACGTCACCATCAACCACCTGCAGAACGGCGGCCGCGTGGCCAATCTGAGCGTTGCCACCGACGAGAGCTACATCGACCGGAACGGCAGCGGCGAGCGGATCGACAGGACCGAGTGGCACCGGGTCGTGATACCAGCGGTTGAGGGTTGAGACTCATTGAGGGGATTCCCAAGGTTATCGAGTTCTGGCTCAATAGCGATTCTGCGATTGGAGGGTCGTTATGAGGGCAGCAATCCCCTTGAGGGAGGATTTTGATGCGGCGCAGTTGCGCGGCTTGGCGCAGCGGAGCCGGTATGGTTCGCAGAACCGTCGCCTTCTTGCGCTTGCGGTGATTTACGACGGTTACCGTCGTTCGGATGCGGCGCGTTTTGCGGGGGTGGGCTTGCAGATCATCCGGGACTGGGTTCTTCGCTTCAACGCGGAAGGCCCGGAGGGATTGAAGGATCGCAAGGCCTCAGGTCCGCCGCGCAAGTTGAACGGGGAGCAGCGCGCGGCGCTGGCGGCGGTTGTGGAGAGCGGTCCGGACCCGGCGATCCACGGCGTGGTGCGGTGGCGGCGCTGCGACCTGGCGGCATGGCTCAGGGAGCAGTTCGGCATCTCGTTGGCGGAGACGACGGTCGGGCGGGAGTTGCGCCGGATGGGCTACGCCAGGCTGTCTGCGCGCCCGCGCCACCATGCCCGGGACGAAGCCGCGCTGGCAGGGTTCAAAAAAACTTCCCCGACCGCCTGAAGGAGATCCGCGCTGCACTCGGCGACGGCGTCGAGGTCGAAGTCTGGTGGCAGGACGAGGCGCGCGTCGGGCAGAAGAACAGGATCACCCGGCGATGGGCGAAACGCGGCACCCGACCGTCAGCGCCCAAGGACCAGAGAGCCATCCCGGCCTACATCTTCGGCGCCATATGCCCGCAGAAGGGCAAGGCCGCCGGCCTCGTCATGCCCCACGCCAACACGGAGGCACTCAACGCCCACCTCGCCGAGGTCGCCCTCACCGTTGAACCCGGAGCCCATGCCCTCGTCATGCTCGACCGGGCCGGATGGCACACATCCCCGGCCCTCAAAGTCCCCGACAACATAACCCTGATGCCGCTCCCGCCCCGGTCCCCCGAGCTCAATCCCGTCGAGAATGTCTGGCAGTTCATGCGCGAAAATTGGCTCTCGAACCGCGTCTTCCAGAACTACGACGACATACTCGATCACTGCTGCCAGGCCTGGAACAATCTCGTCTCACAACCAGAACGCATCGCCTCCATCGGAACCCGAAAATGGGCCAATGGGTTCTGAACTATGCCCGCTGGTATGACCTTCCAGGACGGGCTGATCGACATGCTCGCCAGGCACGCCACGAAGGGCCGGCTGGTCTACGTCGACGGCAAGCTCCAGACCCGGCGCTGGTCGAAGCCGGGCGAGGACGGCGACCGCTTCTCGACCGAGATCCTGCTGGTCCCCGGCGGGCGCGTCCAGTTCCTCGACAAGGCGAACGGCAACGCCGCGCAGCCCGGCCCGGACGCGGCGGGCGGCGCCGCGCCGGCCGGCGGCGACCCGATGGACGGGGACCATATCCCGTTCCAGAGCTTCCCGTTCTTCCCTCCCCACAGGGTCGGCGCCTCGCGCGTCGGCCCTTTCTTCATGCAGGCAGGTTCGAGTCTCGCCGCGGCGCATACGGAGTGGGAGCGAGGCTGGAAAGCGAGTGAACCGCGCGAGGAGGAGAGCGAGCCCGCTCGCGCACCCGTCACGCTACCCGGAGAACCCGATGAGCACCATCTCCTTCCGCCGCATCGCCCCCGACGAATCCCGCATCTACCGGGACGGCGACCATGTCGGCGACGTCCACGCCTTCGACGACAGCATCCGGCCGGGGCACAGGGTGTTCGCCATACACCTCGACGAAGACCCGCGCGGCCCCGTCTATCTCCACGACCGCGCCCGCATCCGCGAGGTCGCCGGGCGCCTGGTGCTCTCCCATCCCCTGTGGGGTTGACGCAAGGGCGGGCAACGGCGCCTCCGGCGCCGTGCCGGCCGAACCGCCGATGGGGTCCGTGCAGGGCGAGAGAAATACGCCACCCCGCTGTGATGTCCAATCGTGTCACACGTGCTCGCGACAGCAACCCCTGCGGGGTCCTCCGGTCGCTCCGCTCCCTGCGGCCCGGGCAAGAAGCTCTACGGGCGGACCGTGAAAGTCGACGACCGTGAAGATCGCAAGACGATCTTCCGCACCACTCGCCGACTTTCCGCACCACTCCGCCCAGGAGCTTCTACGCCCGGGTGCTTCTGCTGCGCGCGCGTGCCCCGACAGGACATCACAACGGGGATCGGCCCCGAACGTGAAACCGAAAGGAAAACGACATGACCTTCGATATAAAGACCGCTGGACAGTCCGCAACCGCAACCGTCTGCGAACACGCCGCCCTCTACGGCGCCACCCCCGAGCGCGACGAGCTCGACCCCCGCGAGGTCTGGGACGAGGACGATGCGCTGACCGCAATCGGCGAGGCCTTCCGCATCCTCGCCGAAGGCGCCTGCCCCGACGGCACCCAGCTCGCCGACGAACGCGAGAGCCTGCTGTGGGGCTTCGTCAACATGCTCCACGCCCAGAGCCGCCGCCTCGACCGCAGCGTCGACCGGCTCAGCCCGGACCTGCGCGACTTCCAGCGCGAGCAGGACGGCACCGAGATCAAGTCCCGCGACCTGGAGCTCGTCACCGACCGCGCGCAGAACCTCGGAGACCGGCGCGACGCCTTCGAGAAGATGCGCAACACCGCCGCGCACGCCTACCGCGAAGAGACCGGCGACATGTGGCGGCCCCGGCACGGCAGCCACGCCAGCCAGACCGGCACGCTCACCAGCGCCGCCATCGACGCCCGCGACTTCGCCCGTGCCCGCAAGGACCGCGCGACCATGGCGCACCTGCCGCAGGGCACCCTCGTCGCCATCGCCGGCGGAAAGGACATCGCCGACCCGGCCGCGGTGATCGCCAGGCTCGACCAGGCCCGCGCCAGGTATGCCGACCTCGTCCTCGTCCACGGCGGCGGTCCCGGCGTCGAGAAGATCGCGGCGCGCTGGGCCGAGCGCAACGGCGTCCACCAGGTCGTCTGCAAGCCCGACTGGGACCGCCACGGTCGCGCCGCACCCTTCCGCCGCAACGACGAACTGCTCAACCTCCTGCCCAGGGGCGTCATCGCCTTCCCCGGCTCCGGCATCACCGAAAACCTCGTCGACAAGGCGAAGCAGCTCGGCATCCCGGTGATGAAGGTCGCAGCCTGACCGCAACGCATCGCGGGCCGTGTCGTCGCTCCGGCGGCGGCACGGTCCGTTTCCTCTTTCGCACATTGATGACGCGGCAACGCCAACCTCGCGCGCTTCGCGCCGCACTCGTGCTCCGGCTTCACCGATCGCGCTTGCGTTCCGCGTCCGCGTCACGCGCCGCTGCACCATGCTTCGCCCGGGTGCATCGCCGTCCGCGCCGATCCCGGCGCACCGCCCGCCGCACTTCCGCCGGCGTGACTGTCGACGGCACTGCCGGCGTTGCCGCCCGTCCGCTCGGCACGGTGCTTCGCACCAGTGCCCGCGCTCGCGCCGGCGAGGCCGTCCGCTCACACGCCGCGGCGGCTCCCCTCCGCCGGGTTCCCCGGCGTCGATTTCCCCATCGTGAATGCTGCACCGTTCGGCTCTGTCTCTACGGCGGAGCCGCAGATTCAATACACCCGACGCATCCTTGATGCAGGGAGCGAGGCCCGGCCGGCCTGCATCGGTCGGCAATTTTCCGTTGCGTGACAGACGGTTGGGCCTGGCCCGGCCTCTGACCGCGGTTTCGCGCGCGGGTCGCGTTGTCCGTTCAGGAGCGCCGTTCCGTTCCCCCGGGACGGACGGCGCCCGAGGGAACAGACAACGGAGACACGCCCATGCGCATCCATGCCCCCGTCAACGAGCGGACGGTCCGCCGCACCTTCAGGGAGAAGAAACCCGGACGATACGGCCTGACCGTCATCGACAGGGACCTGCCCGCCTTCGGCTTCACCGTCGCCGGGAACGGAACGAAGACCTTCTTCGTCCGGACCTCACGCCAGTTCGGCGCGCCCAGGGCGATCCTCGGCACGACCGACGACATGACCGCCGCCGAGGCGAGGGAGAAGGCCATTGCCGCCATCGCCGAAGCCAAAGCCGACCGCGAGACCGGGCCGCTGTTCGCCGACTTCGCGGCCGACTTCATGCGCCGCCAGGGGCGGCGCTGGAAACCCTCCACGAGGAAGGCCAACGCCCATCTGATCGAGCGCCGCCTCGTGCCCTTCTTCAGCGCGATGCCCGTCGCGAAGATCGACCGCGCCGATGTGCGGCGCTGGTTCGATTCCCTCAGCGGAACCCCCGGCAGCGCCAACCGGACCCTGCCGGTGCTCTCGGTGATGATGCGCCAGGCGGAGCTATGGGACCTTCGCCCGCAGGGCTCCAACCCCTGTCGCAACATGCGGCGCTACAGGACGGCGCCGCGCGAGCGGTTCCTGTCCCTGGACGAGTTGAAGCGCCTCGGCTTCGTCCTCGACCATGCCGAGGACCGGCAGGCCGCCGCCGCCATCCGCCTGCTGCTGTTCACCGGCGCCCGGTCGTCCGAGATCGCCGGCCTGCAATGGGACTGGATACGGGACACCCGCGCGGTGTTGCCGGACTCCAAGACCGGACCGAAGGCGCTCCAGCTTCCCCCGCCCGCGCGGGCCGTCCTGAATGGCCTGCCGCGCGAGGGACGCTTCGTCTTCCCGAACGGGAAGGGCGACGGCCCGATGACCGACCTCGGCCTGCGCTGGCAGAAGCTGCGCGGTCTCGCCGGGCTGGACGATGTGCGCATCCACGACTGCCGGCATACCTTCGCCTCCCATGCCGTGATGAGCGGCCTCGACCTCTACACCGTCGGCCGCCTGCTCGGCCATGCCGATACCGCCTCCACCGAACGCTACGCCCATCTCGCCGACGAGCATGTCCGCGAGGCGGCCGGGCGCATCTCCGGCATCGTCCACGAGGCCATGACCGGGAAGGAAAGCGGGCGATGAGCGGCCGCAGGCATCGTGTCCGGCTCACCGTGAAGGCCGTCGCCGCCGCGAAGCCGGCGGAACGGGAATACACCCTGTGGGACAATCTGCTGGCGCATTTCGGGGTCAGGGTGCAGCCCTCCGGCGTCCGGTCCTGGATCGTCCAGACCCGCGTCCGGGGACGCATGCGCAAGATCACCCTCGGGCGCTTCCCCGAACTGCCTCTCGACGCGGCGCGCCGGGAAGGCGCGGCCGTGCTCGCCCGCCTGTGGGGCGGCGAGGACGTGACGCCGCCGCGCAAGGGGAAGGCGCCGCTGTTCCGGGACTTCGCCGCCCGTTACCGCTCGCGGCGGAAACACCGCTGGAAGCCGTCCTCGCTCGAGACCTTCGACATCTACCTGAAGAACCGCCTGATGCCGCATTTCGGCAGGCTCCGGCTCGACGCCATCGACCATGCGCGGGTCTCGGCATGGTTCGACGCCGCCAGCGCGGACAGGCCCGGCGCCGCCAACCGCGCCTTCGAGATACTCCGCGCCATGCTCGGGACGGCCCGGCAGTGGGGCGACATCGGCGAGCATGTCCCCGACGCCTGCGCCAACATCGTGAAGAACCCCCGCAAGCCTGTCGCGCGCTATCTCAGCCGCGAAGAGCTGGAGCGTCTCGGCGCGGTGCTCGACCGCCACCGGGAACAGCATCCCTGGCCGGTGGCGGCCATCCGGCTGTTGACGCTCACCGGGGCGCGGCTCTCCGAAGTCATCAACCTCAGGTGGGACGAAATCGGAGAGCTGGGCGGAGACGGCGCGAGCGCGCGCATCGAAGACTCCAAGACCGGGCCGCAGACCGGGCCGCGCACCATCTGGCTGGGGCCGGAAGCGGCAAGGCTGATCGCGGAACTGCCGCGACCGGATGGCCGGGAGCGAGTGTTTCCCGACAACCTCACGACGGCAAGGCTCTATACTTTCTGGGTCGGCATACGCGACGAGGCGGGGCTTCCGGGTCTTCGCATCCACGACTGCCGCCACACCTGGGCCTCGCAGGGCGTCATGAACGGCGTCGGGCTCACCACCGTCGGGCGGCTGCTCGGACACCGCAAGCGGGAGAATACTGCCGCTCAGCCCAACAGCGGCGTCCCGTTCTCCATCCATTTGCGGAACTGCCGTTCGATCTCCGGGGCGTGGTCGGCGCCGAACGTCTCCGCCAGCAGCGGCCCGAGTTCGTCCTCCCGGCCCTGCCGGACCATGTCGCGCAGCACCGTCATGAGCAGCAGCTCCACCGATTGCCGGAGCCGTTCGATGGAACTCCCGCCCGGGCCCGCCGCCGCCAGGGTGCTGTCCGCCATGCGCGCGACCCGGTCGAACAGAAGCCGCTGCTCCGCCCCGGACAGGACGAGCGAAGGACCGGACAACGCCTCCGGGTCGAGCTCGACGCTCAGCCCGGCGGAAATCATGTGCCCGTTGATCGAAATGCCCCGCCGGTCCGCGATCTCCCGGCTTCGCTCCCAGTCCAGGTCGGAGCACGAGATGGTCAGCCGCACCCGCGCGCCGGAACCGCGCGCCGTCATCGATCCGCCCATCCCGAAGGGCGCTCCCGAAGCGCGCGCTGGATGAACGCGATCGCGCCGAACAGCGACAGGTCCGTGCCGGGAAGCGCCTCGTGCAAGGCACGATGGACGGCGTCCATCCGCGCCACCCGCTCATGCAATGTCCGCTGTTCCTCCTCCGAGAGCACGAGCCGGGGCTCCTCGCGGGGCGCCCCGCCCGCATCCTCGTGCAGCGCGCAGGCTACCAGGAAGCGCGAGACCGGCATGCCCGCCGCCTCGGCCTTCTCCCTGATCGCCGCCTTTTCGACCACCGTGCAGCGCAGGGTGCGGCGAACCAGCCTTGCCATGACCGCCTCAGGGCTGCGGCGCGGGGCCGCCCTCCGGATCGGCGCTGACCGAGACCGCCTGCCAGCGCGCCGCCGCGCCGGGATCGGTCAGGCGGTCCAGGTCGCCCTCACGGGAGAGCCAGGCATCCACGGCATCGCCGAGAGCGGCCCAGCGGTCCCCCAGGTCGAGATCCACCATGCGCTCCTGCTCCACCTTCGCCAGCACCAGCAGTTCGCGCACAGCGCGCCGCATGACGACGGCCGGCACGGCCTCCGCCATGATGGCCCGGTGAACGATGTAGCGCGAGATTTCCATGCCCGCCTCGTCGGCAAGCTCCCTGATGCGCGCCCACTCGTTCGCCGTCGCCATCACCGCATGCTGCGTGCGGCGCCCCCCCGGAGCCCGGCTCATGACGACGCCCCCGGACCTGCCGCAACCATCAGAATTCCGTGCTTTACCGGCAAGCTTGCCTTCGTTTCTCCTATATCAATTATCATATTTATCCTCTCACAGGTTGATTAGGTGCATCACCACGATGGTCGTGGCTTTTTTCGTGCCAGAACTGCATTCATGCATAAGGCTACCCTCAATGCCCCCCGGAAACAATGCGTTGTCACTGTTTTACTTCCCCCAGTGCCACTACCGCGTTCAGGATCTTCCCGTAGGTCAGTCGGATTTCGTGCCAATGCCTCTTGCCATGCCCGGAAATATCCTGTATTGAAGCCCCCTTCATGGGAGGAAGGCGACCCCTGTCAGATAGTGCCCTAACTCGAAAAATCACGTTCGAGATTTACACCACGGCCGCCGGTGCCATGCTGGCGACCCTGCCGCCCGACAGTTTCCTCATCGCCGACAAGGCCTGTGACGCCAAATGGATCCGTGACCTGATCGAGCAACACGATGCCGTCCCGATCATCCCCGACCGCGAAGGCGCGAAGACCAGGCACGCTTTCTCCAAACCCTTGTATAAATTGCGAAACCGGATCGAACGCGCCTTCAACAAACTCAAGCAGTTCCGCCGCATCGCCACCCGATACGAAAAGCTCGCCGCCAACTTCCTCGCCATGATCAAGATCGCTACTGTCAGGCTCTGGCTACGCGCTTATGAGTCCACGGCCTAGAATGCGGATACGATGCCTATGAAGCATTCGGGAGAATTTTGGGCCAGACCGAACCTGAGGACCTTATAATGATTGATCCGTTCGCGGATTTCCTTAAACCCGACAAATCAGGAAACAACAAGGCGAAGAAGATTATTCCGAGAGTAGCAGAAATGACGAAAACTTCTACTGTTTTGCTATTTGTACTCAATTTGAACCCTTTCAATCATGTCGGACGAGAATTCGACCAAATTCTGGAAGAGCATCTTCCCGATGCGTGGATTATGACATGTCCGCCAATTCACGGTAGTAGAATAGCAGGTGAAAGCAAGTATTATGCTGATGTCGTGTTGGCGTCGCCATTCTTGAAGAAATCTTGCCACAAGGCATTGGAGCTGAAGGCCTGCCTCGAAGGCTTTTCAGGGAAATTAGCCGGCGCGCTATCATTTTCTGAACGTGGTGCGCGGATGCTAAAGCCGGAGGTCGTAAATGCTAAAGCCGGAGGTCGTAAAGGGAACAATCCAGGAGCGGACTGAAACCATGCTGGTCGGAAAGGATAGATCAAGGGAAGAAACCTTAGAGCGAATCCTCGATTATCTTAACAAGAAGAAGATCCGGGCGACATACGGATCCGTAGCGCCTTTGTTGAATACACATCCTCTTTCGGTAGGGAAATATCTTGGGAAGAGGAGACCACGTGCGTCTTGGGTTGTGAATAAGAATACCGGCAAGCCAACGGGTTATTCGGAGGCGGAAATGCATGAAAGCCTATTCGATAACCGGAAGGTCATATCCAGTACCGATGAATTGTGTGAGGCGATGAGGAAACATGAAGGAAGATAAAGGATTTTGGAAGGAGTATTTTGTTGTAGCAGCAGGGGGTATTGGATTCGCTGGCGCCTTGTTTATCCATCTGTTGTCGCTGGGCGCTTCACCGGATGAGATTGTTGCAGTTATTGTCGTTGCCGGTGTTGTGGCGTTACTGCTTGCGGTCTTCGGCGGCCGGGGGATGCTGGTCGCAGTCGTCGGCGCGTTGGTGTTTTTCCGCTGGCTGAACCGGCGGAGTCGGGGCGACTGACGGCGGGCGCGCCGCTCAGCCTTTTTCCGGCTCTCAGCTCGACTTTGTGCATTACGCTGCGAAGCAGAGGGCGTACTGCATACGCATTATCTTGTTGGGCGGAATTATGTTTGGTTCCCGGTTTGGCGGGGAGCGCGATAAATTGTTTCCAAGCCAGAGTTGGCATCGTATGGCCGCGATTGCATCGGAGAATGTGACGCTGGTTTTCTGGTACCAGGCGGCGGCGTAGGACAGGTGGTTTGTCGAGAGCACGTCTGTGGCCCAGAGGCAGACGAGGCTGTAGAGCCCGCAGAGGACGGGGGTGGTTCGTGCGATCGCCGCGTGTGACCACTGGCGTTGTGTTTCGAGCCCGAGATGGGCGCGCAGTTCCTGGAAGGTGACCTCGACCTGCCAGCGCCGCACGAAGGTGGCGATGATCCCGGCCGGCTCCATGTTGGTGTCGGTGCAGAAGAACGCCTGCGGGTCCCGCTCGCCTTCCGGGTCTCGCACCAGCACCCATCGGATGGCCTTGGCCCAACTTCAACAGTGACGATTAAAAGTATTCCTGCTTATTCCCAAGGATCATCCTGCGATGAGTAGTTGATATGGGATGGGTTGTGTTCTGACGGCGCTGTGAAGGAAGCGTGGGATCATGGAGTTGAGTTGGTATCGTCGGTTGTATCGCCATGCGAAGCTGGCGAGGTAGCGTTCGGCATGATCGGGACCGAGCTTTCGGTAGGTTCCGGCGATGGCGCTCTTGATGTTGCCGAGGGTCGTGTTGACCCATTTGAAGGGGGCCATGCGGGCGGCCCGGCTGCCTGAGCCAGTGCGGATGGCGCTGTGGCTTGCGGCGATGCCGTCGAGGGCGTTCCAGCAGTGCAGGGCATCGGTGACGACCTCCGTCCCCGGGGCCAGCCAGCGTTTGGCGCCGCGCGCGATCTCGCGCTTGCGGAAGCCCCTGACCGGGGCGAGCTTGACCTTGCGCGGAGCCCCTTCGGCGCTGGTCGAGACCGCCGCCACGAAGGGCGTCTTGCCCGGTGCGCCCCGGCCGCGCTTGCCGCCGGAGCGCGACCCGCCGAGCCAGGCGTCGTCCATCTCGACCCGTCCGTCGAGCCGCGTGTCGGCTTCGCGCCGGGCCATCACCGCCATGATCTTCTGCTTCATCGTCCAGGCGGTCGGCTGCCTGACCCCGAGGCGGCGACCGGGTTCCACCGACGAAATGCCGTTCTTCGCCGTCACCACAAGGTGGATCGCCGCAAACCACACCGTCAGGGGCAGCTTGGTCGAGTGAAAAATCGTCCCCGACGTCACCGAAACCTGTTTCTTGCAGCGGTTGCACTGGTAAAGCCCCCGCCGGGCAAGAATGCTGTACCCCCGATGCCCGCAGGAGACGCACTCGAAGCCCTCCGGCCAGCGCAATCTCGCCAGCGCCGCACGGCACTGGTCCTCCGTGCCAAACGACGCTCGGAACGCATCGTCGCTCAAGCCACGAACACGCGATGCAACCTTGAATGCCATATCCATGACCTCCCGATAACAGAAACCCTTCCAAACTTACAATCTCATAAGATGACTCTCAAGAATAAGCAGGAAACTGGGTGTTGCGCTACAATGCGGAGGAGTTCGAGGGGCTTGCGGATCGTCCTCGCGGGGGCAGCGATGGTCGGTTGACGGAGGCTCGGATTGCCGAGATCGGGTTGTGGGTCGAGGCGGGTCCCGATCTTGAGCGGGACGGTGTCACGCGCTGGCGGGTTCAGGACATCATACGGAAAATCGAGGAGGCCTTCGGGGTCATTTATACGGAGAGCGGCGCCCGTATGATGCTCCGAAGGGCCGGGTTTCGTTTTGTCTCGGGACGGCCGGTCCACCCCAGGGCCGACGCGGAGCGGCAGGGGGCGTTCGTGGCGGACTTCGAGGCAAGGGTGACGTCGATGCTCAGTTCCGAGGCGCTGGCGGGCCCGATCGAAATCTGGTTCCAGGACGAGGCGCGCATCGGCCAGAAAGGGATGACGACGCGCGTCTGGGCGCGCGGGAGGCAACGTCCGCGCATCGTGCGCGACCATCGCTATGGCTATGTCTATCTGTTCGGCGCCACCTGCGCACAGCGCGGCGTCGGCATCGCCCATGTGGCGGACAGGGCGAACACGGCGGCGATGAACGAGCATCTGGCGGCGATCGGCGCGGCCGTGGCGCCGGGTGCGCACGGCGTGGTCATACTGGACGGGGCAGGCTGGCATCGCTCGGGCGACCTTCTCGTCCCCCCAATCTGACGCTCCTGCATCTGCCGCCATACAGTCCGGAACTCAATCCCATGGAGCAGATCATACCGGTCCTGAAATCGAACCGCTTCGCCAACCGTGTGTTCAAGGATGTCGCCGCCCTGAGAGAAGCCTGCCGGACGGCATGGCAATGGCTCATCGAGCAACCCGACATCATCACCAAAACAACCCGGCGAAGCTGGGCCGTCGCACCATCGTGACGATCCCCACGACCCAATGCATCGGTCTATATGACTTGCGGTTGGTATATATGACTTGCGGTTGGTATGAGATTGTAGGTTTGGAAGGGTTTCTGTTATCGGGAGGTCATGGATATGGCATTCAAGGTTGCATCGCGTGTTCGTGGCTTGAGCGACGATGCGTTCCGAGCGTCGTTCGGCACGGAGGATCAGTGCCGGGCGGTGCTAGCCCGATTGCGCTGGCCGAACGGTTTCGAGTGCGGCTCCTGCGGGCATCGGGGGCACTGCATTCTTGCCGGGCGCAGGCTTTACCAGTGCAACCGCTGCAAGAAGCAGGTTTCGGTGACGTCGGGGACGATCTTCCACTCGACCAAGCTGCCCCTAACGTTGTGGTTTGCGGCGATCCACCTTGTGGTGACGGCGAAGAACGGCATTTCGTCGGTGGAACTCGGTCGCCGCCTCGGGGTCAGGCAGCCGACCGCCTGGAGCATGAAGCAGAAGATCATGGCGGTGATGGCCCGGCGCGAAGCCGACACTCGGCTCGAAGGACGGGTCGAGATGGACGACGCCTGGCTCGGCGGGTCGCGCTCCGGCGGCAAGCGCGGCCGGGGCGCGCCGGGCAAGACGCCCTTCGTGGCGGCGGTCTCGACCAGCGCCGAAGGGGCTCCGCGCAAGGTCAAGCTCGCCCCGGTCAAGGGCTTCCGCAAGCGCGAGATCGCGCGCGGCGCCAAACGCTGGCTGGCCTCGGGGACGGAGGTCGTCACCGATGCCCTGCACTGCTGGAACGCCCTCGACGGCATCGCCGCAAGCCACCGGGCCATCCGCACCGGCTCAGGCCGCCGAGCCGCCCGCATGGCCCCCTTCAAATGGGTCAACACGACCCTCGGCAACATCAAGAGCGCCATCGCCGGAACCTACCGAAAGCTCGGTCCCGACCATGCCGAACGCTACCTCGCCAGCTTCGCATGGCGATACAACCGACGATACCAACTCAACTCCATGATCCCACGCTTCATTCACAGCGCCGTCAGAACACAACCCATCCCATATCAACTACTCATCGCAGGATGATCCTTGGGAATAAGCAGGTAAGGCTATTGCCGCGAGAAGCGCGAGAACGGATGTTGGGGAAGCTGCGTTTTCTGGATGATCAGTCACGGTAGCTGTTTCCTGCCGTGGGTGATGAAAGCCCCGGCCGCTGGCGGGCGGCCGGGGCTTCTTGGTAGCGGATGCGTGACGGCTATTTCGTGCCGTAGAACGCTCCGATGAAGACGACCTCGGTGCCTCCTGCCGTTGCGGCCTCGCCGCCGAGCGTGCCTGCCGCGAGGCGGGGATCGCCGTCCGACGCCGCACGGTTCGAGAGCATCCCGCCCCAATGGCCGCTCGAACTGGCGGTCGGGATCTGCAAGTGCTCAAGGCGCACGCCGCTGCCCCGGAAGGTTCCGTTCGCGGCAAGCGGCACGGCCCCCAGGTGGATGCGGAACGCTTCCGAGTATCCATCGACTGTCATGCTGCCGTCGCAGCCGACACAGCCGCCTATGGTCCGCGCGCCGAAGTCGGCCGTCAGCCGGAGGTTCGCGGCCCACACGCCGATGGTGTCCGCGAATTGCGGGAAGTCGCGCCCGTATTCGACTCCATAGAGCCCCCCGGCGGCACCTCGATAGGTCGCTGCACCCTGTAATGCCGCGATGTTCGGACGGCTGGTCATAGACAGCTCGGGACCGTCCACGAAGGCGCCCGCATCGTCCGCACGGAAGTTGTTGCCGAGAACATCGCCGGTCCAGTGCAGCCAGTAGCCGCCGGCGAGATAGTCGTTCGGGTCCGAGTTGCGCCAGTGGACCTGTCCATACATGGCCGTGGTCTCGGCGGCGCTGTAGTCAACGACAAAGCCTTCCGCGGCGGTGTCGAAGCCGGAGATCGGCGCTCCCCCAAGCTGGTATGTGTCGGTATAATCGTCGGCGGTGCTCACATGAATGTCGTTCCCGCGCGCCCGCGAGACCCGGAGGGTGAAGACATTGCCATTGAAGGATGTCCGAGCGCGATCCGTCGAAACGCCAGTGACGCCGCTGCGGCTGGCCGATTGGCTGACGCTGCCGAACTGCGGGAGAGAACCGGCAACCTGCTCGGCCACATTGGCAGAGCTCCCGATAGTGGCATCCTGCGTCGCGGAAGCGGAGGGCGTGGGTGTGGGCGCAGTTGGGGCAGGGGACATAGAGCTGGGCCCGGACGGCGAACCACCGCTGCCTCCGCCGCCACAGGAAATGAGAGCGAGCGCCGCGCTGAAGGCGACCAAAACGCGCATAGGCATAGGGAATCTCCCGGTTGTGTCGGCACCGGCTGGCGCCGGGCCGGTTGCCACACAACCATGGGTAGGTCCCCGCTTATTCGCCGGGCGCGGGGAGCAACCCCCTTGCCGGGTTATCGGCTCTTGTATTCAGCGGGCAGCCCGACATGGGCGGCCCATGGTTGAGATGGCAACAGGGGCAAAATACGTGAACCCTGCGCTGTTGGGAATGGACAAGGTTGCGCCCTGATCGGCGAGCTTCGTTGAGAGTAGAGAGTGTTCTGATCGCTTGTGTAGACTGATTTGAGCGCAACCGTGTTGTGCCTCTGGTTTTCACCGAGCGGGTGAAGGAATGGTGAGGGGTTATCGTTCTGCGGTGAGGGTTACAGTTGAGCGTGGCGGCGCGGCCTCGACGGCGCGTGGCGGTCTGGTTCTTGTGTTCGAATTGCTTGCGGCGAGACGGTTTCTTGCGGGTCTTCCGCGTCTGTCCGGGGGTCCGTCACAGGGCTGGAGCGACGGTCAGATGATCCTTGCGGTTCCGGTTCTGAACATGGCGGGGCTTGATCGTGTGTCGGACATTGAGGTTCTGGAGGCGGACCGGGGGCTTTGCGCTCTGGTTCGCCGGTTCGAGCCGAAGCTGTTCGGGGTCTCTCGCGGCTCGCTCGCTCGTCGGTTCCGGGGCGGTCGCGAGCGTTGCTTTCCGTCGGCGCGCTCGATCCGTGACTGGCTGGACCGTTTTCATGTTGCGGGGGTTCATGACGCCGCGCGCAAGAAGGGGACGGCGTTGATCCCGGCGCCGGGCGAGAGGGACGGCCTGCTTCGCGAGGTTACCCGTCGCCTTGTTGCGGCAGGGGTGCGGGAGGCGGGCGCGGGCTCGGTGACGATCGACCTCGACGCGACGATCATCGCGTCCGGCAAGCGTGAGTGCCTGTACACCTACCGGGCTGCGGAGAGGGTGGTTCGGGGCGAGCGGGGCTACCAGCCGCTGATCGCGTTCTGCCCGGAGCTCGGCATGGTCCCGTGGCTTGAGATGCGCGATGGCAATGTGCCGGCGAGGCTCGACAACCGGCGCGGGCTTGAAGAGGCGCTGTTGCAGCTTCCCGACGACATAGAGCGTGTAGTGCTGTGCAGCGACGCGGCCGCTTGTCAGGAGGAGGTGATCCGCGCCTGCAACGACCCGGCGTTCCGCAGGGAGGAGACGCGTCGGTTCGGCACGGTGGGGTTGGTCTGCGGCGCGGTGCGCTCGGAGCCGCTGATGGTGGAGGTGGCGCGGCTCGGGGAAGACGCCTGGCGCCCGATGCCGGTGAGCGGACGCAACAGGCGCGCGGCGCCGGACAGGGCGCCGCTGGAATGCGCCGAACTGCCTTATGTCCCGGCAAGCACCCTGGCGATGAAGCCGCATCACGTGGTCCGCCATGTCGTGACCCGGCGCGCCCTTCCGGGCGAGCTGGGCCTGGACGAAGGAGACCTGCCGGCGGCCCGGGGCAAGCCCGCATACAGGATCGGGGCCTATGTCACCAACTTCCCCGCCCCCGACGCCATCCGGGCGGAGAAGGCGAACGGGCTGGAGACCATGGACAGCTTCGA
Source organism: Alphaproteobacteria bacterium (assembly GCA_964291285.2). Classification (GTDB taxonomy): domain Bacteria; phylum Pseudomonadota; class Alphaproteobacteria; order Bin95; family Bin95; genus Bin95. The sequence goes on from OZ219787.1 coordinate 152,737, forward strand.
GGTGGTCGCCGCGGCCCATGCCCGCTGCGGTCACGGCGAGGAGGTGCATGCGGTGCTCAAGTCCGACCTCGCAGCCGGGATGATGCCGTCGGGGCGGTTCGGCGCGAATGCCGCCTGGCTGTGGCTCGCGGCCCTGGCGATGAACGTGCTGGCGCTGCTGCGCCGCACCGCCTGCGGGCAGGAATGGCAATGGACGCGGATGAAGCGTCTGCGCGCGATGTGGATCCACCTCGTCGCCCGGGTCGTCCACCATGGCCGCCGGATCACACTCGTGTTCGCCAACCCCGGCCCCCATCCGATGGCAGCGTGCCGGAGGATGAACCTCGCCATGCCGCCGCCGACGCCCTCGACCGCCTGAGCCCCGCGCCACACAGCGCCACTGAAAACCCACCGGCACGACGCTGGAGGAAAACGCGCGCACGGTCGGTCCCGATGAGCACCAAATCGGCGCGAAAATTGCCCTCGGCCCGATCATCAAACCTAAATCCGGCATTTGACGGGCTTGATCGGTGTCTCGGGGTAGTGTGAACGGTCGGATTTGGGCGTGGATTTCAGCACGCGGTCGCGGCCCTGGGTGGCGGCAGCCAGGGTTGACGCCCCGGTTCGCGGCCATGGAGGTATTTCCTGAGCGCCTCGGCGAGGATGCGGCGCCAGCGATCCCCGGCGCTCAACTGCTCCGCAGTTTGCGTCAGCGACCGGAAGAAGCCGGCGATCCGGCGCAGCGCCGCCATCACCGTCTTGCGACGCCCGTGATGGGAGGTCACCGTCAGCCGGGTCTGGCTGGCGTGGTGGGTCTGGCGGGCAACCCCGTGCAGGAGCAGCGGCCGGCTGGTGACCGCCTCGCGGTGATGGTCGGGGTCGGCGAGGCGCACGAACAGGCTCCACCAGTTGTAGATGAGCGCGACCGGCTGATGCGGGTCTCCACGGTTCGTCTGATGCTGGGGGCGGACATGGCGGCGCGCACGCCGCCCGAACGCCGGCGCTTGAACGAGACCGGGTCGGCCTTCGAACACCGACGCCTGCGGACCGGGCTTAACCGCATGGAGGAGGCCCTGCTGTGGGAGCGGGACCGTCGGCCATTCACGCGGGCCAGCGGAGCGGCGCTGCGCAAGCTGATCGCGGCACTGCAGGCCGGGAATATGGAGGTCCGGCGCTACGAACAGGCGTTCCTGCACGCCAAGGCCTATATCTTCACTTCAGCGAAAGAAGCCGTTGCCGGGCCCGAAGGGATCATTGCCGGCTCGTCGAACCTAACCAGCGCCGGGCTCACCGGCAATCTGGAGTTGAATCTCGGTCATTGCGCCCGTCCGGTTGCCGGGCAGGCGAGACAGTGGTTCGACCATCTCTGGGAGGAGGCCGAACCCTACGACCTCGCCGCCATATTCGAGGAAGCGCTGCGGCCATGCACGCCCTGGGAGATTTTCATTCGGGTACTGTGGCAACTCTACGGCCAGGAGGTCGAGGAGGACGCTGGAAGCGACGGCGACCTGCCCCTTACCAGCTTTCAGAAACACGGCGTGGCGCGGGCCTTGCGCCTGATCCGGGAAACCGGCGGCGCGATCGTCGCCGACGAGGTAGGGCTCGGGAAGACCTTCATTGCCGGCGAAATACTGCAGATCTACCGCGAGCGCCGACAACGGGCCTTGCTCATTTGTCCGGCCTCCTTGCGCGACAGCACCTGGAGACAATTCCTGACCCGGTTCCAGCTGTTTGTCGAATGTCTTTCCTTCGAGGAACTGGCGAGCGACGAACAGCTACAAGATGCCCAGCGACCAAACGCCAACCAGCAGAAACTACGGCGGCCCTTGGACGAATACCAGCTTGTAATCGTCGACGAGGCGCACAACTATCGCAACCCCGATGCGCCGACCCGCGCGGCAGCGTTGAGACGGCTGATGTTCGGCCAGCGGCGCGACCTGCTTCTGCTGACGGCGACGCCGGTGAACAACTCGCTCTGGGACCTCTTCCACCTTGTCCGTTTCTTCGTTCGCCAGGATGCCCACTTCGCTGACAGGGGCATCACCTCGATCCGGCAGCGGTTCGTGGCCGCCATGCGTGAGGATCCGGCGAACCTCAACCCGGACCTGCTCTATCCGATCATCGACGCCACCACGGTCAAACGAACCCGCGAGTTCGTCAGGAGACACTACGCGGGCGACAACATTACCGGCCCGGACGGCGCTCCGACGCCGATCGTGTTCCCGGCGCCTCAGGCCGTCAGCGTCCGCTACAACCTCGACGAAATGCTGCCGGGCTTCTTCGACCGGCTGGAGGCGGCCCTCGATCCGGAGAGCCCCGATGCGATCGCCTTCTCCCGCTACATGCCTGACCTCTATCTGCGCGAAGGCGCCGAGCCCGAGGAGGAGGCCCGGGCGCAGGCGCTCGCGGGGCTTTTGCGTTCCGGTCTCCTGAAACGCTTTGAGCCTAAATCCGGCAGTTGACGAGCTTGATCGCTGTCTCGGGGTAGTGTGAACGGTCGGATTTGGGCGTGGATTTCAGCCTGTCGGCGCGGTCCTGGGTGGCGGCAGCCAGGGTTGACGCCCCGGTTCGCGGCCATGGAGGTATTTCCTGAGCGCCTCGGCGAGGATCCGGCGCCAGCGGTCCCCGGCGCTCAACTGCTCCGCAGTTTGCGTCAGCGACCGGAAGAAGCCGGCGATCCGGCGCAGCGCCGCCATCGCCGTCTTGCGACGCCCGTGATGGGAGGTCACCGTCAGCCGGGTCTGGCCGGCGTGGTGGGTCTGGCGGGCAACCCCGTGCAGGAGCAGCGGCCGGCTGGTGATCGCCTCGCGGTGATGGTCGGGGTCGGCGAGGCGCACGAACAGGCTCCACCAGTTGTAGATGAGCGCGATCAGCCGGGCCATGTGCCGGCAGCGCGTCAGGTCGCGCGTGGTGAAGCCGCCCCAACCCCACTGGTTCTTCAACTCGTCGAAGCCGTTCTCCGCGTCCGCCCGGTCGCGGTAGAGCTGGGCCAGCGAGCGTATCTCCAGGTCCAGCGAGGTCGCCAGCACCGCGAACTCCCATACCCCGGTGCCGGGCTGCGCCCCGGTCCGGAACAGCTCGCCCCGGGCCTTGTCGCCACGCGTCAGCGCCAGCGTCGCAGGAAGCCGCCGGCGCAGCACCACAACCCGGCGCGTCCGGCTCCAGCCCTGCAGACGCAGATCGGCCCCGATCCCCGACCAGCCCTGGCCTGCATCCTCCCAGCCGTCCCGCGCCATCAGACGCTCGGCAAGCCGGCGCGCCCCCTTCGTCAGGCGCAGCTTGAACAGATAGTCCGGACCCGCAGCCTCGCACGACGCCATGTTGCCCTCGTTGCCCCAGTCCTTGTCGCCCCGCACCAGACGCGGCCAGCGATCCCGACCGAGACGGTCGAGCAGGGCCCACAAGGACGGCGCCGCACGCCTCGAATGGTGATGGTTGCCCGGCGCCACCTCGACATCCAGAACAAGCCGCGTCCCCGCCATCAGGAACGCATGGCAGGCATGCGAGGGGCGGCCCGGCTTCTTCGGGTTGTAGCTCACAACCGCTCCCTCCTGACGACCGTAAAGCGCCTTGATCGTCGTGTCGCAGTCCAGAACCCACGGCTCCCTCAGCAGCGGACGGACCACCTCGTCCAGATGGCCCTGAAGCCACGATGTGCCGGCCTCCGCACCGATCCGCTCCAGACCGCGCCGCACCGAATCCTCGCTCGCAACCTTGTCCATTCCCAACAGCGCAGGGTTCACTCCGTCGCCGCGCAGCGACGTGATGTGCGCATACCGCGATTGCCCCGCCAGAACCGACAGAAGAACCGTACCCAGGACATCCCGCTTCGACGGCGCGTTCGGGCTCGTGTACCGCAGCGGGCAGTCCGCAACCAAAGCGTCGAAGCGACCGCTCACCTTCAGGTATTCCGCGAAAAACGCCAGATGGCCCAGCGGCGTCACCGCCGCATCAGGGTCCCATTCCACATGAACCGCGCCGCCGAAGGTGTCCACCTTCACCGACGCTCGGGCGACATCCCGCACAGCGCCAGGATAATCACCCAAAGGGTGAGCCTCTTCGGCCCCTGAAAAGCCGCTCATATCCGCAGAATACAAGGGATTCGGCAAGGCCACGCCATACTCAAATGCCGGATTTAGGTTGAGTCCTCGGCCTTCGCCTTCCGCAGGACCGCGGCGAAGATGGCGGAAGAGCACGGGGCGTTCCTCGACGCTCTGGATGCCGGCTACGTGGTCACCACCGCGTTCATGAGGGAACTTTCTGCCGATGACGAGGCGGTATTCGAGGATGTCCTTTTGGGAACCGAACACCGAACCGAAGCTGCACTCTACGATGTCGAGCGCCTGCGCCGCGATGTGGAGCGCGACCGGGACCTGCTGCGGGCACTTGCAGGCCGGGCGGCCGAAATCGCGCCAGACCGGGATCCGAAACTCAGGGCGCTGGCGGACGCCCTGGTTGCGATCGCACTTCAAGCGGAAAGCGAGGCAACCGACGGCATCGACGAAGCGCAGAAACGCAAGGTGCTGGTTTTCTCGTTCTTCGAGGATACCGTCGAATGGATACGGAACTTCCTTGAAGAGGAATTCGACCGCAAACCTGAAATTGTCTCCTATCGCGGGCGTATGGTCGCCGTCAGCGGATCGGGCGATCTGGCCGAAGTCTCCCGGCAACAGGCTGTGCAGGGCTTTGCGCCGGTCTCGATGGAAGCGCCTGCCGGCCCGGACGCCGACATGTACGACCTTCTGATCTCCACCGATGTTCTGGCCGAAGGCGTCAACCTCCAGCAATGCCGGCACATCGTCAATTTCGATATTCCCTGGAACCCGATGCGTCTGGTGCAACGGCACGGGCGCATCGACCGCATAGGCAGCCCGCACGACCGCGTGTTCCTGCGCACGATCTTCCCGGCCGACCGCCTGGATCGGCTTCTCAAACTGGAACAGCGGATCCTCGACAAGCTGGCCATGGCGGCGGCCAGCGTCGGTGTCGAGGCTCCCATCGAGGGTGCAGCGCACGGGCGGCAGGTCTTCGCGGAGACAAGGGACGAGATCGAGAAGCTCTTGAAGGAGGATGCCTCCCTCTATGAGCGGGGCGCCACACCGGGCGCGGCGCAAAGCGGCGAAGAATACCGCCAGACGCTTCGCAAGGCGCTGCAAGAGGATCGCCAGAGCATTATCGGTCTCCCGTGGAAGATCGGATCGGGCATGGTGAAGGGCGAACGCCGGGGCGTCTTTTTCTGTGCCGTTGTCGGCGAGCGCACCTTCCTGCGTTTTGTGCCGGCGGACAAGGACTGGGACGTCTCGGACCAGGCAGGATCGGTGATCCGTGAGATCGGCACCTGTCTGCGGTTGATCGAGTGCGAAGCGGATACGCCGGTCTGGTTTCCGGATAGCCTGCAGGAGCGCGTTTATGATTTCTGGGCCGTCGCACAGGCGGATATCCATTCCGAGTGGACGTGGAACACCGATCCGATCAACCTGCAGCCGAAGGTGAGGCCGCTCAATCACCGTGTTGCCGCGTTTATCCGCGAAAACCCGCCTCCCGACATGACTGCCTCCCGGATCGACGGGGCCGTCGATATTCTCGAAGCGCCGTGGCCCAGGCGAGAGGAGATCCTGTTACGCGAGTGGTTTGAAAACACGGACCATGCTGGCGCCGCTCATTCACGGTTTCTGATCGAGCAGATACATGCGACCGGGCTGGACCCGGTAAGGCCGCCGGAACCGCTCCCTCCGATCCAGCGAGACGACATAGACTTGCTATGCTGGATGGGAATTGAAACGTAAGCGGGAGAGTTATACCAGCGGCCACAGATAAGAACCGATAAGCCTCTCTCGGCGGAGATTACCTCTTGCAGTAGGCCTCGGCTCAGGGGGCGGACTACGGAGGGAGGCTCTGCTATCGGTTCCAATCAACGACCGGTGGTATTACCCGGATTTCAACTTGGTGGCGGCTTGAAGTTCCAGTGGACGGCTCATCGATACGGCTGCTCGGATGGCCGGGAGCCGTGCCGACTACATGCCGAGTTCCATCTCCACGGATTTCTGCCTTGGCGCGGGCGCATTCTCCGGCCCGTCGTCGCGTTCTTTCTGTCCCGGACGCATCGGCGGCGTTACTTGCGGCGTCCGTTCGCGTTCAGCCGATTTCTCCTCTGCGCGCGTCAGTGCTGCCGCCACGCCGATCCCTTCGAGCGCGGAGACCCGCTCGCCGGTGGCGGCTTCAAGGGTCTCGCGGAGCGTTTTCGCATCGTCCGTGACCAGCGTCGCATTGTGGCGTGCGCGGCTGATCTCGACATAGAAGCTCTTCTGCGTCGACAGTTTCGGGTGTTTTGCCTCCATCACCGCGATCACGTTGTCGACGGTGCGCCCCTGAAACGCATGCACGGTCGAGGCCCAGGCATGGTCGAGATGGCGCAGTTGCGGGTCGCTCTTGCCGAGTTCCAGCGTCCGGCCGTCGCCGAGCCGGAACGCGACGCGGTCGCCCCCGACCGCCGCTACTTCCGCCGTGTCGCTGTTGACCAGCCCGAGGCCGGTGTCGTTACGGGTCCAGCGGATGCGATCGCCGGCGCGGAGCTCCAGGGCCTCGGTGCGGTAGACCTCGACCCCGCCGCGCTTCGCACCGACCCGGCGCGGCCGCCAGGGGACGGATTGTCCATCCGGCCCCTCCAGCATCACCGTGCCCCTGGCCCCGTCGACACCTGCGACGCGGCGCTCGTCGTCCCTGGCGACGCCGAGGCTGCGATAGTCCCGGTGGAAGGCGACGACATCGCCGGGGACATAGTTCGCGGCAATCATCTTCTCGGCACTTGTATAACCGTGGGAGACCAGCCGCTCGGCTTGATAAGCGGGGCCGCGGATGACGCCGTCGCGGGCGAGGCGCTCGCGGATGTGGCCGTTGATCCCCCGGCGGAGCGCATGGCTCGGCGCCATCAGCCCGGTGTTCTCGCGTTCGCGGGCGGAGAGCTTGAGCCAGCGCGCGGCGGCCGCGCCGGCGAGATTGTCCGGTTTCACCTCGGCAATGCGGTCGCCGAGCTTCCCGAAGGCCCTGCCGATCTCGCCGGCGAGGCTGGCGCGCACCGCCTCCTTCAGGTCGGCGTCCTTCTGGCGCATGATCTCGTCCATGACCGCTGTCTTCATGCCCGCCGCCTGCAACTGCGCGAAGGGCTTGCCCGCATCCACCGCGTCGAGCTGTTTCCGGTCGCCCACCAGCACCAGGCGGGGGATGCGGATGGCTGCGGCGATCCGCAGCAGGTCGCGGGCCTGGACGGTCGAGGCGAGCGAGCCCTCGTCGACCACCAGCACGGTCTTCCGGAAGGCTGCACGCATTTCCCTGGCGCCCTTGCGGGTCAGCCGCCCCTCGGCGATGCCGGCATTGCGGGCGAGGAAGCGTTGCAGGGTCTCGGTCTCGATCCCGGCTTCGGCAGCCAATGTGCGCGCCGCCGAGGCGGACGGCGCGACGCCGATCGTGCGGTAGCCGCTCTTCGCGGCAAGCTGTCGGGCGCGGTCGAGCATGGTGGTCTTGCCGGTGCCGGCATAGCCCTGCACGCCGACCACCCGGTCCTTCGAGGACAGGATGGTCCTGACCGCCTCCGTCTGGCCCACGGTGAGGCGGCCGTTGTGCAGGAGCGGCCCCGCGATCCAGCTGCGCATCACGGGGCGCGAGGCGCCCTGGCCGCGTTCCATCAGCGCGATGGTCTCCTTCTCGTCCGCCACCGCCTTGTCGGTGGTGAGCGACTCGCCCCATTGCGGAAGGCCGCAGGCGTGCAGCGTCCCTTCCTTCTCCAGCCGCGCGACGGCGGCCTCTGCCTCTTCGATGCTGACCGATCCCGGTTTCCACGCCAGCGCGGCGGCGAGCAGGTCGGTCTTCGCGAACACCGCCTCGCGCTCGGACAGGTGCTCCACCGCCCAGGCCATCGCGGCGTCCGCCGGGGATTGCGGCGGGGGATCGAACAGGTCGCCCTGGCGAACCGCCGCGCCGTCCGGTTCCGGCCCCCGACCGGACGCGCGATCCTTACCCGGGGCGTCCCGGCTCCACGCCACCGCGTCGGCCGTCAGCGCCTTCGCGTCGAAGCCCAGCCCCTCCACCTGGCGCTGCCACATCTCCCGCAGTTCGGCGCGGTCGACATCGCGCTTCGCCGCCCGGGTCATCAGCGCCGCGCGCTGGGCGGCGCGCTGGTTTTCCGCCGGCGTGCCCAGGCCGCGCCCGTCCATCGCCGCCTCGATCTCCGCGCGGCGGGTGGAAAAGGTATCGATCACGTCCCGCGAGACGCCGACGATCTCGAACCGTCCGTCGGCATGGGTCTTCTCCAGGCTATAGCCGAGCGAGGCAAGTTCCCGCGCGAGCTCGCCCCGGTAGAGCGCGCCGACCAGCATCTTCGAGGCATAGAGCCTCTCGTTGGCCATGGTGCGCCACTTGCCGTCCTCGCCCTGCACCATGTTGGCGATCACCGCATGAGTGTGGAGCTGCGGGTCGAGGTTGCGCGAGGTCTCGTGGGTGAAGGTGGCGATCACCGCCTTCTGGTCCCCGGCGCGGACCATTCCCCCGCCGTTCGGCGCCTTCATCCGGGTCTCGATCACGTTCCTTTCGACCCAGGCAAGAGTCCGCTTCACCGCCCGGCCGTGCGCCTCGGCGACGCGGGCGTCGCCGCCCACCAGCGCGGCGAGGGAGACCGATTTCGGGGCCGAGAGGGTGAGGTCGCGGCCGGGCCGGTGGACGATATCGCCGTCCTTGCCGGGACGGCCCAGTTGCGGGCCGTCCGGCACCCGGCCTTCAAGGGTCGCGGTGAAGGCGTCCGGATCGACCGGGCCGGAAAGGCCCAGCGCCTTCGCACCCTTGCCGGCCCAGGCGCTGGCATCGCGGTGCTCGGCGGAATCCTTCGCGTAATAGCCGTCCCTCTCGTAGTAGCTCACGCCCTGGGACGGCGCGGCGACGGCGCCGATCGAGGCGACCATCAGTAGAATTGCTCGCCCGGCTCGCGCCTGCGCATAACTGCCTTGCCGCCGGGCGCCTTGTCCGTCTTCGTCCTGTCCGGGCGGCTTTCGGGATCGGCGGGGGCCGGTTTGGCCGGGACTGCGGCATCGCCGGCCGGTTCCGCGCTCTCCGGCGACGGCAGGCCCGGCGCCCGTGCCGGCGGCAGGGATTCCGGTGCCGTTGCGGGCTGATCGGCAACGTGGCCGCCTCCCGCCAGCCGCTCGACCTCGGCAGGGGACACCAACAGCACGCCGACCCTGCCGCTCCGGCGGGCGAGCGCCGCGATCAGTTCGCCGTCGCTCCAATCGTCCGGGTGCTCCGTCCGGCCCGCATATCCGGGCCGGGCCCGCGGCGCCGGCTCGACGACCGTCCCGCGCCCGCCCACGAACCGCCGCAGGCGCACCGCGGCTCCCACCCCTATCCACATCCCGAACAGGGCAAGCCCTGTGCACGCGCCCAGCACCGCGCGGTTCGCCGCCAGGGAGAATATCTTTCGGCGGGCCAGCCACGCCTCCGGCATGACATAGGCGAGGCGGTAACGCTCCACAGTAATGGTTTCGCCGGCCGCCGTGCGGTAATCGACAACCCCGTAATCGTCGAAGCCGACGCCCAGCATGGCCTCGACCAGCGTGAACTTCCAGGCCGCGTACCAGTCGTGTCCGGTCGTGCCGAGCGCAAGCGCGATACCGGCGACCAGCACCGCCATGCCGGCGGCGCAGACCCCTGCCACCACCAGCGGCAGGAGCCATATGTCTCTGTCAGGCATGACGGACATCCCCGCGTCCGGGGACGCCCGGGTTCACGGCGATGTCCGCCGCGCGGCCCCGCCCCCGGCGCCGACGCCTCCGTTCCGGCGTCCCCTGCGGCCGGCGGTCCATGCCTCCAGGTCCGTCTCCGTGTAGCGCACGCAGCCCCCGAAACGGTAATACCAGGGACCCGCCCCGGTAATCCGGTATCGGGCCAGCGTGCCCGGGGACAGCCTTAGCCCGACTTCCGCAACTCGGGGGTCATGAGGATGCTAACTCATTGAATAGCCTTGATCGTCTCCCCGAGGGTCGGCACTACAAGGCGGCGAACGGAGAGGCGGCGCCGTGTGCCGTCAGGCGGAGATCCGGGGTGCGGGTTGCTGCGGCCAGGTCATGCCGAGCTGTTGCAGCAGTAGCTCGTGCTCCTTGTTCGGCCGGGTGTGGCGCGGCAGGACGAGGTGCCGGCCGTCGGTGGTTGGCAGATGGACGTCCACCATCTGGATGGTGGCGAAGGCCTCAAGGATGGCGCGTGGGGTGAGGCCCGGGGCGCGCGGCCGGGCGAGGTTCTTCAGGGTCACCAGCAGGCAGTAGGCGATGAACGAGACGAAGATATGCGCCTCGATGCGCTCTTGGCGCTGATGGAAGATGGGGCGGATCGCGAGGTCGTGCTTGAGTTCCTTGAACGCCTGCTCGATCTCGACGAGCTGCATGTACAGATGCCACAGCGTGGCGGGGTCTTCGGCGACCATGTTGGATCGCAGCAGGTAACGGCCCTCGCGGCGGCGGACCTGGCGCAGCCGGTCGCGCTGCAGGCGGAATGAGAAGCCGTTGGCGGCGAGTTCGCTGTCGGTCCCGGGCACGGTGATGTCGACCAGGCTCCAGGCCCGGCCGGCCTCCTTCCTGGCGGCGCCGAGCTTGAGCAACAACTGATCCCGGCTGTTCGACTGCCCTTGCAACTCGGCCAATCGACGCCACAGCCTCTTCAGCCGGCGCCGGCGCATGCCGCGTTCCTTCACCTGCCGCCCCTCGCTGCGCACCAGGACGTAGAGCTCGCCATCCTCGACCAGAAGCTTGACAGTCACGGACTGGCGCACCTCCTGCCAGGGCAGGCCCAGGAACACCTTCTCGAGCCGCGTCAGCCGGCCCTTGGGCGTGCCCACCAGGTAGCGCACCGGCGCCTCGCCCTCGCGCATCGCGGCCAGCGTCTCCTCGGTGGGGATGCCGCGGTCCATGATCCACACCCGCTCGGAGCGGCCATACTGATCCTCGATCTTCTTGAGGAACGCCGCCAGCGTGGTGTCGTCGGAGGTGTTGCCCGGCATCACCTCATAGGCCAGCGGAAAGCCCTGCGGCGTAACGATCAGGGCGATCACCACCTGCACGCAGTCGGGCCGCTTGTCCCGGCTGTAGCCGAAGCGGCGCTTGTCATCGAACGGCGGATCGCTCTCGAAGTAGGTCGAGGTCAGGTCGTAGAGCAGCACGTCGAAGCGCGCCTCGAACAGCGTCGCCCAGCGGTCGCGCAGAAACGAGAAGAAGCCCTGCTTGTGCGCCAGCAGCTTGTCGAGACAGCGATAGAGTGTGTCGTCGGCGATCGCCCGCTCGCCACCCAGAAGATCGCGAAGCGCGCTGTGCTCATACCAGTGACGGTGAAGGCGCCACTCGCTGCCCGGGTCGATCAGCCGGTAGCAGACCTGGATCTTCAGGATGTCCAGCCACCGCGTGCCTTGCCGGCTCGCCGGCAGCCGCTCTTCCCAGAAGCGGTCCAGGTCCAGGCGGTCCCACAAGGACAGCGCCAGCCAGCACGCCCCCCACTGGCGCGGGTCGTGAAGCGCCACCTGCGAGAGGTCGATCTTCACCACTTCGCAAGTCAGCGCCGGCGCCTCCCGGTCCTCGGGAAACAGCGCCATCTGCCGTGATCGCGACTTGCCCTCCACCACCTCGATCGAGCGGCACCACGCCGCTCGCTGGCTGTCGTTGATCTCCCCGAGATAGAGCACCTGACGCTGAACAACCCGACCGCCGTGGACCCGGACGTTCTCCACAACGCTCCAGTAGCGGTGCTCCTTGCCGTCCTTGAAGCGTCTCTTGCAGCGCACGAACATCAGCGCAGCGTCCGGATCTTCGCCAGCCCGATCAAGGGGGTAGGTCGGCACTACAAGCCGGTCCCGAGAGGTACTGCACCGAAATCCGACACTTCTCGCGCCGGAAAACCGTCAAATCAGTCGATTCTCAAGCCGAGTTGCGGAAGTCGGGTTAGCCGCGCCGCCGCCTCGCGGGTGTCCACATAGCCCCGGTCCTCGCGGCGCCGGGCCAATGGCTCCGGTTCAGGGTCACGGTCTTCGCGCCGGGCGGGCGGCTCCGGAGACGGCAGCGGGGCGCCGGTCAGGATCGCCGGCATCGCGCCGGCGCGGGCACGTATCTCGCGCCACTCGGCAGGGCTGGCGTGCGACTTCATCGCCGCGCGCACCGCTTCGACCGTTGCCAGCTTCGGCGACACGCCCCCCAGCAGTTGCGACACAAAGGAGGGGTTGCCCGTCGCTTCCCGTCCGAGCAGCGAGCGCTTGACCCCCGTCACCGCGAGAAAGGCATCCACTTCCCGGCGAAAGGCGGGGCCGGCCGGCAGTTCGCCCATCACGGCGAGCGCCCGGTCCACCGTCCCGAGACGCGGACTGCGGCCGTCGCGCAGCGAGGCGACAAAGCCGCGGTCGCGGTACACGGCGGCGCCGAACGTCCCCGCGCTTGTTCCGTTCCCGGCGCACCAGACCTCTATCGCCCGCAGAAACCGGGCCGCCAAGCCACCGGCCGATCCTGTCTCCGATCCCTTCATGCGGAGACAGATAGGGGCAGCGGAGGGGCACGCAAACCGCTTTCGGTATGGCAATTCCTGCGTTTCATACCCCTGGCGCCGCCAGGCGCCGCATGCCGCATCAGGGCAATGAAAAAAACCTGGCCCGGCGCCCCGAACGGTCCGGTGTGTCGATAGAGGAACTGGTTCGCCGCCTGATACCAACGGTCGTTGATTGGAACCTATAGCAGAGCCGCCCTCCGCAGCTCGCCTCCTGAGCCGAGGCCTCCTACTGCAAGAGGTAATCTCCGCCGAGAGAGGCTAATCGGTTCTTATCTGTGGCCGGTGGTATGACACCGTCCGAAGTCTCTGCGCGGCATTCCGGGGATAAGCACGGCATCAAGCTTCCACCCCCGCAGCGTGGCGGCTACAGGCCGCCGACAGGCGCCGCGCGGAGTGCCTGGCATTTCGCCGGGTGCGGAACAGCAGGCGTTGACCCGCCGATGAGATGTGCCAAGCTGCAACGCACCCCTCGGCGACGAGTGGACGGCGGCCGGGAAAGAGAAGAGCATCCGTGAACATTCAGGCGCACGACGAACTCAAGGCCAGTATCTGGGAAATCGCGAACCGGCTCAGGGGGCCGTACCGGCCCCCGCAATATCGGCTGGTCATGCTGCCCCTGGTCGTCCTGCGCCGGCTCGACTGTGTCCTGGAGCCGACCAGGGAGGCCGTTCTCAAGAAGCACAGGGAGCTTGAAGCGCAACAGATGCCCGCAGCGGCGATGGACCGCCTGCTTGGGAAGGCCGCCGACCCGAACCGGAAACACCCCCTCTACAACACCAGCCCCTATACCTTCGCCCGACTGCTCGGCGATGCCGAGAACATCGCGCCGAATCTCGGCTCGTTCATCAGCGGCTTTTCCCCGACCGCACGACGTATCTTCGAACGCTTCAAGTTCGCCGACCAGATCGAGAAGCTCGACGCCAGCAACCGGCTCTTCGCAATGGGGATTATATGCAATCCTTGACATTTTCTTCGTTCCCGAGGCGTGTGCGCTGTGGGGACTTTTGATCGCGCGCGGCTGAATTTTGGCGGCCGGCTATCGCCTGCCCTGCCGCCACGTGGTTGCAGACTGCCGTGATCCGGCGCGAGGCAGGTACATTCGCCTCTCGAATTACAATCTTCGAGCGCTTGACGCACTGCTTCGGTCGGTCGTAGCTGAATCGACCTTCCACGTTCCGGTATACCAGCGCGGCAGGCGCCTGCCCGCCCGGAATGCGCAGGCTGTACAGTATGCACCCCTGCGGGCCAAGGCTTGCAGGAGTGTAGATGACGCCGTCTTCCACCACCGCCGCCACAATGCGCGGATCGATCGAAGTGGGCGTCCTGTCCGTCTCGCCCGGCCCCGCGCATGCGGTGCCCAGGGCCATTACGGGTCCCAGGGTGAAGAAAAACGCGCGGATCAACGGATCACCACCTGATTCGGTATGCGAACCCGATACCGCTCTCCGATACTCCGGGGACATGACCGGCATTCATCGAATGGCTGATCTCGACCGCGATGTTGCCACCGGGGGCTTCGCGCTCGTGAGACAGGGCGAAGCGCACCGCTCTCGCATCGGGCCGCAGCGGAATACGGTACTCGTCACGAAGTCTTCTGCCGCTCTCCATGCGCCCGTTCTCGACACGAAACGTTCCGGTTCCCGACTCCGCCCGCAGTGGCTGTTCGACCGTCAGTCCCGTGCTTGCGGTACCTATTCGCATCGACGCCGCTGACATCACCGAGGGCGAAGCCGAGAATATCGCGTCATCCTCGTACCGCGGCATGCTCCAGGCCAGGGTGCCTTCGGCATGCAGCGTCCAGCCACTACCCAGCTCCTGCCCGAATGCACGCGACATCCAGATCATGCCGGAGCGAAGGTCCGAGCCGAATGCGCCCGCGGTTTCGGAGCCAAGATATCCCGCACCATCCAAGCCGAGGCCGTAGCCCCACCCACCGGCATGCGGTCGGCGCGCGAGGCTCACCGAGGTCCGGCCAAGCCCCAGAACCCACTCCCGGTCATCCGGAAAAGCGCGCCCTGCCGCGCCCTTCAGCACTGCCCAATGCAGACCGAGTGCGCCCAGGCCGGCGGCTGGCATATCGACCTGTCCCGTGTCCGTGCTCGCGAATTCGGGGATCGTCGAGCGGCTGTCCGACCGCGCGGAGACCAGCCCTGAGAGGGGCACCCAGAACGGGAAACCCTGCTGATCGAACGCCGCCAGTTCGACATGGGCGACCCGTTGCGCGACCGAGCCATACGCGGCAGGGGGGCGAAGCCTCGTCAGGCCGAGCGACCGCGCCGACTGACCCGTATTGAGAGGGCCAATCGGCGAGAGCGCGGCGGCAATGTCCAGATGCCCCGCGCCATAGGTCTCGGCGTCCGCATAGATCCCGCTCCGATCGGCGGTATCGATCATCCGCCTCACAATCTGCGTGTTTCCGCGCGTCCCCCGGAAGTGCTCCTTGAGCAGCGCCAGTGCGCCGGAAACGACGGGTGCCGCATAGCTCGTGCCTTCCAATCCTTCTCCCGCAGCGCCGCGTCCGGGCCGGTTCGGGTCCGGAACGAGGCCGCGCACCGTGCCCGGGGCGACCAGGCAGTAGTGCCTTCCATGGCGTATGGCATTCCAGTCGGGCGGAAGAGGTCCGCACCGGTTGGAATAGCTCGCGATACGCCGCGTTTGCGGGTCCGTTGCCGCCACGGCGATGGTGTGCCCGCGCAGCTCCGGGTAAACGAAGGGCAGGAAGGCTCCAAGGCCCGGCAGCCGTGCACTCTCATTGCCCGCGGCGTATACGATGATGGTCTTGTCAGCGTCGCGTCTGTCGGTTTGCAATTCGGCCCTGAGGGTATCCGGCATATTCGCACGGTACCAATCGGTGGTGCGCACGTTGTCTAAAAGCGTGAGAAGGTTTGTCGGTTTTCCATAGGACCGGTTGATGATGTCGAATTTTGCGTAGTGAGTCCGCACCACATCCGCGGTCTCCCGGTCGAACCGCCGACGCTCTGCCAGCGGCAGCCTTTCTATCTGGTGTCGCAGGAGCGTATTCGCATCGGCATCCGCGGACTGATCATTCGTCAGGTTCGTTGCAACCGGAATGATGGTGGCTTCCGGGGCGACACCGAGGTTGGTGCCCGCGGCGACGGAAGCCACGATGGTTCCGTGCTTCCCTCCCGGGCCATACGGTGTCGGGAGTTCGTGCCACCGGAACCATTCGCGGATGGTGCCGTCCCGGCTGTAATACTCATCAAGAAAGAAAGCGCTGTCGTCGCGCGTGGACCAGCCGTCTTCACGGACAATTTGCTGTACCCACCGGTTGTGCGCTTCCTCGTCGCCCTGGCTGTTGCCTCGCCGAATGCGGCATGTGCCGCTTGTGCGGCAACGCCAGACATCGCTGAACGGCTCATCCCCGAACGGATGCTGATAGGACAGTTTCGCGCCATCCATATCGCGCAGCCGGACCCTGCTCCCGAACTCGGCACTCTGCGTATAGTCAACGATGCTGTCCTCAATCCCGATGCGTACGCCACGGCCGGTCAGGCCCCTGGCGTAGGCATGGTGAGCGCCGATCTGCTCCAGCACGACGGGCTGATCCGTCGTGAAGCGGGCCGTGCCAAGATGATACGTCGGGTCGGCTGTCGCCGGTAGCGTGCCCGGACTCGGCTGCTTCCCTCCTCCCCCGCCGCCGCAGGCGGCGAGCAGAAAACCGCTGATGACGAGTGTGACCGTCGTGATGCGTCCGATGCCGCTCAGCGCGTCGCTGTCCTGGCCGCTGAACAGACGATCGTTGTCTGAACCACCCTCGACCGCGTCATCTCCGTTGCCGCCGGTCCGCTCGATAGCCATCGTCCCCTCCTGATCCCTTCACGGACGAAGACTTTATCCCCCCCCCCCCGCCGTCAAGCAAGTCTGCCTCGATTCCCTGATACGCGCGGAAGGTGTGCCGGATTGAGGCTGGCGATGCGGATTTTCGTGCCCAGCGATGGCGTCGTCGGAGCGTCGAGAGGTCGGATGAGGTTCGTTCGCCTGTCAGCGCCGGCTGGACGGCGCGTTTGGCGGTTCGGCGGACGAGCGGTCTGCCCCGGGCCTGCCGGTTTCGAGCGGGGACGAGGCGGGGTGCGCCGGGGCCTGGAGTTCCGCGCGGTAGCCGTCGTCGCCTGTGACGATGACATTCTGCCTCTCCAGTCGTGCATCGAGAGCGTCGCCGACCCGGCCGATCTGGAGGACGCCTACGGCATGGAACGGCACCTGCTCTATGTCGCCTGCACCCGCGCCCACCTCCTGATGACAGGCGTCAGCCCGGCGTCCGAGTTCCTCGACGACCTGCGGTGCAACACATGACGCCGCCTCTCGGAGCGGCAGCAGAGGCCGAGGCGGTGCGCGGTCCTCACGGCTCGCTTGCCGCGACGATCCGGCTGTCGTGATGACATAGTGTTGATACGTTTCTGGAAATATCCTGTGTTCTCACTGTAATAGATTGTAATTGCTGTATTAATTCAGCCCTTCATCTGTCATGTCATTCAAATCAAACGCTTCAAACGCATCGCCCTGCGCTGCGAAAAGACCGCCACAAACTTCAGCTCCTTCGTCGCACTCGCCGCTGCCTTCATCTTGATCAAATCCGTCCACAGGACCTAGGGATCGGCCAGGCCCGGCGCCAACTAGCAGTGCCCGTCCGACCGCAACGCCAAAGGATGCCAAAGCCGCCCGCTCCTTGTCTTCCTCGGCGGTCAGATTTTTGAACAATACGTCATCGTTCCAGACAAATTCGACCCTTTCCCCCAAGAGGCTTCGAGGCGAAACCCCTAGTCGCCTAGCGAGGACGAACCGTAACTCAGTACGCGCTGAGGGAGAGTCAGCTAATTCCTTCGACCACCAGTCAGGCCATGCCGCTTTGATAGTCTGCCGGCTAATCCCTGCTTGAGATAATGCACTGACTAGAGATTTCGTTTCTTTGTCCAGCTACTCCTCCATTGTTCTGCAGCCTCTGAAGAACTATGTACAGCTACGCCGCTCTTCAAGTGCGATTTCTGTCAAAAGAGACTGTCATGCAGACCTCCTACATGGGCTCTCTCGTCACAATCAGTTCGAATACTGCTAACGTAGTTTAGCCACTCGTCTGCATGGCTGGGTAGGGTATTTATTGACGATAGTTCACTTTCGCCCAAGATTTTAGGATCAAGAAGACGAACCCAATAGCTACCGAATAGCTATGCTCTGAGATTTACCTCATAGTCAGTGGGCCCGTCTTTACCGGTACGACATAACAGGACAGTGACCTGTGATGCACCAATTGACCCTCGACGGCCACCAACGTTACGGAATGCGTTGGGATCAAATGGTTTGCCAGAAAGTAGCCTGAGAGGATCTGATGAGTGGCACATCAACGCGTAATGCGACTGTTTAATTCCGCGTTCCGTATTGCCACGACTAGTCACGAGGACACCATTTGGCAACAGCCTAATAACTCCATCACAATCTAGGTAGCGGCGCCATACGAAGATACTAGAAGGAGCAACATCGCGGGCTTTAGGTCGTGACTTCATCCGCGAGAAGATCGCGAGTACAGGTAGTTGAAGCCTCGCCATATGCCTAACGGCCGGTCCAGGCGCGTTACCTACACCCCAAAAGAAGGTGCCTCCTGTGGCGGTACGTTCTAGGCCCTGTGGACGTATTGACTCAGGAGCGTGTTCAGGGATTCCCGTGCGAGGATTTGTCTGAATCATGAGGCGTCGGCGATTCGGGGGTTTCGTTGATGTCGACGAAGATGACGAATGGAGACTGGGAGGTTGCGCTGGAGGTTTTCCGGCTTTGCCTTCCGAGGCGGGGTGCGAAGGCGAAGGACGACCGTCTGTTTCTGGAGGCGCTGCACTTCTTTGCGGTTCACAACATCACCTGGCGGGCGCTGCCGGAGCGGTTCGGGCACTGGAATACGGTATGGCGGCGTTTTCACCGTCTGAGCCGTTCAGGGGTGTTCGAGGACTTTTTCGCCACGCTGGCGGATTTGAGCAGCACGGCGCACCTGGTTCAGATGTTCGATTCGACCGTGACCCGCGCGCATGTATCGGCGGCCGGCGCAAAAGGGGGCAGCAGGGTCAGGCGCTTGGACGCTCGCGGGGCGGTTTCAGCACCAAAATCCACCTGAAGACCGATTTCGACGGCCTGCCGATCGCCTTCGACCTGACCGGCGGCGAGGCAGCCGACAGTCCGCATTTCGAGACCCTGATGGACATCGGCCCCGATGTCCGGCCCCGCGCCATCGTCGCCGACAAGGGCTATGACAGCGCCGGAAACCGCCAACTCGCCCGGAAAAGAGGCGCCCTGACCGTCATTCCCTACCGGAAGAACATCAAAAACAGGCCAAAGCGCTTCGCAAGCGCGCTCTACAGAGGACGGGCGCGCATCGAACAGGCCGTCGGCAAGCTCAAACGCTTCAAACGCATCGCCCTGCGCTGCGAAAAGACCGCCACAAACTTCAGCTCCTTCGTCGCACTCGCCGCTGCCTTCATCTTGATCAAATCCGTCCACAGGACCTAGCTCCTTACGCTCAACAATGGAGTTAAGAGGTTGTCCTGCTTCTGTATGCATGCGAGACCAACATACATATTCGTCGGACACACCAGTAGCAGATTTTTGCTTCGTTGAAGGGGTGAGGTCGCGCAAGATGAAGTTGAACCTGTCTTATTTACGACAAAATGTCAAGCATTATTACGTATAGCCAAGTACTTACCGCAAAGCATGACCGGTCCCCCAAGCGGTGTGCCGACCGAGACGGTGTCAGTCGCCATCGTAACGCACTCGACGTGAAGCAGCATCTGCCTTATCCCAAGTCCACTCCTTCCTGTTGCATGCTGATACCTGGGTACCGCTGCTCAGCGAGCAGGCTTTAGAATCGCGTCCGATTCGCCCCACGTCAAATCCGCCCGTCATAAGCCCGCCGGCCGATCTCGGCGGCGATGATCGTGAAGCGGTCACAGGCCGGCGCGGTCCGCGCGCCGTCAGCGATAGGCGGCGACGCCCTATCCGGCCGCATTGGGGCCGGGCGCCACTTCGGCGCGCAGGGTCAGGCCCAGGGCACGAACGACCCTGAGAACCGTATCCAGATTCGGGACCCGGTCTCCCGAAAGCGCCTTGTAGAGGCTTTCGCGGGACAGGCCGGCATCGCGGGCGACCTGCGACATGCCCCTTGCGCGCGCGGCATCGCCCAGCGCCTTTGCGACGAACGCGGCATCGCCGCCGGCTTCCTCCATGGCGGCCTCCAGATAAGCGGCCATTTCCTCCGGCGTGCGCAGATGTTCGGCCACGTCGTAGGGTGAAGTCGGGGTCCCGGCCATGATGTCCTCCTACAGGTTCCGGGCGAGGCGCAGGGCCGTCCCGATGTCGCGGTCCTGGGTTCGCTTGTCTCCGCCGGCCAGCAGAACCACGACCGTGCGGCCCTGCCGCTTGAAATACACCCGGTAGCCGGGACCGTAGTCGATCCGGAGTTCCGAAACGCCTTCGCCGACGGGCCTCGCGTCTCCCGGGTTTCCGGCCGCCAGACGCTCGACCCGAACCAGGATACGGGCCTTGGCCCGCACGTCCCGCAAGCCGTCCAGCCACTTGGCGTAGACCTCCGTCTTGCGAACCTCAAGCATACGGGCAATGTAGCCGAGTGGCTACATTCCATCAACAGGCCCCGTCGACGGCCCTGCCGGAAGCGCGGGGGCTTCGCCGCCTGTCAAATCCGCCCGTCATAAGCCCGCCGGCCGATCCCGGCGGCGATGATCGTGAAGCGGTCGCGGGCGAGCGCCGCCTCCAGTTCCCGCGCCAGCGCGGCGCGGTCGCGGACGGCTACGCCCTCGCCGCCGAGCGCCCTTGCGACGGCGGGGAAGTCGGTGGCGCCGAAGTCCACGGCGAGGTTCGGGAGCTGGGAGGTGCGCTGCTTCAGCTCGATCAGGCCGAGTTGCGCGTCCACGAAGACGAGGATGGGGATGGCGAGGCCGAGGTCGCGGAGCGTGGCGAGCTCGCCGAGGAACATCTCCAGGCCGCCGTCGCCGATGGTCGCCACCACCGCGCGGTCCGGCTCCGCCAGCTTGCGCCCGATGGCGAGCGGCACCGCGCAGCCCATGGTGCAGAGGCCGGTGGACTGGAGCAGGCCGCGCGGGCGGTAGCATTCGAACAGCTGGCTCAGCACGATCCGGTGCGCGCCGCTGTCGGTGGTCACCACGGCGTCGCGCGGCAGCGACCGGCGCAGCACATCGACCACCGCCGCCGGGCCCCACTCCTCGTCGAGCCGGCTTTCCGCGCGGAGCGCCGCCCTGGCCGCCGCCGGCTCGCCCTCCGGCCAGGTGCCGCGCGGCTCCACGCCCCGGCCGAGCGCCTCCAGGCCGGCGGCGACATTGCCGGGGAAGGCGAGCCGGGCCCGGTGCATGCCGTGGCCGCCGGCAACGGCCGGCAGGTCGATCACGCGCGCGCCGTCCGGCCACGGGTCGCGCCAGCCGATGCGCATCTCTATCGGGTCGTAGCCGGCGAGCACCACGCAGTCCGACGCCGCGGCCAGAGGCAGCAGGCGGCGGTCCGCGCGCGGGCTGAGGCCGGCGCCGCCGAGCGCCAGCGGGCCGTCCTCCGGCAGCACGCCCTTCGCCTTGTAGCTGGTGACGAGCGGCGCGCCGAACCGCCGGCAGAAATCCGCGACGGCCGCCTCCGCCCGCTGGTTCAGCACGTCGAGGCCGGCGATCACGAGCGGGCGGCGGGCTTGCCGGAGCCACGACCGGGCCTCCTCCAGCGCCGGGCCTTCCGCCGGGCCGACCGGGGCGGGCGCTGGCTCCGGGGCGGGCGGCGGCGCGGCCTGCTCGCGGGTCTGCACGTCGATGGGGATGTCCAGCAGCACCGGGCCGGGCCGGCCTTCCGTGGCGATGGCGACCGCCCGGTCGGCGAGCAGGGCGGCCATGCCGTTCTCGACCCGGAAGGCGGCCTTGGCGACCGGCTCCACCAGCTTCACATGGTCGAGCACCTGGTGGGTGTAGGCGTGGCGCTCGTCGGTGGAGACGCAGCCGGTCAGCACCACCATCGGCATGCGGTCCTGCCAGGCGTTGGCGATGGTGTTGACCGCGTTGGCGAGGCCGGGGCCGATGGTGGCGACCAGGATCGCCGGCGCGCCGTCATGGTGGTGGACGCCCTCGCCCATGAAGCCCGCGCAGGTCTCGTGCCGGGCGAGCACCACGCGGATGCCGGCCCGGTCGAGCGCGTCCATGACCGCCAGCACCTCGCCGCCCGGAATGCCGAACGCGTGCCGGCAGCCGGCCGCCGCCAGCCGCCGCGCAATCAGGTCCGCCGAATGGGGCATGGCGCCCTCCCTCTCCCCCGGGACCGCCGCTTTTACCGGAAGCGGTTGACGCGGGCGAGCGCCCGGGCCGGAGCGGCGGGGCCGGGACCGGAGGAGGTCGAAAAAACTTCTTGCTTTGTTCCCGTTTCGTAGTAACCTGCCCGCATGCAGGCGGTTCGGAAAGGGCGCGGGGCGGCGAGCAACCGGAGCGGGCGCTACGAGCGTGCGCAGGCGGAGGCGTTCGACGACGGCTGGGGCACGGTGGAGGAGGAGCCGGCGCCGCTGCGCACGACCGTCACCGAGGAGGCGCCGCACAAGGTCATCACCCGCAACGACTCGCCGGACCTCGGCTTCGACCGGTCGGTCAACCCCTACCGGGGCTGCGAACATGGCTGCATCTACTGCTATGCGCGGCCGACCCATGCCTGGCTCGGGCTCTCGCCGGGGCTCGATTTCGAGAGCCGGCTCTATGCCAAGCCGACCGCGCCGGCGCTGCTGGAGAAGGAACTGGCGCGGCCCGGCTACCGCTGCCGGGTGCTCGCCGTCGGCACCAACACCGACGCCTACCAGCCGATCGAGAAGCGCTACGCCGTCATGCGCGGCATCCTCGAAGTGCTGGCCCGCTGCCGCCACCCGGTCTCGATCACCACCAAGTCCGCCCTCGTGCTGCGGGACCGGGGCCTGCTGGCGGAGATGGCGGCCGACAACCTCGCCCACGTCACCATGTCGGTCACCACGCTGGACGGGCGGCTCGCGCGCAGCATGGAGCCGCGCGCCTCCGCGCCGGGGCGGCGGCTGGAGGCAGTGGCCGGGCTGCGCGAGGCGGGCGTGCCGGTCTCGGTCAATTTCGCGCCCATTATCCCGGCGCTGAACGACCACGAGATGGAGGCGGTTCTGGAGGCGGCCGCCGCGGCCGGGGCGGGCGGCGCCGGCTACACGCTGCTGCGCCTGCCGATGGAGATCGCCGACCTGTTCCGCGAATGGCTGGAAGCGCATGCGCCGGACCGGGCGGCGCGGGTGCTCTCCCGCGTGCGCGACATGCGCGGCGGCCCGCTTTACAAGAGCGCCTTCCATGTGCGCATGAAGGGCGAGGGCGCCTATGCCGAGACGATCTCGAAGCGCTTCGCCATCGCCTGCCGCCGCCTCGGCCTCGAACGCGGCTACGGCAGGCTGGACGACACCCGCTTCCGCCCGCCCGGCGGACAATTGCAACTGGAGCTCTGACATGCCGGACTTCTCTCTGGAGCGGACCTGGCGGGGGCCGGTGGCGGGGGTGGACGAGGTCGGGCGCGGGGCGCTGGCCGGGCCGGTCATGGCGGCGGCAGTCATCGTGCCGGAGGCGAGCCTGCGCGCCGTCGCGGAACTCGGCCTCGACGATTCCAAGAAGCTCGGGCCGAAGCGCTGCCGGGAGCTCTATTGCCGGCTGGTCAGGCTGGTGAAGGTCGGCTTCGGCGAGGCGTCGGTCGAGGAGATCGACCGGCTGAACATCCTGCAGGCCGCATTGCTCGCCATGCAGCGCGCGGCGGCCGCCCTGCCCGTCCGGCCGGAGGCGGCGCTGGTGGACGGCAGCCACGCGCCCGCCCTCGACTGCCCGGTGCGCACCGTCGCCGGCGGGGACGGGGCCTCGCTCTCCATCGCGGTGGCCTCCGTGCTCGCCAAGACCGCGCGCGACCGGCGCATGGCGGCGCTCGACCGCGACTGGCCGGGCTACGGCTGGGCGCGGAACGCCGGCTACGGCGTGCCCGCGCATCTGGCCGCGCTCGCCCGCCTCGGGCCCACCCCCTGTCACCGCCGCACTTTCAGACCCGTTTCCAAGCTGCTGATTCCGAAAGATTCTTGACGCGCCGTCCGGGCGGACTCAAACTCGCCGCCGGCAGGAGGGGGCGGCGTTTCTTGAAAACCGACTATATCGAGTGCGGCGATTGCGTCGCCGCAATGGACGCGTTGCCGGAGGCGTCGGTCGATCTGGTCTTCGCCGACCCGCCCTACAACCTCCAGCTGAGAGGCGAGTTGCACCGGCCCAACAACAGCCGCGTGGACGGCGTCGGGGAGGACTGGGACCGCTTCGCAAGCCTCTCGGAATACGACGAATTCACCCGCGCCTGGCTCACCGCCGCAAGGCGGGTGCTGAAGCCCGACGGCGCGCTCTGGACCATCGGCAGCTACCACAATATCTACCGCCTGGGCGCGGCGCTGCAGGACCTCGGCTTCTGGCTGCTGAACGAGGTCGTCTGGCGCAAGTCCAACCCGATGCCGAACTTCCGCGGCCGGCGCTTCACCAACGCGCACGAGACGCTCATCTGGGCCGCCCGCAGCGAGAAGGCGCGCTACGTCTTCAACTACGATGCGCTCAAGGCGCTGAACGACGGCCTCCAGATGCGCAGCGACTGGCACCTGCCGATCTGCACCGGCCAGGAACGGTTGAAGCAGGACGGCCGCAAGCTGCACCCGACGCAGAAGCCGGAAGCCCTGCTCCACCGGGTCATCCTGGCGTCGAGCCGGCCGGGCGACATCGTGCTCGACCCGTTCTTCGGCACCGGCACCACCGGCGCGGTCGCAAGGCGTCTCCGCCGGCGCTGGATCGGCATCGAGCGGGACGAGGCCTATGCGGCGGCGGCGGCGGAGCGCATCCGCCGGGTGGAGCCGGTCGCCGACCCCGAAACGGTCGCCATTGCCGAGAAGCGCGCCGAGCCCCGCATCCCCTTCGGCACGCTGGTGGAGCTCGGGCTGCTGGATGTCGGCCAGGTGCTGACCGACCGGAGCGGGCGGCTGAGCGCGAAGGTGCGCGCCGACGGCACCCTGATCGCCGCCGACCACCGCGGCTCGATCCACAGCGTCGGCGCGGCGCTGCAGGGCGCGCCGGCCTGCAACGGCTGGACTTTCTGGCATGTCCCGACCGACCGCGGGCCGATGCCGATAGACGTACTGCGCCAGGAGCTGCGCGCGCGGAACAATCGAGAGGGAGCCTGAGAGGATGGCGAGCGACAATGCGGACTGGCTGGCGATGACCGAAGAGGAGGCGCTGGAGCCGGACCTGCCGATCTGCGACCCGCACCACCATCTCTGGGATGCGCGCGCGGGCTATGTGCAGCCGCGCTACCTGCTGGACGAGTTCCTGGAGGACCTTGCCAGCGGCCACAATGTGGTCAGCACGGTCTTCATCGAGTGCGGGGCGATGTTCCGCGCCGACGGGCCGGAGGACATGCGCCCGGTCGGCGAGACCGAGTTCGTGAACGGCATCGCCGCGATGTCCGCCTCCGGCGGCTACGGGCCGGCGCGGATCGCCGCCGGCATCGTCGGCACGGCCTATCTCGACCGGGGCGACAGCGCAGCCGCCGTGCTGGACGCCCAGATCGAGGCCGGGCGCGGGCGGTTCCGGGGCATCCGGCAGGGCGCCACCTGGCATGAAAGCCCCGAGGTCTCCAACCACCGCACGGAGCCGCCGCCCGGCCGCTATGACAGCGCCGGCTTCCGCGCCGGCCTCGCCCACCTCGCGCCGAGGGGGCTCACCTTCGAGCTCTGGTGCTACCACACGCAGCTCGACGAAGCGGCCCGGCTGGTCCGCGACTTCCCGGAGCAGACCTTCATCCTCGACCATTTCGGCGGGCCCGTCGGCATCGGCCCCTATGAGGGACGCGCGGACGAGGTGTTCGCCGACTGGCGCAAGGCCGTGGCGCCCGTCGCCGCCTGCCCGAATGTCATGGCCAAGCTCGGCGGGCTCGCGATGGAGGTCAACGGCTTCGGCTGGCACGAGCGGCCCCGCCCGCCGACCAGCCAGGAGCTGATGGACGCCTCCCGGCGCTACTACGAGGCGACCCTGGAGCTGTTCGGCACGGAGCGCTGCCTGTTCGAATCGAACTTCCCGGTCGAGAAGGTGAGCTGCAGCTACACGGTGCTCTGGAACGCCTTCAAGCGCCTGACCGCCGGCTACTCGGCGGACGAAAAGGCAGCGCTCTACCACGACAACGCCGCCCGCATCTACCGCCTGTGACGGGATGCGGACGCCGGGTTCGCCCGTCTCACTGGGGCAGCGGCTGAAGCAACCCGACGACCAGACCGACGATCAACGCGCCCTGCGCCGCCAGAAGCCCCACCATGATGCCGGCCATGCGCCAGGTCAGCCGCGTTTCCAGCGAGGCAAGGTCGGCTTTCGTTGCGATGAAGCCGGCGGGTGCGGCTCCGGTTGGTGCGGGGCCAGCGCGGCGATCTCGGCCGCTTCCGCTATGGGGCGTCGCCGATGAGGTCAAAATGAGCAATCGAAAACGAAAGAGGGTTTTCTTCGTTCGCCTTCGGGGATGCCGGTGAAATCGTAGTAGCGCGCAAAGCCGCTGGGTCCGAGGTGGACTTCGAACTTTTCCCAATCCCAGACATGTTCCAACCCTTGTCGCGCATAGGTTGCCGACAACTCGGTACCGTCGAACCGGACAATTCCCAAGCCGAAGTCTTTATCGGCCGGCTTGTGGAGTTCTAGTCCGTTTTCGCAGTGCCAGCTTTCGTAAGGCTGCCCGTAGAGGTGTGTTCGGGTTTTGCATCCGGCCAGCATGACAGCCGCGAGCATGGTGGTGGCTATAATGGCGCGGTTCATATCCGTTTCCTCTTGAGCCATATGATAGCGAGGGCAAGTCCGACTCCAACTGCCATGCCGAGCGCCGGAGAGATGGGGGCGACGATTTCGGTAGGGCCGATACGATTCTGCTCCCTATCGGAATCGCCCCCTACAAGTGGACCCTATCCGAATAAAGAGGGTTACAAGGATAGGCTGACGGGGAGACCAACGATATTTCTTCCACCATACCTCCACGCCCCCTCCGCCATACCCGGAGAGAGGTCGCGAAGATCATGTCCCGCTGCGAGCGCTTGGAAGAACTCTTCGACAAGCGGCATACAGCCCTGCGGAATGACTGACGGGACCCATCGAGAACCACAAACGCGGCTGTCGCTGCCGGAGTCGAACGACAGTCTTTGCAGCGCCGTCCGCACGACCGGGGCCAGAAGTACGGCCGCCGCCCGCATCTACCGCCTCTGATGCGGCGCGGGCGCCTGCTCAGGACGGCGGATCGTTCCGCCAGGGCAGGAAGGCGCGGATGCGCTCCCGGTTCGCGCGCACGCCCTCCGGGCCGCTCGACAGAAGGCCGCGACGCACCAGCGCCTCGACATCGCGCAGCAGCGTCCGGTTCGAAACCGTGGCGTAGTCCCGCGCCACCGCTGCGTCCAGAGACGACAGGCGGCCGACCGGAACCGCCTCGGGCTGCCGCGACAGGGCGAGCACCAGGGACCGGCGCCGACGCTCCGTAGCGCCTCCGCTTTCTCCGAATTGCTCATGGACGAAATTGACCCAGGCGACCGCCTCCTGATGCTCCCGGATGACCTCGACCTGTTCCCGCAATCCGTCCGCAAATCCCCGGATCGCGTAGCTTGCGAAGCCGTATATGCCGTTCTCCTGGCCGCTGGCCCTCGCAAGCTGGCGGTAATACTCCGTTCGCGTGAGGTTGTAGTGGTTGCTGGGCAGGTGGCAGGCAGGCTGAGGCAGGCCCGCTTCCAGCAGGATGGCCAGTTCGATCAGCCGCGCCGTGCGTCCGTTGCCGTCGCCGAAGGGATGGATCCAGACGAAATAGAGGTGCGCGAAGACCGCCTTGAGGATCGAGAAGGCGTAGCGGTTCTCGTCCGGCAGTGGAAAACCGTTCAACACCCCGCAAAGCCGGTCCAGCAGGAATTCGGCGTCGCGCCGGTCCGGGCAACGGTAACCGCCGACCGACACGTTCACCTCGCGGACTTTCCCGGGTTCGACATGGTCGTCAACCTCAAGGCCTTGCAGCACCATCGCGTTCAGGCGCTCGACACCCGCTACGCTCAGGGGGAAGCGGCCCTGCCCGGCGATTTCGCCGGCCACCATGTTGCAGGCCTCGGCGATGTTCCGGATTTCGCGCCCGAGATAGGCCCGCGACGGCGGCAGCGTCGCCCTGTCGTCGATCACGTCGCGCGCTTCCGCCTCGGAGAGCGTGTTGCCTTCGATAGCAGTGGTAGCGAGGGCGCCTCTTGCTAGGTAGAGCCGGTGGACCTCCTCGGCAACGTCCGGGTCCAGCGGCGCACCGGCGATCCGGTCGATCATCGCCGCCGCCTCGCCAAGGGCCAGCCAGTCCGTATGCTGCAGCCGCCCGAGATCGAAGGCAAAGGTCAGCCAGGGATGTGTCCGCTCGTATGGCCGCTGGTTTGTCACTGTCTTTGTCACAAACAGATCCAAGAGAATATGATTGTATTCAATCGGTTACATTATTTCAATGGAAGATATGACAGATCGGCTGACAACATTTCTGTCAACGCTGGCAACAGCGATGCCGCCGCCCTCAACCCACGCGGACGAGGCGGGCGGCGTAGAAGCCGTCCATGCCGCCGCGGTCGGCCAGCATGGAGGGCAGGGTGCGCAGCGCGCCGTCGGGCGCCGCAGCGTCCGGCAGGGCCGGGAAGGCGACCGGCTCCAGCGCGAAATCGGGCCGCCCGGCGAGGAAGGCGGCGATGCGCTCCGGCCCTTCCTCCGGCTCCAGCGAGCAGCAGGCATAGACCAGCCGTCCGCCGGGCGCCGTGGCGCGGGCCGCGCCCTCAAGCAGGCGGTCCTGGAGCGCGGTCAGCCGGTCGAGCCGCCGCCCGGCCCGGCGGTGCAGGATGTCGGGATGGCGGCGGATCGTGCCGGTGGCGCTGCAGGGCGCATCCAGCAGCACGGCCGGGAAGAGCGTCTCCGGCCGCCACTCGGCAGCGTCCGCCTCGACCCACTCCGCTTCGAGGCCGAGACGGGCGAGGTTGGCGCGGGCCGCCGCCAGCCGCTCCGGGGCCCGGTCCACCGCCGTCACCCGCGCGCCGGCCGCGGCGAGCTGCGCGGTCTTGCCCCCCGGCGCGGCGCAGAGGTCCAGCACGCGCTCGCCGGCGACCGGGCCCAGCATCCGCGCCGGCAGGGCGGCCGCCATGTCCTGGACCCACCAGCCGCCCTCGTCATAGCCGGGCATCCGGCTTATCGCGCCCGGCCGCGTAAGGCGCAGCGAGCCGGTCGGCATGGTCCTGCCCTCCGGCAGCGGCCCCGGCGCATCCGGCCGGCGGAGGGTGAGATCGAGCGGCGCTTCCCCGAGATGCGCCCCGGCGATGGCGCGGGCGGCGGTTTCGCCATAGGCCGCTTCCCAGCCCGCCAGCAGGCGCGGCGGCGTGTTGAGCCGGGCGGCGTCCTGGGCTTCCACCAGGGCCGGTCCCTCGCGCGCGCAGCGGCGCAGCACGGCGTTGACGAGGCCCTTCATGCGCGCATCCGCCAGGCCGACGGCGGTATCGACGGCCGCATGGGCGGGCACTTCCTCGAACAGTATCTGCGCCATGCCGAGCATCAGCAGCAGCCGGGTCCGCTCCGCGCGGCGGGGCAGGGGCCGCGCGAGGAAACGGTCCAGCAGGGCTTCGATCTGGCCCGCCCGGCGCAGCGCCGTCGCGGCCAGGCGGCGCGCGAAGGCGCGTTGCTCCGGGCTTCCTCTGTCCGGCGCGGCGTCTTCCAGCGGGCGGCCTTCCAGCAGGACAGAAGCGAGCAGGTCGAGGGCGAGCGCGCGGGCCGCGCCGCCGCTCACGCCCAGGGGCCCTTGCGGCGGGGCCCCTGCATCCAGGAGGCGCCGGTTGGCGCGCCGCCCGTCGCCCGTCCGGTGGGGCGCGGCCGCTGCGCCCGTGCCATCTCCCGGAGCGCCCGGACCCGGTTCGCCGTCGAGGGGTGCGTGGAAAACAGCCGGTCGGCCCTGTGCGCGTGCAGCGGGTTCACGATGAACATATGGGCCGTGGCGGGGTTGCGTTCTGCCGCATGGTTGTCGATGCGGGCCGCGCCCCGCTCCAGGCGTTCGAGCGCGGAGGCGAGCGCCAGCGGGTCGCCGCAGATTTCCGCACCCAGCCGGTCGGCTTCGTATTCGCGCGCCCGGCTGATCGCCATCTGGACCAGCATGGCCGCCATGGGCGCCAGGATCGCGACGAGCAGGGCGCCGGCGAAACCGAGCGGGCTGTTGCGCCCGCCGCCGAAGAAGAGGCCGAAATTCGCGAGCATCGACACCGCGCCCGCAACCGTCGCGGTGATCGTCATGATGAGCGTGTCGCGGTTCTTCACATGCGCAAGCTCATGCGCCATCACACCTTCGACCTCCTTGGGCGAGAGCGTCTGCAACAGGCCGGTCGTGGCGGCGACGGCGGCGTTCTCCGGGTTGCGCCCGGTGGCGAAGGCGTTGGGCTGGTCGTTGCGGACGGTATAGACGCGCGGCATCGGCAGGTCCGCCCGTTCCGAGAGGCGCCGGACCATGGCGTGGAGTTCCGGCTCGCGCCGTTCGTCGGCCTCCTCCGCGCCGTACATGGACAGCAGCATCCGGTCCGAGTTCCACCAGGCGAAGGCGTTCATGCCGAGCGCCACGATGAGCGCCACCCCCATGCCGGCGGGGCCGCCCAGCAGGTAGCCGACGGCGAGGAACAGGCCGGTCAGGCCGGCGAGCAGGATCGCGGTGCGGGCGAAGTTCGGCATGGGCGCGCGGCTCTGCTTGGCAAGGGGCTCCAGCATGCCATATGTAGGAGCCATGTCGCGCAAATCACGCCCCGACGAGCCGAAGACGCAGGACCCGGCGCCCGGCAATGCGCGCCCGCCGCTGCCGGAGGACGCCGGCGGCGACACGCAGGACAAGCCCGAAAGGCCCGACCCGACGCGCTACGGCGACTGGGAGATAGACGGGCGCTGCATCGACTTTTGAGCCCGCTCTGGCGGGTCTGGCTCACCGTCCCGGAGGACCGGACGGCGGCGGCGGAGCGGGTGCTCGAAGGCTGGGCCGACGCCGTTTCCGTGTTCGAGCTCGCCTCCGGCGACAAGCCGCGCCCCGGCGCTCGAAGCGGAGGATGGGCGGACGAGATCTGGCTGGCGGAGGTGTGCGTGGTGGAAGGCATTGCCGCCGCGCCGCCCGACATGGCGAAGCTTGCGCGCCTGGCGGCCGGGGAAGGCCTGCCGGCGCCCGAGGCGGCGCCGCTCGCCGAGCGCGACTGGACGGCGGAAAGCCAGGCGGGCTTGCCGGTGCGGCGCGTCGGCCGCATCGCCGTCGGCGACCCCGGCGCGCGGCTGCCGCCGGTGCCGGTGCGCCTGCGCATTGCCGCTGCGACAGCCTTCGGCACGGGCGCACACCCCACCACGGAAGGATGCCTTGCCGCGCTCGACCGGCTCCGGTGCCGGACGGGCCCCCGACGGCGGCCGCGCGCCGTGCTGGACCTCGGCACGGGCACCGGCGTGCTTGCCTTCGCGGCGGTGCGCCTCTGGCCGGGCGTCCGCGTCGCGGCAAGCGATATCGACCCCGCCGCCGGCGCGCCCTTCACCCGCAACGCCCGCGCAAACGGGCTCCGCCTCCGCTTCCTGCATGCGGACGGGCCGGCGCATCCCGCGCTCCGCGCCGCCGCGCCCTATGACGCGATCCTCGCCAATCTCCTCTACCGGCCGCTGCTGCGCCTTGCGCCCGGGATCGCCCGCCTCGCCGCGCCGGGAGGCCTCGTGGTGCTGTCCGGCATTCTCGAACGCCAGGAACTGCCGCTGCGCCTCGCGCTGCGCCGCCAGGGCCTGCGTTTCCTCCGCTCGCGCCGCCGCGGCGGCTGGTCCACCGTCGAGGCCGAGCGTCCGCCGGGCAGGCGGGCAAAGCGCCGGAACGGTTGCCGACAACGGCCGTTCCGCCTATAACTCGCCCGACCATCGTTCAATTCCGCAGCGAGTGAAGCCCATGGCGCGCGTCACCGTCGAGGACTGCGTCCTCAAGGTCCCGAACCGTTTCGATCTTGTCATGCTTGCGGCGCAGCGCTCGCGCGACATCTCCGAGGGCGCGGAGATTACCCTCGACCGCGACAGGGACAAGAATCCTGTGGTGTCGCTCAGGGAGATTGCCGAGGAGACCGTCCCTCTCGACGAGCTCGAGGAAGGCCAGATCCGGCGGCTCCTGCGTCACCGCGAAGAAGAAGAAGAGCCGGGCGACGGGCTCGACATGCTGCCGGCGCCGGATGTTCCGGACAGGAGCCCGGTAGAGCAGGATCTCGACATCAGCTCGCTCATGCGCGAGGTGGCCCAGCAGGACGGCGAACTGCAGCCTCGCGACAACAGCTAGGACGTCATATGCGCAGGCGCTGCGGGATTTCCTGCCGCCGGGCGCGGTAGGCGCGTTCGGGTTCGCGGAATGCTCCGGCAGTACGAGCTGATCGAACGCATCAGGGCATACGACCCCGATGCCGACGAACTGCTGATAAACCGCGCCTATGTCTATGCGATGGTCCAGCACGGCCACCAGGTCCGCGCCTCGGGCGACCCGTATTTCTCCCATCCGCTCGAAGTCGCCGGGATTCTGGCCGACATCAGGCTCGACAGCGCCTCGATCATCACCGCCCTCCTGCACGACACGGTCGAGGACACCGACGCCACGCTTGCCGACATCCGCCGGATGTTCGGCAGCGAGGTCGAACGGCTGGTGGACGGGGTCACCAAGCTCTCCAAGATC
The DNA here is from genome assembly GCA_964291285.2 of Alphaproteobacteria bacterium. Classification (GTDB taxonomy): domain Bacteria; phylum Pseudomonadota; class Alphaproteobacteria; order Bin95; family Bin95; genus Bin95. Next base: position 185,071 of record OZ219787.1, read on the forward strand.
GAGTCCGAGTCCGCGCACACCCGGCAGGCCGAGAATCTGGGCAAGCTGGTGCTCGCAATGTCGCAGGACATCCGGGTGCTGCTCGTCAAGCTCGCGGACCGGCTGCACAACATGCGTACGCTGCATTTCATCGCCGGGGAAGAGAAAAAGCGCCGGATCGCGGCCGAGACGCTGGAAATCTACGTCCCGCTCGCCGAACGGATCGGGATGCAGGACTGGAAGGAAGACCTGGCGGACCGGGCCTTCGCCGTGCTCCAGCCCGAGACCCACGAGAACATCGCGGAAGGTTTCGAGCTGCTCGAACGGGAGGGCGGCGGCCAGGTCGAACGGATCATCGAGGCCCTGTCGCAGTCGCTTGAGGAGGCCGGCCTCGAGGCCGAGATCACGGGCCGGCGCAAGCGCCCGCATTCCATCTGGACCAAGATGCAGCGCAAGAAGGCCGTGTCGCTGGAACAGGTCTCCGACATCATGGCGTTTCGCGTCGTCGTGGAGTCGGCGATGCAGTGCTACGAGGCGCTCGGGCATCTGCACGCCGCCTGGCGCGCAGTGCCGGAGCGGTTCAAGGATTACATCTCCCTCCCCAAGGACAACGGCTATCGCGCCCTGCATACGGTGCTGACCGGTCCCGACGGACACCCGATAGAGGTGCAGATCCGCTCCCGCGAGATGCACGAATTCGCCGAGAACGGCGCCGCCGCCCACTGGCTTTACAAGCAGGAAGGCGGGGGCGTGGACGGGCGGCAGTACGAGTGGGTGCAGCAGTTCCTGGACATCCTCGAGAGCGCGTCGAGCCCGGAGGAGTTCCTGTCGCACACCAAGATGCAGCTCTTCCCGGACCAGGTGTTCTGCTTCACCCCGAAGGGCGACCTGAAGGCCCTGCCCGCCGGGGCGACGCTGGTCGACTTCGCCTATGCGATCCATTCCGAGGTCGGCGACCACTGCGCCGGCGGCCGGGTCAACGGCCGGCAGGTGCCGCTGCGCACCGAGCTGCACAACGGGGACCGGGTGGAAATCGTCACGGCGAAGAACCTGCGCGTCACTCCGGAATGGGACCGGTTCGTCGTCACCGGCAAGGCGAAGGCGCATATCCGCCGCCATGAGCGCCTTCAGCGGCGTGAGGAGTTCATCAGGCTCGGCCGCCAGCTTCTCGATGTCGAGATGCGCGACGCCGGGCATGTCTGGCGCGAACGCCAGCTTGCGCCTGTCGCACGCGCCCGCAAGCTGGAGTCGCCGGAGGACCTGCTCGCCGCGATCGGCGAAGGGCGCGTCGCGGCGCGGAGCGTCCTGAAGGCGCTTTATCCCGAGGCGCCGGTGGATCCGGACACCGAAACCGTGGTCTCGATCGAGCGCGCCCGGCGGCGGCGGGAGGGGCGGGCCGGGCCGCTTCTGGTCCGCGGCGTGATGCCGGGCCTGGCTACGCATTTCGCCCGCTGCTGCCATCCGATTCCCGGCGACCGGATCGTCGGCATCATCACCACCGGAAAGGGCGTGACCGTCCATACCGAGGAATGCCTGACGCTTGAGAGCTTTTCCCACACCCCGGAGCGCTGGATCGAACTCGCCTGGGAAAACGAGCCGGGGGAGGAGCAGCCGCGCCATGTCGGGCGGATACGGCTGACGGTGGCCAACAAGCCCGGCACGCTGGCGAATGTGGCGTCCCTGATCGCAAGCAACCAGGCGAACATTTCGAATCTCAAATTCGTCAACCGCCAGACGGATTTCTTCGACATACTGGTCGATGTCGAGGTCCTCAATACGAGGCAGCTCAACGACATCATGGCCGCGCTGAGCGCCCGGCCCGAGATCGCTTCGGTGAAGCGGGCGAAGCGCTGACGGCCATGGCGATCCTGGGGCGCAAACGGCGGCGCGGGCTACCGTCCCGGATCGGAGGGTGGGTGTGGCCGTCAGGAGGCTGGCGGCGCGCATCCCGCTATCTCGCCATGCGCCTCAGCCGCATTCCGGGCACCCCCTATTCGCTCGCCGCGGGCTTCTCCTGGGGCGCATTCACCTCCTTCCTGCCGTTTCCGGGCCTGCACTTCGTCATGGCGGCGATATTTGCGCTCGCCACCCGCTCGAATGTGCTCGCGGCCGCCATCGGCACGGTGGTGGGCAACCCCTGGACCTTCCCCTTCATATGGGTCGGCACCTACGAACTCGGCGCGTGGCTCGGCTTCGGCGCGGAGGGCGTCAATTTCACCGACACCTGGGGGCGCGCCTTCGAGGCCGGCATTGACGGCCGGTTCGGCACCTTCCTGGAGACGGCGCAGCCCCTGCTGCTCGCCATGACGGTAGGCGGCGCCGTGCTGGGCGCGGTCGCCTGGGGGGCGTTCTTCATCATGCTGGCGCCGCTGGTGCGCGCCTATCAGAGACGCAGGCGCGGGCGCATCGCCCGCGCCCGGGCCGGAGATGTGGAGGCATGACAAACCGACCGAGACTCGGCGTGAACGTCGATCATGTCGCGACCGTCCGCAATGCGCGCGGGGTCGCATATCCGGACCCGGTGCGCGCGGCGCTGCTGGCCTGCGAAGCGGGTGCGGACGGGATCACGGCGCATTTGCGCGAGGACCGCCGCCACATTCGCGACGAGGACATGCGCCGGCTGAAGGAGGCGCTGCCCGCGCCGCTCAATTTCGAGATGGCGCCGACCGACGCCATGGTGGAGATCGCCTCGGCGATCCGGCCGCACGCCGCCTGCCTGGTGCCGGAGCGGCGCGAGGAGCTGACGACCGAGGGCGGGCTCGACGCGGCGGGCCTCGGCGCCGCGCTCGGCTCCCGGGTGCAGGCGCTCGCGGCGGCGGGCATCCGGGTCTCGCTGTTCATCGAGCCCGATCCGAAGCAGCTTCGCGCCGCGGTGGCGCTCGGCGCGCCCGTGGTCGAACTGCACACGGGACGCTACTGCGAACTGGCGGGAGAGGCGCAGCAGGCGGAACTGGAGCGCATCCGCTCGGCCGCGGCGCTTGCAGAGGAACTCGGGCTCGAATGCCATGCCGGGCACGGCCTGACCTATGACAATGTCGGCCCGGTCGCGGCGATCCCGACGGTTGCGGAACTCAATATCGGCCATTTCCTGGTCGGTGAGGCGATCTTCGTCGGCCTGGTCGAGACGGTCCGGCGGATGCGGGCGGCCATGGACCGCGCGCGATGATCGTCGGGCTCGGCAGCGACCTGATCGACATAACCCGGATCGAACGCACGCTGGAGCGGTTCGGCGAGCGCTTCACCCGGCGCGTGTTCACCGAGGCGGAGCGCCAGCGGTCCGACCGCCGGCGGCTGCGCGCGGCAAGCTACGCCCGGCGTTTCGCCGCCAAGGAAGCCTGCTCCAAGGCGCTCGGCACGGGCCTTCGCCAGGGTGTCTACTGGCGCGACATGGGCGTGGTCAACCTTCCGGGCGGGCGCCCGACGCTGCAGTTGACCGGCGGTGCGGCCAGGCGCCTTGCGGACCTGCTGCCGCCGGGCACCCGCGCGCGCATCGACCTCACCATCACCGATGAGCCGCCGCTGGCCCATGCGCTGGTCATCATCACCGCGGTGCCGGGAGATGCGGCGAATGGCTGCGCTTGACAGCCGGCCGCCCGGCGGCGTTCTATCCGGCCCCGATCCGCGCCGGCGGAAAACCGGCTCTTCCCTGTCCAGGTCGCTGCTCCCGTGAAAGAAACCGTCAAGACCATCGTCTATGCCGGTCTGATCGCGCTTGGCATCCGCAGTTTCCTCTTCGAGCCCTTCACCATCCCCTCCGGCTCGATGCTGCAGACCCTGCTGATCGGGGATTTCCTGTTCGTCTCCAAATATTCCTACGGCTACAGCCGCTATTCCCTGCCCTTCGGCCTGCCGCTGATTCCGGGGCCGGGACGGCTGTTCGGAGAGGGGCCCGAGCGCGGCGATGTGGCGGTGTTCAAGAACCCGATGGCGCCGAAGATCGATTTCGTGAAGCGCGTGGTGGGCCTTCCGGGCGACACCGTCCAGCTGCGCAGCGGGCGCCTCTTCATCAACGGCACGCCGGTGGCGCGCGGCCGCATCGGGCCCGCGAACTACCGCGACAAATACGGCATCGTGAAGCGCGCGATCCGCTACCGCGAGACCCTGCCGAACGGCCGGTCGTATGAAATCCTGGAGGAAAGCGACTCCGGCCCCGCGGACAACACCGCCGTCTTCGAGGTGCCGGACGGCCATTATTTCGCGCTCGGCGACAATCGCGACAACTCCACCGACAGCCGGTTCATCAGCCATGTGGGCTACATCCCGGCGGAGAATTTCGTCGGGCGGGCGGAAATCCTGTTCTTCTCCCTCGACCACGACACCAGCTTCTGGGAATTCTGGAGATATCCGAGCGGAGTTCGCTGGGAGCGCATCTTCGACGCGATAGGCCCGTGAACGCCCGGTTCCGCGACGCGCTTGGCCACGATTTCGCCGATCCCCGCCTGCTCCGGCAGGCGCTGACCCACCCGAGCGCGCCGGGGCGCGGCGACGATGCGTTCCAAAGGCTGGAATTCCTGGGCGACCGCGTGCTCGGCCTCATCGTGGCCGAGATGCTGCTCGAACGCTTCCCGGACGTCGATGAAGGCGGGGTCGGGCTGCGCATGTCCGTCCTGGTGAGCCAGGAGGCGCTGATCGAGGTCGCAAGGAACACGGGCCTTGACGCGGCTCTTGTGCGGGACCCGAAGGCCCGCGAAACGCGCATGGCGGAGAAGCCGGCGGCGGATGCCTGCGAGGCGGTCATTGCGGCGCTCTACCTCGACGGCGGGCTCGACGCCGCGCGGCAGTTCGTCCGCCGCCACTGGCAGGCGCTGGTCGAACGCCATGCGGAGGTGGAGCGCGACGCCCGCAGCCGCCTGCAGGAGTGGAGCGACGCCCGCGCGCTCGGCCAGCCGGTCTATACCGTCTGCGCCCGGCGCGGCCCCGCGCACCGCCCCGAATTCGAGGTCGAGGCCGCGCTTTCCAGCGGCGAGCGGGCGAGGGGCTCGGGCGGCTCCAAGCGCGCCGCCGCCGCGGCCGCCGCCGCCGCCCTGCTCGAACGGCTGGAATGACCGCGCGCCGGGCCGGTTTCGTCGCTCTGCTCGGCGCGCCCAATGCCGGCAAGTCCACCCTGCTCAACCGGCTGGTCGGCGCCAAGGTCTCGATCGTCACGCCCAAGGCGCAGACCACGCGCTCGCGCATTCTCGGCATCCGCAACCACGGCGCGGCCCAGACCGTCTTCGTCGATACGCCCGGCATATTCGAGCCGCGCCGGCGGCTGGAGCGCGCGATGGTGCGCCGGGCCTGGCGCGCCGCGGGCGATGCCGACATTACCGTGCTGCTCGTCGATGCCGCCCGTCGCCCGGGCGCCCGCGAGGAGGCTGTCGTGAGCGGTCTCAAGGCCGGCGGCAGGCAGGCGGTGCTGGCGCTCAACAAGATCGACCTGATCGCGCGCGAACGGCTGCTGGCGCGCGCCGAGCACCTTTACGGCACGGGCTGCTTCAGCGATGTCTTCATGGTCTCGGCGCTGACCGGCGACGGCGTGGACGACCTGCTTGAGCATCTTGCGGGGCGCCTGCCGGAAGGTCCGTGGCTCTATCCCGAGGACGACCTCTCCGACGTGCCGCTGCGCTTCCTCGCCGCGGAGATCACGCGCGAGAAGGCGTTCCTGCGCCTGCATGACGAGATTCCCTACGACGTCGCGACCGAAACGGCGGACTGGCAGGAGTTCGACAATGGCGGCGTGCGCATCGACCAGACGGTCTATGTGCGCCGGACGAGCCAGCGCGCGATCGTGCTCGGCAGGGGCGGCGCGCGCATCAAGGCCGTCCGCGAGGCCGCGCAGGCGGAGCTGGCGGAGGCTCTCGACCGGCCGGTCCACCTGTTCCTGACGGTAAGGGTGCGCGAGGGCTGGCCCGACGACCCCGAGCGTTTCCGCGACCTCGGTCTCGACTACAATGTGTGAAACGGGGCACGGGCGGGGATGGTTTCCAGGGAGGAGCACGGGACATGGCGGACGGCATGCGGGCGAATGGCGGCGTGAGCGCAAACGCTGAGGCCGCACGGCACATCGACGAAGCCATACGCGCGATGACGCTCAATTACGGCGACGCCAACGGGCATCTGGCCGAGGCGCGCGAAGCCGACCCCGGCTGCGCGATGGCGGACCTCCTCGAAGCCTGGCTCCTGGCGCTGACCAAGGACGGAGCCCAGCTGGCGCGCGCGCGGGAGCTGATCTCCGGCATCGCCGGGGCCGGAATGACGGAGCGCGAGGCGCAGCATCTGGCGGCGCTGCGCCACGCTGCGAACGGCCGGTGGCCGTCGGCCGTCGCCGTGCTCGACCGCCATCTGATGGAGGATCCGCACGATCTGGCCGGTCATCAGTGCGCGCTTCGCCTCGACGGCTATCTCGGCCGTTTCCATCGCCAGGCCGCCCGCGCCGCCCGCGCCTTGCCGTTCTGGTCGAAGGACGAGCCCGGTTACGGCATCATGCTGTCCTTCTACGGGTTCGGCCTGGAGGAACTCGGGGACTTCGCCCGCGCGGAGGACGTCGCCCGGGCCGCGGCGGAACTCGAGCCCTACGGCTACTGGCCGCATCACACCGTCTCCCACGTGCTGGAGATGACCGGCCGGCCGGACGAGGGCATCGCCTGGATGGACGGCCGCCTGCCCTACTGGTCCGACCCGAAGTGCAACAACCGGGTCCATATCTGGTGGCACAAGGCGCTGTACCACATCGAACTCGGCCGGTTCGAGGAGGCGCTTGCGCTCTATGACGGGGAAATCCTGCCTGCGATGCGCGTGGCCGGCACACAGCTCTGCAACGCCGCGTCGCTGCTCTGGCGGCTCGAGACACTGGGTTGCGAGGCGGGCGAACGCTGGAGCCGGCTGCTCCCGCTCTGGCAGGGGCTGCTCCCCGGCATGACGAGCCCGTTCAATGAGGTCCATGCCGCCATGACCGCACTGCGCGCGGGCGACAGGGCCGCTTACGAGACGGTGCTGGACGGCATGAAGCGGACCGCCGCCGCGAACAGCGAGATCGCGCCCGCCTATCGGGACATCTCCATCCCAGCCGCCGGGGCGATGGCCTGCTTCACCGACGGCGACTATGCCGGCGCCGTTGACGGCCTGCTGACGGCCGAAACCCATCTCTGGCGCATGGGCGGCAGCATTGCGCAGCGCGACCTTGTGGCGTGGACGCTCGCCGTGGCGGCCATCCGCGCAGGCCGGCGCAATGTCGCGCTGTCGCTCGCCAACGAACGGCTGGCGCTCAGGCCCGGGAGCGCCGTGAACCGGCATTTCCTGCAGGAGGCCCGGGCCATCGCGGCCTGACGCCCGCCGGGGCGGCGAGTCCGCGGCTGGCGGCAGGAGCCGTTCATGACTTTCGTATATAATCCCCGGCCGCTTGCCCGCCTGCATCGGGCACGGCTCGAGGAATCCTGAAACCGCACCGGAGGGGACATCATGGCCAAATTCGTCATGCTCGGAAAATACACGCAGGGGTCGATGGACGGGATCAGCGCGTCGCGCACCGACCGGGCGGCGGAGGTGGTCCGCGAGAGCGGCGGCGAGGTGATCGGCATATACGCGCTGCTCGGGGCCTTCGACCTCATCCTTTTCGTCGAATTGCCGGACGTCGAGACCGCGATGCAGGTCTCGCTGAAATTGACGCGCCTGACCGGGGTCGGCTTCCTGACCTCGCCCGCCGTCGATGTGGAGACATTCGACTCCCTCGCCTCGGGGTAACCGGAACGCCGCCGGCCCCGGCGGTTGCACAACGGCGGCGGCGAAGCCCCCGCGGCTGCGGCCTATGGATAGCCGGAGGACATATCTAGCGACGATGCCTTGCAGGAACTGCTAACGCTGAATTTAGCAAGCAACGGATGATGCTTGGAGATCATGTGAACCACTTGAAACGAAGATTGATCGACAATCTCCCATATGCGCGCAAGGCGAAGTATGTGGATTGGCGTCTCCAACGATCAACTCGCCGAGCACGTAGTTGGTTGACCGAATCCGCTCGGATCAACGTGCTTATCGATAATTCGACTCTCCGATTTGCAAGAACCCATGAAACAGTCAACATAAAACAACAATCGAACTGGCCGCCTGGCAGTGAACCTAGCGAAGTTTTTGTCTCCTATCGGGCACCAAAGGTTTACCTGCTTATTCTTGAGAGTCATCTTGTGAGATTGTAGGTTTGGAAGGGTTTCTGTTATCGGGAGGTCATGGATATGGCATTCAAGGTTGCATCGCGTGTTCGTGGCTTGAGCGACGATGCGTTCCGAGCGTCGTTCGGCACGGAGGATCAGTGCCGGGCGGTGCTAGCCCGATTGCGCTGGCCGAACGGTTTCGAGTGCGGCTCCTGCGGGCATCGGGGGCACTGCATTCTTGCCGGGCGCAGGCTTTACCAGTGCAACCGCTGCAAGAAGCAGGTTTCGGTGACGTCGGGGACGATCTTCCACTCGACCAAGCTGCCCCTGACGTTGTGGTTTGCGGCGATCCACCTTGTGGTGACGGCGAAGAACGGCATTTCGTCGGTGGAACTCGGTCGCCGCCTCGGGGTCAGGCAGCCGACCGCCTGGAGCATGAAGCAGAAGATCATGGCGGTGATGGCCCGGCGCGAAGCCGACACGCGGCTCGAAGGACGGGTCGAGATGGACGACGCCTGGCTCGGCGGGTCGCGCTCCGGCGGCAAGCGCGGCCGGGGCGCGCCGGGCAAGACGCCCTTCGTGGCGGCGGTCTCGACCAGCGCCGAAGGGGCTCCGCGCAAGGTCAAGCTCGTCCCGGTCAGGGGCTTCCGCAAGCGCGAGATCGCGCGCGGCGCCAAACGCTGGCTGGCCCCGGGGACGGAGGTCGTCACCGATGCCCTGCACTGCTGGAACGCCCTCGACGGCATCGCCGCAAGCCACAGCGCCATCCGTACCGGCTCAGGCCGCCGGGCAGCCCGCATGGCCCCCTTCAAATGGGTCAACACGACCCTCGGCAACATCAAGAGCGCCATCGCCGGAACCTACCGAAAGCTCGGTCCCGACCATGCCGAACGCTACCTCGCCAGCTTCGCATGGCGATACAACCGACGATACCAACTCAACTCCATGATCCCACGCTTCCTTCACAGCGCCGTCAGAACACAACCCATCCCATATCAACTACTCATTGCAGGATGATCCTTGAGAATAAGCAGGAAGGTTTATGAAGAACGACACAAAGACATAAACGAGAACATGCCATACCTTCCAGGTATTGCGCACCTGGCGCGCACAGGAATGTTAAGGTTGATGACGTCTAGGGAATTAAAAAGCGAACAATACCATCATCCTATCGGCACAGCGCAGGGACATATGGGATGGTTCTATTATTGGCTTTTTGACGGAATTGATATAGAATCTGTAGATGGATATGAGGTCTCCAATTTTGATCTCGAATATATTCGGAACAATCCAATTATCAATAAAGTCGTATACTCTACGGATATAGATCCTTTCAATATGTATCCCGAAAATAAGGAAATTATGAATGAAAGGATCACACAATCTACTGATCCCATTTACCAAGAATTAGCGAAACTTCTTCCGAAGAAAAGTAATTTCTATGCATGGCATATTAGAACCGCAGAAGCGCATGGTCTATTCTGCTTCCTGACAATGGACTTCAAACTCCGTGGCGCGATTGAGAAAAATAAAAACAAAGAGCCGATTGCCTCATTACGTACCAAAGTGATGACCCCGGCTGAATTTGGAAAGCATATCGGATTATCGCCGATTGATCCTTACATCTGTGAGTTGGCAGAACAGGACGCCATGAAATCGAGTGCCAGGCTGCGGGAACTTCGTTTGCTCATGTGAAATCGGGACAGCGAACTCACATACCGGTCGCGCCACTCATGCGAAAAGCAGGGCGCGCTTGACAGCTTTGGGTTCCCGCTGAATCACGCGCAGAAGCGTCGCGGCCGGACCGCTGACGCGCCGCGTTCCCTGCTCCCACTTGCGGTAGCCGGAAAGGCTCATGCCCATCAGGGGCGCCATCTGAGCCTGCGTGAGTTTCGCCTGCTTGCGGACCTCACGCGGGGCCACGGGCGCATGAACGGTCGCCGGGCCTTCGCCCCTGGCATGGGCCAGCGCCTCGCCAAGGGATTGGATCAGATCGTTCCCGAAAGTGCTCATCGCGTCTCCTTTGCGGCGCTCTCGGTCGCCTCGACGATCATGGCGACCGAGCGTCGGCCCGCCCTGCTCAAATCGGTCTTTGCGGACTCGGCATAGGCGAGGAGCGCATAGCCCAAAGGGGCATCGGAGGCAATTCCAGGAGGCCGCATCGGCGCCGGAGGACGGGAGCGGATCGCAGCCCTGCGCGCTTGGTCCCGGCAGTCGCAGTGTTTACCTTGAGTCTGCTTTGTCCGCGCTGTCCTGGAGGAACCGCGATGCCCGAACCGTTTACCGCCATTGTGTCCGCGAGAGGCCGGGTTACGTTGCCGGGTGCGGTCCGCCGGGCGCGGCGCTGGGCTCCGGGAACGCGGTTAGTCGTCGAAAACACGCCGGAGGGCGTGTTGTTGAAGCCCGCGCCGGTTTTCGCCGAGACCCGGCCGGAGGATGTGTTCGGAAGCGTCGCATGGGACGGCCCGCCCAGATCGCTGGAGGACATGGAAGCCGGCGTCCTTGAGGAGGCCAAGCGGCGCTACGAACGCGCTTGATACGAATGCAGCCGTCCGGTGCCTCGCTTGCGACGACCCGGCCTGCCCCGCTGCCGCTCTGCTGGCGCTTCGCCGCCGACCGGCCCGTTATGGCGCAGGATGTAGTTTTCGACGAAGGTGAGCTTGCCCTTCACCTCCGTTAGCCCCTGTTCCATGGCCCGCAACGCGCGTTGGCGCAGCCCGTTCGCGGTGGCGCGAAATCGGATAGACAGTCTTGTTCTATATTTTTGTAAAAATTCCTTGACAAACATCGACCAAAGGAACATCTTGCCTATCTAGGCTGGGAGGAAGCGGCATCCGGAGGCCGCAGCCGTTCGCGCCGGCGCGAAAAAAACGCCTGGGAAGGCGGCGGGACAGGTGCGTCCCGCGCCCAAGCCTTCGCCTTCGCGCGGGCGCGGGCGGGCGCAATCAGGCGCGCGAACCGCGCCGGCGCCGACGCGCGCGGGCGCCCGCGCGGGATACGCGCGAATTAGCCCGACTTCCGCAACTCGGCTTGAGAATCGACTGATTTGACGGTTTTCCGGCGCGAGAAGTGTCGGATTTCGGTGCAGTACCTCTCGGGACCGGCTTGTAGTGCCGACCTACCCCCTTGATCGGGCTGGCGAAGATCCGGACGCTGCGCTGATGTTCGTGCGCTGCAAGAGACGCTTCAAGGACGGCAAGGAGCACCGCTACTGGAGCGTTGTGGAGAACGTCCGGGTCCACGGCGGTCGGGTTGTTCAGCGTCAGGTGCTCTATCTCGGGGAGATCAACGACAGCCAGCGAGCGGCGTGGTGCCGCTCGATCGAGGTGGTGGAGGGCAAGTCGCGATCACGGCAGATGGCGCTGTTTCCCGAGGACCGGGAGGCGCCGGCGCTGACTTGCGAAGTGGTGAAGATCGACCTCTCGCAGGTGGCGCTTCACGACCCGCGCCAGTGGGGGGCGTGCTGGCTGGCGCTGTCCTTGTGGGACCGCCTGGACCTGGACCGCTTCTGGGAAGAGCGGCTGCCGGCGAGCCGGCAAGGCACGCGGTGGCTGGACATCCTGAAGATCCAGGTCTGCTACCGGCTGATCGACCCGGGCAGCGAGTGGCGCCTTCACCGTCACTGGTATGAGCACAGCGCGCTTCGCGATCTTCTGGGTGGCGAGCGGGCGATCGCCGACGACACACTCTATCGCTGTCTCGACAAGCTGCTGGCGCACAAGCAGGGCTTCTTCTCGTTTCTGCGCGACCGCTGGGCGACGCTGTTCGAGGCGCGCTTCGACGTGCTGCTCTACGACCTGACCTCGACCTACTTCGAGAGCGATCCGCCGTTCGATGACAAGCGCCGCTTCGGCTACAGCCGGGACAAGCGGCCCGACTGCGTGCAGGTGGTGATCGCCCTGATCGTTACGCCGCAGGGCTTTCCGCTGGCCTATGAGGTGATGCCGGGCAACACCTCCGACGACACCACGCTGGCGGCGTTCCTCAAGAAGATCGAGGATCAGTATGGCCGCTCCGAGCGGGTGTGGATCATGGACCGCGGCATCCCCACCGAGGAGACGCTGGCCGCGATGCGCGAGGGCGAGGCGCCGGTGCGCTACCTGGTGGGCACGCCCAAGGGCCGGCTGACGCGGCTCGAGAAGGTGTTCCTGGGCCTGCCCTGGCAGGAGGTGCGCCAGTCCGTGACTGTCAAGCTTCTGGTCGAGGATGGCGAGCTCTACCCCGACTTCCGCAACTCGGCTTGAGAATCGACTGATTTGACGGTTTTCCGGCGCGAGAAGTGTCGGATTTCGGTGCAGTACCTCTCGGGACCGGCTTGTAGTGCCGACCTACCCCCTTGATCGGGCTGGCGAAGATCCGGACGCTGCGCTGATGTTCGTGCGCTGCAAGAGACGCTTCAAGGACGGCAAGGAGCACCGCTACTGGAGCGTTGTGGAGAACGTCCGGGTCCACGGCGGTCGGGTTGTTCAGCGTCAGGTGCTCTATCTCGGGGAGATCAACGACAGCCAGCGAGCGGCGTGGTGCCGCTCGATCGAGGTGGTGGAGGGCAAGTCGCGATCACGGCAGATGGCGCTGTTTCCCGAGGACCGGGAGGCGCCGGCGCTGACTTGCGAAGTGGTGAAGATCGACCTCTCGCAGGTGGCGCTTCACGACCCGCGCCAGTGGGGGGCGTGCTGGCTGGCGCTGTCCTTGTGGGACCGCCTGGACCTGGACCGCTTCTGGGAAGAGCGGCTGCCGGCGAGCCGGCAAGGCACGCGGTGGCTGGACATCCTGAAGATCCAGGTCTGCTACCGGCTGATCGACCCGGGCAGCGAGTGGCGCCTTCACCGTCACTGGTATGAGCACAGCGCGCTTCGCGATCTTCTGGGTGGCGAGCGGGCGATCGCCGACGACACACTCTATCGCTGTCTCGACAAGCTGCTGGCGCACAAGCAGGGCTTCTTCTCGTTTCTGCGCGACCGCTGGGCGACGCTGTTCGAGGCGCGCTTCGACGTGCTGCTCTACGACCTGACCTCGACCTACTTCGAGAGCGATCCGCCGTTCGATGACAAGCGCCGCTTCGGCTACAGCCGGGACAAGCGGCCCGACTGCGTGCAGGTGGTGATCGCCCTGATCGTTACGCCGCAGGGCTTTCCGCTGGCCTATGAGGTGATGCCGGGCAACACCTCCGACGACACCACGCTGGCGGCGTTCCTCAAGAAGATCGAGGATCAGTATGGCCGCTCCGAGCGGGTGTGGATCATGGACCGCGGCATCCCCACCGAGGAGACGCTGGCCGCGATGCGCGAGGGCGAGGCGCCGGTGCGCTACCTGGTGGGCACGCCCAAGGGCCGGCTGACGCGGCTCGAGAAGGTGTTCCTGGGCCTGCCCTGGCAGGAGGTGCGCCAGTCCGTGACTGTCAAGCTTCTGGTCGAGGATGGCGAGCTCTACGTCCTGGTGCGCAGCGAGGGGCGGCAGGTGAAGGAACGCGGCATGCGCCGGCGCCGGCTGAAGAGGCTGTGGCGTCGATTGGCCGAGTTGCAAGGGCAGTCGAACAGCCGGGATCAGTTGTTGCTCAAGCTCGGCGCCGCCAGGAAGGAGGCCGGCCGGGCCTGGAGCCTGGTCGACATCACCGTGCCCGGGACCGACAGCGAACTCGCCGCCAACGGCTTCTCATTCCGCCTGCAGCGCGACCGGCTGCGCCAGGTCCGCCGCCGCGAGGGCCGTTACCTGCTGCGATCCAACATGGTCGCCGAAGACCCCGCCACGCTGTGGCATCTGTACATGCAGCTCGTCGAGATCGAGCAGGCGTTCAAGGAACTCAAGCACGACCTCGCGATCCGCCCCATCTTCCATCAGCGCCAAGAGCGCATCGAGGCGCATATCTTCGTCTCGTTCATCGCCTACTGCCTGCTGGTGACCCTGAAGAACCTCGCCCGGCCGCGCGCCCCGGGCCTCACCCCACGCGCCATCCTTGAGGCCTTCGCCACCATCCAGATGGTGGACGTCCATCTGCCAACCACCGACGGCCGGCACCTCGTCCTGCCGCGCCACACCCGGCCGAACAAGGAGCACGAGCTACTGCTGCAACAGCTCGGCATGACCTGGCCGCAGCAACCCGCACCCCGGATCTCCGCCTGACGGCACACGGCGCCGCCTCTCCGTTCGCCGCCTTGTAGTGCCGACCCTCGGGGAGACGATCAAGGCTATTCAATGAGTTAGCATCCTCATGACCCCCGAGTTGCGGAAGTCGAGCTACGTCCTGGTGCGCAGCGAGGGGCGGCAGGTGAAGGAACGCGGCATGCGCCGGCGCCGGCTGAAGAGGCTGTGGCGTCGATTGGCCGAGTTGCAAGGGCAGTCGAACAGCCGGGATCATACCAGCGGTTGAGGGTTGAGACTCATTGAGGGGATTCCCAAGGTTATCGAGTTCTGACTCAATAGCGATTCTGCGATTGGAGGGTCGTTATGAGGGCAGCAATCCCCTTGAGGGAGGATTTTGATGCGGCGCAGTTGCGCGGCTTGGCGCAGCGGAGCCGGGATGGTTCGCAGAACCGTCGCCTTCTTGCGCTTGCGGTGATTTACGACGGTTACCGTCGTTCGGATGCGGCGCGTTTTGCGGGGGTGGGCTTGCAGATCATCCGGGACTGGGTTCTTCGCTTCAACGCGGAAGGCCCGGAGGGATTGAAGGATCGCAAGGCCTCAGGTCCGCCGCGCAAGTTGAACGGGGAGCAGCGCGCGGCGCTGGCGGCGGTTGTGGAGAGCGGTCCGGACCCGGCGATCCACGGCGTGGTGCGGTGGCGGCGCTGCGACCTGGCGGCATGGCTCAGCGAGCAGTTCGGCATCTCGTTGGCGGAGACGACGGTCGGGCGGGAGTTGCGCCGGATGGGCTACGCCAGGCTCTCTGCGCGCCCGCGCCACTATGCCCAGGACGAAGCCGCGCTGGCAGGGTTCAAAAAAACTTCCCCGACCGCCTGAAGGAGATCCGCGCTGCACTCGGCGACGGCGTCGAGGTCGAAGTCTGGTGGCAGGACGAGGCGCGCGTCGGGCAGAAGAACAAGATCACCCGGCGATGGGCGAAACGCGGCACCCGACCGTCAGCGCCCAAGGACCAGAGAACCATCTCGGCCTACATCTTCGGCGCCATATGCCCGCAGAAGGGCAAGGCCGCCGGCCTCGTCATGCCCCACGCCAACACGGAGGCACTCAACGCCCACCTCGCCGAGGTCGCCCTCACCGTTGAACCCGGAGCCCATGCCCTCGTCATGCTCGACCGGGCCGGATGGCACACATCCCCGGCCCTCAAAGTCCCCGACAACATAACCCTGATGCCGCTCCCGCCCCGGTCCCCCGAACTCAATCCCGTCGAGAATGTCTGGCAGTTCATGCGCGAAAATTGGCTCTCGAACCGCGTCTTCCAGAACTACGACGACATACTCGATCACTGCTGCCAGGCCTGGAACAATCTCGTCTCACAACCAGAACGCATCGCCTCCATCGGAACCCGAAAATGGGCCAATGGGTTCTGAACTATGCCCGCTGGTATCAGTTGTTGCTCAAGCTCGGCGCCGCCAGGAAGGAGGCCGGCCGGGCCTGGAGCCTGGTCGACATCACCGTGCCCGGGACCGACAGCGAACTCGCCGCCAACGGCTTCTCATTCCGCCTGCAGCGCGACCGGCTGCGCCAGGTCCGCCGCCGCGAGGGCCGTTACCTGCTGCGATCCAACATGGTCGCCGAAGACCCCGCCACGCTGTGGCATCTGTACATGCAGCTCGTCGAGATCGAGCAGGCGTTCAAGGAACTCAAGCACGACCTCGCGATCCGCCCCATCTTCCATCAGCGCCAAGAGCGCATCGAGGCGCATATCTTCGTCTCGTTCATCGCCTACTGCCTGCTGGTGACCCTGAAGAACCTCGCCCGGCCGCGCGCCCCGGGCCTCACCCCACGCGCCATCCTTGAGGCCTTCGCCACCATCCAGATGGTGGACGTCCATCTGCCAACCACCGACGGCCGGCACCTCGTCCTGCCGCGCCACACCCGGCCGAACAAGGAGCACGAGCTACTGCTGCAACAGCTCGGCATGACCTGGCCGCAGCAACCCGCACCCCGGATCTCCGCCTGACGGCACACGGCGCCGCCTCTCCGTTCGCCGCCTTGTAGTGCCGACCCTCGGGGAGACGATCAAGGCTATTCAATGAGTTAGCATCCTCATGACCCCCGAGTTGCGGAAGTCGGGCTAATTCGCGCGTATCCTGCGCGGGCGCCCGCGCGCGTCGGCGCCGGCGCGGTTCGCGCGCCTGATTGCCCGCGCACCCGCGCGCGAGGCGGGTGCATCGCCGGCCCGGAGGCCGGTTGGGGGCGAAGGTCTGTCACGGGTCGTGTCTCCTTCCGTGTTGCGTCGTGCCGCGTACGCGCGCGTTTCGTCGGCGCGTTTTGCGCGCACGGGGCAGGCGGCGGGCGCACCCGCAAATGCGGCTCCGGTTGACCGCCTCCGGTTTCATGTTCGCTTTTTATTCTGGTGATGCCTTTCCCGAATTGCAAGCCGCCGGGGGGAAGTTTTTTCTTCCGGTGCCAACGGCCTGAAATCAATGGGAAAAAATACTGATCCCGTCCCGCCCTGTCACCCCGCCCTCGCGGGGACAGGCAGGGCGCGGGGCGCGAAACCGCCGTCCGCTTCGCACGCGCCCTCCAGCGCCAGCAGGAACCGTTTCCCCTCCGCCCCGCCCGGGCCGGACCAGCCGCCGAGCGCACCATTGACCGCGACGATCCGGTGGCAGGGCACGATAATCGGCAGCGGGTTGCGACGGCAGGCACCGCCGACCGCGCGCGGGCTGGAACCCACAGTCCGGGCGACATCGCCATAGCTCCGGGTCCCGCCCGGCGGGATATCCCGCATGGCCTGCCAGACCGCGCCATCGTGCGCCGTCCCGTGCGGCGAGAGGGGCAGGTCGAACGACCGCCGTCCACCCGCGAAATAGGCTGCAAGCTGGACGGCCGCTTCATCCAGCAACGGCGATGCGTCCTCCCGCCCGGCGCGGCCCCAATGGAGGCCCGTCAACGCATCTCCCGACGCAACCAGCGTCACCCGCCCCAACGGCGTCTCGACGGTTCGTCCTATGTTGAAGCGGCTGTCAGCCAGAGATTCGTCCGCAGACATGATTCATTTTTCGGAAACTCCTTTGGCGAAGAACAAATTTAACGAGAGAGAATTGTGAACAAAAACAGGTGGCATGGGTGAAGGACCCACCTGATTTCGTTGTCTCTATTGTCCCATTCTATCGGAATTATTTTTGATTGCCCATCGCTTTGGTACCACAATACAGCGTCCGGAGATCGACGAAATTTCTCAATGAAGTCTTCAATTTCAGCATCCCCTATTTCCTCCTGATTCAAAAGCATATCCCTATTTCTCCCATTCTGATATGGTGTTATTATCTGCAGCCCGATACAGCAAGTATTTTGCTCATTTCTCAGAGCAGGCCCATTTCTCACTTGATTGACTTGTTCTACAAGATTCTCCCATGGTCGGCGCACCCTATCTGGAACCCTCCTATTGAACAAATTATTCACACCAACATACGAACGTTTGAATTCGAAGTAATATTCGATGTCATCTTTGTATGCCCAAAGATCGACCCTACCATTTCTGTCTCTTGCCCGGTCTCTGTTTCTCGGATTCCGCCTGTCTCTCCTCTTAATTACTTTACTCTCAGATTGATGGACCGGTGTAAGTTTATGCATAGCCGCAGCCATAAGAGAATAAAGTTCTCTCTCCCTATAGAGAAGGTTATGGTGCGGATATTCCCAGTTTCCAATACAAGCCGCGTAATGCCTTCTATTACAATTTTTGATGTTCCGAACAAATTGTTCGATGAACGGGTTTATCGCGCCTTCATTATGGCCAGCATATGATTCTGCTATCGTTACAGGCATCGATTCCTCCCCATGCCTCATCAAGATGCTTGCCGTACCCGAAAGGACGTCTCGCGCATGGAATGATCCAAGAGCGATTACAACCGAACTGTCTACAACTATATCCTCTTGCCGTGCCAAGCTGCAAGCTCCTCGCACATCGCCGCCAGCCTGCGCCGCAGCTTTGCCGGTTGCTCCACGGTAACGCTGTCGCCCCAGGTGATGAGGTGCCAGCACATTTCGTCGAGGCCGCCAGCGTTGAAGCGGATCGTTACCGTGCCGTCCTCGTTCTCCTCGACGGTCTGGTCCGGGTGGAAGAGGAAGGTTGCGGCGTCGGGGGCGGCGCGGGCGTCGAAGCGGAGGACCACCTTGACCGGCTCCTCCTGGAACGTGCCGAAGGAGCGCCGGGTGAAGGCCCGCAGGTCGAAGGCGCGGTCGCGCTCGAAATCGTCGAGGCCGAGCTTCGCCCCGCTTATGTTGGCGAGGCGCCAGAGGCGCGGTTCGCCGCTCCAGTCGGTGCGCGCCACGAGGAAGGAGCGGTTGCCGTAGAGCAGGCCGTAGGGCTCCACGGTCTGGCGGCTTTGCAGCCCCGTCTGCCGCGACAGGTAGTCGAATTCGACCGTGCGGCGGGCGAGGATGGCGCCGCGCAGCAGCGAGAGCAGCGCCGGCTCGATCGGCTGCCTCGGGCCCGGCCGCATGGCGAGGCCCTCGGCGCGGAGCAATGCTTCGAGTTCCTCCTCCAATTCACCGGCGAGGCGGGCGGCGCGGAGCTTTTCGGCGACCGTCTCCAGCGGGGCGGCGTATTGGCCGAGGCCGGCCTGTTCGAGCGCCGACGCGGCAGCGGAAAGCGCCGCCAATTCCTCCGTCGAGACGGAGATGAGCCTGCGAAACGCATCCGAGCGCAGCCGCCAGTGCTTCCTGCTGTCGTCGTTCTCCACTTCCTCCAGCGGCTCGAACGCCCACTCGACGGCGGCCCGCATCCGCTCGGCCGTCCTGCGGCTGACCTTGAAGCGGGACTGGATGTCGTCGAGCGTCAGGCCGGTATGCGAGCCCTGAAGGGCAATCGCCAGACGGACAATATGCTTCAGGCGTTCGTAACGCATGCCGCCCCTCCCATGCCGGTCCCCGCCGGGAGCACCATAGGCGGCGCTCCCGGCAGGACCAAGGCTCACGCCCGGAAGCCCACAACCTGCGGGCGGCCCGGCTTGGCGTCGCATTCCTGCCGCAGCATCCCGGCCAGCGCGGCGGGGTCGTCCAGCAGCCCGACGATCTCCGCCTTGCGCCGCACCACGGCGAAATCGCCGGGGGTAAGCGCCGCGAGACCGCGGAGGCAGGTCGGCGGCTCCTTCCCGAAGTAAGCGCGGAAGGCGGCTTCCGCCTGTTCGGGCGCCAGATAGTCCAGCGCCACCTTGAAGGTGAAGCGCCGGAGCGTCGCCGGGTCCAGACGGTCGCCGAAATTGGTGGTGCAGGCGAAGGGCAGCGGGTGGCTCTCCATCCAGGTCAGCATCTCGTTGACCTGGCTCACCTCCCACGACCTCTGGGCGAAGCGGCGGTCGGCAAGCAGCGAGTCGGCCTCGTCGAACACGAGGAACGCGCCGGCGTCGCGCGCCTCGGCGAAGGCATCCGCGATCTGTTGCTCCGTCTCGCCGACCCACTTCGACAAGAGGTCGGAGGTCCGCTTCTGCATCACTTCCAGGCCCAGCCGTTCGGCAAGGAACCGGACGTAAGCGCTCTTGCCCGTGCCCGGCGGGCCCTGCAGGCAGAGGGAGAAGCGCCGCGCGCCGGAACCGACAATGCGCCCGGCCAGCGCGGCCGGGTCCGTGTCGGCCCGGATGAGCGCGGGGTCGAAGCGCGCCGGCGTTCCCTCGGGCGGCTTCCCGCAGCCGAGGACCCGCGAGAGGCTGCGCACCCCGCGGCGCACGGCTTCGAGCTCGCCGCCCGCCAGCGCGGCCGCGGCCGTCGCGCCCGCCGCAATCCCGGGCGTGGCCTCGAACCCGGCGGCCAGCGCGCGCACCTCCTCCGGCTTCGCCTCGATGCCGTGGCGCTCAAGCTGCCGCGCCCAGACCCGCTGCCTTACCGGGGCGGTCGGCGGGCGCAGCTCGAAGGCGAACATCATGCGCCGGAGGATGGCCGGACTGACATGCCGGGCGTCGTTCATCGTCCAGAGCGTCGGCGCGGGGGCGCGCTCCAGCAGCCGGTGCATGAAAATCCTGGAGGAGCCGCCCCGGGCGTTGCGGGCGAACCGGCCTCCCAGGAAATCGAATTCCGGCCCGTCGTCCTCAAGCAGGTCCTCCATCTCGTCGAACAGCAGCAGCGAGCGCCGGTCCTGCGCCAGCAGCCGCTGGGCGAGGCGCAGCTCCTGCATCCGTTCCCGGCGCGACGGCTCGCGCCCGTCCCCGTCCGCTTCGCCGACGCTGTAGAGCGCAACGCCGAGGCATTCGGCCACCGTCTTGCAGAACTCGGTCTTTCCGGTTCCCGGAGGTCCGTAGAGCAGGATGTTGACGCCCGGCTCCCGGCGTTCCAGCGCGCCCTTCAGCAGCCTCTCGACATGGTCGCGGCCCTCGGCCACATGGTCGAAATCGGACCAGTCGAGTTCGCTCGCGCCCGCGGCGTCGAAGAGCAGGCCGTTCGCATCGAGCCCGGCTCCGGCGGGAGCGAGCGCGAGCCGGTTGAGACGGTCGATAGCCTTCACTTCGCCGTCGCTGTCGATGGAAACGAGCCCGCACCGGATGAGCGGCGCGCCGTCTGCGAGGCGGCGTGCGACCGTATTTGTCGAGAGGCCCAGGGGCAGGGCCAGCGCGCGTCCCCCGATGTTCAGGTCGTGCCATCGGGAGGGGTCGACGAAGACGTCATCGATCATCGATTCGAAGACGGGATTCGTCCGGTCGCGCACCAGAAGTTCGAGAAGCGCGGTGTCGGTGCGGGAGAGCCCCGTCGTTTGCGCCAGACGCAGGAGGCGCCGTCCGGTCCGGTCGCGCCTCGGCGCCCTGGCCGCGCACTCGTCCTGCAAGGCCTGCCGCAAGCCGCGAAACTGTTCTTTCGAGACCTTGTCGTAGTCGGCGGTCCAGCGGCGCATGCGCCGTCGCCGCCTCCCTCGTCGTCCGAGCGCGACGCGGTTCTCTCCGTCGGCCACCCACCCGGCGAGCGCCGAGGCTTCGGGGTCCCGTCGGCGCAGGCCCGAGGCGGCGTTAGCGAGGTACCGGGTGAGCAGATGTCGTTCGTAGGCGGTCAGCATGGACTCTCTCCGGATTGCGGTATCCGGGGAGCATGACGGCCGAATGCGTCAGATCCGGTCGTATCGGCGCAGCCTTTCAGGCTTAGCGGTACCTCGCCTCTTGCTCGCCCTCCTCTGCCGGGCGGGCCATGGCGTCGATGATCTGCTTCAGGCTTATGCTGCCGATCGCCTTGCCTTCGCTGTCCACGACACTGGCCCGGTCGGCCTCTGCGGCGCTCACGGCCTGCAACGCCTCGTCCAGGACAAGGTTGTGGGCCACGCTCGGGCCGTCGACGCCTTCGCCGGGCGTCATGACCGACCTCGCTTCGATGACCCGGCCCCGGTTGATGTCCTTGACGAAGTCGAAAATGTAGTCGTCGGCCGGATGCAGGATGATGTCCTGCGGATTGCCCTGCTGGATGAGGGCGCCGTCGCGCAGGATGGCGATGCTGTCCCCCAGCCGCAGCGCCTCGTCGAGATCGTGGGTGATGAACACGATGGTCTTGTGCAGCTCCTCCTGCAGTCCCAGCAGGACCTGCTGCATGTCGGTGCGGATCAACGGGTCGAGCGCCGAGAACGGCTCGTCCATCAGCAGGATGTCCGCGTCGGTGGCCAGCGCCCGCGCCAGGCCGACCCGCTGCTGCATGCCCCCCGACAGCTGCGAGGGATAGTGGTTCTCGAACCCCGACAGCCCGACGCGGTCCAGCCATTTCCGGCTTTGCTGCTTGGCCTCCCCGATGGACATGCCCTGGATCGCGAGCCCGTAGGCGGCGTTCTCGGCCACCGTCTTGTGGACATGCAGCCCGAACCTCTGGAACACCATCGAGATGCTGTGGCGCCGGACCTCGATCAGCTCCTCCCTGGTCATGGCGAGCACATCGCGCCCGTTGACCACGATCCGGCCCGACGTCGGCTCGATCAGCCGGTTGATATGCCGGATCAGGGTGGACTTGCCGGAGCCCGACAGGCCCATGATGACGGAGATTTCCCGGGCGGAGACCTCGATGTTGATGTCCTTCAGCCCGAGCACGTGATCGTGCTTTTCGAGCAATTCCTGCTTGGACATGCCCTGCTGGACGGCGGCGAGCACGGATTGCGGCCGGGGACCGAAGATCTTGTACAGCTTCTCGATGCTGATCTTGGTTTCAGCCATGATCGACGCCTTGGCGATGCCGTTGCAGGCGCTGGCCGAACCTTTGCGACACGCGGTCGAAGATGATCGCCAGCGCCACGATCGCAAGGCCGTTCATCAGGCCGAGCGCCAGATACTGGTTCGAAATCGACCGCAACACCGGCACGCCGAGGCCGGCGACACCGATCATCGATGCGATCACCACCATGGACAGCGCCATCATGATGGTCTGGTTCACGCCGGCGAAAATGTTGGGGAGCGCGAGCGGAATCTGCACGCCGAACAGTTTCTGCCTGTAGTCGGCGCCGAAGGCATCGGCCGCCTCCAGCGCTTCCTTCTCGACGAGCCGTATGCCGAGATTGGTCAGCCGCACGATCGGCGGAATCGCATAGATGCACACCGCGATCAGGCCCGGCACCTTGCCGATGCCGAGCAGCATGACG
This sequence comes from Alphaproteobacteria bacterium, assembly GCA_964291285.2. Taxonomy (GTDB): domain Bacteria; phylum Pseudomonadota; class Alphaproteobacteria; order Bin95; family Bin95; genus Bin95. The sequence continues at coordinate 207,853 of OZ219787.1, forward strand.
ACCGGAATGAGATAAACGAAGGCCGGAATCGTCTGCATGATGTCCAGCACCGGCGTGATCGCCGTCTGCATCCGGTCCGAGCGCGCCATCAGGATGCCGAGCGGGATGCCGACCGCAATGCAGAGCAGGGTGGCGACCGAGATGATGGCAAGCGTGGACATGGTGTCCTGCCACATGCCGAAATAGCCGATCGCGAGGAACGACAGCACGGAGCCGGCGACGACCGTCCTGCTGCGCGAGCCGAGCCAGGCCAGCCCCGCGATCACCAGCGCGATCACCGGCCATGGCGTCGCGATCAGCAGCTTCTCGAACCAGACGAGGAACCTGAGCAGGGGCTCGAAAAAGTTCTCGAGCATCTCGCCGAATTCACGCGAAAAGTCGCGAAACCCTCCATCGATCGCCTTCTTCAGATCGCGAAGATCCTGGCGGTCCATCGAGGGAAATTCCGTCAAGAAATCCATGCGGGCCTCCCATCGGGCTCGGGGAATTACTCCTTCAAACGCCCTTCCGAGCCGGCGTCAGAGGACAAGGAAAAGCCCGCCGGGACGGGTCCGGGCGGACTTTTCTCTTCGAGTCAGGCAATCGGGTCGATTGCAAGACCCGCGTTACATTCCCTTCACTTTCGCGGCGACTTCGGCAGGCACCCAGGGCTTCCACACGTCGCCATGCACCTTCAGGAATTCCGCCGCGGCGTCCGCCCCGTCGGCCTGGTTCTCGTCCATATAGACGAGCATGCCGTTCATCACGTCGCCGGGGAACACGCGGCTCCTGAAATACGCCATGACCTCATCGCCGGCGTTCTTCGCGAAGTCGGCGGTGACCACGGTATGCACTTCCGACTTCGTCCAGGACGAGGGCTGCGGATCGGCGCATTCCTGTTCCGGCTTGACGATGCAGCCGTCCCAGTGCTCGCTGCCGACGAACGGCACGCCGAAGTCGAGCTTGACCATCTTGTGCCGCCCGATCAGCGCGGTCGGCGACCAGTAGTAGCCGAACCAGTTCTCGCCGCGGTTGACCGCCTTGGACATCGAGCCGTCAAGCCCGGCCGCCGAACCCGGGTCCACGAGCTTCCAGCCCTTTTCCGCCATCTTGAAGCCGCGGAACAGGTTCGCGTTGGTCAGCTGGCAGCCCCAGCCCGCGGGGCATCCCACGAACGCGCCCTTCGAGGGGTCCTCGGCATCCGGGAAGAGGTCGGGACGCTTCAGCACGTCCAGCACGGTCTTCAGTTCGGGGTGCTTCTCCTGCACATAGGGCGGGACCCACCAGCCCTCGCCCAGGCCGCTGATGGGGCCGTCATTGGCGGATTGCAGGCGCCCTTCGTCCATGGCGATCTTCAGGGGATCGCGCACGGCGTTGATCCAGAGCTCCGGCGCCACGTCCGGCTCGCCCTTCTCGTTGAGCGAGGTGAAGGTCGGCATGGTGTCGCCGGGAACCAGTTCGACGTCGCATCCATATCCTTCGGCGAGGATGATCTTGTCGACTTCGGCCATCAATTGGGCCGACGCCCAGTTCATGTTCGCGATCTGGACCTTGCCGCAGTCCGCCATGGCCGCATTCGCGCCGAACACCAGCGCCAGGCCCAGCAAAGCCGTCTTCGGCAAGTGTTTCATGTTCGTTCCTCCTCTGGTTCCTGCGCGGCGATCGAAACGGTGCGCAGCAGGCGATACGGCCCCTGACGTTTGGCAGCACTACGGAAACGGCCGACGGGCCGCCACCGTCCGCCACCGACGGGCGAAACGCTAACATGAGGCCACAACGCCGACAAGGAGCGGCTCCGGCCCGCGTTTCCGGCGAACGGGAAAGTCCTGTAACCTCGCCCGCCGCGGCGCGACATGCGCAGCCGCCGGCGGGAGCGGGACAGTGGGCGATCTTCAGGGGTTTCTGAGGCGCATTCCGAAGGTGGAGCTGCACTGCCACCTGCTCGGCACCGTGCGCAAGGCGACGATGAAGGCGATGGCGGCCCGCAACGGGGCGCGCACGACGGAAGACGAGATCGAGGGGTTCTACATCCGCGGCGAGAAGCCGGTCGGCGTGCTCGCCATCTTCCGCGAGATGGAGGCCCATATCCTGATGACGCCGGCGGACTTCCGGCAGATCGCCCGGGACTATCTGGAGGACGCCGCCGCCCACACGGTCCGCTATGCCGAGATCTACTGGAACCCGACCGGCAATCTCCGCCACACGGGCCTCTCCTACGGCGCGTTGCAGGCCGCGGTCCTCGCCGGCATGGCGGATGCGGAGCGGGACTTCGGCATCGCCGGCAATCTCATCCCGAGCATCGACCGGGAGGCCCCGCCCGAAGACGCGGTCGGGATGGTCCGGCAGATGATCGCCAACCGCGACCCGCGCGTGCCCGGCATCGGCATCGACTACCGCGAGGTGGACAATCCGCCGGAGAAATTCGCCGAGGCCTACGCGCTCGCGCGGGAGGCCGGCTTCCGGCTGACGGCGCATGCCGGCGAGTTCGGCGAGCCCTGGACCAATGTCGCGGCCGCGCTCGACCTGCTCAAGGTGGAGCGGCTCGACCACGCCTACACGGTCCTCGACAATCCGGAGCTCACGGCGCGCTGCGCGGCCGAGGGCATCGTCATCACCGTCGTGCCGACCAACAGCTACTATCTGCGCACGCTGGACAAGTCCGAATGGGCGGAGAAGCACCCCATCCGGCGCATGGGGCCCGCGGGGCTGCGCATCCACCCCAACACGGACGATCCGGCTTTCCACCTGACCGACCCGACCCGCTGCTGGCAGAGCATGGTCGTCGATTTCGGCTATTCGCTGGCCGACCTCCGCGGCTTCATGCTGAACGGCCTCGACGGCGCGTGGATCGACGACGGGCTGCGCGCGCGCTGGAAGCGGGAATGGAGCGCCGAGTTCGACCGCCTCGCGGAAGAGCACGGCGTCGCCGGCTGACATGGACGGCGCCGGCAGAACGCAGGCGGCGGCCACGCTCACCGGCGCGCTGGCCCGCTTCGGCGCCGCCTTCTCGCTCGACGACGTGCCGGAGGACGACCGCCACCATGCGAAGCTGCTGGCGCTCGACCGCCCCGGCCGCCTTACCCGGGTCCGGGAGATCCTGGCATGCCGGGCGGCGTGTCCGGCGGAGCCGCAGGGGCCGCCTGCAGGCCGGAGGCCGGTTTCGGGCGCAGCGGCCCGGACAGCCGGGACCAGGCCTCCCTGAACGGTTCGAGATAGACGGTTCCGAGGTTGTGGCTCGGGCCTGCCGTGGCCGGGCCGCCGAAGCGGATGTCCTGTCCGCGTTCGGCGAGGCTGAGGCTGCCGCCGATCCAGTCCCAGAGCGCGAGCACGGTGCCGAAGTTCCGGTTGTGGTGGCGCGGGTCGTCGGAGTGGTGGATCTGGTGCTGGGCCGGGGAGATCAGCACGCGCTCGAGGAGGCGCCCGTAGGAAATCCGCACATGCGAGTGGCGCAGGTTCGACCCGGCGGCGTTGAAGACGAACAGGAAGACGTTCGCGCCATAGACGGCCAGCAGTTCCACGCGGTCGCCGAGGAAAAAGAAGAACACGGCCAGGACCGCCGCCTGCACGAAGATCGACCGGAGCGCAAAGAGCACGCCCTCCACCGGGTGGGTGCGGTAGACGGTGAACGGCGTGAGCGTCTCCGCGGTGTGGTGGACCTTGTGGAAGCACCAGAGCAGCGGCCAGGTGTGGAGCCAGCGGTGGAGCAGGTATTTGGTGCCGTCGTCGAGGATGAACAGCGCGAAGGTAAAGAGCGCCGCGACCGCCCAGCCGGGCGCTTCGGGCCAGAGGATGTAGCGCCCGTCGAACCAGATGTGCATGGCTTCGAACAGCAAGGTCGCCACGGCGAGCTTCGACACCAGGCGCGGCGCGACGCCCATCATGATCGCCTGGTTGAGGACAGCGACCCTGTAGTCCGCCCGCGCCGAGCGCGACCACCAGATTTGCCGGCTGAAGAGCCGGGCGAGAGAGCCCGCGAGCGCGGTCCCGCCGACGAGCATCTGCACGCCCAGCGCGAGAACGAGGGCGCTTGCGAGATAGCCGACGAAAACGCGCTTCTGGGGATTGAGGAACTGGTCGGCCAGGCGCTCCAGGAAGTCGGCGGCGAGTGTTTCCATGGGCCGGCCCGTTCCGGTGGGCGAGAAAAGGGGCCCGGGCGCGCGGCCCGGGCCCCGGCAGGCGTCAGTCGTTCTCGCCCGAGTCCTTGTCGCCGAGCGTGGCCGAGAGCGCTTCCATTTCCCCCGTCACGTCATTGTTGCGCGCCTGCACGCCGAACCGGTCGATCAGGAGCTTCTGCGCCTTCGCCATGTGGAGCATGTATTCGCCCCAGGCCTTTCCGTCGCCGCGCAGATAGTTGCCCTTGGTGTCGATGTCGCCGACCTGGCTGCCGTCCAGCAGCACCGGGCCGATGCCGATCAGGCGGTTCAGGCGGGTGGCGGTCTCGCCGAGATTGTTCTTGCCGGACTGCAGCGCAAGCGCGAAGCCCTTCAGCTCGCCCCAGTGCTTCACATATTTCCGGAACTGCTTGGCCGGATCGCCATTGGCTTCGGTGATCGTCTTCAGCTTCGCCATGTCCTTGTAAACGGAGCCGGCATATTTGAAGACCGCCTCGGCCAGCACCTTCTCCCAGTTCTCGGCGATGACCGCCGCGTAGCCCTTCAGCTCGGAGCGCTGCGCGTCGGTCAGCTTCCCGCCGCCGGCGGCCGCAAGCAGCTTGCGCCCGTCGAGGAACGCCCCGGTGATCGTGTGCAGGTAGGAGGTGGCGTTGCCCTTGTCATAGACCGATGCGTCGAACCCGGCGGCGTAATAGGCGGGCCCGAAGGCCATCTCGCTCTTCAGGTCCACCTTGCCGTCCTTGTTGCGGTCGGCGGCGGCGAAGCCTTCATCGCGGCGCTTGGCGATGTTGTACACATCCTTGGGCTTCAGCATCATCGTGTGCGCCGGCGTGCCGAAATAGCCGAACGCCTCGTCCCAGGCATGCTCCTTGCCGGTGTAGGGCGCGCCCTTCTTGTAGGGCTTGTCGTTCGGCTTCTTGTCGGGGCCGAGATACTCGTCCAGATAGCCGTCCACGGCCTGGTTGTAGAACACCGCGCCCATGATGAATTTGGAGATCAGCTGCGGGTAGTCGTAGCCGTTCTCCGCGTCGAACCCCTTGTTCGCCATCGACGCCTTGTCGATCCAGAGCGAGACGAGCTCCGCCCCCGTCATGCCGTTCGGCATGCCGGCCACGGTGCCCTTGAAGGTCTTGCCCGCGAGGTTCTTGCCCTTGCTGATCTCGTCCACGGCCGTCTGGGAGATCGCGAATGCCCCCTTCGTCTTCGGCGCGAGGATCATGCGGCCCTCGTCCTTGCCCTCGAAATAGGCCGTCATCCTGGCTTTAAGCTCGGCATTCTCCGCGCCGTTGCCCGACCCGGCGAGCTTCTTCAGCGAATCGTGCAGGGCATGGCGGGCGATCTGGCCCGTATAGGAGACGGACGTGGTCTTCTTCCCGTCATAGCCTTTGACGGTCACCGGGAAGCCGGCATAGACCATGTCGTCCGACATGGCGGTCCCCGAGAGCAGCGCCAGCGCAACCGCCGTCGCTCCCGCAGTGAGGGTTCTGGTCATCGTGATTCCTCGCGTCTTGAGTCTTTCTGCGAATGAAAATGAGACACATTCGCAAGAGAGTCAATGCGAATGAAAAACATTCTCAATTAGGTCCGAAATCCGGCGTTCCAGCCGGGAATCCAGGGCCGCCGCCTCTACACCTCGCACCCGAGCTGCTCCCTGAGCGCCTTGCGCCTGATCTCCGCGACGGCGCCGCGCGGCAGGCTGCCAAGCTGGAAGGGGCCGTAGGCGATGCGGATGAGCCGGTTGACCGGGTGGCCGAGATGCTCCAGCACCCGGCGGACCTCGCGGTTGCGGCCCTCGGCGAGGCTGACGGTGAGCCAGGCATTGCCGCCGCGCTGCTCGTCGAGGCTCGCCGCGATCGGCCCGTAGCGCGCGCCTGCGACCTCCACGCCGCCGGCGAGCCGCGCCAGGCGCCCCTCATCGACCCGGCCCCGCACCCGCGCCCGGTAGCGCCTGACCCAGCCGCGCGACGGCAGTTCGAGCTCGCGGGCAAGCCCGCCGTCGTTTGTCAGCAGCAGCAGGCCCTCGGAGGCGAGGTCGAGCCGCCCGACGCTCACCACGCGCGGCAGGTGCGGCGGCAGGGTCTCGAACACGGTCGGCCGCCCCTCCGGGTCGCGGTCGGTCGTCAGCAGGCCGGCCGGCTTGTGGTAGCGCCAGAGGCGGGCCGGCTCCGGGGCGGCGAGCAGGGCGCCGTCCACCTCCACCAGGTCCTGCGGCCCGACATTCACCGCCGGGTCCCGGAGCGCCTGCCCGTTCAGGCTCACGCGCCCGGCGAGGATGCGCCGCTCGGCCTCGCGCCGCGAGCAGACGCCCGCCCGCGCGATGCGTTTCGCGATGCGCTCGCCGTCCCCGCTCACGGCATGGCCCCGCTCACGGCATGGTGCTCCGCGCGGCCGCCACGAAGGCCTCGACGATGCGCGCATCGCTCGGGTCGATATGGAACTCCGGGTGCCACTGCACGCCGAGGCAGAAGCGGTAGCCCGGCGCCTCGATGCCCTCGATCACGCCGTCCGGCGCGCGCGCATTGACGGTGACGCCCGGCGGCTCGTCAGCGGCGGCCTGGTGGTGGGCGCTGTTCACGTGGAGCGTGTCCCTGCCGACGATTTCCGCAAGGCGCGTGCCGGGTTCCACCGCGACCGCATGGCCCGGCTCGGTGCGCGGGTTCGGCTGCTCGTGGGCGAGCGCGCCCGGCACCTCGTCCGGGATATGCTGGATCAGCCGCCCGCCCAGCGCCACATGCAGCAATTGCTGGCCGCCGCAAATGCCGAGCAGCGGCATGTCGCGGGCGAGCGCGCCCTCCACCATGGCGAGCTCGAAATCGGTGCGGCCAGGCTTGAGCGAGACGGTTTCATGGCGCTCGGCCGCGCCGAACAGCGCCGGATCGACGTCGAAGGCCCCGCCGGTCACCAACAGGCCGTCTATACGGTCGAGATAGGCGTCCGCATGGGCCGTCTCGTGGGGCAGCAGCAGGGGAATGGCCCCGGCCGCGCTCACCGCGCCCGCATAGTTGCAGCGCAGCGCATACCACGGCAGGCTGGAATAGCCGCCGGCGGGTTCCCGGTCGACGGTAAGGCCGATGACTGGAAGGCGCGCCATGGCGCCCATCTACACGCTTCGCCGGGCAATGCAACGGGCGCTCGCGCTGGCGGAGGCGGCCGCGGCCCGCACGCCCGCCGATGCGCCGGTGGGCGCGGTGCTGCTGGGCGCGGACGGAACGGTGCTGGCGGAAGCCCATAACGAGGTCGAGGCGGGCGCGGACCCGACGGCGCATGCCGAGATGCTGGCGCTCAGGCGGGGCGCGGCCAGGCTCGGCCGGCCGCGCCTGGACGGCTGCACCCTGGTCGTCACCCTGGAGCCTTGCGCGATGTGCGCGCAGGCCGCCGCGCACGCCCGGATCGCGCGGCTCGTCTTCGGCGCCTGGGACCCCAAGGGCGGCGGCGTGGACCACGGCGCGCGCATCTTCGACCGCGAGACCTGCACCCACCGCCCGGAAGTGGTGGGCGGCCTGATGGAAGAGGAGGCCGCCGCGCTGCTGACGGCGTTCTTCCGGGAGCGGCGGTAGAGGCGCCCCGCGCCACCGGCCGCTTGACGGCATCAGGCAGGCGTTCCATAAGGGCGGCGATGCCGGCACCGCGCCGGCTCCGCGGGATTTGATCGGGCAGCTTGCAGCCGCGTCACCAAGTGCTAAAGCGCCACGGGAGGCATTTCCGTGGGCCCGCCAACCGGCAACCCAGGGAGACGCCGATGCCCCGATTGCCAGACCCGCTCCATGCGGACACGACCGCCGTTCACGGCGGCATCCAGCGCAGCCAGTTCGAGGAGACCGCCGAGGCCCTCTACCTCACCTCCGGCTATGTCTACGGCACGGCCGAGGAGGCCGCCGAAGCCTTCGACGGCGCGCGCGACCGCTACATCTACAGCCGTTACGGCAACCCCACCGTGCAGATGTTCATCGACCGGCTCTCAGCCATCGAGGGCGCGGAAGCGGGCGAAGCGACGGCGAGCGGCATGTCGGCCGTGTTCACCGCGCTGCTTGGCCTCCTGCGCAGCGGCGACCGGCTGGTCGGCTCGCGGGCGCTCTTCGGCTCCTGCGCGCATATCTGCACCCATATCCTGCCGCGCTACGGCATCGAGACGGAGCTCATCGACGGCAACGACCTCTCCGCCTGGGAGCGCGCGCTGTCAAAGCCGGCGAAGGCGGTGTTCCTGGAGACGCCGACCAACCCGCAGCTCGACATCATCGACCTGAAGGCGGTCTCGGGGCTGGCGCATGCCGCGGGCGCGCAAGTGGTGATCGACAATGTGTTCGCCACACCGCTCCTGCAGACGCCGCTGGAGCTCGGCGCGGATGTGGTCGTCTATTCCGCCACCAAGCATATCGACGGGCAGGGCCGCTGCCTCGGCGGCGCGATCCTCGGCACGCGGAAGTTCTGCGACGAGGACCTCCAGCCCTTCATCCGCCATACCGGCCCCAGCATGAGCCCCTTCAACGCCTGGGTGCTGCTGAAGGGGCTGGAGACGCTGGCGGTCCGGGTCGAGCGCCAGTGCCGCACGGCGATGGAGGTCGCGCGCTGGCTGGAGGGGCGGGCCGGCGTGAAGCGGGTCATCTACCCCTTCCTCGATTCCCACCCGCAGGCGGCGCTCGCGCGCCGGCAGATGAGGGAGGGCGGGACCGTCGTCACCTTCGAGATCGAGGGCGCGCGGACGCAAGCCTTCGGCCTGCTGAACGCGCTCCGGCTGATCCCGATCTCCAACAATCTGGGCGACGCCAAGAGCCTCGTCACCCACCCGGCCTCGACGACCCACCACCGGATCGGGGCGGAGGGCCGCGCCGCCGTCGGCATCGGCGAGAACATGATCCGCCTCTCCCTCGGCCTCGAACATGCCGACGACCTGGTCCGCGACCTCGACCGCGCCATCGCCGCCGCCGGCCTCGGGAAAGGCTGCCGGGGCCGGGAAGTGTAGCGCCGGCGGCCCGGCGCGCCCGTCTCCGCGCCCCGATCTCCGCCCCGGATGCCCTTCCGGTTTCACGAATCATGAAAAAAATCTAGAGATTTTGCTCTTTGTTCGTGATTTGAGCTTGACATCTGGCGGATTGTGGTATGATGGTCCCCAGGGAAGAGGCATCCGGAGCCGCTTGCCGGGCGTTGCGCGGCCGAGCGGCGCCAGTTTCTGAAAACATGTGAGAAGCCGACGGGAGGAGTGCGCCCTCTGCCTCGCGCGCGCAATCAGGCGCGCGAACCGCGCCGGCGCCGACACGCGCCCGGGCAGGCGCGGGCGCCCGCGCAGGATACGCGCGGAAACAGGGACCCGCTCCCGGTCGGAGCAAGGAGGAACGATGACGGCAACCGACCCCCAACTGGCGGCGATGCCGGCCGAAAGGCTCGCACCTGCCGCCGCGGCCCTCGCCGAAGCCTGTGCGGAGGACATGAGCGCCAACCCGCAGGGGGAAGGGAAGAGGCATGAACGGGGCGTTATGCCCGGACAGGCTGCAGGGTATGCCTCTTGCGCATGCAGAACATGACATCTCATGACACTTGGCGGGAGGGACCATGACATCTCATGACATTCCATGACACATCGCCAGGGAGGCCGGGCGTGCCTCATGACACAACATGACATCTCATGACATCCGCCGGGGGGGTCCGCGCCGCCGGACCGCAACGCCGGCTTCGATGCGGGAGCCCTACTGCCGCGCCTTCACGGCCTCGCCCGCGTCCCAGGCATCGACATGGCTGAGCATGAGCGGGGAGAGGGCGAAGGAGATCCGGCCGGGCGCCGGGACGCGCGCATGAAGACCGTCCGCCGCGAGCGCCTCGGCCAGTTCCCCGGCATGCGCGCGCTCCAGCACGACATGCGCGCCGCGGGAGGCGGGCGCCAGCGGGTCCGGCTCGCCGAGCGCGCCGAGAAACACCGCCGCGAGCGTGCGCGCCTTCCAGCCGAGCGCCTCGATATCGGCGCCCACGAACCTGTCGAGCGCGCCGTCAAGCGCCGCCAGCGCCAGCGCGGACGGCGCGGGCAACGTGTCCAGGGCGCCGGCGAACGCGCCCGCCGCATGGACCCAGGCGGGCGCGCCGGGACCGCCGCAAAGGAAGCCGCAGCCCCGCCCGACCGCCGCCTCCACGCCCGAGCGCTGCAGCGCGGCCGGCAGGACGCCCGCGGTCTCCGAGAGGTCGAAGGCGGCCAGCGCGCCCGCCTCGCGGGCCCGCCCGGCCAGCGCGGCGATGTTGCGGAGCCCGCCCGTCGCGGGGTCGAGGCTGCGCGTCAGCAGCAGCGTGCCGCCGTCGAGCGCGGCTTCGGGCGTCCCGGTCTCCGTGACGGCGCGGCCTTTAGCGGCGAGCCGGGCCATCAGGGCGGGAAACGCGCCGGGCGCGGCGAGAACGCGGTTGCGGCCGGCGGCGGCGGCGGCATCGGCCAGCGCCTCGAGCGCGTCGGTTGCGCCGGCGGCGAAGCCGAGCTGCTCCGCCGGCGCGCCCAGGAGCGGCGCCAGCTTCTCCGCCGCCGCTCCGGCGAGCCCGCCGCCATGCGAGAGGCCCGCGCCCCATTCGACATGCATGAAGCCCGTGAGCCGCGTCCTCACCTCGCGCGTCAGCGGCCCCAGCCGGTCGCTGTCGAGGCGCAGCGTCCCGGCCGGCAGCAGGAAGCCGTCGCGCAGATAGGCGAGCGGGTCGCCGGCGTCCAGCGCCATGCAGTCCGCCCGCCCCGTCATCGGTCCGCGAACAGGAGTTCGGCCGCGCGCCGGGCCATGCCCGCATTGTCGTGGCCGACGCCGGGGGCGGTGTGCAGTTCCCAGGCGAAGGGCGCGGGCAGGAGGCGTGCCATGTCCTGCCCCGCAGCGTAGAAATAGTGGCCGCGCGCCAGGCGGTGCGGCCCCTGCGCCATCGCTTCCGGCGATTTCAGCAGCATGGGCGCGTCGGTGACGGTGTCCTCTTCGCCGAGCAGCACCATGAGCCGCACCGACAGGGCGGCCGCCAGCGCCTCGTCGCCCATGCGGAAGCCGGTGAGGCCGTAGGGATAGCGCTCCTCCTCGCGCGGCACGGTGTAGGCGCCGGCATTGGCGGCGACGGCCGCCTCGATGCGCGCCGCCGGGGCGAACAGCGCCATGCGGTGGACGAACTGCCCGCCGGCGGAATGGCCGTAAAGGTAGTAGCGCCGGGCCTCCGCGCCGCTCCAGGCGCAGGCGGCGTCGAAGGCGCTTTCGACCACGCCGAAGCTCCAGTCCTCCTCCGGCAGGAAGGCGCGCCGGTCGGGCGTGCGCATGTTGCCGACCTCATATTCGCGCGGGCCCGGAAACTGCTCGCGGTCGAATTCGGGCGCGGCGACCAGCACGCGGTGGCGCTCGGCGTGCTCCGCCCAGACATCGCGGTAGTCGGCGGCATTGCGCCGGTAGCCGTGCAGCACGACGAGCACCGGGTCGGCCGGCCGCCAGGCCGCCGGCCGCCAGAGATGGGTGCGGACGGCGACGTCTCCCTCGGTCGGACGGCGGTGCGGAACGGTGATCTCCGCCGCGCTCACCGCCTCGCCTCGGTCACGTCCGTGCCGGAATACACCGCGCCCAGCATGCGCTGCATCGCCGCCGTGTGGGCCGCGCAGGCCCCGGCGTCGAGGTCCGCCGCGGGCCGGGGCTCGAGCTCGAAATGCCCGTAGCGGTCCTCGCCGCGCACCAGGGTCGCGGAATCGTCGAGCTTCACCTGGCGCACATAGGTCGGGATGTAGCGGACCGCGAGGCCGATGCGCCGGTCGGGCAGCCGGTTCGGCTTCGAGCCGTGGACGAGGCGGATATGGTGGAGCGAGAACTCGCCCGCCCGGAGCGGCGCATCCACGGCCAGCGCCTCGTCCACCTCCATCTCGATCTCCTGCCCGCGCGTCAGCAGGTTGTCTTCGGCGAAGCTGTCGGTATGCGCCATCTGGTCGAGCTTGTGCGAGCCCGGCAGGAAGCGCATCGGGCCGCTCTCCAGCGGGGCTTCGGAGAGCGCCACCCAGGCGGTGACGACATCGTGGGGGTCGAGCCCCCAATAGGTCGAGTCCTGGTGCCAGGAGACGAAGGCCGGGTCGCTCGCCTCCTTGATGAAGAAATTGGTCGTCCAGCAGAGCAGGTCCGGCCCCAGCAAGTCTTCCACCGCATCCAGGATGCGCGGATGGTGGACGATCTCGTCCGCCCAGCGGAACAGCAGGTGGACCTTGTGGCGCATGTTGGAGTGGATGACGTCGCCGGTATCGGCTTCATACGCCTCCAGCCCGTCGCGGTAGCGGCGGGCTTGCGCCGCGGAAAAGGCCTGCACCGGAAAGACATAGCCGTCGCGTGCATAAGCCTCGATCTGGGTCTCGGTCAGCATCTTGCCCATCGGTCTTTCCCTGCTGCTGGCGGCTCAGTTGCCGGTCAGGCGCCGCGTGACCGGGCGCCAGACGCGCCCGCCGGGCGGCCGGTCGGGCGCGCCGGCAACGGCCCAGCCACGCCAGGCGGCGGTGCGGTCGAGGCCGGCGCATTGGAGCCAGTCGAGATCGAATCCGGGGCAGTCCGCCGGCCCGTCTGCGGAATCGACCGTCACCAGAAAGGCGTCCTCCGGCACTTCCGGCAGCGTGTCGCGGCCGCCGAACAGGTTGCGCGACCAGTCGATGATGTCCGCCTGCCACTCGCCGAAGCCGCCGCCGCCGGCGCCGCGATAGCTCGCCCGATCGAAGAACTCCGTCCCCGGCACGGTATGCACCGCCAGCCAGGGCGCCGGCCCGTCGTCCAGCGCCCGGAAACGCTGCGAGGCCTCGAAACCCGGCAGGGCCAGCAGCGAGGCAAGCTTCGGCCCGCTGTACCAGTCGGACCACGCCGCCTCCCGCGACTGGTCCCTGAAGCCGCACTCCACCATGTAAAGCATGGGTGCGAGTATAGAAGCGCTCGGCGGACAGCGGAAGCGGGGCCATGGCCGGGATCGGGATGAGCTGGACCGACTACTACGCGAAGACGCGGGGCCGGCCGCCGCGCCCGACGCTTCTGGAGGCGCTGGCGCGCTTCGGCGGCCGCAGCGGGTTTGCGGTCGATCTCGGCATAGGCGGCGGGCGCGATGCGATGGAAATGCTGGACCGCGGCTGGCGGGTGGTCGGGCTCGACAGCGAGCCCGCCGTGCTGGCGCTGCCGCGCCATCCCCGGCTGACGGTCAGGCGGGAGCCTTTCGAGACCGCAGCACTGCCGCGGGCGGACCTCGTGAATGCGAGCTTCAGCCTGCCGTTCTGCCGCCCGGACGCCTTCCCCGCCTTCTGGCAGCGCATCGCGGCGGCGCTGCGTCCCGGCGGGCGTTTCGCCGGGCAGTTCTTCGGCCCCCGCGACGGCTGGTTCGGCGACCCCGGCATCACCTTCCTTGCCGAGTCCGAAGTCCGGGCCCTGCTCGCCCCCTTCGACATCGAACATTTCGACGAGGAGGAGGACGACGCCGAAACCCCGCGCGGCGCCATGAAGCACTGGCACATCTTCCACGTCGTGGCGCGCAAGCGGTGAAAAGGAGGGGCCGTCTGCGCTATAGTCGCGCGCATCGAGAGACTGGAGGACGGACCCATGCTGGCAATTGAGTTGTCTCCGGATGCGGAAGCCCGCCTTGACGCCTTGGCGAAGGCCGTTGGCCGCACCAAAGCCGCTTGCGCCCGCGACGCCATCCTCGAATATCTCGACGATATGGAAGACCTTCGCATCGCCGAGCAGCGTTTGGCCGACAACAGGGCCGGCCGGTCGCAATCCGTCCCGCTGGAGGACGTGATGAGGCGGTATGGGCTGGAAGATTGAGCTGGACAGCGAGGCGGAACGCGACCTCGACAAACTCGATCCGCAGACAGCCCGCCCGCTACACCGCCTCCACGATCAGCACGAGGCCCGAGAGGCAGAGGAGGGCGGTGACGATGCGGTGGAAGAGGACGGCGTCGATGCGCCGGTAGAGGCGCGCACCGGTCCAGGCGGCGGCGAGCGCGACCGGCAGGCAGATGGCGGCGGCTGTCAGCGCGGCGAGGTCCATCGCGCCGGACACGGCCATCGCCGCGGCGGCAAGCGCCAGCACGACCAGGTTGAAGGGCTGGTAGACGGCGCGTTGGGAGTCGGCGCTGCCGCCTCTCAGCCTGAGCCAGATAACCGGCAGCGGGCCCGAGAGCCCGGCAAAGCCGCCGAGCGCGCCGCCGCCGAGCCCGATTGCGGCGTCGGCCGCGCGCGAGGGCGGCGGCGCGGGCAGCCGCCTTGCCATCGAGAGCATCGTGTAGCCCACCAGCAGCAGCCCGACGGCGAGCCGCAGCATGTCCGGCGAGACCACGGCAAGCGCCGCAACGCCGAGCGGCACGCCGGCGATGCCGCCCAGAAGGTAGGGTCCGGCGCGGCGCCGGTCGAAGGCGTGGCGCACGAAGAGCGACGCCACCGCCTGCCCGCCGATGGACACCAGCGCGACCAGCGGCGGCACCGTTCCCGGCTCCAGCGCGTGGAACCAGACGCCGGCGGCCGCCAGCCCCGTGCCGAAGCCGGCGAGGCCCGTCACGAAGCCGCCGGCGAGCGCCCCCAGCAGCAGGAAGGGAAGCGCGGCGCCGTCAATCCCCACGGGGAAGACCCGGCGGATCGCAGGACAAGGCGGGCGGCTTCAGGAGAGCTTCGCCATCGCGCGGGCGATGCGCCGGCCGGCTTCCTCCAGCCGGTCCAGCGGGGCCGCATAGCTCACCCGGACATGCGGCGAGAGGCCGTAGGACGCGCCCTGCACCACGGCGACATGAGCCTCCCCGACCAGATAGTCCGTCACCGCCGTGTCGTCCTTGAGCCGCCCTCCGGAAGGCGTCCGGGCGCCGATGGCCGAGGCGACCGACGGATAGACATACATCGCCCCTTCGGGCGCGTGGCAGGGCAGGCCCGCCTCGTTCAGCGCGGCGACCATGAGGTCGCGCCGCTCCCGCATGATCTGCCGGCGCTCCTCGACGATGTCCTTCGGTCCGTCGAGCGCCGCCAGCGCCGCTCTTTGCCCGACGGCATTGGGGCAGGAGACGAGCTGGCCCTGGAGCTTCCCCATTTCCCGGACGATGTCGCGCGGGCCGCCGGCGAAGCCGACCCGGAAGCCGGTCATCGAATAGGCCTTGGAGACGCCGTTGATGGTGAGCGTGCGCGGGAACAATTCCGGGGCCACATTCGCGATCGTGGCGAGCGGCGCGTCCGTGTAGAGCAGGTGCTCGTAGATGTCGTCCGCCATCACATGCACATGAGGGTGGCGCGCCAGCACGGCGGCGAGCGCCCCCAGGTCCTCCGCGGAATAGGCGGCGCCCGAGGGATTGGAGGGCGAGTTGAGCGAAAGCCACTTGGTCTTCGGGCCGATGGCGGCTTCCAGGTCCTCCGGGAGCAGGCGGAAGCCGTTCTGCTGCGGGCAGGAAACCGGCACCGGCACGCCGCCCGCCAGCCGCACGAGGTCCTCGTAAGCGCCCCAGAAGGGCGCGGGCAGGATCACTTCGTCGCCCGGCGCGAGCGTCGCCAGGAAGGCGCAGGAGATCGCCGCCTTGGCGCCCGTCGTCGCCAGCACCTCGTCGGCCGCGTAGTCGAGGCCGTTCTCGCGGCTGAACTTGCGCCGGACCGCCTCCTTGAACTCGGGCGTGCCGTCGCGGTTGGTGTAGCCGACGACGCCGTCCGCCATCGCCTTCTCCGCCGCCTTGCGCACATGGTCCGGCGGCGGGAAGTCGGGCTGCCCGATCGTCAGGTTGATGACGTCGATGCCGTCGGCCGCCATGGCGCGGGCGCGCATGGCGGCGTTCTGGCTGGCTGAGGCCTTGAAGCGGCGCATCCTGGGCGCAATGATCGACATGGGAAAACCTGCCCCTCCCGAGGCCTCGCGACGGCGCGGGGTTATAGCACCGATAGGAGCGCCGCCCCATGCCGAGCAACACCCCGCGCAGAATTACCGTCGCCGCCGCGCAGATGGGGCCGATCGCCCGCGCCGAGCCGCGCGGCCATGTGGTCGCGCGCCTCGTGGAGATGCTGAGGGACGCGCATGGGCGCGGCGCGGGGCTGGTCGTCTTTCCGGAACTTGCGCTCACCACCTTCTTCCCGCGCTGGTTCATCGAGGACCCGGCGGAGCTGGACGCCTTCTACGAGGCCGAGATGCCGGGGCCGGAGACGCAGCCGCTCTTCGACACGGCCGCCGAACTCGGCGTCGGCTTCTATCTCGGCTATGCGGAACTCACGCGGGAGGGCGGCCGGGAGCGGCGCTACAACACGTCGATCCTCGTGGACAGGCAGGCGCGCATCGTCGGCAAATACCGCAAGGTGCACCTGCCGGGCCACAGCGACTACGATCCGAAGCGGCCCTGGCAGCATCTGGAGAAGCGCTATTTCGAGGTGGGCGACCTCGGCTTCCCGGTCTGGCGGACGATGGGCGGCGTGATGGGCATGGCGCTCTGCAACGACCGCCGCTGGCCCGAGACCTTCCGCGTGATGGGCATGAAGGGCGTCGAGCTGGTGATGCTCGGCTACAACACGCCTGCCGCCAACTCGCTGGGGCCGGAGCCGCACCATGTGCGCATGCTGCACAACCATCTCAGCATGCAGGCCGGCGCCTATCAGAACGGCTGCTGGGTGGTCGGCACCGCCAAGGCCGGCCATGAGGAAGGCTGCGACCTGATGGGCGGAAGCTGCATCGTCGCGCCGTCCGGGGAGATCGTGGCCCAGGCGCACACGCTGGAGGACGAGGTGATCGCCTACGAGTGCGACCTGGAGGAAGGCCGCTTCAACAAGCAGACGATCTTCAACTTCGCCGCCCACCGCCGCCCGGAGCATTACGGCATCATCACCGCGCAGACCGGCGCCGCCGAGCCCGCGGAGGAGGACGGCGCATCCTTGTAGCCGGCCCGGCGGGCGGCCGGTGCGTCCTTCGCAAACACGCTTGCGCGGGTGCCTGCCGGGGCGTACAGAGAACAAAGAGGGGTTATGGGGGAGGTTCTGACCATGGATAGACTTGTGCGGCGCCGCGCGACATGCGGCCTTGTGAATGTCAGGCGCCTGGCGGCCCTGGCGGGACTCTGCGCGGCCCTGGCGTTCGGCGCCGCGATGGACGGCGGCGCCGCGGCGCATTCGGGCAGGCTTGCCAAGGACGGCTGCCACAAAGACAACAAGGCCGGCGAGCGGCACTGGCACGCCGAGGGCGTGAAACGGGGCGGGCCTTGCGTCGAGCGCGACGGCGTCACGACGCAGCTGACCGACGACGGCGCCGAGCGGCCGGCCGGGAATTGACATAATTCCCCGGATGCGGGCCTACGCCTTGCGTCCGTAGCGGTGCAACCCCCGGCCTTCGGCCTTGAGCCAGCGTTCGGCGGCGTCGGTTTCCGGGCAGAGGCGGCGGCAGAGGCTCCAGAAGCGGGGGCCGTGGTTCATCTCGCGAAGATGCGCCACCTCGTGGGCGGCCAGATAGTCGAGCACGAAGGGCGGGGCCATGACAGCGCGCCAGGAGAAATTGAGCCGGCCCGCGGCGCTGGCGCTGCCCCAGCGCGTCTTCTGGTCCCGGATGGCGATGCCGCGCGGCTCGACGCCGAGCGCGGCGGCATGGCGGGCCACGGCCTCCCCGAAGGCCAGCCGCGCCTCATGCCGCAGCCAGCCTTCCACCAGCCGGGAGCATCCGGCCGGGCTCGCCAGCAGGATGCGGTCGTCTTCCAGCAGGAGCGGGTCCCGCAGCGACGGGTCGAGGCGGATCCGGCGCGGCCGGCCGCGGAACGGGACGGTCTCGCCGGGTTCGAAGGGCACCGGAGCCGGCGCGTCCCGCAACCGGCCCGCCACCCAGTCTCCGCGGCTCCGGAGGAACGCGAGGCCCGCCGCCTCGCTCGCGCCCGGCGGCAGGGTCAGCCGAACCTCGCCGCCCCCGATGCTGAGCGAGATGCGCCGCGCGCGCGGGTTGCGCCGGACGGCGACCCTGACCTCGCGTCCGCCGACCCGGACTTCCCTATAGCGCCCAGTCGACAATATGGCGTTCCAGGTCTTCCTGTTCGGTCCCGGCTTCGTCCTCGGAGACCACCTTGCCGCGCACCGACATCTGGGCGAGATGGACAGTCTCCGGGTCCCCCGAGACCAGCGGATGCCACCAGTAGAGGTCCCTGCCCTCATGCAGCAGGCGGTAGGCGCAACTGGACGGCATCCAGGCGATCTCCGCAATATTGCCCGGCGAAAGCTGGATGCAGTCCGGCACGCGGGCCTTGCGGTTGGCGTAGTCGGTGCAGCGGCAGCTTTCGGTGTCCAGCAGCCGGCAGGCGACGCAGGTGGGCTCGATCTCGCCCGTATCCGCCCACTGGATCTTCAGCAGGCAGCACTTGCCGCAGCCGTCGCAGAGCGACTCCCATTCCTCCGGCGTCATCTCGTCCAGCCGCTTCTCGCGCCAGAAGGTCACGGGCCCTGCCCCCCGGCGCCCGGCTCTTCCTGCCGTTCCTCGCCGGTGAGGCCGAGCGCCCACATCGCCGCGAGCACGCCGCCCTTCGCCACCGGCAGCAGCACCGCGACCAGCGCCAGCGCCACAGCGGGCCAGACCAGCGCCTGCAGCCAGAGCGGCGGCGCCCAGCTCTGCTCGGCGAACAGCAGGAGCGGCACGACGACATGGCCCGCCACCAGAATGGCGATGTAAGGCGGGAAATCGTCGGCGCGGATATGGCCGAGCGCCTCGCCGCAGCTGCCGCAGGACCTGACGGGGCGCAGATAGCCCGCGAACAGCGGCCCCCGGCCGCAGGCCGGGCAGCGCCGGCGAAGGCCGTTGCGGAGGGCGGGTCCGAGCGCGCGCGCCATGCCCGGCAAGGTGCCGCCGCCGCGAGGGAGGGTCAAGCCGCCGAAACGGCCGGCAGGCACCCGACAGCCGGACTCCGTCCCGCCCTGCGCAAAAGAAGGCAGCCGGCGGGTGGAGGGCCCGCCGGCTGCGCTGCCGGTTCCGGGGGAGGAAACCGTTACCGGCCGGGGATGCGGGCGGCGGGCCGGTTGCCGGCTGACGGCGAGCGCGAGAACCGTCCCGGTTGCGCGGCGCCGCCCTGGTTCGGCGTCCCCGATGCGCCCCGTCCCGGTCTCCGCCGCCTGTCCGGCGCGGACCCGTTCAGGACCGCATGGGAGCAATGTCGCAAAGGCATGGCATCGGGTCGAATACCGTTTTCCTGTCGGACATATAAGTTTTGCGCATGGATTCGGACGGGCGGGGCAGTGCGGCCGGCGGGGCGACGTGCGCCCGCAGCGGTCACTCCCGCGCCCACGCCTCGGCGCAGGCCCTCGCATCGAGCCGGTAATCCGGGTCGAACAGCTTTGCGAGTTCTATGTCGGCCGCTTCCGGCTGGACCCGCATATTTGCGCCTTGGGGGACAAAGGTCAGTTCGCCGACCCTGATCACGGCTTCGCTTATATAGAGATCGACCCGAACAAACAGAAACGGCGAGGCGAGTTGCTGCGAAAGCCGCAGGATTTCTTCCAGCTTTGCCGGCTTCTCGTCGTCCTCGGGCCCGGCTGGAGTTCCGTATGTGAAGGGCAGGCGCTTCCAGTCAGGGTCGTAGAAATTCTGCGTGTGCTCGCCGAACCGGTCGGAGTCGACCTGGACCAGCTTCGGGACGCCGTGGAAGCAGAACAGCTTGTAGTCCTTCGGCACGGTGAAGCCGTCGTCGGACAGGAACTCCTCGACGATCACCTTCGGGCGGAGATGGCGGTAGTTGCCTTCTCTGGTGCCGCTGTAGCGCTTCTTCTCCAGCCACCGCAAAAGCATCTTGCGGTTCAGGGGCTCGCCCGGGTCGGTATGGAACAGGACCGGCCCGCTCAGATGCGTCGGCTTCAGCACACAGGGAACGCGGTCCGGAACAAAGGCGCTCACCTCCTCTGCGTTGCGCAGCACAGCGTAAGTCTCCGGCGTGTAGCCCGGGCCGAGCACCCGCTCGATATGGTCCTTGGCGTACTCCTTGTCCGTCACGACCTGGACGAGCGGGTCGAACAGCGTGCCGTCCGTCTTGATGCGGTAGAACATATCCGTCAGCCGGCCGGCGGCGGCCGGGTCGGGAGGACGCCCTTGTCTGCTCAGGAACCGCCTCCGGCAGAATTCGGTATCTCCCCACCCGTTCTTCGGCAGCAGCCGCCTCGGGATCAGCCGGAGGGGGTTCATCGTATAAGCTGTCCGCTCACGCGCCGACGACAAGACACCGGGCAAGCGCCGTGATATGAGCCAAGACGTTGCTCCCGGAGGGGCGAGTGCAGGGCAAGCGGGAATACATGACAGTTCGCAAGGACGCCAGGGGATTGCCGCCGGCCGAGCAGGTGTCTCACTTTGACTTTGGGCGAGACAATAACGCTCGCGCCCGTCTTTCTTGAGATGTCGGCGGGCCGATCCCCAAGCGGCGGCGATTGAGGAGAACATGCATGGGCGGGGCGTCGGACCGGAAGCGTTCTATCACCTCAAGCACCCTGCGATCACCGCTGTCCTCGCCGATGATGATCCGCTCGCATGGGCCTTCGAGCCTCGGCAGGAGGGATGCCAAGGTTCGTTCCAGATGGTCGAAGCGGGCGCAGCTCGTCAGAGCGACAGTGTAGGGTTCAATCGTGCCGGCGTCAGTCCGGCCGGTGCTTCCACTTGATACCTTGGGTCTGGAGCGCCGCGCGGGTCTGGTCATGCTTTGTTGTTCCTGCCGAACAATCGCCACAGTGGCTCCGCCGCAGGTTAGCAAGAGTATTGGAAATATCTATCTTCGAGGATTCAAGAAGCATAGGAACGGATTTGAGGCGGGCTAGGAGAGCGATTGAGACGACAGCACCTCAAGGCTTCGTGTCGCTCGTTGGCCTCGATGCACGAACCCGCTACCGTGCAGCCTGTGATGCTTGCGCTTGTGGCCTTCACGCTGTTCCGCGTAGCTGGAAGGACATGACGCGGGACCGGAGACGGATTGCAGATGGACGCGTTTGAACGCTTCAGATACGGGATCATGCGCTATCGGCCGGGCCGACGCGGAAAGAAATATGCCCGCAAGTATGCCTTTGCGACGGCGGTCCGCCGCTCCAGAGGCATGACCTGCATCGACCTGGGCGCCAATGTCGGCAAATACACAAGGATCATGGCGTCTGAAGCCAGGCAAGTGATCGCCTTCGAGCCGGATCCTTGGACCTGCGCAGCGCTGCGAGACAATCTCGCCGACCTCGACAACATCCGCATCGAGCCTGTGGCGGCCGGCACAAGCGAAAGGAAGGTGCCGCTCTATCGACACCCCGGTTTCGCGGAGAATCCCGTTCGCCATTCGCAGTCAACTTCTGTCGTCGCCCGGGGAGGCCTCATCATCGCCGACGGAGCGGTGGAAATTCGGCAAATCGACTTTATCCGTTACCTCGAAGACCTGAACGAAGACATCGGGATACTCAAAATCGACATCGAAGGTGCCGAGGTCGAGCTGCTTGAATCCTTGTTCGACAAGCCCGCCGTTTTGAAGCGCATAGCTTACATCTTCGCCGAGACGCACGAGCGCTTATACGAAGACCATAGACCCCGCGTGGCAGCGCTCCGTGAAATGGCCGGGCAGACCGAGCGGCCTCAAATCAATCTCGACTGGCAGTAAGTCGCTCCCCGCACGAGCCCTACAGCCCCGTCATGCAGGCTCTATGTCAGTGCGCGCGAAATCCGCCCCCTTGAACAACAGCGGCAATTCCCGCTCGCGCGCGAGCGCGTAAGCGAAGACATCCCCCAGGTTCAGACCGGCCGGATGACGACCCTTGCCATAGCGCCGGTAGGCGTCCGCCGCGACAGCCGCCTGGTTCGCGTCCACGGCCTCGATCGCAACGAACGGTTCGTTCAGGAACGCCTGCGCGGCGGAGAAAAGAGCATCGTCGCGGCTGGAGACCGCAGCAATCTCGACGGCCGTCGCCGCTGACAGCATCGCGCCTCCGGCCACCTCGATGCGGCTGCGAAAGGCCGCTGCCTCTTCTTCCCCAAGCAGGATCGCGATGACTGCCGAGGTGTCGAGGACGATCAATCCGGCAGCCCGCGTTCGTCGTAAAGCCCGTCCTGAAGCGTCAGGGAGAGCGGCCCGTCATTGCCTGCATCCTCCCGCTCCGCCATACGCCGGCGCAGGGCCGGTCCGGCGTCGATATAGCGATCCAGCGCCTCGCCGATGGCCGCGCATTCCGGCCGGTCCGCCCCGCAAGGCTCTTCGACCGGAAGCGGCACGGCTTCCCCGCCCTCCGCAGCGCGGCGGCGCGTCCGCTCCACAAGGCGGGCCAGCCATGCGGAGGCGCCGACGCCGCTCAGCGCCGCACGGTCCCTCAGCCAGCGCGCGGTGTCGTCCGGCAATGCCACGGTGAATCGCTGCATGACAGGACTCTAGCCCGGACTTTCCGCCGATGTCACGGCCTGTGCCGCCCCGCTCAGCCCATGTGCTGCGCGAAGAAGGCGAGGCTGCGTTCGCGGGCGAGCTTTGCCGACTCCGGGTGGAAGTCGCCGCGATGGTCGCAGTTGAAGCCGTGGCCGGCGGGGTAGATATGGACCTCCGCCTCTGGCTGGGCGCCGCGGATCGCCTCCACATCGTCCATCGGGATGCCGTGGTCCTGCTCGCCGAAATGCATCATCACGGGGTTCTTCGCCGCCTCGTCCTTGCGGGGCATGATCTGCCCGCCGTAATAGCAGACGCTGGCATCGACCCCGATGCGGGTCGCGACGAGGAAGGAGGCGGACCCGCCCCAGCAATAGCCGACCGAGCCGATCTTTCCCGCGCCCGCCGCCCGGAGCCCCTCGACCGCCGCGGCCATGTCCCCGACCGCCACATCGAACGGTGAGGCGGCCATGATGTCGCGCGCCTTCGCGATGTCCTCCGGCGTGTAGCCGCATTCGAAGCGCCGCTCGGCCCGGTCGTAGAGCGAGGGCGCCCAGGCGAGATAGCCGTCGGCCGCATAGCCGTCCGCCACCTCGCGGATATGGGCGTTGACGCCGAAAATCTCCTGGATGACCAGCATGCCGCCCTTCGGCGCGCCCGCCGGCGCGGCCGTGTAGCAGTCCATCCGGAAGCCGCCGCCCGCCTCAATCTCGATCCACTCGCCCATCGTCTTCCTTCTCCTGCCAAAGGCTTTTCGGTTCGCAGGCTGTTTAGCGCCTCCCCCGCCGGCCCGCAATGCGCGGGCCGCTGTCAGGCTACAATGGAATCCATTCGCCCTGGACCGTGTTTCGCAACGGGCACACAACCGTCACCCCGGCCGGAGCGAGGCGGAGAGCCGGGGGCCATCTCCCGGCGTTTCCACAAGGCCGAACCGGTCAGGGTTGGGCCCCGGATCGGGGTCCGGGGCGACGAATGGGGCCAGGGCCGACCGCTGCCCGGCTGATCGGATTGCGCTCAGGCGAGCCCGGCCATGACCTGCCGGAAGCGGGCGAGCGGGGCGGGGTTGCGCAGCATGGTGAGCGGCACGCTGAAATGCCCCCGGCGCCAGATGAAACGGTTGGCCGGCGGCACGCCCCAGCGGTCGATCAGCGCCCGCGCGCCGGCATAGGGCGTGACGCGGTCATAAGCGCCGAGCACGGTCACGATGTTCTCCGGTGCGACCGCCGTCCCGTCCACCGGGTCCAGCAGCGGCGTGAAGCGGCGCGCCGTCTCCGGCGTCCATCCCTGCGCCATCGTGGCTTCGGCGATGCCCCAGGCGCGCGCAAGCCGCCCCTGCATCGCCTCCTCTATGCGCCCGCAATGGGTGAC
The DNA here is from genome assembly GCA_964291285.2 of Alphaproteobacteria bacterium. GTDB lineage: Bacteria > Pseudomonadota > Alphaproteobacteria > Bin95 > Bin95 > Bin95. The sequence goes on from OZ219787.1 coordinate 231,595, forward strand.
CAGGAACATCGCGTCCGGCCGGAGCCGGTCGGGCCAGAGGCGCGCGCGGTCGGCGACGATCTGCGCCGTCATCGCGCCCAGGCTGCTGCCGCCGATGGCGACCGGGCCCCGGCTCGCCTGCCGGCACCAGTCGATCAGCACCGCCCATTCGCGCGCGGCGGCGGTGAAATGGTCGAACGCCCCGCAGGGCGCCGTCGCGACGAACTGCTCGCCGCCATAGCGGCCGGGCGGCACGCGCCGGCCGTGCCAGGGCGCTTCCGGGCGCACCACCCTGAGGCCCGCTGCGACAAGGCCCTCCACCTCGTCCGCCACGCCGCGCCAGTGGTCGAACTCGACCCCGATACCGTGGCCGAAAATCAGCGTCGGCGGGTCGGCGGCCCCGGCGGGCTCGTACACCCGGGCGATGACGTCGTCCGCCATGCGGACCGAGGGGGAGGGGAAGCGAAGCCAGTAATCCCGCCGGCCGGGCGCGGCCGGAAAGGCATGCGAGACCCGGACAGGGGGCATGGGGTCCGGGACGGCGAAGGCGCGGGCCGGGTCTTCGAGGACGCCGCCATAGAGCGCCTCCACCTCCGCAGGGTCCGGAATCCGCCAGCGGAAAGGCGCGGCCCGGCCGTGCGCGGCGAAGGGCGCGAAGAGCCGGCGCAGCGCATTGTAGGCGTGGCGGTCGGACAGCCGCCTCCGCTCCACCCCCTCCAGCGCGTCCGGGGCCGGGGCGGAGGGGCCGAAAAAGGCGTCCTCCCAGGCGCGCCCGCTCTCCCGCGCCCGCGTCCGCGCCCGTTCGAAGCGCGCGAGCCGGCCGGCCAGCGCGCGCTCCAGGCGCGGGGCGAGCGGGGCGGGAAGCTCCGCGGCGTAGCGCCCGACCGAGCCTTCCGCCGCCCGCGCCGCCGCCCAGAGGCGGGACAGCGGGAAGAACCAGCCGGACAGGAACGCAAGCGCCGCATGGTCGAACCAGGGCCGCGCGACCAGCCCGCCCAGCGGCGAGCGGAGGCATGCGATCATCAGCTCCGGGACCGGAAGGCCGCGATGGGTTTGCTTATTCAGAATTGGCCCGTTTCTGCTCGAGATGCGTGCGCAGCTGCTGGATCGAGGCGGCGTAATAGGCCAGCAGCGGGCGCTGGCGCTCCTCCGGCGCGAAGCCGCCCTCCCGTTCCGCTATCAGCCGCCGCTTGCGCAAGGCCAGCACCGCCCTGTCGATGTCGGCGGCCTCGCCGCCTTCCCTGAGCGCGATATGGGCACCGAGCGCGCGGGCTTCATCGAGCCATAGCAGGGCGCGGCGTTTTATCGCTTCGGCGCCCAGCGGCCCGTCGGCCTCGACCAGCACCGTCGAGACCAGCGGCACGGCGAGCACCGGCACGACATCGACGATGCGGTGCGTGAGCTCCCGGCCCAGCTCCTCGACGGCGGCGAACAGGCCCTTGCGGTCCAGTTCCGAGAAATTCAGCCCCCGTTCGCCCGCCCACTCCCTGAGCGAGACCGGCTCGCCGAAATTGGCGCAGGCGACCCCGAACCCGGCAAACCGGCCCTGGAGCTTCCGCCAGGCCATGCGGGCGACGAACCGGGCCGTCGAGCCGAACACGAACCTGCCGCCGCGGCCCTTGAAATCGGCGTCGGGATCGGCGACCAGCGTGCGCTCCTCCATCACGCGGTCGAAATTGGTCGCGACGGGAATGAACTCGATGTCATAGGCGCCCGCCGGGTCGAAATTCTTGGTGATGTAGCCCAGCATGCCGAGCCTCGGCCGGTGGATCATGCCGTCGCGGGAGAGCTTCCCCTCGGCGAAGATCGCATGGGGCACGCACGCCTCGGTCGCCATCTGCACATAGCGCTCCAGCACCTTGCGGTAGAGCGGATCGCCCGAGTCGCGGCGCAGGATATAGACGCCGGCGAGTCTGAGCAGGCTGCGGATCGGCCAGACGCGCGCCCATTCGCCGGCGCCGTAGGACAGCGCGACGGAGCGCGCCGCGAGATAGGTCACCAGCAGGTAATCGACATTGCTGCGGTGGTTGATGAAGAAGACCACGGCCGTGTCCGGCGGCGCCCTCGCCGCGGCGCGCTCATGGGCGAAACCCAGCCGAACCCGATAGAAGCCGCGCAGCAGCCGGCGGGCGCAGTGGAAGCCCGGCTTGAAGTAGAAATAGGCATTGAAGGCCGGCACCATTTCCCGCGCGATCGAGGAGACCTCGGTCATCAGGCTCTCGCGCTCCACGCTGCGCTCGACGGCAACCTCTCCGACCGTCTTCATCACCTCGGGGTCGAAGACGAGGCGGTCGATCAGCACCCGGCGGGTGGTCAGCTGGAAGGTCGGCAGCTCGAGCCCGAACCGGGCGTTCACCTCGGCGATGGCGCGGTTCACCCGGCGGCGCAGATACCAGCGCAGACCGGGCATGAAAACGTCGTCCACGGCCGCCAGCACCGCCAGCCCGACAATGATGGCGAACAGCCAGACCGGCAGTTCGACCGTCGATGTCATCGGCAACCCGGCCGGTCTGTCGAGCGCATTCGCCGGAGCCCCCTCGCATGGCGCCGCCCAACCGGGCCCGGAGAAGACCGGACGAAGGGCAGCGGGTGGAAAACCGCGATGCAAGCGGGACCTTGTCCCCTGCGGCCGCGCGCTGTCAAGCGAGGCGCCGGGCGTGCGTTGCGCTACAGGGTGAAGTCCGTGAACGCCACCGCTTCGGTCTCGTTATCGAGCACGGCGAAGCTGAGGCGCCGGCCGTTGGCGTGGTCGCGGGCATCACCGGCCGAGCCCGGATTGACGACCAGCACCCCGCCGACGCGCCGGGCCACCTGCATGTGGGTGTGGCCGTAGAGCACGAAGCGCGCATCCGCCTCGCCGAACCGGCGGAACTCGCGGCTGTGCGGATAGACATAGGCGCCGTAAGGGTCCCAGGCGGTCGAATGGACCATCAGCAGCGTCTTGCCGCCATAGTCGAGCCGCCTCGTGCGCGGCTGGCTGCCGAGCCACGCCATGAGGTCCGTGTCGATCCATTCCGCCTGCCGCGCGCGCTCGCCGCCGGCGCCGAAGAACACTTCCTCATGATTGCCGAGAATCGTCTTTGCGCCCCGGTCGCGCAGGAATGCGGCGACCTCGTTGGAGAAGCGGTATTCATAGATGGAATCGCCGAGGCAGAGCAGGTCGTCCACATGGCCCATGAGGGCGACGGCCTTTTCGAGGCCGGCGATATTGCAGTGCAGGTCCGAGACGATGCCGAGCCTCACGGCGTTTCCAGCCCCAGGCCGTAGGTTGCGGGGTCCAGCCGCTCGAAGATTTCCCGGCTCAGGATTCCGGCAACCGGTTCGACCGACCGCTCGGCCTCCGCGAACAGGCTGCGGTATTTGTCGTGCAGCCGGCGGAAGACGGCCGCGAGCGCGCCCACTCCTTCGGCTTCGGAGCGCAGTTCCACCGTTTCCGGCCCGACGTCGAACCCGGCCGCTTGGCGCACCAGGGCCGGATGGGCGCGGCTGAAGGCGATGCCGGCGTCCTCCATCGCCTCGCGCGCCTTTTCGTCGGCGGCCCGGTAGGCAAGCGCGGCGGCGGCAAGGCCCGGCGGCGCGGCTTCCAGCAGTACGGCCCGTTCCTCCCGCGTCAGCATCCGCCAGAACCCCAGATTCGCGGTAAACGGACTTGCGACACGGTGGACGCCCAGATGCATGGCCGTAACCGCCCGCACCTGGCGCGCAAGGGCGGGTTCGGCAAGCAGCGCGACGGGGCCCAGCACCGCGTCGATATCTCCCTTTTTCATGGCCGCCGCCAGACGTCCGTCAACCTCTTCCGGCCGGCCGTCGAGGCGCTTCAGCAGGTCGTCCCAGGGCAGTCCCGGGCTGGCGATGCGCGCGCCTTTCAGCGTGTCCGCCCGCGCCAGCGGCAGGGGAGAAAGCAGATGGAACGGGCCGGCCGCGTGGCTGCCGAGAAACACGATCCCGCGCTCCGCCAGGGACTTCAGACATGCCGGGCAATGCAGCATGACGAACTCGGTCATCGCGGCAGCGCCGGCCATAGGGTCGGGTCCGGCCAGCGCTAGGCGGCCGAGGGTCACCCTGTGCGGCAGGCCGGCGGGATGGGCCGTGAGCGTCGCATAGCCCATCTGCGCGTCGCCATGCGCAAGGCCGTCCACTACGCGCTTCCGGCCGAGGAGCGAGCCGTCCACGAACAGCTGGAATGCGAAGCGCCGGCCCTGCTCCGCCGCCTCGGCGAAGCGGCGCCAGCCCGAGGCTGCAACCGGATGGGCCGCCGGCAGCGGCAGGTTGACCGAGATGATGCGCTGGCCTGCCGCCGGACCCGGAATCGACATCGCGGCCAGCAGCAGGCAACCGGCAAGAACGGGTCCGGCCCGTTTCACGGGCGCTCTGCCGCGGTCCCTTCCCCGGCCGGCACAACCCGGGCGGCGCAGAACTTGAACTCCGGGATCTTGCCCCAGGGGTCCAGCTGCGGGTTGGTGAGCTCATTTGCTGCCGCCTCGACATAGGCGAACGGCGCAAAGACAAGGCCCGCCGGCACCGCGCCGTCCATGCGCGCGGTGAGCTCGATGGCGCCTCGGCGCGTCTCGACGCGCACCCGGTCGCCCGGCGCAAGGCCAAGCGCGCGCAGGTCCACCGGCGCGAGGCTCGCGGTTGCCTCCGGCTCAATGGCGTCCAGCATGCTCGCGCGCCGCGTCATGGCGCCGGTGTGCCAGTGCTCCAATTGCCTGCCCGTCGTCAGCACCATCGGGAACTCCGCATCGGGCTCCTCGGCGGGCGGCACGATGTCGGCCGGCACGAACCGCGCCCGGCCGTCGCCGGTCGGGAAGCGGTCGGCGAACACCACCGGATGGCCCGGATGGTCCGGCCCATCGGACGGGTAGGTCACCGCGCTTTCGGCCTCCAGGCGCTCCCAGCCGATATGGTCCAGCGACGGCATCAGTCCCGCCATTTCGGCATAGACGTCGCGCGGATGGTCGTAGTTCCAGTCGAGGCCCATGCGCCGGGCGATGTCCTGGATGATCCGCCAGTCCTCGCGCGCCCCGCCCGGCGGCTCGAACGCCTTGCGCCCGCGCTGCACCTGGCGGTTGGTGTTGGTCACCGTCCCGTCCTTCTCCGGCCAGGCCGAGGCCGGCAGCACGACATCGGCGAACATCGCCGTCTCGGTCAGGAACAGGTCCTGCACCACGAGGTGGTCGAGCTTCGCCAGCGCCTCGCGGGCGTGGGCCGCGTCGGGGTCCGACATCGCCGGGTTCTCGCCCATGATGTACATGGCGCGCACGCCGCCCTCGTGGATCGCATCGACGATCTCGACCACGGTCAGGCCCGGCTCCGGGTCGAGCTCCACGCCCCACGCCGCCTCGAAGCGCGCCCGGGCCTCCGGCTCGGCGACGCGCCGGTAGTCGGGATACATCATCGGTATGAGGCCGGCGTCGGAGGCGCCCTGCACGTTGTTCTGGCCGCGCAGCGGATGCAGCCCGGTGCCCGGCCGTCCGACATGGCCGCACATCAGCGCCAGCGCGATCAGGCAGCGGGCATTGTCCGTGCCGTGGACATGCTGCGAGACGCCCATGCCCCAGAAGATCATCGCGCGCCCGGCCCGCGCATAGACCCGCGCGACCTCCTTCAGCATGTCGGCGTCGATGCCGCAGAGCGGGGCCATCCGTTCCGGCGGGAAGGCGGCGAGATGGTCCTTCAGCGCCTCGAAGTCCGCCGTGTGCGCGGCGACATACTGCCGGTCGTAAAGCTCCTCGGCGACGATGGTGTGCATGATCGCGTTCAGCATCGCCACGTCGCGGCCGGGGCGGAATTGCAGCATGTGCGTCGCGTGGCGTTTCAACGCCTGGCCGCGCGGGTCCATGACGATCAGCGCCGCGCCGCGCTTCGCCGCCTGCTTGAAATAGGTGGCGGCGACGGGGTGGTTCTCGGTCGGGTTGGCGCCGATCACGATCAGCGCATCGGCGTTGCGGGCCTCGTTGAAGGTGGCGGTGACGGCGCCGGAGCCGATGCCTTCCAGCAGCGCCGCCACCGAGGAGGCGTGGCAGAGGCGCGTGCAGTGGTCCACATTGTTGGAGCCGAAACCGGTGCGCACCAGCTTCTGGAAGAGATAAGCCTCCTCGTTCGACCCCTTGGCGGAGCCGAAACCGGCGAGCGCGCGGCGGCCGTGCGCCTCTTTCGCGGCCAGCAGCCCGGCGGCCGCCCTGTCCAGCGCCTCCTCCCAGTCCGCCTCGCGGAAATGGGTCAGCGGCCGGGCGGGGTCCACATTCATGCCCTTGGGCGTGTCCTCGCGGCGGATCAGAGGGCGCGTCAGCCGCTCCGGGTGGGAGATGTAGTCGAAGCCGAACCGGCCCTTGACGCAGAGCCTCTGCTCGTTTGCCGGGCCGTCGCGGCCCTCGACCGAAACGAGTCGGTCGCCGCTTATCGAGTAGGTGATCTGGCAGCCGACGCCGCAATAGGGGCAGACGCTGTCCACCCGGCGGTCCGGTGGCGGCGCGCCGAGGGCCGTCTTCGGCATCAGCGCGCCCGTCGGGCAGGCCTGCACGCACTCGCCGCAGGCCACGCAGGTCGAACCGCCCATCGGGTCGTCGAAATCGAAGACGATCTGCGTTTCCGCGCCGCGCCCGGCCATACCGATGACATCGTTGACCTGCACCTCCCGGCAGGCTCGCACGCAGAGATTGCAATGGATGCAGGCATCGAGATTGACCGCCATAGCCGGATGGCTTGCATCCTCCGGCGGCGCCTCGCGCGCGGGCAGGCGGCCGGCTTCGAGCCCGGCATCGGCAATCCAGCGGCCGAAGCGCGAAGCGGGGTCGTGGGCCTCGGCCGGCTGGTCCGCCAGCAGCAGTTCCAGCACCATGCGCCGGGCGCGTTCCGGCCGGTCGCCGGCGCTGTTCACGATCATGCCCGCCTCGGGATGGCGCAGGCAGGACGGCGCAAGCGCCCGTTCGCCTTCGATCTCGATCATGCAGGCGCGGCAATTGCCGTCGGCGCGGTAGCCGGGTTCCGGCGCGTAGCAGAGATGCGGCAGCACCGTGCCCAGACGCGCGGCCGCCTGCCAGATGGTCTCGCCCGGCAGTGCAAACACCTCGCGGCCGTCCAGTGTGAAGGAGACTTGCTCGGCGGTCGTGTCGGGCTTTTCGGTCATGGGCGGCGCTTGCACTCCCTCTCCCGCCTCCCATATACCAATGCCGCCGGACGCTGCAATGCCCGGGTCCGGCAGATGCGCGTCTCGCTTGGTATTGAGGGGAAGCAGCGTCATGTCGCGAATGCCCGTTTTCAACAGCCCGCTGCTGTTGGGGTTCGACCGTCTGGAGCAGATGCTCGATTCCGTGTCGAAGGCGTCGGCCGACGGCTACCCGCCCTACAATATCGAGCAGACGGGCGCCGACAGGCTGCGCATTTCACTGGCGGTAGCGGGCTTCGCGCGCGAGGACCTCTCGATCTCGGTCGAGGATCGGCAGTTGATCGTGCGCGGCCGCCAGAGCGAGGAAGCCGAGGGGCGCGTCTTCCTTCACCGGGGCATCGCGGCGCGCCAGTTCCAGCGCCGGTTCGTGCTGGCCGAGGGCATCGAGGTGCAGAAAGCGCATACAGAAAACGGGCTTCTGCATATCGACCTCGTGCGTCCGGAGCCGGAGGTCCGCAGCCGCAGCATCGAGATCGACGCCGGCCCGTAGGCCCGTCAGCGCTGTGCGGTCCGCCAGTCGGGCGCGGTGTAGAAGGGGGCGCCGGAGGACGGCAGGGGTGGCCGGCCGCGGATCATATCCGCCGCCTTCTCGGCAATCATGATGGTCGGCGCGTTGAGATTGCCGGTCGTGATCGCCGGCATGACCGAGCTGTCCACGACCCGCAGGCCGTCCATGCCGCGAACCCGCAGTTCCGGATCGACGACCGCCATGTCGTCCGCGCCCATCCGGCAGGTGCCGCAGGGATGGTAGGCGCTCTGGACGGTCTCGCGGACAAAGGCGTCGATCTCCCCATCGCTCCGCACCGCCTGTCCCGGCGCGAGCTCCCGCCCCCGGTAAGGATCGAAGGCCGTCTGGGCGAAGAGTTCCCGCGTGAGGCGCACGCAGGCGCGCATCTCGGTCCAGTCGTCAGGGTGGCTCATATAGTTGAACCGCACACGCGGCGGCTCCAGCGGGTCGGCGGACGCCAGCCGGACTTCGCCGCGCGATTTCGAGCGCATCGGGCCGACATGGGCCTGATAGCCGTGGCAGCGGACCCGGTCGCTCATGTCGTAGGAGGCCGCAAGCGGCAGGAAGTGGTACTGGATGTCCGGCCAGCGCACGCCCGCGCGCGAGCGGATGAAGCCGCCCGCCTCGAAATGGTTGGTCGCGCCGAGACCGGACCGGAACAGCATCCAGCGGGCGCCGATCAGGGCCTTCTGCAGGAGGCCGGTTGCGGAATGGAGCGAGATGGGCTGCGTGCATTCCTGCTGGACATAAAGTTCCAGATGGTCCTGGAGGTTGCGGCCGACGCCGGGCAGGTCGCAGACGGTCTCGATGCCGTGCCCGGAGAGATGCGCGGCCGGGCCGATGCCCGACAGCATAAGGAGCTGCGGCGCGTTGATGGGCCCGCCGCTCAGAACGACCTCGCGCCGCGCCCGCGCGGTGCGGACCGCGCCGCCCTGCCGGTATTCGACGCCTGTGGCGCGTCGCCCGTCCAGCAGGATGCGGGTTGCGTGCGCGCCGGTCTCCACGGCGAGGCCGGACCTGCCGGTGGCGGGCCTGAGATACGCGTTGGCAGTGCTCCAGCGCCGGCCCCGGTGGACGGTCATGTCCATCGGCCCGAAGCCTTCCTGCCGGTAGCCGTTCATGTCGGCCGCGCGCGCGTAGCCGGCCTGCTTGCCCGCCTCGATGAAGGCAGCGTAGAGCGGGTTCGCCATCCGCCCGCGCGAGGTGTTGAGCGGACCGGAATCACCGCGCCAGTCGTCGCCGCCTCCGTTGCACGTCTCGGCCCTGCGGAAGTAGGGCAGCACCTCGGCCCAGGACCAGCCGGGTGCGCCGCCTTCCGCCCAGCCGTCATAATCGAGCGCGTTGCCGCGCACATAGGCCATGCCGTTGACGGAGGACGAGCCGCCGAGCACCCGCCCGCGCGGACAGTGGAGGCGCCGCCCGCCGAGATGCGGCTCGGGCTCGGTCCGGTAGTGCCAGCCATAGCGCCTGTGGCCCATGGCGATGGCGAGCGCGGACGGCATCTGCAGGAAGATGCTGCGGTCGCTGCCGCCGGCCTCCAGCAGCAGGACCGTTGCCTTGCCGTCCTCGGTCAGCCGGTTGGCGAGCACGCATCCCGCGGACCCGGCACCGACCACGACGTAATCGAAGATCCGGCTTTCGCTCATCCCTGCATCCCGCCGCTTCCATCCTTGCAGCGCGACTATGGTAGCCGTACCATGGTCCGCCTTGCAGACGGGGGGGTGCAGGCGGAAACCGGAGCGGGAGGACATGACCATGACAGGGCGCATGCGACTGGCGGCGATCGGGATTGTTTCGGCCTTGACGGTGTCTTCCGCCGGCTGGGCGGCCGATCCGGACTCCTGCAAGGAGGTCCGCTTCTCGGATGTCGGGTGGACCGACATCACCTCCACCATCGCCGCCACCTCGGTCGTGCTGACGGGCCTCGGCTACGAACCGAGCGCGACTGTGCTCTCCGTGCCGGTCACCTATACCAGCCTCAAGAACGGCGATATCGACGTCTTCCTCGGCAACTGGATGCCGACCATGGAGGCCGACATCGCGCCCTATCGCGAGGACGGGTCGGTCGAAACCCTGGGCATGAACCTCACCGGCGCGAAATACACGCTCGCCGTCAACAAGGCGGCGGCCGACGGCGGCATCGGGAACTTCGGCGACATCGCCGGGCACCGCGACATGCTCGACGGCAAGATCTACGGCATCGAGCCCGGCAATGACGGCAACCGGCTGATCCAGAGCATGATCGACGAGAACGCCTTCGGCCTGAAGGGCTTCGAGGTGGTCGAGTCCAGCGAGCAGGGCATGCTGGCCCAGGTTGCCCGCGCCAACCGGAAGGGCGAATGGATCGTCTTCCTCGGCTGGGAGCCGCACCCGATGAACGCCAATTTCGAGCTCACATATCTCGATGGCGGCGATGACTGGTTCGGCCCGAATTTCGGCGGCGCGGAGGTGTTCACCAATGTCCGGCGCGGCTACGCACAGGAATGCCCCAATGTGGGCAGGCTGCTGGCGAACCTGAAATTCACGCTGGCGATGGAAAACGAGATCATGACGGCGATCCTCGACGAGGACAGGAAGGAAGAGCCGGACAAGGCGGCGACGGCATGGCTCAAGGCGAATCCCGGCATGCTGGACGGCTGGCTCGACGGCGTGACGACCATGGACGGCGGCGACGGCATGGCGGCCGTCAAGGCGCATCTCGGCCTCTAGCATCGCGCCCGCCCGCGCAGGCGGGGACGCCGCGGGGTAGATCTTGGACTGGCTGACGGACCATAAGATCCCGCTCGGCAAGTGGATCGCGTCCTTCGTGGACCTGCTGCTCGACCATGCGGCGTGGTTTTTCGACTACCTGTCCGAGGTGCTGAAGTTCCTGATCGAGGGACTGACCGACCTCGCGCTGGCGCTCCCGCCGCTCCTCCTCGTGGCGGGCATTGCCGCACTCGCCTTCTGGCTGCACCGGTCCTGGAAGCTCGTCGCCGCCGTAGTGTTGACGCTGCTGCTGGTCGTCAATCTCGGCTACTGGGAGACGACGGTCCAGACGCTGGTGCTGATCCTGTTCTCGACGGCGATCTGCATTGCCGCCGGCGTGCCCGTCGGCATTGCGGCCGCACACCGGCCCTGGCTCTACAACGCCATCCGGCCGGTGCTCGACCTGATGCAAACCATCCCGACCTTCGTCTATCTGATCCCGACCATGATCATGTTCGGGCTCGGCGTGGTGCCGGGCCTGATCTCGACGGTGATATTCGCCATCCCGGCCCCGATCCGGCTGACCCATCTGGGGATTTCCAGCGTGCCCCGGCCGCTGGTCGAAGCGGGTGAGGCCTTCGGTGCGACCCGCCGCCAGCTGCTCTGGAAGGTGGAATTGCCGCATGCCATGCCGACCATCATGGCGGGCGTGACCCAGTGCATCATGTTGAGCCTTTCCATGGTCGTGATCGCGGCGATGGTGGGTGCGCCGGGGCTCGGCGTGCCAGTGCTGCGCGCGCTCAACACGGTCAACATCGCCAAGGGCTTCGAGGCCGGGCTCGCCATCGTCATCGTCGCCATCCTGCTCGACCGGATATGCAAGCAGCCCGGCGGCGGCAGGGACCGGGGCTGAGCCATCCGCACGATCGAACTCAAGGACGTGGACATCCTGTTCGGTGGCGATACTCGCGCCGCGCTGGACCTGCTCGACCAGGGCGCGGACCGCCAGGAAATCCACGACGCCACCGGCGCGGTGGTGGGCGTGGCCGGTGCATCGCTCGCCGTCCGCCGGGGCGAAATCTGCGTGCTGATGGGCCTTTCCGGCTCAGGCAAATCGACCCTCTTGCGCGCCGTCAACGGCCTCTGCCCGGTGACGCGCGGGCAGGTGCTGGTGCAGGACGGCGAGGCCGCGCTCGACATCGCCGGCTGCGATGCGGCCACGCTCCGGCGGATGCGCATGGAGCGCATCGCGATGGTGTTCCAGCAATTCGCGCTGCTGCCCTGGCGCACCGTGCAGGAGAATGTGAGCTTCGGGCTGGAACTGCGCGGCATGAACCGCGCCGAACGCGACGCTGTCGTGGCGGAGAAGCTGAAGCTGGTCGATCTGGACCGCTGGCGGGACCGGTTCGTGCATGAGCTTTCCGGCGGGATGCAGCAGCGCGTCGGCCTCGCCCGCGCGCTTGCGACCGATTCCGACATCCTGCTGATGGACGAGCCCTTCTCCGCCCTCGATCCGCTGATCCGCGAGCATCTGCAGGACGAGCTGCTCGACCTCCAGCGCCGCCTCGGCAAGACGATCCTCTTTGTCAGCCACGACCTCAACGAGGCACTCAAGCTCGGCCGGCATATCGCCATCATGGAGGCGGGCCGGATCGTCCAGTTCGGCGAGCCGGAGGAGATCGTGCTGAATCCGGCGAATGCCTATGTGGCCGAGTTCATCGCGCACATGGACGCGCTCAACGTGCTGCGCTGCCGCTCGCTGATGACGCCCGTTGCGGATATCAGGCGCGAGGGCGGGGTGCTGCTGCTCGACTGGTCCGGGCGCAACCGCCTCGCGCTGGACGCTGACGGCAAACCGGTGGAGGCGACGGTCGAGCCCGGCCCCGCCAACCTCCGGCGCTACGACCCGGAGATGGACCTGGCCGCACTCGCCGCCGGCGATATCTGCACGGCACCGACCGACCTCCGCATGCGCACGGCCATCGAGATCCGGCACCGCACCGGCCGGCCGGTGCTGATGGTGGAGGACGGCCGCCTCATCGGCGTCATCGGCGACGAGGAAATCTACCGCGGCCTCCTGAGCCAGCGCAGCTCTTCCGCCGGGAGCTGAAGGAAGCGGCTGCCGCGTCAGGCTCCGTCGATCAGGTGCATGAAGGAGCCGGCGACCCTGCCGCGCCGGAGGCCGGCGGGGCCGAGCGGGCGCTCCTGCGCGTCCGCCATCTCGAACAACGCCTCGCCCGGGCCCTCGCGGAGCGCGCGCGCATAGTGGAATTCGTGGCCCCGGAAGGCCCGGCCCGGCGGGAAGCCGCCGCCCTTCGCCGCGAGGCGGCGGTATCCGAGCCGGCGTGCGGGTTCCACGAAGCTCGTCTCCAGCGGCAGGAGGCCCGCCATGGCGTGGCGCTTGCCCTCCGCATCCTCCAGCCCCTCGCCCAGCACCATGTATCCGCCGCACTCGCCGTAAACCGGCCCTTCATGGCGGCGAAGCGCGGCCATGAAACTGCCGGCGGCTGCGAGTCGCCCGGCATGGAGCTCCGGATAGCCGCCCGGCAGGAAGACCGCGTCGCCCTCCGGCGCCTCGTCGGCGAGGGGCGAGAAGAAGGCGAGTTCGGCCCCGGCGCGCTGCCAGCCGGCCAGCATATGCTCATAGGCGAAGGCGAAGGCCTCGTCGCGCGCGACCGCGATCCGCTGCCCGGGCGGCGGCAGGGGCGCGCCGTCGGCATGCTCCGCCGCCGGCAGGTTGAGCGGACCGAAGGGCATCGCCGCCGCCGGGACCAGGTCGGCCGCACGCTCCAGCCAGGCGTCGAGCGCGGGATGTTCGCCCGCCTGCACCAGCCCCAGATGGCGCGATGGCAGAGCGAGTCCCGGCTCGCGGGGGAGCGCGGCGAGTACCGGCACGGCGCCCGCCCGCTCCCGCAGCAGCGCCTCATGTCGTGCGCCGGCGACCCGGTTCAGGACCGCGCCGGCGATGCGGATGTCGCCCCGATGGCCTGCGAACCCCTCCAGCAGCGCCGCGACCGACTGGCCCTGCCGCGCGCAGTCCACGACCAGCACGACCGGCCAGCCGGTGAGCGCTGCCAGGTCGGCCGTCGAGCCGCCGCCGCCCTCCGGCCCGTCGAAGAGGCCCATCACGCCCTCGGCCACGGCGATGTCGGCGTCCCTGCAGAGCGCCGCCGCCAGCGTTTCGGGGCGCATCGCCCAGGGGTCGAGGTTCAGGCAGGGCCGCCCGGCCGCGGCGGCGAGGAAGCCGGCGTCGATATAGTCCGGCCCCGCCTTGTAGGGCTGCACGGCGAGGCCCTGCCGCCGGAGCGCACGGACAAGCCCTGCCGCCACCGTCGTCTTGCCGCTGCCCGAGGCCGGAGCGGCGAGCACGATCCCCTTCACAGCAGGCGTTTCAGCGCCGCCGCCATGTCGTCCGCCGTCGCCTCATGGCTGAAATGGGTGACATAGCGTCCCTCGCCGTCCATCAGGAACAGGATCGAAGAGTGGTCCACCAGGTAGCTGCCGTCCTCCTCCGGGGCGGCCTTGCGGTAGTAGATGCGGAAGGCGCGGGCGGCGGCGGCCACCTGCCCGGGTGTGCCGGTAAGCCCCACCGTGCCGGGGTGGAAGTGGCCCGCATAGTCCTTCACGACCCCGGGCGTGTCGCGCTCGGGGTCGATGGACACGAAGACCAGCCGCACTTTCGAGGCGAGGGCCGGGCCGATCCCGTCAAGCGCCTGGCTCGCATTGAACAGCGTCGTCGGGCAGACATCCGGGCAGAAGGTGTAGCCGAAATAGATCAGCATGTGCCGGCCGCGGAAGTCGCGCTCCGTCACCTTCCGCCCGTCGCCGTCGATGAGTTCGAACGGCCCGCCGACCGCGGGCCGGCCCTCCTGCGGCCTGCCTTCCAGCGCCCACCAGAGCCAGTAGCCGGCCAGCGCCGCGACAACGGCGCCGCAGATCAGCAGTCCGAGATGCAGGCCCCTTCGCATGGGCGCGCGCAGCGGCTCAGATCGCGAGCCGCAACAGCGCCGCGAGCACGGCGACGAGCTGGATCATGTTGACGAAGGCGGCGCGCTTGTGGGCGCGGGTGAACTCGTCCGCCGCGCCGTATTCGCCCCGTTCGCGGGCGTCGAACAGGCGCTGGGTCTGCGGCATGGTCACATAGCGCGAGGCAAGGAAGGCGACGGTGACGAGCGCCATGATCGCCGCATCCCAGGGCTGGACCGCGACCGCCGCGAGCGCGGCGACGCCGCAGACCACGGCCATGAACATGTAATAGGGGCCGAAGGCGTCGCGCATGAAGGCGTCCGCGACCGGCTTGTCCAGCTTGCGGAACACCATGGGCGCGAAGAAGCCGGTGAAGGTCACCATGCCGCCGAAGGCCAGCGCGCTGGCCGTGACCGCAATCCCGAGAAGCACCGAATCGATACCCGTCATGGGCGCGGGTATAACGCCCGGACGGCGCGCCGGGAAGGGGCAGGCTGCGCCGATTGCGGCCGCCCGCCCCGTTGCATGTTCTCCGCCCGGCGCGCACTCTTCGCGCCCGAGGGCGACGGAAGCGGACGGGGCGGGGCCCATGAGCGAGCAGGCCATCAAGAGCATGAAGCTCTATTCGCGGGTGGAGCGGGTCTATGCGCAGCTTCGCGACGCCGGAATTGCCGACGATGGCCCGATTCCCCTCGATGTGCTCTGCCGCTTCGACCAGTACCACTATGACGGCGTGGCCGCGGTGGAGGAGGGGATCGCCCGGCTCGCGCTTGCGCCGCATCACCGGGCGCTCGATGTCGGCTCCGGGCTCGGCGGGCCGGCGCGCATCATCGCCAGCCGGGCGGGCTGCGAGGTCACCGCGCTCGAGCTCCAGCCGGACGTGCATGAGGTCGCCGCCCGGCTGACCGCGCGCGCCGGCCTGGCGGACCTCGTCCGGCACCGGCAGGGCGACATTCTGGAAGGCGCGCCCGCGCCCGGCGGGTTCGACGCGCTCTTCGCCTGGCTCGTGTTCCTGCACATTCCCGAGCGCGGGCGCCTCTACCGGCGCTGCCGCGAAGCGCTCCGCCCCGGGGGCGCGATGTATGTCGAGGACTATTTCGAGCTGGGAACGCTGACCGGCGCAGAACGCGAGACGCTCGCCGGGAAGGTCTATTGCCGCGGCCTGCCCCGGCTGGACGAACTCCGCCGCGACCTCGCCGGCGCGGGCTTCGCCGAGGTCGAAATCGAGGACGTGACGGCGTTCTGGACGGAGCATGTCGCGGACCGCGCGCGGTCCTGGCGCGCCGGCCGCGAGCGCGAGACGGCGCTCCACGGCGAAGAGGTCTTCGCCGGGCTCGACGACTTCTATTCCAGCATCGCCGGCCTCTTCCAGGGCGGCAATCTCGGCGGCATGAGGCTCGTCGCCCGCAGGCGCTGACGCGGCGCCGTCCGGAAGGTTCCGCTCACCCCGCCCCCAGCCGGCCGAGCCAGTCCAGCCGGGGGCGCAGCGCGGTTATGGGGCCGAGCGCTATGACGGCGGGGGGCTCGGCCCCGGCGGCCGCTTCGCCGAGGCCGGCCAGCGTGGTCTCGATGACATGCTGGCGCGGGGTGGCGGCGTGGCTGACGATGACGGCGGGCTCGGCCGGCGGGCGGCCGTGGGCCATCAGGCGCTCGGCGATCGCGCTGATTCGCCGGAGCGCCATGTAGAAGACCAGCGCGGGCGACCCCCTGGCCAGCGCCTCCCAGTCGAGGCCGCTCGCCTCCGGCGCGGCATGGCCGGAAACGAAAGTGACGGCGGAGTTCACGTCCCGGTGCGTCGCGGGGACGCCGGCATAGGCAAGCCCGCCGATGCCGGCCGTCACGCCGGGCACGATGCGGAAGGGCACGCCCGCCGCCGCCAGCGCCAGCGCCTCCTCGCCGCCGCGCCCGAAGACGAACGGGTCGCCGCCCTTGAGCCGCAGCACGCGCCGGCCCGCCTTCGCCTCGGCGACGAGGCGGGCGGAAATGTCCGGCTGGCAGGGCGAGGGCCGGCCGCCGCGCTTGCCTGCATGGACGATTTGCGCGCCCGCCCGCGCCATCGCCAGCACGCCGGGATCGACCAGCGCGTCATGGACCACGACATCGGCGTCCTCGAGCGCGCGGGCGGCGAGCAGGGTCAACAGGCCGGGATCGCCGGGCCCCGCGCCCACGAGCCAGACCTCGCCCGGCGCCAGCCTCCGCAGGTCGGGAGTCATTTCCCCAGCAGGCGGAGCAGCAGGGCGGAGACCGGCGTCATCCGCGCGATGGGGCCGCGGACGAACTGCCCGACCGCCTCGCCGACTTCGGGCGGCGGCGGTTCCGCCGGCAGGGCGAGGCCGGCGGCGATCCCGGCAGAGGCCTCGCGCGCGGCTTCGGCCCCGGCGGCGATCGTCGCGGCGAGCCGCCCGTCGCGGTCGAGCGGGGCAAGCTGCGCCCAGACGAGCGCCAGGTATCCCGGCCAGTAAGCCAGGTGCCGGTAGAGGCTCGCCACCACCGTATCGCCGCGATTGCCGAGCGCGTTCAGCGCCAGCACAAGGTCGCGTACCTCCGGCGCCAGCGCCTCCATCGCGGGAATCGGCGGCAGCTCGCCCTCGACCGAAGCTCGCGCGCCGCTCCCGGCCGCGGCCGGTGGGCCGCCGGCGGGCGCGCCCTCCAGCGCCTGCAGCAGCGCGCCGAGGGCGGCCAGGTTCAGCCGGTTGCCGCGGTCGTAGCTCGCCAGCATGCGGATGACGGCCGCGCGGTCCGCCCCGGAGAGGCCGGCGGCCGGCAGCAGCGCGTCGGGCCAGGGCGGCAGGTCCGGCAGCGGCGTCCCCGCCAGGATCCGCGCCGCCGCCCCGTCCGCCAGCCCGCCGGCATAGAGCGGGCGCACCGCGGCCCAGGCCCATTCCAGCGCGCCCGGAAAGTAGGCGAGCCGGCGCCAGATGAGGTTGACCACGGGAACGCCGAGCACGTCCCTTATGTCGGCATAGAGGACGGCGGCGGCTCCGGTCGCCTCGCTCTCGGGCAGGGTCGGCATGGCGTCGGTCATGGCCGCCCTGTTTATGTCCGCTTGCCCGCCCGCCGCAAGGGCCGGGGCGCGGTCAGTCCACCATGGTGAGGCCGCCGGAGACGCTCAGCACCTGGCCGGTGACATAGTCGCTGAGCGGCCCGGCGAAGAACAGCACGGCGTTGGCGAGGTCCTGCGGCGTGCCGACCCGGCGGAAGGGGATGGCGCGGATCAGCGCCTGCTGCATGCGCTCCGGCTGGCCGCGGAAGAGCGGCGTGTCGGTCGGGCCGGGGCAGACCACGTTGACGTTGATGTTGTGGCGCGCCGTCTCGCGGGCGAGCGACTTGGAAAACGCGATCACCCCGCCCTTGGCCCCGGCATAGACGGTCTCGCCCATCGAGCCGACCCGGCCGGCGTCGGAGGAGACGGAGACAATCTTGGCCCCGCCCGCCTCGATCATCGCCGGCAGCAGCGCGTGGCACATGCGCACCGCGCCCAGATAGTTGAGCTCGACGATGCGCTCGATGAACTCCGGCGTGTTCTCGGTGAACGGCATGATCCGGTCCCAGCCCGCGACATTGGCCAGCACGTCGACGGCGCCGAGCGAGGCGGCGATGTCCAGGATGGCGGCCTTGTCGGTGACGTCGAGCGCACGCGCCTCCGCCGAGCCGCCCGCCTCCCTGGCCGCCGCGGCGGTTTCGCCGACAGCCGCCTCGTCGATGTCGGTCGCGACCACATGCGCGCCCGCCCCGGCGAGCGTCTGGGCCACCGCCCGCCCGATGCCGGAGCCGGCTCCCGTCACGATCGCAGTCTTCCCGTCAAGGCGCATGGGGCCCGGTTCCTTTCATTGTGCCTGGGGCAGAGGAGGCTATTCGGCGGCCGGCGCGGGGTCGTTGCGGCGCATGATGTAGTCGTAAACGAAGTCCATCTTGCCTTCGAGGCGGCCCAGCCGGTCGCGCACCTCGCGCATCTCCTCCGCCAGCCCGTCGATGCGCGCGCCGAGCTCCCGCTTCGCTTCGTCGAGATCGCCTTTCACGCCGTCGATGCGAGCCTCCAGGCGCGCTTCCATGCGGCGCATGCTCTGCCATATCAGCCCGGCAAGGCCGACGCCTACGGCGAGGATTGCGATCAGTTCGGGGCTCACGGGCGCGTCCTTCCTGCCAGCCGGGGCGACTCTGCCGGGAATTCCCGGAGGCGGCAAGGGGCGGCTCCCGCCCGGCGGCGCGGGGAGACCGTCGGCATGTGTCATGGAATGTCATGTTTTGTCATGTTCCGTCATGAGAGACCCCTGCGGGATGTCATGGAATGTCATGTTTCGTCATGGAAGCCCTCTCCTCCCCGTCCGTCTCCGGCATGCCGTTTCCTCCATCGCGTTCCGTTCTCCTCCCTCCTCCCGCCGCCGCCCGCACCCCGTGCGGCGGGACCCTATTGCCGCGCGCGTATCGCGTGCGCGCGCGCCCGCGCGCCGCCGCCGGCGCGGTTCGCGCGCCTGATTGCCCGCGCGCGCGAGGCAGGCCCAGGGCGCACTTCACCCGTTCCCCGGAAAGGGGCCGAAAAAACCCGCCGGCCGCGCCCGCCGCCGGGGTTCCGTTGCTGGGCACGGAATGAAACATAATAGCAACGATATGAGATTTCAACCCCTGCGGGGGAGATTTTTTCGGGGACGGCGGAAAAGGCCCGCCGGCCCCGCCTATTGCCGCCCGATTTCCTCCGTCAGCGTATCGAACAGGCGCCGGCAGGCCGGGCAGCGCCTCCGCACCGTCTCCGGGTCTATCCGCCGGAGCAGGTCGCTGGCATGGCCGATCTTGCAGTATTCGCCCTTGCCCGTGTTTCTCGTCGCCCGTTCCAGGGCTTTACCGATGTCCGGCGCGGCTTCCAGATTGCCTGTTCGGGGAAGCGCGCCCGCGCTGAAGCCGGCGCCGTAATAGCCCCTCAACGCCTGCCTGTCGGCGACGATCCATGTCTCCATCATCTGGACCATGAGGTGAATCCGGTCATCGGACGCAAAGCCGAGGTTCCATCCGTCGTGCTGTTGGAGATGCTGGCCGAAAGTTGCCGCCGTCACCGGGACCTCGGAATCGACCAGCAAAACGAGCAGCCCCGGTTCGCCTTGTCGGGCAGCCGTCTCGAACGCCCTGAACGTACGCCCCCGGTCTCCTGTAGGTGACGGTCGTAAAAGGCGCTTATTTGCTGGCGTTGCGCGTTTTTGCGGGGCGTGATGATCGCAGTGATTGTGGTGCGGCGGTGTTTGTGACGGGGGCCTGGGACGGAAGGAGGGCGTAGCCCGACTGGAGTCGCCGGCCCCCGTCGCGTTGATATTTTCGCCTGCCGAGGGGAGGGTGTCCTGGCGCTGTCGGCGGGGGTCGCCGGGCTGCGCGAGGGGGTAGACTGGGGCTGCTGAGAACGATGCGGCGCCGGCCCCGTTTGCTAGGTGGCAACGACCGGCGCCGCACCCCCCGAGCCATGCAAGGCACGGCCCGTATGCGCAGTATCGTAGGCGTTCGGGCGTGGGTCCACCCCGTTCTCATCGGTCTTTGCGATGAGGAACGCCGCCCGCCTGTTCACCTGCGCTTCGTGCCATCGCCAGGTTGTGCTGTGCCGGCGGTGCGACCACGGCAACATCTACTGCTCGCGTCCGTGCAGCGGCCGGGCGCGGCGGCGCTCGCTGCGCCTTGCCGGGCGTCGCTACCAGAACAGCCGGCGGGGCCGTCACAAGCATGCCGAACGCCAGCGGCGCTACCGCGAGCGCCGTCGCGTCCGTGCGCCTGAGGAGGGGCGCCGTGCGCAGAAAGTGACGCATCACCCTTTGACCCGTTCACCGCGCCGTCCTGTTGTGGCGGGCATGCCGGCGGGGCGCTCGGGAAGGAGGCCCTTCGGACCCGACCGTCCCGCCGGAGTGTTCCGCTGCGATCACTGCGGGCGGTTCTGCGCCCGGGCGGTCTATCCGGGCCTGCGCCCGGCGCGAAGGGAGTGAGATGGCGATCGACCAGCAGACCCGGGCCGAGATCCTGCGGCTGTATTTTGCCGAGAAGTGGCGGATCGGCACGATCGCGCGCCAGCTCGGCGTCCACCACGGCACGGTCGAGCGCGCGGTGGCGGCCGCCGGGGCGCCCACGCCTGAGAAGCGGCGCAGATCTTCGATGATCGATCCGTTCCTGCCCTTCGTCCGCCAGACCCTGGCGGTCTGGCCGAAGTTGCCCTCCAGCCGGCTCTACCGGATGGCGGTCGAGCGCGGTTACCGGGGGTGCGAGAGCCACTTCCGGCGCATGATCGCGCCCGAGCGTCCGCGGCCGGTGGCCGAGGCCTATCTGCGCCTCAAGGCCCTGCCCGGCGAGCAGGCCCAGGTCGACTGGGCCCACTTCGGCAAGGTGAGGATCGGGCGTGCGGAGCGCCCGCTGATGGCCTTCGTGATGGTGCTCGGCCACTCGCGCCGCCTCTTCCTGCGCTTCTACCTCAACGCCGGGATGGACAACTTCCTGCGCGGCCATGTCGAGGCCTTCGAGGCTTGGCAGGGCGTGCCCCGCGAGCTCTGGTACGACAATCTGAAGAGCGTCGTGCTGGAGCGGCGCGGCGACGCCATCCGCTTCAATCCCCGGCTTCTCGACTTCGCAGGCGCCTACCGCTTCCTGCCGAAGCCGGTCGCGGTCGCCCGAGGCAACGAGAAGGGCCGCGTCGAGCGGGCCATACGCTATGTGCGCGACAGCTTCTTCGCCGCCCGCGCCTGGCGTGACCTCGACGATCTCAACGCCCAGGCCCGGGAGTGGTGCGAGGGCGTCGCCGCCGACCGCCCCTGGCCGGACGACCGCTCCCTCACCGTGAGCGAGGCCTTCGAGCGCGAGCGCGGCTCCCTGATGGCGCTGCCCGACGACCGTCCCCCCGTCGACGAGAGGGTCGAGGTCAGGATCGCCAAGACCCCCTATGCCAGGTTCGACCTCAATGACTACAGCGTCCCGCATACCCATGTCCGGCGCACCCTCACCGTGGCCGCGACGCTGGAAGAGGTGCGCATCCTCGACGGCATGGAGGTCATCGCCCGCCATCCGCGCAGCTTCGACAAGGCGGCCCGCATCGAGAACCCCGAACACATTGAGGAGCTGGTCAGGCGCAAGCGTCACGCCCGCAGCCTGCGCGGGCAGAGCCGGCTGCTCCAGGCCGCGCCCAACAGCGAGCGCCTGATCGCCGAGGCCGCCCCCCGCGGCGCTTATATCGGCGCCACCGTCGCCGCCCTGCTGCGCCTGCTCGACCAATACGGCGCCGCCGAGCTCGAAGCCGCCATCGACGAGGCCCTCGAACGCGGCGTCCCCCATCCCAATGCCGTGCGCCTCAGCCTCACACGGCGGCGCGAACTGCAGGACAGGCCGCCGCCGATCCCCATCGACCTGCCCAGGGACCCGCGCGTGCGCGACATCGCCGTGCGCGATCACGATCTCGGCGGATACGACGGGCTGGCCGGCTACCATGAAAAGGACAGCGAAGAATGACCGACACCCTCATGAACCGCGCCCGCGCGCTGGGCCTGCACGGCCTCCTCGCCCATTGGGGCGAAGTCGCGGAGCGCGACTGGCTCGCCTCCCTGATCGCGTGGGAAGAAGATGAGAAGCGCGCCCGAAGCCTCAAACGCCGCCTCGCCGACGCCCGCCTCGGACAGTTCAAGCCGCTCGCAGACTTCGACTGGGACTGGCCAAGGCGCTGCGACCGCATGGCCGTCGAGGACCTCATGACCCTCGACTTCCTCAAGGAGGCCGCAAACCTCGTACTGGTCGGACCCAACGGCGTCGGAAAGTCCACCATCGCCGCCAATATCGCCCACCGCGCCGTCCTCGAAGGCCACATCGTGCGCTTCGCAACCGCCGCCAGCCTGCTCGGCGAACTCGCCGCCATCGACTCCGACACCCTGCTCCAGCGCAGGCTGCGCTTCTACGCCCGACAGCACCTGCTGGTCATCGACGAAGTCGGATATCTCTCCTACTCCAACCGCCACGCCGACCTGCTGTTCAACATCGTCTCAAGCCGCAGCCAGCAGAACTCAACCATAATCACCACGAACCGCCCCTTCGCCGAGTGGAGCGAGGCCTTCCCAAACGCCGCCTGCCTGGTCGCCCTCGTCGACCGGCTCGTCCACAACGCCGAGATCGTCGCCATCGACGGCGACTCCTGGCGCCGCAAGGAAGCCGAGGAACGTCAGAAGCAGCGCAGCGCCGAACGCCGCCGCCGGCGCGGACCGAAAGCCGGGCAAAGCACTGGAAAGGCGAACCCGGTCCCGTCGCCATAGCCATGCATCCCTCCCGCCCCCGCGAGCGGCGGGTGCGGGCCGAGAGCCTGCGGGGCTATCCCCTCGAACCCGTCGCCCGAGCCCTCGGCTACCGCAGCGATCCCGACAATGCCGTGCGCTGGAGACGGCCAGGATCGGTCCTCTCCATCAACCGCTTCATGTTCTACGACCATCTGCGCGCAGAGGAGGGAGCCGGGGCTATCGAACTGGCGGTCCATGCGCTCGGATGCACCCCGCCGGACGCCATCGACTTCCTCGCCGAACTGTCCGACCTCTCAATGCCCCCAGGCGGCCGCCGGCAGGCGCCGGCCAAGGACCCCCGCTGGCCCAACCTCCGGCGATACCTCGTCGAGCGGCGCGGCCTCGCGGACGCGCTCGTCACCCTGTGCCGCGACCTCGGCCTGGTCCATGCCGACCCTCACGGCAACCCCGTGTTCGTCCGCCGAAACGCCGCCGGCGAGGCTACCGGCATCGAAACCGTCACCGCTGACCGCAAAACGACCGCGGGCGGCGGCTTCTGGATGTCCTGGGAGACCGAATGGCCACACGCCGTCATCCTGGCCGGCAACGCCCTCGACGCACTCTCCATCCTCTCCCTCCACCTCGGCCCGGTAAAACGCACCGAATGCGCCACCGTCTCCACCGGCGCCGTCGCCACCAAAGTCCCCAAATGGATCGAGGCATGGAACCCGCGCCTCATCTTCTGTGCATACGACGCCACCACAAACGGCGATCACGCCGCAAGGCGCCTCGCCCGCAACGACACCAGAATCGTCCGGCTGCGACCCGCACTCGACAACCGGGACTGGAACGACATGCTCATCCGCGACCGAGCCGGCGAACCAATCGAAACCGATGACCAACAGATCAACTGAAAAACCGCAACCGGCCGAAAAATGTCAGCGAATAGGCGCGCTCTGTAACCGTCGCTAACATCTCCGCAACAAGTCAGTTGCCAACGCCAGCTTCTGGCTCTCGCTGCCTCTTTCAACTCTTGCAGGAAGACGTCCATACCCTGCCGGAGCTGGGCACGGCCGGACCCGCGAGGTCCTCCTCCCTCCATGAAAATCGAAACAGCGCTCACGGGTTTGCGCCCAACGCTCCCATGCGCCAGATGTCGCCCAAGGCGTATTCGTCCAGCCAGTGGGCGACGCTTTCCGGGTCCAGCCGGCGCAGCATAGTGCCCGCGCCGGGCCGCTCGCAGGCGACAATGGCGCTTGGCCGATTGGTCAACTCCGACACCAGCGCATCCGAATGGGTCGTCACCACTAGCTGCGTCCGCTCGGAGGCCTCCTCCAGCACATCGCCCAACAGCGCCACCGCGTCGGGATGCAGGCCCAATTCCGGCTCGTCGATACAAACCAGGGGCGGCGGCTCCGGCGACAGCAGCACCGCCAGCATGGCGATGAAGCGGAGCGTGCCGTCCGACATGCGTGTTACAGGGGTAGGCGTATCGAAACCGGTTTCATGGAGATAAAACTGGATTGCGCCCCCGGAAACCCGAGTAGTCATACGCTCGAACCGGGGGAAAAATCGTTTCAGCAAGCTATTGAATCGATCCCACTCTTTCCCAAACTGTTCGATATAATTCAAGACCAATGCGAGATTGCCGGAATCGGGAAGAAGCGGATTGTCAGGCAAATCCGTCTGTTGGGGCCGGCGCACCTCCGAACGAGGACCGAAGGTCCATCTTCGGAAGGTTTGCATATCGAAAAGGAAACGCCCAAGCAGGGTCGGCACGGGATACAGGGATGCATCGCGGCGCTGGGCGAAAAGCGACTGGTCGCGCGTCAGATGTTCGTCCTCTATCGGGTAGATCGACGAAGTTCCCGTATCCCTGTTTTCAACCCTTATGACGGCCCGCATGCCGCCGTTGCGGAAATAGACGAACGGCTCGTCCATGTCGATACCGGGGACCGAATTCTCAAGAAGTTCGTCTAGAACGATAACCCGACCGGCAGACTCTCCGCTCGACTTTGTACAAAATTACCTCACGTCCATGTCCAGAAGATCTCGTTTTTGGCGATTTCGTCGAGGGCCTGTTCGAGCGGGAGCACGATGCCCCCCATGTCTCCGACGTCCTGCCAGGACTGGCGCCAGGACCAGTAGCGCACCCTCATCTTGTCACCTGAGCCTTTCGGCTGGAGCCTTGCGATCGGTGCCTGCGTGGCCGTGAGATACAGATTGTAGCCGCCGCGCACCCTGGTGACCGTCACGCCCCCGCCCCTGGATTTGTTGAACGCTTCGATGCGCGCCAGACAGGGGTCGGATGCGGCCATGAAGCAGTGATATCGGATTGGATGGCTTCTGTCGCTGCAGCGATGCTGATTCACCCGGTCGCATGCGGGCGCCCTTGCATGCCGGATGCTTCTGGATTCGAAGGTCGTCATGACACATTTCGACGACCCTTCGAGCGCCATCGGCGATCCGGTTCCGCCGTTCCTGATCGACTGGCTGGAGCCCTTTCGAGGCGCCTTCTCATCCCCGACCTGGCGGCTGGTGGCGGTTCTGGTCATGGGAGCGTTGCTGGCGCCGGGCAAGAGAACCGTGTCGGCCTGCCTGCGGGTGACCGGGCGGGCGATGTGCGAGACATTCTCGTCCTACCATCAGGTTCTCAATCGCGCCCGCTGGGACCCGCGTGACCTTTCACGCCGGCTCGTGCTCGTGCTGGTGGCGCGGCTTGCCGGGCAGGGACCGATCATCATCGGGCTCGATGACACCATCGAGCGCCGCTGGGGCGCGCGTATCAAGGCGCGCGGCATCTATCGCGACCCGGTGCGTTCCAGCCATGGCCATTTCGTCAAGACCAGCGGGCTGCGCTGGCTCAGCTTCATGCTGCTTGTCCCGCTGCCCTGGTCGCCGGGCATCAGGGCCCTGCCCTTCCTGACCATCCTGGCCCCGTCCGAACGCTTCGCCGCCAGGCAAGGCCGGCGTCACAAGCAACTCACCGACTGGGCGCGACAGGGCATGCTTCAAATCCTTCGCTGGGTCCCGCAACGCGCGATCGTCTTCGTCGCCGACAGCAGTTTCGGAACCCACGAACTCGCCTGGCGCATCGGACAGCGCGCAACCCTCATCAGCAGGCTGAGGCTCGATGCCAACCTCTTCGCGCCCCCGCCGCCGCGCGACCCGAACAAACGCGGTCGACCCCGGCAAAAGGGGCCGCCCCTGCCCAAGCTCCAGACCCGCCTTGACGACCCCGATGCCCGCTGGACAAGCATCACGCTTCCGCGCTGGTACGGAAGTTCGAAGGAAAAGACACTCCAGATCATCTCCGATACCGCGCTCTGGTATCGTCCCGGCACACCTCCCAAGGCCATCCGATGGGTGCTGGTGCGAGACCCGGAAGGCGAGCGGGACCCGCAGGCGTTCTTCTGCACCGACACCAACATGGAGCCGGCCAAGATCATCGCCACCTTCGTGCGGCGCTGGCAGGTCGAGGTCACCTTCCAGGAACTGCGCGCCCATCTCGGGCTCGAAACACAACGCCAGTGGTCACACGCGGCGATCGCACGAACCACCCCCGTCCTCTGCGGGCTCTACAGCCTCGTCTGCCTCTGGGCCACAGACGTGCTCTCGACAAACCACCTGTCCTACGCCGCCGCCTGGTACCAGAAAACCAGCGTCACATTCTCCGATGCAATCGCGGCCATACGATGCCAACTCTGGCTTGGAAACAATTTATCGCGCTCCCCGCCACACCGGGAACCAAACATAATTCCGCCCGACAAGATAAGGCGGATGCAGTACGCCCTCTGCTTCGCAGCATAATGCACAAAGTCGAGCTCCGAAGTCGATTCGATACCTTACCGACACCGGAATCGGGAAGCCGGTTCCCGTCTTCAACTCAATTTGCGCAACATCGGTCGCGGCCTGCCCTTTCCACAGCCATTCCGATATACCGCCGCCTTCGCGAAGGGGCTTCGCAAAATCCGCCGGCAGGGCGCGCAGAAGCTCAAACGCCTCGATCAAGTTCGACTTGCCCGACCCGTTGGGGCCAATGAGCACGTTTAGGGATTCGAGCTCGAACGGCTCCATGTCCGGCGGGAAGGAGAGCAGGCCGGCCAGTTTCAGGCTCTGGATGAACCGCATCGCAATCCGCTCGCCGCCGTTTGCCTTGTCCCGTCCAGTGTGCCGCCAACCTTCCCCGAATGCGCCTGCCGGTCAAGCGGGAGAAACGGCAGGCGTCCGGGCGGCGGGGGTCATGCGGCGAATCGGCGGACGGCGACCTGCCCGCGGTTCGCCTTCGCCTGCCAGAGGTCGTACTGCATCTGCTGGAGCAGCCAGCTTTCCGGGCTGCCCCCGAACGCCTCCGAGAGCCTGATCGCCATTTCGGGAGAAATTCCGAGGCGGCCGTTGAGGAGCATGGAGAGCGTGTTGCGCGACACCGCAAGGCCCTTCGCGGCCTCGGTCACCGTCAATCCCAGCGGTTCGAGGCATTGCCGCCGGATAACGCCGCCGGGATGGGGCGGATCGTGCATAAGCATGGCGCAGCCCTTTCTAATGATAGTCCAGATAATCGACATCGACGGCGCCGCCGTCCTCGAAGCGGAAAACGATGCGCCAGTTGGCCCGGACCGTCACCGCCCAGAAGCCGGCAAGGTCACCCCGCAGCCGGTGAAGCCGGAAGCCGGGCAGGTCCATGTCTTCCGGAGCCCTCGAAGCGTTCAATCGCGCCAGAATGTCCCGCACTGCCTCCCGGTGTTCCGCCCGGATGCGGCCCTCCTCGCCACGCTGCATGAACCGCCTGAGCGCCCTGCTTCTGAAACTTCGTATCACGGCAATGTGTAATATGCAATATGTCTATTACCAGCCCTCAAACCCCCGGCCCCGCCCTTACCGCCTCCGGCACCTCGCGCTTGAGATACCTCCCGTCCGCCGGGTCGCCGAGGAACGCGCCGTCCTCGACCACCACCTTGCCGCGCAGGATTGTCATGGCGGGCCAGCCGGTGATGGCGTGGCCTTCCCAGGGGGTGTAGTCGGCTTCGTGGAGGTCTTCGGCGCGGACGGTGCCGCGCGCCTCGGGGTCGAGCACGCAGATGTCGGCGTCGGAGCCGGGCGCGAGCGCGCCCTTGCGCGGCCAGAGGCCCATGATCTTCGCGGCGTTGGTCGAGACGAGGTCCGTGTAGCGCTCCAGGCTGTAGCCGCGCCTGGTCACCATCTCGTCATACATCACGCCCATGCGCGGCTCGACGCCGGCATTGCCGCCCGTGGTGTCGTCGATGCGGGAGCCCAGCGTCTTGACCCTGAGCGTGCAGCAGATCTCGTCCGTGGCGACGCAGTTGATCGCGCCGTCGAGCGTGCCGGCCCAGAGCGCCGCCTGGTCCGCCGGGGACTTGAGCGAGGGGTAGGTGTGGTAGATCTGGCCGTTCGGGCGCCTGTAGTCCTCGCTGGTGTAGAGCATGTACTGATGCAGCGTCTCGCCGTAGATCGGGCTGCCCTTCGCGCGCGCCTCGCGGATCGCCTGCACGCCCGTCGCCGCGCTCACATGCATCATGTAGAGCGGCGTGTCCTCGGCCTCCGCCAGCCGCAGCACGCGGCGGAAGGACAGGTCCTCCGACAGCGCGTTGTGGACCTCCGCCATGTTCTCGAAGCCGACCCGGCCCTCGCGGATCAGGGTCTCGTACATGTGCATGACGATGTCGTTGTCCTCGGCATGGATGACGCCGAGGCCGCCCGCCCGCGTGATCGCCTTGAAGACCTCCCAGATATCGCCGAAATGCACCATCCGCCCGCGGCGCGACGGCGTGATGTCGGTGGTGAAGATCTTCACGGTCGGGTAGCCGTCGGCGATGACGCCCGCCAGCTCGGAGACCGTCTCCGGCGGAATTTCGCCGAGCAGCATCACATGGTAGGCGTAGTCGCAGTAGCAGGCGCCGTCCCAGTCCGCGTCGCGGCGCGCGATCACCTCGGCCAGCGGCAGCGGCTCCTGGCGGGCGGCGAAGTCGATCATCGTCGTGGTGCCGCCGTGGAGCGCGGCGCGGCTCACCACCGCGGGCGGGTCGGTCAGCATCGCCGTGCCGTCCGGCAGCGGCAGGTGCCAGAGGCAATGCACATGCGGGTCGATGCCGCCCGGCATGACGATCCGCCCGGTCGCGTCCACCACGCGCGCGGCCGAGGCGTCCGGGATGGCGCCCTGCTCGGCCACGGCCGCGATGCGCTCGCCCGAGACCGCCACATCGTGCGCGCCCACCCCCTGCGGCGTCACCACACGGTCGCTGCGCAGGATCAGGTCGAACATCGCTCCACCTCCTCGATCAGCACCTCCATGAGCGCGTCGGCCCAATCCTGCCGGATGCCGCGCCCGATGACGACTATCCTCGTGCTGCGGTCGGTCCCCGGCCAGCGGGCGAGCCGCTCCAGCGGGTGGAAGACATGCTGCACGCCGTGCACGACGACCGGCCGCTCCGGCGCCTCGGCGATCTGCACGAGGCCCTTGAGGCGCAGCAGGTCCGGCCCCGCCGCATCCGCCAGCGTCTCCAGGAAGAGGGTGAGGGCGACGGCGGGCACGGGCTCGGTGCGCCGGAGCGTGAAGGTCGAGATGCCGGCGGCGTGGTCGTGGCCGTCGGGCGCGTCGAGGCGGGGCTCGATGGCGAGCAGCCGGGCGGGGTCGATGCCGCCGAAGCTCGCTTCCAAGATCTCCGCGCCCGGATTGAGCGCACGGAGGCGGCTTTCCAGTTCGGGGGCCGGCGCGAGGTCGCGCTTGGTGACGATCAGCAGGTCCGCCAGCGCCGCCTGCTTCACCGCCTCGGGATAGCGCGCCAGCGTCTCCGCGCCGTTCACCGCGTCCACCGTCGCGGCGAGGCCGCCCGCCTCCAGGCCGTATGCGGCGATCAGTGTCTGGAGGATCGGCGCGGGGTCGGCGAGGCCGCTCGTCTCCAGCCAGATGCGCGCGCAGGGCCGCTGCGCCAGCAGCCGGGCGGCGGCGGCGGTAATGTCGCCCCTGGCCGCGCAGCAGAGGCAGCCGGAGCCGAGCTCCACCAGCTCCTCCTCGCCCGCCTCCAGCAGCGCATGGTCGATGCCGACATCGCCGAACTCGTTGACGATCACCCCGTCGCCCTTGAGCGCCTCGTGCGCGAGCAGCGCCTTCAGCAGCGTCGTCTTGCCGGAGCCGAGGAAGCCCGTGATGGCGATGATCCGGGTCATTGCGGCTCTCCCTCGCCGGCGCGCATGAACAGCACCCGGCTCGCCCGGCGCTCCGGGGCGACGAGGGAGCGCAGATGGCGGAGTGCGCCCGAGATCGAGGGATGGACGCGGCCGGGCCCGTCCGGCCCCGTCACCCGCCAGGCGGGCCCGAGCGGCGTCTCCTCGCGCCCGGCCGCCACGCCCTCAGGCTCGACGCCCCAGAGCTCCAGCGCGCCCCGGATCAGCAGCTCGTCCCTTTTCCCGTCACCCGTCACAGCGGCAGCGCCAGCAGGGTGTCGATGCGGGCATTGTCATAGACCACGGTCATCTCCCGGATGCGCAGCGCCCCGTCGAAGGCGGCGCGGTATTCGCCGGCGCTGAACAGCATGAGGTCGCCCTCGCGCATGATGCGGGTGACATGGTAGCCGGCGCGGGCGGAGACCGGCGGCCCTTCGTCCACCAGCGCGCGCCCGATCACATGGCGGTAGCGCTGCGCCTCATAGACGTTCGCCCGGCGCAGCGCCGCCACCCGGTCGGCGAGCATGGCGCGGCCGTCGGCATAGACCACCGAGACCGGCAGGCCGGCCTCCACATTCTCGCGCGCGGCGATGCGGTAGCGGCAGTCCTCCGCGAACAGCGCCAGCCAGTCCTCCAGCCGGTCGTCGTCTATGGCCATGGCGTAGCGCGCGAACAGGCCGTCCACGGCGTCCTGGAGGCCGCTCACAGCCCCATGACCGCCCGCCAGGCCTTCCAGAAGCCGCGCACCGAGGTCTCGGTCGCGCGGCCCCGCTGGCTCTCCGTGCCGGCGCCGCCCATCTCGACCACGCCCGCAAGGCCGGCCGCGCCTGCCGCGCCGCGCTGCACGAAGCCGCCGACCGCGCCGTCCTCCATCGAGATGAAGCCCGCCGGCCCCACCATGTTCGCCTGCAGGAGGCGCAGCTCCGCAAGCTCGGGGTCGTCGTCCTCGAAGCCGTAATAGGTCCAGAGCAGTTCCGTGCGGTCCACGCCCTTCGGCACCACCTGGCGCACGGCCAGCGCGTTCTGCACCTG
Organism: Alphaproteobacteria bacterium; assembly: GCA_964291285.2. Classification (GTDB taxonomy): domain Bacteria; phylum Pseudomonadota; class Alphaproteobacteria; order Bin95; family Bin95; genus Bin95. Next base: position 262,334 of record OZ219787.1, read on the forward strand.
CTGCGAGACGAAGGTCGGGAAGACGGTCAGGATCTGGAGCGAGACGCCGTCGCCGAACTCGTCGCGGCCGCGGATGAGGCGCGGGTCGGCGAGCGCGTAATCGTCCTTCCAGGCGCGCAGGCCCCCCTTCTCATAGTCCTCGTTCGGCCGGTCGGTCTGCATGCGCGACCAGCTCACATGGTGGCCGCCGCTCCCGTCCACCTCGACGCCGCCCTCCTGGGTCAGCCGGTTCAGCCGGAAGGTGGCGAAGAAGGAATGCAGCAGGCTCGCATGGTAGCTGTCCTTCACGTTCTCGACATAGAGCTTCCAGTTGTTCGGCAGCATCTGGCGGTGGCGGCCGAGCAGCCGGACCGGCTTGCCCAGCACGCGGGCCAGCCGGGCGCGGATTTCGGGCCCGAGCCAGTCCTCCAGGCCGGCCACGTCCGGGCTGAAGGTGCCGAACACCAGCCCGCACCAGGCGGTGACACGCAGCTTGCGCGGCCCGTGCCGGGCCTTGTCGAAACCCTCCGGCATGCCGCCGGCGCCGTCTATGCCGCCCTCGAAGGCCACGCCGCGCAGATTGCCTTCGAGGTCGTAGTTCCAGGCGTGATAGACGCACTGGATGCGCCGCCCGCGCCCGCCTTCGCCAAGGCAGATGAGCGCGCCGCGATGGGCGCAGCGGTTCTCGAAGGCGTGCAGCCGGCCGTGCCGGTCGCGGCTGACGATCACCGGCGTCTCGCCGACGAAGGTGGTGCGCCAGGAGGCCGGCTCCGGCAGCTCCGCCTCCATGCAGAGGAAATGCCAGGCGGGGCCGCGAAACAGGCGCTCCTGTTCCGCTTCGTAAAGGGCGGGGTCGCGGTAAACCTCGTAAGGCACACGGGTCAGGCCCGGACCCGGCCAGGCCGGCAATTGCGGCTGCTCCTGCATGGCCCGGCGAGCCTAGCCGATAAAATTTTTTTCCGCGACGGGCCTTGAAATTGCGAAACGCCGCCCCATTCTGCCGCAGACGCATCGGCATTGCGGGCGCAAAGAAAGCCCCTTGACTGTAATGCTGCAATGCAACATTCTTCACTGCAACGCAACATCCACCGGGAGACATGAGCCATGTCCGCTGCCAACGGCGCCTCCGTGCGTTCCCTGTTCGAAAACGCCAAACAATCGCCCTTCCGCACCTGCCAGTGGCCGTTCGGCGACCCGCAGGACCTGGAGACTTTCCGCTATTGCGGCGAGCCGACGCTCGCGCCGCATTCCTACTGCGCCCACCATGTCGAGATGGCCTATCGCGACCCCGACGAGGAGCGCGAAGCGAAGCGCGCCGCCGCCTAGCCCGGCGCGCGGGCGGTCCGGTCTTCCTGCGGCACCGAGAAGATCTGGCCGGGGAAGATCAGGTCCGGATTGCCGATCTGCGCCTGGTTGGCGGCGTAGATGACGGTGTAGCGGACACCCTGGCCGTACACCCTGCGCGCGATGCGCCAGAGGCTGTTGCCCGGCTGCACCACCACGATGTCGCCCGGCGGGAAGTCGGTGATCGGGTCCGCGCGCTCGAAGGGCAGGCGGATGCGCGAGCGCGGTTCCCCCCCGGGGCCGCGTTCCTCAACCGTGAGGTCGTAGCGTCCGGGCGCGACATCGCGTTCCACGCGAAGGCGCCATTCGCCCTTTTCGTCCGCGCGGGCTTCGCCCAGCGATTCGGAGCCGGACTCCGCGCCGGCGATCTTCGGCTCGACGGTCGAGCCGGGCTTCGCCGTTCCGGAAAGCGCCAGATTGCCCTTGTCGTCGTAATCGACCGAATCGACGGACACGCCTCCCGGCGACGGCTTGCCGCCGGCCGCTGCCTGCGCCCCTTCCGGGGCAGCCGCCGCCGGCGCGGCCGTCCCGGCGGGCGCAGCAGGAGCTTCTGCCGCCGGTTTCGGGGACGAAGCGTCGGCGCTGCCCGGCTTCGGTTCTTCAGGGGTCGCCGCGGCCATGACGGCGGGCGCCTCTTCCGTCTGTTCCTCTCCGGATGCGTCCTCGCCGGTAGCCGCCTGCCGGCCGGCCGCCGGCCGGTCCTGCTCGGGCTTTGCGGGCGCTTTGGCAACGGTCGGGGACGCCTCGCCGGTCTTGTCTTCCGAGGTCCGGTCCTCTCCGGTTGCCGCCTGCTGACCGGCCGCCGCCGAAGGGCTGGCCGGCCGGTCCTGCTCGGGCTTTGCAGGGGCTTTGGCGACGGTCGGGGACGCTTCGCCAGCCTTGTCCTCGGAAGGCTGGTCCTCTCCGGTTGCCGCCGCCTGTTGCCCGGTCGTCACCGGAGCAGGGGCCGGCCGGTCCTGCTCGGGCTTTGCGGGCGCCTTGGCGACGGTCGAAGACGCCTCGCCGGTCTTGTCTGCCGCGGGCCGGTCGTCACTCGTTGCCGCCGTCTGCCGGCCGGCAGCCCTGTCAGCGCCTTCGTCCCCGGCTTCCGCCTTCCCGGACGCCCGGGTCGCAACCCGGGTTTCCTCCGTCCCGGCGGTTGCCGGGGCAGCCTTGTCATCGGCCGGCGCCGGTGGCTGCGCAGCCTGTGTCGCGGAACCTGCCGGCGGGGCGGCCTGCTCTCCGGAAGCAGGAGCCTGCGCGGCGGTCGGAGACGGGTCCCCGCGCCCGCCCGCCGCCGGCGCCGGCTGTGGCCTCTCCCCGGCTTTCGCCGCGTCCTTGCCGGCGGGAGGCTGTTCTCCGGCTCCGCCGCCTTGTGTCGCACCCGCGCCAGCTACCGCCGCCTGCTGCGACCGGGACCCGGCTGCGTCCGCTCCCGCCGGCTGCGCCGCATCCTTCGGGGCTTCGGCAAGAACGACCGGCTTTTCAGGAGCGGCCGGGGGCTCGCCGCCGGGCGGGCTTTCGGGGCGCTGGATAACCTCGCTCGCGCCGAAGTCTCCTGTCGGAACGGCGACCACCAGCGGCTTTCCGCCGGTTCCCTCCGGGATCGAGACGACGATCGTCTTGTCGCCCACTTCCTTCTTGCCGTTCTTTCCGGTCGATTCGATCGTCACGGCGTGGTCGCCCGCGGGCAGCGGCTTTTCGGGAAGCGCAACCCACTTGCCCCGCTCGTCGGCCTTCACCGTCGCGAGAGGTCCGTCCTGGGTGGCGACGGTGACCGACGCGCCCGGCTCGGCCTTGCCGGCGATCACGGTATCGCCGTCCTCGTTGATGCGCACGACGTCGAGTTGTGGCTTCGCCGGCAGTTCGTCGGGCGCCGCAGCAGGCGCGGCGGCAGGCGTCCCCGACGCGCCCGGCGCCTCCGCGGACGGGGCCGTCTCGGGGGCTGCAGCGGTCTGCGCCGGCGGCGCCGGCTCCGTCTCTTCGAACAGGTCGGGATAGGCACCCCGCCACAAGGCGTAGAGAACCAGCGCAAGGCCGACGACGGCTATGGGAATAATGCGGGCCACGAACGCTACCGTTTCGTTACGATGGCAACATAGACCGCGCTACCCGTCGAAGAAAGGTTCGACATGACGAAGATCGAGAGCGTCTGCGTGTTCTGCGGCTCCCGGGTCGGGGACAGGCCGGCGCGCCGCGCGCTTGCGGCGGAGACCGGGCGGCTTATCGCGGAGGCCGGCATGCGCACCGTCTATGGCGGCGGGCATGTGGGCCTGATGGGCGTGCTCGCCGACGCCGCGCTGGAGGCAGGCGGCGAGGTCATAGGGGTCATTCCCGAATTCCTGCATGAGCGGGAAGTGATGCATTCCGGCCTGACGGAGCTCGTGGTGACCCCGTCCATGCACGAACGCAAGGCGGAGATGCATGCCCGCTCCGACGCCTTCCTCGTCCTCCCCGGCGGCATCGGCACGCTGGACGAGGTTGCGGAGGCGCTGTCCTGGATCAGCCTCGACCTGCACCGCAAGCCGGTCATCCTGGTGGACCGCGCCTTCTGGTCGCCGCTCTCGCACCTGCTCTCGGAGATGGAGTGCGCAGGTTTCGTCTCGCCGGACCTGCTGGAAAGCACGGCCTTCGTCGAAACCGCAGGCGAGGCGCTCGCCCTGCTGGCTGAGCGGGGCGGACGCGACTGACCGCCGGTTGCGCGGCGGCGCGGGGGCTGTCACATTCCGGCCGCGCTGGAAAAGCAGGGGAAAGGGGTCATGGAACGGGCCGAGCAGATCAGGATCGGGCACAGGCTGCTTGCGCATCTCGACGCGAAATCCACCGACCGGACGGACGAGGTGTTCCGCCTCGGCGTGGAGGATTACACCTGCCGCGACCAGCTCGCCTCGGAGCAGCAGGCCTTCTTCCGGCGCATGCCGCTCGCCATCGGCCTCTCCTGCCTGCTGCCCGAGCCGGGGGACTTCCTCGCCCACGACCATTCCGGCGACCCGCTGCTGTTCGTCCGCCAGCGGGACGGCAGCCTTCGCGGCTTCCTGAACGTCTGCCGGCATCGCGGCGCCAAGCTCGCCCGGGGCTGCGGCCATGCCTCCGCCTTCTCCTGCCCCTACCACGCCTGGACCTACGGACTGGACGGCAGGCTGCTGTCGCGCCCGGACGAGCAGTCCTTTTCCGGCGTGGAGAAGGCAACCAGCGGCCTCGTGCAAATTCCCTGCATCGAGCGCGACGGCGTCATCTGGGCCTCGGCGACGCCGGGCGCCGATCTCGACCTCGACGCGCATCTCGGGCCGCTCGCCAGAGACCTCGCCGCCTACGGCCTGGCCGGCTACCACCATTACGAGACGCGCGAGTGCAGCCGGTCCTTCAACTGGAAGCTGCTGGTGGACACCTTCCTCGAGACCTACCACCTCTCGACGCTGCACACCGAGACCATCCATCCGATCATCCACACCAATCTCTGCGCCTTCGACGCGATGGGCCGGCACCTGCGCATGACCGGCGCGCGCCGGACCATCGAGGAAATGCGCGGACAGGCGGAAGCCGACTGGGACGTGATCCGCCACACGGTGATCGTCTATGTGCTCTTCCCCAACACGGTGTTCCTCGTGCAGGGCGACCATATCGAGACCTGGCATGTCTATCCGGCGCCGGGCGACCCGGACCGCTGCAACATGCGGATTTCGCTCTACACGCCCGAGCCGCCGCTGACCGACAGCGCGCGCCGGCACTGGGACAATAATTTCGACCTCCTGATGCGCACCGTCGAGGGCGAGGACTTTCCCGTGGGCGAGGACATGCAGCGCGGCTTCCACTCGCTGGCGCAGAGCCACATCACCTTCGGGCGCAACGAGCCGGCGCTCGCCCATTTCCACGCCCAGGTCAGGGACGCGCTCGGACTCGAGGCCGCCTGAGGGCCATGACCGGCGGCCCGGCGGAATACGGCCATGACGAGCGCATGTTCGACTGGCCGACGGTCTATCGCGGCGACCTGTTCCAGGGCGAGACGGCGCTGGTCTCCGGCGGCGGCAGCGGGCTCGGCAAGGCGACGGCGATCCTGTTCGCGCGGCTCGGCGCCCGGGTCACCGTCATCGGGCGCGACCGGGCCAAGCTCGATGCGCTGGAGGCGCAATTCGGGGAACGCGGCCTCCGACTGGACGCGGCCGTCTGCAACATCCGCGACCCGGAGGCCGTCAGCGCGCTGCTCGGGCGCGTGTTCGAGGAGCACGGGCGGCTGGATCATCTCGTCAACAATGCCGGCGGCCAGTTCGCGCAGGACGCCATCGACTTCTCGGTCAAGGGCTGGCGGGCCGTCATCGACACCAACCTGAACGGCACCTGGTGGATGATGCAGACCGCCGCCCGCTTCTGGCGGGAGCGGGAGGAAAGCGGCTCCATCGTCAATGTCGTCGCGGACATATGGCGCGGCATACCCGGCGTGGCGCATACGACCGCGGCGCGCGCCGGCGTGGTCTATCTCTCCAGGACGGTGGCGGTCGAGTGGGCGCCGCTTGGCATCCGCATCAATTGCGTGGCGCCCGGCTGCTGCGAGACGACGGCGTTCGGCCGCTACCCGGCATCAGGCGCCGCCACATTCGCCCAGTCCAACCCGATGCTGCGCGCGGGAGACGAATGGGACGTGGCGGAAGCCATTGCCTATCTGTCGGCGCCGTCGGGCAAGTTCATCACCGGCGAAGTGGTGACGGTGGACGGCGGCCAGCAGCTTTGGGGCGACCCCTGGGCGTTCGGGCGGCCGTCCTGGTTCGAACTCGACTATTCCGGCGCCGGGCGGGAGGACGGGTTGTGAGCGCGCCGATGGAGGGCATCCGGGTCCTCGACCTCACCTCCGTGCTGTTCGGCCCCTATTGCACCATGCTGCTCGGGGACATGGGCGCCGACGTGGTGAAGATCGAGGCGCCCGCGGGCGATACGACCCGCTCCACCGGGCCGGGGCGCAATCCCGGCATGGCGGCCTTTTTCCTGCTCTGCAACCGCAACAAGCGCAGCGTCTGCCTCGACCTCAAGCAGGAGGGCGCGCGCGAGGCGCTCTGGCGGCTGGTGGACACGGCCGACGTGTTCATCCACTCGATCCGCCCGCAGGCCATCGACCGGCTCGGCTTCGGCCCGGACGCGGTCAGGGCGCGCAATCCGCGCATGGTCTATGTCGGGCTGCACGGCTTCTCGGAGGCGGGGCCCTATGCCGGGCGGCCGGCCTATGACGACATCATCCAGGGCGGCTCCGGCCTGGCGGCGCTGATGGAGCCGCTCGCGGGCGAGCCGCGCTTCACGCCGATGGTCGCCGCCGACAAGACCTGCGGGCTGATGGCGGCCTCGGCCGTGACGGCCGCGCTGCTGCACCGGGAACGGACGGGGGAAGGCCAGTTCGTCGAGGTGCCGATGTTCGAGACGATGGCGCATTTCAACACCATGGAGCATCTCTACGGCCATGTGTTCGACCCGCCGCTGGCGCCGATGGGCTATCCGCGCGTGCTCGCCCGCTGGCGCAAGCCCTACCCGACGGCGGACGGGCACCTGAACGTGCTCCCCTACAATGACGGCCAATGGCGGCGCTTCGTCGAGGCGGTGGGCCGGCCGCAGCTCGCGGACGACCCGCTCTACGCCGACCTCGGCGCGCGCACGGAGAATGTCGAGCAGCTCTATGTCACCGTCGGGGAAATCCTGGCGACGCGCACCACGGAGGAATGGGTCGAACTGCTGGAGCGGCTGGAGATCCCCTATATGCGCGTGAACGCGATGGAGGACCTCGCCGACGACCCGCACCTGAAGGCGGTCGGCTTCTTCCGCCATATGGAGCATCCGAGCGAGGGGCCCATCGTGCAGCCGGACTTCCCGGTGCGCTTCGGGAACAGCGGCCATGTCTATGCCCATCACTCGCCGCGCCTGGGCCAGCACACCGCCGAACTGCTGGCTGAAGCCGGCTACGGGGCGGAGGAGATCGACGCGCTGCTCGCGTCGGGCGCCGCAGTTTGAGTTGCCCGGCTTGCACGGCGTTTCGCAAACGCTAGGTTGCCCGGACAGGACAGAACGCGCCCGGCATTGACGGAGATGACGGCGAACACCGGACAGAATCGCGCGCCCGATCTGGACAGGCTCCCGGACTTCATCGAGGAACGGGACCGGAATGCTGCGTGGTTCTTCGTGGGGCGCAGTACACAGGTCGAGTATATCGAGAGAACCTGCGATCTGGCGCTTCGCCGTTTCCAGGAGGGTACGGCGCTGGCGGGCGCAACCGTACTCATACAGGGCGCCCCGGGCGCCGGTAAGACTGCCTTGCTCAAGCATCTTCGGGAAAAATGGGCAATGGCAGACACGGTGTCGGCGCCCGTCGCCCTGTATGTCGATCCCTCGGAACTCGGGGACCCGGCAGCGATTATGACGCGCATCGCCGAAGCCATCGATCCGGCCAAGGCAACCGAATTTCGCCGGACAACCGCTTCGGGCGGAGAGGCAAAGGCGGGAGTGCTCGGCGTAGGCGTAGGCGGGACATGGGGCGCTGCGACGGCGCCGCCCCCCCCGGATTTCGCCGCTCTTCGGATGCTGTTTCCCGCCGAGGCATGGACGCGCCCACTCTGCCTGATGGTCGATGAGGTCCAGGGCCTGACCCAGCATCAGGCCGCCTTGCTTCGACCGTTGCACCTGGCGGGCGACGGCCTTCCTATCGTGCCGGTTCTGGCCGGCTTGGCGAGTTCGCAGGAGGCCCTCGCCAGACAAGGGGGCATTTCCCGCCTCTCGACGGGCGCCGTGCACACGCTCGGCCGCCTTGGCGCCGGACAGGCAGCGGAAGCCGTGCAGCGGATGCTGGCCTGCTTCCGCATCGGGGCGGAGGACGCCGAAGCCGAGCGGTGGGCGGCGCTGCTGGAACACGATTCGGACCGCTGGCCGCAGCATCTTCAAAACGCGATGCGGGCGCTCGGTGAGGGGCTGTTGAAGGCCGGCGGCGTGCTCTCCGCGGTCGACGAAACGGCGGTGCTTCGCCGCGCGCAGGCATGGCGGCTCGAATCCTACAGGCAGCGCAGAAGCCCGGAGATGCGGGGTGCGGTCATCCTTGTAGGCCACCTCATGGCAGCGGTCGGGGATGGCGGGCTTCACAGGCACCAGATCGTCGACACCATCAGCGCCCGTATCGGCGACAGGCCCGAAGGCAGCAGCGCCAGGCGGCTGCCCAACGGCATTTCGCCGGAAGAGTTCCTCGAACACCTCATTCACAGGGGCGCACTGCAGGAGGGCGAGGACGACAGGCTGGTCTGCCCGATCCCCAGCTTCCGCACTTTCCTGATCGAAGAGGCCGTCCGTACCATGTTCGACAAGAATGAATTCATCCTCGAAGGGACTGGGGAGCATTCCCCGACAGAACACGACGCCCGGCTTCTGACGGAAATGGATCGTGAACCCGAACCGACCGATCCGGCCGGGTAAGTCCGGCCTGCAACCGAATCCTGCCGAAGAACAAGGAACACCAAGCCCATGCGCACTGTCGGCCTCGGCCTGCACTGGGACGAACTCGAAATCGGGGAGCGGTTCCGCACCATCAACCGCACCGTGACCGAAGCGGACCTCGTGAACTTCATCAATGCCTGCGGCATGGTGGAGATGATCTTCACCGACACCACCTATGCGGGCCAGGGCGCGATTGCCGGGGCGCGGCCGGTGCCGGGCGCGCTCTGCTACACCTTCGCCGAGGGGCTGCTGGTGCAGTCCACCATGCAGCACACCGGGCTCGCCATGCTGGAGACCGAGCTCAAGGTGCTGGGCCCGACCAATGTCGGCGACACCATCCATGTCGAGGTGGAGGTGCTGAATGTGCGCGCCACCAGCAAGGGCAATCGCGGCATCGTGACGACGAGGAACGACGTGGTGAACCAGCGCGGCGAGACGGTGGTGAGCTACAAGGCCGTCCGGATGATGAAGGGGCGCGAGAATTGAGCGGCGAGCCCGCCGAGGCCCGGCTCGCGGCTACGCTCATGCTCGGCCGCGACGGGCCGGGCGGCATCGAGGTCTTCATGGTGGTGCGCCATCACCGCATCGACTTCGCCACCGGCGCGCTGGTGTTTCCGGGCGGCAAGGTGGAGGAGGCGGACCGCGACCCCCGGCTGCGCACCCGCTGCCGGGGCGGCGAGGATCTCTCCGACGCTGCGCTCGCAATCCGCACGGCCTGCGTGCGCGAAGCCTTCGAGGAGGCGGGCGTGCTGCTGGCCCGCGAGCGGGGCGGCGGGGAGTTTGTCGGGCCGGACCGGCTGGCGGCGCTCCGGGAACGCTGGCGGCTCGCGCTGGAGCAGGACCGTGCCGCCATGGCCGAGATGGCGGAGGCCGAGGACCTGGAATTCGCGACCGATGCGCTTATACCAACGGTCGTTGATTGGAACCTATAGCAGAGCCTCCCTCCGCAGCTCGCCCCCTGAGCCGAGGCCTCCTACTGCAAGAGGTAATCTCCGCCGAGAGAGGCTAATCGGTTCTTATCTGTGGCCGGTGGTATTACCCGCTTCGCCCACTGGGTCACGCCCGAGCACATGCCGAAGCGCTTCGACACGCATTTCTATCTCGCCGAAGCGCCGCCGGCGCAGATGCGCGCGGCGGCGCATGACGGGCGCGAGTCGGTCGATTCGGTCTGGATCTCCTGGGAGGCGCTCCGGCAGGGGCAGGCCGACGGCCGCTACACGGTGCTCTTCCCCACAAGGCTCAACATGGAGAAGCTCGGCCGCTCGCGCACCGTGGCCGAGGCGCGCGCGGCGGCGGCCGCGGCTGCGGTCGTACCCGTGCTGCCGCAGGTCGAGTTCGTCGAGGGCGGGCGGATCATGCGCATTCCCGAGGAGGCAGGCTACGGCCGCGCGGAGTTCCGCATCGAGGGCAAACCCGGCGGCGACGCGCGGCCCGCGTGAACCCTCCCGCATTCCGCAGCCGGGCGGCTTGTGGCAGAGTGGGCGCTGCGCGACCGACCGGGGCAGGGAGGGCCGGGACGATGTTCGACAAGGGGCATCTGGAATTCCACAGCGTCGATCTGGACACGGGCTGGGAGGTGCCGGCGGGCTATCCGGCCGGCATCGAGCAGAAGATACTGGCCGGCGGGCTCGACGAGGCGGCGGGCAAGGGCAACCGCTCGCGTCTGCTGCGTTTCGCGCCGGGAGCCTTCACCACCGAGCCCTTCGTGCATGACTACTGGGAGGAGGTCTATCTGCTCTCGGGCGACCTGGTGGTCGGCACGGATGAGGAGGCCGAGAGCTTCGCGCCCAACACCTATGCCTGCCGTCCGCCCGGCGCCTATCACGGGCCGTTCCGCTCCGACGGCGGCTGCATGCTGCTCGAAATCCACTATTACGCCTGAGGCGGGAACATTACGCCCGGGACGGGAACACGCCGCATTTGCGCCCCATTTGACGGTGATATTGGCATCCGGCGGCGGGGCTTTCCCGGCTCCGGCGCCATCATGTCCCCTCGGACTCCTTCCTGTGCCTCGTGGCCGGCATGGACCTTCCCCGTCCATGCCGGCCGTTCTTCCATGCCGCAAAGGCTGATTGGCACTGGCCACGCATATCCCGATATTGAAATGCCGGCATCGTTGGAAACGACCGGGTTGTGTTCAATATCGGCGGCAACAGGTACCGGCTGGTTGTGAGGTTCGACTATCGCCATGGCATCGGCTTTGTGCGGTTCGTCGGCACGCATGCCGAATACGACCGGATCGACGCAGCGAGCATATAGGAGGCCGAAATGGACGTGAGGCCGATCAGAACCGAAACCGACTACGACGCAGCGCTGGAAGCGATTGACAGCCTTATGGGCGCCGGTCCCGGCGCGCCGGAGGCCGACAGGCTCGAAGTCCTTGTCACGCTGGTGGAAGCCTATGAAGACAGGCGCTGACCGGTTAACGCGCCCGACCCGGTTTCCATGATCGAACATGTCATGGAGGCGCGCGGCTACCGGCAAAAGGACCTCGCCGCGCTCATCGGCTCTCAACCGCGCGCATCGGAGGTGCTCAGACGCCGCCGGGCGCTGACCTTGCCGATGATCCGGCCGCTCTCTACCGGGTGGAACCTCCCGACAGAAACGTTGGGGCGCGAATACGAGCTTGCGAGCGGCCCTTAGACAGTCCGGCGCTGCCCGGCGGGCTTGCATCGGGCTGGCGGGGCGGCAAAGCTCGGCAGCGCCATGATTGCGCTGACCAGCTTCATCGCCTTCCATGCCCGGCGGACACCGGATCGCGAGGCGCTCGTTTACGAAGACCTCCGGCTCGGCTACGGCGCGCTCCTGGACAACATGACCGCGATGGCCGGCAGGCTGGCGGCGCTCGGCCTCGGCCCCGGCGATGTCGTTGCCGCCTGCCTCAGGAACAGCCCCGCCTTCTACGACCTCGCCTTCGCCGCCAGCCATGTCGGCGCCGTCTTCCTGCCGCTCAACTACCGCCTCGCGGCCGACGAGATCGCCTGGATACTCGACCATGCGGGCGCCCGGCGGCTGTTCGCGGACGAGGACCTGGACGCCGCGGCCGCAGCGGCGGAGGCGGCGCGCGTTCCGTTCACCCCGCTCGCCCCGGAGACGACGCGCGACAGCCGGCGGCTGAGCGCCGGGGCGGAGGCTCCGCCCGCGGTCGAGGCGGCGCCCGACGACGTCTTCCGCCTGATGTACACCTCCGGCACCACCGACCGGCCGAAGGGCGTGCAGCACAGCTACGCGAACTTCTACTGGAAGTGCCTCGACCAGACGGCGGCGCTCGGCGGCGTCCCCGACGACCGGTTGCTGGTGGTCGGACCGCTCTACCATGTCGGCGGTTTCGACCTGCCGGGGATCGATGTCTGGCGCCGGGGCGGCTGCATCGTCCCGCACCGCGAGGCCCGCCCGCGCGCCATCCTGGAGGCAATCGAAGCCGAGCGCGTCACCGGCGCCTGGCTCGCGCCGACGGTCACCAACGGCGTGCTCGCCGACCCGGAGCTCGGCCGCTTCGACACCGGCGCGTTGCGATGGGTGATCGGCGGCGGCGAGCGCACGCCGGAGACCCGCATCCGGGCGTTCGCCGCCGCCTTTCCGCGCGCCCGCTATATCGACGCCTACGGCCTGACGGAGAGCGTGGGCGGCGACACGCTGATGGAGGCGGGGCGCGAGCTGGAAAAGATCGGCTCGGTCGGCCGCGCGATCGCCCATGTCGAGGTCTCGGTGCGCGACGAGGCGGGCCGCGCGCTCGCGCCGGGCGAAGAAGGCGAAATCTGCCTGAGGGGCCCGAAGATCACGCGCGGCTACTGGCGCGACCCGGAGCGCACGGCCGAGGCGTTTTTCGGCGATCGGCTGAGAACCGGCGATGTCGGCTATCTGGACGAGGAGGGCTTCCTCTACCTCACCGACCGGCGCAAGGACATGATCCTCTCCGGCGGCGAGAACATCGCCTCCTCGGAGATCGAGCGGGTGCTCTACGAGCATGACGCCGTGCATGAGGCGGCGGCCATCGGCCTGGCGGACGAGCGCTGGGGCGAGCGCCCGGTCGCGGTCGTCGCGCTGCGCCCCGGCGCGTCACTGACCCTTGAGGAGCTTCAGCGCCACTGCCGCGCCCGGCTCGCCGGCTTCAAGGTGCCGAAGGAACTCCACCTCCGCCCCGACCTGCCCCGCAACCCCTCCGGCAAGGTCCTGAAACGCCTCTTGCGCGAGGAGCTGGGTCGCGGTTAGGGTAGAAAGGAGAATCGGTATTCTACCCAGGCGGTTGCGATGAGCCTCAACATCAAGAACGAGGAGACCTGCCGGCTCGCCGCCGAGCTGGCCCGCCTCACCGGCGAGACCAAGACCGGCGCGATCACCGCGGCGCTGCAGGAGCGGCTGGAGCGGGAAAGGCGGACGCGCGACATCGAGGACCGGCGCCGGGATCTGCGCGCCGCAGCGGAGCGCTGTGCGAAGCTGATGGGTCCCGGTCCTTCGGCAGTCGAGCATGGCGATTTCCTCTATGACGAGCGGGGACTGCCAAGGTGATCGTCGATAGTTCGGCCCTGATTGCGGTCGTGAACCGCGAGAGCGATGCCGAGCGCTATGAGGAGGCGATGCTCACTGCCCCTGACTGCCGCATGTCGGTCGCCAACATCCTTGAGACAGCCATGGTGGTGGAGGGCCGCGGCGGCGCGGCGGCCGGGCATGAACTCGATATTGTTCTGGCGTGCGCCGGGATCGAGCCCGTGCCGGTGACGGTGGAGCAGATGGAAGCCGCACGGCAGGCCTGGCGCCGCTTCGGCAGGGGCAACCATCCGGCGGCGCTGAATTTCGGCGATTGCCTCGCCTATGCGCTTGCGAGCGTTACGGGCGAGCCGCTGCTGTTCAAGGGCGGCGACTTCCCGCAGACCAACATCCGGGCCGCATAGGACTTACCAGCTTTCGCCGAAGGGGCGGAGCTCGACGCGGAAGGACCAGGCGGAACGGTCCTGGTGGGCGACGCGGTACATCTCCTCGGCGATGGCCACGGGCCTGGCGAAGAACTCGTCCGGCGCATCCGGCGCGATGAAGGGCCGCGTGCGCGGCGTGTCGATGGCGGCGTCGATGATGAAATAGGCGACATGGATGCCCTGCGGCCCGAACTCGCGCGCGATGGACTCCGCCAGGATTCGCTGCGCCGCCTTGGTGGAGGCAAAGAAGCCCCAATGCGCCTTGCCGCGCGTGGCCGAGGTGTTGCCGGTGACGAGCAGCGCGCCGCCGCCGGCGTCCAGCATGCCCGGAATCGTCTCGCGGGCGAGGTGCAGCAGCGCTGTCGCATTCACGCGGAAATTGCGTTCGAGCTCCTCCGGGTCCTGCTCCAGGAAGGGCCCGCGCGTGCTCCTGAGCGCGTTGTGCACGACGACCGTCGGCGGGCCCAATTGCCCGCGCACGGCCGCGATGGTTGCCTTGAGCGCGTCGAGATCGCCGACATCGCAGGGGAAGGCGGTGGCGTTCTCGATATCGGCTTCGAGCGCGGCCAGCCGCTCCGTGTCGCGGGCGAGCATCGCGGTCAGATAGCCGCCGTCGGCGAAGCGACGGGCGATTTCGGCGCCGGTGCCCCCGTCGGGGCCGACGCCGGTGACGAGCGCAACCGGCCGGCTCATGCGCTTTTCCTCTCTTCGGCCGGCGTTTCGAGCACATAGCTGCCGCCGAGGTCCGCGGCGAAGGCGGGCAGGCGGCGCAAGCGGTCGAAATGGGCATGCGCATGAGCGTGGTCGCCGGGGCGGTAGATGGGCTCCAGGCCGCAATCCGCCAGCCGGTCGGCCATGCGCTCCTCGCGGCGGAATTGCGCGAAGTCGCAGACGAAGGCGATGTCGGCGATGGAGAACGGCCCCGCCAGCCCCTCGCCGCCGAGCCTCGCGGCATTGTCGATTCCGTCCATGTAGAAGGCATAGGCCTCGCGCATGCGGTCCGAGAGTTCCCGCGACGCCTCGCGGGCCGCGAGCGCCAGCAGATAGGCCTGCGCCTCGCGTGCGAAGACCAGCCCGGCATCGAGGAAGCTGTCGATCCGCGCGGCTTCGTAAGGCCCGTCGCCGTAAAGCCCGCCCGCCGCGCGCGCAACGGCGCGCAGGATGCTGTTCGATTCGAACACGCCGGTCGCGCCCTCCGGGTCGAAGGCCGCCGGCACGGTGCCGAAGGGGTGGGCGGCGAGGAAGGCATCGGTCTTGTAGAGCATGGCGGCGCTGAAGCCGCGCTTGCTCGCGCGCGCATGCGGGTTGTCCGGCGTCTTCTCTGCCTCCTCGAGCGGCCTCGCGTCGAAGTCCCAGAGCCAGCCCGGCAGCGCCTTCGGGCGGTCGCCCACGACTTCGACCTCGACGCCGAGCAGCCGCGCGGCGATCGTCGCCTTCCAGACGCGCGGATTGGGCAGGTAGGAGAAAATCCTGAGCACCGCCATGGCGGACGCCCCCTTCGCCTCGGGTTTCCGGAACCGCCCGCACTCTGCCACGAAAGCCGCCGGCCCCGCCAGCCGCTTGGCCGGTCCCGGCGCCGGCGCTACTCTCGCGGCAGGCAGGAAGGGAGGCTTCTTCCATGCGCGCGACCCGGCGGACGGTCCTGGCCGGCGCAGGCGCGGCACTGGCGGCGCCGGCCCTCGGCGCAGCGGCCGGCGGCGCCCTCTCGAAGCCCGTTCCGGCGACCGGGGAGCTTGTGCCGGCCGTCGGGCTCGGAAGCTGGATCACCTTCAATGTCGGCAAGGACCCGCAGCTGCGCGCCGAATGCCGCGACGTGATGGCGGCCTTTTTCGAGGCGGGCGGCGGCATGATCGATTCCTCGCCCATGTACGGGTCCTCGCAAGAGGTCATCGGCGATGCGTTCGCGAAGCTCGGGCGTCCGGCGGGCCTCTTCTCGGCCGACAAGGTCTGGACCCGCGCGGCGGATGCGCGCGCGCAGATCGGGGAGACGGCCCGGCGCTGGCGCGTGGAGCGCTTCGACCTGCTCCAGGTCCACAACCTGGTCGACTGGGAGCGGAACCTCGACATTCTGGAGGCGATGAAGGAGGCCGGCGCGCTCCGCTATACCGGCGTCACCACCTCGCACGGCCGCCGGCACGCCGAGCTGGAGGAGGTCATGCAGCGCCGCCCGCCCGACTTCGTCCAGCTCACCTACAATATCGTGGACCGGGAGGCGGAACGCCGCCTGCTGCCGCTGGCGCGGGAGCGGGGCATCGCGGTCATCTGCAACCGGCCCTTCCAGCGCGGCCGTCTGCCGGACCGGCTCGAGGGCCGGCGCATGCCCGGCTGGGCCGGGGAGATCGGCGTCTCCACCTGGCCGCAATTCCTGCTCAAATTCATCCTCTCCCATCCCGCCGTCACCGCCGCCATTCCGGCGACCCGGCGGGTGGACCATGTGCGCGAGAACAAGTCCTCCGCCTTCGGCCCCATGCCGGATGCGGCCCTGCGCCGGCGCATGGCGGCGCATATGCGCGACCTCTAACGCGCCGTCATGGACGGGTTCCGGGCGCTGGCGGACCTGCTGCCGTTCGAGCCGCGCGTCTATTGGCGGCTCTTCCGGCTGGAAAACGAGGCGCTCTGGCCGGTCCAGCCGCTGCTGCTGGCGGCGGGCGCGGCGCTCCTCTACGGCCTGCTCAGGGGCCGGCGGCTCTCCGGGCGCTGGCTCGGCCCCGCGCTCGGCGCGGCCTGGCTCTGGACCGGCTGGCAGTTCGTGGCGCTCGGCTACGGGGCGATAAACTGGGCCGCGCCCCGGTTCGCCTGGGGCTTCTATGCGGAAGCCGCGCTTCTGGCGGCGCTCGGCCTCTCCGGCCGGCTCGCCTTCTCCCGGCGGGGACCGGGCGCCGGGGCGGGCATCGGCCTGCTGGCGGCGGCGCTGTTCGCCTGGCCGCTGCTGGCGCTGCTGGACGGGCGGTCCTGGCGCGAGGCGGAGGTCGCCGCCATCCACCCCGACCCGACGGCCATCGCCACGCTCGGCCTCGTCGCGCTCGCCCCGCGCAGCGTCTGGACGGCGCTCGTCTGCCTCCCGCCCGCGCTCTGGCTCGCCCTCTCGGCGCTTACCCTGCTGGCGATGGGCGCCTGGCAGGCCTGGGCGGTGCTCGCGGCGCTCGCCGCCGGCCTCGCCGCACAAAGCTCCCGGTTGCGGTAAGGCCAATCTATGACGGGGCGGTGCGGTAGATGTGCCAATGCAGGATGGCAGCGGCGCTCCGGTGGGGCGACCAGATTTCCGTGAGGCGGGCCGCCTCGGCGGGCGTCGGCCGGGCGTCGAGGCCGAGTGTCTTCTGCAGCGCGGCTGAGAGCGCAAGGTCGCCGGCGGGCCAGATGTCGGGGCGGCCTGCCGCGAACAGTAGCCAGACTTCCGCCGTCCAGCGCCCGACGCCCCTGAGCGCCGAGAGTGCGGCGATGGCCTCCTCGTCCGGCATCCGCTGGATGCGCCGGAGCGAGACCCGCCGGGACGCAAGCTCGCCGGCGATGGAGAGCGCATAGCCCGCCTTGGGCCGCGAGAGCCCGACGGCGCGAAGCCCCTCCGGCCCGAGCGCCAGCACCGCCCGGGGCGTAACCCTGCCGCCCGCAGCCTCCTCCAGCCGCCCCCAGATCGCCCGCGCCGAGGCGGCCGAGACCTGCTGCGCCGCAATCGCCCTCAGCAGCGCCGCAAAGCCCGCCCCCCGAAGCGCCATCGGCGGCGCCCCGACCTCCACCAGCGCCGCCCGGATACGCACATCCCGCCCCGCCAGCACCGCCAGCC
The DNA here is from genome assembly GCA_964291285.2 of Alphaproteobacteria bacterium. GTDB lineage: Bacteria > Pseudomonadota > Alphaproteobacteria > Bin95 > Bin95 > Bin95. The sequence goes on from OZ219787.1 coordinate 279,785, forward strand.
CGTCCCGCCACCGCCCTACGGCCCCCCGCCGTGGCGGGAGAAGAGGAGTGTCGTTTTCGGGCATGCGCTGTTCCCGATGCTGCGCTTCGGACGGTTGCGGCATACACTACCGCACGGCATGGCGAATTGGGGGATGCAGATGACCGGGGAGCTCGAAGGCAGGACTGCCGTCGTCACCGGGGCGGCCGGGGGGATCGGGCGCGAGTTCGTGCGCGGCCTGCTGGGCGCGGGCGCGAGGGTGGCGGCGCTCGATATCGACGGGGAGCGGCTTGGCGAGCTTGCGGCGGGGCACGGGGAGGCCGTCTCCGCCGGCCGGTTGGTCACCCTGCCTGCGGACATCGCGCGCTGCGCCGAATGCGAGGCGGCGGTCGGCCGGGTGCGGGAACGGCTGGGCGGGCCGGATATCCTCGTCAATAACGGCGCGGTCGGCATGGGCGTCATCCGGGCGGACCACATGACGAACCTGGTTGAAATCCACGAGATAGACCCGGAGGTCTGGGACCGGTTCGTCGCGGTGAACTTCTCCGGGGCGTGGTACATGACCCGCGCCGCGGTCGGGGGGATGCTCGACCGGGGATGGGGGCGCATTATCAATGTCACCACCAGCTTCTTCACCATGCTGCGCGGGCGGTTCCATCCCTACGGTCCCGTGAAAGCCGGCTTCGAGGCGATGTCCGCCGGCCATGCCGCGGAGTTCGGCGGCAGGGGGGTGACGGTGAATGTCGTCGTGCCCGGCGGCCCGACGGACACGTCCATGGTGCCCGAGGAGTCCGGCCTCGACCGTGCGGCGCTGGTCCGGCCCTCGGCCATGGTGCCGCCGGTGCTCTGGCTCTGCTCCGAAGAGGGCAGCGCCTGGAACGGGCACCGCTATGTCGCGGGAAACTGGGACGCGGCGCTCGACCCGGCCGCAGCGGCGGAGGGCTGCCGCGCGCCCATCGGCTGGCCGGACCTTGCCGGGAGCCCGGTATGGCCCGGAGGCAAGCCGCCGGTTTGACAATGGGCCCGGCGGCGCTATAACCCGCGCCATTCCCGAGAACGCGGGCGGCTCCGCCCCGTCCCGGCTTCTGCGCCGGGACCTATCGGGACAACAACAAACGCGAAAGCGAGCGGCAAAAAGGCCATGGCAAAACGCGAAAGCGCAAAACACAAGATAGACCGGCGCCTCGGCGTCAATCTCTGGGGGCGGCCCAAGAGCCCCTACAACCGCCGGGAATACGGGCCGGGCCAGCACGGGCAGCGACGGCGCAAGCCCACCGATTTCGGCCTCCAGTTGCGCGCCAAGCAGCAGCTCAAGGGCCATTACGGCGACATTTCCGAGAAGCAGTTCCGCCGCCTCTACCATGAGGCCGTGCGCCGGCGGGGCGACACCGGCGAGAACCTGATCGAGCTGCTGGAGCGCCGGCTGGACGCCGTCGTTTACCGGATGAAGTTCGTGCCGACGATCTTCGCCGCGCGCCAGTTCGTGAACCACGGCCATGTCCGGGTGAACGGGCGGCGGCTCAACATCCCCTCCTACCGGGTCCGCGACGGCGACGTGATCGAGGTGAAGCAGAAATCCCGCACCATGGCGCTGGTGCTGGAGGCCATCGAATCGCCGGAACGCGACGTGCCGGACTATCTCTCGGTCGATTTCAACGAGCTGAAAGGCACCTTCCAGCGCGGCCCCGGCCTCGCCGACGTGCCCTTCGCCGTGAGCATGGAGCCGCATCTGGTGGTGGAGTTCTACTCCCGGTAACGATGGAGGCGCCGGAACCTTCGCGGCCGCCGCGCCCGGATCCGGATCGCCGCGCGATTCTCGCCCGCATGGACGGCGGCGAACGGCGCAGCCTCCTGCAACGCTCCGACCGCAAGGGCCTCGTCCGCCTTGCGGGCCATCTGGCGGCGCTCGGGCTCACCGGATCGCTCATCGCGCTGGAGGCGCCCGGCTGGCCGGTGCTGCTGCTGCCCCACGGCATCCTGCTGGCCTTCCTGTTCTGCCTTCTGCATGAGGCCGTGCACGGGACGCCGTTCCGCAGCGGCTGGCTGAACGGCGCGGCCGCCCGGGGCGTCGGGTTCGCGGTTTTCCTGCCGCCGGCGTGGTTCCGTAACTTCCACATGGCGCATCACCGCCACACGCACGACCCGGCGCGCGATCCGGAACTGGCGCGGCCGCTGTCCCGGTCGAAAGCCGGCCTCGCCTGGCATATCGCAGGCGGCGCTTACTGGGCCCGGCAGGCGCGGATGCTGTTCGTCAATGCAGCGGGCCGGAACCGCGACGCCTTCGTTCCCCCGTCGGCGCGCAGTGCGGTGGCGCGCGAAGCCCGGCTGTTCCTGCTCCTCTACGCAGGCGCAGCGGCGCTCTCGGTCTGGCTCGGCACGACGGCCCTGCTGTGGCTATGGCTGCTGCCGCTCATGCTGGGACAGCCCTTCCTGCGCCTCTACCTGCTCACCGAGCATACCGGCTGCCCGCATGTGCCCGACATGCTGCGGAACACGCGCACGACCTTCACCAATCCGCTTGTGCGCTTCTTCGCGTGGAACATGCCCTACCATGTCGAGCACCATGTCCATCCGACGGTGCCGTTCCACAAGCTGCCGGCGTTCCACAAGATCCTGCGAGACGATCTGACCGTCACCGCGAACGGATACCCGGCCGCGGCGCGGGCCGCAGTCTCCGCCACTCTTGGCGGGAAGGCGTAACCCCGGCGTCAGGCCGTCATGCCGGGCGTTTCGACGCCGTGCTCGTTGAGGTAGCCCTGCAGCTCGCCCGCATCCCACATCTCGCGCACGATGTCGCAGCCGCCCACGAACTCGCCCTTCACATAGAGCTGCGGGATGGTCGGCCAGCCGGTGAACTCCTTGATGCCCTGGCGGACGCCCATGTCCTCCAGCACGTTCACCGAATGGTATTTCACGCCCATATGGTTCAGCACGCCGGCGACCACCGAGGAGAAACCGCATTGCGGAAAGACGGGCGTGCCCTTCATGAACAGCACGACATCGTTGCCGTTGACGGTTTCCTGGATGCTTGTGATGGCGTCGCTCATCGGCGTTCTCCCGGTTCTCAAGACGTTTCTGGCGCGGCGGTGCGCAGCGCCAGGGCATGCAGTTCGCCCCCCATCCGGCCCTGCAATGCCCTGTAAACGATCTGGTGCTGCTGCACGCGGGACTTGCCCCGGAAAGCCTCCGACACGACACGGGCGGCGTAATGGTCGCCGTCGCCCGCGAGGTCCTCGATCGCCACTTCCGCGTCGGGCAGCGCCTCGCGGATCAGGCGTTCGATTTCTTCCGCCTGCATGGGCATTCGTCGCGTCCCCTCAGCCGCCGGCGATCCAGGCGGGCATCCACGCTTCGTGCAGATCGCGCAGTTCGTCGAGCGATATGGGGGAATGGCCCTCGACTGTCAATGCGCCGCCGCCCGTCCCGCCGATCCGGAGCGCCGGAACGCCCGCTGCGGCCGCGCGTTCCAGCATGTCGTCCGGGTCCTCCACCGCCAGCAGGTAGCGCGCCTGGTCCTCCCCGAACAGGCCCGCAACGGCATCGGCGAGCGGCGGGCGCAGCGTGGCGCCGACCCCGCCGGCCAGCGCCATCTCGGCCGCGGCGACCAGCAGCCCGCCGTCGGAGAGGTCGTGGCAGGCGGCGACGCGGCCGGCCTGTATCTCCGCGCGGGCGAAATCTCCATTCCTCCGTTCGGCCGCGAGATCGACCGGCGGCGGCGGGCCTTCCTCGCGCCCTGCGACCGTCTCCAGCCAGAGCGAGCGGCCGAGATGGCCCCGCGTCTCGCCGACCAGAACCAGCGCGAGGTCCGGCCCCGGCAGCGCCATGCCCACCCGGCCAGCGAGATCGTCCAGCAGCCCGACGGCGCCGACCACCGGCGTCGGCAGCACGGCCCGGCCGTTGGTCTCGTTGTAGAGCGAGACATTGCCGGAGACGACCGGGAAGTCGAGCGCGCGGCAGGCCTCGCCCATGCCCCGGATGCAGCCGACGAACTGGCCCATCACCTCCGGCCGCTCCGGGTCGCCGAAATTGAGATTGTCGGTGACCGCGAGCGGCCGGGCGCCGACCGCGGTGAGGTTGCGCCACGCTTCGGCGACCGCCTGTCGCCCGCCCTCGACCGGGTCGGCCAGGCAGTAGCGCGGCGTGCAGTCGCTGGTGAGCGCGAGCCCCCGCGCCGTGCCGTGGATGCGGACCACCGCGGCGTCGCCGCCGGGACCGCCGATCGTGTCGCCCATCACCGTGTGGTCGTACTGCTCCCAGATCCAGCGCCGGGACGCCCCGGCGGGGCCGCCGAGGATGGACCGGAGCGCCGCCATGGGGTCCCTGTTGTCGGGCGAGATCGCGGCGGGCGGCGCGGGCGGGGTCGCGGTCCACGGCCGGTCGTATTCGGGCGACCCGTCGGCGAGCGGGCGGATCGGCAGGTCCGCGACCCTCCGGCCGTGCTGCGAGAGCACCATGCGCCCGGTGTCGGTCAGGCGGCCGATGACGGCGAATTCCAGCCCCCACTTCCCGAACACCGCCGCGGCCGTCTCCTTGCCGCCGGGGCGGAGCACCATCAGCATGCGCTCCTGGCTCTCCGAGAGCATGATCTCGTAGGCCGACATGCCCTCCTCCCGCTGGGGCACGCGGTCAAGGTCCAGTTCCAGGCCGAGGCCGCCCTTGGACGCCATCTCGAAGGAAGAGGATGTCAGGCCGGCCGCACCCATGTCCTGGATCGCCACGATGGCGTCCGTGCCCATGAGTTCGAGCAGGCCTCGATCAGCAACTTGCCGGTGAAGGGGTCGCCCACCTGCACGGTCGGGCGCTGCTGCTCCGCCTCGTCGTCGAAGGTTGCAGACGCCATGGTAGCGCCGTGGATGCCGTCGCGCCCGGTCCGAGAGCCGACATAGACGACGGCATTGCCGACGCCGGCCGCCGCCGAGCGGAACAGGCGGTCCGCCGGCGCGATGCCGACCGTCATGGCGTTGACCAGGATGTTGCCGTTATAGGCGGGGTGGAAGGCGCATTCGCCGCCGACGGTGGGCACGCCGATGCAATTCCCGTAGCCGCCGATGCCTGCAACCACCCCGGCGGCGAGCCGCCGCGTCGCCTCATGGTCGGGCGCGCCGAAGCGCAGTGCATTCAGGATGGCGACCGGCCGCGCGCCCATGGTGAACACGTCGCGCAATATGCCGCCCACGCCCGTCGCCGCGCCCTGGTAAGGCTCGATGAAGGAGGGGTGGTTGTGGCTCTCCATCTTGAAGACGGCCGCCAGCCCGCCGCCTATGTCCACGGCGCCGGCGTTTTCCCCCGGTCCCTGGAGCACCCGGGGACCGTCGGTCGGCAGCGTCCTCAGCCACCTCTTCGAGGACTTGTAGGAGCAGTGCTCGCTCCACATCGCGGCGAAGATGCCGAGCTCGACCGGATTGGGCGCCCGGCCGAGGATTTCCAACACGCGCGCATATTCGTCCGGCGCGAGGCCGCCATAATCTTCCTCGGGCGCGCTCATGCGGCGAGCGATTCGAACAGTGCGCGGCCGTCCATGCCGCCCAGCAGCGCGTCGGCGGCACGCTCGGGATGCGGCATCATGCCGAGCACATTGCGGCCTTCGCTCAGGATGCCGGCGATGTCGCCTGCGGAGCCGTTGGGGTTGTCGAGATAACGGAAGGCGATGCGGTCCTCGCTCGCCAGCCGGTCGAGCGTGGGGGCGTCGGCGAAATAGTTGCCGTCATGATGCGCCACCGGCATTTGCAGCGCATCACCCGGCCGATAGCCGGTCGTGAACGGGCTGTCGGCGGTCTCGACGCGGAGGCGCACCGGCCGGCAGACGAACCGCAGCCCCGCATTGCGCAAGAGCGCGCCCGGCAGCAGTCCGCATTCGGTCAGCACCTGGAAGCCGTTGCAGATGCCGAGCACCCGCACCCCCCGTTTCGCAGCCCGGACGACGGCCTGCATGACCGGCGAGCGCGAGGCCATGGCGCCCGGCCGGAGATAGTCGCCGTAGGAGAAGCCGCCCGGCAGCACAACAAGGTCCGCCGGCGGCAGGTCCGGGTCGCCGTGCCACACCATCGCCACGGGGCGCCCGGTCGCCGCTTCGAGCGCCACCTTCGCGTCCCGGTCGCAGTTCGACCCCGGAAAGACGACGACGACCGCCTTCATGCGATCTCGATCGTGTAGTCCTCGATGACCGGATTGGCGAGCAGGCGCTCGCACATGGCCGCGAGCGCGGCCTCGGCGGCGGCCGGATCGGTTTCTGCGAGCTCCAGCTCGATCACCTTGCCCTGGCGGGCCGCCGCCACGCCCTCGAAACCGAGCCCCGCCAGCGCCTGCGCGACCGCCTTGCCCTGCGGGTCGAGCACGCCGGCGCGGGGCATGACCAGCACCCGCGCCTTCACGCGCTCGCCTTCGGCAGGGGCTCTACATTGCTTTCCTGGAGGATGCCGAGGCGCCGCGCCACCTCCCGGTAGGCCTCCGCGACATCGCCCATGTCGCGGCGGAACCGGTCCTTGTCGAGCACCTCGTTGGTCTGCAGGTCCCAGAGGCGGCAGCTGTCGGGGCTGATCTCGTCGGCCAGCACGATCCGCACGTCCTCATGGGTGTAGAGGCGTCCGAATTCCACCTTGAAATCGATCAGCCGAAGTCCGGCGCCGAGGAACAGCCCGCTCAGATAGTCGTTGACCCGGAGCGCAAGGTTGAAGATGTCGTCGAGGTCCTGCGGCGAGGCCCAGCCGAAGGCGGTGATGTGCTCTTCCGTCACCATCGGGTCGTCGAGTTCGTCGTTCTTGTAATAGTACTCGACGATGGACCGGGGCAGTGGCGTGCCTTCCTCGATCTTGAAGCGCGACGCCAGCGACCCGGCGGCGATGTTCCGCACGACCACCTCGACCGGAATGATCTCGACTTCGCGGATCAGCTGCTCGCGCATGTTCAGCCGGCGCACGAAATGGGTCGGGATGCCCATCTCCTGCAGCCGGACCATCAGATATTCGGAAATCCGGTTGTTCAGCACCCCCTTGCCGGAGATCGTGGCTTTCTTGCGGTTGTTGAAGGCAGTGGCGTCGTCCTTGAAATACTGGACGAGCGTTCCGGGCTCGGGGCCTTCGTAGAGAACCTTGGCCTTGCCCTCGTAGATGCGTTTGCGTCTTGCCATGGGTGTCCACCGAGTACCGCCCGACGGAGGACCGGCAAAGCGCCGGGCCCGCGAGCCGCCGAATCCGATATAGCAATACCGGCGCTTCTTCTCAATGAAGCTCTGTGTAACCGCCGGTTTCGGGCCATGAGCGGGCGAAACGCCAGACGGGCCGGGCATCGGCGCGGGCCGGCAAAGCGAGCAGGGCGCGCGACACGGTGGCGAAGCCCCAACCGGTGCGCACATGCATTGCGCCGTTCGGATCGGCGACGCCGGGCGCGGTTTCCTCCGACAGGAGCAGGCTTTCCCACTCGGCCCAGCCACCGGGCGCATCCGGGTCCGGAGGCCGGGCGGCCTCGAACCGGGGCAGGTAATGGTCGATGCGCTCGGACGCGGCGCGGTCGTTCAGGTCCGAGGCGGTCAGCATGGAAAGGCCCGGCGAGACCGCATGCGCCGATACGCCGCGCCCGCCCGCATGGCGGATCCAGAAGGCGTCTTCGCGGTCCGCCACCAGCATGTTGAAGCTGCGATAGGCGCGCCCGTCCACTTCCGCCATGGCCGCCGCCGCGTCTTCCGCCGTGCCGTGGTCGAGCGCCTCCAGCACCAGCGCGCCGCGCGTGCGTTTGCCTTGGGCGGGGCCGAGCGAGCCGCGCCGGTTGAGGATGGCGGCCACGACGCCCGCCCCGTTCAGCCCCATCCAGCTGCCGCCCGCCTCCTCGTCGAAGCCGGCGAGCACGCCCGGCCGGTCGGGCCAGTGGCGGGCCGGCGGCCGCCAAGGGCGGTTCACCGCTTCGTCGCGATTCGCGGCGATGATCGCGGGCCAGGCATGGCCGGGCCTGCGGAGCAGGACGACAGTACACATGGAAGCTATGCAAATCCGGAGCGGGACTGGCTATATATCGCCCGTAACCCGCCCGACCAAGCTAGCTAAGGGGACGACCCGCATGGCGACCTTCGCAGATCGCGAAAAGCAGTTCGAGACCAAATACAGCCACGATGAGGAGCTGCGCTTCAAGGTGCAGGCCCGGCGCAACCGGCTGTTCGGCGAGTGGGCGGGCGCGCAATGGGGGCTCGACGGCGAGGACCTGCAGGCCTACGCCCGCACGGTGGTCCAGTCGGATTTCGACCGTCCCGGCGACGACGACGTGCTGGAAAAGGTGCTGGCCGACCTCAGCGCGCAGGGCATAGACACCGACGCCCGGCGGCTGCGCAACCGCATGGAGGAGCTGCTCCAGGAGGCCAAGGCGCAGATCATGGCGGATTAGCGCCGCCTCGCGCCCCCTCAGCAGTCGCGCCAGCGGCGGGCGAGGGCCTCATATGCTTCCGCCGCCTCGGCGATATGCGCTACGGGGCAGTATTCGTCGGTCTGGTGCGCCATGTGCATCTCGCCCGGCCCGAGGATCACGGTCGGCGGGTGGCCGCAGGCCGGCGTCAGTGCGGAGGCGTCGGTGAAATAGGGCGCGCCGCGCGGCTCGATGCTTTCGCCGAGCAGCGGCTCCATCAGCCGCCAGACCTCCCGGATCCACGGGTGGGTATGCGGGGTATGGACGCCGCCCACATCGACGATACGCGCGATCCGGTTCTCGCCGCCGAGATAACCCTCGAGGCCGGAGACGATCCTGTCATGGTCCTGCTCCGGCAGGGTGCGGATATCGACGGTGAAGGCGGCGCGGTCCGGCACCGAGTTGAGGTTCTGGCCGCCCTCCATGGTGCCGACATTGAGGGTCGAGCGGCCCAGCAGCTCGTGCGGCTTCACGTTGAAGTCGAAATCCTCGAGCTTCGTCACCGCGCGCGCCGCCCTGTAGATGGCGTTCACGCCCCGCTCCGGCATCGAGCCGTGGGCGGCGACGCCTTCCGTCTCCACCCTGAGCCAGAGCGCGCCCTTGTGGCCGAGGACGGGGTAGTTCGCCGTCGGCTCCGCGATGACGATGGCGCCGGCCTCGCCGAGCACGCCGGTCCTGCCCAGATGGGAGGAGCCCTCGCAACCGGTCTCCTCGCCGGCGCAGATCGCGAGCACGATGTCCGCATTCCCCCGCTTTTGGTCGGCCGCGAGCTTCATCGCGGCATGGACGAAGGCGGCGACGCCGGATTTCATGTCGGTCGAGCCGCGCCCGTATAGCCTGTCGTCGATGATCTCGGCGCCGAAGGGATCGACCGACCACTCCTTCGCGCCCAAGGGCACCACGTCGATGTGCCCGCCGAAGCACAGCGGCTTCTTCCGGTCCGCGGCGTCTCCCAGGCCCCGCAACAGGGCGACAAGGCTCGTCCGCCCCGGCGCGAAGTCGTGATAGGAGACTTCGAGACCTGCGCCGGCGAGCAGGTCGCCCAGATAGCGCGCGCACTCGGCTTCCCGGCCGGGCGGGTTGCGCGTGTCCATGCGGACCAGGTCCCTGGCGATGTCGAGCGCGGACGGAATGGGGGGCATGGCAGGCGGCTACCCCGTCTCCTCCATGAGCTCGCGCCCGATGAGCCAGCGGCGGATTTCGCTGGTGCCCGCGCCGATCTCGTAGAGCTTGGCGTCGCGGACCACGCGCCCGACGGGGCTTTCGTTGACATAGCCCATGCCGCCCAGGCACTGGACCGCCTCCAGCGCCAGCCAGGTCGCCTTCTCCGCGGCGTAGAGGATGGCGCCGGCGGCGTCCTTGCGGGTCGTGTCGCCCCGGTCGCAGGCCTGCGCCACCGCATACACATAGGCCCGGCAGGCGTTCATCGTCACATACATGTCGGCGAGCTTGCCCTGCATGAGCTGGAAGGAGCCGATCGGCTGGCCGAACTGCCGGCGCTCATGCAGATAGGGCACGGCCGCATCCATCGCCGCCTGCATGAGGCCGAGCGGCCCGCCGGCGAGCACCAGGCGTTCGTAGTCGAGGCCGCTCATCAGCACCCGCACGCCTTCGTTCTCGCAGCCGAGAAGGTTCTCCTCCGGCACCTCGCAATCCTCGAAGATGAGTTCGCTGGTGCCCGAGCCGCGCATGCCGAGCTTGTCGAGCTTCTGCCCGGGCCGGAAGCCCCGGAAGCCGCTCTCGACCAGGAAGGCGGAGATGCCGTGCGGGCCGGCGTCCGGCGCGGTCCTGGCATAGACGACCAGCACATCGGCGTCCGGGCCGTTGGTGCACCACATCTTGGTGCCGTTCAGCACATATCGGGAGCCGCGCCTGTCCGCCCGGCAGGACATGGCGACCACGTCCGAGCCCGCGCCCGGCTCGCTCATGGAGAGCGCCCCCACATGCTCGCCCGAGATCAGCTTCGGCAGGTAGCGGCGCTTCTGCGCCTCCGTGCCGTTGCGGCGGATCTGGTTGACGCAGAGATTGGAATGCGCCCCGTAGGAGAGGCCGACCGCTCCGGAGGCGCGGCTGACCTCCTCCATCGCCACGACATGGGCGGTGTAGCCCATCTCCGCGCCGCCGAACTCCTCCTCCACGGTGATGCCGTGCAGGCCGAGCGCGCCCATTTCCGGCCAGAGCTCGCGCGGGAACTCGTTGGACCGGTCGATGGCGTCGGCGCGCGGCAGGATCTCGTCCGCCGCGAAGGTCTCGACCGAGGCGCGCAGCAGATCGACCGCTTCGCCCAGGCCGAAGTCGAACGGCGGGAGCGCGTTGGGGCGCATGGGATGCCTCCGGGGCGTTCAGCCCACTGCAAGCGAGGCGTTGCGCCGGTCCGTCACCAGCATGTGGGCCGGCGTGTGGGTGACGGCGAGCGGCGGCCTCGCCGAGCGCACCGCGACCTGCGGCGTCACCCCGCAGGCCCAGAAGACCGGCATTTCATCGGGCGCAAGCATCGGGTCGTCGCCCTGCCAGGCGCGGCCGATATCCTCGATGCCGATGAGCTCCGGCATGCCGAGATGCACAGGCGCGCCATGCACGCGCGGATAGCGGCTGGTGATCTGCACGGCCTTGACCGCATCCGCCGGCGTGAACGGCCGCATCGACACGACCATCTTGCCGGAGAACCGGCCGGCGGGCGCGCAGTCGATATCGGTCAGGAACATCGGGCACACGCTGCCGTCCTCCCAGTGGCGGAGCCTGAGGCCGGCATCCACCAGCGGTTCCTCGAAGGAGAAGGAGCAACCAAGCGCGAAGACCACGAAATCGTCCCGCCAGAGATCCTCGATGCTCACGACATCGCCGTCATATTCGCCGTCCCGGAACACCCGGTAGCTGGAGAGGTCCGTCCTGATGTCGAGGTCCTCCGCCAGCTCCGGCAGGCGGGGGTCGCCCGGCTCGGACACGGCCAGCAGCGGGCAGGGCTTCGGGTTGCGGTGGCAGAACCGGAGGAACTCGTCCGCATAGTCCTCGGGCAGGATCGCCAGATTGGCCTGCACATAGCCCTTGGCGAGCGCGCCGGTATGGCCGCGATATTCGCCGGTGCGGATATGGCGCCGGACTTCCCGCGGGTCGGTCGTGTCCCATGCGAGCCCGAGCCCGTGGGGGGCTTCGGCCAGAGCGGTTGCGAATGCGTTCATGACTCCTCCTCGCCGGGACGTCCCGACACGCCGTTATGTCTTCCGGGCCGGGAGTTTAGCCCGGATGTTACCGTTCGGTCACGGCTTCAGCGCGAGAATGCGGTCGAGGACAGGCAGGAGGTAGCGGCGGAAGGCTTCCGGGTTCTCGGACATCGGGAAGTGGCCGACATCCTTCATCACCTCGAAATGCGCCGCGCCGATCAGCTCCGCAAGCTCCCGGCCCATTTCCGGCGTCGCTGACACATCGTAGTCGCCGCTCAGCAGGTAGATCGGGCAGTCCGAGTCCGCGAGCGCCGCCGCGCCGCCGTTGCGGAGGTCGCCGTCCTCGAAATAGTAGTGCAGGTCGCCGGCGAAGACCCCCGGGCCGCCCTGCATGTAGTGCCACATGGTCTCCCACCGCTCTGCCGCGGGCGAGCCGGGCGCCGTCATGCCGGCCATCGAGGCGCCCGCCGCCATGCCCGCATGGATGTCCGGCCGGGCGAGCGCCAAACCCGGCACGGGGTCGCCCAGGCTCCGGTCCTCGGCGTAGAGCGCCGATTGCAGCCCGATCGCCGCCCGGAAGCGCGCGCCGTGGCGGAGCGCCAGATGCAGCACGGCGCGGCCGCCGATGGAACAGCCCATGACGACGGGCCGCTCCAGTTGGAGCGCGTCGGCGACGGCCATCACCGTCTCCACATAGGAGTCGGTGGTGAGCCGGTACACCTCCTTCCCGAAGCCCTCGGGCGGGGAGGACTTGCCGTGCCAGGGCAGGTCGAAGGCGATGACGCGGAAGCGTGCCGTCACCTCCGGGTCGTTCAGGATATGGCGGTATTGCCGCCCGTCGCTGCCGGCGGTGTGCAGGCAGAGCAGCGGCACGCCCGCGCCCGCCTCCTCGAAATAGAGCCGGTGCGCGCGGCCGCCGATCCCGAGCCTGAGATAACGCCCGGTCACGGGCTCCACCTCCGGCGCGGCGGGCGGGCCGGCCTCCGGGCGGTCGTCCTCCAGACGCGAGAACAGCATCTCCAGCAGCAGCAGGTGACGCTGGAATTTCGCCATGTCGCCCGTCACGGTGAGATGCCGGGCGCGGCGCATGGTGGCTACGGTCTGGAAGCCCGGCGCCGGGGCCTCCTTGCAAAGCTCCGCCCAGGCTTCCGGGGCCGCGCTCATCACGAGGTCCGCACCACCGGAGGCGAAGGGTCCGAAGCGAACGCCGCCCGCGTCTATGGTGACGAAGACCGTCTCGCCGCCCGAGCGGAGTTCCAGCACGAGCGGCCCGAAGCCGCGCTGCAGAGCGATATGCGGATTGGCGTTGGCGCGTTCCGCCAGATAGTCGAACACGGGTTCCGGTTCCTTGGCGCTGCGGTCGCGCTGAGCGTAGCAGGGGCCGATGCGGGCCGGATAGCGCTATCTGAGCCCGAAGGCGGCGTTGGCCATGATGTAGAGGCCGAGCGCCAGCACGGCGAGGAAGAACACCCGCCGGAAACGCGCCTCGGAGAGCCGCCGCCTAAGCAGCAGCCCGAGCCCCATGCCGAGGAAGGCCGGCGCGAGCGCGGCGGCCGACGCGAGCCCGAGCGGCCCGTCGAGCAGGCCGTGGCGCTCCAGCGAGACGGCGAGCGCCACGGTCGAGACGGTGAACAGCATGCCCATGGCCTGCACGAGTGCATCGCGGCCGAGGCCGATGGCCTGGAGGTAGAGCACGCCGGGCACGACGAAGGAGCCGGTCATGCCGGTGAGCACGCCGTTCACGGTGCCGAAGACCGGTCCCGTCCAGCTCTGCCAGCGCGCCGGAATCGAGATGCCCAGCCCTGCGAGCCCCTGCGCCGCATAGGCCGCGAGCAGCAGGCCGAGAAGGCCGGAGAGCAGCGCGAGATCGATGCTGACGAGCGCGGCCGCGCCGATCCACACGGTGAGCGCGGCAGCGGCAAGGAAGGGCCAGAGCCGCCGGATGAGCGCCCGCCCGTTCCCGCCCACGACCGCCTGCAGGAGATTGGTGGCGAAGGAGGGCGCCACCATCAGCGCCATGGCCGTGGTGAGGTCGAAGGCGGCCGTCAGGAGGCCGAGGCTCACGGTCGGCAGCCCGAGCCCCACCACCCCCTTCACGGCGCCCGCAAGCAGGAAGACACCCGCGATCAGCGCAACCGAGGCAGGATCGAACATGATTGCTGTCACGCTATTGCGTCATTCCTTTACCGGCGGAACCAACGGTTCGAGCATCGCGACGAGGACGGGCATCTCATCGGCCGCCGTCTTCCAAACGATATCGAGGTCTATGTCCCAGTAGGCGTGAACCAGGCGATTTCGCATTCCGACTATTTCAACCCAAGGGATTTCAGGCAGTTGCGCGCGTCCGGTTTCGCTTGTTCGCGCGGCAGCTTCACCGACAATTTCGATCAGCTTGACCAGGGACCGTGCCAGATGGCGGTCTTCCCCAAGATCGCCCCGTTGCCGTCCTCTTACGGACGAAACTGCTTCACTGGCGGCATCCAGCATGTGCCGCAGGCGAACCTCGTCACTCTTGCGCATATTGGAGTTCGGCTTCGTCCATCACCTGCTGGCGAAAGTACCGGCTCAGGTCTCCAGGTGTCCTCAGATCGACCTTGCGGCCGTCGAACAACCCGGAAAGCTCCAACTCCATTCCCGTGAGTCGGATCAGGCCCGGAACACGCTCGGGATCGAATTCGACCAGAAGGTCGATATCGCTGTCCGGTCCGAAATCGTCGCGGAGCGCGGATCCGAAAACAGAGAGCCGCCTTATCCCGTTCGCCCGGCAGAATGCCGCCAACCTCCGCTTGGGCACGGCCAGTTGCGGGTTCATCGCTCCCGCCTCCTTTAACCGTCGTTCGCGGAAAGGCCGTCCCCGTCGCCGTCCTGCTGCACGGCTTCGGCGAAGCGGTCGAAGAACTGGCCGGCCAGCTTGCGCGCCGTGCCCTGGATGAGGCGCGAGCCGATCTGGGCGAGCTTGCCGCCCACCTGCGCGTCCGCCTCATAGGTCAGCACCGTGGCATCCCCGTCCTCGGCGAGCCTGACCCACGCCCCGCCGCGCGCGAAGCCTGCCGCCCCGCCCGTGCCCTCGCCGGAGATGCGGTAGCGTTCCGGGGCCACGATGTCGGTAAGCTCGACCGCGCCGGCGAAGGTCGCCTTCACCGGCCCGACCTTCGCCTGGACCGTTGCGGCGAAGGCGTTGTCGGCGGTCTTCTCCAGCTCCTGGCAGCCGGGAATCGCGGCCTTCAGCACTTCGGGGTCGTTGAGCGCCTGCCAGACCGTCTCGCGCGGGGCCTCGATGCGCCGTTCGCCGGTGAGTTCCATGGGTAGGGCAGCCTCCGCGCTTGCCGGAACGGGAACCCGCGCACTCTAACCCGCCTGCGGCAACCCGCAAATGCCGCCGTCTTGGCCGGGGACCGGCGCTGGGGCATATTGGCCCGTCCTGCGCGCCGGCGGGCCCGGCGGCTTCGGGGGGCTATCGGGGAGGGATCCATGCGTGTGCTTGCCGCATCCATTTCGGCCTTGCTGCTCGGCACCGGACCGGCGCTCGCCGCCGGCGCGGGCGCGCCGCATCTGGACGGCGGAGAGCTGGGCCTGATCTGGTGCGTGCCCTTCGTCGGCATCCTGTTGTCGATCGCGCTCTTCCCGCTGCTGGCGCCGACCTTCTGGCACCACCATTTCGGCAAGGTGTCGGCCTTCTGGGCGTTCGCCTTCCTGCTGCCCTTTCTCGTGGTGTTCGGCTGGGAGCTCACCCTGTTCGAGATCCTGCATGTCGGGCTGCTCGAATACATCCCCTTCATCATCCTGCTGCTCTCGCTCTTCACCGTGGCCGGCGGCATCCGGCTCACCGGCCGGCTGGTCGGCACGCCCGTCGTCAACACCGGCATCCTGCTGCTCGGCACGGTGCTGGCGAGCTGGATGGGCACCACGGGCGCGGCGATGCTGCTCATCCGCCCGATCATCCGGGCCAACGAGTGGCGCCGCTACAAGGTCCACACCATGGTGTTCTTCATCTTCCTGGTGGCGAACATCGGCGGCTCGCTGACGCCCCTGGGAGACCCGCCGCTGTTCCTGGGGTTCCTGAAGGGCGTCGATTTCTTCTGGCCGACCGAGGCGATGCTGGTGCCGATGCTGCTCGTCTCCGTCCTGCTGCTGGTGCTCTATTACGGCGTGGACAGCTTCCTCTACCGGCGCGAGACGGGTGCGCCCTCGGAGGAGGACGAAGGCGACGGCGAAAGCCTCGGCGTCACGGGCAAGGTCAACTTCCTGCTGCTCGCCGGCGTCGTCGCCGCGGTGCTGATGTCGGGCGTGTGGCGGCCGGGCGTCTCCTTCGACGTCTTCCATGTGACCGTGGAGCTTCAGAACCTCTGCCGCGACCTCGCCCTGCTCGCCATCGCATACCTGTCCTGGGTCGTCACCGACCGGGCCAACCGGGACGCCAACGGCTTCTCCTGGTTCCCGATCCTGGAGGTGGGCAAGCTGTTCGCCGGCATCTTCCTCACCATCGTGCCGGCCATCGCCATACTGCGCGCGGGCACCTCGGGCGCGCTGGAGCCGGTGGTCTCGCTGGTCACGGGCGCGGACGGCCAGCCGGTCGAGGCGATGTATTTCTGGCTGACCGGCATCCTGTCGGGCTTCCTCGACAATGCGCCGACCTACCTCGTCTTCTTCAACACCGCCGGCGGCGACGCGGAGACCCTGATGGGGCCGCTCTACGGCACACTGCTCGCGATCTCGGCGGGCGCGGTGTTCATGGGCGCCAACACCTATATCGGCAACGCGCCGAACTTCATGGTGCGGGCGATCTGCGAGGAGCGCGGCATCCCGATGCCGAGCTTCTTCGGCTACATGGCCTGGTCCGTCGGTATCCTGGCGCCGATCTTCCTGCTGGTAACGCTGGTCTTCTTCCCGTAGCGGGCTAGCGGTCCACGCGGCGCCAGGAGAGGCGGTCGCCGGGCGCCATGCCGAGGCGGCGCGCCGTCCCGCCGGCAAGTTCGAGCACCATGCGCGCCGGATGCGGCGAGGAGATGGTGAGCCGGGAGCGCGGCACGGCGTTGGGGAAGACATGCACGATGCGCCCGTCCGCAGCGATGAACAGCATGTCGAGCGGCAGCCAGGTATCGGCCATCCACATGGTCGGCCGCTCGCGCTCGGGGAAGAGGAACAGCATGCCGGCATCGGGCGCGAGCGTGCGGCGGAACATGAGGCCGCGCGCCCGTTGGTCCGGCGTCTCGGCAAGCTCGACATGGAAGAGGCGGACGCCCGCGGCCGTCTCGATCCGCACCTCGCCGCGCCCGAACGCGATGTCCCCGGCAAAGGCCGTCGGCACCGCCGTCAGCAGCGCCGCCAGCACCCCCAGCACGCCGAACCCGTATCGCTGCCGCATGGAACAGCTCCCGTTTTGCGCCGGTATTTGTACCGCCGTCCCCGCCCGGTCGCCACGTCCCAGAGGGCGGCGCTGTTTCCGGGGTGGGAGGAGTTCATTATTCTCCGGCCGGCGATGCGCCGGGAATAACCGGGCGCATTCGGCGGGAGCAGGGCGATGCGGCAGGCCGGGAGCGCCTATTTCAACGCCGCGGTCGAGACGATGTCGGCCGACGAGACCGCCGCGATGCAGCAGGCGAAACTCGCCCGCCAGCTCGACTATCTGAAGGCGAAATCGCCCTTCCATGCCGCGAAGCTCGCCGAGGCGGGGGCCGAACCCGGCGACATCCGCTCGCTTGCAGACCTCGCCCGGCTGCCGTTCACCGACAAGACCGAGCTCAGGGAGAGCCAGAGGCGCGACCCGCCGCTCGGCAGCCATGCCGCCGCGCCGATGGAAAATGTGGTGCGCGTGCATGCCTCCTCGGGCACCACCGGAACGCCTTCCTTCATCGGTCTGACCGCCTATGACGCAAGGCGCTGGGCCGAGTGCATCGCGCGCAGCTACTGGGCGCAGGGGCTTCGTCCGGGGAGCGTCTTCGCGATGGGGCTCAGCATCGGTTTCTTCGTCGGCGGCCTGCCGGTCGCCGCGGCGGTGGAGGCCGTCGGCGCAACCCTGCTCCCCATCGGCACGGGCGCATCCGACCGGCTCATCGCATCCATCCGGTCGATGAAGGCGGACGTGCTCGCGACGACGCCCTCCTACGCCCTTTACCTCGCCGAGCTTGCGCGGGAGGAAATGGGCGTCGATCCGGCAGCGCTCGGTGTAAAGCGGGTCATGGTCGGCGCCGAGCCCGGCGGCGGCGTTCCCGGGATAAGGGCGCAGATCGAGGAAAGGTGGGGCGCGCGCTGCACGGAAGCCGTCGGCATTGCCGACCTCATCACCATCCACAGCGCCGAGTGCGAGGCGCGGGACGGCTGCCATTTCATGGTGCCGGACTATCTCGTCATGGAGATCGTCGATCCGGAGACAGGCGCCATCATCCCGCCGGACAGGCCCGAAATCGAGGGCGAGCTGGTCTTCACCCATATCGACCGCGAGTGCAATCCGATGCTGCGCTTCCGCACCCGCGACCGTGTCATCGTGAAGACCGGGCCCTGCGGTTGCGGGCGCACCGGGCCGCGGCTGCGCTGCATCGGGCGCACGGACGACATGCTGATCCTTCGCGGCGTCAATGTCTGGCCGTCGGCGGTCCGGGACGTGGTCGCCGGGTTCCGCCCGGAGGCGACCGGCGAAATGCTGATCCGGGTGGAAGGCGAGGGGCCGAAGGTCGATCCGCCGCTCCGGGTCCGGGTCGAGGCGGGCAGCGCGGCCGGCGCGGGCCTTGCGGCGCGGATCGAGCAGGCGATTCGCGCAAAGCTCATCGTCCAGGCCAGGGTCGAACTCGTTCCGCGCGGCGTGCTGCCGCGCACCGAGATGAAAGCGAAGCTCGTGGAGCGCAACATTTCCTGAGGTGCGGCGATGCGATTCGAGAAGGTCCATATCCCTTACGGCGGCTACTGGAGCACGCCCTTCTGCCGCTGGCAGGGCAGCCTGAGCGGTGAACACCCGATACGGCTTGCCGCCTCCTGCGCCGGCACGTTCCTCGAAGGGGCCGGATGCGAACCGGAGAGTCTGGACGGCGTCCATTTCGGCATGACGGTGCCGCAGCACAAGAGCTTCTGGGGCGCGCCCTGGATCGGCGCGCTGATCGGCGCGGAGCGGGTGACGGGACCGACCCTGTCGCAGGCCTGCGCCACCTCCGCGCGCGTCATCGCCTCGGCTGCCTCCGCCGTGGAGCTCGGCGGCGGCGGGCGGATGCTGGCGCTTGCCGCGGACCGCGTCAGCAACGGGCCCACGCTCTACTATCCCGATCCCTCCGGGCCCGGGGGCCGCGGCGTCACCGAGCACTGGGTGTGGGACAATTTCAATGAGGACCCGCATGCCGATGTCGCCATGATCCAGACTGCCGAGAATATTGCGGCACGGTTCGGATATTCGCGCCGGGCGCAGGACGACCTGGCGCTCCGCCGGCAGGAGCAATACGGGATGGCGCTTGCCGACGACCGCGCGTTCCAGCGCCGCTACATGGTCGATGTCCCGGTCGGCGGGACGCGCCGGGCGAAGACCGTCTCCGGCGACGAGGGCATACGCGCGCGCACCGAAGAGCGGGTGCAGGCGCTCGCGCCGGTCATCGGGAACGGAACCGTTACCGCCGCCGCGCAGACCCATCCGGCCGACGGCAATGCCGGCCTGCTGCTGACCACGGCCGGGCAGGCCGAGGAGCTTGGCCGCGACGATGCCGTTTCGGTGCGGCTCCTCTCCTTTGGCGAGGGGCGCGCGGAGAAAGCCTATATGGGCATGGCGCCCGTGGCGGCGGCCGAAACGGCGCTTGCCGACGCCGGGCTCGGGATCGACCGGATCGCCGCGGTCAAGACGCACAACCCCTTCGCGGTGAACGACCTCTATTTCGCCGAGGCGACGGGGTTCGACGCCGGGCTGATGAATAACTACGGCTCCTCCCTCGTCTTCGGCCATCCGCAGGGACCGACGGGGATGCGCCTCGTTCTGGAGCTGATCGAGGAACTGGCGCTCAGGGGCGGCGGATACGGCCTCTTCACCGGCTGCGCGGCAGGCGACAGCGCGGCGGCCCTCGTGCTGAAAGTGGACGTTCGCTGACGGGCGCAGAGGGGCGGATTGTCGCAACTTCCGCAGGCTGTTACGGTCCCTCCCTCCGAAACAGCCTGCGGGACGGCGCGCCATGTCACTTGACCTCCTTATTCGTAACGGCACGGTGGTGGACGGGTCCGGCATGCCCCGCTACCGGGCCGATGTCGGCGTCAAAGACGGGCGGATCGCCGGGATCGGCCGCATAAGCAGCCCCGCCGGCGAAGTGATCGACGCCGAGGGCATGGTCGTCGCGCCCGGCTTCATCGACGGCCACACCCACATGGACGCGCAGGTGGCCTGGGACCCGCTCGGCAGCTGCTCCTGCTGGCACGGCGTGACCACGGCGGTGATGGGCAATTGCGGCTTCGCGCTGGCACCCTGCAAGCCCGAGGCGCGGGAGTGGTACGCCGAGTGCCTGGAGGCGGTCGAGGACATCCCCAAGGAGGCGATGACCGCCGGGATCGACTGGCGCTGGGAGACTTTCCCGGACTATATGGACGCCGTCGACTCGTTCCCCAAGGCCATCAACTACGCCGCCTATATCGGCCACTCGGCGCTGCGCATGTATGCGATGGGCGACCGCGCGCTCGACCGGGAGGCGGACGAGGACGACCTGAAGCTCATGGCGCACCTCGTTCAGGAGGCGCTCCGCGTCGGCGCGATGGGCTTCTCCTCGTCCAGGGCCAACACCCATATCCGCCCGGACGGCGGGCCGGTCGCAAGCCGCATCGCGGCCTGGTCGGAGATCGCGCATCTGGTGAACGCGATGGGCGAACTGAACGCCGGCATCTTCCAGGTCGGGCCCGACGTCTCCGGCGGCGCGGCGCAGAAGGCGTGCTACGAGGAGCTCGCCCGGATCGCCGTCTCCAGCCGCCGCCCGCTCATGCTGGGCGCGTTCTCGTCCAGCCAGGGCGACAACCCCAACCCCTACACCTACCAGTTCGAGTGGATGGACCGGGTCGCGGCCCAGGGCGGGCGCGTTTTCGGGCAGGCCACCACGCGGACGATCAACGCGCTCTTCTCGATGAAGTCCTACCTGCCCTTCGACGCGCTGCCGGTCTGGAGCGAGATCCGCAGCCTGCCGGTCGAGGAGCAGAAGGCCCGCTTCCGCGACCCGGAGGTGCGCGCCGGCCTGGTTGCCGCCGAAGCCGGGATGAAGCCCAAGGGCACCGAGTTCCAGGGCGGCGGCGCGGCCACCACGGACCCGCGCAAGCCGGACTACGCCAACCTGTTCCCGATGTTCGACGTGAAGTGGGACGACCCCAGCGTCGCGGACCTGGCCGAGGGCTCCGGGCGCAACCCCGTCGAGGTCATGCTCGACCTGATGGCGGAGAACGAGGACCTGATGTTCGTCCAGCCGCTGGTCAACGAGAAGCCGCTGGAAGTGCGCGAGATGCTGAAGAACCCGCGCACGCTCGCGACCTTCTCCGACTCCGGCGCCCATGTCTGCCAGGAGATGGGCTCGTCGCTCCAGACGCACCTCTTGAGCTACTGGGTGCGCGAGAAGCAGGCCTTCACCCTGGAGGAGGCGGTGCGGATGCTCACCTTCGAGAACGCCGCCGCCTGGGACATGCGCGACCGGGGCCTGCTGCGCACCGGCATGGCCGCCGACATCGTCGTCTTCGACGAGGACGGCATAAACCCCTGCCTGCCGACGGTCGAGACCGACCTGCCCGGCGGGGCGCGCCGCCTGGTGCAGAAGGCCGACGGCATCGCGGCCACGGTGGTGGGCGGCGCGGTCACGCTCCGCAACGGCGAGCCCACGGGCGCGCACTCGGGAACGCTGATCCGGGGCGGAGCCGCCGGCGGCTGACTCCGGACCGGCCGGCGGGCCGGAACCGGCGCGGGCCGTTGTTGCGCCCGGTCCGCGCCGCTGCGCCGGCCCCCGCTCGACCCTCATCCTGAGTAGGCGCGCCAGCGCCGTATCGAAGGACGGGAGCGGAACCGCCCGGATGGGGGAGCGCCGCATCGTCTCCCGCCCTCTCGTCCCGCGCGCTTGTGGATATCTTTCTTCCCGGGGGTTGCAATTCGGGAAAATAAGCCCTAATTACCCGCCAATACAGGCATAGAACAGGAACGATGACCTGGTGAAACGGGCCGCATTGCGGCCACGCGACGGGATTTGGGCGGCTGAAAGCGCCGGGGGCGGCAGAGGGGGAAGCTGCGCGCGCCGGCCGGGCGGGGCGCGCAATGTTTCAATAAACCGGATAGCGAGGCCGGGCGCGGCCGGGGAGGGTGTATGACGGATATGTTGACAGAGCGCAGACCGGGCAAGTCCGTCGGCGAGGAGCTCAGGCGCCGGGCCGTCGCGGCGGTGCTGGAGAAGGGGATGACCGGCCGGGCCGCGGCCCTGCTTTTCGAGGTGAGCGAACCCAGCATCTGGCGGTGGATAAAGCGCTATCGGGAGCGCGGCCACCTGCGCGACGCCCCGAAGAGCGGCCGCCCGTCGCGGACCGAGCCGGAGCGGGAGCGGATTTTCCGCCTTCTGGAGGAGCAGCCGGACCTTTCCGTCCGCGGGCTGCAGCGGGCGCTTGCCGCCGAGGGCCTGGTCTTCGATCCGGCCACGCTGCACCACTTCCTGAAACGCCACGGCCTCCAGCGCGGCCGCCGCCTCGCATGGCGCCGCAAGCCGGTGCCGAAGGCCGGCGCCTAGCGCACGGCCGTAGACGATTCCAGGCTAATTAAAAATCGGATTTTGAATTAGCCTGAATTTCGGCGGCGGGGTCGCCGTATGGCGGCGGCCCGGACTACCCCGTCTCCGGCGGCGCGGACTACGGCGAACTCAGACGGCTTCGCACATCTGATGGCGAACGTCACACGCGATTCTTGTCGCCTTGAATCTGGACCACGGTGGCATTGTCGCCGGTCACGTCCGCAGTTTGTGGTGCGTGCCTGGCGCTGGCAGCGCCGAGGAGGTCGCGGAGTTCGTCGGCGAGGTTCGGAGACGCCTCCAACTCCCGCCGCAGGAGGCGCACCAGTGCGTTCCGTGCCTCACCATCGCCAGGATCGGCGGCGAGATGTTCGGCGGTATCGGCCGTCTTCGAGCCGACACGCCGCCGCATCCATTCCATGATCGGCCCGGCTGCTGCCTTGACCGTCTCAGTTACGAACACGGCAACCGCCTGCACAGCTAAATCTTCCATATCGTTCATCCGTTCGCTTCTCCTTCCTCGCACGCAAGGCACTGAAATGCCTCTTCCACCAATGCCAGTAAAGCCGCATCGGGTTCTTGACCGACCTCTTCGTAGCGTTTGCGGTAGTCGTGGATCATCCACTCCATTTCCTGCGCAAAACCTGCCGGCCGCCCAAGGAATGTTTGTTTCAGCAACTTCACGGCTTCCTCGACGGTAGGGAGTACACCTTCCCGCCGACCGTCCTTCAACAGAAGGCGTGACAAATTGCTGAGAGATTTGGCCAAGTCAGGCAGGAAGATGTGGGGCGACACGGTGGCCAAACCGTGCCGAACTATTACCGCCTCCCTGGCAGTGGCGAGCGCGTCCTCGTGACGCCCAGCTTTCGAAAGATAAGTGAACAAGTTGTTAAGCGATGCGGCCAAGTAAGGCAGGAAGGCATCGGGGCGGGTTTCTGCCAAGAAACGATAGACCGTCACCGCCTCTTCCACGGCAGCAAGAGCCTCCTCCAAATGCCCAACTTCCGACAGACAAACGGACTGGTTGCTGAGGGACGTGGCCAAGTAAGGCAGGAAAGAATCGGAACGAGTTGCCGCCAAGTCGCGATAGATCATCACTGCCTCTTTCACGGTGGCAAGAGCCTCCTCCGAACGCCCGACTTTCCACAGACAAGCGGACAGATTGTTCAGCGACTCGGCCAAGTCAGGCAGGAAGGCATCAGGACGGGTGGCCACCAAGCCGCGATAGATCTTCACTGCCTCTTCGGCGGTAGCGAGCGCATCCTGCTGACGCTCGACCGCCAACAGGCGGTTTGACAAGTTGCTGAGAGACTTGGCCAAGTCTGGCAGGAAGGTATCGGATCTGGTTGCCGCCAAGCCGCGATAGATCGTCAGTGCCTCTTCGTTCCCGGAGAGTGCGTCCTCATGCCGAAGCATCTTTGACAAGCAGATCGACAGGTTGTTGAGGGACATGGCCAAGCCGGGTCGAAAGGTTTCAGGATAAGCGGCCGCCAAGTCGCGATAGACCGTCGTCGCCTCTTCAGCAGTCGCCAGCGCGTCCTCCCGCCGCCCGACCTTCGATAAACAGGCGGACAGGTTGTTGAGCGTTCCAGCTAAACTAGGCAGGAAGGCATCGGGACGGGCGACCTCCAAGTCGCGATAGATCTTCACTGCCTCTTCAGCAACGGCGAGTGCGTCCCCGCGTCTCTCAACGTCCGATAGGCGGTTTGACATGTGATTGAGCGAGACCGCCAATAGCGCCAAGTGATTCTCCTCTCGCGTCTCATGCACGAGTGGTTCAATCAGTTCGGCTACGGCGTGTGCTATCTCCACCGCGATTTCGCGTAATTCCACCGTGTGCCGCGGCATCGCAGCGCTCAACTCAATCAGTGTGGAGAGATCGGTTCGGGCATCGAAAATCCGCTTAAGCCAGTCCATCGGTTGGCGATGGCCGTGGATGGCATAGTCTTGGCAGGTGCGGATGACGGTCTCCATCGTTGCGACCGGTTCGGCCTCGTGGGCGCGAACGATGGCGGGCAGAGCGTCGGTTTTTCCTTCCCAGACCGAGAGCAACACGGCCTCGCCGATCATGTCCGGCTCGACCGGCGCCACGCCGCCGCCGTCGGGCAAGGCGGTGGCGATTACGTCGCGCAACGCCGCCGGTCCGGCGGGGAGGGCGTAGCCAAGTTTGACCGCTTCTTCCTCAAGGACAAGGCGCGCTGCCTCCCTCGTCAGCCCTTGACGCAGTGTCGCGACGGCGACCACGTGATCGATCAACGGGCCTAGCCCTTCGGTCACGCCGTGGCCGGCCACGACCTTGCGGATACGCGACAGCTCGGTTTCGGCGATGTTCAGCGCCAGTGTGTCGGTCCCCAAGGCGAGCACATGACCGAAGTCGGTCCGCGCTGCCGTGACGGCGGCCATCATCAACAGGAGCGGCACGCCGCCCCAGGTCAACTCGGCAAGACGGCGGTCGAAATCCGCGTCCTCCGGTAGCGTCAGGTCGCTGCCAAGCCGCGCCAGGGTCCGCGTCAGAATCGCTCGCCGATGGCTTGGGTCGTCGAGGGGATGCAAGGCAACGGGCCGGAGCGGGTCGAGCATCTTCTCGACCGTCACCGCGTCGTTGCCACGCCCGAACGCCTCAGCCCACCAGCCGTCGCCGTGTGTCGCATGGCGCTCGAGCAGGAGCAGGCGCAGCGGCCGATTACGCCCGGCATCGTCCTGGCTCCAGACCGGATGATCCGCCAATTCCTTCAACCAGGCGTTGAGGTCGCGTGCGCTGGCCGAGGCGTAGTCCACGACCGCCAGAACCCGAGTACTCCAGTCCCAGGCCGCAAGATTCGTCTGTTCGCGAAAACGCGCCAACCCCTCGCGAGTCAGGAAGCCGGCCCGCCAGCCATCCGCCGCCATTTCCTCGACCAGTTCCAGCGCCAACCGCGTCTTGCCGAGCCCGGCCCCGCCGGTCAGCACCCTCACGGAAACCGGCTCGCCGTTGTGCAGCCAGTCGCGCAGGTCGGACAATTCCGTTTCGCGGCCGATAAGGTCGATGGAACGGGCGAAGGGCCCGATCACCTCAATCTCGTTCGGCCTGCCGGTGTCAGGATCGTTGCCAATGCGGCGGGACAGTCCGGTGCGCCGTGTCAGTTCCAGATACGGCGTCCCGGCAATGACGGTGTTCCCGTCGCCTTGTATCTGGACGATGGTCGATCCACTGTCCGCTCTTGCCGTCTGACCCGTATTCCCGCTCATCCGCAGATTATACGGCCCCAATAACAATTGTGCGGCAATCCGATGCCCCGGCTACGCATTCTCCCACCGGCGCATTTCCTCGACCAAGGCTGCATGGTAGCGGGTTTCGAGCGAGTCCGGGTCCTGCGCCAGAAGGCGTTCGAGTTCGGCCATCCTCGCCTCCCGGTCCTGCCGGATTTCGTCACGGTCCCGGCCGATTCCAGGCCAATTAAAAATCGGATTTTGAATTAGCCTGAAATTGGAAGGCGAACGGCAGCCCGCCCCAACCCCTCTCCGCCGCGCGCCGTCAGCGCGGTCTGCGTTGTACCCGCGCATGGCGTTCCGGCGCGCGGCCGGTCCGCTCCGTGCGGCCGGGCGCGGCAGGTTCGGCCTCCCGCCAGAAATCCGCGTCCAGTTCCGGTATGTCGTCGAAGTCGATCTCCGCATCCTCGACGGAGGTGATCTCAGCCGGCGTCAGGGGTTTCCCGTATCCGCTCACGATATGCCTGCCTTTCCCTGCGGGGCGGTCCTTCGATACACGCCCGCTGGCGCGGGCGCTACTCAGGATGAGGAATGGGGCGGCCCCTTTCGTCACCCCGGCCCCCGAGCCGGGGTCCAGCCTCGGTTCTCGCGGTAGCCCCGGATCGGGGTCCGGGGCAGGCCTCGGCGGTCGGTCCCGTTCTCCACCGGCTGCGGCGGCATCGGGAGTTCGGGATGGACCCCGGCTCGGGCGCCGGGGTGACGGTGGGGAGGCGTGCAACGCGAAACCGGCAGCCCCGCCCTATCCCTTCTCCACCGTGCGCCGCTCGATATCCAGCAGCACTTCCAGGTCGATGTCCTCGTGCAGCTCGTCCTGGAGCGCGCGCCAGCCTTCGGGCGTATGGGCGGCGGAGGAGAAGGAGGTTGCCATTTCGCGGTAGAGCGCCTTCGACCTCTCGTAGAGGGCGAGGAACTGGGTCTGCGGGTCGGCGATGATCTTCCAGCCCATGTCGGCCATTTCCTGCGCGGAGATGCCGATATCGGCCATGCCGCCGGGGCTGGCGAGATACATGAGCGGCCCGCCGAGCCGCTCGGCGACGAAGCGCGCCTCCTCGGCATTGCGCGGCGAGAGCAGCAGCAGGTCGGCGCCGGCGGCGCGGTAGGCCTCGGCGCGGGCGAGCGCATCGTCCATGTTCGAGGCCCTGACCGCATTGGTGCGCGCGACGATCAGCAGGTCCTCGCCGCGCCGGGCCCGCACCGCTTCGGCGACCTTCGCTGCCATGATCTCCTTCTCCACCATGTGCTCCAGCCCGACATGGTGGTGGGCGCGCTTCGGCAGCCACTGGTCCTCGATCTCGATGGCCTGGAAGCCGGCCGCCTCGCTCATGGCGATGGTCCGGCGCATGTGCATCGGGTCGCCGAAGCCGGCGGCGGCGTCGAAGATGAGCGGCAGCGGCGTCGCCGCGCCGATCTCGATGGCCGCCTGGCACATTTCGGTGACCGTCAGCGTGGCCTCCAGGTAGATCTTCAGGTAGCCGGTCGCGCCGCCGCCGAGATAGATGGCGCGGAACCCGGCATTCTCGGCCAGCTTCGCCATCAGCGGGTTCAGCACCAGCGGCGCCAGCACGGGCTCCGGGCCGGCAATCATGTCGCGCAGCTTCGCCATTCCTCGGCTTCTCCTCGGCGGGGGACTCGTGCGAGTCTGCCGCTCCCGCCGCCGCCGGACAAGCAGGGCCGGCCGGGGAGTTGCGTTGAAACCGGGTCCCGTCATGCCCCGAACCGCCATGCCCTCATATCGTCATGCCCGGACGCCCCTCTCCGTCACCCCGGACTTGATCCGGGGTCCATCCCTGACCGTTTGCGCCCGCCGCGGCCGTTCGAGGCGGGATACAACCGTCTGCGCCTGCCGAGAGAGCCGGAGCTGGACCCCG
Source organism: Alphaproteobacteria bacterium (assembly GCA_964291285.2). GTDB lineage: Bacteria > Pseudomonadota > Alphaproteobacteria > Bin95 > Bin95 > Bin95. The sequence continues at coordinate 307,130 of OZ219787.1, forward strand.
GATCAAGTCCGGGGTGACGGGTGGGGCAGGCAGGTCCGGGCATGACGGAGGGGCGGCGAAAGGGACGCGGCTGCCGATGACCGGCGCAGACATCGCCATCGTCGGGCTGGGCCCCGTGGGCGCGACACTCGCCAACCTGCTGGGACGCCTCGGCCTCCGGGTCGATGTGTTCGAGCGCGACCTGAGTCCCTACGCGCTGCCGCGCGCGGTGCATTTCGACGACGAGGCGATGCGCGTCTTCCAGGCCGTCGGCCTCGCCGAAGAGGTTGCCGCGGGCACGCATGTCTCGCCCGGCACGCTGTTCGTGGACGGCGAAGGGCGGGTGATGCTCGACTGGTCGCGGCGGATGGAAGAGGGGCCGCAGGGCTGGCACGAGAGCTACCGCTTCCACCAGCCGACGCTGGAGGGCGTGCTGCGCGCCGGGCTGGAGCGGTTCGCGCATGTCCGGGTGCGGCTCGGCCATGAAGTCCGGGACCCGGAGGCGCTGGAGGCGCGCTATGTCGTCGGCTGCGACGGGGCGCGCTCGGGCGTGCGCGCGGCCATCGGCGGCGGCAGCGAGGACCTGGGCTTCCACGAGCGCTGGCTGGTGATCGACCTGCTCCTGAAGCGCCCGCGCCCCGACCTCGGCGACTACACGAGGCAGTTCTGCGATCCCGTGAGGCCCGCGACCTATGTGCGCACCACCGGCGACCGCCGGCGCTGGGAAATCCGGGTCGAGGAGGGCGAGGGCGACGATGCCGGAACGGTCTGGCGGCTGCTCGCGCCCTGGATCGGCCCGGAGGATGCGGAGATCGAGCGCGCCGTCATCTACACCTTCCACGCCACCGTCGCGCGGCGCTGGCGGCGGGGGCGGCTGTTCATCGCCGGCGACGCCGCGCACCAGACGCCGCCCTTCATGGGGCAGGGCATGTGCGCCGGCATCCGCGACGCGGCCAACCTCGCCTGGAAGCTGGCGGCCGTCCTGCGGGGCGGCGCGCCGGAGGCCCTGCTGGACAGCTACGCAAGCGAGCGCATTCCCCATGTGCGCGACTATGTGGAGCTTGCCGTGCGCATGGGCCGGCTGCTGAATGCGACCGGCACGGAGGACATGGTGAGCGCCGCAGCCGCGCGGGGCGAGAGCACCGACCGGATGGAGTCGATCCGCCCGCGCCTCGGGCCGGGGCTGCACCGGGGCGGGGGGCCGCTCGCCGGGCGGCCGGGGCCGCAGCCGCGCCTCGCCGACGGGCGGCGCCTCGACGATGCGGCGGGTCCGGGTCCGGTGCTGCTGCTGCGCGAGCCGGCGGCGGTGGAGAGTTACGGGGTGCCGGCGGTGGCGGCAGGGGCGGAGTGGCTGGGCGCGCACGGCCTCGCGGCGGCGCTGCTCCGGCCCGACCGCTATGTGTTCGGCGTCGCGGCAACACTCGACGAAGCCGCCTCGCTCTGCGAAACCTATGCGGCGGAGACCGGAAGGGCGAACGCATGAAAATCACGAAGGTGCGGGCGGACTGGCTGCATGTGCCGATCCCGGAAGAGCGGCAGCACCGCAGCGATTTCGGCGTGACGCGCGCCTTCGACTCGACCCTGGTGCGGGTCGAGACCGACGCCGGCATCACCGGCTTCGGCGAGGCGAAGGCGGCGGTGGGCTCGGCCGGCAACAACATCGCGCTCGCCGCCTGCGTCGAGCGGGAGCTCGGGCCGCTGCTCGTCGGCGAGGACCCGCGCGACATCTCCCGCCTCTGGGACGTGATGTACAACGGCAGCCGCGCGCACTATGCGATCTCGCGCGGCCATGTCTTCCCGGTGCTGGGCCGGCGCGGGCTCACCGTCTCGGGGATTTCCGGCATCGACATGGCGCTCTGGGACATTCTCGGCAAGGAGCTGGGCCGGCCCGTCTGGCAGCTGATCGGCGGGCGCCGCCACGCCGCCATGCCGGCCTACGCCTCCGGCGGCTGGGCGCCGACCGCGGGCATCGTCGCCGAGCTCCAGGGCTTCCTCGACCGGGGCGGCTTCAGGGCGGTGAAGATGCGGGTCGGCTCCGGCGACGGCACGCTCGCCCACTCCATCGAGCGGGTGAAGGCGGCGCGCGAGGGGCTCGGCCCCGACATCGACATCCTCTGCGACGCCCACGGCACCTTCGCCGTCGCGGAGGCCAAGCGCTTCTGCCGCGCGGTCGCCGACTGCCATATCGGCTGGCTGGAGGAGCCCGTCACCGCCGACGACAAGGCGGGCCAGGCGGAGGTCCGGGCCTCGACCGACATCCCCATCGCCAGCGGCGAGAGCGAGTTCACCCGCTTCGCCTTCCGCGACCTGGCGCTGCTGCGCGCGGCCGACATCTTCCAGCCGGACCTGTCCATCGCCGGCGGGGTCACCGAGGCGATCCGCATCGAGGCGCTGGCCGCGGCCCACCAGATCCGCTTCGCCCCGCATCTCTGGGGCGGCGCCTGCACCTTCGCCGCCGGCCTGCACGTGCTGGCGGCGGCGACGAGCGGCTTCATCGTCGAATATTCCCTCGGCGCCAACCCGATGCTGCACGAGCTCGCCGTGGAGGACTTCACCGTCGTGGACGGGATGCTGGAGATCCCGGACCGCCCCGGTCTCGGCGTCACCATCGACGAGGCGTTCGCGGCGAGATACCGGGCGGAATGACCACGGTCGCGGTCATCGGCGCGGGCGTTGCCGGCCTGACCGCCGCCACGGTGTTGGCCGAGCGCGGCGCGGCCGTCTCGGTGGTGGACCGCAGCCCCGGCCCCGGGCCGGACCAGTGCTCCTGGTACGCCGGCGGCATGCTGGCGCCCTGGTGCGAGCGCGAGAACGCCGAGCCGGAAGTCGTGGCGCTCGGCCGGGAAGCGGCGGACTTCTGGGCCGCGCGGGTGCCGGGCGTGGTCCGGCGCGGCAGCCTGGTGATCGCGCCGGCGCGCGACAGCGGCGAACTCCGGCGCTTCGCCCGGCGCACGGAGAACTTCGAATGGCTCGACAGGGACGGCATCGACGGGCTGGAGCCGGCGCTGGAAGGGCGGTTCGCGCGCGCGCTGTTCTTCGGCGGGGAGGCCCATCTCGATCCGCGCCTGGCCCTTCGGGCGCTGGTCGAAAAGCTGGAGGCGTCGGGCGTCGAGGTCCGCTACGGCACGGAGGCCGTTCCGGAAGCCGAGTGGACCGTGGACTGCCGGGGGCTCGCCGCGACGGACCGCCTGCCGGAGCTGCGCGGCGTCAAGGGCGAGATGCTCTATATCCGCAGTCCGGAGGTGGCGCTGACCCGCACGGTGCGCCTTATCCATCCCCGCATCCCGATCTATCTCGTGCCGCGCGGCGACGGCATGTACATGCTGGGCGCGACCACCATCGAGAACGACGAGCGCAAGCGCATCACGGCGCGCTCCGTCGTGGAGCTGCTGAGCGCCGTCTATGCGCTGCACCCGGCCTTCGGCGAGGCGGAGGTGGTCGAGATCGGCACCGATGCGCGCCCGGCCTTCCCCGACAACCTCCCCCGGCTTGTCCGCGACGGAAGGCGGCTCCATGTAAACGGCCTCTACCGCCACGGTTTCCTGCTCGCGCCGGCGATGGCGGCCAGGGCGGCGGACATCGTGCTCGGCGAAGGAGCGGCGCCATGACGGTCCGCATCGACCTCAACGGGGAGCCCGTGTCCACGGAGGCCGCGACGCTTGCCGACCTTCTGGACGAAAAGGGCTATAACGGGGCCGTGGTGGCGACGGCGCTCAACGGCACCTTCCTCCCGAAGGGGCTGCGGGCGGCGGCGCCGCTTTCCGACGGCGACGCGGTCGAAATCGTGGCGCCGATGCAGGGAGGCTGACCGGCCTTGGACTTCTACGGCTTCGAGCCCTCGTCGCGCCTGTTCCTGGGCACGGCGCAATATCCCTCCCCGGCGGTGCTGGGCGAGGCGATCCGCGCGTCCGGCGTGGAGGTCGTCACCGTGTCGCTGCGGCGCGAGTCCGGGGCGGCGCGCGCGGGCCAGGGCTTCTGGGAGCTGATCCGCTCGCTCGGCGTGCGCGTGCTGCCCAACACCGCCGGCTGCCACAGCGTCCGCGAGGCGGTGACGACGGCCGAGATGGCCCGCGAGGTGTTCGAGACCGACTGGATCAAGCTGGAGGTGATCGGCGAGGATGACACGCTCCAGCCCGACGTGTTCGGCCTGGTGGAAGCGGCGCGCGTCCTCACCGACTCCGGCTTCAAGGTGTTCCCCTATACGACCGAGGACCTCGTCGTGGCCGAGCGGCTGCTCCAGGCCGGCTGCGAGGTGCTGATGCCCTGGGGCGCGCCCATCGGCAGCGGGCGCGGCCTCAACAACGTCTTCGCGCTGCGCGCCATGCGCGCGCACTTCCCCGATGTGCCGCTGGTGGTGGACGCCGGCATCGGCCTGCCGAGCCATGCGGCCGCGGCGATGGAGCTCGGCTACGACGCCGTGCTGCTGAACACGGCCGTCGCCAGGGCGGGCGACCCGGCCCGGATGGCGGCGGCCTTCGCGCAGGCGGTCGCCGCCGGCCGCACGGCGTGGGAAGCCGACCCGATGGAGCCCCGCGACATGGCCCGGCCCTCCACGCCCGTCATCGGGCGGGCCGTGCTCGGCGATGCTTGACCCGTTCTACCCGATCTTCGACAGCGCGGCATGGTGCGAACGGCTGGTGCCGCACGGCATCCGGCTGGTGCAGTTGCGCATCAAGGACCGGGCGGAAGCCGAACTGCGCACCGAGATACGCGCGGCGAAGGCGGTCTGCGCGGCGCACGATTGCCGGCTCATCGTCAACGACTACTGGAAGCTCGCCATCGAGGAGGGCTGCGATTTCGTCCATCTCGGCCAGGAGGACCTGGACGGGGCGGACCTCGATGCGGTCCGGGCCGCCGGCCTCAGCCTCGGCGTCAGCACGCATGACGATGAGGAGCTGGAGCGGGCGCTGGCGCTCGCGCCCGATTATGTGGCGCTCGGGCCGGTCTATCCGACGATCCTGAAGGCGATGCGCTTCGGCCCGCAGGGGCTGGAGCGGGTCGGCGAGTGGAAGCGGCGGGTGGGCGCCCTGCCGCTGGTCGCCATCGGCGGCCTGACGGTGGAGCGCGCGCCCGGCGTGCTGGAGGCCGGCGCCGACATCCTCTCCGCCGTCACCGACATCACCCTCAACCCCGACCCGGAAGTGCGGGTGCGCGAGTGGCTGGCGGCCACCCGCGCCGATCAATCGACGATGCCGTTGAGCGCGTAGTCGAACGCCTCGTAGCTGTGCAGCCGCCTTTCCTCGGCGCGGCGGGCGTAACCGTCGCTCACCGGGCGGCTCAGGATGATCGGCACGTCGGCCTCGTGCAGGCTGCCATGGGTGCGCAGCCGGTGGCTCTTGAGGCCGCTCAGGTCATGGTCCGCCTCCCGGCCCCCGATGACGGTGCGCGCGTCGGCCAGAACCGCAAGGTCCCCTTCGCGGCCGCCCGGCCCGGCGCGCGGCTCGACGCGGACGCAGTCAAGGCCCATGCGCTGGCTTCGGCGCCCGCCTACATGCGCCCCGCCGGGTGCACTCCCTCGACGAATTGCCGCTCGCCAGCACCAACAAGGTGGACCGCGCCGCGCTCACATCGCAGGCGGCCGCCGAGGAAGGTGCGGCGGGCGTTGCCGAATAGCGAGGCCGTCGTGAGCGATCGCGAACGAAAGGACTTTGACCTGCAAGACCTGCGGGCGCACTTGACCACAGGGTCGAGCAAGTAAGGTCCGGCGAACTCGCCGAGGGAGACGGCAGCAGGCCATCCGCCGCGCCTTTGGCGCTGTCCGTGCCCGATTCCGAGACAGCCGATTCCTGACGCCTCTTATCTCGGGCGGCCTGACCTACACAGCTGCCAGGAGCGGTACCTGTAAGGCGATTACCCTATCTGTACATCTAACCATTTATTGACTACCCACCACCTTACCCTACTTTACCCGCAGGTCCAAGACCTGAAGACCCGTCAGATATTTGACATTCAAGTCCCGAATATTGCTTCCCGAAATACGACTTAATGGTAACTCTATAAGCGTCGAAAAATTCTCCCACAATACCGGCGCTATGGTAACTCTGTATTCAGTTTTTCCATCCAATTTTTTGATCCGATCTGCATCCGATTCTGGTACAAAGGCAATCAAGTTTATATCACCTCCCTTATGGTGATGAACCTCAATGAATTGTCCTGGCACTCGATTGCCTTTATGTGATTTCGTGCTAAGCGGACTTTCGATACGCAATCTTATATCCAGATCAAAAAAGGATATAAAAGAGTAAGTGCCCGGAGTGGAATCTCTTAGTTCCTTATCCGACTCAATAGTTCTAATCTCCTTCAACATGTATTTGGAACGTAATTTTTCAACCTTCTCGGCAACAATATCTTCCGACAAGCCATAATGTACAACTAAATTAACAGGCTTCTTCGGCCTTTCTGAAGCCCCCGGCTCTGTGCTCACTGGTTTCTCAATAAGGTCCTTCTCAACGACTACAGGTCTTGTAGAAGAAACTTCATTCTCATTTGACTCATCTTCATCATCGCCTAGGTCCTGTGGACGGATTTGATCAAGATGAAGGCAGCGGCGAGTGCGACGAAGGAGCTGAAGTTTGTGGCGGTCTTTTCGCAGCGCAGGGCGATGCGTTTGAAGCGTTTGAGCTTGCCGACGGCCTGTTCGATGCGCGCCCGTCCTCTGTAGAGCGCGCTTGCGAAGCGCTTTGGCCTGTTTTTGATGTTCTTCCGGTAGGGAATGACGGTCAGGGCGCCTCTTTTCCGGGCGAGTTGGCGGTTTCCGGCGCTGTCATAGCCCTTGTCGGCGACGATGGCGCGGGGCCGGACATCGGGGCCGATGTCCATCAGGGTCTCGAAATGCGGACTGTCGGCTGCCTCGCCGCCGGTCAGGTCGAAGGCGATCGGCAGGCCGTCGAAATCGGTCTTCAGGTGGATTTTGGTGCTGAAACCGCCCCGCGAGCGTCCAAGCGCCTGACCCTGCTGCCCCCTTTTGCGCCGGCCGCCGATACATGCGCGCGGGTCACGGTCGAATCGAACATCTGAACCAGGTGCGCCGTGCTGCTCAAATCCGCCAGCGTGGCGAAAAAGTCCTCGAACACCCCTGAACGGCTCAGACGGTGAAAACGCCGCCATACCGTATTCCAGTGCCCGAACCGCTCCGGCAGCGCCCGCCAGGTGATGTTGTGAACCGCAAAGAAGTGCAGCGCCTCCAGAAACAGACGGTCGTCCTTCGCCTTCGCACCCCGCCTCGGAAGGCAAAGCCGGAAAACCTCCAGCGCAACCTCCCAGTCTCCATTCGTCATCTTCGTCGACATCAACGAAACCCCCGAATCGCCGACGCCTCATGATTCAGACAAATCCTCGCACGGGAATCCCTGAACACGCTCCTGAGTCAATACGTCCACAGGGCCTAAGGGTTGATGAATATTTTCTGCCTTCTTCGTGTATTCTACAAGTCCCCACAACACTTTTACGTCAGTGCCAGGTTCGGCAGTGAAATGCGCTAATACCCAAACAAGTATGGCCAGAAAAATTGCAATAATAATTGATAGTAAAACTCCAATCTTTTGTGCTATTTCTTGGAAAATACTGGCAGCCATTTTATTCGCCTAAGTGCGCAATAGGCCTTGCTTCTTGTTGATCTCTAGAGCCTGACCCAAAAAGAGTTGAGCGGTTTCAAGGGATTGTGATTCAGTTCGGTTATGCATCTGAACGGAGCCACGAATGCCCTGGACCGAAACCGCTCGCCGGGAGTATCGGCGGGACTGCCCACGATATGCAAGCGATCTGACCGACGCTGAGTGGTCTCTGATCGAGCCCTTCATGCCGTTGCCCTGCCGTATCGGTCGCCCGCGCCAGACCGATCTGCGCGAGGTCGTAAATGCGGTGCTGTATATGGCCACGACCGGTTGTCAGTGGCGCCAGCTGCCGAAGGACTTTCCGCCGGTCTCGACGGTGCAGCGCTATTTCTACGAGTGGCGCGACAACAGGCTGTGGCAGACGATCCGGTTCCACCTGGCCGTGCAGGCGCGCGAACGCGAGGGGCGCGAGGCCCAGCCGAGCGCGGGCGTGATCGACAGCCAGACGGTGAAAACCACGGAGGCAGGCGGGGTTAGCGGCTATGACGCCGGCAAGAAGGTCAAAGGGCGCAAGCGCCACGCTGTCGTCGACACCATCGGCATGCTCTTCGGCCTCGTCGTACATGCCGCCGACGTTCAGGACCGCGACGGCGCCCCGGCCGTGCTGAAATCCATCCGCCACGCCTGCCCCTGGCTGCGTCATCTGTTCGCCGATGGCGGATATGCCGGGCCGAAACTGCGCGGCGCCCTCGACAGGATCGGCAAGTGGACGCTCGAAATCGTCAAACGCTCCGACACCGCCAACGGCTTCGAAGTCCTCCCCGGACGATGGGTCGTCGAACGCACCTTCGCATGGCTCGGGCGCTGCCGCAGGCTGGCAAAAGACTGGGAAAAATCCATCGCCTCAAGCGAAGCATGGATCAACATCGCCCATATCCGGCTCACAACACGCCGACTCGCAAGGCCTTGAAAAACTTCAGCGAGTTTCGAGTCAGGCTCTAGTGTGTCAAGAAGTTTTGCAAACATCATCGCTAGTTGTGATGTACTCACCATAATCGCTTATGGTGGCTGAAGGAGTTGTCGGGCTCGTGCCACGATCTACTCTCTGACTGTAGTTACCCGTTCGACACACGCGCAATCAAATGTGCTTCGAAAGGGCTTTCATCTCCGCCTAGTCGGCGAAGTGCCTTTATGACCGCCCTCCACATGTCCTTCCCTTCCTCTTGTGCACGATTTCGAAGACTCTCCGGCAGCGCTGGTACATCGTCTTCACCAGCATCATCCAATGAAGGTTATGTCAAGCATATCGTCGAGCCGCGAATGGTTCCAGCTTTGTTAAGGACGGTAGTCGGACGCCGCCGGCATAAGGCTTCAACTCAATCGACGATGCCGTTGAGGGCGTAGTCGAAGGCCTCGTAGCTGTGGAGCTGCGCTTCCTCGGCGCGGCGCGCATAGGCGTCGCTGACCGGTCGGCTGAGGATGATCGGCACCTGGGCCTCGTGGGTGCTGCCGTGGGTGCGCAGCCGATGGCCCTTGAGGCCGCTCAGGTCGTGGTCCGCCTCCCGGCCCCCGATGACGGTGCGCGCATCGGCCAGAACCGCAAGGTCCCCTTCGCGGCCCCAGGGCAGGTCGAATTCGCGCGCCGCCGCCTCGCGGGTGAGCACCCGCTCCACGCCCGGCGCGTCCGCGACGGCCTCGGCCGCCCGCTCGACCGGCAGCCCCTCGCGGCAATAGACGCGCACGAAGCCGCCGAGCGAGCCGTGATGGCCGACGAAGGCGTCGGTGATCGGGCAGATGACGGTCGAGGCGCCCGCGCCGCACTCGCCGTCCAGGATGTCCTGGAGCCAGACCACCAGGGGCGCGCCGTCCTCGTCCGCCTTGTCGTTCATGCCGTGGTCGGCGGTGAGCGCCACGGTCGCGCCCAGCTCCTCGAAGGCGCCGAAGCGCGCGTCCATTTCGGCGTAGAAGCGGTCGGCCTCCGGATGCCCCGGCGCGTAGGCGTGCTGGATATAGTCGGTGAGCGAGAGGTAGAGCATGTCCGGGCGGCGTTCCTCCAGCAGCTTCAGCCCGGCGTCCAGCACGAACAGCGAGAGGTCCGCCGAATACATGTCCGGCAGCGGCCGGCCGACGAAGCCGAGCGCGTCCTCGATGCCGTTCTCCTCCATGGTGCAGCGGTCGGCATGCTGCGAGGAGAAGCTGACCGAGCCGTTCGAGAGGTCCATGCCCTTCTGGAGCTGGCGGCGGAGCTTGTCCTTGGCGGTGATCGAGGCGACCCGCAGGCCGGCGCGCGAGAACTCGCTCATCACCGAGTTGACCTCCAGCAATTCGGGGCCGGTCATCACCACCGGCTCGCCCGTCGCGCGGTCGAGGTAGAAATTGCCGGAGATGCCATGCACCGAGGCCGGGCGGCCGGTGACGATGGACATGTTGTTGGGGCAGGTGAAGCTCGGCATGGTGCCTTGCGCCACCGTGTGGAAGCCGTCCCGCATGTAGCGCGCGATATTGGGCAGGATGCCCGCGCTCAGCCCGTGCTCGACATAGGCCGGGTCCCCGCCGTCGATGCACACCGCGACCAGCGGCCGCGCCGGCCGGCGGTACTCGGTGCCGTTCACTTCCAGCCTGTCGCTCGCCATGCCGCTACTCCATCGCCGCCAGGTATTTCTCGGCCTCCAGCGCCGCCATGCAGCCGAGGCCGGCGGCGGTGACGGCCTGGCGGAAGACCTTGTCCTTCACGTCGCCCGCCGCGAACACGCCGGGCACGGAGGTAATCGTGCTGTCCGGGCGGGTGATGAGATAGCCCTCCTCGTCCATCTCCAGCAGGCCCCGGAAGATGTCGGTGTTGGGGCGGTGGCCGATGGCGATGAACACGCCGTCCACCGCGCGCTCGGTCACGGCGCCGGTCTTCACATGGCGCAGCTTCGCCCCGGTGACGCCCGCCGGTTCGCCGCCGCCCAGCACCTCGTCCAGCACCGTGTCCCAGACCATCTCGACCTTGTCGTTGCGGAACAGGCGCTCCTGGAGGATCTTCTCCGCCCTCAGGCTGTCGCGGCGGTGGACCACCGAGACCCTGCTGGCATGGTTGGTGAGGTAGAGCGCCTCCTCGACCGCCGTGTTGCCGCCGCCGACCACCAGCACCTCGCGGTCGCGGAAGAAGAAGCCGTCGCAGGTGGCGCAGGCCGAGACGCCGAAGCCCCGGAAGCGCTCCTCGCTCGGCAGGCCCAGCCACTTCGCCTCCGCGCCGGTCGAGACCACGACCGCATCGGCCGTATAGACCTGCCCGCTGTCGCCCCTGCAGACCATCGGGCGGGACTCGAAGTCGCATTCGACGATCATGTCGAAATAGGTCTCGGTGCCGACATGCCGGGCCTGGCCCTCCATCTGCTCCATCAGCCACGGTCCCTGGATCACGTCGGCGAAGCCCGGATAGTTCTCCACGTCGGTGGTGATGGTGAGCTGCCCGCCCGGCGCCATGCCCTGCACAAGGCCGGGCCTGAGCGCGGCGCGCGCGGCATAGATCGCGGCCGTATAGCCGGCCGGGCCGGAGCCGAGGATCAGCACCCTGTGGTGGATGGGGTCGGCCATGTCGTCTCACCTCGTAATCGGGGCCGCCGGGCTGGCGCGGCGGGCCCGCTCATGTAGCATGGCCGGAAAAGGGAGGCACGGGGACAGATGAGGACCATCGTGACGGGCGCGGCGCGCGGCATCGGACGGGCAGTCTGCCGGAGGCTCGCGCAGGATGCGAGGCGCAGCAACCGGCCGGCGCATATCGCCGCAGTGGACCGGGCGCATGAGGACGAACTGGAGGCCCTGCTCGCCGAACTCCGCGAGGAGGGCGTCGAGGCCACACCCTTCATGGGCGACCTCGGCGACCCGGAGGAGCCTGCGCGGATCGTCGCGGAGGCGGCGGACGCGATGGGCGGCATCGACGCGCTCGTCTCCAACGCCGGCATCGCCGCGCCGGCCCCGCTGACGAGGCTCGGGCTCGACGAGTGGGACCTCACCATGAACGTCAACACCCGCGCGACCTGGCTGCTCGGCAAGGCGGCGCACCCGCACCTGAAGGAAAGCCGGGGCGCCGTCGCCGTCACGGCCTCCATGTCGGGCATGAACCCACACAGCTGGATGGGCGCCTATTCGGCGAGCAAGGCCGGCGTCATCATCCTCGCCAAGCAGATGGCCCAGGAATGGGCGGCGGACGGCATCCGGGTCAACTGCGTCTCGCCCGGCCTCGTGCGCACCATGATGACCGAGGCGATGTACGAGGACCCCGAGATCAAGGCGGCGCGCGAAGAACTGGTGCCGATGGGCCGCGTCGCCGGGCCGGACGACATCGCCGACATCATCGCCTTCCTGCTCGGCCCCGATTCCCGTTATGTCACCGGGCAGGTCATCCTCACAGACGGCGGGCTCGCGGAGTCGCTCTTCAACCACATCCCCGGCCGCCCGCGTTCGTGACCGCAGCCGGCTCTTTCCGGGCCCGCTCCACGTGGATGTCATGGAATGTCATGTTCTGTCATGGGGCCGGTCTCCGCTCCGGTCGTTCGCAAGGCATCGCAGCCTCCTTGGTCGGTCCGTGGTCCCGGACGCCTCCGTTGCCGGAGGAGCGTCATCCGCCCGCGCATAATGCGCGCCTGCCCGCGCGTGCGCGTCCGCGTGTGCGTGGCGGCGGGACCGTCCTCTCCACCGTGGATGTCATGGAATGTCATGTTTTGTCATGCGGCCCGCCGGAAATGTCATGGTCTGTCATGGTCCGCCGCGCCTCCGGTCCCGCCGCCGCCCGTCCGCATCCCGCATGCCGTTCCTCCATCGCGTTCCGTTCCGTTCTCCCCGCCGCCGGCTCCTCCGTGCGGCGGGACCCTGTTTCGCGCGTATCGTGCGCGGGCGCGCCCGCGTGTCGGCGCCGGCGCGGTTCGCGCGCCTGATTGCCCGCGTGCGCGAGGCCGGGCGCAGGGCGCACGTCTCCCGTCCGTTTTTCGGGGGTCTTTAAAATTCGCGCCGGCGCGAACCGGGAAGCGAAGCGGCTCCGCAGAGGCCGTTCCCTTCCTCCCGCCCTTATCTGGCTGCTGGGCGTCCCGAAATCAACCCCTTTTCGTGAATTATTTCTGATTCAATGAACGAATATAGAAATACGCAGCGCTTTACGGCGGGATAGTGCAGCGGGGGCGGGCGGCTTATAGTCCGGCGGCGATTCTTCCCGACTGGAGCGAGAGCCTATGGAACCCGTCTTCCGCGACGACGCCTATGCCAGGGCCTGCGACGCCGTTGTGACGGCCGTGACCCCGGCCGGCGTTACGCTCGACCGCACGGTGTTCTACCCGACCGGCGGCGGCCAGCCGGGCGACACCGGCCGGCTGGTGGACGAAAGCGGCGCGGCGTTCGCCGTGCTGCCGGCGGTGAAGGGCGAGGGCGACGCGGTCCTGCACCCCCTCCCGGAGGGAACCGCGCCGCCCCGCGTCGGGGCGAAGGTGCGGGCCGAGATCGACTGGGAGCGGCGCTACCGGCACATGCGGATGCACACCTGCCTGCACCTGCTCTCGGCCGTGGTGACGGGGGGCGTCACCGGCGGCGCCGTCGGCGAGGCGAAGAGCCGGCTCGATTTCGACCTGCCGGACACGGCGCTCGACAAGGAGGCGCTCGACGAGGCGCTGAACGCGCTCATCGAGGCCGACCATGCCGTCGTCCCGCGCTGGATCGACGAGGCCGAGCTGGACGCCAACCCGGAACTGGTGCGCACCATGTCGGTGCAGCCGCCGCGCGGGGCGGGCCGGGTGCGCGTGCTGGAGATCGGCGCCGGCGTGGACCTCCAGCCCTGCGGCGGCACCCATGTCGCGCGGACGGGCGAGATCGGGCGGGTGCGAATCGGCAAGATCGAGAACAAGGGCCGGCGCAACCGGCGCATCAACGTCCATCTGGAGGCGGAGTCGCCATGAGCGCGCTGATTTCCACGGCGGACCTGGCCGCGCGGCTGGGCCGGGTCGTGCTGCTGGACGGCAGCCACCATCTGCCGGCCGCCGGGCGCGATGCGGGCGCGGAGTTCCTGGAGGCGCACATTCCGGGCGCGCGCTTCTTCGACATAGACGGCGTGGCCGACAGGGCGAGCGACCTGCCGCACATGCTGCCCGGCGAGAAGGAATTCGCGCTCGCCATGGGGGCGATGGGGATCGGGCGGGACGACGAGGTCGTGGTCTATGACACGGTCGGCACCACGGGCGCGGCGCGCGTCTGGTGGACCTTCCGGGCCTTCGGCCACGGGCGGGTGCGCGTGCTCGACGGCGGCCTGCCGAAATGGCTTGCCGAGGGCCGGCCCGTCGAGGCGGGCTATGCGGCCGAGGCGCAGCCGGCGCTGGTACGCGCGCGGGAAGACATGCTGGCCAATATCGAAAGCCGCGCCGAACAGGTGCTGGACGCGCGCAGCGCCGGTCGTTTCGCCGGGACCGAGCCGGAGCCCAGGGCCGGCATGCGCAGCGGCCATATCCCCGGCAGCCTCAACCTGCCCTACACGGAGATTCTGGACCCGGCGAGCCGCACCTTCCGGGACAGGGCGGCGCTCCGGGCGGCGTTCGAGGCGGCGGGGCTCGACCTCGACAGGCCGGTGGCGACCACCTGCGGGTCGGGCGTCACCGCCGCCGTGCTGGCGCTCGGGCTTTACGAACTGGGACACACCGATGCGGCCGTCTATGACGGCTCGTGGAGCGAATGGGGATCGCGAGAGGACACGCCGGTAGAGACATGACAGAGGGAAAACGCCCGGACACGGTGCTCACCCATGCAGGGCGCCACCCGCACGACTATTTCGGCGTGGTCAACACGCCGGTCTTCCGCGCCTCGACGATCCTCTCCCGCACGGTCGCCGAGCGGCTCGCGCCCAAGGGCCCGCGCGACCCCGCCTACGGGCGGCGCGGCACGCCCACCATGTTCACCCTGGAGGACGCGGTGGCGGAGATCGAGGGCGCGGCCGGCGCGGTCATCTGCCCCTCCGGCATGGCGGCGGTCGCGCTCGGCTACTCCTCCATGCTGTCGGCCGGCGACCATGTGCTGGTGGCGGACTGCGTTTATGCCCCGGCGCGGCGCTACGCCGCCGAGGCGCTGCCGCGCCACGGCATCGGGGCGACCTTCTTCGACCCCGGCATCGGTGCCGGCATCGCGGAACTGATGCGCCCGGAGACGAAGCTGGTCTATCTGGAGGCGCCCGGCTCGCAGACCTTCGAGATGCAGGACGTACCGGCGATCGCGGAAGTGGCCCGTGCCCGCGGCGCGCGCGTCGCGATCGACAATACCTGGGCGACGCCGCTCTTCTTCAGGCCGTTCGAGCACGGCGCGGACCTCTCCATCCACGCCGCCACCAAATATATCGTCGGCCATTCGGACGCGATGCTGGGGGTCGTCACCTGCCGCGACGCCGAGACCCTGGAGGCGGTGCGCGCCTGGTGGAACATGACCGGGCTCTGCGCCGGCCCGGACGACATCTATCTCGGCACGCGCGGCATCCGCACGATGAGCGTCCGGCTCGCCCGCCACCAGGAGAACGCGATGCGGGTCGCGACCTGGCTGCAGGGCCGGGCGGAGGTCGAGCGGGTGCTCTACCCGGCGCTGCCCGACGATCCCGGCCATGCGATCTGGAAGCGCGACTTCACCGGGGCGTCCGGCCTGTTCGGCCTGCTGTTGCACCCGGCGAGCGCAGAGGCGGTGGCGGCGATGCTGGACGGGCTGGAGCTGTTCGGCATGGGCTCCAGCTGGGGCGGCTTCGAGAGCCTGATCGTGCCGAGCGACCCTTCGGCCTGGCGCACGGCCACGGTCTGGAACCCCGCCGGCCCCCTGCTCCGCCTCCATATCGGCCTGGAGGACCCGGACGACCTGATCGCCGACCTCGAAGCCGGCTTCGCAAGGCTCCGCGCGGCGGGGTAGTCAGCCGCGTCAGGCGACGGGGGCGAGGCGGGTGATGGCGGTGGTGTGGGTCTCGACGAAATAGAGCGTCCCGTCGGCCGCGCCGGCGACCCCGTGCGGCATGACCGCCACCGGTTTGCAGCTTCCGAAGATCGTCCCGTCGGAACCGAGCGCCGTCACGCGGGGTACCTGGTCCGAGACAAAGATCCGCTGCTCGCCGTCGATATGGATGTCCATCGGCTTGTAGAAGGGGCCGAAATCCGCGAGGTGGC
The DNA here is from genome assembly GCA_964291285.2 of Alphaproteobacteria bacterium. GTDB lineage: Bacteria > Pseudomonadota > Alphaproteobacteria > Bin95 > Bin95 > Bin95. The sequence continues at coordinate 322,818 of OZ219787.1, forward strand.
CGCCGTCGGGCGAGAAGACCTGGACGCGGTTGTTCTCCCGGTCCCCGACCAGCACCCGCCCGTCGCCGAGCACGCCGATGCCGTGCGGCGTCGTGAACTCGCCGGGACCGCTGCCGCGTCCGCCCCAGCTCGCCAGATGCGCGCCGTCGGGTGCGAAGCGGTGGACCATGGTGTTGCCGTAGCCGTCGGAGACATAGAGGTCGCCGTCCGGCCCGACCGCGACATCGGTCGGGTGGTTGAAGGGCGCCTGGGTCCGGGGGCGGTGCCGCTCGCCGAGCGCCAGCAGCAGCTTGCCTTCGGCATCGAAGGCGAGCACCTGGTGCGCGTCCCGGTCCACGACCAGGATGCGCCCGTCCGGGGCCGCGGCGATGCCGTGCGGGTCGGCGATCTCGCCGTCGCCCCAGCTTCGCAGGAAGTTCCCCTCCGGGTCGAACACCAGGACCGGGGTCGAGCGCCGCTGGCAGACATAGAGGTTGCCGCCGGCATCGACCGCGCATTTGCTGATGATTCCGACCGGAATATGCTCCGGCCAGCGGCCCCAGGGCCTGTCGATCCGGTAGCGCTGCTCGCCCAGTACGGCGAACAGTTCGCCGTTTCCCGTCTCCATCTCCACCTCCTCGCCGCCGGGGGCCCGGCCCTTCAGGCCCCGGGCCGCGCCGGACCTGTCCAGTTCCGGCGGATCGCCTCGCATTCCGCCGTGCGCACGCCGGTGACGATCTCCACAGACCGCCCGGTCAGCTCCAGCAGCGTCTCGACACTGTAGCGGCCGTAGTTCGTGCGGCGCATCTCCGCATGGCGTGCGCCCAGCACCAGCCGGGCGACGCGCGCTTCCTGCAGCGCCCAGCAGCACATCGGGCAGGGCTCCATCGTGGTGTAGCAGGCGGCGCCCGAAAGGTCCGGGCTGTCGAGGTTGCGGCAGGCGTCCCTGAGCGCGTCCACTTCGGCATGGCAGGTCGGGTCGCGGTCCGAGGCGACGCGGTTGCGGCCGCGCCCGATGACCTCGCCGCCGCGCACGATGACGGAGCCGACCGGGACATTACCCTCCGCCTGTCCCCGCTCCGCTTCCTCGAGCGCGAGGCCCATGAAACGATCGTGGTCTTCCGGCATGGCGAAGCTCCTCCTTTCTGCGCCGCCGGACCCGTGCCGCCCGTCACTCGAAATAGAGGATCGGCTGGTCGGCGGCGAGATTGTCGCCGGCTGCGGTCGGGATGGATTTGATCCGCCCCGGCCGCTCGGCGCGCAGCACGTTCTCCATCTTCATCGCCTCGACCGTGGCGAGCGCCTGCCCGGCCTCCACCTCGTCGCCTTCCGCGACCGCCAGCGAGACCAGCAGGCCCGGCATCGGCGAAAGCAGCACCTTCGAGGTGTCCGGCGGCGCCTTCTTCGGCATGAGGCGCGCGAATTCCGCGACGCGCGGCGGCACCGCCCGCACCTTCGCCTGCGCGCCCCGGTAGGACAACAGCCAGCCGGCGCCGTCTTCCTCGACCCGCACCGCAACCGCCTCGCCGTCGAACCGCCCCTCGAAATGCGTCCCGCCGGGCGGGCGCGCGCCTTCCAGCCTTGCTGCCGCGCCGTCGATCTCCAGCCTGAGGCCCTCCCCGTCCGGCTCCGCCGCTACCGTGGCCGCATCGTCCCCGGACAGGACGGCCCAGTCGCGCCGTGCCGCGCCGCCCGAGGCCGCCGCCTCGCTTTGCGCGAGCGCCGCGGCCACGGCCGCAAACAATCGGCGGTGCGCCCCGGCACCCCCGGCCGGGTCGTAGCCCTCCGGGAACTCCTCGTCGATGAAGGCGGTGCTGAGCCGGCCCTCGGCAAAGCGCGGGCGGTCGGCAATCGCGGCGAGGAAGTCGATATTGTGCCCGACGCCGGCGATGGCGAAGCGGCCGAGCGCGCCCGCGAGCCTTGCGCGCGCCTCCTCCCGCGTCGCCCCGTGGGCGGCGAGCTTGGCGATCATCGGGTCGTAGAACATGGTGATCTCGGAGCCCTCGACCACGCCCGTGTCGATGCGCACGCCGCCCTCTTCCGCCGGCGGGCGGAAAGTCTCCAGCCGCCCGATGGAGGGCGCGAAATTGCGCTCCGGCCGCTCCGCATAGACCCGCGCCTCGATGGCCCAGCCGTCCAGGCGGACATCCTGCTGGCCGAAGGCGAGCGGCTCGCCCGCCGCCACGCGCAGCATCTGCTCCACGAGGTCCAGCCCGGTGACCATTTCCGTCACCGGATGTTCCACCTGGAGGCGGGTGTTCATCTCCAGGAAGTAGAAATTGCGCTCACGGTCCACGATGAACTCGACGGTGCCGGCCGAGCGGTAGTCGACGGCGCGGGCGAGCGCCACGGCGCGGGCGCCCATTTCCGCGCGGAGCGCCTCGTCGACGAACGGGCTCGGGCATTCCTCGACCACCTTCTGGTGGCGGCGCTGGATCGAGCATTCGCGCTCGCCGAGATGCACGGCGTTGCCATGCGCGTCGGCCAGCACCTGGATCTCGATATGGCGCGGCTCCTCGACATATTTCTCGACGAAGACGCGGCCGTCCCCGAAGGCGCTTACGGCCTCGTTCACGGTCGAGCCGAAGACCTGCCGGAGCTCGTCGTCGGAGCCGGCGATGCGCATGCCCTTGCCGCCGCCGCCCGCGGACGCCTTGACCATGACCGGGTAGCCGATCCGGCGCGCGCTGGCGACGGCCCCCTCGGCGTCCGCGATCTCTCCGGCGTCGCCGGGCACGACGGGCACGCCCGCCCGCTCCGCAAGCCGCTTGCTCTCGATCTTGTCGCCCATGGCGGCGATGGCGGCCGCGCCGGGCCCGATGAACACCAGCCCCGCCGCTTCGACGGCCTCGACGAAGCCCGCATTCTCGGAGAGGAAGCCGAAGCCCGGATGGATGGCCTCCGCGCCCGTCTCGAGCGCCGCGCGGACGATGCGCTCGCCGTCCAGATAGCTTTCCGACGGCGCGGAGCCGCCGATGGCGACCGCCTCGTCGGCCATGCGCACATGCAGGGCATCGGCGTCGGCCTCGGAATAGACGGCCACCGTGGCCGTGCCGAGGCGCCGGGCGGTGCGTGCGATCCGGCAGGCGATCTCGCCGCGGTTGGCGATCAGGATCCGGCCGAACGGAGGCGCCCCGGCGGTCACGGGCTCTGCCGCCTCAGGCCTCGACGACGGCGACTTCCTGGCCTTCCTCGACCGCCTCGCCTTCCTCGACCAGAATTTCGGCGACCCGGCCCGCTTGAGGCGCGCCCACCGGAATCTCCATCTTCATCGACTCCAGTATGACCACCGGATCGTCCTCCGCCACCTCGTCGCCGACCTCGACCTCGATCTTGAACACCGTCCCCGGTATCTCGGACAGCACAGGCACCGCCGCCATGAACCCCACCCCCTCAGTCTCGCCCCTCCCTGTTAGGCGGAAGGGCGGAAAAGCGCAAGAAGGCGAGCGCCGTGCGGCCGTAGCGGCGGCGGTCGATGAGGCCGGGCAGGTCGGGCGCATCGTCATGCGCGCTCTCGACGACGACCAGCGCGCCGGGCCGGAGCCAGCCCTCGCGGCCGAGCGCGGCGAGCGCCGGCGCGGCCAGCCCGGAGCGCCAGGGCGGGTCCAGCCAGGCGATATCGTGGGCCGCGGGCGCGGGCCCCGGTGAGGCGGCGTCGCGGGCGTGGATCGTGCCGGCATCGCCGACATTGCCGCGGAGCAGGGCGAGCGCCGCAGGATCGCTCTCGATGAAGGACGCCCGCGCCGCGCCGCGCGAAAGCGCCTCCAGCCCGACCGCGCCCGTGCCGGCGAAGACATCGAGGAAGGCCGCGCCTTCGAGCGGCGGGTCGAGCCCGGCATGGACCAGCCGGTTGAACGCCGCCTCGCGCACCCGCTCGGCCGTCGGGCGCACGGAGCGGTCCGCCGGCACGGCAAGCCGCCGCCCGCGCCAGCGCCCGCCGGTAATGCGGATCACGGCGCGGTTCGAACCATGCGGACGGCTCGCCTCCTCAATTGCCGGGCGGGCCCCGATAACCTAGACTGAAAACAGCTATTCGGGCGGTTGCCGACACTCGGGGTTGCGCGCCGCCCGGTTTTCTCAAGGGAGAACGCTATGCGAAAGATCCTCATTGCATTTGCAGCCCTGTTCGCAATGGCATCGGCGGAAGCCGCCGAAGTCAAGATCGGCGTGATGATGGGCTTTACCGGGCCGATCGAATCGCTGACGCCGGACATGGCGGCCGGCGCGGAACTCGCGATCAGCGAAGTCAATGACAGCAAGGGCCTGCTCGGCGGCGCGGCCGTGACGCCGGTGCGCGGCGACACGACCTGCATCGATTCCGCGGCGGCAAGCGCGGCGGCGGAGCGGCTGATCACCGCCGACCGGGTGAACGCCATCGTCGGCGGCGACTGCTCGGGCGTGACCACGGCCATGCTGCAGAATGTGGCCATGCCGAACGGCACCGTCATGATCTCGCCGTCGGCCACCTCGCCGGCGCTCTCCACGCTGGAGGACAACGGCCTGTTCTTCCGCACCGCGCCCTCCGACGCCCGCCAGGGGCAGGTGATTTCCGAGGTGCTGAAGGAGCGGGGTGTGGGGACCATCGCCATCACCTATACCAACAACGACTACGGCAAGGGCCTCGCCGACAGCATCGCCACCAATTTCAAGGCGATGGGCGGCACGGTGACCATCGAGGCCGCGCACGAGGACGGCAAGGGCGACTATGCGGCCGAAGTCGCCGCGCTCGCGGCCGCCGGCGGGGACGTGCTCGTGGTCGCAGGCTATCTCGACCAGGGCGGCAAGGGCATCATCCAGGGCGCGCTCGATACCGGCGCGTTCGAGACCTTCGTGCTGCCCGACGGCATGGTCGGCGACAGCCTGGTCGAGGCCATCGGGGCGGACCTCAACGGCTCCTTCGGAACGGTGCCGGGCACGGACAGCACCGGGGCCGCGACCTTCGCCGAGATGGCGGGCGCCGCGGGCTTCAAGGCCGGCCCGTTCACGGGCGAGGCCTATGACGCCGCCGCCCTCATCATGCTGGCCATGCAGGCCGCCGGCTCCGCCGACAGCGGCAAGCTGAAGGGCCATGTGATGGCGGTCGCCAACGCGCCCGGAGAGAAGATCCATCCGGGCGAGCTCGGCAAGGCGCTCGAAATCATCGCCGGCGGCGGCGACGTGGACTATGTCGGCGCGTCTGCGGTCGAGCTGATCGGCCAGGGCGAGAGCGCGGGCAACTACCGCGAGATCGCGGTCGAGGACGGCAAGATCACCACCGTCCGGTACCGCTGACGGCAAAGCGGGCGGCGCGGGCGCGGTGATCCGCGTCGCCGGGGTCTCCAAGCGCTTCGGCGGCGTCGCGGCCGTGGACGGCGCAACCCTGGAGATCGCCGAGGGCTCGATCACCGGGCTGATCGGCCCGAACGGCGCGGGCAAGACCACGCTGTTCAACCTGATCGCGGGCGTGCTCGCGCCCGATTCGGGGCGCATTTTCCTCGGCGCGGAGGACGTGACCGGCCTCAAGCCGCACCGGCTTTTCCACCGGGGCCTGCTGCGGACCTTCCAGATCGCGCACGAGTTCTCCACGCTCACGCTCCGCGAGAACCTGATGACCGTGCCCGCGCACCAGACCGGGGAGAGCCTTCTGGGAGCCTGGCTGCAACCCGGCGCGGTTCGCGAGGAGGAGCGCGCGAACCGGGAGAAGGCCGACGAAGTGATTGACTTCCTCGGCCTCGGCCCTGTCGCCGACGAGCGGGCCGGCAACCTCTCGGGCGGCCAGAAGAAGCTGCTGGAGCTCGGGCGGACGATGATGGCCGATGCCCGCATCGTGCTGCTGGACGAGGTCGGCGCCGGCGTCAACCGCACCCTGCTGCGCCGGATTACCGAGTCCATCCTCCGCCTGAACCTGGAGCGCGGCTACACCTTCTGCATGATCGAGCACGACATGGAGTTCATCTCGCGGCTCTGCGACCCGGTGATCGTGATGGTGGAAGGCCGGGTGCTGACCCAGGGGCCGGCCGACCGGATCATGGCGGATGAAGCGGTGATCGAGGCCTATCTCGGCCGGGGCGCGGCGGCGGACCGGACATGACCTTCCTCGAGGGCGAGGCCATGACCGGCGGCTATGGCGGGGCCGACATCATCCGCGGCTGCGCCATCGCCGTGGAGCGCGGCGAGATCGCCGTCATCGTCGGCCCGAACGGGGCGGGCAAGTCCACGGCCATGAAGGCGCTGCTCGGCATGGTGCGGCTCCGCTCCGGCACGGTGCGGCTCGGCGGCGAGGACATCACCGGCCTCTCGCCCCAGGACAGGGTCGGGCGCGGCATGGCCTTCGTGCCGCAGACCGACAATGTGTTCGCAACCCTGACGGTGCGCGAAAACCTTGAGATGGGTGCGTTCCTCCGGCGCGAGGGCGTCGGGGAAACCATGGAACGGGTCTTCGACCTCTTCCCGGCCGTCCGGGAGAACCGGGACCGGCCGGCGGGCGAGCTCTCGGGCGGCCAGCGCCAGCAGGTCGCTGTCGGCCGCGCGCTGATGACCGAGCCCGCGGTGCTGATGCTGGACGAGCCGACGGCCGGCGTTTCGCCCATCGTGATGGACGACCTGTTCCAGCGCATGCTGGAGATCCGCGGCGCCGGCATCGCGATCCTGATGGCGGAACAGAACGCCCGCCAGGCGCTCGCCATCGCCGACCGGGGCTATGTGCTCGTCACCGGCGAGAACCGCTTCACCGATACGGGCGCGGCGCTCCTCGCCGATCCGGAAGTGCGCCGGTCCTTTCTCGGAGGCTGAGGGGTGCCGGCCGACCTCCTGAATGCAACGGTCCTGCTCGGCAACTATGTCCTCGTGCCGGGGCTCGCCTACGCGGCGCAGCTTGCGCTCGGGGCGCTCGGCATCACGCTCGTCTTCGGCATACTGCGCTTCGCCAATCTGGCCCATGGCGACCTGATGGCCTTCGGCACCATGGCAACCATTCTCGCGACCTGGCTGCTCCAGGCCTGGGGCGCCGGCCTCGGGCCCCTGCCGACGGCGCTCCTGGCGCTCCCCTTCGGCATCCTCGCCGCCATCGCCGCCGCGCTCGCCGCCGACCGGCTGGTGTTCCGTTTCTACCGCCGGCAGCGCAGCGCCCCCATCGTGCTCGTCATGGCCTCGCTCGGCGTCATGTTCCTGCTGAACGGCGCGGTGCGCTTCATCATCGGGCCCGGCGACCGGCAATTCACGGACGGCGAGCGCTTCGTCGTGAAGGCGCGGGAATTCAAGCGCGCCACGGGGCTCGCCGAAGGCCTCTCGATCAAGACGACGCAATGCCTGACCGTCGTCATTGCCATCATCGCCGTCTTCCTGCTCTTCCGCTTCCTGCAGCGCACCCGGACGGGCAAGTCCATGCGCGCCTACTCCGACAATGAGGACCTGGCGCTGCTTTCCGGCATAAATCCCGAGCGCGTCGTGCTCATCGCCTGGGCGATCGCGGCGGCGCTCGCCGCCATTGCGGGCGCGCTTTACGGCCTCGACAAGAGCTTCAAGCCCTTCACCTATTTCCAGCTCCTGCTGCCGATGTTCGCCGCCGCGATACTGGGCGGCATCGGCCAGCCGGTCGGCGCCATCGTCGGCGCGGTGATCGTCGCCTTCTCCGAGGTCACCGTCACCTATGCCTGGAAGAAGTTCCTGCACTACCTGCTGCCCGGTCCCTGGCAGCCGGACGGCCTCGCCCAGCTGCTCTCGACCGACTACAAGTTCGCCGTCTCCTTCATGATCCTGGTGCTCGTCCTGCTGCTCCGGCCGTCGGGCATATTCCGGGGGCGGGTGCTGTGACGCCGGCGCTCAGGAACGCGACGGCGCTCGCCATTGTGGGCGCGGGGCTGGCCGCGGTCGGCTTCGGCCAGTCCTGGCCGCTGGCGCTGGCGGTGCTCAATCTCTGTCTCATCTCCGCCCTCATGTCGCTCGCGGTGAACATCCAGTGGGGTTATGCGGGCCTCTTCAATATCGGCATCATGGGATTCGCGGCGCTGGGCGGGCTTGCGGGCGTGCTCGTCTCCCGCCCGCCCGTGCCGGCCGCCTGGGCGGCGGGCGGCGGCGGGCTGTTCATCGCGCTCCTCATCCTGATGGCGGCGGGCGGGCTTGCGCTGGCGCTTGCCCGATACATGCCCCGCAACCGCGCCCGCACGGCGGCGCTCGCCGCGGTCGTGCTCGTTGGGCTCTTCGGCGCGGGAGTCTTCTTCGATCCGGCGGTCGATGCCATCGAGGCGGTGGAGCCCGCGAAGACCGGCTATCTCGGCGGCCTCGGCCTGCCGATCATCCTCTCCTGGTTCGCGGGCGGGCTGCTCGCCGCCGGGGCCGCCTTCGTCATCGGGCGGATCGCGCTCGGGCTGCGCTCGGACTATTTCGCCATCGCCACGCTCGGCATATCCGAGATCGTCATCGCCGTGCTCAAGAACGAGGACTGGCTGACGCGCGGGGTGAAGAACGTGACCGGCCTCGACCGCCCGGTGCCCTACGAGGTGGACCTGCAGCGGGACCCCTGGTTCGTCGACCTCGTGGCCGTGCTGCACAGCCGGAGCCTGGAGGCGCTCTCGGGAGAGGCGCATGAAGCCGCGCTCCGGGAGTTCGCGGTCCAGTCCTCCAGCCTGTTCGTGAAGCTCTGTTATGCGGGCCTGTTCCTCGCCGTGCTGGCGGTCGTGTTCTGGCTCTCGGAGCGCGCGCTGCATTCCCCCTGGGGCCGGATGATGCGGGCGATCCGCGACAATGAGACCGCCGCCGGCGCCATGGGCAAGGACGTGACCCGCCGCCACCGGCAGGTGTTCATACTCGGCTCCGCCGTGGTCGGCGTCGCCGGCGCCATGCTGACCACGCTCGACGGCCAGTTCACCCCGGCGGGCTACCAGCCGCTGCGCTTCACCTTCCTCATCTGGGTGATGGTGGTGGTCGGCGGCTCCGGCAACAATCTGGGCGCGGTGCTGGGCGGCTTCCTCATCTGGTTCGTCTGGATCGAGGCGGAGCCGGCGGGCCTCTGGCTGATGCAGGCGCTGACGGCGGGCCTGCCCGAAGGGAGCGCCTTCCGCGAGCACCTGCTGGAAAGCGCAGCGCATATGCGCCCGTTGGTCATGGGCCTCATCCTGCTGCTCGTCATGCGCTTCCGCCCCCGCGGCCTCATTCCTGCCGGCGGGCGGTGAGTCCCGGAGCCACGCGCAGGCCCCGCCGGACCGGTTGACCCCGACAGGGCCGAGCGCCAGAGTCCCGCCTTCCCGAAGTCCCGCGGCAATGGAGGCGGAAGCGCGCCCGATGAACTACGAACATATCCTGGTCGAAACCCGGGGGGCGGTCGGCATCGTCACCCTGAACCGCCCGGAAGCGCTGAATGCGCTTTGCGCGAAGCTGATCGAGGAGCTGGCCGGGGCGCTCGACGCCTTCGAGGCCGACGACGCCATCGGCTGCGTCGTGGTGACGGGCTCCGAGCGCGCCTTCGCCGCCGGGGCCGACATCAAGGAGATGCAGCCCAAGACCTATATGGACGCCTATCTGGAGGACTTCATCACCGTCGGCTGGGAGCGGGTGACGGGCTGCCGCAAGCCGGTGATCGCGGCGGTGGCGGGCTATGCGCTCGGCGGCGGCTGCGAGATGGCGATGATGTGCGATTTCATCATCGCCGCCGACACGGCGCGGTTCGGCCAGCCCGAGATCAACCTCGGCGCGCTGCCGGGCGGCGGCGGCACGCAGCGCCTGGCGCGCTTCATCGGCAAGTCGAAGACCATGGACATGTGCCTGACGGGCCGGATGATGGATGCGGCCGAGGCCGAGCGCTCGGGCCTGGTGAGCCGCGTGGTGCCGGCCGACAAGCTGCTCGATGCGGCGGTCGAGGTCGCGGCGTCGATCGCCGCCAAGTCGCGCCCTGCCGCGATGATCACCAAGGAATGCGTCAACCGCGCCTACGAGATGCCGCTCTCCGAGGGGGTGAAGTTCGAGCGGCGCATGTTCCACTCGACCTTCGCCACCGAGGACCAGAAGGAAGGCATGGCCGCCTTCATCGAAAAGCGCGAGCCCGTCTTCAAGGGGCGTTGAAAGCGCGGGGCCGGTCTCGAACGGTGAGGCCGGCCTGCACTCCTTCCGAACCGCTGCTATGCCGTTCCGGTCTTCGCCTCAAGAAGATCGGCGCAAGAGCCTAATTCGACGCCGAAGCGGAGAAGTCCGGCAAGATTACGGTTTCCCCCACGGTGGGTAAGCCAGCAGCAACAAGTGCTCATGCCGGCACAATGCGCAAGGCGTTCAATGAATTTCTGGAATTGCTCCTGGACGGATTTCCTGACGTTATATACGAACAGGATTGCGACCCCCGGTTGTCTGCTCGCAACATATGCTTTCAGCGCATCCGACAGCCGAGAAAAATCGTTTCTGTGAAGCCTGTTGCTACATTCATCGCCATCATCATCACTATATGTCATTGGGTCCATGCTGAATAACCATGGCATTTGAAGATTATAAGGGCAGGATAGAATACCCGTTTGCAATTCCGTACGCCAAGAGGCGCAGCATGCTTTGACTTTCGAGTTACGACAGGCGTGTGTAAGCCATTTATGTTTTGCAGGGCAAATTTCTGTAATGCCACCATATAGCTTTTCAGAGCCAATTATAGCTTTCAACAACTCCAGAGAATTAGGATAGCGTTTCTCGGTCGCGCCTGTTTTCCTATAAGCGTGAACTATCGCTCTCTCGTTTCCTGATTGCCGCTTGGTGGCTTCTTTCAACGCCCATTTTATGTCCCTCCGGGTCAGTCCGGGCCTCATTTCCTGAAGTGGTATCTCGAATGGCTCGTACGGTTTCATACCGTGCGTCAGCGCCAAATGAAGCCTTCCCTCGCAATCCATGTCGGCAAGGCGCCTCGCCGCGGCAACCTCGATAGAGTGTTGCAGGTAATTTCCGTCGTTGCCTTTTGCCATGTCACCGTTCGCCCCGGTAACCTCACCCCACTGGCAATGCGCGCGTCAGGATGGCGTCCGTGTCCGTGCCGGGCGGCAGAGTGCCGTAGGCGCCGGTCCAGCGGTCGCCCAGCCGGCTGGCGCAGAAGGCGTCGGCGACCGCCTGCGGCGCGTGGCGGACGAGCAGGGAGGCCTGCAGCGCCAGCGCCATCCGCTCGGTGAGCGCCCGGGCGCCGGACTCGAACTCTTCCGGCTTTGAGAGGTCGTCCCGGAGCGCGTCGGCCGCCCCGTCGAGCCCCGGATGCGCGCCGCGCGCGGCGTCGATCTCCGCCAGCAGCGCCGGCACGGCCTCCTCCTCGCGGGCCATGGCGCGCAGCACGTCGAGGCAAAGCACGTTGCCCGAGCCTTCCCAGATGCTGTTGAGCGGCGCTTCCCTGTAGAGTCGGGCCATCGGCCCGTCCTCGATGTAGCCGGGGCCGCCATGGCACTCCAGCGCCTCGAACGCATGGCCCGGCGCGCGCTTGCAGACCCAGTATTTGGCAATCGCCGTGCTGATGCGCGCGAAGGCCCGCGCCTGCGGACCGTCTTCGGCCTCGTCCACGGCGCGGGCGGTCCTGAGGCCGAGCGCCAGCGCCGCCTCGGCTTCCAGCGCAAGGTCGGCCAGCACATTGCGCATGAGCGGCTGGTCGGCGAGCCGGCGCTGGAAGGCGCTGCGGTGGCGGGTGTGGTGAAGGGCCTGCACGACGCCCTGGCGCATCAGGGCCGCGGAGCTGACCGCGCAATAGAGCCGGTTGCCCTGCACCATGTCGATGATGGTGCGGATGCCGCGCCCGTCCTCGCCGACCATGACGGCCCAGGCGTCCTCCAGCTCGATCTCGACGGAGGCGTTGGAGCGGTTGCCGAGCTTGTCCTTGATATGCCGGATCGAGATGGCGTTGCGCTCGCCCTCCGGCGTCCAGCGGGGCAGCAGGAAGCAGGAAATGCCGGCATCGGTCCGGGCAAGCGTCAGGAAGGCGTCCGACATCGGCGCTGAGCAGAAATATTTGTGCCCGGTGAGCCGCCAGGCGCCGTCCGCACCACCGTTCGCCGGCCTCGCGACGGTCGAGTTGGAGCGGACGTCGGACCCGCCCTGCTTCTCGGTCATGAACATGCCGACGGTGCCGCCGGGCTTGTCCTCCACCGGCACATCGCGCCCGTCATAACGGCCGGACAGCGCGCGCGGGACCCAGGCTTCGGCGATGGCCGGCGACGCCCTGAGCGCGGGGACCGCCGCGTAGGTCATCGCCATCGAGCACATCACGCCGCATTCCACCTGGCTGATCAGGTAGGTCAGCGCCATATGGCCGACATGCGCGCCCGGCCCGGCATGGTTCCAGGCGAAGCTCGCAACCTCGTTCCCGACCGCGAGCGCCATCAGGTCGTGATAGGCGGGGTGGTATTCGACCCGGTCGATCCGCATGCCGTAGCGGTCGAAGGGTTTCAGTTCTGGACCGTGGCGGTTGGCCTGTTCCGCCTTCTCCGCCACTTCGGCGCGGCCGATAAGGCGCCCGAACGCGGCGATGCGGTCCTCCGCCCAGGCTGCGCCCTCGCGCCGCACGCCTTCCCGGAGCGCCGCGTCCTCGGCCCAGAGGTCCCGGTCGCCCATGTGCGGCGGCATGTTGAAGACGTCATGTGTCGCCAGCGCCGCGCGCGGCCTGAGCGGAGCGGTCAACGCGCCGGCCTGGGGGCGCCGCGCGCCTGGCGGCGGCGGCTTTCCTCGTCGAAGAGGCCGGCGAGCTGCTCCATCATCGCCCCGCCGAGCTGGTCGGCGTCGAAGATCGTCACCGCATGGCGGTAATAGCGGGTCACGTCATGGCCGATGCCGATGGCGATCAGCTCCACCGGTGAGCGCGTCTCGATCCACTCGATGACCTCGCGCAGATGGCGTTCGAGATAGTTGCCGGGATTGACCGAAAGCGTGGAATCGTCCACCGGCGCGCCGTCCGAGATGACCATGAGGATGCGCCTGTCCTCCGGCCGGCCGAGCAGGCGTTGGTGCGCCCAGAGCAGCGCCTCGCCGTCGATGTTCTCCTTCAATATGCCCTCGCGGAGCATCAGGCCCAGATTCCTGCGCGCCCGGCGCAGCGGTGAGTCGGCCTCCTTGTAGACGATGTGGCGCAGGTCGTTCAGCCGGCCCGGATTGGCGGGCTTGCCGGCCGCGAGCCACTTCTCGCGCGACTGCCCGCCCTTCCAGGCGCGGGTGGTGAAGCCCAGAACCTCGGTCTTGACCCCGCAGCGCTCCAGCGTGCGGGCGAGAATGTCGGCGCTCATTGCCGCGACCGAGATCGGCCGGCCCCGCATGGAGCCGGAATTGTCGATCAGCAGCGACACCACCGTGTCGCGGAAATCGGTCTGCTTCTCCATCTTGTAGGAGAGCGAGCGGATCGGGTCGGCCACGACGCGCGCGAGGCGGGCGGCGTCCAGCAGCCCCTCCTCCAGGTCGAACTCCCAGGCCCGCACCTGCTGGGCCATCAGGCGGCGCTGCAGGCGGTTGGCGAGCCGGCTGACGACCCCCTGGAGGCTCGCAAGCTGCTGGTCGAGATGGTGGCGCAGGCGGGCGAGCTCGTCCGCATCGCACAGCTCTTCGGCATGGACGATCTCGTCGAACTCCCCGGTCCATGGCATGTAGGCCGGCCCGGCATTGTCATTGCGGCCGTGCATCGGGTGTTCCTGCGGCGAGGACCGGCCGGGCTCCTCGTCGCCCATGCCCGGCATGATCTCCGCATCGGCGTCGTCCGCGCCGGCCTCCCCGGTATCCTCTCCCTCGACATCCGACATGTCCGAGGCATCCGACATCAGCGTCCCGTCGCTCTCGCCCTCGGTCCCGTCGCCCTCGCCGTCCTCGGACGAATCGTCGGCGTCGTCTTCGGAGCCTTCCTCCTCGCCGGATGCCGCATCGTCGAGCAGCTCCAGGTCTTCCATCAGGCGCCCGGCGAGCGCCGCAAACGCCTCCTGGTCGTGAATCTGGCCGGCCATGCGGGCGAACGCCTTTGCGGCGCGCTCGTCGAACCAGTCCCGCCAGAGGTCGAGCACCCCGGACGCCACGGGCGAGGAGGCCTGTCCGCTGAGCGTTTCGCGGGCATAGAGGCCGACGGCCTCCGCCAGCGGCACGTCATCGGCCGAGGCGGCGCGGGTGAAACCCTGCCGCCGGCAGCGCTCATCGACGGCCGCGGAGAGGTTGCGCGCCGCGCCCGTCATGTGGCGTGCGCCCCAAGCCTCGACCCGCGCCTGTTCCAGCGCATCGAACACGGCGCGCGCCTGCGGGCCGCCGCGCGCGAGCCGCGCATGCATCTCGGCGTCGTGATGGCGCTCGCGCAGGGCCAGGGAATCGGCTTCGCCGCGCACGAAGGCGGCTTCGGCCGCCGGCAGGTCGCGCCCCGGCATCGGCAGCTTGGCGTGGCCCCGCTCCAGCGACGCCCGGTCGGGTCCGAAGGAGACTTCCAGCTCGTCCATGTCGCCGATCGCGCGCATGGTGGCGGCCGTCACCCGCTTGAACGAGTCGAGCGGCGTCTCCTTGTCCCCGGCAAGGCTCATGGTGCGCGGCCGATCCCCGACGCCACCACGGACTCGGGCAGCTCGCTGTCGAAGCAGCGCTGGAAATACTCGGCCACGATGGGCCGCTCCGCCTCGTCGCACTTGTTGAGGAAAGTGACGCGGAAGGCGAAGCCGAGATCGTTGAAGATGCGCGTGTTCTCGGCCCATGTGATGACGGTGCGCGGCGACATGACGGTGGAAATGTCGCCGTTCATGAAGCCCCGGCGGGTGAGCTCCGCAAGCTGGATCATCTGCTTGCCGCGCTCGAGCCCCTTCTTGTCGGAGAGCTCCGGCACCTTGGCGAGGATGATCTTCAACTCCTCGTCCTCGGGCAGGTAGTTCAGGGTCGCCACCACGTTCCAGCGGTCCATCTGGCCCTGGTTGATCTGCTGGGTGCCGTGATAGAGGCCGGTCGTGTCGCCGAGGCCGACCGTGTTCGAGGTCGCGAACAGCCGGAAGGACGGGTGCGGGCGGATGACCCGGTTCTGGTCGAGCAGCGTCATCTTGCCCTCGACCTCGAGCACGCGCTGGATGACGAACATCACGTCCGGGCGGCCGGCATCATATTCGTCGAAGACGATGGCGGTCGCGTGCTGCAGCGCCCAGGGCAGCATGCCCTCGCGGAATTCGGTGACCTGCTTGCCGTCGCGCACCACGATGGCGTCGCGGCCGACAAGGTCGATGCGGCTCACATGGCTGTCGAGATTGATGCGGATGCACGGCCAGTTGAGCCGGGCCGCGACCTGCTCGATATGGGTCGATTTGCCGGTGCCGTGATAGCCCTGGATCATCACGCGGCGGTTGTGGGCGAAGCCGGCCAGGATCACGAGCGTGGTCTGTTCGTCGAAATGGTAGGCGGTATCGATCTCGGGCACGTAGGCGTTCGCCTCCGAGAAGGCGGGCGCGACCATGTCCGTGTCGATCCCGAAGACCTCGCGCACGGAAATTGTCTTGTCGGGCTCGCGGGTATGCGCGTCGCTCTGGATGCCGTGCATCGTGCTCATGCGATTTTCCAACCGGCTTGGTGACAGGCTACCGGGCCGGCGCCGCCGAAAGCGCCTCGTGCAGGACCCGGTAGGCACGGGTTATGGATTTCATTCGTTCCTCCGACGCCGGGCAGCCGCCATTGGCGTCGGGATGGTGGTGCTTGACCAGTTCCTTATAGCGCGATTTCAGCGCGGGGAGAGTCATGTCGTCGGAAAGCGCCATGGCCGCTGCCGCTTCCGCCTCCGGGCTTCCGGGCGGCCAGCGCCGCGAGGGCGGCGTCCGGGCGGCGGCTCCGCCGAAGATGTCGAGGGGATCGTCGAAGGCGGGTGAGGCGCTGAAGCGGCCATACCGCCCGCCGGGCTCCAGGCTGCTGCGCACCGCCGCGTCGATATCCGCCCGGTCCATATCGGGGCAGAAGCTCCATTCGCGGTTGTAGGCGCGGACATGGTCCAGGCAGAACCAGACATAGTCGTGCAGCCGGTCCGATGCGCGCGGCGCCGGATAGGAGGCTGCCGCCCGGCAGCCCGGCCATTCGCAGCGGGCGCCGGGAGCGGGGCGCTGTCGGGTGTGATAGACCATGACCGTCCGAGTATGGAAACACCGCAGCAAGGGAACAAGGGGGCCGGGCCATGGCTGTCCGCGACGATATCGCCCGCAAGCTCCGCGAGGCGTTCGAGCCGAGCCGGCTCGAGGTGATCGACGAATCGCACCTGCATGCAGGCCATGTCGGCGCCCGGCCGGGCGGGGAATCGCATTTCCGCGTGGAGATCGCGGCCGGCGCCTTCCGTGGCATGAGCCGCGTCGCCCGGCAGAAGGCCGTGTATGGCGTGCTGGCCGAGGAGATGGCGGGGCCGGTGCATGCGCTGTCGATCCGGGCGGAGGACGGTTAGCCCGGCCGGGCCGGCTCCGCCTCGCGGTATTCCTCCGGCCAGAGCGTCCTGACCACCGGGCTCGACCGGGCGAACGCCATGCAGGAGTCGAGGCCGGGACCGCCCTTCATGCTCTCCGCCTCGCTCATGCCGGCCTGTCGGCGCTGATGCTCCCGCCAGGGGCCGAGGGTCTGGTAGGCGCTGGTGCCGAGCGGATAGAGCAATTCCAGGATATGCGTGCAGCCGGCGGTCCGGCCGTAACGCTCCTTGACCCGGCGCATCCAGCCCGGGCCGATGCGCAGCCCGACAAGGCGGGAAAAGTTCCCGGCGGCGTCCGCGCAGACGGCATAAGGGCTTTCCAGCGTCTCGGCTTCGGCGGCGAGGATCGTCAGGCGGTCGTCGAGGGTGAGCCTGACCCGCATCCGGTGGACCGGGACGCCCGGCTCGACCCGACCGCGCCAGTGGTTCTCGAAGGCGTAGGTCTTGGTATCGACGAGTTCGGCCTCCAGGTCCCAGAGCCCGTCCT
This sequence comes from Alphaproteobacteria bacterium, assembly GCA_964291285.2. Lineage (GTDB taxonomy): Bacteria > Pseudomonadota > Alphaproteobacteria > Bin95 > Bin95 > Bin95. Next base: position 339,641 of record OZ219787.1, read on the forward strand.
CGCGCAGGAAACCCTCGCAACGGACCTGGCGGCTGTGGATGTGGCGGCGGCGGGGCGCAGGCGGGGAGAGCGGCAAGGGCGGACGTTTCCTTCGCTGGGAGGCCGGGGTCGGCGGGCAGGGGACGGGGGCTCAGGCGAGCCGGCCGTGGCAGTGCTTGTATTTCTTGCCCGACCCGCAGGGGCAGGGCGCGTTGCGCGCGACCTTGCCCCAGCTCGACGGATCGCCCGGATCGGGCGGGCCGCTCGGCCGGCGCAGGGGACGGGTGGCCTGGGCCGCGCCGCCATTGCCGGCGAAGGCAGGCTCCGGCTCGTCATGCAGCTCGCGCCAGTCGCCGTCCTCCTCCGAGCGCGGCATGAGGTCGCTGGCGGGCGTGTCCAGCTGCACTTCGAGATGGGCGAGCGTTCCGGTCACCGCCTCGCGCAGCCGCGCCAGCATGGTGTCGAACAGTGCGAAGGCTTCCTGTTTGTACTCGTTCAGCGGGTCCTTCTGGGCATAGGCGCGCAGCCCGATGCCCTGGCGCAGATGGTCGAGCTGGAGCAGATGCTCCTTCCAGATCTGGTCGAGAAGCTGGAGCAGGACGCTTTTTTCCGCCTGGCGCATGATGTCCGCGCCCCAGTTCGCCGTCTTCTCCGCCATGCGCCGGTCGAGCGCCGTGAGAATGCGCCGGCGGATCTCCTCGTCCGCGATGCCTTCCTCCTCCGCCCATTCGCGGGCCGGGAAGTCGATGGAAAGCACGCGGCGCAGCTCGTCCTGGAGACCCTGGGCGTCCCATTGCTCGGGGAGCGCCTTCTCCGGGATGAACCGCTCGACCGCGTCCTCGACGACCTGGTGGCGCATGTCCACGACCTCGTCATGGACATCCTCAACCTGCATCAGGTCGCGGCGCTGCTCGTAAACGACCTTGCGCTGGTCGTTCATCACATCGTCGAATTTCAGCAGGTTCTTGCGAATCTCGAAATTGCGCGCCTCGACCTTCTGCTGCGCCTTCTCGAGCGCCTTGTTGATCCAGGGGTGGACGATGGCCTCGCCGTCCTCGAGGCCGAGCCGGCGCAGCATCCCGTCCATGCGCTCCGAGCCGAAAATGCGCATCAGGTCGTCTTCGAGCGAGACGAAGAACTTGGAGGCGCCGGGGTCGCCCTGCCGCCCGGAGCGTCCGCGAAGCTGGTTGTCGATCCGCCGGCTCTCATGGCGCTCGGTCGCCAGCACGTAGAGGCCGCCCGCCTCGATCACCACCTGCCTGTCCCGCTCCACCTGCTCCAGAATCGCGGCCTCGCGCGCCTCGCCCTCGGCGCGGATCAGCATTTCCGCATTGCCGCCGAGCTGGATATCGGTGCCGCGCCCCGCCATGTTGGTCGCGATCGTCACCGCGCCCGGCTTGCCCGCCTGTGCGATGATCGCCGCTTCCTGTTCGTGGTAGCGCGCATTCAGTATCTGGTGGGCGATCTTCTCCTTCTTGAGCCGCTTGCCCAGCTCCTCCGACTTCTCGATGGAGACCGTGCCCACCAGCACGGGCTGGCGCCGTTCCACGCAGTCGCGGATCTGGGTCAGGATGGCGTCGTTCTTCTCCCGTGCGGTGCGGTAGACCTCGTCATCGTGGTCGGCGCGCACGGTCGGCAGGTTGGTGGGAATCTCTATCGCCTCAAGCCCGTAGATCTCGGCGAATTCGCCCGCCTCGGTGATCGCCGTGCCGGTCATGCCGGCGAGCTTGTCGTAGAGGCGGAAATAGTTCTGGAAGGTGATCTGGGCGAGCGTCTGGTTCTCCAACTGGACCGGGACCCCTTCCTTGGCCTCCAGCGCCTGATGCAGCCCCTCCGAATAGCGCCGCCCCTCCATCGCGCGGCCGGTGAACTCGTCGATGATGACGACCTTGCCGTCGCGGACCATGTAATCGACATCGCGCTCGAACAGCGTATGGGCGCGCAGCGACTGGTTCAGATGGTGCAGCAGGGAGATATTGTGGATGTCGTAGAGGCTGCCCTCGGTGAGCAGCTCGTGCTGGCGCAGCAGCGCCTCGCTGTGTTCCTGGCCGGCCTCGTTCAGGGTGACGCTGCGCTGCTTCTCGTCCTTCTCATAGTGCTCGGGCCGGATCTCCGCCATCAGCCGGTCACAGCGCATGTAGAGCTCGGAAGACTGCTCGGCCGCGCCCGATATGATGAGCGGCGTGCGCGCCTCGTCGATCAGGATCGAGTCCACCTCGTCCACGATAGCGTAGGCGAAGGTTCGCTGGACCATCTCGTCCAGCGCGAATTTCATGTTGTCGCGCAGATAGTCGAACCCGAGCTCGTTGTTCGTCCCGTAAGTGACATCCGCGGCGTATTGCCGGCGCCGCTCGCTGTCCGGCAGCCCGTGCGTGATGCAGCCGACGGTGAGCCCGAGGAACTCGTAGATGCGGCCCATCCATTCGGCATCCCGCCTGGCGAGATAGTCGTTGACCGTCACGACATGCACGCCCCTGCCGCCAAGCGCGTTCAGATAGACCGGCAGGGTCGCCGCGAGCGTCTTGCCCTCGCCGGTCTTCATTTCCGCGATCATGCCCTGGTGGAGGACCATGCCGCCGACAAGCTGGACGTCGAAATGGCGCTGGCCGAGCGTGCGTTTCGACGCCTCGCGCACCGTGGCGAAGGCCTCGACGAGCAGATCGTCCGGGTCGGCGCCGCCCTGAATGCGCTCGCGGAATTCGTCCGTGCGGGCGCGGAGCGCGCTGTCCGACAACGCCTCCAGATCGGGTTCGAGCGCATTGATCGCTGCGACTTCGGGCCGCAGGCGTTTCAGAAAGCGGTCGTTATGGGTGCCGAACAGGCGCTTGGCGACTACGCCGAGCATGAAGCGTTCCCCGAAAGATGGCAGGCCGGCCCGCAGGCGTCCCGCCCTTCGGCCAAGATTTAGAAACGCGGCCCGCCGCTGTCAACGCATCGGCGTCTTGGGCGACGGGCCGCGGGGAACCGATCAGACGAATTGGATGTTGTCGGCTGCGAATTTGCCCTTGCGCGGATCCCGGCGCAGTTCATAGCTGATCCGCTGGCCCTCGGCCGGAGCATTGAGGCCGGCGCGCTGCACCGCCGAAATATGGACGAAGACGTCGGCCCCGCCCTCGTCGGGTTCGATGAACCCGTATCCTTTGGTCGTGTTGAACCATTTCACGGTACCGGTAGCCATACGAATCGACACTCCTTAGTCACGGCACGTCGTCTCTTTTCGGGTATTTGTTCAACGTCACGCGACGTGGTCGCGACGCAATCCGCCTTGTCATGGCGGCGGACTATACCACGTTTGTCTCCATGAGCGCGCGGATATCCCGCAACTCCTCCAGAATGCTCCGCAATTCGGATTCCGGCACGTCCTGCCCCGACAGCGCCCTGCGCGCGCCCTCGATGGTGAAACGCCGTTCATGCAGCAGTTCGCGAATGGCCAGAATCGTATCGACATCCTCAGGGCGGTAATAGCGCCGCCCGCCGGCCCGCTTCAACGGCTGCAATTGTGGAAATTTGCTCTCCCAGAAACGAAGCACATGGGGCTCGAGCCCGACCTCCCGCGCGACTTCCGATATCGTGCGATAGGCGGTCGGGTGTTTTTCCATGGAAGCCGGCGCCTACTCCGCCGCCGCGCCGCCCGCATTGACGCGCTGCTTCAACACCTGCGACGCGCGGAACGCGACCACGCGGCGAGGCGGAATGGCGACCTCTTCGCCGGTGCGCGGGTTGCGCCCCGTCCGCTCGCCCTTCATCCGCATGGTAAACGTGCCGAAGGAGGAGATCTTGACCGTGCCTTCGGACTCCAGCGCCCAGACGAGTTCTTCCAGAACGGCTTCCACCAGCATTGCCGAATCGCTTCGCGAGAGGCCGATATTGCGATAGACCGCCTCGCAGAGGTCGGCGCGGGTCAGGGTCCTGCCACTCATGAAAAGGACGCTAACCCGGACGCATATGTCCGGTCAACGCAGATACGGGCGGCATTGGCGCTCACCATCGGGCGAGCGCCGCGCCCCAGGTGAAACCGCCGCCCATCGCCTCAAGCAGCAGCATGTCGCCTTCCGCGATCCGCCCGTCCCCGACACCGGCCGCCAGGGCCAGGGGAATCGAGGCGGCCGAAGTGTTGGCGTGGCGGTCCACCGTCACGATCACCCGGTCGTCGCCAATGCCGAGCTTGCGCCCGGTGGCGCGCAGGATGCGCAGATTGGCCTGGTGCGGCACGATCCAGTCGATGGCCTCGGGCCCGAGGCCGTTGGCCGTCAGCGCCTCGTCAACGACCTCGGTGAGATTGGTGACCGCGTGCTTGAAGACTTCCCGCCCCTTCATCCGCAAATGCCCGACGGTCCGGGTCGATGACGGACCGCCATCTACATAGAGCAGGTCGCCATGGCGACCGTCCGAATGCAGGTGGGTGGACAGGAGGTGGCGCGGATCGTCCTCGCAGGCTTCCAGCACCACCGCGCCGGCGCCGTCGCCGAACAGCACGCTGGTCTCGCGCTCGTTCCAGTCCAGGATCCGGGAAAAGGTCTCGGCGCCGATCACCAGCGCGCTTCGCGACTGGCCGGCGCGGATGAAATTGTCCGCCACGGCAAGCGCGTAGATGAACCCGGAGCAGACCGCCTGGACATCGAATGCAACGCCCTCCGTCATGCCGAGCCCGGCCTGGACGGCCGTTGCCGTGGAGGGGAAGGTCCGGTCGGGCGTCGCGGTGGCGAGCACGATCAGGTCGAGTTCACAGGCGTCCCTTCCGGCGGCAGCGAGCGCGCGCCTGGACGCTTCGAGCGCGAGGTCCGAGGTCTTTTCATCCGGCGCGGCGATCCGCCGCTCGCGGATGCCGGTGCGTTCGCGGATCCAGGCGTCGGAGGTGTCCATGCGGGCCGCGAGCTCGTCATTGGTGACGACGCGCTCCGGCAGATAGCCGCCGACGCCCCGGAATTGCGCCCGCCGTCCGGTCAAGAGGCCGTCGCCGCCACCGGCGGCGCCATCCGCTCGAAGGCCGAGCGGACATCCTCAAGGAAACCGTGGCGGCTCATATCGACCGCAAAGCCGATCGCATTGGCGAACGAGAAGGCGTCCGAACTGCCATGGGCCTTGACGACGATGCCGTTCAACCCGACGAACACCGCGCCGTTGTAGCGGCGCGGGTCGAAACGGTCGCGCACTTTGTCGAGCGCCCGCCGCGCCAGCCAGAAACCCGCCATGCCGGCGAACGAGCTCTTCACCGCGCGCCGGAGCGCCGCGCTGTAAAGCCGCGCGGAACCTTCCAGCGCCTTGAGGGCGACATTTCCGGTGAAGCCGTCGGTCACCACCACATCGACGGCGCCGGCGGTTATGTCATCGCCCTCGATGAAACCCCTGAAATCGAAGCCGGGATCGGCAACGGCGCGGAGCCTGGCGGCGGCATCGCGCAAGGCCGTGCCCCCCTTCAGCTCCTCCTGGCCGACATTCAGCAGGCCGACCGTCGGGCGCCGGTCCAGGACCGCCGAAGCGAAAGCGGCGCCCATGACCGCGAACTGGAACAGGTTTTCGCCGTCGCATTCGATATTCGCGCCGAGATCGAGCATGGCGATTTCGGCGCGCAGGGTCGGCATGATGGAGCAGATAGCGGGCCGGCCGACGCCCGGAGGCGTGCGCAGCAGGAACTTGGAAACGGCCATCAGCGCGCCGGTATTGCCGGCCGAAACGATGCCGGCGGCCTGACCGTCGCGCACCTTCGCTACGGCGTTCCACATCGACGAGCCCTCGCCGCCGCGCAGCGCCGAGGAGGGCCTGGCGTCATCGGCGATCACCTTTTCGGCGGCATGCAGCTCGACCCGGTCGCCAAAGCCCTTCAGCTTCGCCAGGCCGCGCTCCATCCGCGCCGGATCTCCATGGATCAGGAAGCGGGCTTCCGGGTAGCGCTCGCCGGCCAGGGCTGCGCCCCGAAGCACGATATCAGGCGCCCGGTCTCCGCCCATGCCGTCGAGCGCAATGACGATGGGATCGGGCACAGGAGCCTTAGGCGGCTTCGTCTCTGGCTACGACGACCTCGCGGCCGCGGTAATAGCCGCATGCCGCGCAAACATGGTGCGGGCGCATCCGTTCGCCGCAATTCGGGCATTCGACATGCGTTTCGGCGCCCAGACGGTGATGGGAACGGCGCTTGTCGCGGCGCGACCGGCTCACCTTCTTCTTCGGAACGGCCATCGGGCATCCTCTTTCGGATATCTGGCAGCGGCGTTGTCTATACCAAAGCCGCCGGGGCGGCAACCGCCGCCTGCCGCTCCGGTCATGCGGTCTCCGGGGCCGGCTCGACGCTGTCGATGGCTCCGGCAAGTTTGTCCGCGACGCCCTGCAATTCGACGGCGACGGTGTCCGCGCCCACCCGGCGCAATTCTTCCGCCCAGTGCTCGTCATGGGCGCGGGCGACGATGCGCAGGCGTGGGAAAATGTAGCGCAGCTGGCTAACGATGGTGACGGCGCGCCTGGGGTCGTTGAACGCCACGATGACCGCGCTGGCACTCTCGACGCCGGCCGCCTCCAGCACTTCCGGACGGGCCGCATCGCCATGGAACACCTCGAAACCCAGCCGGCGGCCCGCGGTGATGTTGTCGGCATGGATGTCGATGCCGACCGGCAGCTTGCCCGCCTCCCGCAACTGGGCCGCGCATTCCCGGCCGGCGCGGCCGAAGCCGGCGACGACGACATGGCCCGAATGCGGCCCCGCGGCCTCCACCCGCTCGCCGGACTCCTGCGCGATGTCGGGCAGGATGCGGCGCCCGGCGAACGCCAGCAGCGGGGTCGCCGCCATGGAAAGCGTGATCGCCATGCCGAGGAGCTGCGCATCCGGACTGTCCAGCAGCGAGCGCCCGACCGCCGCGCCCAGCAGCACGAAGCCGAACTCCCCGCTGCCCGCCAGCAGCAGCCCGACATAGATCGCCCGCCCCCTCGGCATGCCGAGCACGGCCCCGATTGCGGCGGCAACCGCGGTCTTGACCACCAGCAGGCCGACCACGACGGCCGCCAGCGCGCCGGCCCGCGACACCACCCCGCCCGCGTCGATCGCCATGCCGACCGTCATGAAGAAGAGCCCGAGCAACAGGCCGCGGAAGGGCTGGATGACGGCCGCGACCTGATGGCGGTGGCGGGTGTCGGCCAGCAGCATGCCTGCAAGGAAGGCGCCGAAAGCCATCGAGAGGCCGGCGAGTTCGGTGGCGAGGCCCGTCGCCAGCACGATCAGCAGGGTGAGCGCGGTGAAGGTTTCGATCTGGCCGCCCTCGGAGAGCGGCCCGTAAATTGGACGCACCACCCAGCGTCCGACCGCCAGGATGCCCACCACGGCCGCGAGCGCCTTCAGCACCGACCAGAAGAGCGCTTCCGCCACCGCCTCCGGCGCGCCGCCGAGCACCAGCGTGATGACCAGCAGCGGACCGACGGCTATGTCCTGGACCAGAAGCACGGCGAAGGCGGACCGTCCCGCCTGGCTTGTCAGTTCGCCCCGCTCGGCCAGCAATTGCAGCACCATGGCGGTCGAGGAGAGCGCGAGCGCCGCGGCCACCACGAATGCGGCCTGGGGCGGCAGCCCGAAGGCGATCCCCGCGCCGGAGAACACCGCCATGGTGAGCAGGACCTGCAGCAGGCCGAGGGCGAATTTGCCGCCCCCGAGAGCGCGCAGGCGGTCGAGCGGCAGCTCCAGCCCGACCGTGAACAACAGGAAGACGACGCCGAACTCCGCCAGCGCGCGGGCGCTGTCGATCCGTTCGACCAGGCCGAGCGCATGGGGGCCGATGACGGCGCCGGCGCCGATATAGCCGAGCACCGCCGCCAGCCCGAGACGGCGGAACAGCGGCACCGCGACAACAGCCGCGAGCAGGAAGATCAGGACGTCAGCGAGATAGCTCGGATGGTCCATGCCGGCCCTTCCGATGCCGGCCGGGCAGTTCGGCCGCCGGCAGGTTCAGCCGCGCCTCCACAAGGCGACCGTCAGCCGGAGCGCTCCAGGGCTGCGATTTCATCCTTCAACGCCAGCTTGCGTTTCTTGAGCGTCTGCAATTGCAGGTCGTCAGCGGAGGGATTGTTTTCAAGGGCGCGGATCTCGTCGTCGAGCGCAGCATGCTGGGCCGCTAGCGCCGCCCGGCGGTCCTGCAAGTCCGTCATGCGCATCTTCCTCTTTGCTGCGATACTGCGGGCGCGCGCCGCCCGCAGGTCCCTTTGCGAGACTGGCCCATGACGGGCGGTTTGTCACCCCGCCGGCCGCTGCTACCGGCGAAGCGAGGACGAGACGATGAAATCGATTCTGGTGCCGACCAACGACCTGGACACACTGGAGAGCGTGCTTGCCGCCGCCGAGTGCCTGCGCGCCCGCATCGACGGCTGGCTGGAGGCCGCCCATTTCCACACCGACCCCTCCGCCATCATGGCGACCGACGACAGCGGCGCCGCGCTGCCGGCGCTCGTGGAGCGGTTCGAGCGCGAGGACGACCGCCGCGCCGCCGAGGCGCGGCGGCGGTTCGACGCCTTTGCCGAAGCCGCGGGACTCGGCGACCGGGCTGTCTGGTCGGAGAGCGAGACGGGCCTCGACAATCTCGGCAACCATGCCCGCGTGTATGACGTCGTGGTGGTCGGCCGGCCGGTGAAGGGCTCCAGCGGGCCCTCGCTCGGCACGCTCGAGACGGCGCTGTTCGACAGCGGCCAGGCGATTCTGGCGGTGCCGTCCGGACCCCCGGCCGCGTTTGGCCGCAACATAATGATCGCGTGGAACGGCTCCTCCGAGACCGCCCGCACCATCCGCGCCGCGCTCGACCTGCTGCGCCTTGCCGAGCAGGTGACGGTGCTGACCGTGACCGGCATGACGGTGCCGGGGCCGACCGGAGAAGCGGTCGCGCGCCAGCTTCGCCGCGAGGGCATCGAGGCCGGCTCGCTGGTCGTCGAGGCGGGGCTCGGGGAGAGCGGCCACAAGACCCTTGAAGTCGCGGCCGAACGCGGCGCCGATCTGCTGCTCAAGGGCGGCTATACCCGGGGCCGGCTGCGCCAGGCGCTGTTCGGCGGGCCGACCAACTATATCCTGTTCAATGCCGGACTCCCGGTGTTCATGGCGCATTGACAAGCCGGCCCGGCGTCTGCGACCATTCCCCCGCCGTTGATCTGCGCGGGAGAGTCCGGCGATCAGGGCCGGCGCCGAAGGAGCAACCGCCCCGGAAACTCTCAGGCACCCGGACCGCGCGGGGAGGCAACTCTGGAAAGCGGGCGCATACGCCCCACCGAAGATGTAACGGCGACGCCGGAATCTTTCAGGTCGGACGGACAGAGGGGGCAGACGGGCAGGCCGCAAGGGCAGGCCCGGAAGCCGGAGGGTCCGTCGATGACCGATTTGCTCAAGACCCCGCTTCACGCGATGCACCTCGCCGCCGGCGCGCGCATGGAGCCCTTCGTGGGCTACGACATGCCGCTGCGCTATCCCGAGGGCAGCGTCGCCGAGCACAACCAGGCCCGCAACCGCGCGGCGCTGTTCGATGTCAGCCATATGGGCCAGCTGCGGCTGATGGGCGAGGGCGCCGATGCGGCCCTGGAGACGCTGGTGCCGGGCGACATACAGGGCCTCGGCGACGGCGCCATGCGCTACACCCTCTTCACCCTCGAAAACGGCGGCATCCTGGACGACCTGATCGTCTCCCGCGTGCCGGGCGGCCTCGGGCTGGTGGTCAACGCCGCGCGCCGGAACCGGGACGCGGAGCATCTTCGCAGCCATCTCGGCGGCAGGGTGGATATCGTGCCGGAGCCGGACCGCGCCCTGCTGGCCCTGCAGGGGCCGGCGGCGGCGGCGGTGCTGCCGGATTTCGCGGACCTGCCGTTCATGGCCTGGCGCGAGGGCGAGGCCTGCGGCGTGCCGGCCCGGGTCTCGCGGTCGGGCTATACGGGCGAGGACGGTTTCGAGCTGTCGGTCGCCGGCGCCGACGCCGAAGCGCTCGCCGGGCGGCTGCTCGCCCATGAGGCCGTCGCCTGGGCGGGGCTCGACGCGCGCAACTCGCTCAGGCTGGAAGCGGGCCTCTGCCTCTACGGGCGGGACCTCGACGAGGATACGACGCCGCTGGAAGCCGGCCTTGGCTGGACGATGCCGAAGCGCCGGCGCGAGGAGCGCGGCTTCCCCGGCGCGGCGCGCATTCTCGACAATCCTCCCACGCGCCGCCGCGCCGGCATGAGGCCCGAGGGCCGGGTCATCGCGCGCGAGGGCTCCGACCTGCTCGACGGCTCCGGCGAGCCGGTCGGCTGGGTGGCCAGCGGCGGTTTCTCGCCGGTGCTCGGCGGCCCGGTCGCCATGGGCTACCTGCCGCTCGCGCTCGCCGCGCCCGGCACGGAGGTCGCCTTCGACATCCGCGGGAAGCCGCGGCCCGGGCGGGTCGTCCGCCTTCCCTTCGTTCCCCACAACTATTTCCGAGGCTGAGGACTCCGATGGCAGTCAGGACCTACTACACGCGCGAACATGAATGGGTGCGGATCGAGGACGGTGTCGCGGTCTGCGGCATCACCGACTACGCCCAGACGCAACTGGGCGACGTCGTCTATGTCGAACTGCCGGAGGTGGGCGCGCGGGTCGCCCGCGACGGCGAGGCCGCGGTGGTCGAGAGCACCAAGGCGGCAAGCGACGTCTATGCGCCGCTGACCGGCACCATCGTCGCGGTCAATGAGCGGCTCGACGAGTCGCCCGACCTCGTCAACGAGTCCGCCGAGGACGCAGGCTGGTTCTTCCGCATGGAGGTCGATGACGAGGGCGAGCTGGACGAGCTGATGGACGAAGAGGGCTACCAGGCGTTCGTCGAGGAACTGGACTGATGCGCTACCTGCCGATCACCGGCGCCGACCGCAGCGAAATGCTGCAGGCGGTCGGCGCGCCGTCGGTGGAGGCGCTGTTCTCGGACGTGCCCGAAGATGCGTTGCTGGCGGAACCCGTGGACCTGCCGCGCCATGCCGGCGAATTCGAGGTCGAGCGGCGGCTCTCCCGCCTCGCCGCGCGCAACCGGGCGGCGGGCGCAGGCCCCTTCTTCTGCGGGGCCGGCAGCTACCGCCACCATATCCCGGCCTCCGTGGACTACCTGATCCAGCGCGGCGAGTTCCTCACCTCCTATACGCCCTACCAGCCGGAAATCGCCCAGGGCACCCTGCAATACCTGTTCGAGTTCCAGACCCAGGTCTGCCTGCTGACCGGCATGGAGGTCGCCAACGCCTCCATGTATGACGGCGCGACCGCGACGGCCGAGGCCGTGATGATGGCGAACCGCGTCACCCGGCGCTCGAAGGCGGTCGTCTCCGGCAACCTCCACCCGCATTACCGCGACACGGCCGCGACCCTCGCGCGCTTCCAGGGCTTCACCCTGGAGGCCGGCCCACCCGTGCCGGCCGGCGGCGAGGACCTGGCGTCGCGGATCGACGGCGACACCTCCTGCGTCGTCGTCCAGTATCCGGACCTGTTCGGCAATATCGCCGACTTCTCGGAGCTCGCCGAAGCCGCCCATGCGAAGGGCGCGCTGCTGGTGGTCGTCGTCACCGAGGTCGTGGCGCTCGGCGCGCTCAAGCCGCCAGGGGAGATGGGCGCCGACATCGTGGCGGCGGAAGGCCAGTCCATCGGCAATGCGATGAGCTTCGGCGGCCCGCATCTCGGCCTCTTTGCGGCGCGCACGCGGCATATGCGCCAGATGCCGGGCCGGCTCTGCGGCGAGACCGTGGATGCCGAGGGCCGGCGCGGCTATGTGCTGACCCTTGCGACGCGCGAGCAGCATATCCGCCGCGAACGCGCGACCAGCAACATCTGCACCAATTCGGGCCTCTGCGCGCTCGCCTTCACCATCCATCTGACCCTGCTGGGCGAGACCGGGCTGAAACGCCTGGCCGCGCTCAACCATGCGGGCGCCGTCTCGCTGGCCGACCGGCTCGGCGAACGGGTCGTGACCCCGGCCTTCTTCAACGAGTTCGCCGTGCGCCTCGACGGCGGTGCGGCCGAGGCGGTCGAGCGCCTTGCGGGCGACGGCATCCTTGCGGGCGTGCCCGTCTCGCGCCTCCATCCGGGCGCGGGACTCGACGACCTGCTGCTGGTCGCGGTGACGGAGACGGCGGACGCGGACGACATAGAGGCCCTGGCGGAGGCGCTCCAATGACCGGCAACTCCCACGACACGGTCTCCGGCGACCTCGGGCTCAGCATCGAGGAGCCGCTGATCTTCGAGCAGGACAGCCCCGGCGCCCTCGGCGTGGACTGGCCGGAAGCGGAAGCGGGCCCCGACCGGCTGGGCGGCCTTGCGCGCTCCGGCCCCATCGGCCTGCCGAGCCTGGCGGAGCCGACCGTGGTGCGCCACTACACCCGCCTCTCGCAGAAGAATTACGGCATCGACACGGGCCTCTTCCCGCTCGGCTCCTGCACCATGAAGCACAATCCGCGCCTGAACGAGCGCATGGCGCGGCTGCCGGGCTTCGCGGACATCCACCCGCTCCAGCCGGAGAGCACGGTGCAGGGCGCGCTCGCGCTCTGCCGGGAGGTGCAGCGCTGGCTCTCGGTGCTGACCGGCATGCCCGGCGTGGCGCTGACGCCCGGCGCCGGCGCGCATGGCGAGCTTTGCGGGATGATGGCGATCCGCGCCGCGCTGGACGCGGGCGGCGCGGCGAATGCGGAGCGGCGGCGCGTGCTGGTGCCGGATTCCGCGCACGGCACCAACCCCGCCACGGCGGCGGCGCTCGGCTTCGAGGTCGTCTCGATCCCGGAGGACGCGCGCGGCCGGGTCGATCCGGAGCGTTTCGAGGCGCTGGCCGGCGAAGGCGGCGTGGCCGCGGTCATGCTCACCAACCCCAACACCTGCGGCGTGTTCGAGAACGACATCCGCCGTATCGCCGATGCGGTGCACGCGGCGGGCGGCTATTTCTACTGCGACGGGGCGAACTTCAACGCCATCGTCGGGCGGGTGCGCCCGGGCGACCTCGGCGTGGACGCCATGCACATCAACCTGCACAAGACCTTCTCGACCCCGCATGGCGGCGGCGGGCCGGGCTCCGGGCCGGTGGTGTTCTCCGAGGCGCTCGCGCCCTACGCGCCGGTGCCGCGCATCGTCGAGGAGGACGGGGTGCTGCGGCTGGAGGAGGCGAACGGCGAAGCCTTCGGGCGGATGAAGGCCTTCCACGGCCAGATGGGCATGTTCGTGCGCGCGCTCGCCTACATGATGAGCCACGGGTCGGACGGGCTCCGCCAGGTCTCGGGCGACGCGGTGCTGAACGCGAACTACCTGCTGCGCAAGCTGGAGGACGTCTATTCCGCGCCCTTCGCCCATGCCGGCCCGGCCATGCACGAGGCGCTGTTCGACGACCGCGCGCTAAGGGACACGGGCGTCTCCACGCTCGACATCGCCAAGGCGATGATCGACGAGGGGTTGCACCCGATGACGGTCTATTTCCCGCTGGTGGTCCATGGCGCGATGCTCGTCGAGCCGACCGAAACCGAGACCCGCGCCAGCCTCGACCGCTTCATCGCCATCATGCGCGGCCTCGCCGAGCGCGCGAATGACGGCGCCCCGCTGACGGAGGCCCCCTTCCACGCCCCGAGACGCCGGCTGGACGAGACGCAGGCGGCGCGCAAGCCGGTGCTGCGGTGGCAGGCGGGGGAATAGCGGGGAAGGCGGCAGTCCTTCATCGCCGGTTTCCCGAAAAACCGTCGCCCTTTCGAGCGGCAAGACGTATCCTTGCGCCAAGCTGAACGACCGCGCGGGATTATCGCGATGACAGACGATTCGCCGGAAGAAGAAACCGGGCGTGATGCACTTCCGGGCAGGCCGGAAACCGATCGTCGGACAAAACCGCTTCCGCTCCGAGAACTGGCCGAATTCCGCGCCTCCATGCCCCGGTTGAAACGCTCCTCAGCCGAGGTGTTGCGCGAGCTTCGGGACGAAGGGCCGTAACGAGCCGTAAATCGCGAATACGCTGTTTCGCTAACTTGCGTCCTCGCCAGTCTGTTGATTCGCCGCTATGGCCGATACAAGACGCTTGGCGTCCCCTCGCAAGTCCGTCGTGATACCCGCCTTGGAGGCAATCGCATTAAGCCGCCCTTCCACCTGTTCCACAGACCCGAAAAGAAATTCCAACATTCTCCTACTCGGCGCGTGGCGATAATCGTCCGGCATCTGGACGTAATGCCCGAAACTCAATCGTTCGAGAAGGTCAACGAATCCCTCGTCCCGAGCTGCTTGTGCTGCAACCCAAGCCTTGGCGTCTTCGCCTCCACCGGCCTCACACCATACCTCTATGAGCCCCGGAAACAGCGGCGCCTCCTTCAGTCGATCCGGGTCCGCCCGCTTCAGGCGATTCAGGAATCGAGTCCGGATACTGTCGAATTCCTCCGGCGTCAGAAGCCGAAACTCCACCGGCTTCGGCATAGCATGTGTCAAACCATGCTCCCCTGCCGCCTCCCACACTATGCCACTCAACCAAGCAAGCGATATCGCATTCTCGAATAGCTCCGCCAGTATCGTCTCCCTATCGCTCGTCGGTAGCCGCTTTACCAAACGGAAGACCGCAATGAGTTCGTCGGGTACCCAGATAGTGCTGCGAAATGGAGACCGAAAATTTGGAATAAATGCATCGACCGCTTCTCCCAATACTGAGAATAAGCCGCTCAACTGCGAGGAAGGTATATCTCCTCCACGTTCAACGATGCGGTCAAGGAGCATTTGGGCTTTAGTGCCAGCTTGGGCGTGAGCGGTAACGCTAACCCGACTTCCGCAACTCGGCTTGAGAATCGACTGATTTGACGGTTTTCCGGCGCGAGAAGTGTCGGATTTCGGTGCAGTACCTCTCGGGACCGGCTTGTAGTGCCGACCTACCCCCTTGATCGGGCTGGCGAAGATCCGGACGCTGCGCTGATGTTCGTGCGCTGCAAGAGACGCTTCAAGGACGGCAAGGAGCACCGCTACTGGAGCGTTGTGGAGAACGTCCGGGTCCACGGCGGTCGGGTTGTTCAGCGTCAGGTGCTCTATCTCGGGGAGATCAACGACAGCCAGCGAGCGGCGTGGTGCCGCTCGATCGAGGTGGTGGAGGGCAAGTCGCGATCACGGCAGATGGCGCTGTTTCCCGAGGACCGGGAGGCGCCGGCGCTGACTTGCGAAGTGGTGAAGATCGACCTCTCGCAGGTGGCGCTTCACGACCCGCGCCAGTGGGGGGCGTGCTGGCTGGCGCTGTCCTTGTGGGACCGCCTGGACCTGGACCGCTTCTGGGAAGAGCGGCTGCCGGCGAGCCGGCAAGGCACGCGGTGGCTGGACATCCTGAAGATCCAGGTCTGCTACCGGCTGATCGACCCGGGCAGCGAGTGGCGCCTTCACCGTCACTGGTATGAGCACAGCGCGCTTCGCGATCTTCTGGGTGGCGAGCGGGCGATCGCCGACGACACACTCTATCGCTGTCTCGACAAGCTGCTGGCGCACAAGCAGGGCTTCTTCTCGTTTCTGCGCGACCGCTGGGCGACGCTGTTCGAGGCGCGCTTCGACGTGCTGCTCTACGACCTGACCTCGACCTACTTCGAGAGCGATCCGCCGTTCGATGACAAGCGCCGCTTCGGCTACAGCCGGGACAAGCGGCCCGACTGCGTGCAGGTGGTGATCGCCCTGATCGTTACGCCGCAGGGCTTTCCGCTGGCCTATGAGGTGATGCCGGGCAACACCTCCGACGACACCACGCTGGCGGCGTTCCTCAAGAAGATCGAGGATCAGTATGGCCGCTCCGAGCGGGTGTGGATCATGGACCGCGGCATCCCCACCGAGGAGACGCTGGCCGCGATGCGCGAGGGCGAGGCGCCGGTGCGCTACCTGGTGGGCACGCCCAAGGGCCGGCTGACGCGGCTCGAGAAGGTGTTCCTGGGCCTGCCCTGGCAGGAGGTGCGCCAGTCCGTGACTGTCAAGCTTCTGGTCGAGGATGGCGAGCTCTACGTCCTGGTGCGCAGCGAGGGGCGGCAGGTGAAGGAACGCGGCATGCGCCGGCGCCGGCTGAAGAGGCTGTGGCGTCGATTGGCCGAGTTGCAAGGGCAGTCGAACAGCCGGGATCAGTTGTTGCTCAAGCTCGGCGCCGCCAGGAAGGAGGCCGGCCGGGCCTGGAGCCTGGTCGACATCACCGTGCCCGGGACCGACAGCGAACTCGCCGCCAACGGCTTCTCATTCCGCCTGCAGCGCGACCGGCTGCGCCAGGTCCGCCGCCGCGAGGGCCGTTACCTGCTGCGATCCAACATGGTCGCCGAAGACCCCGCCACGCTGTGGCATCTGTACATGCAGCTCGTCGAGATCGAGCAGGCGTTCAAGGAACTCAAGCACGACCTCGCGATCCGCCCCATCTTCCATCAGCGCCAAGAGCGCATCGAGGCGCATATCTTCGTCTCGTTCATCGCCTACTGCCTGCTGGTGACCCTGAAGAACCTCGCCCGGCCGCGCGCCCCGGGCCTCACCCCACGCGCCATCCTTGAGGCCTTCGCCACCATCCAGATGGTGGACGTCCATCTGCCAACCACCGACGGCCGGCACCTCGTCCTGCCGCGCCACACCCGGCCGAACAAGGAGCACGAGCTACTGCTGCAACAGCTCGGCATGACCTGGCCGCAGCAACCCGCACCCCGGATCTCCGCCTGACGGCACACGGCGCCGCCTCTCCGTTCGCCGCCTTGTAGTGCCGACCCTCGGGGAGACGATCAAGGCTATTCAATGAGTTAGCATCCTCATGACCCCCGAGTTGCGGAAGTCGGGCTAAGCTCACCGAAGCGTCGGGCTGCCTCCCTCGGATCGCTAATGCATTGATTCAAAAATTCGAGCAATTCCTCATCGTTTATGGACCCTTGCGGCATCGACAAGGTGAAATAGAGTCGAAAATAGCTGGCACTCCATAGCCGGCGTTCTTCGGCCCATTTTTCGGTAGTCTGTTGAAGATATTGCCTTCGGGGGAAATCAGGCATTGAAATTTCAGGAAGATGTTCTCTCATATCAATAACAAAACGGAGCGTGTCGTCATTATTTTTGTCAATTATGTCGATGAACTCTTTTGTGACATTACCAGAATTGTCTACTCCTGTCCGTCTAAATTCCGCACTAGGTAACTTTGAATGGAATGCGAAATGACTTTCTGTATAACGGTCAATCCAATAATATAAACTTGAATGATGGGCTCGAATGATTTGTACAAATAGTGCGTCCGCTAGGTCAATTTTCTCGATTATCGGGACGACAAACAGCTTCAACGAATTAATTAGCCTGACCACATCACGCGGTGTGGAAATGTACTCCAGACACCAAGTCCGTATTGCTTTGTCGAGCCTTGTTCTCGCACTTTCTGCAATAACTGTATCTTTGGCCAGTATTTCTATCTCTTCGGAAAGCCATGATCGCAGGTAAAAGCTCAGGGGAATCGGAACAGTGAACGAAGCTTGAACGATTTTCTCGATATATTCCTTTCCCTTTTTGATGCGCAAAGCGTTTTCGAGACTTTTCGCCAGAACAGATGGGTCATAAGCGAGAAGGTATCCGACATTCGGAAAATCAGCAACGGCGCGGACCAAGCGTAGGATCTCGACGGCTTCTGCCGGTTCCAGTCGATCTATGTCATCGATAAAGACAACAACCGGAATTTTGTGATCCCGAAATTTCTCACGAAGCTCAATACGCCGGCGAGACAAGGAAGGAGTGGCTGATTTGGAGGCAAGTTTGCCGCTCCAGTGGAGGAGTCGCGAAGGCCAGCCGGAAGGGATGCCCGCCGCGGGTGCGCTGAATTCGACGGCTGCCGCCAAAATCGGCGCGGATTGGGCGTAACGATTCAGGAGGGTTTGGGTATCGCGATACTCGGGAAGCACCGAGCCTAACTCGGAGAATAGCTGACGAAGAAGCTCGTTCCGGTTTCCGACAATCCATGGAGAGAAGCGGAGGTCGTGTCCCCAGGGGTGGTGTAGGAGCTGAAGCTTCCGGTGGTAGCTGTGGGTAAGTGGCCCGCCGCCGCGACCGTCTGGAGTCAGGCGGCGGCGGGCCACTTACCCACAGCGGAGGCCATCGCGGTGCCGGTTAGGGTTGGGCTGTCACAGTCCACCTGACCGGAGGAGTACCACGATGACCACCACCGACATGATGACCCTGCGGGCGCTGTTGGAGAAGAGTTCCGACGCCGACCTGCTTCGCGAGATGATCGGGTTCACGGCCGCGCGTCTGATGGCGCTTGAGGTTGAGGGCCTTGCGGGCGCCGCGCACGGCGAGCGCTCGCCGGACCGGATCACGCAGCGCAACGGCTACCGGGACCGGGTCTGGGAGACGCGGGCCGGCACGGTCGAACTGAAGATCCCGAAGCTGCGCAAGGGGAGCTACTTCCCGGGCTTCCTTGAACCGCGGCGGATGGCGGAGAAGGCGCTGACGGCGGTGATCCAGGAGGCCTACATCAAGGGCGTATCGACCCGCTCGGTGGACGACCTGGTGCAGGCGATGGGCATGTCGGGCATCTCCAAGAGCCAGGTGTCGCGGCTGTGCGGCGAGATCGACGACAAGATCCGCGACTTCCTCGACCGGCCGCTGGAGGGCGACTGGCCGTATCTCTGGCTTGACGCGACCTATGTGAAGATGCGCGAGGCCGGGCGCGTCGTCTCGGTCGCGGTCACCATCGCGGTGGCGGTCAACGATCAGGGCCGGCGCGAGGTGCTCGGCATGGCGATCGGCGCGTCCGAGGCCGAGACCTTCTGGACCGACTTCCTGCGCTCGCTCGCCCGCCGCGGCCTGCGCGGCGTCAAGCTGGTGATCTCCGACGACCACAAGGGCCTGAAGGCCGCCGCCACCCGCATCTTCGGCGCCACCTGGCAGAGATGCCGCGTCCACTTCATGCGCAACCTGCTCGCCCATGCCGGCAAGCAGGGCCGGCGCGTCGTCTCCGCCTTCGTCACTACCGCCTTCGCCCAGGAGGATGCAGACAGCGCCTCCGCCCAGTGGCGCCAGGTCGCCGACCAGCTCAGGCCCAAGGCGCCAAAGCTCGCCGCCATCATGGACGAGGCCGAGCACGATGTTCTCGCCTACATGACCTTCCCGGCCGCGCACCGCGCCAAGCTGCACTCGACAAACCCGCTCGAACGCCTCCACGGCGAGATCAAGCGGCGCACAAACACCGTCGGCATCTTCCCCAACGAGGACGCCATCACCCGGCTGATCGGCGCAATCCTGCTCGAGCAGAACGATGAATGGGCAGTCCAGAGAGCCAGATACATGACGCTGGAATCCATCGCTCCCGTGAGCGACAATACAACCGTCAAGTTGCCCGCCGTGGCAGCCTGAGCGTTCCGGCCCTACCCGCCGGACACCGCTACGGACGCCAGGCTCTTACACCACCCGCGGGGGCACGATCGAAGCGGACAATGCGCGGTCTGTGTTCTTCGCTTTCGAGATGCTTGAGTGCCAGGTTTGCAAGCGAGGATTTTCCAGACCCCCATTTGCCCTCTATGCCGACGACCAGGCCGCCGGAGCGGAGGGCGCCCGCCAGATGGCGTGCGAGGTCGCCGAAGCCCAGCCGGTCCCTGTCCGGGTCCTCGATAGGCGCGTCGCTGTCGATGGGGAGGCGGTCGTTCATGCCGGCCTTCGATGCGGGAGTTCGCAGCGCATATGGCGGGCGCGGGGCGGGATTGCAAGGAAAGGGCCGGGGTGCGCGCCTGCAAGCCCTTGGATTTGCTGGATATTCAAAAAATGTTCTCCAAGGAGCTTGATATGTAGGAAAATAGAGCTATATTGGGTTTCCAGACAGGGCCGCGACGGCCCGGAGGAGAGAGGCCATGCGGGCGGCGAGGGACAGGTTCGGGTAACGGGGGCGGCCGCGCCCTTCTCATGCCGCGGCCGATCCCGAAATCGCTTGTCCACGGACAGGCGAGGTGCGTCCGGCGCGAGGGGCCGGGGCACAGGTTGAATGAAAAAAGCGCCGGTGGACGGCCGGCTGAAATCGACGCCGGCGGCCGGCAGCGGCCGTCCGGGACGGTCGGGACGATCCGGGTCCACACCGGGAACAGTGCGGCATCGCTGTTTGACAAGTTGAGAACGACTGCAAGGCCGGGCGGGGTGCGCCCGGTGGCCGGTGGGTCGGTGGTGAGTGGATGGCGGGCAAGCCGGACCCCTCCACTGGCCACCGGCCACCAGCCACCGGCTGCCGCCAACGGCGTTGACTCGCCGGGGCGCGTTGGTTAGCTTCCGGCCCGTCGGTGGAAATGAGCGGGGTGTTCCATGGGGGTTTCGCTGCCTCCCGACTATAGGCCTTCCAGAAGCGAAGATTTCATGAACCCGATGCAGCAGGAATATTTCCGGCTGAAGCTGCTCGACTGGAAAGAACGCCTGATCCGCGACTCCTCCGAGGCCGTCCACCAGCTGCAGAGCGAAAGCCTCCGGGTGGCCGATGACGGCGAACGCGCCTCGCTCGAGACCGACAAGCGGCTCGCGCTCCGCACCCGCGACCGGGCGCGCAAGCTGATCGCCAAGATCGACCAGGCGCTCAGGCGGATCGACGACGGCACATACGGCTATTGCGAGCAGACCGACGAACCTATAGACCTCGGCCGGCTGGAAGCCCGGCCGATCGCGACGCTCTCCATCCAGGCGCAGGAGCGCCATGAGCGGAGCGAGCGCATGCACCGCTCGGACTGAGGCTTCCGGGGCGCCCGCAATCCGGCGGCGCCCGCACTCCAGCGACCCGGCGAACGGCGAACCCCCATGACCCAGGATTACCGCGACACCGTCTTCCTGCCGAGGACGGATTTCCCGATGCGCGCCGGCCTCGCCAAGCGCGAGCCGCAGATCCTGGCCCGCTGGGAGGCCCAGGACCTGTTCGCACGCCAGCGCAAGGCGGCCGAGGGGCGCGAGAAGTTCATCCTGCATGACGGCCCGCCCTATGCGAACGGCCACCTGCATATCGGCCACGCGCTCAACAAGATCCTGAAGGACGTCATCAACCGCAGCCGGCAGATGACGGGCATGGACGCCCACTACATCCCCGGCTGGGACTGCCACGGCCTGCCGATCGAATGGAAGGTCGAGGAGGACTACCGCGCCGGCGGCCGGGACAAGGACGCGGTGCCGATCCTGGAGTTCCGCCGCGAATGCCGGGAGTTCGCCGCGCTCTGGATCGACACCCAGCGCGAGGAGTTCAAGCGCCTCGGCGTGATCGGCGACTGGGACAATTACTACACCACCATGTCGAACGGGGCGGAGGCGGCGATCGCCGGAGAAATCTGCCGCTATGTCATGAACGGCGGCCTCTACCGGGGCATGAAGCCGGTGCTCTGGTCGGTCGCGGAGAAGACCGCGCTCGCCGACGCCGAGGTCGAGTATCACGACCATGTCTCGCCCTGGATCCATGTCGCCATGCCGGTGCTGCGCGGGACGGAGGCTCCGGCCGCGCTGGTCATCTGGACGACGACGCCCTGGACCATTCCCGGCAATCGCGGCCTCGCCGTGGCGGCCGGGGCGGACTATGTGCGCGTCGCCGTGCCGGACCGCGAGGATGCGCTGATCGTCGCCGAGGAAAGGCTCGGCGCCTTCCTCGCGGACTGCGGCTTCGAGGACCATGAGGTGCTCGCCCGGTGCAAGGGGGCGGAGCTTGTGGGCGCGGTCGCCGCGCATCCGCTGGCATCGCTCGGCTACGGCACGGAATCGCCGGTCATGGCCGCCGATTTCGTCACCATGGACCAGGGCACGGGCGTGGTGCATATCGCGCCCGGCCACGGCGCGGACGATTTCAACCTCGGCACCGCCAACGGCCTCGAGGTCACCGACTATCTGGACGGCGACAGCGTCTATCGCAGCCATGTGCCGCATTTCGCGGGCGAGCGCGTGCTGACGGCCGACGGCAGGCCGGGCGGGGCGGACGAGGCGGTCATCGCCGCGCTGGAAGGGGCGGGCGCGCTGCTCGGCAAGGGCAAGCTGCAGCACAGCTATCCGCATTCCTGGCGCTCGCGCGCGCCGCTCATCTTCCGCGCGACGACCCAGTGGTTCATCTCCATGGAGACCAACGGGCTGCGCGACAAGGCGCTCAGGGCCGTCGCCGAGACCCGCTTCGTGCCGGAGAGCGGGCGCCGGCGCCTCGGCTCGATGATCGAGGGCCGGCCGGACTGGTGCGTTTCCCGCCAGCGCGCCTGGGGCGTGCCGATCCCGGTGTTCACCCACCGGGAGACCGGGGAGGTCCTGCGCGACGAGGCGGTCAACGAGCGCGTGCTGGCGGCCTTCCGCGAGCGCGGCGGGGACGCCTGGTTCGAACTGCCGGCCTCGCACTTCCTCGGCCCCGACCGCGACCCCGACGACTGGGACCAGGTGCAGGACATCGTCGAGGTGTGGTTCGACTCGGGCTCGACCCACGCCTTCGTGCTGGAGGGCAACGAGACCCAGCGCTGGCCCGCCTCGCTCTATCTGGAAGGCTCCGACCAGCACCGGGGCTGGTTCCACTCCTCGCTGCTGGAGGCCGCCGGCACGCGCGGCCGCGCGCCCTTCGACGCCGTGCTGACGCACGGCTTCGTGCTCGACGAGGACGGGCGCAAAATGTCGAAATCGCTCGGCAATGTGACCGCCCCGCAGGAGGTCATCGACCGCTACGGCGCCGACATCCTGCGCATCTGGACGGTCTCGGCCGACTATTCGGACGATCTGCGCATCGGCGAGAACATCCTGAAGCACCAGGCGGAGCTCTACCGGCGCATCCGCAACACGCTGCGCTACCTGCTCGGCAATCTCTCGGGCTTCGATGCGGGCGAGCGCGTGGCGCCGGCCGACATGCCGGAGCTGGAGCGCTGGGTGCTGCACCGGCTGTGGGAACTCGACCGGCTGGTGCGCCGGGCCATCGAGGACTACGACTTCCACGCCATGTGGACGGCGCTGCACAATTTCTGCGCCGTGGACCTCTCGGCCTTCTATCTGGATATCCGCAAGGACGTCCTCTATTGCGACCCGGCGTCGAGCCTCGCGCGCCGGTCCGCCCGGACGGTGCTCGACATCCTGTTCGACTGCCTGACCGCCTGGACCGCGCCCATCCTCTGCTTCACCGCCGAGGAAGCCTGGCTGGCGCGCCACAGCGGTTCCGGGGGGGACACCGGGGGCGAGTCCGTGCATCTGCGCCAGTTCCCCGAACTGCCGGAGGGCTGGCGGGACGAGGCGCTTGCGGCGCGCTGGGTGGAGGTGCGCGCCGTGCGCCGGGTCGTGACCGGCGCCATCGAGCGCGAGCGCGCCGCCAAGCGGATGCGTTCCGGCCTGGACGCGGCGCCGGTCGTCTGGCTCGCGCCGGAACGCCGGGCGGCGCTCGACGGGCTGGACCTCGCCGAGATCGCCATCGTCTCGACGCTCGCCTTCGGCGAGGGCGAGCCGCCGGCCGACGCCTTCCGGCTGGAGGATGTGGAGGGCGTCGCGGTGGTCCCGGCAGCCTCGAAGCACGAGCGCTGCGCGCGCTGCTGGCGCCGGCTGCCGGATGTGGGTTCTGCCGGCGCGGATATCTGCGGGCGCTGCGCCGATGCCGTCCGGGCGCTGCCGCCGGAAGCGGCCGCCTGACGCCCTGCGCGCGCCCCGGCTATACGGGCTGGCCGCGGCCGTCGCCGTCTTCGCCGCGGACCAGGCGACCAAGCTCTGGGTGCTGGCGGCTCATGCCGGCCTGCCGGTCGAGGTGCTGCCGTTCTTCAACATCGTGCTGGTCTGGAACCGGGGGGTGAGCTTCGGCATGTTCGGCGCGGCCGGCCCGCTCGTGCTGGCGGCGATCGGGGCGGCGGTGGCGGTCGTTCTGGTGGTGTGGATGCTGCGCTCGCACCGGCGGTTCGAGGCGCTTGCGCTCGGCGCCGTGGCGGGCGGGGCGGCCGGCAACATCCTCGACCGGCTCACGCGCGGCGCGGTGGTGGACTTCCTTGACTTCCATATCGGCGGCTGGCACTGGTATGCCTTCAATCTGGCCGATTCCGCGATCACCGTCGGCGTCGCCATGCTGTTGTTCGAAGCCCTGTTCGGGCGCGGGCGGCGGGCCTGAGAAGCCGGCGGCGGGAAGGGATGAAGCGCATGACGATCCGGACGATAGCACTGCTTGCGGGCGCCGCATTTGCACTCGGCGCATGCGACGTGGCCCGGACCCTGGGCCTCGACCGCGAGGGGCCGGACGAGTTCCAGGTCCTCAGCCATGCGCCGCTCACCCTGCCGCCCGACTACCGCCTGCGCCCGCCCGACCCCGGCGCGGTGCGTCCGCAGCAGGTTACGCCGCGCGACAGCACGAGGCAGACGCTGACGGGCGGGACGGCGAGCGGCGCGGCGGCACGGTCCGCAGGCGAATCGGCGCTGCTCTCGAAGGTGGGCGGCGCCCAGGTCGACAGCAGTTTCCGCCGGCGCATCGACGAGGAAACCGCCGAGATCGCCGAAAAGAACCGCCGGCTGCTCGATGACCTGATCTTCTGGGAAGACCGCAAGGGCCATGCGAGCGTCGTGGATGCCGAGGCGGAGAGCAAGCGCCTCCGCGAGAACGCCGCGCTCGGCAAGCCGCCGACCGAGGGCGAAACGCCGACAATCCAGCGCCGGTAGCCCGAGGGGCGCTGACGGTGCTGGGCGACCTTCCCTACCGCCAGGACCTTTCGCGCTGTGCCGCGGTTACCGCGGGCGCGGCTTTCGAGCGCGCGCTCGCGGCGGCGGGCGAGGGGCTGGCGGGGCTCAGGCGCGCCTATGGCGACGGCAGCCTGCCGTTGCTCCGCCTGCCGGAATCGCAGGGCGACCTCGCCATGATCGAGGCGCGGGCCGAGCACCACCGCGAACATGCCGACGATGTCGTGGTTCTCGGCACGGGCGGCTCCAGCCTCGGCGGGCAGGCGCTCTACGCGCTCGCCGATTCCGGTTTCGGGCCGAGCGGCGACTCGCCCCGGCTGCACTTCCTCGACAATATCGACCCCCACACCTTCGACCACCTGTTCCGCTCGCTCGACCTCGCGCGCACGGACTTCCTCACCATCTCCAAGTCGGGCGGCACGGCCGAGACGCTGCTGCAGTTGCTTATCTGCCTGGAAGCGCTGGTGGATGCCGTCGGCCGCGAGAATGCCGCGCCGCATGTGACGGTTATCGTCGAGCCCGGCGCCAGCCCGCTCCGGCGCCTCGCCGAGTCCTGGGGATTTTTCGTCATCGACCACGACCCGGGCATAGGCGGGCGCTATGCGGCGCTGACACCCGTGGGCCTGCTGCCGGCCGTCATCGCCGGCCTCGACCCGGCCGCGCTGCGCGAGGGCGCGCACCTGGTCCTGCACCGGAGCCTGAACGCCGCCCAGCCCGGCGCCAGCGACCCGGCGCTCGGCGCGGCGCTCAATGCCGCATGCGGGGAAGGAGCCGGACGCAGCGCGGTGCTCGCGGCCTATGCGGACCGGCTGCTCCCCTTCGCCATGTGGTTCCGCCAGCTCTGGGCGGAGAGCCTCGGCAAGGACGGCAAGGGCACGCTGCCGGCGCCCGCGCTCGGCGCGGTGGACCAGCACAGCCAGCTCCAGCTCTGGCTCGACGGGCCGGACGACAAGCTCTTCACGGCGGTCACGGCCGAGACCGCCGGGCGCGGACGCATCGTCCCGCCGGCGCTGGTGGAGGACGGGCGCCTCGCATGGCTCGCCGGGCGCAGCATGGGCGACCTGCTGGACGCGGAGGCGCGGGCCACTGTCGAGACCCTGGCGGAGCGGGGCCGGCCGGTCAGGCAGCTGCATCTGGAGCGCATCGACGAAACGGCGCTCGGCGCGCTGATGATGCACTTCATGCTGGAGACGATCCTCGCCGCGCATGTGCTCGGCGTCGACCCCTTCGACCAGCCGGCGGTGGAGCGGGGCAAGGCGCTGGCGCGGGACTATCTCGCGGCGATGGGCCGGCGCTGATGCTGCGCCGCCTGCCGGAGGCGGTGGTGAACCGCATCGCGGCGGGAGAGGTGGTGGAACGCCCGGCCTCCGCGCTCAAGGAGCTGGTCGAGAACGCCATCGATGCAGGCGCCGGGCGGATCGACTGCGCGCTCCGCCAGGGGGGCGCGGCCTCGATTGCGGTGGATGACGACGGCGCCGGCATCGCCCGGGACGAGCTTGCGCTCGCGCTTGAGCGCCATGCCACCTCCAAGCTTGCCGATGACGACCTTGTGGATATCCGCACGCTCGGCTTTCGCGGCGAGGCGCTGCCCTCCATCGGCGCCGTCTCGCGCCTCGCCATAACCAGCCGGGCGGAGGGCGCGGCCGAGGCGTGGCGCATCGCGGTCGACAACGGCAGCATCGGCGCGCTCGAGCCGGCGGCCCGCGCGCGCGGCACGCGGGTCGAGGCCGCCGGGCTCTTCCGCGCCGTGCCCGCGCGGCTCAAATTCCTGAAATCGGCGCGCGCGGAATATCTCGCCGCCGCCGACATGCTGAAACGCCTCGCCATGGCACGCCCGGCGGTCGCCTTTTCGCTGGAGCATGACGGGCGCCGCGCCTGGGCCTCGGCCGCGGCCTCCGACCCGCTCGCCCGGCTCGCCGACGTGCTGGGGGCGGAGTTCGCGGACAACTCGGTCCCGGTCGCGCTGGAAGCGGACGGGCTCAGCCTCACCGGCCATGCCGGCCTGCCGACCTGGCATCGCGGCACGGCGCAGGCGCAATACCTCTTCGTCAACGG
Organism: Alphaproteobacteria bacterium; assembly: GCA_964291285.2. Lineage (GTDB taxonomy): Bacteria > Pseudomonadota > Alphaproteobacteria > Bin95 > Bin95 > Bin95. Next base: position 366,213 of record OZ219787.1, read on the forward strand.
CCGCCCGGTGCGCGACCGCCTGCTCCAGGGCGCGGTGCGCGCGGGCTATGAGGAGCTGGTGCCGCGCGGGCGCTTCCCGGTGCTGGCGCTGTTCCTGGACGTGCCGCCCGACCGGGTGGATGTGAACGTGCATCCGGCGAAGACCGAGATCCGTTTCCGCGACGGGGGCCGGGTGCGTTCGCTCATCGTCTCCGCGCTTCGCCGCGCGCTTGCCGAAGAAGGCCACCGCGCTGCCGCGCCTGCCGGGTTTCATATGGGCGGCGTTGGCGCTGCCGCCCCGCTCATCGGCCGCTTCCGGTCGGGCGGGACGGGCGCGCCGCCCTTGCAACTTGCCGAGCGCGCGGCCGAATGGCAGGCGCCGCTCGACCCCGCCCTGCCGCCTTCCGCGCCGCCGCCCGCCCCGGAGGCGCCCGAAGCCGCCGGCCTGCCGCTGGGGGCGGCGCGCGCGCAGCTCCACGACACCTACATCCTGGCGCAAACGGGCGACGGCATCGTGCTGGTGGACCAGCATGCCGCGCATGAACGGCTCGTGCTGGAGCGCATGCGCCGGGCGCTCGCCGAGGGCCGTCCGCCGCGCCAGGCGCTGCTGCTGCCGGAGGTCGTGGAGCTGGACGAAGCGGGGGCCGAGCGGCTCGCGGCCAAGGCCGGCGAACTCGCCGAGCTCGGCCTCGTGCTGGAGCGCTTCGGCCCGGAGGCGGTGCTTGTCCGCGAGACGCCGGCGGCGCTCGGCGAGGCGGATGCGAAGGGGCTGGTGCGCGACCTTGCCGACGACCTCGCCGAGCACGGCCTGGCACTGACGCTGAAGGAGCGGCTGGAGGATGTGGCGGCGACCATGGCCTGCCACGGCTCGGTGCGCGCCGGCCGCCGCCTCGGCGCGAAGGAGATGGACGCGCTCTTGCGCGAAATGGAGGCCACGCCGCGCTCCGGCCAGTGCAATCACGGCCGCCCGACCTATGTGGAACTCAAGCTCGCGGACATAGAGCGCCTGTTCGGCCGGCGCTGAGGGGACGACGCACGCCCTATCCCCACCGTCTCCTTCCGTCATCCCTGCGGGAGCTTGTCGACGGACGTCTCGCCCGTTTCGGGATTGTATGTAATGGCAACGGCTCCATCCAGCTCCGGGCCGCTCAACGCCCGGCGCGCGAATACCGGCATATTCGTCCCCTCATGCCGGGCGGATGGAACGACAAGCCCGTCCACGCCCCGTTCCCTTGCTTCCGCGCCCAGCCGGTTGCAGAACGAATAATCGCTGTCATGCACCAGATCCGGCCAGTCCGGCACCTTGGGCCGCAGGTCTTTCTCAAGGCCCTCGAACGTGCAGCGGAAGCCTTGATAAAACGCCGTGCGATTGCCTGGCGGTTTCCCGGCATAGTCCTTTTGGAACCAGTAGGCCATTTCCGCATTTGCAGTCTCCGCCGCCAATGCACTGTAAAACACCGGAAATGAGCCATCGGAAAACCGGGTCTTGCGCCGCAATTTGGCGCTCGGACGAAATGGACCGTCAAGAAGCTCGTCAATCGGGTTCCGGGGAACTCTCCCGGACAGCAGGTCCAGCAATTCCTCGCGGGCCGCATCGTCTAGATTCAACTCGGCAAGGAATTGTTCGTCGTGCACCGGTACCCTCGACAACCGGAATACAATGCGCCGGTTTCTTTCGCCCGGAATGTCCTCAAGCACTACCGGACTCCGGCCGCGGCCTCGACATAGTCCCGCGCCAGCAAGAGATCCTCCATGGAACCCTCAAGCATCAGGGACAGGGGCGACGCGTCGTTCAGCATCGAGTGCCGCTCCCGCAACCATTCGTTTTCCGTATCCAGATCGCGGAACAGCGCCCATAAGGTCCTGCGAATAACAAAAAGACAGGCAATTCTGTCCCGGACATCCCGCCCGTGAAGTTGCCGTCGGCCATCCAGAACAGCAGCGCCATACTCGAAGTCCGCCGGGTCGAACCCGAGAAGCCGAACGGCATCCGGCCTGTCGAGCCGCCATGCTTCCATCAACCTCTGGACGAATTGGACAGGGCCGGTCGGCCTCCCGGCCGTCTCGCCCGGATTGCCCTGCGCGTGTTGGAATGTTCCTTCGCCCGCTATCGGGCCGATCAGCCCGCGAAGCCGCTTGTCGATTGCAGGGACCGCAGTTTCGGAGCGGGCCTGCTGGACCCATCTCATAAACTGCGAATGGCCCTCCCGATCGATTCGAAGGTGCCCGTTTCCACTAACTTTGAGCTTTTCAAGGATCGCTCCGGGAAGATTGGCGAGACTACCCGCCTCTCCGGCTTTCGCAGTCGCGTTCAACATTGTCCGGCTTTCTGTTCGACATGCAGAGGGACAAAAAGCACGAAGCCTCCAGCGCCCGCGGCTCCCGCATCTCCTTCTTCATAACCTTCACCGCCGCCGCCGCCGTCGCCGCCAAAACCGATCTCAATTTCGAACCGGTCGCCTTTGGACAGGCCTTGGAGTTCGACGATCAGGGTTTCTCCGGGAAATCCCTTACCGCCGTTGCCGCCGTTCGACACCAGCCGGTTTTCGGCCGGCGGCGCGACCGCCCCTCGCCCTCCATCGCCGCCCGGACCGTAATGGCAACCGTTGCCGTTCTTCCCGCTCACGGGCCGCCCTTCATCGAGACCGCCGCCGCCGCCGCCATCTCCGCCGCTGCCTCCGGCCGCTTGACGGGTCTGTTCACCAACTCTCAAGGTTGTGGCACTGCCGCCGCCGCCACCGCCGCCGCCGCCGCCGCCAAATACATTCAAACCTTCCAGACAAAAAGCACCGCCGCCGCCGCCGCCGCCGCCGGCCGCGCCTGTAACGATGGCGAGGCCGGTCGTTGCGGCCCAAGGCCACTCGACACTTCCCGATTCAGTTACCCGTAGCAGCATGGCGTCCTGCATCGCATGCCTCCGGCTATGCTGGCGTCACCGTAATGAACCCCTGACACCGAATGTGGTTCAGTCCAGGCCTTGTGTCCAGCAAACCGCACCTTTCTATTGGACAGAGGCAACGGCTCGACAATCCGGCGGGTCGCGGCGTTTCAGGGCTCTCAAGCGAAAGCGCCCTAACAGCCGAGGCCCTGGGACATCTGGGCATAGCTGGTGAGAGGGACCGCGCACATCCGGCTCCAGTCCGCCTTGTCGATGACCGGCCGGTTCACCAGTTCGATCATGTCGTCGAATTTGCTGAGCGCGGCGCAATCGACCAGCCCGGGGTCCGCCGCCTTGCGGTATTGCGGCCAGGCGCAGTCTCGGGCATGGCGCCAGAAGCTGCTGTCGTATCTGGAGCCGCAGGAATAGTGCCAGCCCACGAACAGGCCGTAGCAGAGCATGTTGTTGACGAGGAACCGGTTGACCACCGGCGCGTCCCGCCCGAGATGCTCCGGGGAGCGGTTCAGGCGCGTGTGGAGGACCATCCCGATCTGCAGCTGGGCGGACACGATCGCCGTCGCTTCGAGCGGCTCCATGAAGGCCGCCGCATTGCCGATGCGGGCCACGGCGCCGTCGTAAATCCGGCGGTGGACGAAATTGGGAAACGGAATGACCGCGCGTTGCTCGAATTCCGGCACGCCGTCGGCTTCGAGGAAGTCGTCGAAATCCGCTTCGACTTCGCCAAGGGCGGATAAATCGCGGTTGAAGATATATCCGTAGGAGGTGTGCGCGGTCAGCGGAATGATGAAGACCCAGCCATGCGGACGCGCGACCGCGCGGGTATATGTGTGTTGCAGAACCGGCCCGTCCCGCTCGTCCTCCACGACGGGCGGACAACGGCGGATGACGGCCGTATTGGTGGGGATGAACGAAATGTCGATATGCCGGTCGGGGTGGAGTTCCCTCGGGAACCCGCGGGCATCGAAAACCAGGTCGTAGCGCTCCGGCGCCCGGCCCTCGATTTTCACCAGCGCGCCGTCCTCCACCCTCTCGATGTCGAGCACTTTCGCGTCGATGTGGCGCGCGCGCGTGCTTTCCTGCAGCAGCTCCCCCATCAGGTCGGCGGACAGATGGTAGGCGTAGGACACCTGCTGCGGCGTGAAATAGTGGGTGAAGTCCCGGTTACGCCGGCCCCATCCTTCGAACGCGACGCCGTATTTGCGCGTTCCCTTCAGGCGCTGCCGGACGGTTTCGTGAGGCAGGTCCGTCAGTTCCTGCAATTGCCGGACCAGGCTCGGCCAACTGCCTTCGCCCACACCGATGACCGGAATGCGCGAGTCGTATATGTGGTGCAGTTCGTGGTCGCTGTCGGGGTGCAGGCGCGTCACGCTGGCGGCTGCCAGGGACCCCGCGGTTCCCCGCCCGACAACCGCGATCTTTCGCAAGGATCTGCTGCCCGGCTGTATCATCCCGCATGACTTCCACAGGTAACGGCCGGTAATCGCATCCCGGTTTGTCCGGACGAGAGGTGCGCTTGGCAGGATACCACAATCCGGGCGTCATCGCCCGTTGCGCCGCCGCGGACGGCGTCAGAAGCTGAACGAGAATTCCAAACCGAGGAAGCTGTCGCGGCGGCCGTCATAGGTCAGGTCCTTCGGGTCGGCGCTGAGGTTCGCAATCCCTTCCAGGCGCATCGACCAGCTGTTCGACAGACGGCGTTTCAGCTCCACATTCAGCACACGGGTATCGTATCGGAGGTCGCCGAGGATGCCCGCCGCGAGCTCGGTGCCCTGCACATCGTTGAAGGCGAGCACGCCCATGACGAACACATCGTTCGCCAGGGCGCTCGTGGCGCGGCCTCCGCGGCGGTCATGGTGCCATTCGGCGAGGAAGGTCAGGTCCGCCCGGGACCCGAACAGCGCTTCGAACGGGCGTTCCATGCCGAAGATGAAGGCGCCGTAGGTCTCCTCCCGGCCCCGGAGATTGCGCCCTCCGCTGCGGTGAATGGCTTCCAGCTTGTAAAGCCAGGGATCGGTGGTGAGTTGCGCGTCGATACCGTATTGCCGGATCTGCTCGTAATACGGAATCCATGACTTGCCTTCCGCCAGAAACGAAGGCTCGCGGCTCGTTCCGGCAAATGCGCTCAGGCCGAAATCGAGCAGGCCCACGGCATTGCCGTAGCGGAACGCAAAATCCACATGGCGCTCCTCGGCGCCGCTCTCGTATCTGGCGTCATCGTCTATGAGGAAGCGCGACCGGTGCCGCCCCTTGCGCCCTGGAAAGGCGCGCTTGCGGTGGTACGGCAGCACGAAGGCTTCAGCGATTCCCCAACCGCCGGAAACGGTCAGGTGCGCCATCGGCTGGCCCAGCTTGGGCCGGTCGCGCGGGTGCTCGATCAGGTCCGGCTGGTTCACGATATCGACGAGGTTGTGGAGTTCGGCCACGCCCCAGAAGACGCTGTCGAGGCCCAGCCGAAGCTCCCATGAATCCTCGCCCCACTCTCCGAAGGTCAACAGGTAGGCTTCGCGCAGGTCGCCGTGGGTGCGCTCCGGGTCGGCGCTGTCGAAGCGGTAGAACGGGGTAAAGGTGAAGCCGGTCCCCGGTCCGACCTCAGCATAGAGCGTCGGCTCGACGACCAGCCCGCCGGTGCCTGAACGCTGGTCCGCGAAGGCGGGCGATTCCGGGTACCATCGCGCCTGCAGGCTTATTTCGCCCGAGAGATCGAGAGTCTGCGCCTCGGCGCCGGCAGCGGCCAGAAGCAGGATGGCCGCGATTGCGCCGCCGGGCCGCATCAGCGCACGCGTCGAAGCGCCGGCTGGGTGAATTCGCTATCCTGGAGATTGTTGCGGAACCGGAAATCGCTCCATTTCAGCACCGTGCTGGCACCGGTCAGGTGGTTCACCATCGTCTGTTCTCCCGCCCGCCAGTACCGGTCCAGATATTGCCGGTAGTCCGCGAGGGTGAGCGTCTTCAGGTGCGAGCCCTTCCGGTCGTAAAGTTCCATCCTCCAGATCCGAAGCTCGTCCGCGTCCTGCCATACGACCTTGCGGCTGTATCCGGAATCCGTGTCCAGAGGCACCTGCTCGGTCACCGTGCAGGCGAGTTCGCCGCAAGGCTCGTCGCGAAGATATTTGTATGTGTATTCCTCCACCTCGGGGGAGCTCATGTCTTCGTATGAGAACTCGCTCCCCATGAACGACCCCGAACGCCGCGAAGCATTGATGCGCTTCACCCGCTTGAGCGCCGGCAGGTAAAGCCACTGGTCGTCCCGGGTGTTGATGTGGGCGTGGGTCAGAAGGGCGGTCCCCCGCACGTCCCGCGGCTGGTCGAACACGAACAGGCTCTTGTCGCCGTCCCCCGGGACTTCCAGCACCTTGAAACGCATCTGGCGCACGCTTTCCCGGCCGTGCCGGTCGCGGAGCACCATCGTCATTCCGGCGGTAAAGTCCCCGAAGCCGTCATTGCGGGCGCTTGCCTCGCGCGCGATTCTGAGGCCTTTCTCCTCCGGCGTTTCTCCCTGGGCATGCGCGGGCGGCAGACAAAGGCATGCCAGCCCCATAATCAGGACTGTGAACGGAACATTCCGGGCGCCCGGGGACTCCTTCCTCCGGCCTCGGCCAACAAACCGTTTTTCGGCGGTTTCGCGGTCAGGGAACATCGGTAAGGGTTCCGTATTCGATGTCTCGCACTCTACCCCCGTTCCCCGGAGAAGGTGAAGTTCCGGACTTTCCCGGGCTCCCGGCCGACATGCGCCGGACAGAGTCTGCTGTTATCCGACGGACTTGACCTTTTCCGGCCGCGATTGCATATGATTTCCCAATCTTCGCTAAAGCTGGTTGAGATTTTCTTTGCCCCCGCCCAGTCTCTAATTGAGGAGGCTAGACCTCGGCCGTGTTCAATAATCCACTTAACTCATTTCACGATACCGTTGCCGAGGCAAAGGAAGAACGTGAGCAACTCGACCGGCTGCTGACGGTTTCCACGCCGCGCGAGCGGCTGCTTGTTGCGCTTGCCGCCCTGTTGCTGGTTGTCCTCGCAGCCTGGCTCTTCTTCGGCGATGTAGCTCGCAGCCTTGCGGTGGAAGGCGTGCTGACGGAGGCCGGCGAAGCCTCGCCCGGGGGCAACCGTTCCGTGCAGGCGCTCGTCTGGGTCGGGCGCGATGCCGCGCTGCATGTCAAGGCCGGGATGCCCGTGGCGGTGGAGCTGGCCGCGGCGGATGAAGACCCGGGCGTAATCGAGGGAGAGATTGCGGAATTCTCCGCCTTGCCGTTTTCCGGGGGGCTTGCGGCGCTGGAATCCTCGGCGCCGATGTCCGTATTTCGCATTGATATTGCACTCGACGAAAGCTTCGATCTTGAGTCCCTCGCAAGCGGCCATTGCCGGATTGTCATCGAACTGGGCAGGCAATCTCTGGTCTCGTTTTTGCGAATAGGACAGTCATAAGATGCCGCTGCGCGCCTCTAAACAGGTTAGCGACAAGGCTGCATCGGATGTCCCGCAACGAAGGATAACCACGCCAATTCTGCTGCAGATGCACGCATCGGAATGCGGCGCCGCCTGCCTCGGCAGTATATTGGCCTATTTCGGGCGCTGGGTGCCGCTAACGGAATTACGGGAAAAATGCGAGGTGAGCCGGGACGGCAGCAGCGCGGCCGGCATCTTGCGCGCCGCCAGGCATTACGGTCTCGAATGCAGCGGCCTCAGCCTGCGCGCCGCCCAACTGCAAAAGCTGCAACTACCGTTGATTCTGTTCTGGCAATTCAGCCATTTCGTCGTCCTCGAAGGGTCCGACAGCGCCCATTTCTACCTCAATGACCCGGCCACGGGCCGGCGCCGGCTTTCCGCCGAGGAGTTCAACAGGGGCTACAGCGGAGTTGCGCTGCGCTTCAAGCGCGGCGCCGATTTCAGCCCGGGGGGCGAGCGGGCGGGCCTTTTCCGGCAACTGGACGCCTTGCTCGCCGGATCCCGGGGTGTGCTTGCCTGGGTGATTGCCTGCGGACTCATGCTGACATTGCTGGCGCTTGTGGTGCCCGCGTCTCTCAGCGTTTTTGTGGACGATGTGCTGACGAACCACGGGCCCTGGGGCGGATTGGTAACGGCCCTGCTTGGCGGCGGCCTGCTGGTATATGTCCTGTCCCTGCTCAAGCACCGGTTCCTGAAGCGGCTCGCGGTCCGGATTTCGGTAATCGGCTACAATCGGAGCGTGTCGCGGCTGCTGCGGCTGCCGGTCGAGTTTTTCGAACACCGGCTGGTAGGCGACTTGACCGACCGCGTCTCGTCCATCGACAGAATCGCGAAGAATCTGACGGACCAGTTTCTCGTGCTGATTATCGAAATGGCGATGAGTGCGGTGCTGCTTGTCGCAATGCTGGTCTATGATTTTCGGCTCGCGCTGATTGTGTTGCTGCTGGCCGTTCTGCACGGACTCCTGGCCCGTTTTTTCAATACCGCCCGGGCGGTTCGAAGCCAGGCGATGAGACGCGAGCAGGGATTGCTGATCGGGCTCGGCATGCAGATGTTGAGTCACGCGGACAATCTGCGCATGACGGGCGCGGACGACCGCTTCTTTTCGCGCTGGAGCGGCCAGCAGGCGCGCGAACTGCGCGCGCGCCAGCTCTATTCCGAGCTCGGCTCCGTCAACACCGCGCTTCCGGTCCTGGTCGCCGCGCTTCGCAGCGCGGCAATCCTGGGAGTCGGGGGAAGTCTGGTCCTGTCCGGGGACATGACCCTGGGGACGCTGGTCGGGTTCTATATCCTGGCGGAGATGTTCCTGACGCCTGTCGGCCGCTTTCTGGAATTCGCCGACAAGCGCCAGGCGCTCGAAACCGACCTGCAGCGGCTCGAGGACATTTCGAAAACCGCCGAAGACCCGGTTTTCAGCCGCCGAAATCCGCAATCGGACTCAATCGCCACATTCAACGGCCGGCTCCAGCTGGCCGGCCGGCTCGAACTCAAAGACGTCACCTTCGGCTTCAACAAGAGCCGGCCACCGCTGATAAAGGACTTCAACCTCGTGATCGAGCCGGGGCAGCGGGTTGCCGTGGTCGGTCCCAGCGGGTCCGGCAAGTCGACCGTGGCGCGCCTGGTTGCGGGCGTCTATCAGCCCTGGTCGGGCGAGATCCTGTTCGACGGCCATTCCCGGGACGAGATTCCCGAGGAAGTGCTGCGGCAGTCCGTTTCCATGGTGGACCAGGAAGTCGTCCTGTTCTCCGCGTCGCTGCGCGACAACATCACCCTGTGGCACCCGGCTATTCCGGATGAAGCCGTCTTCGCGGCGACGCGGGACGCCTCTATCCATGATGAAATCCTGCTGCGGCCACAGGGATATTCGACCCTGGTGGAGGAGGGCGGCCTGAATTTCAGCGGCGGCCAGCGGCAACGGCTGGAAATCGCCCGCGCGCTGGTGGGCAATCCGACGGTCCTCATTCTGGACGAGGCGACCAGCGCTCTCGATGCCGCGACGGAGGAATATGTCGACGATGCCCTGCGCCGCCGCGGCGTCACCTGCCTGATCGTGGCGCACAGGCTGAGCACCGTGCGGGACTGCGATGAAATTATCGTGCTCGACAAAGGCGCCGAAGTTCAGCGCGGCACGCATGACGAGCTGATCGCGGATGAGGGCGGCGCCTATTACAAGCTGGTCAGGTCAGGCTGATGCAGGACTCGGGCCCGGAATACACATCGATTGCCGAACTCGCGGCCCGCGCCGGCATATCCGTGCCCTGCGCCGGCAACGTACCGGTGACACTCGACGACCCGGAAAGCGTCTGGTTCATCGATCGGGGCGCCGTCAATCTGTTCCTGGTCGAGCTGCGGGACGGGGTGGACCAGGCGGCGCCGCAGCATCTGCTGCGCCGGGAAGCGGGCTGGCTGCTGCCGGGCGTGGCGGCGGACGAAGGAGCCGGCGGGGGAGACACGACGCTCGCCCTGATTGCCAAAGGATCGCCGGGCACCCTTCTGAGGCGCCTGCCGGCATCCCTGCTGTCCGAGGTCCGTCCGGCGGAGCTCGCGGAACAGACGGATACCTGGCTGACCGCCGTTACCGATTCGCTTTCACGTTTCGCAAGCCGCCTGCCGCGTCCGACGGCGCTGGCCGAGCCCGGTACGAGACGGACCCTGGCTCCCTGCATACTGTCGGTGCGGCGCGGCGTCGTATGGGTATCCGAACCCCCGCGCGGCGCCGGCCTGTTCATGGGTATCGTGGACCACGCGGAACTTGCGGAGGCAGGCGGTCCGCACGAAGCCGTGATGCCGCTGACGCGGACAAGCTGGCTCAATTTGTTCGATGAAGCGACGCTTTCGAGCGAATCGACCGAAACGCTGGCGCAGCAGGGCATGCTGCTGCGCGCGCTCGCCTCGTTTCATGCGGTCGCTTTTGCCCTGGAACGAATCAACCGCCGACTGGCCGTGGTCGACGATGCGAACCTCGAACGCGCACGGACCACCAGCCGCTACACGGCCGAGAAGGCCGCGCGGCAGCGGCTTTTCAATATCTATGACCTGCCGATAGACCGGGATGCCGATGTCGAGGACACCGCTTTGGCCGATGCCCTGCAACTTGTCGGCCGTCACGAAGGAATCGATTTCAGGATTCCTGTGCGCTCGGGCCCTTCTGCTCCGCCGGTCGGGCTGATCGACGTTCTCCATGCGTCGGGTGTGACGGTAAAACTCCGAACGGAGTCGAGATCGGGCGAGGTTGCCCTGCACACCACCATCGCCTGAAACGCCGGCGTCACAAGGGACGGGAGCCGTCGCGGCGATTGAGCGAGACGACCGGTCCGCGATCTTCGAGCGCGTTCCGCGTTGTCGTTCGGTGGCAGAGGTAACAGAACGCGGCGCGGCGTGCAAACGGCGGAGGGCAGTCTTCACACATGGCGCACCGGAGCCGGCGGCGTTACCTCGGCGGCACGGGCGCCGCCGCACATGTTCCGCGGAGCCGAAGGACGCCGCGCACATGTTACCGCGATACAGGCGTGCCGGACGAAAGCGGGGCTGTTCAGGGTGATCGCGTGCTGCTCACACATTACCGCAGACGCAGACGGTGATGGCGCACCCGTTACCGCGGCGTCAGCCGCGCGGGTGCGGTGACGGTTGCGATAGCCGTTGCGATCGGAGGCGCCGACGGCGGCGCCTGCAGGACTGCGGGCAGCGGTGCGAAGCACGGTGTCGTGCCGGTCCGGCAGCAGCGCCGGCAGTGGGCGGGTCAGCAGTGCCGGCGGCACTGCGCCGGGCCCGGCGCAGCCCGCGATGCACCCATGCGAAGCATGGTGCAGCGGCGCGTGATGCGGCAGCCCCGGATCGTCGTCCGGGGCAGGCTCCGCATGAGCGCGGCGCGAAGCGCGCGCGAGGTGTCGGCGGCGCAGCGCAACGGGTGTGCGCATACGGAAACGGACCGCGCCGCCGCCGGAGCGGAGACGACGCGGCCCGTGGGTGCTGCGTGTCAGGCGGGGCAGCGCATGACCGGGATGCCGAGGCTGCGGGCCTTGTCGACGAGGTTCTCGGTGATGCCGGAGCCGGGGAAGGCGATGACGCCCTTCGGCAGGAGGTTGAGCAGTTCGTCGTTGCGGCGGAAGGGTGCGGCGCGACCGTGGCGGTCCCAGTCGGGCTTGCAGACGACCTGGTGGACGCCGTTGCGCTCGGCCCAGCTTGCGGCGATCTTCTCGACGCCGGGGCCGCCGCCATGCACGAGCACGAGGTCGGGGTAACCTGTATTCAGATGGCGGACATCTGAATACGAAAATTTATACAATAAAACCCGTTATCTACAGACATTGACCGAGACAGGCGCAGGAAACTTGCAGCTGTTGGGCATCGAATAGGTACCAGTTGATTTCAAAGCTCTGCGCCCCAAACCGCGTCGATGCCGCATTCACCGCGTCTCCGGTTGCCGGTTGCCGGCTACCGTCAGGCGCCGGGCCCGACCCTTCACGATCGATCGCTTCGGCGCCGATCGGCGCCGAAGCGATGCGCCGGGCAACACAATGGACGTAGAAGCCCATCCTCGACCGCTGCATCCGCTGGACGGCGTCGATCAGCCAGGACGGGCAAACGAACTCGGGAGCGACCCGCAGGATGCAGCTCCCCATGGTCTCCCGGCTGCTTCCGAACCGCACGTCGAACAGCGCCCATATCGTGAAACAGCTGACCGTCAACGGGCTCATCGGCGGCCCGGACGGCATGTATTCGTCCTCGGCGGCGCCGACGATCCTGACGAAACCCTTCGCCTGTCCCATCCCGGAAATCGACTCCGACATGAGTGATACCAGCGGGCATAGTTCAGAACCCATTGGCCCATTTTCGGGTTCCGATGGAGGCGATGCGTTCTGGTTGTGAGACGAGATTGTTCCAGGCTTGGCAGCAGTGATCGAGTATGTCGTCGTAGCTTTTGAAGACGCGGTTCGAGGGCCAATTTTCGCGCATGAACTGCCAGACATTCTCGACGGGATTGAGTTCGGGGGACCGGGGCGGGAGCGGCATCAGGGTTATGTTGTCGGGGACTTTGAGGGCCGGGGATGTGTGCCATCCGGCCCGGTCGAGCATGACGAGGGCATGGGCTCCGGGTTCAACGGTGAGGGCGACCTCGGCGAGGTGGGCGTTGAGTGCCTCCGTGTTGGCGTGGGGCATGACGAGGCCGGCGGCCTTGCCCTTCTGCGGGCATATGGCGCCGAAGATGTAGGCCGGGATGGTTCTCTGGTCCTTGGGCGCTGACGGTCGGGTGCCGCGTTTCGCCCATCGCCGGGTGATCCTGTTCTTCTGCCCGACGCGCGCCTCGTCCCGCCACCGGACTTCGACCTCGACGCCGTCGCCGAGTGCAGCGCGGATCTCCTTCAGGCGGTCGGGGAAGTTTTTTTGAACGCCGCCAGCGCGGCTTCGTCCCGGGCATGGTGGCGCGGGCGCGCAGACAGCCTGGCGTAGCCCATCCGGCGCAACTCCCGCCCGACCGTCGTCTCCGCCAACGAGATGCCGAACTGCTCGCTGAGCCATGCCGCCAGGTCGCAGCGCCGCCACCGCACCACGCCGTGGATCGCCGGGTCCGGACCGCTCTCCACAACCGCCGCCAGCGCCGCGCGCTGCTCCCCGTTCAACTTGCGCGGCGGACCTGAGGCCTTGCGATCCTTCAATCCCTCCGGGCCTTCCGCGTTGAAGCGAAGAACCCAGTCCCGGATGATCTGCAAGCCCACCCCCGCAAAACGCGCCGCATCCGAACGACGGTAACCGTCGTAAATCACCGCAAGCGCAAGAAGGCGACGGTTCTGCGAACCATCCCGGCTCCGCTGCGCCAAGCCGCGCAACTGCGCCGCATCAAAATCCTCCCTCAAGGGGATTGCTGCCCTCATAACGACCCTCCAATCGCAGAATCGCTATTGAGTCAGAACTCGATAACCTTGGGAATCCCCTCAATGAGTCTCAACCCTCAACCGCTGGTATTACGGCCCAGTCGTGGGAATCGCCTGATCCCGCCGCGACAGATGCGATGCACCTGGACACCCTGACGGACGAATCCACGCTCAAGCGGAGGGGTCTTCTCCCCCGCGACCCCAGGAGCACCGGGATCACCGTCGAGCACAGGACCATAGGAGCACCGGGAACACTACGATCCCGTGGCAATCCCTTGATCTCCGGCCATTATTTCCGACTGCGCATTCCAATTCATATCTTGGATTGACACTATATTTTTCTGATTCATATATCAAATCGATCTAATAAAACCTCCGGCCGGAAAACCTATTTAGTATTAAGTCCTTGATTTACTGTGTTTTTCTATTATGTTTTCCAGCAACGGACATTTGCAGCGGATGTGTCGATTCCAAACGGCCTATTCCGGTGCGCGGCACGGAGCGGAGCGAAGCACGTGCGGGCAAGATTGTTCCGCAGGGCCGGGCGTCCACACCCCGGCCCGATCTTTCGGCCAAACGCCAAGAGGAGCAAGACATGGCGACGGAAAGCAAGAAACGCCTCAGCAAGATCGCCCGCCAGAAGCTGCGCATGCGCGATACGCTGTGGCCCGAACTTGACGAGGCGCGATTGTGGTCGCGCGAGCGGTCGGACGGCTGGCTCAGCATGCCACGGCCGATGCCGCTGCTCATGAAGGTCATGGACAGCCTGTCCAAGGGTAAGCCGGTTTCCTCGACCTATCTCGACCTCTGGTGCCGGACTTACGACGACTCCTTCGTTATCGCCAACAAGGACCGCGAGATGGCGTACTTCTCAGGGTTCAGCGGCGAGCGGGCCGTACGCACTTGGACAATGCGCATGCGAACCCTCAATGACCTCGGCTTTATCGATATCAAGAGCGGACCGAACGGGCCGATCAGCTACGTCCTGATTTTCAACCCCTACCTCGTCGTGCGCCAACTCTATGAAGCCGGCCAAATCAACGAAACCTTCTTCAACTCCCTCGCCCAGCGGATGATCGAGATCGGCGCTCACGACCTCAGCGACCCGCCTGACGAGGAAGAGGCGAAACCCCCATCCGTCCGACGCCGTCGCCGCGCCGGAAAGGCAACAGCATGAGCACAGAAAACAAGGAATCGAGCGCCGAAACGGATGACGACAATCCGGCCGACGCGACCAATGGTGGAGAACCTGCCACGCCGCAGACCAACTTTGACCGGCTGATCGCGCATCTGCCCGAGGACAGCCTCGCCGCGAAACTCGTGACCGCCTACGCGGCGTCAGGCGAGGCAGCACCCGCCGATGCCATCGCAGAGGTCGCCGCAAACCGTCTCGATGAACTGAAGCAGAGCCATGACAACACTGAAGATCAACAAGATTGAGATGCAGGGCTTCCGGGCTTTCGGCCGGAAGGCACAGACGCTGTCCTTCGGCTCGTCACTGGCCGCCATCTGGGCACCGAACAGCCAGGGCAAGACCAGCCTTGCCGAGGCGTTCGAGTTCCTGCTGACCGGACAGATCGTCCGTCGCCAGCTCTTGGCCAGCACCCAGGACGAATTCGCTGACGCCCTGCGCAACGCCCATATGCCAGCCGCCATACCCACATACGTCGAGGCGGAGATCACCGGCATTGACGGCCGGACGCACAACGTCAGGCGGACACTGATCTCGGACTACGCCAAGCGGAAAGACTGCCAGTCAGCCCTGCAGATCGACGGCGTCGAGGCTAGGTCGTGTACCCATAAGGGGTTTCTTCTTCAGCGAAGCTGTGATTCAAGCTCCCAACTTCAGGGAGCGAGGACATGGGCCGGTACGATCTGACGGACTTCGAATGGCGGGTTATCAAGCCGTTGCTGCCGAACAAGACCCGTGGGGTGCCGCGGGTTGACGACCGGCGGGTGTTGAACGGCATTCTGTGGGTGCTTCGCGCGGGGGCGCCGTGGCGAGACCTGCCGGAGCACTACGGGCCTTGTACGACCTGCTACAACCGGTTCAACCGCTGGCGCAAGAAGGGCATCTGGGATCAGTTGATGGATGCGGTGGTGGAGGCTCACGACGGCAATGTGCAGATGATCGACAGTTCGAGCGTCCGGGTTCACCAGCATGCGGCGGGATCAAAAAAGGGGGTCCGGATCGTTGCATGGGCCGTTCCCGTGGCGGACTGACCACGAAGATCCACGCCGTGTCGGACGTGAGCGGCCTGCCGGTCCGCTATGACCTCAGCCCTGGCCAGGCGCACGACACCACGGCCGCCGGTGCCATGCTGGCGACCCTGCCGCCCGACAGTTTCCTCATCGCCGACAAGGCCTATGACGCCAAATGGATCCGTGACCTGATCGAGCAACACGATGCCGTCCCGATCATCCCCGACCGCGAAGGCGCGAAGACCAGGCACGCTTTCTCCAAACCCTTGTATAAATTGCGAAACCGGATCGAACGCGCCTTCAACAAACTCAAGCAGTTCCGCCGCATCGCCACCCGATACGAAAAGCTCGCGGCCAACTTCCTCGCCATGATCAAGATCGCTACTGTCAGGCTCTGGCTACGCGCTTATGAGTCCACGGCCTAATGAAAGCGATCTCGCCACCCTCGGCATCGTGCTCTCGCAACCGCCCCTCGCGGCGCCGGTCCTCGCTCAGCACACGCTCGGTTATCTCTTTTCCGCCCGGCCGCAGGACCGCGCCACGTATTTCAAGAGGATCCTTGAAGTCACGGATCTGGAAGAACTGCGAGGCGCGGTGGCGGGGCTCGACGCCGCGTTCAAGCCCGATGACGGCGACCGCCACTTAAGCCGGCTTGCTGGCGCCGCAGCCATCGAGAACGCGGAGCCACTTCTAGCACCCCTCGGTTCGGCTGTGCCGGCGCCTGCCGTTCTCGCCGCCGCGGTCGATGGGGCGATCACAGCCGTCCTGACCGCGGCCGAGCACCCATTGCCGACAGTGCCCGCCGGGCGTCTGGTTGCGCTCGAAGGCTTGTTGCTGGAGCGACGGGCCAAGACATTCCCGGTTGACGGGTTCGCCAGGAGAGCGCTCGTCAACTGGACCGAACCTGCCCAAGGAGAATGGGACACGCTCGATGTCTACCTAGCCGAGCGCGAAACGGTGGAGGAGGAGACGCGCCGTCTGATCGCGCTGTTCAGGGAGGCCTTGGCCATCCCCGCCGTCAATGCCGCGACGCAGCCCATCGACTGCCCACTGTGTGGTACGGAAGGCAGCCTGACGCCGGAGCGCATCGCCTTTATCCGCACCCGGGCGCAAGAGACCGACGACTTCCAGACCGCTCAGGCGGCAGCGATTGACCCTAAATCCGGCAGTTGACGAGCTTGATCGCTGTCTCGGGGTAGTGTGAACGGTCGGATTTGGGCGTGGATTTCAGCACGTGGTCGCGGCCCTGGGTGGCGGCAGCCAGGGTTGACGCCCCGGTTCGCGGCCATGGAGGTATTTCCTGAGCGCCTCGGCGAGGATGCGGCGCCAGCGATCCCCGGCGCTCAACTGCTCCGCAGTTTGCGTCAGCGACCGGAAGAAGCCGGCGATCCGGCGCAGCGCCGCCATCACCGTCTTGCGACGCCCGTGATGGGAGGTCACCGTCAGCCGGGTCTGGCCGGCGTGGTGGGTCTGGCGGGCAACCCCGTGCAGGAGCAGCGGCCGGCTGGTGATCGCCTCGCGGTGATGGTCGGGGTCGGCGAGGCGCACGAACAGGCTCCACCAGTTGTAGATGAGCGCGATCAGCCGGGCCATGTGCCGGCAGCGCGTCAGGTCGCGCGTGGTGAAGCCGCCCCAACCCCACTGGTTCTTCAACTCGTCGAAGCCGTTCTCCGCGTCCGCCCGGTCGCGGTAGAGCTGGGCCAGCGAGCGTATCTCCAGGTCCAGCGAGGTCGCCAGCACCGCGAACTCCCACACCCCGGTGCCGGGCTGCGCCTCGGTCCAGAACAGCTCGCCCTGGGCCTTGTCGCCACGCGTCAGCGCCAGCGTCGCAGGAAGCCGCCGACGCAGCACCACAACCCGGCGCGTCCGGCTCCAGCCCTGCAGACGCAGATCGGCCCCGATCCCCGACCAGCCCTGGCCTGCATCCTCCCAGCCGTCCCGCACCATCAGCCGCTCGGCAAGCCGGCGCGCCCCCTTCGTCAGGCGCAGCTTGAACAAATAGTCCAGACCCGCAGCCTCGCACGACGCCATGTTGGCCTCGCTGCCCCAGTCCTTATCGCCCCGCACCAGACGCGGCCAGCGATCCCGACCGAGACGGTCGAGCAACGCCCACAAGGACGGCGCCGCGCGCCTCGAATGGTGATGGTTGCCCGGCGCCACCTCGACATCCAGAACAAGCCGCGTGCCCGCCATCAGGAACGCATGGCAGGCATGCGAGGGGCGGCCCGGCTTCTTCGGGTTGTAGCTCACAACCGCCCCCTCCTGACGACCGTAAAGCGCCTTGATCGTCGTGTCGCAGTCCAGAACCCACGGCTCCCTCAGCAGCGGACGGACCACCTCGTCCAGATGGCCCTGAAGCCACGATGTGCCGACATCCGCACCGATCCGCTCCAGACCGCGCCGCACCGAATCCTCGCTCGCAACCTTGTCCATACCCAGCAGCGCAGGGTTCACCCCGTCGCCGCGCAGCGACGTGATGTGCGCATAGCGAGACTGCCCCGCCAGAACCGACAGAAGAACCGTCCCCAGGACATCCCGCTTCGACGGCGCGTTCGGGCTCGTGTAGTGCAGCGGGCAGTCCGCAACCAAAGCGTCAAAGCGACCGCTTACCTTCAGGTATTCCGAGAAAAACGCCAGATGCCCCAGCGGCGTCACCGCCGCATCAGGGTCCCATTCCACATGAACCGCGCCGCCGAAGGTGTCCACCTTCACCGACGCTCGGGCGACATCCCGCACAGCGCCAGGATAATCACCCAAAGGGTGAGCCTCTTCGGCCCCTGAAAAGCCGCTCATACCCGCAGACTACAAGGGATTCGGCAAGGCCAAGCCATCCTCAACTGCCGGATTTAGGTTGACACCTTGCGCGCCCTGGCCGTATCCGCTCGTGGGTTCGATCGGGCGGCCGCTTCCGCCTGCCCCCGCTTCCTCACCATCAACTCAAGCGAGCGCCGGCAGGAAGGTTTCCGCGTGGAGCGCATCCGAACGTTGCTGGAACCGGATGCCTCTGCCGTCATCGATGCTTGGCTGAAGGCGCTACGCAACCTCGCCCGCGCGCGGGCGACCATTGACGCCACCGCCAGCGCTCTCGCGGCGGAAGTCGAGGGCTACGCGGAGAAACCGGACACTCTGCGCGATCCGCAACCCTTGAGGACTGGCTTTGGGAACGCCGCAACTGCTTACTCCAATTTCGCGATCCAGCTGGAGCTCTACGCCGATGCGGAAACAGCCCTCCTGGAAAGGCTTACGGTCGTCATCGACGCCGCCAGCGACACCAGCGGCTGGCAGGAGCTCATCGATCTCGCCGGCGATCAGGGCGCGCTTCGCGCGAGCCTGATCGAGCGCCAGGCCCGGGCTGACATGCATGGGGAGCTGAATTCGGCGCTGCGCCAGATCGACAAAGGCAACGAGAAGGTTCTGGAGGACAAATTTGCGAATCTGAGCGGCAGCATCCAACACTGGTGGGACCTGCTCCGCCCCGACGAACCAACATTCTTCTCCGCTGTCAGACCCCGCAAAGGCGCACGGCGCACCGTCGACTTCAAGGCCGGCCTGTCCCTTGACACCGACCGAACTGCTCCGAAGTTGCGCGACGTCATCGCCGTATTCAGCCAGTCGCAGCTTCACTGCCTGGGCCTCGCGCTGTTCATCGCCCGCGCACTGCACGAGGGTGCCGGCTTCATGGTGCTGGACGACCCGATCTTGGCGAGCGATGAAGATTACCGGGCCTATTTCAAAACTGACGTCTTGGAGGAACTGACCGGCGCCGGAATCCAGACAATCGTCCTCACCCAGGACCAGAAGACATGGAAGGACCTGGAGCATCGATATCGGCACAAGAACATCGACATGTTCCAGTTGGCCCTTACCGACCGGGCCGACGGCACAGCGGTCACCAATACAGGCGATGACCTCATGGCGATGCTTGCCCGTGCCGACGTGCTAGCACGGGGCGATCACATCAAGCTTCGCAAGCAGGCGGGTGAATTGCTGCGCAATGCCGCCGAGCGTTTCTGCAAGGAAATGCTGGTCAGGGACCGGTGGGCCAAGGGCGACAGCGCCGCCGCGCTTAGCGACCATGATGGCAAGAATCTCGGGCAACTCGAACCCAAGGTGGAGCCGCTGCTCACGGCCGACCCGTCGCATCCCGGAAAGCTTCGCTCGGTCGGGAGCCAGCTCAACCCCGCCAAGCACGACGATGACACGCCGGACCGGGGCACCATCAAGGTCGCCCTCGGCGACTTGAAGTATCTCAAGAAGCAGTACCTGCCCACGTAGACATGTCCGAGAGAATTCGGCTCGCCATACTTTCGTGCGCGCGTACGACCACCCGCGTCGGACAAACGGCACTCGGCCGGTGCATCTTGTCCGCCCTCAATCCGCCGAACGCCTTCGCCATCGCGCGGTCCTATCCCCACTCTGCCTGTTCCGAAGCGTCGGCAGACCCATAAAGTCCAAAAAAATCGAAGATGCGCCACACAGAAAGCGGGCTCCTGCGGCCGAAACCGTGCTGGCTTCATGTCTCACGACCCATTCGGAAACCACCTATCGACCAGCATCCTGACCCACAGCACCGCGCCCACGCACTTATACCAGCGGTTGAGGGTTGAGACTCATTGAGGGGATTCGCAAGGTTCAGACTTCCTGACCTCGTGACGATGTTTGTTGCGGGCGGCGTTCTGGGAACTTTTTGAGTTCGGTTCATTTTTCGTCTGTTTCGGCTGATTTTCGCTGGCTGCCGTGTCCAGGTTCGGGTATTTTAATTTGACACTGGATACGAGATTTCAACCATGTCGATTACCCTTCCCCTGAGCCCTCCGGAGGCGGTTCCGATCGGCAGCAGTTGTTTCGCCATTCTGATTTCGGACGACAGCTTCACCTACTTCTCCAACCTCGTTCCCTTTGACAGCCACGCCGCCGATGACCGCGCGGCCATGCTGTTGCGGATCGGCCGCCTGGCTGCGATCAGCGCGGTCTCGCGGCAGGATCTGGCCGACGCTTTCGGTGTCTCGCGTGCAACGGTCCAGCGCGCACGACGGCGCTACCTGGCCGAGGGCGAAGCGGAGTTTCTGAAGCCCCGGCGCGGTCGGGGACCTTCGGTGTTCACGCCGGAGCTGGCGGAGAAAGCGACGGCGTTGCTGGAAGGGGGCCTGAGCGGCTCTGCGGTGGCCCGAGTTCTCGGCGTGTCAGCGCCGTCGGTCAACAAGTGGCGGCGGCAGGGGGTGATCGGCAACGCGGAGGCGTGTCGGGAGCGCGGCAGCGCGGCAGTGGCGGTGCCGCCTGACGCGGGTGGGGCGCCCGAGGGCAGTGTCGATGACGAGAGTGCCGGTGCCGCCGGGCCGGCGACGGCAGCGGGGCTGGAGGCGCAGACGGATCGCAGCGCGCGCGACCGGCGGGACCGGCAGGCGCCGATGGGGCGCGCGACTTGCGATGTCCGGGCTCGGGTGTTGGCCAGCTGCGGGCAGGCGGGACCGGTCGAACCGCAGTTCACCGCCGCCGCCCGCGGCGTGCGCTTTGGCGGCGTTCTCGCCGCCCTGCCGGCCCTGCTGAAGGAAGGCCTGCTCTGCGAGACCGGCCTCCTGCCGTTGCTGTCGAAGGGCTACTACGGCCTGCCCACGATCCTGCTCTTCCTGGCCTTCATGACCCTGGCGCGGGTGCGCAACCCCGAGAGCCTGCGCTACCAGGCACCGGGCGAATGGGGTGCGGTTCTCGGTCTCGACCGCTGCCCCGAGGTCAAGACGCTACGGCGCAAGATCGGGCTCATGGCCAACGACGAAGCCAGCGTGCAGGCGTGGCAGCTCGCTCTTGCGAGACGCTGGCAGGAGGAGGAGCCCGAGCTCTGGGCGACGCTGGCCGTTGACGGGCACGTCAAGGTCTACGCCGGCCGCAAGGGGCGCCTGCCCAAACACTTCGTCTCGCGCGAGAAGCTGTGCCTGCCGGCGAGCACCAGCTACTGGATCAACGCCTTGGGCGGCAAGCCCCTGCTGTGCCTGCACAAGCCGCTGGACCCGAAGATGGTCGCCGCGATCGAATCCGACGTGGTGCCGGCGTTGCAGGCGCTCGGGATCGTCGACGCCGGGGCAGCGGACCTGACCGCCGGGCAGCCCGGCCAGCCCGTGCTCACACTGGTCTTCGACCGCGAGGGCTGGAGCCCGGAGCTGTTTCGCCGGCTGGCCAGGCGCGGCATTGCCTGCCTGACCTGGCACAAGAACTTCAGGGGCGGGGACTGGCCGGCCGAGGACTTCAGTGCGATGATCGTTCCCATTCACGGACCCGCGGCGAACGCCAGCGCCACCATGCTGCTGGCCGAGAAGCCGGTGACGTTGAAGAACGGCTTCAGGGTGCGCCAGATCCGCCGCCTGCTCGACAACGGCCGTCAGGTTCCGCTGGTCACCACCGATCCGCACAAGCCGGTGGCGGAGGCCGCAGGCGCCTTGTTCTCGCGCTGGTCGCAGGAAAACTTCTTCAAATACATGCGCGACGAGTTCAATCTCGACGCCCTGCCGACCCACGAGATCGAGCCTCTCGCTGCCGATACCATGGTCGTCAGCCCGCTGCGGCGGGCCTACGACAAGGCAATCCGCCGCCTCGACCACCAGCTTGGCCGCCTGCGCAACCGCATCGCCGACGCCGCCCACAGGAAGCAGCCGACGGGCGAACTCAAGAGGGAACTCAGGGACCTCGAGGGCGGCCGTGAGATTGTCAGATCCAGCCGCAGGGAGGTGCCCACGCACTGCCGGGCCGGCGACCTCGACGAAGCCGGACAGCTCAATGCCTTGCCCTCACGCGAGCGCCTCCTACTCGACATCATCCGCATGATCGCCTACCGCGCTGAAACCCGCTTGATGCTTCCCGTCATGCAGGCGCAGGGCCACAAGCCCCACCCCCGGAAACTGCTTCAGGCACTCTTCACCGCCGATGCCGACATCCTGCCGGACCCTGCCAACGGCGTCCTGCGGGTCCGCATTCTCGGCCTCGCAAATGACGCCTGCGACCGCCAGATCAAGCCTCTTCTGGCCGAACTCAACGCCACCGAAACGCACTTCCCCGGCAACCGTATGCGCATGGTCTACGAGGTCGGCATAACCCCAAAATCCGCGCGCACCGGTGCCAAACAAAATTAGCAGAGGTCAGGAAGTCTGCGGATAGGGCAGAATAGCTGTCCTCGCCTGGCAAACGCCTTGTCATGCCGTCGATACGCCCCGTTAGACTTCCGCCCGTGAAATCCATCGCAAGACGCACATCGCCGCGCAATAGCGTCCTGCCCGTGTTGGTATTCACATCGCCGAGATTGTTGTCCCAAGACTCGATATATGCCGATCTGCCGGAATATGTCGCCGTTCCGGTCGGCAAGCTTGCGGCGGGCGTTTCGAGTCCATAAACGGCCATAACCCTGCCGCCGCCATGGAGTGCACTTCCAAGGACTGCAAGCACTCCATCGTCCGTGCTGCCGTAGTTTTTGCCGTTGAACGGGACAGTGGAGTGAGCCCATAGCCAATAACCCAAGTCCTCCGGGTCGTCGCCCGGTCGGGGCACGGCATAGGAAGTTATTTCCGCGCGGAACGAACTTTGCGGAAAATGGACCCTGACTGGCTCGTCCGCTTCGGTTCGCCATAGGTGATATGGAAACCGTAGTTTCCGTCCGAGGCAACCGATTGAATCGAATGGCGGCTGCTGACTGTCACCGTATGGTCACCAAAATTGCGGATGATGCTGGCCGAATACGCGCGGAAAGTGTTGGAAGGGTCCGCGAGCATAGCGGCGCGGAATACATCCGGGCTTGTAGGATGGAGCGGGGCAACATCGCCTGCCGTTAGCCCGGTTGCCAAGGCAGGCAACTCGCGCATTTTCGGCGGGTCCATCGGCTCCCCGCCCGCCGGCGCCACCGGCACGCCTGCCGTCTTGGACGATCCGCCGCCGCCGCAGCCTGCGAGTGCCAGCATGGCCGCAATCGGCAGTGCGGCGGACATCCTGAAGAATGGGGCAGTTTTCATCATCGGGTCTCCCGGTTTCGAAACAGTGTAAGCCTTCGGCGTAGACCGCCTGTCGCATTTCTCCGGGATCGGTGAGGGTGCGCGCTCGGATGTGGGCGCGCGTCGTAAGTGCCCACGAAGGATAAGTGGACACTATGGGGATGTCGGACACAGCCGAGCATGCGGGTTCCGGGGTCGACGGTCGGGGGCGCCGCCGTCGCCGTCGGTGGAGCGAGGCGCGCAAGCGCCTGATCGTTGCGGAGAGCTATCAGCCCGGGGTTTCGGTTTCGGTGGTGGCGCGCCGACATGACGTGAACGCGAACCTGGTCTTCAGCTGGCGGCGCCAGTATCGGGAGCTGGCGCGCGTGGTGGGCGGCTTCGTTCCGGTGGTTGTCTCTTCGACGGAAGGGGTGGAGCCGGCAAGGCTGCTGCCGGCGCCGCCGGATATCGAGCCGTCTGCCTCCGGACGGATCGGGATTGCGCTGGCGGACGGCTCGCGGGTGACGGTCGACCGGGACGTGGACGCGGCGGCGCTGTCTCGGGTTCTCGAGGTCCTGGAGCGGCGATGATCCCGGTTCCGAGCGGGGCGCGGGTCTGGCTTGCGACGGGCGTGATGGACATGCGTCGCGGGATGAACACGCTGGCGCTGCAGGTGCAGCAGGGGCTGGGCCGCGATCCGCATGCAGGCGACCTCTTCATATTCCGCGGACGCAAAGGCGATCTTTTGAAGATCCTCTGGCATGACGGGGTCGGGACCTCGCTCTACGCCAAGCGCCTGGAGCGGGGCCGGTTCCAGTGGCCGGTGACGTCGGGCGGTGCGGTGTCGATCAGCGCGGCGCAGCTGGGCTATTTGCTGGAAGGGATCGATTGGAGGAACCCGGTTCGGACCTGGCGCCCGTCGCGGGCCGGCTGACAGGCGGCAAATGGACTCATCCGACAGGATGGCGATGGCGGCGGACCGGTAGTTGTGATTCGCTTCCGGGCATGCCGGACGGATCGGACATCAACGCGCTGAAGGCGGCGCTGGCTGCGGCGGAAGTCAAGGCGACCGAGGCCGAGGCGCGGGCCGCGAACGCCGAAGCGCAGATCGCCTCCCTGAAGCTGATGATCGAGAAGCTCCGGCGCGAGCTCTTCGGCCAGCGATCGGAGCGCAAGCAGCGTCTTCTCGACCAGATGGAGCTCCAGCTCGACGAGCTTGAGGCGAACGCGACGGAGGACGAGTTGGCGGCCGAACAGGCGGCTGCCGGCACGACGCAGGTCAAGGCGTTCACCCGCCGCCGCTCCGGCCGCAAGCCGTTCCCCGAACATCTGCCGCGCGAGCGTGTCGTAGTGCCCGCGCCGACATCGTGCGAGTGCTGCGGCTCGCAGAAGCTCTCGAAGATCGGCGAGGACGTCACCGAGACGCTGGAGGTCATTCCGCGCCAGTGGAAGGTGATCCAGACGGTGCGCGAGAAGTTCACATGCCGGGACTGCGAGAAGATCAGCCAGCCGCCGGCACCGTTCCACCCGACACCGCGCGGCTGGGCGGGCCCCAACCTGCTGGCCATGATCCTGTTCGAGAAGTTCGGGCAGCATCAGCCGCTGAACCGCCAGCGCGACCGCTATGCGCGCGAGGGCGTCGACCTCAGCCTGTCGACCCTGGCCGACCAGGTGGGCGCCTGCACGGTGGCGCTGAGGCCGCTGCACGACCTGATCGCAGACCATGTGCTGGCGGCCGAACGCCTGCATGGCGACGACACCCCGGTGCCGGTGCTGGCCAGGGGCAAGACCGACAAGGGCCGGGCCTGGGTCTATGTGCGTGACGACAGGCCGTTCGGCGGGCCGGACCCGCCCGCGGCTCTGTTCCGCTACTCGCGGAACCGCTCGGGCGATCATCCGGTCGAGCATCTTCGCGACTTCGCCGGCATCCTCCAGGCCGACAGTTTCGCCGGCTACAACCGCCTCTATGCGGTCGGGCGAGTGCCGGGGCCTGTTACCGGGATCCCCTGTTGGGCACACGGGCGCCGCAAATTTTTCGAACTCGCCGACATTGCGGCCAGCAAGGGGCGCGGCAGGAACGCGCCGCCGATCTCGCCGCTCGCGATGGAGGCGGTGAAGCGGATCGACGTGCTGTTCGACATCGAGCGCTCCATCAACGGCGAGACCGCTGCGCGGCGCCATGCCGTCCGCCAGGAACTGAGCGCGCCGGTCCTGGCCGAACTCGAGACCTGGATGAAGGCCGAGCGCGCAAAGCTCTCCCGCCATTCCCCCGTGGCCAAGGCCATGGACTACATGCTCAGGCGATGGGACCGCTTCGCCCGCTTCTGCGGCGCGACAATCAACTTGAGACTTCCGCGTCAATCAGGATGAGACGAGGGAAGGCGGCGGCCCGGAACGGAGGGAGGGCGTAGCCCGACTGTAGTTGCGGGCCGCCGGCTCGAAAAATTTCCTCCGGGCCTTCTGGCGGGATCGGCCGTTCGGGCGAACGTTGGTGCTTTTCCAAGCGGGAGAGCGCGGCGTTGCCCGGGCGTCACATAACCGATCGCCAGAAGAGGTTGTTCATGACCCAGAAGAAGACCGACACCATCGAGGTGGCGGCCGCCAAGGCGGGCTTCAGCCGGGCCACCGGGTACCGGCTTGCCGCCGGTCCGGCGCCGCCCTTGCAAGAGAAGAAGCCGCGGGGCCGGCGCCGTCCGGACCCGCTGGCCGATATCTTTGACACGGAAGTGGTGCCGCTTCCAGAGGCCAGCCCGGGCATCCGCCCGGTCGGCGTGTTCGAGGAACTGATGCGCTGCCATCCCGATCTGGACCCGGGGGTGCGGCGCACGCTGGAGCGGCGGATCCGCGTCTGGCGCGCCGAGCACGGTCCGGAGCAGGACGTGATCTTCCGCCAGAAGCACGAACCGGGCCGGCAGGGCCTGTCCGACTTCACTCGTATGGGCCCGCTCGGCGTGACCGTCGCGGGGCAGCCGCTGGATCACATGCTCTATCACTTCCGCCTCGCCTGGTCGGGCTTCACCCATGCCCGGGTGGTGCTCGGCGGCGAGAGCTTCACGGCGCTGGCCGAGGGGCTGCAGGACGCGCTATGGCATCTCGGCGGCGCGCCCGGCGAGCACCGCACCGACAGCCTGTCGGCGGCGTTCCGCAACCTGAGCAAGGACGCGGCTGAGGACATAACCGGGCGCTACCAGGCGCTGTGTGAGCATTATGGTATGGAGGCCACCCGCAACAACCGCGGCGTGGCGCACGAGAACGGCTCGATCGAGGGACCGCACGGCCACCTCAAGCGCCGGATCGCGGACGCGCTGGCGCTGCGCGGCTCGCGCGACTTCGAGGACCTCGGCACCTATCGGCGCTTCATCGCCGAGGTGGTCGGCCGGGCCAACGCGCACCGCTCCAGGGCCATCGAGGCCGAGCGCGCGAAGCTGCGGGACCTGCCGGTCGGCCGGACCGTCGATTACGAGCAGATCAGCGTCAACATCACCTCGTCGTCCGGCTTCGGACTACGCCGCGTGTTCTACACCGTGCCCTCGAACCTCATCGGACACCGGCTCGGCGGGCGCGTCTACGACGACCGGATCGAGCTGTTCCTCTCAGGCACCCATCTGCTCACCCTGCCGCGCGGGCGCGCCGGCTCCACTGGCCCCAACGCTCATGTCGTCAACTACCGCCACGTCATCCACTCGCTGAAGAAGAAGCCGATGGCGCTCCTGAACCTGGTCTACCGCGACGCGCTGTTCCCGCGCGAGGCCTACCGGCGCTGCTTCGAGACGGCCCTGGAGCGGGTGGGCGAGCGCCGGGCCTGCCGGCTCGCGGTCGCCTTCCTGGCGCTCGCCCACGAGGAGAACTGCGAGGCCGATCTCGCTCACGCCATCGACCGGGCGCTCAACGCCGGCAGGCTCCCCGACCCCGACAAGCTCAAGGCGCGCTTCGCGCCGCGCCCGGGGAGCATGCCCAGCATCCGCATCGCCAGGCCACTCCTTGCCGGTTACGGCACCCTGCTCGACGCGGGAGGCGCGGCATGACCGACAACCAGGACAGGATCGCCACCGATCCCAACAAGATCGACGCCATCAAGCTCTCGCTGATGCTTACCGATCTGCGCCTGCCGACGATCAACCAGCTTTGGCAGGGCTTCGCCAAGAGGGCCGACGCCGAGGGATGGACCGCCGCGCGCTTCCTCGCAACCCTCGTCGAGCACGAGCTCGCCGAGCGCGACCGCAGGCGCATCGAACGCCATCTCAGGCAGGCCAGGCTGATCCCGGGCAAGACCCTCGACGCCTTCGACTTCAGCGTCGTACCGATGATCTCGAAGGCACAGGTCAATGCCCTGGCCGCCGGCGACGCCTGGCTCGACCAGGGCGCCAACTGCCTCATCTTCGGCCCGCCAGGCGTCGGCAAGAGCCATCTGGCGTCCGCCATCGGCCTTGCCCTAGCCCGACTTCCGCAACTCGGGGGTCATGAGGATGCTAACTCATTGAATAGCCTTGATCGTCTCCCCGAGGGTCGGCACTACAAGGCGGCGAACGGAGAGGCGGCGCCGTGTGCCGTCAGGCGGAGATCCGGGGTGCGGGTTGCTGCGGCCAGGTCATGCCGAGCTGTTGCAGCAGTAGCTCGTGCTCCTTGTTCGGCCGGGTGTGGCGCGGCAGGACGAGGTGCCGGCCGTCGGTGGTTGGCAGATGGACGTCCACCATCTGGATGGTGGCGAAGGCCTCAAGGATGGCGCGTGGGGTGAGGCCCGGGGCGCGCGGCCGGGCGAGGTTCTTCAGGGTCACCAGCAGGCAGTAGGCGATGAACGAGACGAAGATATGCGCCTCGATGCGCTCTTGGCGCTGATGGAAGATGGGGCGGATCGCGAGGTCGTGCTTGAGTTCCTTGAACGCCTGCTCGATCTCGACGAGCTGCATGTACAGATGCCACAGCGTGGCGGGGTCTTCGGCGACCATGTTGGATCGCAGCAGGTAACGGCCCTCGCGGCGGCGGACCTGGCGCAGCCGGTCGCGCTGCAGGCGGAATGAGAAGCCGTTGGCGGCGAGTTCGCTGTCGGTCCCGGGCACGGTGATGTCGACCAGGCTCCAGGCCCGGCCGGCCTCCTTCCTGGCGGCGCCGAGCTTGAGCAACAACTGATCCCGGCTGTTCGACTGCCCTTGCAACTCGGCCAATCGACGCCACAGCCTCTTCAGCCGGCGCCGGCGCATGCCGCGTTCCTTCACCTGCCGCCCCTCGCTGCGCACCAGGACGTAGAGCTCGCCATCCTCGACCAGAAGCTTGACAGTCACGGACTGGCGCACCTCCTGCCAGGGCAGGCCCAGGAACACCTTCTCGAGCCGCGTCAGCCGGCCCTTGGGCGTGCCCACCAGGTAGCGCACCGGCGCCTCGCCCTCGCGCATCGCGGCCAGCGTCTCCTCGGTGGGGATGCCGCGGTCCATGATCCACACCCGCTCGGAGCGGCCATACTGATCCTCGATCTTCTTGAGGAACGCCGCCAGCGTGGTGTCGTCGGAGGTGTTGCCCGGCATCACCTCATAGGCCAGCGGAAAGCCCTGCGGCGTAACGATCAGGGCGATCACCACCTGCACGCAGTCGGGCCGCTTGTCCCGGCTGTAGCCGAAGCGGCGCTTGTCATCGAACGGCGGATCGCTCTCGAAGTAGGTCGAGGTCAGGTCGTAGAGCAGCACGTCGAAGCGCGCCTCGAACAGCGTCGCCCAGCGGTCGCGCAGAAACGAGAAGAAGCCCTGCTTGTGCGCCAGCAGCTTGTCGAGACAGCGATAGAGTGTGTCGTCGGCGATCGCCCGCTCGCCACCCAGAAGATCGCGAAGCGCGCTGTGCTCATACCAGTGACGGTGAAGGCGCCACTCGCTGCCCGGGTCGATCAGCCGGTAGCAGACCTGGATCTTCAGGATGTCCAGCCACCGCGTGCCTTGCCGGCTCGCCGGCAGCCGCTCTTCCCAGAAGCGGTCCAGGTCCAGGCGGTCCCACAAGGACAGCGCCAGCCAGCACGCCCCCCACTGGCGCGGGTCGTGAAGCGCCACCTGCGAGAGGTCGATCTTCACCACTTCGCAAGTCAGCGCCGGCGCCTCCCGGTCCTCGGGAAACAGCGCCATCTGCCGTGATCGCGACTTGCCCTCCACCACCTCGATCGAGCGGCACCACGCCGCTCGCTGGCTGTCGTTGATCTCCCCGAGATAGAGCACCTGACGCTGAACAACCCGACCGCCGTGGACCCGGACGTTCTCCACAACGCTCCAGTAGCGGTGCTCCTTGCCGTCCTTGAAGCGTCTCTTGCAGCGCACGAACATCAGCGCAGCGTCCGGATCTTCGCCAGCCCGATCAAGGGGGTAGGTCGGCACTACAAGCCGGTCCCGAGAGGTACTGCACCGAAATCCGACACTTCTCGCGCCGGAAAACCGTCAAATCAGTCGATTCTCAAGCCGAGTTGCGGAAGTCGGGCTAGTCGAGAACGGATACCGTGTCTTCTTCACCAGAACCACCGATCTGGTGCAGCGCATGCAGGTCGCGCGCCGCGAGCTCGCCCTGGAAGCCATGCTGGCCAGGCTCGACCGCTACCACCTGCTGATCCTCGACGACATCGCCTATGTCCAGAAGGACCAGGCCGAGACCAGCGTCCTCTTCGAACTCATCTCGGCGCGCTACGAGCGGAGATCCCTGCTGATCACCGCAAACCAGCCCTTCGGAGACTGGAACAAGGTGTTCCCGGACGAAACGACGGCGGTGGCCGCCGTCGACCGCCTCGTCCACCACGCCACCATCCTCGAGATGAACGTCGAGAGCTACAGGCGCCGCGAAGCGCTCGACAGGGGCAAGCGAAAGCGCGGCCGGCCGGCGAACTACGCCACCGAGAAAAATACCAGGGACTGACCCGAGGCCACCAGCTCGGCCGAACTGCCCTCACACTCACGGCCCGCGGGGATCGCCTCCGCGGGCCGCTTCATCTCCGGCCCACCGGACCGCCGCGACAATCAAAAATCCTCGGAACCTGTCGCGCCGCGACAATCAAAACCAAACCTGCTTATTCTCAAGGATCATCCTGCAATGAGTAGTTGATATGGGATGGGTTGTGTTCTGACGGCGCTGTGAAGGAAGCGTGGGATCATGGAGTTGAGTTGGTATCGTCGGTTGTATCGCCATGCGAAGCTGGCGAGGTAGCGTTCGGCATGGTCGGGACCGAGCTTTCGGTAGGTTCCGGCGATGGCGCTCTTGATGTTGCCGAGGGTCGTGTTGACCCATTTGAAGGGGGCCATGCGGGCTGCCCGGCGGCCTGAGCCGGTACGGATGGCGCTGTGGCTTGCGGCGATGCCGTCGAGGGCGTTCCAGCAGTGCAGGGCATCGGTGACGACCTCCGTCCCCGGGGCCAGCCAGCGTTTGGCGCCGCGCGCGATCTCGCGCTTGCGGAAGCCCCTGACCGGGACGAGCTTGACCTTGCGCGGAGCCCCTTCGGCGCTGGTCGAGACCGCCGCCACGAAGGGCGTCTTGCCCGGCGCGCCCCGGCCGCGCTTGCCGCCGGAGCGCGACCCGCCGAGATAGGCGTCGTCCATCTCGACCCGTCCTTCGAGCCGCGTGTCGGCTTCGCGCCGGGCCATCACCGCCATGATCTTCTGCTTCATGCTCCAGGCGGTCGGCTGCCTGACCCCGAGGCGGCGACCGAGTTCCACCGACGAAATGCCGTTCTTCGCCGTCACCACAAGGTGGATCGCCGCAAACCACAACGTCAGGGGCAGCTTGGTCGAGTGGAAGATCGTCCCCGACGTCACCGAAACCTGCTTCTTGCAGCGGTTGCACTGGTAAAGCCTGCGCCCGGCAAGAATGCAGTGCCCCCGATGCCCGCAGGAGCCGCACTCGAAACCGTTCGGCCAGCGCAATCGGGCTAGCACCGCCCGGCACTGATCCTCCGTGCCGAACGACGCTCGGAACGCATCGTCGCTCAAGCCACGAACACGCGATGCAACCTTGAATGCCATATCCATGACCTCCCGATAACAGAAACCCTTCCAAACCTACAATCTCACAAGATGACTCTCAAGAATAAGCAGGAAACCAAAAACCGCTTGCAATCCCCGCCGCGCGACACAATCCTCTCCCTCGTCGCTGCCGCCGGGAATCTCATCCTGATTGACGCGCGGCTCTCATCCAGATTGTCGCGCTATAGCCGTCTCCATCGTGCCGTGGTGGAACCCGGCGGCAGCGCCCCGGCCATGGCCACACCGGCACGTTCGGGCTGTAATCGGCAAGCGCACACGCGATGCGCTCAACGATGACAGGAAGGACGGCGCGCCCGGGTGGCGGGACGGGAAAGCGCGGCGGGAGCCGGTCGGGCACGCTCGCCCTGCCCGCCGACCTCGATCGCTCGCTCCGCCATCTCGACGACACGGACCTCGACCGTCCGGTCGAAGCGGCAACAGTCGAGGCCCGCAGGCGCGGGCGGCAGGCCGGCAAGACGGCTGGAGGAAGGGTGCACGCCAGGCCCACGCCGGTGACGCAGGGGCAGGAAAAGCCGATCCTTGCCGCCTTCGAGGCCGGCCTCAGGCCGGCGGCGATCGCGCGGGAGGTAAGGAACTGGTTCGCCCGCCTGCGCGCGGTGCCGGTAGCGGCCGACCGCTCCATGCCGGTGCTGTCCGTCATCATGAGGGAGGCGGAAGCCATGGGCCTGCGCCCGGAAGGGTCCAACCCCTGCCGGGGGATCAGGCGCTACCGCCGCAAGGGCCGTGAGCGGTTCCTCCCGGACGAGGAAATCCGTCGCCTGTCCGGGAGACTCAAGGCGCATGAGGCCCGCTGGCCGCAGCATGTCGCCGTCATCCGCCTGCTGCTGCTGACCGGATGCCGCAAGGGCGAGATCCTCACCCTGCAATGGTCCGACTACCGGGAAGGCCGCCTGTTCCTCCGCGATTCCAAGACGGAGCCCCGGACAGTCTGGCTGTCGGAGCCGGCCCGGACGGTGCTTGATCGTCTCGAGCGGAAGGGGCGGTGGATATTCCCGGCATCAAGGGGCGACCGGCCCCGGAGCGGGTGCTGGCTGTTCCACTTCTGGCGCAGGGTCCGCGCCGAGGCGGACCTGGAGGACGCCCGCCTTCACGACCTGCGCCATACGCATGCGAGCCTTGCCCTCAGGCAGGGCGAGACGGTGCTCGCCATCGGCCGGCTGCTGGGCCACCGCAGGCCGGAAACCACGCTGAAATATACCCATGTCGCCGACGCCATGGTGCAGGACGCAGCCGAGACCGTCGGCGCCGTGCTGGAGGCAGGCTGATGGCGGGCCGGGAACGCATGAAACTCACCGACGCCGCCGTCGCCCGTCTCCGCCCCCGCGGGCGGGAATATACGGTCCGGGACACGCGCATCGCCGGCCTTGGCGTCCGGGTGCGGCCCACCGGCGGGCGCAGCTGGGTGCTGCTGCTCGACAGCGGCGGGCGCACCAGGCGCGTCTCGCTCGGCCCGGTCGGCGTGAAGAGCCTGGAGGAGGTTCGCAGGGAACGCCATGCCCGCAAGGCGAACCCCGAGCCCGGCGCAAGGGCCGTGCGCGCGGGGCCGGTCCCGCTGTTCCGGGATTTCGTCGCGGGCCCGTGGAAGGAGGCGCATTTCGACCGCTGCAAGCCCTCGACGCAGAGGACCGCCCGCTATCAGCTTGCGGGCCAGCTCCTGCCGGCATTCGGATCGAAGCCGCTGGACCGCATCGGCGAGGCCGCCATCCGGCGCTGGTTCGAGCGATACAGCCGCACCGCGCCGGGCAACGCCAATCCCTGCCTTGCCCGTCTGCGGCAGATACTCAACTTCGCCCTCGCCTGCGGCCACATCGAGGTCAATCCCGTCGGGCGCATCGCCCCGAACCGTCGCACGGCGCTCACGCGGTTCCTGTCCCGGGAGGAACTCGCACGCCTCCATGCCGCCCTGGACGCGCAGACCCGGAAGAGCGCGCGGCAGCAGGCCGACATCGTCCGCCTCCTGCTGCTGACGGCTGCCGCAGAAGCGAGATCACGGGCCTCGGCTGGTCGGAAGTCCGCGAGGACGGGTTGGCGCTCACCGATGCCAAGACGAGGCCGAGGACGGTCCCGCTCGGCAGCCGGGCCCGGGCCATTCTCGACCGGCAGCCGCGCGCGGGCAGCCCGTTCGTGTTTCCCTCGCCGTGCGACCCCGCCCGCCCGCGCAGCCCGGACCTGCCGCTCTGGTACCGCGTCAGACGCGAAGCCGGCATCGGGGATGTCCGCCTTCATGATCTCCGGCATACCATGGCGAGCCATGCCGTCATGAACGGCGTGCCCGTCCCGGTGGTCTCCCGCCTGCTCGGGCATTCCAATGTGAGGATGACGCTGCGCTATGCCCATCTCGCCGACCGCGACATCGAAGCCGCCGCGGAACGCGTCGGGCAGGCCATGAGCGCCGTGCTGGAGGCTTGATGCACGACCCGGCCCGATGCTGCCGCTATCGTCGTGTCCGGTCAGAACTGTCGCACGAAGGAGAGTTCGGCGCGGTTGCGGTCGTAGTCGAGGGCCTGGGCGTTGGTATCGCGCTCCTCGCGGATGAGCGAGAGGCGGGGGCTGAAGCCGAGCACGGTGACGGCGCGGTTGTGCACGGAGAACGAGAGGGTGCGCGTCTCGTCCCGGCGCGGCCTGCGGTCGATGGTGTTGTGGGCGAAGCCCTGTCCCTGGTATGCGGCGCGCTGCAGGGAGGCGCGCAGGCCAAGGGTGAAGCCGGCCGGCAGCGCGAGCGTCGCGCCGAGGCCGGCCCGGGGTCCGCGGTTGCGCCAGTGTCCGGCATTGGCGCGGGTCCAGTTGTATCCGGCATGGCCGCCGAGGCGCAGGATCGGCAGGGCGGCCCAGCTTGCGCCGAGCATCGCATCGCCGACCGGGCCGTCGAGCCAGTTGCAGCCGCGGCAGTTGCGCCGGGTGGCGCTGGCGCGGGCGAACAGGGCGAGGCGAGGCGTCAGGCGGTGCGCGCCTTCCAGCCGGACGCCGAAGCGGTCGGTCTCGGGCCGCCCGGCGGTCCATTGCCGGTCCACCACCGCCAGCAGGCTCGCCTCCGTGCTTCCGTCGATCAGCCGGCGCGGGCCGATATGGGCCGAGAGCGAATGGCGGTCGAACGCCCCGCCCTTGTATTCCCGCGCGCTGGCGTCCGCCCCGGCGCGCAGCCGCAGGGCCGGCGAAAGCGGAACCTGGTATTCGCCGCCGCCCCACAGCGAGACGCCGATGCCCGACTTGCGCGACACGTCGCCGTCGAGGGTGAAGGGCAGGCGCCCGAACGGCGTGTCGAGGAAGACCGTGCGCTCCCCCGACGCGGCGTTGAGGTTGCTGTCGGGCGCCACCGCCAGGCCGAAATGCGCCTCCCAGCGCCGCCGCGCGCGCATGATGTCGAGAAAGCGCCGGATGTTGGCGGCCACCGCCGGCGGCGGCGTCCCCGCCAGAACCTGCTCGAAATGCCGCCGCGCCAGGCTGTCCTCCTCCTTCAGGAAGAAGGCGTGCGCGAGTTCCAGACGCACCCGCACCAGGTCCGGGCGGTCCACCAGGATGGCCCGGAACGCCGCAATCGCCTCGTCGAGCTTCCCGTCGCGGGCGTCCCGGTCCGCGGCGGCCTGCGCGGCGGCAAGCGCCTCCATGCCCGCCCGGAACCGCTCGCCGGTCGCGTCCTGGCCGTGGGCCGCGGCGGCGAACAGATACAGCCCGGCCGCAATGACGAGAGCGGGTATGCGCATGAAAACCCCTGTCCGTGCAAAGGGAACCTCCGGCCGCCCGGAGGGCGCCGGAGGAAAGAAGGCCCCGGCCGCGCGAAGCGGCCGGGGCCCGGGAACGCGGATGTTCCGGGAGCAGGCTACTCCGCCGTCTCCGTCTTCATCCTCGTTGCGAAGGCGCCGGCAGCGTGCCCGTTCGAGAAGTGGGCGTTGAAGTCGCCGATCACGCCGACCGGACGCTTCGTGTCGCTATCGCCATAGGGCTTAGCCTGCCACTCGCCGGCCTGAGGCACTTCGCCGCCGACAGAGTCGGAACCCTGGGCAACGCCCCTGCTGCCCGGGCTGCCGACAATCTCGAGGTTGTCATTCTTCTTCTCCGTGAGCGTAACGCTCCAGTCCTCGTCGACGGCATTCCCCATGAAGTTGTCGATCTTTCCTCCCAGTGCTGGTGTTCCCGCCGCCCCGAACTTGGCGTTGAGCGTCACATCCGCCGTGAACTGTCCCGACTTTAGCCCCGTGACAGTGGGACCGGTGTAGGTCTTCAGCACCGACAGGCCCAGAGCCTTGCCCTCGTAGGTGGCGGTCTTGGCAAGCCCGGCGGTCTCGCTGACATCCCCGTCAGAGCCGGCGGGGCTGTGGGCGAAGAGAGTGATCCCGGTGGTGCTGCCGGTCTCATACAGCCCGTACCCGTAGCGGGCATAGACGCCATACGGCGTGTAGTAGGTGTTGCCCGCCTTCATCTGGTAGTAGCGCGTGCTGCCGGCGATATTTTCCCCGGCCTTCTGGAAATACAGCGAACCCATCAGATTGCCGCCGTCAACCTTACAGCTGCCCTGGCAATACAACGTCCCCTTGATCCCCTTGTAATACTGGTCGGCGAGTATGCCGGTGGCGGGGATTGGAGGAAACGTCGTCAGGGCCGTTCCATCCGAGCCGGTGAGTACGGAAAGGGGCATCCCGGCAAGGGGCAGGACATCGACATCCATGATGTTGTTGCCGAAGGCCTTCTTGACCAGGTTCCCCGCTCCGGCGATCTGCTCCCAGGTCATGGCGTCTCCCGGGAGTCCGCGCAGGTCATACTCGACGTAGGCCTTGGAGCGGCCGGTATCGGTGGCGGTGGTGTCGTCCGATGGGTCAGGGGCGACGGGCTCCGTCAGTAGTATCGCATCCAGGAGCGGCCTCCGCAGGAGCCGAGTCTCGACCTTGGCATGGCCTTCGTTGCCGCCATCTCCTCCATAGGGCTGCAGCATGTAGAGAACCCGCCGCGCGTTGTTGCCGCTCATGGCGGCACTAGCGGGGGTTTCGCCGGCGAGGCCCTTGATCTTCGCCTCGGTATCGACCTTCGCGGCATAGCCGTTGACCGTTGTCTGGTACCCCTCGATGAGCTTGATCTGCGCTTCCACGTCCTTGATCCGCTGACCGACCACCTCCTTCTGCGACGCGAGGCCGGGCGTGCCGGCCGGCACGGCGTTCAGGTCCGTCTGCGCCTTCCTGGCCGCCGTCAGCGCCGCCTTGGCGTCCGCCAGCGCCTTGTCGGCCGCCGCCTTCGCGGCCATCACGGCCGCGGCGTTGGTCCGGACCACCGAGCTTTCGCCTCCGGTGGTGTAGATGTCATATGCGTTCGCCAACTTGGCCGCGTCAAGCTGCATCTTGGCCGTTTTCACGGCATCCTCCGCCGCCTTCTTGGCCGCCGTGGCGGCGGCGACGTAAGACTGCGCCTTTTCGACCGGCGTCATCTCCATTTGCTGGTCGCCCATCACAGCCGGCTTTTTGGACCCGCCGCCTCCGCAGGCTGCGAGCGCCAGGCCCGCAGCGGCCATCGCCGCCAGAGCCACATGTTTCATGGTTCTCATCGAACCCTTCTCCTTTTTTCTTTCAAGCCCGGACAGACCGGGCAAACCGTTTGAACCGTTCCTTCGTCGCGCGAACCGCAGGTCAGAAGCTCAGCGTGATGCCGGTCACGAAACCGGCGCCCTCGACATTGCTGCCGGCGGCATTGCTGCCGGTGCTGGGCGCAGGCTTGCCTCTTTCCGCCGACGGCACGCCGAAATCGTGCTTGCCGGGCATCGTGCCACGGTCCCTCTCGGCCATGAACAGCGAGCTTCTCCAGGCAATGCCCGGCGCCAGCATGTAGCTCGCCGAAAACAGGCCGCCCGACTGCTCCGTGCCGTCGTCGGCCTCGGTCATCGTGCCGCTCAGGCTCACCGCCAGCGCGCCTTCCGAATACATCACACCGGCGGCCACGACCTCGACATCATCCGAGGAGTCCGTCTTCATCCCGTCGTCCGCCGTGGCATAGGCGACATCGAAGCTGAACGCCCCCATGCCCACCCGCAGGCCGGCATTCGTGAAGGTGTAGTCGTCGTCGTCCATCTGGCTCTTCTGGTAGTGGCCCGCAGAGAACGCCAGGTTCATGTTGCCGAAATCGCCCTTGTAGTTGCCGGCGACCGACCAGGCGTCCATGTCGTTGTTCTTCACATTGCCGCCACGGCCTTCCTGCCCGGTGTTCGGGATGTAGCTCACGGCCATCTGCGCGCCGTTCACCCGCGGCGTGAAGTAGCTCACCAGGTTCTTGTCGCCGAGGCCGTGGCCCGCGGTCCCCAGGCCGGAGGGCCCGCACTCGTTGATGCCGTTGATCCATCTGCCCATGTCGCCGCAGACCATGCCGAAACCGGCATCCCGCACGCCCATGTGGGTGAGAACCACCGCGCTGTCCTCGGCTCCCAGCGTGATCTGACCGAACTCGCCGCCAACCGTCACCTGCGACTCGTCGATCATCGAACCCGACTGACTGTTGCCCTCGAGCTCCACCTTCACCGAGAAGGTCATGCCGTTGTCGGCGTCCAGCTTGCCCTTGAAGAAGATCTCGCTGTCCGACTGCTGGGCAACGCCGCCCTCTTTCATCGCGTCCGCCTCGTCGTCCACATCGACCATCCCGAACCACTGCTGCATGTAGCCGCCGACGCCCACGCTCAGCATCTCCGCCGCAGACGCGGGACCCGCCGCAAGCGCAAGACCCGAGGCCGCAAGAAGAACCTTGCCCGTGAAACCCCGCGCACGGCATCCGCCATGCAGCCTGCCGTCCCCCGGCCATGCCGGGCCATGTCTTGTTGTCGTCATCGTCTCGTCTCCTTCAGGTGAAAGCCCGTCCGCAGCGCCCGTCGACCGCCGCACGCCGGAGAAGGCGCACGACGGGGCGGCAGGTCACCGGGGATGGGAGGTGAAGCCGCGGCCCCGGAAAGGCCGC
The DNA here is from genome assembly GCA_964291285.2 of Alphaproteobacteria bacterium. Lineage (GTDB taxonomy): Bacteria > Pseudomonadota > Alphaproteobacteria > Bin95 > Bin95 > Bin95. The sequence goes on from OZ219787.1 coordinate 404,482, forward strand.
GGCAGAAAGCGTGCCGGGGAAAGCCGGGCCGCCCGCAAGGCGGTCATGCCGCAAGCGCGGCGGGACCGCTCCCGCGCGCTGCCCGGCAACGTATCCATCTGCACGCGCCCGGCGCTCCTCCGCAGAGGACGCACAGGCGGGAAAGACAACAATCAGGCGGGAGCCGCTCTCCCGAAAGCGAACCGGCTGACCGGCGCCAGAAGACGGCATATGAAAGACATGAAGAGGCGCGAGGCGCGAGGCGCGAGGCGCGAGGCGCGAGGCGCGAGGCGCGAGGCGCGAGGCGCGAGGCGCGAGGCGCGAGGCGCGAGGCGCGAGGCGCGAGGCGCGAGGCGCGAGGCGCGAGGCGCCATTCTACTCCGTGATAAAGCCTCGGAAGTCAACCCGAATACACCCGCCGCTGAGATGGCGCGGAACCTCTAACCCGGCCGACGACACCGCACAAGCTCCCGGACCAACCCCCACGCCGATTTTACCGACCTGTTGCATCCATGCCACAGTCAGCCGCCGACGGGGCCCCGCAAACCGGGCCCGCGGCACCCATCGACGACCGGCAGGAGCGGCTTTCTCCACCGGCGTGCAATGGAACGCAATGGAGCGTCCGCTGCCGCGTCTTCCCCACTCCAGGCCCGCCGCCGCCAGCGGCGCATCGACAAATGCGCGCCCATTTCCCGCCGGCGGCGCCATCACCGCGCGCTGGCGCCGCCCTTCTTCTCCGCCGCTCATGGACGCCGGACGCCCCAAACGTCCATTGCCGGGCGGGTCGGCCACCCCGTATCATGAAAACAGGCGCCGGCCGCGCGGGCGGGACTTCGGGCTTTTACGGGGTTGCCTACCGGTCACGGTCCGCAAGACGGGCACCGCAGATGGCGAGTATCGGACGCCTCGGGAGCAGTGCTTTGGCGGGGCGGGGTTTTTGTGCGCCCGATCCCCAACCATTTTCACGGCAAACGACGGTCACATTCCGCGAATGGGATAATTGGCATCCTGCAGAGCGTGGCGGATCGCGGTGAGTCTGTGCCCTTGGGCGATCCACGACAACAATCGTAGCGCCTTCACCAGGTTGTTCTTGCCCGAAGCATTGGCGTCCGCAAGCATGGTGAGCGGCGCGAGCGGCGGGGAGGGATGCGCGGACATGGAGCGTTTCGGTCGGGCGAAGGAAGGGTTTCTGCGCCGTTTCATGGAGTTGAAGCACGGCATCCCGAGCCACGATGCGTTTTCGGACCTGTTCAACGCCCTCGATCCCGACAGCCTGCAGAAAGTGCTGCTGCGGCTTCTGGAGGACTGGGCGGCGGTTCTGGACGGCGATGTGATCGCGATTGACGGCAAGTCGCTGCGGCGTTCCTTCGCCGATGCCGCGGCGCGCTCGCCGGTGCATCTGGTGCAGGCCTTCGCCGCCGGGACCCGCCTGATGCTCGGCCAGGTGAAGGTCGATGACAAGTCCCCCTGATCGGCCCTGATCGGCGAGCTGCGGCAGGGGTGGCATGTTGTCCGATGCGTTTCCTACAATGATTTGAGCGTCCTGGTGGGCGTATTTTGGTTTTCACCGAGCGGGTGAAGGAATGGTGAGGGGTTATCGCTCTGCGGTCAGGGTTACAGTCGAGCGAGGCGGGGCGGCCTCGACGGCGCGTGGCGGTGTGGTTCTGGTGTTCGAGTTGCTGGCGACGAGGCGGGTTCTTGCGGGTCTTCCGCGTCTGTCCGGGAGTCCGTCACAGGGCTGGAGCGACGGCCAGATGATCCTTGCGGTTCCGGTTCTGAACATGGCGGGGCTTGACCGTGTGTCGGACATTGAGGTTCTGGAGGCGGACCGGGGGCTTTGCGCTCTGGTGCGCCGGTTCGAGCCGAAGCTGTTCGGGGTCTCTCGCGGTTCTCTTGCGCGTCGGTTCCGGGGCGGTCGCGAGCGTTGCTTTCCGTCGGCGCGCTCGAGAAGAAGGGCGGCGCCAGCGCGCGGTGATGGCGCCGCCGGCGGGAAATGGGCGCGCATTTGTCGATGCGCCGCTGGCGGCGGCGGGCCTGGAGTGGGGAAGACGCGGCAGCGGACGCTCCATTGCGTTCCATTGCACGCCGGTGGAGAAAGCCGCTCCTGCCGGTCGTCGATGGGTGCCGCGGGCCCGGTTTGCGGGGGCCCGTCGGCGGCTGACTGTGGCACGGCTGCAACAGGTCGGTAAAATCGGCGTTCGGGTTGGTCCGGGAGGTTGTGCGGTGTCGTGCGGCCGGGTTAGAGGTTCCGGGCCATCTCAGCGGCGGGTGTATCCGGACTTGACTTCAGCGGCTCGAACACGGTGTAGAATACGCCTCGCGCCTCGCGCCTCGCGCCTCGCGCCTCGCGCCTCGCGCCTCGCGCCTCGCGCCTCGCGCCTCGCGCCTCGCGCCTCGCGCCTCGCGCCTCGCGCCTCGCGCCTCGCGCCTCGCGCCTCGCGCCTCGCGCCTCGCGCCTCGCGCCTCTTCATGTCTTTCATTTGCCGTCTTCTGGCGCCGGTCTGCCGGTTCGCCATCGGGAGAGCGGCTCCCGCCTGATTGTTGTCTTTCCCGCCTGTGCGTCCTCTGCGGAGGAGCGCCGGGCGCGTGCAGATGGACAGGTTGCCGGGCAGCGCGCGGGAGCGCGCCCGCCGCGCTTGCGGCATGACCGCCTTGCGGGCGGCCCGGCTTTCCCCGTCACGCTTTCTGCCGCGGCCTTTCCGGGGCCGCGGCTTCACCTCCCGTCCCCGGTGACCTGCCGCCCCGTCGTGCGCCTTCTCCGGCGTGCGGCGGTCGACGGGCGCTGCGGACGGGCTTTCACCTGAAGGAGACGAGACGATGACGACAACAAGACATGGCCCGGCATGGCCGGGGGACGGCAGGCAGCATGGCGGATGCCGTGCGCGGAGCTTCACGGGCAAGGTTCTTCTTGCGGCCTCGGGTCTTGCGCTTGCGGCGGGTCCTGCGTCTGCGGCGGAGATGCTGAGCGTGGGCGTCGGCGGCTACATGCAGCAGTGGTTCGGGATGGTCGATGTGGACGACGAGGCGGACGCGATGAAAGAGGGCGGCGTTGCCCAGCAGTCGGACAGCGAGATCTTCTTCAAGGGCAAGCTGGACGCCGACAACGGCATGACCTTCTCGATGAAGGTGGAGCTCGAGGGCAACAGTCAGTCGGGTTCGATGATCGACGAGTCGCAGGTGACGGTTGGCGGCGAGTTCGGTCAGATCACGCTGGGAGCCGAGGACAGCGCGGTGGTTCTCACCCACATGGGCGTGCGGGATGCCGGTTTCGGCATGCTCTGCGGCGACATGGGCAGATGGATCAACGGCATCAACGAGTGCGGGCCCTCCGGCCTGGGGACCGCGGGCCACGGCCTCGGCGACAAGAACCTGGTGAGCTACTTCACGCCGCGGGTGAACGGCGCGCAGATGGCCGTGAGCTACATCCCGAACACCGGGCAGGAAGGCCGTGGCGGCAATGTGAAGAACAACGACATGGACGCCTGGTCGGTCGCCGGCAACTACAAGGGCGATTTCGGCAACATGAACCTGGCGTTCTCTGCGGGCCACTACCAGAAGAGCCAGATGGACGACGACGACTACACCTTCTCGAATGCCGGCCTGCGGGTGGGCATGGGGGCGTTCAGCTTCGATGTCGCCTATGCCACGGCGGACGACGGGATGAAGACGGACTCCTCGGATGATGTCGAGGTCGTGGCCGCCGGGGTGATGTATTCGGAGGGCGCGCTGGCGGTGAGCCTGAGCGGCACGATGACCGAGGCCGACGACGGCACGGAGCAGTCGGGCGGCCTGTTTTCGGCGAGCTACATGCTGGCGCCGGGCATTGCCTGGAGAAGCTCGCTGTTCATGGCCGAGAGGGACCGCGGCACGATGCCCGGCAAGCACGATTTCGGCGTGCCGGCGGCGGAAAGAGGCAAGCCTGCGCCCAGCACCGGCAAAAATGCCGCCGGCAGCAACGTCGAGGGCGCCGGGTTCGTGACCGGCATCACGCTGAGCTTCTGACCTGCGTTTCGCGCGGCGAAGGAACGGTTCAAACGGTTTGCCCGGTTTGTCCGGGCTTGAGAGAAGGAAGGAGAAGGGTTCGATGGGAACCATGAGACATGTGGCTCTGGCGGCGATGGCCGCTGCGGGCCTGGCGCTCGCGGGCTGCGGAGGCGGTGGCGGGAAGAAGGCGGCCGCGCCGATGGACGGCGACCAGCAGATGGAGATGACGGACGTCCAGAAGGCGCAGGCGGCCTACGACGCCGCCGCGGCAGCCGAGACGGCGGCGATGGCGGCCAGGAAGGAAGCGGAAGCTCAGCTGGCCGCGGTCAAGAAGGCGGTCGAGCCGCCCCAATTCTCTCGGCAAATGTACATCACCGGAGGCGACAGTTCGGTGGTCCGGACCAACGCCGCGCTCGTGAAAGACGCGAAGGCGGCGGCCGACAAGGCGCTGGCGGACGCCAAGGCGGCGCTGAAGGCGGCCGAGAAGGCGCAGACGGACCTGAACGCCCTGTCGGCCGGCACGACCGGCCTTGCGGCGCAGAAGAAGGTGGTCACGGGTCAGATCGAAACAGTGAAAGCGGAGATCAAGGCCATCGAGAAGACCCTGACCGGGGCCGGCACGATCGGAGACTATTTCTCGAGGGTCGATACCGAGGCGGAAATCAAGGACCGCGCCGGCGAAACCCTCGCTACAGCTGGCTTCGACAACCTTAATTCGTCAAGGCCCGCGAGGCGGATGCTTGCTGTCTTGTCGCCTGCGGAAACAGCTCGTACCGGCACCCGCGCCGGCGGTTACGATGGCGTATCCACGAGTATGTGGCTTCACAGGCCGTCAAATCTCTACAAAGACGGTGGGAACAGTACTCCGCCGACGAAGGTCATCGCCACCGGGACTAACGCCGATCGGAGATCCCTGTTCTATCACAAGTATGACGACGGCGAACTTCCGGCCGGCGTCATGACCTGGGAGCAGATTGCCGCCAAGGATGGGATGCTCGTGAAGAAGGCTTTCGGCACCGACAACATGGATGTCGATGTCCTGCCCCTTGCCGGGATGCCCCTGTCCTCACTCACCGGCTCGGATGGAACGGTCCTGACGGCGTATCCCTCCGACATCTCCGGGGACCAGTATTACAAGGGGGTCAAGGGGACGCTGTATTGCCAGGGCACCTGCTCTGCCCCTGGCGGCAAGCTGACCGGCAACCTGTTCTTCAAGGCGGCCGACGAATTCGACGATAACTACGCGGGCCACTATCGCTACTACTGGATAACGCCGAGGAACTCCCACTACACGCAGTGGAATGAATATGCCCGCTACGGGTACTGGCTGTCTGGAGATGGCGATGAAAGGAGCAAGGTCCATGCCATCGCAGACAGCCCTGCCCCCGAGCGCGGGGAGTTAGGCGTGAACTCCGATCTGCCCGCCACCGCCACCTACAAGGGCGAAGCCTTTGGCCTGTCGGCGCTGAAGCTCTACACCGCCGGCGAGCACACGGGGCAGAAGTCCGCACGGTTCACGGCGGATGTGACGCTCAACGCCAAGTTCGGGAAGGAAGGCGCCCGTAAAATGGGAGGCAAGATCGACAACTTCAAGGGGAATGCCGTCAACGAGAACTGGAGCGTCAAGCTCGCGGAGGGCGCGAACAACAACTTCGATGTCGAAGGTCTGGCCACGGGTTCCAGCGGCGGCACCGCCTTCGACAAGCCCGGCAGTTGGCAGGCTGGAGCCTTCCACCAGGGCGGCCCGGGGCGCCCGGCCGGCATGATAGGCACCTTCATCACCCACTTCGTGGACGGGAGCGCCACCGGCGGATTCTCGACGAGGATACAAGCGCCGGCAGAGTAGCCGGCTCCCGGAGCATCACCTTTTCGGGCCCCGGCTGCTTCAGGCGGCCGGGGCCTTCTTTCCTCCGGCGCCCTCCGGGTTGCCGGAGGTTCCCCTTGCACGGACAATGGTTTTCATGCGCATACCCGCTCTCGTCATTGCCGCCGGGCTGTGCCTGTTCGCCGCCGCCGCCCACGGCCAGGACGCGACCGGCGAGCGGTTCCGGGCGGGCATGGAGGCGCTTGCCGCCGCGCAGGCCGCTCCGGACCGGGACGCCCGCGACGGGAAGCTCGACGAGGCGATTGCGGCGTTCCGGGCCATCCTGGTGGACCGCCCGGACCTGGTGCGGGTGCGCCTCGAACTCGCGCACGCCTTCTTCCTGAAGGAGGAGGACAGCCTGGCGCGGCGGCATTTCGAACAGGTGCTGGCGGGGACGCCGCCGCCGGCGGTGGCCGCCAACATCTGGCGCTTCCTCGACATCATGCGCGCGCGGCGGCGCTGGGAGGCGCATTTCGGCCTGGCGGTGGCGCCCGACAGCAACCTCAACGCCGCGTCGGGGGAGCGCACGGTCTTTCTCGACACGCCGTTCGGGCGCCTGCCCTTCACCCTCGACGGCGACGTGTCGCGCAAGTCGGGCATCGGCGTCTCGCTGTGGGGCGGCGGCGAATACCAGGTTCCGTTGTCGTCGGCCCTGCGGCTGCGCGCCGGGGCGGACGCCAGCGCGCGGGAATACAAGGGCGGGGCGTTCGACCGCCATTCGCTCTCGGCCCATATCGGCCCGCGCCGGCTGATCGACGGGAGCACGGAGGCGAGCCTGCTGGCGGTGGTGGACCGGCAATGGACCGCCGGGCGGCCCGAGACCGACCGCTTCGGCGTCCGGCTGGAAGGCGCGCACCGCCTGACGCCGCGCCTCGCCCTGTTCGCCCACGCCAGCGCCACCCGGCGCAACTGCCGCGGCTGCAACTGGCTCGACGGCCCGGCGGGCGATGCGATGCTCGGCGCAAGCTGGGCCGCCCTGCCGATCCTGCGCCTCGGCGGCCATGCCGGATACAACTGGACCCGCGCCAATGCCGGACACTGGCGCAACCGCGGACCCCGGGCCGGCCTCGGCGCGACGCTCGCGCTGCCGGCCGGCTTCACCCTCGGCCTGCGCGCCTCCCTGCAGCGCGCCGCATACCAGGGACAGGGCTTCGCCCACAATACCATCGACCGCAGGCCGCGCCGGGACGAGACGCGCAGCCTCTCGCTCTCCGTGCACAACCGCGCCGTCACCGTGCTCGGCTTCAGCCCCCGCCTCTCGCTCATCCGCGAGGAGCGCGATACCAACGCCCAGACCCTCGACTACAAACGAAACCGCGCCGAACTCTCCTTCGTGCGACAGTTCTGACCGGACACGCCGATAGCGGCAGCATCGGGCCGGGTGCGGCGCAGGCAGAAGACCGGCGCCATTCGCTCATGAAGGAGCGGGTCTGCCGCGGCCGCCCCGGTCATGTCTCCAGCACGGCGCTCATGGCCTGCCCGACGCGTTCCGCGGCGGCCTCGATGTCGCGGTCGGCGAGATGGGCGTAGCGCAGCGTCATGCGCACACTGGAATGCCCGAGCAGGCGGGAGACCACCGGGACCGGCACGCCGTTCATCACCGCATGGCTGGCCATGGTATGGCGCAGGTCATGAAGGCGGACATCCCCGATGCCGGCTTCGCGTCTGACGCGGTACCAGAGCGGCAGGTCGGGGCTGCGCGGGCGGGCGGGGTCGCACGGCGAAGGAAACACGAACGGGCTGCCCGTGCGCGGCTGCCGGTCGAGAATGGCCCGGGCCCCGCTGCCGAGCGGGACCGTCCTCGGTCCGGTCTTGGCATCGGTGAGCGCCAGCCCGTCCTCGCGGACTTCGGACCAGCGCAGGCCCGTGATCTCGCTTCTGCGGCAGCCGGTCAGCAGCAGGAGGCGGACGATGTCGGCCTGCTGCCGCGCGCTCTTCCGGGTCTGCGCGTCCAAGGCGGCATGGAGGCGTGCGAGTTCCTCCCGGGACAGGAACCGCGTGAGCGCCGTGCGGCGGTTCGGGGCGATGCGCCCGACGGGATTGACCTCGATGTGGCCGCAGGCGAGGGCGAAGTTGAGTATCTGCCGCAGACGGGCAAGGCAGGGATTGGCGTTGCCCGGCGCGGTGCGGCTGTATCGCTCGAACCAGCGCCGGATGGCGGCCTCGCCGATGCGGTCCAGCGGCTTCGATCCGAATGCCGGCAGGAGCTGGCCCGCAAGCTGATAGCGGGCGGTCCTCTGCGTCGAGGGCTTGTAGCCGTCGAAATGCGCCTCCTTCCATGGACCGGCGACGAAATCCCGGAACAGCGGGACCGGCTGCGCCGGCCGGGCCTCTTTTTCCGGCTCGGGGTTCGCCTTGCGGGCATGGCATTCCCTGCGAACCTCCTCCAGGCTCTTCACGCCGACCGGGCCGAGCGAGACGCGCCTGGTGCGCCCGCCCCTGTCGAGCAGCAGCACCCAGCTGCGCCCGCCGGTGGGCCGCACCCGGACGCCGAGACCGGCGATGCGCGTGTCCCAGACCGTATATTCCCGCTCGCGGGGGCGGAGACGGGCGACGGCGGCGTCGGTGAGTTTCATCCGTTCCCGGCCCGCCATCAGCCTGCCTCCAGCGCCGCGCCGACCGTCTCGGCTGCGTCCTGCACCATGGCGTCGGCGACATGGGTATATTTCAGCGTGGTTTCCGGCCTGCGGTGGCCCAGCAGCCGGCCGATGGCGAGCACCGTCTCGCCCTGCCGGAGGGCAAGGCTCGCATGCGTATGGCGCAGGTCGTGAAGGCGGGCGTCCTCCAGGTCCGCCTCGGCGCGGACCCGGTTCCAGAAGTGGAACAGCCAGCTTCCGCTCCGGGGCCGGTCGCCCCTCGATGCCGGGAATATCCACCGCCCCTTCCGCTCGAGACGATCAAGCACCGCCCGGGCCGGCTCCGACAGCCAGACTGTCCGGGGCCCCGTCTTGGAATCGCGCAGGAACAGGCGGCCTTCGCGGTAGTCGGACCATTGCAGGGTGAGGATCTCGCCCTTGCGGCATCCCGTGAGCAGCAGCAGGCGGATGACGGCGACATACTGCGGCCAGCGGGCCTCATGCGCCTTGAGCCTCCCGGACAGGCGGCGGATTTCCTCGTCCGGGAGGAACCGCTCGCGGCCCTTGCGGCGGTAGCGCCTGATCCCCCGGCAGGGATTGGAGCCCTCCGGGCGCAGGCCCATGGCCTCCGCCTCCCTCATGATGACGGACAGCACCGGCATCGACCGGTCCGCCGCCGCCGGCACCGCGCGCAGGCGGGCGAACCAGTGCCGCACCTCCTGCCGGTCGATCTCCGCAATCGGCCTTCCGGCGAAATGCGGCAGAAGCCGGTTGCGCAGATAGCTTCGGTTCACGATCATCGTTCCGGGCTTCCAGACGCCCTCGTGACGGCGGAACGCGATCCCGGCGACGGCTTCGAAGAGCGTCTCGTCCGGCGTGAGCGGCGCCTCCCCGCCGCGCCTGATGGTGGCGAGCATCTCCGCAGCCGCGGCCCGCGCTTCGCCGATGCTCATGCTGTCGGCGTCGCCGACAATCTTCCAGATACGCGCGCCGCGATGCTGGCAGTGGATGAAGAACTGCTTGCGGCCCGAGGGCGACACACGGACGCCGAACCCCCTGAGCCTGCCGTCGCGGACCTCGCGGACGGACCTGCGGGGCTTGAGCGCCTTCACGCGCGCCTCGGTGAGGGTAGTCTTCGCCATTGCGTTTCTCCCGGCTCCGGTTGCAGCCGGGGAACGGGCCCTTGCGACCCGCTTCCCCGACCGCTGCATTTCGGGAGAAAAAACAACGCTATGTCAGATAGTTAGCACCCACAGGTGCGCTCACCGGTGTGGAAACATATGAGTATTCGCTGAGCGCCGGGCGCGAGGGCGGCATAACGGATATCGACTATCTGAAGCGGGTGGACGCGTTCGTCGAATGGTACCGGGCGCAACCGGAAACCGCGCATGTCTTCGCCATCACCGACATCATGAAGCGGCTCAACAGGAACCTGCATGGCGACGACCCGGCGTTCAACATTCTTCCCGACGACTCCGATCTCGCCGCGCAATATCTGCTGCTCTACGAATTTTCGCTGCCCGTCGGCCGCGACCTCAACAATCTCATCGATGTCGGGCGGTCGTCCACGCGCATGACGGTCGTGCTGCGCAGCCTTTCCAGCGACGAGAAGGTCGCGCTCGACGAACGCGCGCAGGCATGGCTCGGGCAGAACGCTCCCGGCATGGAAACCGGCGCCACCGGAGTTGCGGTCGTCGGCGCCCGGTCGATCCAGAGAAACATAGAGGGCATGCTGCTCGGCACCTTCATCGCCATGGCCATCGTCTCCGTGCTGCTGCTGCTCGTCTTCAGGAGCGTGCGGCTCGGCGTCATCAGCCTGATTCCCAATTTCGTCCCGGCCGCCATGGCGATGGGCCTCTGGGGTTATCTGGTGGGCGAGGTCGGCATCGCGGCCTCGGTGGTCACCGCGATCGCGTTCGGCATCATCGTGGACGACACGATCCATTTCATGACCAAATATGCGGCCGCCCGGAAGAACGGGCTGCTGCCGTCGGAATCCGTGCAGTCCGCCTTCCGCTCCGTGGGCAAGGCGCTGCTGGCGACGACGGTCGTGTTCGGCCTCGGCTTCATGGTGTTCGGCGCATCGGGCATGGTGACCAACCAGGCGCTCGGCCTGCTGGCGGGCATGACGGTCATCATCGCCCTCCTGGCGGACTTCCTGTTCCTCCCGCCCCTGCTGATGGTGCTCGACGGGACGAAGGAAACGAGCGAACAGATCAGGGAACGGCTGCGGCGGGAGGCCGGATAGGCGCGCGCGGCGGGCATTGTGCTATCTTCCGCAAAGAGTTTCCGGCAGCAGTGCCGACAGGAGGAAACGGTGATTCGCGTCTCTCTCCCCCATCCGATGCTCGCCCTGTCCGCGGCCGTGCTTGCCGCGTTCGCCTGGTCGGTTGCGCCTTCCGCCGGCCGCGCCGCCGACAGCCCCGAGGAGCAGGGGCTCAAGCTCGCGACGGAAGCCCGCGAACGGCAGAAGGGCTTCGGCAATTTCGTCGCGAGCATGACGATGACGCTCCGCAACAAGCGGGGCCAGGAGAGCAAGCGCGAAGTCCGCCTGAAGGTCATCGAGGTGGAGGATGACGGCGACCGGACCCTGTTCGTGTTCGACCGGCCGCGCGATGTCAGGGGAACGGCGTTTCTCGTCCACGCCCACAAGGAGGAGCCCGACGACCAGTGGCTCTATCTCCCCGCTCTGAAACGGGTCAAGCGCATCAGTTCCTCCAACCAGTCGGGCTCCTTCATGGGCAGCGAGTTCTCCTACGAGGACCTCGGCACCCCCGAAGTCGAGAAATTCACCCACCGGCTTCTGCGCAGCGAGCCTTGCGGCGACCTCGAATGCACCGTCTCCGAACGTATCCCCGTCGGCCGGGACTCGGGATACTCGCGCCAGCTGGTCTGGCTGGACCGGGAGGAGTTGCGCACCATGCAGATCCAGTTCTTCGACCGCAGGGATGCGCATCTCAAGACGATGGTCGTGGAAGGCTACAACAAATATCTCGACCGCTTCTGGCGAAGCAGCAAGATCACGATGACCAACCACCTCACGGGAAAAAGCACCGTGCTGGACTGGTCGGGCTACGAGTTCGGGACCGACCTCAACCTCGGCGACTTCACCCGCACGGCACTGAAACGCGTGCGGTAGCGGGTGGGCCGGCCCGGGCCTGTCAGGCAGGCAGCTCGCGCCTCTGCCCGGCGATGTGGAATTTCAGCTTCTTCGTCGGCTTCATCGACGGAATCGGGTTGAACCGAAGCTCATAGTCGGATGGAGACGCCGATATCGTGAAGTAATGCGCGACCATCATCATGTTGACCGTCATTTGCAGGAGCGCCTGCCGGATGCCGAGACAGGTATGCGTGCCCAGTCCGTAGGGCGCAAATCCGAAACTGCGATGCGCGCTGATTGGAGGCAGGTAGCGGTCGATATCGAACGAGAACGGGTCGGGAAACACGTCGTCCATGTAGTGCGAGGCCGTCTGGGCGATATAGACCCGCGACCCGACCGGCAATTCGTGCCCCTCGACCACACAGGAGTTCACCACATCGCGCACGGACATCGCGATGACCGGGTACATACGCAGACATTCCTGAAGGAAGCGATGAGTGACATCGGTGGCGGCCAGGGTAAAGGCCTCGCCGTCCGGATCGCCGTTGTCGAACAGGGCGTCCGCCTCGCTTCGGATTCTTTCGTGGATCTCAGGCTGCGAAATCATGGCGTAAATCGCGAAGCTCAGCATATCGCCGAAATACACACTGGTCAGCCCCGTCGCCGTCAGGGCGAATCGCAGATTCGATTCCGGCACCAGTTGCGGATCGCTCACATTCAGGCCCAGCACGTCGTCTGCAAGGTTCCGCGGGCAACCGGCGCGCTGGGCGGGCGTGTGAACGCGCCGGACCCGTTCCAGCATCTCGTCAATGGCTTTCGCCCGGCGTTTCATGCCCGGGGTCTTCAGCGTGAATTCGGGCATGATCTTTATGATATGGACGCTGAGCGCGCGCTCCTTGTAAGTGACCAGATCGTCGATCAGGTCCTGCGTATCGACCCCGACATGGAGAGACGAAATCTGCTCGTTGACCATGGCCCGGCACAGGGACCTTGCCTGGTAGGTCTCCCCGACCGTCCAGGTCGCCATGAACTTGCGGACAAGGCGGAATAGCTGGTCAAGCTGGCCGGCGAGCCGTTCGCGCGAATAGGCCGGCGACATGGCCTTGCGAAGCCGGAAGTGGTCGCCGCCGTCCAGCGAAGGCAATACGCCCGATGCGCCGAAGACGTTCTCGAAGTCGGCAAAATAGCCCCCCGCCCTCAGGTGCATCCGTCCGCTTTTATGCACCCACCGGTTGACCGACGCCCCGGCAAGGAAGGTCTTGGGTTTGGCGGTCGGCAGCTTTATCTGGAACACTGGGCCATACTCTTTCGCGAGGTCTGCAAAGAGCGCCGGAAGATGGCCGGTGCGCACATGTGGATTCAACAGCAGGCGATGCAGCGGAACCCGCGGTATGCGCCGGGACAGAGCCGAGGGGCGGCCCGTCGGGCTGGCGATGTTCTGTTCGACCGCCTCGGCTATGGAGCGGCCGATCAGGTCCATCCTGCAGATGAGTCCGATCCGCGCTTCCGCCTGCTCGTCGAGTTCGAACATGAAGCGAAAGACGTCGCATGTGTTGACGAGGCAAATGACGATCACGTCCCTCGGATCGGGAATCGTATCGGTGAAGATGGCCTCGCTGATGCGCGTCCTGATGAACTGGCTTGCGGTGCTCTTTTCCGCGTCGCTGCGCTGGTGCGCAAGCCAGTGAGCCGGTGTCAGCGTCCAGAAATCGCCGGCGTGATGTTCCAGAATCTTCAACTCCACCAGGCGATCCAGCGTCAAATCGATGACCGTCTCCGCCTGTCCCGCAAACCGTTCGACCCAGTAACGGGCGTTCCTCTGGTCGGGTTCGTCGGCAATTTCCTTTCCTGCTTATTCTCAAGGATCATCCTGCAATGAGTAGTTGATATGGGATGGGTTGTGTTCTGACGGCGCTGTGAAGGAAGCGTGGGATCATGGAGTTGAGTTGGTATCGTCGGTTGTATCGCCATGCGAAGCTGGCGAGGTAGCGTTCGGCATGGTCGGGACCGAGCTTTCGGTAGGTTCCGGCGATGGCGCTCTTGATGTTGCCGAGGGTCGTGTTGACCCATTTGAAGGGGGCCATGCGGGCTGCCCGGCGGCCTGAGCCGGTACGGATGGCGCTGTGGCTTGCGGCGATGCCGTCGAGGGCGTTCCAGCAGTGCAGGGCATCGGTGACGACCTCCGTCCCCGGGGCCAGCCAGCGTTTGGCGCCGCGCGCGATCTCGCGCTTGCGGAAGCCCCTGACCGGGACGAGCTTGACCTTGCGCGGAGCCCCTTCGGCGCTGGTCGAGACCGCCGCCACGAAGGGCGTCTTGCCCGGCGCGCCCCGGCCGCGCTTGCCGCCGGAGCGCGACCCGCCGAGATAGGCGTCGTCCATCTCGACCCGTCCTTCGAGCCGCGTGTCGGCTTCGCGCCGGGCCATCACCGCCATGATCTTCTGCTTCATGCTCCAGGCGGTCGGCTGCCTGACCCCGAGGCGGCGACCGAGTTCCACCGACGAAATGCCGTTCTTCGCCGTCACCACAAGGTGGATCGCCGCAAACCACAACGTCAGGGGCAGCTTGGTCGAGTGGAAGATCGTCCCCGACGTCACCGAAACCTGCTTCTTGCAGCGGTTGCACTGGTAAAGCCTGCGCCCGGCAAGAATGCAGTGCCCCCGATGCCCGCAGGAGCCGCACTCGAAACCGTTCGGCCAGCGCAATCGGGCTAGCACCGCCCGGCACTGATCCTCCGTGCCGAACGACGCTCGGAACGCATCGTCGCTCAAGCCACGAACACGCGATGCAACCTTGAATGCCATATCCATGACCTCCCGATAACAGAAACCCTTCCAAACCTACAATCTCACAAGATGACTCTCAAGAATAAGCAGGTTTCCTTTAGAAGTGGATCCAGTACGGGATCGCCAGTCTCCGTTCGGTCCAGGAGAACCAGCGACTCCATGTCCGTGTCGATGCGGGACAGGAGCGAAAGTTCCGCAAGCACCGCGCCGGCGACGGCGCATTGCAATCTCCAGCCGGGAACCTGGTGGAAGTATCCGGTCTGGTCGTTGAGGAGCATCAGAATGAGCTCGTCGGGCAAACTCAAGGGCTGGATTTTCGTGCATGCGGCGGCAGCGGTCATCGACCATGGCCTCCTCGCAGCTGGCTCCGCGGCCTGGCATCGGCGCCGTTGCGCCGCGACGCCTTCGCAAGCAGGCGGTGGACAGGGAACAGGCGAACAACCGGCACCGGCGCGGCTGCGGCGAAAAGGAGGCTGCGGCCGGGTGAAACGACCGAGCGAGACATAAGCCGGGCCTGAAAGTTGCGTTTCATAGTGACGGGCGGGATGCGGGGAGAGCTGTTGTCGCGATAGGCGGAACCGGAGCCGACACCAATCCGCAATTCAACGTATCTGCGAAGATTGCGGTTGCCTTCGTCGTCGAACTGCCAACTCCAATATCTATCACCGCTGATATTGGGGATAGAGGCCGCCATCGTCAAGCCCGAGCGGACCTGTCCGCCCGCCGGAGCCGTCAGCCGCCGGACGTCTTCAGGGACTTGAGGCGGTCTTTCGCCAGCCTGTCCAGCAGGCGCTCGAAGGCATCCTTCGCCGGTATCGCGATGGACCGCTTCAGCAGGCTGCGCGCCTTCTCGCGATGTTCGTCCTCGTCAAGCTCCAGCAGGCCGAGCGCATATTGAAGCGGCACGTCCTTCGCATCGGGCGCAAGCTCCATGGCCCGCTCCAGCGAGGCGATTGCGTCCTTTTCGCGGGCGCCGTAGGTCAGGCGCGCCAGGAACGACCCCACCTTGCCGACCACGCCCGTGTGCCACCGGGCGAGACTGACATGGGCCGAGGCCATATCGGGATCGAGCCGAAGCGCGTCTTCCGTCGCCTCGCGAATCTTCTCCACATATCCCCTGTCCGCCGCCTCGAAAGAGCCGATGACCTGCGCGAGCCGGCCGGTGGCGCGCGCGAGTTGCAGATGGGCGTCCGCATTGCCGGGACCGGCGCGGACCGCCTTCTGCGCGAGCCCCAGGGCGCGCTCGAACAGCCCTTCCTTCTTGCCCTTGGCGGCAATGAAGTAGCCGTGGACCGTCAGCGACTGCGCCGCCAGTGCAAATCCCCGGGAGGTTCCGAGGCTCTCCGCAATCCGGGCCGCATCGGTGAACCGTCCCTCGGCGTAGGCCGCCTGCGCCTCCTCCATGGAGCGCGCATCGGCGGCGCCCGCCAACGGCAAGGCCGCCGCCACCCAGCAGGACAGTATGAAGCCGACCGCATAACCCCGATTGCGCATGACACCACCATCCGGCTTTTCCGACCCGCCCAGTTTACCATGCAATCCTCGGCCGAAGCGGAATGCGGAACGCAAGGCGGGCGCACGGCCCGGATCGCCGCGCGCCCGCTGGTTGCGGGAAGGGCGCCCGCCGCTAGAAGAGCGGCGAGGAACCCCGGCCGAACTCGGGATAGGCTTCCATGCCGAGTTCGCTCTTGTCGAGGCCGTCGTCTTCCGCCTCCTCCGAAGCCCGGATGCCCAGTGCGAGCTTGAGGACGAACCACGCTGCAAGCGAGACGGCAAAGACGAAGACGCCGATGGCGAGCACGCCGATGAGCTGGGTGACGAAGTCGCCGCCGCCGAATATGCCGACCGCCAGCGTACCCCAGATGCCGGCGACAAGGTGGGCCGAGATCGCGCCCACCACATCATCGACCTTCAGCCGGTCGAGGGCCGGAACCGCATAGACCACCAGCATGCCGCCGATGCCGCCGATGACGAGCGCCAGCACATGGTTCTGGAGGTCCGGGCCGGCGGTGATCGAGACGAGGCCTGCAATCGCGCCGTTCAGCGCCAGCGTCAGGTCGATCTTGCGATACATCGCGTAGCTCGTCGCCATGGCCGCGATCACGCCGGCCGCCGCCGCGAGGTTCGTGTTCACATAGACGATCGAGATCGCCACCGCGTCGAGCGCGGAGCCGAGCGCCAGTTGCGAGCCGCCATTGAAGCCGAACCAGCCGAACCAGAGGATGAAGGTGCCGAGCGTCGCCAGCGGCAGGTTCGCGCCCGGCATCGGGTTGATGCTGCCGTCCGGGCCGTATTTGCCCTTGCGCGCGCCCAGCACGATGGCGCCTGCGAGCGCCGCCCAGCCGCCGGTGGAATGCACCAGCGTCGAGCCCGCGAAATCGCTGAAGCCCATCTCCGCGAGCCAGCCGCCGCCCCAGACCCAGGAGGCCTGGATCGGGTAGATCAGCGCGGACAGCAGCACCGTGAAGATCAGGAAGGGCAGGATACGGATGCGCTCGGCCAGCGTGCCCGAGACGATGGAGGCGGCCGTCGCCACGAACACCATCTGGAAGAACCAGTCGGACATGACCGAGTAGCCGCCCTCGACCACCGCGGCGACCTGTTCGCTCGTCGCTTCCTCTGCGTTGAGGAGTGCGAGCTCGGCCTCGGACGGGTTGTAGAGGAAGTCGAACGTGCCGATCCAGCCGCCGTCAACATCCGTGTACATCACGGCATAGCCGACGATGTAGAACATGATGCCGGCGATGGAGTAGAGCGCGATGTTCTTCAGGCAGATCGCCGCGGTGTTCTTGGTCCGCACGAGGCCCGATTCCAGCATGGCGAAGCCGGCCGCCATCAGCATGACCAGGAAGCCGTGCACCAGGAAGGAGAAGGTGTTGAAGACGAAGGCGATCTCGCCTTCGACCGCCGCGGCGGCGGGCGACGCCGCCAGGGTGAACAGGGCCGCGAGGCCGGTGATGGTGCGAAGCATGTCCCTGTCTCCCCGTCAAAGCGCTTCAGACCCGGCCTCGCCGGTGCGGATGCGCACCGCTTGGCCGATGTCGCTCACGAAAATCTTGCCGTCGCCGATCCGACCGGTATGGGCGGCCTTCTGGATCGCCTCCACGGCGGCCTCGCATTCGGCGTCGTCCACCGCGACCTCGATCTTCACTTTCGGCAGGAAGTTCACCGTGTATTCGGCGCCGCGGTAGATTTCGGTCTGCCCCTTCTGGCGGCCGAATCCCTTGACCTCGGTTGCGGTCAGTCCCTGCATGCCGAGGTCCGTCAGCGCTTCCCGGACCTCGTCCAGCTTGAACGGCTTGATGATTGCTGCAATCAGTTTCATCTGCTGCACCCCCTTGTTGGGCCATCCGTCGGTCGGACTGGAAAGGGGTGAACAAGAACCGGGCCAAAACAATAACAAGTTGATTTAATAGAGAATTTATTGTGGCCACGGAGAACTCGGGCACTCATGTGGTGAAAATTACGGCATGAACCAGACGGCCTGGCCGAAGTGATGAAATTATAGGCAATTCAACACTGTCGCCGGTGTCCTGTCCTGACCCTCAAGGCCGGGTGAAAGGGGAGTGTTACCGGATGCCGCCGAACACGGCCGTGCATCGCACAACCCGGCGTCAGAGCGGCTCGCCGCGCACGAGGCGGGGCGGCGTGCCGGCAACGCCCATGGCGTGGCGCATGAAGGCGCGCTTGAGGCCGGGCAGCCGTCCGACGGCCGCGAGGCCCAGTTGCCGGGCGGCCTGCACGGGCGGAACGGCGTTCGAGAAGAGCCGGTTCAGCCCGTCCGTGACGCCCGCCAGCAGCACGCTGTCGGCGCGCTGGCGGCGCTGGTATTCCGCCAGCACGGCCGGGCCGCCGATATCGAGCCCGAGGCGGAACGCATCGACCGCGCATTCCGCGAGCCCGGCTACGCCGCGAATGCCGAGATTGAAGCCCTGCCCGGCGATGGGGTGGATGCCGCAGGCCGCGTCGCCCGCCAGCGCCAGCCTGTCGGCGAAGAAGCGGTCCGCCAGCACGAGCCCGACCGGCCAGCACCAGCGCGGGCCGATGAGCCGGATCTCCCCCAGGAAATCGCCGAAGCGCCATTCGAGCTCCTGAAGGAAGCGCGCGTCCTCGAGCGCGAACAGCGCGTCGGCAAGCCCGCTCCGCTCCGACCAGACGATGGAGGAACGGTGTTCGCCGTCCGGGCCGTCGGTCATCGGCAGGATGGCGAACGGCCCGCCCGCGAGGAACCGCTCATGCGCGACATTGCCGTGCGGCTCCTCATGGCCGACGGTCAGTACCAGCGCCTTCTGCCCGTAGGCCCATTCCACCGTCCCGATTCCCGCTTCGCGGCGCAGCGGCGAGCCGCGCCCGTCGGCGGCAACGATGAGCGGCGCTTCCAGAACGCGCCCGTCCCCGAGGAACAGCCGGGCGAGACCGCCGCCGCGCTCGCTCCGCTCCGCCACGGCCGGGGCGAAGACGGCGACATTCGGCGTGTCTTCCAGCAGCGCCGCCGCGGCCGCGCGCATCAGCCGGTTCTCGACGATATAGCCGAACGGCTCGTCGCCGACCTCGCGGTGGTCGTAATGCAGGAAGAGGGGCGCCGCGCCGTCGGTGATGCGGATATCGGCCATCGGCTCGGCATGCGCCGCGATCGAGGGCCAGAGGCCCACGCCCCGCAGCACCTGCACGGAGGCGTGCGAAATGGCGGTGGTGCGTCCGTCGAAAGCGGCGCCCGTCTCCACCGGCGCCCGGTCCACCAGCGCCGTCTCCAGCCCGGCCGAAGCGAAGGCGCGCGCCGCCGCTGCACCGACCAGCCCGCCGCCAACGACGATGACATCGAGCCGGCTCACGGGGGCGGCCGCTCCGCCGCCTCCCGCCTGAGCTTCTCCCGCTTCAGTTCGAACAGGACGAGCCGGCCTTCGGAATCGACGCCCAGCAGGTCCAAAGGCCCGTTGGCGGTCCGCAATTGCCGTCCGACCAATTGGACGTCCGGCATCAGCATGGCGGGGTTCCACACCAGAATGTCCTCCAGCAGGGCTTCCGTCCCGGCGCTCCCGGCCGTCTTCAGCGGATGAGCGGTCTTCCCCGCGTCGTCCACTTCCCAGATTCCGAAATCGTCCGTCACTGCCGTCTCCCATCCGCCGGGGCGCCGACTCTGGCCATGTCCGCGGCCGGCGGCAAGGCGCGCCGATTTCATGCCTCCGTTCGGGACCCATCGCCGGACTCCGACGGATATGGCGCGCAAGCAGGAGACGAAGCGACCTCCGGACGCCGTCTCTTTCCTTCGTCCCAATATGGTCTATGATTCCAAAATGTCAATGGTATAGTAAGAATTATTACTGCATAATTTCGAACAAAGCCTATTCCTGTCCCCTTGCCCGGGCGAAAGACATCGAGCCTGCATCCCGCTCGCTGTCCTGCTTCGTCCGGGGCGAGCCGCTGCGGGCCCCGTCGGCGCTACCGTTCGGCGGCAAGGTAGCGGCGGAGCGTCGCCGTCATCTTCTCCGTCCGCGTGTCGTGAGGGAAGAGCGTGCGGAAGCGGCCGTCCGGGCCCATCAGGAAGGTGAGGGTGGCGTGGTCCACCAGATAGTCGTCGGCATCCGCCCCGGCCTCGGGCGGCACCTTGCGGCGGTGGACGCGCCAGGCCTTCAGCACGGCGCGGGTCTGGGCGGGCGTGCCCCGGAGCGCGAGGAAGCGCGGGCCGAAATGCGCCATGTAGTCCCGGAGCGCCGGCAGGTCGTCGCGTTCGGGATCGACGGTGATGAAGAGCGGCTGCACCCGCTCGCCGTCCGCTCCCAGCGCCTCCAGCGCTTCCGCCATCGTCAGCAGGTTGGTCGGGCAGAGGTCCGGGCAGAAGGTGTAGCCGAAATAAAGGAGCGCGAAGCGGCCGCGGAAGGTCTCGTCCGTCACCGCCCGGCCGTTATGGTCGGTCAGTTCGAACGGCCCGCCGAACAGCGCTTCCAGCGGCGGCGGCGAAGACGGGGGCGGTGACGGAGGCGGCGGCGCGGCGGCGGCGGCAATGCCGCCATTCGTAACGTTCGCCGCGTTGGGCGCGGCGGCGAGCGCGAGGGCGGCCAGCGCCGCCGCGACCGCCCGGACCGCGCGCCGCGCCGCCATTGCCGTCAGGTCGAGTATTGTGCGAACTGGACCGTGCCGGCGCGGGCGCGGTAGTCGGTGACGACATTGATGACGGCGACACGGCCCTTGTCCACTTCCGCCTGGCCCCGCTCCAGCGCCGCGCGGATCCCGCCCGGCTCCTCGACCTGCTCGCCGTAGCAGCCGAGCGCCTCGGCGATCTTGTCGAAGCGGACGTAGCCGAGGTCGCGGCCGATCTTTTCGCGGCCCGGATCGGCCGTCCAGCCGCCGTTGCAGCTGATCACCACCAGCACCGGGATGCCCTGGCGCTGGGCGGCTTCGAGCTCCATCGCGTTGATGCCCATGGAGCCGTCGCCATGCACGCAGATCACCTGCTTGTCCGGCTTGGCGACCTTGGCGCCGATGGCGTAGGGCAGGCCGACGCCCATCGTGCCGAAGGGGCCGGAGTTCAGCCGGTGGCCCGCCGTATAGGTCGGCATGGACTGGCGCCCGTAGTTCAGGATTTCCTGGCCGTCCACCACCAGGATGGAGTCCCGGTCCATGAAGTTCTTGACCTCCTCACAGAGGCGGAGCGGGTGGATCGGCGTGTCGTCCGAGAGGGCGTTGCCGCCGGGCCGGGCGCGCTTCTCCGCCTCGCCCTCCGCCAGCCGGTCGCGCCAGGCCTTGAAGCGGTCGGCGTCGAAGCGCCCGTCGATGGCCGCCATCAGCTGCTCCAGCCCGGTGCGCACGTCCGCGACGATGCCGATGTCGATGGGCCGCGGGCTCTGCGCGATCTCCGTCTGGTCGATGTCGATCCGCACGATGCGGGCATCGGCGTTGAAGCGCGGCGGGGCGGCGTGGCCGACAATGTAGTTGAGCCGCGTGCCGAGGATCAGGATGCAGTCCGCTTCGCGGAAGGCGGTCGAGCGCATGGTGGCGTAGTGCCAGGGATGGTCCTCCGGCACGACGCCCCGGCCCTGCGGCGTGGTGTAGAAGGGGATGCCGGAGGCGTCGACGAAGCGGTGCATCGCCTCCGACGCTTCCGACCAGAGGATGCCGGAACCGGAGACCATCACCGGGCGCTCGGAGGCAGCGAGGAGCGCGGCGGTCTCCTCGATCAGGTCCTGCTGGCCGGCGGGGCGGCTGCGGAGCAGCGGGCGCCCGGAGGTCGTCCAGTTGATCTCCTCCTCGGGCACCTTCGTGTAGAGCACGTCGCCCGGCATATCGATGTAGACCGGCCCCGGCTTGCCGGCCATCGCCTGCTGGAAGGCGATATCGACGATCTCCGGGATGCGGCGCGGATCGTAAACGCGGGCCGACCACTTCACGCAGCCCTCCATGATCCGCATCTGGTCGATCTCCTGGAAGACGTCCTTGCCGAACTGGCCGACCGGCGAGCAGCCGCCGACCGCGACCACCGGCGTGCAATCGACCAGCGCGTTGCAGAGGCCGGTGACAAGGTTGGTGACGCCCGGCCCGGAAGCCGCCATGCAGGCCGCGGGCTTGGTGCGCAGCCGCGCATAGGCGTGTGCCATCATCGCGGCGGCCTGCTCGTGGCGCACATCGACCATGCGGATGCCCTCGTTGGCGCATTCGGTCTCCGCCAGCAGCATCGGGCCGCCCATCAGGAAAAACATCTCGTCGCAGCCCTGCCTGCGCAGCGCCTTGGCGAGGATCGCCGAACCCGTCAGTTCGCTCATCGGGTTTCCCTCTCTTCCGTCTTCGGTTCGTTCGTTCAGTTGCGTCGGAGCATAGGCGGGCGGGCCGCCGGGCGTAACCGTCTATGCAAGCTCGAAACCTTCATAACCGTTCGCTGCGGAGGCCTCGCATTTTTCCCGGTAGAGCGGCGCGCCGGCGCCGTAGAGCAGGAAGATGCGCCGGTTCTTGTCGGGCCGGTTGGGATTGACGCCCATGAACCAGCTGTCGACCTTGGAATAGAGCATCCGCGAGGCGCTCTCATGGACATGTTCGGTCCACTCGGCTTCGGCGGCCTCGTTCGCCTCCATCCGCCTCACGCCGCGCTCGCGCAGATGGCGGATGCACTCCGCCACCCACTCGACATTCTGCTCGCTGCAGCGGGGAATGTTGCAGAAGGAGGAGGCATTGTGCGGGCCGACCAGGGTGAACATGTTCGGGAAGCCGGAAATCTGGATGCCGAGGAAGGTCTTCGGTCCGTCCGTCCATTTTTCCTTCAGGCTCTGCCCGTTGCAGCCCCGGATGTCGATGAGGTCGAAGCCCCCGGTCACGGCGTCGAACCCCGTCGCATACACCAGTATGTCGAGCTTGTGCTCCTCGCCTCCGGTCACGATGCCGTCCGGCGTGATGCGCTCGATGGGCGCCTCGTTCAGGTCGACGAGGGTGACATTGTCCCGGTTGTAGGCCTCGTAATAGCCGGTCTCCAGCGGCACGCGGCGGGTGCCGAACCCGTGGTCCTTCGGCACCAGCTTCTCGGCCGTCTCCGGGTCGTGGACGCGCTCGCGGATCTTGCGGGCGACGAACTCCGACACCGTGCGGTTGGCGGCCTCATTCACGAAGGTGTCGCGGAAATTGCCCATCCAGATGCCGAATCCGGGCTCGCTGTAGAGCTTCTCGTAGAACGCCTCGCGCTCCTCCGCCGACACCTCCATCGCCTTGCGCCGGTCGGCGTCGTGGATGAAAGCGCCGTGCGAGGCCCGGCAGCGGGCGAAGATTTCGCCGTATCCGGCTTTGATCCGCGCCTGGCTCTCGGCGTCGATGGGAGCGTTGTGCAGCGGCGCACACCAGTTCGGGCTGCGCTGGAACACGGTCAGGCGGCCCGCCGTCTCGGCGACCACCGGGATCAGCTGCACGGCGGTTGCGCCCGTGCCGATGACGCCCACCCGCTTGCCGGCAAGCTCCAGCGGCTCGCGCGGCCAGTCGGAGGTGTGGAAGGCGCGGCCGCGGAAATCCGCCATGCCTTCGATATCGGGCAGTTGCGGCACGGAGAGCGGGCCTATCGCGGTGATGAGCCAGCGGGCGCGCGCGCGGTGCCCGTCCTCCGCCTCGACCTCCCATGCCAGCGCCGTCTCGTCCCAGGACGCCCGCACGATCCGGGTATGGAAGCGGATATCGCGGCGCAGGTCGAACTTGTCGGCGACGAAATTGACGTAGCGCAGCGTCTCGGGCTGGGGCGAGAAATGCTCGCTCCACTCCCACTCCTCGAGCAGCTCCTCCGAGAAGGAGAAACCGTAGCTGTAGCTCTCGGAATCGAAGCGCGCGCCCGGATAGCGGTTCCAGTACCAGGTGCCGCCGACATCGCCGCCGGCCTCGAACACCCGCACCCGGAGGCCGAGCTCCCGGAGCCGGTAAAGCTGGTAGAGGCCGGAGATCCCGGCGCCTATGACGATGGCGTCGAATTCCTCGCAATGCGCCGCCGTGCTCATGCCACGAAGCTCCCGCCGAGCTCGTCCTCGATGAAGATGCGCACGATCTCTTCGAAGTCCGTATCGGTCTCGAAACCCAGCGCCTCGCCCCGCGCCGGGTCGAAATGGGTGGCCCAGCCGTTCACGATGTCCTGGATGAAGGGGTCCGGCTCGAAGGCGACGCGCGCCGCCACCCGCTCGCCGGCGACGGCCGCAAGCGCCGCCAGCATCTCCCGCACGGTGACGGTGAGGCCCGGAAGTGCCAGCATCCGCGCCGGACCCCAGGCTTCCGCAGGCATGGCCGCGGCCTTCAGCACGGCGTCCACCACCTTGCGCGGCGAGAGCACATACATCGCCTGCTCCGGCTCCACCGGGCAGACTACCTCCTCGCCCTGGAGCGGCTCGCGGATGATGGAGCTCGCCCAGGTGGAGGCCGCCTTGTTGGGCTTGCCGGGCCTGACCACGACGGTCGGGAAGCGCAGCGCCCGCCCGTCCACATAGCCCTTGCGCGCATAGTCCTGCACCAGCAGTTCGCCGACGGCCTTCTGCGTGCCGTAGGAGGTCTGCGGGTTCAGGATCAGCCCGTCGGGGATCGTCTCCGGCATCGAGCCGCCATAGACCGCGACCGAGCTTGCGAACACCAGGCGCGCCGGCTCTGGCAGGCTCCGGGCGGCGGCCAGCACGTTCATCGTGCCCTGGAGGTTGACCGTCATGCCGAGGTCGAAATCCTCCTCCGCCCCCGCGCTCACCACGGCGGCCAGGTGGAAGACGGCGCCCGTGTCCGGCGCAATGACGGCGCGGACCTGCTCCGGGTCGCCGATATCGCCGATGACGGCCTCGACGCGCGGGTCGTGCAGCAGGCGCGGGTCGGGCGCGGCCCTGTCGAACAGGACGATCCGCTCGACCGGCTGCTCCCGGCCGGCGGAGTCCGTCAGCGCATTCACCTCAAGCAGCCGGAGCGCGAGCCGCCGGCCGATGAAGCCGGCGCCGCCGGTTATCACGACGCGCATGAGCCTTGCATCCTCCCTGAAGGCAGCGGGGTCCCGTGGATGGAGCGAAGTCCCGGACGCTCCGGGAACGGCGGGAAAATAGCCGGCGGCAACGGGGCTGTCACGGCGCGCGCTGCGGCTCCCGCGAGAGGCCGCCGGCCTCGAGCGCCTCCAGATACGCGTCCCAGAGTTCGCCCTGGCGTTCGCCGAGTTCGCGCAGATAGGTCCAGCTGTAGATGCCGGTGTCGTGCAGGTCGTCGAAAACCAGCCGGACGGCGTAGTTGCCTTCGGGCAGGATTTCGGTGATGCCGACATGCGCGCGCCCGGAGACCAGCGTCTTGCGGCCCGGTCCGTGGCCCTGCACCTCGGCCGACGGGCTCTCGACCCGCAGGAACTCCGCCGGCAGCGCGAACGCAGCCCCGTCGTCGAAGGCGACATGCAGCACGCGCCCGGCCCTGGAATAGCGCAGCTCCGTCGGGCGGCTCACCGTCCGTCCTCGTCGAGCTCCCGCGCCTCCTCCACCAGCATGATCGGGATGCCGTCCCGGATCGGATAGGCCAGCCCCGCCGAGCGGCTGACCAGCTCGCCGGCCTCGCGATCGTAGTCCAGAGGCCCCTTGGTCACCGGACAGACCAGCAGTTGCAGCAGCAGCGGATCGACCTCTCCGGAACCCGTCATCGCCGCCTCAATTCATCCGCGCCGGGTCGTCGTCGTTCGCCGCCTGGAAGCCCGACATCGCAAACAGCGTTTCCAGCATCCGGGCGCGCTCGCCGGTGTCGCCGCATTCGAGCAGCGCCTGCTTCTCGTTGGGCGCGAAGGGACAGCCCATGGAGAGCGCGTTGACCAGCATTTCGTCGTCGGCCTTGCCTACGGCGTCCCAGTCGGCGCTGAGCCCCCGCCGCGCCAGGAAGCCGCGGAGCGCCTCCAGCAGGCCGTCGCGGTCCACCGGGCCGCTGCGGCGCGCGTCGAGATCGTCTCCGAACCCCTCGAAATCCGCATGGACGGTGCGGTAGCCGTCGGGATGGCGCGCCAGTTCGCGGTCTATGCGGAAGCGGGCGATGCCCTGCAGCGCGATCATGTAGCGCCCGTCGTCGAGCTTTTCCGAGTTCTGGATCTTGCCGGCGCAACCGATCTCGTAGATCGGCGGGTTCGCCGGATCGGTCCCTTCCGCGCAGGGCTGCACCATGCCGACGATTCCCTCATCGCCCAGCGCATCGCGGATCATCGCCCGGTAGCGCGGCTCGAAGATATGCAGCGGCAGCATGGCGCGCGGCAGCAGCAGCACGCCGGGCAGCGGGATAACCGGGATGACCTCCGGCAGGGACCGCCTGAGGGCCACGGCCGCCCGCTCCCTAGCTGAACATCAGGGTCGAGAGGCGGCGGCGGATATCGACCGTGAGTTCGTGCATCGGCCCCCACGCCTCGAAGAATTTGACGAGCTGGCTGCGGGCCGCGCCGTCGTTCCATTCGC
Source organism: Alphaproteobacteria bacterium (assembly GCA_964291285.2). GTDB lineage: Bacteria > Pseudomonadota > Alphaproteobacteria > Bin95 > Bin95 > Bin95. The sequence goes on from OZ219787.1 coordinate 430,665, forward strand.
GGTCGCGGCGGTAGAGTTCCAGCAACTCCTCCGCCGCTTCCTTGTGACGTCCGCCGCCGAACAGCGCCATCGCGAGGTCGAAGCGCGCCTGGTGGTCGTCCGGGTCGGCGTCCACCGCGCGGCGCAGATCCGCCGTGTCGCCCGCATCCGCGCTCTGCTCGGCGAGCTCCACTGCGCTCACGGCCGCGGCCACCGCCGGGTCCTGGCCGGCGCCGTCGGGCAGCCGGTCCAGCATGGCGCGGGCCTCGGCGACTTCCTCCACGGCGAGGAACACCTGGGCGAGGCCGGCAATGGCGGCGGCGTTTTCCGGCTCCTGCCTCAGCACTTCGTTGAGGATCGCGCCGGCGGTCTGCGCGTCGCCGCCCTCCAGCGCCGCCCGGGCCTGCTCGACAGCGGCCTCGACGGCCGATTCGACCGGCCCGCCCACCAGCCGCTCGACGAAGGCCTTGACCTGGCTCTCCGGCAATGCGCCCATGAAGGCATCGACCGGGCGCCCCTGGTCGAAGGCATAGACGGCCGGGATCGACTGGATGCGCATTTGCTGCGCGACCACCGGGCTCTTGTCGATATCGACCTTGACGAGGCTGACCTTGCCGCCGGCATTGGACACGACCTTCTCGAGCACCGGTCCCAATTGCTTGCAGGGGCCGCACCAGGGCGCCCAGAAATCGACGATCACCGGCGCCGTCATCGAGGCTTCGATGACATCGGCCATGAAGGTCTGGTCGGTGGCGTCCTTCACGACGCCGGGCGCGCTTGCCGCAATCTCCATCTCTCTACCCCGGTTCCGGGACGGCTTCCGCAACATGGCGGCAGAGCGGCCCGGCGGCAACCCCCGCGCTGGACGGGCGGGGAGCGGTTGCGTCCGGGCGGCGGGAAACTGCCCGACCGCGTGTCATGAGATGTCATGTTCGCGCATTCGAGACAATTAGTGGCTTTATTGCAATGGGTTAGGGTTGCAACTCTTCACATGTCTTCGCATGGGGATCAGATGTATTCAACCCCGCGCTCCCGCGTGTCCAATTGGCAAGCCGGCACGGCGGCGGCGTCCGACCACGCCGGCGGCAGGCGAGGGGACCCGCAACGGCCTTCCCGGCGGTCAAGGTAACAGGGCCCGCGCTTTGTGCGTTGGGGTCACTCCCCGGCCACGATGCGCGGCACATATTCGCGCCAGCCGCCGTCGGCAAGCGCCTGCGCCTTGGGTATCCAGCGCCGCACCTGCGAGCGCATCCAGCTTTCGGAGTACCAAACGGCCGCGACGTCCTCCTTGCTCCAGATATCCTCCGCGATCGCACGTGGCTTCTTGCCTGCTCCAAGTCCGGCCAGCACCGTCACGAGCCTGTCTATCTCCTGAACCCCGCCCCCCGACCGTTCGGAGGGGCCGGACGACCCGCCACGCTCCAGAAGTCGAGAAGGCGGCATACCGACAGCGGTATCCGGAGCCCGAAGGTGTGCTTGACCGAGACCCTCCCGTCGTCGGGGAACCGCGGCACGTTTCCGAGACGGATCTGGACCGCCGCGCCGCCATATTCGATCTTGAGCACCAGATCGCCATTGAGCAGGCGCAGCCCCTCGACCGAGCCGCGGTCTCCGACCAGTCCGACCAGCAGCTCTGCGCCCGGATCCAGCAGGCCCTCCGGCATCCCGTCCTGGCGCCAGAAGGCCGAGGCGGGGCCGTCTGCCTTCCGGGGGTCTTCCCAGGCGAGCATCTCGAACCGCTCCGCCTCCAGATCGACCTCCGTCTGAATGCGGATGCGGAAGGGTCCAGGCTCGGTTGCAACGGACACGCCGGCGGCGGCGTGCCGGTCCCAGGCTTCCCGGTATTCACCGACCTGCCTGAGAACCGTCCAGGCAAGGACGCCGTCCCCGGTCTCCGTCACGGACGTCTCCCCTTGCCGGTCAGGCCGCCCGGTACGCCCGGAGACCGCGCAGCAGCGCCCACGTGCGCGTGTCGCCGTCCGTCACGGCCGAACCGTCGGACGCCGGCGCGGGAGTCCGCGCCGCGCGCCCCGGCCTTGCCCTTCGCCGGGCCGGGCCGCCCGGCCGCGCACCGCAGCCGGGACAGCGCCCGCGCCGGGACGGGATCCCCGGCCAAGGGACCGGACCCTGTCCCGGAGTCACTCCGCTACCAGCGGATCAACGATCGCAGCATCACGCCGTGATCGACGGACCCGTTATCGTTGGCGGCCTCGCGGCGCGTGGCGTCGAGACTGACCTCGAAGCCGGGGTCACCGCGCACCGCCGAGGTCAGCCGCCAGCCCATGCGGTACTCGCGCGCCGTCTCCGACATCCCGAGCCCGACGTTCGGCGTGCCGGTAAAGCCGCCGCCGAACAAGGCCATGCCGTAGCCGACCTCGGCGTCGAACCGGCTCGACGGCTCCGCGTCGCCGTTCGCCGTCAGCCCCGACGACGCGGGCAGCGCCCACAGCCGCTGCGAGCCCGCCGGGTCCACGCCCCAGGACGGCGTGAGCGACATCGACAGGCCACGCCCAGCGCCGCCCGGCACGAGTCGGAGCTGCCCCGACACGCCCCATTCGTCGTAGCCGTCTTGCGCATGCACCGCGAGGCCGTGCACCTTCAACGCCATGTCGAGGCCCCGCGACGGATCCGCGTAGCCGAGGCCGGCCCCGACCTCCAGGCCCGTCCCCGTCTCCGCGTCGCCCGCGTCATGGCGCACGCCCAGCTCGACCGAAGGCGTCAGCGCCGCGCCGCTCGCGAACGAGAAGGTGCGCGAGCCGTCGAGCATCGCCCGCACCCGGCTCGACTCGCCCCGCGCGCCCATCAGGCTGCCGAACTCCGAGGCCGTCACCCGGTCGGACTCCGTGCGCACCCAGAACGCGTCCGCCTTCAGCGCCAGCGCGAACCCGCCGGGCTCGGCGGGCGTGAGCAGATCGCCCCGCACCCCCGTCGCCGCGAGCGTCATCGAGAGGTCCGTGCGGTAGCTCTGCGGCACCGCGCCGTGAAGGTCGAGGCTGAGGCGCCCCGAGCCCGTGCCCGCGAGCCCCCACACCGACACCCGGTCCGAGAGCGCGAGACGCGCATAGGGCATCGCCATCGTCGCCGTGCTGCCGAGCGCGTAGCGCCAGCCCGCATCGCTCGCCGTGCCTTCGCCGACGCTGTGCGTCATCGCGAAGCCCATCAGCAGCCGGCCCCGCTCGTAGTCCATGCCCATCGAGCCCGTCGCCGCCTCGCCGGTGAGGCCCAGCCCCGGCACCGCCGCCGAGAACCGCGACACCGACGCGCCCTGGCCCCAGCTCGTCCACTGCGACCCGGCGCCCTGGCCGAGCACCGCCCGGAACGACGCGCCCAGCAGCAGCTCGCGCGCCGTCACCCGGCGTGCGCCGCTGACGGTGGCGGGATCGTTCCAGCCGCTGGTCAGGCCGTGCCGCACGAACGGGTCATCGTGGTCTGCCGCCGGCGCGGAAGGCGCGCCGAAGGTCTGCGCGAACCCCGTCAGCACCGTCGCCAGCGCCTCGCCGCCCTCGGCCTCGCCGAAGTTCATGCGCTGCCCCGCGACCGTCACGTGCGAGCCGGCGTCGCGCGGCGTCTCCAGCCGCGCCGTCACCGACGCGACCGCGTCCGAGGCCACCATGCGCCCGAAGCGCGCCAGCCACATCGCCTGCAGCGGGTCGGAATTGCGGATCACGCCCTGCGTCTCGCGCTCCCCGGCCGCGAGCGTCGCGCCCTGCGGGTTCGAGAACCGCAGCAGGAAGTACTCCATCCCCTCGTCGATCGCGTCGTCGAGGATCGGTACCGAGACCGTCTTCCGCGTCTCGCCCGCCGCGAAGGTGAGCGTGCCCGAGGTCGCGGTGTAGTCCGCGCCCGACCGCGCCGGCGCCGCCCCCGCCCAGGCGTGGCTGGCGTCCGCGGTCGCGTAGTCCACCGTCACCGTCCCTGTGGCAGCTCGGCTCAGGCGTACCTGGAAGACCACCGCAGCGTCGGTCCCCTCCCGGGCGATGCCCCGCTTGGTCGCGATGTCCGGATTGTCCTCGTCGTTGTCGGCCACCGCCACCGTCGCGCGCGCCGCTGCGCCCACCGTGTAGCCGGTGCCGCTCGCGACCGTCGCCACGATGCCGCCGTCCGCCTCGTCCGCGCCGTCGTTCACAGTCGCGACCGAGAAGGATGCCGATGCCGTCCCGGCCGGGATGGTCACCGTGCGCGTACCCAGCGCGGAGGCGTGCGCGAAGGCGCCCTGCTGGGCGACCGACACGGTGACCGCAAGGTCCGCCGCCGGTGCGGGCGAGGCCGTCAGCGTGAAGCCCGCCGACGCGCCTTCCGTCACCGGAGCGTTGCCCGCCACTGTGACTACCGGGGTTGACGTGCCGCCGCCCTCGATCCCGCGCAGTGCCGCCGCTACCTCCACCCAGCGCGTCCAGCCCCGGTCCGCATAGCCCTGCGCCTCCGCCGCAGTCATCGGCTGGAGCGAGGAGTCGGAGACGGACTGGCCGAGCACGAGCAGCACCCGGTCCCAGCGGTCCGTGTGCGCCTTGTTCGAACTGTAGCGCGGATCGTCGCGCCACCCCTGGACCTTCACGATCAGCGTACCGTACTTCGCGGGCACCGTCACCACCGGGGTCGATGTGCCGCTGCCTTGCTGCGGGTCGTCGTCGCTGATCGTCACCTGCACCGAGGACGCCGTGCCCGCGGTCAGGCCCGAGGACAGGGTGCCAAGCGCCACCGTGAACGTCTCGTCGTCCCCGTCGGTGTCATCGCTCGTCGTAATCGTGCCCGAGGTCGACGTGCCGCCGGCGGGAATCGCGAGCGACGACAGGGTCCCGTGGTCCCCGTCCTCCGACGTGCCCCCGGTCACGGTCAGCGGAATCGTTACATCCTCCGACAGCGCCTTCGCCAGCGTCGCCGTCACCGTGACCGACGATCCCTCGCCCACCGGGTTGGGAGTGGCCGAGAGCGTGACGGCGACCGCCGCCTCGCGCGTCACCGTCACCGTGTAGGTGCGCTTGTAACGCGCGTCCGGGGCCGTCACCACCACCGTGATCGTGTTCTCCCCCACGGCCAGCTGAACCGGCGTCGCCGGGTCGCCGCCGTTCACCGTCACCCGCGCCTTCGGGTTCTCGGGGCTCGCGGTCACCGTGACCTCGGTCACGTCGTGGGCCACCGTCGCGCTGTAGGTCTCGCGCTCCGGGTCGAACGCCTCGTTCAGGCTCACCTGCCCGCTTGTCGTGGCCCCGGCGCCCGTCGCGCCGGCCGCCATGCACAATGCCGCCGACAGCAGCACCGCAATCCGTGCAATCCTCTTCATCGGACAGATCCCCTAATTTCCGGTATTCATTTGAAGATCGCGCAGCCGGGGGTTCGCGTTGTCGACGATCGTGACCGTGACCACGGACGATGGGCCCGACACCACGTCGCGAGCCACCGTGGGGTTAAACTCCCCGGGGACCGTGACCATGGACCATGTGCCCACCGCCACGCCCGACGGCAGGTTCGCCGTGTCCACCGCCACCGTGAACCGCTCGTCGTCGGGGTCGTCGTCCGGGTACGTTTTGATCGTGCCCGACCCGCTCGTCGAGCCGGCGTTGATCCTAATGCCCCTGAGGAACCCGCGGTCGCCCGCCTCCGACGTGTCCCACGTCACCACGAGCGGGATCTCCACGGCGTTCGCCAGCGGCTTCGTCAGAGTCACCTGCAACTGCACCGGCGAACCCTCGGCCACCGTGTTGCGCACCGCCCGCAGCGACACCACCGGGCGGGGGCGGAGGTCCTTGATCGTCACCTCGACCGAGGTCGTGGCGCCCGCCGTCAACCCCGACGGCAGCGCGCCCAGCGCCACCGTGAAGGTCTCGTTGTCCCCGTCGCTGTCCTGGTGCGTCGGCAAGGCGACCACGCCGCAGCTGCGCTGAATGGAGCCGTCGATGGGGATGGAGTACCCCGTGCGGATCGGCAGGCGGCCGTTCGTGTGGCCCGATAGCGAGATCCCCCAGTCGCCGTTCTCCGAGGTGCCGTGGCTCACCACTACCGGAATGCGCACCGTGCCCGTTGGCACCACCGCCCGCAACCCGCTTCCGTCCTTCAGGCAGGCCGTCACGCCCAACCACTTGCCCTCCGTCACCGGGTTGGGGGAGGCGGAGAGGGTGACGGTCTGCGCCTCCGCTGGCGTGGCCGTGAAAGGCGAGAGCGCACCGAGCAGCAGTGCGAGAGCGGGAAGGAGGCGGAGTAGGCGGACGCGGGAGCGCCCGGGACGAGGGTCAGGCCGGGCGGGGGCCCGCGGAACCGCCCTGGCTGACGCCGGGGAACGCGAACGGGTGGAAGAGGCCGATCCGGGCGCGCCCGACTCCTTGCGCGGAGAATCCGCCATGACGCCGAACAGGGGCTTGTCGGTACATTCAGTAAGGCCGAACACGTTCGCCTCCACTTTCCGCCATTACGCGCGATAACTGTCGCTATCGCGCGTAATCCGGGGCTCCTGTGTGCGGACGGTTTGGAGGCCCCTGAATGTTCCTTGAACCCCCGTTCAACACTTCGGAGGAGCCGGCGGCGGGCCGGGAACCCGCGCTGGAGGAGCAGCTCGAGCACTTTGTCCGGGCGGCCCGCGGCGCGTTCAGCGGCAGCACCGAGCGGGCCTTGAGGTCCGATCTCGCCATCTACGCCGAGTGGTGCGGGGAGTGCGGGGAACGGGCGCTGCCGGCCACGCCCGAGACGATCGCCGCCTTCGTCGACGCAAAGGCGGAACTGCGCGCGCCCGCCACGGTGCGCCGCTACGTCACCAGCATCGGCATTGCCCACCGGGCGCTGGGGCTGGAGAAGACGGTGAAGAGCGCGCCGGTGCGGCTGGCGCTCAAGCGCATGCACCGGAAGAAGGGACGTCGCCAGGACCAGGCGACGGGACTGACCTGGCCGCTGCGCCAGCGCCTGCTGGAAGCGGCGGGGGACAGATTGCTCGACGACCGCAACCGCGCGCTGCTCGCCGTCGCCTACGACGCGATGCTGCGCCGGGCGGAGCTGGTTGCACTGCAAGTCCCTGACTTGCTTGGGGAAGTGCGGGGCGAGGGCAGCCTGCTGGTGCGCCGCTCCAAGACCGATTGCGAAGGCCGGGGCGAGATCGTCTGGGTCGGGCGGGACACCGTCCGGCTGGTCCGGGCGTGGCTCGACTGCGCCGGAATATCCGACGGCATGCTGTTTCGCGCGGTCCGCAAGGGCGGTCGGGTCGGGGGGCGGCTGAATCCCTGCGAGGTGTCGCGCATCCTCAAGGCGATGGCGCGCGAGGCCGGCCTGCCGGAGACGGTTGTGGCGGGCCTGTCGGGCCACAGCACCCGGGTTGGCGCGGCCCAGGACATGGTCGCGGCCGGCATCGAGCTGCCGGCGATCCTGCACGCCGGCCGGTGGAAATCCACGGCCATGGTCAACCGCTACGGCGAGCGGCTGCTCGCGAAGCGCAGCGGGGCGGCCCAGCTCGCCCGGATGCAGGGAAGGGGCTGAGACACGCCGGGGGGTGTACGGAAACGGCCGCCGGGCTATGATGCTCCGGCGGCCGGAACGTGCCGCAATGGCGGATCGGCGGGCAGAATCGGGTCCGCGAACGCCCGGCAGTTCCAGATCCGGAAAATGCTATCGCGCACAAAAACCGGCGGGTCCGGCGGCCCCGGCAGCCTGCCGACATGTCCCGGACAGGGCCAGAAAATCCCCGAATAATCGCTGTAATTCAACGGGTTGTCGTCCGAGGGAAGCGGGGTGTCGTGTCCTGCCGCGGATCGGGCGAAGCGCCGGGTACGAAAGCCGGTTGACAATTTTATGCGCGATAGCGACAGCTATCGCGCATAAAACGGCGCGGCGGAATCCGACCTTGCGCCACCCCCGGGACGGCGCAAGTTATTGTCTTCGCGTCACTTTCAGGTTCCGAACGCTCGCTCTGCTGCCTGATCGGCGTCGTCCACGCGCCACAGGCTGATATCACGCCGGGAACAGGGGCGCCTGCGGTGCTTCGGAAACGAAAACGCTGCGCACGGCTGCCCGTGCGCGGCGCTGCTGTCGAGGCCGGGGCTGTGCTCCGGAACCCGCTACCCGGGTCCGGCGGGGGCGGACCGCAGAACCGGGCGCGGCGTTCCGTTTTTCGGCTGCCTGGGCTTCGTGCGCACATCTCCCGACTATTCCCTGTCTCCGCAGGCGCGCGTCCGCGGAGGATGCGCTTCAGGTGTCAGGTGGGAACGCGGTAGCTTGCATCCAGTTGCATTTTTCAATGCGATCCATTGGCGATGCTTATCCGCGAGTGCCGCAGCGAAGCCGGACCGGACTTCGCGTTCTCCCTTCTCCGCTCCCCCTTGTTAGCGAACCCGGGTCCGCATGGATAATGCCGGTCGCCAGAACATTCATGCGCACGCGGCATGCCGCGAGGCCGGAGTGTATGGCGCCGCCACGGATCGCGCGTCCCCAATCTGGGGGAGACTCCGGAAGAATTTGCGCGGCGTTTCGGCGAATTGCACGAAGACGCATGCCCCCGGCGCCGCCTCGCGGCCTCCACTTTGCCGAGGCCCCGGCCCAGCACCCGCAGTAGATGCCGGGCAAGGCATGTCCGGAAACTCCATACCGCGTGTCAGGAAACGCACCGCCCACTTCGCTATGAGGTCGTGTCCCCAGGGGTGGTGTAGGAGCTGAAGCTTCCGGTGGTAGCTGTGGGTAAGTGGCCCGCCGCCGCGACCGTCTGGAGTCAGGCGGCGGCGGGCCACTTACCCACAGCGGAGGCCATCGCGGTGCCGGTTAGGGTTGGGCTGTCACAGTCCACCTGACCGGAGGAGTACCACGATGACCACCACCGACATGATGACCCTGCGGGCGCTGTTGGAGAAGAGTTCCGACGCCGACCTGCTTCGCGAGATGATCGGGTTCACGGCCGCGCGTCTGATGGCGCTTGAGGTTGAGGGCCTTGCGGGCGCCGCGCACGGCGAGCGCTCGCCGGACCGGATCACGCAGCGCAACGGCTACCGGGACCGGGTCTGGGAGACGCGGGCCGGCACGGTCGAACTGAAGATCCCGAAGCTGCGCAAGGGGAGCTACTTCCCGGGCTTCCTTGAACCGCGGCGGATGGCGGAGAAGGCGCTGACGGCGGTGATCCAGGAGGCCTACATCAAGGGCGTATCGACCCGCTCGGTGGACGACCTGGTGCAGGCGATGGGCATGTCGGGCATCTCCAAGAGCCAGGTGTCGCGGCTGTGCGGCGAGATCGACGACAAGATCCGCGACTTCCTCGACCGGCCGCTGGAGGGCGACTGGCCGTATCTCTGGCTTGACGCGACCTATGTGAAGATGCGCGAGGCCGGGCGCGTCGTCTCGGTCGCGGTCACCATCGCGGTGGCGGTCAACGATCAGGGCCGGCGCGAGGTGCTCGGCATGGCGATCGGCGCGTCCGAGGCCGAGACCTTCTGGACCGACTTCCTGCGCTCGCTCGCCCGCCGCGGCCTGCGCGGCGTCAAGCTGGTGATCTCCGACGACCACAAGGGCCTGAAGGCCGCCGCCACCCGCATCTTCGGCGCCACCTGGCAGAGATGCCGCGTCCACTTCATGCGCAACCTGCTCGCCCATGCCGGCAAGCAGGGCCGGCGCGTCGTCTCCGCCTTCGTCACTACCGCCTTCGCCCAGGAGGATGCAGACAGCGCCTCCGCCCAGTGGCGCCAGGTCGCCGACCAGCTCAGGCCCAAGGCGCCAAAGCTCGCCGCCATCATGGACGAGGCCGAGCACGATGTTCTCGCCTACATGACCTTCCCGGCCGCGCACCGCGCCAAGCTGCACTCGACAAACCCGCTCGAACGCCTCCACGGCGAGATCAAGCGGCGCACAAACACCGTCGGCATCTTCCCCAACGAGGACGCCATCACCCGGCTGATCGGCGCAATCCTGCTCGAGCAGAACGATGAATGGGCAGTCCAGAGAGCCAGATACATGACGCTGGAATCCATCGCTCCCGTGAGCGACAATACAACCGTCAAGTTGCCCGCCGTGGCAGCCTGAGCGTTCCGGCCCTACCCGCCGGACACCGCTACGGACGCCAGGCTCTTACACCACCCGCGGGGGCACGATCCGCTATGACCCTACGCCGCGCGCACCGCAGGCGCGCGAGCCCGAGGAGAAAGCCGACATTGCACGCCGTTCCCCTCTCCCGCCGCAGGTCGCGACCTCGTCCGGAGAGTCACACTTGCCTTCGTTTCGTCAGAAACGCGGCCCGATGCGGCGACGGCGCGCGCAACCCGGCGGAATTCCTCGATTCACCGTTCTATCCACCGGACCGGGAGCGGGCGCTTGTCATCGTGCCGAAAGCGGTTGCGTTCAACCTCCAGACCCCGGCTGGCCCTTCACGAGGTCTTGCCCCTCGACTTCAAATCCCAGGGCACGATCACCGTGAGTGAGCGACCGGATCCTCGTCCGCTCCGATCGTGCCCCCGCGGGTGGTGTAAGAGCCTGGCGTCCGTAGCGGTGTCCGGCGGGTAGGGCCGGAACGCTCAGGCTGCCACGGCGGGCAACTTGACGGTTGTATTGTCGCTCACGGGAGCGATGGATTCCAGCGTCATGTATCTGGCTCTCTGGACTGCCCATTCATCGTTCTGCTCGAGCAGGATTGCGCCGATCAGCCGGGTGATGGCGTCCTCGTTGGGGAAGATGCCGACGGTGTTTGTGCGCCGCTTGATCTCGCCGTGGAGGCGTTCGAGCGGGTTTGTCGAGTGCAGCTTGGCGCGGTGCGCGGCCGGGAAGGTCATGTAGGCGAGAACATCGTGCTCGGCCTCGTCCATGATGGCGGCGAGCTTTGGCGCCTTGGGCCTGAGCTGGTCGGCGACCTGGCGCCACTGGGCGGAGGCGCTGTCTGCATCCTCCTGGGCGAAGGCGGTAGTGACGAAGGCGGAGACGACGCGCCGGCCCTGCTTGCCGGCATGGGCGAGCAGGTTGCGCATGAAGTGGACGCGGCATCTCTGCCAGGTGGCGCCGAAGATGCGGGTGGCGGCGGCCTTCAGGCCCTTGTGGTCGTCGGAGATCACCAGCTTGACGCCGCGCAGGCCGCGGCGGGCGAGCGAGCGCAGGAAGTCGGTCCAGAAGGTCTCGGCCTCGGACGCGCCGATCGCCATGCCGAGCACCTCGCGCCGGCCCTGATCGTTGACCGCCACCGCGATGGTGACCGCGACCGAGACGACGCGCCCGGCCTCGCGCATCTTCACATAGGTCGCGTCAAGCCAGAGATACGGCCAGTCGCCCTCCAGCGGCCGGTCGAGGAAGTCGCGGATCTTGTCGTCGATCTCGCCGCACAGCCGCGACACCTGGCTCTTGGAGATGCCCGACATGCCCATCGCCTGCACCAGGTCGTCCACCGAGCGGGTCGATACGCCCTTGATGTAGGCCTCCTGGATCACCGCCGTCAGCGCCTTCTCCGCCATCCGCCGCGGTTCAAGGAAGCCCGGGAAGTAGCTCCCCTTGCGCAGCTTCGGGATCTTCAGTTCGACCGTGCCGGCCCGCGTCTCCCAGACCCGGTCCCGGTAGCCGTTGCGCTGCGTGATCCGGTCCGGCGAGCGCTCGCCGTGCGCGGCGCCCGCAAGGCCCTCAACCTCAAGCGCCATCAGACGCGCGGCCGTGAACCCGATCATCTCGCGAAGCAGGTCGGCGTCGGAACTCTTCTCCAACAGCGCCCGCAGGGTCATCATGTCGGTGGTGGTCATCGTGGTACTCCTCCGGTCAGGTGGACTGTGACAGCCCAACCCTAACCGGCACCGCGATGGCCTCCGCTGTGGGTAAGTGGCCCGCCGCCGCCTGACTCCAGACGGTCGCGGCGGCGGGCCACTTACCCACAGCTACCACCGGAAGCTTCAGCTCCTACACCACCCCTGGGGACACGACCTCCGCTCCCGCCACCAATACTGATCTCGTTCCGCTGTACAATCTGCGTTTTATTTTCATTATGCAGGATTGCGGCGACTCTTGCCGGGGCGCGAAAAGTCAAGCTTATTCCGTATGTTATGGCGCGCGCGCAAGCCGCCGGGCCCATAGCCGGTCTTCATGCCGGAAGGGGCGAAATTCAGCTGCTGACCACGACTGGCCCTTCATGACCTTGATGTCGAATTTCTGATCGTGCCCCTCGCGTACTGGGCAAATCAATTCCGCTTCCGCCTGTCCGACCCCAGAGGCCCACTCCATGTGGTGGCGCAAATATGTACCATGGGCGCGGCCGTAACTTATCCCAGTAGTTCAAGGCAGAGTCTGCGGGCTTGGTCAGCGATGGAACATGCCTTGCTAGGGTTCTGACAGTTAGCCCGACTTCCGCAACTCGGCTTGAGAATCGACTGATTTGACGGTTTTCCGGCGCGAGAAGTGTCGGATTTCGGTGCAGTACCTCTCGGGACCGGCTTGTAGTGCCGACCTACCCCCTTGATCGGGCTGGCGAAGATCCGGACGCTGCGCTGATGTTCGTGCGCTGCAAGAGACGCTTCAAGGACGGCAAGGAGCACCGCTACTGGAGCGTTGTGGAGAACGTCCGGGTCCACGGCGGTCGGGTTGTTCAGCGTCAGGTGCTCTATCTCGGGGAGATCAACGACAGCCAGCGAGCGGCGTGGTGCCGCTCGATCGAGGTGGTGGAGGGCAAGTCGCGATCACGGCAGATGGCGCTGTTTCCCGAGGACCGGGAGGCGCCGGCGCTGACTTGCGAAGTGGTGAAGATCGACCTCTCGCAGGTGGCGCTTCACGACCCGCGCCAGTGGGGGGCGTGCTGGCTGGCGCTGTCCTTGTGGGACCGCCTGGACCTGGACCGCTTCTGGGAAGAGCGGCTGCCGGCGAGCCGGCAAGGCACGCGGTGGCTGGACATCCTGAAGATCCAGGTCTGCTACCGGCTGATCGACCCGGGCAGCGAGTGGCGCCTTCACCGTCACTGGTATGAGCACAGCGCGCTTCGCGATCTTCTGGGTGGCGAGCGGGCGATCGCCGACGACACACTCTATCGCTGTCTCGACAAGCTGCTGGCGCACAAGCAGGGCTTCTTCTCGTTTCTGCGCGACCGCTGGGCGACGCTGTTCGAGGCGCGCTTCGACGTGCTGCTCTACGACCTGACCTCGACCTACTTCGAGAGCGATCCGCCGTTCGATGACAAGCGCCGCTTCGGCTACAGCCGGGACAAGCGGCCCGACTGCGTGCAGGTGGTGATCGCCCTGATCGTTACGCCGCAGGGCTTTCCGCTGGCCTATGAGGTGATGCCGGGCAACACCTCCGACGACACCACGCTGGCGGCGTTCCTCAAGAAGATCGAGGATCAGTATGGCCGCTCCGAGCGGGTGTGGATCATGGACCGCGGCATCCCCACCGAGGAGACGCTGGCCGCGATGCGCGAGGGCGAGGCGCCGGTGCGCTACCTGGTGGGCACGCCCAAGGGCCGGCTGACGCGGCTCGAGAAGGTGTTCCTGGGCCTGCCCCGGCAGGAGGTGCGCCAGTCCGTGACTGTCAAGCTTCTGGTCGAGGATGGCGAGCTCTACGTCCTGGTGCGCAGCGAGGGGCGGCAGGTGAAGGAACGCGGCATGCGCCGGCGCCGGCTGAAGAGGCTGTGGCGTCGATTGGCCGAGTTGCAAGGGCAGTCGAACAGCCGGGATCAGTTGTTGCTCAAGCTCGGCGCCGCCAGGAAGGAGGCCGGCCGGGCCTGGAGCCTGGTCGACATCACCGTGCCCGGGACCGACAGCGAACTCGCCGCCAACGGCTTCTCATTCCGCCTGCAGCGCGACCGGCTGCGCCAGGTCCGCCGCCGCGAGGGCCGTTACCTGCTGCGATCCAACATGGTCGCCGAAGACCCCGCCACGCTGTGGCATCTGTACATGCAGCTCGTCGAGATCGAGCAGGCGTTCAAGGAACTCAAGCACGACCTCGCGATCCGCCCCATCTTCCATCAGCGCCAAGAGCGCATCGAGGCGCATATCTTCGTCTCGTTCATCGCCTACTGCCTGCTGGTGACCCTGAAGAACCTCGCCCGGCCGCGCGCCCCGGGCCTCACCCCACGCGCCATCCTTGAGGCCTTCGCCACCATCCAGATGGTGGACGTCCATCTGCCAACCACCGACGGCCGGCACCTCGTCCTGCCGCGCCACACCCGGCCGAACAAGGAGCACGAGCTACTGCTGCAACAGCTCGGCATGACCTGGCCGCAGCAACCCGCACCCCGGATCTCCGCCTGACGGCACACGGCGCCGCCTCTCCGTTCGCCGCCTTGTAGTGCCGACCCTCGGGGAGACGATCAAGGCTATTCAATGAGTTAGCATCCTCATGACCCCCGAGTTGCGGAAGTCGGGATAGCGCCGGCAGACCGCCTCGGCGCGTGCGGCGAGCGCGGCGGCGATGGCGGCAGCGGGAGACGGGCCGTGGTGCATGAGGAACCTCCTTCCAGGTCGAGCGGGACGCCCGATACCGGCCGGCCTCCGCCTCCGGACGGCGCCGGAAGGCGAGCGGCCCGCGCCAGGCGCGGCGCCCGGACGGACCGCCTCCGGTTCGGCTGCAAAAAAAGGCCGGCGCGCGAGGCGCCGGCCCTGTGGGGAAGGAAGAGCGGGAAGTTCTAGAACGGGATCTCGTCCCCGTCCATCGGGTCGCCGCCAGCCGGCGCGAAGCCGTCCGCCGAGTCCGGGCCGGGCTGCGCGGCGTTGCCGTTCGGCTTGTCGAGGAACTGGACGCGCCCGCCGGGGACCAGCAGGATCTCGGTCGAGAAGCGGTCGCCGTCCTCACCCGGCCTGGACCAGCGCCGGGTCTGGAGCTTGCCGTCGACGTAGACCAGCCGGCCCTTGGTGGCGTGCTTCCCGAGCATGTCGATCAGCCCGTCCTGGAAGGTCACGACCCGGTGCCACTCGGTCCTGTCGACCTTCTCGCCGGTCTGCTTGTTGATGAACGACTCGTCGGTCGCGATGCTCAGGTTGGCGACGCGGCCGCCGTTCTGCAGGTGGTTGACGGTGACGTCCGCGCCGAGGCGGCCGATGATCTGCACCTTGTTCAATCCGAAGCTCATTGCGATACTCCTTCAGGTTCGTGTTCATGACGATGGGTTGCGAACGACCGGAGGCCGGGACACCCTCCCGACCCCCGACCGTTCAATCTCTTCAGGCCCTCCTCCCCTCCATGCCGCCGGGGGGGAACGACGACCACGGGTCCAGGGGCTCCGCCGCGTTCTGGAGGGACATCCCGAAGGCCGGTTCCGGGAAGAGGCTTGCGAAGCCGTGCTCCGGACAGGCCGCGCCCCCGTCGGGGCAGCGGATGGCGCGCTCGTCCTCGGCGATCTCGCGGACGGTGCGACGGTCGACGCCGAGTTCGGCGAGCAGGTCGCAGCCGGTCGGAAGGTCGAGGGATGTATCGGGATGAAACATGGCGGGAACTCCTCTGCCGGTGTCCGGTCCGGCATCGGCGCGGGGAGTTCCTCTCCTCCGCCCTGCCGGACACTCGCCCGGCAGGCGCTTCACTCCTCTCTACGACGGGGAGACGGCGCGGCGGATCGCGGCCAAGCGCTCGCAGACGGCGCGCGGCGGCATCGACCCCAGGTTCAGCACCGGGATGCCGCGGGTCCGGGCGATGCGGATGGCCATGCCCGTGCCGCCGGTTGACGCGCCGCGTTCGCTCCAGCACACGACCGCATCGACCGGGCGCTCCAGGGTCCCGCCGAGCACCACCGCCGCGTTCCGGGCATGCAGCTTGCGCACGGCCGGCGAACAGCGCTCCCAGGCCGGATGCAGGGGCGCCGCGATTTCCAGGCTTGCCGCCATCGCCGCCGGAGACAGGGTCCGGCAGTCGGCGCCGCGATGCCCGTTATAGCCCCGCCACGGCAGCCAGATCGTCCGCTGCTCTGCTGACGCTCCCGCCGCAAACGCCGCATCGGCGCCGCCCGCTCCGCCGCTCGACAGATGCCAGCCGGTCCGAGCCAGCCATCCCGCCATCGTGGTCATGTCGGCCAGCATCCCCGTCGGCGTCGCCCGCGCCCCGATCCCCGCATAGGTCAATGTCGTCATGGTCCGATCTCCCCGGTTGCGTCCGCCGCGACTCCCTCCCGGTCATCGGCTTCGCTCCCGAACCGCTTTTCTACACCTCTGCGGCGCGAACGGGTCGGCCTCGCCTGCATTGCCGCCCCGGGGCATCGGTGCGCATGAACGGGCGGGGATCGATGGCGCGGCGCGGCGCGGGTGACGACAGATGGCGGTGGGCCGGCAGCGGAGCATGGCCGCCATGTGCGAGCCCCCATGGGCCGCCGGACGGCGCAGGGCCGGCTACGCAGTCGTGCGGCGGCCGAAACCGGGCGGCCCCGGCAAGACGGCGACGGGCCGGCTGCACAGCAGGAAGACGAAAGCGGTCGGGTCGCCCGTTCCGTCGCGCCGGAAAGGAGACGACATGGCGAAAGGAACGGTCGGAGGGCGATTCTGCCTCAGTGCCACGGCTCGCCGTCGGGATCGCCGTCCCCGGCGCGCATGGAGGCGGCAACCATGGCGGTCCAGGCCTCGCGGTCCAGGCCAAGCCGACGGTTCAGCCTGTCGCAAAGGCCGAGAGCATCGTCGAGATCGAGGGCGATGAGCGCGGTGGGGACATGCCCGGCGAGGCCCTCGATCACGATGCGGATCTGCTGGGCATCGACTTCGACGTCCCAGGCGGGCGCGAAGCAGAAGTTCGGGCAGTCCGGCAGGGTCTGCGCGGTCATGGCGTCGGTCTCCTTGTCGGGGCGGGTCGGCGGCCGCCCGGCCGGCAATACGTATCCCGGCCGGGCATTGAACGGGGGAATTCTCCGGGAGTCACGCGGCGGGCGGCCAGCGTTCGAGGATGCGCTCCAGCGCGCCGGCATGGGGCGCGAATATCCGGGCGCGGAACGAGACGATCTCGATCGCGCAGCCCATGCGCCGGAGCGCGGGCAGGTCGGTATCGGCCGGCCCCTCGACCTCGACCCGGTCGGCGCCCATCAGGCGGCGGCGGGCGAGCCGCCAGCCATTGGCGAGGGCGAGCGGGTTGCCGCGTTCTATCACCGCCGCGAAGGCTTCCGCGCCGGTCATGGCGGGTCCTCCGTCGAGGCCGAAGCCGGCGCGCACGGCGCGGACCTGCTCCGCGTCGAGCACGCGCCCGATGAGGGCCATGCCGTCGTCCGGGGTAAGCCGGCGGACGCGCATGTTCTCGGCCGGGAGGCGGTCCCAGACGGGCAGCAGCAGGCCGGTGGCGAGCCAGAAGCGGGACTCGCGGTGGGACGGCAGGCCGGCGGTCTCGGCGTCCCAGAGCATGCGCCAGCGGGCTTCGTCGGCCTGCCCCCAGTTGGAAGCGGCGAACTCGGCCCGGGCCATGCGGTCCCGAGCGGCGGGGCGGACCAGCTGCACGCGTTCCTGCACCCCGCCGTCGTCGAGCATGCGCGACGGGGCGGGCAGCAGGAC
Source organism: Alphaproteobacteria bacterium (assembly GCA_964291285.2). GTDB lineage: Bacteria > Pseudomonadota > Alphaproteobacteria > Bin95 > Bin95 > Bin95. The sequence goes on from OZ219787.1 coordinate 448,010, forward strand.
GGCGGCGCGCTTCGAGCGCGCGTTGACCACGAGGCGGGGCTTTCGGTCCGGCCCCGGGTCGCGGCTTCCGATCTCCAGCGCGGCATCGGCCGTGAGCGGCATGAGCCTGTCGCGGCGGACGATCCCGACCAGTTCGGTGGCGGCCCCGGCGCCGGGATGCTCATGGAGCGTCTCCCTGCCGGCGACGGCGAGCGAGTCGGCGGTGACGGTCTCGACCCCCCGCTCGTAGCTGCCGGCCTCGATCGCCTGCTCGATATTGGCGGCGATGCGCTCCTCCAGCGCGGCGAAGAGCCGGTTCTGCTCGGCGATGGGGAGCGCCAGCAGCCGGTTGAGGAACTTCGGCATCGGCGGCAGGTCGTCCTTGAGACTGCCCTCGTGGACGATCCTTAGGCCGGTCGACTCCTGGAACCGTTCCGCGTTCCAGCCCTCGATGGCGCCGCGCCAGAGCGCGCCGTAGAACTGCCTGAGCGCCGCCTTCGCGTAGGCGCTCTCCAGGTTGTCGCTCTCGCGGAACAGCGCGGCGTCGCCCATGGCGGTCTGGCTGTCGCGCTGGCCGCGGGTGATGGCGCCCAGGCTGTCGAGCCGCCGGGCGATGGTGGCGATGAAGCGGCGCTCGCCCTTCACGTCGGTGGTAACGGGCCGGAAGAGCGGCGCGGAGGCCTGGTGCGTCCTGTGGGTGCGTCCGAGCCCCTGGATCGCCTGGTCGGCCCGCCAGCCGGGCTCCAGCAGGTAGTGGATGCGCCGCTCCGTGTTCCCGCAAGCGAGGTCGGCATGGTAGCTGCGCCCGGTGCCGCCGGCCATGGAGAACACCAGGATGCGCTTGCTCCCGTCCATGAAGGCGGCGGTCTCGGCGAGGTTGGCGGAGGCGGGCCGCGAGCGCAGCGAGAGCCGCTCGCCCTTCCCGTCCACAATGCGCAGCACCCGCCGCGACCGGCCGGTGACCTCGGCGACGGCCTCGTGCCCGAAATGCTGCACGATCCGGTCCAGCGCCGTCGGCACCGGCGGCAGCGCGGCAAGCTTTTCGATCAGGGCGTCGCGCCGCTCCTCGGCCTCCCTGCAGACGATCGTGTTGCCGTCGGCGTCCCTGGCGGGGCGGCTGAGCAGCTTGCCGCCGTCGTCGGTGAAGGGCTCCTGCAACTGCACCGGGAAGGCGTGCATCAGGCAGGAGAGGATGGCGTCCCGGGGCGTGAGGTCGATATTGAGGTCGTCCCACTCGGATGCAGGGACCTCGGCGATGCGCCGCTCCATGAGCGCCTCGCCGGTCGAGACCAGCTGGACCACGGCCGAGCGCCCGGCTTCGAGGTCGGCCTCGATCGCGCGGATCAGGCTCGGACACTTCATGCCGGTGAGCAGATGGCCGAAGAAGCGCTGCTTCGTGCCCTCGAAGGCGCTCAGCGCTGCCGCTTTTGCGCTCCTGTTGAGCGTGTCCTCGCCCCGGACGATGCCGGTGGCCTTCAGCGCCTCCCCGATATTGTGGTGGATCACCTTGAAGGCGCCGGCATAGGCATCGTAGATGCGCCGCTGCTCCGGGGTGAGCGAATGTTCGAGGATGTCGACCTCGATCCCGTCATAGGCGAGCGCCCTTGCCTGGTAGAGGCCGAGGGCCTTCAGGTCGCGTGCGACGACCTCCATCGCGGCGACGCCGCCGGCCTCCATGGCGGAGACGAAGGCGGTGCGGGTCTCGAACGGCGTCTCGCCGGCGGCCCACAATCCCAGACGCCCCGCATAGGCGAGGCCGGGGAGCGTGGTGGCGCCGGTGGCGGAGACATAGGCGATGCGGGCGTCGGGCAGCGCGTTCTGCAGGCGCAGGCCGGCCCTTCCCTGCTGCGACGGCTTCGTCTCGCCGCGTCCGCTCTTCGAGCCGGCGGCATTCGCCATGGCGTGGGCCTCGTCGAAGACGATGACCCCGTCGAAGGCGTGGCGGCCGTCTTCGTCCAACGAGCCGGCGAGCCACTCGACGATCTGCTCCAGCCGCGAGGGCCTGCCCTGGCGGGAGGGCGAGCGCAGTGTCGCGTAGGTGGCGAACAGGATGCCCTCGTCGAGGGGTATCTCCATGCCCTGGCGGAAGCTGCCGAGCGGGATGACGTCGCTCTCCAGCCCGCCCAAAGCGGTCCAGTCGCGCCTTGCGTCCTCAAGCAGCTTGTCGGACTGCGACAGCCAGAGGGCGCGCTTCCGGCCCCTCAGCCGGTTGTCGAGGATGATGGCGGCGACCTGGCGTCCCTTGCCGCAGCCGGTGCCGTCGCCCAGCATCCAGCCCCGGCGGAAACGCACCGGTTCCGACAGGGTCTCGTCCCCGGATCCGGTCCGGGGCAGGCTGTCCCGGGTAGCCGGAGACGCGCCGGGTTCTTCAACTTCGCCGTCCTGCGGGCAGCGGTGGACGGTCTCCCAGCCGGAGCCGATGCGGTATTGCGCGGCGAGATGGCGGGAATGGGCCTCGCCCGCCAGCACGACGCTCTCGAGCTGGGCGTCGGACAGCAGGCCCTCGGTCACCACGCGCTCCGGCAGCATGGGCCGGTATGCCGGCGCCGGATGGGGCACGGCGGCCATGGCGGCGGACTGCACCAGCGGCGTCGGATGCTCGACCGCCCCCGGCACCCGCACCGCGCCCGGCCGCCAGGGCGCCCAGGGGCCGGTGTCGGCGGCCGAGCCGGCGTCGGTATCGGAGGGTTCGACCGGGCCGGTCTCGACGGCCAGTTCCGTAACCGGCCCCCGGTCGTGGGCCTGCCGGTCCTCGGGCGTCGATGCGGACTTCGGACCCCGCAGCTTCGCGGGCGCCACCGCCTTGCCGAACAGGTCGCGCGCGGGTCCGGCGGGAACGGATGCGATGGGCTGGCGCTTCGGCACGCGCGCGATGACGGCATCGAGCAGTTCGGCAGCGTTCGCGGCGCGGGCGGTCGTGTCCAGCTCGACTTCAGGTCCGGCGCCGCGCTCCAGCACGGTGAGGCGGGTGTCGAAGCCGGTGCCGCGCCTGGCATAGGCCCGCCCGTCGATCGCCATGGTGAAGAGGCAGCGGGCGTCGTCGAGCGAGCCGAAGGCATCGCGCCATGCGGTGCCGCCGGGCGCGCAATGGGCCGAGGTGACCGCGACCAGCCGCCCGCCCGGCGGCAGCATCGAGGCGGCCGAGCGGACATGGCGCAGATCGGCGCCGCGGGCGGTGCGGTCGACGCCGGGCGTCGCCGAGAAGGGCGGGTTCATCAGCACCACGGTCGGCCGGACGTCGCGCAGCCGGTCCGCGATCGCCTCGGCGTCGAACGCGGTGACGGCGACCCCGGGGAAGAGCCGCGTCAGCAACCGCGACCGCGTGGGCGCGTATTCGTTGAGATGGAGCGCGCCTGCCGCCCGGTCGCCCAGCGCGCACTGCGCCATGACGGCCAGCATGCCGGTGCCGGCCGACGGCTCCAGCACGGTATCGCCCGGCCGGATGGCGGCGGTCTGGAGGGCGGCATAGGCGAGCGGCAGCGGGGTCGAGAACTGCTGGAGGCGGACCTGCTCCTCCGAGCGCCTGGTGTGGGAGGGCTCCAGCGCGGCGACGGCCTCCAGCATCGCTAGCATGCGGCGCGGTCCGCCCGCATTGCGGCGCATGGCCCGGGCGTAGCGCTGCATGAAGATCACCACGGCCGCCTCGGCGGCTTCATAGGCGTCCTTCCAGACCCAGCCGCCCCCGGCGTCGGTGGCGCCGAAGGCCTTTGTCATGGCGTCGCGCAGCGTCGCGGCATCGAGCGGCCGTCCGGCCTCCAGCACCGGAAGCAGGGTTCGGGCGGCGGCGAAGAGCGCATCGCCCTGGACCGGGCGGGCCGGCGGGTTGGTGGCGAGCGCGGGAAGAAGAGGACGCGCGTCCCGCGCCGTGGGGGCGTCGAGCATGGACAGGCTCCGTTCTGGAAGGGCGTGACGGCGGCCGGCGGCGCAAGTCCTCCCGCGCCGCCCGCCGGACCGCCCTCGGACGGCTGACCGGACTCCCGCCGGCGGGACGCACGAAGACGCGAAGATGGAGGGAATTGGCCGGAACAGCGGACGGTCCGCCCGGGCCGTGTCAGTGGGGCTGCGGAGGGCGCTCAGGCATGAAGACGGATAAGTACGGCCGCGGCAAAATCGGCCGCAGCGTTGCCGATAGCAGCCGGAATTCTCGAATCGTAGTCAGGCGATGATTGAGCCGATGAACGAAAGATGGAGCCGGCGCCGTTCAGGGCGGGCGGACCGGATCAGCCGAACCGTTTGCCATCCCCGGTAAAGGTGAAGGAGTTCACGGCGAGGGCCTCGTCGCCGGCCGGGTCGGAGATCTCGGCCTCTCAGGCGTCGCGCAACTGCCTGTAGAGCCAGCGGGCCAGGTCGCGGAGGGCGACGGTATCGCCGGCACCCGCCGCGATCGGCTGCCGGGCTGTCGCGCTCGACGCGGATTTCCATGCTGTTTGCGTGGAAATGACGGCCGACACGGCGGAAAGTTGTGTGCAGGGAATGGAAGTTGCGGTGCAGGGCGTCCTGGAGGGCGTCGACGATGCCGTGGAGTTCGGTGTCCTCGGGCGCGTGGGCGCGGACGGCCTTCGCGGCGCCGCGGGCATGGCTGTACCGGCCCTCGAACGAGGCGCCGTCTTCCTGGCTGCCGAACCCGCTGAACCATATGTTCGACCGTTCCCGGGTTCCGCCGCCATGGAGGTGCACGGCATGGGTGTCGAGCGTGATGCCGACGATCCGGCAGACGGTCTCGAAGTCGTCGAGGACATGGTCGTACCATTCGTCGAAGAGGCCCTCGTCGCGATACCGGGCGCGGGCCCTCTCCTTCGCTGCGTCCGAAAGCTCGTCGATCGTGCAGATCGTGATCTCGATGACCTGGTCAGCTCTCCTGCGGACGGGCGTTGCGGGGGATGCCGGTGACGCGCACGAACCTGACCGCCTCCCGGACGCGGCGGAGCGCGACGCGGTCGTGGTCGGCGCGGGACCAGCGGGCGGGCCGGCGCGAGAACCAGGCAGAATCCGCGACGAAGCCGTCCGCACAGGCCACGAAGTGGCGGCTCGCGGAGATCGCCCAGGTTCCGGCGGGCGCGGCGTCGAGGAACGCGCCCAGCGTGATTGCGCGCTCGTCGAAGGGGACGCCGGCGAAGAGACGCTCCCATTCCTGCTCGCGCCGGGCGAAACGGCGGTTCCGGTATTTCGGATGGCGGAGCGCGTAGTCCGGCGCCCAGCCGAACGTTTCGAGCGCGGCGGCGAGTTCGTCGATGAAGACGCCGTTCACCGAGGGCCGGTCGAACAGGCGGCGGATGACGGCGGCGGCCTCGTGGGTCGGCACGCCGGCGATCGCGGAAATCGCGGACGGGCCGCACTTCGTGGCGCGGCCGGTGATCCGGTGGAGCATGGCGGTCTCCGGGCTGGGTGGCGGGGGATCGGCCCGACGCGGCCGGGGGCGCACCGGGGAGGCCCGTCGGTTCGCCGGGTCCTTTCAGAGCAACCCCCTCTCGTGGAAGCTCACGGAGCCGGTCGGTGTGACGATCAGATGGTCGAGCAGCGTGACCTCGATGGTCTTCAGCGCGTCGCGGAGGCGGTCGGTCATGGCGATGTCGGCGCGGGACGGTTCGGGCGAACCGCCCGGGTGGTTGTGGACCGCGATGACCGCGCTGGCCTGAAGCTCCAGGCAGCGGATGCAGACCTCCCGGGGATAGACCGGCGTGTGGCAGACGGAGCCTTTCTGGTGGCACTCGTCGGCGAGGAGTGCATTTTTCCAGTTGAGGTAGAGCACATGGAATTGCTCGACCTCGCGGTGGCCCGCCAGCGTGCGGCAATATTCGATCACCCTGTCGTAGCCGGCGAGGGACGGGCGCAGGGTGTCGGGCATTTCGGCCCGCGCCATGCGGATGGCGAGCGCTTCGGCGGCCTTGAGGGCGGCGATGGCGTCTTCCGGCAGGCCCGGCACGGTGCGCAGGCGGTCCGGGCGGGCGGCGAGCGCGCGCGGTGCCGTGCCGAAGGTGTCCAGCAATGCGCGGGCAAGCGCCCCGGCATCGTCCACCGCCGGGCGCCCGGAGAGCAGCAGTTCGAGCAGGTCGCGGTCGTCGACCGCCTCGCGCCCGGCGCGGAGGAAACGGCGCTGGAGCCGGCGGCGGTCCACGGCCTTCCGGACCGATGCCGGCGCTGCGGGCATGTCGTGGAGCGGCATTTCGTCGAGAGCTGGCGAGGAATCGGGCATGGCGGCGTCCTCCGCGGGTTTGAAGGCAAACGCCCCGGCTGCGGCAAGCGGGAACGGGGCCGATGGCGGAACGGGGCAGCGTCGGGGCGAACGGATCTCGGGCGGATCGGCGGGCCGGAACTTCCGGGTCCGGGCCGAGTTCGACCCTGCCGTCGATGACGGCGATGGTGACCGTGCGGTCCGGCGGCATCAGCAGGTCGATCCACACGGCGTCGGCGACGGCGCGCTTACGCGCCTCGTCGCCGGGGCTCTGCGGAGCGGTCGCTTCGGAGGCGGGCATGGCGGCGAGCGTCATGGTTGAGGGTCTCCCTCGATGGCGAGCCGTCCCGGCGCACGGCGGCGTCGGGACGGATTTCGGGGGAGCGCGGCGGCCGGTCAGGCGCCGTCCGCCGCGCTTCCGTCGCCGAGGGTCACGGTGACGTCGGGCCGGCGGATGCGGATGTCGACGGCGCGGTTGCGGGGCGCAAGCCACATCAGCTCGCGCCGCACCGCCTCGGCGATGGACGCCCGGCAGGCATCGTCGTCGGACAGCAGCAGGCGGGTCGCCAGGTGCAGCGCGTCCTCCTCGAAACGGGCGCGCTGGGTCTCCCAGCTGTCGGCGTCGGCATCGTCGGAGGGCGAGAAGAACCCCGCCATGAGCAGCGCGGCGAGCTCGTGCGGCTGAAGTGGGCTGTCTTCGGTGACCAGCGGCATGGCCTCGTCGATCCGGGACCAGGCCTCGCCGGCGAACGCCATGTCGGCCGGCAGGTCGAGGGTGCGTTCCGGCCCCGACGCCGGGCGGACGGCGAGCGCGATGCGGATGGCGGCGGGGCGGGCCGGCAGCGGCGCGGCGCGAGACGGCCCGGGCAGCGGATACTCCGCGAGCGTTGTCCAGTCGTCCCCGGCGGCAACCCGGACGGCTATATCCGTCACCCGGTCGAGCGCGTCGTACCAGGCGTAGCCCTCCAGCCGCCGGTCGGCCTCGAAGAGCCGCGGCGCGATGCCGGCGCGTTCGGCGGCGCGCCACAGCGCCTGCGCCTCCGGCGGTTCCGGGTCGCGGTCCATGACCAGGGCGTCATGGCCGGCATCGGCCGGCTTGCCCGGTTCGCGCCAGTCGTTGCAGTCGGCGATCATGGGCCGCCAGGGCCGCAGGGTGGCCGGCGGCGGCGCGATGGCGATGCCGGCCTTGCGCGCCCGCGTCCAGTCCCCGAAGGCCGGGCGCGGCGAGGGGTCGGCCGCCATGGCGCGCCAGACCGCCAGCCGCGCGGCCTCGCGCATCTCCCCGGGAAAGGCGTTCTCGACCGCTTCCTTGCGGGCCGGCAGGACCAGTTCCAGGTCCGGGCAGTCTTCCAGATCCGCCAATACGGTCCAGGTCGCGCCGTGGACGGTCTCGACCGTGGGCAGGCGGAGCGCCAGGGTGAGGCCGAAGACATTGAGGTCGGGGTCGTTGTAGCCGCTGCGGCGGTCCTTGAAGACCCCGAAGACGAGGCCGCGCCAGGGCTCGACATGGACCGCGCCGTCGAGGAAGCCGCGGCGCGGCAGCTCTTCGGCAGTTGCGGCCCCGCCGTCCTCGAAGATGACCGGAAGCGGGTAGTGGCGGGCGGCATTCCCGGCCGCGTTGCGGATGGCCAGGGCGGCCTCGGTGGCCTCGAACGAGACTGCCGTCCCGCAGGGATACGGGGCCTCGTTATCGCCCTGCACCCCGGCGTCGGCCTCCCCGAGGAAATGCGCCGGTTGCAGCGCGACGCGCCAGCCGGGCGCCATCTGCCCGTCCGGCGAGCGGGGCCTGGACGAGACGGCGCAGTTGCGGCGCGCGAGGCTGGCGAAGCCGAAGCCGGCGGCGTCCTCGCGGCGGACCAGCGCGTCGTCCCAGCCGTTCTCGCCGAAGCTCAGCAGCACGGCGGGGTCGGCGATGCCTGAGCCGTCGTCGGAAACGGTGACGGTGAGCGGCGTCTCGCCCGCAATGGCGGCGGTTTCGTGCGCCCGGGCGGCGGCAACCGAGATGCGCACCCGTGTGGCGCCGGCGCGGCGGCTGTTCTGCAGGGTCTCGGCGAAGATGTCGGCCAGGGTTGCGGCGTAGATGCGGGTGACCCGCTTCACGGCGGTTTCGTGGATGCGGGCGCGGATCGTCCGGTTCATGGACGGACCTCCATGGATTGCTGAAACGGAAACGCCCCGCCGGCGCTGCCCGGGGCCTGAAGCCCGGAGCAATGCGCCGGCGGGGCGTCTTGCGGGGTCTGCGGTCGCCTACCGGACCTGGCGCAGGAACTCGGGGATCTCCGTCGGGTGGGCGGCATGCCCGTTGACCGGACCGGTCGCCCCGATGTCGTCCGGCCCGTTCGCGGCGACCGTGCCGGGATCAATCTCCCCGGCATCGCCCGGATCGGTCTCAGGAGCGGTATCGCCCGCGTCGGCGGCGCCGTTGCCGGCCTCCGCCGCTGCGCCTTTCGGGGATTCCGGTTCGGCAGCGGTCTGCGTCGCATGACCGTTGCCGGCCGGCGCCGTTGGACCGGTTCCGGAGGTCGCTTCGGCGGGTTCCGGGGTTGCGGCGGCGTCCGTCGCCGCATCCCCGGCGCCGCCGACCGTGCGCCCGGTGTCGAACGCGGTGAAGCCGGGCGGCGTCCAGGCGAGCGCGGCGGCGTGCATCGCGGCGCTCACCCCGACCGGCGGGTCGCCGGCGGCGAAGGCGGCATCCATCGCCTCGGCGAGCGCGGGCTTCCTGTATTTCGACCGCGCCGAGGCCCAGTTGATGCCGAACACCGTGCGGGCGATGTCGAGGATGCGGCTCTTTGCGATACGCGACCACAGCATCGCCGCCGTCGGGCGGACATGCTGCGCGAAGTCGATGCCGAGCCGGGCCACCGTGGCTTCGAGCTCCGGCCGCGCCTGCGGCTCGAAGGCGAGCTGGCCCTTCGCCGTGCGCGCAACGCAGGCCGCGAACAGCGCCTCCTTCTCCGCCTCGGACAGCGCCCGGAGCGCCGCGAAGGATCCGCCGTCGTCCTCGATGGTCAGCCAGTCGAGCGACAGGTGCGAGCGGTCTGCCAGCATGGCCTCGCCCGGCGACCAGGCCGCGAAACCGGCATCGTTCATGCGGGTCATGGGCCTGTCGGGGGTTTCCCTGACCGCGATGTCGAGGGCGTGGCCGTGACGGCCCGGCGCGAACACGGCGCGGCCCATCCGGAACAGCGCGAGGTCGAAGGCGGCCTCGAAGTCGCCGGCGAGATGCGCCTTGACCAGCGCGGTGCGGATCGCGCGCAGGTCGTCGGCGAGCCCGACGCCGACGCCCGCCTCCCTGCGCGCCTCGGATTCGGGGTCCTTCGGCGGCGCCATGGGCGTCGAGACGCACGGGCCGGTGGTGTGAACGCCGTGACCGGCGGTGTGGGCATGGGCATCTTGCGCGGCGGCGTGCGCGTCGTGGCCGTTGCCGGCGGCGCCGGTTTCCGCCGGCATGTCCTCGGGCTTCACCAGGCCCTGGATGACCTGCATCGCGCCGTCATGGCCGACGGTGACGATGCAGCCGGCGATCGCGAAGTCCTCGCGCCGGAACACCGCGCGCGCCTCGACGGCGGCCTCGATCCCGTCGATCCGGGCCTCGACGGCCTCCGCTTCGGCGGCCAGTTCCTCGGTCCACTCGTCGTCATCGAGATTGACGAGTTCGTCGTGGCGGGTCGTCAGCTTGTCGATCTCGGCCCGCTCCGCGTCGGTCGGCGTACCGGGCCGGGGCTCGATGCGCCCGTAACGGGCGGTGTCGCTCCAGTCGACCTCGACCATGGGGACAGCCCACTTCCAGCGCGTCGCCAGCTCGTCGGCGGCGGCCCGGAGCTTCTCCGCCGCGAGCTTTTCCAGCAGCACCGGGTCCTCGAACCAGACGCCGTGCTCGTATTCGTCGGCGAACAGGTCGCGCATGACCTGGCCGCCCGCGGCCTCGTAGGCATCGACCCCGACGAAGCGGGCCACGGCCGAGGCGCCCGGCACGCGCTCTTCGGTCAGCAGGCGCTTCACCTGCCAAGCCGACGGGCGGGCGGCCTGTCCGGAGAGTTGTTCCCATACCGTCATCTGGCGCGCGCGGTCGGCGGTGACGGCGAAGGCCTTGAGCACTTCGAGGTCGATCCCGCCGGCCCGGTAGGCGTCCAGAAGCTCGGGCGCGGCGTTGCCGAGGCGCAGGCGCTGCTCGACGGTGCGCTCGGAGGCGCCGAACCGCGCCGCGATGGCGGCAACCGGCTGGCCGGCGTCGGCCAGCTTCGTGAACGCGACCACCTGGTCGGCCGGGTGCATGGCGATGCGGACCACGTTCTCGGCGAGCGAGAGTTCGGCCGGCTCGGCGTCGCCGGTCCTGACCAGGCAGGGCACCGGGTGGTCGGCGTCGAGCGCCTTGTCCCCGACGAGCGCCTGCATGGCCTTGAGGCGGCGCCCGCCGGCGACCACGGCATAGCGCCCGATGCCGTCCGAACCGGGCTCCTCGGGCCGGACGACGAGGTTCTCCAGCAGGCCGAGGGCGGCGATCGAGGCCTTGAGCTCGGCGTCGGCCCGGGCATCGGGCGGGGTCTTGCGGACATTCTCGGGGGCGAGGCCGAGCCGGGCGAGCGGGATGTCCCGGATCAGCGGCGCGGCCCCGGGGGCGATGAAGTTCATGCCAGTCTCCATGGAGGGTTGCGGACGGTCGGCGCGGGCGGCCCACTCCGGCTGCCCCGCGCCTGCCCGGACCGCCGCCCCGCTCCGGCTCCGGGCGGTGCGGTCCGGCGGGCGCCGGCGCCGGATACGGGCCGACGGCGCGGTGCGGCGGTATCGGAAACGGCGGCAGACGGCGCGCGGCCGGAAGTGGTCCGGCCGGCGCTGCTGCGGGCGGGGAGCGGCGGTCAGCCCCGCGTCACGGGGTCGGATGCGCAGGCGGCCGGCAGCGCCGGGGGCCGCCGGCAGACGAAGGCGCCGTGGAGGGTCGGGAAGCGGCGCGCCGCCGTCGGAGGTCAGGCGGCGATGTCGATGCGCTCGCCCCAGGGCGCGGGTCGCCGCCACGGGCTGTCCCCGTGGTCGCACCACAGCACCGGGAACGATGGTTCCGTCTCCGGATAGCGGGAGCATTCCATGTCGGTGAAGTAGAGGCACACGCCCGGCTGTATCCCCTGCTCGTCGAGCCATGCGAAGCCCGGGCGGAAGTCGGTGCCGCCCCGGCCCCTGACGGCGATCTCGCCGGGAAGCTCGTCCGGCGCGTATTCCGCCGCGTCCTGCACCGCTGCATCGACCTGGAGCACGACGACGCGCCCGGGCCGGATGTCTGCCGCGACCTCGCGCAGTTCGGCCCAGAACGCGGCCAGCGTCTCCGCCGGCAGCGAGCCGGAGGTGTCGACGATGACGGCGATCGTATCCATGCCCTCGGAACGGATCGAGGGGAGATAGAGGCCGGAGTCGATGAAGCGCCGGTTGGGGACGCTCCAGCTGTAGTCGCTCTTCGCCGCGTCGGTCATGTGGCGGCGCAGCAGCGAGCGCCAGTCGAGCGCGCCCGCATGGGCGCCGCGGACGGTTTCCTCGACCGCGCCGGGCAACCGGCCTTCGGCCCTGGCGAGACCGAGCGCCTGGTGCATGGCCTCGTCCCATGCCTGTTCCTCCCGCGTCATGTTGCCCGGCGAAGGCGCGGCGTCCCCGGCGCCGCCCGCCGGCGCGTCCATGACCTCGCCGGTGCCCGACGGATCGCAGCTTGCGTCGCCGCCGTTGCCATTGCTCGGCGCCTCCGCCGTGCCGTCGTCTCTCCCGGCATCGCCGTTACCGGATTGCTCGCCGTCATCGCCCCCGTCGGCCGTTGGAGCTTCGGCTCCATCGGTGCTCGAACCTCCTCCGGCGTCCGGCGGATTGCCGCCGCCGGATCCATCTTCGTCCGACTCCGGCAATTGCTCGTATGCTTCCTCGACGCTGATCCCGTCCCATGCCTCCGCGTCGGGCGGCAGGGTGAAGCCGGCATCGCGCAGCAGGCCGTGGGTGACGAGCTGCGAGGCCAGCTGCCAGCGCTCCGGTTCGCGTTCGCCCCGGCGCGTGTGGTGCTTCAGCGCACAGGCCAGCACCACCCGGGCGATCGCGGTCTCGATAAGGTGCGCCCCGGTCTCCGCGACCCATTGCGGCGAATAGCGGATCTCCCGCCCGTCGCTCGCCAGCGTCTTGCGGCCGGTGTCGGCGCGGACCGGCAGGCGGAGCGCCAGGCTGCCGAAGAAGGGCTGCTCCCGCAGCAGCGCGGTCACGCAGCGGCTCACCCGCTGCGCCGACTCCGGGCAAGGGCGGGCGCCCATCACGCGGCCTCCCGCGCCGGGGAGACCTCCGCCGCGAAATATCCCGCGAACCTCTCCGCCAGCGCATCCGCGTCGCGCTTCACCCGCGCGCGGGCGACCGGATCGAAGTTCCGGGACGGCCTGAGCGCGTCCGGCTCGACGGCGGCGATCTTCTCCTTCACCTGCCCGCAGAGCCGGGCGAGTTCGTCGTCGCCGAAGATATTCAGCCGCGGCACGATGTCGACAAGGTCGCGGATGTTGCCGATCATCGAGTCCCGGAACACCAGCGGCTTGCCCTCGCCGTCCTCCCGCAGGCGTTCGGAGACCCGCTCCACGGCCTCGCCCAGGCGCCGGTAGAGGTCGCCCACCGCACCGTGCAGCCGTTCCTCCACCTGGCTCTCGATGTCGCGCTTCACCCGGTCGGCGTCGTCGGAGGCGAGCTTCGCCATGAAATGGTCGGCGTCGGGCACCGGGACGATCCGCCAGCGCAGGCCGAACCTGTCCCGGAGGTCTTCCTTCGAGGGATAGTCCCCGATGCGGAACAGCTTGCCGAGGTCGAGCCGGGCCTTTTCGATATTGTCGTCATAGTCCTCGATGAAGCGGGCGCGCTCGCGCACCATGCGCTCGCGCAAGCCGTCCATCAGCCCGGTGTAGCGCTCGTGGTTGGCGACGGGGAGCAGCCGGCATCCCCGGTCGTCCCAAGGCAGGGTCTGGGCGTCATGGGCCGCGCGCGCCGCGCTGACGGTGGCATTGAGCGCGGCGAAGGCGGCCCTTGGCAGCAGGCACTTGTTGTAGCGCCCGGCGGTGACGCTCGCCTCGTGGTGGACGGCGACATGGGTGCTGGCCTGCCGGTCATGGAGCCGGCCCGACCAGGCGGCGATGCGCAGGCTGACCAGCATGGCGTCGTGGCTGAGGTTCATGGGTGTTCTCCTGAAGGGGCGGTCATTGCGTGCGCGCGGCGGCCCAGCGGATGAAGGCGGGCGAGTGCTGGAGGGCGGGGTCGCGCCGGATGCAGGACCCGACCAGGAACTCGCCGACCTCGCGGCGCAGCCGCCCGGCATAGGTGACGATGGCGTCGAGCGTGATGTCGTCGGCCATGCGGTAGAGCGCGATCAGGGCGCTGGCGTTGTCCGGCACGACCGCGTTCCCGGGATCGTCCAGCACGGCCCGGGGATGGGGCAGTTCGCGCCACACCTTCAGGAAGGCCGAGAACTCGACCGCCGCCGCCTCGCCCACCGTGCCCCGGAACAGCGCCCGCTCGACCGAGGGGTCGGGACCGGCGCGCCGGTTGACGATGCCGGAGACCATCTCCCAGGTCCGGGGGCAGCAGAACGCCTTCTCCTTCGCCTGCGGATCGAAGCTGTGCAGCAGGTCCGGGCGCATCCGGATGTAGAACAGCACCTCGGGTGCGATGCCGTTGGCCGCCCCCCAGGCAAGCCAGTCTTCCGCGTCCACCCGGACCTCCAGATGGACGAAGCGGGAGGCCAGCGGCGTCGGCATCCGGTGGACCACGCCGCGGTCGCTCTCGCGGTTGCCGCAGGCGATCAGCGAGGCGCCCCCGGGCAGCTCGTATTCGCCCACCTTGCGGTCGAGCACCAGCTGGTAGAGCGCCGCCTGCACCATCGGCACGGCGGACGGCAGTTCCTCCAGGTTGACGAGCCAGCGGCCGGGGTCGTCCGCCGGCGGCAGAAAGGCCGGCGGCGCCCAGCGGGTGCGCCCGTCGGCATCGCGCCACGGAATGCCGCGCAGGTCCACCGGGTCGAGCAGCAACGCGCGCACGTCGACATAGCGGCGCGAACCCTCGGCGGCGGCCTGCTGCGCGAGCGCGCTCTTGGCGCAGCCCGGCGCGCCCCACAGGATGCAGGGCTGGCGGGCCTCGACCAGCAGCGCCAGGGTCGGCGCAAGCTCGCTCGGACGCAGCGTGTAGTCGGCGGAAACGGTGTCGGTCATCGGCGGCCTCCGGAATGGCGGAAATGCGGCGCGGGCTCCCTCCGGGCGCCCGGCCGTTCACCCGAACCTCCGCGGCCCTTTCCTCATCGTGCCGGGGAAGCTTGTGCCGGCGCGCCGCACGGGGGGCCGGCGCAGGGCGGCAGTGTGCGGTCAGGCGCCGACCGGGTCCGCCAGGGTCTTCGAGGTCGCCGCCGCCAGCCAGGGAAACGCCGGTCAGTACCGGAAGCGGCCTGCCCGTAGGCGACAGCGTGTGGCCGCTGCGTTCGGTCCGCGCATGGCGCCGGTTAAAGACCGGGCGGAACCCGGCCGCCGTCCGCCGGTCCCCGGGCGACGGGAAAATGCAGAATGAGCAGCTGCACCGCGACAGATGGCGGTAGATCCGGTGTGGCAACTGGCCGGCGTTCCGGATGACGCGGAACACGTCGTTTGCAGGATTCTGTCGGCTTGTCCCTGCATCCAGCCTCGTTATACCAGCGGGCATAGTTCAGAACCCATTGGCCCATTTTCGGGTTCCGATGGAGGCGATGCGTTCTGGTTGTGAGACGAGATTGTTCCAGGCCTGGCAGCAGTGATCGAGTATGTCGTCGTAGTTCTGGAAGACGCGGTTCGAGAGCCAATTTTCGCGCATGAACTGCCAGACATTCTCGACGGGATTGAGTTCGGGGGACCGGGGCGGGAGCGGCATCAGGGTTATGTTGTCGGGGACTTTGAGGGCCGGGGATGTGTGCCATCCGGCCCGGTCGAGCATGACGAGGGCATGGGCTCCGGGTTCAACGGTGAGGGCGACCTCGGCGAGGTGGGCGTTGAGTGCCTCCGTGTTGGCGTGGGGCATGACGAGGCCGGCGGCCTTGCCCTTCTGCGGGCATATGGCGCCGAAGATGTAGGCCGAGATGGTTCTCTGGTCCTTGGGCGCTGACGGTCGGGTGCCGCGTTTAGCCCATCGCCGGGTGATCTTGTTCTTCTGCCCGACGCGCGCCTCGTCCTGCCACCAGACTTCGACCTCGACGCCGTCGCCGAGTGCAGCGCGGATCTCCTTCAGGCGGTCGGGGAAGTTTTTTTGAACCCTGCCAGCGCGGCTTCGTCCTGGGCATAGTGGCGCGGGCGCGCAGAGAGCCTGGCGTAGCCCATCCGGCGCAACTCCCGCCCGACCGTCGTCTCCGCCAACGAGATGCCGAACTGCTCGCTGAGCCATGCCGCCAGGTCGCAGCGCCGCCACCGCACCACGCCGTGGATCGCCGGGTCCGGACCGCTCTCCACAACCGCCGCCAGCGCCGCGCGCTGCTCCCCGTTCAACTTGCGCGGCGGACCTGAGGCCTTGCGATCCTTCAATCCCTCCGGGCCTTCCGCGTTGAAGCGAAGAACCCAGTCCCGGATGATCTGCAAGCCCACCCCCGCAAAACGCGCCGCATCCGAACGACGGTAACCGTCGTAAATCACCGCAAGCGCAAGAAGGCGACGGTTCTGCGAACCATCCCGGCTCCGCTGCGCCAAGCCGCGCAACTGCGCCGCATCAAAATCCTCCCTCAAGGGGATTGCTGCCCTCATAACGACCCTCCAATCGCAGAATCGCTATTGAGTCAGAACTCGATAACCTTGGGAATCCCCTCAATGAGTCTCAACCCTCAACCGCTGGTATTACGGCCCAGTCGTGGGAATCGCCTGATCCCGCCGCGACAGATGCGATGCACCTGGACACCCTGACGGACGAATCCACGCTCAAGCGGAGGGGTCTTCTCCCCCGCGACCCCAGGAGCACCGGGATCACCGTCGAGCACAGGACCATAGGAGCACCGGGAACACTACGATCCCGTGGCAATCCCTTGATCTCCGGCCATTATTTCCGACTGCGCATTCCAATTCATATCTTGGATTGACACTATATTTTTCTGATTCATATATCAAATCGATCTAATAAAACCTCCGGCCGGAAAACCTATTTAGTATTAAGTCCTTGATTTACTGTGTTTTTCTATTATGTTTTCCAGCAACGGACATTTGCAGCGGATGTGTCGATTCCAAACGGCCTATTCCGGTGCGCGGCACGGAGCGGAGCGAAGCACGTGCGGGCAAGATTGTTCCGCAGGGCCGGGCGTCCACACCCCGGCCCGATCTTTCGGCCAAACGCCAAGAGGAGCAAGACATGGCGACGGAAAGCAAGAAACGCCTCAGCAAGATCGCCCGCCAGAAGCTGCGCATGCGCGATACGCTGTGGCCCGAACTTGACGAGGCGCGATTGTGGTCGCGCGAGCGGTCGGACGGCTGGCTCAGCATGCCACGGCCGATGCCGCTGCTCATGAAGGTCATGGACAGCCTGTCCAAGGGTAAGCCGGTTTCCTCGACCTATCTCGACCTCTGGTGCCGGACTTACGACGACTCCTTCGTTATCGCCAACAAGGACCGCGAGATGGCGTACTTCTCAGGGTTCAGCGGCGAGCGGGCCGTACGCACTTGGACAATGCGCATGCGAACCCTCAATGACCTCGGCTTTATCGATATCAAGAGCGGACCGAACGGGCCGATCAGCTACGTCCTGATTTTCAACCCCTACCTCGTCGTGCGCCAACTCTATGAAGCCGGCCAAATCAACGAAACCTTCTTCAACTCCCTCGCCCAGCGGATGATCGAGATCGGCGCTCACGACCTCAGCGACCCGCCTGACGAGGAAGAGGCGAAACCCCCATCCGTCCGACGCCGTCGCCGCGCCGGAAAGGCAACAGCATGAGCACAGAAAACAAGGAATCGAGCGCCGAAACGGATGACGACAATCCGGCCGACGCGACCAATGGTGGAGAACCTGCCACGCCGCAGACCAACTTTGACCGGCTGATCGCGCATCTGCCCGAGGACAGCCTCGCCGCGAAACTCGTGACCGCCTACGCGGCGTCAGGCGAGGCAGCACCCGCCGATGCCATCGCAGAGGTCGCCGCAAACCGTCTCGATGAACTGAAGCAGAGCCATGACAACACTGAAGATCAACAAGATTGAGATGCAGGGCTTCCGGGCTTTCGGCCGGAAGGCACAGACGCTGTCCTTCGGCTCGTCACTGGCCGCCATCTGGGCACCGAACAGCCAGGGCAAGACCAGCCTTGCCGAGGCGTTCGAGTTCCTGCTGACCGGACAGATCGTCCGTCGCCAGCTCTTGGCCAGCACCCAGGACGAATTCGCTGACGCCCTGCGCAACGCCCATATGCCAGCCGCCATACCCACATACGTCGAGGCGGAGATCACCGGCATTGACGGCCGGACGCACAACGTCAGGCGGACACTGATCTCGGACTACGCCAAGCGGAAAGACTGCCAGTCAGCCCTGCAGATCGACGGCGTCGAGGCTAATGAAAGCGATCTCGCCACCCTCGGCATCGTGCTCTCGCAACCGCCCCTCGCGGCGCCGGTCCTCGCTCAGCACACGCTCGGTTATCTCTTTTCCGCCCGGCCGCAGGACCGCGCCACGTATTTCAAGAGGATCCTTGAAGTCACGGATCTGGAAGAACTGCGAGGCGCGGTGGCGGGGCTCGACGCCGGGTTCAAGCCCGATGACGGCGACCGCCACTTAAGCCGGCTTGCTGCTGCCGCAGCCATCGAGAACGCGGAGCCACTTCTAGGTCGTGTACCCATAAGGGGTTTCTTCTTCAGCGCAGCTGTGATTCAAGCTCCCAACTTCAGGGAACGAGGACATGGGCCGGTACGATCTGACGGACTTCGAATGGCGGGTGATCAAGCCGTTGCTGCCGAACAAGACCCGTGGGGTGCCGCGGGTTGACGACCGGCGGGTGTTGAACGGCATTCTGTGGGTGCTTCGCGCGGGGGCGCCGTGGCGAGACCTGCCGGAGCACTACGGGCCTTGTACGACCTGCTACAACCGGTTCAACCGCTGGCGCAAGAAGGGCATCTGGGATCAGTTGATGGATGCGGTGGTGGAGGCTCACGACGGCAATGTGCAGATGATCGACAGTTCGAGCGTCCGGGTTCACCAGCATGCGGCGGGATCAAAAAAGGGGGTCCGGATCGTTGCATGGGCCGTTCCCGTGGCGGACTGACCACGAAGATCCACGCCGTGTCGGACGTGAGCGGCCTGCCGGTCCGCTATGACCTCAGCCCTGGCCAGGCGCACGACACCACGGCCGCCGGTGCCATGCTGGCGACCCTGCCGCCCGACAGTTTCCTCATGTAGGTGACGGTCGTAAAAGGCGCTTATTTGCTGGCGTTGCGCGTTTTTGCGGGGCGTGATGATCGCAGTGATTGTGGTGCGGCGGTGTTTGTGACGGGGGCCTGGGACGGAAGGAGGGCGTAGCCCGACTGGAGTCGCCGGCCCCCGTCGCGTTGATATTTTCGCCTGCCGAGGGGAGGGTGTCCTGGCGCTGTCGGCGGGGGTCGCCGGGCTGCGCGAGGGGGTAGACTGGGGCTGCTGAGAACGATGCGGCGCCGGCCCCGTTTGCTAGGTGGCAACGACCGGCGCCGCACCCCCCGAGCCATGCAAGGCACGGCCCGTATGCGCAGTATCGTAGGCGTTCGGGCGTGGGTCCACCCCGTTCTCATCGGTCTTTGCGATGAGGAACGCCGCCCGCCTGTTCACCTGCGCTTCGTGCCATCGCCAGGTTGTGCTGTGCCGGCGGTGCGACCACGGCAACATCTACTGCTCGCGTCCGTGCAGCGGCCGGGCGCGGCGGCGCTCGCTGCGCCTTGCCGGGCGTCGCTACCAGAACAGCCGGCGGGGCCGTCACAAGCATGCCGAACGCCAGCGGCGCTACCGCGAGCGCCGTCGCGTCCGTGCGCCTGAGGAGGGGCGCCGTGCGCAGAAAGTGACGCATCACCCTTTGACCCAACTTGAACAGTCGGTGTCGATTTTTGCCGGGCGCGGTTTCGCCAAGTTGTTGAAATGATTGGATAGTGAGGTGATGATTGGCGCGGGTTGAGAAAAATGTAGTGAAACATTTTTGCTGATTTGGCCTTGTTTTCTTGATTGGTCGATATCGAAGACATACAACGCGGTCATGTTCGTGCGCGAAACGACCGCCCGGGGCCACCGCTATCTCTACCTCGTGGAGAGCGTGCGCGAGGGCAAGCGGGTGCGCCAGCGCACGATCCGCGCGCTCGGCCGCAAGGACGTGTTGCAGGCGAGCGGGGAGCTGGACCGTCTGATCGCGTCCCTGGCGCGCCATTCGGAGCGGTCCGTGGTGCTGGAGGACATGGAGGCGGGCGCGCTGGCCTGCGTGCGGGTCGGCGGTCCGCTGCTGTTCGGTCGGCTGTGGGATCGGCTGGGCGTGGGCGCTGTCGTGAAGGAGCTTCTGGACGGTCGCGGCTTCGGGTTCGCCGTCGAGCGGGCGGTGTTTGTGAGCGTTCTGCACCGTCTGTTCGTGTCGGGTTCGGACCGGTCGTGCGAGAAGTGGATGGCCGACTACGCGATCGAGGGGATCGAGGGGCTGCGGCTTCATCAGCTGTATCGGGCGATGGCCTGGCTCGGGGAGGAGCTGGAGGCGCCGGCGGAAGGCGCGCTTGCGCCGCGCTGCGTGAAGGACGGGATCGAGGAGCGTCTGTTCGAGCACAGGCGGGACCTGTTCACCGACCTGTCTGTGGTGTTCATGGACACCACGACGCTGTCGTTCCACGGCGCGGGCGGCGAGACGCTGGGCGCGCACGGCTACTCGAAGGACCATCGCCCGGACTTGCGCCAGATGGTTCTGGCGGTGGTGCTGGACGGCGAGGGCCGGCCTGTGTGCACGGAGATGCTGCCGGGCAACACGGCCGACACCAGGGTGCTGCTGCCGATCGTGGACCGTCTTCGGTCACGCTTCGGGATCGGTCGTGTGTGCGTGGTGGCGGACCGGGGGATGATCTCGGCGGCGACGATAGCGGCGCTGGAAGAGCGGGGGCTGGACTACATCCTGGGCGCGCGCGAGCGGCGCACGAAGGTGGTCCGCGAGGTGGTGCTGAAGGACACGAAGCCCTTTGTGCCGCTGCTCCTCAAGCGTCCGCGCGGCGAGACGCAGCTGTTCGTGAAGGAAGTCACGGTGGGCGGCGCGCGCTACATCGTGTGCCGCAACGAGGCGGAGGCACAGAAGGACCGCGCCGACCGGCAGGCCGTGGTGGACGGCCTCCAGCGCCGCCTTGCGGACGGCGAGAAAGCGCTGATCGGCAACAGCGCCTACCGGCGTTATCTGCGCCGCACGGGCGCGGGCAAGGCGTTCGAGATCGACGCCGGCAAGCTCGCCGAGGAGGCCGGCTTCGACGGCATCTTCGTGCTGCGCACCAACGCCGGCATGACGCCGCTCAATGCCGTGCTCCGCTACCGGGAGCTGCTCACGGTGGAAGACCTGTTCCGCCGGGCGAAGGCCCAGTTGCGCACCCGCCCGATCTACCACTCCTGCGACGCCGCGATCCGCGGCCACGTCTTCTGCTCCTTCCTCGCGCTCGTCCTCCAGAAGGAACTGGCCGACCGCTGCGCCGCCGCCAACGTCAACGTCGAATGGGACGACCTGATCCGCGATCTCGACCGCCTGCAAGAGGCCACCATCGAGAAGGACGGCAAGCGCATCACCACCCGCACCCATGTCGAGGGCCAGGTCGGAAAGGTCTTCCAGGCCGTCGGCATCGCGCTGCCGCCGAACTGGCGCGAACACAAAGCCTGACCGTCCCCAAAATCAACGAAATGTAGTGGGTACACCCGGCGATGCCGGTGTAACTCCCTGTTCTATCGAATACTTTTAATCGTCACTGTTGAAGTTGGGTTTGACCCGTTCACCGCGCCGTCCTGTTGTGGCGGGCATGCCGGCGGGGCGCTCGGGAAGGAGGCCCTTCGGACCCGACCGTCCCGCCGGAGTGTTCCGCTGCGATCACTGCGGGCGGTTCTGCGCCCGGGCGGTCTATCCGGGCCTGCGCCCGGCGCGAAGGGAGTGAGATGGCGATCGACCAGCAGACCCGGGCCGAGATCCTGCGGCTGTATTTTGCCGAGAAGTGGCGGATCGGCACGATCGCGCGCCAGCTCGGCGTCCACCACGGCACGGTCGAGCGCGCGGTGGCGGCCGCCGGGGCGCCCACGCCTGAGAAGCGGCGCAGATCTTCGATGATCGATCCGTTCCTGCCCTTCGTCCGCCAGACCCTGGCGGTCTGGCCGAAGTTGCCCTCCAGCCGGCTCTACCGGATGGCGGTCGAGCGCGGTTACCGGGGGTGCGAGAGCCACTTCCGGCGCATGATCGCGCCCGAGCGTCCGCGGCCGGTGGCCGAGGCCTATCTGCGCCTCAAGGCCCTGCCCGGCGAGCAGGCCCAGGTCGACTGGGCCCACTTCGGCAAGGTGAGGATCGGGCGTGCGGAGCGCCCGCTGATGGCCTTCGTGATGGTGCTCGGCCACTCGCGCCGCCTCTTCCTGCGCTTCTACCTCAACGCCGGGATGGACAACTTCCTGCGCGGCCATGTCGAGGCCTTCGAGGCTTGGCAGGGCGTGCCCCGCGAGCTCTGGTACGACAATCTGAAGAGCGTCGTGCTGGAGCGGCGCGGCGACGCCATCCGCTTCAATCCCCGGCTTCTCGACTTCGCAGGCGCCTACCGCTTCCTGCCGAAGCCGGTCGCGGTCGCCCGAGGCAACGAGAAGGGCCGCGTCGAGCGGGCCATACGCTATGTGCGCGACAGCTTCTTCGCCGCCCGCGCCTGGCGTGACCTCGACGATCTCAACGCCCAGGCCCGGGAGTGGTGCGAGGGCGTCGCCGCCGACCGCCCCTGGCCGGACGACCGCTCCCTCACCGTGAGCGAGGCCTTCGAGCGCGAGCGCGGCTCCCTGATGGCGCTGCCCGACGACCGTCCCCCCGTCGACGAGAGGGTCGAGGTCAGGATCGCCAAGACCCCCTATGCCAGGTTCGACCTCAATGACTACAGCGTCCCGCATACCCATGTCCGGCGCACCCTCACCGTGGCCGCGACGCTGGAAGAGGTGCGCATCCTCGACGGCATGGAGGTCATCGCCCGCCATCCGCGCAGCTTCGACAAGGCGGCCCGCATCGAGAACCCCGAACACATTGAGGAGCTGGTCAGGCGCAAGCGTCACGCCCGCAGCCTGCGCGGGCAGAGCCGGCTGCTCCAGGCCGCGCCCAACAGCGAGCGCCTGATCGCCGAGGCCGCCCCCCGCGGCGCTTATATCGGCGCCACCGTCGCCGCCCTGCTGCGCCTGCTCGACCAATACGGCGCCGCCGAGCTCGAAGCCGCCATCGACGAGGCCCTCGAACGCGGCGTCCCCCATCCCAATGCCGTGCGCCTCAGCCTCACACGGCGGCGCGAACTGCAGGACAGGCCGCCGCCGATCCCCATCGACCTGCCCAGGGACCCGCGCGTGCGCGACATCGCCGTGCGCGATCACGATCTCGGCGGATACGACGGGCTGGCCGGCTACCATGAAAAGGACAGCGAAGAATGACCGACACCCTCATGAACCGCGCCCGCGCGCTGGGCCTGCACGGCCTCCTCGCCCATTGGGGCGAAGTCGCGGAGCGCGACTGGCTCGCCTCCCTGATCGCGTGGGAAGAAGATGAGAAGCGCGCCCGAAGCCTCAAACGCCGCCTCGCCGACGCCCGCCTCGGACAGTTCAAGCCGCTCGCAGACTTCGACTGGGACTGGCCAAGGCGCTGCGACCGCATGGCCGTCGAGGACCTCATGACCCTCGACTTCCTCAAGGAGGCCGCAAACCTCGTACTGGTCGGACCCAACGGCGTCGGAAAGTCCACCATCGCCGCCAATATCGCCCACCGCGCCGTCCTCGAAGGCCACATCGTGCGCTTCGCAACCGCCGCCAGCCTGCTCGGCGAACTCGCCGCCATCGACTCCGACACCCTGCTCCAGCGCAGGCTGCGCTTCTACGCCCGACAGCACCTGCTGGTCATCGACGAAGTCGGATATCTCTCCTACTCCAACCGCCACGCCGACCTGCTGTTCAACATCGTCTCAAGCCGCAGCCAGCAGAACTCAACCATAATCACCACGAACCGCCCCTTCGCCGAGTGGAGCGAGGCCTTCCCAAACGCCGCCTGCCTGGTCGCCCTCGTCGACCGGCTCGTCCACAACGCCGAGATCGTCGCCATCGACGGCGACTCCTGGCGCCGCAAGGAAGCCGAGGAACGTCAGAAGCAGCGCAGCGCCGAACGCCGCCGCCGGCGCGGACCGAAAGCCGGGCAAAGCACTGGAAAGGCGAACCCGGTCCCGTCGCCATAGCCATGCATCCCTCCCGCCCCCGCGAGCGGCGGGTGCGGGCCGAGAGCCTGCGGGGCTATCCCCTCGAACCCGTCGCCCGAGCCCTCGGCTACCGCAGCGATCCCGACAATGCCGTGCGCTGGAGACGGCCAGGATCGGTCCTCTCCATCAACCGCTTCATGTTCTACGACCATCTGCGCGCAGAGGAGGGAGCCGGGGCTATCGAACTGGCGGTCCATGCGCTCGGATGCACCCCGCCGGACGCCATCGACTTCCTCGCCGAACTGTCCGACCTCTCAATGCCCCCAGGCGGCCGCCGGCAGGCGCCGGCCAAGGACCCCCGCTGGCCCAACCTCCGGCGATACCTCGTCGAGCGGCGCGGCCTCGCGGACGCGCTCGTCACCCTGTGCCGCGACCTCGGCCTGGTCCATGCCGACCCTCACGGCAACCCCGTGTTCGTCCGCCGAAACGCCGCCGGCGAGGCTACCGGCATCGAAACCGTCACCGCTGACCGCAAAACGACCGCGGGCGGCGGCTTCTGGATGTCCTGGGAGACCGAATGGCCACACGCCGTCATCCTGGCCGGCAACGCCCTCGACGCACTCTCCATCCTCTCCCTCCACCTCGGCCCGGTAAAACGCACCGAATGCGCCACCGTCTCCACCGGCGCCGTCGCCACCAAAGTCCCCAAATGGATCGAGGCATGGAACCCGCGCCTCATCTTCTGTGCATACGACGCCACCACAAACGGCGATCACGCCGCAAGGCGCCTCGCCCGCAACGACACCAGAATCGTCCGGCTGCGACCCGCACTCGACAACCGGGACTGGAACGACATGCTCATCCGCGACCGAGCCGGCGAACCAATCGAAACCGATGACCAACAGATCAACTGAAAAACCGCAACCGGCCGAAAAATGTCAGCGAATAGGCGCGCTCTGTAACCGTCGCTAACACCTCATCGCCGACAAGGCCTGTGACGCCAAATGGATCCGTGACCTGATCGAGCAACACGATGCCGTCCCGATCATCCCCGACCGCGAAGGCGCGAAGACCAGGCACGCTTTCTCCAAACCCTTGTATAAATTCAGACTTCCTGACCTCTGCTAATTTTGTTCCTGCTTATTCTCAAGGATCATCCTGCAATGAGTAGTTGATATGGGATGGGTTGTGTTCTGACGGCGCTGTGAAGGAAGCGTGGGATCATGGAGTTGAGTTGGTATCGTCGGTTGTATCGCCATGCGAAGCTGGCGAGGTAGCGTTCGGCATGGTCGGGACCGAGCTTTCGGTAGGTTCCGGCGATGGCGCTCTTGATGTTGCCGAGGGTCGTGTTGACCCATTTGAAGGGGGCCATGCGGGCTGCCCGGCGGCCTGAGCCGGTACGGATGGCGCTGTGGCTTGCGGCGATGCCGTCGAGGGCGTTCCAGCAGTGCAGGGCATCGGTGACGACCTCCGTCCCCGGGGCCAGCCAGCGTTTGGCGCCGCGCGCGATCTCGCGCTTGCGGAAGCCCCTGACCGGGACGAGCTTGACCTTGCGCGGAGCCCCTTCGGCGCTGGTCGAGACCGCCGCCACGAAGGGCGTCTTGCCCGGCGCGCCCCGGCCGCGCTTGCCGCCGGAGCGCGACCCGCCGAGATAGGCGTCGTCCATCTCGACCCGTCCTTCGAGCCGCGTGTCGGCTTCGCGCCGGGCCATCACCGCCATGATCTTCTGCTTCATGCTCCAGGCGGTCGGCTGCCTGACCCCGAGGCGGCGACCGAGTTCCACCGACGAAATGCCGTTCTTCGCCGTCACCACAAGGTGGATCGCCGCAAACCACAACGTCAGGGGCAGCTTGGTCGAGTGGAAGATCGTCCCCGACGTCACCGAAACCTGCTTCTTGCAGCGGTTGCACTGGTAAAGCCTGCGCCCGGCAAGAATGCAGTGCCCCCGATGCCCGCAGGAGCCGCACTCGAAACCGTTCGGCCAGCGCAATCGGGCTAGCACCGCCCGGCACTGATCCTCCGTGCCGAACGACGCTCGGAACGCATCGTCGCTCAAGCCACGAACACGCGATGCAACCTTGAATGCCATATCCATGACCTCCCGATAACAGAAACCCTTCCAAACCTACAATCTCACAAGATGACTCTCAAGAATAAGCAGGATTTTGTTTGGCACCGGTGCGCGCGGATTTTGGGGTTATGCCGACCTCGTAGACCATGCGCATACGGTTGCCGGGGAAGTGCGTTTCGGTGGCGTTGAGTTCGGCCAGAAGAGGCTTGATCTGGCGGTCGCAGGCGTCATTTGCGAGGCCGAGAATGCGGACCCGCAGGACGCCGTTGGCAGGGTCCGGCAGGATGTCGGCATCGGCGGTGAAGAGTGCCTGAAGCAGTTTCCGGGGGTGGGGCTTGTGGCCCTGCGCCTGCATGACGGGAAGCATCAAGCGGGTTTCAGCGCGGTAGGCGATCATGCGGATGATGTCGAGTAGGAGGCGCTCGCGTGAGGGCAAGGCATTGAGCTGTCCGGCTTCGTCGAGGTCGCCGGCCCGGCAGTGCGTGGGCACCTCCCTGCGGCTGGATCTGACAATCTCACGGCCGCCCTCGAGGTCCCTGAGTTCCCTCTTGAGTTCGCCCGTCGGCTGCTTCCTGTGGGCGGCGTCGGCGATGCGGTTGCGCAGGCGGCCAAGCTGGTGGTCGAGGCGGCGGATTGCCTTGTCGTAGGCCCGCCGCAGCGGGCTGACGACCATGGTATCGGCAGCGAGAGGCTCGATCTCGTGGGTCGGCAGGGCGTCGAGATTGAACTCGTCGCGCATGTATTTGAAGAAGTTTTCCTGCGACCAGCGCGAGAACAAGGCGCCTGCGGCCTCCGCCACCGGCTTGTGCGGATCGGTGGTGACCAGCGGAACCTGACGGCCGTTGTCGAGCAGGCGGCGGATCTGGCGCACCCTGAAGCCGTTCTTCAACGTCACCGGCTTCTCGGCCAGCAGCATGGTGGCGCTGGCGTTCGCCGCGGGTCCGTGAATGGGAACGATCATCGCACTGAAGTCCTCGGCCGGCCAGTCCCCGCCCCTGAAGTTCTTGTGCCAGGTCAGGCAGGCAATGCCGCGCCTGGCCAGCCGGCGAAACAGCTCCGGGCTCCAGCCCTCGCGGTCGAAGACCAGTGTGAGCACGGGCTGGCCGGGCTGCCCGGCGGTCAGGTCCGCTGCCCCGGCGTCGACGATCCCGAGCGCCTGCAACGCCGGCACCACGTCGGATTCGATCGCGGCGACCATCTTCGGGTCCAGCGGCTTGTGCAGGCACAGCAGGGGCTTGCCGCCCAAGGCGTTGATCCAGTAGCTGGTGCTCGCCGGCAGGCACAGCTTCTCGCGCGAGACGAAGTGTTTGGGCAGGCGCCCCTTGCGGCCGGCGTAGACCTTGACGTGCCCGTCAACGGCCAGCGTCGCCCAGAGCTCGGGCTCCTCCTCCTGCCAGCGTCTCGCAAGAGCGAGCTGCCACGCCTGCACGCTGGCTTCGTCGTTGGCCATGAGCCCGATCTTGCGCCGTAGCGTCTTGACCTCGGGGCAGCGGTCGAGACCGAGAACCGCACCCCATTCGCCCGGTGCCTGGTAGCGCAGGCTCTCGGGGTTGCGCACCCGCGCCAGGGTCATGAAGGCCAGGAAGAGCAGGATCGTGGGCAGGCCGTAGTAGCCCTTCGACAGCAACGGCAGGAGGCCGGTCTCGCAGAGCAGGCCTTCCTTCAGCAGGGCCGGCAGGGCGGCGAGAACGCCGCCAAAGCGCACGCCGCGGGCGGCGGCGGTGAACTGCGGTTCGACCGGTCCCGCCTGCCCGCAGCTGGCCAACACCCGAGCCCGGACATCGCAAGTCGCGCGCCCCATCGGCGCCTGCCGGTCCCGCCGGTCGCGCGCGCTGCGATCCGTCTGCGCCTCCAGCCCCGCTGCCGTCGCCGGCCCGGCGGCACCGGCACTCTCGTCATCGACACTGCCCTCGGGCGCCCCACCCGCGTCAGGCGGCACCGCCACTGCCGCGCTGCCGCGCTCCCGACACGCCTCCGCGTTGCCGATCACCCCCTGCCGCCGCCACTTGTTGACCGACGGCGCTGACACGCCGAGAACTCGGGCCACCGCAGAGCCGCTCAGGCCCCCTTCCAGCAACGCCGTCGCTTTCTCCGCCAGCTCCGGCGTGAACACCGAAGGTCCCCGACCGCGCCGGGGCTTCAGAAACTCCGCTTCGCCCTCGGCCAGGTAGCGCCGTCGTGCGCGCTGGACCGTTGCACGCGAGACACCGAAAGCGTCGGCCAGATCCTGCCGCGAGACCGCGCTGATCGCAGCCAGGCGGCCGATCCGCAACAGCATGGCCGCGCGGTCATCGGCGGCGTGGCTGTCAAAGGGAACGAGGTTGGAGAAGTAGGTGAAGCTGTCGTCCGAAATCAGAATGGCGAAACAACTGCTGCCGATCGGAACCGCCTCCGGAGGGCTCAGGGGAAGGGTAATCGACATGGTTGAAATCTCGTATCCAGTGTCAAATTAAAATACCCGAACCTGGACACGGCAGCCAGCGAAAATCAGCCGAAACAGACGAAAAATGAACCGAACTCAAAAAGTTCCCAGAACGCCGCCCGCAACAAACATCGTCACGAGGTCAGGAAGTCTGAGGCTATCTCCGGGATAATCCGAAGGTGTTCCTGAACGCCGCCCGCAAGATCACGAGGCTTGGCCTGCATATCGGCCGCCCGCTCCGGTGCCAGTTCCGGGACTTGGCTCATCCCCGTGCCCGGCTGCTGTGGGCGCTGGCAATGCCCGGCGGTCTTTTCGGATATATACGCGACCGGCTCCGGGGCCTGCGGGCGCCTGTTGCCGATCCCGACATGTCGGCATGGGGCCCGGCCGCACCCCCGGAAACTCCGGTGCTTCATCCACCGCCCGAACGGTTCGGCAGGCCGTATCGAACGGGTGTTGAAAGCAGCCTTGGCGCATGACCTCCCTCCGGCTAATCATCCCGAGACACCTGCCGCCCCCCACGGCCTACCCGATCAGAGCGCACCAGTTACGCAAGGAGGCTCGCCGGATGACGATTGAATGCGGATCGTCCGTTCCGCCTATCGGAATCGTTCTGCCGAACCTCGACGGGGGCGGAGCGGAGCGGGCGACGCTGACGCTGGCGGCGTCCCTCATCGAGCGGGGGCACCGGATCGACCTCGTGCTGATGCGCCTGAAAGGGCGCTACAAGACGACGATCCCGGACGGAATCCGGCTGTATCACCAGCGCTTGGGGAGGCCCGACAAGGCGCTCGCCGCGCATTGCCGCGAACGCGGTATCGACGCGCGGGTGCTGGCCCTGGAACCGCTCGGGACGCTGAGGGCATGGCACGTTCTGCGGCGGCGATTTCCGGAAATCGAAGTCAGGCTGTCCCATGCCCGGGCGGCCCACGGCGTCGCCCGCTATGTCCGCGAAGCGAGGCCCCGGCTTCTGCTGTCCGCGCTTCCGTTCGCGAACGACGCATCCGCACTCGGGGTGACGCTGGCAGGGCATTCCGTTCCGCTGGTCGTTTCGCTTCGCGTCAATGTCGGGACGAGCTACAGCGAGAAGAGGAAGTCCGCCGCCCGGGTCTTGACCCCGGTGGCGGATGCCACGGTCGCTATATCGAAGGGCGTTGCTGCGGACGCCATCGAAACGCTTGGCCTGGATGAACGAAGCGTGCATGCAATTTATAATGCGCAGCCGCTCGCGGATATCCGGCGCCTCGCCGAAGAGGAGGCGGCCCATCCCTGGTTCGCAGACTCCGCTTCCCCGGTCATCCTGACGGTGTTGAGGGAAGGGCGTCAAAAGGACCCGGCAACGCTTGTCGCCGCGTTCCGCCATGTCCGCGACGAGCTGCCCGCCCGCCTTGCCATCCTGGGCAACCTCTCCGATGAATACAGGGCGGAAACCATGGCGCTGGCCGCAGGCTTCGCAGTGGAGAAGGACGTGGCGTTTCTGGGCTTCGACGAGAACCCTTTCCGCTATATGCGGCGGGCCGGGGTATTCGTACTCTCATCGCGCTATGAAGGATTTGCGAACGTGCTCACAGAGGCGATGGCTTGCGGAACGCCGGTGGTGAGCACCGATGCGCCTTATGGCCCGGCCGAGATTCTCGAAGGCGGCCGATGGGGCCAGCTGACTCCGGTCGGCGACGCGCCGGCGCTCGCCGCGGCGATAATCGACGCCTTGAAAGGAAAGGCGATTGCGGCGGAAGCGCTCCGACGCCGGGCCGACGACTTCTCCGCCGACCGCGCGGCCGCGGCCTATGAGGCGTTGTTCTCCTCACTGATCGACCGGCGCGCCGACGCCGCGGCCGTGGACCGGGATGTTCGGTAGGCCATGAAAGAAAAATGGAGATGGAAGCTCCTGCCGAAGACCCCCTGGGGAGACAGGTTCTTCGGTCGATATCGCTTCTACAGGAGGCTCAGGCGTTTCCCGGAGAATCCTCCGGTTGGGTTCAACGACCATCTTTTTGCCCTGAAAGCGGGCGGCACGGCTTACGATCCCCGGATTCAATATCTGACGGACAAGGAGTATGCGAAACAATATATTTCGTCGGTCGTGGGCAACAATTACACGACGGAGACCTACCGTATCCTACACAACAGGGAAGAGTTGAAGGCCTATATCCCGGATCGGTTCCCGTGCATTTTCAAGCCGACGCATTCGAGTGGTCAGGCGGTGATTTGTGCGGATGATTCCGTTTCTCTGGACCGTGAAGAGCTTGGGACATGGTTTTCCATCGACTATTATTCACGTTCCCGGGAACAGAATTACCGCCATCTGGTCCCGAAAATCATCGTTGAGGAATTCTTTTCCAAAGACGGTCGAACGGTGCCGGACGACTACAAGGTCTTTTGCTTTCGGGGCGTTCCGAAATTGATACAGGTCGACTCGGGCCGTTTCTCCCAACATACCCGAAATCTTTACGATACATCGTGGGTCCGGCTTCCCGTGACTTACGTCTATCCGAACAGAACGAAGGACGATCCGAAGCCCGCGCTACTCGGCGAGATGCTTCATGTAGCGCAGCAACTGTCAGCGCCCTTTCCTTTTGTACGAGTGGACATGTACTCCACCGAATCCGAATTGCGAGTGGGAGAATTGACATTCTTTCCAGAAACCGCTTCGGGATTGCTGAGTCCTGTCGAGGCGGAATTCACCCTGGGCGAGTATTTCCGCTGTCAGGATTCGGAATAGCTGCCAAGCTAGGCAGATGTGTAAGGCTAAACTAATGGGAATGCGAGCTTCCCCGTGTTCTACAGGCTTTGGTTCGGGACACTTACCAGTTACTGATTTGAGAATCACCGCAGTAGAACTCGTGGCTCGCGAACAGCCGAAGCGGTATAGTCAGCCGCCAAATGAATTACGAATACATGCGGTACGCTTATCGTGGCCTACATCGCAATGCTCATCCAGAAGCTCAAGGGTGGCGGGCGGAACGGAGCGTGTTCAGAACCGCCGGCGGGCTG
This sequence comes from Alphaproteobacteria bacterium, assembly GCA_964291285.2. Classification (GTDB taxonomy): domain Bacteria; phylum Pseudomonadota; class Alphaproteobacteria; order Bin95; family Bin95; genus Bin95. The sequence continues at coordinate 479,005 of OZ219787.1, forward strand.
GTGGAACGGGGCACGACGCGGATATCGTGCTCTTCTCGCCGAGCTCCGTTTACCCCAGGGAGTTGCTCTGGTCGTGCTGCGCGGCCCCTCCCCCTTCCAAAGTGCTCAGCTCCACGCCTCGGCGCAGGCCCGCGCATCAAGGTGGTAACCGGGGTCGAAAAGCTTTGCGAGTTCTATGTCGGCGGCGGGCGGAAGCAGCAAGTCGCTCGCGCCTCTCGGGCAGAATGTCAACTCGCCGACCCTTATATCCGCTTCGCAAACATACAGGTCCACCCGAACGAATGGAAACGGCGAGGCGAGAAGCGATGCAATCCTCAAAATCTCGCTCAATCGTCGGGGCATTTCGTCGTCTTCCGGCCCGGTCGGGACTCCATAGGTGATCGGTAGTCGGTTCCACTCAAGGTCGTAGAAGTTCTGCGTGTGCTTTCCGAACCGATCCGAGTCCACCTGGATCAGCTTCGGGACGCCATGGAAACAGAACAACTTGTAATCCTTCGGCACGGACACGCCGTCCTCGGAAAGGAATTCCTCGACGATGATCTTTGGGCGGAGATGGCGGTAATTGCCTTCCCTTGTACCTCTATAGTGGTTCTTCTCAAGCCATTTGCAAAGGAAGTTGCGGCCGATGGCCTTGTCCGGGTCGGTGTGGAGGAGTATCGGGCCGCTCATATGCGTCGGTTTCAGCACGCAGGGCACGCGGTCTGGGACAAACGCCCTTATCTCGTCGGGGCTCCTAAGGACCCGGTAGGTCTCCGGCGCATAACCCGGCCCGACCGTGTTCTCGATATAGAGCTTTGCCAACTCCTTGTCTGTGACGAACTGGTATAGTGGATCCAGCAGTGAACCGTCCGTCTTGATCCGGTAAAGCAGGTCGGTCAGCCGCCCCGCACCTTCGGGGTCTGGCTGCCGGCCTTGCCTGCGCGCGAACCGCCGCCGGCAGAACTCCCGGTCCCCCCAAGCATTGCGCGGTAGCCGGCGCCGCGGGATCAGGCGGAGAGGGTTCAATGTCCTAGCCGCTCTGATTCGGCTTGCATGTTCGATCCGTTCTCAACGCGGGTTACTCGCCCGCATTGCTTATCCCGTTCCAAGCCGCAACGAAAGACAGTTGCATCTCCGAACCCGTAGCTCGCGACCGGCCGAACCGGTAGAGTCAGCCGCCGAATGGATCGCGAATACATACAGTAAGCTCTTCATGGCCCACATCACGATGCTCATCCAGAAGCTCAAGGGCGGCGGGGCGGAACGGAGCGTGTTCAGGACCGCCGGCGGGCTGGCGGAACGGGGGCACGACGTGGATATCGTGCTCTTCTCGCCGACGTTCGTTTACCCCGGGGAACTGCCCCGGTCGGCGCGGCCGGTCGTGCTGTGCGGCCGTTTCGGCTGGATGCGGCGCGCCCGGAACGATGTCCCGCAGGGAACGCTGTGGCGGCCCGGGCTGGCGTCGCCTTTCCGCCTGGCAGGCTTCGCGGCCGGCCTGGTGCGCGAATTCGGCACCGCCGCCCGGGTGCTGGTGCGCCCGGCTTCGCTCGGCCATGCGCTGCGCCTTGCCCGCTATTTCGAGCGCGAACGGCCGGACATCGTCTTCGCCAATCTGGCGGCGGCGGAATATGCGGCATTCTTCGCCGCGCGCCTCGTGTCCTCCCCCCCGCCGATCGTCCCGATCCTGCGCGGCGCCGACAAGCCGGGCGCGAAATCGACCCGGCGCCGGCGGTTGCTGTTCCCGAGGGCCGCCCGCCTCGTGGCGGTGTCCCGCGGCGTGTCGGAGAACATCGCCGCCATTGTCGGGACACCGGAGGCGGGAATCGCGACGATCCACAACCCGGCGTTCGCGCCGGAGATCGCCCGCCATGCCGAGGCCGCGCCGGACCATCCCTGGTTCCGGGACGGCGGCCCGCCCGTCGTGCTGGGCGTCGGGCGCCTCACGCCGCAAAAGGACTTCCCGACCCTGGTGGAGGCGTTCCGGCTCGTGACCGCCGAGCATCCCTGCCGGCTGCTCATCCTGGGCGAGGGTTTCGACCGCGCGGAACTGGAAAGCCGGGTCCGGGCGCTCGGCCTCGAGGACCGCGTGTCGCTGCCGGGATGGGCCGACAACCCCTGGGCTTTCATGGCCCGGGCGGCGCTGTTCGTGGTGTCGTCGCGGTACGAAGGCCTGAGCAATGCGCTGGTCGAAGCGCTGACCTGCGGCTGCCCCGCGGTCTCGACGGACTGCGCCGGGTCGCTGGAAATCCTGGGGGACCCCGGTCTGATCGCGCCGATGGGCGACCCGGAGAGGCTGGCGGAAGCGATGCTGCGGGCGCTCGCCCGCCCGGCCGACAAGGCCGCCCTGCGCGCCCGCGCCGCCCGGTTCTCCCTGGAAAGCGCGGTGGACGGATACGACAGGCTGATTGCCGAGGTGCTGGCCGAGGGGTAGGCGTATCCGATTCCTTCACACGCTCCTTCGCGGCGGTGTTGCGGCGGGAGCCGTTCCGCCGGTCATGCGGCGCGCCGGCCGGCGACTGCCTCCCTTAGCCCGTCGAGGAGGCCTTCCAGATGCGCCATGCGCTCGCGCAACTGCCCGATCTGGGCGTTCGTTTCCTCGAACTGCGCGCGCACATCCTCGAACTGCTTCGCCGTCTGCGCGCGCACGTCCTCGAACTGCTTCGCCGTCTGCGCGCGCGCTTCCTCGAACTTCGCCGCCGTCTGCGTGCGGAACTCTCCAAGCTCGCCGCGCACCTCGCGGATGTCGGCGCGCAACCAGGCGAAGAGGCCGATATTTATGGCCGCCAGCGCGATTGCGGCCCCGGCGACGGTCCAGATGCCGGCGGCCATGGAATGCCCTCCCTCCGGCGCGGCCCCTACGATGGCCCCGAAGGACGCGCCCGGTCAAGGCCCGCCGCCCCGCTCCGTCAGCAATTCCGCATAAACCGCAAGCGTCTTCGCGCACATCAGGTCCCGCGTGAAACGGGCGAGGACATGCGCGCGCGCGCCGGCTGCGAGGGCGGGGCCGGCGGCGGCGAGCGCGCTGCGGATACCTTCGGCGAGCGCGGCCGGGTCGCCCGGCGGGACCAGCCATCCGGTCTCCCCGTGGCGGACGATTTCGCGCGCGGCGCCGTGGTCGCCGGAGACGACCGGCAGGCCCATGGCGCCCGCCTCCGCCAGCACCCGCCCGAACGACTCCGGGCGGACGGACGCGGAAACGACGACATCGCTTGCCGCATAGGCGGCCGCCACACCGTCGGTATGGCCGGCGAAGCGCACCTGAAGGCCGCGCGCCTCAGCTTCCAGTTCCCGCCGGTAGGCGTCCCGGTCCCGGTCGGAGCCGACGAACACGGCGACCAGCTTCGGGTCCGCGAGCAGCCGCATCGCCTCGATCAGCACGGCATGGCCCTTGAGCCGGGTGAGCCGCCCCGGCAGCAGCACGACCCGCGCCTCTTCCGGGACGGCCCACTCCGCGCGCAACACGGTCCTCTCGCGCGGCGGGACGGCGGCGGGATCGAACGCCGCCGGATCGATGCCCTGATGCACCACGCGCAGGCAGCCCGGCGGGCAGCCATAGCGTTCCTTCACATGCGCCGCGACAAAGTCGGAGACGGCGATCACGCGGTCGCCGCGGACCATGATGCGGTTCCAGGCGCGCTTGGCGGCGCTGCGGGCGCCGTAGGCGCCGTGGACGGTCGTGACGAACGGCACGCCCGCGCGCCGGGCCGCCGCGCGGGCGCTCCACGCCGGCGCGCGCGAGTGGGCATGGACGAGACTCACGCCTTCCCGGGCGATCAGGGCTTCGAGCCGGCCCGCATTCCGCCAGAGCCCGACGGGGTTCTTGGTGTTGACGGGCAGGCACACATGGTCCGCGCCGAGGCCCGCGGCCAGCCGCCCGCCCGACGAGGCCACCAGCACCCGCGCGCCGGCGCCGCGCAAGGCGGCGGAAATGTCCAGCGTACCGAGTTCGGCGCCGCCCGCTTCGAGCGCCGGCAGCACCTGGAGCACGGTCCTGCCCTGCAACCCGGCCCCGGCCCGGGGCGATGTCATGCTTCCACCATGCGCGAAAGCCGCCGGTCGAACTTGCGCAGCTGGCGGACGATCAGCCGGTCCTTGACGAAAGGATGCAGCGGCGCCAGCCACCGGTATTTGCGGTTCTCCCAGCCCTCGATGATCATCAGCGTCCAGCCGCCGCCCGAACGCACGGCCACGACATTGTAGGGAGCCGTGTCCGTGGTAAGCAGGCGCTCCTTCCGCAGCCACCGCTTCATCCCGTCGATCGCCCGGACCAGGGAAGGCGTCAGGCCGTGTTCCCGGATAACCTGGGACAGGTTGCGGGATATGCGGCCGTCGCGGTCCCGGTACAACTGCATGACGATGCCCCGGCCGAGATCGGTGTCGACGACGCCTGTGATCGTCGGGACGCGGTCGAACACCGAGTCCGTCCCGCGCGCCCTCAGCCGCTCGTAACCCTCAAGATCCCGCCTTTGCTGGCGAAGGCACTCTGCATCGGCGTGGGCCGGCACCTTGACGCACAGATCGGGATCGTCGGGGTGGACGTAGCAATGCCGCTTGCTGCCCCTCGCGAACGGTTCGCACCCTGCCAGCGCGAGCGGGCGTGCGAGAAGCTTCGAAGGTCCGGAAATCTTGGACGGCGGCATGACCGGTCCCGGCTGGCTTATCCTTCGGAGTGTTAGCATTCCGCCCGCGTTCCCGGCAAACCCGGCGGCGCATCCGGGCGCCCGGCGGTCACGCCCAGGGTCTGGCTCGGCCTGCCGGTCTTCTTCCTCCGGAACTACCTGCTGCGCCGCCAGTGGCGGGAAGGCCGCTCCGGTTTCCTCTTCGCGCTGACCACCGCATGCAATCACTGGCTGCGCTACGCGATTCTGTATGTGCGCCAGCGCGCGACGCGAGGAGCGCGGCGATGAGTAATTGTCGATTCTATTTCCTTGACGGCCGCGCCGTATGGACGCAGGCTTTCGCCTTCACGGTGCCAGAGCCTGTATCTACCGCGTTGTTAATGCGGTCGTTGAAGGCCCGCGCCGAAGCGAGGAGTGAGGAGGACTTTCGATGACAGGGTTGAAACGAATTACGGTCTGGTGCCTGGCGCTGTTCGCTGGCGCGCTGATCGCAATGGCGCCGGCAAGGGATGCTTCGGCGCAGGAAATCAAGCTGCAATTCCAGACGGCGTTCCCGTCTTCGTTCTACACCCACAACAGCTTCCTGTATTTCGCAGAACGCGTGAACGCGTTGTCGAACGGACGCGTCGAGATCATCGTCCAGCCGGGCGGCGCGATCGTGCCCTCGTTCGAGCTTCTGGACGCGACGGCCCGCAAGGTCCTGGACGGCGGATTCTCGGCATCGGCCTACTATGTCGGCAAGAACCGCGCCGCGGCGCTGTTCGGCCCGGCGCCGGGCGGCCCGTGGGGCTTCGACTGGATCGACTATTGGGGCTGGGTCTATGACGGCGGCGGCCTCGAACTGCACAACCGGCTCTTCACGGAAATCCTCGACCGCGATGTCGTCGTGTTCCCGATCTCGCCGGTGGGCAACCAGCCGCTCGGCTGGTTCAACCGCGAGGTAAAGAGCTGGGAGGACCTCGCCACGATCAAGTGCCGAGCCACGGGCATTACCGGCGAGGTGATGTCGAAGTCGGGCATGAAGACCGTCAACATGTCCGGCGGCGAAATCCTGCCCGCCGTCGAGCGCGGCATCATCGACTGCGCCGAGTGGGCGGGTCCGGCCGCCGACATCGACATGGGCTTCTACCAGATCCTGAAGCACTATTACCTGCCGTCCGCGCATGAGCCGGCGACGCTGATCGAACTCATCATCAACGGTGAGGTGTGGCGCTCGCTGCCGAAGGACATCCAGGAGATCATGAAGTCGGTGAGCTGGGAGGCGACGCTCTGGCAGGTGATCCAGACGCACAGGCTCAACGCCATTGCGATCAAGAAGCTGAAGGAAGCGGGCGTCCAGTTCCACAAGACCCCGGACAGCATCCTCGACGGCCAGATGAGGGCCTGGGAGGAGATCCGCGATCAGGCGATCAAGGAAAACCCCTTCTTCGCCGAGGTGATCGAATCCCAGCGCGTCTATGCCGAGGAGATCGTGCCTGCACGGCAGTTCTCGCAGGTCGATTACGACTGGCTGGCGGATTACTACTGGAAGAAGTAGCGGCGACAGCCTGACGGGCCGCCTGCCTCCCGCTCCGTGCGGGAGGCAGGCGGTTTCGTCCGGTCCGGCCCGGACACGCAGGCGATCCCGTATGGAGGCAGGCGCATGAAGGCCGTGGTGTTTCTCGGCGACCGCCAACTCGAACTCGCGGAGTTTCCCGATCCCGTTCCCGGCCCCGGCGAGGCGGTGATCGAGATCAAGGCTTCGGGCATGTGCGGGAGCGACCTCAAGATGTACCGGGCCAAGGGCGGGGCCGCGGCGCTCGGCCTGGGCGGCCCGGGCGGGCCGGTGATCGCCGGGCACGAGCCCTGCGGTGTGGTGGCGGCAGTCGGCGAAGGCGTGCCGGAAGCGCTCGCCAGGGTGGGCGACCGCGTCATGGACCACCATTATGACGGCTGCGGCGTGTGCAAGCATTGCCGGCAGGGCTGGTCGCAGATGTGCCTCGAAGGCACAACCGTGTTCGGCGCAACGGGACACGGCGCGCATGCGGCCTACATGAAGGTGCCGGCGCACACGCTGGTGAAGCTGCCGGACGAGCTTTCCTACAAGACGGGCGCCGCGATTTCCTGCGGCACCGGAACCGCCTACGGCGCGCTGAAGCGCCTCGCGCTGGCGGGCGATGATACCATCGCGATCTTCGGCCAGGGCCCGGTGGGCCTGAGCGCCACGCAACTCGCCAAGGCGATGGGCGCCCGCGTGATCGCGCTCGACATCGGCGAGGAGCGGCGCGACCTCGCGCGCGCTTTCGGCGCCGACGAGGTCGTCGATCCGCGCTCCAACGATGTCGTCCAGGCGATCCGCGACCTGACCGACGGCGAGGGCGCGCAGAAGTCGCTGGATTGCAGTTCCAGTTCGGAAGCGCGCCGCGATGCCGTGCGCTGCGTACGGAGCTGGGGCACGGCCTGCTTCGTCGGCGAAGGCGGCGATGTCACCATCGACGTATCGAACGACATGCTGCGCCGTCAGGTGACGGTTGTCGGCTCATGGACCTTCTCCAAGAACGGCCAGGCGGAATGCGCGCGCTTCGTCGCCGAGCGCGGGATCGATGTGGACGCGCTGTTCACGCATGAGTTCGCGCTCGACCAGGCCGTGGACGCCTACAAGCTTTTCGACACCCAGACGACCGGCAAGGGCGTATTCCTGATGTGACGGCCGGCGCCGGAGCAGACGGCGCGGGTTCCGCCAATTCGAGAGGGAACGAGGCTGCGATGAACGAAACGATTGAAATGTGGATACGCCGCATCGTCGCATTCATCGACGGCGTGTCCGACTGGATCGGGGCCTGGATCCTCGCGTTCCTGGCGCTGCCGCTGCTGTATGTCGTCTGCCACGAGGTGATCGCGCGCTATGTGTTCAATGCGCCGACCAATTGGGCGTTCGAACTCACCTTCATGACCTACGGCGCCTTCTTCATGCTGGGCGCCGGCTATACCCTGCTCAAGGGCGGCCATGTCCGCACCGACATCTTCTACAACAACTGGTCGTTCCGCACCCGCGGCATCATCGACACGACGCTCTACATCGTCGCCTTCTTCCCCGGCATGATCTTCTTCTTCATCGTCGGCTGGGAAGAAATGCTCCACGCCTACAACACCGCCGAACGGTCGGACATGACACCGTGGGGGCCGTCTATCGTGCCGTTCAAGGCGACGATACCGGCGTCGGCGGCGCTGCTGTTGTTCCAGGGCGTCTCGGAACTCTGCAAGAGCTTCTACGCCATGGTGGAAAACAAGCCGCTCCTTGAGGATGCTGAGCTGATAGGGAGCGAAGTATGAGCACTGACATTCTCGGCCTGGTCCTGCTCTGCTCGCTCATCGCAGGCATCTTCGTCGGCTTCCCTATCGCCTTCACGCTGATCATCCTGGCGACCGGTTTCGGCTATGCCGTCTTCGGCGATTCGGTCTTCTACCAGATGTACTTCCAGACCCTGGGCATCATGAAGGCAAGCGAACTCGCCGCGGCTCCGCTGTTCATCTTCATGGGCCACATTCTGGAACGCGCCGGGTTGATGGCGCGGCTCTTCCGATCGTTCCAATTCATATTGGCCCCGGTGCGGGGCTCGCTCTATCTGGGCGTGCTCGGCACCGCGACGCTCTTCGCCACGGCGACCGGCATCATCGGCGCGTCGATCACCGTGATGGGCATGATGGCGGCGCCGGCCATGACCCGCGCCGGCTACGATCCGCGCATGTCTGCAGGCGTCATCGCCGCCGGCGGCTGCCTCGGCATTCTCATCCCGCCAAGCGTCATGCTGCTGGTCATGGGCCCCATCATCGGCGTCTCGGTCATCGACCTGTTCGCCGCCGCGCTCATTCCGGGCCTGATCCTGGCCGGCCTCTATATCGGCTACGCGATGATCCGCTCCTTCCTGAACCCGGAGCTCGGGCCGCCGCTGCCGCCGGAAGACCGCGCGACTTCGATCGGCCAGATCTTCCGGGAATTCTTCTCGGGCATCGTGCCGCTGGCCGTCATCATGTTCTCGGCCCTGGGCAGCATCATCGTCGGCATCGCGACGCCGACAGAGGCCGCCGGCATGGGAGCGCTCGGCGCGACCCTGCTGACGGTGGCCTATCGCCGGCTGACCTGGCGCATCCTGCTCGACGCCTGCCGCCACACGCTCACCACTACGAGCCTGGTGCTGTTCCTGGCCGTCGCCTCGAACATCTACGGCGCGGTGTTCACCCGGCTCGGCACCGGCAACCTGCTGACCAACTTCATGCTCGGGCTGCCCGTGGACCCGCTGTTCCTGCTCGCCATCCTGATGGTGGTCATCTTCATTCTCGGATGGCCGCTGGAATGGCCGGCGGTGGTGTTCATCTTCCTCCCGGTCTTCGTGCCGGTGGTGCAGAAGCTCAACTTCGACCTGGTCTGGTTCAGCACGCTCGTGGCCGTCAACCTGCAGACGGCGTTCCTGTCGCCGCCCGTTGCGATGGCTGCATATTATTTGCGCGCCGTGGCGCCACACTGGTCGCTGGGCGACATCTACCGCGGCATGGCGGCCTTCATGTGTCTGCAGGTGATCGGCCTGGCGATCGTGTTCTTCTTCCCGGGAACCGCGACCTGGCTGCCGAGCATCCTGTTCGACCGTTGATCCGCTGACCTGACGACGCTTCGCCTCCGCCCTGCCCGGCTTGCGCCGGGGCGGGGCGGCGGCAATACTCGGCCGCGGACGATGAAGGAAGCGGGAAGAGCCCATATGAAACACCTGTGGTTCCACCTCATGCCCTATACCGAGTTGCCGGACGATTTCCGGGAGCATAACCCCTCGGTCTGGGTCGATATCCATTCGCGCCTCTTCGACCCCGAGCGCGCGCACTACATGTACAACGACTTCATGGACGAGATGGAGTTCGCGGCGGAGGTGGGCTTCGACGCCGTGTGCTGCAACGAGCACCACTCCAACGGCTACGGGCTCATGCCCTCGCCCAACCTGATCGCGTCGGCGCTCGCGCGCCGCGCCAACCCCGACACCGCGCTCTGCGTCATGGGCAACAGCCTCGCGCTCTACAACCCGCCGACCCGCGTCGCGGAAGAGTTCGCGATGATCGACTGCATATCGGGCGGGCGGCTGATCGCCGGCTTCCCGGTCGGCTCGCCGATGGACACCTGCTACGCCTACGGCCAGAACCCGAGCCTGCTGCGCGAGCGCTATCTTGAGGCCCACGATCTCGTGATGCGCGCCTGGACCGAGCCCGACACCTTCGCTTTCAACGGCCGCTTCAACCAGCAGCGCTATGTCAATATCTGGCCGCGGCCGGTGCAGAAGCCGCACCCGCCGGTCTGGATCCCGGGCGGCGGTTCGGTCGAGACCTGGCGATGGTGCGCCGAGATGGACTATGTGTACTGCTACCTCTCCTATTTCGGCTACAAGGCCGGCCTCCAGACCATGCAGGGCTTCTGGGAGGAGATGGAGCGGCTCGGCAAGGAGCCGAACCCCTACCGCGCCGGCTTCCTGCAATTCGTCGGCGTCGCCGAGACCGAGGCGGAAGCCTATGAGCTCTACCGGGAGCCGGCGGAATACTTCTACGGGCGCTGCCTGCATATCGACCCGCGCTTCGCCGCCCCGCCGGGCTACACTACCGAGGCGACGCAGCGCGCCGGCATCCAGAGCCAGGTCGCCAATGCCGCGCTGCAGAACCGCAAGGCGCTCCAGGTCTCCAAGTCCGCGCGCGAGTTCGACGCCATTCTGGACAATGGCTATGTCATCATCGGCACACCGGACCAGGTGGCCGAGAAGCTGCGCCAGGTGATCCACGATCTGCGCTTCGGGCAGCTCATGCTGCTGCTGCAATTCGGCAACATGGACAAGCAGCTGGCGAAGTACAACTCCCGCCTCTATGCCGAGCAGGTAATGCCGCAGTTACAGGATGTCTGGAGCGAATGGGAGAACCACTGGTGGCCGACGCCGATGGCCGCCGCGGACCGGGCCGCGCCCGACCCCATCGCCTATTCTTCGCTCGCCGCGGAATAGGGGCTGCTGAGGCAATGGACTCCATTTCCGTCCCGCCCGCCATCGACCATGTGGATGTCAATGGCGCCCCCTGCCGTGTCTGGCGCAAGGGGTCCGGCCGGCCGCTCGCCTTCCTGGCCGGCCATGGCGGCCTGCCGAAATGGCCGGCCTTCCTCGACCGGCTGGCGGAGACGCATGAGGTCGTCGTGCCCTCGATCCCCGGCTATCCGGGAGGCCTCGGGCACACGAAGCTCGACAGCCAACTGGACTGGATACTGGCCGTTCGCGACCTGCTGAACGGCTGCGGGCTCGAAGCGGGCGACACCCTTCTTGCCGGCTCGGGCCCCGGCGCATCCTTTGCGCTGGAGGTCGCCGCGCTCTGGCCGCACAAGGTCGGCCGGCTTGCACTCATCGCGCCATGGGGCCTGTTCGACGAAGCCGAGCCGATGACCGACCCCTGGGCCCAGCGACTGCCGGAACTGCCGGGCATGCTCTGCGCCGACCCGGAGAACTGGAACACGCTCAAAGCGGCCCCGGAGGGCGCGAATTCCATCGAGTGGCCGATCGAGCAGACGCGCGCGCTGGAGGCATCCGCGCGGGCTTTCTGGCCGCTCGGCAACAGCGGGCTGGAGAGACGCCTCGGCCGGGTACGGGCGCCTGCCCTGCTGCTCTGGGGCGCGGAGGACCGTATCCTGCCGCGCTCATATGCAGAGCGGATGGCGGCAGGGCTCGGCGGCCCGGCGCAGCTGGAAGTCATCGAGGGCGCCGGCCACCTCGCCGAGCTCGACAAACCGGCGGCAGTGGCGCGAAGCATCGAAGCATTCTTCGCCTGAATTGCGGCATCCGGCGACAGGGAGGGCGCCCGGTTGGTCTTCCCCGAACTCCCGAAGCGGGTCTTCGAGATCGTCTATGCCGATCCGCCCTGGGACTATAAGGGCCAGTTGCAGCATGCCGGGGCCGGGTCCGGCGATTCCGGCGGCGCGGTCCGGCACTATCCGACCGTCACGCTGGAGGACCTGAAGACCTTGCCGGTCGCACGCATTGCGGCGCAGGATTCGCTGCTGTTCCTCTGGGCTACCAATCCGCATCTGGACCAGGCCATCGAACTCGGGAAGGCTTGGGGCTTCAGCTGGGCGACGGTCGCCTTCGTATGGGACAAACGAAAGACCAATCCAGGCTTCTACACGCTCAGCCAGTGCGAACTCTGCCTCGTCTTCAAGCGGGGCAGGATTCCGCAGCCCAGGGGTGCGAGGAACATCCGCCAGCTTGTGAGCGCCGAGCGCGGTCCGCACTCCGAGAAGCCGACGGAAGTCCGGCAGCGCATCGAGGCGATGTTCCCCGGCCAGTCGAAAATCGAGCTGTTCTCCCGCGACCGGGCTCCGGGCTGGACGGCCTGGGGGCTGGAGACCGAGGACGCCGGACCGGACGGCGTGGGCCTGGGAAGAGCGGGCGATGAGTAACATGAGCATCCCGGTTCGCGCGCTCGGCGAGGTCGTGCTGCGGACGAGCCGGCTGGACGAGATGCGGGCCTTCTACCGGGACATCATCGGACTTGAGGTCATGCGGGTCTTCGAGGACGGCATGACCTTCTTCCGCCTGGCGCCCGGCTTCGAGGGCCACACGGCCGTGCTCGCCCTCTTCCCTGCCGACCGCGGCGAGGGCTGGCAGGGGCATGACCAGCCGCGTTCCACGCTCCACCATTTCGCGCTCAGCATTCCCCATGCCGAACGCCCCGCCGTGCTGGCCGCGCTCACCGCACGGGGCCTCGAACCCTGGACTGCCTTTCACGAGTGGGTCGGCTGGCACTCCATCTATATCCATGACCCCGACGGCAACACGGTCGAACTCGTCAGCGCCCCGGACCCGGCATGACGGACCGCACCCCCGCCGCTCATCTCCATCATGTGCATCTCTTTGCGGCCGATATCGATGCAACCGTGGCGTGGTGGCGGGAGAAGCTTGGGGGCGTTGTCGCGTTTGACGGCGAGTTCGGCGGGGCGCGCAATGTGTTCATGGAGGTCGGGCGCGGCCGCCTCCACCTTTACGACCAGCCGCCGCGCGGGGTGCCCGGCGGTTCTGTGCATCATGTCGGCATCCAGACCGACGACCTTCCCGCGCTTCACCGCCGGCTGACCGCGCTCGGCGTGCCGTTCCGCTCCGGCATCCGCGAGTTCGGGTCGTGGCGCTACATCATGTGCGAGGCGCCCGACGGCGTGCTGCTGGAGTTGTTTCAGATCGATACGGAGGACATGCCCCCTGCCCTCGCCCGCTATTTCTCCCTTTAGGTCAGCCTCCGTCGCGGACGGCGATATCAGGCCCAGGAGCACCTTACTCGAAGGCCTGGTCCCAGCTCTCCGGCAGCAGCCGGTAGCCGCCATTGTCGCGGACCAGATGCGAGAAGCCGGGAAAGTGCAGATGCATCCCGGCGATCAGCAGCCGGTCGCTGGCGGCCATGTCGAAAAGCCGCAGGCGCGAGGCGGCGGCGCGCTCGGGATCGGTATCGAAGGCGATGGTCACTTCGGGATGCGCCACCTGGATATCGGGCACATGCACCGTGTCGCCCCAGATCAGCAGGCTACGGTCTCCGGACGCGACCAGATAGGCCGTGTGGCCGGGCGTGTGCCCGTGGGCGGGCAGCGCGGTCACGCCGGGGAACACCTCTCCGGACCCGAAGAGCCGCATGGCGCTCTTGTAAGGCGCGATCTGATCCCGGCCGGCCTGGAAGTAGAGCAGCTGCTCGCGTTCGGTCGCCCGGCTCATGGCGGCATCGTCCGCCCAGTGCACCGGCTCGTTCTCGTGCATGACGAGTTCGGCATCGGGGAAGAGGCGCGCGCCCGTCTCGCGGTCCGAGAGGCCGGCGGAATGGTCGGGATGCATATGCGTGAGCAGGATCGTGTCGATGTCGGAGGGGTCGATTCCCGCCGCCTTCAGGTTGCTGCCGAGCCATCCCGCGGTCGGGCCGAGATAGGTGCCGGAGCCGGTGTCTATCAGCGCGATGCGGCCGGCCGAATGGACGATGAAGGTGTTGACCGCAGTGCGCCGCGCCGGCTGGAACACGGCGGCCATCTCGGCCTCGCCGACGGCGGGGTCGATGCCCTGAAGGACGGTAAGGTCGCCGTCCAGATAGCCGTCGCTGAGGGCGGTGACGGTGATGTCGCCGATGCGTCGGTGGTAAACGCCGGGAATCTGGCTGGTCGGTACGGGCATGGGATGGCGGCTCTTTCTCGCTGCGGGCGCTCGGATACAATCATACCGGATGTGCGCATGAAGAGGGGATGCCCGATGGCCACGCAGACACCGCCCGACCGGGACGCGGTCCGCAGTTTCGTTCCGAAGATGATCGAGATGACCGAGAAGGTCGTCTACGGCGACGTCTGGGAGCGCGAAGAACTGTCGAAGCGCGACCGCAGCCTGATTACCGTGGCGACGCTGGTGGCGCTCGGCCGCGAGCGGCAGTTGAAGGGCCATGTCGGCCGCGCGCTCGACAATGGCGTGACGCCGGAGGAACTCTCCGAGCTCATCACCCATCTGGCGCTCTATGCCGGCTGGCCGGCGGCGATGACGGCGGCGCTGGTCGCCAAAGACGTGGTCGCCGAGCGCGGGGCCGAATGAAGCCGGCAGAAGGCCCGCATGTCTGGCGGGCCGCAGACCTCGCCGCCGACCGGTCCTGGGCCTTCGATCTTGAGCCGGCGGATATAGCGTCGCTGGAGGCAGGCCGCTTCGACCTGCCGCGCCTCGACGGGGTGCGCGCCGGGCTGGATCGCGGCCGCGGCCTCGCCCTGGTCCGGGGCCTGCCGGTCGCGCGCTACGGCGAGGAGACGGCGGCGGCGATCTTCACCGGCATCGGCGATGCGCTCGGGATCGCCGTATCGCAGAGCTACAGGGGCGACCGGATCGGCCATGTCCGCGATATCGGGGAAGCCGGGCGCTACTACACGGTCGGCGGCGCGCTCGAAATGCACATGGACCCGGTCGATGTCGTCGGGCTGCTCTGCCTGAAGAAGGCCGTCCGCGGCGGGGAAAGCCGTGTCGCCAGTTCGGCGGCGATCCACAACGCCGTGCTGGCGGAACGGCCCGACCTCGTTCCGGTGCTGCGCAGAGGCTTCCGTTACACCAGCCGGCAGGAGGACAAGGCTGCCGGCGCGCCCCCGGTCACCCCGCACCGGGTGCCGGTGTTCGGCGAAATCGACGGCCGGTTCGCGGCCTTCCTGCTGCCGATCGCCATCCGCAATGCCGAGAAGGCGGGGGCGCCGCTCTCGCCGCTGGAGCGCGAGGCGCTGGACGCGGTCACCGGGACAGCCGCGCGGCCCGACCTCGCCTATGAGATGGACCTTGAACCGGGCGACATGCAGTTCCTCAACAACCGGCTCATTCTTCACGGCCGCACCGATTACCGCGATGCGCCGGAGCCGGAGCGCAAGCGCCACATGCTGCGCCTCTGGCTGATGATGCCGGACTGGCCGCCGCGCCCGGAAACCATGACCATGCACGCGAGGCATGACCGCGCCGGCGGCGGCATCGCGCCGAAGACATCCGTTGCCACCGGGGGCCGTCCATGACCGGACACCGAATTGCGCCGCTTTCCGTCGAGGAGGCCGTCGCGCGCGGCGGCGAGGTGCGCATCCATCCCGACCTTGCGCGTCTCGAAGTCATGCGGGCGCTGCTGCACCATCCGCCGCTCGCCAAGGCCATCCAGACCTTGCTCATCATGCTGCTCTACAAGGGCCGGATACTGGACGAGCGGCTGCGCGAACTCCTCATCATGCGCATCGCCTGGCGGACGGCGTCCCTCTACGAGTGGACGCAGCACTGGCGCGTCGCCCGCGACCTCGGCATGGAGGAAGCCGACATTCTGGGCGTGCGCGACTGGCGCCGTTTCGCCGGCTACGGCCGGCCGGAGCACGCCGTGCTCGCCGCCGTCGACGAGACGCTCGACACCGGCGCCGTATCGCCCGCAACGATGGCGGAATGCCTCGAGGTCCTCGGCGGCCCCGCGCAGGGGATCGAGCTTCTGGCGGCAATCGGCAATTGGCGCATGTTCTCGCAATTGCTCCGGACCCTGCGCATCCCGCTGGAGGAAGGCGTGGTGCCCTGGCCGCCCGACGGCGGGACGCCGCCCGAGCCCGCGATCGGCGTCTCGGGCGGCCTGGCGGGACGGGAAGGGGTGGACGGCGGCCCCGTTCTGCCGCTGCTCCCGCCCGACGAATCCGCAGCCCGAGGGAGGGAACTCGGCCTCGACGACGGACAGGCGCGGCGCGCGCCCTACCGGCTGCTGCTGCAGCATCCGCCGCTTGCAAGGGCGTTGAACGGCCTGCTCTCGCGCCTTCTCTATAACGGCGTGCTGGATGCCCGCGTGCGCGAGCTGGTCATCATGCGGACCGCCTGGCGCACCGGTTCGGCGGTCGAATGGGCGCGCCATGTGCCGTTCTGCCGGCGGATCGGCGTCAGCGACGCGGACCTGCTCGCGGTCAGGGGGCCTCTGGAGGACGCGGATTTCACCGCAGCCGAGCGCGCTGCGCTCATGGCGACCGACGACACGCTGGAGACCGGCGCTGTCGGGGACCAGGCCTGGGCGGCCTGCGAGGCGGCGTTCGAGACCGTGCCCGAACTGCTGGAACTGGTGGCGGCGATTTCCCACTGGCGCATGTACTCGCAAATCCTGCGCAGCAGCGGCGCGCCGCATGAGGAAGGCGACACGGTCTGGGCGCCGGACGGCCGGTTCCCGGCAGGCTGAGGCGGAAGGCAGGCGCATGCACCCGTCGCCGCTGTTCCGGCAGGCTTCCCGGGAGGCCAACCTGGCCTTTGCGGGAGAGCGCGGCTTCGGCGTTCTCGCCGTCGGCGCGGGCGATACCGGCGGGCCCCTGCTCAGCCACATCCCGTTCCTGCTGGCGGAGGACGGCAGCGCGGTCCACGCCCATCTCGCCCGGCCCAACCCGATCCTGCGGTGCCTGGAGGACGGGGAGCGGCCGGCCGTGCTGGCGGTCGGCGGCCCGGACGGCTACATCTCGCCGGACTGGTACGAGGCCGGCCCCGGGCTGGTGCCGACATGGAACTATGTGGCGGTGCATCTGCGCGGCGTGCTGAGGCTCCGACCGGAAGAAACCCTGCGCTCCCATCTGGATGAACTGGCGGCGCAATTCGAGGGCCGGCTGCATCCCAAGCCGCCCTGGCGGACTTCCAAAGTGCCGGAGCGTCAACTGGAGGCGCTGATGCGGACGATCCTGCCGGTCGAGCTTGTCGTGGAAAGCGTGGACGGCACTTGGAAGCTCAACCAGAACCGGCCCGATGCGGCGCGGCTGACCGCCGCCGGCCATGTCGAGGCAGCGGGCTTCGGGATGGAGACTGCGCTGCTTGCGGGCCTGATGCGCAACCCGCCGGAGACGGACTGACCCATGCTGCGATTCGACGGCTACAGGATATTGGTGACCGGCGGGTCGAGCGGCATAGGCAACGCCATGGCGACGGCATTCCGCGACGCTGGTGCGGAAGTGGCGGCGACGGGGACGAGGCCGCGCGACGCCTACGAAACCGACCTCGACGGGATCGAGTTCTACACCGTCGACGTCGGCGGCGAGGAACAGCGGCGCGCGCTGGCGGCGCGGTTCGACCGGCTGGACGTGCTGGTCAACAATGCCGGCATGGTCGCCTACCGGCGGGCGGAATACGAGCCGGAGACCTTCCGCCGGGTGCTGGAGGTCAATCTCGGCGCCGGCCTGCATCTGGCGACCCTGCTGCATGACCGGCTCGCGGCGCGCCCCGGTTCGGTCATCAACCTCTCCTCGATGACGGCCTTTTTCGGCAGCCAGGGCAATCCGGGCTACGGGGCGAGCAAGGCCGGCATCGTGCAGATGACGAAGACGCTGGCCGTGGCCTGGGGCGGCGACGGCATTCGCGTCAACGCCGTCGCGCCGGGCTATGTCCACACGCAGATGACCGACCGCTTCAAGCAGAACGAAGAGGCGGACCGCGGGATCGTCGCGCGCACGCCGCTCGGCCGCTGGGGCCTGCCGGACGACATGGCGAAGGTCGCGCTCTTCCTCGCCTCCGACCTCGCCGGCTTCGTCACCGGCCAGACGATCTCCGTGGACGGAGGCTTCGGCTGCGCCATCGGGTGAAATGAGCCGGAGCAGCATTTTGTTCCTAATTAGAGAAATATTTCGTGATTTGATATTGATTTTCTGAAAATCAGTCGCCAGATTAGGGCGGAGGAATGAAGCGCCATCCGCGCGGGGCCCTTGCATTTCCCGTGTCGCGCCGGCGCGAAAAGGCCCCCGAGAAACGGACGGGAGGCGTGCGTCCTGCGCGCGCGGACGCCCGCAGGCGCAATCAGGCGCGCGAACCGCGCCGGCGCAAACACGCGCCCGCGCCCGCACGCAGGCGCGCATTACACGCGAAACAGTGTCCCGCTGCCGGGAGGCGGGGAACGGAAAGGAGGAATGATGCAGGAGAGACCGGGCATGGAAAGGCAGGCGGGCCCCGGAACATGACAAAACATGACACTCCACATGACACCCTGCGGGAGGCCCGGCAGCCCTGCCGCATTGCCTCCGCTGAAGTCCGGCGACAGGCAACCCTGCCCCGGATCCGGAAGACCGTCGATTCATCCGGATCAAACCGCGCTCCGGCTGCTGCTGCACTGCGCGTCCCGGATGGCACGCCACACCCGCTCGGGCGTCA
Organism: Alphaproteobacteria bacterium; assembly: GCA_964291285.2. Classification (GTDB taxonomy): domain Bacteria; phylum Pseudomonadota; class Alphaproteobacteria; order Bin95; family Bin95; genus Bin95. The sequence goes on from OZ219787.1 coordinate 497,267, forward strand.
GCGGCATCTCGATGTGGCGGACGCCCAGCTCCCTCAGCGCGTGGCAGACGGCGTTGACGAGGAGGCCGAGCGCGGGCGTGGTGCCGCCTTCGCCGCCGGGGCGGATGCCGAAGGGATGCGAGCTTGCCGGCACCTCGGTTATCAGCGTGGCTATCGGCGGCACCGTGTCGGCGCGCGGCATGGCGTAGTCCATGAAGGAGCCGGTGAGCAGCTGGCCGTTCTCCGGCGTGTAGCAGACCGCCTCCATCAGCGCCTGGCCGAGGCCCTGCGCCACCGCGCCCTGCGCCTGTCCGTGCAGGATCAGCGGATTGACCGCAAGGCCCACATCGTCGAGAGCGGTCCAGGCGGCGACATGCACATGGCCCGTCTCGGGATCGACCTCGACCTCGCAGACATGCGCGCCGTAGGGATAGCCGCCGGACCGGTCGGTGATGTCGCCGATGCCTTCCAGCGGCCCGTCGGCGAGGGACGCGGCCTCCGCAAGGCCGAGGCTGGCGCCGCCCGCCGCATGGAAGGCGCCTCCGCGCCAGACGATGTCCTCGGGTGCAGCCTGCAGCGCACGGGCGGCAACGGCCCTGCCCCGCTCCAGCAATGCGGCGACCGCCCTGTCGATGGCGATGCTGGCGAGCCGCATGGAGCGGCCCGAATGCGAGCCGCCGCCGACCGACACCCGCTCCGTGTCGTTGCAGATGTAGCGGATGCGCTCGAAAGGCACGCCCAGCCAGTCCGCGGCCAGCTGCGGAAAGCTGGTCTCGTGGCCCTGCCCGCTGCTCATCGTGCCGACGACGAGTTCAATCGTGCCGTCCGCCAGCGCCCGGAGCTCCGCCCGCTCGCGGGGAATGCCGCTCGTCACTTCGATATAGCTGGCGACCGCGATGCCCCGGCGGAGCCCCCGCCGGCGGGACGCCGCGCGGCGCGCCTCGAAGCCCGCCCAGTCGGCCGCCTCGAGCGCCCCGTCCATGCCGGCGGCATAGTCGCCGCTGTCATAGGTGACGCCGACGGCGTTGGTGAACGGCATGGCGTCGGGCGCGATCAGGTTCCGCCGGCGCAGTTCGACCCGGTCGAAGCCGTGCTCCTCGGCCGCGCGGTCGATCAGCCGCTCGATCGTGTAGATGGCCTCGGGCCGGCCGGCGCTGCGATAGACGGCGGTCGGCGCCGTATTGGTCAGCACCGCATGGCCCCGGAAATGGACGGCGGGAATGCGGTAGGTCCCCTGCATCATCGAGAGGCCCTTGCGCAGCGGCCAGAAATAGACCGTGTAGGCGCCGAGATTGAGCGTGTTCACGCCCCGGAGCGCGAGGAAATTGCCGTTACCGTCGAGCGCCAGCGCCGCCTCGGAACGGAGGTCGCGGGCCTGATAGTCGGTCAGGAAACATTCGCGCCGGTCGGCCGTCCACTTCACCGGCCGCCCCGTTCGCCGCGCCGCCCAGGGCATGAGCGCGAATTCCGGCGAAAAGGCGTTCCTGGTGCCGAAATTGCCGCCCATGTCGCCGAACACGGCCCGGCAGTTCTCCAGCGGCGCGCCGAGCACCGCCGCAAGCCGCTCGCGCGTCTGCACGGCGCCGCGCCCGGAGGCCGCCCGCAGGGTGTAGCGGTCCGCCGAGGGATCGTACTCGCCGACAACGGCGCGCGGCTCCATGGGCACGCCGTTGACGCGGTGGATATGGCTTTCGAGCGTCACGACATGGGTGGCTTCCGCAAAGGCCGCGTCCGCCGCCTCGCGGTCGCCGACCTCGCAGGTGAGCGCCAGGTTGTTCGCGCAGCCGGGCCAGAGTTGCGGCGCCCCGCCGCCCATGGCGGCCCGCGCATCCGTCACGGCCGGCAGGGGCTCGTAGTCCACCGCAACCAGCTCTGCCGCGTCGGCCGCGAGCGCCGCGGTTTCGGCCACGACCAGCGCCACGGCCTCGCCGCAATAGCGCACGGTATCGACCGGCAGGGGCAGGTTCGGCACAAGCGCAACCTCGAAGCCGTCCGGCAGGCTGAGTTCGACATCGGGTCCGCCCTGCCAGTCCGGATTGTGCGGGATCGGCCCCATCCCGTCGGCGGCCGCATCGGCGCCCGTCAGCACGGCGAGCACGCCCGGCAGGGCCGCGGCGCGCGAGGTGTCGATCCCGCGCAGGCGGGCATGGGCATGGGGGCTGCGCAGGACGAAGGCATATGCCGCCCCTTCGGGCGTGAAGTCGTCGGCATAGCGGCCCTGGCCCGTCACCAGCCGGCTGTCCTCCACCCGTCTTCTCGGCTTGCCGATTTCGCTCAACACCCCGACTCCCCCGCGCATCGGGTCATTCTTGGCAATGCCGGACGCTCCGGCAATGATGCGCTTCGTCCCGATTCACGAACGGAGTGCCCCGGTGAAGGTCATCGACTCGCATGCCCATTACGTTCCCCAGACGGTGTTCGACACGCTTGCCAGGGGAGCGGCCCGCTTCGACGGGGTCGAATGCCTGCATGAGGACGGGCGCTTCCGCCTCGCCTTCGGGGGACGGGAGCCGACGCGGCCCGTCAATCCGAAGCTGCGCGAAGCCGATCAACGCTTGGCCTGGATGGACGGGCAGGGGCTGGACCGGCAGGTGGTCGCGCCCTGGACCGACAGCTTCGGCTACGAGCTGGAAGGCGGGACCGGGGCGGACTGGAACCGCTTCTGCAACGAGGCGCTCTGGCGTGCCTGCGAGGGCGAGGAACGCCTGATCCCGCTGGCCGGCGTGCCGCTGCAGGACGGCGAGCGCGCCGCCGAGGCGCTCTGCGAAGCGCTCGACCACGGCTTCCGCGGCTTCATGATCGGCACGCAGCCTCATGGCGATTCCGGCATGCTCGACGACCCGTCGCTGGAGCCCTTCTGGGCGGCGGCGCATGAGCGCGGGGCCGTGCTCTATATCCACCCGATGTATGTGACGAGCGACCCGCGCGTCGTGGATTACGACATGGTCAATGCGGTCGGCAGGCTGGCGGACACGACGGTGGCCGTGGCGCGGATCCTGTTTTCGGGCCACGTGCTGAAATATTCGGGCGCGAAGCTGATCCTGAGCCATGGCGGCGCGGCGCTGCCCTTCGCGCTCGGCCGGCTGGCCAGGAACGTCGAGGCCCATCCGGGCCAGTACGCCGACCCGGCGGAAGGCCTCTCGCGGCTCTTTGTGGACAGCTGCGTGTTCCGGCCGGACGCGCTGCGCTTCCTGGTGGACCTGATGGGGGCGGAGCGCGTGATGCTGGGCTCCGACTATCCCTTCCCGATCGGCGACCCGGAGCCCCGGAAGGTCGTGGACGACACGCCGCTCACGGAAGCCGAACGGGCCGAAATCCTGTCCGGTTCGACAGCGCGTTTGCTCGGGTTGTGAGGTGACATCCCGGCAAACCGCACTAGATTCCGGGAGATGGCTACCGGGAGGCCCGACGATGCACCAGGGCTGGATCAGGGCCGTCAGCGTCGAGGAGCTTCGCCGCAAGGGCCGGACGGTCTTCCGGCTGGACGGCCGCCAGATCGCTCTCTTCGACACCGTGAAGGGCATCCGCGCCTGCAACAACCGCTGCCCGCATGAGGGCTATCCGCTGCGCGAAGGCACGCTCGACGCCGACTGCCTGCTCACCTGCAACTGGCACAACTGGAAGTTCGACCTGGAAACGGGAGAGAACCAGCGCGACGGCGACAGGCTGCGCGTCTATCCGGTCGAGGTCCGCGACGGCGATGTGTGGGTCGAGATCGTCGATCCGCCCGTCGAGGAGCGCCTGTCGAAATCGCTTGAGGACCTGAAGCAGGGCTTCCGCGACCACGACTACGAACGGCTGGCGCGCGAGATCGCCCGGATCGCGCAGCTTGGCGTCGATCCCGCACGCGCCGTAAAGGAAGCGATCCGCTGGTCGCATGACAGGCTGGAATTCGGCTGGACGCATGCCTATGCCGGTGCGGCGGACTGGCTGACGCTTTACGACGAGCATGAGGACGGGTCCGAAGACCGCCTCATCTGCCTGCTGGAGTCTGTCGGCCACATGGCCGAGGACACGCTGCGGGAGCGGCGCTACCCCTATGCCGAAGGCGTCGAGGCATGGGACGAGGAGGCTTTCTGCCGGGCGGTCGAGGAGGAAGACGAGGCGCGCGCCATCTGCCTGACCCGCGGCGCGGTCGCGACCGGCGATGCCTGGGGCGCCATGGAGCGCGGGCTGGCCCGGGCCGCGCTCGCCCACTATGCCGATTTCGGCCACTCCGCCATCTATGCGACCAAGGCCGGCGCACTGATCCGCCGGCTGGGCAAGGACATCGCCGAGCCGGTCCTGCTTTCGCTGGTAAGGGGGCTGGTGTCGGCCTTCCGCGAGGACCTGATCCCCGAATTCCGCGGCTACGGCGCGGCGCTGGAAAAATTCGGATCGGAACCGAACGGGGCGGCGCCCGCCGCGGCCGACTATGACGGCCTGAACGCCGACAGGGCGATGGCGTTCACCGCCCGGCACGGCAGCGCGCCGGCGCTCGACCTTTTCCGCAGCCTGCTCGGGGCCAATGCACTCAACATGGTGCGCTTCAACATCAGGCACCTGGACGACCTCGACCAGCCCTATGGAAGCGATTTCGGCTGGCTCGACCTGACCCACGGGCTGACCTTTGCCGAAGCGGTGTTGGGTCTCTGTTCCAGATTTCCGGAGCTGTGGCCGTCGGGACTACTGCAGATGGCCTGTTTCGCCGGCCGCAATATCGGGCATCAGGACGAGCAGGTGGACCCGGACGACTGGACGATTGCCGACCCGGACGCCTTTTTCGCCGAGACCGGGCGCACGCTCCTCGACCACGGCCAGGACCGGTACATCGTCTCCGTCCATCTGGTGAAAACGGCGTCATCGGTGCGCCGCCTGCTGGCTTCGGGCGAGGCGGGACGGTCCGGCGAACTGGCGCTCGCCGCCCTCAACCGCCTGCTGCATTCGCCGGTGCGCCGCAAGATGGTGCGCCGCACGGCGCGCCAGGCCATGCGCTTCGTCGAGACCGACATTTAGGTGCTTTGAACCGCTCCCGTCGCGCAATCGGCTCGGGTGGATTGCGGACGCCCGGGTTCCGGCGTGTAATGCCTCCGGGAGGATATCGCAGCAGCAGCGGCGGTCGGCCGGTAGTGCGGCGGAATCCAAGCATAACCCGGAAGGAGACAGGACCATGCCGAACCCACCTCGCAACTGGTTGGCCCGAAGGGCGCGGGGCGTCGTGCCGGCGGCTGCGCTCAGCCTCGCTCTCGCCTTCCCGGCAGCGGGACAGACCGAGCTCAATGTGGCCATCCACGCCGACCTGAAGAACATCGACCCGATCTGGACCACCGCGCTCATCACCAGCAATCACGGCTACGCGGTCTACGACACGCTGTTCGCCACGGACGCGGATTTCAACGTCCAGCCGCAGATGGCGGAAGGCTACACGGTGAGCGATGACGGACTCGTTTACACCATCACGCTTCGCGAGGGCCTCAACTGGCATGACGGCACCCCGGTGACCGCGAAGGACTGCGTGGCGTCCATCAGGCGGTGGGGCCAGCGCGACGTGTTCGGACAGCTCCTCATGGAGCGGGTCGACACGATGGTGGCGGCGGACGACCGCACCATCGTGATGACGCTCAAGAACCCCTGGGCTCTGGCCATCGCCGCCCTCGGCAAGAAGAACGCGAATGTGCCTTTCATGATGCCGGAGCGGGTCGCGATGACCGATCCGCATGAGCAGATCAAGGAGATGGTCGGCTCGGGGCCCTTCAGGATTCTGGAGGATGAATGGGTGCCCGGCAGCAAGGTCGTTTACGAGAAGAACGCGGACTATGTGCCGCGAGACGAACCTGCAAGCGAGACGGCGGGTGGCAAGGTCGTCCATTTTGACCGCCTTGTCTGGCAGTACATTCCCGACTCGCAGACCACGGCGAACGCGCTCGTCGCGGGCGAGATCGACCTCATCGAGAACGTCCCGGCAGACCTCGTGCCACAGCTCAACGCCGCCGAAGGCGTCACCGTGGAGCCGACGGACGGGCTCGGCTGGCAGCCCTGGCTGGTCATCAACCACCTGCACCCGCCCTTCGACAATGTGAAGGCCCGCCAGGCCCTCCAGCTCATGGCGGACCAGGCCACCTACCAGCTGGCGAACAGCTCGCTGGAAGGCTCGTGGCGCACTTGTCCAGCGATGTTCATCTGCGACACGCCGCATGCCAGCGACCTCGGGTCCGAACGCCTCATGCAGCAGAATCTCGAGGAAGCGAAGAAGCTGCTCGCCGAGTCCGGCTACAACGGGGAGCCCGTCGTTCTGCTGCACCCGACGGACATCCCGCAGCTCCACTCCGCAAGCCTGGTGAGCGCCGCCCTCCTCAGGGAAATCGGCGTCAATGTGGACGACCAGGCGATGGACTGGTCCACCCTCACCTCGCGCCGGGCCGAGAAGAAGGCCCCGGCCGACGGCGGCTGGAACCTGTTCCACACGGCCTGGCCGGCGAACATGCTGCTTAACCCGATGATGCACAACGGCGTCTCGGGCGCCTGCGACGCCGCCTGGTTCGGTTGGCCCTGCGACGAGGAACTCCAGGAACTCAGGGCGAAATTCTCCAATGAAGCCGACCCGGAGACGCTGGTCACGCTTTCCCGGCGGATGCAGGAGCGCGCGATGGAATATGTCACCTACATTCCTCTGGGGCAGTATTTCTTCTACCGCGCCTACCGGAACGAGGTGAGCGGAGTCATCCCCTCCACCGACGCCTTCTTCTGGAACATCCGGAAGAATTAGGCCGCCTTTGTTGCCGCCCGTCCGCCGCCGCCGAAACCGCGGGCGGCGGGCGGGTCCGGCAAGTGAAATTGGAGAACGACGCCATGCAGGACGAGGACCTCTGTTTTCGCTCCGCGGTCGATCTCGCCGCCGACATCCGCGCCCGCCGCCTCTCGCCGGTGGAGCTTGCACAAGCGGTGATCGCCCGGATCGAAGCGCTCAATCCGGCCCTCAACTGCTTCTGCACGCCGACGCCGGAAATCGCGCTGGAGCAGGCGAAGGCGGCGGAAGAGGCAGTCATGCGCGGCCGGCCCCTCGGCCTGCTGCACGGCATTCCCTATTCGATCAAGGACATGCAGCCGACACGAGGCGTGCGCACCATGCGCGGTTCGAAGATTCTCGAGAACAACGTCCCGGAAGACGACACGCCGCTTGAGCGGCGCCTCGGGGAGGCCGGGGGTGTCTTCCTCGGCAAGACGACGACGCCGGAGTTCGGCTGGAAGGGGGCGACCGACAGTCCCGTCACCGGCATCACCCGGAACCCATGGAACCTGGAGCGCACGCCCGGCGGGTCGAGCGGCGGCGCCTCGGCCCAGATTGCGGCGGGCCTGGGGCCGCTCGCGCAGGGCGGCGACGGCGGCGGCTCGATCCGCATACCGTCCTCCTTCGCAGGCATTTTCGGCATCAAGCCGACCATCGGCCTCGTGCCCTATGTGCCTATGCCGCATAACGGCCTCCTGTCCCATCTCGGGCCGATGACCCGCACCGTGTCCGACGCCGCTCTCATGCTGAGCGCCATCGCCGGCTACGACCCGGCCGACAGGTTCAGCCAGCCGGGGCCGCAGCAGGACTTCCTTGCCGGCCTGCATGACGGGGTCGCCGGCCTCAGGGTGTTCTGGAGCCCGACCCTGGGCTATGCGGAAGTGGACCCGGAAGTCGCGGAAGCGACGGCGCGGGCGGCCGCCCGTTTCGTGGAACTCGGCGCCGAGGTGGAGGAAGGCGACCCCGGCATCGGCAATGCGACCGATTTCTTCGTCGTGCTGTACCAGAGCGCCGTCGCCGGTGGCCTGGTGCAGTATCTCGACGAGTGGGAGTCCGAGATGGACCCCGGCCTCGTGCATATGGTGCGCCGGGGGATGGAATACAGCGCGGTCGACTATGTGCAGGCGCGGATCGAGCGGCTCGCCTTTTGCGACCGGCTGGCCCGGTTCTTCGAAAGCTACGACCTGCTTCTCACGCCTGCGACCGCCGTTCCGGCATTCCCGGTGAGCCAGGTGGCGCCCGAGCCCGGCCGGTTCGAGGCCGAAGACCTGTTTGCGTGGACTCCGTTCAGCTTCCCGTTCAACGCCTCAGGCAATCCGGCAGCGAGCGTGCCCTGCGGCTTCACCCGGGACGGGCTGCCCATCGGCCTCCAGATCGTGGGCCGGCTCCATGAGGACCAGCGGGTGCTGCAGGCCGCCGCCGCTTTCGAACGTATCGCGCCCTGGGCCGACCGCCGTCCCGAAATTCCGGCCTAGTAGATCGTCTTCTCCAGCTCGGCCGAATAGGCGCGATCCCAGGATTTCGCCTCGAACTCGCCCTCGGTGTCGAGCGCTTCCATGATCTCGCCGAGAGTCGGCAGGGAGTCGCGGGGCACGCGCGTTTCCGGGCGCCAGAGGCGGGAGCGGACGAGCGCCTTCGGACACTGGATATAGACCCGGTCCACGGCGACCGAGAGCACGCTGCGCGGCAACTGCCCCCTCATCTCGAAACGCGCCAGCAACTCCGGGTCCGTGCCGATGCGCCCGCGTCCGTTGATGCGCAGCGTCTCGCCGACGCCCGGAATGAGGAAGAGCAGCGAGACGCGCGGGTCACGGACGATATTGCGCAGGCTGTCGAGCCGGTTGTTGCCGCGCCGGTCGGGCAGCAGCACGGTCTTCGAATCCTGCACCTGCACGAACCCGGCCGGGTCGCCGCGCGGGCTGCAGTCGAGCCCTTCCGGCCCGACCGTCGCCAGCACGACGAAGGGCGCTGCGTCGATGAAGGCGCGGTAGTGGTCAGAGATATGGTCGATCTCCTTGAGGATCGCGCGCCGCCTGGGAGGCATCTCGTAGAGCGCCTCCAGTTCGGCCTCGCTCCTGATCCATCCGTTCGACTGCATGGCGTTTCCTCCTCCCTGGGGCGCGCCGCGGCTCAAGCCATCGGCATTCCCGCATGGACGCTGCGGGAGTTCGCGATTTCGTAGAATTGGCCCGAAAGCGACGGCATGGCGACCTCGGCAATGCTCTCCGGCGTCCAGTTGCCGTTGCGGTGGACCGTGCGCACGGGGCGGGAATGGCCGTAAAGCGTGAGTTCGCCCGCGCGCTGGTGGAACACCTGGCCGTTGACATAGCCCGCCTCTTCCGAGGCGAGGAAGGTGCAGAGCGGGGCGATGGCGTCCGCGCGGCTGAGCCTCAGGCGCTCGTCCCGGATCGCTGCCGCCGCGGGGTCCTTCGGCGTTGGCACGCTGCGGGTCATGCGGGTGTCGGCCGAGGGCGCGATGACATTCGCGGTCACGTTCTTCGATGCGTTCTCCATCGCCACGATGCGCGCGAGCGCCACGATGCCGAGCTTCGCCGCGCCGTAGTTCGCCTGGCCGATATTGCCGAGCAGGCCGGAGGTCGAGGAGACCATGATGATGCGCCCGTATTCCTGCTCGCGGAACAGGTTGATCGCCGCCCGGTTGACATTGAAGTGGCCGGTCAGGTGGACGTCGATGACCGCCTGCCAGTCTTCCGGCGACATCTTGTGGAACATGCGGTCGCGCAGGATGCCGGCGGGATTGAAGACGATATGCAGCCCGCCGAACTCGTCGCGGGCCTGCTGCACCATGTCGAGGCAGTCCTCGAATTTGGCCACCGAGCCGAAATTGGCGGCCGCCTGGCCGCCCGCCGCCCTGATCTCATCGGCGATCTCCTGGGCCGGTGTCCGGTCGCCGCCCTCGCCGCCGCCGCCGACGCCGGGATCGTTGACAATGACGCTCGCGCCGTTCGCGGCCATCATCTTCGCCACTTCGGCGCCGACGCCGCGCCCCGAACCGGTGCAGATCGCAACCCGCCCTTCCAGCATTCCCATCGAACCGTCTCCCCTCCATATTTCCGGCAGCCCAATGCCCCGCCGCGAATGTGCGGGCTATTGCACCGCCTGTCAAAACCCGCTGCGCCCTACCGCAGCGAACTTCCGAACAGGTCGCGGGCGACGATGTGGCGCTGGACTTCGTTCGGGCCTTCGCCGATGCGGCGGATGCGCATTTCGCGGTACCAGCGCTCGAACGGCAGGTCCTTGGTGACGCCGTAGCCGCCATGGATCTGCATCGCCCGGTCCACCACCCGGCCCGACGCCTCGGTCGCCACGATCTTGGCGAGCGCGGAGTCGGTGCGGAAGGGCTCGCCGCGCCGCGCCTTGTCGGCAGCGGCAAGCGTGATCCAGAGCGACTGGCGGATGTCGATCTCGTTCTCCACCACCATCCACTGGATTCCCTGGCGATGCGCCAGCTTGTCGCCGAAGGTCTCCCTTATCCCGGCATATTCGACCGCCAGTTCCTGCGCCTTGACGGCGACGCCGATGCAGGTGGCCGCATAGGGGATGCGCTGGCGCGACACGCGGTCATTGGCGATGGCGAAGCCGCCATTCACCTCTCCCAGCACATTGGCGTGCGGCACCCGCATGTCCTCGAATTGCAGCTCTGTCGCATAGCGCGCCGCGCGCAGCGTGTGGACGATGCGCCGCACATGGAAGCCCGGCGTGTCCGTCTCGACGATGAAGCAGGTGACGCCGGCCCGCCCCTTGCCCGGGTCGGTGCGGGCGAAGACGAGGCCGAAATCCGCCCGGTCGGCACCGGAGATGAACATCTTGGCACCGTTGATGACCCACTCGTCGCCGTCGCGCACCGCGCGGGTCTGGATGGCGCGGGCCGGGTCCGAGCCGCCGGAAGGCTCCGTCAGGCCGAAGAAGGTCTTCTTCTCGCCCCTCAGCATCGGAAAGAGGAAGCGCCGCTTCTGGTCGTCATTGGCCTCGAACATCTGCGCCAGGCCCGCGCCGCCGAACACGTTGTAGCAGGGCGCGTAGAGGCCCGCGCGGTGCTGCGACATCTCGATGGCGAGCAGGGTGCGGGTCATAATATCCACGTCCGGCCCCCCGAATTCAGGCGGAATGTCGAGTCCGTAGAGACCCATCTCCGCTACCCGGCCGGCAAGGCGCTCATGGTCCTCCGGCGGCAGGCTGTCGGCGTCGGGGTCCAGGTCATCCTCCAGCGGCACGATCTCCTCGCGCACGAAGCGGCGCACCTGGTCCACGATCAGTTTCTGCTCGTCGGTAAGAGACAGGTCCATAAGTCTTGCGCTTTCCTGATTCCGAAAATTCTGTCGGGGCCCGTCAGGCCGGACTGAGCCGCCCGAGGCCCTCGCCGTCCTCCCGCGGGTTCCACGCCGGCAGCCCGCCATGGTCGGCGCGGTAGGCCATCATCAGCTCGAGCCAACGGGTGCGCGGCTGGTGGTTGACCTCCAGGCGGAAGAACAGCCCCTCGCCGCGCTCCTCCAGTTCGCGCCCGAGCTCGCCGCGCAGGCCGAACAGCGAGCGGGCATCGACCCTGTGGATGGCCCGCACCGTCGCGCCGTCGTCGGAGAGCTGATAGATGCCGAGCTGGCCGCTGAGCCCGGCCACGGCCTCCGCGTCGAGCCGCCGCCAGGGCTTGTCGAGTCGCACGGCCATCTATTCCCCGGTGAAGTTGGCCGGGCGCTTCTCCAGCCGCGCCGCGATGCCTTCCTTCGCGTCTGCGGAAAGGCGGACGGTGCGCAGCACGGGCAGCAGATCCTCATGCGGCGTCGCGTCGCGGAAGGCCATTTGCCGGAGCATGACGGCCTTCATCGCCTTCATCGCGAGCGGCGCATTGGCGGCAAGGCGCCGGGTGACGGCCTCGACCGCCGCTTCCAGCCCGGCGTCGGGCACCGCCTTGTAGATCATGCCAAGCGCATGCATCCGCGCGGCCGGCAGCGGGTCGCCGAGCAGCAGCATTTCGCGCGCCGCAACGGGACCGCCGGTCTCGACGATCTTCTTGGCGAGGAACCAGGTCGGCACCAGCCCGATCTGGGCAAGCGACATGCCGAAGCGCGCGCTCTCCGCCGCCACCACAAGGTCGCAATGCAGCGCCAGCTCGTTGCCGCCCGCGATCGCATCGCCGTGCACGACCCCGACCACGGGCAGGGGATAGTGCTGCACGGCGTCCAGAACCGCCTCGATCGGGCTTTCGGTGTCGAGCGTGCCGGCCCGCTCCCGCAGGTCCATCCCGGCGCAGAAGACCGGCCCCTCGGCGCGGATCACGGTCAGCCGCTCGGCGCTCTCCGGCTCGCTCCGGAAGGCGGCGAGGAGCGCGTCGAGCATCTCGCGGTTGAGCGCGTTGCGCTTTTCCGGGCGGTTCAGGCGCACGGTACGCACCGGACCCTCGCGTTCGACCAGGACAATCGGCATCGATTCCTCGAATTGTCATTTTTTCGGCTGGAAAGTCTTGCACGGGCGCGCGCACTATCCAACCATGCCCCGCTTTGGGGAGAAGCAGGGGACATGGCATGAAACCATCGCTGGCGCCCGACCTGAAAAGCGTCCGCCGGTTCGATGTCACGGCGGACCAGACCATCGATTTCATGGGCGAGGACCTGCGGGTGCTGGCGACGCCGTTCATGCTGGCGCGGGTGGAGCAGACCTGCCGCGACCTGGTGGTGTCCCATCTCGACGACGGCGAGGACACGGTCGGCATGCGGGTGGAGATCGACCATCTGGGGCCGACGCTCGCCGGCATGTGGATCGAGGTCTCGGCCCGCGTCCTGACGCTCGACGGCCAGCGTATCGAGCTCGCCGTAGACATTTGCGATGCGCTCGGCCAGGTCGGCCGCGCCCGCCATACCCGGTTCGTCATCGACAAGGGCCGCCAGCGCGAGCGCCTTGCCGCCCGCCGGGCCAAGGCGGAGGCCGCCGGCGCGCTCTAGCGGTCGAGAACCGACTCGAACCCTTCGAATTGCGGATGGCCGAGATAGAGGTCGCGCCGGCCGCCGGCGCCCGCATGGGCCTTCCGGAACGCTTCCGACCGCGTCCAGTCGGTGAAGGCGTCCCGGTCGCGCCAGATCGAGTGCGAGGCGTAGAGCGTGTGGTCTTCCTCCTCCGGTCCCCTGAGGAGGCGGAATTCGACGAACCCCGGCACCCCGTCGAGATGGGAGTTGCGCTCCGACCAGAGCTGCTCGAAATCCGCCTCGCGCCCGCGCACGATGCGAAAGCGGTTCATTGCAATGAACATCGCCTTCCCGTCCTTCCCCGCCGCCACCGACGTCGGGGCAAGAATACCCGGCTGCACCGGCAGGGGAAGCCGCGTTGCAGGCCTATCGGCGGCTGCCTATGATGCGCGGCTTCCTGCTAACGGCCCGTTCCCATGCTGACCTCGCTCCGAAAAGGCGCCGCTTCCTGGCTCGCCAAAATCCTCTTTGCCCTGCTCATCCTGAGCTTCGCCGCGTGGGGCGTCGGGGACTACCTGTCGCCGGAAGTGGACGACGCCGTGGCGACGGTCGGCGAGTCCGAGATCGGCGCCGAGGAGTTCAGGCGCGAATACTCCCGCCAGTTCAATGAATGGCGCCGGCGCCTCGGCGGCAACATCACCCCGGAAATCGCCGCACAGCTCGGCCTGCCCCAGGAGGTGCTCCAGGCGACGGTCCGCCGCCGGCTGGTGGAGCTCGAGGCCGGCCGGCTGGGCCTTGCGGTCGGGGACGGCCAGGTCCGCCGCACTATCGAGGAGGATCCGAATTTCGGCGGCCGTCTCGGCGGCTTCGACCGTGCGCTCTTCGAGCGGGTCCTGCTGACCAACGGGCTGAGCGAGGGCGAGTTCGTCGCCATGCTGCGCCGCGACATATCGAGGCGCCAGGTTGACCGTTCGGTCGAACGCAATGTCCGCGCGTCGCGGAGCATGGCAGAGGCGGTGCACCGCTACCGGAACGAGAGCCGCAGGGCGGTGCTGATCCGGGTGCCGGAGGCCACCGCCCTCCCGGAAGACCCGGGCGAGGGAGAGTTGCGCGCCTGGCACGAGGCGAACCGGGACAACTTCATGGCGCCCGCCTACCGGGCCGTCACGGCGATCGTGCTCGACCCCGACCGGTGGCTGGACCGGGTGGACGCCGACCCCGTCCTGGCGCGGGAGGCCTATGAGGCGCGCATCGCGGACTTCACCGTGCCGGCGACCCGGCGCGTCCGACAGGTGCTCTTCGACGGCGAGTCGAAGGCGCAGGAGTTCATGACGGCGCTGGCCACCGGTGCCGAACTGGAACGGGCGGCCGGGAATATCGGAGCCGCAGTCAGCGACCTCGGCCCCGTTTCCCGCAATCAGCTGCCTCAGCCGGCCCTGGCCGAGGCGGTGTTCTCCCTCGGGGAAGCGGGCATAGCGGGCCCGGTGGAGACGCCGCTCGGCTGGCATGTGCTGGCCGTGGACCAGATCGCAGAGGAAAATGTGATCCCGTTCGAGGACGTGAAGGAAGGCCTGGAACGGGAGGTCGCGCGCGAGATCGCGATCGAGCGGCTGGCGGACCTGGCGAACGACCTGGACGACCAATTGGGCGGCGGCGCGACCTTCGAGGACGCGGCGCGCGCGCTTGACCTGCCCCTGCTGACGATCGCGGCCGTGGACGCTTCCGGCCGCGACCGCGCCGGCCAGCAGCCGGAGGGCCTGCCGGCCGAAGCGAACTTCCTGCGGACAGCCTTTTCCACGCCCGTGGGCGAAGACAGCCTTCTCGGCGAACTCGGGGATGGCGGCTATTTCGTGCTCCGGGTGGAAAGCGAGACGCCGCCGGCCGTGCGCGGCTTCGAGGAAGCGAAGCCGCTGGTGCTTTCGGCCTGGCGCAGGGAGCGGCTCGACGAAGCGGCGAAGGCAAGGGCCGATGCCCTGGCGGAGAAGCTGCGCGAGGGCCGCACGCCCGCCTCGGTCGCCGGCGGGCTCGCGGTGACCGAAACCGGGCCGTTCACCCGCACGGAGGCCGAGCCGGATTCGGGCCGGTCCCGCGAGGTCGTCGAGGCGGTATTCGCGGCGGAGCAGAGCGAGGTTGTCGTGGCGCGCGCCGGCGACGGCTATGCGGTCGCGGTCGTCGGCAGCATCGAGCCTCCGCCTTATTCCGAGCAGGAGGTCGAGGCGATAAGGGAGCAGCTTTCGGCCGAAATGGTCGAGGATGTCCGGCAGCAGTTTCACGCTGCGCTGCAGGACCGGTTCGGGGTCGTGGTCAACCGCGATCTGCTCGCCCAGTTCAACTGACCGGACGACCGGATAGCGCCAGCCATGCTCGAGCCTGCCGACTTTCCCTCCTTCGAGGCCCGCTACCGGTCCGGCCGCGCGCAACTGGTCTGGACCACCCTGGTCGCGGACCTCGAAACGCCGGTCTCGGCGATGCTCAAGCTGTCCGCCGGGCGGGCCAATTGCTTCCTGCTCGAATCGGTCGAGGGCGGCGCGATCCGCGGGCGCTACTCCTTCATCGGCCGGGATCCGGACATCGTCTGGCGCTGCCGGGGCGACAGGGCCGAAATCAACCGTGACGCGCTCGCCGACCCGGACCGGTTCGAGCCCTGCGGCAAGGGCGCCCTCGAGTCCCTTCGCGACCTGGTCGAGGAGTGCCGCATCGACGACCTGCCGGAAGACCTGCCGCCGATGGCGGCCGCGCTCGTCGGATATATGGGATACGACATGGTGCGGCTCATGGAGCATCTGCCGGACGAGCCGCCCGACCCCGTGGGCATTCCGGACGGGCTGTTCCTCCGCCCGACCATCATGGCGGTGTTCGACCTGATCGAGGACCGCATCTCGCTGGTGACGCCGGTCTGGGCAGAGAACGGCATGACGGCCGAGACCGCGTGGCTGCGCGCCGAAGAACGCCTGGCGGCGGCCCTGGCCGACCTCGAGGGGGCGGCCGTGGACCGGCGCGAGAGCGCACCCGCCGCACTACCCGATGCAGCGCCGCGCTCCAACATGACGCGGGAACGGTTCCACGAGGTCGTGGCGACGGCACGGGACTACATCCACGCGGGAGACGCCTTCCAGATCGTGCCGGCGCAGCGCTTCTCCATGGACTTCACGCTCCCGCCCTTCGCGCTCTACCGCGCGCTGCGCCGCCTCAACCCCTCGCCCTTCCTGTTCCATCTCGATTTCGGCGCGTTCTCCATCGTCGGCTCCAGCCCGGAAATCCTGGTGCGGGTGCGCGACGGGCGCGTCACCATCCGGCCGCTGGCCGGAACCCGCCCCCGGGGCCGGGACCCCGCCGAAGACCGCCTCCTTGCGACCGAGTTGCTGAGCGACCCGAAGGAGGTCGCCGAGCACCTGATGCTGCTGGACCTCGCCCGCAACGATGTCGGGCGGGTGAGCCGCATCGGCAGCGTCGAGGTCACGGAGCAGTTCGAGATCGAATACTACTCCCACGTCATGCATATCGGCTCCGAGGTGCAGGGCGACCTGGACCCGCGCTACGACGCCATCGGCGCGCTGGTCGCGGGCTTCCCGGCGGGCACCGTCTCCGGCGCGCCGAAGGTGCGCGCCATGGAAATCATCGACGAGCTCGAGCCCGAGAAGCGCGGCATCTATGCCGGCTGCATCGGCTATTTCGCCGCGGACGGCTCGATGGACACCTGCATCGCGCTGCGCACGGCGCTGGTGAAGGACGATGTGCTCTATGTGCAGGCGGGCGTGGGCGTCGTCGCCGACAGCGACCCGGAGACGGAGTACCGGGAAAGCTGGGACAAGGCCCGCGCGCTGATGCGCGCGGCGGAGGAGGCGGTGCGATTCGCGTCCCATGCGCGGCCTTCGGGAGCCAATCTTCCGGATTCGGCGTTGAACCCGGGCTAGAATCGGGAGTAACCGGAGGCGGAACCGTTTCGACCCGAACGCAGGCGCATGGCCAATCTCTTCCAGCAAGCCGCAGTCGAAAGCGACTATACCGCCGAGCATGTGGAGGTACTCGAGGGCCTTGAGCCCGTCCGGCGGCGGCCCGGCATGTATATCGGCTCGACGGACGAAACCGGGCTCCATCACCTCGCCGCCGAGCTGCTCGACAACGCCATGGACGAGGCGATCGCCGGGCATGCGGACCGCATCGAGTTCTCGCTGGACGGCGAGGGCTGGGTCGAGGTCCGCGACAACGGGCGCGGCATCCCGGTGGACCCGCACCCCAAGTTCAAGGGCCGCTCGGCGCTGGAAGTCATCCTCACGACCTTGCACTCCGGCGCCAAGTTCGACGACCGGGCCTACCGGGCGGCGGGCGGCCTGCACGGCGTCGGCGTATCGGTCGTCAACGCGCTCGCCGCCGAGCTCGTGGTGGAAGTGGCGCGGGACCGCATATTGTGGCGGCAGAGCTATGCCAGGGGCGAGCCGGTCTCCAAGCTGGAGAAGGTGGGGATTTCCCGCAACCGGCGCGGCACCACGGTGCGCTTCCGGCCCGACCCCGGGATTTTCGGCAAGGCCGCCCGGTTCCGGCCCGAGCGGCTGTTCCGCATGGCGCGTTCCAAGGCCTGCCTGTTCGGCGGCGTGCGCATTCTCTGGCGCTGCGACGCCGGCCGGCTGCCTGCGCACTCCGAGGTGCCGGCGGAGGCGGAGCTGCATTTCCCGGGCGGGCTCGCGGACTTCCTCGACCTTTCGACCGGGGAGCGGCGGCGTATCGCCGACAGGGCCTTTACCGGCGCGGTGGAATTCCCGGGAGACGCCGGCAGGGTCGAATGGGCGATTGCCTGGCTCGCCGACAATGAGGGGTTTTCCCACACCTACTGCAACACCATCCCGACGCCGCTCGGCGGCAGCCATGAAGCAGGCCTGCGCCAGGCGTTGATGCGCGGCCTGCGCGCCCACGGGGAGCGCGCCGGCAACCGCAAGGCCGTCAAGGTCAATGCCGACGATGCAATGGGCGGGGCGGGCGTCATGCTGTCCGTCTTCATCCGCAACCCGCAATTCCAGGGCCAGACCAAGGAAAGGCTGGAAAGCCCGGAGACGCAGCGCCTGGTCGAGCTGACGATCAAGGACCGCTTCGACCACTGGCTCGCCGCCGACACGGGCGCCGCCGATGCGATCGCCGCCTTCGCCGTCGAGCGCGCCGAAGACCGGCAGCGCCGGCGCGAGGAGCGCGACCGCAAGCGCAAGGCCAATGGCAGCGGGCGGGTGCGCCTGCCCGGCAAGCTCACCGATTGCTCCCGGCGCGAGCGCGACGGCACGGAGATTTTCCTGGTCGAGGGCGATTCCGCCGGCGGCTCGGCGAAGCAGGCCCGGCAGCGGGAGACGCAGGCGATCCTGCCGCTGCGCGGCAAGATCCTGAATGTGGCGAGCGCCACGGACGACAAGCTGCGCGGCAACCGCGAGATCGCGGACCTGAAGCTCGCGCTCGGATGCGGCACCGGCGAGGACTATCTCGACGACGAGCTGCGCTACGAGCGCGTCATCATCATGACGGACGCGGATGTGGACGGCGCGCATATCGCGTCGCTGCTGATGACCTATTTCCTGCGCGAGATGCCGGCGCTGATCGAGAAGGGCCGCCTCTACCTGGCGCGGCCGCCGCTCTACCGGCTGGGCGCGGGCGGAACGACCGCCTATGCCCGCGACGACGCCCACCGCATCGAACTGCTGGAGTCGGTCTTCAAGGGCAAGCGCAAGGTCGAGGTCTCGCGCTTCAAGGGCCTCGGCGAAATGCCGCCGGGACAGTTGCGTGAAACCACCATGGACCCCGACCGCCGCAGCCTGCTGCGGGTGGAGTTCGAGCCGGAGGAGTCGCTGGAAACCGTCGAGCGCCTGATGGGCCGCAACCCCCGCCACCGCCTCGCCTTCATCCAGGAAAACGCCGAATTCGCGGGCGAGCTGGACGTCTGAGCGGTCTTCTGTCCTCAAAAGTTGCTTGGGAAACCCGTTTTCGCCCGTGTATCAGAACAAACAGGAAATTGGTTCCGTCACTCTTGGGTTGTGTATTGACGTTTGATTCTTATTCGCCGAAGAATTTCCCTCTTTATTGCGTCTAAAGCATAGTAAACACTCCCACCTCTAATGGTTGCAATAATCTTCTGCCCATCAATTTGAGAACGATAATTTCCATCGGGAGGGCATCGCTCACAAATGAAGTAGATCTCACCCAACCCGTTCACAGTAACTAACTGCGCATCGCAAATCGGACAAAATGCGCAGAGGTTCGATATCTCGTTCCTGTTCCATGTCCAACGCCATCTTGCTCCATCTATCATGTCTTCCTTATATTCCAGAAATTCCGGCCCTGAATCGACACGACAAGCATTGCGTATCACAAAGAATAGCAACACAAGACCGGATATAGAGAAAATTACCATGATAGCAATTACGATTCCTGGAATACTGTGATCTGCCACTGCTTGCACATAAATCCAAATCATAATTCTCCAAATAAAAAATAAAAATTCTGCGAACAATTCATAAATCATGGTAAAGTATTTCAAAATTAATCCCGCAATAACTGCCCCCGATACCGCAATAATAATTCCTTTTCTCATGGTTGAATTTATCCTCTGCGTTTCTGCTTTCTTTCCCCCCGCATTCCCGCTTCCAGCGGCGTGTGCATCTTTTCGTATAGAGCGAAGAGGTGCTCCACGCGCTCGCGTTCGGAGGCGAAGGGGGCCTTGCGGTACAGGCGGTCCACGGCGCGGTCGAGGCGGGTGTGGGCGCGGCGGAGGTTAGGGGGCATGAGGTCGGGATCGTAGAGGTCTGCGAGGGTTGCGTCCGGGTGGGCGGCGCGGGCGTCGAGGACTGCTTGGGCCAGCGGCTCCAGCTTCGACAGGTCCGCCTTGCCGGAGGCGAAGCCGGGCGGGGTCGGGAAGGTGTTGTAAACAAGGCCGATAGTATATCGGTAATCGCTCTTCAAACGTCCACCTATATGACGGACCCAAGCCATGTGCATGGCCGAGGTAAGCAAACCGAATTGCCCAAGCGAGGTGTTTTCTTGAACACGAACGAGATTGCTGGGAATCGTCGGCGGCTTCAACCAGCCTATCGGCACATATTCGCGGCGTTCCGAGCTGGCTTCGGGGACAACAAGAAACGGGGTTTCGGGAATCGTCGTGAACGCGAATTCTGTCGGGAACGAGGCAAGGTCGCGAGTAGCTGGACGTTCGCTCTTCAATCGATAAGCTCGAACAGCGGCAATATGTTCCCGAACGCGGGGCAGACGAGCCAGCCGATCCGGCTTCACGTCGCGTAACGAAAGAATCCAGCGATCACCGCCTTGGAGATATTCTCTTGCGCCGACAAAAGGCCGAAGGAAAATTCCGGCTTCCGGCTCCACAGCCAGAAGACTTTCACGCTCTGCGGCATCGAATATTAGATTTCCGCCATCAATTGGCTGAGAGCCATAACGCAGAGGCGTGAACCCGTTTATCGGCCGACTCTCCTTCCGCACCGTAAGCTGCGGGTCGCCGAGGCCGCCGGCGTCGAACAGGTAGGGCGACAGCGCCCCGTGCCCACTTTCCTCCGGTTCGCCGTTCAGGTCGGGATAGGCGAACAGGCGCTTTTCGGCCGGCGCGTCCTCCCGCCGGTCGAGGCCGAGGATGACGACATGCACATGCGCCTTGCCGCGCGCGTCCGAGCCCCAGGCGAAGGTGCGGTGGGCGAAGGCGATTTCCAGCTTGCAGCGGTCGAACAGGAGCGGCCATAGCTGGGCCACCTGCTCGCCCTGCGTGATCGAAT
This sequence comes from Alphaproteobacteria bacterium, assembly GCA_964291285.2. Taxonomy (GTDB): domain Bacteria; phylum Pseudomonadota; class Alphaproteobacteria; order Bin95; family Bin95; genus Bin95. Next base: position 517,687 of record OZ219787.1, read on the forward strand.
TGGTGGCGACGAAGCCGATCCGCGCCCGGCCCGCGCGGGCATAATCCCCCGCCTTGAGGAACCATGCGGCGACATAATCCAGTGTGCCGCCGGACTTGCCCAAAGCCGCGATACGGCGCACCTGCGCGCGCTGCTCCGGCGTCTGGAACTTCGCGCCGCCGAAGGGCGGATTGCCGAGCACGAACGAGCATTCGCCGGGCGGCAGCAACGCAGCCCAGTCCGTTTCCAACGCGTCGCCGTGGACGATATGCGGCGACTTCTCAAGCGGGATGCGAACGAAGGTCTGGCCGAATTCGAGACTCAGCCGGTTGTTCATGATGTGGTCCATCATCCACAACGCGGTCTCCGCTATCCGGGCCGGGAACTCGCCAAGCTCGATGCCGTGGAACCGGTCCACATTCACCAGCGAAAGCGTGTCCGCCAGAACGTCGAACTGGCCGGTGGAATAGACCTCCTTCAGCACCTCGGTTTCGAGCTCGCGCAACTCCCGGTAGGCGATAATCAGGAAGTTGCCGCAGCCGCAGGCCGGGTCGAAAAAGCGCAGCTTTCCGAGCCGCTCCTGGAAGCGCAGCAGGCTCGGCCGACGCTGGCTGTCGCGCCGCGCCTTCAGGCGCTCGAACTCGGCCCGCAGCCCGTCCATGAACAACGGCTCGATCACCTTGAGGATGTTCTTCTCGGTGGTGTAATGCGCGCCCTGCACCCGGCGCTCCGCCGGGTCCATCACCGACTGGAAGAGCGCGCCGAAAATCGCCGGCGAGATGTTGGACCAGTCGAAGCGGCAGGCGTCCAGCAGGGCCTGGCGCATCGGCGCGTCGAAAGAGGGAATCCGGAGCGGCCCGTTGTAGGTGACGGTCGTAAAAGGCGCTTATTTGCTGGCGTTGCGCGTTTTTGCGGGGCGTGATGATCGCAGTGATTGTGGTGCGGCGGTGTTTGTGACGGGGGCCTGGGACGGAAGGAGGGCGTAGCCCGACTGGAGTCGCCGGCCCCCGTCGCGTTGATATTTTCGCCTGCCGAGGGGAGGGTGTCCTGGCGCTGTCGGCGGGGGTCGCCGGGCTGCGCGAGGGGGTAGACTGGGGCTGCTGAGAACGATGCGGCGCCGGCCCCGTTTGCTAGGTGGCAACGACCGGCGCCGCACCCCCCGAGCCATGCAAGGCACGGCCCGTATGCGCAGTATCGTAGGCGTTCGGGCGTGGGTCCACCCCGTTCTCATCGGTCTTTGCGATGAGGAACGCCGCCCGCCTGTTCACCTGCGCTTCGTGCCATCGCCAGGTTGTGCTGTGCCGGCGGTGCGACCACGGCAACATCTACTGCTCGCGTCCGTGCAGCGGCCGGGCGCGGCGGCGCTCGCTGCGCCTTGCCGGGCGTCGCTACCAGAACAGCCGGCGGGGCCGTCACAAGCATGCCGAACGCCAGCGGCGCTACCGCGAGCGCCGTCGCGTCCGTGCGCCTGAGGAGGGGCGCCGTGCGCAGAAAGTGACGCATCACCCTTTGACCCGTTCACCGCGCCGTCCTGTTGTGGCGGGCATGCCGGCGGGGCGCTCGGGAAGGAGGCCCTTCGGACCCGACCGTCCCGCCGGAGTGTTCCGCTGCGATCACTGCGGGCGGTTCTGCGCCCGGGCGGTCTATCCGGGCCTGCGCCCGGCGCGAAGGGAGTGAGATGGCGATCGACCAGCAGACCCGGGCCGAGATCCTGCGGCTGTATTTTGCCGAGAAGTGGCGGATCGGCACGATCGCGCGCCAGCTCGGCGTCCACCACGGCACGGTCGAGCGCGCGGTGGCGGCCGCCGGGGCGCCCACGCCTGAGAAGCGGCGCAGATCTTCGATGATCGATCCGTTCCTGCCCTTCGTCCGCCAGACCCTGGCGGTCTGGCCGAAGTTGCCCTCCAGCCGGCTCTACCGGATGGCGGTCGAGCGCGGTTACCGGGGGTGCGAGAGCCACTTCCGGCGCATGATCGCGCCCGAGCGTCCGCGGCCGGTGGCCGAGGCCTATCTGCGCCTCAAGGCCCTGCCCGGCGAGCAGGCCCAGGTCGACTGGGCCCACTTCGGCAAGGTGAGGATCGGGCGTGCGGAGCGCCCGCTGATGGCCTTCGTGATGGTGCTCGGCCACTCGCGCCGCCTCTTCCTGCGCTTCTACCTCAACGCCGGGATGGACAACTTCCTGCGCGGCCATGTCGAGGCCTTCGAGGCTTGGCAGGGCGTGCCCCGCGAGCTCTGGTACGACAATCTGAAGAGCGTCGTGCTGGAGCGGCGCGGCGACGCCATCCGCTTCAATCCCCGGCTTCTCGACTTCGCAGGCGCCTACCGCTTCCTGCCGAAGCCGGTCGCGGTCGCCCGAGGCAACGAGAAGGGCCGCGTCGAGCGGGCCATACGCTATGTGCGCGACAGCTTCTTCGCCGCCCGCGCCTGGCGTGACCTCGACGATCTCAACGCCCAGGCCCGGGAGTGGTGCGAGGGCGTCGCCGCCGACCGCCCCTGGCCGGACGACCGCTCCCTCACCGTGAGCGAGGCCTTCGAGCGCGAGCGCGGCTCCCTGATGGCGCTGCCCGACGACCGTCCCCCCGTCGACGAGAGGGTCGAGGTCAGGATCGCCAAGACCCCCTATGCCAGGTTCGACCTCAATGACTACAGCGTCCCGCATACCCATGTCCGGCGCACCCTCACCGTGGCCGCGACGCTGGAAGAGGTGCGCATCCTCGACGGCATGGAGGTCATCGCCCGCCATCCGCGCAGCTTCGACAAGGCGGCCCGCATCGAGAACCCCGAACACATTGAGGAGCTGGTCAGGCGCAAGCGTCACGCCCGCAGCCTGCGCGGGCAGAGCCGGCTGCTCCAGGCCGCGCCCAACAGCGAGCGCCTGATCGCCGAGGCCGCCCCCCGCGGCGCTTATATCGGCGCCACCGTCGCCGCCCTGCTGCGCCTGCTCGACCAATACGGCGCCGCCGAGCTCGAAGCCGCCATCGACGAGGCCCTCGAACGCGGCGTCCCCCATCCCAATGCCGTGCGCCTCAGCCTCACACGGCGGCGCGAACTGCAGGACAGGCCGCCGCCGATCCCCATCGACCTGCCCAGGGACCCGCGCGTGCGCGACATCGCCGTGCGCGATCACGATCTCGGCGGATACGACGGGCTGGCCGGCTACCATGAAAAGGACAGCGAAGAATGACCGACACCCTCATGAACCGCGCCCGCGCGCTGGGCCTGCACGGCCTCCTCGCCCATTGGGGCGAAGTCGCGGAGCGCGACTGGCTCGCCTCCCTGATCGCGTGGGAAGAAGATGAGAAGCGCGCCCGAAGCCTCAAACGCCGCCTCGCCGACGCCCGCCTCGGACAGTTCAAGCCGCTCGCAGACTTCGACTGGGACTGGCCAAGGCGCTGCGACCGCATGGCCGTCGAGGACCTCATGACCCTCGACTTCCTCAAGGAGGCCGCAAACCTCGTACTGGTCGGACCCAACGGCGTCGGAAAGTCCACCATCGCCGCCAATATCGCCCACCGCGCCGTCCTCGAAGGCCACATCGTGCGCTTCGCAACCGCCGCCAGCCTGCTCGGCGAACTCGCCGCCATCGACTCCGACACCCTGCTCCAGCGCAGGCTGCGCTTCTACGCCCGACAGCACCTGCTGGTCATCGACGAAGTCGGATATCTCTCCTACTCCAACCGCCACGCCGACCTGCTGTTCAACATCGTCTCAAGCCGCAGCCAGCAGAACTCAACCATAATCACCACGAACCGCCCCTTCGCCGAGTGGAGCGAGGCCTTCCCAAACGCCGCCTGCCTGGTCGCCCTCGTCGACCGGCTCGTCCACAACGCCGAGATCGTCGCCATCGACGGCGACTCCTGGCGCCGCAAGGAAGCCGAGGAACGTCAGAAGCAGCGCAGCGCCGAACGCCGCCGCCGGCGCGGACCGAAAGCCGGGCAAAGCACTGGAAAGGCGAACCCGGTCCCGTCGCCATAGCCATGCATCCCTCCCGCCCCCGCGAGCGGCGGGTGCGGGCCGAGAGCCTGCGGGGCTATCCCCTCGAACCCGTCGCCCGAGCCCTCGGCTACCGCAGCGATCCCGACAATGCCGTGCGCTGGAGACGGCCAGGATCGGTCCTCTCCATCAACCGCTTCATGTTCTACGACCATCTGCGCGCAGAGGAGGGAGCCGGGGCTATCGAACTGGCGGTCCATGCGCTCGGATGCACCCCGCCGGACGCCATCGACTTCCTCGCCGAACTGTCCGACCTCTCAATGCCCCCAGGCGGCCGCCGGCAGGCGCCGGCCAAGGACCCCCGCTGGCCCAACCTCCGGCGATACCTCGTCGAGCGGCGCGGCCTCGCGGACGCGCTCGTCACCCTGTGCCGCGACCTCGGCCTGGTCCATGCCGACCCTCACGGCAACCCCGTGTTCGTCCGCCGAAACGCCGCCGGCGAGGCTACCGGCATCGAAACCGTCACCGCTGACCGCAAAACGACCGCGGGCGGCGGCTTCTGGATGTCCTGGGAGACCGAATGGCCACACGCCGTCATCCTGGCCGGCAACGCCCTCGACGCACTCTCCATCCTCTCCCTCCACCTCGGCCCGGTAAAACGCACCGAATGCGCCACCGTCTCCACCGGCGCCGTCGCCACCAAAGTCCCCAAATGGATCGAGGCATGGAACCCGCGCCTCATCTTCTGTGCATACGACGCCACCACAAACGGCGATCACGCCGCAAGGCGCCTCGCCCGCAACGACACCAGAATCGTCCGGCTGCGACCCGCACTCGACAACCGGGACTGGAACGACATGCTCATCCGCGACCGAGCCGGCGAACCAATCGAAACCGATGACCAACAGATCAACTGAAAAACCGCAACCGGCCGAAAAATGTCAGCGAATAGGCGCGCTCTGTAACCGTCGCTAACACCCGTCGAACAGCGCGCCGTTGACATGGGGAAAGCGCGCAAGGTCCTCGTCCAGCGCGGCGGAGCGCCCGTCTTCCGGCGTGTCGAGCACCTGGAACAGTTGCGAAAGCCAGGGGCCGAGATCGGCGCCGTCCTCGCCCGTGCGCGCCTCGATGAAGTCGAAGAAAATGTCGCGCGGCTCGAAAATGCCAGTGTCGTCCGCGAACAGGCAGAAGACGATGCGCACGAGGAACCGCTCCAGGTCGCGGCCCCGGTAGCCGGTTTCCGCCAGCTTGTCGTGCAGCCGCCCGACCAGTTCGGCCGCCTCGATATTGGCCGGGTCCTGGTCGCGGAATGTCCGGCGCTGCACCCCCAGGATGAAGCCGAACTTCTCGACATGCGCGGGCAGGTCGGCAAGCGGAAAGGCCGCAACCTCCCGCTCGTCCAGATCGTGCAGCTCGAAGGTCTGGAAATCGCTCACCAGGATGTAGCGCGGACGCTCGCGTTCCGGCAGCGCGTCGAAATACTCCCCCGCCTGTTCGTATGCCGCTTTCAGGTCCCGCCCGGCGCTCTTCTGCTCGACGATCAGTACGCCCGGCCAGAACAGGTCGATGAAGCCGGAGCGATTGTCGAGCTTGGAGACGTGTTGCTCGTAGCGCGCAACGGTCCGCCGCCGCACTCCGAACACCCGGAAGAATGCGTTGTAGAAGCTCTGCGTCTCGCCCTTCTCGTAGGCCGCGTCCTTCCAGTCTTCGGCGAAGGCGGCGGCGCGGATGCGGACCTCGTTCCACGAAAGGCGCATCAGCCCGCGCTATCCGGTTCGTTCGGGTGCCGCCGGTTCGGCATCGGCCCCGCGCGGTCGTTCGCCATGTCGTTCACCATCGGCGCTCCTTGTCCATCAATGGTAGCCGATCGGGTTCGCGTCCACAGCCTGCCGTCCCGGTGCTGTCCGGAGCAATGCCATGTTCTGATTTTTTGAAATAATTCTATGATAGATGCTTGCATTTGGAAAAATTGTGATATGATGGGTGTGAGGTAAGCGAAGTCCGCGCGGACCGCTTCCCGCCCGTGCCGGTCCGGCGCGGAACGACCCTGATTCAGCCGACAGGCGAGGTGTGCCCTGCACCTGCCTCGCGCGCGCAATCAGGCGCGCGAACCGCGCCGGCGCAATGGCGCGCCCGCCCGCGCAGGCACGGGCGGGCGCAGGATACGCGCGGATCAGGGTCCCGCCGCCGGCAGACCGGGGTCGGGGAGGACGGAACGAAACAGGAGCGAAAGGAAGGACCCATGGCCAAAACGAAGAACTACCGGAAGCGGAGGAAATACCCGCACCCCATGCCCGAACAGGCCACAGGATATGCACGGCGCGCATGCAGAACATGACATCTCATGACATATCGCAGGGGGTTCCGCCGGCCCCGCATGACAAAACATGACATTCCATGACAGTCCCGTGGCCGTAGGTATAACGCCGCTATTACCGCGCGAGCCGCGCCATGAACGCGAGCCCGGCCTGCATGCCGGCCGGGTCGATGCCGTGGCCGAGGCCGGGGCGCCCGTGGGTCTCAACCGCGAAACCGGCGCCCTCCAGCACCGCCGCCGCCTCGGCCATGGAGGCATAGGGGACCAGTTCGTCCATTTCGCCGTGGATGAGCGCCACCGGCGGCCGGCTCTGCGCTTCCCGCTCCAGCAGTTCCGGCGCCAGCAGCCGGCCGGAATAGCCGAGAATGCCCGCCAGCGGCTCCGCGCGGCGGGGCCCCGTGTGCAGGGCCAGCATGGTCCCCTGGCTGAAGCCGGCGAGGGTGAGCGCGGCCGGCGCGAGGCCGGTTTCCTCCAGCAGGTCGTCGATGAAGCCATCGACCATCGCCGAGGCCGCGCGCAGGCCCGCCAGGCGCAATTCGTCGCCGCGCCCGTGGATGCCGAACCACTGGCGGCCGAAGGGCGCGCCCTCGCAGGGAAAGGGCGCATGCGGCGACACGAACAGCGCGTCGGGCATGGCCGGCGCCCAGGCGGGCGCGAGGCCGATCAGGTCGTCGCCGTCCGCCCCGTAGCCGTGCAGCAGCAGCACGATGCGGGCCGGGGCTGCGCCGCTGGCGGGCGGATGCCGGGGGCCGTCGAGTCGCATGGCGTTGACGGCTAGCCCAAAGCCGGGGTCTTGTCACCCTCCATGGCTACCGTCACCCGCTTCGCCCCGAGCCCGACGGGCCGGCTGCATCTGGGCCACGCCTATGCGGCGCTGTTTGCCGCCGACCGGGCGGCGCGCGCCGGCGGGCGCTTCCTCGTCCGGATCGAGGATATCGACCGGAGCCGCTGCCGCCCGGAATTCGAGGCGGGCATACTGGAGGACCTCGCCTGGCTCGGCCTCGAATGGGAAGAGCCGGTGCGCCGGCAGTCCGACCACATGGCCGACTACGCCCGTGCCCTTGCATTCCTAGACAGGCGCGGGTTGATCTACCCCTGCTTCTGCACCCGCCGGGAGATCGAGGCGGCGGCGACCGCGCCCCACGGCCCCGAGGGTCCGCCCTATCCCGGCACCTGCCGGGCGCTGACCGAAGCCGAGCGCGAGGGGCGCATGGCGCGGGGCGACGCCTATGCGCTCCGGCTGACGGAGGGCGACACGGTGGTCGCCCGCAAGGACATCCGCACGAGCTACCATCTCGCCGTGGTCGTGGACGACGCGCTCCAGGGCGTGACGCTGGTGACACGCGGCGAGGACCTGGCCTTCGCGGTGCCGGTCCAGAACCGCCTGCAACGGCTGCTCGGCCTGCCCGTGCCTGCCTATGAGCACCACCCGGTCCTGACCGACGGCGAGGGCCGCCGCCTCGCCAAGCGCGACCGGGCGCTGACCTTGCAGAGCCTGCGCGAGTCGGGCGTCTCCCCCGCCGAGGTGCGGGCGCGCATCGAGCGGATGGACGGGACCTTCTGAGCGGTGTCCCGGCTACATCTTCGCCGCGAAGGCCTCGAAGGACCTGCCGCCTGCGCTCACGGCGTCGAAGAGCATCGAGAAGTGGTTGGCACCCGGCACGGTCACGCGCTCGACCGCGCAGCCGGCGGCCTCGGCGATGTCGGCATAGCCCGCGCTCTGCGCCCGCCAGCCGGCCGGCTCCCCGCCGCCGACGGACACGACCATCGGCACGGGCTTCGCCGGCGGATTGGCGAAGACGTCGTTGCGCGCCGCCATGGCCTCGTCGAGCCGTACCTCCTCGTTCACCGAGATGCGGCGCACGACCGGCGTTTCGTAGATGCCGCTCATGCAGTGTGCGCCGGCCATCAGCGCCGCCGAGGCCGGGTCCGCGAGCAGCATGGCGGTGAGGTGCGCGCCGGCCGAATGCCCGCCGACGAACAGTCGCGCCGGGTCGCAGCCCCACTCTTTGGCATGGACATGGACGAAGGCGAGGCAGGCGCGCATCTCGGCCACGATCTCGTCCAGGGTCACATCCGGGCAGAGCGCGTAATCGACATTGGCGACGGTCGCGCCGCGCTCGACGAAGCCGCCGACGGCGAAGCTGTGGTCCGCCTTCGAGAAGCGCCGCCAGTAGCCGCCATGGATGAACATGAACAGCGCGCCGTTCGCGCCCGAAGCCGGCCGGTGCAGGTCCAGCGCCTCGCGCGGGCCGGGGCCGTAGGCGATATCGTAGCTGCCGGGCCAGGCTTCGCGCGCCGCTTCGGCCGCCGCCAGATACTCGCCCAAGTGGGCTTCCACCGCCTCGTCGCCGACCGCAGCGCGCGGATTGAAATGCGCTTCCAGCACCGCATCGTCCGCCGAACGCCAGTCGAATGTCACTTTGCCCCTCCCGTTCCGCGCCTGTTGGCTTTACCCTTCGCCATTGTACCATGACCGCTCCCGGATACAGGGAGGCCCGCCATGCCGCTCACCTGCGCTCATCTCGTCGGCAGCCTGCCCTACTCCGATGCCGACACGGTCTTCACGGAAATCGGCAGCCGGCTCGGGCGCCATCTCAGGCGGATTCCGGACGGCGAGACCGGCGAGCGGGCGCGCTGGATCTTCTGGCAGCGGGCCAAAGTTGCGACGCATCCGGCGATGGAGGTCGCGGCCGACGAGGACAAGGCGCGCATCCACCAGTGGGACGGCAAGCTGATCCGCGAATGGGAACTGTTCCGTTTCCGCGCCGGCGTCGATCCCGCGGCGGTCGAATTCGACCCCGGCTATGCGCCCGAGGCCGTCCGCTCCTACGCCCGCTTCACCGCCATGCGCGAGGCCGGGACCCTGCCGGCCGGCGTCCGCTTCCAGGTCTGCCTGCCGACGCCGATGGCGGTCGGCTACTGGTTCGTTTCGCCCTCATGCCGTCCGGAGTTCTTCGCGGCCTATGAGCGCGCCTTCAAGACCGACCTCGCGAAGATCTGCGCCGCGATCCCGCCGGACGACCTTGCGATCCAGTGGGACGTCTGCCAGGAGGTGCTCGCCTGGGAGGGGTATTTCCCGAACCGGCCGGCGAGCTACAAGCAGGACATCACCGGCATGCTGGCGCGCCTCGGCAACGCCGTGCCCGAGCCGGCGGAGCTCGGCTACCACCTCTGCTACGGCACGCCGAACGACGAGCATGTGGTGATGCCGACCGACCTCGCCAACACGGTGGAGATCACCCACGGCATCCTCGCCGGGCTGGAGCGCTCCCTGCAATTCGTCCATGTCCCCGCGCCGAAACACCGTGACGACGTGGCCCATTATGCGCCGCTTGCTGTCCTCACCCTGCCGGAGGGCTGCGAGCTCTATCTCGGTCTCATCCACCACGACGACCATGACGGCGACCGGCGCCGCATCGCCGCAGCGGCCCGAGCCGTGAGCACGTTCGGCATCGCCACCGAATGCGGCTGGGGCCGCAGCGACCCCGCTCGCGCGCCCGGCCTGCTGGACAGTCACCGCATCGCGCTGGAAGCGGAGTGAAGCCGGTCGGAAACGAGGCTCGCAGCGCCTATCCGGACGGGAAGTTGCTATGAACCGTCGTTGCCGCTTCCCCGCCCGATTTCCTCCTTGAGCGCGCGGATTTCGCTGCGCAGGCCCTCCAGCTCGGTTGCGAGGAAGGAGGCTTCGGCTTCCGTCACCTGGCGGAGTGCCGCTGTCGTCTCCTCCCGGTCGGCCGTGTGCAGGGTCTGCATGGCATCGACGATGACGGCGATGAAGAGGTTCAGGACCGCGAAGCTGGTCAGCAGGATGAAGGGCACGAAGAAGGCCCAGGCCCAGTCGAAGGTCTCCATCACCGGGCGCACGATGCCCATCGACCAACTCTCCAGGGTCATGATCTGGAAGAGCGAATACATGGACGCGCCGACGCTGCCGAACCATTCCGGGAATGCCTCCCCGAACATGCGCGTCGCCATCACCGCGCCGACATAGAAGACGAGCAGCAGCAGGCTGGAGATCGAGCCGAGGCCCGGTATGGCGTGCAGCAGCGCCTCCACCACCTTGCGCATCTGCGGCACGACGGACACCAGCCGCAGCACCCGCAGGATGCGCAGCGCCCGGAGCACCGAGAGATTGCCGGTCGCCGGGAGGAGCGTGACGGCGATGACGGCGAAGTCGAACAGGTTCCAGCCGCGCTTGAAGAAGGCCGGCCCCTGGGCCACCAGCCGGGCGGCGATCTCGACGACGAAGACCGCGACGATGGCCTGGTCGAGCCAGCCGAGCCAGGGCGAGAGCGCCTCGTTTATCGTCGCCGATGTCTCGAGGCCGAGCGTCACCGCGTTCACGACGATCAGCACCGTGACCAGGCGTTCCGTCTTCGGCGAGCACACCAGACCGTTCAACCGCTCGCGCCAGGCCGCCATTTCCGCCTCCCTCACCTGAATGGCGGCCAGATAGTCAAGGCCCGCAGTCGGGCGCAAGCGGTTGCGGCGGCGGCTCCTTGCGGCTATCCGGCGCGCTCATGGCCGCCGTCCTGCCCGCCCTGGTCGCAACGCTCGCGATGCAGGCCATCGTCGTCATCGCCTCGCTCATCGTGCCGATCACGGTGCAGGAGAGCGCGGGCGCGGTCGGCATCGATCCGGTTATGGTCGGCTACTACACGATGGTGATGTGGCTCGGCGGCATGGCCTCCACACTGTTCTCGGGAGGGCTGATCCGCCGCTTCGGCGCGCTGCGCGTTTGCCAGGCGAGCCTGGCATTTGCCGCGGCCGGCGCGCTGCTCACCAGCGTGCCCAGCATCCCGGCCTTCGCAGTTGCCGGCTTCCTGATCGGCATGGCCTACGGGCCGGCCAACCCCGCCGGCTCGCACCTGCTTGCGCGGCTATCTCCGCCCCATCTGCGCGGGCGGGTCTTTTCCGTCAAGCAAACCAGCGTGCCGGTGGGCAGCACGATCGCCGGGTTGCTGGTGTCCACCGTCGCGCTTGCCTGGGGCTGGCAGGCTGCCGGCCCCGCAGTCGCGCTGCTCTGCGTGGCGGCAATGGCCGCTGTCCAGCCCTGGCGTACGCGCCTCGACGGCGACCGGGACCCGTCGGCGCCTGCGCTCGCGGCCCGTCCCCTGGCGGCCATCCGGCAGGTCTGGGCGCTGCCCGCGCTGCGCCGCACGATACTGGCTTCAGCAGTCTTCTCGATGGGGCAATTCTGCTTCACGGCTTTCTTCGTCGCCTTTGCGATGCGGCGCGCCGGATTCGATCTCGCCGAGGCGGGCTCGCTGTTCTCCGTCGGCTTCGTCGCCGGCATTGCGGCCCGTGTGGGCTGGGGATGGGTGGCCGACGCCACTTCCGGCCGCGCCGCGCTCGCTGCGCTCGGCGTCGCGATGGCCGCCACGGCGCTGGCCGCAACCGCGCTCGGCCCCGACTGGCCCTGGCTCGCCGTCGCCGCGCTGTCGGCGGCATTCGGCGCAACGGCCGTCGGCTGGAACGGTGTCTATCTGGCGGAGGTCGCGCGGCTTGCTCCCGGCGGCGATGTCGGGGCGGCCACAGGCGGGGCGATGTTCTTCACGCTCGCCGGCTCCGCCTTCGGCCCGGCGCTGTTCGGGGCCGTCGCAGGGTCCCTTGGCTACGACGCCGCATTCGTGCTGATGGCGGCTGTGACAGGTGCGGCAGGGCTATGGGTGGCACTCGGAAAGGACTCCGTGTGATTCTCCTTGCGCACGCGGTGAACCGGCGTATTTTGTCGCGCCTCGCCGCGCGCCGCGCTGCGATCCACCTCAAGCTTCGGGGGTACGCCTTTGGCCCAGACGTCTGCCGCCATTCCGGACGAGGCGGTGACCGCCCGCCTGTTTCCGCGCGAACAGCCCGCGGTCAAGGACTACTATGTCGAGCGGGACGGCCTGCGCTACGCCGGCACGCATCTGCTGGTGGACCTGTGGGGCGCGCGCGACCTCGACGACCCGGCCGCCATCGAACGCGCATTGCGCGCCTGCGCCGAAGCCTCGGGCGCGACGGTGCTCGGTTGCGACCTGCACCGCTTCCAGCCGAACGGCGTCTCCGGCGTGCTGCTGCTCGCCGAATCCCATATCTCGATCCACACATGGCCCGAGCGCGGGTTCGCGGCGCTCGACCTGTTCATGTGCGGCGAGTGCGACCCCTATGCCGGCATCGAGGTGCTGAAGCGGGCCTTCGAGCCGGAGCAGATAACCCTGACGGAACACAAGCGGGGCATGATTCCGTGACCGCAGGGGGCTGGTTCGAGGAAGCCATCCACGCCCACGCGACCCAGAAGCTCGAAATCACGCAGGTCCTCTACAGTTCCGATACGGACCTGCAGAAGATCGTCATCTTCGAGAACCCGACGTTCGGGCGGGTGATGACGCTCGACGACGTGGTGCAGGTCACCGAGGGCGACGAGTTCATCTATCACGAGATGATGGCGCATGTGCCGATCCTCGCGCACGGCTCGGTCCGTGATGTGCTGGTCGTCGGCGGCGGCGACGGCGGGCTCCTGGAGGAGGTGCTGAAACACCCGGTCAAGCGCGCCACCATGGTGGAGATCGACCGGAGTGTGGTGGACCTCGCCCGGCAGTATCTGCCGTCAATCTGCAAGGGCGCGTTCGACGACCCGCGCGCGGAACTCGTCATCGCCGACGGCGCGCGTTTCGTCACCGAGACGGACAGCCGCTACGACGTGATCCTGATCGATTCGACCGACCCCATCGGTCCCGGCGAGATCCTGTTCCAGCGCGAGTTCTATGCCGGCTGCAAGCGTTGCCTGAAGCCGGGCGGCATACTGGTGACGCAGAACGGCGTGGCCTTCGTGCAGGGCGAGGAGCTGACCTCCTCCTGGCGTCATTTCAACGCGCTGTTCGCCGACCCCGCCGCTTATGCCGTCGCGGTGCCGACCTACATCTGGGGCTTCATGGCGCTCGGCTGGGCCAGCGACGACCCGGACCATCGCCGGAGGCCGCTGGAGGCGATCCGGGAGCGTTATGCTGCGGCCGGCCTGGACACGCGCTATTACAATCCGGAAATCCATCTCGGCGCCTTTGCGCTGCCGACCTACATGAAGGAGTTGATGCAGTGACCGCCGATGCCGGGACAATGCCGATGGAAGTCGTCCCGACGGGCTTTGCGCTCGGCGCTGAGATACGCGGCATCGATGTCCGCAAGCCGGTACCGCCGGAGGCGGGCGAAGCGCTGCGCGAGGCCTGGAAACAGCATCTCGTGCTGCTGTTCCGCGGCCAGACGGGTCTGAGCGACGAGGAGCTGATCGCCTTCACCCGCGTCTTCGGGCCGCTGCAGGAGGCGCCCAACAGCGAGGTGACGGCCGGTTTCGGCTCGTTCAGCGACGTGCCCCCGGAAGTGACGATCATCTCCAATATCGAGGTGGACGGCCGTCAGATCGGCGCGCTCGGTGCGGGCGAAGCGGACTGGCACACCGACATGTCGTTCATCGAAGAGCCGCCCGCCGGCTCCTGCCTCTACGCCATCGAGATACCGCCCGCAGGGGGCAACACCTGCTTCACCAACATGCACCGCGCACTGGACAGCGAAACGGCGAACGCGGTGAAAGACGCCCGGTGCGTCCACGACGAGTCGCTGACCTCGACCGGCGCGCAACGACAGGGCGTGCCTGCGGTCACCGATGTACGCGCGACGCCGGGAGCGCGCCATCCCGTACTGCGAACCCACCCCGACACAGGACGCAAGGCGCTCTTTCTCGGACGGCGGCGCAATGCCTGGCTCGTCGGCTTCGAGGTCGGGGAAAGCGAACGCCTGCTCGACCGCCTCTGGTCCCATGCAGCGGATGAAGCCCACGTCTGGGAGCACCGCTGGCGCGCGGGCGATATCGTGCTTTGGGACAACCGCGCCGTCATGCACCGGCGAGACCCCTTCGACCCGGCGACTCGCCGCCTGATGCACCGAACACAGGTCAAGGGCGGCAGGCCTTACTGACCGGGTTCACGCCCGTCAAAGCCGGGGCTGAAGCGGCCATAGCGACACCGGTCCGGGAAACCGGCGCAACTCGTCTTGCGCATGGGCGGCGGCGGGCCTAAGAGGGGCCGCCATGCAGATATATCTGCCGGTTGCCGAACTTTCGGTCGATGTCTTTCTGTTGCTGGGGATGGGCGCCGGAGTCGGCGTGTTGTCCGGCCTGTTCGGGGTCGGCGGCGGTTTCCTGATGACGCCGCTCCTGATCTTCATCGGCATTCCGCCGCCGGTCGCGGTGGCGAGCGAGGCGAACCAGCTCGTCGCCACCTCGGTTTCCGGCGTGCTGGCCCATTGGCGGCGCGGCGCGGTCGATTTCAAGATGGGCCTCGTTCTGCTGTCGGGCGGCGTGCTGGGCTCGGCGCTTGGCGTCTGGCTGTTCAAGCTGCTGCGCGGCATCGGCCAGATCGATCTGGCGATCTCGCTCTGCTACGTGGTGTTCCTCGGCATCGTCGGCGCACTGATGATGGCGGAGAGCCTGCGCGCGCTGCTGCGCAAGCAGAGGGGCGTGGCGCGGCGCGGCAAGCTGCACCGCCACACCTGGATCCACGGCCTGCCGCTCAAGATGCGGTTCCAGAAGTCGCGCCTCTATATCAGTGCCGTGATGCCGTTCCTGATCGGGCTGCTGGTCGGCCTGCTGGCGGCGATCATGGGCGTGGGCGGCGGCTTCATCATGGTGCCGGCGATGATCTACCTGCTCGGCATGCCGACCGCCATGGTGGCCGGCACCTCGCTGTTCCAGATCCTGTTTGTTGTCTCGACCGTCACCCTGCTCCAGTCGGCCGCCAACCAGACTGTGGATGTGATCCTGGCGCTGCTGCTGCTGGCGGGCTCGGTGGTGGGCGTCCAGGTGGGCACCCGTCTCGGTGCAAGGCTGCCGAGCGAGCAGTTCCGCGTGCTCCTGGCTGCGCTCGTGCTGGCTGTCTGCCTCAAGCTGCTTTTCGACCTTGTGACCGCGCCGGACGACCTGTTCTCGCTTCAGCCGGGCCTGCTCTGATGCGCTTGCTGGCTACGATGGTCCTTCTCGCTGCAGCGGTGCCCGCATCGGCAGCTCAGTTCGTGGTCGATGTTTCCGAACGGACCGTTGCCATCACGGCCGGATTCACCGGGGCCGAGCTCGTTGTTTTCGGGACCGCGGCGGAAGCGCAGGGATCGGTCGGGGAAGAACGCGGCGTCATCGTGGTGATTCGAGGGCCCGAACAGCCGACGGTGGTCCGCCGCAAGGAGCGCCATTTCGGGGTCTGGGCCAATCACGCCGGGGTGGCCTTTCCGGAAGCGCCGGCTTTCGTCTGGGTCGCTGCGAGCGAAGCCTTCGCCGACCGGCCGCTCACCGAGGTTCTGGCGAGCTACAGGATCGGACAGGACTTCCTCGCCCCCTCGCCCGCGGGCGAGGACATTGAGGCGCTGGAAGTGTTCCAGGCCGCTCTCCTGCGGCGCAAACAGGTGAACGGCCTCTACTCGGCCAAGTTCGGGCGCGTCGAATTCCTGGGGGAACATCTGTTCCGCACACGCGTCGCCTTTCCCGCCAATGTTCCCGTCGGCAGCTACCGGATCGAGGTGTTCGAGCTGCGCGGCCCCAATGTGGTGAATGTCACGGCAAGCGCGCTCCATGTCCGGAAAGCCGGCCTCGAAGCGGCCGTGTTCCGCTTCGCGCACGATTTCCCCATCCTGCACGGTCTCGTTGCCATCCTTCTGGCCTTGATGGCAGGATGGCTCGCAGGCGCCGTCGCGCGGAGAACCTGACTCCTTGACCGAGCTTCCTTCCCCCTCGACGCGGACTTTGCTCTGCGTCGTCGACGAGAGCGACGAACTGCCGGTGGCGCTGACCTTCGCCGCGCTCAGGTCCCGGCGCACGGGCAGCCATGTCGGCCTGCTGTACGTCATCGACACGCCGGCGGATTTCCAGCACTGGTCGGCCGTCGGCGACCTCATGCGGGAGGAAGCGCGCGAGCATGCCGAGACGGTCATCCTGCAGGCGGCGGCGCGGGTCCAGCGCCTGTCGGGCCGGGTACCCTCGCTGGCGATCCGCGAAGGCGACAAGGTGGACGAGACGATACAGGCCTGCGAGGAGGACCCGTCGGTCGCCTTCCTGATCCTGGCGTCCGACACGGGCCCCAAGGGACCGGGTCCCCTGATATCCTCGCTCACGGGCAAATCGGTCGGCCGGCTTCAGGTGCCAGTGGTCATCCTGCCGGGCAACCTCTCCGAAGACGAAATAACCCGTTTCGCCTGACGGAGCCGGGAGCGCGCCGCGCCATCCTTGACAACCCGTCGCGACAATAGTTTGTATCGTTCCCGGGGGCGGATCGATATTGTCGCTCAGGGCGTTTAACGGAACAGGCTGAAATCGGGGCAATCGCGTGTTCACCAGTAATCCCTTCGCCGCGCTTTCGGGGTCGATCGACCCCGGTGTCATGCAGACCTATGTGGTCGTCATGATCGCCCTGGTCGTGGGCGGCACCCTGTTCGACATCTGGCACAAGGGCAGCGCCGCCTATTTCTTCCGCAGCTGGCGGAAAACGCAGGACAGGGGAACGCGCCGCGTCGGCGGCGGGGAAATGTCGGCGCTTGCCGTCCGGACCGCCCTGGCGGAGGGCCTGACGTCCGCCGAATTCGGCCCGGGGCGCCGCCGGACAGCGCACCTGCTGACGATGTACGGTTTCCTGGCCTACATCGTCACCACCGTCATCATGGTGTTCTGGTTCCCGACGCCCGCCACACCGACGCCCGCCATACTGCCGCAGCTGTGGGTCATCGGGGCCCTGCTGGTCTGCGTCGGCGGCTACTGGTTCTGGTTCTTCATCCGGGTCGATGTGGCGGCCGAGGGCCACACGCCCTTCCGGGTGGTGCGCGCCGACCTGTTCATCCTCTCGCTCCTGGCCAGCACGACGCTGGGGCTGATCTGGGCCGGCCTGCAGGCGATGGAGAGTTCGTGGACGACCGTGTTCCTGGGCCTCTACCTCATCGCCACGACAGTGCTGTTCGGGTCCGTTCCATGGTCCAAGTTCTCGCACATGTTCTACAAGCCCGCAGCGGCTCTGGAGAAACGGGTGTCGGAGGCGACCGGTTCGAGGCGCAACCTCCCGGCTCCCGCGGACAAGCCGGAAATGTTCGGCAGTGCGCGCGAAAGGCCCCGCCACTACTGATCGGCCCGTATCGGTCGTTAATGGAGGAGATAACGGAACCCGATGCCGACATTCGTTTATATGACCAGTTGCGACGGCTGCGGATATTGCGTGGATATCTGCCCGTCCGACATCATGCACATCGATAAGACCACCCGGCGCGCCTACAACATCGAGCCCAACATGTGCTGGGAGTGCTACTCCTGCGTGAAGGCCTGCCCGCAGCACGCCATCGACTGCCGCGGCTACGCCGACTTCGCGCCCCTGGGCCACAGCGTCCGGGTGCTGAGGGAGGAAGAGAAGGGCGCCATTTCCTGGAAGATCAAGTTCCGGGACGGCCAGGAAAAGGATTTCGTTTCCCCGATCCGGACCGAGCCCTGGGGATCGATCAAGCCGCCGGCCGACTACGAGGCGCCCACCGCCGAAGCGATGAAATCCCAGCAACTCGCGCACGAGCCGGATGCGCTCCACATCGAGGCCCTGCCCACGCTGCAGCCGGACCGAACCAGTGAGGGAGGCCACTAGTGAGTTTGTTCGCTCGCCGGAAAACGGTTTTCGTGGACGCGGATATCCTGGTCGTCGGCGGCGGCATGGCCGGCTGCGGGGCTACCTACGAAGCCGGCTATTGGGGGCGCGACCTGAAGGTGGTCTGCGTCGAGAAGGCGAACATCGAGCGCAGCGGCGCCGTCGCCCAGGGCCTGTATGCGATCAACTGCTACATGGGCATGCAGTGGAACGAGAACCAGCCCGAGGACCATGTCCGCTACGCCCGGAACGACCTCATGGGCCTGGTGCGCGAGGATCTGGGCTTCGACATCGCCCGGCATGTCGACTCCACGGTGCACAAGTTCGAGGAGTGGGGCCTTCCCATCATGAAGGACCCGGAAACCGGGCGTTATCTGCGCGAAGGCAAGTGGCAGATCATGATCCACGGCGAGAGCTACAAGCCCATCGTCGCGGAGGCCGCCCGCAAGGCCGCCACCGAAGTCTACAACCGGATCATGGTGACCCACCTGCTGACGGACTCCAAAAATCCGAACCGCGTCGCCGGCGCCGTCGGGTTCAATGTCCGCACGGGGGATTTCTACGTCTTCCGCGCGAAGGCGGTCATCGTGTCCGCCGGCGGCGCCTCGCACATCTTCAAGCCCCGGGCGGTGGGCGAAGGCATGGGGCGCACCTGGTACGCCCCCTGGAGCAGCGCCTCGGCCTATGCGCTGCCGATCCTTGTCGGCGCCAAGATGACCCAGATGGAGAACCGGGTCGTCCTCACCCGCTTCAAGGACGGCTACGGTCCGGTCGGCGCCTATTTCCTCCACCTCAAGACGTACACCGAGAACGCCTACGGGGAGGAATACGAGTCGAAATGGTACGACCACACCAAGGAGCTGGTCGGGGACTATATCGACCGGCATCCGGTGCCTACCTGCCTGCGCAACCACGCCTTCCTGGAGGAGGTCAAGGCCGGCGGAGGCCCGATCCGGATGGTGACGAAGGAAGCCTTCGCCGATCCTCATCTGGAGCAGGTCGGCTGGGAGAACTTCCTCGGCATGACCATCGGACAGGCGGTCGTCTGGGCGTCCCAGAACATCGACCCCAAGCACACCAATCCTGAACTGACCACGTCCGAGCCCTACGTCATGGGATCGCACGCCACCTGCTCGGGCGCCTGGGCGAGCGGACCGGAAGACTGCGCGCCGGCGGATTACCAGTGGGGATACAACCGGATGATGTCCGTCGAGGGGCTGTTCGGCGCCGGCGACACCATCGGCGGCACCGCCCACAAGTTCTCGTCGGGGTCCTTCACGGAGGGCCGGATCGCCGGCAAGGCGGCGGTCAACTACGTCAACGACATGAAGGGCGACCGGCCCCAGGTGAGCGAGCGGGAATACGAAGACCTCAAGAGGACCGTCTTCCAGCCGCTGGAGACCTACCGGGTCGGCCGCAACGAGATCGTCGCGGGCACGGTCTCGCCGAGCTACATCCTGCCGATCCACGGCCTTCAGCGCCTCGAAAAGATCATGGACGACTATGTCGGCGGCATCAGCTCGAATTACGTCACGAACGAACCCATGCTCACCCGCGGGCTGGAACTGCTGACCATGCTGAAGGAAGACCTCGGCAGCCTCGGGGCCGAAGACCTCCACCAGCTCCAGCGGGCGTGGGAGCTTCACCACCGGGTCCTGGCCTCGGAGTCCGTGACGCACCACACGATGTTCAGGACGGAAACCCGGTGGCCGGGATATTACTACCGGGCCGACCATCCGAAGCTGGACGACGCCGACTGGCACTGCTTCACCCTGTCCCGCTACGACCGGGAAACCGGGGAATGGACCATGGAGAAGGCCCCCGTCCACCACATCATCGACTAGCCCCCGTCTCCTGCCCCGGTAACGTCCCTTGTCGACGCTGATCGCCCCGCACGGCAATGCCGCCCTGAAGCCCCTGCTGCTGCCCCCGGAGGAGCGGGGCGAGGGTCTGCAGAGGGCGCGCACCCTGAAGAAGCTGCCGCTCTCGAGCCGCGAGGTCTCGGACCTCTTCATGCTCGCCATGGGCGCCTACACGCCGCTTGACGGGTTCATGGGCGCGGCCGACTGGCGCGGCGCGTGCCTCGACATGCGGCTGGAGAACGGGCTCTTCTGGCCGCTGCCGATCACGCTTTCCTGCGGCGAAGACTTCGCCGTCGCCGTGGGCGAAGACGTGGCGCTGACGGACGAGGGAGGGGAAATCCTCGGCGTTCTCACGGTCACCGAGAAATACGCCATCGACAAGACCCTCGAGTGCCAGGAGGTCTATCGCACTGCCGATGAGGCCCATCCGGGCGTCGCCAAGGTGATGGCGCAGGGCGCCGTCAACCTGGCGGGCCCGATGTCGGTGTTTTCCGAGGGCCACTTTCCCGAGACCTATCGCGGGCTTTACCTGCGCCCGGCCGAAACCCGGGCGCTGTTCGCCGAAAAGGGCTGGTCCACGGTCGCCGCCTTCCAGACCCGCAACCCCATGCACCGCAGCCACGAGTTTCTCGCCAAGGTCGCCATCGAGGTGTGCGACGGGCTGCTCATCCACCAGGTCCTGGGCGCGCTCAAGGAAGGCGACATTCCGGCCGAGGTCCGGGTCCGCGCCATCGACTGGCTGGTCGCCAACCACTTTGCGCAAGGCAAGGTGGTCCAGGCCGGCTATCCGATAGAGATGCGCTATGCCGGCCCCCGGGAGGCGCTGCTGCACGCGCTGTTCCGCCAGAATTTCGGCTGCTCGCACCTGGTGGTGGGGCGCGACCATGCCGGGCTCGGCGGCTATTACGGGCCCTACGACGCACACCGCATATTCGATGGGATCGGCGCCGACAGCCTTGCCATCCGGCCGCTGAAGATCGACGACACGTTCCATTGCTTCGACTGCGGGGGCATGGCGACCGGCAATGTGTGCTTCGCTGCCGACGATGGGACGGAACCGCCGGGCGAGGAGGAGCGCTATCGCATGGTGGCGGCGGTGGCGACGGGCAATGCCGCGGGCCGGCCCTGCGCGCAAGGGGACGGCGGCAAGCTCCGCATCTCGGGCACCCGGCTGCGCGAGATGTTCGCCGGCGGTGAGACGATCCCGCCCGAATACAGCCGCGGCGGGGTGGCCGCCATCCTCCAGGCCTATTACGACGGCGCCGCTTGATTTCGCGGCGGTTCCGGTCCATCTAGGACCGCATATTGTGCCGGGAGGACGCAGCCGATGTTCATTCAGACCGAACAGACCCCCAACCCCGCAACGCTGAAATTCATTCCCGGCGTGCAGGTGATGGCGCGCGGCACGGCCGATTTCCCGTCTCCGGAGGGCGCGGAACGCTCGCCGCTGGCCCAGGCGCTGTTCGACGTGCCGGGGGTCCGGGCGGTGTTTTTCGGCAGCGACTTCGTGACCGTCAGCAAGGACGATGCGCGCGACTGGCAGACGCTGAAGCCGATGATCCTCGGCGCGGTCATGGACCATTTCATGGCCGGCCGTCCCGTCATTCTGGCCGGTGACGAGAGCGAGGCCGACGACGGCGCCGAGGACAGCGAGGTCGTCTCGCAGATCAAGGAACTGCTGGAGACGCGGGTCCGCCCGGCGGTGGCGCAGGACGGCGGCGACATCGTCTTCCGCGCGTTCGAGGACGGCGTCGTCTATCTCAGCATGCAGGGCGCCTGCGCCGGCTGCCCGAGCTCGACGGCGACGCTCAAGATGGGCGTCGAGAACATGCTGCGCCACTACATCCCGGAAGTCGAAGCGGTTTATCCCGTCCCCTGAGGACGCTCGGGGCGGGGACCCGCCGGACGACCCCGCGCATCCCATGGTCGAAATCGCGCTCGATTGCGCGGCCAACGCCTGTTCCGTCGCCGTCGCACGGGGCGGAAAGCCGCTCGCAAGCCATTGGAGGAGGATGGAGCGCGGCCACGCGGAGGCGGCGCCGGTCATGCTGGAACGCGCCATGGCGGACGCCGGCGCGGCCTTTCCCGAGATTTCGCGAATTGTCGTCACGCGCGGCCCCGGCTCCTTCACCGGCATCCGCATAGCGCTGGCGGCGGCGCGCGGCCTGGCGCTCGTCACCGGAGCCGGGATTGCGGCCGTGCCGACCTTCGAGGCGCTGCGCCCGGCGGAGCCGCCGGAGGGCCGCCTCTTCGCCGTGCTGGATACCAAACGCGGCAGCCTTTACGCCGCCGACCTTTCCGGCGCCGCCGAGCCGTTCGTCACGACGGCGGAGGCCCTGCTCGCCGAGGCGCCTTTCACCGTTACCGGCGATGCAGCGGCCGCGCTTGCGGCGCTTGCGCCGGGCGCGGTCCGGGCGCTCGCGCCGGCAATGCCGGACGCCGCCCGGCTTCTGGGCAGAGTGTTGCCGACCGGCCCTGCCTCGCCGCTCTACCTCACCGCGCCGCATACGGGGCCCGTCCGGCGGTGATCGCGGCCGACCCTTCCCACGCCGAAATCATCGCAGCCATCCACCGCGCGGCCATGCCGGAGGCTGCGTGGTCGGTGGACGCCTGGCGCAGCCTGCTCTCCGCACCCGGCGCGCGCACCCGCATCGCCATGGACGGAAGAACGGTGCCCATCGGCTTCCTGCATCTGCGCACCGCCGGCGACGAAGCGGAAGTGGTGATGATCGCGACCCACCCCTCCGCGCAGCGTCGGGGCATTGCGACAGCGCTGATCGAAGATGCCGCCGCATCTCTTGACGGTCGAACGCTGTTTCTGGAAGTAGCGGTAAGCAATGACGCCGCGCGCGCGCTCTATGCCCGCTTCGGGTTCGAGCCGGTCGGACGCCGGCCCGGCTACTACCGCACCGCCTCGGGCCGGGAGGATGCCCTTGTCCTCCGCCTCGTCCAGGACACTGCCGGCCCCGGTCAGCGCCGGTAGTCGTCCATGCCCGCCCGCTCGAGCTGGCGCAGCAGGGCCGGCCATTCCTTGCCGACCTCGATGAAGCCGCCGCGGCCATACATCGACTTGCCCGTCGCGATCGTCTTTTCCTGGGTTGCCGGCGTGATTTCGCGGAGCGCCGCGCCGCCGGACTGGGCGTCGATCTGGTGGCGGCAGGCGGTCTCGATCCGGTACATCCACACGAACGCCTCGCCCATCGTCTCGCCGACCGTCAGCAGGCCGTGGTTGCGCAGCATCAGGATCCGCCGGTCCCCGAGGTCGCGCACGATCCGCGGCCGCTCGTCCGCGTCGGTCGCCGTGCCCTCGAAGTCGTGGTAGCCGAGCCAGCCCATGACGGTCAGCGCCTTCTGGCTGGCCGGCAACAGCCCATGGTCCTGCATCGCGACGGCGACGCCGTATCGCGAGTGCGTGTGCATGATGAAATGCAGGTGCGGCATGGCCGTGTGGATCGCGCCGTGGATGACGAAGCCGGCGAGATTGGCGCCGTGGCCGGTCTCGCTCTGCACATTGCCCTGCCGGTCCACCACGATCAGCGAGGACGCCGTGATCTCCTCGAAGAACATGCCGAACGGGTTCAGCAGGAAGGAATCCTCCGTCCCCGGCAGGCGGGCCGAAATGTGGGTGTTGTTGAGGTCCGTCCAGCCGTAGAGCGCGCACAGCCTGTAGGCCGCGGCAAGGTCGCACCGCGCCTCCCATTCCTCGTCGCTCATGCCGACGGGCCTTCCGTCCGCGAACGTATCCATATCCGCCGCCTCCTCGTCAGGGTCGGCGGAGCATACCCCCTGCCTCGCCTCTTCGGCAAAGTTGTCGCGAAACCGCTACAGGCAGCGAAGCCGGCTGTCGATGTCGGTGCGGTCGATATAGAAACCCCGCAGCCAGCGTTCCCCGGTGGACGGATCGAAGGCGTCGCGCCCGTGCAGCACCCGGCGGTTGTCGAAGGCGATCATGGTGCCCGGCTCCATCAGCGTGTGCAGCGTGAGTTCGGGCCGGCGGGTAATCGTCATCAGCCGCCGATAGGCTGCATAGTAGCGTCTCGTTGCCGCAGGATCGGCGTCGAGCCGTATCTCGTCCGCCAGGGCCGGGTTAAGGGCGATTTCGGCGAGTTCACCGTCATCGTCCAGGGCCAGGACCGGGCGGCGATGGCGCATGTCGGACACGTCGTCGATGAACCGGTAGGGCATTCTCTGCCGGCTCAGCAGGTCGAAATCCTCGGGCGCCTCGTCCCGCAAGACCCGGCCGGCGCGAAACCCGTCCACGAACAGGCTGGCGCCTCCGACAGCCCCGTTGCGCACACAATGCAGGAACTGCACGCCCGGCGGCGTTTCGAAATAGGGAAGATCGGTGTGCGGCGCGAGCGCGTGAGCTGTGTAGGCGAGGCCGTTCGGCTTGGGATGGGTATAGACCTCGAAGATGCGGCCGAAATAGGTCTCGCGGATATACGCGATGCGCTGGCCGAAGGCGACGCCGGCTTCGGGATCGTCCCCCAGTCCTTCGACCAGTGCGAGGCCGAAGCGTTTCAGGTCGATGAGGAACACCTTGAGGTCGCCGCCGGCAGCGTGGCGGGGAAGGCTTTCGGCAAGCGAGGCATCCCAGAGTTCCGGAACGATCGCCGCGGGGTCGGCCGGCTGCGGCGCGTCCGGCCTGCGGGCCTCCAGCCAGGCCATCGGCACCTGGCTGACGCCCTCGCCCTCCGGCCAGCGGAGGACCAGCATATCGTCGCTGAGTTCGACATCGTCAGGACGAATGTCAGGCGCGACGCCGGCAAGGTCGAATCGCCGCTCGCGGGTGACGGGGTCGAATGCGCCGGGTTCGTTGACGCGCATCCATATCCACGGGAAGCGCGTCGACTCACCGCCGGGCCAGCGGACCTCCAGGTCCAGTTCGTCATGCGTGATCGCGTAGGCGTTCATCGTTGGACCTCCGTTCGCGCGGGCATCTTGTGGCCGGGATTTGCGATTGGCGCAGGCGGGGCGGGACAGGCTGGAGGGCGACGGGAACCGACGAGCAGCGACATGACGATCCCACCTCCCGCAACGGCCCGGCCGCCTGCTTGCGGCGCCGGTTGTCGGTGCTGGAGAAAGAATCGTTCAGGACGGAGGGCCTTCACTTGTCGTGATGCGACCGTGCAGAAGCCCGGATGCGACTTCCGGACGGAAAAAATGCCGGAGCAGCCGGTAACGCCCTTCTTGCCGGGCCGAAACCCCGTTCTAATTCGGACTATAGTTGTCGAACCGACAAAGGTGAGGAGCGCGCGAAATGAGCGAAGAGACGCCAAGCCGCCGCGACCTTCTGGAACAGACTTCGAGAATCGTGTCGGCGCACGTCTCCAACAATACGGTCGCGGTCGGCGATCTTCCCGATCTCATCCGGCAGGTTTACGGCACCATTGCAAGCCTCGGCGAACGCCCGCAGGGACCCTCCGAACGCCCGATTCCGGCAGTTCCCATTCGCCGGTCGGTAATGCCGGACCACATTGTGTGCCTTGAAGACGGCAAGAAGCTCAAGATGCTCCGGCGCCATCTCAAGACGGCCTACAACATGACACCGGAGGAATACCGCGAACGCTGGAATCTGCCGGCCGATTACCCGATGGTTGCGCCCAACTATGCGGCCCAACGGAGCGAACTCGCGAGGAAGATCGGCCTCGGCCGCCGCACGCCCCGCACTTGATGCCGAGGCGGCGGCAGGGCCGAAGAACGCACGGCCGCACTAGGCGCGCCGCTCCGGGCGGAGTAGACTGGACCCGCTCATGGAAAGGCGCTGCTGTGGCTCTCAAGGTAAGGAAAGCGGTAAGCCGGGTGGTTCCGCGCCGGCGGGTGTCGCCGCCCGGCAAGCGCGGGCTTATCGTGCCGTTTTTCGGCCCGGCCGCACGCCGCCGGCGCGCAGCCCCCCTCGCCCAGCGCAGCCCGTTTATCGTCGAGTCCGGCGACCTCGTCGTCCGCCTGGCTCAAACGGATGCCGACATCGACGCCGCCCAGGCCCTGCGCTTCAAGGTCTTCTACGAAGAGATGACGGCGCAGCCGAGCCCGGCGATTGCGGCGGCGGCGCGCGATTTCGACCGGTTCGACCCCTATTGCGACCATCTCATCGTTCTGGACCGCCGCCTCGGCAGCGGCTCGTCCGCCATCGTCGGCACCTACCGGCTGATGCGGCGCGATGCGGCGGCCCGCATCGGGCGCTTCTACACCCAGGACGAGTACAATATCCGCAAGCTGCTGCGCGGTGGGCGGCAAATCCTGGAACTCGGACGTTCCTGCGTCCATCCGGACTACCGCCGCCACCACACCATGCAGATGCTCTGGCGCGGTATCGCGCGCTATGTGATGCATTACAATGTCAAGCTGCTGTTCGGCTGCGGCAGCTTTCCCGGCGCCGATCCGGAGGCGCATGCCCTGCCGCTCTCCTACCTGCATTACGAACATCTTGCTCCCCTTGCGGTTCGCCCGAAGGCGCTTCGTTCGCGCCATGTCGAGATGCGGCGCCTTGCCCGCGAGGATATCGACGAGAGGCAGGCGCTCGCCGCCCTGCCACCGCTCATCAAGGGCTATTTGCGCCTCGGGGGCGGCGTCGGCGACGGCGCGGTGATCGATGCCGAGTTCGATACCGTCGATGTCTGCATCGTCGTCCGCCCTGACGGCGTGACCGACCGCTATCTCAGGCGCTACAGCCGCAACGGCGAAGTCACACGGGAGGCCCTGGCTTCGTGATCCGGCACTCGCCGCTGCGCGCGCTCGGGCGCCTTCTGGCCTATGTCCTTTACACGCTGCCCCTGATGCCGGTGCAGGCCTTCGCCGTGCTCTTCAAACGGCCCCTCGCCGTGCGCCTGCCGCTTGCCTACCACCGGCGCTGCGCCGCGATTCTGGGATTCGACCTCAGGATGCACGGAACGCTGAGCACCGCGCGGCCGACACTGTTCGTGTGCAACCACTCCACCTATCTCGATATCGTCACGCTGGGAGCGACGCTGCCCGCATCCTTCGTCGCGAAGTCGGAGGTCGCCGGCTGGCCCTTCTTCGGGCTGCTCGCCAAGCTGCAAAGAAGCGTGTTCGTGGACCGGCGGCCGCGCTCAACCGCCGGTCAGCGCGACGCCATGCAGATGCGGCTCGAAAGCGGCGACAACCTGATCCTCTTCCCGGAAGGCACGTCCAGCAACGGCAGCTGGGTGCTCCCTTTCAAGAGCGCCCTGTTCAGCGTTGCCGAGCGCGAGGTCGGAGGCCAGCCGCTGGTGGTGCAGCCGGTGTCAGTCGCCTATTCCGCCATAGACGGCCTGCCGACCGGACGGGCGCATATGCCGCGCATCGCCTGGTATGGCGACATGGGCATGGCGGGCCATATCTGGAACGTGCTGGGACTGGGGCGGATATCGGTGGACATCGTGTTGCACAGCCCCACCAGCTATGCCGAGTTCGCAAACAGGCGGGACATGGCGCGCGTCTGCCACGAAGCGGTGGCCGGCGGCGTGGAGCAGGCCCTTGCCGGCCGCCTCGCAGGCGGTTGACGCGCCCTCGCCGAATGCTAGCTTCACGCGCATCGATGCTTGAGACACCGGCAAGGCAGGCAGTGCGAAAGAAGCTGTTTGTCAAAACATACGGTTGCCAGATGAACGTTTACGACTCCGAACGGATGTCGGAAATGCTGGCGGCCGTCGGCTACGAGGCAACCCCGACCGCCGACGACGCGGACCTCGTGGTGCTCAACACCTGCCATATCCGCGAGAAGGCCGCCGAAAAGGTCTATTCCGAGGTCGGCCGGCTGCGCGCGCTCAAGGCCCGCCGCCCGGACATGCTGATCGCCGTCGCCGGCTGCGTCGCCCAGGCGGAGGGCGGGGAAGTGGTCCGCCGCGCGCCTGCCGTCGACATTGTCGTCGGACCGCAAGCCTATCATCGCCTGCCGGAAATACTGGCCCGGGCCGAGCGGATGCGGGGCGGCGGACTCATAGACGTGGACTTCCGGCCTGAAGCGAAATTCGACGAGCTTCCGGCGCCCGGGCGGCCTGCGGGGCCGAGCGCCTTCCTGACGATCCAGGAAGGCTGTGACAAATTCTGCACCTTCTGCGTCGTGCCCTATACGCGAGGGGCCGAGTATTCCCGACCGGCAGCGGCGGTGGTCGCCGAGGCGAAGGAACTCGCCAGGCGCGGCGCGCGCGAAATCGTGCTGCTTGGCCAGAATGTGAATGCATGGCGCGGCGAGGGCCGTGGCGGCCGCGACTGGACCCTGGCGCGCCTCATCCGGGCGCTGGCTGAAATCGAGGGCGTCGAGCGGCTGCGTTACACGACCTCGCATCCCCGCGACATGACCGACGACCTGATCGAGGCGCATGGTGCGGTGCCGGCGCTGATGCCTTTCCTGCATCTCCCTGTCCAGGCCGGCTCGGACCGGGTGCTGGAGCGGATGAACCGCAAACACCGCGCTTCGGACTACAGGCGTATCGTCGAGCGGCTCCGCGCCGCCCGGCCTGACATTGCGCTCGCCTCGGACTTCATCGTCGGGTTCCCGGGAGAGAGCGAACGCGACTTCGAACAGACACTGGGACTCGTGCGCGATGTCGGCTACGCCCAGGCCTACTCGTTCAAATTCAGCGCCCGGCCCGGAACGCCTGCAGCCGCCGACCCCCTGCAGATTCCGGAAGCGGCCAAGGGCGAACGCCTGGCCCGTCTTCAGGAGTTGCTGAACGGCCAGCAGCAGGCATTCAACCGAAACTGCGTCGGGAAACGCCTTCCCGTCCTGTTCGAGCGGCCCGGCAAACGGGACGGCCAGCTCGTCGGGCGGTCTCCCTATATGCAGGCGGTCCATGCAGAGGCGGGCGCAGCCGGAATAGGCGACCTTGCCGAGGTCGAAATCCTGGCGGCCGGCCCGAACAGCCTCTCTGGCGGGAGCCTCGCAATTTGAGCGAAGCGCGTCTTCAGTTCGACGACAACAGCCTTCTGCCGGCCCTGTATGGCACGCACGACCGCAACCTGGCGCGCCTTGAGCAGAAATTCGGCGTGTCCATGCGCGCCCGCGGCAACGAACTGGCCATCGCCGGGCCGGAAAGCGCCGTGGCCGCGGCACGCTCTGCCATGGATCTGCTTTACGACCGCGCAAGGCGGGGGCTTGAGATCGATCCGGGCGAAGTGGACGGCGCGGCGCGGCTTGCCGAGGTCGCCGGCATTGCCAGATTGCCCGGCGCCAGCGGCGATCTGTTCGGCATCGACAGCGAAACCGTGGAGACCCGGCGGCGCCTGATCGCGCCCCGTTCCCCCAACCAGGCGCTGTATCTCAAGACGATCCGCGAGCGCGACGTGGTCTTCGGGGAAGGCCCGGCAGGTACCGGCAAGACTTATCTTGCCGTGGCAGCGGCAGTTTCCATGCAGACGGCGGCAGAGGTCGACCGCATCGTGCTGTCGCGCCCGGCGGTCGAGGCCGGCGAGCGTCTCGGCTTCCTGCCGGGCGATCTTCGCGAAAAGGTCGATCCCTATCTCCGGCCGCTCTACGATGCTCTGCACGACATGGTCTCGGGCGACCGGGTGATGCGCCAGATCGGCAGTGGCGAGATCGAGATTGCGCCGCTCGCCTTCATGCGGGGACGCACTCTTGCCCGGTCTTTCGTCATCCTGGACGAGGCGCAGAACACGACCCCGACCCAGATGAAGATGTTCCTGACCCGTTTGGGCGAAGGCTCGCGGATGGTGGTGACGGGCGACCTGTCCCAGGTCGATCTGCCGGGAGGGATGCGTTCGGGGCTGGCCGAGGCGCTCGATGTGCTGGAAGGGGTGGATGGTGTCGGCGTGGTGCGTTTCAACTCTCGCGATGTGGTCCGGCATCCGGTGGTAACGCGCATCGTCGATGCCTATGACACGGCTGCGAAGGCGCGCCGCGATGGATAGGTGGACGGTCGAGGTTTCGCTTGGCGAGGGCGAATGGCCCGACGGCGAAGAGGCTGCTGACTGGTGTAGCCGCGCGGCATGCGCGGCGCTGGCCGGCGCCGGGCGAACGGAACCTGCGGAGCTTTCCGTTCTGCTTGGCAGCGATGCCGAGCTTCGCGCGCTGAACCGTCGCTACCGGGGCCGCGACAAACCGACAAATGTGCTCTCCTTCCCCTCCGGCACCGCGCCCTGGCCGGGCGGACCGCCGCTGCTCGGCGAGATTGCGCTGGCCGGCGAAACGGTCAGGCGCGAGGCTGTCGAGCAGCACAAGACGTTGCACGATCATCTGTGCCATCTCGTCGTCCACGGGACATTGCATCTCCTCGGATTCGATCATGTGACGGAAGAGGCAGCCATCCGTATGGAGCGGCTGGAGGCGCGTTGCCTCGAAACCCTGTCGATAGCCGACCCCTACAGGGAACGGGGCTGACCGGCCGTGGACACGACGCACCATACGCCGAACGGCAATGGCAACCGCCTGAAGGGCATCTGGCGCCGCCTTTCCAGAAGGCGCAGCAATGAAGGCTCGATCAGCGAAACCCTGTCGGACCTTGCGGCTCAGCATACCGAGGACGCAACGCCCATCGACCCGCTCGAACGGGCCCTGCTGGAGAATACGCTCAAACTTCGCCGCATGACGATCGAGGATGTAATGGTGCCGCGGGCGGACATCATCGCCCTTTCCGCCGGTGCGCCGCTGGAGGAAGTCGTCGCGGCGGTCGAGCAATCGCGCCATTCGCGCCTGCCGGTATTCGAGAAGGACCTCGACCAGATTGTGGGCATGATTCATGTGAAGGACGTGCTGGCTCATATCGGCAAGCCGGAAACGCCCTCGCTGAAGGACCTCGCGCGCGAAGTCCTGTTCGTTTCGCCGGCGATGCTGGTTCTGGACCTGCTGCTCGAAATGCGGCTCAAGCGCACCCATATGGCCCTGGTCGTGGACGAGTTCGGCGGGATAGACGGCCTCGCCACCATCGAGGACCTTGTCGAGGAAATCGTCGGCGATATCGAGGACGAGCACGATATCGCAGAGCCGCCGCAATTGGAGACACGGCCCGACGGCACGCTGGTCGCCGACGCCAGGGCGACGCTGGAGGACTTCGAGGCCGCGGTCGGCGAAGTCCTGACCGACGACGAGCGCGAGGACCTCGATACCCTGGGCGGGCTGGTCTTCAACCTGGTCGGGCGAGTCCCGAGCCGGGGAGAACTGGTGTCGCATCCGTCGGGCCTGGAATTCGAAGTGCTGGACGGCGACCCGCGCCGGTTGAAGCGGCTCAGGGTGCGTAATCTGCCGGCGGTCGAATGAGGACGCGGCTCGCCGGACTGGCGGGCCGGAAACGGCAACTGGCCGCAGCGGCCGCAGGCATTGGCGCCACATTCGCCATGCCGCCTCTTGGCGCAACGCCGGCCCTGGCCGCAGGCCTTGTAGCGCTTGCATGGCTGCTTGACGGGACGGCACGGTTCAGGGATGCCTTCCTGACAGCCTTTGCCTTTGCCTTCGGATTCTTCGCTGCCGGCCTCTACTGGGTGGCCGGTTCCTTTTTCGTCGTCGGCGGCGCAACGGCGGTCGGCGGGCCGGCAGCCGTTCTGGGTCTGGCGGCGCTGCTTGCCTTCTTTCCGGCTCTCCCCGCTGCGCTGGCGCATCGCCTGACGCGGCCAGGCATCGGGCGGGCGCTGGCGCTGGCGGCCGCGCTCGGCCTCGGCGACTGGCTGCGCGGCCATTTGCTGACCGGCTTTCCCTGGAACCTGTTCGGATATTCCTGGCTGCATGTTCCGGCGGTCGAGCAGGCGGCCGCGGTCGTCGGCATCTACGGAGTCGGGCTGGCGACGCTCGCCATCTGCCTTCTTCTGTCCGTCCCCGACCGGCGGGCATGGACCGCGGCCGCGCTCGCGGTCGCAGCGATGTTCGCTTACGGAGAGCTTCGTCTCGGCCGCGCTCCTCCTGCCGAGGCTGCAAGCGGTCCGCTTCTGCGCCTCGTTCAACCCAATATCCCGCAGTCCGACAAATGGCGCCGCGAGGACGCCGCCGCCCACCTGCGGCGCCTGGTGCGCCTCGGATCGGCAGGCCCCGAGCCGGACGCCGTGATCTGGCCCGAAACGGCGGTCGCCCGGCTGCTGCATTCCGAGTCGCCGCTTGTCGAGGCGCTGGGCAAGACCGTGGAAAGTCGCCGGGGATTGATTTCCGGCGCGCCCTGGCGGGAGGACGGACGCTACTACAACAGCATCCTCGCAATAGACCGCGAGGGCCGTCTGCAAGGGCGCCACGACAAGGCGCATCTCGTGCCCTTCGGCGAATATGTGCCGCTGCGCAGCCTGCTCGGCGCGGCGAAGCTCACGTTCGGGCGCAAGGACTTCGCCGCGGGGCCAGGGCCGTCGACGCTCGCCCTGCCCGGCATTCCGCCGTTCGGCGCGCTGATCTGCTTCGAGGCGATCTTTCCGGGCGAGGCGGTAGCAGCCGATGCGCGCCCGGAATGGCTGCTGAACCTGACCAACGATGCGTGGTTCGGCGAGACCGCGGGGCCGCACCAGCATTTCGAGATCGCGCGCATGCGCGCGATCGAGACCGGCCTGCCGGTCCTGCGAGTCGCCAATACGGGCATTACCGGCGCGGTGGACGGCTACGGCCGGCGGCTCGGCAGGCTCGAACTCGGCAGGACCGGCAGCCTCGACATCCCCCTGCCTCCCCCGCTTGCGGAAACGACCTACGGCCGCCTGGGCGACCTGCCGTTCTTCGCGGGCGTCCTGCTGCTTGCCGCCCTCGCCGCCTGGCGGGGCCGGGCCGGCGGCAGCCGATAGGAGCCGCTGCGCGCCACTCTGCGCCCCCTGCGTCCCTCATCCTGAGTAGTGCCGGCCTTCGCCCTGCGAAGGTCGGCGCGTATCGAAGGATGGCTGCCAACGGTTCGGGACGGTCCTTCGATACGCGCCCGCTAACGCGGTCGCTACTCAGGATGAGGGAATATCGTCGCCCCGGCTCGGGGGCCGGGCCGGCGGCAGCCGATAGGAGCCGCCGGCGCGGGCGCTATCGCTCGGTCCATCGCCGCTTGCGGCGGCGGCGGGCGAGGCGGCGGTCGCGCTCCAGGCCGTGGCGCTTCAGGAAGCGATGCACCGTGGACGAGCCGAACGACAGGCCCTCGGCGGCGAGCGCGTCGCACAGCCCCCGGATGGTAAGCCCCGGCCGCGCCTTCAGGATGCGGAAAATCCGCTCGCGCTCCGGCTCGATCCGGGAGACGTCGCCCCCCATCGGGTCGCGCCGCACATGGCCGCGCTCGCGAAACCGCCGGACCCAGTTGCGGACGGCGCTTTCGCTAACCCCGAAGCGCCGGGCCGCGGCGGCGGCGGCGACACCCTCCTCCAGCACCGCCGCGACCGCCCGGCCCCGCAGGTCCTCGCTGACCGGGCGGCCGCGCCGCTGCTTTCCCGAAACGCCCGCCCGACCGCTCGCCGCTTCCATCGTCATCGCTCCTCCTCGCTCCGTCGGCGTTGCAACCTCGACACGACCCGCCCGCACGGAACGCCCGGCTCCTTCCGCCCGCTCCCCTACCCGACGGTCCGCCAGGCTGGATGGAACAATCCACCGCCGGCGCGCGCCTGCCGGCTGGCGGCACCCGGCAACGGATGCGCCTTTCCAGCTCCGGGTCGAATGCGGAAGCAGGGCGCCCGGATGGCGCCTCCGCCGGACGGTCAGGTCATGGCCTCGTTCGGTCCCTCAAGGATTTGTTAGCACATATATAGAACATTGCGGGATATAGTCAAGGATAAAATAGCGATGAGTCGCCGGTTGCATCCGCCCCGCCGATGCGGCGTCAACACACTTGACCCTCCCGGCCCCGGCTTGCGACAAGGGGCCATCGACCCGCATCGTCCGGCGGGCCTGTGCGATGACTTAGTCAGGGAGCGTCCGCCGCGTGCTCGAAGGCAATTATCACTTCACCAGCGAGTCGGTGTCCGAAGGCCATCCGGACAAGATTTGCGACCGGATTTCGGACTCGATCGTGGACGCCTTCATGGCCGAGGGCCAACCGGAGCTCAATCGCTGCGGCGTCGAAACGATGGTGACGACCAACCTGATCGTAATCGGCGGCGAAGTCCGGGGTCCTGCCGCCATCACCCGCGAACGGATGAGCGAGCTCGCGCGCCAGGCCGTGCGCGAGATCGGCTACGAACAGTACACCTTCCACTGGCGCGACAGCACCGTGCTCTGCGTGGTCCACAAGCAGTCCGAAGACATTGCAATGGGCGTTGACGGCGCCGGCAACAAGGACGAGGGCGCGGGCGACCAGGGGCTGATGTTCGGCTACGCCTGCCGCGAGACTCCGGAACTGATGCCGGCTGCAATCCAGTACAGCCACCAGATACTGCACCGGCTCGCCGAGGCCCGACGCCGCGGCGACCTGGGCGACGATCTGGGGCCGGACAACAAGAGCCAGGTCACCCTGCTGTACGAGGACGGCCACCCGGTGCGGGCGACCTCGGTCGTGGTCTCCACACAGCACCACGAGCGGTTCGGCGAGGACCAGGAGGCGGTCAAGCGTATCGTTCGCCCCTTCGTCGAGGACGTGCTGCCGAATGGCTGGATGTGCCCCGAGGACCGGTTCTTCGTGAATCCGACCGGCAAGTTCATCACCGGCGGGCCCGACGGCGACGCCGGCCTCACCGGACGCAAGATCATCGTCGATACCTATGGCGGCGCAGCGCCCCACGGCGGCGGCGCCTTCTCCGGCAAGGACCCGAGCAAGGTGGACCGCTCCGCGGCCTATGCGGCCCGCTATGTCGCCAAGAACGTCGTCGCGGCGGGTCTCGCGGACAAATGCATCGTGCAGGTGGCCTACGCCATCGGCGTGGCGGACCCCGTTTCCGTGCTGCTCAACACGCAGGGCACGGGCCGGGTTCCGGACGAGAAGCTTGCAGACGCCGTGCGGGAAGCCGTCGATCTCAGCCCGCGCGGCATCCGCACGCGCCTGATGCTCAACCGCCCGATCTACAAGCGGACCAGTTCCTACGGCCATTTCGGCCGCGAGCCGGACGCAGACGGCGGCTTCTCCTGGGAACGCACCGACCTGGCGAAGGACCTGCAGGCCGCGCTTACTTGAGCCAGCCGACCGACTACCGCTTCTACGGCCGGCGGCGCGGCCGGCCTCTCAATCCCGGGCGCAAGCGGGCGCTGGAAACGGTCCTGCCGGCCTTGCGCCTTCCCGACGGGCCGCTCGACCCGGCAACGCTGTTCGGCTTCGACATCGAGGACCTGTGGTTCGAAATCGGTTTCGGGGCCGGCGAGCATCTGGCCTGGCAGGCCGCGCGCCGCCCGCGCATCGGCTTTATCGGCGCCGAACCCTATATCAACGGCGTGGCCAGCCTGGCGGCGCGCGCCGACGCGGAAGGCATCGCCAACCTCCGCATTCATTGCGACGACGCGACCCCGGTGCTGGACAGGCTGCCCGGCAATGCGCTGGGCAGGGTGTTCATCCTGTTTCCCGACCCCTGGCCGAAGGCGCGGCACCGCCATCGGCGCCTCGTCGCGCGCCCGATGCTGGACCGGCTCGCGCGGACCATGCGGGCGGGCGCGGAACTGCGCCTGGCGACGGACCATGAGGACTATCTCGACTGGATGCTGGAACGGCTGACGGCGCACCCCGCATTCGCCTGGATGGCGGCATCCGCCGACGACTGGCGGCAACGCCCGGCCGACTGGCCGGAAACGCGCTACGAAGCCAAGGCCCGCATGGCGGGCGTCAAATCGACCTATCTGCGTTTCGTCCGCCGCCAAGCCGTTGCGATTCCGGTTGTCTGAGGCTATATTCCGCGCGCTTGCCTGCTTGTCGTGGATGCGGGCTGCTCATTCTTGACAGTGGGAAGCGGGTTGGGGGCTTCGGGCCGCCTTTTTCGTTGGGAGAAGACCGACGGCCGTAACGATTGCCGACAACGCCCCCGCGCAACGCGTGGCGGACCTCGTGGCGCCCGCCCTGGAGGGGCTGGGCTACGACCTCGTGCGCGTCCGTTTCGTGGGCAGCACGCCGGTGCTGCAGGTCATGGTCGAGCGGCAGGACCGGGCGGGCATGACCGTGGACCACTGCGCCGAGGCGAGCCGGACGCTTTCGGCCCTGCTCGATATCGAGGACCCGATCCCGCAGGCCTATTCGCTGGAGGTGAGCTCCCCCGGTATCGACAGGCCGCTCACGCGGCCCGGCGACTTCGAGCGCTTCGCCGGTTTCGAGGCGCGAGTGGAGCTTGAGGACAGCGTTGCCGGCCAGCGCCGGTACCGCGGCCGGCTGGAAGGCCTGAACGGGGCAACGCTTCGGCTGCAAACCGACACGGGCGAGGCAGCGTTGCCGCTGGCCGCCGTCAAGTCGGCGAAACTGCTGATGACCGACGCGCTGCTTGCGGCTGCGGCCGAAGGCGCGATTTAGGAAAGCGAGGGCAACCCCGCCATGGTGAACATTCTCGGCCCCGAACTGCTGCAGATCGCGGATAGCGCGGCGCGCGAAAAAGGCATCGACCGCGACGAGGTCATCGTTGCCGTGGAACAGGCGATCCAGCGGGCGGGCCGGTCCAAATACGGCCTGGAGCACGATATCCGCGCCTCCATCGACCGGCAGACCGGGGAAATCCGGCTGGCGCGCTACCGCGAGGTGGTCGAGGACGATGCTGAAATCGAGGACGAATTCGCGCAGATGCCCCTGACCCACGCGCAGCGCTACAACGCTTCGGCCAAAGTAGGGGACATGCTGATCGACGACCTGCCGCCGATCGATTTCGGCCGCGTCGCCGCCCAGTCCGCCAAGCAGGTGATCGTCCAGAAGGTGCGCGAGGCCGAGCGCGCCCGGCAGTACCGGGAGTTCGTCGGGCGGGTCGGCGAGATCGTCAACGGCCTGGTCAAGCGCAACGAGTTCGGCCATGTGGTCGTCGATCTCGGCCAGGCCGAGGCGGTGCTCCGCAGGGACGAGATCATTCCGCGCGAGCATCCCCGCCGCAATGAGCGGGTCCGGGCCCTGATCCACGAGGTGCGCGAAGAGACGCGCGGCCCGCAGATCTTCCTGTCGCGCACGCGCAACGAGTTCCTGGTGCGGCTGTTCGCCCAGGAGGTGCCGGAAATCTACGACGGCATAATTGAAATCCGGGCCGTGGCCCGCGACCCCGGCAGCCGCGCCAAGATCGCGGTGATTTCCAACGACCCGGGCATCGACCCCGTGGGCGCCTGCGTCGGCATGCGCGGCAGCCGCGTCCAGGCGGTGGTGAGCGAGCTCCACGGCGAAAAGATCGACATCATTCCCTGGTCCGAGGACCCGGCGACATTCATCGTCAATGCGCTTGCCCCGGCGGAGGTGGTGAAGGTCGTGCTCGACGAGGAGGACGGGCGCATCGAGGTCGTCGTGCCTGACGACCAGTTGAGCCAGGCGATCGGCCGGCGCGGCCAGAATGTCCGCCTGGCAAGCCAGCTTACCGGCTGGTCCATAGACATTCTCACCGAGGCCGAGGAGTCGGAGCGCCGGCAGGAGGAAATGCGGCAGCGTTCGGCGCTGTTCATCGACGCGCTCGATGTCGATGAGGTCATCGCTCAGCTGCTGGTCAACGAGGGCTTCACGACCCTTGAGGAAGTGGCCTATGTCGGCATCGAGGACCTGATGGAGATCGAGGGCTTCGAGGAGGACATCGCGGAGGAATTACAGCGCCGCGCGCAGGACTTCCTCGAACAGCAGGCCGCGAGGCTCGATGCCGAGCGCATCGAACTCGGCGTCGCGGACGAACTCGCGGAGCTCGACGGGCTCAACGGCCATATCGTGGTGGCGCTCGGGCATGCCGGTGTGCTGACGCTGGACGATTTCGCCGACCTTTCGAGCGACGAGCTGCGATTTATCGCAAGCCCGCTGCACGAAGGCCGCGACCTCGATGCCATCGCGGCGCTCGAAGAGGAGACGCTCGAAGCCGGTCTTTCGGCGAGCACCCTCGATGTCGAAACGGCGGACACCATGATCATGGCGGCGCGCGCCCATTGGTTTGACGACGATCCGGCCGGCGACGAGCCGGCCGAAGACCAGTCGTGAGGAGGCAGGCGGGACCGTGGCCAGGGCGGCGACACAGGACGACGGCGGCATGCGCCGATGCGTCGCGACACGGCAGAGCCGGCCGCGCCGGGAGCTGATCCGGTTCGTCATCGGGCCCGACGGCGGGCTTGCGCCCGACCTCGAGGAGAAATTGCCGGGACGCGGCTATTGGGTCGGAGCCGATCCGGAGAGCCTTGAAGCGGCCCGGTGCGGGCGGGCATTCCAGCGCGCCGCAAGGCGGCCGCTTTCCGTGCCCGGCGATCTGGAGGCGCGCGTCGAGGCCGGCCTTGCGAAGCGTTGCTGCAGCCTTCTGGGGCTGGCGCGCCGTTCGGGTTTGCTTGCGGCCGGCTATGAGGGTGCATGCGACTGGCTTCGGGAGGGCCGCGGCGCGGTTCTGGTCGAGGCGCTGGACGGCGCGGAGAACGGGAGGCGGGCGCTGGCCGGCATGGCGCGGGGCCTGCCCGTCATGTCGGTTTTGACGGCCGCCGAGATGGGCGCGGCAATTGGGCGTGACTTTACGGTCCATGCGGTGCTAGGTCCGGGGCGGCTGGCGGAGCGGTTCATGCTCGAAGCCGGGCGGCTGGCCGGCTTCCGCAATGGAACGGCGGACGGGAGACAAGGATGACCGAAAGCGGCGAACGCGACAGCGGCAAGCTCAGCCTTTCCCGCCCGGGTAAGCTGGAGTTGAAGAAAACGGTAGGGGCCGGAAAGGTTCGCCAGAGCTTTTCCCATGGCCGGTCAAAGCAGGTGACGGTGGAGGTCAAGCGCAAACGCACGATCATCACCGAAAAGCCGGGCAAGGAGGCCCAGCAGACGGCTGGCGGGCTCAGCACCGAAGAACGGGCAGCGCGGGCAAGGGCGCTGCAATCCCGCCCGAAGGCGCCTTCCGCTCCTGCCCCGGCGGCCGAAGCGACGCCGGAGGCAGCTCCGCCTGCTCCTCCTCCAACGCCGCAGAGTCCGGAGGAAATCCAGGCCGAACAGCGGGCGCGTGAGCTGGCTGATCTCAAGGCCGCCAACGCGGAAGAACAGCGCAAGCAGGAAGAAATCGAAGCGCGGCGTCAGGAAGAGGAAGAAAAGAAGCGCGCTGCCGAGGAAGCCCGTCGCGATGCGGTGCGCCAGGCGGAGCCGGCGCGCGGCGAACGGCATGGCGGCGCCTCCGCCCGCCGCCCTGCCGACGCAGGAGCCCGTCGGGCGCGTCCGGCAGGGCGCACGTCGGCCCGACCGCCCGAAGCCCCGGTTCCGCCCGTCGAGCTTCCGGGCGGGCGGCGCACCGCGGGACGGGACGAAGAAGACCGCGGCGGGCGGCGGCGCGGCGACAAAAGGCCGGCCGCGCAGCAGCGCCGGACGGAGCCTCGCCGGCGCGCCGGCAAGCTCACCATCGTCCAGGCGCTCGACGAGGAAGTCGAACAGGAGCGGCAGCGTTCGCTGGCGTCCGTGCGCCGGGCTCGTGAGCGTGAGCGCCAGCGCCAGGCGTCGGGTGAGGGGCAGCAGTTCATTCAGCGCGAAGTCATCGTGCCCGAATCCATCCTCATCAGCGAACTGGCCAACCGGATGGCCACGCGCGCGGTCGACGTGATTCGCGTCCTGATGCAGAACGGCATCCGGGCAATGCCGTCGCAGACAATCGATGCCGATACGGCCGAACTCGTGGTGGAGGAGTTCGGGCACCGTGTCATTCGCGTCGCGGAAAGCGATGTCGAAGAGGGGCTTTCCGGTCTCCCGGATGACGAAGCCGATCTCAAGCCGCGTGCGCCGGTGGTGACCGTCATGGGCCATGTCGATCATGGCAAGACTTCGCTTCTCGACGCGCTGCGGCAGACGGATGTGGTCAGCGGCGAGGCGGGGGGCATCACCCAGCATATCGGCGCATACCGGATACGAACCCCGTCCGGCGCTGACATCACCTTCCTCGATACGCCGGGCCATGAGGCCTTCTCGGCGATGCGCGCGCGCGGTTCCCGCGCTACCGATATCGTGATCCTGGTGGTCGCTGCCGATGACAGCGTCCAGCCGCAAACAGTCGAGGCCATTGCGCACGCGAAGGCGGCGGAGGCCCCGATCATCGTCGCCATTAACAAGGTGGACCGGCCGGAAGCCGACGCGCAACGGGTCCGGAACGACCTTCTGCAGCACGAACTCGTTGCGGAGGAATTCGGCGGCGAGGTGCAAATGGTAGAGGTGTCAGCGACCCGGAAGACCGGTCTTGACGCTCTCGAAGAGGCCATTTTGCTTCAGGCTGACGTCATGGAACTCAGGGCAAATCCGGACCGCCGGGCGAGCGGCATTGTCGTCGAGGCGCAGCTGGACCGGGGTCGCGGCGCGGTTGCGACTGTCCTGGTTCAGAACGGAACGCTCAAGGTAGGCGACATCGTTGTCGCCGGCGCGGAATGGGGCAAGGTCCGCGCCATGGTGGACGACCGGACCGGCCGGGTGAAATCGGCCGGTCCCTCGGTGCCGGTCGAAGTGCTGGGCCTGTCCGGTCCGCCCGTCGCCGGCGACGAGGTCGTCGTCGTGGACAGCGAGGGGCGCGCCCGCGAGGTCACCGAATATCGGGAGCGGCGCGACCGGGCAGCGCAGGCGGCCCCGGTCAAGCGCGGTTCGATAGACGATATTTTCAAGAGCCTCGCAGCCGGCAAGACCGAGAAGGTGCCGCTCGTCGTGAAGGCGGATGTGCAGGGGTCGGTCGAGGCGATTGTCGGCGCGCTCGCGAAGCTCGGCAGCGACGAAGTGCAGGTCGATGTGCTGCATAGCGGCGTGGGCGGAGTCTCGGAAAGCGATGTCACCCTCGCGCATGCGTCGGGCGGCTTCATCATCGGCTTCAATGTCCGCGCCGGGAGCCCGGCCCGCCTCGCCGCGCAGCAGAATGGCGTCGATATCCGCTACTACTCGATCATCTACGAGTTGATCGACGACATCCGGGAAGCGATGGTCGGCAAGCTGGCGCCCGAATTGCGTGAACGCCAGATCGGCCAGGCGGACATCCGGGAAGTCTTCAACATCACCCGCGTGGGCAAGGTGGCCGGTTGCCGGGTCATCGAGGGGGTGGTCCGGCGCGGCGCCGGCGTGCGGCTTCTGCGCGACAATATCGTCATCCACGAGGGCAGACTGGCGACCCTCAAGCGGTTCAAGGAAGAACAGCGGGAAGTCCGCGAAGGCTTCGAGTGCGGCATGTCGTTCGAGTCCTACCAGGACATTCAGGTCGGCGATGTCATCGAATGCTTCGAAACCGAGGAAGTGCAACGCACGCTGCCATGAAGCCGGACCGGAACGGGCCGCGGAGGCTTCGCATGGGCGAGACGGTCCGTCATGCGATGGCCGGCATCCTCGCCCGCGCCTCTTTTCGCGACCCGGACCTGCAGGCGCTGGACATGGTGACTGTGTCCGAGGTTGTCATGTCGCCCGACCTGAAGCAGGCGACGGCGTTCGTCTCCATGATGGGACGCGACGATACCGACGATACGGTCGCGGCGCTCAACCGCGCCGCAGGCCGCATTCGGGGCGAACTGGGCCGCATGCTTGACGCCAAATTCACACCCCGGCTCCGGTTTCAGCGCGACCGCAGCTTTGAAGAGGCTGACCGGATTGAAGCGCTGATCCGGCGGAATCAGCATGGCTCGTAGGCGCCAGAAACGACCCGACCTCAATGGCTGGATTGTCGTGGACAAGGCCGCCGGGATGACCTCCACCGCGGTCTGCAACCGGATCAAGCGATTGAGCGGAGGCGCCAAGATCGGGCATGGCGGGGCGTTGGACCCGCTTGCGACCGGGGTGTTGCCCATCGCTCTCGGCCAGGCGACCAAGACGGTCTCCTGGGTCATGGACGGCAGCAAGGTCTATCGTTTCACTCTGCGCTGGGGCGAGGCCCGCGATACCGACGATGCCGACGG
The DNA here is from genome assembly GCA_964291285.2 of Alphaproteobacteria bacterium. Classification (GTDB taxonomy): domain Bacteria; phylum Pseudomonadota; class Alphaproteobacteria; order Bin95; family Bin95; genus Bin95. The sequence goes on from OZ219787.1 coordinate 559,249, forward strand.
CAGTGTGACGGAAACCAGTGCGGTTCGCCCCGACGACGATGCGATCCGCGGCGCGTTGCCGGCGTTCACCGGCCGGATCATGCAGGTGCCGCCACGATATTCCGCGGTCAAGATCGGAGGAAAGCGGGCCTACAACCTGGCCCGTGCCGACCAGGAGCCTGACCTGTCGGCGCGTCCCGCCGAAGTAATCGAACTGCGCCTCGAACGCCGGCTCGACGATGACCGGACGGAATTCACGGCGGAAACCGGCAAGGGCGTTTATGTCCGCGCCATTGCGCGCGATCTTGCCGCAGCGCTCGGCACGGTCGGACATGTCTCCGCCCTCCGGCGGTTGCGTGTCGGGCCGTTTCGCGTCGAGGACGCCATTACGCTGGAAGAATTGGAATCTCTGGCCCATATAGGCCCGGAAAGTGTATTCTTGCTGCCGACGGACAGGTCGCTGGCCGACATCCCGGCTCTGTCCGTCTCGGAGCAGGAGGCCGCTGCGCTCAGGAATGGACAGGCGCTGCGGCTGTTTGGTGCGGGCGATCTTTCGCGGATCGCCGGGTTCTGTGACGGCATGACGATCCGCGCCCGGATGGGCGAGGATCTGGTCGCTGTAGCCCGGTACGAGTCCGGAACGGTTCGGCCCGTGCGAGTCGTCAATCCGTAGCTGCAAGGAACGAGAGCAACAGATGTCGATTACCGCCGCAAGAAAGGCCGAACTCATCCATGAGTTCCGCACGAACAACGATGACACGGGATCGCCGGAGGTGCAGGTGGCGATCCTGACGGAACGCATCCGAAACCTGACAGAGCACCTCCAGACCCACAAGAAGGACCGCCATTCGCGCCGCGGCCTGCTGGTCATGGTCGGCCAACGCCGCGGCCTGCTGGACTATCTGCGCAGGAAGGACAACGGGCGCTATCGATCGCTGATCGAACGCCTCGGCCTGCGCCGCTGACGACGGGGACGCCGGAAGGCCGGCGTCCGAAGGAAAACATGCAAAGGGCCGCACCATCCGGGTTGCGGCCGTGGAAAGGATTGCATCCGATATGTTCGATATCGTCCGCAAGGAAATCAACTGGGGCGGACGCCCGCTGGTCCTCGAGACCGGCCGCATCGCCCGCCAAGCCGACGCAGCCGTCATGGCAAGCCTCGGAGAAACGGCGGTGCTGTGCACTGTGGTCGCGGAGAAGAGCCCGAGAGTCGGGCTCGACTTCTTCCCGCTTACCGTCAACTATCAGGAAAAAACCTATGCTGCCGGCAAGATTCCCGGCGGTTTCTTCAAGCGCGAGGCGCGGCCGAGCGAGAAGGAGACGCTGACATCCCGGCTAATCGACCGGCCGATCCGGCCGCTCTTCGCCAAGGGCTTTCGCAACGAAACCCAAATTGTCTGCACGGTGATGAGCCACGATCTAGAAAACGACCCTGATATCGTGGCGCTCGTCGGCACCTCTGCTGCGCTGACGCTTTCGGGTATCCCGTTTCTCGGCCCCATTGCCGGCGCCCGGGTCGGCGTCATCGACGGCGAGTTCGTCCTCAATCCCACAACGGAGCAAATGCAGTCTTCGACCCTGGACCTTGTGGTCGCGGGCACCTCTCAAGGCGTGCTCATGGTGGAGTCGGAAGCGCAGGAACTTCCCGAGCAGCAGATGCTGGATGCCGTGATGTTCGGCCATCGGGGTTTTCTGCCGATCATCGACACCATCATCGACATGGCAGAGGAATGCGCCAAAGAGCCGTGGGATCTGCCCGATCCCGAAGCCGGGACCGAGGAGGCGAAGGCCAAAGTCTATGAAATGGGTCGCGCGCGTCTGGCGGATGCATACGCCCTTCGCGAGAAGCAGGCCCGTCAGACGGCCATTTCGGCCGCCAAGACGGAGGCGCTCACCAAGCTGGAAGCAGCCGGCACGGACCCGGCGCTCGCCGCCCCGTTCTTCAAGGACCTTGAGCGCGACATCGTGCGCGGCGCCATTCTGGACACGAGCAAGCGGATCGACGATCGCGACCTGGAAACGGTGCGCCCCATCGACTGCCAGGTCGGCATCCTGCCTCGTCAGCACGGAAGCGCGCTGTTCACCCGTGGCGAGACGCAGGCGATCGTGGTCTCCACGCTCGGCACGTCACAGGATGAGCAGATTGTTGATGCGCTGGACGGCGAGTATCGCGAACACTTCATGCTCCATTACAACTTCCCGCCTTATTCCACCGGCGAGGCGCGGATGCTGCGCGCTCCGGGTCGGCGGGAAATCGGACACGGCAAGCTGGCCTGGCGTGCCGTCCGCCCTCTGCTGCCGAAGAAGGAGGACTTCCCCTACACCATTCGCGTCGTTTCCGAGATCACGGAATCGAACGGGTCGTCTTCAATGGCATCGGTCTGCGGCGCATCGCTGTCGCTGATGGATGCCGGTGTTCCGCTGAAGCGTCCGGTCGCCGGCATTGCGATGGGCCTCATCAAGGAAGGCGACCGGTTTGCGGTGCTCTCGGATATTCTGGGCGATGAGGACCATCTGGGCGACATGGACTTCAAGGTCGCTGGGACCGAGGCCGGCGTGACCTCGCTGCAGATGGACATCAAGATCACCTCGATCACCGAGGACATCATGCGCACCGCGCTGGAGCAGGCGCAGCAGGGCCGGATGCATATCCTTGCGGAGATGGCCAGGGCGCTCGACACGGCCCGCGACGATGTGAGCGACTTCGCGCCGCGCATGACCACCATGTCCATCCCGCGCGACAAGATCCGCGAAGTGATCGGCTCGGGCGGCAAGGTCATCCGCGAGATCGTGGATACCACCGGCGCCAAGGTCGACATCGACGACGACGGCACGATCAAGGTTTCGTCGGTCGATCCCAGGGCTTCCGAGGCCGCAATCGAGTGGATCAAGGGCATCGTTGCCGAGCCGGAAGTCGGCGCTATCTATACCGGCAAGGTGGTCAAGATCGTCGATTTCGGAGCCTTCGTGAACTTCCTGGGCAGCCGCGACGGGCTCGTCCATATCAGCGAGCTTGCGCCGCAGCGGGTCAAGACCGTCGGCGATGTCGTGGAACAGGGCGACGAGGTGAAGGTCAAGGTGTTGCGCGTGGACGACCGCGGCAAGGTGAGCCTCTCGATGAAGTCCGTCGACCAGGAGACCGGGGCGGACCTGACGGCAGCAGCGGACTGACGCCGATGGCGGTCGTGCGCCCGGTCCTCTTCTCCGGCCGCGAGGTCTTTCCGCTCATCGAGGGCGGCAAGGGCATTGCGATCTCGAACGGGGAGAGTTCGGGCGCATGGGCCGCCTGCGGCGGCGTCGGGACATTCTCCGGCGTCAACGCCGACAGCTTCCGCGAAGACGGTTCCGCCATCGCCCAGAACTATTACGGCAAGACCCGGCGCGAGCGGCATGAGGAACTGCTCGCGCACGCCATCCGGGGCGCGATCCACCAGGCCCGCATCGCGTATGACAGCGCGGGCGGACAGGGCCGCATACATATGAACGTGCTCTGGGAGATGGCGGGCGCAGAGCGCGTTCTGAATTCCGTCATGGAAGGCGCCAAGGGCCTGATCCACGGCATTACCTGCGGGGCCGGAATGCCGTACCGGCTGGCCGAACTCGCAGCGCGTTTCGGCGTCCACTACTACCCGATCATTTCCTCGGCCCGCGCCTTTCGCGCGCTCTGGAAGCGGGCTTACCGCAAGTTTCCGAACCTGCTTGGCGGCGTGGTCTATGAGGACCCGTGGCTGGCCGGCGGGCACAACGGCCTCTCCAACGTCGAAGACCCGAACCGGCCGGAGGACCCCCGTCCGAGGGTCGTGCAGTTGCGCCGGCAGATGACGGAAGTCGGTCTTGCCCACGTTCCGATCATCATGGCCGGCGGCGTCTGGTGGCTGGATGAGTGGTCCCACTGGATCGAGGACCCGGACATCGCGCCGGTCGCCTTCCAGTTCGGCACCCGGCCTCTGCTGACCCAGGAAAGCCCGATCTCCGACGAGTGGAAGCACAAGCTGCTGACGCTCCGGGAAGGCGATGTTTTCCTCAACCGCTTCAGCCCGACCGGCTTCTATTCGTCGGCCGTGCGCAATGCCTTCCTGGACGAACTGCGCGAGCGCGCGGAACACCAGATCGCATTCTCGTCGGAGCCCGTCGGCGGCCACGATGTCGCATTCCCGGTCGGTCCGCGCGGGCGGGCTGTTTATGTCTCCGGCGACGACAAAGTGCGCGCCGAGGGCTGGATCGGCGCCGGCTTTTCCGAGGCCATGCGCACACCCGATTCGACCCTGGTGTTCGTGACGCCGGAGCGCCGGCGCCAGATCCTGACGGACCAGATCGAGTGCATGGGATGCCTGTCGGCCTGCCAGTTCAGCAATTGGTCGCAGAACGAGGCGGGCACGACGGGACGCAAGGCCGACCCCCGCTCCTTCTGCATCCAGAAGACGCTGCAGCAGATCAGCCACGGCGGGTCGGTCGAGGAACAGCTGATGTTCTCCGGCCACAACGCTTACCGCTTCCGGTCGGACCCCTTCTATGCGAACGGGTTCGTCCCAACCGTCAAGCAGCTGTTCGAACGAATCCTGACCGGCAGGTAGCTGCCGGGACGTCAGACGGCGGTCATGCCCCCGTCGATCACCAGTTCCGCACCGGTCATCCAGCCCGACTCGTCGCTCGCCAGGAACAGGCAGCCATTGGCGATGTCGCTCGGCTTGCCGAAGCGGCCCATCGGTGTCTCGTCCAGCCGGGGCCGGGCGAGGTCCGGATTGCTGTGGACGGCCTCGGTCATCGGCGTGTCGACATAGCCCGGATGGACAGAGTTCACCCGGATGCCGTCCTTCGCATATTGCGCGGCGGCGGATTTGGTGAACGTCCTGACAGCGCCCTTGGACGCATGATAGGCGGCATTGTGGACCGAGCCGACGATGCCGTAGATCGACGAGATGTTGATGATCGAGCCGCCGCCGGCCGCCTGCATTGCCGCGATGGCATGCTTGGTGCCGAGAAAGACGCCGGTAGAGTTCACATCCATAATCCGGTTCCAGTTCGCCAGGTCCGCCGCGCCGATGCGCGGGGCCGCCGAACCGTCCGGCATCCGGCCCGAGACGCCGGCGGCATTGAGCATGATGTCGAGGCGCCCGAAACGTTCGACCACCTCCCGCACCGCTTCGCGCCACTGGTCTTCATCCGCGGTGTCGAGATGGACATAGCAGGCCGCAGCGCCCGCGGCCTCGACATCACGGACAACCAGCGGACCGAGATTGTCGTTGATATCCGCGACCGCCACGCTCGCACCATGCTCGGCGAACAGGCGCGCGCTTGCCGCCCCGATGCCCGACGCACCGCCGGTAATCATCGCCACCTTGCCCTGAAGCCGTCTTGCCTCGGCCATCGGCCGCCCTCCCCTGCCGGATTCGTTCTGCAACTACCTTATGCCTCGACGGCGTCCGCGAAAATACGAACGGACTCGCTGAGCGGCCTCGACCGGTCCCAGGTCTCTTTCGTCTCTTCGGCAAGCGGCGTCCGGGCCAGCAGCCGGAACAGGTCCTCCGCGCCCCGGTGGAACCCGGTCGTCATGCCGAGGCTCTCGAAGAACGCGGCTATCTCCACCATCTCCGGGTGGAAGCGGTGGGCGTCCGCAGGCAGCAGGCCGATGCGGTCCTCCATGCGCGACAGCACCTCCGGCTGGCTGAAGGCAAGTTCCGCGCGCAGTTCTTCGGAGAGGCCGGCGCGCTCCGCGGCTGTCAATACGGCCGCCTGGAGTGCCCAGTATCCCTTGTTGAGGGCGGAATAGAGCATCTTCTGCGCCGAAGCTCTACCGACCTCGGGACCGAGCGGACGAACGATTATCCTTTCCGAAGTCAGTACTTCCATGACTGTCGCCGGCGCCCCGGAGACATAGAACCGCGTCGGCTTTCCCCCCTTGGGAGACGGGCCGACAATGCCGCCGTCCACGAAGCGCTCAGCCGGAAACCCGGCCGCGATGCGCCGCACGGTTTCCGGCGCAACGGCATTCATGTCGGCGAAGACCGGCCCATCCGCGCCGATCCGCCCCGCCAGTTCCGCCGCAAAGCCCTCTGCGGCGGCCGGCGGCATGATCGACAGCACAAGGTCCGATTCCGCCGCCACGGCATCGAGCGAACCCAAATCCTCGAAGCCGGCGGCTTCCGCGAGTGCGCGCGTCCTGTCGCTCCGCCCGGAAAGGTCCGTGACGACGCGGAGCCCGCTGCATTCCCGCAAGGCCCGCCCGACGCCATGCCCCATATCGCCGGGGCTGAGTATGCCGACTGTCTTCAAGGTCGCATGCTGCATCCGGCTCTTCCCTCCCGCTCCCCGCTCCGGCAAGTTTAGGGGGAAGCGAGAGGAGGGGCACCCCCATGAAGGCCGTCGAAGCGATTTCGGAAATCCTGAAGCGCGAAGGCATCGAAACCATCATCGGCTACCCAGTGAACCATGTGCTCGAATATGCCGCGCATCTTGATATCCGCCCGATTATCGTTCGTCAGGAACGGGTCGGCCTGCACATGGCGGACGCGATCTCGCGACTGACCTCCGGCGGCACGATCGGCGTCTTCGCCATGCAGCACGGTCCCGGTTCGGAGAACGCCTATGGCGGCATCGCCCAGGCCTACGGCGAGTCGGTCCCGCTGCTGGTGATGCCGATGGGCTATCCGCGCCGGATTGCGCATATCCATCCGAACTTCAACTCGACCCAGGCGATGAAGCCCATCGCCAAATCGACGGAGCCGATCACCTCGGTCGGCGAAATCGCCAATGTGATGCGCCGCGCCTTCACCCGCCTGCGCAATGGGCGCGGCGGTCCGGTGGTGGTGGAAGTGCCCGCCGACCTCATGAATGAGGAGCTGGAGGGCGACCTTTCCTATGAGCCCGTGCTCTCGACGCGCAGCGGGCCGGACCCCGATGCCGTGGCAAAAGCCGCAGAGATGCTCATGGCGGCGGAGAGGCCGGTCCTCTATGCCGGCCAGGGCGTGCATTACGCCAGGGCATGGCCGCAGCTGAAGGCGCTGGCGGAGCATCTGGCGATTCCGGTCTGCACCAGCCTCGAAGGCAAGAGCGCCTTCCCGGAGGACCATCCGCTCAGCCTCGGCACCGGCGGCCTCGCCATGCCGCGCCCGGTGCGCAGCTTCCTGGACGGGGCAGACCTGATCTTCGGCATCGGGTGCAGCTTCACCGAGACCAATTTCGGCGTCTCCATGCCGAAGGGAAAAACCGTCATCCACGCCACGCTCGATCCGATGGACCTGAACAAGGACGTGCCGGCCGCTCTCGGCCTTGTGGGCGATGCGGAACTCACTCTCAATGCGCTGCTGGCGGCGCTCGAGGGAGAGCCGATACGCGATTCCGGTCCCGTTGCAGCGGAGATCGCGGCCGGCATGGAAAGCTGGCTCGCCGAATGGGCGGCGAAGCGGGAGAGCGACGAGGCGCCGCTCAATCCCTATCGTGTGCTTGCCGAACTGGAACGCGCGGTGGACAAGAAAAACGTCGTCATCACCCACGATGCCGGCAGCCCGCGCGACCAGCTCTCACCGTTCTGGAAGGCAACCGAACCGCTGTCCTATATCGGTTGGGGCAAGACGACGCAGCTCGGCTACGGGCTCGGCCTCGCCATGGGCGCCAAGCTCGCCTGCCCGGAAAAGCTCTGCATCAATGTGTGGGGCGATGCCGCCATCGGCTTCACGGGCATGGACTTCGAGACGGCCGTGCGCGAGCGCATCCCGATCCTCTCCATACTGCTGAACAACTTCTCGATGGCGATCGAGCTCAAGGTCATGCCGGTCTCGACGGAGAAGTTCCGCTCGACGGACATTTCCGGCGACTACGCCGCCATGGCCCGGGCCTTCGGCGCCTATGGGGAGCGGGTCACCGATCCGGGCGAAATCCAGGCCGCCATCGCCCGGGGTATCGCGGCGACCGAGGCAGGCCAGCCGGCCCTGCTGGAGTTCATCACCTGCAAGGAGGTCGAGGTCTCCCGGCAGTAGGCAGGCGGCGACCCGCGCCGGTCAGCGCATCGTCACGAATTCTTCGGCGGCGGTCGGGTGGATGCCGACCGTCGCGTCGAACTGGGCCTTGGTCGCGCCCATCTTGATGGCGATGCCGAGGCCCTGCGCGATCTCCGGCGCGTCCGCGCCCACCATATGCGCGCCGAGAACGCGCCCGCTTTCCGGCTGGACCACGAGCTTCATCAGGGAGAACTCGTCGCGGCCGGTCAACGTGTGTTTCAGCGGGCGGAAGCGGCTCTTGTAGATGTCCACCTCGCCGCATTGTGCGCGCGCCTCGGCCTCGGTGAGGCCGGCGGTGCCGATGGGCGGCTGGCTGAACACGGCGGTGGGCACATTGGCGTGATCGGCCTGCCAGGGCCTGTTGCCGAACACCGTATCGGAGAACGCGTGTCCCTCGCGTATCGCGACGGGTGTGAGTGCAAGCCGGTCGGTTACATCGCCGATAGCGTAGATGTTTCCGACCGAGCTCCGGGACCCCGCATCGACAACAACGGCCCCCTTGCGGTCCATCTCGACGCCTGCGGCTTCGAGGCCCAGCCCTGCCGTGTTCGGATTGCGGCCGGTTGCGAACATGACAAGATCGGCTTCGACGGTCCTGCCCGTATCGGTTGCGACGCGGTAACCCTCGTTCGTCTTCTCGATGGCGGTCGGATTGGTCCGGTTGACGATCTCGACGCCGTCCGCCCGCATCTGCTCGCCGAGCTCGATGCGGATGTCGTCGTCGAAGCCGTTCAACAGATGCTCGGCCCGGATCATCTCGACGGTTTCGACGCCGAGGCCGTGAAAAATCCCGGCGAACTCGACCGCGATATAGCCGCCGCCAACGATCAGAATCCGGTCGGGCCGACTCGTCAATTCCAGCGCTTCGTTGGATGAAATAGCGTGCTCGATTCCCGGAATGCCGGGCATCCAGGGCCAGCCTCCGACCGCAATCAATACCTTGTCGGCGGTAACCCTGCGCCCGCCCAGCCGGATCGTATGCGCGTCCTCCAGCACGCCGCGTTCCTCTACCAATTCGACGCCCGCGCCCGAAAGCAGGGAAAGGTAAACGCCGTTCAGGCGGTCGATCTCCCGGTTCTTGTTGTCGATCAGGCGGGACCAGTCGAATTCGTTCGCGGCCGGCCCCCAGCCATAGGCGCAGGCATCCTCGAAATCGCGGGCGAAATGCGAGGCGTAAACCAGCAGCTTTTTCGGGATGCAGCCCCGGATGACGCACGTGCCGCCGACACGGCTCTGCTCGCAAATGCCCACCCGCGCGCCGTGCCCGGCCGCAATGCGCGCCGCGCGCACGCCGCCCGAGCCGGCCCCAATGACAAACAGGTCATAGTCGTAACGCGCCATCCGGCCTGGCCTCACTCCATGAAACGGGCGGAATTGCCCCTGCCGACAATCACATCGTCGGCCATGTCGATGAATAGCCCGTGCTCCACGACACCGGGCATCGTGTCGAGCTGCGCCGCAAGCGCGGACGCATCGGCGATGGCTCCGAAACGGCAATCCAGGATGCTGTTGCCTTCATCGGTGACGAAAGGCCGCCCGACCCCGCCGCGCAGTTCCACGCAAGCGCCGAGTTCCAGCATCCGCCGCCGCACCTGCTCGCGGGCGAACGGCACCACTTCCACAGGCAGCGCGAAGGCGCCAAGCCGCGCTACCGTCTTCCCGGAATCAACGATAATCACAAAGCGGTCAGCCGCGCTCGCGACGATCTTCTCTCGCAGCAGCGCGCCGCCGCCGCCCTTGATGCAACGCTTCTGCAGGTCCACTTCGTCCGCGCCGTCTACGGCCAGATGGACGCGCTCTACCTCGTTGAGACCGGCGAGCGGAATGCCTTCCGTCCGCGCGAGCGCCGCGCTGACTTCGGACGTCGGCACGCCGCGCACCGCCAGCCCTTCCCGGACCCGCCGGCCCAGCAGGCGGATTGCATGAGCGGCGGTGCTGCCGGTTCCGAGCCCGACCGTCATGCCGGCGTGCACCAGATCGACGGCGCGGGCCGCTGCCAGCCGTTTCTCCTCTTCCGCACTCAAGGCTCAGCCGACGGCCATGCACAGATATTTGACTTCCAGGTAGTCCTCGATGCCGTAATGCGAGCCCTCGCGCCCAATGCCCGATTCCTTGACGCCGCCGAAAGGCGCCTCGGCCGTCGAGATGATCCCGGTGTTGACGCCGACAATGCCGTATTCCAGGCCCTCGGAAACACGCCATGCCGTGCCGAGGTCGCGGGTGTAGAAATAGGCCGCCAGGCCGAACTCGGTGTCGTTGGCCATGGCTATCGCCTCTTCCTCTTCCTCGAACCGGAAGAGCGGTGCCAGCGGCCCGAAAGTCTCCTCGCGCGCGACTTTCATGCCGGGCGTCACATCCGCCAGCACGGTCGGCTTGAAATAGGTGCCGCCGAGCTCGTGCCGGCCGCCACCGACCACGACCCGCGCACCCTTGGCGAGCGCGTCCTCGATATGCTCCTCGACCTTCTCGACCGCGCTCATGTCGATCAGCGGCCCCTGCACCACGCCCTCCTGCATCCCGTTGCCGACGGACATGCCGGAAACCGCCTGGCTCAGCCTCGCCGCGAAATCCTCATAGACGCCCGACTGGACGAGGAGCCGGTTCGCGCAAACGCAGGTCTGGCCCATATTGCGGTATTTGGAGGCGATGGCGCCTTCCACCGCCGCATCCAAGTCGGCGTCGTTGAAGACGATGAAGGGGGCGTTGCCGCCGAGTTCCAGCGAAATCTTCTTGATGGTGCTCGCGCATTGCGCCATCAGCACCTTGCCGATCTCGGTCGAGCCGGTGAAGGAAAGCTTGCGCACGATCGGGCTTGTCGTCATCTCGGCGCCAATGGCCCCCGATGCGCCGGTAACGACGCTGAAAACGCCCTTCGGAATACCGGCCCGTTCGCCGAGTTCGGCAAGCGCCAATGCCGAGAATGGCGTCGCCGAGGCCGGCTTCAACACCATCGGACAGCCGGCGGCAAGCGCAGGACCGGCCTTGCGGGTAATCATCGCATTCGGGAAGTTCCACGGCGTGATTGCCGCACAGACGCCAACGGGCTGCTTGATCGCCAGAATGCGCTTGTCCGGCTGGTGCTGCGGGATGGTGTCGCCGTAAACGCGCCGGCCTTCCTCGGCAAACCAGTCGATAAAGGAGGCGCCGTAAACGATCTCGCCCCGCGACTCGGCGAGCGGCTTGCCCTGCTCGGCGGTCATGAGCACGGCCAGGTCTTCCTGGTTCTCCATCATCAGGTCGTGCCAGCGGCGCAGGATGGCGGTCCGCTCCTTCGCGGTCTTCGCCCGCCATGCTGGCCAGGCGCGCTCCGCAGCCTCGATGGCGCGCCGGGTCTCCACCGCGCCCATTTTCGGCACCCTGCCCAGCTCCTCGCCCGTGGCCGGGTTCGTGACCGGAACGGTGTCGCCGCTGTCGGCATCGCACCAAGCGCCGTCGATATAGCACTGCTGACGCAGCAGGGACGGGTCTTTGAGCTTCATGGCAAACCTTTCTGCCCCGGCGGATTGCCGGCGGCCGGGCGACAGGGTGCGGCTAGGGTTCGAGCGGCGCCCACTGGGCGTCCACCAGTTGCTCCACTGCCGGGAAACGGTGCTTGTAGTCCATCGTGCCGCTGCCCGAAATCCAGTATCCTAGATAAACGACATCCAGCTCCATCGCCCGGGCAATGTCTATCAGGCGCAGGATCATATGGGTGCCGAGGCTGCGGCGCGCCTCGTCGGTATCGAAAAAGCTGTAAACCGCGGAAAGGCCGTCCTCCAGCCAGTCGGCCAGGCACGCGGCAAGCAAACGGCCGGCCTCGTCCCGGATTTCCAGAATGAAGCTGGAAACGGGCGTCTCCTCCACCATGCAGCGAAAATCGGCAAAGGTCATCGCCGCCATCTTGCTGGCCGCGTGCCGGTCCTCCTGGTAGCGGCGGAAGAGCGAGTACTGTTCGGCCGTGCCGATTGCGGGCTGCAGGCTGTCCCGGAGGTCGCGGTTCCGCCGGCGAACCCGGCGGAGCGAGCGCGTGTCCCGATAATCGGAAACGGCGATGCGAACCGGCACGCAAGCGGAGCAGCTCTTGCAGGCAGGGCGGTAGGCATAGCCGTAGCTTCGACGGAAACCGGCGCGCGAAAGATCGGTGTAAAGGGAACCGGCCTCGGGGTCCGCGAGCTCGATAACCAGCTTGCATTCGAGCTGTTCCGGCAAATAGGGACAGGCGCCCGGCGTGGTGGCGTGAAAGAGTTTCGGGCGTCTGGCCTTGCCGAGGTCCATGAGCGGTTCCGACGAACTGCGTTGGCTGAAATATAAACCGCTGCAGCGCCGGGACAACCGGTTATACTTGCAGAGTTGTCCCACCAGCGAGACAGGTTGCCGCGATGTTTTTCAGCCTGATGAAGAAGGTCCAGGTGGTCACCCCGGACCGGGCGCTGCCGGATCGCGACCGTGTCATGCCGGTGCCCCCCCAGCATTTCGTCAATGGCGTCACCATGACGCCGCCCTTCCCGGAAGGCATGGAGCGGGCGCTTTTCGGGCTCGGCTGCTTCTGGGGCGCCGAGCGCAAGTTCTGGGAAACGCCCGGCGTGTGGACCACTGCCGTCGGCTATGCGGGCGGCTACACGGCCAATCCGACCTATGAGGATGTCTGCACCGGCCGCACCGGGCACAATGAAGTCGTCCTGGTCGTGTTCGACCCGGCGCGCGTTTCCTATGGTGTGCTGCTCAAGGTCTTCTGGGAGACGCACGACCCGACCCAGGGCATGCGCCAGGGCAACGATATCGGCACGCAATACCGCTCCGGCATCTATACCTACAGCGAGGCGCAGCGGCAGATGGCAGAAGCGTCCAAAGCCCGCTTCGCCGAGGCGCTGAGGCAGGCGGGCTACGGCGCCATCACCACCGAAATCGTGGATGCGCCGCCCTTCTACTACGCCGAGGATATCCACCAGCAATATCTGGCCAAGGTGCCATACGGATATTGCGGGCTCGGAGGCACCGGCGTCTCTTGTCCGGTCGGCGTGGCGGCGGCGGAATAGGCGCGCAGGTCGTCAGCCCATCGCCTTTCTGAAGCGCCGGAGCGCCTCCAGGTGCTCCGCGGGCGTATCCAGGCCGGAATACATCGTGCGCACGGTGACATGGCTGACGCCCAGCGTTTCCCAGCGCGAAAGCTCGCCTGCCGCGTCTTCCGGCGTCCGCTCGCCGATATGGATCGTCCCGTCGATGCCGAGCGCGGCAGGATCGCGCCCGGCTTTTTCGGCTGCGCCCCGCGCCAGCGCAATCTGGCGAGCCATCTCGTTGCCGGGCGGCACCCGCGGATTGGCGAACCAGCCGTCGCCGAGACGCCCGGCGCGTTCGATCGCCGGGTCCTGGAACGCCCCGATCCAGACCGGAATCGGGCGCTGAGTCGGCAGCGGATTGATGCCGGCGTCCCGGTGCTCGTGCCATTCGCCGGAGAAGCTGCCGGAGGGCTCGGTCCAGAGCTGGCGCAGGCACGCAATCTGTTCCTCCATCCGCCGGGCGCGGTTGCGGAAGGACTGTCCCAGGACCTCGAATTCCATGGCGTTCCAGCCGATGCCGACGCCGAGGCGCAGACGGCCGCCGGACAGGAGGTCTATTTCCGCCGCCTGCTTGGCGACCAGGGCCGTTTGCCGCTGCGGGAGGATGAGAATCGCGGTTGCAAGCTCGAGCCGTTCGGTCGCGCAGGCCAAGAAACCGAACAGGGTCAAGGGCTCGTGGAACATGTTGTCGAGCGTGTAATAGGCCCGCCAGTCCTCCGCGCCGTTGGAGACCTCCTGCATCACATGGTCGATGCAGGTGAGATGGTCGTAGCCGAGCGCCTCCACCTCCTGCGCGAACCCGCGGATAGCTCCCGGGTCCGTCCCGATTTCCGTCGTCGGAAATGCCACGCCGATCTTCATGCCGTTTTCCCTCTCCCCTACCCAATCTGCCGTTCGGCGCGCGGCTCCGTCCCGTCGCCGTGGAGCTTGTGCGCCCGTGCCTCAAAGGCGAGCGCCATCCGCTTCGCAGCCTCGTGGAAGAAGCGGCTCGCCAAGCCCCGCAGCAGCGCCGAACGGAAGTCACAGTCGATGCTGAAATCTATCGTGGTCCCGCCCTCGGCGGGCATGAAGCGCCAATGCGTCGCCATGTGCGAAAGGGGCCCGTGCGCATAGGCGACGTCGATGCGTTCCGGCGGCGTCAGCGAGACGCGGGAGGTGAAGCTCTCGCGAAAGGGCCCGAAGCGCACCCGGAGGTCGGCGACGACAAGCGCGCCCTCCCGCCGGCGGATGCGCGCCCCGGCGCACCAGGGAATGAACTCGGGATAACGCCCGATATCCGCGACAAGGGCGAACATCTGATCCGGCGAATAGGGCACGAACCGCTGTTCGCGGTGGCTCGGCATCAGCCGCGCGCGGCCTTCAGCTTCGCGAAATCGCTGTCGGCATGGTAGGAGGACCGCGTCAAAGGCGACGCCGAAACCAGCAGAAAGCCTTTCGCCTTCGCCATCGTCGTATAGGCCTCGAACTCCTCGGGCGTCACGAAGCGGTCCACCCGGTGGTGCTTCGGCGTCGGCTGGAGATACTGGCCGATGGTAAGGAAATCGACATCGGCGCAGCGCAGGTCGTCCATCACCTGCGCAACCTGTTCGCGGGTTTCGCCGAGGCCGACCATCATTCCGGACTTTGTGAACAGGGTGGGGTCCAGCTCCTTGGCGCGCTCCAGCAGCCGGACGCTGTGATAGTAGCGCGCGCCCGGCCTGACGGCGCTGTAGAGGCCCGGCACAGTTTCGAGATTGTGGTTGAAGACATCCGGCTTCGCCGCGACCACGGTCTCCAGCGCGCCCGGCTTCCTGAGGAAATCGGGCGTGAGCAGCTCCACGGTCGTGCCGGACGCATAGGTGCGGATCCACCCGACCGTCTCGGCGAAATGAGCGGCGCCGCCATCATCAAGGTCGTCGCGGTCCACGGAGGTGATGACCACATGCGCGAGGCCGAGCTTCGCCACCGCCTTGCCCACATTCTCGGGCTCGCCTCGGTCGAGCGCGCCGGGCCTGCCGGTCGCGACATTGCAGAAGGCACAGGCGCGGGTGCAGATCTCGCCCATGATCATCATGGTCGCGTGGCGCTCGGCCCAGCACTCGCCGATATTCGGGCAGCCGGCTTCCTCGCAGACCGTCACGAGACCGTGTTCGCGCACGATGCGGCGCGTTTCGGCAAAGGCCTTCGAGGTCGGCGCCCTGACGCGAATCCAGGGCGGCTTGCGCGGGCTCGGATTGTCCGGGCGCAGGCGCTTTTCCGGATGCCGGAAGGGCCGCCCGGCGCCGCCGGTCCCCGAGCGGGCCTCCCGCCGGTCAGAAATGGATGGCGCGTCCATAAGCGTCCAGCACCGATTCGTGCATCGCCTCGGAAAGGGTCGGATGGGGAAAGACGGTATGCATCAGTTCCGCTTCCGTCGCCTCCAGATTGCGGGCGATGGCATATCCCTGGATGAGTTCCGTCACCTCGGCGCCGATCATATGCGCCCCCAGCAACTCGCCCGTCGCCGCGTCGAACACGGTCTTGATGAGGCCCTCGGGCTCACCGAGCGCAATCGCCTTGCCGTTGCCGACATAGGGGAACCGCCCGACGCGGACCTCGTAACCGGCTTCCTTCGCAGCCGGCTCAGTATAGCCGATGCTGGCAACCTGCGGGCGGCAATAGGTGCAGCCCGGAATCGCGCCCTTGTCGAGCGGATGTAGCCCCTCCAGCCCGGCGATCTTCTCGACGCAGAGCACGCCCTCATGGCTGGCCTTGTGGGCGAGCCAGGGCGGGCCCACAAGGTCGCCGATGGCATAGACGCCGGGCTCACCGGTCCGCAGCCATTCATCGACGACAACATGGCCGGCCTCCACCCGGACACCCGTGCCTTCCAGGCCGAGGTCCTCGACATTGCCCGTTATGCCTACCGCCAGAATCGTCCTCTCGGCGTTCACGGTCACGGTTTCGCCCTCGGCGGTCCGCACCTGGGCCGTGCCGTCCGAGAGCTCCATCACCTGCGCGCCCGTCATCAGGGTCATCCCCTGCTTGTGGAACGCCTTCAGCGCGAACTCGGAAATCTCCGGGTCTTCCACCGGAAGGATGCGGTCCACCAGCTCCACGACCGTCACCGGCACGCCCAGATTGCGGTAGAAGCTCGCGAACTCGATACCGATGGCGCCCGAGCCGACCACCAGCAGGCTCTCCGGCACAGCGTCGGGCACCATCGCCTCCTTGTAGCTCCAGACCGTCCTGCCGTCCGGCTCCAGGTTCGGCAGGGACCGCGCGCGCGCGCCGGCCGCAAGGATGATGTGGGGTGCAGCAAGCGCATCGACCTCCTGCCCGTCCTTCCCGACGGCGACGCGCCCGCTGCCCGCCAGCCGGCCCGCGCCGTCGATGACGGTCACCTTGTTCTTCCTCAGCAGGTGGGCGACGCCGCGCGACAACTGCCCGGCGACCTTCCGGGAGCGCTTCACGATCCGGCCGAGGTCGAAGGAAACATCGTCCGCGCTGAAGCCGTAGTCGCCGAGATTGTGCAGCAGGTGGTTGATCTCGGAGCTGCGCAGGAGGGCCTTGGTCGGGATGCAACCCCAATTGAGGCAGATACCGCCCAGATGCTCGCGCTCGACCAGCGCCGCGTTCATGCCGAGCTGCGCGGCGCGAATCGCCGCGACATAGCCGCCCGGTCCGCCGCCGACGACGACGAGATCGAATTGTTTGTCGGCCATTGCCTTACTCCGGGCGGGCTACAGCAACATGGCGGCCGGACACTCGACCAGCGCCTTGAACACGCCGAGCAGCCGGGCGCCGAGCGCGCCGTCCACCGCGCGGTGGTCGCAGGAGAGCGTGCAGCTCATCACGGTGGCGACCGCGAGCGCGCCCTTCTTCACGACCGGGCGCTGTTCCCCCGCGCCGACCGCGAGGATTGTCCCTTGCGGCGGGTTGATGACGGCGTCGAATTGCCGGATGCCGAACATACCGAGATTGGAGACGCTGGTGGTACCGCCCTGGTATTCCTCCGGCATCAGCTTGCCCTCGCGGGCGCGGGCGGCGAAGTCCGCCATCTCGGTGGAAATCTCGGCGAGCCCCTTCGCCTCCGCCCGGCGCACGACCGGCGTCACCAGCCCGTTGGGTATCGAGACGGCCACCGACACATCGACCTGCTGGAATTTCAACAAGCCATCTTCGGTCCAGGCGGCATTGGCGTCCGGCACGCGGCAAAGCGCCGTCGCCAGCGCCTTGATGACGAAATCGTTGACCGAGACCTTGACGCCTTCCGGCGCGCGCAGATTGATCTCCCGGCGCGCCTCCAGCAGCTCGTCGATCTCGCAATCGACCGTCAGGTAGAAATGCGGGACCGTCTGCTTGGACTCGGTCAGCCGGCGCGCGATGACCTTGCGCATGTTCGAATGCCTGATGCGCTCGAAGGGCGGCAGGCCCGGCAACCGATCCGGTTCCGCCGGAGCTGAAGGCGCCGCCATGTCCTGCCGGAGTTCGCGCTCGATGTCCCGCTTGACGATCCGGCCCTCGGGCCCGCTGCCGGCCACGCCTTCCAAGGGAAGCTCGGCCTCGCCCGCCATCCGCCGCGCCAGCGGGCTTGCAAAAATCCGCCCGCGGACCTCATCCGCCTCGGCCGGAGTTGCCCGCCCCGCGGCCCGGCGCACATCGTCGCGCGTGATCCGGCCGTGCGCGCCGCTGCCGGTGAGCGTCGAGAGCTCGATGCCGGCGAGAGCGGCCATTCGGCGGGCGAGCGGCGTGGCCTTCACTTCCCCGTCCGGCCGGACGGGTGCCGCTTCGGCTTCGGGCGACGGAACGGGGGGCGCGGACGGCGCCGCGGCCGTCTCTTCGCCCAGTTTCTCGCCTTCCTCCACCAGCAAGGCGATTACGGCGTTGACGGCGACGCCTTCGCTGCCTTCCGGCACCACGATACGCCCGACAATGCCTTCATCGACCGCCTCGACTTCCATCGTCGCCTTGTCGGTCTCGATCTCGGCGATCACATCGCCCGGCTCCACCCTGTCGCCCTGGCCCACCAGCCACTTGACGAGATTGCCCTCCGTCATCGTCGGCGACAAAGCCGGCATCAGGATCTCGGTCGCCATTCCAGGCCTTCCCTTCAGGCGTAGCAGACGGCCCGCGTCGCGGCGGCAATGCGCGCCGCGTCCGGCAGGGCCAGCGCTTCGAGATTGGCGGCATAGGGCATCGGCACGTCTTCCCCGGTCACGCGCGCGACCGGGGCGTCCAGCCAGTCGAAGGCGTCCTCCATCGCAATCGCCGCAATCTCCGAGCCGATACCGGCCACGGGCCAGCCTTCCTCGACGGAGACGATGCGGTTCGTCTTGCGGATGGACGCCGCAACGGTCTCCCGGTCGAGCGGTCGCAGCGTGCGAAGATCGATGACTTCCGCACCGATGCCTTCCGAGGCCAGCATGTCGGCCGCCTCGAGCGCCGTGGCGCACATGCGCGAGAAGGCCACGATGGTTACGTCCCGGCCGGGGCGCAACACTTTCGCGCGGCCGATGGGCACAGTGTAGGCGGGATCGGTGGGCACCTCCCCGCGCTGGCCGTAGAGAATCTCGTTTTCCAGGAAGATGACCGGGTTCGGGTTCCGGATCGCCGTCTTTAGCAGGCCCTTCGCATCCGCGGCCGAAAACGGCGAGACGACGATCATGCCCGGGACATGCGCATACCAGCTGGCATAGCATTGCGAATGCTGCGCGGCGACGCGCGAGGCCGCCCCGTTCGGGCCCCGGAAGACGATCGGGCAACCCATCTGGCCGCCGGACATGTAGAGCGTCTTCGCGGCTGAATTGACGATCTGATCAATGGCCTGCATGGCGAAGTTGAAGGTCATGAACTCGACCACGGGGCGCAGCCCGCCGAAGGCCGCGCCGACGCCGAGCCCCGCAAACCCGTGCTCGGTAATCGGCGTGTCGCGGACCCGGCGGGGCCCGAACTCGGCGAGCAGGCCCTGCGTCACCTTGTAGGCGCCTTCATATTCCGCGACTTCCTCGCCCATCACGAAGACCGACTCGTCGCGGCGCATTTCCTCCGCCATGGCGTCCCGGAGCGCCTCGCGCACGGTCATCTCCACCGTCTCGCCCCGGTAATCGGCCTCGGGCACAGGCTCCGGTTTCGACGCCTCGCGCCTGGGTTGAGCCGGCGCCGGAAGCGGCGGGTCCGCAAGCGGGGGCGGCATTTCAGCGACCGGAACGGCGTCCGCGCTTTCGCCCTCGCCTCTCAGCCACAGGATCGTGGCGTTGACCTCGATGCCTTCGGCCCCTTCCGGAACGGCGAGGCTGGCGACAATGCCTTCGTCCACCGCTTCGACTTCCATCGTCGCCTTGTCGGTCTCGATTTCCGCCAGCACGTCGCCGGGGCTGACGCGGTCGCCCTCTGCG
The DNA here is from genome assembly GCA_964291285.2 of Alphaproteobacteria bacterium. GTDB lineage: Bacteria > Pseudomonadota > Alphaproteobacteria > Bin95 > Bin95 > Bin95. The sequence continues at coordinate 578,617 of OZ219787.1, forward strand.
ACGAGCCATTTGGCAAGCGTTCCTTCCGTCATGGTCGGCGACAATGCCGGCATGGTCACGGCGACAGGCATCGCGTCATGTCTCCAGAAGGACGTCGGTATGCAATTCGGAGGGTGCGGGCTCCGGGCTCGCCTCGGCGAACTGCGCGGCGTCAGCGACGACCTCCCTGATCTCGGTGTCGATCGCCTTCAGCGCGTCCCCGTCCGCATGGCCTTCGCTCTCCAGCACATGGCGCAGCCTCTCGATGGGGTCGCGGTCGCGGCGCATCCGGTTGACCTCTTCGCGTGTGCGGTATTTCGCGGGGTCCGACATCGAATGCCCGCGATAGCGGTAGGTCTCCATCTCCAGAATGACCGGCTTGCCGCTGCGCGCCTCGGCCACCGCTTCGCTCGCGGCCGCATGGACGGAGCGCACATCCATGCCGTCCACCAGCCTGCCCGGAATCCCGAAGCCGCCGCCCCGCGCGTGGAGGCCGGACCCGGCCGCCGCCCGCGAGACTGCCGTGCCCATGCCGTATTTGTTGTTCTCGATCACGAACAGCACCGGCAACTCCCAGAGCGCGGCGAGATTGAGCGACTCATAGACCTGCCCCTGGTTGGCCGCCCCGTCGCCGAAATAGACGACCGACACGCCGTCCTCGCCCCTGTAGCAGTGCGAGAAGCCGAGGCCGACGCCGATGGGCACCTGCGCGGCGACGATGCCATGCCCGCCGAAGAAGTTCTTCTCCCGCGAGAACATGTGCATGGAGCCGCCCTTGCCGCGCGAATAGCCCCCCTCGCGGCCCGTGAGCTCCGCCATGACGCCGCGCGCATCCATGCCCGCCGCCAGCATGTGTCCGTGGTCCCGATAGCCGGTGACGACGGAGTCCCGCTCGCCGAGGCAGGCCTGAATGCCGACGACCACCGCCTCCTGGCCGATATAGAGGTGGCAGAAGCCGCCGATCAGGCCCATGCCGTACATCTGCCCCGCCCGCTCCTCGAAGCGGCGGATCAGCAGCATGTCCCGATACCAGCGCAGCAGCTGGCCGGAATCCGGGGCCGCGCCGTTGGCGCGCCCGTTCCGCTTCGGCGCTGCGCCGCCCCGTTTCTTCGACGGCTGCCTGCTCATGTCCGGCCTCCGCGTTCCAGGAACCCGTTCACCCCGTTTCCGCATCCAGCAGGATGACGATCTCGTCCGGCCGCCCGACATGCAGCAGGGCGCGGACATATTCGTCGAGCAGGTCGGCATCGGCCGGGTCCTGCTTGAGCTGGGCGGCGCGCAACTCCAGGCGGTCGCGATGCTGCACGAGCACATCGTGCCGGGCCTGGACCTCGGTAATCCTGCGCTCGATCTCCATCAGCGACAGCGCGCCATGCTCTCCCACCAGGGCGTGGTAACCGAAGTAAACGGCAATGCAGGCAGCCGCCACCGGACCGACCGCCAGCTTCAACAGACGCTGCGTTTCGCTGCGTGTCGACATGATGCGGCAAGGAAACACGATGCGCCCGCCGGGTCAATCCGGAGACGCGCGCGCCTGCGATTTTCTGGCCGGCCCGCGCGATTCATGCTTCCCTCCCCCGCACCTAATGCCCTGTAGCGGTTTTCGGGAAATGTCCGCATGATCGAGCTCTCGATTTACAGTTCCATCGCCAATCCGCCCCGCGGCGACAACCTCGACCGCTGCATGGCGGAGGCCGTGCGGGAGGCGGAAGCGGCGGAGGCGGCCGGGTTTGCCGGCTTCTTCGTCGGAGAGCATCACCAGGACAAGGACGGCTTCCTGCCCTCGCCTTTCGTGGTGCTGGCGGCGGTTGCGGCGCGCACAAGCCGCATCCGCGTCGGGACCGCCGTGCTGCTGCTCCCGCTGCACCACCCGATCCGGGTCGCCGAGGACGCCGCGACGCTCGATGTCATCTCCGGCGGGCGAACCGTGCTCGGCGTCGGCCTCGGCTACCAGGACGCGGATTTCCGCGCCGCCGGCGTCGAGAAGCGCGAGCGGGTGCCCCGCTTCGAGGAGGCCGTGGCGATCCTGCGCCAGGCCTGGACCGGCGAGCCGATCCGGCACCGGGGCCGGTCGTTCGAGATCGACGGCGTGCGCGTGACGCCGTCCCCATTGCAGAAGCCGGGCATACCGGTCTGGGTCGGGGGATGGGTGCCCGCGGCCGTGGAGCGCGCCGGGAGGCTGGGCGATGCGCTGGTGCTGGGCCCCTCCTTCACGCTGGAGGAGAACCGGGCGCTGGCGGACCGCTACCGCGCCGCCGCCGAGGCCGCCGGACGGGTGCCGCAACTCGTGCTCATGCGCGACGCCTGGGTCGCGGACAGCTTCGAGCAGGCAGCACGGATCTACGGCCCGGAAGTCTCCGACGCCTACGGCTATTACTGGCGCAACGGCGCCACCGCCTTCCGCGGCTTCGCGTCGGAGGCCGAGCTCCGGTTCGAGAATGTCTGGAAGGACCGGATCATCGCCGGCGCGCCGGAAACCTGCATTGCCGAATTCAGGCGCTGGTCGGAGGCCCTGGGCGTGAACAGCTTCATCCTCCGCCTCCGCCACGCCCATTCCGGCGGCCCGCCGCACCGCGAGATCGTAACGGCCATCGAGCGCTTCGGCCGCGACGTGATCCCCTATCTGTAGCCGCTCGGGAAAGGCCCGGCCGCCTTGCGCGGCACACGGTCCCCGCCGCATACTGGCGTCCCGGTCAGGGTAGCGAATTCAGGGTCATGCTCGACCTGCCGAACCTGCTCAGCCTGTCGAGAATAGCGGCTTTGCCGCCGCTTGCGCTGCTGCTTGCAACGGGCGAGAACTGGTGGGCGGCGGCGTTGTTCGTCGCCGCAGCCGCAACGGACTTCTTCGACGGCTACCTCGCCCGGCAGCAGGGAAAGGTGACCGCCTTCGGGACCATGATCGACCCGATCGCGGACAAGGTTCTGGTGAACGGGACGGCGCTGCTGCTGGCGGGCCTGGGCGGTCTCGGGGTCTGGGGCACACTGGCCGCCGCGCTCATTCTCGTGCGCGAATTCGTCGTGTCCGGCCTGCGCGAAGCGGCAGGCAGCGGCGCGCTGCCGGTCACCCGCATCGCGAAATACAAGTCGGCGGCGCAGATGGCGGCGCTGACCCTGCTGATCGCCAGCCCCGAACTGCCCCCGGCGACGCATGGGGCCGGCGTCGTGCTGCTTTGGGTCGCCGCCCTGCTCACGCTCTGGACGGGCGCCGGCTATGTCCGCAAGGCGCTGGGCGCATCCGGATGAAGGCGCTCGGCATTGCAGGCTGGAGCGGCAGCGGCAAGACCACGCTCGTGCTCAGGCTCATCCCGGCGCTCAGGCAGCGCGGCGTTTCGGTCTCCACCGTCAAGCATGCACACCATAATTTCGACGTGGACAAGCCCGGCAAGGATTCCTGGGAACACCGGCAGGCGGGCGCCCGGGAAGTGCTGGTGGCGTCCGGCCGGCGCTGGGCGCTGATGCGGGAGTTGCGAGAGGAGGCCGAACCTCCCCTGGCCGAACTGCTCGCCCGGCTCTCGCCCGTGGACCTCGTGCTGGTCGAGGGCTACAAGCGCGAGCCGCATCCCAAGCTGGTGGTTCACCGAGCGACCGTCGAGGCCGGGGCTCTCTGGCCGGACGACCCCGATGTCCTTGCGGTCGCATGCGATGGGGAGACCGCGGAGCATGTGCGGGCGGACGGCCTCCCCGCCCTCGACCTTGACGATCCGGACGCCATCGCCGATTTCATCGTCGAGCGGCTGGAGTTGCTGGTTTGAAGATCCTCTATTTCGCCTGGTTGCGCGACAAGGCCGGCATGTCGGAATGGCAGGTGTCGCCCCCGCCCGGCATCGCCACTGTCGGCGCGCTGATCGACTGGCTGGCGGCGCAGAACCCGAGCCAGGCAGAGGTCTTCGCCGACCGCTCGGTCGTCCGCGTCGCGGTCAACCAGGACTTCGCCGAAGCCGACACGCCCGTCGGCCCCGGCGACGAGGTGGCCTTCTTTCCCCCCGTTACCGGAGGTTGACACGGATGATCCGGGTCCAGCGCGAGTCCTTCGATGTCGGGCGCGAGATCGCCGCGCTTACCGCCGGCAACACGCGCATCGGCGGCGTCGCCAGCTTCGTCGGGCTGGTGCGCGACCTGGGCGGGCTGCGCTCCATGACCCTGGAGCACTATCCCGGCATGACGGAGCGCCAGCTGGAGCTGATCGACGCCGAAGCGCACCGGCGCTGGCCGCTGGAGGCGTCCCTGATCGTCCACCGCTACGGGCGGCTGGAGCCGGGTGAGCCCATCGTGCTGACGATCACCGCCTCGGCCCACCGCCAGGCCGCCTTCGACAGCTGCAATTTCCTGATGGATTGGCTCAAGACCGAAGCGCCCTTCTGGAAGCGCGAGGAAGGCGAAGACGGCGAACGCTGGGTCACCGCTCGCGCCGACGACGATGCAGCGCGCGAGCGCTGGCAGGAGACAGGCTGACCGTTTCCTTCCAATGGCATTTGTATATTGGAATTACTTATTGTATTGATAATAATATTGCATTGGAATTGTCGTCGCGCCCCCGGAATCATGCTCGCAACGCTTCGGCGGAACGACATCGATACGAGGAGGCGCAACAGGAAATGCGCGGTTCCAACGACCTCACCACCGAGTCCGGAGCCCCGGTGGCCGACAACCGGAACAGCCAGAGCGCGGGCCCCGGCGGCCCGCTCCTGCTTCAGGACCGGCATCTGATCGAGAAGCTCGCCCGCTTCAACCGCGAGCGCATACCGGAACGGGTGGTTCATGCGGTGGGTTCCGGCGCCTGCGGCGTCTTCGAAGTCACCAATCCGGACGCCGCCCGCTGGACCCGGATGCGCATGTTCGCCAGGGCCGGCAAGCGCACCGAGGTCTTCGTGCGGTTCTCCACATTCGCCGGCTCCAGGGGCGCGGCCGATACCGTTCGCGACCCGCGTGGTTTCGCCGTCAAGTTCTACACCGAGGACGGCAATTGGGACCTCGCCGGCAACAACACGCCGGTGTTCTTCATCCGGGACCCGCTGAAATTCCCGGACTTGATACACTCGCAAAAGACCGACCCGCACAGCAACCGGCAGGAAGCAGACAGCGCGTGGGATTTCTTCTCCCATTCGCCGGAAGCCACGCACCAGTTCACCTGGCTGTTCGGCGACCGGGGCCTGCCGCGCAGCTGGCGGCACATGAACGGCTACGGTTCCCACACCTTCCAGTGGGTCAACGCCGCCGGCGAGCGCGTCTGGGTGAAGTTCCACTTCAAGACCGACCAGGGCGTCGAGTGCCTCACGGCGGAGGAAGCGGCGCGGATTGCGGGCGAGGACCCCCGGCATCTGCAGCACGACCTCTACCGGGCCATCGAGCGGGGCAACTACCCGTCATGGACCCTCAAGGTGCAGGTCATGCCGGAGATCGACGCGGCCGACTACCGGATCGATCCCTTTGACCTCACCAAGGTCTGGCCCCGGAAGGACTATCCCCCGATGGAGGTCGGGCGGATGACGCTCAACCGGCTTCCCGACAACTATTTCGCCGAGGTGGAACAGTCGGCCTTCGACCCCGGCCACATGGTGCCGGGCGTGGGGCCAAGCCCGGACAAGATGCTCCAGGCGCGCCTGTTCGCCTATGGCGATGCCCACCGCTACAGGCTTGGCGTCAACCACACCCGCCTGCCGGTGAACAGCCCGCGCGGCCGGCTCTTCGCCCAGGGAACGAATTACGGGCGCGACGGGGCCATGCGCTTCGACGACAATGGCGGCCGGTCAGCGAACTACGAACCGAACAGCTTCGGCGGCCCGGTTGCGACGGGCGAGCCGCTTTATGCCGGCATGGAGACCCGCGGCCTCTCCGGCAGCTACCAGCCGGAAATGCGCGGCGTGGACGACTTCATGCAGGCGGGCGACCTGTACCGGCTCATGTCGGAGGACGAAAAGGACCGTCTCATCGCCGCCATCGCCGAGTCATTGGCGCAGGTGCAGCGCACCGAAATCGGCGACGCCATCGTCTGCCGCTCCCTCGCCCATTTCCGCCGTGCGGACCGGGAATACGGGCGCCGGGTGGCGGTCGCGGTCAAGGCCAGGCGCGGCGGCGTGCGCACCGCCTGCTTCCGCGCCGGCGAAGCGGCGAAGGATCAGTCGTAGACGGCGGTGGCGATGGTGCCGAGATTGCCTTCCGGCGTCACGGACCAGAGCGTCTGGCTGGCGCCGTCGCCGCCCGGCTTGCCGGCGACATGGAAGGGCGCGGTGTCGAACAGCGGCGCCCGGGCCTGGAAATCGTAGCGGGCCACGCGCCGTCCCGGCATCTCAGCCATGCCGAGCTCCAGCATGTGGGTCGTGGTCAGCGGCCCGTGGACGATCAGGCCCGGATAGCCCTCGACCTCGGTCACATATTTGCGGTCGTAGTGGATGCGGTGGCCGTTGAACGTGATCGCCGAATAGCGGAACAGCATCACCGGGTCCGGCTCGATTTCCCGGATGAAGGCGTGGTCGGTCGGGGCATTGCCCGTCCTGCCGCTGTTGCCGCGGCTGTCGGCGGCTTCGGCCGGCGGGTTGTCGCGATAGACGATGTCGTGCTCTTCCTCGATGCAGAGGCCGCGCGGGCTCTCGATCCCGTAGGCAATGGTGACGATGACCAGCATGCCGGTGCGCCCGTCCTTGATCGCCACATCCTTGATGCGCGCCTTGCGGACGATCTCCTCGCCGATCAGCACGTCCTGCCGGTAGGTCGTGCGGCAGCCGCCGAACATGCGCCGGGGCAGCGGCGTCGGCGGCAGGAAGCCGCCGCGCTCGGGGTGGCCGTCCGCGCCGATGCCCGACGCCGGCACGCGCGGGTAGAAATAGCACCAGTGGCCCATCGGCCCGATGGGGTCGCCCATCTGCGGCACATCCGGCTTGTCGAGCAGCGCGGCGAGGCCGTGGATCTGCATCGGCGAGGCGAAATCGCGGCTTTCCTCGGTGTTGCCGATGGAATCGCGCAAATATTCCAGGTCCGCGGCAGTGTGGGTCATGGCGAGAATTCCTCCCGGATCAGGGCGCCGTGTTCGTCCACCTCCGGGATCGGCCCGTATTCCCGAGGCTCTCCATCGAAATAGACCGCCGGCGCAACATGGCTGACAGGTCCGCCGGGCGTGCCGACTTCCGCGCGGCGGAGCGCCGGGTGCTCCGACAGGTCGGCCACCGTGTTCACGCTGCCGAACGCGACATCCGCCGCCGCCAGCCGGGCGCGCAGGGTCTCGCGGTCGAGCGCGCCCAGGATCCCTTCGAGCACCGCCTCGACCTCGTCGCGGTTCTCGACCCGGGCCACCTGGGTGGCGTATTTCGGCGCGGTCGCCAGGTCCGGTCGCTCCAGCACCGTCCCGGCGAAGCGCCGCCATTCGCGGTCGTTCTGGCAGGCGATCATCACCCGGTGGCCGTCGGAGGTCTCGAAGGCGCCGTAGGGCACCAGCGCCGGGTGGCGGAGCGCCATGCGCGGCCATGTCCGGCCGGCATATTCGTGCCACATCAGCGGCGCCGACATCCAGTCCGCCATCGAGGCGAACAGCGAGGCCTTGACCGCGGAGCCCCTGCCGTCGATGCCGCGCTTGATGAGCGCCTCCAGCACGGCGGCATGGCTGAACATGCCGGTCGCGATATCGCAGGCGGACACGCCGATCCGTCCGGGCTCCGCCTCCGATCCCGTCACCGACGCCACGCCGCTCTCGGCCTGCACCAGCATGTCGTAGGCCTTCATGCGGTCGTAGGGCGGCCCGGTCTCGCCATAGCCGGAAATATCGACCGTGATGAGGCGCGGATAGCGGGCGCGCAGCTCTGCGGAACCGAAACCGGCGCGTTCGGTTGCGCCCGGCGCCAGGTTCTGTACCCAGACATCGGCGGATGCGAGGATGCGGTGGAGCAGCGCGCGGTCGTCCTCATCCTTGATGTCGATGACGAGCGACTGCTTGCCCCGGTTCAGATAGACGAAATAGGTGGAACTGCCGCGCACATAGTTGTCGTAGCCGCGCGCGAAATCGCCCTCCTTGCGTTCGAGCTTGATCACGCGCGCGCCGGCGTCCGCCAGCCGCGCCGTCAGGAAGGGCGCGGCGACGGCCTGCTCCAGGCTCACCACCAGCAACCCCTCAAGCGGTCGGTTCATGTCGGCCCCTCCCTACCGGCGCAAACGCAGGATAGGCAGTCCCGCCCCGCCTGCAAACCGGCGCGCAGGCCGCCGGTCCGGCTGCGCCGCGCCCTGCAACCGATTCGCCGCCCCGGACCGCAGTCCGGGGCGGCAAGGAGGTACGGAGCGGACCGGCTACCCGGAAGGAGGGAACACGGGGGCCTTCCACCGCTTCCGCCTGCGGCGCACCGCGAGGCGGCGGCTGCGCTCCATGCGGTGGCGCCGGAGGAATCTGCACAAGGTCGGGCCGGAGAGCCGCACGCCCTCGGCGGCCAGCGCCTCGCTCAGCGCCCGGCTGGACAGTTCGGGCCGCGCCTCAAGGATACGGACGATCCGCTCGCGCTCCGCCTCCACCCGCGAGGGGCGCCCGCCGCGCGCGTCCTCCCGCACATGCCCGCGCTCGCGAAACCGTCTCACCCAGCGGCTGACGCTCGTGGCGGCCAGCCCGAACCGCGCCGCCGCCGCCTTGACGCTCAGGCCCTCTTCCAGCACCGCCGCCACCGCCCGGCCCCGCAGTTGCGCGGCGACCGCCCGGCCCCGCCGGGACTCCGTCAGCGCACCTTCCGGTTCGTTCGCCATCCTTCCCGCTCCTCTCCGACTGCGCCCGCCATGGGCCAACTCCACCGACAGAACGGCGCCCCGCCGCCGTTTTTGCGCGCGCATCTCCCCCGTCTACCGCCCGGCCCCCGGCCGCCGGCAGTTTCTTTCCAAATTCGTGCCGGAAGGGACGCCGCCATGCGCCCGATCCGATAGCCCGTCAGGTCATCCCTCGCTCGACTTCCTGCTTTGCGATGGAACATATATAGAATATATGGGGATAAAGTCAAGGCCGGAGACGCCGCCCCTTCGACAGGCTCAGGGCAGGCTCCTCCGCCATGCCCGGAACAAGGCCGGGCGTGGCGGGAAGAAGACAGGGGCCCGCATGGAGACCGCTGGCGCAAACACCCGCTACCCCTTGCGCCCCCGCAGGTCCGAAACGGCGACGGAACGCGCCCTCGCGCGGCATTCCCTGTATGCCGTCCTGCTTCCCTTACCGCCGCCAAAGCGCTCCCGGCAGTCCCTCTCCAGACGCCTCTTTTCCATAATCAGCAGGTTGTTGTCTCCGAGCGAGCCGCAAACGCCGTCTCCGTTCCAGCCTTTGCCGCCCCCGGTTGCCGGATGCCCGATGCAACTCTCCTCAACCTGCTTGCCCGCTCGCCAGTTGCAGGTGACGCCCCTGCCGTTTTTCCACCCGTATGTGCCCCGGCCGTGGAAACGACTGTCCCTGAACTGCCCGATATAGCGGGCGCCGTTCCCGCCGATATACACTCCACAACCCTGTATCCCGCGAGGACCGAAATCCCTGTCGCTGGCATAAATGTCGCCATTTGCCAGATACAGCCTTCCCTTTCCGCGAATTTCCCCATCGACGAACCAGCCTTCGTAGCGGTCGCCGGCAGCGGCCTTGCGCCGGGCTGCGCGCTGACCTTCGCCGGGTCGGACAGGACAGCGGCGAATGTCGAGGAGCCGCGCTCGTAGTCCCGCTGCCTCGTATCGAGATTGAGGGAACGCCTGCCGGTGACATCGTCCACCTTCGTCAAGGCGCCGGCCGTCTCGTGAAGAAGCGTGTCGGTCGCCTTGGCGGCTTCCCCGACCGTCGAGGCAAATTCCCCAATGCCTTCGCAGGCGGAAAGCGCAAGAACGGCAAGCCCGGCAAGCATCGCCCGGGATATCCGGCAAACCATGGAATCCCCCTCCAGAAAGCCCCTCGGCCTAGCGCCCCCACCTCTTGCGCTGCTTCACGTTCCTGTCCGTGAGGGTGCCGCAGACGCCTTCGCCCCGGTAGCGCGCGCCGATGCCCGTCACCCGGTGGGCCTTGCAGCTTTCCACGACCCGCTGGCCGTCCCGCCAGTCGCAGGTGGCCGCCACGCCCTCGGCCCACTCATAGGTGCCCCGGCCATGGAAGCGGCCGTCGCGGAACTGCCCCAGATAGCGGTCTCCGTTCGCGCGGACATAGAGGCCGCAGCCCTGGAAGCCCCGGCTGTCGAACTCGCCGTCGCCGCCATAGACGTCGCCATTGGCGAGATACATCGTGCCGCGCCCGCGAATCCCGCCGTCGGCGAACTCGCCCACATAGCGGTCCCCGTTGGCGAAGGTGAGGACGCCCCGTCCGTGCGGCCTGCCATCCATGTGCTGGCCTTCATATTTCGCCTCTTCGCGGTCCGCCCCCTCCGGAGCCGCCGCTGCTGCCTTCTGTCCTTCCCCGCGCCCCGCCGCGCCGGCCGGAACCGGCAGGGCGCCGCGCCAGGACGCCGTGCGGAAACAGACGGCCGCGGCCCGGCCGGGAAACGTTCCGTCCGCCGGATGCTCGACACAGCTTCCCTCGACCTCCGCATCGCCCCGCCATTCACAGGTCTTCATGAGCCCGTCCGGCCAGGCGTAGCTGCCGAGGCCGTGAAATCTGTCGCGCCGGAACTCTCCGGCGTAATACTCCCCATTGGCCCAGATATAGGCTCCGCATCCGTGGAATTGGTCATCGCGGACGTCGCCGACATAGCGGTTTCCGTCCGCCATCGTCCAGTCGCCGAATCCGTAAAATCTCCCGTCCCTGAAATCCCCCTCGTAACGTTCGCCCCCGGGGCTGTCGTAGATGCCTTTTCCGTGCATCTTCCCGTCGCGCACTTCCCCGATATAGCGGTCCCCGTTCGCCATGGACGAGACGGCGTTGCCCTGGAATTTTCCATCCAGGAAATCGCCGTCATAACGCTCGCCGTCAGGCCAGAAATATACGCCCCGTCCATGGAACTTCCCGTTCCGGAACGCGCCGACATAGCGGTGGCCGTCGGGCGAATGCCACTCGCCCTGTCCGTCGGCGACGCCTTTTCGCCTCTGGCCCCGGAATTCCGGCGCCGCTTCGCCTCCCCCCGCCGTTCGCGGCGCCGGACGCGGCAGCGGGACGCCCAGCGCCGTCCGCCGCGGCAGGTCGGGCTTCGCTTCCACGACCGGCTCGATCTTTTCGGGATCTACGGGAGCCGTGGTCAAAATCCGGGCCTGCCGGTCGCGCTCGACCTGTTTGGTCCTGTGATGGACGGCGTGTTTCCGGGCGGCCTTTCCCGCCTTCGCCACCGGCGCCTTTTTCTCCTGGAACTGGGCGCGCAGACCAGACCCGAATTTGTCGAAATCAGACCCGATTTTCCGGGCCGCCTCGCAGGAAGAAAGCACGAAAACCACGAGGCAAGCAGCGAGGACCCTGACTGCGAGGTTTTTCATGGAACCGCGTTCGCTGCCTCCCGCAACATACCTCTAGCTGCGGCGTCCCGGCATCGTCAAGTCGGCCGGACGCCGGGCCGTCAGCCCGAAGCGGCGCGCAGGCGAACAAGAGCGTAGAGCGCGTCGATTACCGGGGTTTCGATGCCGGCCATGCGGCCGAGTTCTCGCACCGACCCCAGGGTCGGGTCGAGTTCCGGGGGCCGGCCGCGCTCGATGTCCTGGAGCAGGGACGGGCGGTGGGTATCGAAGCCTGCCGTCTTGTTTATGCGGTCCTCGGTCGAGATCGGGATTTCGACCCCGAAGGCGCGGGCGACGGCCTTGCATTCCTCCATCGCGCCGCGGACGACATGGCGCGCGCCCTCGTCCCGCGCCGTCTCGCCGACGGATGCGCTGGCGAGGGCGGCAACCGGAGCGATGGAGACATTGGCGAGCAGCTTGAGCCAGATGTCGGTGCGGATGTCGGCGCTGACCGCAACCCCGATGCCGGCTCCGCGCAGGAGGTCCGCGAGCGCGGCAAGCCGGGGCGAATGGCTCCCGTCCGGCTCGCCCATCCGGTATTCCGCGCCGCCGGTGTGGTGGACGGTGCCGGGGGCGGAAACCTCGGCCGCGACGAAGGTGATGCAGCCGATGGCGCGCCCGGGCGCGATTGCGGCCTGTATGCGCCCGCCCGGATCGACGCTCTCGATGCGCCGGCCGTCCAGCCCGTGGAAATACCAGTAGGGCAGCCCGTTCATGGCCGTCACGACGGCCGTCTCCGGTCCGAGCAGCGCCGAGACGCCCGTCAGGGCCCCGGGGAGCTGGTGGCTCTTCAGCGTGATGAAGACGGCGTCCTGCGGGCCGAGTTCGGCTGCATCGGCGCTCGCCGGCAGCCGGACCGTGCGCCCGCCCATGCTGAGGCCGCGCGCGCGTATGGCGTCGAGATGCGCCCCGCGCGCCACGACCGAAACATCCGCGCCCGCGCCGGCCAGCGAAACCGCGAGGTGGCCGCCTATGGCGCCCGCGCCGTAAACCGCAATCCGCATGAGGCCCCCTTCCCCTTGCAGACAGGTTTACGACCGGAGGGCGTCCGCCTTCAACCGGGGCGCGCGGGCGCGGCCGTGAAATGGGGCACGTAGTCCCGGTTGTGCCTGAGGAGCCGCTCGTCGGTGCCGAGCGCATAGTGCTTCGACATGTCAGGGCTGTAACGGCTGGCCGCGGGCATGCGCCCGATGGCCTCCGCCATGGCGCGGATATGGTGCGGGCCGGTGCCGCAGCAGCAGCCGAAATAGCGCAGGCCCAGTTCGTGGCACTTGCTGGCGAAATCGCCCATCTCGTAGCGGGTGCACTGGAAGGGGTCGAGCCCGACCGGGAAGCTCAGGCCCCCCGGCAGCGCTTCGGGAAACGGCATGGCGTCGTCCACCAGCGCGCCGAAGGCCGGCTGCAGGGCGGTGGTCCGGTAGGCGACGGCCCAGGTGCAGAGCCGTGCCGGGTCCACCTCCCCGGCGACCTCGCGGAGGAGCGGATACATGGTCGCCGGACCCCGGTGGCAATTGAAGCCGACCAGATGCGCGCCCTCGTCCAGCGAAATGCGGCAGGCTTCGGCCAGCGAGCCGTCGAAATCCCGGAGCTTGCCCGAGCGGTGGATCGCAAAGCCGAGCACGAGCGGCAGGCCCGCCTGCCGGCAGACGTCTATGGCGATCTTCGCTTCGCCCAGATGCGACAGCGTCTCGCAGACGATGTAATCGACGCCTTCTTCCGCCGCCCAGCCGATCTGTTCCTCAAACATCTCGCGCGCGGTTACGTACGTCGCCGGGTCGTCCGGGTCGTATCTGTTGGTGTTGCACGTGCCGCCGGCGAGGAGCGTGCCGGGATGGCGCAGGGCGACCTTGCGGGCAATGGCGATGGCGTCGCGGTTGAGCCGCTCCAGCAGGTGCTCCCTGCCGATCAGGCGGAGCCTCTCGCGGTGGCCGTAATAGGTGAAGGCGAGCACCACGTCGGAGCCGCAGCGCACGAATTCCTCGTGAAGCTGCTCGACGACTTCCGGATGGTCGATCACCACTTCGGGCACATAGGCCCCCGCCTGCAGGTAGCCGCGCCGCTCCATCTCGAACAGGTAGCCGCTGCCGTGGATGACCGCCTGTCCGGCGGCCAGGCGTTCCATCAGCGCTCCGGCCATGACCGTCCTCCCCTGTCTGCTGCCGGTGGGAAAGCCTGACAGGGCCGGCACGCGCCATTGGCCCGATTTCCGACGCGAATACGCCCGTTTGCGTCACCGGCAGTCGCGACGAAGCTGGTTGCGCCCGGCCCGTGGTCCCCCGAAATGTGAATTTATATTTTCTATTTTGACATCATGAGGAATATTCATTTATCGTTTACGCCTCTTCAGCCGCCGCTTCCGGGAGGATGCTATCGATGTCCGGCGCTTTCGGTCCCGTCCCCGCGGAAGGCCGCGCCCGTCTCAAGTCCTGATTTGCGGAGCGCCGGCATGGCCCCCAGGCAACCCATCGTCGCACCGCATGCAGCGGAAAACACCTATGAGCTCAGGCGCGATTACCGACTGGAAATAGAGGGCGTCGCCGTCGTCGTTCCCAAATTCTTCACATTCGACGGCGCCAGCATGCCCGCCCCCGCCTGGATGTTCACCTACACGCCCTTTCATCCGGACGTGATGCTGCCGTCCCTGATCCATGACTGGATGTACTACAATCACCAGGAGAACCGGGAAATTACCGACGACATATTCTTTACCCTGCTGAAGAACAACGGAGTCAGCAATTTCATGGCGAATGCGATGTGGGGCGCCGTAAGGGCAGGGGGAGACTTCTTCTGGGACAATGATGACGACGATCTCGAAATGCTGACTGCGCTGTGCAGAAAGGCGCGGCAACGGCCGAATTTCGACGGATACAAATTTCCGGAAGACGTGATCGCCCAAGCTTCCGGAAACTAGCCGGCGCCGGCCGCCAGGTCGAGGCAGGCCCGCAGCGCCTCCACCGCCGCCTCGAAGGATGGCGCCGCCGGATAACCACCGGTTTCGATAGCAGCATATTCATCCGGCAGGCCCTTGCGGCCCAGCGCATGGCGAAGCGTGGCGCCGTGGATGCGCAGAATGTTCAGGAAGTCCGGCGTCCCGAACAACCGCGGCGCAGCGCGAGACACGACCGCGAAATCGTATATGTCGCGAGCAGCAAGTCCGGCCGCCCTGTGGTGAAATTTTCGCGCGATGATTTCCTCGTCCGGCATCACCCGCACCACACCCGCCACACCGGGCACGGCCAGGCGTTCGTCCTCGACAGCATCCGGCAATACCTGCATGGACACGATGAAATCGACTTCGTGGGTTCCATATTCGAGGCGAACGACATTGGCTGTTTCCCGGTAGGGGACCTGCAAATCGTTCAGCCTGGGGCTGAGCAGGCCGAGAAACTGGATGTCTTCGAGGAAGATGTCGATGTCATGGCTGATGCGGTGTCCATGACGCAGGGCCAGAACGGTTCCGCCTCCCCAGCGCCAGTCATCGCGGGCGAGGCCGGCGCGGTCGAGAATCCCGACGGCGTCCGCCAGCCAGCCAGCCCAGGGCGCAGCGTTGTCAGACACCTCGTTGCATCCGGTCGAGCGCGGCGATGTCGAGGCCGAAGAGTTCGACCAGCCGCCGTTCGACCGCCGCCGCGGTGAGGCCCACATCGGCCGCAAGCGGCGCGAGACCCGTTGCCGGCGTCTCCAGCAGGGCCTGCCTCACCCGCGCGACCTCCGGGCCCTCCGGCGCGGCGCCGCGCAGAATGGCCGCGAGGCGCTCCGGCGCCAGCCGGCCGTGACTGACCGAGCCGTGCCGGGCATAGCTGCGCAGGGCCGCTCCGCTGGACATGGGTTCCATTATAGGGCCTCCATGGGGGAAGTCCGCACCCAGGCAGGCAGCCGGAGGCCCCCATGACATCGTTTCGCGAGATTTCGGAAACCGGGGCGGAGGGCGAAATCGCCGTCGTCTATGACGAAATCCGCGGAACCTGTGCCGTGCCCTATGTGTCGTCGCTGTTCCGGCATCTGGCCGCCTATCCGGGCCTCCTGCCCTGGGCCTGGCGGGCGCTGCGGCCGGCGCTTCTTTCCGGGGCGGCGCAGCAGCTCGCCTGGCAGCGCGTCGATGTATCCGGCCTGCCGCCCTTGCCGCCCCTTTCCCGCGCGGCGCTTGCCGGCCTCGGGGTCGATGCGGGCGGCCTCGATGCGATCCGCACCGTCTGCCGCAGCTTCGCGCGCGTGAGCCCCGTCAACCTCGTCGCCGCCGCCTCGCTCGCCGGGCTGCTCGGCCAGCGCCCGTCCGGTGCGGAACCCGCGGTCCCGCTTGAGCCGGCCGAATTGCCGGCGCCCTTGCCTGCCATGCCCGGCATGGTTCCGGAAACCGCGATGACGCCCGCGACCCGAACCGCGCTCGCGGCGTTCGAGACGGACCTTGCGGGCGAGGTCTTCGTGCCCGGGCTCTACCGCATCCTGGCGCACTGGCCGGGCTTCCTCGCCCATCTCGCCGCCTCGCTCGGGCCGCTGCTGCGCGACCCTGCCGTGCTCGACATCTGCGAAGGCATTGCCGGGCGGATAACCGCGCTTGCCCCCTCGGTGCTGGCGGCGCTCGAGCCGCCGGCGGAGCCCGCGCCGCTCACGCCCGGCGAGACCCGGTCCGTCCTCTCGGCGATCCGCGCCTATCGCGGCACGAGCCCGCAAATGGTCGGCTTCGGCACCCTCATCCTCCAGTCGCTGCCGGACGATTGAGCGCGCAGGCGCCGGGTCGAGGCGCGGGCAAGGAGCCGCTATCCTGACGGCATGACATGCCATCGACAGGCCGCGCGCCGATGACGGCGCTTTCGGCGCGGGAGGTGCGCGAGGCGGCGGCGCTTGTGCGGGAACGGCGGGCGGCGACGGACCGTGCGCTCAAGCGGCGGGGGCTGACGGTGCTCGCGGTCGGGCTCTCCTTCGGGCTGGCGCTGCTGCTCGCCTGGGCCGGCGGCTGGCGAATGGAGGAGAGCCGCCTCCAGCTTCTCGTCGTGGTCGGCACCGCCTCCTTCGCGGCGATGCTGGTCTGGGCGCTCGCGCCCTCCCGCCGTCAGCTTCTCAGCGAGAAGAGCGCGCTCGCGCCGCTGGTGCTGGAGACGCTGGGCGATTTCGACTATGCGCCCGGCGGGCGCATCGCAGAGGACATGCTCGCGCGCTCGCGCCTCTTCGGCCGCTGGTCGGACTACAGCGGCGGCGACCTTGTGCGCGGCGAGCATGAGGGCCTGCCCTTCGGCTATGCCAGGGCGGCGCTGACAAGGGGCGGTCCGGCGAAGCTCGAATCGCTGGTGACCAGCGGCAAGGTGAAGGAGGTGTTCCGGGGCGCGGTGCTCGCCGTGGAAGGCCTGCCGCCTGCCGCCGGCATGGCCTTCGCCGTCACCGACCGGGGCCGGGCGATGGACTGGCTGGCCGACCTCAGCGCCGAAATGCCGGAGCTGCGCCGGCGCGAATCGGGCGCGCTGGAGGTCTGGGCCGCAGCCCCGGAGGATGCCGGCCGGCTGGCCCGGCCCGAACTGGCGGAGGCGCTGGCGGCGCTCTGCCAAGCGGCGGACGCCGGGTCCGCCGAACTCAGCCTGCATGGCACCGCCGCGCTGGTGAAGCTCCACACCCGCCGCCCGATCCTGCCCGGCATCGCCGAGGACCCCGTTGACGAGGCCCGCGACCTGCACCGGGAGATGGCGGCCGCCCTCACCCTTGTCGCCGCCCTGGTGCGTGCTTAGGCTTCGGCGGCGGTGGCAGGAGGGGGAACGCCGATGCAGTTCAGCCGGGCCGAGGAAGACTTCCGCGAGGAGGTGCGCGCCTTCATTCGCGACGAGCTGCCGCCGGATGTGCGGCACAAGGTGGTCTCCGGCATGGAGATCGCCAAGGACGACTACATGCGCTGGCACCGCGCGCTCCACGAACGCGGCTGGGTCGCGCCGACCTGGCCGGAGGAGCACGGGGGCGCGGGCTGGACGCCGGTGCAGCGCTACATCTTCGACGAGGAGGCCGGGCTGGCGGGCGCGCCCAGGCTTTCCGGCTTCGGGCTCGGTATGGTGGGGCCGGTGCTGATGGCCTTCGGGTCCGAAGAGCAGAAGGCCGAGCACCTGCCGAAGATCCTCTCCGGCGAGCGCGTCTGGTGCCAGGGCTATTCCGAGCCGGGCTCCGGGTCGGACCTTGCCTCGCTCAGGACGCGCGCCGTGCGGGACGGCGACGATTATGTCATCAACGGCCAGAAGATCTGGACCTCGCTCGCCCACCATGCCGACTGGATCTTCTGCCTGGTGCGCACGAGCGAGGAGCCGAAGAAGCAGGACGGCATCTCCTTCCTGATCTTCCCGATGACGGCGCCCGGCATCGAGGTCCGCCCGATCGTCACGATGAACGGCCTGCGCCATGTAAACGAGACCTTCTTCACCGATGTGCGCGTGCCGGCCTCGAGCCTGGTGGGCGAGGAGGGGCGGGGGTGGACGATCGCCAAATACCTGCTCCAGCACGAGCGCATGAGCGGCGGCGGCGTGGGCGAGCTCAAGACGGCGCTCAAGCGCGTCAGGGACATCGCCGCCGGGGAAGCGTCCGACGGCGGCCGGCTGATCGACAATGCGGACTTCAGGCGGCGCTGCGCCGACATCGAAATCCAGCTTCTCTCCGTCGAGCAGGTGATGCTGCGGGCGCTGGCCGCCTATTCTGCGGACCGGGAGCTCGGCGCGCTCACCTCGATGATAAAGATCAGGCGGAGCGAGGTGCAGCAGGCGATCTCGGAACTGGGCGTCGAGGCGGCGGGCTATTACGCGTTGCCGATGGACGTGAACGCGCTCCGCCACGGCTGGAACGAGGAGCCCGTCGGCGACGAGGCCTTCAACGGCCTGCTTCCGGGCTATCTCTTCCTGCGCGCCGCCTCGATCTATTCCGGCTCCAACGAGATCCAGCGCAATATCGTCGCCAAGCACCAATTGGGGCTCTAGATGGTCCAGAGGTCGTTTCCCGTCACCTGGGACGAGTTGCACCGCGATACGCGGGCGCTGGCCTGGCGGCTGAGCGAGGCCGGCCCGTTCCGGGGCGTAGTCGGCATCGCGCGGGGCGGGCTGGTGCCGGCGGCCATCGTGGCGCGCGAACTGGAGCTGCGTTTCGTCGAGACCGTCTGCATCTCTTCCTACGACGACCGCGACCAGCGCGACCCGGTTGTGCTGAAAGCGCTCGAAGGCGAGGACGGCGAGGGCCTGCTGATCGTGGACGACCTCGTGGATACGGGCGTCACCGCCCGCATCGTGCGCGCCATGCTGCCCAAGGCGCATTTCGCGACCGTCTATGCCAAGCCGGCCGGGCGGCCGATGGTCGACACCACGATAACGCAGGTGAGCCAGGACACCTGGATCGTCTTCCCCTGGGACGACGACGTGCCGATCAGCGAGCAGACCGCGTAAAGAAGCGCCCGGGGGAATGGAAGAACTCGCAACCGGTTACGGCCTGATCGAAGGCCCCGTCTGGGACCCGGCCCGGCACTGCCTCTACTACTCCGACGTGCCGAACGGCGGCGTGTTCCGCCTGGACCGGGACGGCGGCGTCTCGGTGCAGTTCCCGCACCGCCGGGGCATCGGCGGCATGGCGCTGCACGAGGCCGGCGGACTGGTGGTGGGCGGGCGGAACCTTGCCTTCAAGAGCTTCGCCGGCGGCCCGAGCCGGGTGCTGCTCGACAGTGACGTGACGGAGCACGCCATCGGCTTCAACGATTTCACGACCGATCCGCAGGGCCGGCTGTGGGCGGGCTCGCTCGCCTTCCGGGTGTTCGGCGGGGAGGAGCCGCGGCCCGGCCACCTGCACCGGGTCGATCCCGACGGCAGCGCGCACACGCTCTCGGACGGGGTGATGCTGACCAACGGCATGGGCTTCTCGCCGGAGGGAACGCAGCTCTACCACGCGGACGCCCGCGCGGAGCTCATCCGCGTCTATGACGTGGACGAGGCGGGCGGCGTCTCTCCCTGGCGCGCGTTCGCGCGGATACCCGGCGACGTGCCGGACGGGCTTGCGGTGGCGGCCGACGGCACGGTCTGGGTGGCGCTCGCGCATGGCGGCCGGGTGGCGGTGTTCTCGCCGGAGGGCGAGGAAATCCGCTCGATCCCGGTGCCCCTGCCGATGGTCACCAGCGTCTGTTTCGGCGGCCCGGACCTCCGCGACCTCTACATCGTCACCGGCTCGCGCGGCGGCCCGCACGAGAATTGCGGCGCGGTGTTCCGCACCCGCGTCGAGGCGCCGGGCCTGCCGCTGGCCGACTGCCGGGTGCGCCTGCCGGAGTGACCGGCGGGCGACGATACGAACGAAAGGACCTGCCGTGCGCACCACCGCTCCCAGCAACCGCTCCCGCCTGCGCCGCAAATATGAGCGCGGGCACTACGACAAGGAGAGCCTCTACGAGATCCTGGACGCCTGCCTGCTCGCGCATGTGGGCTATGTGCTGGACGGCGCCCCGGTGGTCACGCCGACGCTCTACTGGCGGGAAGGGGACCACATCTACTGGCACGGGTCCTCGGCGAGCCGGATGCTGCGCAAGTCCGCGGGTTACGAGGTCTGCCTGACGGTCTCGGAACTGGACGGCCTAGTGCTGGCGCGCTCGGGCATGCACCACTCGGTGAACTACCGCTCCGCGATGCTGTTCGGCACGGCGCGCAAGGTGACGCGCCGCGAGGACAAGATCGAGCGCATGCGCGTCTTCGTCGAACAGATGTTCCCGGGCCGCTGGGAGCAGTTGCGCGAGATCAACGAGCAGGAGGTCAAGGCGACCACCATCCTCGGCATGCCCATCGATGAGGCGGCCGCCAAGGTCCGCGCCGGCGGTCCCGTCGATGACGAGGAGGATTACGGCCACCCCGTCTGGGCCGGCGTCATCCCGTTTGCGCCCAAAACGCCCGGCGCGCCGATCCCCGACGACCGCCAGGACCCGGACACGGCCGTGCCGGACCATGTGCGGCATTACCGGGTGGCGCGGACGGTTTCCTGACCGCGCGGTCCCGCCCGGCCCACGCGCCTTGACCCCGAAATGGCGGGGTGCCACCGTCCGGCGTCGATGCGGGAGCCAAACACACCGGCTCGCAAAACAGAGGGAGTACCCGAACATGAGAAGAACCGCGACGTTTCTTGCCGCGCTTGCCGCCGCCGCAATGGCGGGCGGTTCCGCCGGCCATGCCGGAGAGGTCAAACTGCCGGACACGCTCGTGACCACGGCCTACAACACGGGCACGACCGGCTACAGCCAGATGATCGCCGTCGGCGGCATGCTGAAGAAGCGCTACAACGTCAATCTCCGCGTGCTGCCCGGCAAGAACGACGTGGCGCGGCTCGCGCCCGTGAAAGCCGGCAAGGCCCAGTTCACCGCGACCGGCTCCGACAGCGTCTACGCGCAGGAGGCGGTCTTCGCGTTCGGCGGTGAAAAATGGGGGCCGTCGCCCGTCCGTCTTCTCATGCTCAACCGCGGCAAGGGCTGCACGACCTTCGCCGTCGCGAAAGACGTGGGCGTGAAGACCATGGCGGACCTCAAGGGCAAGCGTATCGGCTGGGTGCGGGGCTCGCCTGCGCTGCAGAAGGCCGTCGAGGCGCTGCTCGGCTTCGCTGACCTGACCATGAACGACGTGCAGCTGGTCGAGGTCGGCGGCTGGGCGGCCTCGATCAACGGCATCATCGACGGCGACATCGACGCCTCGATCACCTCGTCGAGCTCGACCTTCATGAAGAAGATGGAAGCGAGCCCGCGCGGCGTCTACCACCCGCCGCTGCCGCACTCCGACAGCGAGGGCTGGGCGCGCGTGCAGAACGTCGTGCCCTGGTACGTGCAGGGCATCTGCACGCACGGCCCCGGCGTGCCGGGCGGAAGCCAGGAATCCATCGCCAGCATCTATCCCATCCTGATCGGCACCACGGCGGTCTCCGATGAGGTCGCCTACAGCCTGACCAAGGCGATGGTGACGCATTTCGACGACTACAAGGACGGCGCGCCGGCGGCGGACGGCTGGGCGCTGGACCGCCAGCTTTACAACTTCTACCTGCCGATGCATCCGGGCTCCATCGCCTTCTACAAGGAGGCGGGCACCTGGACCGCCGAGGGCCAGGCGAACCAGGAGGACAAGCTGCGCCGCCAGGATGTCCTGAAGACGGCGTGGGACGCCCATGTGGCGAGCGGGCCCGCCGACTTCGTGAAGGAATGGCAGGCGTCCAGGGCGAAGGCGCTGAGCGACGCCGGGTTCGAGCCGGTCTTCACCACCTGGTAATCCGGACCCGGACGGGGCGGCCGCCGGCCGCTCCGTCCGGCTTTCGACCTGAACGGGGGGCGCCGGAGCCATGTCCGACAAACCGGCCGCGGAAACCGGCGGCGAGGTCCAGGACCTCGAACTGTCCCGCTATCGCAGCCCGGGGCGCTGGTGGGTCTCGGTCGCCTTCCTGCTGACCGCCATATCCGTCGCGCTGGCGGCCAACCAGATATTCCGCCTGAACTTCTTCAAGAACGTCACCGGCCACGTCCTCGTCGATCAGCAATACATGTATCTGATCCTCGGCTCGATGCTGGCGATGCTGTTCATCTTCATGCCGGCCTACAAATCGGCGCCGCGCCGCAGGGTCCCGCTCTACGACGTCGCGGCCTTTGCGCTGACGCTCGTCATGACCGCCTATTTCACCTGGCACGGCGAGGCCATCAACGAGGAGATCTGGGCCGAGACCTTCCTGGCGCCCTGGCACGCGCCCTGGTTCGCCGTGGCGCTCTGGCTGCTGATCCTCGAGGGCGGGCGGCGCGCGGGCGGCTGGCCGGTGTTCGGCGTGTGCCTGATCGCCTCCTTCCTGCCGGTCTATCTGAACGTCATCGTGCCGGACGCCGCCGTCGAGCGCACGGTGATGGAGACGGCCTCCTACCACGTCTATTCGGAAGAGAGCGTGCTCGGCATCCCGATGCGCGCCTTCACGACGCTGGTCTTCGGCTTCCTGCTGTTCGGCAACGCGCTGGTCTATACCGGCGGCGGCCAGTTCTTCATCA
This sequence comes from Alphaproteobacteria bacterium, assembly GCA_964291285.2. Taxonomy (GTDB): domain Bacteria; phylum Pseudomonadota; class Alphaproteobacteria; order Bin95; family Bin95; genus Bin95. The sequence continues at coordinate 600,992 of OZ219787.1, forward strand.
ATCTCGCCTTCGCGCTTCTCGGCCATGTGCGCGGCGGCCCCGCCAAGGTCGCGATCTTCTCCTCCGGCCTGTTCGGATCCATGTCGGGGGGGCCGATCACCAACGTGCTGACCACCGGCGCGCTCACCATCCCCGCCATGAAGCGCATCGGCGTGCGTCCGAAGACCGCCGGCGCCATCGAGGCCTGCGCTTCGACCGGCGGCACGATGATGCCGCCGATCATGGGCGCCACCGCCTTCGTCATGGCGGACTTCCTCGACGTGTCCTACCTGACGGTCGCCATCGCCGCGCTGGTGCCGTCGCTGCTCTACTATCTGGGCCTGTTCATGCAGATCGACGGCTATGCCGCGCAGAACAGGCTGGTCGGCCTCGACCGCTCGGAACTGCCGACGCTCGGGGCCGTGTTCAGGGACGGCTGGTACTATGTGGCCGCCTTCGGCGTGCTGATCTACCTGCTCGTCTTCCTCTGGCGGGAGGCGCAGGCGCCGTTCTACGCCACCCTGCTGCTGCTGGCCGTCAACCAGTTCAACCGGAACCACCGGCTGAGCTGGGAGACCTTCAAGACCTACATCTACTCGACGGGCGGCCTGCTGGCGGAACTCGCCGGGCTGCTCGCCGCGGTCGGCCTCGTCGTTGGCGCGCTGCAGGCGACCGGCATGACGGGGTCGATCACCAACGACCTCGTCAACCTCGCCGGCGACACGCCCTTCGTCCTGCTCCTCATGGGAGCGGTAACGAGCTTCATCCTCGGCATGGGGATGACGGTGACGGCGGCCTACATCTTCCTCGCCATCATCCTGGCGCCGGCGCTCATCAAGATCGGCATGAACCCGATGGCGGTGCACATGTTCGTGCTCTACTGGGGCATGCTGTCCTTCATCACGCCGCCGGTGGCGCTGGCGGCGTTCGCGGCGGCGTCGGTCGCCAAATGCGAGCCGCTGGAGACCGGCTTCGAGGCGATGCGGATCGGCGCGGTGATCTACGTCATCCCGTTCTTCTTCGTCTTCAACCCCGCCCTGCTGCTCCAGGGCGCGCCGGGAGAGACGGTCGTCGTCCTGATTACCGCCGTGTGCGGCATCCTGCTGGTCAGCGCGGGCCTCCAGGGTTACCTGCTTGGCGTCGGCGATGTCGGCCGCGGGCCGCCTGGATGGATCGCGCGCCTGTCGCTGGCGCTCGGCGGGGCCACGCTCGCCGCGCCGGGCGGCGGCATGATCGGCATCGGGCACACGGAACTCACGCTGATCGCCGTGGCCGTGGCGGCGCCCGGCGTCCTGATCGCCTTCGCCCGCGCCCGCGCCCGCTCCCGCCGCGCCGCCGTCCCGTGATGCCGGCCGGGCGGGTCAGTCCCCGCCGCCGGCCACGAGCGCGGCGTAGCTCTCCGGGTCGGTCGCGGCTTCGGAGCCGACCAGCAGCACGCGGGACTCCCCGTCGAGGCCGAGCGCGGAGCGCAAGTCGTCGCTTCGGGCGGCGGCGATGAGGGCCGCGAGCCCGGCGACCGCGCTTTCGCCGGCCTCGATCTCCGGGTCGCCGCCGGCCGGGCGCGCGAGCAGGCGCATGGCGGGGCCGGTGAAGCTCTCCGGCACCGTCAGGAAGTCGCTTGCCTCCTCCGACAGAATCTCCCAGGCCAGCGCCGAGGGCTCGCCGCAGGAGAGGCCGGCCATCAGCGTCTCCTCTTCGATGCGGATGTCCGTCCTGCCCCCGGCCCGCGCGCTCGCGAACAGGCAGGCGGCAAGCTCGGGCTCCACCACCACGATGCGCGGCGCCTCCCTGCCCCAGTGCTGGCGGAGGCCCGCGGCGACGGCGGCCGCCAGCCCGCCCACGCCCGCCTGCAGGAAAGCATGGGTCGGCGGCCGGTCCAGCGCATCGCGCACCTCTTTCACCATCACGCCGTAGCCCGCCATCACGTCGCGCGGCACCTCCGTGTAGCCCGGCCAGGAGGTGTCCGAGACCGCGAACCAGCCGTTCGCTTCCGCCTCCTCGCGGGAGAGCCTAACCGAGTCGTCGTAATTGCCGTCGATCCGCACCACTTCGGCGCCGAGCGCGCGCATGGCCTCCGCGCGGGCCTCGCTCACCCCGGCATGGATATGGATGCGGCAGGCGGCGCCGAACCGCCGGCAGCCCCAGGCCAGCGCGCGGCCGTGATTGCCGTCCGTCGCCGCCACCAGAGTGACCCGGGACGCAAGCGCCGCATGCCTGCCCTCGCGGATATCCGCCGCCGGAACGGGCCGCCCGAGCGCTGCCGAAACCTCCCGTTGCAGCACAAGCAGCGCCGCATAGGCCCCGCCCAGCGCCTTGAAGCTGCCGAGCCCGAAGCGCGGCCCCTCGTCCTTGTAGAGCACCCCGGCGATGCCCAGCGCCCCGGCGAGCGCGTCCAGCTCCAGCAGCGGCGTCGGCGCGTAGCCTTCCCACGCGGCAATCTCGCCGACCGCCCCGGCAAAGTCCGCGGCCGAAATCACACGGCTTGCGGCGTCCCCGCTCCGGCAGAGCCCCGCGGCATGGCCCATCCGCGCGCCGTCGAACCCGTCCAGCATCCGGCCCGTCCCCTAGCTTGCGAGGTCGCCGGCATGGCAGCAGCGGCCGCACTTGTCGAGGCCCCTTTGCCGCCGGCCCCGGACATGCTGCACTCCGCCGGCTCAACGAGACCCGGGAAGACGGCGATGGAACAGCTCAGGACGATCCGCAACGGCGCGAAGGCCGTCCCCACATTCTCCGCCGCCGAGATGGAGCGCCGGCTGGCCGCGCTGCGCGCACATATGGCGGAGAAGCGGATCGACGCCTGCCTGTTCACCTCCTATCACAACATCGCCTATTTCAGCGATTTCCTCTATTGCGCCTTCGGCCGCCCCTTCGGCCTCGTCGTCACCCATGACGGCCAGACGACGATCACGCCGAATGTGGACGGCGGCCAGCCGGCGCGCCGCAGCTTCGGCGACAATCTCGTCTATACCGACTGGCACCGGGACAATTATTTCGCCGCCGTGAAGACCCTGATCCCGGACGGCCGGCGGGTCGGCGTCGAGTTCGACCACCTGACCGTGGAGAACTTTCGCAAGCTGCAGGGCGCGCTGCCGGCCTCGGAACTGGTCGATGCCGGCAAACCCGCCATGGCCATGCGCATGGTGAAGTCCGCCGAGGAGATCGCCTGGATAAAGGAGGGCGCGCGCATCGCCGACATGGGCGGGGCGGCGGCCGTGGAGGCCATCGCCGTCGGCGTGCCGGAACATGAGGTGGCGCTTCATGCCACACAGGCCATGGTGCGCGGGATCGCCCGCAGCCAGCCGCATGTCGAACTCATGGACACATGGTCCTGGCTCCAGTCCGGCCCCAACAGCGACGGCGCCCACAACCCCGTCACCTCGCGCCGGATCGAGCGCGGCGACATCATGGTGCTGAACTGCTTCCCGATGATGGCCGGCTATTACACGGCGCTCGAACGCACGCTGTTCGCGGAGGAGTGCTCCAACGCGCATCTGCGGCTCTGGCGGATCAATGTCGAGGTCCACGAGGCGGGCCTGGCGCTCATCCGCCCCGGCGCGCGCTGCCGCGACATCGCCGCCGAACTCAACGCCATCTACGAGGGCTACGGCCTTCTGGAGAACCGCAGCTTCGGCTACGGCCACAGCTTCGGCATCCTCTCCCACTATTACGGCCGCGAGGCCGGCCTGGAACTGCGCGAGGACGTGGACACCGTGCTTGAGCCCGGCATGGTGCTCTCGATGGAGCCGATGATGACCATCCCCGAAGACCGACCCGGCGCCGGCGGCTACCGCGAACACGACATCCTGGTGGTGACGGAGGACGGCGCGGAGAACATCACCGGGTTTCCCTACGGGCCGGAGCACAACATTGTGGGCGGTTAGGGCGGCCCCGTCGCGGGCGGCGGACCCTATGGCCGCCATCCGGTGGCCATAGCCGCTTTCCGGGACTGGACGAAAGTCCGCTTCATCGACGAGGCGGGCGACCTCGGAACGCTGCCTTCCCCGGTCTTCACCGAAACCTCTTCCATCCACGCAGGTTGGGAGTCGCCATTTCGCCGCCAAAGATATACAATGTAGATATACAAGGAGGCATTCCTATGGGCACGAACCTGCAGGTCGGGAAGTGGGGAGGCAGTCTGGCCGTGCGTATCCCCAAGGCGGTTGCAGAGCAATGCGGGATATCGGAAGGGGCCGCGATGGAGATGGACGTGCAGTCCGGCCGGATCGTGATGTGGAAACGGCGCTACGACCTCGAAGACATGGTGAACCGGATCACGCCCGAGAACCTGCATCCGGAAGAGGATACGGGACCCTCGCGAGGCAACGAGCGGTGGTAGCCGGCGACTACATCCCGGACAGGGGGGACCTTGTGTGGCTGGAGTTCACGCCGCAGGCGGGCCGTGAGCAGGCCGGGCGCCGCCCCGCCCTGGTTCTGAGTCCGCGGAACTATAACGACAGAAGCAGTCTGGCGCTGCTCTGCCCGATCACTTCCAGGGTCCGGGGCTATCCCTTCGAGGTGCAGCTTCCACCATCGGGCCCTGTCACCGGCGTCGTGCTTGCGGATCAGCTGAGAAGCCAGGACTGGCGGGCGAGGCACGCGAAATTCGCGGCGCGCGCTTCGCCGCAAACACTATCCGAGACGCAGGAAAAAACCGGCGTTCTCATGTTCCCCAACCTTCCCGAATCAACTCAATCGATAAAGAGGGCGGAGCTTCTCAGGGCTGCGGATGCGTTTGCCGGCATGTTCGAACTGGTTTTCGACCATGACTGGCCGACTACCCGGGACAATCTGGCGAATCCCGCCCATCTCATCGATGAGCGAGGGACTTTCATCCGACCTCTGATGGAGGACGAAAGCAACAATTGGGCCAATCGCGGCGCTTTGCTCGGCGCCTATCGCAAACTCCTGCGGTGCATGGAGGATTGCGGTATCCAGCGGGAGGAGCTGTGGGAAACCCGCACATAGTGTCGAGGACCCGTTCCGCATGGCGCGGTCTTCCGAACCGGAATCGGAGTAGCGTCTCAATCCCGGACCCCGCCGGACGATTCGGCGCCTCGGCCATAAGGCGCACTCTTTCAGGGAATCAATTTCAGTGCCGCGACAGCCACGCTGACAACAGCGATCATTGCGCCGATCATCCGCCAGTCACGGTTGTTGATATCCCGCGTCAGTCGCGCCTCAAGCTGCCCCATCCTGTCGACCACCCGCGTCTCAAGGGACGCCAGGTCGGCTTTGGTCGCGAACTGTTCGGTTTCGGCGCTCACGCCGTCTCTCCCTCCAACGCCCACCCTCTACACCATATGGACGTACGGCCAAAGCCATCAAATGCCGTTTGCTTATCTACGCCATTCCGCCTGCGCATCCCTGATGCCGCAATCGCCGACGCCCTTCGCTCATGCCGGCCGGCGCAGGCTCACGATGCCGGAGAACGCCCCGTCTGTCCTTCGACTCCATCTTCACCAAGCGCCCTGACCACGGCCTCCGGGTCCCGGTCGATGACGGTGAGCAATACCCGCGCCGCCCTGTCGGGAACGCGCCGGCCCTGTTCCCACTCCTGGAGAGCGCGCGCGTCGAGGCCGAAACGCTCGGCGAATTGCCGCCGGCTCAGCCGGAACCGCTTGCGCAGCGCCGCAATCCGGCCCGCGGCGGGGTCGTCCACAATCCGGCATGGCAGGGCCGTCTCGCCGCGGACATGGCCGAGAACCTCGCCCAGAGCCGTTTCGATCTCGAGCCCGAGCCCGGTGCGTTCCACCGTCATTGTCCCGTTGCCTCCTTCTTGATCGCGGCGACCAGGCGCGACAACGCTCTCGTGTCCGCCGGCGTGAGGTCTTCGCGATCCGCCTTCGCGTAGGCCGTCAGCAGGTAGATGGCGCCGGGGCTGGCATGGTAGAAATAGACGGTGCGGATGCCGCCCCGCTTTCCGCGTCCCGAGCCGGCCCATCGCAGCTTGCGGATACCGCCGGTGCCCCGAATGACGGGCGCCGCATCGGGGGCGGCGACGATACTCTCCTCCATCTCCTTGCGGGCCTCTTCCCCAAGCAGCTTGCGAATCGCCCGTTCGTAAGTGCGGGTGGAGAAGACCTGCATCGTGCCTCAATATGCGGCAATGCCGCTGTCGAAGCAAGCGCTGCGGCTCGTCGCGCGATTTCGCTGCCTGCATTCCGCTGCCGGCGCCCGCCCGCTTGCGCGCCCTGCCCCGCGCCGCTCTAATGCGGGCCCATGAAATACATCCTTGAAGACCGGCGGGTGGAGGCGCATGAGAGCGCCTTTATCGCGCCGAACGCGGTGTGCATCGGCAGCGTGCGGGTGCTGCGGAACGCCTCGATCTGGTGGAACGCGGTGCTGCGCGGCGACTATGAGCCCATCGAGGTGGGCGAGGAGACCAACGTCCAGGACGGCTCCGTGCTGCACACCGACCCCGGCTCGCCGCTCGTGCTCGGCCGCAACGTCACCGTCGGCCACATGGCGATGCTGCACGGCTGCCTCGTCGGGGACGGCACCGTGATCGGCATCGGCGCGGTGGTGCTGAACGGGGCGAAGATCGGCAGCAATTGCGTCATTGCCTCCAAGGCGCTGGTGCGCGAGAACGCCGAGATCCCCGACAATTCCATGGTGGTCGGCATTCCCGGCAGGGTCATCCGGCAGGTGACGCCGGAGATGTCCGCCTTCTTCGCCGAACAGAACCAGTGGTATGTGACCAACCGGGCCCGCTTCAAGGAAAGCCTCCGGCCCCAGGACGACTGACCGACCGACCAGCGAGTGACCGACATGACCGACGACAGCAACCGCGCCCTGGCGGGCGTCCGCGTGCTCGACCTGACGCAATTCGAGGCGGGCCCCTCCTGCACCGAAGCGCTGGCATGGCTCGGCGCCGACGTGGTGAAGGTCGAGCGGCCGGGCTCCGGCGAGCAGGGCCGCTTCGCCTCCACCGACCGGCCGGGCGTGGACAGCTACTATTTCATGCTGCTGAACGCGAACAAGAAGAGCGTCACCGTCAACCTGAAGAGCCCGGAAGGGCTGGAGACGGTGAAGGCCATGATCGCCCGGGCCGACGTGATGATCGAGAATTTCGCGCCCGGCGCCATCGAGCGCCTCGGCCTCGGCTACGAGGTGGCGAAGGAGATCAACCCGCGCATCATCTACGCCCAGGTGAAGGGCTTCGCGCGCGGCGGGCCCTACGAGAAGTTCCTCTCCTTCGACATGATCGGCAAGGCGGTGGGCGGCGTCATGGCGATCACCGGCGACCCGGACGGGCGGCCGATCAATCCCGGCCCCACCATCGGCGACACCGGCACCGGCCTGCACATGGCGATCTCGATCCTGGGCGCGCTCTACCAGCGCGGCCGCACCGGCAAGGGCCAGCATATCGAGGTCGCGATGCAGGACGCGATGATCAACTATTGCCGGCTCGCCTATGCCGTGCAGGCCACGACCGGCGCGGCCGCGCCCCGGCGCGGCAACGAGGTCATCATGGCGGGCAGCGCGCCCTCGGACGTGTTCCTCTGCGCGCCCGGCGGGCCCAACGACTATGTCTATATCTACACGACCCGCGCCTCGAACCTCCACTGGGAGCGGCTCTGCGAGGTGATCGGCAGGCCGGAGTTGAAGGACGACCCGCGCTTCGCCACGGCGCCCGCGCGCTCGGCCAACCAGAAGGACCTCGACGAGGCGATCACCGCCTGGACCAGCCAGCGCAGCAAGGAAGAGGCGATGGAGGCCATCGGCGCGGCCGGCGTGCCGGTCGGCGCGGTGTTCGATTCCAAGGAGCTCTCGGACAGCGAGGACATGCGCGCGCGCGGAATCTTCCAGACGGTGAAGCATCCCGAGCGCGGCGATTTCCTGATGCCGGGCTGGCCCGTGAAGATGTCCGGCAACGACGTGCCGGTCCAGTGCTCCCCCACGCTCGGCGAACATACCGACGAGGTGCTGTCGGACTGGCTCGGCCTCTCCGGCGGCGAGGTGGCGGCGCTGCGCGACAAGGGTGCCGTCTGAGCGGCCTGCGCCCAATCACAACCGATAGAACGTAAGGAACCCTCCGTCCCATGTCAGACAATATCGCCGAGCAGCTGGCGCCGACCGGCGTGCTGCGCGCGGGCATCAACATGTCCAACTTCCTGCTGGTCACGGGCCGGACCGAATCCGGCGACCCCGACGGCGTGTCGCCCGACATGGCGCGCGCGCTGGGCGAGCGGCTGGGCCTGCCGGTCAAGATGGTGCCCTTCGCCACCCCCGGCGAACTGGCGGACGCAGCCGCCGACGACGCCTGGGACATCGGGCTGATCGGCGCCGAGCCGCAGCGCGCGGAGAAGATCGCCTTCTCGCTTGCCTATTCCGAAATCGAGGCGACCTACCTCGTGCCGCCCGGCTCGCCGATCCGGTCGGTCGAGGAGGTGGACCGGCCCGGCATCCGCATCGCCGTCTCGGCCCGCAGCGCCTACGAGCTCTGGCTCTCGCGCAACATCCGCCATGCCGAACTGGTGCTGGCGCACGGCCTCGGCGCCGCCTTCGAGATGTTCGTCGAGAAGGGCTACGAGGCGCTCGCCGGCCTGCGTCCGGGGCTGATCGGCGATGTCGAGAAGCTGCCCGGCGCGCGCATCCTGGACGGGCAGTTCTCCGCCGTGCAGCAGGCCATCGGCGTGCCCCGCTCCCGGCCGGACTCCGCCGCGGCCTTCGTCGCGGCGTTCGTCGAGGAGGCCAAGACGAGCGGCCTGGTGGCCAGCCTGATTGCCCGCCACGGCGTCGAGGGCCGCCTCATGGTGGCCGCGGCGGGATAGCGCCGCGCCGGTTCGGAAGGGCCCTGCCCATGCGACCGACGGCGGCCCTGCGCAGACCGGGGGCGTTCGCCCTGGTCCTGGCGGCCGGGCTCTGGACGGCGGCTGCGCACCCGGCCGGGGGCGAGGATCGGCTGACAGCGGTCGTATCGGCCTTCCCGCCGGAGATGGCCGTCTTGCGGGCGGAGCTTGAGGACGCCGCCTCGCAGTCCGTGAACGGCGTGGAGTTCGTCACGGGCCGGCTCGAGGGCCGCAAGACCGTGCTCTTCCTCAGCGGCATCAGCATGGTCAACGCGGCGATGACCGTGCAGCTTGCGCTCGACCGCTTCCCCATCGACCGGATCGTCTTTTCCGGCATCGCCGGCGGCGTCGATCCGGGCCTCGACATAGGCGATGTCGTCGTCGCCGAACGCTGGGGGCAGTATCTCGAAGCCGTGTTTGCGCGGAAGGCCGGGGACGGCTGGGAGAAACCGCCCTTCTTCGAATATCCCTACGCCAATTTCGGCATGATGTTCCCGCGCTCCGTCACCGTGGCCCGCGCCGGTGCGGCCGGGCCCGAAACGCGTTTCTGGTTCCCGGTGGACGAATCTCTCCTCGACGGCGCGCGGCGGGCGGCGGCGGGCGTGGCGCTCGAGCGCTGCGCCGGGGAGGGCGAATGCCTGCCGCAGGCCCCGAAGATCGTCATCGGCGGCTCGGGCGTGTCGGGCGGCGCCTTCATCGACAATGCGGAGTTTCGCGACTACGCCTTCCGCACCTTCGGCGCGCGCCTGCTCGACATGGAGAGCGCGGCCGTCGCCCATGTCGCGCTGGCGAACGGTGTGCCCTTCATCGCCGTCCGCAGCCTGTCGGACCTTGCCGGCGGCAGCGGGCAGGCGAACCGGCTGGAAGTGTTCTTCCGCCTCGCGGCCGGCAATGCCGCCCGCGTCGTCAGGGCCCTGCTCCGGGAAATGCCGGACGGCTAGTGCGGCCCCCGTTCCGACAAAGCCGTATTTCGGTCCGAGTCCGAAATCGTCGCCCCGGATCGTCGCTGGCGCACCGTCCGGGGTGACGGTAGTGTGCGTTGCTCCAAAGGCGGTCCGGACCGAACGGACTCCGCTCCAATGCTGCAAGGCGAAGGAGAAACGCGGCATGCGCGCTCTCGATATTTCCGACTGCATCAACGAGACCTGCCCCTGGTCCGGCAAGCCGGTGCAGGCCGATTCGCTCGTCGAATTCGACGGCCGCGTCGTCGGCTTCTGCAACACCGGCTGCCGCGACAAGTTCGAAACCGCGATTCGCCATTTCGAACAGGCGAAGGCCGCGAAGACGGGCGGCGGGCGCCACGGATCGTGAACGATGCCCGATGCTTGTTCGTACTGTCAGAAATAACTTTCTATAGAACTCGATTTCTGGCGGTCTGCGATACAACGGAGCGGCAAGAAGGAAGCGGCATCCGCGGCATCGCCCTCGCCCCCGTCCCCTGAGCAACCGGATAGATGGGTAACAGTTTTCTGTGTTCGTTCGGTCTCCGCCCGGCCGGCGGACAAAGCCCGGCAACCGTCCGCGCAAGCCGCGAGGCCCTCTCCCGCCTGCGCGGGGGCAGACCTCCGGCACCTCCCACCAGGCGGGAGGGTAGTTAGAGGGGAAGGAGGAAGAAGCGGGAGCGGCGCCGCTACCGTTCGGTCCACCGCTTCCACTGCTTCCGCCGGGGGCGGGCGATGCGGCGGGTGCGCTCCAGGCCGTGGCGCTTCAGGAAATTCTGCACTGTGGCCGCGTGGAACGGGAACCCCTCCGCGGCGAGCGCGTCGCGCAGTTCGTACATGGAAATCGCCGGGCGCGCCTCAAGGATGCGGAAAATGCGCTCCCGGTGCGGCTCGATCCGCGAGGCACTGCCGCCCATGCGCTTGCGCCGTACATGGCCCTGCTCGCGGAAGCGCTGCAGCCAGCGGCAGACGCTGGACACCGCCAGCCCGAACCGCCGGGCGGCGGCCGACGCGCTCATGCCCTCCTCCACCACCGCCATGACCGCCCGGCTCCGCAGCTCCTCGCCGACCGGGCGGCCTCGCCCCGGCCGCCGCAGCGCGCCCGCCGGTCCGCTCATCGATCCATCCATCTTCGTGCTTCCTCCTTGTTCCGCCGCGCCCGCGCGACTTCCATCAACGTCCCAACCCGAACCCGATTTCCCGGCTCTCCGGCCGCCCAGCCGGACCGCGACAAACGGCAGCGGACGACAGCGAATGTTGCAGCCGGAATGAGCGTCCCCGACCCCTCCGGCCACCCAGGCAGACCGCGACAAACGGCCGCCGGCGCGCGCGGCCGGGTTTGCCGCCGCGGGGTGGCGGGTTCGCGGCAGAGGTCCGGAAAAGGCGGCTTGCGCGGCTGCGCCAGCCCATCAGGTCCAGATCATGGCCCTTTCACTCCGTCAGGGATGTAAAGGAACATATATAGAACCAATGGGAGGAATGTCAAGCGCATTGCCGCCGCCCCGGCCGCCCCGTAGCATGGAAACGGACGCCGCCGCCCCGACCGGCAGACCCCGAGGAGACGACGCATATGCCCTTTCTCACCGAGCAGCACGGCCATGTCGTGACGGCGACGCTCAGCCGCCCCGAGGCCCGCAACGCCTGGGGGCAGGACTTCTATGACGGCATCGCCGAGTGCTTTCCCCGCTGGGCGGACGACGACGGCGTGCGCGCGGTGGTGGTGACCGGCGACGAGGACGGGCGCGCCTTCTCGGCCGGGGCCAACCTGAAGGACCCGAACACCCATGCGATGCCGCCGGTTGCCGAGTTCGTCAAGAATTTGTCGAAGCGGGAGCGTTTTCCGTTCGACGTCTTCATGGACTTCCCGAAGCCGATCGTCGCCGCGGTCAACGGCTACGCCATCGGGATCGGCTGCATCCTGACCTTCTGCTGCGACCTGGTCGTGGCGAGCGACCGGGCGGAGTGGCGGCTGCCGCAGACCGCGCTCGGCATCCTGCCCGCATACGGCGGCTCCGTGCGCCTGGCGCGGCTCGTCGGCAAGGGCCTCGCCATGCGGCTTGCCATGGGCTTCCCGCTCGACGGCGAAGAAGCGCACCGCATCGGCCTCGCCCAGTGGCTGGTTCCGCACGGGGAGCTGATGGGCAAGGCGATGGACGTGGCCGGCCATGTCGCCGCGCTGCCGCCGCTGGCCGTCCGGCTCACCAAGGAATCGCTCAACCGCGGCATGGACATCCCGAACCTCAAGGACGCCGCCCTCGTCGACCTCTACCGCTTCATGACGCTGGAATTGACCGAGGACAAGGAAGAGGCCCACAGCGCCTGGCGGGAACGGCGCACGCCGAACGTCCGGGGCGTCTGACCGGGAGAAGGAGGACGGCCGCCATGCCTTTCGAGATACGCCCGCTGCCGGGGGTGACCGGCGCCGAGGTGATCGGGTTCGACATCGGCCGCGACGGCGCGGACGGGGCGGCCCGGCGGCGCTTGCAGGACGCCTGGACCGACCGGGTGGTGCTGGTGTTCCGCGACATGGAGATCGACGAGGCGGGCTTCATGCGCCTCGCCGGCCTTTTCGGCGAGAACGTCCCGCAGCCGGTGCAGCGGCCGGAATACCGCGTCGAGGGCTTCCCCTTCATCCGGCTGCTCTCGAGCTGGCATCGCGATTCGCTCGGCGACAACAAGCCGCTCAATGTCGGCGGCACCTGGCACACGGACCACTCCCACCTGCCCGACCCGCCCCGCGGCACGGTGCTGCGCGCCATCCGCCTGCCCGGCGAAGGCGGCGACACGAGCTTCACCAACCAGCGCGCCGCCTACGAGGCGCTGGACGAGGAGACGCGGCGCGAGGTGGACCCGCTGGTCGGCCTCCACATCTACAACAGCCGCTACGCGCCGCGCCGCATGGCGACGATGACGCCGGAGGAGGAGCGCGAGGCGCCGAGCGCCCGCCATCCGCTGGTGCGCCCGCACCCGGTGAGCGGGCGGAAGGCGCTCTATTTCAACCCGATCCGCGTCGAGCGCTTCGACGGCATGGACGCCGCCGCCTCGCAGGCGCTGATGGACCGGCTGGTGGCACATTGCGAGCAGGACCGGTTCGTCTACCGCCACCGCTGGCGCGCGGGCGACGTGCTGATCTGGGACAACGCCCAGGCGCTGCACATGGTCCGCCACGACTACGACCCCGCCCGGGAGCGGGTCATGCACCGCACGCTAGTCGGCTGAGTGCTCCTGCAGCACGCCGTCTTCCAGCCGCACCATCCGGTCCAGCTGGCGGGCGAGGTCGATATTGTGGGTGGCGACCAGCGCGGCGACGCCGGCCTCGTGCGCGAGCTGGAGAAAGGTCTGGATGACGAGGCGCCCATTGGCCTCGTCGAGATTGCCGGTCGGCTCGTCGGCCAATAGCAGGCGGGGCGCGTTCGCCGTGGCGCGCGCGATCGCGACGCGCTGCTGCTCGCCGCCGGAAAGCCGCGCCGGACGGTGGGCCGCCCGGTTCGACAGGCCGACCATGGCGAGCAGCGCATCCGCGCGCTCGCGCGCCTCGCGCTTCGACCGGCCGGTGACGAGCTGCGGGATCACGAGGTTCTCGCGCGCCGAGAATTCCGGCAGCAGCTGGTGGAACTGGAAGACGAATCCGAGATGCCGCGCCCGCATGGCGCTGAGCCGCCTGTCGCTGAGGCCGGAGGCGCTTTCGCCGGAAATCCGGACCTCGCCGGCGTCCGGGCGGTCCAGCAGGCCCGCGATCTGGAGCAGCGTCGTCTTGCCGGAGCCGGACGGCCCGATCAGCGCCACGGTTTCGCCCTCGCTCACGGCGAGGTCGATCCGCCGCAGCACCGGCAGCCTCGTGTCGCCCTGCACGAAGGTGCGCTGCACGCCATCGAGCTCCAGCGCCGCCCTACTCATAGCGCAGCGCATCCGCCGGGTCCTGCCGCGCGGCCCGCCAGCAGGGATAGAGCGGCGCCAGGATCGAAAGGACAAGACTCATCGCCACCACCGCCGCCACCTCGGTCGAGTCCACCCTGGCCGGCAGCCGGGACAGGAAATAGATCTCCGCCTGGAACAGGTCGGTCCCGGTGAAGCCCTCGATCCACCGGCGGAGGCGCTCGATGTTCGTCGCGCAGACAAGGCCGAGACCGAAGCCGACGGCGGTGCCGATGATGCCGACGGACGAGCCCGTGAGGAAGAAAATGCGCATCATCGAGCCGCGCGTCGAGCCGATGGCTCGCAGGATGGCGATGTCGCGCGCCTTGTCCTTCACCAGCATGATCATACTGGAAAGGACGTTGAACGCCGCTACCATGATGATGAGCGTGAGGATGAGGAACATCACGTTCCGCTCGACCTCGAGCGCGCTCACGAAGCTCGCATTTGACTGGCGCCAGTCGAACACCTGCACGCCGGGATCGGTGGCCACGAGGATGCGTGCGCCGACATCGCGGACATCTTCCGGATCGGCGATCTTCACCTCGATATTGGTGATCCCGTCGCCGATCTTGAAGAAGCGCTGTGCCGTTTCCAGCGGCATATAGACGTAGCTGTTGTCGTATTCGTACATCCCGACATGGAAAGTCGCGAGCACACGGAACGCCTTGGTCCGGGGTATGGCGCCGAACGGCCCGGCAGCGCTCTTCGGCGCCACCATGGAGATACGCCCGCCGGGCCCGACCCCGAGACGGGCGGCCAGCCGGTCACCGAGCACCACGCCGGAGGGGTCCCCGAACGCATCCAGCGCGCCGGATCGCAGATTGTCCGAAATGATCGCGAGCGAACGGAGGTCTTCCGCCCTGATGCCGCGCGCCAGCGCTCCCGACGCCACGCCCTCGCGCACGATCATCGCCTGCCCTTCCACGGAAGGATGGGCGCTCGTGACCCCTTCGACCGACCGCACCTGCCCGCTGAGCCTGTCGAAATCGCCGAGCGGCCCGCGGTCTATCGCCATCACCGCGATATGGCCGTTCAGTCCCAGAACGCGGTCGAACAGCTCGGCCCGGAAGCCGTTCATCACCGCCATCACGACGATCAGCGTCGCGACGCCGAGCGCAATGCCGATCAGCGAAATGATCGCGGTCAGCGAGATGAACCCTTCCTGCCGCCGCGCGCGCAGATAGCGGAACGCGACGGTGCGCTCGAACGCCGAGAACATCAGGCGAGCCGCGCCAATGCCGACTCCACCGAAATCTCCTCGCGCTCGCCGGTGGCGCGGCATTTAAGCTCGACGCTTCCCTTGTCGAGGCCGCGCGGGCCGACGATCACCTGCCAGGGCAGGCCGATCAGGTCCATGTCCGCGAACTTCACCCCGGCCCGCTCCGAACGGTCGTCATAGAGCGGTTCGCGATGGGCAAGCCTGGCATAGAGGTCGTCGCAGGCGCTGTCGCAGCGCGTATCGCCCTGGCGCAAATTCACGATCCCGACTCCGTAGGGCGTGACCGATTCCGGCCAGACGATGCCCTGCTCGTCGTGGCTGGCCTCGATCACCGCGCCCGCCAGCCGCGAAACGCCGACGCCGTAGGAGCCCATATGCACCGGAACCTCTTCGCCCCCGGCGGATGTGACGCTGGCGCCCAGCGGTTCGGAATATTTGGTGCCGAAATAAAAGATGTGGCCGACCTCGATGCCGCGCCCGACATAGCGCCGTTCGGGCGGTACCCCGGCCTCGAAGGCGGCCTCGTCATGCTTCTCGTCGGTGCGCGCATAGGGCCGGGTGAACTCCTCGACCACGGCCCGGACCGCGTCCGGGTTCTCGTAATCGACCTCGCGGGCGAGCATGTCGAACTCCACGCAGTCCCGGTCGCACCAGACGCTGCTCTCCCCCGTGTCCGCGAGGATGAGGAACTCGTGGCTGAGATTGCCGCCTATGGGTCCTGACTCCGCTTCCATCGGCACGGCTTTCAGGCCGAGCCGGGCGAATGTCCGGAGGTAGGAGACGAACATCTTGTCGTAGGAGAGGCGCGCGGCTTCGAAGTCGAGGTCGAAGGAGTAGTTGTCCTTCATCAGGAACTCCCGCCCCCGCATCACGCCGAAGCGGGGCCGGACCTCGTCCCGGAACTTCCACTGGATGTGGTAGAGCATCTTGGGCAGATCGCGGTAGCTGCGGATATGGGTCGCGAAGATCTCGGTGATCTGCTCCTCGTTAGTCGGCCCGTAGAGCATGTCGCGGTCGTGCCGGTCCCGGATGCGCAGCATTTCCGGGCCATAATCGTCGTAGCGGCCGGAGCGACGCCAGAGGTCCGCCGACTGCACCGTCGGCATCAGCACCTCCTGGGCCCCCGCCCGGTCCTGCTCCTCGCGGACGACCTGCTCGATCTTCTTCAGCACGCGGAAGCCGAGCGGCAGCCACGAATAGATGCCCGCCGAGGCCTGCTGGACCATGCCGGCGCGAAGCATGAGGCGGTGCGAGACGATCTGCGCCTCGGAGGGCACGTCCTTCAGGGTCGGCAGGAAAAGGCGGGTTCGGCGCATGGCTGGAGTGCTCGACTGACGGTCCCGGGAAGCGGCGCCAATCTACCGCGTCCGCTTGAGCATTCAACAGCCCGCCGGCGCAACCGCTTCGCGCATCCAGGGCGGATCGAGCGCCGCGATGCGGGCATAGACCGGGCAGCCGGGATCGTGCGCGCCCGGCAGATAGCCGGTACTCATCAGGAATTCGCCGACGATCTCCCCGCCCATGAACTTGAAGGTCTTTCTGAACAGCCTGACCCAGTCTTCCTTCGGCAGAGGATGGTGCTTGTCGATCCAGGAGGCGAAGGATCCGTATTCGGACTGGATCGCGACGACACGGCGCGCATTTTCGATCACGGCAGCGACCTTGAGACGGTTGCGGATGATTCGCGCATCCCCGAGCAGCCGCGTCCGGTCCTCCTCGTCGAAACCGGCGACGACCTTCGGATCGAAGCCTCGGAACGCCTCGAAGAACGCCGCCCGCTTCTTCAGGACCGTGAGCCAGGAAAGGCCCGCCTGGTTGATCTCCAGTGCCAGACGCTCGAACAGCACGGCATCATCGCGGGTCGGAAAGCCGTATTCCTCATCGTGATAGGGGCCGTGCCAGGGATGGCCGGGTGCAATGCTGCAATAGCTCATCGCGAGATCACGGCTTGCGGAATGTCAGCCATTCGCTGTCGATCAGCAGGAAGGCAAGCAGGGTCAGCAGTCCGGCGACCACCGTGGTCACAGCTGCTTTCATGCCCAGCCTCGCCCTTTCCGGTGCACCGGGATCGTTGCCGCGCTCGACCTCGCGCGCCCGCCGGACGCCGACGGGTAGCGTCATGAAGAAAACCAGCCACCATACGATGACAAAGACGACGACCCCGGACAGCCACGACATCAGGCCTGCTCGATCTCGATCAGCGTGCCGCAGAAGTCCTTCGGATGCAGGAACAGGACCGGTTTGCCATGCGCCCCGATTGCCGGCTCGCCGCTGCCAAGGACCCGGGCTCCCGATTCCTTCAGCGCGTCCCGGGCCGCCAGGATGTCGTCCACCTCGTAGCAGATATGGTGCATGCCGCCGGCGGGGTTCTTCTGCAGGAACCCCGCAATCGGGGACTCGTCGCCGAGCGGTTCCAGCAGTTCGATCTTCGTGTTCGGCAACTCGACAAAGACAACGGTCACGCCATGGTCCGGCAAGGCTTGCGGAGCCGAGACATAAGCCCCCAGCGCACCCCTGTAAGCGCAGGCTCCCGCCTCCAGGTCCGGCACGGCAATGGCGACATGGTTCAGGCGGCCGATCATCGCGAATGTCCTCCATCGATGCGCATGACATGGACCTCGACAAGCGGCCGGCGGTTGTACTGCTCCCGGACATGCCGGCGCATCGCCCTGCGAGCCGCTTCTTCCACCGTACCGTCGTCGCGGCGCTGGATGCCGGTCAGCCTTCCGATAGCCTGGTTGCAACGGCTGACCAGTTCGGAGGCAAGGTCCACGACCTCGTCCTCGGCCACAATGCCCCGGCTGGATACCGACGGCTCGACAAGAGTCCTGCCTCCGCCGTTCAGCACGATCGACGCCGTGACGACGCCCTGTTCCGAAAGGCGCCGCCTCGCCCGGACATGTTCCGATTCGAGCGGCACCAGACGACCGCCGTCCAGTCCGAGTCGCCCTACCCGAACGTCGCCGAGACGCTCCACCCTGTCCCCGGCAATCCGCAACAGCACGCCGTCCTCGATCTCGGCAACAGTCCCGACACCGCACTCGCGCGCGAGTTCCGCATGGGCGCGAAGGTGGTGCAATTCGCCATGGACCGGAACCGCTGCCTTCGGCCTTATCCACTCATACATGCGCCGGAGTTCTGCCCGGCCCGGATGCCCCGATACATGCACGAATGCGTCCCTGGAAGTCACAATCTCGACGCCCATTCGCAGGAACCGGTCCCGCAGTCTGGCGACGCCCCGCTCATTGCCGGGAATGGTACGGGACGAGAAGACCAGCGTGTCGCCGCTCTCCAGCGCAACATGCGGATGGGAGCCGGACGCGATCCGCGCAAGGGCGGCGCGCGACTCTCCCTGGCTCCCCGTGCAGATCATCGCCGTGTTGGAACGCGGCAGGTAACCGGCATGTTGCTCCGATACGAAGGCAGGAATATCCGCCAGATAGCCGCACTGGCGGGCTATGTCGTCCATGCGCTTCAACGACCGGCCCACCAGCGCCGTGGACCGTCCATTGGCACCGGCGGCCCGCGCCACTGTATCGAGCCGCGCCACGTTGCTTGCAAAACAGGCGAAGACGACACGGTTGCTTCGGGAGGCGATCAAGCTCGTCAGACTCTCCAGAAGATCCGCTTCCGAACCGCTTGCGCCGTCTATGGTGGCGTTGGTCGAGTCGCAGATCATCGCTGCGATGCCTTCATCCCCGAGACGGCGGAAGAGACTTTCGTCCACCGGCGCCCCGACGACCGGGCCGGGATCCAATTTCCAGTCTCCGGTATGGAAGACCGAGCCTGCCGCGGTGCGCAGCACGAGCGCGTTCGGCTCCGGAATGGAGTGGGCCAAAGGCAGATATTCGAGTTCGAACGGCCCGACCGTAAAACGCACGCCCGGCTCGTGCTCGACGATGGGCACTTCGCCCTCGGCGCCTTCGTCCCGCAGCTTGCGGCGCAGGAAGGCGGCGGAAAACGGCGTGACATGCACCGGCGCCCCCAGATCCGACCAGAGATGAGGAACGGCGCCTATATGATCCTCATGCGCGTGGGTAATGACGATCGCGTCGAGCCGATTCCGAACCGCTTCGGCAGCGGCTGTATCCGGGACGATGACCTCGATTCCCGGTGTCATTTCGTCGCCGAACATGACGCCGAGATCGACCATGATCCAGCGTCCGGCATGTCCGTAAAGCGCACAGTTCATGCCGATGTCCCCGACGCCGCCCAGCGGGACGAACAGGATTTCGTCTGCGGCGGGAACCGGCAGGTGCATCACGAGGCGCTTCCGTTACGCCGGTGAACTTCCAGCAGGCCGCGAAGCGTCAGGTCGCTGTCTATGTGGTCGATAACGTCGGTTGCACCGGCAAACAGCGGAGCCAGACCGCCCGTGGCCACGACTGCCATGGGTTCGCCGGCCTCTTGCTCGATCCGCTGCACCACACCTTCGATCATGCTGACATAGCCCCAGAAAACACCGGACTGCATGGCGGCAACTGTATTGCTGCCGACTACCCGTTCCGGCCGGCCGACCGCAATCAGCGGCAGCTTGGCGGCGGCCTGATGGAGAGCCTCCAGAGACAGGTTTACGCCGGGAGCGATAACGCCCCCGCAATAGTTGCCTGCAGTATCCACGACATCGAATGTCGTTGCGGTCCCGAAATCGATGACGATCAGCGGGCCGGGATAGGCGCTGTGCGCCGCAACGGCATTGACGATCCGGTCGGCTCCGACTTCCGACGGGTTATCGACCTTCAACGCCATCCCGAGATCGATGCCGGGATCGCCGATGACGAGAGGAGACACACCGAAATAGCGCTGGCAGAGATGGCGCAGGTTGAACAGCGACGCCGGCACGACGGTCGCTACGATGCCTGCATCGACAGCCTCGGCATCGACACCTTCGAGGTCCATCAATTGCATCAGCCAAACGGCGTATTCGTCGGCGGTGCGGTGCGGATCGTTGCCCGCTCGCCACAGGCCCTTGCGGGTTTCGCCGTCGTAAACCGCGAAAACGATATTGGTGTTGCCGGCATCGATTGCGAGCAGCATCAGGCCTCCAGCGGGAAAACTTCTCCGGCGGCAACGCGGCGTTCTACTCCGGCGGCGTCGCAGACGACAAGCGATCCGTTCTCATCCACCGTCCGCATCACCCCTTCCACGGCGCCCTGCCCCTCTCCGACCCGAACGGTGCGGCCGATCCAGGCCGCCCGCCCCAGCCACTCGTCGCGCATGGCGGGGAAACCGCCGACCAGCCATTGCCGGTAACGCTGCAGCACGGCTCCGACAACCCGCTCCAACGCCGTCTCCACCGGCATATCGGGGCCTATGCAGGTCGTCGGGCGGTCAAGCGCCGGCGCCCCGGCCAGATTGAGTCCGATGCCCACGGCCATCCAGTCCAGCCTGCCGCCTTCGGAACCCGCCTCGACGAGAATGCCGGCCAGCTTGGCATCTTCGACCAGAACATCGTTCGGCCACTTGATACACGCATCCGCCCCCCACTCCCGGGCACAATCCGCAACCGCGAGACCGGCCGCCAGGGCCATGGAGCCGGCTTCGGCAGGAGAGCGGTCGGGGTGCAGCAACAGGCTCACCATCAGATTGCCGTGCGGACCTGTCCAATTTCGTCCGCTGCGGCCCCGGCCACTCGGTTGTACCGCGGTCCAGACTGCAAGCGGTCCGCGCCGGCCCACTTCCACCAGGCGCCTTGCTTCGTCGTTTGTGCTTCCGAGAACCGAATAGGCGAACAGGTCAATGCCTGCCACCGACAGTTTCTGGTTCATCCTGCGAACAATGTGCTGGCGGCGGTTCCGGCAAAATCGGTAATCGTCCATGGGACGACAACGAACAGGACGACCACTGCAGCACTCAAGCCCGCTACCACACCGATTTCCGAGGGCAGCGGGCGATCCATGTCTTCAACCGCCTCGTCGAAATACATCACCTTCACGATGCGCAGATAGTAATAGCAGCCAACGACGCTCGCGAGCACACCGAAGACCGCCAGCGGCACCAGCCCGGCGTTTACGGCAGCCATGAACACGTAAAACTTGCCGAAGAATCCGGCAAGCGGCGGAATCCCTGCCATAGAGAACATGAGGGCGGCGAAAATTCCCGCCACCAACGGACGAGACTTCGAAAACCCGGCGAGATCGGAAATATTCTCGACTGCGCTTCCGTTCTGACGCATCGCCAGGATACAGGCGAAGACGCCAACATTCATGAAGAGGTATATGGCGAGATAAATCAGCACCGCGCGGACGCCTTCTTCGGTGCCCGTTGCAACGCCGACCAGCGCATAACCCACATGCCCGATGGACGAATACGCCATCAGGCGTTTGATGTTCTCTTGCGCAATCGCGGTAAAGGCGCCAATCGCCATAGACAGGATCGCCACCACGACAATGATCTGTTGCCACTTGTCGGCAAGATCTCCGAAGGGCTCCATCAGGACGCGGACAAACAGGGCCAGGGCCGCAATCTTCGGCGCGACGGAAAACAGCGCCGTTACAGGTGTCGGGGCCCCTTCATAGACATCCGGAGTCCACATGTGAAACGGCGCAGCGGACACCTTGAAACAAAGGCCAGCCAGCAAAAACACCAACCCGACGACGAGGCCAAGAGAAGGCTCGCCGCCCCCGCCCACGGCGGCGGCAATCGCATCGAAGCCCGTTGCTCCAACGAAACCGTAAACCATCGTGCAACCGTAGAGCAGCATGCCCGACGAAAGCGCGCCAAGGACAAAGTACTTCAGCCCGGCTTCGCTCGAACGCAGGGTATCGCGACGAAAGGCAGCCAGCACATAGAGCGACAGGCTTTGCAACTCCAACCCGAGATACAACGCGATCAGGTCGTTGGCCGACACCATCATCAGCATGCCGAGGGTCGCGAACAGGACCACGATCGGAAATTCGAAGCGGTCGAGTGACTCTCGCTCGTTGAATGTGAAGGACATGACGATGGCAAGCGCGCTACCAAGCAGGACCAGAACCTTCACATAGACGGCAAATGCCCCGGTGACGAAAAGCCCGCCGAGGCCCACCACGCGGTCCGTCCCGCCCGCCAGCACGAGCAGGAGTGTGACCGCCAGGGACACGACGCAAAGCCAGGAGACCGTTCGACCCCGCTCCAGCCCGAATACGCCGGCCATAAGCAATGCCATGGCAAGGCATGCCAGAACGATTTCGGGAACGGCGAGGGCATAGGTCATATCCATGGCTTCAATGACCTTTCGCCGCAACGGCCGCCGTTTCGCCCATTGCGTGCATGGCTGCCTGATGCTGGTCCACGAGGTTCTGCACGGACATCTGGATCGGATCAAGGAACGAAGACGGGTAGATCCCCATCCATAGCACCAGCACCACAAGCGGCGCGAACACCGCGATCTCGCGCGGATTGAGATCCAGCATCGTCTGGAGCTCGACCCGCTCCAGCTTGCCGAAGATCACACGACGATAGAGGTACAGCATATAGGCGGCACCCAGAATGACACCCGTCGCCGCAAGGAAGCAGACCCAAGTGTTTACTTCGAACGCCCCAAGCAGCACCAGGAACTCCCCGACGAAACCGCTAGTGCCCGGCAGCCCGACAGATGCCAGGGTGAACACCATGAATACCGCCGCATAGGCAGGCATGCGGTGAACGAGGCCGCCGTAACGGGCAATTTCGCGCGTATGCAGCCTGTCGTAAACGACCCCGACGCAGAGGAACAGCGCGGCCGATACAATGCCGTGGCTCAACATCTGGAAAATGGCACCGGCAATACCCTGGTTGGTCGCCGTGAAGATACCGATGGTCACGAAGCCCATATGCGCGACGGAAGAATAGGCGATGAGCTTCTTCATGTCTTCCTGCGCCAACGCCACCAGCGAGGTATAAATCACGGCCACACAGCTCAGCACGAAGATCAGTGGAGTGAAAAACTCGCTCGCTTCCGGAAACATCGGCAGCGAAAACCGGATGAAGCCGTATCCGCCCATCTTTAACAGCACACCGGCCAGAATAACCGAGCCGGCGGTCGGCGCTTCGACATGCGCATCCGGCAGCCAGGTGTGTACAGGCCACATCGGGATCTTGACGGCAAAACTGGCAAAAAAGGCGATCCAAAGCCAAATCTGGAGGTCGGGAGCAAAGGAATAGACGAGCGCCTCGACAATGCTGGTGGAGCCTACCTCCAGATACACGGCCAAAAGGGCGAGGAGCATCAATACGGAGCCGAGCAGGGTAAAGAGAAAGAACTTGAACGCCGCGTAGATACGCCTGGCTCCCCCCCAGACCCCGATAATGAGGAACATCGGGATCAGCACGCCCTCGAAGAAAATATAGAAGACAACGAGATCCAGGGCACAGAACATTCCGACCATGAGAGTCTCGAGGACCAGGAATGCAATCATGTACTCCTTTACCCGGACCTGAACGGCTGTCCAGCTGGAAAGAATGCATATTGGGGTCAGAAATGTAGAAAGCAAAACAAAGAACAGGGAAATACCGTCGATACCCATCCGGTATGCGATATTGAATTCCGGCAGCCACTCCACATGCTCTACGAATTGAAAGTCGGCAGTTCCCGGGTCGAACCTGAACCAGAGAAACAACGACACAACGAAGGTCGCCAACGAGGTCCATAACGCGGCCATGCGCGCATTTCTGATCGCATCCTCACCCGTCCCACGGCAAAGCAGCAGGATCGCGAGTACGCCGACAAGCGGCAGAAAGGTAACGATCGAAAGCAGGCCGACTCCTGAGCTCATGCCTCTAGAACCCCGCCGAGAACAGATACCAGGAGACCAGGGCGACCACGCCTACCATCATCGCGAAAGCGTAATGGTAGATGTACCCGGACTGGAAAATGCTGGCGCGGCGAGCGAGTGCCCTGGTGACTGCGGCCAGTCCGTCCGGTCCGAAGCCGTCAATTAAGAAGCCGTCTCCGCCCTTCCAGCAGAGCCGGGCCAGAAACCTCGCCGGCCGCACGAATACGACGTCGTAGATCTCGTCGAACCACCACTTGTTGAACGAGAGCTGGTATGCCGGCTCGAAATGCTTCCTGAGCGCGGCCGGGGCATCCGGCTTCTGGATGTACATGTACCAAGCAACCAGAATACCGATCACCGCAGCCGCGAGCGGCAGCTTCTTGATGTACCAAGGAGCGTGGTACCCGTCCATCATTGCCGAATTCTGTTCCAAGATGAGGACGGACGTCCCCCAGAACCGGTCCCAGTCCTCGCCGACGAATGCGTCGACAAAAACGAACCCCGTCACGATCGCTCCAGCCGCAAGGATGTAGAGCGGCACCAGCATGACGGCCGGTGATTCATGGACATGCGCCATGACCTTTTCATCCGCACGAGGCGCGCCCATGAAGGTCATGAACAGGAGCCTCCAGGAATAGAAGGCCGTCATCACGGCGGCCAGAATTCCGAAGGTAAAAGCGTAGGCGCCGATGCTGCTATGCGCGCCCCAGGCGCTTTCCAGGATGGAATCCTTCGAGAAATAGCCGGAGAAGACCGGCAGTCCGGCAAGGGCGAACGAACCGATCCACATCAGGACATGGGTCTGCTTGACGTGTCGCCATATTCCACCCATGCGGCGCATGTCCTGCTCCCCCGACATGGCGTGAATGACGCTGCCGGCGCCCAGGAACAGCAGCGCCTTGAAGCAGGCATGGGTCATGAGATGGAAGATCGCCGCCGGATAGGCGGAAACACCGATGGCAAAGAACATGTAGCCGAGCTGGCTGCATGTGGAATAGGCGATCACCCGCTTTATGTCTGTCTGCGTCAGCGCGCAGGTCGCGGCGAAAAAGGCGGTTGTCGCACCGATGAAGGTAATGAAGGCCAGCGTGTCCGGTGCGAATTCGAACAGGGGCGACAGGCGCGCGCACATGAAGACGCCCGCCGTCACCATGGTCGCGGCATGGATCAGTGCGGATACAGGCGTCGGGCCTTCCATGGCATCGGGCAACCAGGTGTGCAGTCCGATCTGGGCCGATTTGCCCATCGCGCCGATGAACAGCAGGAAACACAGCAATTCGATGGCCGGCAGTTCCATGCCGAGGAAACTGACGTTTTCGCCGGCATAGTCCGGAACGGCCGCGAAGATCGACGAAAACTGGACCGTTTCGAACACGAGCCAGATGCCGAATATTCCCAGCGCAAAGCCGAAGTCCCCCACCCGGTTCACAATGAACGCCTTGATGGCGGCGGCATTGGCCGCCGGGCGGTCGTACCAGAAGCCGATCAGGAGGTAGGAGCAGAGGCCGACGCCTTCCCAGCCGAAGAAGAGCTGCACGAGATTGTCGGCCGTCACCAGCATCAGCATGGAGAAGGTAAAGAGGCTCAGATAGGCCATGAACCGCGGCTTGTGCGGATCGTGGCTCATGTAGCCGATCGAATACCAGTGGACGCAGGCCGACACGCCGTTGACGACCACCAGCATGACTGCGGAGAGCGTGTCGAAACGAAGCGTCCAGTGCGCCTCGAACCCGCCGGACCTGATCCAGTCAAGGACATGCACCGTTTCGGTAACGCCGCTGCCATAGGCGATGTCGATGAAGATGACGATCGAGCACGCTGCCGCCGCCGTCACAGCAAGGCATGTCACCAGCTGCGACGGACGGTCTCCCATAAGGCGTCCGAACAGGCCGACGACGATTGCCGCCAGAAGCGGGAGAAATATGGAGGCCAGATACAACATTCGCGTTCGACTGCCCCGCCTCAGCCCTTCATCAGATTGACGTCTTCGACGGCGATCGATCCGCGGTTGCGGAAATAGACCACCAGGATCGCGAGGCCGATGGCGGCTTCGGCGGCCGCAACAGTGAGCACGAACATGGCGAAGACCTGCCCCGTCATGTCTTCGAGAAATCGGGAAAACGCGACCAGATTGATGTTAACCGCGAGCAGCATGAGTTCGATCGACATCAGGATGATGATGACGTTCTTGCGGTTGAGAAAAATACCGAAGATGCCGAGCGTGAAGAGGATCGCGGCAAGGGTCAGATAGTGCGCAAGGCCGATTTCCAGCATTACCGGCCTCCCCTTGCCGGAACCTTGACGACCTCGATGGTATCTTCCCGCCGACGGTCGAGCTGCGTCGCGATCCGCTGCCTGTGGACCCCCGTACGTCTGCGGTGCGTAAGCACGATTGCACCGATCATGGCGACCAGCAGCACGAGACCCGCAGCCTGGAAGAGATAGATGTAGTCGGTGTAGAGGACGTGGCCCAACGCATGTGTATTGGTCATTTTTTCGCCGGGAACCGGCAATGATGTCTTCCCGGCTCCCTCGGAAAGCACCCAGCTGCCGCCGACCAGCGCCAGTTCGGCGAGCAGCACCACTCCGACGACGGCGCCGACCGGCAGATATTGCAGGAAGCCTTCGCGCAGTTCCGCGAAGTTGATGTCGAGCATCATCACCACGAACAGGAACAGGACCGCCACGGCGCCGACATAAACCACCACCAGGAGCATCGCGAGGAACTCGGCCCCCAACAGGACGAACAGGCCCGCCGCGTTGAAGAAGGCAAGAATCAGGAACAGAACCGAATGCACCGGGTTCCGGGATGAAATGACCATGACTCCGGCGGCGGTCGCTACCGCTGCGAAGACATAGAACGCCAGTGCTTGAACGACCACTGCCTGCTCCCTGTCTCAGCGGTAAGGCGCGTCGAGGGCGAGATTGTCGGCAAGCGACGCTTCCCAGCGGTCGCCGTTCGCGAGGAGCTTTTCCTTGTTGTACATGAGCTCTTCGCGCGTCTCCGTTGCAAACTCGAAGTTCGGGCCTTCGACGATGGCATCGACCGGACAGGCCTCCTGACAGAAGCCGCAATAGATGCACTTCGTCATGTCGATATCATAACGCGTCGTACGACGGCTGCCGTCTTCGCGCGGCTCCGCCTCAATGGTGATCGCCTGCGCGGGACAGATGGCTTCGCAGAGCTTGCAAGCAATGCACCGTTCCTCGCCGTTCGGATAGCGGCGCAAGGCGTGCTCGCCCCTGAAGCGCGGACTGAGGGGCCCTTTTTCGTAGGGGTAGTTCAGTGTCACCTTCGGTTTGAACATGTACTTCAGCGTGAGCCACATGCCGGAAACCAGTTCCGTCAGCAGGAAGCTGCGCATGCCGCGGTCGAGAGCTGCCATCGTTCAATACTCCCTGCGCTTCACGACCGCGCCACGACGGGCTCGGGTACCCAGTCGAATGCCACAAGCGCACCAGCCGTCACCACCACCCAAAGCAGGGACAGCGGCAGGAACACCTTCCAGCCGAGCCGCATCAACTGGTCGTAGCGGTAACGCGGGAAGGTCGCCCGCACCCAGAGGAAGGTGAACAGCACCAGTGCCGTCTTGAGCGCGAACCAGACGATACCCGGAATCCAGGTGAACGGCTCATAGGGAATGGGCGGCAGCCAGCCGCCCAGAAAGAGCACAACCGCCATCGCGCTCATCAGGATCATGTTCGCGTATTCGCCGAGGAAGAAGAGCGCGAACATCATCGCCGAGTATTCGACATTGTAGCCCGCGACGAGTTCGGCCTCCGCCTCCGGCAAATCGAAGGGTGCGCGGTTGGTTTCAGCCAGAGCGGACACGAAAAACACGATGAACATGGGCAGCAGCGGCAGCCAGAACCAAGAGAACAGCCCGGCCGACCCTTCTTGCGCCTGGACGATAACCGATAGATTCGGGGAGCCGGCGCACAGGAGCACGGTCACGATCACGAAGCCTATCGAGACCTCGTAGGAGACCATCTGTGCCGCAGACCGCAAGGCGCCCAAAAACGGGTAGCGGGAATTGCTGGCCCATCCCGCCATCAGGATGCCGTAAACGCCGAGCGACGAAATGGCGAAGAGGTACAGCACCCCCACATTGATGTCCGCCAGAACCCAGCCGAGGTCAAAAGGAATCACTGCCCAGGCGACCAGCGCCAGCATAAAGGTCAGCATCGGCGCCAGAAGGAAGACCACGCGGTTGGCGCCGGCGGGAATAATCGTCTCCTTGGTCAGCAGTTTCAGCCCGTCGGCGATCGGCTGGAACAAACCAAAGGGACCGACGACATTCGGCCCCTTGCGCATCTGCATGGAGGCGATGACCTTGCGCTCGGCCAGTATGAGATAGGCGATGCAGCCGAGAAGCGGCAGAACGATCAGCAGGATGTAGCCGACGATCGCCGCTGCGGGCCAGACATAGGCGGTCCAGACGCTAACCATTGCAGACTTCCGCGGCGAGGAAGGTCTCTGTGCAGACCGCCATCGTCTCCGAGGCGCGCGAGATCGGGTCGGTCATATAGTAGTTGGCGACCGGACTGGCGAACGGCGCATCGTCGATCCGGCCCGCCGGAACCGCACCGCCCCATGCCGCCGCCACGATTTCGTCCTGCGTATCGAACACGGAATTGGCACGTGCCATGCGCGCACGCAATGCCGACAGCGAATCGTAAGGCAGCGGCCTGCCGAGCACGTCGGAAAGGGCGCGCAGCACCGCCCAGTCCTCGCGCGCCTCGCCGGGCGGGAAGGTCGCCCTCTCGCTGCGCTGGACCCGCCCCTCCAGATTTACCCAGGTACCCGGCTTTTCGGTGTAGGCCGCCCCCGGCAGGATGACATCGGCGCGCGCCGCGCCGGCATCGCCATGATGGCCCTGATAGATCACGAAGGCATCGCCCAGGCCGGACAGGTCGATCTCATCGGCGCCGAGCAGGAAGAGCGTATCCACGGCCCCGGACAGCATGCCGCCGGTATCCGCGCCGCCCTCGCCCGGCACGAAGCCGAGGTCGAGGCCGCCAACCCTCGACGCGGCCCGGTTCAGCACATTGAAGCCGTTCCAGTCCCTTGAGATCAGTCCGTTCAGTTCCGCCATACGTTGCGTCGCAGCAAGCACGGCCGCGCCATCCGGCCGTGCAAGGGCGCCGGCGCCGACAATGAGCATCGGACGCGACGCATCCTTCAGCACGGCGCAGAACCGGTTCCTGCCGGCGGCCGCGCCGCGCAAGGTCTGCCCGCCCGTTCCGAGATGGTCATAGCGATAGCCGAGTTCATGCGCCTCGCCTATCACGCCGACCTGCAAGCCGCCGGCCAGCCACCGCTTGCGGACCCGCGCATTGAGGACCGGCGATTCCCAACGCGGATTGCAGCCGATCAGTAACAGCGCATCGGCCTCTTCGATACCCTGGACGGTCGAGTTGAAGAGATAGCTAGAACGCTGGCCGGGAATGGCGGCAGCGCCGTCCTGCCTGCAGTCCAGATGCGGCGAACCGAGGGCCTGCATAAGATCCTTGAGCGCCTGCATCGACTCGGCATCGACCTGGTCGCCGGCAATCGCGCCGATATCGGTGCCGGTCCGACCCTCCATCCTTTTCCGGATTGCCTCGAACGCTTCGCTCCAGTTCGCCGGATGCAGCCGGCCGTTGCGGCGCACATAAGGCCGGTCCAGACGCTGGCGCCGGAGTCCGTCATGCGCGAAGCGGCTCTTGTCGCCCAGCCACTCCTCGTTCACCTCTTCATTAAGGCGCGGCAGAATACGCAACACTTCCGAGCCCCGTGAATCGATGCGAATGTTCGCACCGAGCGCATCGAAGACATCGATGCCTTCGGTCTTGCGAAGCTCCCAGGGACGGGCATTGAAGGCATAGGGCTTCGAAGTAAGCGCGCCTACCGGACAGAGGTCGATGACATTTCCGGAAAGCTCGCTTTCCACCGCACGCTCGAGCGTGGTGATCTCCATATGCTCGCTGCGCCCGACCGCCCCGATCGACGGCACGCCGGCCACCTCCTCGGCGAAGCGGATGCACCGGGTGCAATGGATGCACCGCGTCATCGTCGTCTTGATGAGCGGCCCCATGTCCTTGTCCGGCACGGCGCGCTTGTTTTCCTCGAAGCGGCTTGTGTCTGCTCCGTAGAAGAGGGCTTGGTCCTGGAGGTCGCACTCGCCGCCCTGATCGCAGATCGGGCAGTCGAGCGGGTGGTTGATGAGCAGGAACTCCATCACGCCCTTGCGCGCCTTCTGCGTCATTGGGCTCGAGGTCAGCACTTCCATATTGTCGCCCGCCGGCATGGCGCAGGACGCGGCCGGCTTTGGCGGACCGGGCCGGATTTCGACCAGGCACATGCGACAATTACCCGCGATCGACAGGCGCTCGTGATAGCAGAAGCGTGGCACTTCCTTGCCGGCAGCCTCTATCGCCTGCAGCACCGTGCTGCCGGGCGGGACCTCGACCTCAATCCCGTCGACGGTAAGCTTCGGCATATGCTCCGCCCTCCGGGGTCAGGCCGCCGCGGCCCGGCTTCGGTAACTCAGGATGCGCTCCTCCATTTCGTGCCTGAAATGGCGGATCAGTCCCTGGATCGGCCAGGCGGAACCGTCGCCATGCGCGCAGATGGTGTGCCCTTCAATTTCCTTCGACACATCCAGCAGCATGTCGATTTCCTCTACCCGGGCCCGCCCGGAAGCCATCCGCTCCATCACGCGCATCATCCAGCCCGTGCCCTCCCGGCACGGCGTGCATTGTCCGCAACTTTCGTGCGCGTAGAAGCGCGCAAGCCGCGCGATCGCCCGCACCACGTCCGTGGACTTGTCCATCACGATCACGGCCGCAGTGCCAAGCCCGCTCTGCGCGTCCCGGAGCGCGTCGAAATCCATCAGCACCTCGTCGCAGATGCTCTTCGGCAGGATCGGCGTGGACGACCCTCCCGGAATGACCGCCTTGAGATTGTCCCAGCCGCCGCGCACACCGCCGGCATGCGTCTCGATGAGTTCCCTCATCGGGATGCTCATCGCCTCTTCCACATTGCACGGCCGGTTCACGTGGCCGGAAATGCAGAACACCTTGGTGCCGGTGTTGTTGCTGCGCCCGAAGCTGGAGAACCAGGATGCGCCCCGGCGCAGAATGGTCGGTGCCACCGCGATGGTCTCGACATTGTTGACCGTCGTCGGGCAGCCATAGAGGCCCGCCATGGCGGGAAAGGGCGGCTTGAGGCGGGGCTGGCCCTTCTTGCCCTCCAGACTCTCGATCAGCGCGGTCTCCTCGCCGCAGATATAGGCGCCGGCGCCCCGATGGAGAAACACGTCGCAGTCGATGCCCGAACCGCAGGCATTCCGGCCGATCAGGCCAGCCTCATACGCCTCGTCTATGGCATGCTGCAGGTGCCGCGCCTCGTTGTAGAACTCGCCGCGCACATAGATATAGGCGGCACCCGCGCCCATCGCCGCGCAGGCGAGGAGGCACCCCTCGACCAGCTTGTGCGGGTCCCAGCGCATCATGTCGCGGTCCTTGCAGGTGCCAGGCTCGCCCTCATCGGCATTGACCACGAGATAGGCCGGGCGCCCGTCGTTCTCCTTGGGCATGAAGGACCATTTGAGTCCGGTGGGGAAACCTGCCCCGCCGCGCCCCCGCAGGCCCGATGCTTTCACTTCCTCAACAAGCCACTCACGCCCCCTGGCGATCAACTCGGCCGTGCCGTCCCAGTCGCCGCGGGCACGGGCGCCCTTCAGCGTCCAGTCATGCTCGCCGTAGAGATTGGTGAAGATGCGGTCCCCGTCGCTCAGCATCGGGCGTCAGCCTCCAGCAGAGTCGTCTTGCCGCCTTCCGGCGCGGAGTTGAGGCGTTCCGCCATGGTCCCGACAGGCGGCTGGCGGCCTTCCGCCAGCGCATCGAGCAGCGCGGCCGTCCGATCCGCGTCCAGATCCTCGTAGTAGTCGTCGTTGACCTGAAGGATGGGCGCATTGACGCAAGCCCCGAGGCATTCCACTTCCAGCAGGGTGAAGAGCCCCTTCTCGTCGGTCCCGCCGAAATCGATCCCGGTCTTTTCCTTGCAGACCCGGACGACCTCGTCGGACCCGCGCAGCCAGCACGGCGTGGTCGTGCAGACATGCAGGCGGTACCGGCCCACCGGCTCGCGGTAGTACATCGTGTAGAAACTGGCGACTTCCCAGACGCGGATCGCCGGCAGGTCCAGGAACTCCGCGACATATTCGATAACCGCAGGAGAGGTCCAGCCGAGCTGCCTCTGCGCCAAGTCCAGCAGCGGCATGACGGCGCTTTGTTGCCGGCCCTGCGGGTATTTGGCGACCACGGCCTTCGCCGCCTTCAGATTGTCGGCCGTGAAGGCGAAGCTTTCGGCCGATCCGGCGCGCACGCTCATCGATCGATCTCTCCGAACACGATGTCCATGGCGCCCAGGATCGCAACGCTGTCCGCAAGCATATGGCCGCGCGACAGGAAGTCCATGGCGGCAAGATGTGCGAAACCCGGCGCCCGGATCTTGCAGCGGTAAGGCTTGTTGGTGCCGTCCGACACCAGATAGACGCCGAACTCGCCCTTGGGCGCCTCCACGGCGGTATAGGTCTCGCCGGCCGGCACGCGGTAGCCCTCGGTGTAGAGCTTGAAGTGGTGGATCAAGGCTTCCATCGACTGCTTCATCTCACCGCGCTTCGGCGGGGCTACCTTGTTGCTCTCGGTGACGACCTCTCCTTCGGGCATGTCCCGCACGCACTGGTCGATGATGCGGAGTGACTGGCGCATCTCCTCCACCCGGACAAGGTAGCGGTCGTAGCAGTCGCCGTTCTTGCCAATGGGGATGTCGAAGTCGATCCGGTCGTAAACATCGTAGGGCTGCGTCTTGCGCAGATCCCATGGAACGCCGGAGGCCCGCAGCATCGGCCCGGAGAAGCCCCAGTCGAGCGCGTCCTCCACCGACACGCGGCCGATATCCACGGCCCGCTGCTTGAATATGCGGTTCTCGTTGAGCAAGGTCTCCATGTCGGCGACGAATTTCGGGAAGGCGGCGGCCCATTCGGCAATATCGTCCAGCATGCCCTCCGGAAGGTCCTGGTGGACGCCGCCCGGCCGGAAATAGGCGGCATGCAGCCGCGCGCCGCTGGCGCGCTCATAGAACTCCATCAGCAATTCGCGCTGTTCGAAGCCCCAGAGCATCGGCGTCATCGCGCCGACATCCATTGCGAAGGCGGTCAGGTTCAGCAGGTGGTTCAGGATGCGCGAGATCTCGGAGAACAGCACCCGGATATACTGGCCCCGCTCCGGCACTTCGATGCCGAGCAGCTTCTCGGTCGCCAGCGCGAAGGCATGTTCCTGGTTCATCGGCGCGACATAATCGAGCCTGTCGAAATACGGGACCGCCTGAAGATAGGTCTTGTGCTCGATGAGCTTCTCGGTGCCGCGGTGCAGCAGGCCGATATGGGGGTCGATGCGGTCCACGACCTCACCGTCGAGCTCCATGACCATGCGCAGCACGCCATGGGCCGCGGGATGCTGAGGGCCGAAATTCAGCGTGTAGTTCCTGATCTGGGCTTCGGCCATCAGGCGCCCTCCCCCTTTTCGTCGCCGGGCAACGGCCCTTCCCAGGGGCTGAGATAGTCGAAGGACCGGAACTCCTGCGTCAGGGAGACGGGCTCATAGACCACTCGCTTCTGTTCGTCGTCATAGCGGACCTCGACATATCCCGTAAGCGGGAAGTCCTTGCGCATGGGATAGCCTTCGAAACCGTAGTCGGTCAGCAGGCGGCGCAGGTCCGGATGGTCGGAAAAAAAGATGCCGTAAAGATCCCAGGCCTCGCGCTCGAACCAGGAGGCCGAGTTGAACAGGCCCGATACCGAGGGCACAGGCGTGTTCTCATCCGTGGACGTCTTGATCCGGACACGAAGATTGTGACGGTGGCTCAAAAGGTTATAGACGATCTCGAACCGCTCCAGACGCTCCGGATAATCGACGCCGCAAAGGTCCACGAGACATTTGAAATGGCAGTTCGCGTCGTCGCGCAGGAAGGCGAGCACCTCGACCAGCGCGTCGCGGCCGACGCGAAACACCAGTTCCGACCCCGCATGTTCCAGAGCGGCCTTCTCGCCGACCACCGCCTCGACATGTTCGGCGAGGTCTTTCAGGGCTTCGTCCATCTGCCGGTCCGGTTCAGCGCGTTATCGTGCCGGTACGCTGGATCTTCTTCTGCAGCAGCAGCACGCCGTAAAGCAGCGCTTCGGCCGTTGGCGGGCAACCGGGCACATACACATCGACCGGCACCACGCGGTCACACCCCCGGACCACCGAATAGGAATAGTGATAGTAGCCACCGCCATTAGCGCAGGAGCCCATCGAGATCACCCAGCGCGGCTCGGCCATCTGGTCGTAAACCTTGCGGAGCGCCGGCGCCATCTTGTTGGTAAGCGTCCCGGCCACGATCATGACATCGGATTGTCGCGGGCTCGGGCGGAATACGACGCCGAAACGGTCGAGGTCGTAGCGCGAGCATGCAGTGTGCATCATTTCCACGGCGCAGCAGGCAAGCCCGAAGGTCATGGGCCACAACGACCCCGAGCGCGCCCAGTTCACCAGCTTGTCGAACCGGGCGACCACGTAGCCCCGGTCCTGAAGCTCGTCGCTCACTCCGCGCAGCAACCCATCCTGTTCCGCTCCCGGCCCCAGCGCCGGCTGGCCGATCACTCCCATTCAAGCGCTCCCTTGCGCCATTCGTAGATGAATCCGACCGTCAGCACGCCCAGGAAGATCACCATCGACCAGAATCCCAGCATGCCGATGCCGCCGAGGGAAATCGCCCAGGGAAACAGGAACGCCACCTCAAGATCGAAGATGATGAACAGGATGGCGACCAGGTAGAAGCGCACATCGAAGCGTCCCCGCGTATCGGTGAACGCCTCGAAGCCGCATTCGTAGGTCGAAAGCTTTTCGGAGTCGGGCTTCTGCCGGGCCACGATCATCGAAGCGACGACGGCGCCTGCCGCCAGCGCCCCGGCGACAGCCGTAAAGATGAGTATCGGGACATACTCTACGAGCAGCGCATCCATCGTCCTGGGCCCGTCTCCATGTTTCCCAAGCCCGAACCGGGCGCACCATAGATTACCGGAGGCGCGGCCGCAAAGCCCCGCCGGGGCCTTCCGGACATGCAGCCGCCGGCGGGTACGGGTGGCGGGAGTGACGGGACTCGAACCCGCGGCCTCTGGCGTGACAGGCCAGCGCTCTAACCGACTGAGCTACACCCCCGCAGGTGCAACGACATCCGTCTAAACAAGACGCGCAGCAGGGTCAAGAACGGGGCCGCCGGAGCTCTTCCGTTCCTTACAATACCCTTTCGGACTCCGGGTCGATCAGGTGCATCTGGCTCTTGTCCACCGTGAAGTCCATCGAGGAACCCACGCCCGATACGCTCTTCGGCTCGCATCTGGAACAGATTTCCGTCTCGCCGATATCGAAAAATACCATCGTGTCCATTCCCATCGGCTCCACGACCTTGACGCCCGCGCTGAAATCCTCGAAGTCCGCATGGCTGTGGGTGCGCCGGTTGGTCACATGCTCCGGGCGGATGCCGAGCATGAGGTCGTGACCCGAAAACGGCGCGTAGCGCTGCTCGCGCTCCGTCGGCACCGTTAGCGAAATGCCGCTGCCCAGGCGAAGCGACAATCCGCCTGCCGTCTTGTCCAGTTGGCAGGGCATGAAGTTCATGGAAGGCGACCCGATGAAGCTCGCGACGAATTGCGTGCGCGGCGCGTTGTACATCTCGTCCGGCGTGCCGACCTGCTCGATCACGCCGTGGTTCATCACCACAATGCGGTCCGCCAGGGTCATCGCCTCGATCTGGTCATGCGTCACATAGACCACCGTGGTCTGGAGCCGCTGGTGGATCTTCTTGATCTCGGTGCGCATTTGTACGCGCAGCTTGGCGTCCAGGTTGGACAGGGGCTCGTCGAACAGAAACACCCTCGGCTGCCGCACGATGGCGCGCCCCATGGCCACCCGTTGCCGTTGGCCGCCGGAAAGCTGGCGCGGACGTCGATGCAGCAATTCCCCGATATTCAGGATCTCCGCCGCCAGGGCGACCCGGGAGTCGATTTCCCCCTTGTCAGTCCTCCGCAGCTTCAACCCGAACGCCATGTTGTCGTAGACGCTCATATGCGGATAGAGCGCGTAGTTCTGGAACACCATCGCAATATCGCGGTCTTTGGGCGGAACCTCGTTCACCACCTTGCGTTCGATCGCGACTTCGCCGCCGGTGATGTCTTCCAGTCCGGCAATCATCCGCAAGGTGGTGGTCTTTCCGCAGCCGGACGGACCCACGAGCGCAATGAATTCGCTGTCCTCGATATCAAGGTTGATCCCGCGCACGGCCGGCACATCCCCGTAGTATTTCCACAGGTCCACCAGCTGGATATCAGCCATTTGGTTTCCTCCCGGCTTCGATTGGCCGACGGTTACTTGATTGCGCCTGACGTCAGGCCGGAGACGTAGTAGTCCATGAAGAAGGAGTAGAGCACGACGATGGGAATCGTTCCTGCAAAGCACGCCGCCATCAGCGAACCCCAGTAATAGACGTCGCCGCGGATCAGTTCGGTGAACACACCGACACCGATGGTCTTGGCCTCCTGCGCCTGGATGAACACCAGCGAATACAGAAACTCGTTCCAGCTCAGCGTGAACGCGAACAGCACAGCGCAGATGATTCCAGGCATAGCCATCGGCAACACCACACGCCATAACGCCCCGAGCCGCGAACACCCGTCGAGGTAAGCGCATTCCTCCACCTCCACCGGGATGGTCTTGAAGTAACCCAGGAGCAGCCAGATGACGAACGGCGTCAGGAACGTGGGATAGGTGATGATGAGCGACCAGTAAGTGTCGCGAATCGGCACGATGTCGTCAATGAAGTTGATGACGTCGATCAACGGAATGAACAGCAGCGGCTGCGGAACGAGATAGGTCACGAATACGGCGATGCCGAATACCTCGACACCCTTGAATCTCAGCCGCGCGAGCGCGTAGGCGGCAAGAATACCGATGGAGACCGAAATGACGGTCGACGCGACCGAAACGATAATCGTGTTCACCAGCCAGTCTTCAAAGAAGGCCGTCTTTTCCGCCAGATAGACGTAGTTGTCTACCGTCATTCCCGTCGCCCAAAACGGCGTCTGGCCGAGATTGGCAATCTCCTGATCCGATTTGATCGACGTGATCAGGATAATGTACAGCGGGAACAGGGCGAATGCCACAAACGGAATGAGCGCAAGGTAGTTGTAGGTCGCCTTTCGCCGGCGCCAGACCGGAGTCCTGTTTCGCAGGGTTTCGTCAAGCGCCGGGTCCGTCGCTGCATCCATCGTCGCGGTGCGGCTAGAGTTCATAGGATGTATCCCGCCTTACGAGTCGGAGCAGTCCGATGACGATCATCACCAGAATGGGGAACAGGAACAACGATATCGCCGCCCCCAGTCCGATTTCATGATTGCTGATTCCGGTGACGTACGAATAGGTCGCAAACAGGTGGGTCGAGTTGATCGGCCCTCCCCGTGTCAGAACGAACACTATATTGAAGTCCGCCAGGGTGAAAATGGTCGAGAACAGGATGATGATCGCCAGGATCGGGCGCAGGAGCGGGACGGTGATCTTCCAGAACTTGTCCCACGCGGTCGCGCCGTCTATGTCGGCCGCCTCGTAGAGATGTTCGGGAATGGATACCAGCCCGGCCAAGATCGTAATTATGAAAAAAGGAAGCCCGCGCCAGATATTCACGAAAATGCAAGTGTAAAGCGCCAGGTCCGGATTCCCAAGCCAATGATACGGCCCGATACCCAGCGCGTAGAACGGCCACACATTTTCAAGAATCCAGTTTATATGGCTGTAGGTAGGATCGAAGATCAGCCACCAGCCCAGCGTCGTCAACGCCGTGGGTGCTACAAACGGGATTAACAGGGAACCTCGTAAAAACTTCTTGAGCCTCAGGGCCTTCAGCAGGAGCAAGGCGGCAGCCATTCCCAGCACGATCTTGAATGCGACCGAGAAAAATGCAAACAGAAGCGTATTCCGTATAGTTATCAGGAAAATATCGTCTTCGGTAAGGATATACTGAAAATTTTCGAGCCCGATGAACTCAGATTCTTCACCAATAAAGGCATCGCTCAAACTGAAATAAACCGCTAGGCAAAACGGATAAACCACCAGCGCAATCATGATGAAGGCAGCCGGCAGGATAAAGCCGTAGCCATCGATATCGGGGCCGGCCATCTTTCGCAACGCCCTGAGCAAGGGGCGCGCAGGCGGACGAACCAGGTCTTCGCGGCCTTGATTCACTGCTTCCATGGCCAGCCTCCGATGCGGCAGACAGGCCGGTCCGGCATCATTGCCGGACCGGTTCGTCTGTCGGCTCAAACAGCCTCAGTATTTGCGGTTGAGGCGCTTGTAGACCCGCTTCATCTGGGTTTCGAGCTTGGCGACCGCCTCTTCCGGAGACAACCGGTCGGTTGCGCATTCGGCCAGGGTGTCGGGCAGCAGATACTGGTCGTAGACCGTCTGAGCCGCCGCAGTCGGCACTCCCGGCCAGCCGAGCGAATGCGTGTACTGGCCGATCTCGGTCGCGAAGGCATATTTCGGGTCCGACGAATAGAGCGGGTGATCCGCGAACTGCGCCAGAACCGGCTGGTTGTAGCCCTTGCTCGCAATCAGGAGCCTGTTCTGATTGTCCTTCTGGAAGTGGTATTTCAGGAACTCCTTCGCGAGCTCCTTCTCCTTGGCGAACTTCCAGACGCCGATGCCGTTGAAGGACGCGGCCATATGCCTGCCCGCCGGCCCCTTGGGCGGAATCACATGCTCGATCTGCTCCGCAATCAGGTTCTGCGTGCCCGGAATCAACGCATTCTCGCGCACGGCCGCCCGATAGGCGCTGACCGGGTTGAGGATCATCGAGCACTTGCCGGAGATCACGCAGACATTGTTGTTGCGGTCGTCCCAGGCCAGCACTTCCTCTTCCATGCAGTCCTTGTAGAGCGCGCGAACGAACTTGAACGCTTCGACCGTCTCCGGCGTGTTGACCGCAACGGTCCGGCTGTCCTCGGCGACCAGCTTGGCCCCATGCGACCAGAGAATGCCGCGATTGATCCAGTTGGCGTCGGCGGAATGCCCGAGCTGGATGCCGAGCGGATGGCCCTTCGCCTTCAGCTTCATGCCGACCCGGTGCACGTCCTCCCAAGTGTCCGGCACCTTCTCGCCGACCTCGGCGATCAGGTCCTTGCGATACACAAGGGGGAAGGAGATGAAATACCAGGGCAGAGCCGCCTGTTCGCCCTTGCGGCCCTTGCCCATGGTGTCGGCGGTCCAGCCGCCGCCCGCCGCGCCGATCTCCTCGTAGACGTCGCTGATGTCCTCGAGGTGGTCGGAGTAGAGGTGCGGATTGGAATTCGACACGTTGACAATGTCGTGGCCCTTCTGTCCCTGCACCTCGCCGGCGAGCACCGCCGGCAACTGCAGATGGGCGACATGGTCCAAGCGGACCGAAACGCCGGCCTGCTTGCCGAACTCCTCGAACTGGCGCTTGAGCTCCTCGTCCGACGCCGGCACGAAGTGCGACCATGCCAGCATCCGCAATTCCCGCTCCTGCGCATAGGCAGGCGCCTGGCCGGCCGCAAGGATCGCGGCGATGCCGCCACCCACCTTTGCCGACGTTCCAAGGAATTCGCGCCGGCTCTGGGGATGTCCGAGCAGGCCCCCCTTCGGCGTCAGCGTTGTCTTCTCCATCGGTTACCTCCTAAGGTGATGGTCGCGAGCCGTGATGTGCTGCGCCGGCATCTCCATGTACTTCGTCGCGACGTCGCAACGCCCGCCCGGAATCGATCTGGCGATGTTCACGGTCACCCCTCTCCCCCCGGAGCGTGTGGGAAGACGCCACGCCACACAAGCACCACAACAAGATAACTCTGCAGGCAGACGGCGGAGAGGACAAGCAATTTTTGCACAAAAAGCGAAAAAGTTTCTTCTATGCCGCAGCTAATCCCGGAACAAACTAAACGGCATGCCGACTCAGTCCGGGCACGAAAGCCGGCCAAGTCCCGGAATTGTCAATTGGCTATGCAGAAACATTGATGGTGGGCGATGACGGGATCGAACCGCCGACCCCCTCGGTGTAAACGAGGTGCTCTCCCGGCTGAGCTAATCGCCCCCCAGGCCCGGGCTCGCCCGACCTGCCGTTAATTCACGGCGTCTTTCAGGCCCTTCCCGGCCCTGAACTTCGGCTGGTTCGACGGCGCAACATCGATCGTCTCACCTGTCCTGGGGTTCCGCGCCTTCGAAGCCGGCCGATGGGCCACCGAAAAGGTCCCGAAACCGATCAGGCGCACATCCTGACCGTCGGCAAGTGCTTTGCTGATCGTATCGAAAACAGCCTCCACAGCCCGCGCGGCCTCGGCGCGCTGCAAGTTCGCGGATACTGCGACAGCTCCAACCAGATCGTTCTTGTTCATTATATCTCCCTCCCGTCTTCGCTGAGGACGGTGCAGTAGCTAACCCGATTCACTGCATCCGTCCAGAGAAACAATACACAATCGGGAACAATATAGAACCCGATTGCATATCAATGCGTAACCATCCCTCCGAAAGTTGCCCCTTCTACGGCCGGCGGCGGGGTTTCCGCCGCCTCCGGAGGTTGCCAGTCTATCGGCGTCGGGATATCGGTCAGCGCTCGGCCCAGCACTTCGTCGACGGTCTCTACCGGAACGATCTCGAGGCTGTTCTTCACACTGTCGGGTATCTCCGCGAGGTCCTTCATGTTTTCCTCAGGGATCAACACCGTGGTGATTCCGGCCCGCAGCGCCGCGAGCAGCTTTTCCTTCAGTCCGCCGATCGGCAGAACCCGGCCGCGCAGCGTGATCTCTCCGGTCATGGCGACATGGCGACGAACCGGGATCCCGGTCAACGCCGAAACGATCGACGCGCACATGGCCACGCCTGCCGACGGTCCATCCTTGGGTGTCGCCCCTTCCGGAACATGGACGTGAATATCCCGGCGGTCGAACTCCGGTGGCGCGATGCCGAACCGCAACATCCGGGACCGAACGAAGCTGCGCGCCGCCTCGACGGATTCCTGCATCACATCGCCAAGCTTGCCCGTATGCTTCACATTGCCCTTGCCCGGCATGACGACGGCTTCGACCGACAGGATCTCGCCGCCGACTTCCGTCCAGGCGAGCCCCGTCGACACGCCGACGAGGTCTTCCAGCTCGGTCTGCCCGAAGCGGAACTTGCGTACGCCCGCATAGGTCTCGAGATTGTCGCTCTCGATCTCGACTGCGCCGGCCTCGCTCGTCGCCAGCTCCTTCACTGCCTTGCGCTGCAGGTTTGCAAGCTCACGCTCAAGATTCCGGACGCCGGCCTCGCGCGTGTAGTAGCGGATAAGGTCGCGCAGCGCGCCGTCCGAGATCGTCCACTCTTCACTCTTGAGCCCGTGTGCGGCCAGCTGCTTGTCGATCAGGTGACGGCGGGCGATCTCGACTTTCTCGTCTTCGGTGTATCCGGGAATGCGGATCACTTCCATGCGGTCGAGCAGGGGCTGCGGCAGCCGGAGCGTATTCGCCGTCGTGATGAACATCACATCCGACAGGTCGTAGTCCACTTCGAGATAGTGGTCGTTGAAGGTGCCGTTCTGCTCCGGGTCGAGCACTTCCAGAAGCGCCGACGACGGATCGCCGCGCCAGTCGGCGCCCAGCTTGTCCACCTCGTCCAGCAGGAAGAGCGGGTTGGACGATTTGGCCTTCTTCATGCCCTGGACCACCTTGCCGGGCATGGAGCCGATATAGGTGCGCCGATGCCCCCGGATCTCGGCCTCGTCGCGCACCCCGCCGAGCGACATGCGCACGAAATTGCGGCCCGTGGCGCGCGCGATCGACTTGCCCAGCGAGGTCTTGCCGACACCGGGCGGACCGACCAGGCAGAGGATCGGCCCCTTCACCTTCCGCACGCGGTTCTGGACCGCCAGATATTCGACGATCCGTTCCTTCACCTTTTCCAGACCGTAATGGTCTTCGTCGAGGATGCGCTCCGCGCCGCGGACATCCCGCTTTATCCTGGTCCGTTTCTTCCAGGGGATCCCCAGCATCCAGTCGAGATAGTTGCGCACGACGGTCGCCTCGGCCGACATCGGGCTCATGCTGCGCAGCTTCTTGAGCTCGGCGGTCGCCTTTTCCGCCGCTTCCTTCGAGAGGCGCGTGTTCTTGATCTTCTCGTCGAGTTCCGAGAGCTCGTCGCGGCCTTCCCCACCGTCGCCCAGCTCCTTCTGGATCGCCTTCATCTGCTCGTTCAGATAGTACTCGCGCTGCGTGCGCTCCATCTGCCGCTTGACGCGCGAGCGGACCCGTTTCTCGACCTCGAGCACATCCATCTCGCCTTCCATGCAGGCATAGACGCGCTCCAGGCGCTCGAAGACCGGTATGGTTTCGAGCAGCTCCTGCTTCTCGGCGATCTTCAGGCTCAGATGTGCCGCAACCGTATCCGCAAGCTTCGAGGGGTCTTCGATCTGGCCGACCGTGGCGATGACCTCGGGCGGGATCTTCTTGTTGAGCTTCACATAGTTCTCGAAATGCGACACCACCGAGCGGACCAGCGCGGACAGTTCCTGCGGGTCCCCATGGGCGCTTTCCGGAATGTCCCGGGCCGCCGTCTCGAAGAACTCGGGCCGCTCGGTATAGGCCAGGATTTCGGCGCGGCTCTGCCCCTCCACCAACACCTTCACGGCGCCGTCGGGCAGCTTCAGCAGCTGGAGCACGGAGCCCACCGTGCCGATCCGGAAAATATCGTCCGGGCCTGGCTCGTCGACGGCCGCATCCTTCTGCGTGACCAGCAGGATGTGCTTGTCGTTCTTCATCGTCTCTTCGAGAGCCAGCACGGACTTCTCGCGCCCGACGAAGAGCGGCACGATCATGTGCGGAAAGACTACGATGTCCCGCAAGGGAAGAACGGGATAGAGATCGCCGCTGGTACTACTCATGATGCATCCTCGGGAGGCTCTGTGAGTGGCAAGGCTGCCTCGATGACATCATTTTACAACCGCCTCGCACGGTTCTTATCTGGGAAGGGGCCGCGGCCCGTTCAAGCGCCCGCCTTGGTCTCGTTGCCCCGCTCGACGTAGATCTGCAAGGGTCGCGCCCGCCCCTCCACCACTTCGCGGCTGATGACGATCTCCTCGACCCCCTCCATGCTCGGCAGCTCGAACATGCTGTCGAGAAGGATGCTCTCCATGATCGCCCGGAGTCCGCGCGCGCCCGTCTTGCGCGAAATCGCCTTGGCGGCGATGCCCTTCAAGGCATCCTCGGCAAATGTGAGACGCACATCCTCCATGTCGAACAGTCGCTGGTACTGCTTGACGAGGGCGTTCTTCGGCCGGGTGAGGATTTCGATCAGCGCGCCCTCCTCAAGGTCCTCGAGGGTGGCGATGACCGGCAGCCTGCCCACAAACTCGGGAATGAGACCGAACCGCAGCAGGTCTTCCGGTTCGATACCCTTCAGAACCTCGCCGGTCTGGCGGTCCTCGGGCGCGCTCACATCGGCACCGAAGCCTATCGACGACCCCCTGCCCCGCTGCGAGATGATCTTTTCCAGCCCTGAAAAGGCGCCGCCGCAGATGAACAGGATATTCGTCGTGTCCACCTGCAGGAATTCCTGCTGCGGGTGCTTGCGCCCGCCCTGCGGAGGCACTGAGGCGACGGTCCCCTCCATGATCTTGAGCAGTGCCTGCTGCACGCCTTCGCCGGAGACGTCCCGCGTGATCGACGGGTTGTCCGACTTGCGGGAAATCTTGTCCACCTCGTCGATATAGACGATCCCGCGCTGAGCCCGCTCCACATTGTAATCCGCGGCCTGCAACAGGCGCAGAATGATGTTCTCCACATCCTCGCCGACATAGCCGGCTTCGGTCAGCGTCGTCGCGTCCGCCATGGTGAACGGCACATCGAGAATGCGGGCCAGCGTCTGCGCGAGCAGCGTCTTGCCGCATCCCGTCGGGCCGATCAGCAGAATATTCGACTTCGCGATCTCGACATCGCCCGCCTTGGCGTTGCTGCCG
This sequence comes from Alphaproteobacteria bacterium, assembly GCA_964291285.2. Taxonomy (GTDB): domain Bacteria; phylum Pseudomonadota; class Alphaproteobacteria; order Bin95; family Bin95; genus Bin95. Next base: position 644,653 of record OZ219787.1, read on the forward strand.
AGACGCTTGTAGTGATTGTGCACGGCAACGGAGAGGACACGCTTGGCGCGATCCTGGCCGATAACATAGTCGTCGAGGACCTTGCAGATACGCGCCGGAGTCGGAACACCGTCTCTCGATTTCACGAGGGAACTTCGATTCTCCTCGCGAATGATGTCCATGCACAGTTCGACGCACTCGTCGCAAATGAACACGGTCGGCCCCGCGATCAGCTTGCGGACCTCGTGTTGACTTTTTCCGCAGAACGAACAGTAAAGCGTGTTCTTGGAATCGCCGCTCGATTTGCTCATCTTCGATCCCAACATTCCCCGAAGCGGCAGCCCGAAAGCCGCACCGGCATGTTAGCGGGGTTTGCCCGCCGGGCCAACGCTTTCCGTATCGACATGGATTGCCGCGCCTGCAGCAGCTTTTTCAGGCCGGTTCCTCTTCGCCCGGGATACGGTGTTCGACCACCTCGTCCACGATGCCGAATTCCCGGGCTTCCTCCGGGCTCATGAAGCGGTCGCGGTCAAGCGCTTCCTCCACCTTTTCAAGCGATTGGCTGCAGTGCTTCACATAGATTTCGTTCAGCCGCCCCCGGAGCGCCAGGATCTCGCGCGCATGAATTTCTATGTCGCTGGCCTGGCCGTGAAATCCGCCGGAAGGCTGATGCACCATCACCCGCGCATTGGGCAGTGCGTAGCGCTTGCCCGGGGCCCCGGCGGACAGCAGCAGCGACCCCATCGAAGCGGCCTGCCCGATGCACACGGTCGAGACGTCGCAGCGGATATATTGCATGGTGTCGTAGATCGCGAGGCCGGCCGTCACCGCGCCGCCCGGCGAGTTGATGTAGAACGAGATGTCCTTGCTGGGATTCTCCGCCTCCAGAAACAGCAACTGCGCCGCAATTAGCGCGCCCACCTGGTCGAAGACCGGCCCCGTCAGAAAGATGATCCTCTCCTTGAGCAGCCGGGAATAAATGTCATAGGCGCGTTCGCCCCGGTTGGTGCTCTCCACCACCATGGGCACGAGCGTGTTCATATGGACTTCCTTCGGATCGCGCATGGCCGCCGCCTACTCCTCTTCGGAAACGCCTTCGGACGCCGCGATCAACTCCTCGGCGCTCACCTCGCGGGTCGTGACCTGGGCGAGTTCGAGAATGAATTCGACCACCTTGTTCTCCAGAATCGGCCCCTCGAACTGCGACAGGGCCGACGGGTTCTTGCGATAGAAGTCCAGTACGACCTGTTCCTGTCCGGGAAACTGCTGAACCTGCGAAGCCATGGCCCGCTGCAGGTCTTCCTGATTGACCTCGATATTGTTCTGCCGGCCGACTTCGGCAAGCAGCAGGCCGAGGCGGATGCGCCGCTCCGCGACCTTCCTGTACTCGTCCTTCAGCTCGTCGTCGGTCTTGCCCTCGCGAACCTCTTCCGCGTCGGATTCCTCCAGCCGCTTCTCGATTTCGCCCCAGATCGACCCGAACTCGGTCTCGACCATGCTCTCGGGCAGGGGGAAGTCGTGCTCCTCCTCCAGCCGGTCGAAGAGCTGCCTTTTGACGACCATGCGGGCGACCCCGCCATAGTGTCCCTTGATACGGTCGACGACGCTCTGGCGCAGTGCTGCAAGATCGTCGAAACCGACCCGCTTCGCCATCTCGTCGTCCGGATCGACGGCCTTCCGCTCCCGGATTTCCTTGATCTCCACCGAAAACACCGCGGCTTTGCCGGCCAGGTGCGCCGCGTTGTACTCCTCCGGGAACTCGACCTCGACATCGCGGGACTCGCCGGCGCGGGCGCCGACCAGCTGGTCCTCGAAGCCGGGAATGAACTCACCGGTGCCGAGTTCGATCTCGTAGTCTTCCGCAGCCCCGCCCGCAAACGCCTCGCCGTCGATCTTGCCTTCGAAGTCGATGGTCAGGGTATCGCCCTGCGCAGCGCCGCGGTCGTCCTCTACAGGCGCCAGCTCGGCGGTGGCCTTGGCGATGCGCTCGATTTCTTCTTCCACGACCTCGTCGGCGGGCTCGGCTTCAAGGCGCTCGAGTTCCAGGGAAGCGAAGTCGATAGGCTCGATGTCCGGCAGCGCCTCGACACTGACGGTGTATTCAAGATCCGCCCCGGCCGGCAGCCCGTTCGCGAGGTCCGAGACCATGTCGATCTGCGGCATGACCGCCGGCTTCAGGCCCCGTTCTTCTATCGCCTGCTGCGTGCCGCGGTTGATGGTGTCCTCGAGAATCTCCCCCTCGACCGCCCTGCCGAAGCGCTGGCGCAGGATCTTCAACGGCGCCTTCCCCGGCCTGAACCCAGGCAGGCGCATGTTCGCGCCGTATTCGGCGAGCTTGTCGTCGATCTTTGAGCGCAGGTCTTCGGCCGGCACGACAACACGGAAATCGTGCTTCAGCCCATCGGCAAGTGTCTCGGTAATCTGCATATGAAGGGCTTCAACTGGTTACGGTCGACGGCGCCCGGCCGGGCGGTCCCTGGTGCGGGCGGAGGGACTTGAACCCCCACGGCCGCCGGCCACCGGATCCTAAGTCCGGCGCGTCTACCAATTCCGCCACGCCCGCCGGGGAGGGGCGGAGACTTATATCGAAAAGCCGGCTGGCTCAAGAGCGCAGCGAAAGCTTCGCGGCCGCCCCGAGAATGGCATCCGTATCCAGGCCGTGAGCCTGGTAAAGGTCGGGGATGTCGCCCGACTGGCCGAAATCCGTCGTCCCCAGCGCCTCGACACGATGTCCGGCAACCGAGCCGAGCCACCCGAGCGCGCTCGGGTGGCCGTCAAGAACGGTCACCAGCCCGCCCTTGCGCGACACCGGACCCAACAGCCGGGCCACGCAACTCCCGTCGCCGCGCGCCAGCCAGTCGTCATGCAAGCGGTCGATAGAGGTGACCGCCAGCAGGCCCGCTCCGGGGACGTCTTCGCGTACTGCCGCAAGCGCTGCCAGGGCTTCGGGAAGCACCGGCCCCATGGCGACGATCGCGAGCTCCGTGCCGTCTGCCGGCGGCTCCAGCCAGTAGCCTCCAGAGATCACAGCTGAAACATCCAGCTCGCGCTCCGGCTGACCGAGCGGCCGGGTCGAAAGGCGCAGGTAAACCGATCCGCCCTCCCTAGCCTGCATGTGTTCGAAACCCCAATGCATGATTGCGGCGAGCTCGTCCGCGTAAGCCGGTTCGAATGCAGTCAGACCGGGCTGGGCAATGCCGATGTTCGGCGTGGTGCTGGACTGGTGCGCGCCGCCTTCCGGAGCAAGCGTGATGCCCGAGGGGGTCGCCACGACCATGAAGCGCGCGTCCTGGTATGCGGCGTAGTTGAGGGCATCCAACCCCCGGGCGATAAACGGGTCGTAAAGCGTTCCAACCGGAAAGAGGCGCTCGCCGGTAAGTTCCGCCGAAAGGCCGAGCGCGGCCAAGCAAAGGAACAGGTTGTTCTCCGCTATGCCGAGTTCGACATGCTGGCCGGTCGGACCCTGCCGCCACCGCTGCGCCGAGACGACATTCTCTTCCCGGAAGACATCCTCCACGACTTCGCGCGCGAATATGCCGCGCCGGTTCACCCAGCCGCCGAGCCCTGTGGAAACCGTGACATCCGGCGAGGCGGTCACGATACGGTCTGCGAGCGGTCCGCCTTCCCGGGCGATTTCGACCAGAATTCGCCCGAACGCCTCCTGGGTAGACATGCGCGCGCCAGCCGGCGCCTCCAGCCGGCCAGGCAGCGCGACCGGCGGCGCTTCCCGGCGGCGGGGTGGACTGCAGAAGAAGGACGAGCCTTCAATGGCCGCGTGCAGCCGTTCCGGCGCGATGTCCAGCCCGGCTTCGGGTTCCCACTCCTCGCCCGGCCGGATGCCGACGGATGCCCGGAACGCTTCCATCTGATCCGGATTCATGAGTCCGGCGTGGTTGTCCTTGTGGCCCGCGAAAGGCAGGCCGTAGCCCTTGATCGTGTAGGCGATGAAGCAAGTCGGCCGGTCGTCCTCGACCGCGGCGAACCCTTCGAGCACGGCAGCCATGTCCTGCCCGGCAAGATTGGTCATGAGGCCGTGCAGCTGCTCGTCGTCATGGCGCTTCAGCAGGCTGCGGATTCCGGCGAGATGGCCGAGGTCGTCCTCCAGCGCCTCTCTCCAAGCTGCCCCACCCTTGTACACGAGGGCCGAGTAGCGGGAGTTCGGGCAATCGTCGATCCAGCGTTCCAGAGCCTTGCCGTCCCGTTTCCGGAAGGCCGCCTGAAGGCGTTTTCCGTATTTGAGCGTGTGGACCTGCCATCCCATCGCCCGGAAAATGCCGTCGAAGCGCCGGAACAGGCGGTCGGTGACGACCGAGTCCAGGCTCTGGCGGTTGTAGTCAATGATCCACCACAGATTGCGGACATCATGTTTCCAGCCTTCGAGCATCGCTTCGAAGATATTGCCCTCGTCGATCTCGGCATCGCCCATTACGGCCACCATCCGTCCGGGCGGGCTGCCGTCCCCCAGCCCTTTCAGGCGCACATAGTCCTGCATGATGGAGGCGAATGTGGTGATCCCCACCCCGAGCCCGACCGAGCCGGTGGAGAAATCGACGTCGTCGCTGTCCTTGGTGCGCGAGGGATAGCTTTGTGCGCCGCCGAACGCGCGAAAGCGCTCCAGTTTCTCGCGCGACTGCCGCCCGAGCAGATACTGGATGGCATGATAGACCGGGCTTGCATGAGGCTTCACCGCCACCCGGTCGCCCAGCTTCAGCGTGTCGAAATAGAGCGCCGTCAAGATCGTCGCGACCGACGCGCTGGACGCCTGGTGCCCTCCCACCTTCAACCCGTCGCGGCTCTCGCGGAGGTGGTTGGCGTTGTGGATCATCCAGGAAGACAGCCAGAGCACCTTGCGCTCGAGCGCTTCCAGGTCTGCAAGGCGTTCCGCGTCCATGCTTCTTTTCAAGCGCCTTCCAGACTGGTTCAATCGCTGCCGGGAGGAAACGCCATGACCGTCACCTTCAAGCAACTGACCCCGGTGTTCGGCGCCGAAGTCTCGGGCGTCGATATCGCCAAGGGTGTGAGCAACTCCGACTTTGCCGAAATCGCCCGCCTTTTCAACGATTATTCGGTTCTGGTGTTCAGGGGCCAGCATATAGACGACCGGCAGCAGATCGAATTTTCAAGGCGGTTCGGGCCGCTGGAAGGCACCGTGCGCTCCAATGTCGGCGCGGGGTCCGAGATTGCGGTCATCTCCAATATCGATCCGGAAACCGACACGATCCTTCCAGTGGAAGACTGGCGCAATGTGTACAACTCCGGCAACGAGATGTGGCACACGGACAGTTCGTTCAAGCGCGTGCCCGCCACGGCTTCGCTGCTGTCCGGGCGCGAGGTGCCTCCCGAAGAGGGCGAAACCGAATTCGCCACCGGCCGCGCCGCCTGGGACGATCTGGAGGATGCCCTCAAGGAGGAGCTGGACGGTCTGATCGCCATCCATGACTTTGCTTATTCGCGCGGGTTGATACGCGGCGACCTTGTGGACGAGGCGCAGCGCAGCGAAACGCCGCCGGTGCCGCAGGCCGTGGTCCGCAGCAACCCGGCCAACGGCCGCCGCAACCTCTACGCCGGCGCCCATGCGAGCCACATACGCGGCCGCGATGTCGAGGAGAGCCGTGCCCTTATGCGCAGGCTGACCGAGCGCATCGTGCAGGAGCGCTACACCTACGCCCACAGCTGGCGGCAGGGCGATCTGGTCATGTGGGATAACCGCTGCTGCCTGCATCGCGGCCGGCCCTGGAACAAGGGGAAATACCGCCGGGTGATGCATCGCACGACCGTCGCCGGAATCGGACCCACCGCCGCGTGAGAAACGGCTGGGGCGTCGTCGGGGCGACCTTCGTCGTCCTGTTCGTCGGATTCGGAGCTGCCTACACCTTCTCGACCTTCTTTCCCTCGCTCGAGCGGGAGTTCGGCGCGACTCGCGCCGAGACGAGCCTGGTCTTTTCGCTGGCGGCGTTTCTCTATTTCGGCTTCGGGGCGGTCTCGGGGCGGATCGCCGACATCATGGGGCCGCGAGAACTGTGCATTGCCGGCATGGCCGTGGTCGGGGCCGGCCTGCTTGTCGCCGCCCATGCGACCACGCTCTGGCAGGTGTGCCTCGGATACGGCCTCGGGGTCGGCTTCGGTGTCGGGCTGGCCTATGTGCCGGCGGTCGGCGCGGTCCAGCGATGGTTCACCGCGAGGAGGGGCACGGCCTCCGGTTTCGCCGTTGCCGGCATCGGCGTCGGCACGCTTGCCGCCCCCCTCATAGCCGTCGTCCTGATCGAGGCGGTGGACTGGCGCTTTGCTTATCTGGTGCTGGCGCTCGGCGTGCTGGTGCTGGGCGGCGGCGCGGCGCATTTCGTAACCGCGCCGGAGACCGGACCGGCCGCCAGTCCCGCCCTACCGGGCTTTACCGTCGGCGATGCGCTGTCCAGCCGCACGTTCTGGATACTCTACGCCGCGACCCTGGTGCTCGCGTTTGGCATCTTCATTCCGTTCGTGCATGCGGTGCCCCATGCGCTCGACCGGGGGTTTTCGCTGGTCGAGGCGAACGCTCTCGTGCCTCTCGTCGGGGTCGGCAGCACGATCGGGCGCTTCGTCCTGGCTCCTGTGGCGGACCGTATCGGACGGAAGCTCTGCCTCTCGCTGCTCTATGCCGGCATGGGGGCGATGCTGGCGGCATGGGTGCTGGTCGGGCCGTTCTGGCATCTGGCGGCCGTCGCCGGCGTTTTCGGGCTCTGCTATGGCGGCTTCGTCGCGCTGGCGCCGTCCGTGACGGCGGACCTGTTCGGGCTGCGCTCCGTCGGGGCCATCATCGGGCTGCTCTATTCGAGCGTCGGCATCGGCACGCTGTTCGGCCCGCCGCTGGCCGGCCTCGCCTACGATGAGCTCGGCAGCTACGAGTGGCCGTTTTTCGCGGTTGCCGTCTGCGCCGTCGCGGCGGCCTGCGCCATCGCCTTCATCCCGCCCGCGGGACGGTCCCGTCCAAGATGAGCCGGTTCGGCCGCTTGCCGGATGCTTCGGCCGCACTATGCTCTTGCCCACGAGGCGCGGGGGGCGTCCGCGCTGATCGACCTTTCGCCTGACGAAGACAGAAGCCCATGGACATGCGGGAAGCCAAATTCGGGATCGGCCAGGTGGTGCGGCATCGTCGCTACCCGTTCCGGGGCGTGATCTTCGATGTCGATCCGACCTTTTCCAACACCGAGGAATGGTGGGAGTCGATCCCGGCGGAGGTGCGCCCGCGCCGCGACCAGCCCTTCTACCACCTGCTCGCGGAGAACGCCGAGTCGACCTATATCGCCTACGTCTCCGAGCAGAACCTTCTCGAAGACCATTCCGGCCGCCCTTGCCGGCATCCGCAGGTGGACGAGATGTTCGGCGAATACGAGGACGGCCAGTCCAGTACACGCCCCTGCCCCACTACAAGAACTGAATTCAACCGGAGTGAGCCGCCATGGCGGAGCCTCTTCTTGCGGGCCTCAAGGTTCTTGACGTGGCCAGCTTCATCGCCGCGCCGGTAGCGGCCACCATGCTCGCGGACTTTGGCGCGGACGTCGTCAAGATCGAGCCGCCGACCGGCGATTCCTATCGCGGCCTGTCGGCCTTTCCCGGGTTTCCTTCGTCCCATGTGGACTATTCCTGGATGATGGACAACCGCTCGAAGCGCGGTCTTGCGCTGGACTTGCGACAGGAGGCCGGGCGGGAGGTGCTGCGGGAACTCGCGGCGGCGGCCGACGTGTTCATCACCAACTATCCGCCCCGCGTGCGCGAACAGCTGGAGCTCCGTTACGAGGACATAGCCCCCCTCAACGAGCGGTTGATCTACGCCTCGCTCTCCGCCTATGGCGAGGCGGGGCCGGAGGCCGGCAAGACCGGTTTCGACTCCACCGCGCTCTGGGCGCGCACGGGGCTGATGGACCTGGTCCGTCCCGACCCGGAGGGCTCGCCCGCGCGCTCGCTCCCCGGCATGGGCGACCATCCGACGGGCGTGGCGCTGTTCGCCGCGATCATGACCGCGCTCTACCGCCGCCAGGTTACGGGCAAAGGCGGCAAGGTCCACACCAACCTCATGGCGAACGGCGTGTGGTGCAACGCCTTCTACGCACAGGCGGCGCTTTGCGGCCTCGACATCCCGACCCGGCCGAAGCGCGAGAACTGGGCGACCGGCGTCGCCAACCATTACCGCTGCGCCGACGGACGCTGGTTCATTCTGAGCCTGGTAAACGAGGACAAGCAGTGGCCGAACCTGCTGCGCGCGCTCGACCGTCCGGACCTCGGCACGAACCCGCGCTTCGCCGAGAAGCCCGCCCGGCACCGCCATGCGCGCGAGCTGATCGCCATTCTGGACGAAGTCTTCATCCGCGAGCCCTGGTCCGTGTGGCGGGAGCGGCTGGAGGCGGAGGGCCTGGCATTCGGCGTGGTCGGCAGGACCGAGGACATTCCGGAAGACCCTCAGATGAGGGCTGCGGAGATCGTCGTGCCCCACGACGACCCGTCGGGCCTCTCCACCCACACGGTCGCGGCGCCGGTCTGGGTCGAAGGCTCGGAGAAGACGGCGCCCGGCCCCGCGCCGGAGACCGGCCAGCACACGGATGAGATTCTGGCCGAACTCGGCCGCGCGCCGGAGGACATCGCCGCGCTCAGGGCTTCGGGCACCGTGGCCTGACAACGGGGCCGCGGAGGGCGCCAAATGCTGGCCGACAATGCCGAGTTCGACTTCATCGTGTCCGGCGCGGGCTCGGCCGGCTGCGCCGTGGCAGCGCGCCTCTCCGAGTCCGGGCGCTACAGCGTTTTGCTGCTGGAGGCGGGCCCGCGGGACACCGACCCGTGGATCCACATTCCGCTCGGCTTTCCCAAGCTGTTCATCGACGGGCGGGTCAACTGGAAGTTCGAGACCGAGCCCGTCGAGGCGCTGAACGGCCGCCGGCTTTTCCAGCCGCGCGGGCGCGTTCTCGGCGGCAGCAGCTCGATCAACGGCACGATCTACATGCGCGGCCAGCCGCGCGACTATGACGGCTGGCGCCAGCGCGGGCTGGAGGGCTGGGACTGGGACTCGGTGCTGCCCTATTTCGTCAAGGCCGAGGACAACGAGCGCGGCGCGGATGCGCTGCACGGCGCGGGCGGTCCGCTACGGGTCTCGGACGTGCCGACCGAATGGGAGCTGCACCGCGCCATGGTGGCCGCAGCGGTCGAGGCCGGCATCCCCGCCAACCCGGACTTCAACGGGCCGGAGCAGGAGGGGACCGGCTTCTACCAGTTCACCGCCTCGCGCAAGCGGCGCTGGAGCTCTGCGAAAGCCTATCTCGCGCCGGCCAGGAAGCGGCCCAACCTGCATGTCGAGACCTCGGCCCAGGCGCGTCGGCTGCTGATTGAGGACGGCCGCGCCGCGGGCATCGAATATCAGACGCCGGCCGGACCGAAGCGAGCGAATGCGAGGCGCGAGATCGTCGTGTCCGGCGGCACGTTCGGCTCTCCCCACCTGCTCCAGCTTTCAGGCATCGGCCCGGCGGAACATCTCGCTGAGATGGGCATCCGGCCGGTGCAGGACCTGCCCGGCGTCGGCGCTCATCTTCGCGACCACTTCAACACCTATATCAGCTTCCGTTGCGCCCGGCCGGTGACCGCGAACGACCTGGCGCTGAGCCTGCCGCGCCGCCTGGTGGCCGGCGCGCGCTATGTGCTCTTCGGTGACGGCCCGCTCACCAGCACGGGCATCTGCGCCGGCGCCTTCGTGCGCACCGACCCGCGGCTCGACGGCCCCGACCTCCAGATCAACATGCTGAGCTGGAGTGCGGCCAGTCGCACGCCCGACATGATCGTGCCGCACCCCTTCTCCGCCTTCACGCTCAGTCCCGTGCACCTCTGCCCGGACTGCGACGGCTCGGTGCGCCTCAAGAGCCCGGACCCGCTTGCCGCGCCGGCGATCCGCTACGAGTTCCTGCGCAGCGAATACGACCGGCAGGCGATCCTCTACGGCATGCGCCTGTGCCGGAAGATCGCCGGCCAGCCGGCACTCGCGCCCTTCATGGCGGAGGAAGTGCTGCCCGGCCCGGACTGCGAGAGCGACGAGGACCTGCTGGCCGACGTGCGGGCCCGCGCCGTCGCCAACTACCACCCCGTCGGCACCTGCCGCATGGGGCCGCAGACAGACTCTGCCACAGATTCAAGGCTGCGCGTCCACGGCGTCGCCGGCCTGCGCGTCGCCGACGCCTCGATCATGCCCACCATCGTCGCAGGCAACACCAACGCCCCCAGCATCATGATCGGCGAGAAGGCCGCTGCGATGGTGCTGGAGGACGCGTGGTAGCGTCCTGACTCGGCCCTACACGACAGCGATGTCCAACCAGCCGAGCGGGGTCACGGTCGCGCGGTCCCCGGGGCGGAGGACGACGGTCGTGAGGTCGCTCTCCACCACTGCGGGCCCTTCCAGCGCCTGCCCGGGCCTGAGCGCGGCGAAGTCGAAGATCGGCGCTTCGAGCCAGCCGCCCATATGGACCTGCCTGCGCACACGGGGCGCGGCATCCGCGCCCGTGTCGGGCACACGCTCTTCCGGCAGGCCCGGCAGGCGCCCGACCGCGGCGGCGCGGGCGTTCACCAGCACCACATCGTCCTCGCGCAGCGCATAGGTGAACAGCGCCTCATGGCGGTCGTGGAAGCGCTCCGCGATCCGCTCCAGCAGGTCGTCCGCCTGCCAGTCGAGGCCGTCCAGCGCGACATCCACCTCGAATATCTGCTCGCCATAGCGCATGTCGGCAGCGCGGCGCACCGCCACCTCGCCGGAATGACAGGCGGCAAGGCGCTGGCGGGCGGTGCTCTCCAGCTCATCATAGACGGACCGCACAGCGGCGGCGTCGAGCGCCGCCGCGTCCCCGATATGCGTGCGGGAGGCCTCGAAGCGCAGGTCGGTCGCGAGCATGCCCCAGGCGGACAGCACGGAGGCGACCCTCGGCACCACGACCCGCGCGATATCCAGCTGGCGCGCGACGTCGGTGATGTGGAGGCCGGCGGCCCCGCCGAAGGCAAGCAGCGCGAACCGCCGCGGGTCCACGCCGCGCCTGACGGATACCAGGCGGATACCCTCCGCCATATTGGTATGCACCACGCGGTGGACGCCCTCCGCTGCCGTCATGCGCTCTACTCCCAGGTCGGCCGCGAGCGCGTCGAGGGCCGCTTCCGCCGCCCCGGTATCCAGCTTCTCGCGCCCTCCGAGGAAGTTCGATGGATCGAGGAAGCCCAGCACCAGGCTGGCATCGGTCACGGTCGGCAGCGAGCCGCCGCGGCCGTAGCAGGCCGGGCCCGGGTCGGCCCCGGCGCTCTCGGGGCCCACATGCAGCACACCGCCCGCATCTACATGTGCGATGGAGCCGCCGCCCGCCCCGATGCTGGCGATATCGAGCGAGGAGAGCGCGATCCGCTCCCCGGCAATGCCCCGGTCGGACGACAGCGCCGCCTCGCCGCCGGAGATGAGCGAGATGTCGGTGCTGGTGCCACCCATGTCGAACGGGATGAGGTCGCCCGAGCCGAGCAGCCGGGCCGAGTAGCGCGCGCCCGCAACGCCGCCCGCAGGTCCCGACAGCACCGTCCCCGCCGCCAGCCGGACCGCCTCTTCCAGCGGCGCAACGCCTCCGTGGCTCAGGATGATGAGCAGCGGCCCGGCATAGCCGTTCTCCTCCAGCCGGGCGGCGAGACGGCCGAGATAGCCGGAAAGGGCCGGACCGACATAGGCGTTGACCACTGTGGTGGAGACGCGCTCGAACTCCTTGATCTGCGGGAACACGTCCGAGGACAGCGACAGATAGGCTTCCGGCATCGCACGGCGCACCGCGTCCGCCGCCGCGCGCTCATGGGCATTGTCCCGCCAGGCATGCAGGAAGCAGATGGCGACCGAGTCGACGCCCTGCCCGCGCAGCGCCTCGACCGCCCGGTCCAGCGATGCCGGATCGAGCGGCGCCTCGACGGCCCCGTCGGCGCGCACCCGCTCCGTCACGCCGAGCCTGCGGCGGCGAGGCACCAGCGGTTCCGGCGGCGGGATGCGGAGATTGTAGCGGTCCGGCTTCAGGCCCTCCCGCATCTCCAGCACGTCGCGGTGGCCCTCCGTCGTCAGCAGGCCGACCGTGGCGCCCTTGCGTTCCAAGATGGCGTTGGTCGCAACCGTGGTGCCATGCACGATGCGTTCGGTCCGCGCCAGCAGGGTTGCTACATCCAGCCCTATCGTCCCGGCCAGGCGCTCCAGCCCGTCCAGCACGCCGGCAGACTGGTCCGCCGGGGTCGAGGGTGCCTTGGCGATCCGGGTCTCGCCCCTGCGGTCCACGGCGACGAGGTCCGTGAAAGTGCCGCCTATGTCGATACCAATCCGGTATTCGGTCCCGGATTCACTCATGTCCGCATACCCCTCCCGGCCGCCGCCCCGCAGCGGCGGCACTGTAGCAGACTATCGGGCGGGCGCTATCCGGCGGGCGACGGCGCCGGGGTCAGGTGGACCATCGGTACGCGATCGAGACGGCGGCGCCGGCGAGACACGCCCCCACGACACGCCGGTCCCGGAACCCGCGAGGGTGGGTGCGTATATGGATGACGAAGACCAGGACGCAAAGCAGCGCGATCCAGATCGCGACGGTATCGGCCCCGGCATCGAGGCGGGCCCACCATCCGTCGTGAGGCTGTTGCGGCTCGGACAAAGCGTCAATTCCTCCGGATCGCCGGCTGCGATTTACCCTAGCAGCGTTGGGCCGGGCCCTGGAAACGCAATATGCATCTGCCATCGAAGATTGATTCGGCGTCCGGTTCCACCGAAACTGGAATGTCGAATAGGGCAGGGCAATCGCTTTTGGGCCTGTCATGCGGCGGCCCGGATCAAGTTGAGGAGCAAGTCGTCATTCCAGGCTGCGCGTTTGAGTTTTCCGCGCATGGCGTCTTTTGTGGGTTCGCGGCGTGCGATGTTGAGGGCGAGGCGTCGGATCAGGGCGAGGTTTTCGGGTCCGTGGTCCTTGCGGTTTCGCTGTCGGTCCTCGTTCATGGTCACGTCGAGCACCCAGTGCAGGCAGTTTTCGATGGTCCAATGGGCGCGCGCGGCGTGCTGGAAGCGCTCGGGCGCGAGCGGCGCGCTCATGATGTAGTAGCGGGTTTCGGTTTTGGTGCTCCTTGCGGTTTCGCGCCTGGCCTGGATCTTGCCGATGGCGGCCAGCCCCGGCCAGTCATGGCGCTCGCGCAGCCATGCAATCTCGTGGCAGACCGAGGCGCGGCGCGTCTCGATGCGCCCGTGATCGCCATCGACATGCTGACATGATTGGAGTTTGTCCGCCTGGGCGGGATCGTCCAGATACAGGCGCACATCCTCATACAGGCTGCCCTGATTGCCCTTGAGCGCCAGCACATAGTCCCCGCCCTTGGCGGTAACGGCCTCGGCCGTCGCCCGCTGGGTATGCATCGCGTCCGCCGTCACGATCCGGCCCTTGAGCGCCAGCATCTCCAGCAGCTTCGGCATCGCCGCAATCTCGTTGGACTTGTCATCGACCTTCACCTGGCCGAGCATCAGGCGGGTCCCGGCGGCGAAGGCCTGCACCAGATGCACCGGCGAGCGCGCCGCGGCATCGGCGAAGGAACGCCGCAGCGACTTGCCGTCAACCGCGATCACATCGCCGTCCAGAACCGCCGCCCAGTCCTCCAGAAGCCGCAGCAGCACTTTCTGCAGGCTGTCGGGATCGAGGGCGTTGAACAGGTCCGAAAACGCATCGTGGCTCGGAATGCCGTGCTTCAACTCCATGAAACGGCGCAGAAACCCTTCCTTCGCCCGACCGAAACGCTCCATGTCCGCGCATCCCTCCCCACCGCACAAGGTCGAGAGCAGCGCGATCATCAGCATCTCGTGCAGAGAGTGGCGCGTCGCATTGCTGCGACGCGGATCCGTAACTCCTTCGAATACTGACGAAAACTCCTCCATCTCACACCCCAACTCACCAGATACGGAAACCGGAGTGTGAATCGAAAACGCAAACTCCTAAAAGCTAATCTTCAAAAGCGATTCCCCTGTCGAATAGGGCCAAGTCCATTGCTGGATATAGCGAAGTCGATTATTGGAATAAGGAATTGTGTTTCCTGCGGAAATCACCTGGATTTCAGGAGGCGATTCAGCCGGACACGAGGGTAGCGGAGATGTTGAACGCGCCGTCTGCCTATATTGAAGGCCACGAGAAAGCCCAGCGTTACGACAGCACGCTGGCCGACAGGTATATCCGGCACACCACGATCGGCGACCCGGAGCTCGATCCGGTGATGGAGGAGGTCTATTCGCTGCATCCCGCAGAACTTCACAGGTTCATCGGAGCGGGGATCGAGCAGCGGGAAGCGGAAATGCGGGCCGCGCCGGAGCCGCTGCGCCGTTTCTTCGAGGATTTCCGGGAGCCGGAATGGCTGGACTACAGCGCCTTTCAGCCGGGAGTGCGCGCCTTTCACGCCAATGCGGACCTTATGCTGGTCGCATTCGTCGCCGGCGTGCTCGTGGAAGGCTTTTCGACCCTCATAGCCAAATCGTTCAGCATTACCGGCCGCGTCGCGGCCACCAAAAGGCGCCTCCAGCAGAACAACCGCCAATTGCTCGAAATCTTCTTCCCCGGCGGCCTGCAGCGCGACGGGGACGGGTGGAAGCTCTCGACCCGGGTACGCTTCGTGCACGCCCGGATCAGGAGCCTGCTGGCGAGGCACGAGGAATGGAACGGCGACGCCTGGGGCACGCCGCTGAGCGCAGCTCATCTCGGTTTCGCCATTTCGGTCTTTTCCAAGCGGCTGCTGGATTACGCGCAACAGGTTGGCGCGTCCTTCACGGAAGAGGAAAAGGCGAGCATCCTCGACGTCTGGCGCTATTCCGGCTACCTGATGGGCATTCCCGAATCGATCCTTTACGAGGACGGCGCGGAGGCGGACAGGATTTACCGCATTGCAAACCTGTGCGAGCCGCCGCCCGATTCGGATTCGGCGGCGATGGCGAACGCATTGATCGGCGCCATTCCCGGCATCGTGGACATCCGGGACGATGAGGAACGAAAACAGGTCATCGCCCTTGCTGACAAACTGTCCCGCGCGCTCATAGGGAACGAACTGGCCGGGCATTTCCAGTATCCCGCGACCCGGACCTTCGGAACCCTGTTCGGTTTCCGGCTGAAACAACGTCTCCAGCGCTGGCTGAAGAGCGGGCTGGTGGTCCGGGCGGACAATTTCAGCCAGCTTCTCCAGATTTCCGTATATGAAGAGAGTGGCCTGACCTACAATTTGCCGGACCACGTCAAACACGAGAAGTCCCAACCATGGTAGGCGGCGCAGGCTTCCTTCGGACCGCTCCGCTCGCAGCGGCCGGAACCGGAAAGGCAATGACGGTTGCCCGTTTCGGGCGATGGACCGGATGATGGCGCCCTCGGCCCTTGAGCGCTATATCGGCTTCGTTCTTCGACGCCGATGGACGGTCCTGCTGTTCGCCGGCCTGGTTATGCTGGCGGTGACGGCAGGCGCTCCCTTCATCGGCGTGACCAACGATTACCGCAGCCTTTTCGATGAGGACAATCCGCAGCTCGCCGCGCTGGACGCGCTGGAGGAGACCTACTCCGCATCCGACATTGCGCTCGTCGCCATTGCCCCGCGGCAGGGTTCGGTCTTCACCCGCGAGACCCTCGCCGCGGTTGAAGAGCTGACCGAAGCGGCCTGGCAGGCGCCGTTCTCAACCCGGGTCGATTCCCTGACCAACTATACCCACAGCGAGGCGTCCGAGGACGACCTGGTCGTCGGCCCGCTTGTCAGGAACGCGGGCGCGCTCGCCGACGAAGGGCTTGTACGGGTCGAAGAGATCGCGCTGAACGCAATCGACCTTGCCGGCCGACTGGTCTCCCATGACGGGCGCGTGGCGGGGCTGACGATAAACTTCTCCTTGTCCGACGACCGGGATGCTTCGGTCGCCGAGATCAACAATTTCCTCCGCGCCCTTCTGGAGCAGGCCCGCGCCGGCCATCCGGACCTCGACTACCACCTGACCGGCGACGTCGTCATGCACCAGGTCTTCGCCGACACGACCCAGGACGACGTGCGCACCCTCACGCCTCTGGTGTTCACGATAATTGCGGTTGCGATCGGGCTCCTGCTTCGTTCCTTGTCGGGCGCCCTCGCCCTCATCATCGCGCTGATATTCACCGTCAACACGACGATGGGCTTCGCCGGCTGGGTCGGAACGGTACTCAACCCCGCCAACTCCGGCATCCCGATCATCGTGATGACCGTCGCCGTGGCGCATTCAATCCATATCGTTGCAAGCGTTCTGGAGCGATTGGGACGTGGCCTCGGCAGGAGTGACGCCGTTGCCGAGGCGCTCCGCGACAATATCTGGCCCGTTTTCCTTACCACCGCGACCACTGCAATCGGATTCCTCAGCCTGAATGCGTCCGATTCGCCGCCCTTCCACGTGCTGGGCAACATGGTCGCTTTCGGAGTGCTGTGCGCCTTCCTCTACTCGGTTACCGTCCTGCCGGCCCTGCTTTCAATCCTGCCGCTGCGCGCGCCTCCCGCGCCGGGCGGGCAGCCCGGTTTTTTCGAACGGTTCGGCGATTTCGTCGTGGAGCGCCGGAGGGCGCTGCTCATTTCCGTGCCCCTCCTCGCCGCGGTGCTGGTATCCGGCATCCCGCACATCGACCTGACGGACAACTGGCCGCGATATTTCGACGAGCGCTACGAGTTCCGGCGCGACACGGATTTCGTCATCGACAATCTGACGGGCATGGAAACGCTCGAATATTCGCTCGATTCGGGGCGCGACAACGGCATCACCGACCCCGGATATCTGCAGGCCGTGGATGCCTTTGCGGAGTGGGGCCGGGCGCAGCCGGAAGTGATCCATGTCCAGGCGTTCCCGGACATCATGAAGCGCCTCAACAGGAACATGCACGGCGACGACCCGGCCTACCACCGCCTGCCCGAGGACGGGGCCCTGGCGGCCCAGTACCTCCTGCTTTACGAGCTTTCGCTTCCCTTCGGCAGCGACCTCAACGACCGCATCGACGTCGCCAAGTCCGCAACCCGGCTGAGCGTCGTCACGCGAAGCCTGACCTCGCGGCAGCAGCGCGAACTCGATACGCGGGCCCAGCAATGGCTCCGGGCAAACGCGCCCGACCTGCTGACGGAAGCATCGGGGTTCACCATCGTTTCCGCGCATCTTTCGCAGCGGAACATCAGGAGCATGCTGACCGGGACAATCATCGCCATGGCGTTGATATCCCTCATACTGATCGGGATTTTCAGGAGTATCCGCCTGGGCCTCGTCAGCCTGGTGCCCAACTTCATCCCGGCCGCCATGACCATCGGCCTCTGGGGCTATCTTGTGGGGCGGGTCGGTCTCGCCGGGTCGGTGATGACGGCGATCGCCTTCGGGATCGTCGTGGACGATACGATTCACTTCCTGACCGCCTATCTGAGGGCCCGCCGCGAGGGGCTCGATCCCGCCGGAGCCGTTCGCAGCGCGTTTCGTACAGTCGGCCGGGCGCTGTGGACCACCACGATAGTCCTGTCGCTCGGATTCCTGGTGTTTGCCTCATCCGGGTTCGAGGTAAGCTGGGCGCTCGGCCTGATGGTGGCGATCACACTCGTCTTCGCGCTGCTTGCCGACTTCCTGCTTCTCCCGGCCCTTCTGATGGCGATCGACCGCAGGAGCCCGTGAACCGCCGGTGTGTCACGGCATGTCCTGGCCGGGTTCTTCGACGAAGCACCTGTTCATATTTTTTGAATTATTTCTACTATAGAGCTTGATTTTTTAAAAGTTTATGGTAATTTGACCCTGAGGATGAGGGCGACGTTCGCGGGGCCGCCTCGTCTTCCGCGTCGGCGTCGGCGCGAAAAAAGCGGGGATTATCCGCTTGACTAAATGACGGCGAGTCCCCATATTCTGACTCAAGCAGTCGGAACGGAGGCCGTCATGGCTGGCAAGCACTACCGCGAAGGCGTGACCATCATGGAGTTGGGAGAGATGTTCCCGACCGAGGAAAGCGCCCGCGAATGGTTTGAGGCGAAGGTCTGGCCGAACGGTCGCCATTGCCCGCGCTGCGGCCATACCGAGACGATTGAATGCACCGGCAACCCGCCGATGCCCTACTACTGCCCCGGCTGCAAGCGGCATTTCAGCGTCCGCATCGGCACCGTCATGGAGCGGTCCAAGCTCTCGTTCCGCAAGTGGGTTTGGGCGATCTACCTGCACCTGACTTCGCTCAAGGGCGTCTCCAGCGTGAAGCTGGGCCGGGACATAGGCGTCCGGCAGGCAACCGCATGGTTCATGCTCCAGCGCATCCGCGAAGCCTTCAAGCGCGACGACGAGCCGCCCATGGACGGGCCGGTAGAGGTGGACGAGGTCTATCTGGGCGGGCTGCGCAAGAACATGCACAAGGCGAAGCGGGAGAGCCTTGAGGGTCGCGGCGCTGTCGGCAAGGACATTGTCGTTGGCGTGAAGGACCGGGGCACGAAGCAGGTTCGCGCCCGCCATGTCCAGCACGCGGACGCGCCGTCGCTGGCAGGCTTCGCCGCTCACAACGCCCGCATCGGCACGACGGTCTATTCGGACGAGGCGACGGTCTATCGGGCGCTGCAAGTGTGGTTTCAGCATGAAGCGGTCAATCACTCCGCTGGCGAGTATGTCCGCCAGCAGGCGCATACCAACGGGATCGAGAGCTTCTGGGCCATGTTGAAGCGGGCGCACAAGGGCGTCTATCACAAGTTCTCGCCGAAGCACCTTCACCGCTACATCGCGGAGTTCGCCGGGCGGCACAACATCCGCGAAGCCGGGACGCTGGCACAAATGGCGGGACTGGCGGCCGGCATGGTCGGGAAGCGCCTGACCTACGCCCGGCTGATTGCCGAGAACGGGCTGGCGAGCGGGGCGCGGCCATACTAGTCACGCCTCTATCAGCCACGGGAACAGGGCGGCGCGCTTCTGCATACGCTCTTTCAGGAATTGCTCTTGCGAGCGCGTTCCCTTCGACGAATTGCAGGCGCCGCACAGCAGCCAAAGGTTCTCAAGGTGGTCGGTCCCGCCATGCGCTTGCGGGACGATATGGTCCACCGTCAGATTGCGCTTGCGGAAATGCTCCCCGCAACCGCCGCAAAAGCCTTCCTGCTGGCCGTAGAGCAAGTCCAGGTGCGTCCGGTAGTGGGGAAGGTCTCCCAGGTCCGTGCGGCCCGGCTGGTCCGTCCTGTGGACAACATCGCCGGTCTTGTAGAGCGGGATTTCGTCGAGGATGCCTTGCAGGCGCGTCGTGACGAGCTCGGCCGCCTTCGCGGAAATGTCGATGCCGATCCACTGGCGCTGTAGCCGCTCCGCCGCCACGGCGGCCGTCGCGCAACCGCAAAATGGGTCCAGCACGACATCGCCCTCGTTACTCGACGCCTTGATGATGCGGTCCAGAAGGGCAAGCGGCTTCTGCGTCGGATAGCCGACATATTGCGCCTTTTGGCGGGGCGCTATGGCGAGTCCATTTCCTTTCTCTTGCGGCCACCATGTTTCAGGGACTTTGCCGTCCGTCAGCCCATATTCGCCCTCGATAAATCCAGAACCGCGCAAACCGTCTTTGAAATTCGCCTTGGTCTTGCCATGGTGCTGAATACGCACGGCGTCGGCATTGAAGGTCCATGTCTCGCCGACTGAATACCAGTGGATTGTATCGTGCTTTCGGTTGAACTGGCGCATATGCGGTGAGCCGGGGCCAGTATAGCACCAGATAATCTCGTTCCGGTGATTAAGGCGTCCGAAAATCGCGTCCATGAGCATCTTGAGATAATGCGACGCGAACGGGTCACAATGCAGATAGATGCTGCCGGTCGGCTTCAGGACACGCCGCATTTCGACGAGGCGTTGCGCCATCATGCCGAGATAGGCCGCCATGCCGCGCCCGTGCGCCAGCCGGGCCGCGTCGATTATGGCGAAAGTCGTCGGGTCACGCTCTTGCAGCAGTGCCAGATAGACGCGGTCCGCGTCGTCGAAGGTCCATGAGTCCTTGAAGGCAGCCCCGGCCGCCTCCGAGCCTATGGGTGCGCTATAGGTGCGGTTGGAGTTGAAGGGCGGGTCGAGATAGATGAGATCGACCGTGGCGCTGTTCATGCCTCTCAGGACATGGAGATTGTCGCGCGTCCAGATGGTGCGGTTGCGCCAGTTGGCTTCCTGCGTCGCCGCTGCGTCGCCTGCCTTCTACCCTATCAGATTTCCTCGCCATGCTTGATCTCCCGCTGTGAAGAGCACAGGCTAGGAGACGGGCTGATATTTAGTCAAACGGATAATCCCCAAAAAAGCCGTTGAGAAACGGACGGGATAAGTGCGTCCCGTGCCACGCCCGCGGGCAGGTACAGGCGCAATCAGGCGCACGATACGCGCGGATAAGGGTCCCGCCGCCCGGATGAGCCGGCGGCGGAGAGGACGGAACGAAACCGGAGCGACAGGAAGAACCCATGCCGAAGACAGAGGGCCACCGAAACCGGATGGAATACCCGTACCCCATGCCCGAACGGACGACAGGGTATGCGTCGCGTGCATGCAAACCATGACATCTCATGACACATCGCAGGAGAGGCTCGGGACGCCTCATGACAAAACATGACATCTCATGACATTCCCGTGGAGTGGGCCCCTGGGTCGCTGCAGCCCTGCCGCACTGCCTCTGCCCGACTCCGGCCATGGTTTGCCGGCTCCGGGACCCGGCCCGTCGCGTCAGACCGCCTCCAGCGGCGGCGGAGGCGGCGGGTCGGCAAAGAGAGCCTGCGCCCCCACGATATCGAGGTCATGCCCCGGCGAGCGGGCTATGGTGGCATGCACCGTGCCGGCGGCGAGTGCCATGGCCTCCGCCCAGCCGTCCCGCCACCGGGCCGCAAGCAGAGCGGCGAACAGGTCGCCCGCCCCGTAACCCGGATGCGCGACCTGCGGCACCACAGCCTGCCTGGCCTCGCCTTCCGATATGCCGACACAGGCGATGCGCCCCTCCCCCGCCGGGACGCTTGTCGCCACGACGAGGGAGGGCCCGAGCCCGGCGGCAACCTCGGCGGCTCGCGCCGGCCCGTCCACCTCCCGGGCCCCGAGCAGGGAAAGCTCGAACCGGTTGGGCGTTGCCGCCGCGGCCCGCGGCAGGAGTTCCCGCCGGATGGCTTCGGGCAGGTCCGGGGCCACGAACAGCCCCTTCGGATCGTCGCCCATGACCGGGTCGAGCAGGTAGGGCGCGCCCACACGGTCAACCGCGCGCGCCACCGCTTCCGCATTGGCGGCCGAGCCCAGATAGCCGGAAAGGACGAGATCGATGTCCTCCAGGAAACCGCGTTCCTCCAGCCCGCTCACAATGCGGTCGATGCTCTCGGCCGGATGCACCTCCCCCCGGAACCCGCCATGGGCGGGATGGTTGGAATAGGCGACCGTGTCGATGCAGGTGACCTGATGACCTAAGCGCTGGAGCACGAACACCGCCGTGCGATTGCCGACGAAACCGCGCGCCACCGAGGACTGGATCGATAGAATGTGCATGATGTCCGCCCCGTCGCCGACGACTCGCCCGCACAAGGAATCCGCCTTCATGCCCCAAGCCGTCAAGCCGCGCCGCAGCGCCCTCTACATGCCGGCCTCCCGCGCCGGCGCGCTGGAGAAGGCGAAGACGCTGCCTGCCGACGTGTTGATCTTCGACCTCGAAGACGCCGTCAGCCCCGACGCAAAGGAAACGGCCCGCGCGCAGGCGGTGGCGGCGGCGCGTTCGGGAGCCTACGGGCCGCGCGAGATCGTCATTCGCGCCAACGGCCTCGACACGCCCTGGGGGCACGACGACCTCGCGGCCATCGCCGGATCGGGCGCGGATGCGGCGCTGCTGGCGAAGGTCGAGAGCGAGGCGACGGTCCGCCAGGCCGCCGCCCTGCTCGAACGGCACGGCGCTCCTGCCGGAATGGCCGTCTGGGCGATGATGGAAACGCCGCTGGCCATGCTGCGCGCGGACGCTATTGCAGGGGCCGGGCATCGCCTGTCCGCCCTCGTCATGGGCACGTCCGACCTGGCCAAGGAGCTGGGCGCGGCGCATACGCCGGACCGGCTGCCCTTCATCACCGGGCTCGGCCTCTGCCTGCTGGCGGCGCGCGCCCACGGTCTCGCCGTCCTGGACGGGGTCCATCTGGACCTCGCCGACGACGAGGGATTCGCCGCCGCCTGCCGGCAGGGGGTCGAATTCGGCTTCGACGGCAAGACACTGATCCACCCGAAACAGGTCAGCCCCTGCAATGCCGCCTTCTCGCCGGGCCCCGGCGCCCTTGCCGAGGCGGAGCGGATCATCGCCGCCCATGCCGAAGCGGAGGCGGCGGGCCGGGGCGTCACCGTGGTGGACGGACGGCTGATCGAAAACCTGCATGTCGAAATGGCGAGACGGACGGTCGCGCTCGCCGAAGCCGTCGCCGCGCGCCGGGGCTGACACCGTGTGAGCGCAATGACACGGTTGTCGGCTAACATGCGCAATCCGGCTGGGGGACGCCCTTTCGCATGACCTACCGCACCCTCCGTTCCTGGCTCGACCGGTTGCAGGCCACCGACCGGCTTGCTGTCGCCCGGCCGGGCGTTTCGCTGGATTTCACCCTCGCCGCGCTCGCCAAGCGGTGGGATGCGCAGAAGGCGGTGCTCTTCCCCGAGCCGCTCGGCCTCGACGGCCGCCGCCACGAGATACCGGTCGTCTCCGGCCTCGTCTCGGACCGGGGCTGGATTGCCGAGGCGATGGGCGTCGAGCCCGGCGCGGTGCTCGACCGTTTCCGCGCCGCAGCCGAGCAGCCGCTTCCCTGGCGGGAGGTGGCCGACGGCGCGTGCCAGGAACGCATCGACCGCAGCCCCGACCTCACGACCGCCCTTCCGATCCCGAAGCACAATGCGCTCGACGCCGGGGCCTATATCTCCGCGGGCCTCGTCATCGCGCGCAACCCGGGGACCGGCATCCAGAACGTCTCGATCAACCGCCTCCAGATCACCGGGCCGAGGCGGATGGGCATCCTGATCCTGCCCCGCGACCTGCATCATTTCTTCGCGGCCGCCGAAGCAGCCGGGGAACCGCTCGACGTGGCCGTCGCGGTCGGCGTCGATCCGCTGACCCTGCTCGCCAGCCAGGCCATCCTGCCCATCGACCATGACGAGCTGGAGGTGGCGGGCGCGCTGCATGGCGCACCGCTGGAAGTGGTGAAATGCGCGACGAATGAAGTCCGCGTGCCCGCCGGTGCCGAGATCGTCGTCGAAGGGCGCCTGCTGCCAGGCGTGCGCGAGACCGAGGGGCCGTTCGGCGAGTTCCCGCAATATTACGGGCCTGCCGGCGAGCATCCGGCCATCGAGGTGCAGGCCGTGACGACACGCGAGAGGCCCGTCTTCCACACCATCGTGCCGGCGGCGATGGAGCACCTGCTGCTTGGCGCCATCCCGCGCGAGGCCACCATCGCCGCGCATCTGCAGCGCACCTGCCCGACCGTGCTCGACGTGCACCTCTCGCGCGGCGGCGTCTGCCGCTACCACCTCCACGTGAAACTGCGGAAGACACAGGAGGGCCAGGGGCGCAATGTCATCATGGCCGCCTTCGCCGCCCATGCCGATGTGAAGCAGGTGACGGTGGTGGACGAGGATGTCGACGTCCACGACCCGACGGCGGTGGAATGGGCGGTGGCGACCCGCTTCCAGGCCGGGCGCGACCTGTTCGTCGTCCCGCGCGCCCAAGGCTCGAAACTCGACCCCTCCGCGGACAACGGCGTCTCGGACAAGCTCGGTCTCGACGCCACCATGCCGCTCGACCGCGACGGTTTCACCTACACCGTCGTCCATGTCCCCGGAGAAGACGACCCCGGCCTCGACACATTGCTCACCGACGAGCACTACGAGTTCTGAACCGGCGGCGCGACTGCCCACAGGAGACCTCCGACCCGTGACCGACATCTTCCTGGCCGATGCGCCTGACGCCGTGCCTGTCCTGATCGTGGACAAGGAAAGCCTGCAAGGCTGGCTGGAGAGCGCCGCGCCGGCCGCACGCAACTGGGTGGCCGCCAACGGCTTCGAGGCGGAAGCCGGCAGCGCCCTGGTGCTTCCCGATGCAGACGGCAGGCCCTCCTGTGTGCTCGCCGGCTCGGACGGGCCCGGTGACATGTGGGCCCTGGGCGGCCTGCCGCGCAGACTGCGCAGCGGAGCGTTCCGCATCGAGAACGATCTCGACGCTGCGGAAGCGACGCGGGCGGCGACGGCCTGGGGGCTCGGCTGCTACGCTTTCGACGCCTATTCCGACAGCAAAGGCCGCAACCATGCGAGCCTCCTCTGGCCTGCGAATGCCGACCGGAACGCCGCCCTGGCGACGGTCGAAGCGCAGTCGCTGGTGCGCGACCTCATCAACACGCCTGCGAACGACATGGGGCCGGAGCGGCTGGAAGCCGCCGTCCGGGAACTCGGCGAGCGCCACGGGGCGCGGGTCTCGGCCATCGTGGGCGATGAGCTGCTCGCCGCGAACTACCCGACCGTCCATGCCGTCGGCCGCGCCGCCGCCATTGCGCCGAGGCTGATCGACCTCGTCTGGGGAGACGAAGACCGCCCGAAACTCACGCTTGTCGGCAAGGGGGTCTGTTTCGACAGTGGCGGGCTGGACCTGAAGCCCCCTGCCGGCATGAGGCTGATGAAGAAGGACATGGGCGGCGCGGCGAACATGCTGGGACTCGCGCACATGGTCATGTCGACTGCCTTGCCCGTCCGGCTCCGGCTGATGGTGCCGGCGGTCGAGAACAGCGTGTCCGGCAATGCCATGCGGCCCATGGACGTGATCCGCACGCGCAAGGGCCTGACGGTCGAGATCGGGAATACGGATGCCGAGGGCCGGCTCATCCTCTGCGATGCGCTGGCCGAAGCCTCGGGCGAGACGCCCGACCTGATCCTCGACTGCGCAACCCTGACCGGCGCCGCCCGGACCGCGCTCGGCGCCGACCTGCCGGCGCTCTTCTGCAATGACGACGCCGTGGCGGCGGCGCTTCTCGAAGCCTGCGAGGCGGAGCAGGACCCGGTCTGGCGGATGCCGCTTTTCCAGCCCTACCGAAAATTGCTCTCCAGCGATGTCGCGGACATGAACAACGTGTCCGACGGGCCGCTTGCCGGGGCGATAACGGCGGCGCTGTTCCTGGAACGCTTCGTCGAGCCCGGCACGCCCTGGGCGCATGTGGACATGATGGCCTGGAACCGCGAGAACCGGCCCGGCCGGCCGCGCGGCGGCGAGGCGCAGTTCATCCGCGGCGCCATGGCCATGCTGCGCCGGCGCTATGCCGTATAGCCGCCCTCAGTAGAACAGCTTTCTCCGGTCCATTCCCTCGTAGAGATGGGCCACGAACTCGCCATAGCCGTTGTAGAGCAGGGTCTTGCGGCGCTCGTCGGTGCCGATCATGCGCTCGGTCGCCTGGCTCCAGCGCCGGTGCGGCACCTCCGGGTTCACATTCGCCCAGAAGCCGTATTCGCGGCCCTGCACCTTCTCCCAGAAGCTCTTGGGCCGCTTCTCGGTGAAGGTGAAGCGGACGATCGACTTGATCGACTTGAAGCCGTATTTCCACGGCAGCGCGAGGCGCAGCGGCGCGCCGTTCTGGGCCGGCACCGGCTTGCCGTAGAGGCCGGTGACGATGAAGGCGAGCTCGTTGGTGGCCTCTTCCATGGTGACGCCCTCGACATAGGGCCACGGATACCAGAACTCCTTCTGGCCGGACGCCATGTCCGAGTCGTTGAAGGTCTCCATGCGGACATATTTCGCCTTGGCGAGCGGCTTCGCGAACTCGACCAGCTTCGCCATCGGGAAGCCGGACCAGGGCACCGCCATCGCCCAGGCCTCGACGCAGCGGTGGCGGTAAAGGCGCTCCTCGACGCCCATCTTGCGCACCAGGTCGTCGAACCCGATCTCGATGGGTTTTTCGACGTCGCCGTCGAGATGCACGGTCCAGGGGCGGATGCGCAGATTGTCGCGGGCGCGCTTCCAGATGCCCTTGCTGGAGCCGAATTCGTAGAAGTTGTTGTAGGTGGTCGCGACCTCTTCAGGCGTCAGCGGCCGGTCGAGCGTATAGGCCTCGTTACGCGGTCCCGGGTAGAGGTCGGCAGTCGGGTCCGATTCCGGCGTGGCGGCGCGCGCCGCAAGAGGCCATGCCGCCGCCGCGATGCTGCCGGCCGCCGCCGCCTGGATCAGCCGCCGCCTGTCGCGGAATACCGCCTCCGGCGTCGCCTCGCTCTCGGGCAGCTCCCAGCCCCGTCGTCTCAGGATCTGCATGCCGTGCACTCCTTTGCCCATCTTGACGCAACAAATGCGCGGGAAATGCCCCGGCCGCCAATCACTTTCCTGTTATGCCGGCTGAGCCGCCGGGCGGACGATGGGCTTGTCGGCGATGGGCAGATGGATGATCGCGGCGAAGACACCGAGCGCGATGTTGATCAGCCAGATCGCTTCATAGCTGCCCGTCTGCTCGTACAAGTAGCCGCCGAGCCAGGCGCCCGAGGACGCGCCTGCCTGGTGGCCCAGAAATACGATGCCGAACAGCGTGCCGAAATAGCGTATGCCGAAAATCTGCCCGACGATCCCGGAGGTGAGCGGCACCGTGCTGAGCCATGCGAGGCCGAGGCCGGCGGCAAAGATGAGCGTCGTCGTCGTCGTGACAGGCGTAAAGGCATAGACCGCGAACATGAGCGCGCGCACCGCATAGAGGCCGCTCAGCAGGTATTTCTTGCGGTACCGGCTGCCGAGGAAACCGACCGCGATCGTGCCGATCAGATTGCAGATGCCGATAACACCGATCGCCCAGCCGCCCGTGTCGGCCGGCAAGCCGCTTTCGGTGATGAATTTGGGCAAGTGCGTCACGATGAACTGCACGTGGAAGCCGCAGACGAAGAAGCCTGCGGTCAGCAACAGGTAGCCGGAATGGCCCCTTGCTTCCGCGAGCGCCTCGTGCAGGCTCTGCTCCGCTTCCATGCCCCGTGCCGGCGTCACCGGCCTGCTCCGCAGTACGGCAGCCAGCAGAGCGACGATGGCCATCAACCCCAACAGGGACAACAGCCCGGTCCGCCACCCGAAAGCCTCGATAATGTGGGGCGCGGCCGGCGCGACGAAGAACTGCCCGAGCGAGACCCCCGTCGCCGTCAGCGCCATGACCAGGGGGTGGCGGTCCCTGGGAAAGGCGCGCACCACGGCCGTCATCACGATGGGCATGCCGCAGCCGGCGGCCCCGAGGCCGACCAGCAGGCCCAGCGAGAGATAGGCTCCTTCGGGCGTCTCCATGCGGCTGGCCCAGTAGAGGCCGGAGGCGTAGATCGCGCTGCCGATGAGCAGCGTCCGTCCGGTTCCGAAACGGTCCGCCAGCCAGCCGAAGAACGGCTGCCCGAGGCCCCAGAAAATCGCCTGGATCGCAATCGCCATCGACATGATGTCCACCGGCCAGCCCAGGCCGGTGCTAACCGGGTCCAGGTAGATGCCGAAGGACTGGCGCGACCCGAAGGTGAAGGCCAGCACAAGGCTCCCCGCAATGACGACCAACACGCGGTAACGAAGCATCGCCGATTTCCCGAAGCGTTCCGTCTCGCTTACAATCTGGCCCGCCCCGAGACAAGGAGATGCCGGAATGGGCGACACGGTGCTTTGCGAGATCGACAAGGGAATCGCCTGGGTCACGCTCAACAACCCGAAGGCGCGCAATGCGCTGAGTGCGCAGATGCGCATCGACATGCGGGACGTCATCGGCGACCTGGAGCATGACGGGTCCGTGCGCTGCGTGGTGCTGCGCGGCGCGGGCGGGCATTTCATGGCGGGCGGCGACATCCGCGCCATGCAGGAGCGCCTCGAAATAGACAAGGAGACCCGCAAGCGCGTCGTGGTCGAGGGCATCCATGCGATCCATCTGCCGATCTTCGCCATCCGCCGGATGCGCAAGCCGGTGATCGCGAGCGTCCAGGGCGCCGCCGCCGGTTTCGGCCTCGGGCTGGTCGCGGCCTGCGACCTCGCGCTCGCCGCCGACGACGCCTTCTTCACGCTCGCCTACTGCCATATCGGCGCGAGCCCGGATGGCGGCTCGTCTTATTTCCTCGCCCGTACGCTCGGCATGAAGCAGGCCATGGAACTGGCGCTGCTCGGCGACCGTTTCGGCGCCGAGCGCGCGCTCGAACTCGGCATCGTGAACCGGGTCGTGCCGGCCGCCGACCTGGAGGCCGAGACCCGGGCGCTGGCCGAACGCCTCGCCGCCGGGCCGACGGTCGCCTACGCCCAGGCCAAGTCGCTCTTCAACACCGCCTTCCACACGCCCATGGAGCAGCAATTGCAGTGGGAGGGCGAGCATATGGCGATGTCGATGACCACGGACGACCATGCCGAGGGCGTCACCGCTTTCCTCGAAAAGCGCCGGCCCGTCTTCAAGGGCGCCTGAGCGCCCGCCGTCATTGCCCGAAAACGCTGCCACGGAGCGGACATGACCGAATTGCGGACCGTCACCGACGGGCTGATGTTTCCCGAAGGGCCGATCGCCATGCCGGACGGCTCGGTGCTCCTCGTCGAAATCCGTCGCGGCACGTTGACGCGCGTCTTTCCGGACGGGGGCAAGGAGGTCGTCGCAGAGACGGGCGGCGGGCCGAACGGCGCCGCGCTCGGGCCCGACGGGCGGGTCTATATCTGCAACAATGGCGGCAATGAATGGCTCGACGAGGCGGGCGGGCGTATGCGCCCCGTCGGGCAGGGGAGGGACTACAGCGGCGGCCGGATCGAGGCGGTGGACCTCGCGACCGGCGCGGTCGAGATGCTCTACACCGAATGCGAAGGCCGCCGGCTCAAGGGGCCGAACGACCTCGTGTTCGACGGCGAGGGCGGCTTCTGGTTCACCGATCTAGGCAAGGTCCGCGACCGGGAGCGGGCCTGGGACCGCACCGGCATCCACTACGCCCACGCCGACGGCTCCTTCATCACCGAAGCGGCCTTCCCGCTCATCACGCCGAACGGCATCGGCCTCTCGCCCGACGACAGTGTGGTCTATGTCGCCGAAACGCAGACCGGGCGCATCTGGGCCTTCGACATCGAGGCGCCGGGCGTTCTGAAGAAACATCCCTGGCCGAGCCCCCATGGCGGGCGGCTGGTCAACCAGACTCACGGCTACCGCATGCTCGACAGCCTGGCGGTGGATGCGGCCGGGAACATCTGCGTTGCCACCCTGATGGACCCCGGCATCTCCGTCGTCCGGCCCGACGGGTCGGGGCTGGAGCATGTTCCGATGCCGGACCCTTACACGACCAATATCTGCTTCGGCGGCCCGGACCTTCGCACCGCCTTCATCACAATGTCCCACACCGGCAGGCTGGTTTCCTGCGACTGGCCGGAAGCCGGCCTGCCGCTCCACTACCTGAACGAGCGGACCGGATAGCGCCGGACGGAGCACGGAACGCGCCCATGCGGGAAGAGCTGCTCGAATCCGTCTGCCGGGTTGCGCGCGAGGCGGGCGAAACGATCATGCCCTGGTTCCGCGCGCCGAGGCTGGAGACGCGCCGCAAGGCGGACCGCAGCCAGGTGACGGCGGCGGACGAGGCGGCCGAACGCCTGATCCTCGAGCGCCTCGCCGCATTGACCCCGGAAATCCCTATCGTGGCCGAGGAAAGCGTTGCGGCGGGGCGGGTGCCGGAAATCGGCGACGGGCCGTTCTGGCTGGTGGATCCGCTCGACGGCACCAAGGAGTTCATCCACAAGGTTCCCGAGTTCACGGTCAATATCGCGCTCATCGAGCAAGGACGCCCGGTGCTGGGCGCCGTCTATCTGCCCGCTTCGAATGAGCTTTATGCCGGCCGGAAGGACGCCGGCGCCTTCATGGAAGACAGCGGCGGGCGGCGGAAAATCGCCATCCGGCCGTTCCCCAGCACGGGCATCACGGTCACGGTCAGCCGCACTTACGGGGCGGGCCGGGACATCGACCGCTTCCTCGCGCGCTACGATGTCGCCCGGCAGATCGACGCCGGCTCGTCGCTCAAATTCTGCCTGATCGCGCGCGGCGAGGCGGACGTCTATCCGCGCTACGGCGGCAGCAACGAGTGGGACACGGCCGCCGGCCATGCCGTGCTGGCGGCTGCCGGCGGCTCCGTGCGCGAAATCGACGACGGCCCCGAACTGCTCTACGGCAAGGCGCGCTTCTCGAATCCTTGGTTCATCGCCTGGGGCGGGTCGTGAGGTCCGGGGCGGCTGTCAAGGACGCCGCCCGGTCGATCCGCGCCGGCAGGCTCGTCGCCTTCCCGACCGAGACCGTTTACGGGCTCGGGGCCGACGCGACCGACGACCGCGCCGTCGCCGCCGTGTTCGAGGCCAAGGGCCGGCCGCGCTTCAACCCGCTCATCGTGCATGTTGCGGACCGCGGCGGGGCGGAGGCGCTGGCGGTCTTCGACGACCGCGCCCGCCGGCTCGCAGACCGGTTCTGGCCCGGCCCGCTGACCCTGGTGTTGCCGCGCGCGCCGGCCTCGCCCGTCTCGTGGCTCGCGTCGGCCGGCCTCGACACGCTGGCGCTCCGCTGGCCGGCGCATCCGCTGGCGGAAGCGTTGATCCGCGCCGCCGGGCGGCCGCTGGTGGGCCCGAGCGCCAACCGCTCCGGGCGGCTCAGCCCGACGACGGCGGCCCATGCCGCGGCGGAGCTCGGGCAGAGCGCGGCCATGGTGCTCGACGGCGGCCCCTGCCGGCTCGGCCTCGAATCGACCGTGGTCGCGCTCGGCGCCGGCCCGCCGGCCCTGTTGCGGCCGGGCGCTCTCGACGCCGACGCAATCGAGGCGGAGACCGGCCCGCTCGCCGAACCCGCCCCGTCGGCAGGCGGCGATGCGCCGCGCCCCGCGCCGGGGATGCTGCTGCGGCATTATGCGCCCGGCAGCCCGCTCCGCATGGAGGCCAACGCGGCCCGCCCGGGCGAAGCCATGCTCGGCTTCGGGGCCGTGGACGGCGACCTGAACCTCAGCCCGTCCGGCGATCTCGCGGAGGCCGCCGCCAACCTGTTCGCCATGCTGCGCCGGCTGGACGGCGGGGGCGGCATCGCCGTGGCCCCGATTCCCGGGCGCGGCCTCGGCCGGGCGATCAACGACCGCCTGCGCCGCGCCGCCCGGGGGTAGCCCGGCTCACGCCGCGGCCTCCTCCGCGTGGAAGCGGATGGCGAGGCGGGGGCCGACGGGCCAGGGCTGGCGGCGGTGCGCCTCGACGATCTGCCGCGCCCGCGCGGCCGCCGCTTCGGGAAACGGCACGCCCCGGCGCAGCCCCAGGTCCACATGCATGCACAGGCACTCGTAGGCGGCGAGCGCCGGACCCTCCGCCGTGCGGTGGAGCGTCTGCAGATAGTGGACGCGCTTCTCGTCCGCATCGGCGAAATGGAACCGGCAGAGCAGCCGCTCGCCGGCCCTGGCGTCGTCCAGATAGACGACGTGGCTCTCCAGCGCGAAAGTGCTGCAATTGGTCCGCGCGAGATAGTCCGGCGGCAGACCGAGCGCGCGCCCGAACGGCTCCAGCACCGCCTCGAACAGCTCCAGATAGCGCACCCGCGGCACGAGGCCGTCCGGCCCCGCCCAAGCGGCCGGAATCTCCGGCGCGAACCCTTCCGGCCAGATGCTCAAAGCCAGGTGTCGGCGAGTTCGTGGGCGATCTGTACGGCGTTGGTCGCCGCCCCCTTGCGCAGATTGTCCGAAACGACCCAGAGGTTGAGGCCGTATTCGACGGTCGGGTCGTGGCGGATGCGCGAGACGAACACGGTGTCGTCGCCGGCGGCCTCCTTCGGCGTGACATAACCGCCGTCCTGGCGCCGGTCCACCACCTCAACGCCGGGCGCCGCGCTCAGCAGTTCGTAGGCCTCTTCCTCATCCATCGGCCCGTCGAACTCGACATTCACCGCCTCGGCATGGCCGACGAAGACCGGCACCCGCACGCAGGTCGCGGTGACCGCGATGTCGGCGTCGAGGATCTTCCGGGTCTCGTTGACCATCTTCCACTCTTCCTTCGTCGAGCCGTCCTCCATGAAGACGTCGATATGCGGCACGACATTGAAGGCGATCTCCTTGGTGAACTCGGCGGGCTCCGCGTCCTCCAGCTGATAGACCCCGCGCGTCTGGCCCCAGAGCTCGTCCATGCCCTTCCGGCCCGCGCCGGAGACCGACTGGTAGGTGGAGACCACGATCCGCCGGATCGGCTGCGCGTCCTGCAGCGGCTTCAGCGCCACCACCATCTGTATGGTCGAGCAATTGGGGTTGGAGACGATGTTGCGCGCCGAAAAACCCGCCAGCGCCTCCCGGTTCACCTCCGGCACCACCAGCGGCACGTCGCTGTCCAGGCGGAAGGTCGAGCTGTTGTCGATCACGACACAACCGGCGGCGGCGGCGCGCGGCGCATGCACCTTCGAGACCGCGCCACCCGGCGAGAACAGCGCAATGTCCCAGCCCGAGAAGTCGAACTCGTCGAGCACCTGCACGTCGAGCTCGTCGTCGCCGAAGGACACCTTGCGGCCATGACTTTTTCGCGACGCCAGCGCCGCAATGTCGTCCACGGGGAAGGATGTCTCGTGCAACCCTTCCAGAAGCTGGTAGCCGACGGCTCCGGTCGCGCCGGCTACGGCGACCCTGTAGCCCATGAGCTCGTGTCCTTCGCAAATGGCCGGCGAGACTTACGGCGCGCCCGCCCGCTTTTCAATCCCCCGCTCCCGTTTGCCGGATCCATGCGCCCTGCTGCGCCAACGGGACTCGGCCAGGACCACGGAGGTCTCGATCTGGCGCTCGGGAACGGTCCAGTAGCGCCGCAACAGCCTTGTTTTCTCCGGCTCCGGAACCGTCTCGAACCCATACCGGCGATAGAACGCAATCGCCCAATCGGCGGCTGCCCAGGTGCCGATAAGGACCGGACGGTCCTGACGCGCGAGCAATCCTTCGAGCAGCGCCGACCCGATGCCCGACCTCCGGTGCGCCGTCGCCACATAGGCATGGCGGATCAGCGTCACATCCTCGACCGGCTGGATGCCCATTACCCCGACCAGTCCCGCTCCTGCTATCTCGTATCCGTCGAAGCTGATATCAGCCGCAAGCTCTTCGGCCAGCTCCCCGGCGGGCATGTAAGGCTCCTTCCACCGATCGTCCGGTATGACCCCGCGATAGGCCTGGGCGGCATCGTTGATAATCGTGAGGATGCGGTCGAAGTCGTCCGCCGTGCAGTGCCTGATCATGGCCATCTCCGTTCGTTGCGCCGCTTCGCCGCCAGCCAATGCGCTCTTCCCGGCTTCAGGCGGCCAGAAGGCGTTCCGCCAATTCTCGGGCCTCGTCGAGTTCGCGGACAATCCGGCCTTCGGGAACACGACGCAACACATCGAATGCTTCCAGGATGACCCTGACTTCCCCGGACATGCCCATGATGATCGTTTCCGTATCCTCCTTGCCGGCGCGTTCCATGAGAAGCGCAACCACATGCGCGGCGCTGTCGTCGATATGAGTCACGCGCGAGAGGTCGAAGATGACGACTTCGTGTTCCCTGATATCGGCGCCGACCATCCGGACCAGCTTGCGGGATGAGGCGACGGTGAACGCGCCCCGGAACGCCAGAAGCCCGACGCGGGCGTCAAAGGGGTCGGCATCCGCCTCTTCGCCGTCGGCCGCGAGAAAGGTCCGGTCCAGCAGGGGCACCGAAATCACGCTGTCCAGCTCCATCCTCTCGAGCCGCGACGCATGGACGATGCCGGCCGCCACCAGTCCGAACGCGATTGCCGTCAGGGGCCCGGCGAACACCGCCAGGACGAACGTCAGCACCATCACCACCGCATAGCCGCGAGGCATTCGACGGAGGCTCCGGACAAACCGCCAGTCGATAAGCTCCCAGCCTATCTTCAGGAGGATGACAGAGAGCGCGGCAAGGGGGATCGGCTCGGCAAACCGTCCGAGACCGAGCAGCAGCGCAAGAAGGCACGCCGCGCGCACGATGCCGGCCATGACGGTACGGCCGCCGAGATTCAGGTTGATGAGGGTGCCCGGATTGGCGGCGCCGGGCATGGCTCCGAGTACGCCCGCAGCCATGTTGCCGATGCCCTGCCCCACCAACTCGCGGTTCGGATCGTGCTGCGCTCCGGTGATCGCGTCCGCGGTAAGCGACATCATCAGGCTGTAGATCGACGCGACCAGGGCGATCAGGAGGGCCGGCTCGACCGCAGACAGCAGGAAGTCGAGCGATGGCAGGCTCAGGACCGGAGCCGGAAGTCCGCTCGGCAGAGCGCCGAGCACGGCAATACCGTCCAGCAAGAAGACGCCGAGAGCGGTCGCGACGGCCATCGCTGCCAGCGGCCCCGGAGCCCACCTGTCCACAGCCCGCGGCCAGAACACCAGAACAGCCATGGTCGCGGCCGAAAGGATGACGGTTTCGGGATCCGCCAGGGAAACCGCCTCCGGCAGCGCCAGAAGCGTGTTGACCGCGCCCCGGGCAGGCAGGCCGGTTCCGAGAGCGGTCTGGATCTGGGACAGGATCAGGATGACGCCGACGCCGGAAATGAAGCCGGACAGCACGACATGCGGCATGTAGGAGACGAAGCGCCCCACCCTGAACAGCCCGAACAGGATCTGGAATCCGCCCGCCATCGCGGCGATGAGGCCGATTTCGGCAAGGCTGGCCCCGCCCGTGGCGAGGACCACGGAAACCATGACGGCGATGGCCGCGCTCGGGCCGCTGGACTGGGCCTTGGTGCCGCCGAAAAGCGCCGCGAAGAAACCCACTATGACGACGCAATAGAGACCGGCCAGCGCCCCCATGCCGGACGCAACCCCCAGAGCCATGCCGCCGGGAACCCCGACTGCCAGCATGGTCACGCCGCTGCGGGCGTCGGCCCGGAATGTTCCCCAGGTGTAGGGTTCGGAGTCCGGTGATCTCCAGCGGCCCAGCATCGGCATCCCCTGGCAGGGCGGTCGAGACGGCTCCCGCTGCCCTAGCCGCGCCCGATGAACGGCATGCCGTTCGCCATCACGGTCAGGAACGGCACATTGGCGTCCGGCGAGAGGCCCGCCATGTAGAGCACAGCGTCGGCCACATGGCGCACGTCCATCACCGGCTCGACCTTCGTGGAACCGTCAGGCTGCAGCACGCCCTTTTTCATCCGCTGCGTCATAGGGGTCTCGGCATTGCCGATATCGATCTGGCCGCAGGTGATGCCGCAGGCCCGCCCGTCGAGGATGGTCGAGCGCGTGAGCCCGGTGACACCGTGCTTGGTCGCAGTGTAGGGCGCCGAGTTGGGGCGCGGCACATGGGCCGAGATCGACCCGTTGTTGATGATCCGCCCGCCGGAGGGGTCCTGCGCCTTCATCACCCGGAAGGCTTCCCTCGTGCACAGGAAACTGCCGGTGAGGTTTGCGTCCACCACCGCCTGCCACTGCGCGAGCGTCAGCTCCTCCAGCGGCACCGGAGGCGCGCCCGAGCCTGCATTGTTGAACAGGAGATCGACACGGCCGAACCGGGCAACCACCGCCTCGAACAGCGCTTTCACCTGCGCCTCGTCGCCGACATCGGTCGATTGCACCAGCGTGCGCTCCGGCCAGCGCCGGGCGACCTCCTCCAGCGGCTCCGCGCGCCGCCCGGCGAGCGCCACCTCATAGCCTGCACCCAGGAGCGCCTCCGAAGCGGCCTGCCCGACGCCCGTCCCGGCGCCGGTAACTATTGCAACCGGCATCGCGCTTTCCTCTCCCTCCTCGTCGAGCGGGGCACTCTAGAGCCTTTCTGCGCCGCACGGAAACGGTCTAGGCTAAGGGCCTGCACGGCATGACGGAGGCAGCGACCAGATGAGTTCCGAGCAATTGGCGGCCCTGAAGGCCCTGCTTCGGGAACGCGGCAAACCGGAGAACCCGACAGTGCCCGAAATGCGCGCGCGCATCGCGGAAGTGGGCGAGCGGTTCCCCGCGCCGACGGAAGCGGAGGTAGCGCCGGTGACCGTCGCCGGCCGCTATGCGGAATGGATTGCCGCACCCGGCTGCTTCGCGGACCGCGCCGTGCTCTACCTGCATGGTGGCGGCTATGTCATCGGCTCCTGCGATTCGCACCGCAACCTGGCCTACAACATTGCCGCGGCGTCGAAAGCGAAAGTCCTGCTCCTCGACTACCGCCTCGCGCCGGAATCGCCCTTTCCCGCGGCGGTGGACGACGCGGTCGCCGCCTATTGCTGGCTGCTCGACGAGGGCTTTGCGCCAAGCCGGCTCTCGATAGCGGGCGACTCGGCGGGCGGCGGGCTCACCGTCGCTGCGCTCGTCGCATTGCGCTATCGCGGCCAGCCGATGCCGGCGGCGGGGCTGTGCCTGTCGCCCTGGGTGGATATGGAAGGCGTCGGCGCCTCGATGACGGCCAAGGAAGACGAGGACCCGACCCTGAACCACGAGGCGCTGCTCTGGTTCTCCGAGCGCTATCTTGCGGGCGCCGATCCGCGCGCGCCGCTCGCTGCGCCGATCTACGCCGACCTCGCGGGCCTGCCGCCGCTGCTGGTCTAGGTGGGCACCGCCGAAGTGCTGCTCGACGACTCGCTCCGGCTCGCCGAGCGCGCCCGCGCGGCGGGCGTCGATGTCAGCCTCGATGTCGCTCATGACATGATGCATGTCTGGCACCTGTTCGAGCCGGTGCTGGACGAAGCGGGCGAGGCGATTGCCCGCGCCGGGGCCTTCCTGCGCGGGCGCATGCGGTGATCGGGGAAAGCCTCCCGCGCCTTGAAGATGCGGCGCTGCTGACCGGCCGGGGCCGCTTCATCGACGATATAGACCTTGCCGGCCAGGCATGGGTGCGTTTCCTGCGCTCGCCCCACGCCCATGCCGACATCCTCGGCGTGGACGACGGCGAGGCGCTGAAGGCGCCGGGCGCGATCGCCCTGCTGCGCGACGGCCTGGAAACCGGGCCGCTCGACAACCGCTCGCCGGTACGACGGCGCGACGGCGCGCCGCTGGCACCGCCGCCCTTCCCCGCGTTCGCGCGGGATCGGGTGCGCTATGCGGGCGAGATCGTCGCCATGGCGGTGGCGGAGACGGCGGCGGCGGCGCGCGACATGGCGGAAGCCGTCGCCGTGGATTACCGCCCGCTGGACGCGGCCGAAACCGAAGAACTGTTCGAGTGGGAGAGGGGCGACGCCGCGGAGGTCGAGGCGCTGTTCACGGGCGCCGCGCACCGGGTCGGCATAAGCCTTGCGAACAACAGGATCAGCGCGGCGCCGCTGGAAACGCGGGGCGCGCTTGCCGAGTGGGACCCGCGGGACGGGCGCTACACGCTCATTGCGCCGACCCAGGGGCCGGGCCAGGTGCAGGAGGCGCTGGCGAAGGCGCTCGGCGCGGCGCGCGCCGACGTGCGCGTCATCACGCCCGATGTCGGCGGCGGCTTCGGCATGAAGAACGGCATCTTCGCCGAGCAGGTCCTGCTCGCCCAGGCAGCCCGGCTGCTCGGGCGGCCGCTGAAATGGATCGACGATCGCACCGAGGCTTTCCTCTCCGACTACCATGCCCGCGACCACGACACGGTGGCCGAGCTTGCGCTGGATGCCGAAGGGACTTTCCTTGCCATCCGCACCTCGACCCGGTCCGACCTCGGCGCCTATGCCACGGGCGCCGGGCCGATCATCCCGACCGACGGCGGCTCGCGGATGCTCGCCAATGTGTACCGCATCCCGGCGGTCCATGCCGAAACGGTCTGCCGCCTCAGCCACACGACCCCGATCACGGCCTATCGCGGGGCAGGCAAGCCGGAATACGGCTATATCGTCGAGCGCCTTGTGGACGAGGCGGCGCGCCGGTTGGCCATCGACCCGGCGGAGCTCCGCCGGCGCAACATGATCCGCCCCGAGGAGATGCCCTGGCGCACGCCGACAGGCCTCGTCTATGACAGCGGCGATTTCGCCGGCAATCTCGACGCCGCGCTGGAACTGGCGGACCGCGCGGGCTTTGCCGGGAGGCAGCGCGCAAGCGAGGCCGCCGGGAAGCTGCGCGGCTTCGGCTTCGCCTCCTATACGGAACCCGATGGCTACAAGGACGGGCGCGTGACGATGCGCTTCGACGAGGAGGGTCTGCTCACCGTCACGCTCACCGCCGCCAGCAACGGGCAGGGCTTCGCGACCACCTTCTCGCAGATCGCGGCGGCGCAATTGGGCCTGCCGGTCGATGCCGTTCGGGTGCTGACCGGCGACAGCGACATCGTCGGCCGCGGCAGCGGGGCGGGCGGCTCGCGCGTCACCACGGTGGCGGGCGCGGCGATGGTGCGGGCGAGCGAGCGCATCGTGGAGAAGGGCCGGCGCATCGCCGCCGCCATGCTGGAGGCGAGCGAGGACGATATCGCCTTCGGGCAGGGCGCCTTCGAGGTCGTCGGCACGGACCGGCGGGTCGGGCTCAGGGAAGTGGCGGGGGCCAGCTTCAACCCGGCGTTCCTCGGTGAGGATATGGATATGGGGCTCGACGCCGCCGGCCATTTCAATGCCCGCACCTACAGCTTCCCGAACGGGACCCATGTCGCCGAGGTCGAGATCGACCCCGAAACCGGTCGGGTCTCGCTGGAGCGCTACAGCCTGGTCAACGATGCCGGCGTCGTCGTCAATCCGATGCTGCTGGAAGGCCAGTTGCACGGCGGCATCGCGCAAGGCGTCGGCCAGGCCCTGATGGAGCACATGGTTTACGAGCCGGAAACGGGCCAGCCCCTCTCCGGCTCTTTCATGGACTACGCCATGCCGCGCGCAGCCGACATTCCGTCCTTCGCGCTGGAGCGGAGCCGGACGCCCTGCCTGACCAACCCGCTCGGAGTGAAGGGCGTCGGCGAAAGCGGCACCACGGCCGCCCTGCCGGCGGCGATGAACGCGGTGGCGGATGCGCTCGCCTCGGCCGGGGCCGCCTGCGTCCAGATGCCTG
This sequence comes from Alphaproteobacteria bacterium, assembly GCA_964291285.2. Taxonomy (GTDB): domain Bacteria; phylum Pseudomonadota; class Alphaproteobacteria; order Bin95; family Bin95; genus Bin95. The sequence goes on from OZ219787.1 coordinate 683,492, forward strand.
CCACGCCGGAGCGGGTCTGGCGCGCCCTCAGGGACCGGGCGCAGGAGATGGGATAGCGGTCCGGAACGGGCGGCCCCGTGGCCTGGCTCCGACGAAGGCGCTCCGAACACCCCTCGCGATGTGTCATGAGATGTCATGAGATGTCATGATCCGCATGCGGGCGGCGCATATCCTGTGGTCCTTTCGGGCATGAGGCCGTTTCGCCGGAGCTGTGTTCGTCTGCATCCCCAATGTCGTTCCTCCACCGCGTTTCGTTCCGATTCGTTCCGTTCTCCCGCCGACCGGCCTGCCCGAGTGGCGGGACCCTAACCCGACTTCCGCAACTCGGCTTGAGAATCGACTGATTTGACGGTTTTCCGGCGCGAGAAGTGTCGGATTTCGGTGCAGTACCTCTCGGGACCGGCTTGTAGTGCCGACCTACCCCCTTGATCGGGCTGGCGAAGATCCGGACGCTGCGCTGATGTTCGTGCGCTGCAAGAGACGCTTCAAGGACGGCAAGGAGCACCGCTACTGGAGCGTTGTGGAGAACGTCCGGGTCCACGGCGGTCGGGTTGTTCAGCGTCAGGTGCTCTATCTCGGGGAGATCAACGACAGCCAGCGAGCGGCGTGGTGCCGCTCGATCGAGGTGGTGGAGGGCAAGTCGCGATCACGGCAGATGGCGCTGTTTCCCGAGGACCGGGAGGCGCCGGCGCTGACTTGCGAAGTGGTGAAGATCGACCTCTCGCAGGTGGCGCTTCACGACCCGCGCCAGTGGGGGGCGTGCTGGCTGGCGCTGTCCTTGTGGGACCGCCTGGACCTGGACCGCTTCTGGGAAGAGCGGCTGCCGGCGAGCCGGCAAGGCACGCGGTGGCTGGACATCCTGAAGATCCAGGTCTGCTACCGGCTGATCGACCCGGGCAGCGAGTGGCGCCTTCACCGTCACTGGTATGAGCACAGCGCGCTTCGCGATCTTCTGGGTGGCGAGCGGGCGATCGCCGACGACACACTCTATCGCTGTCTCGACAAGCTGCTGGCGCACAAGCAGGGCTTCTTCTCGTTTCTGCGCGACCGCTGGGCGACGCTGTTCGAGGCGCGCTTCGACGTGCTGCTCTACGACCTGACCTCGACCTACTTCGAGAGCGATCCGCCGTTCGATGACAAGCGCCGCTTCGGCTACAGCCGGGACAAGCGGCCCGACTGCGTGCAGGTGGTGATCGCCCTGATCGTTACGCCGCAGGGCTTTCCGCTGGCCTATGAGGTGATGCCGGGCAACACCTCCGACGACACCACGCTGGCGGCGTTCCTCAAGAAGATCGAGGATCAGTATGGCCGCTCCGAGCGGGTGTGGATCATGGACCGCGGCATCCCCACCGAGGAGACGCTGGCCGCGATGCGCGAGGGCGAGGCGCCGGTGCGCTACCTGGTGGGCACGCCCAAGGGCCGGCTGACGCGGCTCGAGAAGGTGTTCCTGGGCCTGCCCTGGCAGGAGGTGCGCCAGTCCGTGACTGTCAAGCTTCTGGTCGAGGATGGCGAGCTCTACGTCCTGGTGCGCAGCGAGGGGCGGCAGGTGAAGGAACGCGGCATGCGCCGGCGCCGGCTGAAGAGGCTGTGGCGTCGATTGGCCGAGTTGCAAGGGCAGTCGAACAGCCGGGATCAGTTGTTGCTCAAGCTCGGCGCCGCCAGGAAGGAGGCCGGCCGGGCCTGGAGCCTGGTCGACATCACCGTGCCCGGGACCGACAGCGAACTCGCCGCCAACGGCTTCTCATTCCGCCTGCAGCGCGACCGGCTGCGCCAGGTCCGCCGCCGCGAGGGCCGTTACCTGCTGCGATCCAACATGGTCGCCGAAGACCCCGCCACGCTGTGGCATCTGTACATGCAGCTCGTCGAGATCGAGCAGGCGTTCAAGGAACTCAAGCACGACCTCGCGATCCGCCCCATCTTCCATCAGCGCCAAGAGCGCATCGAGGCGCATATCTTCGTCTCGTTCATCGCCTACTGCCTGCTGGTGACCCTGAAGAACCTCGCCCGGCCGCGCGCCCCGGGCCTCACCCCACGCGCCATCCTTGAGGCCTTCGCCACCATCCAGATGGTGGACGTCCATCTGCCAACCACCGACGGCCGGCACCTCGTCCTGCCGCGCCACACCCGGCCGAACAAGGAGCACGAGCTACTGCTGCAACAGCTCGGCATGACCTGGCCGCAGCAACCCGCACCCCGGATCTCCGCCTGACGGCACACGGCGCCGCCTCTCCGTTCGCCGCCTTGTAGTGCCGACCCTCGGGGAGACGATCAAGGCTATTCAATGAGTTAGCATCCTCATGACCCCCGAGTTGCGGAAGTCGGGCTAATTCGCGCGTAATGTGCGCGCCCGCCCGCGCCTGCCCCCGCGCGCGTCTCGCGGCGGCGCGAATCGCGCGCCTGATTGCGCGCCCGCGCGCACGGGGCCCAAACGCAGGGCACACCTGTCCTGTCAGTTCCACAGAGGTCTTTGTTTCGCGCCGGCGCGACGCAGGAAATGAAGCAGCCCCGCGAATGCCGCTCCCCTCCTGCTGCCCTATTCTAACACAATTTATCTCAGATCAAGTATCTAAGGAGAAATATTTCAAAAATAATGAACAGGGAGAGATTACGACATTATCGCTCGTCGGCCTGGCGGGGGATCAGTTCCTCGCCGGCGCGGGAGTGGCCGATGATGCGGGTCAGCAACAGCACCGGCAGCACGCCCGCCAGCACGATGGCGAGCGCCGAGAGCGAGCATTCCTCCAGCAACTCGTCCGAAGCGAACTGATAGACGTTCGTCGCCAGTGTCTCGTAGTTGAAGGGCCGGAGGATGAGCGTCATCGGCAGCTCCTTCATCGAATCGACGAAGACCAGCAGCGCCCCGGTCAGCACGCTGCCGCGCACGATGGGCAGATGCACGCGCGAGAGCCGCGAGAACGGCCCGTGGCCGAGCGTGCGCGCCGCGCTGTCGATATTGGGCGTCACTTTCGAGAGGCCCGCGTCGATGGTGCCATAAGCGAGCGCCAGGAAACGCACGGTGAGCGCAGCCGAGACCGCGAACAGCGTTCCGCTGAAAACCAGCCCGGTGGAGGTGCCGAATTCGGCGCGCGCAAAGGCGTCGATGCCGCGGTCAAGGCCGGCGAGCGGGATCATCACGCCGAGCGCCAGCACCGCGCCCGGCACCGCGTAGCCGAGCGACACGAAGCGCGCCGCGCCCTGGGCGACTGGCGGCGCGCCGGCCCTGGCGCCATAGGCGAGCACAAGCCCGAACGCAGAAGCCGCCAGCGCGGCGATGCCGGCGAGGGTCAGGCTGTGCTCTGCATAGTTCAGGAAGTCGGACAATTGGTCCGGCTGCCAGGCCGTAACCGCATACCAGGCGAGCACCGCCGAGGGCAGGAGGAAGCCGAGCAGCACGGGCAGCGCGCAGGCCAGGAATGCGCCGGTGGCGACCCAGCCGGAAAGGCGGCGCGGCGCCAGCCGCCGGTAGCGCCCGCTCGTGTGGTGGAACCGCCGTTGGCGCCGGGCGGCGCGCTCCACCCAGATGAGACCGGCAATGACAACCAGAAGCACAAGCGCGAGCTGGGCGGCGCCGGCGGCATTGCCCATGTTCATCCAGATATCGAAAATGCCGACTGTGAAGGTGCGAAGCGCAAAGAATTCGACTGCGCCCAGATCGTTCAGGGTTTCCATGAGAGCGAGGATGACGCCGATGGCCACCGCCGGGCGGGCGAGCGGCAGCGCCACGCGCCGGAAGGCCTGCCAAGGCGTGCAGCCGAGCAGGCGGCTCGCTTCCAGCACGCAGATGTTCTGCTCGATGAAGGCCGCCCTGGAGAGCAGATAGACATAGGGGTAGAGCACCAGCGAGAACAGGGTGACGGCGCCGCCGAGCGAGCGTATCTGCGGGAACCAGTAGTCCTGCGCGCTGGTCCAGCCGAACGAGGCGCGCAGAAACACCTGCACCGCGCCGGCATATTCCAGCAGGTCGGTATAGACGTAGGCGACGACATAGGCGGGCATGGCGAGCGGCAGCAGCAGCAGCCATTCGAAGGCCCGGCTTCCCGGAAACCGGCACATGGTGACCAGCCAGGCCGTCGCGACGCCGATAGCCACCGTGCCGATCGCAACGCCGAGCGCAAGCAGGAAGGAATTCCATATGTAGTCCGGCAGCACCGTCGAGGCGAGGTGCCGCCAGATGTCGAGGGTCGGCGTGACGGCCGTCCAGATGACGGCGCAGATCGGCGCGGCCGCCAGCGCCGCCACCGACAAGGTTACCCAGGTCCAGCCGTCCGGTGTCGTGGTGCGCCAGGCCCGGCGCCGTGCGCTAGCTGCGCCGGCGACGGCCATAGAGCTCGAGACGATGGTCCACCAGGTCGAAGCCGAGGCGCTCGGCGATCCGGCTCTTCATCTCTTCGAGTTCGGCGTCGTAAAACTCCTTCACCGTCCCGGTTTCCACATCGATCAGGTGGTCGTGATGCTCACCGGCCTCCTCGTAGCGCGCCCGGCCGCCGCCGAAATCGTGCCGGGTCAGCACATTGGCGTCCTCGAAGAGCTTAAGCGTGCGATAGACGGTGGCGATGGAGATATGCGGGTCGATCCGGCTCGCGCGCCGATAGACCGTATCGACATCGGGATGGTCGGCGCTGTCTGAGAGGACGCGGGCCACCGTGCGGCGCTGGCCCGTCAGGCGAAGGTTTCTTTCGCGGCACAGCCTTTCGATGCCGGTTTCCTCAGCCATTCCCTGCCGTCCGATATCCGCCTGACAGTGTTGAATACAGGCCGCAACCGGCCGGGTCAATCGGAACGGACCGCACGGCGGGGCGCGGCTTCGTTGACAACAAGCGTCCTTCCGACGCTTGATCGGGCAAACGGGGCGTTGGAGCGGCTCATGTTCGAGGGATTCCAGAGGTCCAGGATCGACGCCGGAGAGTGCGGGATCCATGTCGTGCATGGAGGCGAGGGGCCGCCGCTGCTGATGCTGCACGGCTATCCCCAGACCCATGCGGAATGGCACAAGGTGGCGCCCCGCCTGGCGGAGCGGTTCACGGTCGTCTGCCCGGACTTGCGCGGCTACGGAGACAGCGACAAGCCGCGTTGCGAACCGGGCGACCACACGACCTACTGCAAGCGCACCACCGCCGGCGACCAGGTGGCGGTCATGCGGGCGCTCGGCTTCGAGGCCTTCCACCTCGTCGGCCATGACCGGGGCGTGCGCGTCGGGCTCCGGCTCGCGCTCGACCATCCCGGGCGCGTCCTGAGCTTCACCAACCTCGACGTGGTGCCGTCACTGGAGGCGTTCGAGAACATGGACGCCTCGCTCGCATTTTCGTGGTTCCACTGGAACCTCATGCGCCAGCCTTCGCCGCTTCCGGAGACCGTGTTCTCGGCCAATCCGAAGCTGTTCCTGGATTTCTTTCTGGCCCAATGGACGGCGGCGCCGGGTGCTTTCGAGGAAGCGGCCTACGGGGAATATCTGCGCTGCTTTTCCGACCCCGAAACGGTGCGCGCCATGTGCGCCGACTACCGCGCGGTCGCGCTCGACATGGAGCATGACGCCGCCGACCGGGGCCGGAAGCTTGCCTGCCCGGTGCTGGTGCTCTGGGCCGGCAACATGCCGAAGCGGCCCGGCTGGCAGACCGGGGCCAAGCTGAACATGCTGGATGTCTGGCGCGCCCGCGCCGACGATGTGCGCGGCCGTGCGCTCGATTGCGGGCATTTCATCCCCGAGGAGGCGCCCGACGAACTGCTCGCTTTCCTACCGGGCTGAGCGCCTATTCTAGGCCGATGGCGCCGCAGACGAGGGGGAAATGCTCCATCTGCCCGGTGCTCATGAGGTAGTAGAGATACCAGAGCCCGCCGACGGCGCCGGCCGTTGCCAGCCCCAGCAATGCGGCGCCGCGCAGGAACGACCGCAGGAGGTCGCCCCAGACCTCCGCTTCCTCCGCCTCGGGGGGCGAATATTCACGGTCCCGGCTAATCGCCGCCTCCCTCCTCCTGCGCCGGCTGCCCGCCCGCCTCCTGCCGGCGCTCGTCCGTCTGCGCGGCCGCGGCGCGCTCGAACAGCACATCGAAGTCGATGGGGTCGATCAGGAAGGGCGGGAAGCCCCCGTCCCGCACTGCATTGGCGATGATGCCGCGGGCAAAGGGGAACAGCAGCTTCGGCACCTCGGACCCGACCACCCTGGTCCTCACTTCGTCCGGCAGGGGCGGCACGGCGGCAACCGCGCCATAGGACAGCTCGACCAGGAAGAGGACCATCTCGCCGCGCTTGGCCCGCGCCGTGACATGCAACACCACCTCGAAGTGGTTGTCCTGCAGCGGGCGCGCCTCGACATTGAGATCGATGCCGATCTCGGGCCGCGTTTCCAACTCGTTGAAGCTCATCGGCGCGTTCGGGCTCTCGAAGGAGAGGTCCTTCAGATATTGCGCGCCGATGGTCACTTGCGGCTTCGTGTCGGCCGCTCCGTTCGCGCCGTTCCCGTTCATGGCCGCCCGTCTAGCACGGGGCGGCAAAGGGAGGAAGCGGGCCGGAGGGGTCGTGCTCGCGGATGGCGCCGTTCTCGACGGTCTCGCCGGTCAGCGCGCGGATGACGCCCCAATGGGTCACGGCGCAGATGCCATCGCGGTCCGGGCGCCCGGCCACGGCGGTACGGAAGGCGCGGGCGCGGGCCAGTACCCGTTCATGCGTTTCCCCGAGTTCGCACCACCACTGCTCGTCGAGGGCGGAGAAATCGAGGTCCTGCCACGCTCCGGCCAGCATGCCCGCGCGGGTCCCGACATCGCAGGAAAAGCCCGCCCGCTCGCGTAGCAACGGCTCCACCAAAATTGGGACATCAAGGCGCCGGGCCACCGCCACCGCCGTTTCCAGCGTGCGCCGGTAGGGGCTCGCGAAGAGCAGCGAGATGCCGTGCCCGGCAAGCGCGGCCCCGGCCGCCTCGGCCTGCCGGCGGCCCTCCTCCGTCAGCCCCGGATCGGGGAGGCCCGGATCGATGCGCGTCTGGCCGTAGTGCAGGTTCCAAAGCGTCTGGCCGTGGCGCAGCAGGATCATCTGGGCTCTCCCGGCGTGTCGTCGCGATATTCGCCTTCGATAATTCCGGCCCCGCCCTGCCGGACGCGGAACCCCTCGCCCCAGCGCCGCCACGCCCATCCCGCCGCGAGGTCCCGGAAGGGCGGCAGCAGCAGCAGGAACCCGGCGGCGTCGGTGAAGAAGCCCGGCGTCAGCAGCAGGGCGCCCGCCACGATGAGGCAGACGCCGTCGAACATTTCCCGCAACGGCGCGCCGCCTCCGGCGATCGTCCGCCGGGCGCGCATCAGCACACCAACCCCCTGCGCGCGGATCAGCCAGGTCCCGACGACGGCCGTCAGCACGATGACGGCAAGCGTCGGCCACAACCCGATCCAGCCGCCGACCTCGATGAAAACGGCGATCTCGACCAGGGGAACCCCGATCAGCGCCAAAAGGATTGCGAAGGCCATACTTGCCCTTTCCTAGACTTGGGCTTATCTCTGGTCAATCGAGTGAAGGGATCGGCTGCAAAGGCCGGTAGTGAGCGCCATGGACGGCGGAATTCCGTTCTTCGACCTGTTGTTCTTCGCCATGGTGGCGGCGTTCCTCGTCTTCCGGCTGCGCAGCGTTCTGGGCCGCCGCCAGGGGCACCACCAGGCGCCTCCGCAGGCGGAGCCGAATGCCGCCGGCGATGCGAACTCCAACGACAATGTGATAGCGCTGCCCGACCGCAACAAGGACGAGGACGAAGAGAGCGACGGCACGCCGCTCGGAGACGGCATACGGCAGATCCGGGGCGTGGACGCGAGCTTCGACCCGGAACTGTTCGCTTCGGGCGCGCGCGCGGCGTTCGAGATGATCGTCAATGCGTTTGCCGGCGGCGACCGGGACACGCTCCGGCCGCTGACCAGCGCCGAGGTGTTCGGCAATTTCGAGCGGACCATCGCGGACCGGGAGGAGAAGGGCCATATCCTCGAGGCGACGCTGATCGGCATCAAGGAAGCCGAGCTCACCGATGCCGGGCTCGACGGCCATGAAGCCTGGGCGACGGTCCGCTTCGTCTCGGAGCAGGTCGGCGTGCTGCGCGATTCGGAAGGGCAGACGCTCTCCGGCGCAACCAACGCCATCGAGGAGATCACCGACGTGTGGACCTTCGCCCGAGACACGCGGTCGCCCGACCCCAATTGGCGGCTGGTCGCAACCGGGGGCGAAAGCTGAGCCTGTCCCGACCCCGGAGAACACCATGACCGGATCATCGACCGCCATGATCGGCAAGCGCGGGCTCGTCATGGGCATGGCGAACGACCGCTCCATCGCCTGGGGGATCGCGCAGGCGCTGGCGGAGAGCGGTGCCGAACTCGCCATCACCTACCAGACGGAGCAGCTTGCCAAGCGCGTCCGCCCGCTCGCCGAGTCGCTGGGCGCGGCGCTGGTGCTGCCGGCCGATGTCGCCGACGACGCCAGCATGGACGCCCTGTTCGAGACGCTGGCGGCCGAATGGGGCCGGCTCGATTTCGTCGTCCACGCCATCGCCTTTTCCGACAAAGACCAGCTCAAGGGCCGCTATGTCGATACGACGCGCGAGAACTTCCGCATGTCGCTCGACATCTCCTGCTTCTCCTTCACGGACCTCGCCCGCAGGGCCTCGGCGCTGATGGAGCCGGGGGCGGCGATGCTGACGCTCACCTATTACGGCGCCGAGCAGGTGATGCCGCACTACAATGTCATGGGCGTCGCCAAGGCCGCGCTGGAAGCGAGCGTGCGCTACATGGCGGCCGATTTCGGCAATGACGGCATCCGCGTCAACGCCATATCGGCCGGGCCGGTCAAGACCCTCGCAGCGTCCGGGATCGGCGATTTCCGTTTCATCCTGAGGTGGAACGAGCTGAACTCGCCGCTGCAGGCCAATGTCACCCTGGAGCAGATCGGCCAGTCCGCCCTATACCTGCTCAGCCCGATGAGCGCCGGCGTTACCGGCGAGGTGCATCATGTGGATTGCGGCTACCACACCGTCGGCATGATGAACCCGCACCGGGCGGGGGACACGTCGGACCTGCTGGCGAGCTTCAAGCCGAAATACGGCTGATGGCCTCCAACGGGTTCGGACAGGCCTTTCGCTTCACCACATGGGGAGAGAGCCACGGGCCGGCCATAGGCTGCGTCGTGGACGGCTGCCCGCCCGGCATTCCGCTCGCCGAGGACGACCTCCAGGTCTGGCTCGACAAGCGCCGGCCCGGCCAGTCGCGCTTTACGACACAACGCCGGGAGCCGGACAGCGTGCGCATCCTCTCCGGTGTGTTCGAGGGGCAGACGACAGGCACCCCCATCGGCCTCGTGATCGAGAATGTGGACCAACGCTCCCGGGACTACTCGAAAATCGCCGACCGCTTCCGCCCCGGCCATGCCGACTACACCTACTGGCGGAAATACGGCATTCGCGACTATCGCGGCGGCGGGCGGTCGTCGGCCCGCGAAACCGCCATGCGGGTGGCGGCCGGAGGCATCGCGCGCAAGGTTCTCGGCGACGGAGTGTCGATCCGCGGCGCGTTGGTCCAGATCGGGGAAAAGCGCGTGGACGGCGCGCGCTGGGACTGGAACGCCGTCGGGGACAATCCCTTCTTCTGCCCGGACGCCGCCGCAGCCGAGGAATGGGCGGACTATCTGGATGCGGTGCGCAAGGCCGGGTCGTCGGTGGGCGCGGTCATCGAGGTCGTCGCGGAGGGCGTGCCGGCCGGCCTCGGCGAGCCGGTCTATGGCAAGCTCGACGGGGACCTTGCCGCCGCGATGATGAGCATCAATGCCGTAAAGGGCGTCGAGATCGGCGACGGCTTCGCTTCGGCGGCGAAGCGCGGCGAAGATGCGCATGACGAGATGGCCCCGGACGGCGAAGGCGGCATCGCCTTCCTCTCCAACAATGCCGGCGGCGTGCTGGGCGGCATTTCCTCGGGCCAGCCCGTAGTTGCGCGTTTTGCTGTCAAGCCGACCAGCTCGATCCTGCTTCCGCGCCGGGGCGTCACCGAGGCGGGCGAGGCCGTCGAGATCGTCACCACGGGCCGCCACGACCCCTGCGTCGGCATCCGCGCCGTGCCGGTCGGTGAAGCGATGATGGCGCTGGTGCTCGCGGACCACCTGCTCCGGCACCGCGCCCAGACAGGCTGACGCCGGCACTTCCCCGCTTCCGGCCTGCGGGCCAGAATATGCGAAACAGCCGGAGGATCAGGATGTCCGGACCGCTTGCCGGATTGCGCGTGATCGACCTCACCACCGTGATGTACGGCCCCTACTGCACCCAGTTGATGGGCGACTACGGAGCCGATGTGGTGAAAGTCGAGCCGCCGGGAGGCGATATAAGCCGGCAGGTAGGGCCGCGCCGCAACGGGGGCATGGCGGCCGGCATCCTCACCAAGGCGCGCAACAAGCGCAGCCTCGTGCTCGACCTGAAGCGGCCCGCCGGGCGCGACGCGCTTTACCGGCTGGCCCGGACGGCCGACGTGTTCATCCACAATATGCGCCCGAAGCCCGCCGCCCGGCTCGGGATCGACTATGCGGTGATCGCCGGGCATCGGCCCGATATCGTCTATTGCACCGCCGTCGGCTTCGGCAAGGACGGCCCCTATGCCGACAAGCCTGCCTATGACGACCTGATCCAGGGCGTCTCCGGGCTCGCCTGGCTGGAGGGCGCGCAAACCGGCGGCGCGCCGCGCTACGCCCCCTCCGTGCTCGCCGACAAGACCAGCGGCCTGTTCGCGCTCTTCTCGATCCTGATGGCGCTCCACCATCGCGCCCGGACCGGCGAGGGACAGGAAATCCACTGCGGCATGTTTGAGTGTTTCGCCTCCTTCGTGATGAACGAGCACCAGCAGGGGCGCACCTTCGACCCGCCGCTCGGGCCCGCCGGCTACGAGCGCCTGCTGACGCCCTGGCGCCGGCCGCACGAAACCGCCGACGGGCATCTCTGCGTGCTGCCCTACAACGACCGCCACTGGCGCCGTTTCTTCGAGATCGCCGGGCAGCCGGAGCTCGCGGAAGACGAGCGGTTCGCGAACATGACCGCCCGCTCGCGGAACATCGAGGCGCTCTACCGGATCCTCGCCGACATCATGCGGGGCCGGACGACGGCGGACTGGCTGGCGGAACTGGAAGGCGCCGACATTCCCTGCATGCCGATGCACTCCCCCGAAACGCTGTTCGACGACCCGCATCTGCAGGCCGTGGATTTCTTTAGGACCTTCGACCACCCCTCCGAAGGCCGCCTCGTGCATATGCGGCCTCCCGTCTCCTTCTCGAAGACGCCGGGTTCGATCCGCCTCCAGGCGCCGCAGGCCGGCCAACACAGCGAGGAAGTGCTGCGCGAGGCGGGGCTCGACGCGGCGGAAATCCGGGCGCTGGTCGAGGCGGGCGTGACGGCGACGGCCGCAGAGCCATGAACGACGCCGTCCGGAGTCCGCTCTTCAACGACAACCGCATCAAGCTCGGCGTGATGGCGTTCAACTGCTCGCACGGCTCCACCGTGACGACGGCGGACGGCGCCTGGCCGATGACATGGGAGGACAACCGGGCGCTCGCCCGCATGGCGGACGCCGCCGGTTTCGAGGCGCTGCTGCCGGTCGGGCGCTGGAAGGGCTATGGCGGCGAGACCAATTTCAACAACCGGACCTTCGAGAGCCTGACCTGGGCGGCCGGCATTGCGGCCGAGACCTCGCACGCCACCGTCTTCTCGACCGTCCATGCGCCGCTCGTCCACCCGGTCGCGGCCGCGAAGATGGGCGCGACCGTGGACCATATTTCGGGAGGCCGCTTCGCGCTCAACCTCGTAGCCGGATGGTTCAGGAACGAGTTCGACATGTTCGGCATCGAAATGCGCGCCCATGACGACCGCTACGCCTATGCCGAGGAATGGCTTTCGCTGGTGAAGCGCCTCTGGAGCGAGCGGGAACCTTTTGACCTCGACGGACGCTTCTTCAGCGGCAGGGCGCTCTGGAGCGAGCCGAAACCCCTCCAGCGTCCGAGGCCACCGATCATGAACGCCGGCAGTTCGTCCGCCGGACAGGCATTCTCCGCCGCCCATGCCGACATGAATTTCGTCATGCTGCGCCAGAAGGACGAGGGCAGCGACCGCGCGCAGATCGCGCACCTCAAGGCCATGGCCGCCGACCTCGGCCGGGCCTCGCAATGCTGGATCCACGGCTATGTCGTCTGCCGGCCGACCCGGCGCGAGGCCGAGGGCTATCTCCACCACTATGTCGTCGAGCGCGGCGACGACGTGGCGGTCGCCAACATGCTGGACATCTTCGGGCTGCAGTCCGGCACCCTGGAGCCGGCGGTGATGGACGCCTTCCGCTTCCACTTCAAGGCGGGCCACGGCGGCTATCCGCTGGTCGGGGCGCCGGAGGACATTGTGGAAGAGTTGGAGCGGCTTTCGGACATGGGCGTGGACGGGCTGCTGCTCTCCTGGGTGGATTATCTCGGCGAGTGCCGCCAGTGGATCGAGGAGGTGATGCCGCTGATGGAGGCGGCCGGCCAGCGCCGCCCGTTCACGGCCCGCGCGACCGCATAGGCGCAGCCGTTATAATGCGCCCGGACACCTGCCCCGGAGGACCCCGATGACCCGCGACGAACTCAAGGAAATCACGCTCCAGTTTACCGACGCCTTCAACCGCGACGACCTCGACGGCGTCATGGCCTGGTTCGCCGACGACGCGGTCTATGACGAGTTCCACGGCGCCCGGCACGAGGGCAAGGAGGCGATCCGCGCGGCATTCGAGCCGATGTTCGCGGGCAAATTCGGCAAGGTGCGCTTCGAGGAGGAGGACCTGTTCCTCGACCCGGAGGACGGCAAGGCAATGATTTCCTGGTCCTGCGTGCTCACCACGCCGGAACGGTCGAGCGCCTGGCGCGGCCTCGACCTGCTGCATGTCGAGGGCGGCAAAATCACCGCCAAGCACACCTACGCCAAGACAGCCCGCCCCCTGTTCGAGGCCCGGGCCGCCTGACCGGATCCGGTAGGGCTCGGAACCGAACGGCTTCCTGCCCCCCGGACCTGTCGCGCTATTGTGCCACCGAGCGCGCCGTCGGAACCACGCGGGTGACCTGGATCAGGTCGCGGTCGATGAGGTCCACGACCTTGGGCGCGACCTCGTTCTTCCAGAAATCGCTCTCGTAAACGGCGGCGTAGAGCGCTTCGCGGCTCTCTTCGCTCTCGAAACGGCGCGTCCAGAAATAGACCGAGTCGTCCTCCTCGCCGCGGTAGCTGCCGGTGATGACCATGCCCTTGGAGACCTGAAACGGGATGATCGTCCCCTCCATGAACTCGAGCCACTGTTCCATCTTGCCGGGCCGGACCGTGTACCGGCGAAGCTCGTAAAACGCCATTCGGATGCTCCCTTCTCTTCCGGAAATGCCGGGCGATCCTGCATCGATACCCCGGCGGAAGGAGCGCGACAAGCGGCATAGGATGGGGCAACCGCTTCCGCGGCCGTTCTGCTATGCTTGCCCGCAAACGACGGGAGACGGGCCATGACGAGAATAATCGCCGTAGTCACCTACGGATTGCCGGAAGGCACCGACCGGGAAACGGCCGTGCAGATGTTCCGCGATTCGATCCCGCGCTACATGGCCACCGAGGGGCTGATCCGCAAGAACGTCCTCTACAGGGACGGCCTCGGCGGGGGAATCTATCTCTGGGAGTCCCGCGAAGCAGCGGAGAAGGGCTACAACGCCGAATGGGTCGCCTACATGACGGCGAAATACGACCACCCGCCGCAGATCGAGATGTATGAGATGCCCATCACGATGGACCGGGAATACAACACGGTTTACGACGAGGGCGCGGCCTACGACGAAGCGGCCGAGTAGCCGCCCCGCCATAGTTTCCCCAAAGCCGGCGCCGGTGAGGCCGCGCCGGCTTTTTTCTTCAGCGCGCTACTCCGCGGCCAGCGTGTCCGCTGTGGCCGGCGCGTCGGCCTGCGCGCGGTCCATTGCTTCCCAGTCGAACAGCGCGGGCTGCTTCTCGACGAAGCGGGCAACCGCCGCCGCGTGGTACTCGGAGCCGGACGCGACCGACTGGGCGAAGGCCTCCATCTCCAGCATGGTGCGGTGGTCGAGGTTGAAGGACTGGTTGAGGATGGTCTTGGAAAGGCCGATGGCGGTCGTCGAGGCCTTCGTGAAACGCCCCGCCAGCTCTCGCGCCGCGTCCATGAGCGCGTCTTCCTCGTGCAGCTCATGGACGATGCCGTATTCCCTGGCCTCGGCCGCGCCGAGCTTGCGGGCGCTGAAGATCAGTTCCTTCGCCCTTTGCAGCCCGACGATGCGCGGCAGCAGGTAGAAGCCCGACCAGTCGGGCACCAGCCCGATGCGCCCGAAAGCCTGCATGAAGATCGAACGCGGCGTGGCGAGGATGAAGTCACAAGCGAGCGCAAGGTTGCAGCCGGCCCCGGCGGCCGCGCCGTTGACCGCAGCAATGACCGGCATTTCCAGGTTCATGAGGTCGTAGAAGCGGTTGTGGCCCTCGCGCATCCGCCGGCGATTGAACTCGGCGCCCTTCTGGCGCGACTGCATCGCCTTCACATCGCCCCCGGCGCAGAACGCCCGGCCCGCCCCGGTGACGATCGCCGCCTTGATGCTGCGCCCGCCCTCGCGCTTGAGCTCGGCCAACACGGCGTCGAGCTCGGACCGCATGGGCTCCGAGAGCGCATTGCGCGCCTCCGGACGGTTGAGCGTAATCGTCGCAATCTCGTCGGCCACATCGAAGATCAGATGCTGAAATGCCATCGGGGCGTTCCTCTGTCAGGTCGTTGCATTCCTCGCGAACATAGCGGACGCGGCGCGGCGGGCAATCTGCCGGCGCCCCCGCCGGCAACGCCTGTCCACCTCAATGCCCGAAGGCGGGCATAACGTCCTCCGCCACGCGGTCGAACTGCTCCAGCATCTGGGCGGTCGGCGTGCCCATGCTGGTGGAGACGTTGATGTGCTCCATGCCGGGGTAGCGTTCTTCCAGCTGCTTCAGGCGCTCGACCAGCTCCTCGGCGGTGCCCGCGAACCAGGCGCCGAGGTCCATGAAATGCTCCAGCCTCGGCACGCCGTTTCCGTACCAGCCGCCCCGGCGCGATGCCGCCTTCACGCCTTCGGGCGAAATGCCCGGCACGAAGCCCAGCGGTGCGAATATCTTCACATGCTCCTCATAGAGCGGTGTCATTTCGCGGACCGCCTGTTCCTTCGTGTCGGCGAGATAGAAGAAAATCCCGATCGTCAGGTTCTCGCCGAGCTCTAGGTCGAGGCCGGCGCGGGCCGCCGCGTCCCGGTAGCCCTGGATCGGTCCTTCCGCCATGGTCGCCGCGCCGCCGCCGACGGCGCCCTTGATGCCGTGCCGGACCATGAAGTCCAGCCCGCGCGGATTGGCGCTCACCACCGGTTGCCAGCATTCCACAGGCAGATTGACCGGGCGCGGCACGAGCGTGATCTCCTCCAGGTCGTAGCCGCGATAGGGCACACGCGGCGGCAGGGTGTAGTGGCTGCCCTCATGGCGGAAGCTCTCCTCGTTGAACGCTTTGAACATGATCTCGACCTGCTCCTCGAACAGGTCCCGGTTGGCGGTCTGGTCCTGCATCGGCGCGCCGAAGGTCTCGACCTCGCGGGTGTGGTAGCCGCGCCCGACGCCGAACACGGTGCGCCCCTCTGTCAGGATGTCGGCTGTGGCGAAATCCTCCGCAAGCCGCAGCGGATGCCACATCGGCGCGATGTTGAAGCCGCAGCCGATCCTGAGCGAGCGGGTGATATGAGCCAGATGCACCGCGCACATGAGAATGTTCGGGATGCACTCATAGCCCTCATGCTGGAAATGGTGCTCAGCCAACCAGAGCGTGTCGAAGCCGATCTCGTCCAGCTTCTGCGCCACCGCGTCGGTCTTGGCGAAGACGGACGCGAGCGCCTCGTTGGAGTAGCGGCGCTCGTCGGCGGGGGTCGCATCCTGCCCCCGGTCCGGCAGGTCGATATGGCCGGGATAGACGGTGGTGAACTTGCGGATCATGCAAACCTCCAGAAGAGCCGGGCGCCTGCGGCACCGGGCGGAAGGCAAGGCGGAAACGCTCTTTGCCGGGAGCCGGGCAAGCGGGGAAAGTTGGCGGACAGGGAGGGATTCGAACCCTCGGTACGCCTGTTGACGTACGACGGATTAGCAATCCGCTGGTTTAAGCCACTCACCCACCTGTCCCGAAAGCCGGCGAGACTTACAGAATCCGGGCCCCCGGCGTCAACGCCCAAACGGCGCTGAGAAACCCGCCGGTCGGTCTTCGAACCGGCTCGCGGGATGTGCTACACTCCCGCTGGCGTCAACCCCGCGAGAAGCCCCATGATCCGTTCCTGTCTCGTCGCCGCCGCCATCGCCGGGCTCCTGGCTGGCTGCGGCGACGCCAAGGTAGAGCATGATTATCCCGACCCGCTGTATCGGCACCTGCCGGGAAGCCAAGGCTCAAGCTACCTTCCGAAAGAAGGCGCACAGGGAATCTTCGGGGAGGGCGGCATCAATCTTCTTGGAGGAGAGGAGCAGCAGGGCGGCGGTTCCGGGATCGGCGTCAACAGTTTCCTGTGGCGCGCTTCGCTCGACACGCTGTCCTTCATGCCGCTGGCCTCGGCGGACCCCTTTGGCGGCGTCATCATCACCGAGTGGTTCGCGCCGCCCGAAACGCCGAACGAACGCTTCAAGGTCACGGTGTATATCCTCGACAGGCAGCTTCGGGCCCACGGCCTAAAAGTCGCGGTATTCCGCCAGGAGAAAGGCGAAGCCGGCTGGGTCGATGCGGCGGTGGACAGCGCCACCCTCACCGAAATCGAGAACAACATCCTGGTCCGGGCGAGGGAACTGCGCATCGCCAGCCTGTAGCATCCGGGGACACGGAGCGCCTTCATGGCCCGATACGACCACCGCGAAGCCGAGCCTTACTGGCGCGGGCGATGGGAAGAAGCCGGCTGTTTCACGGCCCGCGAGGATGCTTCGCGCCCGAAATACTACGTGATGGAGATGTTCCCCTACCCTTCGGGGCGCATCCATATGGGTCATGTGCGCAATTTCACGCTGGGCGATGTCGTCGCCCGCTACAAGCGCGCGCAGGGCTTCAACGTGCTGCACCCGATGGGCTGGGACGCCTTCGGCCTGCCGGCGGAGAACGCCGCCTTCGAAGCCGGCGTCCATCCCGGCGTCTGGACGCGCCGGAACATCGCCACCATGAAGGCGCAGCTTTCGACCATGGGCCTCTCCTACGACTGGGACCGGGAGCTTTCGACCTGCGAGCCCGAATATTTCAAGCATGAGCAGGCGATGTTCCTCGACTTCCTGGAGAAAGGGCTCGCATACCGGCGCAAGTCCTGGGTCAACTGGGACCCGGTCGAGAACACCGTGCTCGCCAACGAGCAGGTGATCGACGGCCACGGCTGGCGTTCGGGCGCTCCGGTCGAACGGCGGGAACTGGCCCATTGGTTCCTGAAGATCACGGCTTATAGCGACGAATTGCTCGAGGCGCTCGACGGGCTGGACCGCTGGCCGGACCGCGTGCGGCTGATGCAGGCAAACTGGATCGGCCGCTCGGACGGCGCGCGGGTCGGTTTCCGGCTCAAGGGACGCGCCGATACGCTCGAGGTCTTCACCACCCGGCACGACACGCTGTTCGGCGCCTCCTTCATGGCGATCTCGCCGGACCATCCGCTCGCGCAGGAAATCGCGGCGAAAGACCCGGACATGGAAGCCTTCATCGCCGAATGCCGCAGCCTCGGCACCAGCGAAGCTGCAATTGAGCAGGCGGAGAAGCGCGGCCGGGATACCGGGCTGAGGGCCTTGCACCCGTTCGACGAAGGCGTGGAACTGCCTGTCTATGTCGCGAATTTCGTGCTCATGGACTATGGCAGCGGGGCCATTTTCGGCTGCCCCGGCCATGACCAGCGGGACCTCGATTTCGCCCGCGCTTACGGCCTGCCGGTGCTCCCCGTCGTCTGCCCGCCCGACGCGGCCCCCGGGAGTTTCGAGATCGAGGCGGAGGCCTATACCGGCGAGGGGCGGCTCATCAACTCGTCCTTCCTGGACGGGCTCGACGTGCCGGAGGCCAAGCGCAGCATGGGCGAGCGGCTGGAGGCGCTGGGCATCGGCGAGCGCACGGTGCAGTACCGGCTGCGGGACTGGGGCGTCTCCCGCCAGCGTTACTGGGGCTGCCCGGTCCCGGTCATCCATTGCGGCGCCTGCGGCATCGTGCCCGTGCCGCGCGCCGACCTGCCCGTGACGCTGCCCGACGACGTGACCTTCGATGCGCCTGGCAATCCGCTGGACCGGCACCCGACCTGGAAGCATGTCCCCTGCCCGTCCTGCGGTGCCCCCGCCGAGCGCGAGACCGACACCTTCGACACATTCTTCGAGTCCTCCTGGTATTTCGCCCGTTACTGCTCGCCGGGCGTCGAGGACCGGCCGTTCGACCGCGAGGCCGTGGATTACTGGATGCCGGTGGACCAGTATATCGGCGGCGTCGAGCATGCCGTACTGCATCTGCTCTATTCCCGCTTCTTCAGCCGGGCCATGAAGGAATGCGGCTATATCGGGGTCGAGGAGCCCTTCGCCGGCCTCTTCACCCAGGGCATGGTTTGCCACGAGACCTACCGGGCCCAGGACGGGGGCTGGCTGCAGCCGAACGAGGTGGAAGACGACGGCCAGGGGGGCAAGCGGCGCTCCTCGGACGGGGCGCCGGTTTCGGTCGGCCGGTCCGAGAAGATGAGCAAATCGAAGAAGAATGTCGTCGATCCCGAGGAGATCATCGAACGCTACGGCGCCGACGTGGCCCGCCTGTTCATGCTCTCCGACAGTCCGCCGGCGCGCGACCTGGACTGGACCGAGGCGGGCGTGGAAGGCGCATGGCGCTATCTAAACCGGCTCTGGCGGCTGGTGGACGAGGCGCCGGACGCGCCGGGCGGGGCGGGGACGAGCGATGCGGCGGAGGCGCTGAGGAACGTCGCGCACAGGACCGTGGACGCGATGACCGGCGATCTCGAGCGCTTCCATTTCAACCGGGCGGTGGCGCGGGTCCGCGAGCTGACAAATGCGCTGGCGGATGCCCTGCCCGCTGCCGACCCGGCGATGGCGGCCGCATATCGCGAGAGCGTCGGGACGGCCGTGCGCCTGATCGCCCCGATGACGCCCCATCTGGCGGAAAGCTGCTGGCGAAGGCTCGGCGGGGAGGGCCTGCTTGCGGACCAGCCCTGGCCGGTCGCCGACCCTCTGCGGCTCACCGAAGACATCGTGGTGCTGCCCGTACAGGTGAACGGCAAGCTGCGCGGCCAGCTGGAGGTGGCGCGCGGTTTGGAGGCGGCGGATGTCGAGGCGGCGGCGCTCGCGCTTGCCGGCGTGCAACGGCAGCTCGAAGGCCGGCCGCCCCGCCGGGTCGTCGTCGTGCCCGACAAGATCGTCAATGTCGTGGCCTGAGAAGCTTGTGGCCGCCGTCGCCGGGCTGCTGCTCGGCGCCATGCTCGCCGGCTGCACCCTCGAGCCCGTCCATGCGCGGCGGCCCCAGCAGGGACCCGATGTCACCGCGGCCATGGCGCAGGTCGAGGTGGAGCCGATTCCGGACCGGGTCGGCGTGTTGCTGCGCCGCCGGCTGGAGGAGCGCCTCGCTCCGGGTGGACCCCGCCTTCCTGCGGAATACCGGCTGCGCGTGCGGCTGCGTTCGTCTTCGGCCGGCTCGCTCATCGGCAAGAGCGAGAGGGTGACCCGCTCCGACCTGACGCTGACTGCCGAGTTCCAACTCTTCGAGCGTGGCGACGAACAGCCGGTGCAGCAGGGCTGGGCGCGCTCGGTCCACAGCCACGACGTGCTGGACTCCGCCTTTGCGACGCGGGCGGCGGAACGCGCAGCGCGCGACCGCGGCGTCGATGCGTTGAGCGCCCAGATCGCGCGCCGCCTCGCGCTCTTTTTCCGCAACGGGAAATAGGCCGGATGAAGCTCGCCGGCCGGCAGATTGCCGCGTTCCTGCGCGATGTGCCGCCGCCCGAACTGCTCGCCGTCCTTCTCTACGGACCCGACGAAGGGCTGGTGCGGGAACGCGCGCGCCTGCTGGCCGGCAAGGTCGTCGAGGACATCCGGGACCCTTTCCGGGTCGCGACACTCACCGGGCCGGACCTGAAGGCGGACCCGGCGCTGCTGGCCGACGAGGCGGCCGCCATTTCGCTCACCGGCGGCAAGCGGCTGGTGCGGCTGCGCGCCGCCGGCGACGATTGCGCGAAGGCGCTTGAGGCCGTTCTGGAAGGGCCCGCCGCCGATGCGCTCATCGTGGTCGAGGCGGGCGATCTTCCGCCGCGCTCCGGGCTGCGCAAGCTGGCCGAATCGCACAGCCGGGCCGCCGCCCTGCCCTGCTACGCGGATGACGACGACGCCGTCTCCCGGCTGGTGGAGCACGCCGTGCGGAGCGTCGGCGCGAAAATCGAGCCGGACGCGCTCGCCTTCGCCGCGGACCATCTCGGCAACGACCGGATGACGACCCGCATGGAGGCGGAAAAGCTCGCGCTCTATGCCGGCGAGGGAGGCACGATCTCGCTCGAGGACGCGATGGTCTGCATCGGCGATTCCGCCGTGCTTTCGCTGGACGATATCGCCTTTGCCGTGGGCGCGGGCGACGTCCCCGCGCTCTCGACCGCGCTTGACCGGGCGGCCGCCGAGGCCGCGGCTCCGGTTTCGGTCCTGCGCGCCGTGGGGCGCCACTTCCAGCGGCTGGATTCAGCGCAGGCGGTCATCGCCGCCGGAACGGATGAGCGAAGCGCCGTGACACGGTTGCGGCCTCCGGTCTTCTTCCGGCGCCGGGAGGCCTTCGGCAGCCAGCTCCGCCGCTGGCCGCAGGCCCGCATCCTCGCGGCGCTTGCCCGGCTCAACCGGGCTGAAATCGACTGCAAGACGACCGGCCTGCCGGACCGGGCGATCGCCGAGCGCACCCTGTTCGAGCTGGCCCGCGCGGCCGCTCAGGCGGCGCCGGCAATGGCGAGGAAATCGGCGGCGGAGAGGCTCGCGCCGCCTACCAGCGCGCCGTCCACATCGTAAGGCGCCAGCAAGGCCGCCGCGTTGTCGGGCTTGACCGAGCCTCCGTAGAGGATGCGGGTCCCTGCGCCGCGCTCGCCGAGCGCAGCGCGCAATGCGGCATGGACGGCGGCGACTTCATCCACGGTCGGCGTGCGCCCGGTGCCGATGGCCCAGACCGGCTCGTAGGCGACCACCGTGTTCTCCGGCCGGGCGCCGTCCGGCAGCGAGCCCAGAAGGCTTGCGGCCACGACTGCCTCCGCCCGGCCCGCATCCCGCTCCTCGGCGGTCTCGCCGACGCAGACAATGGCGATGAGGCCCGCCCGGTGCGCCGCCGCCGTCTTCGCGCGCACGACGGCATCGGATTCACCGTGGTCGGCGCGACGCTCGGAATGGCCGGCAATGACATGAGAGCAGCCGGCATCGGCCAGCATCCCGGCCGATATGTCGCCGGTATGCGCGCCGGCCTCCTCCGCATGGCAGTCCTGCCCGCCGAGCGCAACCCGGCTGCCCGACAGCGCGGACGCCACCGGCGCCAGCAGTGTCGCCGGCGGGCAGACAAGCAGTTCCGCTGTTCCTCCCGGCGCCGCGGCCAGCGACCGCGCGAGCGCGAGGCCGTCGGCGGCGAGGCCGTTCATCTTCCAGTTGCCGGCAATCAGCGGGCGGCGGGCGGCGGTCATCGGGTCTTCTTCTCCTGCTTTCCGGCCAGCGCGCGCACGGACGACGACATGGCGATCCGCCCCTCGCCCTTGTAGGCCTCGTGGTTCGCCTCGATCATGTCGCTTCTGTAGAGGTAGTTGATCATGACGCCGGCGGACTGGGCGCGCCCGTCCTCGGAGACATTCGCCAGCCAGTTCAGCCGTTCCATGCGCGCCCCGTTGGAGAGGTGGAAATGCGCGACCGGGTCGGCCGCCCGGCCCCTGCGCCTGGCGTGGACGAGATAGCGCGCAACCGCCCGCAGAACCGGCCCCTTCGCCGCTTCGGCAGCCTCCGGTTCCTCCCACCATCCCGGCTTCGCCAGCGCGGCCTCTACCACACGGTCGGGATTGTCCTTCAGCCAGCGCCCGAAGCCCGGTATCGGCGAGAGCGTGGCGAAGGTCTTCAGGTTGGGCAGTTCCGCGCGCAGATCGTCCACCACGCGCTTGATGAGGAAATCGCCGAAGGCGATGCCGGCAAGGCCGCGCTGGGCGTTGGAGATCGAATAGAAGACCGCCGTGTCCGCCCGCGACGCATCGCCGACCGGGCTCTCCTCGTCGAGCAGCGCGTGGACATTGTCCGCGAGCCCCGTCTCCAGCGCGACCTCGACGAAGATCAGCGGTTCGTCCGGCATGCTCGGATGGAAGAAGGCGTAGCAGCGCCGGTCCGAGTCGAGCCGGTTCTTGAGGTCCTGCCAACTCCGTATGGCATGCACCGCCTCGTAGTCGATAAGCTTCTCCAGGAGCGAGGCCGGGGCGTTCCAGTCGATCCGCCTGAGCTCCAGGAAGCCCGCATCGAACCAGCTCGCGAGCAGGTGCTTCAGGTCCTTCTCGAGGCCCGAGAGCGCCGCATCCTCGCGCGCGAAACGCATCAGGTCGTAGCGCAGGTCCACCAGGAACTTCACGCCGTCGGCCAGCGCATTGAACTGCCGCAGCAGGCGTTCGCGCGGCGCATTCAGCGCATCCCGGAGCGCCTCTTCCACAGCCGCCCGGCCGTCCGGCGGCGCCGCTTCCAACGCCGCTACCGCCTGCCCGACCGCCACCGGGTCCCGGTCGAACTCGGTCGCCAGAATGGTGAGGTAGCGCCGGCGGCCGGTCTCCGACAGTTGCAGGTAAGCCCTGCCGAGCTCGGCGGCGCGGCCGCGCGCCGAGACCTCCCCGCCCCGCCCCTCCAGGCAGGCCCAGAAGCGCTCGCGTATGCGCTCCGCATCGCCCTTCGTCAGGTCCGGGTCGGGGTCGAGGCCGTCGCTGCCGATGAGTCCGCGCACGGCTTCCTTCAGCCCCGCGAGCGTGCGGTCGAACAGCCGGGAGACTTCTGCTTCGGACTGGCTCATGTCGCGTGCATCCTGCGGAGAACGGCCGGCAACATGTCCGGCAGGTCTTCGGCAATCAAGCCCGGCCCGAAGGCTGTCGCTGCCTCTCCATGCAGCCACGTTGCCGCAGCCGCCGCCTCGAAGGCGAGCATGCCCTGCGCCATCAGTCCAAGCGCCATGCCGGCCAACACATCGCCGCTGCCGGCGGTCGCCAGCCAGGGCGGCGCATTTGCCGAAATGGCGGCGCGTCCGTCGGGCGCGGCGACCACGCTGTCGGCGCCCTTGAGCAACACGGTCCATCCGCTGGCCGCCGCCGCCGCGCGCGCCCTGGCGAGCCGGTTGCCGCCGAACGCAAAGAGGCGCGCGAACTCGCCGTCATGGGGCGTCAGCAGCCCGGCGCCGCCCCGGCCTTCGGGCAGCCGCCCCGCCATGGCGGTCAGGGCGTCGGCGTCGAGCACGACCCCTCCGGCGCGCGCGCAGGCCGCTTCCACGGCGGCGGCGGTTTCCGCGCCGAGGCCGGCGCCGGGCCCGACCAGCACGGCGTTCCTGCGCGCATCCTCCAGCAGGCGCCGGAAGTCCTCCGGCCCGCTCCGCCCCACGACCAGCGCCCCCGGCAGCGAGGCGGCATAGACCGGCCAGGCTTCGCCCGGCGCGGAAACGGTGACGACGCCCGCGCCCGCGCGCATCGCGCCCCGCGCCGCCAGCCGGGCCGCTCCGGTCGTTTCCGCCCCGCCCCAGACGACCGCATGGCCGCGCGTATATTTGTGGCTCTCCGGCCCCGGAAACGGCAGCGTCCACAAATCCGGCCCGTTCCCGAATGCAGCGGGGCCGATCTCGTCCAGCACCGCCTCCGGAATGCCGATATCGGCCACCTCGACCTCGCCGCAATGCAGCCGCCCCGGCAGCAGCAGATGGCCCGGCTTCCTGCGGAAGAAGGTGACCGTGAGCGCCGCGCGGGGCGCGTGGCCCAGCACCGCGCCCGTGTCTCCCGCAATGCCGCTCGGCAGGTCCACGGCGACCAGCGGCAGGCCCTCCGCCGCTTCCAGAACCTCCCTTGCGGCGCCCGAGACCGGCCGTTTCAGCCCGGCCCCGAACAGGGCGTCGATGACGAGCCGGGCGTCGGCCAACGCCTCGGACCCGAGCGGTTCGACCGGCCCCGGCCAGCTTCGCGCCGCCTCGGCCGCATCGCCCGCGAGCGCCTCGCGGCTGCCCGACAGCGCCACCCGCACCGGCCAGCCGGCGGCTCTCAGACATTCCGCCGCGATGAAGCCGTCGCCGCCATTGTTGCCGGGTCCCGCCAGCACCAGGACCGGCCGCGGGCTCCAGCGCCGGCGCACCGCACCCGCGATGGCGGCGCCGGCATCGCGCATCAGCTCGAAGCCCGGATGCCCGCGGTCCGCCGCCAGCCGGTCGGCCCGGCCCATCTCCTCGACCGTCAGCAGGGCCGAGCGGCCGCGCATTGCGGGAGCGGTCGGTTCGTTCAGTCCCATTCCATGACGCGCCTGCCGTAGAGCGTCTTCACGACCGGCACCGGGCGGCTCATGTCGTGCAGCCTGTCCCCGGCGAGGCGGGACTCGATTTCCTTCAGCACGAGCGCCGTGATTGGTCGGAGCTTTAGGCGCTGCGCGTCGGCAAGCCGGACCCAGTGCAGCTTCAGCAACTCGCCCGAACCTTCGCTCAGGTCGCCGCGCACATGCTCGGCGTCGATCACGAAGAACCTTGCGTTGAAACGACGCGGACGGCCAGGCGGCGTCACCGCCCGGTGGATGTAGGTGAGCCTGTCCAGCGCCGGGGCGTAGCCGCTGTCGTAGAAATGCCGCCAGTCGTCCGAAAGCCCGTCGGGCCGCAAGCCGTTGACGGGCTCGCCGACGATCAGCCCCGCTTCCTCGAAGGTCTCGCGCACCGCCGCCAGCGCCAGCGCCCTCGCCCGCCGTGCGGTCGCGGACGAGCGCAGCCTCCGTTCGACCTCGGGGCGCAACTCGCGGGCCGCAGGCGCATGGCCGTCCTGGCGGTCCACCCTGCCGCCGGGAAAGACATAGTGCTCCGGGTAGAAGACGTGGCCCTGCGAGCGCTCGCCCATCACCACCTCGCCGGTCTCCCGGCGGAGGATGACGAGGGTGGCCGCGTCGCGGATCGGCGTCCTGGGCCGCCGGTCGCCGTTCATCTGCATCCGCGCTCCGTCCCGAACGGGCGGTGGGGTGCCCAACCGGATTTGAACCGGTGACCTCCTGGACCACAACCAGGCGCTCTAACCGACTGAGCTATGGGCACCACGCGGAAAGCCTCGCAAGGAAGGACGCCATCTAGGCCGCCCACCCCCCGAAGGTCAAGACCGGGGCCGCCGCGACCGGCGCAAGGCTTACCTTTCGCGGATGTCATGAAATGTCATGTTTTGTCATGAGGCCCGCCGGAAATGTCATGTTTTGTCATGGTCTGCTTCACCCTCTCGCCACCCCGGCTCCCGAGCCATTGCTGTCCGGTTTGGATTTGGCGAGCAGGACACATGGCCCGGGTTCGACCGGGTTTCGAAGGGTCCGGTGGGATCGAGGCTCGGATCGGCCGCCAGCGCCCCTCATCCTGAGTAGCGCCGGCCTTCGCCCCGCGAAGGCCGGCGCGTATCGAAAGCCCGTCCTGAGCCTGTCGAAGGGGACCTCCGCCCCCACCGCAGCCGTTCGGAGCAAGACCGGACCGCCCGTGCCGGCCGGGAGTGTCAGGGATGGGCCCCGGATCGGGGTCCGGGGCGACGGTTGAAGGCCGGGATGGGAGGCCATCCTGTCCGCCCGGCGGTTGCCCCGGCCGCCGGCCCTCTCCCGGCCTCTCCCGCGAGCGGGGAGGCGGTTTCCCGTGTCCATCCGTATCCTGCATACCGTTCCTCCATCGCGTTTTGTTCCACTCCGTTCCGTTCGCCCCGCCGCCGCGCGGAACGCGGCGAACATTGCAGATGGCGGCGTTGGCGCCGCCGCCGGCCCGCCCGGCGCGGCGGGACCCTGTTTCGCGCGTATCGCGTGCGGGCGCGGGCGGGTGTCGGCGCCGGCGCGGTTCGCGCGCCTGATTGCGCGCGCGAGCCGCAGGGCGCACTTCGCCTGTGCGTCGAATCAGGGTCGCTCCGCGCCGGGCCGGCGTGAAGGGAAACGGTCCGCGCGGACTTCGCCTCCCTCGGACCCATCATAACACAATTTTCTGTAGGTCAAGTATCATTTCAAGAATTATTTCTAAAATCGTGAACAAACTGATCCAACAGGCAGGCCGTGACACCCTGCCTCCCGGTTCCGCGCCGGTCCGAACGGGAGACAGCCCGAATCCGCCGCCGGGGCATTGCGGCGGATTCCGGTTTCGGACATAGTCCGGCGCCTTCCGCCAACAGGGGATACCGGCCGCCATGCTCCGCCTTGCCGACAACCTGGACCGACTGGGAACCGAGACCGCCTTCGAGGTGCTCGCCCGGGCGGCGAAGCTGCAGGCGGAAGGCCGCGACATCGTCAATCTCGGCATCGGGCAGCCGGACTTCAAGACGCCGCCCCATATCGTCGAAGCGGCGGCGCAGGCTTTGCGCGACGGGCATCACGGCTACACCCCGGCCAACGGCATCCCGGCGCTTCGCGAGGCGGTGGCGGCGGACATAGCGAGGTTCCGGGGCGTCGAGGTCGATCCCGACCTGGTGATGATCCTGCCGGGCGGCAAGCCGACCATGTTCTTCGCGATCATGATGTTCGGGGAGCCCGGCGCCGAGATCGTCTATCCGAACCCCGGCTTCCCGATCTACGAGTCGATGATCGACTATACCGGCGCCACGCCCGTCGCCATGGCGCTGCACGAGGAAAACGGCTTCGCCTTCTCCGCCGACGAGGTACTGGCGCAGATCGGCCCCGCGACCCGCCTGCTGATCCTGAACAGCCCCGCCAACCCGACCGGCGGCGTCGTGCCGAAGGCGGAGATGGACAGGCTGGCGGCCGGGCTGGAGGACCATCCGCATGTCGCGATCCTCTCCGACGAGATCTACAGCCGGCTGCTCTACGAGGACAACGAGCATGTCTCGCTGCTCGGCTATGAGAGCCTGCGCGAGCGCACCATCCTGCTGGACGGCTGGAGCAAGACCTATGCGATGACCGGCTGGCGGCTCGGCTACAGCGTCTGGCCGAAGGCGCTCTTCCCGCTGGTGGAGCGGCTGGCCGTCAACTGCCATTCCTGCGTCAACGCGGCCACGCAACATGCCGGCATCGCCGCGCTGAACGGGCCGCAGGACGCCGTGGAAACCATGCGCCGGGCGTTCGATGCGCGCCGGCGCATCATCGTGCGCGCGCTCAACCAGCTTCCGGGCTTCCGCTGCGTCGATCCGGGGGGCGCGTTCTACACCTTCCCCAATATCGAGGGCACCGGCATGAGCGCACGCGAGCTGCAGAGCCGGATGCTGGAGGATGCCGGCGTCGCGACCGTGGCCGGCACCAGCTTCGGCGGGCATGGCGAGGGCTTCATCCGTTTTTCCTACGCGGCGAGCGAGGAAGACATCGAGCGCGCGGTCGAACGCATCCGCACCGTGCTCTGAGCGCCCGTTCGGCAGGCATTCCAAGCGCCCAATGAATAGGCATGTGGTGGAAACATGTGCATATCCGGTTGCCGCACGGGCGGAAAACCCTTGATTTACAAAGGATACCCATGCCTTGCAGACTGGCATGTAGTGTGCTTTGCAACATACCGGCATCAGGCCAATCACCGGCGGGACGGCGATGAAGAAGATTGAAGCGATCATCAAGCCCTTCAAGCTCGACGAGGTGAAGGACGCGCTGCACGAGGTCGGCATCAAGGGCATCACCGTGCTGGAGGCGAAGGGGTTCGGGCGGCAGAAGGGCCACACCGAGCTCTATCGCGGCGCCGAATATGTCGTGGACTTCCTGCCCAAGGTGAAGATCGAGGTCGTCGTGGAAGACGCCGCGGTCGAACGCGCCGTCGAGGCGATCCAGCAGGCGGCCTACACCGCCCGCATCGGCGATGGCAAGATATTCGTCTATCCCATTGAGGAAGCGATCCGAATTCGCACCGGCGAGACCGGTGCCGACGCAATCTAGACACCCGGCGCGAGCGCCTTCCGGAACAGAGAGGGAGCCCCTATCTCATGTCGCTCAACTGCAAGACGCCCGAGGATGTGCTCAAGGCAATCCAGGACAATGATGTCCGCCATGTGGACCTGCGCTTCACCGACCCGCGCGGCAAGTGGCAGCATACCGCCCAGTATGTGACGACCATGGACGAGGATGTCTTCGTGGACGGCATCTTCTTCGACGGCTCCTCCATCGCCGGCTGGAAGGACATCAACGAGTCCGACATGATCCTGATGCCGGACCCGACCACGGCCACCATGGACCCGTTCATGGCGGAAAATACGATGGTGCTGTTCTGCGACGTGCATGAGCCGTCCACCGGCATGTCCTATGAGCGCTGCCCGCGCTCGGTCGCCAAGAAGGCCGAGGCCTATATCCAGGAAGCGGGTATCGGCGACACGGCTTATTTCGGCCCGGAAGCCGAGTTCTTCGTGTTCGACGACGTGCGCTTCGATGTGTCGATGAACCGGACCTTCTACATGCTCGACAGCGCGGAAGGGCCCTACAACTCGGGCACGGAGTTCGAGGAGGGCAATCCCGGCCACCGGCCGGACGTGAAGGGCGGCTACTTCCCGGTCCCGCCCGTCGACAGCGGCGCGGACATGCGCTCCGAAATGGTCTCGACCATGGCCGAGATGGGCCTCGACATGGAGAAGCACCATCACGAGGTGGCGCCCTCCCAGCATGAGCTCGGCCTCAAGTTCGGCACCCTGGTCGGGGCCGCCGACGCGTTGCAGATCTACAAATATGTGACCCACATGGTCGCGCACAGCTACGGCAAGACGGCGACCTTCATGCCGAAGCCGGTGATCGACGACAACGGCTCCGGCATGCATGTCCACCAGTCGGTCTGGAAGGACGGCCAGCCGCTCTTCGCCGGCCACGGCTATGCCGACCTCTCGGAGTTCGCGCTGCACTATATCGGCGGCATCATCCGGCACGCGAAGGCCATCAACGCCTTCTCCAACCCGCTCACCAACTCCTACAAGCGGCTGATCCCGGGCTTCGAGGCGCCGGTGCTGCTCGCCTATTCGAGCCGCAACCGCTCGGCCTCCTGCCGCATCCCCTATGTGGCGAGCCCGAACGGCAAGCGCGTCGAGGTGCGCTTCCCGGATCCGGGCGCGAACCCCTATCTGGCCTTTGCGGCCATGCTGATGGCGGGCATCGACGGGGTCATCAACAAGATCCATCCGGGCGAGCCGATGGACAAGAACCTCTACGACCTGCCGCCGGAGGAGCTGGAAGGCGTGCCGACGGTCTGCGGGTCGCTGCGCGAGGCGCTGGAAAGCCTGGACGCCGACCGCTCGTTCCTCACGCGCGGCGACGTGTTCTCCGACGACCTGATCGACGGCTATATCGACCTCAAGTGGGGTGAGGTCTACGCCCTCGAGCACACGCCGCACCCGGTCGAGTTCAAGATGTATTACAGCGTCTGATCCGACCGCAGGCAGAAAACAGCGCGAAGCCCCGCCCCGGCGGGGCTTCGTCGTTTTCGGCACAGCCCTCCTCTCAGGGGTCCGGCTGTCCGGCCTCCAAGTCGCGGAGTTCGGTCTTCACGACCTTGCCGTAATTGTTCTTCGGCAGCGCCTCCACGAAGCGGTAGGCCTTGGGCCGCTTGAAGCGGGCCATGCTGTCGAGGCAGTGGCGGTCGAGCGCATCCGCGGCGGGCGCGCCGCCGGCGGCGACGACATAGGCGATGACATTCTCGCCCCATTCCGGGTCCGGCCGGCCGATCACCGCCACCTCGCTCACGCCCGAATGGGTCAGCAGCACCTCCTCGATCTCGCGCGGATAGATGTTGGTGCCGCCCGAGATGATCATGTCCTTCGAGCGGTCCTTGAGCGTCACATAGCCTTCCTCGTCCACAATGCCGACATCGCCGGTGTGCAGCCAGCCGCCCAGCAAGGCCGCTTCCGTCGCTTCGGGGTTGTCCCAGTAGCCGTTCATCACGACCTCGCCGCGCACCTGTATCTCGCCGATCTCGCCGGGCGGCAGGGTGCGTTCGTCCCGGTCGGCGATCCGGACCTCGACATTGGAGAAGGCCCGCCCGGCCGAAGCCAGCCGCTCCTCGTAGCGGGGATGGTCCACCTCCGCGATTTCCTCGCGGCGCAGGCTCGTGATCGTCATCGGGCATTCGCCCTGGCCGTAGATCTGGATGAGCTTCGGACCCCAGAGCTCGAAGGCCCGCTTGGCGTCGGCCACATACATCGGCCCGCCGCCATAGATGATGGAGCGCAGGTTCGCGACATCGGCGTTTCCGGCCGCCGGGTGGTCGATCAGGCGCTTCACCATGGTCGGCGCGGCGAAGAAACTGCTGCCCCTGTAGTGGCGGATCAGCGCGAAGATCTCCTCCGGCTCGAAGCCGCCCTCCGGCACGACCTGCGGGCTCGCGCGCGCGACATGGGGAATGTTGTAGCAGCCGGAGCCGTGGCTGAGCGGCGCGGGATGCAGCGCGGCGTCGCCTTCGGCGATGTCGTCCACATCGGAGAAATAGCCGAGCGTGCAGTGCAGCAGGTTGCGGTGCGAGAGCGCGGCGCCCTTCGGCCGGCCGGTGGTGCCGCTGGTGTAGAACAGCCAGGCGTTGTCCGTCGGCGCGACGTCCGCAAGCCCGACCCGCTCGCCTTCGTAAAGCGCCCGGAACTCCGCCTCGCCGGTGACGACCATCCGTTCCACATTCTCCAGGCCCTCGCAGACGGGCGCGAGCGCGTCCGCCAGGTCCGGCGTAACGGCCGCGAAGCGGGCGCCGGAATTCTCGAAGATGTAGGCGAATTCGTTCGGGTGGAGGCGGGCATTGACCGGCACGGCGCAGAGGCCCGCATGCCAGATGCCGTAAAGCAGTTCGAGGAATTCGGGGCAGTTCTTCATCGCGATCGCCACGCGGTCGCCCGGCCGCAGGCCCGCAGCCAGCAGCGAGCCGGCGATGGCGGCGGTGCGGTCCGCCAGCGTGCGGTAGTCGGCATGGGGCGCGAAGCCCTTCGCCAGCGCGAGATTGTCCGGCCTCGCGCGGGCGGAGCGGATTATCAGGGCGGCAAGGTTCATCCGGGGCCTCCGGCAAGGGTCCGCCGCCAGTCAAGCAAGCCCCGGCCCCTCACCGCAAGCCCCGGCTGCGCGCCCGGCGTCCTCAGCCGACCCCGAAGCGCAACAGCCTGCCCTCGGCGAGCACGGCAACGGGGCGGGGCACGGGCCCGGCGGGATCGACCAGAAGGATATCCGCTCGCGCCCCTTCGGTGAGCGTTCCCCGGTCGTCCAGCCCCGCCGCGCGGGCCGGGTTCGCGGAGACCAGCGGCCAGGCGTCCTCCAGCGCGAGGATGCCCTGTTCGGCCAGGCGGAACGGCGCCAGCAGCATGGCGGGATAGTAGTAGTCCGACGCGAGCACCGTGCAGAGGCCCTCGCGGACCATGTCGGCCGCTCCGGGACAGCCGGTGTGGCTGCCGCCCCGCAGCACGTTGGGCGCACCGAACACGACCGCCTCCCCTGCCGCAGCCGCTTCGCGCGCCACCGGCACGATCTCCGGGAACTCGGAAATCAGCGCGCCCAGGCTGCGGTAAAGGCTGCGGTCTTCGAGCGTCTCCTCGTCATGGGCGAGCCGGACGACGCCCGCCGCTTCCGCCGCCGCCGCAATCCGCCGCATGGCCGCGGGAACCTCGGGGGCCCCTTTCCGCACGTCCTCCAGCAGGTCGAGAAAGGCGGCGTGCGCGAGCCCCGCGCGCTCGGCATATTTCCCGATCTTCTCAGCGTCGCGGCACTGCTCGTAGATCTCCTCGAAATGGTCGTTGAAGGCGAGGAGATCGACTTTCCCCGCTTCCATCCACTCGCAGAGCTCGTTCACCGCGCCCAGATTCCAGGTCTCGATGCGCAGGTGCAGGCGGGTGTCCACGACGAGGCGGCCTTCCAGCGCCTCCAGCGCCGCCATCAGCGCCACCAGCGTGCCGCGTCCCCGCAGCCCCGGCTCCCAGGACCATGTGACCGCGTGGTAGGCCGTGGTGATGCCGTTGGCCGCCATCTGCCGGTCGGTGTCGAGCAGCGCCACGTCCAGCGGGAAATGGACGCCGGGGCGCGGCATGATCTGGCGTTCGAAGGCGTCGCCGTGGATATCCACGATTCCCGGCAGCACCAGAAGCCCGGCGGCGTCCAGAACCTCTCCGCTTGCGCCGCCGTCGGCAACGATCCGCCCGCCGGCGACGGCGAGGTCGCGCCGCTCGAAGCCGCCTTCCGGCGCCAGGACCCGTCCGCCGGAGATCGTCAGCAAGCGCCGGCCGCCTCCCTGAAGCGCCCGAGGGCCTGGATGCGCTCGTCCACCGACTCGACCCGGTAGAGGGGGTAGAGCGTCAGCAGGCTTGCGCCGAGCCCACGCCAGCCCTCGGCAGCAGCGGCCCATTTCTGCACGTCGGGCGAAGAGGCGCGCAGCCAGGCGTCGATACCGAACGAAGCCGGGTCGCGGCCTTCCGCTTCCAGCAGCCCGTGCAGGGTCTCCACGAGCCGCTTGCCGCTGTCGTCCGGGCGCGCGATGGGAATCCAGCCGTCGCCCATCCTCGCTGCCCGGCGCAGCACGGCCGGATGCGTACCGCCGAACCAGACCGGGATCGGCCGCTGCACCGGCAGGGGATTGAGCCCGGCGTCGGCGAAGCCGTGCCAGCGGCCCCCGGTCGTCACCAGCTCCTCGGTCCAGAGCCGGCGCATCAGGGCCACCTGCTCCGTCTGCCGGGCGCCGCGCGTCTCCCAGTCCTCGTTCAGCGCCTCGTATTCGACGAAGTTCCACCCGGTGCCGATGCCGAGCCGGAGCCGCCCGCCGGAGAGGATATCGACCTCCGCCGCCTGCTTGGCGACCAGCGCCGTCTGGCGCTGCGGCAGGATCAGCACGCCCGAGGCCAGCCCGATTCGCGTCGTGCAGGCGGCAAGGTAACCCATCGTGACGAAGGTCTCGTGGAACTGGTCCCGGTGGGTGTAGGGCGGCTTCCAGCCTTCGCGCGAGGCCGGGTCGGCGCCCAGCACATGGTCGGGCACGGTGATCCAGTCATAGCCCAGCTCTTCGGCCGCCTGCGCCCAGTCGCGTATCGCGGCGAAGTCGGAGCCGAAATCCCTGGTCGGAAAAAAGGCGCAAAGCCCGGCCATCGTTCATTCCCGTTGCTTCGGAGCCGCCAGTATAGAGCGGCCCGGCGGGGCGCGCCTTCAACTTTACGCGCCTGCCTTGCGTCCCTCGGGAACGATACCGGCATCCAAACCTCTCCGTTGACCGAGGATGCCCCACCCCGCCGCGATTGCTGCCATAATGGCGGTGACGGGACGGGAGGGAGACTCATGGGCGTGCTGGACGGCAGGGCGATTCTGATTACGGGGGCGGCTTCCGGCATCGGGCGGGCGACGGCGATTGCCGCAGCCGCTGCGGGCGCTTCGGTGCTGGCGACCGATATCGACGAGGCGGGCGGGCGCGAGACCGCAGAGCGCACCGGCGGGCGCTTCATGCCCCAGGACGTGACCGACGAGGCGCGCTGGCGGGAGGTCGCCGCCGAAGCGGGGCCGCTGCACGGGCTGGTCAACAATGCCGGCATCGCCATCGTGCGCCCGCTGCTGGAGACCAGCCTCGAGGACTGGCGCAGGCAGCAGGCGGTGAATGTCGAGGGCGTCTTCCTCGGCGTGAAGCACATCCTGCCGGTCATCCGCGATTCGGGCGGCGGCTCGATCGTCAACCTCTCCTCGGTCGCCGGCCTGCGCGGCAACAGCGTCGGCCTTTCCTGCTACAGCGCGACCAAGGGCGCCGTGTGCCTGTTCACCAAGTCGGCCGCGCTGGAGAGCGCCCGGCGCGGCTGGAACGTGCGCGTGAACTCGGTCCATCCCGGCATCATCGACACGCCGATCTGGGACCGGATGGCGGAGAGCGGCCCCTCGCCCTTCAACGACCCGACCGCCTCCACCGACCCCGTGGAACGCGCCGCCAGCCGGGTTCCGGGCGGACAGCCCGGCAGGCCGGAGCATATCGCGGACGGCATCGTGTTCCTGCTTTCCGACGCCTCCACCCACATGACGGGCTCGGAGCTCGTCATCGACCACGGCATGACCGCCGGCACCTGACAATCCCGACCCGGAAGGCCCGACCGACGATGCGCATCCTGACGACCCTGCCGCAGAACGACCTGAACGAAGTGCCGGCGGCGGCCGCTGCGGCCGAGGCTGCCGGTTTCGACGGCGCGCTCACCATGGAGAACCGCCACGACCCGTTCCTGGCGCTCGGCGTCGCCGCGACCGCGACGGAAAAGCTGGCGCTCGGCACCGCGGTCGCCATCGCCTTCCCGCGCAGCCCGATGGTGGTGGCGAACGCCTGCTGGGACCTGCAGACCGCCTCGAAGGGCCGCTTCGCGCTCGGCATCGGGCCGCAGATCCGCCCGCACAACGAGAAGCGCTTCTCGGTGCCCTGGACGGCGCCGGTGCCGCGGCTGCGCGAATATGTGCAGGCGCTCAGGGCGATCTGGCGGAGCTGGGAGACCGGCGAGCGGCTGCGCTTCGAGGGCGAGCACTACACCTTCACCCTGATGACGCCGAACTTCACCCCGGCATCGACGGGCCAGCCGATGGTGCCGGTCACCATCGCGGCGGTCGGCGACTATTCGCTCCGCCTTTCGGGCGAGGTGGCCGACGGGGTGCGGCTGCACGGCTTCTGCACGAGGCGCTACCTGGAGGACGTCTGCCTGCCGCGCATCGCCGAGGGCATGGCGCGGACGGGGCGCAGGCGCGAGGACTTCGAGGTGACAGGCGGCGGCTTCATCGCCACCGGCGCGAACGACGAGGAAGTGGAGAAGGCCGTCGAGTGGGTGCGCTACCGCGTCGCCTTCTACGGCTCGACGCCGGGCTACTGGCCGGTGCTGGACCTGCACGATCTCGGCGACCTCGGGCGCAAGCTCAACCGCATGACCAAGGAGGGCGCCTGGGACCGGATCGCCGCCGAGGTCGATGACGACACGGTGCGCCTGTTCGCCGCCGTCGGCCGGCACGACGAGCTTGCGGACGCAGTGGAGGAGCGCTTCGGCGGGGCGGCGGACGCCATCTATGCCAGCCTTTCCATGGACATGCGCCCGGACATCCCGTCCGACGTGATCCAGGACATCCGCCGCCTGCCCACCGCCTTCAAGGGCTATGCCACGGCCTGGTGACATCGGCGCGGTTTCCGCCGGTCCCTCCGCGGGACGGGGTGGACGGAGCCGGCGGCTCTCGCTTTCCTGGCTTCTGGCGCTCAGTTTCGGCTCGCTGATCGCGGTCTCGATCCTCGTGGTGCTCGGCTTCGCCGTCTATGGCGCGGCCCGCAACACGGTGGACCTGTTGCGCGACCGGGCCGACCTCGGGATCGGGGCGCTGACCCGGGAGGTCGAGGGCCTGCTCGAATCGGCGGGCAACCAGGCCGGTTTCGTGGCGCGGGCGCTGGAGACCGGCCAGGCCGACCCCGGGAACCCGGAGCAGTTGACGGCGCTGCTGTTCGGCGCCATGGCCGCCGATCCCGCCATCGGCGCTCTCGCCTTTATGGGGGCCGACGGGCGGACGCTCATAGCCGAGAGAACGGAGACCTTGGCGAAGATACGGACTCCGGACTTCTCCAAGGACCGGGCGGCGCAGGCCGCGCTCCGCTACGGCCGGGCGAACCGGAAGCCCGTCTGGGTGCCGCCGATCTACCGGCCGGACTACGATTCGTCCGTCCTTACCCTCCAGATTCCCATCTACAGGAACGACCGGTTCGAGGGCATGCTGGCGGCGGTGCTGGGCATGAGGGCGCTGTCCGAGTTCCTCGAGCAACTGAGCACCGGCAGCGCGCCGAACACCTTCGTCCTCTACGGCAAGGACCGGGTACTGGCCCACCGCCTGATGGCGGCGGGCTATCCGGACCTGTCGCTGGAGAAACCGTTGCCCGAGCTTGCCGGGTTCGGAGACCCGGTGCTGGCCCGCATGTGGGACGAACACTGGATGCGAAGGTCCGGCATCCCACCGCGCCCGCCGCTGCAAAGCCATCTGGTGGAACTGGCGGGGACGCAGTACCTGTTCCTTTACCGCCAGCTCGACTCCTATACCGCGACGCCGCTCATCCTGGGGGCCTATTTCGATACCGACGTCATCAGCAGCGAGATAAACCGCCTGCTCAATTCCATGATCGTCGGCTTCGCTGCCCTGGTGCTTGCGGTCCTGCTGGCGCTGTTCATCGGCCGGCGTCTCTCGCGCCCCGTGCGGCGCCTGTCCTCGGTCGCGCGCCTGATCGGCGAACTCCGGCTGGACGATATCCGCGACCTGCCGGCGAGCCGGGTGCGCGAGCTCGACGAGCAGTCGAACGCCTTCAACTCGATGACGGGCGCGCTGCGCTGGTTCCAGGCCTATGTGCCGCGCTCGCTGGTCCATCAGCTCATGCGGGAAGGCGACCTCGCCTCGCTCGCTTCCGACCGGCGCAATGTCACCGTGATGTTCAGCGATATCGCCGGCTACTCGACGATCTCGGAAGGCAAGAGCGCGGCGGAAGTCGCGGACCTGCTGAACCGCCATTTCGACATACTGACCAGCGCCATCGAGGCGGAAGGCGGCACAGTGGACAAGTTCATCGGCGACAGCGTGATGGCCTTCTGGGGCGCGCCGGAGAAGCAGAAGAACCGCGCCGTCCGCGCCTGCCGGGCGGCGCTCGCCATCCGGGACGGCATCGCCGCCGACAACCGCGAGCGCGAAGCCCGCGGCGAGCCGCCCGTCCGCGTGCGCCTCGGCATCCATTCCGGGCAGGCGACCGCGGGCAATATCGGCACGCCCAGCCGGGTCAACTACACGGTCATCGGCGACGATGTGAACATCGCGCAGCGGCTGGAGCAGCTCGGCAAGGAGGTGTCGCCCGACGCCGGGGTCGCCATCACCGTTAGCGCCTCGACGGTGGCCGACCTGGACGGGCTGTTCGAGGTGGAGCCGGTCGGCGAGATGGAGGTCAAGGGCCGCGCCGCGCCCGTCGCCGTCTACCGGCTTGTCGGCACGGCATAGCGGCTATCGCTTCCCTCGCCCTGCAATCGCTGCGATAAAGTCCCGACGACGGATGAAGGACAGGGAACGGAACCCATGCCCGACGATCTTGCGGATATCCGCAGCCATATCGGCAACCGGCACTCGGATGCCGATGTCGCGACGGCGGCTCCCGTGCTGCTGTTCCAGAAGACGCTCGGGCGCCGCGACCTGGAGCCGGAGGACGGCGCGGCGATCCCGCCCGGCTGGCACATGCTCCTGTCCTAGCCACCACACCCGGCAGGCAATCAGCCTTTGGAGCCGGAGAATTGTGCTTGGCTAGCTTCATACAGTCAAGGGTTTAAAGAAAGCGGGCAGCGGAAGGCGAATTCCGCTGCCCGATCTTAGCCCGAAAATCGGACTGTAGCCTCAGTCCCCACAAGCGCGTCAGGAACCTTCCGAAGCCATCATCAAGCTCGGAAGGTAACCCCCCCGGTCTGCCTAGTCAAGCCGGGAAAGCGAAAAAAGTGGGGATCGAGGCATGGACGACGCCGAGCGTCAAAAATCATGCAAGATCAAGGCACTACAGACCGCCTCAGAGGCGGCGACACCCCGCACGGCCCCTACCCAACAGGGTGCCGAATCCACAAACCCGAATACGACGCGGCTCGAGATGCCGCCGAGGCCTGGACCGGCCGGGAAGGCGGACTCGACCATTGGGCTCTTCTTGCTCTCCTCCAGGAGAACCAGCGCGTCAGGGAGCGCTTCGGCTTGAGGTCTCTCCACGTCGATTATCTCCGCGTGTCGTTCAAGAAGCTGCGCCGGGACGACTTCGAGCCGGGCGACTGCCCTCCCAGCGTCTGGATGAGCAAACGCAAGCTTGCCAGGAAACTGGGCGTCAGCCTGAGAACCGTCTCCAACATCGAGAAG
The DNA here is from genome assembly GCA_964291285.2 of Alphaproteobacteria bacterium. Lineage (GTDB taxonomy): Bacteria > Pseudomonadota > Alphaproteobacteria > Bin95 > Bin95 > Bin95. Next base: position 721,492 of record OZ219787.1, read on the forward strand.
GATCTCGCCCGGGCCGGTCTCCTCTACTGGAGCGACACGGCCAGCCGGCGCCGCGACGGCAAGCGCAGCAAGCAGGACAGCCGCATCAAATGGGCCCATGGCGTGACCTTCGCCCCTTTCGCCGCCAACGCCCAGGAAATCGAGGACGCAGCGAGCCAGGCTGAGGAGGAGGACATCGAAGGCGAGGGCCTGGTCCACGAGATCGCCACAATCCGCTGCCATACCCGCATCATTCTAAAGGCAGCGCTTCGCTTCGACGAGGCGTCCGCAGCCGTGCTCCAGCCGCTTCTTGCCCGTGTCCTGGCGCTTCCGGACGCGAAGGGCATGGGCGGTTCCGACATCCACAGCCTCCGCTCCCTTGCGGTTGAGGCGCGGCATATCAAGAAGCAGGCCCGCGCGCTCACGGAACCGGCCCTGGATGCCGTCAAACTGCCGACCGTGGAGGAGGTCGAGCCCCCTGAGTCGGCTTCGCCGGAACACCGGAAAGATGCTGAAATTTTCACCCTGGGGTACCCTCCGACGACAGGGTCCAATTCAATTACACACCAATTCCAAGAGAACACTCTTGTAGCGGCAGACCCACCGGCAGCGCCTTCCCCGCCCCCACCGAAACCGCCTGCCGCCCGCCTTTCGCCGGAAGGGGGAACCGGTAGTCCTGCGATCCTCGGCCGGTCGCCGGTCTCCGGAGGGCCGCCGGCGTGGCTCATCCTAGACTCCCTGAGCCCCCGTCTGGGCCGCTTCCTCCCGCCCGGCCGGCCTCCCACGGCCGACGATTTCTTCGAGGCCGCCAACATGACTCGCAGCGAGCTCGGGATATCCCCCGAAGCCTGGCGCGAGGCCTGCACCGCCCTGTCGCCCGCCTGGGCACTCATGGCGGTCGTCATCGTCGCCTCGCGGCACGATGTCGGCGAAATCCACACCAGCGCCGGCGGCTATTTCCGGAAGCTGATGGAGCGGGCCCGGCAGGGAACTCTCAACCTTGCCGGCTCGTTGTGGGGCGTGATCGAGCGCAGCGAGCAACTTCACGTCGCCCGGGTCGCGCCCGCAACAGAAGGAGAACCTTCCATCCCCGGTCCGGACCCGGGCCTTCAATCCTTGCCGTTGCGGGTCGGCGGGCGGCAGGCCGACCAGGCCACCATGGCAGCCATGTGCCGGACCGCCGCGGACCCGCAAGCCCTTCTCCTCGCCTGGAGCGAGCTGGTCGCCCGATACCGCTGCTGGCCGTATCTCGATGAAGTCGAGCGCCTCTACGAACAACTCCTTGCGCCGCAAGCAACCGTCCGCGCCGGGCGGGACAACCGCCGCGCAGTCGAAAGCGACCCGGAGCCGCACCATGCCTGACCTCTCCAACGGACTGCCGAACAACACCGATCCCCGGGAACTTATCCGGCTCCTGCGGCGCCCCGGCGTGGCCGCGCGCATGGGACTGCACGGCAACCCCGAAGGGCCGATACGCCTTCTGGAATACTGGATCGGCGGTGTCGACGAGAAGGAATGGCTCGTGGGCGGTCGTCCCATATCGAGGGTCACGCCGCAGCAGGCCATGAACGATCTGGGACTGAGCAAAGCCGAGTTTCAGGACTACGCGCGACGGCTCCGCAAGATCGGCGCCTTCGCTCCGGTCGGATTCGATCTCGACGAAGACTCCGGGGTCTTCGATACCCCGCTCCTGGCGGCATCTCCCGCAACAGTCGACGATCTCCCATCCGTACCGGTTCGGGGACCCGACCGCATGCCTCCCTCAATCAGGGAAGCGCTCGCGCTGGTCGAGAAGATCGAAGCCATGACCGAAGCCGAGCGGAACGCGCTTTCGTCGGCAGAGAAGGACCTTTGGCTGGCCGCCACCGCAGTCAGCCGCATGCCCGTGCCCCTCGCACGGTTCATGCCGCCACTCGGAGCGCTGGACTGCGACACCGTGATCGCGGCCACGAAACAGGCCTTGCCCGAGTTCCGGATGTCGCCGCGCGCCTGGAAGGACTTCTGCCGCCAACTGCCCGAATTCCACGCGGTTATCGCCGTATGCATCGTGGTCGGAGAAATCCTCGACCACCCCGGGCCGGTCCCGGAGGACCTGCCCGACAAGATCCTCAGGCAGCTTTCGACCCAAGAAAGCACGACCTCCTTCTTCAACTCCCGTAAGCACAAGAGCTGACCAAGCATGAGCGAACCAGACATCTACGCCGTCATCAGCCAGAAGGGCGGGTCCGGCAAAACCACGATTTCCACGAACCTCGCCGTCGAGGCCTGTCTGGCCGGAAAGAGGGCGATGATCGTGGACACGGACCCCCAGGGGTCCTCCGGGACCTGGAGCGATATTCGCGACAAGCCCTTCCCCGAGGTCATCACGACGCAGCCGAGCCGGTTGCCCAGGGAGATCGGGCGAGCTGCCGAGAGCGGCTTCGAGGTCATCGTCCTCGACACCCCCGGGCACACCGACATGTCGATGCTGACCGCGGCCCAGCACGCCCGCCTGGTCATCATCCCGTGCCGGCCGCAGGTGTTCGACCTCGCGTCGATCCGGATGAGCCTCGACGTCTGCCGCATGGCGCAGACTCCCGCAGTCATCGTCTTCTCCGCAGCACCTACACGCGGGCACAGGCCCATCGGCTCTGCGAGAGATCTTCTGGCCCACGAGGACGTTCCGATCCTGCCGGCGATGCTTCGTCAGCGGACCGCTTTCGCTCACGCATCCTCCTACGGTCTGGGAGTGAGCGAGTTCGCACCGCGCTGCCCCGCAGCGGTCGAGGCACAAGCGCTCGCCGCTGCCGTCTTCGCCTGGCCCGAACCCGCGCTCACTGTCGTTTCGGCCGCATCCTGATCCCACCGGAGACCTTTCATGAGCCGCGATACCAAGCTCGACAAGAAACTGGAGCGGGCCATGGCCACCGCCCCCAAGGGTCTAGCAGAGGCCGAAATCCCGAACGCCGTTCAACACCGGCGGTCCCTGCCGACGCCGCTCGACATGATCGAAGTCGAAGACCGGCTTCGAGCCGTCGACGAGGCCGCCGTCGAGCACATCGCGGAGTCCATGGAGCAGCGAGGGCAGATCTACCCGATCCAGATCACCACGATCGAGCCAGGCCAGTTCCGCCTGGTCAACGGCGCCCATCGGATCGCCGCAGCCCGGAAGCTTGGCTGGACGCATATCGAGGCGTTCCTGGTCGATGGTCTGGAGGAGGAAGAGGTCCGGCTTCTGGAAATCGACGAGAACCTGTGCCGGGCCGAACTCAATGCGATCGACAAGGCCCACTTCTTTGCCAAGCGCAAGGAGATCTACCTGCGCCTGTATCCGGAAACTCGGAACGGGGGAGACCGCAAGAGCTTGGAATACCGAAATAATATCAGATGGCCGAATCGGCCAACTGATCCCGGCAGCCCAAACTTGCCTGCGAGCCGTCCACGACCGTATGCGGAGGATACCGCAGCTTCGACACCGTGGTCCCCCCGCGTCATTCGACGCTACACCCGTATTGGTGAGCGCCTCGACCCCGCGCTCCGCGAGGCTCTTGCGGCTACCCCAATCGGCCGTCGTACGCGAGACCTCGAGACCATCGCCGACATGAAGCCGGACAAGCAACAGGACGTGCTGCAGCGGCTGCAAACCGCGCAACAGCCTCCGACGTCCCTGTCGGCTCTCATGGCGGACCCCTACCGGCCGTCCTCTCCCCGAAAGACGAACCTGGACCGGCTGACCGCGCTCTGGTCGGAGACCTCCGCGAGCCACCGGCGCCAATTCCTCGAATATCTCTGCAACGAAGCTTCCGAAGCCGAACGCGACGAGCTCCGTAAAGCACTCACCAACCAGGGAGACTCCTCATGACCACCCTTGCCGAAATTGACGCACGCATTCACCAGCCGGGCCTGACCGTGCTGGACCAGGTCGAGCTGCTGATGCAGCGCAAGCGCGCCTACTACGCCCATTCCCCCACGATAACCCCTCACGAGCTGATCGAGGCCGTGGACAACCGTCCTGATCTGCAGCCTCTCGACGGCGCCCTGCTCCTGCGGCTGATGCGAAACGCATGCCGCGGCACCCTGACGTCCGCCGAGCTGGAAGAAATCCTCGACGAGCTCGAACGGGCAGAGAAAGACTGATGGACGCCCCGGCTGCCACCCCCGTCGTCATGCGGGAGGAGCCGCGCCAGACGGTCCTCCTGGAGCTGGACCGCATCGATCTCGGCCAGCGTCTCCGGACGATAAACGGCGGCACCGTCCAGCACCTTGCGGAAAGCATGAAGATCCACGGTCTCCAGTATCCGATCCAGGTGCGCATGGACGGCGACCGCTATGCGCTGGTCTCCGGCGCTCACCGGCTTCAAGCCGCGCGCCACCTCGCCTGGCCGCATATCGAGGCTTTCGTCCTCGACCTGCTCGACGAGGACACGCTGGCGCTGCTGGAGATCGACGAGAACCTGATGCGCGCCGAGCTCAACCCGCTCGACCGCGGCGTCTTCCTCGCGCGGCGCAAGGAGATCTACGAGCGGCTCTATCCGGAGACCCGGCGCGGCGGCGACCGGCGAAGCTCCGCCTACCAGGGCCAGAACGACGACGGCTCACACCGCGGCTTCGTCGCGGAGACCGCGTCCTTCACGCCGTTCTCTCCCTGGACGATCCGCCGGGCGCTGCGCATCGGAGAGAAGATCGCCCCCGAGCTCCGCGAAGAGATCGCCATGACGGCCATCGCCTACCGAGAAGGTGACCTCTTCACCATTTCCGGAATGGACAGTGAAGAGCAGGACCGCCTTCTGGAGGACCTCCAGAGCGCCGAACAGGAAGTCCAGGCGCTGTCCGACGTGCATCCGCGAAGAGAGCCCACCGAAAACCCGAACCCGGCGCCTGACCCGTCCTCCAACGACGAGCCGGCGCCGGAAAAGACGACGCTCGAGCGCCTGCAGACGCTATGGATCGCAGCCAGCGAGGATGAACAGGCGCAGTTCATGGCCTGGCTCGAACACATGACCGGGCAGGGCAGCGCCGAGCAGCCCGCGGCGTGCTGACAGACGCACACCGGCCAGGCAGATCCATGTATTCACCCCTTGCATCCGCAGCCGCGACGCGCTATGGTCCCTTCCTGATCGAGGCGCCCTCCAGGTCCGCTGCGGACGCCGAAAAAATCAAAGTAGGTAAAACCCTCACTTTGATTTTCTGGCCCCGACCCGATCAAAGTTGGTACAACCCTCACTTTGATTTTTCCCGCGCGGGACGCGCCGGCCTTCCGGTATTGGAGACGCGCCTGTTCCGTTTTTGTGCTCGCCGATGCCGCCTGCCCGGGGCAGGATCCGGACACAACGACTTCACACGCAGGCCGTTCCCGGTGCGCTCATGGCCCGGGTCAGTTCACGTCAGCACGCGAAGCGCCGCCTCCGGCGCCTTGTCAAGCACCCGCAGCAGGGCGCGCGCTGCCCCGGTCGGGCAGCGCTTCCCCTGCTCCCAATTCCGGATCGTTTCCAGCGACACGTCGATGCGCCGCGCAAGTTCCGTCTGGCTAAGGCCCATCCGGCGCCGGACCCGGCGTGTGTAGCGTGCCATGTCCTGCAACGCTTCAGCCTCGTCTTCCCGCTCCTGCGCCGCAATCTCCGCTTCCGTGGTTCCGTCCACCCTGGCCGGATCGATCCGCCCTTCGGGGAATGTGGATGGATCGTCGGGATCGATCCTGATGCACGTTGCGCTGACAGCCCGCGACCTCCCTGGGGTTCTTCCAGCGTCAGGGCCAGAGCGCGCCCAGCGGGAAGGTCACTGCCTCGAAGGGCGGAAAGCGTACCGGCTCGTCTTCCTGCGCAGCGCCCGTCGGCGTCCAGGCACCGTCCTTCAGCACGAATGCCTCCAGCGTCCTGGCCGCCGGATCGACGAACCAGAGGTGACGGACACCCTCCCGCGCATAGACCGGGCGCTTTTCTTCAAGATCGAACGTCCGCGTCGAAGGGGAAAGAATCTCGCACACCCAGTCAGGCGCCAGGGTGATGTAGGCCTCGTCAGGCGGTTCGGGCATCCGCTCCCGCCGCCAGCCGGCAAGATCGGGCACCAGGACGTCCTCGCCGAAATGGAGCTCGGGCTCGTCGACGATCCACCATCCGCCAGGACCGCCACGCCCCCTCTGGAACGGGCCGCCGATTTCGATACCGAGCGAGGAACCGGCTATGGCGTGACGAAAGGCCGGCCTCGGCTGCATATGCAGGGCGCCTTCGACGATCTCCGCGACCATATGCGCCGGCGCGTCCAATACGTCCTGGTAGTTGGCCCTGCGGGCCGGACCGCGCCGTCGCAACGCCCCCTGGGCATTCATGCCATCAACTCCGGTGGTGAGCGCCGACCCCATGCTACGCCCGCATCGCCCGCCTGTCACGGTCACCACGATATCGCTGCGGCGTTCCGGGCCGGGCATTCATCCCCTCGGCCGGGAAGCTCTTCAAGCCCGGGCATTCCCTGTTTTCGCCAGCATTCCCACTCCCGACCGAAAGGGGAAGCGGACCGACACGCTACCTGGCATGACGTCAACGAACAGGCACCCATGAACACGGAAACCGGCAGGCAGCCCTGCCCGCCACCACTCTCACGCCCTCCCAACAGGTACACCAGATGTCCCGCAGCTTACCCCTCCCGGAATCCCCCGACTTCCCGTCGCGCTTCCGCCGCCTTACCGCCCTGCAGCAGGCACAGGCCCTTGCCCAGGGTAAACGCCGTCACGAACGCAAATACGGGACACCGCCCCGCGGCGGCGATCGCCAGTCCGCAGCGTTTCGTGCACTTCGAGAACAAGAGGGCCATCGGCCCGATTACTCCCGTCCCGACCGGTGCGGCTTCACCAACTTCGTCGCCTGGCGTCTCGGATGCACTCCACGATCCATCCAGATCGCCGTGCGAATGGCCGAACGGATCCCCACGCCGCTGCAGGCCGCGCTCGCCAAAACCGCCATTGGGAACCGGAAGAAGGACCTGGTCCGGATCACCGCCATGAGCCCGCGACAACACACCGACCTTCTCCAGAGGCTGAAGGACGGACCGGTAGCCCTCACGCTCGACGAGGCTCTCGCATCACCGAAAAGCGCCGAAGCAGCATGACCGTAACCACCCGCCTCACACCAGGGCCCCCACCAACGATGAACACGCCGGACCCCGTCGACATTCTGATTGCCGATGGCGTCGACCACGCATTCCGCCAGCTTTCGCTCGCGCTTGAACAGCGCGTCCCCGCGCTCCTGATCGCCATGCCCGGCGAAAGCACCCGCCGATGCTGGCAGATAGCCTCTGGCTGGGCCCAGGCAATCGGCGCTTCCTCCCATGACATCGACATTCCCACTCTTGGCGGCGTTGAGGCCTTGAAGGAAGCGGAACGCCAGGTCCCGGACAACCAGGTCCTCATTCTCAGCCGGCTGCACCTTGCCGAAGACAACGAGCGCGACGCCGCGTCGCGCCTTGCCAGCGGGCGCGCAATGCGCGGCGCCCCCGTCGTTCTCTCCGGTCGCCGCGACCTCACGGGCGCCTGGACAAGCGAAAGGGACGATTTCGTTCCCACCATCCGACACGCCTCCGATGACGACGATCCACGCTTCCCGGCCCCTACCGAACTCGTCCTGCCACCCGGCCCCCGGCCTGGCAGCGCTCCCCCGGAAGAGGAAGCGACATCATGAGGTTCATAGCCCCGCCGAAGGAACCCCCACCGCCCGTGAGCGAGCTCCTCCTCGAGCTCATCAACGCATACCCCTTCATCTTCTACCCGACCCTTGTCATCGTCTTCCTGGCGGCCGCCGCGTTCGCGCTCACATTGCTCGACCAACGCCGCCGGCGCCGGGCCCAAGCGCGCGCCGATGGCTGACAAGACCCGGATCGAGCGGTCGGACGCGACCTGGAACGCCGGCGCGGATGCACTCGACGGACCGCACTGGTGGATCGAGGAGAACCTCTGCTCCGTTTGCGCCACGAAGATGCAGGCCGCAGCAGACCCCGCCTATGCGGGCCTCTATGCCGACGACGGTCCGCCGGAACTTCCGTGACCGGAAATCACCCGAACCCAGGAGTTTGAGGGAAGCCTCTTCGAGGCGAACCGAACAGACGGAGGCTATCATGGACGCCGCGACACTGCCGGACACCGACGAGCTCCTCCCGCCCGTCGCCCACACCATCTGGGACATGAAATACCGCTTCAAGGAGCGGGACGGCACGCCGATCGACCGGACGATGAACGACACCCGCCTGCGCGTTGCCCGGGCGTTGGCCGCGAACGACACCGAAGTGGAGATGTTCACCGACGGCATGCGCGGCTGGAAATTCCTCCCGGCCGGCCGGATCCTCGCCGGCGCCGGCACCGACCGGCAGGTCACCCTCATCAACTGCTTCGTGCTGGGCCAGATCGACGACAGCCTCTCCGGCATCCTGGACGGACTGAAGGACGCGGCCACCACCATGCAGGCCGGAGGCGGCATCGGCCACGACTTCTCGACGCTGCGTCCGAAAGGCGCACCGGTGCAACGCGTCGGCGCCGATGCCTCGGGCCCGCTGTCCTTCATGAACATGTGGGACTCGATGTGCCGGACAATCATGAGCGCCGGCAGCCGCAGGGGCGCGATGATGGGGACGATGCGCGTCGACCATCCCGACATCGAGGACTTCATCGACGCCAAGCGCGAGGCTGACCGCCTGCGCATGTTCAACCTCTCCGTGCTGGTCACCGACCAGTTCATGGACGCGGTCAGGAAAGACGGACCGCACGCGCTCTTCTTCGGCGGCCAGGTCTATCGCACCGTCCGGGCCCGCGACCTCTGGGACCGCATCATGCGCGCGACCTATCCCGACTTCCGCAACTCGGCTTGAGAATCGACTGATTTGACGGTTTTCCGGCGCGAGAAGTGTCGGATTTCGGTGCAGTACCTCTCGGGACCGGCTTGTAGTGCCGACCTACCCCCTTGATCGGGCTGGCGAAGATCCGGACGCTGCGCTGATGTTCGTGCGCTGCAAGAGACGCTTCAAGGACGGCAAGGAGCACCGCTACTGGAGCGTTGTGGAGAACGTCCGGGTCCACGGCGGTCGGGTTGTTCAGCGTCAGGTGCTCTATCTCGGGGAGATCAACGACAGCCAGCGAGCGGCGTGGTGCCGCTCGATCGAGGTGGTGGAGGGCAAGTCGCGATCACGGCAGATGGCGCTGTTTCCCGGTCGTGTCCCCAGGGGTGGTGTAGGAGCTGAAGCTTCCGGTGGTAGCTGTGGGTAAGTGGCCCGCCGCCGCGACCGTCTGGAGTCAGGCGGCGGCGGGCCACTTACCCACAGCGGAGGCCATCGCGGTGCCGGTTAGGGTTGGGCTGTCACAGTCCACCTGACCGGAGGAGTACCACGATGACCACCACCGACATGATGACCCTGCGGGCGCTGTTGGAGAAGAGTTCCGACGCCGACCTGCTTCGCGAGATGATCGGGTTCACGGCCGCGCGTCTGATGGCGCTTGAGGTTGAGGGCCTTGCGGGCGCCGCGCACGGCGAGCGCTCGCCGGACCGGATCACGCAGCGCAACGGCTACCGGGACCGGGTCTGGGAGACGCGGGCCGGCACGGTCGAACTGAAGATCCCGAAGCTGCGCAAGGGGAGCTACTTCCCGGGCTTCCTTGAACCGCGGCGGATGGCGGAGAAGGCGCTGACGGCGGTGATCCAGGAGGCCTACATCAAGGGCGTATCGACCCGCTCGGTGGACGACCTGGTGCAGGCGATGGGCATGTCGGGCATCTCCAAGAGCCAGGTGTCGCGGCTGTGCGGCGAGATCGACGACAAGATCCGCGACTTCCTCGACCGGCCGCTGGAGGGCGACTGGCCGTATCTCTGGCTTGACGCGACCTATGTGAAGATGCGCGAGGCCGGGCGCGTCGTCTCGGTCGCGGTCACCATCGCGGTGGCGGTCAACGATCAGGGCCGGCGCGAGGTGCTCGGCATGGCGATCGGCGCGTCCGAGGCCGAGACCTTCTGGACCGACTTCCTGCGCTCGCTCGCCCGCCGCGGCCTGCGCGGCGTCAAGCTGGTGATCTCCGACGACCACAAGGGCCTGAAGGCCGCCGCCACCCGCATCTTCGGCGCCACCTGGCAGAGATGCCGCGTCCACTTCATGCGCAACCTGCTCGCCCATGCCGGCAAGCAGGGCCGGCGCGTCGTCTCCGCCTTCGTCACTACCGCCTTCGCCCAGGAGGATGCAGACAGCGCCTCCGCCCAGTGGCGCCAGGTCGCCGACCAGCTCAGGCCCAAGGCGCCAAAGCTCGCCGCCATCATGGACGAGGCCGAGCACGATGTTCTCGCCTACATGACCTTCCCGGCCGCGCACCGCGCCAAGCTGCACTCGACAAACCCGCTCGAACGCCTCCACGGCGAGATCAAGCGGCGCACAAACACCGTCGGCATCTTCCCCAACGAGGACGCCATCACCCGGCTGATCGGCGCAATCCTGCTCGAGCAGAACGATGAATGGGCAGTCCAGAGAGCCAGATACATGACGCTGGAATCCATCGCTCCCGTGAGCGACAATACAACCGTCAAGTTGCCCGCCGTGGCAGCCTGAGCGTTCCGGCCCTACCCGCCGGACACCGCTACGGACGCCAGGCTCTTACACCACCCGCGGGGGCACGATCCTGTTTCCCGAGGACCGGGAGGCGCCGGCGCTGACTTGCGAAGTGGTGAAGATCGACCTCTCGCAGGTGGCGCTTCACGACCCGCGCCAGTGGGGGGCGTGCTGGCTGGCGCTGTCCTTGTGGGACCGCCTGGACCTGGACCGCTTCTGGGAAGAGCGGCTGCCGGCGAGCCGGCAAGGCACGCGGTGGCTGGACATCCTGAAGATCCAGGTCTGCTACCGGCTGATCGACCCGGGCAGCGAGTGGCGCCTTCACCGTCACTGGTATGAGCACAGCGCGCTTCGCGATCTTCTGGGTGGCGAGCGGGCGATCGCCGACGACACACTCTATCGCTGTCTCGACAAGCTGCTGGCGCACAAGCAGGGCTTCTTCTCGTTTCTGCGCGACCGCTGGGCGACGCTGTTCGAGGCGCGCTTCGACGTGCTGCTCTACGACCTGACCTCGACCTACTTCGAGAGCGATCCGCCGTTCGATGACAAGCGCCGCTTCGGCTACAGCCGGGACAAGCGGCCCGACTGCGTGCAGGTGGTGATCGCCCTGATCGTTACGCCGCAGGGCTTTCCGCTGGCCTATGAGGTGATGCCGGGCAACACCTCCGACGACACCACGCTGGCGGCGTTCCTCAAGAAGATCGAGGATCAGTATGGCCGCTCCGAGCGGGTGTGGATCATGGACCGCGGCATCCCCACCGAGGAGACGCTGGCCGCGATGCGCGAGGGCGAGGCGCCGGTGCGCTACCTGGTGGGCACGCCCAAGGGCCGGCTGACGCGGCTCGAGAAGGTGTTCCTGGGCCTGCCCTGGCAGGAGGTGCGCCAGTCCGTGACTGTCAAGCTTCTGGTCGAGGATGGCGAGCTCTACGTCCTGGTGCGCAGCGAGGGGCGGCAGGTGAAGGAACGCGGCATGCGCCGGCGCCGGCTGAAGAGGCTGTGGCGTCGATTGGCCGAGTTGCAAGGGCAGTCGAACAGCCGGGATCAGTTGTTGCTCAAGCTCGGCGCCGCCAGGAAGGAGGCCGGCCGGGCCTGGAGCCTGGTCGACATCACCGTGCCCGGGACCGACAGCGAACTCGCCGCCAACGGCTTCTCATTCCGCCTGCAGCGCGACCGGCTGCGCCAGGTCCGCCGCCGCGAGGGCCGTTACCTGCTGCGATCCAACATGGTCGCCGAAGACCCCGCCACGCTGTGGCATCTGTACATGCAGCTCGTCGAGATCGAGCAGGCGTTCAAGGAACTCAAGCACGACCTCGCGATCCGCCCCATCTTCCATCAGCGCCAAGAGCGCATCGAGGCGCATATCTTCGTCTCGTTCATCGCCTACTGCCTGCTGGTGACCCTGAAGAACCTCGCCCGGCCGCGCGCCCCGGGCCTCACCCCACGCGCCATCCTTGAGGCCTTCGCCACCATCCAGATGGTGGACGTCCATCTGCCAACCACCGACGGCCGGCACCTCGTCCTGCCGCGCCACACCCGGCCGAACAAGGAGCACGAGCTACTGCTGCAACAGCTCGGCATGACCTGGCCGCAGCAACCCGCACCCCGGATCTCCGCCTGACGGCACACGGCGCCGCCTCTCCGTTCGCCGCCTTGTAGTGCCGACCCTCGGGGAGACGATCAAGGCTATTCAATGAGTTAGCATCCTCATGACCCCCGAGTTGCGGAAGTCGGGCTATGACTGCGCCGAGCCCGGGGTGATCTTCATCGACCGGATCAACGCCACGAACAATCTCCGGCACTGCGAGACGATCTACGCGACCAACCCCTGCGGCGAGCAGCCCCTGCCGGACTGGGGCTCGTGCCTGCTGGGCTCGATCAATCTGGCCGCCTTCGTCAACGCGCCCTTCGAGGACGGCACCCATATCAACGAAGCCGACCTCGCCTGGACGGTCGCCACGGCCGTCCGGATGCTCGACCGCGTTGTCGACCGGTCCTTCTATCCCCTCGAGCAGCAACGCGAGGAAGCCTTGTCCAAGCGCCGCCTCGGCCTCGGCATCACCGGCCTGGCCGACGCGCTCGCGTTCATGGGCATCCGCTACGGCTCGGATCTCGCCGTTGAACGCACCCGGGACCTCGTCTCCATGCTGCAGACGGCCGCATACCGCGCCAGCGCCGTCCTCGCCGGTGAAACGGAGCCCTATCCCTTATGGGACCTCGAGCGATTCCTGCAGACGGACACCGCGCAGCAGCTCGACGCGCAGACGCTGGACTTCATCCGGAGCAACGGCCTTCGCAACTCGCACCTCACCTCGGTCGCGCCGACCGGCACCATCTCGCTGATCGCGGGCAATGTTTCCGGCGGGATCGAGCCCGTCTTCGCGCACAGCTACACGCGCCGGGTCCTGCAACCGGACGACAGCCACACCGAAGAGCAGGTCCTTTCGGCCTCGATGGCGCTCTGGCGCCGGATGAAGGGCGACGAGCCGCCTCCGGACCATTTCGTCAACGCCGGCACGATCACACCCAAGGAGCACATCCGGATGCAGGCCGCGGCGCAGGCCCATATCGACAGCGCCGTCTCCAAGACCGTGAACCTGCCCAGGGACATCTCCTTCGACGACTTCAAGGAAGTCTACCGCCTCGCCTATGTGTCCGGCTGCAAGGGCTGCACCACCTACCGGCCGAACGACATCACCGGCGCGGTCCTGGTCGCGGACGGCGACAGGCAGGACGGGCCAACCCCGACGATCATGGACCGGCCGCCGGTCCTGGACGGCCAGACCCGCAAGGTCAGCTGGCCCGGAAGCGAGCACGCCTTCTACCTGGTCCTGAACCACTCGCAGGATGCGGACGGCACGAAGCGCCCCTTCGAGATCTTCATCAACACGAAGGACGCCCGCCACCATGCCTGGATCACCGCCATCACGCGGATGATCTCGGCCGTCTGGCGCCGGCAGGGCGATGTCGGCTTCGTTTCCGAGGAGCTGATGGCCATAGCGGACCCGAACGACGGCCAGTGGGTCCGGGGCCGCGGCTGGGTTTCCTCCCTGATCGCGCTGATCGGCATGGAGATCCGCGACTGGATGGTCGAGCTCGGCCATATCGATCCGGACGAGCCCCTGCCGCCGATCAAAGCCGGACCGGCGCCCGGCACCGAACGTCCCGCCGGCCCGGTCTGCCCCAAGTGCCACCAGCCCGGGATGATCCACCAGGAAGGCTGCGACGTCTGCCCGTCCTGCGGCCATTCGAAGTGCGGCTGACCGCGTCCCCCGACGACGGGCGGCAGCCCTACAGGAGTTAACGATCCCATGACATCCTTGCCCCGACATCTCCCATCCATCCTGGCCGCTACCGCACTGCTTGCCTTCGCTCTGCCGGCGCAAGCCGAAACACTGTCCGGCCAGGCCCGCGTTATCGATGGCGATACCTTCGCCGTGGCCGGCGAGCAAATCCGGCTCGACGGCATCGACGCCCCGGAGACCAGGCAGACCTGCACCCGCGACGGCCACCCCTGGGCATGCGGCAGGGCCGCCACACAGGCCATGCGCCAGCTCATCGGCCGGACCCCTGTCCGCTGCGAAGTGAGCGGCAGGGACAAGTACGGCCGCGCGATCGCCGCCTGCTTCGCAGCCGGCCGGGACCTGCAACAGCAGCTGGTCCGGCAGGGCCTTGCACTCGCCTATCGGAAATACTCCACACGCTACGTACCGGACGAGGAGGCGGCCCGGGCCGAAGGAGTCGGCCTCTGGTCCGGAGAGTTCACCGCGCCCTCGGACTGGCGGAAGCAAAACCGAAATCGCCAGGCGAAGATACACCGGCGCCCGGGAGCGAACTCTTCTTCCCGCGCCGGCTCCCCCTGCCGCATCAAGGGCAATATCAGCAACGCCGGCCGCATCTACCATGTCCCCGGAGGCAGGCACTACGAGCAGACCCGGATCAACACCTCCAAGGGCGAACGCTGGTTCTGCAGCGAGGCCGAGGCCCGAGCCGCCGGCTGGCGGCGCGCCCGCCGATAACCGCGATCCCTTCGAACCCATCAACGGAGCACCGCACATGCCCGGCGCCACGCTTCCCATCCGCGTCGAGGTCTCCCACCTCGTGACAGACGAGCCCACATGGATCCAGGAGTGGAACGGAACCGAGATCACCACCACCCGACTTCCAAACGCCGATCCCGACGCCGGCGATATCGACGACTGGGGCGGCTACGCCTTCAATGACGAACCTGCTTATTCTCAAGGATCATCCTGCAATGAGTAGTTGATATGGGATGGGTTGTGTTCTGACGGCGCTGTGAAGGAAGCGTGGGATCATGGAGTTGAGTTGGTATCGTCGGTTGTATCGCCATGCGAAGCTGGCGAGGTAGCGTTCGGCATGGTCGGGACCGAGCTTTCGGTAGGTTCCGGCGATGGCGCTCTTGATGTTGCCGAGGGTCGTGTTGACCCATTTGAAGGGGGCCATGCGGGCTGCCCGGCGGCCTGAGCCGGTACGGATGGCGCTGTGGCTTGCGGCGATGCCGTCGAGGGCGTTCCAGCAGTGCAGGGCATCGGTGACGACCTCCGTCCCCGGGGCCAGCCAGCGTTTGGCGCCGCGCGCGATCTCGCGCTTGCGGAAGCCCCTGACCGGGACGAGCTTGACCTTGCGCGGAGCCCCTTCGGCGCTGGTCGAGACCGCCGCCACGAAGGGCGTCTTGCCCGGCGCGCCCCGGCCGCGCTTGCCGCCGGAGCGCGACCCGCCGAGATAGGCGTCGTCCATCTCGACCCGTCCTTCGAGCCGCGTGTCGGCTTCGCGCCGGGCCATCACCGCCATGATCTTCTGCTTCATGCTCCAGGCGGTCGGCTGCCTGACCCCGAGGCGGCGACCGAGTTCCACCGACGAAATGCCGTTCTTCGCCGTCACCACAAGGTGGATCGCCGCAAACCACAACGTCAGGGGCAGCTTGGTCGAGTGGAAGATCGTCCCCGACGTCACCGAAACCTGCTTCTTGCAGCGGTTGCACTGGTAAAGCCTGCGCCCGGCAAGAATGCAGTGCCCCCGATGCCCGCAGGAGCCGCACTCGAAACCGTTCGGCCAGCGCAATCGGGCTAGCACCGCCCGGCACTGATCCTCCGTGCCGAACGACGCTCGGAACGCATCGTCGCTCAAGCCACGAACACGCGATGCAACCTTGAATGCCATATCCATGACCTCCCGATAACAGAAACCCTTCCAAACCTACAATCTCACAAGATGACTCTCAAGAATAAGCAGGATGACGAATGGGAACGCGTTTTCGCGAAATGGGCCCCGCAGGAAGTGGCCGACGAGATCATCGATCTGCAAAACGGCGCCGGCTTCAACGCACGCCTCCTGCCCCAGGGTCATCATGGCTGAGCACACCCTCATCGAATGGGCAGACGAGACCTGGAACCCCATCACCGGGTGCAGCGCCGCCAGCCCGGGCTGCCGGCATTGCTACGCCGTCCGCAGCGCCGCAAGCCGGCTGAAGAACCATCCCTCCCGGCAGGGCCTGACCCGCCAGACCAGGACCGGCCGGGCCTGGACCGGCGAGGTTCGCTTCAACGAACAATGGCTGATCGAGCCGCTCCGCCGGCGAAACCACAAACGCATATTCGCATGCGCTCACGCGGACCTCTTCCATCCAGCCGTCCCTACCAAATGGATCGACCGCATCCACGCCGTCATGGCGCTCGCCGACCGGCACGACTTCCAGGTCCTGACCAAGCGGTCCAGGCGCATGCAGGCCTATTTCGCCGATCCGGACCTGGACGAGCGCGTAAGGGAAGCCGCCCGCGAACTTCAATCGATCTATCCCCGCCACGTCGACCCCGACAGACTTGCGGGACAACCGCTGTTCCCGCTTCCCAACGAATGGCTGGGCGTATCCGTCGAGGACCCCCCTCGCACCTACCGCATCGACGATCTGCGCCGAACCCCGGCCGCGCTCAGGTTCATCTCCTTCGAGCCGCTTCTGGAGGGTATCAACCCTCCCGACCTCACGGGAATTTCCTGGGCGATCGTGGGCGGCGAAAGCGGCCCCCGCGCCCGCCGCATGTCCGTGAACTGGGTCCACTGGATCCACGACGCCTGCTTCGAGCAGAACGTCGCGTTCTTCTTCAAGCAGTGGGGCGGCCCGCGTCCGAAGAGCGCCGGGCGGCTGCTCGACGGCGAGCTTCACGACACCATTCCGCAGCGCCTGGAGGACGGCTCGTACTTCATCCCGCTGCCCGCAGAGAACCGCAACCTCGATGCCGCCATCCGCAGGACGGAAGCATTTCTGGCCGCGTCGCAAAAATGACGGGCGCAGCAATCGTGCTCCCACCCGTCAGGACCGGATGCCATGACTACAGACCACCCACCGACGCCACCGCTTTCCGAGCTGTCTGCACCCGGAACCTTCAAACTTTCGCACATCCCCTTCCATTCGCTACTCTTCGATAAGTGGCCGGGCCATGCCATCGCCCGCGCCGGTTTCGATGCTGCGGACTGATTGATGTTCGATATCCCGCCTGACCTCTCGCGCGTCGCTCTCTACGCGCGCTACTCGTCCCACCTCCAGAACCCGAAGTCGATTCAGGACCAGCTTGCGGAATGCCACCGTCACATCCAAAATCTGGGCGGCACCGTCATTGCTGAATTCGAAGATCCCGCACTGTCCGGGTCGACCGCATCATCGAGACCCGGTCTTCAGGCCTTGCTCCAGGACTGCCGCAACGAACGGTTCACCGCAGTCTGCACCGAAGCGCTCGACCGAATCAGCCGCGATGTCGGTGATACTGCCATCATACGCAAGAAACTCGCGTTCAACCGGATCGCACTCATCACCATCAGCGAAGGCGTCGTCGGACCCATCGTGGCAGCGTTCAAAGGAACGATGAACGAAATGTTCCTCCACGACCTCGCCAAAAAGACCCGCAGAGGCCAGATCGGCCTCATCCGCCAAGGACGCCAGATCGGCCCCCCCGCATACGGATACCGTCTTGCAAACCGCATCGATGGCTCCAAGGTCATTCGCGGCCTTCGCGAAATCGATCCCGAGACATCACCAATCGTTCGACGCATCTACCGCATGTATCTTGAAGGACGCTCCGCGCGCGCCATCGCCCGCACCCTCAACGAAGACGGAATCCCCCCGCCCCGCACAGCCAAAGCATGGAACCACAGCGCGCTAACCGGCGCTCACTCGTTCTTCGGCATCCTGACCAACCCGATATACAAGGGCAACGTTCACTACGGCGTCATCGAAACCGCCATTGATCCAGCCACCGCCAAGCGGGTATATCGAACGCAGCCCAAGCATACTTGGGAAGTCACACACGTTCCTCACCTCCAGATTATCGATGAAAAAACCTGGGACGCCGTCCAGGAACGCATCCACTCGCGCTCTCTTCCCCGAAGGCATCTCACTGGCGCGCCAGCTCTCGCCCGCGGCGCCATGCCCCTCACGCCGCTGCTGCGATGCGCCAAATGCCATGGCCCCGTCCGCACCATCGCACGCAATCGATGGGCCTGCCAGGCGAGCAGGTCCAACAGCGCATGCTCGTGCAACGCCAGAACCTTCGTCCTGCGCGACGTCGACCTCCGATGCGCCCGCCAGCTCCTCTCCTGGATCCGCCGCGGCAAGCAATGGGATCACATCGTTCAGGAAGCACAGAACCGCATCGTGGAAACCCGCGCCCATCTCGAAGCCGAAATTACCGACCGCACGCTCCGGCAAAGCCGCCTCATAACGGCTGTCGAAACCGGCGCCGACGTCCCGGAAATGCACAAACGAATCGTGGAACTGTCTCAGGAAATCGCCAACCTTAAAGCCGAACTCGCCCGCAACGCAGACCACTCCCCCCTTCAGGCGAACAGCCGCGACATCCGCCCTATCCTCGTAGACCGCGCCCGCCGCATCCAGTCCGACATCGAAACCGGCGCCCCCGAAATCCGAATACCGGCAACCATCGAACTGGCCGGGTTCCTCGAGCATGTCGACATGTCGCCCGGCCCGGGACCGGGCAAGGCCCGACTAAGAATTCGGCCGAACGTGATCTCCCTCATTCGCGCAGCGACCAGCGCACCGGCCGAGGCCTGACCCGCGCTTCTCAGCGCCGTCCGGCAACAATGTCGCGAAAGACCTTGCCGGCCCGGAACCGGACCCGCTTGTGGGGCGGCACCACAACCACACCGCCCGTTGCCGGGTTCCTCGCGCGGCTCTCCGCGATCTCCCTGACGCGGAACGTCCCGAACCCCCTCAAGGTCAACTCTCCATGTTCGGCAAGCGTCCTCATCTGCGCATCCAGAACGACCGATACGAACCCCATCGCCGCCTGCCTGTCCACGCTGAGCATCTGGGCAACTTTCGCTGCTACTTCCGTCTTTCCAGCCGTCATCATCCGCTCCCCTTCCAAAACCCTTCGCAGTCAATAACCCCGCCGCGTTTCTCTGTCCACCCGAACACCCTCAATCCCTTTTCCTGCCCCGATCTTCGCCGTCAATCAAACTGCGTAAAATGCAGC
The DNA here is from genome assembly GCA_964291285.2 of Alphaproteobacteria bacterium. Lineage (GTDB taxonomy): Bacteria > Pseudomonadota > Alphaproteobacteria > Bin95 > Bin95 > Bin95. Next base: position 740,523 of record OZ219787.1, read on the forward strand.
AATAACCTGGATGATTTCCTCATGCGACTCTCGACGAATTCCTCCTTTCCGAGTATACTCGAACCCCTTGTAAACAGCCCTTCCGGAGCACTTGCATGGCCCGTTGCCGACACCCATCCACCACCCTCATCTTCGAGGGCTCCCAGACCAGCCGGACCCGCATCCAGATATACCAGTGCCGTCACTGCCGGGCCGTCCAGTCTCACGTCGTCGAAGCCGGCCGCGTCGAGGTCCACGACTGGAAACCACTTCCCTTCCCGGCCCTGCCCGTTCGAGACCAATTGCGCTGCCTTCTCGCTCTTGCGAAGCCGCCGATGCCTCTTCCTCTCCATGCTCTGAACAGCGACCAGGCGTTCGACCGCGCGCACGCCTGATCGTCTCCTCCCGACCTCCCTCAAACTCACCGGCGCCTGGCATCCCGGCGCGCATGCGAGTGCAGGAAAGCGCCTGTCGGACGGGCCTTCCCTTGTACCGATTCCCGGTTCCCCCGTTTTGCCGTCATCGCCTCCGCCCGGTCCCGGTTTCAACTCCATGAACCCACTTCCGGCTTTCGACCCGGGCACGTCATCCATACGAAACCGCCAGTTAAGGGAAGGTCCTGTTCCGATAAGCGTTGAGGCGGTCCGGGTCCTCCCCGGGTCCCCGCGCTTGCTTCTCCCTGCAAACGACGAGGCAGTGCCCAATGGCGATACCCGCTTCCGCCGCGGTCATCCAGACCGTCCCCCTTTCCCATCTCTTCCTGGCCCCGGAGAATGTCCGCGCGACGCCTCCGAGCAAGAGCGCCCAGGCCGAGCTGAAGGCCTCGGTCTTCAATCACGGCCTCCTCGAGAACCTGGTCGTCCGCGAGAGCGATCCCGCCAGGAACGGCGATCCCCGGTTCGGGGTCCTCGCAGGTGGCCGGCGCCTGGCCGTGCTCCAGGAGCTCGCCTCCGAAGGCGATATCCCCACCGACCATCCCATCCCCTGCATAGTCGCCACGGCCGACACCCCGGCCGAGGAAATCTCGCTCGCCGAGAACGTCGTTCGCCTGGCGATGCACCCGGCAGACCAGGTCTCGGCCTTCTCCCGGCTTCTGGATGCCGGAGCCAGCGTCACCGAAGTCGCCACCCGCTTCGGGGTCTCGCAGCGCCTGGTCAAGCAGCGCATGCGCCTCGGCAATGCCGCTCCCGAGATCATCCAGGCGTTCCGCGACGACCGTATCGACATGGAGACGCTGCAGGCGTTCAGCCTGACCACGGACCACACCCGCCAGATGGCCGTGTGGGAACAGCTCTCCGGCCTATCCTACCGGCCCAACGCCTACCAGGTCTCACGCATGCTCACCTCCGAGCGCGTGCCCTCCGGCGCCGCCATCGCCCAGTTCGTCGGCATCAATGCCTACAAGGCCGCCGGCGGCACGTTCCTGCGCGACCTGTTCTCCACCCGCGCCACCACCTGGCTCGACAATCCGGACCTCCTGAACGAGCTCGCCATGGCCAAGCTCACCGAGGAAGCGGAAAAGGTCTCCGCCGACTGGAAATGGGCGGTCCCGATGATCGAGGTTGAGTGGGCAACCACCGCCCAGCTTGGCCGCGTCTATCCCGTCCCGGCCGAGCCGACCGAAGACGAGCAGAAGGCGATCGACAAGCACCGCGAGCGCATTGCCCGGATCGAGGCCACCGCCGAAGAAGACTGGACCGAGGAACTCGGCCAGGAACACGCCGCCGCCCACAGCGAGATCGCGCGCATCGATGGCGAGGTTGCCTCGCGCGCGGCCTACACGGACGAGGACAGGGCGATCGCCGGCTGCATCGTGACGATCGACCGCGACGGCGCGCTGAGGACGCTCACCGGCCTCGTCCACCCGGACGACATGCCCGAGGAACCCGAGGAGGACACCGCCTCGACGGGCACGCCGCCGGGTCCGGACCCGGACCGCTACCGCGCACCCGCCGACCGCAGCCCCGACCCCCACGCCGCGGCACGCAAGGCCGCGGGGATCGGCATCGGCCTCGCCGACGACATGCGGGCCATCCGGACCACCACCGTCAAAGCGCACCTGCAAAAGGACTTCGAGGCGGCCTTCGACCTTCTGGCGTTCCAGATGGCACGCGCCGTCTTCGCGCAGGGCTACAACTACCAGCCCACCAGTCTCGACATCTCCTTCTCCCGAACGCAGACCCGTCCGACCAACCGCGTCAACGACCGGGACTTCGACACCTGGAATCCCGACGCGGGCAAGCTCGACGACGTATCGGACCTGCCGTTCGACTGGCTGGAAGACCCCTCCGCCCCCGGATGCTTCGAGGCCTTCCGCGCCCTCTCCATGGACGACAAGCAGAAGCTGTTCGCGGCTGCCGTCGCCCGCACGCTGAAGGGCCAGCTCGCGTTCGAGCACGCTGCGCTGCCGGAGTTCGAATCGACCGTCGCCCGGCTCGATATCGACTTCGCCTCGCAGATTCGCCCGACCGCCGACATGTTCTGGTCGCGGATCAACAAAAGCCAACTCCTCGATATCGCCCGCGAGACGCTCGGCCCCGACTGGGCCGCCACGCACTCGAAGCAGAAGAAGACCGAGCTGGCGTCCGCCATGGAGAAGGCCTTCGCCGCCGGCGAGGTCCCGCTCGGGGTGACCGCCGCGGGGCATGCCGCCGCGCTGGCCTGGGCGCCGCCCGGCTTCGCGGCCTTCAACAACATCGTCGACCCGCCGGCCGGTCAGCAGGACACTGGCGACGGCTCCGAGGCCTCCGCCGCCTCCGAGGCACCGGACATCCCCGAGGCCGCCAACGACGACACCGAGACCGCCCCGGCCCCGGAGGTTCCGGAGTTCCTCCGCAACGTCTCCTGACCGCCCTATCGGCAACCTTCCATCGCCCCGCCAGACCCGCTCTGGCGGGGCTTTTCTTTTCCGCGCCTGCACCAGGAACCCGCCCATGAACGCATCCGCCTTCCCGCGCTCGATCCGGGCGCGCATCGACGAATCCACCCTCGACCGCGTGCCGAGGATGTTCTCCGCCAGCATCGAGGACATCGTCGCAGAGACCCTCCAGAACGCCCGCCGCGCCGGCGCCACCAGGGTCGATATCAAGGTCGAACGCCCGATCCCTTCGGCCGAGCAATCCCACCGCATCACCATCTGCGACGACGGCGCCGGCATCGCGGACCCCGGCGTCCTGCTTTCCTACGGGCAGAACGGCTGGAACCGCGACCTCATCGAGCGCGAAGACGCCGCCGGCATGGGCTTCCTCAGCCTCGCACGCATCGGCTGCACCGTCGCCTCGCGCCCGCAGTCCCTCAACGGCCGGGCCCATGACGGCTGGCGCGTCCAGCTCGACACCGAGCACTTCACCGGCAAGGTCCCGGCGTCTGTTACCCGCTACGAACAGGCCCCGTGGCCCCACGGCACGTCGATCGCGTTCCTGATCGTCACCCACGTCATGAACATCCGCAACGCCATCGCCAACGCCTGCCGCTACTATCCCCTCCCGGTCACCTTGTCCGGGCTCCCCGATTCGCCGCCTCCTGGCGAACCTCTTCCCCGCAAGGACTTCCTCGAGGACGCAATCCACGAGCAATCCTGGGAAGGCATCCGGATCGGCATTCTCGCGAACAGCCGCCGCCCCTACCGCGAGCCCACCATCAACTTTCACGGCCACACGATCGAAACCGGCCTGCCGCATGAATCGTCCATCGACGGCCCGGACTGGTCCGTCCGTATCGACATCGAGAACTGCCCCGAGCTGGAACTCGTCCTCCCGGCCCGCAAGGAACTCGTCGCGACACCGTTCATCCTAAATCCGGCAGTTGAGGATGGCTTGGCCTTGCCGAATCCCTTGTAGTCTGCGGGTATGAGCGGCTTTTCAGGGGCCGAAGAGGCTCACCCTTTGGGTGATTATCCTGGCGCTGTGCGGGATGTCGCCCGAGCGTCGGTGAAGGTGGACACCTTCGGCGGCGCGGTTCATGTGGAATGGGACCCTGATGCGGCGGTGACGCCGCTGGGGCATCTGGCGTTTTTCTCGGAATACCTGAAGGTAAGCGGTCGCTTTGACGCTTTGGTTGCGGACTGCCCGCTGCACTACACGAGCCCGAACGCGCCGTCGAAGCGGGATGTCCTGGGGACGGTTCTTCTGTCGGTTCTGGCGGGGCAGTCTCGCTATGCGCACATCACGTCGCTGCGCGGCGACGGGGTGAACCCTGCGCTGCTGGGTATGGACAAGGTTGCGAGCGAGGATTCGGTGCGGCGCGGTCTGGAGCGGATCGGTGCGGATGTCGGCACATCGTGGCTTCAGGGCCATCTGGACGAGGTGGTCCGTCCGCTGCTGAGGGAGCCGTGGGTTCTGGACTGCGACACGACGATCAAGGCGCTTTACGGTCGTCAGGAGGGGGCGGTTGTGAGCTACAACCCGAAGAAGCCGGGCCGCCCCTCGCATGCCTGCCATGCGTTCCTGATGGCGGGCACGCGGCTTGTTCTGGATGTCGAGGTGGCGCCGGGCAACCATCACCATTCGAGGCGCGCGGCGCCGTCCTTGTGGGCGTTGCTCGACCGTCTCGGTCGGGATCGCTGGCCGCGTCTGGTGCGGGGCGATAAGGACTGGGGCAGCGAGGCCAACATGGCGTCGTGCGAGGCTGCGGGTCTGGACTATTTGTTCAAGCTGCGCCTGACGAAGGGGGCGCGCCGGCTTGCCGAGCGGCTGATGGTGCGGGACGGCTGGGAGGATGCAGGCCAGGGCTGGTCGGGGATCGGGGCCGATCTGCGTCTGCAGGGCTGGAGCCGGACGCGCCGGGTTGTGGTGCTGCGTCGGCGGCTTCCTGCGACGCTGGCGCTGACGCGTGGCGACAAGGCCCAGGGCGAGCTGTTCTGGACCGAGGCGCAGCCCGGCACCGGGGTGTGGGAGTTCGCGGTGCTGGCGACCTCGCTGGACCTGGAGATACGCTCGCTGGCCCAGCTCTACCGCGACCGGGCGGACGCGGAGAACGGCTTCGACGAGTTGAAGAACCAGTGGGGTTGGGGCGGCTTCACCACGCGCGACCTGACGCGCTGCCGGCACATGGCCCGGCTGATCGCGCTCATCTACAACTGGTGGAGCCTGTTCGTGCGCCTCGCCGACCCCGACCATCACCGCGAGGCGATCACCAGCCGGCCGCTGCTCCTGCACGGGGTTGCCCGCCAGACCCACCACGCCGGCCAGACCCGGCTGACGGTGACCTCCCATCACGGGCGTCGCAAGACGGTGATGGCGGCGCTGCGCCGGATCGCCGGCTTCTTCCGGTCGCTGACGCAAACTGCGGAGCAGTTGAGCGCCGGGGATCGCTGGCGCCGCATCCTCGCCGAGGCGCTCAGGAAATACCTCCATGGCCGCGAACCGGGGCGTCAACCCTGGCTGCCGCCACCCAGGGCCGCGACCACGTGCTGAAATCCACGCCCAAATCCGACCGTTCACACTACCCCGAGACAGCGATCAAGCTCGTCAACTGCCGGATTTAGGTTCATACCGCGCATGAAAGAGGCCTGCAGGCACGCCATCTACCGCGCCATGGCCGCCCACCCCGATCCCCGGCCGAACTACAGGACATGGGCCGCAGCCCGGGACGCCGGCATCCATATCGCGCCACCCCCACCACACCTGCGTCCCTGGCGCCCAGCCGACGCCGACTCGTGCAGCAATCGCGAATGTCCGCCCCGCGAGCCGCTCTCCCCCGATCCCCTCCTCGTCGACTTCCAGGAAACCCCACCTCTCTCGCAGGCCTTCTGGCGCGCGGCCCAGCGAGCCGGCATCCACGACCGCCTGTATTGCCAGGATACCGATCTCGCCGGCTACGATTGGTACGACGCTCTCCCGAGACTCACCGCCGTCGACATCGAGGTCATTGCCGGCTCTCTCGCCTGGTCCCTCGACGATTTCCCGACGGACGACACCTCACCGGGTAGTCGTCCCGACGCCATCACCGCGCACCTCGGGATCAACCACGCCGACGGCTCCAATTCCGCGCTTGTCATCGACGCCGACCTTGCCTTCGCCGGCAACGAGGACTGCTACGTCGAGGAGATCGCGCCGCTCGTCACCGCCTCGAGCGACATACAGCCCCACGACCTGGCCCACCTGATTCGCGAAGCATACTTCTGCTATTCGGACGACGCCGAGGCCAACTCCTGGGAAACCCAGCGCGAGGACTTCGAACTCATCGCCAACCGCATCGCCACCGAGCTTCTCTGCTCCGAAGACGAAGCCACCATCGACGCGATCCGCAACGAAGCCTCCCGCCACCTTCTCTGGCTCGCTCCGCACAAACGCACCGTCACGATTTCGATCGAAGGCAGCAGGGTCCGGGTCTCCCTGAACGACATCCAACCTGAGGAGGCGGCCTGATGCCCAAGACCGTTTCCGTCCAGTGCTGCTTCGCGCTCTACATGTCCAATACCGTCCAGGTCGAGGTCCCCGACGGCGAGGACATCGAAACCGCCCTCAACAGCGCCATCGAAACCGCAAACTTCGACGACGGCTGGAAGCGCCTCGACTACGAAGGCCCGATCTTCATCGTCGCGGCCTGCAACGGACACAGCACCGATCCGGGAGCGTCGGCCGACCGCATCGAAGTGCCGTACATCCTGACGGAACGCGGCCAGATGCAGCTCGACATTCCGTCCGATGCACGGCCCGTCACCGACACCTCAAACCAGTCCGAGCAACCCGACACCCACGACACTGCCTTGACCCGGCCCGCATCCTGACTTAACCGTCAATCCGATCCCGGAGCTTTCCAGGGAGACCACAACATGACGACAGCATTCGATACCCTCTCCGCCGCGCAGCACATGGAAGATGCCGGCATGGACCGCAAACATGCGGAAGCCGTCGCCGCCGCCATCCGCTCCGGGCAGGGAGAACTGGCAACCAAAGCCGACCTTTCCGTCCTCCGCAGCGACATCACCGGAGTCCGTAGCGACATCACCGGACTGCGCTGGATAATCGTCATACACTTCGCAATCAGCCTTGCCACCCTCGCTGCCGTCCTCGCAATGGCGTTCCGCGCTTAGCTCGCCCCAGCCCGGACTTACCCCTTATCAAGGCCCCGCGCCGGCTCCCGCCGCGCGGGGCCTTCCCGTTGAGCCCCGATCCTTGGCCTCCATTCCCCACCCTCCAGCCAGGCCCGACCCATGCACACCATTTCGATCGATTTACCCCCGCCTCCGGCCATCTCCTGCGAGCGCCTGATCGTCGCTGCCTCCGGCGTCATCGCCGCCCTCTCCAAAGCCGGCTACGAGTTCACCACCACCATCAATCGCGAACCCGATCCCGTGCCCGGACGCCCGGCCTATTTCGTCTTCATCGCGCTCCATGACAACGAGGCCAACGGCTTCACCCCACACACCCTCGTCGACATCAAGATCACGGCCGACGCCGCCGATCCCGCGGTCACCGTCCACGACACGTTTCCCGGCCGGTACCCCGCCCATATCGCCAAACACGAGACCATCGAGCGCTTCAAGCGCCGCCTCGCCCGCCACAACTTCCTGTTCCCCATGCAGATCCGTCTCTGAGCACCGCCGCCTGAAGCCGAGGAAAGCCGTTTCCAACCGGACCGGCCGCTCCGGTCCGTCATCGATCACCGATGCCACGGGACCCTGCCCATGCCCCCTCTCGACGACTGCACCGCGCCGCGCAAGCCGGTCCTGCCCCTCTTCGCTTCCTCTCCGGAGACCGACGCCGACGCGACACCGTCCGCCAGGCTCATATCTCCCGCGCTCAGGCTCATCGGCGAGCAGCGCGACATCCTGGACGAACGCGAACTCGTCACCCTCCTCCTTTCGGGCTCCCGGCCGATCGAGGAGGCCGAAGCGCTGGCCGACACCCTTCTGGCCGTCTTCCGCGACCCGTCCCGCATCCTTGCCGCTACACCCGGACGGCTCCGCTCCGTCCCCGGCATCGACAATGACGCCATCGTCGCCATCAAGGTCGCCGAATGCCTCGCCATCCGGCACTCGGCCGCGCGGCTTCCCGATACCGTCAACCCGATGCTCAACGACTACAAGGCCGTAATCGAGCACTGCCGGTCGCTCATCGCGCACAAGCCGCACGAGGAACTGCACGTCCTCTATCTCGACATCCGCAACCGGTCGATCGCCTTCGAGCTTCACCGCACGGGCACCGTGAACAATGTCCGTGCCCATCCCCGCGACATCGTCATGCGCTCCCTGCAACTCAACGCCACCGCACTCGTGCTCGTCCACAACCACCCGAGCCAGGTCGCGGAGCCGTCCCGCGACGACGTCGCCCTCACCAACGAAATCAAGACCGGCGCCGCCTGTCTCGGCATCAAGCTCCTGGACCACATCATCATCACGGAATCCGGCCATCTCAGCTTCGCCGCAGCCGGCCTTATCTGACCAGACACAGCAACCGCCTACCGCTCTTTCCCGCACAGGAACCCGACCATGCCCGAACCCGGCAGCGCCACCGCATTCGGTCCCGTCATCTCCGCATATGTTGCGGCCAAGGATATGTTGCGGAGCGGTCGCATCGAACCGCCCACGCTCAGAACCTTCAATCTGACCGCAACATAATCTTTTGCAGTCAGAGCGAGTCAAGGAAGGCCATCAGCCCCTTGTCCTCCTTCCAGGGACGATCCGGCGCTTCTCCCGCGGCATCGCACAGCGCCATCGCCTTGGCCTTCATTTCGAGATCGATCTGGGCGTAGACGTTGGTCGTGTCGAGGTTCTCATGACCCAGCCATGCGCGGATCGTGTTCAGGTCGACCTTGGCCTTGAGCATTTGGCAGGCGCTCGTGTGCCGAATCAGGTGGGGCGTCACTTTCCTCCCTTCCAGCTCCGGCACTCGGGCGGCACAGCGTTCCACGAGCCGGTAGACCCCGAACCGGGTGTACGGTCTCCGCTGCCGGCTGAAGAAGACGGCATCGCCGTCGGCCCGACCATGCAGCAGTCCGGCAAGCGCACGCTCGGTCCGGGGCCAGAGCGGACACTGGCGGCGCTTTCCGCCCTTGCCGTGGATCGTCACGAGCGCGTGGCCGCCGTCGCGCCGCCCGATCTGGAGGTCTCCCTTCACGAGGCCGGTCGCTTCGGAGACGCGCGCCGCGGAGTTGAAGAGGAACAGCAGCAGGGCGTGTTCCGTCCGGCCGCGTTGGGTGCCGCGGTCTGGGACCTTGATGAGCGCCTCCATCTCCGCCTTGCTGAGCCAGCCGACCGGCTGCGGCGTCGCCTTCTTCAAGGCGACCGAGCGGACGCCCGCGCTCCACTCCAGGCTGGCCGGGTCGCGGCTGGCGACGAAGCGGGCGAAGGCCCGGACCGCGGTCAGTCGCTGGTTGCGGGTCTGCACGGAGCAGCCGCGGCCTTCCTCTAGATGGACAAGGAAGTCAAGCACGCGCCGGGGCGTGAGATCTTCCAACGCAAGTCGCTCGGCCGGCTTGCGGGCCTTTGCGCCCACGAACGGGACCAGGAGCTTGAAGGTGTCGCGGTAGCTGAGCTGGGTGTTGCGCGCGAGGTTGCGTTCGGTGACGACATGTTCGACCAGGAACCGGCGCAGCCAAGGGCTGAGCGTGCGGGGATCACTCATGGCCGCCTCCGTTGACATGGCGGTCAAAGCGAACCGAGGCCTCCTGTAGCAGTTCTGGCGTCATCGAGAGGTAGACCCGGGTGCCGTCGAGACTGTCGTGACCGAGCCAAGTGGAGAGCGCCGGCAGTAATCGCTGCACGTCGGCTCCCTGCCGGTACCACGATTCCAGCCGATGCACCGCCGCCGCATGGCGCAGCGAATGAAGGCACGGCGCGCGGCGTCCGTCGTTCCCGTCACGCCGGATCCCGGCTGCCTTGAGCAACCTACTGAACACGTCCCGGGCGGTATCCCCGACCAGGGGGGTGCCGTCGAGGTTGGCAAGCACCGTCGAGGCGCTGCGCTGCGGCAATGGGCGCTCGACGCGCTTGGCGACATGGGCCCGCAGGGCATCCGCGAGTTGCGGGCAGACAGGAACGAGGCGGGTCTTGAAGAACTTTGTGTTCCGTATGGTCAGGACCGCCTCGGCCAGGTCGGCGTCGTCGAGCGTCAGGCGCTGCGCCTCGCCAAACCGAAGGCCTGCGCCGTAGAGAAGCAGGAGCAGCGCCCGCAGGGTGTCCGCGTTGAGCTGGACCGAGCGCTGGCAACAGGCGTCGATGGCGCCGAACAGGCGCCGAAGCTCTTCGCGGGAGAAGACGTACGGCGGTGCCGGGAGTGGAGTTCTTGGTTCGTCCTCCGGCGCCGGAACCGGAGACCGGGCGACGAGACCTCGGCTGATCGCGTAGCGGTAGAATCCGCAAAGCGCGCCGTGCTTGCCGGCCCGGTACCGGGTGAGCCGTCCGTTGCCGGCGAGGAAGCCGAGAACGTCCGCGTCGGTGACGGACTCGCACTCGACGCCTTCCCCGACATGTCGGGCGAAGAGATGCAGCATCCGCGCACCACCGTCGAACTTCGCGCCGTGGTCCTGGCGCCAGGCGACGTAGGAATTGATCACGTCCCGGAGCATCATGTCAGGCCCTCCAGGTCGATGCTGGCGACCTCGCGCAGCGTGCCAAGGCGCACCCTGGCGTATTCCGAGGTGGCCCTGATGCCGCGATGTCCGAGATAGTCGCCGACCTCCTTCATCGACAGGCCGTGGTCGAGCAGGTGCTGCGCCGTGCCGTGGCGCAGCGCGTGCGGGCCGCGACACTTGCCCGTTATGCCGATCCGGTCGAGACGGCTTCTGACGACATGTCCGATCGCGCGCGTGGTAATCGGACGGATCGGAGCGTTCAGGGTCAGGAACAGCGCTCTCTCCGGGTGTCGGGGACGGCCGTCGCGGACATAGCGCAGGATTGTCTGCCCGACGCCGCGTGAAAGCGGATAGAGATGCGTCCGGGCCGGCTTCGGGCAGCGCACCCGCAGGATCTCCTCCGTCCAGTCGAGATCGTCGAGCCGCAGGCCCGCGACCTCCCCGGAACGCAGGCCGTAGGCGACCAGTACCATCAGGATCGCGCGGTCGCGAACGTCGGCAGGGCAGTCGCTTTCGGAGGTCGCGAGAAGGCGCAGGACCTCGTCCCGATCCAGCCCCTTCGGAAGCGGCTTGCCCGGATGGAACCGCGGCGGCATGATCCCGTCCGCCAGTCCCGGCGTGCACCAGCCCCGGCTTTCAGCGAACCGGAAGAAGGTGCGGAGACGTTCCGCGTAGCAGCGGATCGCGATCCGGCTGCAGTGGCGGGCATGCCAGCGTGCTACCTCCCGATCGATGTCGGCGATCTCGACCTCGGCCAGGGACACTCCGCGGTCGTCCAGGCGAACGAGGAAGCGGTCGACGACATACAGGCGGCAGAGAACCGTCTGTTCGGACAACCCGCGCTCGTCGCGCATCCAGGCCTCGAAGGCCGCGACTTCCCTAGCGTGAGCGTGCCGCGCCCTGGCCGGTTCGTCGATAAGGCCGGCGAGGCGTAGCCATCGCTTCGCGTGGCCGATGAAGCGCAGACGCGCCTTGGACGTAGCGGGCCGGCTGGATTGGCGGCCGCCGGGCAGCGACCATTGATCGGCCGCGGCTTCCACGCGTGTCACGCTGACGCGCTCGCCTTCGTGCAGGTCCAGAAGGCGAACCAAGCTGACCTGCTGCGCCGCGATCGTGCACAGCGTATCCCGACTGGCGCCTGCCTGGGCATAGTACTCAAGGTAGCCGAGCCGTTCATCCAGCAGCGGCGCTATGCGATAGCGCCCAGCGGTGCTTGGACGGGCGAAGAGAGTCTCGAACATTGTCATGTCTCCTTTTGGTTGGAGACATGACCTTGGCAAACGGTAGCGCGTCAGGAAATTATGTTGCGGTCAGATTGAAGGTTCTGAGCGTGGGCGGTTCGATGCGACCGCTCCGCAACATATCCTTAGCCGCAACATATGCGAAGAGATGTTGCATGCAACATCTCTTCGCCTACACCCGCGCCCAGGCGATCGAGGATGGCCTCCTCGTCGACGTCTCCGACACCGCGCGCGAGGCGGGCTTCAACATCCCCGTCGCCGTTACGCGAGCCGTCTGGAACCGCCTGATCGCCCTTCCCGACGGCTACCAGGGCTTCCAAGACGAGCGCGGACGCCTCTGGGACGTCGTCTCGATGGCGCGCCATTACGCGCTCCGCGCCTCTGACCGCGACCGCGTGACCATGTGCGTGCTGGTGCGCGACATCCGCCAGGACCTGCACGACAGCAACCGGCCGCCGCGCAAGCACTTCCCCGTCGTGGCGATCGGCGCCGGCGACGAAGGCCAGCCCGCGATCACCATCATTTTTCCCGAAGACGACTGAGCGCGCCCGCTCCTCCCCGCAGCCCGCCCCGCTGCTCCTCCACATCAACGTCACCCGCTCCGGTCGCCTCAACTCCGCCGGACCCTACCTGCCCCTTCCACCGGAGAGTCCCCCATGCTCACCGTCGACAACTTCGCCTGCGGCGGAGGAACATCGCTCGGCATCGAGAAGGCGCTCGGCCGCCCGGTCGATTTCGCCGCCAACCACGATGCCGAAGCCATCGCCATGCACCGCATCAACCACCCCGCCACCGTCCACTATCTCCAGGACATCTGGGCCGTCGATCCCGCCGCCATCGCCAGCCTGGCCCCGATACTGCTTGCCTGGTTCAGCCCCGACTGCACGCATTTCAGCACCGCCAAGGGCTCGGCCCCCATACGGCCCGAACACCAGCGCAGCCGCGACCTCGCATGGGTCGTCATCCACTGGGCCCGCCTCGCGCGCCCCCGCATCATCATGGTCGAGAACGTGCAAGAGTTCATGGGATGGGGCCCGCTCCTCCCCGACGGCCGTCCGAACAAGTCCCGCGCCGGCGAAACCTTCCGTTCCTGGCTCGCAGCCCTCTCAGACGCCGGCTACACCTTCGAGTGGCGCAAGCTCCGCGGCTGCGATTACGGCGCCCCCACCTTCCGCACCCGGTTCTTCCTCGTCGCGCGGCGCGACGGCCTTCCCATCATCTGGCCGGATCCCACCCACGGTCCCGGCCGCCGCCCCTTCCGCGTCGCTGCCGATTGCATGGACTGGGCCGTGCCCGTCCACTCCATCTTCCTCTCCCGCGAACAGGCCCGCAAAGCTCGCGTTCGACGGCCGCTCGCCCACAAGACCCTGGCCCGCATCGCCAGAGGCGTGAAACGCTACGTCCTCGACGCCGCCCACCCCTTCATCATCCCCGTCACCCATGACGGCGACCACCGCACCCACGCCATCACCGAACCGCTGCGCACCGTCACCACCGCGAAGCGCGGCGAGTTCGCATTCGTGGCCGCGCACATGGCACAGCACAACACGGGAATGACCGGCCACTCCTGCGGAGAGCCTGTCAGCACCATCGTCTCCCGGGGCTCGAACCAGGCTCTCGTCACCTCGCTCCTCACCCGCGAGTTCGGCGCCAGCACCGGACAGCCCGTCGACAGGCCCATGCCCACGGTCATGCCCCGGGGCGGAGGCAAGACCACTCTCGTCTCCGCCTGCCTCACCAACTTCCACCAGAGCAATACCAACGGGGGCTCCGGAGATCTCCGCGAGCCCGTCAACACCATCCTCGCCCAGGGCCAGCACAAGGCGCTGGTCGCCGCCTTCCTCGCCAAATATTGCGGAACCGACCCCGGCCTTCGCGATCCCGCTCCTGACGCAACCGCGAAGGCGCGCGCCGGCCTCGTCTCCATCGACGCCGTCGACTACCAGCTCACCGATATCGGCATGCGCATGCTCACGCCCCGCGAGCTCTACAACGCCCAGGGATTCCCGGACACCTACCGCATCTCCTTCGAGTTCAACGGCAAGCCTCTCAGCAAGGAAGCCCAGATCCGGATGTGCGGAAACTCCGTCTGCCCCGATATCGCCAAAGCACTCGTCGCCGCCAACGTCCGGCCTCACCTCCACTCGCCCGCCGCCTGACCCGGCCCGTTTTCTTCCGCCGAATCCGGCACCTATGTCTCATCCCGCTTGTGATATGCTTCGCGAGCGGGTCGGGACCATCTTCGCTTCAATCCCGGAGGCGACGACATGAACACCAACCGCGGACTTGCTGCCGACCACCCATTCTCATCGATGGACGGCGCCGCACCTGCGAAGGGTTCCTGATGGAAAATTCCGCTCTCATCACGGCCTGGGCAACAGTCGCGATCCCGCTCGTCACCGGCCTCGGCGCCGCGGCAACCTGCTTCCTCATCTGGCGCGGCCTTCTGGAGATGCGCCGCTCGTCTGACCAGCGTGCGGAAGACCGCAAGGCCGCGACCGAAGAGCTCAGGACCTGGCGAGATGCGGACCTTCGCCGCCATGACGAGGCCATGACAGCACTCCGGGCGCTGATTGCCCGAAATGCGCCTGCGGAGAGCTCCTGATCGACAATCCCGCACTCATCGCAGCATGGGCCACCGTCGCTATCGCGCTCGTCACCGGCCTCGGCGCCGCGGCGACCTGCTTCCTCATCTGGCGCGGCATTCTCGAGATGCGCCGCTCTTCGAACGAGCGGGCAGAGGACCGCCGCGAAGCCCGCGACGCCGACCTTCGCCGCCATGACGAGGCCATGGCCGAGGGTCTTCGCCGCCACGACGAGGCCATGACGGCGCTCCGGGCACTGATTACCCGCACCGCACCCCCTGGCACCCTCGGCCAGGCCGACTAGACACACCCATATCCTCCTCTTGGCCCGGCTGTGATATGCTCCACGCAACACATCGCAGCCCTGCCTCGCTTCACTGGCAACACAACCGCGCAGGTGCCCATGACCGACACCCTCATCAACCGCGACCCTGAAATTCTCGCAGGCACGCCCGTCTTTGCCGGAACCCGGGTCCCCATCCGAACCCTCATGGACTATCTCGAAGCCGGCGATCCGCTTCACGAGTTTCTCTACGACTATCCGACAGTCTCCCGCGACCAGGCCGTCGCAGTGCTCCAACGCGCCAAGACCATCCTGACAAGCTCTCCCGATGAAGCTGCTGCTTGACGAATCCCTTCCCCGCCGCCTCCCCGTTTTCTTTCCACCCCAATTCGATGTCTTCACAACCCAGATCATGGGCTGGTCAGGCATATCCAACGGAGAACTCTTGCGTCGCGCTGCCGCTCACGCCTTCGACGCCCTCCTCACCGTAGATCGCGGAATTCAATATCAGCAAAACCTCAACACCATTCCGATAGCCGTCATCATCCTTTTTTCCGTGACCAACCGAATCGACGATCTTCGACCCCTGATACCGTCTGCAATAGAACTTCTCCGTTCCAACCCCAGCCCCGGAATTCATAGCGTTTCCCTCTGATCCCCCTTTGCCCCCTCCTCCCCCATCAGAGACCAGAAAAGCGGGTTCCTCCCGAATCCAATGACACCGGGCTGCAAAAGCGCCCGGCGCCGCCATTGACCGATCGGGACCCTGCTTATGAACGAACTCCCCGCCGCCGTCTCCGGCAGCCCCATCCTCCCCCTCTCGCGCTCCAACGCCAGCCGGACCGGCAACCGCGCCGCCGCCATCTTCGCCGCGGCCCAGATGCTGCTGCCCATCCTGTCCGCCGGCAGGCCCCTCAGCCCGCCTACGCTCCGCAAAACCATGAGACAGGTCTTCGGGCACCATTCCGGGAGCTGGCTCTGGAAAGAGGCCTATGAAGCCTCGGAAGCCGCCACCGTCCTCTTCCTGCAGCACTTCGGGCCCGCGCTGGTCAACCACGCCGCCGAAGACGGGCCGGCCCGCATCCTGGCCATGCTCGAACGCATCTCCGCCCTCGAGCCCTCCCACACAAAGCGGTCCGAGCACCAGGTCCAGCTGCAGCAGTTCTCCACCCCGCTTCCCCTTGCCTATGTCGCAGCCGCCGCCCTCGATCTTCAGCGCAGCGACATCATCCTGGAGCCCTCCGCCGGCACCGGCATCCTCGCCGCCGCCTGCCAGCTCCTGACCGGAGACACCCGGCCCGTCCTTCACCTCAACGAGATCGCCGAGACCAGGCACGCCCTACTCGGCAGCCTCTTTCCGGGCGCCTCCATCACATCCCACGACGCCGAATCCCTCGCCGACCACATGCCCGGTCTCCATCCTACCGCAATCGCCATGAACCCTCCGTTCTCGGCAACCATCGACGTCGGCCGCACCAGCCGCCGGGCCGACCTCCGCCACCTCCGCGCCGCCTACGCCATGCTCGCCCCGGGCGGCCGTCTTTCCGCGATCACGTCACCGAACTGCATCCCGGGCTCCGACGCATGGAACGTCGCCTTCGCCGGACATACGCCGCCCCCGCGCATCCTCTTCACCTCCCTGATCGACGGCCGCCTCTATGCGCGCCGGGGAACCACCGTCGACACCCGTCTCACCGTCATCGAGCGATCCGACAAGGCCGCGTTCCGGCTCGATCCTTCCACCCGCGCCTCATCCGCCGCCGAGCTGCTTGAAGGTCTCGGCCGCAGCCTGCCTCCCCGCCAGCAACCTCCCGCCGCAGGACCGTTCGCCGCTTCGGGGCCTGCCACCGACCTTTTCGGGCAACCCATTGCCCCTGCTTCCGGCAGACGCGCCCACCTCAGCACGATGCCGCACGAGTGGGGTCCGACCGCGCCACTCACGGTCGAACCCACCGCCGCCAACGACTCCGACCCCGCTCCTTCGGCCGGCGCCGGCGCCTACCATCCCTGGCGACCGTCTTCCTTCCGTATATCCGGCGCCGCCGAACACCCGACACCGCTGGTCCAGTCCGCCGCCATGGCCGCCGTGCGCCATCCCTGTCCCGACTACCGCCCCGAGCTCCCGACCCGCGCGCTCGCCGACGCCCTGCTCTCCGACGCCCAGCTCGAGTCCATCGTGCTGGCCGGCGCCGCCCACGCCCGCCACCTCCCCGCGCGCTACGGGATCGGCGAAGGCTGGGAAACCATCCACCGCGTCAGCGATTATGAGGACGAAGACGACAGCCCCGTCGTGCCTGCAAACTCCAACGAGCCACTTTCAATGCCGGTCCATCTCCGCCGCGGATGGATGCTCGGAGACGGAACGGGGGTAGGGAAGGGCCGCGAGGTCGCCGCCGTCATCCTCGACAACTGGCTCAAGGGCCGCCGCAAGGCTCTCTGGCTCTCCCAGTCCGACAAGCTCGTCGAGGACGCCAGGCGCGACTGGGCCTCGGTCGGAGGCGCCGAACACCAGGTCGTGCCGATCTCGAAGTTCCGCCAGGACGCGAAGATCGGCCTCCCCGAAGGCATCCTTTTCGCCACCTACGCCACGCTCCGCTCACCCGCGCGCGAAGGCAAGCCCTCGCGCCTCGACCAGATCGTCGAATGGCTTGCCGGCTCCCTGCAGGAACACCGCCGCCACGAATACGAGGGCGTCATCGTCTTCGACGAGGCCCACGCCATGGCCAATGCCGCCGGCACCAAAACCGAGTACCGCGAGACGAAAGGCTCCCTTCAGGGCCGCGCTGGCCTCCGTCTCCAGAACGCACTTCCGGACGCCCGCATCCTCTACGTCTCCGCTACCGGAGCGTCCACGATTCCGGGCCTCGCCTACGCAACCAGGCTCGGCCTCTGGTCCACGGACGACTACCCCTTCAACCGGCGCACCGACTTCGTTGCCGCCATGGAGGCCGGAGGCGTCGCCGCCATGGAAATCGTCGCCCGCGACCTGAAGGCCCTCGGCCTCTACCAGGCCCGCGCACTGTCCTACCAGGGCGTCGAGGTCGACATCCTTGAACATCCCCTCACCCCGTCGCAGCGGCGCATCTACGACAGCTACGCCGAAGCCTTCAAGGTCATCCACTCCAATATCGACAAGGCGCTGGAAGCCACCGGCATCGTCAAGGACAAGGACACCCTCAACAAGCGCGCCAAGGCCGCCGCGCTGTCCGCCTTCGAGGGCGCCAAGCAGCGCTTCTTCGGCCACCTGCTGACGAGCATGAAATGCCCCACCCTCATCCGCTCGATCCAGGAGGACCTCGACGCCGGGCATTCGGCTGTCGTCCAGCTCGTCTCCACCGGCGAAGCCCTGATGGACCGCCGCATCGCCGAGATCCCCGCCTCCGAATGGGACGACCTCTCCATCGACCTCACCCCGCGGGAGACCGTGATCGAGTTCCTGGCCCACTCCTTCCCTGTCCAGCTGCAGCAGGAGTTCACCGACGACAACGGCAACCTCTACTCCCGGCCCGTCTTCGACGAACAGGGACACGCCGTCCTCTGCCAGGAAGCGATCGCGCGCCGCGAAGCCCTCATCGGCAAACTCGCCGCCCTGCCGCCCGTCGCCTCAGCCCTCGACCAGATCATCCAGCATTTCGGTCACGAGGCCGTCGCCGAAATCACCGGCAGGTCGCGCCGCGTCCTGCGCATCAGCGACGCCAAAGGAGAACGCCTGGCGCTCCGCAACCGCCCGGCGTCGGCCAATCTCGCCGAGACCTCCGCCTTCATGCAGGGCGACAAGCGCATCCTCGTCTTCTCCATGGCCGGAGGCACGGGCCGCAGCTACCACGTGTTAGCGACGGTTACAGAGCGCGCCTATTCGCTGACATTTTTCGGCCGGTTGCGGTTTTTCAGTTGATCTGTTGGTCATCGGTTTCGATTGGTTCGCCGGCTCGGTCGCGGATGAGCATGTCGTTCCAGTCCCGGTTGTCGAGTGCGGGTCGCAGCCGGACGATTCTGGTGTCGTTGCGGGCGAGGCGCCTTGCGGCGTGATCGCCGTTTGTGGTGGCGTCGTATGCACAGAAGATGAGGCGCGGGTTCCATGCCTCGATCCATTTGGGGACTTTGGTGGCGACGGCGCCGGTGGAGACGGTGGCGCATTCGGTGCGTTTTACCGGGCCGAGGTGGAGGGAGAGGATGGAGAGTGCGTCGAGGGCGTTGCCGGCCAGGATGACGGCGTGTGGCCATTCGGTCTCCCAGGACATCCAGAAGCCGCCGCCCGCGGTCGTTTTGCGGTCAGCGGTGACGGTTTCGATGCCGGTAGCCTCGCCGGCGGCGTTTCGGCGGACGAACACGGGGTTGCCGTGAGGGTCGGCATGGACCAGGCCGAGGTCGCGGCACAGGGTGACGAGCGCGTCCGCGAGGCCGCGCCGCTCGACGAGGTATCGCCGGAGGTTGGGCCAGCGGGGGTCCTTGGCCGGCGCCTGCCGGCGGCCGCCTGGGGGCATTGAGAGGTCGGACAGTTCGGCGAGGAAGTCGATGGCGTCCGGCGGGGTGCATCCGAGCGCATGGACCGCCAGTTCGATAGCCCCGGCTCCCTCCTCTGCGCGCAGATGGTCGTAGAACATGAAGCGGTTGATGGAGAGGACCGATCCTGGCCGTCTCCAGCGCACGGCATTGTCGGGATCGCTGCGGTAGCCGAGGGCTCGGGCGACGGGTTCGAGGGGATAGCCCCGCAGGCTCTCGGCCCGCACCCGCCGCTCGCGGGGGCGGGAGGGATGCATGGCTATGGCGACGGGACCGGGTTCGCCTTTCCAGTGCTTTGCCCGGCTTTCGGTCCGCGCCGGCGGCGGCGTTCGGCGCTGCGCTGCTTCTGACGTTCCTCGGCTTCCTTGCGGCGCCAGGAGTCGCCGTCGATGGCGACGATCTCGGCGTTGTGGACGAGCCGGTCGACGAGGGCGACCAGGCAGGCGGCGTTTGGGAAGGCCTCGCTCCACTCGGCGAAGGGGCGGTTCGTGGTGATTATGGTTGAGTTCTGCTGGCTGCGGCTTGAGACGATGTTGAACAGCAGGTCGGCGTGGCGGTTGGAGTAGGAGAGATATCCGACTTCGTCGATGACCAGCAGGTGCTGTCGGGCGTAGAAGCGCAGCCTGCGCTGGAGCAGGGTGTCGGAGTCGATGGCGGCGAGTTCGCCGAGCAGGCTGGCGGCGGTTGCGAAGCGCACGATGTGGCCTTCGAGGACGGCGCGGTGGGCGATATTGGCGGCGATGGTGGACTTTCCGACGCCGTTGGGTCCGACCAGTACGAGGTTTGCGGCCTCCTTGAGGAAGTCGAGGGTCATGAGGTCCTCGACGGCCATGCGGTCGCAGCGCCTTGGCCAGTCCCAGTCGAAGTCTGCGAGCGGCTTGAACTGTCCGAGGCGGGCGTCGGCGAGGCGGCGTTTGAGGCTTCGGGCGCGCTTCTCATCTTCTTCCCACGCGATCAGGGAGGCGAGCCAGTCGCGCTCCGCGACTTCGCCCCAATGGGCGAGGAGGCCGTGCAGGCCCAGCGCGCGGGCGCGGTTCATGAGGGTGTCGGTCATTCTTCGCTGTCCTTTTCATGGTAGCCGGCCAGCCCGTCGTATCCGCCGAGATCGTGATCGCGCACGGCGATGTCGCGCACGCGCGGGTCCCTGGGCAGGTCGATGGGGATCGGCGGCGGCCTGTCCTGCAGTTCGCGCCGCCGTGTGAGGCTGAGGCGCACGGCATTGGGATGGGGGACGCCGCGTTCGAGGGCCTCGTCGATGGCGGCTTCGAGCTCGGCGGCGCCGTATTGGTCGAGCAGGCGCAGCAGGGCGGCGACGGTGGCGCCGATATAAGCGCCGCGGGGGGCGGCCTCGGCGATCAGGCGCTCGCTGTTGGGCGCGGCCTGGAGCAGCCGGCTCTGCCCGCGCAGGCTGCGGGCGTGACGCTTGCGCCTGACCAGCTCCTCAATGTGTTCGGGGTTCTCGATGCGGGCCGCCTTGTCGAAGCTGCGCGGATGGCGGGCGATGACCTCCATGCCGTCGAGGATGCGCACCTCTTCCAGCGTCGCGGCCACGGTGAGGGTGCGCCGGACATGGGTATGCGGGACGCTGTAGTCATTGAGGTCGAACCTGGCATAGGGGGTCTTGGCGATCCTGACCTCGACCCTCTCGTCGACGGGGGGACGGTCGTCGGGCAGCGCCATCAGGGAGCCGCGCTCGCGCTCGAAGGCCTCGCTCACGGTGAGGGAGCGGTCGTCCGGCCAGGGGCGGTCGGCGGCGACGCCCTCGCACCACTCCCGGGCCTGGGCGTTGAGATCGTCGAGGTCACGCCAGGCGCGGGCGGCGAAGAAGCTGTCGCGCACATAGCGTATGGCCCGCTCGACGCGGCCCTTCTCGTTGCCTCGGGCGACCGCGACCGGCTTCGGCAGGAAGCGGTAGGCGCCTGCGAAGTCGAGAAGCCGGGGATTGAAGCGGATGGCGTCGCCGCGCCGCTCCAGCACGACGCTCTTCAGATTGTCGTACCAGAGCTCGCGGGGCACGCCCTGCCAAGCCTCGAAGGCCTCGACATGGCCGCGCAGGAAGTTGTCCATCCCGGCGTTGAGGTAGAAGCGCAGGAAGAGGCGGCGCGAGTGGCCGAGCACCATCACGAAGGCCATCAGCGGGCGCTCCGCACGCCCGATCCTCACCTTGCCGAAGTGGGCCCAGTCGACCTGGGCCTGCTCGCCGGGCAGGGCCTTGAGGCGCAGATAGGCCTCGGCCACCGGCCGCGGACGCTCGGGCGCGATCATGCGCCGGAAGTGGCTCTCGCACCCCCGGTAACCGCGCTCGACCGCCATCCGGTAGAGCCGGCTGGAGGGCAACTTCGGCCAGACCGCCAGGGTCTGGCGGACGAAGGGCAGGAACGGATCGATCATCGAAGATCTGCGCCGCTTCTCAGGCGTGGGCGCCCCGGCGGCCGCCACCGCGCGCTCGACCGTGCCGTGGTGGACGCCGAGCTGGCGCGCGATCGTGCCGATCCGCCACTTCTCGGCAAAATACAGCCGCAGGATCTCGGCCCGGGTCTGCTGGTCGATCGCCATCTCACTCCCTTCGCGCCGGGCGCAGGCCCGGATAGACCGCCCGGGCGCAGAACCGCCCGCAGTGATCGCAGCGGAACACTCCGGCGGGACGGTCGGGTCCGAAGGGCCTCCTTCCCGAGCGCCCCGCCGGCATGCCCGCCACAACAGGACGGCGCGGTGAACGGGTCAAAGGGTGATGCGTCACTTTCTGCGCACGGCGCCCCTCCTCAGGCGCACGGACGCGACGGCGCTCGCGGTAGCGCCGCTGGCGTTCGGCATGCTTGTGACGGCCCCGCCGGCTGTTCTGGTAGCGACGCCCGGCAAGGCGCAGCGAGCGCCGCCGCGCCCGGCCGCTGCACGGACGCGAGCAGTAGATGTTGCCGTGGTCGCACCGCCGGCACAGCACAACCTGGCGATGGCACGAAGCGCAGGTGAACAGGCGGGCGGCGTTCCTCATCGCAAAGACCGATGAGAACGGGGTGGACCCACGCCCGAACGCCTACGATACTGCGCATACGGGCCGTGCCTTGCATGGCTCGGGGGGTGCGGCGCCGGTCGTTGCCACCTAGCAAACGGGGCCGGCGCCGCATCGTTCTCAGCAGCCCCAGTCTACCCCCTCGCGCAGCCCGGCGACCCCCGCCGACAGCGCCAGGACACCCTCCCCTCGGCAGGCGAAAATATCAACGCGACGGGGGCCGGCGACTCCAGTCGGGCTACGCCCTCCTTCCGTCCCAGGCCCCCGTCACAAACACCGCCGCACCACAATCACTGCGATCATCACGCCCCGCAAAAACGCGCAACGCCAGCAAATAAGCGCCTTTTACGACCGTCACCTACACCACGCCGATCTCGGCTCGCCCAATACCGAACGGCGCATCCACTACCTGCTGGAGCCCGGCTGGCGCGCCGACCAGGCGATCCAGGGCCTCGGGCGCACCCACCGCACCCACCAGGCCTCCGCCCCGCTGTTCCGGCCCGTCACCACCGACGTCAAGGGCGAGCGCAGGTTCATCGCCACCATCGCGCGACGCCTCGACTCCCTCGGCGCCATCACACGCGGCCAGCGCAACTCCCAGACCTCCATGGGCACCGAAAGCCAGACCCTCTTCCACGAGAGCGACAACCTGGAGAGCCCCTACGCCAAGGCCGCGCTTCGCCTCCTCTACGGCGCAATCCATCGCGGCATCATCCGGGAATGGTCCGTCAAGCGCTTCCAGGAAGCGACCGGCCTCAAGATCGAGCATGAGGGCAATCTCAAGGAAGACCTGCCGCCCATGCCCAGGTTCTTGAACCGCCTGCTCGCGCTGCCGATCGACGAGCAGAACCAGCTCTTCACCGAACTGGAAACCCGCATCGACGAAAATATCGACCGCGCCAGGGAAGCCGGCACCTACGAAGTCGGCGTCGAGACCATCATCGCGGACTCGCTTGCGATCAAGGCCCGCGAGACCCTGTTCGAGCATCCCCGTTCCTCAGCCGTCACCGAGCTCGTCGAGATCGCCCGCCGCGACCGTCTCGTCCCGCTTCCCTCAGACGATGCGATCGACATCGCCAGCCGATACGGCGACAACGACGGCCAACCCTTCCTCGTCATCAACTCCAGGTCCCGACGCGCTGCCTTCGTCCTCCCGGCGCCGTCACGCCTCTTCGACGACGGCGGCGTGCAACGGCGCGTGCGCCTGGTAAGGCCGGCAAGCCACGAAACCATCCCCTACGCCGACCTCCAGGCCTCCAACTGGTCCCTCGCCAATGAGGCGCCCTGGCGTATCCACTGGGAACGTGAAATCGCCGGCCTCCCGAGCCACAGGGACTCACGCTTCTGGATCACCTCCGGCTTGCTTCTGCCCATCTGGAACCGGCTCCCCGACGACAATATGCGCGTCCGCCGGCTCACCGCCGACGACGGCGAACAGCTTATCGGCCGGGTCCTCGACGCCGACCAGGTGCGCAAGGTCAGGAAAGCCTTCAATCTCGAAGGAGCCACGGAGCTCACGGGCGAGGAGGCCTACGACGCCATCCTGAACCGGGGGTCCGCACTGCCGCTGTCCAACGGATGGCGCCTCTCGCGCCGCTCCATCTCCGGCGAGGACCGCATCGAGCTCGAAGGCCCCGACGACACCGACACCGAAGCGCTCCGCCAGCTCGGCTGCACCGTCGAGCTCATCACATGGCGGGCGCGCATCTTCGTCCCGGCGCCGCACGTGCTGGAACGCATCTTCACCCGCTGGCCCCTCTCGGCCTAGCGATACCGGAACCGCAAACCCCGAAAGGACCCCGACCCTTCATCCAACCCTGAACCGAAAAGCGCCCGCGCCATGACTCTGCAATCGATCGGGGCCAACCCCACCTATGCCTTCTGCCCGGCCTACGACTTCGCCGACGAGCCGCAGGAAATCCGCATCGTCTTCCTCGGACACCCCGGCTACATCTCTACCAGCCTCACCACCACCAACCTCGAGGAAGCCGAAACCCTCTGCGACAAGCTCAACGCCAAGCTCGGCATATCCCGCGATATCTGGACCGCCCTCATGACAGCCTCCATGGAAGGCCAACCCCTGCTCTTCAACTGAACGCCCCTACCCCCAACCGAAAAGCCCCGCCGCCTTCTTCAGGCCGCGGGGCTTCTTTTGCTGCGCCAACAGGGCATCGGCGCCGGCTCCTCTCGCGTCTATTCCCCTCTGCGCTCCCAGACCAGACCCGTTTCCCCATAGTAGCGCTCCGCCGCCCTGTCGCGCGCATCCCTCAACGCCCCCACCCTCTCTACAGAAGCCTGCTCGCCCTCCGCCTCCACCACCCGTTCGTCCAACATGGACACGAGGTCATGCAGCACCGGCCCCCGGTCCGGTTTCGCCACATCGCCTCCAGCCTCTTCCATGATCTTCAGCGTCGCATCGATCATCTTGTCCACCGCTTCCTGCACATTTGCCCCAGTTTGATCCGACCCCAAACTATTGCCATTATCCTGTCCGTTCCGAATTTCCTCGACCATCGCGCTTCTCCCCGTATCAAAGTCGGTACAATCACTATTCTCCAAATATAATTATTCAGTCAACACAATTCGTTCGATTCTTGACAGGTTCCATCTACTCGATTCCTATAGTTAATAGGAATGGCGCCGAGGAAATCGAACTATGGATAATCAACACATTGATGACGATCCCCATGCTACAGGCGATATCGAACAATTCGAGGGATTCGGACCGTCAGGAGGAAACCCGGGGGTCGATGAGCTGGACCCCCACGACCGGGACGATATCGACCCCGCCGACCGCGCCATCAGCTCCGGCGACTGGATGAACCAGGCCCGCCTGTTCGGCCTCGGGCCCGCGCGCGGCGAGCCGGATACCCGCGCCATCTACGACCAGGACGACGCCCACACGGCCGTCGAAGAGGTCCTCAACATCATCGCGACCAGGATCGCGCCGGACGGATCGGCCCTCGCCGGCGACCGCGGCGAGCTCCTCTACGGCTTCGTCCACGTCCTCAACGCACAGGCGGAGCGGCTGCACAAGCGCGTCGACAGCATGACCCGCGAGCTTCGGGAGCTCATCCATGCCCAGGACGGCTCCGAGGTCCGCGACACCGAACTGTCGGACAAGACCGAAGAGGCCCGCAGCCTCCATGACCGCGCCCTTGCCTTCGACCGCCTCACCAACACCGCCTCCATCTCGTACGAGAACCTCACCGGCCTTACCTGGCGCGCACGCGAGGCCCACAAGTCGACCTTTTCTCTGACCGAGCCCTCCCGCGCGCCAACGGTCTCGCTCGCCGACCACCTGAATGCCCGCACCTGGCTGGAACGCTCCCAGGGCACCCGGATCGCCGTCGTCTCCGGCCAGCGCCCCGGACGGGCCCTCGTCTGGGGAACCCTCTCGCGCCTTCTGAAGGAACATCCCGACCTCGTCGTCGTCACGGGCGGCAACAAGAACGGCGCCGACCGCGATGCCCAGGAATGGGCCACCCACTACGACGTCCCGCTCAACGTCGTGAAACCCGACTTCGACGCCCCCGACTTCAACGCCGAACTCAGGGCCCGCAACACCCGCATCGTCCACCATATGGGCGAGAAGGGCCTGAAGGAGGACGGCGCGGCGATAAACGGCCTCCTCGTCTTCCCCGGCGCCCGGACCGGCGTGCCGGGCGATCTCGTCGCCAAGGCCCGGGCCGCCCGCGTCCCCATCGCGGAGATCGAAAACGCCGCCCAGCTCCATGCCGGCCGCGGCCGCCTGATGCCGGGCTATACCCTCGACCACAACGAGTTCCGTCAGGAACCCGACGCCGGCGACGCGGACCCGGGCCGCGGCGAGCGCCGCACGACCCGCGCCGCCACTGCCGCCGGCGCTGCCGATCCCGAGCGCACTCGCACGTTCGCGGACCCCAGGGACACCCTGGCCTTCGCCGTGAACCTCCTGGCCGAGAGGGTCACCGCCGACGGCTACCAGCTGAACGATGAACGCGAAAAGCTGCTCTGGGGCGTGGGCAATGTCTTCTACAAGCAGTTGCAACGCCTCAATACCGAAGCGAAGGCCGCCGTCTCGGATACCGACCTCGCGCCCGAGACCAGGGACGCGCTCGCCCGCGACTACGATAACCGCCGCGATGCCCTCGGGGCGCTTTTCCAGGAAGCGCGCACGATCTACGCCCGCGAAGCCCGGCAGCCCTGGAACGCGGACGGCTACGCCAGGCTCGACCACACCCACACGCTCGCCACCCTCGAAGCCGAGAGCTTCCTGAAGCAGGTCCAGCAGCACCGCCACGAAGCGATCTACCGCGACGGACAGTATGTCGTCGCCGCCGGCGGCGCCCTGGCGCCCGAACAGGAAGAGGCACACCGCCCCGTAGTCGACCGCTATCTCGACAAGGTGCTCGCCACATACCCCGACACGGTCCTGGTCCATGGCGGAAACGACAAGGGCTACGACAGGCTCTTCGCCGAATGGGCCGCACGCAACGACGTCCCCCAGATCGCCGCGCAGCCGGAATGGGGCCCGCACGCCCAGGGCAAGGCCCCCATCATGCGCAACGAGAAGATCTTCGACAAACTGGCCATCAAGGGCCTCGTCGCCTTCGGATCCAGGGGCGCGATCCTCGAGGACATGATCCAGCGCGCCGGAAAGGCGACCTGGCACATCGATCCCGCCGCCGAAATCGCCAACCTCCCCAAGCCGGTCCTTCACCCCGATCCCGACGGCACCTGGGAGAAGATCAAGGCGGACCACACCACCATCTTCCGGGCCGCCGGGAACCAGCCGCACCTTCTCCCCTACCAGGAAGGCTTCGACGACTTTCGCGGGCTCCTCAAGACCGCGATCGACACCGGGAACCACCCGGAGCACCACGGAGCCCGCCTCCGGAAACTCCAGGACGATCTCGATATCCAGGCCGAACGCCGCGATACCGTCCTGCGCCTCCAGGACCGCGTCGAGCACCTTTCGGAACGGCTGGATGACCTGAAGGGGTGGGTGGAAGCCGAGCCCGGGCGCCCGGTCGAGCTCGCCCCGGGCTTCACCGCCTGGCTCAGGGACCGCGACGCCACCGTCGCCCAGTGGAACAACGCAACCCGGAACCCCGAGCTGCAGGACCATCTCCCCCGGATCGACCCGGACGCCATCCACGCGCAGGTCGATCGCTTCGCCAATCCCGACCTGCCGGCGCTCTTCCACCCCCGGCTGGAGACCGGCAACACGCATGTCGAGCGCGTCAACAACCTCTACGAGCATGCGCTCGCCTTCGTCGACCGCGACCCGAACCTGGTCGCCTACTCGCCGCATTTCGAGGAACTGCGCGATACCGTGAAGCAGGTCGCCGGCGAACTCGTCTCGCAGCCCGACCAGGCGCAGGACCTCAGCAGGATCGACGGCCGCCTTCAGGCCTCCAGCGACCGCCGGGCCGAAGCCGGCGCCGCGGCGCGCGACCTCTCCGAGGCCTGCACCCAGGTCCTCGGGTTCCAGCAGTGGGCCGCCGAGAACGAACGTCCCGTTCACGAGGCCCCCAACTTCAAGGAATGGCGCGACAGCGCGGACCGGATCCTCACGCGCTGCGAGACCATGCGCAACGACCCCGAGCTTGCGCCCCACCTCGAACGCGCCGGCGCCTCGGCCGAAACTACCGAAATCGCCGTCGCCCTCCTCCGCGACGAGCGCTTCCAGCGCCCGGTCGTGCCCGAACTGCCCATGGCCCAGCACCGGGCCCGGCAGGAGAGCATGGAAGAAGGCCGGTCCATGAGCGTCTGACCGGCACCCATCGACACCCCCAAAAGCCGATCCGGAGTTCAACCCATGTCCACAAATCCCGATGCCCGTCCGCCCGACCGCATGAAAAAAGCGCTCTCCTCCTGGCTGCAGCGCGTCGAGGAGAACCCCAAGGCGGATGCGATCACCGATGTCGTCTTCGATGATGACGAGGTCCCACTCGCAGCCAGGACGCTCGTCCTCGATACCTTCCGGAGGAATTGCGAGCAGCTCTTTGCGGCCGACGACATCCCCGGCGATCTCGATTTCGTACGCGTCCTCAAGCGTTCGTTCGAACAACACGACAAGAGAATGGACGGCGCGCTCGAATCCCCCTGGCAGCCCGCCACGCCCAAGCGGACCTGGGACACCATCAAGGAGATCTACAGATCAATTTACGAAGCCGCCGGCTCCAGAATCGACGGCATAGCCTACCAAAAGGGATTCCCGTTCCTCTACGACCTTGTCGAGAAGGCGGAGTTTGCCGCCCACTACCCCGACCATGCGGAAGACAAGCTCCAAGCGCTGCTCCTCACGCTCAAAACGCAGCAGAAGCTTACTTTTGCTGTCTACAACCTCACCGGCGCCCTCCATGGCGCCTGCGGGCGCCTCGATCATCTGCAGGAACTGGCCCGCAACCTTTACCATCAGCCCTTTCTGCAAACCGAGGATTATTTCGAATGGCTTCCCGAACGCGATGAAATCTTCGCGAAACTGCACGAACTGCGCGCCGATCCCGTCCTGAAACACCACGTGCCCTTTCTCGACATCGAGCGCCGCCTCGATCGCATCGCCGCCCCCAGCCTGCCCACGGCGTTCCACCCGTTCCTGGAGGCCCATAGGAACCGCCTCGACTTCAGCCCCGAAATGGAGGAAGTCGCCGCCATCTACGGCCGCGCCCACGCGGACATGGGCGACGCCGATCTCGTTCCTTACTCTGCAGCGCACTTCGCCGACCTTGAGATCGCCATCGAAACCGCGATCAGCGCTGCCGCAGACAACCCGCGCCAGCTCGGTTCGCTCTATGCCCTGCAGGCCCAGCTCGCGATCTCCACCGGCCGCCGCGAAACCGCCCACGCCGGAATCGAAGACCTGACCGAGGTCTCGACACAACTCACCAGCCTGCAGGCCTGGGCCTCGTCGAACCGGCAGCCCATCCACCGGGCCCCGGGGTTCGCGGCCTGGCGAGACCGGGCCGACGAGGTCCACGACCGCTGCCAGCGTATGCGCACGGATTACCTTCTCTGTCCCCACTTCCAGCGAACCGGCGTGTCCGACGACTCTGTTGCGATGACCCTCGCCCTCCTTCGGGACAGCCGGTTCCAGAAGCCTCCCTCACCCGAGCAGATCGCCGCGCAGCGCCAGGCCCGCGCCCTGGCCCGCGCAGACTCCCGCGAGGAATCGGCCTCCATGAGCGCCTGACCGGACGCTCACCGCAGAAAACCCAGGAGAGCATCCAGCCATGAACCCCGAACTGCATGCCTTCTTCCTCGACCCGTCCGCATCCGGACATTTCCTGCATGCCGAGCTCTCCCAGGCCTATCGCCGCGCATATGAACAGGCCGGCGGCCAGCACGAACTCATGGCCTATGCCGACGACTTCGACTTCCTGCTCGAGGAAACCCGCGAGTATCTCGACGACGAGGCGGAACACCACCTCTACCCGGAATATGTCACCAACCTTGCCAACCTTCAGACCGCTCTCCGGGCCATGGGACGACGCTCCGCCCAGGCCAGCGAACTGCTGATCGAAATCCGACAACGCCTTGAGGAGATCGAAGACCTCCGTATCCGCTACGGCGAAGGCCTGCTGGCCGGAGACGACGGCGCCTACGACAGCTGGCTGGAAGCCCGCCAACGCACCCTCGCGGAAGTCGAACGCCTCCGCGCCGATCCCGACATGGCCCCCCACCTCGACCGCGTGCTGACCAACCTTGCCGAACTCGCCAATGCCGCGACGCCGGCGACCCTCGCCGAAGCCGCCGCTGCCGCAGCATCCCCACCGGCGCCGGCCCCGGACGAAACCGCCTCCGTTGCACCCGCCGCCGATGCCGGCCTGCAATCCCAAGCCGAGGCCTCAACCGTCCACGCTCCGGAGAACGACCGCCCCCTGGTGTGGGCCGGCATCGGCTCGCGCGGGAATACCCGGGAACCGATGCCCCCTTCCGTCCTCACCGACATGACCGAACTGGCACGCCGGATGGCGGCCGCCGGCTGGCACCTCTCTTCCGGAGGCGCGGACGGCTCCGACACGGCCTTCGCCAACGGCACCCCCGTCGACCAGCGCACGATCTGGGTCCCCTGGGCCGGTTACAACGACCTCTCCGGACCCGACTGCCACCCGATCCCGCGAGACCGCCTGCAGCAGTCCCTGGACCTTGCAGAACGCATCCACCCCGCCTGGGACAAGTGCTCCCAGGGCATGCGCAAGCTCCACGCGCGCAACGGCCTGATCCTGCTCGGCCGCGACCTCGACCGTCCTGTCGATGCCGTCGTCGCCTACACCCAGGGCGGCAAGCTCCAGGGCGGCACCGCCCAGGGCCTCCGCATCGCCATGGAGCACAACATCCCGATCTTCAATCTCGGCTCCATGACGATGGAACAGGCCTGGGAAAAGCTCCAGGCCCTGCAACGCTCCCTCCGGCCTGACGCAGCGGTCCGGTCCGCAGCCGAAACCGCCCGGAAGGAGGCAACGGGGCAGGGCGCTTCACGCAGCTACGACGCCGACACCGCCTGCGTCTTCCGATTCAGCCGCGACGAATGGGGCGTCTTCAGTAACTTCTTCCCGTCCATCCAGGCGATCCACGCCGCCGGACACATATTCAAGACCTCGGAGCATCTCTACCAGGCGGCGAAGTTCCGCGAGTCCCCCGACGTCCAGGCGCGGATCGCGGGCGCCCCATCGGCGAAAGACGCCGCCACCATGGGCCGCGACACCGCCAATCCGCTGGACGCCGACTGGAACGCTCGCCGCATGAACGCCATGCGCTGGGTCATCCGGATGAAGCGCGAGGCCAATCCCGAGCTGGTCAATGCCGCCCTCCAGAAGACCGGCGATCGGCCGATCGTCGAGTTCTCCCGCCACGATTCCTTCTGGGGCGCGCAATCCCAGGGCAACAACCTGGTCGGTCAGAACATCCTCGGACGGCTCTGGATGGAGCTCCGCCAGCACATACGCGACGGCGATCCCCGCGCGCTCGCTTCCGCCTGGGAGGATCCGCTCACCCCAAAAACGGTCGCCCGGGCGCCTGCAGCTCAAACCGCTGAAGCGGACCTGCCCGAAGCGCCCGGGCTCACCACCCGCCGCGAGTTTCTGCAGACCTCGGGCAACACCTGGGCCGCCGCCCACGAGGACCCGGCCGCGGCCGCCGCAACCTGGCAGAGCATCAAGACAGACTACGCCTCGCTGTACGCCGCGTCGGGAGACCGCATCCACCACCTTCCCTACCAGGAAGGCTTCGCAGGGTTTCGCGATCTCGTCGCCGGCGCCGTGCGGGACGGCGCGTGCCCGCCCGAGCACCGGGACCGCCTCCAGGCCCTGCACCAGACCCTCGAAACCCAGGCCGGCCGTCACGACACGGTCACCGACGCCGCGAGCCGTCTCGACGATGCGTTCTCACGCCTTCAGGACCTGAAGGAGAAGGCGAACTCGGAAGAGGGACATACCATCGAGACCATGCCGGGCTACACCGCCTGGCTCCGCGACCGCGATGCGGCCGTGGCGCGCTGGCACGAGCTGGCCGCGGACCCGGCGCACCGGGAGCACATGCACATCGTGGCGCCCGACATGATGGCGCCGCGCATCACCGAGCTCTCGAACGGCCCGCTCGCCAGCATCCACCAGCCACGCGCCGACACCCCGGTCCCTTCACCCGGACAAGACGTCTACACGCCCTCCCTGCAGCCGCTCTCCCGGGTCTATGACCGCGCCATGGCATTCGTGGACCGCGACCCGAACCTCCTGCCCTACGCTCCGCAGTTCGACGAGCTGAAGGCAGCCCTGTCGACGGCCCTCGACGAATGCAGCCACACGCCCGATCTCGTGACCAGGCTCACCGCCCTGCGCACGGCGCTGGACGAAAACCAGGAGCTCAAAAGCCGCGCAGAAGCCGTCACCGAAAGCGTCTCCAGGGCCGGCCACACGCTTTGCAGCATGAAGAGCTGGGCCACAGACGCCGGCAGACCCGTTCACGAAGCGCCCCGGTTCAAGACCTGGCGCGAGGAGGCCGACCGTGCACTGCAGGACTACGACGCGGCCGCGACGACCCCGGGCCTGGCCGTTCATCTCGCCCGCGCCGACAGCCTTGGCGTCCTCGCCGAAACCGCGGTCCCGATGCTCCGCGACGACTCCTTTCGCGAACCGGTCGCCGCCCAGGCCTCGCTGGCTGCCAGCCGGCAGCGTTCGGAACAGGCCGAAGAGCATTACTCGATGAGCATCTGACGCGCCGCGGAGGAGAACCCTGACCGAAAGCCGCCTCACCCCAAGACAGCTCTCCGACCTGCTCAAACCCCAGGCCGAGGCCGTCTGCCGGCATTACCTTCCGGCCGGCCGGAAAACCGGCGACTACTGGCAGGTCGGCGACGTCCACAACAACCCGGGCCAATCCCTTTACGTCCATCTGACCGGAAGGAAGGCCGGGCGCTGGAAGGATACCGCCACGGGCGAAGACGGCGACCTCCTCGACCTCATCAAACATGCGCGCGGCCATCTCAAGCTCGGGCACGCCATGGCCGAAGCCAGGCAGATCCTCGGGATCACCGACGCGCCCCGCAACGCGGATCCCAAACCGAAACCCGCACCCGCCGCGCCCAGGCCGGCCGCGCAGCCTGTCGAGAACGATGACGGCGATGTTTCGTCCAACACCGCCAACGCGCGCCGCCTCTGGGAGCGCTGCAGGCCGCTCACCGACACCGATGCGGCGATCTATCTCCATTCCCGGGGCATCTCGGACATCGCCCACGACTCCCTGCGCTACCATCCCGAAGTGATCTACCGCGACGACAGCTTCGTCACCCGGGCTCCCGCCATGGTCGCCGCCATCAAGGCCCCGGACGGCTCGATCAACGCCGTCCACCGCACCTGGCTCGACGCAAGCGGAACCGGGAAGGCCAATCTGCGCGAGCCCCGCAAGCTGCTCGGATACGCCAAGGGCCACGGCGTCCTGTTCCATCCCGAACGCGCCGATCGGAACGATATCGTCGTCGGTGAAGGCATCGAAACCGTGCTGTCCGTCACCTCCGCCATCCCGGGCTGCGCCGGCATCGCGACCCTCTCCTCTTCGGTGATGGCCGGCATCGCCATACCCGCCTCCCTCGGCCGGGTGCTCATCGCCGTCGACCGCGACAAGTCCGGCTACCCGGCCGCCATGAAGCTCGAAGAGCGCCTTCGGGAAGAGGGCCGGCCGGTTCGCCTTATCCTTCCCCAGCGAAACGACTTCAACGATGACCTGATGGCGCTCGGCGCCAGCGGCCTGCGCGAACACGTACAGGCCCAGCTGGCCGCCCCGGCCCTGCAGTTGCCCGGAGAGATCCCGCCGCCCCCGGCGCCGTGCTCCGAGCAGCCCGCCGCCCCCGAGCCCGTGCTCGCCCTGGCGCGCAGCGCGCTCTCCTCGGACGCCTCCCAGTTCGGCCTGGTCGCGCTGGACGAGGTCGACCACAAGGGGCTGGCGAAAACCATCCACTTCGAGAAAACGCCCAACGAACAGCAGGTGCGCACCTGCGCCCGCGCCTGGGCCGACGTCGCCACAATCGCCGCGCGCCAGAAGGGCATACGCAAGGTCCTCGTGCTCGCGGATGCCTGGCTGATTCCGCCCCTCGAGCGCGAGCTCCGCGCCCGGCAGCTCATCCCCGTCTATCCGCACCTCGTCACCCGAAAGATCGATACCCCCTCAGGGCCCCGGTGGGACCGCAAGCTCATCGGCATCGTGCCCTCCCTCCGGGACTGAAACCTCCCCGCCGGCGTCGCCCGACTTGCATGCCGAAAGGGAGAGGAAAGCGAAATGCGTGCGAACCCGCCTGGACCGGGCCTGGACCGGACGGAGCCTGATTCCCCGTCAACGAGCCCGGCGCCGGCGCCACGCACCACCGCGCCAATCCCGGAAAGGAACACGGATGGCTGACACGAAACGCATCTCCGAGCTCACGGAGACCATGCCGGCCGAGGCCTCCACCAACCCGCCGCACGACGAGACGAAGAACCGGAAAGCCTTCAACACCGTCTCGCTCGGCGCCTGGCTCGACGTCTGCAAGGCGGCCGGCGTCGATACCGTCCCGGCAACCGAGATCGGCCGGATCGAGATCGAGAACCTCATCGTCGCCCTCGACGACCCGGAAAGCACCGAAGAGACCGACGCCACCAGGGCGCTCAAAGCCTTCTGGGCGAAGATCGAGACCGCCAAGAAGCCCGGCACCATGATCCGCTGGGACTGCTGCACCTGCGCCGAGGTGAAGCACCGCCTCGACACCGGCAGGCCCGAGTGGCACCAGGATCTGCTCGACTGCTTCTATATCGACGACTTCCGCGCGACCGATATCATCTTCGAGTATCCCGACACCGTCATCGCGGCATGGTCGAGACCGTGGATGCGGGCGCGCCTCGTGGACGGCTACCCGGTCGAATATCGCGTCTTCGTCGAAGCCGACGAGTTCATCGGCGTCAGCAGCTACTATCCGCAACGGCCGCTGCCGGACAGCCCCGCGGTGCGCGAGGACGTGGCCGCATGTCTTGCTGAAACCTCCAAGCTGATCGCCGCCCTTCCGACGCCCCTCGAATATCCGGGGTGGCCCGAACGGCCCCTGTCTCCCGACAGCAGGAGCTTCACCGCGGACTTCATGCGCCTGGAGGACGGGCGCTTCCTCTACCTCGAAGGCGGACCGCCCTTCGGCGCCGGCGCGCATCCCTGCTGCTTCGAGCATTTCGACAAGTGGGCCGACGCCGCCGCATTCCACCTTTCCGGCGTCCCCGTCGCACTGAAGAGAGCCCCATCATGAACGCCGGCGCCCCGGCCGCGGCATCCACAGCCGCCAGGTGCAGCAGCACAGATTCCAACGCCGCCGCGACCGCCCTCGATACGCTCACCAGGGACCAGCTGCTGGACGTCCTCGAAACCGTCCCGCAAAGCTATTGGCCCCCGCGCCCGACACGGCAGGACAAGGCGGAACTGAAAGCCCGCATCTTCCAGGCCCTCCAGTCCCGGAAGTCCGCTCAAATCGCACGGGCCATCTTCCAGGCTGCCCGCCTGCACGACTGGCAAGACGAAGTGCGCAACTCGCACAGCTGGCTCCAGCGTTGCACGCGCTGCGGAGCAACGCGCGAGAAGCACCGCCAACATCGCCGCGACATCTGGCCCGTCTGGACCTACCGCTGACCGGACCTCCGGACCGCCGCGCCTGCCGGCGAGGGACCCGGAGGAGAAGGAAAGCCTCCCCGGCTCGAACCGGTCCGAAAGAGAGATCCGCTCCGGACCCTCAACATCCTGCACAGGGAACCAGAGGCATGCCTTCCACCAAGCCACGCCGCCGGCGCGCAAAACGGCGCCAGGTCAAGCCGGCGCCTGTCCGTTCCTTCGACAACCGCCCGAAGGCGGAGGAGACCGCCAGCTCACTTTCCGCGCCTATCATCTACGCCGACCACAGCGGACCCAAAGGCGAACGCCGCTGGAAGATCGAGGCCGCTACCGGGCTCAAGTCCTGCTCGCGGGTCAGAGGATGGTTGCGCACGGACGGCAAAATCGTTTGAGCCGCGCCAACCTCACACGGACCGCCCGATCCCCTCCTCGCACAGGGAGCACACCCATGCCCCGCAAGCCCACCGACTCCGGCACTCCTCCCGCCAGGAAACACCTCGACCGGGCCCGCCGCATGGGCCGTGCCGCCTTCCGGAACGGCAACTGGCGCGGGAACCTGGTCGCCCGCCTTTGCCACCCCGCCACCGCGCAGGCCTACGAGAACGGATATGACACCGCCCGCGTCAAGGCCGCCCTGCGCTACCCCGGAACCAGTTCCGGATACACCGGAGGCTGGTTCTGAATACGTCTCTCCCGTGCCAGCACCCGACGGCCCGAAAGGAGAAAGGAAAGCCTCATGGCCGTGAACCTGCGTGAGCCGGGTCACCGGCTTCGCGTTCTTGAAACTTCGGTCGAAGAGGAATAGATCGATGGCTGTCATGGAATCCCAAGGCCTCATTTCCTGGACGATGGCCCACCCCGATGCGGCCACGGCCCTGGCCACCATGGCCCTCGTTGCAGTGGGCCTTTTCATCGGCGCCGGCCAGATCGGCATCGTCTTCTACGGCATCAGGAAAATGACTGACGGCAATGCCGCGCGGACCGCGCAGCACAAGGAAGTCATGGAAACCGAAGCCAACCGGCACACCGAGACCATGGAAGCCGAAACCAGACGGCACACCGAAGCCATGGACGCCGAGAGAAACAGGCACCAGGAGGCGATGAAGGCCCTCAACGCCCTCATCCGGAACTCCGGACGTCGAAACCGGCCGATCCCGGCGAGGTAAACCGCCGGCGTCGCGGCGCCTTTCCATACCGCATCACTCTCCGAACACGGGCCCTGCAGCAGCAGCGGCCCGTTTTTCGTGTCCGCTCCCCAGGGAGATCCGTCATGCACGCCCAAACCTCCCCCGCATCCGAGATCGCCGCCGCCCTGGCCGCCCAGGCCGAGGCCGTCTGCCGGCATTACCTTCCCGCCGGCGAGCGCCAGGGCCGCTACTGGATCGCAGGCGACGTCCACGGCGCCCGCGGCAAGTCCCTGTTCGTCCGCCTACACGGCCCCCGGTCCGGCAAATGGAACGACGGCGCCACGGGCGACCACGGCGACCTCCTGGACCTCATCAAGCACCGGACCCGGTCCGAGACGCTACGGGAGACCCTGGCCGAGGCGCGCTCGTTTCTCGCCACGCCCGCTCCCAGCCGCCGGTCCGCTCCGGAACTCGTCGACAAGGACCCCTCCGCCGCCATCGAGCGCCTGTGGCGAGCCTGCCGGCCGATCGGCGGCACCCACGCAGAGGCATACCTCCACGCACGCGGTATCCGGCGCTGCCGCTTCCCCTCGCTCCGCTTCCATCCGAAGCTCCGCTACCAGGACGAGAACTTCACCGGCGCATTCCCCGCCCTCGTGGCCGCAGCAACCGACGCACGCGGCGAGCTCACCGGCCTGCTGCGCACCTGGCTCGATCCGAAAGAGCCGACCAAGGCGCCGGTCCAGCACCCGCGCAAGGCGCTGGGACGCCTCTTCGGCTCCGCCGTGCGTTTCCCTCCGCGGAGCCCGCGTTCCACGCTCGTGGTCGGGGAAGGCCTGGAAACCGTTCTCTCCATCATCACGGCCTACCCGGGCGCAGCCGGCGCAGCCGCTCTTTCCGCCGCTGGCGTCGGATCGTTCTCGGCCTCGGCCGCCAGGCGCGTTGCCATCGCACGCGACAATGACCCCGACGGCATCCAGGCTGCTGACCGCCTGGCCGAGCGCTGCGAGAAAGCCGGCATCGTCTGCCGCGTTCTCATCCCCCGCGGCAACGACTTCAACGACGACCTGACCGACTACGGGATCCCGTCCCTTCGCTGGCACCTCGGCTCGCCCTGGTCGCGCTGACCCGCCGGGCCAACCGCGCACTCCGCAACAAGTCCAGAAAAGGCGTTTCCAAGCGGCCCGCGGCATTCGGGGGCCGCACGCCTTCCCTCTCATACTCCCTCCGCGAGGCCCTTCATGCTCGATCCCGTCAACGTCTCCGCCGACTACTCGCTGAAGCCCAGCGAGCTCGCCGATACGCTCTCGCTCCTGGTCGAAGCCAGGGAACCCTGCATGGTCTGGGGCCAGCCCGGAATCGGCAAGTCCGACATCGCCGATGCCGTCGCCACCGCCACCGGCCGCCAGTATATCGATGTCCGCGCCCTTCTCCTCGATCCCGTCGACCTGCGCGGCATTCCCTGGCGCGACAAGGACGACCGGACGCGCTGGGCCTCGCCCGAGTTCCTGCCGCCCTCCAACGATCCCGGCCGCTTCCTCATCAATCTCGAGGAGCTGCCCTCCGCCGTGCCGATGGTCCAGGCTGCCCTTTACCAGCTCGTCCTCAACCGCCGCATCGGCGAGTACGAGCTGCCCCCGGGCGCATCCCTCATCGCCTGCGGCAACCGCGAGAACGACCGCGGCGTCGTCCACCGCATGGTGGCACCGCTCGCCTCGCGCTTCGTCCACCTCGAGCTCAAGTCCGATCACCAGGACTGGTGCGCATGGGCCGTCGACGCCGGCGTCGCCCCCGAGGTGATCTTCTTCATCTCCTGCCGCCCGGAACTCCTCAACGACTTCGATCCGACGTCCAGGGAGAAGGCCTTCGCCTGTCCCCGGACCTGGCACAAGGTCTCCAACATCATCAACGAACGCGCCGACCTTGCGCCCAATATCGAGCGCGCCCTCTTCCGCGGCGCCGTCGGGGAAAGCCCCGCCGTTGTCTTCTCCGCCTTCCTGAAGATCTGGCGCGAGATCCCGCACCCCGCCGACGTCATCGCCGACCCCGAGAACGCCGATGTCCCCACCGAAGCCGATGTCCTCGTCTCCCTCTGCGGCGCCCTCTTCAACATGGCCGACGACACCAACTTCGACGCGATCGTCACCTACGCGATACGGATCCGCCGCGAGATCGGCGAGTTCCTGGTCACCATGTGCCTCAAACGCGACCCGGAGCTTCAGAAGACCAAGGGCTTCATCCACTGGGCCTCGCACCGCACCCGGTAACCCCACATTCAAGCCCTGACCGCCTTCCCGCTGCCACGACCGCAGCAATCCAGACACCGCTCCTTTCTCCATCTTCCGGGAGACACTTCATGGACCTCACCCGCGACGCCATGCTCGTCAGCCTGCGCATCAACAACTGGTCCGGACGCCGCTACGACCGCGAGGCCAGCGACGACGTTGCCGTGCGCAACGACGCCGACCCGAGCGCCGGCCGCTACAACAAGCGCCTCCTGCGCAAGGAGGCCTTCGCCGCCATGACCAAAACCATGAGCAAGGCCCGGTCCCTGCACTACGAGAACACGCTTCCCTGGGACGACGCCGGATCGCGCCTCCTGACCACCGCCAACTACGACCACTACACCGCAACCATCGACGAGCTCGCCGAGCAGCTGGTCACCGAGCGCAACTCGTTCATCCACGACTACGACGCCAATATCGCCCAGGCCCGCATCGGACTCGGCGGCCTCTTCCGGACCGAGGACTACCCGGCCAAGGATTCGCTGCGCCACCGCTTCGCGATCAAGTACCGGATCGTTCCCGTCCCCAATCCTCAGCATTTCCTGGCGGACCTCACCGCCGGCGATGCGGACCGCATCAAGCGCGATATCGAAGCCCTCGTCCAGGAGCGCCTCCAGGACGCCATCACCGACCTCTACAAGCGCCTCGGCGAGGCCGTCGACCACGTCGTCAAGCGCCTCGATGTCGATGCCAAAGGAAAGCCGCTCGTCTTCAGGAACAGCCTCATCGGCAATATCCGCGACCTGGTCGACATCGTGCCCCGCCTGAACATCTTCGGCGACGAACGCCTCGCCCAGCTCTGCCAGCAGGTGAAGGACCGCATCGCCAGCGTCGATCCCGACGAGCTCCGGCCCTCGGGCTCCTTCAATCCCATAACCCGCGAGCGCGTCAGACGCGATGCCGAGGACCTCGCCGCCAAGTTCGCCGGCTACTTCGCCCCGCCCGGCGCCGCCCTCAAGGAAGCCGCCTGATGACCTCCCGCGCCATCAAGGACGCCGGGATGCGCCTCAGCAGGTGCGTCACGGCCCTCCTCCAGGACCAGCCCTTCTTCGGCAACCTCACGCTGCGCCTGCCGCTCCGGCCCGATTTCGACCGGCAGACGATCGCCAGCGACGGCCACGAAATCCGCTTCTCCCCGGCATGGGTGATCGACACCGAAGCCGACCTGCTCAAGACCGCGCTTGCCCGCATCGTCACCGCCTGCGCGCTCAAGCACCACACCCGCCGGCGCGACCGCGATCCCCAGATCTGGCAGCTCGCCTCGCAGCTCGTCACCCATCCCATTCTTGCAGACGCGGGCTTCATCCTTCCCGAAGGCGCCGAGTGCTGGCCCGACTGCAGCGTCGAGGAAGCCTATGACAGGCTGATCGACGACGGCCCCGGCAACCCGGACCCCAACGCCGATCCCGACAGCCGGCAACCCACCGCCAGCACCGCCGGCGCCGTACCCTCCCAGGCCGGTCCGGACGCCGACCCCGACACCGATAGTTCGTCGGACCCCGGCTCCAACGACGAGCAGGCCGAGACTGACAACCAGAACCCGGCTTCCTCACCACACAACTCCAGCTTCGACCCCTCCGGCACCGGCGAGGTCCTCGACGCCGACATGCGCGCAGCCCCCTCCGACAGGCCGCTCGACCCCGTCATCGAAGAGCAGACCTGGGACGAGGCCATGCACAATGCCGCCCAGATCGCCCGAGCCCAGAGCAACCTTCCCGGCCTCGTGCAGCAGACCGTCGACGATGCCCACCGCAGCACCCTCGACTGGCGCTCGCTCCTTCACCGCTACCTCACCGACGCCTCCAGGTCCGACTATTCCTGGAGCGCACCCAACCGCCGCTTCATCGACAGCGGCCTCTACCTGCCGTCCATCCGCAGCGAGGGCATCGCCGAGCTTGCCATCATCATCGACACCTCCGCTTCCCTGCCGGCAGCCGTCCTTGACGAATTCTGGGGCGAAATCCGCGAGATCGCGACCGACATCCGTCCCGCTACGCTCATCCTCCTCCAGGTCGACGCCGTCCTCCAGGACGCCTCGGAATACGCCGCCTTCGAGCTTCCCGACAGCATCGCCCTGAAGGGCCGCGGCGGCACGGACTTCCGCCCGGGCTTCACCTGGCTCGCAGAACACGGCCGCCAGCCGAGCTGCTGCATCTACCTCACCGACATGGAGTGCGACAGCTACCCGGACGCCAAGCCGCTCTTCCCTGTCGTGTGGTGCAACTACGGCCCGGTCCCCGGACCCCAATTCACGGAGCCCTGGGGCGAGCGCATCGACATGCGCTCCGGCTGACCGCCCAGACAAACCGACCCGGGCCTCTGAGTCCCTCTATCCATCGGAAGACGAGAAAAGCCGTCTTCTCGCGAATCACTTCAAGCCCGATGCCCCGTAACGCGGCTCCCATGTCCTGCACTCTCTAGCCCGAACGAAATCGCATATGCGAAACTATCAGGCCATGGGACGGGGACAGGTCCAGGCGCCTGCAAACGCGCAGCGGGTCGCCACCAACTTCCCGACAGGAGGTACCAACATGAGCAGCGATGCCACCCAAGACGGCCGCCCGCCCTGGGCTCCCCGCCCAGTCTCGATCCTGCCCGACATCATCTGGATTCGCGAGCGACCCGACGACTATCTGGTCGACGACGAACACCTGATCGTCACGTATGAGCCCATGTCCGGCAATCCGGACCAGTTTGTCCGGAAGTCCAGGACGGACCCGCTGGCCACGGCCCTTCAGGAGATCCTGGACACGGGTGATGCTTCCCTCGCCGGCACCGACCTTTGGCAGCGCTGCCGCACTGCCCTGGACGAGTACCGACAGGCAGAAGCAGCTCGCCGACTTTCGACAAGAGGTCCAACGGGTTCCTGATCCGCTTTTTTTCGGAACCTCTCCTTCCTCACCAGCAACACGGGCCCCTGCACCGCAGGAGGCCCGTTTTCGCATCAGTTTCCAACCCTCAATCACTCCGCGGGAGACCAAAGCCTTCCGCGAACGAGCCCACTCGACCCCAGAACCCCGCGAGGTTGTCCCATGCGTACCGAACAATCCCCCGTACCCGACCACGTTGCCAACAGCAACGAGCCGGCCCGCCCGCCGGCCGCCTCCGAACACTGCCTCGACATTCACGAATTCGCGCGCGCCAACAACGTCGCCATGGTCCCCGACTGCATCGCGCGCGTCCGGAGAAAAATCAACGCCATCGCGCCTGACGCCCCGCGCTACTCCAGGGCCGGCTGCTACTCCAGATCCGCACTGGACGCCCTTGACCATCTCGAACGCCTGGTCACCGGACTCCTCAAGGGCGAGAAGCCACCGATTCTGGCCGCCCGCCACCCGTCCGAAGGCACCAGCCCGTAATGACCGGCAACATCGCGCCGCCCCGCGAGGGCGAAGACTCGCCCTGGGGCGTCATCGAGGTCGCCGAGCCGATCGCCGACGGTATCGTCTGCGTTCACACGCCCTCCCATGGCGGCATATGGCTCTCCGCGGCCCGCCTTGCACAGATGTCCCCGGACGAGCGCTCCAGCGATGGCTGGTACGAAGAGGACTGCGAGGCCGCCTGGCCCCTCCGGCGCTTCCGCGACGAGGTCCTGCACGCCTTCCCGGCCCACAAGCTCGATCCCTACATCGACGCAAACATCTCGTTCTCAGGCGGCTCCTTCACCAGCATCACCATGAACAGGAAACCCTGACATGCAGCCACTCACCGAAGAGGACACCGACCGCCAGCTCCTCGACAGCATCATCGCCGCCATCGAGGACATGAACTGGACGCACGAAACGCCGCCCGGAGCCATGCGCCGCGTCAATACTATCCTGCACGAACACGAGGACGGTTACCGCGACGAAACCCAGTGGAACCGGATTGCGGCCGCCGCCTACCAACGAGCAGAGGAGAAAGCGGAGGAAGACACCCTCGACTACGAGCAACGACCCTGGTTCGTCTGCTTCGCGCCGCACCAGTGCGCCACGCTGCCGGAAGCGCACGAGAAGGCTGGGCAGATCGCCAGGACGACCGGCCAACCGGAACGCGTCGTCATCTTCCGCGACACCGTCGACTGGACTACCGGGCCATGACCATGATCGACACCCACAGCGCGTTCCGGTCCGGATTCGCCATCATCCGGCAATCCGCGCCCATGGCCATCGGCAGGCATGACTGGCGCGTTACGTTCATCCGCCGCGATTACGACTCCCAGCCCCTGGTCGAAGCCGAATACAGGCGCAATGACGGCCGCGAACACACCAGCGTGACGCCCGGTAGTGTCTCACTTTGACTTTACTGGGCGATCACAAGCCAGATGGAGGTTCCCATGGCTACTGAATCGTCGGATCGTTACCGAACATCTCCTGATGCAGGAGGCTCCCTACGGCTGAAATCAGAAGTTTGCGCATCGTGCGGAGCCGTGCTTTTTCGTCCTCGGACAACGTTGAGGGAAGTGATGCTTCGGTCAGGCGTGACAGAAGATCTGCTGCGAGAGTTGCACAGCCACGGATTTGGGCGAGTTCTCGAAGAGCTTGCGCCAACTCGAAGATGAACGCGGTCTCGGCGGTGCCGTCGTAGGCCATCTCGACGATCTTCCGGGTGTCCTCATCCACGGTAGGTCTCCCTCGTGTTCCGGTGCCGTCGGCAGCGCGGCTCGCCGTTCACCGTGTGGGTCGCCCTCGCACCGCAGGGCATCTCGCCATACGGGCCTGGGGCCGTGCAGCGCGGGCCGGGGTCCGGCCGCTGCTCCGGCCTCGGGGCATTGCGTCCAGCGACCATGCCCAGGAGGCCGAGCAGCACCGCGCCGCCCACGATGACGATGAGGGTTGTCATGCGCCGCAGGGATTGTTGCGGGTGCGGTAGCGTGTCCCCTTCGCCGGACCAGGCTTCTTCGGTGGCGGCGCGGCGGCGTCGATGAGGCCGACGATCCACTCCATGTCGTGCAGGCTCCTGTCCACGCCGGCGGCCATGGCGGGCGTCACCCTGAGCGTCTTGTGGACCCGCACGAAGTTGTAGAAGCAGAAGAACAGCGAGCTCATGTGGATATGGTTCTCGACCTTCTTGGAGAAGGCGTTGGTGAGCCGCGTGAACCGGCGCATCCCCATCCGCATGGTGAGGTTGTGGCGCTCGACGTGTGACGTGCTGATCTTCTCCGGCTCGGGCCAGCCCTCGACCGTCTTCTTGATGATGCCGACGCACTCCGAAGGCGAGTAGCGTTTGGACGCCTCCTTGCCCGCTTCCAGCACGCCGTAGAGCTTCACGAGCTGGGCATAGTCCACGTCGCCCCCGAACGCGCCCTCGACGGCTTCCAGATAGGCGGCATGGCCATCCGTGGTCAGTTGCACCCGGTTCACCAGCCGCGAGCGCAGATCGTCCATGAGGTCGAGGGCAACGTCGGCTTCGCGGGTGCCGAACCGGTAGGACAGGATTATCTTCGAGTCGCTGTCGAGAGCGGTC
Source organism: Alphaproteobacteria bacterium (assembly GCA_964291285.2). Lineage (GTDB taxonomy): Bacteria > Pseudomonadota > Alphaproteobacteria > Bin95 > Bin95 > Bin95. The sequence goes on from OZ219787.1 coordinate 784,600, forward strand.
CATGTCCAGAGGTCGCCCGCGCCTGGGGGAGGTTTCAGGGCGAAGGGGACGTTCTTCTTCTTGGCGTAGCAGAAGGCCCATATCTCGTCGCACTGGACGTGGCGGGCGTGAACCTCCCGGACTGCCTGGTCGTGGTGCATGGCGCAGGCATGGCCCGCGTCCACGAGCAGCTTGGAGACGGTGTTGATCGAGACATCCGCGATCCGCGTGATGGCCCGCATCGACACACCCTCGACGAGCATGTGGAGGATGTGAGCGCGCTTGGCGGTTGAGAGCTTGTTCATGGCGTTGAAGATAAAGGACGATTGCACACTGTCAAGCACAATGTCATTTTATCTTTATGCTGCCATGGGGAGCTGGAGCTTGGCCCGCAGATACTCCATCCCCCGGTCGCCCTTCACGGCGTTGCAGGCGCCGCAGAGGAGTTGGAGGTTGCTGATGTGGTCGGTCCCGCCCTTGGCCCGCGCAATGATATGGTCCACATGAAAGTGCCGAAGCTCAAAGTGATGCTGGCAGCCTCGGCAGTATCCCGCCTGTTCGCCGTAAAGGTGACGCTTGTTGTTCGGGTGGTTGTACGGAAGCAGCGGGACTAGGTCCGTGCGCTCCGGCAGATCGGTGCGGACCGTGCCCTTGAAGAACATGCCCAGCTCGTCACGCATCCGAGTCTGGACAAGCTCGGCAGCCTTCGGGGATATGTCGATCCCCACCCATTGCCGCCCCGCGTCTTGTGCCGCAACGCACGTTGTTGCGCAGCCGCAGAACGGGTCGAGGATCATGCCGTCGGCCGGGCATGACGAAAGGATGATTCGGCGAAGAAGCGCCAGCGGCTTCTGTGTCGGGTATCCGGTCTCTTCCTTGCCCTTGGTCGTCGGGAACCATCCCCGGCGGCTGGAAAGCTGCATGATGTCCGACCAGACCGTCGAGAGCGGCATACCAGGGCTTTCGTCGAGGTATTGGCGGACGATCCCTCCGGCCCGCTGTCGGGTGCGGTAGGGCCTGCCCTTTTCATCCTTGTGCCGGAACCAGCGCAGATACCTGTCCGTATAGGGCGTGTATTGCCGCGCGTAGAAGTGCTTCCCGTATTCCGAGGCATAGGCCAGAAGACAGTCATGCACCTTCACGGGCTTCTTGCCGCCGACGCGCCCCCCGGACGGGGTGCCGTAGTTCCACACGATTTCGTTGATGAAGTTCCCGCGCCCGAAAATTGCGTCCATCACCAGCTTCAGGTAGTGAGACGCGAATTGATTGCAGTGCAGGTAGATGGTGCCGCTCGGCTTCAGCAGGCGGTGCATCTCCAGCAGCCGCGCCGCCATATAGACCAGATACGCCTTGTCGCTTGCCGTCATGGCGGCGAGCAGAACGCGATACAGGGCCGGGTGCTTCGCCTCGATGAGGTTGATCCACTCGGCGTCCACGTCCGTCAGCGTCCAGGTATCCTTGAACGCAGCCCCGGCGGCCTTGCTGCCGATGGGCGCGGCGTAGTTGGCTTGCGAGTTGAAAGGCGGGTCGAGATAGATGAGGTCAACCGAGGCACTGTTCATGCCTCGCATGATGTTCAGATTGTCGCCGGTCCAGACTGTCTGGTTAGCCCAATTCGGACTCCCTGGGGGGGGGGTACTACGCTTTGGCATCGGCCCACCGCGCTGCCGCCGCGGCCTGGGCGATCTCCTTGCGCCGTTCGGGCGTCATCGCGCGCGCGGGCTTTTCCTCCGGCGCGGCCGCCCTTGGCCTTGTTCGGCTGCCGGGGCTGCTCCTCAAGGGTTTCCTCGATGTCGCCGACTGCGATCTTGCAGACATGCACGGCATTGCTGATCACGTCAGCCGGGCGCTTCTGCCCCTGCGGTCCTGTGGGCATCGTCGTTCCTCCTTGCCAGACGCGGCGGGCGCAAACAATCAGGGCTGGCCCCCCGCCTTCGCGGGGGTGACGGTGGTGTGGCGGGGGCGGCGCGCTTGACCGGCGGGGGGCGCGGGCGCAGGATGGCGGCCGTGAGCGCGCGCGAAGCGGAGAAGCCGCCGGCATGTCCCCCGAACTCATCGCAATCCTCGGCGTCGGCATAGCCCTGGCCGGCATGATCTGGCAGGGCCAGCGCAGCCTGCGCACCGACCTCGGCGCGCGCATGGACCGCATCGAGGCGCGCATGGACGGCATCGAGGGCCAGCTGCGCGAAATCCGCGACCGGCTCGCCCGCCTCGAAGGCAAGGTGGACTTCCTGGAAGCCTGGATATCGGGCCGCAACGAACGCCCCGCCCCCGCCGCCGAATAGGCCGGCCGCATCCGCCGGGGTGGGGCGCGCGCTTGACCGGCGGAGAGCGCGGGCGCAGGATGGCCGCCGTGAGCGCGCGCGAAGCGGAGAAGCCGCCGGCATGTCCCCCGAACTCATCGCAATCCTCGGCGTCGGCATAGCCCTGGCCGGCATCCTCCTGAAAGGCCAGCACGGCCTCGGCGCGCGCATCGACGAGACCAACAAGCGCATCGACGAGACCAACAGGAACCTCGGCGCGCGCATCGAGGAGGTGAACAGGAACCTCGGCGCGCGCATCGAGGAGGTGAACAGGAACCTCGGCGCGCGCATGGACCGCATCGAGGCGCGCATGGACGGCATCGAGGGCGAACTGCGCGAAATCCGCGACCGCCTCGCCCGCCTCGAAGGCAAGGTGGACTTCCTGGAAGCCTACATATCGGGCCGCAACGAACGCCCCGCCCCCGCCGCCGAATAGGCCGGCCGCATCCGCCGCGAAGGCGGACGGCGCCGCCCCCACCCGCCTGCCCCCGCGAAGGCGGGGGTCGCCCCGGACCCCGATCCGGGGCCCATGTCGTCATCCCGGCCTCCGAGCCGGGACCCGGACCCTCCCGACAGCCCCGGCGGCCCGCCCTGCCTCCACCGGCTGCGGCGGACGCAAACAATCAGGGATGGCCCCCCGCCTTCGCGGGGGTGACGGTGGTGTGGCGGGGGTGACGGTTGCGGGCCGCAGGCTTGCGCGCGCCGGGGCGCCGGGGTAGGGTCCGGCCGCGCCGGCAAGGGTCCGCCGGAGGAAGGCAAACCGGGAGGTGCGGCATGACAAGGCGGCTGACCGCGATCGTCGAACGCGAGGGCGACGGCTATGTCGCGCTCTGCCCGGAAGTGGATGTCGCGAGCCAGGGCGGCAGCGTGGCCGAGGCGCGCGACAATCTCGCCGAGGCGCTGGCGCTGTTCTTCGAGACCGCAAGCGCCGGGGAGATCGACCGGCGCCTCAGCGGCGAGGTCTACGTCACCCAGGTCGAGGTCGCGGCTGGCTAGGCTGCGCGTCCTGTCCGGCCGGGAGGTCCGCCGGATTCTGGAGGCGCACGGTTTCGCGGAAGTCCGCAGGCGCGGCAGCCATGCGGTCATGCAGAAGGCCGGCCCGGACGGCACGGCGACCGTGCCGGTTCCCGACCATGACGAATTGCGCGCCGGCACGCTGCGGTCGATTATCCGCCAGTCCGGCCTGCCCCGTTCCGAATTCGAGTAGCGCCCGCGCCGGCGGGCGCGTATCGAAGGACGGCGGCGCCCCCACCCGTCGCCCCGGACCCCGATCCGGGGCCCATCCCGGACCCTCCCGGCAGCCCCGGCGGCCCGCCCTGCCTCCACTGGCTGCGGCGGACGCAAACAATCAGGGATGGCCCCCCGCCTTCGCGGGAGTGACGGTGGTGTGGCGGGGGTGACGGTTGCGGGGGCGGCGCGCTTGACCGGCGGGGGGCGCGGGCGCAGGATGGCCGCCGTGAGCGCGCGCGAAGCGGAGAAGCCGCCGGCATGTCCCCCGAACTCATCGCAATCCTCGGCGTCGGCATAGCCTTGGCCGGCATCCTCCTGAAAGGCCAGCACGGCCTCGGCGCGCGCATCGACGAGACCAACAAGCGCATCGACGAGACCAACAGGAACCTCGGCGCGCGCATCGAGGAGGTGAGCAGGAACCTCGGCGCGCGCATGGACCGCATCGAGGCGCGCATGGACGGCATCGAGGGCCAGCTGCGCGAACTCGGCGAACGCCTCGCCCGCCTCGAAGGCAAGGTGGACTTCCTGGAAGCCTACATATCCGGCCGCAACGAACGCCCCGCCCCCGCCGCCGAATAGGCCGGCCGCATCCGCCGGGGTGGGGCGCGCGCTTGACCGGCGGGGGGCGCGGGCGCAGGATGGCGGCCGTGAGCGCGCGCGAAGCGGAGAAGCCGCCGGCATGTCCCCCGAACTCATCGCAATCCTCGGCGTCGGCATCGCCCTGGCCGGCATGATCTGGCAGGGCCAGCGCAGCCTGCGCACCGACCTCGGCGCGCGCATCGAGGAGGTGAACAGGAACCTCGGCGCGCGCATGGACCGCATCGAGGCGCGCATGGACCGGATCGAGGCGCGCATGGACGGCATCGAGGGCCAGCTGCGCGAACTCGGCGAACGCCTCGCCCGCCTCGAAGGCAAGGTGGACTTCCTGGAAGCCTACATATCGGGCCGCAACGAACGCCCCGCCCCCGCCGCCGAATAGCGCCCGGCAGCCCCCGTTCGGCCGGCCCGGGCGGTCCGGCCCTGCCTCGACCGGCTGAGCCGGGCGGTTTGCAAGCGGGCCGCTTGCGCTATCCTTGGGCCGGCGTCATGCGGCTTCGGCGGCATCGGAACGGAATCTAGCGAAAGCCTGTCGTTATGAGTGAGAAGGCCCGCTGCAGGGTGGGGATCGATGTGGGCGGCACCTTCACGGATGTCGTGCTGGAAGCCGGCGGGGCGCGGACCTCGGCCAAGGTGCTGACCACGCCGCAGGCCCCCGAGAAGGGCGTGATCGACGGCCTCAGGGAAGCGCTGCGGAAAGCCGGGCTGGCGCCGGGCGATGTCGGGCTCGTCCTGCACGGCACGACGCTCGCCACCAACGCGGTGCTGGAGCGGCGCGGCGCCAGGACCGCCTTCATCACCACCGAAGGGTTCCGCGACATCCTCGAGGTCGGCTACGAGACCCGCTACGACCAGTACGACCTGATGATCGAGAAGGTGACGCCGATCGTGCCGCGCCGGCTGCGCTTCACCGTGCCGGAGCGCGTCGATGCGCGCGGGCGCATACTGGAAGCCCTCGACGAAGGGGCGGTCCACGCGCTCGTGCCGAAACTCTCCGCCGCCGGGATCGAGAGCGTCGCCGTCGGGTTCTTCCATGCCTACGCCAACCCGGTCCACGAACGGCGGGTCGAGGCGATCCTCGGCGAAGCCCTGCCGGCGCTCTCGGTGACGCTCGCCTCGGAGGTATGTCCGGAGGTCCGGGAATATGAGCGCTTCACCACGGCCAGCGTGAACGCCTATGTCCGCCCGCTGATGGAAGGCTATGTCGCGCGCCTCGACGGAATGCTGGCGGAGATCGGCATCGGCTGCCCGCTGCTGCTGATGACGTCCGGCGGCGGGCTCACGACCGTCGAGACGGCAAGGCGCCAGCCCGTCCGGCTGGTCGAGTCCGGCCCTGCCGGCGGCGTGCTGCTGGCCCGCGACATCGCCGCGCGCGCCGGTCTCGACAAGGTGATGTCCTTCGACATGGGCGGCACGACGGCCAAGATCTGCTTCATCGAGAATCTCGAACCCCGGCGCGCGCGGGAGTTCGAGATCGACCGCCAGGCGCGCTTCATGAAGGGCAGCGGCCTGCCGCTCCGCATCCCGGTGATCGAGATGGTGGAGATCGGCGCGGGCGGCGGCTCCATCGCGCGCGTGGACCGGCTGGGGCGGATCGCCGTCGGACCGGAAAGCGCGGGCGCGGAACCCGGACCGGCAGGCTACGGCCGCGGCGGCGCTGACGCGACGGTCACGGACGCCGACATCGTTCTCGGACGCATCGACCCGGCGGGCTTCGCCGGCGGGCGCATCGAGCTCCGCCCCGGGCTTTCGGCCGAGGCGGTCGGCAAGAGCGTGGGGGGGCCGCTGGAGCTCGGGCCTTCGCAGGCGGCGCAGGGGGTGGTCGAAATCGTCGATGAGAACATGTCGAACGCGGCGCGGGTGCTGGCCGTCGAGGAAGGCAAGGTCGCCTCGGAGCAGACCGTCATCGCCTTCGGCGGGGCCGCGCCCCTCCATGCCTGCCGGATCGCGGAAAAGCTCGGGATCGACAGGATCGTCGTGCCGGTCGATGCCGGCGTCGGCTCGGCCGTCGGGTTCCTGCGGGCGCCGGTCGCCTACGAGGTGGTGCGCAGCCTCAACATGCGCCTCTCGGCCCTCGACGCGGCGGCCGTGAACGAGCTCATGGCCGACATGCGCCGCGAGGCCCGCACGGTCGTGGAGTCCGGAGCGTTCGGCGCGGCGCTCACCGAACGCCGGGTCGCCTATATGCGCTATCTCGGGCAGGGGCACGAGATCGCCGTGCCGGTGGAGGCCGGGCGTCTGGGCCCGGACGACGGGCGCGCGTTGCAGGCGGCCTACGACCGGGAGTACGAACTGCTGTTCAAGCGGACCATACCCGACGCCGATGTCGAGGTGCTGTCCTGGGGCCTGACCGTTTCGACGGTGGAGACCATGCCGGCAGCCGAAAGCGGGGCGCGAATGTCGGCTTCGCCGGAGCCGGCGGGCTGGCGGGACATTCACGACACGGAAGGCGGCGGGGCAGCGAAGGTGCCGCTCTACCGGCGGGCCGACCTGGCTGCGGGAGACGGGCTGGACGGCCCGGCGCTGATCGTCGAAGAGCAGACTTCGACCTTCGTTTCCCGCGCGTTCCGGGCCATGCTGGCGCCGGGAGGCAATATCGTGCTGGAAAGACGGGCTTGAGGGGGCCGGACGATGGCAAGCAAAGACGGACTCGATGTCATCACCAGGCAGGTGATGTGGAACCGCCTGATCTCGGTCGTCGAAGAGCAGGCGCAGACGCTGCTGAGGACCGCGTTCAGCCCCATCGTGCGCGAATGCGGCGACCTGTCGGCCGGCGTGTTCGACCTGAAGGGCCGGATGCTCGCCCAGGCGGTGACGGGCACGCCGGGCCACGTCAATTCCATGGCCGAGTCCGTGCAGCACTTCATCCGCCATTTCCCGATTGCGGAGATGAACGAGGGCGACATCTACATCACCAACGACCCCTGGATGGGCACGGGGCACCTCAACGATTTCGTGCTGACCACGCCCTGTTTCCGCCGGGGCCGGATCGTCGGCATGTTCTCCTGCACCTCGCACCTGACGGACATCGGCGGCATCGGCACCGGCCCGGACGCGACGGACGTGCATATGGAAGGCCTCTACATCCCGATGCTCAAGCTCGCCGACCGGGGCAAGATCGACGACACGCTCATGGCGTTCGTCCGGCGCAACACCCGCGAGCCGGTGGAGTGCGAGGGCGACGTCTATTCGCTCGCCGCCTGCAACGAGGTCGGCTGCGTGCGCCTTGTCGAGATGATGGACGAGTTCGGGCTGGAGGACCTGGACGGGCTCGGCGAATACATCGTGTCGAGCTCCCGCCGCGCGGTGCTGGCGGAAGTCGCCGAACTGCCGAGGGGCAGATACCGCAACACGATGACGGTGGACGGCTACGACCGGCCGATAGACCTGGTCGCGACGCTGGAGATCGGCGACGAGGGCATCCATGTCGATTACGAAGGCACCTCGCCCATGTCGCGCTACGGCGTCAATGTGCCGAGCGCCTACACCACCGCCTACACCAGCTTCGGGCTCGGCTGCGCCATCGCGCCGGGCGTGCCGAACAATGCGGGTTCGCTCTCCGCCTTCCGGGTGACGGCGCCGGAGCGCTCGATCCTCAATGCGCCCTATCCGGCAGCCGTCTGCGCCCGGCACCTCATCGGCCAGCTCCTGCCCGACGTGGTGTTCGGCTGCCTGGAGAAGGTCGTGCCCGAGCGCGTGCCGGCGGAAGGCGCCTCTTCGCTCTGGAACCTCACCTTCCGGGGCGAGGCCGAACGCGGCTCGAACGAGCGCAGCCTGTTCGCCTTCACCGCCGTCACCAACGGCGGCACCGGCGCGCGCGGCGTGAAGGACGGCCTGAACGGCACCGCCTATCCGAGCGGGGTCAAGGGCACCCCGGTCGAGATCGTCGAGACGATGACGCCGGTGCTGTTCCGCCGCAAGGAGCTGCGCACCGACTCCGCCGGCGCCGGGAACTGGCGCGGCGGGGCCGGGCAGACCATCGAGGTCGAGTCGGCCAATGGCAGGGACATGGAGCTTCTGGCGGCCTTCGAGCGCATCGAGAACCCGGCGCGGGGGCGGGCCGGCGGCGGCGGCGGCGAGCCCGGCGCGGTCTTCCTGGCTTCCGGGACGCGGCTGAGGGGCAAGGGCACGCAGACGATCCCCGCCGGCGAGCGGCTGGTGGTCCACACGCCCGGCGGCGGCGGCCACGGCCCCTCCGGGGAGCGCGCGCGCGAGGCCGTGGCGGCGGACATCGAGGACGGCATCCTCAGCGAGGCGGCGGCCCGCAGGGACTATGGCTGGAAAGGGGCCGCCTGAAGCCCGGAGACCGGCGGTTCAGCCCTTCAGCTGGATGTTGTCGGGCAGGAACATGACGATCTCGGGGAAGACCGTGATCAGCAGCGCCATGCCCGCCATGATGAAGAAGAAGGGCAGCGTCGCGATGGCGATGCGGCCGATCTTCTCGCCGGTCATGCCCTGAATGACGAACAGGTTGAAGCCGACCGGCGGCGTGATCTGCGCCATCTCGACAACGATCACCAGGAAGATCCCGAACCACACCTTGTCGAAGCCCGCCTGCGTCACCAGCGCAAGGGTGATCGGCAAGGTCATGACGATGCTGGACATGCCCTCCAGCACGCAGCCCAGGATGGCGTAGAACACCAGCAGCAGCAGGATGAGCCCGAAGGGCGAAAGGCCGAGCCCGGCGATCTCGCCGGCGATGATGCGCGGCACGCCCAGATAGCCGATGGCGATGGACAGGAAATAGGCGCCGGCGACGATCAGCCCGATCATCGAGATGGTGCGGACGGCGCCGAAACAGGCCTGGCGCAGATTGCCGAAGGTGAGCGTGCCCTGCATGGCGCTGACGATGAGCGCGCCGACAACGCCGACGGCCGCGGCTTCCGACGGGCTGGCGTAGCCGCCGTACATCGAGCCCAGGACGAGGAAGATCAGGAAGACGACCGGACCGAGATGCCGAAGGCCGGCCAGCCGCTCGGCCATCGGGACATGGAGTTCCTCGTTCGAGACCATGGAAGGCCGGGTGAGGGTCCTGACCGCGATGTAGAGCATGTAGCCGAGCGCGAGCAGCAGCCCTGGAACGACGCCCGCGATGAAGAGCTTGAGGATCGAGGTCTCGGCCAGCACGCCGTAAACGATCAGAACCAGGCTCGGCGGGATCAGCAGGCCGAGCGTACCGGCGCCCGCGAGCGAGCCCATCGCAAGGTCCTTGTCGTAGCCCCGCCGGAACAGTTCGGTGAGGGTGATGCGCCCGACCGTGGCCGTGGTGGCGGCCGACGAGCCCGAAATCGCGGCGAACAGCGTGCAGCCGAGCACGTTGACATGCAGCAGGCGTCCGGGAAGCCGGGTCGTCCAGGGCGTGATCCCGGCGAACAGCGTTTCCGAAAGCTTGGTGCGGAACAGGATTTCCGCCATCAGGATGAACATCGGCAGCGCCAGCAGTTCCGGCGTCGTCGTGACGTTCCAGATCATCTGGGCGAGCAGCTTTTCCACCGGCATGGACCGGAAGACGCCGAGCGAGATAAGCCCGACGGATATGAGCGACACGGCCACCCAGACGCCCGCGGCAAGCGTGATCGCAAGAAGGCCGAGGACCGTGAAGACGATGGCGGTGGTCATGGAGGCTCCGGCCTTCTACTCGACGCTGTAGGAGCGCATGGCTTCCTGGTCGTCCGGCGGATCGTCGATAACCAGCCGGATCAGGCGGACGATCATCTGGAGGGCCAGAAGCGTGGCGCCGATCGCGAGGCCGGAGGTCGGATAGATCAGGGGCACCGCAACCACGGTGAACGAGGTGCTGCCGGCGACGAACGTCTGCCAGGCGAAGAGGATCAGCGAATAGGCCAGGTAACAGGTGATGGCGACGCCGAAGATCGTGGCGAGGAACTCCGAGATCCGGGCCACGTGGGGGTTCCGGCTGGTAATGAGGAACGCGACGCGGACCTGGCCGCCGGTTCGCAGCGTGAAGGCGGCGCCGAGGAAGATCGCGGTGCCGAGAAAGTAGGAGCTGTATTCCCAGGCGAAGCTGAGCGAGATGTTGAAGACCGTGCGGCAGACGACTTCCGCGATGATCAGGATCACGATGCCGACCACGAGCAGCACGGCGATGACGCCGGCGGCCTGAGACACCCTGTCCACGGCGGTCAGCGCTGCCCGCACCGTCCCCTCCCCGCGAACGGCTCCCCGGCTTGTCCGGGGAGCCGCGCCGCCTGCCGGTCGTTCAGCGTCCGACAGCCTTCCAGAAGTCTTCGATGACCATCTTGGCCTTCGGGTGGGCGTCCATGAACGCGCCGACCATGGGCTTGGTCGCGTCCTGCATGCCCGAGAGCATTTCAGGCGTCACCACGCCCATCGCGACGCCGTTGTCGTTCAGGATCTTGGACTTCGCCTCGTCCTCCATGCGGCTCACATCCCAGAACGGGGCCTCGAGCCTCCTGGCGGTTTCCTCGATCGCGGCCCGGTCCTTCTCGTCGATGGCCGCCCAGGCGTCGAGATTGACGTTCATCATGTTCGAGCCCCAGACATGGGCGGTCGGGTACATGAACTTGAGGAACTCCCAGAACTTGCCGTCCACGCCGGAACTCGCGGAGGTGGTGACGGCGTCGATGGTGCCGGCGGCCAGCGACGGCACGACCTCGCCCCAGGGAAGCTGGACCGCCGTCATGCCGATGGCATTGAACAGCGCGGTGGTCGTCTTGTCATAAGTGCGGATCTTGATGCCCGCCAGGTCTTCGAGCTTCCCGATCGGCACCTTCGTGTACACATACTGCCGGGGCCACGGCACTATGTAGAGGAGCTTCTGGTTGAACTGGGCCAGAACCTCGTCCAGCACGGGGCGGAAGTGCTGGTGCAGCTGCCGCAACTCGTCGAAACCGGAGACCAGATAGGGCTGGGCCTCAATGCCGACGATCGGCGCCTCTCCGACCTGCTGGTTCAGCAGCACGTCGCCGATCGGCACGAGCCCGTCGCGGACTGCGGTCAGCATCTCCGGGCCCTTGAAGCCCAGCGAGCCGCCGGGGTGGATGTTGATCTTGATGCGGCCCTCGGTCGCCTTCTCGACCTCGGCAGCGAACACCTTGGCGTTTTCGACATGGAAATTGCCGTCCGGCCAGGCCAGCGGCAGGTCCCATTCGGCCGCCGAAAGCGCGGTGGCGCCGAACGAGAGCAGCGCAGCCGCCGTCGTCACAGGCAAGACTCGACGCATAGCGGTCATGGAAATTCCTCCTCCCGGTTGCTACGTCAGCGGACAAAGCAGGACTCCCTCATGCCCGCCGGCGACTCGCAGTCCTGCTTGTCCCGCTGTCGAAACACTCGCGCAGCCAGCCTGGGCTGTCAAATGCCGCGCGATGCCGCCCGGGCCGGGTCCCGGTCCCCGCGCGTCTCCCCCGAACGGGGGCGGTATGCTAGGCTCCGCGCGCAATGGCAGTCCACCTCCACCGCGACGATATTCCCGAGGGCCTGACCTTCGGCACCATGGCGGCGGTCGATACCGAGACCATGGGGCTGAAGCCGTCACGGGACCGGCTCTGCGTGGTCCAGCTCTCGGCCGGGGACGGCAACGCGCATCTGGTCCAGTTTCCCGACGGCGACTATGGCGCCCCGCGCCTCAGAGCCTTGTTGACGGACCCGGGCGTCACCAAATTGTTCCACTTCGCCCGCTTCGACCTCGCCGTGCTGGAGCGCTATCTCGGCGCGGCGGCATGGCCCGTCTATTGCACCCGCACGGCCTCGCGGCTGGTGCGCACCTACACCGACCGGCACGGCCTGAAGGACCTCTGCAAGGAGTTGCTCGGCATCGAAATCTCCAAGACGCAGCAATCGTCCGACTGGGGCGCGCCGGACCTCACCGGGCCGCAGCGGGACTACGCCGCCGCCGATGTGTTGTATCTTCACCGCCTGAAGGAGCGGCTGGACTCGATGCTCGCCAGGGAGGGACGGACGGAACTGGCGTCGGCCTGTTTCGATTTCCTGCCGGTGCGCGCGCGGCTCGACCTCGAAGGCTGGGCGGAGGAGGACATCTTTGCTCACTGAATCGCCGGATAACGCAGTGCGCGCGGCCGGGCGCCGGGTGCTGGCGATGGAAGCGGACGCGCTGCTGTCGCTCGCCGACAGCCTGGACGGCGCCTTCGACGAAGCGATCGATATCCTGGCCGGAGCCAGCGGGCGGGTGATCGTTTGCGGGATGGGCAAGAGCGGCCATGTCGCCGTCAAGATCGCCTCCACCCTGGCCTCGACCGGCACGCCCGCGCATTTCGTTCATCCGGGCGAGGCGGCGCATGGCGACCTCGGGATGATTGCGCGGGACGACGTCCTGCTGGCGCTTTCGAACTCAGGCGGCACCGCCGAGCTCGCGGCCGTGATCGCCCATGCGGCGCGCTACTCCGTGCCCCTGATCGCGGTAACGGCGAATGCCGACAGCCCGCTCGCGGAAGCGGCGGCGCTTGCTGTCGTGCTGCCGCCGGTGTCGGAGGCCTGCCCGATGGGCCTCGCGCCCACCACCTCGACCACCATGATGCTGGCGCTCGGCGATGCCCTGGCGGTGGCGCTGCTTGAGCGCAAGGGTTTCTCGGCAGACGATTTCCGCACCCTGCACCCCGGTGGTTCGCTCGGCCAGAGCCTCAAGCTCGTCTCCGACATCATGCATGCAGGCGACGCCATGCCGCTCGTCGGGCCCGACACGGTCATGGGCGAGGCCTTGTTCGAAATTTCGTCCAAGGCGTTCGGCTGCGTCGGCGTGACGGACGATGCGGGAGCGCTTCTCGGCATCGTGACGGATGGCGACCTGCGGCGCTCGATGAGCACCGACCTGCTGCAACGCCCCGTCTCGGCGATCATGACCGCGTCGCCCAAGACCATCCGCCCGAGGGCGCTGGTGGCCGAGGCGCTGGCGGTCATGAACGAGGCGCAGATTACCGCCCTCTTCGTCGTCGAGGACGATGCGCCCGTCGGCATCGTCCATGTCCATGACTGCCTGCGCGCCGGGGTCGCCTGAGCGGTGGCGGCCCGCGGCCAGGCATATTTCGCTTTCGTCGGCAGAGGCCGGCGGCCACAGGATTTCCGCTTTTACTCGTCCTTCGTGCGGGCCGCGAAGATCGCCTTGCCGTCCGCGGCGGCGGCCCTGCTGCTGGCGGTCTTCGCCTGGCCGGAAACCGAGGAGATTCTGGGACCGGAATGGAAGGACGAGGCCGCCGCAGAGTTCGCGATGACCAATATGGAGGCGTATGGCTGGGACGAGGACCGGCCCTACTCGATCCGGTCCACCGGCATCCGGCGGCTCGGCAATGAAGGCCGGCGCTTCCACATGGACCACCCAACGGCCTGGATGGTCCTTCCGGACGGCGCCTGGCTCTCCGGCAGCGGCGAGAGCGGCGTCGTGGACTGGACCGAGCGGACCGTGCATCTGTCGGGCGAGGTCCAGCTCCGCCACGAAGCCGGCTATGCGGTCCTCACCCAGTCGGCTTTCGTCAACATTGCGGAGAGAACCGCGTCCGGCGACGGGCCGCTGGAGGGCGCGGGCAATTCCGGCCGCTTCCGGGCCGAGGGATTCCGGGTCCTGGACGGCGGCAACAGGATCCGCCTGCTTGGCCGTTCGGCCGTCAGGTTCGATCCTGCCCCGGCCGCACCGCAGCAATGAAGCCGGCCGCGTTAGCCGTCCTTGCGGTTCTCGCCTCCGCGGCGGCATGGGGCTTCGAGCTCGACCTTGCGACCGGGTCTGGCGGGCCGTTCCAGATCGAGGCCGGCCGCAGCATCGAGTGGCGCCGGGACGAAAAGGTCTATATCGCGGAGGGCAATGTCCGCGCCGAACAGGGCGGGCTGGTGCTGCAGGCGGAGACCCTGTCCGCCTACTATCGGTCGGACGACGCCGGGAAGACGCAAATCGAGCGGGTCGAGGCCGAGGGCGGCGTGACAATCGACTCTCCGGACGGAACGGCGAACGGCAGGGAGGCGATCTACGACCTCGACCGGTCGCTTATCGTGCTTCGCGGCGGCGACCTCTCGCTCCAGACCACTGACTACCGGGTCACGGCGCGCGACAGCCTCGAATTCCACAGGGGCGAGAATTACGCCGTGGCGCGCGGCGCAGCGCAGGCCGTGCGGGCGGAGGAGTCCGTCTCGGCCGAAACGCTGGTGTTGCGGTTCGAGGATACGGGAGACGGCAAGCTGGCGGCGCGGCGCCTGGAGGCGTTCGGCAAGGTCGAGGTCCGCAGCGGGCCGGACTCGGTTACAGGCGAGCGCGGCTTCTACGACACCGAGGCGCAGACCGCCGAAGTCTGCGGTGATGTCCGCTTGCAGCAAGGCCCCAACCGGATGGCCGGCGAATGCGCCGAGGTGGACATTGCAAGGGGCCGCAGCCGCCTGGTGGCAGGCGCCGGCGGGCGGGTGAGCGGTCTGTTCGAGCCCGGAGCAACGGACCTCGCGCCGGCGCGATGAAGGAGCCCGGCCTCGCCGCATCCGGCCTTACTGCCTCCGGCCTCGCCAAACGCTATCGCAGACGCACGGTCCTGCGCGATGTCTCGCTTTCCGTCGGCAGAGGCGAGGCGGTCGGCCTGCTCGGGCCCAACGGCGCCGGCAAGACCACCTGCTTCTACATCATGACCGGCCTGACGGCGCCGGACAGCGGAAATGTCGGCATAGACGGGCAGGATGTGACCGGCCTTCCGCTCTACCGCCGCGCGCGGCTCGGGCTCGGCTATCTGCCCCAGGAGCCCTCGATCTTCCGCGGCATGACGGTCGAGGCGAACATCCGCGCCGTGCTCGAAGTCGTCGAGAAGGACCGGAACACGCGCGCCGCGGTGCTGGAAGACCTGCTGGAGGAGTTCGCCATCGGCCATTTGCGCCGTTCGGCGGCATTGGCGCTTTCCGGCGGCGAGCGGCGGCGGGTGGAGATCGCGCGCGCGCTCGCGGCGCGTCCGAACTACGTCCTGCTGGATGAGCCGCTGGCCGGCATCGACCCCATTGCCGTCGGCGAGATCCGCGACCTCGTCTCCCACCTCAAGGACCGCGGCATCGGCGTGCTGATTACCGACCACAATGTCCGCGAGACGCTGGAGATCGTGGATCGCGCCTATATCCTGGCGGGCGGGGCGATCCTCAAGGAGGGCCTCCCGGCGGACATCATCGCCGACGAGCATGTGCGCCGCGTCTATCTGGGCGACAGCTTCAGCCTTTAGCACCGTTTTGGGCTATAACCTCCCTCGGGCAGAGGACGGGAGCGGCGAACGGCTGCATGAGGACGATGACGCTCGGACCGAGGCTGCGGCAACGCCAGGCCCAGGGGCTGGTGATGACGCCCAGATTGCAGCAGTCGATCAGGCTGCTGCAGATGGGCAGCCTCGAACTGGAGGCGTTCGTCGAGTCCCAGCTGGAGGAGAACCCGCTGCTGAAGCGCGGCGAAGCCGATGGCGAGGCCGCGCCCGCCGCGCCCGGCGGGCCCGATTTCCCCGCCGAAACGACAGGTGACGGCTTCCTTGCGCCGGAAGCGTTTGCGGCCCCCGGCGCTGCCGCCGGCTTCGACGGCGATTTGCCCGGTCCCGAAGAGCGGGTGGCGGCGGCGCCCAGCCTGCGCGACCGCCTGGAACGGCAGTTGATGCTGGATATCGCCGACCCCCGCGACCGGCTGATCGGGCGGGCGGTCATCGACGCGCTCGACCCCTCCGGGTGGTTCACGGCCGATCCGGAAGCCTTCGCCGCCGGCCTCGGCGCCTTGCCGGACGATGTCGAGCGGGTGTTGCTCAGCCTGCAGCAGTTCGAGCCGGCGGGCCTGTTCGCCCGGTCGCTCGCCGAGTGCCTGGCGCTGCAACTGCGCGACCGGGGCCGCTACGGACCGGCCATGGCGGCGCTGCTCGACAATCTGGACCTGCTGGCGGCGGGACGGTTCGACGCGCTCGCCAGGGCCTGCGGCGTCGATGGGGACGAGCTCGCGGGGATGGTGCGCGAACTGCGTTCGCTGGATCCGAAACCGGCGTCCGCTTTCGACGAAGATGCGGCCGCCATGCCGGTCATCCCGGATATCCTGGTCCGCGCGCATGCCGGCGGCGGCTGGGCGGTCGAACTCAATGACGAGGCGCTGCCGCGCGTTCTGGTGGACCGCGAATACTATGCGCGCGTGCGCGGCGATGCGGCCTCGGACGCCGACCGCGAGTTTATCGCCGACAGGCTGAGCAGCGCCAACTGGCTGGTGAAGGCGCTGCACCAGCGGGCGGAAACCATGCTCAAGGTCGCCGCCGAACTGGTGCGCCGGCAGCAGGATTTCTTCGCCCGGGGAGTCCGGCATCTGCGCCCGCTGACGCTCAGGGACATTGCGGAGGCGGTGGGAATCCACGAGAGCACGGTGAGCCGCGTGACCGCCAACAAGACCATGGCCACGCCGCTCGGCCTCTTCGAGCTCAAATATTTCTTTACCGCCGCCATAGCGGGGACGGGCGGCGGCGAGGCCCATTCCGCGGAAGCCGTCCGGCACCGGCTGAAGGCGCTGATCGATGCCGAGGACCCCGGCGGGACGCTGTCGGACGACAGGCTGGTGGCCGCAATGCGCATCGAGGGCATCGAGATTGCGCGCCGCACGGTCGCCAAATACCGGGAGACGATGGGCATTCCGTCCTCCGCGCAGCGCCGCCGGCGCAAATTGGCGGGCGCTGTTGGAAAAGCCCATTGACCGGGGACGGTCCGCGCTCCTAATTACCCGAAGAACCGCCCGGTCCGGAGACAGTGGGGAGCGGCAGGTGCGGATTTCCGTAAGCGGTAAGCAATTGGAGGTGAGCCAGAGGCTCGCCGACAGGGTCAAGGCGTCACTCGAGCAGTCGGTGGCCCGCTATTTCGACAGGGCGATCGACGCCCAGATCGCGTTCTCCAAGCAGGGCGCGGGCGTCCGGGCCGATGTCTCGGTCCATGCCGGGCGCGGGCTCACGGTGCAGACGCACGGCCAGGCGGCGGACCCGTGGCTGGCCTTCGGCGAGGCCGAGGACAAGGTGGCGAAGCGCCTTCGCCGCCACAAGCGCCGGCTGCGCAGCCACCATCGCCGCGAAGAGGCCGAACTGGACCGCTGGTCCGTCGCCCATCGCATCCTCGACGAGCCGGAAGGGGCCGCCGAGGAGGCGGCCGAGGACGCGCCGGCGATCATCGCCGAGATGACCGAGGACGTGCTCACGCTCAGCGTCGGCGAGGCGGTGATGCGCATGGACTTCGGCGGCCAGCCGGCCCTGCTCTTCCGCAATGCCGCGCATGGGGGGCTGAACATGATCTACCGGCGCGCCGACGGCAATGTCGGCTGGGTTGACCCCGACGGCCAGCCCGGCCGCAGCGGCTGACGCCGCGATGGGCGTCCTCGAGCTGGTCGGCCCCGACGGCGTGATCGCCGATCTGGAGGCGTCCAGCAAGAAACACGCGCTGGAGCAGATGGCGTCGGTCGCGGCCGACAGCCTGGGGCTCAGCTCGAAGGCGGTGTTCACCGTGCTGGTGGACCGGGAGAAGCTCGGCAGCACCGGCGTCGGGCGCGGCATCGCCATTCCCCATGCCAAAATGGCCGGCCTCGACGGCATTCACGGCTTCCTCATCCGCTCGCGGGAGGCCGTGCCCTTCGAGGCCGTGGACGACGAGCCGGTCGATCTCTTCTTCCTGCTGCTCGCGCCCGAAAGCGCCGGCGCGGAGCATTTGAAGGCGCTGGCGCGGGTCTCGCGCGCGCTGCGCGATCGGGACACGGTAAGGGCGCTCCGGGAGGCCGGGGGCGCCGCCGCCATGCGCGCCGTGCTGGAGGAGCGCTAGGGCGGACTACCCCTGCGGCTGCGTCCTGTCGCGCATCCGGCGCGCAAGCACGCCCGCCAGCAGCAGGCTGCACGCCGACAGCGCCGCCATGAACCAGAACGCATCGCCGCCGAAGCCCTCGTAGAGCGGCCCGGCCGCCAGCAGCGCGCAGCCGAGCGCGCCGCCCATCGCAATGGACGAATAAAGGCCCTGTGCGGTCGCCGAGATTTCGGGCGGGACATGGCGCTGGAGGTAGATCATGCCGCCGAGATGCGTCGCGGCGAAGGTGAAGCCGTGCAGCATCTGGACGGGCGCGAGCAGCCACAAGTCGGTCGTCAGCGCCGTGCCGGCCCAGCGCAGCATGGCCGCCGAAGCGCCGAGCGCAATCAGGCCGGCAATGCCGAGCCGGTTCACGACCCTGTTGCCGAGCGCGAAGAGCGCAACTTCCGAGATGACGCCCACCGCCCATAGCGGCCCGGTGATGTCCTTGTCGTAGCCTGCTTTCTCCCAGTGGATCGTGCCGTAGCCCATCAGCACGGCGTGGCTCGCCATGTTGAAGGCGATGGCGCCGGTGCAGAGCAGGAAGCCGGTGTCCTGCACCAGCCGCCCGAGCGCCCGGCGCATGGCCCGGCGCGCGCCCGGCGGGGTCTCCGGGCGGGCGTCCGGAAGGGTTGCCGTCGCCGCCGCCACCAGCACGAGCCCGCCGATCATGGCCGCGACGATGGCCTCGTCGCCGCGCCCGGCCAGCACCCACCCGCCGGCCGTCGAGGCCAGGATGAAGGCGACCGAGCCCCAGACGCGCATCCTGCCGTAGTCGAGCCGGCGGGCGCGGGCCGTCAGCAGCGCGATATTGTCCGAAAGCGGCAGCGTCGGCCCGTGGGCAAGCGCGAACAGCAGCACGAGGCCGAGCACCGGCCAGAAGCCCTCCGCCAGCGGAAAGCAGGCCGCGACCACCACGGAGGCGAGCGCGAAGCGAAACGCATAGCGCCGTCTTTCGCCCCGCCAGTCCGCGAACAGCATGACGCCCGGATTGACGGCCACCCGCAGGAATATGCTCGCGGCCATGACCCAGGCGATGTCGGTCGCGTCCAGGCCCCGCGACTCCAGCCAGAGCGGGAAAAAGGGCTGATAGACGCCGACCATGGTGAAATAGGCGGTATAGAAGAGCGAGATACGGAGCGCGGGGCGCGCGGTCTCCGCCATTCGGACCCGGGAGGTGCTCATGCCGCCGGCCTCGGGTATATGGAAGCGCCGACAGGGGGGGCCGGAACGGACATGGACGACTGGCGGGACGGGATTTTCGAGGCCATCAAGGCGGCGGGCGTGACCCAGGTCGCCTATGTGCCGGATGCCGGGCACAGCCGGCTGATCGAGCGCTCGATCGAGGACAACGACCTGCGCGCGGTGTCGCTCACCACCGAGGAGGAGGGCGTGGCGCTGCTCGCCGGCGCCTGGCTCGGCGGCGCGAAGGGCGTGCTGCTGCTGCAATCCTCGGGCGTCGGCAACTGCGTCAACATGCTCTCCCTGGCCAGGACCTGCGCCTTCCCGCTGGTGATGCTGGTGACCATGCGCGGCGAATGGGGCGAGTTCAATAGCTGGCAGAAGCCGATGGGCGTGACGACCCGGGCGCATCTGGAGCTTTGCGGCGCCACCTGCTACCGCTGCGACCGGCCGGAGGACGTGCACGAGACCGTCGAGTCGGCCTTCCGCTTCGCCTATTTCACCAACTCCATCGCCGCCGTGCTGCTCGGGCAGCGGCTGATCGGCGCCAAGGTGTTCGAGGAGCCGGCCTCATGCTGAACCGCAGGGAAGCCGTCAGCCGGCTGCTGGCGGACCGGGGCGACATGCTGGTGGTCGCGGGGCTCGGCCAGCCCTGCTTCGACTGCTTCGCGGCCGGCGACGACCCGCGCAACTTCTATCTCTGGGGCGCGATGGGCGGGGCCGTGCCGGCGGGTCTCGGGATCGCGCTTGCGCAGCCGGAGCGCCGGGTGCTGGTGGTGACGGGCGACGGCGACGCGCTGATGAGCGCGGGCGCGTTCGCCATCATCGGGGCCGAGGCGCCGGAGAACCTCGCGATCTGCATTCTCGACAATGAGCGCTATGGCGAGACCGGCGGGCAGGTGACGCACACGGCGCGCGGAGCGGACCTGGCGGCGATGGCGGCGGCGGGCGGCGTCCGGCAATCGTGGATGGTCCGCACGGAAGCGGAGCTGGCCGACGCCGT
Source organism: Alphaproteobacteria bacterium (assembly GCA_964291285.2). Classification (GTDB taxonomy): domain Bacteria; phylum Pseudomonadota; class Alphaproteobacteria; order Bin95; family Bin95; genus Bin95. The sequence goes on from OZ219787.1 coordinate 804,673, forward strand.
CGGCGCGCTCCGGTCCGGCGCGGGCCCCTTGGTCGCGGTCCTCAAGGTCGCGCCGGAAAGCGAGCCCGGCGCGCTGCCGCCGCAGGACGGGCCGCACCTCAAGCGCCGCTTCCGCACCGCCGCCCTCGGCGTCGAGGACAAGTAGGGCGTTCATGACCGGGCTGCCTGTCGAGTTCCAGCCGGCCATCGGCCGCGATGCGCGGGCGGTGGCGGGCCTTGCGCGGGAGGCGGACGGCTCGATCTGCGCGGTCTGGCTGGCGGCGATCGGCGGGCTCGCGCTGGCCTTCCTGCTGTTCTTCGAGCCGGCCGGGATCGCGGCATGGATGATCTACGCCAATGCGGGCGGGCTGGCGCTCTGCCTGCTGGCGGCGCTCGGGCGCTGGCTCGGCTGCACCGTCCGGGCGCGCCGGATCGCCGCCGCCTGGAAGCGGGCGGGCGTCGTCTTCCTGCCGGGGTCCGAAGGGCTTGTCGAATATGACGGCGCGGTCCACGATCCGGCGCCGCCGCCGCAGCATGGCGAACGGTAGAACGGAACGGGGGAGCGCGGAACATGGCAAGGCTTGCGGGCAAGGTCGCGGTAATCACGGGGGCGACCGGAGGCATCGGCGCGGCGGCCTCGCGGCTGTTCGCGGCGGAAGGCGCGGCGCTGATGCTGGTCGATATGGACGCGGGCCGGCTGGAGGCGCTGGCCGGCGAGACCGGCGCGGCCTGGCACGCGGGCGACGTGTCCGAGCCGGAGGTGAACGAGGCGATTGCGGCGGCCACGGCCGAGCGCTTCGGCGGCATCGACATCGGCCTGCTGAATGCCGGCATCGAAGGCGCGCTCGCGCCCATCGGCGACTACACGGTGGAGATGTTCGACCGCGTCATGGCGGTCAATGCGCGCGGGGTGTGGCTCGGCCTCAGGGCGCTGATGCCGCATCTGGAGCGGCGCGGCGGCGGCTCGCTGGTGCTGACCTCCTCGACGGCGGGCATCCGCGCCGTCCCGGACATGTCGGCCTACACCGCCTCCAAGCATGCCGTGATCGGGCTTATGCGTTCGGCCGCCATCGAGGGGTCGGCGTCGAACATCCGCGTCAACACGGTCAATCCCTCGCCCATCGACACGCGCATGATCCAGAGCCTCGAAGTCATGCACGGCGTTGCGGGCTCAGGCTCGAACCAGCCGCTCGCCGGCGCGACGCCGCTGCGCCGCTACGGCGAGCCGGAGGAGGTCGCGCGGCTGATGCTGTTCCTCGCGAGCGACGAGTCCAGCTTCTGCACCGGCGGCGTCTACATGGTCGATGGCGGCGTTTCCGCCGGACGGTTGTAGCGCGGGGCCGGGCGGCCGTCAGAAGGTCGTCCGCACCCCGGTCTCGAACAGGTGCGCCCGGAACTCGGTCTTCACCTCGATGCTGTTGCCGTTGCTGGCATTCCTGCCGTCGAACTCGAAGTCCCGCGCGGTCTGCAGGCGGTAGCCGAACTGGAGCGTGGTCCTGTCGTTGAGCCGGTAGCCCACCCCGGCACCGATATGCCAGGCGAACTGCGTGTCGCTCGATGAAATCTGCGGGACGAAGCCGGGAGGCACCCGGGCCGCTGCTTCCGGTCCTTGGAGATGGTTTGTAACTTGCCGCGTCAGTAGGTCGTCGTCATATTCCAGACCGCCCTGGTCTATCCGGATGAAGCCGCCGCCGCCGCCGATATAGGGGATCCAGTCGGAGCCCGTCGGAATGTCGAACCAGACATTCGCCAACGCGCCGGCCTGCTCGGCGCTGCCCGAAACCGGGACATCGACCTTGCCGAGCCCGGCAACCGGTTGGCCCCCAAGGGTCACGTTGTCATAAGTCTGCTTGTCCACGTTGGCGCGCGAGAAGAACAGCTCGCCCTCGACGCGCAGGCCCACGCCGAGCTTGTAGCCCACCATGCCGGCAATCTTGAACCCCACATCGTATTCGGGAGTGGCTCTCCCGCTGTAGGGAAGCATGGTGCCAGGTGGAACCCGAGGGTCGAGGCTGACGTTGCGGCCGGTCACTTCGGATTCCGTACCGTCGATGAACATGACCGGCACCTGGAAGCCCAGATACCAGGGGGAGTCGGCCGCCCGCGCGCCTGCCGGGACGGCGAGCGGCGCAAGGGCTGCGGCAACAAGAATTGCAGTGGCCCGGAAGGCGGGTTTGTCGATGAGGGTCATACGCATTCCATTCGTGCATCCTTAGCCCCAGGTGCATTCATTGCGCCTGTGTTTTCCCCGCCCAGGAAAGCCGATACCGCCCTGTGCGGCGCGCCGGCCGGGCGGCTGGCGCACCGAATTAGTGGATTTCATTATAGAGATTGTTTGAAATTAATATTGGATATTGTCATGTGCAGATGGTCTTCATGCCGCTGACACAGGCGCTGCGCCGGAGCCGGGAGGAGCATGGGTCGATGAGGGAAAGGCTTCCGATGACGGCGGTTCGGGCCGCAGGCGCCGGTAACGCGCATGCACTTTTGACACGCGGCCGACTCGGCGGCAATTGGCGCAAGGCGTCCGGTCGGTCCGGACGACGGGAGCGGAGAATTCCGATGAAGACATTCCTGGCATCGCTTGCCGTTTTCGCCCTGCTGGCCGCGGGCGCGGCCCATGCCGGCCCGCTGGCGCCGGCGCCGCGCGTCGTCGCCAAATACGACCGGAACTTCATCGAGCGTTCGGGCGCCCAGACGCTCGAGGAACTGCTGGACACCGGCATCATCCGCTACTTCCTCACCGGCGGGCAGAACCTGCTCGTCCTGGTCAATGGCAGGCCTTACGCCTCCACCGCCGGCGACCTGGACCCCCTGCCGCTCTCGGCCGTGGAGCGCATCGAGGTTCTCGGTCCCGACAGCCTGGGCACGCTCGGCGGCGCCACCGTGCGCGGCGCGCTCAATATCGTGCTCAGGACGGATCTTGACGGCTTCGAGACGCGCATGGTCGCACGGGTGCCGAGCCGGGACGGCGGCGACAGCTCGCAGGGCAGCGTCTTCTGGGGCGGCGCGGTCGGCAAGGGAGGGCGCATGACCCTCGGCGTGGACATGCTCGACCGCCAGGAAATTCCCGGCAGCGCCCGGGAGCACAGCCGCTCCGAATGGGTCGAGGGCGGCTCGTTCAGCGACGCGAAGAATGTCAGCCTCAGCGGCAACACCGTCTTTGTCGTCCAGCTCGACGGCAGGACTTTCCAGGGTATAAGGTCGGTCGCGCTGGGAGAGTGTAGCCCGGCGAACGGCTATACGGGCCCGCTCAGCGATCCGCCCGGCGTCACCGTGGAAGGCGACGAAGGCTGTGGCTTCGCCTATGGCGACATCTGGTGGGATACCTCCAGCTACGAGCAGCAGAGCGCCATCCTGAACCTGGACCATCCGCTGGGCAGTGATGCCGAACTGCATCTGGACGTGAATCTTAGCTCGACTTTGTGCATTATGCTGCGAAGCAGAGGGCGTACTGCATCCGCCTTATCTTGTCGGGCGGAATTATGTTTGGTTCCCGGTGTGGCGGGGAGCGCGATAAATTGTTTCCAAGCCAGAGTTGGCATCGTATGGCCGCGATTGCATCGGAGAATGTGACGCTGGTTTTCTGGTACCAGGCGGCGGCGTAGGACAGGTGGTTTGTCGAGAGCACGTCTGTGGCCCAGAGGCAGACGAGGCTGTAGAGCCCGCAGAGGACGGGGGTGGTTCGTGCGATCGCCGCGTGTGACCACTGGCGTTGTGTTTCGAGCCCGAGATGGGCGCGCAGTTCCTGGAAGGTGACCTCGACCTGCCAGCGCCGCACGAAGGTGGCGATGATCTTGGCCGGCTCCATGTTGGTGTCGGTGCAGAAGAACGCCTGCGGGTCCCGCTCGCCTTCCGGGTCTCGCACCAGCACCCATCGGATGGCCTTGGGAGGTGTGCCGGGACGATACCAGAGCGCGGTATCGGAGATGATCTGGAGTGTCTTTTCCTTCGAACTTCCGTACCAGCGCGGAAGCGTGATGCTTGTCCAGCGGGCATCGGGGTCGTCAAGGCGGGTCTGGAGCTTGGGCAGGGGCGGCCCCTTTTGCCGGGGTCGACCGCGTTTGTTCGGGTCGCGCGGCGGCGGGGGCGCGAAGAGGTTGGCATCGAGCCTCAGCCTGCTGATGAGGGTTGCGCGCTGTCCGATGCGCCAGGCGAGTTCGTGGGTTCCGAAACTGCTGTCGGCGACGAAGACGATCGCGCGTTGCGGGACCCAGCGAAGGATTTGAAGCATGCCCTGTCGCGCCCAGTCGGTGAGTTGCTTGTGACGCCGGCCTTGCCTGGCGGCGAAGCGTTCGGACGGGGCCAGGATGGTCAGGAAGGGCAGGGCCCTGATGCCCGGCGACCAGGGCAGCGGGACAAGCAGCATGAAGCTGAGCCAGCGCAGCCCGCTGGTCTTGACGAAATGGCCATGGCTGGAACGCACCGGGTCGCGATAGATGCCGCGCGCCTTGATACGCGCGCCCCAGCGGCGCTCGATGGTGTCATCGAGCCCGATGATGATCGGTCCCTGCCCGGCAAGCCGCGCCACCAGCACGAGCACGAGCCGGCGTGAAAGGTCACGCGGGTCCCAGCGGGCGCGATTGAGAACCTGATGGTAGGACGAGAATGTCTCGCACATCGCCCGCCCGGTCACCCGCAGGCAGGCCGACACGGTTCTCTTGCCCGGCGCCAGCAACGCTCCCATGACCAGAACCGCCACCAGCCGCCAGGTCGGGGATGAGAAGGCGCCTCGAAAGGGCTCCAGCCAGTCGATCAGGAACGGCGGAACCGGATCGCCGATGGCGCTCGAAGGGTCGTCGAAATGTGTCATGACGACCTTCGAATCCAGAAGCATCCGGCATGCAAGGGCGCCCGCATGCGACCGGGTGAATCAGCATCGCTGCAGCGACAGAAGCCATCCAATCCGATATCACTGCTTCATGGCCGCATCCGACCCCTGTCTGGCGCGCATCGAAGCGTTCAACAAATCCAGGGGCGGGGGCGTGACGGTCACCAGGGTGCGCGGCGGCTACAATCTGTATCTCACGGCCACGCAGGCACCGATCGCAAGGCTCCAGCCGAAAGGCTCAGGTGACAAGATGAGGGTGCGCTACTGGTCCTGGCGCCAGTCCTGGCAGGACGTCGGAGACATGGGGGGCATCGTGCTCCCGCTCGAACAGGCCCTCGACGAAATCGCCAAAAACGAGATCTTCTGGACATGGACGTGAGGTAATTTTGTACAAAGTCGAGCTTAGAGCCTGACCCAAAAAGAGTTGAGCGGTTTCAAGGGATTGTGATTCAGTTCGGTTATGCATCTGAACGGAGCCACGAATGCCCTGGACCGAAACCGCTCGCCGGGAGTATCGGCGGGACTGCCCACGATATGCAAGCGATCTGACCGACGCTGAGTGGTCTCTGATCGAGCCCTTCATGCCGTTGCCCTGCCGTATCGGTCGCCCGCGCCAGACCGATCTGCGCGAGGTCGTAAATGCGGTGCTGTATATGGCCACGACCGGTTGTCAGTGGCGCCAGCTGCCGAAGGACTTTCCGCCGGTCTCGACGGTGCAGCGCTATTTCTACGAGTGGCGCGACAACAGGCTGTGGCAGACGATCCGGTTCCACCTGGCCGTGCAGGCGCGCGAACGCGAGGGGCGCGAGGCCCAGCCGAGCGCGGGCGTGATCGACAGCCAGACGGTGAAAACCACGGAGGCAGGCGGGGTTAGCGGCTATGACGCCGGCAAGAAGGTCAAAGGGCGCAAGCGCCACGCTGTCGTCGACACCATCGGCATGCTCTTCGGCCTCGTCGTACATGCCGCCGACGTTCAGGACCGCGACGGCGCCCCGGCCGTGCTGAAATCCATCCGCCACGCCTGCCCCTGGCTGCGTCATCTGTTCGCCGATGGCGGATATGCCGGGCCGAAACTGCGCGGCGCCCTCGACAGGATCGGCAAGTGGACGCTCGAAATCGTCAAACGCTCCGACACCGCCAACGGCTTCGAAGTCCTCCCCGGACGATGGGTCGTCGAACGCACCTTCGCATGGCTCGGGCGCTGCCGCAGGCTGGCAAAAGACTGGGAAAAATCCATCGCCTCAAGCGAAGCATGGATCAACATCGCCCATATCCGGCTCACAACACGCCGACTCGCAAGGCCTTGAAAAACTTCAGCGAGTTTCGAGTCAGGCTCTTACACAGAGCGATTCGGCATTCCGCTACGCGCCGTCGGTCGATGTGTTCACCTTCGACATAACTGACGAAAACGGAGAATTACTAACGGCGATCAACAGGGCAGCGACAGCGGCCGGCTCGAATTTTCAAGCAGACAGTGATGACCGGTTCGCCGTGGGGCACCGCTTCGTGGGCCACGGCAACCGGGACTGGGTGTGGGATACCGAGGAATACGACATTTCCCTGGGTATTACGGGCCGGCTGGCGGAGGGCCTCGGCTACGATGCGCGCCTCGACGCCTGGCGGTTTGACAGCTTCCTGACCGGCAACACCCTGGTGCATGGCCCGACGATCCAGACAGCCGTCCGGGAGGGACACTACGACCTCGTGAACCCGTTAAGCCCGTTTCCTAGAGGGTCTGACGAAGACAGGGCAGCGCATCTGGATGCCATAAGGGACAGCAGCCTGCAGGAGGAACAGGATTCCGGCGCGGAGAGCCTTTCGGCCCGGTTTGCGCTGGAGGGGTCCGGCTTCGCGGTCGGCGGCCGCGATGCGGCATGGACCGCGGGGGTTGAACTGGGGACGGTCGAGGTGCACCAGCTCCTGCGCTTTCGCGGCAATCGCGGCAAAGAATATGGGGCCGATGAACCCGCCGGGCCCTATGTGGCCAAAGTGACCGATGTGCTCGGGTCCGGCGGGGTCAGCTATGCCGGCGAGCGCAACACCGCCGCGGCCTTTGCGGAAATGTCCGTGCCGCTGGCCGACAGGCTGGACCTCAGGGTCGCGGGGCGCGGCGTCGAATATGACGATGTAGGCGGGCTGGGGTCCTGGCGCGTCGGGGCCGAATTCCGCCCGACCGGCATCGTCGCGCTGCGCGGCTCCTGGAGCACGGGAGAAAACGCGCCCTCGATGGCGGACCTCTACAGCACCGAGGACCAGGACCATCCCTATATCCAGTGCGACCCGGGAAGTCCTCCGCAACCTTGCGCGCGGCGGCCCAACCGCCGGCAGGTGACCCGTGAGGCGAGCGGCAACCCGCGGCTCGATCCTTCGGAAGTGGAGAGGCTCGCCATCGGCGCCGAGGCCCGCCAGGGACCGTTCTTCCTGGCCGCGGAGTGGTACCGGCTCTCGGTGACCGGGCAGCCGGCGCTGAACACCGCGACCTGGGCCATGCTGAATCTGCCCGAATGCCCCATGGGCGGCAGCAACTGCATCCAGCGCAATGGCGGCGACATCACCATTCACCAGAGCTACGACAACATCCTCGATTCCGAGATTTCGGGCATCAATACCCGCTTCGGCGGCGGCATGAGGACGAGTTGGGGCGTTGTCGGCATGCGGGGAGCCTGGCGGCACGTCCTCGACGCGGAACACCGCTTCGCGGGCCGCAAGGACCGGTTCGTCATCGCCCGGAACGCCGTCCGCGTCGGGTTCCTGGCGCGGCGCGGCAATCTGACCGCCATCTGGACCGCCAATTACCGCGCCGGCTTCAAGAACCAGGATGGTAGCGGGGAGTTCCCGTCCTGGACCGGCCACGACCTGTCGGTGGACTGGGCGGACCCGCTGGGGCTGGACGGCGCCAGGGTCTCGGCCGGCGTGTTCAATCTCACCGACACGAAGCTCTCGACGGACACCTCCGACCCCTCCGCTACGGACGGACCCGTCGCGGCCGGCTGGGGGCGCACCTTCTTCCTCACCCTCAACATGCGCTTCTGAGAAGAGCGTTGCCGGGTCCGGGAGCTCAGCTGCGTGCGGCCTTCCGGCATTTTGCGGGATCGGGACGAGGATCGTAAGTGAACGCTGTCGCCGATGGCTCCGCAGTCGTTCCGATGCAGGCCGTGACATCGGCGGGACATCCGGGCTAAGGTCCGCGCTCGGTTTGTCCTTCCGGAGGGGGCCGGTGGCGAAACGGATGGAGGATGCGCTCGGCGATCTGCCCAGGCTGAAGCGGCTGATCCAGGCGAGCGAATTCGACCTTGTCGTGGCCGCCTCGCCGGAGAACGTGCTCTATACGAGCGACGTCTTCATCTCGACCCAGGTCGACATCCGCGACCGGCTGGCGCTGGTCGTCTGGGACGGGGTGCGCGAGCCGGCGTTCATCCTCTGCCGGGTGGAGGAGGGCTTCGCGCGGGAAGAGGGCTGGATCACCGACATCCGCGCCTACAAGGAGTTCGTCACCTCGCCCGTGGACATGCTGGCGGAGGCGATCGACGAGCTTGGAGCCTCGCGCGGGCATGTCGGGCTGGAGCTCGACTACCTGCCGGCGGTCTATTACGAGCGGCTGCGGTCATTGCTGCCGAATGCGCGGTTCGGGCGCGCGGAGCCGGTGTTCGACCGCGCCCGCGTCATCAAGACGCCGCGCGAGCGCGAGCGCCTCGCCGAAGGCTTCCGGGGCACCGAACGCGCGCTGAAGGAAGCCTTCCTGGCGACGCGGCCGGGCGACACGGAGCGCGACATGTGCTTCCGCCTCGCCGACGGCATCCTGCGCCACGGCGCGGAATCGGTGGCGTTCACGCACATCAACGGCGGGCCCAACACCGGCTTTCCGCACAAGGACCCGTCGGACTACCGCGTGAAGCGCGGCGACATACTGAAGGCCGATGCGGGCGGGCGCTACGGGCGCTACTACTCGAATGTCGGCCGCACGGCGAAGCTCGGGCCGCTGGGCGACGAGGACCGGTCCTGGTGGTCGCGGCTGCGTGAAATCCACCACGAACTGATCGACATGGTCCGGCCGGGCAATACCGGGCGGCAATTGTTCGAGCGCGCGACCGTGCTGCACGAGCGCCACGGCATTCCCTTCCCCTACGCGCATAACGGCCACGGGCTCGGCCTGCTGGTGCATGAGCGCCCGCTCATCAGCCCGCATGAGGACATGGCCTTCGAGCCGGGTATGATGAGCACGATCGAGACGCGCGTGCGCTGGGTGGGCAAGTGCGGCTACCACATGGAGGATTTGCTGGAGGTGACGGAGGGCGGACCCGTGCTGCGCTCCGACTATTTCGACAATGAGGAGATCCTCGTCGTCGAAGCGTGAGCCCCGGCAGGGGGAATGAACACGGGAGCAACGGGAGAAGCTGGGGAGATACCATGCTCAAGAGAATTGCACTGGCCGCCGCGGCGGCAACGGCCTTCGCGGGGATAACCGGAAGCGCCGGCGCATATCCGGACAAGCCGATCACGCTGATCGTGCCCTACAAGGCAGGCGGCACCACGCACACCAAGTCGATGGTGCTGTCCAAGGCGCTCGGGAAGGAACTCGGCGGCACGGTCGTGGTCAAGACCCGTCCCGGCGCCGGCAGCGCGGTCGGCGTGACCTTCCTGTCCAAGGCGAAGCCCGACGGATACACCATCGCCTACACGGACCTCGGCAACATGATCTGGAACCCGATGACCAAGAAGGATGTCGCCTACACGGTGGACGGCATCCGGCTCATCGCGGGCATCAGCGAATACCAGCTGGCGCTCATTTCCACGCCGGACAAGCCGTTCAAGACGCTCAAGGAACTGCTCGAATATACGAAGACGAACCCGCTCAATGTCGCCGACATGGGCGGCATGTCGAAGACCTTCATCAATTACATCGCCGCGAAGGAGGGTGTGAAGTGGACGGCGATCCCGACGCGCGGCGGCGGCGAGATGGTGCCGTTCCTGCTCGGCGGCAAGATCGACTTCGCCTTCAGCGGCGGCATCCACCAGAAGCACGGCGACAAGATGGTCGTGCTGGCGTCGTTCCTCGCGGACGGCCTGGCGAAGGATCCCGACGCGCCGACGACCCAGGACCTCTACGGCATCGCCATGCCCGGCAACTCCGTGCTGGCGGCCCCGGCCGGGCTTCCCGACGAGATCGCGATGAAACTGGAGGCGGCGGCCAAGGCGGCGATGGACGACCCGGACTTCACCCAGGTGCTGCAGAACATCCAGTTTCCGAAGCGCTTCATCCCGTCGTCCGAGATGAACGCTTTCGTGGCCGATGTCACGAAGAGCCTTCAGGAGGTCGTCGAGGCGACGAAATAGGTCCGGGAACCGGGGCGCCTCCGGGCGCTCCGGCCCGGATCGGCGCTCGGGCCCCTTTTCGTCACCCCGGACTTGATCCGGGGTCCAGCCTTGGCTTTCTCGGCGGGCGCAGGCGGTACGGTTCCGTCTCGAACGGCTGCGGCGGGCGCAGAGGGTCCGGGATGGACCCCGGATCAAGTCCGGGGTGACGGGATGAGGCGCGGGGCGGCAGATGAGAACACACGCGATGCAAAGCCGCCGGAAACGGATGCGCGAACCCGATAGCCGGCAAGCGGGAGGGGAGCACAGCCGCATGAGGCCGCGCTCTTGAGAACGACCCACATATGGGCGGGACTGCTGCTGGTCCTGGTGTCGGTCTGGTGCCTGTTCTGGGTGATCCCGGACAACACCTACCCGCCCGACAGCGAGCTCGACCTTGCGCCCTCGCTGGTGCCGTCCATCGCCATCGGGGCCTGCCTGGTGCTGGCGGCGGTCATGGCGGTGCAGGCCATCTTCGGCGGCAGGAGGGTCGAGGCCGGCGAGGACCATCTGGACGAGGAGTTCGGCGCGGAGGCGACGGGCGCGAGCGGCCATGTGCTGCTGAACCTGCTCATCTGGTTCGCTGTCGCCTGCGCCTCCTGGTTCCTGATCGAGCATGTCGGCTTCGAGCCGGCCATGACGCTCTTCCTGGTCGCGACCATGCTGTTCGTCGGCGCACGCAACCCCTGGACCATCGCGCTGGTCTCGCTTGCCACGCCCATCGTGCTCTCGCAGGCGGCCTACCAGTTCTTCAACACCGAACTCCCCGCCTTCTGGCGCTGAACGCGGCGGGAACGGGCGCGTCGCATGGACATACTCAACAGCATGATCGGCGGCTTCGAGGCCGCGTTCACGCTCGTCAACCTCGCCTATATCTGCGTCGGCATCGTGCTCGGCATCATCTTCGGCGTGCTGCCGGGGCTCGGCAGCGTCACCGCGCTCGCCATGCTGATCCCGATCACCTTCTATTTCACGCCGCTCGCCGCCATCGCCTTCCTGGTCGGCATCAACAAGGGCGGCACATCGGGTGGGGCGATCCCGGCCATCCTCATCAATGCGCCCGGAACGCCGGAAGCGGCGGCGACGGCGCTCGACGGCTACCCGCTCGCAAAGCAGGGCCGGCCGGAGAAGGCGATGAAGACGGCGCTCTACTCCTCCGTCTTCGGCGACACCTTCTCCGACATCGTGCTCATCCTGCTCGCCGCGCCCTTCGCGGCCATCGCGCTGACCTTCGGGCCGAACGAACTGACCACCATCATCCTGTTCTCCTTCACCATGATCGCGGCGCTGGCGGGCCGCTCGCTCGTGAAGGGGCTGATCGCCGCGGCGCTCGGCCTCTTCCTCAGCACATGGGGCCTCGACCCGGTGGACTCGACGGAGCGGATGACCTTCGGCACCATCTACCTCTTCGACGGCATCCCGCTCTTGCCCTTCGCCATCGGCACGCTGGCGCTGAGTTCCGTCCTCTCGCAGCTCTACGACATGCGCCGCGACCGGGGCAAACCGCCGCCGCCGCCTTTGCCGCCGGCCTCGCAGTTCCGGGCCGAGAACCGCATCGCGCCCCGCGAGTTCTGGGGCAACTGGAAGACGCTCATCCGCTCCGCCTGCATCGGCACCGGCGTCGGCATCCTGCCGGGCCTCGGTGTCACGCTCGCCGCTTTCCTCGGCTACGGGGCGGCCCGGCGCGCATCGCCGCGCGGGGACAATTTCGGCAAGGGCGAGCTTGAGGGCATCCAGGCGACGGAAGCGGCGAACAGCGCCGTGGTCGGCTCCAACCTCATTCCCACCATCGCGCTCGGCATTCCCGGCAATGTGGCGGCGGCGCTGCTCATCGGCGCGTTCATGATCCACGGCGTCGTGCCGGGGCCGCTGATGATGGTGAACCACGCCGAGCTCATCTACTCCATCTTCGCGTCCATGCTGATGGCCAATCTCGCCCATCTCATCATCGGGCGGGTGGGCATCCGCATCTGGGTCCAGTTCGTCAGGATCCCGAAGCACATCGTGCTGCCGACCGTCGTGCTGCTCTGCGTGGTCGGGGTCTATATTCCGACCAACTCCATGTTCGACGTGGGCATGCTGTTCCTGTTCGCCGGCGTCGGCTACCTGATGCGCAAGGCGGGCTTCTCCATCGTCTGCCTGGTGATCGGGTTCCTGCTCGGCGAGAATTTCGAGATCTATCTCCGGCAGACGGTGCTCATCAACAAGGCGGACCTGACCGTCCTGCTGACCAACCCGATTTCGCTCGCGTTCCTGCTGCTCACGCTGTTCTTCGTCTGGCATTTCGGGGTCCGCGTGCCGCTCCGGCAGAAGCGCGAGCGCGCCGCCGCCGCCAGGGAAACCGGCGCGGCATCCGACTGAACGACCGTTCCACTCCCCCGAGGCGAGGCGCCATGTCCGACCGGCCGAACATCCTCTTCATCACCTCCGACCAGCAGCGCGCGGACTGCTACGGCTTCGCCGGCCGGCGCGTGAAGACCCCGCATCTGGACCGGCTGGCGGCGGAAGGGACGCATTTCGACGCCTGCATCACGCCGAACCTTGTGTGCCAGCCCTCGCGGGCCTCCATGCTGACCGGCCTCCTGCCGCTGACCCACGGCGTGGCGGACAACGGCATCGACCTGCGCCCGGAGGTGGGCGAGCGCGGCTTCGCGACGGCGCTGGGCGCGCAGGGCTACGACACGGCCTTCATCGGCAAGGCGCATTTCGCGACCAGCAGCACCTTCTCGCCGACCGGCACGCCGGAATGCAGCCACAGCACGGCCGGTTTCGACCCGTCCTGGTTCGGGCCCTATATGGGCTTCAGCCATGTCGAGCTGATGGTGCTCGGGCACTGGTTCCACCACCGCAGGGAGGCGTTCACGCCGCCGAACGGGCAGCATTTCGAGCGCTGGGCGTTCGAGGAGGCCGGTTATCCCGACATCTTCGACCTCTGGGCGGCCGAGACGCAGCCGGGCACGGGCGCGGCGCAGACCTGGAGTTCCGCCATGCCGGCCGCGGTGCACAGCAGCGCCTGGTGCGCGGACCGCACGATCGAGTGGCTGCAGAACCGGAAGGCGGACACGCCCTGTTGCGCGTGGGTCTCGTTCCCGGACCCGCACCATCCCTTCGACTGCCCGGAGCCCTGGAGCCTGCTGCACCATCCGGACGAGGTGGAACTGCCGGTCGAGGGCGGGAAGGACCTCGACCGCCGCCCCTGGTGGCACCGGGCCTCGCTGGAGCGCGAACCGGCGCTTGCCGACCCGAGTCTCAGGGATTTCCGCGCCAAGCTCTCGCGCGTGCCGGACCAGACCGAGGCGCAGCTGCGCGAGATGACGGCGAACTATTACGGCATGGTCTCGCTGATCGACCATTCCGTCGGGCGCATCCTCATCGAGCTCGACCGGCTGGGCATGCGCGACAACACCATCGTCGTCTATTCGACCGACCATGGCGACCTGCTGGGCGACCACGGCCTCTACCTCAAGGGTCCGACGCCCTACGAAGCGCTGCTCAGGGTGGGCCTCCTCGCGCGCGGGCCCGGCATTCCCGCCGGACGGGTGGCGAAGGACCCGGTCTCCACCCTGGACCTGCCCGCGACCTTCTGCGACTACGCCGGCACGGCGCTCGATGAGCGCGCCCAGTCCGGGAGCCTGCGCGGCCTGTTCGAGAACGCGCCGGGCGCCGGGCGCGAGGTGGCCTACAGCGAGTGGAATGTGAATGCGAGCCGCTGCGGCGTGCCGCTGGAGCTGCGCACCGTGCGCACGAAGACGGCGAAGCTGACGCTGGAGCTGGGTTCCGGCGCGGGCGAGCTTTACGACCTTGCCAACGACCCGCATGAAATGGACAACCGCTTCGACGATCCGGGCGCGGCCGCGCTCCGCCGCGAGCTGGAGGAGATGGTTCACGCGCGGCCGGGCGAGGTGCTGGAAGCGTTCGACGAGCCCGTCGGCATGGCCTGACCGCCTCGGTTCAAAACGCCGCGCCCATGCTCTAAAAGACGCGGCAACGCAATGTAGCGAGGCCCGGCTCCCATGCGCGAAGCGTCGATAGCGCGGAAGACGACGGAAACCGAGATCGATGTCCGGATTCGCCTGGACGGTGAGGGCCGCTACAGCGTCTCGACCGGCGTCGGCTTCCTCGACCACATGCTGGAACAACTGGCCCGGCACGGCCTCGTCGACCTCGAGATCGCCGCGAAGGGCGACCTGCACATCGACGCGCACCACACCACGGAGGACACCGGCATCGCCGTCGGACAGGCCGTGTCCGCCGCGCTCGGCGACCGGAAGGGCATAAGGCGCTACGGCCATGCCTACGTGCCGATGGACGAGGCCCTGGTGCGCGTCGCGCTCGACCTGTCCAACCGGCCTTACCTCATCTGGCACGTGGAGATGCCGACCGAGAAGCTCGGCATTATGGACACGGAGCTGTTCCGGGAGTGGTTCCAGGCCTTTTCGCAGCATGCCGGCGCGACGCTGCACGTCGAATGCCTCTACGGCGCCAACACGCATCATATCGTCGAGGCCTGCTTCAAGGCGCTGGCGCGGGCGCTCAGGGCGGCCATGGAGATCGATCCGCGCCGGAGCGACGCCGTGCCGTCCACCAAGGGCAGCCTCTGAGCGCCGCAATGCGCATCTACACGATCCACCGCCGCAGCCGGGGTATCCTGGAGGAGCCCGAAATCCGCGCCGTCAAGGAGGGCTTCTGCTGGCCGGCGCTGTTCTTCGGGCCGTTCTGGGCGGCCTGGCGCGGCGAGTGGGCGGTCGCGGCGGCGCTGCTGGCGGCGCTTGCCGCCGCGGCCCTCCTTCCGGGGGCGTTCTTCTGGCTGTCGCTGCCGGCGCTGCTGCTGATTGCGCTCACGGCGGGTTTCGAGGGCAACGAGTTCGCGCGGCGGCGCCTCGACAGGCGCGGCTTTGCCGAAACCGCGCTCGCCGCCGGGCGGAATGCCGGCGAAGCCGAAGCGCGTTTCCTCGCCCGGTCGGCGCCGTGAGCACCGCCATCGTCGATTACGGGTCCGGCAACCTCCGCTCGGCGGAAAAGGCGTTCGCGCGCGCGCTCGACGAGAACGGCGGAGGGGGCCCGGTGGTGGTGACGGCCGACCCCGACAGGGTAGCCGCTGCCGAGCGCATCGTGCTGCCCGGCGTCGGCGCCTTCGGCGACTGCCGCGCGGGCCTGTTCGACCTCGACGGCATGGTGGAGGCGCTGGAGGAGGCGGTGGTCGCCGGGGGGCGGCCGTTCCTCGGCATCTGCGTCGGCATGCAGCTGATGGCCGAGCGGGGGCTGGAGCACGGCGTGCATGAGGGCCTCGGCTGGCTGCCCGGCAGCGTCGTGGCGCTGGAGCCGGGCGACCCGGCCCTCAAGGTGCCGCATATGGGCTGGAACGGCCTGTCGGCGGTGGCCGACCACCCCGTGCTGGCCGGCCTCGAGAACGGCGGCCATGTCTATTTCGTGCATTCCTACCGGTTTCAGCCGGCGGAGGAGGACGACATGCTGGCGGAGAGCGACCATGGCGGGCGCTTCGCCGCCGTTGTCGGTCGCGGCAATTTGATCGGCACGCAATTCCATCCCGAGAAGAGCCAGGTATATGGATTGCGTCTCATCGCGAACTTCCTCGATTGGCGGCCCTGAGATGACGGACATTCGGGTAGAGCTCCTCAAGTCGCTTGAAGGGACCGACCTGTTCGATCTCTGCGAGGCGACCGACGCGGCGATACTGGACGGCGGCGGATTCGGATTCGTGTCCCCGCCCGAGCGCAGCTGGCTCGAACGCTACTGGCAGGGCGTGCTGCTGGTGCCTGAGCGCAGCCTGTTCGTCGCCCGGCAGTCGGGCGCGATCTGCGGCTCCGTGCAGATGGTGGCGCCGCCGCGCAACAACGAGGCCCAGAAGTCCATTGTCGCCGTGCAGCATCTTTTCGTGGCCCCCTGGGCGCGCGGCCTGGGCGTCGGCAGCCTGTTGATGGAGGCCGTGGAAGAGGAGGCGCGGAAGCGCCGTTTCAGGGTCATCAATCTCGATGTGCGGGAAACCCAGACCCAGGCGATAACCATGTACGAAACGCTCGGCTACAGGCGTTGGGGGGTCCACCCGAAATACGCCCATGTCCGCGGCGAGTGGGTGCCGGGCATCTACTTCTACAAGGACGTGCCGCCTCCGGGGAAACGGCGCGACTGATGATCGTCTATCCGGCCATCGACCTCAAGGACGGCTCCTGCGTGCGCCTGGTCCAGGGCGATATGGGCCGGGTGACGGTGTTCAACGACGACCCTGCCGACCAGGCCGGACGGTTCGAGGCGGCGGGATTCGCCTGGCTGCATCTGGTGGACCTGAACGGTGCTGTCGAGGGCGAGCCGGTGAATGCCGAGGCCGTCGAGACCGTACTCGGCGCCGTCGACCTGCCGGTCCAGCTGGGCGGCGGCATCCGCGACATGGCGACGATCGAGATGTGGCTCGGCAAGGGCGTGCGCCGGGTCGTGCTCGGCACGGCGGCGCTGAACGACCCGGAACTCGTCCGCTCCGCCTGCCGCCGGTTCCCGGACCGGATCGTCGTGGGTATCGATGCGCGCGACGGCATGGTCGCCACCAGGGGCTGGACGGAGACCTCGGAAACCCCGGCGCTCGATCTCGCGCTCCGTTTCGAGGATGCCGGCGTCGCGGCCATCGTGTTCACCGACATCGCCCGCGACGGCGCGCTCGGCGGCGTCAACATGGATGCGACGGTGGACCTCGCCTGGGCGTTGACCACCCCGGTCATCGCCTCGGGGGGCGTGTCGGACCATGACGACCTCCGGGCGATCTACGCCGAGCGGGACTCGGGCATAGAAGGGGTGATCTGCGGGCGCGCGCTCTATGACGGGCGGATCGACCCGGCGACGGCGCTGCGCATTGCGGCGGGCGGCGAATGCTGACCGTGCGCGTCATCCCCTGTCTGGACGTGGACGCCGGCAGGGTTGTGAAGGGCGTCAATTTCGTGGACCTGCGCGATATGGGCGATCCCGTGGAGCAGGCGCGGTTCTACGACGCATCGGGCGCGGACGAGCTCTGCTTTCTCGACATCACCGCGAGCCACGAGCAGCGCGATACGATCCTCGACGTGGTGCGCCGCACCGCCGAGGGCTGCTTTATGCCGGTGACCGTGGGAGGCGGCATCCGCACGGTGGAGAACATCCGCAACCTGCTGCTGGCCGGCGCGGACAAGGTCTCCATAAACACGGCCGCGGTCGCCCGCCCGGAATTCGTGCGGGAAGCCGCGCGCAAGTTCGGCACGCAGTGCATTACGGTTGCGGTCGATGCGAAGCGCACAGGACCCGGCCGGTGGGAGGTCTTCACCCATGGCGGGCGGCGCCCGACCGGGATAGAGGCGGTCGGCTGGGCGGAACGCATGGTCTCGTTCGGGGCCGGCGAAATCCTGCTGACCTCGATGGACCGGGACGGCACGAAGGACGGCTACGACCTGGCGCTTACGCGCGCGGTCGCCGATGCGGTGCCGGTGCCTGTCATTGCGTCCGGCGGGGTCGGCTCGCTCGACCATCTTGCCGAGGGCGTGGCCGAGGGCCGCGCCTCGGCCGTGCTTGCCGCCTCGATCTTCCACGACCGCATCTACTCCATCGCCGACGCCAAGCGGTCCATGGCGGCGGCCGGCATCCCGGTGCGCCCGGAGCCCCGAATATGAGCGAGACGGATATTCTCGACCGGCTTTATGCGGTCATCGAAAGCCGGCGCGGCGCCGACCCGGAAACCTCGCGCACCGCGCGCTACTTCCTGCTGGGACGAGAGAAGATTGCGCAGAAGGTGGGCGAGGAAGCCGTCGAGACGGTCATCGAAGCGGTGCGCGGCGACCGGGACCGGCTGGTCGAGGAAAGCGCGGACCTGCTCTACCACCTGCTGGTGCTCTGGGCGGATGCGGGCGTGACACCCGACGATGTGCGCGCCGCGCTGGCCTGGCGCGAAGGCAAACCCGACGCAAGCGAGCGATCCCGATGAGCTACGACGACGACAATATCTTTGCGCGCATCCTGCGGGGCGAGATCCCCTGCGACAAGGTGTATGAAAACGGTCAGGCGCTCGCCTTCCGCGACATCGCGCCGAAGGCCCCGACCCATGTGCTGGTGATCCCCAGGGGCCGCTACGAAACGCTGCACGAGTTTGCCGAGAAAGGCAGCGACGCCGAGCTGGCCGACTGGGTGCGCGCCATGGCGGCGGTCGCACGCGCCGAAGGCGTGACCGAAGACGGCTACCGCGCGACCGTCAATAACGGCCGCCACGGCAACCAGGAAGTGCCGCATGTGCATGCGCACATCGTTGGCGGCCGCCAGCTCGGCGGCGCGCCGCGCGGATAGGGCCCGGCGGAACCGCGGCGGCGATGAAAGCCGGCTGCGGCATTGCGAAGGCCCGCGCCCCGTTCAGGCGCACTCAATCGAGAATGGACCGGACCTCCTCCCAGAGAGCGATGGTCGTATCCGTCGCTGAAGCTGTGGGCGCAAGCCTGGCTGACTGACCGGCCCAGGCCTGCATGCCGGCAAGGTCGTCGGTCCTGGCGGCTTCGCTTCGCATCGCCTGTGTGAGATGGCGCTGGATCGGATATGGCGCCGGCGCTGGCGCTTCCGGGGACGCCGCTGCGAGCGCGTATCGGGTACGGATGCTTCGACCAAGGCGTCCCGAAAACGCGCGGGTGGCGATGGTGTCCTCAGGCCGGACATCGCCGAGCGCAGCCACCCATGCCGACGGGAGTTTCGCTTCCGGCGCGCGCAGAAACCCCGTGCCGATCTGGACGGCGGAAGCGCCGAGGAGAAGCGCGGCGGAAATCCCTCTGGCGTCGGCGATGCCTCCGGTGGCGACAACCGGCGCCCGGATGGCGTCCACAATAGCCGGCACGAGCGAAAACAGGCCGACCATGTTCGACTCGGCATCGGCCCCGTCGAATGCGCCCCGATGACCGCCCGCCTCCATGCCCTGCGCCACGATGACATCGGTGCCGGCCTCTTCGGCCATGACCGCTTCGGCGACGGTAGTGGCGGTCGCGAACCAGCGGATCTTGCGCTGCTTCATTCGGGAGACGAATTCCGGAGGATAAAGGCCCATGATGGACGAGATCGCGGCGGGTCCGGCGTCAAGCATCGCCTCGCACTGACCGGCGAAGTCGGGCGGCGGCGTGTCGGCGGCGTCTTCCGGGGCCGCCGGACCCCAGCAGAACAGGAACTCGCGGACCGAGCGCTCATGATCCGGATTCCGCTCCGGATCGGGGTCCGGAATCCAGGTGTTGAGTTGGAAGGCGCCGCTCGAACCCGAGCGCATTTCACGGACCCAGTCGGCAATCTGCCCGGCGCTCATCATCAACACGCCGCAGGCGCCCATTCCGCCTCCGTTCGCTACGGCGATCGACAATGAAGCCGGACAGGCTCCGGCCATCGGCGCCAGCAATATCGGCACCTGAAGGCCATGCGCATCGGCGAACTCTTGAGCGCGCGCCATCGCCTTCCCGGAGTTGCCCATCATCCCTCCTTGCCCGGTGCGGTTGACCGAGTAATGGACGTCGCGAATCTCGTCTGCAACAGGATTCTCTGCCCGGACGCCCGGCCTTGGACGTCGCGATCACGGCGGCCTCCGCGAAGGCGGGACCGCAATCTTCCCGTGAGTCGAAAACTGAGGCCGCCAGTACTAGTCCTTCGCCTTGCGCGGCTTGACCCGGTTGAGGATGTCCTGCGCCCGGTGCCAGTCGGCGGAGTGTTCCGGGAGCTTGCGGACGGCGCGGCCGGCAAGGGCGGCGGCGCGGCGGATATCGCCCGTGAGAATGGCGTGTTCGGCCAGCGCAAGGTCGGCGAATTCGGGCCGGCCCGAACGGCCCTCGGCGATGCCGAGCCAGTACCAGCCGCTCGCGCTTCGCGGCGTGCGGCGGACGGCCTCGCGCAGATTGCGGATGGCCTCCGCGAGCGTCTGCCGCGTCCCGGCCTCGATGGCGGCCCGGCCGAGCTCGACGCGGATGAGGCTTGCATGGGGAGAGAGGCGAACGGCCTGCCGATAGGATTCCAGCGCCTCCGCGCCGCGCCCGTTCTCGAACAGCATCTGGCCCCGGAGCTCGTGGAAGTAGGGGTCTTCCGGCGCCTCCGCGATGAGGCCGTCGATCAGGATGAGCGCCTCGCCGAGGTTCGGGACGCGGTAATGGGCGATCGCGCGGGCGTAACGCGCCGCTACGCTCCCGTCCGAGGCGTCGTAACGCGCGAGCGTCTCCTCCGGAGGATTGAGAAATCCGTCGAGCTTGGCGACCATCCGGGCATGGCGGCGGTAGAAGCTGTCCGGCAGTTTCCTCCCGGTCCAGGGGGAACGCGCCGCATGGTCGCGCACGATCCGGATACGGTCTTCGGTGAGGGGGTGGGTGCGTCGATACACATCCCCGCCTCCTCCTCCGATCGTCTCGCGATGCTCGAGAATCCCGAGGAATTCCGCGAAGCCCCGCGATGAAACTTTCGCCCCGTCGAGATACTTCAGGGCCGCCTGGTCGGCCGCCGACTCCTCTGTGCGGGAATGGCGCAGCAGGCCGTGCTCGGCCAGCGCGGCGCCGCCCGATATCAGCGCCTGCGCGACGCGCGGGTCCCCCGTGGCGATGCCGGCGGCCGCGCCGAGCGCCGTCGAGAGGATCGCCTGTGCCGTCCGGTTCTCGACTTCGTCCTTGAGGCGGGCGAGATGTCCGCCGACGATGTGGCCCGTTTCATGCGCGATCACGGCGATGACCTGGCCGGGGCTCTCGCTGACCCGCAACAGCCCGGTGTACAGGAATATCCGCATCCCGTTGGAAACGAAGGCGTTCACCTGGTCGCTATTCACGAGGTGCAGGCGTATGCTTTCCGGGTGAAGACCGGCGGCTTCGAAGACCGGACCCGCGAAGATGCGAAGCGTTTCCTCTATTTCCGCGTCGCGGACCAGCTTGATGGACCGGGCTTCCGAAGGTGCGGCGGCCGAAAATGCAAGCAGCGCGGCGAAGAGGCCGCAGAGAAGGGATCGCATGGGCCTCATGGATGGCGACCTTGCAAGGCGTCCCGGGCAAGCTAGGCGCCGGACCGGTTTGCGTCAATTGGTGCCTGCGATTGCGGTCGCACTGCTGCTAGGCGCGTGCGGAACCGTCCCCGGCGTCGACCCGGCGGCCGCCCCGCGCCAGAACTATCTGGGCAGCGTCGCCGCCGGCGAGCCCAACGCCGCGCTCACCGCCCGGGACATTCTGAAAGCCGGCGGTTCCGCTGCGGACGCCGCGGCGGCGCTGGCCCTGACCCTGGCCGTGACCATGCCGTCCCGCGCCAGCCTCTGGGCCGGCGGCGCCTGCCTCGTGCATGACCCGGAGGACGGGGACCGGCGGGTCTATTCCTTCATCCATCCCGCGGGCGGGGACGGCGAAGCGCCGCCGCCCATGCTGGTGAGGGGGATGGCGCTCATGCACGCGGCGCACGGCCGTCTGCGTTGGGGCGCGGTGACGGCGGCGGCCGAGCGGCTCGCCCTGCTGGGCCATCCCGTGTCGCGGGCCTTCGCGCGCGACATCGGGGCCGCGCCGGAACGGGCGGCGGCGGTTCTTGCCGGCGGGCATCTCCGGGAGGGCGAGCTGCTGGCGCAGCCGCAGCTGGCGCGGACGCTGGGCCGCATCCGCCTGGACGGGCCGGGCGCGCTCCATGCCGGCCCCCTGGCGGACGCGCTGGTCCGGGGGGCGGCCGCTGCGGGATACCGCCTCGACGCGCCGGCGCTGGAGCGCGCCCTGCCGTCCAGGCGTGAACCGCTGTCCGCCGAAGCCGGATCCTGGCGGGCCTGGTTCCTGGCCGACGAGGCAAGCGGCGGGCCGCGGCAGGCCGCCCTGTGGCCGCAGCTTGCGCAAGACGACTGGATCGCCGGCGACGCCGCGCCCGCAGTCGCGGCACGGGCCGGGACGGAGGGAATGCCCCGCGGCGGCGGAACCGGCTTCGCGGTCGTGGACGCCGAAGGGCTTGCGGTTTCCTGCGGCGTCACCATGAACGCGCTCTTCGGAGCCGGCGGGACGGCCGCGGGCACCGGTATCGCGATCGCCGCGCCCAGGGCGGAGGGCGCGGTCGATTCCGCCCTGTCGCCGTTCCTGGTTGCCCACGGTTCCGGAGGCGATATCCGCTTCGCCGGCTCTGGTGCCGGCGCCGGGCCGGAAACGGGGGTCGGGAAGACCGGCCTCGTCGCGGCGGTCCGGTGCGGGAAGCGGACGCCGGGCGGCGACGGCGCGGCCTGCACGGCCCACGCGGACCCGGGCGGCGCGGGGCTGGCCGTGCAGGTCTTCGGCGAGTAGGCGGCCGTGGCATTTCAGGTTTCCCGCCGGGGCGGGATCGACCCCTTCATCGTCCTGCAGGTGCTGCGCGCGGCGGGCGAACGCGCCGCGGCCGGCAAGGCGGTATTCCCCCTCCAGATCGGGCAGCCGAGTACCCCGGCGCCGGCGGGCGCGCGCGAAGCCGCAAAGGCCGCCATCGACGAACGGGTACTTGGCTATACCGACGCACCGGGCATCGAGCCGTTGCGCCGGCGCATCGCGCTGCATTACCGCGAGCACTACGGAGAGGAGGTCGCCCCGGAACGGGTGTTCGTCACGACGGGGTCCTCCGGCGGTTTCGTGCTCGCCTTTCTCGCCGCCTTCGACGCCGGCGCGCGGGTGGTGCTCACCGACCCGAGCTATCCCTGCTACCGCAACATGCTGGGGGCGCTCGGCATCGAGACCGTGCAGGTGCCGACGGGGCCGGAGACGCGCTTCCAGCCGACGCCCGAACTCCTCGAACGGGTCGAAGGGCCGGTGGACGGGCTGGTGGTGGCGAGCCCGTCGAACCCGACCGGCTCCATGCTGCCGCCGGAAGCGCTCGCCCGCCTGGCGGCATGGTGCCACGACCGCGGCGTCCGCCTGGTCTCGGACGAGATCTACCACGGCATCGCCTACGGCATGGAGGAGGCGACGGCGGCCGGCTCGCCCTCCGCCGTCACCGTCAACAGCTTCTCGAAATATTTCTCGATGACCGGCTGGCGGATCGGCTGGCTGGTATTGCCGGAGGACCTCGCGGTTGCGGTGGAACGGCCGGGGCCAGAACCTGTTCCTGAATACGCCGACAGTGTCCCAATACGCCGCGCTCGCCGCCTTCGACTGCCGCGAGGAATTGGAAGCCAATGTCCGGCGCTACGCCCGCAACCGGGAGATCCTGCTCTCCGCCCTGCCGGCGATGGGCATTCCCGATTTCGCGACGCCGGACGGGGCCTTCTACGTCTATGCCGATATCGGCCACCTGACGAATGACAGCATGGCCTTCTGCCGGCGGCTGCTGGACGAGACCGGCGTGGCGATCACCCCCGGCGTCGATTTCGACCGGGAGCGCGGCAGCCGTACCGTCCGCCTCAGCTACTGCGCCGCGACCGAGGATGTCGAAGCGGCGATGGACCTGCTTGCCCATTTTCTAAAGTAAAACACAGGTCTTTGTATTCCTTGCAAACCAAATGCCTCTATTTTCGGCAATGGCAAGGCGAAGCCGAGGCCTTAGCCCGACTTCCGCAACTCGGGGGTCATGAGGATGCTAACTCATTGAATAGCCTTGATCGTCTCCCCGAGGGTCGGCACTACAAGGCGGCGAACGGAGAGGCGGCGCCGTGTGCCGTCAGGCGGAGATCCGGGGTGCGGGTTGCTGCGGCCAGGTCATGCCGAGCTGTTGCAGCAGTAGCTCGTGCTCCTTGTTCGGCCGGGTGTGGCGCGGCAGGACGAGGTGCCGGCCGTCGGTGGTTGGCAGATGGACGTCCACCATCTGGATGGTGGCGAAGGCCTCAAGGATGGCGCGTGGGGTGAGGCCCGGGGCGCGCGGCCGGGCGAGGTTCTTCAGGGTCACCAGCAGGCAGTAGGCGATGAACGAGACGAAGATATGCGCCTCGATGCGCTCTTGGCGCTGATGGAAGATGGGGCGGATCGCGAGGTCGTGCTTGAGTTCCTTGAACGCCTGCTCGATCTCGACGAGCTGCATGTACAGATGCCACAGCGTGGCGGGGTCTTCGGCGACCATGTTGGATCGCAGCAGGTAACGGCCCTCGCGGCGGCGGACCTGGCGCAGCCGGTCGCGCTGCAGGCGGAATGAGAAGCCGTTGGCGGCGAGTTCGCTGTCGGTCCCGGGCACGGTGATGTCGACCAGGCTCCAGGCCCGGCCGGCCTCCTTCCTGGCGGCGCCGAGCTTGAGCAACAACTGATCCCGGCTGTTCGACTGCCCTTGCAACTCGGCCAATCGACGCCACAGCCTCTTCAGCCGGCGCCGGCGCATGCCGCGTTCCTTCACCTGCCGCCCCTCGCTGCGCACCAGGACGTAGAGCTCGCCATCCTCGACCAGAAGCTTGACAGTCACGGACTGGCGCACCTCCTGCCAGGGCAGGCCCAGGAACACCTTCTCGAGCCGCGTCAGCCGGCCCTTGGGCGTGCCCACCAGGTAGCGCACCGGCGCCTCGCCCTCGCGCATCGCGGCCAGCGTCTCCTCGGTGGGGATGCCGCGGTCCATGATCCACACCCGCTCGGAGCGGCCATACTGATCCTCGATCTTCTTGAGGAACGCCGCCAGCGTGGTGTCGTCGGAGGTGTTGCCCGGCATCACCTCATAGGCCAGCGGAAAGCCCTGCGGCGTAACGATCAGGGCGATCACCACCTGCACGCAGTCGGGCCGCTTGTCCCGGCTGTAGCCGAAGCGGCGCTTGTCATCGAACGGCGGATCGCTCTCGAAGTAGGTCGAGGTCAGGTCGTAGAGCAGCACGTCGAAGCGCGCCTCGAACAGCGTCGCCCAGCGGTCGCGCAGAAACGAGAAGAAGCCCTGCTTGTGCGCCAGCAGCTTGTCGAGACAGCGATAGAGTGTGTCGTCGGCGATCGCCCGCTCGCCACCCAGAAGATCGCGAAGCGCGCTGTGCTCATACCAGTGACGGTGAAGGCGCCACTCGCTGCCCGGGTCGATCAGCCGGTAGCAGACCTGGATCTTCAGGATGTCCAGCCACCGCGTGCCTTGCCGGCTCGCCGGCAGCCGCTCTTCCCAGAAGCGGTCCAGGTCCAGGCGGTCCCACAAGGACAGCGCCAGCCAGCACGCCCCCCACTGGCGCGGGTCGTGAAGCGCCACCTGCGAGAGGTCGATCTTCACCACTTCGCAAGTCAGCGCCGGCGCCTCCCGGTCCTCGGGAAACAGCGCCATCTGCCGTGATCGCGACTTGCCCTCCACCACCTCGATCGAGCGGCACCACGCCGCTCGCTGGCTGTCGTTGATCTCCCCGAGATAGAGCACCTGACGCTGAACAACCCGACCGCCGTGGACCCGGACGTTCTCCACAACGCTCCAGTAGCGGTGCTCCTTGCCGTCCTTGAAGCGTCTCTTGCAGCGCACGAACATCAGCGCAGCGTCCGGATCTTCGCCAGCCCGATCAAGGGGGTAGGTCGGCACTACAAGCCGGTCCCGAGAGGTACTGCACCGAAATCCGACACTTCTCGCGCCGGAAAACCGTCAAATCAGTCGATTCTCAAGCCGAGTTGCGGAAGTCGGGGTAGCACCGCCCGGACGGCTTTTCATCCCGGACGAACGGCGCAGAGTGTCGACCCAAGTACAGCTTGCGGCCGGCCCCTGGCTTATGCGGCTGGCCGCTCCCCCTGTATCTGCGTGCGGTGCAACCTCCGGCGCGTTGAGGCGTCGAAGGGGTCGCGGCGGTGCATGGTGCAGCGGTTGTCCCACAGCACCACGTCGCCGACCTGCCAGCGGTGGCGGTAGGTGAAGCGCTCCTGCTCGACATGGCTCCACAGCTCGTCCAGCAGCGCCTCCGAGTCCGAGACCTTCATGCCCTCGACATAGGAGTTGAGGCGGCGGCCCAGATAGAGCACCGGCCGCCCGCTCTCCGGATGCACCGGCACGGCCGGGTGGCTGGCGCCGGGGGCCTCGCTCACATCCGCCACCTCGTCGAAGCCCGCGCGCAGATAGCCGCCGGAATTGACGCTCGAATCGTGGCGGACGCTCGCGGATTCCAGCCGGTCCCGCAGCGCCGCCGGAAGCGCCTCCAGCGCGGCATACATGTTGAGGAAGCAGGTGTCGCCGCCCTCCGGCGGGATTTCCAGCGCGTAGAGCGCGCTCGCCTTGGGCGGGCGCTCCTCGTAGCTCATGTCGGTGTGCCAGGAGGCCTCGCCCGCGCCAAGCGAGCCGATAGGCTTGCCGTCCCTGACGATGTTGGAGATCACGTAGAGTTCCGGCACGCCTTCCACCATGGTCTGGCCGTTCTCCATGATCGGCGCATGGTCGAGCTTGCCGAAGCGCGACGAGAAGGCGACGAACTCCGCGTCCGTCAGCGTCTGTCCCCGGAACACCACCACCCCGTGCTCGATCCAGGCGGCATGGATGGCGGCGAAGGTCTCGCCGTCGAGCGGTTTGGAAAGGTCCACGCCCTCGATCACGGCTCCCAGTGCAGCGCCCGTCGGCACCGCTGCGACGATTTGCTCGACACCTTCCGGCATGGCTTCGGCCTCCGCTTTCTGCAACGCCCGGCAATGTCACGGAAGAGGGGCGGCGGGTCAATGCGTTCATTGCGCCCCGCCGGCGCTTTCGCCTGGGCGTAAGCGCATCGTTTGTTCGCAATTCATGAAATAATTCAAAAAATACCTTGACTCCGGGAAATTTCCCCCGATATTGGGACGGCAGGAAGGCAGCGGCGTCCGCGCGGAGCCGCTTCCTCTCCCGGTTCGCGCCGGCGCGAAAACGCCCCTGAGAAACGGACGGGAAAGGTGCGCCCTGATTTCAGGGTCGCGCGCGCGGGCAATCAGGCGCGCGAACCGCGCCGGCGCCGACACGCGCCTGCACCCGCGCGCGATACGCGCGAAACTAGCCCGACTTCCGCAACTCGGGGGTCATGAGGATGCTAACTCATTGAATAGCCTTGATCGTCTCCCCGAGGGTCGGCACTACAAGGCGGCGAACGGAGAGGCGGCGCCGTGTGCCGTCAGGCGGAGATCCGGGGTGCGGGTTGCTGCGGCCAGGTCATGCCGAGCTGTTGCAGCAGTAGCTCGTGCTCCTTGTTCGGCCGGGTGTGGCGCGGCAGGACGAGGTGCCGGCCGTCGGTGGTTGGCAGATGGACGTCCACCATCTGGATGGTGGCGAAGGCCTCAAGGATGGCGCGTGGGGTGAGGCCCGGGGCGCGCGGCCGGGCGAGGTTCTTCAGGGTCACCAGCAGGCAGTAGGCGATGAACGAGACGAAGATATGCGCCTCGATGCGCTCTTGGCGCTGATGGAAGATGGGGCGGATCGCGAGGTCGTGCTTGAGTTCCTTGAACGCCTGCTCGATCTCGACGAGCTGCATGTACAGATGCCACAGCGTGGCGGGGTCTTCGGCGACCATGTTGGATCGCAGCAGGTAACGGCCCTCGCGGCGGCGGACCTGGCGCAGCCGGTCGCGCTGCAGGCGGAATGAGAAGCCGTTGGCGGCGAGTTCGCTGTCGGTCCCGGGCACGGTGATGTCGACCAGGCTCCAGGCCCGGCCGGCCTCCTTCCTGGCGGCGCCGAGCTTGAGCAACAACTGATCCCGGCTGTTCGACTGCCCTTGCAACTCGGCCAATCGACGCCACAGCCTCTTCAGCCGGCGCCGGCGCATGCCGCGTTCCTTCACCTGCCGCCCCTCGCTGCGCACCAGGACGTAGAGCTCGCCATCCTCGACCAGAAGCTTGACAGTCACGGACTGGCGCACCTCCTGCCAGGGCAGGCCCAGGAACACCTTCTCGAGCCGCGTCAGCCGGCCCTTGGGCGTGCCCACCAGGTAGCGCACCGGCGCCTCGCCCTCGCGCATCGCGGCCAGCGTCTCCTCGGTGGGGATGCCGCGGTCCATGATCCACACCCGCTCGGAGCGGCCATACTGATCCTCGATCTTCTTGAGGAACGCCGCCAGCGTGGTGTCGTCGGAGGTGTTGCCCGGCATCACCTCATAGGCCAGCGGAAAGCCCTGCGGCGTAACGATCAGGGCGATCACCACCTGCACGCAGTCGGGCCGCTTGTCCCGGCTGTAGCCGAAGCGGCGCTTGTCATCGAACGGCGGATCGCTCTCGAAGTAGGTCGAGGTCAGGTCGTAGAGCAGCACGTCGAAGCGCGCCTCGAACAGCGTCGCCCAGCGGTCGCGCAGAAACGAGAAGAAGCCCTGCTTGTGCGCCAGCAGCTTGTCGAGACAGCGATAGAGTGTGTCGTCGGCGATCGCCCGCTCGCCACCCAGAAGATCGCGAAGCGCGCTGTGCTCATACCAGTGACGGTGAAGGCGCCACTCGCTGCCCGGGTCGATCAGCCGGTAGCAGACCTGGATCTTCAGGATGTCCAGCCACCGCGTGCCTTGCCGGCTCGCCGGCAGCCGCTCTTCCCAGAAGCGGTCCAGGTCCAGGCGGTCCCACAAGGACAGCGCCAGCCAGCACGCCCCCCACTGGCGCGGGTCGTGAAGCGCCACCTGCGAGAGGTCGATCTTCACCACTTCGCAAGTCAGCGCCGGCGCCTCCCGGTCCTCGGGAAACAGCGCCATCTGCCGTGATCGCGACTTGCCCTCCACCACCTCGATCGAGCGGCACCACGCCGCTCGCTGGCTGTCGTTGATCTCCCCGAGATAGAGCACCTGACGCTGAACAACCCGACCGCCGTGGACCCGGACGTTCTCCACAACGCTCCAGTAGCGGTGCTCCTTGCCGTCCTTGAAGCGTCTCTTGCAGCGCACGAACATCAGCGCAGCGTCCGGATCTTCGCCAGCCCGATCAAGGGGGTAGGTCGGCACTACAAGCCGGTCCCGAGAGGTACTGCACCGAAATCCGACACTTCTCGCGCCGGAAAACCGTCAAATCAGTCGATTCTCAAGCCGAGTTGCGGAAGTCGGGCTAGAGCACGATTTCGTCGCCGGGGCCGATCCCGTCGACGATTTCCACCGAGTCCAGGGTGGTCACGCCGGTCGCCACCGGCACCTCCCTCACCTCGCCGGAGTCCGCGTCCCTGACCCGCAGCCGGGCCTGGCCGTCGCGGACGGTCACGGCGTCGAGCGGGACGAGCAGGGCGTCGGCCCTCTCATAGACCGTCACCTCGACGGTCGCCGACATGCCGAGGCGCAGCAGCCGGCGCTGCCCGTCGGACAGCGCCTCGACGACGGCAGCCACCTCGAAGGACGGCAGCCCGCGGCCGGAGGAGTCCCGTTTGGCCTGCGAGGAGACATGCGCGATCTCGCCGTGCAGCGTGACGCCGGGGAAGGCATCGCCCACCACCCTGACGCGGTGCCCGGGCCGGATCCGCACTACGTCCACCTCGTCCACCCTGCCGACGACCGCGACGCCGTCCAGATTGCCGATGGTCAGGAGACGCTCGCCCTGCTCGACGGACACCCCCTTCGCGAACGTCTTCTCCTTGCTGTCGGCGCCCCTCTCGGCCCCGCCGGCTTTCGGATCGACGACGACCCCGGCCACCGGCGCATACACGACCGCGTTGCGCAGCGTGTCCTCGAGGGCCTCCAGCTTGGCCCGGGCGTTGTCGAGCTCCAGCCGCGCGACCGTCCTCTCGGCGGCGCCCTTGGCGAGCGCGGCCCGCAGATCTTCTTCGGCCGCCCGGAGATCGAACTGCCGGCTCTTGTACTCGCGCTCCGCAGCCTTGTGCTCCGACGCCGGAATCACGCCCCGCTCCAGCAGGAACGATGTCTTCTCGAGCGTGTTCCTCGCCGTCTCCAGCGCGGCATTGCTCTTGCTCACGGCGCGGCGCACCCGCGTCACGTCGACGTGGTTCTCCCAGTTCGCGAGCTCCTGCACGCGGTCGCGGGCCTTGATGAAGGCGACCTCGGCGTCGCGCTGCTCGATCTGCACCTCGGTCACGTCCAGCTCGACCAGCCGCTGTCCCTCGATCACCCGTTCGCCGTGCTGGAAATGCACCGCCGCCACCTTTCCCTTGATCGGGCTGGTCACTTCGACTTCCCGCAACGGCGCGAGCCGCCCGGCCATGAAGAGCGATGCGGACACCGCCTGCGGCGTGACCGTCAACGTGCGCTGCGCGCCGTCGGCCGCTTGCACGACGCCGGCCGTCGGCATGCTGCCGGCCGGCGGGTCCGGGTTCCAGAACCAGAGGCCGACCACGAGAAACACGGCCATGACGACGACCGTCGCGCCCAGTCTGAGCGCGTTGACCCGTTTCGCCGCGGAGGCCAGCTCCCGGTTCCGCGTTTCCAGCGTGACATAGGCGTCCCGCAGTTCGCCGTGCTTCGCCTCGAGGTCCTTCGCCAGGCGGACTTCCGTTTCCCGCAGTTCCGAGATCTCGGATATGTCGCTGAACACAGCGACCACGCCCAGGCCGACGGTCTCGCCGTGGCGCTCTTCGGTCAGATAGGACGTCACCACCGAGAGGAGGCGGCGCTTGCCGGCCAGGGTCGCTTCCACGACGTGCTGGTCGCCCGCAGAAGCCTCGTAGGTGGCGTCGAGGACGGTGTCTATGAATGCGTCCGCGCCCTCGATGCGCACGAGAACGTCCGCGAGCGTGCGTCCGATCACGGACTCGGCGGACAGGCCGAAAATCTCCGAGGCAGCGGGGTTGAAGCTGGTGATGACCCCGCTCCGGTCGAGCGACATGATCCCGCTGGAGACGTTGTCCAGAATGCTTTGGTGCAGCAGGGAGGCATCGGCCAGGCGCGCCGGCCCCGGCCTCCGCCGGTCCCGACCGGATGCCGGCTGCCCGGCGCGGCCGCTCTCGCCGTTCTCGACGGGCCCTTCGATCTCCGATGTGTCGGTGATGTCGGTGATGTCTCGAACTCCCGGATCCGCGTCCTACCGGACTGGCAGGGCCCCCGAACGCTCCAGCCTGTCGAAATCGATACCCCAGCTCTCCAGCGAGATGCCCAGCGTCCGGTTCAGCGCCGCCACCGCGTCGTGGTACGAGATGATCGCTTCCAGCTCCTCGTTCTGGGCGTCGACCAGGTCGTTCTCGAAAGCGACCAGCTGGAAATTGGTCGACAGCCCCAGGCGCAGCTTCTCGTTTTCGATCTCCATCTTCTGCTCCGCCAGACGCCGCGCGGTCTGCGCGAGCGCGACCCTCCGGAACGACAGCCCCGCTGCGCGAACCGCGCCGGCGACCTCGATGTCGATGCGCTGGCGCGTCTCGTCGAGCTTGTTGCGCGCCCGGTTCAGCGCGGTAACGGCTTCCACATGGGCGAGCTTCGCGGCGTCCGTCGCGGCGCCGATCGGAATATCGAGCCTGAGCATCATGCCGTAGTCGTCACGGTCGAGCCCGCCGAGCGCGCCGCCGACCGACCCGTCGGCGTGGGAGGCGTTGGCCGACAACTCCACCGACAGGTCCCACAGGCGTTCATTCCCGGCCACCGCGACCTGCGTCTCGGCGGTCTTCACGCCGAGCAGGGCCTGGAGGTAGTCAGGGCGGTTCCGAAGCGCCACCGCGACGCCGCCCGCCTCCTCGACGGAACTCGGTTCGGGCGCCGTCTCCAGCCGGTCGGTCAGCCGCAGGCGGGAGCGGCGGTCGATGTCGAGAACGTCGATCAGCGCCAGCCGGGCGGCGTCCAGCTCGTCCCGCGCCGCGATCAGCGTCAGTTCCCGGCGGGCGATATCGGCCCGGGTCTGCACGACGTCGCGCGCCGCCATGCGGCCGGCCTCGACCAGGGTCCTGGCGACCGTCAGCAGCTCCCGCGCGCGCTCCAGCGACCTCGCGGCGATGTCCACGCGGCGCTCGGCGCGAATGTGGCGGTGATAGCCCGACTTCCGCAACTCGGCTTGAGAATCGACTGATTTGACGGTTTTCCGGCGCGAGAAGTGTCGGATTTCGGTGCAGTACCTCTCGGGACCGGCTTGTAGTGCCGACCTACCCCCTTGATCGGGCTGGCGAAGATCCGGACGCTGCGCTGATGTTCGTGCGCTGCAAGAGACGCTTCAAGGACGGCAAGGAGCACCGCTACTGGAGCGTTGTGGAGAACGTCCGGGTCCACGGCGGTCGGGTTGTTCAGCGTCAGGTGCTCTATCTCGGGGAGATCAACGACAGCCAGCGAGCGGCGTGGTGCCGCTCGATCGAGGTGGTGGAGGGCAAGTCGCGATCACGGCAGATGGCGCTGTTTCCCGAGGACCGGGAGGCGCCGGCGCTGACTTGCGAAGTGGTGAAGATCGACCTCTCGCAGGTGGCGCTTCACGACCCGCGCCAGTGGGGGGCGTGCTGGCTGGCGCTGTCCTTGTGGGACCGCCTGGACCTGGACCGCTTCTGGGAAGAGCGGCTGCCGGCGAGCCGGCAAGGCACGCGGTGGCTGGACATCCTGAAGATCCAGGTCTGCTACCGGCTGATCGACCCGGGCAGCGAGTGGCGCCTTCACCGTCACTGGTATGAGCACAGCGCGCTTCGCGATCTTCTGGGTGGCGAGCGGGCGATCGCCGACGACACACTCTATCGCTGTCTCGACAAGCTGCTGGCGCACAAGCAGGGCTTCTTCTCGTTTCTGCGCGACCGCTGGGCGACGCTGTTCGAGGCGCGCTTCGACGTGCTGCTCTACGACCTGACCTCGACCTACTTCGAGAGCGATCCGCCGTTCGATGACAAGCGCCGCTTCGGCTACAGCCGGGACAAGCGGCCCGACTGCGTGCAGGTGGTGATCGCCCTGATCGTTACGCCGCAGGGCTTTCCGCTGGCCTATGAGGTGATGCCGGGCAACACCTCCGACGACACCACGCTGGCGGCGTTCCTCAAGAAGATCGAGGATCAGTATGGCCGCTCCGAGCGGGTGTGGATCATGGACCGCGGCATCCCCACCGAGGAGACGCTGGCCGCGATGCGCGAGGGCGAGGCGCCGGTGCGCTACCTGGTGGGCACGCCCAAGGGCCGGCTGACGCGGCTCGAGAAGGTGTTCCTGGGCCTGCCCTGGCAGGAGGTGCGCCAGTCCGTGACTGTCAAGCTTCTGGTCGAGGATGGCGAGCTCTACGTCCTGGTGCGCAGCGAGGGGCGGCAGGTGAAGGAACGCGGCATGCGCCGGCGCCGGCTGAAGAGGCTGTGGCGTCGATTGGCCGAGTTGCAAGGGCAGTCGAACAGCCGGGATCAGTTGTTGCTCAAGCTCGGCGCCGCCAGGAAGGAGGCCGGCCGGGCCTGGAGCCTGGTCGACATCACCGTGCCCGGGACCGACAGCGAACTCGCCGCCAACGGCTTCTCATTCCGCCTGCAGCGCGACCGGCTGCGCCAGGTCCGCCGCCGCGAGGGCCGTTACCTGCTGCGATCCAACATGGTCGCCGAAGACCCCGCCACGCTGTGGCATCTGTACATGCAGCTCGTCGAGATCGAGCAGGCGTTCAAGGAACTCAAGCACGACCTCGCGATCCGCCCCATCTTCCATCAGCGCCAAGAGCGCATCGAGGCGCATATCTTCGTCTCGTTCATCGCCTACTGCCTGCTGGTGACCCTGAAGAACCTCGCCCGGCCGCGCGCCCCGGGCCTCACCCCACGCGCCATCCTTGAGGCCTTCGCCACCATCCAGATGGTGGACGTCCATCTGCCAACCACCGACGGCCGGCACCTCGTCCTGCCGCGCCACACCCGGCCGAACAAGGAGCACGAGCTACTGCTGCAACAGCTCGGCATGACCTGGCCGCAGCAACCCGCACCCCGGATCTCCGCCTGACGGCACACGGCGCCGCCTCTCCGTTCGCCGCCTTGTAGTGCCGACCCTCGGGGAGACGATCAAGGCTATTCAATGAGTTAGCATCCTCATGACCCCCGAGTTGCGGAAGTCGGGATAGCTCCGGACAATCTCGGCGACGACGTCGGCGACGACCATCCTCAGGGCGAGCGCGCCGATCTCGTCCTGGAGGCGGGCGGTTCGGACCGGGGCCGTGCCGACATCCGTTCCGCCGCCGCGCAGCAGCGGCTGCCTGAACGTCAACCCCACCTCGCTGCTATATCGCGGCCGCGTGGTTCCGTCCCTGCCCTGCCACTTAAGCTCGAACTCTCCTCCGGTCGGCACCTGCATCGTCATGGCCGCCCCGACGCCCAACGCACGCGACCCCGCCAACGCGCGCGAGCCCGCCTCGGCCCGGCTGCGCGACCAGCCGAAATTGGGGCCGAAAGAAACCCGCGGCGCGAACTCGTTCTCAGCCACATCGAGGGCGAATCTCCCGGCCGTTCTCGCGGCCTGCGCGTCGATCAGCGAGCGGTTGTTCCGCAGACCCAGCAGGATGCTGTCCCGCAGGGAGAGTTCCCGGACGTCGCGGGCCGGCTCGCCGGCGGCCGCCGGCAGGGCGCCGTGGGAAATCGCGAGGACGGCGACAAGACGGGCGAGTCCGACGGCGCCGCGGCGAATGCGCGACATCCGCCCCGGCGGTCGGATCCGTGTCCTGCCCACGGGTCGCGGTCACCGGCCCGGAACCGGTCTCGCCGGCGCCATGCGTCCCGTTCCGGAGCCCGGCGATGCCGCCCGAACGGCCCCGGGGTCCCCGTATGGCGTCCCGTCCCGCAACGCGACGCAGACGGCCCGCTTGCAGCCGCGCCGCACTGTCATCGCCTTGCGATAGCCCCGGAACAGACAGCCATCGGTTCTACCGTCTCCTGCTGCGCGTTCGCCGACGCCGGCTGCCGGCCCGCGGCATTCCGTTTCGTCGGGCCGGCAGGCCAAGTCTGCGCCATCATAGGAGGTTTCTCGTTAATTGTATGTGTAATCAAGCAGTTTTATGATGTCGTTATTGTAAAACGAACCGATATTCCCCGAAACGCTGCAAGCGGCGCGAGGGCGACACCCGCACACCGAATCCCCTGAGCTTGCCGTTGCGGACCTCGCGGACGGACTTGCGCGGCTGGAGCGCCTTGACGCGGGTCTCGGTAAGGGTAGTCTTCGCCATTCCGTTTCTCCCGGCTCCAGGTGGCAGATCGGGAACAAGGGGATTGCAGCCACTTCCCCGACCGCTACATTTCAGGAGAAAAAACAACGCTGTATCAGATAGTTAGCACCCAATGGTGCGTCCCCGGTGGTGTGATGGACGGCCGCCATGAACCATGACAGCTACACCGACGCCTATCTCAAGGGCGTGCTGGAGAGTGTGCGGACCATCGCGATGGCGGGCGCCAGCCCCCACTGGAACCGGCCGAGCTACTTCGTGATGAAATACCTCCAGGCGAAGGGCTTCCGCGTGCATCCCGTCAATCCGGTCGCGGCCGGCGAGACCATACTGGGCGAGACCTGCTACGCCGACCTCGGCGACCTGCCGGAGCCGGTCGACATGGTCGATATCTTCCGCAATTCCGAGGCCGCCGGCCCGCTTGCCGACCAGGCGGTCGAGATCGGCGCGAAGGTGGTCTGGATGCAGCTGACCGTGCGCAATGACGCGGCCGCCGAGCGCGCCGAGGCGGCGGGGCTCACCGTGGTGATGAACCGCTGCCCCAAGATCGAATATGCCCGCCTCTTCGGCGAGCTTTCCTGGAACGGCTTCAACTCGCGGCGCATCTCCTCGAAGCGCCGCCGGATCGCCTGACATGAGCGAAAACGAACCGCCTTTCGGCTTTGAGACCCTGGCCATCCACGCCGGCGCGGGGCCGGACCCCGCGACAGGCGCGCGCTCGACGCCGATCTACCAGACGACCTCCTACGTGTTCGACGATGTCGATCACGCCGCCTCACTCTTCAACCTCCAGACCTACGGCTTCATCTATTCTCGCCTGACCAACCCGACGGTCTCCGTGCTGGAGGAGCGGGTTGCGGCGCTCGAAGGCGGCAAGGGCGGCACGGCCACGGCCTCCGGGCATGCCGCGCAGATGCTGGCGCTGTTCCCGCTCATGCAGCCGGGCTCGCACCTGCTGGCGTCGAACAAGCTCTACGGCGGCTCCGTCACCCAGTTCACGCGCACCTTCGCCAAGTTCGGCTGGCAGGCCTCGCTGATCGATTTCGACGACCTCGACGCGGTGCGGGCGGCCATATGCCCGGAAACGCGGGTCGTGTTCTGCGAGTCGCTCGCCAATCCGGGCGGCATCGTCAGCGACATGGAGGCGCTCGCGGACATCGCGCATGAGGCGGGCATCCCGCTGATGGTGGACAACACCATGGCCACGCCCTTCCTCTGCCGCCCGTTCGAGTGGGGCGCGGACCTCATCGTGCATTCGATGACCAAGTTCCTCTCCGGCCACGGCAACGCGATGGGCGGCATGGTGGTGGACAGCGGCGGCTTCGACTGGGGGCAGAACGACAAGTTCCCCTCCATGACGGAGCCGGAGGGCGCCTATCACGGCCTGCGCTTCTGGGAGACCTTCGGCGACCTCGGCTACACCGTGCACTGTCATGCGGTGGGCCTGCGCGACCTCGGCGCAACCATGGCGCCGCTCAACGCCTTCCTGGCGATCACCGGCATCGAGACCCTGCCGCTGCGTATGGCCCGGCACAGCGAAAACGGGCTGGAAGTGGCGCGCTACCTCTCCGGCCATCCGGCCGTCGCCTGGGTCTCCTATGCGGGGCTCGACGACAACCCTTACAAGCCGCTCGCCGACAAGTATCTGAAGGGCTCGGGCGGCTCGGTGTTCACCTTCGGCCTCAAGGGCGGCTACGAGGCGGGCGTGAAGCTGGTGGAAGGCGTCGAGTTGCTGAGCCATCTCGCCAACATCGGCGACACGCGCTCACTCATCATCCATCCCCGCTCAACCACCCACCGCCAGCTCTCCGAAGAACAGGCGGCCGCTGCCGGCGCGGGCGACGAGGTGGTGCGCCTCTCCGTCGGCCTGGAAACCGCCGCCGACATCATCGCCGACCTGGAGCAGGCGCTGGGCTGAAGCCGGCCGGGCTATTCGTCCGGCGGTTCCGCCTGCAGCGCCGCGCCGGACGCAATCAGGGCGTCGATCTCCTCCCTGTCCAGCCCCCAGTCGGCGAGCGCGGCGCGCGTGTCTTCGCCGGGGGCGGGCGGCGGGCGGGAGAGCGCGCCGGGTGTGCGGGAGAAGCGCGGCGCAGGGCCGGACTGGCGGATGCCGCGGCTGGCGGCGAGCGCGCCCCGCGCCGCCATATGCGGGTGGGCCGGTGCTTCCTCCAGGGTCAGCACCGGGGCGAAACAGGCGTCGGTGCCTTCCAGCAGCGCGCACCATTCCTCGCGCGTTTTCGTGAGGAAGAGCCGTTGGAAGCGTTCGGTCAATTCCGGCCAGCGGGACCGGTCCATGCGCTTCGGCAGCGCCTCGCCGTCAAGACCCGTCAGGCGCAGGAAGGCGTCGTAGAACTCGGGCTCGATGGCGCCGAGCGCCACCCACCTGCCGTCCCTTGTCTCGTAGCAGCGGTAGAAGGGCGCGCCGCCGTCGATCAGGTTCGCCTCGCGCTCGTCCCGCCACCAGCCGGCGGCCAGCAGCCCCTGCACGAAGGTCATCAGCGAGGCCGCGCCGTCGACCATGGCGGCATCGACGACCTGCCCCTTTCCGGAGGTTCCGCGCTCGAACAGCGCCGCCAGGATGCCGAAGGCGGCATAGAGCGCGCCGCCGCCAAAATCGCCGGCGAGATTGAGCGGCGGCACGGGCGGGCCGGATGCAGGGCCGATGGCGTGGAGCGCGCCCGTCAGCGCCAGATAGTTGAGGTCGTGGCCCGCCGCCCCGGCAAGCGGCCCCTCCTGCCCCCAGCCGGTCAGCCGCGCATAGACGAGCTTCGGATTGCGGGCGAGCACGGGTTCCGGCCCGAGGCCGAGCCGCTCCATCACGCCCGGCCGGAAGCCCTCAAGCAGCACGTCGGCCCTTTCCGCCAGCGCGAGCACGGCCTCGACGGCGCGGGGCCGCTTGAGGTCGAGCGCGGCCGAGCGCCGGCCCCGGTTCAGCAGGTCGGTGCGGGCATGGACGCGGTAGCGCGCCCGCACCCGGTCGACGCGCAGCACGTCGGCCCCCATGTCCGCCAGCAGCATGGCGCAATGCGGCCCCGGCCCGACGCCCGCGATTTCCAGCACCCTGAGCCCGGCGAGGGGACCGGTCATGCGACGGTTCCGCTACGGCTCGGCACGGGTCCTGAAAAGCACATATACGGCGAACGCCCGGCGGTGTTTTGCGCGGACGGCCTGGAACCCTTCAATGATTGCCCTTGCCGCCGCAATCTCCCTCTGGACTTCATGTTTGGAGAATCTGGCAGACGGGTCGTAGTCCGCCAGATGGCGCTTTTCCTGCAACGCCACAAAGGCGTTGGCGAAATTCTCGATTTCCCGGGGAAACTTCGATATGAAGCTCTTGTTCTTGCAATTGCTCCTGGCAAGGCCGTGCTCAAGTGCGCGATATGCCTGCCGCCATGCAGGCTTGCTCCTGTCAGCGTTCGGGCCGCCGACAAAACTGTTGGCGCAACAACTCGCAAGACAGTGGAACATCGCATAGTAAGCGGTGCTCACCGCTCTGCGTAGATTGGACTGGCGCGGCCTCGTATTCCCTGCCGCCCCCGAAACCAGATCGTCGGCAGTATTCAGCAGGTCATCCCACTGCATTCTTTACCGTCTTCATGTCGGCACTGGAAATGTAGGACATTACCGGAAAGGCATCGTCCGCGAGTTCATCCAGCAAACGGGTCCGCATAGGCCGCACGACCTCGTACGCCAGAGTTGCATCGAACTGGTCGTCCGCGCCGTTGAATACGGCATAGATGCGCAGGATTTCGTCGCCCTGCCAGCCAAGGGCGCGAACGATATGCACGTCGCCGATCCGGCCGGCGCCGAAGACATCCTCCAGGACCGTGCGAACGATACGCTCCACCTTCCGTTCGTCGGCCACGATCACGCTCCTTCCCCGGAACCTGCGGGCGCAGCCGGGGCAACGCCGCACCGGCTCGAATGTGGTGCGGCGGCGGACTCCCTGTCAAGCGCCGGCCGGCGTCCCCGATGCGCTCATGGCGGCGATGTCGGGCGGGTCGAAGGCGGTGACGGGCGGCGGCTCGCCCTCGAAGCGCTCCACCTCGACCAGCGCGCTCATCGCGCTCGGACCCTGGCCGAGTTTCGAGGTGCCGCGGTCGGCGGTCAGCACATTGGGGTTGCCGTGCTTGTCGAGGCTGTCCGGCTGCGCGGGATCGGCCGGGTCGTACCAGGCTCCGGTCGCGAGCACGGCCACGCCGGGCGCGACCTCGCCGCTCAGCACCGCGCCGGCGAGCAGCGCCCCGCGCCCGTTGAACACGCGCACCACGTCGCCGTCGGCAATGCCCCGCGCCGCCGCGTCCGCCGGATTGAGCCGGACCGGCTCGCGGCCCTGCACCTTGCTCGCCTGCGAGACGCGGCCCTGGTCGAGCTGCGCGTGGAGGCGCGTCGCCGGCTGGTTCGAGATCAGGTGCAGCGGCCATTGCCGTGCAGCCTCGGCGCCCAGCCATTCCTTCGGCGGCAGCCAGGCGGGGTAGCCGGGGCAGTCCTCATAGCCGAAGCCCGCCACATGAGCGGAATAGAGCTCGATCCTGCCCGAAGGCGTCGCGAGGCGCTCCTCGCCCCTGCGGAAGCCCTCGAACAGCACGCGCGGCCTCTCCGGCCGCGGCAGTTCCACATGCCCCTCGGCCCAGAAGGCGTCGAAGTCCGGCAGGTTGAGCCCGCGTTCGGCCGCCCGCCCGCAGGCCTCGTCATAGATGCGGCGCAGCCACGCCATCTCGCCGAGCCCCTCGGTGAAGCGCTCGCGGAAGCCCAGCCGGTCGGCGATGTCGGCGAAGACGTCATGGTCGTTGCGCGCCCGGCCCACCGGGTCGATGGCGCGGTGCATGGCGAGCCAGAAGCGGTCCCGCCGGCCGGCGGCGATGTCGTTGCGCTCCAGGGTCGTGGTCGCCGGCACGACGATGTCGGCATGGCGCGCGGTCGCCGTCCACCAGGGGTCGTGGACGATGACCGTCTCCGGGCGGCGGAAGGCGCGCACGAGCCGGTTGATGTCCTGGTGGTGGTGGAACGGGTTGCCGCCCGCCCAATAGACGAGGCGCGTGTCCGGGTAGCGCCGCCGCTCGCCGTCGAAATCGTAGGCCCCGCCCGGATCGAGCAGCATGTCGGCGATGCGCGAGACGGGGATGAAGTCCTCCACCGGGTTCGGCCCGATGGGGAAGGTCGGCCCGGTAATGCCGTGGCGCGGCGCGCCGATGCCGGAGACGCACCCGTAGCCGAAGCCGAAGCCGCCGCCCGGCAGGCCGATCTGGCCGAGGCAGGCCGCGAGCGCCACCGTGGCCCAGAAGGGCTGCTCGCCATGGTCGCCGCGCTGCAGGGCCCAGGCGGTGGAGATCATGGTGCGCGCGGCCGCCATCTCGCGGGCGAGCGAGCGGATGCGCGCCGCCGGCACGCCGGTAATCCCCTCGGCCCATTCCGGCGTCTTTCCTTCCAGCGAGGCCTCGAACGCCGCCGCGCCCGTGCAGCAGCGCTCCAGGAACGCCCGGTCGGCCAGCCCCTCCGACAGCAGCACCCGGCAGAGCGCCAGCATCATGGCGGTGTCGGTGCCGGGGCGGATCGGGATCCACTCGCCTTCGACATCGGGCGGCAGGTCGCCGCCGAAGGGCGAGACGGCGATGAAGCGCGCGCCGCGCCCGGCCGCCTCGCGGATGAAGCCCGCCGCCGCATGTTCGCCATTGCCGCCGGAATCGACCTGCGTGTTCTTCACCGGCAGGCCGCCGAAGGAGACCATCAGCCCGGTGTTCTCGACGATGGAGGGCCAGTCGGTGACGGGGCCCGCCGCCGCCTCGACGCCGCCCAGTATATGCGGCAGCACGGCGAGGCCTGCCGCGTAGCTGTAATTGTACCGCTGGTTGGTGAAGCCGCCGGCCATGCCGAGGAAGCGCTGCAGCTGGCTCTTGGCATGGTGGAAGCGCCCGGCGCTCGCCCAGCCGTAGGAGCCGCCGAAGACCGAGGCGTTGCCGAAGTCGCGGCCGACGCGCGCGACCTCGTCCGCGATGAGATCGACCGCCCGGTCCCAGTCGAGCGGCACGAAGGCATCGCGCCCGCGGCCCTCTCCGCCGTCGCCGTCGAGCCAGCCGCGCCGCGCCACCGGCCCGGCGATGCGCGAGGCGTGATGCACGGCGTCCGGGATCGAGGCGACGATGGGAGACGGCTCGGGGTCCTTGGCGAAGGGTAGCGCGGCGGCGACGCGCCCCTCCGCCGTCTCGGCCCGGAAGGCGCCCCAGTGGGAGCCGTGGTGGAAGACCGCCACCGCGCTACAGCCCCAGCACGTGCTTGGCGACGATATTGCGCTGGATCTCGTTCGACCCGCCATAGATCGTGGCGGCGCGCTTCAGCAGGTGCTCGCTCATCAGCCCGACGGCGCGGTCGGCGACCGGCGGCTCCTCATTGGTGTCGAGGCGCGTCCATTCCAGCGAATAGGGGATCGCATCGACGCCGACCGCCTCGATCAGCAGTTCGTTGAGCGCCTGCTCGATCTCCGTGCCGCAGATCTTGAGGATCGAGGCTTCCGGGCCGACGCCGCCGCCCTTCTCCTCGGCCGCCAGCGTGCGCAAATTGACGATCTCCAGCGCGCCGAGCCTTGCCTCCACTTCGCCGAGGCGGGCGCGGAACTCCGGGTCGTCGGCGAGCGCGCCGCCGTCCGTGCCGGTCTCGACGGAGGCGACCTCCTTCAGCCGCTCGACCTTCATGCGCGACTTGGAGACGCCGGCGACGCCCGCGCGCTCGTTGCCCAGCAGGAACTTGGCGTAGGTCCAGCCCCTGTTCTCCTCACCGACCCGGTTCGACACCGGCACGCGCACATCGGTGAAGAACACCTGGTTGAGATAATGCCCGCCGTCCATGGAGACGATCGGGCGTACCTCGATGCCGGGCGTCTTCATGTCGATCAGCAGGAA
The DNA here is from genome assembly GCA_964291285.2 of Alphaproteobacteria bacterium. Lineage (GTDB taxonomy): Bacteria > Pseudomonadota > Alphaproteobacteria > Bin95 > Bin95 > Bin95. The sequence goes on from OZ219787.1 coordinate 846,540, forward strand.
GGAGATGCCCTGCTGGTGCTTCGCGGCTTCCGTGTCCGTGCGGACCAGCGCGAAGATCCAGTCGGCATGGTGCGCGCCGCTGGTCCAGATCTTGGAGCCGTTGACGACATACTCGTCGCCGTCCTGCACGGCCCGCGTCCTGAGCGAGGCGAGGTCGGAGCCCGAACCCGGCTCCGAGTAGCCCTGGCACCAGAAGACGTCGCTCTTCAGGATCGCCGGCAGGTGTTCGGCCTTCTGCGCCTCGCTGCCGAAGGTGTAGATCACCGGCCCCACCATCATGATGCCGAAGGGCGAGAGCCGGGGTGCGTAATGGCGCTGGTAGGCTTCCTCGAAGATGAACTTCTGCGTCGGCGTCCAGCCGGTGCCGCCATGCTCCTCCGGCCAGTTGGGCGCGATCCAGCCCCGGTCGTAGAGCGCCTTCTGCCAGCGCCGCATGTCCTCCTTGGAGACATAGGAGGGGTTGCGCCTGACCTGCTCGGAGAGCCGCGGCTCCAGGTTGGCTTCGAAGAACACCTCGACCTCCTCGGCGAAGGCGCGTTCCCCGGCGGTGAATTCGAGCTGCATGGAAGGAGGCTCCCGATTACGGAAAGACCGGCTCGCGCCGGTTCTGGAAGGCGTCGAGCCCCTCGGCCACGTCGCTGTGCTGGAGGGCTGCCACGACCGCGCCGCGCTCCAGCGCGAGGCCCATGTCGAGCGGCCCTTCTAGGCCGCGCCGCGCCATGCCCTTCATGAAGGCGAGGCCGTGGCGGCTCCTGGCGGCGAGGCCGGCGCAGTAGGCGCGGGCGCGGTCGTCCAGCTCCGCGTCCGGCACGACATGGTTGAAGAGGCCCCAGCGCTCCGCCTCGGGCGCGTCGAGCCAGCGGGCGGTGAACATGAGGTCGAGCGCCCGGCGCAGCCCGACGAGGCGGGCGAGGCGCTGCGTGCCCCCGCCGCCCGGCGGCAGGCCGTAGCGCGCATGCTGGCAGCCGATGCGCGCGCTCTCGGCGGCGAACACCGTGTCGCAGGCGACGACGATCTCCATGCCGCCGGCGAGCGCGAGGCCCTGCACCGCCGCCACCACCGGCAGCGGCGAGTCCTCGAAGCGTCGCGTCGCCTCGTGGATGGCGCCGATGAAGGGCGTGAGCGTCTCGGCGGACTTGCGCCGGTCGAGCACCTCGTCGAGGTCGGCGCCGGTGCAGAACTGCCGGCCGTTCGCGTTCAGCAGCACGGCGCGCACCGCCGGGTCGGCCTCGAACCGGTCCATGCCGGCGATGAGGCCGTCCAGCAGCCCGGTCGAGATGCAGTTGAACCTGTCCGGCCGGTTGAGGGTCAGCACCCCCACCCCGCCGTCAACCGAAACCAGCACAGCGTCCGTCATCGCCTTCTCCCCGTCGCGAACCGTTTCCTACAGAATGAACCGCGAGAGGTCGGCGCTTTTGGCGAGTTCGCCGACGCGCTCGCGGACTTCGCCTGCGTCGATGGTCACGCTCTCGCCGCCGCGGTCGGACGCGGTGAAGCTGATTTCCTCCAGCAGCTTCTCAAGCACGGTGTGCAGGCGGCGCGCGCCGATGTTCTCGACCTGGGCGTTGATGTCGGCAGCGAGTTCCGCCAGCGCATCCACCGCATCGTCGGTGAAGTCGAGCGTCAGGTCCTCGGTGCCCATCAGCGCCTTGTATTGCGTGATGAGGCTCGCTTCGGGCTCGGTCAGGATGCGGCGGAAGTCCTCGCGCGTCAGCGCGTCGAGCTCGACCCGGATCGGCAGCCGGCCCTGGAGCTCGGGCAGCAGGTCCGCCGGCTTGGCGAGGTGGAAGGCGCCGGAGGCGATGAACAGGATATGGTCGGTCTTCACCGCCCCGTGCTTGGTGGCGACGGTGGTGCCCTCGATCAGCGGCAGCAGGTCGCGCTGCACGCCCTCGCGGCTGACATCCGCGCCGAGCCGGTCCGAGCGCGCGCAGATCTTGTCCACCTCGTCGATGAACACGATGCCGTTCTGCTCGACCGCATGGATCGCGTCGCGGGTCAGCGACTCGTCGTCGAGCAGCTTGTCGCTCTCCTCGGCGATCAGCGCCTCGTAGCTCTCCGCGACCTTCATCTTGCGGGTCCTGGTGCGCCCGCCGCCCAGCGCCTTGCCGAAGATGTCGCCGAGATTGATCATGCCCATCTGCGCGCCCGGCATGCCGGGAATGTCCATGGTCGGCAGCGAGAGCCCGCCCGTGTCCTCCAGCTCCAGCTCGATCTCGCGGTCGTCGAGCTTGCCGTCGCGCAGCAGCTTGCGGAACTTCTCGCGCGTGTCGCCGGAGGCGGTCTTGCCGACCAGCGCATCGACGACCCGGTCCTCCGCCGCGCCGTGGGCCTGGGCCTGCACTTCCTTGCGCCGGCGTTCGCGCGTCAGGTGGATGGCGATTTCGACCAGGTCGCGCACGATGCTCTCGACATCGCGGCCGACATAGCCGACTTCGGTGAACTTGGTCGCCTCCACCTTCATGAACGGCGCCTGGGCGAGCCGCGCGAGCCGGCGCGCGATCTCGGTCTTGCCGACGCCGGTCGGCCCGATCATCAGTATGTTCTTCGGCAGGATTTCGTCGCGCAGCGCCTCGGGAAGCTGCTGGCGCCGCCAGCGGTTGCGCAGCGCGATGGCCACGGCGCGCTTGGCGTCGTCCTGGCCCACGATGAAGCGGTCGAGCTCGGAAACGATCTCCCGGGGGCTGAACGAGGTCACGGCGTCTCCAGGCTCTCGATGGTCAGTTCGCTGTTGGTATAGATGCAGATGCCGGCCGCGATTTCCATGGCGCGCCTCGCCACGGCCTCGGCGTCGAAGCCGTCTATCGGATGCAGGGCCCGCGCCGCCGCCAGCGCGAAGGCCCCGCCCGAGCCGATGCCGATCAGCCCATCCTCCGGCTCCAGCACGTCGCCATTGCCGGTCAGCACCAGCGAGACGTCCCGGTCGGCCACCGCCATCATCGCCTCCAGCCGGCGCAGATAGCGGTCCGTGCGCCAGTCCTTCGCCATCTCGACGCAGGCGCGCGCCAGCTGCCCCTTGTATTGCTCCAGCTTGCCTTCAAGCCGCTCGAAGAGAGCGAAGGCGTCGGCGGTGGCGCCGGCGAAGCCCGCGATCACCTTGCCGTCGCCGAGCGGGCGGACCTTGCGCGCATTGGCCTTGAGCACGGTGGGCCCGAGCGTCACCTGCCCGTCGCCGGCAATCACCACGCGGCCCTGCTTGCGCACCGAAAGGATGGTGGTGCCGTGCCAGGCGGGCGTCTCTTTCTCGTCCATGGGGCCCCCGAGCCTCCGGTAAGCGCAGAGGGGGTTTAGCCCGGATGCCGCGTCCTTGTCACGGCCCGCTTTCGGATGCCGCCTACAGCACCTCGTCGCCGCGCGAGACGGTTTCGCCGTAGCGGGAGAGGGAGGGCGGCCTGAGGCCGGCATAGGCGCGCTCGACGGCCTCTGCCGTGGCGCGGTTCTCGCGCTCGAACAGGCTGTTGCCGGCGAGGTCGCTCTCCACCAGCAGCGGGCCGAAGCGGGCAACCTCCAGCACCCAGACCGCCTGGGCGATGCCGAGGTCCTCCAGCCAGTGCGCCGCCTGCACCCGCGTGACGCCGCGCCCGAGCAGCGCGCCCGTGCCGTAGCCGACCGTGGTGAGATAGACCGCCCCGTTCGGCACGAAGAGCTCGCGGTAGTCGGACTCCGACATGCCGCCCTTGCCGACGATGACCTTCGCGCCCGAAAGCTCGAAGAACCGCTCCATGAAGCGCGAGAAGCGGAAGCTCGCCGTCGCCGTCACCGCGCCGAGGTTCAGGCTGCCGTCGTCGGCCACGCTGGCCGCAGGCGAGCAGTGGAAATTGACGTTGCTGAGCGCCTTCAGATCGACCGGCGGGGCCATGCCCTCATCCACCATCCGGCGGTAGAGCCCCTCGCGGCCGGTATAGATCACGCCGTCGAGATAGACGATGTCGCCGATGGCGAGGTCCGCGAGCGCCCCGGGCGAGACGGGCGTGCTCAGGCGGTGCGTGCGAGCGGCGCCTGCCATCCGACCGTCTCCCGGCGCATATAGGGCGTGAACCAGCGCGGGTCGCTGCGGTATTCGACCCCGCCGCCGGCATGGACCCGCGCCGTCGCCCGGCGCGAGGAAAGGCAGAAGCAATGCACGCTCATCGGCATGCCGCCGGTGTGCGTGTAGCCGACCTCAACATGGCAGTCGATCACCATGGAGGAGCCGACGAAGCCCATCGGCCCCATGCCGATATTGTTGCCGAGCTCCTTCAGCTCCGCCTCCAGCTTCGCGATGCCGGGATCGGGATTGGGCTCGCCGACGGGCCGCAGGCACGCCGCCTGCTTGCCGAGCGTCATGGAGGTATCCTTGGAGCCGCCGAGCCCGATGCCGACGATGGCCGGCTGGCAGGCGAGGCCGCGCCGCCCGAACTGCACCAGCGTGTCCAGGAAGAAACGCTTGATGCCGTCGATGCCGTCGGCGGGGAACAGCATCCGGTAGTCGGTGCCGAACAGCCCGCCCTTGTGGACGGTGGTCAGCTCGATCCAGTCGGCGTCCGGCTCGAAGCTGTATTCGATCTCCGGCGCGTTGATGCCGACATTGTTGTCGTGGTCGGTGCGCCAGAGCGGATGCACGCGGTTGGGCCTGAGCGGCACGCTGCGCGTCGCCTCGGCGGTGGCGGACCGGACGGCCTCTTCCAGCGCGACGAACCCGCCTTCCGGCCGCGCCTCGTTGCCGGCCTTCACATAGAAGCGCGGCACGCCGGTGTCGGCGCACATGGCGCGGCGGTCGGCCTCCGCCGCCTCCCAGTTTTCGAGCATCGCCTCCAGCACGAAGCGGGACAGTTCATGCTGTTCGCGCCCCAGCATGCCGCGTATGCCGTCGCGGTAGTCGCGCGGGATTTCGATGGCGGCCCGCGCCATGATCTCTGAGGCGGCCTCTTGCAGCAGGTCCCGGGCGATCTCGGACATGGCTGTCGGAATAGGCCGGGCGCTTGCGGGCGTCAACCGCCGGCTCTCATGTCCGCCATCTGAGCAGGAAGCGCTCGAGGCGCGCGATCGACCAGTTCACGGTCAGTCCCATGACGGAGAGGATCGCGACGCCGGCCAGCAGCTCGTCCAGGGCCATGAGGCTGCCCGCGAGCAGGATGTAGGCGCCGACCCCGAACTCGGCGCCGATCATCTCCGCTGCAACGAGCAGCACGATGGCGATGGCGGCCGAAATGCGGAAGCCCGGCAGGATCGCCGGGAGCGCGCCCGGCAGGATGATCTTGCGCACGATGGAGAGCCAGGAGAGCCCGAAGGATTGCCCCATCCGGATCAGGCCGCGGTCCACATTGTCCACGCCCCCGTATGTCGCGACCACGGTCGGGAAGAAGGTGCCGAAGAGGATGGTCGCCACCTTCGATCCCTCGCCGATGCCGAACCAGACCACGAAGAGCGGCAGCAGCGCGATCTTCGGAATCGGGAAGATGGCCGCGACCACCGGCGCCAGCCCGGCGCGGGCGAGCGAGAACAACCCGATGGAAAAGCCGACGGCGATGCCGAGCAGCGTGCCCAGCGTCCAGCCGACCAGGAGGCGTTGCAGCGAGGCGCCCAGATGCTTCCAGAGGAGGCCGGTTTCCACGAGATGCGCGAGCGCGGCCAGCGCCTCCGACGGCGCCGGCAGCACCAATGGCGGGATCGCGCCCGTGCGGCACCCCGCCTCCCACAATGCAAGGACGGCAATGAACACGAGCGGCCCGACGACGCCGAGCGGCCTTGGCGAGAACCCGCCGCCCCGGAAGGCCACCGGCCGGCCGCCGCGCTCAGCCATCGACCAGCTCCGCATCGGCGGCGTGCGCTTCGTCCCGAAGCAGCCGCCAGAGCCGGCTGCGGTGCGCTTCGAGTTCCGGGGCGTGCCCGGCGCGCGCGTCGAGGGGCAGGTCGATCTCCAGCACTTCGCGCACCGTCCCCGGCCGCCGCGAAAGCAGGACGATCCGGTGCCCCAGCCGGACCGCCTCCCGGAGATTGTGCGTGACATAGACGCCCGAAAACCGCTCCCGCGTCCAGAGGTCCACGAGGTCGTCGAGCAGCAGTTCGCGGGTCTGCGCATCGAGGGCGGACAGCGGCTCGTCCATCAGCAGGAAGGCCGGCGACACGGCGAGCGCGCGGGCGACCGCCACGCGCTGCTTCATGCCGCCGGAAAGCTGCCGGGGGAAAGCCGCACGGAACTCCGAGAGGCGCGTGCGCGCCAGCACATCGTCCACGATTCCCGCGATCTGCGCGCGCCCGAAGCCGTGGTCCTCCAGCACCAGCCGCACATTGCCCTCGACCGTGCGCCAGGGCAGCAGCGCGAAGTCCTGGAAGATGTAGGTCAGCGGGTTGAGGCAGCCCGGAGGAGGCGCCCCGGTCTGGAGCACCTCGCCGCGTTCCGGACGCTCCAGCCCGCCGATCAGGCGCAGCAGGGTGGACTTGCCGCAGCCGGACGGACCGACGATGCACACGATCCGCCCCGCCGGGATTTCGAGGTCGATGCCCCGCAGGACTTCGACTTCGCCGTAGCCGTGATGAAGGCCGGCGAGGCGGAGTTCCATCGCGCCGCCCCCGCCCGGCGGGTCAGTAGGTTTCGACGTAGCTCCCGTCCACCAGCTTGTCGATGCCGATCTCGCCCTTGACGAGCCCTTCGGCCTTGAACCAGTCGAGCTGCGCCTGGACGCTCGACAGGTTCAGCTTGGCGCCCTCATTGAGCCGCATCGCGCCGTTGCGGATCGACGGTGCGGCCTTTTCGTAAGGCCGGCTGGTATAGACATATTTGTGGATGAGCCTGACCGTCTCTTCCGCGACGTCCTCGCCGGCCGTCTTGTCCACCAGCGCGGCGTTGAAATCCGCCGCCCCGCGCGAGAAGGCCGCGAGGAAGCGCTTTGTCAGGTCCCGCTTGTTCGCCGCGTTCTCCGCCGAGGTGAACACGGTCGTGACCTGGTAGTCGGGCGCATAGTCGTTGACCCAGCCGATGATGTGGACCGCGCCGCCTTTGGCGAGCGCCTTGGCGATATGCGGAACGATCGCCCAGGCGTCGATCTGGCCCGACTTGAGCGCGCCGATGACCGCACCGACCTTCTGCAGCGGCTTGAGCTTGATCTCGGACATCGGGATACCTTCCTTCTCGGCGATGCGCGACGCCATGTAGTGGAAGGAGGAGCCCGTCTGCGTGATGCCGAAGCTGCGCCCGGCGAGCTTCGCCGGCGAGGTCACGCCGTCCTTGAATGCCGCATCGGAAACGAGGATCGCGGACCCGTCGATCCCGTCTTCCTCGTGCAGCGCGCCGCCGACGATCTTGATGGCGTCCTTGTCGGCGAGGTTTATGAGCCCGCCGGTAATCGCCGTGACGCCGTAGTCGATGTCACCGGAGGCAATCGCGACGGCCATGGGCGCGGCGGCCTGGAAATACACGAACTCGACATCGAGCCCGGCTTCCTTGAAATAACCCTTCTCGAAAGCGATGAAGCTCGCGGAGTGCGAGGTGAAGCGCAGCGCCCCCACCTTGATCTTGTCGTCCGCCGCAACCGCCGTGCCGGCCAGGACCGTCGCTCCCGCCAGCAGCGCCAGCGCCGACCGCCGGACCGCGGCGGCAAACCGTGTCGTCAACATATCCCGCTTCCTCTCCCGGAAAGACTGCCCGAAGCCGGCCATCATACAGAATGCCGCCGGAACGGCGAAATCGGGACACCCGTCCCGGTGGAGCGGGCCGGCCGGTTTCGCGTCTACGCCGCCATTGCCTCCATCGGCTCGCGGTACGGATAACCGAGCGCGTCGGCAACCTCCCTGCACGTCACCTCGCCGGCAAGCACGTTGAGACCGTTGCGCAGGTGGGGGTCGTCGGCAAGCGCGTTGCGGTAGCCCTTGTCGGCCAGCGCCAGCACATGCGGGAGCGTTGCGTTGTTGAGCGCGTGGGTCGATGTCCGCGGGACCGCGCCCGGCATGTTGGCCACGCAGTAATGGACCACGTCGTCCACGATATAGGTCGGGTCGCTGTGGGTGGTGGGATGCGAGGTTTCGAAGCAGCCGCCCTGGTCGATGGCAACGTCGACCACCACCGAGCCCGGCTTCATCCGTCGGATCATGTCTTCCGTGACAAGCTTCGGGGCGGCCGCGCCCGGAATGAGCACGCCGCCGATCACCACGTCCGCGTCGGTGACGTGGCGGTCGATCGCGGTGCGGGTGGAGTAGGCGGTGTCGAGCGGGTTCCCGAACTGGCGCCACAACGCCCGCAGCGCCGCGGCCGAGCGGTCTATGGCCCATGTATCGGCGCCCATTCCCATTGCGATGTGCGCGGCGTTGGTGCCCACCACCCCGCCGCCGATGATGACCACCTTGGCCCGCGGCACGCCGGGCACGCCTCCAAGCAGCATGCCTTTGCCCCCATTGACCGTTTCGAGCGCATGGGCCGCAGCCTGGACGGAGAGCCGGCCCGCCACCTCCGACATGGGCGCTAGCAGGGGCAGGCCGCCGCCCGGCGAGGTGACGGTCTCGTAGGCGATGCAGACCGCCTTGCTCCTGACGAGGTCCTCGGTCTGCTCCGGGTCCGGCGCAAGGTGCAGATAGGTGAAGAGCACCTGCCCCTCGCGCAGCATGGCGCGCTCCGCGGCCAGCGGCTCCTTGACCTTCACGATCATCTCCGCCCGCTCGAAGACCGCCTGCGCGGTGTCGACGATCTCAGCGCCTGCCCCGGCATAGTCGGCGTCGTCAGCCCCGATGCCCGCTCCGGCGCCTTGCTCCACGAACGCGCGGTGACCGTGCAAAACCAGTTCGTTCACGCTGTCAGGCGTGAGTCCCACACGGTATTCGTGGTCCTTGGTCTCCTTCGGCACCCCGATGAGCATAGCGACAACCTCCATGACGGGCGGGCATTGCGAATCCCGGCCTCTCCCGGAATGTGGTGAGGCGGCGGGCGGTCGTCCAGACCCAGCCGCCTCATACCGGCGGCTGCGGTCAAGGACCGACAAGCCTCCTCTGTCGCCCCGGACGGTGGGGGGAGCCGGAGCCTCGCGCCACAAGGGAAACGGGGCGGCAATCCCCATGGGTCGCAACTCGGCGCCGCTGGCAGCATGAGTTCCACCCCCGCCTCGAGCGCGCCGGCGTCAGCCGCCGGCGGGCCTGGGAGCGGGGTTGCGGCGCCATGCGAGGCGGCGGCGGCGCTGCAGGCCATGGCGCTTCAGGAAGCGGTGCAGGGTGGTTACGGCGAAAACCGCGCCTTCGGCGGCGAGCGCGCGTTGCAGCGCGCGCACGGAGAGGTCCGGCCGGCTTTCCAGAAGGCGGGAAATCCGCTCCCGCTCCGGCTCGATCCCGGACGGGCGGCCGCTCTTCGGGTCGGGGCGAAGATGGCCGCGCTGCCGGTAGCGCCTCACCCACCGCCAGACGCTGGGTTCGCTCACCTCGAAATGCAGAGCGGCGGCCCGCCCGGTCATTCCCTTCTCCAGCACCGCCGCAACCGCCCGGCGCCTCAAGTCCTCGCCGACGGGACTGCCCCGCCTGCGTTCCGTCAATGTCCCGGTCATCTTCCCTCCCCGGCCGCGCCCGGCCCCCTGTCTTCTCCAATGGAACATTACGCGCCCCGGCCCGGCCGGCGCGCGCAACTCCCCCGTCTGCCGCCCCCGGCGCGTTCACCCGACTTCCGCAACTCGGCTTGAGAATCGACTGATTTGACGGTTTTCCGGCGCGAGAAGTGTCGGATTTCGGTGCAGTACCTCTCGGGACCGGCTTGTAGTGCCGACCTACCCCCTTGATCGGGCTGGCGAAGATCCGGACGCTGCGCTGATGTTCGTGCGCTGCAAGAGACGCTTCAAGGACGGCAAGGAGCACCGCTACTGGAGCGTTGTGGAGAACGTCCGGGTCCACGGCGGTCGGGTTGTTCAGCGTCAGGTGCTCTATCTCGGGGAGATCAACGACAGCCAGCGAGCGGCGTGGTGCCGCTCGATCGAGGTGGTGGAGGGCAAGTCGCGATCACGGCAGATGGCGCTGTTTCCCGAGGACCGGGAGGCGCCGGCGCTGACTTGCGAAGTGGTGAAGATCGACCTCTCGCAGGTGGCGCTTCACGACCCGCGCCAGTGGGGGGCGTGCTGGCTGGCGCTGTCCTTGTGGGACCGCCTGGACCTGGACCGCTTCTGGGAAGAGCGGCTGCCGGCGAGCCGGCAAGGCACGCGGTGGCTGGACATCCTGAAGATCCAGGTCTGCTACCGGCTGATCGACCCGGGCAGCGAGTGGCGCCTTCACCGTCACTGGTATGAGCACAGCGCGCTTCGCGATCTTCTGGGTGGCGAGCGGGCGATCGCCGACGACACACTCTATCGCTGTCTCGACAAGCTGCTGGCGCACAAGCAGGGCTTCTTCTCGTTTCTGCGCGACCGCTGGGCGACGCTGTTCGAGGCGCGCTTCGACGTGCTGCTCTACGACCTGACCTCGACCTACTTCGAGAGCGATCCGCCGTTCGATGACAAGCGCCGCTTCGGCTACAGCCGGGACAAGCGGCCCGACTGCGTGCAGGTGGTGATCGCCCTGATCGTTACGCCGCAGGGCTTTCCGCTGGCCTATGAGGTGATGCCGGGCAACACCTCCGACGACACCACGCTGGCGGCGTTCCTCAAGAAGATCGAGGATCAGTATGGCCGCTCCGAGCGGGTGTGGATCATGGACCGCGGCATCCCCACCGAGGAGACGCTGGCCGCGATGCGCGAGGGCGAGGCGCCGGTGCGCTACCTGGTGGGCACGCCCAAGGGCCGGCTGACGCGGCTCGAGAAGGTGTTCCTGGGCCTGCCCTGGCAGGAGGTGCGCCAGTCCGTGACTGTCAAGCTTCTGGTCGAGGATGGCGAGCTCTACGTCCTGGTGCGCAGCGAGGGGCGGCAGGTGAAGGAACGCGGCATGCGCCGGCGCCGGCTGAAGAGGCTGTGGCGTCGATTGGCCGAGTTGCAAGGGCAGTCGAACAGCCGGGATCAGTTGTTGCTCAAGCTCGGCGCCGCCAGGAAGGAGGCCGGCCGGGCCTGGAGCCTGGTCGACATCACCGTGCCCGGGACCGACAGCGAACTCGCCGCCAACGGCTTCTCATTCCGCCTGCAGCGCGACCGGCTGCGCCAGGTCCGCCGCCGCGAGGGCCGTTACCTGCTGCGATCCAACATGGTCGCCGAAGACCCCGCCACGCTGTGGCATCTGTACATGCAGCTCGTCGAGATCGAGCAGGCGTTCAAGGAACTCAAGCACGACCTCGCGATCCGCCCCATCTTCCATCAGCGCCAAGAGCGCATCGAGGCGCATATCTTCGTCTCGTTCATCGCCTACTGCCTGCTGGTGACCCTGAAGAACCTCGCCCGGCCGCGCGCCCCGGGCCTCACCCCACGCGCCATCCTTGAGGCCTTCGCCACCATCCAGATGGTGGACGTCCATCTGCCAACCACCGACGGCCGGCACCTCGTCCTGCCGCGCCACACCCGGCCGAACAAGGAGCACGAGCTACTGCTGCAACAGCTCGGCATGACCTGGCCGCAGCAACCCGCACCCCGGATCTCCGCCTGACGGCACACGGCGCCGCCTCTCCGTTCGCCGCCTTGTAGTGCCGACCCTCGGGGAGACGATCAAGGCTATTCAATGAGTTAGCATCCTCATGACCCCCGAGTTGCGGAAGTCGGGCTAGCGCAATCCACACATATTGCTGCACCCATAGCAGCAGGGCCAGACAGGCGGCGGGACTCAGCAAGAGCAGCACCAGGCCCGGATTGGAAGTGATCGAATCGAAGCCGATCAGGAGTACAAGAACCACGAAGCCGACAGCCCATTGAAACATACCGATCCCTGCTGTGCGGATCTGGAACCGGCGGTGGCCGGGCGCCCGTTCGTCGGCAGTCCGGTCCAGATAAGCCAAGGCGGCGCCGACGATCGCGAGCGGCCCGAAGACAAGGCCGCCAAGATACAGCGCATAGACGATCCCGGTCTTTACGGCCGCCTCCGCCTCACCACAGCCAGGTCGTGACATTCGGATAGGGCTCGGAGCGGGACACGTACTGGAGGCCCTTGACGCAACGGACGATCCACCAGACTAGCACCGCCAGCAGCATCAGCCAGCCGACCAGGAACACCGTCGAGACGGCTCCGACAGCCGAATACAGGATGCCGATCCAGAAGGTCCTGATCTGGAACCGGTAATGGTCGCCCGCCCAGCCGTCGGCGTCATTCCGGCTGACATAGGCGACGATGACGCCGATCAGCGCCAGCAGCCCGACGACAATGGCGGCGAGATAGAGGATGTAGACGACCTTCGCGTTGCCGCCGCTCTCCCCAGCGCCACCGCTCGCAGGCAGTATGTCGTTGCCCTGCATCCCCTGTCTCCCGTCGCCGTCAGCGCCTCACCACAGCCAGGTTGCCGGATTGGGGTAGAGCTCCTGCCGGGACAGATAGCGCAGCCCCTTGACGCAGCGAATGGCGAACCAAAGGTGAATTGCGTAACCCACCATTTCGCTCGCGACATTGATTAGCCCTAGCCACGGGACAATTTCCGCCAAAATCACAAGGACCGAAACATTGATCCCTGCATAAAGCCACGAAATCCAGAAAGTCCGGATCTGTACCCTGAAATGCGTGGCCATCGTCTCATCGGCCGTCTTGCGGTCCCCATAAGCCCGGACCAAGACGATTACCAGCACAATGAACGACATCAATCCAAGAGACCCTGCGACGGGGAATACCCAATCCGCAGCGTATGGCGAGTCGTCCAGCAGGACACTCGCAACAAGCCCGAGGCCGGTCCCCACAAGAAACAGGACATAGTTCGACCTCGCGCGCCGGGCGCTTTCCGCCCTGTCGGCTACGGGCCGGCTCTCGTCGGCGTCGGCCATCAGTCGTCTCCCGCCGCCGCGGCTTCCTCCCTTGCCATCGGGTCGGCGGCCGGGACGGTGATGTCGGCGGCGGCGTGGTGGGTGGAGCGGGCGTCCGGGTCCTGGTCGGTCTGGACGATATTGCGTCCGAACGCGCCCACCAGCGGAATGTCCGCCTCCGCGACCGGCGCCATGCGCGGCTTGCGGGCGAGCGCCGCCTCGATCCAGGGCGCAAGCTCCTCGGCCTTCCTTGCCTCGCGCTCCTCCTCGCCCGCCTTGAAGTGCGGCATGACCTCGGCCGAGAACAGTTCCATCGCCTCGCAGATATGGCGGTGCTCGTTCTTGCCGCCCTGCTGGATGAAGATCACCTGGTCCACGCCCGCATCGGCGAACTCCTGCAGATGCTCGCGCACCTCGTCCGGCGTGCCGATGCCGCTGCCCTTGCCGACATCGTCCATATGCTCGCGCGCTTCCTCGAAACGCTCCCAGACCCCCGTCACGCCGGGCTTGTGCCCGCCGAAGACGTAATAGTGGCCGAGCGAATAGCCGAAATAGCGGAAGCCGTCCGCGCCGCGCCGCTTGGCCTCCTCCGCATCGTGGTGGACCGAGAAGCCGGTGCACATGGCGATGTTGGCGTTGACCGCGTGGCCGATGGGCACGCATTCCTCGGACTTGATGATGGCGTAATATTCCTCGACCCATTGCCGCGCCACGTCCGGGTTGACGAAGGCGAAGGTGAGCGCGCCGATGCCGGCCCGCGCCGCGGCGTGGATCGTCTCCATGCGCGAGCAGGCGACCCAGAGCGGCGGATGCGGCTGCTGGTAGGGCTTCGGCAGCACATTGCGGCAGGGCATGGAGAAGAACTGCCCCTCGAAGCCCGGATAGGGCTCCATGGTCATCATGTTGGCCGACTGCTCGGTCGCCTCGAACCACATCGCCTTCTTGTCGTCCATCGGCACGCCGAAGCCTTCCATCTCCATGCGCGAGGCGCTCTCGCCGGTGCCCCAGTCCACCCGGCCGTCGCTGATGAGGTCGAGCGTGGCGATGCGCTCGGCGACGCGCGCCGGGTGGTTGTAGGGCGGCGGGGAGAGCACCACCGCGTGGCCGAGGCGGATCCGCTTCGTGTTGCGCGCGCAGGCGGCGAGGAACACTTCCGGCGCGGAGGAGTGCGAATACTCCTCCAGGAAATGGTGCTCGTTCTCCCAGACATAGTCGAAGCCCAGCCGGTCGGCCAGTTCCACCTGCTCCAGGGCCTCGTGCAGCAGGTCGTAGTCCGACTTTTCCTTCCAGCTTCGCGGCAGCTGGTGTTCGTAAAGCAATCCGAATTTCATGCGTATCGGTCCTTCCGGGCGGGCTTGGGCCGGGCAGCATAGCGCCTCGGCCGTGGCAATGGCGAGATTTCCGGGCTAGGCTCGGCCACGAGTCCAGAGAAGCAGGAGCCGGAGCCCATGGCCGCGCCCGCCCGCGAGATCGCCTCCCCGCCCTTCACGATGAAGCCGCTGTCCCCGGTGGGCGGCGTCGAAATCCGCGGCATCGACCTGGCCGCGCCCTTCGGCGACGAGGTCTTCGACGCCATCATGGATGCCTTCCTGGAGCACCACATCCTGGTGTTCCGCGACCAGAAGCTCTCCGGGGAGGCGCAGCTCGCCTTCACCCGGCGCTTCGGCGAGATCGAGGAGCATGTCGGGCGGCTGCCGAACGGCGAGAAGTATCCGCTACTGCACGTCATCCACAATCTCGACGAGGACGGCAACCCGGTCCGCATCTCCGGCGGCAACTATTTCTGGCACACGGACAAGTCCTACCATGCCGTGCCCTCGCTGCTGACCATGCTGCATGCGGTCGAGACGCCGTCGGAGGGCGGCGACACCCAGTTCGCCAACATGCACATGGCCTGGGACTCGCTTGGCCGGGAGACGCAGGAGGAGGTCTCGGACCTCTGCGCCATCCACAGCTGGGAGGCCAACCGGCGCAACACCAAGCAGTCGCCGGCGACCGACATCCAGAAGCGCGAGCGCCCGCCCGTCAGGCACCCGGTCGTGCGCTCCCACCCCGTCACCGGGCGCAAGGCGCTCTATCTCGGCATCCACACGAGCCATATCGACGGACGGCCGAAGGAAGAGGGCCACGCCTTCCTGAACCGGCTGCTGCGCCGCGCGACCAAGGCGGACTTCATCTACACGCACAAATGGCAGAAGGGCGACCTCGTGCTCTGGGACAATCGCTGCCTGCTGCACCGCGCGGTCGCCAATTTCGACATGGAGAGCGAACGCCGGGTACTGCACCGCACGGTCGTGAAGGGCACGGTTCCCTACTGATCCGTTTCCGGCGGCCCGTCCGCGTCGATAACCTGCCGGGCGAGGTCCAGCCGGAAGCCGGCCCGCGCCATCGCGGCCAGGTCTTTCTCCCGCCGCTCGGCGCGCCCGGCCGGGTCGCGCCACGGCCCGAGCCGCCTGCGCCGCGCCAGCGCCCGGGCGGCCCGTAGTTCCGCCGCACTGTCCTCCTCGCCAAGCAACCGCTCGATCTCGGCCCGCGGCGCGCCTTTGGAGGAAAGCCGCGCCGCAAGCCCGCGCGCCGAGGTTCCGCGCCGGCGCAGCGCCCGCGCCTGCGCCTCGGCCCAGGCGCGGTCGTCGATCAGACCCATGCGCGCGAGGTCGGCGAGCACGGCGTCGATATCCTCCTCGCCGGCGCGGATCTCCGCCCCGCGTGCGGCCCCCCGCTCCAGCCTGCGCTGCAGCAGGCGCCGGACATGCGCGGTCGGCGCGGCATAGCGCGCGAGATAGGTAAGCGCCGCGCGCCGGAGCCGCGCCCGGTCCCAGACCCCCGGCTTCCGGCGTCTCATCGCTGCGCCGGGCGCCGCCGCCCCGATATCAGGCGCCCGAACCCATCGGTTCGCTGCGGTCCACCACACGCTCGGCCGGGCCGACGATCATGGGGTCCGGGCTCACCACAACCTCCGCATCCTTGTCCGGATAGGGGAGGTGCGAGAGGAAGTGCTGCATGCAGGCCAGGCGGGCACGCTTCTTGTCGTCCGACTTGATGACCGTCCAGGGCGCGTCGGCCGTGTCGGTATAGAAGAACATCGCCTCCTTGGCCTGCGTGTAGGCGTCCCACTTGTCGAGCGACGCCAGGTCGATGGGGGAGATCTTCCACTGCTTCAGCGGGTCGGTGAGCCGGCTGTCGAACCGGCTCGCCTGCTCGTCCTGCGTCACCGAGAACCAGTATTTGAACAGGAAGGTGCCGCTGCGGACCAGCATCCGCTCCAGCTCCGGGCACTGGCGCATGAACTCCAGATATTCGGACCCGGTGCAGAAGCCCATCACGCGCTCGACGCCGGCACGGTTGTACCAGGACCGGTCGAACATCACGATCTCGCCGGCCGCCGGAAAGTGGCGGACATAGCGCTGGAAGAACCACTGGCTCTGCTCCCGCTCGCTCGGCTTTTCCAGCGCCACCACCCGGGCCCCGCGCGGATTCAGGTGCTCCATGAAACGCTTGATGGTGCCGCCCTTGCCGGCAGCGTCTCGGCCCTCGAAGAGCACGATCACCTTGGCGCCCGACTCCCGGACCCAGTGCTGCGCCTTCAGCAGTTCGACCTGGAGCGCCGACTTGAGTCTTTCGTACTCGGCCCTCGGCAGCCGGTCCGGATAGGGATAGACGCCTTCGCGAAATACCCTGGCGACGGTGTCCTCGGTGGCCTGGCCTTCCGGCGCCGCGCCGTTCCCCTGGATTGCTGCGTCCTGCATCGTCGGCCTCCCGAAGGTTCCCTGCCGTCCGACGGCTCGCTGACGCTGTGGCGCCCTGGAATAACGGCCGATGTCCTTCGCAACAGCCGTCCGAAGCGGAAGCGCGTCCCGCGCTGCGCCGGCGGCGGGCCGTCGGGCGAAGACGGTATGCCCCGTCCCTGCCCGATGCAAGCCCGCGCCGGCCGGAGGCGAATCCCTTCCGGCTCGGCCCGCCAACGTCACCCCGGCCGGAGCGAAGCGGAGAGCCGGGGTCCATCTTCCGACCTTTCCACCGCGCCGAAACGGCCCGGGATGGGCCCCGGATCGCAGTCCGGGGCGACGAACCGGGGCAGGAAGCCCGCGCCGGCTAGAGGTCGGGACTCCGGTCGGAGAAGCCGGTCTCCGCCTCATAGGCCGCGCCGAGGCTGTAGAGCGACGCTTCGCCGAAGGGGGGCGCCAGGAGCTGGATCGAGCCCGGCATGCCGAGCACCACCTCCGGCGTCGGCAGCGCGAGGCCCGGAAGCGTCAGGTAGTTGAACGGGCGCGTGCAGCGCGACAGGCGCGAGATGACCGCCTCGAAGCCCTGGGACGAGCCAACATCGGTTTCCTCGATGGTCGGCGTCGCGACATTGAAGGTCGGCGCGAGCAGCACGTCGCAGGCCGAAAACACGCGCTCGACGAACGCCGCCACGATCCGGGGGCGAAGCTGCACGGCGGACAGGTAATCGACCGCGCTGAAGCGGAAGCCCATCTCGCAGCGCGCGCGCATCTGGGCGCCGTAGTCCTCCCGCCGCGTCCTGAGCCAGTGGGCGTGGAGGGTCGCCGCTTCCGAGGCGGTGAGCGGCGCGGACAGCGCGTTGATGCGCGCCATGTCGCCGACATCGACCTCGACCGGCTGCGCGCCTGCGGAAACCAGCGCGGCGAGCGCGCTGTCGCGGGCCGCGAGCGCGATCTCGTCCGCATCCTCCTCGAAAAAGCCCCGCGCGACGCCCACCCGCACCCCCGACGCCTTCGGCGCGCGGGCAGCGGCGGCATAGTCCGGAACGGGGACCGGCGCCGAGGTCGGGTCCAGCGGGTCCTGCCCGGCGATCGCCGCCAGCATCAGCGCATTGTCCAGCACGGTGCGCGTGAGCGGGCCCACATTGTCCAGCGAGAAGGAGAGGCCCATCACGCCGAAACGGCTGACCCGCGTCTGGGTCGGCTTCATGCCGGCAAGGTTGCAGAAGCCGGCGGGCAGGCGGATCGAGCCGCCGGTGTCGGAGCCGAGCGCGCCGTAGCAGAGCCGCGCGGCCGTCGCTGACCCGGAGCCGGAAGACGAGCCGCCGGTGATCCGCGCCGTGTCCCACGGATTGCGGCAGGGGCCGAAATGCTCGTTATGCCCCGTGGGCCCCATGGCGAACTCGGCCATGTTGAGGCCGCCCAGATAGGTGGCACCGGCCCCGGCCAGCCGCGCGAGCGCGGTCGAGGTCACCTCGGGGCGGAAGTCCCGCCGGATCCTGCTGCCGCAGGTCGTGAGCCCGCCGGCGCGGTAATACATGTCCTTGTGCGCGAGCGGCACGCCGGCCAGCGGCCCGAGCGCCTCGCCCGCGGCGCGTTTCGCGTCCACGGCGGCGGCGCCCTTCCGGGCGGTTTCCTCCTCCACGCGGACGAAGGCATTGAGCTTCGGGTTCACCGCCCCGATCCGCGCGAGCGCCGCTTCCGTCAGCTCCACCGCTGTGAAATCGCCCCGGACGACGCCTTCCGCCGCCTGGGCCAGGGTGAGGTCCGTCAGGCTCATGCGCCGTCCTCCGGAGCGAGGCGCGCCAGCACCGTCTCGATATGCTGTGGTTCGGTGTCGAAGAGCGACCCGTCGCCATGGTCGAGCACGGCGCTCCGGAGGACGGCCTGGGCGCGGTCCGACCGGGCGCCTGCCGCCAGGTCGAAGCGGTAGCCCGGGAAGGGTTCGTCTCTCTCTGTCTCGCTCATGCTGGAAGGCCTTTCTTCTCGAAGGAGTTGCGCTCCGTGTCGTCGGCGATATTCCTTGGCGCCCGTCAACAGCGCCGGGTTTGCGGATATGGCCGACCTCATTCTGCACCATTACGACATTTCGCCCTATGCGGAGAAAATCCGCTTGGCATTCGGGCTGAAGGGGCTGGCATGGCGCTCGGTCATCCAGCCGATGGTGCTGCCGAAACCCGACCTGATGCCGCTGACGGGCGGGTTCCGCCGCACGCCGGTGCTGCAGGCCGGCGCGGACATCTATTGCGACACGCAGCGCATCGCGGTGGAGCTCGACCGGCGCTGCCCGGACCCGCCGCTGCTGCCGGAAGAGGGGCCCGGCTTCGACGCCGTTCTGGCGACATGGGCGGAGCGCGTGCTCATGTGGCCGACCGCGCGCTATGTCACCGGCATGAACCGCGAGACGCTGTCGGAGGGCTTCTTCCGCGACCGCTCCGCCATGCGGGGCCACGCCGCGCCGGACATGGAGAAGGTGGCCGCGGACTTGCCGCACCAGGAAAGACAGCTTCGCCTCATGCTGGGCTGGGTGGAAGACCTGCTGGCCGGGCCGGCACCGGACCTCGCAACCCGTACGCCCCGGCTCGCCGATTTCGCCCTCTACCAGCGGCTGTGGTGGCTGAAGGCACTCGACGGCAAGGCCGCGCCCGTGCTCGCCGGCCATCCCCGCATCGCCGACTGGATGGCCCGGATCGCCGCGATCGGCCACGGCCGGCGCTCCGAACTGACGCCGGCCGACGCGCTCCGCATAGCAGCCGAGGCAGAGCCGGCGCCCATAGCTTTAACCGCCCCGCCCGGCGACATCCCGCCCGGCTCGCGCGTCCGCGTCGCGACGGAGGATTTCGCCCTCGACCCCGTGGAAGGCGAGACCGTCCATGCGACCCCGACCGAAATCACGATCCGCCGCGAAGACCCGGAAACCGGCCGCATCCACGTCCACTTCCCCCGCCTGGGGTATGAGGTGACGGTGCTGTAGGAACTATAGCCGGCAGACCGCGGTGAGGACGGTCAAGCAATCCCCCGGCTGCCGTCGGGTGATCGACCGTGTCGTGGCCGACAATCCCCGCGACACCCAGCACAGAGGCGTCAAGGTAGTGCTCGGCCTCCGTCGTCGGGGCTGCGAAATGCATGTCGGTATCGTTGCCGCTGCTCACAACGAACCCGCCCGAACTAAAATTTCTAATGTCCCAACCATGCCTTTCCTGTCCGGTTTTTTCATCTGTGTGAAAGCTATCCGATCCCGCCATATTGGCTATAACCTCATTCAAGTCATCAAGAATATTGGTCACTATATCTTCCTTACTATGACCTCCGTTGGAGCCGCGATCAGGAGGTGATGAATTTCCCTTCTTCCTTATTATCTTTCCACGTCGATAAATTTAGCGAACTCATCATCGCCCATTTTTGAAATAACTTGTATAATATCGTCCGCTGTATCACCAGGTGAAATTTTGTCAGAATACAAAAATTCTAACGAGCTTAATGCAACTTCACTACCCCGACTTCCGCAACTCGGGGGTCATGAGGATGCTAACTCATTGAATAGCCTTGATCGTCTCCCCGAGGGTCGGCACTACAAGGCGGCGAACGGAGAGGCGGCGCCGTGTGCCGTCAGGCGGAGATCCGGGGTGCGGGTTGCTGCGGCCAGGTCATGCCGAGCTGTTGCAGCAGTAGCTCGTGCTCCTTGTTCGGCCGGGTGTGGCGCGGCAGGACGAGGTGCCGGCCGTCGGTGGTTGGCAGATGGACGTCCACCATCTGGATGGTGGCGAAGGCCTCAAGGATGGCGCGTGGGGTGAGGCCCGGGGCGCGCGGCCGGGCGAGGTTCTTCAGGGTCACCAGCAGGCAGTAGGCGATGAACGAGACGAAGATATGCGCCTCGATGCGCTCTTGGCGCTGATGGAAGATGGGGCGGATCGCGAGGTCGTGCTTGAGTTCCTTGAACGCCTGCTCGATCTCGACGAGCTGCATGTACAGATGCCACAGCGTGGCGGGGTCTTCGGCGACCATGTTGGATCGCAGCAGGTAACGGCCCTCGCGGCGGCGGACCTGGCGCAGCCGGTCGCGCTGCAGGCGGAATGAGAAGCCGTTGGCGGCGAGTTCGCTGTCGGTCCCGGGCACGGTGATGTCGACCAGGCTCCAGGCCCGGCCGGCCTCCTTCCTGGCGGCGCCGAGCTTGAGCAACAACTGATCCCGGCTGTTCGACTGCCCTTGCAACTCGGCCAATCGACGCCACAGCCTCTTCAGCCGGCGCCGGCGCATGCCGCGTTCCTTCACCTGCCGCCCCTCGCTGCGCACCAGGACGTAGAGCTCGCCATCCTCGACCAGAAGCTTGACAGTCACGGACTGGCGCACCTCCTGCCAGGGCAGGCCCAGGAACACCTTCTCGAGCCGCGTCAGCCGGCCCTTGGGCGTGCCCACCAGGTAGCGCACCGGCGCCTCGCCCTCGCGCATCGCGGCCAGCGTCTCCTCGGTGGGGATGCCGCGGTCCATGATCCACACCCGCTCGGAGCGGCCATACTGATCCTCGATCTTCTTGAGGAACGCCGCCAGCGTGGTGTCGTCGGAGGTGTTGCCCGGCATCACCTCATAGGCCAGCGGAAAGCCCTGCGGCGTAACGATCAGGGCGATCACCACCTGCACGCAGTCGGGCCGCTTGTCCCGGCTGTAGCCGAAGCGGCGCTTGTCATCGAACGGCGGATCGCTCTCGAAGTAGGTCGAGGTCAGGTCGTAGAGCAGCACGTCGAAGCGCGCCTCGAACAGCGTCGCCCAGCGGTCGCGCAGAAACGAGAAGAAGCCCTGCTTGTGCGCCAGCAGCTTGTCGAGACAGCGATAGAGTGTGTCGTCGGCGATCGCCCGCTCGCCACCCAGAAGATCGCGAAGCGCGCTGTGCTCATACCAGTGACGGTGAAGGCGCCACTCGCTGCCCGGGTCGATCAGCCGGTAGCAGACCTGGATCTTCAGGATGTCCAGCCACCGCGTGCCTTGCCGGCTCGCCGGCAGCCGCTCTTCCCAGAAGCGGTCCAGGTCCAGGCGGTCCCACAAGGACAGCGCCAGCCAGCACGCCCCCCACTGGCGCGGGTCGTGAAGCGCCACCTGCGAGAGGTCGATCTTCACCACTTCGCAAGTCAGCGCCGGCGCCTCCCGGTCCTCGGGAAACAGCGCCATCTGCCGTGATCGCGACTTGCCCTCCACCACCTCGATCGAGCGGCACCACGCCGCTCGCTGGCTGTCGTTGATCTCCCCGAGATAGAGCACCTGACGCTGAACAACCCGACCGCCGTGGACCCGGACGTTCTCCACAACGCTCCAGTAGCGGTGCTCCTTGCCGTCCTTGAAGCGTCTCTTGCAGCGCACGAACATCAGCGCAGCGTCCGGATCTTCGCCAGCCCGATCAAGGGGGTAGGTCGGCACTACAAGCCGGTCCCGAGAGGTACTGCACCGAAATCCGACACTTCTCGCGCCGGAAAACCGTCAAATCAGTCGATTCTCAAGCCGAGTTGCGGAAGTCGGGCTAGATTTCATATCACCAAAAACATCACTTCGAAGATCAGCATTCTTGTCCACCATACCTGCTGGATTTTCCTTCAAATTTCTCAAGATTCCGACAGCTCTAAAAAGACCAACAGTAGCACATATCCCAATATCACGGAATGATCGCAATTTTGAAATTACTATCAGAGATCCTGTTATTTCCCACTGCCTTATAAATTCAAAAAATTGACACCATATGTGTTTGTTTAGCTTTAATTTATTTGTATCCATTCCATGTTTCATCAAAATGTCTCGAGTCTCATCCTTCAAAAAGAATTCTGGCACATTATCCACAAATATAATCGCCGTATTGGAATTTTCATATTTGTTTTCTTCCACAAAGATATTATATGGAATTCGCTTAGATAAAAGAGTTGTGATCTTCTTTATATCTTCAATTATTCCTTGGTTTATGCCTCCTAGTATAGTGATATTAATGTCTCGCATTCTTCGCTGTACATATTTTCGTTCCGAAGAAAAAAATTCCCCAACAACTAATTCAGAAAACTTGTTTTTGTCCCAACATCCAATGCCATCGCAATTTTTCACTCCCGCCTGGCCAGTGACTGCAAAGAATGCAACAAATATCGCTGCGAAAACTGGAACCCTGCGATACCTGCATATATGTGCTACCCGGATGACCGCATTCCCAGCATCCATCCACGGATGGAACGGGGCCCTACCCGGATCGGCATAGTGGTTGTTGCGGCTGTCGTCGCCGGTAGCGTGGAGCCGGCAATGCGTCACCACCCGGCCCACCGCCGCGCCGATGCACGCCATAACCCCGAGCATGTGGAACATGGCGATGGCCCAGCGCGGCGATTCGGAGCCCCGATGCGCGAGATAGCGGTGGAACCCCACGAAAAAGCCGACGCAACCGTAGAGGAAACAGCCGGACACCGCGAGCAACCACCAGCCCCCGCCGGCCTCCGCAAACAGCAGCACCCAGAGCATCACGCCGCCGGTGAGGACCTGCACCCGTCCGAAGAACCGCATCGGCGGGCAGTGCCACCAGGAAGATACCCGCCACAGCCCGCGCAGCGGGCACAGGGCCCGGTTCCCCGCAATCGCCGGCGTTTCCATCCCAGCCCCCCGCAACGCTCCGCTCCCGAAAATCTGCCCGGCAGGCATTTGCGATGTCAATGACAGATGTGTGACACTTTGCCGGACTCGGAGAAACGCGATTGCCTGAGGCTGGCCACTGGCGGTCATTATACCGAAGGCGCGTTCCCGGCGCGGGGCGCTTGTCCTCCTCGCTTGGCTAAGGGAGGCCTGCCCCGGACCCGCGATCCGGGGGGCAGGGGCAGGAGGCAGTTCCTTCAAAGTCGCAAAACATGAAAAAAATCTAATGATATTGCCTTTTGTTCGTATTTTGAGCTTGACATCTGGCGGATTGTGATATGATGGTCCCCAGGGAAGCGGACTCCGGAGCCGCGTCCCCGGGTGCTGCGCGGCCTAGCGGCGCCATTTTTGAAAACCCGTGAGAAGCCGACGGGAGACGTGCGTCCTCTGCCTCGCGCGCGCAATCAGGCACGCGAACCGCGCCGGCGCCGACACGCGCCCGGGCAGGCGCGGGCGCCCGCGCAGGATACGCGCGGAAAAGGGACCCGCTCCCCGTCGGAGCAAGGAGGAACGATGACAGCAACCGACCCCGCCCCGAACTGGCGGCGATGCTCGCCGAAAGGCTCGCCTCCGCCGCCGCAGCCCCTGCCAGCGCCTATGTGGTAGGACCGGCTCCGTGCAGGCCGAAATGACCTCGTCCGCAAGCCTCCCATCGTCACCCTGGCCGGAGCGAAGCGGAGAGCCGGGGTCCATCTTCCGCCCTCTCCATCGGGCTGCAACGGTCAGCGATGGGCGCCGGCTTTCCCGCTCGGGGGCGGGGTACAGGCCGGGGGGCGGGGTGACGAAAGGGACCCGATCCGGGGATGAGCCGGGACCTCATGCAGCTTGGCCCCGTCCGGGGCGACGGACAAGGGCCGTGCGGCTGCGCCAGCCCGCCGGCGGAAGGGAAGAGTCACGAATGGAGCGTTATGCCCGGACAGGCTGCAGGGCCTGCCCCCTGCGCATGCAGATCATGACATCTCATGACATTCCATGACGCATCGCAGGAGGCCGGCTTCGCGGCGCGGAACATGACAAAACATGACATTCCATGACACATCGCAGGGGGCCGCCCCCGCGGCCCGGGCGCGGTCAGCTGCAGAAGGGCCAGATCTGGTACCAGGAGTCGCAGCGGAAGCGGGACTCGCATTTGGCGAGCTGGGAGGTGTAGCGTTTGGCCGTGCGGGCGACCTTGCGGGCCGCCGCCTTGACGCCCTGCTTGTTCTTCCACTTGCCGCTCCGGTAGCCGCCGCGGCCCTCGTGATAGGCCAGGTAGAGGCTGTAGGCGTCGGTGTAGGCGATGCCGAGCCCGCGGTGGCTCTTGCGGTTGTACCAGCCGATGAAGTCGAGCGCGTCCTCCATGTCGGAGCGGCTGCGGAACCACCCGCCGCGCTCGTTCTCATATTCCGCCCAGGTGCCGTCCAGCGCCTGCGCATAGCCCTTGGCCGAGGTCTGGCGCCCCCAGGGGATGAACCAGAGCCACTTTCTCGGCGGCCGCGCATGGCTGCGATAGCTCGATTCCCGGTGGACGAAGGCCATCTGGACCGGAACGGGCGTGCCCCACTCGCTCTCGCTGGCGCGGGCATAGTCGTACCAGTCCGGATACTGCTCGAACACGGAGCAGAGATTGCCCTGGTCGTCGGGCGGCGCGGTCGCGCAACCGGCAGCGAACAGGGCGAGGCAGGCGGCGAGGCCGCGCAGGACACGGATCATGACGGCCCGTTCTCCCGTTCCATCCGCCGGAAGAAACAGCTCCGGGCGCCGGTATGGCAGGCGGCGCCCGTCTGCTCGATGAGAAGCAGGACCGTGTCGCCGTCGCAGTCGAGCCGGCATTCGCGCACCTGCTGGATGTGTCCCGAGGTGTCGCCCTTGCGCCAGAACGCCCGGCGCGAGCGCGACCAGTAGCAGGCGCGGCCCGTGCGCAGCGTCTCGGCGAGCGACTCCCGGTTCATCCAGGCCATCATCAGCACCTCGCCCGTGTCGTACGCCTGGGCGACGGCGGGGACGAGACCCGCCTCGTTGAAGCGCACGTCGGCAAGCGCGGCGGGTTCGAACGGCGCGGTCATGGCAGGACCCGCGCCATGACGTTTTCACGGAAGCGGTCGATGGCGTCGAAGGTCTCTTCCAGGCTCGGGCGCAGGAAGTTGAACATGAGGCGCGTGACGCCGGTCTCGCGGAGCGCGGCCGCGTCCCCGGCCACCTGCTCGTCGGTGCCCGTCATGATGAAGCGCTCGCCCTCGTCGTTCTGCCGCTCAAGGTCTTCGCGGTACCAGTTGGCCGAGAAGGCGAGGCCGATCTCCGCCGGGTCGCGCCCGATCTTCTCCGCCTCGGCGCGCATCCGCGCGACGCCGGCGGCGAAGCGCGCGGGCGTGTCCAGCGGATGGCGCGGATTGGCGCCGATGGGGAACCAGACATCGGCATGGCGTGCGGCGCGGCGGAGCGCCGGCCCGCTCTCGCCGCCGGTCCAGATCGGCGGGTGCGGGCGCTGCACCGGCTTCGGCTCGAAGATGATGCCGTCGAACGCCGCGAACTCGCCCGCCATGGCCGGGTTCTCTTCGGTCCAGAGCGTCTTGAACGCCTCCAGATACTCGCCGGTGACGCGCCCGCGCGCATCGAAATCCGGGGCGCCGATGGCCTCGAACTCCTCGCGCAGCCAGCCCGCGCCAACGCCGAGGTCGATGCGCCCGCCGGAGAGTACGTCCATGGTCGCGACCGCCTTGGCGGTGAACACTGCCGGGCGGTGCGGCGCGACCATGACGGAGGAGAGGATACGCGCCTTCTTCGTGACCGCCGCGACATGGGTCATCAGGATGAGCTGGTCCATGCAGTCGCCCCAGTCGCCGGTCAGCTTGCCGGAAACGTCGTAGGGATAGCGCGAGGCGTAGCTCTTCGGGATGACGATATGATCGGGTATCGCGAGGCGGACGAAGCCGCTCTCCTCGGCCTTGGCGGCCAGCGCCTTTATGGCTTCCGGGGTGGCCATAGGGCCGCGATTGGGGATGCTCAGACCGAATTCCATGGGCGCCGCTCCCGGCTGTCGTGTCTCTCGGGTATAGTCGCCTCCGGATATAGCAGGAGCGGCGGGCAATGGGCATCGGTGTCGGACTGGGGCTGGCGGATTTTCCGTTCTCGGACGCGCGCGCCTTCTGGCGCTGGGTCGATCTGTGCGAGGAGGGCGGCGTCGATTCGCTCTGGCAGACGGACCGGCTGGTCTCGCGCCAGCCGATCCTGGAGTGCATGAGCGCCATGGCGGCCATCGCCGGACGGACGCGGCGGATCAAGTTCGGCATGAACGTGGCCTCCGTCGGCTTGCGCGACCCGCTGCTGCTCGCCAAGCAATGCGCCACCATCGACGTGCTGAGCGAGGGGCGGCTGCTGCCGGCCTTCGGCGTCGGCAGCCCGCGCGGGCCGGAGTGGCAGGTGCGCGGCGAGGCCTTCGACAAGGGCGCGCGCCGGACGAATGAGGGTCTGGAAATCCTCTCCCGGCTCTGGTCGGAGGAGAAGGTCAGCTTCGAGGGCGAGTTCTACGCCATGAAGGACGCCTCGATCTCGCCCCGCCCCGTGCAGGACCCGCTGCCGCTCTGGATCGGCGGGTCGAGCCGGGCCGCCATCCGCCGCACCGCGAAATGGGGCACGGGCTGGCAGGCCGGCGGCGAGGCGCCGGAGGAAGTGGAGCCGGTGGTCGCCGCCATCCGTGACGCCGCGGAGGCGGAAGGCCGGCCGTTCGATCACGAGCATTTCGGCACGGGGCTGAATGCGCGCTTCGGCTCCTGGGACGAGCCGCTGGTGGCGAAGGCGGCGGACGCGCAGTTGAAGCGCACCGGGCGCGACCCCCGCCGGCAATGGGCGGTCGGCAGCAGGGACGACATCCTCGCCCGCATCTCGGCCTTCGTGGATGCCGGCATCTCCAAGTTCATCCTGCGCCCGATGGGCCGCGACGACGAGGAGATCATGGCCCAGACGCGGCGCATTGTGGAGGAGGTCGCCCCGGCCGCGGAGGCGTTGCGGGGTCAGCGCGCCGCCGCGTAGGACGGCCGGCGGTCAGATGACGCAGAAATGCCGGTCCTCTGCGCCGATAACGGCATCGGGCGAAATACGGGCGTCGAAGGTGACGAACCGGCCCTCATGGACGACGGCCAGCGCCAGCAGGTGGATATCCGCAATCTGCCGGGGGCCGAGGACATGGCGCCAGTCTATCGTGCCCGGGTCTAGAAGGTTCACATCGTCCGCCCAGGCGCGGTGGCGGTCTCCGGCGACGGCCGCGCGCAGCCGGTCGGCAACGGTGCGCGGCGGCAAGTTGCCCGGATAGGCCGGCTGCGACATGACGCGTATGCACCCGTTGCGCGTAACAGCACAGGTGGCCCAGCCGTGCTGGGCATTGTCCCGGAACCAGCGCCAGGCCGGTTCATGGTGGAGGTGCTGGGCGTCGAGCAGCGCGATCAGCACATTGACATCCAGCAGGGCGCGCATCAGCCGCCGCTTTCCTCCCGGAGCCGGTCGATCAGCTCATTGGTCACGATGCCGCCGCGCGGCGGGAACGGGCGGAAGCCGAATTCCGCCCTCCCGAAGGGCGCCTGCGCTTCCGCCATTTCCGTTCCGTAAGGCTCGCCGCCCGCAAGCGCCCGGCGGAGCAGATCGGACACCGCCCCGCCGACGGATCTGGAGTCGCGCCTCGCGATTTCCTTGACTGCCAGCAGCAGGTCGTCGTCGATATTGAGCGTGGTGCGCATGGCAGCAGCCTCACAAAGACGTGGGGGTGATGCGTGATGCTTAAGCATCAAACATCACCTGTCAAGGCGCGGACATGTTCGCGTTACAGGTTGAAGCGGAAGAGCAGCACGTCGCCGTCCTGCACCACGTAGTCGCGGCCCTCGACGCGCATGCGCCCCGCTTCCTTCGCGCCGCGCTCTCCGCCGCAGGCCACATAGTCCTCGAAGGCGATGGTTTCGGCGCGGATGAAGCCGCGTTCGAAATCGGTGTGGACGCGGCCCGCCGCCTCGGGCGCGGTCGCGCCGGCGGTCACCGTCCAGGCGCGGGCCTCCTTCGGGCCGGCGGTTATGAAGGTGATGAGGCCGAGCAGCCGGTAGCCGGCGCGGATCACCCGGTCGAGGCCGGACTCCTCAAGGCCGAGCGTCTCGAGGAACGCCCCGCGCTCCCCGGCGTCGCCCAGCACGGCGATCTCCGCTTCGACCGCGGCCGACACGGTGACGCATGCCGCACCCTCGCGAACCGCGCGCGCCGCCGCCTGCCGCGAGAAATCGTTGCCCGCCGCTGCATCCGCTTCGCCGACATTGCACACATAGAGCACCGGCTTGGCGGTCAGCAATTGCAGACCCTCGAAGGCCGCCCGGTCGTCGTCGCGGTCGAAGCGGACACTGCGCGCCGGCCTGCCCGCCTCCAGCGCTTCGAGCACGGGCGCCATCGTGCGGGCCGCGACCTTCTGTTCCTCGTCGCCCGCCGCCGCGCGCTTCTTCGCCTGGTCGAAGCGCCGGTCCAGGCTTTCGAGGTCCGCCAGCATGAGCTCGGTCTCGACCGTCTCGGCATCGCGCACCGGATCGATTCCGCTCTCCACATGCGTCACGCCCCCGTCCTCGAAGCAGCGCAGCACATGGGCGATGGCGTCCACCTCGCGGATATTGGCGAGGAAGCGGTTGCCGAGCCCCTCGCCGCGGGATGCGCCGCGCACCAGCCCGGCGATATCGACGAACTCAAGGAAGGTCGGCTGCACGCTCGGCGCCCCCGCAAGGCCGGCGACCCTTTCCAGCCGGGCGTCGGGAACCGCGACGCGCCCGACATTCGGCTCGACCGTGCAGAAGGGATAATTCTCCGCCTGCGCCTGGGCGGTCGCCGTCAGCGCGTTGAAGAGCGTGGATTTGCCGACATTCGGCAGGCCCACAATGCCGCATCTGAAGCCCATGCCCCGTCAGGCCTCCGGGGCCGGCGCATCGGGGGGCGGACGGGTCAGGATCGCCACCCGGTTCATGAAGTTCGCGTCGTCGTTCTCCGCCAGCAGATCGGCCGAGCGCGCCACCGCGTCCAGCATGAGCATGAGCCAGCCCGAGTCCTCCGAGTCGAAGGCGTGCAGCACATGGCCGGTCACGCGCCTCGAATCGCCCGGATGCCCGATGCCGAGGCGCACGCGGCGATAGCCCGGGCCGATAATGCGGTCGATGCTGCCGAGCCCGTTATGGCCGGCCGACCCGCCGCCCCGTTTCACGCGCAGCTTGCCGGCCGCCAGGTCGAGCTCATCGTGGAAGACCACCACCTGGGCAAGGCCCGGCTTGTAGAACTGCATGGCCGCAGAGACGGCGCGGCCGGACTGGTTCATGAAGGTCTGCGGCTTGAGCAGCGCCACGCGCTCCCCTCCGAGCCGGCCCTCGCTCACCAGGCCGCGAAACCGCTTGCGGAACGGCGGGAAACCGTGCCGGTTCGCGATCGCGTCCAGCGCCATGAACCCGATATTGTGCCGGTGGCGGGCGTATTTCGGGCCGGGATTGCCGAGCCCGACAAAGAGATGCACGGCAGCCGGCCTCCCTTGCCCGGACGATCAGTCGGAGGCGGGCTCCTCGCCGCCTTCCTCTTCGCCCTCCTGGCCTTCTTCCTCGCCTTCCTCGGCCTCTTCCTCGTCGTCCAGGCCGCCGGCAGGCGCCGAAATCGAGACGATCAGCGGGTCGTCATCGCCCGCGGGACGCACGCCTTCCGGCAGCACGATTTCCGAGAGCCGGACGCCGCTGCCGATCTCCAGCGCCGCAATGTCCACCTCCAGCGCTTCCGGAATGCTGTCCGCGCGGCAGACGACCTCGACATCGTATTGCGCGACGGCGAGCGTGCCGCCCGCGCGCAAGCCGACACAGTCGTCCTGGCCCAGCAGCGACACCGGCACCCTCACATTCAGTTCCGAGGCCGCCGACACGCGCATGAAATCGACATGCAGGGGACGGTCGGTCACCGGATGGCGCTGGACCTCCTTCGGAATGACGCGCTCGCGGCCGGAGCCCTCGATCTCCAGATCGAGCAATGTGGCGGTGAAGCCGCCGCGGCCCATCAGCCAGCGCAGCCGGCGGTCCTCGACGGACACCTTCTCCGGCTCCTTGCTGCCGCCATAGACGATGGCCGGCACCCGGCCCTCGCGGCGCAGCGCCCGCGCCGGCCCCGTGCCGGCGCCCTGCCGCGGCAATGCGGCGAGAATGGCGTTTTCGCTCATGGTCTTCCGTTCTTCTTCCTTCTCCCGGCCGGCCTAGTTGAACAGGCTCGAGACCGACCGGCTCTGGGTAATCCGCAACACCGCCTCGCCCAGCAGCGGCCCGATGGCAATCTGCCGGATATTCTCCGCATCCTGCATCGCCTGCGTCGCCTCGATGCTGTCCGTCGTCACCAGCATGTCTATCGGCGACGCCGTGACCCGGTCCACCGCCCCGCCCGACAGCACGCCGTGCGAGACATAGGCCGAGACGGCGCTCGCCCCCTCCTCCATCAACGCCACCGCGGCGTTGCACAGGGTGCCGGCGCTGTCCACGATGTCATCGAATATGACGCAGCGCCGCCCGCCGACCTCGCCGATGATGTTCATCACCTCGGAAACGCCGGCGCGCGGGCGGCGCTTGTCGATGATTGCAAGCTCGCTGTCAAGGCGCCTCGCAAGCGCGCGGGCGCGCACGACGCCGCCGACATCGGGCGAAACGACAACCAGCGCCTCATCGTTGAATGTCTGCTTCAGGTCGGCGGCGAACACGGGCGCGGCGAACAGATTGTCCGTCGGTATGTCGAAGAAGCCCTGGATCTGGCCGGCATGGAGGTCCATGGTCAGCACCCGGTGGGCGCCCGCCGTGGTTATCAGGTTGGCGACCAGCTTGGCCGAGATCGGCGTGCGCGAGCCTGTCTTGCGGTCCTGCCGGGCGTAGCCGAAATAGGGGATGACGGCAGTGATCCGGCGCGCCGAGGCCCGTTTCAGCGCGTCGATGGCCACCAGCAATTCCATCAGCGTGTCGTTGGCCGGGAAGGAGGTGGACTGGACCAGGAACACGTCCTCGCCGCGGACATTCTCCTCGATCTCGACGAAGACTTCCTTGTCGGAGAAATTCCTGATGCTGGCCGCGGTCAGCGGCACTTCCAGATAGTCGGCGATCGCCTGGGCGAGTGGTCGATTGCTGTTGCCTGCAATAACCTTCATGCGTCCCGCCGCCCCTCTCCCCCGGACGGCGCGGAACCTAACAGTGCGCCCCGGGGCTGTAAATGCCGGTTCATATGCGTGTCGAGAGCGCGATTGCGAGTTTCGAGGCGGTGTTTACGGCACGGTAGAGCAGGCCGTAGGCCGGCGCCTGTTCCGCCCCGGCGTCGAGCGCCGTGTCGCGGTGCTCCAGCTCTTCGGCCCGGAACTCCTCGATGGCCGCGGCCAGCTCCGGCTCCCCGCCCTCCAGTTCTTCAAGCTGGCCCGCATAGTGCTCGTCTATGGCCTCCTCGACCGCGACGGTGCAGGCCATCGCCGCCCGCTCGCCGAGCGCGGCCGTGGCGGCGCCGAGCGCGAAGCCGGCAAGATGCCAGAGCGGCTGCAGGGCGGTCGGCCGCACCCGCCGGGCGGCGAGTTCGGCCTCGAAATAGGCCAGGTGGCGGGCCTCCTGCCGCGCCATGTGCCGGAGCGCCGGCCCCGCCGGCCCGCGCCCGAGCACCGCAAGCTGGCCCTCATAGATGCGCCGGGCGCCGTATTCGCCCGCATGGTTGACGCGGACCATCGCCTCGATGCGCTCTTTCCGCGTCGGGTCTCCGGGAAGGCGCTTCATGCCGCTGTGCTCCTCATGGCCGGAACCCTGCGCCGGAGAGCGCCGGCCGCCATGCCTGCCAGCGCCAGCGAAAGCAGGCCGTTCCAGGCCGCCATGGAGAGGCCGAGGAACGACCACGCGACCTCGTCGCAGCGCGCGGGCGCCGCATTGAGCAGGCGTTCGCGCAGCTCCGCGACCGTGTCCGCCGGAGGGCCGCCCTCGCAGGCGGCGAGGCCTGCCCACCAGTGCTGCTCGACGCCCGCATGAAAGCCCGCAAGGCCCGCCCCCGCAAGCGCGGCCACGCCCGCAAGCGCCAGGAGGGCCGCCGCGGCCGGGCCCCGGAACCCCAGGGAGGCGGCCGCGAGCAAGGCGGTCGCGACATGCGGCCAGCGCTGCCAGATGCAGAGCGGGCATGGCTCCAGGCCTCCCAGATGCTGGAAGCCGAATGCCGCGGCGAGCGCCGCCAGGCTGCCGCCGGCCAGCGCCGCCGGATGGAACAGGAACCGCATCACAGCACCTTCAACAGCAGGAAGCCTGCCACGAGCAGCACCGCGAAGGCGAGCGCCAACGGTCCGAGCCGGCGCTCGATGAAGGCCCTGAGCGGCGCGCCGAAACGCCAGAGGAGCGCGGCCACGATGAAAAAGCGCAGCCCCCTGCCGGCCGCCGAGGCGAGGGCGAAGGTGGCGAGGTCGGTGCCGGCAACGCCGCTGGCGATGGTGAACACCTTGTAGGGGATGGGCGAAAAGGCCGCGGTGAAGACAATGAGGCCGCCATGGGCGTTGTAGAGCGCCTGCGCTTCCGCGAACGCCTCCCCGTAATCGTAGAATTCGAGCACCGGCGCGCCCACGGCCTGGAAGAGGAACGCGCCGATGCCGTAGCCCGCCGCGCCGCCCGCGACGGACGCGCCGGTGCAGACCGCCGCGTAGCGCCACGCCCGCTCCGGCGCGGCCAGCACCATCGGAATGAGCAGCGCATCCACCGGCACGGGGAAGACGACGCTCTCCGCGAAGGCGACCGCCGCGAGCAGCCAGACCGCGTGCGGGTGCCCGGCGAGGCGCATGGTTCCGTCGTAGAGGCGGCGCAGCATGATGCAGGCCGAAATAGCCGCGCCCGACCGGACGGGCAATGCGGCCCCTGCTGCAGCCGGCCTCCGGAACATGCCCGTGGAGTGGGCCCCTTGGGTCGGACAGTTTCAAGCGGCATTTTTGACAGGGTTGCGATGTTGTTTTTCCTCGAAGCGGTTTGGGCTCAGATATCCGAGCGCGGAGTGCAGGCGTCTGTGGTTGTAGCTGTCGATGAAGCGTGGCAGTTGCCTTGCGACGTCATCGGCGGTCTCGAAGGCCATGGGATAGACGCCTTCGACCTTCAGGGTTTTCATGAAGCTCTCCATCATGGCGTTGTCGTAGGGGTTGGCTCGTCGTCCCATGGAGCCGACCATCCCGTGTTTGTCGAGCCGGGTCCGGTAGGCATGGGCGGCGTATTGCGAGCCCCTGTCGGAGTGGTGGATGCAGCCGGGCTGAGGGCTTCGGTTCCCGATCGCCTTGTCGAGCGCCGCGAGCGTCAGGCGCGCGTCGATGCGTTGCCCGAGCGCGTAGCCGACAATGCGGCGCGACCAGGCGTCCATGACCGCCGCCAGATAGACGAAGCCGTCCAGGATGGCGATGTAGGTCAGGTCGGCGACCCAGAGCCGGTTCGGGCCCTCGACCTCGCAGTCCCGGGACCGGTCCGGGAAGACCGGCCCGTCGTGGCCGCTGTCCGTGGTGGCGACAAAGCGGCGCTTGCGCGGCGGCTGCAGGGCGTGTTCGCGCATCAGCCGCCTGACCTTCTTGTGGTTGACGGTCCGGCCCCGGTGGCGAAGTTCCGCCTGCATGCGCCGCCAGCCATAGGCCTCGAACTCGTCCTTGATCTCGTGCATCGCCTCGACCAGGGCGGTGTCGTCGACCGGGCTCTGCGGCTCGCGGTAACAGGTGGAGCGCGCGATCCCCATCAGTCGGCATCCTTCGGCGACGGAGAGGCCTCGGGGCCGGCGATCACGGACATGGGCGCGCGCCTCGACCGCCGTCCTTGCCGCAAAGCCCCCTTTAGGAACTCCAGCTCCGCGGCCTGCCGGCCGACCAGCCGTTCGAGCGTCGCGATCCGGGCCTCATACGCCCGGAGCGTGTCAGCCGCCTCGGCCTCCTCATCGAAGGCGCCGGCCTCGTATTTCTCCAGCCACAGCCGGATCAGGGTGCGAGACAGGTCATGACGGCGGGCCAGACCGTAAAACGTCTCGCCTGCCAGATACTCCTCAACGACCTGGCGCTTGAAGGCCATGCTGTGCGTGCGGTGCTTCCTCATCGGCGTCGATCCTTCCAATGACCGCGCACCTGTCAATTTCCTACAACAAAACTGTCCGAGACCAGGGGCCCACTCCACCGGAGTGTCATGAAATGTCATGTTTTGTCATGCGGCCCTCCGGAAATGTCATGTTCTGTCATGGTCCGCCTCACCCCTCCTCGTCACCCTCGGCTCTCACCTGTCCCACCCCTCATCCTGAGTAGCGACCGCGCTAGCGGGCGCGTATCGAAGGACCGCCCCGAACTGCCGGCAGCCGTCCTTCGATACGCGCCGGCCTTCGCAGGACGAAGGCCGGCGCTACTCAGGATGAGGGACACCGGGCAGTCGAACCCGGGCCATGAGTCCTGCCCGCTAAATCCAAACCGGACAGCAGTGGCTCGGGGGCCGGGGTGACGGTTGAGGGCCGGGATGGGAGGCCATCCTGTCCGCCCGGCCGCCGCCTGTCCGTATCCTGCATGCTGTTCCTCCATCGCGTTCCGTTCCGTTCCTCCCGCCGCCGGCTCGCCCGGCGCGGCGGGACCCTAGCCCGACTTCCGCAACTCGGCTTGAGAATCGACTGATTTGACGGTTTTCCGGCGCGAGAAGTGTCGGATTTCGGTGCAGTACCTCTCGGGACCGGCTTGTAGTGCCGACCTACCCCCTTGATCGGGCTGGCGAAGATCCGGACGCTGCGCTGATGTTCGTGCGCTGCAAGAGACGCTTCAAGGACGGCAAGGAGCACCGCTACTGGAGCGTTGTGGAGAACGTCCGGGTCCACGGCGGTCGGGTTGTTCAGCGTCAGGTGCTCTATCTCGGGGAGATCAACGACAGCCAGCGAGCGGCGTGGTGCCGCTCGATCGAGGTGGTGGAGGGCAAGTCGCGATCACGGCAGATGGCGCTGTTTCCCGAGGACCGGGAGGCGCCGGCGCTGACTTGCGAAGTGGTGAAGATCGACCTCTCGCAGGTGGCGCTTCACGACCCGCGCCAGTGGGGGGCGTGCTGGCTGGCGCTGTCCTTGTGGGACCGCCTGGACCTGGACCGCTTCTGGGAAGAGCGGCTGCCGGCGAGCCGGCAAGGCACGCGGTGGCTGGACATCCTGAAGATCCAGGTCTGCTACCGGCTGATCGACCCGGGCAGCGAGTGGCGCCTTCACCGTCACTGGTATGAGCACAGCGCGCTTCGCGATCTTCTGGGTGGCGAGCGGGCGATCGCCGACGACACACTCTATCGCTGTCTCGACAAGCTGCTGGCGCACAAGCAGGGCTTCTTCTCGTTTCTGCGCGACCGCTGGGCGACGCTGTTCGAGGCGCGCTTCGACGTGCTGCTCTACGACCTGACCTCGACCTACTTCGAGAGCGATCCGCCGTTCGATGACAAGCGCCGCTTCGGCTACAGCCGGGACAAGCGGCCCGACTGCGTGCAGGTGGTGATCGCCCTGATCGTTACGCCGCAGGGCTTTCCGCTGGCCTATGAGGTGATGCCGGGCAACACCTCCGACGACACCACGCTGGCGGCGTTCCTCAAGAAGATCGAGGATCAGTATGGCCGCTCCGAGCGGGTGTGGATCATGGACCGCGGCATCCCCACCGAGGAGACGCTGGCCGCGATGCGCGAGGGCGAGGCGCCGGTGCGCTACCTGGTGGGCACGCCCAAGGGCCGGCTGACGCGGCTCGAGAAGGTGTTCCTGGGCCTGCCCTGGCAGGAGGTGCGCCAGTCCGTGACTGTCAAGCTTCTGGTCGAGGATGGCGAGCTCTACGTCCTGGTGCGCAGCGAGGGGCGGCAGGTGAAGGAACGCGGCATGCGCCGGCGCCGGCTGAAGAGGCTGTGGCGTCGATTGGCCGAGTTGCAAGGGCAGTCGAACAGCCGGGATCAGTTGTTGCTCAAGCTCGGCGCCGCCAGGAAGGAGGCCGGCCGGGCCTGGAGCCTGGTCGACATCACCGTGCCCGGGACCGACAGCGAACTCGCCGCCAACGGCTTCTCATTCCGCCTGCAGCGCGACCGGCTGCGCCAGGTCCGCCGCCGCGAGGGCCGTTACCTGCTGCGATCCAACATGGTCGCCGAAGACCCCGCCACGCTGTGGCATCTGTACATGCAGCTCGTCGAGATCGAGCAGGCGTTCAAGGAACTCAAGCACGACCTCGCGATCCGCCCCATCTTCCATCAGCGCCAAGAGCGCATCGAGGCGCATATCTTCGTCTCGTTCATCGCCTACTGCCTGCTGGTGACCCTGAAGAACCTCGCCCGGCCGCGCGCCCCGGGCCTCACCCCACGCGCCATCCTTGAGGCCTTCGCCACCATCCAGATGGTGGACGTCCATCTGCCAACCACCGACGGCCGGCACCTCGTCCTGCCGCGCCACACCCGGCCGAACAAGGAGCACGAGCTACTGCTGCAACAGCTCGGCATGACCTGGCCGCAGCAACCCGCACCCCGGATCTCCGCCTGACGGCACACGGCGCCGCCTCTCCGTTCGCCGCCTTGTAGTGCCGACCCTCGGGGAGACGATCAAGGCTATTCAATGAGTTAGCATCCTCATGACCCCCGAGTTGCGGAAGTCGGGCTAGGAGCGCCGGATCGTGGTCCCGGGCCGCCTCCGGCCGCGCCGCTGATGCTCAGCCTGGTGGATATCCGCAAGAGCTACGTGACGGGCCCGGTCACCGTCGACGTCCTCCGGGACGTGCGGCTCGACGTGAAGCGGGGCGACCTGATGTCGATCACGGGGCCGTCCGGCTGCGGCAAGACCACGCTGATGAACATCATGGGCCTGCTGGACCGGCCCAC
The DNA here is from genome assembly GCA_964291285.2 of Alphaproteobacteria bacterium. Taxonomy (GTDB): domain Bacteria; phylum Pseudomonadota; class Alphaproteobacteria; order Bin95; family Bin95; genus Bin95. The sequence goes on from OZ219787.1 coordinate 883,551, forward strand.
CGGCGGTTCCTGCCTCCTGGACGGGCAGGATATCTCGGGAATGAGCGACAACGAGCTCTCCGACATCCGCAACGCCAGCATCGGTTTCGTGTTCCAGGCGTTTCATCTGCTGCCGCGTCTGACGGCATGGGAGAATGTGGCCCTGCCCCTGCTATATCGCGGCCTGAGCGGCCCGGTCACCAGGCGCCGCGCGCTGGATGTGCTGGACAGCGTGGGCATGGGAGAACGCGCCAGGCACAGGCCGAACCAGCTCTCCGGCGGCCAGCAGCAACGGGTGGCCATCGCCCGGGCGCTGGCCGGCGAGCCGGCGATGGTGCTGGCCGACGAACCGACGGGCGCGCTGGACGCCGACACGGGCGGGGAGATCATGCGGCTGCTGCTCGACCTGAACGCCGCCCGGCAGCTCACCCTCGTCATCGTCACCCATGACCGGCAGGTCGCCCGGCAGTGCGTGCGGAACGTCCGCGTGCAGGACGGCGTCCTGCGGGAGCTTCCGGCCGTGCCGGAAGGGGCGGCGGCGGTGCCGGAGCCCTCGTAGGCGCGCGCGGATGGCCCTGCTTCTCGGCACCAATCTCAGGGAAGCGGCGGGCAGCCTGGCCGCCGCCCGGCTGCGCAGCCTGCTCGCGCTGATCGGCATTGCGATCGGCATCGGCTCGGTGATCGCAATGGTCTCCGTGGGCGAGATCGTCGAGCGGCAGTCCCTCAAGCACTTCGCGGAACTGGGCACCGACATTCTGCTGGTCCACAACCTCTCGCCTCCCGGCGGGCCGGACGGCCGAAGCCGGGCCACCATCGCCGTCGAGGAAGCCGCCGGGCTCGCGGCGCTCCCCGCCATCGGCGGGGTGGCGCCTTACATGATCTCCCCGGCGCAGGTCCTCCTCGCCGGCGAGGAAGACACGCGCGTAGCCCTGGTCGGCGCGACGAGGACGCTCGCCGGCCTTACCGGGCTGCATGTCGAGGAGGGGCGGTTCCTGTCCGATCTCGACGGCCGGCGGTACTATGGCGTGGTCGGGGCGGGAATCGCCGCCTCCATGCGCCGGGCCGGAGCCGGGCGCGTCGTCGGCGAAACGATCAGGATCGACGACCACGTCTATACCGTCGTGGGCGTGCTGAAAAGCGGGGTCCGGGGTCCGCGGGAGATCCGGGCGGACCGCGCGGTATTCATTCCCGTCGGCACGGCGCAGCGGGTGTTTCGCAACCCGGACATCCGCACCGTCATGGCGCGCATGGCCCCCGGCGCCCACCACCTGGCGGCAGGCGCGCAGGTGCGCGACTATTTTCGCCGCAGGTCGGCGGACCTCGTCATCCATGTCGAAAGCCCGAAGGAGCTGATCGAGAAAATGCAGCAGCAGTCGCGGCTGTTCACGCTGCTGCTGGGCATGGTGGGCGGCATCTCGCTGCTGGTCGGCGGCATCGGGGTGATGAACGTCATGCTCGTCTCCGTCAGCCAGCGGCGCCTGGAGATCGGCATAAGGCGGGCCATCGGCGCGCGCCGGAGCCATGTCCAGTGGCAGTTCCTGATCGAGTCGTTCCTGCTGGTGCTGCTGGGCGGCATCCTCGGGATTGCGCTCGGCGCCGGCGCGACCTGGGCCATCTGCCGCTTCGCCGAGTGGCCGTACCGCGTGTCGACCGAGGCGGCCGGCCTTGCACTGGCGGTCACCGCCGCCTGCGGCATCCTGTTCGGCCTCTATCCGGCCCGGCAGGCTTCCCGGCTCGATCCGGTGGCGGCGCTGCGCGGGCGCTGACCGCCGAGCAGCTCCACTATTGAATGCCAATCGCAAGCGTTGCTGCGGAAATTGGCCGATATTTTTATTGAAATGACATCCTAAAGCCGTTTCCTACATGAAAAATTAACGAATTATATGCTATGATGAGGCTGATTTGAGCTTGCCGGCTCGATGAACACAGAGACCGGGAGTCTGGCGCGGTGGAGTGGACCGTCTTGTTCTGGCGCAAACCGCAGAGTCGCCATCGGAGGTATCGGATGCCTGATTCGCGACTGAAATCGCGTCTTCTCGTTCTCGCGGCCGCCCTCATCGTGCTCGCGCCGACCGCCGCGTGGGCGTCGTCCGCTTGGGACCAGCAATGCAGGACGCAGTTCAACAAGAGCGATGCCGGCCGCACGTCGGGCAGCAATATCTGCTGGTGGCAGAGCGGGTCGTGGAGCGGCGGCAATTGCACGATAACGACGAAGTGCTTCGTCGGCACGCAATACAGCCTCAGCACGGTAACGGTTGGCTTGATCGAGGCCCAGAACCTGCAAAATTGTACCGGATACATCGCCTTGTCATGCTGAGTTGACGAGCCCGTTCGCGCCTGGTCCCGCGTGGAGTCCGGGGCGACAGCCCTCGTCGGGCCGCGGCGGTGTCTGGAGAGTCGTTAGGGAAGGGAATCGGGCAAAAGATAAGGAGCCGAGCCAATGCCACCCATCGCCAATCGTCCGCGCGCCCGCGCTTCGCTCGCTCTGGCCGCCTTCGTGCTGGTGCTGGCCGGTCCGGCGGTCGAGGAGGCGAAGGCCCAGTCCGCCGCCACGGTGCAGAGTTGCAAGAATGCGTGGTACAGCGCCTCCGCCCGCCCAACCTGTACGACTGTGCCGAACGACATCCTTCTGTCGAACGGCCAATGCCGCATCAAGAAGAGCTGCAAGTACTACGGGATAGGCTCCATGGGCGTCACCCAGGCGCTGTACAAAGCCAATGACGTGACGGTTCCCCTCGCCGACGTCGACGACCTGCACAATTGCAATGGCGAACTACAGGTAGGCGCGTGCTGACCGCCCCGGCCCGGAGGAGAGAAACCATGCGAAATCTTCAAAATCCGTTGGCGGTCGCCGCCATCGCGCTGGCGCTGGCCGGTTCGGCGGTCCCGGAGGCGACGGCCCAATCCGGCGGGGCCGTCACGCAGGCGGACTGCGAGGCCGCGTGGAACAGCGCCTCCGCCAGCCTTACCTGTTCGTCGGGCAGCATCACGCTGTCGGTCGGCCAATGCCGCATCGTAAAGGAATGCCAGCACTACGAGGACACCGACGCAGGCACCTTTTTGGAGCAGAAATCCAATGACGTGACGGTCCCCCTCGACGATGTCGGCGACCTGCACAATTGCGATGGAAATCTGTGGGTGGGCGCGTGCTGACCGGCCCGGCCGGGAGTTGCCGCTCAATACGCGGAAGAGAAAATCCATGCGAAGGAAAGGAGCCGGACCGATGACATCCACCGTCAATCCATTGCGCACCCGCGCTTCGCTGGCTCCGGCCGCCTTTGCGCTGGCGCTGGCCGCGCTGGCGTTCCAGGCCGCGCCCGCCGCCGCCCAGAACGCCCCCGAGGCGCATCAGGAGGATTGCGAGAACGGCTGGGCGACCGCCCCGGCAAATGCGTCCTGCACCGCGAACACCGGCGGGGTCGTCGCACTCACCTGGGGGTGCAAGGTCTCCGGCAAGTGCCCGGACGATGACGGAAAGTCCTCGCACACCTCCACTATCGCTGAACGTCGACCAGTTCCCGCAGCGGCGGAACTGCGACGGCGCCCTGACGATCTCGCAGTCGTCGTGCTGACGCAGAGAAGGAGTGGAGCCCATGCCATCCGCCGCCAATCGTTCGCGCATCCGCGCTTTGCCCGTTCTGGCCGCCTTCGCGCTGGCGCTGGCCGCTCCGGTTCACGACGCGCGCGCCACCGAAGGCCCCACCCACGTGCAATGCAGTAACGCCTGGAAGACCTGTCCGGCGGCTTCGACCTGCTCCGAACAGGTGGTCAGCTCGACCGGCACGTCGTGCAAGGTCTCCGCCCTGTGCGAATCTTCTGACGGCAAGAAACAGGACACGGTCATCGAGGGGGTGGAGCTCGGCCAGTTCCCGCAATTGCGGAACTGCAACGGCGTCCTGACGGTGTCCGCATCGTCGTGCTGACCGGCCCGGCCGGTCGCGCATTGCTGCGCCATACATGGAGGAGTCCCCGATGAATTACCCGCTTCACGTCATCCGCCGTTCCTGCCTCGCCGGCGCGGTTCTTCTCGCGCTCGGTCCGGTCGGCGCGCCGGCGCTGGCCGCGCACGTAACCGGGCCTTCGAGCCCGACCGGGTCTCCGGGCTCCGTCTCGAGTTTTCAGCTGGCCTCCGGGGCGCAGTGGACCAATCAGCGCCAGCAGGACTGGAACATGAGTTCTGCGGACGATTCGTGCAAGAACGAGTCTTTCGTTCAGGTCTCCGGAACAAGTTGCGTGGCCGATGTTTCCGCGAAATGCAACTACGGTCATTACGCACACAACTTCAATGACACGACAATCCGCATCGCATGCAACGGCATTTCGAACCTGCACAATTGCGACGGCAATCTGCACCACACATGGTGTCCGGCGAACTGAAAGCGGCCGGCCCGGCCGGTCACGCATTACCGCTCGATACGCGGAGGAGTCTGCGATGAATTACCCGCTTCGCGCCATCCCTCGTTCCTGCCTCGCCGGCGCGGCTCTTCTCGTTCTGTCGGCTGCCGGCCTGACCGGACGGGATGCGGCGGCGCAATCGACTTCGGGGCAGCCGGTCACCGCAGACGCGTGCATGGAACAATGGGACCAAAGCGGCGCAAAGAACACATGCTCGAACGCCGTAATTTCAGTGCAGGCCGGGCAGTGCCGTATCGAGGCTTCATGCTATTACTGGCACAATCCGGTCAATCACGGCAATAAAGACAATAACGGGACCTACTCCCTGGCCGATGTCGCAAGCCTGATGAACTGCGACGGCTCCCTGACGGTCGGCAATTGCCCCGGACCCTCGTGGCATCAAGGAGCCGGCCACGGGGGAACACAAACACCGGGCAGCCAGTGACCGCCTCGCCCGCCCGGCCGTTGCGGTCGCCGCCACCACCTCTTCGGTCGGTTATGCCGTCGCGGATTCCAACCCGATAACTCGCAAGGAGGCATGTCATGCGCTACTTTTGGATTTCCCTGGCAGCCGCCGCCGTGTTCCTGTCGGCGGCGATGCCGGACGGCGCTTCGGCCAGCCAGCAGGATTGCCAGGACAAGTGGAACGCCGCTCCGGCCGCGTCCGTTTGCACCCAGAGCCTCTGGATCTCGTGGTGGCCCACCTCGGGGAGATGCAAGCTTCAGGTGGATTGCCCCGCCCCTGACGGCAGCCTCACGAGCAACACCCGCTGGAGGGAGCCGGTCTGGCTCCAGTATTTTCTGAACTGCAGCGGCGAGTTGAAATATACCTGTGCAACCGCTCCGCCTCCCGATACTCCCCCCCAGCCGCGTGACGAAAACAGCGTCCCGGGATCCTCCTGATGCCGGAGAGGCGGCGTCCGTCGCTGAGATGCTCCGGAGCGGCGTCCGTTCGGGCTGAAACGGCCTCATCCCTACAGCCTCAACCTGCCTGCCCCCGCGAAGGCGGGGGGCACCCCGGACTTGATCCACTGCTGTCCGGTTCAGCCATCAGGGCGAAGCCGATTGGGGTCGGCCGGGTTTCCCCCTCCCGCTGGGCGGGAGGGGTCAGGGGAGGGCCTCGCGGCGCGCGCGGACGGTTGCCGGGCTTCGCCCGCCGCCGCGCTGGACGCGGCGAACGTTACGAATGGCGGCGTTGGCGCCGCCGCCGGCCTGACGGCCGGCCCCCTCTCCCGTCCTCTCCCCGCAAGCGGGGAGAGGGGATTTGCAGCCGGCGCTACTCAGGATGAGGGACGCCGGCCGGTCGGGTCAGCACCCCGCCAGCGACAGCTCCAGGACGCCGTCGCAGTTGTGGAACGTGTGAACCACGTAATAGCCCGCCTTGACGTCGTTCTGGTGGGTGGCGATACCGTCGGACCTGGTGCAGGTCACCTTGATTCGGCATTGCTCGGTCCAGGACTGCCAGACAACGCTTGAGACGACGGTGCATGTGTCGGCGGCCTCACTGCGGTCCCACTCGGTCCTGCAGTTCTGGTTGCTGGTGGCCGAAACGCCGGCCGGCATCGCCGCCAGCAGCAGCAGCGCGGCGGCGGCCGCCAACGGGACTCGAAGCTTGCGCATGGATTCCCTCCTCCGGGCCGGGGCGGCAGGGACGCCGCCCGCCCGTGTCAGCATTGGGACAACTTCAGGAAGCCGTTGCAGTTGATGTAGTACGGGACAAAGGCCGGGGCCCTGTTGACCTGCTGGTTGTGAAAGCCGCCGGAACCCGTGTTGCAACCCACGAAGATCGAGCATTTCCCGGAGTTCGGCCACCAGTTGATGGAGAGGTTGTGGGTGCATGAGTCGGAGGCCGAACTGGCGTTCCACTGGTTTCTGCAATGCTGGGCGCTGTTGGCCGAAGCACCGTCCGGCATCGCCGCCGACAGGAACGCGGCGGCGGCGATCGCCAACGGGAGTCGAAGGTGGGGCACGAGACGTCTCCTCTTATGGGGTTTCCAGGAGCCGGAACATCTCCCGCGGCCGCAAGGGGTTCGTCGGCACGGCGTTCACGGGCAGGGGTAGATCTTGAGGGTCCCGTGGCAGTTCACCACGTTCTGCGCCTTGGGCCATGTGACCGTGATCGAGGACCAGTTTCCCTCGCTGTCTCCCTGCCAGCGTTCGCACCTCGCCCTGATCTTGCAGCAGCCGGCGGTGGGGACGGAGATATTCCTGTCCGTGCAGCTGTGCTGCGCCGAGCCGGAAAACCAGCCATTGTTGCAATTGATCTGGGTGGTGTAGGACGATATCGGCCCCGGACACGAGAGCGCCTGCGCGGCGCCGGGCGCCAGAACGCAAAAGGCGAGGGCGGCGAAGCCCAGCGGGACGGCAAGGACACCACGCATCCGGATTCGCGCGAAGAACATGAGGCCACTCCCCGTCATCCGTCCGGTTCCCGCACGCGCAGGGAAACCGATTCATGAGGAAGACAGTATCGGAATAATCGCAAACAGAATCAAGTCCCCGGGGCCGCCGACCCGGGGTTAATTCGTTCCGATGTTCTTTCCGGATGGCGGTTGTTGCGCGTGAGCCGCCGGCCCTGGAGCTACTCGATCCGCAGGTCCGCGAGGTCTGGAGAAAGCCGGCCGTTCCCGGCCGTTTTCGGTGCGCAGCCGGCTGGCTTTCCCGGACGCACCACTGGCCGCCCTTCGTCCACAGCCGCGGGCTAGCCGAGCAGCGCCAGCGCCTCCTGCGCGACCGGGCTCGGCGCCGCCGCGGGACCTGCGAAATAGGCCATCGAGGCGGCCAGCACCCGGTCCCGCAACGCCGACGGCGGCATTGCCCGATAGTTCTCCAGCGCGGCCTCGGTGAACTTGAACTCGTGGGCTCCTCGGCCGTAGAGGGCCAGTTGCCGGCGCGCACCCGCGCCCAGCCTGTCTGGCGAGCCGCCCCGTTGCAGGTAGCCCAATGCCTTGCGGGCTCCGGAGGCGCGGTCCCGCGGCAGTTCGGAGAATGCCTCGCGCAACGCTTCCGCGCCGTCGCCGGGGACCGCGAGAGGCTCCAGCCCGTCGATGCGCAGACCGCGCCGCGTCGCGCCGACGCTGCGCCGGAAGGCCGGTATGAAGGCTGCCGACTGCAGGAGCGCCAGAAGCTGCGTCTCCCCGGTTCGCGCATGCCGGAATACATGGTGGAACGCGTTGGCGGATGTCAGGGCATGCACCGGGACCACCGCCGGCCGCGTCAGGACCAGTTCCGCAGCGGCGGCGAAGAGCGCCTCCCATATCGAGCCGGCGGACACCCCGCCTTTCAGGAGACCGACCGCCGCCCGGCCCGCGTCGAGCTCCGAGCCCTCGCGGAGCGTGCGGATGAACTCGTTGCGCGCCGCACCGTCCCGGCGGCCCTGTTTCCAGGTCCTGGGAACCTCTCCCAGCATCGCCCGGAACGCCCGCCAGGTCCGGTCGGGAGGCAGGTCGCCGGTGGCGGGATTCGGGCCGTAGCCGTGATTCTGGAGCGCCGCAGCCAGCGAGCGAAGCAGGGGAGCGGCGTATTCGGGCCCGACAAGCGGCAGCAGACGGTGCGCGTTCTGCACCGCGATGGCCTTGTGGCCGATCGCCCGGAGGTCCCGGATGCCGTATCGAAAAAGCACCTCGAAGAGCTGTTCCGGCGGGGCCAGCCGGGCAAAGTCGAGAACGGCAGGGTCGACGGCCTCGGCGTCCCAGCGGTCCAGCGCCTCGACCAGGCGTTGGCGGGCCGCCTCCGCCGTCCCGACAGCGGGGGCCGGCCGCGGGCCCATCGTCCAGCCGCTCCGGCGGCGCTCCGCCTCCTGGGCGCGCTTGAAATAGTCGAGCGCCCAGAATACGGGCAGCCAGCGCGCCTTGCCCTCGAGATTGAGCGCCGTCAGGTGGACGGATTGCAGCGCAAGCACCGTGTGGTACTTGAAGCCGACATGGGGGAACGGCCGGACCCGGCGCGAAGCGGCGACGGCCAGGGCGGCGAGCGTGCTGCGGCGGTCGAGGCCATCGCCGATCAGGCCCGCAAGCTCGGCGGCGACGCGTTCGCGAGGCGTTTCTTCCAGAAGGCGGTGCAGGGCGCCGGTCCCGGGAAGCGCGCTCGCCAGGCTGAGCCCGCCGCCCAGGCCGACTGCGGTTGCACTGCCGGCGGTGCGCAGGAATTTTCGACGGTCCACGCCGCCATATATATGCCGCGTTCGCCGCCCGGCAATCGCCTCCTTACTCCCCGGATTGCAGGATGAGGCCGCGGCGGCGCGCGATCTTGAAGGCGTAGGCGAAGAGCGCCACGCCGCCCGCGATATAGGCGACATTCAGCCCGATGGCCCAGAGAAACAGGTCCGTGCGGAACACGCCCTCGATCATGACCGCGCGCATGCCCTCGAAGACATGGGCGGACGGCAGGGCCAGGGCGACCGCCTGCGCCGCCTCCGGCAGCACATCGACCGGGTAATAGACCGCGCTCAGCGGCGCCAGGATGAAGATCGAGGCCCAGGCGAAGCTCTCGGCCGCGAGCCCGTAGCGGATGAGCAGCGCGCAGACCGCGAGCCCGATAGCCCAGCCGAACACCATGAGGTTGGCGAAGAAGGCGATCAGCGGCAGGCCCAGCGAATAGATCGAGTATTCGTGGAGCAGCCAGGCAACGAGCGTCGCCGGCATCAGGCCGAGCGAGGTGCGGATCAGGCTTCCCAGCATCATCGCCGCCATGAGCTCGCCGGGCCTGAGCGGGCTCGCGAACAGCTGGCCCAGATTGCGCGCCCACATCTCCTCCAGAAAGGAGATGCTGAGCCCGAGCTGGCCGCGAAACAGCACGTCCCAGAGCAGGACGCCCGCCAGCAGCGCGCCGGCCGCATTCACCAGCCAGCTGCTGTGCTCCAGGAAGAATTTGGTGATGAACCCCCAGAGCGCGACCTGGACGATGGGCCAGTAGGCTAGCTCGATGATGCGCGGCACCGAGCCTCTGAAGAGGTAGTAGTAGCGGGCGAGCATGGCCAGGATGCGCCCGATGCTCATGCCGGCCCGCGCGCTCCCGGCAGGCCAGGCCGCCCGAATCACTTGCCGTTCGCTTTCTTCCAGGCGGCGATTTCCGCCTTCAGCTCGTCATATTCCTCGCAGCCGAGCAGGCATATGCGGTCCAGCTCCGCAAGGTGCTTCTCCGCGCCGGCAAGGTCTCCGAGCTGCAGGCGGAGTTCGCCCGCATATTCATGCGCGCCCTTGTGGTCGGGGTCGAGGAAGAGCGCGCGGGCATAGGCCTTCCGGGCCTGTTCGAAGCGGCCGAGCTTGCGATTGGCATAGCCGAGCCAGTTGAAGGCGTCGGCGCTGGTGCGGTTCTTGTCGATATGGACCTCGAGGTCGGCGACGGCCTGTTCGTATTCGCCCGCCTCGATCTTCTTCTCGATGGCAGCGAGCGGGCCCGACTTGTCCCCGCCGCTGCCGCTGCCGCTGCCGAGAGCGAAGACCGTCCCCGCCATGCACAGCATCGCGGCCGCCAGTGCCCATCTGCCCAACATGCGCCTTCTCCCCGGATGTGCCATCCTTCTCCAGTCTAGAGTTAGGCGGCCGGCGGCTCCGCATCAAGCGGCGCGTGCGCCGGCCGGCCTCGGAACCAAGGGGGGATGGCGGATGCCGCTCTCAGGCGTGCGCGTCGTCGAACTCGCGCAGATCATCGCCGGCCCCGTCGTCGGGCAGGTGCTCGCGGAGCTCGGGGCCGACGTCGTCAAGGTCGAGCGCCCGGAAGGCGACGAATCGCGCCGCTGGACGCCGCCGGTCTGGTTCGGCGCCGCGCCGACCTTCCACGGCGTCAACCGCTCCAAGCGGTCGGTATCGCTGGACCTCACGCAGGAGGAAGGCCGCGCGCGCCTGCTGAAGCTGGTGCGCGGCGCCGATGTGTTCGTGCAGAACCTCCGGCCCGGCGTCACGGAAAAGCTCGGCCTCGGCCCGGAGGCGCTGCTCCGCGAGAACCCGCGGCTCGTCTATTGCGACATGGGCGCGTTCGGCCACAAGGGGCCGAAGCGGCTCGACCCCGGTTTCGAGGTCCTGTTCCAGGCGTTCTCGGGGCTGATGGACAATACGGGCGATCCGGACGGGCAGCCGATGCGGATGGGGGCGGCGGTCTGCGATATGAGCACCGGCCTCTGGACGGCGCTCGGCGCGCTGGCGGGCCTGCGCCAGCGCGAGCGGACGGGCAGGGGCGTGGTGGTCAACACCTCGCTGCTCGAAACCGCCATGTTCCTGCTGACCACGCAGTTCGTCTCGCACAAGGCGACCGGAAAGCGGCCCGTGCGCCATCCGACCGGCAGCCCGCGCGTCGTCGTGTTCGAGGCGTTCGACGCCGCCGACGGGCGCATCCTGATCACCGCGGCGACCGACCGGCTCTTCAAGCGCCTCGGGCTGGCGCTCGGCCGCAGCGACTGGGCCGAGAGCGCGGCGTTCGAGGGCAATGCCGCGCGCATGGAGCGGCACGGCGAGATCGTGCGCGACATCCAGGCGGCTCTGGCGGAAGGACGTGTGCGGGAGTGGATGGAGGTCTTCGAGGCGGCCGGCGTGCCGGCCTCGCCCATCAACAATCTGGCCGAAGCGCTCGAGGAGCCGCAGATCCGGGCGCTCGACATGGTCGTCGATGTGCCGGCGCGCGAGGGCATGCAGGCGCTGGCGCTGCCGATTTCCTTCGACGGCCGCCGCCCGTCGGTGCGCGCGCCCGCACCCGGCCTCGGCGCCGACAATGCGCTGCTCGACCTCGACGATCCCTGGGCCGGCGCTTGACAGCCGGACGCGCTCTGCCTAGACGGTCCGCCTTCCGGGCGCGTAGCTCAGCGGGAGAGCACTGTCTTCACACGGCAGGGGTCGCTGGTTCAAACCCAGCCGCGCCCACCATCCATCCTACAGCAGGACAGGGGCTCGGGACCCATGCGCAAGCGGAAGCTGCCGCGGAAACGGCGCAACCCGATGGCCCGCGCCCTGCGCACGCTGCGCCCGCAGCGGGTCCGGAACCGCAAGGCCTATACTCGCAAGGGACGCCGCAAGGCGCCCGGTTTCGTTCCGGACCCCTCCGACACGCAATAACCCTGCCTCGGGCGTCCGCATGATTGCGGGTGTGGCGCGCGGCCGCGCTTTGGGCCAAGCTGGCGCGCCATGGACCTGCACCTCTTCATCGGCAACGAGCATCCTCCCGACGCCCATATGGGCCGGAAGATGGCCGAGCATGTCGAGCAGCTCCGCCTCGCCCGCCAGGGCGGCTTCGACGGCGTGGCGATCGGCAACCATCTTTCCTACGGCGACACCGCCTGGTTTCCGCCGCTGGAGACGCTTCTGCACCTCGCGCCCGAAGCCGGGGACATGCAGATCGCCACCTGCATGCTGATCCTGCCGCTCTACCATCCGTTCCAGGTCGCGGAGCAGGCGGCGCTGCTGGATGCGGTGTCCGGCGGCAGGTTCACGCTCGGCGTCGCGCCAGGCTGGCAGCGGGACGAATTCGAGCTGATGGGCCTCGATTTCGGGCGCCGGATCGGCCGCTACCTGGAAGGGGTCGATCTGATCCGCCGGCTGTTCACCGAGGAGGCGGTCGACTTCGCCGGCAGGCATTTCAGCGCGGAGGACCTGACCCTTGCGCTCAGGCCCGCGCGCCGGCCCCGGCCGCCCATGTGGTTCGGCGGCAGCGTCGATGCGGCGGTGGAGCGGGCCGGCCGGCTGGCCGACACCCGCCTCGGCGACAGCTGGGTCGCCTCCTCGCATCTGGTGGGCGATGTCGTCAGGCGCCAGGCGGAACGCTTCCTGGAGACGCTGGAAGCGCTCGGCAAGCCCCGGCCCGCGCGCTTCCCGATGCTGCGCAATATCGTCGTCGCGCCGGACAGGGAGACGGCGGTCCGCGAGGCGGGGCCGTTCCTGGAGGCGAGCTACCGGGTCTTCGGCCAGTGGGGCCTGTTCCGCACGATCGGCGGCGTCGGCAAGGAAGAGCCGGACCTCGACGAGCTGCTCGCCGGGCGGGTCGTGATGGGCTCGCCGGAGGAGGTCGCGGACGAACTGCTCTCGCTCATGGAGGCAACCGGCTGCAACCGCATCGTGACGCGCATCCAGTGGCTCGGCATGGACCAGCGGCTCGTGCTGCGCAGCATCGACTTGCTTGCCGACCGGGTTCTGCCGATGCTCCGCAGGGAAACGCGCGGCGAAGCCTGAGGAAGAGGACGCCATGACGGAGATTCACAGGGGCGGCTGCCATTGCGGCAATATCCGCGTGGCCTACCGCACGGCGAAGCCGGTGGCCGAATGGCCGATCCGGGCCTGCCAGTGCAGCTTCTGCCGCAAGCACGGCATGCGCGCCACCGGCGACCCCGACGGGCTGCTGGAGATCGCGATTGCCGACGAGGCGAAGGTGGACCGTTACCGCTTCGGTCTCGGCATCACCGACTTTCTCATCTGCCGGGCCTGCGGCGTCTATGTCTCGGCGCTGGTGGAGGAGCCGGACGGCCTGCTGGCGACCCTGATCGTGAACACGCTCGACCTGCCGCAGGACGGCTTCCCCGCCCCGGCCCCGGCGCACTATGACGACGAGACCGAGCAACAGCGCCTCGCAAGGCGCCGCCTGCGCTGGACGCCGGCCGCCATGGTGCCGCCGACGGCGCCGACGTAAAGAAGGATGTCGCCGGAAGCGCTTGCCTGACGACACAATCATCCGATTTCCGGGAGAGTTCCCCCATGCCGCTCGACAACCCCGTCATCGTGGACGGCCTGATCGTCTCCGACTGGAGCCGCGAGGTCTTCGAGGAGATGCGCGACGGCGGGCTGACCGCCGCCAACTGCACCTGCGCCGTCTGGCACAATTTCCGCGAGACGATGGACAATATCGCCGCCTGGCAGGGCTTTTTCCGCGACCATGCCGACATTCTGGTCCAGGCGCGCTCGGTGGCCGACATCCGCGCGGCGAAGGAGGCGGGCAGGGTCGCGGTCTTCCTCGGCTGGCAGAACAGCTATCCCATCGAGGACCGGGTGGACTATCTGCCGCTCTTCCACGACCTCGGCGTGCGCGTGATCCAGCTCACCTACAACACGCAGAACTTCGTCGGTTCCGGCTGCTGGGAGAGCCGGGACAGCGGCCTCTCGGATTTCGGGCGCGACGTGATCGACGAGATGAACCGCCTCGGCATCCTGGTCGATCTCAGCCATGTCGGCGACGGGACGAGCCGGGACGCCATCCTGCATTCGAAGCAGCCCGTGGCCTACACGCACTGCGCCCCCAACGCGCTCTACGACCACCCGCGCAACAAGCCGGACGAGATGCTGAAGCTGATCTCCGACCGGGGCGGCTTCACCGGCGTGGTCGCCTACACGCCCTTCATGGCCCAGCAGGGCGAGGCCACGGTGGACGACGTGGTGGCGCTGCTCGACCACACCATCTCCGTGGCGGGCGAGGAGAATGTCGGCATCGGTACCGACTTCACCCAGGGCCACGGCGTCGGCTTCTTCGAATATCTGCGCTCCGACAAGGGCCGCGGCCGCGCGCTCTCCGCGCCGATGGCGGACCGCCCGCCCAACCCGAAGGGCCTCGACGGCATGCGCGACTACCCGAACCTCATCGCCGCCATGGACCGTGCCGGCTGGACCGATGCGCGCATCGAGAAGGTCGCCGGCGAAAACTGGCTGCGGTTTCTCGGGGAAGTGTGGCGGGGGTAGGGCGTTCGCGACGAGACGCCGCCGCGGCGGCCGGCCCGATTCCGCCATCCATCCCTGCGCCCGGCCCGTAGCGCCCGGACGGTTTCGGACGGGCTATATGCCTACCCCCAATTGCCGCGCCATGTCGGGGAAGCTGTCCGCGACGATGTCGTGGGCCGGGTTCGGGTCCCGGTCGGGCGGACCTTCGGGGCCCCACTCGTCGGGCCGCTTCACGAACGCGGTCCTGAAGCCGCAGCCCTTCGCGGCATCGAGGTCGAAATTGTGGCAGGCCACCATGCATATTTCGCCCGGTTGCAGTTGCAGGAACTTTGCGACGGCGTTGTAGGCTTCCGGCAGAATCTTGTACTTGCCGATCGCCTCGCATGAGAAGACGGCGTCCCAGTCAAGCCCGTTGCGCCTGGCCGTATCCATGATGATCCGGAAGCTGAGGATCGTGAACGACGCGCACAGGAACTTCTCGCGGAGCTTCGGCAGGGTGGCCGGAAAATCGGGCCAGCACTGCAGATTGTGCACCGTGTCGTAACAGATCGCGCGGCGCTCGTCCCCGGTGAAGGCGTCCAGCCCGTGCTCCTCGACAAGGCTCTCCAGCGCCATCCGGTGGGCGTCGTCGATATTGTAGGCCGGCGGTTCCCTTTCGCCCAGATTGATCATCTTCCCCAGCGAGCGGCGCCGGAACTCGTTGGTAATATGAACCCAGTCCTTCTCGATCCCGTGCCTGGCGCCGGTCTGCGCCAATGCGCCCTTGATGCCGGAATGCCAGTCGAGAATGGTCCCGCCCGTGTCGAAAGTCAGAGCCTTAACATTTGCCAAGCCCATCGCGGCCTCCCCCGAATTTTCGCCGGCAACAATTTCATGCGCTGCCGCCGACCGCAATCGACGGCTTCGCGAGCGGGCCTGTTCCCGTTTCACGTCACCCGCGCGCGGGTACGGTATTTCGGGTCGCGCCAGAGTTCCTGCGCGATCACGGTTTCGAGGGTTTCGGCGGCTGCGAGCACGTCCGCCTCGTCGATATAGAGGGGCGTGAAGCCGAAGCGCATGATGTCGGGCGCACGGAAGTCCCCGATCACGCCCCGGTCGATCAGCGCCTGCATGGCGGGATAGCCCTGCTGGAAGGCGAAGGAAACCTGCGAGCCGCGTTCGGCCGGGTTGCGCGGCGAGGCAAGCGCGAGGCCGGGGCAGCGGGCCTCGACCTCGGCGATGAACAGCTCCGAGAGCGCAATCGAGGCCGCGCGGATGTCCGCCATGTCGACGCCCTCCCACACGTCCAGCGCCCGGTCGAGGATGGCGAGCTGCACGATGGGCGGCGTGCCGACCCGGAGCCGCTCGGTTGACATGGCGGGGCGGTAGCTGAGCTCCATGGCGAAGGGCGCATCGTGGCCCAGCCAGCCGGCGAGCGCCGGCTCCACCGCCTCGACGACATCCGGGCGGACATAGATGAAGGCCGGGGCGCCGGGCCCGCCGTTCAGGTATTTGTAGGTGCAGCCGACGGCGAATTCGGCCCGGCACCCGGCCATGTCGATAGGCACCGCGCCGGCGCTGTGGGCGAGGTCCCAGATCATCACCGCGCCCGCGGCGTGGGCAGCCCGTGTGACCGCCTCCATGTCGTGCATGCGGCCGGTGCGGTAATCGACCTGCGTCAGCATCACCGCCGCCACACCCTTGTCGATCCGGTCGAGGACGTCTTCCGGCGCCGGCGTGCGCAGCTCGTAATCCTTGCCGATGGTGCGGATCAGCCCTTCGGCCATGTAGAGGTCGGAGGGGAAATTGCCCGAGTCGGAGAGGACCGCGCGCCGTCCGGGGCGCATCCTGAGCGCGGCCGCAAGCGCCTGATAGACCTTGATCGAAAGCGTGTCCCCGGTCGCAACAGAGCCTTGCGGCGCGCCGATCAGCGGGGCGATCCGGTCGCCCACATGTTGGGGAAGTGCCATCCAGCCGGCCGTGTTCCAGGCGCGGATGAGGTCCCTGGCCCATTCCTCGCCGATCACGGTCCGCGCCCTCTCAAGCGCGCCCCTGGGCAGCGGTCCCAGCGAATTGCCGTCGAGATAGATCACCCCGTCGGGCAGGTCGAAAAGCTCTTTCCTCGGCAGGTTCATGGCTCAGAGGTCTCCGCGGGCAGGCGGTCCGGCTTCGGACAGCCGCTGCAGGACATCGCATCGGCGGGAGCCGCCTGCGCGCCGTCAGAGGCCGGATCGTAAGCCTGCTCGCTCATGGAATGTCCTCCGGCCTGCACCGTGGGCCCTGTTGTATCCCGAACCGGCGGGCGTGTCGTTGCGGCCTGCAGGCTTGAGCCATGTCCCGAAACTTTATGTTCATGAAATCAGAAAAATTTCTCAGTTTCGGTGCCATTTCGGAAAAACTGTGTTAGTATGGGACCTGTGACAGGAAAGCGGCCTTCGCGCGGGGCCGCCTTGTCCTCCGCGCCGGCGCCGGCGCGAAAAAAGCCCCTGATTCGGCCAACGGGTGAAGTGCGCCCTGCGTCCGGCTCGCGCATGCGGGCGCAGGCGCAATCAGGCGCGCGAACCGCGCCGACGCCGACACGCGCCCGCGCCGGCACAGGCGCGCGCAGGTTACGCGCGAATCAGGGTCCCGGCGCTGGCGGGCCGGCGGCGGGAGAACGGAACGAAGAGGGCTCGAAAGGAGAGACCCATGCCGAAGACTCAAGGCCGGGGAAACGGAACGGAATACCGGGAGCCCCGGCCCGAAACGACAACTCCATGCCGGAAACGATCACAGGATATGCGCCGCACACATGCAAATCATGACACCGCATGACGGAACATGACAAAACATGACATTCCATTGGAGTGGGCCCGTTGGGCCGGACAGTCGGGCCGAGGAGCTTTGGCAGGTGTGCGGGTGCGAGAAGGATGGGGCTTCCCGTGGACGGGCGCATGATTGACGGCGGAGCCGGTCGCCATATGCTCGATCCGGGCCGGTCTCCGGGTCGGCATGAAGAAGGGGAGCAGGCAATGAAATCGGGCCGGGTGGCGTTCGGGCGGATGGAGGCGGTGAGCTTCGGCGTGCCGCTGGAGCAGGCGGTGGCCGAGGAGGCGGAGCGGCTGGGCGCGGAGCGCATCTTCCTCATGGTGAGCGGCACGCTGAACCGCGAGACCGGCGAGATCGAGAAGCTGCGCCACGCACTCGGCAACAAGGTTGCGGGCCAGTTCGACCGCATGGCGCCGCACACGCCGCGCGGTGACGTGATGGCGGCGGCGGAGGCCGCCCGCGCCGTCGATGCCGACCTCATCGTCACCTTTGGCGGCGGCTCGCTGACCGACGGCGCGAAGGCGGTGCGCATGTGCCTCGCCAACGACATCCGCACCCCGGAGGAGATGGATGCGCTGCGCGACCCGGCGGCCGGGCCCGCGATTCCGCAGGTCTCGATTCCGACCACGCTTTCGGCCGGCGAGTTCAGCGCCATCGCGGGCGTGACTGACGAGCGCGTGAAGCTGAAGGAGTTGTTCCGCCATCCGGACGCGATCCCGAACGCGGTCATCCTCGACCCGGCGCCGACCGTGCATACGCCGGAATGGCTGTTCCTCTCCACCGGCGTGCGCGCGGTGGACCATTGCGTCGAGGGCGTGTGCTCCGGCGAGGCGCATGCCTATGGCGACGCGCAGGCGCTCAGGGGGCTGACGCTGCTGACGCAGGGGCTCGCGCGGGTGAAGGCGGACCCGGCCGACATCGAGGCGCGCCTCGATTGCCAGGTGGGCTCGTGGCTGTCGATGGCCCCGCTCGCGGCGGGCGTGCCGATGGGCGCCAGCCACGGCATCGGCTATGTGCTGGGCGCGGTGTTCGACACGCCGCACGGCCACACCTCCTGCATCATGCTGCCTTTCGTGATGCGCTGGAACCGGCCGGCCAATGCCGAACGCCAGAAGCTGGTGGCCGCGGCGATGGGCGAGCCGAAGGCGGATGCGGGCGACCTGCTGGACCGCTTCATCGCCGGCCTCGGCATGCCGCGCAGCCTGTCGGCCGCCGGCGTCGGGCGGGAGCATTTCCAGAGGATCGCGGAGCAGGCGATGGGCACCCCCTGGGTGCCGCGCAACCCGCGCCCCATAGACGGCCCGGCGGAGGTCATGGAAATCCTGGAACTGGCGGCCTGACGCCGCCGCTCCGGCCGGCAGCAGCAAGAGGAGACGCGCACCCATGGCGATCATCGACGCGCAGGTGCATGCCTATGAACGCGACCATCCCGGCCGGCCCTGGGCCGGAACGCTCGCGGGGCCGGCGGAGGTCACCGGCTCCGACATGGTCGCCGCCATGGACGCGGTCGGCGTGGACGGGGCGGTGCTCGTCTCGCCCTACACCATGTACCGTTATGACGAGAGCTACGCGCTCCAGGTCCATGCCGAGCATCCGGGCCGCTTCTGCCTCGTCAAACCGGTCGATCCGGAAGACCCTGCTGTCGCCGAGACGGTCGCCGACTGGGCGAAGGTGGAAGGCGCGGTCGCGGCCAGGATCATGATGGCCTACGGGGTTTCGAGGGACCCGGACCATGCGGGCGTCTCGCGCGTGCTGCGCGCCGCCGCCGGCGCCGGGCTGCCGGTCAACCTGCTCTGCTGGGGTCTGCTGGACCAGGCGCTGGCGCTCGCCAGGGCGCATTCGGACACGCGGCTCGTCATCGACCATCTCGGCCTGAAACAGCCTTTCGACCCGCCCGCGCCGCCTGAGCCCTTCTCCGACCTGCCGGCCCTGCTGGCGCTGGCGGCGTGCGAGAATGTCACCGTCAAGATCACGGGCGCCTGCACGCTCAGCCACGCGCCTTACCCCTTCGACGATATCTGGGACCCGCTCTCGCGCATCTTCGAGGCGTTCGGCATAGACCGCTGCCTCTGGGGCACGGACTGGACCCGGGCCGTCAACCTCATCACCTACGAGGAGGGCGTCGAGCCCTTCCGGCGGACGGACAGGCTGACGGAAAGCGAGCGCGCGGAACTGATGGGCGGGACCCTTGAGCGGGTCTATGGCTGGTCGCCCGGCGCCGCCTGACGGTCAGACGGGGACGCCGCCCTTGATCGTGGTGCGCCACAGGAGCCGGCGCTGCGGCAGGTCGTAGTCCTGGACGGCGCGGTGCTGCACCGTGCAGTTGTCCCAGACCACGACATCGCCCACCTGCCAGCGGTGCTGGTAGATGAACTCCGTGCGCACGATATGGTCGGCCAGCGCCTCGATCAGGCCCCGCGAGGTCTCCTCGTCCCTGCCGACGATCCCGGTGCAGTCGTCGCGCACGATATAGAGGCTCTTGCGCCCGGTGCGCGGATGGGTGCGCACGATGGGGTGCTCGACCGGCGGATACTGGGCGATGTCCTCGGCGCTCACGGGCGAGGACCGCTTGCGCCCGCGGAAGTCGAAAACGCCCCGCATGTCCTCGATTTCCTCCTGCATCGCCGGGGGCAGGGCGTCCCAGGCGGCCGCGGCATTGGCGAAGCAGGTGTCGCCCAGTGTGAGCCCGTGCAGGACCGGCACCTCGACCGCATAGAGCATGGTGGCGCCCGCCGGGCGCTCGGCATAGCTCATGTCGGTGTGCCAGGTCTCGCCCGCGCGCCTCGTGCCGATGGGCGCGCCATACTCGACGATGTTGGAGATGAGGTAGATCTCGGGGCTGCCGTCGATGCCGAAGCGGGCCGCGTTGAAATTGAATTCCGGCTCGCCGAACCGGCGCGTGAAGGCGACCTGCTTCTCGGGCGTCAGCGTCTGGCTGCGCAGCACGATCACGCCGTGCCTGTCGAGCGCTTCGCGGACGATCGCGAATTCGCCGTCGTTCAGCCCCGCACCGATATCGGCTCCGAGGATTTCCGCGCCCGTGGCCGGCGAAGCGGGCCTCACCTCTATGCCCATGACTGCTGTCTCCCGGTTCCTTGTTCAATCGCCGGCGACGCGCGCGCCCTTGTCCCTCTCCTTGATCGAGGTGCGCCAGTGGACGCGGTCTTCCTCCGGCGGGTAGTCTCCGGCAGCCTTGTGGACCATGCAGCGATTGTCCCAGATGACGATATCGCCGACCCGCCAGCGGTGGTCGTAGCGCGCATCCGCCACCACCATGCGCTCTTCCAGCTCGTCGATCAGCGCATCGCTCTCCGCCGGCGCCAGGCCTTCGACACAGACGATCTTTCCGGGGTCGAAATAGAGCGATTTCCGCCCCGTTTCCGGGTGCGTGCGGACCAGCGGGTGGAAGACCGGGGCGTGGCCGCGGTCCTCCGGGTTCAGCAGGGCGTCCGAGCCGCGCTTGCCGCCGCCATAGGTGAACGCGCCCCGCCGGCCCTCGATCTTCGACTTCAGCCGTTCGGGCAGGGCGTCCCAGGCGCGGTACATGGAGGAGAAATGCGTGTCGCCGCCCCGGCTCGGCACGGCGAGCGCATAGAGCTGCGTCGCCTTGAAGGGTTCTTCGTCATAAGCCCCGTCGGTGTGCCAGGAGGCCGCGCCGCGCCGGTAGATTTCCTCGTTCAGCCGGCCGTCGGCGTCGAACTTGCCGACCCCGAGCACGGTGACCTCGGGATGGTCCGGATGGCGTGTCGAACGGGACGGATGCGGCACGACATGCCCGAACCGGCGGCTATACGCGACGAAGTCCCCGATATCGAGCGCCTGGTCGCGCACGACGGCGACGCCGTAACCGAGCCAGGCATCGTAGATCGACCGGAAGCCCGCTTCGTCCAGCCGCCGGACATCGACGCCGGTGATCTCCACGCCGGTATGCTCGGAGAGCGGCCTGATTTCGGTCATGGGGCGTGCCTCCCGTTCGGACCGGCCGGTTCAGGGCAGGGTGTCGAGATAGAGCCCGAGATCGACCTCGTTCACCAGCGCCTCGCCGGCAGCATAGCGCGGAAGATTGGCGATGAAGAGGTCGTCGGCGCGCCCGCGCGTGCCGTTGCCGGCGAAGGAGCAGTGGCCGGTGAGCCGGACCGAGGGATGCGCCCAGTAAGGGCTGCTGCGCGGCAGCGGCTCCGGCTCGAACACGTCCAGCACGGCGGTCCCGACCCGGCCGCTGTCGAGCGCCGCCAGCAGCGCGGCGTCGTCCACCACGCCGCCGCGCGCAACGTTCACCAGCACGGCCCCTCGCTTCATGGCCGCGAGGAACCCGGCATCGACGAGCCGGTCGGTCTCCGAGGAATGCGGACAGCAGAGCGCCACCACATCGGCATCCCCGAGGCGGTCCCGGAGTTCGCTCATGGCGCAGACCTCGTCGGCATGGGGCGCCGGCGCCCCGCTGCGGCGCACGCCGACCACGCGGGCGCCGAACGCGCCGGCGCGCCTGCCGATCTCGCGCCCGATATTGCCGTAGCCGACGATGAGCCAGACCGTGCCGCCGACCTCGCGGAAGGGAAGCTGCTTCCATTCGCCGGCCGCCTGCGCCGCGCGCCGTTCCGCCAGGCCCTGGAAGATGTCCAGCACATGGGCGAGCACATATTCGGAAATGGCCGCCGCCTGGGCGCTGGATGCTCCGATGCGGATGCCCTTCGCCGCAATGGCGCGGTAGCCCGGATGGTCGAGGCCGGCGTTGAATGTCTGCACCCATTCGACCGTGCGCGACGCGGCGATGGCCTCGAGACAGTCGGCGAAGGCCCCGCCAATCATGTCGGAGGTCAGCCATACCGCCCTGGCCGGCGCCTCGGCCAGCGGCACCGGCCTTCCTTCGGCCATGCAGCGCCCGTCGTCCAACAGCGGCAGGATCCGCAAGGGCAGGTCGAGCGCGGCGATCCGGTCCGCAACGCGGTCCCGGGCGGCGGGGTGCATGGCGACACTCAGGGTCATCGCGTCGGCCTAGCCGGAATAGTCGGCATCGCTGACCTTATTGAACCACTCGGTCCCGCCGCCGTCGTCGCCGGTCTCGGACATGGCGAGATGCGTGAAGATGCTGTCGGGCGCGGCGCCGTGCCAGTGGCGTGCGTCAGGCGGGATGACGGCGGTATCGCCGGGCCTCAACTCCTCGACCGGCCCGCCTTCGATCTGCACGCGCCCGATCCCGGAGACGGCCCAGAGCGTCTGGCCGACCGGATGACGATGCCACGCCGTCCGCGCACCGGGATTGAAGGTTACGTTCGTTGCCCGCATCCGCGAGGGAGCGGCGCCCACAAGCACTTCGTCCTGGTAGACATCGCCTGTGAACCGGTCGGCGGGCGCCTTCTTCGTCGCCCGGTCGCCGACCCTGTAAATCGTCAACATTGGCGTTCCTTCCACGGCAGTCCTTTATGCCGGGCCGGAGAGTAACAGCGAGCCCGATCGGCTGTCGAGTTGAAGGGCGGCATGCCACATGGCGACATCTCCCGGTCGAATATCCGACCCGCAACCGGCGGCGGTTGCAGGGGCGCCGCGGGAAGCCGCCATATTCGGGAAACGACGAGTCCCCATATGCTTTGCAGGGGAAGAGAATTCGGCCCAGGCGAGGTTGTTGACAGTTTGACATATGGCAGAAAAAAGACCCAAGGCCGGTTTCATCAACGGCGCGTTGCAATATGACCAGCTGTGCTTCCGATTTCGTGTTGACGGATATCTTTCGGCACATTGCGCTTTTCCCGCCACAGGAGACAGGAGGACCGGGCGCCTCTTCCATCCGGCCTCGACCGGAGGCTGTTTATGTGTCATCCGCCCGCCCCGCATCATTCTCAAGAGGCGAATGGAGTGTCTCAAAAGCGGCCCGGCTACGGGGCCGCAGACAAAGTCGAGTTGAACCTCGACACGGCAAACGCCGGACGAATTACCTGACGGGCGTCGATGCGGCAATCATCGCCTGAGCGGTGCATAAATTGTGCGGGGGGCCGGACAATGGCCGGTAACGGCGAACGGTCAAGCCATTAGTGACCAAGGCGATGAAACCAACATCCTGCGTTCGGTACAAGCGCGCGCAGGGAAATGACGAACCCGCCTGCCGGAGACGGTCAGTCGTCGCGGGCTTCGACGATCACCCGCTTGCGCCCGCGCCGGACAAGATATCCGCCGCGCCGAATCGTAAGCTTGCCCTCTTGAATCAAGGCCCATAACGCATCGGCGATGACTTCGGCATTCTGATCCGTATCCGGCGCGTCCACGGCCTGGCCGAGCCATTTGGCAAAAGCCTCGTCGGCTATGGAAGGGCCGAGCGACTTGCGAAGCGCATTGAGCTTGCGAAGTTGGCCCTTTGTCAGGGCAGTTTCATCAATCATGTCGAGGCCTCCGTCAATCCATGTCCAGCGGACACGACAACAATATAGCAAATGCCAGCCAAAAATGTAACGCCTTATATAATTTCGTGTCTCAGGCTAAATTGTCGCGCCGGTCTCCTCCGTCGTCAAGTAATGCGACTTCCGGAACGCCCGGCGCTTCAAAACCGAGTATCCGCGCGAAGAAGGAAAGTTCGGCTTCCAGGGCGGCCACGATATTCTCGGCCCTTCTGAATCCGTGACCTTCACCTTCGAACAACAGCAGTGCGGCGGGAATTCTCCTGGCCCGGAGGGCGGCCGCCATGGCTTCGGTCTGACCGGGCGGCACGACCTTGTCCTCCGTGCCTTGCAGGAAGATGACGGGGCAGGAAATACCGTCGGCATGAAGCAACGGAGAGCGGGCATCGTAAATTGCCTCCGCCTCCGGTAGCGGGCCGATCAACCGGTCGAGATAACGACTCTCGAATTTGTGCGTATCCCGCGCAAGAGCCTTGAGGTCCCCGATGCCGTAAAGGCTCGCTCCGGCCCTGAAAACATCGCGGAACGCCAGCGCGGCAAGCGTCGTATATCCGCCGGCGCTGCCGCCCCGCACCACAAGCCGGTTCGCGTCCGCTTGTCCGGTATCGGCCAGCCATGCTGCCGCCGCGCAGCAATCGTCCACGTCGACCACGCCCCACTGACCGTCCAGCTGTTGGCGGAACGCGCGTCCGTAACCGGTACTGCCGCCATAATTGACGTCCACGACGGCAAAGCCGCGTGTCGTCCAATACTGGATGGCGGGCGAATAGCCGTTGTCCGAGGCGCCGGTCGGGCCGCCATGCGACCGCACGACCAGTGGCGGGCGCTCCCCCTCGGGTGCGGCGAAACCGGGATTCTTCGGCGCATAAAACCACGCATGCGCGGTCCTTCCGCCACTTGTCGGAAAGGAGACCGCCTCGCCGCGCGAGACGAAATCCGGGTCGGGATCGTCCGGGGCGGAACGGGCCAGGGTTTCGCGTCTTCCGTCCTCGCGCAGCAGGTCGAGCCGGGCCGGCCGGTCGGTGTCGACGCCCAGCACCGCCCAGCCGCCATCGAAGGGCACGGGGCAGGACGGCCGCGAGAATCCGGTTTCGAACGCGCCGCCCCGGAGCCGTTCGACGAAGACGCTGCCGTCCGACTCGTATCGGACGACCACGTCGCCGTCGCCGAGGCAGCGGTAGCTTTGAGCGCCGAGGCCCCAGAGCGGCCCGGCGAACTCCGCCGCCATGGGCTTCAATGCCTTGCCGGCCGCGCCGTCATGGACGTACAGGTTCCACCAGCCCGAGCGGTCCGAAATGTAATGCAGCCGCCCGTCCGCCGACCATGACGGCTGCAACACCGATTCGCCCGGCCCGCCCGCGACGGGCTTGCCGTCGAGCAGCAATTCGGTTGCATCCCACGGCATATCCGGATGGTCCCAGGCGATGCAGGCGAGGCGCCCGTCAGGGCCCGGCCTGGGCGCGGCGTAGGAGTCCCGCCCCGTGCAAACGGGTTCGCCATCGCCGATTCGGGCGGGGTCCAGGAGAACCACGCTGTTGACCGGTTCGCCGGCCCCGCGATGGTCCTCACGCACAGCATAGATGCCGTCGGGGGCGAACGCGAAATCGGCGTAGCGCAAGGGCGCATCGGGTGTTATCTGCCTCGGTTCGCCATCGTCCCCGGCAAGCCAGACGGTCCCGTCCGGGAAATGCGAAAAGACGATCAGGCCGTCAAGCGCGGCGTAAGCGCCGCCGCCATATTCATGCACCCGCGACCGCACATCGAACTGCGAGGGCAGGACTTCCCGGATTTCCCCGTTCCTGTAGCGCATGAGCACGCTGCGGCCCCGCTCGCGCGGCCGGCCTTCCAGCCAGTAGAGGCTTTCGCCGTCCGCGCGGACGAATGACAGACCGACTCCCGCTTCCGCAATCCTCTGCGCCGAGAGGTTCGAGACCCAGCTTCCATAGGGCCTGACGATAGGCTTGTCGGTCATGGCGGGGCGTTCCTCGTCGCGGAGCCTGCGCCATTGTCAACCGGCGCCGGCCAAGCTTCAATCGGCCGCGATGGAGAGGGAAGCTCGCGAGACGGACGCCGGCGCGCTCTGGGATTTCGCCGTCCGGCTGTATGCCGAGCCCGGTGTCAGCGACGCCTGCCTCGCCCTGCAGGACAGGTTCGGTGTCGATGTGCCGCTGCTGCTCTGGGCCGCGTGGCTCGGCGACGGTGCGGATGCGGCGGCGCTCCGGGCCGGCGACCGGGCCGTCGGCCCCTGGCGGGCGCGGGCCGTGCGGCCATTGCGGGCATTGCGGCGCCATCTCCGCCATACAGTGGCCGGGCTGGATGAGGATGCGCAGGAAGGCTGGCGCAGCTCCGTAAAGCGGCTGGAGATCGACGCGGAACGGATGGCGTTCGGTGTTCTGGCCAAAATCGGCCGGCGGCGTGGACACGCGAACCTCGTTCCCTTTGCCGCGGTGTTCGGTCTGGAACGCGGCTCCCCCGAGCTGGAACTGATAGAGGCGGCGGCGCGCCGGCTTGCATGAGCCCGCACGGCCGGCTTCCGGTCAGAGTTCCCAGGCCGGCGGGCGTTTTTCCAGGAAAGAGGCGGCGCCCTCGCGGCCTTCGTCGCTGGCCCAGCTTTCGGCGAAGGCGTAGAGGCCGTCGATACCCAGCGCATCGGGGCCGCTGCGGTCGTAGAGGTCGAGCGCGCGCTTGACGGCCGCGGCCGCGCCGGGCGCTGCGCCGAGGCAGCCGGCGACGGCTGCATCCAGTGCCCCGTCAAGGTCCTCGTCAGGCACGGCGCGGTCGATGAGGCCGATGCGCTGGGCCTCGGCCGCGTCGAAGGCCTCCCCGGTGAACAGGTAACGCTTGTAGGCTGCCGTGCCGATGCGCGTCAGCAGCGCCTTGAGCGCGGCGGTCGGCACCACGCCCCGGCGAAGCTCCGTGAACGCGAAGCGCGCCCCGGCCCCGGCGATCGCAACATCGCTCGCCGCAATCAGGGTTATGCCGCCGCCAAATGCGCCGCCCTGCACCCGCGCGACAACCGGGCAGGGCAGGCAGGCGATCCGGTGGCTCAGCATCGAGCCGCGCAGCGCCGCCTGAAGCCGTTGTTCGGCAGGCGCGCTTCCCATGTGCCGGAACATGTTAATGTCGCCGCCTGCAGTGAAATGACGGCCTTCCGCGGCAAGAACCAGCAGGCGCAGATCCGCTCTGCCGTGCAGCGCATCGAGCGCGAGATGGATTTCCCGCATCGTCTCTGCGGTAAGCGCATTAAACCGGTCGGGACGCGCGAAAGTGAGTGTTGCAACGCCCCGCGCGTCTTCTTCCAGGCGTATAGTTTTCCATTCCATGTCTGCTGCCTCCCGCGGCCTCCGTCATCGGTTCCTTCGGGCGCTTCTTTCGGCACTCGGAGGCTGACGGTTGCGAATCGTCGGTTCTGCGTGAAATCATGGCGACAGGCTGGGAAATTGGCTATGGTGCCGGTCCCAGGCTAATCTGGACCGACAGGCAGGGACGATTCATGGACATCGGAGAGAGCAAGGAAGACGCCGTTTTTGTGCTCGAGCCCAAGGGCCGGCTCGACAGCGCGAATGCGCGCAGCTTCGAAGAGCGGGTGTTGGCTGCATTGGAGAAGGGCGAGAACGCCCTGCTCATCGATTTCGACAAGCTGGACTACATCAGTTCGGCCGGCCTGCGCGTGCTGCTGATGGGGGCGAAGCGGCTCCAGCAGTCCGGCGGCACGATTGCGCTCTGCGCGCTCAGCCCGAGCATCCATGAGGTCTTCGAGATCAGCGGTTTCCTCACTATCTTCACGGTGCATAGCGACAGGGCTGCGGCTCTGGCCGCTATGGGCTGAGTGCAATGCTTCGTTTTGCCGAAGAAATCATGTTGCTGCTGCTAGACGATCAGGACGGCAGCTTTCTGCCGATTCCGGAATGGTCGATGCAGTGCGCCCTGGCCGGGGCGGTATTGATGGACTTGGCCCTGGATGACCGGATCGACACCGATCTCGAATCTCTGATCCTTGTGGACGGGAAGTCTACAGGCGACCCGCTGCTCGATCCGACGCTGGAGCGCATCGTTGCTTCCGGGGAGGTGCATGGCGCCCGCTACTGGGTCGAGAACACGGCCTCCTATGCCGACGAAATCCGCGAGGCCGCGCTCGCCCGGCTCGTGGAGAACGGCGTCCTGAACCGGGAGGAGGACCGGTTCCTTTGGGTTTTCCGGTCGCGGCGTTACCCGACGGTGGACGGACGGGCGGAGCGGGAAGTCAAGCTCCGGATCATGGGCGTGCTGCTGTCGGACGAAATTCCCGACCCGCGCGATATCGTCATCATTTGCCTGTGCGACGCCTGCGGCATTTTCAATGAATTGCTGTCGCCGCGCGAATTGGAGCGCGCCCGCGGCCGTATCGACCAGGTGCGCAAGATGGACCTCATTGGCCAGGCGGTCGCGAAGTCGGTCT
This sequence comes from Alphaproteobacteria bacterium, assembly GCA_964291285.2. Taxonomy (GTDB): domain Bacteria; phylum Pseudomonadota; class Alphaproteobacteria; order Bin95; family Bin95; genus Bin95. The sequence goes on from OZ219787.1 coordinate 911,168, forward strand.
GGGAAATCCAGGCATCGCTGGCCATGGCGGCGCATCCGGTCTACTAGACGGCATGGCCCCGGCGGGCCTTTCGGTTGTTGCCTGAGACGAAGGGTCGCGCCCGCCCCGCAGCGAAGAACGGGAAGGTCCGGTGAACGGTCTCCGGACGCTTCCGGGGCCGCAGAACGGGAGGACCTGACGGCGGCGGGCCGCCCCTGCCGCTGTCGAAACGGTGTTAGGCTGGGCAATCGTCTTCCAGGGAGCCCGGCGATGACGCGCAATCTCGATCCGATCACCGTCTCCGTGGTCAGCCACCGCCTGACCGCCATCGTCGAGGAGATGGGCGAGGCGATGCTGCGCACCGCCTATTCGCAGATCCTCAACTCCTCGCGCGACTTCTCGGCCGCGATCTGCGACCGCGACTGCCGCCTCGTCGCGCAGGCCGAGCACATTCCCGTGCATGTCGGCGCGATGCCCTGGGCGGCCAAGGCGGTGTCCGCCCGCTTCGGCGAGGATGTGCATGAGGGCGACCTGTTCGTCGTCAACGACCCCTATGCCGGCGGCGGCAGCCACCTGCCGGACGTGACCGTGTTCGCGCCCGTGTTCATCGCCGGGCGGCTTGCCTTCTGGACCATCAACCGCGCCCACCACAGCGACATCGGCGGCGCGACGCACGGGGCCTACAACCCCTCCGCCACCGAGATATTCCACGAGGGGCTGCGAATCCCGCCGCTCCGGCTCTGGGAGCGCGGCCGCCCGCGCGAGGACCTGCTGGAGATGCTGGCGCTGAACGTGCGCCACCCGCGCGACTTCAAGGGCGACCTTGCCGCGCAGATCGGCTCCGTGCGGCTCGGCGAAGCCCGGCTCCAGGCGCTGGTCGATACCTTCGACGCACAGACGGTGACGGCCGCCTGCGAGGCGGTGCTGGACGGCGCCGAGCGCCGGTCGCGCGCCGAGGTCGCGACCTGGAAGGAGGGCGTGTTCCACGGCGAGGCGTTCCTCGACGACGACGGCCACGGCCGGCACGACATCGCCATCCGCGCCACCGCCACGGTCCGGGACGGCGAGGTGGCGGTGGACCTGAGCGCGTCCGACCCGCAGAGCACCGCCTTCGTGAACTCCAGCCACGCCAATACGGTCTCGGCGGTCACCCAGTCCTTCGCCTACCTGATCGACCCGGAGATCCCGAAGAACGAGGGCGCGTTCCGCCCGCTCTCGGTCAAGCTCAGGGAAGGCACGATCGTGTGGGCCGAAGACGGCCTTCCGGTCACCATGTGCACCTCGCATTGCGGCAACGAGATCATCGAGGCCACGGTCACCGCGCTCGCGCAGTCCTGCCCGGCGCGCACCATGGCCGGGTGGGGCCGGCGGCTGCGCATCGCCATCAAGGGCCGGGACCCGCGCAACGGGCGCGGCTTCATCTGGCACATGTTCTACGCCCGGCCCGGCGGCGGCGGTTCGCCGGGCGGCGACGGCTGGCACTCGGTCGGCGAGTGGCATTCCGCCGGCGGGCTCAAGTTCGGCAGCGTCGAGGTGGCGGAGGTCCGCTTCCCGCTGCATATCGCCCGCCACGAGTTCCGTCCGGGCTCGGGCGGGGCCGGGGAATACCGGGGCGGCTGCGGGGCGGAGCTGGAGCTGCGCGTCGAGACGGAGGAGCCGGCCGTCGCCAACACGGCGGGCGACGGCGTGCGCTACGGCGCGCGCGGCATTCTCGGCGGCGAGGACGGGCTGCCGCACCGCTATATCCACCACGGCTCCGGCGGCGGGCGTGTGCTCCCCAGCAAGCTGGTCGGCATCGAAGTGGCCCCGGGCGACGTGTTCGAGGTGCTGTCGGGAGGCGGCGGCGGCTGGGGCGACCCGGCGCGCCGCCCGGAAGCCCTGGCGGAGGCCGACCGGCTCGACGGCGTGGCCTGAGCGGGGGTCCACGGCCTGCCCCCGGCGCCCCCGCCGATACGCGGAGGCGTGTCCCTAAACCGTCACCCCGGACTTGATCCGGGGCCCATCTCCGGCTCTCTCGGCGGACGCAGGCGGTTCGATCTTGTTCCGAACGGCCGCGGCAGGCACAGACAGTCAGGGATGGCCCCGGATCAAGTCCGGGGTGACGCTGTTTGTCTGTTCGTCCGTCCTCGTCCCGTCCGCCACCGGACCGCCGCCCCTACAGCCCGACGCGCAGGCCGGCGAGGAGGATCGCCTCGGCGTCCCGGCCGGCGTCGTGGCCCGGCTCGCGGCTCAGCGCCGCGCCGATGCGCCAGGCCGCGCCGGGGGCGAGTGGCTGCGTCCAGTCGATGCCGAAATCGAGCTGCCGCCCGGACGGTTCGAGGCCGACCCGGACCCGCTCGCGCCGCACCGCCCCTTCCGGCGTCCGGCCGACGGGCAGCGAGAGGTCGAGGCGTCCGCTCTCGACCCTGAGCGGCTGTTGCAGCGAGAGCCGGAGCGACCCCCCGCCGAGCCCGCGCGCCGCCGTCATCGAAAAGGCGGTGCTGAAGGCGTCCCCGCCGCCGTCCGCCAGCAGCCCGCCTTCCGCTTCCGGCAGCGCGCGGCCCAGTTCGCCCGCCGCCTCGAAGCGCCAGCCGCCGGCCTCGAAGCCCGCCTCCGCGCGGACATAGTCGAGGCGGGAGGAGAGGGTGCCGAACGCGCCCTCCGCGCGCGCGCCGAGGAACGCTTCCGACTCCGCCATCCGGCCGAGGCCCATGCTCACCGGCCCGCCCGCCGGTCGCCAGGCGAGCGCGAGGCCGAGCGTCTCCGCCCCGGCCCGGCCTGCCCCCGCGAAGGCGGGGGTGGAGGCGAAGGCGGACAGCGCGACATCCCCGAACCGCGCCTCCGCCGAGGCCGGGCGGGCGGCGAGGCCCGTATGCGCCCCCTCGGGCGCGTCCATGTGGAACCGCAGCCCGTCGTCCCGCCCGGACGGGGCCGATGCGGCCATGTCGGCGAACCAGCGCGATAGCCGCAGCGCCGGGCCCGCCGCCTCTGCACGCCCGGCGAAGCCCGCCGCGTCGGTCCAGAAGGGCGCGCCCAGCTCGTCGAACAGCGCGATCCGCCGCCCGGCCAGGCTGCGCGAGAGCGCATCGCCGAGCGCGCGCCCCGCCAGCAGCCGGCTCCCCGCCGCCGGCGAACCGCCCCCGGCCACCCGGCTGCCGAGGGCGATGGTGGTGGCGCCCATGGGCACGGTCGCCGCGCCGAGGTCCATCAGGCCGCGCCCGAAGATGGAGGAAAGCTCGCAACGCCTCGGGTCGCCGTCGGTGTCGAGCCAGTCCGGGCATGTCCCGCCATGGGCGGCCACGGGGTCGGGCGTCACCCGTGCCGTCAGGTAGAGCCGCTCCAGCAATTCCTCGTTCGACACGCCGCGGAACCAATGCTTCAACACCGCCAGCCCGCCGGTCACATGCGGGGCGGCGAAGGAGGTGCCCCGCGTTTCGCGGTAACCGCGCACATCGTCGCCCGTATCCGGGTCCATGCCGAAATAGGCGGCGAGGTGCATCCAGTCGCCCGGCGCGGCGAGGCACCATTTCGCGGCGACGCCGCAGCGGTTGGAGAAGGAGGCGATGCGGCGGTTGCGGTCGGTCGCCACCACGGCCACGACATGGCTGCGCAGATCCTCCTCCAGCACCGGCAGGCCGGGGCCGATCGTCGGCGAGGTGGCGCGGATGCGGCCGTTGACGCAGTTCGGCTCCGAGGCCGCGCATTCGCGGCTGTTGGCGTTGCCGGCGGCGATCACCAGGACCGTCTTGCCGGTCGTCTTGGCCGTCTGCGCGAGGGTATCGACCGCCGTCCGGTAGCCGGAATGCCCGCTTTCGAGGTCCGCCTTCTCGTAGTTCTCCACCAGGCCGCTTATGCCGAAGCTCATGTTGACGAAATCAACGCCGGACGGGAGGTCGGAAAACAGGTCCGCAAGCCGGACTATGTGCCGCGCCGCCCTTGCCGGTGAGGCTCCGACATAGCTCTGGCCGGGGGGCGGCGGGTCGCCGAGGGGTATGGACAGCATGTCGAGACGGTCTATGCCCCAGGCGACGCCGTGGAAGTTGAATCGGGCGCCATTGGACGAGGTGAACATGAGCGTGTTGTCGCGCTGCGCGGCGATGACGCTCGCCACCGGCGTGCCGTGGTCCCGGTTTCCGCAGCCGTCCACGGAGTGGCATATCTCGCGAACCGTGAGGCCGTCGAACTCCCAGTGGCCGTCTTCCTCGCCGTCGTTGGGGTCGTCGTCGATGTCGATGCCGTTGTCGATCACCGCGACATGCGCTTCCTTTCCGGGCGCCGGTGCTGTGACGCCCTCCCGCTCGGCCCGCTCGGCGATGCGGGCATAGGCGGTCGCCGCGCCGATCTGCGCCAGGCCCCACGCCGCCATGTAGTCGGAATAGTCTTCATAGGGGGCGGCATGGCGCTGGAGCGCGGCCGGCCGCGGTAGGACCCTCGGCGCCACCGTCGCAGGACGGGGCGGGGCGGGGCTGACGTTGCCCCCGCCGCCGGTCGCGGAGAGGCCGCCACCGCCTCCTCCGCCGCCGCAACTGGCCGCCAGCGCGGCCAGACCGACCGCAACAGCCAAGCGTAATCCTGCTGCCATGATCTACATATCGGACACCATCAACTATAGGCATCGTATTATCCGATAGGTGTTGGCAGCGCAATCTTTCCGCGCTTGCGCCCCGGCGCCGGGCGGGCCACGATGGCGGCCGGCCGGAACGGGAACAGCGAACGGGGGCTCCATGCAGCTCGCAGCCAGACGCCACGATGTCGCCGACATGATGGCGGCGCAGGAGTTCTTCCACAGCCGGGGCTGGACCGACGGCCTGCCGGTGGTGCCGCCGACGGAGGAGACCGTCGAGGCCTGCCTGGAGTGGGCGGGTCTCGTGCCGGACCATCTGGTCGGCGTGGAGCCGGTGCGGGCCCGCGCGATCACGGCCGAGAAGCTGGCGATCAACGCCGTCATGGCGGGCTGCCTGCCGATGCATTTCCCGGTCGTCGTCACCGCCTTCACGGCGATGCTGCAGGAGCCCTTCCTGCTGCACGGCGCCACCGCCAGCACCGGCGGCTGCGCCGTGCTGGTCGTCGTCAACGGGCCGATTACGGCCGATATCGGCATGGACGCGACCTTCAATGCGCTCGCCTCCAGCGACCGGGCGTCGACGGCCATCGGCCGCAGCCTGCGCCTCTGCCTCATCAACCTGATGGATGTCCGCCCGGGCGCCATCGACCGCTCGGTGCTCGGCCATCCGGGCAAGATCAGCTATTGCCTCGCCGAGGACGAAGCCGGCTCGGAATGGCTGCCGCTCGCCGAGGAACGCGGCATGCCGGTGGGCGCCTCCAGCGTGACCGTCATGGCCGCCGGCGCGCCGCGCCAGCTGATGAACGAGTGGACGACGGTTCCCGAGGAAATCCTCGACACCTTCGTCTCCGAGATACGCGCCAACATGCGCCACTATTCGATCTGGCCGGGCAACTACGCCATCGTCGTGCCGCCGCAATTGCGCGCCCATTTCCACGCCGCCGGCTGGTCCAAGGCCGATGTCCGCGCCTATGTCTTCGAGAAGGCCCGCATCCTGCGCTCGGAATGGGCGGACTGCGGCAAGGGCGCGGTGGTGCGCGACCGGGGCGGCTCGGAATATGCTGCGCTCTCCGCCCCGGAGGACCTGCTGGTGATCGCCGCGGGCGGCCCGGCCGGCGGCTTCGGCGCGGTCATCCCGCCCTGGCTCGGGCCCAAGAGCCGGGCGGTCACGGTTGCGATCGGCGCCTGCGTCGATTGCGAAATTCCATAAGTTCGCACGACACGAGGAGAGAGAAGCGAGCCATGCAGATACTCGATCCGTCGCATGAGGAAGGGGCCGGGGGCTTTGCGCCTGCGGTCCGGCTTGCGGCGCTGGAAGGCGCGACCGTCGGGGTGATCTCGAACGGCAAGGAAGGCACCAAGGGCTTCTTCACCGCCTTCGAGCGGGTGCTCAGGGAGCAGTACGGCGTCGGCGAGGTCGTGCTGCGCACCAAGTCGAACTACAGCGCGCCTGCGGACGCGGGCCTGCTGGAGGAAGCGAAGAGCTGGGATGCGCTCGTCGCCGGCATTGGCGATTGAGGCAGCTGCTCGTCGTGCAGTTTGCATGACGCGGTTGCCGGAGAGCGCATCGGGGTGCCGTCGGCCGGCATCATGACGGAAACCTTCGTGAGCGCGGCGGCGCTGATGGCGCGCGTGCTCGGCGCGGAGGATTATCCCTTCGCCGTCATCGAACACCCGATCAGCAGCGCCGGCCGGGCGGCGCTCGCGGCCCGCGCTGAGCGCGCCGCCGCGGACTGCGCCCGGCTGCTCACGGGCGCAGACGGGTAGAGTGCCGCTTGTTCTAAAATATTCAGAAATTATTCTCAAAATGCCTTGACATTACGCGGCCTCGCGACTAGATAGGCCGGGAGGAAGGCAGCGGCGTCCGCGCGGAGCCGCTTCCTCTCCCGGTTCGCGCCGGCGCGAAAATACCCCTGAGAAACGGACGGGAAAGGTGCGCCCTGATTTCGGGGTCGCGCGCGCGGGCAATCAGGCGCGCGAACCGCGCCGGCGCCGACACGCGCCCGCACCCGCGCGCGATACGCGCGAAACAGGGTCCCGCCGCACCGGGCGAGCCGGCGGCGGGGAGAACGGAACGGAGCGGAACGAAATGCGACAGAGGAACGACAGGCAGGAGGCGGGCAGGCGGCGGCCGGGCGGACAGGATGGCCTCCCGGCCCTCAACCGTCACCCCGCCTTCGCGGGGGCAGGCCGTTGGGGGACGGTGGCGGTGCAGCCCCCACCCGTCGCCCCGGACCCCGATCCGGGGCCCGTCCCTGACACTCCCGGCCGGCACGGGCGGTCCGGCCCTGCTCCGACCGGCTGCGGCGGACGCAAACGGTCAGGGATGGCCCCCCGCCTTCGCGGGAGTGACCCCCGCCGGTTCGCGGGGGCAGGCGGGGGCCGGGGTGACGGGGAGGGGTGAGGCGGACCATGACAGAACATGACATTTCCGGCGGGCCGCATGACAAAACATGACATTCCATGACATCCACGGTGGAGAGGACGGTCCCGCCGCCCCGCGCAGGCGGGCGCGCAGGTGCGGGCGGGCGCGCATTATGCGCGGGCGGGGGACTCTCCTCCGGCAACGGGAGCGTCCGGGACCGTGGCTCGACCAAGGAGGCCGCGGTGCCTTGCGAACGACCGGAGCGGAGACCGGCCCCATGACAAAACATGACATTTCCGGGGATGTGTCCCGGCGGCGGGTTTGCCGGCTTCCGGCCCCGCAGGGCGGCCGGGTCGGCGAGACCCTAAATCGCCCCTTCGCGGCGCAGACCGGCGATCTCTTCCTCCGGGAAGCCGAACTCCGCCAGCACCTCGTCGGTGTGCTCGCCGATGAGCGGCGGCGGGCGGTCGGTGCCGCGGCCCGTGTTCGCGCCGTGGAAGGCCAGGTCCACATAGGTGCCCTCGCCGCCGCCCAGCGCCTCCTGCCGCGCGACCGGCCGGAAGGTGCCGCGATGGGCAAGCTGGCCGTCCGTGCAGACCTGCGGCACGGAGGCCACCCGGCTCGCCGGCACGCCGGCCCCGGCGAGGCGCGCCTCCCAGGTGCCGGCGTCGGCCGCCGCCAGCGCCGCGACGAACTTCCCGCGGAGTGCGTCCGCGTTCTCGATCCGGTCCTGGAGTGTGGCGAAGCGCGGGTCGTCCGGGAGGTCCGTCAGGCCGAGCGTGCGGGCGAACGCGACGAACTGGCCCTGGGTGGGCGCGGCCACCATCAGGAAGCCGTCGCCGGTCGGGAAGGCGTCGGAGGTCGGGTTGTTGGTCTGCGACCTGTTGCCGTTCGGCAGGGGCTCCTGCCCGTTCACCTGCCAGAAGCTGATCGTCGGCGCCATGATGCCGATTGCGGTGTCGAGCATGGAAAGGTCGAGATGGTCGCCCTCGCCGGTGCGCTCCCGGTGGTAGAGGGCGGTCGAGATGGCGAAACAGGCCTGCGTGGCGGTCGCCATGTCGGTCAGCCAGTATCCGGTCTTGAGCGGGTCGGCGCCGGCCGCCCCGGTGACCGCCATCATGCCCGACGCCGCCTGGATCGAGGGGTCGTAGGCGGCGGCGGGCGCGCGGGGGCCCGTTTGCCCGTATCCGGAGATGGAGCAGTAGACGAGACGCGGATTGACCTGGCGCAGCGCCTCGTAGCCGAGGCCCATGCGGTCCATCGTCCCGGCCTTGAAGTTCTGGACGAGGACATCCGCGGACGCCGCCAGCCGGCGCACGACCCCGCCCGCGCGGGGATGCTTGAGGTCGAGCGTGACGGACCGCTTGCCGGCGTTGACGGAGAGGAACAGCGTGGACATGGCATGGTCGAGGAGGCGCGGGTCCGTGGCGTGGCCGAGGCCGCGGCCCTGGTCGCCGCCGGCGCGGTTCTCGACCTTGACCACATCGGCGCCGAGCAGCGCCAGTTGCTGCGTGCAGTAAGGGCCGGCGAGCACCTGGGTGAAATCGATGATGCGCACCCCCTCGAGCGGCAGCCTCGCCGCTCCGCCCTGCGATTGCGCGGCGCCGTTCTCCTTCCCGGTCATCCCGTTCCTCCCTTCGCTGCCGGAATCCGCTACATATACCCGTTCCATCCCCGAGAACGGAGACCCGGCCCGTGACAAGCGATCCCCAGACCCGGCCGCGCTATCTCGGCCTGCCGACCTTCATGCGTCTGCCCTATGCCGAGGATGTGGGCGGGGCCGACATCGCCGTGCTCGGCGTGCCGTTCGACGGCGGGGTGAGCAACCGGCCGGGCGCCCGCCACGGGCCGCGCGCGATCCGCGACCTGTCGAGCATGGTCCGCAAGGTCAACCAGGCCACCGGGGCCGCCCCCTTCGACGCCGCCAGGATCGTGGACGGCGGCGACATCTGGACCGAGCGGGTCTATCGGCTGGAGGACGCCCATGCCGACATAGAGGCGGGATTCGCCAGGGTGCGCGAGGCCGGCGCCGTGCCGCTCTCCGTCGGCGGCGACCATTCGATCAGCCTGCCGATCATGCGCGCGCTCTTCTCCGGCGGGCCGCCGGTCGGCATGGTCCATATCGACGCCCACTGCGACACGGCGGACGACGACAAGGGCTCGCGCTTCCATCACGGCGCGCCGTTCAGCAGGGCGGTGGAGGAGGGATTGCTGGACCCGAAACGGACGGTGCAGATCGGCATTCGCGGCGCGCTCTTCGACCCCGACAGGTGGAAGTTCAGCTATGACGCCGGCATGAGGGTCGTACCGATGGAGGAGGTCTATGAGATCGGGCCCAAGGGCGCGGCCGCCATCGCCCATGAGGTCGTGGGCGGCGGCCCGACCTATCTGTCCTTCGATATCGACTGCCTGGACCCGGCCTTCGCGCCCGGCACCGGCACGCCGGAGATCGGCGGCTTCAGCACCGCCGAGGCGCTCGTCCTGCTGCGCCGGCTGGCGGGAATCGACTTCGTTGCGGGGGACCTTGTGGAGGTGTCGCCGCCCTTCGATTCCGCCGGCATCACCGCGCTTGCCGGCGCTAATATCCTCTTCGAGATCCTCTGCCTGCTGACGGCTTCGCTCGACGCCCGGCGCAAGGCGGCGGACTGAGGCGGGGCGCATGGGCGGCGGAAGGTTCGAGGGGCGCACGGCCCTGGTGACGGGCGGGTCGCGCGGCATCGGCCGGGCGATCTGCGTCCAGCTTGCGCGCGAGGGCGCGTGGGTTGCGGTCAACTATGCGGAGAGCGGCGATGCCGCCGCCGAGACGCTCGACCTGATGAGGGCCGCAGGCGGGGAGGGCGGCGTCTTCCAGGCCGATGTCGCTTCGTGGGACGCCACCTCCGCCATGTTCGACGCCATCGAGGCCGCGCGCGGGCCGGTGGACCTGCTGGTGGCGAATGCGGGCGCGGCGTCCTTCCAGGACGATGCGAACATGCCGCTGGAGCTCTGGCGGCGGATCCTCTCGGTCAATATCGACGGCGCCTTCCACTGCGTCTGGCGGGCCAAGGAGGCCATGCAGGCGCGGGGGGACGGCCGCATCGTCTGCATCTCCTCGATCCAGGGCCTGGCGCCCAGCCGCATCCGGCGCGACCGGCTGATCGCCTACGGCACGTCGAAATCGGCGGTGATCGGGTTCTCGCGGAACTGCGCCGTCGCGTTCGGGCCGGAAATCCGGGTGAACTGCGTGGCGCCGGGCCTGATCGACACGGACATGACGAAGGACATGAGCGACGAGATGCGCGCGCGCATCGTCGGCGAGACGCCCGCCGGGCGCACCGGCACGCCGGAGGATGTCGCCGAGTTGACCTGCTTCCTGCTGAGCGACGCCGCCGGCTTCATCACCGGCCAGACCTGCGTCACCTCCGGCGGCCTCGTGACGCTGCCTTAGTCCGGGCTTCTCCAGAAGTGCGTTCGGGACGGGAATCCGGGATGAGGCGGCGGCCCGAAGAGCGGCCCGGCGTACCGCTGCGCGCTCCCGACCGCGTGATGCGGCTGCAACGGATGGGGGCGTCCTTCCAGACGAGGCTGAGCTTCATGCGCCAGCTGATCCGCCGGATGCGCAGGGAAAAGTGGCGGCTGGAACGGTTGCGCTTCGAGCTCGATGCCGACGGGCTGGGCGCCGCCGTCTATGCGGCGCACACCCCGGCGCGGACCTATTGCCTGGTCGCGTTCACGCACGGGATCGGCGCGGAAGAGCGCACCGACCGGGTCATTGCGGAAGCCTGGGACGCGACCTTCTCGCTCTTCGACGGCGTGCCGGACGCCCCGGATATCGACCGCCTGCGCGAGAATACCCCGAGACAGGAAGCCGGGCGTTTCAGAACCAGCGAGCTGACGCTGGCGCGGGCGAACAAGAGCATGCGGCTGTTCGGGCATGCGGTCGAAAGCCTGGCCGCCGGCAGGCAGCCCGATGCCGACCGGCTTGCCGAAGTCGGCTACCTGATGCGCACGACGGCCGTTTACGGCAGCGGCAAGTTCGGCTGCGCCGACCGCGAAAAGATTGCGGACCGGCCGGAAATGCACAGCCCGTTCCAGGCCGAATTGCTCACCGTTTACCTCATCCGGTGGATGAGCCTCGATCTGGTCAACCATCTGGCGCAATGCCGGGGCGGCGCCGGGAGCGCGAAGCTGGCCCCGGACTATGCCCGCTATCTGGGTATCGGCAACGCCACCGGGCTCGGAATGGCGCCTTTCCTCATCAGGTATCCCGTCCTCGTCAACAATTGGGTCCTGGCGCGGGAGACCGCCTTGGCGCGGGTGCGCGCCCTGCCCTCCGCAGACGCCGGGGAGGCCGCCGGGTTCATGGCTCTTCTGGCCCGCGCCCGGCGCCATGTCGGCGAGTGGAACGTGGAGGACGAGCCGCAGACCGCGCGCATCCGGCGTTTGCAGGCCGATCTCGGCGAATTGGCGCGGTGGTGTCCGGCCGGGCTCGCCGGTCGCTGTCCCTGGGATTCCCTGTACCGCTTTGCGGAGGCGAATTTCTCCCTCGAGGGGCAGGAATTCACCGTGTCGCTGCTGCTGGAGGGGCATGGCCCGGTCGTTGACGATCTCGGCGAGGAGATGAGCGCCCCGGCGCCCTCCCGGCTGAGGCCGGACATGCCGCTGGGCGAGCTCCGGCGCCTTGTCGAGGCCCATTACGGCTGGGCCCTGGCCGAGGACTACACGCGGCGCGAAGCGGTGGAGCGCTTCTGGTACTATTCCGAGGAAAAGCTCGAACCCCGCGTCGGCAATCGCCACAGCGAGCCCGGTGCGGAGTTCGAAATGCCGGTCGCGGTCGCCCGGGACATAAGCCGGCTGAAGGCGCTCCTTCTGGAATGCGAAGAATCGCGGACGGTCGCCGACTTCCTCGCGGAGTGGCCGGAATACCGCAATATCGTGTGGCGGGTGCAGACGGCCGCTCGATGCCCCTATGGCGAAATCCGCGACAACCTGATCGGGGCTGACCGGCGCCTCGTCGATATCCTGCGCTTCAAGCTGGCTTTTTTCGGCGTTTCCCAATTCGATCCGAAGTCGGACCTGTGGACGCGCGTGAACATGTATCAGGGCGCGCCGCTGCCGGACGACATCGCCGACGGGAACGGCGAGGCGTGGGCGTTCCCGACCCGGCCCGGGGACGTTTCCTTCGAGGCGGGGCCATGAACCGGACAGCGATGACCGTGTCGCTGAACGAGGTCGGCTTCTACTTCACCCGGGCGGCCGTCGGCGCAGGCGCTCCGTTCGGGCTCGGCGAGGAGTTTGCCGAGGCCTCCAGGTGGGCGGCGTTTCTCGGGCTCGATCCGGCGGCGGTGGCCGTGCCCGCGCTTCGCGGGCTTGCGGGCGGGGGAAGCGGCATCGCGTTCACGTTCCACCGGACGGAGAATATCATTTCCGTCGTCAGTCGCGACGGTCGCATCCTGTCGGCCATCTATGCGGGCCCGGTCGTTGCCGACCGGCTGCTGGTGGAAGCGGCGCATGGCGAAGAATGCCGCCTGCTGCTCGATGCAACCGACCGGCCGCCGCTGATCGCGGCGGCCGTGGCCTCGGCCGGCATTTGCGCCTCCCGGATTGCGGTCTCCTGGCAGTCCCGAAACGCCGGCCGGACCGTCGTCGAACTGAACCGCCGCCTCGCCGCCCTGACCGGTCCGGAGGCCGCCGCAATCGAGGCGTCCGGTCCTGCGGCAGTCGAGATTGTCCTGAACGGCGCCGGAACTGCGGCGCCGCCTTCGTCGCAAACGAGGACGATACGGCTCGCCGATGGCAGATCCAACGCGGTAGAGCGCGGCGTCGTCATGGACGGCGCGGCCTGGTCAACGGTGTACGACTACTTCAGCAGGTGCCTGGTGCCTTCCACCGGCCGGTCCCGCACTGCGGGCGCCGGCGCCGGAGAGGCGACCGACTACGACTGACTTGCCGATTTGCGATGCCGCTTCCGGGCCGGACGGTCCGGCGACCTGCGGCGTGTTCGATCTGTCCCCGCCCGGCGGGGTCCCGGATCACGCGCTGCCGGCGTGCACAGGTTCGCTGCGGCGCGGGCCGGCGCCGCGGGCGAAGCGGGCGTCGTTGTAGATCCTGACCGTGGTGGGCGCGTAGAGCGGCGGGTGCCTCGCGTCCACGCAGGTGCCGATGCAGGCGATCGGCGCGTCGTAGTTGGGACGGGTGAAGTAGCCGATGGACAGCCGGCGCGAGCGGGACCGCGCTTCCGCCTCGGGCACCGCGACCCGGTGCGGCGTGGAGACCCAGCGGTCGTTCGTCCAGCGCATCAGCAGGTCGCCGATATTGACGATGAAGGTGTCGTCGATGGCCGGCGCATCGATCCAGTCGCTGGCGCGCGGGCGCACTTGCAGGCCGCCCGCAGCCGCCTCGTTGCGCAGGATCGTCATCATGCCGAGGTCGGTGTGGACGCCGCAGCGCAGCTGGCCGGGTTCGAGCTCGCGGTCCGGGGCCGGATAGTGCAGCAGGCGGAGCTGGCTCGCATGGCGGTCGAGCTTGTCCCGGAACCAGTCGGCGGGAAGGCCGAGCGCCAGCGCGAAATAGCGGGCGAGCCTGGACGAGAGGTCTTCCAGCGCCAGGAAATAGGCCTTCATGGCGGGCTCCAGCGCCGGCGGCCGGGCGGGCCAGAGATTGGGCGCGAAGTTCGGGTAGGAGCGCTCCTGCGAATGGTAGCGGTCGTCCGGGCGCCCGAACGGGCCGACCGCGAACACCTCCTTGAAGTCGGGCGGTGTGTCGCCGCCATGCATCCGGGCCAGCGTCTCCTCGCCATAGGGGATGTAGCCGCGATTCTGGTCGTGCTGCGGCCGGCGCACCGTCATCTTCGCTTCGAGCGGCAGGTCGAAGAAGGCCTGCGCGGCGTCGTAGAGCGCGGTCTGGACCGCTTCCGGCACGCCGTGGTTCCGGATGACGACGAAGCCGATCTCGCGGCAGATCCCGTCGAGTTCCCGCGCGGCGGCAGCGGCTTCCGCCGGGTCCGGGCTCTCGAAGCGCCCGAGGTCGAAAAGGGGGATCGCCCGGGTCGTCATTGCGCCATCCTGCCACGCAGCGCGGGACTTGTCTCCCCGCGGCTCCGGCTCGGGCAGGTTCCGGGGTAAAGTCGCCCGGAGCCACGCATTCGGGAGCGATGGGATGCAGGCGGTCGCCCGCCGCTTTCTCCGCCGAGCCCAACTCTGGACGGCAATCGGGCTGGTCCTCGTTGCAGGCTGGGCGTTCGTTGCCTGGATGACGCTCGACATGGCGCATCCGCTCGTTCGCCTGACGATGCCTTTCGACACCGCGTGGCCCTGGGAAACGGCGGCCGCGGTATTCGTCATGTGGGCGGGCATGATGGTCGCCATGATGCTGCCCTCGGCTGCCCCGATGATCCTTGCCTTCGACACGGTGGAGCGCGGCAACGACGGAGCGGCGGGCGGTTCTGCATCGCGGTCAATAGTCTTCGCCGCAGCTTATCTGCTCGTGTGGATCGGCTGGTCCGCGCTCGCCGCCGGGTCTCAATGGCTTCTGCAGGCGGGCGGCCTGCTGACGCCGATGATCGTCAGCAACTCGGAAGAGTTGACGGCGGGATTGCTCGTCCTCGCGGGCCTCTACCAGTTCACGCCGTTGAAGCGGGCTTGCCTCAGGCATTGCCGCACGCCGCTCGGGTTTCTCATGGCGGAATGGCGCGAGGGGATGCGCGGCGCGCTCGCGATGGGCCTCAGGCACGGCCTCTACTGCGCGGGATGCTGCTGGGCGCTCATGCTGCTGCTGTTCGTCGCGGGCGTCATGAACCCCGTCTGGATCCTCTTCCTGACGGTCGTGGTCGCGCTCGAAAAATGGCCGCGCCTGCCGGCCTGGCTCACCTGGGCTTACGGCGCCGCCCTGCTGTTCGCCGGCGCGGCGCTCCTGCTGTAGCCGGAACTCGCGAGGCTTACGGCCCGGTCCAGTCGAACGGGATGTGCTTGGCGGAATTGACGTCCCAGGAGAATTCGAAACCGAAGGCGTTGACCTTGCACACGGTCGCCTTCCCCCAGGTAACGAGCTGCGGACCCGGCCCGGTTTCCGAGCCCGGCGCATTGGCGAGGCGCGGATATTCGCCGGGATTGCTGGTCGGACCGGTGAGCGCGTCCGCCCAGGCCGTGACCTTGCCCGCGATATCGACGCCCCAGCGCGACTGGTCGGGCGTGATCTCGAAGGAAATTGCCGCCCGCTCGACCCCGCGCAGCTTGCGGCCTTCGGTGAAGAGCGCGGCCACCTTGCCGGGGAAGCCGCCGGCCCGCCCGCCGATGATGGCCGTCAGGGCCTCGGCCTGGGCGTCGTCCGCGCGGTCGTCGATGAAGAGCCCCGCCTCGCCCTCGGCCTTGCCCGCCCACAGGTCGCCTTCCCAGCGGCCGACCCGCACGAAGGCGCGGTCGTCGAGGACCGTGTCCCCGTAATGCCCGCGTTTGACGTGCCAGAAGAGGACCGACTCGCAGAAATTGTTGTCTGGCGCCTGCGCGAAGGTGCAGGGGCAGGCGACGGCGCAGCTGCAATTGTCGAACCAGTCGCCCACGATGTGCCAGCTCGGCGTATCCGGCATGAGAGCCTCCCTCAGTGCCGCAATCTCAGCGTGGATGCTACGGGATAGCGGGCAAGAGGCGCAACGGGCATTGCGGCCGGCGGCGGGGCAGGGTAGCAGGCGGACCCGGCGAGCAAGGAAAGGAGGCCCCATGCGCCTGCAAACGAGTCTTTCGCTGGCCGAGGCCAATGCCATCGTGACGGAAGCGCTCAGGCTCGGGCGGGCGGAAGGAATGCTGCCGCTCACGGTCGTTGCGCTCGATGCGGGCGGCAAGCCGGTCGCCATGCAGTCGGAAGACGGCTCCGGCCTGCTGCGCTTCGACATCGCTTTCGGCAAGGCCTGGGGCGCGCTCGGCATGGGCATCTCCAGCCGCCTCATCCGGGACCGGCTGGCTGCCCGCCCGGCCTTCCAGGCCGCGCTCGCCGCAGCATCGGACGGGCGCTTCGTCCCGGTGCCGGGAGGCGTCCTGATCCAGACCGGCGAGGGCGTCACCATCGGGGCCGTGGGCGTCAGCGGCGACACCTCGGAGAAGGACGAATATTGCGCCGTCGAGGCGATCAGGAGCGCCAGCCTTTTCCCGGAACCCGCCGAGCCCGACCCGGACTGGCGCGGCTCGTCGCTTTCCGACCGGTAGGAGGCGCCCCGCTTCGTCAGGAGCGACCGGAGGCAGTCATCCCTTGATGACGTGCTCCTTCGTCACGACGAAGGCGAGGCGGGACTCGTCGAGGAAATTGGCCTCGTCGGCGCGGGTCTCTGCATAGGCTTGCGAGGCGGCCGACGCGCGCATGGCGTCGGTGTCGTCGAACCAAGTGATCGCGAGGCCGTCCAGCGCCGGCTGCCTTCCGTCCCGGTAGGCGCCGGGGCGGATGTGGTTCTGCACATAGCGGCGTATCTGCGTGATCCCGGCGGCGATGGGACCGTGGGTGCCGCGCCAGTAGTCCTGGAAGGCGCCCACTTCCATGCCGGGTTTGCGGAGCACGAGTTCGATGTTCTTCACGCCGTCCGCCGGCCGCTCGCCGTCCATGACCACATGCTCCTCGACCAGCAGCGTCGCCATGCTCGCCCGGTCGATGAAGCGCGCCTCGTCCTCGCAGAGCGCCTGGAATTCCGGCAGGGCGGCATTGCGCCGGAGCGTCTCCATGTCCTCCCACCATGTCTCGGCCACGCCGTCGCAGGCGAGCTCGCCCTTGGCGTAGCCGCCGGGCAGCGGGTGGTTCTGGCAGTAGCCCACCAGACCCGGCATTTTCAGCACCGCCTTCGGATGCTCGTTCAGCCAGTAGGAGCGGAACGCCTCCAGGTCCATGCCGGGCTTGCGTTTGAATACGATGGCGGCCTTGACGGTCATGGCCGGTCCTTTCCCCGTTTCATGCTCAGACGGTCAGGTAGCCGCCGTCGGCGGCAAGGGTGACGCCGGTGACATACTGGGCGAGGTCCGAGACCAGGAAGAGCACCGGGCCGGCGATGTCCTCCGGCGTGCCGTGGCGCCCCAGCGGGATATGCTGCATGAAACGCGCCAGCATTTCCGGCTTCTTCTGGATGCCGTCCTCGTTGATCGGCGTGAAGATGAGGCCGGGCGCCACGGCATTGACCCGGATGCCGAACGGCCCGAGCTCCGCCGCCAGCCCCACGGTGAAGTTCTTCACCGCGCCCTTCGAGGTCGTATAGACGACCGAGTTGGGCGTGTGGACATGGGACTGGATCGAGCCGGTATTGACGATCCGGCCCTTCGTTTCCTTCAGCTGCTCCAGGAAGGCGTGGGTCATGTAGAACAGGGCGTTCACATTGACCGCGATGGTATCCTCCCAGTCCTGCCGCGCGGTGTTGGAGGAAAGCCCCGCCCGGCGCACGATGCCGGCATTGTTGAACAGGATCGAGGCGGGGCCGATCTCGATATGCACCCTGCCGGCGAGCGCCTGGCAGGCGTCCGCATCGGTGACGTCCACCGGGTAGGCCCGCGCCGCCGGGCCGATTTCGCCGGCGACGGCCTCGGCCTTCGCGCCGTCCATATCCACGACCGCGACCCGCGCGCCCGCTTCCGCCAGCACATGCGCCGTGCCGCGGCCAATGCCGGAGCCGCCGCCGGTGATGACGGCGACATGGCCGTCCAGCAGTCCCCTGGGAACGATCATCGCGCCGCCTCCTCGTCCACCGGGACCGTGTACATCAGCGGCAGCCGCCCGCCCTCGGCGTAGATCACCTGTCCGGTGACGTAGGAGGACTCCTCGCTCGCGAGGAAGAGCGCGACGGAGGCGATCTCGTCGGGCTCGGCCGGGCGCCCGATGGGCGTGCGCGACAGCACCGTGCGGCGCGCCTCCGGCGAGGAGAACACCATCTCCCGCATGAGTTCCGTGTTGGTGGAGCCGGGGCCGATGGCGTTGACGCGGATGCCCTTGTCGATGAGCGCGAGCGCCATGCCGGCCGTCATGTGGTTCACCGCCGCCTTGCTTGTGCAATAGGGAATCTGGGTGGGGATGACGCGCTTGCCGGCAATGGAGCCGATGGTGACGATGGACCCGCCGCTTCCCTGCGCCACCATCTGGCGCGCGGCCGCCTGGACCGTCAGCATGACGCCGTTGACATTGACGCGCATCACCCGGTCGAAATCGGCTTCCTCCAGATTGAGGAAATCCGCCTCGATGCCGATGCCGGCATTGGCGACCGCGATGTCGAGCCGGCCGTAGCGCTCGACGGCGAGCGCCACCATGTCCCTGAGTTCGCCGGAGCGGGTCACGTCGCAGGCGGTCGCCGAGGCCACCGCCGCATCGTTCGAGATCGCGCGCGCGGCGGACTCGGCCCTAGCTCCGTCTATGTCGGAGAGCAGCACCTTCGCGCCCTCGCGCACGAAACGGTCGGCAATGGCCTTGCCGATCCCCTGTCCGGCTCCGGTGACGACGGCGACCTTGTTTTCCAGGCGCATGAGCGGCTCCTTCGGGCGGTGAATTTCTCGGGGCCGGCGCACTATAGCGGCGGCGCCCGGCGCAACAAAACCGCAGGCGAACCGCCCCGTTGCTGCCATAATGGCCGGGGGAGACTCGCCGGAGCGCCGGGTCCTCCGGCAGGCGGCAAGGGTGCGAGGCGGACCATGCGCGACTCCGAGCCCGTAATCGACCGGTCGCTGGAGGCGGTCTATCGGCAGGCCCGGGAAGCGGCCGGCGCGCCGATCTCCGAACGGGAAAGCTGGACCCTGGAACTTCTGGTCGGCGTTGACAGCGGGCTCGAAGCGCTGGATAGCGCGGAGCCGGCTTCCGACCTGCAGCAAATCGCCGAAGCGGTGGGGGACCGGACCGTCCGCCGCCATTCGGCCTCGTGCCATTCGGTCGGCGGCGACCTCGTCCGGGTTCTTCCGGCCTGGCTGCTGGAGGACAGGCGCAGCCGCCGGGAACGGAACATCTGCGTCGTTTCGGGCGCGTTCGCGGCCAGTCTCCACATAGCCGACGCGCTGACCACGAAACCGCTCCCGCCGAAACGGCTGCGCAATTTCGCGTTGCGCCGCCGCCGGCCGTCCGGACGCCGCCGCCGGCGGCTGGCGGAGGAGGCGCAAGTCCTCCTCGAATGCCTGCAACGGGTTCTCGGCGCGGTGCCGGAAAGCGCCCGTGTGCTCAGACGGATGGCCGCATGCCCGGAGGAGGCGGAGCGCGCTGCGCTGACGGTATGGAACGGGTTCGTCGACGAATGCTGCAACAGGATGGGGCGGCAGGCCGTCAGGGCCGGACTGACCATGGAGGGGCTGGCGCTCCTCAGCCAGGGGCGCGACGGGGGCCGGGACCGGATGTGGTTCCAGGAACATTACCCCTGGGCTTTCGGGGCCGCTCTCGACAGCGGGGACGCGGAGCGGCTGCTCCACCGCATCGACGAGAACCGGGCCAATGCGCGCGCCGTGGCCGAGCGGCTGCTCTGCTGCCAGAGGCTCGAGGAATGCGAAAGCGCACGCCTCGTTGCAAGGCGGATGCCGAAATACCGCGCCGATCCGGCGTTGCTGCATGTTCTCGGACGGTATTCGTCGGAGCGCGACACCCGGTTCCGCGCCATCCTGCTGGAGGCGAACGCGCGCGACGAAGGCGAATTGCTGGCGCACCTCCTTCGCGACGGTGCGGCAACGCGCAGGCGCCTCGGCTTCGCCGCTCAGGCTGTACTCCGAACGGGCGCGACGGGGAGCGGCCTGAGTACGCGCTACGGGTGCGGGATGCTGGCGTTCCGCAGTTTCGCCTGGAGCCGCCACGAGCCGGACGCTGCCGATCCGGCGGTTCTGGTCGAAGGACTGGCCGCTGCCTCCGCCGACTGCCTGGCCGGCTTTGCGGCCTGCCATCCGCCGGAGGAGACGGACGATCCGGATCAACCCGGGGGGCCGGACCCGGTCGACCGGGGCATCGCGGCCCTGACCGGCTTGCTGGACGGGGCGGAACGGCCCGAACTGACGGGGAGGCAATTGGTCGCCTTCGCCGAAGGGGCCGCGGCGCGCTGCGTCCATCGCATCCGCATTCTCGAACGCGCCGATATCGGCTCAGAATGGCCCGAGCCGCCCGGCTGGAAGGCACAGCCCCGAATTGCTGGAGCACGGTTCCTCGCGACTCCGGACGCTGTGCGCGCGGAAGGCAGCCGGATGCAGAACTGCCTGCGCTACGCCGAGGCCTATATTCACGGCTCTGCGCTGGGGCGCCTCATGCTGTTTTCGATCCGTGCGCCGGAGGAGGCTTCGCGGGCAACGCTCAGCCTCGCATCCCTTGAGAGCCTCGACGACGACCGCATCCGGGTCGATGGATACCGGGTCTCCGAAATCCGCGGCGTCCGGAACGGGGAGCCCGACCCGGCCTGCCTCGCCGTGGCGGAGCGGGTCGCAAGGGCCCTCAACGACAGTTGCCCCTTCATCCTGCCGCCGGAAGAGGCGCTTCGCCGGGCGGAGGTACGCCGGGTGCTGAACGAACGCCGCAGCTACAACGAAGACCTCGCCGCCGCCGAGGAACGCTGGCGCGAACTCTACCTGCCGCTCCTGCCCAGGCGCTTCGCCGGCCTCTCGGCCCGGGAAGTCGTGGAGGACTGGATCCGGAAGCGGGCCGGGGACGCTTGACCGGGCACGCTCCCCCTGCCCATATCGCCGGGGCGGCGGCAGGAGGCGGCATGGAGGATTTTTCGGGGTTGGGCCGGAAGCGGCTGGAGCGCATGGCCGCCGCCGGGCGCGAGGTGCGCGAGACGGTTCGTGCGCTGGCGAACACGGGCGACAATCCAGTCTCCGAGGTGCTGTGCCACCAGGACCCGTTCGAGGTCTGGGACCACTACCCGAAGGGCGACGTGTATGACTGGAAGACGCACAGCCAGTATTACTTCCACGCCCATCCGCCCTCCGAGAGCCGGTTCCCGGAGCACGGCCATTTCCACACCTTCCTCAGGCCCAAGGGCATGCCCGTGGGGGTGAAACCCGCGCCGGTGGACGGCTTTGCCATGCCGGAGGACCCGGACGATGCACTCAGCCACCTGGTCGCCATTTCGGTGGATGAGGACGGCCGGCCGCTGCGCCTGTTCACCACCAACCGCTGGGTCACGGGCGAGGTCTGGTACCGGGCCCGCGACGTGGTCCGCATGCTGGACCTGTTCAACATCGACCACGCCCAGCCCTCATGGCCCGCGAACCGCTGGGTGACGGCGATGGTAGCGCTCTTCCGCCCGCAGATCGAAACCCTGCTGCGCGAGCGCGACACCCGCATCGAACTGCACGCCCGCTTCCGCCCCGACGGCGATGTTTACGAAGACCACGAGTTGGAAGTGGCCTCGGTGGCGGAAATCTCCGTGGACGAGCAGATCGAAGCCGTGGACGCGGCGCTCGCTGCCGCCTGACAGGGGCGTCCGCGCTTGAGGGCAGGGTGACCGGTATGACATCCCTGCATGACTGGCTGGTCGGGGCGGCGTGGGAGTGCGGGTCGCCGGGGGCGTTGACGGCGGCTTACGGGCAGGCGCTGAACGAAGCGGGCATTCCGGTCTGGCGGGTGCAGGTGGGGCTGCGCACGCTGCATCCGCTGCTGGTGGCGGAAAACCACACCTGGCGGGCGGATGCGGACGGCGTCGAGGTCGCCTACGCCACCCGCGAGACGGTGAGTTCGGACGCCTTCCTGCGCAGCCCGCTGGCGCCGCTCTACGAGGGCGCGGGCGCCATACGCTGCCGCCTCGCGGGCGAGCATGCCGCGCTCGACTACCCGGTCCTGCACGACCTGGCGGCAGCGGGCGCGACCGACTATGCGGCGCTGCCGATGTCCTTTTCCGACGGCCAGCTGAACGCGGTGACCTTCGCGACGCGGGACGCCGCTGGATTCACCACCGGGGCGCTCGGCCGGATCAGCGCATCGGTCGGGCTGCTCGGCCGGCTGTTCGAGGTCCATATCCTCCGGGCGACGGCGGGCACCCTGCTCGACACCTATCTCGGCAAACGCTCGGGGCGGCGGGTGCTCGACGGCTCGATCCGGCGCGGCGACGGGGAGGAGATCGAGGCGGCGGTCTGGTTCGCCGACCTGCGCGGCTCCACCGCCATGGCCGAACGGCTGCCGTGCGAACTCTATCTCGATGCGCTCAATACCTTCTTCGACGCGACGGCGGGCTCCGTGGCGGACCGGGGCGGGGAGGTGCTCAAGTTCATCGGCGACGCGGTGCTTGCGATTTTCCCGGTCGAGGGCGGCAGGCCGGACGCCTGCATGAGGGCGCTGGCGGCGGCCCGCGGCGCGCTCGCCCGCCTCGACGGGCTGAACGAATACCGAGACCCGGAATGGCCGGAGCTGCGCGCGGCGCTGGCGCTGCATCTGGGCGCGGTCAGTTTCGGCAATATCGGCACGGCCGACCGGCTCGACTTCACCGCCATCGGGCCGGCGGTCAACGAGACCGCGCGCCTCGCCGAAGCCTGCAAGCAGGCCGGGCGGCCGCTGCTCGCCTCGCACGCCTTCGCGACGGCGCTGCCGGAGGCTTTCGCGCCGCTCGACCGCTTCCGGCTGCGCGGCGTCGCCGAAGCGATGCAGGTCTTCGTCCCGGTTTGACCGGGTGTCTGGCGCAAAGCGGCAAATATGGCCAGGCGGCGGACCGTCGGGCATTATGTTGCCCATGACTGCCAATCGGGGATTCACCGGGCTTGACCCGGAGGCGGGCGACGAAGCCGCCGCGACTGACCGGCCGGGCCGGGCCGCTACTGGACCCATGCCCCGCGACACGCTCGACAAGACCGGTCCCGAATGGGCGGCAGCCTATCGGAGGATGATGGAGCAGCTTGAGAAGGGCGCTTCGCTGGGCGGGCTGAGGATCGAGCGGGAAGACCTTTACGACCGGTAGAGGCCGCCGCCCCGCGCCCTCAGCTTCCCGCGCCGATCAGCTCCGCGTAGGCGTCGTTCACCTCGTCGATGATCTCGTCGTGCATGACGCCCATGCAGGACCGGAAGCCGTAGAGCCTGACATTGCCCGCCGCGTTCACATGCTTGCAGTCGTCATAGGCGCTCTGCGCCATGGACTGCGCGCGGGGCGTCTCGCGTTCGGGCTCGGCCCCGGTCCATGCCTTGCGCCGTTCGCCGCGCGTGACCGGACGGTCGGCAGGCACGGCGTTCAGCACGTCGCGGACGATCCGGGTGGCGCCGACCTGGTCCGGATGCTCCTCGATCGTATAGAGGGCGGCCTGGCGCGCGGTCGTGGCGAGGAAGGCGAGGTCCTCTTCGTCCTGCGCCCGGGGGTCGCCCGCGACCGCCTGCGGCACGAGCATGACCGGCTCGCTGACCTGGACCGAGAGGCGGATCACGCCGTATTCGCGCAGCACAGGCGCCGGCACGGTCAGCATGACGGCGGAGTGGTCGCGCTCCGCGGTCAGGATGGCGTTGCTCTCCAGCGGCAGCACGACCTGCCCGCCGTCCGCGCGGTGGCCGACCAGCCGGATGGCGCCCTGCTGGTCCGCCATCGCCAGAATGTTGTAGCGGTGGCCGAACTCGGGATTCGGGCGGTCGGGCTGCAGGCAGAAGGTGGTGATCTCCGCCCGGCAGGCCGCGCCCGCGCAGGCAAGATGCACCTCGCCGCTGCCCGCGGCCACCATCAGGGCCTGGGGCGCGGCGGCCGCCCCTCCGGCGGCAAGGGCGAAAGCGGCGGCGAGACCGGGCAACAGGCGGCGCATGGGCTGGTTCCTCCTTCGTGCCTCCCGTCGGGCTGCGACAGGGCAAGCCATGCTGCGCCTCCGGCGGCGGCCCGTCAACGCCGCATAGATCGCTTGTTCCTAAGGAAGCGCATCTACTCGGAACTCCAGCGTGGACCTATAGTAGTCAGTCCGTCCAGCCTTTTCTGCAGTCTCCGCTCCAATTGCGACCGAATTGGCGCCGGCTATTGTCGGGGTCAAGCTCATTTCGTCGCTCGAAAGCCCGGTGAATCCACTTCTTTATCCGTCGTGCTTTCTCGCGTTTCGGCCAGTCATGAATGACTGCAAAGGGATCGCTCGCTACTCCGAAAGGATCTTCATCATCGCAGTTATCTGCAAGTCTCGGTGGTATCCTGTAAGGAAAATATCTATTGGTTCCATAGTCGGGGTGATTCGGAAGCCGAATTCCCAACAAACCGCACCGGGGATTCTTCCGGGTATATCGTAATCCAGAACCTATTTCCCAATCGACATGTTTGCGTTGCCATGTGCAGGGACCAACTAGCACCACGATCACGGTTGCATCAGAAATGAACTCATCGCGAATCTTCTGACGTATGGTTCCCGTTTTCATATTACTGTCATTTATGTCTCCATCACGGACTGCTTTGTCAACAAGGTTATCTTCCATGATCTTCGCAAATATGTCTCTGTAGCGATCGTCATCATGATGAAAGCTAACGAAAACCTTGTGCCTTGGGATATTCTGATTCATTGCTCCTGTCCTTGTTGTTCCATATCGGTTAAGTCCTCAACACCAGCGATGTCCGCCAGCATCCGGTTATAGTTTTGCAATTCCGCTTGCAAGGCTTTCAAGTCGTCGCGGAATTCGGCCCGTTTCCCAGCGTCGTCGAAATCTCCCTGGAGAGCCTCCAAGTGCCATTTTGCTGTGAACGGACGCACAATCTGGTTTAAGACCGGGATGGCGATCTTGCTGAACTGGATGGTTTGTCGCCCGCGTTGGCGCAGTATCCCGCGCGTTGTCGGGAATAGCGAGTAAACGCTGTCGAGCGCCGTTTTGTCGTCTCCGTGCTCCGAAGGCAGGGGCTGGGTCACGATCCTGGTCAGCATCTCGACATATAATTCCCATGCCGCATCCTTGTCGGCTTCTGAAAAGTCTATATTGGCCTCGAATATCGACGCATTGATCTTTATTGACCGTAGTTGGAATTTCCCGAACAAGTCCTTGAGATTCATTGCTTCAGCTCCTCGGAAGCAAGCAGCCTCCAGTTAGCCTGCTGCCGTGGTGTTTCAAGCCCCTAGCGACCCCCAGTCTATCGGCTTCGTGCGGTCCAGGCGGCGGTCCATGGCGGGCATCGGGTATTTCAGGCCGGTGGCGCAGTTGAAGAGGACCGAGCGCGCGCCGGAGGCGATCCGTCCCTCCGCCATGGCGCGTTTCCAGGCGGCGTAGGTAGCCGCACCTTCCGGGCAGAGCAGCAGGCCTTCCTCGCGCGCCATCTCCGCCTGCGCCTGCTCGATCTCGCTGTCGGGCACCGCCACCGCATACCCGCCGCTCTCGCGCACCGCGTCGAGGATCAGGAAATCGCCGAGCGCGGCCGGCACGCGGATGCCCATGGCGACGGTCTCCGCGCCTTCCCAGCGCTCCGCATGGCGCTCGCCGCGCTCGAAGGCGCGCACGATGGGCTGGCAGCCTTCCGCCTGCACGGCGATCATCCGCGGGCGCTCCGGGCCGATCAGGCCGACCGCTTCCATCTCGGCGAACGCCTTCCACATGCCGATCAACCCGGTGCCGCCGCCGGTGGGGTAGAAGATCGCGTCGGGCAGGGTCCAGCCGAACTGCTCCGCCAGCTCCATGCCCATCGTCTTCTTGCCTTCGATCCGGTAGGGCTCCTTCAGGGTCGAGCAGTCGAACCAGCCCATCGCGTCGCGGCCCTCGCCGACGAGCTTGCCGCAATCGTCGATATAGCCGTTGACCCGCCAGACCTCCGCGCCCTGCAACGCGATCTCGCGCACATTCACTTCCGGCGTGTCGGCCGGGCAGAACACGAAGGCCTCCATGCCGGCCCGTCGGCAATAGGCGGCGAGCGCCGCGCCGGCATTGCCGTTGGTCGGCATGGCGATGCGTTTTACGCCCAGCTCCTTCGCCATCGAGACCGCCATCACCAGCCCGCGCGCCTTGAAGGAACCGGTCGGCAAGCGGCCCTCGTCCTTCACATAGAGGCCCTCGCCGGCGCGCGTGACGGCCACGAGCGGCGTCATCTCCTCGCCGAGGCTGACGATGTTCTCCAGCCGGCGCACGGGCAGCAGTTCGCGGTAGCGCCAGAGCGTCGGCGCGCGCTTCGCCAGCGCCTCCCGCGTGAGCGAGGCGGCCGCGCCCTCCAGGTCGTAGCGCACCAGAAGCGGCTTGCCGGCCGCCGACAGGTTGTGCAGCCGGTCGGCCTCCAGCCGCTCGCCGGTGTAGCCGCATTCCAGATGCGTCGCGAAACTGCGCGTGTCCGGTGCGTGCGCCTGCATCGCCCCCTCCCTTGCGTCGATGGCCGAGCATTAGCAGATTCCGGACCCGACGCCACCGGAAGGAATGCCCCCATGCGCCTCGGGATCGCCGAGTTCAGCCTCGAATCCGTGACTTTCCTGCCGGAGACCACGGGCATCGACGTCTTCGAGCGGGGCGCGCTGCGGGGGGCCGATGTCATCAGCGGCAACCGGGGCGCCAATACCGCGCTCGGCGGGTTCATCGATGTCTGCGAGGCGGAAGGTGCCGCCATGCAGGGCATCGTCGCGGTCGGCGCGGGCGCGGCGGCGTCGGCCAGCGAGGAGGCGCTGGCGCGCTACACGGAGGAGATCGTGGCGGGGCTCGACGGTCTCGACGGGCTGCTGATCCACCTTCACGGCGCGCTCGCCACGCCCGCCAACCGCAAGGCGGACGCGCATGTGCTGGCCGCGGTCCGCGCCGCCGCCGGGCCGGACTTCCCGGTCGCCTGCGCCATGGACCTGCACGGCAATCTCGGGCCCGAGGTCGTCGAGGCCGCCGACGTCGTGACCGGCTACCGCTCCAGCCCGCATGTCGATATGGCCGAGACCGGCCGGCGCGCGGCGCGCATCCTGCTGGCGGCGATGCAGAGCCGGGTCCGCCCGGTCATGGCGTTCGCGAAGCCGGGCGTGATGCTCCCCAGCATCTTCACGGCCACCGCGCTGCGTCCGCTCGCCGACATCAAGCGGCAGGCGGCGGCCTGGCAGGCGCGTGAGGAGGCGCTGCTCGACGTGTCGGTGTTTTGCGGTTTCGCCTATGCGGACACGCCCGACACCGGCATGAGCGTCGTCGCGGTGGCGGACGGCGACGAGGCGCTTGCCCGAAGGGCGGCGGACGACCTGTCGGAGCAATGCAGCCTCAACCGCTTCCGGCTGCTGAAGCGCGAACTGGTCCACAGCGTCGAAGAGGGACTGGACAGGGCGGCGGCGGTCGAGGGCGGCCCGGTCTGCCTGCTGGAGCATGCCGACCGGATGAACGACAGCACCTGGACGCTCCGCGAGATGCTGGCGCGCGGCATGGGCCCCGCCTATGCGCCTTTCGTCTGCGATCCGGAGGCGGCGTCGGCCTGCATGGCCGCTGGAGCGGGCGCACGCCTCAGGCTCGCTTTCGCCGGCAAGTCGTCAGAGAAGGCCGGCGGCCCCCTGGAGGCCGATGTGGAAGTGCTGGAGGCCGGTGAGAAACGCTTCCGCATCACCGGGCCTCTCAAGACGGGCACGAAAATCTCGCTCGGGCCCTCCGCGCTTATCCGCACCGGCGAAGTCACGGTCTCGCTCGTTTCGGCCAACTACTCCGCCATCGACCTGGACTGCTTCACCCAATTCGGCCTCTCGCCGGAGGATTTCCGCTACATCCTGCTGCGCTCCAAGACCCACTTCCGCGAGGTCTATGAACCGCTCTGCGCGGCCATCGTGATCCTGGACACGCCCGACTGGGGCCCCGCCGACCTCGCCCTCCTGCCCTACGAGCACGTCCCGCCCGCCACCTTTCCGCTCGGTGAATAGCCGGGTTGAGAGGTTGAAATGCGCAGCGCGCGACCGGATAGGCGCAAATGTTGGCGACGCGCATGGACCCGACCATATTGTCAGGTTGTTGCAGGCGCGCAGAGCCGTCGGTGCGTTTCGTGAAGCGGGACGTCCCGCGTGGGGTCTGGACAGCGCCTGTTGTCCATCATCAGGTCGGGACGAGCCTTAGTTTACCGGGGTTGATCCTGATCTCGCCGTACTGGTTGACGTTCTTCCGTTCGATAGGTCTGATGCGGGCGTGTCCCCGTCTGACTCTCCCTCTCGCCGGATTCTCATGAGCATGTAGCGTTTCCGGCGCGCGAATTCGACGGGGTCCAATATCTCAAGCGAGCGCTCGAGGGAACGTCGCGAGCCTTCGAATATGTTCTCCAGAACGTAGTGCACGCCGGGGGATTTCGATTGGACCTTGCCCTGCGTGTAATCGAATAACGGGAGACCGAGTCGGGTTGCGAGCAAGTGAGCGAAACCGAGTGTGGGCAGCACATGCACGGTAATGTCGCGACTGTGGACGATTCGAAATCCTTCGGAGTCGAGCCGTTTCCGAAAATCCTCCCATAGCCATCCGGAACGCTCGCCTCCGGGTTGCGTGCGAAAGTAGTCGGCGACGATCCAGGCTCCTCCGGGTGCCAGAATCTGCTGGACAACAGGGATTACCCGAATGGGATTCATGTACTGGATTGACTCGGCGTGAATGATGGTCCCGAAGGCCCCTTTGTAGTCATCTGACGGCAAATCCTCGAACCGGCAGTGGAGGATCGGGACTCCTCGACGGGCGCGGTGGATGTACTCAACCTCGAGAACATCGGGCGTCAAGCCGGTCGCGTCGAATCCGGCCTCCTTCAGGAGGCTCAGCACTCCGCCCCTGCCGCAGCCGACATCGAGAACAGGTGCGCCGGGAACGTCGATCAGCTTCAGGATCTCCTGAGCATATCTCAATTGCGCGTGCTGCATATCGTGGAAGCTGATTCGTTCCGGCGACACGCTCGCGTCGTCGAAGTAACCGTAGTGGAGAAAATCGCCTGGGAGCACCTGGCTGTACAGGTCAAGCTGCGTGTTTTTCAGTCCGGTAGGGAACCGACGATGCAGGCGCCCGCGTCCGATCCGCCGCACCACATGATGAGGCAGGAATGTCCGGATCAGGATCTCACTAATGACGCGGGTGCTCGTAAGGCGAAGATCTGCTCGGGATGCCGCCGTATCGGACTTCGCCACTTCCAGTCCTCCACTTGCCGTTCCAGCGAGAAACGCTCGGGCAGCGCGAGGACGGCAACCGATATGTCAGCTCGAGAGCGCTCCCCACCAGCCCGGCCGCAAACGCTAACCCGGTTGCACCCTTCCGCGCATCCCCTAGATTGGGGAAATTCGGGACAGGCTCGCGCGCATCGCCGATCTTGAGGAACAGATCGACGGCACGCAGGAGATGGTCTTCGAACTTTCGCCCGGCGACCGGAGGGAATGGGCGTTGGCCGCTTGGACTCGCGGTCGCGCCGGGCCACAGGGAAGCCGGAAACTTCTACGCTATAGGAAACGCCCGGGCGACCGAACGAAAGGAGCGCCGCTGCATGGCGAAATACCGGCTGGTCACCTTCGACGCCTATAGCGGCCTGGCGGACTTCCGCGCGACGCTGACGCCCGCCGTCGCGCGGCTCCTGGACCTTTCCGCCGATGCGACACATGCCTTCCTCACCTCCTGGCGGGCCGGCCAGCTTCGCGCCGCCGCTCTCTCGAACGCTCTGAAACGGGGACGCACGAGCTTCCACGACTGCACGGCGCTGGCCCTCGAACATGCGGCAGCCGAGCGCGGCATCTCTGTTCCGGCCGACAGGCGGGAAGAGTTGGTAGCGGCCTGGTATCCGCTTCGGCCGTGGCCGGAGGCGCCGGAGGTGCTGCGCGCGCTCAGGTCGCGGGGCTGCGAGCTGGCGCTTCTGTCGAACGGCGACCGCGCCATGTTGGAAGCCGTCGCCGGACAACTGCCCGTCCCGTTGGATCACATATTCTCGACGGCGGACTCGGACTCCTACAAGCCCGACCCGGAGGTCTATGACCTGCCGGTGCATGCGCTCGGCATCGCCCGCGAGGACTATCTGCATGTCGCCGGCGGCGCCAACGATGTCATCGGCGCGAAATCGGCGGGTGTGGCCTGCTACTGGAACAACCGGACAGGCGACCGGGTGCTGCTGCCCGAGTTCGCCGCCGACGCCGAGGGACCGGACCTTCGCGGCGTGCTGGACCTTGTGTGAAAGGAAGGAGCGGGCCCCGCTCCTCCCCCGGCGAGGGCCTGCCCGATAGCCGGATTTTGCAATTTGTTCACATTTAGAGAAATATTTCATAAATCAGGTTGACCTCGCGAGGTCGATTGGCCATATAAGGGCAGGAGGAAAGGAGCGGCATCCGGAGGCCGTTTCGATTCGCGCCGGTGCGAAAAAACACCCGAGAAGCCGACAGGACAAGTGCGCCCTGCGTTTCGCTCTCGCGCGCGCCGGCGCAATCAGGCGCGCGATTCGCGCCGCCGCGGAACGCGCGCGGGCACGCGCAGGCGCCCGCGCGCATCATGCGCGAATTAGCCCGACTTCCGCAACTCGGCTTGAGAATCGACTGATTTGACGGTTTTCCGGCGCGAGAAGTGTCGGATTTCGGTGCAGTACCTCTCGGGACCGGCTTGTAGTGCCGACCTACCCCCTTGATCGGGCTGGCGAAGATCCGGACGCTGCGCTGATGTTCGTGCGCTGCAAGAGACGCTTCAAGGACGGCAAGGAGCACCGCTACTGGAGCGTTGTGGAGAACGTCCGGGTCCACGGCGGTCGGGTTGTTCAGCGTCAGGTGCTCTATCTCGGGGAGATCAACGACAGCCAGCGAGCGGCGTGGTGCCGCTCGATCGAGGTGGTGGAGGGCAAGTCGCGATCACGGCAGATGGCGCTGTTTCCCGAGGACCGGGAGGCGCCGGCGCTGACTTGCGAAGTGGTGAAGATCGACCTCTCGCAGGTGGCGCTTCACGACCCGCGCCAGTGGGGGGCGTGCTGGCTGGCGCTGTCCTTGTGGGACCGCCTGGACCTGGACCGCTTCTGGGAAGAGCGGCTGCCGGCGAGCCGGCAAGGCACGCGGTGGCTGGACATCCTGAAGATCCAGGTCTGCTACCGGCTGATCGACCCGGGCAGCGAGTGGCGCCTTCACCGTCACTGGTATGAGCACAGCGCGCTTCGCGATCTTCTGGGTGGCGAGCGGGCGATCGCCGACGACACACTCTATCGCTGTCTCGACAAGCTGCTGGCGCACAAGCAGGGCTTCTTCTCGTTTCTGCGCGACCGCTGGGCGACGCTGTTCGAGGCGCGCTTCGACGTGCTGCTCTACGACCTGACCTCGACCTACTTCGAGAGCGATCCGCCGTTCGATGACAAGCGCCGCTTCGGCTACAGCCGGGACAAGCGGCCCGACTGCGTGCAGGTGGTGATCGCCCTGATCGTTACGCCGCAGGGCTTTCCGCTGGCCTATGAGGTGATGCCGGGCAACACCTCCGACGACACCACGCTGGCGGCGTTCCTCAAGAAGATCGAGGATCAGTATGGCCGCTCCGAGCGGGTGTGGATCATGGACCGCGGCATCCCCACCGAGGAGACGCTGGCCGCGATGCGCGAGGGCGAGGCGCCGGTGCGCTACCTGGTGGGCACGCCCAAGGGCCGGCTGACGCGGCTCGAGAAGGTGTTCCTGGGCCTGCCCTGGCAGGAGGTGCGCCAGTCCGTGACTGTCAAGCTTCTGGTCGAGGATGGCGAGCTCTACGTCCTGGTGCGCAGCGAGGGGCGGCAGGTGAAGGAACGCGGCATGCGCCGGCGCCGGCTGAAGAGGCTGTGGCGTCGATTGGCCGAGTTGCAAGGGCAGTCGAACAGCCGGGATCAGTTGTTGCTCAAGCTCGGCGCCGCCAGGAAGGAGGCCGGCCGGGCCTGGAGCCTGGTCGACATCACCGTGCCCGGGACCGACAGCGAACTCGCCGCCAACGGCTTCTCATTCCGCCTGCAGCGCGACCGGCTGCGCCAGGTCCGCCGCCGCGAGGGCCGTTACCTGCTGCGATCCAACATGGTCGCCGAAGACCCCGCCACGCTGTGGCATCTGTACATGCAGCTCGTCGAGATCGAGCAGGCGTTCAAGGAACTCAAGCACGACCTCGCGATCCGCCCCATCTTCCATCAGCGCCAAGAGCGCATCGAGGCGCATATCTTCGTCTCGTTCATCGCCTACTGCCTGCTGGTGACCCTGAAGAACCTCGCCCGGCCGCGCGCCCCGGGCCTCACCCCACGCGCCATCCTTGAGGCCTTCGCCACCATCCAGATGGTGGACGTCCATCTGCCAACCACCGACGGCCGGCACCTCGTCCTGCCGCGCCACACCCGGCCGAACAAGGAGCACGAGCTACTGCTGCAACAGCTCGGCATGACCTGGCCGCAGCAACCCGCACCCCGGATCTCCGCCTGACGGCACACGGCGCCGCCTCTCCGTTCGCCGCCTTGTAGTGCCGACCCTCGGGGAGACGATCAAGGCTATTCAATGAGTTAGCATCCTCATGACCCCCGAGTTGCGGAAGTCGGGTTAGCATCCTCATGACCCCCGAGTTGCGGAAGTCGGGTTAGGGTCCGCTGCACGGGCAAGCCGGCGGCAGTCAAATGGAACGAAACCGGGTCGAAAGGAGAGATCTATGCCGAATGGGCAAAGACGGAGAAACCGGACGGAATACCGGGAGCCCCCGCCCGGAACGCCAGTTCCATGCCTGAATCGGCGGCAGGATATGAGCCGTCTGCATGCTGATCATGACATCGCATGACAAAACATGACACTTCATGACACGTCGGTGGAGCGGGCCCCTGGGCCCGGCTGCGGGTCCAGCGTGCGCCTGTGGCAGCGGCGCCGGTCCGCCGTCTTTCGCGAACGGGCAAAGGCGCTATCATCCGCCGCCGAACCCTGAAACCCGAACGATCCCGAAACCCGAGGGGGGCTCTTCTTGTCCGACTACCAGAAATGGATACCCGTCCCGACGCCGGAGACCTGGCACTTCTGGGACGGCTGCCGCGAAGGCAGGCTCTTGCTGCAACGCTGCGGCGATACCGGCAGGGCCTACTTCCCGCCGCGCCCGTTCAGCCCGTACACGGGCAGCCGCAATGTCTCGGTATTCGAGGCGTCCGGTAAGGGCACGCTCTACAGCTATGTCATCAATCACCGGCCGGCCAAAGGCTTCGAGGCGCCCTACGCCATCGCCATCGTCCAGCTTCCCGAGGGCGTGCGGATGATGACCAACATCGTGGAGTGCGAGCAGACGCCCGAGGCGCTCGAGCTCGACATGCCGCTCGAGGTCTGCTTCGAGAAGATCGACGACGACATCTCGCTGCCGCTCTGGCGGCCGGCGGGCGGCTGAGGGAGAGCGGACCATGACCTACAAGCCCGGCTCCGTCGCCATAGTGGGCGCCGCCGAGACCACCGAACTCGGCAAGCTGCCCGACATCTCGCAACTCCAGCTGCATGCCGACGCGGCCTTGAACGCGATGGCGGATTGCGGCTTGCGCCCCGCCGACATCGACGGCATCGCGACCGCGCGCGAGGTGCCGACCGAACTCGCCCACTATCTCGGCATCGTGCCGAAATGGGTGGACGGCACTTCGGTCGGCGGCTGCTCCTTCATGATCCATGTGCGCCACGCCTGCGCCGCCATCGAGGCGGGGCTCTGCAACACGGTGCTCATCACCCATGGCGAGAGCGGCCGCTCGCAGATCGGCCGGCCCGTGCAGGGTGTCGGCCCCTCCACGCAGGAAGGCCAGTTCCAGATGCCCTACGGGCCGCTCGGGCCGCCGACCATGTTCACCATCCCGGTGCTGCGCTACCTCAAGACCTACGGTGTCGGCATCGAGAAGGTCGCCAATGTGGGCGTGGTGCAGCGCAAATGGGCGGGCTTCCATCCGCGAGCGAGTTTCCGCGACCCGATCACCATCGACGATGTGCTCAACTCGCGCATGATCGCCTGGCCGTTCCGGCTGCTGATGTGCTGCCTCGTGACCGACGGCGGCGGCGCGCTCATCCTGACGAAGGCTGACCGGGCGTCGAGCTTCCCGACGAAGCCCGTCTATATCCAGGGCATCGGCGAGAGCGTGGAGACCAGCCTCATCAGCCAGATGGAGGACTTCACCTCCTCGCGCGCCTTCCGCGTCGCCGGGCGGACCGCCTTCGAGAACGCCGGCATCACGCACAAGGACGTGGACCACCTGATGATCTACGACGCCTTCGCGCACCTGCCGATCTACGGCCTGGAGGACCTGGGCTTCTGCGGGCGCGGCGAGGCCGGCGACTTCATGTGGGAAGGCAACACCGCGCCCGGCGCGACCGGCTCGAACGCGCTGCCGCTCAACACCAATGGCGGCGGCCTCTCCTACATGCATTCCGGCATGTACGGCATGTATGCGCTGCAGGAGAGCGTGCGCCAGATGCGCGGCACCTCGCCCGCCCAGGTCGAGGGCGCGGAACTCTCCGTCTGCCACGGCGTCGGCGGCATGTTCGCAGCCTCGGGCACGGTGGTGATGTCCAGCCAGCCGGCCTGACCGCCGGAGGGGCCGCCTGTCATGGACCTTGCCGGCCGCGTCCTCTACCGCGACGGCCTGGTCCTGGTCATCGACAAGCCCGCCGGGGTCCCGGTCCATGCCGGCCCCGGCGGCGGCCCCAATCTGGAAGAGGGCTTCGACAGCCTGCGCTTCGGCTGGAGGCGCCCGCCGGCGCTCGCCCACCGGCTCGACCGGGAGACGAGCGGCTGTCTGGTGCTGGGCCGGCATCCGAAGGCGCTGAGGCGTCTCGGCAGGCTCTTTGCCTCGGGCCGGGTGGGCAAGACTTACTGGGCATGGACGGCCGGCGCGCCGCCGGAAGAGGCGGGACTCATCAATGCGCCGCTGCTCAAGCGCAGCACCCGCGCGGGCGGCTGGTCCATGCGGGTGGACGGAGAGGGCAAGCAGGCCGCCACCCGCTACCGCGTGCTCGAACGCCGGGAAGACGGCACCGCCTGGCTCGAATGCCGGCCGTTGACGGGCCGCACGCACCAGATCCGGGCGCATCTGGCACATCTCGGCTGCCCGGTGGTGGGCGACACGCGCTATGGCGGCCCGGCGGCGCCACGCACGTTACTGCATGCCTGCGCCATATCCTTGCCGCTCCGTGAGGGCCGGAAGCCGGTAGCCGTGGAAGCGCCCTTGCCGGCAGATATCGAGGCGTTTCTCGCGGGCGGCGGCCGTCAGGTATAGACGAACGCCAGCGAGCGGTCGGGCTCGGCGAGGACGAGATCGACGATGGTCTCGACCGTGCTGCCGACGGGCTCCATGCCGGCCGTCTTCGCGACGTCGGTCATCGCCTGCATGGCGCGCAGGAAATTGCGGCAGACCCGGTCGTCCGGGTCGGTGTAGTCGTTGTCGTTATGCGTGATGGCGTTGATGACCGGGATCGTCGCGCCGCGCCGGCGGACCTGGCTCACGATGTTGGCGGCGATCCGCTCATAGTCCGCCTCGGGCCAGTCGGGGCGCATGTCCCAGTGGCCGGTCAGCGTGTTGGCGTCCAGCGCGTCCGCATCCGGATCGACGGCCTGCCATTTGGTGCCGGCCGTGACGAGCGTGCCGGAGAAATCCACCGAAACCGGCATGTTGGCGAATGGCAGGTCGCCGACGAGCTGGCGGAAGACCGGATGGGCCCGGTGCGGGTCGGGCGCCGCCCCGGTCCAGATGGCGTTCATGCGCGGCCAGATCCGCCCCGGCATGGAGCATGAGCCGCCGCGAAAGCCGAGGTCGGCGAGGACCCGGTACATGCTGTCGTTCGCCGAGAAGGTGCCGGGCCGGAAATAGAGCGGGCGGCGTCCCATGCCCGACTGCCACATGGAAATCGCCTCGGAGAGCGCGGCCCGCATGTCCGGCTCCGAAAGCCCGCCGAAATGAGCCTTGTATCTGCCGTCGCGGAACTTCCAGGGATGAAGGTGAAGGCCCTCGACGCAGCAGCCCCGGCCCGTCAGCTCCTCGAACAGGCCGGCCTGCTCGACGGCGACCTCGGGATGGATGAAGAAGGAGACGGGGAAGCCGAACTCCCGGGCCCGATCGGCGTAGCCCCGGATGAATTTCTCGCTGTCCGCCCAGCTTCGGGGTCCCGTCGCCGTCGGGTGCGTATCCGGCGTCGGCGGCTCCACGTCCATGGTGATGACGACATGCAGCTTGTCCACGGGGCGGCGTCAGACCCGCTTCGGCAGCATGAAGGCGCCGCAGAGAATCGCCGCCGCAGCAACCGCCAGCACCATGAACAGCGCCTCGAAGCCCCAGCTTTTGTGCAGCCAGGCGATCAGGTTGAGTGCCGTGGCCGCGACCGCGAAGGTGACGATGTAGCGGGCGGCGAAGGCGCGCGCGCGCCACTCGCTCTTCGTCATGCGCCCGATCAGCACATCGTTGATCGGGATCTGGCCGAACACCGCCAGCATGAAGCCGACGGCGATGAAGAAGGCGAGGAGCCCGTCGGCATGGATCATGGCGGCGAACAGCAGCGCCTGGCATGCCGCGACGCCGACGAACACCCAGCGGATCGAGTAGTTGTCCACGAGCCAGCCCACGAGGAGCTGCGCGAAGGCGGCGGCGGTGAAGGTGACGAAGGCGTAGCCGCCCACTTCCGTCGCCGATCCGGCGAAATCGGACAGGCGTTCGTCGAACACCTCGGGGAGCGCGAAGGTCGTGCTCTGGAAGACCAGCCCGCCGAGCGCCGTGGTGAAGAAGATGATTGCGAAGACGTGGATCAGCACGGCCCGGGTCGGGTCGGCTTCGCCCTGGACCGCCGGCTTTGCCTCCGCGACGGAGGCGGGCGTCTCGACGGGGCCGCCGCGCAGGAACAGCATCCAGGCGAGGCCGACGGCGATGGAGACGGCGCCGGGGACGAAGAAGGCGGCCCGCCAGCCGACAAGGTCGATCAGGATGCCGGTCACCAGCGCGGCCAGAGCCACGCCCATATTGCCGTAAATGCCGTTGACCGCGATGGGGATTCCGGTGCGCCCGCGCCCCTCGACCACCATGGCGAGGCCGACGGGGTGGTAGATCGCGGCGAACACGCCGATGGCCAGCAGTCCCGCGCCGATCTGGAGCGGCGTGTCGGCGAACCCGGTGGCGACGGTGCTGGCCCCGATGCCGAGGAAGAAAACGCTCATCATCCCCTCGCGGCTCCACTTGTCGCCGAGCCACCCGGCCAGGAGCGCGAAGGCCCCGAACGCAACGAGGCCGGCCGTCCCGTAGGGGATCAGGTCGTCATATGTGAGGTTCCAGGCCTCGGCCAGAAAGAGCGCCGCCACGGTGGCGAAGATCAGCATGGCGAGATGGTCGAGCAGGTGCCCGATATTCAGGAACAGGAACTGCGTCGAGAAGCGGGTCATGGATCCGAGGTTACTCCAGTATCGCCATGTGGACGAAGTTCGAGACCACGTCGAGGCGTTCGCTGTGCCAGGGCTCGGGGTGGAGGCAGTTGGTGAGATAGGCGAAGGAGACGCCCGAGGCCGGGTCCGCCCAGCAGTAGGACGAGCCCACACCGCCATGGCCGAACACGCCCTCATGGCCGAGCGAGCCGAGGCCCCGGATCGTCTGGGTGCGGCCGCGCACATGCGGGCCGATGCCGCGGTGCATCGGCATCTCGAAGCGCTCGTCCACCCTCTCGCCGGTCCAGTTGCGGGTGCAGTAGGCGACGAGTCGCGGCGGGAAGAGCCGCACATCCTCCAGCCGTCCGCCCTGCACCAGCATCTGGTAGAAGGCCGCCATGCCCTTCGCGGTCGCGTAACCGCCGCCGCCGGGTATGCCGGCGCGGCGGATTTCGGGCGTGTTGCGCTCCGCCAGCGGTTCGAACCCGCCGCCATCGGCCGGCGCGTGCATATCGACGGCGCGGCCGTGCTCCGAATCCGGCAGGCCGACGAACACCTCGTTCTCCAGCCCGAGCGGCGCCGTGACCTCGTCGCGGATGAAGGCGCGGAAGTCCCGGCCGGAGACGGCCTCGATCAGCGCCGCAGCCGCCCAGTGCGCGGCCCCGGCATGGTAGTGGACGCGGCTTCCGGGCGTCCATTCGGCCTCGAAGCCGATGACGGCGCGCCGCCTGGCCTCGCGGTCCTCCCAGGCCTCCGGCGGCATGTCCGAGTTGGGAAAGCCGCCCTGGTGCGTCAGCAGTTCGAGCACGCTCTGCCGGCCCTTGCCGTGGGCCTCGAAGCCCGGCAGGTGCATGGCGACCGGGTCGGTGAAGCGCAACCGGCCGTCCGCAACGAGCTTCCAGACCGCCGCCGCGGTAATCACCTTGGTATTGGAGAAGAGCAGCCAGAGCGTGCCTTCCTCCGCATCCTGCGGCGGGTCGAGCCGGGCTTGGCCGAAGCGCCGGTTGAGCGCCAGCCGCCCGTGCCGGGCGACGGCGATCTCGGCGCCGGGATAACGCCCCTCTGCGATATGGGCCTCGACCGTCTCGACCAGCCGCTCCAGCGGCCGCGGATCGAGGCCGAGCGCCCCGGCGTCCGCCATGTCCGTCATGCGCGCGCGCCTAGAACGGGAACGTCGAACTGAATGCTTCCGTCGCCTCGCAGCGTTCGGCGAGCGCCGCCAGGGCCGGACAGGCCTCGGCGACCTTCATCGGCGGATGCGCGAAGCGCGCAAAGGTGAAGCCGCAGACGGCGGAGATGTCGGCCTGGCTCAGCGAATCGCCGACCAGCCAGCCGTCGCCGGCTTCGGCGGCGAGCCCGTCCAGATATTGCAGGCCGCCCAGCGCGCGTTCGCGATTGTGGGCGATCCAGCTTTCCTCCACCTTCTCCTTCGGGCGGAAGCGCGGCTCGTAGACGGCCCAGATGGTCCGGTCCATGGCGCCGGTGGCCATGGCGGTCGCGTGCATCACATCGCGGCGCGCCTTGCCGGAGGCGGGGATCAGCCGCTTGTCGCCTGCCATTTCGTCGAGCGCGTCGAGAATGGCGTAGCTCTCGACCAGCGCCTCGCCATCGTCGAGCAGCAGCGTCGGGATGCGGAGCAGCGGGTTGTAACGCCGGACGGACTCGGGGTCGTCGAACACCGCGACCTGGTCGAGTTCCCAGTCGAGGCCCATCAGGTTGAGCGAGACTGCGACGCGGCGGACATAGGGCGAGCGGGTGGAACCGAGAAGTTTCATCGGGCTGGAAGCTCCTGGATGCGGGGATAGGACACCCGCACCATAGCGCGCTGCGCGTTCTTCCTCCAGCCTCCCCGTGCGCGACCCGCCCGGCGCGGGCGGCGGCGGAAGGAATGGCCGGGACGGCGGCGCGCGTTTATTTTGAATTTTTTCCGTTGACGTCACGCACAGATATTCTATATATGTTCCAGCGCAGCCCATGATCCCGAAGCGCTGCGCGCGCGTATGCCGGGGCCGTCAGGGCCTCCGGAAGCGGCCGACGGGTCGCCGTTCCGATGTGCAGCGCGCGCGCACTCCCCGCAAGCCGCCGGCGGAGGGCAGGCCGGCAAACCGGCGGGGTGCGCCTGCGCCGACCCTGCGGAGGGGCCTTGCCGCGCCGGACCTGCCGGTTCCGGGCGGCGCCCTGCCGCGCCGGACCTGCCGGCCCGCGGCCGCGGCTGCGGTCGGACATAATGGAACCTGCTTATTCTTGAGAGTCATCTTGTGAGATTGTAGGTTTGGAAGGGTTTCTGTTATCGGGAGGTCATGGATATGGCATTCAAGGTTGCATCGCGTGTTCGTGGCTTGAGCGACGATGCGTTCCGAGCGTCGTTCGGCACGGAGGATCAGTGCCGGGCGGTGCTAGCCCGATTGCGCTGGCCGAACGGTTTCGAGTGCGGCTCCTGCGGGCATCGGGGGCACTGCATTCTTGCCGGGCGCAGGCTTTACCAGTGCAACCGCTGCAAGAAGCAGGTTTCGGTGACGTCGGGGACGATCTTCCACTCGACCAAGCTGCCCCTGACGTTGTGGTTTGCGGCGATCCACCTTGTGGTGACGGCGAAGAACGGCATTTCGTCGGTGGAACTCGGTCGCCGCCTCGGGGTCAGGCAGCCGACCGCCTGGAGCATGAAGCAGAAGATCATGGCGGTGATGGCCCGGCGCGAAGCCGACACGCGGCTCGAAGGACGGGTCGAGATGGACGACGCCTATCTCGGCGGGTCGCGCTCCGGCGGCAAGCGCGGCCGGGGCGCGCCGGGCAAGACGCCCTTCGTGGCGGCGGTCTCGACCAGCGCCGAAGGGGCTCCGCGCAAGGTCAAGCTCGTCCCGGTCAGGGGCTTCCGCAAGCGCGAGATCGCGCGCGGCGCCAAACGCTGGCTGGCCCCGGGGACGGAGGTCGTCACCGATGCCCTGCACTGCTGGAACGCCCTCGACGGCATCGCCGCAAGCCACAGCGCCATCCGTACCGGCTCAGGCCGCCGGGCAGCCCGCATGGCCCCCTTCAAATGGGTCAACACGACCCTCGGCAACATCAAGAGCGCCATCGCCGGAACCTACCGAAAGCTCGGTCCCGACCATGCCGAACGCTACCTCGCCAGCTTCGCATGGCGATACAACCGACGATACCAACTCAACTCCATGATCCCACGCTTCCTTCACAGCGCCGTCAGAACACAACCCATCCCATATCAACTACTCATTGCAGGATGATCCTTGAGAATAAGCAGGTAATGGAAAGAGGAGGACGACGATGACGAACGAATGGAACGGTCCGGGGGCCGGCGCAAGGCCGGAGGAGGCGCCCCCGGAGCCGAAACGGGGCCAGGCCGCCAGCCTGGAGGTCCGCGACATGGCGGTGGCGGCCGTGCTCCGCCACGGCGCGAGCGCGGGCGCGGCGGCGCGGATCTTCGGGGTGAACGAGTCCAGCGTCCGCCGGTGGCTGAAGCAGTTCCGGGAGCACGGCCATCTGCGGCCCGGCAGGCAGGGCGGCAGCGAGTCGCAGATCGAGCGGCGGCGGGACGCCATCTTCCGTATCCTGGCGGCGCAGCCGGGGCTTTCCAGCTACGAGTTGCGGGACGCGCTGGCGGCCGAGGGGGTCCGTTTCAGCAGCTCGGCGGTGCAGCGCTTCCTGAGCCGTTACGGCCTGGCCGGCAGGAACAACCGCGCCCGCGCCCTCCTCCGCGAACTGGCGCCGCCGGCCTTGAGCCGCCGGCCCCCTCATCCCGGGTAGCGCCGGGCGGTCGATCCGGACTTCGATTCCACCGGACCCTTCGGAACCCGGTCGAACCCGGGCCATGCGCCCTGTCCGCCGGGTCCGGACCGGACGGCGGCGGGGCCGGATGCGGTTTTTCCTCCCCGCTCCCAATTGCCCGCCTTCGCGCTGTATGGTGGCGCCCATGAGGTTGGACCATCTGATACCAGCGGTTGAGGGTTGAGACTCATTGAGGGGATTCCCAAGGTTATCGAGTTCTGACTCAATAGCGATTCTGCGATTGGAGGGTCGTTATGAGGGCAGCAATCCCCTTGAGGGAGGATTTTGATGCGGCGCAGTTGCGCGGCTTGGCGCAGCGGAGCCGGGATGGTTCGCAGAACCGTCGCCTTCTTGCGCTTGCGGTGATTTACGACGGTTACCGTCGTTCGGATGCGGCGCGTTTTGCGGGGGTGGGCTTGCAGATCATCCGGGACTGGGTTCTTCGCTTCAACGCGGAAGGCCCGGAGGGATTGAAGGATCGCAAGGCCTCAGGTCCGCCGCGCAAGTTGAACGGGGAGCAGCGCGCGGCGCTGGCGGCGGTTGTGGAGAGCGGTCCGGACCCGGCGATCCACGGCGTGGTGCGGTGGCGGCGCTGCGACCTGGCGGCATGGCTCAGCGAGCAGTTCGGCATCTCGTTGGCGGAGACGACGGTCGGGCGGGAGTTGCGCCGGATGGGCTACGCCAAGCTCTCTGCGCGCCCGCGCCACTATGCCCAGGACGAAGCCGCGCTGGCAGGGTTCAAAAAAACTTCCCCGACCGCCTGAAGGAGATCCGCGCTGCACTCGGCGACGGCGTCGAGGTCGAAGTCTGGTGGCAGGACGAGGCGCGCGTCGGGCAGAAGAACAAGATCACCCGGCGATGGGCTAAACGCGGCACCCGACCGTCAGCGCCCAAGGACCAGAGAACCATCTCGGCCTACATCTTCGGCGCCATATGCCCGCAGAAGGGCAAGGCCGCCGGCCTCGTCATGCCCCACGCCAACACGGAGGCACTCAACGCCCACCTCGCCGAGGTCGCCCTCACCGTTGAACCCGGAGCCCATGCCCTCGTCATGCTCGACCGGGCCGGATGGCACACATCCCCGGCCCTCAAAGTCCCCGACAACATAACCCTGATGCCGCTCCCGCCCCGGTCCCCCGAGCTCAATCCCGTCGAGAATGTCTGGCAGTTCATGCGCGAAAATTGGCTCTCGAACCGCGTCTTCCAGAACTACGACGACATACTCGATCACTGCTGCCAGGCCTGGAACAATCTCGTCTCACAACCAGAACGCATCGCCTCCATCGGAACCCGAAAATGGGCCAATGGGTTCTGAACTATGCCCGCTGGTATGACATGGCCCGAAGTCGAGGCCTATCTCGGCCGGGCGGACGGCATCCTGCTGCCGGTCGGCTCCACGGAGCAGCACGGGCCGAACGGGCCGCTCGGCACGGATGCGCTCTGCCCCGAGGGGGTAGGGCGGGCGGCGGCGGAGCGGCTCGGCATTCTCACCGCGCCCACCCTGGCGCTCGGCGTCGCGCCCTACCACATGGCGTTTCCGGGAACGATCACGCTCACGCCGGAGACCTTCCAGGCGGTCCTGAAGGAGACTATCGCCTCGCTTGCCCGGCACGGATTCGGCCATGTCTATGTGTTGAACGGGCATGGCGGCAACATTCCCTTCATCCGGGGTGTGCTGAAGGAAATGGAGTCCCCGCGCTGCAGGCTGCACAGCTGGTTCATCGGCCCGCGGGTGCGCGCGCTCGCAAAGCAGCTTTACGGCAAGGCCGAGGGCCTGCACGCCACGCCGTCCGAGATTGCGCTCGCCTGGCATGTCGCGCCCGAGACCCGGCGCGAGGACGTGGCCATGACGCCGAAGCGCGCCCCCGGGGGGTTCGAGAAGGAGCCGGACGCCTACCGGGCGCGGTTCCCGGACGGGCGCATCGGCTCCGAAGCCGCGCTCGCCCGCGCCGAGGACGGCGCCCGGCTGCTGCAGGCAGCGGTTGAGGATGTGATCGAGGACTACCGCGTCTTTACTGCGTAATCGCTCCGTCGGCCGCCAGCGCCTCTATTTCCTCGGCGTCGAAGCCGGCCTCGGCCAGGATTTCGCCGGTATGCTCGCCGACGGCCGGGGGCTGGCGGCGGAGGCCGAAATCATGCGCGCCGATCTCGACAGGCAGGCGCGGCAGCCGCGTCGCCGGGCCGCCCGGAAGCTGCACGTCCAGCAGGCGCCCCTCATGGTTGAGCTGTGGATCCTCGAACAGGTGCACCGGCTTCGCGACGGGCGAGAAGGGCACGGCGATCTCCTCCAGTATGGCGGTCATACCGGAGAGCGTGTGCGCCTTGACGGTCTCCGCGATGCGGGCGGCGATCCGG
This sequence comes from Alphaproteobacteria bacterium, assembly GCA_964291285.2. Classification (GTDB taxonomy): domain Bacteria; phylum Pseudomonadota; class Alphaproteobacteria; order Bin95; family Bin95; genus Bin95. The sequence goes on from OZ219787.1 coordinate 954,280, forward strand.
TCTCCCTCGACCACGCGGCTCTCATTGGTGGCGTTGCGCGGGTCGGCGAGTTCGTCCGCCCAGCCGAAATGCTCGCACCAGGCGCGCCAGTGGTTGTCGCTGGTGATGCCGATAAACACCTGCTCGCCGTCCCGGGTCTCGAAAGTTTCGTAGATCGCCCAGGCCCGGGCGCGCGCCGGCATGGGTTGCGGCTCGCGCCCCGTTGCGCTGATGCCGGCCATGTGCTGCGACATGAGGAACGCGGTCGATTCGAACAGCGCCGACTTCACGAATTGCCCCCTGCCGGTCGCCTCGCGCTCCTTCAGCGCGCAGAGGATGCCGATGACCGCATAGCTGCCGCCCATGATGTCGATGATCGAGGTGCCGGCGCGCAGCGGCCGGCCGGGCGGGCCGGTCATGTAGGCGAGCCCGGCCATGAACTGCACCACCTCGTCGAGCGCCGGCCGGTTCTCGTAGGGTCCGGAGAGGAAGCCCTTGAGCGAGGCGAAGACGAGGCGCGGATTGATCCCGCTCAGGGTTTCCCAGCCGCAGCCGAGCCGTTCCATGGTGCCGGGCGCATAGTTCTCGATCACGACATCGACGGAGGCGGCGAGCCGGTGGACGACCTCCCGGCCGCGGTCCGACTTGAGATCGACGGCCAGCGAACGCTTGTTGCGGTTGAAGCCGCCGAAGAAACCGGCGGCGAATCCCGGCAGGCGCCTCGTCTTGTCGCCGTCGGGCGCAGGCTCGACCTTGACGACGTCTGCGCCGAGATCGGCCAGCACCAGGCCGCAGCTCGGCCCCATGATCGTCTGGCAGAACTCCAGCACCCGGATGCCGGCAAGCGGAAGCGGGGCGTTTTCGGTCATCGGTCGCGAAACCTGTGTCTCGGGAATCGGTGCGCAGACTATGGGCCATTCGCGCGCCGGCTGCGACCGGGACCGTTTGTCCGGCCGCGATGCAATTCCCGTGAATGATTGTCATTCATGTTATGAATGGATATCATTCACGGGATGTTCGAAGCCCCTCTTCCGCGCCTCGTGGCGAAAACGCTTGAAGACCGCCTTGCCGTCATGCCGGCCGTCGTGCTCACGGGCGCGCGCCAGACCGGCAAGACCGTTCTCGCCCGGGGACTCGAAAGGAAAGGATGGCGCTACCGCACTCTCGACGACCCGGACATTCTGGACGCCGTCCGCCGCGACCCGGAGTCGGTTCTGGACGCGCCGGGCCCCATGGCTCTGGACGAGGTGCAGCGCGCGCCCGACCTGCTCCATGCGGTCAAGCTGGCCATCGACCGTGACCGGCGGCCGGGACGCTTCCTGCTGACGGGCTCGGCCAATCTGCTTCTCATGCACCGCGTCTCCGAGTCGCTGGCAGGGCGCGCGAGCTACCTGACGCTTCGGCCCATGACCCGGCGGGAACGGTCGGGAAAGGGCGCGGGCGGTCTCTGGGAAGAGTTGGTCCACACGCCCGACGACCGTTGGCTCGACCTGCTTGCCGCCCAGCCGGACGAGCCGGAGGACTGGCGCAAGCTGGCGCAGAGCGGCGGGTTCCCCACGCCGGCGGTCCATCTGGAACGGGACGATGCGCGGACGGTCTGGTTCGACGGCTATGTGCGCACCTACCTGGAGCGCGACCTCCAGGACCTTTCCGCGATTTCCGCCCTGGTCGAGTTCCGCCGCCTGATGCGAGCGGCCGCGCTCAGGACCGGCCAGACCGTCAACCAGACCGAACTCGGCCGGGACATTGCGCTGCCGCAGCCGACGGTGCGGCGCTATCTCAACCTGCTGGAAACCTCCTATCTGCTGGCGCAGATCCCCGCCTATGCCGTGAACCGCACCAAGCGGCTCATCAAGGCGCCGAAACTGTATTGGGGCGATACCGGCCTCGCGCTTTTCCTCGCGGGCGGCGGAGAACCGGGCGGGGCGCATCTCGAGAATCTGGTGGCGATGGACCTGATGGCGTGGCGGGACGCCCGGCTCGGGCAGGCCGAAATCCTCCATTGGCGGACGGCCGCCGGCGAAGAGGTGGATTTCGCAGTCGAAGCCGAAGGCCGCCTGCTGCCGATTGAGGTCAAGGCGGCGAACCGGCCTCGACTAAGGGACGCCCGCCATCTCCGCAGTTTCCGCGCGGAATACGGCAACAGCGCGCGACCGGGCTTGCTGCTGCACGCGGGTTCGCAACTGGAATGGCTCGCGCCCGACATTCTTGCTGCGCCCTGGTGGCGGGTGATGTAGCCGTCATGGCCGCCTGCGCTCTTGCCAGGGCGGGCGGCCGGGGTAATGCTGAGGCGTCCGTTCCGGAAGAGCCGGCCTTTCCAGATGTTCGCATACGCCTGCGCCAATCCATGCGTGTAATCCTCTGCCGCGAGCTCGGCTCGCCCGATGTGCTGACGGTCGAGGAGCGGCCCGACCCGGAGCCGGGCATGGGCGAGGTGCTCGTCCGGCAGGAGGCCTGGGGCGTCAACTATGTCGATGCGCTGATGGTGGCGGGCGGCTACCAGTTGAAGCCCGACCTGCCCTTCGTGCCGGGACTGGAAGCCGCCGGCACGGTCGTTGCGACCGGTTTCGGCATCAATGTCTTCGAGCCAGGCGACCGGGTGGTCGTGAGCCACCGGCCGGGTGCGTTCGCGGAACTGGCGGCGGCGACCTTCGACCGCGTGCGACCGGCGCCTCCCGAACTGGACATGGCGGAAGCCGCCGTGTTCCGGTCCGCTTACCACACCGCCCTTCACGCATTGCTGCAGCGCGGCCGGCTGGCGCCGGGCGAGAGCGTGCTGGTACTGGGCGCGGCCGGCGGCGTCGGCATGGCGGCGGTGCATTGCGCCAAGCGGCTGGGTGCGCAGGTGATCGCCGCGGCGGCCGGAGAGGAGAAGCTGGCCGCGCTTCGCAGGCAGGGAGCCGATGTCGTCATCGACTATCGCGAAGGCTTCCGCCAGGCGGTGCTGGCCGCCACGGGCGGGCGCGGCGTCGACGTCGTTTACGACCCTGTCGGCGGCGATGCCTTCGACGAGGCGATGCGCTCGACGGCCTGGGGCGGGCGCATCCTCGCCATCGGATTCACGAGCGGCCGCCGGCCGGTCGCCAAGGTCAACCACATCCTCATCAAGGGCATCGAGGTGATCGGCGTGCGCGCGGGCGAAGCAGGCCGCCGCGACCCGAACCTGCCCGAAGAGACCTGGCGCTATCTGACCCGCTGGGTATCGGAGGATGGGCTGAGGCCTCATATCAGCCACCGCATTCCCTTCTCCCGCGCCGCCGAGGCGCTGCAATTGGTGCTCGATCGCAAGGTCATCGGAAAGGCAGTGCTGGTCCCCGATGGTTGAGCCGTCTTGCAGGGTCCGGCGAAACGCTGGAATTGTGCCGCTTCCCGCGCAGTGAAGAAAGAGAAAGGCGCGCTCCGCGATGACGCTTCCGCTTGACGGCATTACCGTCCTCGACCTCACCTCCGGCGCTGCCGGCGCCTTCGCCGGGATGCTGCTGGGCGACTCGGGCGCGCGGGTGCTTCGTGCCGTCCATGCGGCGGCGCCCCTGCATCGCGACGGCGGCTTTACCGTCTGGGACCGGGGCAAGGAGGCCTTCGACTGGGACCCGGAAGCCGCCGGCGCGGAGGACGAACTCAAGCGCCTGCTGCCGGGCGCGGACGTGCTGTTGCAGGATTTTGCGCCGGCGGCGGCGCAACAGGCGATGTTCGGGCCGGCGAAACTTCTGGCGCTGAACCCGCGCCTCGTCGCCTGCTCGATCACCGCCTACGGGATGAAGGGCCGGTGGCGGAACGACCCGCCGGTGGACGACCTGGTGATGGCGCGCGCGGGCATCCCTGCGGGCATGCCGGGTTTCCGGCCCGCGCCCGTGCATGTGCCGCATCCGCTGCCGAGCACAGGTGCGGCGCTGTTCGCCTGCATCGGCGCGGCCGCAAGCCTGCTCGCGCGCGAGACGACGGGGCGGGGCCGCATCGTCGAGACCTCGCTGCTGGCGGGCGCGCTGCTCTTCCACCCGAAAGTGGTCGCCGAAGGCATCCCGCCGCTCGTGTTCCAGACCCATCCCTCCGGCAGCGCGCCCTTCTACAGCCTCTATGAATGCGCGGACGGCGAATATATCCAGCTCGGCTGCGTGCATGAGCGCTTCATCGCCCGTGCCTCCGAGATCATGGGCATCGGCGAGCTCGTCGCGGAGCCCCGGTTCGACAATGTGCGCCGGGGCGACGGGATGACGGAGGAAGAGGAGCTTCGTGCGGCGATTGCCGGCGCGATGAAGACCCGCAATGCTGCGGACTGGGCCGCCGATTTCGAAGCCGCCGACGTGCCGTTCGCGCCGGTCCGGCAGGGCCCGGTCGTCCTCGAGGATCCGCAGATCCGGCACAATGCGATGGTGCTCGCGCTCGAAGACCCGGCGCTCGGCGAGACCGTGCAGATGGGGGCGCCGATCCGCTTCGCCGAGACGCCCGCTGACCCGAAACCGCGTTCGGCCGCCGCCGGGCCGCTCCCGGACCTCCCGCCGCTCGCGGCGGAGGCTGCGCCGGCGGCAGGCGAGGGGCAAGACCCGCCGCCGCTTGCCGGGATCAGGGTGTTGGAGATCACGAACCTCATCGCCGGTCCGACCGGGGGCCGGCTGCTCGCCGATCTCGGCGCCGACGTCATCAAGCTGGAGCCGCCGGGCGGCGACATCTCGCGGCCCATCGGGCGCAACTACTTCTACAACCTGAACTTCAACAAGCGCTCGTTTTGCGTGGACGCGCGCAAGCCGGGCGGCAGGGAAGCGATCCAGCGCGTGGCGGCAAGCTGCGACATGATGCTCGCCAATCTCCGCCCGGGCGCCACGCACCGCATGGGCATCGGCGCGCATGTCGATCCGGAGCTGATCGAGACGCATGTCACCGGCTACGGCCTCACCGGCCCCTATTCGAAGCGGCCCGGGATCGACCCGCTGGCGCAGGCGCTGATGGGCCTCTCCCGCGCGCAGGGCGGCAGCGGCAACCCGCCGTCCTTCGCTGCCCAGCTTGCGCCGACCGACTTCACCGCCGGCGCCATGGCGACGCTCGGCTCGATCATGGCTCTCTACGCCCGGCGGCGGGGCAGGGCCTCGCGGCGGGTGGACAGCAACCTGCTCAATGCCGCCGTGGTTCTGAGCTCGCCCTGGTTCGGTAAGTGGCGGGGCAAGGAGGAGCGGCCGCTCGCCGATTCGGGCCAGCACGGCATCGATGCCTTCCACCGGCTCTACCGGCTGCGCGACGGCTGGATTTATGTCGCTGCGGACACGGAGGAGACGCGGGCGGCGTTGTCGGCCATGCTCGGGCTCGGCGCGCTTGATCCCGCCGGCGACGGGCACCCGGCCGAATCACCGCTCGCCCGCGCCATCGAAGCGGCCTTTGCCGACCGCCATGTCGAAGACGCGCTGGCAGCGCTGGAGGAGGTCGGCGTGCCGGCCGCGGAGGCGCGGAGCGGGGCGAGCGACGTCTTCCTCGACGACGAAACCGCGCACGCAAACGGTCTGGTCACAGAAACCCGCCACCCGACGGCAGGCAGGATGCGGATCGCCTGGAACTATATCGGCTTCCAGGACACCGCGTCCTCCGCCGCCCGCCCGACGCCATTGCTGGGCGAACACGGCGCGGACGTGCTGGCGGAAGCCGGACTCGAAGAGGGCGAAATCGAGGCGCTCTTCGCCTCGGGCGCAGTGCTTGCGGAGCGCGGCTAGGCGGCCCTGGCGGTCTGCCGCTCGCGGAAGGGCGCCATCACCTCCTTGCCGAAATGCTCGAGCTGCTCGAGCATCACCGAGAGCGGCGTGCCCATGCTGGACTGGACATTGACGTCCTCCAGCCCCGGATACTTGGCCTGCAGCGACTCCAGATAGTCGATGAAGCCCTCAGGCGGCCCGCAATACCAGGAGCCGGCCTCGACAGCGCGCTCCAGCGTCGGGATGTTCATCTCGGCCCAGTCGCCGCGTTCGCTCACCCGCTGCAACTGCTCGGGTTTCATCGGCACCATGCCGAGCGGGGCGAACATCTTGACGTGCTCCTCGAAATAGGGCGACGCCTCGCGGATCGCCTTCTCCTTCGTCTCGGCGATGTGGAAGTTCAAGCCGATGCAGAGGTTCTCGCCGATCTGCACATCGTGCCCGGCGCGCTCCCAGGCCTCCTTGAAGGCGACGATCGGCCGCTCCGCCATCAGCGCCGAGCCGCCGCCGACAATGCCCTTGATGCCGTGCTTCGCCATGAAGTCGAGCCCGCGCGGCTGGGCGCTCACGATCGGCTGCCAGCATTCCACCGGCTGGTTGACCGGGCGCGGCACCAGCGTGATCTCGTCCAGCTCGTAGCCGCGGTAGGGCACGCGCGGCGGCAGGGTGTAATATTTGCCCTCGTGCCGGAAGGACTCCTCGCGGAAGGAGCGGAGCACGATCTCCGTCTGCTCCTCGAACATGTCGCGGTTGGCGTCGCCGTCCATCAGGATGCCGCCCAGCGTCTCGACCTCGCGGGTGTGGTAGCCGCGCCCGACGCCGAAGATCACCCGGCCGCCGGTCAGGATGTCGGCGGTGGCGAAGTCCTCCGCGAGGCGGAGCGGGTGCCACATTGTGGTGACGTTGAAGCCGCAGCCGAAGCGGAGCCGCTTGGTCAGGTGCGCCAGATGCACGAAGAACAGCGGCAGGTTCGGGATGCACTCATAGCCTTCATGCTGGAAATGGTGCTCGGCCAGCCAGAAGGCGTCGTAGCCGAGTTCGTCCATGGCGACCGCCATCTTCTCGGTCTTTTCGAATACCGAGGCCAGCCGGTCGTTGTCGTAGCGCCGGTCGTTCGCCGGCGTGGCGTCCTGGCCCATGTCGTCCAGGTCGATATGCCCGGCGAACAGGCTTCCGAAGCGCTTGATCACAGTCTCGTTCCTCCGTCGCGTCCTGCGGATTGGGTGCCCGGCGGGGAGCATACAGATGCAAGGCCCGCCGCAGAAGCCGGGCCGCTCCGCCCCCTACTCCATAACGATGCGCGGCGCCGCGGGGCCGGTGGCGCGGCGGTTTTCGACCTGCTGCCAGAGGCGGGCGGCGATGTCGCGGAAGGCGCGGCCCGAGGGGGAGGCGTCGTCGTCGGCCGCGGGCTCGCCGGCGTCGCAGCGTTCGCGAAGCTCCAGCACGAGCGGCACCTCGCCGAGGAAGGGAGCGCCGAGCTTCTCTGCCTCCGCGCGCGCGCCGCCCGCGCCGAAGATGTGCGTGCCTTCGCCGCAATGCGGGCAGATGAACACCGACATGTTCTCGACCAGCCCCAGCACCGGCACCTCGACCTTGTCGAACATGGCGATGCCGCGCCTGGCGTCCAGCAGCGCGATGTCCTGCGGCGTCGAGACGATCACCGCGCCCGTCAGCGGCACGCGCTGGGAGAGCGTCAACTGTGCGTCGCCCGTGCCCGGCGGCATGTCGATCAGCAGGATGTCGAGCGCGCCCCAGGCGACGTCGCCGACAAGCTGCTGCACGGCGCTCATCACCATCGGCCCGCGCCAGATCATCGCCGTCTCTTCCGAGATCAGGAAGCCGATCGACATGCAGGCCACGCCCCATCGCCGCATCGGCAGGAGCGTCTTCCCGCCCGCGAGCGCGGGCTTGCCGGAAATGCCCATCATGCGCGGCAGGGAAGGCCCGTAAATGTCGCTGTCCATGAGGCCGACCGCGAGGCCCTGCCGGGCGAGCGCCACGGCGAGATTGACGGCGACCGTGGATTTGCCGACCCCGCCCTTGCCGGAGGCGACGGCCACGACGGCCCCGACGCCGGGCAGTTCGATCCGTCCCTGGCCCCGTCCGGACGCCGCGCCGGAGGGCTGGCGCTCCGGCGGCGGGGCGGGCGCGGCGCGCTCCGCGGTCAGCACGACGGTGGCGCTGGTGACGCCCGGCAGGCGGGCGAGCGCGGCCTCGACGGCGCGGCGCTCATTGCCGGCTTCCCCGGCCTGGCCGGGGTCCACCTCCAGCGAGACCTGCACCGCGCCGTCCTTCGCTGCGACGCCGCCCACGCGGGCGATGCGCGCCACGGCCTCCGCTGCGGCACGGATCTCGGCTTCGGTCGGTCCGGCCATCGTCGCTCAGTGCCTCCGCACGGGGTTTCAGGATGCGCGGCCCCATTCCAACACCGGGCGCCCTGTTCTATAAGGCGCCATGCGGGAAATCGGCGGTCGCGCGCAGAACGGCAACGAGAGGTAGGCCCATGCCCTGGCAGAATCAAGGCGGAGGCGGCGGCGGCCCGTGGGGCGGCGGCGGCGGTGGCGGTCCCTGGGGCGGCGGCGGTGGCGGCGGCCCGTGGGGCGGCGGCGGAGGCGGCAACCAGGGCGGCGGCGGTGGCTGGGGCGGCGGACGCGGCCCCGGCGGCGGTCCGCAGGCTCCCAATGTCGAGGAGGCGATCCGGCGCCTGCAGGACTGGCTGCGCCGGCGCATGCCGGGCGGCGGGGCCGGCGGCCGCGGCGGGCGCATCGGCATCCTGCTGGTCGTCGTCGTGCTGCTCGCGATCTGGGTGCTGAGCGGCTTCTACCGCGTGCAGACGGACGAGCAGGGCGTCGTGCTGCGCTTCGGCGAGCGCGTCGGCACCACCACGCCCGGCCTCAACTACCATCTGCCCTATCCCATCGAGACGGTCGAGACGCCGAAGGTGACGCGGGTCAACCGCGTCGAGGTCGGCTTCCGCAGCGCCGAGGAAGCGCTGATGCTGACCGGCGACGAGAACATCGTCGATATCAACTTCGTCGTCTTCTGGATCATCAAGGACGCCGGCGACTACCTGTTCAACGTGCGCGAGCCGGAACGGTCGGTGAAGGCGGCTGCCGAGAGCGTGATGCGCGAGATCGTCGGGCAGACGCCCATCGCGGCCGCGCTCGCCGAGGGCCGCGGCCAGATCGAGGACAAGGTCAAGGCCGGCGTGCAGGGCATCCTGGACGACTACCGGACCGGCATCGAGATCACCAATGTGCAGCTCCTCAAGGTCGATCCGCCGAACCAGGTGGTCGATGCCTTCCGCGACGTGCAGCGCGCCCGCGCGGACCAGGAGCGGCTGCGCAACGAGGCGGAAGCCTACGCCAACGACATCATCCCCCGCGCGCGCGGCGAGGCGGAGCGGCTGGTGCAGGAGGCGGAGGCCTACAAGCAGGAGGTCGTGGCACGCTCCGAAGGCGACGCCCAGCGCTTCACCCAGGTCTATACGGCCTTCAGGGCCGCCAAGGACGTGACCACCAAGCGCATCTATCTGGAGACGATGGAGGAAATCTTCGCCAACGCGGAGAAATACGTCATCGACCAGGGCGGCGGGGCGTCCGGCGTGGTGCCATACCTGCCGTTGCCCGAGGTGCAGAAGCGGATCAAGGCGAATGAGGCCGGAACGCAATCCGGCGCGGGAGACCTGCAATGATGAGGCATGCGGCGCTTTTCGGCGGCGCGATCCTGCTGATCGTGCTCGCCATCCTCGCGGCCAGCGCGCTGTTCACCGTCCACCAGACGCAGCAGGCCATCGTCATGCAGTTCGGCAACCCGAAACGCGTGGTCCAGGAGCCGGGGCTGCATGTGAAGGCGCCCTTCTGGCAGAACGTGGTCTATTTCGACGCCCGCGTGCTGGACTTCGCGCCGCAGGGCGAGGAGATCATCACCTCGGACCAGAAGCGCATCGTGGTGGACAGCTTCGTGCGCTACCGCATCGACGACCCGCTCAAATTCTTCCAGTCGGTCGGCACCGAAACCCGCGTCCAGAGCCGGCTTGCCGGCGTGGTCGTCTCCAGCCTGCGGCGCGTCGTCGGCAATAACAGCTTCAGTTCGATCCTCTCCGAGGAACGCGGCGACATCATGGCCAATATCCAGAGCGAGGTGAACGCGGCGGCCACGGAGTTCGGCATCGAGATCGTCGATTTCCGCGTGCGCCGCACGGACCTGCCGGACGCCAATGCGCAGTCGATCTACCAGCGCATGCGCACCGAGCGCGAACGCGAGGCCAAGGAGTTCCGCGCCCAGGGCGCCGAGGTGGCGCAGCGCATCCGCGCCCGCGCCGACCGCGAGCGCACGGTGCTGATCGCCGAGTCGCAGAAGAAGTCGCAGATCCTGCGCGGCGAGGGCGATGCGGACGCGATCCGCATCTATGCCGAGAGCTTCGGGCAGGACCCGGACTTCTTCGCCTTCTACCGCTCGATGGAGGCCTACCGGAACGCGCTCGGCAAGGAGAACACGACGCTCGTGCTGAGCCCGGACAGCGACTTCTTCGACTTCTTCGGCGACATCTCCGGCAGGGCTTCAAGAAGCGAGTAAGCGCACCGCCGGCCCCGCCCGCCCGATGGAGGATTTCCCCCTCGGCGACTTCCTCGCCGCGCTCGGCCTCGCCCTGGTGCTGGAAGGCGCCGTCTGGCTCGCCGCGCCGCAGTCCATGCGCCGCTTCATGCTCCGCCTCGCCGGCTACTCCCCCGCCATCCTCCGCTTCTGCGGCCTGACCGCGGCGATGCTGGGGCTGGCGGTGGTCTGGGCGGCGAGAAGGTGGGTGTAAGGAAGCGCCCCGAGTTCGGGCAGTGTCTCACTTTGACTTTTTCGGCCACGGGCCAGCGGCGGCGATAGAGGAGGGCAGCCCCGCGTCACGGACGATTGCCGGATCGACGGCATAAACGCGCAAACCGTTCTTCCACCATTTCGAGTAGAGATCGTCGATTTGGGAGCGGATACGCCAGCAATACCGCAGCAACACTTCGGCCGCCTCCAGCCGAATGAGATAGCCTCTGCCGCTCATGCGCCTGCGGCACTGGATGAGCCGCCGGCTGCTGTCCAGCGCGGCGACCATGCGGACCATCCGCTGTGGCCTTTTCGTTTCGGCGAGATAGGCGACATCCCATTCGTCCTGAAGGGACATGATCTCCGCGACGGTCTCCCGGAACCCGTCCTCCAGCCGCGCGTCGTCTTCCAAGATGAGCGCACAGGGCGTCCGGGTCTCGACCAGGCGCTCCCACAAGCCGTAGTGTGACAGGAAGCAACCGACCTCGCCTGGGCGCAGGTTGCGACGCCGCATGATGCGGAACCACATAGTGTCCAGACGATCAGCAAAGCTCGCGACATCAAGCGCCGCGCCGTCCACGCCTTCGAAGAATTCGAAGTCGAAGCCGGTCAGTTCCTGCGCCATGAGGGCGCGGCGTTCCGGCTCACGGGTGAGGGAAATAACGAAGATAGGCGGCGTTGCGCTCGACATGACGGACCTCGCAAGATCGTGCCCCCGCGGGTGGTGTAAGAGCCTGGCGTCCGTAGCGGTGTCCGGCGGGTAGGGCCGGAACGCTCAGGCTGCCACGGCGGGCAACTTGACGGTTGTATTGTCGCTCACGGGAGCGATGGATTCCAGCGTCATGTATCTGGCTCTCTGGACTGCCCATTCATCGTTCTGCTCGAGCAGGATTGCGCCGATCAGCCGGGTGATGGCGTCCTCGTTGGGGAAGATGCCGACGGTGTTTGTGCGCCGCTTGATCTCGCCGTGGAGGCGTTCGAGCGGGTTTGTCGAGTGCAGCTTGGCGCGGTGCGCGGCCGGGAAGGTCATGTAGGCGAGAACATCGTGCTCGGCCTCGTCCATGATGGCGGCGAGCTTTGGCGCCTTGGGCCTGAGCTGGTCGGCGACCTGGCGCCACTGGGCGGAGGCGCTGTCTGCATCCTCCTGGGCGAAGGCGGTAGTGACGAAGGCGGAGACGACGCGCCGGCCCTGCTTGCCGGCATGGGCGAGCAGGTTGCGCATGAAGTGGACGCGGCATCTCTGCCAGGTGGCGCCGAAGATGCGGGTGGCGGCGGCCTTCAGGCCCTTGTGGTCGTCGGAGATCACCAGCTTGACGCCGCGCAGGCCGCGGCGGGCGAGCGAGCGCAGGAAGTCGGTCCAGAAGGTCTCGGCCTCGGACGCGCCGATCGCCATGCCGAGCACCTCGCGCCGGCCCTGATCGTTGACCGCCACCGCGATGGTGACCGCGACCGAGACGACGCGCCCGGCCTCGCGCATCTTCACATAGGTCGCGTCAAGCCAGAGATACGGCCAGTCGCCCTCCAGCGGCCGGTCGAGGAAGTCGCGGATCTTGTCGTCGATCTCGCCGCACAGCCGCGACACCTGGCTCTTGGAGATGCCCGACATGCCCATCGCCTGCACCAGGTCGTCCACCGAGCGGGTCGATACGCCCTTGATGTAGGCCTCCTGGATCACCGCCGTCAGCGCCTTCTCCGCCATCCGCCGCGGTTCAAGGAAGCCCGGGAAGTAGCTCCCCTTGCGCAGCTTCGGGATCTTCAGTTCGACCGTGCCGGCCCGCGTCTCCCAGACCCGGTCCCGGTAGCCGTTGCGCTGCGTGATCCGGTCCGGCGAGCGCTCGCCGTGCGCGGCGCCCGCAAGGCCCTCAACCTCAAGCGCCATCAGACGCGCGGCCGTGAACCCGATCATCTCGCGAAGCAGGTCGGCGTCGGAACTCTTCTCCAACAGCGCCCGCAGGGTCATCATGTCGGTGGTGGTCATCGTGGTACTCCTCCGGTCAGGTGGACTGTGACAGCCCAACCCTAACCGGCACCGCGATGGCCTCCGCTGTGGGTAAGTGGCCCGCCGCCGCCTGACTCCAGACGGTCGCGGCGGCGGGCCACTTACCCACAGCTACCACCGGAAGCTTCAGCTCCTACACCACCCCTGGGGACACGACCACCTCGCAAGGCCCGACCGGGTGCCGGGCCGTTGCAATCACCGCACGAGGCTTAGTCGTGAGAGACCCCGCCTATTCGCCGGGCTCCGGGTGATCGGCCCGGTGCCGGGTTTCGGCTGTTGTATTTGACGGGCGACCCGACAGAGCGGGAAGCCTCATTCGGTGATTGCGGAAGTCAGTCTGCGTTCCGAAAACCATTGATGCAAGCGCAGCATGGCCGCATTGATGCCGTGGCGCCGATCTTCGGGTGCCCGGTGAGCCGGCTTCCGGGGATGGACAATTGCCGGCAGGACGGCAGAACCGAAGGTAGAGTTTTGTTCAAAACATTTGAACTAATTCTCCATACATACTTGATAACGGAGAATCTAAGGCTATCTTGGATCAAGAGCAGGCGGTGCCCTTCGCGTGTCGGCCAGGGCCGCTACCAGCGGAGCGTGCCATTCAGCAACACGCCGCGCTCCGGCACCATGTCGTCCGCGTACTCCTTCCGCGTGGCATCGAGATTGACTTCAAACCCCGGATCGCGCGGCGCCGCCGGGGTCAGGCGCCAGCCAAGGCGCCAGATTCGCGCCCCGCCGTCCGACAGCCCGAAGCCCAGGTTCGGCGTGCCGGTGAACCCGCCGCCGAACACGGCCATGCCATAGCCGATCCTGCCCTCCAGGCGGCTTGACGTCTCGAACCCGGCCCCGTCCGTTTCCGACGCCAGGCCCGTCAGCGTCTCGCGGGCGAACAGCGCGGCCACGCCGCCCGAAGAGGCAGTGCCCAAAGACTTGGTGAGGGACAATGACGGTCCGCGGTCGGTGGACCGGCGCGGGTCCCAGCCGACGGAGGCGCTCGAACTCCACTCGCGGAAGTCCGACGCACGGTGCGCGACCAGCCCGCGCCCCTTGAGATTGAGTGAGAGCCCGTTCGCCGGATCGGCAATGGCGAGGCTTCCGCCGAGCTCGGCGCCGAACCCCGTTTCCGCGTCGCCGCCGTCATGGCGCACCCCGATCTCGAAGCCCGGTTGGAAACGCCAGCCGCCCGGGGCCGCCGTCTTCTGCCATGTCCCTTCAAGGCTGAGCCGGAGCCGCGTTACCCGGGCTCGCGATACCGCAAGGCTTGCCTCGTCCCCGTCGGCTTCGTCGGAAGAGGTGCGCACGAGACGCGCATCGGACTTGACATGGAGTTCCAGAGCGCCCTCGGCGGGGGCCTTCATCAGCAACCCGCGCCCGCCGAACGCGCCCATCGCGAGGTCCATATCGGTCTCGACCTCGGCGTCGTTCTCGGGTTTCAGCGTAAACGTTCCCGACCCGTAGCCCGCAACCCCCCACACCGAAAGCCGTTCGCTCATCGCGTAGCGGCCCCAGGGGTAGAGGCCCGTGAGTGCCGATTCGACCTCGCCATTGCCGTTCGCGCTCCGGTAGCTGCCCTCGCCGCGGCTGTATGCCGACACGAGGCCCACCGTGCCCCGGCCGCGGGTGAAGTCCCCGCCCAGCATCGCGCTTGCCACCTCGCCGTCCAGCGTGAGGCTGCCGGCGCGTCCGTCGAAACCCGAGACGGCGCCGCGGCCCCATACCGCGCCGGAGCCGCCTTCCGCATTCGCGCCGGTCATGGCGAACGACCAGCCCGCGAGCATGTCGCGGTTCGTCAGTCCGCGCGACACCGGAGCCGGCCGGTCGCCTTCGCGTTCTCCCAGCGCTTCCGCCTCCGGGCCACCGCCAATCCGGTGTCCGGCAAGGCTGGCTTCCATCCCGGCAGCCTGCGGCGCCGCCATACGGCTCTCGACCGCCTCGACGACCTGGTCCGCCACCGTGCGCCCGAAGCGGGCAAGCCACGCTTTCGGGACCGCATCCGGGTCGAGGGTTGCGCCGTCTGCGCCGAGATAGATGCCGGAACCGACGACAACCTTCTGCTCCGTGTTGGCCCCCTTGAAACTCACCGCGTAGCCGAGCTTCGGCGAACCGGTGTCCTCGTCTCCCTCAATGGTCGGGTCGTCATAGTGGTACCGCAGGAATTTCCTGCCCTCGCGCCGCGCGCCTCCGATCAGCTCCTCGGCGAACCTCACCCCGTTGATGTCCGTCCTCGTCATGTCCGTCGCCTTGCCTTCGCGAAACGGCTCGGTTGCATGAAAGAAGGTGACGCCGCCGGCGCTCACGACCCACAGGTAGACGGAGCCCGATTTCCAGTCCCCCCCTTCGACCCGGAAGGCGTTTCTGACCCCGGCGAGGTCCTGGTAGCCCGGGGACAGGATGGCGTCGCGGTACACCCTGGCTGCTTCCTCGACGAAGTCGATCAGGGTCTCGCGGTCCACGACCTGCGATGCGGTGACCGCGGGCCTGGGCAGGTCGGCGATGCGGATCGGGACATGGGAGACGTCCTGCGAGTAGCCGCCGACCAGCACAAATATCCGTCCGGTGATCCCGGAGGTGTATTCGACGGCGTATGCCGTCTTCGGCTCGCCGTCATGGTACCGGACGAAGTCCCCGCCGCGGGCGGCGGCCGCAAGGAGTTCCTCGACGACCCTGAAACCGTTGTCGTCCACGACGTCGAGCAGGTTCTTGTTTTCCGCAGAGCGGTCGTTCCCGTGGATGAACGGGTCCCCGTTCCTGAGAAACAGGATGAGGAACATCGATCCGGCCTTCCACTCGCCCTCGGTTCTCAGCCTTTCCCTGAGCCTTGCTCCTTCGTTTATGTTCGTGATCGCCGCGATGTCAGCCGCCGCCCCATCGACGAAGGCCTTGAGGGTCGCGTCGTCCACCACCTGGTCGGCAGTCGTCCGGGCCCCGGCCCCGCCGCTCGCCAACAGAAACAATGCCAGGACGGCAAAAGCCGGCGCAGCCTTGATGCTCAGTCGCATCTCATTCTCCTCATGACATAACGGTGGGATCGATATGCCCACAGTGATCAGGCGGACGTTGAGCGCGGCTTTCAGAAAGCCCGCTACCGCTTGGTTCGGACAGGAAGGCGGGGTCCGGCCTCCGACAATGTCCGGTTGCCTGCCGGACAGGCCGGACGTGCAGGTGGCAGCGTAAGCCGTTGTCGCCTGTTCCTCGTCCCTGCAGGACGAACGACCCGGATATGCTGAGAATGTCCGGATGTGAGTTCAGGACGTCGGACAGCATGGTCGAATCGCAGCGTCCGGAGCTGACGACGATTGCCGGAGAGACGTCCATGGGCTGTCTCAATTTTACCCTCTAGCGGGCCCTGATCCGACCAACACCCCTTCAACTCGGGGAGCCGCCCGCAACCGCGTAAACATTTACCTATATTTAGTATAGCAATTAGTAATACTCATAAAGTCCTTCGTTTTCGAGGGCGAGGGGGGGGGTATCGCATTGCCGCCGATGGCCGCCCGGAGGACGCCGGAACAGGGGCCGCTCGAGGACGGCCAGCGCATCGTGCTGACGCCGCTTCCCGCGGGCCAGCGTACGCAGCCGGCGGAACTGCTGGTGCTGGCCGGCAGCGTGCCGACTGCGCCCGAATATGTTGCAGGCCCCACCAGTGCGCCGGCGCTGCCCGCAGGCCTGCGCGGCAGCGCCGGCGGCAGCAATGCCATCGGTACTGCTGAGCGGGACACTTTGCCGGACTCGGAGGAACGCGACTGCCTGAGGCTGGCCGCTGGCGGGCATTATACCGGAGGCGCGGGCAACTGAAGCAAGGCCCCGACGGGTCGATAGAGGGCCGGGGCGGGAGGCAGTCCCCTTCCAAAGTCGCAAAGAATGAAAAAAATCTAATGAAATTGATTTTTGTTCGTAATTTGATCTTGACATCTGGCGGATTGTGATATGATGGTCCCCAGGGAAGAGGCATCCGGAGCCGCTTCCCGGGCGTTGCGCGGCCGGGCGGCGCCATTTCTGAAAACCCGTGAGAAGCCGACGGGAGACGTGCGTCCTGCGTCTCGCGCGCGCAATCAGGCGCGCGAACCGCGCCGGCGCCGACACGCGCCCGGGCAGGCGCGGGCGCCCGCGCAGGATACGCGCGGAAACAGGGACCCGCTCCCCGTCGGAGAAGGAGGAACGATGAGGGCAACCGACCCCCGCCCCGGGCTGGCGGCGATGCCGGCCGAAAGGCTCGCGCCGGCCGCCGCGGCCCTTGCCAGTGCCTATGCGGAGGAGATGAGCGCCGGGCCGCCGCCCATCTGCCAGAGCCTGTGCCCGCACCTGCCGGGGAGCCCGCGAACGACCCCGACGCCTGGGTCCCGCAGCCGGAGGCGCAGGCGCGGGCGGGTGGTAGGACCGGCTCCGTGTAGGCCGCAATGACCTCGTCCGCAAGCTCCTATCGTCACCCCGGCCGGAGCGGAGCGGAGAGCCGGGGTCCATCCTCCGCCCTCTCCACCGGACCGAAACGGTGGGGGACGGGTCCCGGTTCCGGGGCCGGGGCGACGGTGAACGCAAGACGCAGAAGGAGACCGAAGAGTGGACAGCTTCATGCCTGAAACGGCTGCAGCATATGAACCCTGCGCATGCAGATCATGACATTCCATGACACATGGCGAGGGAAGCCCGGCGCGCCTCATGACAAAACATGACATCTCATGATGCCCCGGATGGAGCGGTCCGTTGTGCCGGGCAGCCGGGTCGAAAGGATTTGACCGGCGGGCGCTTCGGGCCTATTGGTGCGCCGCCGCACCACGCATGACCCACGTGCCAAGAAATCACCCGGGCAGGTCAAGCCGGGGGCCGGTAACGAGGTATCGGTGCGACAGGCGGGAAGACGGACGGTCCGCGGCCGTCTGCCGAACCGCCGCCCGAGACGCGGTTAGGAGCCCCTTGGGAGGGTTGTGCGATGACGGCGCGCATTCGCCGATTTCTCGATGAGTCCCGGCCGCCGACGCCGTGCCTCGTGATCGACTTGGATGTCGTGCGCGAGAACTATCTCGCCTTCACGCGGCTGTTGCCGCAGGCGGCGGTCTATTACGCGGTCAAGGCCAACCCCGCGCCGGAGATCATCTCGCTGCTCGTGCGCCTCGGCTCGTCCTTCGATTGCGCCAGCATCTACGAGATCCGCGACTGCCTGGCGGCCGGCGCGCCGGCCCGGCGGCTCTCCTTCGGCAACACCATCAAGAAGGCCGCCGATATCGGGGCCGCGCACAGGCTGGGCGTGGACCTGTTCGCCTTCGACAGCCGGGGCGAGCTGGACAAGCTGGCCAAGGCCGCGCCCGGCGCGCGGGTCTATTGCCGGATCGCCATGACCGGGGAAGGCGCGGACTGGCCGCTCGGGCGGAAGTTCGGCTGCGAGGTCGATATGGCGCGCGACCTCATGCTGGAGGCCGGGCGGCTCGGCCTCGAGCCCTATGGCATCTCCTTCCATATCGGCTCGCAGCAGCGCGACGTGCGCCAGTGGGACGTCGCCTTCGGCCAGACGGCGATGCTGTTCACCGCGCTCGACGAGGCCGGGGTCAAGCTCGGCATGGTGAATGTCGGCGGCGGCTTCCCCGCCCGCACCCGCAAGGACGGGCCCGGGGCGCAGGCGCATATGGAGGCGCTGGTCGCGGCGGCGCGCAGCCATTTCGGCAACCGGATGCCGAACCTGATCGTCGAGCCGGGCCGCGCGCTGGTGGGCGATGCCGGCCTCGTCCAGAGCGAGGTCGTGCTGATCTCCCGCAAGGGCTACCGGGACGAGGAGCGCTGGGTCTATCTGGATGTCGGCAAGTTCGGCGGCCTGATCGAGACCATGGACGAGGCGATCCAGTACCGCATCACCACGGAGCGGGACGGCGCGGAATGCGGCCCGGTCGTGCTGGCGGGGCCGACCTGCGACGAGGCCGATGTGCTCTACCAGCACAGCAACTACCGCCTGCCGCTGACCCTGGAGGTCGGCGACAGGGTGGCGATCGAGTCGGCAGGCGCCTACACGGCCTCCTACAGTTCGGTCAATTTCAACGGCCTGCCGCCGCTGGCGACCTACTGCATCTGAGCCGGCGCATTGACAGCGCGGGCAGGGTCACCAGATAATCCGCAGCAGTTGGAGCATGGCGACAGGATGAGCGCAGGACTCAGCATTTCCGACAGGGCGGCCGAGCGGGTCTCGGTCCTGCTCGAACAACAGCAGGGCGCGGGGCTGATGCTGCGGGTCTCCGTGTCGGGCGGCGGCTGCTCGGGCTTCCAGTACGGCTTCGCCTTCGACGATGCGCGCAACGAGGACGACCTCGTGTTCAGCCATGCCGGCGTCGATGTCGTGGTGGACGAGATGTCGCTGGAGCTGCTGGAGGGCGCGGAGATCGATTTCGTCGAGGACCTTGCCGGCGCCGCCTTCCGCATCGACAATCCCAACGCGACGGCTTCCTGCGGCTGCGGCTCGTCCTTCGCCGTCTGAATGAAGATCGCAAGCTGGAACGTCAACTCGATCAAGGCCCGCCTGCCCGCCGTGATCGACTGGCTGGAGACGGCCGCCCCGGACGTGCTGGCGCTGCAGGAGATCAAATGCACCGCCGACGCCTTTCCGCACCTCGAGATCGAGGCGGCGGGATACCGCGCGGCGGTTCTCGGCCAGAGGACCTATAACGGCGTCGCGCTGATTTCGAAGACGGCCCCGGAAGCGCTGCGCGAGGGCCTGCCGGGCGACGGCGGGGACGACCAGGCGCGCTATGTCGAGGCGGTGTTCGACGGGGTGCGGGTCGCCTCCATCTACCTGCCGAACGGCAACCCGGTCGGGAGCGACAAGTTCCCCTACAAGCTCGCCTGGATGGCGCGGCTGAAACGCCATGCGGCGCGCCTGCTGGCGGACGAGGTGCCGACGGTTCTCGGCGGGGACTTCAATGTCATCCCGGAACCGGAGGACTGCTACGACCCCGACGACTGGGCGGGCGATGCGCTCTACCGGCCGGAGAGCCGGCGGGCGTTCCGGGAAATCCTTTATCTCGGCTGGGCGGACGCCTTCCGGTCGCTCCATGCGCGGCGGGGCGGCGCCTTCACCTTCTGGGACTATCAGCGCGGGCGCTGGCAGCGCGGCGAAGGCATCCGCATCGACCATCTGTTGCTGTCGCCGGCGGCGCTGGACCGGCTGGAGGAATGCGATATCGACACCGTTCCGCGCAGCCGCCCGAAAGCCTCCGACCACACGCCCGTCTGGTGCAGCCTTGGCCCCGCCGCCGAGGCCGGAAATCTGTTCCTCGCGCCCGGCGAAGACGGATAGGGACCGCCCATGGACTTCGCAAACAGGACGATCATCGTGACCGGGGGCGCCTCCGGCATCGGGGCGGAAACGGTCGGCATGCTGCGCGCCGCGGGCGCCGATGTGCTCGTGGTGGACCGGGACGCCTCCTCCGGCCTTGTCGGCGATGTGACCGACCCGGCGCTGGTCGCGCAGCGATGGAACGCTGCCCGAGGCTCGACGGGCTGGTGACGGCGGCGGGCATCTCGGAGAGCGGCGTGGCGATCGAGGATATCGACCCGGAGGACTGGGACCGGGTCTTCGCCGTCAACGTCAAGGCGACCTGGATGTGGCTGGCGGCGGCGGCCGGGCCGATGCGCGCCGCGGGCGGCGGCTCGGTCGTGGCCATCGCTTCGCAGCTCGCGTTCGGCGGCGGGTCGCTGAACGCGGCCTATATCGCGTCCAAGGGCGCCGTCGTCTCGCTGGTTCGCACGGCGGCGGTCGAGCTTGCCGGCGACGGCATCCGCGTCAATGCGGTCGCGCCCGGCGCCACCGAAACGCCGATGCTGAACCGCAGCCTCTCGCGCCAGCCGGACCCGGATGCGGCCAGGGAACGCTCCCGCACCCGCCACGCCATGGCCCGCTTCGGCAAGCCGGACGAGATCGCGGACGCGATCTGCTTCCTGCTGTCGGACCGCGCGAGCTTCATCACCGGCACGACGCTGCCGGTGGACGGCGGCTGGCTCGCGGCCTGACTAGGGGCCGGCCAGCCGGGCTTCCGCCGAAGCCAGGTCCTCCGGCGTGTTGATGTTGAAGAAGGGGTCGCCTTCGGGCGGGACCGGGAATTCGACGTCGGCCATGCGGTGGCGGGCGGTCCACCGGTCCACCTTGCGCAGGCCCTCCTCGGCGAGCGCATGGCGCAAGTCGTCGGCGAGGCGGACGGTCCAGAGCGCGAAGACGGGATGGCGCTGCCCCCCGGACGTCGCGGTCACGATATCGGCGCTCCCTGCCTCGGCCGCCAGCTCGCGGACCAGCGTTGCGGGGAAGAAGGGCGCGTCGCAGGGGAAGCTCGCGACCCAGCCATAGCCGGCCTCGCGCGCCCAGAGCATGCCGGCGAGCACGCCCGCAAGCGGCCCGACGAAGCCGGCAACCGGATCGGGCAGCACGGGCAGGCCGAGTTCCGCGAATTCCTCCGCCGGCGCGTTGGCGTTGACGGCGAGGCACGCTACCTGCGGGGCGGCGCGGGCGGCGGCATGGGCGAGCAGCGGCCGGCCGTCGAGGAGCGCCATGCCCTTCAGCCCGCCGCCCATGCGCCGGCCGAGGCCGCCCGCCAGCAGCAGGCCGGCGCAGTCACGCCGGGGGTCGGACGGCACAGGGCTCAGGCGGCGTCGCCGGTGGCGACTTCGGGGTTCGCGTCGAACACGAGGCGCTCCGCGCCGGAGAGCGCGATGAAGCGCTTGCCCTTGGCGCGCCCGACCAGCGTCAGCCCGGCCTGCCGGGCGAGCGCCACCCCCGAGGCCGTGAAGCCCGACCGGGAAATCAGGATCGGCACGCCCATCTGCACGGTCTTGATGACCATCTCGCTGGTGAGCCGCCCGGTGGTGAAAAACAGCTTTCCCTCCGGCGAAACGCCGTTGAGGCGCATATAGCCGGCGATCATGTCCACCGCATTGTGCCGGCCCACATCCTCCAGATAGAGGATCGGCCGGTCGCCCTCGCAGAGCACGCAGCCATGGATCGCGCCGGCGGCCAGATAGAGGCTCGGACGGCGCGCGATCTTGGCCGAAAGCGTGTAGATCCAGGAGGTGTAAAGCGGGTCCGGGGGCAGGTCCGCCGCCTCGAAACTGTCCATCACGTCGGCGAACACCGTGCCGACGGCGCAGCCCGAAGTGCGGACCCGGCGTTCCAGCCGGTGCTCGTAGTCGGTCATGCGCGCCGTGCGCACGACGGCGGCGTCGAGCTCGTCGTCTATGTCGATGCCGGTGATCTCGTCGTCCGGGCGCAGCATGTTCTGGTTGGCGAGGAAGCCGACGGCCAGCCAGTCGGCATGGTCGCCGACCGTCATCGCGGTCACGATCTCCTGGCTGTTCAGGTAGATGGTGAGGGGGCGTTCGACGACGACGCGCGTGCTGCGCTCCCGGCCCTCGTGGTCGATGCCGGTGACGGCTTCCGTCAGCCTCGGGTCGTCCGGGTCCGGCGCGACCAGGAACTCCTGCATGAACTCGCTCATGTTCTCCACTATGCTCCGGGCCATGGAGAGGCTCAACGACTGTTTCGCGGCGGGCGACCGGCTGCTGACCGTCGGCGAGGCGGCCGAACGGCTGAGCACGCGCCTCGGCCCGGCGGTCGGCCGGGAGCGGATTCCGCTGTCGGAGGCGCGGGGCCGGATCCTGGCGGAACCGCTGACGAGCACGCTCGACGTGCCCGGCTACGACAACGCCGCGGTGGACGGCTACGCCTTCGCTCACGGCCGGGCGCATTACCGCATCGCCGGGCGGGCCGCGGCGGGACGGCCCTTTCCGCATCCGCTCGGACCCGGCGAGGCGGTCCGCATCCTGACCGGCGCGCCGGTGCCGGAAGGCGCCGACACGGTGGCGATGCAGGAGGACTGCGGCCTCGACGGCGAAACCGTGACGGTGCCCGCAGGCCTCAGGGCGGGCGCCAACTACCGCATGGCCGGCGAGAACATCCGCCGGGGCGAGACGGTATTCGAGACAGGGCAGCGCCTCGGCCCGCTGCAACTGGGCGTCGCCGCATCGCTCGGCGAGACGGCGGTGGAGGTCTTCCGGCCGCTTCGCGTCGCGCTGTTC
Source organism: Alphaproteobacteria bacterium (assembly GCA_964291285.2). GTDB lineage: Bacteria > Pseudomonadota > Alphaproteobacteria > Bin95 > Bin95 > Bin95. Next base: position 976,783 of record OZ219787.1, read on the forward strand.
TCCACCGGGGACGAACTTGCGCGCCCCGGCGAACCGCTGGCGCCGGGGCAGCTCTACGACTCCAACCGGACGATGCTGCGCGCCTTCCTTGAGGCCGACGGGCTCGCCGTGACCGATCTGGGCATCCTTCCGGACGATGCGCCCTCGGTGAAGGCGGCGCTGGCCGAGGCGGCGGCCGGGCATGACGCGGTGATGACCTCGGCGGGCATCTCGACCGGCGACGAGGACCATGTGGCGGCGGCCGTTCCGGCGCTTCATTTCTGGCGCCTCGCGGTGAAGCCCGGCCGGCCGCTGGCGCTCGGCAGCATCGGGAGTGCGGCCTTTGTGGGCCTGCCCGGCAATCCGGTGGCCGCCGCCGCCTGCCTGCTGATGCTGGTGCGCCCGATGCTGGGCCTGCTGGGCGGCGCCGGCTGGGAAACGCCGCCGTCGGTGCTTGTGCCCGCCGGCTTCGCCATGAAGAAGAAGACCGGGCGGCGGGAATGGCTGCGCGTCCGCCTCGGCGAGGACGGTGCGGCCAGGAAGGCCGGGCCCGACGGCTCGGCGCTGCTCCGCGTCATGGCCGAGGCCGACGGCCTGCTCGACGTGCCCGAGGACGTGGCCGCCATCGCCCCTGGCGACCGCTTCCCGATGCTGCGCCTCTGACGCCGCCCGCCCATGCGCCCGCAGGTCCTGACCGTCGGCCACTCCAACCATGCGCCGGAAACTTTTCTGGCGCTGCTGGTGCGGCATGGCGTGACGGCGCTCGGCGACGTGCGCTCCGCGCCCTCGAGCCGGTTCAATCCCCATTTCAACCGCAAGGCGCTTTCGGCGTCGCTCTCCGCCAGCGGCATCGCCTATGCCTGGCTTGGGCGCGAACTCGGCGGACGGCCGGACGATCCCGCCTGCTACGAGGATGGCGAACTCTGTTACGACCGTCTTGCCCGGACTGCGCTTTACCGGCAGGGAATCGAACGGGTCCTGCGCGGCGCGGCGGAGCACCGGCTGGCGCTGATGTGCGCGGAGAAGGACCCGCTCCACTGCCACCGCGCGCTGCTGGTCTCCCGCTCGCTCGAGGATGAAGGGCTGGAGGTCGCCCATATCCTCGCGGACGGCAGTCTCGAACCTCATGACAGCGTCATGGACCGGCTGCTCGCCGCCCGCCGCCCGGAGGACGACCTGTTCGCAGCAGGGAAGTCGCGCGCCGACTGGATCGCCGAGGCCGCCCGCATGCCGCGCCGCCGCAAGCGCGCCTGACCCGTACCCCGGAAGACGGCGCGGCTGCCGGGGCACACTCCAGCGCGATGTCATGATGTGTCATGTTTTGTCATGGGCGCCGCCGGAAATGTCATGTTTTGTCATGGTCCGCCGCGCCTCCGCCCCGGCCCCATCGCTGCCCGTTCGTATCCCGCATGTCGTTCGTCCGTCATGTTTCGTTCCACTCCGTTCCGTTCGCCCCGCCGCCGGTTCGCCCATGCGGCGGGACCCTGATTCGCGCATATCGCGCGCGGGGGCGCGCGCGTCGGCGGCGGCGCGGTTCGCGCGCCTGATTGCGCCTGCGCGCGCGTAGGCCCAAATGCAGGGCGCACCTGTCCCGTCAGCTTCCCAGGGTGTTTTTCGCGCCGGCGCGAACCGGGAGAGCGGGCGGCCCCGCGCGGATGCCGCCGCCTCTCTCCCGGCCTATTTAGTTACAGAATCAGAGAGTGTCAATCCTAAAAACAGAAATTTTTCATAAATAGTGAACAAAATGCTCCTGCGGCCACGGAGCCTGTCATACGGCCCACAGCGGCGGCGCGCCGGGGCGGTGGAAGTCGATCCAGGCGCCGAGGCCGTCCGACGGCGGCACCAGCAGGCGGTCCGGCCGCCCATGGACGGTAATGCCCGCGTTCGCAAGAAGGAAGCGCGAGCGATCGAGGTCGGCGCTCTCGATGCCGACGGCGGCGCCGAAGGGCGGCGGCGGGTGGGGCGCGTCCGGCAACAGGGCGCCGAGCGCATCCGGGCCCGCTAGCGCGAAGCGGCCGCGGTCGAGCGCGATCTCGAAAACCGGTCCCGACCTGCGCGCGGGGCGGTTGGCGAAGCGGGCGTAGCGGCCGGCGGCCTCTTCCGGGTCGGCGACGATCTGCAGGAAGCCGGTGAGCGCCCGCGCGGCGTTGGCGTGGCGGTCCATGCCCGGCAGCCAGATGAGGTCCGGCGTCTCGTGGGTGAGCAGCTGCACCCGGCCTTCCGGCATCGCCTCGGCCGTTGCCCGGCGCACGGTCGCGCGCACGATGCGGCCGTCCTCCAGCGGGCGGCGCAGGAAGACGGTCGGGCGCATGTCCGTGCCGCCGGCATCGTGCTCTTCGACCCGTTCATGCGCGAGCGCAATTAGGTGCAGCCCCTCATAGCGCGCGACGCCGGCGGCGAGTTCCGCACCAAGCGGCGTATCCGCTGCCTGGCCCAGCGCCTCGATATAGCCCGCCTCGAACGTGATCAGCCGGTTGGCGGTGCCCGACCGCACGAGTTCGCCGTCAGCGCTGTTGTAGTGGATGTTGACCGGCGACACGGTGAAGCCGAGCCGCTCGAACCGGGCGGCGGCCCCCTCCAGATCGGCGAGGAAATAGCCGACATGGTCCAGGAAAAGCTCGTTGCCCGTCGGAAGCTGTTTCATGCCGTTGCCCTCGCGCGGCTGACATTGCGGTTCGTCTCGACGAAGGTGGCGACGGCGAGCAGCATGACGGCCGCGCTGCCGAAGAACACCCAGCGCGGGTCGCCCATGTCCATCACCCAGCCGAACAGGACCGGCGTCATGAAGCCTCCGATGGACAGCCCGGTGGAGGTGAAGCCGAACACCTTGCCCATCTGCCCCGGCGGCGAGATGCGGCGCACCAGCAGGTCGCGGGTCGGCATGATCGCGCCGTGCGCGATGCCCGAGACCATCATCAGCGGGAGGATGCCGTAGAGCGGCAGCGGAACCGCGCCGATGATGTTGACCGCGACGAACACCGTGCCGATGGCGCCGAAGAACACGAGCTGCGGGCGCCCGGTGCGGTCCACCAGCCAGCCGCCAGCCAGATTGCCGACCGAGGCCGCCACCATATAGGCGATCAGCGCCTTGGCGATGACCGTGTCCTCGAAGCCGCGCAGGTCGTGCAGCGCCGGAATGCCGAAGGTGCGGATGCCGCCGAGCGACATGGAATGGAACATCTGGAACAGGAACAGCAGCACGACCGGCACCGTCAGCAGCAGCGCGATCCCGTCCGAGGTCGAGCCGCCCTGTTCGCGCCGCCGCGCCCTGCCGTCGGCGCTTTCCAGATGCCGGGACTGGAGCAGGAGCGCAAAGGAGACGGCGATCCCGATGGCGCCGGCCGTCAGGAAGACGCCCCGGAGGCCGACGATGTCGGCGAGGTCGGGACCGAGCAGCGCCAGGATCCACCCGGCATTGCCGGCGACGGCGTGGATGGAGAAGGCGCGCCCCATGCGGTGCTCGGCGACCGATGCCGACAGAATGGCGTAGTCGGCGGGGTGGAAGACGGAGTTGGCGATGCCGCCGATGACCGCGAGCGGCAGCATGGCCCAGAAGGAGGAGACCAGCCCGAAGCCCATCACGGCTCCGGAAAGCACGGCAACGCCCAGGATGAGCGGCGCCCGCCCGCCGATGCGGTCGACGATGAATCCGACGCCCGTCTGGCAGACCGCCGCGCCGACCGAGAAGGCGCCCGCCAGGATGCCGATTTCCAGATAGCTGAAGCCGTGCTCGTCGTGCATGCGCACCGAAAGCGGCAGCAGCATGAACACGAACATGTGGCTCATCGTGTGCCCGACGGCCACGAGACCGATGACCCGCGCATCGCGGGAGAAGCTGTCGACGGGCGTCGTCATGCAGGCAGTCGGGCGAGGAATCCGGAGACGGCGGCGTTGAATGCCGCGGGATTGTCGAGATTGGCCGTGTGGCCGGCGTCCGGCAGGATGACCTTCTTGGCGTCCGGAATCTTCCGGGCCATGTAGTCGATGCCGGCCAGGAAGGGAGTATCGCGCTCGCCGGCCAGCACCAGCGCCGGCACCCGGATCGACGGCAGCGCTTCCAGCACGCTGCCGTCATGGTGGCGCATCATGTATCGGGCTGCGCGCGCGACGCCGGCGAGGTCGCGGTGGCCGTCCGGCTCAAGGCTCTCCAGGGCGCGCGGTTCGCGCGCGGCGATCCGCTCGCCCCGCTCCTTCGCCCGCTCGTTCCATGCGTTGCGCGGCTCGTCGCGGCGGAAGCCGGGGCCGCAGTCGAACAGCATCAGCGCCCGCACCCGCTCCGGGTGGCGGAGGTGGAAGGCGAGCGACAGATAGCCGCCGAGAGAGAGCCCGCCGACGACCGCCCGTTCGACGCCTTCAGCGTCCAGCAACGCCAGCATGTCGGCGACGCAGGCTTCCGGGTCGTACAGCCCCTCATCCTCGGGCGAGTCGCTCCGGCCGTGCCCGCGCAGGTCCCAGAGGATGAGCCGGTGGGAGGGCGCCAGCGCCTCGACCTGGCCGGCCCACATGCGCGCCGTCAGCCCGAAGCCGTGGGTGAGCAGAACCGCCGGGCCCTCTCCATGCGTCTCGTAGTGGATCGCGGCGCCGGGGCCGCGGGCAAGGCGGCTCATGCGGCGAGCGCCTCCGGCCAGACGGGATCGTTGGAGCCGAGCGGCACGGAGGGCCGCGCCCAGTGCGGCGGCGTGCGGGACATCTGCGCGATCGGGGCCAGGTGCGTCAGCCGGCCGTGCGGCGTGTCGCTCTCCATCGTGATCGCCGCGAGTTCCTCCGGCGCGAGTTCCGCCGGCGCATCCTGCCAGTCCTCGACGAGGCCCATGCCCTTGATCCATTCCGCCATGCCGGCGAGCGATAGCTGCACATGCCAGGTCCCGCCTTCTTCCGCCCGGCGCAGCAGGGCCGTCACGGCGCCCCAGGCGGCCAGGTAGCCGGCGCAATAGTCGAGCGGCTGCACCGGAAGGTTGCGCGGCGCTTTTGCGCTGCCCTGCACGGTGGACATGCCGGAGGCGTTCTGCACGATGCTGTCGAAGCCCCGGCGCGAGGCGAAGGGCCCTTCATGGCCGTAGGCCGAAAGCGAGACATAGACCTTGCCGGGGCCGATATCCCGGGGGCCGAAGCCGCGCGCCGCGAGCGTGCCCGGGCGGTAGCTCTGCACGAACACATCGGCTTCGGAAGCGAGCGCGCGAAGCTGCGCCCGGCCGCGTTCCTCGCGCAGATCGACGAAGGCGGAGAGCTTGCCGTGGCCCGTGTCCATGACGAGCGTCGGCGCGAAGGGCAGGTGCGGCCCGGCGATGCGCATGCAGTCCGCGCCGTGCTCGGCGAGCGTGCGCCCGCAGGTCGGCCCGGCCAGAACGCGCGTCAGGTCCAGCACGCGAATGCCCGCCAGCGGCCGGTCGCCGCCGCGCGGTGCGGTCTTCGGCCCGGCGCCGATGCGCTCGATCGTGATCGGCGGCAGCGCCGCCAGCGCCCGGCCCTGCGGGTGGGCGGCCCATTCTTCCGGCGTGCGCGTCATCGCGCCGCAGAGGCCGGCGACGGCTATCGCGTCCTCGAATTCCTGCCCGCCGCGCGCCGCGACCGCGTCGGCGAAGGCCTGCTTCTCCGCCTTCGCGCCGAGCAACGCCAGCATTCCCTCGCGGTGGTGCGGGAAGTTGCAGTGCAGGAAGACATGCCGCCCGTCGCCGGTCGGCCAGGTCCCCGAGAACGGGTCCCACAGGGAGGAGGGCGCCGCGCCGTCGATTTTCAGATAGGTGGCGGAGCGCATGGCCGCGGCCGCATGGCGGCGGTCCACCGTCACAGACTGGCGCTCGCCTGTGCGCAGCTCCCAGAAGTCGGCGGCCGCCTGCGCGGAGGCGGCGATAGCGGCGGCGCCCGCCTCGCCGATGCGGTAGGGCGTGGGCAGCACCGGGTCGGTCCCGGTCAGTGGAACATTCCGGATGGCTTGATGTATCATCCGGCAAGCATAGCAAGGAGGAAACCGATGGGCGATGCGCCGCTGGCGGGCATTACCGTGCTCGACCTGACCCAATTCGAAGCCGGGCCGTCCTGCACGGAGGCGCTGGCCTGGCACGGCGCCAATGTCATCAAGGTGGAGGAGCCCCGGCGCGGCGACCAGGGCCGGCTCGGTATCTCCGAGCGCCCGGACATGGACTCGCTCTATTTCATCCTGCTCAACTGCAACAAGCGCTCGATCACCTGCAACCTCAAGGAGGAAGGCGGCAAGCAGGTCCTCCGCCGCCTGATCGCGAAGGCGGACGTGCTGATCGAGAACTTCGCGCCGGGCGCCATCGAGCGGCTGGGCTTCGGCTGGGACGAACTGCAGAAGATCAACCCGCGCCTCGTCTTCGCGCAGGTGAAGGGCTTCGCCACCGACGGCCCCTACGCCAAATATCTCTCCTTCGACATGATCGCGCAGGCGACGGGCGGCGTGATGAGCATCACGGGCATGCCGGACGGGGTGCCGATCCGCCCCGGCGCCACCATCGGCGACACCGGCACGGGCCTGCATATGTGCGTCTCGATCCTCTCCGCGCTCTTCCAGCGCGAGCGCACCGGGCGCGGCCAGCACCTCCAGGTCGCGATGCAGGACGCGATGACCAACTATTGCCGCGTCACCTTCTCGCGCCAGCCGATGATGGAGCACCCGGCGCCCAGGCTCGGAAACTCGGTCGCCTCGGGCGCGCCGGGCGGGCTCTTCCCCTGCAAGGGCGGCGGGCCGAACGACTATTGCTTCATCTTCGTCGCCCGCGACCTGACGGCGCATTGGGAGCGGGTCTGCAAGGCCATCGGGCGCGAGGACATGCTGGCCGACCCGCGCTTCTGCGACGGGCTGAAGCGCATCGAGCACAAGGCCGAGATCGAGGAGAACGTGTCGGCCTGGACCCGCGAGCGCACCAAGCAGGAGGTGATGGAGGCCATCGGCGGGGCGGGTGTGCCGGCGGGCGCCGTGTTCAACATCAAGGACCTGATCTCCAGCGAGGACATGCACCGCCGGGGCATCATGCAGACCGTCGAGCATCCGGCCCGGGGCGCGGTGGTGGTGCCGGCCTGGCCGGTGCGCTTCGGCGGCGAGGCGATCGACGTGGTGCGGGCGCCGCTGCTCGGCGAGCACAACGAGGCGGTGCTGGGCGAATTGCTGGACATGCCCCCCTCGGAGGTGGCGGACCTGAAGCAGGCCGGCGCGCTTTGACGCGGCCGCGATGATCCGGGGCGGCGAGGAGCTGCGCGCTCTTGCCGCCGCGCCGCCGGAGCTTCGGCCCGGGGTGCGGCGGTTCTATTTCCTGAGGCACGGCGAGACCGCCGGCAATGCCAGCTTCATCGTGCAGAGCCCGGTCATCCCGCTGAACGAAGCGGGCCGGGCGCAGGCGGCGCGGGCGGCGAAGAAACTTGCCGCAGCCGGGGAGATTACCCGTATCGAAGCCAGCAGCTATCCGCGCGCCTATGAGACGGCGCAGGCCGTCGCGCGTCTGCTCGCCGTGCCGATGAACGCAACGCCCCGGCTGGGCGAACGGCTGTTCGGGGAGCTTGTCGGCCAGAGCGCGCTGGAGCTCGACTGGCGAGCCCGTCCCGCCGGCGGCGAGACGCTGGAGGCGTTCGTCGCGCGCACCAAATCCGCCGCGGCCGACACGCTCGACGGCAGCGATGTTCCCTGCATCGTCGCGCATGGCGGCAATCTGCGCGTCATCATGGCGGCCCTCGGCGCGGACTTCCGCGACGAACTCGCGCCCAATGCGGCACCGATCCGCTTCGACCGTTCGGACGCGGGCTGGACGGTGACGCTCCTGTAGCCCCGCCTCAGCCCCGCTTCGCGGCAAGCGTCAGCACGCAGCGATAGACGACTTCGACGAAGCCGTCCGCGTTCGCGTGCCGGCCCGTGAGCGCCTCGACCTCGCGGTCGAAGACCTCCGCCCCGGCGGCGTCGCGCGCGGCCTGCGCCCGCGAGGACGAGCGGGACATCGCCATGAAGGCGTCCGGGCGCATCGGCCTCGTCCAGGCTTCGCTTTCCTCCTGCGTACGGGCCGTCCAGCCGAGCGCGTCGAGCTCGCCCCGGATGTCGAACTCGCGGTAGTCGCGCCGGTAGCCGGGGCTGTAGCGTTCGAGCAGGTCTTCGTAGCCGCTGGCGAAAGCGTCTCGCCGCCAGTCCCGGTTGTTGTAGAGGATGGCGACGGCCCCGCCCGGCTTCAGCACCCGTTCGCACTCCCGCCAGAAGGCCGGCCGGTCGAACCAGTGGAGCGCCTGCGCAGAGAAGACGAGGTCGATTATCCCGTCCTCTGAGGGCAGCGCCTCCGCCCTGCCGTCCAGCCAGCGTATTCCCGGCGCAGCCTCCGCCTCCTGCCGCATGGCCGGGCTCGGCTCCACCGCCAGAATGGACGCCCGCAGGCCCAGGACGCCGGCCAGCGCGCGCGTGCCGATGCCGGTGCCCGCGCCCGCATCCAGCACCTCGACCGGCCCCTCCGGCAGCCAGCCGGCGATGAGCGCGACCAGCCGCTCCGGATATTGCGGCCGGGCCTGCCGGTAGTCCCCGGCGATGCGCTCATAGTCGGGTTTCACGCCTGCCGCCTGCTGTTAGGATGGCGGGTATGCTACCGGAAGCCTTCCTTGCCCGCACCGCCGCCGATGTCGGCCGGCCCGCGCTTGCCGTGCTGCCGGTGGGGGCGTTCGAGCAGCATGGGAGCCACCTGCCGCTCGCGACCGACAGCCTGATCGCGGGCGCGCTGGCGGCCGGGCTGGCGGAGAAACTCGGCGCGCTGCTGCTGCCGGTGCTGCCCGTCTCCTGCTCGCAGGAGCATGCGGGCTTTCCCGGCACCGTCTGGCTGGCGGCGGGCACGCTGGCGGCCGTCGTCGGCGACATCCGCGCGAGCCTCGCGCATGCCGGCATCGAACGGCTCGCCATCGTCAATGCGCATGGCGGCAACCTGGTGCTGGCGCATCTCGCGCGCGAAGCCAATCTCGACGGCCCGCGCGTCTGGCTCGGCCCCGGCCGGCATATCCAGGAGGCCGCCTTCGCCGCCGCCGGCATCGAGACGAGCGTGCATGACGACATGCATGCGGGCGAATACGAAACCTCGGTCCTGCTCCACTGCTGGCCCGGCCTCGTGCGCATGGCCGAGGCCGCCGACGAGCTTGCCGAACGCCCGCAACTCGCCGTCAGGGGCCTCGCCGCCTACAGCCGCTCCGGCACGGTCGGCCGCCCCACCCGCGCCACGGCCGCGAAGGGCGGGGCCGCGCTCGCGGCGATGGTGGAGGCGATGGCGGCAGAGGTGAGGGAGCTCTTCGGCCTGGAGGCCTGATCCGCGCTACGCGGCGGCGGCGCGGCAGAAGCAGGAGCTTTCTATCGGGATGTCGGCGCGCGCCTTCGCGAAGTCGAGCCTCTGGCGCAGCAGCCGCAGTTCGTTGGCGTCCCCGGCCTGCGCCACGCATTCGACGAGCCCCTGCAGCGCCCAGACATTGTCGGGATGCTGGCAGCAGCGCGGCAGGTCCCCGCCATAGCCGAGGTCTTCGCGGAACACGGCCTCGGCCTCGCGGAACAGGCCCTGCTCGGCCAGCAGCGCGCCCAGCGCATGGCGCGGCGGATGCATCCAGGCCCAGGGCTCGGTGTAGTTGAGCGAGTCGTCCCGCGAAACCGCGAGCCGCAGGCTTTCGAAGGCGCGGTCGTGGTTGCCCTTCCGGTATTCCAGTTCGCCCACCAGCATGGCCTCGCCGACGCGGAGCATGTCGCGGACCGTGTTGCTGAGGAAGATGGCGTCCTCGGAAATCGCCGCTGCGGCCTCGTCGAACGCCGCCCTGGCCGCCTCCGCCGCATCGATATTGCCGAGCGCGGCGTGCGCCACGCCCTGCCCGTAGGCGTGCATGGCGGCGCCGATCGGGCGCAGCGAGGCATCCTCCGGCCCGCTCGACGCGGCAAGCTCGCGCCAGCGGCCGAAGCGCACCGCGACATGGGTGCACATGGCGGAATGGCCGTCCAGGATCGACGCCATGAAGGGCGCGCTCCGGGCGATCAATTCGGACTTTGCCACCTTGCGGATGCGTTCGGCGGCATGGGCGGCCCTGCCGTGCTGGCCGAGGAACATGGCCGCATACATGAACAGGTGGAGGTCGTGGCACCGCGCGGTGGTGTAGAAGTTCCCGTCCCCGGCATAGGCGAGATACCTGTCGTCGGCGCGGACCGCGCGCTCGCTCTGCGAGACGGACTGGGCATAGTCGCCGCAGAGCACGTAGATGTGCGCCGGCATGTGCTCCATGTGGCCCGCATCGGGGGCGTAGCCGCGCAGCATGTCGGCGGCGTTCAGGGAGCGCTCGGGAAAGGGCGACATTTCCAGCGTGTGGATATACATGTGCGGAATGCCCGGATGGACGGGGCCGCCCCGCCCGATCCGGTCCATCCAGCGCTCCAGCACCGGCATCGCCTCCATCGTGCGCGCATCCGGGTCGGGCTCCCCGGTCTGCAGGTTCCAGAGCCGGCGCGGCGTGCAGGTGATCGCGGCCTCGACATAGAGCGCGGCGATATCGGGATCGTCCGGATATGCCCGGCAGGCCTCGCGCATGGCGTCGGCATAGTCCCGGTGCCAGGCGTCCAGCACCGCGCGGTCCCTCTCATGGCCGTTCCGGTAACGCTTCGCGAGCGCCTGTATGAGCACCCGTTCGGCCGGCGCCGCATCGCCCGCGAGCGCCAGCGCGGCCTCCACCGCCTCATGGCAGACCGGCAATATCTCGGCGATCTCGGCGTCGGAGTAGCGGATCCACGCCCGGTTGTAGAAGGGGCCCGACGCATGGGCGATGCCCCACCGGGCCATGGCGCAGGCAGGGTCCGCCTCCGCCGCCCGCCGGTAGCAGGCGGCGGCCTCGTCGTGGTTGAAGGCGAAGTTCCAGTTCAGCCCGCGGTCGAACCAGCGCTGCGCGGCCGCCGATGCGGTCGAGACCCTGCGCGTCCAGGGGCCGAGATCGAAATCGTAGCGCACGCCGGTTTCAGCCATCACGCCGGCACGGCATAGCCCGCGTCCCGGGCCGCCCGGTCCCATTCCAGGGTCGGCGCGAAGGTCTCCCGCGCGACCGTCTCGAATCCCTCGATCAGCAGCGCGTCGCGGAAGCGCCCGAACCAGGGCCGCGTATGCGCCGCCGCAAAGGCGTCCCGCAGGCGCTTGACCGTTTCCGCTGGCAGGGCCGGCGCGGCGACGAAGGCCGGCATCGGCGCGGTCGCGGTCGACTCCAGTATGCGGACCCCCTCCGTAATCGCGGGCTGGTATTTCCGCATCAGCATGTGCCAGTAGGCGTCCAGCGGCCCGATGTCGATGCTGCCGTCCAGCACGCTGTCGAGGATGCGCCGCGCCGTCACGAGATGGCCGACCGACTGCCGGTAAAGCCGCGCCCGGCCCTCGCCCCGCCAGGGCAGGAGATGATGGCGCAGCGCGTTGAAGCCCGAATGCGAATGCTCGACGGTCCAGCCGACCGCGCCGCCGAACGTGTCCGCGAGCGCGGCGTAGGGCGCGTCCTTCCGCACGATCAGGTCGGACCGGTAAACCGCCCGTCCCCCGGCCCAGGGCGCGGCGGGCACGGGCGAAGCCAGCGGCACGACCTCGGCGATGCCGAGCGCGATGGGATAACCGCACATCTGCACGCAGCCGAGATCGGTGCGGCGCCACAACTCTTCCAGCGGTTGCGGCGCCGCGTAGGCCAGGTAGTCGAACGACGCGCCGGCGTCCTCCGCCACATGCGCGACCAGGTCCCTCCACTCCGCCTCGGCTTCCGGGCTGACGGCATACATGCGGGCGTTGGAGATGAACGTCATGGCCGCCCAGCCTGCCACGCGCCGGGCGCAACCTCCAGATGCGATGCGCGGGCCTTGCAGCCCCGGCCGGCGCCGTATGCCCCATCCCGTTCCGGCCCGCTATCCGGCACACCCGCGCACCGTGTCATGAGATGTCATGTTTTGTCATGTTCCGGGGGCGGAATGTCATGTTTTGTCATGTTCCGATCCACCCCTCCTCGTCACCCCGGCCCCCGAGCCGGGGTCCAGCCTCGGTTCTCGCGGCGGCCCCGGATCGGGGGCCGGGGCAGGCCTCGGCGGTTCGGTCCACCCTCTGCCGGCCGCGGCGGTATCGGGAGTCATGGATGGACCCCGGCTCGGGGGCCGGGGTGACTGTTGAGGGCCGGGATGGGAGGCCATCCTGTCCGCCCGGCCGCCGCCTGGCCGCCGACCCTCTCCCGACCTCTCCCTCGTGCGGGAGAGGCGGTTTCGCGTCTCCGTCCGTATGCTGCATGCCGTTCCGCTCCGTTCTCCCCGCCGCCGGCCCGCCCGGCGCGGCGGGACCCTGTTTCGCGCGTATCGCGCCCGCCTGCCCGCGCGCGTCGCCGCCGGCGCGGTTCGCGCGCCTGATTGCCCGCGCGCGAGGCGGGCGCAGGGCGCACGTCTCCCGTCCGTTTCCCGGAGGTTTTTAAATTCGCGCCGGCGCGAACCGGGAGAGGAAGCGGCTCGGCGCGGACACCGCTCCCTTCCTGCCGCCATATATCGGCGCTGCCGTTCCCGGTGTCAACCCGTATTCAGAATTATTTCTTTTTTCCTAAACAAATCGCGTCTTTCGACCGGGAGCGGACGCCGCCGGCAGGCTAGGGCCGGGGGATGGCGCGGACGCCGTGCCGTTCTTCGCGCGAAACTGCAAACGGGCGGCTCCGGGCCGCCGGACCTGTTCCGAGGCCCGCCTTGAACCCCAGTGCAAACCCCCTACCCTGTCCGGTGCGATTCGACATCCCGAGAGGGTATCCATCCATGCGGGTCTCGAAATGGGGCGACAGCCTGGCGGTGCGGCTGCCCAAAGCGGTGGTGGACGAACTCGGCCTGAAGGTGGGCGACCGCCTGGAGGTCGTGTCCGCCACGCGCGAACGCCTTGCCGTTGCGAGAGACGAAAGCAGACAGCGGGCCTTGGAACGGATGCGCGCCCGCGCCCTGCCTATCCCTGCCGACTATGTCTTCGACCGGAATGAAGCAAATACCCGGTGATAACGTTCTTCGATAAAGTATAATATCCAGTTCCTAAAAAAATTCATAAAGAATCTCAATTTATGGCTCCGAACAAAAGCTCTGCAACTTCAGAAATTGATTCCACTTTTCTGAATTTTCTCTTTGGTATTATTCGAATCAATGGCCGCTCTCTCTTCACTCCCGAGGAATCACCTTTGGTATGACGGGCTATCTTCAATTCACTTAAATCCGGCCAGGGCCGTCCTGCCGGATTCCCAAACCACCAAAAAGGCCCAAGGTTGAAATCATCCTTATGAAATTGGATCCATATAACACATCCACTTGGCTTTTCCTGTAGTCGAATGTTAACTTTTTGCTGAATTGTCTTTGCATCTCGTGCCGATGTCTTGAGCTGAACATGGCGAATTACCTTATCAGCCTCTATTACAAGATCGTAGCCGCCATCATCCACACTGGGTTTCATTACTTCGATACGGTGTGGCCATGCAGCTCGCAGCAATTCACCAATAAACAAATGCTCAATTAGATTTTCTCGATAGGACGACTGATGACTGTGAATATCAATCTCCCGATTATATGCCATATCGTTCAGCTGCCCTCGACCGTTAGTTTTCGTACGGCAGACGATGTAGAAAGCTTCTAGCCGTTGCCAGCACTAAATGTAATCGGAGTGTGCTGTGGCTCTCATCGGACAGTCCGTCATGAGACCCTTCTGTGTGGAGCATCTTAAACAAGCCGTTTACGTAGTTCTTCCCGTCGTCCGACCATTCTTTCCGTTCCTTGGACAGAAACCCGATTCTGCCAAGCAACGCCCGCCGATTTTCCGATGTCATGCTCTGCGTTTTGTCCGGTCTCAACAGGCAAGCAATTTCATTCAGCAGGCTTTCCATAAATACCCGAAGCTGTGCGTTTGCAGCAGCCCAATCGCCTCGGACATGTGCGTTGAGAGCCTGATCCAGATGGCCGCAAGGCGTTGTGAAGCCATTCTCCTTCAGTAGCCGGTGTACCTCATCATCCGTCTTGGCCCCCAATTCGATTGGCAGGGCCGGCCTCAAATCTGGCTTGCCGTCCTCGTCCCATGTCAAAGAGAAGCCATCGCGCATAAGTGAGCGCGTGAACCTTTTACGCAGTTCACCCCCACCGTCCAGCGGTGCTATCGCCATTGCTTCGCGTACGGTTGCTTCGCCAAGCGTCATTCGCCCCTCTGGAGTATCCAGGGGAGTGTCCGGCCGGCTGACCACGATCCGAGCCAGTTCGGCGCACTTCTTTCCAACGCTCATTGCGGTGTTCATCGGAATCTCTTGTTCAAGTTCCAGACGTACCATCATCTGATTGAACGTCGCTTGGGAATGTATCTCCAGTAGTTCGGCCGCGGCGACCAATGTGACCCTGCTAAACACGACTCCCTCCGCCCCTCAATTCACCCCCGCCACGCGCCTGAATTCCGCGGCCTCGATCCCCACAGACGCCGCCGCTGCCTCCAGTTCCCGCCAGGTTTCGTCGTCCACGGGGATGCCGCCCTGGCTGCGTTCGGCGTGGGTGGCGCGTTCGGGGTCGCCGGGGACGAGGACGGGGAGGGCGGGGTCGGCGGGGGGCGAGGCTTTTACGTGCGCGATGGTGGCGTCCATTTCGGCATTGTAGAAGCCGGGGTCCACCAGCCGGGCCGGGTCGAAGATGATCGAGAGCATGTTGTTCAGGATCGTGTCCTGCTCGTGGTCCGTCTCCGGCCGGCAGGTTTGCCCCCCGGAGAGCACGCCCGCCATCATCTCGCTCATCAGCGCCATGCCGTAGCCCTTGTGCCCGCCGATGGGCAGGATCGCGCCCATCGGCCGCTCGAACATCACATTCGGGTCGGTGGTCGGCCGGCCCCGGTTGTCGATCAGGATGCCCGGCGCCATCCGCTCGCCCTTGTTCTTCGCGACGCGGACCTTGCCGTGGGCGACGGTGCTGGTCGCCATGTCGAGCTGCGTCACGGGGTTCGCCCCGGTCGCCGGCATGGTGATGCAATAGGGGTTGGTGGCGAAGCGCGCGTCCGAGCCGCGCCAGGGCGCCACGAGGCCCGGATGGCCGACGACATTGACATAATGGATCGAGACGAGGCCGGCGGCCGCGCATTGCTCGCCCCAGGCGCCGATGCGGCAGAGATGGAACGACCGGCGCACGGCCATGACGCAGACGCCGTGCTGCTTCGCGCGCTCGATGGCGAGTTCCATCGCCTGCCTGCCGACCGACTGGCCGTAGCCCGCCTTGCCGTCCACCACCAGCATGGCGCCCGTGTCCACGAGGAGGTCGATCTTCATGTTGGGCCGGAGCTCGCCCTCCTGCACCGCCCTGATGTAGCGCGGCAGCATGCCGACGCCGTGGCTGTCATGGCCGGTGAGGTTGGCATAGACGAGGTTGTCGGCGACATCGGCCGGCTCGTCCCCGGCGCTTCCGGCTGCGGCGCAGACGGCGCGCACGACGGCGCGCAGGTTCTCATGGCGGATCGTGGGCATGGAGGTCGGTCCGTTTCTATTCGGCGGCGGCGAGGCGTTCCGGGAAGAGCGACCCGAGGCCGTCGGGGGCGGCGAGGCCGCGCTCGGTGATGAAGCCGGTCACGAGCCGCGCCGGGGTGACGTCGAAGGCGTAGTTGGCGGCGGGCGAACCCGGCGGGGTCACGGCGACGGCCGCGACATCGCCCGCTTCCGTTTGCCCCCAGACCTGCTGCACCTCACAGGCGTCGCGCTCCTCTATCGGGATCGAGGCGAGGCCGTCCGACACCGTCCAGTCGATGGTCGGGCCGGGCAGTGCGACATGAAACGGCACGCCGTTGTCATGGGCGGCCAGCGCCTTGGTATAGGTGCCGATCTTGTTGCAGACATCGCCGGTCGCGGTCGTGCGGTCGGTGCCGACGATGCAGAGGTCCACCAGCCCGCGCTGCATGGCATGGCCGGCGGCATTGTCCACGATCACCGTGTGCGGCACGCCGTGCCTGCCGAGCTCCCAGGCCGTGAGGTGCGCGCCCTGGTTGCGCGGCCGGGTCTCGTCCACCCAGACATGCACCTCGATGCCGGCGTCGTGGGCGCGGTAGATGGGGGCGAGCGCCGTGCCCCAATCGACGGTGGCGAGCCAGCCGGCATTGCAGTGGGTCAGGACGTTGATCCGGCCGTCCTTCTTTCCGGCCGCTGCGCGGATGAGGCCGAGCCCGTGTTCGCCGATGGCATAGTTGATCGCCACATCCTCGTCGCAGATTTCGCCTGCGCGTCCGAAGGCTGCTTCGGCGCGCTCCGCCGCTGGCAAGTGACGCACCCGCCGGACCACGTCGTCCAGCGCCCAGGCGAGGTTCGCCCCGGTCGGGCGGGTGGCGAGCAGGGTGCGCCGGGCGTCCTCGAGAGCGGCGTCGGAGGCGTCCCGGAAGAGCGCGAGCGCGAGGCCGTATGCCGCCGTCGCGCCGATCAGCGGCGCGCCGCGCACCAGCATGGCGCGAATGGCATGGGCGGCGTCCTCAAGCGACTCCAGCCGGACGGTCTCGAAGCGGTGCGGCAGGCGGGTCTGGTCGATGATGCGCACGGCGCGGCCGTCCGCTTCCGGCCAGATGCTGCGATAGGCGGTGCCGTCGACCTTCATGCGCCGCCGTTTAGCACTCTCCCCGCGACGGCGTCCAGCTTGGCTAGGAGCGCCGGATCGCGCTGTTCCGGCGCCGTAATCAGCGCATGGTCCAGCGCCGTGTGGCAGCCGGCGAAACAGGCCTCGCGGCGCTTCGCCAGCGCGGGCGCGGCGTGGCGGACGAGGCCCCGGCCGCGCTCGGCATTGTCGAGCAGCACGCGGATCACCGCCTCGACGGAGACATCCTCATGCTCGTCGTGCCAGCAGTCGTAGTCGGTGACCATGGCGACGGTGGCGTAGCAGAGCTCGGCCTCGCGCGCGAGCTTGGCCTCCGGCATGGCGGTCATGCCGATGACGGCGCAGCCCCAGCTGCGGTAGAGGGCGCTTTCGGCGCGGGTGGAGAATTGCGGCCCTTCCATCGCCAGGTAAGTGCCGCCGCGGTGCAGGGAGATGCCGGCGCCGGCGGCGGCTTCCTCCAGAATGCCGCCCAAACGCGGACAAACCGGGTCGGCCATGGAGACATGCGCCGCGCAGCCCTCGCCGAAGAAGCTCTTGGCGCGCGCGAAGGTGCGGTCGATGAACTGGTCCACCAGCACGAAGTCGCCGGGCGCGTGTTCCTCCTTCAGCGAGCCGACCGCCGAGAGCGACACGATCTCCGTTGCGCCCGACCGCTTCAGCGCGTCGATATTGGCGCGGTTGTCGAGGTCGGTCGGGCTTATGCGGTGGCCCCGCCCGTGGCGCGGCAGAAAGCGCAACTCGGCCTCGCCCAGCCGAGCGTGGAGAATCTCGTCGGAAGGCCGACCCCAGGGACTCCCGACCGCAATCCAGCGCCTGTCGTCCAGCCCGTCGATATCGTAGAGGCCGCTGCCCCCGACGATCCCGATCACGGGCGGCACGGTCAATGCAGGTCTCTCCAGACCTTCCGCTTCAGCGCGTAGAGCAGGCCGGTCAGCACCAGCAGGAAGATGATGACCTTGACGCCCAGCCGGTGGCGGTCCTCGAGCTGCGGCTCGGCGGCGAACATCAGGAAATGCGAGACATCGACGGCCATCTGCTCGACCGTCGCCGGCGTCCCGTCGGCATATTCCACCAGGTCGTCGCTGAGCGGCGGCGCCATGGCGATCCGGTGGCCGGAAAAATACATGTTGTAGTTCTGGTTGTCGGCCATCTCCATGCCTTCCGGCGGGTCGGCATAGCCGGTCAGCACGGCGGCGATATAGTCCGGTCCCGCGGCCTGGTTCTTGGCGATCAGGCTGAGGTCGGGCGGCAGCGCGCCGCCGTTGGCGGCCTTGGCGGCATTGTCGTTCGGGAAGGGCGACACGAAGCGGTCCGAGAGCTTGCCCGGCCTCTCGAACATCTCGCCTTCCCCGTCCGGCCCGTCCTCGATGAAGGCATTTGCCGCCTCGGCCTTCGCCGCGGCCTCGGACATGCCGATCTGCGTGAGGTTGCGGTAGAACATCAGCCGCATGCCGTGGCAGGCGGAGCAGACCTCGCGATAGACCTGGTAGCCGCGCTGGAGGGCGGCGCGGTCGAACGTGCCGAAAACGCCGTGGAAGCTCCACTCCCGCTCCGGCGGCTGCGGGCCTCCCCCGGCCGCCGAAGCGGCGCCGGGCAGGACGGCGAGTCCGAGGGCGGCGGCGAGCGCGGCGCCGAGCAAACGGTTGCGCATCACGCTCTCTCCATCGCGCCGGCGCCGGTCGGGGGCGATGAACCTCCACCGAGCACCGGTTCCCCGATACTGAGCGGCAGCGGCCGCGGCCGCTCGAACACCGACAGCAGCGGCAGGATCACGAAGAAATGCGCGAAATAGTAGATCGTCGCGAGGCGTCCGATATGGATGTACCAGCCTTCCGCCGGCTGCGACCCGATATAGCCGAGCACCAGGCAGTCGAGCACCAGCAGCCAGAAGACCTGCTTGTAGATCGGGCGGAAACGGGCGCTGCGCACCGGCGAGCGGTCCAGCCAGGGCAGGATGAACAGCACCGCGATGGCCGCGAACATGGCGACGACGCCCAGCAGCTTGTCGGGAATGGCGCGCAGGATCGCGTAGAAGGGCAGGAAATACCATTCCGGCACGATATGCGCCGGCGTCACCAGCGGGTTCGCCGGCACGTAGTTGTCCGGATGGCCCAGATAGTCGGGCGCGAAGAACACGAACAGGCAGAAGACCGTCAGGAACGCGCCCAGCCCGAACATGTCCTTGACCGTGTAGTAGGGATGGAAGGGGATGCTGTCCTGCCTGCCGCGGGCCTCGATGCCGAGCGGGTTGTTGGAGCCGTGCGTGTGCAGCGCCACCACATGCAGCACCACCACGCCGACGATGACGAAGGGCAGCAGGTAGTGCAGCGAGTAGAAGCGGTTGAGCGTCGGGTTGTCCACCGCGAAGCCGCCCCAGAGCCAGCTCACGATATGCTCGCCGACCAGCGGGATCGCCGAGAACAGGTTGGTGATGACCGTGGCGCCCCAGAAGCTCATCTGACCCCAGGGCAGGACGTAACCCATGAAAGCCGTCGCCATCATCAGCAGCAGGATGACGACGCCGAGAATCCAGAGAATCTCGCGCGGCGACTTGTAGGAGCCGTAATAGAGCCCGCGGAAGATGTGGATATAGACGAGGATGAAGAAGAACGAGGCGCCGTTCATGTGGATGAACTGGATCAGCCATCCGAACGGCACGTCCCGGCGGATTCGCTCCACGCTGTCGAACGCATGGTCCACATGCGGGGTGTAGTGCATCGCCAGCATGATGCCGGTGAGGATCATCACGATCAGCATGAAGCCGGCGAGCGAGCCGAAATTCCACCAGTAGTTCAGGTTCTTCGGTGTCGGATACTCATGCATCTCGTGGTGCATGAAGGTGAAGACCGGCAGCCGGTAGTCGATCCAGCGGACGATGGGGTTGTCGAACTTGGGCGCAGCCATCGCACTCAACCGATCAGGATGCGGGTGTCGTCGAGGAAGCGGTAGGGCGGCACCGGCAGGTTCTCCGGCGCCGGCCCCTTGCGGATGCGCCCGGAGGTGTCGTAGTGCGACCCGTGGCAGGGGCAGAACCAGCCGCCGTATTCGCCCTTCTCGTCGGTATCCTTCTGGCCGAGCGGAATGCAGCCGAGATGGGTGCACACGCCCACCAGGATCAGCCATTCGGCCTTCTGCACCCTGTCTGTATCGGCCATCGGATCGGGCAGGCTGTCGAGCGGCGTATCCTCGGCGTCCCTGATTTCGGCCTCGGTGCGCCGGCGCACGAATACGGGCTTCTTCTGCCAGACGACGGTGATCGACTGGCCGGGCTCGATGGCTTCCAGATCGACTTCGGTGGTCGAGAGCGCGAGCACGTCGGCCGCGGGATTCATGTTGTCGATCAACGCCCAGCCGGCCGCGGCCGCGCCCACCGCGCCCATGCCGCCAGCCGCATATTCCAGAAAATCGCGGCGCGTGACGCCGTCGCCGCCCGCCCCGTCCGCCGTTGCCGCCATGTACGGAAACTCCTCCGCGCCTCCGGACACCGGGCGCTTGCCGCATAGCCCGTTCGAGTATGTCTTGCGGCCCCCGCGCCGCTATGCGACCCGATGCCGCGTAAATGGCCTCGCCCGCGCATAATCGTTCATTTGCAGGCGGATATGCCGCACATTGCGGGCCGGATCCGCCGCAGGGGAGGCCCGGTCGTGACGGACGCATCCGAACCGCGCCGGACGAGGGCGCGGCTCTGGTTCGAGGAACTGCGCGACGCCTTCTGCGCCGCCTTCGAGGCGCTGGAGCCGGGCGGCGCGCGCTTCGAACGCCGGGCCTGGGAGCGGCCGGGCGGCGGCGGCGGCGTCATGTCCGTGATGAAGGGCGAGGTATTCGAGAAGGTCGGCGTCAATGTCTCGACCGTGCACGGCGCCTTCCCGGACGAGTTCCGGGCGCAGATACCGGGCGCGGCGGAAGACCCGCGCTTCTGGGCCTCCGGCATCTCGCTGGTCGCGCATATGGCCTCGCCCTTCGTGCCGGCCATGCACATGAACACCCGCCATATCGAGACGACCCGGGCCTGGTTCGGCGGCGGGGCGGACCTCACGCCCATGTTCCCCGAGCGCGCGGCAGAGGAAGGGCACGCTTTCCACGCCGCGCTCGAAGATGCCTGCAACCGCCACGACGCGGATTATTACCCGCGCTTCAGGGCCTGGTGCGACGAGTATTTTCATCTGCCCCACCGGAACGAGCCGCGCGGACTCGGCGGCATCTTCTTCGACAATCTGGCGAGCGGCGACTGGGAAGCGGATTTCGCCTTCGTGCAGGATGTCGGGCGCGCCGTGCTGGAGGTCTATCCCCGGATCGTCGGCATGCGGGTGAGCGAGCCCTGGACCGAGGCCGACCGTATGCACCAGCTCCGCCGGCGCGGGCGCTATGTGGAGTTCAACCTGCTCCATGACCGGGGCACCCGCTTCGGCCTGATGACCGGCGGCAATATCGACGCCATCCTGATGTCTCTGCCGCCGCTCGCCGCCTGGGATTGAGCCGGATACAGACGGTGACGCTGGCGGGAAATCCGGGTTAAGGTTTCACCAGTCGAACTCCGCGCGCTCCCGTCCCATGCGCCCGCGGCTGACGATAAAGGGAGACCACCATGCTGAAACGTATCGCGACCTTGCTCACCGCCTGCCTCGCGGGGGCCCTGGCAGCGGCGCCTTCGGGGGCCGAGACGGTCCTCAAGATTTCCAGCTGGGCCCCGCCGACCCACCCCATGAACTCGGTCGTGTGGCCGACATGGGGGAAATGGGTCAGCGAGGCGACGGAAGGCCGGGTGACAACCAAGATCGAATACAAGCTGGCGTCGCCGCTCAACCAGTTCGCGCTGGTGCGCGACGGCATTGCGGACGCCGCCTGGATCTTCCACGGCTACAACACGCGCTATGTGGCCTCGCAGGTCGTCGAGATGCCGGACCTCGGCACCAGCGCCGAGGCCGCCAGCGTCGCCTACTGGAAGGTGCACGAGAAATACCTCCACAAGGCCAATGAACACCGCGGCACCGTGCTGATCGGGCTGATGTCGCACGGCCCGGCGGTCATTCAGACGAAGAAGCCCCTGACGGCGCTTGCGGACCTCGAGGGCATGAAGATCCGGGTCCCCGGCGGCGTCGGCAGCCTGGCCGGCAAGGCTCTCGGCGTCACGGCGGTGAAGCTGCCCGCGCCCAAGGTCTACGAGGCTTTGTCGTCCGGCGTCGCAGACGGCATCTTCATGCCGATAGAGACCCAGAAATCTTTCCGCCTGAAAGAGGTCGTCCCGCATGTGACGATAATGCCGGGCGGGCTCTATTACGGCAGTTTTGCGCTCCTCATGAGCCCCGCCGCGCTGGAAGGGATGTCCGAGGCCGACCGGAAGGCGGTGATGAGCGTTTCGGGCCTCAGGCTGTCGCAGTTCGCCGGCACCCAGTGGGATGCCGCCGACGAGGCCGGCCTGGCGGCGGCGAAGGAGGCGGGCACCACGATCCAGGAAGCGAGCCCGGCCATGAAGGAGGACTATCTCGCCCTCATGAAGCCGGTGGAAGAAGCCTGGATCGAGCGTGCGGGCAAGGACGGCTACGACGCCCGGGCCGCGCTCGCGGACCTCCGCCGGATCGCCCGCGAATATGACAAGGCGCGGTGAGCGACCCGGACCGGCCTGACGGAACGCCTCCTTCGGGACGGCGCGGCCGCAATCGGCTGATCGCCGTCCCGGAAGGGGCGTCCGCGCTCGTGCTGTTCGCGTTGATGGCGATGACCTGCATCGACGTCATCGGGCGCGAACTCTTCGGGACCCCTCTCGACGGAGCGACCGAGCTGACGCAGCTCATGCTGGGCGTCATCGTGTTCGCCATCCTTCCCTCGGTGTGCCTCCGCGAGGAGCATGTCTCCGTCGATCTCATCGATCTCTGGTTCCCCGGGCGGCTGGTCCCGCTGCGCCAGGCGGTGCTGAACGCGGTCATGGCGGTCGCGCTCGGCTTCGTGGCCTGGCGGGTCTGGATCATTGCCGGCCTGACTGCCGATTACGGCGACGCGACCGAGTTCCTCGAAATCAGGCTGGCGCCGATCAACTACTTCATCGCCGTGCTCAGCGGCTGCGGCGCGGCGGCGTTTGTCGTCAACACTGTCCGCCACGCGCGGGCGGCGCTTTCGACATCCGCCGCCGCGAACGATGCGCCGGACGGCGGCGGAACCGCCTGACCGGATAGCGGTTCGGGGACCATGGACGTCGTTTTCATCGGCTTTGCAGCACTTCTCGTTCTGGTGTTCCTCAGAATGCCGATCGCGTTCGCGATGGGCCTGGTGGGCTTTGCCGGCTTCGGCTATCTGACGGGATGGAAGCCGTCGCTCTCGATGGTCGGCACGCTGGTTTCAGAAACGGCGCTTTCCTACGGCCTGTCGGTGGTGCCGCTGTTCATCCTGATGGGCAATCTCGTATCGCGGGCGGGGCTCTCCGGCGAGCTCTACGCCGCCTCCCACGCCTTTCTCGGCGACAGGCGCGGAGGATTGTCGATGGCGACGATCGTCGCCTGCGGCGGCTTCTCGGCGATCTGCGGCTCGAGCCTCGCGACGGCGGCGACGATGTCCAAGGTGGCCATGCCGCCGATGCGCCGCTACGGATATTCGGACAGCCTCGCTTCAGCCTCGATCGCCGCCGGGGGCACGCTCGGCATCCTGATCCCGCCCAGCGTGATTCTCGTGATCTACGGGCTGATGACGGAGACCAGCATCCGCGAACTGTTCGCCGCCGGCTTCATTCCCGGCCTCGTCGGGGTGCTGTTCTATCTCGGGGCCGTGCAGTGGGTGGTCTGGCGGCGCCCCGAGGAGGGACCGAGAGCCGAGCGCACCCCGTGGCGGGGACGCCTGGCGGCGCTCGGCGGCGTCTGGGGCACGCTGCTGCTGTTCGTGCTGGTGATGGGCGGGATTTACGGCGGGCTGTTCACCCCGACGGAGGCCGCCGGCATCGGGGCCGGCGGCGCCTTCATCATCGCGCTCGCCCGGGGCGCGCTCACCTGGCGCTCGCTGCTCGAAGTGCTGACCGACAGCGCGCGCACCACGGCGATGCTGTTCACCGTGCTGATCGGCGCTCTGATCTTCTCGAACTTCGTCAACCGGGCCGGGCTGCCGGCCGGTCTGCTCTCGCTGGTTACGGGTTACGATCTGCCGCCGCTGGTGGTGATCGCGATCATCCTGGCGATTTATCTCGTGCTCGGCTGCGTCTTCGAGAGCCTGTCGATGCTGCTGCTGACGATCCCGATCTTTTTCCCGGTGGTACAGGGGCTCGGCTATGCGGGGCTGGACGCGGAGGCAATTCTGGTCTGGTTCGGCATCATTGCCGTCGTGGTCACCGAAATCAGCCTGATAACGCCGCCGGTCGGCCTCAATGTCTTCGTGCTCTCGGGCGTCCTCAAGGACGTCAAGACGAGCACGGTATTCAAGGGTGTGACGCCGTTCTGGTGCGCCGACATCGGGCGCCTTGCGCTCCTGGTCGCATTCCCCGCGCTTTCGCTCGCCCTGCCGCGGCTGTTCTACGGCTGAGCGGGGTCCGGCCCGGTCAGGCGGCGGCGCGCTCCGCCTCGGGCCGCCAGGCCGGCAGGGGCGCGCCCTCCACGGTGACGCGGTGCATGAGGCGGCGGTGGCCGGCATAGTCGTTGAGCGCGCAGTGCCAGGTCGCGCGGTTGTCCCAGAAGACCACCGTGCCCGGCTCGAAGCGCACCCGGCAGGTGAATTCCGGGCGGCTCCCGTGCTCGTAGAGCATCTGCAGCAGCGGGCGGCTCTCCTCGACCGTCCAGCCGTCGAAGCCGATGGTGAAGCCGCGGTTCACATAGAGGGAGGGCCGGCCGCTCACCGGATGGCGGATGACGACCGGATGGACGGCGTCCTGCGTTGCAGCCTCATTGTTGCCGAGCCGCCCGGCGAGATCGCTGCCGTCCGTCACATAGTAGGCGCGCGTCCCGAAGACATGGCGGCTCGAATGCACGGCCTTCATGCCCAAAAGCATCACCTTCAGCCCGTCCGAGAGGGCGTCGTATGCGGCATACATGCTGGAGAACAGCGTGTCGCCGCCGAAGGGCGGTAATTCGCGCGCGACCAGGATCGATCCGAGCGCCGGCTCGATGTCGTAGGTGTGGTCGGTGTGCCACTCGCCGCCGATATTCGCCTTCTGCTCGGGCTCCTTGCGCACCTCGGCGATACCCGGCCAGCCGTCCACCGCCTTGAAGAAGCGGTTGATGTTGACGCCGCCGAACGCCTCGCCCATCGCAAGGTGGCCCTCAGGCGAGACCGTCTGTCCGCGAAACACCAGCACGCCGTATTCGCCGAGCCCGGCCTGCAGCGCTTCCACGCGCTCCGGGGTCAGCTCCCGCTCCAGGTCGATGCCCGAGACCTCCGCGCCGCACGCGCCCGAAATCGGGGTGAAATCCATTGTCACGCCTCCCCTGTTCTGCGAGCAATATAGCGCGCCGGGAGAAAACGGGGGAGAGCCGGAATGACCGAGACCGCCTTCAAGTCCGCAACCGAGCTTGCTGCCATGATCCGCAAGCGGGAGATCGGGGCGGAGGAATTACTCGACCTCTACTTCGCGCGCGTCGACGAACACAACCCGACCCTGAATGCGGTCATCTGGGAGGATCGCGAGGGCGCGCGCGAGACAGCGCGCGCCGCCGACCGCGAAACCGTCCGGGGCGGAGACCTGCCGCCGCTCCACGGCGTGCCGATGACGATCAAGGAGAGCTACGACCTGGCCGGCTCCCCGACGACCTGGGGCGATCCCGAGTTCCGCGACAATATCGCGGAGACGGACAGCGTGTCGGTGCAGCGGTTGAAGGCCGCCGGCGTCAACCTGTTCGGCAAGACCAACGTGCCGCTCATGCTGGCCGACTGGCAGAGCTATAACGACATTTACGGCGTCACCAACAATCCCTGGGACCTCGGGCGGACGCCGGGCGGCTCCTCCGGCGGGTCCGGCGCGGCGTTGGCGGCCGGCATGACCGGCATCGAGGCCGGGAGCGACATCGGCGCCTCGATCCGCAACCCCGCGCATTATTGCGGCGTGTTCGGCCACAAGCCGAGTTGGGGCCTCTGCCCGCCCCGGGGACATGCGCTGCCCGGCGTGCTGGCGCAGTCCGACATTTCCGCGGTCGGGCCGCTGGCGCGCTCTGCGGACGACCTGGAGGTGGCGCTCGACGCCATGGCGGGACCGGACGAGATGGAGGCGGCGGGCTACCGGCTCGACCTGCCGGAGCCGCGTACTGCCGGCTTCGAGGGCCTGCGCGTCGCCGTCATGCTGGAGGCCGAGCCGTCCGAGATCGATTCGGTCTATGGCGACCTGCTGCAGGACCTCGTGGACCGCATCGCCGCCACCGGCGCGGTCGTGAGCGACACAGCGCGGCCCGAGATCGACATGAACGCGCTCCACGAGAATTATGTCCTGCTGCTGCGGGCCGCGACCAGCGCCCGCCAGCCGGAACCCGTGCTGCGCGAGCATGAGGACGCCGTGAAGCGGCTCGGCGCGGACGACCCGAGCTATTACGCCCGCATGGCGCGCGGCAACACCATGCGGCATCGGGAGTGGCTGGCGTTCCGCGAGCAGCGCGAGCGTTTCCGCTGGGCCTGGCACCGCTTCTTCCGGGACTGGGACGTGCTGCTCTGCCCTGTCGCGGCCTCGACTGCCTTTCCGCACGACCATGAGGGCGAGCGCTACCAGCGCACGGTCCGGGTCAACAACCGCGAGGTGGCGACGACCGACCAGCTTTTCTGGGCAGGCTTCAACGGCGTCTGTTACCTGCCCGGCGCCGTGGCCCCGGCCGGCATCGCAAGCGACGGCCTGCCCGGCGGCGTCCAGATCGTCGGCCCCTATCTCGGCGACCGGGCCTGCATCCACACCGCCCGCCTGATCGAACGCCATTTCGGCGGCTTCCAGCCCCCGCCGGGCTATTGAGCGGGGGCAGAGCGCGTGGCGAGACTCGTCCCGACGGTTTCGGATTTTCGTCTTGCCGGGGCACATGACGGCGAGAGCGAGACGCTTTTGTTGCTCAAACGCCGGCTTCCGCCGGAAGTTTTCGTCTATCACGGTGTCCACTGGACCCGCTCTCACGGTAACCACACGGCTTTCGGCGAAGTCGATTTCGTTGTCGTCAGTCCCGCCGGCCGGGTTCTGGTTATCGAACAGAAGAACGGCGCGCTCGTCGAAGAAGGCGATGGCCTCTACAAGGATTATGCGGGCCAGCGCAAGGATATCGTCCGGCAATTGAACCGTAATCTCGATGGATTGCGCGACGCCTTCCGCGACCGACATGGCAGGGATCTAAAACCCAAATCCCTGTTGTATTTTCCAGACCACAGGGTGAGGGTCCTCGACGCCGCCGGCCTCGACGCCAGGCGGATCGTGGACGCCTCGCGGCGCGACGGGCTGCCGACGACTGTCTTGGAGCTTCTGGAAGACGATGGCGGCGAAGACGGCATAGATTATGCCGAACGTGTGCATCGTTTCTTCGAGCAACGGTTCGATGTCGTGCCGGACGTCAACAGCTATATCGACAGGCAGGAGCAGCGCTTCAACCGACTCAATGCGGAATTGCGCCAGGTCATAGACAATATCTCGATGTCGCCCCTGCGGCTGCGCGTCCAGGGCGTCGCCGGTTGCGGCAAGACCAGCATTGCGATGCACTACTACAGGCGGGCGGCGGAAGCGGGCCGGAAGCCGTTACTGCTTTGCCATAATCGGCCGCTGCGGGAGAAGTTGAACGCCCTCCTGCCGGATTCGGGCATGGTGCAGACGCGCTACGGCCTTACCACCAAATTCCTGGAGGATCGCGGCCACCCACCGGATTTCGGGCAACGGCCCGGCAATCCCGACTTCTGGAACGATCTGGAAGACCGGCTACTGGAAATCGGGATTCCCGACGAGTGGAAGTTCGACTGCCTTGTAGTCGATGAAGGCCAGGATTTCGACGAGGATGCACTGGAGAAATTCCGGCTGTTCCTGCGGGACGACCACGACATTCTCTGGCTGGAGGATGCGGACCAGAATATCCGGGGCGCCGATCCGTTCGTCGCTGCCGGCTTCGTCACCTATCGCGCGCGCCGCAATTGCCGCTCGCCGGAAAGCATCGCGCGTTTCGTCCGCACCGTTCTGCCGTCATTCGACTTCCTGCTTATTCTTGAGAGTCATCTTGTGAGATTGTAGGTTTGGAAGGGTTTCTGTTATCGGGAGGTCATGGATATGGCATTCAAGGTTGCATCGCGTGTTCGTGGCTTGAGCGACGATGCGTTCCGAGCGTCGTTCGGCACGGAGGATCAGTGCCGGGCGGTGCTAGCCCGATTGCGCTGGCCGAACGGTTTCGAGTGCGGCTCCTGCGGGCATCGGGGGCACTGCATTCTTGCCGGGCGCAGGCTTTACCAGTGCAACCGCTGCAAGAAGCAGGTTTCGGTGACGTCGGGGACGATCTTCCACTCGACCAAGCTGCCCCTGACGTTGTGGTTTGCGGCGATCCACCTTGTGGTGACGGCGAAGAACGGCATTTCGTCGGTGGAACTCGGTCGCCGCCTCGGGGTCAGGCAGCCGACCGCCTGGAGCATGAAGCAGAAGATCATGGCGGTGATGGCCCGGCGCGAAGCCGACACGCGGCTCGAAGGACGGGTCGAGATGGACGACGCCTGGCTCGGCGGGTCGCGCTCCGGCGGCAAGCGCGGCCGGGGCGCGCCGGGCAAGACGCCCTTCGTGGCGGCGGTCTCGACCAGCGCCGAAGGGGCTCCGCGCAAGGTCAAGCTCGTCCCGGTCAGGGGCTTCCGCAAGCGCGAGATCGCGCGCGGCGCCAAACGCTGGCTGGCCCCGGGGACGGAGGTCGTCACCGATGCCCTGCACTGCTGGAACGCCCTCGACGGCATCGCCGCAAGCCACAGCGCCATCCGTACCGGCTCAGGCCGCCGGGCAGCCCGCATGGCCCCCTTCAAATGGGTCAACACGACCCTCGGCAACATCAAGAGCGCCATCGCCGGAACCTACCGAAAGCTCGGTCCCGACCATGCCGAACGCTACCTCGCCAGCTTCGCATGGCGATACAACCGACGATACCAACTCAACTCCATGATCCCACGCTTCCTTCACAGCGCCGTCAGAACACAACCCATCCCATATCAACTACTCATTGCAGGATGATCCTTGAGAATAAGCAGGTTCGACTTTGAACCGGGGAACGACCTTCCGGGACTCGGCGTAAGCGTCCAAGGCTATGACAACCCGGACGACCAGCTTCGACTGGCGGCGGCATCGGTCGCGGAACTCAGAAGGCTGGGTTTCCGGCCGGAGGATATAGCGGTGGTGACCATGCGCGGGCACGACAGGTCGTCGCTGAGCGATCGCGACTGCCTCGGCAGTGCCGCCGTCCGCCGCTTCACCGGGAATTACGACGACAACGGCAACCAGATGATGACGGCGGGGGATATATATTTCGACAGCATAGGCCGCTTCAAGGGCCAGGAAGCTCAGGCAATCATTCTGTGCGATGTCGATCCGGACCTCGAGCGGGTGGAGCACCTCTCACGCCTTTATTGCGGCATGACCCGCGCGACCGTGCGCCTCGAACTGCTGGCGAACCGGGCCAACCCGCTTTACGAGACGCTCCGGTTGGCTGCCGGTTGAACCCGTATGAGGCCGGGCGGCGGAAATCCGGGCGCATTCGGAAACCCGCCTTGCTTTCCGGTGTATGATCGACCCATGACACGCACCGTAAAAGACATGGACGACCGCGCTCGCGCCGAAGCGACGGGTCGTCGCCGCTCCGGCGCGAAACGCGACGAGGATGCCGTGGAACCCTTGAGCCTCGATGAAGCGCGGCGGATGCGCGGGTCGGGCTGGGAGGGTGACCTGGACGAGATGCGCGGCTCGGACGGGAGGTCCTGACATGAAGCTCGGCGTTGTCTTTCCGCAGACGGAGATCGGGGCCGATCCGGCTGCCTGCCGCGACTTTGCGCAGGCGGCCGAGGAGCTGGGCTATGCGCACCTGCTTGCCTTCGACCATGTGCTGGGGGCCGACCCGGCCGCGCATACGCTGACCGGCCCCTATACGCACAAGTCGATGTTCCACGAGCCGATGGTGCTGTTCGGCTGGCTTGCGGCGCTGACCGGGCGGATCGGGTTCGTCACCGGCATCCTCATCCTGCCGCAGCGCCAGACGGCGCTTGTCGCCAAGCAGGCGGCGGAGGTGGATATCCTGTCCGGCGGACGGCTTCGGCTCGGCATCGGCGTCGGCTGGAACCAGGTCGAATACCAGGCGTTGAACGAGGACTTCACCAATCGCGGCAAGCGTTCGGAAGAGCAGATCGCGCTGTTGCGCCGGCTCTGGACCGAGGAGTTGGTGACCTTCGAGGGCCGCTGGCACGAGTTCCGGGACGCCGGCATCAACCCCCTGCCGGTGCAGCGCCCGATCCCGATCTGGATCGGCGGCCATGCCGAGGCGACCATCGAGCGGATCGGGCGCATCGGCGACGGCTGGTTCCCGCTGGTCACGCCTTCGGACAAGACGGCGGCGCGTGTCGAGCGGCTCAGGGACTACGCCCGCGCGGCCGGGCGTGACCCGGCGGAGATCGGCATCGAGTCCTGGCTGCGCTACGCCAAACGGGGTGATGCTGTCGGCCCGGAGTCGTGGCAGGCCGATATCGATTTCTGGCGGAGCGTCGATGCGACCCACCTGACGGTGAACACTATGGATGCCGGGCTCCGGGGGGCGGATGCGCATGTCGAGGCCATGCGGCGCGTGAAGGAATCGGTGGACCTGTGAACGGCGGCGCTGAGGACGCCGGCAGCTTCGACTGGATCGTCGTCGGCACCGGCTCGGCCGGCTCCGTTCTGGCCGCGCGGCTTTCCGAGCGGGCGGGCGACCGGGTGCTGGTGCTGGAGGCGGGCGGGATGGACCGCAACCCGTTCATCCACATTCCCGCGGGCTACACCAGGACCCTCAACAGCGACGCCGTGAACTGGCGCTTCGAGATCGACCCGGAGGACTACACGCGCAACCGGACCATGCCGCTGCCGCGCGGCAAGGTCGTGGGCGGCTCCTCATCGATCAACGGGATGCTCTACGTGCGCGGCAACGCCCGCGACTTCGACGACTGGGCGCAGATGGGCAACCGCGGCTGGTCCTGGGAGGAGGTGCTGCCCTTCTTCAGGAAATCCGAGCGGCGAGAGGGCGGCGATCCGGCCTTTCGCGGCACGTCAGGAGAGCTTCGGGTCTCCGACATGCGCGACCGCTTCGATCTTACCGACGACATCATTCGCGGCGGCGAGGAGTTCGGCTATCCCCGCAACCCGGACTATAACGGCGCCTCGCAGGACGGCTTCGGTTACTATCAGGTCTGCCAGAAGAGCGGGCTCAGGCACAGCGCCTTCCGGGCCTTCCTGAAGCCTGCGTTGAGACGCCCAATATCGAGTTGCGCACCCACGCGCTGGCGGAGCGCATGGTGATCGAAGAGGGGCGCGCCGTTGCGGTGGAATACCGGCGGAGCGGCCGGCTGGAACGGGCGGCGGCGAGGCAGGGCATTGCGTTGTCGGCGGGTGCGGTGCAGTCGCCGCAGTTGCTGGAGTTGTCGGGCATCGGCAATCCCGAGGTGCTGCAGGCTCAGGGGATCGAGGTGCAAAGGGCGCTGCCGGGCGTCGGCGAGAACTATCGGGACCATTACATGGTGCGGAAGTCCTGGCGCATCGGGCGTCCGGTCACCATCAACGAGAAGTCGCGCGGGCTGGCCCTGGCCGGCGAGATTCTTCGTTATGCGCTGACGCGGCGAGGACTGCTGACGCTCACGCCCGGCGTGGTCGCCGGGTTCGTGCGGACGCGGGACGACCTTGCCGTCCCGGACATTCAGTATCACATCGTGCCGGCGAGCTATGACGATCCCCGAACCAAGGCGCTGGCGCGAACGCCGGGCATGACCATCGGCACATACCAGACGCGGCCGGAAAGCGCCGGGACGATCCATATCCGCTCGGCCCGCGCCGACGAGCAGCCGGCGATCAAGGGCAACTATCTTTCTGCGGAATTCGACCGACAGGCATTGGTGGGCGGCATGAAGATCGCCCGCGCGCTGATGGAGACCGGAGCCATGCGCCGCCATGTCGCTTTCGAGGAACTGCCTGGACC
Organism: Alphaproteobacteria bacterium; assembly: GCA_964291285.2. Classification (GTDB taxonomy): domain Bacteria; phylum Pseudomonadota; class Alphaproteobacteria; order Bin95; family Bin95; genus Bin95. Next base: position 1,008,430 of record OZ219787.1, read on the forward strand.
GGATGTGGAGAGCGATGAGCAATGGCTGGACTTCGCCCGCGAGGCGGGGTTCGCGATCTATCACCCGGTCGGCACCTGCAAGATGGGGACGGACCCGATGGCGGTGGTCGATCCGCGCCTTTGCGTGCATGGCGTGGCGGGCCTGCGGGTGGCGGACGCCTCCGTCATGCCGACGCTCACCAACGGCAACACCCACGCTCCCACCATGATGATCGCCGAAAAGGCGGCCCACATGATGCTGGAGGATGCGGGGGCCTGACCGGCGCCGGAAGAACCGGCCTCAGCGCGCCGTGCGCCGTGAGGCGACGACCGCGCCGAAGGAGCAGAGGAAGGCGAGGACGAGGAAGGCCCCGCAGCCGAGGAACAGAAGGACGGGCCAGTCGCGGTCCATCGTCCAGCCGAACAGGAGCGGCGCCAGGCCGCCGCCGATGGACAGCCCGACAAATACGAAGCCGATCACCCGGCCGGTGCTGCCCGGCGGTGTGATCCGCCTGAGGATCAGGTCCCGCGCCGGCAGCACGACACCCATCCCGAACCCGGCCGCGCCCAGCAGCACGGCGAGGCCGAGCACGCCGATATCGGCGAAGCCCGCAAGCGCCGTCAGCGCCCCGGCGCCGATCAGCGCCGCGCCGGTCAGGCGTAATTGGAATCCTTCCCGGTCGGGCAGCTCCCCGCCCGCGAGGATGCCGAAGGCAAGCGCAAGCAGCGCCGTGGTCCACACCACGCCGGCGGATGCCGGGTCGAAGCCGTAGAGCTTGTCGAGTCCGACCGCGGTGAATGACATGATCCCGCCGCTCGCCATGCCGTAGGCCGCGAAGAAACCGAAGAACAGCAGGATCGGCAGGGAGAGCCACCGCGCGGGCGCGGCGTCCGCAGCCGCGTCCCTGGCCCGGGGCGGGGAGGCGACGGCGCCGCCGCTCACCGCCATCGCCAGCACGGTCGCGATGCCCGCCGCGCCGACCAGCATGACGGCGTTCCGCCAGCCCATCGATTGCGCCAGCGTCGCCATTGTGAGCGGCGCCACCGCCGTGCCGAAGAAGCCGAGGAAGGTGTGCATGCTGTAGGCGCGCGGCAGCCGCCGTTCGCGAATGCGCGCCGCCAGCACCGCATAGTCGGCGGGATGAAACACGCTGTTGCCGATGCCGGCCGCCACGGCCAGCAGCGCCAGCGCCCAGTAGCTGGAAACGAACCCGATGGCGGCAATGGCGGCGGCGTTGAGTGCAAGCCCCGCCAGCAGGACCGGGCGCGCGCCCCAGCGGTCCACCGCCAGCCCGACCGGCGCCTGGAGCACGCCGCCGACCACCGCATAGCCGGTGACCAGAGCGCCCAGCAGCGCATAGCTCGCGCCGAACTCGTCGCGGAAGTAACCGAACAGGGGCGGCAGGCTGAGCGCGTAGAAATGGCTCAGGAAATGCCCGGCGCCGATCAGCGCCAGCGTCCGGGTCTCCCCGCGAGCCACCTCTGCCGTTTGCGCCATGCTCGAATCCTCTTCAGGCCGGCGCGCAATATGCCTGCCGGGAGCCGAAGACGGAACCGGCCTGCTTGCCGGCCCCGCCCGCCGTCGGCATCATCGTCCGGAGTGCGCACCCGGCGAGGAGGAGTGATGGTCCCGGTCACGGACGAACTCCTGGACGAGATGGTCCGGGCGATTGTGGAAGAGGTCGATCCCGAGCAGGTGATCCTGTTCGGCTCGCGCGCCCGCGGCGATGCGCATGACGGCTCCGACGTGGACCTGATCGTCATCGAGGCCGAGCCGTTCGGGGCAGGGCGGAGCCGCGTGGAAGAGGCGGCGCGGCTCTACCGGGCGGCGTCCGGCCTCGGCGTGAGCAAGGACATCCTCGTCTTCACGCTCGCCGAACGGGAATACTGGCGTGATTCCCTGAACCACGTCCTCGCCCGCGCGCTCCGGGAAGGCAGGGTGCTGTATGAGCGACCTTAAATGCGCTCGACTGATGTTCCGCTCAGCGGAACAGGATCTGCGTTCGCTTGAGATTTTGGCGGCGGAGGGACCAGAAGAAGGGTTCGGCTTCCATGTCCAGCAGGCCCTGGAGAAGGCATTCAAGGCGTGGCTGGCGCTCCTGGACGAGCTTTATCCACTGACCCACGATCTCGAGACGCTGCTGGACCGCCTGGCTGTATGCGGCGCGGATGTCGAACCCTGGCGCGAAACCGAACGCTACACGCCCTACGCCGTCCAGTTCCGCTACACCGGCGTCGATCCCGAAACCGAAGCCATAGACCGCGACGAGGCCGCCGCATCCGTCCGGACGCTGCTGGCGAGAGTTGCGCAGGAGTTGGCGGAAGCGGAGGGCGGAACGGAACGGGGCTGAATGGCACCCGTCATCCCTCTGCCGCAGCAATTTCATCCGCCTGACACGGCTTTCGTGCTGCCTCCGCCTTGCGCGGCGGCGCCGGACGCACCTATGGTGAGGGTCGGGCCGATTCGGGTCTGTTGCTCGGAGGGTGTTGTGACGCCGCCTGTGGAGAGCGTACCGACGCTGGTGCTGAATGCGGATTTCCGCCCGCTCAGCTATTTCCCGCTGTCGCTCTGGTCGTGGCAGGAAAGCGTCAAGGCCGTGTTCCTGAACCGGGTGCAGGTGCTCGCGGAATACGACCGCGAGGTGCGTTCGCCGAGCTGGGCGATGCGGCTGCCCTCCGTCATCGCGCTCCGGGACTATGTGGCGCCGGCGCGGCATCCGGCCTTCACGCGCTTCAACGTCTTCCTGCGCGACCGCTTCGGCTGCCAGTATTGCGGCGCCCGGCTGCCGCCGGAGGACCTGACCTTCGACCATGTGGTGCCGCGCTCGCGCGGCGGGCGCACGGGCTGGACCAATGTCGTGGCCGCCTGCGGGCGCTGCAACCGCGCCAAGGGCGACCGGCTGCTCCGCGATTCCGGCATGCGGCTCCAGGCCGAGCCCGTGCGCCCGAGCGTCTGGCGCCTCCAGGAGAACGGGCGCAGCTTCCCGCCCAATTTCCTGCATGAGAGCTGGTCCGACTTCCTCTACTGGGACAGCGAGCTCGAACAGGGCTGAGGCGCCGTCCCCTTCAGCGGGAACCGTCGCCCCGGCCCCCGAGCCGGGGCCTCTCGATACTCCCGCAAGCCGCCCAAGGCCCCGGCTCGGGGGCCGGGGCGACGAGGAGGGGCGTCAACCGGACAGCAATGGAACGGGTCCGGGCATGACGGAGAGGGGCGCCGCTCAGCCGAGGCTTTCCTCGATGCGGATCGCCTCGTTCCACTTCGCCATGCGCTCGGAGCGGGCGAAGGAGCCGACCTTGAGGCCGGGCGCGCGCCAGCCGACGGCGAGGTGGACGACGGTCACGTCCTCCGTCTCGCCGGAGCGCGCGGAGACGATGCCGCCGAAACCCGCCTTGCGCGCCGCGTCCCAGGCCGCCTTCGCTTCCGTAAGCGTGCCGCGCTGGTTGGGCTTGACGAGCAGGGTGTTGGCCGCGCCCCGCCGGGCCGCCTCCTCGACCTTGCGGGCGGAGGTCACCAGCAGGTCGTCGCCCACCACCTGCACCCGGTCGCCGTGTTCGGCGGTGAAGGCGGCGAAGCCCTCCCAGTCGTCCTCGGCCAGCGGGTCCTCGACCGAGACGACCGGATAGCGCGCGAGCCAGCCGCCGACGAGGCGTCCCATGCCTTCGCTGTCCAGCTCGCGCCCCTCCAGCGCGAGGCGGTAGCGCCCGCCCCGCCCGAACTCGCTCGCCGCCACGTCGAGCGCGATGGCCACCTCCTCGCCCGGCCGGAACCCGGCGCGCTCGATGGCGCGGACCAGCATGTCGAGCGCGGCCTCGTTGGTGTCGAAATCGGGCCAGAAGCCGCCCTCGTCCGCCACGCCGCGCAGCCGCCCCGCCTCCGCCATCAGCAGGCCGGCGGCGCGATAGACCTCGGCGATCCGGTTGCAGGCCTCGGCGAAGCTGCCGGCGCCCGGCGCGGTCGCCATGAAGTCCTGGATGTCGACCCGCCGACCGGCATGGGCGCCGCCGCCGAAGATCTGGATTTCCGGGGCGGGCAGCGACACCGGCCCCTCGCCCGCGAGCCAGTGCCAGAGCGGCAGGCCCGCGGCCGCCGCGCCCGCCCAGGCCGCCGCCATCGACACGGCCACGCAGGCATTGGCCCCGAGGCGCGACTTGTCCGCCGTGCCGTCGAGCGCAATGAGCTGATGGTCCGCTGCCTCCCGGTCCTCGACATCGACGCCCCGGAGCGCGGCTGCGATCTCGCCCTCGACCGAGGCCACCGCCTGCATCACATCGAGCCCGCCGAAGGCCGCGCCGCCGTCCCGCCGGTCGAGCGCCTCGCCCGATCCGGTCGAGGCTCCCGCGGGCGCGATGGCGCGGCCGGTCGCGCCGCCGGCGAGATGCACCTCGGCCTCCACCGTCGGCCGCCCGCGCGAATCCCAGACCCGCCTTCCGCGCACCCTCTCGATCTCGAACGCGCTCATACGGCCGTCTCCGCCGCCCAGGCCGCGGCGATTTCGCCGAGGCTCGCGGGCGGGCGTTGCAGCAGGCGGCGGGCGAAGGCGCGGGGGCGGGCCTTTTGGCTTTCGCGGGTCAGGTATTCGACCGGCGACTTGCCGTCCAGGCGCGCGAGCAACAGGCCCGGCAGCAGCCGCGCGGCGCGCCGGTCGAGCACCGGGTCCGGCCCGTAGCCGTCCGTGAGCGCGCGGAAGCAGGCCAGGTAGGCCGCTTCGTGCTGCGGTTTCCACACGCTCTTCAGCAGCATGTGGTTCAGGCAGAAGGCGATGTCGAAGGCGGGGTCGCCGTACCAGGCGCATTCGGCGTCCAGGAAGACCGGCCCCCGGGGCCCGGTGAGAATGTTCTTCGGGCTGACATCGCCGTGGACCAGCGTTTCGCGCGTCGCCGCCGTCGCCTCGGCGAGCCCGGTCAGCTGAGGCGCAAGGTCCGGGTGCCGCTCCGCCGTTGCCAGAAGGTAGGGCTCCAGCCGGATGGCGTGGAAGATCGCGTCCGTGGCGAAGGCGGCGGCGGTCGCCTTGTCGCCTTGATGCCTGCGGTGGATGACGGCGAGTCGCCGGCCGACCTCGCGCGCGAAGGCGGGATCGGCGCGGCCGGCGGCGAGCTCCGCTTTCCAGACGGGGTGCGTCTTCGGCTCGAGCCACGCCATGGCAAGCGCGCCCGCTTTTCTGTCCTGCCCCAGCAGGCGCGGCGCGGCCTCCGGCAGCAGCGCGTTCACGGCCGCCAGCCAGCCCGCTTCCGAGCCGTTGCGCTCGACCGGGGCGCGCCAGTCCGCCTTCACCTTGAGGCGAGGCAGCGCGCGCTTGACGCAGACGGGACCCGCTGCCGTCTGGACCCGGTAGATGTCCGAGGAGACGCCGCCCTCCAGCGGCTCGAAGCGGGGCCGCTCCTCCGCGCCGGCAAGCCCCATGCGGCGGAGCGCGGCGGTGAGCGCGGCAGTGTCCCCGGTTTCGTTCATGGGCGGCGTTCCGGCATGACAGGAAGAGCGCCGCCGCACCGGCCCTCAGGCGGCCGCCATCGCATAGACGCCGCCCACCTCGTCCGGCAGCTCGACTTGCGCCCAGCTTTCACCGCCGTCCTCGGTGCCGAAGGTGCGCCCGCCGCGCGCCCCGCACCAGACGCGGTCCGGGTCGGAGGCGCTCTCCGCGACGATCATCAGCGTCGAGTTGACATCGACGCCTTTGTCGAACCGCTCCCAGGTCTCGCCGAGGTCTGTGCTGCGCCAGAGCGAGCCGGCATCGCTGGTGGCGGCCTTGCTGAACGCGCCGAAGAGCGTCTTCGGGTCGTGCCGCGAGACCGTGACGTCGCGGGCGTAGGTCAGCGGCGAGTAGTCGCCGATGCCCATTTCGCGCCATGTCTCGCCCCGGTCGTCGGAGCGGAAGAGGCCCATGCGGGTGGCGAGGAACACCGTGCCGGGCAGGGCGGAGCTGATTGCCAGCGAGTGCGTGTCCATCATGCCTTCGCTGTCCATGTCGGAGCCGATGGCGCTCTTCAGGTGCTCCTGGCCCGCAAGGCGCAGCAGGTCCCCATTGCAGCTTTCCCAGGTATCGCCGCCGTCGAGCGAGCGCAGCACGCCGCCGACTTCCAGCCCCGCATAAATCTCGTCCGGCGCGCTCGGGTCCGCGGTCATGCGGATGACGCGCGTCGGGAAGCCCATGTCGCAATGCCCTTCAGGCACCGCCGGGTGGAGCCGCTCCCAGCGCGCGCCGCCATTGGTGCTGCGGTAGATGGAGGTGCCCGTGGTGCCGGCATAGAGCGTGTCCGGGTCGCCCGGCCGCGCCATCACCGACCATGTTGTCCGGTCCTCCGACGGCAGGTTGAGCGAGCGCCAACTCTCGCCCCCGTCCTCGCTGACATAGGGCCCGGCCTGCGTGCCGGCATATGCCTTCTCGCCGACAAAGCCGAGCGCGCGGATTTCCGGCTCTTCCGGCAGCCCCCGGCTCACCCGTTGCCATTCCGTGTCGGCCCCGGCCAGCCTGAAGAGCCCCTGGCGATGCTTCATGCCGGGCTGTGCGGCCCCGGCGAGAACGATGCGGTCCATGATGCGTGCCCTCCGCTGTCAGGCCGGGAGTGTAGCACTGCCGCACAAACGGTCGAAGCCGAACCGGAGCCAGCCGGACCGGCCCTTCGCAGCGCTTTCGGACAGGCAACCGGGGCGTTGAAGGCTGCCCTGCGAGACCGCACGACGCCAGGCGACGCACGAAACCGTCCGGCCCATAGAGTCCACTCCACGCAAGTGTCATGAGATGTCATGATCTGCATGTGCACAGCACATATGCTGTGATTCTTTCGGGCATGGCGCCGCCGTTTCGGGCGGTAGCTCCGGTTATGTCGTCCGGTTTGTCCGACTTCGCGTCTTCGGCATAGCCGACTTCTCCTGAGCCTGTTTCGTTCCATTCATCTCGCCGCCGGCTACCCCAGGGCGGCAGGACCCTGATTCGCGCATATCGTGCGCGGGCGCCTGTGCCGGCGCGGGTGCGTGTCGGCGCCGGCGCGGTTCGCGCGCCTGATTGCGCGCACGCGAGGCAAGCGCAGGACGCACCTCACCTGTCGGCTGAATCGGGGTCGTTCCGCACCGGGCCGGCGCGGGCGGAAAGCGGCTCCGGATGCCTCCTCCCTCGCACTCATCATATCACAATTTCTGAAAATACAAGCCAAGAATGGAGAAATATTGCCTAAATACAAAATGCGTACTGCCCCTTTCACTGCCCCGCCCGAGGCCGGGATGACGGATGGGGCCATGCGACGCCCGGCCAGCTGCCGGGGATGTGAGAAGCCGGCAGGAGTCAGATCGGGGCGGTGGCGGCTTCGAGCCAGAGCGGGTCTTCGCAGGCGGCGATGTCGCGCACCCGGGCGTGGTAGCCGTTCAGCCAGTCGCGCTCGGCGGGGGTAAGGAGCACGGTGTCGATCAGGCGGCGGTCGATGGGCGCGAAGGTCAGCGTCTCGAAGCTCAGCATCTCCGGGACATCCGGGTCCTCGCGCACCAGCAACAGGTTCTCGATGCGGATGCCGAAGGCGCCGGGCTCGTAATAGCCGGGTTCGTTGGAAAGGATCATGCCCGGCAACAGGGCTTCGTCGCCGCGCCTGGAGATGCGCTGCGGGCCCTCATGCACCGAGAGATAGCTGCCGACGCCGTGGCCCGTGCCGTGGTCGAAGTCGAGCCCTCCCTGCCAGAGCGGCGCGCGGGCGAGCGTGTCGAGCTGGGCGCCGGTGGTGCCCTCGGGAAACCGCGCCGTGGCGAGCGCGATATGCCCCTTCAGCACGCGCGTGAAGCAGGCGCGCTGATGGTCGGTCGGAATCCCGATGACGACCGTGCGGGTGATGTCCGTGGTGCCGTCGAGGAACTGCGCGCCGGAGTCCACCAGGTAGAGCATATCCGGCGCGAGCGTTCGGTCGGTGGCCTCGGTCACGCCGTAATGGACGATGGCGCCGTTCGGCCCCGCCCCGGAGATGGTCGGGAAGCTCAGGTCGCGGAAGAGCGGCAGCTTCTCCCTGTAGCCGCGCAGGCGGGCGGCGGCGGAACGCTCCGTCTGCCGGCCGGACGTGCCTTCGCGGTCGAGCCAGGCGAGGAAGTCCGCCACCGCGCCGGCGTCGCGGCGGTGCGCAGCCCGCGTTCCTGCGATCTCGCCTTCGTTCTTGCAGGCCTTGGGCAGGATGCAGGGGTCGCGCTCGCGTACGATCTCCGCGCCCGCCGCTTCCAGCCGCGAGAGGACCCAGGCCGGCGCGCGGGCGGCATCGACCTGCACCGTCTTGCCCGCGAGCGCGTCGAGTGCCGGCCCGAACGCCTCCGGCGGCGCCAGCGACACCTCATTGCCGAGATGGGTGCCTAAACCCGGCGCCGGCTTCGCCGGATCGACGAACAGCGACACCCTCCCTTCGCGGTCCAGCAGCGCGAAGCAGAGCGGCAGGGGCGTGTGGGCCACGTCGCCGCCGCGCACATTGAGCAGCCAGGCGATGGAGTCCGGCAGGGTCAGCACGGCGCCGTCGCGGCCGGCCCCGGCGAGCGCGGCGGCGAGCTCGCGGCGCTTGTCGGCGGAGTCCCGGCCGGCATGGACGATGTCATGCGCGACGATCGGCGCGCTCGGCGGGGCGGGCCGGTCGGTCCAGACCGCGTCCAGCGGATTCTCCGCGCAGGCGACCAGGCGGCCGCCTGCCCTGCCGGCGGCTTCCTCGAACTTCCGGACCTCCTTTTCCACATGCAGCCAGGGGTCGTAGCCGAGCGCGCCGCCGGGAGGCAGGTTCGCCGCAATCCATTCGTCCGGCGGATCGTCGCTTATGTGGAGGCACGCGAAGACCTCCGTATCCACCTGCTCCGGCATTTGCAGCGTGTAGCGGCCGTCGCTGAACACCGCGCCCTTTTCCAGCAGCAGGATCGCGATTCCGGCCGAACCGGTGAAGCCCGTAAGCCAGGCCAGCCGCGCTGCGCTCGGCGGCACATATTCGCCTTGGTGCTCGTCGGCGCGCGGCACGAGGAAGCCGTCGAGGCCCCGCCGGCGCAGTTCGGCGCGGAGCGCGTCCACGGCCGCCCGGCGGCCGTTCATGCCGCATGGCTCCCGGTCACGAAGGGCCAGAGCGCGTCCGCCCCCTCCGCCGCGATCAGGCGGCCGAGACGGACGGACCAGGCGCGCTCATTGCCGAACTCGTCCCGCCAGCACCACAACCTCCTCGTGCGGTGGTGCAGGGAATGTTCGTAGGTGAAGCCCATCGCGCCGTGGACCTGGTGCGCAATCGCCGCCCCCTTGGACGCTGCCTCGCCGGCGCGCGCCTTCGCCGCCGCAATCGCCGCAGTGCCGGCAGGGCCGAAATCCCCGGCCGCCACGGCCTCGCCCGCGGCATCCGCCGCCGCTTCGGCCGCAGCCGCCTCGCCGGCGAGCTCCGCCAGCGCGTGCTGCACCGCCTGGAAGCGCCCGATGGGCCGGCCGAATTGCTCCCGCTCCTGCGCATATTGCACCGACTGGTCGAGCAGCCGGGAGAGCGCGCCCACCATCTGCGCCGCACGGACCGCCGCGCCGACAAGCGTCAGGCGGTCCCGGTCGAGCCCGTCGGGCGCCGGGGCCGAGCGCAGCGGGCGCACGCCGTCGAAGGCGATGTCGTCCCGCGCCTCGCCGGCAAGGCTCGTTCCCGGCACCAGCGCGCAGGCCTCGCGCTTGACGAGAAGGATGCAGCCCGCCGCGACGAGGACGACATGCCCGGCCTGGCGCGCGAACGGCACCTGCCGCGCCGTGCCGGAGAGAACGCCGGCCTCAAGCTCGACGGTATCGGCCGGGCCGACCGGGGCCACGGTCAGGGGACCGCCCGGCGCGGCGAGGCCGCCCTGCTCCAGCAGCCAACCCGCCAGCAGCGTTTCCGCGAGCGGCGCCGGGACCGCCCAGGCGCCGGCTGCTTTCAGAATGCCGAAGCCGTCGCCCGTCTCCGCGCCGCCGCCGCCCAGTTCCTCGCGGACCCAGGCCAGGGTGAGGCCGCTCTCCTCCAGCGCCTCCCAGAGCGCGGCCGGCCAGACGCCGGTCTCCGCATCGTTGACGGCCTCCGGCGGGCAGAGGTCGGCAAGGATGCGCTCGGTGGTGTCGAGGACGATCCGGTCGCTCATCTGAGACCTAGTTCTCGGGCGACGATGCCCTTCAGCACCTCGTTGGTGCCGCCGCGAATGGTGGAGGAGGGTGCGTGGAGCACGCCGTCCGCCAGCACCTTGCCGTAGAGGTCGGGGGACTGGCTCGCTGCCGTTGCCGGCAGCAGGTTCCGGGCCTCGCGCACAAGCTCGCCCTCGAAGCGCGTGCCCATGTCCTTGACGAGCGCGGCGGCGACTTCCGGCGCCTCGCCCTCGTCCAGCAGCTTCGAGATGCCGAGCGACATGCGCCGGAGCGCCATGGTCCGCGCCGCCAGCGCGCCCACCGTCTCGGCGTCCCGGTCGTCCGGCTCGGGCCCGAGTTCGCGCACCAGCTCCGTCAGCACCGGGAAGGTGGACAGGAACCGTTCCGGCCCGGAGCGTTCGATGGCGAGCTCGCCCGTCACCTGCCGCCAGCCGTCCCCGGCCTCGCCGACCACCGCGTCGTCCGGCACGAAGGCACCGTCGAACACGGTCTCGTTGAAGTGCCGCTCGCCGGCGATGTTGCGGATGCCGCGTATCTCGATGCCGGGCGATTTGAGGTCGACCAGGAACTGCGTCAGGCCGGCGTGGCGGGCCTTCATGTCGCGGGGCTGGGTGCGGACCAGCGCGATCATGTAGTGCGAGCGGTGGGCGCCCGAGGACCAGATCTTGCGCCCGTCGATCCGCCAGCCGCCGTCCACCTTCACCGCCGTCGTGCGGACCGAGGCGAGGTCGGAGCCGGAGTCCGGCTCGCTCATGCCGATGGCGAAATAGCACGTCCCGGCGGCGATGCGCGGCAGGATCGAGCGCCGCTGCTCCTCCGTGCCGTAGCGCAGCAGCAGCGGCCCGGACTGGCGGTCGGCGACCCAGTGGGCGGCGCAGGGCGCGCCGGCCGAGACCATCTCCTCGGTGACGATGTAGCGGTGCAGCGCGGGCTTCCCGCCGCCGCCGTAGCGCTTCGGCCACATCATGCCGAGCCAGCCGCGTTCGCCCATCTTGCGCGACCATTCCGGCGACCAGCCGGACCCCCAGCTGTCCGCCATCGGCGTGAAGCCGCCGGACGCCTTTTCCTCGCGGATGAACGCGCGGACCTCCTCCCTGAGCGCGCGCTCCTCCGGGCCGAACCCGACCCTCGGGAAGCGGAACCGGTCCCCCGTCATGCTCTCCCCCTTCGCTGGACTGGTGCGATTATGCCGTCAGGCCCGGCCGTCCTCAATCGGCGCCATGGCCGCGCCCTTTTCGTCACCCCGCATGAAGCCGCCCGGCTTGACACCGCGCCGTATGTTCCCTATATACCCCATTCCACTGAGAAAACATGCTGAGAGAGGCCATGACCTGACGGACCGGCGGCGGTTGGCGCCGCGCTTGCGCAACACCCGATCCGAAGGCGCGGGAGCCGGCGGCCGGAGCCCTCGCCGGCAGACGGGCGAAGTGCGGCCGGGCGGCGCGGGTGTCGCGGCCGGGTTTGGCCGAAACGGGAACCGGAACGAGAGAAAAGGAGGAACGGCGATGGACGGACCTGTGGACGGATTGCCGGCGCGGCGGCCGGGCCGGGCGGTGGGCGAGGACCTGCGGGCGGCGGCGGTGGCGGCGGTGGTGCGCGAGGGCATGAGCCACCGCGCGGCGGCGCGGCGGTTCGGCCTCGCGCTGAGCAGCGTCGGCAACTGGGTGCGGCGCTTTCGCGAGCGCGGCCATGTGCGGGCGGACCCGAAGGGCGGACCCGCCTCGCGGATCGAGCCGCACCGCGAGCGCATCCTGCGCATCCTGGCGGCGCGGCCGGGGCTTTCCATGTACGGGCTCCGCGACGCGCTCGCCGCCGAGGGGCTGGTCTTCCACCCGGCGACGGTGCAGCGCTTCCTCCTGCGCCACCGCCTGGAGCGCACCCGCCGCCTCGCCCGCCAGCGCCGCAAGCGCAAGCGGTGGACGGAGCGGTAGCGGCGCGGGAGGCGGCAGGGGCGTGCCGAGAGGCCCTCCCCGGTCGCCGTCCTTCGAAACCCTCATCCTGAGTAGCCGACCGGAGGGAGGCGTATCGAAGGACGGCTGCCGACGGAGCGATCCTTCGATACGCCGCGGGCGCGGCTACTCAGGATGAGGGGGCCGGCACAGCCCGATTCACCGCCCCGGTCCCCAATCCCTGCCGGCCTCACGCATCTCAATCGCGCCCACAAAGGAGTGGTTCATCCACGATGCGCAACAGGCCGGCCCGGAGGTCAGAAGGAGGTCCGGCCAGATTCACGGTGGTGAACCGGAGAACATGGCCCTGGATCTGCGCGGCCTCGTCGACGGGGTGCTCCGTGGTCGGGTGAAGGAGTACGCCTTCGGCGAGCCGGGCGGACGGAGGAACGTCGACCTGGGAACGAAGGTAGGCGTAAATCTGGTAGAGGTGCCCGCTACGTAAGGTGTCTCGAAATTGGGCGGGTTTGAGCAGGGACGTGAACTTTGTGTCGATTACGATCTTTCGCCCGGTGTCCTTGTGAAACAGCTCGATGTCCGTCTCCATCCTGGGGAGGATTGCCTCAAGTCCATGCGTGCTGGCTTGGAGCGGCCAGTGAAGGACGCGCCCAGGTGAGACCGTCCAGCCTTGGTCCGAGAGGGCGACCCTGTAGAAGCCGTAGACCGCGCGCTCGAAGAGCTTGCGAAGCCAATGCGGATCGCGGTCCGCCTGCGCCAGCAAGTGCTCGCCGCTGGTCTCGGTGGGCAAGGCGAGGTCGAAGGCCAGGCGGGCGACCGCGATCATGAAGCGGTCGTTGGCGTCATGGCGTCCGAAACGATCCGCGCTGACCTCAGGAGTCGAGGGCACTCGCCCGCCGACACCCATTGCGCGGAGGTGCCGAGCGAGAGCCCGGCAGCGGTGCGCGAGGGGAGGTTTCGCAACTTCACGCGCGATAGCCTCCAGTGCGCCTCGGACATAGCGGTTGCGCGGCGTGTCGATGGTGAGGTCCTCGTAGCGGCACGCGACCTTGCCCAGTTGGATGAGTTGCCGGGACTCGGTGCGGAGGAGGTCGATGGTCCCACGCACACGATCCAGGACGGCTGTTCGCGGTTCGTAGGCGCGATGGAGGTTTCGCCTCAACCGTTCTTCCACCGCGCGGGCGAGCAACTCGGCGATGAGGTCCGGGAGGTTGTCAGGCATCTTCTCGACGTCAAAACGGTCCGTGCCCCGCATCCGGAAGAAATCCGATGCGTAGAGCATAAGCAGCCAGACGTTGCGAAGTGGAATGCCGTTCGTCCCGGTGGCACGGGAGTTATGTTCGACCTTTGGATTCACCAGTCGTCAAGCAGGCGGTCCCGCTCCTGTCTGGCGCGATCGGGATCGTCGAACCAGTACTCCTCAAGCAGCGGCGCAAGCTCTGTCTCGACGACGTCGCGGAACCAGCCATTGACGTTATCGGGATCGAGTCGGGCGGCGGGTGTCACGTAGCTGTGCCCAACGCAGAACTGTTCACCCAGAGACTTCGCAATCGCCTCGTTGAGCACCCCCATGCGGCTTTGGATGTCGTCTGCAGCATCCGTGTCGATTCCCAGTTGCTCTGTGACCCACCGGTGCCAGGCTCTGTCAATCCTCGGCTTGAGGGTGGCGAACGCGAAGCGCCGACGCAGAGCCAGGTCGACGAGCGCGAGGGAGCGATCCGCGATGTTCATGGTGCCGATGACATAGAGGTTCCCAGGGACATGGACGCGCTTGGTTTCGTCTCCGGTCGCGTAGGAAAGTTCCAGCGCCTCTTCTTCGGACCGCTTATCCGCTTCGAGCAGCGTGATGAGTTCCCCGAAGATCTGGGCGGGATTGCCGCGATTGATCTCTTCTATGACCACTACGAACGGCGTCTCGTCGGTGGAAGCCGCCTCGACCGCGCGAAGGAAGATGCCCTTCGTTAGTTCGAGCCCGCTTGCGGATGGGCGCCAGCCGAGAACGAAGTCCTCGTAAGACAGGGTCGGATGGAACTGCACGCTACAGATGCGTCCGCGGTCTCGGCGGCCTATCAACGCGTAGGCAAGACGTTTGGCCAACCAGGTTTTGCCGGTTCCCGGCGGGCCTTGGAGTACGAGGTTCTTCTTGGTTTCCAGTCTGTTGAGAAGTGTGTCGAGTTCACTACGATCCAGAAAGCAGCCGTCCTCCAGAATGGAGGCTACAGTGTACGGCGGTTCGGTTTGTAGTTCGGGGAGGGGCGGGAGAATACCGACGGCTCGCTTGAGGTCATTCACGAGGTCGGGATAGCCCGACACGTCGGTGAGGGTCTTGGTCACCAGCGGCTTGTCCCGGACGTGGACGCCACCAGGGAAGTTGGAGTGCCAATCGACATCGCGCACGTTCTTGTACTCTGGACGGGCAGAGTCGAAACGGTAAGCGGAGGTTACTGTGCCGTGGCCAATTACGCCGCTAGTTCCGAGCTTCGCGAAAATGGTGTCGCCCGGTCTCATGTCGTGACAGAACTGCCAGCAGGCCAGCGAGTCGTTTCGGCCAAGGTCTATAACCTCTCGACTCTCATACCCGGTGATGTCGCCAATGTGGTCCCAGCCCAGACAAGCGATGCCTTCGCGTCGGCACTCGTCCCAATACCTAGCCCCTGGACCGAGCGCCATCAGCCAGTAACGAGGTTCGGCATTGGGCTCGACTTCCAATTGCCGGTCCAAGTCGTCGGCTTCAGTGCGTACATCGACTAGCAGGAAAACGGTCGAGAGGAACTGCTCTACGCCGGCAGGATTCCTGGGAACGGGGATGGCCACGCGCGAGTCCACGAACGGCAGGCCCCGTTGCGTAGCGAGTGCGTCGAACCTCTCTCTTCGTTCGGGGTTGCGTCCGTCGCGCTTTGCGGGCCGATAGGCCCAACGCAACTGGTCGTCGCGGATTTCGTGTGTCTCGAACAGGATGCCGGAACGATTAGCCTCATATGCGATCAGATGAAATCGCGAGGGGTGGTTGTACGACCACTGGATGAGGAGCAGATATAGTTCGCTCGTGTCAGAGGAAATACGGAATGCGCCAACGCAGTCCTTTCCGTCAGCCCAGTCGTGGAAGGCGACGAGCGGTGTCTCGAGTTGCTCTTCGAGGCGGAACGAGTCGGAATCACGCAGGCCTGTTCGAACGAGCTGGCTGATCTGTTCGGCGGTGTCGCGATCCAAGGGACCAATCTCCGAGGTTGTAGAATGCTCGAACGCCTCTGTAGGCGTCTCTGCGTGCGGGCGGCAGTCTATCCCACTCCGTAACGGCCGGCCGCCGCTCCATTTCTTCGCAGGCTCGTTCGCGAGGGTGACCGGGCTCGGCTCATGCCATCAGGCCAGGACGTCCTCGACCAGCACCATGACGGCGCCGTTGTTGTGGGCCCGGCCGACGAAGGCCCGGCCGCGGGCGTCGCGGCCGACGGGGACGCCGTTCGCTTCCATGAGGCGGACGGCGCGGCCGGGGTCGGCGAAGGCGATGACCTGTCCCGCCATGCAGGGCAGGGGCGGGGCGGCCTCGCCGGGGAACAGGGCCGCGAATTCTCCGGCGGAGAGCGCCGCAAAGCCGGCGGGGGCCGCGCCGGAGGCGGCGAGCCGGGCCGCAAGCTCGTCCGGCCGGTCGGAGACGAACAGGCATTGCCGGAGCGCGACGGCACCGTTCGGATGCCCCAGCAGTTCCGGCCGCCAGAGCACCTCCGGCGTCTGGTGCTCGATGACGATGATCCGGCCCTCCGGCCAGCTTGCGTCCTCGGAGAAGATGTTGCGGAAGCGCATCTCGCCCGCCGGCGTCGGGCGGGCGCGCTGCACCGGCGGCCGGAAGCCCTGCGCCGCCAGGCCCGGCCACGCCTCGTCCGCCGAGTGGCAGCGGAAGGCCGCGATGTGGATGCCTTCATGCCGTGCCATGAAATGCGACCACGGGTTGAAGCGGTGGGGCGCGCGGATGCCGATCAGCTCCAGATAGCCCTGGCGGAAGAGCGCGCAGCGGTTGGCGGTGGCCCAGGGCCGCATGCCGTCCTCGCCCGGCACCGCGCCCTGCTGCGGCGTTTCCGGGGAGAGCAGGAAGCCCAGCCGCTCCAGCGCGGCGGCGCCCGCATCGAGGTCGGCGCGCATCTGGCCGGTATGGTCGAGGGGCCAGGCCGCCATCGGTCAGGGAAGCCGCACGTCGGTCAGCGGCCGGCCCCAGTCCCGGGCGCGGGCGAGCACGCGCGGCAGGTCCTCCTCCAGCATGAAGCCGTCCTCGATGAGCGTCCGCGCCGCCGCCTCCACCGCCCGCAGATAGCCCGCCGCATCCCCGTAGCGCTCCAGCAGGGAGGGGCGGGGGTCGCCCGCCGCGGCGCGCTCCTCCGGCGTGTCCGGGAAGGGGATGTAGCTGCCGGAGAACTCGTGCATCGCCCCGCCGGCAACGCCGCGCCGGCGGATGTTCCAGCCGGCGAAGGTGCCGACGGGCGCGGCGACCATCGGCGCGCGCACGCCGGCCACCTCGTTGCCGTCCGCATCGACCGCCGGCACCAGCACGGGGTAGCCGTCTTCGGCCAGCACCTCCGGCGGCTCCCTGTCGAGAATCCCCTCGCCGGCGCGCGGGCCGAAATCGAGCGCCGGCATGAGGTTGGGCGATTGCGGCACCGCCCCGCCGGGGATCGCCGGGAATTGCTCCCGCCACGCCGCGTAGGGCACGAGCGTGCCGTCGGCGGCGCGGGGATGGCGGCTCGGCGGGGGCGGCGGGCCGCCGTCCGCCCAGCGGTCGAGCGCGTCGAGCATGGCGCGGAACAGCATGGAAGTCTGCGCGACATTCAGCCAGTTCTCGCAGACCGCCCGGCGCGGCTCGCGCTGGTTCGGGTCGGCGGAATGCTGGGTGCCGGTCCAGTGGTAGAGGCGCACGCCCTCCGGCTCGGCGAGGTCGTTGCCCCCGCAGTCCGTGTGGACCAGCGAGCCGCGCCGCTGCCAGTATTCCGTCGCGGTCTGCGTGTGGACGATGAGCGGGTCGGTGTCCGGGCGCTTCAGGATGGCGTCGGTGCGGCCGCTGTGCGGGTCCGTGCAGGGGCTGTAGGCGAAGGGGAAACCGTCGGCAGGCGCGTAATGGTCCTCGTGCAGCTGGCCGCCCGAGACCACGGCATTGGCGAAACGCTGGTTCAGCCACTTGCCGCCGGCGCCCGAGACATGCGGCATCAGCCCGTCGAACACCCGCCGGCCGGCGGCGTCGGCGTTGAAGCCCCGCCAGACGAAATCGCGGATCGCGCGGCCGGTCTGCGAGCGGCCGTAGCCGTAAGCCCTGTCGATGCCGCCGAGCGGGTTGCCGACGCCCTCCTCGTGGCGCAGCCAGCTCACGAGGTCGCGCACCGCGACATGCCCGAGGCCCATCACCAGCGGGTCGCGGCCTTCATAGACGATCTCGTAGATCCAGCCGGGGCGGAAGCCGCCGGGCAGGTGGACATGGCTGTCCGACGGCACGACGGACCGTTCGGGCCCGAGCCCGTCGAGCCCGCCGCCGGTCTCGATGCGCGCGAAGGACCAGGCGTCCGGCGGCACCGGCCGGCGCGGCGCATCGGCATAGGGCCGCATGGTGAGGCTCGCCTTCGCCGTATCGAGCGAGACCGCCGGATGGGAGCGCGTCGAGCCGCGGCCGCTGAGCGGCAGGCAGACGACGCCCGGCCCGTCGGCGATGAACTCGGTGCGCACCGGCCCCGTCACCGGCCCGTCCTCATGGCGCGCGACGGGCAGGTCGAGCAGCATCCGGCCCTCGCCCGGCAGCAGGTCGCCCTGCCAGGCGCCGAACACGACCGTGTAGCCGCGCCGGAAGAGGAAGCCGTTGCCGGCATGGGCCGGGGTCTCGGGGTCGTTGCTGTGTTCGGCGTCGCAGAAATACTGGAGCGCGCGCTTGTTGCCCCGGTTGCCCCAGTCGAAGAACAGCTGCCGGTTGCCGAGCGCCGGGTCCGCCGGCTGCAGGATGAAGACATCGGCGCTGAAGCGGACCAGCCCGTCGCCGTCCCTCGGCGCGAGCGCAATGTCCGTCACCCCCGCCTGCGCCGGCGCCAGCGGATCGACCCGGTGGTGTGCGCGGCCCTCGATGCGCTCATAGGCCCCGGTCCCCGCAAACCGCTCTCCGCCCGCAAAGGGCCGGCGGTCGCGGATCTCCAGTTGCACGAAATTGGTCATGTCCCCATATTCTCCCGAGCGGCAGCCGCGACAATAATCGGCTGTTCGGGGAGGTCCATGGGCGTGTCCTTGTGGCGCAGAGAGGAAGCGATGACAGACTGTAAACAGGATGGTGACGCTTCGACCGCCGCGGCAGGCTTGATTCAGTGGGTCGCCGAGGGCGCGGCTGCAGCAAGGACCGTCGTTGCGGAAAAGGCAGAAAAGGGAGATGCTCTGATTCGTTCAGGGGCAGCCGGCACAGCGGCCAGTTTTGCTGCCGCTAGCGCAGCTCTTGTCGGCTACGCCAAGAATCTGGATTGGAGCCTCATCGACCATTCCAAGTGGCTGCACGTCGGCACCCATGGAGTTGGCAGAAGCCTTGAAGAGGCCAAACTTGTGTGGGAGTCGATTCCGGAGCAATTGCGCGCTCTCGGCCCGGAAGCAATAGCCAAACGCCTCGAAGGTTTCGACTGGAGCCATATCGTCCCCTACAGCAAGGGTGGCGGCAATGACGCGGCGAACGGGATTTTTGAGTTGGCCGACTTGAACCGGGCCCGTGGCGCAGAGCAGATGACCGGGGCCGAGATCGAGGCGGCGGCGCAGGTCCTTTCGCAAACAGCATTCGAGGCTGCGCTTCAGGAAATCGCCTCCCAGGCATTGGCCGGCGCTGCCATGAGCGCGGCAGTGTCTTGTGTACTTTCGAGCTTGAAATTCGGTCTCGAATACCAACGCGGCAATATCGACCGGGACACAATGTACCGGAGCATCGGCTTGGAAACAGGCAAGTCCGCCGTTGTTGGGGCAGCAATACTTGGCATCGTATCCGCTCTAGCGTTGAAATTCCCTGCCGTCATTCCCCTTGCACTACCCCTGATATTGTTGCTTGCGGCAGTGGGCTTCTGCATTGTCGGCCACAAACTAGTCGGCCTTGGTAAAGGCTGGTACGAGCTTTATCGGGAGTCTGCGGCCATCGGGCTCCCGTTTCGGTTCGCGTAAGCCATGTCCGCAGCCGGGTCCGTCGTTCTGACCGAGCAAAGGGGCGCGGTGCGCCATATCGTGCTC
Organism: Alphaproteobacteria bacterium; assembly: GCA_964291285.2. Lineage (GTDB taxonomy): Bacteria > Pseudomonadota > Alphaproteobacteria > Bin95 > Bin95 > Bin95. The sequence continues at coordinate 1,027,616 of OZ219787.1, forward strand.
AACCGGCCGGAGGCACTGAACGCGATCGACGACGCCCTGGTCCCCGCGCTTACACAGGCGTTCCGGGACGCCAACGCCGATGCCGGGACGCGCGCCATCGTCTTCCGGGGCGCGGGACGGGCCTTCTGCGCGGGCGCGGACCTCAAGGCGCGGAAGATCGCGGGAAGCGAAGCCGCGGCGCGGGCGCGGGCGCAGGCGATCCAGGACGTCACGCGCGCCATCGTCTTTGGCGACGTGCCGGTGGTCGGCGCGATCCACGGCTGGGCGGTCGGCGGCGGCTTCGAATGGGCGCTCAATTGCGACTTCCCGATCTGGGCCGAGAGCGCGCGGGGCTTCTTCCCGGAAGTGTCCTGGGGCCTGTTCGTCACCGGCGGCGTCTCGGCCATCCTGCCGAACCTGATCGGCCTCCAGAAAACCAAGGAACTGCTGATGCTGGGCGAACGCTACGATGCGGCGGCGCTCCACGAGCTCGGCATCGCCTGGCGCGTGGCGGCCGACGATGCGTTGCTCGTGGAAGCGGAAGCCGTGGCCGAACGGCTGGCGGCGCTTCCGGTGCGCGCCGTCCGCGACATGAAGCGCACCCTCAACCGCGCCGCCTACGGCGATGTGGCGGAGGCGATGGAGCGCGAGGTGGACGCGGTGGCGCGCTCATACAACGACCCCGAGACCTTCGAACGGATCGCCGCCTTCAGCGACCGCTGAAAGCGCTGTCCGGGTCCGTCAGCGCCTGGAGGCGCAGTCCCGCCATGCGCGCAAACCGCGTGATGAGCGACTTGCGCCGCGCCGGGTTGAGCCGGCCTTCCTCCGGTTCGCGCAGCAGCTCCGCGCCGAAGCCGTCCGCGACCAGCAGGCCGCAGCCCTCCGGGATCAGATGCCTGGGAAACTCTTCCGGGACGGCGAAATAGAACGCATCGCAGAAGGCCGGATAGTCCTGCCACTTGGCGTCCGCGCGGAAATCGGCTTCGGAGGACTTCACCTCGACGACGGCAATGCGGCCGTCCTCGGCGATCGCGATCACGTCCACGCGGCGGCGATTGCGCAGGGTGAATTCGGTCAGCACCGCATAGCCGGCGTGGCGCAGGAACCGGCACACGCCGCGCGCGAGGAGGACACCGTCGTTCTTCATATGTTCAGATTAGCCGATCCTTGCCGTCGAGCGCAAGCCGGACGACCTTCTTCATGGCCGTAGGCAGGGCGTAGCCGTCGAGAGCGTCGATGGGCGCCCAGACGCAACCCTCGGGCGGGGCGGCTGCGCTCCTGCCGGTGCGCACGTCCAGTTCGAGGATGAAATGCGTGAAGCCGTGCCGGGCGACGGCGCCGAGCGGCTCCCATGCCCCTTCGACCGGCGGGGCCTCGGGCGGCAGGCCGTCTTCGACCCAGGGGCCGGAGGGCACTTCCATCATGCCGCCGAGCAGGCCGCTCTCCGGCCGGCGGCGGAGCAGCACCCGCCCGGCGCCGTCCTCGGTCCAGTAGGCGATGCCCCGCCGCACCGGGCGCCGGCGCTTCGGGGCCTTGACCGGCAGGCTTTCGGCAGTCCCGGCCGCCCTGGCGAGGCAGTCCTTCGACCAGGGGCAGACGCCGCAGCGGGGACGGCGCGGCAGGCACACCGTCGCGCCGAGGTCCATGACCGCCTGCGCATAGTCGCCGGGGCGCGCCTCCGGGGTCAGGCTCGCCGCCGCGTCCCGGATCGCCTTCTTCGCGGCGGGCAGCGGCGTCTCGATGCGGAAGAGGCGCGCCATCACCCGCTCGACATTGCCGTCCACGACGGTCGCCTTGCGGTCGAAGGCGATGGCGGCGATGGCGGCCGCGGTGTAGGCGCCGACGCCGGGCAGGGCGCGCAGGCCGGCCTCGCTGTCCGGGAAGCGCCCGCCATGCTGCGCGGCGACGATGCGGGCGGCGGTGTGCAGGTTGCGCGCCCGGGCGTAATAGCCGAGCCCCTGCCATGCCTGCAGCACCTCGTCCAGCGAGGCGGCGGCAAGCGCCCCGACATCGGGCCAGCGCTCAAGGAACCGGTGGAAATAAGGGCCGGCGGCCGCGGCCACGGTCTGCTGCAGCATGATCTCGCTCAGCCACACCCGATAGGGCTCCGCGCGCTCGCCCGGCGGCGCGCGCCAGGGCAGCTCGCGGCGATGCGCGTCGTACCACGCAAGCAGCGCCTCCGCCTTCGCCTTCATGGCCTCTCCCTGCCGCCCTCGAGGCGGCTTCGGTCAGCATAATGCCGGGATTCCGTCATTGAGGTTTGTCCCGTTTGGGGCATGCTGGGCGCATGACCGGGAGAAACCCAGGCAGGCGCAGAACGGGTCGGTTTGTGGCCGTCGGGGCGGCGGTGGAACGAGGGCTCGCGCCGACCGCCCGGAAGCACGGCTTTTCGGAAACGCGGCTCCTGCTGCGGTGGGAGAGCGTCGTCGGGACCGAAATCGCGGCGTGGACGCGGCCGCTGCGCCTGGTCCGCGGCGTGCTTCATCTGCGGGTCGCGTCAGCCTGGGCGACCTATATCCAGCACCAGGGGCCGTCGATCCGGGACCGCGTGAACCTGTTCCTGGGGCGCAAGGCGGTGACGCGCATCGTCCTGAAGCAGGGCCGCATCGACCCGCCGCCGGTTGCAGGGCCTCCCGTGGAGCCGGCGCCGGAGCCGGTTGCGGTGTCCGGCATATCCGACCCCGAACTCAGCATCACGCTCGCGCGATTGGGCGGTGCCGTGCAGGCGCGGCAGAAACGGATGACCACGTTCCGCAAGACCTCGCCCTAGCAGATTTTCCGAAGATATATTTTTGACTCCGGATGCCTTGTTTATGCCCCAATTCTAAAGTAGCATACGACATCTTGTTGTGAGGCTATGCCGATGCGGAACATATGGACCGTTGTTGTCGTCGTGGCAGTCGCAGTCATTGTCAGCGCCGCCTACAACTCCTTTTTCGCCAGACAGACCGGTTCGCAACTTGCCGTGAGTCCGCTGGACAGCGTCGCCGCCCACGCGGCGGACGCCGTTTCGAATCCGGAAATCGGGCTGGAAGAACGAGTGCTCGGCGAGGAAAGCGCCAGAGTCACGATCGTCGAATATTCATCGCTGACCTGCCCGCATTGCGCGCAATTCCATGCCGAGGGCTACAGGCACCTGAAGAGCGCCTATATCGACACCGGAAAGGTGAAACTCGTCTTTCGCGATTTCCCGCTCGACGGCCTGGCGTTGCGTGCGGCGGCGCTTGCCGAATGTGTGCCGGCCGGACGCTATTTTCCCTTCCTTCAATTGCTCTTCGAGGGCCAGGGAGTCTGGGCGCGTTCTGAAAACCCGCTGGTGGAACTCCTGCGTCTCGGGCAGCTCGCGGGCCTCAGTCAGGAACGCGCGAACGAGTGTCTTCAGGACGAGGCGGGGCTGGAGAAGATTATCCAGGAACGGCTGGCCGGCCAGGAGCAATACCAGATCGATTCAACGCCGAGTTTCATAATCGACGGGCGCAAGCATCCGGGCGCCCTGACTGCGGATGAACTCGACGAAATCCTGGCGCCCCTTCTGGGCTGACCTCTTCTTCACGGCAGCCGCTATCCGGTCGCCCACAATGCGGCCAGCAGGCAGGCGTGCAGGGCGCAAGCAGCAATAAAGAGGCGCAGGGCGCGGCGAATGTCCTGCGGTGTCGCCCGGCTGCGGCCCCGGCCCATCCAGGCGTCCTCGACCGCCCTGCCGCCATAGCGCCGGGGGCCTGCAAGCGCGAGTCCCAGCGCGCCCGCCATCGCCGCCTCCGGCCAGCCGGCGTTCGGCGAGCGGTGCCGGTGTGCGTCGTTCATCACGGCGCGCCATGCGCCGAGCGGGCTTGCCCGGCGGAAGCAGAACGCCGCGCCCATGAGCAGGAGAGCGGAAATCCGCGCCGGCAGGAAACAGGCGATATCGTCGGCCCGCGCCGACCAGGCGCCGAAAGCCTCGTGGTGCTGCGTGCGGTGGCCGATCATGCTGTCGAGCGTGTTGACCGCCTTGAAGGCGCAAAGCCCCGGCAGGCCGAGCAGCAGGAACCAGAAAGCGGGCGCCACCACGCTGTCGGAGAAGTTCTCCGCCAGTGACTCGATCCCGGCGCGGGCGACGCCGTGGGCGTCGAGCGAGGCCGGATCGCGCCCGGCGACGTGGGAAACCGCCTCGCGCCCCTGATCCAGACCGGCTTCGAGGCCGGCCGCGACCGCCGCGACATGGTCGTACAACCCGCGCTGCGCGATGAGCAGGAAGGCCAGCAGGAGGGTCGGCAGCCATCCCAGCAGGCTGAGGGCCCAGCCGGCCGCCGCGGCGGCCGCAGTCACGGCCAACAGGGCGAAGGCCCCGCGCAGCCGCCGGTCGGCGGCCGGGCGCTCGGGCCGGTTGAGGCGGGTATCCATGCGCTCGATCATGCGCCCGATCAAGGCAACCGGGTGCGGCACCCGGCGGAACAGGGCCGGCAAGTCGCCCAGCGCCGCGTCCAGCAGCAGGGCGCCAAGCAGGATCGGGACGATGCTTGCGGTTCCGTCTATCATGGGCGCCGATTCTACTCGAAACGAGAGGTACGATGCCCAAGACCGGAGTCATGGTTTGCGGTCACGGCAGCCGCGATGCGGATGCGGTGCAGGAGTTCCTGTCCCTTGCCGAGGGGCTCCGGCCCCGCCTGCCGGACTACGATCTGGAAATCGGCTTCCTCGAATTCGCCCGTCCGGTAATCCGCGAGGGGCTGGAAGCGCTGGCGGAACGCGGCAACCGGCGCATCCTGGCGGTCCCCGGCATGCTGTTCGCCGCCGGGCATGTGAAGAACGACGTGCCCTCCGAGATCAACGAGTTCGCGCAGGCGCACCCCGAGATCGACATAAGGCTCGGGCGAGACCTCGCCATCGACGCGAAGCTGATGCAGGCGGCCCGCGAACGCATCGAGAGCGTGCTCGACGGCGAAACGCCCCGCGCGGAAACGCTGCTGATGGTGGTGGGGCGGGGCACCAACGACCCGGACGCCAACTCCAATGTCAGCAAGGTCGCCCGGATGCTGTGGGAGGGCATGGGCTTCGGCTGGGCCGAGACCTGCTATTCGGGCGTCGCGCACCCGCGTGTCGATGCCGGGCTGGAGCGGGCCGCCCGGCTCGGCTTTTCACGGATCGTCGTCTTTCCCTATTTCCTGTTCACCGGCGTGCTCGTGCGGCGCATCTACGACCAGACCGACAAGGTTGCAGCGGCCCACCCCGGAATGTCCTTCGTCAAGGCGCCCTATCTGAATGACCATCCCCTGGTGCTGGACAGCTTCGCGGAGCGCGTCCGGGGAACGCTGACGGGCGACAACCTGATGAATTGCGCGCTCTGCAAATACCGCGAGCAGATCGTCGGGCGGGAGGATGAAGTCGGCACGCCGCAGGCGGGCCATCACCACCATGTGCGCGGCGGCGGACACCCGCATTCCCATGAGCATGGGCACGACCATTCCCACGAGCATGGGCACGGCCACTCCCACGGGCACTGATGCATACATATCTGCGCGATCCGGCGGCGATCTACCGGCTCTCCTTCCGCATGGCGCGCGAGGAAACGGACCTGTCGGGCCTGCCGCCGCGCGCCGCCGGGCTTGCCCTGCGCCTCGTCCATGCCTGCGGCCGGCCTGAGATCGTGCAGGACCTGTCCTTTAGCGACGGGGTGTTCGAGCGGGCGGAATCCGGCCTGGCGGCCGGGGCGTCCATCATTGCCGACACACGCATGACGGCCGAGGGCATCATCGGGCGGACGGCCGTCTGCGCCATAGACGAACCTTCGGTCGCGGAGGCGGCGCGTACCGGCGGAAAGACGCGGGCCATGGCTGCGATGGACGCGCTGGCGGACCGTTTCCAAGGGGCCGTGGTGGCGGTCGGCAACGCCCCGACGGCGCTGTTCAGGCTGCTTGAGCTCGTGGCCGGAGGCGCGCCGCAGCCGCTGGCGGTGCTGGGCTTTCCGGTGGGCTTTGTAGGCGCGGCGGAGTCGAAGACGGCGCTGATCGAAAGCGGCCTGCCGCATATCGCGCTCCGGGGCCGCTTCGGCGGCAGCGCGCTCGCGGCAGCGGCCGTCAATGCGCTGCTCTACCCGTCCGAGACTGCGCCGTGACGCCGTGGCTGACCGTGCTCGGCATCGGCGAGGAAGGCCTCGATCCGGCGGGCCGCGCCATCGTCGAGAGCGCGGAGTTCCTGGTCGGCGGCAAACGCCATCTGGCGCTCGCCGGACCGGCGCCGGCGGCGCGCATGACCTGGCGGCGGCCGCTGTCGGAGACGCTGGACGCCATCCTCGCGCGGCGCCCGCAACCGACCGTCGTGCTCGCGACCGGAGACCCGATGTGGTTCGGCATCGGCACGTCGCTGGCGCGGCGGGTGCCGGCCGGGGAAATGCGCATCCTTCCGGCCCCCGGCGCCTTCTCGCTCGCGGCGGCGCGGCTCGCATGGCCGCTGGACGCCGTCTCGACGCTGTCGCTGCACGGCAGGCCCCTCGGCCTGCTCGCGCTGCATGTCGCGCCCGGCGCGAAACTGCTGGCGCTCTCCCATGACGGCCGCACGCCGGCCCGTGTTGCGGAATGGCTCGTCCGTCACGGATATGGTGCGAGCCGGATAACGGCGCTGGCGCATATGGGCGGGCCGCTGGAGACGAGCGCAGAAGAGCGCGCCGATGCCTGGACGGCGGAGGTTCCGGACCTCAACACGCTCGCCATCGAATGCGTCGCCGGAGACGGTGCGCGCATCTTCTCCCGCGCGCCGGGGCTCCCGGACGCGTTCTTCGAGCATGACGGCATGCTGACCAGGGCCCATGTCCGCGCGGCGACGCTCGCCCTGCTCGCGCCGACGGCGGGCGCGCATCTCTGGGATATCGGGGCGGGGTCGGGGGCAATCGGCATCGAGTGGATAAAGGCCGGGGGAACGGCGGACGCGGTGGAGTCCCTCGCCGCCCGGCGCGCGGCGATGGCGCGCAATGCGGAGGAGCTCGGCGCGCCGGGGCTGGAAATCCATGCCGGAGAGGCGCCGGCGGCGCTTGCCGGACTGGCGGAGCCCGACGCCGTGTTCGTGGGCGGCGGCCTCAGCGCGGACGGCGTCATCGAGGCTGCGTGGGAGGCGCTCAGGCCGGGTGGCCGCATCGTGGCCAATGCGGTTACGCTGGAGGGCGGGGCGCGGCTGGTCCGGGCCCGGTCCGAACTGGGCGGCGACCTCTACCGCATTTCGGTCGAGACGGCCGCGCCGGTCGGACGCTTCAACGCCTTCCGGCCCGCCATGGCGGTGACGCAGTGGGCCGCGCGCAAGCCGTGGCAGGCGGGCCCGTGAGCGGCTGGGTCTGCGGCGTCGGCGTTGGCCCGGGCGACCCCGAACTCCTGACGCTGAAGGGCCTGCGCGTCATGCGGCAGGCCGATGTGCTCGCCTTCCCGGCCCCGCTCGAAGGGCCGAGCTTCGCGCGCTCGATCGTCGCGCCCTATCTCGACGACGCCCGGATCGAACTGGCGATCAGGATGCCGATGCAGGCAGCGCGTTTTCCCGTCCAGGCCGTTTACGACCGGGCCGTGCAGGACATTGCGGCGCACCTCGAGGCCGGACGCGGCGTCGTCGTGCTCTGCCAGGGCGACCCCTTCCTTTACGGCTCCTTCCTGTATCTGTTCGCCCGCTTGTCGGCGGACTGGCCGGTCGAGGTCGTGCCCGGCGTGTCGTCGCTGACAGCCTGCGCGGCGGCGGCCGGTTCGGCGCTTGCGGCGCGCAACGATGTTCTCTCTGTGTTGCCCGCCCCGCTCGGCGACGCGGAACTGGAAGCGCGCCTTTCGGCTTGCGACGCGGCGGCCCTTGTCAAGGTGGGGCGGCATTTTGAGCGCGTGAGGAGCCTTCTCGTGCGCCTCGGCCTGGGGGACCGCGCCCGGCTGGTCGTCCATGCCGGACTCCCGGACGAGCGGGTTCTGCCCCTCCACGAGGTCGATCCGGCGGATGTGCCCTATTTCTCGACCATCCTCCTGCACAAGCGGGGCAGGGCCTGGCTATGACGGTCGCAGTGGTGCTGACCGAGCGCGGCGCAAGCCTTGCGGGGCGGCTCGGCCTCGATGCCCTGCCGCTGGAAGAGATGGAAGGCCGGTTCGAGGCGGGCGAGCCTGTCGTCGCCGTGATGGCTGCCGGTATCGCCATCCGCCGGCTCGCGCCGCTTCTGGCCGACAAGCGCGAAGAGCCGCCGGTCGTCGCGGTCGCGGAAGACGGCAGCGCCGTGGTGCCGCTGCTCGGCGGCCATCGGGGCGCCAACCGCCTGGCCCGCCGGATCGCCCGGACGCTCGGCGTCAAGGCCGCCGTGACGACGGCAAGCGATGTCCTGTTCGGCGTGGCGCTGGACGATCCGCCTCCGGGCTGGACGCTCGCCAATCCGGAGATGGCGAAACAGGTCATGGCGTCCCTGGTCGCCGGAGAGCCGGTGCGCCTTGAAGTCGAGGCCGGCGATACCCGGTGGCTGGCGCCGCTGCCCTGGTCGGATGAGGGCAGGCTGGCGGTGCGCGTGTCCGATCGGTCGCTGGCTCCGAAGGAAGACGAACTGCTGCTGCATCCGCCCAGCCTGGTCCTGGGCGTCGGGCTGGAGCGCGGCGCGTCCGGCGACCTCCTGCTCGGCCATGTTGCCCGGACGCTGGAGGCCGAGGGACTGGCGCGGGCTTCACTGGCCGCTGTCGCGACACTTGACCTCAAGGGCGATGAGCCGGCCGTTGCAGCGCTCGAATTGCCGCTGCGCCTGTTCGATGCGGCGGTGCTGGGCCGGATCGAGGTGCCCAACCCGTCCCCGGCGGTCGCAGCCGCAGTCGGCACTGCAAGCGTTGCAGAAGCGGCCGCGCTCGCCGCCGCCGGCGAGGATGCCGTTCTGGCTGTGCAGAAGCGGATCGGCACGCGGGTCACCTGCGCCGTCGCGCGGGTCGCGCCGCCGAAAGGCCGGCTTACGGTAGCGGGCGTCGGCCCCGGCGCTCCTGCCATGCGGACCGCAGAGGTGGAGGCCGCTATCGCCGGCGCCGCCGACATTGTGGGCTACGGGCCGTATCTCGACCTGGTCGCCGACCTTACCGGAACCAAACGATGCCACCCCTTGCCAATCGGCAAGGAGAAGGAGCGTACAGACCTCGCGCTGCGGCTCGCCCGCGAAGGAAAGGATGTCGTGCTCCTCGCTTCCGGAGACGCCGGCGTCTATGCGCTTGCAGGACTGGCGCTGGAGCGCAGCAGCGGCGCCGTCCCCGTGACGGTGCTGCCTGGCATCACGGCAATGCAGGCCGCGAGTGCGAAGGCCGGCGCGCCGCTGGGCCACGACTTCTCCGTTATCTCGCTGTCGGACCTGTTGACGCCGATTGAGGTCGTTCGCGCCCGTGTGGAAGCTGCTGCCGCTGCGGATTTCGTCATTGCCCTCTACAACCCGGCCTCGAAAGAACGCCGCCGGCCGCTCGACGAGGCGCTGGAGATCCTCGCACGACACCGGGACCCCGACACACCCGTCGTCAGGGCCCGCAATCTCGGCCGGGCGGACGAACTGGTGGCCATCGAGACCCTGGTCGGCCTCGACCGGGAGGCCGTGGACATGACGACCGTGCTGATCGTGGGCAACAGCCGGACGACCATCGTCGGCGACCGAGTGGTGACGCCGAGGGGCTATTCGTCGTGACCGTGCATTTCATCGGCGCGGGCCCCGGTGCGCCGGACCTGATTACGGTGCGCGGGCTGGAACTGATCCGCTCGGCGCCGGTCGTGCTCTATGCAGGCTCGCTGGTGCCGCAGGAGGTGATCGCCGAGGCGCCGGCCGATGCCAGGGTCCGCGACACGGCCGCGATGACCCTGGATGAAATCGAGGCGGAATTCGTCGCGGCCGAAGCCGGGGGCAACGACGTGGCGCGGGTGCATTCCGGCGACCCGTCGCTCTATGGCGCGACCGCCGAGCAGATGCGCCGCCTGGACCGGCTGGGGATCGACTACACGGTAACGCCGGGGGTGCCGGCCTTCGCTGCCGCCGCCGCCGCGCTCGGTATCGAACTCACCGTGCCGGGCATCTCCCAGACGGTCACGCTCACCCGGACCGCCGTGCGCGCGACGGGCATGCCGAGCGGGGAGGAACTGGCCGCGCAGGCGAGGAGCGGCGGCACCCTGGCGATCCACCTCTCGACGGCCAATCTCGCCAATGTCGTCCGCACGCTCAGTCCGGTGCTGGGGGAAGACTGTCCGGCCGCCGTCGTCTATCGGGCGAGTCAACCGGACCAGCTGATCGTCGCCGGAACGCTCGCGACGATCCGCGACCGGGTGAAAGCCGCCGGCCTTGCCCGCAGCGCGCTCATCCTTGTCGGTCGCGCGCTCGCGGCCGGAGGGTTCAGGGAGAGCCGCCTTTACGATCCCGCGCATCATCACGCATCGCGGCCGCGGCGGCGATAATCCGCCGGGTCTCGGACCAGAGCCGGTAGTCGTCGAGCCCGTCCAGCGGGGTCCAGCGCGCCTCCGCCGCATCGTCACCCGCAACCGCCTCGCCGGAGACCCATTCGGCGGCGAAGTCGATCAGCGTGTAGTGGGAAATCGCGGCGCCGGTCTCGTCGCGGCGGATGCCGTCCACGACATCGACGAGGCCGATCAGCGCGATCTCGACCCCGGTCTCCTCGCGGATTTCGCGGTGGGCGGCGTCGCGGACGGTTTCGCCCCGCTCCTGCTTGCCGCCGGGAATGCTCCACTGGTCCTTGCGCGGCGGCTCGCCCCGCCGGACCAGCAGCACATCGTCCCCGCGCAGGACGACCACCCCGACTCCCACGACCGGCCTCTCCGCGCCAACCATCACCGCGCCTCTCTCAGGTCAGGCCATATACTGGCCGCCGTTCACCGAGACTGTCGAGCCGGTAACGAAACAGGCGTCGTCGGCGACCAGGAAGCGCACGACATGGCAGATCTCCTTCGGGTCCCCGAACCGCCCGACCGGGATGTTGCCCTTGATGACCTCCTGCACGCGCTCCGGGATCGCGCGCACCATCTCGGTATCGACATAGCCCGGGCAGATGGCGTTCACGGTGATGCCCTTGGCCGCGTTTTCGAGCGCCAGCGCCTTTGTGAAGCCGAGAATGCCGGCCTTGGCGGCGGCATAGTTGGTCTGGCCGATCTGCCCCGTCTGGCCGTTGACCGACGAGACGTTGACGATCCGCCCGAAGCCCCGGTCGCGCATCTTGCCGATCACGGTGCGGCACATGTTGAAGCAGGAGGTGAGGTTGGTCTCGATCACCTCGTGCCAGGCTTCCTCGGGCATGCGGTGCAGGAAGACGTCATGGGTGATGCCGGCATTGTTGATGAGGATATCGACCGGCCCGTGGCTCTCTTCCAGCTTGTGGACCGCGCGCTCGCAGGCACCGTAGTCGGAAACGTCGAACTGCATGATGTCGATGCCTGTTTCCTCGTGGAAGCGCTGCGCGCGCTGGACATTGAGGTGGAACCCGGCGACCACGTCGTAGCCGTCCGCCAGCATGCCTCGCGATATTTCGGCGCCAATCCCTCTCGTGCCGCCGGTAATCAGGGCCACTCTCGGCATTGTCTCGGCTCCTTGGTTTTTTTTGCAATGCACAAAAGGTGGCGGTGTTATGTTGCAATGCAATATAAACATCGCCGGACGTGGCATCGTGTCACGGAAGGCCGTTCATCCAGGCGAGCAGGGGCCGCCAGACGCGCCGGGGTGCGGTCTTCGACGCCATGAGCCCGATATGCCCCAAACGCGGCCGGCGCACGGTGGCGCTGGGCAGGGCGCGCGCGAGCGCGAGTGCGGAGGCAGGGGGCACGATCCGGTCGCCCGCGGGGACAACGACCCATGCCGGCAGCGCCGCGGCTTCGGGCCGGACCGGTTCACCGTCGATGCGCCATTCGCCCCGTGCGGGCTCGTTGCGGCCGTACCAGCCGGCGAAACACTCGCGCGCGACCGGCGCCGCCAGAGGTACGCCGTCATTCACCCAGTCCTCGAGTTCCACAAAGGCCCGTTCCGCTTCGGAACCGGGCTCAAGCGCGCCGAAGGCCAGGAACTTCCTCGGCGTGAGCATCGGGTCGAGGGCGTAGAAGCAGGTCTGGAGTGCATCGACCGGCATTTCCCCGCTGCCGGCCAGCATGTCTGCGAAGGCGGTGCCGGCGAAGGCAAGCCGCCGCGCCTCCGGTCCGCCTCCGCCGTGGAAGTCCCAGGGCGCGGCGAGAAGCGCCAGGCCGGCGAACGGCACGGACGTCCGCAGTACCGTCGCAAGGGCCAGCAGCCCGCCCATGCAGTATCCGATGGCAACCGGCGGGCGCTCGGACAGGCGCGCCGCCTCACAGGCGAAGGGCTCCAGGACATTCCGGATGTAGCCCGTGCAGTCGAAGCCTCGCTCGCGCTCCCCCGGGCTTCCCCAATCGACGAGCAGCACGCGCCAGCCGCGGGCCGCAAGCCACCTCGCGAAGCTGCGGCGTCCGGACAGGTCGCAGACATGGTAGCGGTTGACAAGCGAGGGCACGACCAGCGCCACCCGTTCGCCTTCGCCGTAGGAGATCAGCCGCGCTGCGCCGCTTCGCGCGACGACCGTTTCCATCCCGCATGCGCGCCGGAAAGGGTGGGCGCAATAACGGGCGACTGCCGCCTCGAAATCCGTGAGGCGCCGCAGTGCTGCCTGCCCGACCGCCTCGGGAGCAACGGCAAGTCCGGCGAAGTCGGTGGCGAGGTCGCGGTGCCAGAGGAACGCGCTAGCCGGTCCCGTCGCGGCCGCTGCTGCCGCGCCGCCCCAGACCGCCGCCGCCGTCGCCATGTGGAGCGCCAGCGGCCTCGGGCCCGTCCTTCCGCCCGGGAGGTTCATCCGGCAGCGGCGGGAACGCCAGACTCGCGGTCTCCCGCCACCAGGCGAGAACGTTCCTTTCCCAGAGGTCCAGGAAATCGTCCGCCTGTTCCTTGTCCGGCTCTTGACTCATTGGCACGGGATTTTACATTAGATTGAAGGGCTTGCGCCCGTCGTGATTGGATAGCGGATTTTGATTGGATAGAGGTTGTCATGATGCCTTCCCGCCCGGGCCGGGTTCGGGCTGCCCTCTTCGTTGACTTCGACAATGTATTCCTCAGCCTGGAAGCCGTCGATGCGCGCGCTGCCAAGCGGTTCGCCGAGCAGCCGGGCCGCTGGATGCACTGGCTGGAGCGCGGATACCATACCACCGGCGGCGGCCGGGAAGGCCGCACGCGCCGCGCGCTTCTCATGCGCAACTGCTATCTCAATCCCGCCACCTTTTCCCGGTTCCGCGGTTTCTTCACCCGGAGCGCGTTTTCCGTCATCGACTGCCCGCCGCTTACCGGAGGCGGCAAGAGCGGCACCGATATCTACATGGCGATCGACATCATCGACGCCCTCGACCATGCCACGTCCTTCGACGAGTTCATCATCCTGTCGGCCGATGCCGACTTCACGCCGGTCCTGCTGCGCCTGCGCGCCCACGACCGGCGCACGGCGATCCTCGCCAATGCCGTGGTCGCGCCGGCGCTGACGGCCGCCTGCAGCTACACCATCGAGCAGTCGGTGTTCATCGAGAGCGCGCTCGGGGACGCATCGGCGGGCGGTCCGGCCGTGCCGGGCCCGGCGGATGCCGCGCGCCCGTTCTCTCCCCGTCCCTTCACGCCCCGGCCGTCCCTGACGGGCGACTATTCGGTGCTCCCGGAGGTTGCCGCCGTTCTGCATGAGTCGATCGAGCAGGACGGGCCGATCCCCGCCGCCGAGCTGCCGCACTTCTTCTTCCGCTTCGCCAATTTCCGCAACAGCGACTGGTTCGGTTTCCGGTCCCTGCGCCGCCTCGCCGAGGCGCTGACGACGGTCGATCCGATGCTGGAATGCGGCGAGCCCGGCGAAGAATGGCAGATGGCGCTGCGCGAGGCGCCGCTGGAGGCCGCTCCGGCCGAGACGTTCGAGTTCGAGTCATCGGCCGAGACCGGGGAGGGCAGCGAAGGGCTGCCGGCCCTGATCGAGACGATCCACCACCTGGTCGGGATTCCGGCACTGGATCCCGACGGGTTCGACCTTCTGTTCGAGCATATGGCGAAGCTGTTCGACGAGGGCGTGACCGACCGGTCCGCCATGACGCGCCTGCTTCAGGAGCGGGCCGGCGAGGAAGGCATGTCGCTTCCGCGCGAAGCGGCGGAGTTCGTCACCACCGGGCTCTGGCAATCGGGCTTCGACGTCGCTTCGGACGCCTCCGACCCGGACGTGGTGGCGAAGGCGTTCCGGGACTATATCGTCGTCAGGTGCGAACAGGCGCAGCGCCCGCTGAGCACGGAAGAGCTTGCGCTGGTCGATGAGTGGCTGGTGGGAGCCTAGCCCGCATTCCTGTGCTATGCTGCACCGCAACCCGGACCCGATGAGGCGGCGGCATCATGGCTGCGACCGAGGAAGAGGCCCCGATCCGCATCCGGAAATATGCGAACCGGCGCCTCTACAACACTGCGACCAGCAGCTACGTCACCCTTGCGGACCTGGCCCAGCTGGTCCGTGACGGGGTCGAGTTCACGGTCGAGGACGCCAAGAGCGGCGAGGACCTGACGCGGGCGACGCTTACCCAGATCATCGTCGATGAGGAGCAGAGCGGCGCAAACCTGCTGCCGGTCTCGCTGTTGCGCCAGATCATCTCCATGTACCGCGACAATGCCGGCTGGATGCTGCCGGCCTATCTCGAGCAGTCGATGGAGTGGTTCACCGCCAATCATGACGCCATGCGCCGCGAGGTCGAGCGCGCATACGGAGCAGGCACGGCATTCGGCTCCCTGGACGATCTGGGCAAGCGCAACCTTGCGCTGTTCGAGCAGGCCATGCGGCTCTGGAACCCCTTCGGGGCGGCGGCGCCGGAACCGAAGGAAGCGCCGCCCGATGCAAGCGGCGAACTGCAGGCCATGCGCAGCGAGATCGCCCGGATGCAGGAGCGGCTGGACGCGCTGGCAGGGAAGGGCGACGACTGACGGGGCCGGCCTCCAGGGCTACGGGCCGCCGTAGAGCCAGGCCATTCCTTCGCGCAGGTCCGTCGTCGAGAGAACGTGGTTGCGCAGTTCGCGGCGCACGCCGTCCGCGTGGTAGATCTCGCCCATCATCCGCGCCGTCAGCTGCACCCGCGCGGTGCGGAGGTAGCGGGCCTGCGAATAGGAGCGGAAGGCCCGCTCGACATCGTCCTCGGCAGCGAGCGCATCGGCCAGCGCCACCGCATCCTCGACCGCCATGCAGGCGCCCTGGGCCAGATATTGCAGCATCGGGTGCGCCGCATCGCCCAAGAGGCAGACCCGCCCGCGCGACCACTCGGACACCGGCTCCCGGTCGCAGAGCACCCACATCCGCCAGGTCTCGATCTTTTCGAGCAGCGCCATCGGCCGGGCGGAGACGCCGGCGAAGCGCTCCATCAGCTCGCCCGGATCGCCTTCGCTGTCCCAGCCTTCGACATAGCGGTCGGAGTGGAACACGGCCACCAGGTTGAACAGCGTCGAGCGCCTGAGCGGGTAATGGACCAGATGGTTGCGGGGGCCCGCCCAGAGCGCCGCCGCATTCCAGCGCAGCGCCTCCGGCACCTCCTCCATCGGCAGCACGGCCCGGTAGGCGATATGGCCGGAGACCTTGGGCGGGCCGTCGCCGACGACATGTTCGCGCACCTTCGACCAGAGGCCGTCCGCGCCGACCAGGAACGCCCCTTCCCGCCTGCCGCCGTCCGCCAGGCGGGCGCGGGCACGCCCGCCCGAATCCTCCACCGAGACGACCTCGGCGTCGGTCTCGAATGTGACCGACCCGGACGCTTCGCAGGCTTCCAGCAGGGTGCGGTGGAAATCCGCGCGGTGCGTCACGGCATAGGGCGCGCCGAAGCGCTGCCGGAACGCCGCGCCGAGGTCGCCGGTCAGGACGGTCTCGCCGGTCAGCGCGTCCATCATCACCAGCCGGTCCACGAACACGGCATCCCGCGAGATGGCCTCGCCGATGCCCAGCCGCTCGAACATGCGGAAGACGTTGGGCCCGAGCTGGATGCCGGCGCCGATCTCCCCGAAGACGGGCGCCTGTTCCAGCACATGGCTGGCAATGCCGCGGCGCGCGAGCGCCAGCGCCGCCGCAAGCCCGCCGAGGCCGCCGCCGACGATCAGCGCGCTCACAGCCGGCCCGCCCAGCGGTCGAGCAGCGGCAGGACCTCGTCGGCCCCCGCGCTCGGCAGGTTGAAGACCACCCTCTCGACCCCGGCTTCGCGCCAGGCGTCGAGCCGGCCGGGATCGTCCTCCGCGCCAAAGACGGTAATCGGCACGGAGCGCCCGGCCTCCGCTTCCATGGCGCGGAACTCCGCCAGCTTGTCCAGAAGGTGGTAGGTCGGCCTCTCGGCATGCGGCACCCAGCCGTCGCCCCAGGCGAGCGCCCGGCGCGCACCGTGCGGGAACTCGCCGCCGACCAGCACGGGCGGCCCTCCCGGCTGCGCAGGCTTCGGGCGCGAGCGCATCGGCCCGAACGACAGGCGGCGGCCCGACCAGGACGCCTCCTCCTCGCTCCAGACGGCGCGGATGGCGGCGATGCGCTCGCGCAGGACCCCGAACCGGTCTTCGAACGCCGTGCCGTGGTTCGCCATCTCCTCGCGGTTCCAGCCGCCGCCGACGCCGAACAGGAAACGGCCCTCCGACAGGGCGTCGAGGCTCGCGGTCTCTTTCGCGAGCTGTATCGGGTCGCGCTGCGCGGCGAGGCAGATGCCGGTCGCGACCTTCAGGCGCTCCGTGGCGGCCACGGCCATGGACAGCACGACGAACGGGTCCGCGACATCGGCATATTTCTCCGGCAACGGCCCGCCCTGCGGCCAGGGCGAGGCGCGCTCGACCGGAATGTGGGAATGCTCCGGGGCCCAGAACGACTCGAAACCGCGTTCCTCGAGCGCCCGCGCCAGCGCCTGAGGCCGCATGGAATAGCCGGTAACGAACATCGCTGCGCCGAACAGCATGGGGGCCTCCTCCCCTCGTTCCGCTAGGGAATCAGTTGTTTGTCCAGCATGGCGTGGACGCCCTGCTGCTGGTTCACCAGTTGCGTGATCCGCAGGTCGCAGGCCAGGCTGCACAGCATGTAGGCGTCCTCGCGGGACAGGTTCGAGCGCAGGCAGATGAAGTCGATCATCCGGCTGAGCGCCGTCCGGGCGGCCCGGTCGAGCGAGGCGTCGAAGGCGAACTGGATCCACCGGTCCGCCGTCTCCGCCATCGGCGCTTCCAGCGCCATGTCCTTGCGCAGCGTGAGGCGGAACCGCCCGTTGAGCGCGGTTTCCACGGCCGTCAAGCACACTTCGCCGTCGCCCTGCACGGCATGGCCGTCGCCGCAGGAAAAGAGGGCGCCGTCGGCGAACACGGGCAGGTAGAGCACCGAGCCGGCGGTCAGCTCCTTGCAGTCGATATTGCCGCCGAAGGCGCGCGGCTGGACCGTGCTCACCATGCCCCAATGCGCCGGCGGGGCCGTACCCATGACGCCGAAGAAGGGCCGGCAGGCGAGCATCCCGCCCCAGGGCATCCGGGCTTCGCCGGCGTCCCGGTCGAGCGGGATCGTGACCATCCGCCCTTCCGGGAACTGGTCCGGCAGCGCGCCGCCGAGCGGCCGGATCGCGTTCCAGCCCCAGTCCGCGCCGAGACGCGCCTCCAGAATCTCGACCTGGAGCACATCGCCCGGAACGGCGCCCGCGACGGCGACCGGCCCGGTCAGGATATGGCCGGAGCCGAGCGGGCGCGGCGTCTCGGCGTGGATGCGGGGCAAGGCTTCGGGCACCTCGAAACCCGGCCCCGGGAGAGCGTCCGGCGCGCCGGAGACGGTCTCGATCTCGACCTCCGCGCCGCTCTCGACGGTAAGCGCGGGCTTGAGCCGGGCGTCGAAGAAACCCCAGTGGACGGTGTCGGTCGCGGCTTGCAGTCGGTCGGGCATGGGCAGCGGTCCAGGTTCGGTTCGGGCCGCCGATACTGCACCGGGCGGCGTCGTCATTTCCAGTTCCGCGCGCAGCTGCTTTAGCCGAATACCGGCATTCCCAGCACGCCGCGCACCTGGTCCACCTGTTCCAGCGCCCAGCGGAATTGGCGCTGCCTCGGGGCGGACATCTCCTTCGGCGCGACCGAATTGCCGTGGGGAATGCCGCGCCCGATATCCCGGAGCTGCTGGGCGAGTATCTCGTCGAGCAGGATGCGGTGCGCCTCGACGAGGTTGCCGACCGCCTCCCGGCTGTCCTCGGCCACCGCGCCTGCTGCCTCCAGCCGCGCCGGCGTCGAGCGGTCCCTTATGCCGTGCTGGATGGCGAGGATCCGCGCCGCCGAAAAGATCGGCATGATCCCGTGGCGCTTGGCGTCCAGGCGGCCCTTCTTCAGCCTGAGCCGCCCGAACAGGCCGAGCGGCGAGGTGAAATCGACGGCATTGGCCCGAAGCGCGATCTGGAAGGCGCGCGCATTCGCCGCCATGCCCAGCGCCTCGCCGTGCAGTTGTTCACCGAGCGCCGCATCGCCGTAAACCGGGACGCTGTCGAAGAAAATGTCGCAATTGAGGACATCCTCCGGCAGCGAGCGCCCGATCCATCCGCCTACTGTCCGGCGCCAGCGGTCGAGGTCCATGCGCCACTCGGCGTTGCGGGCCATGACCCCGCCCTTGCAATAGGCGACGCCCGCCTCGTCCAGAATATCCGCGAGCCGGCGTCCCAGTTCCTCGAACCACCGGTCCTCCGGCCCGCCGGCGGCGCCCGAGGCGTAAACGACGGCATTGTCCTGGTCCATGGCGAGCAGGCTTTCGCCGCGTCCGCCCGAGCCCAGGACCAGCAGGGCGAACGGCGCGGGCGGCGGCCCGAAGCCTTCCGCCGCCATGTCCCGCTCGGCCAGTTCCGCGGCGCGCCGCGTGAGCGCGCGGAGCTCGCGCGAGACCACCGAGGCGACGATGCGCGCATCCACCTCGTCGGCCGCGAGGCCGCCCACGACCCTCGTCAGGTTCGCCCAGACCTTGCCGAGTTCGGCCGGCGCCTCCGCGTGGTCGATCTCCCGGGCGAGGAACACCGCATCGCCCGCCCGCTGTTTCAGCAGGTCGCGGGCGCTGACGGCGCCGACAAGGCTCCCGTCTTCCGACACGACGCCCAGATGGCGGAACCCGCCGACGGTCATGAGCGTGTTCGCGCGGTAGAGGAACTCCGAGGCCGGGATCGTCACCAGGGGCCTGGCGGCGAAACGGTCCACGGTTTCATCCAGCGCCCCGGCCCCCAGCGTGTCGATGGCGCGGGCGATATCCCGCTCGGTCAGGATGCCGAAGCCGGCCTCCCCGCCGGAGGCGACGAACACCGAGCTGATTTTCCGCTCCGTGAGTTCGCGCAGGGCGCCGCGAAGGCGCATCGCCGGCTCCACGACCGCGGGCGGGGCGGACATGATGTCCTCCACGCGGTGCCGGAACGGGAAGCTGTCCACGCGGGCGAAGGCTCCCGGATCGGCGCTTCGCACCCGGTCCGCCGCAATGACGGGCTGCCAGCCCGCCTTCGCTTCCTCGTCCTGTTGCGGGGTGAGCGCAAGGCAGGCCCGCTCCGCCTGGGCAAGCGTCGCAATGCCCCTCTCGGCCAGCCGCGGCACCAGGGCGGCATAGACCGCCGCCGCGGCCCTCGCATCGCCGAGCGCGCTGTGCCGGCCTTCGATGCCGATGCCGAGCCGGCCGGCTATGGCGTCGAGCGAAGGGTCTTTCGATCCGGGCGCGAGCAGGGCGGCGAGCTGGCGCACGCAGAGCGACCGGCAGGGCCGCCAGGGAATTCCGTGCCGGTTATGCTCGGCCTTCAGGATCGCGAGGTCGAAGCCGACCGCATAGCCGATCACCACGCGCCGGCCGATCCAGTCCGCAAACGCCGGCAGGACGGCGTCCGCCCTTTCCGCCGCCTGCACGTCCTCGTCCGAGATGCCGTGGACCGCCGTGGAGGAGGGCGGAACGGGCATGTCCGGGTTGACCAGGCGGTCGAAGATGTCATCGGCAAGGACGGCGCGGCCGTTCAGCGCCACGGCGCCCACCTGCAGGACCCGGTCCCTGCCGGTGTCGAGGCCGGTGGTCTCGGTGTCGAGCGCAACCGCCTCCAGCGACGCCAGCGGCACGGCGCCCAACCCCGCATCTTCCGTCCGGGCGATCATGGCCGAACCCAGCCGCTCCTGTTCAGGGCATGCGAAACGAAAGAAGGCCTCGCGGGACCCGCTCCCGGCCAAGCTATCGCGCCCGCCGCAGGCCGCCAAGAGAGCGGGGCTTCGCGATGGAGGCGGGGCGGTCCGGCCGCCGCGCGCCGACAGGTCGAAGGGGCCCGGTCGCGCGATGTGTCATGGAATGTCATGAGATGTCATGTTCTGCATACGCAAGGTTTATATGCTGTAGCCGTTTCCGGCATGAAGTCATCCACTCTTCGGTCTCCTTCTGTGTCTTGCGTTCACCGTCGCCCCGGCCCCGGAGCCGGGGCCCATCCCTGACCGTTGCAGCCCGGTGGAGAGGGCGGAGGATGGACCCCGGCTCTCCGCTCCGCTCCGGCCGGGGTGACGGTTGCGCTTTGCGGTCATCGTTCCTCCTTGCTCCGACCGGGAGCGGGTCCCTTTTCCGCGCGTATCCTGCGCGGGCGCCCGCGCCTGCCCGGGCGCGTGTCGGCGCCGGCGCGGTTCGCGCGCCTGATTGCGCGCGCGAGGCAGAGGACGCACGTCTCCCGTCGGCTTCTCACGTGTTTTCAGAAACCGGCGCCGCTCGGCCGCGCGGCACCCGGGGACGCGGCTCCGGAGTCCGCTTCCCTGGGGACCATCATACCACAATCCGCCAGATGTCAAGATCAAAATAAGAACAAAAAGCAGAATTATTAGATTTGTTTCATGTTTCGGCAAGGATGGGGACGGCGCGGGCCGGACCGGGACTACGCAGTGCGAAGCGACCGGACCCCGATGCGTTTCCGGGCGCGACATTGCCGCTGCGTGACGGCGGGGCGGGCGAGTGCTATCCGGGGCGGCGAAGCGTGAAGCCGGAGGGCTGCCCCGTGACTGCCCGCGACCGCATAGCTGTTCGCCGCGCCCTGATTTCCGTGTCCGACAAGACGGGGCTGGAGGCGTTCGGGCGCTTTCTTGCGGAGCGCGGCGTCGAAATCCTCTCCACCGGCGGCACGGCCCGGCAGCTGGGCGCGGCCGGCGTCCCCGTCGTGGAGGTTTCGGAGCGGACAGGCTTTCCGGAAATGCTGGACGGGCGCGTCAAGACCCTGCATCCGGCGCTGCATGGCGGACTGCTGGGGCTGCGCGACGACCCGGGCCATGTCGAGGCCATGGACGCGCACGGCATCCGGCCCATCGACCTGCTGGTCGTCAATCTCTACCCGTTCGCGGAGACGGTGGCGGCCGGCGCGGACGAGGACACCTGCATCGAGAATATCGACATAGGCGGCCCGGCGCTGATCCGGGCGGCCGCCAAGAACCACCGCTTCGTCGCGGTCGCCACCGCCCCGGAGCATCTGGACGGCATCCGCGCCGAGATGGAGACGGACGGCGCGACGCCGCTGTCGCTGCGCCGCCGGCTCGCCGCCGAGGCTTACGGCCATACCGCAGCCTACGACGCAGCCGTGTCCCACTGGTTCGCCGGGCGGACGGGCGAGGCCTTCCCGCCGCGCATCTCGCTGTCGGGGGTGCGCCGCCAGACCTTGCGCTACGGCGAGAACCCGCACCAGTCCGCCGCGTTCTACACCGACGGCAGCGCCCGGCCGGGCGTCGCGACCGCCGAGCAGGTGCAGGGCAAGGAGCTCAGCTACAACAATTTGAACGATGTGGACGCGGCCTTCGAGCTCGCGGGCGAGTTCGAGCGCCCGGCGGTCGTCATCGTCAAGCACGCCAATCCCTGCGGCGTGGCCGTTTCGGAAAATCCGGCGGACGCCTGGGAGAAGGCGCTCGCCTGCGATCCCGTCAGCGCCTTCGGCGGCATCGTCGCCGTCAACCGCCCGCTGGACGGGGCGCTGGCGGAGCGGCTGGTCGGCCTCTTTCTCGAAGCCGTGATTGCGCCCGGAGCGGACGAAGAGGCCCGTGCGCGGCTCTCCGCCCGGACCAATCTCCGCCTGCTGCTGACCGGGACGGTGCCGGACCCGCTTGCGCCGGCCATGACCTTCCGCTCTCTCGCCGGCGGGTTCCTGCTCCAGGGCCGGGACAACGGCCGCGCGGATGCCTTCCGGACCGTCACGAAGCGCGCGCCGAGCGAGGCCGAGATGGCGGACCTGGAGGTGGCGTTCACCGTCTGCAAGCATGTTAAATCCAACGCCATCGTCTATGTGAAGGATGGGGCGACGGTGGGCGTGGGCGCCGGGCAGATGAGCCGGGTGGACAGCGCCCGGATCGCCGCGCGCAAGGCTGCGGATACGGCGGATGGCGGCACTCCGGCGACCGTCGGCTCGGTGGTGGCGTCGGACGCCTTCTTCCCCTTCGCCGACGGGCTGCTGGCCGCTGCGGAGGCGGGCGCCACCGCCGTCGTGCAGCCGGGCGGCTCGGTGCGCGACGAGGAGGTGGTCCGGGCGGCCGACGAGCACGGCCTCGCCATGGTATTCACCGGCATGCGCCATTTCCGCCACTGACGGGACCCCTTGCCCCATGCAAACCGGAAGGGCCCTGCCCCGGTCGGTCGCCGAGACCGGCGAACTCCTCGAAGCCGGCGACTATGTGTCCGACACGGCGCTGGCGACGGCGGTGTTCCTGTCGCTGAAGCTCGGCAGGCCGCTGTTCCTCGAAGGCGAGGCGGGCACCGGCAAGACGGAGATCGCCAAGGTGCTGGCGGCGGTGCTCGGCCGCCGGCTCATCCGCCTGCAATGCTATGAGGGCCTGGATGTGGCGTCCGCCGTCTATGAGTGGAACTACGCCCGGCAGATGATCGAGATCAGGCTGGCGGAGGCCGCGGGCGGGGCCGACCGCGAGCGCCTCGGGCGGGACCTGTTCGGGCCGGACTTCCTGATCGAGCGGCCGCTGCTGCAAGCCTTGCGCGGCGGCGGGGACGGGCCCCCCGTGCTGCTGATCGACGAGCTCGACCGCACGGACGAGCCCTTCGAGGCCTATCTGCTGGAAGTGCTCTCCGACTTCCAGGTGACGGTGCCGGAGATCGGACCGATCCGCGCGGCGGTTCCCCCGGCCGTCGTCATCACCTCCAACCGCACGCGCGAAATCCACGACGCGCTCAAGCGGCGCTGCTTCTACCACTGGGTCGGCTATCCCGACGCGCGCCGCGAACTGGACATCCTCGCCCGCAAGGCGCCGGCGGCCCCCGAGGCGCTGTCCCGCCAGGTCGTCGGCTATGTGCAGAAAGTGCGCGAACTCGACCTGTTCAAGCTGCCGGGCATCGCCGAGACCATCGACTGGGTGCATGCGCTGATGCAGCTCGACGCCGTCGCGCTCGACCCGGCGATGGTGAACGACACGCTCGGCGTGCTGCTGAAGTACCAGGACGACATCGCGCGCCTGCAGGGCAGCGAGGCCGAGCGCATACTGAACGAGGTGCGCGCCGAGCTGGCGGCCGCGGGGGCGGCATGAACGGCGGGCGGCTGCCCGAGAACATCATGCATTTCGGCCGGGTGCTGCGCACCGCCGGCCTGCCGGTCGGCCCGGACCAGGTGCTGAAGGCCATCGAGGCGGTCTCGGCGGTCGATATGGCCGACCGGGCGCAATTCTACTGGGCGCTCCATGCCGCGCTGGTGAACCGGCGCGGCCAGCAGGAGCTGTTCGACCAGGCGTTCCATGTCTTCTGGCGCAATCCGCGCCTGCTGGAGCGGATGATGTCGCTGGTGATCCCGACTTCCAGCGTCGATACGGGGCCGGAGGAGTCGGAACCGCTGGCGCGCCGGCTGGCGGAGGCGCTGACGCCCGAGCAAACCGGGCTTCGCGAGCGGGAGGGGGACGAGGAGGTCGAAATCCGCGCCGAGCTCACATGGTCGGACCGGGAAGTGCTGCGCACGATGGATTTCGAGACCATGTCGCTGGAGGAGCAGGAGGCGGCGAAGCGCGCCATGGCGAAGATGCGCCTGCCGCTCCGGCCCGTGCCCGCGCGGCGCTTCCGGCTGCATCCGAGGGGGCGGCGGCCGGACCTGCGGGCGACGCTCAGGGGTGCGATGCGCACCGGCGGCGACTTCGTGGCGCTCCGGCGGAGGCGCCGGCTGCGGCGGCCGCCGCCGCTGGTGGTGATCTGCGACATTTCCGGGTCGATGGCGCGCTATTCCCGGATGCTGCTGCACTTCATGCACGCCGTCACCAATGACCGCGACCGGGTGCATTGCTTCCTGTTCGGCACGCGGCTGACCAACGTCACCCGCCAGCTTCGCCAGAAGGACGTGGACACGGCGCTTGCGGGCGTGGCGGAGGCGGTCGAGGACTGGTCCGGCGGCACCCGCATCGGCGCTTCGCTCAGGAGCTTCAACCGCCTCTGGTCGCGCCGGGTGCTGGGGCAGGGCGCGGTGGTGCTGCTCATCAGCGACGGGCTCGACCGCGACTCCGGCGCGGGGCTGGCCCCGGAGATCGAGCGCCTGCACAAGTCCTGCCGGCGGCTGGTCTGGCTCAACCCGCTGCTGCGCTACGACGCCTACGAACCGCGCACGCGCGGTGCGGCCGCGCTGATGCCGCATGTTGACGAATTCCGGCCGGCGCACAATCTGGATAGTCTTGAGGAGCTGGCTGCGGCGCTCGGGCGCGAGCCGGCCCGCCGGCAGGAGGGAGTGAGCGAATGGCTGACGCGGCTGTAGGCGAAGCGGACGCGATTCTCGACCGGGCGGCGGCCTGGGCGGCGGCGGGCAGGGGCGTTGCGCTCGCCACGGTGGTGAAGACCTGGGGCTCCTCGCCGCGCGCGGTCGGCAGCCAGCTGGTCGTGGACGACACGGGCGCGTTCGAGGGTTCGGTGTCGGGCGGCTGCATCGAGGGCGCGGTCGTGACCGAGGCCCGCCGGACCATCGAGGACGGCGCGCCGCGCCTGCTCGATTTCGGCGTGAGCGACGAGGAAGCCTGGGAAGTCGGGCTTGCCTGCGGCGGGTCGATCGAGGTGTTTGTCGAGAAGCTGGCATGAAGGCGGAAACGCTCGCCCGCCTGCGCGCCGCCCGCAGCGAGCGGCGCCCGGTCGCGCGCGTCGCGGCGCTCGACGGCAGCGTGGATGCGGTCGTGGAGGACGGCGAGGGACCGTTGCCGGAGCCGGTGCTGGAAGTCGCGCGCGCTGCGTTGAAGCAGAACCGCAGCCACGATTTCGAGCATGAGGGCGGGCGCTGGTTCGTGCAGGTGTTCAACCCGCCGCTCCGGCTGATCGTCGTCGGCGCGGTGCATATCTCGCAGCCGTTGATCGGGATGGCGTCCGGCCTCGGCTACGATGTCACGCTCGTCGATCCGAGGGGCGCGTTTGCGACGGAGGCGCGGTTTCCCGATGTCGAGATCTGCGACGAGTGGCCCGACGATGCGCTGGAGGCGCTCGGCGTGGACGGGCGCACGGCCGTTGTGACCTTGACCCACGATCCCAAGCTGGACGATCCCGCCCTGCATGTCGCGCTCCGCTCGGAGGCGTTCTATGTCGGCGCGCTCGGCAGCCGCAGGACGCATGCGCAGCGGGTCGAGCGGCTGGTCGAGGCCGGGTTCGACGAGGCCGCCATCGGCCGCATCCGCGCGCCCATCGGCCTCGATCTGGGCGGACGGGCGCCGGCCGAGATCGCGCTCGCCATCGCGGCGCAGATGACGGAGGCGCTTTACCGATGAAGTTCGGGCCGGTCCCGCTCGAGGACGCCGAAGGCGCGCTGCTGGCGCATTCGATCCGGCTGGAGCGGGCGGTGTTCCGCAAGGGCCGGCTGCTGTCGGCGGCCGACCTTGCCGCGCTGGCGGAAGCGGGCGTTGAAGAGGTGACGGCGGCCCGGTTCGAGCCGGGCGACATGGGCGAGGACGGCGCGGCCGCGGCGGTCGCGGCGGCGGTGGCCGGCGAGGGGCTGGAGGTCGCGGCGCCGTTCACCGGGCGCGTCAACCTGTTCGCTTCCGAGCGCGGCGTGCTGACCGTCGAGGCGGGGCTTGTGGACCGGCTGAACCTGCTCGACGAGAGCATCACGCTCGCGACCTTGCCGCCCTACAGCCTTGTCGAGCGCCGGCAGATGGTGGCGACGGTGAAGGTCATCCCCTTCGCCGCGCCGGAAGAAGCGGTCCGGCGGATCGAAGGCCCGCTGCTGGCGCTGCACCCGCTCAGGCCCAGGCGGGTGGCGCTGATCCAGACCGAGCTGCCCAGCGTCAAGGCGAGCGTGCTCGACAAGACGGTCGAGATCACCCGCGCGAGGGTCGAGGCGCTGAACGGCGCGCTGATCGGTGAGAGCCGCGCCGCGCATGAAGAAGCGGCGCTGGCGCGGGCGATAGGGGAGAGCCTGGGGCAGGGTCCGGACATCCTGCTGATCGCCGGCGCCTCGGCCATCGTGGACCGGCGTGACGTGCTGCCCGCGGCCATCGAGGCGGCCGGCGGCGCGGTCGAGCATTTCGGGATGCCGGTCGATCCCGGCAACCTGATCCTCCTCGGGCGGATCGGGGCGGCGCCCGTCATCGGCCTGCCGGGCTGCGCCCGCTCGCCCAAGGCGAACGGCTTCGACTGGGTGCTCCAGCGCCTCGCCGCCGGGCTGGAGG
Organism: Alphaproteobacteria bacterium; assembly: GCA_964291285.2. Classification (GTDB taxonomy): domain Bacteria; phylum Pseudomonadota; class Alphaproteobacteria; order Bin95; family Bin95; genus Bin95. The sequence goes on from OZ219787.1 coordinate 1,054,167, forward strand.
TCGGACGGCGCGAGATCATGTCGATGGGCGTCGGCGGGCTGCTGGTCGATATTCCGGGCCGGCCCCAGCCGCGCACCCGGAGCCGGCCCGCTGCGGAGCCCGCCCGCCTGCCGCGCATAGCTGCCGTGGTGCTGGCCGCCGGGCAGTCCCGGCGCATGGGCTCGGCGAACAAGCTGCTGGCGGAGGTGGACGGAGCCGCCATGCTCCAACGGGCGCTTGGAGCCGCGCGGGCCTCCCAGGCAGCCTCCGTGCTGGTGGTGACCGGGCACGAGCGCGAGCGTATCGAAGCGGCGGTCGATGCGCCGACGGTCCACAATCCCGACTTTGCGGAGGGCCTCTCCACGTCGCTCAGGACCGGCATCGCCGCCTTGCCCGAAGATGTCGACGGCGCCGTGGTCCTGCTGGGCGACATGCCCTTCGTTTCGGCCGCCCATATCGACCGGCTGATCGCGGCCTTCAACCCGCTGGAGGGCCGGTCGATCTGCGTGCCGACCTTCAACGGCAAGCGCGGCAATCCCGTGCTCTGGGGACGGGAGCTGTTCGCGGAGATAGGCGGCATTTCCGGCGATGTCGGGGCCAAGCACCTGATCGGGGCCAATGGCGACCTGCTGGTCGAGGTGCCGATGCCGGACGAGAGCGTGCTGCGCGATGTCGATACGCCCGACTCGCTCGCAGAGGCCCGGTCGGGTTAGCGGGCATCGAGCCTGTTCGGCGGGATGCAGGCGTCCTTCGATACGCGCCCCCTTCGACTGGCTCAGGACAGGCTGCTGGCGCGGTCGCTACTCAGGATGAGGGAAGGAGGACCGCGGCCGCGCGCCCGGAGCCGGCCCGCGAGGGCGCCCCCCCTTCGACACGCTCAGGGCAGGCTTTCCCTCGTCCTGAGTAGCCGACCGGAGGGAGGCGTATCGAAGGACCGCTCCGCCAGCCGCCCGCCATCCCTCGATACGCTGCTGCGCGGCTACTCAGGATGAGGGACAGAGGGTCGGGACGCCGGGCCGGACCGGGCCCGGCACAGTGATGCGGGGTCGCGGGCAGTTTTTCCTTGAAATAATCCCCAAATGTTCTATATTTGTATCGAAGACGGCTACACCGGAGCCCGTGAGGCCATGACCTGAACGACTGGCGGCGGCTTGCGCCGCGCTCGATGCAAAGCTGGAACGCCGGCGGCCGGAGGGGCCGGGTGGCGGCGGGCAGGCGTGCGCGCACGGCGCAGGCGGCTCGCAATCGGGTTCGGTGGAAACGGGCCGTCAGTCGCAATCGGGTTCGTCAGGCGCGGGAGCGGAGATGGAAGGGGAGGAGACGGGATGACGGATGGATCGACAGGCGCCCCGGCGGGCGATTTGCGGCTGCGGCAGCAGGGCCGGGCGGTGAGCGAGGACATGCGCCGCCATGCGGTGGCGGCGGTGCTGCATGAGGGCATGAGCAGACAGGCGGCAGCGCGGCGGTTCGGCGTGTCGGCGAGCAGCGTCGCGCTGTGGGTCCGGCGCTATCGGGAGCGCGACGACCTGCGGCCCGACAAGCCGGGCGGCAGCGCTTCGCGGATAGAGCCGGAGCGCGGGCGCATCCTCCGCATTCTGGCGGCACGGCCGAATCTGACCATGTACGAGTTGCGCGACGCGCTCGCTGCGGAAGGCGTGTCATTCCATCCGGCTACGGTGCAGCGCTTCCTGGAGCGCCACGGCCTGGACCTGAAAAGCCGCCGCGCCGCCCGCGCCCTCCATCGCAGCCGGCGACGCGCCCGATAGGCCCGGTCCCCCGCCCGCTACCTCCCGGGGGCATAGACGAAGCCGTCCATGAGGCGGCGCGCCGTGCGGTAAACGACCGCACGTTCGGCGCAGGGTTCGGCCCCGCCGCCGGAGACCTCGGCGGCGACGAGCGCAATGCCGGAGGGATGGCCGATGCGGATGTCGCCACCCCCGGATGCGCCGCCTGCCTCATGGACCAGCGTGCCCTCCATGCAGGCCGCGACTCCGAGGCAGAGCGCAGCCGTCAGCGGCACGGCGCGGTGGGGGCGTCCGACGGAAATCATCCGCGCCGCGAGGTCCATGTCCGCCGGCCCGAGGTGCTGGCCCGACAGCGTTTCGCAGGCGGCCGACGGCGCGACCATGCCGACCTTGGGGATGCTGCCCGGCACCGGGTCGAGGCCGGCGGCTTCTCCGGCGGCGCGGCGCACGGCGTCGAGCACCGCCAGCGCACCGGCGTCGCCTTCGAGCATGGCGGGCGTCTCGACGCCGGTGAGGCCGATATCCGCTGCCCGGACGAAACAGCAGAGATTGGCGGCATCGACGATGGAGATGTCGATGGCGCCGAGGCCCGGAACGTCCAGCCGGTCCACCGGCTTCCCCGTCGGCAGCAGGCTGCCGGTGCTGGCGCCGCCGGGCTCCAGGAAGTCGAGCCGCACCGGGGCGCCGGTGCCCGCCACGCCCGGCAGGGAGAAATCGCCGTTGACGGCCGCGCGCCCGTCCTCGACCGGGAAGCGGGCATGGATCATGCGGGCGGTGTTGGTGTTGTGGATGCGGACCACGGCCTCGCCGTCGCCGGCGGAAACCAGCCCCTCGTCCACCGCGAAGGGCCCCATGGCGGACGACATGTTCCCGCAATTGCCGGAGATGTCGGCCTCGGCCCGGTCCACGGCGATCTGGAAGAAGGTGTAGTCGATATCGGCGTCCGGCCGGGTCGGCGGGCCGATGACGCAGACCTTGGAGAGCGAGGAGATGCCCCCGCCCATGCCGTCCAGCTGGCGGCCGTTCGGGTCCGGGCTGCCCATGGCGGCGCAGAAGAGCGCCGGCCACGCCGCCCGGTCCCCCGGCAGGTCGCGCGCATGGAAGACGAGGGCGTTGGAGGTGCCGCCGCGCATGAAGGCGGCGGGCAGGCGTGTCTGTGCGGTCATGGGCGTCATTCTAGCGCAATCAGGAGCGTCCGGCCTCCGCCTCGATCTCCCGGCACGCCCGCTCGATCCGTTCCTCGAGGCAGGCCATGAAGGCGCGCCGGTCCATGCCGGGCCGGATCGGCTCCAGGAAATCGAGCCGGATGGTGCCCGGGCGCATCCGGAAGCCGCGCCGGCTCCAGTGGCGGCCGGAATTGAGCGCAACCGGCACGACAGCGGCCCCCGTCTCCCGGTAGAGCGCGGCGATGCCCGGGTGGTAGGGGCGGCGCTCGCCCGGCGCGGTGCGGGTGCCCTCCGGGAACACCACGACCTGCGCGCCGTTCTCAAGCGCGGCTCCGGCTCCCTGCACCATGCGGCGCAATGCGGAGGCGCCGCCCTGGCGGTCCACCGCGATCTGCCCGGCGCGGCGGAAATACCAGCCGACGCCGGGGACCCGAAGCAGTTCCTGCTTCACGACATAGACCGGGTCCGGCAACAGCGCGGCCAGCACGAAGGTCTCCCAGGCGGACTGGTGCTTGGCGGCGACGATGGTTCCGGGCGGCGGCAGGGACCCGCGAATCTCGTGCCGGATGCCGGCGAGCGCCCGCAGCAGGAAGATCGTCACGCGCCCCCATACCGCCCCCGCCCGGCGCGCCGCCCGGCGCGAGGCGAGGAGCGCCGGCGACAGCAGGAAGACGAGCAACGCGGTGGCGGTCACGAAACCTGCTGCGAAGAGCGCCGAGCGGATCACCGTCATCCGTCACTCCTCAATGCGCCGTACCACTCGGCGAGGCGATCCAGGGTCACCGCCAGCAGATATTTGTGGTAGGCGCGCACCAGCACCTCCCGCGTTCCCGGCCACTGCCACCAACCGTCCAGCTTCAGCGTCTCCGGGACGACCGGATGGGCCAGCATCTCCACGCCCGGCGCGGCGCGGCGCAAGAGATGGAGGGCGCGCGGCAGGTGGTATGCGGCCGTCACGATGCGCAGGCTTCGGGCACCTCGTTCCGCCGCCCAGATTGCGACCTCGGCGGCATTGCCGACGGTGTCCCGCGCCGTCCGACCGAGCTCGATGCAGCAGGCAAGCGCCCGGTCGCCGCTGTATTCCGCGAGTTCCAGAAGCCGCTCCGCCGTAACGCCCGCACCGACCCCGGAGACGAACAGCACCGGCGCCCGGCCCTCGCCCAGAAGACGCACACCTTCGCCTATGCGGTCTGCGCCGCCTGTCAGCACGACGACGGCGTCGGTCTTGCGGCCCGGCGCTTCAGGCCCTGTCGGCAGCACCGCCACGAAGCGCACGAGGCCGCCGGTCCAGAGCGCGGCGAGCAGCAGCGCGAGAATGACGAGCCGCTTCGTCAAGGCCGGTCCGGTTGCCCTGCTGCGCCGTCTATCGTCGGCCGGCATATGCCAGTCGGCACGATTCGGTTACCTTGAGTCGAGTCGCCGGGCAGCCTATACAAATTTACCCGCTCGCAGGGGATTCAGAGGCACCTGCATGATCCTCGCTTGCCCAAACTGTATGGCACGATATCGCGTCGAGGTCGAGGCGCTGGGTGCGTTGGGACGGCGGGTCAGGTGCAGCAAATGCGGCCATGTCTGGCACGCGGAGCCGCCGGGAACCATCGTCGAAATCCTCCAGGCCGAGCCCGAACCCGGCCTTCGGGCCGCCGGGCCGTCGAGGCCCCAGCTTCCGGTCCCGGCGGGACAGGCGCCGCGACCCCGCTCGCCGTCCGCCTGGACCTGGATCCTCAGCCTGATGGTGCTGGCCGTCTGCGTCGTCGGATACGAGGCGAGGAAGCCCATCGTCAAGGAATGGCCCTGGCTCGCGCCCGTCTATGAGGCGCTCGGCATCGAGCTGGAGGAAGGGCTGGAAGCGAAGCCCGCCCGCCCGGAATAGGCGCGCCTTGAGATACGCCATCTACTACACACCGGCGCCGGAAAGCGCGCTGGCGCGCTTCGGCGAGAGCTGGTTCGCCCGGAAGGCGCCCTGTCTCGACGCGCCGCGCCGCTATGGGTTCCATGGCACGCTCAAGGCGCCGTTCCGGCTGGCGAAAGGAGTGGGCGAAGCCGAATTGCTGCTTGCGGCGGAGCGCTTCGCGGGCGAGCGCTGCGCTTTCCGGGGACCGCCGCTTTGTCTCGCGGTTCTGTCGGGCTTCCTCGCGCTCATGCCGTCAGGACCGTTCGGGGAGCTTGACCGCCTCGCCGCGGACTGCGTCGCAGCCTTCGACCGGTTCCGGGCGCCGCCGGGCGACGCCGAACTCGCGCGCAGGCGCCGGGCGGGCCTCAGCGCCCGCCAGGAGGCGCTGCTGCTGCGTTGGGGCTACCCCTATGTCATGGAGGCGTTCCGCTTCCACATGACACTGACCGAACGTCTGGACGAAGCAGGGCTGGCAAGCGAGCGCGCCCTGGCCGGGGCGATGCTGGGAGAGGCGCCGGTCCCGCTCGCTGTCGATGCGGTGACAATCATGGTCGAGCCCTCGGAAGGGGACGCTTTCAGGGTTCTTCGCCGCTTCGAACTCGCATCGCCCGCCGGCCTGCGCCAGACAGCGGACAGCGTCTGAAACCCGCGCTGGAATTTGCCCTTCCGCGGGTGATACAAGTTGCCGCACATGCTACAGGAGGCGCCAATGAAGACTGCGAATCTCATCGGCCTGCTGGCGGCCGCCGCGCTGGCCGCCACCACCTTCCAGACCGCCGGCGCGGCGGATCAGGCGCGGGCCGCCATGGCTAACGCGCAGGGTGAGTCCGTCGGCGAGGTCACGCTCGTCCAGACTCCCAACGGCACGCTGCTGCACGCCAGGCTTACGGGCCTGCCGGCGGGCGCGCATGCCTTCCATGTCCATACGGTCGGCAAGTGCGAACCGCCCTTCAAGTCCTCGGGCGGGCATTTCAATCCGGGTGGCCATAAACACGGCCTCTTTGCCGAAGGCGGCATGCATGCCGGGGACATGCCGAACATTCATGTGCCGGATTCGGGCGCGCTGGAAATCGAGGTGCTCAACGCCAACCTGATGCTGGATGCGAGCCTCTTCGACGATGACGGCGCGGCCATCGTGATCCATGACGGTCCTGACGACTACAGGACCGACCCTGCCGGTGCCGCCGGTCCGCGCAACGCCTGCGGCGTGATCGAGAAATAGCCGGGCGCACGCCGCCCGGCGCAGGAGAAAATGGATGGCGGAAGGCGGGGGAGGGCCGAAGGACGCGCCCATCTGGGACCGGCCGACCCGGATTTTCCACTGGGTCCTCGTGGTGCTGGTCGTCGTCTGTTACCTGAGCGGGCGCAACGGGCGGTTCGACATCCACATCCCGGCCGGACAGGCGCTGCTCGTGCTCGTGGCGGCGCGGGTCATCTGGGGCTTCTTGGGAAGCAGTTCGTCCCGCTTTCTCGCCTTCATCCGCCCGGCGCGGGAGATCGCGGCCTATCTGCCGACCATGCTGCGGCGCGAGCCGGACGGGCGCGCCGGGCATAATCCTCTGGGCGGGCTGTCGGTCGTTGCGATGCTGCTCGTTCTTGTCGCGCAGGCGGGCCTCGGGCTTTTCGCGGTCGATGTGGACGGGCTCTATGACGGCCCGCTGAGCTTCCTCGTCAGCTACGACGCTGCGAGGGAGGCGGCAGAACTGCACGCAATGGTGGTGGACGCCCTGCTCATCCTTGTCGGCCTTCACCTCGCGGCTGTGCTGTTCCACCTTCTCTACAAGCGGGAGAACCTCACCAGGGCGATGCTGACCGGACGCGGACGGCTCGCGGAAGGGCAGACGCCTCCTCGGCTCGTCTCCGACCGGCGCGCGCTCATTGTGCTCGCGCTGGCCGCGGCGATGGTCCTCGGCGGAATCGAGATCGCGGCGCGCGTCTTCTAGGCGGTGAGCGCGCGCCGCGCGGCCGGGCTAGTTCCGCTTTTCACGGAAGACGCGGTGGCAGCCTCCGCAACCGTTCTTGCCGAGGTCGCCGAACGCGGCGCCCGCAGCGTCGGCATCCCCGGAGGCCAGGGCAGTCTTGAGCACCGCCGCCTTGTCTCCGAGCAGGGCCGCCGCTGCGGTGAAGTCATCCCACTTTTCCCAGACGACGTCCTTCGTTTCGGACTTCGGGTCCGCGCCCATGCCGGTGTCGGGCGGAAAGACATCCGGAATCTTCGGCGCCGCCGCAGCGATGACTGCGGCCGCTGCGCCCGCGTCTTCGGCCGAGCCCCGGCCTTCCAGATAGCCCTTGAGCGTGCGCATTGCGCCGCCCATGCCTTTCATCAGCTTGCTGCGTTCTTCCATCACCTTGCCGTGCCCGTCGGCGACGGCGACCCGCTCCGGGCCGAACGCCGCAGACGCTACGACGAGGGCAAAGGCCCAAACGGCTACCCATTTCAATTTGCTGATTCGCATGGCTCCTCCGCGCGCTAAGCCTGCACTGACTTATCGGAAAGCCAGCATAAGCCAAGGCGTCGCGAAGGGCGAGCTATGCGTTGAGGTATCCGCCGCGCGTCTGCGGCAGCTTCTTGCCGAGGATGGCGCCGGCGACGACATTGCGGAGCACCTCCGCCGTGCCGCCGCCGATGGTGAACATGCGCACATCGCGCGCCATGCGCTCCAGCGGGCGGTTGCGCGAATAGCCGCGCGCGCCGAAGAGCTGCAGGGCGTCATTGACCACCTGGATCGCGCTTTCCGAGGTCATGACCTTCGCCTGGGCGGCGAGCAGCATGTCGGGGAAGCCTCCCTCGCCGCTTCGCGCCGCGCCGTAGACCAGCGCCCGGCTGGCGGCGAGCTTGATCGACATGTCGGCGAGCTTCCACTGCAGGCCCTGGAACTCGTTGATCGGCCGGCCGAACTGCTCGCGCTCCTCCGACCAGTCGAGCGCCAGCCGGTAGGCGCCCTCGGCGATGCCGAGCGCCACGGTCGCCGCGCCGACGCGCTGGCTGTTGTAGGCGGTCATCAGGTCCGCGAAGCCTTTTTTCAGCCCTCGCGGCGGCATGAGCATCATGGAGGGCGGCAGTTCCATGTCCTCGAACGCGATTTCCGCTTCCGGAATGCCGCGCAGGCCCATGGTCGGCTCGCGCCTGACGATGTGCAGCCCTTCCGTTTCGTCGCGAATGGCAAGGAAACCGCCGATTCCCTGCTCCTCGCCGTCCCGGTCGAACACGCGCGCGAAGATCAGATGCAGGCGCGACACGCCGCCGCCGGTGATCCAGTGCTTGCCGCCGTTCAGGACGTAGCGGTTGCCGCGCTGGTCCGCCCTCGTGGTCATCTCCCCGGCGGACGATCCGGCGTCCGGCTCGGTAATGCAGATCGCGGGCTTGTCGCCCGCCAGCACCATGTCGGCAGCCATGCGCTTCTGCTCTTCCGTGCCGTAGGCCATGACCGCGCTGATCGCACCCATATTGGTCTCGACCACGATCCGCCCGGTGACGGAGCATGCCTTCGACATCTCCTCGATGACCAGCACGGCATCCAGCCAGGAACGCCCCTGCCCGCCATAGGCTTCGGGAATCGTCATGCCGACGAAACCGCCTTCGACCAGCCGGTCCACATGGTCCCAGGGGTAGGACTCGGTGCGGTCCACCTCGGCGGCGCGCTCCTGCACCGGTCCTTCGGCCAATTCCCGCGCCGCCGATTGCAAGGCGCGCTGCCGGTCCGTGAGTTCGAAGGTCATGGGCTTGCGTCCCCGCCGCAGGTCCGTCAACACTAGCCGATCATGGAGCAGGGGTCAGCAGAGCTTCCGCCGGAGACATGGCATCCGGTGCGGATCCTCCCGAAGCGCAGCATGTGGCGTCCCCGGAGCGCACCGCCCATGCGCCGCGACCCCCGGCCCATGGTCGCCTGGTGCGAGAAGCGGGTGCGGAATCCGTGGAAGGCGGTGCTGGAGCCTGACCTCACCCAGGTATTCTGGTTCGAGCACAGTGACGACGCCCAGCGCTTCGCGCTCCGTTTCTTCCCGTTCAAATGCAGTTGACGGATGGAAGTCTGTCCTCTGGAGCGGCTCGACTTCGCTCGGGTCATCTCCCCCGGCGCGCTCGTCACCTGGTCCGAGGGCTCCGGGGAGCCGACAGCGCTGACAGCGCGCCTCGTAGCCCAGCAGGACCGGCTCGAGGCTGAGCTTGCCATCGGCGTCACGCTGTCCGACACGCTCCGGGACATCGATCCCTCCCGGTTCGCCATTTCCACCTATTGCACGCTGTTCCGCTATTTCGACCTGTTCGAGCGCGGCGCCGTCGATATCCGGCCTTCGCACTATTCCCGGATGGCCGACCTCCGCCCGGATGTGCTGCTTATCCAGGTGACGCCGCCGGACGGGACCGGCCGGCGGAGCCTCGGCACCGTCGTCGGCCACAACCCCGCCTATATGGCGAAGGGAACCAGGGTGGTCGCGCAGGAAAACCCCAACCTGCCGTGGACCGGGGGCGACGCGCTGATCGGGGACGACTGCATCGACGTCCTGGTGCCGGAAGCCGCGCCTCTGGAACAGCTCATTCCGCGCCGCCCCGGCCCGGTCGAGCACGCCATCGGCAGGCATGTGGCGCGGTTGGTGCCCGACCGCGCGACGCTGGAATTCGGCATCGGCTCGATTCCCGCAGCGGTCCAGCAGGCATTGGCGGGCAAAAGGGACCTGGCAATCCACACGGGCCTGCTGGACGAGGCGGCGGTGGACTTCATCGGGAGCGGCGCCGTCACCAACCGCTACCGCGAGACCGACCCCGGGCTCGTCTCGGCGGGCTTCCTGTTCGGCACGCCCCGGCTCTACCGTTATGCGGACCGCAATCCCGTCTTCGGAATGCGGGGGTCCGACCATATTCACGGCTCGCGGGTGCTCGCGGCTCTCGACCGCTTCTTCGCCATCAACTCCGCGATCGAGGTCGATCTGACAGGACAGGTGAACGCCGAGGCCCTGAACGGCCGCTATATCGGCGCCATCGGCGGGCAGGGGGACTTCCAGCGTGCGGCCCTGCACAGTCCGGGAGGCCGGGGCATCGTCGCCCTGCCGTCTACTGCCGGGCGGCATTCGCGCATCGTCGCCCGCCTGTCGGGGCCGGTGACGACGGCGCGCGCGGACGCCGATGCGGTCGTGACCGAGCATGGCATCGCGGAGCTCGCCGGCCGCACCCTGCAGGAGCGCGCCCGCGCGATGATCGCGATTGCCGACCCGGCGCACCGGGCGCGATTGGAAGCCGCCCTCGACGCGCTCGCCTGACGGGTTCTATAAAGCGCCCGCCCGAGAAACCTTGCAGGAGTCGCCCATGGCGCACAGCCGGATTACCGAAGCGGACGTCGCAGAGCTTCGCGCCCGCATCGGCCAACCCGTGCGCCGGGTCACCCCGCCGTTCTACACCGAGGTCAATGCCGATGCGGCGAGCCGCTTCGCCTGGGCGATCGGCGACGACAACCCGCTCTACCATGACTCCGGCTATGCGGCGGAAACGCGCTGGGGCCGGCAATTGGCGCCGCCTTCGATCCTCTACAGCCTGGAGAACACGGTCTCGGGCGCCGTCGAGGGGCTGCCCGGGGTCCATGCGATGTTCGCCGGCACGGACTTTCGCTGGAACCGGCCGATAGAAGTCGGGATGAAGTTCCGCGCCGAGTCGCGCCTGCACGATATCGTCGAGCATCGCACGCGCTTCGCCGGCCTCGCCATCCAGCAGATTTACCGCATCCGCTTTTTCGACCAGCATGACCGCGAAGTCGCGGAGGCGGACTCATGGTGTTTCCGCACGGAGCGCGATACGGCGCGCGAGGAAGGCTCCAAATACGAGCCCCGGCTGAAGCAGCCGCATCGCTACAGCGAGGAGGAGATCGCGGCCTTCCAGGCGCAATATCTTTCCGAGGAGCCGCGCGGCGCCGAAACGCGCTATTTCGAGGATGTCAGGGAAGGCGATGCGATCGGGCCGATCCTGAAAGGCCCCTATACGGTCACCGCGGCGGTCGCCTTCATGCAGGCCTGGGGCAATTACGCGGTCCGCAACCACCGTCAGGCCTGGCAGTATTACAACCGGCATCCGAAACTGGCCGCCCGCAACCAGAACAATGTTCCGGAGCCGCCCGTGCGGGTGCATTGGGACCGTGAGTTCGCGCAGGAGGTCGGCGTTCCCGGAGCCTACGATTTCGGGCCCGAACGGATTGCGTGGCTCGGCCATCTGGTGACCGACTGGATGGGCGATGACGGCTTCCTGAAGCGGCTCAACGTGCAGGTCCGCGGCCACAATGTCGTGGGCGACGCCACATGGTGCCGGGGCGAAGTGGTCGGGACGGGAATCGTGGACGGCGAAGGCTGCGTCGAGTGCGCGATCCGCTGCATCAACCAGAACGGGCAGACATCCGCGCTCGGCACGGCTACCGTCGTCCTGCCCGCAAAATCAGCCTGAGAAACCGATACGGAAGCGAGACATGCCTGTTCTTTTCGACGAGCATCGCGAAGTCGTCCAGCCCGAATGGATCGACTATAACGGCCATATGAATGTCGCCTTTTATTTCCTCGCCTTCGACCATGCCACGGACGCATTTTACGATGCGGTCGGCTGCGGCGAGCACTACAAGGCGAACGGAAACTTCTCGACCTTCACGCTCGAGGGCCACATTACCTACGATCAGGAAGTGCTGGAAGGCGACCCGTTGCAATTCACGACGCAATTGCTCGATTTCGACGAGAAACGCCTTCACTATTTCCATGTCATGTACCATGCCGAGAAAGGCTATGCGGCGGCAACCAACGAGTTGATTGCCATGCATGTCGACATGGACCAGCGCAGGTCCGCACCGTTTCCGCCTGAAATACTGGAAAAACTGGCGGAAGTAAGGGAACGGCACAGCACGTTGCCGCGCCCCGACAAAGCCGGCCGCGTCATCGGCATCCGGCGAAAATCCGGCGCTTGATTGCGGCGCCGGCAAGGAGGATGATGGCTGGTCCATGCTGGTGCGGACTGTAATCCTCTTCCTTGTCGGTTTCGCCGGTCCGGCGGCGGCCTTCTGCACCGACGCTGCCGCGCCGGGCGTGGAGTGGAACCGCTGCCTGTTCGACGAGCGCAACATGCCTGAGGCCGGCCTGGCCGGGGCGAAAATCCGTTCCTCGTCGTTCAAGCGCGCCAATCTCGAAAAAGCGGATTTCACCGGCGCCGTCGGGTCGCGGGCCAAGTTCATTTCCGCCAGGCTTGCGCATGCGAAATTCGAGGACGCGAGGCTGAACGAGGCGGACTTCACCAAGGCGGACCTGAGAGGCGCCGTCTTCGTGAATGCCGACCTGCGCCGGGCGCGGTTCTTCCGGGCCAGGCTGGAAGGCGCGGATTTCACCGGCGCGCGGCTCAGGCAGACGGACTTCTTCGACGCCGACCTTTCCGGGGCCGTATGGACCGACGGCAAGCATGTCTGCGCGCCCGGCTCCGTCGGACAGTGCAGATAGGCCGCCCAAGGTGAGCCCGGCCAGGGAGCTGCTTCAGCGTACCGCCGCCGGGCTCCGACAAGCCTTCGACGACGAACAGATGACCCTCCTGGCAGTCGCGCTCGTCGTCGGGCTGGCGGCGGGCTGCTGCGCCGTGCTGTTCCGGGAGGTGCTGGCGCTCTTCCAGTCGATCTTCCTCGGCACGGGCGAAGAAGACCTGACCGAGTTCGTCGCCGGACTGCCGGCCTGGAAAATCGTGCTTGCGCCCACGGTCGGCGGTCTGCTCGTGGGCATCTATATCCGCGTCTTTCTGCGCGGCCGGCCTATGGGGGTGGCGCAGGTGATGGAAGCGAGCGCCGCCGGCGGGCGCATGGAGCTTTTGCCGGCCCTGCACGGGGCGATGGCGAACGCACTCACGCTGGGTGCGGGCGGGTCGGCGGGCAGGGAGGGACCGGTCGTGCATCTGGGCGCGGCCGTCGCCTCATGGCTGGCGCGGCGGTTCCACAACCGGAGGGGCGCTGCCCGCACGCTGCTCGCTTGCGGCGTCGCCGGAGCGGTGGCGGCTTCGTTCAACGCGCCGTTCGCGGGCATTTTCTTCGCCCAGGAGGTGGTGATCGGCCGCTACGCGTTCGGCGCGCTCGTCCCGGTTGCCGTGTCCTCCGTGGTCGCAACCCTGATCTCGCACGCGGCATACGGGGCGTATCCGGCTTTCATCGTACCCGAGTTCAGCCTCGGCTCCTGGCTGGAATTTCCTGCCTTCGTGCTGCTCGGCGGCGTGACGGCGGCGATGGCCGTCATCTTCATCCGCTCCATTCGGATCACGGCCCGGCTGGCGGAAGCCTCGACGGTGCCGGCATGGTTGCGGCCTGCCCTTGCCGGCCTCGCGGTGGGGCTGATCGCGGTGGTCTTTCCGCAGGTGCTGGGCGTCGGATATGGCGCGACCGACAATGCCCTGAAAGCGGAATACGGCCTCTGGCTGCTGATCGGGCTGATCGTCGCCAAGACGGCGGCGACATCGCTCACCATAGGCGGCGGGTTCGGCGGCGGCGTGTTCAGCCCGTCGCTGTTCCTTGGCGCGATGCTGGGCGGTGCATTCGGTTCCGTCGCGGGCTCGGTTGCGCCGCATCTCTTCGCCGGCGTCGGCGCCTACGCCATGGTCGGCATGGGTGCGATGGCAGGCGCGGTGCTGGGCGCGCCGATCTCCACCATCCTCATCATGGTGGAGCTCACCGGCGACTATCAGCTCACCATGGCCGTCACCATCGCCACGGTGACGGCCGCCATGCTGACCCGCGCGCTGAACGGCGCCTCCTATTTCCGCACCGTCCTGGCGGAGAACGGCATCGACCTTGATGAGAGGCTTGAGACCGACGCCATGCGGCAGATGCGGGTGCGCGGCGTGATGAGCCGGTCCTTCTCCTCCGTGCCGCGCACCATGAAGATGAGGGAGTTGCGGGTCGCGCTCGCGACGGCGCCCTATGGCGAGCTCTTCGTCGTCGATCCATCGAACCGCCTGTTCGGCACGATCACGCTCGCGGACCTGGACGAGGCCGCGTTCGACCCCGTGATCCAGGACCTGATCTGCGCCGGAGACGCCGCGAGGCTGAACCCGCCCATGCTGACCGTGGAAGACGACCTCGAAAGCGCCTTCAACCTGATGGAGACGCGGCACGAAGAACATATCGCCGTGGTGGACAACCTGGTGGACCGGCACCTGGTCGGCTTCATCCACGAACGCGACGTGATGCTTGCCTACAACCGCGCTCTGGTGGACATGCACCGCCGCGGGGGAACGGCTTACTGAGTTCGGCTCATTCCTCGCCGGAAGGCGTGCGGCCGATATTGTGGCCGCGTAGGTCCCGCGGGTCGGGGGGCACGACACTGGCTGCGATGGAGGCGTCGAGAGCCTCGAATTCGCTGTAGCCGATCGTTTCGTAGAGTTCCGCCCGGCTTTGCATCGAGTCCAGCAGGGCTTCCGTGCTGTCGGCGTCGGCCAGATGTGCATACATGTCGGCCATGGCCTTCGCTGCGATGCGCAGGGACGAAACCGGCCAGATCACCACCTTGCAGCCCATCGCCTCGAACTGCGCGCCGGTGAAATAGGGGGTGCGGCCGAACTCCGTCATGTTCGCCATGATCGGTGCGTTCACCGAGGACGAGAACCGCCGGAACATGGCCTCATTTGTGAGCGCGTCCGCGAACACGATGTCCGCGCCGGCCTCGATATAGAGCCGGGCGCGCTCGATGCCGCCTTCCAGGCCTTCCTGGGCGACGGCGTCCGTGCGCGCGATGATGCGCAGATGCGTCCGCGCCCGGTGCGCGGCCTCCACCTTGCGCGCCATCTCTTCCGGGGCCGCCAGCTGCTTGTCGTTCAGATGGCCGCATTTCTTCGGCAGCAGCTGGTCCTCGATCTGCACGGCGGCGGCGCCGGCGGCCTCCAGTTCGCGGACCGTGCGCATGACGTTCAGCACTTCGCCATAGCCGGTATCGGCATCCACGATGAGCGGCAATTGCGTCGCGCGGTAAATGCTGCGGACATGGTGGCAGAGCTCGTCCAGTCCAATCACGCCCAGATCCGGCAGGCCCATCGAAGCCGTGACCGCCGCGCCGGAGACATAGAGGCATTCGAAGCCGGCCCGCTTGGCGAGCAGGCCGGCCATCGCATTGTGCGCGCCGGGCGCCCGCAGGATTCCGGGCCGCACCAGCAGGGCGGCGAAACGCTCCCCGGCCGGCTGCTTGATCCACCGGTCATTGGTAAGCCAGGTCATCGAACCTCCCTCCGGCGGCCGCGGCCATCAGGCCTCAGTCGTAGCTGCGCTGGTCGTCGATGACCTTGCCGTCGTTCGGCAGCGAGTCGGCGAACTCGATGCGGCCGCGCATCTTGCATTCCGACCGGAAACTCTCCGCAACCGCATCCCGGAAGGCGCCCTCGCGGGTCGGAGCCTCGACCTGCAGGGTGGCGGTGTCGAGATTGTTCTCGGAGCCGACCACGAGCCGGAGCCGCGTGATTTCGGGATGGCGGGCGAGCACGCGGTTCACCTGCTCGGGCCGGATGAACATGCCGCGCACTTTCGCCGTCTGGTCGGCCCGGCCCATCCAGCCCTTGATGCGGGTGTTGGTGCGCCCGCAGGAGCTTTGCCCCGCATCGACGGCCGACATGTCGCCGGTCGCGAAGCGGAAGAGCGGATAGTCGTCGTTCAGGGTCGTCACCACGACTTCGCCGACATCGCCGTCCGGCACCGGATCGCCGGAGCCGGGCCGGACGATCTCGACGATCACGCCCTCGTCCAGAACCATGCCTTCCAGCGCCGGGGTCTCGTATGCGACCAGACCGACATCCGCCGTGCCGTAATTCTGCATCACATCGACGCCCTTGCTCCGGATTTCCGCCCGGAGCGAAGGGAAGAGGGCGCCGCCGCCGACCAACGCCTTGGAGAGCGAGGGCAGCGCCGTCCCCATCTCTTCGGCCTTGTCCAGCACGATCTTCAGGAAGTCGGGCGTGCCCATGAAGCCGACAGCGCCGAAATGCCGGATCGCCTCGACCTGCTGCTCGGTCTGGCCGACGCCGCCAGGAAACACCGTGCAGCCGAGCGCTTCGGCCGCACTCTCCATCATGAAGGCGCCGGGGGTGAAGTGGTAGCTGAAGGTGTTGTGGACCACATCGCCCTGGCGGAAGCCGGCGGCATAAAGCGAGCGCGCGCCCCGGAACCAGTCGGGCCTGGTGCCCATCGGCTCGCAGATCGGCCCGGGCGAGCGGAACACGCGCCGGAACGCGCCCACGGGCACGATCGTCATGCCGCCGAAGGGCGGGTCCGCCGCCTGCACTTCCATCAGGTCGGACTTCCGGGTGACCGGAAGGGCCGCCAGCGCATCGCGGGAGGTGATGTCGCCGGCCTCTACTCCGTCGAACGTCCGTTGCCAGTAAGGCGCCTTGTCCTTGGCAAGAGCGATCAGGCCGCGCAACTCGTCGAACTGCTCGGCCTCACGCCGCTCCGGGTCCCGGGTCTCCAGCTTGTCGTAGAAGTCGCCGTTTGCGGTCATGGTGCCTCATACCCAGCGTTTGCGCCGACGATAGAATTTGATGTCCCGGTAGCTCCTGCGCCCGGTCGAGCTGATGCCGAGGTAGAACTCCTTGACATCCTCGTTCTCGCGAAGGTCGGCGGCCTCGCCGTCCATGACGATGCGTCCGTTCTCCAGGATGTAGCCGTAATGGGCGTATTTGAGCGCCATGTTGGTGTTCTGCTCGGCCAGCAGGATCGAGCAGTTTTCCTCTTCGTTGATGCGCTTCACGATCTCGAAGATCTGCTCGACGAGCTGCGGGGCGAGCCCCATGGAGGGTTCGTCCAGAAGAATCATCTCCGGCCGGGACATGAGCGCGCGGCCGATGGCGCACATCTGCTGCTCGCCGCCGGAAATATAGCCGGCGAGGCTCTTGCGCCGGCTCTTGAGAGCCGGGAAGTATCCGTAAACCGCATCGAGGTCGTCGTTGAGCTCCGCGCGGCGCGCATGGCGCGTATAGGCGCCCGTCAACAGGTTTTCCTCGACGGTCAAATGTTCGAAACAATGGCGGCCTTCCATCACCTGGATGACGCCCTTGCGCACGAGATCGGTCGGCGTCAGTGCGTCGATCTGCTCGCCGCGATAGAGGATCGAGCCCTTGGTGACCTCGCCGCGCTCGGCGCGCAGCAGATTGGAAACGGCCTTGAGGGTTGTCGTCTTGCCGGCCCCGTTCGCGCCGAGGAGGGTAACGATACCCCCCTTCGGCACGTGGAGGGAGACGCCCTTCAGCACGAGGATGACGTGGTCGTAGATGACCTCGACATTGTTGACTTCGAGGACGTTGCCAACGGTCTCGTTCATGGGCTTCCGGGCCTCTCCCGCCAATGGGGGCCGCGCCGCTCTACGAGCAGGTGCGCGGGGTGATGTTGTTCTCCTGGGCGTATTGCGCCGCGTCCTGCTCGATGAGCGGGCGGACGATGTCGGTCATCGCCGGGATCCAGTCGGTGATGATCTCCCAGGCGCTGCCGTTCCACTGCTGGACCAGGATCGCCGGGTTGGTGCCTTCATGGTTCAGGCAGGTCACCGTGGTCGGCGGCATCAGCCCGGTAAGGCCGAGCGCTTCCACATCCTCGGCGGAAAGGTCGATGTTCTCGAACGCCCAGCGCACCTGCTCCCCCGAGACATGCTTGCCCTTGCCGTATTTCTCCTGGGCCAGCCGGACAGCCTCGACGATGAAGGCCGCATTGACCATGCCACGGTTGTAGAGCACCGTGCCCATGTCGTCGCCGCCCTTCAGGCCGCTCACGCCTTTCAGGTCCTCGAACACCTTGTAGCCGGTGCCGGCGCCGTTGAAGGTCGCGCCCTTGTAGCCGGTCGCGCCCTCGCCGGCCGGCAGCACATCGGGCTCGGCGGCGGACCACCAGTTGCCGATGAACCTGCTCATGTCGAACTTGATGTTCGCGGCTTCCTTGACCGCCGTCGAGTTCATCGCGCCCCAGCCCCACATGATGGCGTAGGACGGCTTGGTCCGGCGGATCTGCAGCCAGATGGACTTTTGCTCCGTCATCGTGGCCGGCGGCACCGGATACTTGTCGTAAGTGAAGCCGAACTTCTCCGCCAGGATGTCGAAGGTCGGGATCGGCTCGCGCCCATAGGGATGGTCGAGATAGATGAACGCGAAACGCTGGCCCTTCAACGCCTCGAGCCCGCCCGTCTCGTTGGCGATGTACTGGATGACGGCCGTGGCCTGGCTCCAGTAGGTCGAGGGGAAGTTGAAGACATAGGGGAACACCCGTCCGTCGGCGGCGCTGGTGCGGCCGTAGCCCATCGACAGGATCGGAATCTTGTCGTTGGTGGCTTTCTCGATCAGGGCGTAGGTGGTGCCGGTGGACCAGGGGCTGAGCGCCGTCGCGCCGCCGTTCTTGTCCTTCAGGCGGTCATAGCACTCGACGCCGCGATCGGTCTTGTAGCCGGTCTCGCACTCCTCGACGATGAACTTGACGCCGTTGACGCCGCCGTCGCGCTCGTTGATGAGCTGGAAGTAGTCGACATAGCCGTTAGCGAACGGAGTGCCGTTCGGGGCGTAAGCGCCCGTGCGGTAGGAGAGGACGGGGATGTACTGCCCCTCCTGGGCCTGGGCAACAGCAATGGCGCCGACCGCAACGGCTGCGGCCAGACCCGCTGTCGCCAGTTTCTTCGTAAGCATGATGGGGACCTCCCTTGGGTTTCTGCCTCATCGGCGTTGCGGCTGTCTCCCGCGACGGTCAATACGG
This sequence comes from Alphaproteobacteria bacterium, assembly GCA_964291285.2. Taxonomy (GTDB): domain Bacteria; phylum Pseudomonadota; class Alphaproteobacteria; order Bin95; family Bin95; genus Bin95. Next base: position 1,072,657 of record OZ219787.1, read on the forward strand.
GAACGGCCAGAGGCGCAGCTTTTCCTTGGCAATCTGCCAGAGCCGCGCCAGACCATGCGGTTCGACGATCAGGAAGAAGATGATCAGAGCGCCGAACAGCATGAACTCGATGTGGGTGATTGTATCGCCTGCGACGGCGTATCCGAACCAGCTCGGGACGCTGTTGAGGAAGATCGGCAGCAGGAAGATGAACGCGGCGCCGAGGAAGGAGCCGAGCACGCTGCCGAGGCCGCCGACGATGACCATGAACAGCACCTGGAAGGACCGGTTGATGTCGAATGCGGTGGGCTCCACCGTGTTGATGTAGCACATGGCCCAGAGCGCGCCGGCGACCCCGCAATAGAAGCTGGAGATCGCGAAGGCGGAGAGCTTGGTCGGCAGCGGCCGGATTCCGATCAACTCCGCCGCGATATCCATGTCCCGTATCGCCATCCAGGAGCGCCCGATACGCGAGCGCGCCATGTTGCGGGCGATCCAGGCAAGCACGATGACGAAGGCCAGCACGAACAGGTATTTCGCTTCGTTGGTCGCCGTGGCGCCCGTGACGTCGAAACCCAGCACGCTGCGCGGCGGCGCCGTCGGCACGCCCGAGATCGAATAATTGACGAACCACGGCACCTTGACGAACAGCCAGAGCAGGAAGAACTGCGCCGCGAGGGTCGCGACGGCCAGGTAAAAGCCCTTGATGCGCAGACTGGGCAAGCCGAACGCGATCCCGATTGCCGCGGCGCAGAGCCCGGCCAGCGGGATCACGAGCCAGATCGGCATCCAGGTGATGTTGGTCGCGATCTTGTAGGCAAGATAAGCGCCCGCCGCCATGAACGCGCCCGTGCCGAGCGAAAGCTGGCCGCAATAGCCCGTCAGGATGTTGAGGCCCAGCGCCGCGATCGACAGGATCAGCACCGGGATCAGGATCGAGGCGATCAGATACTCGCTCGCCAGCAGCGGGATGCCGACGATGGCGAAGATCGTCAACCCGATCACGAATACGCGGTCGAGCGGAATCGTCAGCATCGCCTGGTCGGCGGAATAGCTGGTCTTGAACTGTCCGGCTTCGCGGTAAAACATCAGGTCATACCCGTTCGATGATCTTTTCGCCGAACAGGCCTTGCGGCCTGAAGAACAGGAAGATCATGGCTACGATATAGGCGAACCACTCCTCCGTCGCGCCTTCCAGCAGGGGCACGCCCCAGTAGTTCTCGAACACCTTTTCGCCGGCGCCGACGATCAGCCCGCCGATGATGGCGCCGGGTATCGAGGTGAAGCCGCCGAGGATCAATACCGGCAGGGCCTTGAGCGCAATGGTGGAAAGCGCGAACTGCACGCCGAGCTTGGCCCCCCACATGATGCCGGCGACCAGCGCCACGAAGCCTGCAACCGCCCACACGATCACCCAGATATTGTTGAGCGGAATGCCGACCGAGAGCGCCGCCTGGTGGTCGTCGGCGACGGCGCGGAGCGCCCGCCCGACCGGCGTGAAGTGGAAGAAAAGCGCCAGCACCGTGACCAGGAAGGCCGCAATCACCCCGGCGAACAGGTCCGAGGACTGCACCAGGATTTCGCCGAAGCCCGCCTCCCAGAACAGCGCCGCATCGGGGATGCCGACGCGGACCGGGCGTACATCGCCGCCCCAGATCGACTCGCCGAATCCTTCTAGGAAGAAGGCGATGCCGATGGTCGCCATGAACAGGATTATCGGGTCCTGGTTCACCAGCGGCCGCAGCACGAGCCGGTCCACGGCGAACGCCAGGACGGTCATGATGCCGACTGTAATGAGGAAGGCCAGGATCGGGTGGACGCCGAGGTCCATCAGCCCGACGAAGTTGAGCGCCGCGAACAGGACGAAGATGCCCTGGGCGAAGTTGAAGATGCCCGAGGCCTTGAAGATCAGCACGAAACCGAGCGCCACCAGCGAATACATGACGCCTGAAGTCAGCCCGCCGATCAGCACCTCCACCAGGAAGGCCGGTTCGACCACCATCTGGACGAACGGGTCGATGAAGATGAGGTAAAGGGTTTCCATCGCCGCGCCGTCCTAGTCGTGGCTCACGCCGAGATAGGCGTCGATGACATTCTGGTTGCCGCGGACCTCGTCCGGCGTGCCTTCGGCGAGTTTCCTGCCATAGTCGAGCACCACGACGCGGTCGGATACATCCATGACGACGCCCATGTCATGCTCGATCAGTGCGATCGTGGTGCCGAGTTCGTGGTTGGTGGACAGCACGAAGCGGCACATGTCCTCCTTCTCCTCGACATTCATGCCGGCCATCGGCTCGTCGAGCAGCAGCAGTTCCGGCTCCGCGGCGAGTGCGCGCGCGAGCTCGACGCGCTTCTGCAGGCCGTAGGGCAGGCGTCCTACCGGCGTCTTGCGGATTGCCTGGATTTCCAGGAAGTCGATCACCTCCTCGACCTTCTCGCGGTGCTCGATTTCCTCGCGCCGGCCCCGGCCGATATAGAGCGCCTGTTCCGCCAGGGAGGCCCGCATCCTCAGCATGCGCCCGGTCATGACGTTCTCGAGCGTCGTCATGCCCTTGAAGAGCGCGATGTTCTGGAAGGTGCGGCTGATGCCCTGGGCTGCGGCCTCGTGCGGGCGCATCTGCCGGCGTTCCGCACCTTTGAAGGTGATGGTGCCTTCCTGCGGATGGTAGAAGCCGTTGATGCAATTCAGCATCGACGACTTGCCGGCCCCGTTGGGCCCGATGATGGCGAAGATTTCACCCTCATGGATATCGAAGCTCACATCCGTCAGCGCGCGGACGCCGCCGAAACGCAGCGAAATGTCCTTGACGCTTAGCAGGATGTCTCCCGGCCGCGTCATGCAGCGGTCCTTTCGCCGCCGGCCTCGGAGACGCGGGCGTCCCGGATGGCCAGGTCGCCGGTGATCGTGCCCGACCGTCCGTCCTCGAAGGTCACCGGGGTCTCCAGCACGATATTGCCCTCGCCGCCATACAGTGCGTCGATGGCCGGGGCGTAACGCTCGAAGATGAAGCGGCGGCGGACCTTCTGCGTACGGGTGAGCTCGCCGTCATCGGCGTCCAGCATCTTGTGCAGCACGATGAAGCGGCGGATCTGCGAGCCGGCAAATTGCGGGTCGCCTGCGAGGCTCTCGTTGAACTCCGAAACATGGCCCTCGACGATGTCGAGCACCTCCGGCCGGGCGGCGAGCTCCTGGTAGCTCGAATAGGGAATGTTGCGCCTCTCGGCCCAGTTGCCGACCGCCTCCATGTCGATATTGATCATCGCGGTCACGAAGTCCCGCTCATGGCCGAAGGTCACCGCTTCGCGGATGTTCGGGTAGAATTTCAGCTTGTTCTCCAGGTATTTGGGCGCGAAGAGCGTGCCGTCGGCGAGCCTGCCGACATCCTTGGCACGGTCGATGATCCGCAAATGCCCGTCGCCGTCGATCACACCCGCATCCCCGGTGTGGACCCAGCCGTCGCCGGTCTTGGTCTCGGCTGTGGCCTCGCTGTTCTTGTAATACTCCTGGAAGACGCCGGGACTCCGGTAGAGCACCTCGCCTTCCTCGGTGATGCGCAGCTCGACGCCCGGCGCCGGCGGACCGACGCTGTCGGCGCGCACATCGTCATTGGTCTGGATAGTGACGAACACGCTCGCCTCGGTCTGGCCGTACAGCTGCTTGAGGTTGATGCCGAGCGAGCGGAAGAAACGAAAGATTTCAGGTCCGATGGCCTCGCCGGCGGTGTAGCCGACCCGGAGCCGGGAGAGGCCCAGCACGTTCTTGAGCGGCCCGTACACAAAAACCTCGCCGATCCGATAAAGCAGCCGGTCTGAAATGCCGACCCTGCGGCCTTCGAGAATGTCCGCCCCCGCACGTTCGGCGACATTCATGAAAAACCGGAACAGGCGCTGCTTCAGGGGCGCCGCGTCTTCCATGCGGATGGTCACCTGGGTCAGCAGGTTCTCGAACACGCGCGGCGGCGCGAAGAAATATGTCGGTCCGAGCTCGCGCAAATCGTGCGGCACGGTCTCCGGGGATTCCGGGCAGGCGAAGGAGAAGCCGACCAGATGCGCCTGACAGTAGGAGAGCACATTGTCGCCGACCCAGGCCATCGGCAGATAGGCCAGCACCACCTCGTCCTCGCGCAGATGCTCGAAGTCCGCACCGATCTTCGCGCATAGCAGGAGATTGTCGTAGGAGAGCACCACGCCCTTCGGCGTGCCGGTGGTGCCGGAGGTGTAGAGGATGATCGCGGTGTCGCTGCCCTTGCCGAGATCGACCTCGTCGTCCCAGCCGCCTTCCCCGCCCATGCCGACGACATCGTCATAGGCGTGCAGAAACGGCTCCGAATAGTCCCGCATGCCGCGCGAATCGTCGTAGATGATCGTCCGGAGCGCCGGGAGGTGTTCCTTTTGCGACAGGACCTTGTCGACCTGTTCCTGATCCTCGGCGACGATGAATGCGGCTTCGGCGTGGTCCAGCACGAAGCGCATCTCATCGGCCACCGCGTCCTGATAGACCGGCACGGGAATGGCGCCGAGGCTCTGCGCGGCGCTCATGGCGAAATAAAGCCGCGGCCGGTTGTCGCCGACGATGGCGACCTTCTCTCCGCGCTTGAGGCCGAGCGCCTTCATTCCGGCGGCGAGCTTGCGCACCGCGTCGCGGAAGTCGGCCCAGGTCCAGGTCTGCCAGATGCCGAGGTCCTTCTCGCGGACGGCGGCCAGCGATGCGCGGTGTTCGGCGTTGTAACGGAGCAGCTTCGGGAAGGTGTCGTGCTGCGCAACATCCGGTAGGGCGCCGGCCATGGCTTCGGTCTCCCCTGGGCGAGTGCGAACGCTCCGATCGGTCGATTACGGTCGCGATATCCGAGGCGTATGCGGAGAAGGTTGGTAGCCAAGCCGCGCGCCGAGTCCAAGCAAAAAATGTTACACAGGGCCTACTTTGGTGTCGCAGCGGGCGCGGCGGGGATATGGTTGCCGACAGGTTGCTGCAGGCGCGGCGGCCGAGGGGGACGCGTTTGGCGATGGCCTGGTTGGCAAGGCGCAGGGGTCTTTGAAGGATGGCAAGTCCGGATTTCTCGGTCCTGCCTTCCGTGGACCGCCTGCTTGAAGACGCCGCCCTTGCCGCGGCGGCCGAGGAATACGGGCGGGCCGAAGCGCTGGCGGGCGCGCGGCAGGCGCTCGCGGATGCGCGGCGGGCGCTCGGGGCCGGCGGCGCGCTCGATCCCTCGTCGCTCGGACCGGCGGCGGCGGCGCATATTGCGGCGCGGGGGCGGCCTTCGCTCCGGCGGGTGTTCAACCTGACGGGCGTCGTGCTGCACACAAACCTCGGCAGGGCGCCGCTCCCGCAGGAGGCGGTCGCCGCAATCGCGGAGGCCGCCGGCAATTGCAACCTCGAATACGACCTGGAGACCGGCCGGCGGGGAGACCGGGACTCCCATGTCGAGGCGCTGCTGACGGAACTCACCGGCGCGGAAGCGGCGCTGGCGGTCAACAACAACGCTGCCGCTGTCCTGCTGGTGCTGAACAGCCTCTCGGCAGGGCGCGACGCGCTGGTGTCGCGCGGCGAGCTGGTCGAGATCGGCGGCTCCTTCCGCATGCCCGAGATCATGGCCCGCGCCGGCGCCCGCATGGTCGAGGTCGGCACGACCAACCGCACGCATGCGAGCGACTTCGAGGCCGCCGTCGGTCCGGACACCGGCTGCGTGCTGAAAGTGCACACCTCCAACTATGAGGTTGTCGGCTTCACGGCGTCGGTGCCGGACTACCGTCTGGCTCGTATCGCGGAGGCGGCGGGCGCGCCCTATGCCGTCGATCTGGGCGCGGGGCAGCTTGTCGATCTCGCGCGCTACGGACTGCCGCAGGAACCGATGCCGGGCCAGGCGCTCGCCGCCGGGGCCGGGCTCGTCACCTTCAGCGGCGACAAGCTGCTGGGCGGGCCGCAGGCCGGCATCATCGTCGGGCGCGCGGACCTCGTCGCCCTGCTCAAGCGGAACCCGATGCGACGCGCCATGCGGCTCGGCAAGCTGTCCCTCGCGGCTCTGGAAGCGGTGTTGCGGCTCTACCGGGATCCCGACCGGCTGGCGGAACGCCTGCCTGCGCTGCGCATCCTCACCCGTCCGGTGGAGGAGATTGAGGCCCAGGCGTACCGGCTCGCGCCAGCGATGGAAGGCGCGGAAGTCATGACCGTCGCGAGCCAGATCGGCTCCGGCTCGCTGCCGGTGGAGCGCCTCGAAAGCCGGGCGCTGGCGCTGTCCGCTCCGGGCGGCAAGGCGCTGGAGGCGCGCGCGGCGGCCTTCCGGCGGCTGCCCGTCCCGGTCATCGGGCGCATCTCGGAGGGGCGGCTGCTCTTCGACCTGCGCACCCTTGACGACGAAGACGCATTCCTGTCCCAACTGGCCCCATGATCGTCGCGACCGCCGGGCATATCGACCACGGCAAGACCTCGCTGGTGAAGGCGCTGACGGGCACCGACGCCGACCGGCTGCCGGAGGAAAAGGCGCGCGGGCTCACCATCGACCTCGGCTTCGCCTACTGGCAGGCCGGCCCCGGCCAGACCGTCGGCTTCATCGACGTGCCGGGGCATGAGCGCTTCATCAGGAACATGCTGGCCGGCGTCACCGGCATCGACGCGGCGCTGCTGATCGTGGCCGCCGACGACGGGCCGATGCCGCAGACGCGCGAGCATCTGGCGATCCTCGACCTTTTGGGCGTGCAGCGCGGCATTGTCGCCGTGACCAAGGCCGACCGCGCCGAGCCGGAGCGCGTGCAGGCGGTTGCCGAAGAAGCGCAGGCGCTTGCAGCCGATACCGGGCTCGCCGGGGCGCCGGTCCTGCCGGTCTCCGCGATAACGGGCGACGGCGTTGCGGAGTTGCGGCGCGCATTGCAGCGCCTTGCGGGCGCGGTCGGGCGGCGGCGGGCGGCGGGGCGGTTCCGGCTGGCGGTGGACCGCAGCTTCACCCTGCGCGGCGCGGGCCTTGTGGTTACCGGCACGGCGTTCTCGGGCGCGGTCAAGGCGGGCGACCGGCTGCTGGTCTCACCCGGCGGCGTCGAGGCGCGGGTGCGCGCGATCCATGCGGAGAATGTCGAGACCCATGCCGCGCAGGCAGGACAGCGGGTCGCGCTCAACCTTGCCGGGTCCGGCCTGCGCCGCCACGCCGTCTCGCGCGGCGACTGGCTGCTGGCGCCCGAGGCCCACGGGCCGACGCGCCGCATCGACGCAAGGCTGAGGGTGCTCGGCAGCGAGGCGCGTCCGCTCCGCGACCGCACGCCCGTGCATGTGCATCTGGGCGCGGTGGATGTCACCGGGCGGGTGGCGGTGCTGGACGGACCGTCCATCGCGCCGGGCGCGGCCGGCTGGGTGCAATTGCTGCTGGACCGGGAGATCGGCGCGCTCGCGGGCGACGGCGTCGTGCTGCGCGACCAGTCGGCCATGCGCACCATGGCCGGCGGCCGCGTCGCCGATCCGTTTCCGCCGGCGCGCGGCCGGGCGCGGCCGGAGCGGCTGGCCGAGCTTGCCGTGCGCGCCGGGGAGGACCCGTTCGCCGGGCTGGTGGAGGCGGCGCCGTTCGGGTTCGACTTCCCCCGGTTCGCGCTCGCCCACAACCTGAACGACCCGGAACAGGCGGCGCTCAGGCGGCGGCAGGGCGTGGTGTTTGCGGGTCCGGTCGCCGTCGATGCCGGGCGCTGGCAGACGCTCTCGGATGCCTTCGAGCGCGAGGTGGACGCCTGGACGGCGGCGCATCCCGACAGCCCGGGCCTCGGCCCGGTGGCGCTGCGCCGGCGGCTGGACCCGGTGCCGCCGCGCGACATCGCCGAAGCGGCGCTTGCGGCGCTGGCAGGTGCAGGCAGGCTTGCGCGCTCCGGCGGCTTCGTCCACCGGCCCGGCCACCGTGCGGCGCTCGCCCCGGAGGAGGAGGCGCTCTGGCAGCGCATAGAGCCGCTGGTCACGGAAGGCGGCCTGCGTCCGCCGCGGGTGCGCGAACTGGCCGACATGCTCAAGGTCGATCATGTCCGGGTGGAGGGCGTGCTGCGCCAGGCGGGCCGGTTCGGACTGGTGCGAAGGGTGGCGGACAACCGCTGGTTCCCGCCGGAGGCGCTGAAGGGCCTTGCGGACATTGCCGAGACGCTGGCGGCGGAGAGCGCCGACGGGCGCTTCACGGCAGCGGCATACAAGGACCGCTCCGGCATCGGGCGCAATGTCGCCATCGAGTTGCTGGAATTTTTTGACAAGGAAGGTTTCACCCGGCGCGAGGGCGACGCCCGGCGGATCGTGCGGGAGTGGCGGGGATAAAGGCGAACGGTGAGAGGGAGACGGACTCGATGCGCATAGAAGACATCCGCGTTCACCTGATGGTGCTGCCGTGGCGGGAGCAGCCGGCCTTCCAGCGCGGCTATGCGCGGAAGCGCAATGTGCTGGCGGTCGAGATCGAGACGCGCTCGGGCCATGTCGGGCTCGGCTACCAGCTCTATCTGCGCGAAGGCTTCCGCACGGTGAAGGAATGCCTGGAAGAGACCATGGCGCCCCACCTGATCGGGCGCGACGCGAGCGAGGTCGAGGCGATCTGGCGGGAGCTGTGGACCGCATCGCTGGCGGACGGGCGCGGCGGGGCGCCGGTGCTGGCGCTCTCGGCCGTCGATGTCGCGCTCTGGGACATTGTGGGACAGGCCGCCGGGATGCCGTTGCACCGGCTCTGGGGCCACTACCGCGCGGAGGCGCCCGCCTACGGCTCCGGCGTCTGGCGGGGGCTCGAGCCGGACGCGATGGTGGAAAAGGCGCTGCGCTTCAAGGCGGAGGGCTACCCGGCGGTCAAGATGCAGGTCGGCCATGCCTGGACGGACGCCCAGGACCTGGAGCATGTCCGCCGGGTGCGCGAGGCGGTCGGGCCGGAGGTCGACATCATGGTCGATGTCAACATGGCCTGGACCGCAGACCACGCCATCCTGCAGGGCCGCAAGCTGGAGCAGTTCGACATCTACTGGCTGGAGGAGCCGGTCGTGCCGGACGATTTCGCCGGCTACTTCCGGATCGCGGACGCGCTCGACCTCCGGGTCGTCGGCGGCGAGAGCCACATGACGCGCTACGACCTCAAGCCCTTCTTCGAGAACCCGAAACTGCCGATCCTCCAGCCGGACGTGGTGCGCGGCGGGCTGACGGACCTGCGCAAGACGGCGGCAATTGCGGATACCTGGGGCATGACCATAGCCCCGCATCTCTATCCGGAACTGATGATCCAACTCATGGCCTCGATCCCGAACGGGCTGATCCTCGAGGACATGGGGCTGATGCAGGACCTGTTCATCGACCCGCCGCTGGTGGAGAACGGCATCGTCCGCGCACCCGAGAAACCGGGCCACGGCCTTGTCTTCACCGAGGAGGCGATGAAGGAGGGCCGCATCGCCTGACGGCGGCCCCGCTCTGGAAAACGCACAGGCCCTGTGCCACGATGGGAAATCCTTATCCGGAGAGCATGTCATGGACGGGCAGCAAGCCATCGGGAACCGGGTTGAGGCGGATGCGGGTTCGTCGGCCTATGTACCGCCGCTCCAGCTGACGGAGGGCCAGCCGCCGCCCGTCGCCGCGAATGGCGGCCTCTCCTACATGTCTTTCGACCGGGACGGCGATGCCGGAACCGCCGCGGCGCTGGAGGCGGCTCTCAAGGAGATTGCCGACGGGCACAGCGACGCGCTGATCGACCGGATCGAGAATGCGCCCCCCGGCCCCATCGAGACGAAATGGGGCCTCGGTTTCCGGGAATATGACGAGTGCCTGGACCATATCCGCGCCAACGGCATCGAAGCCCCCGAGGGCGGCGTGGCGTTGCCGTTGCGCTACACCGTTTACGAACACCCGTCCTATTCCATCGTGCCGTCCAACGCGCTCTGGCGGGACCCGGCGCGCAAGGCCGAGGCGAAGCTGCTGCGCAAGGCCGAGAACGACGCCGGGCGGCGCAACCTCTACTTCCCGCAGGTGTTGCGTGATGCGCGCCGGATCGGCGAGTACTATCCGGGCCTCGATGTCAGCAGCGCCGAAAGCATGGACAGGCTCGGCGTCTCGCTGGCGCACCTCGAATCCAGATGCACGAACTTCTACGACTCGGCCGAGGTAGAGCGCGTCTTCTACCCGGAGATCGAGAAGCTCCTGCTGGAGTTCTTCCCCGATGCGACCGACGCGCTGGTCTACAACCACGATGTGTTCGACAAGGACTACCAGGGCGACCGCACGGAAGACCAGGACGCCAAGAATCCCGGTGTGAACGCCCGCTACGCCAACCTCGTGCACAACGACCTGAACGACAATAGCGGGCGGGTGCGCTGCCGCGAGCTGCTGACGAAGAACCTGCGCAACTTCGGGCGCACGCAGCACTACACGGAAGCGGAGGCCGACGCGAAGATGTCGCGGCGGTTCATGTCGATCAACCTCGCCAAGCCGATGGAGACGGTTGAGCAGTTCCCCTTCGTGCTCTGCGCCTGGCCGTCCTTCGCCGACCAGCCCTACATCAACAACTACCGCATCTATGACGACCGGGTCGGGGAGACGACGCGCTTCACCTACCGGCCGGACCATGACTGGTACTGGTTCCCGCGGCAGACGCCGACGGAAGTGTCGATGCTGAAATGCTACGACTCGGTCACCGACGGTTCGGTGTCGCGCTGGTCGTTCCACACGGCCTGCCAGGACCCGACGGTCCCTGTGGATGCGCCCTGCCGCAAGAACGTCGTGGTCCGCTCCTACGTCTTCTTCTAGAAAGGCGCGGCAGGTCCCCCATGGGGAGGGCGGCCTCCCCGATTCCGGTTTCGCCCATCCCGGCGGTCAATGTGGCCTCGGTGCCGCAGCGCAGCCCGCTGCGCTATCCAGGCGGCAAGACATGGCTCATCCCGCATATCCGCCACTGGCTGAAAGGCATCGAACCCCGGCCGAAGCTGCTCGTCGAGCCCTTCGCCGGCGGCGGCATCGTCTCGCTGACGGCGGTCATGGAAGGGCTGGTGGACCGCTGCCTGATGGTGGAGCTGGACCGCAACGTCGCCGCCTTCTGGCACGCCGCGCTCCGCCACGGCCCGGAACTCTGCGAGATGGTGCAGGACTTCGAGCCGACGCGGGAGGCCGTCGATGCCCTGTCGCGGCAGGTGCCGGCAAACGTGCTGGAGCACGGCTTCCGCACGCTCGTCCTCAACCGCACCCGCCGCGGCGGCATCCTCGCGCCAGGTGCGTCCCTCTCGCGGTATGGCGAGAGCGGGAAGGGGGTAGCGTCGCGCTGGTATCCCGAAACGCTCAAGAAGCGTCTCTTCGCAATTGGCGGCTGTGGACAACGGTTCGGATTCGCCGAGGCGGACGGGATGGCCCTTCTTGAAGTCATGGCAGGCAGCCTAGGCGATAGCTGCGTGCTGTTTGTGGATCCGCCCTATACCGCAGGTGGCAAACGGGCGGGCAAGCGGCTCTACGCTCACAATGAGGTCGATCATGACCGTCTGTTCGAGCTACTCGCAGATGGAAAGACGGACTTCGTGATGACTTACGACCGTGCTCCCGAAATCGAAGCACTTGTCCGGAAGCATGGCTTCCATGTCGTGCAGGTGGAGATGAAGAACACACACCATGCGCGGATATACGAGCTCGTGATCTCGCCTCGCCCGGTATTCATCCATTGAGCCTGCGCTACGGTATTGCCGAGTGGTTCGGGAGGCCATTCCCGGAACTGTCACCGGATGAACGCCGCCGCTTGGCGGAAGTTGCCTTGGCGGGTGGTCGCAAGGCACCAGCGTGCCCGTTCCAGAAGGACAAGCCGCCATGCCGAAAACGGGGTGGCGTTTGCACCCTTCAACGCTATCGGCCGGACGACGATGGTCGGCTTGGGCCGGCGGTGGGAGCCCCGGCAATCGTATGCCCCGCGAGATTCGAAGAACGGCAGCTTCTGGTAACGTGGCTGGCCGACATCGTGGGTTTCAGCCGCGACGACGCAATGCTCGCTCGCGAAGTTGCATTCATGCACGGAACCGGTACCGACAAACCCGCCGGGAAAATTGACCTGGTGGTAGCGAGGGCAGTCGGTGGCGACCTCAAGTGGTACGGGTTGGAAATTCAGGCCGTGTATTTTTCAGGTACCGGGATGGGCTCCGAGTTCGAGCGGCTGCAGACGGACGACCGGAACCCGCCTCCGTTTCCCAACGCCATACGTCGGCCGGACTGGCGTTCTTCGAGCGCGAAACGACTGATGCTGCAATTGCAGGTAAAGGTGCCGACGCTGCGGCGATGGGGCTCCAAGATGGCGGTAGCGGTGGACCGGCCGTTCTTCGACGCGGTGGGCGGAGTAAGCCCCGACTATAGCCGCGACCTGAGCGACGGCGACGTTATCTGGCTGGTTCCCGAGCTGCAGCGCAATGTCGATGGTTCATGGCAGTTGACCGCCGGTCATTGGGAAGTCCTGACATTGGAGGCAACCGTGGACAAACTGCTGGCAGCCGAAACGGTGCGTCGCGGTAAGTTCGAACAAGACCTCCGGATGAAGCTCGAACCGCTATCGCAGGAAGAGACATGACCAGAGCGTGGCAAGCGCGTGAAGCAAGGGCACGCTTCAGTGCCTTCATCGAAGCGACCGTAAACGAAGGTCCGCAAATCGTGACCAGGCACGGCGTCGAGACCGCCGTTCTGTTGCCTATCGCTCAGTGGCGGGAAATGCAGAAAGCGGAGAAGCCGAGCCTGAAGGAAGCGCTCCTTGCGCCCGAGCCCCGGACCGAAACGCTTACCCCGCCCCGGCAGCCCCGTTCATGAACGCCGCCAACTTCACATCCAGTTCCGTCACGCCGCCGGCGCTGTGGGTGGCGAGGGTGACTTCGACGCGGTTGTAGACGTTGAACCATTCGGGGTGGTGGTCCATGCGTTCGGCGGCGAGCGCGCAGCGGGCCATGAAGGCGAAGGCGGCCGTGAAGTCCTCGAATTGGAAACTGCGCCGGATGGCATCCCGGCCCTCGGCCTCGCTCCAGCCTTCGAGCGCCGCCAGCGCCTCGCGGCGCTCGCTACCGGTGAGCTTTTCGGCCATGATCCGCGCCTCCGAAACCGTGTACCTTCCGTAGCCGGACGATGCCTGAGAGAATCGCGCCTGTCCATCCGCCGAGCCTCGACGAACTGGCCGCCTGGGCCGAGGCCGCCTATGCGGAGCTGCCGGCCTCCTTCCGCCGGCTGACGGCCGACATCGTCTTCCGGGTGGACGAGTTCCCGGACGAGGAGACCGAGCGCGAGATGGAGCTGGAGAGCCCGTTCGACCTGCTGGGCCTCTACCGCGGCGTCTCGCTGGACCAGAAGACCGGTTCGGCGAGTGCGGAAGACGTGGACTATGTGTTCCTCTACCGCCGCCCGATCCTCGACTACTGGTGCGAGACGGGGGAGGACCTGAAACATATCGTGCGCCATGTGCTGGTCCACGAGATCGGCCACCATTTCGGCCTCTCCGACGAGGACATGGAGGCCATCGAAGCGCAGGCCTGACGAGGCCGCAGGACGAACCGCCGGGGGAAAGCCATGAGCAACAAGGCCGCCGTCATCCACGAAAAAGGTCCGCCCGAGGTCTTCCGCTGGGAGGAGTGGCCGGCGGGCGAGCCGGGCCCGGGCGAGGCGCTGATCCGGCACGGCGCCATCGGGGTGAACTATATCGACACCTACAACCGGCGCGGCATGCCGCATCCCTGGCCGGTGCCGCCGCTTCCCATGGTGCTGGGCATCGAGGGTGCGGGCACGGTAGAGGCCGTGGGCGAGGGCGTCACCGAATGCGTGGTCGGCGACCGGGTCTCATACGCCAGCCCGCCGCACGGCGCCTACGCCCAGCGCCGCGTGATGCCGGCGAGGCGGCTGGTGAAGCTGCCGGACGGCATCTCCGACGAGGACGCCGCCGGCATGACGCTCAAGGGCCTGACCGCCCAGTATCTTCTGCGCCGGACCTACCGGGTGCAGCCGGGCGATCCGGTGCTGGTCCATGCGGCGGCCGGCGGCATGGGGCTGATCCTCTGCCGGTGGGCGAAGCATCTGGGCGCGACCGTGATCGGCACGGTCTCGACCGACGAGAAGGCCGAGCTCGCCAGGGCCCACGGCGCCGACCATGTCGCCATCTATTCGCGCGAGGACTTCGTGCCGCTGGTGATGGAGGTGACGGACGGCAAGGGGTGCCCGGTGGTCTATGAGAGCATCGGCAGGGACACCTTCACCCGCTCGCTCGACTGCCTGCGCCCGCTCGGCGTCATGGCGAGCTACGGCCATGCCTCGGGCGCGCCGGACCCGGTCGATGTGGTGGAACTGGGCGCGCGCGGCTCGCTGTTCGTCACCCGTCCGGCGATCATGCACTACATGGAGGAACGCGAGGACCTTGTGGCTTCGGCGAAGGAGCTGTTCGACGTCATGTCGTCGGGAGCGGTGCCGGCCACCGTCCGCCACCGTTATCCGCTGCGGGAGGCGGCCGAAGTCCACCGCGCTCTCGAAGAGCGGCGCACCACCGGCTCGATAGTGCTTCTGCCCTTCGCGTAGGGGCCCTCTCCGCCTGCGGGCGGGAATGGGGACCTCGCGCGACAAGGGCAACTCTCCGTCCGGGGTGGCGCAAGAGGCGGGTCGGACCTCCGGTCGCTACCCCTCTTTCCTGAAGGGCGCGAAGTCGGCGAGGAACTCGATCTCCTCGCCGACGGCGTCGCGTTCGCGCTCCAGGTAATCCGCGACCGCGCGGCGGAAGTTGCGGTCGGCGATCCAGTGCGCGCTGTAGGTCTCGACGGGGACGTAGCCGCGCTGGATCTTGTGCTGGCCCTGCGCGCCGGCCTCGACCCGAGCCAGGCCCTCGCGGATCGCATAGTCGATGGCCTGGTAGTAGCAGGCCTCGAAATGCAGGAAGCGGAAGCGCGTGTCGCAGCCCCAGTTGCGCCCGTAGAGCGTGTCGGCGCCGCGCATGTTGAGCGCGCCGCAGACGATCGTGCCTTCGCGCCGGCCGACGATCAGTACCGTGTTGTCGGCCATGGTCTCGTGCAGACGGAAGAAGAAATCCCGTGTCAGGTAGGCCCCGCCCCATTTCCGGTCCACCGTGTTGCGGTAGAAACGGTGGAACAGGTCCCAGTGCTCCTCCCTGAGGTCGTCGCCGCTGAGCGCCTCGAAGGTGAGGCCCCATTCCTCCAGCGTCCGGCGTTCCTTGCGGATGGTCTTGCGCTTGCGCGAGTTCAGCGCGCCCAGGAAATCGTCAAAGCTCCGGTAGCCGTCATTGTGCCAGTGATATTGCTGGCCGAGCCGCTTGAGGAAGCCGAACTCGCCCAGATAGTCCCACTCTTCCTTCGGCAGGAAGTTGACATGCACCGACGACACGCCGGACCGCCTGCCGATTTCGACCATTGCCGAAGCGAGCGCCGCGCGCGCCTGTTCCGCGAAATCGCCCGGCCGCACCAGAAGGCGCGGGCCCGGCACCGGCGAGAAGGGCACGGCGGACAGCAGCTTCGGGTAGTAGCGCCCGCCCGCGCGCTCATAGGCATGCGCCCAGCCATGGTCGAAGACATATTCGCCGTAGCTGTCGCCGCGCATGTAGAAGGGGGCGACGCCGGACACGCGGCCCGCTTCGTCCTCGACCACGAGATGCTGCGGCAGCCAGCCGGTATCGGCCCCGACGGCGCCGCCGTCTTCCAGCGCCTTCAGGAAGGCATGGGAAACGAAGGGGTTCCCGTCCCCGGCGCAGGCGTCCCAGTCCTGCGCCGGGACCGCGTCGATGGCCGGCGCGATCCGGACGGAGATCGGTTCCTTGCCGTCGGGCACGGGGGGTCAGTCGATCTCGAACACGGCATCGACCTCGACCGCGAAGCCCATCGGCAGGGACGGCGCGCCGACGGCGAAACGGGCATGGCGGCCCGTCTCGCCGAATATCTCGACGATGAGGTCGGAGGCGCCGTTCACGACCTGGGGATGCTGGACGAAGTCCGGCGTACAGTTGACGAAGCCGCCGAGCTTGACGACCCGCGCCACCCGGTCGAGGTCGCCCCCGCAGCCTGCCTTCGCCTGCGCGATGAGGTTGAGCGCGCAGGCCCTGGCCGCGGCCACGCCCTCGTCGAGGCCGAGATCGTCCCCGAGCCGGCCCTTGTGGATGCCCTGGTTGTTGCCCGAAACCTGTCCCGCCACGAACAGCAGCTTGCCGCTCCGGACCCAGGGCACGTAGTTGGCGGCGGGCGCGGGCGCCTCCGGCAGCTCGATGCCGAGTTCGGCGAGGCGGGCGTCGATCTTTCCGGCCATGAAGGGGTCTCCGCTTGGGGTCAGGGGGTGGGCGCCGGCCGCGGGTCGATCGCCGGCAGGGAGCCGACCGCTTCCTCGATGATGCGGCCTGCCGCGATCGCCATGTCTTCCCGCCTGACCGGCGCGACGATCTGGAGGCCGACCGGCATGCCGTTCGGAGCGAGGCCGGCCGGGATTGCCAGGATCGGGCATGACGTCAGCACCGTGCCCCAGCATTGCTGGAACCAGGGCGGCGGCGCCTCGGACCACTCGTCCACCCGGGGGCCGCGCTCCTCGACCGAAAAGGCCGTGCAGCAGACCGTCGGCATGACGATGACATCGACCTGTTCGAAGGCGTCGGACAGACGCTGGAACACGGCCGCGCGCTCCCGCTCGGCCCAGATGAAGTCCTCGGCCGTGAGCGTGTTCGCATAGTCGAGCAGCAGCCCCAGCACACGCTCCAGCTTCTCGCGGTTTTCCCGAATGAAGTCGGCGCGCTCGATCAGCGTGTTGTGGCCGATCATCACCGAGAACAGCCGGGCCATGTCTCCGAAATCGAGCGCGAGCGGCTCGACCGGAATGTCCAGCTTCGCAAGCGCCGCCTCGACGACGGCGGCAATCTCCGGTTCGACGCCGCCGAGGCCGATATCGGCGACATAACCGATCCGGGCCGGCCGTTTGCCTTCGGCCCGGAAGGAGCCCTCGTAATCCGGCAGGCTCAGCGGGTCGCTCGGCAGGTAGCCGGCCATGGCGTCGAGGAACAGCGCGATGTCGTTCACCGAACGCGCCATCGGGCCCTGCACCGACATCGGGTTGAAGCAGCGGTGGGAGTGGGTGCGCGGCACGCGGCCGGGGCTCGGGCGCAGGCCGCAGACGCCCGCGAAGGCGGCCGGAATGCGCAGGCTGCCGCCTATGTCGGAGCCGTGCGCGAGCGGCACTTCGCCCGCCGCCAGCGCCGCCGAGGCACCGCCCGACGAGCCGCCGGGCGTCGTCTCCAGGTTCCAGGGGTTGCGCGTGTGGCCGAACACCCGGTTCGTCGTCACGGGCATCATGCCCATTTCCGGCGAGCTCGACTTGGCGACGACGATGCCGCCGCGCGCCTCCAGCCGGGTCACGAGCGGGTCGGACTTGTCCGCCACATTGTCGGCATATAACGGGCAGCCGTAGGTCGTCCGCATGCCTTCGACGTCGATCAGGTCCTTGATTGCGATCGGCAGGCCGGCGAGCAGCCCCCGGTCGCCGGGCGGGATGTCCTGAAGCCGCCTCGCGTCATCGCGGGCCCGCTCGAAGCGGTGCAGCGGCAGGGCGTTCACCGCCCCGTCCACGGCCTCGATCCGGGCAACGGACGCGTCCACAAGCTCCAGCGGCGACACCTCGCCCGCCGTCAGCCGGCGGACCGCTTCCCCCGCAGACAGTTCCCAGAGTTCGGCCATGGGACTCTCCCCTCGCAACACGGCTACTATAGCCCGAAAGCGGGAGCGGGGAACGTGGCAGGAAGGCGCGAAGACGCCCGGTTCATAACCGGACAGGGCCGCTATCTGGACGACATCGAGGTTCCGGGGGCGTTCTGGGCGGCGTTCGTCCGCAGCCCGCACGCGCATGCCCGCATCCGGGCCGTCGAGGGCAACGGCGCGCCGGTCTTCACCGCGGCGGACATTGCCGGTCTCGGGGGCCTGCGGCCCTACCAGCCCGCCAACATGCAGACGGGCGAACCGTTCGACTGCGAGCCGCAGCCGCTGCTGGCGCAAGATACCGCACGCTATGCGGGTCAGCCGGTCGGCTTCGTCACCGGGGCCACGCCGGACGAGGCCCAGGATGCGGCCGACCGGGTGCGGGTCGTCTATGAGGCGCTGGACCCGGAGCCGGAAAGAGCCTGCCTCGATTGGCGGACGGGCGACGGCGAGGCCGTGGACGCGGCGTTCTCCCGCGCCGCCCACCGGGTCGGGATCGCGCTCCTGAACCATCGCGTGGTCATCAACCCGATGGAGCCGCGGGGCGCGGCCGGCTTCTACGACCCGGCGGACGGGCGCTACACGCTTCGGCTGTCCAGCCAGAACCTGCATGTCAACCGCGACCATGTGGCGGCATGCCTCGGCGTGGAGCCCGGGCGGGTCCGCTTCATCGCGGAGGACGTGGGCGGAGGCTTCGGCGTCAAGAATTTCGCCTATCCGGAGTATCCGCTGCTGCTCTGGGCGGCCCGGCGGCTGGGCCGTCCCGTGCGCTGGACGGCCACGCGCTCCGAGGTGTTCCTGACCGACCATCAATGCCGGGGCCAGCGGGCCGAAGCCGAGCTTGCGCTCGACTCGGAAGGGCGCTTCCTCGCGCTCAGGGTCGCGAGCACGGCGAATGCAGGTGCATGGTTCGGCAATGTCGCGGGCGGCGTCCAGACCGGGCAGTTCGTCCATCTGGCGGGCACGGTCTATGCCATTCCGGCCGTCGCTCTGCATATCAGCGCCGTGCTCACCAATACGCCGCCCGAGGGCGTGACGCGCGGCCCCGGTTTCGCCGAAATGGTGAACATTCTCGAAAGGCTGATCGACAAGGCGGCGGCGGAAACCGGCATTGCCCGGGAAGAGCTCAGGCGTCGAAATCTTGTGTCCAGCCTGCCGATGACGAATGCGCTCGGCTTCACCGTGGACAGCGGCGCCTTCCGGGAGGGCTTTGCGCTTGCCGAGCAGAGCGCCGGGGGCTTCGCGGAGCGCCGGCGCGGGAGTGAGGGGGCGGGCCTGCTGCGCGGGCTCGGCTTCGCCTGCCACATCAAGGCCACCGGCGGCTACCC
Organism: Alphaproteobacteria bacterium; assembly: GCA_964291285.2. Lineage (GTDB taxonomy): Bacteria > Pseudomonadota > Alphaproteobacteria > Bin95 > Bin95 > Bin95. The sequence continues at coordinate 1,091,613 of OZ219787.1, forward strand.
GGAGGAGAATGTCGAACTGCGCTTCCGCGAGGACGGCAGCGTAGACCTCGTGACCGGCACGCAGCATATCGGCCAGGGGCACGAAACCACCTTCCCCGAAATCGTGGCCCGCTGCCTCGACCTGCCGAGCGGCGGCATCCGGCTCGTCCAGGGCGACACGGACGAGATCGCCATGGGAGGCGGCCACGGCTCCTCACGTGCGACCTACATGGCCGGCACGGCGATTTTCCGCGCGAGCGAGATCGTCATCGAGAAGGGCCGGGCGCTGGCGGCAGACCGGCTGGAGGCGGCGGAGACCGACATCGAATACGAAGCAGGCGCATTCCGCGTCGCTGGCACGGACCGGGCGGTCGGCCTGTTCGAACTCGCCGGAGACGGTGCGCTCGACACTTATTACCACTGGGCGCGGGAATGGATGACCTTCCCGAACGGCACCCATCTGGCGGAAGTCGAGATCGACCCGGAGACAGGGACCGTGCGCCTGGTCCGCTATGCGGCCTTCGACGATTACGGTGAGCATATCGACGACGCCATCGTTGCCGGCCAGGTGCATGGCGCCATCGCGCAGGGCGTCGGGCAGGCCCTGCTGGAAGAGGCGGCGTTCGAACCGGAAACGGGCCAGCCGCTTACCGGCTCCTTCATGGACTACGCCATGCCGCGCGCCGACGACCTGCCGCCTTTCGACATCGCGTTTACACCGACGCGGTGCACGACCAATCCGCTGGGCGTAAAGGGTTGCGGAGAGGCCGGAGCCATCGCCGGATACCCCGCCGTCACCAACGCCATTCTCGATGCGCTGGCGCCGCTCGGCGTCACGCGCTTCGAGGGAGCCGCCAGCCCGTTCCGCATCTGGCGCGCGATCCGGGAAGCGGCGGAGCGGACCTGAAACCGGGATTTGCGGGCCGTGCCGTTTCGACGCCTGGCCGACGAGCCCTTTGGCGATTCCGCCTGTTCCGCCGACCGCGACTCGCCTATTCTGTGCGCGGAGAGCGACGCTTCCGCGAACCCGTTGGAGAAAACCGGAAAATGCTGGACGCGATTCCTGTGTTGAGTCCGTTTTCGGTGTTCGTGCTCATCGTGCTGGTCTTCGCCGTGGCGCTCGTCTTCATGGGCGTGAAGACGGTCCCGCAGGGCTTCGAGTTCACGGTGGAACGCTTCGGCCGCTACATACGGACGCTGGCACCCGGACTGCATCTCATCGTCCCCATCGTGGACCGTATCGGCCAGCGCCAGAATGTGATGGAGCAGGTGACCGACGTGCCGTCGCAGGAGATCATCACCCGCGACAACGCCATGGTGACCGTCGACGGCGTGGTGTTCTTCCAGATTCTGGACGCGGTGAAGGCGTCCTACGAGGTGCGCCGCCTCGAAATCTCGATCCTGAACCTGACCATGACCAATATCCGGACGGTCATGGGCTCCATGGACCTGGACGAGCTGCTGTCGCAGCGCGACAAGATCAACGCCGAGCTGCTGAAGGTAGTGGACGAGGCGACCGCGCCCTGGGGCGTCAAGATCACCCGCATCGAGATCAAGGACATCACCCCGCCCGCCCAGCTGGTGGACGCCATGGCGAGGCAGATGAAGGCCGAGCGGGAGAAGCGCGCCGTCATCCTGGAGGCCGAGGGTGTGAGGCAGGCGGAAATCCTGCGCGCCGAGGGGCAGAAGCAGGCGGCGATCCTGGATGCGGAAGGCCGGCGCGAGGCGGCGTTCCGCGACGCCGAGGCGCGCGAACGCGAGGCCGAGGCGGAAGCGCGCGCCACCGAAATGGTCTCGAAGGCCATCGGGGAGGGCAATGTCCAGGCGATCAACTATTTCGTCGCCCAGAAATACGTCACGGCGCTGGAAGGCATTGCCAGCGCCCGCAACCAGAAGGTCGTGCTGATGCCGCTTGAGGCTTCCGGCGTGATCGGCGCTCTCGCGGGCCTCACCGAGATCGCGAGGGAAGCCTTCGGCAAGGACGGGGAGTCGGACCCGTCCGCCCCGCGCCGGGGACGCTCGGTGCCGCCTTCCGGTTCCGGCGCCTGAGACCCGGTCCATGGAAGGGTTCTCGCCCGAGGATATTTCCTACTGGCACTGGCTGGCGCTCGGCGTCCTCCTGATGCTGGTGGAGATCCTTGTCCCGGGCGTCGTCTTCCTCTGGCTCGGGATCGCCGGGGTCCTGACCGGGCTGCTGCTTGCCGCTGTTCCGGAACTGGACTGGCAGGTTCAACTGGTCGTCTTCGCCGTCCTGTCGGTGGCGTCGATCTTCCTGGGGCGGCGCTTCGTGGCCTTCAGGCAGGGGCCGACCGACCATCCGACACTGAACCGGCGCGGCCGCAGCATGGTGGGCACGCGCGCCACGCTGCGGGATGCGACCGTCAGCGGCCGCGGCCGGGTGCGGGTCGGGGACACGATGTGGGCGCTCCGCCTGGCGTCACCCGAGGGCGACCTGCCGGCGGATACTGAAGTGACGGTCGTGGAAGTCGACGGTGTGACGCTCGTCGTCCGCGAGGTCCTCGAGGAAGAGGCGGAAGAGAAGGCCGCTGAGGAGAACTAAGGCCTCGATCGTCCGTCTCCCCGGCCCGGGGGTTACTGCATGCACACATCTGATTTCAGCATGCACGGGGGCTTGCGCGCGGGGCGTGGCGGACGGTGTTACGGTTCCCGGCGTCCGTGCTAAGGTCCGCCCCCATGGACCCCGCGACCGCCGCCGTCGCTACGCTGTTCGCCGCCCTGGTCATGCTCATCTTCGGCCTGTTCGCCTGGCTGCGCGCCGACATGCGCCGCATGGGCGAGCGGATGGAAGGCCGCCTCGCCGCCCTGGGGCACGGGATGACGAAAATGGAGGGCTTGCCGGAGGGCCTGCGCGAAGCCATAGCCGGCCGCACAACCCGCGCCGCTGCCGAATAACGCAGCCCGCGCCCTTGCGCCGAGCGGGAGGGGAGTCAGAGGCTTGCGCGGCCGCGCGCCGTTGACGGCGGGAGCGGGGGCGGCCCACACTGGCGGGCAGTGGCAGAGGGGGAGGAGGCCAGCGGCCCATGAGCCATGAGAAGCCCTATGCGGGGCTGCGCGTCGTCGATCTGAGCCAGGGGATCGCCGGGCCCTACTGCGCCATGCTGCTGGCGCAATACGGGGCCGACGTCATCAAGGTCGAGCCGCCCGAAGGGGACTGGGCGCGGGTGCTCGGGCCCCGCTACGGCAGCCACACGGCGTTTTCCGTCATCGGCAATCTCGGCAAGCGCAGCATCGTGCTGGACCTCAAGCAGGAGGCCGACAAGGAAAAGCTCCGCCGGCTGGTCCGGACCGCGGACGTCTTCATGGAAGGCTTCCGTCCGGGCGTGGCGGCGCGGCTCGGCTTCGGTTTCGAGACCGTGAAGGCGCTCGCGCCCGGCATCGTCTATGTCTCGGTCTCCGGCTTCGGGCAGACCGGCCCGCTCAGCGCCAAGCCGGCGATGGACCCGGTGTTGCAGGCCTTTACCGGCTTCACCTACGAGAACCGGGGCCATGACGGCATCCCGCACCGCGCCAACCCGATCGTCGTGGACATGTCCACCGCGCTCTACACCCACCAGGCGGTGGCGGCGGCGGTCTATGCCCAGCGCGAGGACCGCCGGGCGCGCTTCATCGACTCGAGCCTGATGGCGGCCGCCGCCAACCTCCAGGCGGTGCGCTTGTCCGCGACCCTGATGGAAGGCCGGCCGATGGGGATGCCGACCGCGCCCTCCGGCGTGTTCCGCACGGCGGACGGCTGGTTGCACCTCGTCGTGCTGAAGACGGGCGACTTCCAGGCGCTCTGCGGCCTGATCGACCGCGCCGACCTGGCGGCCGACCCGCGCTTCGCCGACCCGGCGGGGCGGTCCGGACATGCCGGGGAGCTCAATGACGCGGTCGCGGCGCATATCGCGGCGCGGCCGACGGCGCACTGGCGGGAATGCCTGACCGAAGCCGGCCTCCAGAACGAGGCCGTCCAGGACTATGCGCAGTTTGCGGCGCATCCGCAGACGGCGGCGACCGGGCTGATTTCCTGGCTGGAGCAGCCCGGCGGGGACCGCGCCTGGCCGGTGCCGAACCCGGCCGGGGCGCCGCCGCTGGTCTCCGGCGCGCCCGAGGCCACTGCGCCCGCGCTCGGCCAGCATACGGAAGAAGTGCTGCTGGAATTAGAGGAATCGGAAGCCGCCGCCGCTGCCGAGGAGTGAGGCTCCCGGCCGGGCGTTGCCGCTTCCGGGCGCATCTGCTAAACGCTGCCCGCCAAGCGGTCCCGGGGCCGCTCCGTTGGGGGGACAGCATTGAGCCAGCCGGTTCTCGAAGTCCGCGATGTCGCGGTGCATTTCGGCGGCATCGTGGCGCTGGACGGCGTGTCCTTCGACATCCCGAAGGACCTGATCGTCGGTCTGATCGGCCCCAACGGCGCCGGCAAGACGACGCTCTTCAACTGCCTCTCCCGGCTCTACACGCCGAACGCGGGCGAGATCCTGTTCAAGGGCCGGTCGCTGCTGGGGCTGCCGGCGAACCGGATCGCCTCGCTCGGCATCGGCCGCACCTTCCAGAACCTGGCGCTCTTTCCGACGCTCTCCGTGCTCGACAACGTCATGATCGGGGGCCATTCGCGCACGGCGAGCGACTATGTGTCCAACGCCTTCCGCTTGCCCTGGGTGCGCCGGGAGGAAGAGGGGCTGATGGACCGCGCGATGGAGCTGATCGCCTTCATGGAACTCGCGGAGATGACGCACATGCCGGTCGGCGGCCTGCCGTTCGGCTACCAGAAACGGGTGGAGATGGCGCGCGCGCTCGCCGGCGAGCCGGAACTGCTGCTGCTCGACGAGCCGGCGGGCGGGCTCAACCACGAGGAGCTCGACCACCTGATGGGGCAGATCCGCCAGATCCGGGACGAGCGCGGCATCACCATCCTCCTGGTCGAGCACCATATGAGCCTGGTCATGCAGGTGTCGGACAAGGTCGTGGCCATAGATTTCGGTCGCAAGATCGCTGACGGCACGCCGGAAGAGGTGCAGCAAGACCCCAAGGTCATCGAAGCCTATCTCGGGACAGCGCACTGATGGCGTTTCTCGAGGTCCGGGGGCTGGAAGCCTATTACCGCCAGACCCAGGCGCTGTTCGGGGTCGATTTCGTGCTCGACGAGGGGTCGATCACTGCGATCCTCGGCGCGAACGGCGCGGGCAAGACGACGACCTTGCGCGCCATATGCCGCATGGTGCGCACGGACGGCGAGGTCGTGTTCGACGGCCAGGAACTCTCCGGCCTCTCGACCGAGCGCGTCGTCGGGCTCGGCATCGCGCATGTGCCGGAAGGCCGGGGCACCTTCGTGCGCCAGTCGGTCGAGGAGAACCTCCAGCTCGGCGCCTACACGCGCAGGAACAAGGCCGACATCGCCGCCGACATGGAGAGCGTCTACGGCTATTTCCCGAGGCTCGGCGAACGCCGCCGCCAGCAGGCGGGCACGCTCTCCGGCGGTGAGCAGCAGATGCTCGCCATCGGCCGCGCGCTGATGCTGCGCCCGAAGCTCATGCTGCTCGACGAGCCGTCCTTCGGCCTCGCGCCGCTGATCGTGCAGGAGATCTACGGGATCATGGCGCGCATCCGCGAGCGCGAAGGCACCTCCATGCTGCTGGTGGAGCAGAACGCGAGCATCGCGCTCGAACTCGCCGACCATGCGTACCTGCTGGAAACCGGCCGCGTGGTGATGGGCGGCGAGTCCAGCCTGCTGCGCGACGACGAAGACATCCGCCGCAGCTATCTCGGCTACTGAAAGCGCGCGCCCGAAGATGGACCTTTTCCTGCAACTGACGCTCGCCGGCCTCGCCATCGGGTCGATCTATTCCTGCGTCGCGCTGGCCGTGGTGATGATCTACCAGGCCACCGACCACTTCAATTTCGCCCAGGGCGAGATGGCGATGTTCTCCACCTATGTCGCCTGGACGCTGGTCGGCCTCGGCGCGCCGGTCTGGCTGGCCTTCCTGCTCGCGGTCGGCATTTCCTTCCTGGCCGGCGTCATCATCGAGCGGGTGATCGTGAAGCCGGTCGAGAACGCGCCGGTGCTCAACCAGATCATCGTGTTCATCGGGCTACTGGTGATCTTCAACGCCGTGGCGGGCTGGATCTGGGAGTTCACCATCAAGCCCTTCCCGAGCCTCTTCCCCGAGGACCTCGGTTTCAAATCGACATTGATCGGGCCGCACCATATCGGCGTCATCGCGCTGACGCTCGGCGTGCTGGCGCTGGTGTTCGCCTTCTTCCGCTTCACGCGCGTCGGGCTCGCCATGCGCGCCGCCGCCGCCAATCCGGACTCGGCCCGGCTGGTCGGCGTTTCGGTCGGCTGGATGCTGGCGCTCGGCTGGGGGCTGGCGGCGTCGATCGGCGCGGTCGGCGGCATCCTGGTCGCGCCCATCGTCTACCTGGAGCCGAACATGATGGCCGGCGTGCTGCTCTACGGCTTCGCCGGCGCGCTGCTCGGCGGCGTGTCCAGCCCCGGCGGCGCGGTGCTGGGCGGCCTCGTGGTCGGCGTGCTGGAGAACTGGGTCGGGCAATATGTTCCCGGCGGCTCGGAGCTGAAGCTCACCTTCGCGCTGATCCTCATCGTCGGCGTGCTGGTCTTCAAGCCGGCCGGGCTGTTCGGCCGCGTCGTGGTGCGGAGGGTCTGAGGGTGGCGAACCGTCCGAACCCCGTCACCTCCCGGCTGTTGATCGGCTTCGGCGCGGCGGTGCTGTTCGCCGCGGTCGTGCCGCATCTCGTGTCGGACTTCACCAGCTTCCAGTTCACCCAGGCGATGGCCTACGGCATCGCGCTGCTCGGGCTGAACATCCTGACCGGCTACAACGGCCAGTTCTCCATCGGCCACAGCGCCTTCTACGCCGTCGGCGCCTACACGGCGGCGATCCTGCTCTATCATTTCGAGTGGAACCACTACGCCACCCTGCCGGTGGCGGCGCTGGTGGCCTTCGTCGTGGGCTTCCTGTTCGGCCTGCCGGCGCTCCGCCTGGAGGGACTCTATCTGGCGCTCGCCACCTTCGCCTTTGCCGTGGCGACGCCGCAGTTGCTCAAATTCGATGCCTTCGAGCACTGGACGGGCGGCGTGCAGGGCCTCTTCGTGCCGAAGCCGGAGCCGCTGATCGACGGCCTGAGCGCCGACCAGTCGCTCTACTATGTGACGCTCGCGGTCATGGTGTTCCTGATGATCGTCGCCTGGTGCCTGCTGCACAGCCGGTCGGGCCGGGCGATCATGGCAATCCGCGACAATCCCATCGCGGCCAGCACGATGGGCATCAACACGGCCCTCTACAAGACGACGACCTTCGGCATCAGCGCCATGTACACCGGCATTGCCGGCGCGCTCAGCGTCTTCGTCACCGAGTTCGTCGCGCCCGACGCCTTCAACTTCTTCCTCGCGGTCAACCTGCTGGTCGGGTCCGTGGTCGGCGGCATCGTGTCGATCCCGGGCGTGATCTTCGGTGGGCTGTTCCTCGTCTTCGTGCCCAATTTCGCCCAGGACATCAGCCGCGCCTATCCGTTCGTACCGCCGCCCTGGGCGATCTTCGGCATTTTCCTGATCCTTGCGATATATTTCGTGCCGTTCGGGGTCTGGGGCGCGGTGGAACGGGCGCTCGCATGGTGGAAACGCAGATCGGCCGGCTCCGGCGGATAGAAACGGGACACAACTGAAAGGGAGGTATCGACCCATGCACATCAAGAAACTGCTGGCCGTCGCCGCCGCAGCGGCGCTGCTTGCCGGGACGGCACACAGCGCCGACATGACCGGCATTACCGACACGACAATCAAGATCGGCAACACCAACCCCTATTCGGGGCCGGCTTCGGTCTACAGCACCATCGGCAAGACCATCTCCGCCTATTTCGAGATGGTGAACGAGATGGGCGGCATCCAGGGCCGCCAGATCGACTTCATTTCGCTGGACGACGGCTACAGCCCGCCGCGCACGGTCGAGCAGGTCCGCAAGCTCGTGGAGCAGGAGCAGGTGGCGCTTCTCTTCCAGACGCTCGGCACGCCGACCAACTCCGCCATCCACCGCTATGTGAACGCGAAGAAGGTCCCGCACCTCTTCGTCGCGACGGGCGCCAGCAAGTGGGGCCAGCCGGACAAGTATCCCTGGACCATGGGCTTCCAGCCGACCTACGACGTCGAGGGCGAGATCTACGCGAGATACGTGCTGGAGAACGTCGAGGACCCGAAGATCGCGATCCTGTTCCAGAACGACGACTACGGGAAGGACTATCGCGACGGCTTCCTGCGCGGCCTCGGCGACAAGGCGGACGAGCTCGTGGTCTCGATGCTGCCCTACGAGGTCACCGACCCGACGGTGGACAGCCAGATCCTGAAGATGAAGGAGAGCGGCGCCAACGTCTTCTTCAACATCACGATCCCGAAATTCGCTGCCCAGGCGATCCGCAAGTCCTGCGAGATCGACTGGAAGCCGGTGCATCTGCTGAACAATGTGTCCTCCTCGGTGGGCGCGACCCTGACGCCGGCAGGCCTCGACTGCTCCACCGGCCTGATTACGGCGCAGTATCTGATGGACCCGGTGGACCCGGAGTGGAAGGACGATCCGGGCTACAAGGAGTGGGTCGCCTTCATGGAGAAGCACATGCCGGGCTCCGACCTGACGGACGTGAACTACGCCTATGGCTACAACGTCTCCAGGCTGATGCACATCACGCTCGAAGGCTGCGGGGAGCTGAGCCGCGAGGGCATCATGGCCTGCGCCGCGAACCTCAAGGACGTCGAGCTTCCGATGCTGCTGCCGGGCATTCTGGTCAACACCTCAGCGGACGACTTCTACCCGATCCAGTCGGAGCAGCTCTCGCGCTTCGACGGGAAGAGCTGGGTTCGCTTCGGCGACATCATCCACGCCAGCAACTGACCGCGCCGGCATAACGGAAACGGCCGCCTCCCTTGCCGGGGAGGCGGCTTTTTCGTGTGCGCCCCCGCCCCCCGTGCGGACGGCGCCGGAACGGGTTACGCTTGCGCGATGTTTCGACACGGCGCGACGCGGAGGCGGGTGCTGACGGGACTGGCGGGAGCGGCGGCGTTGCCGTTGCCGTCTTCCGCAAGCTCAATGCTCCTCGGCTACCAGCCTTCGGAGGCGATGGACGACCGCGGCCTCGGGCTGGCGCCGCCGCTTGCCTGCACGCCCGGCACCCGGTCGCAGACGGCGGGGCCGTTCTACACGCCCGCCACGCCGCGCCGCAGTGACTTGCGCGAGCCGGGTGCGACCGGCGAGGCGCTCGTCTTCGAGGGCCTGGCGTTGACGCCGGACTGCCGACCCGTGCCCGGCGCTGTCATCGACATCTGGCACAGTGACGGGCGCGGGCGCTACGACAACCGGGGCTTCCGCTATCGCGGCCACCAGTTCACGGATGCGGCCGGGACGTTCCGCTTCCTGACGATCCGGCCGGGCCGCTATACCGGCCGCACGCCGCATATCCATGTGAAGCTGCAGGGCAGGAAGACCGGCGTGCTCACCACGCAGGTCTATTTCCCCGACCTCGAGGCCGCCAACGCCCGCGATTCCATCTTCAGGGACGACCTGCTGCTACGACTCGACCGGACCGCGGCGGGCCTCTGGCGCGGGCGGTTCGACTTCGTGCTGCGGCCGGTCTGAGCCCTTTCGCCGGCGGCGGGAAACGGGCCGTTCAGGCCCGCCTCCGCCGCCGCAGGCTCAGTTCTGCGCCACCCAGCGGTTCCAGCGCTCGGTCAGTTCTTCCTGGTAGTCCACCCAGAAGTCGATCGCCTCCTGGCTGCCGCCGAACAGGCCCGTGGCCAGATTGTCGCCCGCCGGCAGGCTCTTCGCCCGCTCGGGATCGACCATGGCCACACCTTCCTTGTGCGTCGGCCCGTAGGCATAGGCCTTGGTGAAGGCGGCCTGGCGGCCGGGGTCGGTCACGAACTTGACGAAGGCGTATGCGGCGTCCTGGTTGGGCGCGCCTTCGATGATGGCCCAAGAGTCGATGGCGTAAACCGTCCCGTCCCAGATCATCTGCAGGTTCTTGCCGTCCTTCTGGGCGTTGGTGATCCGCCCGTTATAGGCGACGCTCAGCTCGACATCGCCGGCCGCCAGCCATTCCGGCGCCTGCGCGCCGGCTTCCCACCACTGCACCAGCGGCTTGATCTCGCCGAGCTTGGCGAAAGCCCGGTCCACGCCCTCCGGCGTGTTGAGGACCTTGTAGATGTCCGCGGGCGCCACGCCGTCGGCCAGCAGCGCATATTCGAGGTTGAGTTTCGGCCCCTTGCGCATGCCGCGCTTGCCGGGCCAGGTCTTCGTGTCCCAGAAATCGACAAGCGTAGCCGGCGCCTTGCCAACGGTGTCGGCGTTGTAGGCGATGACCACGGACCAGACGAGATTGCCCACGCCGCAATCAGTGACGGCGTCCGGCAGCATGTCTTCCTTGGGCAGGAGCTTCGACCAGTCGAGCTGCACGAACACGCCCTCCTCGCAGCCCCGGACGAGCTCCGAGGTTTCGACCTGCACGACATCCCAGGGGATCTGCCCCGTGTCCTGCATGGCCTGGAACTGGGCCCAGCCGCCGAGATAGACGTCTTCCAGGAAGGCGATGCCGGACTCCTGGCTGAACGGCGTGAAATAGACGTCGCGCTGCGCTTCCTGGTAGGTGCCGCCCCAGCTTGCAATGGTGAAGTCGCGGGCTTCGGCGGCTCCGGAAAGCAGGCCCAGCGCCGCAGCGACCACGAAAAGGGGTTTGAAACGCCTCCCGATGGTTTTCATGGCTCATCCTCCTTTCCGCCGCGAACGGCATTTGCAGTTGTCCTGACCGTCCGGTCTCCCGATCCGAACTGCGGCGTGCCAACGGTTCTGCTTGCGGGACGCGCCACCTTACTCCTCCCGCCGGGAACGCTGCCGGGCGCTTCGCCACTGCAGCAGTTCGACGACCGCCAGAAGTGCCAGCGAGAAGGCTATCAGAATCGTCGCGATCGCAACAATCGAAGGGTCGAGCTGGTCGCGCAGCCCCGTGAAGAGCTGGCGCGGCAGGGTTATCTGCGCCGGGCCGCTGACGAAGAGCGCGACGATCACTTCGTCGAGCGAGGTGACGAACGCGAACACCGCGCCTGCCAGCACGCCAGGCAGGATCAGCGGCAGCGTCACCTGGAAGAAAGCGGCGAGCGGCGGTGCACCGAGGCTCTCGGCGGCGCGCACGAGGTTCCAGTCGAACCCCTTGAGCGTCGCGGAAACGGTGATGACTACGAAGGGCACCGCCAGCACGACATGCGCGATAATCAGCCCGATATGGGTCTGCACCAGCCCGATCCTGGCAAAGAAGAAATAGAGCCCGAGCGCGGTTATCACGAGCGGCACGGCGAGCGGCGAGATCAGGAGCCCGAAGACGAAGGGCTTGCCAGGAAAGTCCGCGCGCGTGAGGCCGTAGGCAGCGAGCGTGCCGAGCGCGGTGGCGATGATCGTCGTCGAGACGGCGACGATCAGGCTGTTCTCGAGCGCGAACATCCAGGGGAAGGGCTCGACCACCGCATCGTACCAGCGCATCGAGAAACCGGGCAGCGGATAGCTGAGGAAACTGCCCGCGCTGAAGGAGATCGGCACGACGATGACGATGGGGCCGATCAGGAACAGGAAGCCGAAGGCGCAGATGAGGCGCAGGCACCAGTACCAGACATGCTGGCCGCGGGTCGCGTTGACCGGAAGCGCCATGCGGTCCGCCTATCCGAACCGGAACCCGGCCGCGCCGCGCACAAGGCCCCGATAGACCGGATAGAGCGCGGCCACGCTCAGCAGCAGCAGGATCGCTATGGCGCTCGCCATGCCCCAATTGCCGGTCCGGGTTGCGAACTCGGCGATGAGGTAGCTCAGCATCTGGTCCGATGCGCCGCCGATGAGAGCCGGCGTGATGTAGAAGCCGAGCGAAAGGATGAAGACCAGGATGCACCCGGCGCCGAGCCCTGGCAGGGTCTGCGGCAGGTAGATGGACAGGAACGCCGCAACCGGCTTTGCGCCGAGCGAGGCGGCGGCGCGCATCTGGCTCGCCGGAATGTTCCGCATCACCGCATAGAGCGGCAGCACCAGAAAGGGGAGCAGGATGTGGACCATCGCGACATAGACGCCGGTCCGGTTGAATATCAGCGTGAGCGGTTCATCGGTAAGGCCCGCATAGAGCAGGGAGTCGTTCACGACCCCCTTATTCTGCAACAGCACGACCCAAGCCGCCGTGCGCACCAGCAGCGAGGTCCAGAAGGGCAGCAGCACCAACGCCAGCAGGATCCGCGACAGGCGCCGGCCGGTGGTCGCGATGAGATAGGCCATCGGATAGCCGATGGCGATGCACCAGGCGAGCACCCAGAAGCTGATCCAGAAGGTGCGCTCCAGATAGTCGATATAGATGGTGCGCTCGGGCGGGGCGGTACCGATGCTGCCATCCCATTTCCGTTCGAGATCGACGGCCGCCAGCAGGTAGCGGGTGGTGTAGGGCCCGGCCGAGGCCTTGATCGCACGCCAGTAGGCTATATCGCCCCAGCGCTCGTCGAGTCCGATCAGGGCTTCCTTGTAGGGCGGCCCGGTAATGCGGCGGATCTTGCGTCCGGTGCGCATCACCATGCTGCGGAAGCCGCTGATCTCGTAGTTGAGCCGCATGGCTGCCGCGGCAACGGTCCGGTCCCCGTAGGCGGCCCGGATTTCCTCGACCACGGTTGCAAAAGCTTTTTCGCCCGGCAGTTCGGCGCCGTCCCATTCGGCGACGGTCTCCGCGGTCCGGGGCATGACCTCGGCAAGCTTCGGGTCATCCACGCTGAAATAGAGCAGCGAGAGGATCGGGCCTGCGAACACCACGAGGATGAAGAGCAGCAGCGGCGCGACAAGCAGGAAGGCGTTCAGGGAACGTTGCCTCTGGGCGCGCCTGAGTTTCGCCTCGAGGCTGCGGTCGGCGGGGGCGGCCTTCGCTTCGTCCGTCATGCCGGTGCCAGCACCCGGCAGTGCTCCGGGGCCCAGCCGACCTCGACCGCCGCTCCGGGCGCGAGCGCATCGCTGGCCGCGCCGACGGGTGCCAGCGCGATGATGTCGTCCCGTCCGGCCATGGCGAGGCGCACGCGGTTGTGGGCGCCGAAATAGATCACCTCGACCACCTTCGCCCCGAACCGGTTCGCCATGTCTTCGGCGGTCGGCCCGATGACCAGGCGCTCGGGGCGCAGCGACAGCAGGGCCGCCTCTCCGTTGGCGCGCTCCGCTGCAGACCGGGCGTGGATGATGTCGCCCGAGGCCAGCCTGACAACGCAGTTCGGCCCGTCGATGCCTTCGATCCGGCCCTCGAAGGCGTTGTTCTCGCCGATGAAATTGGCAACGAAGGCGTTGGCGGGCTTCTCGTAGACCTCATGCGGCGAGCCCACCTGCTGGATGAGCCCGTCATTCATGATAGCCACCCGGTCCGACATGGTGAGCGCCTCGCCCTGGTCGTGAGTGACATAGGCGACGGTCATTCCGAGCTGCTCGTGCAGATGCTTGATCTCGATCTGCATCTGCTCGCGGAGCTTCTTGTCCAGCGCGCCAAGCGGCTCGTCCATCAGCACGATCTCGGGCTCGAAGACGAGCGCCCTGGCAAGCGCAACCCGCTGCTGCTGGCCGCCGGAAAGCTGGTGCGGACGCCGCTCGCCGAGGCCGGTCAAGTCCACCATGCGCAGCGCAGCCCCCACCTTCTCGCTGATGGCATGCTTCGGAAGCCGGCGCTGGACGAGCGGAAAGGCGACGTTCTGGAACACCGACTTGTGCGGAAAGAGCGCGTAGTTCTGGAACACGATGCCCATATTGCGCCGGAAGGGCGGGACATTGCGCAGAGAGCGGTCATTGAGAACGATATCGCCGGCCGTCACCGCCTCGAAGCCGGCGAGCATCAGCAGGATGGTGGTCTTGCCGGAGCCCGACGGGCCGAGCAGCGTCAGGAATTCGCCCCTGCGGATTTCGAGACTGAGGCGGTCCACGACATTGACGCGGCCGTCATAGGTCTTTTCGACATCCCGAAACCGGACCAGCACCTCGGATTCGGGAGTCATGGCTAGCGGGTCTCCCGGTCCGCCCCGCCAGCCGGTTTTTCGCCATCGAGAAGCGCCGCCGGCCGCGCGCAGCCGAACCGGCCGCCTCCCCCGCCGCGGGGAAACGGCGGCCCGGCAGGCGGCCCCGGCGACAAGGCGCTCAGGCCCTTCGAGGTTACGCGACCGCCTTGCCCTGCTTCGTCAGCAGGTCGAGGCCGGCATCGAGCGCACGGGCATAGCGGTCGAACATCTCGTCGATTTCGCTCGCGGTGATGACCAGCGGCGGCGCGAAGCACATCGAATCCCCGACCGGCCGCGTTATCAGGCCTTCCTGGGCGCAGAGGTCGTTGACGAGCGCGCCGACGCCGTCCGACGCCGCGAAGGCCTCCTTCGTCGCCTTGTCCTTCACCAACTCGGTGGCGCCGACCAGCCCGACACCGCGCGCCTCGCCGACCAGCGGATGGCCGGCGAAACCCTGGATCCGCTCCTGGAACCGGCCGACCACGCTCCGGACATGCCCGAGCGTGTCCTCCTCCTCATAGATCTTGAGGGTCTCCAGCGCGACCGCCGCCGCGACCGGATGGCCGGAATAGGTGTAGCCGTGCCCGAACACGCCCATCTTGGCGCTCTGGTCGGCGATGGCCTGATAGACCTCGTCGCTGATCATCGTCGCCGAGATCGGCAGGTAGCTGGAGGAAAGCGCCTTGGCGCAGACCAGGATGTCGGGCTCAATGCCGAAGGTCTCCGAGCCCCAGAAATTCCCGGTCCGGCAGAAGCCGCAGATCACCTCGTCGGCGACGAACAGCACATCGTGCTTGCGCAGCACCTCCTGGATTTTCGGGAAGTAGGTGGCCGGCGGCACGATCACGCCGCCCGCGCCCATCACCGGCTCGGCGAAGAACGCGGCCACCGTCTCCGGGCCCTCGGACTCGATCAGCGCATCGAGTTCCTCGGCCATGCGGGTGGCGAAGTCCTCTTCGCTTTCGCCGTCCTCGCCGAAGCGGTAGTAGTGCGGATTGTTCGTGTGGATGAAGCGCTCGAGCGGCACGTCGAAGCCGGAATGGTTGAGCGAGCGGCCCGTCAGGCTGGCCGCTGCCAGCGTGATGCCGTGATAGCCGTTGACGCGGCCGATGATCTTCTTCTTCTGGTGGCGCCCGCGTGCGTTGTTGTAGTACCAGACGAACTTGATCGCGGTGTCGTTCGCCTCGGATCCCGAGTTGTTGAAGAACACCTTGGAGACCGAAGTCGGTGCCAGGCCCATCAGCCGCTCGGCGAGGTCGATGCCGGGCAGGTGCGATTTCTGGCCGAACTGGTGGTAGTAGGGCAGGGTTTCGAGCTGCTTCACGGCGGCGGCGACGAGGCGCTTGTGCTGGAAGCCCAGCGAGGTGGACCAGAGCCCGGCCATGCCTTCGATATACTGCTTGCCGCCCGTGTCCCAGACATAGACGCCTTCGCCGCGCTCGATGACCATCGGCCCCTGTTCTTCGTGCTGGCGGAAATTGGTGTAGGGGTGAAGCAGATACGCGACATCGCGCGCTTCCGGCGAATTCGGCTGCAACGGCATGGGACGGCCTCCGGGGACGCAGGTGGCAGGGAGAGCCGCCAGTCTAGCACCCGGTCGAGGCTTGTCCAAAATACCATATAGGCCTGCGATTCAGGGCATCCCGTCCGCGCGCCTGGCAGGCTTCGATACGCGGCCAATCGCGCGTTGACAGGGGGGCGGGTTGGTGCATCGTTCCGGAACGCCGACGGGAAGTCCCTGTCGTTAACGACCGCGAGATGCCCGGGCGCGGCGCCCTGTTGGCGCACGCCGGACGCAAACCTCGATGGCCGGGAACGCCGCGGATTCCGCCCGCCGGACGCCAAACAGGGAGAGGATACGCATGAATTTCGGGAAACTTGCGGGTACCGCAGCGTCGATTGCCGGGGCGGCGATGATCGCAGCCTCGGCAACCGCCGGACCGGACGACGATTCACTGGTCATCGCATGGGGTTCGACCGGCCCTATCGAGAATGTCGACAACTATTTCAACACCAACCGGACGGGCATCTGGTTCAGCCGCATGGTCTGGGACCAGCTCATCTACCGTGAGCCGAAGACCTTCGAATACAAGCCGTTGCTGGCAACGAGCTGGGAGCTGCTGAACGACACGACCTGGCAGTTCAAGCTGCGTGAAGGCGTCAAGTTCCACAATGGCGAGCCGTTTGACGCCGATGACGTGGTCTTCACGCTGAACTGGATTTCGAACCCGGACAATGGCGTCAAGGTGCAGCGCAACGTCAACTGGATCGACCGGGCCGAGAAGGTGGACCGGTACACAGTCAACCTGCACATGAAGAAGCCGTTCCCGCAGGCCTTCGAGTTTCTGTCGGGGCCGTTGACGATCTATCCGAACGAATATTATGCCGAGGTCGGCCCCGAGGGCATGGGCCGAAAGCCGGTCGGCACAGGCCCGATGAAGGTCGTCTCGATCAAGACCGCCGAGGAGTATGTCTTCGAGAAGAACGAAGGCTACACTTGGGGTAGCCCGAAGGGCGCGGCGCAGGTTTCCAAGATGGTCGTGCGCGAGATCGCCGACGTGCAGACCCAGATCGCCGAGTTGCTGGCGGGCGGCATCGACGTGACGGCCGACATATCGGCGGACCATGTGGACCAGATCGGCCAGGTGCCGGGCTACAAGGCCCTGCAGGCCGGCACGATGCGCACCGGCTATATCGGCTTCGACGCCGCCGGCCGCGGCAATTTCGAGCCCACCACGAAGCTCAAGGTCCGCCAGGCGATGGCCCATGCGATCGATCGCTCCGCGCTCGTAAAGAACCTGATCCGCGGCGACGCCGGCGTCATCCACACGCCCTGCTTCCCGACCCAGTTCGGCTGCGACGCCGAGGCGGCGGTCAGATACGAGTTCGATCCGGACAAGGCCAGAGCGCTTCTCGCTGAGGCAGGTTATCCGGACGGGTTCGATATCGACTTCTACACCTTCCGTCCTGCGGACTGGGCCGAAGCGATCATGGGCGACCTAGCCAAGGTCGGCATCAGGGCGACGCTCACCAAGATGCCTTACTTCGCGCTACGCGACAAACAGCGCAACGAAGGCACGACGCCGATGTTCCTGATGGACTGGGGTTCCTATTCGATGAACGACATGTCGGCGATCACCAGCCACTTCTTCAAGAAAGGGCCGGACGATTTCGCGCTCGACGACGAAGTGGCGGCCTGGCTCGAGGAAGGCGACACGAGCTCCGACCCGGAGGTGCGCAAGGCTGCCTACCGCAAGGCCGTCGAGAAGATCACGCGCGAGGTCTACTGGCTGCCGATGTTCAACCATGTCCGGAACTACGCCTATCGCGAGGAGCTGAATTTCATCCCCTACCAGGATGAGATCCCGCGCTTCTGGCAATATGGCTGGGCGAGCAGCTGACGGCACGGCGCCCCCGCCAGAGGCGTAGCGTGGCAGGGCGGGCCGTGTTCCCGCCCTGCCGTTTCCCTAACCGTCGGAGAGCGGCGGAATGCCGGCCTACACGCTCAAGCGGACCCTCGTTGCGTTCCTGATCCTAATCGTCGTGTCGGGGCTGACCTTTTCGCTCAGCCACCTCTCGGCCGATCCGGCGCTGACCATTGGAGGAGAGCAGGCGAGCGAGGAGGACATCCAGGCGATCCGCAAGCTCTACGGCTTCGACCGGCCGATCCATGTCCAGTATCTTGACTGGCTCGGCCGCGCGCTCGCCGGCGATTTTGGCGAGAGCTACCACTACAAGCAGCGCGTCTTCGACATGGTCTCCGAGCGGATCGGGCGCACCATGCTGCTTGGCACGCTGGCGATCCTGTTCGCGCTGGCGGTCTCGATCCCTCTGGGTACGCTCGCCGCCATGCGGCCCAATTCGATCATCGACCGGATCGCGCTGTTCATTGCGGTTCTGGGCCAGGCGTTGCCGACCTTCTGGTTCGCGCTGATGATGATAATCGTCTTCGGCGTCTGGTGGCGCTGGCTGCCGATTTCCGGCCATACGCAGTGGGCCAACTATGTCATGCCCACCATCGCGCTCGGCTACTACGCCACGCCGGCGCTTATGCGCCTGACCCGCGCCGGCATGATCGAGGTGTTGGCCTCCGACTATATCCGCACGGCGCGCGCCAAGGGGCTGAGCCCGGCCTCGGTGCTCTTCAAGCATGCGCTGAGGAACGCGATCATCCCGGTCGTGGCGCTGGCGGCCGTGTGGTTCGGGTTCATGCTGGGCGGCTCGATCGTCATCGAGACGATCTTCAACCTCAAGGGCATCGGGTGGCTGTCCTACGATGCGCTGCTGCGCTCGGACCTGCCGGTGGTGCAGGCGATCGTGCTGGTCTTCGCCTCGTTCTATGTGGTGCTGACGCTGCTGGCCGACCTGCTCAACGCTTGGCTCGACCCGCGAATCTCGGTGCGCTGAGGCATTGCCGTGACCGATAGCAGCACAGCCAGGTCCCTCGTTTTCCGGCAGCGGCAGACGGCCGAGGAAATCCTCGAGCCCTCGCCCTGGTCCAAGCTCCGCCGGCGCATTCTCGGCAACCGCAGCTTCCTGATCGGCGCGGTCATTCTCGCCGCCATCTTCGCGGTGGCGATCCTCGCACCCCTGCTCGCGCCGCACGACCCCTACGACCAGGACCTTGCGAAGCGCCTGACCAACCCGTTCTGGCATGAGAAGAAGGTCGATCCGGAGCATGTCCTCGGCACCGACAAGGTGGGCCGGGACTATCTCTCGCGGCTCATCTACGGCAGCCAGATATCACTGCTGATCGGCTTCTCGACGATGCTCATCTCGGGCGTCATCGGCACGGTTCTGGGCGTGACAGCGGGGTATTTTGGCGGCCGGGTCGATATGGTGGTGAATTTCATCATCAACACGCGGCTCGCCATGCCCGTGTTCCTGGTTGCGATGGCGGCGGTGGTGGCCTTCGGCGCCTCGCTCACCGTAGTGATTCTGGTTCTCGGATTGTTCCTGTGGGACCGCTTCGCCGTGGTGATGCGGAGCATCACCATGCAGGCGCGTGATCTCGACTATGTGAAGGCGGCGCGCGCCATGGGCTGCTCGACGCCCTATATCATCGTGCGCGAGATATTCCCCAATGTGCTCTCGTCGCTGACCGTGGTGGCGACGGTCGAGATGGCGAACGCGATCCTGCTCGAAGCCGCGCTCTCCTTCCTCGGCTTCGGCGTGCAGGCGCCGACGCCGAGTTGGGGCCTGATGCTGAACGAGGGGCGCGAATACATGTTCTTCTCGCCCTGGCTGCTGGCATTGCCCGGCGTCTGCCTCTTCATGCTTGTGCTGGCGATCAACCTCTTCGGCGATGGGCTGCGCGACGTGACGCTCGAACGGGAACGTTGAGACGGTGTCCGGGACGCTCCTTGAGGTCGAGAACCTTTCGGTCGATATCCCTGTCGCGGCCGGGATGCTGCACCCCGTGCGCGGCATCGATTTCTCCGTCTCGCGCGGCGAGACGCTCTGCATTGTCGGCGAGTCCGGCTGCGGCAAGTCGCTGACATCGCTCGCGATCATGGGGCTTCTACCGAAGACCGCCCGGCGCGCCGCCGACCGGATGAACTTTCTCGGCCGCGATATCCGCAACCTTCGCGAGCGCGAGATGGCGCGCTTGCGCGGCGGCTCCATGTCGATGATCTTCCAGGAGCCGATGACCTCGCTCAATCCGTCCTATACCATCGGCAACCAGCTTTCCGAGGTCTATCTGCGCCATGTGGAGCAGAACCGCATGGCGGCGCGCGACCGGGCCGAGTTCCTGCTTGAAAAGGTCGGCATTTCCTCCGCCGCCTCGCGCCTCGGCCAGTATCCCCACCAGCTGTCCGGCGGGCAGCGCCAGCGCGTGATGATCGCCATGGCGCTGATGTGCGGGCCGGAGCTGATTATCGCGGACGAACCGACCACCGCGCTCGATGTCACCATCCAGGCCCAGATTCTCCATCTTCTGGCGGAACTCCAGCACGAATTCGAGATGGGCATGATCCTCATCACCCACGATCTCGGCATCGTCGCGCGCGTCGCCGACAAGGTTCAGGTGATGTATGCGGGCAAGACGGTCGAGGAGGGCTCGTGCGAAGCGGTCTTCGATGCGCCCATGCACCCCTACACGCAGGGACTGCTGCGCTGCATCCCGATCCCGGGCCGGACGCGGCGTGGCGAGCGCCTGGGTTCGGTGCCGGGCATCGTGCCGAACCTCGTCGGCGAACTCTCCGGCTGCATGTTCCGCAATCGCTGCGACTATGCAAGCGACGCCTGCGCCAGCATGAGGGACGAGCCGACGCACATGGGCGACGGCCACGCCTATACCTGCTTGCGCGCGCCGGAAGAAGTGCTGGGCGAACGGCAGGCGGCCGCCGCGCCATGACCGAAGCCCCTGCGCTCGAAACCGTGGATGTCAGCTGCGTCTTCCAGGTCAGCCAGGGCCTCCTGCGCGGCTCGAAGCCGCTCCGTGCGGTCAACGGCGTCTCGTTGAAGATACCCAGGGGCCAGGTCGTCGGGCTGGTAGGCGAGTCCGGCTGCGGGAAGAGCACTATGGCGAACATCCTGCTCGGTCTGCAGCGGCCGAGTTCGGGGGACGTGCTCTATTCCGGCAACAGTGCGGCCGGCTTCTCCCGCCGCCAGATTGCGCGCCGGATCCAGCCCATCTTTCAGGACCCCTATTCCTCGCTTAACCCGACCAAGACCATCGAGTCCATCGTCTCCCAGCCGCTCAGGATCCATAATGTGGGCGTGCCATCGGAATGGTCCGCCAGGGTCGGCGAAATGCTCGATGTCGTGGGTCTGCCGCGCCGGGTGGCATCCAGTTATCCGAGCCAGCTCTCCGGTGGTCAGCGTCAGCGGGTGGCGATTGCCCGCGCGCTCATCATGCGCCCGGAAGTCGTAATCTGCGACGAGCCGACTTCCGCGCTCGATGTCTCGGTGCAGAGCCAGATCCTCAACCTGCTGCAGGATCTGAAAGAGGAATTCGGGCTTACCTACCTGCTCATCAGTCACAATCTGGCCGTGGTCCAACACATGGCGGACCGGGTGGCGGTGATGTATCTGGGCCGGATCGTCGAGGAGGCTGACTCGGACACGCTGTTTGGCGACCCGCGCCATCCCTATACCCGCGCCCTTCTAGACTCGGTGCTGACGCCCGACCCGCGCCTCGGCGTGCCCGATACGCATCTCGGCGCCGTCTTCCCGAACCCCATCGACCCGCCGCCCGGCTGCACCTTCCACCCGCGTTGCCCGGAGTGCATGACGATCTGCCGGTCCGAGCCGCCACGGCCGGCCCTGGATGGTGGCCACAACACCGAATGCCATCTCTATGGCGGTGCAGTCGTGCCTCGAACCGCGACCCAGTGAGGGAACAGCCCATGAAAGTCTTCATCGCCTGCCTCGGGACCGAGACCAACACCTTCTCATCCATGCCGACCGGCGTGCGGACCTTCGAGGACACCATGCTGTTCCGCGGCGACGCGACCGGCCATCCGGCCTCCACCTTCAGCCTGCCGCTGCATGTCTGGCGCGCCGCCGCCGAGGAGCGTCAGGGCCAGGTCGTGGAGAGCCTCGCGGCCTTCGCCCAGCCCGCCGGGCTCACCGTGCGCAGGGTCTATGAGGGCTTTCGCGACGAGATACTGGACGACCTCCGCGCGGCGATGCCGGTCGATATCGTGCTCCTGTCCATGCACGGCGCCATGACCGCCGAGGGCTATGAGGACTGCGAGGGCGACCTGCTCGCCCGCGTGCGCGGGGTCGTCGGGCCGGATGCCATAGTCGGCGGCGAGTTGGACCTCCACTGCTCGATCACCCCGAAAATGGTCGAGAACGCGGATGCGCTGGTCACGTTCAAGGAATATCCGCATATCGACGGCGGCGCACGCGCGGCCGAGCTGTTCGATATCTGCCTTGCCGCCCACCAGGGCGACGCGAGACCGGTCATGGCGGTCCATGACTGCCGGATGGTCGGCATGTGGCGCACGCCCGTCGAACCGGTGCGGGGCCTGGTCGAGGACATGCAGGCGGCCGAGGGCAGGGACGGCATCCTCTCCGTCTCCTTCGCGCACGGCTTCCCCTGGCAGGACGTGCCGGAAACCACGGCCAGGGTGCTGGTCGTGGCCGATGGCGACGGCGCTCTCGCAGCCGAGACCGCAAGGGCCTTCGGGCAGCGGATCTGGGAGTTGCGCGACGAGACCGGGCAGGACACCGTGACCATCGACGAGGCGCTGGACCTGATCGAGGAAGGTCCGGGTCCGGTGGTGGTCGCCGATGTCGCCGACAATGCCGGCGGCGGTGCGCCCTCGGACTCGACCTTCCTGCTGGCTCGCGCGCTCGAACGCGGCGCGACCGGGCTGCTCTCGGGCTATTACTGGGATCCGGTCGCCGTGCGCTTCTGCGAGGAGGCGGGCGAGGGCGCCACGCTCAGGCTCCGGATCGGCGGCAAATGCGGGCCGGACTCCGGCATGCCCCTGGACCTGACAGTCACCGTGAAGCGCATACTGGAGGGCGCCGTGCAGAGCTTCGGCGAGGCAACCATGGGCATGGGCACGGCCGTCTGGCTCTCCTCGGATGCGGGCATCGACCTCATCGTGAACTCGGCCCGTACCCAGGTCTTTCATCCGGACGGCATGAGCCAGCTCGGCATCGACCCGGCGAGCTACAGGGGCATCGCCGTCAAATCGACCCAGCATTTCTATGCCGGCTTCGCGCCCATTGCATCGCGGATCGCCTATGTTGCCTGCGAAGGCGCCATCCCGCCCGACTTCGCGACGATCCCCTATGAGCGCTTCTCCGCCCCCTACTGGCCGCGCGTCGAGAATCCGCACGAGGACTGACGGCCGGGCCGTCCGCCTCCAACAGGCGTCGCCGAAAGACTTCGGGAACGGGGGATGGTGCCGCGCAAAGGATTCGAACCCTTGACCTGCCGATTACAAATCGGCTGCTCTACCGACTGAGCTAGCGCGGCGTCCGGCTTATTCTACCCGGTCGCCGCCGGCGGCGAAACGGCCCGCCTGCTCTCGCGAAGGCGGAGGGGCCGCCCCGCCGGTGCGCGGGGGCAGGCAGGGCCGGGACGACATAAAGCCATATTCCAGTATTTTTTCCCATTCAGTTCAGGCCGTTAGCCCCGGAGAAGAAAAAAGCTTCCTCACAGGGGCTTGCAATCCGGAAGAAGCAATACCAGAATAAAAAGCGAACACAAAACCGGAGGCGGTCAACCGGGGCCGCTTTTGCGGGGCGTTCTTCTGCAGGGGGCGTCCCGCCTTCCCCGAACCTGGATCATGCCGGGCGTGTTCCGTGCCGGGTGCAGACCCGGCACACAGGACAGGTGCGCCCGCGAAGGCGGGGGCCGCTGCAACACGAAAGGAGACACGACCCGTGACCGACCCTTCGCCCCCGACCGGCCTCCGAGCCGGCGATGCGCCGCGCCCCTCGCGCGCGGGCGGGCAATCAGGCGCGCGAACCGCGCCGGCGCCGACGCCCGCCCGCGCCGGCACGCGATACGCGCGAAACAGGGTCGCTCCCCCCATCGTCGCCCCCGCGAAGGCGGAGGCCGGGGTGACGGAGGAGGCGACGGCAGGGAGGCCGCCATGGCTCGCGAAACGACCCCTCGAACCGGCGGCAGCCGTTGGAGTACGAACCCGGAACATGACAAAACATGACATTTCATGACACTTCGCAGGGGTTCTGCCGCGCCGGATACGAGACGGGGCGGGATGTGCGCATACAGCAGTCGCTACGGCGCCCCCTTTGCGGTTCCGGCGAAGCTGCGGCGGTAGCGGCCGGGCGTGGTGCCGACCAGGCGGCGGAAATGATGGCGGAGCGTCTCGACGGAGCCGAAGCCCGCCTCGGCCGCGAGGCGTTCCATGGGGAGTTGCGTTGTCTCCGCAAGCTCACGGGCCCGGGCGACGCGCTGGCGAGTGAGCCACTCGCCGGGCGTCGTCCCGACGGTCTCCCGGAAGCGTCGCTGGAAGGCGCGAAGGCTCATGCCGGCCCGGCGCGCCAGATCGGCCCCGGTCAGCGGCTCGTCGAGATGGGCCGGCAGCCAGTCGAGCAGGGCGGCCAGCCGGCCGTTGCCGGCCTCGCGGGCAAGGGGCGCCGCCACGAATTGCTGCTGGCCGCCGTCCCGGTGCGGCGCCAGCACCAGCCGGCGGGCGACATTGTTCGCGACTGCCGCGCCGTGGTCCCGGCGGACGATATGGAGGCAGAGGTCGAGGCCCGCCGCGCTGCCGGCCGAGGTCAGTACCGGGCCATCGTCGACATACAGCACATCCGCGTCCACCCGGATGTCCGGATAGCGCCGGGCCAGCAGTTCCGCATAGCGCCAATGGGTGGTGGCGCGTCTGCCGTCGAGCACGCCGGCGGCCGCCAGCACGAAGACGCCGGAGCAGATGGAGACCAGCCGCCCGCCGCGCGCCGGAACCCGCTTCAGCGCCTCCAGCAAGGGCCGGGGTGCGGGCACGTCCACGCCCCGCCAGCCCGGCACGACAACGGTGTCGGCGTGCCCGATCAGGTCGAGGTCATAAGGCGCTTCGACGACAAGCCCGCCGGCAGCGCGGAGTGGGCCCGGCTCGGCGGCGCAGACATCGAAGCGGTACCAGGGGCGGTCCAGCTCCGGCCGGGGCAGACCGAAGATTTCGTATGTGCAACCGAATTCGAATGTGCAGAGACCGTCATCCTAAATCCGGCAGTTGAGGATGGCTTGGCCTTGCCGAATCCCTTGTAGTCTGCGGGTATGAGCGGCTTTTCAGGGGCCGAAGAGGCTCACCCTTTGGGTGATTATCCTGGCGCTGTGCGGGATGTCGCCCGAGCGTCGGTGAAGGTGGACACCTTCGGCGGCGCGGTTCATGTGGAATGGGACCCTGATGCGGCGGTGACGCCGCTGGGGCATCTGGCGTTTTTCTCGGAATACCTGAAGGTAAGCGGTCGCTTTGACGCTTTGGTTGCGGACTGCCCGCTGCACTACACGAGCCCGAACGCGCCGTCGAAGCGGGATGTCCTGGGGACGGTTCTTCTGTCGGTTCTGGCGGGGCAGTCTCGCTATGCGCACATCACGTCGCTGCGCGGCGACGGGGTGAACCCTGCGCTGCTGGGTATGGACAAGGTTGCGAGCGAGGATTCGGTGCGGCGCGGTCTGGAGCGGATCGGTGCGGATGTCGGCACATCGTGGCTTCAGGGCCATCTGGACGAGGTGGTCCGTCCGCTGCTGAGGGAGCCGTGGGTTCTGGACTGCGACACGACGATCAAGGCGCTTTACGGTCGTCAGGAGGGGGCGGTTGTGAGCTACAACCCGAAGAAGCCGGGCCGCCCCTCGCATGCCTGCCATGCGTTCCTGATGGCGGGCACGCGGCTTGTTCTGGATGTCGAGGTGGCGCCGGGCAACCATCACCATTCGAGGCGCGCGGCGCCGTCCTTGTGGGCGTTGCTCGACCGTCTCGGTCGGGATCGCTGGCCGCGTCTGGTGCGGGGCGATAAGGACTGGGGCAGCGAGGCCAACATGGCGTCGTGCGAGGCTGCGGGTCTGGACTATTTGTTCAAGCTGCGCCTGACGAAGGGGGCGCGCCGGCTTGCCGAGCGGCTGATGGTGCGGGACGGCTGGGAGGATGCAGGCCAGGGCTGGTCGGGGATCGGGGCCGATCTGCGTCTGCAGGGCTGGAGCCGGACGCGCCGGGTTGTGGTGCTGCGTCGGCGGCTTCCTGCGACGCTGGCGCTGACGCGTGGCGACAAGGCCCAGGGCGAGCTGTTCTGGACCGAGGCGCAGCCCGGCACCGGGGTGTGGGAGTTCGCGGTGCTGGCGACCTCGCTGGACCTGGAGATACGCTCGCTGGCCCAGCTCTACCGCGACCGGGCGGACGCGGAGAACGGCTTCGACGAGTTGAAGAACCAGTGGGGTTGGGGCGGCTTCACCACGCGCGACCTGACGCGCTGCCGGCACATGGCCCGGCTGATCGCGCTCATCTACAACTGGTGGAGCCTGTTCGTGCGCCTCGCCGACCCCGACCATCACCGCGAGGCGATCACCAGCCGGCCGCTGCTCCTGCACGGGGTTGCCCGCCAGACCCACCACGCCGGCCAGACCCGGCTGACGGTGACCTCCCATCACGGGCGTCGCAAGACGGTGATGGCGGCGCTGCGCCGGATCGCCGGCTTCTTCCGGTCGCTGACGCAAACTGCGGAGCAGTTGAGCGCCGGGGATCGCTGGCGCCGCATCCTCGCCGAGGCGCTCAGGAAATACCTCCATGGCCGCGAACCGGGGCGTCAACCCTGGCTGCCGCCACCCAGGGCCGCGACCACGTGCTGAAATCCACGCCCAAATCCGACCGTTCACACTACCCCGAGACAGCGATCAAGCTCGTCAACTGCCGGATTTAGGGTCATAGGCCAGCGCGACGACATGCGAATGGGGCGGATGGTCCGGCATAATGGCGTGATCTTACCGAAAATGGGCAAAAGCGCCACGGAACTGTCTGGAGATTGCATCCATCATGGGAGTATCCCGTTATTCCAAGGAACGCCCGATGCTCCGCCTCTACGACAACCACACCTCCGGCAACGGATACAAGCCACGCCTCCTGCTCGCGCATCTGGGCCGGGAGTTCGAGCGCATCGAGGTCGATATCGACAAGGGCGGGTCGCGCACGCCCGCCTTCCTTGAGAAGAACCCCAACGGACGCATCCCGGTGCTGGAGTTGGACGACGGCACCTGCCTGGCGGAGTCCAACGCCATCCTGTTCTATCTGGCGGAGGGGTCGCGCTTCCTTCCTTCGGACCGGCTGACGCGCGCGCAAACCCTGCAATGGATGTTCTTCGAGCAATACAGCCACGAACCCTTTATCGCGGTCGTCCGCCACTGGCTTCATCTCGGCGGGCTGACGGACCTGCAGCGCGCGCAGCTTCCGGCCAAGCGGGAAGGCGGCCACGCCGCGCTTGCCGTGATGGAGGGGCATCTCGGCCGGATGGACTGGTTCGGCGACGAGAGCATGACCATCGC
Source organism: Alphaproteobacteria bacterium (assembly GCA_964291285.2). Taxonomy (GTDB): domain Bacteria; phylum Pseudomonadota; class Alphaproteobacteria; order Bin95; family Bin95; genus Bin95. Next base: position 1,118,597 of record OZ219787.1, read on the forward strand.
CGACATCGCGCTCTACGCCTATACCCATGTGGCCGAGGAGGGGGAGTTCGACCTCGGCGCCTATCCGGCCGTGCGCGCGTGGCTCGACCGGGTCGTGGCGGAGCCCGGGCATGTCCCGATGGCGGTCGAGGGGTTATCCTGACGGAGAACCCCCCGACCGAAGCCTGCCGCCCGGCGGCAAGGAAAACAGTGATGACGAACGACAAGACGCCGGCCGCCATTGCGGCCGCGGAGGTGCCGCCCCGGACGAAGCCGTCCAACTATCCGGAGCCCTTCGCCAGCCGCATGGCGCGGCGGCAGAAGCGGGCGCTCGGCGATTTCTTCGGCCTCACGAATTTCGGCGTGAACCTGACCAGGATCGCGCCGGGCGGCGAGTCCGCGCTGATGCACACCCACAGCAAACAGGACGAACTGGTCTATGTGCTGGAGGGCGAGGCGGTGCTGGCGACCCCGTCCGGCGAAACCCGGCTTTCCGCCGGCATGTGCGCCGGTTTCCCGGCCCGGGGCGAGGCGCATCACATCCTCAACCGCAGCGACCGGGACGTGGTGATCCTCGAAATCGGCGACCGGCCGGAAGGAGATGAGGGCAGCTATCCCCAGGACGACATCCAGGCTGTCATGGGCGCGGACGGCAAATGGCGCTTCACCCGCAAGGACGGCACGCCTTACTGAAAGCGTGTCGGCTCCGCCGGTCGCCTCGGGCGCGGTTCAGCGCTCGTAATGTTCGGCGTCCCGCGGGCCGGCCCGCATGTCGTCGATGGCCCGCGTGACATCCTCGACCGCTGCTTCCAGACGCGCGATGACCGCCTCCGGGTCCCGTTGGAAGGGCAGGGTCTCGATCAATGCGCCGAGCCGCCCCTGCGCCCGCCATGCTGCATGCCGGGCCAGCTCCGTATAGACCGTCTCCTCGTCGTCTATGCCGAACAGGTCGCGCGCGCGGCTCTGGTCGTCCCGGCTCCGGTCGAGGGCGACATAGGCGTTGACCATGGTGATGCGCTCGGCCCGCTCGGCCAGAGGGACGGCGCGGTGCACGACCATATTGCCATGGAGCGCGACGGCGTAGCCGGGACCGGGAAAGTCCGGGACGACGACCCGGTCCCGGGGCGGGGTTCTGCCTTCGGCGGCGAGCGCAGCCGCTTCGGCCTTCGTGCCCGTGAAATACTCGAACCGGCCGCCGGCAATCCGGGTCGGGTCGGTAACCATCATCACGTAGTCCAGCGGGATGGTATCGTGATGCCACTTGTCGACCGCCTCTGCCGGATCGGCGGGTTCGAAGTTCATGTGTCCGAGATGCACGGGCATGGAATGCGGCGCAACGGGCGCACCGTAAATGGCGGACATTGCCTCCGCGACCTCCGGGCTGATGCACAGATCCCGAAGCCAGCGGGACCGGTAGCAACCGCCGCGGACGACGTTCTCTATGCGGTTGCCCGCGCGGGTCGCCCAGGGCCGCAAGCGCCGGGCGGTCTGCAACATGATCTCGGCGCCGGCCTCGGAAAGCACCCGAAAGGGCGACGAAACCGCGACCGGCGTGGCCGTCGGCTCGATTTCGGCCTTGCCGTAGCCGAACTCGGCGAGCCCGGTCACGCTTGCCGGCGGCTCCAGCGCCAGATGCCTGCCGGGATCGAAGGGAACCTCGTCCGGGAGCCACTCATAGCCGGCCGGGCGCCGGTCCGGAAACGGTACAGCGACATTCATCGCGCGGCTGACCTCTTCATTGTCCTGCACCGGCCGGCAGACCCCTGAGTCACCCGGAGCGGACGGCAATCGCCTCGATCTCGACCTTGAGCTCCGGCATGGCGAGCGCGCTCACCTCGACCAGGGTCGAAACCGGGAAGTCGCCGGCGAAGAACTCCCGGCGGGCCCGCCACACCTCCTCACGCCTGGAGATGTCCGTGACATAGATCACCACCTTGACGACATCGGCCATCGAGGCCCCGGCAGCGTCCAGCAGCCTGGCGATCTTCTCGAAGATCGCGCGCGCCTGCCCGTATTCGTCGCCGGCTAGGATTTCCGAGCCGTTGCGCGCCGTCATGCCGGCGACGAAGATCTGGTTGCCCGCGACCAGGCAGTTCGACCAGGTCTCCGGCGGCGGTTCCGGCACTTCGGGGTGGATGATGCGCATGGCCGCCATGGTACTCTCCTCGGTCAGGCTTTGACGATCCGCGCCGGGCGCGGCCGGTCATCGTAAACATTGCGCGTATCGACAACCAAGGGAACCGCCGCCGCCAGCGCCTCCCAGTCGACGGCGTCGTGGTCCGTCACCGCGATGGCGGCGTCGAACCCGGCGAGCGCCTCCGGCGACCGGCCTATGGAGGGTATGCCGGCGAGGGCAGGTTGGGCGCGCGTCGTCGGGATCGCCGGCACATGGGGGTCGAGATAGGCGACCTCGGCCCCGCCATCCGCAAGCAGCTCCCAGAGCCGGAGCGCCGGGCTCTCGCGCGTATCGTCGACGTTCTTCTTATAGGCGACGCCAACCAGCAGGATACGGCTCCCGGCAAGCGTTGCCGGGGCGAGCGCTTCTTCCAGCCGGGCAACCACGCGCTCCGGCATTTCCGCATTGATCTCGCCGGCAAGCTCGATGAAACGGCTTGGCAGGTCGAGGCCGCGCGCCTTCCAGGCGAGGTAGAACGGGTCGATGGGAATGCAGTGCCCACCCCAGCCGGGACCGGGCCAGAAGGGCATGTAGCCGAAGGGCTTGGTGCTGGCGGCCTCGACGACCTCCCAGATGTCCACGCCCATTGCTGCGTAGATGCCCTTGAGTTCATTGACGAGCGCGATGTTGACGGCACGGAAGACGTTCTCGGTGAGCTTCGCCGCCTCCGCCGCCGCCGGCGAGGACACGGCATGTACTGCAGGAGAGACGCTTTCATAGAGCGCGCGAGCGAGCGCCAGCGCCTCGGCGCCGTCAGCGCCGACGACGCGCGGAATGCGCCGCTCGCCGCTGCCGGGGGACTCGCGCTCCGGCGCATAGGCGAGGAAGAAATCCTGTCCGCTGCAGAGGCCGCTTGCCTCCAGGATCGGCTTGACGATCTCTTCGGTCGTGCCGGGCCAGGTGGTCGATTCGAGCACGACGAGCTGCCCCGGCGGCAAGGTGGCGGCGACGGCGCGGGCGCTTGCCTCGACGAAACGCAGGTCAGGCTCGCGATACGTCCCAAGCGGCGTCGGCACACAGATTGCGACGGCATCGGCTTCACCCAGGCGGGTAAAATCGTCCGTCGCCTCGAACCGCCCGCTTGCTGTCATCGAAGCGACCTCGCGGTCGGTGACATCCATGATGTAGGAGCGGCCGGCTGCGAGCAGCGACGGCTTCTCGGGGTCGGTGTCGAAGCCGGTGACGGTGAAGCCCGCCTCATGAAAGGCGCGCACCAGCGGCAGCCCTACATAACCAAGCCCGATGACGCCGATTTGCGCCTGGCGGCCCGTGAGCTTTCGAAGCAAAGCGCCGGAGACCGCCGCGCCCGCTTTCGACAGTCTTTCGCTCATGAAAAACCGCCTCTTCTTTCCGACCGGGCCGAACCTCGTCCCCGCCGGGTTTCGCGTCAAGCGGTCGACATTTCAACAGGCCGTGCGCCCCGCCCGCCGCTTCTCCAGCGCGAGGAGCAGGGCCTGGGCGAACGTCATGTGGGCGCCCCAGGGTTCGAAGCGGCTTTCTGGGGAGGCGGGCATTGCCATGAAGAGGTTGGAAGCACCCGCCAGGGGGTTGTCGGCCCTGTGCGCGAAGGCGAGCACCGGAATCTCCTTCGCCTGCGCCCCCGTAGCGACCCTGACGGCCGAATCGTCATCGTCAGAAAGGCAGACCGCCAGCAGCAGGTCGCTGGCGCCAAGGGCTGAGACAACCCGCCGCGCTACGTTCGCGGGCGATTCGATCCTGTGGCACCGGCAACCGAGTTGTACCAAACCGTCGAACAGGCAGGCGGCAATCCAGGAGGCCTGCCGGTAACCGACGATGTGGATGGAATTGGCGTCGGCCAACATCTTGACCGCTCGATCCAGAGCAGCTGCATCGACATTCCTCTTGAAATCTTCGATAGCGAGGATGGATGAATCTGCAACCTCATTCAGCATTGCGCGGCGCTCCCGCGCGGCTTCCCGTCGGGCAATGGGTGGGCGGGAGCCGGGTCCTGTATGAAGTTGTGGTCGCGCCCACGGAGCGGGAAGAACGGCCCCGGGCGAAATCGGGACGGCTTTTCGGGGAGAAAGAGGCCCGAACTATGCCGGAAGGGTGGAGGTATGCCGGCAAATGCGCCGGGCGACAGAGAAGACAGGGATGTGCTCGCAACAAATCGAAATGCCGGGGCTTTGGCCAACGGGATTGGCGTTCGGCTTCCAATCCGCCGGGCGTGGCCCGATGAAGCGTGCAGGCCCCGCGCCGCGCGAGCCTGGTCCGCCACGGTCCGGCAAAGCCGGTAGGCGATTGACATAACTGGAGTTTCCGTCCGGTATGCTGCGTTTCGTCCTGCGAGGCACCGTGTCTTCCTTCCGACGTCATCGAATATCATAATAGAAAATATGTTCCATTACCAATAATAACTTGAAATGTTCTTCTTTTTCTGCTTGGCTCGGCCCGTGGAAAATTGTTTCATGTTGTGTCATCAAGGCGCTGTCGGGTTCGGGCGATGCTGCGTTGGAGATGAGTATGGAGAGCAGAGAGCTGTCCTGGGACTATCCCCGGCTTCACAGAGCGTTCCTGGACAGGTTCGAAACGCTCAGCCCGCATCTGAAACGCATTGCCCGCTACGCCTTGTCAGACCCCAGCCGGTTCGCATTGCAGACCGTGGCGGAGATTTCGCGGAGCTGCAGCGTCCAGCCCTCCACTGTCGTTCGGTTCGCCAAGACATTCGGCTATCCGGGTTTCTCCGATATGCAGAACGTCTTTCGTTCGCGCCTGATGGAAGGCTCCGAGGCCTACCGGGAACAGGTTCACGAACATCGAGGCAAGCTCGGGACCGTTTCCGGCAACGACCCGGCCGCGATCCTCGGCGAATTCGCGAATGCGTCCATCCTGGCGGTTCAACGCCTGAAAGACACCCTCGACGCGGACATGCTGCAGCGGGCGGCCGCCTTGATGAACGAGGCGGGCGCTGTTTACCTGGTTGGACAGCAGCGCGCGCTTCCGGTGGCCTCCTGCCTCGCATACTGGTTGATCGAGTTCGAATATCGCTGCCATTTGCTCGACCCTGCCGTCGGCGCGCTGTCCCGCCAGGTCGCGACAGTGGCCGCGGATGAGCTGTTGATTGTTATCGGCCTGGACGAGTTGCCCGATGCCCTGCTTGATGCTGTTTCTGCCGCGCATAACCGCGGGGTACCCGTGCTCGCCATCACCGATTCGGAAGTAAGCCGGCTTGCTCGGGACTCCAGGATCTGTTTTGTGCTGCGCGATGCCGAAGTACATCGAATTACCCCGTTGGCGCCCCATATAGTCCTGGTCCAGTCGCTGGTTATCGCGCTTGATGCGCTGCGATACGCCCACCGGTCAGACGATTTGCGGCGCGGCGTGGCGGGTTAGCTCCGAAGCGCTGCCGGCGCCAGAACCTTCCCTGCTGGCACGGTTGTCCGAGTCATCCCCCTCCCAAACAGTCCGGCAGCGCGGACAGCTGGAAAAGTGCGCGTTGAGTCAAACCCGAGTACCGCCGCGTATCTAAAAATCCAAATGCTTATTTTATAAAACTAAACGGAATGATAAGTTAGGGGCTTTACCGCAACGTCAACCGCCGGTCAACGGAAGCGCGGATTGCCCACTGCCGCGCGCCGCAACGCTCGGTGTCAAGAACCGCCGGCCGTCCAGTATCTCTTGCGCCGTCAGAATTTGCATACGCGGATACATGACGCCCAACACGTCGATGTCTCCTGCCGCTGCCATTTCGCGGGCGAAATTCGCTGCCTGGCGCTTCCCCAGAGGGTCCATGACTATCAGCCCCGCCATGTCGGCTTCTTCGCGTTCCAAGACGCCCCGGAGGTCGCGCACAACGCCGATCCCGACATTGGCCCCGCCCTTCACCTCAATCACCATCGAGCGCAGTTCCTTGTAGTTCGGCCGGGCGAAGTAGAGCCGCCCGTCTATGCCGCCATCACTGCCCCGTCGCGTCGTAACGAACCCGTCCACTTGCTCCACTGCCCACCGCTGAAAATGGTATTTGTCGCGGGTCCAGAGGTCGCGCGCGCCTTCCAGCGTTCGCGGGACGCCCTCAATCGAAAAGTCGGTTCCCTCGACAAGCCGCAGGCGTTCTTCCAACCGCGCCTTGGCAACCTTCTTGATAGCGTGAATGGCAATGTCGATGCCTATCCACCGTCGCTCCAGCTTGTGCGCCGCTTCCAGTGTCGTAGCACACCCGCAAAACGGGTCAAACACAGTGTCGCCCGGCCCGCTGGACGCCTTGATGATGCGTTCCAGAAGGGCCGTGGGCTTTTGAGTTGCATAGCCGAGGCGTTCCGACCGGGCCGGGCCGGGAATGTCGGTCCAGACATTGTTCGGGATAATGCCCGCCGCTGGGCGTTGCTTGCGCCAAGGGACGCCCGCCGCCCACTCGATTTCGCCCGCCTCATCCAGTTCTATGAGGCGTTCACGCTTCACAGTCCAGCCGGAGTCATGCGGCGGCGAGACGCCCTTGTAGGCATAGACGAGATTCGGGCGCGGGCCGAGTCCTGGCGGGCGGAACGGGCTGCGGCGCTTGAACCGCCCTTTATTGTCCTGCCGGGGGAAGGCCGTCACCATGTCGGAATAGGGCAGCGCGATGGAATCCGCGTTGAACGCATAGCGCCGCCCGCGCGTGTAGAAGAGGATATTGTCTGCCGAGCGACCATAATTGCGGATCGCGTGTTGACTGCGCTTCCCCGCGCCCTTCACGCGCTCCCAGATGATTTCGTTGCGGAAGTTCTCATGCCCAAATATCGCGTCCATCATCACCTTGATGTAGTGCGATGCCGTGGAATCGCAGTGCAAATAGACGCTGCCCGTGGGCTTCAGGATGCCGCGCATGGGCAAGAGCCGCTGGACCATGTAGGCGAGATAGGCGAGCAGGCGCGGGTTGGTCTTCCGCAGCGCGTTCATCCACAGTTTCCAAAATTCCGCAACCTCATCGTCCAGCCCGGCTTCCCGTAGCAGGATAGGCATTTGACGGACCGCGCGTTCGGTCTCTTCGTCGAGCGTCCATGTATCGCAGAACGCCTCGATCTGGTCCGGGAGCGGCCGCCCCGTCTCATCCTTGTAAATGGCGTTATAATCGCGCTGCGAATTGAAAGGCGGGTCCAGATAGATGAGGTCCACGCTTCCCAACGGCATTTCCTGCATGATGTCCAAGCAGTCGCCGTAGTAGAGGCGGTTCACCGGAAGACACTCCACAGGAATGTTCCGAACGGGTTATCGTTCTTCCGGTTGTTGTATTTCCACGACGCTTCCGCGACGAACAGCGGCGTCCAGTGATAGCTGTAATGGTGATGCGAGCCATACCAAGCCCGCTTGACCAAAGCCCAGAAGCCTTCAATCGTGTTCGTATGCGTCGCGCCATCGGCATAGGCAACGCTGTGATTGATCACTGCATGGGCGAAACCGGAACGGGCGGCCGCTGCATAGGCCCGGTATTCGTCCGTAATCAGAAGCGTTCCGGCAGGCTCGATCGTAGCTTGCAAGAAACGAAGAATGCCCCGGCCTGAAAGGTCGGTAGCGATATGGGCGACAACATTGCCCCCGCGTTCTACCGCTCCGATTATCGGCGTCTTGCTGGTGCCGCGCCCTCTTTTACGGGGGGGGGGGCAATTCGCCAGTCTTGCGCGCGCGTGAGTTCCCCTTCCTCGGCTTCCCGCCAACATAGGTCTCGTCAGCCTCGACGATGCCCTGTAGCAACGGAGCTTGGTCTTCCGCCATTGCCGCCCGGATACGGTGCTGGACGAACCGCGCGGTCGGTTGCGTCATTTCAAGGTCGCGGGCGAGCTGGTGACTGGATAGGCTCTTCTTCGCATTGACCATAAGGCCAATCGCCATGAACCATTTCTGCAACGGCACCTTGGTCTTCTGCATGATGGTGCCGGACAGAACATTGAAGCTAGCCTTGCAGTCATGGCAGTTCCACCGCCCAACGCGACGCCCTTCATTCTTCCGCGCGACCAGCACGGAACCGCAGTGCGGGCAGCACGGCTCATCGCCCCAGCGCACGGCTTCAAGGTGCGCGATGCAAGCCTCTTGGTCGGGGAACCGCTGGAATATCGTGAAGATGTTCATGGTGTCTGTCTCCCTACAGGATGAATGTAGGGACAACCGGGACCAGCTTCAAGCCCCTAACTTATCATTCCGAAACTAAATGATAAACATGCATATCTGATGCAAGGCGTCGCCTGTCTGGACCCTCGCTCCCGACGCTTCGATTACATATCCGGGCCGTAATAGGCCCGATACCATGAGGAGAAGCGTGGCAGCCCTTCGTCGATGGCTGTCCGGGGCGCATAGCCGAAATGCCGCGCCGCTTCGCCGATATCGGCGCAGGTTTCCAGCACATCGCCAGGCTGCATCGGCTGGAAGTCGATCCGGGCCTCAACGCCGAGAGCAGCCTCCAGCGTCTCGATGAAACGCATCAACGGCTCGGCGCGGCCATTGCCGATATTGTAGATCCGATGGCCGTCTCCGGTCCGGTCGAGCGCACCGATCGTGCCTGCAACCGCGTCCTCCACGAACGTGAAGTCGCGGGCAAGCCGGCCTTCATTGAAAACCCGGATCGGCTTGCCGGCAAGCATGGCGCGGGCAAATAGGGTCGGCGCCATGTCCGGCCGGCCCCACGGCCCGTAAACCGTGAAATAGCGTAGCCCCGTCGCGCGGAAGCCGTAAAGATGCGCATAGCACTCCGTCATCATCTCGTCTGCCCGCTTGGTGGCGGCGTAGAGCGACAGCGGCCGGTCGGCCGGCGCATCGACGGCAAGCGGACCGGGGCCGGCGTCCCCGTAGACCGAGGAGGAGCTCGCATAGACGAAGTGGGACACGCCCCGCCGCCGCGCCAGTTCCAGCAGGTTCAGGTGGCCGGCGATGTTAGCGCGGACATAGGCGCGCGGGTTCTCCAGCGAATAGCGCACGCCGGCCTGCGCGGCGAGGTGCAGGACGCGGTCCACGCCGTCGAGCGCCAGCCGGTCCATCGCCTCGTCGTCGGCGATGTCGGCGCGCATGAAGGTAAAGCCGGGCAGGCCGTTGAGGCGCGCCAGCCGGGCCTGCTTCAGCACCGGGTCGTAATAGCCGTCGAGATTGTCGATCCCGATGACCACCTCGCCGCGGGCAAGCAGGGCGGCGGCGGCGTGCATGCCGATGAAGCCGGCAACGCCGGTGACGAGAATGCTCATGGGCTGCCGGTTCGCGTTGCGGAGGCGCCGTCACCATAGCCGAGGCGGGCGGGCGTTCAATCCTAGAGGCGCGCCGGCCTCGACCCGACACGGCGGGGGCGCTATACCCCGGCGCCTGCCTGTCCGGCCAGGGGCCGCCATGAACGACAACCGCCTCTACCTGTTCGACACGACGCTGCGCGACGGCGCCCAGACCCAGGGCGTCGATTTCAATGTCGCGGACAAGGCCGCCATCGCGCGCGACCTCGATGCGCTCGGCATCGATTATGTCGAGGGCGGCTGGCCCGGCGCCAACCCGACGGACGACGGGTTCTTCGCGGACCCGCCAGCGCTCTCCCGCGCCCGCCTCACCGCCTTCGGCATGACGCGCCGGGCCGGGCGGTCGGCCGCCAACGATCCGGGCCTGGCGGTTACGCTGCGCTCCCGCGTGGATACGGTCTGCCTGGTCGGCAAGTCGGACGCGCGCCATGCCGAGTCGGCGCTCGGCGTTTCGCTGGACGAGAACCTGGCGATGATCCGAGATTCCATCGCGGAGATCGTCCGGCGCAACAAGGAAGCGCTGTTCGATGCGGAGCACTTCTTCGACGGCTGCAAGGCCAACCCGGACTATACGCTCAAGGTGCTGGAGACGGCGCTGGAGGCGGGCGCGCGCTGGGTCGTGCTCTGCGACACCAACGGCGGCGCGCTGCCCCATGAAGTCGAGGCGGCGGTCGCACGGGCGGCCGACATCGTGCCGGGGAGCCGGCTCGGCATCCACACCCACAACGACACCGGCAACGCCGTCGCCAACACGCTGGCGGCGGTGCGCGCCGGGGCGCGGCAGGTGCAAGGGACGCTGAACGGCCTCGGCGAGCGTTGCGGCAATGCCGACCTGGTGACGCTGCTGCCGACGCTCACTCTCAAGATGGGCTTCGAAACCGGGGTTCCGGCGGACGGGCTGGAGCGCCTCACCCAGGTCTCGCGGGCGTTCGACGAGCGGCTCAACCGCCCGTCGAACCGCCATGCGCCCTATGTCGGCGCCTCGGCCTTCGCGCACAAGGCGGGCCTGCACGTCTCGGCGGTGGAAAAGGACCCGGGCTTCTACGAGCACATCGCGCCGGAGGCGGTCGGCAACAAGCGCCAGATCCTGGTCTCCGACCAATCGGGCCGCGCGAACATCCTCGCGCGCTTCCGGGAGATCGGCCTCGACGTGGACCGCGACGACCCGCGCGTCGCGCGCCTTGTCGATCTGGTGAAGGAGCGCGAGTTCCAAGGCTACGCCTATGACGGCGCGCTGGCGAGCTTCGAGCTTCTGGCCCACCGGATGCTCCAGACGGTGCCCGACTACTGGTCGCTCGACAGCTTCCGCGTCACCGACGAACGGCGCCTCAACGCAAGGCGCGAGCTGGTGACCATGTCGGAAGCCGTGGTCAAGCTCACCGTCGGCGGGCGCCGGTCCATGGAGGTGGCGGAGGGCAACGGGCCGGTGAACGCGCTCGACGCCGCGCTCCGCCAGGCGCTGCTGCCGGCCTATGCCTGTCTCGAAGGCGTGCGCCTCACCGACTACCGGGTGCGCATCCTCACGCCGGGCGACGGCACGGCGGCCGTCACCCGGGTGCTGATCGAGAGCGCCGACGAGACGGGCGGGCGCTGGACCACGGTCGGCGTCTCGGAGAACATCATCAATGCGTCCTACGAGGCCCTGAACGACAGCCTGACCTACAAGCTGCTCAACGCCGGACGGTGAGCCGCCCGCCCGCCATCCTGCTGGTGCGCCCGCAGCTCGGCGGGAATATCGGCATGGCGGCCCGCGCCATGCTGAATTGCGGGCTGGACGAACTCAGGCTCGTCGCCCCGCGCGACGGCTGGCCGAACCCGGCGGCGCAGGCGGCGGCGGCCGGCGCGGACGCCGTGATCGGGAATGCGCGCGTCTTCGGCACGGCGGCGGAGGCTGTGGCCGACCTGCAACTCGTGCTGGCGGCGACGGCGCGGCGGCGCGATGTCGAGAAGCCCGTCCACGGCCCCCGCGAAGCGGCCCGCCTGCTGCGCGACTCCGGCGCGCGGACGGGCGTGCTGTTCGGGCCGGAACGCAGCGGCCTCGACAATGACGAACTGGGTCTCGCCGCCGCCATCGTTGAGGCCCCGCTCAACCCGGCGTTCCCGTCGCTCAATCTCGCCCAGGCCGTGTTCCTGGTGGCATGGGAGTGGCGCATGGCAGGCCCGCCGCCCCAACCGCCGCCGCCGAGCGGGCTTGCCGCAGCGGAAGCCTTCGAGGGCTTCTGGCAGCATCTCGACGGCGCGCTCGACGCCGCCGGCTACTACCGCGAACCGAAGCTCAAGCCCACCGTCCAGCGCAATCTCCGCGCCGTCTTCGCCCGCGCCGGCCTCACCGACCAGGAGGTCCGCACGCTCCGCGGCGTCGTTGCGCGGTTGGCTTCGGGAAGTCGAAACAAGGGCTAGCGGCTTCCTCCCCTCACTCCAGCCCCATGAGGCTGCGGGCGAAGTCGCGGGGGGCGAAGGGGCGGAGGTCTTCCTCGCCTTCGCCGACGCCGACGGCGTGGACCGGCAGGCCGACGCTCTCCGCGAGCGCCACGACGACGCCGCCCCTGGCCGAGCCGTCGAGCTTGGTCACGACGAGGCCCGTCACCTCCGCCATGTCCCGGAAGGCGCGGACCTGTTGCATCGCGTTCTGCCCGGTGGTCGCGTCCAGCGTCAGCACGGTGTCGTGCGGCGCGTCCGCGTCCTGCTTGGCGATCACGCGGGCGATCTTGCCGAGTTCGTCCATCAGGTTGGCCTTGTTGTGCAACCGCCCGGCCGTGTCGATCAGCAGGATATCGGTCCCGTCGCGGATCGCCTGTCCGTGGGCGTCGAAGACGAGGCCGGCGGCGTCCGCCCCCGCCGGCCGGGCCACGACAGGCGCGCCGACCCGCTCGCCCCAGAGCTGCAACTGCTCCACCGCCGCCGCCCGGAAGGTGTCGCCGGCCGCCAGCAGCACGGAGCGCCCCTCGGCGCGGAAGGCGTGGGCGAGCTTGCCGATCGTCGTCGTCTTGCCGGTGCCGTTCACGCCCACCACCAGGATGACGTGGGGCTTGCGCGCCGGATCGGGCATGAGCGGGCGGGCCACCGGCTCCAGCAGGCCGGCGATTTCCTCCGCCAGCACGCCGCGCACTTCCTCGCCCGACACCTCCTTGCCGAAGCGTGTCTGCGCGAGGCCGGATGCCAGGCGCGCGGCTGTGGCCGGCCCGAGGTCCGCCATGATGAGCAGGTCCTCCAGCTCCTCCAGCGCGTCACCGTCCAGCCGGCGCCGGTTGAAGATGCCCGCAATCCCGTCCGCGAGGCGGTCGGAGGATCGCGACAGCCCCTGCCTCAGCCGCTGAAGCCAGCTCACGCCGCCAGCACCTCCGCGACCAGCCGGTCCTTCTCCACCCGGCGGACCCGCGCGCGCCGGACCGAACCGGGCAGGGCAGGCCCTTCGAGACGGGCGGGCGCGAACTGCTCGGTGCGCCCGACGCCTTCCTTCTCCACGGCGACGCGCTCGGTCATCCCGACCCGGCTTGCGAGGAAGCGCCCGGCCGCAGCCTCCCCGGCGGCCCTGAGCCGGCGGGCGCGTTCCTTGCGAAGCGGCGCGGGCACCTGCGGCATCCGCGCCGCCGGCGTGCCCCGGCGCGGGGAGTAGGGGAAGACATGCAGCCAGGTGAGAAGGCAGGCTTCCACCAGATCGAGGCTGCCGGCGAACATCGCTTCGGTCTCGGTCGGGAAGCCGGCGATCAGGTCCGCCCCGAAGGCGATTTCAGGGCGCAACGCCTTCAGCCGCTCGCAAAGCGAGACGACGTCGGCCGCGCTGTGCCGGCGCTTCATGCGCTTCAGCACCATGTCGTCGCCCGCCTGCACGGAGAGGTGCAGATGCGGCATCAGCCGGGGCTCTTCGGCCAGCAGCCGGAAAAGCTCGTCGTCGACGGCGGCGGGATCGACGGAGGAAAGCCTGAGCCGGCGCAGCTCCGGCACCTGCGCCAGCAGGCGGCGGACCAGCTGCCCGAGCCGGGGCGCGCCCGGCAGGTCGGCGCCCCAGGACGCAATGTCCACGCCGGTCAGCACGATTTCGGCCGCGCCCGCCTCCAGCAGGCGGCGGACCTGCGCGGCGACCCCGCCGAGCGGCACGCTGCGGCCGGGGCCGCGGCCGTAAGGGATGATGCAAAAGGTGCAGCGATGGTCGCAGCCCTGCTGCACCTGCACGAAGGCCCGCGCCCGGCCGCCGAACCCGTCCAGCAGGTGCGCCGCCGTCTCGCGCACGCTCATGATGTCGTCCACCAGCGCCGGTGGCGCGTCCGGCTTCCAGGCCCCGGTGGTCAGCTTCTCGGCATTGCCGACGACCCGGTCCACCTCCTCCATAGCGAGCCAGCGTTCCGGCGCGATCTGGGCGGCGCAGCCTGTCACCACGATCTGCACGCCGGGCCGTTCGCGCCGGGCCCTGCGGATCGCCTGCCGCGCCTGCCGCTCGGCCTCCGCCGTCACCGCGCAGGTGTTGAAGACCACGGCTTCGCCGCAACCGGCCTCGGCCGTCAGCTGGCGCATGGCCTCGGACTCCCAGGCGTTCAGGCGGCAGCCGAAGGTGACGATCTCTGCGGTCACGGCCCTGCCTCCGGCACATGCGCTTCGAACTCGCCCCGGAAGCTCACCGCGGCCGGCCCGGTCATCAGCAGGTGGCCGTCGCTCTCGCGCCACTCGATGAAGAGCGGCCCGCCGTCGAGGCGCACTTCCATCCGCCGCCCGCCGAGGCCCCGGCGATAGGCGGCAGCGGCCGCCGCGCAGGCCCCGGTGCCGCAGGCGCGGGTGACGCCGACTCCCCGCTCCCAGACGCGCAGCCGCATGGCGTCCCGGCCCTGCATCTCCGCCACGCCCACATTGACGCGCTCCGGGAACGTTGCGTCATGCTCGATCTCGGGGCCCCATCGTTCCAGGTCCACGCCCCCGGCATCCTCCACGAAAAAGGTGGCGTGCGGGTTGCCGATATTCGTCGCCGTCGGCCCTGCCAGCGGGCCATAAGCCAAATCCAGACGGAGCGTGTCGGCCGGACCGGCGAGTGGAATCTCGTCCCAGGCGAGCCGCGCCGGCCCCATATCGACCCGCACCAGCCCGGCGTCGGCGCGCGCCGCCCGGAGCGTTCCCGCGACGGTCTCCACCGCCGCTTCGTCCCGCCCGCATTCGTCGAACAGGAGCGCCGCCACGCAGCGCGTGCCGTTGCCGCAGGCCTCGACTTCGCCGCCGTCGGCGTTGCGGATTTCCATGAACACGTCGCCGCCGCGCATGGGCGGGCGCAGCACCATGAACTGGTCGCAGCCGATGCCGGTGCGCCGGTCCGCCACGCGGCGGTAACCCGCCTCGGACCAGCCGAGCGGCCGGGCGCGCGCGTCCAGCACGACGAAATCATTGCCGAGCCCGTGCATCTTGACGAAGGGAATGCCCATGGCCTGCTCGCGACCTCCAAACGCCGCTCCCGGCAGCGGCGGGACCCTATCTAGGGCCGAAGCCCATCCTCCGCAACGGCGGCGGCTGCCTTGACGGTTCCGGGACCGACTCATACGAATCGTCAAAACGAAGGTGCGGCCAACCGCGCAATCGGCGCAACCCAAGGAGTTGGACCGATGGCAGACCCCGACGCCAGACCCTATGTCATCGAACGCCGCGAGACGGTGGCGGAAACCGACACGCTGCGGGTTGGCATACTGACGCTCGCGGCGGGGCAGGAAGTGCCCTGGCACTATCACAGCGAGATCGAGGACACCTTCTACTGCCTGGAAGGCACGCTCTCGGTGGAAACCCGTGCGCCCAGGGCGCAGCACCTGCTCGAGGTCGGCGAAAGCTGCGCCGTGCCGAAGATGACCGCGCACCGTGTCACGGGGAAGGCTGGCAGCCGCGCCCGCTTCCTGATCGTGCAGGGCATAGGCACCTACGACTTCTGCCCGGTCGGCTGAACGCTGATTCCGGAAAGCAAGCCCCTGCGTGCAGAGGGCGGCGGCCCGCTGAAGCTCACCTTCGAATTGCACCGGCAGAGGCCCAAGGGTGACGGCGGCGGGCGAAACAATGCAGAATGGCCGCCACCGAACGGGGAGGCGGCGGTATCGCCGCGACTTGGGGGAAGCGCATGGAGTTCGAAGGCCGGACCGTCATCGTGACGGGCGCAGGCACGGGTGTGGGGGCGGCTGCCGCGACGCGCCTCGCCGGGGGCGGCGCCAACATCATCGTCAACTACTCCCGCAGCCGGGACGAGGCGGAGGCCGTGGCGGGCGCCTGCCGGGAGGCGGGCGGCGACGCCGCGGCGGTGCAGGGCGATGTGGCGGATGACGGTGACTGCAAGCGTCTCGCCGGGGAAGCCGTCGCGCGCTGGGGTCGGATCGATGGCCTTATCAACAGTGCCGGCACGACGGTGTTCCGGCCCGGCAACGACTTCGAGACCCTCTCGCAGGAGGACTTCCAGCGCATCTACAGCGTAAATGTCGTCGGCGCCTTCCTGATGACCCGGGCGGTGGCGGCGCAGATGAAGTCCCAAGGCAGCGGCAGCGTTGTCAACATATCGTCCATTGCGGGCGTGATGGGCGTCGGCAGCTCTATCGCCTATGCGGCGTCCAAGGGCGCGCTGAATACGCTGACGCTTTCGCTGGCGCGCGCGCTCGCGCCCGAGATCCGGGTTAACACGGTGGCGCCCGGCTTCATCACCGGCCGCTGGTGGCGCGAGAAGATGGGCGAGGGCTACGACAAGATGGTCGCCAACACCGAGGCGGCGACGCCGCTCAAGCGGGCCGGCACGCCGGAGGACATGGCGGCGGCGGCCGTCTGGCTGCTCTGCGGCGACATCAACATCACCGGCGAAATCCTGATCTCTGACGCCGGCATGCATCTCGGCGCAGCGCCCCTCAAGGCGCGCTGATACCCCGTTCGGGACGGAAGACCCGGTGCAGAATCCGTTCTGGTAGGCACCGCGTTTCGGTTCGGGCCGGAATTTGTCGCCCCGGACCCCGATTCGGGGTGACGGCTGGGGCTCTGTCGACGACTCCGTTCCAACCCAAACGGATCGCTCGTCAGTTCCGCGTTTCGCTGCCGGCGTGGAAGCTGAATACCGCGCCTTCGCGGATGCTTTCGGGCCAGCGCGCGGTCACCGTCTTCAGCCGGGTGTTGAAGCGCACGCCCTCCATGCCGTGGACATAGTGGTCGCCGAACAACGAGCGCTTCCAGCCGCCGAAGGAGTGGTAGGCGACGGGCACCGGGATCGGCACATTAACGCCGACCATGCCGATCTTCACCCGGCTCGAGAAATCGCGCGCCGCATCGCCGTCGCGAGTGAAGATCGCCGCGCCATTGCCGTATTCGTGCTCGTTCACCATCCGGATGGCGTTCTCATAGCTGGGCGAGCGAACGACCGAGAGCACCGGGCCGAAAATCTCCTGGCGGTAGATCGACATGTCGGTCGTCACCCGGTCGAAGAGGCAGCCGCCGATGAAGAAGCCGTCCTCATAGCCCTGCAACTTGAGGTCGCGTCCGTCCACCACCAGTTCGGCTCCCGCGTCGATCCCTTCGGCGATCAGGCCCGTTATGCGTTCCAGGCTCTGGCGCGTGATCACCGGCCCCATCTCCGATGAAGGGTCGGTATAGGGCGCGACCTTGAGCCCCTCGACGCGCGGCTTGAGCGTCGTCACCAGCCGGTCGGCAGTCTCCTCGCCCACCGGCACCGCGACCGACACCGCCATGCAGCGC
Organism: Alphaproteobacteria bacterium; assembly: GCA_964291285.2. Lineage (GTDB taxonomy): Bacteria > Pseudomonadota > Alphaproteobacteria > Bin95 > Bin95 > Bin95. Next base: position 1,135,646 of record OZ219787.1, read on the forward strand.
TCGCCGGCGGAACCGTAGGCCGACCCGACCAGCGCGTCTGCGACCTGGTCCATGTCCGCGTCAGGCATGACGACGAGATGGTTTTTGGCTCCGCAGAGCGCCTGCACGCGCTTGCCGGCGGCCGCGCCGCGCGTATAGATATATTCGCCGATCGCGGTAGAGCCGACGAAGCTCACCGCGTCTATATCCGGATGGTCGAGAAGCGCGTCTACGGCTTCCTTGTCGCCGTTCACCACGTTCATCACGCCGTCGGGCAGCCCGGCTTGGGACAGCAGTTCGGCGATGCGCACCGCCACGGACGGGTCCCGCTCGGACGGCTTCAGCACGAAGGCGTTTCCGCAGGCGATGGACACCGGATACATCCAGAGCGGCACCATGGCCGGGAAGTTGAACGGCGTGATGCCCGCCACGACTCCCACCGGCTGGCGGATCGCGAAGCTGTCGATGCCGGCCGCCACGCCTTCGGAATACTCGCCCTTCAGCAGCTGCGGGATGCCGCAGGCGAACTCCACCACCTCGATGCCGCGCGCGAGCTCGCCCTTCGCGTCGGCGAGCGTCTTGCCGTGCTCGGCCGACAGCATTTCCGCGAGCTCGTCCGTGTGGCTGTAGAGCAGGTTGCGGAACTCGAACATCACCGCCGCGCGCCTTGCCGGCGGCGTGGCGCCCCATGCCGGCTGCGCCCTGCGGGCGGCGGCGACCGCATGGTCCACGTCCGCCGCCGTCGCCATGCGGACCTTCGCGGCCACGGCGCCGGTCGCCGGGTTGAAGACGTCGCCGGTCCGCGCCGAGGCGCCGGCCCAGAGTGCCCCGGAAACGAAATGCTGGACGGTGTTCATCGCTCGGTCCTCTCCGGAAAACGAGGGTGGCGGCGGGCGTTCCCGCAGCCGCCGTTTCGATTTTCACTCATAGCCGCGCCCAAGGGCAAGCCCGTCGCCCCGGCCGCTCACCAGGTGTCGATGAAGGCGTATTTCTTGCCCTCGCGCGGCGGCGCGGGCGGCAGGCGTTTCAGGCTGTTCACGATCCAGCGCCGCGTTTCCGCCGGGTCGATCACGTCGTCGAGCCCCCCGCCCGCCGCGGCGTTGACGGCGCGGGCGCGCTCATAGGCGTCGGCGACCCGGCGGTCGAACTCGGCCTTGCGCGCCTCCGGGTCCTCGATGGAGGCCAGAACCGGGCGGAAGCCGAGCTTCACCGCGCCCTCGATATTCATGCCGGCGAACTCCGCCGTCGGCCACGCCACCATGCAGAAACTGACCAGCGCGCTTGCCCCGCACATGGCCTGCACGCCGAGCCCGTAGGCCTTGCGGACGATGACGCCGAACATCGGCACGCTGAGGTTCGCGCCGGTGTTGAAGAGCCGTGTGCAATGGCGGACCAGAGCCGTGCGCTCGTGGTCCGGGCCGACCATGATGCCGGGGCAGTCCATCAGGCTCAGCACCGGAATGTCGAAGGCGTCGCAGAGTTGCAGGAAGCGCGCGCCCTTGTCCGCGCCGTCGGAATCGACCGCGCCGGCCAGGTGGTGGGGGTTGTTGGCGATGACGCCCATCGGGCGGCCCTCGATGCGGATGAGGCAGGTGATGATGCCGATGCCGAATTGTTCGCGCAGTTCCAGAACGGAGTCCCTGTCGGCGAGCGTGCGGATGATCTCCCGCATGTCGTAGAGGCGCACCCGGTTCTCCGGCACCGCATGGCGCAGCATCCGCTGGTCCCCGCCTTCCTCCCAGCGATCCGTCGGCCCCTGGAAATAGGAGAGGTAGCGCTTGGCGGTATCGACCGCTTCGTCCTCGTCCTCGACGAGGATATCGACCACGCCATTCTTTACTTGGAAGTCCATGGGCCCCACCTCCTCTGGCGTATAGACGCCGAGGCCGCCGCCCTCGATCATGGCGGGGCCGCCCATGGCGATGGTGGAGCTTTTCGTTGCGATGATGACGTCGCAGCAGGCGAGCAGGGCGGTGTTGCCGGCGAAGCAGCGTCCGTTGTTGATCCCGACCAGCGGTACGAGGCCGCTCAGCCTCGAGAAGGTGGTGAAGGTGTCGGTGTCGAAGGCGACGCGCGGGCCGGTATTGTCGTCGCCCGGCCGCCCGCCGCCGCCCTCCGAGAACAGCACCACCGGCAGCCGGAAGCGCTGCGCCAGCTCGAACATCCGGTCCTGCTTGTAGTGGTTGCGCCGGCCCTGGGTGCCGGCCAGCACGGTGTAGTCGTAATGCACGACGACGGCCCGCGAGCGCGCATCGTCGAAGTCGGCGCCGTTGATCGAGGCCGTGCCCGCCACCACGCCGTCGGCCGGGTATTTCCGCCTGAGCGTCTCGATGTCGTAGCGCTGGTGCTGGAGGGCGGTGAGCAGCGGCCAGTATTCCTGGAAGGAGCCGGGGTCCACCAGCTGGTCGATGTTCTCGCGCGGCATCCGGTAGCCCATGCCGTGCCGCCGGGCGACGGCCTCCGGGCGGTTCCCGTCCAGGGTCCAGGCGTGGCGCGCGACCACCTCTTCGAGGTCCGGGCGGATGAAGTCCGGATCGACCTCCCGGCCGCCCTCGGCGAAATCGCCCTCGACCTCCGCCGGCTCGATGAAGGCGATGGGCCAGCCTTCGCGGACCACGTCGCCCTGCTCCATCGTCACCCGGCGCACGATCCCGGCGCGCTCCGCCCGGATCTCGTGCTCCATCTTCATCGCCTCGACCACGGCGACCGGCTGGCCCGCCAGAACCCGGTCGTTCTCCGCGACCAGCAGCGCAACGATGGTGCCCTGGATGGGCGACGCCACGCCGGCGAGGCCCTCCGGTTCCGGCGGCCGGCGCCGCTCCTGCTCCGCCTCTGCGGCCTTGACCGCGCGGTCGTGGGCGAACAGCGCCAGCGGGTCGGTGCTGTCCACGCGCGCGCCGGCGAAGCCGTCCCCGCCGTTCGCCTGTGCAGCGCCGGCGGCGAAGCGGGGCCGCAACCCTTCCGGCGGGGCGGCCAGCGCGGCGGCCTCCTCCTCCACCCAGCGCGTGTGGGTCCGCCCGGCGGCGAAATCCTCATGCGCCAGCACGTTCATCAGGAAGGGAATGTTGGTCGCCACGCCTTCGATACGGAACTCGGCGAGCACCCGCCTGGTCCGCGCCGCGGCATCCGCAAAATCCGGAGAGGGCGAGTGGCAGACCGCCTTGGCGAGCAGCGAGTCGAAGGCGGTGCTCGTGCGGTAGCCCGCATAGCCGAAGCCGTCCACCCGCACGCCCGGTCCGCTCGGCGCCTCGTAGGCCTCGATCAGCCCGGCCTCCGGCCGCACCGAGCCGTCGGCAGCCACCGTCTCCATGTTCACCCGCGCCTGGATCGCATGGCCGCGCGGGCGGGCGGCGGCGGGGTCGTCGAGGCCGAGCCCGGCGAGCGTCGCGCCGCCGGCCAGCCGGAACTGGGCCTCGACGAGATCGACGCCGGTAACGGCCTCCGTCACCGTGTGCTCGACCTGCAGCCGGGCATTGGCCTCGATGAAGGCGAACGCCGTGCCCTCCGGTTTCTTGCCGGCGTCCACGAGGAATTCGAAGGTGCCGAGATTGACATAGCCGACCGACCGGGCGAGCCGCACGGCTGCTTCGGCCATCTCGCGGCGCAACTCGGGATCGAGCCCCGGCGCGGGCGCGGTCTCGACGATCTTCTGGTAGCGGCGCTGGACGCTGCATTCGCGTTCGCCCAGATGCACGGCGTGGCCCGTCCGGTCGCCGAGCACCTGGACCTCGATATGCCGGGCGCGGGGGATGAAGGCCTCGACATACACCTCGCCGCAGCCGAACGCGGCCTCCGCCTCGGACCGGCAGCGCGCCCAGGCCGGCCCGACCTCGCCGGCCTCGAACACGGCGCGGGCCCCCCGCCCGCCGCCGCCGGCGAGTGCCTTTATCATCATCGCGCCGCCGGACCCGAGCGAGTCGAAAAAGGCCTGCGCCTCTTCCAGAGATACGGCGCGGTCGATGCCCTCCGGGACGGGCACGCCCGCCGCGCGCGCCGCCTTGCGCGCCTCCGCCTTGTCCCCGAAGAGGCGCAGATGTTTCGGGTCGGGCCCGACGAAGCACAGGCCGGCCGCCGCGCAGGCCTCCGCAAATTCCGCGCGCTCCGAGAGGAAGCCGTAGCCCGGATGAACCGCGTCGTAGCCGCCGTCGCAGGCGGTCTTCACGATCTGCCCGATATCGAGATAGGCCGCCGGTCCCGTCCCGGAGAGCGGGTGCGCCTCGTCCGCCATGCGCGTGTGCAGGCTGGCGGCGTCGTCCTCGGAATAGACGGCGCCCGCGCGCAGGCCGAGGTCGGCGGCGGCGCGCGCAATGCGGATGGCGATCTCGCCCCGGTTGGCGATCAGGACGGCGGAGAGGGTCATGGCGTCTCCCTTGGGGTCGTTGCGGCGCGCGCGGCGTCTCCGGTCCGCCCCGTATCGCCCCTTTCCGTCACCCCGGACTTGATCCGGGGTCCACCCCTGACCGTTTGTACCCGCCGCAGCCGGTGGAGGGCAGACCCAACCGCCGAGGCTGCCGGGAGAGCCGGAGATGGACCCCGGATCAAGTCCGGGGTGACGGGTTGCCGGGGTGGCCTCTGCCTTCGCGAGGGCAGGCGGTTGCGGGCCGTGCGATGCAATGCCGACGCCACAGGCGTGTGAAGCCGGCAGGGGCCGGGGCGGCGAGGAGTACGCCGACCGGATAGCCGTGGACTCGTTCCGGGGGTGTCCGGGCATGACGGAGGACCCTGCATCGGGGCAATTTCCGGACGGTCTCTCAGGGCGCGGGCGCGTAGGGATCGTAGGAGCCGAAATTCCAGAGATGCCCCTCCGGGTCGAGGGCGCTGTAGAGGCGGCCGCCATAGGGCTGGTCTTCCGGCGCCATCACGACCTCCGCCCCGGCGGCCGCGGCGCGGGCGTGGTGCGCGTCCACGTCGGCCACGATCAGGTAGGGGCACTGCGTCTGCCGGCCGCCGACCTCGCCGGGCGGGACCATGCGGCTGTCGTAGTCCCCGTCGCGCGCCTGGCCCAGCATCACCATGCCGTGGCCGAAGGTCAGCTGGGCGTGCTCGATCGCGCCGTCCCCGCCCTCGACGACCAGGTGGCGCTCGAAGCCGAAGGCGCGGCAGAGCCAGTCCAGCGCCGCGCGGGAATCGCGGTAGCGGAGCGTCGGAATCACGGTGGGCGTCGGCATCGGGAACCCTTCGCAAGCGGTCGGTCGCCGCCATTGGTCGCGCGCCTCCGCCCGCCGGTCAAGCCCGGCCAATAGGGGATTTATTTCTTAAATCACTTGTAATTCTCCAGCCGCACACTATATTTTCTACGGGATTGCGGGTTGGAAGCGGGAACATGACTTGAACGGGCGGGCGGTCGAGCCCCATGCAGCGGGAAGCGGAGCCGTGAAAGCGTCGGGCCGGGACGGACAGGAGAGCGACTGTGTTGTCGGTCAAGCTGTTTTCCACGGGGTTCGGTCTCTGAGGATAGCGTTGAGGATTGTGAGGAGCTTTCGTGTGACGGCGGTGAGGGCAGCCTTTTTGGTTTTTCCCTCCGCGATCAGGTGGCGATAGAAGCGTTTGAGGGTTGGGTTATGCCTGGAGGCGGTGAGGGCAGCCATGTAGAGGGTTGCGCGGACGTTGGCGCGTCCTCCCCATATGGTTCTCTTTCCGCGCATGGTTCCGCTGTCGCGGTTGAAGGGCGCGACGCCGACGAGCGCGGCGATGCGCCTTCGGCTGAGGGTTCCGAGTTCGGGGAGATCGGCGATCAGGGTTCGTGCGGTGGCGTCACCGACCCCGGGAACGCTTTTGAGGAGGTCCTCGGCCTGGCGCCATGCGGGGGATTTGCGGATCGCATCGCCGAGCTCGGTTTCGAGGTCGGAGAGTTCGCGTTGCAGGGTGGCGAGCACGCGGTCGACGCTGCGGATCGTGCGACGGCTTGTGAGGCGCCTCCTGCGGTTTCTCTCCGCGGTCATCATCGCGACGATCTGGCGCCGCCGGGCGACCAGCTCGGCGAGCGCGCGGGCCTGCTCGTCAGGCACCGGACGGGGCTCGGGATGGACCGCCTCGGCGAACTGTGCGATCGCCGCCGCATCGAGGGCGTCGGTCTTGGCGAGCCGGCCGGTGGCGCGGGCGAAGTCCCGGATCTGGCGCGGGTTGACCACCGCCAATGGCAGGCCCGCCGCGCAGAGCGCCGCCGCGACCGTGACCTCGAAGCCGCCCGTCGCCTCCAGCACCACGAGGGCAACCTCCAGCCCGCCCAGGCGCGCCGACAACTCTTCCAGGCCTTTGCCGTCGCGCGCGACGGCAAAGGCCTCCCCGGACGGGCGCAGATGCACGTCCAGACGATCCTTCGCCACGTCGATGCCAACGAATATCCGTTCCATGTCCCGTCCTTGCAAATGCGGTCTCACACTGCGGACCAAGCGACTGTTCGGGTTCAAAGGAACAGCGGACGGGGAACCATGCTCTCCCGCGGTCTTCATAACCTGGGTGCTAGCGGTCTCCCGTCCGCTCGGTCGTGTCCCCAGGGGTGGTGTAGGAGCTGAAGCTTCCGGTGGTAGCTGTGGGTAAGTGGCCCGCCGCCGCGACCGTCTGGAGTCAGGCGGCGGCGGGCCACTTACCCACAGCGGAGGCCATCGCGGTGCCGGTTAGGGTTGGGCTGTCACAGTCCACCTGACCGGAGGAGTACCACGATGACCACCACCGACATGATGACCCTGCGGGCGCTGTTGGAGAAGAGTTCCGACGCCGACCTGCTTCGCGAGATGATCGGGTTCACGGCCGCGCGTCTGATGGCGCTTGAGGTTGAGGGCCTTGCGGGCGCCGCGCACGGCGAGCGCTCGCCGGACCGGATCACGCAGCGCAACGGCTACCGGGACCGGGTCTGGGAGACGCGGGCCGGCACGGTCGAACTGAAGATCCCGAAGCTGCGCAAGGGGAGCTACTTCCCGGGCTTCCTTGAACCGCGGCGGATGGCGGAGAAGGCGCTGACGGCGGTGATCCAGGAGGCCTACATCAAGGGCGTATCGACCCGCTCGGTGGACGACCTGGTGCAGGCGATGGGCATGTCGGGCATCTCCAAGAGCCAGGTGTCGCGGCTGTGCGGCGAGATCGACGACAAGATCCGCGACTTCCTCGACCGGCCGCTGGAGGGCGACTGGCCGTATCTCTGGCTTGACGCGACCTATGTGAAGATGCGCGAGGCCGGGCGCGTCGTCTCGGTCGCGGTCACCATCGCGGTGGCGGTCAACGATCAGGGCCGGCGCGAGGTGCTCGGCATGGCGATCGGCGCGTCCGAGGCCGAGACCTTCTGGACCGACTTCCTGCGCTCGCTCGCCCGCCGCGGCCTGCGCGGCGTCAAGCTGGTGATCTCCGACGACCACAAGGGCCTGAAGGCCGCCGCCACCCGCATCTTCGGCGCCACCTGGCAGAGATGCCGCGTCCACTTCATGCGCAACCTGCTCGCCCATGCCGGCAAGCAGGGCCGGCGCGTCGTCTCCGCCTTCGTCACTACCGCCTTCGCCCAGGAGGATGCAGACAGCGCCTCCGCCCAGTGGCGCCAGGTCGCCGACCAGCTCAGGCCCAAGGCGCCAAAGCTCGCCGCCATCATGGACGAGGCCGAGCACGATGTTCTCGCCTACATGACCTTCCCGGCCGCGCACCGCGCCAAGCTGCACTCGACAAACCCGCTCGAACGCCTCCACGGCGAGATCAAGCGGCGCACAAACACCGTCGGCATCTTCCCCAACGAGGACGCCATCACCCGGCTGATCGGCGCAATCCTGCTCGAGCAGAACGATGAATGGGCAGTCCAGAGAGCCAGATACATGACGCTGGAATCCATCGCTCCCGTGAGCGACAATACAACCGTCAAGTTGCCCGCCGTGGCAGCCTGAGCGTTCCGGCCCTACCCGCCGGACACCGCTACGGACGCCAGGCTCTTACACCACCCGCGGGGGCACGATCGTCCGCTCCCGCTGTTGCGACTATAGCTGCAACAACGATCCGGAGAGATACAAGGTGCGCGCGCGCGCACGGGCCGGGGTTGCGGATGTCGCACCAGGTTGCCAACGGCCGGGGCGCCCGGCCCGTACCGAAGGCCATCGGGATATCCGACCGGGTGGATAAGGGGCGGCGGCCGCCCCCTCGTCATCCCGGACGGGGCGGCGAAGGAGACGCGCGGCGCTTGCATGTTGCGCGGCGCTCGGCGACAAGGGGAGACGATGGCGGAAGGGACATTCAGGGCGGCGGCCGAGGCGTATTTCGCTGGCCTCGCGCGCGTGCAGGCGTCCGGCGGCGCAACGGCTGAGCGGTCCTACTATGGGCCGCTCAACAACCTGTTGAATGCGGTCGGCCAGACTCTCAAGCCCAAGGTTTTCTGTATTCAGGAGCTTGCCGAACAAGGCGCGGGCCATCCCGATTTCGGCCTCTATGCGGCGAAGCAGGTGCGCAAGGGAGAGCCGCGCGAGGGCCAGCTTCCCGAATGCGGCGTCGTCGAGGTGAAACCCGTCGGGGACGATGCCTGGATGACGGCTGATTCGGATCAGGTCAGCCGCTATCGGGGCCGCTACCGGCTGGTGCTGGCGACCAACTTGCGGGATTTTGTGCTGGTCGGCGAAGCCGGCGCCGGCCACCCGGCGAAGCTCGAAACCTTCCGGCTGGCGGAGAGCGCGGAGGACTTCCGCTGCAAGCTGGAGACGCCGCGCGCCTTCGCAAGCGAAACGGGCGTTCGCCTCGGCGAATATCTCGCCCGCGCGCTCTCGCACCGGGCGGCGCTTGCCGAACCGAAGGACCTCGCCCGCCTGCTCGCTTCCTATGCCCGCGATGGCCTCGCGCGGGTCGAAGCGGCGGGTGATGCACCGTCTCTTGAGACTGTACGGTCGGCGCTGGAGGAAGCGCTCGGCGTGCGCTTCGAGGGCGAGAAGGGCGCGCGCTTCTTCCATTCCACGCTGGTACAGACGCTCTTCTACGGCGTCTTCTCCGCCTGGGTGCTGTGGGCGCGGCAGCGGCCCCCGCCGGCGGGCGGTTTCGACTGGCGCACCGCCGTCTGGCACTTGCGCGCGCCGGTGCTGCGGGGGCTGTTCCAGCAATTGTCCGACCCCGGCCGGTTACAGCCTCTCGGCCTCGTCGAGGTGCTGGACTGGACAGCCGCCGCGCTCGACCGCGTGGACCGGCCGGCCTTCTTCTCCCGTTTCGCCGAGGGCGAGGCGGTTCCCTATTTCTACGAACCTTTCCTGGAGGCCTTCGACCCCGCGCTCCGCAAGCAGTTGGGTGTCTGGTACACGCCCCCGGAAGTGGTCCGCTACATGGTCGCCCGCGTGGACCGGGCGCTGAAGGACGATCTCGGCATCCCGGAAGGTCTGGCGGCGGAGAACGTCTATGTGCTGGACCCCTGCTGCGGCACCGGGGCCTATCTGGCGGAGGTGCTGCGGCGGATCGCAGCAAACTATCTCGAAGCCGGCAGAGGCGCGCTCACCGGTGTGCTGGTGCGGCGAGCGGCGACGGAGCGGGTGTTTGGCTTCGAGATTATGCCCGCCCCCTTCGTCGTCGCGCATCTTCAGGTTGGTCTGACCATGCAGGAGTTAGATGCGCCGCTCGCCGACGACGAGACCGAACGTGCTGGCGTGTTCCTCACCAATGCGCTGACCGGCTGGGAGCCTCGTACGACCAAACCGCTGCCCTTCCCGGAACTGGAGGAGGAGCGCGACCGAGCCGAGCGGGTGAAGCGGGACACACCGATCCTCGTTGTTCTCGGCAACCCGCCCTATAACGGTTTCGCGGGCATGGCCGTCGAGGAGGAACGCGAGCTTTCGGACGCCTACCGGACGACGAAGCGGGTGCGAAAGCCTGAAGGCCAGGGCCTGAATGACCTCTATGTCCGCTTTTTCCGTATGGCGGAACGGCGCATTGCAGAAAAGACCGGTCAGGGCGTGGTCTGCTTCATTTCCAACTACTCTTGGCTGGACGGGCTTTCCTTCACCGGCATGAGGGAGCGCTATCTCGAAGCGTTCGACGCGGTGCGGATCGACTGCCTCAACGGCGATAAATACAAGACCGGCAAGATCACTCCGGACGGCTTGCCCGATCCGAGTATCTTTTCGACCGAAGGCGATCCCGTCGGCATTCAGGTCGGCACAGCCATCACGACACTGGTGCGCAAGGCAGAGCACAAGCCGAATACCGCCGTCGAATTCCGGCATCTTTGGGGACAGGAGAAACTGGCGACCCTGATCGCAACGGCGGAGGCGGAGCCGGATGCGCTATACGGGAATGTCGAATCGATCCTGCCGCTGGGCCTTCCCTTCGTGCATGCTGAGGTGAGGGCCGACTGGTTCCAATGTCCAGCACTGCCCGATCTGTTTCCGTCATACTTTCCAGGCGTTGTTACCAACCGTGATGCTTTTCTCGTGGATACCGACCTCGACCGCTTGAAGGCAAGAATCGCCGACTATTTCGATGCGAGACTTAGCCACGAAGAGATTGCACAGCGCTATCCGGTTGCGATGAAGACCACGACGTCCATTCGACTCCGCGCCCGTGAAATTCGTGATTTGCGGGTTATGCGAGGCAAGCCAAGTGCAACCGGCTTCATTCGATATGCATTCAGGCCATTTGATAACCGATGGCTCTATTGGGAGGCAGAATCGGGCCTACTTGCTCGCCCAAGTCCAGATTACAGACCGCACGTTTTCGAGGAAAATTATTCATTGGTTTCGCAACAGAAGCCACGCCGGGATTGGTCTCCACCCCAATTTATCTCGAATATGGGCTGCTATGATTTGATGGATCGCAATGTTTCTTGTTTTCCCGTTTGGCTTCGCGGCAACGGAATCGAGGGAGATGAAAATGGCACACGCTTCCCAAATTTGTCTCGCACCGCGCACCGCTTTCTCGACCGCTTGGGCCTCGGTGTCGAAGATCTGTTCCACCATGTCCTTGCCGTCCTGCACGATCCGGCTTACCGTGAAGCCAACGCCGGGGCGCTGCGCATGGGCTGGCCGCGTATCCCGCTGCCCGGCTGGCCGGATGGCGGAATCAAGGGCGTGGCCGAGGATTTGGCGGGGTCGGCGGCGCGCGGGCGTGACCTAGCGGCGTTGCTCGACCCCGAAACTCCCGTCCCCGGCGTGACGCAAGCGCCGCTCCGCCCGGAGATCGAGGTCATCGCCGCCGTCACAGCCATAGACGGAGGCTACATTAAAGGAGAAGATTTTGCCGTAACCGCCGGTTGGGGCCATCTCGGGCAGGGCGACGCCGTAATGCCCGGCCAGGGCCGCGCCGTCGAACGCCCCTTCACCCCAGAGGAGCGCGTCACCATGGGCGATGCGCTGCCCGCGCTCGGCGAGACCACCTTCGACATATACCTCAACGCCAACGCATATTGGCGCAATGTGCCCGCCGCCGTCTGGAACTACAAGCTGGGCGGTTATCAGGTCCTCAAGAAATGGCTCTCCTACCGCGAACGGAAGGTTCTCGGCCGCTCCCTGCGGATCGAGGAGGTGCAGGACTTTGCGGAGACAGCACGGAGAATCGGGGCCATTCTGTGCCTCGTTGACCCTGATGTCGCGACTTCAAAGTCGATCTCCGGATGAATGAATTTAGCGATTTGTGAAGGATGTCACTTATGGCTGAAAACAATACACCGAATGATCCATCAGTCTTTCTGAGAGAAATGGTGGAAGCTATGGATAGGCAGAAAAGACAAAAAATAGAACGTTGTATTGCTCACTTGAGCACATACGAAATTCCTACTCCCAGCCATATTTGTCGGACTATAAATTCCTTGATAGGGCATGAAAGACAAAATGTGTTAAGTTATCATCCGTTTTGGAAAGAGCAAGCTTTACGTCAAGGATTGGCGTCTCTTATTCATGCTTCTCATCAAGCATCTATGGACATTTGTCGTCACGATGCTGCGTTGGGAGAATTGGCTCGTTCGGAAAACTTCCAAGACGGCGTGGACCTTTACGTTAGTTTCCCTTCACAAAAGGATACGGTTGCTTACTGCGCACTGGCGATGGGGGTCAAAAGCACGCTTAAAGAGATTCAAGGTCTGCGTACAGACATTTGTGATGAGTTAGGTAAGTTAGTTGATAACTTGTTCGATGAGGATATTTCGCAATTCATTCGAGAGTTAAGAAATAATCTGCTTCATGGCCGAATAGTCATTCCGCAATGGGAGATTTCGTATAGCAATGAAAAAGGAAGAAATGCTGGTTCTATGGTGTACAATATAGAAAATCTATTGCGTTCCGGTCATTGGAACGAGGAGGCCAAAAGATACATTCTGTCTTCCCAAGATGAGAAGATCAATTTGTCTTCAGTAATTCGCGACCACTTTAAAGTGATGAACGATTTGTACCGCTCTGTCAATAGTATGTTTTTCAAAAATATTACTCTTGTGGAGAAAGATTTCCATGACATAGAAGATACTCACAAGAAACAGGTGCGGACCCAATGGGCTAGGATATTGGTTGAACAAGCTGCGGTCGGAAAGAATCCTTACGATCACCTCCATAGTTTCTTTGATCCTGAAACCGTGCGCGAGATATTACGTCTGCCTCCACATAGTAGGGAACAGGTGGATTTCATCATTTCATTGAAGTCTGCTGAAATTGACTGGGACGATAGACTGCGGAATACGATGTACAAAATATTCGGAGTTGCGGATTACACAGATACATAATTAGTACGCCGAGCGCCCGGTCCCCGTCGTTGGCAGACGCACCGTCAGCCTTACGCGACCGCTCCGAGGCCGTTCCGGGCGACCAGGGTCAGCAGCTTCAGCGATGCGCCGCGGGGCCGCCTCTCGCCCCGCTCCCACTGGCTCACAAGGCCCGTCGTCACATTGAGGTGGCGGGCGAACACCGCCTGGCTCGCATTCTCCCGCAGGCGGATTTCGCGAATCCTCTCCGGCGCCATGTCCTCGACCGGCGTCAGACACATCCCGTCGAAGGCCCTCATGGTCCGCTTCGCCATGACGCCCGCCTCCGCCATGCCCTGCGCGGTCTCATGCACCGACGCCAGTACCGGGCTTCCGTATCGCCTAGCCATCGCAGTCCACCTCGCCGATGGTCCCGTTCTTCAGCACCGCTTCCAGACCGGGGCCGTCCAGCCCCAGCATTTCGTCCGCCAACGCCCGCAAAGCCCTGAGTTCGTCGCGCCGGAGGTTCTCCCGGTCGCTCTTCGCAAACCCGTGGACAAAAAACGCGAGTTCCCCCCGGCGCAACGGCAGGATCGCACGCACGCCCCCGGATTTGCCCCGGCCCGGCCGGGCGATGCGCTGCTTGATGACCCCGCCGCCGCCGTCCGGCACTACCGCCTCGGCAGTTTCCGTGCGGGGGGCCGTCCGTGCTTGCGAAGGGCGATGCCGCGGCGCGTGAGGAAGTTCCGTATCGCGACCCGGCTGAAGACAAGGCCGCCCGCCTCAAGCGCCCGGCGCAGCTCCGCCAGGGTGAAGCCCGGATTTTCGTCCAGGATGCCCAGAACGGCGTCGCGCGCCGCCTCGATCTTCCACGAGCGGGTGTCGCCGCCCATCGGCCTGGGCCCCGGATGCCCCTGTTCGCGTTTGTTAGCGACGGTTACAGAGCGCGCCTATTCGCTGACATTTTTCGGCCGGTTGCGGTTTTTCAGTTGATCTGTTGGTCATCGGTTTCGATTGGTTCGCCGGCTCGGTCGCGGATGAGCATGTCGTTCCAGTCCCGGTTGTCGAGTGCGGGTCGCAGCCGGACGATTCTGGTGTCGTTGCGGGCGAGGCGCCTTGCGGCGTGATCGCCGTTTGTGGTGGCGTCGTATGCACAGAAGATGAGGCGCGGGTTCCATGCCTCGATCCATTTGGGGACTTTGGTGGCGACGGCGCCGGTGGAGACGGTGGCGCATTCGGTGCGTTTTACCGGGCCGAGGTGGAGGGAGAGGATGGAGAGTGCGTCGAGGGCGTTGCCGGCCAGGATGACGGCGTGTGGCCATTCGGTCTCCCAGGACATCCAGAAGCCGCCGCCCGCGGTCGTTTTGCGGTCAGCGGTGACGGTTTCGATGCCGGTAGCCTCGCCGGCGGCGTTTCGGCGGACGAACACGGGGTTGCCGTGAGGGTCGGCATGGACCAGGCCGAGGTCGCGGCACAGGGTGACGAGCGCGTCCGCGAGGCCGCGCCGCTCGACGAGGTATCGCCGGAGGTTGGGCCAGCGGGGGTCCTTGGCCGGCGCCTGCCGGCGGCCGCCTGGGGGCATTGAGAGGTCGGACAGTTCGGCGAGGAAGTCGATGGCGTCCGGCGGGGTGCATCCGAGCGCATGGACCGCCAGTTCGATAGCCCCGGCTCCCTCCTCTGCGCGCAGATGGTCGTAGAACATGAAGCGGTTGATGGAGAGGACCGATCCTGGCCGTCTCCAGCGCACGGCATTGTCGGGATCGCTGCGGTAGCCGAGGGCTCGGGCGACGGGTTCGAGGGGATAGCCCCGCAGGCTCTCGGCCCGCACCCGCCGCTCGCGGGGGCGGGAGGGATGCATGGCTATGGCGACGGGACCGGGTTCGCCTTTCCAGTGCTTTGCCCGGCTTTCGGTCCGCGCCGGCGGCGGCGTTCGGCGCTGCGCTGCTTCTGACGTTCCTCGGCTTCCTTGCGGCGCCAGGAGTCGCCGTCGATGGCGACGATCTCGGCGTTGTGGACGAGCCGGTCGACGAGGGCGACCAGGCAGGCGGCGTTTGGGAAGGCCTCGCTCCACTCGGCGAAGGGGCGGTTCGTGGTGATTATGGTTGAGTTCTGCTGGCTGCGGCTTGAGACGATGTTGAACAGCAGGTCGGCGTGGCGGTTGGAGTAGGAGAGATATCCGACTTCGTCGATGACCAGCAGGTGCTGTCGGGCGTAGAAGCGCAGCCTGCGCTGGAGCAGGGTGTCGGAGTCGATGGCGGCGAGTTCGCCGAGCAGGCTGGCGGCGGTTGCGAAGCGCACGATGTGGCCTTCGAGGACGGCGCGGTGGGCGATATTGGCGGCGATGGTGGACTTTCCGACGCCGTTGGGTCCGACCAGTACGAGGTTTGCGGCCTCCTTGAGGAAGTCGAGGGTCATGAGGTCCTCGACGGCCATGCGGTCGCAGCGCCTTGGCCAGTCCCAGTCGAAGTCTGCGAGCGGCTTGAACTGTCCGAGGCGGGCGTCGGCGAGGCGGCGTTTGAGGCTTCGGGCGCGCTTCTCATCTTCTTCCCACGCGATCAGGGAGGCGAGCCAGTCGCGCTCCGCGACTTCGCCCCAATGGGCGAGGAGGCCGTGCAGGCCCAGCGCGCGGGCGCGGTTCATGAGGGTGTCGGTCATTCTTCGCTGTCCTTTTCATGGTAGCCGGCCAGCCCGTCGTATCCGCCGAGATCGTGATCGCGCACGGCGATGTCGCGCACGCGCGGGTCCCTGGGCAGGTCGATGGGGATCGGCGGCGGCCTGTCCTGCAGTTCGCGCCGCCGTGTGAGGCTGAGGCGCACGGCATTGGGATGGGGGACGCCGCGTTCGAGGGCCTCGTCGATGGCGGCTTCGAGCTCGGCGGCGCCGTATTGGTCGAGCAGGCGCAGCAGGGCGGCGACGGTGGCGCCGATATAAGCGCCGCGGGGGGCGGCCTCGGCGATCAGGCGCTCGCTGTTGGGCGCGGCCTGGAGCAGCCGGCTCTGCCCGCGCAGGCTGCGGGCGTGACGCTTGCGCCTGACCAGCTCCTCAATGTGTTCGGGGTTCTCGATGCGGGCCGCCTTGTCGAAGCTGCGCGGATGGCGGGCGATGACCTCCATGCCGTCGAGGATGCGCACCTCTTCCAGCGTCGCGGCCACGGTGAGGGTGCGCCGGACATGGGTATGCGGGACGCTGTAGTCATTGAGGTCGAACCTGGCATAGGGGGTCTTGGCGATCCTGACCTCGACCCTCTCGTCGACGGGGGGACGGTCGTCGGGCAGCGCCATCAGGGAGCCGCGCTCGCGCTCGAAGGCCTCGCTCACGGTGAGGGAGCGGTCGTCCGGCCAGGGGCGGTCGGCGGCGACGCCCTCGCACCACTCCCGGGCCTGGGCGTTGAGATCGTCGAGGTCACGCCAGGCGCGGGCGGCGAAGAAGCTGTCGCGCACATAGCGTATGGCCCGCTCGACGCGGCCCTTCTCGTTGCCTCGGGCGACCGCGACCGGCTTCGGCAGGAAGCGGTAGGCGCCTGCGAAGTCGAGAAGCCGGGGATTGAAGCGGATGGCGTCGCCGCGCCGCTCCAGCACGACGCTCTTCAGATTGTCGTACCAGAGCTCGCGGGGCACGCCCTGCCAAGCCTCGAAGGCCTCGACATGGCCGCGCAGGAAGTTGTCCATCCCGGCGTTGAGGTAGAAGCGCAGGAAGAGGCGGCGCGAGTGGCCGAGCACCATCACGAAGGCCATCAGCGGGCGCTCCGCACGCCCGATCCTCACCTTGCCGAAGTGGGCCCAGTCGACCTGGGCCTGCTCGCCGGGCAGGGCCTTGAGGCGCAGATAGGCCTCGGCCACCGGCCGCGGACGCTCGGGCGCGATCATGCGCCGGAAGTGGCTCTCGCACCCCCGGTAACCGCGCTCGACCGCCATCCGGTAGAGCCGGCTGGAGGGCAACTTCGGCCAGACCGCCAGGGTCTGGCGGACGAAGGGCAGGAACGGATCGATCATCGAAGATCTGCGCCGCTTCTCAGGCGTGGGCGCCCCGGCGGCCGCCACCGCGCGCTCGACCGTGCCGTGGTGGACGCCGAGCTGGCGCGCGATCGTGCCGATCCGCCACTTCTCGGCAAAATACAGCCGCAGGATCTCGGCCCGGGTCTGCTGGTCGATCGCCATCTCACTCCCTTCGCGCCGGGCGCAGGCCCGGATAGACCGCCCGGGCGCAGAACCGCCCGCAGTGATCGCAGCGGAACACTCCGGCGGGACGGTCGGGTCCGAAGGGCCTCCTTCCCGAGCGCCCCGCCGGCATGCCCGCCACAACAGGACGGCGCGGTGAACGGGTCAAAGGGTGATGCGTCACTTTCTGCGCACGGCGCCCCTCCTCAGGCGCACGGACGCGACGGCGCTCGCGGTAGCGCCGCTGGCGTTCGGCATGCTTGTGACGGCCCCGCCGGCTGTTCTGGTAGCGACGCCCGGCAAGGCGCAGCGAGCGCCGCCGCGCCCGGCCGCTGCACGGACGCGAGCAGTAGATGTTGCCGTGGTCGCACCGCCGGCACAGCACAACCTGGCGATGGCACGAAGCGCAGGTGAACAGGCGGGCGGCGTTCCTCATCGCAAAGACCGATGAGAACGGGGTGGACCCACGCCCGAACGCCTACGATACTGCGCATACGGGCCGTGCCTTGCATGGCTCGGGGGGTGCGGCGCCGGTCGTTGCCACCTAGCAAACGGGGCCGGCGCCGCATCGTTCTCAGCAGCCCCAGTCTACCCCCTCGCGCAGCCCGGCGACCCCCGCCGACAGCGCCAGGACACCCTCCCCTCGGCAGGCGAAAATATCAACGCGACGGGGGCCGGCGACTCCAGTCGGGCTACGCCCTCCTTCCGTCCCAGGCCCCCGTCACAAACACCGCCGCACCACAATCACTGCGATCATCACGCCCCGCAAAAACGCGCAACGCCAGCAAATAAGCGCCTTTTACGACCGTCACCTACAGCGTTCGAGCCTGCGCCACGCGGCGATGGAAGACACGCTCACGCGGAACCGTTCCGCCGCCTCCCGGAAGCTCAGCCCTTCGGCGACCGTTTCGAGCACCCGGCGCCTCAGGTCCGGGGAAAGGGGTTTCGGCATGTCCGCCGGACCTCCCGCGCCGGCGGGGCCGGTTTAGAACATAACGGGAATATTGTAAAGGACTGCCGCGCCGGCCCGGCCCCATGCGTCGCGAGGCCCCGGATCGGGGTCGGGGGCGGCCGGCGGCGCTACATGCCTTCGCAGACCACCGGATTGGAGAGGGTGCCGAGCCCGGAAATCTCGATTTCGCAGAGGTCGCCGTGCGCCATGTTCGGGCCGGCGCCTTCCGTGCCCATCCAGACCACGTCGCCCGGCACCAGCGTCAGATAGCGGGACATGCGGGCGATGAAGGTCTCGACGGAGAAGATCATCGAGTCGGTGGCGAAGCGGATCGTCTCCTCGCCGTTCAGCCGCACGACCGTTTCCGTCCCGGCCGGGTCGAACTCCGTGTCGATCCAGGGGCCCATCGGCGCGAAGCTGTCGGTGTTCTTGGCGCGCCAGAGCGTGCGGTCATGCGCCTGCCAGTGGCGCTCCGAGACGTCGTTGCCGATGGTGTAGCCGAGCAGGTGGGCGCGCACCTCGTCCTCGCGGATATTGCGCGCGGTCCGGCCGATCACCGCCACCAGTTCGGCCTCGTATTGCACGCGCCCGGTTGCGTCCGCCGGGATGACGATGGGCTGCTTGTGGCCGGTTAGCGCGTTGACGGCGCGGTAGCCGATGTCCGCGCTCTCCGGCAGGGACGGTATCTCGCCGCGCTTGTTGGCCGCCGCCACCGCATGTTCGGGATAGTTGAGGCCGGCGGCGTAGAAGGTGGGCGGCACGACCGGCGGCAGGAAGGCGGCGGTCTCCAGCGCGACCCGTTCTCCGGTCGGCGCATGCCCGTCGAAGGGGGATCCCTCGACGGTTGCGATGCTGTCCCCCTCGACGATGCCGTAGCGGGGTCCGTCCGCCGTCCCGATCCGCGCCCAGCGCATGGCGCTCCCTCCCACATGCCCGTTCCGGGCCCGCCATTGGTGGCGCGCACCCGACGGCCGGTCAAGTCCGGCGCAGTGTCCCCGGCGTCCCGCAGCCGGCATAATGGCGGCTCCATCGCCTGTTAGGGAAAGGGCAGAGGCACATGGTCGATCTCGCGCATCTCACGCTTGCCGGGGCCTCGCGGGCCATTGCGGCGGGGCAGTTGTCGTCGGTCGATCTGGTGGAGGCGACGCTCGCGCGGATCGAGGCTTATGACGCCCGCCTGAACAGCCATGTGACGGTGATGGCGGAAAGCGCGCTCGCGGACGCCAGGGCGGCGGATGCGGAGATCGCCGCCGGACGCAGGCGCGGGCCGCTGCACGGCGTCACCGTCGCGCTCAAGGACATCTACGACACGGAAGGCGTGCTGACGGCGGGCGGCTCGAAGACCCGGCAGGACCGCGTGCCGGACGAGGACGCCGAGACCGTGCGCCGGCTGAAAGCGGCGGGCGCGGTCATCACCGGCAAGCTCGCCACGCATGAGTTCGCGCATGGCGGCCCGAGCTTCGACCTGCCCTGGCCGCCCGCCCGGAACCCCTGGAACACCGACCACTTCTCCGGCGGCTCGTCGAGCGGCTCCGGCGTCGCGGTGGCGGCGGGGCTGTGCCTGGGCGCGCTCGGCACCGACACGGGCGGCTCGATCCGCGGGCCCGCGGCGCTCTCCGGGGTCGCCGGGCTGATGCCGAGCTACGGGCTGGTCAGCCGGCGCGGCGTCATTCCCAACTCCTTCACCTTCGACCATTGCGGGCCGCTGGCCTGGACGGCGGAGGACTGCGCGCTGCTGCTCGATGCGCTGGCCGGCCATGACCCTGAGGACCCGCGCTCCTCGACCCGCCCGCAGCACCCCGCGCCGCCTTCCATGGCCGGGCTCCGCGTCGGCCTTCTGCGCCACTACTGGGAGGAGGACCTGAAGTGCGCGCCGGAGATGGCCGCGGCCTGCGAACGCATGGCGGAGGTTTTCCGCAGCCTCGGCGCAAGCGTGGAGACCGCCCGCATGCCGCCGGTGCAGGACTGGTACGACGTCAAGATCACCATTGCCGAGAGCGAGCTCTTCAACGTCCACCGGCGCGACCTGCAGACGCGCCCGCGCGATTTCGGCCAGGACTTCCTCTCCCGCGCGCTCGGCGCGGTCTGCTACACCTCGCAGGACTATATCGCCGCGCACCGGCGCTGGCGCCAGCTCCGCCGGGCGATGGAGCCGGTCTATGAGCGCTTCGACATATTGGTCGCGCCCTCGGCGACAGGCCCCGCGCCGCGCCTCGACGCGCACGACACCGCGAACTTCTGGCTCCATCCCAGCATCACCACCCCCTTCGACGTGACCGGCGGCCCGGCGCTGACGATCACGGCCGGCTTCTCGGAAAGCGGCCTGCCGCTCGGCGTGCAGATCGCCGCCGCTCCCTTCCATGACCGGGTGGTTCTGGCGGCAGGCCAGGCCTTCGAGCAAGCCACCGAATGGCGCGACCGCCGACCGTTGCTTGAAGCGGGCCCGCCGCCGGAGCGCGAGGCGGTGTCCCTGCCCGCGCCCGTCCTTCCGCCCGAGGGGGAATTGCTGGACGAAGTGCGGATGCTCGCCGCCGCCGCCGGCCTGCCGGACGACGATTATGTACTGGCCCTCATAGCCGAAGGCGCCCCCCACGCCCGCGCCATGGGCCGACGGCTGGACCGGGACTACGGATATAGCGACGAGATTTGAAGTTGCTTGGACAGAAACCGGGGGCGATCCTGCGCGTTCGGATGGAAGGCGGGGGCCGGTAGCTACTCTACCGGGCGTTGGCGCCTTGCTTCTCCTCATGTATCATCATATGATACATTCGTGCTATGATCGTCAGCACCAAGGGCAAACGGGCCGCGGAAGCGGTTGCAGGCCGCTACGGTAAGGGCTTTCCGACGGATCTGACAAAACGGACGCGCGCCATGCTCTCGGCGATGAATGCGGCAACGGTCCTTGAAGATCTCCGGTTTCCTCCGGGAAACCATCTGGAGCGGCTCAAGGGCGATAGAACCGGTCAACATTCGGTTCGTATCAACGATCAATGGCGCATCTGCTTTGTGTGGACCGAGCAGGGGCCGGCAGACGTCGAGATCGTGGACTATCACTGAAGGGACCTGGGATGACCTTGTTGAAAAATCCGTCTCATCCGGGGGAGGTGCTTGCTCTCCTCTACCTGGAGCCGCTCGGGATGAGCGCGCCCGCGCTCGCAAAGCGCCTGGGCGTGCCCCGGACGCGGATCGAGCGTCTCGTGAAGGGCGAAACCTCGGTGAGCGTGGACACCGCGATGCGCCTCTCGAAGTTCTTCGGTAATACCGCGGAGTTCTGGATGAACCTGCAGCGCGCCTGCGATCTCGCCCGGGCCCGCGAAACCCTCGACCTGTCCGGTATCGAACCCCTCGCAGCGGCCTGAATCTTGCGGCAGCGATATAACCAAATGCCCATCGGGCGTACTGCGGGATTTTTTCCGGCCAGCTTCAGAGCATCTTGAAATAGCGGAAGGCGCGCCCGATTGAGTTCTGCTTCCTGGACGGGCACGGGTGCTTGCGAGCATTGCCATGTCGGTTTGGAGCATCGCGCCGCTCAAGGCCGTAAAGTTCCTTACAATGCGCAATCCAGCACGTTTTCGGTGTCCATCCGTAATGTTCTCGAACCCAGTTCTGGATCTCCTTGTATGTTGCCATTTCGCGATGTTCCTTGCCGAAAGCACGTTATGTAATAGAGGGTCAATTTGGGTCCACGCTTACCAGCGCCGGTCGACGGCCGTGGCGTCGAAGACCTTGTCGACAGATACCAGGGCGCAATTCTCGAGTAGCGCCTGAGCGGCCAGCAGGCGGTCCCAAGGGTCGCGGTGTTCCCAATCGAGCAGGGCCGCATATTCGGCATGGCCGTGGGTGACGGGCAGTTCCTCTACCGCGTTGCGCCTCAACGCAGCCCGCAATTCCTGCGGCGGCAGATTCACCCGACGACGTCCGGCCTTGAGTTCGATCTCGTAGATCGAGACCGCGCTGACGAGCAGCTCATTCGCACGGTCGAGGATCAGGGCGCGCGCCGTTTCAGACAGCCGGGCGCTCCCCGTCAGCCACCAATAGACGGCATGGCTGTCCAGCAGCAGTCTCACTCGGGATCGGGAGTTCCGCGCCAGATGCCGAGGGAGTCGTTGTATTCCCCGGCGTCGATTGCGGCCTGTTCCGGATCGCCACCGTCGAAGAGGTCGTCCGGCAGGCCGAGATGCCCGAGCGGCGCGGCCTCCCGGCCCGCTGCCTCGGTCGGGGGGACGATGCGGGCGTGGGGCTCCCGCCCCTTGGCGATGACGATTTCCTCGCCAGACTTCGCCCGCGCCAGGAGTTCCGAAAACCGGGCGCGCGCCTCAGCGATCTTGTAGGTGGCCGGCGGCATGGATTCCATCCCGATGTTGTACCCGGCCTCCCGGCACGGAGCGGCGCCAAGAGGTCGATAGAAATGTACATCAAGGTTGGTCAATTGCAAGCTGGACCGAACGGCATACTCCGTCACTGCAAGGCGCGCTATGGCCAGCCGCCCCAACCCGGATTATTCCTGCAGGGACGGGAACCGTTGGCGGACGGGAGGACGGGGCATGGCGATCGTGCTTTACCACTGCGCCCATGCGCGCTCGATGCGGTGCGTGTGGACCCTGGAGGAGATGGGGCTCGACTACGAGCTGGTGACGCTGGAGTTCCCGCCGCGCGCCCACCACAAGGACTACAAGCAGGTGAACCCGCTCGGCACGGTGCCCTGCCTGGTCGACGGTGACGCCTGGATGACGGAGTCGGGCGCCATCTGCCACTACCTGGTGGACCGCTACGGCCCGACGCCGCTCCGCGTGGCGCCCGACGAACCGGACTATCCGCTCTGGCTCGACTGGCTGCATCGCAGCGACGCCACGCTCACCTTCCCGCAGACGCTGGTCTTCCGCTACCGCGACCTCGAGCCGGAGGAGCGGCGCCTGCCGCAGGTCGTGGAGGACTACAGGCTCTGGTTCCTCGGCCGGCTCCGGGTGCTGGAAGCGGCGCTGGAAAGCCGCGACTATCTCTGTTCGGGACGCTTCACGATTGCCGATATCGCCATCGTCTGGGCGCTGCATTTCGCCGGGCGGATCGGCATCGAGGAAGCCTTCACGCCCAATATCCAGGCCTATTGGGACCGCACGACAAACCGCCCCGCCTTCGCCCGCGCCGCGGCGCTCTGAGCCGGAGAGCGCGCAGGAAAATTCTGCCGGGTCGGGCGCTAAACGATATTGACGAACCCTCGCCGGCGCGGCCGGATACTGCCAGTCGGTCAACCGGTCGGGGGCGCTGGCGCACCCGACCTGCTGCGAGTACACCGCCATGGTTGCTGCGCCCCGCTTCACCCGCTTGGTTGAAAGCCTGCCCTCGACGATCCCGTTCGTCGGTCCGGAGACGCTGGAGCGCCGCCGGGGGGAGGCGTTCCGCGTCCGCGTCGGTGCGAACGAAAGCGCCTTCGGCATCTCTCCCAAGGCCGCCAGGGCCATGCGCGAGGCCACCCGGAACATCTCCTGGTACAACGACCCGGAGGGCCATGAACTCCGGAGCGCTATCGCCGCGCTCCACGGCGTTTCCATGGACGAGGTGCTGCTCGGTGCCGGCATCGACGAGATGCTGGGCAATGTCGTGCGGCTGGTCGTCGAGCCGGGAGCGCCGGTGGTCACCTCGCTCGGCGCCTATCCGACCTTCAACTACCATGTCGCGGGCTTCGGCGGCGTGCTGGAAGCCGTGCCCTACCGCGACGACCGGATCGACCTGGAAGCCCTGCTCGACGCGGTGTTCCGGCTGGAGGCGCCGCTCGTCTTCCTCGCCAACCCCGACAACCCGATGGGCACCTGGCACGACGCGGCCGCGGTACGCGCCTTCATCGACGAGCTGCCGGAATGGACGCTGCTGGTGCTCGACGAGGCCTATATCGATTTCGCGCCCGCCTCGGCGGTGTTTCCCATCGATGCCGACGACCCGCGCGTCATCCGCATGCGGACCTTCTCCAAGGCGCACGGCATGGCGGGCGCGCGCATCGGCTACGCGGTCGCGCCCGCCCGGACCATCGGGGGCCTGGGCCGCATCCGCAACCATTTCGGCGTGAATCGCATCGCTCAGGCGGGCGCGCTCGCCTCGCTCCACGACACGGCGTTCATCACTTCCGTGGTCGATGAGGTCGCGCGCGGGCGCAACGATTATTACGCGCTCGCCCAGCGCCTCGGGCTCTCGACCGTTCAGTCCGCGACGAACTTCGTCGCCATAGACATGGGCGGCGACGGAGACCGGGCCCGTGCGGTGCTGGCGCGGCTCCAGGACGAGGGCGTGTTCGTGCGCATGCCGGGCGTCGCCCCGCTCGACCGCTGCATCCGCGTGACTGTAGGGACGGCGGACGAGCGCGCGCTGTTCGCGGAGGTTTTCGAGGCCGTGGCCGGCGAATTCGCAGGGCAGGGCTGAATGGGAAAGATAGATGCCAGAACCGAGCCATAAGCGACTGTGCTGCCGCACTCTGAGTCCGCAGGGGTGCCTATTAATGGCTGCGTAGAATTGGTACGCTCCCCATCTATCCGAACAAACCCAATTGATTTATAGAATCGGTTGCCTCTAGCTTTCAGACAACCTTCTGCTGTCGAAGAGCACGGAAAGGTGCATTAGGATGACACAGCGCGTATTCATCGCTAACTTTGGGCGTGGAAATTATGAATGGCCAACTTGCTTGAGAGATTCCACTATTGCTACAATGAACGATGAACATGTTCAGGAATATTGGGCTAATGGAGATCGCGAAAATTATATACAATATTGCATCAATAATTTGAAAAGTTCTGGTGGAATTTCACCTACAAGACCGGTTGCGTCTCGTTGGTTTAATCTAATGACAATTGTCTCTGAGTCAGAAGGTGATATCTGGATTCACCGTGCTAAAGATGAACTGTGGTGGACTATCTCTTTACACCAACAACCAACCATTACGTTAAAATTAGATCCTAACCCTCTCGAGGGAAGCGTCAATGTGTATATTTGTCACAAGCCCTGCAAACCGTGGTCAAACAAAAACAAAAATAACTCTCCCCTAATGTGGAAATCTTTACGCCCAAAGGCTAAGGACTTTATGTTCACCGAGGGCTCATTGCAGAGACTTCAACCAGATAACGCTCAATATGCGCTTGCCCTAATTGAGGGAATAGATTTATCAAAATGGCATAATCGTCCCGATTGGAAGAAAAGGCAAATTAATACGCAAAGAACGCCTGTAAATTATCTTAACCCTAGACAAAAATCTATTGTTGATATGGCTATGACTGCAGAAGGCACAGCACGGAGTTCACGAGGACAAAAAATTGAAACCCGAGTCAAGAACAAGGAAATTAAGTTTACTCGACAACAGCTTGAAAAATATCTAGATGCTTTATTACAAGCGCAGGATGGACTATGTGCAATTTCGTCACTGCCACTGCAATATCAAGGTAGTCACGATAATGCAGAATTCCTGTGTTCACTGGATAGGATTGACAGTGATGGGCACTACGAACAGGGAAATTTGCAAATTGTATGTAGATTCATAAATCGTTGGAAGCGTGACCAGAATGATGAAGAATTCCGAAACCTTTTGGACATTGTTCGAGGCATATAGGAGTATGGATGGTTAGGTCGTGTACCCATAAGGGGTTTCTTCTTCAGCGAAGCTGTGATTCAAGCTCCCAACTTCAGGGAGCGAGGACATGGGCCGGTACGATCTGACGGACTTCGAATGGCGGGTGATCAAGCCGTTGCTGCCGAACAAGACCCGTGGGGTGCCGCGGGTTGACGACCGGCGGGTGTTGAACGGCATTCTGTGGGTGCTTCGCGCGGGGGCGCCGTGGCGAGACCTGCCGGAGCACTACGGGCCTTATACGACCTGCTACAACCGGTTCAACCGCTGGCGCAAGAAGGGCATCTGGGATCAGTTGATGGATGCGGTGGTGGAGGCTCACGACGGCAATGTGCAGATGATCGACAGTTCGAGCGTCCGGGTTCACCAGCATGCGGCGGGGTCAAAAAAGGGGGTCCGGATCGTTGCATGGGCCGTTCCCGTGGCGGACTGACCACGAAGATCCACGCCGTGTCGGACGTGAGCGGCCTGCCGGTCCGCTATGACCTCAGCCCCGGCCAGGCGCACGACACCACGGCCGCCGGTGCCATGCTGGCGACCCTGCCGCCCGACAGTTTCCTCGTCGCCGACAAGGCCTATGACGCCAAATGGATCCGTGACCTGATCGAGCAACACGATGCCGTCCCGATCATCCCCGACCGCGAAGGCGCGAAGACCAGGCACGCTTTCTCCAAACCCTTGTATAAATTGCGAAACCGGATCGAACGCGCCTTCAACAAACTCAAGCAGTTCCGCCGCATCGCCACCCGATACGAAAAGCTCGCGGCCAACTTCCTCGCCATGATCAAGATCGCTACTGTAAGGCTCTGGCTACGCGCTTATGAGTCCACGGCCGTTAGTGGCTTATCGTTACAAGCGATGCAGACTGTGGCCTCGCCGGGATTTTCGGGTTAAACAGGCTGGGATTTCTGGGTTGATCAGTTTGTCATGAACGGGGAAGCGGTTCTGGGCGACGGGCGCGTCAGGCCGGACTGGACGATGACGCATCTGGTCCGCGCCCGGGCGCGCGAGCATGGCGAACGGGTCTTCGCGACCTTCGAGGGCGGGGCAGCGCTGACCTTCGCCGGACTCGACCGGGAGTCGGACCGCTTCGCCGCCGCGCTCGCCGCCTGCGGGGTCGGCCCCGGCGAGCGGGTGATGGCGCTGCTCGGCAACGGGCCGGAAATCCTGATCGCCTTTTTCGGCGCCATGAAGGCGGGCGCCCTCATCGTGCCGGTCAACATCGAACTCAAGGGCGCGTTCCTGGCGCACCAGATCGGGAACGCGGAGCCGGCGATGGTCGTGGCGGAAGCCGGCCTTGTGCAGGCATTCGACGGCGTCGAGGGGCCGGCGCCGGCGCGGCTGGCCGTGGTCGGGGACGAAGCGCCGGCGGCCCTGCCGGGCCTGTTCGCCGGGAGCGCCGTCTCGACCTTCGAAGCCTTCCTGGCCGCAGGTGGCGGCGGTCCCGTTCCCGAAACAGGCGTCCGGCCCGGGGATATCGGGGCCATCATGTACACGTCCGGCACCACGGGGCCCTCGAAGGGCGTGCTGCTGCCGCACGGGCACCTGTTCCTGATGTCCGCCGCGACGGCGCGCGCGACGGGCCTGACGGGCGACGACTGCTACTACGTCTCCATGCCGCTCTTCCACATCAACGCGCTCTGCGCGCAGACGCTGGCGGCGCTGACGGTCGGCGCCAGGGTCCATATCGTGCGCCGCTTCAGCCCCAACCGCTGGCTGGACGAGGTCATCGCCTGCGGCGCCACGCACACCAACCTGCTGGGCGTCATGCCGGAGTTCCTGTTCAACACGGCCCCCACGCCGCGCGACCGCGACCACCGCCTGCGCGTGACCCTGGCGGTGCCCATCGGCCCCTGGGGCGCGGAGTTCGAGGAGCGCTTCGGCCTGCGCATCCTCCAGGGCTTCGGGATGACGGAGTGCGGCCTGCCGTTCTGGTGCCGGCTTTCCGAACCCGTCGAGACCGGCTGCGCCGGCTATATCGCCGAGCAATGGTACGAGGCGCGCGTGGCCGATCCCGACACCGACATGCCCCTGGCCGCGGGCGAGGTGGGCGAATTGCTGGTCCGCCCGAAAATGCCCGGCTGCTTCTTCGCCGGCTACTACCGGATGCCGGAGCGCACGGTGGAAGCCTGGCGCAATTTCTGGTTCCACACGGGCGACGCCGCGCGCTATGACGAACGCGGCCGCCTCCACTATGTGGACCGCCTCAAGGACTGTATCCGCCGGCGCGGCGAGAACATTTCCGCCTTCGAGGTCGAGCAGGTACTGAACGCGCACCCCGCCATCGCCGAGAGCGCCGTGGTCGGGGTCAGGGTCGAGGGCGCGGGCGGCGAGGAGGAGGTTCTGGCGCTGCTGCTCCCGGAAAACGGTGCGCGGCCGGACCCGTGCGAGCTGCTCGACTGGTGCATGCCCCGCATGCCGCGCTACGCCGTGCCGCGTTTCGTGGATTTCGTCGGCGGTTTCGAGAAGACGGCATCCGGCAAGCTGCGCAAGGCCGACCTCCGCGACACCGGCCTGCCGCCGGGCGCCTGGGACCGGGAACAGGCCGGCTACACCATCGCCCGGCATTGACGAAAGGGAGCGGACAGTTCCGCCGCCGGATCGAATGCGGACCATCGGTCAAACCGGGTATATAAAACCAGCATTGACGCCGTCCGGGGAGGGTTGAGGACCATGCAGGCCGAATATGTCATCGTGGGGGCGGGTTCCGCCGGGTGCGTGCTCGCCGAGCGGCTGAGCGCGGGCGGAGCGGAAGTGGTGCTGCTGGAGGCGGGCGGGAAGGACACGAACCCGCTCATCCATGTGCCGGCGGGCGTGCTGAAGCTCATCACCCACCCGGTCGTCAACTGGAACTACTACACCGAGCCGGACGAGAAGACCGGCAACCGCGCGTTCCATTGCCCGCGCGGCAAGGTGCTGGGCGGGTCGTCCTCGATCAACGGCATGCTGTTCATCCGCGGCAACGCGGCCGATTTCGACAGCTGGGCCCAGATGGGCGCGCGCGGCTGGTCCTATGACGACGTGAAGCAGCACTTCAAGAGCATCGAGCGCTACGGGCCGGGCGATCCGGGCGAGCGCGGCAAGTCGGGCCCGATCCTGGTGGAGGACTACCGGACCGTCCTGCCGCTCACCCACCGCTTCGTCGAGGCGGCGCAGCAGGCGGGGCACGCCTTCGCGCGGGACCTGAGCGGCCGGCCGCCGGCGGAGGGCGTGGGCTACTCGCAGATGTCGCGCAACGGGCGCTTCCGCGGCTCGACCGCGCGGACCTTCCTGCGCGACGCGCGCGGGCGGGCGAACCTGCGGGTCGTGACCGACGCCCATGCGACCGGGCTCACCTTCGAAGGCAAGCGCTGCACGGGCGTCGCCTTCCGGCAAGGCGGCCGGGACCGGGAAGTCAGCGCGGCGCGGGAGGTGATCGTCTCCGGCGGCACCGTCAACTCGCCGCATCTGCTCCACATATCGGGCGTCGGCCCGGCGGACCGGCTCAAGGAGATCGGCGTCGAGGTCCGCCACGACCTGCCGGGCGTCGGCATGAACTATTCGGACCACTACACGGTGCGCATCTCCCACCGGGTGCGCGGCCAGCAGTCGATCAACCAGCTTGCGCGCGGCTGGCGGCTGGTGCGCGAGATGGCGCGCTTTGCGCTCCTCGGCAACGGCGCGCTCACCTTCGGCGTCTCCAGCGCGCAATGCTACACGCGCTCGCGGGAGGGGCTTGCCTCCCCGGACATCCAGCTCCTGTTCACGCCGGCGAGCTTCGACGAGGACGATTTCGGCCGGCTGGAGCGGGAGGCCGGCATGTCGGTGGCGGTCTCGATCGCGCGCCCCTCCTCGCGCGGCGAGATCGTGGCGGTCTCGCCGGACCCCTTCACGCCGCCGGCCATCCGCCCGAACATGCTCGACGACCCGGACGATCTGCGGGTCGCCGTCGAGGGTGTCCGCCAGGCGCGCGAGATTTTCGCCCAGCCGGCCTTCGCCGGCATCACCCAGGGCGAGATTTCGCCGGGGCCGGAGGTGGACGGCAAGGAGGCGCTGGAGGACTTCGTGCGCCACACAGGGCGGACGATCTACCACATGGTCGGCACCTGCCGCATGGGCGAGGACCCGATGGCGGTGGTCGATTCGCGCCTGCGCGTGCGCGGGCTGGAAGGGCTGCGGGTGATCGACGCCTCGGTCATGCCCACAGTCACCACCGGCAACACCAACGCCCCCACCATCATGATCGCGGAGAAGGGCGCGGGCATGATCCTGGAGGATAATGCGTAGGGCGGGGGAAAGACATTGACGCGCTGTTGACCCCGCACCCGGTTGCCGGCTTCTGTCCTGCTAGCCAGGCGCCCAAAAGGCGGTCGTGGAGGGGTCGCGAATTGCCGTGCGGCCAACCATGTAGCAATAGAAACTGGTGGGCGTGAAGTACAAGATCGAACCATCGCCCCAAGGCTCGATGCTGCCCTGTCGGGTGCGAGTGGTTGCAAGCAGGTGCGCGCTAGGGTGCCGCCTTGCAAATTCCCGAAGGCCTTTCAGCATTCCGGGATTTCTGAAATAGCGGTCCGACCACTTGACCTCGACGCACCAGTTCGGACTTTGTTGCCTATCGAGAAGCACGATATCCACTTCGCCATTCTGCCAGCGCGCATAGTGAAGGTTGAGGTCGGCATGGAACCATTGGGCAAAAACCGCGGTCTCCGCAATCGGGCCCATGGCCTCGTCTTCCGCCGTCACGGGGCCGAACAGTGCACAGCGCAAAGTGGGCGCGGTCACATAGACCTTGAAGGATGTCGTGCGCGTGAAGCGCCGGGCATTGCGGTCGATGCGGTGAACGATCCGGATCAGGAAGGCCGCCTCCAGATATTCCAGATAGCGCCGGATAGTCGGCTTCGTAACACCGGAGCGCTGCGATAGCTCGTCGAGCGAGACCTCCTCGGCCGTGTTGAATACCAGGGTCATAAAGAGGGCATTCAATTCCTGCACGTTCTGAATGCCGTAAAGGCTCGGAAGATCGCGAAGGAGTACCTTGTCAACGATGTCGGCTCCGATATAGCGCGCGGGGTCGTCACGAATGGCGGGTGACGAAACGGCTTCCGGGAAGCCGCCGAAATTCACATAGTCGATAAAATGATTGTTCAACCCTTCCGGGTCGACAAGGCGGTAGGACGTATCGGTTACCGGTTCTACAAGCCCTGCGATGCCCTGAAGATCGAGAAATTCGTAGAAGGTAAGGGGAGGCAGCAGGAAGTCCGTGAAACGGCCCGCGCCCGATTCCATGCTCTTCAGGCGCAGCGCGGCGGCGGCCGACCCGGACACGACGCAGCGAATGCCGGGATGTGCGTCCACGAACGCCTTGAGGTGGCGTTCCCAGTCGGCCAGATACTGGATTTCGTCCAGGAAGAGCGCGCGGGGACCGTCGGCACTGCCGCTCGCCTCGCGGATTTCCCCGGCTATTTCCTCGATGGAGAGCCGCGCATAAAGCGGCTGGTCGAGCGAGGCGTATCCGACGTCCCGGGGCGCGTAATCTGCTGCGGCGAGGAGGCGGTCGATGGCGTGGTGGATCAGGACGGTCTTGCCGACGCGCCTCGGCCCCATGAGAACCACGGCGCGGCGAACGCCCGTTTCTTCGACGAGTTCGGCGAAGCGCCGGAAATAGGCGCGCGGCTTCAGTCGGGCGTAGTCCTCCCGGATTCCGCCGCCGTCCCACCAGGGGTTGTCGGCTCTCAGGCGCTGATGC
Source organism: Alphaproteobacteria bacterium (assembly GCA_964291285.2). GTDB lineage: Bacteria > Pseudomonadota > Alphaproteobacteria > Bin95 > Bin95 > Bin95. The sequence continues at coordinate 1,166,675 of OZ219787.1, forward strand.
CGTTGGGTTGACGAAATCTCACGCACCGCCCGAATGTAGCGTTACCCGCCGCCGAATTCAAGTTAAGCAAAGTCAACTTTCCTTATCGGGAAATCCCCGAAATTATCCATATATTTCAATTGGATATAATTACACGAAATACCGTGAACCCGCACGAATCGTGGGAAATCGGCGCTTTCCTGCCTGCTGCCGGCCGCCCGCGTCCGGGCCTGCATTGCCGGCTGCGGTGGAAACGGCGTCGGTTCCGGGCGGTGTCCAGGGCGCCGGTCGAGCGGACCGGCGGGCCGAGGCCCGTGCCGGAGGAACTGCGCCCGGCGCCGCCCCAGGCGGGCGCGTCATCGCGGCGGGGCTTCCGGCCGCGCCCGGCCGTCCGCCGCAGGGTCCTTCCGGCGGCCGGCGAGGCGCTGTTTGCGTTCGAGGCCGTGGCGTTTCAGGAAGCGCTGCACCGTCATCGCGCTGAACGCCGCTCCCTCGGCGGCGAGCGCATCGCGCAGCCCGTACATGGAAATCGCCGGCCGCGCCTCCAGGATGCGGAGGATCCGCTCCCGCTCGGCTTCGATCCGCCACGAGCGGCGGTCGCCGCCCTGCCTGTCGGCCCGGAGCTGTCCGCGCTCGCGGAACCGCCGCACCCACAGGGCGACGCTGTCCCCGCCCACGTCGTAAAGCCGGCCCGCGGCCCGGGCGCTCATGCCCTTCTCCACCACCGCCGCGACCGCCCGGCGGCGCAGGTCCTCGCCGACCGCCCGGCCCCGCCGCCGCTCCGCCAATATATCCGTCACCGCTCCTCCCTTTCCGCTTCGCCGCCTTGCGGCAGGTTGATGGATACTTGCGCCGTTTCCGCGCCGCCTGCATGTCCGTGATTACCCCTCAACTTCTCCGTCACGGCCCTCGCTTCCCCCTTGCAGCCTTGTATCGACTTGAACGGATTTCACGCCGGTCCGTCCGGCCGGCGGACGCCCTCTCTCTGCGAGCGGCTGCCGGCCGGCGGACGCACCTTGTATCTCTCCGGATCGTTGTTGCAGCTATAGTCGCAACAGCGGGAGCGGACGGGAGACCGCTAGCACCCAGGTTATGAAGACCGCGGGAGAGCATGGTTCCCCGTCCGCTGTTCCTTTGAACCCGAACAGTCGCTTGGTCCGCAGTGTGAGACCGCATTTGCAAGGACGGGACATGGAACGGATATTCGTTGGCATCGACGTGGCGAAGGATCGTCTGGACGTGCATCTGCGCCCGTCCGGGGAGGCCTTTGCCGTCGCGCGCGACGGCAAAGGCCTGGAAGAGTTGTCGGCGCGCCTGGGCGGGCTGGAGGTTGCCCTCGTGGTGCTGGAGGCGACGGGCGGCTTCGAGGTCACGGTCGCGGCGGCGCTCTGCGCGGCGGGCCTGCCATTGGCGGTGGTCAACCCGCGCCAGATCCGGGACTTCGCCCGCGCCACCGGCCGGCTCGCCAAGACCGACGCCCTCGATGCGGCGGCGATCGCACAGTTCGCCGAGGCGGTCCATCCCGAGCCCCGTCCGGTGCCTGACGAGCAGGCCCGCGCGCTCGCCGAGCTGGTCGCCCGGCGGCGCCAGATCGTCGCGATGATGACCGCGGAGAGAAACCGCAGGAGGCGCCTCACAAGCCGTCGCACGATCCGCAGCGTCGACCGCGTGCTCGCCACCCTGCAACGCGAACTCTCCGACCTCGAAACCGAGCTCGGCGATGCGATCCGCAAATCCCCCGCATGGCGCCAGGCCGAGGACCTCCTCAAAAGCGTTCCCGGGGTCGGTGACGCCACCGCACGAACCCTGATCGCCGATCTCCCCGAACTCGGAACCCTCAGCCGAAGGCGCATCGCCGCGCTCGTCGGCGTCGCGCCCTTCAACCGCGACAGCGGAACCATGCGCGGAAAGAGAACCATATGGGGAGGACGCGCCAACGTCCGCGCAACCCTCTACATGGCTGCCCTCACCGCCTCCAGGCATAACCCAACCCTCAAACGCTTCTATCGCCACCTGATCGCGGAGGGAAAAACCAAAAAGGCTGCCCTCACCGCCGTCACACGAAAGCTCCTCACAATCCTCAACGCTATCCTCAGAGACCGAACCCCGTGGAAAACAGCTTGACCGACAACACAGTCGCTCTCCCTGCGAGCGGCCGCCAGCCGGCCGCCGGGAGAGGCGCGTCTGTACAGGACGGGGAGCGATGCGCGGCGCCCGTGCAACCGCCGCTCCCCGTCTGTGCCGTCAGGTCATGGTCCCGTTCGCTCCCGCCGGATGCTTCTTTCTAGAATGAATATAGAACAAATGAAGTGCAATGCAACCCATTAGAGGAAAAAAAACTTAAATAGTGTTATTTCAAAGGCTTCGACGTTCGCCCCGCTACGACCGGGCCTGCGGTTCGGAGGCCCGCCCGGCGGCGAAGGCCAGTGCGAGGGTGGCCAGGACCGGGACGGCGGCGGAGCCGAGGAAGACGGCGGCGAAGGCGTAGAGGAATGTGCCGCCGACGGTGTTGAAGGCGAGCATCAGGCCGGTTGCGCCCAGCACCACGCCGAGCGTGCGCGTCATCATCACCAGGCTGCCGGCCACGCCCCGGTCCGCCAGCGGCAGGCTGCCGCTCGCGACTTCCAGATAGGCGACCTGGAAGATGCCGAGGCCCGCGCCGTGCACCAGCAGCGCGACCACCACGAAGGCCATGCCCGGCTCCGCGCCCCAGAGGCCGATGCCGGCAAGCCCGCCAGCGACCGCAAGCGCGCCGGCCGCCGCAATCAGTCTGCCGTCGCGGCGCTGCGCCCAGCGTCCGGCCAGGGGTGACGCCAGCGCCATCCCGAGCGGCGAGAGGGCGAGCAGAGCGCCCGCGGTCAGCACGTCCAGCCCGGCCACGCGGTCGAGCCAGAAGGGTACCAGCAGCATAACCGCGAAGCCGACGAGATTGACCGCAATGTTGCTCGCCGCTGGAATGGAGAAGCCCGGCCGGCGGAAGGGGGCCAGGCGGATGATCGGTGATGGATGGCTGCGGAGCGCGAACCAGGCGCCGGCCCCGAACGCCGCCAGCAGCAGCGCGAAGCCGAACCAGCCGCCGCTTGCCGCCCGGTTGATGCCGAGCAGCAGGCAGCCAAGCGCGAGGACCAGCAGCGCAGCGCCCACCGCGTCGAAACGGGGCGCGCCTCCGCCTGCGGCGGCCGCGGGCGGCGCGCGGAACAGCAGCAGGGCGGCGAGTGCGATCGGGGCACGGAACCAGAACACGCCGGCCCAGCCCATCGCGTCCACCAGCAGGCCGCCCAGCGAGGGCCCGACCGCGCCGCCGAGCGCGAACAGCAGCGTGTAGGCGCCGAGCACCCGCGCGCGCGACGACTCGGGGAAGTAGGCCGTCGCCAGTGCCGGGCCGACCGCGAGCACCATCGCCGTGCCGACGCCCTGGGCCACGCGGGCGGCGAGCAGGATTTCGAAAGCCGGCGCGAGCGCGCAGGCGACGAAGGCGGCGATGCTCCAGGCGAGCCCGATGCGGAACAGCCGTGCATGGCCGAACAGGTCGCCGAGGCGCCCGCAGACCAGCATCAGGCTCGCATAGGTCAGCACGTAGCAGATGACGACCCACTGGATGTCGCCGAGTTCGATGCCGAGGCTGCGGACGATGTCGGGGAAGGCGATGTTGACGGCCGTGTCGAGCGAGCCGATGGCCGTGCCCAGCCCCACGACGACGACGCCCGCCGCCGCCCGCCTGCCCGGACCGCTGCTCATCGCGCGGCGTTTCCCTCCGGACCCCGCCTACCGGAACTTCGGCATGATCTCTTCCGCGAACCGGCGGAAATTGCGCCGGTCCACGGCCTTGGGCGGCAGCAGCACGATCTCCCGGCAGCCGGCCGCTTCCATCGCCCGGATGCGCTCGACGATCAGGTCCGGCTCGCCGACCAGCCCGCCGGTCGCCTGCACCGTGGCGGGCGTGACGAAGCGGTGCTCCGCCTCGGGCAGGTAGGAGCAGTGGCCCAGATGGACGCGGAGGTGCATCCGGTCGTCCGGGATGCCGAGGTCCTTCAGGAAGCGGTTGTAGAGGTCCCAGTCGTCGCGGGCGTAGTCGGGGATGAACCCGTCATGGCCGACGATGCGGGCGTGCTCCCACCAGTAATGCAGCGTGGCGCCCACCTGCGCGCCGATCTCCTCGACGATATGCGGGTCGCTCACCTTCTCGCCCGGCTTCATGGCGCAGTAGAAGGTGAGCGTCGAGGCGTGGAAGTCCTCCGGCAGCGTGCGGTCCGCCTTCTCGGCCCCGGCCTTCACCCGGTCGAGATTGCGCGCCATGACGCCGAGCGGCTCGGCGCCCGCGCAGATGCGCCCGTCGCCGAGTTCGCCCGCGATCTCCAGCGCCCTGGGTCCATTGGCCGCGACATGGATCGGCACCGGCGGCTCGAAGCCGATGAAGCCCATCTCCCGGTTCTGGAAGCGGATGGGGCGCGTCAAGCCGTCATGCGTGAACGCAACCTCCTCGCCGTGCAGGAGGCCGCGCACCACGCGGAGATAATCGCGGAACGCAGCGGGCTTCATCGGGGGATGGCCCATGATGCGCATGGCGGTGTGGCCGGTGCCGATGCCGAGAAAGGCGCGGCCGGGCGCAAGCCGGTTGATGGACGCGATCGAATGCGCTGTCACCGGCGCTAGGCGGGTGCCCGGTATCGCGACCCCGGTGCCGAGGCGGATGCGCGAGGTGTTGGCCGCCGCCAGCGCCAGCACCGCATAGCAGTCCGACCAGATCATCTGGCTGTCCGGCGCCCAGCCGGAATCGTAGCCGAGCTCCTCGGCGAGCTGCAGCGTCTGCCACTCGTCGATCTTGGTGTTGACCATCGCGCCGAACTGCATGGGGGCGTTTCCTTCCATCGCAACGGCCCGGACTATAGCGCGCCGCCGCCGGCCGGCATTCCGGTTTGTCCGGGGCCTCTGTATCCTTGCACGGCGAACGGCTCCCGGAGGCGGAAGGACGGACCCATGGCGATTGCCGAGCCCGCGTTCACTCTGGGCGTGGAGGAAGAGTATCTGCTGGTCGATGCGGAGACGGGCGCGCTTGCCTCCAACCCGCCGGAAAGCCTGATGGACGAGTGCGTAAGCGCGCTCGGCGAGCAGGTCACCAACGAGTTCCTCCAGGCCCAGGTCGAGATCGGCACGAAGGTCTGCGGCGATATCGGCGAGGTGCGGGCGGAGCTGCGCCGGCTCAGGAGTGGCGTCGCGCGGGCCTGCGGCAATCACGGCCTCGCCCCGGTCGCGGCCTCCACGCACCCCTTCGGCGACTGGCGCCAGCAGGACTATGTCCACAAGGAGCGCTATGAGGGCCTCGCCCACGACATGCAGGCCGTGGCCTACCGCATGCTCATCTGCGGCATGCACGTCCATGTCGGCATCGAGGACGAGGAGCTGCGCATCGACCTGATGAACCAGGCCCGGTACTTCCTGCCCCACATGCTCTGCCTGACGACCTCCTCGCCCTTCTGGCAGGGGCGGGACACGGGGCTGGCGTCCTACCGGCTGACGGTCTTCGACGCCATGCCGCGCACCGGCCTGCCCGAGCCGCTGGCCAGCTGGAGCGAATACCAGCGCATGATCGAGCACATGACGAGCTCCGGCCTCTTGGAGGATGGCTCCAAGATCTGGTGGGACCTCCGCCCGAGCTCGCGCTTCTCGACCCTGGAGATGCGCATCTGCGACGTCTGCCCGGACATGGAGGACGCGCTCGCCGTCGCCGCGCTGTTCCAGTGCATCCTGCGCATGCTCTACCGCCTGCGGCTCGGCAACCAGCGCTGGCGTGACTATCCCAACATGCTGATCCAGGAGAACCGCTGGCTGGCGCAGCGCTATGGCAGCCGCAGCTGGCTGGTCGATTTCGGCAAGCGCGCGCTGGTGCCCTTCGCCGACCTCACGGACGAGCTTCTGGAGCTGGTGCGCGAGGACGCAGAGGCGCTCGGCTGCACGGCGGAGGTGGAGCGCGCCAGGCGGATCGCTGCCCGCGGCACCTCCGCCGAGCGCCAGCGCGCCGCCTGGGAAGCCGCCGGCGGCGGCGCCGACAGCGACGCGGCGCTCCGCGCGGTCGTTCGAGAACTGGCGGCCGAGACGGTGAGCGGCCTTGACTGAATAGTGGCCGGTGGCCAGTCGATAGTGGATAGGGTTCGGCCTGACCTGCTATTCACCAAACACCGACCACTAACCGCCGGAGCCCGGTCCCCCATGCGCATCCTCGCCGGCCTCGTCCTCATCGCCCTTGCCGCCCTGCCCGTGCCCGCGCCCGCCGCCGATGCGGGGCCCGACCAGTATTGGCGCAAGGCCTGGCCCAACACGGATTTCAGCCGCCATTCGGTGCCGTTCGAGGAGATCGCGTCCGGCGGCGTCGCGCGCGACCAGATCCCGCCGATCGACGATCCCGTCTTCACCTCCGTTGCGGAGGCGGAGAAGCTGATCGCGCCGACCGAGCCGGTGATTTCGCTGACGGTGGACGGCGAGCGCCGCGCCTATCCGCTCGCGATCCTGATCTGGCACGAGATCGTGAACGACACCATCGCCGGCAGGCCCGTGGCGGTGACTTATTGCCCGCTCTGCGATGCGGCGCTGGTGTTCGACCGGCGGGTCGCGGGCCGGGTGCTCGATTTCGGCACGACGGGGCTGCTGCGCTTCTCGGACCTCGTGATGTGGGACCGGCAGACGGAAAGCTGGTGGCAGCAGTTCCTGGGCGAGGCGATGGTGGGGGAGCTGACGGGCGAGCGGCTCACCATGCTGCCCTCGCGCGTCGAGAGCTTCGCGCGCTTCGCCGCCGCCGCGCCGGACGGAACGGTGCTGATGCCGAACGACCCGAACATGCGCAGCTACGGCTCCAACCCCTATGCCGGCTATGACGGCGCGCACTGGCCCTTCCTCTTCCGGGGCGCCTATCCGCTGGCGGCGGTGCCGCCGCTGGCGCGCGTCGCCATGGTCGGCAAGCGGGCCTGGACGGTGGACCTGCTGAAGGAGAAGAAGCGCATCGAGGCGGGCGACCTCGTGCTGGAATGGGCGCCCGGCCAGAACTCGGCGCTCGACAAGGGGGTGATCCGCGAGGGCCGCGACATCGGCAATGTCACCGTGCAGCGCCGCGCCGCCGCCGGCGGGCTGGTCGATGCGGTCCACGACGTGACCTTCGCCTTCGCCTTCCTCGCCTTCGTGCCGGACGGCGTCATCCACACCATCTGCGGCCCGTATGTGAAGCCGGAAACCCTGCCGGAGAACCTCGCCTGCGGGTAGGGGCCGGTGGGGCAGGCGGGGCGAGGGATCTACCGAGCCGCTTGACAGCTACCTGTTTGTTCCCTATATATTCCGTTTGACGAAGAAAACGGACCCATCGGAGCCATGACCTGAACCAAGGGCGGCGGCCGCACGAGGCCGCATTGCGCCCCAGCGAATTCGGACCCGCAATGCCGGCGGCGCAGGCCGGGCGGCAAGCGGGAGGGGTGCGGCCGCCATGCAGGCCCTGGGGGGACGAAACGGCAGCAAATTGCGGTCAACCTGAGCCGAAAAAGGCCGTTTGTGGTGGTCGACCTGAGCCGAAAAGGGCCGTTTGTGGCGGTCAACCTGAGCCGAAAAGGAGAAGAGACGATGACGAACGAAGTGGCGGACGGAACGGCGGGCGCGCCGGCGGCGGTCCTGCCGGTGCCGAGACAGGGCCGGGCGGTGAACGAGCAACTGCGGGGCCTGGTGCTGGCGGCCGTGCTGCATGAGGGCCTGACCGGCGGCGCGGCAGCGCGGCGGTTCGGGCTGGGCCGGGCGACGGTCAACCGGTGGGTGCGGCAGTTTCGCGAGACCGGCCAGGTGCGGGCCGGCGGGCAGGGGGGCAGCACCGCGCGGCTGGAGCGTTCGCGGGGGCTGATCCTCCGCATCCTGGTCGCGCGGCCGGACATTTCCATGTACGGATTGTGCGACATGCTCGCCGCCGAGGGGGTGAAAGCCAATCCGTTCACGCTGCAGCGCTTCCTGAAACGCCACGGCCTGGACCGCAAGAGCCGCCGCGCCCGGCGGCGGGGGAGCGGGGGCTAACGGCGGGCGCTTGCGCCGGGGCCGCGGGCCGGGCGGCTAACAGGCCCGGTTGCGCAGTTCGCGGTCGGAGACGGTATCGCCGGCGTCCAGGGCGCGGCGTCCTTCCTCAAGGGCGTAGCGGCCCCCGCCGCTCAGCGGCTCGTCGGCCTCGGGGGCGAGGGAGAGCGCTCGAACGAACGGGTGCCCGGACCCGGACAGGAATTCGAGATAACGCTCGGCGACCGGGAGTTCGCTGGCAGGAAGCGCGTCCACCAGCTGATGCAGTCGCTCCCCAGGCTCGGCTTCCATGGCGCTCCCTCCGTGGCGGCTGCCGTCCCGAAGCTCTCTCGCCACTTGGAACGACGAAATTTGCTTCCGCCAAAATTTCAGCTTGCAGCTATCTCACGTCCAATATTAGCATGTGTATAAATCGGTTTTGTAATGCCTATCATCGGAGGAGGTTCGGGGTACAGTGGATGGAGGGGGAAATCCGCTGGCCGGCATCCGGGAGGAGCTTGCCGACGAATATGCGCAGCCGACAGCGATGCCACAGCGCAGCGCACGCGCTCCGACCGCAGGGTGTCTATTCAGCGGCATGGGGGGATTTGCCTCCGGGCTGGTCGCCTCCGGCTTCACCGTCTCGTGGGCTTCCGACAACAATGCCGACGCGTGCGCCGCGTTCTCTCATCGCCATCCGGGCGTCCGCATCCTTCAATGTGATGTACAAGATTTGCGAGCCGACGCTGACGGCCTTGCCCCAGTAGACGTCTTGGCCGCTGGCTTTCCGTGCCAAAGCTTCTCTCAGGCTGGCGGACGAAAGGGGTTTGACGACGACCGAGGTAAAGCCTTTTTCGAAATACCCCGTCTACTCAGCGAGCTTGCGCCACAACATCGACCGAAGTTTTTGATTCTAGAGAATGTAGAGTATATCCTCTACGGCAATGATGGGCGCTGGTTTGATACCATCCAGCGCGAACTCCGCCGGGTCGGCTATTGGTTTCGCCGTCAATCCTGCTGGCAAGTCAATGTCAAGGATGCAACGGCTATTCCGCAGGACCGCTCTCGCGTCTTTATGGTTGCGGCTTCTCGCGAACACTATAGTCACAATCCGTTCAAACCTCCAATCATTCAGGTAAATAGAGCAGCGACAGATGTAAACATATTCTTGGATCGTTCAAAAAGAGCGAATGACGATGATTATTTGCCAAAAGATAACAAATATTGTAAAATGATAGAAACTAAAATACTGGAAGGAGAATCTTCTGAAAATTTATATCAATTGAGGCGATCTTATGTTCGAGAAAAAAGAGGGAAACAGTGCCCTACATTAACGGCGAATATGGGAATTGGTGGCCATAATGTGCCATTCATCAAGGACTCGTGGGGTATTCGTCGCCTTACTGTAGAAGAAATTGCCCGGCTTCAAGGTTTTGATACTTCGGTTTCACTCTTTCCAGACTTAACGTCGCAGGCACAATATAGGTTGTTAGGAAATGCTGTCTGCCCAGAGCTTGCCCGTCTAGCAGCCAAAGAATGCTTTCCACACTTGACACTGGATGAGGAAATATCGTGACAAGAATCGGATGGAAATTTCCCCCCACGGGTGGCGGAGTGGAAGGTGGTTACAATCATGCCGGCATGACTCACTTCCAAGGTGCTAGATATCCAAGTCTGGCACGGGAAGTGATCCAAAATTCCCTTGATGCACGCAAATCCGAAGCCCGCCCCGTTCATGTGACTTTCGAGATTCAACAGCTTCTACGGGATCAGATGCCCGGCTATGAGGAGTTTCTGGATATAATTAATCGTTGTATTGAAGCATCTGACAATGACGAAAGGGCACGATCTGAATTGGAATTAGAGAAGAAAGTAGTGCAGCGTAAAAAAATCATTTTTCTACGTATAGTGGATAGAGAAACAACAGGACTTAGTGGTAGTAAGTGGGCAGCGCTGTTGAAGAAGGAGGGATTGCCGGATAAAGAAAGTGCTACTGCGGGTGGCAGCTTCGGTATAGGAAAGAACGCTCCTTTTGCGATGTCACCATTGAGGACGGTGTATTACTGGTCTCGGTTTGAAGCGGGCTCGGAAGTGTTGGAGAAATTTCAGGGTAAGGCTATACTGATTTCGCATCTAGATGATGATAAGGAGGATACACAGAGTATCGGGTTCTTTGGCAGTAAGGACAAATGCTTGGAACTTTCAGATGCACAAATCCCAGAAGCAATTCGTATGATAGAAACTCCGGACAGGGGAATAGGAACTTCTCTTTGGATACCGGGATTCGATGGGTCGGCAATTTGGAGAGATAAGATTGCCGGGAGTGTAGTGGAAAATTTCTTTTGTGCTGTTGACGAAGCGAAACTCGAGGTCTTGGTTGATTCAGATTCTTATACGACGACTGATCTTCTTTCTATTGAAGCAGCGAGCTTGGGAGATTGGTTTGAACATCTTGTTAACAATGAAGCCCATTCCGAGGACAATCTTCGTTTGAGGCGGGCGAGGGCATTTTGGGAAGTTATGAAGGCGCCGATGGTTATAAAAGAGAAAGAGGATAAGGATTTGGGCCATTGCAAGTTATGGATAACGGTGAGTGATAAATACGAAGATGTTGGACGTGTTGGATTAATTCGATTGAATGGGATGTTGATAACCGATCAGCAGGAGGGGTTACGGCAGTTTCGACGCACGATGCCGTTCGCGGCAGTATGTCGATTCGAGTCCGACAAGGGTAACGAGTTGCTTCGTGGGATGGAGAATCCGAGGCACGATCAGTTTCAGCCGGAATTTTTGCCGACGGAGGATCGCAGCCGCGGACGGGCAGCGCTCACGCGGATTACGAGATGGATTCGGGAGGAGATCAACAAGGTAGCGATGCCAGAGGTAAGTGGTGAAGCGATTGCTATTACGGAACTCGCCAGGCTGCTCCCAGACCTCGAACCAGATGACGGTCTTGGCGCGGTGCCCAGCGAGGACGGAGAGCGACCGCTCGAAGGCGCGCCCCTTATTCAGCTAAAGCCAATTCGGCCGCCGCGTCAAAGGCAGGAGGTGCCGGACGACGGCGTGGTCGAGGGAGGCCAGGAGGAAGGCGACGACGAGAACGGCGGGACGGTAGGCGGCGGAGGGGGGAGTGACAATGGTGACGGTGGCGGAGAAACGGGGAGTGGGACAGAGACGCTTGTTTTCGGTCCTGTCCAAATTGAGAACAGTAGATGTTTGCCGTCGCCCGAGGATAAGAAACGGTTGCAAGTCCTGTTTACCCCTAAATCCCGCGGGACCGGCGCGTCTCTGTCGCTTGTAGAGGCGGGTGATTCGGATTTTATCCAAAGAAATGATCTCCAAGTGGTAAAGCCGAACGGGGAAAGAGTAAAACTGTCGGAATTTCACCTCGAATTCATAGCCAATGAACGAGTGAGTATTTTGATCGAGGGCGACGAACCTGTTGCACAGCGTGCATGGCGGATCATGGTGAAGCAACCCAAGGAGCATAAGCCGGCCGCAGAGGGACAGAAATAATGAGATACGATCCGAACAAGATGTGGCAATACCCGGTTCTGAGACCGGAAAGCGACGATTATCCAACTTCCGAATTTCAAGCGACCATTGATCCTCAAAGAATGGAAAATTCCACAGCGCTTCGAGTGACAGTGGATTTCGCTCTCGGTGATGCAAATTTGTCCAAGCTCATCGAAGATCGATTCGCGCAATACATAATACTCACTCGATGCTCTAAAACATATTTTCGACAAATGAATTCAACTAATTCTGGGCGATTGATATTCGATATTGCTGGTGACAGGATTTACGGTGAAATTGAAATTTCTCCTTACATAATGGCAGTAGATGAAATATCGGAATTTCGCGCCAATAGCTGGCATGAAGATTATGATTTGCTGCCAACACCGCACCTTGAACCTGGTTCCGTTCTCGCTCTTGACACTCCAAGGCACTACTATATTGACAATGCAGAGGAGCAATCGGTTAATTCGATTATTGAAGTGCAACCGGGCAATCCTGAAAATGGCAGATGGGATTGCGATTTCGAGGGGGAGAGAGTCAAAATCACTATGTCGAATGAAGATTATGAAAAATTTCGTCGTGCTCGTCAAGAAAATTTAAGCGAGGAAGAAAAGGCATAGATATTGAATTCGATTTACTTTCCGGCTGTTTACCACATATTGGTCACAACGGACTCGGAAAAAAGTGTTTATGTGGAAAGACGCTGGTATCGCGCACTCGATAAACGTCTTGAGGAGATAAACGGAGGAACTTTGGGCCAAGACGGTAGAAATAGACTGGAAGATGCGCAACGCTTGTTGGAAAACCCCTTTTCTCGATTACCTTTTATAGCTGCGGATGCGCTATAATGAAGATCGTGCAATACTATACCGATCAGGCCGTGGAGAGCTTGCGAGACGATATTGAAACGAATCTCGACTGGTACTATACGGGAAAGGGGGTGCAACCCGCTCCTAAGAATCTTGAACGACCCGTTCGAGAAAGTCATTTTAGGATGGAGAATATTATGGAAGTTCTTGAAGTTTCTGAAGAAAATCCTTCTGAATTGGATAGTGGAAATGCGATTAGGTTATACGCAGCGCTTCCTCAAATGACCCCGAAAGTCGCCTCCATGGAAAAGCTCTGGACACGACTGTCGCACGGTGAGGGCGCCGAGTACATTAGCAGGCGCTGGTTGGTAACACGCCCTGAAGACAACGAAAAGGCGGCGAAGGCTGTGCGAAATCATTTTTTCGCTAAGGGAAATCGAGGTGTTATTCGAGATAATGGTTTGTCGAGGCTCTGGTGGCTTGGTCATATAGCGCATCGGACAGACCGGGAGAATCCTGACCTGTTTTTGGATATTGTTTTGCATAGGCAAGATGTTCGTTCCGCACTGGTAGAACGCCCTTCTGTTGCAATGAATGAGGCGGTCCTGTGTGGGATATATTCCGTTATGAAAGAGAAATGGGCCGCATGTGGTAGGAAGGCTAAACTTTTTCAGCGCGATGTTTTTCGCGGCTGGATGATTGGGTTGAACCGGCGCGGGGGCATTGTGCTGTTAGACGCGCTGCCTGAAAAAGTGCTCAATAAGGTGTTGTGGGAGGAAGCAGAGGCAGCGGGTGCATGACGGATAACCTGTCACCCGAAGCGCGGGCGCGCTGCATGTCGCATATTCGGTCGGAGGGAATGCGGCCGGAGCGGGCGGTTCGGTCGTTGGTCCATCGAATGGGTTTTCGATTTCGTCTGCACCGGCGCGATTTGCCGGGCAAGCCCGATTTGGTTTTGCCGAGGCACAAGGCGGTGATCTTCGTTCACGGCTGTTTTTGGCATTGGCATCCAGATGTAGAGTGCCCTATCGCCGGGTTGCCAAAATCGAATCTTGGCTACTGGCTGCCGAAGCTAACCCGACTTCCGCAACTCGGCTTGAGAATCGACTGATTTGACGGTTTTCCGGCGCGAGAAGTGTCGGATTTCGGTGCAGTACCTCTCGGGACCGGCTTGTAGTGCCGACCTACCCCCTTGATCGGGCTGGCGAAGATCCGGACGCTGCGCTGATGTTCGTGCGCTGCAAGAGACGCTTCAAGGACGGCAAGGAGCACCGCTACTGGAGCGTTGTGGAGAACGTCCGGGTCCACGGCGGTCGGGTTGTTCAGCGTCAGGTGCTCTATCTCGGGGAGATCAACGACAGCCAGCGAGCGGCGTGGTGCCGCTCGATCGAGGTGGTGGAGGGCAAGTCGCGATCACGGCAGATGGCGCTGTTTCCCGAGGACCGGGAGGCGCCGGCGCTGACTTGCGAAGTGGTGAAGATCGACCTCTCGCAGGTGGCGCTTCACGACCCGCGCCAGTGGGGGGCGTGCTGGCTGGCGCTGTCCTTGTGGGACCGCCTGGACCTGGACCGCTTCTGGGAAGAGCGGCTGCCGGCGAGCCGGCAAGGCACGCGGTGGCTGGACATCCTGAAGATCCAGGTCTGCTACCGGCTGATCGACCCGGGCAGCGAGTGGCGCCTTCACCGTCACTGGTATGAGCACAGCGCGCTTCGCGATCTTCTGGGTGGCGAGCGGGCGATCGCCGACGACACACTCTATCGCTGTCTCGACAAGCTGCTGGCGCACAAGCAGGGCTTCTTCTCGTTTCTGCGCGACCGCTGGGCGACGCTGTTCGAGGCGCGCTTCGACGTGCTGCTCTACGACCTGACCTCGACCTACTTCGAGAGCGATCCGCCGTTCGATGACAAGCGCCGCTTCGGCTACAGCCGGGACAAGCGGCCCGACTGCGTGCAGGTGGTGATCGCCCTGATCGTTACGCCGCAGGGCTTTCCGCTGGCCTATGAGGTGATGCCGGGCAACACCTCCGACGACACCACGCTGGCGGCGTTCCTCAAGAAGATCGAGGATCAGTATGGCCGCTCCGAGCGGGTGTGGATCATGGACCGCGGCATCCCCACCGAGGAGACGCTGGCCGCGATGCGCGAGGGCGAGGCGCCGGTGCGCTACCTGGTGGGCACGCCCAAGGGCCGGCTGACGCGGCTCGAGAAGGTGTTCCTGGGCCTGCCCTGGCAGGAGGTGCGCCAGTCCGTGACTGTCAAGCTTCTGGTCGAGGATGGCGAGCTCTACGTCCTGGTGCGCAGCGAGGGGCGGCAGGTGAAGGAACGCGGCATGCGCCGGCGCCGGCTGAAGAGGCTGTGGCGTCGATTGGCCGAGTTGCAAGGGCAGTCGAACAGCCGGGATCAGTTGTTGCTCAAGCTCGGCGCCGCCAGGAAGGAGGCCGGCCGGGCCTGGAGCCTGGTCGACATCACCGTGCCCGGGACCGACAGCGAACTCGCCGCCAACGGCTTCTCATTCCGCCTGCAGCGCGACCGGCTGCGCCAGGTCCGCCGCCGCGAGGGCCGTTACCTGCTGCGATCCAACATGGTCGCCGAAGACCCCGCCACGCTGTGGCATCTGTACATGCAGCTCGTCGAGATCGAGCAGGCGTTCAAGGAACTCAAGCACGACCTCGCGATCCGCCCCATCTTCCATCAGCGCCAAGAGCGCATCGAGGCGCATATCTTCGTCTCGTTCATCGCCTACTGCCTGCTGGTGACCCTGAAGAACCTCGCCCGGCCGCGCGCCCCGGGCCTCACCCCACGCGCCATCCTTGAGGCCTTCGCCACCATCCAGATGGTGGACGTCCATCTGCCAACCACCGACGGCCGGCACCTCGTCCTGCCGCGCCACACCCGGCCGAACAAGGAGCACGAGCTACTGCTGCAACAGCTCGGCATGACCTGGCCGCAGCAACCCGCACCCCGGATCTCCGCCTGACGGCACACGGCGCCGCCTCTCCGTTCGCCGCCTTGTAGTGCCGACCCTCGGGGAGACGATCAAGGCTATTCAATGAGTTAGCATCCTCATGACCCCCGAGTTGCGGAAGTCGGGCTAACTCGAACAAGAGAGCGCGACGGCATGAACCAACGAGCGCTCGAAGCAATGGGCTGGCGGGTGCTCACAATCTGGGAATGCTCTTTGCGGCAGCCCGACGCAGTAACCAATGAAATCAGCTACTTCTTGAGTTCTGGATAGTCTGGTCGACCTCACCCCCACGCATCCTTCGAGGCCGTTGCCGCGCCCCGCCCGGCAGCCGTGACACGGCCGGCGGGCTCACCCCCGCGCATCCTCCAGCGCCATCGCCGCGCCTTTTTCGGCGATCATGATGGTGGGGCTGTTGGTGTTGCCGGAGGTGATCGCGGGCATGACCGAGGCGTCGATCACGCGGAGGTTCTCCAGCCCGTGGACCTTCAGCCGGTCGGTCACCACGGCCCCGGGGTCTCCGCCCATGCGGCAGGTGCCGACGGGGTGGAAGATCGTCGTGCCGATGGCGCCCGCGGCCCCGGCCAGCTCCGCGTCCGCCTCGAGCGCCGCGCCGGGGAGGAACTCCTCGGGCTCGTAGGGCGCCAGCGAGGGCGCGGCGGCGATGCGGCGCGTGAGGCGGATCGCGGCCACCGCCACCTGCCGGTCGGCCTCGGTCGAGAGGTAGTTGGGCGCGATCGCCGGCGGCGCCTCCGGGTCCGGCGATTTCAGGCCGACCGTCCCCCGGCTCTCCGGCCGGAGGTTGCACACCGACGCCGTGAAGGCGGGGAAGCGGTGCAGCGGCTCGCCGAAGCGGTCCAGCGACAGCGGCTGCACATGGTATTGCAGGTTCGCGGTCTCGCGCGCGGGGTCGGACTTCGCGAAGGCGCCCAACTGGCTCGGCGCCATGGTGAGCGGCCCGCGCCGGAAGAGCGCATATTCGAGCCCCATGCCGAGCTTGCCCCAGAGGCTGTTCGCGCGCCGGTTCAGGGTCTCGACATGCGCCACCCGGTAGATCAGGCGAAGCTGGAGATGGTCCTGGAGGTTGGCGCCGACGCCGGCGAGCTCGTGATGGACCGCGACGCCCTTCTCCCGCAGCAGCGCGCCCGGCCCGACGCCCGAGACCTGCAGGAGATGCGGCGAGCCGACGGCGCCCGCCGCCAGGATGAGCTCGCCCGCGACTTCGGCGCGCGCCGGCCGGCCCTTCAGGCGGAACTCCAGGCCCGCCGCGCGGGAGCCGTCGAACAGGATGCGCCGCGCCTGGGCGTGGGTCAGCACGGTCAGGTTGGGGCGGTCCTGCGCGGGCTTGAGGAAGGCGTCGGCGGCGGTCCAGCGCACGCCGCGGCGCTGGTTGACCATGAACTTGCCCGTGCCCTCATTGTCGCCGTCGTTGAAGTCCGGCGTCGGACGCAGGCCGATATCGGCGCAGGCGCGCTGGAAGGCGTCGAGGATCTCCCAGCCGGTGCGCGGCTCCTCCACCCGCCATTCGCCGTCCGCGCCGTGAAAGGCGTCGGCCGGGCCGAAATGGCGCTCCGACTTCCGGAACCAGGGCAGCACGTCGTCCCAGCCCCAGCCGCGGTTGCCGCTCTGCGCCCAGCCGTCATAGTCGCGCGCCTGGCCGCGCATGTAGATCATGCCGTTGATCGCCGAGCAGCCGCCCAGCACCCGCCCGCGCGGATAGGCGAGGGCGCGCCCGTTCAGCCCCGCCTCGGCCTCGGTGGTGAAGCACCAGTCGGTGCGCGGGTTGTTCTGGGTGTAGAGATAGCCGACGGGGATTTTGATCCAGATGTAGTTGTCCCGGCCGCCCGCCTCCAGCAGCAGCACCCGGTTGCGGGGGTCCTCCGAGAGCCGGTTCGCCAGCACGCACCCCGCCGAGCCCGCGCCGACGATCACATAGTCGAAGCTGCCGACGCTGGCGGGCCCGGTCATGCCGCCTGCGTCGTGACGACGAGTCGTTCACCGAGCAGCCGAAGCGCGGCCTCGACCCGATCGATATGCGAACGGTGGTCCAGATCGAGCAGGCGCCGCACGGCGCCCTCCGTCGTTCCGAGCTCGGCGGCAAGCGCGGTGTTGCCCAGTCCGTGGCCGCGCATGGCGCAATAGAGCGCCAGTTTCGCCGCCGCCAGGGCGGGCAGGGCGATCAGCGGCCGCCCGCGGGCCGGAGACGGTTTCGGAACGGAGCGCCGCAGTTCGATATACCCGCCCAGGGCCGCGATGAGGCAGTCCTCTGCTTCAGACAGGGCCTCCTCGTCCGTATCGCCTTCGGTCAGGGCCTCGGGAATGTCGGGGAATGACACAAGGACGGTTCCGTCGCATTGCGGTTCCAGACTCACGGGATAGGCGAGCCGCATCGTTTGTGCCTTTCTGTGCGCTGTCATTGATGCTCACCTCATGTCGTCGCGGGTCAGCCCCAGCTGCCGCAACATGGTGGCAAGCAGACCCCGGCCGATTTCCTTGCGGCGGTCCTTCACTGTGGTGAAGCGTTGCCCGAGAAAGAGCCGTCCGTGGCTTCCCTTGCCTTTCCGGGAATCGAAACGCACCGTGATCCCACGCTCCCTGCCTATTTGCCTGACGCGCGCAATAAACTCTTCGCCAGTCATGGTAATCGTACAGATATGTACGAATCAAGGTTCAATCTGCAGCGACGCCGCTCCCCTCACCCCGCCATGCCGCCGACGGTCATGGCGTCGATGCGGAGCGTGGGCTGGCCGACGCCGACGGGGACGGACTGGCCGTCCTTGCCGCACATGCCGATGCCGTCGTCGAACGCCAGATCGTTGCCGATCATGGCGACGCGGGTGAGCGCGTCCGGGCCGTTGCCGATCAGCATCGCGCCGCGCACCGGGGCCGCGACCTTTCCGTTCTCGATCAGATAGGCCTCGGTCGCGTTGAAGACGAACTTGCCGTTGGTCACGTCCACCTGCCCGCCGCCGAACTGGACCGCGTAGAGGCCCCGGTCCACGGACGCGATCACCTCCTCCGGGTCGCGGTCACCGGCCAGCATGAAGGTGTTGGTCATGCGCGGCATGGGCGCATGCGCGAAGGACTCGCGCCGGCCGTTGCCGGTGGGCGCCACGCCCATCAGCCGCGCGTTCAGCCGGTCCTGCAGGAAGCCCTTCAATATGCCGTCCTCGATCAGCACGTTGCGGGCGGTGGGGGTGCCCTCGTCATCGACGGTGAGCGAGCCGCGCCGGTCCTCCAGCCCGCCATCGTCCACCACGGTCACGCCCGGCGCCGCCACGCGCTCGCCGATGAGGCCGGCGAAGGCGCTGGTGCCCTTGCGGTTGAAATCGCCCTCGAGCCCGTGGCCGACCGCCTCGTGCAGCAGCACGCCCGGCCAGCCGGGGCCGAGCACGACGCTCATCTCGCCGGCGGGCGCGGGCACCGCGTCGATCTTGACCAGCGCCTGGCGGAGCGCCTCGTCCACCTGCGCCTTCCAGGCCGCTTCCTCCAGGAATTCCCCGAAGCCGACGCGCCCGCCGCATCCATGAGAGCCGGTCTCCACCCGCCCGTCCGGGGCCTGCACGGCGATCTGCACCCGCACCACCACGAGCGGGCGGATGTCCGCGGCCGCCTCGCCGCCCGCGCGCTGGATGCGCACCGCCTGCCAGCTTCCGGAGAGCGAGGCGGTGACCTGCACGACGCGCGGGTCGGCGGCGCGGGCATAGGCGTCGATTCGCGCCAGCAGCGCCGCCTTCTCGGCGAAATCGGGCGCGTCCAGCGGGTTCTCCGGGCCGTAGAGCCGCCGGTTGGCCGCCGCCGGCGGCAGCGCCAGCGCGCCGCTCCGTCCGGAGGAGACCGCGCGCACCGCCTCGGCCGCGCGGCTGAGCGCCGGCTCGTCGAGGCTCGCGGCATGGGCGTAGCCGGTCGCCTCGCCCGAGACCGCGCGCAGCCCGAAACCCTGGCTGATGTCGTAGGTGGCGCCGGCGAGCCGGCCGTCATCCAGGGTCAGCCCCTCCGAGACCGCATATTGCAGGTAGAGCTCGCCGTCGTCCGCGCCCCTGAGCGCGTCGTCGAGAATGCGTTCGGCGGCGGCGCGGTCGAGGCCGGCGGATCCGAAGAAGACGGCTTCCGTCTCCTCGAGAGGGGCAGGGCGGGGAAGGGCGGAAGACATGGGGGCGGGCGCTCCTCGGGCGGGGTTGCGGCAGGCGGCGAGACAGGGGATTCTACAGCAGCGCGGGAAAACTTGGGACAACGGGTCGCATAAAACGCGGAGCTTGCCGCTTCTATTGTCGACTCGGTCTCTGCAAGGCCCGCAATCCGGGCTATGACAGGCCCAGTCGAGGACGTTCGAGGACCGTCTGCCATGCACAAATTCGCCGCGCCCGGCGCTGCAGTCCTGCTTTCCGGCATGGCGCCCGGCGGCGCTTCGGCGGGCCAGCCGGAGCCCTGGGGCCTCGGCTTCCAGGAGGCCGTGACCCCGACGATGGAGAACATCGCCTGGTTCCACGACATCATCCTGCTGCCCCTCATCACCGTCATCACGCTGTTCGTGCTGGGGCTGATGGCCTATGTCGGGTTCCGCTTCCGCGAGAGCCGCAACCCGGAGCCGAGCCGCACCACGCACAACACGCTGGTGGAAGTGCTGTGGACGGCGATCCCGACGGTCATACTGGTGCTGCTCGCGATCCCCTCCTTCCGGATCATGTACGAGAACGACCGGATCGAGCAGGCCGACATGACGCTCAAGACCATCGGGCGGCAATGGTACTGGTCCTACCAGTATCCGGACCACGGCGATTTCGAGTTCGACAGCAACATCATCCCGGACGAGGAGATCGATCCCTCCAAGGGCCAGCTGCGCCAGCTCTCGGTGGACAACCCGGTCTATCTGCCGGTGAACAAGAACATCCGGATCCTGTTCGCCTCCTCGGACGTGCTCCACGCCTGGGCGCTGCCGGCGGCGGGGGTCAAGATGGACAATGTGCCGGGCCGCATCAACGAGACCTGGATGCGGATCGAGAAGGAAGGCGTCTATTACGGCCAGTGCTCGGAGCTTTGCGGCACCGGCCACGGATACATGCCGATCGAGGTGCGCGCGGTCAGCCAGGAGGAATTCGACGCCTGGGTCGTGAAGGCGCGCGAGGAATACGCGAAGGCGGGCGACGCGCCTGCCGGTGAGGCGCCGGTCCGCATGGCCAGCCTCGACGCCCGCTGAACAGGAGCCGGAGGGCCCGTCCCATGGCTTACGCCGCCGACGACCATCACGACCACAGACCCGGCTTCTTCGTGCGTTGGTTCTTCTCGACCAACCACAAGGACATCGGGACGCTCTACCTGCTGTTCGCCATCTGCGCGGGCCTGGTCGGCAGCGCCTTCTCCGTCGTCATGCGCATGGAGCTGGGCGAGCCCGGCGCGCAGTATCTGGTCGGCCCCGACGGCCAGATGGACGGCCAGCTCTGGAACGTCTTCATCACCGCGCACGGCCTCATCATGGTGTTCTTCGTGGTGATGCCGGCGCTGATCGGCGGCTTCGGCAACTGGATCGTGCCGATCATGATCGGCGCGCCCGACATGGCCTTCCCGCGGATGAACAATATCAGCTTCTGGCTGATCGTCCCGGCCTTCGTGCTGCTGCTGCTCTCCGCCGTGCTCGACATCGGCGCGGGCACCGGCTGGACGGTCTATCCGCCGCTCTCCTCCACCATCGGTCATCCCGGCATGTCGGTGGACATGGCGATCTTCGCGCTCCATCTCGCCGGCGCATCCTCGATCCTGGGCGCGATCAACTTCATCACCACGATCTTCAACATGCGCGCACCGGGCATGACCCTGCACAGGATGCCGCTGTTCGTGTGGTCGATCCTGGTGACCGCCTTCCTGCTGCTGCTCTCGCTGCCCGTGCTGGCCGGCGCCATCACCATGCTGCTGACCGACCGGAACTTCGGCACCTCCTTCTTCAACTATGAAGGCGGCGGCGATCCGATCCTGTTCCAGCACCTGTTCTGGTTCTTCGGCCATCCCGAGGTCTACATCATGATCCTGCCGGGCTTCGGGATCGTGAGCCAGATCGTGTCCACCTTCTCGCGCAAGCCCGTCTTCGGCTATCTCGGCATGGCCTACGCCATGGTCGCCATCGGCTTCGTCGGCTTCATCGTCTGGGCGCACCACATGTACACGGTGGGCATGGACATCGACACGCGGGCCTATTTCACCGCCGCGACGATGGTCATCGCCGTGCCGACGGGCATCAAGATCTTCTCCTGGATCGCGACCATGTGGGGAGGGTCGCTGCGCTTCGACACACCGATGCTCTGGGCGCTGGGCTTCATCTTCCTGTTCACCGTGGGCGGCGTGACCGGCGTGGTGCTCGCCAATGCAGGCGTCGATATGGCGCTGCACGACACCTACTATGTCGTGGCGCATTTCCACTATGTGCTCTCGCTCGGCGCCGTGTTCGCCATCTTCGCCGGCATGTATTACTGGCTCGGCAAGATGTGCGGGCGCCAGTATCCGGAATGGATCGGCAAGCTGCATTTCTGGATCACCTTCATCGGCGTCAACCTCACCTTCTTCCCGCAGCACTTCCTCGGCCTCCAGGGGATGCCCCGGCGCTATCCCGACTATGCGGACGCCTTTGCGGGCTGGAACATGGTCTCGTCCTTCGGCGCCTATCTCTCCTTCGCCGGCGCGATCCTGTTCGTGTTCCTGCTGCTCTACACGCTGACCAGCGGGCGCCGGGTGGCGGAGAACTACTGGGGTCCGGGCGCGACGACGCTGGAATGGACCGTGCCTTCGCCCCCGGCCTTCCACACCTTCGATGAAGTCCCGGAGATCAAGGACGAATACGCGCATTAGCGCCCGTCCGCTGGTCTCCGCCAAGCCGGAGGGCCGACCGAACCCGTGAGCGACGCCTCCACTGCAGGAACCGCCGGCCTCGTGCCGCCCGCCGGCGCCGGCTTTGCGCCAACCGCCGGCGTCGGCGACTATCTCGCGCTGCTGAAGCCGCGCGTCATGTCGCTGGTCGTCTTCACCGGGCTGGTCGGCATGGCGATTGCGCCGGGCTCGCTGCATCCGCTGCTGGCGGCTGTTGCCGTGCTCTGCATCGCCGCCGGGGCGGGCGCGTCGGGCGCAGTGAACATGTGGTACGACCGCGATATCGACGCCGTGATGGAGCGCACGCGCGCCCGGCCGCTGCCGCAGGGCCTGATCGAGCCGGACGATGCGCTCGCCTTCGGCATCCTGCTGTCGGCAGGCGCGGTCGGCATGATGGGCCTCGCTGTCAACTGGCTCGCCGCCGGCCTGCTGGCGCTCACCATCGCCTTCTATGTCTTCGTCTATACGATCTGGCTCAAGCGCCGCACACCGCAGAACATCGTGATCGGCGGGGCGGCCGGGGCAATCCCGCCGGTGATCGGCTGGGCCGCGGTCACGGGCGATCTGGCGCTGACGCCGCTCTGCCTGTTCGCCATCGTCTTTATGTGGACGCCGCCGCATTTCTGGGCGCTCGCGCTCACCCGCTCGGGCGACTATGCCGCCGCCGGCGTGCCGATGCTGCCGGTGACGGCCGGCGCGAGGGAGACCCGGCGGCAGATCCTGATCTACAGCGCCGTGCTGGCGCCGCTCGGCCTCGCGCCCGTGGCGGCGGGCGGCCTCGGCTGGCTCTACGGCGCGGCGGCAGCGCTGCTCGGCGCCGAGTTCCTGCGCCGCGCGCTGGCCGTCTGGCGCCGCGCCGACGATGCGAGTGCGCGGTCGCTGTTCGGATTCTCGCTCGTCTATCTGGCGGCGCTCTTCTCCGCCATGCTCGCGGACCGGGCCCTGGGGCTATGAATGGCGGAGCTTTCCGAAAGAGAACGCCGCCGGCGCTTCAAGAACCGGGTCCTGCTCGTGGCGCTGCTCGCCTTCGTGGTCGTCGTCTATGCGGTGAGCGTGGTGAAGATGGGGAGCGGGTGAGCCATGGCTGACCGCCGCCGCAACCGGCGCATCGCCGCCGCGCTCGTCGCGGTGCCGCTGGCGATGGGCGCGCTCGCCTGGGCGTCGGCCCCGCTCTACCGGCTGTTCTGCCAGGTCACCGGCTTCGGCGGCACGCCCGGCACGGCGGCAGAAGCTCCGCAGGCGGCGGCAGATGCGCCCAGCATCGAAATCCGTTTCAACGCCGACATCGCGCCCGACCTCGACTGGCGCTTCGGCCCGGTCGAGCGTGCGGTCACGGTCCGGCTCGGCGAGCCGGCGCTGGCCTTCTACCGGGCGGAGAACCTGGGCGACGAGCCGGTCACCGGCGCGGCGGTCTTCAATGTCACGCCGCTCAAGGCGGGCGCCTATTTCAGCAAGATCGATTGTTTCTGCTTCACCGAGCAGCGGCTGGGCCCGGGCGAGAGCGCCGACATGCCCGTGTCGTTCTTCGTCGATCCGGAGATCGCGGAGGACCCGAATGTCCGCGATGTCGGGACGATCACGCTGTCCTACACCTTTTTCAGGTCGGACGAAGAGCCGTCGGGAGACGAGGCGGCGCAGAAGCAGGCCGCCGTGAATGTTACGAATGGCGGCGCTAGCGCCGCCGCGCCGAACGCGGCAAACGATACGAATGGCGGCGTCAGCGCCGCCGCGCCGAACGCCGCGAATGTTACGAATGGCGGCGTTAGCGCCGCCGCGCCGAACGCCGCGAATGTTACGAATGGCGGCGTTAGCGCCGCCGCCCTGACCAACCGGGAGCAGACCCATGGCGGATAGCCACGTCCAGAAGCACCCCTACCATCTGGTCGATCCGAGCCCCTGGCCGCTGATCGGCGCCTTCGCGGCGTTCCTCGCGACCATGGGCACGGTGCTGTTCATGCATGACGGGGTGATATGGGTCATGGCGCTCGGCCTGGTGCTGATCCTCGCCACCATGGCCGTGTGGTGGCGCGACGTGATCCGCGAGGCGGAGCATGAGGGCCACCACACCCAGCCGGTGCAGATCGGGCTGCGCTTCGGCATGGCGCTGTTCATCGCCTCGGAGGTGATGTTCTTCTCGGCCTTCTTCTGGGCCTTCTTCGACGGCGCGCTGTTCTTCGGCGCGGAGGAAATGCCGGGCCGGATCGAGGCGACCGGCGGCGTCTGGCCGCCCGCCGGCGTCGTGCCCTTCGAGGCGTTCGGGCTGCCGTTCCTCAACACGCTCATCCTGCTGCTCTCGGGCGTCACCGTCACCTGGGCGCACCACGCGCTGCTGCACGGCGACCGGGCGGGGCTGATCCAGGGCCTCGCCTGCACGGTCGCGCTCGGCGTGCTGTTCACCGGCTGCCAGGTGTTTGAATACAGCCATGCCGCTTTCGGCTTCCGCGAGGGCATCTATCCCTCCACCTTCTTCATGGCGACGGGCTTCCACGGCTTCCATGTCATCATCGGCACATGCTTCCTCACGGTCTGCCTGTTCCGGGCGATCAAGGGGCATTTCCGGCCCGACCACCATTTCGGCTTCGAGGCGGCGGCCTGGTACTGGCATTTCGTCGATGTCGTCTGGCTGTTCCTGTTCTCGGTCGTCTATATCTGGGGCAGCTAGGCCATTCGGCGGCGCTTTCCG
Source organism: Alphaproteobacteria bacterium (assembly GCA_964291285.2). Lineage (GTDB taxonomy): Bacteria > Pseudomonadota > Alphaproteobacteria > Bin95 > Bin95 > Bin95. Next base: position 1,191,497 of record OZ219787.1, read on the forward strand.
TTCGCGCTCTTCGTCCTGCCGGCGCTGGCGGTCCTGATCGGCCTCGGCGTCTGGCAGCTTGACCGGCGGGAGTGGAAACGGGAGCTGATCGACCGTGCGGCGGCCCGGCTCGCCGAACCTCCGCTCACCGCGGTTGCCGGCATCGGTCCCGGCGATGCATGGCGCCGCGTCCGGCTCGCGGGCGCGTGGGAGGCTCCCGAACTATTGCTCCAGAGCCGCACCTGGAGCGGCCGGGTGGGGTTCGACGTGCTGGCGTCCTTCCGGCCCTCGGGCGCGGCGGTTTCGGTTCTGGTCAACCGGGGATGGGTGGAGCCGGCCCGCCGCGCGCCGGATACACGCGTCCCGCCCCCGGCGGCGCTGGAGGGCGTGGTGCGCTTCCCGAGCGAGCCTGGCCGCTTCGCCGTTGACAACGACCCGGCGCGCGGCATGTGGTTCCATATCGACCCCAAAGCGGCAGCGGCGCATCTCGGCCGGCCGCTCCTGCCTTTCTACATCCAGGCCGCGCCCGCCGCCGATGCGCCGGACTGGCCGCGCGCCCGCCCCCCGGAGCCGCGCTTCCGCAACGACCATCTGCAATATGCGCTCACATGGTTTGCGCTCGCCGGGGCCGTGGCTATCCTCTACCTGGTCTGGAGACGCCGGCCGGGGAGGGAAGGGCCGAGATGAGGGAACGGGATGCCGCGCCAGCTTCGCCTTAACCTGTTCGTCCACAGCCGCGGCCATCACGAGGCGTCCTGGCGCCATCCCGAGGCCTCGCCGCTGGCGCTTACGGATTTCGAGTTCCACCGCGAGCTCGCCTGCAAGGCGGAGGACGCGGCGTTCGATTCGATCTTCCTGGCGGACAGCCTCTCCATGTCCGGCGAAGTGGTGCACACGGCGCGCAGCTGGCTGGAGCCGGTCACGCTGCTGGGCGCGCTCGCCGCGGCGACTTCGAAGATCGGGCTGATCGCGACCGCCTCGACCACCTATACCGAGCCCTTCAACCTCGCGCGCCAGTTCGCCTCGCTGGACCACATCAGCAACGGCCGGATCGGCTGGAACATCGTGACTTCCTGGTCGGTCGCCGCAGCGCACAATTACGGTGACGACATCCAGGTGAGCCATGCCGACCGCTACGCCCGCGCCGAGGAATACATGACGGTCGCCAAGGCCCTCTGGGACAGCTGGGCCGACGATGCAGTGCTCGACGACCGCCCGGCGGGCCGCTATGCGAAGCCCGGCAGCATCCACGCGCTCGACCATGCCGGCGAGCATTACAGGGTCGCCGGGCCGCTGAATGTGCCGCGCTGCCCGCAGGGGCGGCCGGTCTTCGTGCAGGCGGGGTCGTCGGAGACGGGGCGCGATTTCGCCGCCCGCCATGCCGAAGTGGTGTTCACCGCGCAGCTGGAGAAGGCGACGGCGCAGGCTTTCTACGCCGACCTGAAGGCGCGGGCGGCGAAGGCCGGGCGCGATCCGGACCGGGTGGCGATCCTGCCGGGTTTCAGCCCCCTCATCGCCGACACGCGGGAGGAGGCGGAGCGCCTCGTCTTGGAACTGAACGGGCTGGCCGACCCGGAAGTCGGCAGGAGGCGGCTCTCCGGACGCTTCGGCGGCTTCGACTTCAGCCATCTCGAACTCGACCGGCCGCTGACGGCGGCGGACTTCCCCGACCCCGACACGGTCGAGGCGGCGCGCAGCCGGGCGGCGACCATCGTGGGCCTCGTCGAGCGCGAGCGCCCGAGCTTGCGCCAATTACTGGCGAAGCTCGCCGGAGCGCGCGGCCACTACACCTTCGCCGGCACGGCGGAGCAGACGGCGGACTTCATGGAGGAGTGGCTGGCGGACGGCGCCGCGGACGGCTTCAACCTCATGCCGCCCGTGCTGCCCTGGATGCTCGATGCCTTCATCGAGCGTGTCCTGCCGATCCTGCGCGAGCGGGGCCTCTTCCGCGAAGCCTATTCCGGCTCGACGCTCCGCGCCCATTACGGCCTCGCCCGGCCCGCGCCCGAACTCCCGCCGGGCGCGCGGGCGATATAGCCGGAAGCAGAAGGAACATCGGTATGAGCGCGACGCCCGTCACCTTCTATTCCGAAGGGTTCAAGCTGGTGGGGGACCTGTACCGGCCGGCCGGCCTCGCGCCGGGAGAGCGGCGGGCGGGCATCGTGCTTTGCCACGGCTATACCGGGGTGAAGGACCTCTATCTGCCGGACAATGCCCGCGTGCTGACCGAGGCCGGCTATGTCGTGCTGGCCTTCGACTACAAGGGCTGGGGCGAGAGCGAGGGGCCGCGCACGCGCCTGGCGCCCTACAGCCGGGTGGCGGACGTGCAGGCGGCGCTCACCTTCCTCGGCGCGCAGGCGGAGGTGGACGAGGCGCGGCTCGGCATTTACGGCACCAGCTATGGCGGCGCCACGGTGGTGTGGACCGGCGCGGTCGACCGGCGGGTGAAATGCGTCGTCAGCGTGGTCGGCATCGGCCACGGGGAACGGTGGATGCGCAGCGTGCGCCGGCCGGACGAGTGGTTCGACCTGCTGGAGCGCTCCGCCGGGGACCGGGTGAAGCGCGCGATGGAAGGCGAGTCGGAGTGGGTCGAGCGCAGCGAGGTGCTGCTGCCGGACCGCCAGTCGGCTGAACTGGCGGCCGCCGCGCGGCGCAATGTGCCCTCCGCGCTCAACACGCTGCCGCTCGAATATGTCGATGAGACGCTGGGCTTCCACCCGGAATGGATCGTGGACAGGATCGCGCCCCGCCCGGTGCTCTTCATCACCACCGACGACGACCGGCTGGTGCCGCCGGAGGAGTCGCAGGCGCTCTACGACCGGGCCGGCGAGCCGAAGAAGCTGGTCGTGCTCAAGGGCTACGGCCACTACGAGGTCTATGTGGACCCCGCCTTCACCGAGGTGATGGACGAAACGCTCGCCTGGTTCCGGGAGCATCTGCCGGCGGCGTAGGGGGCTGCTCCGTCGCCTGTCCGCAGCCGAAAGGGGACGCCGGTGTCGCAACGCAAGCTCCTCGTCGCCAATCGAAGCGAGATCGCGATCCGGGTCATGCGGGCGGCGACCGAACTCGGCTTGCGGACCGTCGCGATCTATGCCGAGGAAGACAAGCTCGCCCTGCACCGGTTCAAGGCTGACGAGAGCTACCGCATCGGCGAAGGTCTGGGTCCGGTCACGGCCTATCTCGACATCGACGAGATCGTGTTTACGGCCAGGCGGACAGGCGCCGACCTGCTTCACCCCGGCTACGGCTTCGTCTCCGAGAAGCCCGAGCTGGCCGATGCCTGCGCACGAAACGGCATCACCTTCGTCGGGCCGCCGGCCGAGGTCATGCGCACGCTCGGCAACAAGGTGGCCGCGCGCGACCTCGCCGCATCGGTCGGCGTTCCGGTCATGCCGGCAACGGGCCCCCTGCCGCCGGACGAGGCGGAATGCCGGAGACTGGCCGGTGAGGTCGGCTATCCGCTGATGCTGAAGGCAAGCTGGGGCGGCGGCGGGCGCGGCATGCGCATCGTCGAGACCCCCGACGAATTGATCGAGCGGATCGAGGCCGGGCGCCGGGAGGCCGAGGTCGCGTTCGGCAATGGCGAGGTCTATCTGGAGAAGCTGGTCGAGCGGGCACGGCATGTCGAGGTGCAGGTTCTCGGCGACCGCCACGGCAATCTGGTGCATCTCTTCGAGCGGGACTGCTCGCTTCAGCGCCGCAACCAGAAGGTCGTCGAGCGCGCGCCGGCACCCTATCTCGGCGACGAAGCGCGCCGGGGAATCTGCGCCGCGGCCCTCAGACTCTGCCGCGCGGCCAACTATGTCGGCGCCGGCACCGTCGAGTTCCTGATGGATGCCGACAGCGGAGCCTTCTATTTCATCGAGGTCAATCCGCGCATTCAGGTCGAGCACACGGTGACCGAGGAGGTGACCGGCATCGACATCGTCAAGGCGCAGATCCAGATCGCGCTCGGCGAGCGCATAGGCGACGAGCGCAGGACGGGCGTGCCGTCCCAGGAGGACATCCGCCTGCGCGGCCACGCCCTGCAATGCCGGATCACCACCGAAGACCCGGAGTCGAATTTCAAGCCCGACTACGGCCGCATCACCGCCTACCGGGGCGCGACCGGCTTCGGCATCCGGCTGGACGGGGGCACGGCCTATTCCGGCGCCGTCATCACCCGCTACTACGACAGCCTGCTGGAGAAGGTCACGGCCTGGGCCGCCGGCAGGGAAGAAGCCGTCCGCCGCATGGACCGGGCGCTCCGGGAGTTCCGGATACGCGGCGTCGCGACCAATCTCGTCTTTCTCGAGAATGTCATAAACCACCCGCAATTCCTGGCCGACGAGGTCACCACGCGCTTCATCGATACGACGCCGGAGCTGCTGCATTTTCCGAGGCGCCGCGACCGGGCGACGCGCCTGCTGCGCTACATCGCCGACGTCACCGTCAACGGCAATCCCGAGGTCGCCGGCCGGCCGAGGCCGTCGGCCACGGCCTTCGCGCCCGCCATTCCCGCCTTCGATCCCGCCGGGCCTGTCGTGTCCGGCACGAAGCAGCTGCTCGACGAGCGCGGGCCGGAGGGCTTCCGGGACTGGATGCTGGCAGAGCAGCGCGTGCTGATTACCGACACCACCATGCGCGATGCCCACCAGTCGCTGCTCGCGACGCGCATGCGCTCCTACGACATGGTGGCGGTCAGCGAAGCCTATGCGCACCGGCTGCCGCAGCTCCTGTCCCTGGAGTGCTGGGGCGGGGCCACCTTCGATGTCGCCATGCGGTTCCTCAGGGAGGACCCCTGGGACCGCCTGGGCGACATTCGTCGGCGCGTCCCGAACATCCTCCTGCAGATGCTGCTGCGCGCCTCCAATGCCGTCGGCTACGCCAACTATCCCGACAATGCAGTGCGCTACTTCGTCGAGAAGTCGGCCGATGCCGGCGTCGATCTCTTCCGCGTCTTCGACAGCCTCAACTGGGTGGAGAACATGAAGGTCGCCATCGACGCCGTGCTGGAGACCGGCCGGCTCTGCGAAGCGGCGATCTGCTACACGGGCGATCTCTTCGACGGGGACCGGGCGAAATACGATCTCGACTACTATCTCGCCATGGCGCGTGAGCTGAAGGCGGCCGGCGCGCACATTCTCGGCGTCAAGGACATGGCCGGCCTCTGCCGCCCCGACCACGCCCGCCTCCTGGTGCGGAAACTGAAGGAGGAGACGGGCCTTCCCGTCCACTTCCACACCCACGACACCTCGGGCATATCGGCCGCAACTGTGCTGGCCGCGTGCGAGGCCGGCGCGGATGCCGTCGATGCCGCGATGGACAGCTTCTCCGGCCTCACATCCCAGCCCAATCTCGGCTCCATCGTCGCGGCGCTGGGCGACGGCCCCCGGTGCAGCGGCATAGACCCGGCGACCGTCCGCGCCTTCTCCGACTACTGGGAAGCGGTCAGGGCGCAATATGCGGCCTTCGAGCCCGACCTGCGCGCCGGCGCCTCGGAGGTCTATCTGCACGAGATGCCGGGCGGCCAGTTCACCAATCTCAAGGAACAGGCGCGCGCGCTCGGCCTGGCGGACCGCTGGCACGAGGTCGCCCGCATGTATGCTGAAGCCAACCGGCTGTTCGGAGACATCGTGAAGGTGACGCCCTCGTCGAAAGTGGTCGGCGACATGGCGCTCTACATGGTGGCCAGCGGGGTGACGCCGGAGCAGGTCCTGGACCCGGACGTCGAGGTCGCCTTTCCCGGCTCCGTGGTCTCGATGCTGCGCGGCGAGCTCGGCCAGCCGCCCGGCGGCTGGCCGGAGGCGATACAGGCCAAGGCGCTGCGCGGCGAGGCGCCGATCGCCGGCCGGCCGGCGGACCATCTGTCCCCGATGGACCTCGACGCCGAACGCAAGGAGGCCGAGAGAGCCGCCGGGCGCAGCGTGTCGGACTACGAGCTCGCCTCCAGCATCATGTATCCGGCCGTCTTCGCCGATTACGCCCGGCACCGCCGCAGGTTCGGGCGCCTGGACGTTCTCTCCACCCCGGTCTTCTTCTACGGCATGACGCCGGGCCAGGAGATCGCCGTCGAGATTGATGCCGGAAAGGCGCTGGTCATCCGCCTGATGGCCGTCGGCGAGGCCGACGAGCGGGGCGAGCGCGAGGTCTTCTTCGAGCTCAACGGGCAGCCGCGCGTCATCGCGGTGCCGGACGCCGGCGTCGCCCCCCGGGTTCCGGCCAACGAACGCGCCGACCCGGACGACCCCAACCAGGTCGCCGCGCCCATGCCGGGCGTGGTATCGACCCTGGTGGTATCGATCGGCCAGCCGGTCCGGTCCGGCGACGTGCTGCTGACGCTGGAAGCGATGAAGATGGAAACCTCCGTCACCGCGCCGGCGGCCGGCACGGTTTCGCGTCTGCCCGTTTCCGTCGGCAGCGTCGTCGATGCGAAGGACCTGCTTGCGGTCATCCAGCCTCCGGCCTGACGGGTCGCCCGGCAAACCTGCCGCTGGCGCGGACGGTCGCCCCGATACCCGCTGCCGTGCTATCTCTCGCGCGTCTTCGGGGAACGGCGATGAACGGCGGATTTGCGGCCCGGCGCGGCGGCGGGCAGGGCGAAGGGTGACGATGCGCTATCTGAGCACGCGCGGCGAGGCGGCGGAGCGGGACTTCTCCGGCGTCCTGCTGACGGGCCTGGCGGAGGATGGCGGGCTCTGGCAGCCAGGCGAATGGCCGCGGCTGGACGAAGCCGCGCGCGCGCCGGGCGCGGGCTATGCCGAGCGCGCCTTCGCGGTCACCCGCCCCTTCACGGCCGGCGCGCTGGAGGGGGAGGACTGGCGCGCGCTGCTGGCCGACGTCTATGCGGGCTTCCGCCACCCGGCCACGGTCCCGCTCGTGCAGCTCGACACGAATCTCTGGCTGATGGAGCTGTTCCACGGGCCGACCTTCGCCTTCAAGGACCTGGCGATGCAGGCGCTCGGGCGGCTGTTCGACCTCGTGCTGAAGGCGCGCGGCGAGCGCATCACCATCATTGGCGCGACCTCGGGCGACACCGGCGCGGCGGCCGTGGAGGCGGTCAAGGGACTGGAGACCATCGACCTCGTCATGCTCTACCCGCACGGGCGCATTTCGGATGTGCAGCGCCGGCAGATGACCACGGTGGAGGAGCCCAATATCCACACGGTCGCGCTGGAAGGCACGTTCGACGACTGCCAGGACCTGGTGAAGGCGCTCTTTGCCGACACGCGGCTCCGCGAGGACTGGCGCTTCGCCGCCGTCAACTCGATCAACTGGGCCCGCGTCATGGTCCAGACGGTCTATTACGTCCATGCAGCGGCGCAATTGGGCGGCGGGCCGGTCGCCTTCGCCGTGCCGAGCGGCAATTTCGGCAATGTCTATGCGGGCTATGCCGCGCGCGAAATGGGCCTCGACGCGCCGCGCTTCATTGTCGGCTCCAACAGCAACGACATCCTGGCCCGCTTCTTCGAGGCGGGCGACATGTCCACAAGGCCGGTGACACCCAGCTGGTCGCCCTCCATGGACATCCAGGTTTCCAGCAATTTCGAGCGCCTGCTGCACGACCTGCTGGACCGGGACGGCCCGGCCGTCGCCCGGCACATGGCGGCCTTCCGGCAGAGCGGGCGGCTGCCGCTCGACGAAGCGCGCTGGCAGGCGGCGCGAAAGCTGTTCCGGGGCCATGCGGTGGACGACGAGGGCACGCTCGCCGGGATCGCGCGCACCCACGGCGAAACGGGCATGACCGTGGATCCGCACACCGCCGTCGGCATTGCGGCCGCCGAGGCGCTCCGCGATCCCGATATACCGACGGTCGCGCTGGCAACCGCCCATCCGGCCAAGTTCCCCGAGGCGGTGGAGCGCGCCATCGGCCGCCGCCCGCCGCTGCCCGATGCGCTCGCCGAGCAGGCGGAGCGCCCCGAGCGGGCGGAGCGGATGGCGAACGACCTCGGCCTTCTCAAAACCTTCATTCGCGAAAGGGTGCGCCGGCCATGAGCGTCACCGTCTCCACCCTGCCGAACGGCCTCCGGGTCGCGACCGACACCATGAAGACCGTCGAGACCGTCTCGCTCGGCATGTGGGTAGGCGTCGGCACGCGCCATGAGCGCGCGGCCGAGAACGGCGTCTCGCACCTGCTGGAGCACATGGCCTTCAAGGGCACGGAACGGCGCACGGCCGGCGACATCGCCCGCGAGATCGAGGCGGTGGGCGGGTTCCTCAACGCCTATACCGCGCGCGAGGTCACGGCCTATTACGCCAAGGTGCTGAAGGAGGACGCGGCGCTCGCGGTCGATATCCTGGCCGACATCCTGACCGGCTCCGTCTTCGACGCGGAGGAGCTGGAGCGCGAGCGCACGGTCATCCTGCAGGAGATCGGGCAGGCGCAGGACTTCCCCGAAGACGTGGCGTTCGACCTGTTTCAGGAGACCGCCTTTCCGGATCAGGCGATGGGCCGCAGCATTCTCGGCCGCCCGGAGGTGGTGCGTTCGCTGCCGCGGGAAGCGGTCGCCGGCTGGATGGGAGAGCGCTACCGGGCACCCGCCATGGTGCTGGCGGCGGCGGGGCATATCGAGCACGAGGCGCTGCGGGGTCTCGCGGAGCGCCATTTCGCAGATCTGCCGGATACGTCGGCGCCCGTTCCGGAGGCCGCCCGCTATGCCGGCGGCGAGGCGCGGGAGGCCCGTGACCTGGAGCAGACCCACCTCGTGCTGGGCTTCGAAGGGCCGAGCTTCCGCGAGGCCGGCTTCTATCCCGCGCAGGTGTTCTCGACGCTCTATGGCGGCGGCATGTCCTCGCGCCTCTTCCAGGAGGTGCGCGAGAAGCGCGGGCTGGTCTATGCCATCTATTCCTTCGCCTCGTCCGCGGCAGATACCGGGCTGGTGGGCGTCTATGCCGGCACGGCGCAGGAAAACGCGGAGGAAGTGCTCGCCATCGTGCGCGGCGAACTGGAAGACCTGGCCGGCAGCGGGCCGGACGAGGACGAGCTCGACCGCGCCCGCGCGCAGCTTCGCGCCAGCCTGCTGATGGCGCGGGAAAGCACCTCCTCGCGCTGCGAGCAGATCGCCCAGCAGCTCCTGGTCCACAACCGCCCGATCCCGCCGGAGGAACTGACGGAGCGCGTCGAGGCGGTAAGCGCGGCCGAGGTCATGGGCATCGCCGCCCGCTATGCCAGCGCGCCGCCAAGCCTCGTGGTGCTCGGGCCCTGAGCGAAGGAAGGTAGGGACATGGCGAAGACCGCAATCGTGACCGGCGGGAGCCGGGGGATCGGGGCTTCGGTCTGTCGGCTGTTGGGGGCCGAGGGCTGGAATGTGGTGGTGAACTATGCCGGCAGGGCGGATGCCGCCGAGGCGGTGGTGCGCGATGTCGAGGCCGCCGGCGGGCGTGCGCTGGCGGTACAGGCGGATGTGGCCCGGAAGGCCGATGTGGACCGGCTGTTCGCGGCGGGCGACGAGGCGTTCGGCGGGCTCGATGCGCTGGTGAACAATGCGGGCGTGATCGGGCGGCGCGGGCGCTTCGAGGAGCTGGACGGGCCGGTGATGGAAGAGGTGCTGGCCGTCAATGTGCTCGGCTGCATGCTGTGCGCGCATGCGGCGATCCTGCGCCTTTCCACCCGCCATGGCGGGCGCGGCGGTTCCATCGTCAACATTTCTTCGGGCAATGCCGTCTCGGGCGGCCCGGGCGAGTCCGTGCTCTACAGTGTGTCCAAGGGCGCGGTGAACTCGCTCACCATCGGCCTCTCGCAGGAGCTTGCCGGGGAGGGCATCCGGGTCAACACCGTCAGCCCTGGCCTCACCGACACCGACATGCCGGGGCCGGACAAGATCGCCGCCATCGGCCCGACGATTCCGATGGGGCGCGTCGCGCACCCGGACGAGATCGCGGAGGGCGTCGTCTGGCTCTTGTCCGACAAGGCGTCCTATGTCGCCGGCGCCAACCTGCGCATCGGCGGCGGGCGCCCCTGAGCGGGCCCGGCCGATCGGGCCGTTGGACAATCGCGCGCCGCCGGGGCAGGCTGCCGGGCCATGATGGATCGCTTCCCCTACATCCCGCTGCCCGAGCGCCCGAAACTGGTCTGGCCCGGGGGCAAGCGGCTCGCCGTCTGGGTGCTGCCCAATATCGAGCATTACGAATACCGGCCGGCATTCGAGAGCCGGCGCGAGCCTTGGCCGCGCATGCCCGCCCCGGATGTGGTCGGCTACGGCGTGCGCGACTACGGCAACCGCGTCGGCGTCTGGCGGATGTTCGATTGCCTGGCCCGCCACGGCGTCCGGGCCACGATCTCGCTGAATTTCGGCGTGATCGAGCACTATCCGGAAGTCTGGCAGGCGATCCGCGAGCGCGGCGACGATATCCTCTGCCACGGCTTCTACAACACGCGCTACCTCTGGGGGCTCGGCGAGGAGGACGAGCGCGCCGTCATCCGCGATTGCGTCGAGACCTACGCCCGCGCCACCGGCGGCGAGATGCTGCCGGGCTGGTTCGGCCCCGCCGCCTCCGGCACCTTCAACACGGCCGATATCGTGAAGGAGCTCGGCATCGGCTACACCGCCGACTACTACCATGACGACCAGCCGACCCTGGTACGCACCAAGCACGGGCCCCTGCCCTGCGTGCCCTATTCCATGGATATCAACGACGCCATTGTTTATCGCTGGCAGAGCGAGGGCGCGGAGTTCGCGCGCATGATCCGCGACGCCTTCGACACGCTCTACGAGGAGGGCGCCGAGACCGGGCGGGTGCTGGCGATCTGCTTGCATCCCTACCTTTACGGCCAGCCGCACCGGATCAAGTATCTGGACGAGGCGCTCGGCTATGTGATGAGCCACGAAGGCGTGTGGCAGGCGACGGGCTCCGAGATCGCGGACTGGGCGATGCAAGAATGGCTGCCCTCCTGGGCCCTGCCGGAGGAAGGGGCGTGAGCGAGCAGACGCGCCGCTACCGGGACGGCCCCGGCTATGACCACCCCTGGTTCGACTGGCCGCCGCGGGAGGCCCCGACCGTCTGGCCGGGCGGGGCGCGGCTCGCGGTGATGCCGCTGCTGCATGTCGAGCATTTCGAGCTCGACCCGGAGGCGGACGCCGTCGCCGACCCGCGCTTCGCCGGTGCGCTCGGCAGCTACCGGCCGGACTACAACAATTTCTCCCGCCGGCTCTACGGGCTGCGCGTCGGCGTCTGGCGGCTGTTCGACATATTGAAGGCGCACGGGCTGAGGGCCACCGTCGCGCTCGGCGCCGCCGCCGCCGAGGAGTGCCCGCAGATCGTCGAGCGCGCGCTCAGGGACGGCCACGGCATCGCCGCGCACGGCACGGTCGCCAACCGGATGATCTCCGAAAGGATGAGCGAAGCGGAGGAGCGCGCCTTCATCGCCGAGTCGACCGCGCGGCTCGAAGCCTGCCTCGGGCGCCGTCCGCGCGGCTGGGTCGGCCAGGACCACGGCGAAAGCTCGCGCACGCCGGGCCTGCTGGCGGAAGCGGGCTTCGACCATGTCATCGACTGGCCGAACGACGAGCGCCCGGTGCCCATGCGCACCGAGCCGCCCATCGTCTCGATTCCGGCCCACACCGAGTGGGACGACGCGGAACTGTTCGCCGTGCGCAAGGTGGATGCGTGGCGCTATCCGGACCTCATCGCCGACGCCGCCGAATGCCTGCACGGCGAGGGCGGAAGAATGATGACGCTCGGCATCCACGCCTGGATCTTCGGCCAGCCGCACCGCAGCCGCCATCTCGACGCCGCGCTTGGCCGGCTGCTGGAGCGCGACGGCATCTGGAACGCGACCTCCGACGAGATCGCCGACCTGGCGCTGGGGAACGCCCGCATCGTTTGATGGGCCCGGCCGGATGGCGTATGTTGGATATGGTTTTGCCGGCGCGCGGAAAGGGCCGTCATGGAAAGCGATACGACGGCGATCATCTTCTCCGTCATCGGTGTCGGCGTTGTCCTGGCGGGGCTGATTCTACCGTGACCGGCCGTCTGAGCACCAGCCTGACGGCCGTGGAAAAGGAAACCGCCCGGCTTGCCGGACTGCTTGAAGGATTGGGGCTTGTGGGACGTACGGCTCCCCGTGCGTCCGGCGACGCGGATTAGGCGCGGGTTTCGGGGGAAAAGCGACGGACTCTGGAACGCGGCCTCGGACGAGACCGCCGATACGCTATGGGAGACTGCACGGCCATGAACGGCGCGGAAAGCCTTGTCACGACGCTTGTGGGCGGCGGGGTCGATGTCTGCTTCACCAATCCCGGCACCTCGGAGATGCATTTCGTGGCGGCGCTCGACCGCGTGGACGGTATGCGCTCGGTGCTCTGCCTATTCGAGGGCGTGGTGTCGGGCGCGGCGGACGGCTACTGGCGCATGGCGCGGCGGCCGGCGGCCACCCTGCTGCATCTGGGGCCGGGGCTCGGCAATGCGGTCGCCAACCTGCACAACGCGAAGAAGGCGCATTCCGGCATCGTCAACATTGTCGGCGAGCACGCCACCTTCCACATCGAGCACGACGCGCCGTTGACGGCCGATATCGAGGGCATCGCCCGGCCCGTCTCGCACTGGGTCCGCACCTCCCGCGACTCGACTTCTGTCGCCGAGGACGGAGCGCAGGCCATCGCGGAGGCCATGGCGGCGCCGGGGCGGATCGCCACCCTGATCCTGCCGGGCGACACGGCCTGGAACGCGGCGAACGGCGTGGCCGCCGTGCCCGAGGTCGCGCCGCCCGCGAAGGTGGACGAAGCAGCCGTCGCGGCGGCGGCGGAAGCCGCGGGCGAGGGCTGCATGCTGCTGCTGAGCGGCGATGCGCTGACGGAACGCGGGCTCGTGCTCGCCGGTGCGATTGCGGCGAAGACCGGCGCGGCCCTGCTGGCCCAGACCTCCAATGCCGTGCTCCAGCGCGGGGCGGGGCGTGTGCCGGTCGGCCGGGTGCCCTTCCCGGTGCTGCAGGCGGTCGAGCAGTTGAAGGACGTGCACACGGTCCTGCTGGTGGGGGCAAAGGCGCCGGTGGCGTTCTTCGGCTATCCCGACCGCCCGAGCGTCGTGACCTCGGACGGTTGCAAAATCCGCTGCCTCGCCGCCATCGAGGAGGACCAGCTGGACGCGCTGGAGCGGCTCGCCGAGCGCGTGTGCGCACGGGCCGAGGACGCGCCGGTGCAGCAGCCCTTCAGGCCGGACCTGCCGACGGGCGCCTTCGACCTCGACAAGCTGGCGGCCATTCTCGGCAACACCATCCCGGAGAACGCCATCTGCGTGGACGAGTCCGTGACCACCGGGCGCGGCTTCTACCCGCTGACCGCCGGCGCCCCGCCGCATGACTGGCTGCAGAACATGGGCGGCTCCATCGGCTATGGCGGCCCCTGCGCCGTGGGCGCGGCCATCGCCTGCCCGGACCGCAAGGTGCTGGCGATGATCGGCGACGGCAGCGCGATGTACACGATCCAGGCGCTCTGGACGATGGCCCGCGAGAACCTCGACATCACCGTGGTGATCTGGGCGAACCGCAGCTACCGGATACTCGTGGGCGAACTCGCCAATGTCGGCGCCGGCAATCCGGGCCGCAAGGCGCTGGACATGCTCGATATCGGCCGGCCCGACATGAACTTCGTCGACATGGCCCGCGGCATGGGCGTGGAGGGCGAGCGCGCAGAGGACTGCGAGGGCCTGATCCGGGCGCTCGGCCGCGCCAACTCCGGGCGCGGCCCGTACCTGATCGAGGCGGTTCTCTGACCAAACCGTAACTGGACCGCCTCGGGGCCGGGACGCATAATCGCCGTTATGCGCACGTTTTTCCTGCTTATGCTCTGCGCGGTTCTCGTCCCGGCGGGCGGCCGCGCGGAGACGGGCCACCGCACCCACGCCATCGCCATGCACGGCGAGCCGAAATACAAGGCCGGTTTCCCCCATTTCGACTATGTGAACCCGGAGGCGCCCAAGGGCGGTGCAATCCGGTTCGGCGTGCAGGGCAGCTTCGACAGCTTCAACCCCTATAACGGCAAGGGCAACGCCGCCGGCATGGCCAATCCGGTCGAGACGCTGCTGACGGGCAGCGCCGACGAGCCGTTCACCGAATACGGCTTGATCGCCGAGAGCATGGAATGGCCGGAGGACCGGTCCTGGGTCGTCTTCCACCTGCGCGAGGAGGCGCGCTGGCACGATGGCAGGCCGATCACGGTCGAGGACGTGATCTTTTCGCTGGAACTGCTGAAGACCCAGGGCGAGCCGTTCTACCGCCACTATTACCGCGATGTCGGGAAGGGCGAGAAAGTGGGGCCGCGGAGCGTCCGGTTCCGGTTCTCGGGCGGCTCGAACCGCGAATTGCCGCTGATCGTCGGCCAGATACCCATTCTGCCGAAGCATTACTGGGAAGGCCGCGACTTCCAGGCCACGACGCTCGACCCGCCGCTCGGCAGCGGCCCCTACCGCGTCGCGGCCTTCGAGACCGGGCGCTACCTGGAGCTGGAGCGGGTCGAAGACTATTGGGGCCGCAACCTGCCGGTGCGGCGCGGCACGGGCAATTTCGACCGCATCCGCTACGAGTATTACCGCGACCCGACGGCCATCCGCGAAGCGCTCAAGGCGGGCGACATCGACTACCGGCAGGAGAACATCTCCAAGTCGTGGGCCACGGAATACGACATCGAGCCGGTGCGGAAGGGATGGCTGAAGAAGGAGAGCATCGGGCACGGGCGCGTCGCCGGGATGCAGGCCTTCGTCTTCAACGCCCGGCGCGACATCTTCAAGGACCGGCGGGTGCGGCGCGCGCTCGGCTACGCCTTCGATTTCGAATGGTCGAACCGGACGCTCTTCTACGGCATCTACAAGCGCACGGACAGCTATTTCGACAACTCCGAACTCGCCTCGTCGGGTGTGCCCCGGGGTCGAGAGCTGGAGCTTCTGGAACCTTACCGTGCGAGCCTTCCGCCGGAGGTGTTCGCCGAGCCGTTCGAGCTGCCGAAGACCGACGGGCAGGGCTGGCCGCGCGGGAACTACCGCACCGCGCTGCGCCTGCTGAAGGCGGCCGGGTGGGAACTCAGGGATCTGCAATTGGTCCATGGGGAAACCGGGAAGCCGATGGCGTTCGAGATATTGCTGCGCAACCCGGCCTTCGAGCGCGTGTTCCTGCCCTTTGCGCGCAACCTGAAACGGCTCGGCGTCGAGGCCCGCATCCGCCTGGTGGACCCCTCGCAATATTCGCAGCGTGTGCGCGGGCGCGATTTCGACATGATCGTCGGCGGCTGGGGCCAGAGCCATTCGCCGGGCAACGAGCAGCGGGACTATTGGGGCTCCGCCGCCGCCGACCAGTTCGCCAGCCGCAATCCCGCCGGCATCGCCGACCCGGTGGTGGACGCGCTGGTGGAGAGCCTGATCGCCGCTCCCGACCGGGAGGAGCTGGTCTACCGCACGAGGGCGCTCGACCGGGTCCTGCTGCACGGCTACTGGATCGTCCCCAACTGGCACACCTCCGCCGACCGCGTGCTCTACTGGGACAAATTCGGGCGGCCGCCGACCGTGCCGATGGACGGCGTGAACACGAACCGCTGGTGGTTCAACCCCGCGAAGGCCGCCGCTCTCGAGGCGGCGCGCGGCGGCTGACCGCCGGCCGATGGCAGCATACATCCTGCGCCGCCTGGCGCTGATGGCGCCGACCTTCCTCGGCATCATCCTCATCAATTTCGTCGTCATCCAGTTCGCCCCCGGCGGACCGGTGGACCAGGCGATCGCGCAGCTGGAGGGTTATGGCGACGCGGCGATCGAGCGCGTGACGCGCGGCGGGGCAGAGATCGTGCGCAGCGCGGAGAGCTCCGACAGCCGCTACCGGGGCGCGCAGGGCCTCGACCCGGCCTACATCGCCGAACTGGAGAAGCGTTTCGGCTTCGACAGGCCGGTGTATGAGCGCTTCTTCAAGATGGTCGGCGACTATCTAAGCTTCGACTTCGGCGAGAGCTATTTCCGCGACGAGCGCGTGGTGGACCTCGTGCTGGAGAAGATGCCGGTCTCGATCTCGCTCGGCCTCTGGACGACGCTGCTGGTCTATCTCATCTCGATCCCGCTCGGCGTCGCCAAGGCGGTGCGCGACGGCTCGCGCTTCGACGTCTGGACGAGCGCGGTGGTCGTGTTCGGCAACGCCATCCCGTCATTCATCTTCGCGGTCATGCTGCTGGTGCTGTTCGCCGGCGGCAGCTATCTCGACTGGTTCCCGCTGAAGGGCCTGACCTCCGAGGGGGCCGAAAACTGGCCCTGGTATGCGCAGGTCGCCGACTATTTCTGGCACCTGGCCCTGCCCGTTACGGCGATGGTCGTGGGTGGCTTCGCGACGCTCACCCTGCTCACCAAGAACTCCTTCCTCGACCAGATCGGCCAGCAATATGTGCTGACCGCGCGGGCCAAGGGCCTGACCGCGCGCCGGGTGCTCTACGGCCACGTCTTCCGCAAGGGGATTATAGGGCTAGCTAGCCAAAAGTGTTGACATTCGCCGGACCTTCTGTCAGATTGGCAGCGTCGATGGAGGCAGACATGGCAAACTCTCCCGGAAAGTCATACCGCAAGGGCATCAGCCTGATTGAACTGGCCGAGATGTTCCCGGATGAGGACGCGGCCAAGCGGTGGTTCGAGGAACAGCGCTGGCCGGATGGAGTGCGGTGCGCGCACTGCCAGTCCGACCGGGTTTCGGCCTGCAAGGACGCGAAGCCCATGCCCTACCGCTGCAAGGACTGCCGGAAGCATTTCAGCGTCCGCACCAAGTCGGTCATGGCCGAGTCGCCCTTGCCGCTCCGCAAGTGGGCGTTCGCCATCTACCTTTGCGCCACGAACCTCAAGGGCGTGTCGAGCATGAAGCTCCACCGCGACCTGAAAATCGCGCAATCGTCGGCATGGTTCGTCGCGCATCGCATCCGCGAAGCACTGGACGGCGATTACGGCCTGCTTGCCGGGCCGGTGGAGGTCGATGAGACCTACATGGGCGGCAAGCGCAAGAACATGCCGGCGCGCAAGCGCAAGGCGCTGCAAGAGGCCGGAGCGGGCCGGGGAACGGTCGGCAAGGCCATCGTCGCCGGGGCGAAGGATCGGGAGACGGGCAAGGTATCGGCCCGCGTCATTGAGGATACGACCAAGCCGACGCTGCAAGGCTTCGTCCGCGACACCGCCGCGCCGGGCGCAACGCTCTACACGGATGAGCATGGCAGCTACACCGGAATGCCGGAATACGCGCATGAAGCGGTCAATCATGGCGTCGGCGAGTATGTCCGGGAGATGGCGCATGTGAACGGCATGGAATCTTTCTGGAGCATGTTGAAGCGGGGCTATCAGGGAACCTTCCACCACTTCTCCGCGAAGCACCTGCAACGCTATGTCAACGAGTTTGCGACCCGGCAGGGTCTCCGCCCGCACGACACGGAAGCGATGATGGGCGAGATTGCCGCCCGGATGATCGGCCGCCGCCTCACCTATGCGCGGTTGACCTCGTGAGCGCCGTTGTCACGGTCCCTCCGACCGACAAGACACCGGAGGAAATCGCTCAAACGCTCTTCCACGGGCAGAACCGCGCCCGGACGACCTTGTATCCCGGCGACTGCCGTGAAGTGCTGGCGGACATGGCGGATGAGAGCGTTCACCTTGTCCTCACGGACCCGCCCTATTTTCTCGACCGGCTGGATGACGGCTGGTGCCCGGATGACATCGAGCGGTCCAAGCGGAACGCCGACGTCGTGGGTGGCCTGCCTATCGGTATGCGCTTCGACCGGGAGCAAGCGAAGAACCTGCAAGCGTTTCTGGAGCCCGTCGCGGTCGAGCTTCTGCGCGTCCTGAAACCGGGCGGGTTCCTTCTGCTGTTCGCCGCGCCACGCCTCTACCACCGCGCCGCCGTTGCAATAGAGGACGCGGGCTTTGAGGTCCGGGACGCCTTCGCATGGCACTTCACGAAAAAGGCGCAGTTCAAGGCGTTCACGATGGACCATTTCGTCAAGCGTCGGGCCGACATGACGGCGGCACAGAAAGCCGACGCGCTTAAGTCGCTGGACGGGCGCCGGACCCCGCAGCTCCGCCCGCAGTTCGAGGCGATCCTATTCGCACAGAAGCCCCGAGAAGGGACTTTCGTCGATAACTGGCTGGCGCACGAGACCGGCCTTATCGACCCGCGCCACAGCCTGACGGCGCGCGTTCCTGAAACCGTCATGACGGTCGAGAAGGAAGCGAAGGGACGCTTCAACGGGCATCTGACGCCGAAGCCGGTCAAGCTCTGCGAGCATCTCATCCGGCTGTTCTCTGCCGAGGGCCAGACCGTGCTTGACCCGTTTGTTGGCTCTGGCACGACATGCCTTGCCGCGCGTCGGACCAAGCGCCGAAGCATCGGCATCGACATCAACCCCGCCTACATCGACATCGCCCGCAAGCGGCTGGAGTCGCGGTGATGGCCGTCCCTCCGCTGGAGAAGCGCCACGGGCACCGGGGCGTTGCTCATCTGCGCGTCGCGGTCATGGAGGTCCTGTATGCCGCGAAGAAGGCCGGAGAGTGCCTTGGAGCGGCTGGCATAGGCCGTCGAGCGGGCATCTTCCGTGAACCCGGCTATGCGGTGAAGCAGGGCAACGACTACATCGTGACGGGCGTCCTCAACTCCCTGGTCAAGGACCGGCTGCTGACGAAATGCACCCAGGCCAACAGGCGGCCGGGTTGGGAGCTTACCGACGCAGCGTTTCAGCGTCGGGATCAGGAAGTCACGGAAATGCCGGATTGGGGCGGCGACAAGCGCATCATCGACGCCTACCGGCTGAAGCAATGGGGATTCTGCCCCGGCTGCCTTGCGGTGTTGCCGGAGCGCCCCGACGTCGACCATATCCGGGCGAAGGCGCGAGGCGGTTCAGACGAGGCGGAGAACAAGCAATTGCTCTGCCCGAACTGCAACCGCCGGCGCGGTGCTAAGCCGTTCGCGCAATTCCTCGCCGAGCGGCTGGAGGACGGAAACGAGTGGACCGATTACGAGCCAGAGGATGGCTAGCCAACCCTATAATCCCCTTCCGCAACGCCATGCTGATCGTCATCGCCGGCTTTCCGGCGGCGTTCGTGGGCGTGCTGTTCACCGGCGCGGTGCTGATCGAGACGATCTTCTCGCTGGACGGGCTCGGCCTGCTCGGCTTCGAGGCGGCGCTCAACCGCGACTACCCCATCATGTTCGCCTCGCTCTGGTTCTTCACCCTCCTCGGCCTCGTCATGCAGCTCATCGGCGACCTCACCTACATGCTGGTGGACCCGCGCATCGACTTCGAGACGCGGCAGGTCTGAGCGGTGCCCATGAGTCCGCTCGCGCGCCGGCGCCTTGCCAATTTCCGGGCCAACCGGCGGGGCTGGTGGTCGCTGTGGATTTTCCTGGTCCTGTTCGTCCTCTCGCTCGGCGCCGAGTTCATCGCCAACGACAAGCCCTTCATCGTCTTCTATGACGGCGGGCTCTACATGCCGGTGTTCGAGCGCTATCCGGAGACCGTCTTCGGCGGCGAGTTCGGGACCGAGGCCGACTACCGCGACCCCTATGTCCGCGAGCTGATCGCGGAGAAGGGCTGGATGCTGGACCCGCTCATCCCCTACGATTACCGCACCGTCGCCTGGGATCTGGCCACGCCCGCGCCGTCTGCGCCCGATGCGGAGCACTGGCTCGGCACCGACGACCAGGCCCGCGATGTCGTGGCCCGCCTGATATACGGGTTCCGCATCTCGGTGCTGTTCGGGCTCACGCTCACGCTCTTCAGCAGCGTCGTCGGCGTGGCGGCCGGGGCCGTGCAGGGCTATTTCGGCGGCTGGACCGACCTGATCGGCCAGCGCATGATCGAAATCTGGGGCAGCATGCCGACGCTCTACCTGCTCATCATCCTCGCCAGCACGATCACGCCGACCTTCTGGTGGCTGCTCGGGCTGCTGCTGCTCTTCTCCTGGATCGCGCTCGTCGGGCTGGTGCGCGCCGAGTTCCTGCGCGCGCGCAATTTCGACTATGTGCGCGCCGCCCGCGCGCTCGGCGTCTCCAATGCCGTGGTCATCTTCCGTCATGTGCTGCCGAACGCCATGGTGGCCACGATCACCTTCCTGCCCTTCGTGCTGATCGGCGCCATCACCTCGCTGACAGGGCTCGACTTCCTGGGCTTCGGCCTGCCGGTCGGCTCCGCCTCACTCGGCGAGCTGCTGGCGCAGGGCAAGGCCAATCTCCAGGCGCCCTGGCTCGGCCTCACGGCCTTCTTCTCGCTCGCCGTGTTGCTCTCGCTGCTGGTGTTCATCGGCGAGGCGGTGCGCGACGCCTTCGACCCGCGCAAGGGACTCATGGGATGACCGCGCTGCTTGCAGTCGAAGACCTCCGGGTCGATTTCCAGAGCCATGAGACGGAAGTCCACGCCGTGCGCGGCCTCTCCTTCGACATCGGGCGCGGCGAGACCCTGGCGCTGGTCGGCGAAAGCGGCTCCGGCAAGTCGGTGACGGCGCTCTCCCTGCTCCAGCTTTTGCCCTATCCCGCGGCGTCGCACCCCTCGGGGCGCATCCGCTTCGACGGCGAGGAGCTCATGGGCGCGGGCGAGGACGTCATGCGCCGGGTGCGCGGCAACCGCATCGCCATGATCTTCCAGGAGCCGATGACCTCCCTCAACCCGCTGCACACGGTCTCCCGGCAGGTGAGCGAGACGCTGTTCCTGCACAAGGGCCTCTCCCGCGAGCGGGCCAGGGCGGAGACGCTGAAGCTGCTGCGCGAGGTGGGCCTGCGCGACCCCGAGCAGCGGCTCGACAGCTATCCGCACCAGCTTTCCGGCGGCCAGCGCCAGCGGGTGATGATCGCCATGGCGCTCGCCAACGAGCCGGACCTGCTGATCGCCGACGAGCCGACCACCGCGCTCGATGTCACGATCCAGGCCCAGATCCTCGACCTGCTGAAACGCCTCCAGGCCGAGCGCGGCATGGCGCTGCTGCTCATCACCCACAATCTCGCCATCGTGCGCAAGATGGCCGACCGGGTCTGCGTGATGACGGAAGGCGAGATCGTCGAGCGCGGCACACGGGACGATATCTTCGAGCGCGCGCGCCATGCCTACACGCAGCGCCTGCTCGCCGCCGAGCCCAAGGGCGAGCCGCCGCCCGCCCCGGAAGGCGCGGAGGAAGTCATCCGGGGCGAAGACGTGCGGGTCTGGTTCCCCGTCAAGCGCGGCGCCCTCAGGCGCACGGTCGGCCATATCAAGGCGGTGGACGGCATATCCTGCACCATCCGCGAAGGCCGCACGGTCGGCGTGGTCGGCGAGAGCGGCTCCGGCAAGACGACGCTCGGGCTGGCGCTCTTGCGCCTCGAACGTTCGCGCGGCGCCATCGTCTTCGGCGGCAGGCCGATCCACGGCGAGGGCTGGAAGGCGCTCCGCCCGCTCCGGCGCGAAATGCAGATCGTCTTCCAGGACCCCTACGGCTCGCTCTCGCCCCGACTCACGGTCGGCCAGATCGTCGGCGAGGGGCTGGCCGTCCACGATATCGGCGGCGGCACGGCCGCGCGCAGGCAGGCCGTCGAGGAGGCGCTGGAGGAGGTGGGCCTCGAAGCCCGGATGGCGGACCGCTACCCGCACGAGTTCTCCGGCGGCCAGCGCCAGCGCATCGCGATCGCGCGCGCCATGGTGCTGAAGCCGCGTTTCGTGGTGCTGGACGAGCCGACCTCGGCGCTCGACATGTCGGTGCAGGCGCAGATCGTGGACCTGCTGCGCGACCTCCAGGTCCGCCACGGCCTCGCCTACCTGTTCATCAGCCACGACCTCAAGGTCGTGCGCGCGCTGGCCGACGAACTGATCGTGATGCGCGAGGGCAGGGTGGTGGAGCAGGGCCCGGCCCGCACTGTCTTCGAATCCCCCCGCGACGACTACACCAAAGCCCTCCTCGCCGCCGCCTTCGACCTGGAAGCGCGGGAGGCGGAGTAGGACGGCGCTCATGGCGGGGTTCCGACCGGGGCGGTGCAGCGCGGCTGCCGGGCCATGTCGCGATGTGTCATGAGATGTCATGTTTTGTCATGAGGCCTGCCGGAAATGTCATGTTTTGTCATGGTCCGCCGGCCTCCCCTTTTCGTCGTCCCGGACTCGATCCAAGGCCCTTTGCGGCAGGGGCGGCGTGCAGGCGTCGAGGTCCCGGCTCTTCGCTCTGCTCCGGCCGGGACGGCGATGGTGGGCGTCTTGCTCATCGATCCTCCTTGATCCTTTCCACTCCTCCCGCCGCCGTCCTGCTTGCGGCGGGTCCCTGTTTCGCGCGTATCGCGTACGGGCGCGGGCGCGTGTCGGCGCCGGCGCGGTTCGCGCGCCTGATTGCGCGCGCGAGGCGGCGGACGCACTTCGCCCGTCGGTTCCGCACCGGATTTTCGAAACTGGGGAAAGCGGCCCCGGAAGCCCCTTCCCTCGATGACAGATTACCATACTTTATCTCGATGTCAAATTTTTTTGGGGAAAAATATCCACAATATTGAACAAATCAGGCTATCGATCTGTGGAAAACCATCCATGAGGGCGTCCGGCTTTCGGAGTATGCGGCCTCAGCCACTGCGGCCGCCGTGCGTGTAGCCGCGGATGGCGGGCTGCTATCCGCACGAGTTCTCCGGCGGCCCGCGTCAGTGCATCGCCTGTCTGT
The DNA here is from genome assembly GCA_964291285.2 of Alphaproteobacteria bacterium. Lineage (GTDB taxonomy): Bacteria > Pseudomonadota > Alphaproteobacteria > Bin95 > Bin95 > Bin95. Next base: position 1,214,051 of record OZ219787.1, read on the forward strand.
TCATCAATCGCGACCTCAAGGTCGTGCGCGCGCTGGCCGAGGAGTTGATCGTGATGCGCGAGGGCCGGGTGGTGGAGCAGGGTCCGGCCCGCACCGTCTTCGAGGCCCCCCGCGACGACTACACCAGGGCCCTCCTCGCCGCCGCCTTCGACCTTGAAGCGCGCGAGCCGGGATAGGGCGGCGCATCTGCAAGGACGCCGCTACACTTCTCGAAGACTTCTGGGGCCAAGCAAGTCGAACCTGTCGCGCACCCTCAAGACGATGTCGCGCTACGGCCTGGTGGAGTTGGCGGCGGGACGGCGCGGCGCGCTCGTCCCGCGTGTGCCCTACGACCGGGTGAGTCTGGACCTGCCGCTGACGACCTCGCCGCGCGAGGCTGCATAAGGCGGTCCGTTGCGGCGCGAGTTGTTCGGCCGTCAATGCTCTTCGTCGCGGCGGACTTTCGACAGGGCGGAGGAAATAAGCCCGGCCGGAACCGCCACGATGCCAAGACCGCACATCAGGATTACGAATGTGAATGCCTTGCCGCCTGCCGTTACGGGATAAACGTCGCCGTAACCGACAGTCGTGAGAGTGGCAACGGCCCACCAGATACTGTGAAAGATCGACCGGAACGCTTCCGGCTGCGCCTCATGCTCGAAGTGGTATATCCCGGCGGCCGAGATATACAGCAGCACTGCCGTCGCCATGAAGAATATGACGGCTTCTTCCCGAACTTCCGTAAGAGCCTTACCGAAGCGTTCCATCGTCCTGCTGTAGCGGGCCAGTTTCAGGATACGGAAAATGCGAAGAAGACGGAATGCCCGAAGTGCGTAAAGGTCTATGCCGAGCAGGAGATAGAACGGTGCGATTGCGATCAGGTCTATAATGCCGTAGAAGCTGAAAATATATCTCCATTTGTTCGGTGCCGTAACGATACGAAGGCCGTATTCCACGGTGAACAATACGGTAATTCCAATTTCCAGTGAGAAAAAGACATGTTTGAGGCGAGGTGATAAATCCGGCAATGTTTCGACCGACAGGGAAACAATCGAAATCGCAATAAGGACAAGCACCGCAATGTCGAAAATCCTGCCGGGAGCGGTATCGGACTCTTGCACGATTTTTCTCAGGTTCATTGCTCGTCTCCGTCCGGTTTGAAGAGACAGGGTGTCCAGAAAGGGCGGCGTCCCGACAGCCGGGCCCTCGGGCGTGACCGGATGCCTGTCCGGCCGGGCGGCGGCGGGATCCGGCTACTGCGCCACGCCCACCGCGACATCGGCGGCGAGGGATTCCGTGCTCTCGCCGTGAATGTGGCCGCGGATGGGGGCGGCGTCGAAGGCGTCGAGGCCGGAGCCGAGGCGCACATAGGCGTCGGTCGGGCTCTGGCGGTGGGTCGGGTCGAAGCCGACCCAGCCGAGCCCCTGCACCCAGGCCTCGGCCCAGGCGTGGGTTTCGCCGAGCGGGGCTTCGGGGTCGTGCAGATAGCCGACGACATAGCGCGCCGGAATTTCGAGGAAGCGGCAGGCGGCGGCGAAGAGATGCGCCTGGTCCTGGCAGACGCCGGCGCCGCGCTCCAGCGCCCCGGCGGCGGACACATCGCTGTCCGTTGCGCCCGGGCGGTATTCGACCGCGTCGGCGACGGCCTCGTTCAGGTTGTGCAGCATCGGCAGCAGGCCGTCGCTCGCGTCCGCCACCCCGCGGGCGAACCCGGCAATGCCGCCCTCCGGCTCGGTCAGCGGCGAGTAGCGCAGAAACACCGCCGGGCGGTGCGGCGGCCAGCGGCCGAGCATGCCGGCCCTGTCCTCGGTCTCGACCGTGCCCTCGACCGAGACCTCGACACGCTCCGGCCGCTCGGGCGCCCGCCAGAGCGCCTCCCTGTCGCCGAAGGAGTTGGTCAGAAGCGGCGCGATCTCGGCCCCGTTCACCCGCACCGACCAGGCCTCGACGCGTTGCATGGCGCAATCGACCGCAAACAGCCTGAGCCTGAGCGCCAGCTGCGCGGGCGGCGGGTCGTAGCTGTAAACCGTGTCGTGGCGGATGGAGAGGCGCATCGCCGGCCCTTCAGAAATGGTAGGCGCGGGAAAGCTCGCCGGAGAGGCGGGCATTCAGCCGGAGCGCCTCCAGCAGGAACTCGTGCAGCCCCTCGTCGAAAATGTCCTCCATCTCCCGGTCCTGCAATTGGCGAACGGCCTTTTCGACAGTGGCATGGCAATCGTGGCGCGCGCCGTAGCGGTTCGCCAGGCGGATGAGCGCCGCGCGGAGGCCGCCGTAGCAGAAGGCGAGCGAGCAGGGGAACTCGGCGTTCAGGATCATGAAGTGGGCGATCTTCGACGGGTCGAAATCGCCGCGATAGACATAGTGGAAGGCGCGGACGGCCGATGTGGCGTGCAGGAGGCTGATCCAGCGGTAGCGGTCCCGGTTGTCGAGCAGCAGGCCGGTTTCCGGAAGCAGCACGAAATATTTGGCGTCGAGGAGTCTGAGCGTCATGTCGGCGCGTTCGAGGAAGGCGCCGGCGGAGAGGAAGTCGTAGCGCTCGCCGCGCAGCATGGTCGTCTGCGCCGCGCCCCGGAAGAGCGCCGAGAGGCTCCTGATGCGGTCGAGCGTGGCCGGCAGGTCCCGCCGGACGGTCTCCGCCTCGACGCCGCCGAGCCACCGCCAGCCTTCGTTCAGCCCCTCCCACATGTCGGCAGTGAGCGCGGTGCGCACGGCGCGGGCATTGTTCCTGGCGCGGTCGAGGCAGGCGCGGATCGAGGAGGGGTTGTCCTCGTCGAGAATGAGGCTCCGGCAGACTTCGGCCTCGCCGACCCGGTCATCGGGCCCGAACGCAGCACCGGCGCCGGCCGCGGCCACGACCGAGCGCCATTCCTCGTGCCCGTAAGCGCCGGGCAGCATCGCCATGCGCCGGCCCATCTCGATCAGCCGCGCGGTCGCCTCAGCGCGCTCGATATAGCGCGCCATCCAGAAGAGGCTTTCCGCCGTCCGGCTCAGCATGGATACGGTCCTGTCAAACTCCGGACACAATATAGGCGGGTTTCGTCCGGCCTGTCCCGATCGGCACAGCGCTATTCCGCCAGCACCCAGGTGTCCTTGACGCCGCCTCCCTGGCTGGAATTGACGACCAGCGAGCCCTCGCGGAGCGCGACGCGGGTGAGGCCGCCGGGGACGAGGCGGATGGTGCGGCCGATCAGGCAATAGGGCCGGAAATCGACATGGCGTCCGGCAACGCCCGCCTCGGCAAGCGAGGGTGAGGAAGAGAGCTCAAGCGTCGGCTGGGCGATGTAGCCCTCCGGGTCGCGGCGGATCTTCTCCGCGAACGCCGCCCGCTCGGCAGCGGTCGAATGCGGCCCGATCAGCATGCCGTAGCCGCCCGAGCCGTGGACTTCCTTCACCACCAGCTCGTCCAGCCGCTCCAGCACATATGCGCGTTCCTCGTCATTCGAACAGCGCCAGGTCGGCACGTTCTGCAGGATCGGCTCCTGGCCGAGATAGAAGCGGATCATTTCCGGCACATAGACATAGACTTCCTTGTCGTCCGCAACGCCGGCGCCGGGCGCCGAGCAGAGCGTCACGCCGCCGGCGCGGTAGGCGTCGAACAGGCCGGGGACGCCGAGCATGCTGTCGGGACGGAAGGAGAGCGGGTCGAGAAAGGCGTCGTCGATGCGCCTGTAAAGCACGTCCACGCGCTCAGGCCCCTGCGTCGTGCGCATCCAGCACAGGCCCTCATCGACGAACAGGTCCTGGGGCTCGACCAGCTCGATGCCCATGAGGTCGGCGAGGAAGGAATGCTCGTAATAGGCGGAGTTGAACGGCCCCGGCGTCAGCAGCGCGATAGCGGGGTCGCCGTCGCAGGCGGGGGGCGCCACCTCCTCCAGCGTCCGGCGCAACTCCTCCGGATAGACATCGACCGGCTCGATATTGCCGCCGCGGAACAGCTCCGGGCAGGTCCGCATCATGCATTCCCGGTTTTCCAGCATGTAGCTGACGCCGGACGGCGTGCGGCAATTGTCCTCCAGCACCTGGAATTCCTGCTCTCCGGTGCGCACGATGTCGATGCCGACCACATGGGAATAGACCCGGCCCGGCGGATCGACGCCGATCATCGCCGGCTCGAAGGCCGCATTCCGGTAAACCAGGCGCTCCGGCACGATCCCGGCGCGCAGGATTTCGCCGCGGTGATAGACGTCCTGGAGGAAGGCGTTGAGCGCGAGCGCGCGCTGGCGGATGCCGCGCTCCAGCCGGCGCCACTCGGCGGCGGCGAACACGCGCGGGATGAGGTCGAAGGGGATCAGCCGTTCCGGGTCGCCGCCCTCGCCATAGACGGCGAAGGTGATGCCGATGCGGCGGAATATGGCCTCCGCCTCGGCCGTGTGCCGGCGCAGCGTGTCGATGCCGCTCGCCTCGATCCATGCGGCGATGTCGCTGTAGGGCGCCCTCACTCCGTCGCCGTCGCCGGTCATCTCGTCGAACATGCCGGCTCCTTTCCCGATCCGTGCCCCCGGTCCGGCCGCCGCCTGCCGTCAGACGGGATCCCAGTAGAAGACGTCCCCGTCCCGGTCGAGCGGCGAGAAGGCCGCCTTCAGGGACGGCATCGCGTGTTCGTGGATGGCGGCCGGCGACCAGCCCTCGCCGCGGTGGACGGAGCGCGCCGGGCGGTGCTGGTTGAAGATGAACTGCTCGTTGCGCCGGGACGCGAAGATCTGCCCCGTCACCCCGCTCGCAAGGTCGGAGAGCAGATAGACCACCATCGGCGCGATCTGCGCGGGCTGCAGCGTCTTCAGCTTCTCGATCCGCTCCAGCTCCTGCAGCGTGTTGGCGGGAATGGTCTCGATCATGCGGGTCCAGGCGAAGGGCGACATGCAGTTGGAGCGCACGTTGAAACGCTGCATGTCGAGCGCGATCGACTTCGACAGCCCCACGATCCCCATCTTCGCCGCCGCGTAGTTCGCCTGGCCGAAATTGCCGATCAGCCCCGAGGTCGAGGTGAAATGCACCATCGCGCCGGACTCCTGCGCCCGGAAATGGTCCGCCGCATTGCGCGCCACGTTGAACGAGCCCTTCAGATGCACCGAGATCACCGCATCCCAGTCCGCCTCGCTCATCTTGTGGAAGATCACGTCGCGCAGGATGCCCGCCACATTCACGACCCCGTCGATCCGCCCGAAGGTCTCCACCGCCTGGCCGACCATCCGGCCCGCCGCCTCGTAGTCCGAAACGCTGTCGCCGTTGACGACCGCCTCGCCGCCGGCCTCCCCGATCATCGCCGCGGTCTCCTGGGCCGGCGTCGCATCCGCCCCCGAACCGCCGACATCGCCGCCGAGGTCGTTCACGACCACCTGCGCGCCTTCTTTGGCCGCCAGAACCGCTACCTCGCGACCGATGCCGCGGCCCGCCCCCGTCACAAGAACAACCTTGCCTTCCAATACGCCCATCTAAACCGGCTCCCCAATCTTTGCCGACGCCAGCATAGATTGCCGCGCCCGCCTGTGCGAGCGCCGGAAGCCGACGCGCCGCAGTCTCATCCGCAGGCGCCGAAAGCGCAGGCCAAACACTTTTCCGGCCTGCCATTTCCGGCGTTGACGGCCCCGACCGGGCTTCCGGAACGGGCCGGCGATTTGACGGGTCTGCCCGATACCGGCATAACTCTGAAGCCGGTGCGCCCACCCGGCGGCCCGGCGGCGCGCCGGGCAAGACATAGCGGCGACAGGTTTGGGGCTGTCACGACTATCGATGCTCCTGCGCCGTGCTGCGACGGCACTCCGCGAGTGCCGCTGCGGAGGATTCGACAATTCACCCGTCTGGCCGGTGGGAGTTTCTGTATCGGACCGTATCGCCCACAACACAATCGAGGCAGACGGCAGGGAGAGTGCAAACATGAAAGATGTATCCGTTCGGGTTCCGGGGGATGAGGATTGGGTTATCCGCTTGTCGGCATTTTCACACCGGGGCGACGGTTGTGCTTCTACCGATTGAGGGTGCGTTGCCAGTCTTTTCGCAGTGTGCGGAGCCAGATGTCCTTTTTCGGCTGGTCTCGTTTGTTGTGCCTGTCGTAGCGTCCCCGGCCCTGGGTGGTCCCGACGCGGGTCCAGCCCGATGCGCGGTATACGGCACCGGTGTAGCGGGGCGTTTCGACGAAGGTCTCGATGAGCACCGGCGTGATGTTGTAGCGCCCGGTCCAGTCGATGGGCAGGCGGCGGCGCACGATGGCGAGGATGTGCGAGCCGAGGTTGGGGATCTCGATCCAGGGCAGGATCAGGAAGCGCGGGTTGTCGACGACGAGAGGAAGGTTCTTTTCGCGCAGTTCGGGCGTCCATCCGATGAAGCGGTCGCGCGGGGCGAGCTTCCATGCGGCGGTGGAGAAGCCGAGCATGGCGACGGGCCAGCCGTTGCGGTCGTGGACGGCATAGCGCATCTGGGCGCCGACCAGTGTCTTGTGTCCGAGATAGTGGTAGCGGGCGATGAACTCGTTCCAGAGCCTGCCTTCGCGGGTGCTGTGCACGACGGTGCGGAAGTCGAGCGGGCGGACCTCGTCGAGGGTCGTGGGCGCCGGGAACAGCGGCGGTTCGGTGTCGGGTCCGAACTGGACCGGCCTGGGCCGGTGCTGCCGCCCCCTCGGCGGCGGCAGCTCGATGAGCCCGTCCTTGTGCATGGCGAGCATGGCGACACGGGCCATCATGTCCTTCAGTCCGCCGTCGGGCTTGAGCCAGCCGATGCGCCGGCAGAACTCGATCGACAGGGCGCGGCGGGAGAGCGGGGCGGGATCGGCGATCAGGGCACGCAGCAGCGCCATTTCATCTTCGGTGAAGTCGCGCCCGTAATAGCGACACTCGACCGCGCCGGTCATCCCGCCGCCGCGAGTTCGCGCCGGCGCGCCTCGCTCATCGACCACGGCAGCCAGGGCGAGAGGTCTTCCGGCGGCTCGCCGCCGTTCTCCGCGCACGCGGTCAGCCATTCACCGAGCCAGCGCCGGACGTCGATGCCGTTGATCGCCAGCGTGCCGGCCACCGAGTACATCGTTGCCGTGAACCCGGCGCCTTTCTCGCTGTCGGAGCCGAACGAGAGCCGTCGCCCGATGACCGCGAAGCGCAGGGAGAGTTCGCCGCGGTTGTTGTCCATGGGCACGAACGGCTTGTCGACGAAGACGCACAGCCCCTCGCGGTGCTTGAGGAGCGAGCGCAGCGGCCTGGCCCTGCGCGCCCTGTCCGTCAGCCCGGCCAGTTCCGCTTCGGCGGCCGCGAACAGCTCGTCGACCGCCTTCTTCAGCCTGGCGTGCGCGACGTCGAACGCCGGCGTCTGGCGTTCGAGAGGGTGAGCGGGGTCGTAATGCTCCAGCCGCGCCTCGTTGAGCCGGTAGATCTCCGCGATCCGCTCGATCCATCTCTGGCACCAGCGCCTGAGCCGCACCCGCCCGGCCGCGCCGTCGATGAACGAGCGCCTTTGGTGCGCCCAGCACCATTGCAGGATCACCTTGCCGGCGAGTTCGCGGGCCAGCTTTCTGTAGGCGCTGAACCGGTCGCAGACCAGAACCACGATGCCCTGTGTCGAACCGAACAGCTTCATCGCGACCTCGGCGCTGCGCGAGGGATCGATGTGGTAATAGACCGCGTCCGGGCTCACCGAGGTCCACAGCCAGGCGCGGCTCGACCGGCCTTTCTCGCGCCAGGCCTGAACGCGCCAGGATGTTTCGTCGGCATGGCGCAGGGCCGCGGTGTTCTGGTGCGCAAGGATCGCCTCGGCCAGCGGCTCGAACAGCGGCACGAAGCGCTTGATGCTGTCGGCCAGGGTGCCCGGCGAGATCGTCAGCCCCATGTCGGCCAGCCAGGCCGCGACCCGATGCAGCGGCCGGCAGCAGACGAACCGTTCGTAGAGCATGCACGTCCAGACGCTGATCCCGTAAGGCGTGGTCTCGAACAGTCGCACCGCCGGCGGCGCGGTCACCTCCCGCGGCGCGGAGGCGCAGTCGCAAGCCCGGCGCCAGCGCGACCGGACGATGGTGCGCTCGCAGGCCTCGACATCGATCTCGAAGAGGGTGGTGCGCCGCTCGCCGTTGGCGACATAGGGCTTGCCGCAACGCGGGCAGATCCGCGCATCTTCCGGCGGGTCGCGCGTCTCCTTCTTCTTCCTGAGCCCGGGGCGCCGGGTGCGGCCGTGCCCGGCGGTGCCGCGCTGCTGGCCGCGCTCGCGCCCGGTGCCCGGCTTCTTCTGCCGCTCGCTCCTGCTGCCGTAGAGCGCCTTCGACAGGACGCTGCGGGTCGAGCGCAGCTTGTCGAGGTCGCCTTCCAGCTTCTCGACCCGCGCGGCCAGCGCGGCATTCTCGCCCTTCAGATCCCGCACCTCGGCGCGCAGCCCGGCATTCTTCTCCCGCAGCGACCCGATCAGCTCCGTGGCCCGCACGACCGCCGCCCGCAGCCGGTCGTTGCGCGCGCGCAGCCACGCGATCGTGCCCTCCCCGGCCTTCACCAGCCGCCTGGCCGCGGCGAGATGCCGGTCGAACCGCCTGCGCAGAGATTCGGCCACGCGCTCGCCCTCGCGGTGTACCTTCGCGAGCCGCGAGCGCTCCCGGTCGATGTCCTGCTTCAACCAGTTGATCTCGTCCCGGTGGCGCGCCTCGACCCGCTCCCGGTGCTCGTGAGACCGGCGCAACGAGAGGTAAAGACCGGCGATCTCGTCGTCCTGATACTCGACCCTGCGCTCCAACGCCTTCATGGCCCGCGACGCGGTCCTGGTTACGGCCAACTTGAGCTTGAACCGGCAAGTCTCAAGCTGCCTCTCCAGAGAACGCACGCGCGTACAGGCGTCCCTCTCCGACCAGCGCAGTTCCTCGCGGCGCAACTCCGCCACGCGTGCGCGACCCCGTTCCTCCTCGATCCGCGCCTCTGCCTCTTCAAGCACAGACGCCCAGTCGAGCGGCTCGCACGCCGGCATCACCATGGGAGGCGACCACAAGGTGTCGCCCCCCTCGGCCAGCGTCAGGTCGGTGCAGAAATCCGCGTCGAAAACCGCCATGCGCGAGACCGTAGCGCATGCGCGAAGTAGTTACCAGTCAGAAAATCCGTGGAGGCATACGATCCCCCGGAACCCGAACGGATACTGAAAGATATCCTGAAGTTCCAGCAGATGGTTCGCGACGGCGTAATGGGCCGCCGCGACTTCCTCGCCGCCCTGGGCGCACTCGGCGTTACCAGCGCCGCCGCGACGGGCTTCCTGCACTCGTCAAGCGCGCTCGCGGCAACGCCGCGCAAGGGCGGGACGGTGCGCTATGCAAACAACCTCCACGGGCCCGACGACCAGATGGACCCGATCGTCTTCACGTCGGGCATCGACTACACGCGCGGCAGGGCGACCTATAACGGCCTCGTCCAGATGCGCGACAACATGGCGCTCGCGCCCGAACTGGCCGAAGAATGGTCGGCCAACAGCGACGCTACCGAATACACCTTCAAGATCCGCAAGGGGGTGGAGTTCCACGACGGCTCGCCGCTGACCGCCGAGGATATCGTCTGGAGCATGAACCGCCATCTCGGCGAGGACTCCCCCTCGGTCGCCAAGGCGCTCTTCCAGTCGGTGCAGGAGTGGAAGAAGGTGGACGGACACACCGTCAGGGCCATCCTGAAAACGCCGGATTCCGACCTTCCCGCGAAGCTCACCGAGAAGCAGGCGAAGATCGCCAAGATGGGCACCGAGGACTTCAAGAAGGGCAACGGCACCGGTCCGTTTATCCTCGAGTCCTTCGAGGCCGGCGTGCGGTCCACCCATGTGCGCAACCCGAACTACTGGAGGGACGGCGCGAATTTCGAGGCGCTGGAGATCACCGCCATCACCGACCCGCTTGCGCGGGCCAACGCGCTGATCGCCGGCGACGTGGAACTCATCAACCAGGTCGACTCCAAGAGCATCCCCCGCGTCGAGGAGGCGGACGGCGTGCGCGTCATTTCGACACCGACCAGCGCCTATACCGGCATCTGCATCCTGAAGAACACGGCGCCCGGCGAGAACGACGATTTCGTCAAGGGCATGCAGTACATTCAGGATCGCGAGCGCATCGTGCGCTCGATCCTCAAGGGGCACGGGACGATCGGCAACGACCACCCGGTCGGGCCGGCCTTCGGTCCGGACCATTGCGCTGAGCTGGCGCAACGCGCGTTCGACCCGGACAAGGCCAAGTTCCACCTTGAGAAGTCCGGCGTCACCTCCGCCGAACTCCATGTCGCGCCGGTTCGCCTCGGCATCGTGGAAATCTGCCTCCTGATGCAAGCCAATCTCAAGAAGATCGGCTTCGACCTCAGGATCAAGAAGGTGCCGACGGACGGCTACTGGGGCGCGGTGTGGATGAAGGAGCCGATGAACGTCGTGTCGTGGAACATGCGCCCCACGGCGAATGCGCAGATGGCCATCCAGTTCGCCCCGGGCGCGGCCTGGAACGACACCTTCTGGAACAACGAGCGGATGGGAGAGTTGCTGACGGCCCAACTCGCCGAGACCGACCCGGCCAAGCGCCACGGCATGCTCTGCGAGATGCAGACCCTCATCCACAATGGCAGCGGCATGGTAATCCCCTGCCATGTGAACGAGGTGGACGGCGCCAGCAACAAGGTCCAGGGCATACCGAACGTGCCGTTCGGCTCGCTCGGCGCCTATGAGTGGGTCGAGTTCGCATGGATGGACGCGTGAGTCCGGCTGTGCCGTCGTCCGGATGATACGGGCCCGCGCGGTCTCGGCCGCGCGGGCCTTTCCTTCCGACAGCCGCCGTCCGGCCGACGCATGGCGACCCGTTCCGGATCGTCCCCAGAATGGCACTGCTGAACGCGATACTGCGCCGGACCGGGCTCGGCATCGCGACATTGTTCGTTGTGTCGGTGCTGATCTTCATCGGCACCAGCATCCTGCCGGGCGATGTCGCCAACATCATCCTCGGCCAGATGGCGACGCCGGAATCCCTGGCGGCGCTCCGGGCCAAGCTCGGCCTGGATGAGCCGGCGCATGTCCGGTACTTCATCTGGCTGAGCGACCTGCTGACCGGAGACCTCGGTTTTTCGAAGGCCGGCGCCGGCGCCGGGACCATCGGCACCCCGATCTCCGACATGCTGATGCCGCGCCTGGTCAACACGCTGCGCCTGGCCACCGCCGTTGCTGTGGTCGCTGTCCCGTTCGCGGTGACGATAGGCCTGCTGGCCGCCATGTACCCCGGCACGAAGCTCGACCGCGCGGTCACCTTCACCACGCTCGGGCTTATCTCCGTGCCGGAATTCCTCGTCGCCACCCTGCTGGTGCTGGTGGTGGCGGTCCAGCTTGGCTGGCTACCCGCCACCGCCTATATCAGCGGGCAGGAGACCGGGATGAAGCTGGTCCGGGCGCTGGCGATGCCGGCGCTCACCCTGATTATCGTGGCGTCCTCGCAGATCATGCGCATGACGCGGGCCACGGTGCTCAACGTCATGAGTTCCCCCTATATCGAGATGGCGATCCTGAAGGGGGTCCCGCGCAAGCGGATCATCCTGCGCCATGCGCTGTTCAACGCCATCGGGCCCATCGCCAATGTCATTGCGCTCAACCTCGCCTATCTCGTGAGCGGGGTGGTCATCGTCGAGACGGTCTTCGCCTATCCGGGGCTGGCGAAGCTCATGATCGACGCCGTGCAGACGCGGGACCTGCCGCTGGTGCAGGCCTGCGCCATGATCTTCTGTGCGACCTACATCGTGCTGATCTTCATCGCGGACATGGTGTCGATCCTGTCCAATCCCCGCCTGCGGCACCCGAGATAGAGGCAGTTATATGGCTGACAGCGTCGACAAGACCGGAACCGGGGCCACCTTCGAGGAGCTGCCCGACGCGCCGCCGCGGCGGCGGCTCCGGCTCTCCTGGAGCGGTAAGCTCGGGGTCTGCGTCGTCGCCTTCTGGATGGCCATCGTCTTCATCGGGCCGTCGATCTCGCCCTATCACGAGGCCGATATCCTGGACGAGGCGCTGTTCATCGTGCCGGGCAGCGACAATCCCTATCCCGAGACGGACTACCAGCCGCCAAGTTCGGTCGCGTGGCTCGGCACCGACTATCTCGGCCGCGACACTCTCTCCCGAACGCTGTACGGCGCGCGCACGACCATCGGCATCTCGCTTGCTTCGACCTTGCTCGCCTATCTCGTGGGCGTCACGCTCGGCATCGCGGCGGCAGTGGGCGGAACCGTCATGGATTCCGCGCTCAGCCGGTTCAACGACGCCATATTGTCGATCCCGAGCATCATGCTGGCGCTGGTGGTGATCGCCGCCATAGGCAGCACCATCCCCATACTGATCGTGCTGACCGGGCTCATATACGCTTCCACCGTGTTCCGGATAGCGCGGTCGCTCGGGCTGGACGTGAAGGTCAGCGACTTCGTCGAGGCGGCGCGGGTGCGCGGCGAGGGCCTGTGGTGGATCGTCACCCGCGAAATCCTGCCCAATGTCGCCATGCCGATGGCGACCGATTTCGGGCTGCGCTTCGTCTATGTCATCCTCTTCATCTCGAGCCTGAGCTTCCTCGGCCTCGGCGTGCAGCCGCCCCAGTCCGACTGGGGCAGCATGGTTCGGGAGAGCCTCTCCGGACTTCCCTACGGCTCCATCGCGCCGCTGGTGCCGGCGCTCGCGATCGCCACCCTCACAATCGCCATCAACCTCATTGTGGACGATGTCTCCGCGCATGCCGGCGGGCGGCTGGCGAAGAGGATGATCTGATGGCGGCACTTCTTGAAGTCGACGGCCTGACGATCGACGCGCGCAAGGATGACGGCAGCCTCGCGCCCATCGTCAAGGGCGTGAGCTTCGGCATCGAGCGGGGCGAGGTGGTGGCGCTCATCGGCGAGTCCGGCTCGGGCAAGACCACCATCGCCCTCTCGGCGCTCGGATACTCGAAGCCCGGCCTGGAGTTCACCGGCGGCGAGGTCCGCCTGGACGGCCGCGACGTGGTCACCATGCCGCCGGACGAGAAGCGCGACATGCGCGGCCAGCGCGTCGCCTATCTCGCCCAGAGCGCGGCCGCCACCTTCAACCCGGCGCTCACCATCGGCGAGCAGGTGACCGAGTCCTCCGTCCTCCACGGGCAGATGACCCGCGAGGAGGCGGAGGAGCGGGCCGAGGAGCTTTACAGGGCGCTGGAGCTGCCGGACCCGGACCGTCTCGGCAGGCGCTATCCCCACCAGGTGTCAGGCGGGCAGTTGCAGCGGCTCATGGCGGCCATGGCGCTCTGCGGCAGGCCGGACCTGCTGATTCTGGACGAACCGACCACCGCCCTCGATGTCACGACCCAGATCGAGGTGCTCAAGGCGTTCAAGTCCGTCATCAAGCGCGAAGGGGCGGCGGCACTCTACGTCACCCACGACCTCTCCGTCGTCGCCCAGATCGCGGACCGCATCGTCGTCCTCTACGCGGGCGACATACTGGAGCACGGGGACGCCGACCAGGTCATCAACCGGCCGGCGCACGACTATACGCGCCGGCTGATGGCGGCCGTGCGCCCGCCTCCGGCCGCAGGCCAGGGCGACGAGGCGCTGGCCGAGCATTTGCGGGACAGTCCCGCCATCGAGGTGAAGGGCATCAATGCGGGCTACGGCCGGCGCATGGACGGCTCCGTGACCGTCAAAGTGCTGCGCGATGTCAACCTGACCGTGCAGCGGGGCCACACGGTCGGCATCATCGGCGAGTCGGGCTGCGGCAAGTCCACCCTCGCCCGGGTCATGTCCGGCCTGCTGCCCGCCGTCGAGGGCGAGATATTGCTGGACGGCGAGCCGCTCCGGCCGGGCCTCCAGCAGCGGGCGCGCAGCGAACTTCAGAAAATCCAGTTCGTGTTCCAGATGGCCGATGTCGCGCTCAATCCGCGCCAGAGGATCGGCAGCATTCTCGGACGCCCGCTGGAGTTCTATTTCGGCCTCCGCGGGAAGGAGAGGCGCCAGCGCATCAGCGAGCTGCTGCAGATGGTGGAATTGCCGGTGGAATTCGCCGGGCGCTATCCCGAGGAGCTTTCCGGCGGACAGAAGCAGCGGGTCAACCTCGCCCGCGCGCTGGCGGCGTCGCCCGAAGTGCTGCTCTGCGACGAGGTGATTTCCGCGCTCGACACCATCGTCGGGGCGAATGTCATCGAGCTCCTCAAGCGGCTCAGGCGGCAGAGCGGCGTGTCCTTCGTGTTCATCAGCCACGACCTTTCCACCGTCGCGTCCTTCGCCGACGACATCGTCGTGCTCTATGCCGGGCGGGTGGTGGAGCAGGGGCCGACCGACCGCGTGCTCTCGCCCCCTTACCACCCCTATACCCGCCTGCTGATCGCCTCGGTCCCTGAGCTTCGCATCGGCTGGCTGGAAGAGACGATGGAGAGCCAGGAGGCGCAGGCGGGCATCGACCGCGTCGTCACGATGACGGATACAGGCTGCCCCTTCTTCGACCGCTGCCCGATCGCCATCGAGGGCACCTGCGACCGTGAAACGCCGCCCGTCCGCCGTCTTGGCAGCCGACACGCCATCGAATGCCACCGCACGGAGGCGGAATTCGTGGAGGGGATGCCGGCGGGCTGACCGTTCCGCCCGGCCTTAATCCTCTGTTGCAGCCCTTCGAGAAGCCAGAAAGCGCTTCACTTCCGCTGGCCTGACTGCGCCGAGGCCGAGCGCCGCAAGCGTGAACACGACGAAGCCGCCGATGCAGAGCGCCGCGAGCGCCCCGATGCGCAGGGACTCGCCGCCCGCGAGCCACGGACCCAGCGCTTCGAGCCCGCCGAGAAGCGCCGCCGCCATGACGATGGACGCGCCTGCTGCGCGCGGCAGGCGGGAAAGAAGACGTCGGTCCGCTTCGCAATGGCCGCAGCGGCGCAGCATCGCCCACAGGAGGCCCGCATTCGCCCAGGCGGCGGCGCTCGTCGCCGCGGCGATGCCGACATGGCCGATGGTGCGGTAGAGCGCCAGGCTGAGGCCGGTGTTGAGCACCACGACGACAACCGTGATCCGGAACGGGGTACGCATGTCCCCGCGGGCGAAGAATCCCGGCTGCAGAACCCGCACCAGCACGAAGGCGGGCAGGCCGGCCGCGAAGGCGGCGATGGCGGCCGCGGTCGCCTCCGTGTCCGCCGCCGTGAACGCGCCGCGCTCGAACAGCACGCCGGCGACCGCCCCGGGCATGGCGATGAGCGCGGCGGCGGCCGGCAGCGCCAGCAGCATCGCCACCTCGACCGCCCGGTTCATCTCGTCGGCGGCCCCCGCGCTGTCGCCGGCCTCGAGCGTGCGGGTGAGGCGCGGCAGCAGCGCCGTGCCGAGCGCAATGCCGACCACGCCGAGCGGCAGCTGGTAGATGCGGTCGGCATAGTGCAGCCAGGCGACGGCCCCGGTCGGCAGCAGCGAGGCGATCATCGTGCCGATCAGCAGGTTGATCTGGAGCGCGCCGGCGGACAGCGTGCCCGGAACCAGCTGGCGCAGCAGCCGGCGGACATCGCGCGTGAGCCGGGGTGCGCGCAGCCGGAGCCTGAGCCGCGCCCGGCGCATGTCCCAGAGGATCAGCGCCAGCTGCCCGAAGCCTGCAAGGCAGACGCCGATGGCGAGCGCCAGCCCCGGCGCGCCGGTCCAGAACGCCGACACGGCGAGCGCGCCGATCAGCACGACATTCAGCAGGATCGGCGCGGCCGACGGCACGGCGAAGCGGTAGAAGCTGTTCAGTATGCCGGCGAAGAAGGCCAGCAGCGCCATGCAGAGCAGGTAGGGGAAGGTCAACCGCGAGAACAGCACGGCGGGTCCGAACCGTTCCGGCTGGTCGAGGAAGCCCGGCGCCAGCACCGCGACCAGGATCGGCATGAAGGCTTCGGCGAGCGCGGTGAACACGAGCAGCGCCGCGAACAGTGCCGCCAGCACCTCCTCGCCGAAAGCGAGCGCCGCCTTGCGCCCGTCCTGCTGGAGCCGGCCGGAGAACATCGGCACGAAGGCCGCGGCGAAGGCGCCCTCGGCGAACAGGCGGCGGAACAGGTTGGGCAGGCGGAAGGCGACCAGGAAGGCATCCGCTATGGGGCCGGCGCCGAGCAGGGCGGCGAAGGCGAGGTCGCGCACGAAGCCCAGCACCCGGCTTGCCATCGTGTAGCCGCCGACGGTCGCGGCGGCGCGCAGGAGCGCCATCGCCAGCCCTCAGCCGGTTTCGTCCGGGCCCGCTACCGCCTGGAGCAATGTCTCGTGCACGCGGGCGAGCTTGCCGTCATGGACGACTTTCAGCCCGAACACGTCCTTCACGTAGAACACGTCGACCACCCGTTCGCCATAGGTGGCGATGCGCGCCGTGGTGATCCGCAGGCTGAGGTCCGTGAGCGCGCGCGCCACGTCGAACAGGAAGCCCGGGCGGTCGCGACCGTTGACCTCGACCACGGTGTGGGTGGCCGACGCGCGGTTGTCGATCAGCACGCGCGGCGGCACGGTGAATACGGCGGTGCGCGAGGGCCAGCCGCGCCGCCGCCGGACCTCGTGCCGGAGGTCGATTTCGCCCCCCAGCGCTTCCCGCACCCGGCGCTCCAGCGCCTGCAGCTGGCGCGTGCCGGTCACCGCCTGGGCCTCGGCGTCCTGGACCTGGAAGGTGTCGATGGCGATCCCGTTCGCGAAGGTGAAGACCCGGGCCTCGACGACGCTCATGCCGGAGGCCGCGAGCGCGCCGGCGAAACGCGAGAACAGGCCCGGATGGTCGTGCGCGCAGAACACCACCTCGGTGACCGCGCGGCTCTCGTCGATGCGCGCCTTCACCGAGAGCGCCGAGGGGTCGTCGCGGACCTCCGCGATCATGCCGGCGTGATGCACCAGCGTGTCGCGGTCCCAGGCGAGCCAGTAGCTGGCGGGCGCGGCCTCGGCGAACTCCGCGAAAACCTCGTCGGACCAGCCGGAGAGCGCGGTGCGAAGCTCGTCCTGTGCTTCCCGCACCCGCTCGGCGGCGGCGAGGCGGACATCGCCGCCGGCCAGCAACTCCTCGGTCTTGAAATAGAGCTCGCGCAGCAGCGCGGCCTTCCAGGCGTTCCAGACATTGGGGCCGACCGCGCGGATGTCGGCGACCGTCAGCACCAGCAGCAGGCGCAGCCGCTCCGGCGACTGCACCAGGTCGGCGAAGTCGGCGATGGCGCTGGCGTCGTTCAGGTCGAGCTTGAAGGCGGCAGCGCTCATCGCGAGATGGTGGCGCACCAGCCATGACACCGTTTCGGTCTCCTCCGCGCTCAGGCCCAGTTCCGGCCCGAGCCGCAAGGCGTCCTCCGCGCCCAGGACCGAATGGTCGCCGCCACGCCCCTTGGCGATGTCGTGCATGAAGACGGCGAGGTAGAGCGCCCGGCGCGAGAGCACCTTGTGGACGACCTCGGAGGCGACCGGGGCCTCGTCCCGGAACTCGCCCTGCTCGATGCGGTGCAAGATGCCGATGGCCCGGATGGTGTGCTCGTCCACCGTGTAGGTGTGGTACATGTCGTATTGCATCTGCGCCACGACCCGCCCGAACACCGGGATCAGGCGGCCGAGCACGCCGGCCTCGTTCATCCGCCGGAGCGTAACGTCCGGCGCTTTCTCCGAGGTCATCATGTCCAGGAACAGCCCGGCGGCCTCCGGCCGGCGGTGGAAGCCGGAATCGATCCGGTGCAGGTTCCGCGTCACCTGGCGGAGCGCCGCCGGATGGATGTCCAGCTCGTGGTGCTGCGCCTCGTGGAACAGCCGCAGCATGGCGGCCGGGTCTTCGGCGAAGGCGTCCTCGTGCGCAAGGTTGAGCCAGCCGCCCTCGGCGGTGAACGGCCCCATCTGCCTGTCGCGGGTCAGCAGCCGCGAGATCGAGAACAGTGGCCGGCGGCGGTGTTCGTCCTCCAGCGCGGCGCAGAAGATGCGCGTCAGGTCGCCCACCTTCTTCGCCTCCAGGTAATAGTGCTTCATGAAGCGCTCGACGGGACGCGCGCCGGCGCGGCTGCGGTAGCCGAGGCGCGCGGCGATCTCCGGCTGGAGGTCGAAGGTCAGCCGCTCCTCGGCCCGCCCGGCCAGATAGTGCAGATGGCACCGGACGGTGGAGAGGAAGCGCTCCGCGCGCACGAAGGCCGCAAGCTCGGCGGGCGAGAACACGCCCTTCGCCGCCAGTTCGCCCACCTCGTCCACCCGGTAGAGATATTTGGCGATCCAGTAGAGGGTGTGGAGGTCGCGCAGCCCGCCCTTGCCCTCCTTGACGTTCGGCTCGACGACATAGCGGCTGTCGCCGAAGCGCAGATGCCGTTCGTCGCGCTCGGCCAGCTTGCGCTCGGCGAATTCGGGGCCGGTCTTCCTGACCAGCTCGTCGGCGAAGCGGGTGCGGAACTCCTCGTAAATCCCGGCTTCGCCCCACAGGAAGCGCGTCTCCAGCAGGCTCGTGCAGATCGTGGTGTCCCGGCCGGCGAGGCGCAGGCACTCCTCGACCGAACGGGTGGCGTGGCCGACTTTGAGGCCCGTGTCCCAGAGCAGCAGCAGCACATATTCGACGATCTGCTCGACCCTCGGCGTGACCTTCCAGGGCAGCAGGAACAGCAGGTCGAGGTCCGAATAGGGTGCGAGGCTGCCGCGCCCGTAGCCGCCCTGGGCCGCCAGCGCGAAGCGGTCGCCGGTGGTGGGGTTCGCGGCCGGGAACACCGTTCCGGCCACGAAGTCGAACAGGCCGCCCGCGATCCGGTCCATGGCGGCGGAGAGGTGGCTCATTGCGGCATCGGCCGGCTGCCCGGCCTCGAAGGCGGCGCGCACGGCTCCCCGCGCCTCCTCCACGCCCTCCTTCAGGATGGCGAGCGCGTGCGCCCGGTCGGGGCGCGTCTCGGAGCCCAGCGCATCGAGCCGGGCAACCGTCCGCGCCGCCTGCCGGGCGCTCTCCCCGGCAAATTGCAGGCCGGTTCCGTCCACGCGCCTTGCCCCCGCTGCCGCCAGGCGCGACCATGGGCGGCACGGCGCGGCCCGTCAAGGCGGCGGGTGGCGCCGGATGCAGCCATGGGAGGGGCTTATGGGCAACGGGATTCTGGCGGTGTGGACGGACTGCGCCGCGGACGGTGAGGCGGATTTCAACGAGTGGTACAACCGCGAGCACCTGCCGGAGCGGGTGGGCGTGCCGGGCTTCCTCAAGGGCGTGCGCTACCGCGCGGTCGAGGCCGACCGGGGCTATTTCACCTGGTACCGGACCGAGACCGTCGGCGTGCTGGCGTCGAAAGCCTACCGCGACCGCCTGAACGACCCGACCGCGTGGACGGAGCGGGTGATGCATGTCTTCCGCAACACGATCCGCTCGGCGATGACGGTCGAGGGCGAGACGGGCGAGGCGTCCACAGGCGCCTGGGCGGCGGTGCTGCGCGCCGGCGGGGAGCTGGGCGCGGTCGATCTGGAGGCGCTCGCCGCCGGCGAGGAGGCCTTGAGCGCGATGCGCTGGCATCTCGACATGGCGGCGACGGGCAGCCCGACGGTGGAGGCCTCGATCCGCGGGCCGGACACGCAGGCGGCGCGGGCGGTGCTGGTGCAGACGACGACGGAAGCGGCGGCGCGGCGCGCGGCGGAGGCGCTGGCCGGCCACGGCGAGGTCGGTGTCTATGCGCTGATGGCGGTGCTCGCGACCGAAGACCTGGCGGGCTGACGCACATTGGTGGAGCCGAGGGGGCTCGAACCCCTGACCTTCGCATTGCGAACGCGACGCTCTCCCGGCTGAGCTACGGCCCCACACCTCGCACGCTGTCGCCTCTAGGCGGCAGCCGGGAAGCGGGGTTATGTTTCAGTGTGCGGGAGCGTGTCAAGGCCCCGCGCGACCTGCGTCCATCCACCGGAGGCGTCCGGGCCCCATGAACGTCATCCTGATCCCGCTGCTCCAGCTTCTCGACATCGTGCTGGAGCTCTACCAGATCGTCCTGATCGTCTGGGTGGTGCTGAGCTGGCTGGTCTCCTTCAATGTGGTCAACACGGCCAACGGCTTCGTGCGCGGGGCGATGAACGTGCTCTGGCGGCTGACCGAACCGACGCTCCGCCCGATCCGGCGCTTCGTGCCGATGATCTCCGGGCTGGATTTTTCGCCGCTGATCCTGCTGCTCCTGATCTACTTCCTGCGCGGCGTGGTCGGCCGCATGATCTTCTCCATGGCCTGAGAGGGGAGGCAACCCACATGAGCGGAGCGCGCATCATCGACGGCAAGGCGCTCGCGGCGAAGCTGCGCGGGCGCGTGGCGGCGCAGGTGGCGGCGCTGGCGGGAACCGTCCGGCCCGGCCTCGCCGTGGTGCTGGTCGGCGACGACCCGGCAAGCGCCGTCTATGTCCGCAACAAGAACCGCGAGACAGAGGCCGCCGGCATGGCCTCCTTCGAGCACAGCCTGCCCGCCGACACGCCCGAGGCGGACCTGCTGGCGCTGGTGGCGAGCCTCAACCGGGACCCGGCGGTGCACGGCATCCTGGTGCAATTGCCGCTGCCGGACGGGATCGACTCCGCCAGGGTGCTGCGCGCCATCGACCCCGCCAAGGACGTGGACGGCTTCCACCCCGAGAATGTGGGCGCGCTCTGGACCGGCGCCCCGGCGCTCGCGCCCTGCACGCCGCGCGGCTGCATGACCATGCTGGCCGAGGTCCACCCGGACGGGCTCGTCGGCAAGCGCGCGGTCGTCGTCGGGCGCTCCAACATCGTCGGTAAGCCGATGGCGGCCCTGCTGCTCGCCCAGCACTGCACGGTGACGCTCGCCCATTCCCGCACGCAGGACCTGCCGGGCGTCTGCCGCGGCGCGGACATTCTGGTCGCCGCGGTCGGGCGGGCGCGCATGGTCGAGGGCGGTTGGGTCAAGCCGGGCGCGACGGTGATCGATGTCGGCGTCAACCGCATACCGGCCGAGGAGGAGGGCAGGACGCGGCTCGTCGGCGATGTCGATTTCGCCGGGGCTTCCGAGGTCGCGGGCGCCATTACGCCGGTGCCGGGCGGCGTCGGCCCGATGACGATCGCCTGCCTGCTCGCCAACACCGTGACAGCGGCCTGCCGGCAGGCGGGCGTGGCGGAGCCGGAGGGCTGATTCCGGCTATGACCGGAACCCGCGAGGGCGCGCTCGCCCGCATCCGCGAGCACTATGACGGCGGCGCGTTCATCGAGACGCTGGCGCGCCGGGTGGCGGTGCCCTCCACCAGCCAGGACCCGGCCTTCGCGCCGCATCTGTGGCGCTACCTGGAAGAGGAGGTCGCGCCGGCGGCCCGCGACATGGGCTTCGAGGTCCGGGTGGAGCCGAACCCCGAGGAGGGCGGCGGCCCCGTCCTGACGGCGGTGCGGCAGGAGGACGAGGCGCTGCCGACTGTGCTCGTCTATGGCCACGGCGACACCGTGCTCGGCCATGAAGGCCAGTGGCGGGAGGGCCGCGACCCCTGGACGCTCGACCGCGACGGCGACCGGCTCTACGGGCGCGGCACGGTGGACAACAAGGGCCAGCACGGCATCAACCTTGCCGCGCTGGAGGCCGTGCTGGCGGAGCGCGGGCGGCTCGGCTTCAACGCGAAGCTGCTGGTCGAGACCAGCGAGGAGACCGGCTCGAAGGGCCTGCGCGCCTTCGCCGAAGCCAACCGGGAGCGGCTGGCCGCGGACGTGCTGATCGCGTCGGACGGGCCCCGCGTGGCGCCCGACCGGCCGACCGTCTATCTGGGCTCGCGCGGCGTCATCAACTTTGCGCTGGACATCGAGGCGCGCGAGGGCGGCCACCATTCCGGCAATTGGGGCGGGCTGCTCTCCAATCCGGCAACGCGGCTGGCGGGCGCCGTCGCCAGCATGGTGGACGCGCGCGGGCGCATACTGGTCGAAGGGCTGAGGCCGCCGCCCATGTCCAACGCCGTGCGCACCGCGATTGCCGATTGCGCCGTGGACGGCGGGCCGGGCGCGCCGGAGATCGACCCCGACTGGGGCGAGCCGGGCCTCACGCCCTGGGAGCGCGTCTTCGGCTGGAACGCGCTCGAGGTGCTGGCCCTGGGCGCGGGCGACGCCGAGCGGCCGGTGAACGCCATCCCGCCAGGCGCGCGGGCGGTCATCCAGATGCGCTTCGTCGCGGGCTCCGACGACGAGGCGTTCGAGGCCGCCATCCGCGCGCATCTGGACGCAAACGGCTTCGAGGACGTGCAGGTGGCTCCCATGCGCACGACCATGAAGGCCACCCGCACGCCGCTCGACGACCCTTGGGTGCGCCGCGTCATGGCCTCGGTCGAGGAGACGCTGGGCCGGCCGCCGGCGCTGCTGCCCAATCTCGGCGGCTCGATCCCGAACGACGTGTTCACAGACGTGCTCTCCATGCCGACGGTCTGGGTGCCCCACTCCTTCGCCGGCTGCTCCCAGCACGCCCCCAACGAACACGCGCTGGCCCCCCTGCTGCGAGAAGGCCTCGAAATGATGACCGGCATCTTCTGGGACATCGGCGCGTAGCGGGAGGCTGCGTGCTATCTTCCGGGCAAAAGGGGGATGAGCATGGTCTCTATGTCTTCAACCGAGATGAACAGGGAGGCTTACATGGCGAAACTTCGGCATATTGCGGTCACGGTTCCGGACCTGGAGGCGGCGGCGCGGTTCTATGAGGACACCTTCGGCATGGTACGGCAGCAGCAGTCCGACATTGCGATCCTGCTTTCCGACGGGGTGGTCAGCCTGGCGATCCTGAAGTTCAAGACCGACGAGCAGGCGGGCGACGAACGCGGCAAGGACTTCCACGGCCTGCACCATATGGGCTTCGTGGTCGATGACATCGACGCGATGAGCCGGGAGATCGAGGCCAATGGCGGGCGCTACCACATGCGGCTCCCGGACTCGGCGGAAGGCGCCACCGAGATCAAGTTCTACGACCCCAACGGCGTCGTCTTCGACATCGTCACCGCCGACTACGCCACCAACGCCTGGGGCGCCAAGGTCTCGGACTGACCGCGCCCACTTGCCGCCCGGCGGGGCGGGCGGCTACAAGGCGGCGTTCTTGACGGATGAGGGACCGGAGATGACCGAGGCGGCGCTCGTTCCGCTGCTGGTGCGCATTGCCGACGCGCTGGAGCGGCTGGCTCCCGGGGCGGGGGCGGCGCCGGACCTTGCGTCGGCGGACGCTTTCGTCTGGCACGCTGAGGGCGGCCTGCTCACGCCGGTGGCGGAGGTCAACCATGTCGCGCTGCCGCTGCTCCGCGGCATCGACCATGTGACGGGCATCCTGCTGGAGAACACACGGCGCTTCGCCGAGGGGCTGCCGGCCAACAACGCGCTGCTCTGGGGCGCGCGCGGCATGGGCAAGTCTTCGCTGGTCAAGGCCATCCACGCGCATATCGCGGCCGAGCGGCCGGGCGCGCTCGCGCTCGTGGAAATCCACCGCGAGGACATAGGCTCGCTGCCGGGCCTGCTGGCGTTGCTCAGGGGCGCGGGCCGGCGCTTCGTGCTGTTCTGCGACGACCTCTCCTTCGACGGCAGCGACACCACCTACAAGTCGCTCAAGGCGGTGCTCGAAGGCGGGCTGGAGGGCCGGCCGGAGAATGTCGTCTTCTACGCCACCTCCAACCGCCGCCACCTGATGCCGCGCGACATGATCGAGAACGAGCGCTCGACGGCGATCGCCCCCGCGGAGGCGGTCGAGGAGAAGGTGTCGCTGTCGGACCGCTTCGGCCTCTGGCTCGGCTTCCACAATTGCAGCCAGGCGACCTATTTTGAGATGGTCGAAGGCTATGCCGCGCATTTCGGTCTGGAAGTGGAGAGCGAGGCGCTGCGTCGGCAGGCGAACGAATGGGCCGTCACGCGGGGCGGGCGCTCCGGCCGCGTCGCCTGGCAGTTCGTGCAGGACCTGGCGGGCCGGCTCGGCCGCAAGCTGAACGGGAGGGGCGGGGCCCAATGATCCTGCTGATCGATAACTATGACAGCTTCGTCTACAACCTGATGCACTTCCTGGGCGAGCTCGGGGCCGATATCGAGGTCCGGCGCAACGATGCGCTGAGTGCGGACGAGGCGCTGGCGATGCAGCCGGAAGCGGTCGTGATCTCCCCCGGCCCCTGCGACCCCGACAAGGCCGGCAACTGCCTGGAGCTGGTGGAGAAGGCCGCGGGCCGGGTGCCGCTCTTCGGCGTCTGCCTCGGCCACCAGTGCATCGGCCAGGCCTTCGGCGGGCGGGTGCTGCGCGCGCCGGTCTGCATGCACGGCAAGCTCTCGCGCATCCACCATGACGGCACGGGCGTGTTCGCCGGGCTGCCGTCGCCCTTCGAGGCCACGCGCTACCACTCGCTGACCGTGGAGCGGGCGGGTCTGCCGGACGGCATGGCGGTGAATGCCTGGACCGAGGACGGGACCGTCATGGGCCTCAGCCACCGGACGCTCGATGTCCACGGCGTGCAGTTCCACCCGGAGAGCATCGCCTCGGAGCACGGCCACCGGCTGCTCGCCAATTTCCTGACCTCGGTGTCCGGCCGCCCGCCGGCCGGGGTGCCGAAGCCGCTGCCGGAGCGCCGGGTGTTCGCGGCATGAGCGGCGATCTGAGGGCCATCCTGGCGCGCGTCGCCGACGGAACACAGCTGGGCGAGGCGGAGGCGGAGACTGCCTTCGAGATATTGATGTCCGGCGACGCCACGCCCTCGCAGGCGGGCGCCTTCCTGATGGCGCTGCGGGTGCGCGGCGAGACCATCGACGAGATCACCGGCGCGGCGCGGATCATGCGCGAGAAGGTGCTCGGCATCGAGGCGCCCGCGGACGCCATCGACACCGCCGGCACGGGCGGCGACGACAAGGGCACCCTCAACATCTCCACCGCCGCCGCGCTGCTGCTGGCCGGCGCGGGCGTGCCCGTGGTCAAGCACGGCAACCGGGCGCTTTCCTCGCGGGCGGGGTCCTCGGATGTGCTGGCGGCGCTCGGCGTCGATATCGACTGCGACATGGCCCTCGTCCCGAAGGCGCTGGAGGAGGCGGGCATCTGCTTCCTCATGGCGCCCCGGCACCACGGCGCGATGCGCCATGTCGCCGGCACGCGGGTCGAGCTCGGCACGCGCACGATCTTCAACCTGCTGGGGCCGCTCTCCAACCCCGCGGGCGCGCGCCGGCAGCTTGTCGGCGTGTTCGCCGGGCGCTGGATCGAGCCGCTCGCCCATGTGCTCGGCAATCTCGGCGGCGAGCGCGCCTGGGTCGTCCACGGCTCGGACGGGATGGACGAACTCACGACCACGGGCGCGAGCCATGTGGCGGAGTTGAAGGGCGGCGCGGTGAGGCGGTTCGAGGTCGATCCGCGCGAAATCGGCCTGCCGCTGGCGGCGCCGGAAGACCTCCAGGGCGGCGATCCCGAATACAATGCCGGCGCGATGCGGTCCCTGCTGGACGGCGAGGCCGGCCCCTACCGCGACATCGTGGTGCTGAACACCGCCGCCGGCCTCGTGGTGTCGGAGCGCGCCGCGACGCTGGCCGAGGGCAGGGCGCTGGCCGAGGAGGTCATCGACAGCGGCGCGGCGCGGGACCGCCTTGCGGCGCTGGTGCGCGTCACCAATGGCGGCTGAAGCGCCGGGAAGAGGAGGCATGTCGGACACTCTCGCCAGGATCGTCGCCGAGAAGCGCGGGCATGTGGCGCGGATGAAGCGCGAGCGGCCGCGCGCATGGTTCGATGCGGCCGATGGCGGCGCGCCGCGCGGCTTTGCGGCGACGCTGGCGCGCGCGGACGGCTACGGCCTGATCGCGGAGATCAAGAAGGCTTCGCCCAGCAAGGGGCTGATCCGCGCCGATTTCGACCCGGCGGCGCTCGCGCGGGCCTATCTCGACGGCGGGGCCTGCTGCCTTTCCGTGCTGACCGACACGCCGTATTTCCAGGGCGAGGACCGCTATCTGGCGGAAGCCCGCAACGCCGCGCCGCTGCCGGTGCTGCGCAAGGATTTCATGGTGGACCCCTGGCAGGTCGCGGAATCCCGCGCGCTCGGCGCGGACTGCATCCTCATCATCCTCGCCGCCGTGGACGATGCGCTGGCGGGAGAGCTGGAGGCGGCGGCCTTCGGGCTCGGCATGGACGCGCTGGTCGAGGTGCATGACGAGGCCGAACTGGAGCGCGCGCTCCGCCTGTCCTCGCCGCTCATCGGCATCAATAACCGCAATCTCAGGACGCTGGAAGTGGACCTGGCGACCGCCGAGCGCCTCGCGCCGATGGTCCCGGCGGACCGGATCGTCATCGGCGAGAGCGGGCTCGCCGTCACCGCCGACCTCGAGCGGCTGGCAGAGGTCGGCGTCACCCGCTTCCTGGTGGGCGAATCGCTGATGCGCGAGGCGGATGTGGCGGCCGCGACCCGCGCGCTGCTCGGCCCCGACATGCTGCGGGAAGCGGGATGAACGCGCGCCTCACCCATTTCGACGAGGAAGGCCGCGCGGCCATGGTGGACGTGTCCGCCAAGGACGAGACGGAGCGGGTCGCGGTTGCCGGCGGCCGGGTGGTCATGGCCCCGGAAACGCTGGCGCTGGTCCGGGCGGGCGGAATCGGCAAGGGCGACGTGCTGGGCGTCGCGCGCCTCGCCGGCATCATGGCGGCGAAGCGCACGGCGGACCTGATCCCGCTCTGCCACCCGCTGGCGCTGACCTCCGTCGCCGTGGACCTTGCCGCCGACGAGGCCGCGTCCGCCGTGGAGATCACCGCGACCTGCCGGCTCAAGGGCCGCACCGGCGTCGAGATGGAGGCGCTGACCGCCGTCTCGGTGGCGGCGCTCACCGTCTATGACATGTGCAAGGCGGTGGACCGCGGCATGAGGGTCGAGGCGGTCCGCCTGCTGCGCAAGGAAGGTGGCAAGTCCGGTACCTGGACTGCACGCAAGTGATCCCGGTTGCCGAAGCGATTGCGCGCATTCTGGCAGGCGTGGAGCCGCTGCCGGCGGAGATGGTGCCGCTCGGCGACGGTCTCGGCCGCGTGCTGGTGGAGGACCTCGCGTCGAGGCGCACTCAGCCGCCGGCGGCGGTCTCCGCCATGGACGGCTATGCGGTCCGCGCCGAAGACGCGGCGCACACGCCGGCGGAACTGCGCATCGTGGCGGAGATCGCCGCCGGCGCGGCCTGGACGGGGACGGTCGGGCCGGGCGAGGCGGCACGCATCTTCACCGGCGCGCCCGTTCCGGCAGGCGCCGACGCCATCGTCATCCAGGAGGATTGCGAGCGCACAGGCGACCGCGTGACCGTGCGCGAGGCGGCGAGGGCCGGCGCTTACGTCCGCCCCGCAGGGCTCGACTTTGCGGAGGGCGACGTGCTGCTGCGCGCCGGCCGGCGGCTCACCTCGCGCGATATCGGCCTCGCTGCGGCGATGAACCGGCCGTGGCTGCCGGTGCGCCGCCGCCCGCGCGTGGCGCTGCTCGCCACCGGCGACGAGATCGCGCTTCCGGGAGAGCCGCTCGGGCCGCAGCAGATCGTGAGTTCCAGCGGGCCGGGGCTGGCGGCTCTGGTCGCGGAGGCGGGCGGCCAGGCGGTCTCGCTCGGCGTGGCCGGCGATAGCACGGCCTCGCTGCGCGCCCGCGCTGCCGGGGCCGGGGGCGCGGACATCCTGGTGACCATGGGCGGCGCCTCGGTCGGCGAGCACGACCTCGTGCAGTCGGCGCTGGCGGAGGACGGGCTCGCAGTCGACTTCTGGCGGATCGCCATGCGGCCCGGCAAGCCGCTCATGTTCGGGCGCATGGGCGGGGCGCTGGTGTTGGGGCTGCCGGGCAACCCGGTCTCGGCGTTCGTGTGCGCGCTGCTGTTCCTGCGCCCGCTGGTCGACGCGATGCTGGGCCTGCCGGCGGGGCCGCCGGCGCGGGAGCCGGCCCGGCTCGGCGCGGACCTCGGCGCGAACGACCGGCGCGAGGACTATCTGCGCGCCCGGCTCGCCCCGGACGGCGGGGGCCTGCCGATCGCCACGCCCTTCGCGCGCCAGGACAGCTCCATGCTGGCGCGTTTCGTCGAGGCCGATGCGCTGGTGGTTCGCGCCCCGCATGCGCCGCCGGCCCGCGCCGGCGACCTCGTGGACATCATCCGCCTGTAGCCTGTGAGCGGCGGCGTCACCGGCCGCTGCGCAGTTCCGGCGGCGGGTATTCCCGAAGTGCGTAATCGAGGCTGTCGCGGCCGCAATTCATCCGCTTCATGTTGAAGCGCAGATGGCCCGCCTTGCGGCCGCGCCAGAACCCGCCGAACGCGACCACGATCCAGGGGAAGGAAGGCGCCGGCGGCTCGAAATGGATGAGGAGTTCATTGCGGCTCAGCAGCGACTGCTGGCGGATCGTGCGGATGGCGGACCAGTCCCGCTGGGGGATGCCGAAGATCGGGAAGGCGATGCCGCTCTTGTCGAACACGACGGCCGGCAGATGCGCGCGCCGGACGATCCACACCGCATAGCCGGCAATGCCGCCAAGCAGCGCCGCCAGCAGCGCCGCCATCGCCAGAGGCGGCCCCGGCTTGCCCGTCGCCAGGCCGTTGACCAGCAGGGCCAGAAGCGCAAGCGTCACGAGGCCGGCCGCCAGCGCCAGCGCGATATAGGTGGGCCGGTAGTAGTAGATCGTCATGGGCTCCGCCTATAGCCGGGCGCGCGCCGGGGAACAAGCCGGGCCTGGATACGGCTGCGCGCCTTTGGCCGGCGGCATGGAACATTCCGGGGCCAGGCGTGAACCGGGGCGCGAAGGTATCCGGACCTATGCCTGCGAATTACGAATTACCCCTTTTTGACGCATGTGCCGCTGGCGTGGTGCTATCTTGCTTGACGTCTGTTCCGAACCAATATAGAACGCAAGTAACGAAACCGGGTTCGTATAAGGAACATCGCCGGAGGGAGTAGCGGCATGTTGACGAAGAAACAGAACGAACTGCTGCTGTTCATCTCGCAGCAGATCTCCAAGGACGGCGTATCGCCTTCCTTCGACGAGATGAAGGATGCGCTGGGGCTCAAGTCGAAATCGGGCGTCCACAGGCTGGTGACGGCGCTGGAGGAGCGGGGGTTCATCCGCCGGTTCCCGAACCGCGCCCGTGCGCTGGAGATCGCGCGCCTGCCGGAGGCGGACGCCTATGAGGGCCGGAGCCGGGCCGGGCGGTCCGCCTTTCGCGGCTTCCGCCGGCGCCTTGACCCTGCCGACACGGTGCAGAACGAACTTCCGCTTTACGGCCGCATTGCCGCGGGCACGCCGATCGAGGCCCTGCGCGATCCGGACAGCACCGTGGCGGTGCCGCAGGGAATGCTCGGCGGCGGGCGCCACTATGCGCTCGAAATCGCCGGGGATTCGATGGTCGATGCCGGCATCATGGACGGCGACACGGTCATCATCCAGGAGTGCGACGAAGTGGAAAGCGGGGCCATCGTGGTCGCACTCGTCGATTCCGAGGAGGCGACGCTGAAGATCTGGCGCCCGTTCAACGGCCGCGTGGTGCTGGAAGCCGCGAACGAAGCCTATCCTACGCAGGACTACGAGCCGGAGCGGGTGAAGGTCCAGGGCCGGCTGGTCGCGCTTATGCGCGACTACTGAGGCCCGGCCAGCGCGACCCAGGGCCGCCGGCCACGACGGTCCCAGTCGGTCTCGACGACAGGGCCCCCGGGCGTGAGGCGGATCGCATGGGCGCCCAGCCGGCGGAGTCTCTGCCGGTCCACGATCAGCGCATCGTCCGGGCAATAGAGCCGCCGGGCCCGGCGCGAGACCGTCACTGCGGACAGGACGATGGCGGCGCGGCGGCAGTCTTCTTCCAGGGCTTCGTGACGGAGCACGACCGCGACTCCGTCCGCTGAGCAGCCAAGCATGTCGCAAGAAAGACCGGGACTCCCGGTCCCGGTGGCGCCGGCTTCGCTTGTGCCCACCGCTTCCGTCCACACCCGGCCCAGGAAGCCGGCGCGCGGTTTCGAAAGATAGAGCCGGCCTTCGGCATGGCGGGCGAACAGGCGGGCGTCCCGGTCGGCCATCAGGTCGGGCGGATGCGCGCCAGCCTGGATTACGAGCGCGGCGGCGAGGCCGCCTATGCCCAGAAACCGCCATCGGGTCTGCCAGAGGCAGAGCCAGAGACCGCCGGCCGCCGCCGCGACAGCCCCCGCTGCCGGCACGGGCGGGAAGCGGTGCACCGCTCCGGGCCATGCGGAAACCGTCTCCGCCGTCCAAAGCACGGCATCGATGCCGGCTTCCATGATTGCGAGCGGCCAGATTTCCATGCCGAGCGGCATGGCGGCCATCGCAAGGATCGCGGCCGGCATGATCCAGAAGGCCGCAATGGGCACCGCGATCAGGTTCGCGGCGAGCCCGTAGGCGGCGATGCGGCCGAAATGATGCGCCGCGAACGGAGCCGTGGCGAGCGTGGCCACGACGGTGGTGAGCAGGGTTGCGGCCAGGAAGAGAGGCGCCCGCCCCGACCGGGAGCGGAATTCGGACAGCGAGGGGGCCAGCCTTTCATAGACGGCGACCAGTGCCACGACGGCGGCGAAGGAAAGCTGGAAGCTCGCGGTGGTGAGCGCATAGGGATCCAGAGCCAGCACGGCGAAGGCTGCCAGCGCGACGAGGCGCATGCCGATTTCGAGCCGGTCCACCAGTACCGCCAGCAGGGCGAGTGCCACCATGAGGAAGGCACGCTGCGTCGGAACGGTCGCGCCCGCGAGCAGCATGTAGAAGAAGCCGGCGGCAATGGCGGCTGCGGCCGCCCATTTCTTGACCGGATAGCGGAGCGCGACGCCCGGCCAGAGGGCCAGCGCGGCTCTGACCGCTGCGAAGACGAGGCCGGCCACAAGACCCAGATGCAGGCCGGAGATCGCAAGCAGATGCGCGAGGCCGGCATCCCGGATTGCCTCATGCACGGCCTTGGGCAGGTCGCCGCGAAGTCCTGTGGTGAGCGCGATGGCAACACCGGCCGCTGCCGGGTCCGCGATGGCCTTGCCGATGCGTGCTGCGATCGCGTGGCGCAGACGCTCGATGCCAGGGGTTTCGGCGGGCTCCAGAAGGCGCGCCCGGCCGAGCGCAAAGCCTGTCGCGCCGATGCCCTCGAAGAAGGCCCGTCTGGCCGGGTCGTAGCCGCCGGGCAGGGCAGGCTGCGGCACGGGCTCCAGCCGGGCGAGCACCGCGATGCGCGCGCCGGGACCCGCGCCGGGCGGCAGCGATGCGATGCGCAGGCGCAGTCGCCCCGGCGTCCGTTCCGGCGGGAGACGCGAGACGGTTGCGTCCTCCAGCACGACCCGAACCGGCCCTTCGATCCGGTCCTGGCGAAGTATCCTCCCGCTCACCTCGGTCGGTCCCACGGATCGTTCCAGAATGGGGGCGCGGGCGAGTTCGGTGTGGAGGCCGGCCCAGAAGAGGCCGGCGGCAGCAACGGCGACGGCGATGCCCGCCGGGAAGAAGGCGGACCGGCGCAGATATACGGCAAGCAGGGCTGCCAGGCCGGTTGCCGACGCCGTCATGAGGACATGCGGCTCGAAATCGAGCGAGAAATAGACACCGATGCCGAGCGCGAAGAAAACCGGCAGCCAGAGCGCCCACCGGTCCCGCTCACGCATTGGCAGGGCGGCGACGGCCTTGACCTCTTCGCGCAGCCTTTCGATAAACGCGCGCTCCTTCCCGGAAGTTTTGCTGCCCATGACCGTCGTTACCCGGTTCGCCCCCTCGCCCACCGGCCTCCTACATATCGGGGGCGCGCGCACGGCGCTATTCAATTGGCTCTTCGCGCGCCGTCATGGCGGGTGGTTCCTGCTGCGCATCGAGGATACCGACCGCCGCCGCTCGACGGAGGAGGCGGTGGCCGCGATCCTGGACGGGCTCGCCTGGCTCGGCCTCGACCCCGACGAGCCGCCCGCCTATCAGTTCCAGCGCCGCGAGCGCCATGCGGAGGTTGCGCGGGCGATGCTGGAGGCCGGCGCGGCCTATCGCTGCTTCGCGGGACCCGAGGAACTGCAGGCGATGAGGGAGGCTGCCGCCGCGCGCGGCGAGCGCTTCCGCTACAACGGGCTCTGGCGCGACCGGGACCCGGCGGAGGCGCCGGAGGGCGCGCCCTTCGCGATCCGCCTCAAGGCGCCGCAGGACGGCGAGACGGTCATCCGCGACCTGGTGCAAGGCGAGGTACGCGTCGCCAATGCCGAACTCGACGACATGGTGCTGCTGCGCGCCGACGGCACGCCCACCTACATGCTTTCCGTGGTGGTGGACGACCATGACATGGGGGTGACCCATGTGATTCGTGGCGACGACCATCTGAACAACGCCTTCCGCCAGGCCCAGGTCTTCGAGGCGATGGGCTGGCCGCTTCCGGCCTTCGCCCATATCCCGCTCATCCACGGGCCCGACGGCGCCAAGCTGTCCAAGCGCCACGGCGCGCTCGGCGTGGATGCCTACCGCGAGATGGGGCTGCTGCCAGAGGCGGTCCGCAACTACCTGTTGCGGCTCGGCTGGAGCCATGGCGATGCCGAGATCGTCTCGACGGAGGAGGCCGTGACCTGGTTCGGGCTGGAGGCGGTCGGCCGGTCGCCGGCGCGCTTCGACCGGGACAAGCTGGAAAGCGTCAACGCCCACTATATGCGCGCCGCCGACGAGGACAGGCTTCTGGCGCTGCTGGAACCGTTCCTCGCGCTGCCGCCCGACGAGGCCGGCCGGGCGCGCCTCCGGGCCGGTCTGGGCGCGCTCCTCCCGCGGGCGAAGACGCTGGTCGAACTGGCCGACGCCGGCGCGTTCTACACAGCCGGGCGGCCGCTGGAGCCGGATGCAAAGGCCGCGCGCCTGCTGGCGGATGAGGCGGCCCGCGCCCTGCTTGCGCGCTATGCGGCGGCGCTGGAAGGGGCGGAGTGGACGGAGGCAGCGCTGGAATCCGCAACGCGGGCCTTTGCGGAAACCGAAGGGCTCGGGCTCGGGCGGGTCGCCCAACCGGCGCGCGCCGCGCTTACCGGACGCGCCGCCTCGCCGGGTCTCTTCGAGGTGCTGGCGGCGCTCGGCCGGGAGGAGGCGCTGGGGCGTCTGCACGACGCGGCTCTCTGATTGCCAATCTCTCTGCGCCGCCATATTGTGGCCGCCGTATCGAGTGAGGATGACAGTCGAGATGACCAGCCGCAGCGTTTCCATTGTGGATCGGGCCAACAACAAGACCGTTGAGTTGCCGATCATGAGCGGGACTTTGGGAACGGACGTCATCGACATCCGCGCCCTCTATAAGGAACTCGGCTATTTCACCTTCGATCCGGGCTACACCGCCACGGGAAGCTGCCAGTCCAAGGTCACCTATATCGACGGCGACGAGGGCGTGCTGCTCTACCGCGGTTATCCCATCGAGCAGCTTGCCGAGCACTCCGACTACATGGAGACCTGCTACCTCATCCTGTTCGGGGAGCTGCCGAACGCGGAACAGAAGGCGAAATTCGTTTACGACATCACGCATCACACGATGCTGCACGACCAGATCACCAACATCTATCGGGGCTTCCGGCGCGACGCGCACCCGATGGCGGTGATGTGCGGCGTGGTCGGCGCGCTCTCGGCCTTCTACCACGACAGCATCGACATCGAGGACCCCTGGCACCGGACTGTCGCGTCCTACCGGATGATCGCCAAGATGCCGACCATCGCGGGCTGGGCCTACAAATATTCCATGGGCCAGCCCTTCATGTATCCGCGCAACGACCTCGACTACGCCTCCAACTTCCTGCGGCTCTGCTTCGCCGTGCCGACGGAGGACTTCGAGGTCAACCCGGTGCTCGCCAAGGCGATGGACCTGATCTTCATCCTCCATGCCGACCATGAGCAGAACGCCTCGGCCTCGACCGTGCGTCTTGCGGGCTCCACCGGCGCCAATCCGTTCGCCTGCATCGCCGCCGGCTGCGCGGCGCTATGGGGGCCGAGCCATGGCGGGGCGAACGAGGAAGTACTCAAGATGCTGGCCGAGATCGGCTCGGCCGACAAGGTGGGCGACTGGGTGCTGAAGGCCAAGGACCCGGACGATCCCTTCCGCCTCTTCGGCTTCGGCCACCGGGTCTACAAGAACCACGACCCCCGCGCGCGGGTGATCCAGAAGGCCTGCCACGACGTGCTGAACGAACTCGGCCTGCACGACCCGCTGCTGGAGGTCGCGATCGCTCTGGAAAAGGTTGCGCTGGAGGACGACTATTTCGTCAAGCGCCGGCTTTACCCGAATGTGGACTTCTATTCGGGCATCATCCTGAAAGCGATGGGCTTCCCGGTCTCCATGTTCACGGCGCTGTTCGCGGTCGGCCGGACGGTCGGCTGGATCGCGCAGTGGAACGAGCTGATCGAGGACCCCTCGCAGAAGATCAACCGCCCGCGCCAGCTCTATATGGGCCCCGCCCAGCGGGACTACGTCCCCCTCGCCGACCGGGAATAAGGCGGGCGCTGCCTCTACCCCCAGGCAAGCTCTGCGAAGGCTTCCAGGCGGCGGATGCAGGTGTCCTCGTCGGGGCTTTCATAGCCGACGATCAGGGTTTCGAGGCCGGCTTCGGCGAAGGCCGCGAGGTCGTCGCGGACAGCGGCCCGGTCGCCGGTGAAGGGGCGGCGGTTGCCCTCGTCGTCCCGCACCGTTTCGCCGGGCATGATCCACATGGCGTAGCAGCTGCCGACGGGCGGCGGCCGCCCGGCTTCTTCCGCGGTTTCCTCCACCTGCGCGAGACCGGCGGCGTAGCGCGCCGGTGTGTCGAACCGCCAGCGCGGGTGGTTGCCGAGCGGATACCAGGCGTTGCCCAGCCGCCCGGCGCGGCGCCGCGCCGCCGGGCTTTCGCCGCCGACCCAGATCGGCGGATGCGGCTTCTGCGCGGGCTTGGGCGAAAACAGAAGGTTGTCGAAGGCCACATGCTGCCCTGCGTAAGCGGGCGCGGGCTCGGTCCAGAGATTGCGGAAGGCTTCCAGCGTCTCGTTCGCCGCCCGGCCCCGGCTCGCGAATTCCGGGGCATGGGGCAGCAGGGCGAACTCCTCCTGCAGCCAGCCAACGCCGACGCCGAGCGTCAGCCTGCCGCCGGAGAGCACATCGGCCGTCGCCAGCATCTTCGCGGCCAGCATGGGCGGGCGGTGGCCCAGCACCATGACAGAGGTGAGCAGCCGGATGCGCTCGGTCGCGGCCGCGAGGAACCCCACCACCGTCACCTGCTCCAGGCATTCGCCGGTATCCTCGGCGAACCAGCGCCCGTCCTTCGTATAGGGATAGGCGGTGCCGGGATTGCGGGCGATCACCACATGGTCGCTGACGCCGAGATAGCCATAGCCGGCGGTCTCCGCGCGCCGGGCCATCCGGCCGAGCGGGCCCGGCTTCCCCGCGGGGCCGCGCAGGCCGAGGTGAAGTCCGAATTGCATGGGGCTTGGCCTCCCTTGGGCGCTCAGATGCTCTTCATGGTCAGCCAGGCGCGGAAGGCGGTCTCGAAGGCGGCGGCGCGCAACGGGCGGAGGCGGTCGCTGCCGGCCTCGTGGACCGGGACCGGCGGCGGCTCGCCTCCAAGCGCCGCGTCGGCCATCCAGCGCCCGAGCACCGTGCCGGGGCCGATGCCGCGCCCGTTATAACCCATCACCGCCCAGAGGCCCGGCGCAGGAGTGAGCAGGCGGGGCAGGTGGTCGCGGGTGAGTGCGATGCGGCCGTGCCAGGCGCATTCCCAGTCCAGCTTGCCCAGCGCCGGGAACAGCCGGCGCGCCGTCCGGTCGGCCCAGCGTTCGGACAGCCGCCCGGCGAGGCGGCCCATGCTGCCGAAGATCAGCCGCCCGGCGCGGTCCCGCCGGACCGAGGTCATCACCGGCGCGGTGTCCCACACGCCCTGGCTGCCCGGCATGATGTCCGCGCCTGCTTGCCCGAGCGGCGTGCTGGCGACCTGGAAATAGTGGATGGGGGTATAGACCGCGTCCGCGCCGAGGCCGCCGCCATAGGCATTGGTCGCAAGCAGCACCCTGTCCGCGCGCACCCGGCCGCGCGGGGTCTCGACAACCCATCCGGTTCCGCTGGCAGAGAGGCCCGAAACCGGCGTTCCGGCGAATATGCGCGCGCCCGCATTGCGCCCGTCCGCGCGGGCGGCGGCATGGGCGAGGCCGCGGGCATAGCCGAGCGGGTTGATGGTGCCGGCCCGCCGGTCGAGCAGCCCGCCGTGGAAGGCGCGCGTGCCGATGGCCTTTGCGGCCTCGTCGCGGTCGAGCAGTTCCACGGGCGCGCCGAGTGCCGACCAGGCGCCGTGGCGCTCTTCGAGTTCGCGTCGTCCGGCGGGGCTGTGCGCGGCGTGAATGGTGCCGTTCCGCGTCGCTTCGCATTCGATGCCGTGCCGGTCGATCAGTTCGAACACCCGGTCAGGCGCCTCCGACAGCGCCGAGACGAGCTGCTCGCCCCTCTCCTTGCCGAGCGCGGCTTCGATCCTGTCGGGCGGCAGCCAGAGGCCGGCATTGACGAGGCCGACATTGCGCCCCGAGCCGCCATAGCCGATCTCGTTCGCCTCCAGCACGCAGCAGGCAACGCCCTGTTCCGAGAGGCGCAAGGCGGCGGAGAGGCCCGTGAAGCCCGCGCCGACAATGGCGGTTTCGGTCTCGGTATCGCCGTCCAGCGGCGGGCAGTCGGGCCCCGGCGGCGCCGTCCGGGCCCAGAGTGAATCCAGCCTAGACAACCGACAGGTCCGCCGGGTGGCCCATCAGGAAGGCGCCGACCGTGCGGAAGTGGGACTTGCGGCCCTGGAGCTGCTGGGTGACGGAGTGGAGGTCCCGGAAACGCCGCTCGAAGGCCGCTTCGGCGAAGATGGCGCTGGCGCCCGCCGCATCGTAGAGCATGTCGGCGGCGGTCTTCGCCTCGTGGATGGCGAAGGTGGAAGCAAGGCGGATGCGGATCCGGTCCGCAATTTCCAGCCGGCCCGCCTTCTGCGTGGCCGTCCAGATGTCCTCCACTTCGGACAGCACGAAGGCGCGCGCCGAGCGGATGCGGGCGACGGCCTGCGCGGTCTCGTACTGGACGAGATCGTTGTTCGCCAGGCGCGACCTGTGGAGGCGGGGGGTCTTGTCCTGCGCCAGCGCCATGAAGGCGTCCAGCACACCTTGCGCGATGCCGAGCGCGGTGCCGGCGAAACCCATGGCATACATGTTCATGCTGAGGAAAAGGTAGAGCGGCGCCTCGTACTGGCGGTAGTCGGCCTCGTCCCGCACGGTCGTAAAGGCCGCCGGCACGAAGCGGTCCTTCAGCGTGTAACCGTCGCTCGCCGTGCCCCGCAGGCCGATCGTGTCCCAGATGTCCTCGATCTCGATGCTGGACGCCGGCATCAGGAAGGTGCGGATGAGCGGGGAGCCGTCGGGCATGCGCTGGCGCTCGCCGCTCTCGTCCACGACCGGCATGTGTGCGCCAAGCCAGGTTGCATGGCGGGCGCCGCTGGCAAACGCGATCTTCGCATCGATCCGGTATCCGCCCCCGGCCTCGCGCGCCTCGGCGGGTCCCGGCCCCCAGGCGAGCACGGCGGCAGGGTCTCCGCCCCACATTTCCCCGGCAATCTCCGGAGCCAGATAGGCGGCCGCCATGGCGCAGCCGTTCGCCTGGCAGAGGCACCAGGCGGTGCTGCCGTCATGGCGCGCGACTTCCGAGATCGTCTTGAAGAAGGTCGGCGGGGGCGTCTCCAGCCCGCCATAGGGCTTCGGCAGCAGCATCCGGAACAATTTGTGCTCGTGCAGCGTTTCGAGCAGGCCGGGTGTCAGCCGCCGCCGTTGGTCGATCTCCGGCGCTGCCGCCTCTATTTCGGAGCCGATACCGCGCACGGCATCGAGCACATTGTCCGGGCGGGACATCAGAACA
Organism: Alphaproteobacteria bacterium; assembly: GCA_964291285.2. Classification (GTDB taxonomy): domain Bacteria; phylum Pseudomonadota; class Alphaproteobacteria; order Bin95; family Bin95; genus Bin95. The sequence continues at coordinate 1,251,667 of OZ219787.1, forward strand.
TGATGACGCTGCGCGCCACGCTGCCGGACTTCATGTCGTCGAAGGCCTGGTTGATGTCCTTGAGCTCGATGCGCTGCGAGATCATCTCGTCGAGGCGCAGCTTGCCGTTGAGGTAGAAATCGACCAGGCGGGGCATGTCCACCCGGAACCGGTTGGAGCCCATGGTCGAGCCCTGGATGCGCTTCTCGCGCAGGAACTCCGGCCCGTGCAGCTCGATCTTGGTGCCGACCGGAATCATGCCGACGATCGTCGCCGTGCCGCCTGGCCGGATCATGCCGAAGGCGTTCTCGGAGGTCGATTTGAGCCCGATGCACTCGATGGCGTGGTGGACGCCGCCGCCCGTGATCTCCCGCACCTCGCCGACCATGTCCTGTTCCGTGGCGTCGATCACATGCGTCGCGCCGAACTCCTTGGCGAGGTTGAGCTTGGAGCCGACCGTGTCGATGGCGATGATGCGCCCGGCGCCCGCGATGGCCGCGCCGTTGACGGCCGAGAGGCCGACGCCGCCGCAGCCGATGATCGCCACATCCATGCCGGGCTCCACCTTCGCGGTGTGGAAGACGGCGCCCACGCCCGTCATCACGCCGCAGCCGATGAGCGCGGCGCGGTCGAGCGGCATGTCCTCGCGCACCTTCACCAGCGCATGCTCGTGCACCAGCATCATCTCGGCATAGGAGGAGAGGTTGGCGAACTGCGTCATCGGCGCGCCGCCCTTGGCGAGCCGCGGCTCCTCGTCCGGGCGGCGCTGAAGGTCCGGGTTGTCGCAGAGCGACATATGGCCGGTCAGGCAGTATTCGCACTCGCCGCAGAAGGCGGAGAGGCAGGTGATGATGTGGTCGCCCTTCTTCACATAGGTGACCTGCTCGCCGACTTCCTCGACGATGCCCGCGCTCTCGTGGCCCAGCACGATGGGCAGCTTCGCCGGGTAGAGGCCCTCGACGAAATGGAGGTCGGAGTGACAGACGCCCGCCGCCACGGTGCGCACCAGCACCTCGCGCGGGCCCGGCTTGGAGATCTCCACCTCCTCGATCTCGAGCGGCTTGCCGACTTCGCGGAATACGGCGGCTTTCATGGGCGTCGTCCCCTCCGGATGGTCCCCTGTCCTCAGGGGCGATGATGCCCCAGGCCGGGCGCCGGGGGAATCAGTTCTTGGAGCGGTCCACCAGCGCGTTCTCCGCGATCCACGGCATCATGCCGCGCAGGCGCGCGCCGACCTCCTCCACCGGGTGCTCTGCCGCGCGCCGGCGCATGGCCTTGAAGCTCGCCTGCCCGGCGGCGTTCTCCAGCACCCATTCGCGCGCGAAGGCGCCGGACTGGATTTCGTCCAGAATGGTCTTCATGCGCGCCTTCACGCCGGCGTCCACGACGCGGGGTCCGCGGCTGTAGTCGCCGTATTCCGCCGTGTTGGAGACCGAATAGCGCATCTGCGCGAGGCCACCCTCATAGATGAGGTCCACGATCAGCTTCACCTCATGGACGCATTCGAAATAGGCCATTTCAGGCGCGTAGCCGGCCTCGCAGAGCGTCTCGTAGCCCGCCTGGATCAGCGAGGTGATGCCGCCGCAGAGCACGGTCTGCTCGCCGAACAGGTCGGTCTCGCACTCCTCCTTCATGGTCGTCTCGATGACGCCGGCCCGGCCCGCGCCCAGGCCGCAGGCATAAGAGAGGCCGAGCTCCTGGCAGTTGCCGGAGGCGTCCCGGTGGACGGCGAGCAGGCTCGGCACGCCGGCGCCGCGCACATATTCGGAGCGCACGAGGTGGCCCGGGCCCTTGGGCGCGACCATGAACACGTCGAGGTCGGCGCGCGGCTCGACGAGGTTGAAGTGGATCGAGAGCCCGTGCGCGACGGCGAGCGCCGCACCTTCCTTCATATTGCCGGCGAGGTCGCCGGAATAGAGCGCCGAGTGGCCCTCGTCCGGGGTGAGCATCATCACGACATCGGCGGTCCGTGCCGCAGCGTCGGGCGTCATCACCGTAAAGCCGGCGCCTTCGGCCTTGGGTCGGCTGCCGGAGCCCTCGCGCAGGCCGACGATGACGTTCTCGACGCCGCTTTCCCGCAGGTTGTTGGCGTGGGCATGGCCCTGGCTGCCATAGCCCAGTATGGCGACGGTCCGCGACTTGATGAGGTTGAGGTCGGCGTCGCGATCGTAATAGACGCGCATGGGGCGGGCTTCCTTTCTGTCGTCGTGTCTCTTTCGCAGGCGTTCACATGCCTTCGGCGCCGCGGGCGATGGCGACGACGCCGGTGCGGGCGAGGTCGGCCATGCCGAGCGGGCGCATCAGGTCGATGAAGGCGTCGATCTTCTCGGTCGAGCCGGTGACCTCGAAGACGAAGGAGCGGTGGGTGCTGTCCACCACGCGGGCGCGGAAGATGTCGGCGATGCGCAGCGCCTCGATACGCCGGGCGCCGCCGCCCGCGACCTTGACCAGCACCAGCTCCCGCTCGACATGCGGTCCTTCCTGGGTGAGGTCGGACACGCGGTGGACGGGCACAAGCCTGCCCAGTTGGGCTTTGATCTGCTCCAGCACCATCAGCGTCCCGGACGTGACGATGGTGATGCGCGAAAGATGGCCGGTCGGGTCGGTCTCGGCGACGGTCAGGCTCTCGATATTGTAGCCGCGGCCCGAGAACAGGCCGATGACGCGCGCCAGCACGCCGGGCTCGTTGTCCACGACCACGGCGAAGATTCGCCTTTCCTGCTGGTGCTCCGTGGCGGCCAATTGGGTCTCTCCTCGCGCCGGGCGGCCGGAAGTCAGGGCCGATCCTAGACGAGGACCATGCCTTCGGCGTCGATCTTTGCTTCCGGCTCTTCCGTGCCGCTCAGGATCATCTCGTTATGCGCCTTGCCCGATGGAATCATCGGGAAGCAGTTTTCCATCTGCGCGACCTGTACATCGACGATCACGGGGCCGTCGGCGGCGATCATGGCGTCGATTACGCCGTCCATCTCCTCAGGGCGTTCCGCGCGCAGCCCTGTCCAGCCGAAGGCTTCGGCGAGGCGCACGAAGTCCGGCAGGCTGTCCGTGTAGCTCTCGGAATAGCGCTCGCCATGCAGCAGCTCCTGCCACTGGCGCACCATGCCCATCCACTGGTTGTTCAGGATGAAGAGCTTGACCGGCAGCCGGTATTGCGAGGCGGTGGAAAGCTCCTGGATGTTCATCAGGATGGACGCCTCGCCGGCGACATCGATCACCAGCGCGTCCGGGTGGGCGACCTGTACGCCGATGGCGGCCGGCAGCCCGTAGCCCATCGTGCCGAGGCCGCCCGAGGTCATCCAGTGGTTCGGGCGCTCGAAACGGAGGAACTGCGCGGCCCACATCTGGTGCTGGCCGACCTCCGTGGTGAAGAACACGTCGTTGCGGCCTGCGATCTTCGCCTGCAGGCGCTCGAGCGCATATTGCGGTTTGATGACCTTGTCGTCCTGCTCGTATTTCAGGCAGTCGCGCTTGCGCCATTTGGCGATCTCGCGCCACCATTTTTTGACCGCGCGGTAGTCCGTTCGCCCGCCGCGCGCCGACCAGCGCCGCCGGATCGCCTCGACCGCCTTGCCCGCATCCGCCACCACCGGCACATCGACCACGACGTTCTTGTTGATCGAGGACGGGTCGATGTCGATATGCACCTTCTTCGCGTGCGGGGCGAAGCCGGAGAGGAGGCCGGTCACCCGGTCGTCGAAGCGCGCGCCGACGGCGAGGATGAGGTCCGCGCCGTGCATGGCGAGGTTGGCCTCGTAGAGGCCGTGCATGCCGAGCATCCCGATGGACTGCGGATGCGAGGCCGGGAAGGCGCCGAGCCCCATCAGCGTCTGCGTGCAGGGAAAGCCGGTCTCCTGCACCAGGCGGAGCAGCGCGCGCGCCGCGGCCGGTCCCGAATTAATCACGCCGCCGCCGACATACACCACCGGCCGCTTCGCGGTCTCGATCAGGGCCACGGCCTCTTCCACCGCCTGCGGCTCGGGGCGCGTGCGCGGCTTGTAGCTGCGGTGCTTCACCTCTTCCGGCGGCCGGTAGGCGCCGGCGGCGAATTGCACGTCCTTCGGCACATCCACCACCACCGGCCCCGGCCGGCCGCTGCGCGCGACATAGAACGCCTCATGAATCGTCGAGGCGACTTCGTCCACGCTCCTTATGAGGTAGTTGTGCTTGGTGCAGGGCCGGGTGATGCCGGTCGTGTCGGCTTCCTGGAAGGCGTCGTTGCCGATGAGGTGCGTCGGCACCTGGCCGGTCAGGCAGACGACGGGAATGCTGTCCATGAGCGCGTCGGTGAGGCCGGTCACCGCATTGGTCGCGCCCGGCCCGGAGGTCACGAGCACGACGCCGACCTTGCCGGTCGAGCGGGCATAGCCTTCTGCGGCATGGACCGCGCCGCCTTCCTGGCGGACGAGGTAGTGGCGCAGCCGGTTCTGCTTGAAGATCTCGTCATAGATCGGCAGCACGGCGCCGCCCGGATAGCCGAAGACCGCCTCGACACCCTGATCGACGAGGGCTTTGACGATCATTTCGGCGCCGTTCATGGTCCTGGCGGTCATGGGCCTGTTTTCCGCATTCCGGGAGGGAGCGCGACCCTAATCTGCGTCAAACCGCCGGTCAACAGGCGGGAAGACGGCGCTCCGGATGAGGAAATCGCGCCGGAGAAGGCTTGCAGCCACGAGTTTCCGACCGGGCGGGCAAGCTGGGGCGGTCTCCGTAGGCAACAGTGATATAAGTTGTTTGTTCGAAAAATAATGAAATAATTCTACTTTTGTATCTGAATTAAAAATAATCGTGATAGAACAGGGCAGCAGGAGACGGGGCAAGGGTCGTGCAATGCAAACGACTGTCGCCTGGCGTGGGGCCGGTAAATTTCAGGTGCCTTCTTCGTCGTTCGGGTCAACATCGGCTGGGAAGGGCCTCGCCGCCGTAGAGCCTCAGGAACTTGACGGCGGCCTGTCTTGCCCGTGTCTCGATTTCCCCGGCGTCCGGAATATCGACGACCCCGAGCAGGCGTCGGACCTGCTTGTCTCCCAGCAACAGTCCCAGGAACGTCTCTGCCGCTTCCCACGGGTCGTCGAAGTCCAGCAGGTTGCGTCTGCGGCATCGTTCGAGATACCGGACGAAGAACGGCTGGGTCGCCTCGCGGCCTGTCTCCACCAATATGCGCGCCAGCACCGGCTCCGAGCGCGCCTCGGAAATTGCAGCGCGGTTGATGGCGACGGCGCCATCGCCCAGAAGGAGGCCGGCGAGCGCCCGGCCGACATCGGCAAGAGCCTCATCTACCGGCGCGTCGCCGTCCAGATGCGCTTCGAGCACGGTGCGCACAGTATCCGCGTTGCGGCGAATGACTGCCTGGAAGAGTCCGGACTTGTTTCCGAACCAGGCATACAGCGTTTCCTTCGACGCCGAGACCCGCCGGGCGACCTCCAGCATTGTGGTGTCGCGGTAGCCTTTTTCGCGAAGGATGGCGGTGGCGGTATCGAGGATGACGTCGCGTCGCTGCGCGCGGTCAGGCTCCTTCATGTCCGAACATCCGTAATTTCACGGTTGACATATCCGAACCCATCGGTACGGTATTGTCAAACCGAACCGGTGGGTTCGGACATCACTGTGAGGCGCAAGATGCAGGAGCAGACAAACAGGAACCGGGCCACAGACGGCTATACCGCGGCAGCGGTCGCGGCGCTTCTGGTGCTTACGGGTGCCATGCTGCTGGCCATGTTCACCCGCACCGAGCCTCACCCGCCGCTGGAGGTCGAGCCCTTCGCGCTCGGGCCTTTCCTTGCCGCGTCGCTGGCGACAGGAGCGGCGGCCTACGCCCTTGCGGTCCGCGGCGCCCGGTTCGCCATGGCGGTCGCGCTCCTGTTCGCGCTGACGGCGCTGGTGTCCTACGGCCCGCAAAAGTATGTCGATCCTGCGTTTCCCAGGATCTGGCCTGCAGTGATTGTGGCCCAACTCTCGATTGCGGTGATCTTGTGCCGGGCGGTCTGTCTGGCGATTCGACGGATGCGCCCTGCCGGCGGTAGCGACGCGTAATGTCGAAAGCAACGCGGCAAGGCTATGGTGGCGGCATCGAACCGGCGACGCCGCTCGCCTTCCTGTCGTTCCTGTTTTCGGGGGCGATGTTCGGGTTCTTCTTCGCCTGGGTGTGTTCGACCATGTGGGGGCTGGACGCCGCGGACCCCAATACCGCCATCGCCGCTATGCAGGCCATGAATGCGAGCGTGCGCAACTGGGTCTTCGCGCCGGCTTTTTTCGGTACGCCCGTGCTGCTGATGTTCACGGCGCTGGCCGCCCTGAGGGTCGGGAAGCGGCAGGCCGCAACCGGCTTCGCGCTCGCCGGCCTCCTTTATGTGCTGGGCGCGATGGTCCCGACGATGTGCCGTTGAACGAGGCGCTGGCGCTGGTCGAGACGCCGCTCCACCCCGCGGAAGCCGGGGAAGCGTGGCGGGCCTATTCCGGGCCCTGGCAGGTCTGGAACGCCGTTCGTGCCTTGGCTGCAGGCTTCGTCCTCGCGCTGGCGGGCTGGAGCCTTCGGGGCACGGGTGCCCTTCCGGTCAGGCGCGCCGGCGGATGAGCCAGACGCCGGCCATGGCGAGCGCGAAACCGGGCCACATGGCGGCGGGAAGGTCCTCGCCGAGAAGGGCCCAGGCGAGCAGCGCGGTCACCCCCGGGATCAGGTAGAAGTTGGATGCGGCGCGCCCCGCCTCGCCGTGGCGGAGCATGTAGAGCAGCAGCGCCATGGCGCCGAGCGAGACGCCGAAAGTGAGATAGGCGAGCGCGGCGACCATGCCGGGCGTCCACACGGCATGCGGCGTCTCGAACGCCCAGGTGAACGCCCATGCCGTGACCGCCGCCGATGCGAGCTGCACCGTATTGGCCCCGATGAGCGGCGCCTCCCGGCAGAAGCGCGCATGGTAGAGCGTGCCGGCGGCAAGCGCGGCGATGGAGCCGACGGCCCAGGCGATGCCCGCCGGGCGACCGAGGTCGAAGGCGCCGATGCCTGCAACCAGCGCGACGCCGCACGCGCCGAGCAGGAAGCCCGCCCATTGCCGGCCCCGGAAGCGTTCGCCGAGCAGCGGGCCGGCGGCGAGCGCCGTCGCGATCGGGTGCAGCGCGCCGATCAGCGCCATGGTGGCGCCGCGGATTTCGGTCATGGCGAGATAGGCGCCGCCCAGATAGACGGCATTGATGACGGCGCCCGAGAACGCCAGATGGGCGAGCACCGGGAGGCCCGGCCGCCAGTTCCGCATCAGGAAGGCCGCGGCGACCGCCAGCACCGCTGCCGCGACGGTGAAGCGGATCGCCAGGAAATAGAACGGCGTGATGTCCGGCAGGCCGGCGCGGACCGCGACGAATGCGCCGCTCCAGATCAGGACGAAGAGGAACGGGGCGAGGCGGGTCAGCTTGCGCTGTCCTCGATCACCTCGCCGCCGAGTTCCTCGACGAAAGCGTAGATCTCGGTTGCCGCCGCATCGATGCGCGCGCGGTCCGCCCCGCGCACGACCAGCGCGACACCGGTGCCCTTGTCCGTGTTGTAGAAGGGGTAGGAGCCGAGATCGAGCTCCGGGAAGCGCTGCTGCACCGCGCCCAGCCCCTTCGCCAGCACGCCCTCCACCAGACGGGTCGAGAGCGACCGGGAATGGATCACCGTGCCGCGCCGGAGCGAGGGTTTGGCGGCCTCGAACATGGACTGCATGATCTGCGGTACCCCGGCGAAGACGAACACGTTCTCCATGCGGAAACCGGGCGCGATGGACACGGCGTTGTCCACGAGTTCCGCGCCGACCGGCGTGATCGTCATGCGCTTGCGCGCCTCGGTGAATTCCTGCCCGCGACGGTCGTACCATTCGGCCATCCGGCGGTAGCTCTCCGGGTGGTAGTGCCATTCCGTCCCGAAGGCGGCGGCGACGGACTCCGGCGTGATGTCATCATGGGTCGGCCCGATGCCGCCGGTGGTGAACACATAGTCGTAGCGCGCCCTGAGCGCGTTGACGGCTTCGACGATCTCCTCGCGGATATCGGCCACGATGCGTACTTCGCTGAGCTGGATGCCGATCTCGTTGAGGCCGTTGCCGAGAAAGGCGATGTTCCTGTCCTGGGTGCGGCCCGAGAGGATCTCGTTGCCGATGACGCAGAGCGCGGCGGTAACCGTGGAAGCCATGGAGGTTGTCCTCGGGCGGCGGGCGGGCGGAGGATAGCCCCGCCGGGCGCGCTCTTGAAGACAGCGCGGTTGGCGGGGCGAAATGCTATGCTGGGGGCTGAGTCCTGTCCGTCAGCACCTGTCCGGAGCCTCGATGCAGCTCAAGCGCCAACAGACCCGCCGCCGGGAAGACGAGATCGCGATCCACACGGAAGCCGACCTTGCGGCCATGCGCAAGGCCGGGCGGCTTGCGGCGGAGGTGCTGGACCATGTGACGCCGCATGTCGCGCCGGGCGCGACGACGGAGGAGCTCAACACCATCTGCCACGACTTCATCCTTGCGCATGGGGCCGTGCCGGCGCCGCTCAACTACAGGGGCTTCCCGAAGTCGATCTGCACGTCGATCAACCATGTCGTCTGCCACGGCATTCCGGGGCCGCGCCGGCTGCGCGACGGCGACATCATGAATATCGACGTCACCGTCATACTCGACGGCTGGTACGGCGATACCAGCCGCATGTTCCTGGTCGGCGAGCGGGTGGGCGTGAAGGCGCGCCGGCTCGTCTCGGCCACGCATGAGGCCTTGATGCGCGGTATCGATACGGTCCGTCCGGGCGCGTATCTCGGCGATATCGGCCACGCCGTCCAGGCTTATGTCGAGCCGATGGGCTTTTCCGTGGTGCGGGATTTCTGCGGCCACGGCCTCGGGCGCGAGTTCCACCAGCCGCCGAGCGTGCTGCATTACGGCCGGCCGGGGGACGGCCCGATGCTGCGGGAAGGCATGTTTTTCACCATCGAACCGATGATCAATGCCGGCCGGTTCCATGTGAAGATTCTCGCGGACAACTGGACGGCCGTCACCAAGGACAAGTCGCTCTCGGCCCAGTTCGAACACACGGTCGCCGTGGTGCCGGACGGGGTGGAGGTGCTGACCTATTCGCCGAAGGGATGGGACAAGCCGCCTTATGCGTGACGGGCCTGCGAACGGGGGCGACGGCAAGGTCGTGCCGCTTTTCAGTACGACTGCGCCCGCCGCGCCGGAGCAGGCCCGCGCGGACGACTCCGCGGTTCCGGGCCGCGATGAGCGAATCAGGAAACAGCGGCAGGGGCACAGGGAACGACTTCGCCGGCATTTCCTGAAAAACCTGAACAACGAAGGCAGCATGAAGGACTACGAGTTGCTGGAATTGCTGCTGTTCGGCGCCTATTCCCGGCGGGATGTGCAACAGATCGCCAGAGACCTGATCGAGACCTTCGGTTCGCTGAGCGGCGTGCTTGCCGCAGAGCCGGCGGCGCTGCTCAAGGTGAAGGATGTGGGCGAGGCGGCCGTCTCGATCATCAAGGTCGCCGAGGCGCTCGGCGTCGAACTGGCCCGCAAGGGCGCCGTCAGCGGCGAACTCCTGAACAATTACGACGCCGTGATCGCCTATTGCCGTGCCCGGATGGGCCGGCGGCCGGTGGAGGAGTTCCGCATCCTGTTCATGGACAACAGGAACCGCCTGCTGCGCGACGAACGCCAGACCACCGGCACGATCAACCACACCCCCGCCTACCCGCGCGAGGTGTGCAAGCGGGCGCTCGAAGTCGGGGCGTCCGCCGTCATCCTGGTCCACAACCATCCGAGCGGCGACCCGACGCCGTCCGGGGCGGATATCGAGATCACCCGGCGCATCGAGGCGGCCGCGAAGCTGCTCGGCATCGCCGTCCACGACCACCTGATCGTCACGCGCGGCGAGACGCTGAGCTTCAAGGCGAAGGGGCTGCTCTGAGGGGCGCTTCAGCCGAGGAGGAACCGCCCGGCGAGCACCGCCCCCAGCACGATCAGCAGCGCGAGCACGGCCTTGCGGAAGGTCTCGGCCGGAAGGCGGCGGCGCAGCGCCTCGCCGAGCTTCACCCCTGCCCAGACCGGCAGCAGGCCCAGCACCGAGACCATGGCCGCCGGGCCGGTCAGCAGCCCCGCTTCCGACAGCCCCACCGCCATGGCGAGGCTGGAGAAGGTGAACACGCAGTTGATGGCCTGCACGAAGCGGTTCGGGTCCAGTTGCAGAGCCAGCAGGTAGGGCAGCAGCGGCATCACCTGCGAGCCGGTGAGGCCGTTCACCGTGCCGTTGATGAACCCGACGGGCCATTGCAGCGGACGTTCCAGACGGGACGGCAGCATGAGCGCCGGGCGCGCCAGCGCGAAGATGGCATAGCCCGTAAGCACCGCCCCGAGCGCGGCCCCGGCGGCCAGCGGATCGACCCAGACCAGAAGCATGACGCCGAGCGCAACGCCCGGCAGCACCGCCAGGCATAGCGGCCAGAACCGCCGCACCGTCTCGCGGAAATGGCCCGCCCCGCGCATGACCAGAAGATTGCTTGCAATCGACGGCGCGAGCACCAGCGGCAGCGCCTCGCGTATGCCGATGGACAGCGCAAGCAGCGGCAGCGCGCAGGTCGAGAAGCCGAGCCCGGTGGCTCCCTTGACAAAGGCGGCGAGCAGGAAAGCGGCGGCGACGGCGGCGAGCGTTTCCGGCGCCGTCGGATCAATCATGCGTGTAGCCCTGCCGCGCAACCGGGACGGGCTCCCCCGGCGCGTCGAGGACGGTTACGCCCTCGCCCGCGACGATGCGCCCGACAGGGATGGCTGCGCTCTCCCGCGCGGTGAAGACCAGTTCGTAGTCGTCGCCGCCGGTCAGCGCCTCCAGCCGGGCGCCGGCCCCGAGCGCGGCCACCTCCGGTGAGAGCGGCACGGCCTCGAGCTCGATGACGGCGCCGACGCCGGAGGCCCGGCAGATATGGCCGAGATCGGCAATGAGCCCGTCGGAGATATCGGCCGCTGCCGTGGCGCCCTCGGCCGCGCCGAAACGCGGCGTGGGCAGCCAGTAGCGTTCCGCTAGGCGCGGCGCGTCGAGTTCGCCGCGGACGGCCTTCAGCCCGAAACAGCCGTCGCCGACGGGCCCGGTGACGAACACGCGGTCGCCGGGCCTCGCGCCGGAGCGGCGAACCGGGGCGGCCGCCGAGCCGAAGGCGGTCACGGTAAGCGTGAGCGCGCCCGGCGTCGCCACCGTGTCGCCGCCGAGCAGCGAAAGGCCGAACTCCTTCTGGTCCGCGGCCAGGCCGGCCGCGAAGCCTTCCAGCCACGGGTCGTCGATCCGCCCGGGCAGGGCAAGGTTGAGCAGGTATCCTTCCGGCCGGGCGGCCATGGCGGCGAGGTCGGAGAGGTTGCTTCGCAAGAGCCGCCGGGCGATCAGGCCGGGCGGCCCGTCGCCCGGGAAATGCACGCCCTCCACCATGCTGTCCGTGGTGACGACCAGCTGCCGGCCCTCGGGCGCGTCGATGAGCGCGGCGTCGTCTTCGAGGCCGCCCGCTCCGGCGGCGGTCGCGAGCGGCGCCAGGAAGCGGCGGATCAGCTCGAATTCGCCCGACCGGCTCATGCCGCCGGGCCGTCGAGCTCGCCGGGCCGTGCGCTATGGGCGATCCGGTCGAACACGGCGGTCGCGAAGCGGGCCTGCGGCTCGTCGAAGAAATCGCCCACAAGGTCCGTGTATTCGCGGATCGCGACGCGGGGCGGCACGTCCGGTCGGTAGAGCAGCTCGGCCGCCCCCAGCCTGAGTGCGGCGCGGAGCACCGGCTCCAGCCGCCCGAGCCCGTCGGGTTTGTCGAGCGCTGCCGATACCGCGCTGTCGATGTCGCGCCGGTGGTCCGCCACCGCCCGCAGCAGGCGGTCGAAGAAACGGCGGTCGGCGTCCATCCTGATGCCTTCGAGGTTCCTGCCGAGGCGGTAGCGCCGGAACTGGTCCGACACCGCTTCTGCCGACTCGCGGTTCATCTCCGCCTGGTAGAGCGCCTGGAGGGCGGCGAGACGTGCAAGCCGCCGCCGGCTCGGAGGCGCCTCCCCGGCGTCTTCGGCCTCCCGGGGCCCGGACTCGCGCTCGGCCGGCGTCAATCCGCCCGCCCGAGCGCCTGCTTCAGCACGATGGTCTTGAGGCAGGCATGGGCCGCCTCGGCGCCCTTGTTCTTGCCGGAGACGCTGGCGCGGACGCGCGCCTGGTCGCCGTTCTCGCAGGTGAGCAGGCCGAATCCCAGCGCCAGCTTGCGCTCGACGGCGAGGGTCTGGAGCGCCCGGCTCACCTCCGTGCAGAGATGGTCGTAGTGGCTCGTCTCGCCGCGAATGACGCAGCCGATGGCGATGAAGCCGTCGAACCGCTTCGGCGAGTCGAGCGCAATCGAGATCGCGACCGGCAGCTCGAACGCGCCGGCGACGTTGTAACGGTCCCAGCTGTGGCCGGCCTCCTCGATGACGGCCCCGGCCCCGGCAATCATCTCGTCGCAGATGTCCTCGTAATAGGGTGCGACCACCATCATGATGTGGGCCACAGGCTCTCCTCCTTCGGGATCGGGCGCCGGCCGGCAATGTGCAGGTCGTAGCCGTCGAGGCCGACGACATGCCGGTCGCTGTCTGACAGCAGCACCATGTTGACGACGCCGAGGTCGCGCAGGATCTGCGCCCCGACGCCGTAGTCGCGCAGCGGCGGCCGGCCGCGCGTTTCACGGCTGTCGATCTCGGCCTTGATCCGCGCCGAGAGCAGCGCCGTGTGGCGCTCGCGAAGCAGCATCACCACGCCCCGGCCCTCCTGGCCGATGGCCATCATGGAACGCTGCAACTCGCCGCCGCGCCCCCGGTGCTGGTCGCCCAGCACGTCTTCGAGGATGTTGAAGGCATGCGCGCGGACGAGCACCGGCTCATCGCCCGAAAGCTCGCCCTTCACCAGCACCTGGTGCTCGACGCCGTCGATCTTGTTGCGGTAGATGATGAGCCTGAAATGCCCGCCATAGCGGCTTTCGAACTCCGACTGGATGACCTGCTCGACCAGGATGTCCTGCCGCCGGCGCCAGGCGATCAGGTCCTCGATGGCGCCGATCTTGAGGTTGTGGAACTGGGCGAAGGGAACGAGATCCGGCAGCCGCGCCATGGTGCCGTCATCGTTCATGATCTCGCAGATCACGCCGGCCGGGTTGAGCCCGGCGAGGCGCGCGATATCGACGGCGGCCTCGGTGTGGCCGGCGCGCACCAGCACGCCGCCTTCGCGCGCTTCCAACGGGAAGACGTGGCCCGGCGTGGAGAGGTCGCTGCCGCTTTTTTCCGGGTCGATGGCGACCGCGATGGTGCGCGCCCGGTCCGGGGCGGAAATGCCGGTGGTCACCCCCTCCTTGGCCTCGATGGACACGGTGAAGGCGGTGGACTGGCGCTGCTCGTTCTCGCGCGGCATCAGCGGCAGGCGGAGTTCCTTCACCCGCGCCGGGGTGAGGGCGAGGCAAATAAGCCCGCGCCCGTATTTCGCCATGAAGTTGATCGCGTCCGGCGTCGCCATCTGCGCCGGGATCACCAGGTCGCCCTCGTTCTCGCGGTCCTCGTCATCGACGAGGATGAACATGCGCCCGTTGCGGGCTTCCTCGATGATCTCCTCGATGGACGAGAGATAACCGAGGTCGTCCGTCGTGCGCGGCGCGGACGCCCGCATGAGCCCGTCGAGATTACTTGCCACGGCCCAGCTCCTCCAATTGGCGGGCAAGGTAGCGCGCCAGCATGTCGATTTCCATGTTGACCGCATCTCCGGGCTGAAGTTCGCCGAGCGTCGTGTGCGAAAGGGTGTGCGGGATGATGTTGACGCCGAAGCGCGCGCCGTCCACCTCGTTGACCGTGAGCGATACGCCGTCGAGCGCGACCGAGCCCTTGGAGGCGACGAACCGGGCGAGCGCTTCCGGGGCCTCGAAGGTGAAGCGCACGCTGTCCCCTTCCGGGCGGCGCGACACCGTTCCGGCGACGCCGTCCACATGGCCCGAGACGATATGCCCGCCGAGCTCGTCGCCGACGCAAAGCGCGCGTTCGAGGTTGACCGGGGTTCCCTCGCGCCAGTCGCCGAGCGTGGTGCAGGCGAGCGTTTCGGCCGAGGCCTCGACCGCGAACGCGCCCGGCCGGACGGCAACGACCGTCAGGCACGCGCCGGAGCAGGAGATCGAGGCGCCGAGCGCGATGCCCGAGGTGTCCCAGGCCGTCGCGATCTCGAACCGGGTGTCGCCTTGCCGCTCGACGGCCTCCACGCGCCCGATATCGGTGACTATTCCGGTGAACATCGCCGCCAGACCTCCCAGGTGTCGCCGCCGGCCTCGCGCCGGGCATGAAGGCGGAAGCGCGGCGCGTCGCCGGGGTTCTCCGCGCCGAGCGCCGCCACGGCAGGCGCGCCGTCGCCGCCCATCACCGCGGGCGCGCGGAACCAGTGGATACGGTCCACCAGGTCCGCCTTCAGCAACGCCGCCGCCAGCATGCCGCCGCCCTCCACCAGCAGGCGGCTGAGACCTTCCTCGCCGAGCCGCCGGAGGCCGGCCGCGAGGTCCATCCGCCCGTCCTCGCCGGCCGGTACGCGGATCAGCCGGACGCCGGCGTCCTCCAGCCGGCTTGCCCGGTCCCGGTCTGCGTCCTCCCGGCAGAGCACCCGGCAGGGCCGGCCGTCGGCGGCCAGATGGTGCGTCGGCGGCAGGCCGAGGCTGCCGTCCGCCACGATGCGCAGCGGCGACCGGTCCCGGAGCCCGTCCAGCCGGCAGTCGAGGCGCGGATTGTCCAGAAGCGCGGTGCGCGCGCCCACCATGACCGCGTCATGGCCGGCCCTCAGCCTGTGCGCGGCCGCGCGGGCCGCGGGGCCGGTGATCCAGCGGCTCTCGCCGCCCTGCGCCGCGATCCGTCCGTCCAGGGTCGTCGCGGTCTTGAGCGCGACCAGCGGCCGGCTCGAGCCGACACGGGTGAGGAAGCCCTCATTGTCGAACCGCGCCTCCGCCTCGCCGAGCCCCGTTTCCACCGCAATGCCCGCCGCCTCCAGCCGCGCGAAGCCCCGCCCGGCCACGCGCGGGTCCGGGTCTCCGGTCGCGGCGACGACGCGGGCGATGCCGGCCTCGATGAGCGCGTCGGCGCAGGGCGGCGTCCGGCCGTGGTGGCTGCACGGCTCCAGCGTCACATAGCAGGCGGCGCCCCTGGCGGCCGCGCCCGCGCGCGCCAGCGCTTCGGCCTCGGCGTGGGGCCGTCCGCCCGGCTGCGTCCATCCCCGCCCGACGACGCGGCTGCCATGCGCCAGCACGCAGCCGACCGCGGGGTTGGGCCAGACCAGGCCGAGGCCCCGCCGGCCGAGCGCGAGCGCAGCGCCCATATGCGCCGCGTCCATGGCGCCTGCGTCAGTCATCCTGTTCGGAGAGCTGCCCGACAAACTCCTCGAAATCCCTGGCTTCGCGGAAGTCCCGGTAAACGGAGGCGAAGCGGACATAGGCGACCTGGTCGAGGTCGGCGAGCATCTCCATCACCATTTCGCCGAGTTGGTCCGAAGGGAATTCGGTCTGCCCCGAGGCTTCGAGCTGGCGCACCAGGCTGGAGATCATGCGCTCCAGCCGGTCGTCGTCCACGGGCCGCTTGCGCAGCGCGATCGCAACCGAGCGTTTCAGCTTCTCGCGGTCGAAGGTCTCGCGCCTGCCGCTGGACTTGACGATGGTGAGATCGCGCAGCTGCACCCGCTCGAATGTGGTGAAGCGCGCATTGCAGGCCGGGCAGTGGCGGCGGCGGCGGATGACGGTGTTGTCCTCCGTCGGCCGGCTGTCCTTCACCTGCGTGTCTTCATGGGCGCAGAACGGGCAACGCATCGCACTACCTCCCCGGGGCCGCCCCGTAGATCGGGAAGCGCGCCAGCAGCGCCTCGACCCGCGCCGCCGCGCCCGCCTCCGCCGCCTCGCCGCCCTTCAGCACCTCCACGATGAGCCGCCCGACTTCCCGGAACGCCTCCTCGTCGAAGCCGCGCGTGGTCGCCGCCGGCGAGCCGAGGCGCAGCCCGGAGGTGACGGTCGGCTTCTCCGGGTCGAACGGGATGCCGTTCTTGTTGCAGGTGATGCGCGCGCGCTCCAGCGCCTTCTCCGCGACATCGCCGGTGAGGCCGAGCGGGCGCAGATCGACCAGCAGCAGGTGCGTGTCGGTGCCGCCCGACACGATTTCGAGCCCGCCTTCCCGCAGGCTTTCGGCGAGCGCGCGGGCATTGGCGACCACGGCCTCGGCATAGTCGCGGAACCCGGGTTGCAGCGCCTCGCCGAAGGCGACCGCCTTGGCGGCGATGGCGTGCATCAGCGGGCCGCCCTGGAGGCCGGGGAACACCGCCGAGTCGATCCGCCGGCCGAGGCTTTCGTCGTTGGTGAGGATCATGCCGCCGCGCGGGCCGCGCAGCGTCTTGTGCGTGGTGGTGGTGACGATGTCGGCCCAAGGCAGCGGGCTCGGATGCACGCCCGCCGCCACCAGCCCGGCGAAATGCGCCATGTCGACCATGAACTTCGCGCCGCACGAGTCGGCGATCTCGCGGAAGGGCCGGAAGTCGATCTCGCGCGGATAGGCCGAGCCGCCGGCGATGATGAGCGCCGGCCGGCGTTCCTCCGCCAACCGCGCGACCTCGTCGAAGTCGATCCGGCTGTCCTGGCGGCGCACGCCGTATTGCACGGCGTCGAACCATTTGCCGGAGAGGTTGGGCGCCGCGCCGTGCGTCAGGTGCCCGCCGGCGGCGAGCGACATGCCGAGCACCGTGTCGCCCGGCTTGCAGAGCGCCATGAAGGCCGCCTGGTTCGCCTGCGCGCCGGAATGCGGCTGGACATTGACATGCGCCGCGCCGAACAGCTGCTTCGCCCGCTCGATGGCGAGCCGCTCCGCCCGGTCCACCCATTCGCAGCCGCCATAGTAGCGCCGCCCCGGATAGCCCTCGGCATATTTGTTGGTCAGCACCGAGCCCTGCGCCTCCAGCACGGCGCGCGAGACGATGTTCTCCGACGCGATCAGCTCGATCTGGTCGCGCTGCCGGTCCAGCTCCCCGCCGATGGCGGCGGAGAGGTCCGGGTCGGCGTCGGCCAGCGGCGCGGTGAAGAAATCGGCCATGCGCGAGGGGCTCCCGAGTGCAGCCCCAGCCCATAGCAAATCCCGCCCCCGCCCGCCATAGCGCGCGGCCCATGGTAGTGTCTCACTTTGACTTTACTGGGCGATCACAAGCCAGATGGAGGTTCCCATGGCTACTGAATCGTCGGATCGTTACCGAACATCTCCTGATGCAGGAGGCTCCCTACGGCTGAAATCAGAAGTTTGCGCATCGTGCGGAGCCGTGCTTTTTCGTCCTCGGACAACGTTGAGGGAAGTGATGCTTCGGTCAGGCGTGACAGAAGATCTGCTGCGAGAGTTGCACAGCCACGGATTTGGGCGAGTTCTCGAAGAGCTTGCGCCAACTCGAAGATGAACGCGGTCTCGGCGGTGCCGTCGTAGGCCATCTCGACGATCTTCCGGGTGTCCTCATCCACGGTAGGTCTCCCTCGTGTTCCGGTGCCGTCGGCAGCGCGGCTCGCCGTTCACCGTGTGGGTCGCCCTCGCACCGCAGGGCATCTCGCCATACGGGCCTGGGGCCGTGCAGCGCGGGCCGGGGTCCGGCCGCTGCTCCGGCCTCGGGGCATTGCGTCCAGCGACCATGCCCAGGAGGCCGAGCAGCACCGCGCCGCCCACGATGACGATGAGGGTTGTCATGCGCCGCAGGGATTGTTGCGGGTGCGGTAGCGTGTCCCCTTCGCCGGACCAGGCTTCTTCGGTGGCGGCGCGGCGGCGTCGATGAGGCCGACGATCCACTCCATGTCGTGCAGGCTCCTGTCCACGCCGGCGGCCATGGCGGGCGTCACCCTGAGCGTCTTGTGGACCCGCACGAAGTTGTAGAAGCAGAAGAACAGCGAGCTCATGTGGATATGGTTCTCGACCTTCTTGGAGAAGGCGTTGGTGAGCCGCGTGAACCGGCGCATCCCCATCCGCATGGTGAGGTTGTGGCGCTCGACGTGTGACGTGCTGATCTTCTCCGGCTCGGGCCAGCCCTCGACCGTCTTCTTGATGATGCCGACGCACTCCGAAGGCGAGTAGCGTTTGGACGCCTCCTTGCCCGCTTCCAGCACGCCGTAGAGCTTCACGAGCTGGGCATAGTCCACGTCGCCCCCGAACGCGCCCTCGACGGCTTCCAGATAGGCGGCATGGCCATCCGTGGTCAGTTGCACCCGGTTCACCAGCCGCGAGCGCAGATCGTCCATGAGGTCGAGGGCAACGTCGGCTTCGCGGGTGCCGAACCGGTAGGACAGGATTATCTTCGAGTCGCTGTCGAGAGCGGTCCATGTCCAGAGGTCGCCCGCGCCTGGGGGAGGTTTCAGGGCGAAGGGGACGTTCTTCTTCTTGGCGTAGCAGAAGGCCCATATCTCGTCGCACTGGACGTGGCGGGCGTGAACCTCCCGGACTGCCTGGTCGTGGTGCATGGCGCAGGCATGGCCCGCGTCCACGAGCAGCTTGGAGACGGTGTTGATCGAGACATCCGCGATCCGCGTGATGGCCCGCATCGACACACCCTCGACGAGCATGTGGAGGATGTGAGCGCGCTTGGCGGTTGAGAGCTTGTTCATGGCGTTGAAGATAAAGGACGATTGCACACTGTCAAGCACAATGTCATTTTATCTTTATGCTGCCATGGGGAGCTGGAGCTTGGCCCGCAGATACTCCATCCCCCGGTCGCCCTTCACGGCGTTGCAGGCGCCGCAGAGGAGTTGGAGGTTGCTGATGTGGTCGGTCCCGCCCTTGGCCCGCGCAATGATATGGTCCACATGAAAGTGCCGAAGCTCAAAGTGATGCTGGCAGCCTCGGCAGTATCCCGCCTGTTCGCCGTAAAGGTGACGCTTGTTGTTCGGGTGGTTGTACGGAAGCAGCGGGACTAGGTCCGTGCGCTCCGGCAGATCGGTGCGGACCGTGCCCTTGAAGAACATGCCCAGCTCGTCACGCATCCGAGTCTGGACAAGCTCGGCAGCCTTCGGGGATATGTCGATCCCCACCCATTGCCGCCCCGCGTCTTGTGCCGCAACGCACGTTGTTGCGCAGCCGCAGAACGGGTCGAGGATCATGCCGTCGGCCGGGCATGACGAAAGGATGATTCGGCGAAGAAGCGCCAGCGGCTTCTGTGTCGGGTATCCGGTCTCTTCCTTGCCCTTGGTCGTCGGGAACCATCCCCGGCGGCTGGAAAGCTGCATGATGTCCGACCAGACCGTCGAGAGCGGCATACCAGGGCTTTCGTCGAGGTATTGGCGGACGATCCCTCCGGCCCGCTGTCGGGTGCGGTAGGGCCTGCCCTTTTCATCCTTGTGCCGGAACCAGCGCAGATACCTGTCCGTATAGGGCGTGTATTGCCGCGCGTAGAAGTGCTTCCCGTATTCCGAGGCATAGGCCAGAAGACAGTCATGCACCTTCACGGGCTTCTTGCCGCCGACGCGCCCCCCGGACGGGGTGCCGTAGTTCCACACGATTTCGTTGATGAAGTTCCCGCGCCCGAAAATTGCGTCCATCACCAGCTTCAGGTAGTGAGACGCGAATTGATTGCAGTGCAGGTAGATGGTGCCGCTCGGCTTCAGCAGGCGGTGCATCTCCAGCAGCCGCGCCGCCATATAGACCAGATACGCCTTGTCGCTTGCCGTCATGGCGGCGAGCAGAACGCGATACAGGGCCGGGTGCTTCGCCTCGATGAGGTTGATCCACTCGGCGTCCACGTCCGTCAGCGTCCAGGTATCCTTGAACGCAGCCCCGGCGGCCTTGCTGCCGATGGGCGCGGCGTAGTTGGCTTGCGAGTTGAAAGGCGGGTCGAGATAGATGAGGTCAACCGAGGCACTGTTCATGCCTCGCATGATGTTCAGATTGTCGCCGGTCCAGACTGTCTGGTTAGCCCAATTCGGACTCCCTGGGGGGGGGTACTACGCTTTGGCATCGGCCCACCGCGCTGCCGCCGCGGCCTGGGCGATCTCCTTGCGCCGTTCGGGCGTCATCGCGCGCGCGCGGGCTTTTCCTCCGGCGCGGCCGCCCTTGGCCTTGTTCGGCTGCCGGGGCTGCTCCTCAAGGGTTTCCTCGATGTCGCCGACTGCGATCTTGCAGACATGCACGGCATTGCTGATCACGTCAGCCGGGCGCTTCTGCCCCTGCGGTCCTGTGGGCATCGTCGTTCCTCCTTGCCAGACGCGGCGATGGTATCACCGCTTGGGGACGATGCGAACAGGGTCGATTTGGCCTCACAAAGTCAAAGTGAGACACTACCCGGCCCATGCCGTCCTTGCATTGAGCTTTCTCAGAACGCAGACTGCTTCCCGCAAGCAATACGCGGACACCCGCTCTGTCGGGCCGCCCGCTGAATAGAACAGCCTGATACCCGGCAAGGGAGTAGCTACCCAGGCCCGGCGAATAGGCGGGGCTTTACGCATCCGCGTGTTGCTTGCAACGGCCCGACGCCAGCTTCGGGCCTTTGTGTCGAAGCGAGGCGCGGGGATGGCCCAACTGCCTGTCTATGTCATCAATCTCGACCGGCGCCCGGACCGGTGGGCGGCGATGTCCGCGCAGCTGGACCGGCTCGGCATCGGGGCGGCGCGCATCCCCGCAATCGACAAGGAGTGCCTGGCGGGCGACCCGGCGCTTCTCAGGATGGGCGCGGGCCATGTCGCCTGCGCGCGCAGCCACTACAAGGCGATGCAGGCGCTTGTCGATTGCGGAGCGCCCGCCGCGCTCGTCCTCGAAGACGATGTCGAGGTCGGCGGGGAAGTCCCGGCGCTTATCGCGTCGCTGGAATGGTGGCCCGGCGAACACGGGCTGGTGAAGCTGCAAAGCACGATCGCGCCCGACAGGCGGATATGGCTGGGCCCCGCCGTCGGCGCCACGCCGAGCGGCCGCGCCCTCAGGCCGATCATGGGCAGCCACCTGGGCGCATACGGATACCTGATCGACCGCGACGCCGCCCTGGAGGCGCTTGAGACCGCCCCGGCGACGCCCATGCCGATCGACCATCTGCTGTTCAATCTCGGCAACTCGCATCTCGCGCACAGCCTCGCTCCGCTGCAGATGACGCCGGGCGCAATCCGCCACCTGCCCTACGGGATGTTCGGCTCGGACACCGGAGAGCACCGGGTCGAAGGGCGGAGGCTCTGGAAGCCCGGCTACGCGACCCGCCTGTCGCTCAAGAAGACATGGATGTGGGCCGCGGCGAGGGGCCGGTGCGAGCGCATCGGCGTCGGATACTGCCCCGGCCCGAAGGCGAACCGGACCGCCGGGGCCGCGGCCGGGTGATGCTGCCGGTTTTTGTCATCAATCTCGACCGCCGCCCGGACCGGTGGGCGGCGATGTCCGCGCAAATGGACCGCCTCGGCATCGGGGCGACGCGCATCCCGGCGGTCGATGCCCGCCTGCTGGCGGCGCAGGAGGAATGGGAGCGAACGACGAACGGCAATCCGCCCTTCTGGCGCATCAATCTGGGCTCGGCGGCCAACATGCTCGGCCACGGCAGGGCCATGAGCGAGCTGCTCGGGTCGGACGCCCCGGCGGCGCTGATTCTGGAAGACGATGCGGCGCTCGCTCCCGATACGCCTTCACTGCTGGAGTCGGTGGACTGGTGGCCCTCCGGCGCGCATGCCGTGCGGCTGGAAGAAAGCCTTCCGGGGACCCTCCGGTGGCGCAAGGCCGCGCCGCTGTGGCGGTCGTCGGGCAGGACGCCGAGCGGGCGCGGGCTGCACCGTCTGGAAAGATGGTGCCCCGGGGCCGCGGCCTATCTGATCGACCGGCGCGGGGCGCAGATCGCGCTCGCCGCGTTCGCCGATCCCGACAACAGCCTTGACCAGACGTTGTTCGACCTTCGCTATTCCAGGGCAGCCCGCCGGCTGCGGACGGTGCAGATATTGCCGGCGATGGCGCGCCAGCGCGAAGAGGACGGAAGCGACCAGGCCGCGTGGCGCCAGGCGGCGGAGTTGCGGGGCCGGAAAAGGCGCCTCCATCGCCTGCGGAGGAACCTTCGCGCCCTGCCGTACAAGGCGCGCGTGCAGGCGCTGTTCGCCCTCGGGATGGTGCGGAAGGTCCGCATTTCCTACAGCGACGATCCGCCGGGGCGTCCGTGCTGAACGCCATGCCGCCGATCTTCGTGGTCTCCCTGGTCCGGGAGGCCGAACGCCGCGCCCGCATGCGGAAGGAACTGAAGGCGCAGCAGCTCGATTTCGAGTTTTTCGACGCGGTGGACGGGGCCGGGCTGACCGAGGACTGCTGCCGCCGCCGGATGCACCGGACCGAACGAAGCGGTGAGCCGACGGCGCGGAGTCGCCCGTCAACCGTGCGCAGGGGGATATGAGGCATGAATACCGGTCGAGCGGTCCGCGGCCGGTGTTTGCCGCGCATCGGCATGGTGCTGCCGGACCTGGCAGGCGGCGGCGCGGAAAGAACCGTGTTGACGCTGGCAGGTGCTCTTCTCGAACGAGGATACCCCGTTGACCTCGTTCTTCTGCGTTTGAACGGTTCATACAAGCGCACGATACCGGACGGGATTCGGATATATTATCGACAGCGCAAAAGAACTACCGACCCGAACTTTCTGGCGCACTGCCGCGAGCGCGGGATCGAAGCGCACCCGCTTGCGGTCGATCTTCTGGCTACGTGCAGTGCATGGCGGTCCCTGCAAAGGCTTCATTCCGGCGCTCCCCTGAAGTGGGCGCAAATACGCGCGGCAGTCGCCATCGCCCGCTATATACGCGAGGCGCAACCTCAATTGCTGTTTGCTGCTCTGCCGCCTGCAAATTGTGCGGCAATACTCGGCGCGGAATTGGAGAAGACCTGTATTCCCGTCATAGCGTCTATTCATATCAACGTCGATACCGGCGACAGCTACAAAGGACGGGGGAGGGAGATTGCGATCTCGACCGATCCCAGAGCCGACGCGGTGGTGGCGGTTTCTCAAGGCGTGGCTAGGACCGTGATCGACACTTTGGGTGTCGATGCGCGGAAAACACATGTAATTTACAATCCTGCTCCTGTGTCGGAAATACGCCGCCTGGCCGAACAGGAAGTCCAACACCCCTGGTTTCAGGCTGCTGAAATTCCGATTGTTCTCAGCGTGCTTGCTCAAAGAAACCAGAAAGACTGGCGCACACTTGTTTCGGCATTTGGAGCAGTGCGCCGGAAAACGAACGCCCGTCTCGCAATTCTCGAAGATCTGTCGGCCGACTACCGCAACCAAATTACATCTCTGGCCAGGGAAATGGGGGTGGAAGACGACATCGCCTTTCTGGGCTTTGTCGAGAACCCGTTCAGCTACATGCGGCGTGCTGCGCTGTATGTATTGTCGTCGAGATACGAAGGCCTGGCGAACGTCCTCATCGAGGCGATGGCCTGCGGCACCCCGGTTGTCAGTACCGATGCGCCATACGGGCCGGCGGAAATTCTCGAGGGAGGCCGGTGGGGGCGGCTTGTGCCGGTCGGCGATGCGGAGGCGCTGGCCGCAGCGATTGTCGAGAGTTTGGAAGGCGGCGCGGTTTCCACGGCGGAACTCGAACGGCGCGCCGATGACTTTTCCGCAGAGCGCCTTGTTCCCGTCTATGAGGATTTGTTCAAGAGGATGATTGGGAAAGGGAAGGGCGCAACGGTCCAGGAGCGGGTTTGAGCGGGAACGTCCGACCGATGGGAAGCGGCAGAGGAAACATCCCGGCCTTCCGCGGAGAGCATGAGAGATGAACATCCGTCGAGTGATCCCCCGTCGGTTTTTGCCGCGCAATGCGTGGGGCGACAGGGAATCCGCCCGGCGGCGCTTCGTTCGCAGGCACGGGCGCCCTCCCAGCCCGCAGAAGCCCGAGCGGCTTACCGACTATCTCTACAGGATCATGGTAGATGGCTCGCTGACCGACCCGTTGCGCCAGTTCGTCACCGACAAGGAGTTCGCGAAGCTCTATATCGAAAGCACGGTCGGGCCGGGCTATCTGCCGGAGACTTACCGGATATTGAGGAATGCGGACGACATAGAGACATTCGTTCCGGACCGGGTTCCCTGCGTGGTGAAGCCCACGCACCTGAGCGGCTACGTGCAGTTCTACATCGACCCGGACGAAACTATTGACCGGGACCTGTTGCACAAATGGTTGAACACAGAATACTACAGCATCACGAGGGAAGCCAATTACCGCTATCTCCGGCCGAAGATCGTCGTCGAGGAGTTTCTTTCCGAAGACGGCGTCTCCGCTCCGAAAGATTACAAATTGTTCTGCTTTCACGGCGTTCCGAAGCTGATTCAGGTGGATTCTGGCCGGTTCGGCGAGC
Source organism: Alphaproteobacteria bacterium (assembly GCA_964291285.2). Taxonomy (GTDB): domain Bacteria; phylum Pseudomonadota; class Alphaproteobacteria; order Bin95; family Bin95; genus Bin95. The sequence continues at coordinate 1,275,948 of OZ219787.1, forward strand.
ACACGCGGAATTTCTACGATCTCGACTGGAACCGGCTGCCCATGACTAGGCTCTATCCAGCGGGCGAAGAAGACGACGACAGACCTGAACCCCTTCAAGAAATGTTGGAGGTAGCGGCGCGGTTATCTTCCCCGTTTTCTTTCGTGCGGGCCGATCTGTATGCGATCTCGACAGATGTCAGGATAGGAGAATTGACGTTTTGTCCCGGAGGCGCCAACGAAGTTATGCTCCCGCTCGCCGCCGACATCGAGCTCGCAAAACTCTTCGACCCTGATTATCGGTTGGATGGGAAGGCTTGCGCCGAGGCGTGGGCGGCCGAGCGACGGCCTGCCGCCGCAGCCTGAGCGCAGCGCCTCCGCATCGTTGCACTGTCCTCCATCCCGGCGCAGGCCGGGGACGGGAGGCCGCTCCCGCTCCTCCAGTCATGAAAAATTTCTGGTATTTTTGAAAATTGTTCCTCATTTGATCTTGACATATGCCAGAGTGTGGTATGCTGTTCCTGAGGGAAGAGGCATCCGGAGCCGCTTCCCCGGCGTTGCGCGGCGCCATTTTTGAAAACCACCGAGGGAGCCGACAGGAGAGCGACTGTGTTGTCGGTCAAGCTGTTTTCCACGGGGTTCGGTCTCTGAGGATAGCGTTGAGGATTGTGAGGAGCTTTCGTGTGACGGCGGTGAGGGCAGCCTTTTTGGTTTTTCCCTCCGCGATCAGGTGGCGATAGAAGCGTTTGAGGGTTGGGTTATGCCTGGAGGCGGTGAGGGCAGCCATGTAGAGGGTTGCGCGGACGTTGGCGCGTCCTCCCCATATGGTTCTCTTTCCGCGCATGGTTCCGCTGTCGCGGTTGAAGGGCGCGACGCCGACGAGCGCGGCGATGCGCCTTCGGCTGAGGGTTCCGAGTTCGGGGAGATCGGCGATCAGGGTTCGTGCGGTGGCGTCACCGACCCCGGGAACGCTTTTGAGGAGGTCCTCGGCCTGGCGCCATGCGGGGGATTTGCGGATCGCATCGCCGAGCTCGGTTTCGAGGTCGGAGAGTTCGCGTTGCAGGGTGGCGAGCACGCGGTCGACGCTGCGGATCGTGCGACGGCTTGTGAGGCGCCTCCTGCGGTTTCTCTCCGCGGTCATCATCGCGACGATCTGGCGCCGCCGGGCGACCAGCTCGGCGAGCGCGCGGGCCTGCTCGTCAGGCACCGGACGGGGCTCGGGATGGACCGCCTCGGCGAACTGTGCGATCGCCGCCGCATCGAGGGCGTCGGTCTTGGCGAGCCGGCCGGTGGCGCGGGCGAAGTCCCGGATCTGGCGCGGGTTGACCACCGCCAATGGCAGGCCCGCCGCGCAGAGCGCCGCCGCGACCGTGACCTCGAAGCCGCCCGTCGCCTCCAGCACCACGAGGGCAACCTCCAGCCCGCCCAGGCGCGCCGACAACTCTTCCAGGCCTTTGCCGTCGCGCGCGACGGCAAAGGCCTCCCCGGACGGGCGCAGATGCACGTCCAGACGATCCTTCGCCACGTCGATGCCAACGAATATCCGTTCCATGTCCCGTCCTTGCAAATGCGGTCTCACACTGCGGACCAAGCGACTGTTCGGGTTCAAAGGAACAGCGGACGGGGAACCATGCTCTCCCGCGGTCTTCATAACCTGGGTGCTAGCGGTCTCCCGTCCGCTCCCGCTGTTGCGACTATAGCTGCAACAACGATCCGGAGAGATACAAGGTGCGTCCGCCGCCCCGCGCGCGCAATCAGGCGCACGAACCGCGCCGCCGCGAACGCGCGCCGGCGGGCGCGGGCGCAGGCGCGCACATAACGCGCGAATCAGGGTCCCGCCGCCAGGGCAGGCCGGCGGCGGGGAGAACGGAACGGAAGGGAACGAAACGGGATGGAGGAACGACATTCGGGATGCCCGGCGTCCCTCATCCTGAGCAGCGCCGGCCTTCGTCCTGCGAAGGCCGGCGCGTATCGAAGGACGGCTGCCGGCAGTTCGCGGCGGAAGGCGGAAGGCGCTCGCGGCAGGGCGCGGGCGAAGGAACGGCCGGCAGTCGGGCGTGCTACCGGGCCGGGGGCAGCCGGGCGGCGATGTCGTCCAGCCTGCCGTTCAGCCTGCCTTCCACCGCCCGGATATCCTCCCGCGCCCGCTCCAGACCGGCCGCCAGCTTCTCCTGGCCTTCCTCCAGCACGATCAGGCGGGTCTCGACGACGCCGAGCCGCGCGTTCATCTCATGGATGGAAAGCGCAATCCAGCCAGTCAGCCCCAGCAGGGCGACCATCAGCACGGGATACAGCCGGTCCAGGCGAGGCGGCCGCCATGCAATCCTCTCATCGCCGGGCGAGGTCATCCACCTTCCGGTCCAGAACCCGGAGGTCTCCCTGGACCTGTGCCAGCCCGGCCACCAGCGCCTGCCGCTCCTCCCGTGCCCGCTCCAGACCGGCCGCCAGCGTCTCCTGTCCTTCCTCGACAGCGATCAGGCGGGTCTCGACGACGCCGAGCCGCGCGTTCATCTCATGGATGGAAAGCGCAATCCAGCCAAGCAGCCCCAGCAGGGCGACCGCCAGCACGGGATACAGCCAGTCCCGCTGCGCCAATGGCCGCCGGGCGGCGGACTCCGCCAGGGCGGCCGCGGCGTCGGGCCGGACGCCGGCCTGCTCCAGCGCGCTGCGGATCTGTTCGGGCGATGCGGTCGCCATGATGTCCTCTCGCTGACGGCCGGAAACACCATAGCCCGCCCGGGTCCGGCCGTCCACAACGGGCCGGGCGCCGCCCCGCTTCGCGCCGGCGCGCACATAACCTGCGAATCAGGGTCCCGCCGCCAGGGCAGGCCGGCGGCGGGGAGAACGGAACGAAAGGGAACGAACCGGGATGGAGGAAGGACCGCTCTCATGCCCGAAGGAACAACAGGATATGCGCCGACGGCATGCGGATCATGACATCTCATGACATGCGGTGGTCCCTCGATACGCGGCTGGCGACGCTACTCAGGATGAGGGTTCTGTCCCGGCCGCCATCCCCGCCCCTCATCCTGAGTAGCGACCGCGCCAGCGGGCGCGTATCGAAAGCCTGTCCTGAGCTTGTCGAAGGGGACTGCTCCGAACCGCCCCGCGCACGCGGGCGCGCGAGCGCGGGCGGGCGCGCATAATGCGCGGGCGAGGGACGCGCCTCCGGCAACGGGGGCGTCCGGGACCACGGACCGGCAAGCAGGCTGCAATGCCTTGCGAACGACCGGGGCGGAGACCGGCCCGCATGACAAAACATGACATCCCATGACGTGCCCGCGGGGTGGGCCCCGGGCCGGGAGCCGGTCCGGCTTACGCCGCCTGCCCCTCGCGGCGGAAGGCTGTGCCGGCGTGTTCGGGCTGGTCGGTGCGGAAGACGAGGTCGTCCACGGGCGCGCCCGACTCGTAGCGGGCCAGCAGCTCGTCAGGGTCGAAGAGCTGGCCGACGGGGTCGCGCGCGAAGGTCTCGCTGCGCATGAATTCGCCGGCCCGGGCCAGGTCCATCATGTCGATCTGGAACTCGAGCCCGTTGCCGTCCGGGTCGCGGTAATACATCGAGAGCGTGAGCCCGTGGCGGATCGGCCGGTAGGGCAGGATGCCCATGCCCTTCAGCCGCTTGTAGGTGTCGAGCAGCTCGCCCAGGCCCCGCCAGGTGTAGGCGACATGGTTGACGCCCGCCTCGTCCGGCCGGCGTTCCGCCGCGCCCTCCGGCGCGGGCCCGAGATTGATGAAGGCGAAGCGGTGGTGCTCGTCGTCATAGGTCAGGAACGCCAGCCGCTCGTCCCGGTGCTGGATGCGCGCCTCGAAGACGCGGGCATACCAGTCGACCATCTCCTCATGGCGGTGGGTGTTGTAAACGATGTGGGCGAACTTGCTGGGCGCGACCATCTCTGCCTCCCCGGATGCTTGTGGGCTTCATACCAACGGTCATTGATCGGAACCCATGCCGGCAGCCGCCCCTTTTCGTCGCCCCGGCTCGGGGGCCGGGGCGACGGTGAAGCGCGACCTCTCATGAGTCGTAACCCGGCACCGCGGTTATCGGGCCCTGACCGGCGGGTCCGTCTCGCTCGTCGCCAGCATCTCCGCGTCGGTCATGGCGAGTATCGTCTCATAGCGGCCGGGCGGATAGTTGGTCATGTGCGGGCCGGGCGCATCGGGGCCGGGCTGCGGCACCGCGCCGCCGCTGTCGGCGAAGTCCGAGGACCGCTTGTAGCGCGCAAGCTCGTCCGCGCCGATGCCGGCGAGCGCGACCACTTCCGGGTCGATCCACGCCTCGGCGTCTATCGGCGCCTCGGAATAGGACAGCTCCAGCGCGAGGTTCTCCGGCCCGGCGAAATAGATCGACTTGCAGAAGCCGTGGTCCCGCGGCCCGATCACCGGCACGCCCTTGGCGCGCAGGCGGTCCTTCATCGCCATCAGCTCCTCCTCGCCGCGCACGCGGAAGGCGACATGCTGCATGGTCCCGGCGGCGCTGTTGGCGCCCGGATTGCCGGCATGGGTGCGCCCGACCTCGGCCGGGATGTCGCCGATGGCGTCGTTCTGCACCAGCGCGACGGCGCTTTCGTCATTCAGGCGCAGGAAGCCGTGGAAGGTGTTCTCGACCCCGTGCATCCAGTAGAGCGCCACCAGCTCCATGCCGAGCTTGTCGGTGAAGAACTCGATCTGGGTCTTGATGTCGGCGGTGGTGATGGCGAGGTGGTGCAGGCCTTCGAGCTTGTTCATGGCGTCTCTCCCGATATGTCCGGCGGCTGCGCGCGGAGGGGATGGCTCAGGGACAGCATCGGCCGTCGCGGCGCGATTTCCAACCCGGAATCCTGCGCCGGTCCCCTGGAACACGATCCGTCCGGGTTGAACCGGCCTCGTTGGCAAAGCCTCAATCGTCACCCCGGACGGCGCGCCAGCGGCGATCCGGGGTCCATCTCCCGGCCTTTCCGCCAGGCCGAAACGGTTGTGGATGGGCCCCGGATCGGGGTCCGGGGCGACGATTTCGGGTTGGGAGCGAAATACGGTTCGATCGGAACGGGTCCTGCGCTAGCAGAGGTCCGGCGCCCCGGCAGCCGCCGCTGTTGCCGCCGCTTCGAGGTCGAAGGCGTCGTAGCGGTAGAGCCAGTCGAGCGTGCGGTTGCGCGACGCGCCGAGCGTCCGGTTGCGTTCGGCCGCCGCCTCGCCGCGCATGTGGAAGAGTTCCGCATTGCGGCGCGAGCCGGTCTGGATGCGGGCCGACCGGGCCCGGCGCAGGTCCTCGTAGCGTTTCAGGCCGGCCGCGACATCCCCGCCCGCCGTCAGGCATTCGGCCAGCACGGCGCCGTCCTCTATGGCCATGGCCGCGCCCTGGGCCATGAAGGGCAGCGTTGCGTGGCAGGCGTCGCCCAGCAGCGTCACCCGGCCCTTGCCCCATCGCGGCATGGGCGGCCGGTCGAACAGCGCCCATTTGTAGCAGGCGTCCGGGTCCATGGCGCCGATCAGCCGCCGCACGCCGTCATGCCAGCCGGCGAAGTCGGCCTTGAGCTCCTCGATATCGCCGCGCTCGGTCCAGGATTCGCGCTCCCAGCCCTCTTTCTCGACCACGCAGACGCAGTTCACCAGCCGGCCGCTGCGGACATAGTAGTGGACGACATGCCCGCCGGGCCCGAGCCAGTTGGAGGACACCGGGCGCACGAAGCCCTCCGGCAGCCGCGCCGCCGGCACGAGGCCGCGCCAGGCGACCGTGCCGGTGAAGGCGGGCGCCTCCGGGCCGAACAGGAAGGCGCGCACCGCCGAATGGATGCCGTCCGCGCCGATCAGCGCCCGGCCCCGGTGGCGCCTGCCGCCCGCAGAAAGCGAGACCCCGCCCGCGGACTGTTCGATGCCGCCCGCTTCGGCGGCGGTGTGCAGCGCGATTCGCGGCTCCGCCCGGGCGGCGTCTGCCAGCGCGCCGATCAGGTCCGCGCGGTGGATATGGTAGTAGGGATAGCCGTAGCGGCGGCGGACCCCCTCGCCCAGTTCGACCTCGTGGATGGTCTCGCCGCTCGCCCAGTCGCGCATCTGGCCCGAGACGGGCAGGAAGGCGGCCGCCTCCAGCGCCTCCGCCAGGCCGAGCCGGTGCAGCACCCGGTTGCAATTGGGGCTGAGCTGGATGCCCGCGCCGATTTCGCCGAAGGCGGGCGCCGCCTCGAACACGCGCACACGCAAGCCCTTCGCGGCGAGGCAGAGCGCCGCCGTCAGCCCGCCGATGCCGCCGCCGGCGATCAGGATGTCGCCGCCGGTTATGGGCCCGGCTCCCCGTCCGCGTTGCCGGCGGGCCGCGAGAGCGTGCGCGCCACGGCGTCGGCCCAGCGGGCGCGGCCGGGCGCGGGGTCGCCTCCGGGCTCGAACCGCCGCCCGGCGGGGCGCCCGGCATCGCGCGGGTCCGAGAACACGCCGGCGCCCAGGCCCGCCAGCACGGCCGCGCCCCAGGCCGTCGTCTCGGTGACGGCGGGGCGCTCCACGGTGAGGCCGGCGATGTCGGCGAGCCTCTGGGCGAACCAGTCATTGGCGCTCATCGCCCCGTCTATGCGGAGCAGCGCGGGTTCGAGGCCGTCGGCGGCGGCGGCGTCCAGCAGGTCGGCGGTCTGGTGCGCGGCGGCTTCGAGCGCGGCGCGCGCAAGCTCGGCCGGCCCCGTGTCGCGCGTCAGGCCGAAGAGCGCGCCGCGCGCCTCCGCATCCCACCAGGGCGCGCCCAGCCCGACGAAGGCCGGCACCATGACGACGCCGCTCCCGCCTGCGCGCTCCGCCAGCGCCTCCGTTTCCGCCGTGTCGGCGAGGATGCCGAGGCCGTCGCGCAGCCACTGCACCGCCGCGCCCGCGACGAACACCGCACCTTCGAGCGCGTATGTCGTCCGGCCGCCGAGGTCGAGCGCGACGGTGGTGAGCAGGCGGTGGCGGGAGGCCGCGGGCGCCTCGCCGGTATGCGCCAGCAGGAAGCAGCCGGTGCCGTAGGTGCTCTTGATGTCGCCCGCTTCCAGGCAGCCCTGGCCGAGGGTCGCCGCCTGCTGGTCGCCGGCCATGCCCGCAATCGGCACCGGCGCGCCCAGGATGTCCGTCACGCCGAAGCCGTCCGCATTGCCGCGCACCTCGGGCAGCACGGCTTCCGGGACCCGGAAGAGTTCGAGCAGGTCCGGGCTCCAGGCGCGTTTGCGGATGTCGAAAAGGCCGGTGCGCGAGGCGTTGGTCGCGTCGGTCGCATGGACGCGCCCGCCGGTCAGCCGCCAGGCGAGGAAGCTGTCCACCGTGCCGAAGGCGAGGTCGCGGCGCCCGCGCGCCCCGGGCAGCTCGTCCAGCAGCCAGGCGAGCTTGGTCGCGGAGAAATAGGGGTCGATCAGGAGGCCGCTCTGCTCCGTGACGAACGGCTCCAGCCCCTCGGCGCGGAGCCGGGCGCATTCCGGGGCCGTGCGGCGGTCCTGCCAGACGATGGCGTTGTGCAGGCAAGCGCCGCTCGCCCGGTCCCACAGCAGCGCCGTCTCGCGCTGGTTGGCGATGCCGATGGCGGCAGGCAGGTCGTCTCCGGCCGCCTCGCACAGCACGGCCACGCTCGCCTGCCAGATTTCCTCCGGGTCGTGCTCCACCAGGCCGTCCGCCGGGTAGATCTGGCGGAGTTCGCGCCGGGCCGTGCGGAGCGGCGCGCCGGCGGCGTCGAACAGGATCGCGCGGGTCGAGGTCGTGCCCTGGTCGAGCGCGAGCAGATGCGGGGCGGAGGCCATGGGGCTATGCTAGGGAACCTCGCCCGTTTCCCGCAACCGCCGGAAAGGCCGCCGCCCATGCCGCGTTTCGCCGCCAATCTCTCGATGCTGTTCACCGAACACGGGTTCCTGGACCGCTTCGACGCCGCCGCCAGGGTCGGCTTCAGGGCGGTCGAGTTCCTGTTCCCCTACGACTTCGCGCCGGAGGAGGTGGCGAGGGCGAAGGCGGATGCGGGCGTCGAGACCGTGCTGTTCAACATGCCGCCCGGCGACTGGGAGGCGGGCGAGCGCGGACTGGCGGCCGTGCCGGGACGCGAGGCGGCGTTCGCCGACGCGCTGGAAACAGCGGCGGCATGGGCCGGCGTGCTGGACAGCCCGCGCGTGCATGTCATGGCCGGCATTCCGGACGAAGGGGCGGAAGCCGACGCCGAGGCCGTCTATGTGGCGAACCTGAAACGCGCCGCCGCGCGGCTCGGCGCGCGCCACGTGTCCATCGAGCCCATCAACCGGCGGGACATTCCGGGTTTCTTCCTCAACCGCCAGGACGAGGCGCACCGTATCCGCGCCGCGGTCGGGGCGGAGACCGTCAAGGTGCAGATGGACCTCTACCACTGCCAGATCGTCGAGGGCGATGTCGCCATGCGGCTCCGCGAATGGCTGCCGGGCGGCGGCGTCGGCCACATGCAGATCGCCGGCGTGCCGGAGCGCCACGAACCCTCGGTCGGCGAGATGCACTACCCCTACCTGTTCAGGCTGATCGACGAGCTCGGCTATGAAGGCTGGATCGGCTGCGAATACCGCCCGCGTGCCGGCACCGTCGAAGGGCTCGGCTGGGCCAAGGCCTACGGCATCGGCTGACCCGCCTCCGCCGCATCCGCAGCGGAGGCGGGTTCCGGTTCAGTCGAGCAGCACCCTCGGCAGCCAGAGCGCGATGTCGGGCCAGGCCAGCACGAAGCCGAGGCCGATGAGCTGCAGGCACACGAACGGGATGATGCCCCGGTAGATCGAGGTCAGCTGCACCTCCGGCGGGGCCACGCCCTTCATGTAGAACAGCGCGAAGCCGAAAGGCGGCGTCAGGAAGGAGGTCTGGAGATTGACCGCCACCAGCAGCGCGAACCAGTAGATCTTCTCGGCGTGGATGACGTGCTCGCCGAAATCGAGCTCCTGCACGATCGGCGTGAAGACCGGCAGCACGATCAGCGTGATCTCCAGGAAGTCGAAGAAGAACCCCAGGAAAAACACGGTCGCCATCAGCACGATGAGCAGCCCCCAACTGCCGAGGCCGAGCGAGAAGATGAGCTCCTCCACCACGTCGTCGCCGCCGAGCGAGCGGAACACGTAGGAGAAGGCCGTCGCGCCGATGAAGACGAAGAAGATCATCGCCACGGTGAGAGATGTGCGGTTCAGCACGTCGCCCAGCGCTTCGATGGTGAGGTTGCGGTTTATGAACGCGAGCAGGGTTGCGCCGAACGCACCCACCGCCGCCGCCTCGGACGGCGTAGCCCAGCCCAGAATGATCGACCCCAGCACCAGGAAAATCAGGAAGACAGGCGGGATGAAACCCCGCAACACCATGACCCCCAGTTCCGCCATGCTGCCGGGGCCGCGCTCGTCCGGCAGCGGCGGCCCGAGCTGTGGCCAGATCAGGGTGAGCAGCATGATATAGACGAAGTAGAGCCCCGAGAGCAGCAGCCCCGGGAACACCGCCGCGACGAACAGGTTGCCGACCGAAATCGAAAGCAGGTCCGCCATGATGACCAGCATGATGCTCGGCGGGATCAGGATGCCGAGCGTGCTGGCGGCGGCGATCGTGCCGGTGGCGAGTTCCGGGTTGTATCTGCGCTCCAGCATGATCGGGAGCGCCATGAGGGTAATCATCACCACCGAGGCGCCGATGATGCCGGTGCTGGCCGCCATGATGGTGCCCATGACGGTGACGCCGAGCGCAAGCCCGCCGGGGACGCGGCGCAGCAATACCTGGAGGCAGTGCAGCAGGTCGTGTGCGACGCCGGAGCGCTCCAGCATGGTGCCCATGTAAACGAAGAGCGGCACCGCGACGAGCACGAGGTTTTCCGCCGCCCCGCCCCAGACGCGCGGCAGGATGTTGAAGAACTCGATGGGCGCGAACACATCCAGAGCGGTGCCGATCAGGCCGAATGCCAGCGACGCGCCGCCGAGCGCAAATGCGACCGGAAAGCCCGTGAACAGCAGGCAGCCCAGCCCGATGAACATGTAGATCGCGATATATTCCTGAAGGTGCCAGTAGATTTCCTGAAACATGGTTCAGCGGCCCTCCGCCTGCTCGCCGCCGGATGCGATCACGACCCGTTCGCCCATCGGTTCCTGCACGGTGAGCAGAGGCACGTTCAGACCGGGCGGCCCGAACAGATAGGCGGTCTTGCGCAGCCAGACGCTGATGCCGGCTAGCAGGGCGAAAACGAAGCCGAGGAACAGGATGCCCTTGATGATCCAGCGGTTGCTGAGACCAACCAGGGAATAGGAAATTTCGTTCTGGATGAACGACTTGTAGGCGAAGTCCCAGGAAAACCAGATCAGCACGCAGCAATAGGGAATCATGGCGATGGTCACGCCGATCCACTCGACCCATGCCTGCTTGCGGATCGGCAGGCGCTCGCGGATCACATCCACCCGGACATGGCTGTTCGCCACATAGCCGTAACCGAGCGCAGAGGCGAACAGGGCCGTGTGGAAATGCCACTCCCATTCCTGCAGCACGGTGGACTGCAGATTGTCTCCAAGCTGTTCGATAACCCAGAGCTGGAAAGTGGTGAATTTGCGCGTCACCACGTCCCAGATGGTCACGATGATCAACGGAATAATGGCGACCGAGCCCAGCTTGCCGACCCAGGTTATGATCCTGTTCAGCCGGTCGCTGATCTGCACGAGCTTTTCCATCGGATTCGCCCGCAACCTCCCTGAAATCCCCGAATGCCGAAACCGGCCACCGGGTAGCCTGCCCGAACGGTGTCTAGCAGGCAAGACAAGCCGCCAGGGCAGATTTGCTCCGCCCCGGCGGCAGGTGGCCCCCTTGGGAGCCGCTAAGTCAACCGTCCCGACGGTCAGTCGAGATAGCCGTGCTCCTTCCAGATTGCGTACTTGTCGCGGAAGGCCTGGTAGGAAGCATGGAACTTGGCGAAGACCGGGTCGGTCTGGGTCTTTTCGGCGATCACCTCGTCCCAGGCATTGGAAAGCTTGGCGAGGTCGTCGTCGCTCCAACGGACGCTCTCGACGCCTTTCTCCTTCAGCTTAAGCATGGCTTCGAACTGGAAGGCTTCGGAGCGCACGAAGGACCATGTGATCGACGCATCGCACGCATGGCGGATGATCGCCTGATGCTGGCCGGACAGTCCCTCGAACGCCGACTTCTTCATTAGCAGTTCGCCGATCGAGGACTGCTGGTGCCAGCCCGGGAAGTAGTTGAACTTGGCGATCTGGTAGAAGCCGAGGTCGAGGTCGATCGACGGCATGGAGAACTCGGTCGCGTCGATGACGCCGCGCTCGAGCGCGGGATAGATGTCCGCGCCGGCGAGAAGCTGCGTCGAGACGCCGAGCTTGGTCATGACCTCTGCGCCGAGGCCGAAGAAACGCATCTTCTTGCCCTTAAGGTCGTCGATCGAGTTCAGCTTGGAGCGGAACCAGCCGGAGGTCTCCGGGGCGATCGCGGCGCAGTGCAGGCCGATCAGGTCATGCTTGGCATAAAGCTCATTGTAGAGCTCGTCGCCGCCGCCATAGCCCATCCAGGCCAGCAGTTCGCCGGCGCGCGGCCCGAACGGCACAGCAGTCATGAAGGCGAGCGCGGGATATTTGCCGGTGTGGTAGCCGGCGGTGCCCCACATGGCGTCGACGGAACCTGCCTCGACGGCGTCGAAGCCCTGGAGCGTCGGCACGAGCGCGCCCGGCTCATAGAATTTGATGGTCAGGTCGCCGGCCGACATGTCCTTGACGATATCTTCGTAACGCGCCGCAACCTCGCCGATGATCGAAAGCTTCGACCCGAAGGCGCTCTGCATTTTCCAGCGCACTTTCTGCGCTTCGGCGTCGCCCGCCGCGCCGAGCGCCGCCGCGCCGACAAGCCCGGCTGCGGCTACTGTGAGGAGTTTCTTGAACAAGTGTATGCCTCCCTGGTGCCAGTTAAAGCGCCCCGCACGTCTGCGTGCGGCCGCCACGGCGCCTGAATAACAGAAAAAAATTCCGCGCGCGACTCTGTAGACGGTACGTTCCGTCGCAGTCGCATGACCGGCCTGCGCACTCAACCGGCGTCAGGCAGTGTGACGACCCGCAATGGCCTCGCGAAACTCGGCCTGCAACACGCCTCGCAAACTCGCCTCCAACCGCGCGCGATCCTCCTTCGCCGCGCGCTGCCCCTGCCGGATCAGCACGACCAGACTCGCGCCGACCGCCAGAATCGCGATCACCTCAGGCGTCATTCACCCATGGCTCCATCGAACCCGCCGCTCATGGCTGACAATGCCGGTATATCGGCGGGAGGCGGCCGGGCAAGCGCGCATCCGCCTGCCGCCGCCGGCTCAGACGCGCTCCGCGACATAGGTGCCGGGGGCGTCGGCGAGGGCGGGCAGCGGGCCTTCTCCGGGGATGCGGGCCGGCACTTTACCGCCGGCCGAACGCCCTACCCACCCGGCCCAGTCCCCCCACCACGAGCCCGGCTTCTCCGCTGCGCGCTCCAGCCAGGACTCGTTGTTCTTCAGCATCTGCCGATGGGTCCAGTGGCTGTATTTGCCGGCCTCCGGCGGGTTGACGATGCCGGCGATATGGCCGGACGCCGCGAGCACGAAGCGCACCGGCCCGCCATAGTGCCGGGCGCCGCGATAGACGCCGGGCCAGGGCGCGATATGGTCCTCGCGGGTGCCGACGACATAGGTGCGGGTCTTCACCGCCGAGAGGTCGAGCCGCTCGCCCGCGATCTCCAGCGCCCCCGGTTCCGCCAGCGCATTGTCCATATACATGCGGCGCAGGTAGAAGCTGTGCATCCGCTTCGGCATCCGCGTCGAATCGGCGTTCCAGAAGAGCAGGTCGAACGGCACCGGGTCGCGGCCGAGCAGGTAGTTGTTGATGACGAAGGACCAGATCAGGTCGTTGGCGCGCAGCATGTTGAAGGTTGTCGCCATGTCGGCGCCTTCCAGCACGCCGCCTGCCTTGTCCATGCGTGTTTCCAGCGCCGACACCTGCTCCTCGTCGATAAAGACGCCAAGCTCGCCCACCTCGCTGAAATCGACCAGCGAGGCGAAATAGGTGGCGCTCTCGATGGGCGCCTCGCCGCGCGCCGCCAGCCAGGCGAGCGTCACCGCCAGCAGCGTGCCGCCCAGGCAATAGCCGATGGCGTTGGCGCGCCGGGCCCCGGTAATCCGCTCGACGGCGTCGAGCGCGGCGAGCGGGCCCTCGGCCATGTAGTCGTCGAACGACTTGTCCGAGAGCCGGGAATCCGGGTTGACCCATGAGATGACGAACACGGTATGGCCCTGCTCGACCGCCCAGCGCACGAAGGAATTCTCCGGCGTGAGGTCCAGGATGTAGAACTTGTTGATCCAGGGCGGGACGATCAGCAGCGGCACCTCGTGGACGGCCTCCGTCGCGGGCGCGTACTGGATGAGTTCCATGAGGTCGTTGCGCAGAACCACCTTGCCCGGCGTGACGGCGACATTGCGGCCGACCTCGAAGGCGGACATGTCGGTCTGCGCGATGCGGAGCTGTCCCTTGCCCGCCTCCAGGTCGCGCAGCATGTTCTCGAAGCCGCGCAGCAGGTTTTCCCCGTTGCTGTCCAGCGTCTCGCGCAGCACCCTGGGGTTGGTGGCGGCGAAATTGGTCGGCGCCATCGCGTCGATGAACTGGCGCGTGTAGAAGGCCACCTTGTCGGCCTCGTGCCGGTCAGCGCCTTCGGCCTCCGGCAGGCTGCCGAGCAGGAAGCGCGACGAAAGCAGATAGGACTGCTTGATGAAGTCGAAGGCGAAATTCTCCCGCCAGGCAGCGTCCTTGAACCGGCGGTCTCCCGGCTCGGGCTCGGCGACCGGCGGCACAGCTTCGCCGCCCATCATCCGGCGCGCCGTGTCCTGCCAGAGCTTGGCATATTGCTGGGCGAGCTCCGCCTGCGCCGTCATCATGCGCGCCGGGTCGGCCATCATGCGCGCGGTCATTTCGAGAAAGGCCTTGCCGATGCCGAGCGGGTCCGGGTCGGTTCCGCCCGCTTCGGCGCCGTGCCGGGCGGCAAATTCCGCCGCCACGCGCTGGCTGCGTTCCGTGATTTCCCTGAAGCGTTCGGCGAGCGCATCCTGGTCGAGGGTGCCGGTCATGGGTCCGCCTCCAGCAATGATTTGCCTTTACTATAGGCCGAGTGCTTTGCTGCGGCGCAGCATAAAATTGTCGCAGTGCGGAATGATCGTGCTGCTAGCCGGCTGCGCGATTCTGGAAGGCAAGCCGCTGCCGGAAAGCCGGGTGGCGGACGAAGAACGCATCCGCCAGGAGCGTCCCTGGCCCAATCTCGCCGATGTTCCCTCCGAGCCGCGCCCGGGTTCGTCCCGCGCCGCCATCGCGGCGCTCAAGGCGCAGTTGGAGGCGGAGCGGGCGGCGCATGACGCCGGGCGCGCCTGTCAGGAGGGCCGGGCCGGAGATAACGGGAAGTGCATGGAATAGCGCGGCGCACTTGCTATAAACGCGCCGCCTTCCCCTTCCGGAGACCGGAGGCCATGGAACACGACTTCCACCGAATCCGGCGCCTGCCGCCCTATCTGTTCGCCGAGGTGAACGAGATGAAGGCCCGCGCGCGCGCCGCCGGCGAGGACATTATCGATTTCGGCATGGGCAATCCCGACCGGCCGACGCCGCCTCACATCGTCGAGAAGATGGTCGAAACGATCCGCGATCCCCGCTCTCACCGCTATTCGACCTCGCGCGGCATACCGGGGCTGCGGCGTGCGATCGCGGCCTATTACGACCGGCGCTTCGGCGTGGAGATCGACCCCGACCGGGAGGCGGTCGTCACGCTCGGCTCCAAGGAAGGGCTCGCCAATCTCGCCCAGGCGATCTCCTCGCCGGGCGATATCGTGCTGGTGCCCAATCCGTCATACCCGATCCACCCCTACGGCTTCATCATCGCCGGCGCGTCGGCCCGGCACATCCCCGTGGGGCCGGGCCATGACTTCATGGCCGAGCTGGAGCGCGCGGCGCGCCATTCCGTGCCGCCGCCGACTGCGCTCCTGCTGAGCTACCCGTCCAATCCGACGGCCGAGGTGGCCGATCTCGACTTCTATGGCGAGGTGGTCGATTTCTGCCGCCGGCGCGGGATCTGGATCATCTCCGACCTCGCCTATGCGGAAATCTGGTTCGACGGGCCGCCGCCGCCTTCCGTGCTGCAGGTGCCGGGGGCCCGCGACATCGCGGTCGAGTTCACCTCGCTCTCGAAGACCTACTCCATGCCGGGATGGAGGGTCGGCTTCTGTGTAGGCAATCAGCGGCTCGTCGGCGCGCTCACGCGGGTGAAGTCCTATCTCGACTACGGCGCCTTCACCCCGATCCAGGTTGCCGCGGTGGCGGCGCTGAACGGCCCGCAGGACTGCGTGGAGGAGATCCGGGCGCTCTATCGGGAGCGGCGCGACACGCTGGTGGACGCCTTCGGGCAGGCGGGCTGGGAGGTGCCGCCGCCGCCGGCGACCATGTTCGCCTGGGCGCCGCTGCCGCCGGCGCTCGCAGGCATGGGCTCGCTGGCGTTCTCCAAGCTGCTGCTGCGCGAGGCAAAGGTGGCCGTGTCACCGGGCGTGGGCTTCGGCGAACATGGCGAGGGGTTCGTGCGCCTGGCGCTGGTGGAGAACCGGCAGCGCATCCGGCAGGCGGCGCGCGGCGTCAGGCAGTTCCTGGCGGAAGCCGAGGCTTTTGCCGGGAAGGCGGAGCGGCGCGCCGCCGCAGCCGCGCGATGACGGCGCTCAGGATTGCCGTCGCCGGGCTCGGCACGGTTGGCGCCGGTCTGGTCCGGCTCGTCGAGCGCGAGGCGGACCTGCTGGAGCTCAGGGCCGGGCGCCGGATAGAGATCGTCGATGTATCGGCGCGCGAGCGCGGCCGCGACCGGGGCGTGGCGCTGGACCGCTACCGCTGGCACGACGATGCCGTCGCCATGGCGCGCGGCACCGACGCCGATGTCGTGGTCGAGCTGATCGGCGGCTCCGACGGGCCGGCCAAGGCGGTCTGCGAGGCGGCGCTCGGCGCCGGCCGGCATGTGGTCACGGCCAACAAGGCGCTGCTCGCCCATCACGGCGCGGACCTCGCCCGCGCGGCGGAGGCGGCCGGGGCGGTGCTCTCCTGGGAAGCCGCGGTGGCGGGCGGCATCCCCGCGATCAAGGCGGTGCGCGAGGGGCTCGCCGGCAACGAAATCCAGCGCGTGATGGGCATTCTGAACGGCACCTGCAACTACATGCTTTCGGACATGCGCCGGACGGGGCGGGACTTTGCGACCGTGCTGAAGGAAGCGCAGGACCTGGGTTATGCCGAAGCCGATCCGGGCTTCGACATAGACGGCGTGGACGCGGCCCACAAGCTCGCCATCCTCGCCAGCCTCGCCTTCGGCGTGGAGGTCGGTCTGGCGGCCGTGCATGTCGAGGGCATCCGCAGCGTATCGGCGCTCGACATCGCCTTTGCCGAGGAACTGGGCTACCGGATCAAGCTGCTCGGTATTGCGCGCCGGTCGGAGGCCGGACTGGAGCAGCGCGTCCATCCCTGCATGGTGCCAGTCGAGGCGCCGATCGCGCATGTGGACGGGGTGATCAACGCCGTCGTGGTCGAGGGCAGCCAGGTCGGCCGCACCGTGCTCGAAGGCCCCGGCGCCGGCGCGGGCCCGACCGCTTCGGCCGTCGCCGCCGACATCGTCGACATCGCGCGGGGCAACGGCACGCCGGCCTTCGGCGTGCCGGCCGCGGCGCTCCAGCCCCTGCAGGCGGCTCCGATGGACGCCCATCGCGGCGCCTACTATATCCGCCTCATGGTGGTGGACCGGCCCCGCGTGCTCGCTTCGGTCGCCACCAGCCTCGGCGCGCACGGCATTTCCATCGAATCCGTGCTCCAGCGGGGCCGCGCGCCGGAAGAGCGTGTTCCCGTCGTGATCGTCACCCATGAGACCGAGGAGCGCGAACTGAAGGCGGCGCTTGCCGAAATCGCGCGCCAGGAGGCGGTGGCCGAGCCGCCGCTTTCGATCCGTATCGAGGCCCTGTAGCGAAACCGGGAGGAGGCCTGCCCGATGTCAGACACACCGTCCCCAGCAGACAGCGCCAGGGCCGCCATGGACCGCAACCTCGCGCTGGAAGCGGTTCGCGTGACAGAGGCCGCCGCGCTCGCGGCATCGCGCCTGATGGGCCGCGGCGACGAGAAGGCGGCCGACCAGGCGGCGGTGGACGCCATGCGCCGGGCGCTGAACGACCTGACCATCGACGGCACCGTCGTGATCGGCGAGGGCGAGCGGGACGAGGCGCCGATGCTCTATATCGGCGAGCGGGTGGGCGCCGGGGGCCCGAAGATCGACATCGCGCTGGACCCGCTGGAAGGCACCACGATCACGGCCAAGGGCGGCTCGAATGCGCTCGCCGTCATCGCCATGGCGGAGGAGGGCGGCTTCCTGCATGCGCCGGACGTCTATATGGACAAGATCGCCGTGGGCGGGGACCTGCCGGACGGCGTGGTCGATCTCGATCGCAGCCCGGCCGACAACCTCGCAGCGCTCGCCGACGCCAAGGGCGTGGCCGTCGCCGACCTCGTGGTCTGCATTCTCGACCGGCCCCGGCACGAAGACCTGATCGGCGCGGTGCGCGATGCCGGCTCGCGCATCCAGCTCATCCAGGACGGCGACGTCTCGGGCGTCATCGCCACATCGCGGCCGGACAGCGGCATCGACATCTATATGGGCTCGGGCGGCGCGCCGGAGGGCGTGCTGGCGGCGGCGGCGCTGCGCTGCATCGGCGGCCAGTTCCAGGGCCGGCTGCTGTTTCGCAACGACGACGAGCGCGCCCGTGCTGAGCGTATCGGCATCGAGGACCTGAACCGCAAATACGATCTGCTGGAGCTTGCCAGCGGCGATGTCATGTTCGCGGCAACGGGCGTGACCTCCGGCACCATGCTGCGCGGCGTGCGCCGATTCGCCGGCGGCGGCTACACACACTCCATGATCATGCGTTCCAAGAGCGGCACGGTGCGGACCGTCGAGGCCTGGCATAATTTCGACCGCAAGACCGGCTTCGACGCCGTGGACAGCTGACTTCCATGTCCTGCCGCGGATATGGGAACTGAGCCCTTCCTCGGCGTTGCGCGCTCGCTCAGGGGGCGTGCCTGGCGCGAGCGGCCCGGCGACGCCAGGGCCGCGGCGGCGATAGCCGAGAGGGAAGGGTTGCCGGACATCGCCGCGCGGGTGCTCGCCAACCGGGGCGTGACGCCGGAGGCCGCACCCGCCTTCCTCAGGCCGCAGCTCAGGACCTCGCTTCCGGACCCGTCGGGCCTCAGGGACATGGACATGGCGGCCGAGCGGCTTGCCGACGCGGCCGAGGCCGGCGAGACCGTCGCCGTGTTCGCCGACTACGATGTGGACGGCGCGACCTCCGCTGCCCTGCTCGCCCGCTTCCTCGAGGCGACGGGCGGCAAGGCGAGCGTCCATGTGCCCGACCGCATCACCGAGGGTTACGGCCCGAACGATGCGGCGTTCGACCGGTTCGCGGCGGAGGGACGCCGGCTCGTGCTGCTGGTCGATTGCGGCACCACGGCCTTCGGGCCGCTCGCCCATGCCGCCGGTCTCGGCCTCGAATGCGTCGTACTCGACCACCACCTGCCCGAGGCCCGCCTGCCGGAAGCGCTCGCGGTCGTAAATCCGAACCGCATGGACGAGACGGGCGCGCTCGGCGGTCTGGCTGCGGTCGGGGTCGTCTTCCTGCTGGTCGTGGCGGCAAACCGCGCGCTCCGCCGGCGCGGCCACTACCGGTTCCGCCCGGAGCCGGACCTGCGTGGCTGGCTCGACCTCGTGGCGCTCGGCACGGTGGCCGACGTGATGGACCTGACCGGCCTCAACCGCACTTTCGTTGCCCGCGGCCTCGAAGTGCTGGCGCGAAGAGGCAATCCCGGCATCGCGGCGCTGCTCGCCGCCGCCGGCGTCGAGCGGCGGCCGGGCGCCTACCATCTGGGCTTCGTGCTCGGCCCCCGGATCAATGCCGGCGGGCGCGTCGGCGAGGCGGGGCTGGGGGCCCGGCTGCTCGCCACCGGCGATGCGGATGAGGCGCGCCGCATCGCGGAGGTGCTGGAGCGGCTCAACAGCGAACGCCGGCAGGTCGAGGCGGACGTCCTCGCCGCCGCGCTTGCCACCGAGCCGGAGGAAGGCGCGCCCTTCGTTCTGGCGGTCGGCGAAGGCTGGCATCCGGGAGTCGTCGGCATCGTCGCGAGCCGGCTGGTGGAGCGGTTCCGCAGGCCGGCGCTGGTCGGCGCGCTGGAGGGCGGGCGGATACGCGGCTCGGCGCGCTCTGTCCCCGGCGTCCCCATCGGCCCGGCGGTGCTCGCCGCCAGGGATGCGGGGCTGCTGGAGGCGGGCGGCGGCCACGACATGGCGGCCGGCTTCACGCTCGACGAGGCGAAGCGCGCGGCCTTCGAGGCGTTCCTTGCCGAACGGCTGGGACCGCTGGTGCCGGCGGAAGGGCATGTCCGGCCGCTCGACATCGATGCAGGCCTGTCCGTTGCGGGCGCGACGGGCGGCCTGCTGGAGCATCTGGCGGGGATCGAGCCCTTCGGCCGCGGCAATCCGGAGCCTGTCTTTGCGCTGCCGGCGGTGCGCGTGCGCTACGCCCGCATCGTCGGCAGGAACCATGTCCGCGCCGACCTTGCTGACGCCGGCGGCGGGCGCCTCGCGGCCATCGCCTTCCGCTCGGCCGAAACGCCGCTCGGGCAGGCGCTGCTGGAGACCAACGGGCGCGCGCTGCATGTGGCCGGAACCCTCCGGGCCGACGACTGGCGTGGGAACGGCGCGGTCCAGTTCGTCGTTTCAGACGCGGCGCCGGCGGAGGCCGCTTCGTAGTGTCCCGGTTCCGCATGCGTCTGGGGTGGTCATGAACCCGGAAACAAAGATCGAGGTCTTCTCGCGGCGCAATGCCAGCAATGTGCTGCCGGTGATGTGGACAATCGGGGAGCTGGGAATTCCTTACGTCAGACATGATGTCGGGGGATCGTTCGGGGGGACCGATACCTCCGACTATCTGGCGATGAATCCGAACGGGAGGATACCGACGATCCGGGACGGGGACTTCGTTCTGTGGGAATCCAACGCCATCGTCCGCTATCTCTGCAGACGTTATGACAGGAACAATGTTCTGCTTCCGGAAACCGACGAAGGTTATGCGCTGGCGGACCAGTGGATGGACTGGCACAAGACGACCCTCTACCCGCCCTACATCGATCTTGTCTGGGCCCTCGTCAGGACCGAACCGGCGGTCCGGGACCGGGGAAAGATCGCCGATCTGCTGGCAGTCACCGAGGACGTCCTGGCCGTTCTGGAAGGGCGGCTTGGCGTATCGAGCCACGTGGTCGGGGACCGCCTCACCATGGCGGACATCCCCTTCGGCGCCCTGGTACACCGCTATCTGAATTTGGAAATCGACCGCACACCGCTGCCGTGCATCGACGCCTGGTACCGCCGTCTGGCGGAGCGGCCGGCCTTTGCGGAGCACGTCATGTTTCCGTTCGGGCGCAATCCCGGCGAGTGGTACCGCCTGGAACGGGAGACGCCGTAGCCGGCCTTGACTCCGGTTCCTTGTGCGGCGGTTAATCGCATCGGGCGGCGTTGGACGCCCTTCGGCAAGCATCCCCGGAAGACACCGGGACGGAGCGCGGTTTGGGCCCTCCGTCCGTGCCTGCCGTTCCGGGGCAAGGGGAGGAGAATCGATGAACAGGATCACTGCGAGACTCGGGTTCGCCGCTTGCGCATTTCTGGCTGCGGTCGGCTTCGGACCCGCCCAGGCGGAGTTCCCGGAAAAGCCGGTCACCATCGTCGTGCCTTGGCAGGCCGGCTCGAGCCCGGACGTCGCCATGCGCACCCTGGCCTCGCTTGCGAGCGACGACCTCGGCCAGCCCATCGTGGTGCAGAACATCGTCGGCGGGTCCGGCTCGGTCGGCACGCTGGCGGTCAGGAACGCGGCGGCGGACGGCTACACGCTGCTCAACAACTGGGTGGCGCCGCATGTCGTGGCCCGGCTTTTCAACCCGGAGATCGGCTACAACGACAAGGACTTCGCGCCGCTCTTCGGCCTGATCGCGCTGCCGTTCACGCTCGCCGTGCGCGCCGACCATCCGGCGACCGACGTGGCGAGCTTCGTCGAATGGGCGAATGCCCAGGACCGGCCCGTAAACGTCGGCATCTGCGCCGCCCTTTCGGTGCCGCGCATGGTGATGGAGGAGTTCCTGCGTACTTCGGGGGTGAAGAACTACAAGCCCGTGCCCTTCAACGGCTGCATGCCGGACAATGTGAAGGCGCTGCTCGACGGTTCCCTTGACGCCACGACGGGCGTGCTGATCGCCGAGAAGATCTTCGGCGACGCCATAAAGACGCTGGCGGTACTGACCGACGACCGGGTCTCCTTCGCCGACCACATCCCGACGGCGAAGGAGCAGGGCGTGGATATCGGCTGGGGCAAGACCTCGCAGGGCTGGGCAGGCATCGTGGCGCCCGCGGGCACGCCGGAAGCCGCGCTGGAGAAGCTTCGGGCCGTGCTCGGCAAGCATGTCCGGACGCCGGCCTTCCTCGACAAGATGACGGCGCAGTTCATCCCGATCGAATATAGCGGGCCGGACGAGTTCCGGGCGCTCTGGACCCGTTCGGCGGCGCTTCTGGAGCCGGCTGTCCAGCGCCTGCTCAAGGAGAAGAAGAACTAGCCGGAAACGGCCCGGCAGGTGCGCGAACCCGCGACCGGAACGCGGCCGGACCGGGAACGGGAAGCCGGCTGGCGGACGGACCTCGCCGCCAGCCTTGCGAGCATGGGCCTCGGCGCCTGGCTCTTCCGGGAGACCTTCTCGTTCTCCGTCACGGCGTCGGAGCGGGTCGGCGGCGGGATCGATGCCGCCGGCTATCCGCGCCTGCTGGCCGGGCTCACCGTGCTGCTCGGGCTGGCGCTTGCCGGGCGGGCGCTCTGGAAATGGCGTGCGGCGGGGCGGGCTGCCGCGCCCGGCCCGACCGGCGATGAAGCGGGGCAGGGCGGCGGGAAACTCCGGGCGGCTCTCTCCTTCGCGGTGCTGCTGCTCTACACGCTGCTGCTCGAACCGCTGGGCTTCCTGCTGGCGACTCCGGTGGCCGTCGGAGTCCTGCTGCGAATCGTCGGCGGGCGGGGTCCCGTGCATGCCGCGGTTGCGGCCGTCGCCTTCACGGTCGCGATCTTCGTCTTCTTCCGCTATGGCGTGAACATCGTGCTGCCGGAGGGGCTGCTCAGGGGGATCAGCCCCTGATGGCCGAACTCGGCGGGCTTCTGGCGGAGCTGGGCGGCCTTGTCGGGCTGGCGCAGGTCGGCGCGCTGCTCATCGGCCTTGTGCTCGGCATCATCGTGGGCGTGCTGCCGGGGCTGGGACCTCTGCTGGGCGTTACGCTCGCCATACCCTTCACCTTCCACATGGACCCGGTGTCCAGCATCGCGCTGCTCATCGGCTTCTACCAGGGCGGATCCTACGGGGGCGCGGTGACGGCCACCGTGCTCGGCATACCGGGCACGCCCATCGCCGCCGCAACCCTCCTCGACGCCCATCCCATGGCGCTTGCCGGGCGTTCCTCGGAGGCGGTGACGCTGGCCACGCTCGCATCGTGGATCGGCGGGCTGATCGGCGGCACAGTCCTGCTCTTCACCTCGCCTGCGCTCGCCAAGATTGCGGTCCGCTTCGGCCCGGCGGAGACCTTCGCGCTCGCCGCGCTCGGCTTGACCGCCATCGCCAGCCTCAGCCAGGGCAGCACCTTGAAAGGCCTGCTCTCGGGCCTTTTCGGCCTGATGTGCGCCACCATCGGCACCGACCCGTTCACCGGCATCGCACGCTTCAATTTCGACCGGACGGAGTTTTCCGGCGGCCTCACATTCGTCGCACTGCTGGTCGGGCTCTTCGCGGTCTCCGAAGTGCTGATGCAGATCGAGCGGACTCTGCGCGGCTGGCAGGCGAGCGAGCGTATCGGCGTCGCCTTCTCCATGTTCAGGACGCTCGTATCGCGCTTCTTCGGCTATCTCCGGGCGAGTCTGGTCGGCGTCGGCATCGGCATCATCCCGGCCGTCGGCGGCGTCACCTCCGCCTTCCTCGCCTACAAGCTCGCGCGGGACTTCTCGAAGGAGCCGGAGCGCTTCGGCAAGGGCGCGCCGGAAGGCGTGATCGCCAGCGAGGCCGCCAACTCGGCGACGACCGGCGGCGCGCTCATCCCGATGCTGGCGCTCGGCATACCGGGCGACCCCATCGTGGCCGTGATGATGGGCGGGCTGCTCATCCACGGCGTCACGCCCGGTCCGATGCTGTTCTTCACCAATCTCGACGTGTTGAACGGCATTTTCGCAACCTTCCTGATCGGCGCGATGCTGTTGCTGCCGCTCGGCCTGGCGCTGCTGCCGCTGTTCGTCCGCGTGCTCCGGGTGCCGCTCGACTACATGCTCGCCGGCGTGCTGCTGCTGGCCATATTCGGCACCTTCGCGGTGCAGCGGCAGACGCTCGACCTCTGGATCATGTGGCTGTTCGGGGTCGTCGGCTACGCCATGCGCAAGGCGGGCTTTCCGCTGGCGCCGCTGGTGATCGGCTTCGTGCTCGGCCCCATCGTGGAAGTAAACCTCCGGCGCGCGGCAACGCTCGCAAGTTCGGACCTCGCGGGCTATTTCCTCGGCCGGCCCATCGCGCTCGGCATATTGGTCCTTGTGCTGCTGGCACTCGCGTTCCCGCTGCTGCGGGCCTTGTGGCAGCGCAGGGCCTGAGAATCGAAGGAGGAAGCGACATGGAATTCGGACTGGTGATGCCGCAGCACGGCGCCTTCGCCAACCGGGCGAGCCTCGAACGCATGGCCCGCGCCGGGGAGGACATGGGCTTCGCCTCCATCTGGGCGATCGACCACATCATCATTCCCCGCCCCTTCGTCGAGCGCTTCTCGGACAGGGTTTACGGGCTGTTCAGCACGCTTGGCTTCCTCGCCGGAATCACCGACCGGGTGAAGCTCGGAACGACGGTGATCGTGCTGCCCTACCGCCATCCCGTAACCCTGGCCAAGGAGATGGCGAGCGTGGACGACCTCTCCGGCGGGCGCACGATATACGGCGTCGCCTTCGGCTGGATCAGGGAGGAATACGAGGCGCTCGATATCCCCTTCGCCCGGCGCGGCGCGAGGGCGGACGAGATGCTGCGCATCATGGACCATCTGTGGTCGGAGGGGCCGAACGGTTTCCGGGGCGAGTTCTACGAGTTCGAAGATTTCGCCTTCAACCCGCCTCCGGCGCAGAAACCGCGCCCGCCGATATGGATCGGCGGCAACAATGAGCGCGCGCTCCGGCGCGTCGTGCAGTACGGGGACGGATGGCACCCGATCACCTCGGCCCGGAGGCCGGGCTCGGTGCAGTGGACCGTGGACGACCTGCGCCGCCGGCTGAAGCTGCTCGACCGGATGGCCGAAGAGGCGGGCCGGGACCCGGCAAGCATCGCGCGCTCGCTCCATGCGACGCTCGCCTTCGACATCGACGCCACGGCCTTCCTCGGCGATGGCTACGCCTTCACCGGCAGCCGCGACGACATACGCCGCAAGCTGGACGCGGCGCGGGACATGGGGCTGGAGCACATCACCCTCAATCCCTGGTACACGATCCCCGGCCGCATCCACGAACCGACCGTCGATACCGCCATGGCGACGGTCGAACGCTTCGTCGAGGAGGTGATGAGCGACTACGCCGATTGAAGCGGGAGGAAGCCGGACCGTCGAGGCCGCCGCGCCGGCGCTTCGCAACGACAGGACCGTGCCCTACCGGCCGGAGAAGACCGGTTTGCGCTTTTCGACGAAGGCTCTGGCGGCTTCGAGATGGTCTTCGGTGAGGCCGGAGCGGGAATGGTTGCGGGCTTCCATGTCGAGCGTCTCGGAGAGCGAGGCGGTGACGGCGCCGTTCAGGGTCTGCTTCATGTAGGCTAGCGTGATGCGCGGGCCGGCAGCGAGGCTTTCGGCAAGGCTCCGGGTCTCCGCCTCCAGCGCCTCGTCGGGAACGACCCGGTTAAGGATGCCGAGCGTCAACGCTTCCTCCGCACCGAGGCGCGCTGCCGTCATGTAGAGTTCCTTCGCCTTCGCCAGGCCCACCAGCCGGGTCAGGAACCAGGAGCCGCCGAAATCTCCCGAAAGCGCCACCTGCGCGAAGCCCGTGGTAATCAGCGCCGTCCCGCTGGCGATCCGCATGTCGCAGGCGAGCGCGATCGACAGGCTGGCCCCGGCCGCCGGGCCGCGGATCATGGCGATGACCGGCTTCGGCATCTCGTGGATGAGCCGGCTCACCTCCATCCGGCGGCGGAGCGATTGCGTGCGGCCCTCCAGCGTGTCGTCCTGGTGCGAGCCGGCGGCCATGCCCTTCACATCGCCGCCGGCGGAAAAGCCGCGCCCGGTGCCCGAAAGCACGATGCAGCCGGTCTCGCGGTCCCCGGAAAGACGCTGCATGGCCGCGAGCAGACCGTCCAGCATGTCGTCGGTCAGCGCATTCAACCGCTCCGGCCGGTTCAATGTCAGCCAGGCGACGCCGTTCTCGCGGCGCTCGAGCAGATGGCCGGACATGGCTACTCCGCCGCCTGCGGGCGCGGCGGCGCGCCGAAACCGGCGAGCGGCCCGAGTTCCTTCTCCACCATCGGGCGGATGTCGGTCACGAGCTTCTCCATGCTGTCGAGCGCCGCGCGGTGCGGGGAGCCGCCGACTTGGAAATGGAACATGATGTGCGCCGGGCGGGCCGCGCGGATTTCGGCAGTCAAGCGCTCCGCGATGGTCTCGCAGTCGCCGACCAGCAGATTGTCCGCGATCTCCTCCAGCGGCAGTTCGTCCGGCATCGGGACCTCGGTCATCATCGCCCCGTCCATGACCTCCGCGCGGCGCCGCAGCGCCGAGGCGAGGCGCATCTGGTGGCGGGCGTTGTCGACATAGGCGAGCGTCTCGGCCCGGCTTTCGGTCACGCAGAGGAAGCGCTGGAAGCCGAGCCGCATGGTCTCCGGGTCGCAGCCCTCCGCCCGGTATGCTTCGGCGATGCGCTCGCGCATTCCGGCCAGATAGTCCGCGCCGAGCCACCGCCCGGTGAACATGGGCGCATAGCCGCGCCGCGCGCAGAGCCGGTGGCCGGCCTCGCCGTCGCCCGCGACCCAGATGTCCGGCCGGCCGTCCACGGGCCGCGCGCTGATATGCGTCTCGGGCATCCGGTAGTGCTTGCCCTCGTAGCTGAAGGTCTCGTTGTCGAAGGCGAGCTCCAGCATGTCGAGGAACTCTTCCAGCATCGGCCGCGCCTGGGCGAGGTCCTGCCCGAAACGCTCGAACTCATAGGGCTGGTAGCCGCTGCCGACGCCGAGGACGAGCCGGCCGCCCGAACAGGCGTCCACCATGCCGATCTCGGCCAGCAGCCGCGCGGGCTGGTAAAGCGGCGTCACCACGACGGCGGGAGCGAGCCTGATGTTCCGGGTCTCCCCGGCGCAGCGCGCGGCCATCAGCAGCGGCGAGGGGCAGATGCAGTAGTTGGAGAAGTGGTGCTCCGCGAACCAGGCGATCTCGAAGCCCAGCCGGTCCGCCTGGCGCACCTGCTCGATATGCTCCTCGAACACGCGCTCAGGCGGCGTCCCCCGCTCCCGGTAGCCCATCAGGCCGAAATAGCCGAAATCCATCGCCACGCCTCCCGTCCGCTTCCGCCGGCCAGCATAGCAGCCGTCAGGCGAGGCGGAAGCGCATGCCCCCGAGCGCAATAACACCGTCTTCGACCGGCAGCCCTGCGGCGCGCGCATTGGCGAACGCCGCCTCTGCGTCCTCACCCCTGAGGTAGAGCCCGGCCAGCCCCTCGCCGCGCCCGTCCTCCGCTTCCACGAACCGCAATTCCGCATTGTCGAACGGCATTACCGCAGCGCCTTGCCCGTCCCGTCCGAGCGGGATTTCGGCAATGTCGCTCCAGCGCCGGGCCAGCCGCTCCGGGTCGGGGCTCTGCAGTTCGGCCGTCAGGATCGCGGAAACGACGCCCGTGCGGACATGCGGCTTCCAGTCCGGCCCGGCGGGGTGCCACGGCCCGTCCTCCGCTTCGCCGCCCTGTTGGCAGTCGATCTCGAAGAAGGCCCCGCCCGTGTCCTTCGGGTGGAGCTGCATACCCTGGAAATCGCCGTGCTCCAGCGGGTTGGCGATGCGCACCCCGAGTTCGGCGACCCGTCGCCGTCTCGGCTCCAGATCGGGGCATTGGGTGATGACCATGTAGCCGCCGTCGCCGCCGCGCCGGTCGAGATAGCGCTCGGCCGCCGTCCCCGGCCCGGTCGGCGCGACGACCTCAAGGAACTGGTTGCCGACCGGCAGCAGCGCGTTCACCAGCCCGTAGGCCGCAACGGCATCGTCCACGTAACAGACCTCCAGCCCGAAGACGCTCCTCAGGTCCGCGACGACCGGCTCCAGGTCGTGGGCGACAAGGCAGATCTGCCTGAGACGCAGGCGCATGAGATTTCCCTCCCTCTCCGGGCGCAGCACTCTGCCGCGCCGATGCGCCGCCGGGCAAGCGGATTGACTTCGCCGCCACTGCCGCCCGATAGTCCGCCAATCCGCTTTTCGCTGCACGCACGCCCCGTCCGGGCGAGGAGACGACCGACCCATGCCGACCCCCATGCCCCTGGAGGGCGTCAAGGTCTTCGACGCCACCCAGGGCGTCGCCGGCCCGCACAGCACCATGCTGCTCGCGCAACACGGCGCGGAAGTGACCAAGCTGGAGCCGCTCGACGGCGACTGGGGGCGCACGCTCGGCAAGGTCTACGGCGACCAGTGCGCCCATTCCGTCGTGTTCAACCGCGGCAAGAAATCGCTGGCGATGGACATGAAGAACGAGGCCGCGCAGAAGGTTGCCTTCAAGCTCGCCTCGGAGGCGGACGTCGTGGTCGAGAGCTTCCGCCCCGGCGTGATGAAGCGCTTCGGCCTGGGTTACGAGCAGGTGAAGGCCGTCAATCCCGAAGTGATCTACCTCTCGGTCACCGGCTTCGGCCAGGACGGCCCCTACAACCGCCTGCCGGTGACGGACTCCGTGATCCAGGCTTTCTCGGGCTGGATGTCGATCAACCGCGACGCCTCCGGCACGCCGCAGCGCATCGGCATGATCGCCGTCGACGTGATGACCGGCCTCTACGCCTACCAGGCGATTTCCTCGGCCCTGCTGCGCAAGTTCCGCTTCGGCAAGGGCGCCTATATCGATTGCTCGCTGATGCAGTCGGCGGCGGCGTTCCAGTCCGCCAAGGTGATGGAGCATTACCTGGAAGGCGGCGCGCCGCAGGTGCTCTACGTGCCGGTCGGGACGATGCAGACCGCCGACGGCTACATCAACGTCACCGCCATGCGCGAACACCACTATGTCTCGCTCTGCAAGGTGCTCGGGCGCGAGGACCTCGCCGACGACCCGCGCTACAACGCCCGCGAGAAGCGCATCGAGCGCGAGGCGGAGCTGATGCCGATCGTCCGGGCGGAGTTCGCGAAGCGCACGACCGCCGAATGGGCCGAGGCGCTGACGGAAGCCGGCGTGATGAACGCGCCGGTTTCGACCTACGACCATTACCTCGCCGACGAACATGTGAAGGCGGTGGAGAGCGTCGCCTGGATGGAGCATCCCGGCATGCCGGGCGCACTGCCCGTCACCAACATTCCGGGGCTTGCGAAGGTCGGGACCGGCGGCGCGCTCGACCTGGCCCCGCATATCGGCGAGCACTCGCGCGAAATCCTGCTGCGCGAGGGCTGGACGCCGGCGCAGGTGGAAGAACTCGTGGCCGCCGGGGCGGTCGGCGAGATGACGGAAACGACGGCCGAAGCGGCGGAGTAGAAGATGAAACTGTTGCGTTACGGCCCGAGGGGCCAGGAGAAGCCGGGCCTGCTGGATGCGGGCGGCGTCCTTCGCGATCTGTCGGGGGCGGTGGGCGACCTCGGCCCCGCGGAAATATCGCCGGCGGGCCTGGAGCGCCTTGCGGGCTTCGATCCTTCGGGCCTGCCGGAAGTCTCCGGGTCGCCGCGCCTCGGCCTGCCGGTCGCCGGCACGGCCAAGGTGCTCTGCGTCGGCCTCAACTATATCGACCACGCCAACGAGGTGGGCGCGCCGATCCCGAAGGACGCGATCTACTTCCAGAAGCCGGTCACGGCGCTCACCGGGCCGAACGACCCCATCGTCAAGCCGGTCGATTCGACCATGCTCGACTGGGAGGTGGAGCTCGTCGTCGTCATGGGCTCGAAGGCGCAATATGTCACCGAGGGCGAGGTCATGGACCACATCGCCGGCTTCGCGCTCGGCAACGACGTCTCCGAGCGCGAGTTCCAGTCCAAGCGGTCCGGCCAGTGGACCAAGGGCAAGAGCCATGACAGCTTCGCGCCCATCGGCCCCTGGCTGGTGACGAAGGACGAGGTCGCCGACGTGCAGAACCTCGACATGTTCCTGAACGTCAACGGCGAGCGGATGCAGACCGGCAACACCGGCAAGATGATCTTCTCGGTCGTCGAGGCCGTCGCCTATGCCAGCCGCTTCATGACACTGATGCCCGGCGACGTCGTCATGACCGGCACGCCGCCCGGCGTCGGCAGCGGCATGAAGCCGCCGCGCTTCCTCGATGTCGGCGACGAGGTCCATCTCGGTATCGAGGGCCTCGGCGAAGCCCGCCAGACGGTCGTCTCCTGGGAAGACCGGCCGCGGGATTAGGCAATCGTCACGGGCCGGAACCGCGCCATCGCATCCCCGGTAAGGATGAGGGTCGATGACGCGCCGACAGCGGCCACCTTCAAAGAAAGCATGCAAACCTCCTGTCCGGATCGCCGTATCGTACAGGCAGTCCTGAATTCGTACATTCGCGAAAACCCTTCCATGCGAATCTTTTGTGCCCTAATATATAGGTGATGAATTATGAGGAAGCGAAGACAGACGGCGCGCCGGGGCTGGAGAGCGACCACCGCTTCGGCCTGAAGCTGGCGGAGCTGTCGCGGCTCTGGCGCCAGGCGCTCGACGCGCGGCTCAGGCCGCTCGGCCTCTCGCAGGCGCGCTGGGCGGCGTTGATCCATCTCAGCGCCTATCCCGACGGGCTGACGCAGGGCCGACTTGCGCTGCGGGTGGGCATAAGGGACTCGACCCTCGTGCCGCAACTCGACGCGCTCGCCCGCGACGGGCTGATCGAGCGGCGCGACTCGCCCGACGACCGGCGCGCCAAGACGGTCCGGCTGACGCCCGCAGCCTTGCCGTTGCTGGAAGAGATCGACCGGGTCGGCAGGGAGTTGCGCCAGGAGCTGACGCAGGACATCGACCCGCAGCATTTCGACGTCTGCCTCCATGTATTCAACGCGATACGGAACCGCCTGGAAGGGCTGAACGGGGACAGGGACAATGGCCGAAACGCCTGAGAGCGCCGCCGCGCCCCCCCCGCCGGCGCGGCGCGGCAGCGCCATGCGGCGGCTGCGCTATCTCGCAATCGCCCTCATCGCCCTGGCGGCGCTGGCTTATGGCGCGCGCGAAGTGTGGGACCGCTTCACCCATGTCCACGAATACGACGCGCGCATCAAGGCGAACATGGTGACGCTGGCCAGCAAGGTGGACGGCGTGATCCTCGAACTCACGGTCGAGGAGGGCGACCCCGTGGAGGCCGGACAGGTGCTGGCGCGGCTGGACGACCGCATTCCGAAGCTCAGGGTGCAGGGCCTCGAAGCCGAACTCGCCGGGCTGGAAGCCGAGCGGCGCCGCCTGCTCGTCGAGCGCGGCGTGATGGACGCGCAGACCTCGACCCGGATGCGCACGCGCGAGAGCGGCGTGCAGGCGAGCCGGGCGGGCCGTTCGGTACTGCTTGCGGACCTCGACCTCGCGCGCTCCGAACTCCGCCGCGCCAGAGCGCTCTACGAACGCCGGGTGGTCTCCAGGCAGGCTCTCGACCAGGCCAGCGCCAGAGTGGACCGTATCCAGGCAGACCTGAAGAAGGTCGATGCGGAAACCCAGGCCGCCCGCGCCCAGATGGCCGAAGCGGAGGCCGAACGACAACGCCTTGACGTGATCGACTCCGAACTCGCCATGCTGGACCACCGCACCGCGAGGCTGCAGGCCGAGCTGGACCAGCAGCGGGTCGATGTCGATGACCGGCTGCTGCGCGCTCCCAATGACGGCCTTATCGACCGCATCTTCGTCGAGACCGGCGAATTCGTGAACGATGGCCAGCGCATGCTGCTGCTGCACGACCCGAGTGACCTCTGGATCGAGGCCAACATCAAGGAGACGGAACTCAGCCGGCTCCGGGTCGGCCAGGCGGTGGCCGTTTCGGTGGACGCCTATCCCGACACCGACTTCACGGGCACCGTCGAGCGCATCGGCAGCACGACCACGGCCAATTTCGCCCTCCTCCCCACCCCGAACCCGAGCGGCAATTTCACCAAGATCACCCAGCGCGTGCCCGTGCGCATCGGTCTGGAGCGCAACGGCATGACGCTCCTGCCGGGCATGATGGTGGAAGTGAACATTGACGTCCGAGACCGTTGAGGTCCTGACGGAGCGCTTCGGCGCGCAATATCGCTGGTGGGCGAGCGGCACGGCGCTGGTCGCCATGATCGCCATGGTGCTCTCGGCGACGAGCGTCACCGTGGCCGTGCCGCACATCATGGGCGCGTTCGGCGTCGGGCAGGACCGCGCACAATGGGTCGCGACCGGCTATTTCGCCGCGATGACGGCCGGCATGCTGCTCAATGCCTGGCTGGTCCGCCATTTCGGCGCGCGGGCGGTCCTTACGGGCACTCTGCTCGCCTTCACGGCGGCGGCCTTAGCGGGAGCGGCCGCGCCGAGCCTCGACATCGTCATCCTTTCCCGTGTCGTCCAGGGCGCCTGCGGCGGGCTGCTGCAGCCGCTGTCCATGCAGATCCTGTTCCAGGTGTTCCCGCCGGAGCGGCGCGGCACGGCGATGGGGCTGTTCGGCCTGGGAGTCGTGCTGGCGCCGGCGTTCGGCCCGGCGCTGGGCGGGCTTGCCATCGACGGTTTCGACTGGCGCTGGGTCTTCCTCATTCCCCTCCCGGGCGTGGCGGCGGCCCTGCCGCTCGGGCTCGTCTTCATGCCGGAGCGCGAAGAAGCCGGGCCGCGCGCCGCCTTCGACTGGCCGGGTTTCCTGCTGCTGGTCACGGCCATCGTGGCGCTGCTCGACGGCCTCGCCAGCGGCCAGCGCATCGGCTGGCACTCGGACCGGATCGTCTTCGAACTCGCGCTCGGCGCAGCCGCAACGGCGGGCTTCATATTCCGCCAGCTGACGGCGCGGGCGCCCCTGCTCGACCTGACCCTGTTCCGCAACGGGCGCTTCGCCTCGGCCTTCGTCGTCGGCTTCATCTTCGGCTTCAGCATGTTCGGCTCGATCTACCTCATCGCGGTGTTCGTGCAGGAAGTGCAGGGCTACACGGCGACGCGGGCGGGCCTGCTGATGGTGCCGGCAGGCCTGCTGATGGCGGTCATGTTCCCGGTCGCCGGGCGGATCAGCGACATGGTGCCGGCCCACTGGCCGATCATGGCCGGGCTGGCCGTATTCGGGGCGGGCTTCCTGCTCATGTCCGCGGCGGATGCGGACACGCCCTTCTGGACCTTCGCGCTATTCATCATGATCAACCGCTTCGGGCTCTCCTTCGTCATCCCCTCGCTCAATACCGGCTCGCTGAGGGCGCTGCGCACGGACCAGCTGCAGCAGGGCTCGGGGCTGGTGAACTTCACCCGGATGCTCGGCGGCGCCTGCGGCATCAACCTGCTGGTGGTCCTGCTGGAAATGCGCACCGGCGTCTTCGCCCAGGCCTTCACGGCGACCCAGACGGCGGCCAATGCCGCCAGCATGGCGATGCTGGAGGGCGTGGGCCGGCTGGCCGCCATCGGCGGGCTCGGGCCTGAAGAGGCGAGCGCGACCGCCGCCCATTATCTGGGCGAGGTCATGCTGGCGCAGGCCGAGGCGCAGGCGTTCCAGGATGTGTTCGTGGCGGTCGGCCTGCTGGCTTTCGCCGGATTGGTGCCCGCCTTCGTCATGGCGCGCGCCGGCTTGCAGGAACCGGCGGCATCGGCGAGGCTGCAATCGGCATGACAGACCGCCTCGTCATCGGCATCAGCGGCGCCTCGGGCGTCGTTTACGGCGTTCGCCTGCTGGAACTCTTGGCGGCGGCCCCCGTGGAAACCCACCTGGTGATGACCGCGTCCGCCGAAGTCACGCTCGCGCACGAGACCGACCGCAGGGCGGCCGACGTGAAGGCGCTCGCGGACCGGGTGTACAACCCGCGCGACATTGCCGGCGCCATCGCGTCGGGTTCGTTCCGCACGCGCGGCATGGTGGTGGCGCCCTGCTCGGTCCGATCGCTCTCCGAGATCGCCTGGGGCGCGACGACGAACCTGCTCACCCGCGCCGCCGACGTGACGCTGAAGGAACGCCGCCGGCTGGTGCTGCTGGTGCGCGAGACGCCGCTGCATGCGGGCCATCTGCGCGCCATGGCGGCGGCGAGCGAGAACGGCGCCGTGGTGATGCCGCCGGTCCCGGCCTTCTACGCCCGCCCGCAGAGCCTCGACGAGATGATCGACCACACGCTCGGACGGGCGCTGGACCTGCTCGACATCGACCTCGGCACCGTGCGCCGCTGGCGCGAGCCGGCTCCGGAGTAACACTGCCGGCGTTCGCGGCTGCCTCAGAGGCTCAGCACCATGCCTTCCCGCGCGGCCTGCGTGCCCGGCCGGCATTCGGCCGCTTCCGCGGCCAGCCGGTTCATCGCCTCGTCGTCGCGGCGCGGGTCGTGGTGGAACAGCACCAGCCTGTCCGCCCCCGCCGCCTCGCAGAGCCTCGCGCCCTCGTTCCAGGTCGAATGTCCCCAGTGCGGATGGCGCGCGAACTCCTCCTCGGTGAACATCGCATCGTAGATGACAATATCCGCGCCTTCGATAAGCCCGAGAATGTCCCGATTGGGCGCGCCGGGCCTGTGGCCCGTATCGCAGACATAGCAGACGGACCGGCCCTCGAATTCGACCCGGTAGCCCGTGGCGCCGCCCGGATGGTCGAGGGGCGCGGTGCGCACATGCACGCCGTCCGCGAGCGCGAAGCCCTCCCCGGCGCGGAAGTCGATACAGCGCAGCTCGGCCGCAAAGGCCTCCAGCGGCACCGGGAACAGTTCGGGCGACAGCATCCGCTCCAGAACGGGGCGCAGGCCGCCGCGCCCGGCCAGATGGCCGGCGCGGAGCGCAAAGCGGTTGCGGGCGTCGAAGAACGGCGCGAAGAAGGGCAGGCCGACCACATGGTCGAGATGCGTGTGGCTCAGCAATATGTCGGCGTCGAGCGGCGCTTCGCGCCCGAGCGCCGCACCCAGTTCCCGAAGCCCGGTTCCCGCGTCGATGACGACAAGCCGGTCTCCGCAACGCAGCTCGATGCACGCGGTATTGCCGCCGTAGCCCGCCGTCGCCGACCCCGGACAGGCGATGCTGCCGCGCACGCCGCGGAAGCGCACTTCGAAAGAGCCGGACAAGTCAGGACGCCAGCCGGTATCCACCGGGCTCCGTCACCAGGAGCCGCGTGTGGGACGGATCGCGCTCAATCTTCTGCCTCAGGCGGTAGATATGCGTTTCGAGCGTGTGCGTGGTTATGCCCGGCCGGTAGCCCCAGACCTCCCGCAGCAGCGTCTCCCGGCTGACGGTCGCTCCGCCGGCGCGGTAGAGATATTGCAAGATGGCCGTTTCCTTCTCGGTCAGGCGCACCGTCCTGCCATCCTCTCCATTGAGCAGCTGCTTGTAGGCGGGCCGGAACTTGTAGCCGCCGATATCGAGGGCCGCGTCGTGGCTCCGCTCATGCTGGCGCAGATGCGCCCTGAGCCGGGCCAGCAGCACGTCGAACCGGAACGGCTTGGCGACATAGTCGTTCGCGCCCGCATCGAAGCCGCGAACCGTGTCCTCATCCGTATCCACCCCGGTCAGCATGACGATGGGAATCTTCACCCCCCGGCTCCGCATCGTCCGGCACAACTCGCGACCGTCCATGTCCGGCAGGCCGACATCGAGGATCACGGCGTCGAATTGCCTGGATTCCAGCGCCTCCAGCGCCTCTTCGGCCGTGCCGGCTTCCCCGGTATCGAATTCTTCGTGCAGCCGCAATTGCTCGGCAAGCACGCTGCGCAGCGTTTCGTCGTCGTCCACGAGCAGAATCGTCCGCGCCATCCGGTCGGTCTCCGGGAGCGAAAGTCCGGGTGGACGCTATCATAACTCCGGCACCGGCGCGATTCCGGCGGCGCCTCTCAGCCCCGGGCCCCGAAGACGGCGCTGCCCACCCGGACATGCGTCGCGCCGAAGCGGATCGCGGTCTCGAAATCGGCGCTCATGCCCATCGACAGCCCGGCCAGCCCGTTGCGCCGGGCGGCCTCACGCAGGAAGGCGAAATGCGGCCCCGGCAGGTCTTCGGCCGGCGGAATGCACATCAGCCCGACCACCTCGAGGCCGTATTCCGCCCGGCAACGGTCGAGGAAGCCGTCCAGCGCGGCCGGCGCCACGCCGCCCTTCTGCGGCTCCTCCCCGGTATTGACCTGCACGAAGCATGGAAGCGCCCTGCCTGCCCGCTCGAACTCCCGCGCCAGCGCCGCCGCCAGGCGGGGCCGGTCCACCGTTTCGA
The DNA here is from genome assembly GCA_964291285.2 of Alphaproteobacteria bacterium. Taxonomy (GTDB): domain Bacteria; phylum Pseudomonadota; class Alphaproteobacteria; order Bin95; family Bin95; genus Bin95. The sequence goes on from OZ219787.1 coordinate 1,311,460, forward strand.
TGACGTCGAAGAGGCTCACGGCGGCCCGGACCTTGTTGGTCTGCAGGCCGCCGATCAGGTGCAGCGCGATGTTGGGGAACCGCTCCCTGAAGGCCGGCCAGCGCGCCTCGGCTTCCTGCACGCGGTTCTCGCCGAAGAGCCGGTGCCCCGCCGCCAGCGCGCTTTCGATCCGCCCCTCCGGCTGCAGCTTCGACACGGCCACCAGCCGGACGGAGGAAGCGTCGCGCCCGGCAGCCTCCGCAGCCGCCTCGATGCGGCCCGTCACTGCCGCCAGGCGGCCGGCGGCCTCCCGATCTTCCGTACGTTCCATCCCGGAACGCTACCAAAGCGTGCGGTCCGGGTTAAGCCGCGCCGGTCGGCCGGTCTTGCTCTCCACCGGCCTGCGGCAGTATCGGGCGCCGGGGATGGCTCCGTTTTGCGGGGGCAACAAAGGGGTGCGACAATGTGTTCATGAAATTTAGGTAATATTTCTCTATTTCCGGTCTGAAGCAGGAAAACCCGTGATATGATGGGTTCGAGGTAGGCGGCATCCGGAGCCGCTTCCCGCCCGCGCCGGCCCGGTGCGGAACGACCCCGATTCAGCCGACAGACGAGGTGCGCCCTGCGCCTGCCTCGCGCACGCGCAATCAGGCGCGCGAACCGCGCCGGCGCAATGGCGCGCCCGCGCCCGCCCGCGATTGCGCGCGAATAAGGGTCGCTCCCAAGCCGGGACGGCATGGCCGTCAAACCGAAGCGTAACCAAAGGGGATTATCCGTTTGACTAAATATCAGCCCGTCTCCTAGCCTGTGCTCTTCACAGCGGGAGATCAAGCATGGCGAGGAAATCTGATAGGGTAGAAGGCAGGCGACGCAGCGGCGACGCAGCGGCGACGCAGCGGCGACGCAGCGGCGACGCAGCGGCGACGCAGCGGCGACGCAGCGGCGACGCAGGAAGCCAACTGGCGCAACCGCACCATCTGGACGCGCGACAATCTCCATGTCCTGAGAGGCATGAACAGCGCCACGGTCGATCTCATCTATCTCGACCCGCCCTTCAACTCCAACCGCACCTATAGCGCACCCATAGGCTCGGAGGCGGCCGGGGCTGCCTTCAAGGACTCATGGACCTTCGACGACGCGGACCGCGTCTATCTGGCACTGCTGCAAGAGCGTGACCCGACGACTTTCGCCATAATCGACGCGGCCCGGCTGGCGCACGGGCGCGGCATGGCGGCCTATCTCGGCATGATGGCGCAACGCCTCGTCGAAATGCGGCGTGTCCTGAAGCCGACCGGCAGCATCTATCTGCATTGTGACCCGTTCGCGTCGCATTATCTCAAGATGCTCATGGACGCGATTTTCGGACGCCTTAATCACCGGAACGAGATTATCTGGTGCTATACTGGCCCCGGCTCACCGCATATGCGCCAGTTCAACCGAAAGCACGATACAATCCACTGGTATTCAGTCGGCGAGACATGGACCTTCAATGCCGACGCCGTGCGTATTCAGCACCATGGCAAGACCAAGGCGAATTTCAAAGACGGTTTGCGCGGTTCTGGATTTATCGAGGGCGAATATGGGCTGACGGACGGCAAAGTCCCTGAAACATGGTGGCCGCAAGAGAAAGGAAATGGACTCGCCATAGCGCCCCGCCAAAAGGCGCAATATGTCGGCTATCCGACGCAGAAGCCGCTTGCCCTTCTGGACCGCATCATCAAGGCGTCGAGTAACGAGGGCGATGTCGTGCTGGACCCATTTTGCGGTTGCGCGACGGCCGCCGTGGCGGCGGAGCGGCTACAGCGCCAGTGGATCGGCATCGACATTTCCGCGAAGGCGGCCGAGCTCGTCACGACGCGCCTGCAAGGCATCCTCGACGAAATCCCGCTCTACAAGACCGGCGATGTTGTCCACAGGACGGACCAGCCGGGCCGCACGGACCTGGGAGACCTTCCCCACTACCGGACGCACCTGGACTTGCTCTACGGCCAGCAGGAAGGCTTTTGCGGCGGTTGCGGGGAGCATTTCCGCAAGCGCAATCTGACGGTGGACCATATCGTCCCGCAAGCGCATGGCGGGACCGACCACCTTGAGAACCTTTGGCTGCTGTGCGGCGCCTGCAATTCGTCGAAGGGAACGCGCTCGCAAGAGCAATTCCTGAAAGAGCGTATGCAGAAGCGCGCCGCCCTGTTCCCGTGGCTGATAGAGGCGTGACTAGTATGGCCGCGCCCCGCTCGCCAGCCCGTTCTCGGCAATCAGCCGGGCGTAGGTCAGGCGCTTCCCGACCATGCCGGCCGCCAGTCCCGCCATTTGTGCCAGCGTCCCGGCTTCGCGGATGTTGTGCCGCCCGGCGAACTCCGCGATGTAGCGGTGAAGGTGCTTCGGCGAGAACTTGTGATAGACGCCCTTGTGCGCCCGCTTCAACATGGCCCAGAAGCTCTCGATCCCGTTGGTATGCGCCTGCTGGCGGACATACTCGCCAGCGGAGTGATTGACCGCTTCATGCTGAAACCACACTTGCAGCGCCCGATAGACCGTCGCCTCGTCCGAATAGACCGTCGTGCCGATGCGGGCGTTGTGAGCGGCGAAGCCTGCCAGCGACGGCGCGTCCGCGTGCTGGACATGGCGGGCGCGAACCTGCTTCGTGCCCCGGTCCTTCACGCCAACGACAATGTCCTTGCCGACAGCGCCGCGACCCTCAAGGCTCTCCCGCTTCGCCTTGTGCATGTTCTTGCGCAGCCCGCCCAGATAGACCTCGTCCACCTCTACCGGCCCGTCCATGGGCGGCTCGTCGTCGCGCTTGAAGGCTTCGCGGATGCGCTGGAGCATGAACCATGCGGTTGCCTGCCGGACGCCTATGTCCCGGCCCAGCTTCACGCTGGAGACGCCCTTGAGCGAAGTCAGGTGCAGGTAGATCGCCCAAACCCACTTGCGGAACGAGAGCTTGGACCGCTCCATGACGGTGCCGATGCGGACGCTGAAATGCCGCTTGCAGCCGGGGCAGTAGTAGGGCATCGGCGGGTTGCCGGTGCATTCAATCGTCTCGGTATGGCCGCAGCGCGGGCAATGGCGACCGTTCGGCCAGACCTTCGCCTCAAACCATTCGCGGGCGCTTTCCTCGGTCGGGAACATCTCTCCCAACTCCATGATGGTCACGCCTTCGCGGTAGTGCTTGCCAGCCATGACGGCCTCCGTTCCGACTGCTTGAGTCAGAATATGGGGACTCGCCGTCATTTAGTCAAGCGGATAATCCCCTAACCAAAGGAGCCGCCGCACCCCATGCCCATCATCGACCCCTGGTCGCCGGAGAACATCGAACAGCGCCGCCGGGACAGCCTCGACTGGCTCCAGAGGGCCGGACCCTTCAATGCGCCCGGAGACGCGGACTTCGCCCCGGACCATGACAATACATGACATTCCATGACATCCACGGTGGAGAGGACGATCCCGCCGCCCCGCGCACGCGCGGGCGCGCATTATGCGCAGGCGCGGGACGCTCTTCCGGCAACAGGGGCGTCCGGAACCACGGCCCGACCAAGGAGGCTGCAATGCCTTGCGAACGACCGGAGCGGAGACCGGCCTGGAGTGGGCCCCTTGGGTCGGACAGTTTCACGCGGCATTTTTGACAGGGTTGCGTTGTTGTTTCTCCTCGAAGCGGTTTGGGCTCAGATATCCGAGGGCGGAGTGCAGGCGTCTGTGGTTGTAGCTGTCGATGAAGCGTGGCAGTTGCCTTGCGACGTCATCGGCGGTCTCGAAGGCCATGGGATAGACGCCTTCGACCTTCAGGGTTTTCATGAAGCTCTCCATCATGGCGTTGTCGTAGGGGTTGGCTCGTCGTCCCATGGAGCCGACCATCCCGTGTTTGTCGAGCCGGGTCCGGTAGGCATGGGCGGCGTATTGCGAGCCCCTGTCGGAGTGGTGGATGCAGCCGGGCTGAGGGCTTCGGTTCCCGATCGCCTTGTCGAGCGCCGCGAGCGTCAGGCGCGCGTCGATGCGTTGCCCGAGCGCGTAGCCGACAATGCGGCGCGACCAGGCGTCCATGACCGCCGCCAGATAGACGAAGCCGTCCAGGATGGCGATGTAGGTCAGGTCGGCGACCCAGAGCCGGTTCGGGCCCTCGACCTCGCAGTCCCGGGACCGGTCCGGGAAGACCGGCCCGTCGTGGCCGCTGTCCGTGGTGGCGACAAAGCGGCGCTTGCGCGGCGGCTGCAGGGCGTGTTCGCGCATCAGCCGCCTGACCTTCTTGTGGTTGACGGTCCGGCCCCGGTGGCGAAGTTCCGCCTGCATGCGCCGCCAGCCATAGGCCTCGAACTCGTCCTTGATCTCGTGCATCGCCTCGACCAGGGCGGTGTCGTCGACCGGGCTCTGCGGCTCGCGGTAACAGGTGGAGCGCGCGATCCCCATCAGTCGGCATCCTTCGGCAACGGAGAGGCCTCGGGGCCGGCGATCACGGACATGGGCGCGCGCCTCGACCGCCGTCCTTGCCGCAAAGCCCCCTTTAGGAACTCCAGCTCCGCGGCCTGCCGGCCGACCAGCCGTTCGAGCGTCGCGATCCGGGCCTCATACGCCCGGAGCGTGTCAGCCGCCTCGGCCTCCTCATCGAAGGCGCCGGCCTCGTATTTCTCCAGCCACAGCCGGATCAGGGTGCGAGACAGGTCATGACGGCGGGCCAGACCGTAAAACGTCTCGCCTGCCAGATACTCCTCAACGACCTGGCGCTTGAAGGCCATGCTGTGCGTGCGGTGCTTCCTCATCGGCGTCGATCCTTCCAATGACCGCGCACCTGTCAATTTCCTACAACAAAACTGTCCGAGACCAGGGGCCCACTCCAGCCCCATGACAAAACATGACATTCCATGACATGGCGCGAGGGAGTCGCTGTCGCCCCCATCCGTCGCCCCCAGGCGGAGAAGCCGGGGCCTCAAGCGGCCGGACCTCCGCTGCATGGAGGACCCGGCTCGCCCTGCGGGCGTCCGGGGCGACGAAAAGGGGGGCGGAGACCGGCCGGGACAGCTTCCAACCGGCGGCTGTCGGTATAGTTCCAAGCGGGTTGCGAGTCTGCGGGTGCTCTTGCTATGTTGGAGGACTGACGGGTTTGGAGGCTCGTTCAGGCGTCAGGCCGGCGCAGGTTGCCGGTCCAAGGGGATTCAAACAACAATCATGGGAGTGCAAACATGAAGATCGTGCGTCTGGCATGCGGCGTAGCCGCTGCGGCCATGGTGGGAGGCGTCGCCATGTCCGCTTCCGCCGCAGATGAGGTGCTCTGGAACTTCTCCGCCTGGGGCAAGCCCCGCGCCTTTACCAAGGGCATCGATGCGATGAGCGAGTACCTCGCCGAGAAATCGGGCGGCAACTTCAAGCTCAAGATCCATTACGGCGAGGCGATCTCGCCTTCGAAAGAGAACATCGACGGCATCAAGATCGGCAGCCACGAAGCTGCGATGATGTGCACCTCCTACCATCCCGGCAAGAACCCGGCCGGCACGGTGCTCGACCTGCCGTTCCTGCCCATCTCCGACCTGACGGTGCAGGCGAAGGTGCATGAGGACTTCATCGGGCATCCGGAGTTCAAGAAGGAGATGAAGCGCTGGAACGCCATCCCGATCTTCTCCGGCATCCTGCCGCAATATGAGGCGATGGGCGTCGGCGACCCGGCCAGGAGCGCGGCGGACTTCAAGGGCCTGAGGGTGCGCGGCCTCGGCGGCATCGGCCAGTTCTTCGACAAGCTGGGCGCGGTTCCGACCACGGTAACGGCGTCGGAAAGCTACACGGCGCTCGAACGCGGCACCATCCAGGTGATGACCTTCCCCTACAGCTACGCCTTCGGCGCCTACAGGCACCACGAAGTCGCCAAGTGGTACACGGAAGGCATGGCGCTGGGCTCGGTCTTCTGCCCGCAGGTCATGAGCGTCACCGCCTACAACGCGCTGCCGGACGAATACCGGGCGTTGTTCAACGACGACATGAAGTGGAACTCCTACAACACGCTGATCTCCGCCTACAAAGAGGCCGACAAGAAGTGGATCCCGATCTACGAAAAGGCCATGGAGCGGGTAGAGTTCAGCAAGGAGCAACGTGACGAGTTCGTGAAGATCGGGGCGCAGCCCGTTTGGGACGAGTGGGTGGCAAACAACAAGGAAAAGCTTCCCGCTCAAGAGCTTCTCGACTTCGTTCTCGAGCGTGCCGCACACCACAACAAGGAAGCGTAGAGGGCCGTAGTCCTCGCAAGTCTGGGTGGGGCCGTTCCGTCGCGAACGGCCCCATTCTATTGTTTGCCACAAGGGGAGGAAGCGAAGTCTATGGCTCAAGCCCAGACACGGAACGGGCGCCAGAACAGCACTTTGTCGGCTATAGATCGCGCCTTCAGTCGCGTGGAGGATGCCGTCACGCTTTTTGCGGCGGCAGTTATCTTCGTATTGATGCTGTTTGTCGTCTGCGAAGTCATCGGAAGATACGTCTTCAACAGGCCGATTCCGGGAGCGATCGACTGGATTGAAGTCTATATGGCGATCTTCGCTTTCCTTCCTGCCGCATATGCGCAAAGGCTGGGCGTGCATGTCCGCATGGAACTCGTCGTCGCAAAGATGCGCGGCAGATTGTTGTGGGCCGTCGAATGTTTCGCCGTCTGCATCGGCGTCGTCTATTGCCTCATCATCATCGACAAGAGCTGGGAGCACTTCCTGAGGTCCGTCATAGAAGGCGACAGCACGATCGACGTGCAGCTCCAGACCTGGCCCGGAAAGCTGGTCGTCCCCATTGCGCTCGTGCTGCTTTGCATACGGCTGATCATCCAGGTGTGGGGCTACGGACGGCTGGCTCTCGATCCCGACAAGGCTCCCCAGGCGGTTCCGGTGATACTGGACGCCGCTGAGCATGCGAGAGCCGAGATCGAAGAGGTCATGGGAAGAGAAACCGACGATTCGACGGATCCGCCTGACGGCGGCTCGAAGGCATAGGGGGCGCAATCATGGATCCGTTCAACGCAGGTCTTGTATCGGTCGCGGTCATCATCGGGATGGTCGTGCTCGGCGTGCGCGTCGCCTACGCATCCGGAATTGCAGGCGTGGTCGGGTTGATCATGCTGCGGGGTTACGACCCCGGCGCCGGCCTCGCCGGTCTGCTCGCCCATTCACAGGTCAGCCATGTCACCCTCTCGGTGCTGCCGATGTTCATCCTCATCGGCTTCCTGGCATTCTATGCCGGACTGACGCGAAGCGCGTTCTATGCGGCCAGATGCTGGCTCGGCACCCTGCCCGGCGGGCTCGCCGTTGCAACCGTGTTTGCAACTGCCGGTTTCGCTGCGGTGTCCGGCGCCTCGACGGCGACAGCCGCCGTGTTCAGCCGCGTCGCGATCCCGGAGATGCTGAAATACGGCTACGAACGCAGTCTGGCAGCGGGCGTCGTCGCCGCCGGCGGCACGCTTGCATCGCTCATCCCGCCGAGCGCCATCCTGGTGATCTACGCCATCATCGTCGAGGAATCGGTGGGCGCCCTGCTGCTTGCGGGCTTCATACCGGGCGCGCTTTCCGCGGTGATTTACGCAGTGCTGATCGTCTTCCGCTGCAAGCTGAACCCCAAGCTGGGCGCGCCCGTCTCGGCGGTTCCGCTGGCCGAAAAGTTCCGGTCCCTGATTGGCGCCTCGGGCATCTTCTTCGTGATCTTCATCATCCTGGGCGGCATCTACACGGGCGTGATGACCCCGACCGAGGTCGGCGGCGTCGCCGCATTCGTGATCTTCCTGATTGCGCTTGCGAAGCGCAATATGAGCCTCGGAAACCTGCGCGAATCGCTCATGGAGACCGCGAAGCTCACGGTTTTCATCTTCACGATCATCTGGTCGATCCTGATCTATGTGCGGTTCCTCGGCTTCTCGGGCCTGCCGGAGGCGTTCGCCACATTCATCGTCAGTATCGACGTGCCGCCCATCGTCGTGATGATCCTGATCCTGCTCGCCTATGTCGTGCTCGGCATGTTCATGGACGGCATCGGGATGCTGTTGCTGACCCTGCCGGTCGTCTATCCGGCGGTCACGGCGCTCGGCTACGACCCGGTCTGGTTCGGCATCATCATCGTCAAGATGGTGGAGGTCTGCCTGGTCACGCCGCCCATCGGCCTCAATTGCTTCGTGGTCAACGGCGTCAGACCGGACATTCCGCTCGAGGAAGTCTTCAAGGGCATCTGGCCCTTCTTCGTGGCGGACATCATCACGGTCGCCGTGCTCGTCGCCTTCCCCGGCATCGTGCTCTGGCTGCCGCGGTTGATGATCCAGAACATCACCGCATAGAGCGGGGCCGGCGCGGTTTTCCGCTCAGGAAAGCCGCGCCGCCAGCCCCATCGGCTCGTCGCGGAAGAGCGCGGCCGGCATTTCGCGCAGATCGTCGGCAATGCGGGGCCGGAAGGCCATCCGCGCCAGCACGTCGCGTTCGAGATCGACGCCCGGCGCAATTTCGACGACCACCGGCCCGGCCTCCTCGATGCGGAAGACGCAACGCTCGGTCACCGCCATGATCGTCTGCCCGCGCGCGAGGCCGGCGCGGGCGTTGAAGCTCACCTGCTCCACCGCTTCCACGAACTTGACCGGGGCGCCGTCGCGCCGGATGTCGAGGCGGCCGCCGGCGGCCCGGATGTCGGTCTCGCCGGCCGTGAACTGGCCGCAGAAAACGACCCGCTTCGCGCCCTGGGTTACATTGAAGAAGCCGCCTATGCCGGGAATGCGCGCCTTCAGCTTCGACACATTGACATTGCCGGCGGCGTCCAGCTCCGCCATGCCAACGAAGGTTATGTCCAGACCGCCACCGTCATAGAAGTCGAACTGGTAGGTGTTGTCGATGACCGAACTCGGATTGATCGCGGCGCCGAAGGAAAGCCCGTAGGCCGGATAACCGCCCGTGGCACCGGATTCGACCGTGAGCGTGAAGGCGTCACCGCAGCCCTCCTCGCCCGCCACCGTCGCCACATATTCGGGCGCGCCCACGCCGAGATTGACCACGTCGTCCCGGCGGAGCTCCATCGCCGCGCGCCGGCCGATCACCTTCTTGACCGACAACGGCTGCGGCGGGCGGGCGCTCAGGTCCGCGCGCACCTCGCCCGAGAACACCGGGTCGTAGGCTGTCGCGAATGTCTGCGGGTGGTTCTCCGGCCGCGCGACGACGACCCGGTCCACGAGATGGCCCGGAATCACCACCCGCCTCGGATCGAGCGAGCCGCGCTCCGCAATGCGCTCGACCTGCGCCAGCACGATGCCGCCGGAGTTCCGCACCGCCTGCGCGAAGCTCGGCCCCTGGAAGGTGCCGATCTCGCGCTCCATGGTGATGTTGCCGTCCGGGTCCGCCGTCGTGCCGCGCAGCAGGCCGGCGTCGAGCCGCATGGAGGGGTAGAACAGCCAATCCCGCCCGCTGAGCCGCACGCGCTCCACATAGTCTTCGACGGTGCGGGCGTTCACCTTGCCGCCGCCATGTTCGGGATCGACGAAGGTGCCGAGGCCCACATGGGTCACGAGGCCTGGCCGCCCGGCAGCGATCTCCCGGTAGAGCTGGACGATCGCGCCGAGCGGCAGCAGGTAACCTTCGATCTCATTGTCGATCAGCCGGCGCTGGAGCATCCGGTTGAGATTGAGATAGGAGGTGACGAGCCGGCGGATCATCCCGTCGTGACGCAGACGGTCGAGGCCGCGCCCGCGTGTGTCGCCGGAGCCGGTGGAAGCGATGACGGTCAGCCCGCCGGGCTCGCCCGTTTCCAGGAACCGCGCCTCCAGCGCCAGCAGCAGCTCTTCCGGGCAGACCGAGCCGACGAAGCCGTCCACGCCCAACACCGCGCCGGAAGGCACCAGCGCCGCCGCCGCCGCAGCCGTCACGATCTTGCTCATGGATTGCCTCCCGGCGAGACGGAAACCGCAGCGGGTCAGGCCGCTTGCGCCGGCACGGCTGTGAAGCCGACCCGCCCGAGAGGACCGAAGTCCGCGAGCACCTGCGCGCCGGTCCGAATTGCGGCGACGCCGGTGCAGGTGCCGGTGGTTACGCGGTCACCGGCCCGAAGCCCGTCGCCGCGCTCGCGCAAATGGTTGGCGAGCCAGAGGAGCACCAGCGCCGGATCGCCCAGCGCCAGCGCTCCGGTGCCCTCGGCCAGCGTTTCTCCATCCACCGAGAGCGCCACGCCGGCGTCACGCAGATCCCGGTCCCGCCAGTCGGGCCGCACCTCCCCCTCGACGAATGCGATATTGGCGCCGAAATCGGCCGTGACGCCCTCCCGGCCGAGCCCGGCGAGCCCGCCCTCGAAGCGCGAGCCGACGACTTCGATGCCTCCGGCAATGCCCATCACCGCGGCCAACACCTCGGCGCGCTCGAACGGCGCCTCGCGCGGCGGCAGGCCCTCGCCCATGACGAAGACGAACTCGCCTTCGACGGCCGGCGCATGCGCGGCGAAGACGGGCACTTCCGCCCCGTGCTCGAAGCAGAAGGGCTCTAGCAGCGCGCCCGCGCCGGGCCTGTCCGTGCCGAGCTTGCGCCGGGCTTCGGCGCTGGTTGATCCGACCTTCCAGCCGGCGCGGGGACAACCCGACGCCCGCACCGCCCTTTCCTGGACCCGGTAGGCGTCGTCCAGACCGGCGATGTCCCGCCTTGCCGCCACCTCGACCAGGGTTCCGTCCCGCCGGGCCTCCCACAAGCGTTGCGCCAGATCGGCCATCCAGTGCCTGCCTTTCTTCCGCTTCGACGAACCGTGCCGCAACCCTATCCCGCCCGACTGCCGTGCGAAAGGACATCCCTGTTCCGCCCGAGGTCTTTTCCCGCGCCTGAATCTCTTTAGGCTTCCCCGGCGTCACGAAGGGGGGCGGCGATGAAGCTCGGCATTTTCAGCTACAACACGGAATACGGAACCCGGCCCGACGAGCTGGCGAAGGCTGCCGAGGAGCGGGGCTTCGAGTCCTTCTGGGTCGGCGAGCACACGCACATTCCGGCAAGCCGCGACACGCCCTATCCGGGCGGCGATCCGCTGCCGAAGCCCTACTACCACATGGCCGACCCCTTCGTGTCGCTGATGGCGGCGGCGGGCGCGACTTCGACGATCAAGGTCGGCACGGCCGTCTGCCTCGTCATCGAGCGCGACCCCATCGTGCTGGCGAAGGAAGCGGCGACGCTCGACTACCTCTCGGGCGGGCGGCTGTTGCTCGGCATCGGCGGCGGCTGGAACGCGGAGGAGATGGCCAATCACGGCACCGACTTCACGCGGCGCTGGCAGGTGCTGCGGGAGCGCATCGAGGCCATGAAGGCGATCTGGACGGAGGAAGAAGCAAGCTACGAGGGCGAGTTCGTGCGCTTCGAGCGCATCGTCTCCTATCCGAAGCCGGTCCAGCGCCCGCATCCGCCCATCATCTATGGCGGCGCCACGCCGCTCGGGCGGAAGCGGACGGTGCGCTACTGCGACGGCTGGATGCCCATCGACGTGCTGCTGGACGATTTCCCCGCCGCCGTCGCCGAACTCGACCGCCTGGCCGAGGAGGCGGGCCGCGATCCCGACTCCATCTCGGTCTCGGTGTTCGCCTTCAACGGCGCCAATGAGGAAGCGCTCAGGCGGCTCGCGGAGAACCCGCGCATCGAACGCGCCGTGCTGGTGGCACCCCGCTACACGGAGAAGGCCCTGCCTTTCCTGGACGCGTTCGGCGCGCTCATCCCCTCATTGGCCTGAGATCGGCCGCGAGTTCGCGCAGCCGGTATTTCTGGATTTTCCCGGAAGCGGTGCGCGGCATGGCGTCGATCAACTCCAGACGCTCCGGCAGGTAGGGCTTCGCCAGCCGGCGCTCCAGCAGGAAGCCGCACATCGCCTCGAAAGTCAGCGCCTCCGCATCGGACCGAAGCGTCACGAAGGCGCAGGCGCGCTCGCCCAGGCGTTCGTCCGGCATGGCGACGATGGCGCAGTCCGCCACGCCGGGATGGCGGTAGAGCAGCTCCTCCACCTCAACCACGGGAATGTTCTCGCCGCCGCGGATGATGATGTCCTTCGACCGTCCGGAGATCCGGATATAGCCGTCGGCGTCCATCCGGGCGTTGTCCCCGGTCTCGAACCAGCCGTCCCCGTCCGTGTCATAGCGCTCCGGGCGTTTCAGATAGCCGACGAACTGGCCTGCGCCCCGCACCTGCAGGCGCCCTTCCTCGTCATCCGGGACCGGCGATCCATCTTCCCCGACCACGCGGACCTCCAGGCAGGAAACCGCACATCCGTCCGTGCCGAATACACGCTCCGGCGGGTCCGATTTCCGCGTGCCCGAGCCGAAGCCGTTCTCGGTCATGCCCCAGCCGGAATGGACGAAGCAGCCGAGGCGTTCGCTCGCCCGCTCCACCAGCACGCGCGGAATCGGCGCGCCGGCGGACACGAAGGTCTCCAGCGTCGAGATGTCGTAGCGGTCCAGCACGGGGCTGCCCGCGAGGTCGGCCAGGAAGGGCGTCGCCCCCATGGTGAAGGTCACCGCCTCGTCCCGGATCAGCCGGAGCGCGGCCTCCGGGTCCCAGATGTCGAGATAGCAGGTCTTGGCGCCGAGCACCGGCGAGAGAATGAGGCCGTACATGAAGCCCGTCTGGTGGGCGAGCGGCGAGCCCATCAGGATCGCCGTGTCCTCGCCGAGCCCGATGCGTTCCACATAGCTCATCACCATGGCGAGCAGTGTGTTGGAGGTGTGCATCACGCCCTTGGGCTCGCCGGTCGTGCCGGAGGTGTAGAGAAGCTGGATCACCTCGTCCGGCTCCGGCCTGCCGGCGGCGAACACAGCCTCGGCGTCCATGTCCCGGTCCAGCCCGGGGTCCAGCAGCGTCGCCTCGAAATTGTCGCCGATGACGAACAGATGTTCCAGCTTCGGAAGGGACGGGCAGAGCTCCCGCGCCATCGCCGCATGGTCGTGCCCCCGGAAGACGCCCGGCGTCACCAGCGCCTTCGCGTCCGCAAAGTCGAGCATGAAGGAGAGCTCGCGCTCGCGGAAGATCGGCATCAGCGGATTAGAGCAGACGCCGAGGCGCAGGCACGCAATATGCAGGCAGTAGAACTGCCACCAGTTGGGAAGCTGGAAGGCCAGCACGTCTCCCCGCCTCAGCCCGTGCGCATGGAGGCCGAGCGCCATCCTGTCGGACAACCGCTTGAGCTGGCGCCAGGAAAGCACCGTCTCGCCTCCGTCCTCCACCCGCCGAGCCACTACGGCCACGGCGTCCGGCTTGCGCGCGACCGACTCGTCGAAATAGTCGAGCAGGGTGCGGTCGCGCCAATGGCCTTCGGCGCGGTGCCTCTCTCCCCTCCAGGCCGGCAGGATCGGATCGAAGATCATCGGCGCTCCCCGATAGCCGTGAATGGCATCCTTTGCATCGTCGAATCCTTCCCCGAATGCCGGGCCGCTCGCTTGACCCGTCGGCGCGGAGCGGCTAGAAGCCGCCCCTTATCGCCCAGGTAGCTCAGTTGGTAGAGCAGCGGACTGAAAATCCGCGTGTCGGTGGTTCGAGTCCGCCCCTGGGCACCATTCCCTTCCGCGTTTTCCAGTCGACCGGTCAGGCGTCCGTCAGCACGTGGATCGTCCGGTTGGCGAGCAGGTCCTTCACCTTCGCCGCATAGGCGGCCATATGGGCAGACGCGCCATGCGCGCGGAGCGCGTCCAGGCTCGCCCATTTCTCCACGACGACAAAGGTGTCCTCGCCGTATTTCGTCTGGATCGCGCCCGCTTCGGCGTCCACGGCCGCGCCGTATTCGATGCAGCCGTCCTCCGCATGCACTGCCGGCACATTGGCGTTGAAGGCTTCGAGGACCTCGGCGCGGCGGCCGGGCTTGGCCTGGATGACGGCGATGACATGGACCCTGGACATGGATGTTCTCCTGTTCCCGCCGCCCCCTCGGCAACGGTTGTCCGGCTGTTATTGACCGCTTTCGGCCTCCGGGGTCAAGATTGGGACAATTCCCGGTTCCCGGAGGCCATACCCGATGCCCGAAGCGCGCGCCCTCTGCTCTTCCTGCGACATTTACTGCCAGGTCCTGGTCGAGACCGCAGGCGGACAGGTCGCCCGGGTCAAGGCGATGGACCCGAGGCCGGGCCAGGCCAACATCTGCATGAAGGGCGTGCATGCGCCCGCCGGCTTTACCCATTCCGACCGGGTGTTGCATCCGCTCCGCCGCAAGGGGCCGCGCGGCTCCGGGGAATGGGAGCGGGTCGGCTGGGACGAGGCGCTCGACGACATCGCCGAACGCCTTCAGCGGGCCGTGGACCGCTACGGGCCGGAGGGGTTCGCCGTCTCGACAAGCTCCTGGAACACGCAGACCGATCAGGGCATGTGCCGGCGCTTCATGAACCTTGTCGGCTCGCCCAACTGGATTTCCGGCGTGGCGCTCTGCGCGGGCAACACAGCCGCCGTCAACCGCCTGGTCTATGGCTGGTTCCCCTATCCGGATTTCACGAAGACGCAGTGCATCGTGCTGTTCGGGCACAATCCGAAGCCGCATTCCTGGACGCCGGAATACAACGCCATCCGCCGGGCGCAGGAGCGCGGCGCGAAGCTGATCGTGCTCGACCCGCGCCGGTCGGAGAACGCCGAGCTCGCCGACATCTGGCTGCCGCTCAGGGTCGGCACCGACGCCGCCATGTGTCTCGGCTGGCTCAAGGTCATCATGGACGAGGGCCTCTGGGACAAGGATTTCGTCAAGCGCTGGACGGCGGGCTTCGACGAGCTTCGCAGGCGCGTGGACGAGTTCCCGCTGGACCGGGTCGCCGAGATCACCGGCGTTCCGGCCGACCGGATCGCGGAGGCGGCGCGCCTCTATGCGCAGTCCGGCCCGGCGGTGATTCCCTGGTCTCCGATCACCGACCAGCAGCGCAACTCGACCTCCGCCATCCGCCTCCAGGCGATCCTGCGCGCCATCTGCGGCAATCTCGACGTTCCGGGCGGGGAGGTGCTGCACGGTTTCCACCCGCGCATCGTGCCGGAGACCGACCTGGAGTTTCACGACGCGCTGCCGGAAGCGCAGAAGGCCAAACAACTGGGGTCCGACACGCACCCGGTGTTCACCTATCGCGGCGCCGCGCCCCTGGAAGAGCCGACGCTTCGCGTCTGGGGGCGGCGATACGCCAATCTCGTCTCCGGCTGCTACATGGCGACGCCCTCGGCCGTCTTCCGCGCCATGGCGGACGGCGAGCCATATCCGGTCAAGGCGTTCTTCGCGCTCGGCAACAACACGCTGCTGAGCTTCGCCAACATGCAGCTGATCCAAAGGGCGCTCCTGAACCAGGACCTGCTCGTCGCCTTCGAGCACATGAAGACGCCGACGGCGGCGCTGTGCGATTACATCCTGCCGGGCGATGCCTGGACGGAACGCAAGGCGCTGGCGGACGGCTTCGGCTGGACCGCGATCTGCCGCACTTCGCAGCAGGCGACGGAGCCGCCGGGAGAGGCGCGCAGCGTTTACGATTTCTGGCGCGGCCTGGCGGTGCGGTTCGGCCTCGGCAACCATTTCCCGTGGGAAACGGCGGACGCCGTGCTGGACCATCGCGTGGCAGGCCTCGGCATGGATTTCGACAGCTTCGCACGGGAGCACGCCGCGCATACGGACGGCCTCCGGTTCCGGAAATACGAAAAGACGGGCTTCGCGACGCCCTCCGGCAAGGTCGAGCTTTCCTCCTCCGTGCTGGCCGAATTCGGCTTCGACCCCTTGCCCTACTGGCGCGAGGAACCGGCGGGGCCGGACGACATGCCGCTTCGCCTCTTCACGGGCCTGCGCGAGGACGCCTATTTCCAGACCGGCCACCGCCATATCGCGGCGCTCAGGGCCCGCGCGCCCGAGCCGCTGCTGTTCCTGCATCCGGAAGATGCAAGGGAAGCCGGCATCGCCGACGGCGAGCCCGCCGTCGCGGAAACGGCGCAGGGGCGGGTGCATATGAAGGCTGCCGTCCGCAACGACATGCAGAAGGGCCTGGTGCGGATACCCCACGGCTGGTGGCTGCCCGAGGTCGGGCTGGAGAGCGCCTGGGAGATGGCCGACGCCCAGCTCTGTCCCGACGACGAGGATTTCCTCGACCGCGAACAGGGCATCCCGCACTTCAAGGGCATCCCCTGCCGGGTCGCGCCGGCGGCTTAGGGCACGCTTCGACCCGGATGGCCCGACGGTCATTCGGGACAGAACCGTCCGAGGCCGGCATCCGGTGGGGAAGGCGCGGCTGCGGGGATACGCTTGCGGAAGTGTCATGAGATGTCATGTTCTGTCATGCGGGGGCCGCGCGGTGTCATGATGTGTCATGATGTGTCATGTTTCGTCATGGTCGGCCATGCGAACGGCGCATAGCCCGTAGCCGTTCCGGGCATGCGGCCATCGTTTCAGTCTGGTGCTCCGGGTATTCCATCCGGTTTCCCCGGCCTTGCATCTTCGGCATGGTCTCTCCTTTCCGTCCGTCGTCGCTCCGTTCTTCCCGCCGCCCGGCGCGGCGGGACCCTTTTTCGCGCGTAATGCGCGCCGGCGCCCGCGCGCCCGTCGGCGCGCGTTTCGCGGCGGCGCGGTTTGCGCGCCTGATTGCGCCTGCGCCCGCGAGCCGGACGCAGGGCGCACTTTGCCCGTTGGCAGAATCGGGGGCTTTTTTCGCGCCGGCGCCGGCGCGAAGGAACGGGGCGGTGTCCGGACGCCGCCTCGTCGGGACCAATATGTCTTCACGATTCTCAGAAGTCAAATAATTTTAGGAATTATTACGAAAATTTAACGAACAATGCGCTGATTCGATTCCACTGAATCGTTTACCGCCGCCCGAACAGCCTGCTTCTTCACATCCCGTTCGCCTCCCCGGATCGAAATGCGGTTCCATCGGGACGGGGCTGCATCGACGGCAGGTCGCGCTCCGGCGTGAGCGTTTTGGGGTGGGACAGTTTGCGGCTGACAGAATGGAACCGGTTGGGAATACTCTGGCGGACTGAACCGGGGCAGCCGGTGCCGGGGGAGGGCCGGATGAATATCGACAAGTGCATCAATCTCGACGACCTGCGCGTACTCGCGAAGAAGCGCGTGCCGAAGCTGGTTTACGACTTCATCGAGGGCGGCGTGGACGGTGAGGAAGGGCTCTGGCGCAATGAGGACGCCTTCCAGCGGCGCTCGCTCGTGCCGCGCTACATGGTCGATGTCTCGACGCTCGACCAGTCGGTGGAGCTGTTCGGCCGCACCTGGTCCAGCCCCTATGGCATCGCGCCCACCGGCGGCATCGGCAATTACCGCCGCGGCGGCGACATGATGCTGGCGCGGGCGGCGCGCGACGCCAATATCCCCTTCATCATGTCCGGGGCTGCCAACGCCTCGATGGAGGAGATGGCGCGCGAGGCGCCCGAGCATGGCTGGTACCAGATGTATACAGCGAATGACCGGGCGATCTCCGAGGACATGATCCGGCGCGCGGCCGACCTCGGCATTCCGGCACTCGTCGTCACGGTCGATGTACCGGTCCATTCCAACCGTGAGCGCAACCGGCGCAACGGGTTCGGCCGCCCGCTCAGGCTGACGCTCGGGACCAAGCTGGACACGCTCCGCCATCCCGCCTGGCTCCGGGACTACATGAAGCAGGGCTTCGCCATGCTGGAGAACTGGAAGCCCTATGCGCCCGAGGGCGCGAGTTCGCTCGAGGTCGGCGAATTCATGGCCGGACAGGTCCCGGCCAACCTCACCTGGGCGGATATCGAGCGGTTCCGGGCGCTCTGGCCGCGCACCTTCATCCTGAAGGGCGTCATGCGCACGGACGACGCGCTCCGGGCGGCGGAAGCCGGGGTGGACGGGCTGATGGTCTCCAACCACGGCGCCCGCCAGCTCGACCGCGCGCCGTCTCCGCTGGACGTGCTGCCGGCGCTCGACGCGGCCGTGGGCGACCGCATGGCGCTGATGCTCGACGGCGGCGTCCGGCGGGGCGCTGACATACTGATCGCGCTCGCCAGCGGGGCGAAGTTCGTCTTCCTCGGCCGGCCGACCCTCTACGGCGCGGTTGCGGGCGGGGCGGCAGGGGCCGTGAAGGCGGTCGATATCCTCCGCGACGAGATCGACAAGGTGATGGCCCAGATCGGCTGCCCGTCGCTCGACCAGCTGGGGCCTGATTTCCTCCACCGGGACCAGGAGGACGCGGGGCGCAACATCCGGCTCTGACGGCCGCGGCCGGCGCCGGGAGAGGGCCGGATGAATATCGACAAGTGCGTCAACCTCGACGACCTGCGCATGCTGGCGAAGAGGCGCGTGCCGAAGCTGGTTTACGACTACATCGAAGGCGGCGTGGACGATGAGGAGGGGCTCCGGCGCAATGAGGACGCCTTCCGGCGGCGTTCGCTCGTGCCGCGCTACATGGTGGATGTCTCGACCCTCGACCGGTCGGTGGAGCTGTTCGGCCGCACATGGTCGAGCCCCTACGGCATCGCGCCCACCGGGGGCATCGGCAATTTCCGCCGCGGCGGCGACAGGATGCTGTGGCGGGCCGCGCGGGACGCGAATATCCCCTTCGTCATGTCGATCGTCGCCACCGCCCCGATGGAGGACATGGCGCGCGAGGCGCCCGAGCATGGCTGGTACCAGTTGTCCGCAGCGAAGGACCGGTCGATCTCCGAAGACATGATCCGGCGCGCGGCCGATCTCGGCATTCCCGCCCTTGTGGTCACGGTCGATGCGCCGGTCGATTCCAACAAGGAGCGCAACCGGCGCAACGGCCTCGGCGGCAAGATCACGCTCGCGGCGAAGCTGGAGGCGCTCCGCCATCCGCTCTGGCTGAAGGACTACTTGCTGCACGGCTCCGCCATGCTGGAGAACTGGCGGCCTTATGCGCCGGCGGGCTCCAGCGCCGGACAGGTCGATGAATTCGTGGCCGGACAGAGGCCGACCGGCCTCACCTGGTCCGACATCGAGCGGTTCCGCGCGCTCTGGCCGCGCACGCTGGTCCTGAAGGGGGTGTTGCGCACCGACGATGCGCTCCGGGCGGCGGAGGCCGGTGTGGACGGGCTGATCGTGTCCAACCACGGCGCCCGCCAGCTCGACCGCGCCCCGTCGCCGCTGGATATGCTGCCGGCGCTCGACGCGGCGGTGGGCGACCGGCTGGCGCTGATGATGGACGGCGGCGTCCGCCGGGGCGCGGACATTCTGATCGCGCTCGCCAGCGGGGCGAAGTTCGTCTTCCTCGGCCGGCCGACTCTCTACGGCGCCGTTGCGGGTGGTGCCGCCGGGGCCGCCAGGGCCGTGGACATCCTCCGCGACGAGATCGACAAGGTCATGGCCCAGATCGGCTGCCCGTCCCCCGACCGGCTAGGCCCCGAATTCCTCCACCGCGACCCGGGGGACGCGGGGCGCAATATCCGGCTGTGACGGCTGCGGCCTGAAACGCCGGTTTCAGCCCGCGGCGGCGGCCTCTAGGCCGACGCAATGTGCGTGGCGCCGCTTTCCTGTTGGCCTGTCATGGCGGCGAGCTCGCGCAGCGCCTCTTCGGCGCGGCGGCGCTTCGCCTCGTCCGGGTCGCGCTGGACGATGCGGAGCAGCGCGTCGCGCGCCGCAAGGTCGCCCTCTGCGGCCATGTCGAAGGCCATCCGGTCGCGGCGTTCGTAATATTGCCGGTCCAGCGGCACGACCTTGGGCGAGAGCGCGCGCCAGAAAAATTGCCCGTCGTCGGAGGACCAGTCCGCATAGACCTCCTCCCAGGTTCCGCAGCCGGAATAGGGCACCATGTTGGTGTCCGCGACCGGCTTGCTCGCCGGCTGGTAGCGGTCGTCGAAGGACTGGCGGATCTCGTCCGTGCGGTTGGGTAGCGCGCAATGCACGACGGTGTCCGCGAAGATCAGCGCATCGCCCGCCTCGAAGGCGCCCGTCACCCACTCGCCGGGGATCGGCACGCTGATGTCCATGCCGCCCGCTCCGTTGCCGACCTTGGTGTCGAGCACGCCCGCATGGTGCGATCCGGAGGCAACCGCGAGGGCCCCCTTCTCCAGCGGGCAGTCGCCGAGCGGCGCCCAGAGCGCATGGTTGGTCGCCCCGCCGATATGCACCTTGTCCTGGTGCGCGCCGGTGGTGAAGTCGAAGCTCTCGGTCTGCGGGAAGATGTTGCGCTGGATGAACATCGGGTGCGCCAGCACCGGCTCGCCGAAGATGCGCTCGAACAGCGCCAGCACATTGGGATGGATGCGGAGCCGGTGCAGCTCCTCGTCCTTCCACATGCCCCGGAACACCTGCATGTAGCGTTCCTCGGGGTCCTTGCAGGCCGCAGCCTTGTTGGCGACGCCGGCTTCCACCGGATGAGCCGGGTCGAGCCAGCCACCTTCGGCCGCTGTCTCCAGCAGGCGCCGGCGGACCTCCATCACCTTCCCGCGCGGCAGCAGGCCCCGGAGGAACAGGTAGCCGTCGCGCTCCAGCCGCTCGGCGAGCGCCGGACCGTCCTCGATGAAAGTGGTCGAATCGAGGAATTCGCCCATCGCGTCCATGTCCGTTCCTCCCTGTCCGCGCCTGTCGGCGCCGGCGTGTCAGATCGCCAGGTCCTTCGTGTTGTAGTCGCGGATCACCCGTTCGAAGGTCTCGTCATTATAGCGGAACTCGTCCTCCAGCCCGTCGAAGGGCCGGTAGCGGAAGGGCGACTCGTCGGGGAAGCGCTGCCGCCGCGCGTCGATCGCGACCTGGATGACGGCGGAGCGTTCGAAGATGCGCTGCTCGTCATAGACCTCGTCGGCCTTCATGCTGAGCTTGCCCTTCTGGCCCAGCACCGAGCGGCGGCGGTGGAAGCCCATGGTGATCGAGATGCGCTTGTCGGGCGATGTGTTGGCGAAGGAGCCGTGCAGCATCTGGCGGTTGACGGCGGTCACGTCGCCCGGCTCGCAGATGAGCGGCACGGCGTCCGGGAACTTCTCGTCGCCGCCGTTCTCCCTGACCCGGCCCGGAATGTCGATCCGCCCTCCCTTGTGAGTGCCGGGCACGACCCAGAGGCAGTTGGCGGGCGTCGTCGGGTAGAGTTGCACCTGGAAGTTGAAGCCGTGGCTGCCCTCGTCCCAGTCGGGCGAGTCCCAGTGGGTCACGCCGTCCTGGTGCCAGGCGACGGAGCCGCCGACGCCGGCCTGCTTGACGAAGATGGCGTCGTTGTAGGGCACGAAATCCGTCCCGTTGATCGCCTCCGCCACCGCCAGCAGGTGCGGATGGGCATAGACGCGCAGCGCCGCCGGCATCGCCTGGCACATGCCGTACATCAGGAAGACCACATAGTCGGGCGCATCGGTGTCGGGTTGCGGCTGGGTCATCCGGTGGGGGTGGCGGCCGTTCAGCTTGTCGGTGCCGCCCCAGGGGTCGGAGAGCGGCTTCACCAGCGTGTAGGGCTCGCGGGCATAGTCCCGGCCGAGCGCGGGGCGGCCGTGCGCATCCAGATCGGCGCCGGGACGGACCGGCGCGCGCTTGATCATCATGTCGGCGTCGGCGCGCAACTCGTCCAGTTCCGCTTCGCCGATCACGCCCTCGAAGACATAGAAACCGTGCTTCCAGTAGGCGTCGAGTATGTCGGGATGAAGCCCGCCGTCCGGGCCGAAGCGCACCGGTCCGCGGTTTGCGAGGCTGCGGGCGCGTTCCTCGCCGGCGCTGAGATAGGCCGCTATGCGCGCGGCATGTTCGGCCCTGGTCGGTTCCGTGTCGGGGGTCGAAACATGGTTCATCGCGTGTCTCCGGCTGCGGCCCTCCGGGGTGAAATCCTATGCAAGGGCCTGTTCGGTGGCAACCGGAGCGGGGGCGGCGGCTTCAGGCCCGGCCGTCCAGCACCCCGCAATGCTGCGAGAAGGCCGGCAGGACATCCCCGGCGAGGCCGCGCATGGAGGCGCGGCAGAGGTCCGGGTCCTCCCAGTCGTGCATGCCGATCAGCAGGGTGCCGAAGGGGCCGATCTCCTCGCGCAGCGCCACCAGCCGGTCGAGCACCGTCTTCGCCGTGCCGCAGATCGGGATTTCCGCGACCGCCTGCTCCACGTCGAGCAATTCGTTCAGCGCTTCGGCGGGCGCATCGGCGATGGCCTTGACCTCCGGCAGGCGCCGCAGGCTGCGCAGGTAGCGGAAGTAGAAGTGGAAGAGCCCGTCCGGGTCGCCGAGAATGTCGTCCGCTCGGGCCTCGCTTTCCGTCACCAGCAGGTTGCGCGCCACCCGCCAGACCGACGGGTCCGCCGGCCGGCCCGCCTTCTCCGCCGCCTCGGCGTAGAGCGGCCAGTGGGTCGCCACGTCGCGCGAGGGGATGAAATTGGCCGAGATCGGGATCCAGCCGCGCCCGCCGCAGACGCCGGCCGAGCCCGAATTGGCCGAGACCATCGCCATGGCGATAGGCGGGTGCGGGTCCTGGTAGGGCTTGGCGATCAGCCCGACGCCGTGGCGCGGATAGACCGCCTCGTCGATGGCGATGTCCCACCACGGGTTGTCGAAGCGGTAGGGCGGCTCGCCGCGCCAGAGCTCCAGCACGATGTCGATGGCGGCGAGCATCATGCGCTGGCGCTCCGCCGGGTCGTGATGCCCGTACATCTCGGCGTCGCTGACGAGCCCGCCCGGCCCGATCCCGAACAGGAACCGTCCTTCGCTGAGATTGTCAAACAGAGCGACATGGCTCGCGACCGTGACCGGATGGTGGTGGGGGACGTTGATGACGCCGGTGCCAAAGCGGATCGAGCGCGTCTCGCGGATGAGCGTCGCGAGGAAGATCAGCGGCGAGGTGATCTGCTCGACCTTGGAGGTGAAATGCTCGCCGATCCAGGCCTCCGAATAGCCGAGCCGGTCCGCCAGCAGGATCGCCTCGCGGTCCTCTTCCAACGTCTGCAGGAACGGCTTTTCGGGTCGATGCAGGGGCATCGAGAACAGGCCGAGCTTCATACCGCGCTTCCTCTCCGGCGCCGGGACGGGGGCAGGCTATAGCACCTCCGCCTCAGGGGGAATCGCCGCCGCGCGCCTCGCGCCCGAGCGCGGCCAGGCGGATGGCGTGGACCCTGCCGGCGACGCTCTCCGAGGCCTTCATGTCGGCGATCAGCGCCTCGCGCGCCGGGTCGCCGGGCAGGTCCAGCGCCTCGTAGGCGGCGAGGAAATCGCGCTGCTGCTGCTTCGCCGCCAGCAGCCGGGCATCGTCCCTGCCGGGGAAAGCGGCCAGCGCCTCGAAGGACACCAGCCGGGCCGCCAGTCCGCCGACCGCCTCGTCCCCGAGCCCGGCGTCGGCCGCATCGTCGAGCAGCGCCTCCATCGCGCCCCGCTGCGAGCCGAGCTTCAGCAGGTCCTCGACATTGCGCAGCGGCCGGGCGAACGCGCTCCATATGTCGGCGTCCGGGCCGAGCTCCGCCGAAGCGGGCAGGCGGACATCGCGGAGGTCGAGGCCGCAATGGCCCGTCGGCCGCAGGAATTCGACGGCGCCCGCCTCCGTGCGCGCAAGGCCGGGTGCGTCCGCCGGCACCAGGAAGGCGCCGAACCGCTTGCGCCCGGCGCTCTCGCCCTTGACCGCCACCACGATGAAGAGGCCGGCGGAGGGGCCGTTGGTGATCCAGGCCTTCTCGCCGTCGAGCCGCCAGCCGCCGTTCGGCAGCCTCTCCGCACGCGCCTGCAGATATTTCGGATGCGCCCCGGCGCCGGGCTCCGAGATCGCCGTCGCCAGCGTGGTCTCGCCTCGCGCCAGGCGCGGCAGCCATGCGCGTTTCTGCGCCTCGTCGCCGAGGCGGGCGAGCGCGAACAGGCAGAGCGTGCAATGCACCTTCCAGGCGAGCATGGCGCCGAGGCTGCGGCCGTGGCGCACCATGTCCCGGCAATCCTCCGCAAGTCCTTCGAGGTCCCGGCCTTGGCCGCCATATTCCTCGGGAACGGTGAGGCCGAGCAGGCCCGCTTCGGCGAGGCCCCGCCAGAGGTCCGCCGGATAGTCCGCGCGGGAGCGCAGGTCGCCGCGGCCGCGGATCAGGCGGGCGGCCGCCGCTGCGACATCGCTCACAGGCGGTGGATCGGGTAGCCGTGCTCGTCCGAGGCGCCGTCGCGGTAGGTCACGATCCGCTTCGGGCTGAGGTGGATGCCCATGAGCCGCATCGGCTTCTCGCCCACGGCGGCGAAGTTGTGCCGGCGCTCCGGGGGCAGGGCCACGGTGTCGCCGGCTTCGAGGCGGGTGCGCTCGTCCTCCGCGCCCTCCAGCCAGACATCGCAGCTGCCTTCGAGGATGTGCAGGATTTCCACATAGGGATGCGCGTGCAGCCCCGGCTCGTAGCCGGGCTCGGCCGTCTGGATACCTACCCGGATGGGGAAGCCGGCCTCCTCGCCGAGCAGGATCGGGTTGTAGAAGGAATCGGCCGCGAACGGCACGGTGTCCGTCTCGGAAAGACGGACGATCTTCGCTTCGGTCATGGTCTCGGACATGGGGCGCATCCTCCTCGGGCGCCATTCTCGCAAAAGCCCCGCCCGGCGTCGAGGCGCCGCGGCCCGGCGACGGACTCAGTTTTTTTCCTAAAAACCTTGACATTAGGGAACAAAGCACGATATAGGACCCGGAGCGGCGGGAGCCGGAAGGAACGGGACGCATGACTATCGCGGAGAAGTTTCCCTGACGCGCCGCCGCAGTGCGGCGATGGGATGGATCGTTGTGAAGCGCCGCCCCGGCGGCCAACAGGCGAGGTGCGCGCCGAATCCGGAAAACCGGTTTTGGCAATCCGATCAGCTTGCCGGCGAATCGCCGCCCCGGGAGGCCCCGGCGACCCCGCCCGGAGCCGGGCGGATTTTCGATCGGGTTGCCGAGGGGCCGCCGCCCCGGGAGGTCCTGGCGGTCCCGTCCGCCTCCGGGTCGGCATTTCGATCAGGTTGCCGGCGGGCCGCCGTCCTGGGAGGCGCCGGTTGTCCGGGCCCGCTTCCGGTTCGGTATCTTCCATTTGCGGTGCCTCCAGCGCCTGAAGCCGTGGCGCCTGAGGAAGCGGTAGATGGCGCCGTAGCTGAACACCAGGCCGCGCGCATCGAGGGCCGCGCGCAGCCCTTCGACGGAAAGGCCCGGATTTTCCGCCAGCAGGCTGAGGACGGTGTCGCGTTCGGCCTCGATTCGCGCGGAGCGGCGGTCGCCGCCCGCCGGCTTCGGCCGCGTGTCGCCCTGTTGGCGTTCGAGCGCCCGCCATCGCGTGATGGTGTCCTTGCCCACATGGAACCGCGCCGCGGCTTCCCGGCGGGTCGCCCCCGCCGCCACCGCTTCGAGAACCCGCTTGCGCAGGTCGGGGGAATAGGCTTTCGGCATCTTCGCGCCTCCTCCATGCCGGAGGGAACAAATTAGAACAAAATGAGAATAAGGTAAAGCCCCCGCCCGCCGCCCGGTGGGACCGAAGACCGGGTCGACCCCCGCATGGGGCGGATGGAGGTCCGGATGGACGGGATCGAAGGCCGGTTCGACGGCAGTGCACCGACGTTCACGCCGGACCGGTGGACGGAGCATGTCATTCCGGTAAACTAATATATGAGCCCTCGGATATCGGCGAGGAGGCATTTCATGCACAACATCCGAATTTCATTGATCGCTGTCGCACTGTTGTTTGCAGTGACGCCTGACGATGCCTCGGCCAGTTCTGACCAGTATTGTGAAGACCAGTGGCTTCTCAGTCCGGCCTCCGATTCATGCACCACAGACCTCAGCGTCACGTGGAGGTCCGACACCGAGGAATGCAGTGTCAGCGTGAAGTGTACGGAAAACGACGGCGGCCTCAGAAACAACTACCGCACCGTCAAGCCGCAACATCTTCCGAATTTCGAAAACTGCGACGGGCTCCTGGTTTGGGTGTGCTGACGCAGGCGACCGACGCCCCGTCATGCGCCCTTGCCCCGTCCGGAGGAGCGGCCGCGTCATGACGCCGTGCAGGGGAATGGCGCCGCTGCCGTAGGAAGCGCCGCCCTTCGATACGCCGCCGCGGCGGCGCGCAGCGCTATGCATCCGATACGGGCTGCCGGCCCCGGTCCGGCGGGTCTGCTCGCCTCGGCGGAGCGGGCGGTCTCGGCCTCAGAGAAGCGAATACGCCTTGAGGATGCGGTAGGTCGCCTGACCGTCGATCAGGCAGTATTTCCTTTGCGAGCCGCCGGGCTGGACCGTCAATGTCCGAAGCGTTCTTCTGACTACCGGGCCGATCTGGTGAGAGTGCTGGACCACCGATATGTCGGCGCCGGTGTCCACCATGCGGTGAATCTGGTCGGCCCGCTTGCCGCACATCTCCAGGGTCATTTCCCGGAATTGCGTAGGCCCCTTCAACAGAAAGGCGGCGGTCCGGCGTCGTCCGCGCACCTCAACATTTCCCGAAAAGTGATCGTCGGACTCGCCGCCCCAGTCTTTCTTCGGCAGTTCCAGCAACCGGCCTGCGATTGCTTCCTTGACCTTCGACTCCGGTAAATTCTTCATTGCATTCTTCCATTCATTGGTGCTTTCAATTTCCACATCGCGCATTCTCGAGAACTGATCTATATCTTCTGGAAAAATCTCCCCGAATTCTCCGCCGAAGAACATAAGAAATCTTCCATCTCCATCGTTTTTCCAATGGTCCAAGCTTGGCTGCCCTATTACCATCGGTTCAATTTCAAAACGATCCGTCTTGTCATGCAATATGCCAACGATTGAGTGAATACGGGCCTCACTTGTGCCTTCATGGAGGGTCATTTTTCCGGTGTCGCTGACAAGGTGGTTGGTATGATATGAGATGACTACAGGCTTCCCGAAATCGAGGTCAAGTTCTACGGCATGACAGACGCGAGCCGCGTCGTAGATATCCAGGCAAGGCGCGAGGCGTTCCGTGCTGCGGAACAAATGGCGCGGCTTGCCGAGTGTCAGGGCTTTGAGCAAAGTGGGGATAGCGTTGGCCTCCAGACAATCGAGAAGCAGAGTCACAAGAAGGTGGTCGTTGCTGAGCGCCGTCATATGGTCGGTGCCCGGCTTCTGGCGCTCCAAAAAAATCCGGCGAGCTTCGGGCACAAGGGCGCTTATACATAGACGCCTGTTCAGAAAGCCCATGTCGATATGATGGAATTCGTCTTTCGTGCGAAGGTCTTCGGGAACGTCGTAAGCTGACATTCGGATGATCCCTCACACGCAGGAGGCAGCGGTGTCAAAGCCGTTCTCGTCCGCGTATATCGCGGTCTCGAAATCGGCCCAAGCCTTGGTGCGCGTCTTGCCTGCCCGCTCTCTCAGGGCCATCGCGGCGGCACGAGATCCGGAGAGGGCCGTCACCATGTCGGCCTGTTCATCCTTTGGCGGGAGAGGAAATTTCAGGTCCATCAGAGCCGGCTTCGAGATATTCTTCATGGTCGGCGAGGTTCCGGTCACATTCGCTTCTATCTGGCGGCGAACATCGGAAATGCGCAGGATTTCGGCCAGGAAGGCTAGGCAGATGGGCGTGGGTTTGCGCGGAACAACGCGGAATATCTTGTCGCAAAGTATAAGTTTCGGACGTGTCTCGCCAACCAGGGCCGTTGCGCCGACAAGCCGGGTGATATTGGCGCGGCTTATCAATACCTCCCCCGACGCGACTTCGAGGCGCCGGCGCGGTTCGAGGTGCTCAGGCAGCGCCTTGTTTTCGTCGGGGTCGAATATGCCGAAGGAAACCGCGCCGAGTTTCAGGACTCCCCATTTACCCGGTTCGGCAGGCCGGTTGTGGCATTTCGGGCTCCAGCCGTTTTCCAGGTCGGCGATTACGTCGCCGAGCCGCACGAACGGGTAGTGCGAGGGAGCGGTTGTGTCACCTTCGACGCTCCGGCGGAGAGCAGCCTCATGGCTCCAGCGGTCGAGGTCCTTGAAGGTGGCGATGAAGGCTGGTCGATCCGGCAGAGGCTCGGGCGGGGCGAAACCGAGTGCCGCTTCGAACGCCGCCATTGCCCGCCGCTCGGTTTCGTCCGCTTCCCGCTCCAGTTTCGTCGCCCGATCCAGCGCGGCGCAGTGGGCAGCCACGATGGCGCGCTGGCGATCTAAAGACGGCAGCGGGATAGTGCGGCTTTCGAAGAAGGCGGGCCGAATGCGCCGCTTTGTCGTGTTGCCGGAAGCCGACCCGCTGAGTTGCGCCAGAAACTCCGGCGTGCGCAGCGCAAGGATCAGATAGCCCGGATCGACCTGTTCGGGATCGGGTGTATAGACAGGGTATTCGGGGCTCACCGCTACATGGTCGACTCCGTCGCCGATGATGCAGAAGGAACCCTGCCCCACCCTGATCTTCGAGATAATCAGATCGCCCGGCAGCGCCTCGAAGAGCGGTCCCTTGTAGCCCCGTTTTTCCGCATCTCCCCGAAGGAACAGTTCACCGCCGAAAGTCACTTTGGCGATGACGTTCAGGCGTTGAAGAGGGCGGGTTTCCTTGTCGATGGCGGAGACACGGCGCATCAGGATATCGCTGAGCGCGGCGGTCTCGAAAGCATATCGCCGCCCTTGGGTCCCCGGACCCTCGATCCATGTTCCGAGCGCCCTCCACCGCCGGATCAGGCAGCGGAGGGCAGGGGAAAATCCGGCGTGGCCTCCGGGTCTGCGCCGGCGTCCTTCCATGACTCGAAGGCGCGCCAGGCGTCGAGGACCGCCGGTAGGTCGTTCGGCACGTCCTCGCCGGTCTCCCCGGTCGAGGTGATGCCGACGGCGGCGGGCGCAGCCACGAAGACCGGATAGTCGAAGGTCTCGCGCACCGTTTCCCAAAGGGCGGCGTCATGCGCAGCGTCGATGCGCTTCAGGCCGGCCCGCAAGCCGTCCAGCGCGGCTCCCGACCTTGCGGCGGGGGCTCCGGCGAAAGCGGCGTTGAAGTCCCGCTTCAACCGGGCGGCGTGTCCTGCAGCTTCGCGGTCTTCCGGCTTGCCGGTCCATCGTGGCCGGCGCAATCTGGCCGGGCCGATGCCGCTCGGATAGGCCGGCGGGTCGCCGGAGGTCCAGTCGGGCCCGGTTCGGTCGACGCCGAGGCCTGCCAGCTCATCCAGAAGCGCCTGCACCGCCGGGTCTCCACCAGCGACGGCCTCCGGGCCTGCCTGCCGACAAAGCTCGTCCCGCTGTTCGTTGAATGCGCCGTCATGGCGCGCATGGGCTGTTTCCCAGGCGGCTTCCCATTCCGCCTCGTCGGCTGCCGTGAAGCGCCGAAGGAAGACCATCGACGCTTTCACGGTGGCATCCGCCGAGCGGAACGTTTCCTCCAGCAGGCTGACGATGGCGAGAATCTTCGCTTTGCCTTCGCACCAGCGGCGCAGCCAGTCGAGCGACGGGTTGTTGAGATTGCCGTCGGGCAGCACGATTCCCATGCGCCCGCCGGGCCTGAGCAGGGAAAGGCAGCGCTCCACGAAGACGATCTCGGTGGCGCGGTTCGCCTTGCCGCGGCCGATCTCGAACAGGTCGAGAATGTTCGTGCCCGCCGCGCCGAGCATGCGCTCGTGGCTCCGCTCCCACGCTTCGCCGTAGCGTTTGCGGCAGAGGTCGCGATAGACAGGATCGTCGGGAACCCGCGTTTCGTTGGTATCGCCGACCTTCTGGTCGCTGCCCACATTCGCGCCGAAGGGCGGGTTGGTGACGACGATATCGAACCGATCGGGGAAGATGCCGTTAATGTCGACAAGGCCGTCATGGTAGTGGATGCCGCCGTGGCCATCACCGTGCATGATCATGTTCATCTTGGCGGTGCGCGCGGCGCGCGCTTCGGCGTCGCAGCCGAAAATGCAGCGCCATGCCAGCCTACCGACGCGGGTATCGACCGGCATGTTGTCGTCGTCCGACGGCAGAAGATCCCGGTTAAGCGCCGCGAACGCCCCGTCGATCCGGGCTTCCTCTTCCTCGGGGTCGAGATCTGCCGCCTCGATATCGGCCCGCACCCGATCCTTCTCCGCCTGGACATCGGCGGCGATCCGGCCGCGAACATGCTCGAAGGCGCGGATCAGGAAGCCGCCCGACCCGGCCGCGGGGTCGCAGATAATTTCGTCCTCCTGCGGGTCGAGCAGGTTGACCATGAAATCGACGACCGGGCGCGGCGTGAAATACTGGCCGAGTTCGCCCCGGAATGTCGTGCCGAGGAAACGCTCGAAGGCGAGGCCCTTGATGTCGTCACCGGTCTTCGACAGGTCGAAGCGTTCAAGCTCCTTCACAATGCGGCGGAAGGTTCCTTCGGAAATCTCGAGGCGGTCGGTCTCGGCGAAAA
The DNA here is from genome assembly GCA_964291285.2 of Alphaproteobacteria bacterium. Classification (GTDB taxonomy): domain Bacteria; phylum Pseudomonadota; class Alphaproteobacteria; order Bin95; family Bin95; genus Bin95. The sequence continues at coordinate 1,341,528 of OZ219787.1, forward strand.
GGTCGTCCGCCCGGTAGTGGTCCTTCGTCTGCTCGAACAGGCCGTCATGGACGAGCGGATCGGTCGGCAACCGCGTCGAAGCGCGGCGGTCGAGATAATCCACCGTGAATGTGCCGTGCAGGCCCGAACGCTCCACATACATCTTCACGAACAGTATCTTCGACATCGTGTCGAACGCGCGCCCCGGCTCCATCTTGTGCACTTCCCAAAGGATCGAGTGGCACTTGAACAAAAGGGCCTGAAACTCCTTGCGGTCGAAGGCGCGCAGCGCATTCTTGATCTCTTCGATTCGCTTGGCGTCGCCCCAGTCTGCCGCTCTGGGAATTTTGTTGATCTGCACGAATTCGCCCGGCGCTCCCGGAACCAACTTGAAGACGGCTGTGAAGCGGGCATTGTGCGCAACGAAGAATTCGCAGCCGGCCGCGCGGGCGTAACTCTGGCCCTGGTAATAGTCCCGAACGCTGATCTCGACATTCTCGGCCTTGCACTCGACCACGAGGACGGGGGTCCTGTTCGCAGCCTTGGCCTGCTGCGTCTCCCAGACCACGATATCGGCGCGGGGGCTGCGATGCCCGTGCATCGTGCGCCGTTCCTGGTCCATTTGGCCGAGCGTGTAGCCCAGACTCTCGCAAAGATGGCGAACGAACTGCTGGCGAACGGTTTCTTCCGGTTTGTCCGATACGTCGCGCCATTCGCCCCGCAGCGGAATCCATAGCCACTTGCCCTGTTCGTGCAGCTTGCCCGGCTCGGCGGGAAACGGTGTTCCCGGCGCTTCTTTCGGCTTTCCTGAGGAGGCCGCCATTCCCGTTCCCTATCGCAAATCGTCGCTGAACCCGAGGCCGGCGAGCATGACAAGCCCGGCCGGCGCTGTCGAGTTGGCATCCGTCGCTGCGCCGTCCGGCTGCCGTCCCGATACGGTCAGTCCTTCCAGGGGTCGATCACGCGGAGGCCGGCCGCCTCGAACGGGGTTGTGTCGCGGGTGGCGACCGCCATGCCGTTGGCGGCCGCCGTCGCTGCGATATATCCGTCCGACGCCGCCACGGCGAGGCCCTTGCCGCGCGCCGCCGCCATCAGGCCGGCATAGGCCTGCGAGGCCGCGAGATCGAACGGGAGGATGCGGCCGGCGAACAGCGGCAGGATCCGGCGCTCGATCTCCTCATCCAGCAGGGTCCGGCGCCGCCCGGCGGGCAGCGACATGACGCCGAAACGCAGTTCGGCGACCGCGATCGCCGGGAGATACAGGGTTTCGAGGGGCTGGGCGTCGATCCAGGCGGCCACGCGGGCCTCCGGGCTGCGCCGCAGCGGCTCCGAGACGACGTTCGTGTCCAGTAAATAACTCATCGGGACGCACCCACCTCGGCATTCTTGCCAAGCCCTTCCATTCGAGGCATATGTGACATAAGCGGTTGCGTGGACACGATTATTTTAGTCCGCTAGATTGCGGCCATGGAACCCACAGTCGCCAAACGAGACAAGAGAGCGAGTGCTTACGATCCGTTTCGCACGCTCGCATTCCCGCTGCGCTTACGAGAAAATCGACCCGTTCCACCACAGGACGCCATCCGTCGAATCCGGTTCGGCGAGGCCGTGACGGAGGGAGCGATGGCGCAGACCGAATTCGGACCGGACCTGCCGGAACGCGGAGCCGGCATCGTCGTTTTCGTCGTCGCCATGACCGAACGCCCTCGTCTCCGGAGCAGGACGCCATGACGCAACGCCAGTACCGCACCCTCTCCAAGCGTATCGTCGACAGTCTCCCCGTCGATGGCAGGGACACCGTCTACTGGGACCGCGAGCTGCCCGGTTTCGGCCTGCGCGTCTACGCGAGCGGCAAAAAGGTCTTCGTCGTCCAGACGCGAGCCTTCGGCCGTTCCAGGCGCGTGACCCTCGGCGAGCACGGCAACCCGTTCTCCGCCGACCGGGCCCGCAAGGAGGCCGCTGAGGTCATCGTCCGCATCAAGACGGGGCAGCCGCCGATACCGAAGGACCCGGCCAACGATCCCACCGTCGCCGACCTCGCGGACCGCTACTTCAGAGAACATGTCGAGATGCACTGCAAGCCGGCCACCGTCTCCCACTACCGGATCATGCTGCGCAAGCACATCGTGCCCGCCCTCGGCGGGCGTCTCGTCGCGGAGGTCGAGCACAAGGACATCCTGCGCTTCCACGACGCGCTGCATCACAGCCCCAGTGTCGCCAACCGGGCGGCCGACATTCTGGTCAAGATGTTCAATCTGGCCGACGAGTGGGGCTGGTGTCCCTCGGGGCGCAACCCGGCCCGGAGCGTGCCCCGTTTCAGGGTCGAGAAGCACGAGCGCTTCCTCACCCGCGAGGAACTCTCCCGGCTCGGCGAGGCGCTCAGGGCCGCGCCCGCCGGGCGCCGGGCGTCCCCCCATGCGGCGGCCGCCATCTACCTTCTCGTGCTGACCGGATGCCGGCGCAACGAGATCCTCGGCCTGCGGTGGGACGACCTCAACTTCGACACTGGCGAGATGCGGCTGCGCGACTCCAAGACCGGCGCGCGGATGACGCCGATGCCGGCAAGGGTGGCCGCAGTGTTCGCCGGCCTTCCCCGCACGCCCGGCAATCCCTGGGTCTTCCCCGGCAGGAAGAAGGGCGCGCACCTGGTCAACCTCAACGACTCCTGGGAGCGCATCCGCAAGGACGCCGGTCTCGACGGCGTCCGCCTGCACGACTTGCGCCACACCTTCGCTTCCAGGGCGCTCGCGCTGGGCGAGGGCCTGGCGATGATCGGCGACCTGCTCGGCCACCGCAAGGTGAGCACCACCGCGCGTTACGCCCACCTCGCGCGGGACTCGGTGCGGGTGTCCTCGGCCCGGGTCGCCGCCGACATCGGCGCCAGGATCATGGCGCCGGACGGCCGCTAGAGCGCCCGCGTCAAGGCGTACTCCGGAAGGACACTCCATGCACAGCACCAACAAGCTCACCCTGTCCAGACAGTCCGTCGACCGGCTTCCCGTCGCCGACCGGGAGATCGTCTACTGGGATCGCCACCTGCCCGGCTTCGGCGTGCGCGTCTATGCGACCGGGTCGAAGGTCTACATCGCGCACGCGCGTTCCGGCGGGAAGACCCGGCGCGTCACCATCGGCCGTCATGGCGCATGGTCGACCGAGCGCGCCCGGCGCGAGGCCGGAGCGCTGATCGCGGATATCAAGGCGGGCAGGACGCCGGGCCGTCCCGGCGCGGACTCCGCGTCCGCCACCGGACCGACGATCGCCGGGCTGGCGGACGACTACATGACCCGGCACGTGGCCCTGCGCTGCAAGCCGTCCACGCAGCGATCCTGCCGCCATATCCTCGACAGATTCCTCCTCCCCCGGTTCGGGGCGCTGCGCGTCGGCGAGATCACGCCCGATCACGTTGCCGCGCTGCACTACCGGCTCCGCGAGACGCCCATCATGGCGAACCAGACGGTCTCCCTGCTGTCGCGGCTCTTCCTGAGGGCCGCGGCCTCGGGCAACGCGCCGCCCGGCGGCAACCCCTGCCGGTTCATCAGGAAGTATCCGGCGCGAAGCCGCGAGCGCTTCCTGTCCGAGCAGGAATACGACCGGTTGGGCGCCGCGCTCGACGAACTCGAGGGCGCCGGCCGGGTTCTTGCCAGCGCCGCCGCGGCGATCCGCCTGCTGATGCTGACCGGCTGCCGGCGCAACGAAATCCTCACCCTCAAATGGGAGGATGTCGACCTCGAACATGACGAGCTCCGGTTGCGCGACGCGAAGACCGGAGCGCGCGCGGTTCCGCTGTCGCCGACGGCGAGAGGAGTGCTCACCGCCATCCCCCGGCAGCCCGGCAATCCCTGGGTCATCTTCGGGCGCGAACCCGGAACGCACCTCGCCAATCTCAACTCGTCGTGGCAGGTGGCCCGCCGCGAGGCCGGACTCGAGGACATGCGGCTTCACGACCTTCGCCACAGCTTTGCCAGCAGGGCGCTCGCGCTCGGCGAGAGCCTGCCGACGATTGCCCGGCTCCTCGGCCACAGCCAGATCCAGACCACCGCCCGCTACGCCCACCTTGCACGGCAACCGGTGAAGACCGCCGCCGCCACCGTCGCGGACAGCCTCGCGGACGACATGGGGCCGGCGCCCGGCGCTCCCTCCATCACCTGACCGGCAGCCCCGTGCGCACTGCCGCTGAGAGTCTGTTCCTGGAGTAGCGGTTGGCCTCAAGACATGGTCGCTCAACGGGTCTTGAGGCCGATATGACAAGATTCCCGTTGATGAGGACGTCCGGGCTGTCGGGAAGGAGCGCAGGACAGGGAAAGGGGACATTCCCGAACGCGTCCCGGTCCGGGAATCCCGAAAGAGGCTGACGGGACTCGACTTCCCGTTCCGTTCCGTGACAAATTCTCCTCGTCAACATTGCACGCACCCGCTCTGTCGGGTCGCCCGCTCAATAGAACAGCCGAACCCGGCGAGGGAGTAGCTACTCGCTGGCCAACAGGCCCGCCAATGACGACCCGCGCTGCGTCGAACCGGTTTCGCTCCGCTGATCGCCGACAACTGTTCCCGACCTTGCCGACCGGTCCGGATGAAGCGGGGCCTGACGGCAGTGGGACGGGCCGCGAAACAGCAAACAGGCATATCCCGCTAAGGCGACAACCGGAAGATCATGCAAGAGGGGGGCTGGCAGACTGCTCAATGTCTGGGATACACTTGAACACAATCGCTCCGCTGTCCAAAAGGTGAGCCACTCGGAGAGACGCCAAGTCCAAAGTCCATGGTGCTCGTACCCCCGACATCGCTCCCCTTGGCCGTGACACGAAGAAAACCAGCATCAGGGTGCAGGTCCCGTATGGCGATTGCAACCATTTGATTTATTGAGATTTTATGTTCTTTTCGGATGGCCTTTGGGGTCGATCGGTGACAATCGGGGTTTCGGGGTCGGGATTTTGTCACGGCCGCTCGGTGGCAGGGCCGGAAGCGGGACCGCTCCGCCCGCCGGAGGCGGGTAGGATGTCGTTCTGAAGCAACCGCAACCACAGGAGCGGCCCCATGGCAGTTTCGCAGTCTGCATCCTGCTCGTCCATCGATCTTGCCGGCTTGCCGGCTCGGATACTGGAGGCGCTGTCGGGGCTGGTTGCGGTTTGTCGTGAGCCGCCTGCTTCCGCGCCATGCGCGGTTGCATTCGAGGAAGCGGAGCTTCGTGTTCGGGAGAGCGTGAACGCGCTGGGTTGCGAGGTTCCGGGAGCTTGGGTGGAAGGTCTGGACGACGGGGCGTTGCGGGTCGAGCAGGCCGGGCAACGCCGGTTCCGTGTGGCGGCGACGCCGAAGACGATCATGAGCACGCTCGGCCCGGTGACCTACAGGCGGGCGCGCTATCGCCACGGCGTGGGCGGCCCCTCGCTCGTGCCGGTGGACGAGAGCCTGGGGCTGGTGAACGACTGGCTGACGCGCCCGGCCGCCCGGATCGGGCTGATGATGATGGGTCACGGCACGGCGCGGGAAGCGGAGGGGTTCTTCTCGGAGATGGGCGCCATGAGGCCGTCGGCGAGCACCTTGCAGCGGCTCGCCTGCAGCCTGCATGAGCGCTGGGAGAGCCTGGGGCCGCAGGCGCTGGACAGTATCCGCAGCACGGAAGACATCCCATCCGGGGCGGTCAGCGCCTCGGTCTCGCTCGACGGCGTCATGGTGGCGCTGCGCGCCGGCGAGGACGGGCGCGACGAGGCCTGCTGGCGCGAGGCCGCCTGCGGCACGGTCTCCTTCCACGACGCCCAAGGCGAACGGCTCAAGACCCTCTACTTCGCCCGCATGCCGGAGAGCGGCAAGCCCACGCTGAAGGCCCAACTCGCAAGCGAGGTCGCGCATATCCGCCGCGCGCGCCCCGATATCGCGGTCGTTGCGCTCGCCAGAGCCTGCCCCTGCGAAGGCGGGGGGCGCCCCCGACAACTGGACCTTCCTGGAGAGCCTCTCGCCCGAGGCCGAGGCCGTCGACTTCTGGCACGCCTGCGAGCATCTCCGCACAGCCTCCGACCATGCCGTCGATCCCCGCTGGTTCGAGACTTACCGCCATACCCTGCGTCATGACCCGTGCGGCGTCGCCAAGGTGACCCGGGCGCTGCGCTATCTGCGCGACAAGGCAGGCAGCAACCGCACCGCGCGCAACGCCATCGAGCGCGAACTCGCCTTCTTCTGCAAGCACCGCAAGCGCATGCGATACCGCAACCTCAGCGACCGGGGCATCACCATCGGCTCCGGCGTTGTCGAGGCCGCAAACAAAACCCTCGTCACACAGAGGATGAAGCGCTCCGGCATGCGATGGCGCATCGCCGGCGGCCAGGCCGTCCTCACCGTCCGCGCCCTCATCAAATCCGGACGCTTCGACCGCGCATGGAATGCCCTCATGAGCGATGACGATATCCCCGCAAACGAAAACAACCGCACCGGAAACCAACAAAGCCGCGCCGCATGAACCCTGACCCTCAGCCCAGCGCCATCATCGCCATACGAGATTCACGCCCCGCACGGACCGTCGAGACAATCGCAACCACGACCTTCCGGGGCCTCAGTTCCCTGATCTCATTGAAAGCAAGCGGGAACTCAACTCAGGACCCGTCGGGCGAGGAGAACAAGATGAAGAATCTCAGGCGAATAGCGCGTCTGAAGGTCATTGACGAAGGAGACGCATATAAAATCACCGCAAGGATGTTGAGGCTGGCGACAAGCCTCCGCCGCGCGGCGGAGATACTTGACCAAGCGCACAACGAAGCAAGGGAAGGCAGAAACCGGGAGGATTTCTCCGCCGCGTTCTACGGGACACCGATTCTGCGGGCACAGTCAGCAGAAATTGCACTGAAGGCGCTATGGCGCATCGGACACAACGAGGAACGTGGCGCGCCCCCGCATCACCACAATCTGACAAAGCTGCATGATGCTCTGACCGAACCGATTGTTAGCGACGGTTACAGAGCGCGCCTATTCGCTGACATTTTTCGGCCGGTTGCGGTTTTTCAGTTGATCTGTTGGTCATCGGTTTCGATTGGTTCGCCGGCTCGGTCGCGGATGAGCATGTCGTTCCAGTCCCGGTTGTCGAGTGCGGGTCGCAGCCGGACGATTCTGGTGTCGTTGCGGGCGAGGCGCCTTGCGGCGTGATCGCCGTTTGTGGTGGCGTCGTATGCACAGAAGATGAGGCGCGGGTTCCATGCCTCGATCCATTTGGGGACTTTGGTGGCGACGGCGCCGGTGGAGACGGTGGCGCATTCGGTGCGTTTTACCGGGCCGAGGTGGAGGGAGAGGATGGAGAGTGCGTCGAGGGCGTTGCCGGCCAGGATGACGGCGTGTGGCCATTCGGTCTCCCAGGACATCCAGAAGCCGCCGCCCGCGGTCGTTTTGCGGTCAGCGGTGACGGTTTCGATGCCGGTAGCCTCGCCGGCGGCGTTTCGGCGGACGAACACGGGGTTGCCGTGAGGGTCGGCATGGACCAGGCCGAGGTCGCGGCACAGGGTGACGAGCGCGTCCGCGAGGCCGCGCCGCTCGACGAGGTATCGCCGGAGGTTGGGCCAGCGGGGGTCCTTGGCCGGCGCCTGCCGGCGGCCGCCTGGGGGCATTGAGAGGTCGGACAGTTCGGCGAGGAAGTCGATGGCGTCCGGCGGGGTGCATCCGAGCGCATGGACCGCCAGTTCGATAGCCCCGGCTCCCTCCTCTGCGCGCAGATGGTCGTAGAACATGAAGCGGTTGATGGAGAGGACCGATCCTGGCCGTCTCCAGCGCACGGCATTGTCGGGATCGCTGCGGTAGCCGAGGGCTCGGGCGACGGGTTCGAGGGGATAGCCCCGCAGGCTCTCGGCCCGCACCCGCCGCTCGCGGGGGCGGGAGGGATGCATGGCTATGGCGACGGGACCGGGTTCGCCTTTCCAGTGCTTTGCCCGGCTTTCGGTCCGCGCCGGCGGCGGCGTTCGGCGCTGCGCTGCTTCTGACGTTCCTCGGCTTCCTTGCGGCGCCAGGAGTCGCCGTCGATGGCGACGATCTCGGCGTTGTGGACGAGCCGGTCGACGAGGGCGACCAGGCAGGCGGCGTTTGGGAAGGCCTCGCTCCACTCGGCGAAGGGGCGGTTCGTGGTGATTATGGTTGAGTTCTGCTGGCTGCGGCTTGAGACGATGTTGAACAGCAGGTCGGCGTGGCGGTTGGAGTAGGAGAGATATCCGACTTCGTCGATGACCAGCAGGTGCTGTCGGGCGTAGAAGCGCAGCCTGCGCTGGAGCAGGGTGTCGGAGTCGATGGCGGCGAGTTCGCCGAGCAGGCTGGCGGCGGTTGCGAAGCGCACGATGTGGCCTTCGAGGACGGCGCGGTGGGCGATATTGGCGGCGATGGTGGACTTTCCGACGCCGTTGGGTCCGACCAGTACGAGGTTTGCGGCCTCCTTGAGGAAGTCGAGGGTCATGAGGTCCTCGACGGCCATGCGGTCGCAGCGCCTTGGCCAGTCCCAGTCGAAGTCTGCGAGCGGCTTGAACTGTCCGAGGCGGGCGTCGGCGAGGCGGCGTTTGAGGCTTCGGGCGCGCTTCTCATCTTCTTCCCACGCGATCAGGGAGGCGAGCCAGTCGCGCTCCGCGACTTCGCCCCAATGGGCGAGGAGGCCGTGCAGGCCCAGCGCGCGGGCGCGGTTCATGAGGGTGTCGGTCATTCTTCGCTGTCCTTTTCATGGTAGCCGGCCAGCCCGTCGTATCCGCCGAGATCGTGATCGCGCACGGCGATGTCGCGCACGCGCGGGTCCCTGGGCAGGTCGATGGGGATCGGCGGCGGCCTGTCCTGCAGTTCGCGCCGCCGTGTGAGGCTGAGGCGCACGGCATTGGGATGGGGGACGCCGCGTTCGAGGGCCTCGTCGATGGCGGCTTCGAGCTCGGCGGCGCCGTATTGGTCGAGCAGGCGCAGCAGGGCGGCGACGGTGGCGCCGATATAAGCGCCGCGGGGGGCGGCCTCGGCGATCAGGCGCTCGCTGTTGGGCGCGGCCTGGAGCAGCCGGCTCTGCCCGCGCAGGCTGCGGGCGTGACGCTTGCGCCTGACCAGCTCCTCAATGTGTTCGGGGTTCTCGATGCGGGCCGCCTTGTCGAAGCTGCGCGGATGGCGGGCGATGACCTCCATGCCGTCGAGGATGCGCACCTCTTCCAGCGTCGCGGCCACGGTGAGGGTGCGCCGGACATGGGTATGCGGGACGCTGTAGTCATTGAGGTCGAACCTGGCATAGGGGGTCTTGGCGATCCTGACCTCGACCCTCTCGTCGACGGGGGGACGGTCGTCGGGCAGCGCCATCAGGGAGCCGCGCTCGCGCTCGAAGGCCTCGCTCACGGTGAGGGAGCGGTCGTCCGGCCAGGGGCGGTCGGCGGCGACGCCCTCGCACCACTCCCGGGCCTGGGCGTTGAGATCGTCGAGGTCACGCCAGGCGCGGGCGGCGAAGAAGCTGTCGCGCACATAGCGTATGGCCCGCTCGACGCGGCCCTTCTCGTTGCCTCGGGCGACCGCGACCGGCTTCGGCAGGAAGCGGTAGGCGCCTGCGAAGTCGAGAAGCCGGGGATTGAAGCGGATGGCGTCGCCGCGCCGCTCCAGCACGACGCTCTTCAGATTGTCGTACCAGAGCTCGCGGGGCACGCCCTGCCAAGCCTCGAAGGCCTCGACATGGCCGCGCAGGAAGTTGTCCATCCCGGCGTTGAGGTAGAAGCGCAGGAAGAGGCGGCGCGAGTGGCCGAGCACCATCACGAAGGCCATCAGCGGGCGCTCCGCACGCCCGATCCTCACCTTGCCGAAGTGGGCCCAGTCGACCTGGGCCTGCTCGCCGGGCAGGGCCTTGAGGCGCAGATAGGCCTCGGCCACCGGCCGCGGACGCCCGGGCGCGATCATGCGCCGGAAGTGGCTCTCGCACCCCCGGTAACCGCGCTCGACCGCCATCCGGTAGAGCCGGCTGGAGGGCAACTTCGGCCAGACCGCCAGGGTCTGGCGGACGAAGGGCAGGAACGGATCGATCATCGAAGATCTGCGCCGCTTCTCAGGCGTGGGCGCCCCGGCGGCCGCCACCGCGCGCTCGACCGTGCCGTGGTGGACGCCGAGCTGGCGCGCGATCGTGCCGATCCGCCACTTCTCGGCAAAATACAGCCGCAGGATCTCGGCCCGGGTCTGCTGGTCGATCGCCATCTCACTCCCTTCGCGCCGGGCGCAGGCCCGGATAGACCGCCCGGGCGCAGAACCGCCCGCAGTGATCGCAGCGGAACACTCCGGCGGGACGGTCGGGTCCGAAGGGCCTCCTTCCCGAGCGCCCCGCCGGCATGCCCGCCACAACAGGACGGCGCGGTGAACGGGTCAAAGGGTGATGCGTCACTTTCTGCGCACGGCGCCCCTCCTCAGGCGCACGGACGCGACGGCGCTCGCGGTAGCGCCGCTGGCGTTCGGCATGCTTGTGACGGCCCCGCCGGCTGTTCTGGTAGCGACGCCCGGCAAGGCGCAGCGAGCGCCGCCGCGCCCGGCCGCTGCACGGACGCGAGCAGTAGATGTTGCCGTGGTCGCACCGCCGGCACAGCACAACCTGGCGATGGCACGAAGCGCAGGTGAACAGGCGGGCGGCGTTCCTCATCGCAAAGACCGATGAGAACGGGGTGGACCCACGCCCGAACGCCTACGATACTGCGCATACGGGCCGTGCCTTGCATGGCTCGGGGGGTGCGGCGCCGGTCGTTGCCACCTAGCAAACGGGGCCGGCGCCGCATCGTTCTCAGCAGCCCCAGTCTACCCCCTCGCGCAGCCCGGCGACCCCCGCCGACAGCGCCAGGACACCCTCCCCTCGGCAGGCGAAAATATCAACGCGACGGGGGCCGGCGACTCCAGTCGGGCTACGCCCTCCTTCCGTCCCAGGCCCCCGTCACAAACACCGCCGCACCACAATCACTGCGATCATCACGCCCCGCAAAAACGCGCAACGCCAGCAAATAAGCGCCTTTTACGACCGTCACCTACACCGATCCAGAAGCTGCTGGCAGAGGAATTTCCCGAGATACGAGACCCGTCGTGTCCACACTTCCCAATACCGGTCCGCCAAGGACTGCGGACAATCCTCAACGAACACGAAACCGCCCTCGAAGATTGGCGCTACGCCTACGAACTCGGCAGTCTCAGGTTCGAGCACGTGTTCGACGAGGTGCTGGACACGCTTATCAGCGTAGGCTGGCAGCTGCACAACCTGTGGCTCAGAAGGCTGCTGGAAGAAGACGCACAGGCTCCGAGCCAGCCGTGAATCGCTCGAGGAGTAATACCAGCGGGCATAGTTCAGAACCCATTGGCCCATTTTCGGGTTCCGATGGAGGCGATGCGTTCTGGTTGTGAGACGAGATTGTTCCAGGCCTGGCAGCAGTGATCGAGTATGTCGTCGTAGTTCTGGAAGACGCGGTTCGAGAGCCAATTTTCGCGCATGAACTGCCAGACATTCTCGACGGGATTGAGCTCGGGGGACCGGGGCGGGAGCGGCATCAGGGTTATGTTGTCGGGGACTTTGAGGGCCGGGGATGTGTGCCATCCGGCCCGGTCGAGCATGACGAGGGCATGGGCTCCGGGTTCAACGGTGAGGGCGACCTCGGCGAGGTGGGCGTTGAGTGCCTCCGTGTTGGCGTGGGGCATGACGAGGCCGGCGGCCTTGCCCTTCTGCGGGCATATGGCGCCGAAGATGTAGGCCGAGATGGTTCTCTGGTCCTTGGGCGCTGACGGTCGGGTGCCGCGTTTAGCCCATCGCCGGGTGATCTTGTTCTTCTGCCCGACGCGCGCCTCGTCCTGCCACCAGACTTCGACCTCGACGCCGTCGCCGAGTGCAGCGCGGATCTCCTTCAGGCGGTCGGGGAAGTTTTTTTGAACCCTGCCAGCGCGGCTTCGTCCCGGGCATGGTGGCGCGGGCGCGCAGACAGCCTGGCGTAGCCCATCCGGCGCAACTCCCGCCCGACCGTCGTCTCCGCCAACGAGATGCCGAACTGCTCGCTGAGCCATGCCGCCAGGTCGCAGCGCCGCCACCGCACCACGCCGTGGATCGCCGGGTCCGGACCGCTCTCCACAACCGCCGCCAGCGCCGCGCGCTGCTCCCCGTTCAACTTGCGCGGCGGACCTGAGGCCTTGCGATCCTTCAATCCCTCCGGGCCTTCCGCGTTGAAGCGAAGAACCCAGTCCCGGATGATCTGCAAGCCCACCCCCGCAAAACGCGCCGCATCCGAACGACGGTAACCGTCGTAAATCACCGCAAGCGCAAGAAGGCGACGGTTCTGCGAACCATCCCGGCTCCGCTGCGCAAGCCGCGCAACTGCGCCGCATCAAAATCCTCCCTCAAGGGGATTGCTGCCCTCATAACGACCCTCCAATCGCAGAATCGCTATTGAGTCAGAACTCGATAACCTCAGACTTCCTGACCTCGTGACGATGTTTGTTGCGGGCGGCGTTCTGGGAACTTTTTGAGTTCGGTTCATTTTTCGTCTGTTTCGGCTGATTTTCGCTGGCTGCCGTGTCCAGGTTCGGGTATTTTAATTTGACACTGGATACGAGATTTCAACCATGTCGATTACCCTTCCCCTGAGCCCTCCGGAGGCGGTTCCGATCGGCAGCAGTTGTTTCGCCATTCTGATTTCGGACGACAGCTTCACCTACTTCTCCAACCTCGTTCCCTTTGACAGCCACGCCGCCGATGACCGCGCGGCCATGCTGTTGCGGATCGGCCGCCTGGCTGCGATCAGCGCGGTCTCGCGGCAGGATCTGGCCGACGCTTTCGGTGTCTCGCGTGCAACGGTCCAGCGCGCACGACGGCGCTACCTGGCCGAGGGCGAAGCGGAGTTTCTGAAGCCCCGGCGCGGTCGGGGACCTTCGGTGTTCACGCCGGAGCTGGCGGAGAAAGCGACGGCGTTGCTGGAAGGGGGCCTGAGCGGCTCTGCGGTGGCCCGAGTTCTCGGCGTGTCAGCGCCGTCGGTCAACAAGTGGCGGCGGCAGGGGGTGATCGGCAACGCGGAGGCGTGTCGGGAGCGCGGCAGCGCGGCAGTGGCGGTGCCGCCTGACGCGGGTGGGGCGCCCGAGGGCAGTGTCGATGACGAGAGTGCCGGTGCCGCCGGGCCGGCGACGGCAGCGGGGCTGGAGGCGCAGACGGATCGCAGCGCGCGCGACCGGCGGGACCGGCAGGCGCCGATGGGGCGCGCGACTTGCGATGTCCGGGCTCGGGTGTTGGCCAGCTGCGGGCAGGCGGGACCGGTCGAACCGCAGTTCACCGCCGCCGCCCGCGGCGTGCGCTTTGGCGGCGTTCTCGCCGCCCTGCCGGCCCTGCTGAAGGAAGGCCTGCTCTGCGAGACCGGCCTCCTGCCGTTGCTGTCGAAGGGCTACTACGGCCTGCCCACGATCCTGCTCTTCCTGGCCTTCATGACCCTGGCGCGGGTGCGCAACCCCGAGAGCCTGCGCTACCAGGCACCGGGCGAATGGGGTGCGGTTCTCGGTCTCGACCGCTGCCCCGAGGTCAAGACGCTACGGCGCAAGATCGGGCTCATGGCCAACGACGAAGCCAGCGTGCAGGCGTGGCAGCTCGCTCTTGCGAGACGCTGGCAGGAGGAGGAGCCCGAGCTCTGGGCGACGCTGGCCGTTGACGGGCACGTCAAGGTCTACGCCGGCCGCAAGGGGCGCCTGCCCAAACACTTCGTCTCGCGCGAGAAGCTGTGCCTGCCGGCGAGCACCAGCTACTGGATCAACGCCTTGGGCGGCAAGCCCCTGCTGTGCCTGCACAAGCCGCTGGACCCGAAGATGGTCGCCGCGATCGAATCCGACGTGGTGCCGGCGTTGCAGGCGCTCGGGATCGTCGACGCCGGGACAGCGGACCTGACCGCCGGGCAGCCCGGCCAGCCCGTGCTCACACTGGTCTTCGACCGCGAGGGCTGGAGCCCGGAGCTGTTTCGCCGGCTGGCCAGGCGCGGCATTGCCTGCCTGACCTGGCACAAGAACTTCAGGGGCGGGGACTGGCCGGCCGAGGACTTCAGTGCGATGATCGTTCCCATTCACGGACCCGCGGCGAACGCCAGCGCCACCATGCTGCTGGCCGAGAAGCCGGTGACGTTGAAGAACGGCTTCAGGGTGCGCCAGATCCGCCGCCTGCTCGACAACGGCCGTCAGGTTCCGCTGGTCACCACCGATCCGCACAAGCCGGTGGCGGAGGCCGCAGGCGCCTTGTTCTCGCGCTGGTCGCAGGAAAACTTCTTCAAATACATGCGCGACGAGTTCAATCTCGACGCCCTGCCGACCCACGAGATCGAGCCTCTCGCTGCCGATACCATGGTCGTCAGCCCGCTGCGGCGGGCCTACGACAAGGCAATCCGCCGCCTCGACCACCAGCTTGGCCGCCTGCGCAACCGCATCGCCGACGCCGCCCACAGGAAGCAGCCGACGGGCGAACTCAAGAGGGAACTCAGGGACCTCGAGGGCGGCCGTGAGATTGTCAGATCCAGCCGCAGGGAGGTGCCCACGCACTGCCGGGCCGGCGACCTCGACGAAGCCGGACAGCTCAATGCCTTGCCCTCACGCGAGCGCCTCCTACTCGACATCATCCGCATGATCGCCTACCGCGCTGAAACCCGCTTGATGCTTCCCGTCATGCAGGCGCAGGGCCACAAGCCCCACCCCCGGAAACTGCTTCAGGCACTCTTCACCGCCGATGCCGACATCCTGCCGGACCCTGCCAACGGCGTCCTGCGGGTCCGCATTCTCGGCCTCGCAAATGACGCCTGCGACCGCCAGATCAAGCCTCTTCTGGCCGAACTCAACGCCACCGAAACGCACTTCCCCGGCAACCGTATGCGCATGGTCTACGAGGTCGGCATAACCCCAAAATCCGCGCGCACCGGTGCCAAACAAAATTAGCAGAGGTCAGGAAGTCTGAGCCTATATCTTCATTCAGGATTGCAAGTGCCCGCAAGTAGTTTCCGCGTGGCCACTTTAGAGTAGAAGCCGAACCGTCAGATAAACGCGCCCCACTGTCCTTGAAAATTCGCTTAATTGGCCGGTCGATGTAGATAGAATCATAAACGCTGGAGATATCATTGTGAGTCACTCCCTCCAGACAATGTTCTGATTTTGTCAATTCAACGAATTCATAGGCCTGCCTTACTTTTGTTTTTGCTATACTTGCGAAATCGAAGGTGATTTTCATACAGTAGCGGGTTTCCCTTCCTGATAACCGTAATACATTTCTTGGAAGATTTTCTGTCCTGTTCTTTCCCAATTTTCCGACAATATTTCCATTATCATCGACACAACGGAACATTAAAGCATAGGCGCTTTCGGTGGCATCCAGCCCCGTTTTCTCTCTCCAGTAACTTATGGTTTCAACAGCATTGTCGAGAAGTGCATCGTCGCTATCCAATATCAGGGTGTAATCTCCCGACACCAGGCTCTTCCCGGTATTGACCGCTGCGTTCCTCCCCCTGTTGTTGCTGTAGCGATACCAGCTTATCGGAAAGTCCGCCTCCGCCTGCCACCGGGAGAGCAGCGTCGCCGTGTCGTCGGTGGAGCCATCGTCCACGACAACCCACTCGAAATCGCGCACCGTCTGCCGCGACAAACTCTCGTAAGCCCGGTGCAGGGTGTGGACGCGGTTGTAGGCCGGCGTCAGCACCGATATGGCAGGCTTGGTCATGCTTTGTCGTTCCTGCCGAACAGTCGCCACAGTGGCTGCGTCGCAGGTTAGCAAGAATATTGGAAATATCCATTATAAAATCTTTAATAATCATAGAAACTGATTTTAGACGGGCCGGGAGAGCGATGGAGAGAGATGCCAGGAATAAGTCCGGGCATGACGGGAAAAGGGTTGGGACGGCGGCCGGCAGTTCGGGGCGGTCCTTCGATATGCGCCCGCTGGCGCGGTCGCTACTCAGGATGAGGGATGGGCAAGGCTCCTCTTCGTCGCCCCGGCCCTCGAGATAGGGCGTCAACCAGACAGCAATGGACTCGTTCCGGGCATCCCTCCCCCGGTCCGGCAACGTTCTCCCGGCGGCCTTCGTTGACTCTCCCGGTCGATTCGGACGACCATCCTCTTTGCGACCGTTGGCGCGTCCCGCTCTGTCGGGGCGCCTGCTGAACAGAACAGCCCGATATCCGGCGCCCGGTCGGGCTTGCGAGGTCCGTCATGCTGCCGGTGTTCGTCATCAATCTCGACCGTCGCCCGGATCGCTGGGCGGCGATCTCCGGCAATTTGAGCACGCTGGGCATTGTCTCCGAGCGGATCGGCGCCACGGACGCCGACCGGGTCATGGGCGCCATCCCCGACGACCTCTCGTTCTCCCAGGCGGCCTGCCGGGAGAGCCATTTCGCCGCCCTGGATGCATTCCTGCAAACCGGCGCGCCGGCGGCGCTCATCCTCGAAGACGATGCCGAGCTGGCGCCGGACGTCCGCGACCTGCTGGCCTCGGCGGACTGGTGGCCGGCCGCTTCGCGTGTGGTGAAACTGGGAGGATGCGACGAGCCTGCCCTGCTCGGGCGGCCGGTGGGCAGGACGCCGTGCGGCGGCGAAATCCGCCCTATCGCATGGGCGTCCGCAGTGGCCTGCGCCTACATGATCGACCGCGAAGGCGCGGAGATCGCGATCGACGAAGCGCCGCGCGTCGGCATGACGGTGGACTCGTTCCTGTTCCACATGACCGGCTCGCCGGCGGCGCGGCGCCTGAAACCGGCCCATGTCGTTCCTGCCATGGTGCGGGTAAGACCGGGGCAGGGATCGGACATACACCGCGATTTCTCGCCGCGCACGACCGGCCCCATGATGCGGACCGCCTTCAGGATCGGCGTCTGGCTGCGGCGCATGACGGGGCAGGTCCGGTGGGTGCCGGTATCGGCCGCTCATCCTCCGCCCCGGGATCCGCCGGGCTGACGGCCGCCGCCGGCCCGCCGGCCGGAGGAGGCGGCCAGCGCCCGCGCGCCCGCCTCGCGCCGCGCCGACCTCCAGCGCCCCCGCTCAACGCCCCCCGCCTCCGGCGCAGGCAGCACCTGGAGGATCGTCCTGCCCTGGAAGATATTCAGCGCAGCAGCCATGAGGGCGCCAGCATTCCCGCTCCTGCTATCCCGGTAAAGTCCGCCAGCGCCGTCTTGACGGACAGCAGCGCAACGATAGACTGCGGAGAGCGAACGGCATACCGCTTCGGAGAAGAAGAGCATGAATTCGACCGGGAAGTCGTTCCTGACCAAAAGCAGGCCGAGCGAAGAATTATTGAAGCTTTTTCGCGATACAAAAAGCCATGAGAGGTCCGACGATGAATATCACGAACAAAGAATCAGTTTTGCCTGGGGTAATGCGATGGACGAATCTGTCACAAAAGAAAGCGTCAGGCGGGCTGCTCGTCTGGATTTGAAAAGCGACTGAATACAGGCTTTTCCTTTCGTGGCATTCAGAGAGACCGATGATCCGACCCTGTACCGTAATGTACGGGAAAACAACCTCATGCGTCAATACGACATGCTGGAGGACATGGTCGAGATAGGATTGTGCAAGGGAATCGAGGCATTCGACAAGTATATGTAATGGACCCTGAATCATGCCGCAGTCGCCAACATGGTGCAGCACGGCGGCCGTTACAGGGAGGAGCCGGTCTATGTCGGTAAACACATACCGCCACGCTACAACCTGGTTCCCGGTTTGATGGATCGTTTCTTCTCGTTTGTCCACGAAAACTGGGAACGAGAGACACACCCGACTGCAATCGCTGCTTATGCTTTGTGGAAGATCAACTGGATTCATCCGTTTAACGACGGTAACGGGCGAACTGCGCGCGCATCCTGTTATTACCTCATTTGCATGAAATACGGAGGCATGCTGCCCGGGCGCAAGACCGTCCCGGACAGAATTCGCGAAGATCCTGACCCGTATTACCGGGCGCTTGCGGCGGCGGACAGGGCCTGGGAAAACGGCCATTACGATCTGGACGACCTTGCGGATTACCTGCAGGCCCTGCTGGCAGACCAGTTGCGGGAATTGTAGTCCCGTGACGAACAGGGATGACGAAGCGCAACTCCTGACCCGCCCGGTCGGGCCGCCGCTGGCTTACCGGCGCGTTGCCGGGCGGGGGCCGGGGGTGGTGTTCCTCGGCGGCTTCATGTCCGACATGACGGGTGAGAAGGCCACGGCCCTGGACGCCCTCTGCAGGCGGCAGGGCAGGGCCTTCCTGCGCTTCGACTATCGCGGCCACGGCGCTTCAGGCGGGCGGTTCGAAGAGGCGGTGATTTCGGACTGGCTCGCCGACACGCTCGCGGTGCTCGACCGGCTGACCGAAGGCCCGCAGGTGCTGGTCGGCTCCAGCATGGGCGGCTGGCTGATGCTGCTGGCGGCGCTGGCCCGGCCGGAGCGGGTCCATGCGCTCATCGGCATCGCGCCCGCGCCGGATTTCGTGCGGCGCATGGAGGCGGCGTTGACCGAGGACCAGCGGCGCGACCTCGACGGGCAGGGCTTCTTCCTGCGCCCGAGCGAATACGGGGACGGGCCCTATGCGATCACCAAGGCGCTGATCGAGGACGGCAAGCGCCACTGCCTTCTGGAGGGAGGGGTGTCCATAAGCCGCCCCGTGCGCCTCCTTCACGGAATGCGCGATGACGCCGTCCCCTGGCGGGACTCGCTGCGCCTGGCCGACTGCCTCGAAAGCGAGGACGTGCGCACGGTCTTCGTGAAGGACGGGGACCACCGGCTGAGCCGCCCCGCCGACCTCGCGCTCCTCGCGACCGTCCTGGAGGGCCTGCTGCGCGCGCCCGGCAGCACTCAGTAGCGGTAATAGTCGGGCTTGAACGGCCCGGCCTGCGGGACGCCGATATAGTCCGCCTGGTCCGGGCGCAATTCGGTCAGCCGGGCGCCCAGCCTCGCCAGGTGCAGCATGGCAACCTTCTCGTCGAGATGCTTCGGCAGCACGTGCACTTGCCGGTCGTATCGCTCCCCGTTGGTCCAGAGCTCGATCTGGGCCAGCACCTGGTTGGAGAAGCTCGCCGACATCACGAAGCTCGGATGCCCCGTGGCGCATCCAAGGTTCACCAGCCGGCCCTCCGCCAGAAGGATCAGCCGCTTGCCGTCCGGGAACTCCACCTCGTCCACCTGCGGCTTGACATTGTGCCAGGCGAGATTGCGAAGCGCGTCCACCTGAATCTCATTGTCGAAATGGCCGATATTGCAGACGATCGTGCGGTCCTTCATGGCGCGCATGTGGTCGATGGTCACGACATCGGTGTTGCCGGTCGCCGTCACCACGATGTCCACCCGGTCCGCGACGTCGTCGAGGCGTACGACTTCGTAGCCGGCCATGCAGGCCTGGAGGGCGCAGATCGGGTCGACCTCGCTCACCATGACGCGCGCGCCCTGGCTGCGCAGGCTCTCCGCCGACCCCTTGCCGACATCGCCGTAGCCGCAGACGAGCGCGGACTTGCCGGCGATCATCACGTCGGTGGCGCGCTTGATCCCGTCCACGAGGCTCTCGCGGCAACCGTAGAGATTGTCGAATTTGGACTTGGTCACCGAGTCGTTGACATTGAAGGCGGGGCAGGCGAGCGAGCCGGTCTTCGCCATCTCGTAGAGGCGCAGCACGCCGGTCGTCGTCTCCTCCGACACGCCCCGCACGCCGCCCATGAGTTCCGGGTAGTCGTCGTGCATGAGCCTGGTCAGGTCGCCGCCATCGTCGAGCAGCAGGTTGGGGTGCCAGCCGTCCGGCCCCTCGACCGTGCGATGCACGCACTGCCAGTATTCTTCCTCCGTCTCGCCCTTCCAGGCGAAGACGGGCACGCCGGACGCTGCCATGGCCGCGGCCGCCTGGTCCTGCGTCGAGAAAATGTTGCAGGACGACCAGCGCACCTCCGCGCCCAGCGTCTGCAGCGTCTCGATCAGCACCGAGGTCTGGATGGTCATGTGCAGGCAGCCCGCAATCCGCGCGCCCTCCAGCGGCCGGGCCGGGCCGTATTCCTCGCGGATCGCCATCAACCCCGGCATTTCGGTTTCGGCAATGGCGATCTCCTTGCGGCCCCAGTCGGCAAGCGAGATGTCGGCAACCTGATAATCGGGCATCGGGAGGTATGTCCTCGTTCCGGAAGGGATGCGCCAGAAGGCGGGAGGCGTATAGCAACCGGCGGGCCTCCCTTTCAACCGGACGCCGGAGACCCGATCGGCATTCGCACGTCTTGATTGCAATGCAATCACACCATAGGGTGGTGTCCCGGACGGCCGGTGAGCGCGCCGGCGCCGTCATGTCTCGCTGAAGCCGTCCGCAACGAGCGCCTGTAGTGCGGCCAGCGCGGCTGCAGCCTGCACGCCCTCGCAGACCACCTCGATTTCGCAGCCCTTGCCGGCGCCGAGCAGCAGCAGGCCCATGATCGAGACGCCCGGCACGGTCATGTCGTGATGGGTGACCTGCACTTCCGCATCGAAGCGCCCGGCGAGCGCCACGAATTTCGCCGCGGCGCGCGCATGCAGGCCGCGCTCATTCACGATCCGCAACAATGCCGACGGCATGTCAGCCGGGCGCCTCGGCGAGCAGTTTCGAGGCGATCTGGATGTATTTCCGCCCGGCCTCTTCCGCATCCGCGACGGCCTCGGCGAGCGTCTTGTGCTGGCGGCAGGTCGCGAGCTTGACCAGCATCGGCAGGTTGACGCCTGCGATCACCTCGACCTCGCCCCTGTTGGACGCGCCCAGCACGGAGATGGCGAGATTGGAGGGTGTGCCGCCGAACATGTCCGTCAGCAGGACGACGCCATCCCCCGAATTGAGCGTCTTTGCGACCTGCGCGATCTCCACGCGGCGGTCCTCCATGTCGTCGTCGGGGCCGATGCACACGGCCGAGACCTGCTCCTGAGGCCCGACGACATGCTCAAGCGCCGCGAGCAGTTCGGCGGCGAGGCGGCCATGCGTTACGAGCGCCAGGCCGATCATGGGCTGTTCTCCGTTTCCAATGCGACGGCCTGGTCCGCCGCCGTCTCCAGACAGTCCTGCCCGGATGCCGGTTCCGCTTCGAGGTCGCGGTGGGTCAGCGTGGCCCGCCAGCCCCGTTCGCGCAACAGCCGCGCAAGCTCCTCGGCCGTGAAGACCGAGCGGTGGCGGCCGCCGGTGCAGCCGATCGCTATCGTCAGATAGGCGCGGCCTTCCTTCGCATAGCGGGGCAGCAGCGTCCGGAGCAGCGTGCCGACGCTTTCGAGGAATGAGGCAAAGTCCGGGTCCTTCGCGATATGGGCGCCGACTTTCTCGTCGCGCCCGGTCAAGGGCCGCAGGTCTTCCATGTAGTGGGGGTTGGACAGGAAGCGCATGTCGAACACGAGGTCGGCCTCGCGCGGCAGGCCAAGGCGGAAGGAGAAGGAGGTGACGAAGATCGACATGCCTTCCTGCGGGTCGGATGTGAAATGCGCCCGCAGCAGGCGGCGAAGGTCGTGGACGTTCAGCAGCGAGGTGTCGATGACGATATCGGCCGCGCGGCGCAGCGGCTCCAGCAGCCGGCGCTCCCGCTCGATGCCGGTGACGGGACTGCCGTCCGGCGCCATCGGGTGGCGCCGGCGCGTCTCGCGGTAGCGGCGCGTCAGCGTTTCCTCGTCGGCATGCAGGAATACCGGCACGACATCGAAGCGGGCCGCCGCGTCCGTCATGCGTTCCAGCACGCCCTCGACGGCGAAGTCGCGGGCGCGTGTGTCGATCCCGACGGCCAGCGGACGGCCCGACGGGTCGGCATCGATGCCGTTCAGCATCGCCAGCGGAATGTTGTCGATCGCCTCGAACCCGAGATCCTCGAGTTCCTTCAATGCGACGGACCGCCCGGCTCCGGACATGCCGGTCACCAGGACGAGGCGCCTCAGCATGGATTCACTACGGGTCGTCATGTTTGTCCGAAAGTCATGCCGCGCCTTTATCCCCCGATGCCATATGCGCGGCAAGCCGCAGTTTGACCGCCGCGGAAATCTCGAACGGCGCCAACCGGATACGCCTCACCGGCAAGCCCAGAACCGGCTCGAAACAGGGCTCGGGCATCCGTTCGGGCGCAGCCAGGTCCGCGATCAGGAGGAGCGGCGCGCCGTCCAGCGCCGGCAGGCGGACGATCCCGACGCCGCGCACTTCCAGCCTGCCGCCGGCCTGCGGCAACGGGCTGGCCCAGACCCGGCCGCCTCGCAGCCCGAGCACGACGAGATCGTCGGCGACAAGCTCCGCCCCGGCCTCCACCGCCCGGAGCGCGAGGTCGGATTTCCCGGACCCGGAAGGTCCGCGCAGCAGCACGCCCCGGCCCTCGAAGGCGATGCAGCTCGCATGGACCTGCATCAGGCCTCCGCCGCCGGTACGCGAAGCTCGAAGCATGCGCCCAGAACGCCGCCGTCCGCGCCCGGCCGGTTGGACGCTGCAATGCTTCCGCCATGAAGCCTGGCGATATCGCGGGAAATGGCGAGGCCGAGGCCCGAATGTCTTTCCCCGCGTCCTCCGGCGTCGGGCCGGTCGGTGTAGAAGCGGTCGAAGATCGTCTCCTCCTTGCCTGCCTGGATGCCCGGGCCGTCGTCGTCCACCCGAAGGACCACCTCGTCCCCCCGCCGTGCGAGGAACAGCCTCACACTCCCCGCCGCCGGGGAGAACGACCGGGCGTTGTCGATCAGGTTGCGGACGACCCGCACAAGCTGGTCTTCGAGGCCGCGGACGATGAACGGCTCCTCCGTTTCAACCGTCAATACCGGACGCGGCGGGCTCTCCGCATCGATACAGGCCTCCACGGCCCGGCGCATGTCGACCGGGTCCGATTCCGCGCGGGAAAACTGCGCGCCGAGGCTGGAGAAGTCCGCCACGCTGTCGATCAACCGGTTCAGCCGCCTGACATCGTCCAGGACGATCCGCATCAGCTTGCGCCTCTTGCCCGGATCGTCCTCGCGTATCGCCGTCTCGGCCGCGCTGTAGGTGGACGCGAGCGGCGTCCTGAGTTCATGGCTGACATCGGCCGCGAACTTCTCGGTCTCCTCCATGCCTTCCCAAAGCGCGCCCGTCATCCGGCGCAGCGCAGCGGAGAGGTCGCCGATTTCATCATTGCGCCCGCTCAGGTCCTGTATATCGACCCGTCCGTAGCCGGGACGCACACGCTCGGCCGTCGCCGCCAGGTCCCTGAGCGGCTTCGCAATGGCGCGCGCCATGTAGAGGGTGAGCAGGACGGTCACGACCAGCGCCACCCCGGCGGCCGACAGGATTTGCAGCCGGATCTCGCTTACGGCCTCGTCGATGGCGCGGCCGTCCGCGGAGACCATGGCGGCGCCCACCACGCGCTTGAAGTCCCGGATCGGCAGGGCGACGCTCAGCACCAGGCCCCTCGCGCCGAGCGAGCGGACGACCTGTTCCGTGTCTCCGCGCAGCGCCCCTTCGACCTCGCGATAGTCGGAAGCCTTCTGTTCCGCGCTTTCCCGATAGGGCTCGATGGTCTCGATTTCGCGGAAAGCCAGGTCGAAAAGCCCGAGCAGCCAGCGCAGGGCTGCCTGGAACATGTCCGCCCCGCCCGCCGGGGGCAGGGGCTCGCTCTCCACCGCGGGCCCGAAGCCGGCAAACCGCCGGCTGTCCAGCCGGATGGTTCCGTCCGGTCCGAACACCCGCACCCGCATCCGCACCCGGAGGCTGGATTCTTCGATGAGCCGTCTCAGCAGGGGTTCGGCGCTCTTCGCGTCGAGGGCCGGTTCGCCGTCGGCCAGAAGTTCGATGGAGGCGTGGCCGAGGGCGACCGCGATGGTCCGGCCCTTGGCCTCCACCAGCCGCAACTCGGTTTCGATCAGTTCGCGCTTGTAGCCGCCGAGGTAGAGCAGGCTCGCAGCCAGGATGACGAGCGCCAGCAGGTTCACCGCCAGAAGGCGGCGCATCAGCGGCGAGCGGTACCACCGCCGCGCGCCGCGCCGCACCGCCGGACGGCTGCCTCGCCGGGCCATCGCCCGGCTATGACGGGCGGTAGCGGTATCCGCCGCCGTAGAGGGTCTCGATGGACGAGAAATCCGGGTCTACAGCACGGAATTTGCGCCGCATCCGCTTGATATGGCTGTCGATGACCCGGTCGTTGGCCATGGCGTCGGCGCCATAGGCGGCGGTCATCAACTGGTCCCGCGTCTTCACATAGCCTGCCCTGTAGGCCAGCGCCTGCAGGATCAGCAGTTCGGTGACCGTGAGCTTTACCGGTTCGCCCTTCCAGGTGCAGAGATAGCGGTCCTGGTCGACGGCGAGGTCGCCGCGCACCAGCACATCCCGGACTCCGCGGTCCCGCTCCAGTTCCTTGCGGCGCAGCAGGGCGCGGATGCGGGCGATCAGCAGGCGTTGCGAGAACGGCTTCTTGATGTAGTCGTCGGCCCCCATGTTCAGCCCGAGTTCCTCGTCCCGCTCCTCCACCTTGGTGGTGAGGAAGATCACGGGGAGCACGGACTTGGCGCGCAGGCGCTGGAGCAGTTCCATGCCGTCCATGCGAGGCATCTTGATGTCGAGAACCGCGAGATCGACGCCGTTGTTCCGCAGGGCCTGCCAGGCCTGTTCGCCGTCCACATAGCTCCGGACATCGAACCCTTCGGCTTCGAGGGCCATCGTGACGGAGGTGAGGATATTCCGGTCATCGTCAACGAGGGCGATCGTGTGTTTCATGGACCTTGGATCCTCCCGCGAACATGCGCCTTCCGAAGCATAGAGCCTCCGCTCTCAATATGGCGGAATTCCGGCGAATGGCGCATGAAATCCGCGTAATGTTGCCATCGGCGCGTCATGACGGCGCATTGCACGGGCCATGCCGCTTGCATAGAAGTCAAGCGAACCGTTCCGGCGCCCCGAACCCGCGACTCGAGGCCTTTATTGTCCTCTGACAAACGCCTGGCCGCAATCGGCATCACCGACCCCGGCACGCTGCACTGGAACGCCGGCCGCGAATCCCTGGTCGAGTCGGCGGTGCGCGCCCGCGAGGGCCTGCTGGCGGCAGGTGGCGCCCTGGTCTGCGAGACGGGCGCGTTCACCGGCCGGTCGCCGGACGACAAGTTCTTCGTCCGCGATGCGGCCACGGACAAGGGCATCGACTGGGGCGACGTCAACCGGGAGATGGCGCCGGAGAATTTCGCGACGCTCCGCCGCCGGATGCTGGACCATCTGCAGGGCCGCGAGCTTTTCGTGCAGGACTGCGATGCGGGCGCGGACCCCGCCCACCGGCTTGCGGTGCGCGTGGTGACGGAGCAGGCATGGCACAGCCTGTTCGCCCGCAACATCTTCCTGCGGCCTTCCGGGCCGTCCGGCGGCGATCCGGAATGGACCATCCTCCATGCGCCGAGCTTCCAGGCAGACCCCGAAACCGATGGCTGCCGGTCCTCGACGGTCATCGCCATCGGCTTCTCGGAGAAACTGATCCTGATCGGGGGGACCTACTATGCCGGCGAAATCAAGAAATCCGTCTTCACGCTGCTGAACTATCTGCTGCCGCCCGAGGGCGTGATGCCGATGCACTGTTCGGCGAATATCGGGCCCGAAGGATCAGCTGTGTTTTTCGGCCTGTCCGGCACCGGCAAGACAACGCTGTCCGCCGACCCCGGGCGCGATCTGATCGGCGATGACGAACATGGCTGGTCGGACGGCGGCATCTTCAATTTCGAGGGCGGCTGCTATGCGAAGGTCATCGATCTCAACCGGGATGCCGAACCGGAGATCCATGCCGCGAGCCACCGTTTCGGGACGGTGCTGGAGAATGTCGCCATCGATCCCGACACAAGGCTGCTGGACCTTGTCGACCGCCGGGTGACGGAAAACACCCGGTCCTGCTATCCGCTGGAATTCATCCCCAATGCCTGCCCGGACGGGCTCGGGCCGCCGCCGAAGAACATCGTCATGCTGACGGCGGATGCCTTCGGCGTCCTGCCGCCGATCTCCCGGCTGACGACCGAGCAGGCGATGTACCATTTCCTCTCCGGCTATACCGCCAAGGTCGCCGGCACGGAGCGCGGCCTCGGCAGCGAGCCGGTCGCCACCTTCTCCACCTGTTTCGGCGCCCCGTTCATGGCCAGGAAACCGTCCGTCTATGCCGGGTTGCTCGGGAAGCGGGTCGCCGAGCGCAGGGTCAATTGCTGGCTGGTGAACACCGGCTGGAACGGCAGGGGCGAGCGGATGTCCATTGCGCACACCCGCGCCATGGTCAACGCCGCCCTGGGCGGCGCGCTGGACGGGGTGGAGACCGCCCGGCATCCGGTGTTCGGCCTGCACTGGCCGACCGCCTGCCCCGATGTGCCGCCCGAAGCCCTCGACCCGCGCACGAGCTGGCAGGACAGGGACGCATACGATGCGCGCGCCTCCGCCCTCGCGCGGGACTTCGAAAGCAACTTCAGGCGCTTCGAGCCGGATGTTTCCGAAAAGGTCAGGGACGCCGCCATCCGCGCTCCCGGCTGATTCCGGCGAGACAGGCGCGGAACGATGCGCTAGCGTGACCGCGCCATGACGAAACAGCTTACCCTGGTCGTGAAGCGGGACTGCCCGACCTGCACCCTGCTGGAGCCGGTCTATGCCGAGCTTGCGGCGTCCGGGATCGCGCTCGATGTCTGGACGCAGGACGATCCCGCTTTCCCGGAAAGCGTGTCCGGCGTGCTCGACGAAGGGCTGGAGCGTTCCTTCCGGCTCGGCGTGGAGATCGTGCCGACCCTGATCCGGCGCGAGGACGGCGAGGAGACGGAGCGCACCTGGGGCTGGGACCGCGCCGAGTGGGAGCGCCTGACCGGCCTCGCAGGGCTGGGCGCAGGCCTGCCGCCCTTCAGGCCGGGCTGCGGGGCGAAGAATGTCGAGCCTGGAATGCCGGAGGCGCTGGCGGCGCGCTTCGGCTCGGCGCGGCTCAAGTCCCGCCGGGTTCCTCTCGCGCCGCTGGAGGACGAGGTCGAGGCGGCTTACGACCGCGGCTGGTCGGACGGCCTGCCCGTCGTGCCGCCGACCGAGGCGCGCGTGCTCGCCATGCTCGACGGCACGACCCGCGATCCGGGCGAGGTACTGGGCCTCGCGCCGCCCAACCTCCAGCCCTGCACGGTCGAGAAGGTGGCGGTCAACGCGGTCATGGCGGGCTGCAAGCCGGAATATCTGCCCGTCGTGCTGGCGGCCGTCGAGGCGGCGCTGGACGATGCCTTCTGCATGCACGGCGTGCTCGCGACGACCTACTATATCGGCCCCATCGTCATCGTGAACGGCCCGGTGCGCCGCGCCGTCGGCATGAACGCGAAGGGGAACGTCCTCGGACAGGGCAACCGCGCCAACGCCACCATCGGGCGCGCGCTCCAGCTCGTCGTGCGCAATGTCGGCGGCGGCAAGCCGCAGGGCGTGGACCGGGCCGCACTCGGCAATCCCGGCAAATACACCTTCTGCTTCCCCGAGGACGAGGAGGGCTCCGCCTGGCCGCCGCTCTCCGAGAGCCGGGGCGCGGGCAAGGGGGCCTCGGCGGTCACGCTCTTTGCCGGCTACGGCGTGATGGGCGTGGTGGACCAGGATTCGCGCACGCCCGAGGCCCTGGTGGAAACCTTCGCCGACGTGTTCCGGGGCCTCGAGAACCGCAACCGGCGCAATATCGACGCGGTGGTCGTCGTGTCGCCGGAGCATGACCGCGTGTTCCGGGACGGCGGCTGGTCGCGCGAGGACCTGGAGGCCGCGCTCCGCGCCGCGCTCGACGAGCCGGGGCACGCCACGCCCAAGCTGCGCGACGGCGGCCTCTTGATCGTCCGCGCCGGCGGCGGCGCGGGCATGTTCTCCGCCATTCTACCCGGCTGGGCCGCCACCGGCCCGGTCGGCAGCATTCCGGTAACGAAGGAGGTAGGAACGTGAGAAACGCACCAGTGCTGGTCGATCCGACCGGCGAGGTCGAGCCGGCGCGGCGCGAGCCGCTCGCCCGGCCGGCCTCGCTGGACGGCAGGACCGTGGCCCTGCTCGACATTTCCAAGGCGCGCGGCGACGTCTTTCTGGACCGCCTGCATATGCGCCTGGACGAGCGGGGCATCGAAGTGAAGCGCTACATGAAGCCGACCTTCGCGCGCATCGCCCCGATCGGCGTGAAGCAGCAGATCGCTTCCGAGGCCGCCCTCGTTGTCGAAGGGCTGGCCGACTGAGGCTCCTGCACATCGTGCTGTACGCATGATATCGCAGACCTGGAAGCGAGGGGCGTCCCCGGCGTGGGCGTGGCGACCACGGAGTTCGTGGAGGCCTGGCAGGCGCAGTCCGCCGCGCTCGGCTACGAGCCGCCCATGATTTTCGTCCCGCACCCGATCCAGGACCGCACCGACGCCGAAATCCAGGCGCTGGCAGACGCCGCCGTCGACGAAATCGTAAGCCGCCTTACCGCCTGAGGCCGGGCTGCCCGGCGGGGCGCCCGCTGGCCCGGTCATGCCGCGAGAGTCCAGGCTGGGCCCCGGATCGCTGCTGGCGCGCCGTCCGGGGCGACGGTTGGGGGATGCAAGGCAATGCCGCCGGACGGAAACATGCGTATCCGGTGGACAGGTGATGGTGCAGTGATTTGTTCTGGAGAAATCTGGTAATAATCCCTTTACAGGGGTTGCATTTTTAGAAATTATGATATGATAGGTCCGAGGGAAGAGGCATCCGGAGCCGCTTCCTGCCCGTGCCGGCCCGGTGCGGAACGACCCCGATTCAGCCGACAGGCGAAGTGCGTCCTGTGCCTGCCTCGCGTGCGCGCAATCAGGCGCGCGAACCGCGCCGGCGCCGACACGCGCCCGCGCCGGCACAGGCGCGCGCAGGATACGCGCGAATTGGGGTCCCGCCGCTCGGGCAACCGGGCGGCGGGAAGAACGGAACGACGACGGATCGAGAGGAGAGACCGATGCCGAAGATGCAGAACCCGGGAAACGGGATGGAATACCCGGAGCCATCGCCCGAAACGACCACTTCATGCACCAACCGGCTATGGGGTATGCGTCTTTCGCATGCAGAACATGACATCCCATGACATATCGCGCGGTATCCCGCAGCTCCGCATGACAAAACATGACATATCATGACACATCGCTGGAGTGGGCCCCTTGGGCCGGGCGGCTGTCGGCGCGC
The DNA here is from genome assembly GCA_964291285.2 of Alphaproteobacteria bacterium. Taxonomy (GTDB): domain Bacteria; phylum Pseudomonadota; class Alphaproteobacteria; order Bin95; family Bin95; genus Bin95. The sequence goes on from OZ219787.1 coordinate 1,370,531, forward strand.
TGCAAGTGGGCATGCGGGGCCGTCCGGGGTAAAGTCGGCCGGTGCGGCACGGATGCGGGGGGTCCTGCGTGACGGAACGATTGCCTTTCGACGGCCTCAGGGTCATCGACTTCACGCATGTGATCGCGGGGCCGCTGGCGACCTTCCAGCTTGCGATGCTGGGCGCGGATGTCGTGAAGGTCGAGCCGCCGGGCCGCGGCGACCAGCTGCGGCGCATGGGCGGCGAGCCGGACCGCGCCGGGGACGGCCTCGGCACGGCCTTCCTCGCCATCAATTCCGGCAAGCGCTCGCTGGCGCTCGACCTGAAGCGGCCCGAGGGACGCGATACGGCGCTGCGCCTGATCGCCGGGGCCGATGTCGTGGCGGAGAACTTCCGCCCCGGTGTGATGGAGCGGCTCGGCCTCGGGGCGGACGCGGTGCGGGCGCTGAACCCCCGCGCGGTCTATTGCTCGCTCTCCGGATACGGCCGCCACCCCGACTGGGCCTGGCGGCCGGCCTACGACCATATCGTGCAGGGCGTGGCGGGCGCGATGTGGACCCAGGGCGGCGAGGGCGACCCGCCGATCAAGATCGGCTTCCCGATGGCCGATACGGCGGCGGGCTATGCCGCCTTCACGGCGGTCTGCGTCGCGCTGATCGAGCGGAATGCGACGGGCCGGGGCCGGCATGTCGATGTGTCGATGACCGCGGCAACGCTCGCCATGATGGCGACGCCCGTCCACGGCTTCCTCGGCGCCGGCCAACCGCCGGCGCGGATCGGCAACACGGCCTTCTCCGGCTCGCCCGCGTCCGGCACCTACGAGACGGCCGATGCGGCGGTGGTGCTGACCGCAAACACGGAGGCGCAGTTCCGGGGCCTTTGCGGAGCGCTCGGGCTGGAGGGGCTCGAGACGGCGTCGGACCCGATCGCCTGGCGGGACCCGGCGGTGGACCTCTCCCATGTGCGGAGCGCCATCGCGGACTGCCTCAGGCGGCGGGACGCCGCGCATTGGGAGCGGGTGCTGAACGAGGCGGGCGTGCCCACGGGCAAGGTGCGCACCGTGCCTGAGGCGCTGGCGGAAGCGTGCATCGCCGAGCGGGGCTTCGTTTCGGCGGTACCGGATCCGGGGCGGCCGGGCGAGGACATCCGGGTCCACGGCACGCCCTATGCCTTCGACGGCAAGACGCCGTCGCCCTCGGCTCCGGCGCCGCATCTGGGCGAGCATTCGCGCGCCCTGCTCGCGGAGGCGGGACTCGCGGGGAACGAGATCGACGCCCTGCTGGAGGCGGGTGTCGTGGAAGAGAGGCGGGCATGACGCTGAGAATACCGCTCGACCATCCGGGCGTCTGGCGGCGCGAGGACATGGAGGGGCGCGACGACTGGATAAGGACCTTCTCCGACGCCGAGCTGGAGGAGATACGCGCCGCGCTGCCCCGGCGGTTCGGCGCGCCCGGTTTCGGCAGGGCGGACTTCCCCTTGCCGGTGCTCGGCCCGCGCCTGAAGGACATGGTGGACGAGCTGGAGAACGGGCGCGGCTTCACGGTGATGCGCGGCCTCGACCGGCTGGAGCTCGACCCTGCGGGGTTGCGGGATGTCTATTGGGGCCTCGCCCAGCATATGGGGCGGACGATCTCCCAGAACTCGACCGGGGCGCTGATCGGCGAGGTCTATGACAGGGGCCTCGACTACGCCGACAACAATGTGCGCGGCCACACGACCAATGCCGAAATCGGCCCGCACTGCGACACGGCGGACGTGGTGGGGCTGCTTTGCGTGCATCCGGCGGAGGAGGGCGGCGAAAGCCTGATCGCCTCCTCCGGCGCGATCTACAACGAAATCCTCGCGACGGCGCCGCACCTGGTCGATACGCTGGCCGCCGGCTTCCGCATCGACCTCGCGGGCAAGGGGCCGACAGGGGCGGCGGACGAGGTGACGCGGGCGCGCATCCCGGTGTTCTCCTGGTATGCGGGCCGGCTCTCCTGCCGCTTCAACCGCAAGCAGATCGAGGACGGCCAGCGCAAGCTGGGGCGCGAGCTCTCGGCGGAGGAGCAGGAGGCGGTGGAAACGGTGGAGCGCCTCGCGCTCGACCCGCGCTTCCGCCTCGACATGGACTTCCGCCGGGGCGACATCCAGTGGCTCAACAACCACGCCATCCTGCACGGCCGGGCCGGATACCGGGACGCCAACGACCCGGAACGCCGCCGCCTGCTGCTCAGGCTCTGGATGAACATTCCGGACGGCCGGCCGCTGGCGCCGGCTTTCGCCGACCGGCTGAACACGGGGCCGCGCGGCGGCGTCTATGCAAGGGAAGCGAGGGCGTAACGCGATGGCTCGAATACGGACCCCGATCTGCGAGCGGCTGGGGATCGAGCATCCGGTGTTCCAGGCCGGCATGGGCTGGGTTGCGCGCGCGGACCTGGCGGCGGCCGTCTCGGAGGCGGGCGGGCTCGGCGTCGTGGGCGCCGGCTCCACGATGGATGGCGATCAGCTGCGCGCCGAAATCTGCCGGGTGCGGGAGCTGACCGACAAGCCCTTCGGCGTCGATATCCTGTTCGCAACCGTGCGCGCCGAGGGCGAGCGGGTAGCGCGCTACACCGACGCGGTGCAGGGCATGGTCGAGGCCGTGCTGGAGGAGCGGGTGCCGGTGCTGGTCTCCGGCCTCGGCAGCCCGGCGGCGGTCGTGCCGGCGGCGCATGAACGCGGCATCTATGTCATGTCGGTCGTGGGCGCGGTGCGCCATGCCGAGAAGGCGGTCGCGGACGGCGTGGATGCGGTGATCGCGTCGGGCATGGACGGCGGCGGCCATGTCGGGCGCATCGGCACGGCGGCGCTCGTGCCCGCCGTGGTGGACGCGGTGGACGTGCCGGTGCTCGCCGGCGGCGGATTGGCGGACGGCCGCGGGCTTGCGGCGGCGCTCGCCTTCGGCGCCCAGGGCGTGTGGATGGGCACTCGCTTCATCGCCACGGCCGAGAGCCGCAGCCACGACAACTACAAGCACCGGATCGCCGATACCGACGTGGCCGGAACGGTGGTGACGCGCGCCCACAGCGGCAAGCCCTGCCGGCTGATCGACAACGGCTTCACGCGCGGCTGGGCCGGGCGCGAGGCGGAGATCAAGCCCTTTCCGCTCCAGGCGATGGAGGTCGGCCACCCGGCGTCCGAACGCGGGCGGATCGAGGGCGATGTCGAGGCGGGCGTGCTGCCGGCCGGCCAGAGCTGCGGCATGATCGGCGATGTCGTGCCGGCGGGCGAAGTAGTGCGGCGGGTCGTCGAGGAAGCGGCGCTTGCCATGACGAGAATGCAATCTTTCGGAGGATGACCGGGCACATGCGTATGAAGGACAGATGCGGGATCGTGACCGCGGCGGGCTCCGGCATGGGGCGTGCGGGCGCCATCCGGTTCGCAGAAGAGGGAGCGGCGGTCGCCGTCGTCGATATCGACGCCGAAGCCGTGGCGGCGGTCGTGGCCGAGATCGAGGCGGCGGGCGGGCGCGCTGTCGGGATACCCGCCGACCTCACTCAGGACGATGACAGCCGGCGCATCGTGCGCGAGGCGGCGGGTGCGCTCGGCGGCATCGACTTCGTGTGGAATCATGTCGGCCATCCGGGCCCGGCCTCGGTCGAGGGCATCGAGATGAAGGATTTCGACACGGCCGTGACGCTCAACATGCGCACGGTGCTGATTACGACCGATGCGGCGATCCCGGAAATCCGGGCGCGGGGCGGCGGCTCGCTGCTCTACACCGCCTCGACTTCGGGCCTGCAGGGCTCGCAGTTCAGCCCGGTCTATTCGGCGGTGAAGCATGGTGTGGTCGGCTTCGTGAAGGCGCTCGGCAAGCGGCTCGCGAAGGAGAACATCCGCGTGAACGCCATCTGCCCCGGCCCCATCGACACGCCGATGCTCAGGGTCTTCGTGTCGCGGCCCGACCAGCAGTCGACCCACGGCCTCGACAAGGAGGAGCTGATCGCGAGGCATGGCGGCGCGCTGCCCATCGGCCGGCCGGGCCGGCCGGAGGAGATCGCCAACGCGGCGCTCTTCCTGCTCTCCGACGAAGCCTCCTTCGTCACGGCAACCACGCTCGCGGTGGACGGCGGCTCGACCGCGTGACGGCCTCGGGCGGAGGCCTGTCGGCCGGCCCGCTCCAGCATCCCGCGGCGCTGGCGCTTGCCGGGTGCCTGGCGCTGGCGGTCGCCATCGGGATCGGGCGGTTCGTCTATACGCCCATCCTGCCGTTCATGACGACGGGGCTCGGGCTCGGCAAACCGGAAGCAGGGCTGATCGCGTCCGCCAACTTCCTGGGCTACCTGCTGGGGGCGCTGGCGGCGGCGTGGCGGCCGGTGCCGGGCGATGCGCGGCTCTGGCTGGTCGGCGCGCTGGCGGCGAGCGCAGCGACGACCGGCGCCATGGGGCTGACGGAAGACCTGGGCGCGTTCCTTGCCCTGCGCTTCGCAAACGGGGCCCTTGCGGCGCTGGTGATGGTGCTGGCCTCCTCGCTGACGATGGACCGGCTGGCCGCCGCCGGGCGGGCGGTCTGGGCGGCGGGCATCTATGCGGGCGTCGGCGTCGGCATCGCGGTCTCGTCGCTGGCGGTTCCGCTCGCCGCGCTTGGCGACGGCGATTCGCAAGGCCCCTGGCTCGTCTGCGGGGCGCTCGCGCTCGCGCTGTCGGTTCCCGTCTGGGTTCTCCTGGGAAGACGGGGGCAGGCGAAACCGGCCGAAGCCGCCGGCCCCGCCGCGGCGGGCGCAAGGGCGGAGAGCTTCGCGCGGTTCGCCGCCGCCTACGGGCTGTTCGGCTTCGGCTATGTCATTACCGCCACCTTCATCTCCGACATGGTGCGCGCCGACCCGGTGCTGCAGCCGGCGGAAAACCTGGTCTGGTTCTTCGTCGGGCTGGCGGCGGCGCCGTCGGTGGCGTTCTGGGGCTGGGCGGGACAGCGCTGGGGCAATGAGCGCGCCTTCGCGGCCGCCTGCCTGGTCGAGGCGTTCGGCGTGCTGCTGAGCGTGCTGGGCGGCGGCATCTGGATGGTGCTGACGGCCGCGGCCCTCCTCGGCGGCACCTTCATGGGCCTGACGGCGCTCGGCTTGGTCAATGCGCGGCGCCTCTCGATCGGCGACCCGCGCCGCAACCTCGCGCTGATAACGGCGGCCTTCGGCCTCGGCCAGATGGTCGGGCCGGCGCTCGCGGGCGTCCTGCACGACTGGACGGGCAGCTACCTCGAACCGTCGCTCATGGCCGCCGCCGTGCTGGCCGCCGCCGCCATGCTGGCCGCACGGTGAGTGCGGAAGCTCAGGCGAGATATTGTCCGCCGTTGATATGGACGGTCTGCCCGGTGATGCGCCGCGCGGCGGCGGAGGCGAGGAAGACCGCCAGTTCAGCCACGTCTTCGGGCAAGGTCAGCCCTTTCAGCGGAATGAGGCCGGCCGCCTCGGCAATCTCGTCCTCGGTCATCCCGTAGCGCGGCTGCGCGGTGTCCGCCAGGCCCGGCGCGATGGCGTTGACGCGGATGCCGTGGGGTGCGAGCCCCAGCGCGGTGGCGCGCGTCAGGCCGACGAGGCCGGCCTTCGAGGCGGCGTAATGCGCCCCGCGCGGAGACGAGGTGAACGCCGACCGCGACGAGATGTTCACGATGGCGCCCTCCCGGCCGGCAGCGGCCATGCGCCGCGCCGCGGCCGACGAACAGAGGAACGGCCCCTTCAGGTTCACCCCGAGGAGGCTGTCCCAGTCGGCTTCCGTCATGTCGAGAAAGGCCGTGCGCGGGAAGATCGCGGCATTGTTCACGAGAATATCGACGCCGCCGAGGCCGTCGCCCGCCGCCATGAGGCGCTCGACCTCCTCCGGCTGCGAAATGTCGGCCTGCACGGCCACCGCATCCGCGCCGGCCGCCTGCGCCGATGCAGCGACCTCGGCGGCGGCCTCTTCATCGTCGAGATAGTTGACGATGACGGACGCGCCCGCTTCGGCCGCAGCCCGTGCAATGGCGGCTCCGATGCCCTGTTGCGCGCCCGTGACGACGGCAACCCTGCCTGCAAGAGCGCCCATCTGTCGAACCCTCCTGATTGCCCCCAATGTTGCGGGATATTTTGAACCTTCTATACGGACTTGATTTTACTGGTTTTTTCTGGCCTCAGGCAAATCAAGCCTGTTTCCAGATAGCGGCCCGAGACCGGATCGATCCGAAAAGAGGCGTTGCCGGCTCGCGCATGCCGACAAACGGTCCATCGCCCGAAGGTATCCGTTCGGGTTCCGGGGGATGGTATGCCTCCACGGATTTTCTGACTGGTAACTACTTCGCGCATGCGCTACGGTCTCGCGCATGGCGGTTTTCGACGCGGATTTCTGCACCGACCTGACGCTGGCCGAGGGGGACGACACCTTGTGGTCGCCTCCCATGGTGATGCCGGCGTGCGAGCCGCTCGACTGGGCGTCTGTGCTTGAAGAGGCAGAGGCGCGGATCGAGGAGGAACGGGGGCGCGCACGCGTGGCGGAGTTGCGCCGCGAGGAACTGCGCTGGTCGGAGAGGGACGCCTGTACGCGCGTGCGTTCTCTGGAGAGGCAGCTTGAGACTTGCCGGTTCAAGCTCAAGTTGGCCGTAACCAAGACCGCGTCGCGGGCCATGAAGGCGTTGGAGCGCAGGGTCGAGTATCAGGACGACGAGATCGTCGGTCTTTACCTCTCGTTGCGCCGGTCTCACGAGCACCGGGAGCGGGTCGAGGCGCGCCACCGGGACGAGATCAACTGGTTGAAGCAGGACATCGACCGGGAGCGCTCGCGGCTCGCGAAGGTGCACCGCGAGGGCGAGCGTGTGGCCGAATCTCTGCGCGGGCGGTTCGACCGGCATCTCGCGGCGGCCAGGCGGCTGGTGGAGGCCCGGGAGGGCACGATCGCGTGGCTGCGCGCGCAACGACCGGCTGCGGGCGGCGGTCGTGCGGGCCACGGAGCTGATCGGGTCGCTGCGGGAGAAGAATGCCGGGCTGCGCGCCGAGGTGCGGGATCTGAAGGGCGAGAACGCCGCGCTGGCCGTGCGGGTCGAGAAGCTGGAAGGCGACCTCGACAAGCTGCGCTCGACCCGCAGCGTCCTGTCGAAGGCGCTCTACGGCAGCAGGAGCGAGCGGCAGAAGAAGCCGGGCGCGAGCGCGGCCAGCAGCGCGGCGCCGCCGGGCACGGCCGCACCCGGCGCCCCGGGCTCAGGAAGAAGAAGGAGACGCGCGACCCGCCGGAAGATGCGCGGATCTGCCCGCGTTGCGGCAAGCCCTATGTCGCCAACGGCGAGCGGCGCACCACCCTCTTCGAGATCGATGTCGAGGCCTGCGAGCGCACCATCGTCCGGTCGCGCTGGCGCCGGGCTTGCGACTGCGCCTCCGCGCCGCGGGAGGTGGCCGCGCCGCCGGCGGTGCGACTGTTCGAGACCACGCCTTACGGGATCAGCGTCTGGACGTGCATGCTCTACGAACGGTTCGTCTGCTGCCGGCCGCTGCATCGGGTCGCGGCCTGGCTGGCCGACATGGGGCTGACGATCTCGCCGGGCACCCTGGCCGACAGCATCAAGCGCTTCGTGCCGCTGTTCGAGCCGCTGGCCGAGGCGATCCTTGCGCACCAGAACACCGCGGCCCTGCGCCATGCCGACGAAACATCCTGGCGCGTTCAGGCCTGGCGCGAGAAAGGCCGGTCGAGCCGCGCCTGGCTGTGGACCTCGGTGAGCCCGGACGCGGTCTATTACCACATCGATCCCTCGCGCAGCGCCGAGGTCGCGATGAAGCTGTTCGGTTCGACACAGGGCATCGTGGTTCTGGTCTGCGACCGGTTCAGCGCCTACAGAAAGCTGGCCCGCGAACTCGCCGGCAAGGTGATCCTGCAATGGTGCTGGGCGCACCAAAGGCGCTCGTTCATCGACGGCGCGGCCGGGCGGGTGCGGCTCAGGCGCTGGTGCCAGAGATGGATCGAGCGGATCGCGGAGATCTACCGGCTCAACGAGGCGCGGCTGGAGCATTACGACCCCGCTCACCCTCTCGAACGCCAGACGCCGGCGTTCGACGTCGCGCACGCCAGGCTGAAGAAGGCGGTCGACGAGCTGTTCGCGACCGCCGAAGCGGAACTGGCCGGGCTGACGGACAGGGCGCGCAGGGCCAGGCCGCTGCGCTCGCTCCTCAAGCACCGCGAGGGGCTGTGCGTCTTCGTCGACAAGCCGTTCGTGCCCATGGACAACAACCGCGGCGAACTCTCCCTGCGCTTCGCGGTCATCGGGCGACGGCTCTCGTTCGGCTCCGACAGCGAGAAAGGCGCCGGGTTCACGGCAACGATGTACTCGGTGGCCGGCACGCTGGCGATCAACGGCATCGACGTCCGGCGCTGGCTCGGTGAATGGCTGACCGCGTGCGCGGAGAACGGCGGCGAGCCGCCGGAAGACCTCTCGCCCTGGCTGCCGTGGTCGATGAGCGAGGCGCGCCGGCGCGAACTCGCGGCGGCGGGATGACCGGCGCGGTCGAGTGTCGCTATTACGGGCGCGACTTCACCGAAGATGAAATGGCGCTGCTGCGTGCCCTGATCGCCGATCCCGCCCCGCTCTCCCGCCGCGCCCTGTCGATCGAGTTCTGCCGGCGCATCGGCTGGCTCAAGCCCGACGGCGGACTGAAGGACATGATGGCCCGTGTCGCCATGCTCGCCATGCACAAGGACGGGCTCATCGAGCTGCCGCCGCCGAGGGGGCGGCAGCACCGGCCCAGGCCGGTCCAGTTCGGACCCGACACCGAACCGCCGCTGTTCCCGGCGCCCACGACCCTCGACGAGGTCCGCCCGCTCGACTTCCGCACCGTCGTGCACAGCACCCGCGAAGGCAGGCTCTGGAACGAGTTCATCGCCCGCTACCACTATCTCGGACACAAGACACTGGTCGGCGCCCAGATGCGCTATGCCGTCCACGACCGCAACGGCTGGCCCGTCGCCATGCTCGGCTTCTCCACCGCCGCATGGAAGCTCGCCCCGCGCGACCGCTTCATCGGATGGACGCCCGAACTGCGCGAAAAGAACCTTCCTCTCGTCGTCGACAACCCGCGCTTCCTGATCCTGCCCTGGATCGAGATCCCCAACCTCGGCTCGCACATCCTCGCCATCGTGCGCCGCCGCCTGCCCATCGACTGGACCGGGCGCTACAACATCACGCCGGTGCTCATCGAGACCTTCGTCGAAACGCCCCGCTACACCGGTGCCGTATACCGCGCATCGGGCTGGACCCGCGTCGGGACCACCCAGGGCCGGGGACGCTACGACAGGCACAACAAACGAGACCAGCCGAAAAAGGACATCTGGCTCCGCACACTGCGAAAAGACTGGCAACGCACCCTCAATCGGTAGAAGCACAACCGTCGCCCCGGTGTGAAAATGCCGACAAGCGGATAACCCAATCCTCATCCCCAGGAACCCGAACGGATACGTCGAAGGTGATGTGCCCGGACGACTCGCCTTGCGGCGCATGGACCAGACGGATGCGCTCGTCGGTGCAGAGCAGGCCCGTCGGAACGCCGGTTTCCCGCAGCAACCGTTCGAACCGGGCATGACGGCTCGCATTCCAGCCGGCATCGTCGGGCGGTTGGTCGAAATCGGCGCCCTCGTCCTCCCTCCGGACGAGCATCGTCCATTCTGCGTCCGCGTCCCGATCGCCCGGTACCGCCCAGGTGGGGGCGAGCATGACCTGCAACTCCGGCAAGGCAATCTCGAGCGTCTCGCGATGATCGGACGCACTCACGAGATCGCCGTCCTCCCAGCCCAACCAATCCGTGAACACCCGGCGCAGATCGGGCGCTCGCCAGCGGACCGTGGCGCCCTCCCCATCCTCCTCGAGCAGTGCGCGAAAGTCGCGCTGGCGCCCCGAGACATTGCGGTCGGGGACCACCTGGGCGTCGACCATGACGGTCGGCGCGACGACGAGGCCCACCGGCTGAACGAAACCGAGCCATTCCTGATGGGCGAAGATCAGTTTGCCGCGTTCGCGATCCGCCATGGTCTACCCCGTTCGCGGCCAGAGGTAGACGAGACCGAGCGGATCGACACGGACGGCGCGCACCTTGTACGCATCCGCGATCCGGGCCGGCTCGGTCTCAAGCTCGGTCTCGATGGCTTCCAGGCGCCGCGTCCAGGCCCGGCGGTCGGCTTCGCGCTGGCGCCGTTCGGCCTCGTCGAAATCGAACATCATCTGCCGGTCTTCCCTGCCGGCCGCCTCGGCGATCCTCCTGCGCTGGCGCTTGAGCAAATCGATCATGCTGTACTGTTCGGTTTTCGACCGTTGGGCAAGCCGTTCCTTCGCAAGCTCCGCGAAGTCGTCTGGCGGCGCTCCAGATGCGGAAGCAGATCGGCGATATCGGTTGGCGCCGAAGCCGCGAGACGCGTCCGGACCGGATCGGGCACGCTGTTCCGCCCGGCTTCGTCGAGCGCCGTCTGCAAGGAAGCCAGGGTCGTCTGCTCGCCGGCCCGGCCGTAAGGCGCAAGTGCGTTCTGTCGCTGCACGGGATCGATCCAGCGCGCCGTCACCGGCACGATCTCCTCGTGCAGGCGTGCGGCGCATGGTCCGTAGACGGCGAGCCGGCCGAGCAGCACAACGCGCGGGATTGCATTCGGGGCGACCGTAAGACAGGCCTTGGACAAGTCGTGGTGGATCAGGCCCTGCGCGGCGAACCGGCCAAGCAGGCGCCGGACCACACGGTGTTCGAGATGCAGGTGCACGGCGTTTTCGCCAAGACGTCCGGTGTCTTCGAAAGCCACGGGCCGGATGGCCGCCCGACGGCGCCACGCGCCCAGGGACTCGCCGCTCTGCCGTCGCGCGCGCAGAGAATCAAGTGCTGCGGTCCAGCCGGGATCGCTCGCAAGCGCACGGTCGGCGGCGGGAAAGACGAAGCGGCGCGGAGCGTCAGACACCGGCTTCTCCTGCCCGTCGGTCTCGGCGATTGCGGGAGCCCCGGCGAGCTCCAGGCTCATCGACAGGGCCTGACGGAACTGCGGCGCGGTAAGACCGATATGGGTGCGCGACCGCTCCAGGCGGGTGCGCAGGCTATCCACGTCCTCGCGCAGCCTGTCCTGGCGCAGACGCGCGTCCTCGAGCTCGTCCTCGACGGTGCGCCGCCGTTCTCCGGCCGACAGGTCCCGGATGGAGGCTGCGAGACCATCGATCCCGTCGCGGCGCATGCCTTCCTTGCCGATGGTCCGTGCAATGCGCGCTTCGAGCACCTTCGCGGCGCTGCCAAGCTCCTCGCGAATGCGTTCCACCTTGTTCACCAGCACCTGCAGGACACGGTCTTCCGGCCGTTGGACAAAGACGAAGTACCGGCAGAACACTTCGTCGGCGGGCTGCAGCTTGCGATCGATGCGGCCGTTGCGCTGGTCGAGACGGCTCGGGTTCCAGGGCAGGTCGAAGTGAAACAGATCATGACAGTGGCGCTGCAGATTGAGGCCCTCCCGTGCCGCGTCGGTGGCGATGAGAATGCGCAACGGGTGGTCGCCCGGCTCGGCATTGAAGGCGTGCTTGACGTTTTCCCGCCTGTGCCGGGAGGTCGTCCCCGTGAAGGTCGCGATCCGTTCGCCCGCCTTGTCAGAATGCGCGATGGCCTCGTTCAGGCAGCGCTCGAGCCAACGGCGCGTGTCCTCGTATTCGGTGAAGATGAGGAGGCGGCGCTCGTTCCACTGCGGAGGCCCGGCCCCGAGCGCGGATCGAACCGGGCACATGTTGGCGTCGACCCACTCGATGATCCTGTGTACGCGCGGGTCGGCGTCATGGCGTCTTGCCTCGGCGACCTCGCGCATCTCGTCGACGAGCGCGAGTTCGCGCATCAATGCGGTCCGTGCTTCCGCGCGTCGGCTGTCGGTCGATAGCGCTGTCGCCGCCGCCATCAGCTCGGCGAAGTCGAGTTCCGAAGGATCGGATCGTTCCGGATCGTCGGGCGCTTCGGCTTCGATATCGCCGTCACCACCGGTTGTGCCGTCGCCCGTTTCCTCGCCGACGATCAGCCGTTCGAAGTCGGCCTGCAAGTCGTTGGAAACCGCGATGGCTTCGGTGGATCGCTCCAGCGCGCGTTCCACGCTCCTGCGATGTACCGCGAGCGTCTTCGCGAAGGCCTCGATGGACGACAGCAGACGCTTTTGCAGCCCGCCGATCACCAGCGCGCCCGCAGCCTGCTTGGATCGTGTCTCGTCCTTCAGACGCTTTTCCCGCTCGGCCCGGTAGGCGTCGAGCATTCCTGGCAGGACGAGTTCGGGCGCGACCGGCGGCAGACCGTCGATCTTGACCGGAACCACGGTACGCCTGGGAAAGCCGCCTTCGAGATCCCGGATATCGGACTTGAGGCGGCGGACCAGCACTTCGTCGAGTTGTCCCTTCAGCACACGGACCCCCCACCTTTGGTGCTAACCATCTGACATGATTGTGGATTTTCTCCGTTTCCGGTGCAACCGGGCGCGGCATCGAACCCGGTCTTGCACGGGAGTGCAACAGATCGGGGAGCCGCAATCTTGGCAGCCATCCGCCTCACCCAGCGCCGGGTCGATACCCTCCGGCCCCGCAAGTCCGTCCGCAATGTCCGGGACGCCGGACTGAAGGGCTACGGCGTGCGCGTCATGCCTTCGGGCGCGAAGCGCTACTTCATCCACAGCCAGCACCGGGGCCACCGGGTCTGGAAGATCGTCGGCGACGCGGCGGTCATGACCGAGGCCGACGCGCGCGCCCGCGCCCGGTCCATGCTGGCCGCTCTCCGCGACGACAGGGACATCGAAGCGGAAGCGTCCGGGGCCGCGCTGTTCGAGACCGTCGCCGAGGAGGTCTTCACGCGCTACGGCAGGCGCTGGAAGCCGCGCACGCTCGCCGTCAACCGCTGCTATCTCCACAACCAGATCCTGCCCTTCTTCGCGGGCCGACCGATCGCGGAGATCGACCGCGAGGAGGTGCAGCATTGGTTCCGCTCGCTGCATGCCACCCCGGCGGCGGCGAACCGGTCGGCGCCGATCCTGTCCGTCATCATGCAGCAGGCCGAAGCCTGGGGGTATCGCCCCGATGGCGGCAATCCCTGCAAGGGCATCCGGCGCTACCGGCAGAAGCGGTCGGAGCGCTTCCTGTCCCCGGAGGAATACCGCCGCCTCGGCAGGGCGCTGGACCGCCATGAGGCCCGGCAGCCCTTCCGGGTCGCGGCGCTCCGCCTGCTTCTGCTGACCGGCTGCCGCAAGTCGGAGATCGTCACCCTGGAATGGCGCTTCTACCGCGATGGCAGGCTCTACCTGGTTGATTCCAAAACCGGTCCCCGCACGGTCTGGCTTTGCGAGGCGGCGCGGGAGGTCCTCGACGGGCTGCCGCGTTCGTCGCGTTTCGTGTTCCCCATCGGAGACCGTCGCACGCCCTGGAGCTGGCTGGACGCCTTCTGGATGCAGTTGCGCGCCGAGGCGGGCCTCGAGGACATGCGCCTGCATGACATGCGCCACAGCTACGCCAGCATGGCGCTGTCGGGCGGCGAGACGATCCGCACGGTGGGCCGGCTGCTGGGCCATGAGAAAGCGGCGACCACGCTGAAATACGCGCATCTCTCCGACGCGACGGTCAGGGAGACGGTCGAGGCGCTGGCGCCACTGCTCTCGGGAGCACAGTCGTGACGGGCAGGGCAAGGAAGGTCCGCCTGACGGATGCAGGCGTCGCAAGATTGAAGCCCGGCAGCACCGAATACATCGTCAGGGACATTCGGGTTGCCGGTCTGGGCGTGCGGGTCCGTCCGTCCGGACATCGCGGTTTCGTGTGGCACGGGACCGTGAACGGCAGGATGGTGCGGACGACCGTAGGCGCGGTCGCGCTGATGACGGTGGAGGAAGCCCGGGTCGCATGCCGGGCCCTGCTGGACGGCTCGCATCCGCTCTGCGCCGCAGACCCTGCCGCCCGGACTGCCGTTCCCCTCTTCCGGGATTTCGTCATGGAGGACTGGTTGCCGGCACGCCGGGGTCATTGCAGCCCGGCCTGGGGCGAGCGCGTGGAGCATGTGATCCGGCACCGGCTTCTGCCCGCCTTCGGGGCGCTTCGCCTCGACCGCATCGCCAGGCCCCATGTCGAGCGCTGGTTCGACGCCATGAGCCGCAAGACGCCGGGCGCCGCCAACATGACGCTCGCCGTGTTGCGCCAGATCGTGACCGCCGCCAGGGCCGCTGGCCATGTCGGCGCCGATCCTGCCGCAGGCGTCAGGCCGAACCCGGGCCGGAAGATGACCCGCTTCCTGTCCGCAGAAGAGATCGCCAAGCTTCACCGTACCCTGGACCGGCTGGTGCGGGAACGGCCCTCGCGCCGCCCGCAGGCCGACATCATCCGCCTGCTGCTGCTGACCGGCTGCCGAAAAAGCGAAATCCTGACACTTCGATGGTCGGAGGTCGATGGCGACGTGCTCAGGCTGGCGGAGACCAAGACGGGGCCGCGCACGGTATGGCTGAGCGGGGCGGCGCAGGCCGTGATCGTCCGCCAACCGCGAAACGGAAGCGCCTTCGTGTTTCCCTCGCCCGGAGACCCGGCAAGGCCGCAATCCGGCAATCTCGGCCTCTGGCTCCTGGCAAGGCGGGAAGCGGGCATCAAGGATGTCCGCCTGCACGATTTGCGCCATACCGTCGCAAGCCAGGCCGTGGCCCGCGGCGTGCCGCTGTGCGGCGCGACAATCAACTTGAGACTTCCGCGTCAATCAGGATGAGACGAGGGAAGGCGGCGGCCCGGAACGGAGGGAGGGCGTAGCCCGACTGTAGTTGCGGGCCGCCGGCTCGAAAAATTTCCTCCGGGCCTTCTGGCGGGATCGGCCGTTCGGGCGAACGTTGGTGCTTTTCCAAGCGGGAGAGCGCGGCGTTGCCCGGGCGTCACATAACCGATCGCCAGAAGAGGTTGTTCATGACCCAGAAGAAGACCGACACCATCGAGGTGGCGGCCGCCAAGGCGGGCTTCAGCCGGGCCACCGGGTACCGGCTTGCCGCCGGTCCGGCGCCGCCCTTGCAAGAGAAGAAGCCGCGGGGCCGGCGCCGTCCGGACCCGCTGGCCGATATCTTTGACACGGAAGTGGTGCCGATTCCAGAGGCCAGCCCGGGCATCCGCCCGGTCGGCGTGTTCGAGGAACTGATGCGCTGCCATCCCGATCTGGACCCGGGGGTGCGGCGCACGCTGGAGCGGCGGATCCGCGTCTGGCGCGCCGAGCACGGTCCGGAGCAGGACGTGATCTTCCGCCAGAAGCACGAACCGGGCCGGCAGGGCCTGTCCGACTTCACTCGTATGGGCCCGCTCGGCGTGACCGTCGCGGGGCAGCCGCTGGATCACATGCTCTATCACTTCCGCCTCGCCTGGTCGGGCTTCACCCATGCCCGGGTGGTGCTCGGCGGCGAGAGCTTCACGGCGCTGGCCGAGGGGCTGCAGGACGCGCTATGGCATCTCGGCGGCGCGCCCGGCGAGCACCGCACCGACAGCCTGTCGGCGGCGTTCCGCAACCTGAGCAAGGACGCGGCTGAGGACATAACCGGGCGCTACCAGGCGCTGTGTGAGCATTATGGTATGGAGGCCACCCGCAACAACCGCGGCGTGGCGCACGAGAACGGCTCGATCGAGGGACCGCACGGCCACCTCAAGCGCCGGATCGCGGACGCGCTGGCGCTGCGCGGCTCGCGCGACTTCGAGGACCTCGGCACCTATCGGCGCTTCATCGCCGAGGTGGTCGGCCGGGCCAACGCGCACCGCTCCAGGGCCATCGAGGCCGAGCGCGCGAAGCTGCGGGACCTGCCGGTCGGCCGGACCGTCGATTACGAGCAGATCAGCGTCAACATCACCTCGTCGTCCGGCTTCGGACTACGCCGCGTGTTCTACACCGTGCCCTCGAACCTCATCGGACACCGGCTCGGCGGGCGCGTCTACGACGACCGGATCGAGCTGTTCCTCTCAGGCACCCATCTGCTCACCCTGCCGCGCGGGCGCGCCGGCTCCACTGGCCCCAACGCTCATGTCGTCAACTACCGCCACGTCATCCACTCGCTGAAGAAGAAGCCGATGGCGCTCCTGAACCTGGTCTACCGCGACGCGCTGTTCCCGCGCGAGGCCTGCCGGCGCTGCTTCGAGACGGCCCTGGAGCGGGTGGGCGAGCGCCGGGCCTGCCGGCTCGCGGTCGCCTTCCTGGCGCTCGCCCACGAGGAGAACTGCGAGGCCGATCTCGCTCACGCCATCGACCGGGCGCTCAACGCCGGCAGGCTCCCCGACCCCGACAAGCTCAAGGCGCGCTTCGCGCCGCGCCCGGGGAGCATGCCCAGCATCCGCATCGCCAGGCCACTCCTTGCCGGTTACGGCACCCTGCTCGACGCGGGAGGCGCGGCATGACCGACAACCAGGACAGGATCGCCACCGATCCCAACAAGATCGACGCCATCAAGCTCTCGCTGATGCTTGCCGATCTGCGCCTGCCGACGATCAACCAGCTTTGGCAGGGCTTCGCCAAGAGGGCCGACGCCGAGGGATGGACCGCCGCGCGCTTCCTCGCAACCCTCGTCGAGCACGAGCTCGCCGAGCGCGACCGCAGGCGCATCGAACGCCATCTCAGGCAGGCCAGGCTGATCCCGGGCAAGACCCTCGACGCCTTCGACTTCAGCGTCGTACCGATGATCTCGAAGGCACAGGTCAATGCCCTGGCCGCCGGCGACGCCTGGCTCGACCAGGGCGCCAACTGCCTCATCTTCGGCCCGCCAGGCGTCGGCAAGAGCCATCTGGCGTCCGCCATCGGCCTTGCCCTGGTCGAGAACGGATACCGTGTCTTCTTCACCAGAACCACCGATCTGGTGCAGCGCATGCAGGTCGCGCGCCGCGAGCTCGCCCTGGAAGCCATGCTGGCCAGGCTCGACCGCTACCACCTGCTGATCCTCGACGACATCGCCTATGTCCAGAAGGACCAGGCCGAGACCAGCGTCCTCTTCGAACTCATCTCGGCGCGCTACGAGCGGAGATCCCTGCTGATCACCGCAAACCAGCCCTTCGGAGACTGGAACAAGGTGTTCCCGGACGAAACGACGGCGGTGGCCGCCGTCGACCGCCTCGTCCACCACGCCACCATCCTCGAGATGAACGTCGAGAGCTACAGGCGCCGCGAAGCGCTCGACAGGGGCAAGCGAAAGCGCGGCCGGCCGGCGAACTACGCCACCGAGAAAAATACCAAAGACTGACCCGAGGCCACCAGCTCGGCCGAACTGCCCTCACACTCACGGCCCGCGGGGATCGCCTCCGCGGGCCGCTTCATCTCCGGCCCACCGGACCGCCGCGACAATCAAAAATCCTCGGAACCTGTCGCGCCGCGACAATCAAAACCAAAAACCGCTTGCAATCCCCGCCGCGCGACACAATCCTCTCCCTCGTCGCTGCCGCCGGGAATCTCATCCTGATTGACGCGCGGCTCTCATCCAGATTGTCGCGCTATACCGCTGCCCACCGTCGCCCGGATGCTCGGTCATGCGCAGCCGACCATGACGCTCAGATACGCCCATGTCGGGGATCATGAGGTCGAGGACGCCGCAGAGCGCATCGGGACGAGAATCGCGGCGGCCATGACAGCGCGCTGAAGACCCCCTTGCCGAACATGCGTGGTCTCCCGGGCTGCGGCTGGCTTGACCATGAGGAGGTGGACCGGGCGGCATCGGAGGTAGAAGGCCGGCTGGATTCGCTCGGGTCTCCGGGTCCGGAGCGGCCGGGTTTCCGCTCCCTCACGCGGTCGAAGGACCCGTATCTGGCGATCCGTCCGGTTACGGATGAGCGTTCGCGCCTCCCGGCCGATCTGAGGTCGGAGACCGGGGTCGTGGTGAGGCGCGGGAATGAGTAGAAGATGTCGCCATCGGCCTGCGGCCCTTGTTCCCTCCACCGGCGCTGGCGGTGTTGTGTCTGCCTTGGCGGTTGGGGCGGTTCATCCCCCCCCCCCCCGCGCCAGCGGGGAACGCGCAATGAAGAGCATGAGTTCGGCCAAGGTGGACGGTTCATCCCCGCGCCAGCGGGGAACGCACTGCCACGGCTGGACCGTCTGCGCCGGCGGACGATACCCGCGAATCCGGGCCTTGGCGTGCCCGTGCATGACCGGATTTTCGACGCAGACCCGCGGGATCGGGGCATTCAGGAATTCGGCGAACAGAGCGCAGGCATCCTGAAGCTCGCTCCAGAGATTGCACTCATGCAGCCAGCGCACGCCGCTGTTGGCCAGCCGCGTGCATGGCGGATGGGCGATCAGCATATCCCACTCGCCGGAGAGCAGGTCGCGCGCATCGCCGACAATGTGACGCTCGGGGCGGCCCTCTGTCTCCTCCAGGTCGCAGGACCAAGCGTCATGGCCGCGCCGGAGGAAGGCATCGCGGACGGTGCCGGAGTACTCGCAGGCGACCAAGACCCTCATTCCTGGCCGCCGAAGGGCTCATCGTGCTGCATATCCCGCGCATGCATCCAAGTGTCGTGCAGGCACTCCATATAGGGCTCGTCATACGGCTTTTTGGCCGCCGCAGCGTGTTTGAAATTGTCGTAGACGATGTCGGCCACCGCATTGGCGAGCAACTCTGCGAACTCCTTCCGGTGCAGCGTGGTGCGCCAAGCATAGTCGGCCTTTGGCGTGTGCTCAATCTCGTAGGGGTTTGTCGGCAAGTAGGCGGCGAGGACGGCGGTCAAGTGGGCTTCCGTGCGCGCCCGCACCAGCAGCATGTCCTCATGCTCCCGGTGTTGCACTACAGAGATAAAGCCGAAGGGTGTGTAGAGCCACATGGTGTCATTTCTCCCAGATGTCGTCGGTTCATCCCCGCGCCAGCGGGGAACGCGGAACCCGGACAAGGACGCCGCCTATCAACGTCGGTTCATCCCCGCACGAGCGGGGAACACTCCTAATGATCTGCTCGTCCTCCGATGGCAACCGGTTCATCCCCGCACGAGCGGGGAACACATTGAAAGGTCGAGTGCTAGCCAGCAAATGGCCGGTTCATCCCCGCACGAGCGGGGAACACGGGGGGAGGAACGCGGCGCTGGGGTTCCCCACCGGTTCATCCCCGCACGAGCGGGGAACACCTTCCATCCTGCCAATTGGTCGACGCCAGTACCGGTTCATCCCCGCACGAGCGGGGAACACCGTAAGCCTTCGGCGTAGACCGCCTGTCGCCTTTCTCCGGGATCTGGGAGGGTATGCGCTCGGATGTGGGCGCGCGTCGCAGGTGCCCACCAAGGATAAGTGGACACTATGCGGATGTGGGACGCAGCCGAGCATGCAGGCTCCGGGGTCGACGGTCGGGGGCGCCGCCTTCGCCGTCGGTGGAGCGAGGCGCGCAAGCGCCTGATCGTTGCGGAGAGCTACCAGCCCGGGGTTTCGGTTTCGGTGGTGGCGCGCCGACATGACGTGAACGCGAACCTGGTCTTCAAGTGGCGGGGCCAGTATCGGGAGCTGGCGCGCGTGGTGGGCGGCTTCGTCCCGGTGGTTGTCTCTTCGACGGAAGGGGCGGAGCCGGCGAAGCTGCTGCCGGCGCCGGAGGCCGAACCGTCTTCCTCCGGACGGATCGAGATTGCGCTGGCGGACGGCTCGCGCGTGACGGTCGACCGGGATGTGGACGCGGCGGCGCTGTCGCGGGTTCTCGGGGTTCTGGGGCGGCGATGATCCCGGTTCCGAGCGGGGCGCGGGTCTGGCTTGCGACGGGCGTGACGGACATGCGTCGCGGGATGAACACGCTGGCGCTGCAGGTCCAGCAAGGTCTCGGCCGCGATCCGCATGCGGGCGATCTCTTCATATTCCGCGGACGCAAAGGCGATCTCGTGAAGATCCTCTGGACTGACGGGATCGGGACCTCGCTCTACGCCAAGCGTCTGGAGCGTGGCCGGTTCCCCTGGCCGGCTGCTTCGGGCGAGGCGGTGTCGATCAGCGCGGCGCAGCTTGGCTATTTGCTGGAAGGGATCGACTGGCGGAACCCGGTCCGGACCTGGCGGCCGTCGCGGGCCGGCTGACGGGCGGCAAATGGACTCATCCGACAGGATTGTCATGGCGGCGGGGCGGTTGTTGTGATTCGCTTCCGGGCATGCCGGACGGATCGGACATCGATGCTCTGAAGGCGGCGCTGGCTGCGGCGGAAGTCAAGGCGACCGAGGCCGAGGAGCGGGCCGCAGTTGCGGAGGCCGAGGCTTCCAACGCCGTGGCGAAGGTGTCGGACGCGGAGGCGCAGATCGCCTCCCTGAAGCTGATGATCGAGAAGCTCCGTCACGCGCTCTTCGGCCAACGATCGGAGCGCAAGCAGCGCCTTCTCGACCAGATGGAGCTCCAGCTCGACGAGCTCGAGGCGAGCGCTACCGAGGACGAGTTGGCGGCCGAACAGGCGGCTACCGGCACGACGCAGGTCAAGGCGTTCACCCGCCGCCGCCGGTCCGGGCGCAAGCCGTTCCCCGAACATCTGCCGCGCGAGCGCGTGGTGGTGCCGGCGCCGAGTGCCTGTGAGTGCTGCGGCTCGCAGAAGCTCTCGAAGATCGGCGAGGACATCACCGAGACGCTGGAGGTCATTCCGCGCCAGTGGAAGGTGATCCAGACGGTGCGCGAGAAGTTCACATGCCGGGACTGCGAGAAGATCAGCCAGCCGCCGGCGCCGTTCCACCCGACGCCGCGCGGCTGGGCGGGCCCCAACCTGTTGGCGATGATCCTGTTCGAGAAGTATGGGACGCACCAGCCTCTGAACCGCCAGCGCGACCGCTATGCGCGCGAGGGCGTCGATCTCAGCCTGTCGACCCTGGCCGACCAGGTGGGCGCCTGCACGGTGGCGCTGAGGCCGCTGCACGACCTGATCGCAGACCATGTGCTGGCGGCCGAGCGTCTGCATGGCGACGACACGCCGGTGCCGGTTCTGGCCAGGGGCAAGACCGACACCGGGCGGGCCTGGGTCTATGTCCGCGACGACAGACCGTTCGGCGGTCCGGACCCGCCGGCGGCCCTGTTCCACTACTCGCGGAACCGCTCGGGCGATCATCCGGTCGAGCATTTGCGGAGCTACGCCGGCATCCTGCAGGCCGACGCCTTTGCCGGATATAACCGGCTCTACGAGCCCGCCCGATCGCCGGGGCCCGTGACCGAAGCTGCCTGCTTCGCCCATGCGAGGCGCAAGTTCCACGAGCTCGCCGACATCGCGGCCGGCAAGAGGCGCGGCAGGAACGCGCCGCCGATCTCGCCGCTGGCGATGGAAGCCGTGAAGCGGATCGATGCGCTGTTTGACATCGAGCGCGGGATCAACGGCGAGATCGCCGAGCGCCGCCTCGCGGTGCGCCAGGAACTGAGCGCGCCGGTCCTGGCCGAACTCGAGACCTGGATGAAGGCCGAGCGCGCAAAGCTCTCCCGCCATTCCCCCGTGGCCAAGGCCATGGACTACATGCTCAGGCGATGGGACCGCTTCGCCCGCTTCCTCGACGATGGGCGCATCTGCCTGTCAAATAATGCCGCTGAGAGGGCGCTCAGAGGTATTGCCCTGGGTCGGAAGTCATGGCTGTTCGCCGGCTCCGACCGCGGCGGCAGGCGCGCCGCAGCCATGTACACCCTGATCGGCACCGCCAAGCTCAACGATGTCGATCCCCACGCCTGGCTCGCCGACGTTCTCGGCCGGATCGCGGGAACCCCGCAGAACCGGCTCGACGAACTTCTTCCCTGGAATTGGGTTCCGGAGAAGATGCTCGATCAAGCCGCATAAGCCGGCTCACGCTCAAAACCACCCCGCTCCGCACGCACTCGCCGCAAAGAAGGGCCTACCTACCCCTGCGGTCTTCGGCGGACGCATACGGAACACCTCACGAATGAGCCTGGCGGCATGGAGATGAGCGGTTCATCCCCGCACGAGCGGGGAACACGTCTCCTCATCGAGCGCCAGGTCGTCGCCGAACGGTTCATCCCCGCACGAGCGGGGAACACCCTGGCCGTGATGCTGCTGGGCTTGCTCGCGGCGGTTCATCCCCGCACGAGCGGGGAACACTTCTTCCACATGCCTTCAGCATGGATTTCCGCCGGTTCATCCCCGCACGAGCGGGGAACACTAGGCTACCTGCGTCTGGGCGATGAGCGCGTTCGGTTCATCCCCGCACGAGCGGGGAACACTCGGTCGGATCGGGAATCGACGGCCCGCTGCCCGGTTCATCCCCGCACGAGCGGGGAACACCCCCTGCCCTCGCCCAGCGCAACCATGGCCGCCGGTTCATCCCCGCACGAGCGGGGAACACGCGCACGCGACTAGAGGCGGTGTGTGCTCCCCCGGTTCATCCCCGCACGAGCGGGGAACACTATCAGCGCCGCGTGGAGGTCCAAATTGCGGGCGGTTCATCCCCGCACGAGCGGGGAACACCAGCGCGCCGGCGGGGTAGTATTTCGCCGTGTCGGTTCATCCCCGCACGAGCGGGGAACACGGGCGCGGCGCGGCTGCGATCCTCAAGGGCGGCGGTTCATCCCCGCACGAGCGGGGAACACCCGTTGCTGAGCGTGACGATCCCGCTCAAGCGCGGTTCATCCCCGCACGAGCGGGGAACACGCGAGGTCGGCGGCGGTGGTGGTGGTGTCGGTCGGTTCATCCCCGCACGAGCGGGGAACACTCGGCGAGGTAGGCCGCGTCGCGCTCGGCGCGCGGTTCATCCCCGCACGAGCGGGGAACACCATGGTCTCGCGTTGTCCGCCGACGCCACGATCGGTTCATCCCCGCACGAGCGGGGAACACGAAAGCGGAGGATGTGGTTTGGGGGCTGGAAGCGGTTCATCCCCGCACGAGCGGGGAACACGTGGTGGCGGTGGTGGCGGTGGCGGTGCTGCTCGGTTCATCCCCGCACGAGCGGGGAACACGCCGTCAGAACTTTGTAGCCGGCGGCCTCGGCCGGTTCATCCCCGCACGAGCGGGGAACACCTCCAGCCGATGTTGCGGAAATTGATTTGGGCCGGTTCATCCCCGCACGAGCGGGGAACACCGGCGATAGCGATGCTGCTCATATCTGGTCTCCGGTTCATCCCCGCACGAGCGGGGAACACGTGTGCTGTCTGGCGTGCTGTGCGTCTGTCTGTGGTTCATCCCCGCACGAGCGGGGAACACTGCGAAAAAAAAGTTTTCAACGATTTCAACGACGGTTCATCCCCGCACGAGCGGGGAACACTCTTTCTGGAAGAGCTTGATATGGCAGGCATTTTACGATGTCAAACAGCGCACCGGCCAAATTAGGCATTTTTCGGCCGACCGCCAGAGGCTTCGGCTGCTGGAGCGATGGGAGGAGAGAACTGCACCAGCTTGAAACCGTCCAGGTCAGTTGGCATACGGCGGTTGACGCCGCAGGTATCGAAGTCGTAGCCGGCTTCGTTCGGTGCCGACCAAGCCATGATCGCGTCGCCGTCAGCGATCTGGTCCCGGACTTGCCGCCAGATCATTTCGCGCGTTCTCCGCGAGTAATTCCCGACATAAATGCCTGCCCGGATTTCCAGAAGCCATACGGCGAGGCGTCCTCGCAGTCTGGGTGGGGCGTTGCTAACCGCGATGACCAGCATCGCCGCTCACAGCCTCCGGGATGGCGACCGGCTGCGCTTCTTCGGGTAGAGCCGGAGGTTCGAGACCGCCGGCAGCCAGCATTTCTCCGATGGCCGGGATCAACCGCTTCAGGAGGCCGGTCCTGCGGAAACTGTCCCGGCAGCCGCGCCTGACCTCTCCCACGGGGTCGGCGGCGGCGGGCTGCTTGCCGCGGGCCGCCGCACCGGCTACCTGGAACGCAATCGGCGCCACGGTTTCGAACTTGAATATGTCGGCCACGTCGTAAACGAAAGACTGCGGTTTCCCGGTATGGAGGAACCCGATAGCCGGCGCATAGCCCGCCGCCAGAATTGCAGCCTCCGCCAGTCCATAGAGACAAGCGGTTGCCTGGCTCAGGCAGCGGTTAGGCAGGTCCGCCGCGTTCCAGTCGCCGGGGTCGTAGCGGCGGGCTTTCCAGACGACGCCATTCTGGCGGGCCAGCGCCTCGTACAGCCGCTTTACGCGCGCGCCCTCGATTCCCCTCAGTTGATCGACGGAACGCCGGGACGGCGCAGGCTCGCCGAACCGCATGTCGTACATCTTGCGCACGATCCTGAGCCGCGCGTCGGGGTCGAGCGCGAGACGTGCCTGGTGCAGCAGCCGGTCGGCCCGCGCTCCGCCGGGCTGTCCGGCGGCGTAGAGCCGCACACCCGCTTCGCCGACCCAGACCAGCAGGCAACCGACCCGCGAAGCCAGGGACACGGCGGCGTGGGACACGCGGGCGCCCGGCTCCAGCATGAGGCAGGCCAGACCGCCGACCGGGATGTGCGTGCGAACACCCTCCCGGTCCACAACGACGAACGCGCCGTCGAGAACATCGAGCTGGCCCCGCTCGATGAAAAGGATCGACGCGCGGTCGGCGATCGGTATGGGGCGCGGCGGCGCCAGGCCCGGCATGGTGCGCGCGGCGCTCACGCGTTCAGAGCCTCCGGATCAACATGAGCCCGCAACCGAAGGCTTTGGCCGGACCGAATCCGCGCGCGATGGCGGACGGCAACAGATCCGGATCCTGCACCTCCAGAACGCCTTCGAAATCAAGGGAAGAGAACGACAAGGCGCTTTTGCCGGCACCGCGGTCGATGCGGTGCTGGCGGTAACCCTCGCACAGCAACTCTTCCCCCCGTATCTCGAAACCGGCCTTGCAGCCCTGCCTGGCGAGCCAGTCGAAGCCCTTTCCCCGGATGGCGGCCATGCGGTGTTCGGCGCGCGAACCGTCCCGCAGCGGGTGAAGCGTATCCATCACGACATCGTGCCGGGGCGCATGGCGCTTGCCCGGCTCCTTTGCCTTGCGGACCGTCGGGTTGGCCCGCAGCGAGAACCGCAGCCGGTCGCCTGCCGCCAGGACGGGGGCGAAGGTTTTGGGTTCGTCGATCTCGAACAAGCCATGACGGTCTTCAGGAGGCCGCGCCGAAAGCACAAGAAAGGCGCCGTCATCCATCCGTCGCCAGAGAAAATCGCGGCGGCGGTCCGGCCCGTCTGCAAACAAGGACCAGACCAGGCGCCGGTCCACATCGACGGAACGGTGGCTGCCGGGTCCGGCGTCCTGTTGCAGCAGGGGCATCAGGGCCTTGACGGACGCAGCGCTTCCGAGCCGGACACGGGACAGCCAGCAGGCGTCAGTCATTCCCCATCCCCCAGGTCGATCACCACCCGCTCTTCCCGGTCTCTAAACTGCCATCGTGTGCGGCTTCCGATGCCGTCGCGCCGACGTTCGAGGAAACCGCCCGCCGGCGCTCCCGGGGCATCGGCATCAAAAGCGATCTCCCGCCCGGCGGGCAAGCCGCGGCGAAGCCGTTCCAACGCCCATGCTTCCAACGCGCCGGGCCCTTCGCCGCCGTTTTCGGCGGCAACTGCCGGGCGCCGAAGCGCAAGGGCGTCCATCAAATTGGCCGTTTCGACGATTTCCGGGTCGAGGGGCAGTCCGAGCGGAGCCGATTTGCGGCCCAGGTAGAGCGTGAAACGGGGCCGGCGCAGCGCTGCGGCGATCTCATCCAGATCGACCGCGCCGCCGGAGCGCAACCAGAGTGCGGCCGTGAAACAGGCATCCGAACGCCATTCCCGGCTGGAAAGCACCGTGTTGATCCGTTCGGCCTCCAGTTCCTCACGGCGAGTCTCAAAGCTCTGGCCCCGCCGCGCCGCGGGAGTCTGAGCCGTATGGTAATCGATGAAAGGGCGGCCGGGCGCGTCTGTCCTGACGGCGTAATGCAACCCCTCTTCCAGCGCACGATGGGCATCATCGTCGCTCCGTTCGATCCCCAGCGCGGCGGCAACCAGCCCGAGGACGGCGGAGCGTCCCGGCCGCGACCAGCCCATGCGTCGCTCCCCGATGGCAATCTCGCCCAGGGAACACATCGGCGCGTAGAGCGTGAAGAGCAGGAACCGCATGGCGTCAGGCCAGGGCGAAATCGATGAATTCCGCGAGGGTCCCTTCGCCTTTCGCAACGTCCACAGACAGGCGATCCGCGGCGCAGGGCCCGTAGGCCCGGTCGAGTTTGTCCCTGAACTCCTCCAGCGCATGCACCGAAGCCTCGCCCTGGTCAGCGCCGGAGACGGGCTTCAGGAATGCGGCGGCGAGACTGCGCGGCTGGGCATTTCCCTTTTCTGCTAGTGCGTAGAAGGCGCGTGCGTGGCTGGCGAAGCTTGCCTGCTTGCCGCGCGGTGCCACTGTCGCGGCGGCCTCGGCCAGCGCGGCGACGCTTGCGTTGCCCACGACCCGGTCCCCGCCGAGGTTTTCCAGCAGCAATC
Source organism: Alphaproteobacteria bacterium (assembly GCA_964291285.2). GTDB lineage: Bacteria > Pseudomonadota > Alphaproteobacteria > Bin95 > Bin95 > Bin95. The sequence continues at coordinate 1,396,788 of OZ219787.1, forward strand.
CCCGGTCCACGCAGAGATAGAGGTAGAATACGCCCGCGCCGAACTCCTGGACGCCGACGAATCCCGCTCCGGCGTCTTCCGGCTCGTCACGCGACTTGAGGTCGTCCACGGCGGTATAGTAGTCGTCTTCCGCGATCGCGCGGTGGGTGGTGATGGCGTGCGCCACTTGCACCGCGGCCTCGCGGTTGAATTTGGGGTCATCCGCCAGCATCCGGCCGAACATGGCGATATCCGCGGCCGTATCGGTTCGGCGCAGTACGTCCTCGGGTTCAGGTGCTGCCGGTTCTTCGCCAGCGAGTGCGCGATCCGCCAGCGCGAACGCTTCCGCGCGCTCCTCCGGCGAAACGAAGGCCAGTTGTTCGATGAAGGCCGGGTTCCGGTCCGTCTCCGGCTTCAGCTTTCCGAAGACATCGGCAATTTTCCGGGCGGCCGCGAGGGCTTCCTGTTCGCCTATGCCGCCCTCGATCAGGTGCCGGTGCAGATCCTCACCGAGCCGCTGCGTGCGTCTGGCGAGATGGCCGTCAAGCTTGCTCTGGAATACATCGGAGGTCCGCCAGGCGCGCTTCAGGCTTTGCGAGGAGATGCGCAGGCGCGGGGCGCCGCCGAACAGGACGCTTTTCGGCCGGCCGGTATCGTCGCGGTTCAGGTTGGACGGGCCGAAGGCCGTCAGCAGGTGCAATTGCAGGAAATCGCTCATGCAGCGGAGTCTCCCTGTGGAGCGGTTGAAGAGTTGGATGGCGCGGCGCGACCCACACCGTAATAGTTGAAGATCCAGTGCTTCCTTACGCCGTCGCCCCAATAGAGGACGGATCGGGACAAGTCCCGCACGTTGACTGTCCCGCCGGCCAGACGCACGAGGCGGCGCATCGCATCCATGAGCTCATCGTTACGCTCGATCTGCAGCAGGCGACGGAAGCGACCTTCGGACATGACCGCTTCCGCATCGTCGAGCGACCTGCGACCTACGGCGCGGGCGACGGGCCGGTCCTCATCATCCCGGACCCACGCGAGAATGCCGGCAAGCGCGGCCACCCGGTCCTTGTTGTCAAAATGGGGCAAGCGCTGGATCAGGCGCAAAGTAGCCGTCTCCCGCATGGCTTCGAGCGGCGTTCCAGCCCGGCGCAAATGTGCAAGCGCCGCTTTCTGCGAACCGGTCTGCACGCCGTTCTCCGGGTTCAAATCCCGCCACCATGCAGCGGCGATGGAACCGGCCCCTTTGGGAATCGAATCGGTCATGCGGCCTCCTGCCTGTTGACGGCGCCGACAGGTTCGGGCGCCGGGATGCCGAGTTCGCCGAACAGCGCCCTGCCGTCCTTGCCCCGCCCGCCGAGTGCAAGATGCAGATAGAAGCGCGCCCGGACATGGCGTTCCATGCTCCGGTTCTCCAGTGCCTCGCCGGGTGCGACTTCGTCGAAAAGGCGGAGCGCGGGCGCTTCCATCCGCTTCGCCCAAGCAAGGCGCGCTTCCAAACTCGGATCGTCGGGATCTGCGCCGCTGCGCGTGCGAGTTGCCGTTTGGACGTCGAAGAATGCCTTGCGGAAAGGTGCCTCGGTCTCCCGGAAGAAGCATTCCGCAATAAAGCCGTAGTCGCCGGCTGCATCGGCAGGCCGGTCGTAGAGAGCTGACTTCACCGCGCGAACGAGCAGCCGCGAAACCGTTTCCGCGCCCCTGACTGCCTGATGAATGAAGCTCTCCAGACACTCGCGCGTTTCCTCTTCCGCGAGCAGCGGTAGAGGCCATTCCCCCTCGATCCATGCGCGCGCCTTCATATTGTCCATGTCGTAACCGAAGGCGGTGAACCGGGGCTTTTCGTCCATCGCGAACTGTCCGCGTTCGGCTATAACATGGCGGATAACCCGTGCGGGCTGCCGCAACCCGTCGGCCAGGGAAAATTTTTAGTCGAACCGCGGGCTTTGTCTGAGTGATGTCGGTCTGGCTGCCGGTGTTTGCCGTGAAAATTGTTGGGGATCGGGCGCAAAAAAAACCTCCCCGCCAAAGCACTGCTCCCGAGGCGTCCGATACTCGCCATCTGCGGCGCCCGTCTTGCGGACCCTGACCGGTAGGCAACCCCGTAAAAGCCCGAAGTCCCGCCCGCGCGGCCGGCACCTGTTTTCATGATACGGGGTGGCCGACCCGCCCGACAATGAAGGTTTTGCCGTGAAAATTGTTGGGGATCGGGCGCAAAAAAAACCTCCCCGCCAAAGCACTGCTCCCGAGGCGTCCGATACTCGCCATCTGCGGCGCCCGTCTTGCGGACCCTGACCGGTAGGCAACCCCGTAAAAGCCCGAAGTCCCGCCCGCGCGGCCGGCACCTGTTTTCATGATACGGGGTGGCCGACCCGCCCGACAATGAAGGTTTTGGGGAACCCCAGACGTTTCTGGCCGCCGTCATGGTGGTTTCTTGATGCCGCGGTCCAGTGTTTTCGTCCTCGACGGGCGCAGTTGTTTTGCTGCGCCGTTCTTCGGCCCGAGCCTGTATTGCGGTGGGGGGTGGGGTATCAGCCTCTGGGCGCGATCATAATCGCGTCGAGGGCCTCTTGGGCGCGGGCGGCGTAGTGCCGGTTGGCCTCGGGTACATATCGGAAGCGTCCGTCGCAGCGCACGATAGCGATGGCCGCGTTGCTCAAGCAGGCCAGATTTCCGGGCAGGTGGCGCACATATGCCCGGCAACGGTCTTCGTCATAGGTGAAGTCACGCACATAGTGCACACGGTTCTCAATGTGCCAGTGGTTGCGCACCAGATCGAGAAGCTCCTTGGGGCCGGCTCGCTCTGCGCCAAGCGACGTCAGGCTCCAGGTGACCTCGATGCTGCGCTTGCCGGTTTTGAGCATCTTGCGCTCGCGTTCCATGCGCATTGCCTGGCGGCGCCCGTGAAGGTGGGCGTAGCCGTCCCACTCGGCAGCGCAGAGGTCGACGACGGCGCAGCGTCGGCGCTCAATGCGACCATGGCCCTTGTCGACGGTTTCGTGCCAGGGCGCATCGCTGAAGTCGATCGCCTTGAGGTCTTCGAGGATGGTCTGCTGGTTGCCCTTCACCGCGCTGACCACGTAGTCGGCACGGCGTTCGAGCAGGCAACGCGCGGTCTCGTGCTGGGCGTGCATCGCATCGATGGTGACGATCCGGCCTGTGAGGTCGAGACCGCTGGAGAGTTCGCGCACGGCCGGGATTTCGTTGCTTTTGGAGCTGACTTCGACCTGCCCGAGGACCACGCCGGTGTCATGCGCCACCGCAGCGACCATCCTCCTGCGCCGGTCTTCGCTCTGCTTCGAGGCACCGCGCAAATCCTTTCCGTCCATGGCCACAGGCGCGTGCGCACTGCTGTGCTGTCCGGCCCACTGGCCGATGGCATTGTCCAGGGTCTGTGGCGGCAGGGCGGCGAGGATGTTGTGGAAGGTGGTGACCGCCGGCGGCGTGTAGCACTGCCTGGATGGGCTCCAGAAGGCGCCCACCGCCTTGAGTTGCTTCTGGGAGAGCAGGGCGGCGAACTGGGCGAAGGCGTTCACACCCCGGTATCCGGCAAGCCGGGCGGCAACGGCCAGCGTCAGAATGGTGGTGAGCGCATAGCGCTTGCCCCGGGCATGGCGGTATTCGGGCACCTCGCCCAAACACTCGAACAGGCTGCGCAGCCGGGGCGCCGCCATCGGCTCGGTGTGCTGCTCAGCGTTCCAGTCTGCCGGTATCTCGGGATGGCTCAGCGCCTCGGGGGCGCCGTGTGTCAGTTCGAACACGAAGACCTCCTTGGGCTGGCCGTGGTGACGCCAGCGCGCCACCCCTCCGGGCTCGCGGGCAAAGCCGCGCGTCAGACCCAAAGAGCGCCAGTTGGCCGCGCGGTAGCAGGTGCCGGCGAAGCGCGAGACGTCCACAAACGTCTCCGCCACAACAGCCGGATAGCCATGCGCCGCCCGCAGGTCCTGCGACAGCCGCCGCACGCTCAGCCCCAGCACCCGCGAGGCAAGGTTGGGAACCCGCTCAGGCGTCAGGATGACAAAGCGCGAGTTGTTGGCAACCAGATGCAGGCGACGGAACTGCTGCTCCGCCGACCACCCGATCCAGCGGTCCCGCGCTCCCACCTTGAACGCTCCAGGCTGCCAGCCAACCAGGGCAAGCCAGGCCTCGCCATGAACCGCGACATGGCGCAGACCCTTGCCGATGATGCCGTGGAACCGCAGATAGTGGTGCGCCGCTACCAAATCGTCCCAGCGCCGGTGCTCCCGTGCCCCCCAGGTCGGGCGCACCGTGACCGCGCGAAGATCAACCCAAACACCCGCAAACAGAAACCTCGCCATGACCGGCACACTGCCATATCAAGAAAAAAATAGCCACCCCGGACCCCACCTCAACATGGCCCAAAGGCAGACAATTAATTCGCCCTGCCCGGCGCGCCCCGTTTGTTGACAGCCCGGAGCGGTCTGCCTATCGTCGATCCGGGACCCCGCCGCCGGCGCCCGCCAACGGCCCGCGCCGGCGGCGCCCCTTGTGGAGGCCTGTCCCCATGTCGATGAAGCCGCGCGACCGCATCGACTACTCGGCCATAGTCGACCGCGCGCCGCTTGCGCTACCCGACGGCAAGCGGGTGGCGGTCTGGGTCATCGTGAACATCGAGAACTGGGACATCGGGAAGCCCATGCCGCGCACGGTGCTTCCTCCCCCCGGGCACCAGGTCCACATCCCCGACATCCCCAACTGGTCCTGGCAGGAATACGGCATGCGGGTCGGGTTCTGGCGGTTCCATGAGGCGCTGGTCTCGCGCAACATCCCGGTCACCATGTCAGTGAACGGGTCGGTTTGCGTCCAGTATCCCCGCATTGCCGCCGCTGCGTGCGACGCGGGCTGGGAGTTTCTCGGCCACGCGTACCGGCAGCGTCCGACCCACCTGATAGAGGACCAGCGCGAGGACATCCGGAAAACCATAGAGACGATCCGGGATTTCACCGGCCGTCCGCCCAGAGGCTGGATGAGCCCCGGCCTCACCGAGACCTTCGAGACCCCTGACTACCTCGCCGAGGCGGGCATAGAATATGTCGCGGACTTCCCGATGGACGACCAGCCGTTTGACATCCGGACCGAGCACGGCGTGCTCACATCCATCCCCTATACGGTGGAATTGAACGATATCCCGATGATGTTGATCCAGCACCACAAGGCGGCGGAGTTCTACGACCGTTGCATGGATGCCTTCGAGCGCCTCGAGGGGGAAGGAGAACGGAACGCCCGCGTGATGGCGATTGCAGTGCATCCCTACATCTCGGGCACGCCGTTCCGCATCAAGTATTTCGAGAAGGTGCTGGACGCAGTCTCCGGCGCCGGCAGCGCCGTCCTCTGGACGGTAAGCGACATTCTGGACTGGTACCGAGCCGCGGCCGGCAGCGCGTCTGCGGCCGCGGCAGACGATTGAGCGGGACGAATGGCGGCGCCGCGCAGCTGGAAGCGAGCCGAACGACCCGCATGACAGTCCGGCGCAATAGCAGGGGAACGCGCTCATGAAACCTGCCCCATTCGCCTATGTCCGGGCAGAGAGCCTCGGGGACGCCATCGGCTTGCTGGAGGAGCACGGCGACGGCGCCAAGGTCCTCGCGGGCGGCCAGAGCCTGATGGCCACGCTCAACATGCGGCTGTCCGCGCCCGAACTGCTGGTTGATATCGGCCGCGTGCCGGGCCTTGCCGGGATCGAGGCGTCCGGCAACGGTCTTCGAATCGGCGCCATGACCCGCCATGCTGAGGTGGAGGCTTCGGCGCTCATCGCGGCCCGTGCGCCACTCATCGCCAGCGCCATGCCGCATATCGCCCATCCGGCGGTTCGCAATCGCGGCACCTTCGGCGGCTCCGTCGCGTTCGCCGACCCGGCGGCCGAACTGCCGGCCTGCGCGGTCGCCTTGGGCGCGCGGATGGAGATCGCGGGCAAGAACGGCACCCGGACCGTGGATGCGGACGAGTTCTTCCAGGGACTCTACGAGACGGCTCTCGATCGGGACGAGATCCTCACCGCGCTCGAGGTTCCCGGGATTGAAGCCGGCTGGAAGTCGGGCTTCCTGGAGTTCGCGCGGCGCCAGGGCGACTATGCGATGATCGGACTGGCTGCCCATGTCGAGGTCGAGGACGGGATATTCGGCGGCGGACGCCTCGTGTTTTTCGGCGCCGGCGAGCGGCCCGTCTCCGCGGTTCGGAGCGCGGCGCTGCTGGAAGGCGAGCGGTGGTCGGATGCGCTCGACGCCGGGATAGCCGAAACGCTGAAGGAAGAACTCGACCCGTTCGAGGACCTGAATGCAGACGCGGCGATGCGCCGCCATCTGGCCGGCGTGCTCGTCAAGCGGACTCTGGGCGCGCTCGCGGCCTGAGGGAGGGACTCGATGGACACCAACGTCGAAGTCAGCGTACGGGTGAACGGGGAACCTGCGATCCGCCGCGTCGAGGCGCGGATGAACCTGGTGGATTTCCTGCGCGAGGAGCTTGGCCTCACCGGGAGCCATGTCGGCTGCGAGCACGGCGTGTGCGGAGCCTGCACCGTGCGGGTGGACGGGCGTATCGTGCGCGGATGCCTCATGCTGGCCGCGCAGGCGGACGGCGCGGATGTGTGGACCATCGAGGGGTTGAGCGACACGGGTGAGATTCGGGGCCTCCAGGACGCGTTCGTCGAGCGCAACGCGCTCCAGTGCGGATATTGCACGCCGGGCATGCTGCTCACCCTCGCCGAGCTCATGGAACGCAATCCCTCCGCGAGCCGGCGCGAGATTCGCGAATTCATCTCCGGGAACTACTGCCGGTGTACGGGCTACCAGGCGATCGTGGATGCGTTCGAGATGGCCCGCGCGCGCGGAGGAGGCTCGTCATGACCGATCTCGCCGCGGATCGCTGGCTCCTCGACCGCCCGAACTCCTATATCGGCCGGTCCGTCCCGCGCCCCAACGCGCCTCGCTTGGCGAAAGGGCGCGGCACCTTCGTCGATGACATCGAGCTCGGCAAGCGGGCGGGGCATGCGGCGTTCGTCCGCTCTCCCCATGCACATGCCCGGATCCGGTCGATCGATGCGGAAGCGGCGAAGGCGGTCCCGGGGGTGATTGCGGTCGTGACCGGACCCGAGCTGGCCGAGATTCACGATCCTTGGGTCGGGGTGCTGACCCACCTCGAGGGCCTCAAGTCCGCGCCGCAATATGCGCTGCCCCTGGAGACGGCGACCTGGCAGGGCGAGGCGGTGGTGGCGGTAGTCGCCGAGAGCCGCGCCAGGGCGGAGGATGCGGCGGAGCTTGTGGAGATCGAATGGGAAGTGCTGCCCGCCGTCACCGACGCCGAGACCGCGCTCGAACCCGCCACAACCGTCATCCATGAGAGCCTCGGCGACAACCTCGCCTGGCGACGCAACGCAAACTTCGGTGACGTCGAGGCGGCATATGCGGAAGCCGACCATGTCGTCGAGGAGACGTACATCTTTGCCCGGCACACCGGGGTGTGCCTTGAGCCGCGGGCCATCCTCGCCGACTGGAATCCCGGCGACGAGCAGCTCACCGTGTGGCACAACACCCAGTGCCCGCACATGATCCAGAACATCCTGGCGACCCACTTCCGCCTGGACGAGCACCGGGTTCGTGTGATCGCACGCGATGTCGGGGGCTCGTTCGGGATCAAGGTCCACACCTATGCCGACGAAATCGCGACCGTCGGGCTCTCGCTTCTGCTCAAGCGGCCGGTCAAGTTCGTGGCGGACCGGCTGGAGAGCTTCCTGTCCGACATCCATGCACGCGACCAACGGGTCCGGGGAAAGATCGCGGTCAGGGACGACGGCTCCATTCTCGGCTTCGAGATCGACGCGCTCAGCGGGATCGGCCCTTATTCCATGTATCCGCGCACGAGCGGCATCGAGGTGAACCAGGTCGTGAACCTGATGGGCGGCCCTTATGAATTCGAACACTACCGGGCGCAGGCGACCGTCGTTTTTCAGAACAAGAACATGATGTGCCAGTACCGTGCGGTCGGACACCCAATCAAATGCGCGGTGGCCGAGGGGCTCGTGGATGCGGCGGCGCGCGCAACCGGCCTCGATCCGGCAGAGCTTCGCCGGAGGAACCTTCGTGCGGACGATTCATATCCGTGCCGGTCGGTGCAAGGGCTGCCGTTCGAGAACCTCTCCCACCAGGAGAGCCTCGCGAAGCTTCTGGAGGCGATGGACTACGAAGCACTGAAAGCGGAGCGCGACGCCCTGCGCATGCAAGGTATTTATCGCGGCATCGGCCTCGCGAGCTTCATCGAGGTGACGAACCCCTCCGCCATGTTCTACGGCGTGGGCGGCGCACGCATATCCGCTCAGGACGGGGCGACCTTGCGCCTCGACGCCAAGGGCAACGTCTTCGTCGCGACGGGAGCGACGGAGCAGGGCCAGGGCATGGAAGCGGTGATCTCGCAGGTCGCGGCGACGGCCGTCGGCGTTCCTCCCGAACGTCTCAAGATCGTCACCGGCGACACCGAGCACACTCCCTATGGAGGCGGCACATGGGGGTCGCGGGCTGCCGGCATCGGCGGGGAGGCGGTAGCCCAGGCAGGCCGCGCCCTCCGGAACCGGATTCTCCACGCGGCGGCGGTCATGCTTCAGGATGAGGTGGAAAACCTCGACATCCGGGGCGGGGTGGTGGTGGACGCGGAGACCGGCACGGAACGCATCGGCCTCGATGAAATCGGGCGCATCTGTTACTACCGGCCCGATACGCTGCCGGACGGTTTCCAGTCTGAGTTGGTCGTGACCCGGCATTACGTCCCGCGCAAGTACCCCTTTGCGTTCACCAACGGTGCGCAGGCGTCCTATCTTGAGGTGGACGTCGAGACCGGCTTCATTACCCTGCTTGACCACTGGTGCATCGAAGACTGCGGCACGGTCATCAACCCGTTGCTGGTCGACGAGCAGATCCGGGGCGGCGTCGTGCAGGGGCTGGGCGCAGCGCTCTGGGAGCAGTGCGTATACGATCGCGACGGTCAGATGCTGAACGCCAACATGGCCGACTATCTGGTGCCGATGGCAGCGGAACTGCCCGACATGCGATGCGGCCACGCGGTTTCGCCGACCTTCGAAGCCGATCTCGGGGCCAAGGGCGCGGGAGAGGCAGGCACTTGCGGCGCGCCGGCCGCGGTGATGAACGCTCTCAATGACGCGCTGGCGCCGTTGGGGGCGCGGCTCACCGACATGCCCTTCACCCCGCAGAAGGTGCTGCGCGCGCTCGGTACAATTTGAGCCAGGTACGCCGGAGCCAGGCCGCCCACTCGACGAGGTTGCCCGCGTCTCCGAGAATGGCCATCAGGCAGGCGTGCCTCTCGCCGACATTGCGGAAGCCCCGCTTGCCCGGCTCCTCCTGGAGATTGAGCGCCGGCTGCATGCTGGTCGCACCGCCGTCGACCACCATTTCGCCGCCGGTCATGTAAGAGGCGGCATCCGATGCAAGAAACAGCACTGCCGCGACGACCTCGTCGATCGTCCCGATACGTCCCATGGGGACCCGGGACACGCGCTCGGCCAACACTGCCGGCTCGGACAATGCGCTGCGCAGCATTTCGGTGTCTATCGGGCCGGGAAGCACCGCGTTGCAGCGGATGCCGTCCCCGGCATGCTGCGCTGCCGTCACCTTGGTGAATATCCGCACCGCCCCCTTGCTTGCGGCATAGGCGGGTTCCTGATGAGTCGACTGGCCGATGCCGGCCACCGATACGATATTGACGATCGAACCGCCGCCGGACGCCCGCATCGCCGGTATCGCATGCTTGGTTCCGAGAAAGACGCCGCGCGCATTCACGGCCTGCACCCGGTCCCATTCCTCCACCGTCCGATGCTCGATGGCGGCGCGGGCAATAACGATCGCGGCATTGTTCACCAGGATGTCGAGCCGGCCATGCGCATCCATCGCGCAGCCGACTGCGCGGCGCCAGTCGTCCTCCTGCGTCACATCCAGATGCAGGTATGCCGCAGTCCCGCCCGACGCCTCGATCCCGGCCTGAACGGCCGCGCCTTCCTCCTCGAGGATATCGCCGAAAACGACTGCCGCGCCCTCTGCCGCAAAGGCTCGCGCCTCCGCCGCGCCCTGTCCGCGGGCCCCGCCGCTGATCAGAACGACCTTGCCATCGAATCCGCCCATGCCGGCTCCTGTTTGCAGCAAATTTGCAGGAGGCGTGAGCCTAGCGCGTCCCTGGCCTCGACGGAATGGCGTATGCCCGCGGCTGGCTCGATCACTGCCAGGCCTTCCCGGTTGACGGGGGTCCAGATCCGGGTCTGTCCCGCTCTCAAAGCTGTCAGTGGCTCATGCAGCCGGATGCCGGCGGATGAAGGACGATTTGGAGGCCGTACAGCGCCAGGTCATTTGGGATGTCGCGATCCGGATGTGCCCGGAACCCGCCTCCTCGTTGCCATCCGAAGCTACCTGTTGTCCGGCGCAAGATTTCCACGCCAACCAGCATCACGGATCATTGAATTTCCGGGATTCCAAGAGCTCGGGCGCATGGCCTGACAACAGGTCCGTGTCGAGACCCTAGCACGCGGCAACAGGTGTTCCCCTGGGCGCGGTTCCGGTCGACCAAGGCGGCGGTGAAGCTGCATACGCTGCTCGACCTGCAGGGGGCGATCCCGAGTTTTGTCCACATCTCCGACGGCAAGTTCCATGACGTCAACCTGCTCGACCTTCTGGTCCCCGAACCCGGCGCCATCTACGTCATGGACCGCGCCTATGGAGACTTTCTGCGGTTCCATCGCCTGCACCGGGCCGGCGCGTTCTTCGTCACCCGGGCGAAGAACAATCTGGATGCCCGCCGGGTGTATTCCTGGCAGCGCGACCCGGCCAACGGCATCCTCTCCGACCACATCATCCGGCTCGGCGGCGCCCATAGCAGAAAGCGCTATCCCGAGTTCCTGCGCAGGGTCCGCTTCCGAGACCCGCAGACGGACCGGGTGCTGGTGTTCCTGACCAATCACATGGACTTCGACGCCCTCACCATCTGCAATCTCTACAAGTCGCGATGGCACATCGAACTGTTCTTCAAATGGATCAAGCAACACTTGCGCATCAAACGCTTCTTCGGCACCTCCGAAAACGCCGTCAAAACCCAACTCTGGATCGCCGTGTCCGTCTATGTCCTGATCGCGATCATCCGAAAGAAGCTCGAACTCGATACCCAACTCTACAGAATGCTACAGCTCCTCTCCGTCATGCCCTTCGAAAAAATCCCCATAAAACAAGCACTTGGTACAACCGTTCCCCAAAACCAAAATCCCGACATCCATAACCAATTGAATCTGTTCAACAATTCAACCGGACACTAGGTCGTGTACCCATAAGGGGTTTCTTCTTCAGCGAAGCTGTGATTCAAGCTCCCAACTTCAGGGAGCGAGGACATGGGCCGGTACGATCTGACGGACTTCGAATGGCGGGTGATCAAGCCGTTGCTGCCGAACAAGACCCGTGGGGTGCCGCGGGTTGACGACCGGCGGGTGTTGAACGGCATTCTGTGGGTGCTTCGCGCGGGGGCGCCGTGGCGAGACCTGCCGGAGCACTACGGGCCTTATACGACCTGCTACAACCGGTTCAACCGCTGGCGCAAGAAGGGCATCTGGGATCAGTTGATGGATGCGGTGGTGGAGGCTCACGACGGCAATGTGCAGATGATCGACAGTTCGAGCGTCCGGGTTCACCAGCATGCGGCGGGGTCAAAAAAGGGGGTCCGGATCGTTGCATGGGCCGTTCCCGTGGCGGACTGACCACGAAGATCCACGCCGTGTCGGACGTGAGCGGCCTGCCGGTCCGCTATGACCTCAGCCCCGGCCAGGCGCACGACACCACGGCCGCCGGTGCCATGCTGGCGACCCTGCCGCCCGACAGTTTCCTCGTCGCCGACAAGGCCTATGACGCCAAATGGATCCGTGACCTGATCGAGCAACACGATGCCGTCCCGATCATCCCCGACCGCGAAGGCGCGAAGACCAGGCACGCTTTCTCCAAACCCTTGTATAAATTGCGAAACCGGATCGAACGCGCCTTCAACAAACTCAAGCAGTTCCGCCGCATCGCCACCCGATACGAAAAGCTCGCGGCCAACTTCCTCGCCATGATCAAGATCGCTACTGTAAGGCTCTGGCTACGCGCTTATGAGTCCACGGCCTAATGATGATATGTCATGTTGTGCCAACTGAGGCTGAATTATCGCATTTTTACAGGGGGTTAGTAATTTTTGAACTAAGGCCGTCTTCATAGCGCAAGCGGATTCGCCCAAACCGCAGTCGTTGCCTGTCCGGCCGGCCTGTATCGATTCTGACCGCCCGTAACGGTCATAATGGCCAATTGTCATCTGCCGTCGCGCATCGTCGCTGATCGATGCGAGATGGCGAAATGCCCTTAGAACTGGCGAGCGTACCACCGGCTGACAGAACATCCCTGCCCGCCGGCTGCAGTCAGGCCACCGCCCCGAGGCCGTTCTTCGCCACCAGCGTCAGCAACTTCAGCGAGGAGCCACGCGGGCGCTTCTCGCCACGCTCCCACTGGCTCACCAGACCCGTCGTCACGTTTAGATAGCGCGCGAACACCGCCTGGCTCGCACGTTCACGCAGCCGCAACTCGCGGATTGCCTCCGGCGTCATCTCCTCGACGGGCGTGAGGCACATCTCGTCGAACTTGCGCATAGTCCGCTTCGACATCACGCCGGCCTCCGCCAGACCAAGCGCCGCCTCGTGCGCCGCCGCCAGCGCTTCACTCCTGTATTGCTTAGTCATCGCATTTCACCTCGATAATGGCTCCCGTGGCCCGCGCGGTCACAAGGCCCGCCGCGTCCAGCGACAGATACTCATCGGCCAACAGCCGGTAGGTTGCCAACTCGTCCCGGCGCAGGTTCTCGCGGCCACTCTTGGCGAACCCATAGACGAAGAACGCCAACTCGCCCCGGCGGAACAGCACGATTGTGCGGAACCCGCCGGACCGGCCACCGCCCCTGCGGGCAATGCGCTGCTTGATGACGCCGCCGCCAAGGTCGGCGTCGACCAGCCCCTCTCCGGCGCGCCGGACGGCCTCGCACAGCACCGTATCCTCCAGCCCTTCGCGGTCGGAGAACCGCGCGAACGCCTTGGTCTTGAACGTCTGCAACCCGGACCTCGCCAGCGTCGGCCTTCATGTCTCCTTTGTAATACCAGGTGTGGTGTTTTTCAATCCACCCGCGCGGTCTCCGACCAGCCATCGTAAGCAGCGGTACCACTTGAGCCGCCCCACCCCCGTAAACCATCGCCGAATCCAGTCCCGCTGAAGCCGGGAACCTCCCCGCGATAAACACGGCAGCTAACTTGCTAAGTTGTACAGTACGTCCTTGCCGCGACCTCCAAGGGCGCGGTTGGTCGGGTTTACCTCGTACCCCCCGAAACTCGCCAGCAGTCGAACCTCCCGGTCATCGAGCACCCCGGCCCTCTTCTTCGCGGGCAGTCCGAAGAACCCTCCCCTGACCGCGCCTCCGTCATCCGGGAAAGCCGTTTTCGGCGGCTCCGGCAGCCGACGCTGCGCACATGAAGATCCGGGTGGGGCCAGCGACCGAAGCCCGGGTCGGACGAGGCGGCGTTCTGCGCCTTCCGCCGGGCGCCGCCGGGTCCCTGCCTTCGCGTCATGGCCCGTCTCCCTGTCCTCCGGCCCCGGAAGACCTTCACGGTCTCCGGGGTAGACGGTAGAAGGAGCCATCGATAAGGGTTCCCGTCATTAGGGGAAAGCCGGTCCGCATGACCTGTCCGTCTTCACGACCCGATGCCGGCGTGGTGAATTCCGCGATGGTCAAATGGTACGATCCGTCGAAGGGTTACGGTTTCCTCGTTCCCGATGACGGCTCGCCCGACATCTACTGCCGGGACTCGGCATTGGCCGCGGTCGGCCTCGACATCCTGCTCGCCGGCGCGACGGTCGCCTGCGAGACGGTGCAGGGTCTTCGTGGGCCCGAGGTCTCGCGGATTCTCGGCGTCGACTTTTCCACGGCACCGCCCCGGACCGCATTTCACGCCCGGACGCCCTGCAACGGGACGATGGCGGTCGCACCCGGCGCGGGGCAGGCCGGTCCTGCCGCTTCCGGCCGCGAGGTCCGGGCAATGGTCAAATGGTTTCACGCGGACAAGGGTTACGGCTTTCTGGAGTGCGAGGATGGGTCCGGGGACCTGTTCTGCCACATGAGTGTCGTGCAGGCGTCGGGACGGGACACGCTCCCCCAGGGCGCGACGGTCACCTGCGAGATCGTGCAGGGCGACCGGGGTCTCCAGGTATCGCAGGTCCTCTCGGTCGAGGCCCCGGCCGCGGGACCCGGCTCCGCTGACCGCGGCCGGCTCGTCGACGCCCGATATCCGGGACCGCAAGGCGGCGCACCGCCGTCTCCCGTCAGGGAGCTGCCGGGCACCGTCAAGTTCTTCGATCCGGCGAGGGGCTTCGGCTTCGTCGTGCCGGACGAAGGCGGCCGCGAGGTGTTCGTCCACGCCAGCGTCGTGTTCCGCTCGGGCATGACCGACCTGTTGCCCGGACAACGCGTCTTCGTCCGCGCCGAGAGCGTGTCGCGCGGGCTCCAGGCGACAGAGATCGAGCCGCTCTGAGCAAGCCGCGCACGAACGGGGAGCCGCCGTAACGGAGGAGACGGCAGGGCCCCGTTCCGGCCGGACGATCATCACAGGAGGAAAGCATGGACCAGCGGGACGCGCCGCAGTCGGCGTCAACGGAAGAGGAAGCCCGGATCGGCGAGATGCCGGCGGTCTTCGCCAACAAGGTTTATGTGTCGCCCTTGCCGGGCGGCGCGAAGATCACATTTGCCGAGGCGCGGCGGGGGTCCGGCGAGGAGCTGGCGTCGCCGCGGGTGGCGGTGTTCCTGCAGCACGCCGACCTTGCCGCCCTGCGCCGCCTGCTCGACTGGACGGCGGGCGCCTCCGATACGCCGCCCGAGCGCTTCGGCGGCTCGATGCACTGAAGTTCGCCGGGCCTTGGAATGCGAAGGCCGGACGATACCCGACCGGCATCCCGAACCGCGCCGCCAACCCGTGACATGGACAGAGTGCGGCCGTCATCCGCCGTCAGAGTCACGACCCGGTAGCCATTGGAGAGGATCAGCCGGCTTGGCCCAGGTCAGCATCACCTCGCCGGCACCCGGTTCCGCCGCCAGGTTCTGCGGTACCGACGGGACGTTGTCATTGCCTGTAATGGTGACCGTGACGAGGCAGCCGTCCTCGTCGCAGGCGGTCGTCCCGTCTGCTTCGCGAAAGCTCAGCCAATCGGGCAGCGACTCCCGTTCTGCGATCCGAACGGCGAAGTCTTCGTCGGCTTCGGCGGCCGCGTCGTCGGGAATGGTCAGCTCCACCGTCTTGCGCGCTTCAAAGACCGGCCCGTCGGCCGTGAAATCCCCCGGTTGGAACAGAACCGCGGTCTCGATCGGTTCGTAGTCGTTGCCCGACGTAGCGCCATCCGCGCTCGACGTCACCGATACGGCGAATCCAGCGCTCGCCGTCGACCGGGGCGCCGATTTCGACGTCGGCCTGTCGGGGGTGCGCTGCCGTTCATGGGCGCGGGCCATGCGGAGAGCCGGTTCGTGTTAATCGGCGACGTCCATTTCGTTGGTCGTGGACCGGGACGGGAACCTCGCCGCGGGCGAGGGATTCGAGGGCAACCGGGGCTGGGCGGAGGGCCGCCTGGAGCTGCGCGTCTTGGGCGACCGGACGGTGCGCAGCATTGGTTGGCAGGACCTCGCGCGCCAACTGGGCGTGACTGCCTTGGCGTCCGGGTACAGGGGCTGAGGCGCCGGAGATGAAGGTGTCGGGGCTGCGGGGTCGGGTCGTCGGGGTTGGTCAGGGGATCAGCTTGACCGCGGCCACGAGTAGGGCGTTGACGGCGGCCATGAAGCCGATAAGCCGCCATGTCGGGCGGGTTTCCAGCGCTGCCAGTTCCGTCTTGAGTCCGCCTACAGCGACGTTGAGCTCGTGGCGCGTTACCGGTTCGCCGGCAGATGCGACGCCATCAGGTGGCGCCATTCTTCTCAGAGTCCGTTTGAGAATTTCCCGTGACGGCGACGACCCAGAGCACCCATGGCATAATCGGGAGGATCAGTTGCCACAATGCTCCTGCCGACCACAGCGTTCCCGTCGCGAGCAGCCAGACGGCGGCGCGCGGCCCTCAGCGCAAGCTGCAAGCCGTCCGCCGCGGTCAACAGCAGATCGTCCCAGGCCCGCGAGCGCGTTGTCGCCGGGAGACGACAGGAAGTCCGATACGGCCTGCACGTTGTCGGCGAAGCCGACTCCAGCCAACGTGCTGAAGACAGGCCGTATGGACCGGCCGTTCTCCTGATGCCTTTACGGTGCCTTTCCTGCGCGGGTCATTGTTTCGCGCCCCATGCAGCGTCCACCTTCCAGAAGACCGGCGCACAATTGGACGAACATCCACCGAACCCGTCGGTATTCGCCGTCACTTCAGCTTTATTTTTCTTCCACTCGGCCTCGACAAGGTAGAACTTGCCGCCGATCCCCTCGGCGTTCGAACCGTAGAAGTGTCCGGAGATTGCGGCGTCCCGATACATGCGCCGAAAATTCCAGTGGTATCGCTCCTTGGCAGGCCGGGCGATCCCGCCGGGGTCCTTGTCGAAGGAGAAGGAATTGTCGTTGTGACCTATTGAACCGTTGAACCACTGACTAGGAAGGCTCACCGGGGTCGTGCCGTTGGTCCTCGGGTGAACCCTGATATCAGTGAAGCCGATGCTCAATTGCACGCCCCTCGTGGAATCGGAGAGTTCCGCATCGAAGTTGACATTGGCGCTCACGGATCCCGTCACCGGGTAGAGCAGGCCCTGATGGCTGTCATTGTCTTCGATGGATCCGCGGCCCCACATGTGGCCGCTATAGCTGGCGGTCCCGGAGACCGGCATGTCGGAGCCCGGCGTGTGGGTTCCCGTGATGCCGAATAGCGACCGCTGGCCGCCGGTGAGCCCGATCGTGAACGGGTCGCCCCGCTGCTGGTCGTAGAGATCGACGTGAACATCCGTCCAGTAATTCGCAATCCAGTTCCCCCAGCACTCATAATCGTAGGGATGGTCGGCCTGCGACCAGTTGCAGGCCGCCATCGCCGGGGACGGCGGGAAGGCGAGGCAGACAAGGGCGAGGAAGCCCATTGTCAAGCCGAAGAAGCGGGTAGATCTGAAAGTCATTATTCGCTGCACCTCCATCGTGCGCTGCCGGATTGGCCGCGGCTGTCTATCCGGAGCCGTCCTGTCGCGCGTCCCCAATATCGGGTAGATTCCGAGAGAAATTCGTTCGGGGCACCGGCTCCGGAATCGACTTCCGTTATGGGACGTTTGTCGTCAGGCGCGATTTTTCCATAGCCGGTCGTCGCGCCGCGATTTTTCGTTCGCGGAGGTTCGCTGCCTACGAGAGGCCTGTTTGCCAGCCATGGTCCGCAAGTTTCCCTTGGCCCGGTTCTCCCCGGCGGAAGCCACCAACACCGCTTCGGTATTGGTCGCTTGAGCAGGGATCCACGATCCCTGGATAGGTCCGTCGCCAAGCTCTCGCTTCCGTCCGTGGTCGGCGCGGCGGCCGCCAACCTCATGCCTGGTCCGGTGCAGTTCCCGAGTGCCGGTTTCAGCGGCGTGCCCGGACGCGATAAATCGCTCCGGCGAACAACTCATTCCACGTGCATCATCGGGAACCGGGTCCCGGCGAGGGGACACCGGTGATCGCCCATTTTCAGGCGCGGTTCTTTTCCCCTTCCCTTGCTGATTGCCGATTGACCGCGGCCCCACCTATGCCGTCCGCGGCGCCATCGCCTCTTCGCGCATGAGGCGGAACCCG
The DNA here is from genome assembly GCA_964291285.2 of Alphaproteobacteria bacterium. GTDB lineage: Bacteria > Pseudomonadota > Alphaproteobacteria > Bin95 > Bin95 > Bin95. The sequence continues at coordinate 1,414,582 of OZ219787.1, forward strand.
GAGCCACCGGACACTAGGATGTTTCCCTTCGATCCGCACAGCTCGTCGAACAGGGCGGATGCGACCGGCCAGCCCGCATCGTCGAACGCGGCCGCGTGCAGGGCCTTGAAGGCGCGCCCGAACAGGTCGTCGCGGTCCCCGTCGCCGGACCGGCCTCCGGTGCAGGTTATGGCGGCCGGCGACTTGAATTTCCGTATTCGCCGCGGCGGCCGGGATGTGCCAATCCCGGCGCCATGTCCGAACGGTGGACCGGTCCCGTGGGGTCCGTCGCTCCGGCATGCGGCGCGGGCATGAATTCGGCTTGCATCAGCATTTTTTTCGAGTTCGGGCAGCTGTTAGGGGAGTCGGTGGAATGCGCGGCGGTTCGGAGACTGCCGCCGGAGGCAGGGCCATGATGGGGTGGCGGGCACAGGAGACGCGGACATCCGGGACCGGACCGACCCCCGGACTGGCCCGACGCGCCGGGCGTCGCGGCGATCGTGCAGTACAAAAGAGAGGCCGGACGGCAGAGCGCGCTCCGGCGGGGCTACGCGTTTCCAAAAAATCCTCTGGAATCAGACAGTTGTGCCGGAAATGCCGCGGTTCAGACCGGCCTCGGCCGGCCCGGTTTTGCTCGCGATAACTTTCATTATCAGGAGTAATGTTGTCAATCCGGTTTCGATTCTGCGCCGCCCCGCCCCTGACGCAGGGCGCCGCGGGTCACGAACGCCGCAACCCGTTGAATGGCAGGCGTTTTCCGGGACGCGAAGCGGCTCCGGCGGACACTGTCGGCGCGCGGCCGCGCAGACCTGGTCGGCGGATTATTGCTCACGATAACTGTATCGTGAATCCACCCCTCGCGGGGCGCCCGCGATCCGAATCCGGCCGGCCGCCAAGCGTGGATGCCCCGCCGTCCGACACGCGATCCTAGCCGGATCCGCGCCGCCGGGCACGCCTGCGCGGTTCAGCCGCGCCGCTGCAGCCGGGCGAGCTGCGCGGCGCAGCCCCTGCGGGCCAGCAGCCGCTCATCGCCGTAACGGTTGACCATGGCGGTCGACTTCCAGCGCCCGGCCTGCAGGATCGCCGGCAGCTCGATGCTGGCACAGACCCGGGCGCTGTGCCCGGAAAGGCCCTCGACCACCGCCGACGGCAGGCCGGCCCGGCGCGCCATCGCCTTGAGGATGCGCGGCACCTGGTTCGGGTCGGGGCGCCCGCCGAGCCTGCCGCGTTCAACGTCGGGTCGCTTACGGATGAGTGCCAAATGACACTCTGAGGAATTCCATGGGCGGCCGGAGGAATGCGGCGCCAGGGTGCGTGCCCGTGGAAAAAATCTCCGAATCTCCCCAATCCTGGGGACGCGCAGATATGTCCAACAGGCATATCTTTCCGCCCAATTATTGGAGGCTGTTCCCGTCTGGGGGGGGGCGGCTCCGTGCTGCTTGTTGGGGGGAATAGCGATCGTGCCCCCGCGGGTGGTGTAAGAGCCTGGCGTCCGTAGCGGTGTCCGGCGGGTAGGGCCGGAACGCTCAGGCTGCCACGGCGGGCAACTTGACGGTTGTATTGTCGCTCACGGGAGCGATGGATTCCAGCGTCATGTATCTGGCTCTCTGGACTGCCCATTCATCGTTCTGCTCGAGCAGGATTGCGCCGATCAGCCGGGTGATGGCGTCCTCGTTGGGGAAGATGCCGACGGTGTTTGTGCGCCGCTTGATCTCGCCGTGGAGGCGTTCGAGCGGGTTTGTCGAGTGCAGCTTGGCGCGGTGCGCGGCCGGGAAGGTCATGTAGGCGAGAACATCGTGCTCGGCCTCGTCCATGATGGCGGCGAGCTTTGGCGCCTTGGGCCTGAGCTGGTCGGCGACCTGGCGCCACTGGGCGGAGGCGCTGTCTGCATCCTCCTGGGCGAAGGCGGTAGTGACGAAGGCGGAGACGACGCGCCGGCCCTGCTTGCCGGCATGGGCGAGCAGGTTGCGCATGAAGTGGACGCGGCATCTCTGCCAGGTGGCGCCGAAGATGCGGGTGGCGGCGGCCTTCAGGCCCTTGTGGTCGTCGGAGATCACCAGCTTGACGCCGCGCAGGCCGCGGCGGGCGAGCGAGCGCAGGAAGTCGGTCCAGAAGGTCTCGGCCTCGGACGCGCCGATCGCCATGCCGAGCACCTCGCGCCGGCCCTGATCGTTGACCGCCACCGCGATGGTGACCGCGACCGAGACGACGCGCCCGGCCTCGCGCATCTTCACATAGGTCGCGTCAAGCCAGAGATACGGCCAGTCGCCCTCCAGCGGCCGGTCGAGGAAGTCGCGGATCTTGTCGTCGATCTCGCCGCACAGCCGCGACACCTGGCTCTTGGAGATGCCCGACATGCCCATCGCCTGCACCAGGTCGTCCACCGAGCGGGTCGATACGCCCTTGATGTAGGCCTCCTGGATCACCGCCGTCAGCGCCTTCTCCGCCATCCGCCGCGGTTCAAGGAAGCCCGGGAAGTAGCTCCCCTTGCGCAGCTTCGGGATCTTCAGTTCGACCGTGCCGGCCCGCGTCTCCCAGACCCGGTCCCGGTAGCCGTTGCGCTGCGTGATCCGGTCCGGCGAGCGCTCGCCGTGCGCGGCGCCCGCAAGGCCCTCAACCTCAAGCGCCATCAGACGCGCGGCCGTGAACCCGATCATCTCGCGAAGCAGGTCGGCGTCGGAACTCTTCTCCAACAGCGCCCGCAGGGTCATCATGTCGGTGGTGGTCATCGTGGTACTCCTCCGGTCAGGTGGACTGTGACAGCCCAACCCTAACCGGCACCGCGATGGCCTCCGCTGTGGGTAAGTGGCCCGCCGCCGCCTGACTCCAGACGGTCGCGGCGGCGGGCCACTTATACCAGCGGTTGAGGGTTGAGACTCATTGAGGGGATTCCCAAGGTTATCGAGTTCTGACTCAATAGCGATTCTGCGATTGGAGGGTCGTTATGAGGGCAGCAATCCCCTTGAGGGAGGATTTTGATGCGGCGCAGTTGCGCGGCTTGGCGCAGCGGAGCCGGGATGGTTCGCAGAACCGTCGCCTTCTTGCGCTTGCGGTGATTTACGACGGTTACCGTCGTTCGGATGCGGCGCGTTTTGCGGGGGTGGGCTTGCAGATCATCCGGGACTGGGTTCTTCGCTTCAACGCGGAAGGCCCGGAGGGATTGAAGGATCGCAAGGCCTCAGGTCCGCCGCGCAAGTTGAACGGGGAGCAGCGCGCGGCGCTGGCGGCGGTTGTGGAGAGCGGTCCGGACCCGGCGATCCACGGCGTGGTGCGGTGGCGGCGCTGCGACCTGGCGGCATGGCTCAGCGAGCAGTTCGGCATCTCGTTGGCGGAGACGACGGTCGGGCGGGAGTTGCGCCGGATGGGCTACGCCAAGCTCTCTGCGCGCCCGCGCCACTATGCCCAGGACGAAGCCGCGCTGGCAGGGTTCAAAAAAACTTCCCCGACCGCCTGAAGGAGATCCGCGCTGCACTCGGCGACGGCGTCGAGGTCGAAGTCTGGTGGCAGGACGAGGCGCGCGTCGGGCAGAAGAACAAGATCACCCGGCGATGGGCTAAACGCGGCACCCGACCGTCAGCGCCCAAGGACCAGAGAACCATCTCGGCCTACATCTTCGGCGCCATATGCCCGCAGAAGGGCAAGGCCGCCGGCCTCGTCATGCCCCACGCCAACACGGAGGCACTCAACGCCCACCTCGCCGAGGTCGCCCTCACCGTTGAACCCGGAGCCCATGCCCTCGTCATGCTCGACCGGGCCGGATGGCACACATCCCCGGCCCTCAAAGTCCCCGACAACATAACCCTGATGCCGCTCCCGCCCCGGTCCCCCGAGCTCAATCCCGTCGAGAATGTCTGGCAGTTCATGCGCGAAAATTGGCTCTCGAACCGCGTCTTCCAGAACTACGACGACATACTCGATCACTGCTGCCAGGCCTGGAACAATCTCGTCTCACAACCAGAACGCATCGCCTCCATCGGAACCCGAAAATGGGCCAATGGGTTCTGAACTATGCCCGCTGGTATAACATTGGCAATATGGATTTCTCTTCACTTTATAGCGGCGAGCTCTCGATTCTTTATCTGTTTGGAATTAAGCTTGATTTTTCGTGCAGAGAAGCAGCGATCCAGAAACGGAAGACCCTTGGACCAGTGTATTCGAAAATTGACACTGAGATTATCGGTGTTTTTGAACAGAATTTCAAGGCATCGAGTCTGACCACCAGGCACCTCCAAAAACACAAGCTTCTTTTCTTTACACTCCGACGACAAATTCTCATAAGTAAGCACAGTGTCAACATAAACACTGGCATCCGCCCGGGTGATAATTATACATTCAGCTCTGGGTGAGAGAACTTCAACGTAATCGAGAACGAGCAGTCGACTTGTCGGGTTGGACACGCTCAGTTTGTACTTGTATTTATCGCTCTCGTGGCAGACCAGAAACTCGACGGTCGGAACTTCCCGTGAGACGACTCTGGCGAAGCCGAGCACGGCAACGACAGCTGCCACGGAAGTTATGAAAGCTGCCGCGAAAGACATAATGAGACTCAGAAATTCCATCACGAAAATCCCTGCATATAATTTACAAATCGCAATATGAAGCCGTGCCGTGACTCGCTGCATGCAAGCCAGTCACCTAACTGGCCGAATCATGCCCGGCACCTGAGGCAGCAACCGGACGCGCAGGAAGGCGGACATACTCCCGGCCGGACTTTTCCTGCATTGCCCGGATGTCCTGGAAGATGGCTGCCATGTCATGGTCGAAGCGGGCCGCATGCGCATCCCGTATCGCCCACACTTCAGAAATGATCGGATCAACCGGGGTCTTGTCCATGGTTTGCCTCCATCAGTTCGTTCGGCGTGCAGATCACCGGCGGTTCGCAACCTGCCCCCCGGCAAACCTGTTCGATCCTGGCGCGCATTGCGGCATTGGCAATATGTCGGAAGTTCCACGTCACCAGAAAATCGATGCCATTGGCAGCAGAGATGGCGATATGTGCTGCATCGTCCGCGGCCTGCCGTGGAACAGCGCCGGCTTCGATAAGAGAATGTGCGAGATTCTCCGCCTCCGGTGTCGCATCGAGAAACGCGACAGATTCCAGCGCCTCCAGCCGGCTGCGCGCAGCCTCAGGGTCGCCCGCTCCGGCTTCCGCGACGACAAGGGCCGACGCAACAAGGTCGAACCGGTCAGGAGCGTTGCGCCACCACTCCCTGGTGATCTCTTGATATGCCGCGATAATCATATCTCGCGACGGTCGTGCGGTCAGGTAGCTCACGACCGATGTCTCGATATACGCCGTGGGTCGCATCGCGACGGCCTCACGGTCCACCGGGGCCGGATCGGCTGAGGCTGGCCCCTGTGAGCAGGAGGATTGAAGCGATCCGCCGCGCCGTATCGGCAAAGTGCTGCACTTCCCCGGGCAACAGGGGTCGGCCGAGGACGGCTCGTTCACGGTAGGACAGCCATTTCTTGAGCACCTGATAGCCGCCCAGGCGGTAGGTCCACACGGCGGCGGGGACACTGCGCCAAAACGCGTCGCCGTTGAGGTAGATGTCGAAGGTGGTGTCGCCGAGAGCGGGCAATATGTCGCCTAGGTAGGCGCGTTCGGCGGGGGTGAAAGCGCGCTCGACGGCGCGGCCCTGGCCCGGCATCACCGCGTCGCCCTGACCGTAGTGGCCCCAACCCGCCGTCACCGCGAAGTCGGCACCCGCCATGTTGCGCCCGCCCACGGTGGCGGGGACGGCGAGGGCGGCGGCCTCCGGGCGCAGAGGTGCCTGCGTCACGCCGGGGACCGGGGTGTCGGGATCGAGCAGCACGGCAAGTTCGCGCCCGCGCGCCGCCGACCGAGCGAGTTCTTCTACCGCGCCCTCATCGACGCCATCCGGCCAGCCCGGCAGCGGGATGCGCGGCCACCCCATACGCAATGCCCCAGCGTTCGCCTCACGGTAGGCCGGATCGTGCAGGGTGGCGAGGACATGGTGAAACAAGTCCTCGACGCCAAGGCAGAGATATCGGAGGTAACAGTGCGCCGCCTCGCTCAGATTGGCCCTGTGCGTGCCGACACCGTTGCCGCCGAGATCGTCGTCACGAAGCCAGGCCGGGAACAAATGGGCTCCCCGCTCGATCAGGTGCAGCGAGCCCATGTGGGAAGTGACATACGCTTGAGGTTCCGTCGCTTCTTTGCGGAGATAGCGCGCAGCGGACAGCCAGAGATTCCCCTCGAACACATGCGGCCGGTAGTTTGCGCGTTTTTCGTCGAGCAGCTTTGTGTCCTTCTCCCAGTAAAGCCACCGGATATCGAAGGGCCGATAGGCGAAGCGGATGAAACCGCCTTCATTCGGTCCTCCGCGCTTGAGCAGCCCGTCCCGCACCCGACGGGCCTCGAAACGCGCGGCATCGGTCATGGCCACTGGATAGCGCCGGGCGATATCTTCGTGGCTCAGTTTCGGGTCGAAATAGTCGGCAATCCTCGCCTTGAGCCGATCCAGATCGACATCGACCAGAAATCCGTTCCGACTGGTCTTGACACCCGGAAAGGATATCGGGAACAGATCGGGCAGAGACGGCCAGTCGGTCCAGTCGGCGCTGACCGCCGTTCGCACGAACGGAAGGCCGAGTGGCAGGGCTGGATCGATCCCTTCGTAGAGCACATCCGGCTCCATCTCAGCCGTCGTGGCGAGTTCCGCGCGTTTGGCCTGCCCCCAGAGATGCCGGAATTCCACCGTATCGGTGGGCCGATGATCGGCCTTGCGCACCAGCGTCGCAATCGCCGTGCCGACCTGGATGCCCACCGGATCGCCCCCGGTGGAGAAGATGCTGGGATCGGGCGTACCGTCCGGCGCGACCTTGCCGGTCCTGTACTTGTCACCGTTCAGGCAGTCGATGCGGATCGTATCGAACGCCTCCAGATAGCGCTCCCGCATCCCGGTGAAGGAGAGGCCGTCGAGCCACGAGTAATTGGAGATGAAGCAGACCACGCCTTGCCCGGTCTTCTCCGCGATACGCCGTTCGGCCATGCGGAAGAAGCGCACATAGAGGTCGTTCAGCCCTTGCCCCTCGGGCCGGCGTACCCGCTGCGTCGTGCGGTAGGCTTCGGAGAGTTCCCGTTCCTCGTCCACCGCCATGCCGGCAAAGCCGTTGTAGGGCGGGTTGCCGAGGATGACGAGGACCGGCGCGTCCTGCTTCACCCGTTCCGCCCGGTCGCGCTCCTCCTCCAACTCCGGGAACGGCAGCGGCTTGGTCGTGCGCGGCTCCCAGCCGGTCAGCGCGTTGGTCAGGAACACCCCGGCGCGCTCGGTGTCGTCGGCGAGCGGCGCGTCGAGTTCCTGCATGGTGAGCCCAACCTGAAGATGGGCGACGACGAAGGGCGCGGGCATTATCTCGAAGCCGAACACGCGTTCCGCCGCCGCCTGCCTCACCCGCGCCCCGGCGAGCGCGCCCAAGCCCTGCCCTTCCAGATTAGAGGCGATGCGGCGCAGCACCTCCGCCAGATAGGCCCCGGTGCCGCAGCACGGATCGAGCACATAGACATGCTCCGCGGCCAGTCCGTCGGCTATGCCCAGATCGTCCCTCAGCGCCCGGTCCACTCGCGCCACCATGTAGCGCACCACCTCCGCCGGCGTGTACCAGACGCCGAGCTGTTTCCTGAGCGCCGGATCGAAGGCTTCGAGGAACGGCTCGTAGAAATAGGGCACCGCCTCGCCCTCGCCGAAGCGGGCAAAGAAGGCGGCGCGGTCCACCCGGTTGAGCGCCGCCGCCGTCCAATCCAGCACCTCGACCAGGCCGAGTGGCTGCAGGCGGCCGGGATCGGAGAGTTGCTGGAACAGTGCTCTGAGCACCGGCGCGCGCAGATGCCAGACAGCTTCGCGCCAGCGAAATGAGCCAACAGGCGGTGAAACCTGTCGCGCCCACAACACCCAGGCGGAGAAGACGCCGTAGAACAGCGTCTGCACCAGCGTCGACCGAAAGAAGCGCGCGCCGCGCTCGCCCTCAAAGCGCACGCCGAGCGCTTCCTCCAGCGCCTGGCGTACCGCCGCCAGTTGCGGCGCATCGCCCGCCGCCTCGACCCGGGCGAGCCCGTCGCGGGCGTAGGAGGCGAGCAGCCACGCCAGATCCTTCGGCTCGGCCAGCGCGGCGCGGTGCGACAGAGCGCGGGCGAGATATTCGCTGAGGCCCGCGCCAACATCGCGGGCGAAAGCGCGGGGCTTCCCGATCCTGCGCCGGAAGTCGTCGGCGCTCTCAGCCAGCCGCAAGGTCTCGAGTTTCGCCGACCGGCCGGCGGCGTCCTCGCCCAGCAACACGAAGTCGCGCAGGTTAGTCACCAGCACCAGGCGATAGCGGCCCCAATAGCGGCTGACCTGATCGCCCGAGGCCGTCAGCCACGCATCGTCGGCGAGCGGTTTCACCTCGACGACGCCACACTCCGGCAACTGGCCTTCGCGAGGCCGGCCCTTCTGCATCTGGCGCGCCGCATAGAGCGCGAAGTCGGGATGCCCCGCGCCTTGGTCGGCAGGCTCCTGAACGCAGTGCACCTTCGGCCTGAGCGCTGCACCAACGGCATTCAAAAGTCCGTGAAGCGGACCGTAGCTCGACCGCTCGCCGGTAGCGCCGCCCGAGGCGTACACACGACCGAGGTCAGCGAAGTATGTTTCCGCCGCTGCCGTCAGTTTCTTGTTCGTTTCCGCCATGCTGTCTGTTGTCGCCGACGACGGAGCGACATGCAACCACTACCGACACTGAGATGCCGCTCACGCGATCAGCATAGCACACCCGCCGGCGGTGGACGCGAATGCGGCAGGTCCCGACCTTGATCGCTAACCACCCGGTAGTTCACGCGGGTCGGGCCGCCGTCGAATCTGCGCTCCGGCCTGTATCGTCATGTCCGCCGCATCGAAGTGACCGTGCAGCGACATGCGCACGACGCGGTTCGCCACTACAGGCAGCCATGGAACCGCGATTGTATATCGGCCGGACCGGTCGAGCCCGCACCGCCGCCGACGATACGGGCCGACCGAATGACGCTGCCGATGAACGGGACTTCGCGCATTGATTTGTTCCCTCGTGCTTCCTATAGTGCCGTTCGGAAGCCGCGTGGCGGTTCGCAGGACTGTCTCCGCAAGTGCGCGGCGGGCGCTGTCGCTCATGCGCCGCTCGGGCTGAATGCCGATGGCACAACGGCTTTCATCGCCCGACGGGTAGAGCGGTCAGGAAGCGCGATTGGAACGCCCTTCGGCGCGGTGGTTTTCACACCCGACGCATCCTTGATGCAGGGAGCGAGGCCCGGCCGGTCTGCATCGATCGGCAGTTTTCCGTTGCGTGACAGACGGTTGGGCCTGGCCCGGCCTCTGACCGCGGTTTCGCGCGCGGGTCGCGTTGTCCGTTCAGGAGCGCCGTTCCGTTCCCCCGGGACGGACGGCGCCCGAGGGAACAGACAACGGAGACACGCCCATGCGCATCCATGCCCCCGTCAACGAGCGGACGGTCCGCCGCACCTTCAGGGAGAAGAAACCCGGACGATACGGCCTGACCGTCATCGACAGGGACCTGCCCGCCTTCGGCTTCACCGTCGCCGGGAACGGGACGAAGACCTTCTTCGTCCGGACCTCGCGCCAGTTCGGCGCGCCCAGGGCGATCCTCGGCACGACCGACGACATGACCGCCGCCGAGGCGAGGGAGAAGGCCATTGCCGCCATCGCCGAAGCCAAAGCCGACCGCGAGACCGGGCCGCTGTTCGCCGACTTCGCGGCCGACTTCATGCGCCGCCAGGGGCGGCGCTGGAAATCCTCCACGAGGAAGGCAAACGCCCATCTGGTCGAGCGCCGCCTCCTGCCCTTCTTCGGTGCGATGCCCGTCGCGAAGATCGACCGCGCCGATGTGCGGCGCTGGTTCGATTCCCTCAGCGGAACCCCCGGCAGCGCCAACCGGACCCTGCCGGTGCTCTCGGTGATGATGCGGCAGGCGGAGCTGTGGGACCTTCGCCCGCAGGGTTCCAACCCCTGCCGCAACATGCGGCGCTACAGGACGGCGCCGCGCGAGCGGTTCCTGTCGCTGGAGGAACTCAAGCGCCTCGGCTTCGTCCTCGACCATGCGGAGGACCGGCAGGCCGCCGCCGCCATCCGCCTGCTGCTGTTCACCGGCGCCCGGTCGTCCGAGATCGCCAGCCTGCAATGGGACTGGATACGGGACACCCGCGCGGTGTTGCCGGACTCCAAGACCGGGCCGAAGGCGCTCCAGCTTCCCCCGCCCGCGCGGGCCGTCCTGAATGGCCTGCCGCGCGAGGGACGCTTCGCCTTCCCGAACGGGAAGGGCGACGGCCCGATGACCGACCTCGGCCTGCGCTGGCAGAAGCTGCGCGGTCTCGCCGGGCTGGACGATGTGCGCATCCATGACTGCCGGCATACCTTCGCCTCCCATGCCGTGATGAGCGGCCTCGACCTCTACACCGTCGGCCGCCTGCTCGGCCATGCCGATACCGCCTCCACCGAACGCTACGCCCATCTCGCCGACGAGCATGTCCGCGAGGCGGCCGGGCGCATCTCCGGGATCGTCCACGAGGCCATGACCGGGAAGGAGAGCGGGCGATGAGCGGCGGCAGGCATCGTGTCCGGCTCACCGTGAAGGCCGTCGCCGCCGCCAAGCCGGCGGAACGGGAATACACCCTGTGGGACAATCTGCTGGCGCATTTCGGGGTGCGGATACAGCCCTCCGGCGTCCGGTCCTGGATCGTCCAGACCCGCGTCCGGGGACGCATGCGCAAGATCACCCTCGGGCGCTTCCCCGAACTGCCTCTCGACGCAGCCCGCCGGGAAGGCGCGGCCGTGCTCGCCCGCCTGTGGGGCGGCGAAGACGTGACGCCACCGCGCAAGGAGAAGGCGCCGCTGTTCCGGGACTTCGCCGCCCGTTACCGCGAGCGGCGGAAACACCGCTGGAAGCCGTCCTCGCTCAAGACCTTCGATAGCTACATGAAGAACCGCCTGATGCCGCATTTCGGCAGGCTCCGGCTCGACGCCATCGACCATGCGCGGGTCTCGGCATGGTTCGACGCCGCCAGCGCGGACAGGCCCGGCGCGGCCAACCGCGCCTTCGAGATACTCCGCGCCATGCTCGGGACGGCCCGGCAGTGGGGCGACCTCGGCGAGCATGTCCCCGATGCCTGCGCCAACATCGTGAAGAACCCCCGCAAGCCCGTCGCGCGCTACCTCAGCCGCGAAGAGCTGGAGCGTCTCGGCGCGGTGCTGGATCGACACCGGGAGCAGCACCCCTGGCCGGTGGCGGCCATCCGGCTGTTGACGCTCACCGGAGCGCGGCTCTCCGAAGTCATCAACCTCAGGTGGGACGAGATCGGAGAGCTGGGCGGAGACGGCGCGAGCGCGCGCATCGAAGACTCCAAGACCGGGCCGCGCACCATCTGGCTCGGACCCGAAGCGGCAAGGCTGGTCGAAGCGCTGCCGCGACCGGATGGCCGGGAGCGGGTGTTCCCCGAGACCCTCACATCGGCAAGGCTCTACACCTTCTGGTGCGGTATCCGCGACGAGGCGGGGCTTCCGGGCCTTCGCATCCACGACTGCCGCCATACCTGGGCCTCGCAGGGCGTCATGAACGGCGTCGGGCTCACCACGGTCGGACGGCTGCTCGGACACCGCAAGCGGGAGACCACCGCGATCTACGCCCATCTCGACGACAGCGCGCTGCGCGACGCCGCCGCGCAGGCCGCCGCCGTCATCGCGCGCGCCATGGGATACAGGGCGGAGGCGCCTCCAATGCCGGACGAGGCGGAACACGGCGATGTGTCGGCTGCCACGCCCGGGCTCCCGGGTCCCGGAAAGCCAATTGCGCCAGAGGGGGAGGGGGTTCCTCTTCGGAGCAGAACCGGGGATCCGGAGCGATCGGATGCAAGCATCCGCCGAAGACCGCAGGGTATAGAGATCTGAGTTTGTCGCGGACGTCGAGCTGATCGGGGAGCGCCAGGCAGGGTCTTTGGCCATGCGCCCTGATCGGGTTGCCGGTCGTCCCGCCAGTTCCAGGGAAAGGGCCCGTCGAGCCGGCTCTGCGGCGTTCCGGCGATGCGGGCGGGCACATCGACGAGCCAAGCCTGAGGATCGGCCTTGTTGAGCCTAGCGGTGCCGATCAGGGTGTACATGGCCGCGGCGCGCCTGATTGCGCTCAACTCATTGCAATAAATAGCTCATACTACCATCCGCACACCTCCCAGATCGCCGATCAGGAACATCAAAACAGGCCGAAGTGGTTCGCAAGGGCGCTCTAGGCAGAATCGACATTCATCGCATCCAGAGGATAGCAGAAGCGATGTGTATGAAGGCGAGGAAGTATATTGCTTTTCGGTCGTATCGGGTTGCGATGCGGCGGAAGTGTTTGATCTTGTTGAAGTAGCGCTCGATGCGGTTTCGGTGTTTGTAGATTTCGGCGTCATAGCCGATGAGGCGCTTTCGCGTTGGATTGCAGGGGATGACGGCCTCGGCCTCGATGTCGGCGATGCGGTTGCGGATGGCATTGGCGTCGTAAGCAGCGTCGGCGAGCACATGGCGGGGCCGAAACCCCTCCATCAACGCCAGGGCCCTTGGCGCGTCGCCGGCCTGTCCGGGCGAGAGGATCACGCGGAGCGGTCGTCCGAGAGTGTCGCAGGCGATGTGTATTTTGGTCGTCAGTCCGCCTCTGGAACGCCCCAGAGCCTGATCCCGGCCCCCCTTTTCCGGTCGCCGCCTGTTGATGCGCGCGCACGATGGTGCTGTCGAGCATGAGATAGCCATTGTCGCGATCCGCCGTTAGGGTATCGAACACCCTCTCCCACACGCCCACTTTGGCCCAGCGTGTGAAACGCTTGTGCACCGACTTCCACTTCTCATAGCGCGGCGGCAGGTCGTGCCAGTGGGCGCCCGAACGAAGCACCCACAGAACCGCGTTGACGAACAACCGGTTGTCTGCTCCCGAACGCCCCGGATCGCCCGGCTTGCCCAGAAGCAGACCTTCGATGCGGACCCACTGCGCATCCGTCAGCTCATAGCGCTTCACCATACGCCCAACTCCAACCGAAAATCAGTTGGAGCGTCATGAATCACATAATGTCTTCCTAGGTCCTGTGGACGGATTTGATCAAGATGAAGGCAGCGGCGAGTGCGACGAAGGAGCTGAAGTTTGTGGCGGTCTTTTCGCAGCGCAGGGCGATGCGTTTGAAGCGTTTGATTTGAATGGCATGACGGATGATGGGTTGAATTAATACAGCAATTACAATCCATTACAGTGAGAACACAGGATATTTCCAGAAACGTATCAACACTATGTCATCACGAAGACCGCATCGTCGCGGAAAGCTGTGCGGGGAAGGCAACCCGCGGGTCTCATAAGGCTCGTGTTGCCCGGCGACCCTCCAGCATTGAGAATGCGGACATGTGTCTCTGGAGCATTCATCCCGGGCATCTTGCCCCCCGCGGGCTGGCCGTGCTGTGGAGGAGTTGTCACGCGAGGCGGAAGCCCTGCGCGGACGCTCGAACGACCGGCAACAGCCGGATTCCCGGCGCCGCTCAGGCCTGCGCTGCCGACAGGGCCGACGAACGGCTCCCTGAGCCGAACCGGGCCGTATGAACGGCGGATTGGCGGAAGGTTGGGTACCTCTGTCGGAATTGGGACTGCCGCAGCGCTCCTATGGCAAGGGCCGTCTCTTCGCTCGGCATGATCGGGACATGGAAAGTGCGATATAGCATTTGCTATGTCGCACGAGATGGTCTAATCCTTGCGCCCCATGTAATCGAGAAACGACGGGCGACCGGGAATGGGCGACATTCCGGAAGACTATCCACTCCGGGTCAAGGACTTGCGTGGGCGGTTGGGGCTCACGCAGGCGCAGATGGCGGAGCGCGTCGGCGTGTCGTTCGCGACAGTGAACCGCTGGGAGAACAGCCAGTCCAGGCCCGGGCGCCTGGCGTGGCGCGGGATCGTCGATCTGGAAGCCGAGGTCCGGCACTTGACCCGGCCGGCCGAGCCGCCCGCCGCTTCGGCGACGCCAACACTCGACTTTGGCTCCGAGCCGGCAGCGGTGGCTGCCGTTGCGGCGGCGACGCGGCTCGCCTACGGCCACCTGTCCAACCCGGCTTTCGCCAGCGAGATATCCTCGATCGACCCGTTGCCGCACCAGCGTATCGCCGTCTACGAGCACATGATCGGCCAGTCGCCGCTGCGGTTTCTCCTTGCCGACGACGCCGGCGCCGGAAAGACGATCATGACGGGGCTGTATCTCCGCGAGATGCTCGTGCGACGGCTGGTGACCCGTGTGCTTGTGGCGGCGCCGGCCGGGCTGGTCGGCAACTGGGAACGCGAGATGCGCACGCTGTTCCGCCTCCCCTTCCGCATCGTGCGCGGTCCCGACGCCCGCGCCGGGAACCCGTTCGTCGGGCCGGAGAGCGACCGCGTCGTCGTCAGCGTCGACACGCTTGCCGGCGAACGCATGTTCGGGCGCCTGCGCGAGGCGGTGGAAACGGGCGCCGCGCGGCCCTATGACCTCGTGGTGTTCGACGAGGCCCACAAGCTGGCCGCCGCCCGCGAGCAGGATTTCCGAGTCCGCAAGACCGGCCGCTACCGCCTCGCCGAGGCGCTGGCCGGCCTGCCCGCCAACTGCGCGCGCTGGCGACTGGGCTGGTCGGCACCCAACATCCTGCTGCTGACCGCGACGCCGCACATGGGCAAGGACTTCCCCTACTACTGTCTGTGGCGCCTGCTCGCGCCGGACGCGCTGGCGACCTTCGAGGCGTTCGCGGACTTCCCCGAAGCGCAGCGCCGCCGCCACTTCATCCGCCGCACAAAGGAAGAGATGGTTCACGCCGACGGCCGCCCCCTCTACCCGCAACGCAAGTGCGACACCCTCAGCTACGTGCTCGCCCCGGCCGAACAGGAGCTTTATGACGCGACCACGCAGTACATTGAGGAAACCTGCAACAAGGCGCGCATTCTGAACCGTTCCGCGGCCCGTCTTGCGATGAGCGTGTTCCAGCGTCGGCTCGCCAGCTCGACCTATGCCGTGATGCGCTCGTTCGAGCGCCGCCTCGCCCGCCTGGACGAGGCCGTCGCGCTCGTCCGGGCGGGCCGCAGCGAGGAGCTGGAGCGGGGCCAGACCCGGCTCGGTAAGACACCGGATTTCTTCGAATCCCGCACCGCCGACGAGGAGGCGGACGACAGCGGCGAACGGGAGCGCCACGAGGAATTCGAAGAGGCCGCGCTCGGCGGTTTCGCCGCGCTCACCCTGACGCAACTCCGGGAGGAGCGGGCGGAGGTCGAGGTCCTTCTGTTCCAGGCGCGCCGCCTCGCCGAAGCTGGCGAGGACTCCAAGTTCGAGAAGCTGCGCGCGGTCATGGGCGATCCGGCCTTCGCCCGGGAGAAGCTCATCGTCTTCACCGAGCACCGCGACACGGCGGCGTTTCTGGTGCGCCGCCTGGAAGGTCTCGGCTTCGCCGGGCGGGTCGCCCTGGTCCACGGCGGGCTGGACTACCGCGCGCGCGAGGCGCAGGTGGAACTGTTCCGGCGTCCGGCGGAGCGCGGCGGCGCCAGCTATCTGGTCGCGACCGATGCCGCCGGCGAGGGCATCAATCTCCAGTTCTGCTGGCTGATGGTGAATTACGACCTGCCCTGGAACCCGGCGCGGCTGGAGCAGAGGATGGGGCGCATCCACCGCTACGGGCAGACGCGCGACCCGGTGGTGATCGTCAACCTGGTCGCCGGGGAGACGCGCGAAGGCCGGGTCCTCAAGGTGCTGCTCGACAAGCTCGAGGCGATCCGCAAGGAACTCCGCTCGGACAAGGTGTTCGATGTCGTCGGGCACCTGTTCGAGAATCTGCCGCTCAAGGACTATCTGGAGCAGGCGGTGACGGAGGCTGGCGCCCGCGCCGCTGTCGAGGCGTTCGAGGCCAATCTGACGCCGGAACGGGCGGTCGCCATTGAAGCGCGGGAGCGTGGCCTCTACGGCAGCGGCGAGGTCCGCGCCCGCCTTCCCGAACTCAACGCGACCATGGAGCGGGAACAGTATCGCCGCCTGCTCCCCGGCCATGTCCGCCACTTCGTCGAGACCGCGGCCCCCTTGATCGACCTGCGGCTGGAGGGCGACGCGGGCGGCGTGTTCGACTTCGTGCCCCAACGCCCGCGCGCCGCCGACGATATGCGCGCCGCGATGGACGTCTACCCCGAAGCGATGCGGGGCCGGTTGACGTTCCAGCGTCCGGAATCTGGCGGCGACACCATCTGGATGCATCCCGGCGAGCCGGTGTTCGAGTGCTTTCACGCCGCTCTGCTGGCGCGCCACGGCGGCGAGGCGCTGCGCGGCGCGATATTCGTCGATCCCCACGCCGAGGAACCCTACCTCTTTCACCTGGCCCGGGTCTCGGTGGTGCGGCGCGGCCGGAACCGGGTGGAGACGGTCGAGATACGCCCGGTCGGGCTGCGGCAGGAGAGCGACGGCGCCGTTTCGCCCTGCCCGCCGGAGCATCTGCTCTTGTTGCGCGGCATTGGCGGCGTCGCGCCCGGCAGCATACCGCTGGCCCGCGCGGCGCACAGGCTCACGGAGAACGCCAGGGCGTCGCTGAAGGAGACTGCACTGCGCATGGCGGCGAAACATCGCGTGCGCCTTGAGGAGGCGCTGCCGGAACGGCGCCGTTGGACCGCGCGCGGCTACGACTACAAGACCGCCGAATTGATGACGAGGCGCCGGAGCATGAGCGGGGAGGCCCGCCAGGGCGATTCGCAAGCGCAAGCGGAGCTCGCCATCGTGAAGGAAGAGCAGAACCGCCTGGTCGCGGAGCAGCGCTGCCATCTGGCGGCGCTGGAGGCGGAGCCTGCCTCGATCGGGCCCGGCGAGGCAGCGATGATCGCCCATGCACTGGTCCTGCCGACCGGTGACCCGGAAGAGCGGCAGCGGCACGACGCCGAAGTCGAGGCGATCGCCATGGCCCATGCGCGCGCCCATGAGGAAGCGGCGGGGGCTTCGGTTCGAGACGTGTCGCGGCCCGCGCTGGCGCGGCGCGCCGGCTTGGGCGACTGGCCCGGCTTCGACCTTCGTTCGCTGCGCCCGGCCGGAGCGGGCGGGCCGGCCGAGGACCGCGCCATAGAGGTCAAGGGCCGCGCCGGATCGGGCGCGGTGGAAGTGAGCGAAAACGAATGGGCGGCGGCCTGCAACCTGCGCGAGCGCTACTGGCTCTATGTCGTCTTCGATTGCGCCGGGCCGCGCCCCCGCCTGGTCAGGGTGCGCGACCCCTTCGGCCGCCTGCTGGCCCGGACGAAAGGCGGCGTCGTCATCTCGGCGTCGGAAATCTTGTCGGCAAGCACGGACGAGAGGGTGGCGTAATGCCGTGGAATGACGATTTACACGGTGCCGCGCTTAACATTGCTGCGTCAGACGCATCACCCCTGCGTGTACGTGCAGGCCCTGGCACCGGCAAGACTTTTACGTTGATGCGCCGGATCGCGCGTTTCCTGGAGCAGGGAATCGAACCAGAGCGCATTCTTGTATGTACATTTACTCGGACAGCCGCGGCTGATCTGAAAGAAGCCGTCGTTGCGTTGAATGCGCCTGGAGCAGATAGTGTAAAAACGACTACCATCCATGGCCATTGTTTCGGAATCCTCATGCGAGATGATGTTTTGGCTTCGACCTCTCGGGTTCCTCGGCCGCTATTGGAGTTTGAGCGGCGCTTTCTCTTGGAGGATCTACCGGGAAACGCCTTCGGCACGATCCACGGCAAGCGGAAACGGCTCATGGCCTTTGAGGCGGCTTGGGCGAGACTCCAAGACGAGCAGCCAGGTTGGCCAAACGATGCAACGGATAAGGCTTTCCAAGCCGCGCTTCTTGATTGGTTGCGCTTTCATGGGGCAATGTTGATCGGCGAACTTGTACCGGAAGTCTTGCGTTATCTTCGGAACAACCCCGCGGCACGGGACTTTGATCAGTTCACGGAGATTCTCGTTGACGAGTATCAAGACCTGAACGTCGCCGAGCAGGAGGTGATCGATCTACTTGCCATAGACGCGAAGTTGACAGTTATTGGTGACGAAGATCAATCGATCTATTCTTTCAAGTGCGCACACCCGGAAGGGATCGAGGAGTTTGACCTGAGAAATACCGGAACTGCAGACGAAACGTTGGAGGTATTTCGGCGGTGCCCAACCACAATTGTC
This sequence comes from Alphaproteobacteria bacterium, assembly GCA_964291285.2. Lineage (GTDB taxonomy): Bacteria > Pseudomonadota > Alphaproteobacteria > Bin95 > Bin95 > Bin95. The sequence continues at coordinate 1,432,732 of OZ219787.1, forward strand.
GCACCGGCCAATGAATTAATCAGCAACAATAACGATAGAGTCAATCGATCTCTGTTGCCGCATGTGGAAAACGGCCAAGGGGAAGTCCATATCGTCCAATGGACAGATATCGAGGCGGAGGCGAACGGGTTAGCTCAATTCATCCGACAGCGTATCGTCGATGAACGAGTCCATCCCGGTCGGGTTCTCGTTCTCGCTCCACGCCGGGTGTTCGGCTATGCGGTTCGTGATGCCTTGACGGCGCTAGATGTGCCGGCCCACAGCTTCTTTCAGGAACAGGCGCTCGAAGGCGATCCAAAGAGCAGGGACGGTAGCAAGAAGCAGCAGGTATTTACCCTTTTGACGCTTGCGGCCGATCCAACTGACGCAGCAGCGCTTCGCTGCTGGTGCGGTTTCGGCAATCACTCTCTTCACGCCCCCGCTTGGGGACGGATTCGCGAATTGTGTCAGCAACCGGACCATTCCCTAACGGATGTGCTTGAAGGCATTCGGGATGAGCGCATTTCGTTGTGTTATGGCAACTCTCTCCGCGACAGGCTTTCTGAACTTCGACAGCGGCTACAGGTTCTTGAGAATTTGGTTGGCCAAGCTTTTGTGGATGCATTGTTTCCAGCGGACGACTCCGACTTTGAGGAGCTTCGCGAACTGACTTCTAGTCTTCCTGAGGGTGCCGATGCCAAATCTCTCCTGGATATACTTCGCACACGCATCACCCAACCTGAATTGCCGACAGATGTCAATTATGTTCGCGTAATGAGTCTGCACAAATCAAAGGGTCTGACCGCCGATCTCGTAATCGTGATGGGTTGTGTTGAAGGACTAACTTCACACGTTGGTGATTCGCTATCGGAGGCAGAGAAGAACAAGGATCTCGAAGAACAACGGCGACTGTTCTATGTTGCCGTGACTCGTTCACGTGATACACTAATTCTGTCGAGCGTCACACACTTGCCTCGAAACTTGGCTTATCAACTTAAAGTGCGTATAACCGGTCGAAAGAATGTTGTTCCGACCATTACCTCACGCTTCATCCACGAGCTGGGTCCTAGAAGACCGAATCCGGTCAAAGGCGCGCAACTGCTCGAAACAGGGATTGGCGTATGACCGCGCGCCGCAAGATTCTGATCATCACCGGGCCGACCGGACCCGCACAGCCGCGCGGCGCCGCCCCATGACCGCCGAGCGCGACACCCGCCTGATCGAGGTGGATTTTCCGCTGGAGCGGGTCTCGATCGACTCCGTGCATGAGAAGAACGTCCGGCACGGGCATATCTCGACCCTGCATATCTGGCCGGCGCGGCGACCCTTGGCGGCGTGCCGGGCGGCGCTGGTGGCGACGCTGCTGCCCGATCCCGGTGATGCGGCGGCACGGCAGGCCCTCTACAGCCGGCTGGCGGGCGAGGTCATCGAGACGGTCAAGGCCGAACGCCGCGGCGGCCGCGCGTTGGATCAGCACCGACGCGAGACCTCAGGCGGCCTGCTGCACTGGGGGCGCGAGGACGGCCCGGACCTGCAATGGTTCCGCGAGCGCATCCGCCAGGCCCATGGCGGACGCGCGCCCAGGGTGCTGGACCCGTTCGCCGGCGGCGGCGCGATTCCGTTGGAGGCGATGCGGCTGGGCTGCGAGGCCACCGCCATCGACATCAACCCGGTCGCCTGGTTCATCCTGAAATGCACGCTCGACTATCCGTACCGCCTTGCTGGCGAGGCCCTCCCGCTGCCTGATTTTGCGCGCGCCGACAGCGACTTCATGGCGGCGTTCCTCAAGGCCAGGGGGTTCAAGGGCAAGGCCCTGGCCCGCCAACTTGCCGCGCTCGGCCTAGGCGAGGACGCTGGCGATGCGGAGCCGGGGCTGCTCGACGACGCCCCGGAAACCGGCGGCGATCTTCTCCAGGCCGACCTCGCCTGGCAGTTGCGCGCCTGGGGCCGATATGTGCTGGCCCGCGTCCGCGCGGCGCTGGCGGAGCGCTATCCCACCTATGCCGAATTCCAGGCGCTCGTGCCCGGCGGCAAGTCCTGTGAGGAACGGCCGCTCGCGCTGCTGGCGCCGGATGAAAGGGGCGAGACTGACGCCGGGCCATTGAACGACAGGTTCGACGGGGCACATCTGGAGGACCCGCGCAACCCGCGCTGGGTGCCGAAACCGACAGTGGCGTATCTGTGGGCGCGCACGGTGCGCTGCAAGGGCTGCCGGGCGACATTGCCCCTGCTCAAGACGCGCTGGCTCTGCAAGAAGGACAACAAGCGTATCCTGCTCACGATGGCGTCGAACGCGGACGGCACCGGCGTCGATTTCGGCGTCGAGACCGACGTGCCACGGGCTGGCGGCAATGCGGCGCAGCAGCGCGAGCACGACAAACGGCTCGGCGCAGGCACGATGAGCCGCAGCGGTGCGCGCTGCCCTTGCTGCCCAACGATCATGACCATGGAGGATATCCGCCTCGAAGGCCGCGCCGGGCGGCTGGGCGCTATCATGACCGCCGTGGTCGTGGACGGGCCGAAGGGCAAGGAATACCGGCTGCCGCAAGACGAGGAACTGCGCGCCGCGGAAGTCTCCGCCGACGAACTGGAAGCGCTGTATGCCGACATTCCCTTCGGGCTGCCGATGGAGCTAACACCGCGCCAGGGGCGGGGCGCTGCCCGCGCCTTCTCGGTGGAGAATTACGGCCTCGACCGCTGGGGCAAGCTGTTCACCGACCGGCAGCTTCTGGCGCTGGGTTCGGTGCTGCGGGAGATGCGCCGGTGCGCCGACGCGATGGCGGACCTCCCGCCAGAATGGCGGGAGGCTATCCTGGCCTGTCTGGCCCCGTCGCTCGGCCGCCTCGCCGACCGGGGCAGCGCGCTTGCGACCTGGACCAACGACCCGGAGAAAATCCGCAGCACGTTCGCTCGTTTCGCGCTGCCCGTCGTCTGGGACTTCGCCGAATCCTGTCCGCTAGCCGACACCACCGGCGGCTTCGTCCAGGCCGTCGAGTGGATCGCCCGCGTCGTCGAACATCTGCAAGACGCGACAAACGGCGCGCCCAGCGTAACGGTGCTGCGGCAGTCGGCCCTCGCATCCGTTCCCGGCGGTTTCGACGCCATCGTCACGGACCCGCCCTATTACGACGCCATCCCCTATTCGGACCTGATGGATTTCTTCCATGTCTGGCTGCGCCGGGCGCTGCATGGCGTCGTGCCGGACGCCGAACCGGCGTTCGCCGACCCTCTCGGCCCGAAATGGAATGCGGCCGGCAGCGACGGCGAACTGATCGACGACGCCAGCCGGTTCGGCGGCGACCGGGCGGCGTCCAAGCAGGCCTATGAAGACGGCATGGCCCGCGCCTTCCAGGCCTGCCACGAGGCGCTGAAGCCGGAGGGCCGGCTGGTCGTCGTCTTCGCGAACAAGTCCCCCGACGCCTGGGAGACCCTGGTCGCGGCGCTGATCCGCGCCGGGTTCGTCGTCACCGGCTCCTGGCCGATCCAGACCGAGATGCAGACCCGGCAGCGTTCGCTGTCCTCTGCCGCCCTCGCCTCCTCGGTCTGGCTCGTCTGCCGCAAGCGCCCGCCGGCCCGGCCGGGCTGGGACAGCGCGGTGCTGGCCGAGATGCGCGAGAACATCGTGCGGCGGCTGCGCGGCTTCTGGGATGCCGGCATCCGCGGGCCGGACTTCGTGTGGGCCGCGACGGGGCCGGCGCTCGAAGCCTTCTCCCGGCATCCGGCGGTGAAGAAGGCCGATGCGCCCGGCGAGACCATGGCGGTCTCCGAATTCCTGCGCGAGGTGCGCCGCATGGTGGTCGATTTCGTCGTCGGCCGGGTGCTGACCGGCGACGGCGACCCCGAGGCGGTGCGCGGCCTCGATGATGTGACGACCTATTACCTGCTGCACCGCGGCGATTTCGGCCTGGGCGAGGCCCCCGCCGGGGCCTGCATCCTCTATGCGCTGTCCTGCAACCTGTCCGACCGCGACCTCTCCGACCGATTCGCCATCCTGTCACGACCTGGCCGCGTCCAATCCGACGAATCAGATGACGACGGGACCGGCGAGGAAGACGAGGACGGCGGCGGCGCTGCGGGTGCCGGCGGCGGGGGCGGCAAGGCGAAGCTGCTGCCCTGGAACCGGCGCAAGGCCAGAGGGCTGGGACTCGAAGGTCCGGGCGGGCGCCCCGCGCCGCTGATCGACCGGGCGCACCGGCTGATGCAGCTCTGGCGCGCGGGCGACGAGGCGAAGGTGAACGCCTATATCGACGACAGCGGCCTCGCGCGCCACGCCCTGTTCGCGCGGCTGCTGCAGGCGCTGATCGAACTGGCGCCAGCCGGCTCGGAGGAACGCGCGATCCTCGAATCCCTCTCCAACCACCTCGCCACCCGCGCCGGCCTCGCCGCCCCGCGCCAGGCAAGGCTGGAAGTCTAACATGCGCACCAGCGGCGAGAGACAACGCAAGACGAAGGCGGCGACCAGTCCGACAATTGCAGGATCCGAGCCATTGGAAGCCGCCCGGCTGCTGCCGAACGGCGCGCGCTTCTACCGCTGCGCCCTGCAGGTCAATCCGTTCGCCTATCTCGAGCGCCACGGCAAATCGACCAACTTCCGTTCGGAGGCGGACTACAATGCGGCGATCGTCCGGGCTTGTTGCAAGGCCGGTATCGAAGTCGTGGCGGTCACCGACCACTACCGCGTCGAGACGTCCCGGGCGCTCTTGCGGGCCTGCCGCGAGGCCGGCCTTTTCGCGTTCACCGGCTTCGAGGCGGTTACGAAGGACGGCGTCCATTTCCTTTGCATTTTCGACCCGGAGCAGGAAGCAAGGCTGGAAAGAGTGATCGGGGACTGCGGCGTCCACGATTCGAGCGCAGCTTCTCCCGTGGGAAGCCTCGACTCTCTTGAATTACTGGCGAAGGCGCGTGAGTGGGGCGCGGTCGCCATCGCCGCGCATGTGGCTTCCAATGGCGGATTGCTGAAAACCCTCAGCGGGCAGCCCCGGATCAATGCCTGGACCTCGCCGGATCTGCTTGCCTGCGCGCTGCCGGGAGCGACCGTGAAGGCGCCGGATGGGATCCGACGAATCCTTGAGAACAAGGATCCCCAGCACCGGCGCACCCGCGCGGTAGCGGTTGTCAACGCCTCGGATGTCAACGACCCGGCGGATCTGGAGAAAGACAGCGCATCCTGCTTCATCAAGATGTCGAAAGTCTCGGTCGAGGCATTCCGCCAGGCGTTCCTCGATTCGTGGTCGCGAATCCGGTTGCACAGCGACCCACCGTCTGAACCCCATGCCGAACTGGTCGCCGCAGCGTGGGAAGGCGGGTTTCTGGACGGCGTGTCCGTTCGCTTCAACGGCAATCTCAACACGTTGATCGGCGGCCGCGGCACCGGCAAGTCCACGGTGATCGAGAGCATACGCTACGCGCTCGGCCTCGACCCCCTGGGGGACGAGGCGCGCAAGATGCATGAAGAGACGGTCAGGCATGTCCTGAAACCGGGAACGAAGGTCTCGCTTCTGGTCCGCTCGCATCACCCGTCCGAAGCGCATTATGCAATCGAGCGCACCGTGCCCAATCCGCCGGTCGTCAGGGACGATGCGGGCAACCTGCTGGCCATGGCGCCGAGAGAGCTGATGCCGGGCGCGCAGGTGTTCGGCCAGCACGAAATCTCCGAACTGACAGGGAGCCCGGAAAGACTGACAAGCTTTATCGAGCGCCGTGCGGGACGCGATGCATCGCTCTCGGCCCACAAGGCGGAAATGAGGTTGGTGCTCGAGAAATCGCGCCTGCGTATCGTGGAAACCTGGCGGGAAATCGAGGAATTGATGGCCCGGCTTGACGCCCTGCCCGGCCTGGAAGAGACACAGAAGCGCTTTCGCGAAGCGGGGCTGGAAGAGCGGTTCAGGGAGCGAAGCCTCCTCGTCAGGGAGGAGCGGCTGTTCTCGATTCTGGACGAACGGCTCGAACCCTTTCGGGCGTTGCTCAGGGCGTTGGGGGAGGATCTTCCCATCGACGCCGCATTCGTTTCCGCCAGGGCGCTGGCCTCTCTGCCGAACGCGGATATCTTGCGCGAGACGGGCGATGTCCTGCAAACCCTGGGCGCACGGCTCGACGAGGCCCGCGCCGGGTTCGCCGCTGCCCTGACCGAGGCCGATGCGGCGATTACAGATATCCGGGAACGCTGGGACGAGCGGCGCGGCGCTATCGAAAGCGCGTATGAAAAACTGCTGCGCGATCACCAGAAATCCGGCATCGACGGCGCGGAATTCATCGAGCTGCGCAAGCAGCTCGAATATCTGCGCCCGCTGAAGGACCGGCTGGAACATCTCCGCAAGGATATGGAGATGCACGAAGCGCACCGCCGCGATCTGGTTTCGGAATGGGAGGATATCAAGGCACGGGAATATCGTGCGCTGGCGAAGGCGGCGAAGGAGATAAACGGCAAGCTCCGCCAGCAGGTCAAGGTCGAAGTCAGAATGGCGGGCGACCGCGAACCTCTGGAAAATCTGCTTCGGACGGTCGTCGGGGGAAACCTTGCGGCCGCGCTTGAGCGCCTGCACAAGTCCGACCCGTTATCGCTGCCCGGGCTTTCGCAATGCTGCCGGGAAGGCAAGGACTCCCTGATCTCGACTTACGACCTCCCGCCGGGCGCTGCGGAACGGATCGCCGACGCCGGCCGGGACCTGCACATGAAAATCGAGGAGCTCGAACTACCCGCGACAACCCATATCGAATTGAACACGGCTCCCAAGGGCGAACCGGAGGCATGGCGCCCGCTGGAAGCGCTCTCCAAGGGGCAGAAGGCGACGGCGGTCCTGCTGCTTCTGCTGCTCGACGCCGAGGCGCCTCTGGTGATCGACCAGCCTGAAGACGATCTCGACAACAGGTTCATCACCGAGAGGATCGTTCCGATCGTGCGGCGCGAGAAGCGGCGGCGGCAGTTCGTTTTCTCGACGCATAACGCCAACATTCCCGTCCTCGGCGACGCCGAACTGATCCTCGGCCTCGCCGCGTCCGGCGAGGCCGGCGGCGGTCAAGCGAATATCGCGCCCGAGCATATGGGATCCATCGACTCGGAAGCTGTCCGTGAACTGGTCGAGGAGACGCTGGAAGGCGGCAGGAACGCCTTCGAGATGCGCCGCTCGAAATACGGGTTCTGAGCATGACGACACGGACAGAGCTTCTGGAGATCATTGCGAACGGCGAGAATTCCGGCGTCGAGTTCAAGCGCGACGATGTACGAAACCACGATCTCGCCAGGGAACTGGTCGCATTCTCCAACCTCGAAGGCGGCATGGTCCTGCTCGGTGTGGACGATGACGGGTCCGTCGTCGGGCTGACGCGGGACCGTCTGGAGGAATGGGTGATGACTGCGTGCCGGGACAAGATCAGGCCGGGCATTATCCCGTTCTTCGAGACAGTCAGGGAGGTGCGCCCCGGCGCTGACGTGGCGATCGTGCGGGCGCCACGCGGTGTCGATGTGCACAGCCAGTGGCACAACAACAGAAACGCCTATTTCATCCGGGTCGGTACGCAGAGCCGGGAGCCGACGCCCCAGGAATTGAGCCGGCTCTTCCAGCAGCGAGGCGCCTTCCGCGTCGACCTGCGGCCGGTGCACGGGGCGGCTGTCGGCGATCTGGACCGTCGTCGGCTCGAAGAGTATTTCAGGTCGATCCGTCAACAGGATGTCCCCGCTGACGACGACGAAACGGGTTGGCGGACCTTGCTGGTCAACACGGAGATCATGGTCGAGGGCAGCGCGAGCCTTTCAGGCCTGCTGCTCTTCGGGACCGCGCCTAATCGCTTCCTGCCGCAGGCGGGCATCGATGCAGCGGCGTTTCCCGGATTGGAAAAGGACTACGCGGCACTTGAGCGGAAAACGCTGCGCGGCCCGATGACCCCCCTCATGGACGGCAAGGGCAATCTTCTGGAAGCCGGCCTCGTCGAGCAGGCGCTGGCGTTCGTCGGGCGCAACACGCCGGTGGGCGGCGGCCTCAAGGACGGCGCGCGCCGCGCGCAGCGCCCGGCCTATCCGGATGAAGCGGTGCGCGAAGCTGTCGTGAACGCCCTGATCCACCGGGACTATCTCCTGGCGAATACGGATATCGAACTGGCAATATATCGAAACCGGCTGGAGATCGTCTCGCCCGGGAGGCTTCCCAACGGCATAACGACCGAACGCATGCGCGCCGGGACCAGAGCCGCCCGAAACCAGCTGTTGAAGGACGTGATGCGGGACTATGGCTATCTTGAGCATATGGGGATGGGAGTGCCGAGAAAGATCGTTCGCGGCATGAAGCAGCACAACGGAACGGAACCCGATCTCGTCGAGGACGGCGAGCGGTTCGTCGTACGCCTCTTCGCCCGATAATGGGCACCACGATTTCATTGATGCCTGGAGGCGGCGATCGCGGATTCCATTCGGCTGGAGCAGGCGCAGTCCCCGCAAGCCGAGCCTGCATCGGCCGGGAAGCCCTCGGAATTGCGCGATCCGTGCACAACGATCTGACGGCCCGCCGGGCGCGCCGCAACGGCTCCGACGCGCTCGCCCGGCGCCTCGACGCCGCCTGAACCCATCGAGCGAGGACGACATGGCGCAAAGACCACCCCGGACGCCCTGGCATGAGGTCGTGACGCTGCGCGAGGATGTGCGCACGGGCGCGCTCTCGCTGGCCGACTTTGCCGCCGACCTTCACGATGTAGCGATGCAGAAGGGCGCGCGGCCGGTCTATGAGGATCCGGGCCGGTTCTTTGCGCTGACCTATCCGACCTTCCCGTTGCGGGAACTCGCGCGCGACGTGGCGCTGCGCCTCGCCGGCAGGAACACCAAAGCGATCCGCCAGCTCGAACTTACCTATGGCGGAGGCAAGACCCATACGCTGGTGACGCTCTACCATTTGGCGCACGATCCGCAGTCGTTGCCGACGCTCCCGGCAGTCGAGCAGTTCCGCTCCCATGTCGGTGCACCCCTGCCGGCGGCGCGTGTCGCGGCGCTCTGCTTCGACAAGCTCGATGTGGAAAAAGGCATGGAGGTGCGCGGCCCCGGCAGCGGGCTGCGCTGGCTCAAGCATCCCTGGAGCGTGCTGGCGTTTCAGCTGGCGGGCGAGGAGGGCCTGCGCGCGCTTCATCCCGACGGCGCGAACGAGGAGCGGGAAACGGCGCCTGCCGAGCCGCTGCTCGCCGAGCTGCTGTCGCGGCCGCAGGCAAGCGGGCTCGCCACCCTGGTGCTGATCGACGAAGTGCTGATGTATGCCCGCGAGAAGGCGGCGATGGAGGAGGGCTGGCATGCGCGGCTGACCGACTTCTTCCAGTATCTGTGCCAGGCGGCGGTCAGGGTGGACCGCTGCGCCCTCGTCGCCTCGCTGCTCGCCTCCGATCCCGCGAAGAGCGACGCGCTCGGCAAGCAGCTGACCCGGCAGATTTTCGACATTTTCAACCGGCAGCGCGAAGAGGGGATCCAGCCGGTGCAGAAGGAGGATGTGGCCGAAGTGCTGCGCCGGCGCTTCTTCGAGTCCGGTTCGATCGCCGATCCCGACGCCTTCCGCCCCCATGTCACGGCGGCAGTCGCCAATATCGCCGGGGTCGACGAAACGGTCGGCAAGAACAGGGCAGGCGAGGAACAGCGTTTCCTCGACAGCTACCCCTTCCATCCAGGGCTGACCGATATTTTCTATGCCAAGTGGACCCAGCTGGACGGGTTCCAGCGTACGCGCGGCATCCTGAGGACCTTCGCCATCGCGCTGCGCGACGCCGAGAAGTGGGACAGGGCGCCGCTGGTCGGCCCCAATGTCCTTTTGCCCGCACCCGGCGAAAACGCTCTCTCCGAGGCGGCGCGCGAGCTTGCCGGCACCGCCACGCGCGAGGTCACGGAGGGCGCCGGCAATGTGTGGAGCGCCGTGCTGGAGGGCGAGCTTGCGAAGGCGCGGGCCGTGCAGGACGATCACCCGGCGCTGAAGTTCCGCGAAATGGAGCAGGCGGTGTGCGCCGTGTTCCTGAGTTCGCAGCCTATCGGCCAGAAGGCGCACACGCCGGAGTTGATGGCGCTTGTCGGCGCGGCAGGCCCGGACCGGATCGATGTCGAGAAGGGCCTGCGCCGCTGGACCGAACTCTCCTGGTTCCTCGACGAGGCGGAGTTCGCCGACGCCGCGACGCTGCCCCGGGCGTGGCGTCTCGGCAACAGGCCCAACCTCAGGCAGATGCATGACGACGCCTGCGCCAACCGGGTCGCGGCGGAGCAGGTGGAACAGGCGCTGCTGGAGGAGGTGCGGCGGGCGAAGAGCCTCACCCAGGGTGCGGCGGCGGCAGGCGCAAGGGTGCACATGCTGCCGGAGCGGCCGCGCGACATCGGCGACGACGGAGAGTTCCATTTCGCCGTCCTGGGGCCGGACGCGGTTTCCGATTCGGGCCGGCCGAGCGCGCAAGCGCGGCGCTTCATCGACGAGACGACGGGGCCGGACCGGCCGCGAATCCGACGCAACGCCGTGGTTCTGGCGGTACCTTCGCGCGACGGCCTGGACGCCGCCCGGGCAAGCATCCGCGAATATCTCGGCTGGGAGGAGGTGCGCCGCCAGCTCGACGGCCAGGGCGGCGATCCGGTACGTGAAGGGATGCTCGCCGCCTCGACGGAGAAAGCGCGCAAGCGCATCCCCGGTGCGATCCGCCAAGCCTGGGCCATGGTCGTCGCCGTCAACGAGCACAACGACATCCAGGCGTTCAAGACAACCATCGGCGCGGAACCGCTGTTTGCGGTCGTCAAGGCGGACCGGCGGGCGCGCATCCAGGAGACCGCGATCAGCGCCGAAGCGATGCTGCCCGGCGGCCCCTACGATCTCTGGCGCGCCGACGAGGTATCGCGCCGCGTGAAGGATATTGCCGGCGCCTTCGCGGAGAATCCGAAACTGCCGAAGATGCTCCGGCGAAGGGATATCCTCGGCACGATCGACCGGGGTGTGCGCGACGGCGTCTTCGTTGCGTCGCTGGTCAGGCCCGACGGATCGGTCAGAACCTGGTGGCGGACGCCGGTCGACGAGCAGGCCCGGTCGGATCCGGCATTGGAGCTGTTCCTGCCCGACAGGGCCACGCTGTCGGAACTCGACCCGCAGGCGCTGGCACCGGATGTGCTGCCGGAACTGTGGACTGGCGCCTCCGTCGCGGTGGCGGACCTCGCCGCCTACTTCGCCGGCGGGCGGATGGTAACTGTGCAGCGAGAGGGCTATGCGGAACCGGTCGGTATTCCGGCCTGTCCCCGCGCCGCCGTCGAAGCAGCCGTCGCGGAAGCCGTCCGCCAGGGTGTGCTGTGGCTTGTGAACGGCCCCGCAAGCTTCCAGGACGAAACGCTGCCGCCCGGCATTCTGTCGGACGCCGCCGAACTGCGCGCGCCTTTGCCGCCGCTATCGGTGAACCGGTTGACGAAGGATTCGGCGCCAGAGGCATGGAAAGACGGACAGGCCAGCGCCTTGGCCCTTTCCGCTGCGCTCTCGGTGCAGGCCGGCGCACCGCTGCCCTGGTCGATCCTGCGCCGGGCGATCAACGACGCGCTCGACGGACGGTGGCTCGCCCTGGCGCCCGAAAGCGGCGCCTGGCCGTGCCCGGCCGCAGGTGCGGCAACCGTCATGCTGCGGGAACCCGAACCCGCCGGCTTCGAGGACGGCGGCAGCGAACCCGCGTCGGTTCGCAAGGGCCTGCACATCGGCTCTGCCGATCTTGCGCCCAACGAGTTGCAGGATCTGGTTGAAGCGCTGCCGGAAGTCATCACTGCCGCCGCTGGCGTCCCCTTGCGGTTCCATCTTCGCATGACGCTGGGGGACGGTGGCGAACTACACGCCGAAACGGCGGCATCCATCAACGATATCCTGAAAAGCGCCAACCCCGGCCTGCGCTTGAGCGGAGCCGAAAAGCCGAACGGGTGAACCGAACGCAATGCCTGCGCGCAGCAAAGCCGGGATTCCGATACGACACCGCCTGGTCGCCTTGCGCAGCAGAAACGGGGCGGCCTTTCCGCCCCGTTATCCTCCAGCGCCGACGGCGGTCCGAAACGGTTATCGTCATTCGGAATCGGCACAACCTGCCAGAGTGGTTGCGCCGCGGCTGAATGGCACGACTGTGCCGCCGTGCTTGGCGGAACCTGCCGGGCGTTTCAGGTTCGGTAGTGTGACAATGTCGGCGGCTGCCGTTGTCATGTAATACCACCGGCCACAGATAAGAACCGATTAGCCTCTCTCGGCGGAGATTACCTCTTGCAGTAGGAGGCCTCGGCTCAGGAGGCGAGCTGCGGAGGGCGGCTCTGCTATAGGTTCCAATCAACGACCGTTGGTATAACCGCGCGGCAGGCCGCACAAGGATTCTATATCCGGTCCGTGAAGCCGGAATTCGCAGATCAGGTTCTCGCGGTTGCGGACCTTTTCGTCAATCAAGAGGCGCACCGATCGGCTCAGCAGGCGCGGCTGCTCCGGCGCCAGCGCTTCGTCATGGGGTTCGCTCTTCCTCCAGCCGCGTGCGCTGAAGGACTTCCAGAGACGCCGCTGATGTTCCTCGCTCAACATGTTGAGCTTGGCACAGCGCATGATCATTGCGCCGATCGAGACTTTCCAGCGTTCCTTGAGTGCAACGAATTCATTGAGTGAAGGTGACCAGATCTCCGCAGCAAAACTCTCCGCAGGCATCAGGAATGCTCCACCGAAATCGAATGCCTGACGTTCGATTTCCTTGAAGTGTGCAGCGTTGTTCAGAGCCCTGGAGCCGAGATGACGGTGCAGAACCAGATGACCGAGCTCGTGCGCCGCATCCATACGCGAGCGCACGCATGAGTCCTTGTCCCGCGCGATCAGCACGTATGGACGCCCGTCCATCGCGGACCAATTCGACAGGCCATCCATCTTGACGGTCCCGGTTTCCTCTTTGAAAACCACGATGCCGGCGTTCTCGAGAACGAGCAGAACATCGGAAATCGGTCCAATGCCGAGGTTCCAGCGGTCACGACATTCGGTCGCCATCCGCTCCACGTCTTCATCCCGGATTTCCCGGTGGTCCGCTACGTCGAGGCATGGAACATCCACTTCGGGGAGATCCACCCAGTCTTGAAGACACAGGGCGATATCCTGGGCCCATCGCAGTCTTGACCGCATACGCTTGCGGATCGATTGCGCGGTGCTTGCCATGGACCGAAAGAACATCGGAGCGGAGCCGTGCGCAGGCAACGGTCTCATGAAGAACGCGGTCGGCAGATTGAGCGCGCCTGCAAGCGCGTCCAGTGCCTCCGGTTCGGGGGACTGACCGCCACCCTCCCAGCGCGAGATGCTGGAACTCGTCCTGTTGATCAGTTCGGCCAGTGCTACCTGTGTGAGGCCCCGGGAATCCCGGGCCTCGACCAGTCGCTCGGCCTGGAACCCCGGTGTGCCGCTGCGCATGGTCCGTTTCCCTTCACTCCGTTGCCGGGGTCTGGTTCTCAGGACCGCCGCCCGATGTCTTTTTGACGCGTGGAAAGGCCCTGTCCTTTACGATGATCTCGGCTTCGGCCGGCGCACGGATCCTCGTTTCAAGATCATGATAGAGGCCCAGCAGCTTCCGGATGGGTTCCAGTATCACCCACCCGGACAGGTCGGAACGCGGAATACCGAGTCCCACAAAGGCTGGCAAGCCGGAACCGCCGGTCCTTCTGTGCGCCGTCACTACGATTATCCCGCAAAGCCGGTCTGCGGAAGGCTCGGCATCGCTTTCAGGAGATCAAGCTGGAGTGGATCGAGCCAGGCATTGAGGGCTGCCCACTCGCTGCGGAACCTCGTCGGACGGGGCGTTCCGCAATGCGACTGAACGTTACCGCGAATCATGTACACATCGCCGTGACTGACCACGCTATAGCGTCCGCCGGCGGGTCTGGTATGACGCGCAGCCGCCTTCAGTCCCGCATCTTGCGCGGCCATCCTGAAGCCTTCCTCGCAAAGGGCGTGGCGCATCTGGCCGAGCATGTTGGCGCGTTCGGGTTCAGCGTAGTCCCGGTGCGTCAGGCGGTAAGCCTTGGCAAAGGCTGCATCCGTGTGTTCGGAGAGGCCATGGAAGAACTTGGCCGGATAGCTGCTCAGAACACGGGAGATCGGATCGGTCATGTTGATCTCGGCAGATTGCGTTATAAGGATAATATCAGTCAATTTTTGCGTTTACAATAGAAGATCACAGGCTGATACAGCCATCCGGCTGCACCGCCCGACTGCAGCCGCAAACTCGACCGCAGAACCAGTCGGATAGACGGGCACGAATGGTCCATGTCCCGCGCTTCTCCTGGCTGCGCGCAGAACCCCAGCGCCGGCAACGAGGTTGGCGCGAAGCTGCGGAGCTCGTCAGGCGATGTCAATGTCTTCGGAGACTCGCCCGGCCACGGATGCCGCCGCTTCATCCAGCTCGCCCTGCCGTAGAGTGCGGCCGTCGTCCAGAAGATGCGCAGCCATGTATGGTTTTCATCTAGGTAGAGGTGACCGATCACATATCAACAGGCGTCTCGGAGGCGTGTGCGCTGTTTGGAAGTGCTTTCTGAGCAAGGCATTGCGGAGGGTCTGGATTTTTCTTACCCCGTCAGGATGGCTGATTTCCGGGGTTTTTGCGGTTTGAAGGGAAAGGTTTTGTGGATTTCCACCCCATGGCCGTGCGCGGGCTGGTTTTCGGGCGCGTCGCGTTGAGGCGCGGGACTGAGTAGAAGGTGTCGCCATCGGGCCTGCGGCCCCTGTTCCATCCACCGGCGCTGGTTGGGAGAACGTGATGGCGACAGCGGAGAAGTTAGCCTTTTCGTGGTGGTCTGTGGAGGGCCTTGCGGACCTTGAGCGTCTGCGTGTGGTGCTCGACACGCTTCCCGACGAGAAGGTTGTGGCTGCGCTTGAGGCGGGTCGAGGCCGGGGTCGCAACGACTACCCGGTGCGGGCGATGTGGCGGGCTCTGATCGCGGGGATCGTGTTCCAGCATGCCTCGATGCAGTCGCTGCTGCGTGAGCTGGGCCGCAACCCGGCATTGCTTGAGATTTGCGGGTTCGAGGCGCTGCCCTTGCAGGGTGCGCCGGTGGTGGCGCTTTGCGCGGGGCGGGTGGTGAGGTATCCGGCGCCGTTGCGCTCGACGGTGCCGGGCGCCTGGAACTTCTCGCGGTTCCTGGGGCGCGTGGTGCGCCTTGAGGACGAGCGCGGCCTTGTGTCGGGGATGATCGGGCGTCTGCGCGCCTCGCTGTTCGAGGAGTTGCCGGACTTCGGTCGCCATCTCGGGTATGACGGCAAGGCGGTGGCGAGCCACTCGACGGGCCGGGTTGCCGGGGCCAGGGGGCAGACCTCGGACCCCGATGCGGACTGGGGCAGGCACGAGACGGGCGGGGTGAACGCGAAGACCGGCGCGGTGTGGAAGAAGGTGAAGTCGTGGTTCGGCTACGGGCTGCACCTGATCGCCGACACGGACCACGAGGTTCCTGTGGCCTTCGAGGTGACGCGGGCGTCGGCATCGGAACCCGGGGTGCTGTCCGGGATGCTGGAGGAGTTGTTCGCCGAGGCGCCGGAGATGGCCGGGCGCTGCGCCGATTTCAGCGCCGACCGCGGTCTCGACAACGCCCGCCTGAAGGCGCGGTTGTGGGACAGGTGGCATATCCGCCCGCTGATCGACACGCGCCTGATGTGGCGGGCGGAGAAGAAGGAGCCGGGCCATGACCCGGCCCGGCCGATCACGCGACCGCTGTTCCCCGGGCGCGCCGACGTCATCGTTCATGACGAACGCGGCCGGGTGTCCTGCGTGTGCCCGCAGACCGGCGAGGTCCGCGCCATGGCCTTCCAGGGGTTCGAGGTCGGGCGCGGCGTCTGCGGCACGCTCAAATACCGCTGCCCCGCAGCCGCCTTCGGCTTCGAGTGCAAGGGACGCCGGGCCTGCCATCGGGCGGGTGGGGTGAAGTCCGGCGAATACGGCCGCATCCTGCGCGTCGACCTCGACAGCCATGACCGGCGTATCTTCACGCCCACGCCCTGGGGCAGCCCGTCATGGCGGCGCGGATACAACCGGCGCACCGCCATGGAGCGGATCAACGCCCGCCTCGACCGCAGCTTCAACTTCGAGACCCATTACATCCGCGGACGCGCGAAGATGAAGACCCGCATCGGGCTGGCCCTGGCGGTCATGATGGCCATGGCGCTTGCACAGGCCCGCGCCGGACGCGTCGCACGCATGCGCTCCCTGGTCGGCCCGGCGCCATACCTCGATACCGGCTGACCCCTCAGCCGACTGCCGACAACGCTGACCCAACCCGCCGGACCCCGGCATACGGACAAACGCGACCGAAGGCCGGCGATGCTGCCGGGCTGGGCCGCTCAAGTTCGAAAAGCAACCGCGGCGACCGCCTCGAACGCCGGAACAAACAACATCAACACCCGGACCCAACGTCCCATCCGACCGGAAAAACCCCACAGCGCAAATTTCTCGTCTCGACAGGGAAAATTTTTAGTCGAACCGCGGGCTTTGTCTGAGAGCCTGACTCGAAACTCGCTGAAGTTTTTCAAGGCCTTGCGAGTCGGCGTGTTGTGAGCCGGATATGGGCGATGTTGATCCATGCTTCGCTTGAGGCGATGGATTTTTCCCAGTCTTTTGCCAGCCTGCGGCAGCGCCCGAGCCATGCGAAGGTGCGTTCGACGACCCATCGTCCGGGGAGGACTTCGAAGCCGTTGGCGGTGTCGGAGCGTTTGACGATTTCGAGCGTCCACTTGCCGATCCTGTCGAGGGCGCCGCGCAGTTTCGGCCCGGCATATCCGCCATCGGCGAACAGATGACGCAGCCAGGGGCAGGCGTGGCGGATGGATTTCAGCACGGCCGGGGCGCCGTCGCGGTCCTGAACGTCGGCGGCATGTACGACGAGGCCGAAGAGCATGCCGATGGTGTCGACGACAGCGTGGCGCTTGCGCCCTTTGACCTTCTTGCCGGCGTCATAGCCGCTAACCCCGCCTGCCTCCGTGGTTTTCACCGTCTGGCTGTCGATCACGCCCGCGCTCGGCTGGGCCTCGCGCCCCTCGCGTTCGCGCGCCTGCACGGCCAGGTGGAACCGGATCGTCTGCCACAGCCTGTTGTCGCGCCACTCGTAGAAATAGCGCTGCACCGTCGAGACCGGCGGAAAGTCCTTCGGCAGCTGGCGCCACTGACAACCGGTCGTGGCCATATACAGCACCGCATTTACGACCTCGCGCAGATCGGTCTGGCGCGGGCGACCGATACGGCAGGGCAACGGCATGAAGGGCTCGATCAGAGACCACTCAGCGTCGGTCAGATCGCTTGCATATCGTGGGCAGTCCCGCCGATACTCCCGGCGAGCGGTTTCGGTCCAGGGCATTCGTGGCTCCGTTCAGATGCATAACCGAACTGAATCACAATCCCTTGAAACCGCTCAACTCTTTTTGGGTCAGGCTCTGAGTGATTTCGGTCTGGCTGCCGGTGTTTTGGGGAACCCCAGACGTTTCTGGCCGCCGTCATGGTGGTTTCTTGATGCCGCGGTCCAGTGTTTTCGTCCTCGACGGGCGCAGTTGTTTTGCTGCGCCGTTCTTCGGCCCGAGCCTGTATTGCGGTGGGGGGTGGGGTATCAGCCGCTGGGCGCGATCATAATCGCGTCGAGGGCCTCTTGGGCGCGGGCGGCGTAGTGCCGGTTGGCCTCGGGTACATATCGGAAGCGTCCGTCGCAGCGCACGATAGCGATGGCCGCGTTGCTCAAGCAGGCCAGATTTCCGGGCAGGTGGCGCACATATGCCCGGCAACGGTCTTCGTCATAGGTGAAGTCACGCACATAGTGCACACGGTTCTCGATGTGCCAGTGGTTGCGCACCAGATCGAGAAGCTCCTTGGGGCCGGCTCGCTCTGCGCCAAGCGACGTCAGGCTCCAGGTGACCTCGATGCTGCGCTTGCCGGTTTTGAGCATCTTGCGCTCGCGTTCCATGCGCATTGCCTGGCGGCGCCCGTGAAGGTGGGCGTAGCCGTCCCACTCGGCAGCGCAGAGGTCGACGACGGCGCAGCGTCGGCGCTCAATGCGACCATGGCCCTTGTCGACGGTTTCGTGCCAGGGCGCATCGCTGAAGTCGATCGCCTTGAGGTCTTCGAGGATGGTCTGCTGGTTGCCCTTCACCGCGCTGACCACGTAGTCGGCACGGCGTTCGAGCAGGCAACGCGCGGTCTCGTGCTGGGCGTGCATCGCATCGATGGTGACGATCCGGCCTGTGAGGTCGAGACCGCTGGAAAGTTCGCGCACGGCCGGGATTTCGTTGCTTTTGGAGCTGACTTCGACCTGCCCGAGGACCACGCCGGTGTCATGCGCCACCGCAGCGACCATCCTCCTGCGCCGGTCTTCGGTCTGCTTCGAGGCACCGCGCAAATCCTTTCCGTCCATGGCCACAGGCGCGTGCGCACTGCTGTGCTGTCCGGCCCACTGGCCGATGGCATTGTCCAGGGTCTGTGGCGGCAGGGCGGCGAGGATGTTGTGGAAGGTGGTGACCGCCGGCGGCGTGTAGCACTGCCTGGATGGGCTCCAGAAGGCGCCCACCGCCTTGAGTTGCTTCTGGGAGAGCAGGGCGGCGAACTGGGCGAAGGCGTTCACACCCCGGTATCCGGCAAGCCGGGCGGCAACGGCCAGCGTCAGAATGGTGGTGAGCGCATAGCGCTTGCCCCGGGCATGGCGGTATTCGGGCACCTCGCCCAAACACTCGAACAGGCTGCGCAGCCGGGGCGCCGCCATCGGCTCGGTGTGCTGCTCAGCGTTCCAGTCTGCCGGTATCTCGGGATGGCTCAGCGCCTCGGGGGCGCCGTGTGTCAGTTCGAACACGAAGACCTCCTTGGGCTGGCCGTGGTGACGCCAGCGCGCCACCCCTCCGGGCTCGCGGGCAAAGCCGCGCGTCAGACCCAGAGAGCGCCAGTTGGCCGCGCGGTAGCAGGTGCCGGCGAAGCGCGAGACGTCCACAAACGTCTCCGCCACAACAGCCGGATAGCCATGCGCCGCCCGCAGGTCCTGCGACAGCCGCCGCACGCTCAGCCCCAGCACCCGCGAGGCAAGGTTGGGAACCCGCTCAGGCGTCAGGATGACAAAGCGCGAGTTGTTGGCAACCAGATGCAGGCGACGGAACTGCTGCTCCGCCGACCACCCGATCCAGCGGTCCCGCGCTCCCACCTTGAACGCTCCAGGCTGCCAGCCAACCAGGGCAAGCCAGGCCTCGCCATGAACCGCGACATGGCGCAGACCCTTGCCGATGATGCCGTGGAACCGCAGATAGTGGTGCGCCGCTACCAAATCGTCCCAGCGCCGGTGCTCCCGTGCCCCCCAGGTCGGGCGCACCGTGACCGCGCGAAGATCAACCCAAACACCCGCAAACAGAAACCTCGCCATGACCGGCACACTGACATATCAAGAAAAAAATGGCCACCCCGGACCCCACCTCAACATGGCCCACAGGCAGACAATTAATTCGCCCTGCTCGTCTCGACCATATGGTTGACAGGTGTAGGTGACGGTCGTAAAAGGCGCTTATTTGCTGGCGTTGCGCGTTTTTGCGGGGCGTGATGATCGCAGTGATTGTGGTGCGGCGGTGTTTGTGACGGGGGCCTGGGACGGAAGGAGGGCGTAGCCCGACTGGAGTCGCCGGCCCCCGTCGCGTTGATATTTTCGCCTGCCGAGGGGAGGGTGTCCTGGCGCTGTCGGCGGGGGTCGCCGGGCTGCGCGAGGGGGTAGACTGGGGCTGCTGAGAACGATGCGGCGCCGGCCCCGTTTGCTAGGTGGCAACGACCGGCGCCGCACCCCCCGAGCCATGCAAGGCACGGCCCGTATGCGCAGTATCGTAGGCGTTCGGGCGTGGGTCCACCCCGTTCTCATCGGTCTTTGCGATGAGGAACGCCGCCCGCCTGTTCACCTGCGCTTCGTGCCATCGCCAGGTTGTGCTGTGCCGGCGGTGCGACCACGGCAACATCTACTGCTCGCGTCCGTGCAGCGGCCGGGCGCGGCGGCGCTCGCTGCGCCTTGCCGGGCGTCGCTACCAGAACAGCCGGCGGGGCCGTCACAAGCATGCCGAACGCCAGCGGCGCTACCGCGAGCGCCGTCGCGTCCGTGCGCCTGAGGAGGGGCGCCGTGCGCAGAAAGTGACGCATCACCCTTTGACCCGTTCACCGCGCCGTCCTGTTGTGGCGGGCATGCCGGCGGGGCGCTCGGGAAGGAGGCCCTTCGGACCCGACCGTCCCGCCGGAGTGTTCCGCTGCGATCACTGCGGGCGGTTCTGCGCCCGGGCGGTCTATCCGGGCCTGCGCCCGGCGCGAAGGGAGTGAGATGGCGATCGACCAGCAGACCCGGGCCGAGATCCTGCGGCTGTATTTTGCCGAGAAGTGGCGGATCGGCACGATCGCGCGCCAGCTCGGCGTCCACCACGGCACGGTCGAGCGCGCGGTGGCGGCCGCCGGGGCGCCCACGCCTGAGAAGCGGCGCAGATCTTCGATGATCGATCCGTTCCTGCCCTTCGTCCGCCAGACCCTGGCGGTCTGGCCGAAGTTGCCCTCCAGCCGGCTCTACCGGATGGCGGTCGAGCGCGGTTACCGGGGGTGCGAGAGCCACTTCCGGCGCATGATCGCGCCCGAGCGTCCGCGGCCGGTGGCCGAGGCCTATCTGCGCCTCAAGGCCCTGCCCGGCGAGCAGGCCCAGGTCGACTGGGCCCACTTCGGCAAGGTGAGGATCGGGCGTGCGGAGCGCCCGCTGATGGCCTTCGTGATGGTGCTCGGCCACTCGCGCCGCCTCTTCCTGCGCTTCTACCTCAACGCCGGGATGGACAACTTCCTGCGCGGCCATGTCGAGGCCTTCGAGGCTTGGCAGGGCGTGCCCCGCGAGCTCTGGTACGACAATCTGAAGAGCGTCGTGCTGGAGCGGCGCGGCGACGCCATCCGCTTCAATCCCCGGCTTCTCGACTTCGCAGGCGCCTACCGCTTCCTGCCGAAGCCGGTCGCGGTCGCCCGAGGCAACGAGAAGGGCCGCGTCGAGCGGGCCATACGCTATGTGCGCGACAGCTTCTTCGCCGCCCGCGCCTGGCGTGACCTCGACGATCTCAACGCCCAGGCCCGGGAGTGGTGCGAGGGCGTCGCCGCCGACCGCCCCTGGCCGGACGACCGCTCCCTCACCGTGAGCGAGGCCTTCGAGCGCGAGCGCGGCTCCCTGATGGCGCTGCCCGACGACCGTCCCCCCGTCGACGAGAGGGTCGAGGTCAGGATCGCCAAGACCCCCTATGCCAGGTTCGACCTCAATGACTACAGCGTCCCGCATACCCATGTCCGGCGCACCCTCACCGTGGCCGCGACGCTGGAAGAGGTGCGCATCCTCGACGGCATGGAGGTCATCGCCCGCCATCCGCGCAGCTTCGACAAGGCGGCCCGCATCGAGAACCCCGAACACATTGAGGAGCTGGTCAGGCGCAAGCGTCACGCCCGCAGCCTGCGCGGGCAGAGCCGGCTGCTCCAGGCCGCGCCCAACAGCGAGCGCCTGATCGCCGAGGCCGCCCCCCGCGGCGCTTATATCGGCGCCACCGTCGCCGCCCTGCTGCGCCTGCTCGACCAATACGGCGCCGCCGAGCTCGAAGCCGCCATCGACGAGGCCCTCGAACGCGGCGTCCCCCATCCCAATGCCGTGCGCCTCAGCCTCACACGGCGGCGCGAACTGCAGGACAGGCCGCCGCCGATCCCCATCGACCTGCCCAGGGACCCGCGCGTGCGCGACATCGCCGTGCGCGATCACGATCTCGGCGGATACGACGGGCTGGCCGGCTACCATGAAAAGGACAGCGAAGAATGACCGACACCCTCATGAACCGCGCCCGCGCGCTGGGCCTGCACGGCCTCCTCGCCCATTGGGGCGAAGTCGCGGAGCGCGACTGGCTCGCCTCCCTGATCGCGTGGGAAGAAGATGAGAAGCGCGCCCGAAGCCTCAAACGCCGCCTCGCCGACGCCCGCCTCGGACAGTTCAAGCCGCTCGCAGACTTCGACTGGGACTGGCCAAGGCGCTGCGACCGCATGGCCGTCGAGGACCTCATGACCCTCGACTTCCTCAAGGAGGCCGCAAACCTCGTACTGGTCGGACCCAACGGCGTCGGAAAGTCCACCATCGCCGCCAATATCGCCCACCGCGCCGTCCTCGAAGGCCACATCGTGCGCTTCGCAACCGCCGCCAGCCTGCTCGGCGAACTCGCCGCCATCGACTCCGACACCCTGCTCCAGCGCAGGCTGCGCTTCTACGCCCGACAGCACCTGCTGGTCATCGACGAAGTCGGATATCTCTCCTACTCCAACCGCCACGCCGACCTGCTGTTCAACATCGTCTCAAGCCGCAGCCAGCAGAACTCAACCATAATCACCACGAACCGCCCCTTCGCCGAGTGGAGCGAGGCCTTCCCAAACGCCGCCTGCCTGGTCGCCCTCGTCGACCGGCTCGTCCACAACGCCGAGATCGTCGCCATCGACGGCGACTCCTGGCGCCGCAAGGAAGCCGAGGAACGTCAGAAGCAGCGCAGCGCCGAACGCCGCCGCCGGCGCGGACCGAAAGCCGGGCAAAGCACTGGAAAGGCGAACCCGGTCCCGTCGCCATAGCCATGCATCCCTCCCGCCCCCGCGAGCGGCGGGTGCGGGCCGAGAGCCTGCGGGGCTATCCCCTCGAACCCGTCGCCCGAGCCCTCGGCTACCGCAGCGATCCCGACAATGCCGTGCGCTGGAGACGGCCAGGATCGGTCCTCTCCATCAACCGCTTCATGTTCTACGACCATCTGCGCGCAGAGGAGGGAGCCGGGGCTATCGAACTGGCGGTCCATGCGCTCGGATGCACCCCGCCGGACGCCATCGACTTCCTCGCCGAACTGTCCGACCTCTCAATGCCCCCAGGCGGCCGCCGGCAGGCGCCGGCCAAGGACCCCCGCTGGCCCAACCTCCGGCGATACCTCGTCGAGCGGCGCGGCCTCGCGGACGCGCTCGTCATCCTGTGCCGCGACCTCGGCCTGGTCCATGCCGACCCTCACGGCAACCCCGTGTTCGTCCGCCGAAACGCCGCCGGCGAGGCTACCGGCATCGAAACCGTCACCGCTGACCGCAAAACGACCGCGGGCGGCGGCTTCTGGATGTCCTGGGAGACCGAATGGCCACACGCCGTCATCCTGGCCGGCAACGCCCTCGACGCACTCTCCATCCTCTCCCTCCACCTCGGCCCGGTAAAACGCACCGAATGCGCCACCGTCTCCACCGGCGCCGTCGCCACCAAAGTCCCCAAATGGATCGAGGCATGGAACCCGCGCCTCATCTTCTGTGCATACGACGCCACCACAAACGGCGATCACGCCGCAAGGCGCCTCGCCCGCAACGACACCAGAATCGTCCGGCTGCGACCCGCACTCGACAACCGGGACTGGAACGACATGCTCATCCGCGACCGAGCCGGCGAACCAATCGAAACCGATGACCAACAGATCAACTGAAAAACCGCAACCGGCCGAAAAATGTCAGCGAATAGGCGCGCTCTGTAACCGTCGCTAACAGGCAGGCAGATTACGACGTCAAGCGTCGCCGGCCGGTCCGCCTGCGCCCCTGTAGAACAGATCGGGCTGCGGCGGGGTTGTCCGACCGGTTCCGTCATCGGACCCTGACCCCGCCGGCCTGACCGGTGCTTTCGACACTTCCGCCGTTTCCTCTGCCGTCTCCGGCAGAACGGCTGCCGCGACTATTGCAGCGCGCTTTTCGCCGAGCACCCGGCGAAGCAGTTCGAGTGCCTGCTCGCGTCGACCGTCCCGATCCATCGCCTTGAACCGCGCTTCCAGCAGGGCGCGCATGCCGTCCGCGAGATTCGACGGCGCTTCGCCGCCGCAACGCAGATCGCGGGCAGCCGCCGTCATGGTGCGGGAGAGGTCGCGCTGCTCGCCTGCATCGAGGACCAGCGGCCGGGCAGCCACCGTCTCCGGAAACGGGTCCACGGTGAGCGCACATTCGCAGAACCAGGGTGAGAACTGCTTTCCGCGCTCGGCCGCCCAGGCGCCGATTTGCTCCCGCTCTTCCCTGGTCAGGGAGACCGTACGGTTCATTCCGGGCTTTCGGTTGCGAGGCTTCGTCACGAGAGGCCTTCCTCTTCGGCAAGAAGCAGCAGCCGGACCGCTTCCCCGACCGTGACAGTCGCCGTTCCGCCTCCCGGAGCGCGAAAGACGAACCGACCGGACCGCGAGGCATACAGGGCGTCCTCGCAGAGGCGACTCTGCCTGTCCTCCGTAAGCACAAGCGGATGCCCGGACGGCTTCGGGGCCTCGCCCGCGCCTTCGCCCGCCGCCCGCCGGCAACACAGATACCCCAGGCGCGAGATCGGCATCTTCCACTTCCTGGCCCGCCTGCGTATCCGTTCCCAGACCTCCGGCGAGCAGTAGACGCAATAACGCTTCGCGAGCTTCATCCGACCTAACCCGCTCCCGGCCTCATCGAACCCTTCAGCTCCCCCCAGTCGAGCAGCACCCGCACGACATATTCGGAGATCGACAGCCCCTCCGCATCGGCGTCTTCGCGGATCGCATCCCACTCGGTCTCGGTCGCCAGCACGCAGCGCTGCCTGCGCTTCTCTCCCCGGGTTCTTCTCGCCATTCGTCCGCCTCCTGATCGGTTGCACCAGTTACCCCGTCCATATAAGCTGTACTGAAAATGGATGCTAGATTCGATTTCACCCATATCGTCTTTCAGCGCCTCAAGCCGACAGGAGATGCCATGCAATTATCCATATAATAGAGCTGAAGATCAACCTCAATCAATATCTCATGATCGTTCTGCTCGGCCATGCCTTGTCACCTTCCCGGCATGCCTTCCTCAACACCGATATGTGACGATTTTTCATCAGAGCTTATACAGACTCAATGGACAGTCTGTCAACGAATATATGGTTGACATGCTCGATAACATACTGTATCAACAAAGAAGAAATGGGAGTCCATTGAGCTTCATGCAGGCATGGTGAAGGCAACTTAGTAGTCGTCTTTAACCACACATCTCGTGTTGGCTTGCGTCCGGCGCGCCCGACGGCCCGGCTGCTCGGGCACTCCAAACTGCGCATGACCCTGCGCTACGCCCATTTCGCCGACCGCGACATCGAAGCCGCGGCCGAACGGGTCGGGGAAACCATCGGTTCGCTCATGGGCCTCTAGGGGTTCTGGAGGGGGCCCGTCTTCAAGTGGCGTGCTGGTTCCAGCGCGGGATGGCCTGCTGGTGCTGCCGGCCGTTGAGACAGAAGTAGAGCTTGGACCGCTGGTAGTCCGGGAGGAAGGATACGACGCTTCCAAGGCAAGCGGCGCGCCTGGAAGTGGTTTTGGACACCGGATGCCGCTGACCCCGCGACACGGTCGTCCCGCCGGTCCGGATCGCGCATGGGCTCCAGTTCATGACAACCGGCCCAGGCTCTCCACTATCATCCTGCCGCTAACGAACCCTGGTTCGCTGGAAGTGCGGTATGCGACTGGCAACGAATCGGTTTTGGGACTGCCTGTTCGCTGCGGGAGCGCTTTACGGCCTTATAATCCTGCGTTCCGATGTTCTTTCCGGATGACGGCTGTCACGCGTGAGCTGCCAGCCTTTCTTGCGACACACTTGCAGATGTGCCGTGCTGGTGGACGCCATGGAGATGCTGCCGTTCAGGGTGGATCGAATTTCGGCGGACGATCGACTTCGCTATACCGCCTTAAAGTGGACCAGCAACTCTTGCGCGCCATCAACTCGCCGGCCTTGGAGCTACCCGGTCCACAGATCCGTGAGGTCTGGAGAAAACCGGTCGTTCCCGGCCGTTTTCGGTTCGCATCCGGCAGGCTTCCCCGGGCTCCGAGGCCGGGGCGGCGATACGGACCGGACTACTCGAAGGTCCGGAGATACGCGATCACGTTTATCCGGTCCTTCTCCTTGCGCAGGCCCGCAAAGCTCATCTTGCCGCCCTTGATGACATTCTTGGGCTTGGTCAGATAGGCGTCGAGCGCCTCGGCGGTCCACACGAACCCCTCTTCCTTCATGGCCAGGGCGGGCTTGGAGTATTTGTAGCCTTCCACGGAAGCGATTTCCCGGTCGACGACCCCGTTCAGGATGGGGCCGATCTTGTTCCTGGCCTTCTCGCCGACGGCGTGGCAGGCCTTGCACTTGCGGAAGACCTTCTTGCCCTTGGCCGGGTCGCCCTCCGCGAGGACGGGACCCGCAAGGCCGAGGCCGAGCGCGACGATCAGCAGTCCGGCAATCTTCATCCTTTTCCTCCTCTTCCCTGAAACGGGGCTCAGGCGACGAGCGCCTCCAGCCTTGCTCGCGGGTGATGCGCCAACGCGCGGTCGATGGCGCGGCGGCCCATGATGCAGAATGCGGTCGAGAGGGCGTCCGCGAGCGCGGCCTGCGGCGCCGATACCGAGGCGAGCCGCCAGCGCACGGCGGGCCTGCCGGTGCGGGGATCGAGGATGTGCCCGAGCCCTCTCCCGGCATCCAGAAGGGTTGCATGCGGCGCGGAGGTCGCGAGTGCGCGGTCGGAAAGCACCGTGCGGCGGACGGGCGTTCCGTCCGCAAGCGCGATTCCGGCGCGCCAGGGCCTGCCGTCCTCCCGGCTCCCGAGCGCCTGGATTTCCCCGGTGTCGATCAGCAGGTCCGTCAGTCCCTGCGCGCGGAGCAGGCGGGCGACCCGGTCCGCGATATAGCCCTGCGCGATCCCGTTGAGGGTGAGCGCCATACCGGGCTGGTCGAACCGGACGAGGCCGGCCCCGGACCGCACATGCCGCCAGCCGACGCGCGCAAGCGCCGCCGCGATCTCGCGAGAGGCCGGCGCCCTGCCCTCGGCCGCCGCCCTCGCATGAAGCTGCCAGAGCGGCTGCACCGAGGCATCGAACGCGCCGCCGGTGGCCGCGTTGGCGAGCCGGGCGAGGTCGAGGAGCTCGAGCATTTCGTGCGAGGGATGGCGGAGCCGGCCCGCGCCGTTCAGCCGACGGAGTTCGGAACCGGTCCTGTAGAGGCTGAAAATGTCTTCGAGCCGCGCAACTTCCGCCTCGACCCGCCGGGCGATCCGGGATGCCGCGGCGCGGTCGAGGCCGGTGAGCGTCAGCGAGGCTTCCGCCCCGAGCGCCCGCCACCGCCGGCGGAACGGCCGGGCCCCGGCCGGTCCGGCCAGCGCCACGCCGGCCACAGCGGCCGACATGGCGAGGAAGCGCCGCCGCACGGTCCTCATTGCCGGCCTCCCGAGGCGAGGTCGATCTCGGCGGGCGAAAGAAAGGCGGCGTCCGGGATATCGGCAAGCGCCAGCACGGCGCCGCCATGCCGTTCGGCAAAGCGGGCGGCGGCGTCGGCCGAGGCGAACGGCACGATTTCGGACGCGCCCATGCCGCCCCGCACATCCGCGCCGACCACGAAGCGGGCGTCGCGGGCGAGAACCCAATTGTCCGCGCCCGGCGCCTCCCAGCTCGGCGCAGCACCCATGTCGGACACGTAGAAGGCGCGCAGTTCGGCCTCGCGTTCCGGGCCCTTCGCATAGACGAGCGCGTCGCGGACCTGCACGAAGAAGAGCGGCTCGGGGTAGCCGTCCAGGTGGATCTGCGACTTGGGGCCAGCATGGTCGAGGACGGTCATCCTGCAATAGTGGCCGACCGCCTCGGCCGTCAGGCGGACCGGGTCGGGCAAGGCGGTCTCGTCCTCGCCGCAGCCGGCAAGGAGCGCAAGGAGGAGAAGCAGCCGCCTCACGGGTCGGTCCTCGAAATGGCGAGCCGGGCGAGGCCCAGCGCGGCGACCGGCCAGAGGAGGAGCGAGGCGAGCGGCGCCCCGCCCGGCAGGGCGTCGGCAGCGCCGGTCATGCCGGTTGCGAGCGCTATCTGCCCGGACGCGGCGACGTTCCAGAGGCGGAAGGCATCGGCCGGGTTGAGCGTCAGCAGCCACGGGAACAGCTCCTGCGTGAAGAAGCCGCCATCGTCCGCGACCACGGCCCCGAGCAGGCCGAGATCGTAGAACACGACCAGCACCAGCCACACGCCGACGGCGGCCCCGGCGCTTCCCGCCATGCTGCCCGCGAGCGCGGACACCGCATAGCCGATGGCAAGGAAGGTCGCGCCCAGCAGGATCGAGGAGCCGATCAGCCGGGCCAGCGCCAGGACGCTCTCGGACCCGGCCCCGCCGGCCGCCGCCGCCGCGAGCCCGGCTGCGCCGAAGCCCGCCGCCATCGCGACCGCCAGCACGGCCAAGTGGGCGATGAGCTTACCCGCGAGGAGCTCGCCCCGCGTCAGCCGGTAGCTCAGCAGCAGGGCGAGGCTGCCGCGCTCCTTCTCGCCGGAGACGGCATCGAAGGAAAGCAGCAGGGCGAGCAGCGGGGTCAGATAGACGGCGAGCGTGGTCATCGAAGCGACCGAGACGGTGAGCAGATCGACGCCGAGCGTTCCGGTCGGCGCGGAGCCGGCGAAAGTCAGCGCGAGCGCGAAGAGCAGCATCAGCAGGGCCGCAGTCAGTGCCCAGCGGTTGCGCCGCGCAATGCGGAATTCGGCGAGCGCGACGACAAGCGCGCGGGCGGTCACGGGCCTGCCCCCTCGGAATAGTGCCGGTAGATGTCGTCCAGGTCCGGCTGGATGACGTCAAAGTCGGCTACCAGGGCCCCGAGTGCGGCGACCTCCGCAAGGCGGGCCATCTTCTCCGAGGGCGGGCACAGGATCTCGACCGACGCCCCGTTCAGCCGCTCGCCGCCGAGGCGCGCCTGAATGTCCGAGGCGCGCTCGCCCGCCGCAGTCACACGCAGCCGGACCGGGAGGCCCGCCGCCTCCCTCAGCCGGCCCAGCCTGTCGCAGGCGGCCATGCGGCCCTCGCGCAGGATTGCGATGCGGTCGGTCTGCGCCTCAAGCTCCGTCAGCGCGTGGCTGGCGATCAGCACGGCGGCGCCCTCGCCCGCCAGTTCGTCGATGATGGCGTAGAGCTCGCGGCGCGAGACTGGGTCGAGGCCGCTCGTCGGTTCGTCGAGCAGGGCCACGGCCGGGCGGCCGAGCAGGACCTGGGCCAGGCCGAGCCGCTGGCGCATGCCCTTCGACCAGGTTCCGATGCGCCGGTCGGCGGTGCCGGCGAGGCCGACGCGGTCAAGCAGGGCCGGCGCCGACGCCCGCGGGACGCCGGCCAGGCTCGCGAACAGGCCCAGCTGCTCGCGGCCCGTAAGCGCCGGATGAAAGGCCGGTGCCTCCGGCAGGTAGGCGGCCGCGGCCCTGGCGGCCGGGGAGCCGGCAGCGGCGCCCCCGACCGAAACGGTCCCGCCGTCGGCGCGAATGAGCCCGAGCGCGAGCTTCATCAAGGTCGTCTTCCCGGCCCCGTTATGGCCGAGCAGCGCCACCCGCTCGCCGGGGGCGACGGCCAGCGAGACGTCCTGCAGGACCCGGCGCGAGTCGTAGGCCTTGCCCACGGCGTCGAGCCTGAGGACGCTATCCGCCATCGCCCTGCTCCCAATGCGGCGCCGGCGGCTCCACGGGCCGCATCAGGGGGTGGCTGTCGATGACGCCGCCCGGAAGGAGGGCCGGAAAGGCCGACTGAGACCAGCGCACGAGCTGGACCGCCGGGGCGCCGAGCAGCCACTTGGCCGCGGGCTGGCGCCAGAGCACCCGATCCATGGCGTCGTTCGGGCGGTAAGGGGCGTCCGCGACGCCGTCGCCGTCCAGGTCGAAGGCGGCGAAGTCGGACCAGTGGTTGCCGCGGCCCTTCACGGACCAGTCGATCCAGCGGGAGCCCGCATATTTCACCTGGGTGCGGTTGCCGATGAAGGCATTGCCGACGATAGTGTTGCGCTCGGAGCCCGCGGTGAAGTGGATGCCGATGGCGCAGCGTTCGAACCGGTTGTCCTCGATCCGGTTCTTGTGGGCGTTGTAGATGAAGGCGCAGCGGTTGGCGCCGTCCAGCACCCTGTTGCCGCGAACCACTGAGCTGTTGGTGTAGTTCAGCATGATCCCGTGCTCGGCGTCCCCGATGGAGGTGTTGCCGATCACCTTCACCCGCTTGGAATACATGATGGCGTAGCCGAGATCGTTGCCGACCGAGAGGTTGTCCTCGACCGTGCTGTTGTGCGCATACATGTAGTGGACGGCGAAGCGCAGGTCGCGGAAGCGGTTCCTGCGGAAGATGTTCTTCTTGGAGGTGTTGATGAAGATGCCGTCGCGCCCCCAGCGGATGTCGTTGCCTTCGACCGCCGCGCCCGGCGCGTTCCAGACATAAACCCCGTTGCCGCGGGCGTTGACGCGGCGGTCCCTGCGTCCCTCGATGACATTGCCGGCGACGCGCGCGCCGCGCGCGCCGTGGATATCGACGCCGTGGAGATTACCCACCAGCTGGTTGCCCTCGACCACCGCGCGGGCGGCTTTGCGGCCAAGCTTTATTCCGGAATCGAGGGTTTCGTGAGAGGAGCCGGAGCCGCGTATCTCCAGCCCGCTGATCTCGACATCGGGCGCCCGCACCGTAATCGTGGAGCCGGCTCCGGGACCAGCGACGACCGCCCCGGTGCGGCCCCGCAGGGTCAGCGGCCGGTCGATCTCGACGCCGCCCGTGTGAACCCCGGCGGCGAGGATCAGCACATCTCCGTCCGCCGCCGCGGCGATGGCCGCCGCCAGCGCGCCGGGCCGCGCCGGCACCTCCCGCTCCGCCGCCAGCGCGGGCGAAGCCAGAAGTGCCAGTGCCAGCCCGGCGCGGCGCATCACGCGGCTCTCGGCTCGACGAACATCCGCCCGCGCATCTCCATGTGGAGCGCGTGGCAGAACCACTGGCAGTAGAACCAGTGGACGCCCGGGCGGTCGGCCGTGAAGGTGACGGAGGCCGTCGCCTGTGGCGGGATCTCGAAGGCGATGCCGTAGTTCGAGAGGCAGAACCCGTGGGTCACGTCATCCACATCGTCCAGGTTGGTGATGTAGATCGTGACCTCATCGCCCTGGCGGACGGTGAACTTCTCCATCGAGAACTCGGGCGCCACCGAATACATGTAGACGCGCACCTTGTTGCCGTCCCGGATCGGCTCCTCGGCGCCGTCCTCGAGATCGACACCGTCCGCCGCCGCCTGCCGGACGGCGTCGGAGAAGGTCGGATCGTCCCGGTCCCATATGGTCTTCGGGTTCACGATGTCGCGGCGCACGATGATGCAGTCATGCGGCTCGGCGAAGGTCGGCCCGTCATGGACCACCTTCATCTCGTCGGACGAAATGTCGATGAGCTGCTCGTTCTCGGGCTTCAGCGGCCCGACATTGATGAAGCGGTCCTTGGAGAACTTGTTCATCGAAACGAGCCATTCGCCGTCCGCCTCGGCCGTCTCGCCCATGGTGGAGTGGTTGTGTCCGGGCTGGTAGTGGACATCGACCTTGGAGATGATCGGGTCCACATCCTCGCCGGCATAGGCGCGGATGGCCTTCTCGACGTCCCATTTCACGATCTGGCTGTCGAGGAAGAGCGTGGTGAAGGCCCCGCCCTTGCCGTCGAACGCCGTGTGGAGCGGCCCCAGGCCGAGCTGCGGCTCGGCGACGATGCAGGAGCGCGGATCGGCATTCTCCGAGAAGAGCGCATCGACCTTGGTCACGTCGATCACCGAGACCGTGGGCGAGAGCTTGCCGTTGATGACGACATGGCGCTTGTCCGGGGCGGTGTTGCAGCCGTGCGGGCTATTCGGGATCGGTACGTAGCGTGTGTATTTCGAGCCCTTGCGCCCGTCGAGCACGCGCACGCCCTTCAGCATCTGCCCGTCGCCGGCGGCCACGCCCGCCTCGATCGCCTTGATGTCGAAGATGACGCAATGGTCGGTCTCACTGGCGGTCATCTCGGCCAGGTTCATGCCCATCTCGGAGTTGTAGCTGGTCGAGAAGGCGTATTTGCCCTGGTAGTCGGCGTCGCAATTGTCGAGATTGCCGGAGACGATCACCTGCCAAGCGACCGTCATCGTGTCGCCGTCTATGGCGGTGAAGATGTTGACGTAGTCCTCCGGGCTGTCGAGGATCCTGCCGTCGTTGACAAGCGGCGTTTCGTGCTCGCCATTGGCGAAGATGTAGCCGGTGCGCGGATATTTCTGCGGGCGCAGGCCGTGGATGTCCGCTGCGTTCGGAATCTCGATGATCTTGTCGCACTTCATGATGTCGCAGCGCACGCGCGCGACGCGGGTGTTGGCCTTGTCGTTCATGAAAAGGTAGCGCCCGTCATAGGTGCCGTCCGTGAACGACATGTGCGGGTGGTGGAGGTCCCCGTTGTCGTAGGTGACGCGGCCTCTCGCGGCCAGGAACTCCCTCGTTTCCGGCAGGAGGCCCTCGGTCAGCACCTTGAGGCTCTCGTTGGTCTGGCCCCAGCCGGTCGCGGAACAGCGGTTGAAGACCGGCACGCGCATCAGCTCGCGCATGGAGGGCACACCGATAATGCGCAGCTCGCCAGCATGGCCGGACGACCAGAAGCCGTAATACTCGTCGAGCTGTCCGGGGCCGAGGGCATGGCTGCCGGTCGCCGCCCGCGCCGGTCCCGGCGCCGCGACGCCTGCGGCCGCCGTTGCCGCCGCCGCCACGGCGCCGCCGGCGGTAGCCCGCATCAGGCCGCGCCGGGTGACACTGAATTCGCTGGGCTTTTTCGTCATGGGTTCACTCCTTCGGGGATGTGGGAGGGTCGGGTGCGCGGGCAAGTGCCGCCTTGAGGGCGCCGGTGCTCCGGGCGAGCCGCTCGCGGCTCCGCTCCCGCTTGATGCAGACCGGGCACTTGGCTGTGGACTGGTAGAGCACCTGGCAGTGCAGGCAGTTCACGCATTCGTTCGGGTTGATCTCGCCCGTCGGGTGGATGGCCTGGACGGGACATTCGTTCGCGCAGAGCTGGCAGGGATGGCCGCACTCGTGGTACCGCTTTAGCCAGGCGAACATGCGAATTCGGGCCGGGATCGCAAGCGCGGCGCCCAGCGGACAGAGATAGCGGCAGAAGAAGCGCTCGACGAACAGGCCGGTGGCCAGCAGTGCGACCGCGAACAGCACGAACGGCCACTCGCGGACGAATTTCAGCACGATGGCGGTCTTGAAGGGCTCGACCTCGGCGAAGGTCTCCGCGAGCGGGATCGAGGCCAGCGAGATGCCGAACAGGCCGAGGAAGAGTACATATTTGACCGGCCAGAGGCGCTCGTGCAGGCTCCAGGGCAGCTCCCATTGCGGCACGCGCAGCGCGCGGGCGGCCTTGTTGGTCAGTTCCTGGAGCGCGCCGAACGGGCACAGCCACCCGCAATAGGCGCCGCGGCCCCAGAAGATCAGCGCCGCCGCTACCGAGAACCAGAGGATAAAGACCAGCGGGTCGAGCAGGAAGGCGTCCCAGACGAAGCCCGTGCGCAGGCTGCCGAACAGCGCCATCAGGTTCACGACCGAGAGCTGGGCGTTCGCATACCAGCCGAGGAAGAAGAGCGTGGCCGAGAGGAACCCCATGCGCAGCCAGAAATAGAGCCGGGCGTTCCTCGTCACCTGGCGCTGGAAGAAGAAGATCGCGGTCAGCAGCGCGAGCATGACGGCGAGCCCGGCGATCTCGAATCGCCGGTCGTGCCAGACCCGCTGCCAGAGCGCCGCTTTGGCCTCGGCCTCGCCGGTTGCCGCCTCCGCCGCGAGGACCGGCGGCAGGAGGTAGTGCTCCGGCAGGCGGTAGCCGAGATCGAAGGTGAGGAACCGCTTGTCTACCGCGCCCACCGCGCGCTGTACCAGGAGCTGCAGGCGCCACGGCTCGCCCGGCTCGAACGCCGCATGGGCGGGAATGCGGAAGATATCCAGCTCCGTGAAGGCGGGCGCGCCTGCCGCGGCGATCTCGCCGAGCCGCTTGTGGTCGCGGTCGAAGAAACGGATCGACCGGTCGCCCTGGATGAGCTGGATGCGGTCGAAGATGCCGCCCCGCACATAGCCCGAGCCCTTGAACGAATAGCGCCCGCGGCCTGCGACCAGGATGGCGTGCCCGCCCTCGCCGACCCACTCCCTCAGATTGGCGTATTCCGCTCCGCCCAGCAGGCTGAGTCCGATGGAGGGTACGCTCGCCAGCGCCGCGCGCAGGTCGATGAAGGTCTCTTCGGGCGCGCCCCGCTCGGGCCGGGCGATGGCCTTGGGATCGCCCGTGGCCTCGAAGGCCGCATTGACCTGGGACAGATCGAGGGACAGCGCCCGCACCGAGCCGTCCCCGGCGAGCGAGGCCCAGTCGAAAACCTCCTCCCTTGCCATGTCCGGCTTGCGCGCCGGACCGGCGGCGGCTTCGGGCGCAAGCCCGCCCAGGCCGAGCGCGCGGGCCACCTTGAGCCCGGCTCTGATGACCGAATCGTCGATCACCATCACTGTCACCGTGGCCCCGGAGACGATGTCGAGATCGTGCGCCGAGCCTCCTTCGGCGGCCTCGGCCTTCAGGTCGATGCCGGCATAGCCTTCCGTCAGCCGGCGCATCTTCGCGTCCGGGATGCCGATCAGCACGATCGGCTCCGAATGCTCGACCAGCCGGACGCCGGCGAGGACGGCGTCGGGGGAAATCGCGGCGACGACATGGATCGGCTTGCCGGAATAGCCGGTCGTGCCGACGAAGTCGGATGTGAGGAATGCCCAGCCGACCGTGTCTCCACCGGCCAGGACGGGTGCAACGGGGAGGTCGCTGCGGACCGGCCCGTAGCCGGTCGCCCCGGGGACGAGCGCCTCCGGCGCGAGCCCGCCCAGAAAACGCGGCAATTCGGACCCCCACGCGGCAATCGGCAAAGCCGACAGCCACAGGAGCAGGCCGACGATCGAGCCGCGGGACACCGGATGTTCCTCCGTGCTGCGGGCGGAAACCCTAGCGACTTCGGTTCCTACGCTCCTTGACGCGGGTCAAGCGAATTCCTCGCAGGACGGCTCCCTGTGCTTCTTCGCAGTCTTCTGCTTTCCGGCGCGGCGAAGTGCCGGTCCGCAGCGCCCGGCAGAACGCGGTGCTGACCTCCGCCTTATTCAACGTGTAGATGTGGAAATCCGTCACACCCTCGGCGGCGAGGCGCCGGCACCGCCCGGTCGCCACCGCGGCAGCGACGGCCGCGCGCGCCTGAGGCCGCTCGTCCAGGTCCTCGAGCATGCGCTCCATCCAGTCGGGTATCGAAGCCCCGCACCTGGCCGAAAATCGCTTGAGCCCGCCGAAATGGCCGACCGGCATGATGCCCGGCACGATCGGCGCACCGATCCCGGCTGCCCTGGCGCGGTCGATGAAGCGCAGCACCGTTTCCGTGTCGAATGCATATTGCGTGATCGCGAAGCGGGCGCCGGCATCGAACTTGCGTTTGAGGTTGTCGATATCCGCCTCGAGGCTCGCCGCCTCCGGGTGAACCTCCGGGTAGGCGGCCACGGCGATGTCGAAATCGGCGACGCGCATGAGCCCCTCGACCAGATCGACCGCGAAGGGATAACCGCCCGCGGATGGGCGGTAAGGCTCGATCCCCGGCGCATCGCCCCGTAGTGCGACGATGCGCCGGATGCCGGAGTCCCAGAGTTCACGGGCGAGCGAGTCGATCTCGCCCCGGCGCCTCACTCCGGCTTGCGGAAGAGCTGGATGCCCCAGGCCAGATGTCCGGCATCCGCGGCCTTCACCCAGTTCTCAAGGCCGATGGTCATCTTGTCGAGATACCCGGCCGAGGCGCCGTTTTCGCGCAACTCGTCGTAACGGGCCGTGAGGTCCTCCCGCACCCGGTCGTAGTGGGTGCGGAGATGGCCGGTCATGTTCTCCTGCGCCAACACCTCGAAACCCAGTGCCTGCGCTGCTTCGCGGTAGAAGCGCGCGGAGCCGAGGCTGTTGAGCTGGAGCCGGTCGTAGACGGGCTGGAGCACGCCGTCCGGCACGTCGTCGGCCTGCATCGGGTCGGTGAAGACGAAGTAGCCGCCCGGCTTCAGAACGCGCCAGACTTCGGCCAGCACCCTGTCGCGCTGGTCCGAGTGCAGGATGGCGTCCTGACTCCATACCGCGTCGTAGCTGGCGTTCGGATCGGGGATGTTCTCGAAGACGCCGTGCACCACCGATATCCGGCTGCCGAGCTTCGCCTGACGGTTCCTGGCCCGGTTGGTGTCGTTCTGCGTCTCTGAGATGTTCAGGCATGCGGCCGTGCAACCGGTCCGCTTGACGAGGCGCCGCATCGAACCGCCGTAACCGGCCCCGATGTCCAGGACGCGGGTGTCGGGGCCGACATGCGGCAGCATCGCCATCATCCGGTCGACGGTTTCGGTGCTGGCCTCGCGAATGTCCCGCGTCGTCTCGTAGATGCCGATATGCAGATCCTCGCCGCCCCAGACCATCGAGTAGAACGTGTCGGCGTCGTCGCTGTCGTAATAGTCCTCGGTGGCGTCGCGAACGTCGCTCTCACCCTCTTCGCGGACGCCGCCGCCCCAGCGTACGACATGCAGCGTGGATTTCTCGGCGACATGAATGAAGAAGTCCGGCTCGTTCTCTGCGTAGGTCTCCTGGAAGTCGCCATAGGTGCGCACCCGTGCGAAGCCCGCCTCGCTGAGCAGGCGGCGCACGTAGTTCTTGCGAATCGGACTGAGGTTGAGCGTGTAGCTGGAACCGTCGGCGAAGCTGTATTTCATCCGGACGAGGCTGTCGTCGATATATTCGGGTTCCGCATTCACCTCGTCGCCGCAATAGTAGTATTTGTGCTTGGATGAGAAGCCCTCATCCAGCATGGCGTCGTAGTTGCGCTGGTCCAAGATCAGCATCCCGTCATGCTTCAGCGCGGCGTAGAACTCGGCCAGGGCCCGGCGGCGGTCTTGCTCGTCATGGAGGTGGGTGAACGAGTTGCCAAGGCAGATGATCGCGTCGTACTTGCCCTGGATGTGACGGTTCAGCCAACGCCAGTCGGCCTGGACGGTCTTGAGGATCAGCCCGCGCGCCCTGGCATTGTCGAAGGCCTTGGCCAGCATCGTGGCCGACCCGTCGCTCGATGTCACATCGAAGCCGGCCTCGGTCAGCCGCACCGAGTGGAAACCCGTGCCGCAGGCGACGTCCAGCACGGATTCCTTACCGCGGGCGCGAAGCACGTCGATGAAGAACTGCCCCTCGCTCTCGGCGCGCGCCGCCCAGTTAATCAGCTCGTCCCACTTCTCCACAAAGGACAGGATGTACTCGCCGCGGTAGAGATCGGTTTCGCGGTCCTCGAGCGGGTCGTCGCTGTAGCTCTGACGATCGAGCGCGAACTCCGAGTTCCTCGTCAACAGGGACGCATTTTCCATAGTTCGATCCTTCTCCCGGTTATCCGCCGGTCCCGTCCGGACCGGCTTGTCATGGACCGACCCGGTATGGGGCCGATGCTCGTCGGATGCCGTTTGCGCCATAAGCCGGGATCGGGCCTGCAATTCGGCCCCGTCCCCTCAAAAGTCCGGCGCGTCCCGCCCAGGCAAGCGCTTGCGCCGTTGCAAGGATGCCGGCAGGGGCTCGTTGCGGCCAACTCGGCCGCTGTGGAGGCCGCAATCGATGACAACGATGCGGCGCTCTCGAAGTCAGTTCAATGACAAGGGAAGCTCCCGGGACCGTTCGGTCGCCCGGGCGAGCCACAGCTTCCCCCTAGAGACGGAACGACGATATTATGGGATGAGGCTCTTGTAAAACCAGCCCCTGCCGTCCTCGCTTACCGGCACGCCGCTCAACCGGGCGGTTCGGGAACACGCCGCCCCTGTTGCCGCTCGCGCTCGCGACGTCGAGTTCGGGGTTCTCCTGCGTGACGTCCGATCTCCGGGCGGCGGCGCCGCGGTCGAAGGAGGCGGCGCCAGCCTCCACCCGCTATAGCGAGCTGGAGACAGAACGGCGCAAGAAGTAGCGTCGCCGGATGCTCAGGGTCCTCGCCCATATCGCAGCGATCGCCGCGCTCTGGTTTGTCTTTTCCTTCGCGCTGTTCCTCGGGCTCCAGGTGGATCCCCTCTACGGCAATATCGGGATCGGGGTGACGGTCGCGCTCGCGGCGGCCTACGTCTATTTCGGGTGGCTCCGATGAGGTGCTTGCCAGCGTTGCCACCGACTTGTCGGTATCGACGATCTGAATCAAGGTCTTCGTCCGCCGGGTGAGCAGAACGAACAGTCAGCTGATGAACGTGCGCAACCCGCGCATGTCGAGGAATGCGCCCGGTACAAAGCGCCAGGCCGACGCCCTCATGGACTCCAGGGCGAACCGGAAATCTCCCGCTACCCGTCGCAGGCTGCAAACACGCCAATGGTAGGTCAGTGGGTTTGAGGCAGTCCGCTCTTGGCCGGATAAGTGATAACCCTCGGCCATTGGGAGGCCGAGGGTTTGACGATGAGGATAATGACCACAGCCCGGTGGATGATCGTGAGTCTGAGGATGAGTATCGATCCCTCCGCTTGCCACCGACAGCAAGCGGTCCAGTTTCCTTTGCTGCTGGACGGCACGTAACCCCACTCGCCTCGAAGGCCGTTGTCGGTTCAAACCGTCGAGGAAAAAATTTCGGATCACGTCACGGCTTCGGCTTCCCCAGAAAGAGACTCTCCTTCCATGTTTCCTCCGTCTTCGCTGTTGCCCGGTGCGGTGCTTGGACGCCGATCAGCGCCATAAGCCATTGATCGCATTCGATCATGAAGGGTCAGAGCCCAGTGCTTAACGACACCCACCACTATCCCGAGTAACGGCTCCAGCTGCCTATCGAGGGGCGGTCCTTCGATACGCGCCCGCTGGCGCGGTCGCTACTCAGGACTAGGGAGTTGGCGGCCCCATGTCGTCGCCCCGGACCCCGATCCGGGGACGAGCCGGGGTCTCCCGACGAAGGCTTACCCCTGTTGCACGAGGCTTCGGATCGCCGCTGACGCGCCGTCCGGGACAACGACTGGGGCTCTCTACCGACGGGCCCTGTCAACCCGAACGGATCGTGCTCTAACGCTCGGCGGCGCCCGTGGCGGCAAAGCGGCTGACCCGGCGGTTGACGACGAAGCGCAGGATCGGGTCAGGCGGCAGGAGCGTGGCGCGCGGCAGCGATAGCACCACCTGCAGCAGCTCGCTGTCCTCCCCGCAGATATGCTCGGCGAGCAGCTTGCCGCCGATGGCGCCCTTGGTCATGGGCGCGACGTCGCAGGACATGAGCGCCCAGAGTCCTTCGCGGACGGAACCGAAGATCGCGCCCTCGTTGCGCGTGAAGCCGAGTATGCCGCCCCAGGTGCCGGCGAAGCCTATATCGCCCAGGTCCGGCCAGCGGGCCTCGATGCTGCGGCGGTGAATATCGGCGACGCGCTCCATCAGCGCCAGCGGGAAGCGTTTTCCGCGCGCATACCAGAGCGTGTTGCGCATCAGGATGCGGCGGTCCCGGGTCAGGCGGACCGTGCTGCCGTTCGAATGGGCGGGCAGCAGGCCGAATTCCCCCTCTCCGCCGAGCATCGCCGCCTGCGCGTCCGAGAGCGGTTCGGTCAGGCTGGCGAAGCTCGCAAGCGGCACCGCCCGGTGCTTCAGAAGGCCCATCTCCTCGGTGAAGATATGGGTGCAGAGCACGACCTGGCGCGCCTCGACCGTGCCGTCCGGGCAGGCGAGGCGGAAGCCCTCCCCCGTGCCCATCTCCAGAACCGGGCTTTCCTCGTAAAGCGCGACATTCGCCGGCAGGGTCGCGGCGAGGCCGCGCATCATGGCGGACGGCTGGACGAGGGCGGAGCCGTCCACCCGCACGCCGCGCCGGTAGTAGCGCGAGCCGGTGACAGCCTTGACCCCGTCCCGGTCGAGTTCACGCCATGGCACGCCCAGCGAGTCGAAGCCGTCCGAGACGTTCCTGAGTTCCGCCTCCGCACCC
Source organism: Alphaproteobacteria bacterium (assembly GCA_964291285.2). GTDB lineage: Bacteria > Pseudomonadota > Alphaproteobacteria > Bin95 > Bin95 > Bin95. The sequence continues at coordinate 1,472,433 of OZ219787.1, forward strand.
CCGCCGGCAGCGACATAGATACGGCCCCAGTCGCTCCACTGGCACTGGATCTGGTGTTCCCGCACGAGCCTGCGAAGCCAGTCGGTGCCGGCCGAGGACAGGCGGACGTTCTTCCGCGCGGCCTCCATGTGCTTCATGCCGCCATGGCTGTGGTTGTCCAGCATGAAGCCCGCATTGCGCCCGGACGTGCCGTAGCCGACCCGACTCGCCTCGATGAGCGCCACACTGTCATCGGGCCGGAGCTCAGCGAGGCGCCGGGCGGTCGAGCAGCCGCATATGCCCGCGCCGACAACCGCGAAATCGACTTTCACCCGGCCCTCGACCCGTCGCGCGGGCGGCGGAGGAGGCAGGCTCTCGAACCAGCCGTTGCGCGGTCCGTCATCGGGCAGCTTCCGCGCCCCGAACCTTCTCGACGCCATGTCCGGTCCCCCCTGGATTATCAGGTAACGGCGGCCTGCCCGGCCGCAGCGAAGCCGGAGCTACCCGGTGGCGATGTAGTCCTTGAGGGCCTGCGCCTCGGCTTCGATCTCGCTCATGCGGGCCTTCACAACATCGCCGATGGACACGATGCCGACCAGCTCTTCGCCCTCCAGCACGGGCAGGTGGCGCATCCGCCCCTCGGTCATCCGCGCCATCAGGTCGTCTATATGGTCCGAGCGCGCGCAGGTGATGACCCGGCGCGTCATGATCTCTTCGACCGGACGGTCCAGCACGTCGCGTCCGTGCTCGGCAAGCGCCGCGACGACATCGCGCTCGGAAACGATCCCGACGAGCGCACCTCCGGGCGAGGACACCGGCATGGCGCCGATGCGCCGCTCGAACAGCACGAGCGCGATGCGCCCCACCGATTCGCCGGGATCGGCCGTCACCACCTCATGGCCCTTGTCGGCGAGGATCTGCGCAACGAACATGTTCCATTCTCCGTCCGGACATGAAACGGCCCCGCCGGAACTCGGGTTGCACGGCGGGGCTTTATCGATGGTGTTTCGATGGGTCTCTTTTGAAACCTGTCGCCCGCCGCAGGGCGGTCGGGCCAGTCTGTTTCTCTTGTCGGATGGCCCCTATGAGGGGCGGACCCGGACCGGTGGTTTCATGGCGTTCATCCTCCTCGATCCTGACCGGCAACGCCCATCGCATTCCCGTCTTCGCAAGACAAGTCTGCGACCTTCCGTCGCAAGCTGTCAATAAAAACTATATACTCAAAATCAACGGCTTGCGGATTTTCTTGTGGCAGAAAAGCGCATTTCCGCAGGTGCGGGTCGCCGGACGGACTTCCTCCGGTCCGGACGCAATCCGGTCAATGCGCCATGAAGACGGGGAGCGTGCTTTCGGCGAGGATGTGGCTGGTCGGGCCGCCCAGGATCATCTGGCGCAGCCGGCTGCTGGTGTAACCACCCTTGAAGACCAGATCGGCCCCGAAGGCGGCGGCCTCCGCCAGCATAGCCTCGCCCGCGCTGCGCCGCCCGCGCTGCCGCACCGCCGACTCGACCGGCAGGCCGTGCCGCGCCAGCCCTTCGGCTATTTCCGCCGCGCTCGGCCCGGGCACGAACGCGCCTTCCACCGTCACCACCAGCACGCGCTCCGCTTGCCTGAGCAGCTCCATGCCCATGGCTATGGTGCGCGCGGTCTCGGTGCTGCCGTTCCAGAGGACCGCGATGTTCGCGCCGAAATCCTCCGGCGCCTGCGGCGGGGCGACCACCATCGGACGGCCGCTCTCGAACAGCACCGCCTCCAGCGTGCTCATCGAGGGCGAGTCGCCGGCGCCGGTCGGCCGGCCGACCACGGTAAGGTCGAAGGCGCGGGCGCGCTCGGAGACATCCAGATGGCGCGCGACCTCCTCCCGCCATGCGTGCGGGCGCCCTTCAAGCGCCGCTTCGAAACGGGTGCGCGCGCGGCCGGACGCTTCGTTGTCGCGGCGTTCCAGATCGTCGAGCAAGGCCGGCGACGCCGCGTCCGCCGCGCCGGCAGCCATGATGTCCGGCAATGAACGGCGCTGGTAGAAGCCCTCGACATACGCGCCGAAACGCCCCGCCACGATCCGCGCGCAGGCCAGCATCGAGTCAAGCCCGCCCGCCTCGTTCATCGGCACCAATACGGTCTTCATCCGTCCCTCCTTCCGCCTCGGTTGCACGGGGCCCTTCCCATGCGTTCGATTTGCGACGGCCTTATGAAATCGCGTCAAAATGACGCAGTCAACAGTGCAGCATTCATGCCGGCGGCAACGGCCTCGCCGCGGCGCCTCAGGCTGCCCGCCGGCCTTCGTTCATGCGCCGTGCGGGGCGAGGATCTGCCTCACCGTGGCGACATCCTGGAGCTTGTCGAAACCGGCGTTGATCTCCTCGAAGCCGATCTTGCGATCGATCAGCCGGTCCACCGGCATCCGGCCCTGGCGGTAGAGGTCGATGAAGCGCGGAATGTCGCGCACCGGCACGCAGCTTCCCATATAGGAGCCAAGGATGGATTTCTCCTGGGCCACGAGCTCGCTCTGGTTGAAGGTGAAATCGGCCGCGGCCGGCGAGAGGCCGGCGGTCACCACCGTGCCGCCGTAGCGGATGCTGTTCCACGCCGTTTCCATCGCCTTGATCGTGCCGGCGAGCTCGACCGCGAAATCCACGCCACCGCCCGAGATGTCGTGGATCTGCTCGATATGGTCGGCATCGCGGGCATTGACCGTGTGCGTCGCGCCCAGCTGCCGCGCGAGGCCGAGCTTCGAGTCCTCCAGATCGACCGCAATGATCTGCCCGGCGCCGGCGAGCTTCGCGCCGAGCAGGCCATTCAGCCCGACGCCGCCAAGGCCGATGATCGCCACGCTGTCGCCGGCGCGCACCCGCGCGGTGTTGATGACGGCGCCGGCGCCGGTCATCACCGCGCAGCCGAAGATCGCGGCCTCCTCGATGTCGATCGACTTGTCCACGACCACGCAGGTGCCCCGGTCCACCACCGCATATTCCGCCATGCAGGAAATGCCGGTGTGGTGCGCGATATATTCGCCGTTCAGCTTCAGGCGCTGTTCGCCGGACATGAGCTGGCCCTGCCCCTTGGTGCGCGCCGCCGTCTCGCAGACCTGCGGGCGCCCTTCCAGGCAGCGCCGGCAACGCCCGCAGGCGGAGCCGAACTGGAAGACGATATGGTCGTCCGGCTTGATGTCGTGGACGCCCGGCCCCGTCTCGACGCAGATGCCGGAGCCTTCATGGCCCAGCACCATCGGCACCGGGCGCGGCCGGTCGCCGTTCAGCAGCGAGAGGTCGGAATGGCAGAGGCCCGCCCCGCCGATCCTGACCAGCACTTCTCCGGGCCCCGGCGGTTCGAGCTCGACTTCCATGATCTCCACGGGCCTGCTGTGGGCGAACGGGCGCGGCGCTCCGCATTGCATCAGCACGGCGGCGGTCATCTTCATGCCTCGGATATCCTCTCGTTCCAAGTCCGGCCGGGGGAGAATAGCCGAGCCGGCGCAAGGCAAACAGCCGCCCGGCAGGGTCCGCCGCCTCGCCTTGACCGGGCAGGCGAATGGTGGATGCTCGCCCATCCCCTTTTCGAGAGCAGGATTCATGGTTAGCCAGACCGAGGGCGAGTTTCTCTGCCTTCACGAGATCGTCCACCGCGCGCACAACAATCTGAACCGGAACTACTGGGACTATCTGGCGGGCGGCAGCGAGAGCGAGGCGACGCTCAGGCGCAACCGCGCGGCGCTCGACCGTCTGGCCCTGAAACACCGCGTGCTCCGCGATGTCTCCACCGTCTCGGCCCGACGGCGCGTGCTCGGCCATGAGCTGCGTCTGCCGGTGCTGCTGGCGCCCATCGGCTCGCTCCAGAGCTTCGATCCCGGCGGCGGCGCGGCGGCGGCGCGGGCGGCGCACGCCTTCGGCACCATGAACATCCAGAGCTCTGTCTCCCAGCCGGGCCTGGAGGAGACCGCCGCGGCGGCGCCCAACCCCAAGGTCTATCAACTCTATGTCCGGGGCGATGATGACTGGGTGGACGACATCGCCCGGCGCGCTATCGCCGCCGGATATACGGCGTTCTGCATCACCGTCGATACCGCCCATTACAGCCGGCGCGAGCGCGACATCGCCAAGCGTTTCGTCAAGCCCTGGCGCATCGACAACCGCAATATGGAGTTCCAGGGCGCCTTCAACTGGGACAACATAAAGCGCTTCAAGGACCGCCACGACATCCCTCTCGCCATCAAGGGCATCGGCACGGGCGAGGACGCGGCGCTCTGCGTCGAGCACGGGGTGGATGTCGTCTATGTCTCCAATCACGGCGGTCGCCAGCTCGACGCCGGGCGGGGCGCGCTCGACATATTGCCGGAAGCGGTCGCCGCGGTGGCGGGCCGGGCCGAGGTCTGGGTGGACGGCGGCATCCTGCGCGGCACGGACGTGGTCAAGGCGCTGGCGCTCGGCGCGAACGCGGTCGGCATCGGGCGGCTGTCGGCGGCCGCCCTCGCGGCGAACGGAGAGGCCGGCGTCGTCGCCATGCTGGAACTGCTGGAGGACGAGGTGGTGACCGCGCTCGGCCTCATGGGCTGCACCGGCTGGCAGGACCTCGGCCCGGACTATGTCGCCCGCGCCGGGCTGACCTCCCAGCCCTCGGTCTTCAGCGGCTACCCGCTGCTCGATCTCGACGAGACGGGCTATAACTGAGGGGTATCGGCTAGGACCCCTTGCCTGGAGGAAGGTATCGAGATGAACCGGGAACCCCTGCGCGAGATCACCGATGGGGAAATCCGCACCTTCCGGGAAGACGGGGTCGTCCTGCTCAAGGGCCTGTTCGACATGGAGTGGGTCGAGCGAGTACGCGGCCTCGCCGAGGCGGACATGAACACGCCCGGCGAGATGAAACAGGAGCTGGCGAAGGACGGCGACCCGGGCCGCTTCTTCAACAACACATTCCTCTGGCCCCGCAATGACGACTTCCGGGACATCGTGTTCAACTCGCCGGCAGCCCGGATCGCCGCCCGCCTGATGGGCGCCGACAAGGTCAACATCGTGTTCGACCAGTTCCTCATCAAGGAACCGGGAACGCAGGAGAGGACCCGCTGGCACCACGACCTGCCCTACTGGCCCATTAACGGCGACCAGGTCTGCACGCTCTGGCTGGCGCTCGACCCGGTGGATGCGGCCTCCGGCGCCGTCGAGTATGTCCGGGGCTCCCACAGGTGGGGCACGCGCTACAAGGCCGAGGCTTTCCTGGGCGAGGGCCGCTACAAGGAGGACCTGCCGCCGGTCCCGGATATCGAGGAGATGCGCGGCGATCTGGAATTCGTCCAGCCCGAACTGGAGCCCGGTGACTGCACGGTGCATCACGGGTTGACCGTGCATGGTGCGCCCGGCAATGCGACGGCGGACCGGCGGCGGCGCGCCTATGTCACCCGCTGGGCCGGCGATGACGTCGTCTATTATCCGCGTCCGGGCATCCAGCCGATGCTCAGGGACCCGGACATTCCGTCGGGCGGCCCGCTGGACAGCGACCTCTGGCCAGTTGTGTGGCACGGCGCGCCGTAGGGATGCCTCCCGTGTCCGCCGCCGTTCAGGCGTCGGTCACGTCGAAATAGCGGATGCCCGGACGCTCGGTAAGGGCCTCGAAGAGCCGATCGCTGTCGCCCCGCTCCCGCCGCCAGGCCAGGTATTTCTCATAGTGCCCGCGCGTTTCCCAGGCAGCCGACAGCACCAGATTGTCGGTGTCGTCGCCGTTCTGGAGCACCTCGACGCTTATGCAGCCCTCCTGGGAACGGGTTTCCGGCAGGATGGACCGGAAGTGCGATACGACATCGGCCCCGGTGCCGGGTTTCGCCTTCATTTCGAAAAGCACTCTTACGGCCATCATGAGTTCCTCCAATTTGTACAATGAGAATAACTCAAATTACTGACCAGCGAAACTTCAAGTGTGGCATATCGGAGCCAAGCCTGTGCTTTTTGCTGGCACTTTGCCGCGACTATGGCGACGATAACCGGGGCAAGTAAATAACTCTCCACGAAGCACCCACTTCGGCATCCTTGCCAGGCCCTTCCATTCGAGGCATATGTGACATAAGCAGTTGCGTTGACACGATTATTTCAGTCCGCTAGATTGCGGCCATGGAACCCACAGTCGCCAAACGAGACAAGAGAGCGAGTGCTTACGACCCGTTTCGCACGCTCGCATTCCCGCTGCGCTTACGAGAAAATCGACCCGTTCCACCACAGGACGCCATCCGTCGAATCCGGTTCGGCGAGGCCGTGACGGAGAGAGCGATGGCGCAGACCGAATTCGGACCGGACCTGCCGCAACGCGGAGCCGGCATCGTCGTCTTCGTCGTCGCCATGACCGAACGCCCTCGTCTCCGGAGCAGGACGCCATGAAGCAACGCCAGTACCGCACCCTCTCCAAGCGTATCGTCGACAGTCTCCCCGTCGATGGCAGGGACACCGTCTACTGGGACCGCGAGCTGCCCGGTTTCGGCCTGCGCGTCTACGCGAGCGGCAAGAAGGTCTTCGTCGTCCAGACGCGAGCCTTCGGCCGTTCCAGGCGCGTGACCCTCGGCGAGCACGGCAACCCGTTCTCCGCCGACCGGGCCCGCAAGGAGGCTGCCGAGGTCATCGTCCGCATCAAGACGGGGCAGCCGCCGATACCGAAGGACCCAGCCAACGATCCCACCGTCGCCGACCTCGCGGACCGCTACTTCCGCGAACATGTCGAGATGCACTGCAAGCCGGCCACCGTCTCCCGCTACCGGATCACGCTGCGCAAGCACATCGTGCCCGCCCTCGGCGGGCGTCTCGTCGCCGAGGTCGAGCACAGGGACATCCTGCGCTTCCACGACGCGCTGCATCACAGCCCCAGTGTCGCCAACCGGGCGGCCGACATTCTGGTCAAGATGTTCAATCTGGCGGACGCGTGGGGCTGGTGTCCCTCGGGGCGCAACCCGGCCCGGAGCGTGCCCCGTTTCAGGGTCGAGAAGCACGAGCGCTTCCTCACCCGCGAGGAACTCTCCCGGCTCGGCGAGGCGCTCAGGGCCGCGCCCGCCGGGCGCCGGGCGTCCCCCCATGCGGCGGCCGCCATCTACCTTCTCGTGCTGACCGGATGCCGGCGCAACGAGATCCTCGGCCTGCGGTGGGACGACCTCAACTTCGACACTGGCGAGATACGGCTGCGCGACTCCAAGACCGGCGCGCGGATGGCGCCGATGCCGGCAAGGGTGGCCGCGGTGTTCGCCGGCCTTCCCCGCACGCCCGGCAATCCCTGGGTCTTCCCCGGCAGGAAGAAGGGCGCGCACCTGGTCAACCTCAACGACTCCTGGGGCCGCATCCGCAAGGACGCCGGTCTCGACGGCGTCCGCCTGCACGACTTGCGCCACACCTTCGCTTCCAGGGCGCTCGCGCTGGGCGAGGGCCTGGCGATGATCGGCGACCTGCTCGGCCACCGCAAGGTGAGCACCACCGCGCGTTACGCCCACCTCGCGCGGGACTCGGTGCGGGTGTCCTCGGCCCGGGTCGCCGCCGACATCGGCGCCAGGATCATGGCGCCGGACGGCCGCTAGCGCGCCCGCGTCAACGCATACTCCGGAAGGACACTCCATGCACAGCACCAACAAGCTGACCCTCTCCAGGCAGTCCGTCGACCGGCTTCAAGTCGCTGACCGGGAGATCGTCTACTGGGACCGCCACCTGCCCGGCTTCGGCGTGCGCGTCTATGCGACCGGGGCGAAGGTCTACATCGCGCACGCGCGTTCCGGCGGGAAGACCCGGCGCGTCACCATCGGGCGCCACGGCGCATGGTCGACCGAGCGCGCCCGGCGCGAGGCCGGAGCGCTGATCGCGGACATCAAGGCGGGCAGGACGCCGGGCCGTCCCGGCGCGGACTCCGCGTCCGCCACTGGGCCGACGATCGCCGGGCTGGCGGACGACTACATGACCCGGCATGTGGCCCTGCGCTGCAAGCCGTCCACGCAGCAATCCTGCCGCCACATCCTCGACAGGTTCCTCCTCCCCCGGTTCGGGGCGCTGCGCCTCGGCGAGATCACGCCCGATCACGTTGCCGCGCTGCACTACCGGCTCCGCGAGACGCCCATCATGGCGAACCAGACGGTCTCCCTGCTGTCGCGGCTCTTCCTGAGGGCCGCGGCCTCGGGCGACGCGCCGCCTGGCGGCAACCCCTGCCGGTTCATCAGGAAGTATCCGGCGCGAAGCCGTGAGCGCTTCCTGTCCGAGCAGGAATACGACCGGCTGGGCGCCGCGCTCGACGAACTCGAAGGCGCGGGCCGGGTCCTTGTCAGCGCCACCGCGGCGATCCGCCTGCTGATGCTGACCGGCTGCCGGCGCAACGAAATCCTCACCCTCAAATGGGAGGATGTCGACCTCGAACACGACGAGCTCCGGTTGCGCGACGCGAAGACCGGAGCGCGCGCGGTCCCGCTGTCGCCGACGGCGAGAGGAGTGCTCACCGCCATCCCCCGGCAGCCCGGCAATCCCTGGGCCATCTTCGGGCGCGAACCCGGAACGCACCTCGCCAATCTCAACTCGTCGTGGGGGGTGGTCCGCCGCGAGGCCGGACTCGAGGACATGCGGCTTCACGACCTTCGCCACAGCTTCGCCAGCAGGGCGCTCGCGCTCGGCGAGAGCTTGCCGACGATCGCCCGGCTCCTCGGTCACAGCCAGATCCAGACCACCGCCCGCTACGCCCACCTCGCGCGGCAACCGGTGAAGACCGCCGCCGCCACCGTCGCGGACAGCCTCGCGGACGACATGGGGCCGGCACCGGGCGCTCCCTCCATCACCTGACCGGCAGCCCTGTGCGCACTGCCGCTGAGAGTCTGTTCCTGGAGTAGCGGTTGGCCTCAAGACATGGTCGCTCAACGGGTGTTGAGGCCGATATGGGGGTTCCCATGGCTTGGGGGGAGACCATCCAGGCGAAGTGTCAAGGACCGGATGACCATCGGCAAAACGGCCTGAACGACGAGGAGTGGTCGCTCGTGGTTCCGCTGGTCCTGATGTAGGGGGCGGCCGCACTCGACGAATCCGCGCCGCGTGTATCTATCCGGTCTGTACCGTCGAAGTTCTCGATCCACGACCCCAGCACCGCGCAGCCCAGCACGTTCACGACCTCCCGAACTCGCTGCTCCATCTCCTCGAACGCCGCCGGACAGGGCTCCGGGGCAAGCGCCGCACGGCACACGGCCGCCAACCCCGTCAGCGCCTCGAGAACCCCAGCCGGCAAGCCCGACAGATCGATGACGAAGACTGCGCAGGCTGCAACACTGGCATGGAACCGCTCCCGAGGGTGACGTGTACACAACATCCTGACCGCCTCTGGCAGGGCGAAGCGGTCCCACACAACATCTCCGCCATCGTGCAACCGTGACAAATGCCGGCCCTCCAACCCCCGATTGTCACCAAACCTCGTAATCGGGGACCCGAAACAAAGGCAAAATCTCAGTAAATAAACTGATTACAATAGCCATACCGGACTTGCACCCCGACGATATCAACTCAACTCCATGATCCCACGCTTCATTCGCAGCGCCGTCAGAACACAACCCATCCCATATCAACGTCTCACCTCTGGATTAAATTCAGGGATAAGCAGGTAGTTTTAAGAAAATTCCGCATGTCATTTTTTCTCGTGGAAGATGCATAAAATCCGTCCATCACGGGATACATTTTGACATTCCCATTTGGCGCCTGCAGCGCTGCGGTGTGCAATTTAAATATGAAGTTGGCGCTTTTTGCGAGCGAACGGGACATGGACACTTGTATACCCATGACGTCAATCCACGCCGCATATTCTGGTGAAGCAGGTGGAAAATGGTCAGCATTAAATATCAGCGGCATAACGTGTCTTCGATCTTGTGGATTTCGTGCCAAGACTCTTCGTTCCTTAATCAGAGTGGGTTGTCGGGCTTGGCATCATCCCTGTTGCTGAGATATCTGCCTACACCATCCAGGATCTGATCAACGATAGCAAGACAGTGCTGAATGAAATCCGAGCTCATGTAGAAAATCCATGGTTTGCCACCAGTGCTAGACTGAGTGAACCAATTCAAGGGCCAATGGTTATGAAGTATTGACCTCGCAAATTTCTCTCGCTCATCTATTGGCCATTCGAACCCATTATGAAACATCCTATTACGGTATTCGAATAACGCCGACAGGGTCTTAAAGAGGTTATCTGGCAGATACGCCATGAGTCCAGTACATTCCGAGAGCTGCCGTATTCCCCTGACGAGGTGCTTTTGCCGTTTGCTCCCTTCGAACACATAGTGCGGGTCCCAGAATGCATCATGGAGAGTGGAAACATGCCTTTCTGTTGCACAATTTACAGGCAGTGGGCTTGCGCGGACCTCCTTGAAAACTGCAACAAACAACGACTCGACAAACGGGGCTAGCATGCCAATGGCTGACATACTATGTGCGGCATCTTGAAATACGGAGCCGTGTAGGTGGTCGATCCTCGAGTCCTGCAGGTAATCGGCGTAGGCTCCGCTGTGCTTGCGGATTTCAGCCTCCAACGCCTTGATTTCCGCTTCCAGGTTCTTGTCGCTCTCACTATTGCGCTTCAAGAGGCTTTTGATCGCCAATAGCTGGGCTTCCAAGTCGTACTCCTCGATCAGAAACAGCGCTCGATCGCGATTGGTGATTTCGAATGGGTCCGCCTCAGCTGTCTCCAAGTCAGGTAAGATCTCATTGCTCAATCGACCATCCTCTAGGTTATACGTTCACGTATTCTATGCCGGGCAATCCTCGGGAAACAGGTACATTAGGCTCGTTATGTGGAAAAACACGCAGTCTCGGAGTTTGATGGTCAACGCCGTGCCAGGGATCCATGACCCGTGCCAATCCGGATATCGAGCGGTTTACCGCGCCCCACGCTTTTCTTTCCCCCGTCCCCGCTCCGACGAGGTCATAGCCCACTTGGTCGGCTGTGACCCGGATGCGGTGCTCCCCGCCCCTCATCGCCCAAGAGATTTCGAAGTCTAGGAACTGATCGAGCACCGGCGTCCAATATCCCACGACGAGCAATGTGGGAAAGCCCTTTTTGGACGCAGGCCGCAGCTGTTTGGCGGCGCGGTTAATTTTGTTTCGGACGCGTTTGGCCTCTTGCTTCAGACTCGTCGTCTCCGCTTCTCGACACATTGAGAGGGATATCTCGCCATCGTCTGACCGGAAGCTGCAAAAGGGAACGACAATCTCCTTGATTTCAGCAATCACTTTCGGCGCATCAGGCCTGTCCCAGGTCAACAATACGTCGGGCATCCTGCGGCCACGCTCGTTCTCATAGTCCATGCTCTCGACTTGGACGTCCCAAGTCTCGGCCCAGATTCTAAGGTCGCGTTCCACCTTTCCCTTGTACTGTCCATGCGAGTGCATCACGCGCGTCATTCCCACATGGTCCGACATCGCTCCGCATGTGCAGCTGCCCCCCGTCCCATATGCCTTGCGTTCTCCTCCCATCCGCTTTCCTTGGCTTCGACTATCCACCATCCACGCCCCCATCTCTTTAGGTAGCACACTGCCGCCTACCGCGAACCAATCTCGTACGCCTCCATGAGGTCGATGTTCGTCCTATACGCCCATCTACCTGCCTTTCACCGAGCAAACAACCGACCGCGGGGATATCTGATCACGCCACAACGCGCCGTAACCGCGAGGTGCCATGCCGCCGGACCCGGATGTTAACGGCCGGCCCGGGCCTGGTGATCACCGCCCTACAGCGCCAAGCCGGCCCAATGGTCCATCGATCCCACGGCTGACGGAACGGATACCCCGCGCGTAACCGTTCGACGCTCGGGGGATCAGTGTGGCAACAGGCCAAGCCGAACGTTCGGAAGCTGGCGGTTTACCTCGGGACTGCATCACTCCTCTGTGACGAGGGTTTTGTTTGCGGCCTCGACGACACCGGAGCCGATGGCGATGCTCCGGTCGCTGAGGTGGCGGTATCGCATGCGCTTGCGGTGCTTGCGGAAGAAGGCGAGTTCGCGCTCGATGGTGGGGCGCGCGGTGCGGTTGCTGCCTGCCTTGTCGCGCAGGTAGCGCAGCGCCCTTATGACCCTGGCGCTGCCGTGCGGGTCGTGTCGCAGGGTATGGCGGCAAGTCTCGAACCAGTTGGGATCGACGGCATGGTCGGAGGCTGTGCGGAGATGCTCGCAGGCGTGCCAGAAGTCGACGGCTTGCGCTTCGGGCGAGAGGCTCTCCGGGAAGGTCCAGTTGTCGGGGGCGCCCCCCGCCTTCGCAGGGGCAGGCTCTGGCGAGCGCAACGACCGCGATATCGGGGCACGCGCGGCGGATATGCGCGACCTCGCTTGCGAGCTGGGCCTTCAGCGTGCGCTTGCCGCTCTCGGGCATACGGGCGAGATAGAGGGTCTTGAGCCGTTCGCCTTCCCGGTCGTGCAAGGAGACCGTGCCGCAGGCGGCCTCGCGCCAGCAGGCCTCGTCGCGCCCGTCCTCGCCGGCGCGCAGCGCCACCATCACGCCGTCCAGCGAGACCGAGGCGCTGACCGCCCCGGACGGGATGTCCTCCCTGTCGCGGATACTCTCCAGCGCCTGCGGTCCGAGGCCTTCCCAGCGCTCATGCATGGTCCGGACGAGCCGTTGCAGCGTGCTCGCGGACGGCCTCATGGCGCCCATCTCCGAGAAGAACCCCTCCGCTTCCCGCGCCGTGCCGTGACCCATCATCATCAGCCCGGTCCGGGCGGCCGGGCGCGTCAGGTAGTCGTTCACCAGCCCCAGGCTCTCGTCCACCGGCACGAGCGAGGGGCCGCCCACGCCGTGGCGATAGCGCGCCCGCCTGTAGGTCACCGGGCCGAGCGTGCTCATGATCGTCTTCGGCGTCGCCGCCACACGGAACCGCCGCTGCCCGGCCCGCTCGACCCGCTCAGCCCCGTCGTCGAGGCGCTCGATCCACGACCCCAGAACCTCGCAGCCTAGCGCGTTCACGCTCTCCCGAACACGAAGCTCCGCTTCCTCGAATGCAACCGCGCATGGCGCGGAAGCAGGCGGCTCACGACAAACCGCAACCAGCCCCGACAGCGCCTCCAGTATCCGAGCCGGCAAGCCGGCAAGATCGATGGACGAGCAGGATGCAGACTGCTTCGAAACGGCCATGGGGCCGCTCTTTTGGTTGCGATTGCTTCAGAACGACATCCTACCCGCCTCCGGCGGGTGGAGCGGTCCCGCACAACGCCCGAGCGCCCACAGAAGCGACCGCTCGCGCGGGATCGGCGGGCCGGTCACGATGCCGGAGCAGACCGCCAGGGCGTCCGCCACGGGCGGCATGGAGGTTGTCGCGGCGGCCGCCGGCGGGCAGGCCACCTCCGCAAGTGACCGGCGTTCCCCTGGCCGCCGATACAGGCCCCGGTGAGTTGGGTGGCCTGAACGGCCGCCGACCGCACATTCCCGTCCTGCGCCGGCCCCCCGCCTGCGCGCCGGCACAAGCTCCCCCGGCGCGATGAGGAAAGGGCCGCGGGGGTCCGGTGAACGGCCGGGCGCCCGGAGGGAGCCCGCGCCGCATTTCCGCCATTCCGGAGGCTGCCGATGACCGACACCGTTTCCGCCGACTACACGCTGCGCCCGAGCGAACTCGCGCCGACCCTGGCGCTGCTGGTCGAGGCGCGCCAGCCCTGCATCCTTTGGGGCGCGCCGGGCTGCGCCAAGAGCGCGCTCGCGCAGCAGGCCGCCGCCGAGGGTTCGCGCCGCTATGTCGACGTGCGCGCGCTGCTGCTCGATCCGGTGGACCTGCGCGGCATCCCGTGGCGCGACGCCGACGGGCGCACCCGCTGGGCGCCGCCGGCCTTCCTGCCGCCCGCCGGCGACCCCGGCCGCTGGCTCATCAACCTGGAGGAACTGCCCTCCGCCGTGCCGATGGTGCAGGCGGCGCTCTACCAGCTGGTGCTCGACCGCAAGGTGGGCGAATACGAGCTGCCCGGGGGCGCCTCGCTGATCGCCTGCGGCAACCGCGAGAGCGACCGCGGCGTGGTCCACCGCATGCCGACGCCGCTGGCGTCGCGCTTCGTCCATCTGGAGGTCCGGGTGGACGCGGAAGACTGGCTTGCCTGGGGGGCCGCTAACGGCATCGCGCCCGAGGTGCTGTTCTACATCCGGATGCGCCCCGACCTGCTGCACTGCTTCGATCCGCAGGCGAAGGAGAAGGCGTTCTGCTGCCCCCGGACCTGGGAGATGGTCTCCGGCATCGTCAACCGGCGCGCCGGTCCCGACCCCTCTGTCGAGCGGGCGCTGTTCCGGGGCACGGTGGGCGAGGCGGCGGCGGTCGAGTTCTCGGCCTTCCTGAAGGTGTGGCGCGAACTGCCCCATCCCCGGGCCGTGCTCGACGATCCCGGGAACGCGGTCGTGCCGGACAATGCCAGCGCCCTGATCGCGCTCTGCGGCGCGCTCTACCGCATGGCCGACGACATCACGCTCGACGCCATCGTCACCTATGCCGGGCGCCTGCGCCGCGAGGTCGGCGAGTTCCTGGTCGGGTCCTGCATCCGGCGCGACCCCGCCCTCCAGCACTCGCCCGCCTTCATCCGCTGGGCCGCCGCACGCACGCAATGACCGCCCCTTCAGGAGGACACCGATGAACCTCAGCCACGACGCCATGCTGGTCAGCCTGCGCATCGCCGCCTGGTCGGGCCGGCTCCATGACCGCCAGGCCAGCACCCATGTCGCCGTCCACCACGAGGCGAGCGTCAGCGCCGGGCGCTACAACAAGTGCCTGCTGCCCCGGACCGCCTTCGCCGCCCTCAACGCCACCGTCAGCGCGGCGCGCGCGGCCCATGACGCCCAGACCCTGCCCTGGGACGACCGGGGGAGCCGGCTGCTCCCCGTCGCCAACCACGAGCGCTACACGGGGCTGATGGACGGCTTGCGCGAGCGCATGGTGCGCGAGCGCGCCCGCTTCATCGAGGACTATGACGACAATATCGAAAAGGCCCGGCTCGACCTCGGCAAGCTGTTCCGCATCGGGGACTATCCCTCGAAGGAGGCGCTCCGGGACAGGTTCGGCCTGCGCTGGCGGATCGTCCCGGTGCCCGACGCCGACCATTTCATGGCGAAGCTCGCCTCCGACGACACCGACCGGGTGAAGCGCGACATCGAGAGCCAGGTGGAGGAGCGGCTGCACGATGCGGTGGGCGACCTCTACCGGCGCCTGGGCGAGGCCGTGGAGCGGGTCTCCGAACGCCTGCGGGAGGACGGCGAGGGCAAGCCGCTGGTGTTCCGGGACTCGATGATCGGCAACATCCGCGACCTGGTCGACATCGTGCCGCGGCTGAATATCTTCGGCGACGACGAACTCGCCCGGCTCTGCGGGCAGGTGAAGGAGAAGATCGCCGGCGTCGAGCCGGACGCGCTCAGGCCGTCGAAGAGTTTCGATCCGGTCGCCCGCGCGCGGGTGAAGCGCGATGCGGATGCGCTGGCGGAGAGGTTCGCGGGATATTTCGCGGCGGCGGTCTCCCCGGCGCGGGAGGCCGCGTGATGGCCGCCCGCCCTTGCCCGGAGTCGGCGCAGCGGGTGAGCCGCTGCGTGACGGCGCTGCTGCGGGAGCAGCCCTTCTTCGGCAGCTTGGCGCTCCGCCTGCCGGTCCGCGCCGACGCCGGCAGGAAGACGCTGGCGAGCGACGGGCGGGAGATCCGCTATTCGCCGCAATGGGTCGCGGAGACCGGGGCGCACCTTATCGGGACCGCGATCGCCCGGGTGGTGCTGGCCTGCGCGCTGAAGCACCACACGCGCCGGGGCGAACGCGATCCGGAACGCTGGCAGCTGGCCTCGCAGCTCGTCACCCACGGCCTGCTGCGCGATGCCGGCTTCACCCTGCCGCCCGGCGCGGAAGCCAGGGACGGGATCAGCGTCGAGGAAGCCTACGAGCAATTGCCGAAGCCGGACGAAGGTGGATCCGGCGGCGGCAATCCGCCGGACGCCGGAGGAGGTTCGGGCACCGATGGAGCCGAATCTCCAACGGCCGACGGGGGCGATGACGATGAGCAATCCGGTAACGGCGATGCCGGGAGAGACGACGGCTCGGCGGAGGCGCCGAGCAATGGCAACGGCGGCGACGCAAGCTGCGATCCGTCGGGCACCGGCGAGGTCATGGACGCGCCGGCGGGCGGCGCCGGGGACGGCGCGCCTTCGCCTGGCGACATGACGCGGGAGGAACAGGCCTGGGACGAGGCCATGCACCAGGCGCTCGGTCTCGCCAGGGCCGAAGGCCGGTTGCCCGGCGCGGTCGAGGAAACCGTCCGCGGCGCCCATGCGGGCGCGCTCGACTGGCGCTCGCTGCTGCGCCGCCACATGACCGACGCGGCGAAGAGCGACTATTCCTGGAGCCTGCCCAACCGGCGCTTCATCGACTCCGGCCTCTATCTCCCCTCGATCCGTTCGGAGGGCATGGATACCATCGCCGTCATCGTCGACACCTCGGGCTCGCTGCCGGCGGAGACGCTGGCCGCGTTCTGGGCCGAACTGCGCGAGGTCGCGACGGAGGTCCGGCCCGAACGCGTCGTCGTGCTCCAGGTCGATGCGGCAGTGCAGGACGCGGCGGAATACGCGCCGGACGGGCTTCCCGGCGAGATCGCCGTCAGGGGCCGGGGCGGCACGGACTTCCGCCCGGGCTTCGCATGGCTCGACGAGCAGGGGATACAGCCGGGCGTGTGCCTCTACTTCACCGACATGGAATGCTCCCGCTATCCGGAGACGGAACCATCGTTCCCGGTGCTGTGGTGCGACCACGGGGACAGCCCGTGGCGGCAACCCGCGCCCTGGGGCGAGCGCATCGACATCGCCGCCTGACCTCCGACGGCGGCGCGCCGCTTCCCGACCCTCCACGGCGCCTTCGTCTGGCTGCGTGCAGGACCTGGACCCCGCGCCGTCTTCCGCCTTTCCCGATACCGCCGCACCGCGCCGTCGGCCGTATCCGGCGCCGGCGCCCGCCGGACCGCACCGCCCGGAGCCGGAGCGGGGCGGCGGTCCGGGCAGGCGCGGGGCAGCCGGAGTGGGCCGCCCGCGCCGACCGTCCGCAACCCTCCATGGAGACTGGCATGAACTTCATCGCCCCCGGGGCCGCGCCGCTGATCCGGGACATCCCGCTCGCCCGGCTCGGCCTCGCCCCCGAGAACGTCCGCAAGACCCCGCCCGATGCCCGGGCCGACGCCGAGCTCAAGGCCTCCATCGCCGCCCTCGGCCTGCTGGAAAACCTCGTCGTCCGGCCGGAGGAGCCCGGTTCGGACGGCATCGGGCGCTATGCCGTGGTCGCTGGCGGGCGCCGCCTCAAGGCCATGCAGGCGCTCGTCGGGGACGGCGTCCTCGACGCCGACCACCCGGTGCCCTGCCTGGTCAGGACCGGCGACGCCGAGCCGGCCGAACTCTCGCTCGCCGAGAACGTGGTCCGCATCGCCATGCACCCGGCCGACCAGGTGGTCGCGTTCACGAAGCTGGCCGACGCCGGCCAGCCGGTTGCCGCCATCGCGGCGCGGTTCGGCGCCTCGGAGCGCACCGTCGAGCAGCGCCTGCGCCTCGGCAACGCCGCGCCCGAGCTTCTGGACGCCTACCGGGCCGGCGGGATCGACCTCGAAGTGCTCAAGGCGTTCGCCGTCACCGCCGACCGCGCGCGCCAGATGACGGTATGGGAACAACTCTCCGGACAGGCCGGCCGCCCGTCGGCCTGGCAGGTGAAGCGCCTGCTGACCGAAGAGCGCGTGCCGGGCGCCTCGGCCGTCGCCCGCTTCGTCGGGGTCGAGGCCTACGAGGCCGCGGGCGGCCAGGTCATGCGCGACCTGTTCGCCGACGAATACGAGCACGGCATCTGGTTCGAGGACCCGGTGCTGCTGGAGAAGCTGGCGGCGGAGAAGCTCCGGACCGCCGCCGACGAGCTGGCGACCCGCTGGAAGTGGGCCGCGGCCATGGTCGAGGTCGACTGGAGCGACACCGCCCGTTACGGGCGCATCGAGCCCCGGCCCGGCGCGCCGACCGACGCGGAGCGTGCCGGGATCGACAAGCTGACGACCCGCCACGACGAACTCGTCAATCTCGATGACGACGAGTGGACCGAGGAACTGGCCGCCGAAGCGGAGGCCGTCGAGGCCCGGCTCGACGGGATCGAGGCCGCCGTCGAGGCGCGCGCGGTGTTCCGGCGCGAGGACTTCGCGATCGCCGGCTGCATCGTCACCGTCGGCCATGACGGCGCGATGCAGGTCATCCAGGGCCTGGTGAAGCCCGAGGACATGCCGGCGGAAACCGGCGCCGCCGGCAACGGCCACGACGCGCACGCCGCCGCGCAAGATGCCCACACCGCCGGTCATGGCGTTCACACCGCCGGCCCGTGCGTTTCGGGGCCGGCGGCGCCGCCGAAGGACCCCGAATCCGAGGCGCGCAGGGAGGCGGGCGTCGGCGTCGGGCTTGCCGACGACCTGCGCGCGATCCGCACCGCGCTGGTCAAGGCCCATCTCGCCGGGGACTTCGAGGCCGCCTTCGACCTCGCGCTGTTCCGGATGGGCCGCGCCGTGTTCGCGCCGGGCCGTCACGGCCACGCCCTCGACATCGCGGTCAAGGAAACCCCCGACAGGCCCATGACCCGCATGAACGATGCCGGTTTCGCGGCCTGGTCGCCGGGCGAGGCCATGCTGGAGGACCGCTCGCACCTGTCGCTCGACTGGCTGGCGATCGAGGACGACGGCGGATCCTTCGCGGCGCTCCGGGCGCTGTCCGAGGCGGAGAAGCAGGCGCTGTTCGCGGCCTGCGTTGCGCGCACGGTGAAGGGCCAGCTCGCCTTCGAGCCGCAGGCGCGGCCCGAACTCGAAGCCACGGTGGCCCGGCTCGGCATCGACTTCGCGCAGCATGTCCGCCCGACGGCGGCGATGCTGTGGTCGCGGATTCCCAAGGCGCGGGTCCTCGACATCGCCCGCACGGTGTTCGGCATCAACTGGGCCTCGGCGCGGTCGAAATACAGGAAGCCGGCGCTCGCCGAGGCGATGGAGGCCGCCTTCGCCGCCGGCGACCCGCCGGTCGGGGTGAGCGCCGCCATGCACGCCGCCGCGCTCGCCTGGACGCCGCCCGGCTTCACCGCGTTCGACACCGGGCGCACGGTCGGCGATGCCGGGGAGGAGGCGACGGACGCCGCGGGGACCGCCGCAACCCCGGAAGGTGCCGAAGCGACCTCCGGAACCGGTCCGGCGGCGCCGGCCGGCAACGGTCATGCGACCGAGGCCGCTGCCGCACCGCAACCCCCGGAAGGCGCAGCGGCGGAGGCCGGCAACGGCGCCGCCGACGCGGTCGATACCGCTCCTGAGACCGATCCGGGCGATGCCGGGGAGGCCGGTCCCGGCACGGTCGCCGCGAACGGGCCGGACGGTATCGGGGCGACCGGCCCGGTCAACGGGCATGCCGCCCACCCGACGGAGATCCCCGAGTTCCTCCGCCAGGTCCGGTAGGCGACCGCAGACCCCGCAAGACGCCCCGCCGGCGCATTGCTCCGGGCTTCAGGCCCCGGGCAGCGCCGGCGGGGCGTTTCCGTTTCCGCAATCCATGGAGGTCCGTCCATGAACCGGACGATCCGCGCCCGCATCCACGAAACCGCCGTGAAGCGGGTCACCCGCATCTACGCCGCAACCCTGGCCGACATCTTCGCCGAGACCCTGCAGAACAGCCGCCGCGCCGGCGCCACACGGGTGCGCATCTCGGTTGCCGCCGCCCGGCCGCACGAAACCGCCGCCATTGCGAGCGAGACGCCGCTCACCGTCACCGTTTCCGACGACGGCTCAGGCATCGCCGACCCCGCCGTGCTGCTGAGCTTCGGCGAGAACGGCTGGGACGACGCGCTGGTCCGCCGCGAGGACGCCGCCGGCTTCGGCTTCGCCAGCCTCGCGCGCCGCAACTGCGCCGTCTCGTCCAGGCCCCGCTCGCCGGACGGGCAGATATTGCCCGGCTGGCGCGTCGCGCTGCAACCGACGCATTTCCTCGGGGAGGCCGACGCCGGGGTGCAGGGCGACAACGAGGCCCCGTATCCCTGCGGGACGGCAGTCTCGTTCGAGGCCACCGAGGCCGCCCTGGCCATCCGCAGCGCGGCCGGGAATGCCGCCCGCCACTACCCGCTGCCGGTCGTCTTCGATGACGGCGGGGGAGACGGCGCCGGGGAGGAACTGCCCCGCCGCGCCTTCCTCGACGGCGCGGTCCATGTCGAGCCCTGGCGCGGCCTCGTCTTCGGCGTCTTCAGGGACCGCCGCAGCGGCTACAACGACCCCGACCTCAACGTCTTCGGGCTGACCCTGGCGCTCCGCCTGCCCACGGTCGAGACCGTCCACGGCGCGACCTGGACCGTATTGGCGGATCTGGAAGACTGCCCGGACCTGGAACTGGTCCTGCCGGCCCGCAAGGAAGCGGTCGAGAACGCCTTCCTGACGGACATGCGCGAGGCCGCGCGGCTGGCGGTCTGGCGCGCCATGGCGGCCGACCCCTCGCCGCGCCCGGCCTTCGCCGACTGGACGCGGGCGCGCAAGGCCGGCATCGCCATCGCGCCGCCGCCGGCCGCCCTGCGGCCCTGGCGGCCCATGATCGCCGACTGCAACGACTGGCGCGATCCGGGCAAGCTGGCCGATGCCGGCCATGACGCCCTGGTCATGGACCGCGATCCGGAGCCGCCCGAGGCGCAGGCGCTGTGGCGCGCCGCCGAGCGCGCCGGCATCGCGCCGCGGCTCTTCGAGGCCGACCGGCGGCTGGAGGGCCATGGCTGGTACGACGCGCTCGACCGGGTGACGGATATAGCCGTCCGGGTCGCTGCCGGGGACGACTGGACGACGCTCGCGGAGTATCCGCTGCCCGGGCCGTCTCGCGCCGCGCCCCTGCCGGCCCGCCCCGCCGCCATTCGCATCGCGCTCACCGTTCGCCCGGCGTCGGGGCCGGAACGCACCCTCGACCTGCCGGCCGACATCGCGTTCGCCGGCGAGGCCTGGTCCCGGATCGACGAGGCCATGCCGCTGGTCACCGAAGACAGCGCCCTCCAGCCGCACGAGCTCGCCGCGCTGCTCATGGCGGGGTTCTTCTCGCCCTGCGACGATGCCGACGCCGACAGCCGGGAGACCCAGCGCGTCCGTTTCGAGGAGGACGCGCTGCATCTCGCGACCCGCCTGCTGCTGTCCGACGACGAGGCCTGCCGGACATCCATCGCCGAGGCGGTGCGGCGCGAGCTGATGTGGCTTGCGCCCCGCAACCGCGCCGTCGACATCCGCATCCGCCGGCCCGACGTCACCGTGATCCTCGGCGACGGAAGCGCGGCGGACGGCGCCTGACCGGCCGCCGCCATGCCCGCCTCCGAAGCGACCGCTCCGCGTGACCCCGGCGACGAGGCGCGGAAACGCGCCATCGCCGTGTGGACCGACCCGCCGATGCCGACCGGCCGCACCGTCACCGTCCGTGACGGTCACCGTCCGCGACGGCAGGGCCGCGGTCGAGCCGGCCCCCACGGCCCGGACCCGGAAGTCCCGGCCCGCCGATCCGCCCGGGATCCGTTCACCCCGACGCTGCCCCGTTCCGCCATCGGCCCCGTTCCCGCTTGCCGGAACCGGGGCGTTTGCCTTCAAACCCGCGGAGGACGCCGCCATGCCCGATTCCCTGCCGGCTCTCGACGACATGCCGCTGCACGACATGCCCGCAGCGCCGGCCCCGGATCGCGGTCCGGGGCAGGCTCTGATCCGCAAGACCGCCGACCGCCGCCGGCTCCAGCGCCGCTTCCTCCGCGCCGGGCGCGAGGCGGTCGACGACCGCGACCTGCTCGAACTGCTGCTCTCCGGGCGCCCGCCGGTGGACGATGCCGGGGCGCTTGCCCGCGCATTGCTGGACACCTTCGGCGCCGCGCCGCGCGCCCTCGCCGCCCGTCCGGACCGGCTGCGCACCGTTCCCGGCCTGTCTGAAGACGCCATCGCCGCCCTCAAGGCCGCCGAAGCGCTCGCCATCCGCATGGCGCGGGCCGAAATGCCCGACACCCTGCGCCCGTCCCTCGCCGGCTACGACAGGGTGATCGAATATTGCCGCACCCTCGCCGGCCACCGCGAGGTCGAGCAGTTCCATCTCCTCTACCTGAACCGCAACAACCTCCTCATTGCCGACGAGCGCCTCCAGAAGGGCTCCGTCTGCCACACGCCGGTCTATCCCCGGGAGGTCTGCATCCGCTGCCTGGAGCTTCAGGCCAGCGCGGTCATCGCGGTCCACAACCACCCGTCGGGCAACCCGGAACCATCGAGAGCCGACATCGCCATGACCGAACGCCTACGCGACGCGCTGAAGACCATAGAGGTCACGCTGCTCGACCATCTGATCGTCACGCCGACCGGCTCCGTGAGCTTCCACGAGAGGGGGTTGCTCTGAAAGGCGAACCGATGACCTCCCCGGTGCGCCCCCGGCCGCGTCGGGCCGATCCCCCGCCACCCAGCCCGGAGACCGCCATGCTCCACCGGATCACCGGCCGCGCCACGAAGTGCGGCCCGTCCGCGATTTCCGCGATCGCCGGCGTGCCGACCCACGAGGCCGCCGCCGTCATCCGCCGCCTGTTCGACCGGCCCTCGGTGAACGGCGTCTTCATCGACGAACTCGCCGCCGCGCTCGAAGCGTTCGGCTGGGCGCCGGACTACGCGCTCCGCCATCCGGAATACCGGAACCGCCGTTTCGCCCGGCGCGAGCGGGAATGGGAGCGCCTCTTCGCCGGCGTCCCCTTCGACGAGCGCGCAATCACGCTGGGCGCGTTCCTCGACGCCGCGCCCGCCGGAACCTGGGCGATCTCCGCGAGCCGCCACTTCGTGGCCTGTGCGGACGGCTTCGTCGCGGATTCCGGTGCGTGGTTTGCCCGCATGCCGGCTTTCTGGTTCCGGGCCGACCCCGGTCACAACCGCGTCGCGCTCCGCCGCGTCCGGGAAGCGGTCCGGTTCGTGCGCGTCACCGGCATCCCCCGCAACCCCCGTCCGCAGAAGGGCTGACCATGCCGCAGGTCTTCTTCACGGGTTTCCGGATTCAGGGCGACGGCGCCTCGTTCGCCGGTCACTACAGTCACGCCAGAGGCGCCGCCAAAGCCATTCGCGCCTGCGCCCCCAAGGATGACGAGTTGCATCGCATTGCAGGCCATCCAGAAGCAGAATTTCCACCAGCTGCATGCCACGATCCGCCAGCGCGGGCGATACTGCCACGAATACACCATGTCCACCGAGGTGCAGGGCAATCGCTTTTGGGCCTGTCATGCTGCGGCCCGGATCAAGTTGAGGAGGAAGTCGTCGTTCCAGGCGGCGCGCTTGAGTTTTCCGCGCATGGCGTCTTTTGTGGGTTCGCGGCGTGCGATGTTGAGGGCGAGGCGTCGGATCAGGGCGAGGTTTTCGGGTCCGTGGTCCTTGCGGTTTCGCTGTCGGTCCTCGTTCATGGTCACGTCGAGCACCCAGTGCAGGCAGTTTTCGATGGTCCAATGGGCGCGCGCGGCGTGCTGGAAGCGCTCGGGCGCGCGCGGCGCGCTCATGATGTAGTAGCGGGTTTCGGTTTTGGTGCTCCTTGCGGTTTCGCGCCTGGCCTGGATCTTGCCGATGGCGGCCAGCCCCGGCCAGTCATGGCGCTCGCGCAGCCATGCAATCTCGTGGCAGACCGAGGCGCGGCGCGTCTCGATGCGCCCGTGATCGCCATCGACATGCTGACATGATTGGAGTTTGTCCGCCTGGGCGGGATCGTCCAGATACAGGCGCACATCCTCATACAGGCTGCCCTGATTGCCCTTGAGCGCCAGCACATGGTCCCCGCCCCTGGCGGTAACGGCCTCGGCCGTCGCCCGCTGGGTATGCATCGCGTCCGCCGTCACGATCCCGCCCTTGAGCGCCAGCATCTCCAGCAGCTTCGGCATCGCCGCAATCTCGTTGGACTTGTCATCGACCTTCACCTGGCCGAGCACCAGGCGGGTCCCGGCGGCGAAGGCCTGCACCAGATGCACCGGCGAGCGCGCCGCGGCATCGGCGAAGGAACGCCGCAGCGACTTGCCGTCAATCGCGATCACATCGCCGTCCAGAACCGCCGCCCAGTCCTCCAGAAGCCGCAGCAGCACTTTCTGCAGGCTGTCGGGATCGAGGGCGTTGAACAGGTCCGAAAACGCATCGTGGCTCGGGATGCCGTGCTTCAACTCCATGAAACGGCGCAGAAACCCTTCCTTCGCCCGACCGAAACGCTCCATGTCCGCGCATCCCTCCCCGCCGCACAAGGTCGAGAGCAGCGCGATCATAAGCATCTCGTGCAGAGAGTGGCGCGTCGCATTGCTGCGACGCGGATCCGTAACTCCTTCGAATACTGACGAAAACTCCTCCATCTCACACCCCAACTCAACAGAAACGGAAACGGGAGTGTGAATCGAAAACGCAAACTCCTAAAAGCTAATCTTCAAAAGCGATTCCCCTGCACCGAGGTGGAACGGGACAGCCCGACCCGGCAGCCGCCGACAAACGATGCCGGGGACACGGTGACCGGGGCCATGCGCGGCCTCGCGCGCTGGCTCTACCGCAGCTTCGCACCGAGTACGAACACCTGAGCTCGGACGAAGCGGGCGACGAAACAATTGCGGCCAACTCCCGGTCGTTTGCGACCTCTGGAAACCGGTTCGGCTGACAGGGTGCATCGACTGGACTTCAACCCGCCAATTGTGGATTTTCGTCACGTCGCAGGCGTCCTTCGCCCCCAATCGTCCGTCGCTGACCGATCGTTGACAGTGCCGTACTCCGTCAGGCAATCCATCGACGCTCTTGCTCGATACACCCGGCAGTCCCCATGCCCGACCTCTACGCCATCAATCTTCATCTTCAGGAACGGCTCGAACAGGAGTGGCACGAGGAAGTCCGCGCCGTAGAGGCCGCGCGCTGGCTCGACAAGGCCAGCCTCCTGCGAAACCGCAAGAACGGCCTGCCGTTGCGCAGATTGCTGTGCGCCGGGCGTATTGCAGGCCAGGTGCAGCGTCCCAACCGGAAGAACGGCGCATGGTTCGTTCGCCGGCTCGCCGTATCCCGCGACCCCGACGCGATCCGCGAGGCCCGCGAACGGATGCGCCGCTGTCTGCCCATCGACCGTGACGCCCTGCCGCCCGACTGGCCGGTGAATCAGGGGCCTGCCGCCTTCTGGCAGGAACTCGGCAAGACCGTAGCCGCCTTCGGCTACCTGGAGCACATTCTGGCCTCCACCTGCTACGCGCTCCTGGGGACGGGCGAGAGGGCAATCGCCCTTCTTGAGGAGAACGACCATGAAGCCCTGTCCGAGTGGTATAAGCGGCTCCTGCGCTCCCAGACCGACAGTCTGTACCGCCTCACCTGCGAACTCGACCGGGTCCTGACCGAAGGCGGGCTGATTCCCCGCGCCGTTTGCGAGGATCTCGTCGCGCGCCTCGATGAACTCCGGCCCTGGCGCAACGCACTCTGCCACGGCGCATGGCTCAGCGTCGATGAGGACGGTTCCGCCCGCCTTGAGCACGTTTTCAGGCATGAAGGCCTTCCCGCCGGATTCGAGCATCGGAACGTTGACGTCAAGCGCCTGTCCGACATCCGCGCCCGCACGGTCGATGTCACCATACGCATCGCCGAAGCCGCCTCCGTCGCCGGTCCCGCCTACACCCACATGGGCGGCACCGGATACGCCCTCGCTACCGTAATTCCGCGCATGTACGCCCCGGGGAGCGCTCCTCCCGAACCGGACCTGCTGAGTGTGGCGCGGCGCGCTATCGAGCGCGACCACACGCTCGCCCGGGAGAGGCTCTTTCGGGGTCTGGGGACGTTCACTACCGGCGGGACCGCGCCGACCGAACGGGAATAGCCAGGTCTCTCAGCCTCCTCAGCCGGCCGCTCCGCCGGGTGCGGCCATCCCAACGCTCCCCGGCGACTTGCCGGAACTGCGCATCCTGCCGGGTTGGACGCGGTCCGGCGCGGCCTTGCCAACCGGTTTCAGCCGGTCTTGATCGCCCGCCAGGCGCCTTCCCGCCCATCGCTTGCCCGCCTTGCACCGTTTCGACGGTGAACATCAAATCCTCCCACGAGACCGCGCGGCCGTATCTTTCGTTCATCGGCTCAATCATCGCCTGAATACGATTCGAGAATTCCGGCTGCTATCGGCAACGCTGCGGCCGATTTTCCGCGGCCGCACTTATCCGTCTTGATGCCTGAGCGCCCTCCGCAGCCCCACTGATACCACCGGCCACAGATAAGAACCGATTAGCCTCTCTCGGCGGAGATTACCTCTTGCAGTAGGAGGCCTCGGCTCAGGGGGCGAGCTGCGGAGGGAGGATCTGCTATCGGTTCCAATCAACGACCGTTGGTATGACACGGCCCGGGCGGACCGTCCGCTGTTCCGGCCAATTCCCTCCATCTTCGCGTCTCCGTGCGTCCCGCCGGCGGGAGTCCGGCCAGCCGTCCGGGGGCGGTCCGCCGGGCGGCGCGGGAGGACTTGCGCCGCCGGCCGCCGTCACGCCCTTCCAGCACGGAGCCTGCCATGCTCGACGCCCCCACGGCGCCGGACGCCCTCGCGCGTCCTCTTCCTCCCTCAGTCCCTACCGCCCCGCCGGCCCGCCCGGCCGCGGGCGATGCGCTCTTCGCCGCCGCCCGAACCCTGCTGCCGGCGCTGGAGGTCGGACGGCCGCTCGACGCCGCGACGCTGCGCGACGCCATGACAAAGGCCTTCGGCGCCACCGACGCCGGGGGCGGCTGGGTGTGGAAGGACGCCTACGAGGCCGCCGAGGCGGCCGTGGTGATCTTCATGCAGCGCTACGCCCGGGCCATGCGCCGGAACGCCGGCGGACCCCGCCGCATGCTGGCCATGCTGGAGGCCCTCGCCGCGCTGGAACCGTCGCATACCAGGCGCTCGGAGGAACAGGTCCTGCTCCAGCAGTTCTCGACCCCGCTACCGCTCGCCTATGCCGCGCTTCAAGCTGCCGCTATCCGGCCGGGCGATACCGTGCTGGAGCCGTCCGCCGGCACCGGCATGCTGGCGGTGATGGCGCAGTGCGCGCTCGGCGACCAGGCGGCAGGCGCGCTCCATCTCAACGAATACGCGCCCACGCGGGCGGGGTTGCTGACGCGGTTGTTTCCCGAGGCCATTGTCACCGCCTTCAATGCCGAGACCATCGCCGACCGGCTGCGCGATGTCCGTCCCACCGTGGTGCTGATGAACCCGCCCTTCTCGGCGACGCCCGGCGTCGACCGTATCAGCCATCACGCGGATCTGCGCCATGTCCGCTCGGCCGCCTCGATGCTGCCGCCGGGCGGGCGGCTGGTCGCGGTCACCTCGGCCCATTGCGCGCCCGGCGGCACCGCATGGCGCGATGCCTTCGGCTCGCTCGACGACGCCCGCTGCCTCTTCACCATGGCGATCGACGGCCGCGCCTATGCCAGGCGCGGCACCGGCTTCGACACCCGCCTCACCGTGCTGGAGCGCGGCGCCGGACCTGAAGTCGAGCTGGACACGACTGCCCGCGCCGCGAACGCTGCCGGGCTGCTCGATGTCGTCATCGCGCGCGTGCCGAAGCGCCAGCCCATCGCATCCGTTCCCGCCGGACCCGCGCGCGACCTGTTCGGCGCCGCCGTCGCACCGCCGCCCGCGAAGCGGCAGGGCCCCAGGCCCGCATCGACCGCCGAGATGCGGCAGGCCCATGACCGGGGGCCGGTCTCCGAACTGGTCGTCGAGACCGGGCCGGTCGAGCCGGTTGCCGCCGCCGACACCGGCCCCTGGGCGCCCTGGCGGCCCGGCGTCTTCCAGGTGCCGGGCGCGGTCGAGCATCCGACGCCGCTGGTGCAGTCCGCCGCCATGGCCGCCGTGCCCCACCCGGCGCCGGCATACCGGCCCATGCTGCCGGAGCGCGTGGTGACCGAGGGCCTGCTGTCCGACGCCCAGCTCGAGAGCGTCGTGCTGGCGGGCGAGGCCCATTCCCGCCATCTCGCCGCGCAATACCGCATCGGCTCCGGCTGGGAGACCGTCCACCGCTGCCCGCAGGACGGCGAAGTTGAAGAACCCGGCACGTCTCCGGCCACCCGGGACAGCCTGCCCCGGACCGGATCCGGGAGCCTGCCCCGGACTCGATCCGGGAGCCTGCCCCGGACGGGATCCGGGAGCCTGCCCCGGACGGGATCCGGGGACGAGACCCTGTCGGAACCGGTGCGCTTCCGCCGGGGCTGGATGCTGGGCGACGGCACCGGCTGCGGCAAGGGCCGGCAGGTCGCCGCCGTCATCCTCGACAGCCGGCTGAGGGGCAGGACGCGCGCCCTCTGGCTGTCGCAATCCGACAAGCTGCTGGAGGACGCAAGGCGCGACTGGACCGCTTTGGGCGGGCTGGAGAGCGACGTCATCCCGCTCGGCGCCTTTCGCCAGGGGCGGGAGATCCCCCTCGACGAGGGCATCCTGTTCGCCACCTACGCGACACTGCGCTCGCCCTCCCGCCAGGGCAGGCCCTCGCGGCTGGAACAGGTCGTCGAATGGCTCGCCGGCTCGTTGGACGAGGAGGACCGCCGCGCCTTCGACGGGGTCATCGTCTTCGACGAGGCCCACGCCATGGCCAACGCCGCCGGCTCGAAGAGCGGACGCGGCGAGACGAAGCCGTCGCAGCAGGGAAGGGCCGGCCTGCGCCTGCAGAACGCCCTGCCCGACGCCCGCATCGCCTATGTCTCCGCGACCGGCGCCACCACGCTCCCCGGCCTCGCCTATGCGGGGCGTCTGGGATTGTGGGCCGCCGGCGAGACGCCGTTCGAGACCCGCACCGCCTTCGTCTCCGCCATGGAGGCCGGCGGCGTCGCCGCGATGGAGGTCGTCGCACGCGATCTGAAGGCCCTCGGCCTCTACCAGGCAAGGGCGCTCGCCTATGACGGCATCGAGGTCGACATCCTCGAACATTCGCTCACCCCGGAGCAGCGGCGCATCTACGACGCCTATGCCGACGCCTTCAAGGTGATCCACCACAATATCGGGGAGGCGCTGAAGGCCACCGGCATCGTCCGGGGCGAGGACACGCTGAACAGGAACGCCAAAGCGGCAGCGCTGAGCGCCTTCGAGGGCACGAAGCAGCGCTTCTTCGGCCATCTGCTCACCGGCATGAACCTAAATCCGGCAGTTGACGAGCTTGATCGCTGTCTCGGGGTAGTGTGAACGGTCGGATTTGGGCGTGGATTTCAGCACGTGGTCGCGGCCCTGGGTGGCGGCAGCCAGGGTTGACGCCCCGGTTCGCGGCCATGGAGGTATTTCCTGAGCGCCTCGGCGAGGATGCGGCGCCAGCGATCCCCGGCGCTCAACTGCTCCGCAGTTTGCGTCAGCGACCGGAAGAAGCCGGCGATCCGGCGCAGCGCCGCCATCACCGTCTTGCGACGCCCGTGATGGGAGGTCACCGTCAGCCGGGTCTGGCCGGCGTGGTGGGTCTGGCGGGCAACCCCGTGCAGGAGCAGCGGCCGGCTGGTGATCGCCTCGCGGTGATGGTCGGGGTCGGCGAGGCGCACGAACAGGCTCCACCAGTTGTAGATGAGCGCGATCAGCCGGGCCATGTGCCGGCAGCGCGTCAGGTCGCGCGTGGTGAAGCCGCCCCAACCCCACTGGTTCTTCAACTCGTCGAAGCCGTTCTCCGCGTCCGCCCGGTCGCGGTAGAGCTGGGCCAGCGAGCGTATCTCCAGGTCCAGCGAGGTCGCCAGCACCGCGAACTCCCACACCCCGGTGCCGGGCTGCGCCTCGGTCCAGAACAGCTCGCCCTGGGCCTTGTCGCCACGCGTCAGCGCCAGCGTCGCAGGAAGCCGCCGACGCAGCACCACAACCCGGCGCGTCCGGCTCCAGCCCTGCAGACGCAGATCGGCCCCGATCCCCGACCAGCCCTGGCCTGCATCCTCCCAGCCGTCCCGCACCATCAGCCGCTCGGCAAGCCGGCGCGCCCCCTTCGTCAGGCGCAGCTTGAACAAATAGTCCAGACCCGCAGCCTCGCACGACGCCATGTTGGCCTCGCTGCCCCAGTCCTTATCGCCCCGCACCAGACGCGGCCAGCGATCCCGACCGAGACGGTCGAGCAACGCCCACAAGGACGGCGCCGCGCGCCTCGAATGGTGATGGTTGCCCGGCGCCACCTCGACATCCAGAACAAGCCGCGTGCCCGCCATCAGGAACGCATGGCAGGCATGCGAGGGGCGGCCCGGCTTCTTCGGGTTGTAGCTCACAACCGCCCCCTCCTGACGACCGTAAAGCGCCTTGATCGTCGTGTCGCAGTCCAGAACCCACGGCTCCCTCAGCAGCGGACGGACCACCTCGTCCAGATGGCCCTGAAGCCACGATGTGCCGACATCCGCACCGATCCGCTCCAGACCGCGCCGCACCGAATCCTCGCTCGCAACCTTGTCCATACCCAGCAGCGCAGGGTTCACCCCGTCGCCGCGCAGCGACGTGATGTGCGCATAGCGAGACTGCCCCGCCAGAACCGACAGAAGAACCGTCCCCAGGACATCCCGCTTCGACGGCGCGTTCGGGCTCGTGTAGTGCAGCGGGCAGTCCGCAACCAAAGCGTCAAAGCGACCGCTTACCTTCAGGTATTCCGAGAAAAACGCCAGATGCCCCAGCGGCGTCACCGCCGCATCAGGGTCCCATTCCACATGAACCGCGCCGCCGAAGGTGTCCACCTTCACCGACGCTCGGGCGACATCCCGCACAGCGCCAGGATAATCACCCAAAGGGTGAGCCTCTTCGGCCCCTGAAAAGCCGCTCATACCCGCAGACTACAAGGGATTCGGCAAGGCCAAGCCATCCTCAACTGCCGGATTTAGGATGAAGTGTCCGAGCCTGATCCGCGCCATCGAGGCCGACCTCGAAGCCGGGCGCTCGGCCGTGGTCCAGCTGGTCTCGACCGGCGAGGCGCTCATGGAGCGGCGCATCGCCGAGGTCCCTGCATCCGAGTGGGACGACCTCAATATCGACCTCACGCCCCGGGACGCCATCCTGTCCTGCCTGATGCACGCCTTCCCGGTGCAGTTGCAGGAGCCCTTCACCGACGACGGCGGCAAGCTGCTCAGCCGCCCCGCCAGGGACGCCGACGGCAACACGATCGTCTGCAAGGAGGCCGAGGAGCGGCGCGACGCCCTGATCGAAAAGCTCGCCGCGCTCCCGCCGGTGCCGACGGCGCTGGACCGGCTGGTGCAGCATTTCGGGCACGAGGCCGTCGCCGAGGTCACCGGCCGGTCGCGGCGGGTGCTGCGCATTGTGGACGCAAGGGGCGAACGCCTCGCGCTGCGCTCGCGGCCCGCCTCCGCCAACCTCGCCGAGACCGCCGCGTTCATGGACGGGAGCAAGCGCATCCTGGTGTTCTCCATGGCCGGCGGCACCGGGCGCAGCTACCATGCCGACCTCGCTTGCGGGAACACGCAGCGGCGCATCCACTACCTGCTGGAGCCCGGCTGGCGGGCCGACCAGGCGATCCAGGGGCTCGGACGCACCCACAGGACGCACCAGGCCAGCGCGCCGCTGTTCCGGCCCGTCACCACGGACGTGAAGGGCGAGCGCCGCTTCATCGCCACCATCGCCCGGCGGCTCGACAGCCTGGGCGCCATCACCCGCGGCCAGCGCGACAGCCAGACCGCCATGGGCGACGCCGCGCTGTTCCGCGAGAGCGACAACCTCGAGAGCGCCTACGCGAAGGCGGCGCTCAGGCAGTTCTACGGCGCGCTCTGGCGCGGCGCCATCGAGGGCTGGAACGCGGAACGGTTCGAGCAGGCCACCGGGCTCAAGCTTACCTGGGAGGGCAGTCTCAAGGACGACCTGCCGCCGATGCCGAAGTTCCTCAACCGGCTGCTGGCGCTCCCCATCGCCGAGCAGAACCGGCTCTTCGCCGAACTGGAGGAACGCATCGCCGCCAATATCGAGCAGGCGATCGAGGCCGGCAGCTACGAGCGGGGGGTCGAGACCGTCACCGCCGACTCGCTCACCGTCGCCGGCAGGGAGACGCTCCATGAGCATCCCGGCGCCGGGGCGGCCACCGAACTGGTCGGGATCGTCCGCCGCGACAGGCTCATGCCGCTCACGGCCGATGCCGCGCTGGAGATCGGAAGCCGCGACCCGGGACCGGACGGGAAGCCCCGCCTCGTGGTCAACGCGCGCTCCAGGCGCGCCGCCGTCCTGCTGCCCGCCCCGTCGCGCATGCTCGACGACGGCGGGGTGCAGGAACGCGTGCAGCTGCTCCGCCCCGCCACACGGGACCGGATGGCCCGGGCCGAGTTCGCCGCTTCCAGCTGGGGGCAGGCCGACGAAGCCCGCTGGCGCATGCTCTGGGACGCCGAGACCGCCGGCCTGCCGTCCCACCGCGAGTCCCGCTTCTGGCTCGCCACCGGCCTGCTGCTGCCCGTCTGGGACCGCCTCCCGGCCGAGAACATGCGCGTCCGCCGGCTCACCCCGGACGACGGCATGGCCCTCATCGGGCGCGTGCTCGACGCCGGGCAGGTCCGCGCCGTGCGCGCCGGGTTCGGCCTTGACGGCGGACCCGCCATGACCGGCGCGGAGGCCTTCGCGGCGGTGATGGATCGCGGCAACCCGCTCGCGCTCGCCAATGGCTGGCGGCTCGCCCGCCGCCGTCTCATGGGCGCCGACCGGGTCGAGGTCGAGGGGCCGGCCGATACCGACCTGCCGGCGCTCCGGCGCATGGGCTGCGCGATCGAGATCGTCTCGTTCCGCGCCCGGATATTCGCGCCTCATGCCGGCGCGCTCGAACGCATCCTCGAACGCTGGCCGCTCGCCGCCTGAGCCGCCTTGCGCTATCCGTATCGCCGGCCCCGCCGCCGCCGTCTCGCGCGGGGGGCCGGTACCGTCTGCGAACCCACACAATGACAGGCTCGCGCCGCCGCCCGCCGGGATCCATGATGGCCGACGGCCGCCGACCCGCCCCGACAAGGAGACCGACCCCATGACCGCGCAGACCCTGCCGGACTGCCCGAACTTCTGCTTCGCGCCCGCCTGGGACGTCGAAGTCGATGCCCAGCAGATCAGGATCGTCATCGAAGGCCTGGCCGGCCATGTCCCCACCGCGCTCATCGCCCTCGACCTCGACGATGCTCTCGGCCTGTGCGACAGGTTGAACCGTCGGCTTGGCTTGGACCGCAAGGCCTGGACCGCCATGGTTGCCGCCTCCATGCGCGCCGGGGACGGCGATCCCGACAGCGAGCCGTGGCACTGAGGCTGAACCGCCCTCTGATCGTTCCTTTCGCCATGTCGCCTCCCTTCCGGCGCGACGGAACAGGCGGCCCGACCGTGTTCGTCTTCCTGCTGCGCCGCCGGCCCGTCGCCGTCCGGCGACCCATGGGGGCTCGCACATGGCGGCCATGCTCCGCTGCCGGTCCGCCGCCCTGTGTCGTCACCCGCGCCGTGCGAGCCAGGCGATCCGGATCGGCGGGACGGGCAGCACCGCCGCTGCCGCCACCGGCCCGGGCAGGCCCGCGAACAGCGTCGCCGGGGCCGTCGCGGGGCCCGGACCGATCCCGGTCGCCCAGGTGTAGGTGACGGTCAGGAACTGCATTTATTTGCTGAAGTCGGCAGCCGAGCGCCCCGGATCGGTGTTCCGGCCAGGCAGCAGCAGACCGCGGGGCGCGAGGAACGCGAGCGATGCCGCGGCCGTCAGCAGCTCCCCCGGACCCGCAAACGCACCGGCGGCCTCCGGCCCGCAAGGAAGCGCCAGCGGCCCGGAGGCCGCGCCATCGATCCCCGCCCGTTCATGCGCACCGATGCCCCGGGCAGCGCGGCAATGCAGGCGAGGCCGACCCGTTCGCGCCGCAGAGGTGGAGAGGAGCGCGCGGGGGAGCGAAGCCGTTGACCGGGAGGGAGTCGCGGCGGACGCAACCGGGGAGATCGGACATGGCGACATTGCGATATGCGGGGATCGGGGCGCGGGCGACACCGACGGCCGTGCTGGCGGATATGGGCGTCATCGCGGGATGGCTGGCCCGGACCGGCTGGCATCTGTCTTCCGGCGGGGCGGACGGGGCCGATGCTGCGTTTGCGGCGGGAGCGTCAGCAGAGCAGCGGACGATCTGGCTGCCGTGGCGGGGCTATAACGGGCATCGCGGCGCCGACTGCCGGACCCTGTCTCCGGCGGCGATGGCGGCAAGCCTGGAGATCGCGGCGCCCCTGCATCCGGCCTGGGAGCGCTGTTCGCCGGCCGTGCGCAAGCTGCATGCCCGGAACGCGGCGGTGGTGCTCGGCGGGACCCTGGAGCGCCCGGTCGATGCGGTCGTGTGCTGGAGCGAACGCGGCGCGTCAACCGGCGGCACGGGCATGGCCATCCGCATCGCCCGGACCCGCGGCATCCCGGTGCTGAACCTGGGGTCGATGCCGCCGCGCGCCGTCTGCGAGCGCCTGGCCGCGATCCGCCGCGCCGTCCTCCCGTCGTAGAGAGGAGTGAAGCGCCTGCCGGGCGAGTGTCCGGCAGGGCGGAGGAGAGGACTCCCCGCCGATGCCGGATCGGTGTCCGGCACAGGTTGCCGGGCAGGGCAACGGCAGAGGAGTTCCCGCCATGTTTCATCCCGATACATCCCTCGACCTTCCGCTCGGCTGCGACCTGCTCGCCGAACTCGGCGTCGACCGCCGCACCGTCCGCGAAATCGCCGAGGACGAGCGCGCCATCCGCTGTCCCGACCGGGGCGCGGCCTGTCCGGTGCACGGCTTCGCGAGCCTCTTCCCGGAACCGGCGTTCGGGATGTCCCTCCAGAACGCGGCGGAGCCCCTGGACCCGTGGTCGTCGTTCCCCCCCGGCGGCATGGAGGGGAGGAGGGCCTGAAGAGATTGAACGGTCGGGGGGTCGGGGGAGTGACCCCGGCCCCGGTCGTTCGCAACCCATCGTCATGAACGCGAACCTGAAGGAGTATCGCAATGAGCTTCGGACTGAACAAGGTGCAGATCATCGGCCGCCTCGGCGCGGACGTCACCGTCAACCACCTCGCCTCGGGCGGGCGCGTCGCCAACCTGAGCATCGCGACCGACGAGTCGTTCATCAACAAGCAGACCGGCGAGAAGGTCGACAGGACCGAGTGGCACCGGGTCGTGACCTTCCAGGACGGGCTGATCGACATGCTCGGGAAGCACGCCACGAAGGGCCGGCTGGTCTACATCGACGGCAAGCTCCAGACCCGGCGCTGGTCGAAGCCGGGCGAGGACGGCGACCGCTTCTCGACCGAGATCCTGCTGGTCCCCGGCGGGCGCGTCCAGTTCCTCGACAAGGCGAACGGCAACGCCGCGCAGCCCGGCCCGGACGCGGCGGACGGCTCCGCGCCGGCCGGCGGCGACCCGATGGACGGGGACGAGATCCCGTTCTAGAGCTTCCCGTTCTTCCTTCCCCACAGGCCGGCGCCTCGCGCGCCGGCCTTTTTTTTGCAGCCGAACCGGAGGCGGTCCGTCCGGGCGCCGCGCCCGCGCCTGGCGCGGGCCGCTCGCCTTCCGGCGCCGTCCGGAGGCGGAGGGCGGCCGGTATCGGGCGTCCCGCTCGACCTGGAAGGAAGTCCCGCATGCAGCACCAACCGTCTCCCGCCGCCGCCATCGCCGCCGCGCTTGCCGCGCGCGCCGAGGCGGTCTGCCGACGCTATCTGCCCCATGGCCGCCGGCAGGGCCGCTACTGGATCTGCGGCGACCTCGACGGCGCCCGCGGACGCTCGCTCTTCGTCCGCCTGCGCGGACCCGGCACGCCGGGCAAGTGGACGGATGCGGCAACGGCGCAGCACGGCGACCTGCTCGACCTGATCCGCTACCGCTCGGGCGCGCCGACGCTGCGCGCGGCGCTCGACGAGGCGTGCGCCTTCCTCGCCCTGGAGCCTGCCCCGGACAGTGCCCGGACCTGTTCCGGGTATCCGGGAACCCCGGACGCACCCTGGGACGCGACAGAGGCTGCCCGCCGCCTGTGGCGGCGCTGCCGCGCCATCGCCGACACCCACGCCGAGCGCTACCTGCATGCCCGGGGTCTCGCGCGCTGCCGTTTCGCGGCGCTGCGCTATCACCCGGAGCTTCGCTACCGCGAAGGCTCCCTGGTGCGCCGCCTCCCGGCGCTGGTCGCCGCCGTCACCGGCGACGACCCCGGATACCCGGAACAGGTCCGGGCACTGTCCGGGGCAGGCGGCGCCATCCTCGGTGTGCAGCGCACCTGGCTCGATCCCCGCGCACCCGCCAAGGCGGACGTCGCCGCGCCGCGCAAGGCGCTCGGACGCATCCACGGCCTCGCGGTGCGCTTCGGCGCGCCTGCCGGCCACGCGCCGCTCGTCGTCGGCGAGGGCATCGAGACGGTGCTCTCGCTGGTCACCGCCGTGCCCGAGATCACGGCCGCCGCCGCGCTCTCCGCCGGGAGCCTCGGCGCGTTCGCGCCGCCGCCCGGCCTCGCGCGGCTGGTGATCGCGCAGGACAATGACGAGCACGGCGCGCTCGCGGCCGAACGCCTCGCCCGGCGCTGCGCGCGGGCCGGCGTCGCCGCCACCGTCATCCTGCCCGCCGGCAACGATTTCAACGACGACCTCGTCGCGCTGGGCCCGGCAACGCTCCGCGCCCGCTTCGCGCCGCTGTTCCGCACCGCCGCCTGCGCCTCCCCGGCCGGCGCGGGCTCCCGGTCCGGGGGAGGAAGAGGAGAGCGGAGGGCCGGGCAAGCCGACCCGAAGAGTGGAGGGAGTCCATGAGAGCCGTCGTCAACCTGAATACCGAGCCGCGGCTGCGCGAGGCGTTCGAATACGCGCATGTCTTCAACAACACCGTGCTGATCGACCGCCGCACCCGGTGGGGCAATCCGTTCCGAATCGCCCCCGGCCAGGACCGCGCGCAGGCGATCGCCCGCTACCGCGCCGACCTCTGGCGCCGCATCCGCGCGGGCGAGGTCCCGCTGGAGGAGCTGGCCGAACTCAATGGCTGCTGGCTCGCCTGCTGGTGCGAGCCGCTGCCCTGCCACGGCGATGTCCTCGCCCGGGCCGCAGAATGGGCATCCGGGCAGCTGGCGCAGCGCAACACCGGCCGGACGGAAGGAGGCGCGTCATGAGCACCATCTCCTTCCGCCGCATCGCCCCCGACGAATCCCGCATCTACCGGGACGGCGACCATGTCGGCGACATCCACGCCTTCGACGACAGCACCCGGCCGGGGCACAGGGTGTTCGCCATACACCTCGACGAAGACCCGCGCGGCCCCGTCTATCTCCACGACCGCGCCCGCATCCGCGAGACCGCCCGGCAGCGGGTCGACTCCCATCCCCTGTGGGGTTGACGCAAGGGCGGGCAACGGCGCCTCCCGCTCCGGCGCCGTGCCGGCCGAACCGACGATGGGGTCCGTGCAGGGCGAGAGAAATACACCACCCCGCTGTGATCTCCAATCGTGTCACACGTGCTCGCGACAGCAACCCCTGCGGGGTCCTCCGGTCGCTCCGCTCCCTGCGGCCCGGCCAAGAAGCTCCAGGGGCGGACCGTGAAAGTCGACGACCGTGAAGATCGCAGGGCGATCTTCCGCACCACTCGCCGACTTTCCGCACCACTCCGCCCAGGAGCTTCTACGCCCGGGTGCTTCTGCTGCGCGCGCGTGCCCCGACAGGACATCACAACGGGGATCGGCCCCGAACGTGAAAACCGAAAGGAAAACGACATGACCTTCGATATCGAGACCACCGAAACCGCCGCGCAGTCCGCAACCGCGATCGTCTGCGACAACGCCGCTCTCTTCGGCGCAACCCCCGAGCGCGACGAGTTCGACACCCGGGAGATCTGGGACCAGGACGAGGCCATCACCGCCGTCAACGAAGCCTTCCGCATCCTCAGCCAGGGCGTCGCGCCCGACGGATACCAGATGGCAGACGAACGCGAGAGCCTGCTCTGGGGCTTCGTCAACATGCTCCACGCCCAGACACAGCGCCTCGACCGCAGCGTCGACAAGCTCACCCCCGAACTCCAGGACCTCCAGCGCACACAGGACGGCTCCGAGATCAGGTCCCTCGAACTGGAACTCGTGACCGACCGCGCACAGTGCCTCACCGCACGCCGCGACGCCTTCGAGACCCTGCGCAACGAGGCCGCCGAAGCCTACCGCGCAGACACCGGCGACACTTGGCGGCCCCGGCGCGGCAGCCACGCCAGCCAGACCGGACATCTGACCTCCGCCGCCATCGACGCCCGCGACTTCGTCCGCGCCCGAAAGGACCGCAAGACACAGGCTCACCTGCCCCAGGGAACCCTCGTCGCCATCGCAGGCGGAAAGGACATCGCAAACCCGGCGGCGGTCATCGAGCGCCTCGACAAGGTCCGCGCCAGGTATGCCGACCTCGTCCTCGTCCATGGCGGCGGCCCCGGCGTCGAGAAGATCGCCGCAAGCTGGGCCGAGCGCAACGGCGTCCACCAGGTCGTCTGCAAGCCCGACTGGGACCGCCACGGTCGCGCCGCACCCTTCCGCCGCAACGACGAACTGCTCAACCTCCTGCCGAAGGGCGTCATCGCCTTCCCCGGCTCCGGCATCACCGAGAACCTCGTCGACAAGGCGAAGCAGCTCGGCATCCCGGTGATGAAGGTAGCAGCCTGACCGCAACGCATCGCGGGCCGTGTCGTCGCTCCGGCTGCGGCACGGTCCGTTTCCTCTTTCGCACATCGATGACGCGGCAACGCCAACCTCGCGCGCTTCGCGCCGCACTCGTGCTCCGGCTTCGCCGATCGCGCTTGCGTTCCGCGTCCGCGTCACGCGCCGCTGCACCATGCTTCGCCCGGGTGCATCGCCGTCCGCGCCGATCCCGGCGCACCGCCCGCCGCACTTCCGCCAGCGTGACTGTCGACGGCACTGCCGGCGCTGCCGCCCGTCCGCTCGGCACGGTGCTTCGCACCAGTGCCCGCGCTCGCGCCGGCGAGGCCGTCCGCTCACACGCCGCGGCGGCTCCCCTCCGCCGGGTTCCCCGGCGTCGATTTCCCCATCGTGTATGCTATCCCTTCCGGCTCTGTCTCGACGGCGGAGCCGCTATTTCGTCACACCCGACGCATCCTTGATGCAGGGAGCGAGGCCCGGCCGGCCTGCATCGGTCGGCAGTTTTCCGTTGCGTGACAGACGGTTGGGCCTGGCCCGGCCTCTGGCCGCGGTTTCGCGCGCGGGTCGCGTTGTCCGTTCAGGAGCGCCGTTCCGTTCCCCCGGGACGGACGGCGCCCGAGGGAACAGACAACGGAGACACGCCCATGCGCATCCATGCCCCCGTCAACGAGCGGACGGTCCGCCGCACCTTCAGGGAGAAGAAACCCGGACGATACGGCCTGACCGTCATCGACAGGGACCTGCCCGCCTTCGGCTTCACCGTCGCCGGGAACGGAACGAAGACCTTCTTCGTCCGGACCTCACGCCAGTTCGGCGCGCCCAGGGCGATCCTCGGCACGACCGACGACATGACCGCCGCCGAGGCGAGGGAGAAGGCCATTGCCGCCATCGCCGAAGCCAAAGCCGACCGCGAGACCGGGCCGCTGTTCGCCGACTTCGCGGCCGACTTCATGCGCCGCCAGGGGCGGCGCTGGAAACCCTCCACGAGGAAGGCCAACGCCCATCTGATCGAGCGCCGCCTCGTGCCCTTCTTCGGCGCGATGCCCGTCGCGAAGATCGACCGCGCCGATGTGCGGCGCTGGTTCGATTCCCTCAGCGGAACCCCCGGCAGCGCCAACCGGACCCTGCCGGTGCTGTCGGTGATGATGCGGCAGGCGGAGCTGTGGGACCTTCGCCCGCAGGGTTCCAACCCCTGCCGCAACATGCGGCGCTACAGGACGGCGCCGCGCGAGCGGTTCCTGTCCCTGGACGAGTTGAAGCGCCTCGGCTTCGTGCTCGACCATGCCGAGGACCGGCAGGCCGCCGCCGCCATCCGCCTGCTGCTGTTCACCGGCGCCCGGTCGTCCGAGATCGCCGGCCTGCAATGGGACTGGATACGGGACACCCGCGCGGTGTTGCCGGACTCCAAGACCGGACCGAAGGCGCTCCAGCTTCCCCCGCCCGCGCGGGCCGTCCTGAATGGCCTGCCGCGCGAGGGACGCTTCGTCTTCCCGAACGGGAAGGGCGACGGCCCGATGACCGGCCTCGGCCTGCGCTGGCAGAAGCTGCGCGGTCTCGCCGGGCTGGACGATGTGCGCATCCACGACTGCCGGCATACCTTCGCCTCCCATGCCGTGATGAGCGGCCTCGACCTCTACACCGTCGGCCGCCTGCTCGGCCATGCCGATACCGCCTCCACCGAACGCTACGCCCATCTCGCCGACGAGCATGTCCGCGAGGCGGCCGGGCGCATCTCCGGGATCGTCCACGAGGCCATGACCGGGAAGGAGAGCGGGCGATGAGCGGCCGCAGGCACCGGCTCACCGTGAAGGCCGTCGCCGCCGCCAAGCCGGCGGAACGGGAATACACCCTGTGGGACAATCTGCTGGCGCATTTCGGGGTCAGGGTGCAGCCCTCCGGCGTCCGGTCCTGGATCGTCCAGACCCGCGTCCGGGGACGCATGCGCAAGATCACCCTCGGGCGCTTCCCCGAACTGCCTCTCGACGCGGCCCGCCGGGAAGGCGCGGCCGTGCTCGCCCGCCTGTGGAGCGGCGAAGACGTGACGCCGCCGCGCAAGGAGAAGGCGCCGCTGTTCCGGGACTTCGCCGCCCGCTACCGCTCGCGGCGGAAACACCGCTGGAAGCCGTCCTCGCTCAAGACCTTCGATAGCTACATGAAGAACCGCCTGATGCCGCATTTCGGCAGGCTCCGGCTCGACGCCATCGACCATGCGCGGGTCTCGGCGTGGTTCGACGCCGCCAGCGCGGACAGGCCCGGCGCCGCCAACCGCGCCTTCGAGATACTCCGCGCCATGCTCGGGACGGCCCGGCAGTGGGGCGACATCGGCGAGCATGTCCCCGATGCCTGCGCCAACATCGTGAAGAACCCCCGCAAGCCTGTCGCGCGTTACCTCAGCCGCGAAGAGCTGGAGCGCCTCGGCGCGGTGCTGGATCGGCACCGGGAGCAGCACCCCTGGCCGGTGGCGGCCATCCGGCTGTTGACGCTCACCGGGGCGCGGCTCTCCGAAGTCATCAACCTCAGGTGGGACGAGATCGGAGAGCTGGGCGGAGACGGCGCGAGCGCACGCATCGAAGACTCCAAGACCGGCCCGCGCACCATCTGGCTCGGACCCGAAGCGGCAAGGCTGGTCGAGGTGTAGGTGACGGTCGTAAAAGGCGCTTATTTGCTGGCGTTGCGCGTTTTTGCGGGGCGTGATGATCGCAGTGATTGTGGTGCGGCGGTGTTTGTGACGGGGGCCTGGGACGGAAGGAGGGCGTAGCCCGACTGGAGTCGCCGGCCCCCGTCGCGTTGATATTTTCGCCTGCCGAGGGGAGGGTGTCCTGGCGCTGTCGGCGGGGGTCGCCGGGCTGCGCGAGGGGGTAGACTGGGGCTGCTGAGAACGATGCGGCGCCGGCCCCGTTTGCTAGGTGGCAACGACCGGCGCCGCACCCCCCGAGCCATGCAAGGCACGGCCCGTATGCGCAGTATCGTAGGCGTTCGGGCGTGGGTCCACCCCGTTCTCATCGGTCTTTGCGATGAGGAACGCCGCCCGCCTGTTCACCTGCGCTTCGTGCCATCGCCAGGTTGTGCTGTGCCGGCGGTGCGACCACGGCAACATCTACTGCTCGCGTCCGTGCAGCGGCCGGGCGCGGCGGCGCTCGCTGCGCCTTGCCGGGCGTCGCTACCAGAACAGCCGGCGGGGCCGTCACAAGCATGCCGAACGCCAGCGGCGCTACCGCGAGCGCCGTCGCGTCCGTGCGCCTGAGGAGGGGCGCCGTGCGCAGAAAGTGACGCATCACCCTTTGACCCGTTCACCGCGCCGTCCTGTTGTGGCGGGCATGCCGGCGGGGCGCTCGGGAAGGAGGCCCTTCGGACCCGACCGTCCCGCCGGAGTGTTCCGCTGCGATCACTGCGGGCGGTTCTGCGCCCGGGCGGTCTATCCGGGCCTGCGCCCGGCGCGAAGGGAGTGAGATGGCGATCGACCAGCAGACCCGGGCCGAGATCCTGCGGCTGTATTTTGCCGAGAAGTGGCGGATCGGCACGATCGCGCGCCAGCTCGGCGTCCACCACGGCACGGTCGAGCGCGCGGTGGCGGCCGCCGGGGCGCCCACGCCTGAGAAGCGGCGCAGATCTTCGATGATCGATCCGTTCCTGCCCTTCGTCCGCCAGACCCTGGCGGTCTGGCCGAAGTTGCCCTCCAGCCGGCTCTACCGGATGGCGGTCGAGCGCGGTTACCGGGGGTGCGAGAGCCACTTCCGGCGCATGATCGCGCCCGAGCGTCCGCGGCCGGTGGCCGAGGCCTATCTGCGCCTCAAGGCCCTGCCCGGCGAGCAGGCCCAGGTCGACTGGGCCCACTTCGGCAAGGTGAGGATCGGGCGTGCGGAGCGCCCGCTGATGGCCTTCGTGATGGTGCTCGGCCACTCGCGCCGCCTCTTCCTGCGCTTCTACCTCAACGCCGGGATGGACAACTTCCTGCGCGGCCATGTCGAGGCCTTCGAGGCTTGGCAGGGCGTGCCCCGCGAGCTCTGGTACGACAATCTGAAGAGCGTCGTGCTGGAGCGGCGCGGCGACGCCATCCGCTTCAATCCCCGGCTTCTCGACTTCGCAGGCGCCTACCGCTTCCTGCCGAAGCCGGTCGCGGTCGCCCGAGGCAACGAGAAGGGCCGCGTCGAGCGGGCCATACGCTATGTGCGCGACAGCTTCTTCGCCGCCCGCGCCTGGCGTGACCTCGACGATCTCAACGCCCAGGCCCGGGAGTGGTGCGAGGGCGTCGCCGCCGACCGCCCCTGGCCGGACGACCGCTCCCTCACCGTGAGCGAGGCCTTCGAGCGCGAGCGCGGCTCCCTGATGGCGCTGCCCGACGACCGTCCCCCCGTCGACGAGAGGGTCGAGGTCAGGATCGCCAAGACCCCCTATGCCAGGTTCGACCTCAATGACTACAGCGTCCCGCATACCCATGTCCGGCGCACCCTCACCGTGGCCGCGACGCTGGAAGAGGTGCGCATCCTCGACGGCATGGAGGTCATCGCCCGCCATCCGCGCAGCTTCGACAAGGCGGCCCGCATCGAGAACCCCGAACACATTGAGGAGCTGGTCAGGCGCAAGCGTCACGCCCGCAGCCTGCGCGGGCAGAGCCGGCTGCTCCAGGCCGCGCCCAACAGCGAGCGCCTGATCGCCGAGGCCGCCCCCCGCGGCGCTTATATCGGCGCCACCGTCGCCGCCCTGCTGCGCCTGCTCGACCAATACGGCGCCGCCGAGCTCGAAGCCGCCATCGACGAGGCCCTCGAACGCGGCGTCCCCCATCCCAATGCCGTGCGCCTCAGCCTCACACGGCGGCGCGAACTGCAGGACAGGCCGCCGCCGATCCCCATCGACCTGCCCAGGGACCCGCGCGTGCGCGACATCGCCGTGCGCGATCACGATCTCGGCGGATACGACGGGCTGGCCGGCTACCATGAAAAGGACAGCGAAGAATGACCGACACCCTCATGAACCGCGCCCGCGCGCTGGGCCTGCACGGCCTCCTCGCCCATTGGGGCGAAGTCGCGGAGCGCGACTGGCTCGCCTCCCTGATCGCGTGGGAAGAAGATGAGAAGCGCGCCCGAAGCCTCAAACGCCGCCTCGCCGACGCCCGCCTCGGACAGTTCAAGCCGCTCGCAGACTTCGACTGGGACTGGCCAAGGCGCTGCGACCGCATGGCCGTCGAGGACCTCATGACCCTCGACTTCCTCAAGGAGGCCGCAAACCTCGTACTGGTCGGACCCAACGGCGTCGGAAAGTCCACCATCGCCGCCAATATCGCCCACCGCGCCGTCCTCGAAGGCCACATCGTGCGCTTCGCAACCGCCGCCAGCCTGCTCGGCGAACTCGCCGCCATCGACTCCGACACCCTGCTCCAGCGCAGGCTGCGCTTCTACGCCCGACAGCACCTGCTGGTCATCGACGAAGTCGGATATCTCTCCTACTCCAACCGCCACGCCGACCTGCTGTTCAACATCGTCTCAAGCCGCAGCCAGCAGAACTCAACCATAATCACCACGAACCGCCCCTTCGCCGAGTGGAGCGAGGCCTTCCCAAACGCCGCCTGCCTGGTCGCCCTCGTCGACCGGCTCGTCCACAACGCCGAGATCGTCGCCATCGACGGCGACTCCTGGC
Source organism: Alphaproteobacteria bacterium (assembly GCA_964291285.2). Taxonomy (GTDB): domain Bacteria; phylum Pseudomonadota; class Alphaproteobacteria; order Bin95; family Bin95; genus Bin95. Next base: position 1,516,541 of record OZ219787.1, read on the forward strand.
GCCGCAAGGAAGCCGAGGAACGTCAGAAGCAGCGCAGCGCCGAACGCCGCCGCCGGCGCGGACCGAAAGCCGGGCAAAGCACTGGAAAGGCGAACCCGGTCCCGTCGCCATAGCCATGCATCCCTCCCGCCCCCGCGAGCGGCGGGTGCGGGCCGAGAGCCTGCGGGGCTATCCCCTCGAACCCGTCGCCCGAGCCCTCGGCTACCGCAGCGATCCCGACAATGCCGTGCGCTGGAGACGGCCAGGATCGGTCCTCTCCATCAACCGCTTCATGTTCTACGACCATCTGCGCGCAGAGGAGGGAGCCGGGGCTATCGAACTGGCGGTCCATGCGCTCGGATGCACCCCGCCGGACGCCATCGACTTCCTCGCCGAACTGTCCGACCTCTCAATGCCCCCAGGCGGCCGCCGGCAGGCGCCGGCCAAGGACCCCCGCTGGCCCAACCTCCGGCGATACCTCGTCGAGCGGCGCGGCCTCGCGGACGCGCTCGTCACCCTGTGCCGCGACCTCGGCCTGGTCCATGCCGACCCTCACGGCAACCCCGTGTTCGTCCGCCGAAACGCCGCCGGCGAGGCTACCGGCATCGAAACCGTCACCGCTGACCGCAAAACGACCGCGGGCGGCGGCTTCTGGATGTCCTGGGAGACCGAATGGCCACACGCCGTCATCCTGGCCGGCAACGCCCTCGACGCACTCTCCATCCTCTCCCTCCACCTCGGCCCGGTAAAACGCACCGAATGCGCCACCGTCTCCACCGGCGCCGTCGCCACCAAAGTCCCCAAATGGATCGAGGCATGGAACCCGCGCCTCATCTTCTGTGCATACGACGCCACCACAAACGGCGATCACGCCGCAAGGCGCCTCGCCCGCAACGACACCAGAATCGTCCGGCTGCGACCCGCACTCGACAACCGGGACTGGAACGACATGCTCATCCGCGACCGAGCCGGCGAACCAATCGAAACCGATGACCAACAGATCAACTGAAAAACCGCAACCGGCCGAAAAATGTCAGCGAATAGGCGCGCTCTGTAACCGTCGCTAACACGAGGCGCTGCCGCGACCGGATGGCCGGGAGCGAGTGTTCCCCGAGACCCTCACATCGGCAAGGCTTTACACCTTCTGGTGCGGTATCCGCGACGAGGCGGGGCTTCCGGGCCTTCGTATCCACGACTGCCGCCATACCTGGGCCTCGCAGGGCGTCATGAACGGCGTCGGGCTCACCACCGTCGGACGGCTGCTCGGACACCGCAAGCGGGAGACCACCGCGATCTACGCCCATCTCGACGATGGCGCGCTGCGCGACGCCGCCGCCCAGGCCGCGGCCGTCATCGCGCGAGCGATGGGGTACAAGGCGGAAGCGCCTCCGCTGCCGGACGAGGCGGCGCACGGCGATGCATCGGCCGACATACCTGCGCCGTCCAGGCCCGGTGCGTCGGCATCACCGGAGGGAGGGCGATCCTCCCTCCGGGGCAGGACCGGGGATCCGGAGCGATCGGATGCAAGCATCCGCCGTAGACCGCAGGGTATCGGGATCTGAGTTTGCGGCGGGCATGGAGCTGATCGGGGACCCTCAGGCGGAGTCTTGCCGTGAAAATGGTTGGGAATCAGGCGCACGAAAACCCCTCCCCGCCAAAGCACTGCTCCCGAGGCGTCCGATACTCGCCATCTGCGGCGCCCGTCTTGCGAACCGTGACCGGTAGGCAACCCCGTAAAAGCCCGAAGTCCCGCCCGCGCGGCCGGCACCTGTTTTCATGATACGGGGTGGCCGACGGGCGTGAGTCTGACATGGCGATGCCGGGACCGGTCGGCTGATGTGGCTCATGCGGCGCGCCTGGCGGCGTAGCCAAGGCAGTTGTTGTCGTTGGCCGGGGTATCAGCATCGCTCATGAGGCCTGCCCATGCGCGGTCGAAGCGCCCGGATTTGATGAGGGCGCGTACGGTGAGGACGGCCTGCGCGCCGGCGATGCGCCATCGCATGCCGGAGCGCTTCATCCTCTGTGCGACGAGGGTTTTGTTTGCGGCCTCGACAACGCCGGAGCCGATGGTGATGCCGCGGTCGCTGAGGTTGCGGTATCGCATGCGCTTGCGGTGCTTGCGGAAGAAGGCGAGTTCGCGCTCGATGACGGTGCGCGCGGTGCGGTTGCCGCCTGCCTTGTCGCGCAGGTAGCGCAGCGCCCGGATCACCTTGGCGCTGCCGTGCGGGTCGTGTCGCAGGGTATGGCGGCAAGTCTCGAACCAGCGGGGATCGACGGCATGGTCGGAGGCTGTGCGGAGATGCTCGCAGGCGTGCCAGAAGTCGACGGCCACGGCCTCGGGCGAGAGGCTCTCCAGGAAGGTCCAGTTGTCGGGGGCGCCCCCCGCCTTCGCAGGGGCAGGCTCTGGCGACGGCGACTATGGCGATGTCGGGCCGGGCCTGGCGGATATGCGCGACCTCGCTTGCGAGTTGCGCCTTCAGCGTGGGCTTGCCGCTCTCCGGCATGCGGGCGAAGTAGAGGGTCTTGAGCCGTTCGCCTTGGGCGTCGTGGAAGGAGACCGTGCCGCAGGCGGCCTCGCGCCAGCAGGCCTCGTCGCGCCCGTCCTCGCCGGCACGCAGCGCCACCATGACGCCGTCGAGCGAGACCGAGGCGCTGACTGCCTCGGATGGGATGTCTTCCGTGTTGCGGATACTGTCCAGCGCCTGCGGCCCCAGGCCCTCCCAGCGCTCATGCATGGTCCGGGCGAGCCGCTGCAAGCTGCTCGCCGACGGCACCATGGCGCCCATCTCCGAGAAGAACTCTTCCGCTTCCCTGGCCGTGCCGTGGCCCATCATCATCAGCCCGAGCCGCGCGGCCGGGCGCGTCAGCCAGTCGTTCACCAGCCCCAGGCTCTCGTCCACCGGCACGAACGAGGGGCCGCCCACGCCGTGGCGATAACGCGCCCGCCTGTAGGTCACCGGGCCGAGCGCGCTCATGATCGTCTTCGGCGTCGCCGCCACACGGAACCGGCGTTGCCCGGCCCGCTCGACCCGCTCAGCCCCGTCGTCGAGGCGCTCGATCCACGACCCCAGAACCTCGCAGCCCAGCGCGTTCACCTTCGCCTGCACACGCCGCTCCATCTCTTCGAACGCCGCCGGGCAGGGCTCCACAGGAAGCGGCGCGCGGCACACAGTCGCCAATCCCGTCAACGCCTCCAGAACCCGAGCCGGCAAGCCCGACAGATCGATGGACGAAGACTGCGCAGGCTGCGACACTGGCATGGGACCGCTCCCGAGGTTGATGTGGCAACAGCATCCTACCCTGCCTCTGGCGGGGCGGAGCGGTCCCGCACAACGGCCCCGCCATCGTGCGATCGTGACAAATGCCGGCCCTCCAACCCCCGATTGTCACCAAACCCCGTAATCGGGAACCCGAAACAAAGGCAAAATCTCAATATATCAACCGGTTACGATAGCCATACCGGACTTGCACCCTGGCCGACCCGCCCGGCAATGGACGTTTGTGCGCCCGATCTCCATAATTTTCACGACAAATCACAGGCGGTCTACGCTAGAGGCTTACGTTGAAGCGCGCTCACAAGGGAACCTCCCACAAGCTCTCCGGGACCCTTGTTCTCCCCTAAGCGCCGGTTAACGCAGCCCGCATCTTCCGGGCCGTGGGGCGCGACAGGGGCCTTGGATAGCCGGGAAGGCCGGCGCGGCGCTCTACGGCGATTTGCGGCGGCGCGCCGGCGGTCAGGCGAATTTCAGGATTGCGACGGCCAGCGCGATCATGCCGAAGATTGCAAGCAGCATCGCCCGGTCGCGCTGCGCCAGTTCCTTCGATAGCCGCTCAATATCGGTCTTGTATTCCGCCGCCTTCGATGCCGGCCGCCCGTTCTCCGATGACGAGGCGCCGTTCCGATGGCCGCCTCGCGGCTCGGCTTGCGCCGGCAGGGCGGTGAGCTTGTCGGCCCTTGCCCGGCTTGCGGCAGCGAGGATCGGTTCCGTGTGACGCGGCGGGGCGCTGGCAGTAGGATTCCAGGGCCTCGGCCTCCTGATCGGTTCCGTGTGACGCGGCGGGGCGGGTTCTTCTGCCGGCAGTGCTGCCCGGACGGGCGCAGCATGGACGCCGTCTGCATAGTCTTCACGGACGGACAGACGGTCCAGACGGTCGAGGATATCCAGCAAGCGGTTCCTGGCGACGGTATCTTCCATTCCATCAACCAGCGTTTCGACCCACGCCGCCAGTCTCCGAGCGTTGTGCGGGTGATATTGCTTGTTCCATTGAGAACATATATACCATCGATCATTATAAAGGTACGGATAGTACCTTTTTTGGTACTTCCCGTCTCTATCTCTGCGGATCAGTGTATAGCTGAGCTTTAAGCCCAAGGGATTTTTAGTGGTCAACAAAAAATTGATTGTTTCGTTGTCCAGCGTTCCGGGAAAGTCCTCGAGAACGGTTCGCATAAAATATTGCACAATCTTCTGAAGCGTGTCCATAGCGTTCCTCCAAGGGGCTGGGCAGACGGGGATTTTGCACCCGAACATTTGCGTACCATCTCACTTCTCAAATTCACCTCAACAGATAGTGAATTTCTGAGGTAGCTGAGCAGATTCGCTTCCGAGAGCCAACCTATAGGAGTACAGAAGCTTCCGCCGGTCTACCTCGATACCGCTCATGTATGTCAGGAGGCGTCCGGCCAACGGTGCACCTTTCGCAATCATTCTTTTCCGCTCTGTATCCCAAATTATCCCCCTAAATGGCGGTAGCGCCATATCCAACGGAAAGTTATGTGCTCTCTCAAAAGCTGCATTTAAATCCTTCGACTTTGCTATCATTGCCATGGCATTGGCGAACGCTATTTGTCCAACCGGGCGAAAGAGTACATTTCGTACTTCAGGACTCCGCGCGATTTGGGCGATTCCACTATTGGGGCCCTCTTCTAGGTATCGCTGCAATTCTACATTTAGCTTCGCCATGCTACAAAAATATTGCAGAACTCGATTATAGTAATAGTCAATACGTGCCTCAGAAAGGCGTATGTTAATCGCTTCTTTGACCTCTACTCTCTCCTCCACGCTGGCCGCCAACGCATTGGAAAGAAGTCGCTTGATTACCGTATAGAGTGTCGCTATAGAAAACAGTGCATCAGAATCAGCAGGAATTGTTGACGTAAAACTCTTGATATCAACTTGACCATGTGAAAACCACTTATGATCATCAACCAAGCGTCGCGCTAGAATGGCGGGCAGATCGATTTCATCGAGAATTATTATGTCCTTGAGGCCAACTGGCACAGCGCGCTTATTTAAGTCAATAAACAATCTCCGGGTTCTTTGAATTCCTGTATCGGTATTCAAGTGAGGCACAAACAGGACAGTAAGTATATCACCCGATGCGTTACCACCGTTCTCAAGTGCTCTTTTAATTCCAGAAACACGGTGCTGGCCATCGAGAGCAAACAGACGCTCGGTGCCTGTCAATTCCAGGAAGCCGACACGCTCCTGCTCCGCGAGGTATCCGATATTCTCCATGTTAAAATCAGGTCGAGCTGTGATTCCGAAAGGATGCCAAACCGGTTCTCCCCCATATATACCCACAACGATGGCATTGAAGAAGCGGGAGTCAGTTTCTTTCAGGTAGTTCGCGATTGCATCCTGCCGATTTCGTTTTCCAGAACCTGAGTCTTGCAATTGTCGCTGAATCAAGTTGCCTAGATTTCGGTTCTTATGCAGTAAATGGGCGAAACCAATGCGATCTTTGACTTCAGACAACGGCATTATTGCTGCATAGTAAACCCAATCTCCAAATTGGCCTTGAAGGGCTGGCAATAGGATCGGTGTAGTCATTGCCACGCACTCCTGGCATCGCGAACCTCAGCGGAGAAGTCTCTACGGCTATAGGGTGGCATCATGGCATCATTGAAGTCTTTTTCAAGTTTAGAAATATCAAGGGTAGTTGTGTCAATCTCCGACCAGATAAGCATTAATTCGCCTTCAAACACATGTAAGAATCGTCGGACGGGAGTCCGGCCCGAACTCGAGTCCTTTTCAGAAAAATATTTCATGCAACGTCTTCGAAGCGAAACTCTGGAGATTCCACCATATAGGGAAAGTCCGAGAGGCGGAAGACAAGTGAGATCATGTCCGACGTGAAAACAATATACGCCGGGTCTGTCGCTGATCTTGGATACTTCGTCAGGTTCGAAGGGTGTGAAATGCCAGTTAGGTTGGTATTGGGCACAAAACAGCCGCCAGCGATCCGGGAACAGTGCAATTCGGACGGTTCGCAAGTCGAGTTCCGCAAGCTGGTCGATAAATGGGTGCAGGGACATCAGGCTATCTCAGCTCTCAGCGGGAATTTGCGTTCTTTCATGTGCAATCCGCACACAGTCGCGAAAGCAGGAGACGGTAGGTGGCTGTTGGTTCATGGGGTCCAGCATAGGACTTTCTGGGTGCGGGCCTCTGAGCGTATCCGGCAAAGCGCTTCGCCCACTTGCAGGCCGGTCAGGGAGACGGTGCTGCCGAAGATGCGCTTCGTCGGACCCGGTCTGGCTTGGGTATTGAAGGCTAGGGTCATGCCCATATTGTCCAAGTAGCCATCCTCGGCACCATCGAAGTCGTCAGGGGATTGCGATATCAACATGAGGGACCCACCCTTCGATCGACTCATTCGGACGAGATTGCCAAGAGCCGGAAGCTTTGTCGACAGGATTACATGGGCTTCGTCGAGCATGGTCAGATGGCGGAGCTCGCGCGCACCCTGGTTGTCGGTGGGTGCGTCTGGTTGAGAGTTGATCCAACGGTCCAAGGCATCAAGGGTCAAGTTGATGATAAGTCGCCGCATTTCCGGGGATCCGTCTTGTGGAAGCTGGATGATCCAGCTTCTTGCAAAGAACGCGGCTGGGGAAAGGTCGGGCTTGAAGAGGGCGAACTGGGTCAGTTCGTTCAACGTCGCCGTCAACTCATCGGCTTTCCGCCCACGATCCTCGTACTCCGATTCCACTGCCATCGCGACGTCCGGCAGATTTGCTGGGGCATCCGCCGAACTGTGACGAAGGACGGATGCGACTGCTTCCCTCAGCGCTTCTGACTGGACGCCGCTGGGCTTGCGTACCTTCACCGCGGCGATCGAGTCCCGAATGCGGGCGGCGGCGGTTTTGATGGATGTGTCATCACTGGACGAAACATGCAGCACGTCCAATGGGATTGCCATCTCCGGGGGGATGATTGACGTGGCTCCGAAGCTCTGCGTGAAGCTGTCGATGAGGTCGCCCTTGAAGTCGAATGCCAGGAGCGGAAGCTCGCAGTGTCGGCGCAATGTGCGCAGCATGTGGACGGCGGTCCTGGTTTTGCCGGAACCGACACCGCCCATGATGGCTATGTGGGGGCTGCCGCCTGCCCCGTTCACCGAAAACGTGACATGCTCGTTCGACCTGAGATCACGAGCGATTTCGCCCACGGGCAATCGGACTTCTCCAGCGTAGGTGGACGCCGCGGCATCTGGCGGGGCATCGTCGCGCCGATCACCGTCTCCAGCAAAGCTCGCGAGTTCAGCGAGGCGCGCGACAAAGCCCCCCATCTGCTGGTCGCCGTCGCTCCAGTCCTGCCTGAGAAGCAACGCACCCCTGTGCCAATGGCGTGTGACCAATTCTTGCAGGACCCTCTTGGTCATTTCAGTGTCGCGGCTGTGCTGCGTGATGAGAGCCAACCATGCGGCAGCGTGTGCGTCCTCTCCGAAGAGTTGCATGCCGCGCAACGGGATCGCCATGTCCTCGCTGTCTTCATCCTTCAATTCAGGTGGCTGCTCAGGGAGTGACAGCGATCTACCCACGGCCAGCCGGGCGGCGACATATCGATGCTTCCAACCCAACTTCGCGGTGAGGTCGGCGCAAATGTTGTCCGCGGTTCGGGTCGTCCGAAATGTCGATGTCGCAAGATCCAGAATGCCGATAACCATCTCTATATGTGCTCCGGATCGAGCCTGTGGACGCTCGTTACGGCTATGCCCTTGTCGGTGCGGACCTTCAATTCGAAGGCAGCCACCAAACGCTCTCTGATCGCATCGAGTTTGTCGTCGATGATCTCTTCGTCAGTGGACAGGAGAATTACCTGGCCCGGTCGGTCCGTGAACGTGTTGAGGACGCCGATCCTTTGCGCCCGGCTCAGCCGCGCTAAGGGTGTGTCCACAACGAACGGAAATATTCGGCCGCTGACTCTTGTAATCGCCGTAATGAGAGCCTGAGTAAACACTTGGCTGGCGCCCGCGGACTTGTCGACCTCGTGCAGATCCTCATCGTCTCCGGTCAGCATTCTCACCTCGCAGTCAGGGGTGATTTCGATCCGGTTCACCCGATCCGACAGGTGAGCCATCGCCTTCCAGGCCCGAGTCATTTCCTTGGCGACCTCGCCAATCTCGCTCGGTAACGCGTCTTTGAGGACGTTCTGGATGAGGTCTGCGTATCGATCAGCGTAGTCAGCCCGCCGTAATGCGGGCGCGCTGGCACCTTGGCGTGACATGTAGCGTCCGAGTTCCGCTCGCTTCTGGGCAAGTTCCGCTTCCTTGCCCTGGATGGCACGATCAGCCTCATTTCTCTGGGACTTGTAGTGCCCCATCTGTTCGGAGAGCTCCCTCAATCGCATCGTAAGCCGCTCGACTTCCGGCGCCGTCGACTCGAGCTCCTGCCATTCACGCTTCACGGAATCGGCGCGTTCGACGGCGATACGGAATCGTTCCTCCTGGCCGGCGACTTCTCCTTCGGTGTGATTGTCCAGCGACAGCAGGCGTTCGATCGCCCGGTCGCGCATCGTGCCATTGAGAGACGGATGGCGATAGTTCTCGGGACAGCCCTCCGGAGCCGGATGCCACAGGGCGTCCCAAGCCTCTTTGCCTGCTTCGACAACGGCGAGGCGATGGCCTTCATCGAGTGGAGGGTCGAGCGCCGAGACACGACGCCCAAGTTCGAGGGCGAAGCGGTCGAGATTCTGAGCGCCTTCGTTGCGACCTGCCTCCCATCGCTCACGTTTTGCTTCCGCCTCCAGCCGTTCGCGTGTGCGCTTCCGGAGTTCGGGACCCGCAACCGCCAGCGCGACATCTTCCTGGATGAGGGCCAGCAGTGCGTCCATGGCGCGCTGCGCTTCGTCCCGATGCCGTTGTTCGGCCTGCATGAGCTTTCCGACCATTGCGGTCGTGCCTTCGCCACGGCCGCCGATGGCTTGGGTCAGCTCGTCGATCTCGGCTGTAAGTCCGGGCAGAACCGTCGCCGCCTCGTTGAGGCGATCCTGCTCCTTGACTATGGCTTCCGAAATCTCGGCGACATCGGCCTCCACCTTCATGACTGTGCTGTCGGTCGGTGCGGCCGCAGAGGTGCGTCGTTGTTGCGCATAGGTCTCGAGTGAAGACTTCAGGTTCCGCAGGATGGGGAGACCGAGCAGGCCCTCGATCCCGAGACGGACTTGTTCGCCCATTTCGCGATTTGCATAGCGCTGCACCTGTTCGCCGTCGAAGAGAAAGAACTCGGCGAGACTGGGGTGCAGGAAGCGTTGCGCTATCCAGTCACGGAACCATCCGTCACGATTCTCGATTCCGGATGGGGGTATGACGGGTTCCCTGGCCAAGCCGTGAAAAATGGTGAGGTCATCGTCGCTCGGCTTATGTTGACGGTTCTGGCGAAAATGCCAGATCCGCGTGAGCTCGATCGGATCTCCGCTGTCGTCCTCGACCTCAATCGACACGGAGCATTTTGCCGGCCCGGTCTCTGTGGCCCGATAGTGAAGGGTGTTGCTGAGAAACTGGCTGTAGCTGGCCTTGAAGCGGTCGACGGCGTCGCCATGGGCGACTGCCCGGGCGCGGGGCACGAGGACCAGCCCGTCGCGTCCGAACAATCCCAGCGTTATGGCCTCAAAGAAAGAAGTCTTCCCGTACTCGTTGGGCGCCCTGATAAGTATGACATTCCGGTGGCCATGCGGGGTTGGAAAGTCAAAGCGAGCATGCCTGTAGGAGCGCCAATTGATCAATTCGACCGAACGGAGGTGCATTAATCTTCCGTTTCGGGCTCGATGTTGTCAAAAATCTCGTTAAACGCTTCCGTTATCCCGCGTTTTCGAAGCTTGCCCTGCTGATCCATCTCTATAGCGATCAACTGTTCGAGCACACCTAGATCAAGGTCTGCTTCCCTGCACTTCGAACGGACGAGCTTTCTGCCTGCTTCACTACGAAGGAGTACGACATCGCCATGGCCGCTCGGCATCACGCGCCTCCGGTGGCCACGGTGCGCTGCGCTTCCGCATTTCGTTCTGCACTGACAATCACATCCTCCACCCAGAGCTCCCGTATGCGTTCGATTTCGGATCGGGCAATCAAGACCATTTCCGATTGTGCTTGGAGCGCTAGCAATCGATCAAGAATTTCGCGTCTGGTTGCCATGTTGAACGGACCGGGCACGAATACACCCTTCTTGGTGATCGTGACGCGCCCATTGCGGCGCCGGGCAAGACGGCGCGAGGGGTCATTGCGAATCTCCACGAGCCAGTCGCGAAACTTGAGCAGCGGCATGAATTGATCGAAACCGGAATCGACGAAGCCCGCCAGGCTCTTGTCCTTCTCGACGACCGTGCACGTCCAGCACCCGAAACGAGAAGACCTCGTGCCACACGAAGGCACGTCGGCCGTGGAAGTCACGACTGGGCATTCGCCGCCGCCCGCGTCCCGATAGAGCTGGATCAATCGATCGTGGCTGCCGCCCCAGGGAGGTTTGTTCTCTGCGAGAAATTCCCAAACATCGTCGGTGTCGAGTTCGAGGATAGGTCGAAACACCAAACAGCCCGGAAGATCGTTGTGCCGGTTCAGTCGCGAACCGTTATCGTAGCGTGCCGCCACGCCCGCCCGCGTGGCGCTCTCTTTTCTGCGCACGCCAAGGAGAAGGATCACTTCGCCCGAGGTGTTCGCCTGCTTCCGAATGTAGTTGCTGGTCGGCTGGATCTTCATTCGATCGGTGCACCAGCGGAAGTTGCGGTTGGGTGAGGCATAGCCGCGGCCGATCAGATTGACCCAGAATGTCTGATTCGGTTCGGGCGTGGTCGTGGCAACAACCACGGGCAAGTCGAATGCCCGTGCTGCCTTCTCGATCTCCGCGAGGCCGATCCTGACATGTTCCATAACCAACGGACTCTCGACGAGCGTGTCGTTCGCGACGACATGGACGGCCCGCGTTCGTTCGCTGCGTGGCAAAGAGACCAAGTGCTCGACAACGAGGTGCGCGACGAGGGTACTGTCCTTGCCGCCGGAGAATCCGACTATCCATGGCTTGCCATGAGGCTCAGCGTATTCCTCCTGAATCTGTTGTCGGATGAAGGCAAGGGTGTCGTCGGAGGCGGATTGGGGAGGGTACGTCGGGGACCGCGTGTCCATGTTGCTGGACGACGCCGGAGGCTCTGATGCGACGATATGCAACATCCTGTCGAGGCGGTTCTGAGCCGGGAGGGTATCCACACTCATGCGCGTGCCGTCGGCGACAGGACAGGGCCCCGAAGCTGACCGTCCCGCCCCTGAAGTGTGTACGGAGTGTCAGCGCTTGATCGTCTCGTGGCGGCCACGATCATTTGTTCGGCCAAGTCCAGGCTGTCGCGATGGCAACCGTCAGCCGCCCGGATCTTGTCATCGGCGGCTTCGAGGTGGATTTCCTTGGTTGCAGCACGCCCTTCGAAGACAGGCGCGCTTCGATTGCGAGAGAACCCGTATGCCCGGTCGAGGATTCGCGCACGTTCAACTTTGACCTCTCTGCATGTGAAGCCGCGTTTCACATACGTGAGTTCGGCGAGCAGTTTACACGACGCCCTCATCTAGAAGCAACCTCAACTGCCGGATTTAGGATCAACAGGCATCTCGACCATATGGTGAGGCGTGTGCGCTGTTTGGAAGTTCTTTCTGAGCAAGGCATTGCGGAGGGTCTGGATTTTTCTTACCCCGTCAGGATGGCTGATTTCCGGGGTTTTTGCGGTTTGGAGGGAAAGGTTTTGTGGATTTCCACCCCATGGCCGTGCGCGGGCTGGTTTTCGGGCGCGTCGCGTTGAGGCGCGGGACTGAGTAGAAGGTGTCGCCATCGGGCCTGCGGCCCTTGTTCCATCCACCGGCGCTGGTTGGGAGAACATGATGGCGACAGCGGAGAAGTTAGCCTTTTCGTGGTGGTCTGTGGAGGGCCTTGCGGACCTTGAGCGTCTGCGTGTGGTGCTCGACACGCTTCCCGACGAGAAGGTTGTGGCTGCGCTTGAGGCGGGTCGCGGTCGCGGGCGGAACGACTATCCGGTACGGGCGATGTGGCGTGCGTTGATCGCGGGGATCGTGTTCCAGCATGCCTCGATGCAGTCGCTGCTGCGTGAGCTGGGCCGCAACCCGGCATTGCTTGAGATTTGCGGGTTCGAGGCGCTGCCCTTGCAGGGTGCGCCGGTGGTGGCGCTTTGCGCGGGGCGGGTGGTGAGGTATCCGGCGCCGTTGCGCTCGACGGTGCCGGGCGCCTGGAACTTCTCGCGGTTCCTGGGGCGCGTGGTGCGCCTTGAGGACGAGCGCGGCCTTGTGTCGGGGATGATCGGGCGTCTGCGCGCCTCGCTGTTCGAGGAGTTGCCGGACTTCGGTCGCCATCTCGGGTATGACGGCAAGGCGGTGGCGAGCCACTCGACGGGCCGGGTTGCCGGGGCCAGGGGGCAGACCTCGGACCCCGATGCGGACTGGGGCAGGCACGAGACGGGCGGGGTGAACGCGAAGACCGGCGCGGTGTGGAAGAAGGTGAAGTCGTGGTTCGGCTACGGGCTGCACCTGATCGCCGACACGGACCACGAGGTTCCTGTGGCCTTCGAGGTGACGCGGGCGTCGGCATCGGAACCCGGGGTGCTGTCCGGGATGCTGGAGGAGTTGTTCGCCGAGGCGCCGGAGATGGCCGGGCGCTGCGCCGATTTCAGCGCCGACCGCGGTCTCGACAACGCCCGCCTGAAGGCGCGGCTGTGGGACAGGTGGCATATCCGCCCGCTGATCGACACGCGCCTGATGTGGCGGGTCGAGAAGAAGGAGCCGGGCCATGACCCGGCCCGGCCGATCACGCGACCGCTGTTCCCCGGGCGCGCCGACGTCATCGTTCATGACGAACGCGGCCGGGTGTCCTGCGTGTGCCCGCAGACCGGCGAGGTCCGCGCCATGGCCTTCCAGGGGTTCGAGGTCGGGCGCGGCGTCTGCGGCACGCTCAAATACCGCTGCCCCGCAGCCGCCTTCGGCTTCGAGTGCAAGGGACGCCGGGCCTGCCATCGGGCGGGTGGGGTGAAGTCCGGCGAATACGGCCGCATCCTGCGCGTCGACCTCGACAGCCATGACCGGCGTATCTTCACGCCCACGCCCTGGGGCAGCCCGTCATGGCGGCGCGGATACAACCGGCGCACCGCCATGGAGCGGATCAACGCCCGCCTCGACCGCAGCTTCAACTTCGAGACCCATTACATCGTAAGCGGTGCGGGGGAGGCACCCGGCTTTCAGCTTGACGGCGTCTGGAAGTTCCAGGGCAGGAGTTCGTCGATGCGGCTGTTGGGATGACCTGCCGCGATCTTTTCGAGCGTGATCTTGAGCCAGGCGTAGGGCTCGACACCGTTCATCTTCGCCGTCTCGATGAGCGAGCCGATGCGGCCCCAGGAGCGCGCGCCCTCGTCGTGGCCGGCGAACAACGCATTTTTCGCGGTGAGCTTGATCGGCCGGATCCGATTTTCGACGAAGTTGCTGTCCATCTCGACGCGCCCGTCGTGCAGGAAGACCAGCAGCCCGTCCCACTGGTTGGCGATGTAGGTCAACTTCTCGCCGAGGCGGGACTTGGGCGAGACGCGCGAGCGCTGCTCGTCGAGCCACACCCCGAAGGCGTTCACCAGCGGCGCGGACCCGGTCCAGCGGACGAACTGGCGCGTCGCCGGCTCCTCACCCCGGATCCTGTCCTCGATCCTGTAGAGCTGCGCGATGCGCTCCAGTCCGGCCTTCGCGATCGGCGAGCGGCTGCTGTCGAACACCGTCTCAAGGCCGCGCCTGGCGTGTGCCCAACAGGCACAGAGCGTCAGCGCCCCGCCCGGGCGATCCGCCCGGCCGAGCCGGTTGTGGCCGGCATAGCCGTCGACCTGCACCGATCCCTGGAAGCCCTCGAGGAGCTTCTCGCCATGCTTGCCGCTGCGCCCGGGCGCATACTCATACGCCACCCCCGGCGGGTCCGCCCCGGACCAGGCCCGCTGGTCGCGCACCATGGTCCACAGATAGCCGGTTTTGGTCTTGCCCCGGCCCGGGTCGAGAACCCGAACCGTGGTTTCGTCCAGACCCAGGGTGCTCGACGTCTTCAGCGCCGTCTTCAGGCGCTCATACACGGGGCGCAAGTGGAACGCCGCCTTGCCGACCCAGCCGGCCAGCGTCGAGCGGTCCAGTTGCAGCCCCGAGCGGGCATAGATCCGGGCCTGGCGGTACAGCGGAAGGTGGTCGGCATATTTGGAGATCAGGACATGGGCGATGGCGCCTTCGGTCGGCAGCCCACCCTCGATCAGCCGCGCCGGCGCCGGCGCCTGGGTAACGCCTTCCTCGCACTTGCGGCAGGCGTATTTCGGGCGCACCGTGACGATCACCCGCAACTGCGCCGGCACGATGTCGAGCCTCTCGGCGCGGTCCTCGCCGATCTTCACCATCTCCCCGCAGCCGCAGGGGCACAGCGTGCTCTCCGGCTCGATCACCTGCTCGATCCGTTCCAGGTGCTCCGGCAAATGGCCGAGATTGCGCTCCGGGCGGGGCTTCCTCGGTGCGCGCGGCGGCGACGGATTGTCGGCCGCGGCCTGTGCTTCCCCCTCCGCAGACGCGCCCTCCAGCTCCTCGAACGCCAGCTGGCGCTCGTCCGCCGACAGCTTCTCCGACCTCTTGCCATACACAAGGCGGACCAGTTCGAGGTTCAGATGCTCCAGACGGCGGATGCGCGCCGACAGCGCCTCATTCTCACCCGCGAGGCAGACCTTCTCTTCCGTCAGCGTCCTGTTCTCGGTGCGAAGCGTCTCCAGCGCCGCAAGCGCCTGCCTCGCAGCAGACGCCTGTTCGGGCGTCAGCGTGTCGAGGTCCATCTCCGCAAGCGCTGCCATGGCCCGCTCGATAGCACAGTGTCGGGGAGCCGGGGGCCCCGATCCGCTGAGTCATTCCGCCTCAGCCGGGGCCCGGACGGACAGCGCCCGAACACGACGCCAGTCCAGCCCGCAGAACAGCGCCTCGAACTGTGCATGGTTCAGCGTCATGACACCGTCGCGGATCGCAGGCCACACGAAGCCCTGATCCTCCAGACGCTTGTAGACCATCACCAACCCGGTCCCGTCATGGAAGACGAGCTTCAGCCTGTCGCTTCGTTTTGCCCTGAAGAGGAAGACCGTTCCCGTGAACGGGTCCTTGCGCAACACGCTCTTCACATGCGCAACAAGGCCGTCGTGCTGCTTCCTGAAGTCCACGGGCTTCGTCGCAACGACGATCCGCACACGGTTCGATGGGAAGATCATGACGCCGCGTTCAGCGCAGAAACGATCTCCGCCAACCGTCCCGCCGGCACGGCCGCGTCCAGACGGACCGTAACCCTGTCCATAACGACTTCCAGACGCGCGCCGCTCGCCTCACCGACACCGCTACCCTCCGCCCGGACAACCAGCGGCGCAAACGCCACTTCCGCCGCAGGCAAAACAAGCCGACCTTCCCGCGCCAGGCGACGCCAGCCCGTCAACTGGTTCGCATGGACGCCATGTCTGCGCGCAACCTCGCGAACCGTCGCACCCGGCTCCAGCGTCTCCGCCACAATCCGCGCCTTCAAATCATCCGGCCAGCGACGACAACCGCCTCCAACCGGAAGCACTTCTACGCTCCTGAGTGTCTCAACTGAGCCCAACATTGTGAAACTCACCTCCTGCTCAAATCACAGAAGGGGAATCCCAAATCACGCCTTCAACTGGAAGGTGGCTCAGCCGCCCCGCTTACCATTCAAACAGGTGAACCGTGAGGACATTGGGGCACTGCCAATCACGGTTCCGTCCCTCCACGAGCAACGACGGATTGCGGAATTCCTGGACAAGGCGGACGCGCTACGGGTCAAACGCCAGGCCGCGCTCGTCCAACTCGACACGCTCACGCAGTCCATCTTCATCGACATGTTCGGAGACCCTGCCAGCAATACAAAGAGGTGGCCTGTCGCGTTGCTGAGAGAAGCCACCGCGCGGATTCAGATCGGCCCCTTTGGATCGCTCTTGCACCAACAGGACTACGTGAAGGGAGGGATCCCCCTTGTAAACCCCAAACACATTCAACAACGGGCAATCCAGCCTGACCCTTCGGAGACGCTCAGCGCTCGGAAATTTGCTGAACTCGACACCTATCATTTGCGGGCCGGTGACGTGGTAATGGGACGCCGAGGTGAAATGGGGCGCTGCGCAATTGTCAACGAGGGCAGCGGCCCGCTGTTGTGTGGTACAGGATCGCTGTTCGTTCGACCGGACAATGAACACACCACAAGCCTCTTTCTGCTTTTTCTTCTTTCGAGTGTGGCACTAAGCTCGACTTTGTGCATTATGCTGCGAAGCAGAGGGCGTACTGCATCCGCCTTATCTTGTCGGGCGGAATTATGTTTGGTTCCCGGTGTGGCGGGGAGCGCGATAAATTGTTTCCAAGCCAGAGTTGGCATCGTATGGCCGCGATTGCATCGGAGAATGTGACGCTGGTTTTCTGGTACCAGGCGGCGGCGTAGGACAGGTGGTTTGTCGAGAGCACGTCTGTGGCCCAGAGGCAGACGAGGCTGTAGAGCCCGCAGAGGACGGGGGTGGTTCGTGCGATCGCCGCGTGTGACCACTGGCGTTGTGTTTCGAGCCCGAGATGGGCGCGCAGTTCCTGGAAGGTGACCTCGACCTGCCAGCGCCGCACGAAGGTGGCGATGATCTTGGCCGGCTCCATGTTGGTGTCGGTGCAGAAGAACGCCTGCGGGTCCCGCTCGCCTTCCGGGTCTCGCACCAGCACCCATCGGATGGCCTTGGGAGGTGTGCCGGGACGATACCAGAGCGCGGTATCGGAGATGATCTGGAGTGTCTTTTCCTTCGAACTTCCGTACCAGCGCGGAAGCGTGATGCTTGTCCAGCGGGCATCGGGGTCGTCAAGGCGGGTCTGGAGCTTGGGCAGGGGCGGCCCCTTTTGCCGGGGTCGACCGCGTTTGTTCGGGTCGCGCGGCGGCGGGGGCGCGAAGAGGTTGGCATCGAGCCTCAGCCTGCTGATGAGGGTTGCGCGCTGTCCGATGCGCCAGGCGAGTTCGTGGGTTCCGAAACTGCTGTCGGCGACGAAGACGATCGCGCGTTGCGGGACCCAGCGAAGGATTTGAAGCATGCCCTGTCGCGCCCAGTCGGTGAGTTGCTTGTGACGCCGGCCTTGCCTGGCGGCGAAGCGTTCGGACGGGGCCAGGATGGTCAGGAAGGGCAGGGCCCTGATGCCCGGCGACCAGGGCAGCGGGACAAGCAGCATGAAGCTGAGCCAGCGCAGCCCGCTGGTCTTGACGAAATGGCCATGGCTGGAACGCACCGGGTCGCGATAGATGCCGCGCGCCTTGATACGCGCGCCCCAGCGGCGCTCGATGGTGTCATCGAGCCCGATGATGATCGGTCCCTGCCCGGCAAGCCGCGCCACCAGCACGAGCACGAGCCGGCGTGAAAGGTCACGCGGGTCCCAGCGGGCGCGATTGAGAACCTGATGGTAGGACGAGAATGTCTCGCACATCGCCCGCCCGGTCACCCGCAGGCAGGCCGACACGGTTCTCTTGCCCGGCGCCAGCAACGCTCCCATGACCAGAACCGCCACCAGCCGCCAGGTCGGGGATGAGAAGGCGCCTCGAAAGGGCTCCAGCCAGTCGATCAGGAACGGCGGAACCGGATCGCCGATGGCGCTCGAAGGGTCGTCGAAATGTGTCATGACGACCTTCGAATCCAGAAGCATCCGGCATGCAAGGGCGCCCGCATGCGACCGGGTGAATCAGCATCGCTGCAGCGACAGAAGCCATCCAATCCGATATCACTGCTTCATGGCCGCATCCGACCCCTGTCTGGCGCGCATCGAAGCGTTCAACAAATCCAGGGGCGGGGGCGTGACGGTCACCAGGGTGCGCGGCGGCTACAATCTGTATCTCACGGCCACGCAGGCACCGATCGCAAGGCTCCAGCCGAAAGGCTCAGGTGACAAGATGAGGGTGCGCTACTGGTCCTGGCGCCAGTCCTGGCAGGACGTCGGAGACATGGGGGGCATCGTGCTCCCGCTCGAACAGGCCCTCGACGAAATCGCCAAAAACGAGATCTTCTGGACATGGACGTGAGGTAATTTTGTACAAAGTCGAGCTAAGAGCACGGTTAGAGCGCTTGTCGCTGGGACAGACCCTCCCAAATGTCAACTCTCAGATTGTCGAAAGCCTCGAAGTTCCCTTGCCACCCCTTGCTTTGCAACTTGAGTTCGCCGAACGAGTCGAGGGTGTGCACCGGCTCGCCAATGCGCAAACACAAGCCGCCAATCAACTGAGCTCGTTGTTCGCGTCCCTTCAACAGCGTGCCTTCCGAGGAGAGCTGTAGCATGCGCAGCGACTTCGTCGGCGTGTGGTCGGAATTGTTGCGGGAGGTCTGGCTTCCGCTGATCGATGAGCCGCTGCGAGAAGGCGAGGACGACGTTCCGCAGGACATCTTCTGCGAGCTGTACCGGGAGGTCGCCAGTGCGCTGAAGGATCAGCCATCGATCGAAGCGCTGGCCGACGTCATCGATGACCCGGTTCAAAGCCGGGAGGCATTCGAAAAGACGACCAGGGCCGACCTCGTAGGCGAAGGAGCGGTGGTGACGTTCCTGGAGGCGGTACACCCGGTACTCGATGACTTGCGCGGCGACGAGCTCTCGAACCGCTACTTCAACCTGTTATCTGGCTTCATCGACAAGTTCAATCTCCGCTACGATCTGCGACGTCCCTGCATTCTGTGCCCGACTTTGCCCGGAGTATTTGCAAGCCTCGTAAATGATTTGAGGGCTCTTACCAACCAGGACCCTCACCTCGACGCGCTTATGAAGGAGTTCGAGGAGTCAGTCCGGGACCTGCGCATTGATTGCTCGGACCGACGAATAAAGACCGTCATCCAGAAGCAAGTGAACCTTCTTGAGGCGATCGGTGGTGCGGCGCCGGCCGTCACCGGAAACACGCTGGGTGTGATTTGCGATCAGGTCGGTACGTGGCCGCACGAGAAGCTCAAGGAGGCGATGAAGAACCTGTACGGCTTCGCTTCGGACTACCCAGGTATTCGCCACGGTGGGACACCCGAATCCGCGCTGCGTGCTGTAGACATGCGCGACATGGTGGCAATGTCGGTCCTGCTTGCTGGCTTTACGCCATATCTTGCCCACGGGCTCGACGCCGATGTCGTGTATCGGGGGGCATGAGATGAGCCAGTTCGCGTTCCTCCAGCGCGAATGGCCGGCGGTGTTCGACGCTGCATCGAGAGCCGAGGCCGCCGTCCATGCCGACCCGCGGACGGCCTGCTTCTACGCCCGCCGCGCATTGGAGCTAGCGGTGAACTGGGCCTACAAGCACGACGCGGCGCTCCGGCTGCCCTATCGGGACAACCTTTCGGCCCTGATCCACGAGCCGAGCTTCAAGCAGGCCGCTGGCGATGCGGTGTTCAGCAAGGCCAGGGTCATCAACACGCTGGGCAATCGCGCGGTGCACGGCTATCGCGCAGTGCCGGAAGCTGACGCGCTGGCGGCGCTGCGCGAACTCTTCCACGTGACCTATTGGTTTGCCCGAACCTACGCCCGCGCCGCGCGCCCAGCGCCTGGACTTACGTTTGATCCTGCGGCGCTGCCCCGCCCTGCGGTGACCAGTCGGAAGACTGCGGAGCAATTGCGGGCGCTCGAGGGCGGACTCCGGGAGCGCGACGAGAAGCTCACGACGCTGCTCGCGGACAAGGGTGCTCTCGACGAGGAGCTCAAGCGCCTGCGGTCCGAGGTGGCCGAGGCCAAGAAGGAAGCGGCCGCTCAACCGGACACGCACGACTACTCCGAAGCGGAGACTCGCGACTACTTCATAGATCTGTTGCTGAAAGAAGCCGGCTGGCCGCTCAATCAGGATCGCGATCGCGAGTTCGAGGTCAGCGGGATGCCGAATGCCACGGGCCAAGGCTTCGTGGATTACGTCCTTTGGGGTGACGACGGCAAGCCACTTGGGCTCGTCGAGGCCAAGCGCACGCGCCGGGATGCCCGCGTCGGGCAGCGGCAGGCCGAACTCTACGCCGATTGCCTAGAATGCCAATTCGGGCAGCGGCCGATCATTTTCTACTCGAACGGCTATGAGCATTGGATCTGGGACGACATACGCTATCCGCCGCGCAGCGTGCAAGGCTTCTACAAGAAGGAGGAGCTGGAGCTCCTGATCCAAAGGCGGGAGACGCGGCGCTCGCTGGCGGAAGCCACGATTAATTCGGAGATCGTCGAGCGCCACTACCAGACGCGTGCTATTCGCCGCATTGGGGAGGCCTTCGAGCGCGACCACGACCGCAAGGCCCTGCTCGTGATGGCGACGGGTGCTGGCAAGACACGCACGGTGATCGCGCTCTCCGACCTGCTCATGCGTTGCAACTGGGCCAAGCGCGTGCTTTTCCTCGCCGACCGGGTAGCGCTGGTGAATCAGGCGGTCAATGCCTTCAAGCGTCACTTACCCGATGCCTCACCCGTCAACTTGGTTACCGAGAGAAACGTCGAGGGACGAGTCTACGTCTCGACCTATCCGACCATGATGGGGCTCATCGACGAGGCGAGAGATGGCGAGCGTCGCTTCGGGGTGGGTCATTTCGACCTGGTGATTATCGACGAGGCACACCGCTCGGTATTCCAGAAGTACCGCGCCATCTTCGACTACTTTGATTCGCTGCTGGTCGGGCTCACGGCGACTCCCAAGGATGAAGTAGACCGCAATACCTACAGCTTGTTCGAACTGGAGAACGGAGTGCCGACCGACGCTTACTCCTTGGAGGAGGCTGTGCGTGACGGCTACCTCGTGCCCCCCAAGGCCGTCTCGGTGCCGCTCAAGTTCCAGCGCGAGGGCATCACGTACAACGAGTTGTCGGAGGACGAAAAGGACCAGTGGGACGCGCTGGAATGGGACGACGACGGCACTGTGCCCGACCGGGTCGCGGCCGAGGCGGTCAACAAGTGGCTGTTCAATAGGGACACCGTGGACAAGGTGCTGGAGCACCTTATGACCCGTGGCCTCGCGGTCGCCGGCGGCGACCAGCTTGCCAAGACAATCCTTTTCGCCAAGAACCAGGAGCATGCGGAGTTCATCGCCGAGCGCTTCAACGCCAACTATCCGCACTACAAAGGCGCGTTCGGACGTGTCATTACCTTCAAGACGGAGTACGCGCAGAGCCTCATCGATAACTTCTCGAACAAGGAGAAAGACCCACACCTCGCGATTTCGGTGGACATGCTCGACACCGGCATCGACATCCCCGAGGTCGTGAACCTGGTTTTCTTCAAGCTGGTGCGCTCGAAGACCAAATTCTGGCAGATGGTGGGACGCGGCACGCGGCTCTGTCCTGATC
The DNA here is from genome assembly GCA_964291285.2 of Alphaproteobacteria bacterium. Lineage (GTDB taxonomy): Bacteria > Pseudomonadota > Alphaproteobacteria > Bin95 > Bin95 > Bin95. Next base: position 1,538,137 of record OZ219787.1, read on the forward strand.
TGTTCGGCCCAGACCAAGACAAGGAATTATTCTATATCTTCGACTATTGCCAAAACCTCGAATATTTCAGCCAAGACATCCCGGCTACCGATGGCTCGGTCATCGAACCGCTCGGCAAGCGCCTGTTCAATGCGCGGTTGGAATTGATTGCGACATTGGACCATCATGCTTGGGAAGGCGAATCGGATGAGCTCAAAGAGCCCGCGTCCTCCTACGGCGATCCAGAAACGAACGCCGCGGTTCGTCGATCTCTCGCCGATCTCTTGCACCGCGAAGTCGTGGCGATGAATGTGAACAACTTCGTGGTGCGCCCACAGCGGCGACTCGTCGAGAAATATGCGAAGCCTGAAGTCTGGGTGTCACTGCCGGCAGAGGCCCTGACTGAGCTCTCGAACGAATTAGCCGGACTGCCTTCGGAGTTAGACCCGGAGAAGGAGGAGGCCAAGCGGTTCGACCTGCTCGTGCTGAATCTGCAGCTCAGCCTCCTGCGACACGAGCCCGGCTTTGCCCGGCTGTGCGACCGGGTCAAGCAAATTGCCGCACTGCTTGAGGAAAAAGCCGCTATCCCGATGGTGCAGGCCCAGATGGCGCTCATCCAGGACATACAGGCCGACGAGTGGTGGCAGGACGTCACTGTCCCGATGCTGGAAGTCATGCGTCGCCGGCTCCGGAGCCTGGTCCAGTTTATCGACAAGCAACAACGTAGGCCGGTCTACACGGATTTCGAGGACCTCATGGGCGGTGAGACAGCCGTGGACCTGCCCGGCCTCGCCCCCGGCACGGACTACGCGAAGTTCTTGGCCAAGGTACGTGCATTTCTTCGCGACCACATGGACCATGTCGCCATTGCAAAACTGAGATTGAACAGACCGCTCACGGCGACCGACCTCTCAGAGCTGGAGCGGATGCTCATCGAGAGTGGCCTCGGCGGGGCGAGCGAGCTTCAACGTGCGGCAGAGGAGTCCCAGGGACTCGGATTGTTCGTGCGGTCGTTGGTAGGCATGGATCGCAGTGCTGCTAAGGAGGCCATGAAGACGTTCCTTGTGGGTAAGTCACTCTCGGCCAACCAGATCGAGTTCGTGAACCTCATCGTCGATCACCTTACGGAGCACGGCATTGTCGCTCCTGATCGTCTCTACGAATCCCCGTTCACCGACATCACGCCTCACGGACCGGATGGCTTGTTTCGGCCTGAGGAATTGGATGAATTGATGCAGGTGCTCAAGACTCTGCGAGACGCAGCCATTGCGGCATGACCGCGATGCCGACGCCGGACGTAGGCCTTCGCGGGGACAGGGGTGTTCATATGGAGACGGCCTGGCGGAGCGCCCTGGGCAAGGATTGCCGGGGCAGCCGCCCGCGATGCATCCGGCTTGTGGATGGGACGAGAGGCGAGGTTGCAGCCCGACTGACTGGCCTTGTCGGTCTTCCGGAAGTGGTGGTCACGGAAAGAGACTTCTGGATGCCCTACGGGAAACCGGTGTGGGCGAACGGGCAGTGGGATAAGAAACCTGCGGCAGAGACCCGGCTTGACCGTGACGCCGGCTTCCTCGCCCCGGAATTGCGGCGACGGCTCCAACGCTGGTGGCTGGAGGTTCCGAAGGGAGCGAATACTCCGAACTGGGATCTGGCCGCCACTTGCCGGATCGAAGGAAGAAAAGGCCTGCTCCTCGTGGAAGCTAAGGCTCACACGAACGAGCTGTCGGATGCCGGCAAGTCGACGTCGGCCAAGGAGAACGGGCGGCGGAACCACAAGCGGATCGGTTCAGCGATCGAGGAGGCTCGAAGTGGTCTCGGACGCCTGCCGGGCGGATCATGGGGCCTCTCCCGGGACGCTTGCTATCAGCTGTCCAACCGGTTCGCATGGTCCTGGGAGCTGGCCATGCTCGGAGTGCCTGTCGTTCTGGTCTATCTCGGCTTCCTGAACGCCGAAGACATGGCGAGGGATGGCACGCCGTTCCGGTCGGGGGATGATTGGGCCACCGCCATGAAGAAGCACGCACGAGGGATCGTGCCCGAAACCTGCTGGGGACGGCGGCTGGTCCTGAACGGTACGCCCTTCATACCATTAATCCGAGCATTGCATGTACCGTTGACGCCGAACGTGCAGCAGCCGCCCTCCTCGTGGAAACACTCCGCCGTCGAGGACGACGACGTCAGATTGCGTCCCCCGGCGACCATGGCACCCTCTTGCGATCGTTCCTAGACTCGACTAATTTGCCAACCGGTGCTACTCAAAAGCGTCCATGAGCCCAGCGATGAGGAACGATAATATCATGGATCACATCCTATTGGCACGTGCAACGCGCAAGCCATATGCTGAATCTCCCGAGATTGAAGCCGGCGTCCGCTACGACAGCGAAAAAGGGTACTGGCTGTCAGGCGCGGAGCCTCTAGTTTCAACTGACAACTTCCTTGCGACTGACCCCACCACAAAGAAATGTGATGTGGAAACCGGCGAAGACCAGAAAGGCGAATGACACCTCGCGTCCTTATCCTATCTGGCCTCTATGATTTTTCGACCGACTTAGTCGTACTCGAGCTGGAAAGGGCGCGTGTTCCATATCTAAGGGTCAACCGCGAACATCTCTCTGAGCACCTGTTTGCCCTTGATCCCATTGCAGAAGAGCTCCGGGTTACAGGCCCGTCCGGTCGATCTATAGTTGGCCCTGACTTGGCTTCGGTATGGTTCCGACAGCCGGTTTTTTTGCGAAATACTCCATCTACACCACTATCTCCGTATGAGCAACTTGAGCGTTCCCAATGGACAGCATTCATGAGGGCTCTCTGCGTTTTCCAGAATGCTCATTGGGTGAATCATCCTGCTGCTACCTATATCGCAGAGTCTAAACCATATCAGCTGTCAGTGGCTTCCCGATGCGGCTTTCAGGTTCCTAAGACATTTGCTACCAATGACGTCTCTATAGTTCACACCGAATTCCCAGATCAGCTAATAGTAAAATCCTTGGATACCGTTTTGCTAAGGGATGGCGACGATTGTCTATTTACATATACCACTGTTGCGGATGGATCTACTCTATCCGCTGCTGAGGTAAAGCCTGTTCCAATGCTTGCACAGAGATACCTGAAGGACAAAAGCGACTTGCGAGTCACTGTTATCGGTGATACAATCTTCGCAGTACGAATTTTGTCTGATGGCGATGGGATCGTTGGGGATTGGCGAACCCTACCAAAGGAACAACTACAGTATGTTGATATGGAGCTCGACGAAAACACAAAAAAATCATGTTTTGCCCTTACCAGTGTTCTCAATCTGTCATTTGCGGCGATTGACTTAGTGGATACGCCGCATGGTATCTTTTTCGTTGAGATAAATCCGACAGGTGAATGGGGATGGTTATCAAAAAAAGATAGGCGCATAGATGTAGCAATAGCGTCTGCATTAGCTTGCCCATAATGCGGTAACATGGGACATCCATTTGCAGCTCGATGCGTTGAAGAATTGGTTCCGTTTCTTCAGTATTTCCGCGCCAAAAAGAAGTTGCTTGAAAAATGTTCACAGCAGGACATATTGTTATCGGAAGAATTTACGGAGTACAAAACACTTGACGAGGAGACTCTTGCGGAAAGAATAAAAGATGAGCGTATTCGCGCAATTGCGCTTGACGAAAAGACATTCAAATTCACTATGGCTTTTACTATAACTTTTGCAGTGTTTGCACTTGCAGTGTCTTTAGTTGTCCGTGGAAACCACCCAGAGTATGTCATTGTAGCGGCAGCGCCAGGAGTACTTTACCTCTTCGGAGCGGGGTTTCTAGCCCTTGGAGCAATGAGGACATTGCCATCGTATGGATACGGTACACATTTCAAGCTTCTTGTCAGAGAGCGCAAGGTTGCAGCGTTGGCGGAGGCGTTGGCTCGTCAGGAAACCATGAATCTGGTGCGACACGTGAGAAACGAAACGTCGCTTATGGCGGCACGAAATGGCTTCGTATGGATTGGCGCCTGTTTAGTCGTGTTGGTAATCGCGGCAGTCCTAGAAGTATCGGGGTTGAACGAAATGCTGCAAGGACCGTCGGGGCCGAGCCGGTGTTGGACTAGCAATAACTGGGTCGGCGACGAGGCCGGGAGCATGACATGACGGAGAACCGGAGTAAGGGGAACGAAGACAGCCTTTGGCACAAGGTTGATAAAGCTGAGGCGGTCGCGTTTGGTCGTGTCCCCAGGGGTGGTGTAGGAGCTGAAGCTTCCGGTGGTAGCTGTGGGTAAGTGGCCCGCCGCCGCGACCGTCTGGAGTCAGGCGGCGGCGGGCCACTTACCCACAGCGGAGGCCATCGCGGTGCCGGTTAGGGTTGGGCTGTCACAGTCCACCTGACCGGAGGAGTACCACGATGACCACCACCGACATGATGACCCTGCGGGCGCTGTTGGAGAAGAGTTCCGACGCCGACCTGCTTCGCGAGATGATCGGGTTCACGGCCGCGCGTCTGATGGCGCTTGAGGTTGAGGGCCTTGCGGGCGCCGCGCACGGCGAGCGCTCGCCGGACCGGATCACGCAGCGCAACGGCTACCGGGACCGGGTCTGGGAGACGCGGGCCGGCACGGTCGAACTGAAGATCCCGAAGCTGCGCAAGGGGAGCTACTTCCCGGGCTTCCTTGAACCGCGGCGGATGGCGGAGAAGGCGCTGACGGCGGTGATCCAGGAGGCCTACATCAAGGGCGTATCGACCCGCTCGGTGGACGACCTGGTGCAGGCGATGGGCATGTCGGGCATCTCCAAGAGCCAGGTGTCGCGGCTGTGCGGCGAGATCGACGACAAGATCCGCGACTTCCTCGACCGGCCGCTGGAGGGCGACTGGCCGTATCTCTGGCTTGACGCGACCTATGTGAAGATGCGCGAGGCCGGGCGCGTCGTCTCGGTCGCGGTCACCATCGCGGTGGCGGTCAACGATCAGGGCCGGCGCGAGGTGCTCGGCATGGCGATCGGCGCGTCCGAGGCCGAGACCTTCTGGACCGACTTCCTGCGCTCGCTCGCCCGCCGCGGCCTGCGCGGCGTCAAGCTGGTGATCTCCGACGACCACAAGGGCCTGAAGGCCGCCGCCACCCGCATCTTCGGCGCCACCTGGCAGAGATGCCGCGTCCACTTCATGCGCAACCTGCTCGCCCATGCCGGCAAGCAGGGCCGGCGCGTCGTCTCCGCCTTCGTCACTACCGCCTTCGCCCAGGAGGATGCAGACAGCGCCTCCGCCCAGTGGCGCCAGGTCGCCGACCAGCTCAGGCCCAAGGCGCCAAAGCTCGCCGCCATCATGGACGAGGCCGAGCACGATGTTCTCGCCTACATGACCTTCCCGGCCGCGCACCGCGCCAAGCTGCACTCGACAAACCCGCTCGAACGCCTCCACGGCGAGATCAAGCGGCGCACAAACACCGTCGGCATCTTCCCCAACGAGGACGCCATCACCCGGCTGATCGGCGCAATCCTGCTCGAGCAGAACGATGAATGGGCAGTCCAGAGAGCCAGATACATGACACTGGAATCCATCGCTCCCGTGAGCGACAATACAACCGTCAAGTTGCCCGCCGTGGCAGCCTGAGCGTTCCGGCCCTACCCGCCGGACACCGCTACGGACGCCAGGCTCTTACACCACCCGCGGGGGCACGATCTCGCGTTTCGACGAAGGATGGGTAGAGTGGGGAATAGGTTGAGGTCGCACTTGGTTCGTCTTGCGAAGGTGCAGGAGGAGGCGGGTGGCGGCGTGGCAGGACACCTGAGTGGCGGTGCAACGCTTATAAGGTCAGGAGACCGAAGGGGTCTGCTGACGGCGGCACATAACGTAGTGTGCAAATTTCCAAGAAAAACGACGTCGTTTATTGGTCAATCTATGGAGGTATTGGTAGGAACATTTCGGCCAAATCAGATGGCCGTGGTTACAGTGGACTTATCAGGTGCGGTAATAGAGGGGGGAATATATGAACGAGGGGATGAAAGGGAGATCGGGCCAGACATAGCTTGGATTCCATTGGATGACGACTCGGCAAATAGAATTGAAAAATATGGACGAGTCTTCTTTAACTTGCACGAGGGTAGATTTCCGGGGATTGTGGACAAGGATAGTACAGCCGTCGAAACAAATGGTGGCATGTATGTTGGATATTTAGTTACCGGGTTTAGCGGAGTGCGGGAAGAAATTGTTCGACATGAGCATGGGCCAGGTATTTTGGAGCTTGCTCAGGATGTATATCCATATGAGGATCGGTGGAGGGCTGGAGGGTGGGATTATGAAATTAGAGTTATTGAGGACGGTAGCGAGGTCGATGATGAGAATTTCATTTTAGATTTGAGTCTTCCGCAAGCTGTCCGAAGTAGGATCCCGACTCGGGTGGAGAGATTGGGTGGTCTAAGCGGTGGTGGGTTATGGATATTTGGGGAAGACAAGGATTTGAGACAATATGTGGATCTGGTCGGAGTGGTATGGTACCAGAGCGGCAGTCATGAGCACGACACTTCGCTTCGTATTGTGAACCATGGAAGGGCGAGTATAGATCGCATCATCGGCGGCAAGAGGACAGGGTGATAGGGGAACTGGTTCATACGGGAGCGGTTATGGCTAATCGGCCGCCCTCACCCATTTAGTTGCTGTGCAAACCACCCGCCATCGCCGCGGCGATGGTCGTTCCGACGCGCTCCGCTGCGCTCTCGACTTCGCGGTCTCCGACGTGGGCATACCGCAGCGTCATGGTCGGCTGCGTATGACCAAGCATTCTGGCGACGGTCGGCAGGGGAACGCCCCGGGCCACGGCCTGGCTCGCTACGGTATGGCGCAAATCGTGCAGGCGCACATCCTCGATCTCGGCTTCTCGCCGCGCGCGTTGCCAAAGCCCGAGATTACGCGACTGCGGCCTCGCCGGGTCCCTGGGCGAGGGAAAGACGAAGGCGCTTCCCGTTCGCGGCTGGCGGGCGATGATGGCCTGCGCCGCCTCGCTCAGCCAGACCGTGCGCGGCCCGGTTTTGGCCTCGGCCAATCTGAGCATGTCGCTATCGACCTCCGACCATCTGAGCGTCAGGATTTCACTCTTCCGGCAGCCGGTCAGCAAAAGCAGGCGGACGACGTCGGCCTGCGGCAGGCGCGAGGGCCGTTTCTCCACCAGCCGGTCCAGGGTCCGGTGAAGCCGGGCTATCTCTTCCGCGGACAGGAAGCGGGTCATCTTCCGGCCCGGGTTCGGCCTGACACCTGCAAGCGGATCGGTCCCGACATGGCCGGCGATTTTCGCGGCACTGACGATCTGGCGCAACACGACAAGCGCGATGTTGGCCGTGCCCGGCGTCTTGCGGCTCATGTTGTCGAACCAGCGTTCAACATGAGGCCTGCCGATGCGGTCGAGGCGAAGCGCCCCGAAGGCGGGCAGAAGCCGGGTCCGGATCATGCGGTCCACACGCTCGCCCCAGCCTTGGCTGTAATGGCCCCGGCGTGCCGGCAGCCAGTCCTCCATGACGAAATCCCGGAAAAGGGGGACGGCAGCCCGGCCGGCAGGGTCTCCGGAGCAAAGCGGATGCGAGCCGTCCAGCAGGGACCGGCATGTGATCCGGGCTTCTGCCACCGTGGTCAGCGCGGCCGCGCCGATGGTCGTCCGCACCGGCCTGCCGTTCACGGTCCCATGCCAGACGAAACTGCGATGCCCGGAAGGACGGACCCGCACGCCCAGCCCGGCAACGCGAATGTCCCTGACGATGTATTCGGTACTGCCGGGACGCAGTTTCCTGACAGCGGCGTCCGTCAGGCGGACCTTCTTCGCCTTGCCCGTCATGACTGCGCGCCCGAGAGCAACGGCGCCAGCGCCTCGACCGTCTCCCGGACCGTGGCGTCCGAGAGATGCGCGTATTTCAGCGTCGTCGCCGCGTTGTCATGGCCCAGCAGCCGCCCCACCGTGCGGATCGTCTCGCCGCTCGACAGCGCCATGCTGGCGTAGCTGTGCCGCGTGTCATGAAGGCGCATGTCGTCAAGGCCTGCCTCGGCGCGCAGCTGTATCCAGAAGGCGTCCAGCCAGCCCCATGGCGTGCTCCAGCCTCCAATAGGGAACACGAAGCGCGACGAACGCGGCAGGCCATCGAGGACCTCCCGCGCCGCTTCGCACAACCAGACCGTGCGGGGACCGGTCTTCGAATCGGCCAGATAGAGCCTGCCGTCGCGGTAGAAGCGCCATTCGAGGGTGACGATCTCCGACTTCCGGCAGCCGGTCAGCAGCAGCAGGCGCAAGGCCGCAACCCGGAACGGTTGCCGGGCCTCATGCCGGTCCAGCGCCATGCCAAGGCGGCGGTATTCCTCCGGCGACAGGAATCGCTCCGACCGCTTCTGCCGGTAACGCCGGATGCCCTTGCAGGGATTGCCGCCGTCGGGCCGATACCCCCACGCCTCGGCCTGCTGCATGATGACGGAAAGAATAGGCGCCGAACGGTTGGCTGCCGCTGGTGTCGCATGGAGGGAGCGGAACCAGCGCTGCACCTCCTCCCGGTCGATCTCGGCGACAGGCCGGCCCGCGAAGAAGGGCAGGATCTGGTTTTGCAGATAGCGGCGGTTGACGGCGAGCGTGCGCGGCTTCCAGCGCCTGCCGTAGCGGGTGAAGACCTCCTCGGCGACGGTCTCGAACAGCGCGTCTCCGGATACCTCCGCTTCGACATCCCTGTCGTCCCGGAGCGCGGCCAGCATGGTCCGGGCGCGGGCACGCGCCTCGGCCTCGGTCATGACCGCCGCATCGCCGACGATCTTCCAGACCCGGTGGCCCCGGTGCTGGCTGTGGATGAAGTAGCGTTTCGTGCCCGAAGGCATGATGCGGACGCCGTATCCCTTCAGTTCGGCGTCCCTGACATTGCGGACGGTCTTGCGGGGCCGGAGGGTATCGACCCGGCGCTGGGTGAGGCGGATGGCTGCCACGATTGCGGTTCCCCGATCAGTTGCACGGTGTGCAAAGCCGGATTCGCTCCAACGCCCCGGTTGCACCGGAAACGGGAAAATTCCACAATCATGTCAGATGGTTAGCACCGCAGGTGCGGCGAGATGTGTGTGTGCGTTAGGCTCGGGGACGGGGACAGGCGGGGTCCGGGGGGATGATTGAGATTGCGAACGAGTCTGCTTCAGCCCGAACGGAATGCGCCCTTGTCCATCCCCCTACGCCGCCTTCCGTGCGCCTTCCTTCTTCGGAAGATTGAACAGGCGGGCAGCGTTTCGGCCGAGGATGTTGCGCTTCTGGTCTTCGGTGAGGAACGGGATGTCGTAGATCGCGCGCGGTGCCGAACTGAATATCTCCAGCCTTGCCACATCGCAGCGCCGACACAGCGCGGCCAGTTCTTCCTTCTTGTCGGCGGTGACGGCTTGCATGGCGCCGACCTCCCGCAATTGTGAAACGCAGGGCCCCCTGCAGCTTCGGACCGTACGTACTGCAAGCCGGGACGCAAGCATCGCACTGGCCCGGCAATTGGAACGATGAACTCCCTGCACCCTACACGGGCCGGTCGCCCTCTATCTGGATGCGGCGCATGTCTCGGCGGTAGCCGGAATAGTCGTTGATGGCGGCGTGCTTGAGGCAGCGATTGTCCCAGAGCGTCAAGGTGCCCGGCTCCCAGGAGACGCGGCAGGTTAGCTCCACGCGCTCGCCCGCGGCGTAGAGATAGTCCAGCAGCGGCGTGCTCTCGGCCTCGGTCATGCCCTCGAAGCGGATGGTGTAGGCGCGGTTGACAAAGAGGCCCTTGCGCCCGGTGTCGGGATGAGTGCGGACCACCGGGTGCAGGCTCTCGGTCGGCCGCCAGGCGTCGTCCTCGCGGTTCCTGGTCGAGCGCAGCGCGTTGAAGTTCGTCGCCGGCCCGGCGACGCGGGTGTCGTTATGCACGGCGCGCATGTCCGAAAGCGTGGCCTTCATGCCGTCCGACAGGAGGTCCCAGGCGCCCTGCTGGTCCGCGAACAGCGTGTCGCCGCCGGCGGGCGGCACCTCGAGGGCATAGAGCGCCGAGCCGAGCGGCGGCTTCTCCAGGCAGGTGGTGTCGGTGTGCCAGTTTTCGCCGACCGCCGCCTTGTCGTCGGGCTCCTTGCGGATCGCGATGACCTCGGGATGCTTGCCGTCGGCGATCAGGTTCGGATGCACGATCAGCGGGCCGAAGCGCAGGCCGAAGGCCATCAGCGCTTCCTCGTCCATCTTCTGGTCGCGGAAGCAGAGCACCTTGTGGCGCAGGAAAGTCTCCCGCACCGCCGCGAAGCCTTCACCGTCGAGCGCCGTGAGGTCGATGCCCCGCACCTCGGCCCCGCAGGACCCGGAAAGCGGCTTCACCTGCATATCCGCCAATCCCTGAATTCCATCCGGCATGTCACGCATCCTCCGTCTCGCGGCGAAGATACCACGGCGTCTTCCCCGGATCGCGCCGTTTGCGGCGGGCCGGTTTGGGAGCCGGTTCCGGCTTGGGCGGGGCCTTCGCCTCCGGCTTCGTCCCGGCCCTGGCCTTCGGAGCGGCGCGCGCCCTGGGCTTTACCTCCGGCTTCGGCGCGGGCGGCTCGTCCTTCTTCGCGGCGGCGCGGCGGCTCGGCCGCTTCGGCGCGGGTGCCGCTGCGCTCTCAGCAGCGGGCGCGGCGCGGAAGGCCTCCAGCGCGTCGAGGTCGAAGGAGAAGCCGAGGCCCGGCCTGTCGGGAATCCGGGCCCGGCCGTCCTCGAATTCGATCGTCTCGCCGAACAGCCGGGCCGACCAGGGCATGTATTCCAACAGGTCGCAATTATGGAGCGCGCCGCAAAGCTGCAGCGACGCCTCGGAATAAAGGTGCGGCGAGACCGGCAGGTCCCAGGCCTGCGCCATGTGCCCGACACGCATGAACTCGGTGACGCCGCCGACGCGCCCGAGGTCCGGCATCAGCACGTCCGCCGCCTTCGCCTCGATCAGCGGGCGGAAGCCGTAGCGGGTGTATTCGGTCTCTCCGGTGGCGATGGGCGTGTCGAGCGCGGCGGCGAGCGCGGCGTGGCCGGCGACATTGTACGCCGGCACCGGCTCCTCGAACCAGTCGAGGCCGACCGGCTCCAGGGCGCGGCCGAGCCGGAGCGCGTGCCTGACGTCGAGGCCCTGGTTTGCGTCCGCCATCAGCCGGATATCGGGGCCGACGGCGTCGCGAATCGCCTCGGCGCGCTCGACATCCTCCTGCCAGCGCGGCTTGCCGAGCCGCATCTTCATGGCGCGGAAGCCCTGCTTCAGGAACGTCTTCGCCTCGGCGACGAGCTCGTCCCGCGAGCGCGAGAGCCAGAGCCCGCCGCTGTGATAGGCCGGCACGGCGTCGCGGCAGGAGCCGAGCAGGCGGTGGGCCGGCTGGCCGAGCGCCTTGCCGCGCGCATCCCAGAGCGCCATGTCGAGCGCGGAGAGCGCGAACAGCGGCACGCCCTTGTGGCCGACGAAGTTCACCTCGGTCCAGAGCCTGTGCCAGATGCCCTCGATCCGGTGCGCGTCCTCGCCGACGAGCGACTGGCCGAGGACGGCGGTCATCGCTTCCAGCGGCGCCAGGTGCCTCGCCGGGAGCGAGAAGAGGTGGCCCTCCCCGGTCACCCCCGCCTCGGTATCGACGAAGACCAGCACATAGCCGATCGAACGGATATCGTGGACCGCGGTGATGACGGGCTCCTCCAGCGGCACGTCCACCGTCATCGTGCGAATACCGGTAATCTTCATCCCTGCTTTTGCCTCCGGGAAAACGCCGGGCCCCCAACCCGTCTCAGCCTCCCAGCCTAGCTTGACAGGGCGGGGGAGGGGAAGCGGCCGGACAGCGCGGTCACGAAACATCCAGATCGAAGACGGGAATATCCATGGCGCGGGCGGTGGCAGTCTTGTCAATCGCGCTCAATCCGGGGGCAGTCAGGAGCCCGCAGGCTCCACCGCGATATTGTCGATCAGCCTTGCGCGGCCGAGACGGGCGGCGGCGAGCAGACGGGCGGGGCGGTCGAGGCGCTGCATGGGCGCGAGGTCTTCCGCGTCGCGAAGCTCGACATAATCGACGGCGGAGAAGCCGGCTGCGGCGATCTCCGCGGCGGCCTCGGCGAGGCAGCGCGCATCCTCGCCGTTCCGCAGGCGCCGGGCGGCCATGACGAGCGCGCGGTGGAGCGCCGGGGCGCATGCGCGTTCCTCCGGGCCGAGCAGGGCGTTGCGGGAGGAGAGCGCGAGGCCGTCCGGGTCGCGCACGGTCGGGCAGCCGACGATCTCGACAGGGAGGTCGAGGTCGCCGACCATGCGGCGGACCGCGGCGAGCTGCTGGTAGTCCTTCTCGCCGAAGAAGGCGAAGTCCGCACCGGTCTGGATCAGCAGCTTGGAGACGACCGTCGCCACGCCGTCGAAATGGCCCGGCCGGTCCGCGCCGCAAAGGCCCTCGGTGACGCCGGAGACGGAGATGTTCGTCGCGAATCCCGCCGGGTACATGACTTCCGGCGGCGGCGCGAAAAGCAGGTCGACGCCATAAGGGGCGAGCTTCCCGCGGTCGTCCTCCTCGGTGCGCGGATAGCGGACGAGGTCCGCCGCGTCGTTGAACTGCTTCGGGTTGACGAAGAGTGTGACGATGGTGCGGTCGGCGCGCCCGCGGCTGGCGGCAACGAGGCTCAGGTGCCCGGCGTGGAGCGCGCCCATGGTGGGCACGACGCCGATGCTGCAGCCCGACCGGCGCCAGGCGCTGGCGAGGCGGCGAAGGTCCTGCACGGTGCGGGAGGTGAGCATGGCGCGGGAACAGTCCCGCAAACCGTCTGGCCCGGCAAGCGGGGATGTGGGAATGTCGCCGCCCATGGAACCGCGACCCGTCGTCCGGCTCCTGCCCGGCCGGCAGAAGCGCCTCCGGGCGGGGCATCCCTGGGCCTACGCCAACGAGATCGAGATGTCGGCCGACGCGCGCGCGCTGCCGCCGGGAACGCTCGTGCGGCTGGAGAGCGCCGACGGACAGGCGCTGGGCGCGGCGATGTTCAACCCCCGCGCGCTCGCGGCCGTGCGCCGCCTCGATCCAGACCCGGACCGGGAGATCGGTGCGGACTGGCTGGCGGCGCGGCTGAAGGCGGCGCTGGCGCTCCGGCAACGGCTCGGCCTCGCGCCCTGGTGCCGGGCGGTCCACGCGGAGGCGGACGGGCTGCCGGGCCTCATCGTCGATCTGTTCGGCGCCGTGGCGGTGGCGCAGCTCAACAGCGCCGGCATGGCGCGGCTGGAAGCGCCGCTGGTCGAAGCCGTGCGCGAAGTGCTGCGGCCGGATGCACTGGTCCTCCGCAACGACAGCGCCCAGCGCGGCCTCGAGGGGCTGGAGACGGAGACCCGGCTGGTCTTCGGCGAGGTCTCCGGGCCGGTCGATCTGGTCGAGGGCGGCTGCCGCTTCCTCTGCGACCCGCTCGGCGGGCAGAAGACCGGCTGGTTCCACGACCAGCGCGACAACCGCGCCTTCGCGGCGGGCCTGGCGGACGGCGCGCGGGTGCTGGACCTCTACGCCTATCTCGGCGGATTCGGCATCCGGGCGGCCGCCGGCGGCGCGCGGGAGGCCATGCTGGTGGACCGCTCCCGGCCCGCCCTGGAGCTTGCCGCCCGCTCTGCCGGGCTGAACGGCGTCGGCGAACGGGTCCGCGCCGAGCGCGCCGATGTCTTCGCCTTCCTGGAGGCGGCGGCGTCTGAACGCTTCGACCTCGTGGTCGCCGACCCGCCGGCCTTCGTGCGCTCGCGCAAGGACCTGGGCGCGGGGCTGCGCGGCTACCGCAAGCTCGCCCGCCTCGCCGCGGGGCTGGTGGCGCCGGGCGGTTTCCTGCTGGCGGCGTCGTGCTCGCACAATGTGACGCCCGAAGCCTTCGCGCTGGAGGTCGCGCGCGGCCTCGGGCAGGCCGGCCGCACGGGCCGCGTGCTCCGCACGGCCGGCGCCGCCCCCGACCATCCGGTGCATCCCATGCTGCCGGAGTCGGCCTACCTCAAGGCGATGGCGTTGCAGCTGGATTGAGTCACGGGTAGCGTTTAGATTCTCTCGTTGCACCGCTTTCAGAACCGTATCGCCATGCTTCGTCCGATCTCCTCTCTGCTCGCTGCTGCCGTGTTATTCTGCTCAGCACTGGCATCGGCCCAAGAGGTTACCGGCTATGATCGGTTTAACCTGTGGAACGACTGCGGGCCTATGAATCTGGTAGTCGAGAGCTTACCAAAGGGGGCTGCTGACATTGGATTGGAAGAAGAGGCGATAGCAACATCCGTGCGCAGTAGGCTTAGGCCCTGTGGACGTATTGACTCAGGAGCGTGTTCAGGGATTCCCGTGCGAGGATTTGTCTGAATCATGAGGCGTCGGCGATTCGGGGGTTTCGTTGATGTCGACGAAGATGACGAATGGAGACTGGGAGGTTGCGCTGGAGGTTTTCCGGCTTTGCCTTCCGAGGCGGGGTGCGAAGGCGAAGGACGACCGTCTGTTTCTGGAGGCGCTGCACTTCTTTGCGGTTCACAACATCACCTGGCGGGCGCTGCCGGAGCGGTTCGGGCACTGGAATACGGTATGGCGGCGTTTTCACCGTCTGAGCCGTTCAGGGGTGTTCGAGGACTTTTTCGCCACGCTGGCGGATTTGAGCAGCACGGCGCACCTGGTTCAGATGTTCGATTCGACCGTGACCCGCGCGCATGTATCGGCGGCCGGCGCAAAAGGGGGCAGCAGGGTCAGGCGCTTGGACGCTCGCGGGGCGGTTTCAGCACCAAAATCCACCTGAAGACCGATTTCGACGGCCTGCCGATCGCCTTCGACCTGACCGGCGGCGAGGCAGCCGACAGTCCGCATTTCGAGACCCTGATGGACATCGGCCCCGATGTCCGGCCCCGCGCCATCGTCGCCGACAAGGGCTATGACAGCGCCGGAAACCGCCAACTCGCCCGGAAAAGAGGCGCCCTGACCGTCATTCCCTACCGGAAGAACATCAAAAACAGGCCAAAGCGCTTCGCAAGCGCGCTCTACAGAGGACGGGCGCGCATCGAACAGGCCGTCGGCAAGCTCAAACGCTTCAAACGCATCGCCCTGCGCTGCGAAAAGACCGCCACAAACTTCAGCTCCTTCGTCGCACTCGCCGCTGCCTTCATCTTGATCAAATCCGTCCACAGGACCTAGGGCGGCGCGGATTTACAGTTCTACGGCCGAGCCGTATCTTTATGTGAACGTAAACATTGTTGGCCCGGCATTTGGAATTGGAGTCTATTACAACAAAGTATTACTGGATGCTGCATCGGGAGAATACAACTATGCCAAGACTTGGCAATCTGGCAGTACTGGGACGCATGGTAGGAATTCGAATTACGTCTTGTCATCGGTATCACAGCACACGGATCGATTCGTTGACGAATATCTCCGTGTAAATGACGAGGCGTGCAAGCGCTGATTGGGGACATGGTGGCAACATAAGCCACTCAGTCCAGAATCTCGAAATGGGCTTCCGTCGGCTCGCGCCCCACGCCGTTGATCGGCAGGATGTCCTGCGGGCAGGCGGAGAAGACGACGACGACATCGAGATCGGCCTCGAACAGCACATAATCGCCCGGCTTGGTGACGGGCGCGGCGAAGGTCAAGCCGCCGCCTTCCTCCCAGGGAATGTGCATGAACAGGTTGAGCGGCGACGGCGTCTCCGGCGGCGTCAGGCCGAGTTCGTAGAGGGCGGCGGCGAGATTGTCCGTGCAATTGTCGTGGTACTCCGTGCAGCCGAGCAGGCCGTAGCGGTAGTTGTCGCAGGCCGCCATCAGCGTGTCGTGGACGCCGGGCGAGGTGTCCTCGATGAGGGTGAGGATCGGCCGGCGCCGGTTGCTGTAGAGCGCGTCGCCGACCTCCGGGCGCATTTTCGTCAAGGTCGCGCGAGTGTGCTCCATCGACATGAACTCGCGCAGGTCGCGCCGCGCGAAAGCCCAGGTGTCCACCACCTGCTCGCCGTGCGTGTTGACGACCTTCACCTTCTGCCCCTTGCGCGCGAACGCCGCCTTGCCGCTGCGCGCGGGGATGGTCCGAAGCCCGGACATGACGCGCCTCCCATGCTCGCCGGAACCGGCAGGATGAAACGCGCGGCCAGCCGGGGTCAAGCCGCCGGCTGGGGCCCCGCGCGCTTTCGCAGCGTTGACCGGCGGCGGCGGGCGTGGCGTATTGGCGCCCTTGCCGCATGGGGGAGGAAACCATGCCAAGGGACCGTGAAACGGATTTGCCGCGCTACGCCGCGCCGGCGCGGCCGCTCGGGGCCTATCCGCGTCTGCGCGCCCGGCGCAACCGCCGCGCCGGGTGGACGCGCGCCCTGGTCGCCGAAAGCCGCCTCGGGCCGCAGGATTTCATCTGGCCGCTCTTCGTCGTCGACGGCGAGGGCGTGTCGCAGCCCGTGCCCTCCATGCCGGGCGTGTGCCGCTGGTCGGTGGAATTGCTGGTCGAGCGGGTGCAGAAGGCGCGGGACGCCGGCATTCCGGCCGTTGCGCTCTTCCCCTATGTCAATCCCGCGCTCAAGACGCATGACGGTGAACACGCGCTCGACTCGGAGAACATCGTCTGCCGCGCGATCCGGGCGGTGAAGGCGGCCATGCCGGAGATGGGCGTCGTCTGCGACGTGGCGCTCGACCCGTTCACCACCCACGGCCAGGACGGCATCGTGCGCGACGGGCGCATCCTGAACGACGAGACCGTGCACGTGCTCTGCGAGCAGGCGCGGGTGCAGGTCGAGGCCGGCTGCGACGTGATCGCGCCCTCCGACATGATGGACGGGCGCGTGGGCGCAATTCGCGACACGCTCGATGCCGCAGGGCATGAGGACGCCTCGATCCTCGCCTATTCCGCCAAATACGCCTCGGCCTTCTACGGGCCCTTCCGGGATGCGGTCGGCTCCGCCGGCGCGCTCGGCGCGGCCGACAAGAAGACCTACCAGATGGACCCGGCGAACACGGAGGAGGCGCTCCGCGAAATCGCGGCCGACCTCGCCGAAGGTGCCGACATGGTGATGGTCAAGCCGGGCCTGGCCTATCTCGATGTCATCCACCGGGTGAAGGAGCTCTTCGGCGCGCCGACCGTCGCCTACAACGTCTCCGGCGAATACTCGATGCTCAAGGCGGCGGGCGAGCGCGGCTGGCTCGACTACGACCTCGTGCTGCTGGAGAGCCTGATGGCCTTCAAGCGCGCCGGCGCCGACGCCATCCTCACCTACGCCGCCATGGAGGCCTGCGAGCTTCTGGCGGCCAGGTGATTTGACGAACGCCCTCCCTTACGGGTGCGGACCCCAGGGGGCGGCGAGGAGGAGCTGGTTCTGCTGCGTCATGATGAGCGGGCGGATCTTGCCGGCGAAGGTCCTGAACGCCTCGTCCGCGTAGAGCGTTGACCAGTGCCGGCGGCGGTCGGCGTCGTCGTCGAACTTCCAGAGATGGACGAGCTGGTTCAGCGCGCCCGCATCGGACTGGAAATAGCCCACCAGCTTGTCGCTGTGCGGCTCCAGCGCCGGCCAGCCATATTTCGAATACACCTCGACCGCCTCGCCCATCTTGCCGACATAGAGCGTGTAGGTGCGCAGTTCGTAGAGAGCCATTGCCGATTTCCTTCCCTTTTCCGTCTCCGCTCAGCCGCCGACGACCTTCACGTCGGCATTGCGTTCGATCGTGCGGATCAACTCGTTCACGTCCTCGCCGCCGCCATGCTCGTTGACGGCCTGCTGGAACAGGTTGCGCGCCACATTGGCCATGAACATCGGCGCGCCACTGTCCGCGCCGAGCTGGGTTGCGAGGCGCACGTCCTTCAACATGAGCTCCAGCGCGAAATTGGACTTGCCGGACCCGTCGACGAGGCGCGGCAGGGTGAACTCGGTCGTGTAGCTGCGCGCGGAGCCCTTGTGCAGCACCTCGGCGCAGGCGGCGAGGCTGAGGCCGTTCTTCACCCCCATCGCCACGGCTTCGAAGGTGGCGGCGCGCACGCTCGCGGCGATGACATTGTTGACGAGCTTCATGGCGTGGCCCGCGCCCACATCGCCGCAATGGAAGACATTGGGGCTGATCGCCTCGAAGGTGGAACGCATGCGCGCGAATTGGGCCTCCGTGCCGCCGGCCATGATGGCGATGGTGCCGGCGAGCGCGCCGTGCGGGCCGCCCGAGACCGGCGCGTCGATCAGCTCCAGCCCGCGCTCCGCCAGCTCCGCCGCCATGGCGCGGGTGGCGTTCGGGTCGCCGGTCGTCTGGTCCACGATGATGCCGCCCGGCGCCATGCCCGCGGCCAGCCCGCCCTCGCCGAAAATGGCGTCGCGCACCTCGTTCGAGGTCGGCAGGCAGAGCAGCACCGCGTCGCAGGCCTGCCCGAGCGCCTCCAGGCTCTGCGCCGGCTGCGCGCCCGCCGGCGCCATGTCCTGCAACGCCTCGGGCCGGAGGTCGAAGGCCCTGAGCTTGCGGCTCAGCAGCAGCCGCCGCGCGAGCGCCCCGCCCATATTGCCGAGGCCGGCATATCCGAGTTCCATGAAACGCGCTCCCTCTCTTCCGTAATGCCCCTGCGAGCGAGAATAGTGCAGCCGCGAGCTGATTGCACAACGCCGGTCGTCAGCGCTTCTTCGGCAGGTCCAGGCGCACCGACAGCTCTTTCAGCCGGGGAGCCTCGACCGGGGCGGGGGCGCCCATCATCAGGTCCTGGCCCTGCTGGTTCATCGGGAAGGCGATCACCTCGCGGATGTTGGGCTCGTCGGCGAGCAGCATCACGATGCGGTCGATGCCGGGGGCCGACCCGCCGTGCGGCGGCGCGCCGAATTCGAGCGCCGAGAGCATGCCGCCGAAGCGCGACTCGACCACGTCCGGCCCGTAGCCGGCGATCTCGAACGCCTTGTACATGATGGCCGGGTCGTGGTTGCGGATGGCCCCGGACGAGAGCTCGACGCCGTTGCAGACGATGTCGTATTGGAAGGCCTTGATCTCCAGCGGGTCCATGCTTTCCAGCGCTTCCAGCCCGCCCTGCGGCATGGAGAAGGGGTTGTGGCTGAAGCCGACCCGGCCGGTGGCCGCGTCCTGTTCGTACATCGGGAAATCGACGATCCAGCAGAAGCGGAACGCGCCTTTCTCCAGCAGGTCGAGGTCTTCGCCGAGCTTCGTGCGGGCCGCGCCGGCAAGCTCTGCGGCCTTGTCCGGCTTGTCCGCGGCGAAGAACACGGCGTCGCCCGGGCCCGCGCCCGTCGCCTCGCGCAGCGCCTCGACGCGCGGCTCGTCCAGGAAACGGGCGATGGGCCCCCGCGCACCGCTCTCGTCGAGCGTGACATAGGCGAGGCCGCCGGCGCCCCGCTCGCGGGCCCAGTCCTGCATCCGGTCGAAATAGCTGCGCGGCTGCGCGGCCCCGCCGGGGGCCGGAATGGCGCGCACCACGCCGCCCCGCTCAATGCCGCGCTCGAAGATCGAGAAGCCCGAACCCCGGAATATCTCCGTGGCCTCGGCGATCTCTATGGGATTGCGGAGGTCCGGCTTGTCGGAGCCGTATTTCAGCATGGCCTCGTCGAAGCCGATGCGCGGGAAGGGCGGCGGCGTGACCTCGCGGCCGTCCGCAAACTCCTCGAACACGCCGGCCAGAACCGGCTCGATGGCGGCGAACACATCCTCCTGCGTCACGAACGCCATCTCGAAGTCGAGCTGGTAGAACTCGCCGGGCGAGCGGTCGGCGCGCGCGTCCTCATCGCGGAAGCAGGGCGCGATCTGGAAATAGCGGTCGAAGCCCGCGATCATCAGCAACTGCTTGAACTGCTGCGGCGCCTGCGGCAGGGCGTAGAAATTGCCGGGATGCAGCCGCGAGGGCACCAGGAAGTCGCGCGCGCCCTCGGGGCTTTCCGCGGTCAGGATGGGCGTCTGGAACTCGCGGAAGCCCTGCTCGATCATCCGCCGGCGGATCGAGGCGATGATGTCGGAGCGCAGCGCGATATTGCGCTGCATCTTGTCGCGGCGCAGATCGAGGAAGCGGTAGCGCAGCCGCACCTCCTCGCCGTAATCCTCCTCGCTGTTCACCTGGAGCGGCAGCGGCTCGGCCGCGCCCTGCACGGCGATCTCGCGGATCGAGACCTCGACCTCGCCGGTCGGCAGCGCCGGGTTGACCGTCTCGGCGTCGCGCTCGACGCATTCGCCGGTGATCGTGAGCACGGTTTCGTTGCGCGCCGCGTCCAGCACCGCAAAGGTCTCCGCACGGCTCGAATCGACCACGCATTGCGTCAGCCCGTAGCGATCCCGCAGGTCCACGAACAGGAGGCCGCCATGGTCGCGCTTGCGGTGGACCCAGCCGGAGAGGCGGACGGTGCTGCCGACATCGGTGCGGCGCAGCGCGCCGCAATCGTGTGTGCGATAGGGGTGCATGGGATTCGGGCTCGTCTCGCGAAGGTCGCGCGGGAATGGGATGAGAGGGCTGGCTTGTCAAGCCGCGTAGCGCACCTTATGAGCCCGCCCCATGCCTTCTTCGACATTGCCGACCCCCGACCCGGACCCCATCGAGACACAGGCCGAGCTGGAGGCGTTCTGCGCCCGGCTGCAGGACGCGGACTATGTGACGGTCGATACCGAATTCATGCGGGAATCGACCTACTGGCCGCGGCTCTGCCTGATCCAGCTTGCGGACGCGGAAGCCGCCCGGGCGGTCGATACGCTCGCGTCCGGACTCGACCTCAAGCCCGTCTGGCGGTTGCTGGCTTCGCCCGTGCCCAAGGTCATGCACGCCGCGCGCCAGGACATCGAGATCTTCTTCCATATGGGCGGGGTCATTCCCGAGCCGCTGCTCGACACGCAAGTGGGCGCCATGGTCTGCGGCTTCGGCGACCAGGCGGCCTATGACACGCTGGTAAAGCACTTCGCCGGGCGGCGGCTCGACAAGCGCGCCCGGTTCGCCGACTGGTCGCGCCGCCCCCTTCCCGAACGGCAGATCGACTATGCGCTCGCCGATGTCGTCTGGCTGCGCGCCGTCTACGAGGGTTTGGCGGGGGAACTCCGCCGCAACGGCCGCGCCGACTGGGTGGAGGAGGAAGAGGCCGTGCTGCTGGACCCCGAGACCTACCGACTCGACCCCGAGCATGCCTGGAAGCGCCTCAAGACCCGTAGCGGCGACTCAGCCTATCTTGCAGTCATCCGCGCGGTTGCGGCCTGGCGGGAGCGCGAGGCCCAGCGGCTCGACCTGCCGCGCAACCGCGTGCTGCGCGACGACGCCCTGCTCGATGTGGCGGCCCAGGCGCCGGCGGACGCGGACGCGCTGGCCCATTGCCGGGGCGTGACGCGCGGCATGGCGACCGGGCGGCTCGGTCCGGGCCTGCTGGCGGCCGTGGCCGAGGGCAAGGCCGTGCCGCCGGAAGACCGCCCGCAGCCGGCGCCGCAGAGGGAACGGCCTCGAGGCGTCGGTCCCGCGATGGAGCTGCTGCGCGTGCTGCTCAAGGCGCGCGTGGAGCACGAGGGCGTGGCGCAGAAACTGGTCGCCAGCAGCGAAGACCTGGAAGACCTGGCGGGCGGCGCAGAGGACGGGCCCCTGCTCAGGGGATGGCGTAGGGAGCTGTTCGGCGCGGACGCCCAGCGCCTGCTTCGGGGCGAACTGGCGCTGACCTTGAAGCGGGGCCGGGTGGAGGTGTCAGAGCTCCCGTAGCTCCGCCGAGACGTCGAGCGCTGCGGCGAGCGCAGCCAGGCGGCGCTCGACTTCCGGGCTCATGAAATCCCGGTGGACGAAGAGCGTGAGCGTCCTGGATTTCCGCCTGAGCCGCGCGCCCTCGATGCCGGGCGCGAGGGTCATGGCCAGCCGGAGCGCGAGGCCCACCGAGAGCGCCCTGTCGCGGGCATCCTCCGCTATCAGCGTGCGCGCAGGCCCAGTCCAGTCCCGGTCGATGCGCCCGTCATAGCGCGCGGCCATGACGAGGCCGAGAAAGGCGCGTTCCGGGTGCTCGATAGCGACGGCGGGCAGGCGGAAGGCCCGCATAAAGGCGTGCTCCGCGCGATAGGACGGATGCTCCATGCCGGCGATATCGACGAGGCGGCAAGCCGCTTCCGCGATGCGCTCCTCGGCGGGCGAGAGGCCCAGGCCCAGCGCGGAGACCCAGGCCATGAGGGTGTCCGGAGTCATGCGCTGGCGGGCGCCGCTGCGCCCGATGCGGGTGCAGACAGCGAGCAGAGGGTCCCGTCTGCGCTGCTTTTTGCGTTGGCGGTGCAGCATCAGGCCTTCGCGCAGGCCGGCGCTTGAAAAGACGACCCGCTCTGGCCCGGTCCGATCGATCAGCTGCAACATGATTTCGGCCGCCGCCGGCAGGTGCGGCCGGCGGCGCGGAGAGACCGGGGTAAGCTCGGCCAGGCTGCCGCTGCTCATCCGGGTCAACATGCCGCAGAATGCGCGCGCCTCCCGCGCCGGCACCGCATATTGGTGGATGATGTCGAGGGGATGGCGGCTGTGGGTCAGGTGAAGCCGTGCCCAGGCCCGCCACGACCCGCCGATGCAGAAAAGGCTGCCCGGCGGACCGGAGCGCTGCAGCCAGCCCGCGCCGTCCAGGCTTGCAGCGACATGCCGGGCGGTTTCCTTGCGGCTCCCATTGTCGGCGAGGCGAAGCACGCCCAACGGAAAACTGTCGTTGTCGGCGGCGCGGCCGCCCCCGACGCGCACGAGTTCGAGGCTGCCGCCGCCGAGGTCGGCCACGACGCCAGCCGCATCGGGAATGGCGCCGAGGACCCCCCGCGCGCCCGCCATCGCTTCGTCAGCGCCGCTCAGGATCTCGATGGTCCGTCCGCTCGCTTGCTCCAGATGGCGGGCGAACTCGGCCCCGTCGCTGGCGTCGCGCATCGCGGCGGTTGCATAGGCCTCGAACCGGTCCACCTGCAGCAGCGCGGCGATATTGATGAACCGCAGAAAAGCCTGCTCGGCAAGCGCGCAGCCCGCCGGGTTCAGCCTGCCGGTGCGGTTCAAGTCCGCGCCGAGCTGGCAGGTCGCCTTGTCGTTGAAGAGCGGGCGGAAGCTGTCCAGCCGGTTGCCATAGACAACCAGCCGCACGGAATTGGAGCCGATATCGACAATGCCGACCCGGCGCGAGGCCCGCGTCTGCTGTGACACTGGCGCGAAATCCGGGCTAAACGGGTGCGGGCAAGGGTTCGGGCTTCTTGGCCGAGCGCTCCAGCGCGCTCCCGCGTCCGGAAAGGCTCGGGTTCGTCATAAAATACTGGTGCGCGGAGAAGGGCACCAGGCCTGCCTCCGTGCGGGTATAGCTGCCGTCCGGGCCCAGCACCCAGCTCTGCGCCGTGTCGTTCAGATTGGCGACCATGATCTGGTCCAGTATCTGCTGGTGGACGGTCGGGTTGTCGATCGGCACGAATGCCTCAACGCGGCGGTAGAGGTTGCGCGGCATCCAGTCCGCCGAACTGATGAACACCCTGGCATGGGGAGAGGGCAGACCGCGGCCGGCGCCGAAGCAGGCAACGCGCGCATGTTCCAGAAATCGCCCGACAATGCTCTTGACCCGGATATTGTCCGACAGGCCCGGAACGCCCGGCCGCAGGCAGCAAATGCCGCGAACGACGAGGTCGATCTCCACGCCCGCAGCGGATGCGCGGTAGAGCGCGTCCACGACTTCGGGATCGACCAGCGCATTCATCTTGGCCCAGATCTGCGCCGGGCGCCCGGCCCGGGCGTGGGCGATTTCGTCTTCGATCAGCTCCAGCAGCCGGGGCGCCAGCGACAGCGGGGAGACGGCGATCCTGTCGAAGCGCTCAGGCTCCGCATAGCCGGTCGTGTAGTTGAAGAGGAGGGTTGCGTCGTTGCAGAGCGCCCGGTCCGTCGTGAAGAAGGACAGGTCCGTGTAGATGCGCGCATTGACCGGATGGTAGTTGCCGGTGCCGTAATGGGCGTAGCTGCGCAGCCCGTCGGCCTCGCGGCGGACGACGAGCGAGAGCTTGCAATGCGTCTTGAGGTCGATGAACCCATAAACCACCAGCGCGCCGGCGCGCTCCAGGTTCCGGGCCCAGCGGATGTTGGCCTCCTCGTCGAACCGCGCCTTGAGCTCCACCAGCGCGGTGACCGACTTGCCGGCCTCCGCTGCCTCGATCAGCGCCGCGACGATGGGCGAGTCCTCCGAGGTCCGGTAGAGCGTTTGCTTGATCGCCACCACGTCCGGATCGCGCGCCGCCTGGCGCAGGAAGCGCACGACGACATCGAAGCTCTCATAGGGGTGGTGGACGACGATGTCCTTGGCGCGGATGGCGGCGAAGCAGTCGCCGCCGAAATCGCGGATGCGCTCCGGGAAGCGGGGCTCGAAGGGCTGAAACAGAAGGTCCGGCCGCCGCCCGTCGATGAGCTGATCCATGTCGCCAAGGCCGACGGGGCCTTCCAGTGTGAACACGTCGCCGATCTCGGCTCCGAGCCGCCTTGTGAGCGCTATCGCGAGCGCCTGCGGCATCCTCGAATCGATGGACAGCTGCACCACATTGCCGCGCCGCCGCCGCCTGAGCGCCGACTCGAACAGGCGGACCAGGTCCTCCGCCTCCTCCTCGATCTCCATCTCGCTGTCGCGGATGACGCGGTAGGAGCCGGCCCCGCGCAACTCGAACCTCGGGAAGAGACGCCCGAGGAAAAGCGCGATCATGTCCTCTATGGCCAGATAGCGCCGCGCCGGGCCAGGCAGCGCGACGAAGCGGTCCAGCTTGCCGGGAATCGGCACCAGCGCCTCGAAGTCGCGCCCGTCCGACGGGCTGTGGAGGTCCACTGCCAGCCCGAAGCCTGAATTGGGAATGAACGGGAAGGGATGCGCCGGATCGACCGTGAGCGGCGTCAGCACCGGAAACACGTCGCTCATGAAATAGGTTTCGAGCCAGTTCCGGTCCTCCCCGGAGAGGGTGCGGCCGTCCACGAGGTCGATGCCCGCCCGGCGCAGCTCCGGCTGCAGGCGCCGCCAGCAGGCCTGCTGGCCGGCCACCAGGGTGCGGGCACGGCTGTCTATGGCTTCCAGCTGTTGCGCCGGTGTCAGCCCGTCGGCGCTCGGCGTGCGCACGCCAGCGGCCTCCTGGCCCTTCAGGCCGGCCACGCGGACCATGTAGAACTCGTCGAGATTCTGTGCGGAGATGGAGAGGAAGCGCAGCCGCTCCAGAAGCGGGTGGGCCGGGTTCGACGCCTCTTCCAGCACGCGCTCGTTGAAGGCCAGCCAAGACACCTCGCGGTTGATGAACCGCGCCGGCGACTCCAACTCCGACCACTCGAATGCGCCACCGTCTATCGGCATGGTCCTGCGCGGCTCCTTTCGGCCCCGAACGCGCATCCCGCTTCTCCGGCAACCCGGAATTCCAGCGGAGTTATACACCAACTCTCGCGCGGTTACGCCCGGAGGCGACGCAGGCCGTGACATCGGCGAGAAATCCGGGCTAGCTTGTGCGCTCCGATCCGGATGGGAATGATTATGGCTGGTGTTTCCCGGGCCAACGGCCACCGCTTCAAGGGCTTTCAGACGGCCGAAAGCGGCGTGCCGGAGAAGCTGCGGCCCGACCCGGCCGAATGGTCCTTCGACCTCGACGAGGCGCTGAGGGCGGTGTTCGGCTATCACGCCGATATTCCGGACGACGCCTTCACGGCCTCGACGCTGGGCAATGAGCGCGAGGGCAACGCCGTCCTGATCGACGAGAAAGGCCATCTACTGACCATCGGCTATCTGGCGACCGAGGCCGACGAGGTGACGCTGACCGACGTCGAAGGCGCGCAGTGTCCGGCGCGCGTGGTCGGCTACGACCAGGTGACCGGCCTCGGACTCCTGCGCGCCGACCGGCCGCTGGACTGCCGGCCGATGACGCTCGGCAGCGTGGACGACCTCAGCGTGGGCGACAATGCGGTCGCGGCGGCGGGCGGCGGGCGCGATTTCGCCATGGTGGTGTCGGTGGTCTCCAAGCGGGAATTCGCCGGCTACTGGGAATACCTGCTGGACGAGGCGGTGTTCACCTCGCCCCCGCATCCCCGCTGGAGCGGCGCGGCACTGATAACCCGGCAGGGCGTGCTGGTGGCGGTCGGGTCGCTCTATGTGCAGGACAGCCTGCCGGGAGAGCAGACGCGGCCCGGCAACATGTTCGTGCCCGTGGAGTTGCTGCACCCGATCTTCGAGGAGCTGGCCGCCTCGGGCCATGCCGCGCGCCCGCCGCGTCCCTGGCTCGGCATGTTCGGCGCCGAGGTCGAGGACCGGGTGGTCATAGCGGGCCTCACCGACGACGGGCCGGCCGACGATGCCGGGCTCAAGGTCGGCGACCTGGTGCTGGGCGTCGCCGGCGAGCCGGTCGGGGGGCTGTCGGATTTCTACCGCGCCGTATGGGCGCTCGGGCCGGCCGGAGTGGAAGTGCCCCTGGACGTCTATCGCGACGGGGAACTGGTCCATGTCGCGGTGCATTCCGCGGACCGCCGCTCCTTCCTGAAGATTCCCAACCGACACTGACCGGGTTTCGGCGATGAATGAATCCGAACGCATATATCTGCTGGAACGCCTGGAGCGCCTGGGCGCGGAGGACGATGCCGAGGCGCTGCAGGCGGCGCGGGAACTCGCGGCGCGCATCTCCGACGGCGGCCTGGACTGGGACGAGTTGATCGCTCCGGAAGACCCGCCGGAAGGCGATTTCACCGAGGTCGACTTCGACCCTGAAGAAGAGGGCGAAGACGATGTCCAAGACGGTCCGCCGCTGGAAGGCGACGGTTCGGCCGAGGTCCAGCTCCTGCAGAAGCTGCTGGAGCGCAAGGGCGCATCGCGCGCGCTGAAGGAAGAGCTGCAGGAGATGCGCCGCGATGCGGCGTCCGAGGAGGGGCTTTCCGATATGGACCGGCGCTATATCCAGGCACTGGCGAAGAGGCTATCCGTCAGGTGACGCCCCTCCGGGGGCGACAGGCGCGACCTCCGCCTCGGCGGGGCCCAGACGCTGCGCCAGATCCTCCATGCGGTTCCGCACCATGCCGAGCCAGGGCGCGTCGGGTTCGGAGGCGGCCTCCAGGCCCCGCCAGAGCGCAAGCGCGCCGGCCTCGTCGCCGGATTGCAGGCGCTCGACAGCGAGGTAGTGCCAGGCCTTGGGTTGCCCTGCTTCCCGCCTGAGTGCGGCTCGGAAGGCGGCAAGCGCTTCCGGCGTGACCACGCCGGCCGAGGCCGAGGCCCGTGCTTCGCCGTAATCCGCGAGGAGGCCGGCCGGCGCGCCGTCCAGGCCGCCTTCCGCCTGCACTGCGCGGGCGAGCGCGTCCGCGGTTTCCTGCGTCCTCCCGAGGCCGCGCCAGGCCCCGGCGAGCACCCGCCAGCCGCGCGCATCCCCCGGATTCGTTTCGAGATGGGCCTCGAGGCGCGCGGCGAGGCTGAGCAGTTCTGCATGCTGCGCGGTTTCGTCGCCGCGCCCGCCGATGGGCATGTCCGGCAGGCCCGGCCGGCCGATCCAGAGATAGAGAGCGAAGGCGAGCGCGACGGGCGCAGCGGCAAGCATGGCAGCCGGCAGCGCGCCCATGCCAGCCCGCGCCAGCGGCCGCAGCACCAGCAGAGCCGTGGCCGCGGCCAGCGCGCCGACCGCAAGCCAGAGCCAGAGGCTCCCGGTCACTCCCGCCGCCGAAAGTAGCGCAGCGCCAGCAACAGGGCGACGATGGCGAAGCCCGCCGGCGCGAACCACAACGCCCAGGTTGCAGGCTTGAGCGGCGGCTCGAGCAACACATAGTCGCCGTAGCGCTCTGTCAGATAGCCGATCGCCTCCTCGTCGCTGTCGCCGGCGAGCAGCCTCGCGCGCAGCGACCGGCGGAGGTCCCTTGCGAGGTCGGCGCCCGAATCGTCTATCGACTGGTTCTGGCAGACCACGCAGCGCAACCCCTTGGCGAGCGCACGGGCGCGGGCCTCGAGCGCGGGGTCCGCGAGCATCTCGCTCGCGTCGAGCGCTGCCTGGGCCGGCGCGGACAGTAGCGCCAGAAGAAGCGCCAGTATTGCCACAGGCCGCGTCATCGCCCCAACGCCGGCAGCAGGTCGCGGCGCACGGCGTCGGGCGTCAGCGGGCCGGTATGCTTGAACGCCACGACGCCACCCGCGTCGAGCACGAAGGTCTCGGGCACGCCCGTTACGCCCCACTCGACCCCGGCCCCGCCGTCCTCGTCGTAGCCGACCTTGCGGTATGGGTTGCCGAGTTCGGCGAGGAAAGCGTTCGCGGCCTCGGGTCTGTCCTTGTAGGCGATGCCGTAAATGGTGACTCCTTGCTCCTCCGCCAGATGCGTGAGTAGGGGATGCTCCGCGCGGCAGGGCACACACCAAGACGCGAAGATATTGACGAGCGCCGGGCCTTCGAGGTCGGCCATCGCGAGGCCGTCCACAGCGAAAGCCGGCGCGGGCCGCCCGACCAGCGGCGAGGGAATGCGCGTCGGGTCGCCCCCGAGGCCGACATAAAGCCAGACGGCGAGCGCGGCGAAGACCGCCAGTGGCACCAGGAACAGCAGGCGACGCATCAGGCCGCCGCCGGGTGCCGGCGCCGCCGCGCCGGAACGGCGAGGCGCAGGCGACGGTCGCTGAGCGAGATCAGCGCGCCGAGCGCCATGACGATGGCACCGATCCAGATCCAGGGCACCAGCGGGTTGTGGTAAAGGCGGACCGTGCGGCCCGTTTGCGGATCGTCCTCGCCAATTACCGCATAGAGGTCGGCCAGGAAGGTCGTGCGGATCGCCGCCTCCGTGGTGTGCTGGCGCTCGACCGGATAAAAGCGCCGTTCGGGCGCGAGGACGGCCGCCGGCGCGCCGTCGCGCAGCACGGAGAGCGTGGCGCGGTCCGCCCGGTAGTTCGACCCCTCGACGCGGGCGGTCCCGTCATAGCGGATGGTGTAACCGGCGATGCGGGCACTGTCCCCCGGTTTCATCGCAAGGATGAGTTCGGACTGGAAACACTGCGAAGCGGTGATGCCGGCGACGGCTACGGCCACGCCCAGATGCGCAAGGCCGCCGCCCCAGGCGGCACGCGGCATGGCGCGGGCCCGCCGCCAGGCTTCCCCCGCAGCCACTCGGCCGACGCGCAGGCGCTCGCCCCACTCGACCAGAGCGCCAAGCCCGATCCAGGCCGCGGCGGCAAGTCCTAGCGCCGCAAGCGTCTCTCCGTATGCAAACGCCGCACCGGCGGCGAGCGCAGCCCCGAGGGCCGCCAGCCAAAGCCGCCCGAGTGCGCCCGCGACGTCGCCGCGCTTCCAGGCGAGCATCGGCCCTATCGCCATCGCCACCAGCGCCGGAGCAACCAGCGGCACGAAGGTTGCGGTGAAATAGGGCGGCCCGACCGAGACCTTGCCGGCGTTGAGCGCATCGAGAAACAGCGGATAGAGCGTGCCGAGCAGCACGGTCGCGCAGGCGGTGATCAGCACGAGATTGTTCAGCAGCAGCGCGCCCTCCCGCGAGACCGGACGGAACGGCGCGCCTCTGCCGAGCGCCGGCGCCCGCCACGCATAGAGGGTGAGCGCGCCGCCCGTCGCGACGCCGAGCAGCAGGAGGATGAAGACGCCGCGCTCGGGGTCGGTCGCAAAGGCATGCACGGAGGTCAGCACGCCCGAGCGCACCAGGAACGCGCCGAGCAGGCTCAGCGAAAAGGCGAGGATGGCAAGCAGCACGGTCCACGACCTGAGCGCCTCACGCCGCTCGGCCGCGATGGCGGAATGCAGCAACGCCGTGGCCGCGAGCCAGGGCATGAAGGAGGCGTTTTCCACCGGATCCCAGAACCAGAAGCCGCCCCAGCCAAGCTCGTAATAGGCCCACCAGCTTCCCAGCGCGATGCCGGCGGTCAGCCCTGCCCAGGCCGCGAGCGTCCAGGGCCGCACCCAGCGCGCCCAGGCCCGGTCCACCCGTCCTTCGATGAGGGCCGCAACGGCGAAGGAGAAGGCGACCGACAGGCCGACATAGCCGAAATAGAGAAGCGGCGGATGGAAGGCGAGGCCGGGGTCCTGCAGCAGCGGGTTCAGGCCGGCGCCGTCCAGCGGCGGCGGCCAGACACGCTGAAAGGGGTTGGAGGTGAACAGCGTGAACGCGAGAAAGCCCGCCCCGATCATCGCCTGGACGGCCAGCACGCGGGCCTGGAAGGTCTTTCGCAGGCTGCTGCCGAACACCGCCACCATCGCGCCGAACAGCGTGAGTATCAGCAGCCATAACAGCAGCGAGCCCTCGTGGTTCCCCCACACGCCGGTCAAGCGGTAGAGCAGCGGCTTCAGCGAATGCGAGTTCTGCGCGACCGCCGCGACCGAGAAGTCGGAGACGACATAGGCCTTGGCGAGCGCGGAGAACGCGATTGCAGTGAGGACGAATTGCCCGAACGCCGTATGCCGGGCGAGGTCCATCAGAGCGGGTCTGCCCCTGGAGGCGCCGTAGAGCGGCAATGCCGCCTGCAACAGCGCGAGGCCCAGCGCCAGAGCGAGCGCGAAATGGCCGAGTTCCGCCGTCACGACCCGTCCGCCGTCCGCGCACGCCGCAGCGCCTCCGCAGCCTCCGGCGGCATGTAGTTCTCGTCATGCTTGGCGAGAATCTGCGTCGCCCGGAAGGTCCTCCCGCTGTCGAGCGCGCCGGTCGCCACCACCCCCTGTCCTTCGCGGAACAGGTCCGGAAGCAGCCCCGTATAGCGGACGGTGACACCGTGCGCGCCGTCCACGATACGGAAGCTAACGGTCGTGCCGGATCTTGTCAGCGAGCCCTCTTCCACCAGCCCGCCGATGCGGAACTCCCGACCCGGCGCAACGGTCCCCGCCGCGACTTCGCTCGGCGAATGGAAGAAGCGCATCGTGTCGTCGAGCGCCGTGAGCGCCAGCGCGGCCGCCCCGCCCAGAAGTGCCAGCGCGGAGGCCAGCAGCAGAAGGCGTCGGCGCTTAGGCCGCATCGTCCGTGCCGCCGCCGGCGGCTTCCAGCGCTGCCAGACGGCGCCGGGCGCGGCGCAGCCTCAGCATGCTCTCGGCAAGCATGCCGGCCAGCACGGCCGCAGCAGCGCCATAGGCCGGCCAGACATAGGCCGCATAGCCGCCCATATGGAAGAATTCACCGAGCCCGCTCATCGCCGCCGCTGGATAGCACGGCCGGGCGGGCGGTCAAGGCAGGCCGGCGGGACCGAAGGCTGCTCCGGTTCCTGCCCCGGGGCCTTCGAAAGGCCGGGCGGACGGTGAGCCGTTAGTTCACGGTCTCCTTGAGACGCTTGCCAGCCTTGAAGAGCGGCGTTTTTGAGACGTCCACCTGAATCGGTTCGCCGGTGCCCGGATTGCGTCCGGTATGGGCCGGCCGGGTTCTTACGGAGAACCTGCCGAAGCCGGATATGCGCACGACTTCGCCACGGGCCAGCGCCTCTCCTATCGCAGCCAACACGGCATTGACCGCGTTTTCCGCCATGACCCTGCTCAAACCCGTCCTGTCGGCAACCCGGCCGACAACATCCGATTTCTTCATGGGTTCCATCCCGGTACAACCGCATCGGTTTGCGAGCCGGCAAGGCCCGGTTGCTTCAGCATTGCCGCACGACAAGGCGCATTCTTCGTCGCAAGCGGCAGTCTCTAGCGATTTGGAATTTGGATGATAAATGCAAAATCAGTGCTTATTCATGCCGGAACGGCATATCGGGAAACTCTGTCGGAAGGCCCAGAGGCAGGTGCCTTTCGCCATTCCGAACATTTCCCGATTTCGACGACCGTCGGGAACCGAACCCGTCAGACACCCCGCATTCTGCGGTTCCCCGGGTCGTAGAGGGGCCTGAGCGAAGCCTCGGCGGGAACGGTGACGCCGGCGACATTAATGGCGAATTCGCCGGCATCGAGCGTGTGCGCCGGCACATAGCCGAGGCCTACCGCGCCGCCCAGCGCGTGCCCGTAATTGGCGGAGGTCAGCGTTTCGACCGTGCGGCCGTCGGCCAGGATCGGCTCGTGGCCGTAGAGCAGCGGTTCGGGGTCAAGCAGGCGGAACTGCATCAGCCGGCGCGAGGGGCCGGCGTCCCGCGCGCGGAGGAAGGCGTCGCGGCCAAGGAAATCCTTGGCGTCGGGCTTCACGGCGAAGGCGAGGCCGGCCTCGACCGGGGTGTCCGAGGGCGCGATATCGTGGCCCCAGTGGCGGTAGGCCTTCTCGATCCGCAGGCTGTCGAGCGCATGCATCCCGACCGGCGGGGCGCCGGCTTCCCGCAGCGCCGCGAATACCCGCCCAGCCTCGGCCCGGGGCACATAAAGCTCCCAGCCGAGCTCGCCGACATAGCTTATGCGCGACGCCTGGACCGGCGCGCCCGCCAGCTCGATTTCCTGCGAGGTTCCGAACGGGAAGGTGTTATCCGAAAGGTCGGCCGGCGTCAGCGGCGCGAGCAGGGCGCGCGACTCCGGTCCCATGACGGCGAACACGGCCAGGTCGTCGGTAATGTCGGCAACCTCCACCCGCCGGTCGCGCGCCTCCATGCGGAGCCGGCCCAGGTCCCGCGCCGCGGCGGCAGCGGCCGTCACGACCATGTAGCGGGCCTCGTCGAGGCGGGTCACGGTCAGGTCCGCCTCGATGCCGGCCGTCGCGTTCAACCATTGCGTGTAGATGACGCTGCCGGGCGGGCGGCCCATATCGTTGGCCGAGACCCATTGCAGCAGCGCCTCGGCCTCCGGCCCCTCGACCAGGATCTTGCCGAAGGATGTGAGGTCGAACACGCCGACCGCTTCCCGGACGCTCATATGCTCGGCGGCGCTTGCCCCGAACCAGTTCTGCCGCCCGTAGCTGTATTCGTAAGCGGGCGTCTCGCCGGACGGCGCGAACCAGTTGGCGCGCTCCCAGCCGGCCACCTCGCCGAAACAGGCGCCCGCCTCCTCCAGCGCGTCATGCACCGGGGACCGCCGCTCGCCACGCGCGGTCTGGAACTGGCGGTAGGGCCAGTGCATGGCGTAGAGCAGGCCGAGCGCCTCGCTCACGCGCGCCTTCAGGTATGTCTTGCCGTTCTGGAAGGGCTGCATCCGGCGCGGGTCGTAGGCCGAAAGGTCGCAGGGCGGCACACCCTCCTCGATCCAGGCCGCCAGCCGCAAGCCGACGCCGCCCGCCGCCTGGATGCCGATGGAGTTGAAGCCGGCCGCGATCCAGAGGCCTTCGACATTGCCGGCCGGGCCGAGATGGAAGGCCTGGTCCGGGGTGAAGCTCTCCGGCCCGTTGAAAAAGAGCCGGATGCCGGTCTCCCGCAAGGCCGGCACACGGTGCAGCGCGCCTTCCAATATCGGCTCGAAATGCTCCCAGTCGTCGGGAAGCTGGTCGAAGCAGAAATCCTCCGGGATGCCGTCCATGCCCCAGGGCTTGGCCACCGGCTCGAAGGCGCCGACCAGCAGCTTGCCGGCGTCCTCCTTGTAGTAGGCGGAACTGTCCTGGTTGCGCAGGACGGGAAGGCCGGCCTTCACGCCCTCCATCGGCTCGGTCACGATGTAGAAATGCTCCGCCGCATGGAGCGGCACGGCGGCATCCGCCATCAGGCCGACTTCGCGCGCCCACATGCCGGCGCAGTTCGCGACGCAGTCCGTGGCGACCGGCCCCGCCTCGGTTTCGACGCCGGTGACACACCCGCCGGCGGTGCGGATGCCGGTCACCTTCATATTCTCCAGCAGTACAGCGCCAGCCTGCCGGGCGCCTCTGGCGAGCGCGGCGGCGGTGTCGGCGGGATTGGTCTGGCCGTCGCCGGCATAGAACGCGCCACCGACCAGGTCGTCGACATGCATGAGCGGCCAGAGGCGTTTCAGGTCCGCCGGCGTGCAGAACTCGATTTCGGCGCCGTAGGCGCGCGCGCTCGCGGCCTCGCGTCTCAGTTCCTCCCATCGTTCGGCATTGTCGGCCGTGTAGATCGAGCCCGTCCGGCGGAATCCCGTGCTCTGGCCGGTCTCGGCCTCCAGCCCGGCATAGAGGCGGGCCGAATCGGTAAGGATGGCGGAGAGCGTGGGATGCGCGGCGGCGGAGCGCACCAGGCCAGCGGCGTGCCATGTGGTGCCGCAGGAGAACTGCCTGCGTTCGAGCAGCAGCACGCCGTCGCGCCCGGCCTTCGCAAGGTGGTAGGCGAGGCTGAGGCCGATGATGCCGCCGCCGACGATGACGATGGATGCGTGGGAGGGGAGGTTAGCCATAGCGGCGGGAGTCTAGGCGCGAACGCTTCCCGCCGGAAGCGGAACCGTGCCACTCTGGCCCCTTTCGCAACTGAAGGGTCCCGCCCCATGGACTTGCCCGCCCTCAGCCTCACCGCCGTTCCCGGCCGCCGCCTCGCAACGCTGGAACTCGCCCGCGAGATCGAGCGGCGGGGCTTCGCCGGCATGTGGGTGCCGAGCCCGTTCAGCGGCCTCGGGCTCTGCCACGCGCTCGCGCATGTGACGGAGCGCGCGGTCTTCGCGACCTCGATCGCGCCGATCTACTTCCAGCAGGCGGAGGAATTCGCGCAGGCGGCGGCCTTCATCCACGAGGTCTCGGGCGGACGGTTCCGCTTCGGTATCGGCGTGTCGCACCAGCCGACACATGAGCGCATGGGGATCAGGCCCGGCAAGCCGCTCGGCGACATCCGCGCTTTCGTCGAGGAAATCCGGAATGTGCCGCGCACGGGCGGGCTGCCGCCGGTGGTGCTGGCGGCGATGCGGCCCCGGATGATCGCGCTTGCCGGCGAGATCGCCGACGGCATCGTCTTCGCCAATGCCGCCCGCAGCCACATCCCGGCCTCGCTGGAGGCGCTGCCGGCGGGCAAGCGCGAGGACGCCGGGTTTGAAGTCGCCTGCATGACCCCCACTTGCGTCTCGGATGACCTGGAGGCGGCGAAGGCCATTAACCGCAAGACGCTCACGCGCTACGCCCAGCTTCCCTACTATCGGAACTACTGGAAGGACGCGGGCTACCGGGAGGAGATGGAGGCGGTGGAACGCGCCATGCCGGAGGGCGATGCGGCCGTCGCCGCCTGCCTCTCGGACCGCTGGCTCGCCGATGTCACGCTGTTCGGCCCGCCGGCCAGGATCCGCGAGGGCGTGGAGGAGTTGCGCGCCGCCGGTGTCCGCACCCCGGTCCTGGTCCCCTCCTCGGCCGCCGGCGGCCAGATGAAGGCCTTCGAGGAGGTGACGGGGGTTTTTGCGTGACGGCGGACCCGCTCAAAGCGCGTCGTAGTCGAGCACCACTTCGCGGGTGAGCGGGCGGGACTGGCAGGTGAGGACGAAACCGGCCTCCAGCTCCCAGGGCTCCAGCGAGTAGTTCTGCACCATATCGACGCGGCCCGAGACCAGCCTTGCCCGGCAGGTGCAGCACATGCCGCCCTTGCAGGAAAAGGGCAGGTCGAGGCCGTGGCGCCGGCCGGCGTCGATGATGCGTTCGCCGTCGAAGCCCATGGCGAAGCGCCGCCGGGCGCCGTCGAGAACCACCGTGACTTCCGCCGCGCCCGCGGCCCGTTCCTCGGCGGCGACCGTCTGCGGGGCGATGACTTGGCCCGGATTGCCGGTGAAGCGCTCGGTGCGGATGCGCGACGCCGCCATGCCGGCCGCCGCAAGCGCCTCCGGCACCGCCTCGGCCATATTGTCCGGTCCACACACCAGCGCTTCGTCGAACGCCTCGGCCGGGCCGAACGCCTCCATGAGCGCTTCCGTCTTCGCGGCGTCGATGCGGCCTTGGCAGAGCGGCACGTCCTGATCCTCGCCGGAGAGGATATGGAGCACGGAGAAGCGGCCGAGATGCCGGCTCTTCAGACCGTCCAGTTCGTCCCGGAAGATCACGTCCCCGGCGTTCCGGTTGCCGTAGAACAGCAGCACCTCGCTCTCCGGCTCCGAGGCGAGCAGCGTGCGCGCGACGGAGATCACCGGCGTGATGCCGCTGCCGGCGGCGAACAGCGCATAGCGGCCCCTTCCGCCCGGTTCGAGCGGGCGGTGGAAGCGGCCGTCGGGCGTCATCACGGAGAGCGTGTCCCCGGCCTCAAGCTGGTTGTTGATCCAACCGGAGAAGCGCCCGTCCGGCACCTCCTTCACGGCGATGCGAAGCTCGCCCTCGTCGCGCCCCGAGCAGATCGAATAGGACCGCCGGACCTCTTCCCCGCCGAAGTCCCGGCGGAGCGTCAGATACTGGCCCTGCACGAAGCGGTAGGCCCCGGCCAGCGCCTCCGGCACCTCGAACGCGACCGACACGCAGCCGGCCGTCTCCCGACGGACCTGCGCGACGACAAGATCGTGGAAACGTGGCCTTACAGGCACTTGAAGCGCTCGAACGGCTCGCGGCAGCCGAGGCAGCGCCAGAGCGCCTTGCAGGGCGTGGAGCCGAAACGGCTGAGCTCCTCCACCGCCGCGCCGCCGCAATGCGGGCAGGAGATGGCCCCGCGCGTGGGTGGGGCGATGCCGTAGGCGGAAAGCTTGGCCTTGCCTTCTTCCGACATCCAGTCGGTGGTCCACGCGGGGGCGAGGCAGGTCTCGACGACGGCGTCCGCAAAGCCGCCGCCGGCGAGCGCCGCCTCGACATCGCGGCGGATGGCGTCGCTTGCCGGGCAGCCGCTATAGGTGGGCGTGAGGCGCACGACCAGCCGGCCGCCGTCCTCCTCGACCTCGCGCACGATGCCGAGGTCGCCCGCCGTCAGCACCGGGATTTCGGGGTCCGGCACCGCTTCCGCCAGGCGGCGTGCTTCCGCCGCGCGGCTCACCATTCCGCTCCCGGATAGGCGCGCTGCATGAACTGGAATTCCGCCAGCAGGTGCCCCAGATGCTCGCTGTGCCGGCCCTGCCGGCCGCCGCTCCGGACCCCGGCGCCTTCCGGTGGCGTCAGCCCCGCCTCCTCCAGCACAGGTTCCACCCGCGCCTGCCAGGGCGCGCGCAATTCGCAGGGCAGGACCGCAATGCCCGTCTCCGCCAGGGCCGCTTCCACCTCGTCGGCCTCGAAGATCTCGCCGGCATAGGGCCAGAGCAGGTCGAGCCCGGCCTGGGCGCGGTCGTGGCTTTCCTGCGTGCCGTCGCCCATGCGGACCACCCAGGCGGCGCTCTGCTCGACATGGTAGGCGGCTTCCTTCGCCGCCTTGCCGGCGATCCCCGCCAGCACCTCGTCGCGCGAGGCCGAAAGCCGGGGCCAGAGCTCGACCGCGTAGGCGTCGAACAGGAATTGGCGCACCATGGTCTGCGCGAAGTCGCCGTTCGGCTGCTCGACCAGCAGCAGGTTGGAGAAATCCAGCACGTCCCGGCCGTAGGCGAGCGCGTCCTCGTTCCGGCCCCTGCCCTCCCGCGCGCCGGCGCAGGCGAGTAGCAGCCGCGCCTGCCCGAGCAGGTCGAGGGCGGTGTTGGCGAGCGCGATGTCCTCTTCCAGTTCCGGCCCGTGCCCGACCCACTCCGAGAGGCGGTGACTCAGGATGAGCGCGTCGTCGCCGAGGCGCAGCGCATAGGCGGCGGTCAGCGCGTCCGCCATCTACATGTTCTCGACGTCGTCGGGAAGGTCGTAAAAGCTCGGATGGCGGTAGATTTTCGACATTGCCGGCTCGAACAGCATGTCCTTGTCGGCCGGGTCGGAGGCGAAGATATGCTCCGAGGCCACGACCCAGATGCTCGTCCCCTCGCCGCGCCTTGTATAGACATCGCGGGCGCGGGCCAGCGCCATTTCCGGGTCAGCGGCGTGCAGCGAGCCGCAATAGCGGTGGTGCAGCCCGGTGCGGGCGCGGATGAACACCTCGAAGAGCGGCCAGTCCCGCTCGTTCTCACCTCTTCTGTCACTGTCGGACATGCGCTTCGCCCGCCGGGCGCTATTCGGCCGCCGCCGCGGCCCGCGCCTGCTTCCTGAGCGCATGGGCGGTCGCGGCCTCCCGCACCCAGGCGCCTTCCGCATGGGCCTTGCGGCGCGCGGCCATGCGCTCGCGGTTGCAGGGCCCGTTGCCGGTGAGCACCTCGTTGAACTCGGTCCAGTCGATCTCGCCGAAACGCCAGTGGCCGCTTTCCTCGTCGAAGCGGAGCTCGGGGTCCGGCGGCTCCAGGCCGATCAGGCGCGCCTGCGGCACGGCCGCGTCCACGAATTTCTGCCGCAGCTCGTCATTGGTGAAGCGCTTGATCTTCCAGCGCATGGACCGCCCGGTGTGCGGCGAGTCCGTGTCGGAGGGGCCGAACATCATCAGCGACGGCCACCACCAGCGGTTGAGTGCGTCCTGCGCCATGCGCTTCTGCGCCGCCGTTCCCTCAGCGAGGCGCGAGATGGCTTCGTAGCCCTGGCGCTGGTGGAAGCTCTCTTCCTTGCAGATGCGGATCATGGCGCGCGCATAGGGGCCGAAGGAGCAGCGGCAGAGCGGGATCTGGTTCATGATCGCCGCCCCGTCCACTAGCCAGCCGACCGCGCCGATATCCGCCCAGGTGATCGTCGGGTAGTTGAAGATCGAGGAATAGCGCGCGCGGCCTTCCAGCAGGCGGTCCACCATCTCCGCCCGGGATATGCCGAGCGTCTCGGCCGCGGCGTAGAGGTAAAGCCCGTGCCCGCCCTCGTCCTGCACCTTGGCGAGCAGGATCGCCTTGCGGCGCAGGTTCGGCGCGCGCGTGAGCCAGTTGCCTTCCGGCAGCATGCCGACGATCTCGGAATGGGCGTGCTGGCTGATCTGGCGGATCAGCGTCTGCCGGTAGGCCTCCGGCATCCAGTCGTTCGGCTCGATCTTCTCCTCGCGGTCGATCTTCGCCTGGAAGCGGGCCAGCAGTTCCGCATCCTCGGGCCCGCCCTCTTCGACCGACTGGTTAAGCCCCTGCGTGTACATGGCCCGCAATTTGGGACCGGGCGCCGCCCTTGTCGAGAGGAAAACGCGGGCGGCGCGGCGCGCTTACAACCCGTACTGGCTGCACTCCCTCGCCTGTATGTCGCCCCGGCAGTTCCGCAGCACGCCGCCGGATTCGAGATATTCGAGGCCGACCGTGATGCTCGTCTGCCGGCTGTGTTCGTTGAAATCCCCGTATCGGCAGGTTTTCTCGATCCGGCAATTGAAGACGTTCGCGGAGGCGTCGTGCTCGGCCTCCACGCTTCCTCCGGTGCATTTCTGCGCGGCCG
Source organism: Alphaproteobacteria bacterium (assembly GCA_964291285.2). Classification (GTDB taxonomy): domain Bacteria; phylum Pseudomonadota; class Alphaproteobacteria; order Bin95; family Bin95; genus Bin95. The sequence goes on from OZ219787.1 coordinate 1,576,998, forward strand.
TGGTTTTCGACCACGCCGCTACGCACCTGTTTTTCGCCGCGAGCATTATCCCCTGGGCGAGGGAATGAAGGGTGGTGTGGTCTGCAAACGCATCCCGGTCCGGCGGAGCGGCCAGAAGGAGCGCAAGAACGAATGGCGCTGCGAGTATCGGACGGGCGCGGCGCCGGGCGGCAGAGAATCGGCTCATCGTGCGTTCCTTTCCTCTTCCCGGAGTAACGACCCTGGCAAAGCCGTCCGCCTCTTCGAGGTAACCGCCGCCCCGGTCGTCGACTTCAATTGCCATTTTTTATGCCTGCTTACATTGATAAAGTCAATATTCTGCGGGGCGGCAAAGCACGCTGTTCCGTCGAAAACCGCGCTTCGGGACCCGATAGCGCGGCCCCGGAGTTGCGCCGTCAGCCGCCGGCGGCGAAGGAGGAGCGGAAGGCCCAGCGGGTGGTGCGCATCTCGATGAAGGCGAACAGCGCATACATGGCGATGCCCTCGATGGCGAGCGCGATCAGCCCGGCGAAGACGAGCGGCATCTGGAAGTTCGTGCCCGCGACGCTCATCAGATAGCCGATGCCGGAATTCGCGGCGATCGTCTCGGAGACGACGGAGCCGACGAAGGCCAGCGTGATCGCGACCTTCAGCGAACCGTAGAAATAGGGCTGGGCGCGGGGGATGCCGACCTTGAGGATGATGTCCAGCTTGCGCGCGCCCAGCGCCCTCAGCACGTCTTCCAGTTCGGGCTCCGTGGTGGCGAGGCCGGTCGCGACATTCACCACGATGGGGAAGAAGGAGATCAGGAAGGCGGTCAGGATCGCCGGAATCTCGCCGATGCCGAACCAGATGACGAGGATCGGCACGACCGCGACCTTGGGGATGGAGTTGAAGCCGACCATGACCGGGTAGAGCCCCCGGTAGATCGCCCGCGACCAGCCGACGATCATGCCGAGGACGACGCCGAACGCGACCGCGATCGCGAAACCGGCGAGCGTCGTCCACATGGTCGCCCCCGAATGCCGGAGCAGCGGTTTCCAGTGCGTTATCGTGGCCTCGACGATGGCGGACGGCGCCGGAAGGATAATCGGGTTGACGCCGAAGAGCTGGCAGACCGCCTCCCAGAAGACGAACAGGCCGAGCGTGAACGCGAACGGGGCCGTCCGCTCGAAGAACGACGCCGGCGTCATTGCCGGACCTCCGAGATGCGGCTGCGCAGGTCGTGCACGATATCCACGAACTCGGGCTCGAAGCAGACGTCGAGCTCGCGCGGCCGCGGCAGGTCGATGGCGCGCGAGGCCACGATCCTGCCCGGCCGCGCGCTCATGACATGGACCGTGTCGGCGAGAAACGCGGCTTCGCGCAGATCGTGCGTGACCAGAACCACGGTGAAGCCGATCCGCGCCCAGAGGTCGCGCAGCACGCACCAGAGCTCCTCGCGCGTGAAGGCGTCGAGGGCCGCGAACGGCTCGTCCAGCATCAGCAGCGCCGGCTCGTGGATGAGCGCGCGGCAGAGCGAGGTCCGCTGCTGCATCCCTCCCGAAAGCTCCCAGGGAAAGCGCTCGGCGAAGCCGTCGAGGCCGACCAGCGCCAGCAGCCTGTCCGCGCGTTCGGCGTATTCCGCCCTGTTCCTGCGGAAGCGCCGGCGGTGCGGCTCGACGATCTCCAGCGGCAGCAGGACATTGTCCCGGATGGTCCGCCAGGGCAGCAGGTTCGCGTTCTGGAACGCCATGCCGGCGATCTTGACGGGCCCCTCCACGGCGGCCCCGTCCACCGCTATGCGTCCCGCGGTCGGCCTGACCAGCCCGGTGGCGAGCTTCATCAGCGTGGACTTGCCGCACCCCGAAGGGCCGACCACGGCGGCGAAGGCGCCGCGCCCGACATTCAGGTCCAGCCCCTGGACCGCGGTGACGCCGCCGCCGGAGGCGCCCGCATAGGTGAGGGTCACGTCCTCGACAATGACGATGGCGCGTCCTCCCCCTTGGCGGGCGTCCGGTCAGGCGCTAAAGCCGGCGGTCCGCCGCGGGAGGCAGATAGGACGAATCGAAGACCGCCGAGCGCACCGGTGGGTGCTAACTATCTGACATGGCGTTGTTTTTTCTCCCGAAATGCAGCGGTCGGGCAAGCGGGTCGCAAGGGCCCGTTCCCCGGCTGCAACCGGAGCCGGGAGAAACGCAATGGCGAAGACTACCCTCACCGAGGTCCGCGTGAAGGCGCTCAAACCCCGCAGGTCCGTCCGCGAGGTCCGCGACGGCAGGCTCAGGGGGTTCGGCGTCCGTGTGTCGCCCTCGGGCCGCAAGCAGTTCTTCATTCACTGCCAGCATCGCGGCGTGCGCATCTGGAAGATCGTCGGCGACGCCGGGTCGATGAGCGTCACGGACGCGCGGGCGGCGGCTGCGGAGATGCTTGCCGTCATCAGGCGCGGCGGGGAGGCGCCGCTCACGCCGGGCGAGACGCTCTTCGAGGCCGTAGCCGGGATCGCGTTCCGCCGTCACGAGGGCGTCTGGAAGCCCGGAACGATGATCGTGAACCGCAACTATCTGTGCAACCAGCTTCTGCCGCATTTCGCCGGGCGGCAGATCGCGGATATCGACCGGCAGGAGGTGAGGAACTGGTTCGCCCGCCTGCGCGCGACGCCGGTGGCGGCGGACCGGTCGATGCCGGTGCTGTCCGTCATCATGAGGGAGGCGGAGGCCATGGGCCTGCGCCCGGAAGGGTCCAATCCCTGCCGGGGGATAAAGCGTTACCGCCGCAAGGGCCGCGAGCGGTTCCTCCCGGACGAGGAAATCCGCCGCCTGTCCGGGAGGCTCAAGGCGCATGAGGCCCGCTGGCCGCAGCATGTCGCCGTCATCCGCCTGCTGCTGCTCACGGGATGCCGCAAGGGCGAGATCCTCACCCTGCAATGGTCCGACTACCGGGAAGGCCGCCTGTTTCTCCGCGACTCCAAGACGGGGCCGAGGACAGTCTGGCTGTCGGAGCCGGCCCGGGCGGTGCTTGATCGTCTCGAGCGGAAGGGACGGTGGATACTCCCGGCATCGAGGGGCGACCGGCCCCGGAGCGGGTGCTGGCTGTTCCACTTCTGGAACCGGGTCCGCGCCGAGGCGGACCTGGAGGACGCCCGCCTTCACGATTTGCGCCATACGCATGCGAGCCTTGCCCTCAGGCAGGGCGAGACGGTGCTCGCCATCGGCAAGCTGCTGGGCCACCGCAGGCCGGAAACCACGCTGAAATATACCCATGTCGCCGACGCCATGGTGCAGGACGCAGCCGAGACGGTCGGCGCCGTGCTGGAGGCAGACTGATGGCGGGCCGGGAACGGATGAAACTCACCGACGCCGCCGTCGCCCGTCTCCGCCCCCGCGAGCGGGAATATACGGTCTGGGACACGCGCATCGCCGGTCTCGGCGTCCGGGTGCGGCCCACCGGCGGGCGCAGCTGGGTGCTGCTGCTCGACAGGGGCGGGCGCACCAGGCGCATCTCGCTCGGCCCGGTCGGCGTGAAGAGCCTGGAGGAGGTTCGCAGGGAATGCCATGCCCGCAAGGCGAACCCCGAGCCGGAGAAAGAGGCCCGGCCGGCGCAGCCGGTCCCGCTGTTCCGGGATTTCGTCGCCGGTCCATGGAAGGAGGCGCATTTCGACGGCTACAAGCCCTCGACGCAGAGGACCGCCCGCTATCAGCTTGCGGGCCAGCTCCTGCCGGCATTCGGATCGAAGCCGCTGGACCGCATCGGCGAGGCCGCCATCCGGCGCTGGTTCGAGCGATACAGCCGCACCTTGCCGGGCAACGCCAATCCCTGCCTTGCCCGTCTGCGGCAGATACTCAACTTCGCCCTCGCCTGCGGCCACATCGAGGTCAATCCCGTCGGGCGCATCGCCCCGAACCGCCGCACGGCGCTCACGCGGTTCCTGTCCCGGGAGGAACTCGCACGCCTCCATGCCGCCCTGGACGCGCAGACCCGGAAGAGCGCGCGGCAGCAGGCCGACATCGTCCGCCTCCTGCTGCTGACCGGCTGCCGCAGAAGCGAGATCACGGGCCTCGGCTGGTCGGAAGTCCGCGAGGACGGGCTGGCGCTCACCGATGCCAAGACCGGACCGAGGACGGTCCCGCTCGGCAGCCGGGCCCGGGCCATTCTCGACCGGCAGCCGCGCACGGGCAGCGCGTTCGTGTTTCCCTCGCCGCGCGACCCCGCCCGCCCGCGCAGCCCGGACCTGCCGCTCTGGTATCGGGTGCGCCGCGAAGCCGGCATCGGGGATGTCCGCCTTCATGACCTGCGCCATACCATGGCCAGCCATGCGGTCATGAACGGCGTGCCGGTCCCGGTGGTCTCCCGCCTGCTCGGCCATTCCGATGTTCGCATGACGCTGCGCTACGCCCATCTCGCCGACCGCGACATCGAAGCCGCCGCGGATCGCGTCGGGCAGGCCATGAGCGCCATCATGGAGACATGACCGGGGCGGCCGCGGCAGACCCGCTTCTTCATGAGCGGATGGCGCCGGTCTTCTTCCTGCGCCGCACCCGGCGACGGTGAGGTTCCCTGCTATCGTCGTGTCCGGTCAGAACTGTCGCACGAAGGAGAGTTCGGCGCGGTTGCGGTCGTAGTCGAGGGCCTGGGCGTTGGTATCGCGCTCCTCGCGGATGAGCGAGAGGCGGGGGCTGAAGCCGAGCACGGTGACGGCGCGGTTGTGCACGGAGAACGAGAGGGTGCGCGTCTCGTCCCGGCGCGGCCTGCGGTCGATGGTGTTGTGGGCGAAGCCCTGTCCCTGGTATGCGGCGCGCTGCAGGGAGGCGCGCAGGCCAAGGGTGAAGCCGGCCGGCAGCGCGAGCGTCGCGCCGAGGCCGGCCCGGGGTCCGCGGTTGCGCCAGTGTCCGGCATTGGCGCGGGTCCAGTTGTATCCGGCATGGCCGCCGAGGCGCAGGATCGGCAGGGCGGCCCAGCTTGCGCCGAGCGTCGCATCGCCCGCCGGGCCGTCGAGCCAGTTGCAGCCGCGGCAGTTGCGCCGGGTGGCGCTGGCGCGGGCGAACAGGGCGAGGCGCGGCGTCAGGCGGTGCGCGCCTTCCAGCCGGACGCCGAAGCGGTCGGTCTCGGGCCGCCCGGCGGTCCATTGCCGGTCCACCACCGCCAGCAGGCTCGCCTCCGTGTTCTCGTCGATCAGCCGGCGCGGGCCGATATGGGCCGAGAGCGAATGGCGGTCGAACGCCCCGCCCTTGTATTCCCGCGCGCTGGCGTCCGCCCCGGCGCGCAGCCGCAGAGCCGGCGACAACGGAACCTGGTATTCGCCGCCGCCCCACATGGAGACGCCGATGCCCGACTTGCGCGACACGTCGCCGTCGAGGGTGAAGGGCAGGCGCCCGAACGGCGTGTCGAGGAAGACCGTGCGCTCCCCCGACGCGGCGTTGAGGTTGCTGTCGGGCGCCACCGCCAGGCCGAAATGCGCCTCCCAGCGCCGCCGCGCGCGCATGATGTCGAGAAAGCGCCGGATGTTGGCGGCCACCGCCGGCGGCGGCGTCCCCGCCAGCACCTGTTCGAAATGCCGCCGCGCCAGGCTGTCCTCCTCCTTCAGGAAGAAGGCGTGCGCGAGTTCCAGACGCACACGCACCAGGTCCGGGCGGTCCACCAGGATGGCCCGGAACGCCGCGATCGCCTCGTCGAGCTTCCCGTCGCGGGCCTCCCGGTCCGCGGCGGCCTGCGCGGCGGCAAGCGCCTCCATGCCCGCCCGGAACCGCTCGCCGGTCGCGTCCTGGCCGTGGGCCGCGGCGGCGAACAGATACAGCCCGGCGGCAATGACGAGAGCGGGTATGCGCATGAAAACCCCTGTCCGTGCAAAGGGAACCTCCGGCCGCCCGGAGGGCGCCGGAGGAAAGAAGGCCCCGGCCGCGCGAAGCGGCCGGGGCCCGGGAACGCGGAGGCTACGGGAGCCGGCTATTCTGCCGTCTCCGTCTTCATCCTCGTTGCGAAGGTGCCGGCAGCGTGCCCGTTCGCGAAATGGGCGTTGAACGTGCCGATCGCGCCGGGCGGACGCCCCACGCCGTCCTGGCTGTAGGTTTCAGCCTGCCACACGCCGGCCTGAGGCACTTCGCCGCCGAAAAGGGCACCACCCTGGGCAACGCCCTCGTCAAAGGAGCCTTGGCCGGCGGAGCTGGACTCCTTCTCCTGGAGCGTAACGACCCAGTCCTCGTGAACGGCATACCCCATGAAGTTGTCGATCTTTCCTCCCATTTTGGTTTTGGCGGCGCCAACCTCGAACGTCGCGTTGAGCGTTACATCCGCCGTGAACTGTCCCGACTTCTGCCCCGTGTGCTCGCCGGCGGTGTAGGTCTTCAGCACCGACAGGCCCAGGGCCTCGCCCTCGTAGGTGGCGGTCTTGGCGAGCCCGGCCTTCTCGGTGACATCCCCAGAATAGCCGGTGGGGGCGTGGGCGAAGAGACGAATCCCGAAATCCCCGCCGGTCTCATACAGCCAGTACCCGTAGCGGGCATAAGCAACGTACGCCGTGTAGTGGGAGTTGCCCAACTTCTTCTGGTAGTAGAGCGAGCTGTCGGGGACCTCTTCCCCGGCCTTCTGGAAATACAGCGAACCCGTCAGATTGCCGCCATCGACAGAGCAGGTGTCCTGGCAATGCAGCGTCCCCTTGACCCCCATGTAATGGGTATCGGCCTTGTTGTTGGTGAATGTGGGAAGCGCGGTCACGGCCGTTCCACCGCTGCCGGTGAGTACGGAAAGGGGCATCCCGGCAAGGGGCAGGACATCGACATCCATGTTGTCGGTGCCGAAGGCCTTCTTCACCAGGTTATCCGCTCCGGCGATCTGCTCCCAGGTCATGGCGTCGTCCGGGAGGCCGCGCAGGTCATACTTGTGATAGTAGATGGAGCGGCCATCGTTCTTGTCTGTGGCCGTGGAGCCGCGGACAACCTTCGTCGGTATCTTGCCGATAAGATCGTCGATATTGCTCGCCCTCCGAAGCCACCGGGCCTCGACCTTAGCCAAGCCGTTGCTATCGGTTCGAGGCTGCAGTATGTAGAGAACCCCCCCGTGCGCCAGCGAAGTTGCCCCGGGTCCCGTCGGCGGCGCCAGTGAGGTCGCCAGCGGGGGTTTCGCCGCTGAGGCTCTTGAGTTTCGCCTCGGTATCACGCCTCCCGGCACGATCGGTAACCGTTTTGAGATACCCCTCGATGAGCTTGATCTGCGCTTCCACGTCCTTGATCCGCTGATCGACCACCTTCTTCTGCGCCGCGAGGCCGGGCGTGCCCGACACGGCGTTCAGGTCCGTCTGCGCCTTCTTGGCGTCCGTCAGCGCCTGCTTGGCGTCCGCCAGCGCCTTCTCAGTCGCCGCCTTCGCGGCCATGATGGCCGCGGCGTTGGTTGCCATTACCCCGCTGTCGGCGCCGGTGGTGTAGACGTCAGTCCTGTTCAGCTCAGTGGACTCGTCACGCTGCATCTTGGCCGTTTTCGCGGCATCCTCCGCCGCCTTTTCGGCTGCCGCAGCGGCGTCGTAGGCCGCCTGCGCCTTTTCGACCGGCGTCTTCTCCATCTGCTGGTCGCCGCCCATCGCCGTGGACGGCTTCTTGGACCCGCCGCCTCCGCAGGCTGCGAGCGCCAGGCCCGCAGCGGCCATCGCCGCCAGAGCCACATGTCTCATGGTTCTCATCGAACCCTTCTCCTTCCTTCTCTCAAGCCCGGACAGACCGGGCAAACCGTTTGAACCGTTCCTTCGTCGCGCGAACCGCAGGTCAGAAGCTCAGCGTGATGCCGGTCACGAACCCGGCGCCCTCGACATTGCTGCCGGCGGCATTTTTGCCGGTGCTGGGCGCAGGCTTGCCTCTTTCCGCCGACGGCACGCCGAAATCGTACTTGCCGGGCATCGTGCCGCGGTCCCTCTCGGCCATGAACAGCGAGCTTCTCCAGGCGATGCCCGGCGCCAGCATGTAGCTCGCCGAAAACAGGCCGCCCGACTGCTCCGTGCCGTCGTCGGCCTCGGTCATCGTGCCGCTCAGGCTCACCGCCAGCGCGCCCTCCGAATACATCACACCGGCGGCCACGACCTCGACATCATCCGAGGAGTCCGTCTTCATCCCGTCGTCCGCCGTGGCATAGGCGACATCGAAGCTGAACGCCCCCATGCCCACCTGCAGGCCGGCATTCGTGAAGGTGTAGTCGTCGTCCATCTGGCTCTTCTGGTAGTGGCCCGCAGAGAACGCCAGGTTCATGTTGCCGAAATCGCCCTTGTAGTTGCCGGCGACCGACCAGGCGTCCATGTCGTTGTTCTTCACATTGCCGCCACGGCCTTCCTGCCCGGTGTTCGGGATGTAGCTCACGGCCATCTGCGCGCCGTTCACCCGCGGCGTGAAGTAGCTCACCAGGTTCCTGTCGCCGAGGCCGTGGCCCGCGGTCCCCAGGCCGGAGGGCCCGCACTCGTTGATGCCGTTGATCCATCTGCCCATGTCGCCGCAGACCATGCCGAAACCGGCATCCCGCACGCCCATGTGGGTGAGAACCACCGCGCTGTCCTCGGCTCCCAGCGTGATCTGACCGAACTCGCCGCCAACCGTCACCTGCGACTCGTCGATCATCGAACCCGACTGACTGTTGCCCTCGAGCTCCACCTTCACCGAGAAGGTCATGCCGTTGTCGGCGTCCAGCTTGCCCTTGAAGAAGATCTCGCTGTCCGACTGCTGGGCAACGCCGCCCTCTTTCATCGCGTCCGCCTCGTCGTCCACATCGACCATCCCGAACCACTGCTGCATGTAGCCGCCGACGCCCACGCTCAGCATCTCCGCCGCAGACGCGGGACCCGCCGCAAGCGCGAGACCCGAGGCCGCAAGAAGAACCTTGCCCGTGAAGCCCCGCGCACGGCATCCGCCATGCAGCCTGCCGTCCCCCGGCCATGCCGGGCCATGTCCTGTTGTCGTCATCGTCTCGTCTCCTTCAGGTGAAAGCCCGTCCGCAGCGCCCGTCGACCGCCGCACGCCGGAGAAGGCGCACGACGGGGCGGCAGGTCACCGGGGACGGGAGGTGAAGCCGCGGCCCCGGAAAGGCCGCGGCAGAAAGCGTGCCGGGGAAAGCCGGGCCGCCCGCAAGGCGGTCATGCCGCAAGCGCGGCGGGCGCGCTCCCCGGCAACGTATCCATCTGCACGCGCCCGGCGATCCTCCGCAGAGGACGCACGGGCGGGAAACACGGAAGTCAGGCGGGAGCCGCTCTCCCGAAAGCGAACCAGCAGACCGGCGCCAAAAGCCCGCATATGAAAGACATGAAGAGGCGCGAGGCGCGAGGCGCGAGGCGCGAGGCGCGAGGCGCGAGGCGCATTCTACACCGTGTTCGAGCCGCTGAAGTCAAGTCCGGATACACCCGCCGCTGAGATGGCCCGGAACCTCTAACCCGGCCGCACGACACCGCACAAGCTCCCGGACCAACCCGAACGCCGATTTTACCGGCCTGTTGCATCCGTGCAACAGTCAGCCGCCGACAGGCCCCCGCAAACCGACGCGCGCCCATCGACGACCGGCAGGCGCGGCTTTCTCCACCGGCGTGCAATGGAACGCAACAGAGCGTCCGCTGCCGCGTCTTCCCCACTCCAGGCCCGCCGCCGCCGCCAGCGGCGCATCGACAAATGCGCCGCCCTCCCCCGGGTCTCGTCCCCGCTCTCCCGGTTCGCCATCCGCCGCCGCTCGATCCGCGACAGGACCGCCGCCTCCCGCAGCACCCGGAGCAGAAGGTTCGTTGACGGACCCGCCGCCCCGCGCCTCCACCGGGCCGGCGAGCCGGTGCGCGGTGCAGCGGAAGACCGTCATGCCGGAACGATGTAGCGCGATATTTCCATGACCGCCTCGTCGGCAAGCTCCCTGATACGCGCCCACTCGTTCGCGGTCGCCATCACCGCATGCTGGGTGCGTGCGTGCGGCGGCCCCCCAGGGACCGGCTCATGACGACGCCCCCGGACCTGCCGCAGCCATCAGAATTCCGTATTTTACTGGCAAGAAAGCTTGTATTTCTCCTGTATGAATTATGGTATTTATCCTCTCAAGAGGTGATTCAGTGCATCATCGCCATGATCCTGACTGTCTTCACATCAGGAGGGCGCTCATGCATGGAGCTATCCTCCATGCCCCCCTGAGCACAACGCATTGTCCCCATTCACTTCCCCCAGTGCCATTATCGCCTCCACGACCTCCCTGTAGGTCAATTCCGATTTCCTGCCATTGCCTCTTGTCATACCCGGAAATATCCAGTATCCAGGCCTCCTTCATGGGAGGAATGCGACCCTCTGTCAGATAGTGCCCTAACATAAAAAATCTCATTCGAGATTTACACCCCTGAGGGCTCCGGCCGGTTGGTGAAGTCGTATGTGACGCCGATCTGGTCGAGCGAGGTGGCCAGCCTGTCCGCATCCACACCGCCGAAGCCGTTCTGCTTCACCTCGTCGGTCACGATATTGTCGCGGATCGCCATCTTGAGCCGTGCGAGCTCAAGCGCTTCGTCCGCGATCTCGTTGCGCTCCATGACGGACTTGATCGCGGTTTCGGGGTCGGCTACGGCGGCCTGCACGTCCTTGATGGTCGCGGCGACGAAGCCCCTGACGACTTCCGGGTTGGCCTTCGCATAGTCCGTGTTGACCATGATCGCGTTGCCGTAAAGCTTCAGCCCGTAGTCCGCCATCATCATGACCTTCACGTCTTCCGGCGCGACGCCGTTGCGGATCAGGTTGAAGTGGGACGAGAAGGAATAGCCGGTGATGGCATCGACCTCGCCGCGGGCCAGCATCGGCTCGCGCACCGGGAAGCCGACATTCTCGATCTGCACCTTGGAGGCGTCGATGCCGTTTTCCTTCACGAAGGCTTTCCACTGGGCGTAGGCCCCGTCCGGCGCCGGCGCGCCGAGGATGCGGCCTTCGAGGTCCCTGGGCTTGAGCACGCCGCGTTCCGCCGTCGAGACGATGGCGAAGGGCGGGCGGTTATAGACCATCAGCACGGCGGTCACGGGCGAGCCCGGGTTCTGGTCGAGGAACTTGGCGAGCGAGTTGATGTCCATGAAGCCGACGGGATAGGTCCCGGCGGCGATGCGGGTGATGCCCTTCACGGAGCCGGGGCCCGAGTCGATGGTGACATCGAGGCCCTCGGCGGCGTAGTAGCCCTTGTCGATGGCGACGAAATAGGGCGCCGACGGGCCTTCGAATTTCCAGTCGAGCGCGAACTTGACGGCGGTTTCCGCGCCCGCGCCGTGGGCCGAGAGCGCCAGCGCGGCGGCCGAGAGGAGCGCGGCGCACCCGCGGCCCGGTCGGGGAAGGCGAAGACAGCGTGACATCATGGGTTTCGTTCTCCCGTTCTGTGAAGCTGCGCGCAACGCCTCGACGCCGCACGTCGCAAATGAACCTTGCAGGGCCCGCGCCGGGGCCTGCCCGCCCGCCGCAAGTCCTTGTCCGGCCGGACGCATCATCCTCCGTTCGAGCGCGCGGCGGAAGGCGAAAATCGCATCGGCGCGCCCGATGCGGGTATTTTTTCGTCAGTCTGCCGCATGTGAACTCTTTTTATAAATGCGGGGTTGATTTTATATCTGGATAGCCTATGTTCCCTCTCCATGGGTATAAAATGGGAACAAATGGAAAGATGACCTGACGCTGCGAAGCGCGTGCGGCATGAGCCGCCTTGTGGCGCTACTCGGGATTTCGAAGGGCGAAACCGGCCTCGGGGCCGGACAGGGTAGGTGCGTGCGCCGGCCGCGGGGGTACCGACCGACCTGTCGTAATTCGGGGTGCGCAGCCTGGCCGGGGAGGGGCGATGACGGAATCGATGAAAAGGCGGTCGCGGGGAAAAGCCTATGGCGAGGATTTGCGCCGCCGGGCGGCCGCGGCGGTGCTGGAGGAGGGGATGAGTCTGGCGGCGGCGGGTCGCCAGTTCGACGTCCACTGGAGCAGCGTCGGCCGCTGGGTGAAGCGCTACCGGGAGCGCGGCGACCTGCGGCCCGACCCGAAGGGCGGCGACCTCCGGTCGTGGCGGATCGAGGCGGAGCGGGAACGGATCCACCGCCTGCTGAAACGGAGGCCGGGGCTCAGCATCCGCGCGCTCCGCGACCGGCTGGCCGCCGAGGGCCTGTCGTTCAGCCCGTCCACCCTGCACCGCTTCCTGAAGCGCCACGGCCTGGAGCGCGAACGCCGCCCCGCCCGGCAGCGCCGCGAGCGCGGGTAGCAGCGGTGGACGGAGCGGTAGCGGCGCGTATCGAAGGAGCTTACCAGCGCAGGCGGGCGTTCAGGGTGAGCGCGTGTTCGGGGCCGGCCGGGCGGTCGGCGCGTTCGGCGGCGAGGGCGAGGTCCGCGCCGGGGCCGAGCGTGAGGCGCGCGCCCAGGCGGGTGCGGCGCTCCCCGGCGTCCGCGAGGGCGAGGCCCGCATGGGGGGTCAGCAGGCCGCGCCCGCCCAGCACCGCGATGTCGTAGCCCGCCTCGGCGTCGAGGCGCGGCCGGGCGTCCCGTTCGCTGGCAAGCGCCGCCGCGTCCGCACGCCACAGCTGCTCGACGCCGCCCTCGGGCGCGCCCACCGACGGCGCGAGCGAGAGCCTGAGCCCCCGCCCCTCCGCGCCCGGCGCATAGGCCAGCATCGCGCCGCCGCCCCACTCGGAGACCCCGTCGCCGTCCAGCAGCGCGCGCGCCCGGAGTGAGGCCGACAGACCGTCCGGGCCGGCCCAGGCGACGCCGCCGCCCAGTTCCGCCCCGGTCCCGGTCTCCCCGTCGCCGCCGTCATGGTGCAGGCCGAGCGACGCAGACGGGCGCAGCCCCGCCTCCGTCTCGTCCCAGGAGGCCTCCAGCGCGAGCCGCATCCGCCACGCCTCGGCCTCCGCCTCCCGCAGTGCATCGCCGCCGCCGTCGGCCTCGATCCGCGAGCCGAACGCCTCCGCGCGCAGCGCCAGCGCCATGCCGTCCGAGGGCGACGGCAACGGACCCCGCGCGCCCGCGCCCGCCATCGTCATTTCGAGGTCGGCCTTCTCACCGTCGCCGTCGCGGCGGTCGAGCGTCATGTCGCCCTCGCCCCAGCCGAGCACGCCCCAGAGGGACAGCCCGCCCGCCGCCTCGATGCGGACATAGGGATGCACCGAGGCGAGCGAGGCGTCGAGGTCGCCCGCCGCCGCGCCGTCCGCCGTCCGGTACTCGCCGTTGCCGGCGCTGTGCGCGGCCGCCACCCCGGCCAGCAGCCGCCCGCGCCGGATGTCGGCGCCGACCGTGGCGGTCATCGTGTCGCCGTCGAGCGCAAGGCCGCCTTCGTCCCCGTCGAAGCCCGACAGGTCCACCCGCCCCCAGGCCGTCCAGCCCATGTCCGCTATGCCCTCGCCCTCCGCCGCCGAGACGCGGAAGGAGGTCCCCGCAAGCAGGTCGCGGGCCACCAGCGCCTGCGCCACCGCAATTCCCCTCTCTCCGCTTGCGGGGAGAGGACGGGTGAGGGGGCCGGCCGCCAGGCCGGCGGTGCCAACGCCGCCATTCGCAACGTTCGCCGCGTCCAGCGCGGCGGCGGGCGAAGCCCCGCAAGCGGCCGCGCACGCCGCGAGGCCCTCCCCCGACCCCTCCCGCCGGGCGGGAGGGGGGTTAAGCAAGGCGGCAGGGGAGTAGAGGGAGCGCCCCGCCAGCCTGAGCCGGTCGCGTTGCCCGGCCGGCTCCGAAAGCCGCGCGCCGACCGCCGCCATCACATGGTCCGCCACGGTCCGCCCGAAGCGGGAGAGCCAGCGCGTCGCCGCCAGCGCCGCCGGGGCGCTCCGGGCGTGGACCGTCACGGTCCCGGTCAGCGCCGCCGGGCCGCTGTGCGAGGCGGCCGCGGCCGTCACCGTCAGCACGGCGTCGCCCTCCAGCCCGTCCGCGCCCTCGGGCGTGTAGGAGAGGGTGATCCGCGCCTCGCTGTCGGATACGCGCGCGGCGTCGCGGGCCGTCACGCCCGGCAGGCCGGTTACCGTTACCAGGGCCGGATCGCTCCATGTCGCGCCCGCCAGCCGCAGGGTCACGGTCGCATCGTCAACATTGTCCTCCGTCAGCCGCGCCGGCGTTGTCGCGAGCCGCAGCGCCGCCGTCGGCGATGCCGGGGCGGAGTCGGCCGAGGCCGTCCCGTCCCCGGCGCTGTTGGTGGCGATGACCCGCACGGTGTAGTCCGTGCCCGCCATCAGGCCGGGGATGGTGTGGCTGGTGCCGGTCGTCTCTGCCTGCCGGTTGTCGGTCGCCGCGTTGGCGAAGGTCTCAGACCCCGACTTCCACTGCACCCGGTAGCGGGCCGCCCGCGCCGCCGCGTTCCAGCGCACCGCCAGCGCGCCGACGCCCGGCGTCACCGTCACGCCCGCCACCTGCGCCGGCGGCTGTGTCGGCGTCGGGGGCGGCGGCTGCGGCGGGGGCGTCGTCGTCGTCTGCGCGGTCGCCTCCAGGGTTGCCGACCAGGCGCTGCAATTGGATGTCGCGCTGCCGTCGGAGCCGCGCTCGCAGAGCCTCAGCCGCATCGCGTAGGCGGCGCCCTCCGTGAGACCGGGATAGGTCGAGGTGTATACGGTGCCCGGGGCGCGCCGGGCGAGGTCCACGAAAGCGGGAGGGTTGGACCGGCGCGTCCAGGCCGTGGCGGTCGCCAGCCGGTATTCCAGTTGCAGGACGACCCCGTCCGGGAAGTCCGCGCTGCTGTCGATGCCCGCCGGCATGTCCCAGTCGACCTTGATCTCGGTCGCGGCGGCGGACTTGAAGCGGAGGTTCGCGGGAACGGCAGGGGCCTGCTGCGCCGCGGCCGTCGTCGTCTCCGTGATCCGGGCGGTCCAGCCGCTCATGCGGTCCTCGTTCACGGCCCGCACCCGGAACTGGTAGGCGGTGCCCGCCGTCAGCCCGGTCACGTCGGCGGTGGCGGCGGAGGCCGTGTCTTCGTTCGGCCATGTCGCGCCGCCGTCGTCCGGCCCCCACTGGTAGGTGTAGCTCACCGCCTTGCCGCCGGTCTGCGTCGGCGCGGTCCATCCAAGCGTCACCTGCGTCTCCTGCACGCCCGACGCCGCCAGCCCCGTCGGGATGCCCGGCGGCGCGGCCACCGTCCGGATGTCGGACCAGGGGCTGTTGCCGACGGCGTTCATCGCGCGTATGCGGAATTCGGAGGCGGCGGTCACGGATGTCTGCGGTGAGACGGTGGTGACGCCGGGTTCCGTATTTCCGATGCTAGACCAAATTGAACTGCCGGCATTCCTCCCCTCCCAGCGGTAGCCGGTGATGGCGCTGCCGCCGTCGTCCGGCTCGGTCCAGGAGAGGACCGCAAGCTCGTCAGCGGTCGCGTGCGCCGTCGCGGTCAGCACCGGCGCGGCGGGCACGGTCGCCACCCCCGGGTCCACCGGGTCAATGTCCGCGGTCCTCACCCGCGCCTGCATTGGTGGCTCGTTGCCCGTGAACCAACTGTTCGTGTCGCCGGTCCCGGTGCGCATGGAGCGGATGCGGAATTCGTATTCGATATTTTGCGTCAGGCCGTCGTCATCCCGGGTGAGGGTGACGCTGGTGGCCGCGCCGTTATTGACCGTCCTGGTGCCGTCCGCTTCGTTGGCGCCCGTCCAGTTGCCGGCCTTGGACGACTCCCGCCAGTCGATCCTGAAGCCGTTGATCGTCTCGCCGGTCGCCACCGCGCTCGTGCCCGCGTCCCAGGTGACCGTGATGGAAACGTCCGAGGTGGACGCCGACGCCGCAAGGCCGGTGGGCGTGGCCGGCCGCTGCGCCTCGGCCGCCGGCGCGAAGGCGAGCAGCGTGGACAGGGCGAGCAGGAAGACGCCGACTAGGCGGCGGAGGCTTCTCCGAAGTTCACGCCGTACAGAGAAGTGGCTCGGCGCTCGGCGCTAATTATACCGCGTTCGCCGCGCGCGGTCGCGCCCGCAACGGCCCCGCCCCGCGGCCCGATGCCCGGCATGCCTCCAACCATGGAACCCTCCCCCGACGCCAAATCATCGGAAAATCCATTTTCTCAACATGGACAATTACCATATTTCAGATGAAAGCGCGGACAAACGCTTTCGCAACGCCGCCCCGGCAAGGCCCGCGCGCCGCATTTCCCCCCGCGGCCCCCGCCCGCCTGCCCCCGCGAAGGCGGGGGTCGCCCCGGCCCCCGAGCCGTGGCCCATGTCGTCATCCCGGCCCCCGAGCCGGGACCCGGACTCTCCCGGCGGCCTCGGCGGCCCGGCCCTGCCTCGACCGGCTGCGGCGGCGCAAACAGTCAGGGATGGCCCCCGGATCAAGTCCGGGGTGACGGTGGTGTGGCGGGGGTGACGGTTGGGGGGCGCGGGGGCAGGCGGGGCGCGTGCGTTGCGAAACCGCCGGACGCAGATGCGGGTGTGAAGCCGGCAGCCGGTTGCGGCGGGTTCGGGAGCCTGCCCTCAGTCCAGGCGGGTAATCCGTCCCTCGATCGCCGGGGAGACCGTGCCGACGGTCTCGACGAACTCCATCACATGCGCGGCCATGAAGGAGGAGTCCCTGGCGGCGATGCGCCTCTCGGCCCCCTCGAACATGGCGTAGCGGTCTCCGCCCTTTGCGAGGAAGTCGTTGGTCGCGAGCGTGTAGGTCCTGTCGTCCTCCAGCGGCGCATCGCCGACGGTTACCTCGACGACCCGCCCGCCCTTCGGCCGGCCGGCGTCGAAGGAGAACGCCAGTCCCGACACATGCGGAAAGCGTCCGCCGGCGTTTTCGACCTCCGCGACGCCGTGCTCGAGGGCTGCGCGGACCTCGGCGCCGGTGAGGGCGAGCTTCACGGTCCTGTTCCCGAACGGCAGTTCCGTCAGCACCAGCTTGCCGGTGATTTCGGAGCCCGCGGGATAGACGGTGTCGCCACGAATGCCGCCGCCATTGGTCAGCGCGATGTCCGCGCCGACGGCGGCGCGCATGGCGTCCGCCACCAGATTGCCGAAGGCGTTCTCGCCCGAACGCACCGAAGCGCGGCGGGTGTCGAGCTCCGTCGTCGTCACTCCGACCGCGATGCCCAGGCTGCTGTCGAGCCGCTTCCGGCGCTTCTCGACGGCCCTGGCGAGCGCGGGCTCGTCCTTCACGCCTTCGGTCGAACGCAGTCGGTAATCGGGCGTCCAGACCGGCCGCATGTTTCCGCGCCGGTCTTCCACGCGGTCGAGCGCCAGCCTGAGCACGCCGACATAAGACCCTTGCGAGCCCGCCTTCAGCACCGTTTGCCGCCCGTCATACCAGGCGAGGGCCAGATGGTCGTGGCCGCCGAGAACGACGTCGATCCCCGCCGACGCGCGCAGAAGCTCCAGGTCCTGCGCGAGGTCGTTGTGGGTCAGCGCGATCACCAGGTCGGCCCCGGCCTCCCTCAGTTCGGCGGCAAGGGCGGCGCCCGTTTCGACGAAGGGGGCGAAGGCGACATCCTTGCCCGGAGAGGAAATCTGCGCGGTTTCGGGCGTGACCAGGCCGAGAAAGCCGATCCGGTATCCGCCATGCTCGACGATCTTCACGGTCCCGGCTCCGGGAAAGCCCGGCCCGCCCCGGTAGCGGACATTGCCGGCGAGCCAGGCCGTCTCCGACTGTGCGAGCCGCTCCCTGAGGACTTCCGGGCCGAAGTCGAATTCGTGGTTGCCGGGCACCGCGATGTCGAACCCGATGGCGTTCGCAAGCTCGATAATGTGCTCGCCCCTGTCCAGCCCGGAGAGCAGGGAGGGCGAGATCATGTCGCCGCCGAAGGTGACGATGGCGAGCCCGCCCGCCTTTTCGGCGCGGGCGCGCTCCTCGGAAACGACCGCCGCGATCTTCGCCGCGCCGCCCCGGCCGTCCACTCCTTCCATCCGGTCCCAGTCGTTCACATGCACGAGCGTCACGGAAAGCGGTTCGGCGCCCGCAGGCGTCCAGATGGCCGCGGCAAGGACCAGCAGCGCAGCAACAAGGGCGAGCGGACGGCAGGTTCGGGGCATGGGCGGCGGTCCTGTAGAATTGTCAAGGGAAGCGGGCTGCGAAGCCGTCCGGCGCAATATCATGCCGGCGGCGCGGATGACATCCCGGGCGGCGCCGAATATCGAGACCCTGGAACCGGAGTTTCATGCAATTGTCGGCAGAGGCGCAAGGAGGCGGCGGCTTTGACGGACCGCGATGAACGCCGGGGCGCTCCGGTGCTCATATGGTTCCGGCGCGATCTTCGGCTTGACGATAATCCCGCGCTGGCCTGGGCTGCGGAAACCGGCAGGCCTGTCATACCCTTTTTCCTGCTCGACGATGAGGAGTGCGGGAGGGGCGGGGCGTCGCGATGGTGGCTGCATGGAAGCCTGAATGCGCTCGGCGAAGACCTCGCGCGCGCCGGCAGCCGGCTGGTCCTGCGCAGCGGTCCCGCCGGCGAGGCGATTACCGCGCTGGCGGAGGAGACCGGCGCGGCGGACATCGTCTGGAACCGGCTTTACGAACCGGCCCTCATCAAGCGGGACGAGGACATCGAGGCGCAGTGCCGGCGAACGGGCGCGGCATCCCGGTCGTTCAACGCGGCGCTGCTGTTCGAGCCCTGGACCGTCCGCACGCAAACGGGCGGGCATTACCGGGTGTTCACGCCGTTCTGGCGCGCGTGCCTGAAACAGGGCTTCGAGCCGGCTCGGGGCGCCGTGCGGCGCCTGCCGCCGCCGGCCGACTGGCCCGCAAGCGAAGAACTGGCGAATTGGCGGCTCCGCCCGACCGCGCCGGACTGGGCCTCCGGCCTGCGGGAGGCCTGGCGGCCGGGCGAGGCGGGCGCCCGTTCGCGTCTCGAACGGTTCCTGGGGAAGCGCGCCTCCGGCTATGCGGAAGGACGCGAGTTCCCGGCGGGGCAGGGCACCGGGATGCTCTCGCCCTACCTGCATTTCGGCGAGATCGGGCCCCGGCAGGTGGCTGCGGCGCTCGGCCCGGCCGATCCCGGCAGCGGCGCTTATGCGTTCCTGCGCCAGATCGGCTGGCGCGAGTTCAGCTACCACCTGCTTTACCACAATCCCGACATGGGCTCGGTCAATCTCCAGCGCGGCTTCGACCGTATGCCCTGGCGCGAGGACCCCGAGGGCCTGCGGGCCTGGCAGCGCGGCCGCACCGGCTATCCGCTCGTCGATGCCGGCATGAGGGAGCTCTGGACAACCGGCTGGATGCACAACCGGGTGCGGATGGTCGCCGCGTCCTTCCTGACCAAGCACCTGCTGATTGACTGGCGGCTCGGCGCCGACTGGTTCCTCGACACGCTCGTCGACGCCGACCTCGCCAACAACAGCGCCGGCTGGCAGTGGGTCGCGGGCAGCGGTGCGGATGCCGCACCGTATTTCCGCATCTTCAACCCGGTCGCGCAGTCGCGGCGCTTCGACGCCGGAGGCGGCTATCTCCGCAAATGGCTCCCGGAGTTACGGCAATTGCCGGACAAATGGATCCATGCGCCCTGGGAGGCTCCGGAGACCGTCCTGGCGGAAGCCGGGGTAAGGCCCGGCGAGACCTGGCCCCGTCCCATCGTGGACCACAGACCGGCGCGCGAGCGGGCTCTCGACATCTACAGGACCGTCATTCGCGAGGGCGCGTGACAGCAGCACACGAGGCCAATTCGTCTCTTATGACCGCTTCGACCATTTTGATTAAAATGTTCGACCTCAGGACGGTAGGGGAGCATCCAGATAATGAAGAAGTGCGTTCCCGTCGCGGAGGCCAGGACGAACTTCGGCGCGCTTCCGGAGAAAGCGCAGCGCGGGCCGGTCGCGATCTCGAAGAAAGGCCGTCCGGTGGCCGTGTCGATGCCGGCGGACGAATTCGAGGATCGCCGGAGGTTCACGCTCGAACAACTCCGTCGCGAGGTCAGGGCCGGGCTTGAGGATCTGGAGGCCGGCGAGGTTGTCGACGGCGCCGAAGCATTCGAGGCGGTGAGGCGTGAGGAGCATGATGTTGCTTCCGGGTCCGAACGAAACCAAGCGTGAACTTGCGACCCGGAGTCGTGAGCGGCTGCGCACCCGGCGCTTGTAAGGAAGAGGCAGCGAGGATGCTTCGCCTGTTCGTCGATGCCGGGCTCCGCGAGGGAGCGTCCGTTTCGCTGGACGGCGGGCAGGCGGCGTGGCTCGGCCGGGTGATGCGCCGGCGCGCGGGCGGGCGGTTCGCGGTCTTCAACGGCCGGGACGGGGAATGGGAGGCGGAGATCGCGGCGCTGGAACGCGGCTCGGGGCGGGCGGCGGTGCTGCGGCGGCTGCGCCCGCAGGCGCCGTCTCCCGATATCCGGCTCGCCTTCGCGCCGGCCAAGCGCGGCAATGCGGACCTTGCCGTGCGCCAGGCGACAGAACTCGGCGCCGCGCGCATTCTGCCCGTCGTCTGTGAGCGCGGCGTGGTGGACCGGCTCAATGTGACGCGCCTGCGCCGCATCGCCGTCGAGGCGGCGGAGCAGTGCGGCCGGCTCGACGTGCCGGAAATCGCGCCGCTTGCGCCCCTGCGCGACCTGCTCGCGGCCTGGCCGGCGGAACGGCCGCTCGCGGCCTGCCATCCGGGCGGCGGGCCGATGCAGGCGGGTCCGGCGCCGGGCGGTCTTTTGCTCGGGCCGGAAGGCGGCTTTGCAGCGGCGGAACTTGACGCTTTCGCCGAAACCGGTTTCGTTCGCCTCGTCGATCTCGGCCCGCGTATCCTGCGGGCGGAGACGGCGGTCGTGGCCGCGCTCTCCATGCGCCACGCGATCTGGGGAGACGGGGCTTGAAGCGAGGGAGCGGCCGATGGCGGCGGCGGTAGAGGCGCAAGACGCGATAGAAGACCGCCGCGAGCTCGTGGAATGGTTCGAGCAGGGCTGCAAGCCGCCGGAGGACTGGCGCTGCGGGACCGAGCACGAGAAATTCGTCTTCAGGCGGTCCGACCTCTCGCGCCCCGGCTATGACGGTCCCGACGGCATCGGCGAGCTGCTGCGCAGGCTGGAAGCCTTCGGCTGGCAGCCCAAACGGGAGGCCGGCAACACCATCGCGCTCGCCATGGACAGGGCGAGCATCACGCTGGAGCCGGGGGGCCAGTTCGAGCTTTCCGGGGCGCCGCTGGAAACCGTCCACCAGACCTGCGACGAGGTGCATGACCATCTCGACCAGTGCCGGCAGGTCGGCGACGCGATGGGGCTCGGCTTCGTCGGCCTCGGCTTCGACCCGAAATGGCGCCGGGAGGACATTCCCTGGATGCCGAAGGGCCGCTACGCGGTGATGCGCCGCTACATGCCCACGGTCGGCTCGCTCGGCCTCGACATGATGCTCCGCACCTGCACCGTGCAGGTGAACCTCGACTATGCCGACGAGGCCGACATGGTGGACAAGTTCCGCCTGTCGCTGGCCCTGCAGCCGCTGACGACGGTGCTGTTTGCCGATTCGCCCTTCAGGGAGGGCGCGCTGACGGACTGGCTGAGCCTGCGCTCGCATGTGTGGACCGATACCGACCCGGACCGCTGCGGCATGCTGGGATTCGTCTTCGAGGACGGTTTCGGGTTCGAGCGCTACGCGGAATATTGCCTCGATGTGCCGATGTATTTCGTCTATCGGGACGGGCGCTATATCGACGTGGCGGGCCGGTCATTCCGCGATTTCCTCGAAGGGCGGCTGCCGGAACTGCCCGGCGAGCGCCCGCATATCGGCGACTGGGAGGACCATGTGACAACCGCCTTCCCGGAAGTGCGGATGAAGCGCTACCTGGAGCTGCGCGGCGCGGACGGCGGGCCGTGGGGACGCCTTTGCGGCCTGCCGGCGCTCTGGATCGGGCTGCTTTACGACGGCGCGGCGCGGGCCGCGGGCTGGGACCTCTGCAAGCACTGGACCGACGAGGAACGGGAACGCCTGCGCGCAGACGCGCCGCGCCTCGGCTTTGCGGCAGAGGCGGGGGGCCGGCCGCTCCGCGACATCGCGAAGGACATGGTCGCCATCGCCCGGCAGGGGCTGAAGGCGCGCGCGCGGCTCGACGGCGGCGGCAATGACGAGACCGGCTTCCTCTCCGACCTCGAGGAGATCGCGGAAAGCGGCGTTACCGCCGCCGAACGCAAGCGCGCGCTGTTCGAGGGCCGCTGGGGCGGCAGGGTCGATCCCGTGTTCGAGGAGTTCGCATATTGACCGACGATGCGCGCGCGAAGGCCGCCGGCCTCGACCATCTCGCCGTCGAGGACAAGGCCGCCCTCGACGCCGGCACGAAGCTGGCCGACGAGCTGGCCGCCGCGCTGCCGCGCGACCACCACATGTATGAGGAGCCGGCGCTCACCTGGCGCCCGGAGCCCGGCCGGTGACGGCGCTCCACTGGCTGACGCTCGCCGAGGCGGCGCGGGCGCTCCGCCGGCGGGAGCTTTCGGCGCTCGAATATACCGAGGCGCTGCTGGCGCGCATCGAGGCGGTCAATCCGAAGCTCGACGCCTTCGTCGCCCTGCTGGCCGACCGCGCCCGCGAGCGCGCCGCCGCGCTGGACAACGGCCCGGTGCGCGGCGCGCTGCACGGCGTGCCCTTCGGCCTCAAGGACATCATCGACGTGGCGGGCGTTCCGACCACGGCGCATTCGGCGGTGCTGAAGGACAATGTCGCGGCGAAGGACGCCGGCGTGACGCGGCGCCTCGAAGCCGCGGCCGGCGTGCTGCTCGGCAAGCTCTCGACGCATGAGTTCGCCATCGGCGGTCCGAGCTTCGACCTGCCCTGGCCGCCGGCGCGCAATCCCTGGAACACGGACTGCCATCCGGGCGGCTCGTCCTCGGGCTCCGGGGCCGGCGTGGCGGCGGGGCTGTTCCCGCTGGCGCTCGGCACGGACACGGGCGGCTCGGTGCGCAACCCGGCGTCCTGCTGCGGCATTGTCGGCATGAAGGCCACCTACGGGCGGGTGAGCCGGGCGGGCGTGGTGCCGCTCTCCTGGTCGATGGACCATATCGGCCCGATGACGCGCACGGTCGGGGACAATGCGCTGGCGCTGGAAGTGCTGGCCGGCCACGACCCCGAGGACCCGGCGAGCGCGGATGAGCCGGTGCCCTCCTACACCGCCGGGCTGGAGGGCGGCGTCAGGGGCATGAAGATCGGCATCGTGCGCCGCTGGCACGAGGAGGACATGCCCGCCGCGCCGGAGATGCGCGCGGCCATCGACGAGGCCGCCCGCGTGCTGGAAGGCGAGGGCGCGGAGATCGTCGAGGTCGATCCGGGTCCGCTCCAGGACTATTCGCGCGTCAACCGCATCATCCTCTGGGCGGAGGCCTGGTCGATCCACGAGCAATGGCTGAAGGAGAAGCCCGAAGCCTACGGACGGCTCGGCCGCGAACGGCTGATCGCGGGCGCCTATCTCTCGGCGGGGGACTATCTCCGCGCGCTCCGGGAGCGGGGCCGCTGCACCCGGCGCATGTCGGAGGCGCTGGCCGGCGTGGACGCGCTCATCTGCGCGTCGAGCATGGAGCCCGCCTGCGCCATCGAGGACGAGCCGGAAGTGCTGCGCACCTACTCTCGCCAGGCCCGCCAGCCCTTCAACGTCACCGGCCATCCGGCGCTCGCCGTGCCGGCCGGATTCTCGTCCGCCGGCCTGCCGCTCTCGTTCCAGGTCGCGGGCCGGAACTTCGACGAGGCCACGATCTACCGCGCCGCCCGCGCCTATGAGCGCGCGACCGGCTGGACGGACCGCCATCCGGACCTCTGACCCCGGAAGGCGGGAGGGCGGCGCCGCACAAGGAGGACGGACCCATGGAGGCGCTGCTGGTGGTGGATGTGCAGAACGATTTCTGCACGGGCGGAGCCTTGGCCGTGCCGGGCGGCGAGGCGGTGGTGCCCGGCATCAACCGGCTCTGGGAGGGCTATGCCTGCAAGGTGCTGACCCAGGACTGGCACCCGCCGGGCCATGCCTCCTTCGCCAGCAGCCATGAGGGCAAGCAGCCTTTCGACACAGGCATGCTGGACTATGGCGAGCAGGTGCTCTGGCCGGACCATTGCGTGCAGGGCACGCCCGGCGCGGCGTTCCACCCGGAGCTGCGCACCGACGGCGCCGACCTCGTGCTGCGCAAGGGCTTCCGCCCCGGCATCGACAGCTATTCGGCCTTCTTCGAGAACGACCGCACGACCCCGACGGGCCTCGCCGGCTATCTGCGCGAGCGCGGGGTGGAGCGGGTCCTGCTGACGGGGCTGGCGACGGATTTCTGCGTCGGCTTCTCGGCGCTCGACGCGCTCGCGTCCGGCTTCGAGACGGTCGTGCTGGAAGACCTCTGCCGGGGCCTTGACATGGAAGGCTCGCTCGCCCGGATGCTGGACGATATCCGCTCGAAGGGCGGGCGCATCGGGAGCGGTCTCGCCTGACGCATTGCCAAAGCCCCGCCGCATCCCAATCTGTTAGGGGACGGCGGCGGACCGGGCGGGAGGATTCATGCGCGCGTTGATCGAGCGGGGTGCGGGCTGGCTGACGACGGCGCGCGACCGGCTGCAAATGCACGACTGGCGCGGGCCCCGGCCTTGGCTCCGCTGGACCCTCATCGGCGTCCTGCTGGTCCTGCTGCTCTGGTATCCGCTCGGCATGGCGGTCTATACGCATATCGACGACGACACGGGCTTCGAGCCGAGGCCCACCGCCTGGGACGCCGGCGGCTCCAAGGCGGTGGCAACGGCGGCGGCCCTGGTCGAGCGCGAGATCGAGCGCTGGGCGCCCAACAAGCCCTTCTGGCACCCGGCGGCGGCGCTCGACAACATGCCGAACTACCAGCTGGGCCTGATGTATGCCGTCTCGCGCTTCGCCATCGAGATGGGCGACCAGCTGGGCCGGACGCGCGGGTCGAGCGCCATCGACGAGGACCTCGACCGGGCCGCCGGCCTGCTGAAATACGATGGGCGCATCTGGTACTGGGGCTCGGGCGGCCTGCTGCCGGTGGCGCCGGCGCAGCAGCAATACCGCAACGCCGCCGAGGCGCTCGCCCGTTACAATGACCGCCTTGCGAACGGCGAGGCGACCTACGACCGCCGCGCCGACAACCTGATCGCCCTGCTCGACCGGGTGGGCGCGGACCTGGGCGCCTCCAGCGCCGCCCTCGACAAGCGAGCATTGGAGACCAATGCCGGCTGGTTCGACACCATCGCCGACGACCTCCTGTTCAACGTCAAGGGCCGGCTCTACGCCTACTACCTGCTGCTGCGCGACATCGGCACGGACTTCGACAAGGCCATCGCCGAGAAGCAGGCGAGCAAGGTCTGGCAGCAGATGCTGGCGAGCCTGCGCCAGGGCGCGGAACTCTACCCGCCCATCGTTTCCAACGGCTACGAGGACGGCCTGCTCATGCCCTCGCACCTCACCGCGCTGGGCTTCTACCTCCTCCGCGCACGCACGCAACTGAAGGAGGTCGCCGACGCGCTGTCGAAGTAGGGTCGCTGTCGGTTGCATTTCTTTCCCGGACCGTTCCGGGCTACACTGCGTTCGCAATCGATCCGCCGGAGAGAAACCGGAGATGCCCGGAACCGCTTCCGCCCGTTCGCATCGACGTCGCCCGGCGACTTACCGCGATGTGCTGGATGCGCCGCCGCACAAGGTCGCCGAGGTCATTGCCGGCGAGCTTTATCTTCACCCGCGTCCGGCGTCCCTCCATGCCCTCGCATGTTCGCGTCTGGGCGGACTTCTCGACGGTCCGTTCGGTTTCGGCCGGGGCGGTCCTGGCGGATGGTGGATCATCGACGAGCCCGAACTCCATCTCGGCGACGATATTCTCGTTCCCGATCTTGCCGGCTGGCGCAGGACCACGATGCCGGACTATCCCGATGCGCCCTACTTCACGATTGCGCCGAACTGGGTTTGCGAGGTGCTGTCGCCATCGACGCGCAGTCTGGACCTCGGCGGAAAGCGGGACATTTACGCCAGGGAAGGCGTGAAACACCTCTGGTTCGTCGAACCCGTGGGCCGCAGTTTGCAGGCATTCGAACTACGCGATGGAGACTGGGCGTCCCTCGGTGCAGCCCGCAACGCTGACACAGTGTCGCTCCCGCCCTTCGACGACATAGACTTCCCGCTCGACGCCCTCTGGCCTTGAGTCTGCCTTCACCAAATCTTGGTTGCGGGGTCAAGATCGGCCAGGATTCGATACTGCGGACTCGATTAGGTTTTATCGAATTCATCTTCAATTTCATCGAGAAGGTCACGAAGAGAATCTTCGAATTCACCGGGATTGCTTCCGATTTCGTCGGCGAGATCGTCGATAGAATCATACATTGTGGGCAAGAATATGGTCATCTGGTATGATTGCCACTCCTTGTTCTTTTTTCTCATATACCAGACGGGGTTATCTTGTCGATATGCAACCATTACACTTCCATTCGTTTTGTACTGGTAGTTGCCATCGGGATTGAAAGGGTTAGGAAAAAAAGATTCTCCTGCCAGTTCCTTATTGGCTTGGTCAAGGTTACGGGTGAATTTTCTGAAAACTTCAAGCCGATGCTTGGGGGTGTTGTTCTCCCAGTCTGATATTTCCAGAATGGAGATATTAAAATTATAGGTTTCCCATTTGATGTCGTTCCATTCCATATACCAAACGGGATTATCATCTTCATAAACAACTATCACAGTACCATTGGTTTTGAAGTAATCATCTCTATATGGATTTTCTGGATTAGGGATAGGCTCTTTGCAGGCCACCAACGCGTCCGCTAACTCCAGCTTTCTTATGAACAGATTAAATAAGCGGAACCGATTCTTGGGCGTCAGATTCTCAACATCGATCTCGGTGACGACAGCATCGGGGTCGAACCCAGCCTGCTGAACCGAACGTTCAGCTCTCTCAACCATTTCGGTCGCCGACTCTATTCTCTCCTCATCGCACATGGTTTCAGCCTTCTGCATTTCGGGCACCCGGTTGCGCAAGCGGTTGAGATTCTTGGGTTGGCGCGATGCGCCGGGCCCCCTACCGTGGCGCGAGCCTTATCGCGCCGTCGAGGCGGATGGTTTCGCCGTTCATGTAGTCGTTGCGGACGATCTCCATGACGAGGGAGGCGAATTCGCGGTCGCGCCCGGTGCGCTTCGGGAAGGGCACCTGCTTGCCGAGCAGGTCGAGGGTCGAGTCCGGCAGGCCGGCGAGCAAGGGCGTGTCCATGATGCCGGGCGCGATGGTGCACACGCGCACGCCCCAGGACGCGAGGTCGCGCGCCGCCGGCAGCGTCATGCCGACGATGCCGGCCTTGGCCGACGCATAGGCGATCTGGCCGATCTGGCCTTCATAGCCCGCGACCGAGGCCGTGTTGACGACCACGCCGCGCAGGCCCTCGCCGTTCGCCGGCTCCAGCTTCGCCATGTCCTCGGCAGCCTGCGAGAGCATGTTGAAGGAGCCGAAGAGGCAGATATCGACGATGCGCTTGTAGTTCTCGAAGGGGATGCGCCGGCCGTTGCGGTCCACGATGCGCTGGGAGCCGCCGACGCCGGCGCAGTTGATGCAGATGCGCGCGATGCCGTGCGCCTCGCGGGCGGTTGCGATGGCCGCCCCTACGGCTTCCTCGCTCGTCACGTCGCAGGGCACCGCGAGTGCGCCGACCTCCTGCGCGGTCTCCTCGGCCAGCTCCGCATTGCGGTCGAGCAGCGCCACCCGCGCGCCCGCTTCCGCGAGCGCCGCCGCCGTTGCGCGCCCGAGACCCGACGCTCCGCCGGTCACCAGCGCCGCCACACCTGTCACGTCCATGCGCATGCCCCTCCGCATCCCGATGCGGCGCGCACTCTGCCACAACCGGCTGCTGCTTTCGACGCGCTTGATTTCCGCGTCCCCTGGTCCATTATGCACCGCTTCCGCGCGGCCCCTTCGTCTAGCGGTCCAGGACGCCGGCCTCTCACGCCGGAAACACGGGTTCGAGTCCCGTAGGGGTCACCATTGCGCTGATATTTTGACACCGTTCCAAGGAGTTACCCTCCTTCTTTGTCCAGCCGAACCCTTCGGTTGGACGCGGCCCAGCCGGCTCGACGGAGGAGAGGATGAAACGCCAGCTCCACCTGAACCTGTTCATCTACGCCCGCGGCCACCACGAGGCGGCCTGGCGGCACCCCAGGGCGCCCCGACGCGAGCTGCTGGACATCGACCATATCGTCGAGTGTGCGCGCAAGGCGGAAGCGGCGCACATGGACTCAGTCTTCCTCGCCGACACGCTGGGGCTGGCGCCCGACGCGGACCGCACGGCCCGCATGTATCTGGACCCGCTCACCACCCTGGCGGCGACCGCCATGGCGACAAGCCGTATCGGGCTCATCGGCACGGCTTCGACGACACACTCCGAGCCCTTCAATATCGCGCGCATGTTCGCCTCGCTGGACCACATCAGCCGGGGCCGGGCGGGCTGGAACATCGTGACGTCCTTCAGCATCGCCGGGGCCAACAATTTCGACAGCAGGGGCCGGCGCCCCCATGCCGATCGGTACGAGCGGGCGGACGAGTTCATGGAGGTCGCCAAGAAGCTGTGGGACAGCTGGGCGGACGACGCCATCCTGGACGACCGCAATGCCGGCTATTACTACCGCCGCGAACGGGTAAGGCCCATCGACCACCACGGTCCCCACTACGACGTGGCGGGGCCCCTGAATATCCCGCGCAGCCCCCAGGGGTGGCCGGTGCTCGTCCAAGCCGGGTCCTCGGACACCGGCAAGACTTTCGCGGCAAGGCACGCCGAGGCTGTCTTCACCGCCCACATGACCAAGGCGACCGCCCAGGAGTTCTACAAGGACCTGAAGGCGCGAACGGTGGCCAGCGGACGACCCGCGGACCAGTGCCTGATCCTGCCCGGCATCAGCATGGTCATTGCCGGCACCGAAGCCGAGGCGAAGCGAATGGAACGGGAACTCAACGAGATGGCCGACGTCGGGTCGAGCCTTTCCCGCCTCTCCCAGCGCTTCGACGGACACGACTTCTCGCACATCCCCCTCGACCGCGTGCTCACGGCCCGCGACTTCCCCGACCCGGCGGAGAACCAGAGTTCGCGCGGCCGCACCGAGCTGATCGTTGGCGCCGTCACCCAGGAGACGCTGACGATGCGCCAGCTGCTGGGGAAGCTGGCCGGCGCGCGCGGGCACTTCGTCATGGCGGGAACGCCCGAGCAGGTCGCCGACACTATCGAAGAGTGGGTCGATGACGGTGCGGCCGACGGTTTCAACGTCATGCCGCTGCTTCTCCCGCACATGCTGGACGTGTTCGCCGACGAGGTCGTGCCGATCCTCAAGCGCCGCGGGCGCTTCCGTACGGAGTATGCCGGCGCAACGCTCCGCGACCATTACGGCCTGCAGCGACCATCGGCATAGCCCCTCGGGGCCGGTCCGCCGGGAGCCGGTCCGGACCGATTGGCGACGGCACGAAATGCAGGAGCGGGCCGAAGCCCGCTCCCGAAAGCGACCCTATTTCAGGGCTTCGTCGGTGATTGCGTGGGTCCAGGCGCCTTCCGGAGCCTTGGTGATCACCGGGTCCGAGCCGCCTTTCAGCAGCGTCTGGACGGTGCGCTCATAGTCGGCGGGGTTCAGCGCGCCGCTGCTGCCGGCGGTCAGCTTCGCGATCTCGCCCATCATGCGCTTCTGGTGCTTCTCGGTCTGGGCGCCGGTCGCGTCGTTCTCCAACACGATCTCGGCGGCAGCATCCGGGTTCGCCTCGGCCCATTTCCAGCCCTTCATCGAGGCGCGCACGAAGCGGACCATCTTGCCCTGGAACGCCGCGTCTTCCAGTGCGGACTCGAGCACGTAGATGCCGTCTTCCAGCGTGGCGACGCCCTGGTCCTCATATTTGAACACCACAAGGTCGTCGGCCGAGAGACCGGCATCGATGACCTGCCAGTATTCGTTGTAGGTCATGGTCGAGATGCAGGCGGCCTGGCCCTGCAGGATCGGATCGACATTGAAGCCCTGCTTCAGGACGGTCACGCCTTCGGCGCTGCCGTCGGTCGGGATGCCGAGCTGGCTCATCCAGGACAGGAAGGGATACTCGTTGCCGAAGAACCACACGCCGATGGTCTTGCCCCGGAAGTCCTCCGGCGTCTTGATGCCGGTGTCCTTGCGGCAGGTGAGCATCATGCCGGACCGCTTGAAGGGCTGGGCGATGTTGACGAGCGGCAGACCCTTCTCGCGGGTGGCGAGCGCCGAGGGCATCCAGTCGAGGATCACGTCCGCGCCGCCGCCGGCCAGCACCTGGGGAGGCGCGATGTCGGGACCGCCCGCCTTGATTTCGACCTCCAGCCCTTCGTCGGCGTAGAAGCCCTTGTCCGCGGCCACGTAATAGCCGGCGAACTGGGCCTGCGTGACCCATTTGAGCTGAAGCGTGACCTTGTCGGCGGCCTGGGCAAGGCCGGCCGACAGGGCGAGCATCGCCGCCGCTGCAAAGATTGCTGTCCTTCTCATGTCATTCTCCCTGGCAATGAAGCGTTGCGGTTGCCGCTATCCCCGGATCGACGGATGCCAATGGGTGACTGTCCGCTCGACCAGCGTTACGCAACCATAGAAAGCCGATCCCGCGAAGGCTGCAACCGCAATCTCGGCCCAGACCATGTCGAGCGCCATGCGGCCGATCTCGGTCGAGATGCGGAAGCCCATCCCCACGATCGGCGTCCCGAAAAACTCTGCAACGATGGCGCCGATGAGCGCAAGGGTGGTGCAGATCTTCAGCCCGTTGAAAATGAAGGGGCCGGCCGCGGGCAGGCGCAGTTTCCAGAGCGTCTGCCAGTAGCCCGCCGCATAGGTGCGCATCAGGTCCCGCTGCATGGGCTCGGCCATGCGCAGCCCCTCTATGGTGTTCACCAGCATCGGGAAGAAGCACATCACCACGACCACGGCGGCCTTGGACTGCCAGTCGAAGCCGAACCACATCACCATGATCGGGGCGATGCCGACGATGGGCAGGGCCGCGGCGAGGTTGCCCATGGGCAGGAGGCCCCTTTGCAGGAACGGCGAGCGGTCAACGGCAACCGCCATCAGGAACGCCGCTCCGCACCCCATGACATAGCCGGGCAGCACGGAGCGGATCACCGTCTGCACGAAATCGGCCCAGAGGACCGGCAGGTTGCCGGCGAAAGCCCCGGAGATCGCGGAGGGCGCTGGCAGGATGACTGCGGGCACACCCAGCCCGCGGACCAGCCCCTCCCAGATCGCCAGCAGCGAAACGCCGAAGATCGCCGGCACCAGCAGGCGCGTCACCCGGCCTGTCTGCCGCACCAGCAGTATGTTGGCGGCCCATCCGCCAAGCCATGCGGCGATGGCGACCCCGACCCAACTCATCGCGGCTGCCCCGTCCGGCCGAGCACCGCGCGCTGCGCCACCCCGATGGCGCCCACCATCAGTGCCGCGCAGATTGCGGCGCCGAAGAGCGCGGACCAGATGATCAGCACCTGGCCGTAATAGCTGCCGTTCAGCATCCGCGCCCCGAAGCCGCCCTGGCTGCCGGTGGGCAGCTCGCCGATAATCGCGCCCACGAGCGCAATGGCGATGGCGACCTTCAGCGACGCGAAGAGATAGGGCAGCGAGGAGGGCCAGCGCAGCTTCCAGAAGACCTGCCAGGCGGACGCATTGTAGGTGCGCATCAGGTCGAGCTGCATGTCGTCGGGCGCGCGCAGCCCCTTCACCATGCCGACCGCCACCGGGAAGAAACTCAGATAGGCCGAGATCGCGGCCTTCGCAACGATCCCCGAGATTCCGACATTGTAGAGCACCACGATGATCATCGGCGCGACCGCCAGGATGGGCACCGTCTGGCTTGAGATGACCCAGGGCATGACTGAGAGGTCCATCGCCCGGTTGTGAACGATCCCGACCGCCAGCAGGATCCCGAGGCCCACGCCCATGACAAAGCCCAGCAGCGTCGCCGACAGCGTGATCCAGCCGTGATAGACGAGGCTGCGCTTTGACGTGATGCGTTTCTCGACCGTGGTCTCCCAGATCTCGACGGCGACCTGGTGAGGGGCAGGCAGCACCGGGCGGTCCTGGGACATGGTGGCGGGAACGATTTCCGCCCAGCCGATCTCGACACCCGCGCGGGTAGCCTGGTCGCGCTCCCATTTTGCGTTCAGGAAAACGGCGCCGGCATACCAGACCGCCACGACGGCAAGGCAGATTGCCGCAATCGGAAGGATGCTCCGCATCAGTCCCGCCGCGCCGCCGGCCGGAGTGCCGCGCCGGCAGCAGCCTCACTCGTCATAGCTGTGTCCTGCGCGCAGGCCTTCGCGCACCCGCCCGGCCAGTTCCAGGAAGGCCGCGCTCTCGCGGATGTCGAGCGGACGCTCGGCCGGCAACGGGCTCTCGATCACGTCGATGATCCGTCCGGGCCTCGGGCTCATCACCACGATCTTGGTCGAGAGGTAAACCGCTTCCGGGATCGAGTGGGTGACGAAGCAGACGGTCTTGCCCGTCCGCGCATGCAGCGCCAGCAACTGCTCGTTCAGGTGGTCGCGCACGATCTCGTCGAGCGCGCCGAAAGGCTCGTCCATCAGCAGCAGGTCCGCGTCGAATGAGAGCGCGCGCGCAATCGACGCCCTTTGCTGCATACCGCCCGAAAGCTGCCAGGGGAACATGCGGCCGAAGTCGCCGAGGCCGACAAGGTCGAGAACGCGGCTCACCCGCTCCGCCCGTTCCTTCGCGGAGTAGCCCATGACCTCCAGCGGCAGGCGCACATTCTTCTCGATGGTGCGCCAGGGATAGAGCCCCGCCGCCTGGAACACGTAGCCATAGGCGCGGTTGAGCCGCGCCTCCCTCGGCGTCATCCCGTTGACGGCGATCGTGCCGCCGGTCGGTTGCTCCAGATCCGCGATCACGCGCAGCAATGTCGTCTTCCCGCAGCCCGAGGGCCCGATGAAGCTGACGAACTCGCCCGGCGCCACCTCCAGATCGACGTTCGCCAGCGCATGCACCGGCCCGTCATTGGTCTGGAAGACCAGGTCGAGCGAGGACGCGACGATCGCTCCTGCGCGAGTCATCGAAGACCGCCGCCCCGGCGCCGGCGAAGCGCCTGTCCGGGCGGTCTCGCGCCCGGCGGACTCAAACCCCGCTCGGGATGTTCAGCGGGTCGCGCTGCACCTTGCGCGGTGCGGTCAACTCCTTCCAGCGGGCGAGCGCCTCATGCACGGCGGGGAACGCCCGGCGCCGCACGAAACGCCCACGGCCGGGCCGGGGCTGCGAGTTCTTGCCGTACTCCCAGATCACCTCGCCGCGGCTCAGCGTGTAGCGCGCCTGGGCCGAGACCTCGATGCCCTCGAAGACGTTGTAGTCGATGATCGATTTCTGGGTGGTCGCGGAGATCGTCTTCTTGATCTTCGGGTCCCAGACCACGACATCGGCGTCCGCCCCTTCCACCAGCGCGCCCTTCTTCGGATAGACATTGAGAATCTTGGCGATGTTGGTGGAGGTGACCGCCACGAACTCGTTGGGCGTCAGCCGCCCGGTATCGACGCCCTTGGTCCAGAGCACCGGCATCCGGTCCTCGAGCCCCCCGGTGCCGTTGGGAATCATCGGGAAGCCGGCCAACCCCATGCGCTTCTGGCCCGTGGTGAAGGCGGCGTGGTCGGTCGCCACCACCTGCAGGGACCCGGCCGCGAGCCCGTTCCAGAGCCCGTCCTGATGCACCTTGCCGCGGAAGGGCGGCGACATGACCCGCTGCGCGGCATAGTCCCAGTCCTGATCGAAATATTCCGACTCATCGAGCGTGAGATGCTGGATCAGCGGCTCGCCATAGACCCGCATGCCCTTCTGGCGCGCGCGCCGGATCGCCTCGTGCGCCTGCTCGCAGGACACATGCACGATGTAGAGCGGCACGCCCGCCGCATCGGCGATCATGATGGCGCGGTTCGCAGCCTCGCCCTCGACCTCGGGCGGGCGCGAATAGGCGTGCCCCTCGGGCCCGGTGAGGCCCTCCTCCATGTATTTCTCCTGGAGCGCCGCCACCACGTCGCCGTTCTCGGCATGGACGAGCGGCATGGCGCCGAGCGCGGCGCAGCGGCGGAACGACGCGAACATCTCGTCGTCGTCGATCATCAGCGCGCCCTTGTAGGCCATGAAGTGCTTGAAAGTGTTGATGCCGCGCCTGACGACCTCGGCCATCTCGTTGTGGATCTGCTCGTTCCAGTCGACGATGGCGCAGTGATAGCCGATGTCGACGCAGATCTGGTCCTTCGACTTGGCGTCCCAGGAATCGACGGCGCTCAACAGCGAGCCGTCCTCGCCGGGCAGCACGAAATCGACCAGCATGGTGGTCCCGCCGGTCGCCGCCGCCCAGGTACCGGACTCAAAGGTCTCGGCGGCGGTCGTGCCCATGAAGGGCATTTCCAGATGCGTGTGCGGGTCGATCCCGCCGGGGATGACATAGGCCTCCGAGGCGTCGACGACCTCGTCGCCGCTCAGGTTCTCGCCGATGGCGGCGATCTTCTCGCCTTCGATCAGGACATCGGCCTTCCAGGTCCGGTCCGCAGTGAGGACGGTGCCGCCCTTGATGACTTTGCTCATTCGAGGCCTCCGCTACATCTCTTTCCCTGCACGGACCGGTCCGGCCTTACTCCAGAAGTTCCGCGGTCTCCACCACCGCATGGAAGAGCACGTCGCAGCCCCTGGCGGCCCATTCCGGCGAAATCTCCTCGGCTTCATTGTGGCTCAGCCCGTCCACGCAGGGGCACATCACCATCGCCGCCGGCGCGATCTTGTTGATCCAGCAGGCGTCGTGGCCGGCGCCCGAGACGATGTCCATGTGGGAATAGCCGAGCCGCTCAGCCGCATCGCGCACGGCCGTAACGCAGCCCTGGTGGAACTCGGGCGGGTCGAAGCTGCCGACGATCTCCATCTCGATCTCGCAGCCCAGCGCCTCGCAGATCGCGGGCGCCTTCTCCATGACCTCGGCCACCATGCCCTCAAGCGTTTCCAGCACATGGCTGCGGAAGTCGATGGTGCACACGACCCGGCCCGGGATGATGTTGCGCGAGTTCGGATAGACATCGACATGCCCGATGGCGCCGACCGCGTTGGGCTGGTGCTTCATCGCGACTTCGTGGACCAGCTCGGTTATCTGCGCGAGCCCGCGCCCGGCATTCCGGCGCATCCGCATGGGCGTGGAGCCGGTATGGCTTTCCTTGCCGGTTATCCGGCATTCGATCCAGCGGAGCCCCTGGCCGTGGGTGACGACGCCGATATCGCACTCCTCGGCCTCCAGGATCGGCCCCTGCTCGATATGCAGTTCGAAATAGGCGTGCATCCTGCGCGCGCCGGTCTCTTCCTCGCCGCGCCAGCCGATGCGCTCGAGCTCGTCCCCGAAGCGCTTGCCTTCCGCGTCCGTCAGGCCGTAGGCCCAGTCCTGGGTGTGGACGCCGGCGAAGACGCCGGACGCCAGCATGGGCGGCGCGTAGCGCGTCCCTTCCTCATTGGTCCAGTTGATGACCACGATCGGGCGTCTGGTCCTGATTCCCAGCTCGTTGAGGGTCCGCACGATCTCGAGTCCGCCGAGCACGCCGAGCACGCCGTCATACTTGCCGCCGGTCGGCTGCGTATCGAGATGGCTGCCCACGAAGACCGGCAGCGCGTCGGGGTCGGTTCCGGCCCGCGTCGCGAACATGTTGCCCATCTGGTCGAGGCCCATCTCACAGCCGGCCGCCTCGCACCATTGCTGGAACAGCGCGCGGCCCACGCCGTCCTCGTCGGTCAGCGTCTGGCGATTGTTGCCGCCGGCCACGCCGGGGCCGATCTTCGCCATGTCCATCAGGCTGTCCCAGAGCCGCTCGCCGTTGATCTTCAGGTTCTCGCCGGGGGCGGGCATGGGCACCTCACTCTCTGGATCGCCGGGCGAACCGGACGCTATCAAGCTCCTTGGGCCGGTCAAGCGGAAAGTGGGGCCGGGCAAGGCCGGGTCCGCTGTTCGGCTACCGGAATGCGGGAATGATCGACCGGCCGTATTCGGCGATGATTCCCTCCTCGTCGCCATTGTCGAGATAGATGTTGAACTGGGTGACGCCCGCCGCCCGGAGCTCCTCCAGCTTGGCGACATGCTCCTCCGGCGTGCCGAGCACGCTGAACCCGTCGATCACGTCGTCGGTGATGAAGTCCAGATAGGCGTTGTCGCTCTGTCCGTGCTTGGAATAGTCGTAACCCCTGCGGCCCTCGATATAGGCCGTCAGCGAGGGCGGAATGTCTTCGCGGCCAGTACCGTACCGTTCGACGATGTCCGCCACGTGATTGCCGACCATAGCCGGGAACCAGCGGGTGGCTTCCCGGCATGTTTCCCGGTCGCCGAAGAAGGCGGGCGCGGCGGACATGACGCGGTAATTCGACATGTCCCGCCCGGCTTCCCTGCCTGCGGCGATCGCCTGGTCGGCCAGCCACTTGCAGATCGAGGGTTCGGCGATCTGGAGGATCAGCCCGTCGCCCACGCGGCCGGCCGAGTTCAGCGCCCGGGGGCCGTAGGCGGCAACCCAGACGGGCAGTTCGTAGCCCGTCGCCCAGGGGAATTGCATCGGGTTCGGCACATTGCCGTACTGGACTTCCTCGCCGCGCACGAGCGCGCGCACGACCTGGATGAACTCCTCCATCCGGGCGAGCGAGGAGGGCCTGTTGCCCATCACGCGCACGGCGCTGTCGCCGCTGCCGACGCCGATGTCGAAGCGGTTGTTCGACTGGAGCGCCAGCGAGCCGAAGAGCGAGGCCGCCGCGGACCAGTCCCGCGTATTGGGGTTGGTGACGCAGGGGCCGAACCGGAGCGTCTCGGTGTGCTCCATGCACATGGCCATCGCCGGGTAGCTCTCGCGCCAGAGGATATGGCTGTCGTAGAACCAGCAATAGCCGAAGCCCGCATCCTCGGCCTGTTTCACCAGCGCGCGCGCCCGATCGGGCTGCACGAACCCCTTGAAGGTAATGCCGAATTCCATGTCTGCCTCCCGGGTGGCTTGGTGTTCCGGCGCCTCGGACCGGCTGCCGCCGACCGGCTCGGCTGAAATGGTAGTGTATAGGCGGTTTGTCCGCCAAGCTGGCCTCCGGGCCATCCGCCGCGAACGGGAGGCCGTCGATGGAGAAAGCCCTCAAGACAGACCCCTTCTGGTGGGAAGCCGTGCCGCGCCCCGATCCCGAGCCGGAGGCGCTGCCGGGGCGCGCCGACGCGGTGGTCGTGGGCGCCGGCTTCACGGGGCTCAGCGCCGCGCTCACGCTGGCGCGGGCCGGGCGCAAGGTCGTGGTGCTGGAGAAGGACAGGCCGGGGGAGGGCGCCTCCAGCCGCAATGGCGGCATCGCCAGCGGCAATCTCCGCCGCAGCTTCGGCGGCATGATCCGCGCCTGGGGGCTGGAGCGCGCGAAGGCCGTGGAGGCCGAAGGGCAGGCCGCCCGCGCCGACCTCGCGCGCTTCATCGCGGACGAGCACATCGACTGCGACTGGAAGCTGACCGGGCGCTTCACCGGCGCGATGCGCCCGAAGCATTACGAGGCGCTGGCCGCGGAATGCGAGCTGCTGAACCGGCACCTCGACTACGGCGCCTGGATGGTGCCGAAGGCGGAGCAGCGTGCGGAAATCGGCTCGGACCTCTATCACGGCGGCATGGTGCGCGAGGACATCGGCGGGCTGCATCCGGGCAAGTTCCACCAGGGAATGCTCGACCGGGCGCTGGAGGCCGGCGTCTCCGTCCATGCGCGCACGGCGGTCGAAGCGATCGAGGACGACAGCAGCCTGAAGCGCGTCCGCACCGGCCGCGGCAGCATCGCCGCCCCGCATGTCATCGTGGCGACCAACGGCTATACCGGCCGTTCGATGCCCTGGCTCAGGCGGCGCATCGTGCCGATCCCGAGCCAGATCGTCGCCACCGACCCGATCCCCAAGGACACTCTCGACCGGCTGATGCCGAAGCGCCGGATGCTGGGCGAGACGCGCAACCTGTACCACTATTTCCGCCCGGCGCCGGACGACAGCCGCATCGTCTTCGGCGGCAGGGCGGGCGCGCTCACCGACGACGAATCGCGCAAGGCGCAGCGATTGGGCGCCGGGCTCGCGCAGATCTTCCCGGAGCTGGCCGGCATCGGCATGACCCACTGCTGGTTCGGCTATACCGGCTTCACCTTCGACTTCATGCCGAAGCTGGTGGTGCGCAACGGCGTGCATTACGCCGCCGGCTTCTGCGGCTCGGGCGTGGTCTGGGCGCGCTGGCTCGGCATGAAGGCGGCGCAGAGCATTGTCGGCAACCGCCCGCCGGAGACGGCCTTCGCCGCCGGCGACTTCGCCACCCGCCCGCTCTATTACGGCCGCCCCTGGTTCCTGCCCTTCATGGTCGGCTGGTACGAGTTCAAGGACCGGATGGGGCTATAGCCGGCCCCGCCTTCCCGGGCGGTCAGACCTCCTGCGCCTTGAGGCCGCGCTGCACGGCGGGCCGCGCTGTCACGATGTCGAACCAGCGCTTCACATTGGGGAAGCGGTCGAAGTCGAGGTCGATCCACTCGTAGCGGCAGGCCCAGGGATAGACGGCGATGTCGGCGATGGAATAGTCGTCGCAGAGGAAGTCGCGGCCCTCCAGCCGCCGGTCCATGACGCCGTAGAGCCGGTAGGTCTCCTGGGTGTAGCGCTCGATGCCGTAGGGCACCTCGACCTTGGCGGCGCGGCGGAAATGGTGCGCCTGGCCCTGCATCGGCCCGACGCCGCCCATCTGCCACATCAGCCATTGCAGCACCTCGAGGCGCCGGCGCGGCTCCGTCGGCCAGAGCGGACTGCCGGTCTTCTCGGCGAGGTAGATCAGGATGGCGCCGCTCTCGAACAGCGAGACCGGCCCGCCGCCGGGCCCGTCGGGATCGATGATCGCCGGGATGCGGTTGTTGGGGCTGATCTTCAGGAAGTCGGGGTGGAACTGCTCGTCCTTGCCGATATTGACCGGGTGCCACTGATATTCCAGCCCCAGCTCCTCCAGCATGATCGAAATCTTGCGCCCGTTGGACGTGTTCCAGCTATGGAGATGAATCATTCGGGCCGGTCCCCCCGTTTTTCTGCATTACTGGCTTGCCGGACGAACTTAGCCGTTGGCGAGCAGGGCGTCGATGCGCTCCGGTGCGAGGCCCGTCGCGCGGACGGCGGCGGTAATCGCAGCCCAGGCGTCGCCGGAAAGGGGCAGGCCGTTGGCGCGGCGCTCGGCGGCGGTGATGCGCTCCGGGTCGCCCGGCACCAGCACCGGCGCGTCCGGGTCGGCGGGCCGGGCGGAGAGGAGCCATTCGACATAGTCCTCGACCGTGCGCGCAAAGGCCTCGCCCGGGCCGAAAGCGTCCGGCCGGGCGTAAAGCGAGAACATGCCGTTGGCGAAGGGCCTGTCCGTCGGCCCGCAGACGCCGTTGCCGGTGAGCGCGCCGCCCAGCAGCTCGCACATCAGCGCCAGGCCCGAGCCCTTGTGCTCGCCCATCGCGCGGATAGCGCCCCTGCCGTCGCGGAACTGCGGCGGCGCGTCCGGCCCGGCGGTGCCGTAGAGCGCGGCGGGGTCGTTCGTGCGCCGTCCCTCGCCGTCGATCAGCGCGTCGTCCGGCACCGGCTTGCCGCCCTTGGCCGCGACCAGCACCTTGCCTTCCGCGACCACGGAGGTGGCGAAATCGAGCACCAGCGGCTCGCGGCCCTCGCGCGGCACGGCCACGCAGAAGGGCGCGGTGGAGAAACGCCGCTCGCGCGCGCCGTAGGGCGCGACCAGCACGCTGCCGCGCGCATTGACGAAATGGACCGAGACCAGCCCTTCTTCGGCCGCCGTCGCGGCCCACTCGCCGATGCGGCCGAGGTGGCCGGTATTGCGCAGCGCCACCACGCCGACGCCGCCGGCGCGCGCCTTCTCGACGCCGCAGCGCACGGCCTGCGGGCCGATGGTCTGGCCGAAGCCGAGGCATCCGTCGAGCACCGCCATCGCGCCCGTGTCCGACACGGTCTCCACCTCCCGGTCCGCCGCGACCCGCCCGTCGCGCAGCATGTCCAGATAGCGCGGCACGCGCACGATGCCGTGGCTGTCATGGCCGGCGAGGTTGGCCGACACCAGCGAGCGCACCTGTGGGTGCTAACTATCTGACATAGCGTTGTTTTTTCTCCCGAAATGCAGCGGTCGGGGAAGCGGGTCGCAAGGGCCCGTTCCCCGGCTGCAACCGGAGCCGGGAGAAACGCAATGGCGAAGACTACCCTCACCGAGGCGCGCGTGAAGGCGCTCAAGCCCCGCAGGTCCGTCCGCGAGGTCCGCGACGGCAGGCTCAGGGGGTTCGGCGTCCGTGTGTCGCCCTCGGGCCGCAAGCAGTTCTTCATCCACTGCCAGCATCGCGGCGCGCGTATCTGGAAGATTGTCGGCGACGCCGACAGCATGAGCATCGGCGAAGCGCGGGCCGCGGCTGCGGAGATGCTCGCCACCATCAGGCGCGGCGGGGAGGCGCCGCTCACGCCGGACGAGACGCTCTTCGAAGCCGTCGCCGGGATCGCGTTCCGCCGTCACGAGGGCGTCTGGAAGCCCGGAACGATGATCGTGAACCGAAGCTATCTGCGCAACCGGCTTCTGCCGCATTTCGCCGGAAGGCCGATTGCGGAGATCGACCGGCAGGAGGTGCGGCACTGGTTCGCCCGCCTGCGCGCGGTGCCGGCGGCGGCGGACCGGTCGATGCCGGTGCTGTCCGTCATCATGAGGGAGGCGGAAGCCATGGGCCTGCGCCCGGAGGGCTCCAATCCCTGCCGGGGGATCAGGCGCTACCGCCGCAAGGGCCGCGAGCGGTTCCTCCCGGACGAGGAAATCCGCCGCCTGTCCGGGAGGCTCAAGGCGCATGAGGCCCGCTGGCCGCAGCATGTCGCCGTCATCCGCCTGCTGCTGCTGACCGGCTGCCGCAAGGGCGAGATCCTCACCCTGCAATGGTCCGATTACCGCGAAGGCCGCCTGTTCCTGCGCGATTCCAAGACGGGGCCCCGGACAGTCTGGCTGTCGGAGCCGGCCCGGGCGGTGCTTGATCGTCTCGAGCGGAAGGGGCGGTGGATATTCCCGGCATCGAGGGGCGACCGGCCCCGGAGCGGAAGCTGGCTGTTCCACTTCTGGAACCGGGTCCGCGCCGAGGCGGACCTGGAGGACGCCCGCCTTCACGACCTGCGCCATACGCATGCGAGCCTTGCCCTCAGGCAGGGCGAGACGGTGCTCGCCATCGGCCGGCTGCTGGGCCACCGCAGGCCGGAAACCACGCTGAAATATACCCATGTCGCCGACGCCATGGTGCAGGACGCAGCCGAGACGGTCGGCGCGGCGCTGGAGGCAGGCTGATGGCGGGCCGGGAACGGATGAAACTCACCGACGCCGCCGTCGCCCGTCTCCGCCCCCGCGAGCGGGAATATACGGTCTGGGACACGCGCATCGCCGGTCTCGGCGTCCGGGTGCGGCCCACCGGCGGGCGCAGCTGGGTGCTGCTGCTCGACAGGGGCGGGCGCACCAGGCGCGTCTCGCTCGGCCCGGTCGGCGTGAAGAGCCTGGAGGAGGTTCGCAGGGAATGCCATGCCCGCAAGGCGAACCCCGAGCCGGAAAAAGAGGCCCGGCCGGCGCAGCCGGTCCCGCTGTTCCGGGATTTCGTCGCCGGTCCATGGAAGGAGGCGCATTTCGACGGCTACAAGCCCTCGACGCAGAGGACCGCCCGCTATCAGCTTGCGGGCCAGCTCCTGCCGGCATTCGGATCGAAGCCGCTGGACCGCATCGGCGAGGCCGCCATCCGGCGCTGGTTCGAGCGATACAGCCGCACCGCGCCGGGCAACGCCAATCCCTGCCTTGCCCGTCTGCGGCAGATACTCAACTTCGCCCTCGCCTGCGGCCACATCGAGGTCAATCCCGTCGGGCGCATCGCCCCGAACCGCCGCACGGCGCTCACGCGGTTCCTGTCCCGGGAGGAACTCGCACGCCTCCATGCCGCCTTGGACGCGCAGACCCGGAAGAGCGCGCGGCAGCAGGCCGACATCGTCCGCCTCCTGCTGCTGACCGGCTGCCGCAGAAGCGAGATCACGGGCCTGCGCTGGTCCGAAGTCCGCGAGGACGGGCTGGCGCTCACCGATGCCAAGACCGGACCGAGGACGGTCCCGCTCGGCAGCGGGGCCCGGGCCATTCTCGACCGGCAGCCGCGCACGGGCAGCCCGTTCGTGTTTCCTTCGCCGTGCGACCCCGCCCGCCCGCGCAGCCCCGACCTGCCGCTCTGGTACCGCGTCAGACGCGA
The DNA here is from genome assembly GCA_964291285.2 of Alphaproteobacteria bacterium. Classification (GTDB taxonomy): domain Bacteria; phylum Pseudomonadota; class Alphaproteobacteria; order Bin95; family Bin95; genus Bin95. The sequence continues at coordinate 1,618,997 of OZ219787.1, forward strand.
AGCCGGCATCGGGGATGTCCGCCTTCATGACCTGCGCCATACCATGGCCAGCCATGCGGTGATGAACGGCGTGCCGGTCCCGGTGGTCTCCCGCCTGCTCGGGCATTCCAGTGTGCGCATGACGCTGCGCTACGCCCATCTCGCCGACCGCGACATCGAGGCCGCCGCGGAACGCGTCGGGCAGGCCATGAGCGCCGTGCTGGAGACATGACCGGGGCGGCCGCGGCAGACCCGCTCCTTCATGAGCGAATGGCGCCGGTCTTCTGCCTGCGCCGCACCCGGCCCGATGCTGCCGCTATCGGCGTGTCCGGTCAGAACTGTCGCACGAAGGAGAGTTCGGCGCGGTTTCGTTTGTAGTCGAGGGTCTGGGCGTTGGTATCGCGCTCCTCGCGGATGAGCGAGAGGCGGGGGCTGAAGCCGAGCACGGTGACGGCGCGGTTGTGCACGGAGAGCGAGAGGCTGCGCGTCTCGTCCCGGCGCGGCCTGCGGTCGATGGTATTGTGGGCGAAGCCCTGTCCCTGGTATGCGGCGCGCTGCAGGGAGGCGCGCAGGCCGAGGGTGAAGCCGGCCGGCAGCGCGAGCGTCGCGCCGAGGCCGGCCCGGGGTCCGCGGTTGCGCCAGTGTCCGGCATTGGCGCGGGTCCAGTTGTATCCGGCATGGCCGCCGAGGCGCAGGATCGGCAGGGCGGCCCAGCTTGCGCCGAGCATCGCATCGCCCGCCGGGCCGTCGAGCCAGTTGCAGCCGCGGCAGTTGCGCCGGGTGGCGCTGGCGTGGGCGAACAGGGCGAGGCGCGGCGTCAGGCGGTGCGCGCCTTCCAGCCGGACGCCGAAGCGGTCGGTCTCGGGCCGCCCGGCGGTCCATTGCCGGTCCACCACCGCCAGCAGGCTCGCCTCCGTGCTCCCGTCGATCAGCCGGCGCGGGCCGATATGGGCCGAGAGCGAATGGCGGTCGAACGCCCCGCCCTTGTATTCCCGCGCGCTGGCGTCCGCCCCGGCGCGCAGCCGCAGGGCCGGCGAAAGCGGAACCTGGTATTCGCCGCCGCCCCACAGCGAGACGCCGATGCCCGACTTGCGCGACACGTCGCCGTCGAGGGTGAAGGGCAGGCGCCCGAACGGCGTGTCGAGGAAGACCGTGCGCTCCCCCGACGCGGCGTTGAGGTTGCTGTCGGGCGCCACCGCCAGGCCGAAATGCGCCTCCCAGCGCCGCCGCGCGCGCATGATGTCGAGAAAGCGCCGGATGTTGGCGGCCACCGCCGGCGGCGGCGTCCCCGCCAGCACCTGTTCGAAATGCCGCCGCGCCAGGCTGTCCTCTTCCTTCAGGAAGAAGGCGTGCGCGAGTTCCAGACGCACCCGCACCAGGTCCGGGCGGTCCACCAGGATGGCCCGGAACGCCGCAATCGCCTCGTCGAGCTTCCCGTCGCGGGCGTCCCGGTCCGGGGCGGCCTGCGCGGCGGCAAGCGCCTCCATGCCCGCCCGGAACCGCTCGCCGGTCGCGTCCTGGCCGTGGGCCGCGGCGGCGAACAGATACAGCCCGGCCGCAATGACGAGAGCGGGTATGCGCATGAAAACCCCTGTCCGTGAAAGGGAACCTCCGGCCGCCCGGAGGGCGCCGGAGGAAAGAAGGCCCCGGCCGCCTGAAGCAGCCGGGGCCTGAACCGGATGTTCCGGGAGCGGGCTACTCTGCCGGCGCCTGTATCCTCGTCGAGAAGGCGCCGGCAGCCGACCCGTTCGGGAAATGGGTGTTGAAGGTGCCCAGGTAACCGGCCGGGCGCCCCACGCCGTCCGGGCTGAAAGGGGTACCCTGCCAACTGCCGGGCTTGTCGAAGGCGGTGCTGCCGCTGGAACCCGTGGCCAAGCCCTCGGCATCGAAGCTGACATGCTTTGTCTGCGCGAGCTTGACGCTCCACTTCTCGTCGACGGCATTCCCCATGAAGTTGTCGATCTTTCCTTCTATTTTGGGATCAGCCCCGAACTTGGCGTTGAGCGTCACATCCGCCGTGAACCGTGCGGTCTTCTGCCCCGTGTGCTCGCCAGCGGTGTAGAGCTTCAGCGCCGACAGGCCAAAGGCTTCGCCCTTGTAGGTGGCAGTGTTCGGGAGAGTGGTGCTCTTGCCGTAATCTCCGCGACTGACGGCAGGGCTGTTTGCCATGACCGCAATCCCGGTGGTTGTGCCGGTTCCATACAGCCAGTACCCGTAGCGGACATAGCCTTGGTACTCCGTGTAGTGGGAGTTCCTCGGCGTTATCCAGTAGTAGCGATACGAGCCCGCGTAGCCATCGTCGAATTCGTCGGCCGCCTTGAAGAACAGGTTGCCGGTCAGCTTGCCGCCCTCGGCAGAGCATGTGCCCTGGCAATACAGCGTCCCCTTGACCCCCTTGTAATACTGGTCGGCGAGCATGCCGCCGGTGAGCGTGGGATACGCCGTCAGGGCCGTTCCGCTCGAGTCGGTGAGTGAGGACAGGGGCATCCCGGCAAGGGGCAGGACATCGACATCCATGTTGTCGGTGCCGAAGGCCTTCTTCACGAGCATCCCATCCTTGGCGGCAATCTGCTCCCAGGTCATGACGCCGGCCGGGAGTTCGCCATCGTCATACTTGTGATAGAACATGGATCTCCGATCGGCGACCTCCCCGGTGGCGATGACCTTCCTCGGCGGCATGGAGACCCCGGAGAGGGTCCCTGTCGGCCTCGGACTGTACTGAGACGTGCCGTTTTTGCCATCGTAACCGCCGGTGCGGGTCGAGCCGGAGCGAGCTGAGGCCGCAGGCGACAAGGTATCAAGCAGCCGCCTCGCGGGCCTTGACGATGTAGCGTTGTCGAAGCCAGCGGTAGCGAGGGTTTCGCCGGCGCGGTCCTTGATTTCCGCCTCGGTATCGACCCTCGAGAAATAGTCTCCGATCGTGCCGGCCCCGGTCAGGGTCTTCTCGATGGCCTTGATCTCCGCTTTCACTGTTTCGATCTGACCCGTGACCACCTTCTTCTGCGCCGCAAGGCCGGTCGTGCCGGCCGGCAGGGCGTTCAGGTCCGTCTGCGCCTTCTCGGCCGCCGTCAGCGCCGCCTTGGCGTCCGCCAGCGCCTTCTCGGCCGCCGCCTTCGCGGCCGTCACGAGCGCGGCGTTGGTCCGGACCACCGAGCTGTCGCCGCCTGTATAGTAGATTTGCTGAGCGAATTGGGGCGGCTCGACCGCCTTCTTGACCGCGGCCAGCTGAGCTTCCGCTTCCTTCTTGGCATCCATCGCCGCCGTCTCGGCTGCCGCGGCGGCGTCGTAGGCCGCCTGCGCCTTCTGGACGTCCGTCATCTCCATCTGCTGGTCGCCGTCCATCGGCGCGGCCGCCTTCTTCCCGCCACCGCCTCCGCAGCCCGCGAGCGCCAGGCCCGCAGCGGCCATCGCCGCCAGAGCCACATGTCTCATGGTCCTCATCGAACCCTTCTCCTTCCTTCTCTCAAGCCCGGACAGACCGGGCAAACCGTTTGAACCGTTCCTTCGCCGCGCGAAACGCCGCTCAGAAGTTCAGCGTGATGCCGGTCACGAACCCGGCGCCCTCGACATTGCTGCCGTCCGCCCGGTCCTTCTCGGCCATGAACAGCGAGCTTCTCCAGGCAATGCCCGGCGCCAGCGTGTAGCCCGCCGAAAGCAGGCCGCCCGACTGCTCCGTGCCGTCGTCGGCCTCGGTCATCGTGCCGCTCAGGCTCACCGCCATCGCGCCTTCCGAATACATCACCCCGGCGGCCACGACCTCGACATCCTCGGGACCGTCCGCCTTCATGCCGTCGTCCGCCGTGGCGTAGGCGACATCGAAGCTGAACGCCCCCATGCCCACCCGCAGGCCGGCATTCGTGTAGGTCATGTCGTCGGCGTCCATCTGGCTCTTCTGGTAGTGGCCCGCAGAGAACGCCAGGTTCATGTTGCCGAAATCGCCCTTGTAGTTGCCGCCGACCGACCAGGCGTCGTCGTCATTGTTCATCACATTGCCGCCACGGCCTTCCTGCTTCGTGTTCGGGATGTAGCTCACGCCCATCTGCGCGCCGTTCACCCGCGGCGTGAAGTAGCTCACCAGGTTCCTGTCGCCGAGGCCGTGGCCCGCGGTCCCCAAGCCCTTCACGCTGCACTCGTCGATGCCCTTGATCCATCTGCCCATGTCGCCGCAGTTCATGCCGAAACCGGCATCCCGCACGCCCATGTGGGTGAGAACCACCGCGCTGTCCTCGGCTCCCAGCGTGATCTGACCGAACTCGCCGCCAACCGTCACCTGCGACTCGTCAATCATCTTGTCCGAACTGTTGCCCTCGAGCTCCACCTTCACCAAGAAGGTCATGCCGTTGTCGGCTTCCAGCTTGCCCTTGAAGAAGATCTCGCTGTCCGACTGCTGGGCAACGCCGCCCTCGACCGTCGCGTCCGCCTCGTCGTCCACATCGACCATCCCGAACCACTGCTGCATGTAGCCGCCGACGCCCACGCTCAGCATGTCCGCCGCAGACGCGGGACCCGCCGCAAGCGCAAGACCCGAGGCCGCAAGAAGAACCTTGCCCGTGAAACCCCGCGCTCGGCATCCGCCATGCAGCCTGCCGTCCCCCGGCCATGCCGGGCCATGTCTTGTCGTCATCGTCTCGTCTCCTTCAGGTGAAAGCCCGTCCGCAGCGCCCGTCGACCGCCGCACGCCGGAGAAGGCGCACGACGGGGCGGCAGGTCACCGGGGACGGGAGGTGAAGCCGCGGCCCCGGAAAGGCCGCGGCAGAAAGCGTGACGGGGAAAGCCGGGCCGCCCGCAAGGCGGTCATGCCGCAAGCGCGGCGGGCGCGCTCCCGCGCGCTGCCCGGCAACCTGTCCATCTGCACGCGCCCGGCGCTCCTCCGCAGAGGACGCACGGGCGGGAAAGACAACAATCAGGCGGGAGCCGCTCTCCCGATGGCGAACCGGCAGACCGGCGCCAGAAGACGGCATATGAAAGACATGAAGAGGCGCGAGGCGCGAGGCGCGAGGCGCGAGGCGCGAGGCGCGAGGCGCGAGGCGCGAGGCGCGAGGCGCGAGGCGCGAGGCGCGAGGCGCGAGGCGTATTCTACACCGTGTTCGAGCCGCTGAAGTCAAGTCCGGATACACCCGCCGCTGAGATGGCCCGGAACCTCTAACCCGGCCGCACGACACCGCACAAGCTCCCGGACCAACCCCCACGCCGATTTTACCGACCTGTTGCATCCATGCCACAGTCAGCCGCCGACGGGCCCCCGCAAACCGGGCCCGCGGCGCCCATCGACGACCGGCAGGCGCGGCTTTCTCCACCGGCGTGCAATGGAACGCAATGGAGCGTCCGCTGCCGCGTCTTCCCCACTCCAGGCCCGCCGCCGCCAGCGGCGCATCGACAAATGCGCCGCCCTCCCCCGGGTCTCGTCCCCGCTCTCCCGGTTCGCCATCCGCCGCCGCTCGATCCGCGACAGGACCGCCGCCTCCCGCAGCACCCGGAGCAGAAGGTTCGTTGACGGACCCGCCGCCCCGGCGCCTCCACCGGGCCGGCGAGCCGGTGCGCGATGTAGCGGAAGACCATCATGCCGGACCGCCTGCGCGCTCGCCGATGCGCGCCCGTTTCCCGCCGGGCGCCATCACCGCGCGCTGCGCCGCCCGGCGGCCGGCTCATGACGACGCTCCCGCAACCGCCGCAGCCGTCACCATTCCGATTTCCATCGGCCAACATGCTTGCGTTTCTCCTGTATCAATTATGGTATTCATCCTCTCAAGAGGTGATTCGGTGCATCACCGCTATGATCCTGACTGTCTTCGCATCAGGAGACTATCCATGCATGGAGCTATCCTCCATGCCCCCCTGAGCACAACGCATTGTCCTTGTTCACTTCCCCCAGTGCCATTATCGCCTTTACGGCTTCCTCGTAGGTCAATCCGGTTTCCTGCCATTGCCTCTTGTCATGCCCGGAAATATCCAGTATTCAGGCCCCCCTCATGGGAGGAATGCGACCTTTCGTCAGATAGTGCCCTAACGTGAAAAATCTCATTTGAGATTTACACCAGAGAGGCGGCGATGCGCGCGCCCTCGGCGTCGGAACAGCCCGCCGCAGCGAAGGCTTCGCCGATCAGGGATTCGGCGGTTTCGACCGGTATGCGGGGCACCGGGTTCTCCTCAGAGTGTCGGGAACAGCACTCCGAAGACGATACCGGAGAGGACCGCGCCGGCAAATCCGAGTCCGACATAGGCCGCGAAGACAGGACGCCGCACCACCGCATAGACGGCCGTCATGGCCGGGATGCAGCTCACCGCGCCCGCCACCATGAAGGCCATGCCGGCGCCGTTGGTCATGCCCTGCTCGATCAGCCCGGCAACGAGCGCCGGGGCCGCATAGCCGTTGAGATAGGCGGGCGCGCCCACCAGCGCGGCGGTGACGATCGGCAGCAGGCCCTCGCCGCCGACCGCGCCGGCGATCGCCTCGGCCGGCAGCCATGCCAGCATCAGGCTCTCCAGCAGGTAGGCGAGCGTCAGCCATTTGAGCAGGAAGAGGGCGTTTTCCTTCGCCTCGCCGGCGAAGACCCGCCGGCGGTCCGCATGGCCCCAGAAGCGCCATTCGGGCGTGCCGCCGAAGGCGCTCGGCGCGCCGCAGCAGCCGCCGGCCTCGCGCGGCTTCACCGGATCGGCGAAGAAGCCGGCGCGCACCGCCGCCTGCATGGCGAAGCCGCCCATCAGGCCGACGCCGACGGCGGCGGCCGTCTTGCCGATGGCGAAGGGCCAGCCGAGCGCGCCGGCGGTGATGAGGAGGGCGGCCGGGTCGATCAGCGGCGAGGACAGCCAGAACGCCATCACCGCCGAGACCGGCGTGCCGAGCGCCAGCAGCGCGGCGATGAAGGGGATCACCTCGCAGGAGCAAAAGGGCGCGAGGCCCCCGACCAGCGCCGCCAGCACGATCATCCGGCTCTCCCGCCCGACGAAGGCCCGCGCCACCAGCGCATCGGCCCCCGTCGCCTTCAGCACCGCGACCGCCAGCACCGCAAAGGCGATGAAGGGCAGGGTGTGCAGGAGCGCGCTGAGCGTGAAGGAGACGGAGGGGCGGAACTGCGCCGGGTCGGCAAGGGCGACCGCAGCCAGAATGGCGAGCACGGCCAGCCAGACGCGGCCGATTTTCGGCCATTCGAGGCGTTGCAGCGCAGCGGCGAGGGCGGTCATCCGGCCGGTCCTTATTTCTATATTTCTAACTAGATCGAAATATGCCGATGTCCCGGAGATTTGTCAACCTCGTCCGCGCAACATTCTTTCAGCAGGAAACCCAGCGTTTCGTTCATCGCCTCCGCATTGGCGCGGCAGATGAGCGTGGTGCCGCGCCGCTCACGGCTCATCAGGCCGCAATCCGCCAGCCGGCGCAAATGGTGCGAGAGCGTGGAGCGGGGCACGCCCGTGCGCTCATGGATGTCGTTGACGGCAAGCCCCCGCTCGCCCGCCCGCACTACATGGCGGAACACGGCAAGCCGCGTCTCGTTGCCGAGCACTTCCAGGCGGACGGCGATTTCTCCAAGCGTCATGAGGCTGGAGTATAGAGCGGAAACGGGCCTTTCGCGCCGTAAATCGGGCCGTCGCCTTTGTCTCCCTTGTATGTCTCCGGTTCATTGCCGCGGCTATCGTTGCGACGGCGGGCGCATCACGCGGTCTCGCCGCCTATGGCGCCGGCGGCCTCCAGTTCCGCGATGGCCTCGGCCGGGAAGCCGTATTCCGCGAGCACGTCGCGATTGTGCTGGCCCAGCAGCGGCGGTGGCGTGCGCACGGTCCGGCCTTCGAAGGCGTCCATGCGGATCGGGTTCGAGAGCAGCTTCAGCGCGCCGACGGTCGGGTGGTCGATCTCCTCGACCATGCCCTGCTGGCGGACCTGCGGATCGGCGAACACCCTGTCGAGGGAATAGACCGGGCCGGTCGGGATGCCGCCCTCCATTAGCTCCTTCGTCCAGTCGATGGCGTTCCGTGTGCGGAACCGGACATTCAGGAGTTCGCGCAACTCGTCCCGGTTCGCCCGGCGGAGGTCGTTCGTGCTGTATTTCTCCTCCGCCAGCAACTCCTCGCAGCCGAGCACCCGGCAGAGCCACTGCCAGTGCTTGTCGCTCGGCGTGGCGACGTTGAGCGGGCCGTCCTTCGCTTCGAACAGGCCGTAGGGATAGATCGTCGGATGGTCGTTGCCGGCCTGGCCGGGCACCTCGCCGTTCGACAGGTAGCGCTGGCCCTGCACGCTCAGCAGGCCGACGAGAGCGGCCATTAGCGAGGTCTCGACCCGCTGGCCCTTTCCGGTCACGTGCCGCTGGGCGACGGCGGCGGTGATGGCGAGCGCGCACCACATGCCGGCCGTGAAGTCGCCGATGGGAACGCCGTAGCGGGTGGGCGCGCCGCCGGGCTCGCCCGTCAGGCTCATCATGCCGGACATGCCCTGCGCGATCTGGTCGAGGCCGGGCCAGCTTCCGTAGGGCCCGGAACTGCCCATGCCCGTGATGCTGCCGTAGATGACGCCGGGGTTGGCCGCGCTGACGGCCTCGTAGTCGAGGCCTATCGCCGCCGTCGTCCCGGGCTTGAAATTCTCCACCACGACATCGGCTTCCGCCGCCATCCGGCGCACCGCCTCCAGGCCCGCCTCATTGCGGAAATCGACGCCGAGGCCCCGCTTGTTGCGGTTGATGGAGAGGTAATAGACGCCGATATCATGGTCGTAGGGCCCCCAGAGCCGCGTCAGGTCCCCGTTCGGCAGGGGCTCGACCTTCACCACGTCAGCGCCGAAATCGGCGAGGATCATGGTGCAGAACGGGCCGGCGGCGGCGCGCGTCAGGTCCAGTACGCGGACGGTCTCGAGCGGCAGCGGCATGGCGTGTCTCCGGTTGCTTGCGCGGCCTCAACCGTATTTGGCCGCATAGCCGCCGTCGGCCTGCGGTTCGACGAAATGGACCAGCAGGCCGCCGCCGAAATTCGAGGGGTGGACGAAGCCGATCAGCGAGCCGCGCCCGCCGGGGCGGCCTTCGAGGTCGATCATGCGCCAGCCGTCATCGGCGAGCTTCGGCAGCAGCGCGTCGATATCGCGCGTGGCGAAGGCGACATGCGCAAGGCCCGGTCCCCGCCGCGCCACGAATTTCGCGATCGCGCTCTGGTCGCCCTTGGTGTTGCCCTTCTCCTCGCCGAGCCCGTCCCTCGGCGTCAGCGCCGGGTCGTAGTCCATCAGCATTTCGAGCTCGCAGTCGCCGATGGTGATGAACACGTCCCGCAGGCCGCCCAGGATCTCCGCCTGGCGCGAATGGTAGACCGCGCCGTATTTGTCGGAGACGAAGCTCTCCGTCACGTTGCGGATCTCGACATCGGTCTGCGTGCTTTCGACGGGGCAGCCGAGATTGTCCGAGAAGACGCGCACCGTGGCGTCATTGTCGTCCGTGGCGATGCCGAGATGGTCGATCTTGTAGGCGGGGCCGTCGGCCGAGGGGATGTCCAGCGGTTCGATGAAGCGGGTGCGGATGCCGACGGTCTCCCGCGGGTCGATGACAACGAAGCGCCTGCCGTCCGGCCCCGCGCCCTCGGCCGTGACCGTGAGGCCGTGCGCGGCCGCGGCGGCGGCGGGGTCGGGTGCAGCCAGCGCCATGTGGTGGACGCCCGGGAATTGCGGCTCTTCCAGGTAGGGATCGTAAGGATCGAATAGCGCCACCGCCGACCTGCCGACGCCGAAGAACGGAACGGGGCGGCCGCCGAGCGCGACATCGGTCCGCTCCAGGCCGAGCGAGCCGCCGAGGAACCGGCAGGCGGCCTCCACGTCGCGGGCGGCCAGCGCCAGATAGTTGAGCGCGTAACCGGCCATGGGTCAGACCTCCTCGCGCTGGACGAAATGCATCAGCACGCCGCCGATCATGGTGGGATGCATGAAACCGATGAGCGCGCGGCGGGAGCCCGGCCGGCCCACCGTGTCGATGGTCCGGTGGCCCGCCGCCCGGAGCTTCGCCAGCGATCCGGCCACGCCCGGCGTCTTGAAGGCGATGTGGTGCAACCCCGCGCCGCGCGCCGCGATGTAGCGCGCGATGGCGCTGCGGTCGCCGCGCGTGTTGCCGGCCGCGTCGTGCCGCGCGGAATCGACCTCGTTCCCAGTCGTCAGGTCCTGGATGAACTCCAGCTCCGTGTCGCCGACGGTGATGAAGGTGACCCGCATGCTGCCGACGAGGTGCGACGGCCTGGTGTGGAAGATGTAGTTGTAGGTGTCGGAGGTGAAATTCTCCGAGATCGTTTCGGTTTCGCTGTCGGTCTGCTGGCTCTCATAGACGCAGCCCAGCCTGTCGATGAACGCCTCGCGCGCCGCCCGGTTGTCGGAGGACGCAACGCCGAGATGGTCGATCCGCTCGACCATCTCGGACGAACCGGGACCGACGCCGAGCGGCGCCGCAAGGCGCGTGCGCACCCCGCCGGTCGCCTCGGGCGAAAGCGCCACCTGCGGCCCGCCGCCGAGGCCCTCCGAGACGCCGCCCGCCCTGGCGATGCCGGAGGCGTCGGCCGCGGCCTCCGGGTCGGCGGCGGCAATCGCCATATGGTGGACGCCCTTCTTCGCGTCCGGCCCGAGGAACGGGTCGTCCGGGCGGAAGAGGGCCAGCGCCGAGCACCCGACCGAGATGACCGGCACATGCGAGCCGCCGCAGGCGAAGTCCTGCCGCGGCAGCTCGAAATCCTTCTCGAAGATCGCCGCGCTGGCCTCCGGCTCATCGACGGCGAGCGCCACATAGGCAAGGTCGGGGGCGGTCATGCGTCCTCCATGCAACCGTTCAGACAGGCCTCAGACGACCTCCAGTTCCACCGTGCCCAGCGCCTCGTGCGTATAGACGGCGCGGTTGCCGGCCTCAAGGAACTGGGTCGGGACGATGGAGCCGGTCATCACAAGCTCGCCGGCGCGGAGCGGCCGGCCGCGGGCGATGGCGTTGTTAGCGAGCCAGGCAAGCGGCTCGAAGGGATGGCCCATGGCGTCGCCGCCCCGGCCCTCGCCCACGGACCTGCCGTCGATCTCCAGGCTGCCGCGCGCGCCCGCGAGGTCGAGCGCCTGCCAGTCGGAGATTTCCGGGCCGATCACCACGCCGCCGTTCCAGGCATTGTCGGCGATGAGCTCGAAGGCGTTCATGTTGTTGTAGTCGGCCTCGCGGTCGTCGATGAGCTCGAAGGCGGCCGCGACCGCGCCGACATGGGCGGCCACGCTTTCCCGCGTCCAAGGCCGGCCCGTGTCAGGAAGGTCGTCGGCGAGGTGCACCATCGCCTCGCATTCGAGGCCTATGCGCATCAGCGCCGAGCGCGGCAGACGCGCGGGCGAGTGGTGGACGCGCTCGGCGAAGATCGCGCCGGCGCAGGGCTGGTCTATGCCGGGCACGACGCGGCGCATGGCGGCGGAGGTCAGCGCCACCTTCCAGCCCGCGACCGGCCGGGCGAGGCCGGCGACCAGCGCCTCCTGCACCCGGTAGGCCTCGTCCTCGGACCCCGGCGCGATGCCGGCGGGCAGGCGCTCGAAACGCCGGCCCTCGCGGTGCGCGGCAAGCAGGAAGTCCGCCGCTGCCTGGACAGTCACACACCCATCTCCTCGAACACCTTGGACGCCTCGCGGAACGCCTCGACCGCCGCCGGGACGCCCGCATAGATGCCGACCTGCAGGAACACCTCGGCGATCTCCTCTTTGGTGACACCGTTGTTGAGGGCGCCGCGCGTGTGCAGGCGGAGTTCATGGGTGCGCCCGAGGGCGGCCAGCATGGTCAGGTTCATGATGCTGCGGGTCTTGTCCGGCAGGCCGTCGCGGCACCACACCGTGCCCCAGCAATATTCGGTGACGAACTGCTGGAGCTGGTGGGCGAAATCGTCCTCCGCGCCCCGGGCGATGGAGGGGCCGACATACTCTTCGCCGAGCACCCGGCGGCGGGCCGCCAGGCCCTGTTCGAAGCCCGGCGTGCGATTGTAGCTGCTGAGGTCCATGATCTGGGTCGCTCCCGTTTCGGTCCCCCGCAGCAAAGCCCATTCGCGCCCTGCGCTCAAGCGGGCAGGGTGGTCAGGAGAGCACGGAGATCGTCTTCCGGCGGATGAGGTCGAAGTCGATGGCGGCGCCGAGGCCGGGCGCTTCCGGCGCATGGACGCGGCCGTCGCCGCCCACGACGATTTCCTCGGCGAGGCCGTAGCGGTGGGCGCCGTCGGGCATCAGCACCTCGAACATCTCCGTGTTCGGGATCGAGCAGATGAGGTGCAGGTTCGCCATGTTGTTCAGCGAATTGCCGCCGTGATGGACCTCGTAGGACATGTGGAAGGCCTCGGCGAGATGGGCGGTCTTGAGGCAGGCGGTGAGCCCGCCCTTCACCGCCACGTCGCCGCGCAGATAGTCGGTCGCCTGCAGGAGCAGCCAGGGCGCGTAGGCCTGGAAGCCGCCGGGGCTGTATTCCGTCGCGAGTATGGGGATGTCGAGCTTCTGGCGCAGCTTGACGTAGTTGGTGATGTCGTCGTCGGCGAGCGGGTCCTCGTACCAGTAGAAGCCGAGGCGCTCCGCCGCCCGGCCGACGCGCATCGCCGCCGGGTAGTCGTAGGACCAGGTGCTGTCCAGCATGATGCGGTAGTTGTCGCCGACCGCCTTGCGCACCGCTTCGCAGACGCGGATGTCCTCGTCGGGGTCGGTCGGCGGGTGGATCTTGTAGGCCTTCCAGTTCGCGTCGCGGAAGGAGACCGCCTCCTCGGCATAAGCCTCGGGCGAGGAGAGCACGGCGGAGCTGGCATAGGCGGGCGCGCTCGTGCGCACGGTGCCCATCAGCCGGTGGATCGGCAGGCCCGCCGCCTTGCCGGCAATGTCCCATAGCGCGATATCGACCGCGCCGATGGCCCGCCAGGTGGTGTTGCGGTTGCGCGCCGTGAGCCCGAGATAGAGCCTCTCGCGGTCGAGCGGGTTCTCGCCCATCACCTGCGGCTTGAGGAAGCGGATGAGCGACTCGGCGTCGCTTGCCGCGCCCCGGCTGGCCGAACCGAGGAAGGCATGGCCCTCAATGCCGTCATCGGTGCGGAGCGTCAGCAGGCCGAGCTCGCTCCGGCCCTCGAACCGTCCCGTATGCTTGCCGTAGCTGGTCGCCGGGATGTCGTCCCAGGCGAACAGGGTGAGTGTCACATCGTCGATCTTCATGGGGCGGCGCGCCCTCCTGCCGTCTTGAACCGGGGCGCGAAGCGTCGCATATGCCGGGCCGGGACGGAACAGGCGTAAGGGGGAACGGCATGAGCGAAGAGCGCCGGGCGTTTCAGGCGGAGGTCGGGCGCATCCTCGACCTCATGGTGCACTCGGTCTATTCGGACAAGGAAATCTTCCTGCGCGAGCTGATTTCCAACGCGGCGGACGCCTGCGACCGGCTGCGCTACCGCGCCATCGCCGAGCCGGAATTGCTGGACGGGGACGCCGAATTCCGCATCCGCATCGAGGTGGACAAGGAGGCGCGCACCATCGCCGTCGCCGACAATGGCGAAGGCATGGGCCGGGAGGAGCTGGTGGAGAATCTCGGCACCATCGCGCGCTCGGGCACCGCCGCCTTCGCCGACAGGCTGACCGGCGATGCGAAGAACGACGTGGCGCTGATCGGGCAGTTCGGCGTCGGCTTCTACTCGGCTTTCATGGTGGCGGAGCGGGTGCAGGTGGTCTCGCGCGCCGCCGGAGCGGAAGAGGCGTTCGCCTGGGAGTCGGACGGGCGCGGCGAATTCACGGTCTCGGAGGCGGAGCGGGAGCCGCGCGGCACCGTGGTCCGCCTGTATCTCAGGGAAGGCGAGGACGAGTTCCTGGAACCGGCCCGGCTCGGAACCGTGGTCAAGACCTATTCGGACCACATCGCCATCCCGGTCGAGATGGACGGCGAGACGGTCAACGAAGCCTCCGCCCTCTGGACCCGGCCCCGGAACGAGATCGAACCGGAGCAATATGCCGAGTTCTACCGCCATGTCGGCCATGCCTTCGACGAGCCCTGGCTCACACTGCATTTCCGCGCCGAGGGCGTGATCGAATATGCGGGCCTGCTGTTCGTGCCGACATCGCGGCCGTTCGACCTCTTCAATCCGGACCGCAAATCCGCGCTCAAGCTCTATGTGAAGCGCGTGTTCATCACCGACGATGCGCCGGAGCTGGTCCCGGCCTGGCTGCGTTTCCTGCGCGGCGTGGTGGACAGCGAGGACCTGCCGCTCAACCTCTCGCGCGAGATGCTCCAGCGAAACCCCGTGTTGCGGCGTATCCGCGACGGGCTGGTGCGCCGGGTGCTGGGCGAGCTCAAGACGAAAGCCGAAGCGGACAGGGAAGGCTACGAGACCTTCTGGGAGGCGTTCGGGCCGGTGCTCAAGGAAGGGCTCTACGAAGACGCCGGCCAGCGCGAGGCGTTGCTGGAACTGGCGCGCTTCCGCTCGACCGCGTCGGAGGACTGGACGACGCTCGCCGGCTATGTCGAGCGGATGCGCGAGGGCCAGGAGGCGATCTACTACATCGCCGGCGAGGAGGGCGCGGCACTCGCCGGCAGCCCGCATCTGGAAGGCTTCCGCGCGCGCAGGGTCGAGGTGCTGCTGTTGCAGGACCCGGTGGACGATTTCTGGGTGCCGGCCGTCGGCGACTATGACGGCAGGCGCTTCGTCTCGGTCTCGCGCGGCAGCATCGACCTCGGCGCCATTCCGCTGGCCGGGGACGAGGCGCCGAAGGAGGACGCCGCGCCGGAAGCCGACATCGCCTCGCTGGTCGCGCTCCTCAAGGTCACGCTGGGAGAGGCGGTCAAGGACGTGCGCGGCTCCGAGGCGCTGACCGAGAGCGCCGTGCGCCTGGTGGCGGACGAGGGCGACATGGACCTGCATCTGGAGCGGATGCTGCGCCGCCACGGCCAGATCGACGGCGGGGCGTCGCGCCGCGTGCTGGAGCTCAATCCGCGCCACCGTCTGGTGCAGGGGCTCGCGCGCTCCATGGCCGCGGGCGAGGACCGGGCCGCGCAGTTGGCGCCCCTGCTGCTGGACCAGGCGCGCATTGCCGAGGGCGAGTCGCCGGAAGACCCCGCCGCCTTCGCCCGCCGCCTCGCCGACGCGCTCGCGGACAGCCTGCCGGCCGCGTGACGGGACTCAATACCAAACGCGCGTCAGGCAGAGGCCGTGGGGCGGGGCGGTCGGGCCTGCGGCGGGGCGCGAGGCGGCTTCGAGCGCCGCGGACACATCGTCGGGCGTGCGCTTGCCGATGCCGACCTCGCGCAAGGTGCCGGCGATGATTCGCATCTGGTGGTGCAGGAAGGAGCGCGCCTCGGCGTAGAGCACGATCTCGTCGCCCTCGCGGCGGACATCGAGGCGGTCGAGCGTGCGGACGGGCGAGTCCGCCTGGCATTCCGAGGACCGGAAGCTGCTGAAATCGTGCCGTCCGAGCAGGCGTCTGGCGGCCTCGTCCATCGCGCCTGCGTCGAGCGGCGTGCCGACATGCCAGACCCGGCCGCGGTCCAGGGCCGGCGGCGCGCGGCGGTTCAGGATGCGAAAGCGGTAGGCACGGCCGGCGGCCGAGAAGCGGGCGTGGAAATCCGGCGCGGCCTCCTCGGCGCCGAGCACGGAGACGGGCAGTGGGCCCAGATGGTGGTTGACCGCGTCGCGCAGCACGGTGGGCGGCCTCGCGCCCTCAAGGTCCAGATGCGCGACTTGTCCCTCGGCATGGACGCCGGCGTCGGTCCGGCCCGCGCCCTGGACGCGCACCCGTTCGCCGCAGAAGCGGAACACCGCCTCCTCCAGCGCCGACTGCACCGAGGGGCCGTTCGCCTGGGCCTGCCAGCCGACGAACGGCCCGCCGTCATACTCAAGCAGGATGCGGTATCGCGGCATCAAGCAGGTCCGTTCCCGCCGGCAGGGGGAAGCCACGCAGGAAGGCGGCGGCCTCCATGGCCGAACGCCCCGGCCGTTGCAGGCGAAGCAGGCGCAACGCGCCCTCGCCGCAGGCGACGGCGGCGCCGTCGTCCAGCACCCGGCCGGGCGGCCCTTCGCCGGCTTCGATCGCGGCTGCACCGACCCCGATGCGCTCGCCCCGGAAGGTGAAGCGGGCGCCCGGCCGCGGGGCGAAGGCGCGCACCCGCCGCTCCAGCTCGGCCGCCGGGCGCGTCCAGTCGAGCAGGCTGTCCTCGCGGGCGATCTTGGTTGCCCAGGTGACGCCAGCCTCAGGCTGCGGAGCCGGTTCGAGGCTGCCGTTCTCCAGCCCCTCCAGCGCCGCCACCGCCGCCTCGCCGGCGATCTGCGCCAGGCGGTCGTGCAACGTCCCGCCGGTGGTTTCCGGGCCGACAGGCGTGCGCCGCTCCAGAAGCACCGGGCCCGTGTCCAGGCCTTCGTCCATGACCATGACGGAAATGCCGGTCTCCCGGTCGCCGGCGAGGATCGCATGCTGGATCGGCGCCGCGCCCCGCCAACGGGGCAGCAGCGAGGCATGGAGGTTCAGGCAGCCGAAGCGCGGCGCGGCCAGGACCGCCGGCGGCAGCAGCAGCCCGTAGGCGGCGGTAACGGCGACATCGAGACGAAGCGCCTCGAAATCCTGCAGGAGTGCAGGGTCCCGGAGGCTCGCGGGCGTCGCGACCGGAATGCCGTGCGCCTCGGCGAAAGCCTGCACCGGGGAAGGCCTGAGCCGGTGCCCCCGGCCGGCCGGACGCGGCGGCTGCGCATAGGCGCGCACGACCTCATGTCCGGCGTCCAGCAGCGCCTCGAAAGCCGGCAGGCCGAATTCCGGCGTGCCCAGGAAGGCGAGGCGCATGGCGCCGTCAGTCCTTCTTGCGGCGCTTCGACTTGTCCAGCCGCCGCAGGATCACGCCGCGCTTGATCGCGGACAGGTAGTCCACATGCAGCATGCCGTTCAGATGGTCGATTTCGTGCTGGAGGCAGCGGGCGCGCAGGCCTTCGGCCTCAAGCTCCCGCGGCTCGCCGTTCTCGTCGAGATAGGCGACCCGCACCGCCTCCGGCCGCTCCACATCTACATAGACCTCGGGCAGCGAGAGGCAGCCTTCATTGCCGGTGACGAGCTCCTCCGAGCGCCAGACGACTTCCGGATCGACCAGCTTCAGCGGGGCCGGCTCTTCCTCGTCGCGCGCGCAATCTATCACCACGAGGCGCTTCAGCACGCCGACCTGCGGCGCGGCCAGGCCGATGCCGGGTGCGTCGTACATGGTCTCCAGCATGTCGTCGAGCAGGCGGCGGGCCGCGCTGTCCACCTTGCCCACAGGGGCGCAGCGGGTCCGCAGCCGCCGGTCGGGCGCGATCAGGATGTCGAGTTTCGCCATAGTCCGCAGGTCGTCGATTCCGCGCCGCCTTATGCCACGGGGCGCCGCCTGCCGGAAGCCCGCTACACGGCCACCCAGCCGGGAGGCGGCTCGCGGCCGGGATGGATGGCGCCGCATTCGGGGCAGGTGCGGGCAGCCTCGTCGGAGTAGAACGCCTCGAACAGCGGCGGCAGGTCCGTGACGATGTTGGCGACCGGCAGCTCCACCCGATGCACCAGGGCGCCGCACTCGAAGCAGAACCACTCGAACCCGTCGAGCATGCCGCCGACCCGCGGCGCTTCCACCACCAGCCCGACCGAGCCCGGCACCGGGCGCTGCGGCGAGTGGCGCACATGGGGCGGCAGCATGAACACTTCACCGGCCCGGATCGGCACATCGTAGATGCGGCCCTCTTCCGCCACCTTGAGGACCATGTCGCCTTCCGGCTGGTAGAAGAACTCCTCTACCGGGTCGTCGTGGAAGTCCACCCGCTGGTTCGGGCCGCCCACCACCATGACCGTCATGCCGGCTTCCTCGAACACCAGCTTGTTGCCAACCGGCGGTTTCAGCAGGTCGCGGTGCTCGTCGATCCAGCAGCGGAAATCGAAGGGTCTGAGGCGAGGGTGCTCCAGATAGCCGGTCATCGGCGCTCCCTCCCCGCCGGGCGTCAAAACCGGCAGGGAGGGTAGAACGGAACGCCTCTCGCCGCCAGTCAGAACGCGGCGTCGCGACCGTCGGCCCTGGCGACCTCGCGGGCATTGGGGTTGACGGAGGGGCGGAACGGCATCTCGCACACTTCCGCCGCCACCGGCTGCCCCGGTTGCTCGGCGTAGCGGTCCGGCAGCCAGACGGCGTATTCCGTGCCGATGCCCGCCTTCTCCACCGGCACATAGCCCATGGATATGTTGCAGCCGAGCTCGGGCGAGTACCAGGGCGAGGTGAGATAGCCGACCGGCTCGCCGCCGCCCGGTTCCGACACCAGCCAGAAGTCGGGCGCATAGTCGTCGATGGGCTTGCCGCCCATGCGCAGGCCCACAAGCTGCTGGCGCCAGGGCGGGTTGCCGGCTTCCATGTCGGCGCGCATGCGTTCCAGCGCCGCCCTGCCGATATAGTCGGCGGTCTTCTTGCGCGGCACCTGGTAGCCGAGATTGCACTGGAAGGGGTTGGTCTCGTGGTCGAGGTCCTGGCCCCAGGAGAGGATACCCGCCGCGATACGGCGCTGGTGGCCGGGCGCAATCACCATCAGCTGGTGCGCCTTGCCGGCCTCAAGCACGGCCTCCCACATGGCGTTGGCATGCAGGGTCGCGTCGCGCAGATAGATTTCGTAGCCCTTCTCGCCCGAGAAGCCGGACTGCGAGATGACGACGGCGCAGCCGCCCACCTCCGCCTCCATGATGCCGTAGAACGGAATCTCGTAGATGGCGGGCCCGACCAGGTCGGCCATCAGGGCTTCCGACTTCGGCCCCTGGATCTGCACCGGGCAGACGTCGATCTCGTCGATCTCGACATCCATCCGCGCGCCGGTATTGACGCCCTGAAGCCAGAACAGGATGTCGCTGTCGGAAAGCGAGAACCAGAACTCGTCCTCGGCCAGCCGCAGCAGCACCGGGTCGTTGAGGATGCCGCCCTTCTCGTTGCAGAGGATGACATACTTGCCGTGCATCGGCCGGATGCGGGCGGCATCGCGGGTGATGACATAGTTCACGAAGCGTTCGGCGTCCGGGCCCTTCACGCGGATCTGGCGCTCGACCGCCACGTTCCACATGGTCACATGCTTGGTCAGCGCCTCATATTCCACGGAGGCCCCGCCGTCTTCCGGGCGCACATAGCCGCGCGGATGGTAAACGCGGTTATAGACCGTCGCCCGCCAGCAGCCGGCCTCGTGGCTCAGATGCCAGTAGGGCGACTTGCGCACGCGGGTCGAGATCAGCAGCTCCGTCTTCGTCGGCCCGCTCTGGCGCAGATTGTAGGGCACGACGCGGTCGGACTGGTTCACGCTTGTCGCCTGTTCCCTGCGGTAGCGGGAATCGAGGCTCGGGGAATTGTCGAGGGGCATGGGCTTCGCGCCTCCGCAGCAGGGACAGGAATCCCAGAATCGGCGCGGAGTCCGGGGCGGATGCGCCCGTTCGCGACGATTTTCGCGGCATGTGCGACAGAATTTTGCTTCCGGGGTGCCGGAACCGATTGACAAGCAGGCGACGCGGCGGCATTTGCAACTTTAGCGTCATATTGCCGGAGTCGGCCCATGGCTGGCGAGCAGGTATTCCGCGGGAGCGACGGCGCACCTGTCGAGGTGACGCTCCTGCCCATTCCGAACTTCTCCCTTTCGAGTTTCGCGGCGTTGGTCGAGCCCCTTCGCCTTGCGAACTACGTTGCGGAGCGCCCGCTCTACAGCTGGCGGGTCGTAACGCCGGAAGGCGCGCCGGTGCGCTCCAGCTGCGGCGTGGCGGTGGCGGCGGACGAGCCGGCCGAGCGCATCCGGCGACCGGAGAACATCGTTGTCTGCGGCGGCGTGGACGGCTGGGCCTATGAGGACCCGGCGGCGCTTGCGCTGCTGCGCCGCTGGGCGCGGGACGGCGCCTATGTGGGCGCGGCATGCACCGGGGCCTATGTGCTGGCGCGGGCCGGCCTGTTGCAGGACCGGCGCTGCACCATCCATTGGGAGAGCCTCGACGGGTTCGCCGAGCGGTTCCCGGATATCGACCTGCGCGCGGCGCTGTTCGAGGTCGACCGCGACCGGTTCACCTGCACCGGCGGCGAGGCGGCCTGCGACATGGTCCTCCAGGATATCGCCTGGCGTCACGGCGGAGACATCATGGCGGCGGTGGCCGGCCAGCTCCTGCATGACCGCGTGCGCAGCGGGCGGGATGAACGCTACCTGCCGCACCAGGCCTGGCTCCGCACCAGCCATCCCGTGCTGGTCAAGGCGCTGACCGCCATGGCTGCTAATCGGGAAGAGCGCCTTTCCCTGGTGGAGATCGCCCGGGAGGCCAATGTCTCGCCGCGCCAGCTTGAGCGGCTGTTCCGGCGCTATCTCGATTCGACCCCGGCGCGCTGGTATCTGCGGATGCGGCTGACGCGGGCGCGCCAGTTGCTGATCGAGACGCAAATGCCGGTGACCTGGATCGCGGTCGCCTGCGGCTTCGGCTCGACCTCGCATTTCTCTAAGAACTACCGCCAGTTCTTCGGCGTCTGCCCGCGCGAGGAACGGCGCCAGCGCCGGGCCGCGCGCGAGTCCGCTGCCGCGCCACCGGTGAGCCGCGCGGCATAGAGCATAATCGGTTCAGGTTGAAACGACGGGGATAGGCCCGGCCCCGCCCCTACCGTATGCACATCTGTCAATTCGGCCTGTATCCGGTCCACTCCCTGTGGACCATGTCTGCCCCCTTCGACAGGCAGGGGCCGGAGCGGTGATGGCGTGTGACAAATTGTTCCTAAAATTTAAGTAATAATTCTCTATTCTGGGATTGCATCTGAGAAAACAGTGATATGATAGGTGCGAGGTGAGCGGCATCCGGAGCCGCTTCCCGCCCGCGCCGGCCCGGTGCGGAACGACCCCGATTCAGCCGACAGGCGAGGTGTGCCCTGCGCCTGCCTCGCGTGCGCGCAATCAGGCGCGCGAACCGCGCCGGCGCCGACACCCGCCCGCGCCGGCACAGGCGCCCGCGCAGGATACGCGCGAATAGGGGCCGCTCCGATGCCGGGACGGCATGGCCGTCGAACCGAAACGGAATGAAGGAGCCGCACATGACATTTCCCGACCCGACCGTCGCCCTCTCCTCACGACAGGAAGCCTTCTGCCGCCACTACACAGCCTCAACCGGCTCCAGAGGGCCGGCCCCTTCAATGCGCCCCGGCAGCCGGACGGGCCCGGAGACGCGGAGTTCGCACCCGGCCATGACAAAACATGACATTCCATGACACATGCCTGGAGTGGGCCCCTGGGTTCGGACAATCGGGCCGGGAGGAAAGCCCTCTCCCCCCGGGGGCGGCGACAGGCAGAATTCGGGGCGACGCAAAGGCAGGTCCGCCGGCCGTTACCCCGGGCGGGCGTGTCGGGCTATGCTCCGGTGAGACCGGCCCGCAATGGAGGACTGAAGAGCCCATGCCTTACGCAACGACCGATGACGGGGTGCGCCTGTATTACGAGGAGGCCGGGTCGGGGACGCCGGTCGTCTTCGTGCATGAATTCGCGGGCGACATGCGCTCCTGGGAGCCGCAGATGCGCCATTTCTCGCATCGCTACCGCGCGCTCGCCTACAATGCGCGCGGCTATCCGCCCTCCGAGGTGCCGGAGGAGCCGTCGAGCTACAGCCAGACGCGCGCCGCGGACGACATTGCGGCAGTCATGGACGCGGCCGGGATTGACCGCGCGCATATCTGCGGGCTCTCCAAGGGCGGGTTCGCCACCTTGCATTTCGGCTTCCGACACCCGGCCCGCGCGATCTCGCTGGTCGTGGCGGGCTGCGGTTACGGGGCCGAGCCCGACAAGCGCGCGCAGTTCAAGGCCGAGGCCGAGGCGACGGCGGAGCTGATCGAGCGGGACGGCATGGACGTCTTCGCCGACATCTACTCGAAAGGTCCGACCCGGGTGCAGTTCGAGAACAAGGACCCGCGCGGCTGGCGCGAGTTTCGCGACCAGCTTGCCGAACATTCGCAGGCGGGCGCGGCGGCCACCATGCGCGGCCTCCAGGCGCGGCGGCCTTCGCTCTACGATCTTACGGACGAGATGGCAGCACTCCGGGTGCCGACCCTGGTGCTGACCGGCGACGAGGACTGGCCCTGCCTGCTGCCGGGCGTGCTGATGAAGCAGACCATTCCCTCGGCGGCGCTCTCGGTGATGGTGAATTGCGGCCACACCATCAACATCGAGGACCCGGACGGGTTCAACCGCATCTGCGGGGACTTCTTCGCCCAGGTCGATGCCGGCCGCTGGCCGGAGCGCGACCCGCGCGCGGTCACGGGCTCGATCCTCGGCGTCGAGGCGAAATAGCCTAAATGTCAGGCGGCGGCAGCCTCCATCGCGTCGAGCGGGGCTGTCGGCCGCACATTTGCGGGAAGCCGGAGGCCGAGCGGGCGGCCGGTGGCCGGGTCGCGGCCATGGCGGCTGAAGAACGGCTCCGGCACGGCGCGCCCGTCCGGCACGGCGAGCCAGATCCGGTAGAGGTGGCGCTTCCGGCCGGGCAGTTCCTCATAGGCCGTGCGCGTGTGCAGGACCGCGAGATTGTCGATCCACTGGATGTCGCCCGGCTGGAAGTCCATGTCGAGGCGGAGGTCCGTATCGGCGGCGGTCAGCTCCAGGAAGTCGAGCGCCTCGATTTGCTCGGGCGTCAGGTCGGGTGCGCCGTCGTGCCGCGTGCAGGAGTCGATGAAGCGCCGCACGAGGTTGACCGTCATGCGCCCGTCGGCCGCCCGCATGAAGACCGGCATCTCGTACCAGGGAAGCTGGCCTTCGACCTCTTCGCCCCGCCGGTCGATCAGGAAGGGCTCGGCCAGCACCTTCGCAAGGTCCGGCCGGCGTTCGAGGATGCGGTTCCAGACGGCGCCCGCGCTGACGATGCTGGAGAGGCCGCCCGTCCGCGCCGGGACGAGGCAGAACAGGCCGACGATCTCCGCGCCGATATCGGTGTGGAAGGGCAGTTCGGCCGAGGACTGGTAGCCGCGCTTGTCGGGCGCCCAGGCGTCGATGCCGAGGTCCTTCACATGGCCGAGCAGGTGCCCGAGCGGGTTCTGGCAGACGGGCATGCCGATGCGCGACCCGATGGCCCAGAAGGCGCGCGCGGCGACCTCGCGCGGCCACTCGTCCACCGGCAGGCCGCGCATCAGGGCGAAGCCGCAGCCCTCGACGACGGCGTCGCGCATGTCCCTGAGGCGCGCATCGAGGCGGGGCAGGGGCAGGTCGTCCCGGGTAAGCGCGGTCAGCTCGCGGTCGAGGGCCGCTCTTGCCACCGTTTCCAGTTCGGCGGTCTCGGCGGCGTCGAGCGTCACGATCCAGTCGTCCCGCTGCATGAGGTCGCCGCCGTGCCAGACGGACGGGCCGGCGATGGGTTCGAGCGCCGTCATGGGCCTTCCTCCCGCTTATGCGCCGGTTTGCGCGATGTCCCGGCGGCAGAATGCGCCCGGCCAATCTATCGCATCGACGCCGCGATAGGCCAGCGCGCGCGCCTCGCCGCGGGTCGCCCCGGCCGCGCACACGCCCAGCACCCGGCCGCCGGTTGCGAGCACGCGGCCCCCTTCGCCCGCCGCCGTGCCGGCATGGAAGACGGTGACGCCGTCCGGCACCCGGTCGAGGCCCGCGATTGCGCCGCCCCGCCGATACGGCCCCGGATAGCCCCCGTTCGCCATGACCACGCAAACCGACGCCTCGTCCGACCAGCGGAGATCGACATGGGAGAGGTCGCCCTCGGCCGCCGCGACCAGCGCCGGCAGCAGGTCCGAGCGCAGCCGCAGCATCAGCGCCTGCGTCTCCGGGTCGCCGAAGCGCACATTGAACTCCAGCAGCTTCGGGTCGCCGCCCTCGATCATCAGCCCGGCGAACAGCACGCCGCGATAGGGCATGCCGTCGGCCGCCATCCGCCGGACGGCCGGCAGGAAGATTTCGTTCTCGATCCTGGCCGCCAGCTCCGGCGTGACCGGGGGCGCGGGCGAGTGGCTGCCCATGCCGCCGGTATTGGGGCCGGTGTCGCCCTCGCCGGCGCGCTTGTAGTCCTGGGCCGTCTCCAGCATCAGCACGCGCTCGCCGTCCGCCAGCGCGAAGGCGCTCACCTCCTCGCCCGCAAGGCAGTCCTCGATCACGACCCTGGCGCCTGCCTCTCCGAAAGCGCGCTCGACCATGGCGGCGCTCACGGCGGCTTCGGCCTCCCCGACCGTGGCGGCGACGGTGACGCCCTTGCCGGCGGCGAGGCCGTCCGCCTTCACCACGACCGGCGCGCCGCTCTCCCGGATATGGGCAATGGCAGCTCCGGCATCGTCGAACACGGCGAAGCCGGCGGTCGGGATGCCGGCGCGGCGGGCGAGGTCCTTCATAAAGGCCTTGGAGCTTTCCAGCCGCGCCGCCGCCCTGTCCGGCCCGAACACCGCGATGCCGTCCTGCCGGAGGCGGTCCGCCAGCCCGGCCGCCAGCGGCGCTTCCGGCCCGACGACGACGAGGTCCATGCGTTCCTCCCGTGCAAGCGCCGCCAGGCCCTCGACATCCTCGGCGGCGACCGCCGCGCAGTCCGCCTCGGCCGCGATGCCGGGATTGCCCGGCGCGCACCAGAGCCGCTCCACCAGCGGCGAGGCCGCAATCGTCCAGGCGAGCGCATGTTCGCGCCCGCCGCCGCCCACCACCAGAACCCGCATGGCCTTCACGCCCTCCCGATTCGCGTGTATCTCCGGCAGCCATGACGCAAGCGCCGCCGCTCTCCAACATACCGGAATACAGTGTCGGCGAGGTCTCGGCAGCCGTTCGCCGCAACCTGGAGGCCGAATTTCCGCGCGTCCGCGTGCGCGGCGAGGTCTCGGGCTTCAAGCGCGCCGCCTCCGGCCACCTCTATTTCAACCTGAAGGACGACCGCGACGTGTTGAACGCCGTGTGCTGGCGCGGCGCGGCGGGGCGGCTCGGCCTCCGCCCGGAAGACGGCATGGAGGTGGTCGCGACGGGCCGGGTGACGGCCTACGGCGCGCGCTCCGCCTACCAGCTCGTCGTGGACGCGCTCGACCTCGCCGGCGAAGGCGCGCTGCTGAAGCTGCTGGAGGATCGCCGGCGGCGGCTTGCCGAAGAGGGGCTGTTCGACGCGGACCGCAAGCGGCCGATCCCGTTCCTGCCGGAGCGCGTCGGCATCGTCACCTCGCTCGGCGGGGCGGTGCTGCACGACATCCTCCACCGGCTGCGCGAACGCTTCCCGCGCCATGTGCTGGTCTGGCCCGCGCCGGTGCAGGGCGAGGGCGCGGCGGAACGGATCGCCGAAGCCATCGACGGCATGGGGGCATTGCCGCCGGAAATGCGCCCCGACGTGCTGATCGTGGCGCGCGGCGGCGGCTCGCTGGAGGACCTGTGGGCGTTCAACGAGGAAGCGGTGGTGCGCGCGGCGGCCCGCTCCGCCATCCCGCTGGTCTCGGCGGTCGGCCATGAGACCGACACGACGCTGATCGACTTCGCGTCCGACCTGCGCGCGCCCACGCCGACGGCCGCGGCCGAACTGGCGGTGCCGGTGCGCGCCGAACTGCTCGCCGGAACGGCCGGGCAGGGCGAACGGCTGCTGGCGGCGGGCGCGCGCCTCGTGCAGGACCGCCGCGCGCAGGTCGCCGGCCTCGCGCGCGGCCTGCCGGCGCCGACGGCGCTGCTGGAGCAGGCAGGCCAGCGGCTGGACGACAGGGGCGAGCGCATGGAGGCGGGGTTGCGCGCCCGCGCGGCCCTGGCGGCCGCCGGGCTGGCGGAACTCTCGGCGCGGTTCGGCCGGCCGCGCGCGCTGCTGGAAAAGCAGGAGGAGCGGCTGGCGGCATCGGGCGCGGCCTTGCTGCGAACCGGACGCCAGGCGGTGGAGGCGCAGGCGCACCGGCTGGACCGCACGAATGCGGGCCGCCGCCTGCCCGCGGCGTGGGCGCGCATCGCGGAGAACGCGGCCGCCGGCCTCAACCGGGCCGGCGCGCTGCTCGAAAGCTCCTCCTACCGCCGCGTGCTCGAACGCGGCTTCGCGCTCGTCCGGGACGAACGGGGTCCGGTCGTGTCGGCGGCGGAGGCGCGGCGGCGGGCGCGCGTCGAGATCGTGTTCGCGGACGGCAAGGCGGCGGCCCACATCGTCGGGGACGGCGCGGGCCGCGCGCGCAAGCCGGACCAGGGCACGCTCTTCTGAACCGCCGCGTCAGGTCAACGGAATGCCGCCTACATGCTCGGCGAAGGCCGGACGGTCCCGGAGCCGGGCAAGCCAGGCGTCGCAATTAGGCAGGCTGGCGCGCTCGATGCCGGGCAGGCGGGTATAACGGTTGTAGAAGGCGCCCACGGGAATGTCGCCCATGGTGAAGCGGCCGCCGGCAACGAAGGCGCGCCCGTCCAGATGAGCGTCCAGAATGCCCCAGACCGATTGCAGCGCGGTGGCTGCGCGGCCGATCGCATCCATGTCGCGGTCGGCTTCCGGCGTCCGGACCATGCCCCAGAAAACGGGCGTCATGTGCGGCTGGAGGGACGCGGTCGCCCAGTCCATCCAGCGGTCGGCCAGCGTCCGTTCCGCCGGGTCCCCGGGCCAGAGCCCGCCGGGGTCGTGGACCGCGCCCAGATAGCGGACGATGGTATGGCTTTCCCAGATGACCGTGCCGCCGTCGACCAGCACCGGCACCAGCCCGTTCGGGTTCATGGCGCGGTATTCGGGCGTGTCGTTGCCGCCGAACGGCCCGCCGACATCGAGCCGCTCGCAGGCAACGCCGACCTCGCCGACCGCCCACATCGCCTTCTGCACATTGATCGAGTTGTTGCGTCCGTGAATCACGATCATGGCGGCTATTCCCCTTCGTTGGAGGCGGTGTCCAGCGCGTCCCAGCGCTCGCCCCAGCGGTCGAGATAGACGATTTCCTCGAGCGGCCCCCGCCCGACCGGGCCGAAATTCCCCATCGGCCAGCCGATCGGCAGGATGGCATAGGAATGCACCCCCGGCGGCAGGCCGAGCGCGCGTTCGCTCTCCTCCTCGAAGAAGAGGTGGCGGGTGGTCAGCGTCGAGCCGAGGCCGAGCCCGCGCGCCGCCAGCAGCATGTTCTGCACGGCCGGGTAGATCGAGGCGCCCGACATGCGGGTCGGCGCCTCGCCTTCCTCCAGGCAGGCGACGATCCAGACCGGAGCCTCGTCGAAATGCTCGGTCAGATATTCCACCGCGTCATGCTGGCGGTGGTATTTCTCCGCCGAACTGCCGGGCGGCGGCGCGCTTGTCTTGTAACGCGGCCCGATGATCTCGTCGAAGGCGCGCTTGTAATGCACCTTGACCGCCTTCTTGATCTCGCGGTCCTTGATGACCAGGAACCGCCAGCGCTGGAAGTTGCCGCCATTGGCGGCCGAAGCGCCGGCCTCCAGGATCTTGCGGATCAGCTCGTCCGGCACCGGGTCCGGCTTCAGCCGGCGCATGGCACGGGTGCCGTGCAGGATTTCGAAGAGTTCGGGCATGGCGTTGCGGGGTCTCCGTCCGTGTTTCGGGATGCGGCGGGTGCGGAAGGGTTATGGATAGAGGCTTTCGGCTGCGGACGGAAGCAGATGGCTGCCTTTCAGGAAGCGCCGGCGATGGCCGCGTGCGGCGGTACGCAGTCGTCCCCGACCAGGTGGCAGGAGACCAGATGCCCCGCGCGCACCTCGCGCAAGGCCGGCTTTTCGCGGTGGCACCGGTCCACGGCGAAGGGGCAGCGCGGCGCAAAGCGGCAGCCGGGCGGCGGGTCGATGGGATTGGGCGGGTCTCCCTGGAGGCGGACCCTGCCGTCCTGCCCGCTCGTGCGGCGCCTCGCGGAAGGCACGGCCGAGATCAACGCCCACGTATAGGGATGCAGCGGCAGGGTGAACAGCGAGATGCGGTCCGCCTGCTCGACGATCTCGCCGAGATACATCACCGCAATGTCGTCGCAGATATATTGCACCACGCCGAGATCGTGGGAGATGAACAGGTAGGTGAGGCCGAACCCCTCCTGCAATTCGCGGAGCAGATTCAGGATCTGTGCCTGGATCGCCACATCGAGGGCGGAGACGGGCTCGTCGCAGACGATCAGGTCCGGTTGCGTCGCCAGCGCCCTCGCGACGCCGATCCGCTGGCGCTGGCCGCCCGAGAACTGGTGCGGGAAGAGCGCAGCCTGTTCGGGCCTGAGGCCGACACGGTCGAAGAGCTCGGCGACGCGGAGGTCCCGTTCGGCGGGGTCGCCGACATCCATGAGCTCCATCGGCTCCCGTACGATGGCGCCGGCGCGCATGCGCGGATTGAGCGACGAGTAGGGGTCCTGGAACACGATCTGGATCTTGCGGCGCATCTCGCGCAGCGCATTGCCTCCCAGCGTTGTCATCTCAACGCCGTCCAGCCGGATCGACCCGCCGGTGACGGGCACCAGGCGCATGGCGGCGAGCGCGGCGGTCGTCTTGCCCGATCCGCTTTCGCCGACGATTCCGAAGGTCGAGCCCCGGCGCACTTGGTAGCTGATGCCGTCCACGGCATGAACCGTGCCGCCGGGGGTCAGGACATTGCGGCGGGGCAGGCGGAAATGGACCTTGAGGTCGCGGACGTCCAGCAGGTAGTCGGCGCCGCTGCCCTGTGTCTCCCCGCCCGTCATGCCGCGCCCGCCTCGTCATAGAGCCAGCAGGCGGCCCGGTGGTCCGCGCCGACCGCGAAGGGCCGCGGCGCCCGGCTCCGGCACAGGTCGGTCGCATGGCCGCAGCGCGGCGCGAAGGAGCAGCCGGACCCGAGGTCGGTCAGCGCTGGCACGACGCCCGGGATCTCGGTGAGCGCGCCCCGTTCCGGCGGCGGCTCTTCCTCCATATGCGGCACGCAGGCGATCAGGCCCCGGGTATAAGGATGCTTCGGGTTTTCGAGAATCTCGTCGGTCGTGGCTTCCTCGACGATCCGGCCCGCATACATGACCATCACGCGGTCGGCCATTTCGGCGATGGCGCCCATGTCGTGGCTGATGAGGATGATCGCCGTGCCGGTCTTTTCCTGCAGTTCCTTCAGCAGGTCGAAGACCTGGGCCTGCACGGTGACATCGAGCGCCGTCGTCGGCTCGTCGGCGATCAGCACGCTGGGCCGGCAGGCAAGCGCCATGGCGATCATCACGCGCTGGCGCATGCCGCCCGACATCTGGTGGGGAAACTCGCGCACGCGCCGTTCGGCGGCTGGAATATGAACCGCCTTCAGCATTTCGATGGCGCGGTCGAGCGAGTCCCGGCGGCTGAGCCCTTCATGCAGGCGCACGGTCTCGGCGATCTGGTCGCCGATGGAATAGACCGGATTGAGGGAGGTCATCGGTTCCTGGAAGATCATGGAGATGTCCTTGCCGCGCACCTCCCGCATCCGTTTTTCGCTGGCCTCCAGCAGGTCCTCTCCCTTGAGCCGGACCGCGCCGGCGCCGATCCGTCCGGGAGGCACCGGCACGAGGCGCATGATCGAAAGCGCCGTGATGCTCTTGCCGCATCCCGACTCGCCGACAATCCCGAGCGTCCGGCCCGGCTGAAGAGACAGCGCGACACCGTCGAGTACCCTGGCTGTGCCCTGGCGCGTTCGGAACTCGACCTCGAGGCCCTCGACTTCGAGCAGCGGCGCGGCGGCTTCCACGGTTCAGCGCTCCCTGAGGCGGGGGTTGAAGGCGTCGTTCAACCCGTCCCCGATCAGGCTCACCGCCAGCACGGTCAGGAAGATCGCGACACCCGGAATGGTGACGGTCCAGGGGGCGTCCAGCAGGTAGTCGCGGTTGTCGCCGATGATCTTGCCCCAGCTCATCACATTGGGGTCGCTGAGTCCGAGGAAGCTGAGCGCCGCCTCGAACAGGATCGCGATGCCCACGGTGAGCGCGGCATTGACGATCAGCGGCGGCAGCGCATTGGGCAGGATCACGCGCCAGATGATGCGCCGGTCGCGCGACCCGATGGACCGCGCGGCCTTCACGAATTCGAGCTCGCGAATGCGCATGAACTCGGCCCGCGCAAGACGGGCGACACCCGTCCAGGTCACGACGCCGATGGCGATGGCGACGGTCGGGAGCGTCGGCTCGAAGAGCGCCACCAGCACCATGGCCAGCAACAGCGGCGGCAGCACCTGGAAAAACTCGGTGATCCGCATCAGCACCTCGTCGACCCAGCCGCGGTAGTAGCCGGCGAGCGAGCCTATGGTGAGGCCGATGACGATGGTGAGCCCTGCCGCCGAGCCGCCTACCACAAGGGTAGCGCGCGCGCCGTAAACGATGGCCGTGAACATGTCGCGGCCGAGATTGTCGGTGCCGAGGAAGTAGCCGTCCTGCCCCGGCGGGGTGAAGGGCATCCACACCATATCGAACGGGTCCACAGCCAGGATCACGGGCGCGAAGAGCGCCGCGAACACGATTGCCGCGAACACGATGAATCCGGCGACAGCCGCCCAGTTGCGCACATACATGCGCAGGAACTCGACGACCGGACGCTCGACGCGGACGGCTTCGGAGCCGCTTTCCGGCGCCGTTGTCGGGCGGTCCGTCATGCGTTGCGCGCCGAGCGGATTCTGGGGTCCACCAGCCGGTATGTGAGGTCGGTCAGCAGATTGACCACGATGACGATCATGGCCGAGAAGAACAGGATGCCCATGATGGTCGGCGTGTCGCCGCGCAGGATCGATTCGAAGGCGAGCGTGCCCAGTCCCGGCCAGGTGAACACCGTTTCCACCACCACCGCGCCCGAGAAGATGTGCGAGAACTGGAGCCCGGCGATGGTGATGACCGGGATGACGGCGTTGCGGAGCGCATGCTTGTAGGTGACGGAGGCTTCGCCGAGGCCCTTGGCGCGGGCGGTGCGGATGTAGTCCGAGCCGAGCACGTCCATCATGCTGGCGCGCGCGAGGCGGCTATACGAGGCCAGGTAGATCGACGACAGCGACAGCACCGGCAGGAACAGGTGGTGCAGCACGTCGAGATACCAGGCAAGCGTGCCCCTCGGCGTGGTCGGGTCCACCAGGCCCGAGAGCGGCATGATCTCCAGCATGGCCACGAACAGCACGATCAGCAGGAAGGCCGTCCAGAACACCGGCGCTGCGAAGCCGACCAGGGCGAGCACGGTGACGAAGTGGCTGAACAGCCCGTTCGGCCTGCGCGAGGCGATGACGCCGAACAACGTGCCGATCAGGATGGCGAGCACCAGCGCGGTGACCACGAGAAGCAGGGTCGGCGCGACGCGCCCGAGGATGAGTTCAGTGACCGGCAGGTTGAAATAGTAGGACGTGCCGAGGTCGCCCTGGACCACCTTGCCGACATAGGTCGCCAGCTGGATGTGGAACGGGCGGTCGAGCCCGTAGGTGCGCCGGATATCGTCCATCACCTCCTGGCTGGCGCCGCCGCTTTCCCCGGCGAGCGTGTCGGCGATGTCGCCCGGCACCAGCGAGAGGAGGATGAAATTGAAGACGATGACGGCCAGCAGCAGCACAGCAGCGTAGAAGAGTCGCTGGGCTATGACGGTCAGGAATGCGATGACGCGGCCATCCTCGTCCTGAGGTCCCCGGCGCCGGGGCGGCTTCGGGTTACGCCGCCCCGGCGTCCGGCCGGGCTACCTGATATAGACCTCGTCCCACGGCGAGCAGACGCCCCAGATGGAATCCACCGGCGGGTTGCCGATGCGCTCGTGGTTGAAGACCGTGTGGTAGGGCGAGGTGTGCAGATAGGCGATGGGCGCCTCATCGACGACCAGCTTCTGCATCTCCCCGTAGAGCGCCGCGCGCTTGCCGCGGTCCAGCTCCTTGCCCGCCTTGTCCATGACCGCATCGACCTCGGCGTTCTGGAACTGCTGGGTGTTGTGCCACGGCACGCCCGGGCGGATGTTCGTGGACTGGTAGGTGCGGTGCACGCCGATCACCGGGTCGCCCCAGTTGAAGACCGAGTCCATCGTCATGTCGAACTCGTGGTTGGAGACGGTCTTGATCCAGGCCCGGAAGTCCGCCGAGGCCTTGATGGTCACGTCGATGCCGACCTTCTTGAGCTGCGCCTTGACGAACTCGGTCTTGCGCTTCCAGGTGCCGCCGGCGGGGATGTAGTCGAGCGTGGTGCGGATGCGGATGCCGTCACCGTCCGGCGTATAGCCGGCCTCGTCCAGCAGCGCCTTCGCCTTCTCGACGTCGTAGTCGTAGGGGTTCACATCCTTCGGCGCGAACACGCTGCCCGGATGGATCGGGCCGAGCGAGCGCTGCGCATAGCCGCCGTAGAGCACCTTGAGGATGAACTCCTTGTCGATGGCGTAGGCGATGGCTTGGCGCACGCGCTTGTCGTCGAAGGGCTTGCGCTTGGTATTGAAGGCCAGCCACTCCAACGGGCCGATGGCCGAGTAGCCGTCCGGCGTCAGCGTCAGGTGTTCGTTCTTCTTCAGGCGGTCGAGGACCGGTGCGTCGGACTCGAAGGCGGTCAGGTCCACATCGCCCTTCTCCAGCGCGATCACGCGGCTCGTGTTCTCGGCGATCTTCTTGTAGACGATCCGGTCGATATAGGGCTTGCCCTCGAGGAAGTAGTCCTCGTTGCGCTCCAGAATGATG
Source organism: Alphaproteobacteria bacterium (assembly GCA_964291285.2). Taxonomy (GTDB): domain Bacteria; phylum Pseudomonadota; class Alphaproteobacteria; order Bin95; family Bin95; genus Bin95. The sequence continues at coordinate 1,651,422 of OZ219787.1, forward strand.
TATTCGCCGGGCTTGAACTCCTTCAGCTTGAAGGGGCCGGAGCCGACGATGTCCTGGCTGTTCTGCGGATGCTGGCGGATATTGTCGGTATTGCCATAGACATGCTTCGGAATGACCACGCCGAGCTGCGAGGAGAACGCCAGCAGGATCGCCGGGTGCGGGTTGCTCAGATTGAACACCGCGGTCTGCGGATCCGGCGTATCGATGGATTTCACCGGCGCATACATGGGCTTGAACGGGTGGTGTTGCTGGTAGGTCTCGATGGAGAACTTCACATCCTCCGAGGTGATCGGCTTGCCGTCATGGAAGCGCGCGTTGTCCCGCAGCTTGACAGTCACCGTCAGGCCGTCGTCGGAAATGTCCCAGCTTTCCGCCAGATAGGGCTTCGGGTTCCACTCGTCGTCGAACCGGAGCAGCGCCGCGAAGAGCTGCGTTCCGGGGATGCCGGTGGGCGTGCCCGATGCGATCGTCGGGTTGAAGTGCCCGGCGATGATCCGGTACGAGAATGTAAGCGTGCCGCCCCGCTTGGGCTCCTCCGCCGAGACTGCCGCCGCGGCCAGCACGGCCGCTGCGGCACTCAGCGCAACCAAGAATTTCTTCATGCCTGTTTCCTCCCGATGGGTTCCCGGTCCCGTCCCGAACTCCGGAGTTGCCATGAGGCACAAACAGCCCCGGAACCGCCGGCATCCTCGAAGGTCGCGGATTTGTTGTCAACGGCGCGGGCTGGCGGCATCGGTCCTGCTGCCGGAGCGGAGGGACCGTCGCGAGATGTCATGGGATGTCATGTTTTGCTGCGAGCGCTGACAGGGTGCTGCGCGAAGTGTCATGGAATGTCATGCGATGTCATGATCTGCATGCGGCTGGTGCATACCGGATGGCCCGTTCGGGCATAGTGCCGTCCGTTCCGCCGGCGGGAGCTCCGGATATTCCGTCCGGTTTTTTCGAAGTAGCGTTTCCGGCATGGTTCCTTCCTTTCGATCCATCTTCGTTCCGTTCTCCCCGCCGCCGTCCCGCCGGAGCAGCGGACCCTGATTCGCGCGTAACGTGCGCCTCCGCGCCCGCGCCCGCCGGCGCGCGCTGCGCGGCGGCGCGGTTCGTGCGCCTGATTGCGCGCGCGAGGCCGCAGACGCACTTCTCCCGTCAGCTTCTCAGGGGTTTTTTTCGCGCCGGCGCGAACCGGGAAGGGGCGGCTCCGCGCGGACGCCGCCTCCTTGTCTCCGGTCTCATATAGGCAGGAGATTCCTGGAAAGCAAGGGTATTTTAAGAATTATTTCTGTTTTTCCGAACAAACAGCAAGTCGTACGACTGCTCGTCTGTCGTATCTCCCGCATGTTGGGGCGGCGGGGGAGAGGCCTTCTTCGCCTGTCAACGCCCCGCCGGGTGCCTCATGGGCGGATGGCGAAGCGGGAGGGGCCGCGCCCGGCTTCGAGCTGCTGCTGGCTCCATTCGACCCACTCGCACAGCATCGGCCGGGTCTCGCGGGGGTCGATGAGTTCGTGCATGGAGAAGCTTTCCGCGCGCCGGGCCGGGGAGAGCGTCGCGGCCATGCGTGCCTCGATCTCGGCGCGTTTCCCCTCCGGGTCTTCCGCGGCGGCGATCTCGCGCCCGAAGGCGACCGCCACGCCCCCTTCGAGCGGCAGGGCGCCCATCTCGGCCGACGGCCAGCCGAGAACATAGGCGCCGGGGCCGTAATGCGCGCCCTGGGCGACGCCGAAGGACTTGCGCATGATGACCGACGCCCAGGGCGACCGGCAGGTTGCCGCCGCCAGCACGGCAGACGTGCCGGCGCGGATGGCGCCCTCCTGCTCCGCCTGGCTGCCGATCATGAAGCCCGGCTCGTCCACGAAGCTCACGATCGGCAGGTTGAAGGTCTCGCAGAACTCGATGAAGCGCCTGGCCTTGCGCGCGCCGTCCGCGGTCATGGCGCCGGCATAGAAGCGCGAATCGTTGGAGAAGACGCCGACCGGGTAGCCGTTCAGCCGGGCGAGCATGGTGATCTGGCCCGGACCGTATTGCCGCGACATCTCGAATATCGAGTCCTGGTCCACGATCATGGATATGGCGCGGCGCATGTTGAAGAATTTGCGCCGGTTCTCCGGCACGATGCCGCGCAATTCCTCGTCGGCGCGCGCGGGGTCGTCGTCTGCCTCCGCGCGCGCCGGCACTTGCCAGGCGTTCTGCGGCAGGTAGGAGAGGAAGCGGCGGATCTGCGCGAGCGCGTCCGCCTCGTCCTCCGCGATATTGTCGATGGCGCCGGACCTGGCATGGACCTGGACGCCGCCCAGCTCCTCCTTGGTCACGTCCTCGCCGAGCGCCCGCTTGACGACCGCCGGGCCGGCGATCAGCACCTGGGCAGTTTCCTTCGTCATCACCGCGAAATGCGCCGCGACAAGCCGGGAGGCCGGCAGGCCAGCGACCGGCCCGAGCGCCGCCGTCGCCACCGGCACCGCGCCCATGCACTCCGCCACCGAGGCGAAGCGGCGCGGCGCATGGACCGGCTCGCCGACCGGGCCGCCGCCGCCCGCGCCGGTGACGCTGCCGCCGCCGCCCTCATGCAGGCGGATGAGCGGCACGCGGTATTGCAGCGCCAGGTCCTCGATATAGACGCTCTTGCGCAGGCCCGCCGCGTTCGGCGAGCCGCCGCGCACGGTGAAATCCTCGCCGCCGACGGCCGCGAGCCGGCCGTCGATGCGGCCCATGCCGACCACGAAATTGGCGGGCGTGAAGCTCTTGAGCGTCCCGTCCGCATGGCGCTCGACGCCGCCCGCCCCGCGCCCGTGCTCGCGGAAACTGCCGGGATCGACCAGGCCGTCGATGCGCTCGCGGACGGTCAGGCGGCCCTGCGCATGCTGGCGCGCCACCGCCTCCGCGCCGCCCTGCTCCAGCGCCGCCCTGCGCTTGGCGTGAATATCCTCGATCTCGCGAGACCAGCCCATCCGTCTTTCCTTGCGGTTTCGGACGCCGTCAGTCGGCGCGTTCCACGGCCGAACTTAGCATTGCGACGGCGCATTCGACGGCGGCGCAGCGTATCTCTGCGCGGTCGCCCTTGAGGTTGCGCTTCGAGGCCGCGGTTTCGCCGCCGGCGGACGCGACCGCCAGCCAGACCGTGCCGACCGGCTTTTCGGCCGAGCCGCCGCCCGGGCCGGCCACGCCGGTGACGGCGACGGCGAGGCGCGCGTCCGGGCCGCAGCGGGCGAGGGCGCCTGCCGCCATTTCCCGCGCTGTTTCGCCGCTGACCGCGCCGTGGGCGGCGAGCGTTTCCGGGCGGACGCCGAGCATGTCCTGCTTGGCCTCGTTGGAATAGGTGACGAAACCGCGCCCGACCACGTCGGAAGAGCCCGGTATCTCGGTCAGCAGCGCGGCGACGAGGCCGCCGGTGCAGGACTCGGCCGTCGTCAGCCGGAGGCCCCTCGCGCGGCATGTGTCGAGCAGGGTTTCCGCCGCTTCCAGCAGGTCATCCGAAAAGAACGCCATGTCCCAGCCCCCGATCGGCAAGGTGGAGAAGTGCGGCCGCGCCGCCCGCCGCCGCGATATCGTCCGCCATCACGCCCGCGCCGCCGGCGACCCGGCGCTCGATCCATCCTATCGGCGGCGGCTTGGCGATGTCGAACAGGCGGAAGGCGGCGAAGCCGAGGGCGTAGGCGAGCAGGTCGAGCGGCAGCGTCGCCAGCACCAGCCACTGCCCCACGACCTCGTCGACGACGACCGCAGGGGAGTCGCGCTCGCCCGTTTCGCGCTCATGGCGCGAGGCCGCATGGCAGCCGGCGAGGCCCAGCAGCACCGCCGCGCCCGCCAGCGCCCACGGCCCGCCCGCCCAGGCGATGGCCCAGGCCGGGGGCAGGGCGGCGAGCGAGGCCCAGCTTCCCGGCGCGCGGGGCAGGCGGCCCAGCCCGAAGACGGTGGCGACGGGGTGCCTCACGGCAGCGCCAGGGTCGCCGTCGCCTGGGCGGCGATGCCCTCGCCGCGTCCGGTGAAGCCCAGCCGCTCCGACGTCGTCGCCTTGACCGACACGCGGTCCGCCGGGATGGCGAGGATGCGGGCGAGTTCGGCGCGCATGGCGTCGCGGTGGGGGCCGATGCGCGGCGCTTCGCAGACGAGCGTCACGTCGCAATGCAGGATGCGCCCGCTGCGCGCCGCCGCCATGTCGCGCGCGTGCGCCAGGAATATCTCCGAGGCCGCGCCCTTCCATTGCGGGTCCGACGGCGGGAAGTGCCGGCCGATATCGCCTTCGGCCAGCGCGCCGAGGATCGCGTCGGTGAGCGCGTGCATGCCGACATCGGCGTCGGAATGGCCGGCGAGCGTCCTGTCGTGCGCAATGCGGACGCCGCAGAGGATGACGCCGTCGCCGGGCGCGAACCGGTGGACGTCGAAGCCGTGGCCGGTGCGGATGTCGGGCCCCGAGAACCGGGCGTCGTCGCCGGGTTCCGTGATCTTTTCGAGCCGGGCGTCGCCCTCGACCACGGCGACGCTCAGGCCGGCGGCTTCGGCGAGCGCCGTGTCGTCGGAAAAGGAGGCGGGCGCGGCCTGCCTGTGCGCCTCGAGCAATGCCGGAAACCGGAACCCCTGGGGCGTCTGGATGCGCCAGAGGCCGTCGCGGGAGACGGTGCCGGCGGACCGGCCGTCCTCGACCCGCTTCAGGGTATCGGCGACCGGCAGGCCCGGCGCGGCGCCGTCATGCGCCTCCAGCGCCTCCAGCAGCCGCCTCACGACCGCCGGGGGGAGGTCCGGGCGCGCGGCGTCGTGGACCAGGACATGCGCGGGCGGGTCGCCGGCCAGCGCCTCCAGGCCGTTGCGGACGCTCGCCTGCCGGTCCGGCCCGCCGAAGACCGGCGGCAGGAGGTCGAGGCCGGCGGTCGCCGCGCGGTAGCGTTCGCCGTCGTCCGGGTGGATGACGCACAGCACCGGCATGAAGGGGCGCAGCGCCATCGCGGCGGCGGCCAGAACCGTCCTGTCGCCCAGGGGCAGATACTGCTTGGGCTCCGGGCCGCCGAAGCGCGTTCCGCGGCCTGCCGCGACGATAAGGGCGATCCGGTCCCGCATGGCGGCAGAGCATATTCCAGAACCGCGGCGGCGGCGCAACGGGTCGATCGCCGCAATCCGGAGTTGATTATGATTTGTGCAAACGCTATTCCGGTCACAAAGTAGGCATTTCAGTTGGCCATGACAGACGCAGCGGCGATAATTTCCGCCTTGAGCGCGGCGGTGTTCACGGTGGACCGAACCGGCGCGGTCACGTCCTTCAACCCGGCCGCCGAGGGCCTGCTGAACACAGGCGCTCCACAGGCCCTGGGGCAGCCTCTCAGCCGGATCCTGCCGGAGGACCACCCCCTGTTCGGCATGATCGAGACCGTGCGCGAGCAGGGCGTCAACCTCACCGAATACGAGGTTTCCATCGAGACGCCGCGCGTGAAACTGCCCGTGGCGGTTGCGCAATTGTCTCCCGTTGCCGAGGAGGCCGGGGCCGTCGCGGTCATGCTCGTGCCGATGACGCTTGCCCGGGAGATCGACAGGCACCTCGTGCATCGCGGCGCGGCGCGGTCGGTCGGCGGCATGGCGGCCATGCTCGCCCACGAGATCAAGAACCCGCTTGCCGGAATCCGGGGCGCCGCCCAGCTTATCGAGGCGAATGTCGATACGGGCGACAAGGAGCTGGCGGCGCTCATCCGCGAGGAGGCGGACCGGGTGGCCGCGCTGGTCAACCGCATGGAAGCGTTTGCCGGGCCGGACGGCCTCGAACGCAAGCCCGTCAATATCCATGAAGTCCTGAACCGGGTGCGCAAGGTTTCCGAGACGGGGTTCGCCTCGAAGATCGCGTTCGTGGAGGAATACGACCCGTCGCTGCCGCCGGTCCCGGGCGACCATGACCGGCTGGTGCAGGTGTTTCTCAACCTCGTGAAGAACGCCGCCGAGGCCTGTCCCGAAGACGGCGGGGAGATCCTGTTGCGTACCGTCTATCGCCATGGCGAAAGGCTTGCGGTTTCCGGGAGCGGCAGGCGCATACATCTGCCGCTCGAGGTTACCGTGCAGGACAATGGCCGCGGCATTCCGGAGGAGTTGCACAGGACGCTGTTCGACCCCTTCGTGAGCGGCAAGCAGGGCGGGCAGGGGCTCGGTCTCTCGCTCGTCGCCAAGATCGTGGACGAGCATGCCGGCGCCGTCGCGTTCGAGAGCGAGCCCCGGCGCACTGTCTTTCGCGTCCTGCTGCCTGTAGATACCGAGGAAGGAGGTGTGCGGTGAGCGCCACCGTTCTTGTCGCCGACGACGACCGCGCCGTGCGCACCGTGCTAAGCCACGCGCTCGGACGGGCCGGCTACGAGGTGAAGGCAACCAGCAATGCCGCCACGCTTTGGCATTGGGTGCAGGAAGGCGAGGGCGACCTGGTAATTACCGACGTGGTGATGCCGGACGAGAACGGCCTCGACCTGGTGCCCCGGATCCGCCGGCGGAGGCCAGAGTTGCGCGTCATCGTGATGAGCGCCAGATCCACCCTGCAGACCGCCGTCAAGGCGGCTGAGCGCGGCGCGTTCGAATATCTGCCCAAGCCGTTTGACATTGCCGAACTGATCGGCATCGTGCAGCGCGCGTTGAGCGTGCCGCTGGCCGACCCGCCGGTCGAGCGGGAGGAGGACGAAGCCGACCGCCTGCCCCTGATCGGCCGTTCGCCGGCCATGCAGGAAATCTACCGGGTTGTCGCGCGGCTGGTCGGCGTGGACCTCACGGTGACGATCACCGGCGAATCGGGCACCGGAAAGGAACTCATCGCACGGGCGCTGCACGACTATGGAACCCGGCGCAACGGACCGTTCGTCGCCATCAACATGGCGGCAATCCCGAAGGACCTCATCGAGGCCGAACTGTTCGGGCATGAGCGCGGGGCCTTCACCGGCGCCTCGCAGCGCATGGCCGGGCGCTTCGAGCAGGCGGAAGGCGGCACGCTCTTCCTCGACGAGATCGGCGACATGCCGATGGAAGCGCAGACCCGGCTTCTGCGCGTGCTGCAGGAGGGCGAATACACCCGGGTCGGCGGCCGGCAGCCGCTCCGCGCCAATGTCCGCATCGTGGCCGCCACTCACCGCGACCTGCGCCTGGCCATCCGGCAGGGGCTGTTCCGTGAAGATCTCTTCTACCGGCTGAATGTTGTGCCGCTGCGCGTGCCGCCGCTGCGTCATCGCCGCGAGGACATTGCGGAACTCGTCGCCCATTTCCTTGCCGTCGCGCGCCGCGAGGGCCTCGGCGCCAAGACGATCGACAGCGACGCGATGCGCCGCCTGCGCGCCTATTCCTGGCCCGGCAATGTCCGCGAGCTCGAAAACCTCATCCGGCGGGTCGCCGCCCTTTATCCGCAGGACACGGTCGGCATCGACATCGTCGAGGCGGAACTCGCGGAGATCGCCGAGGAAGCGTCCGACGAGCTTCCCGCGCGCACGGAACGGGCCGAGTCGCTCGCCGAGGCGGTGGACATTCACCTGCGCCGGCACTTCGCGCTCGACGGCGACAGCCTTCCGGAGGCGGGCCTTTACGAACGCATCGTCCGCGAGGTCGAGCGCCCGCTGATCCAGCATTGCCTAGCGGCAACGAATGGCAACCAGATCAAGTCCGCGGAAATTCTCGGCCTCAACCGGAATACGCTGCGCAAGAAGATCCGGTATCTCGAAATTCCGGTGGTTCGCGGTTTGCGCTGATGGCGGCGCGCTTGGGGAGCCTGTCGGCGGTGCGGAGATGGGCGGCGTTCGCCTTCGCCGGCCTCGCGGCGTTTTCCGGAGTGCTTACCTATCTGGCGATGACCGGCGCGGTGCCCTTCATTCCGCCGACTGTCGACAATGTCGTCATCCTGCTGGTTGTCGATCTCGTCTTGCTGGTCCTGCTGGCGTCGGTGGTCGGATACCGGATGGCGGCGCTGTGGAGAGAACGTCGCCGCCGCCGCGGGGGTTCCCAGCTCCATGTGCGCCTCGCCGTGCTGTTCACCGCGGTCGCGCTGGTACCGACCGTGCTCGTTGCGCTGTTTACCGTGCTCTTCTTCGACTACGGCCTGCACGGATGGTTCAGCCAGCGGGTGCAAACCGCCCTCGACCGGTCGCTCGCGGTTGCCGAGGCCTATGTCGAAGAGCACAGGCGTGTGCTCGTCTCGGACGCGCTGGCCATGGCGAACGATCTGAGCCGCGGCGGTCCGCTGCTGTTCGCCAACACACGGGCCCTCGAGAACGTCCTCGAATCGCAGGCCGGCGCTAGGTCTCTCTCCGACGCCCAGGTTCTCGAGGCGGGAGGACGGGTGCTGGCGCGCTCGATGTTTTCGTTCGGCGTGGTCTTTTCGCCCGTGCCCGAATGGGCACTGGAGGCGGCCCGGCGCGGCGAGGTCGCCATTCTGGAGGACAGGGACGGAGACCGGCTCGGCGCCCTGCTGCGCATCGCCGGCCTCGATGAGACGTTCCTCTATATCGGGCGGTATGTGGACCCTATCGTGGTCAACCAGGTCACTCGGGTGCGCTCGGCCGTGGCGGAATATGAATCGTTCGAGGGGCAGCGCACGACAATCGAATACACATTCGCGATGATGTTCGCGACAGTGGCTGCCCTGTTCGTGTTCGCCGCGATCTGGGTGGGGTTCAACATGGCCGCACAGCTGGCGGAGCCGATCACGAACCTCATCTCGGCAGCCAACCAGGTGCGGGGCGGAGACCTGACCGCGCGGGTGCGGGTCGGCACGAGGGAAGGCGGCGAGATCGATGCGCTGGGCCGGGCTTTCAACCGCATGACCGATCAGCTGGGCCGCCAGCGGACCGCACTCATCGACGCAAATCTCGAGCTGGAGGAACGGCGGCGGTTCACGGAAGCCGTCCTGGCCGGCGTTGCGGTCGGTGTGGTCGGGCTGGATGCAGAACGCCGGGTGCATCTGCCGAACAGGGTCGCTTCCGACCTGCTTGGAGTGGACCTGATGGAACATCTCGACCGCCCGCTGATCGACGTCGTGCCCGCGTTCGGCGCGGCTCTGGAAGAAGCGGCCCGGCGGCCCGACCGGTCCGTCGAAACCGAGGTTGCAATAGAGCGCAACCGCGAACTGCGCACCTTCCAGCTTCGCGTCACCGCGGAACCTTCGCCCGACAGGCTGGGCGGCTTTGTGCTCACATTCGCGGACATAACCGACCTGCAGTCCGCGCAGCGCATGGCCGCGTGGTCCGACGTTGCGCGCCGCATCGCCCACGAGATCAAGAATCCGCTGACCCCGATCCAGCTCGCCGCAGAGCGTCTCCGCCGGCGCTATGCCAGGGAGATCAAGGACGACCCCGAGACGTTCTCGCTGTGCATCGACACCATCGTGCGCCAGGTGGACGACATGCGCCGGATGGTCGACGAGTTCGCATCCTTCGCCCGCATGCCGGCTCCTGCGCCAGCAGAGGCGGACCTCGCCGACATCGTCCGCCGGGCCGTCTTTCTGCAACGGGAAGCCGCCACCGGCCTCGATATCGAAATGCGCCTCCCCGATGGTCCCGTCCTGCAGGTCTGCGATGCGCAATTGCTTGGCCAGGCCTTAACCAACCTTCTTCTGAATGCCATTCAGGCGCTTGAGAACAGCGACGGCAGCCGCATCCTCGTGGCGCTTTGCGAGTCGCCCGAGCGGACCGAGATATTGGTGGAAGACGACGGGCCCGGCTTTCCCGCGGAGTTGCGCCACCGGTTGACCGAACCCTATGTCACGACCAAGGGACGGCGCGGCGCGGGTCTCGGACTTGCCATCGTCCAGAAGATCGTCGAGGATCAGGACGCGGCGCTTCATCTGGAGGATGGCGAGGCTGGCGGCGCCCGCGCGCGGATCGTGTTCCCGCGCGGAGAAGCCGCCCTGGAGCCGGAACGGGGCCGACACCACGATGCATGACATCCTGATTGTCGATGACGAGCAAGACATCCGGCAGCTGATTACCGGCGTGCTCGAAGACGAAGGTTTTGAAGCGCGCAGTGCAAGCAATAGCGACAAGGCGCTGGAAGAGCTGCAGAAACGCCAGCCCAGCGTGCTGTTGCTCGATGTATGGCTTGAGGGCAGTCGTCTAAGCGGCATGGACCTGCTGCGCCATGTGCGCAACCGGCATGCCGACCTGCCCGTGCTGATGATCAGCGGTCACGGCAGTATCGAAACCGCCGTCGCGGCGATTCGGGACGGCGCCTATGATTTCGTCGAGAAGCCGTTCACCACCGACAGGATCCTGCTCGCAATCTCGCGCGCGATGGAGGCGTTCCGCCTACGTCGCGAGAATGCCGAACTCCGGCTTCACACCGGGGCCGCGACGGAGCTGATCGGGCGGTCTCTCGAGATTTCCCAGACGCGCGGCCTGATCGAACGCGTTGCGCCGACGGGCAGCCGCGTCCTTATCCAGGGCCCGCCGGGCAGCGGCAAGGAGGTGGCCGCGCGGATGATCCACCGCTGCTCGCGCCGCAGCGAAGGACCTTTCGTCGTGGCCAACTGCGCCATCATGGCCCCGTCGCGGCTCGAAGAGGAGCTGTTCGGGAGCGAGGAGGGCGCCGGCAAGACCGGCCTGCTGGAGCGCGCCCATGGCGGCACCCTGCTTCTGGACGAGATTGCCGACATGCCGCCCGAGACCCAGGGAAAGATAGTCCGCGTTCTCCAGGAACAGACGTTCCTGCGTGTGGGGGGCGCGCAAAGGGTCAGTGTCGATGTGCGCGTCATCGCCACCTCCAACCGCGACCTGGCCGCGGAAGTGGCGCAGGGGCGATTGCGGCAGGACCTGTTCTACCGGCTCAACGTGGTGCCGCTGGAGATGGCGCCCCTGCGCCAGCGCCGGGAGGATATTCCACTTCTCGTCAACTACTTTCTGCAGAGATACGCCGCGCAGGCCGGCACCAATCCGCCCGAGGTCGCCGAAGACGCAATGGCGGTGCTACAGGCCTATGACTGGCCGGGGAATGTGCGTGAGTTGCGCAATATCGTGGAGCGGCTGTCGATCATGGCGCCGGGCGAGAGCGCCGCAACCCTGCGTGCCAGCGCGCTGCCACCGGAACTCTGCAAGGATGCTCCCGTTATCTCGCATTTCGAAAAAGGCGACGCGATGATGTCCCTGCCGCTGCGGGAGGCGCGCGACATGTTCGAACGCGAGTATCTGCTCGCCCAGATGCGCCGCTTCGGCAACAATATTTCCCAAACGGCGCAATTCATCGGCATGGACCGCTCGACCCTACACCGCAAGATCAAGACATTCAGCGCTCCGCTCGCCGGCGAGCGGGACCGGTCCGTCTAGCGGTGCGGCCATGCGCGTGATCGTTTGCGGCGCCGGCCAAGTCGGCATGAATATCGCCCGGTACCTGGCGGCCGAGCGCAACGACGTGACTATCGTGGACCGGTCTTCCGAACTGATCGAGCAGTTGGCGGAAACCCTGGATATCCGGGCGGTCGCCGGTCACGCCTCCAGTCCCGATGTGCTGGCCCGGGCCGGCGCGGAAGATGCGGACATGCTGATTGCGGTCACGCTTGTCGACGAGATCAACATGATTGCGTGCCAGGTCGCGCATTCGCTGTTCAACATCCCGACCAAGATCGCCCGTATCCGCCGTCCGTCCTATCTCGACGGCCACTGGGCCGACCTGTTTGCGCGGGAGGGGATGCCGATCGACACGGTCATTTCTCCCGAACGCGAGGTCGCGAGTGCGATCATGCGCAGACTGTCCCGGCCGGGCGCAACCGAGATGATCCCGTTTGCCGACGGGCGGGTCCGCCTGATCGGCGTCCGCCTCGACGACAACTGCCCGATCGTCAATACGCCGCTGCGGCAGCTGACGGCGCTGTTCCCGGACCTGAACATCAATGTCGTCGGCATTATCCGCGCAGAGCGGAAATTCGTTCCCAAGGCGCGCGACCAGATGCTGGTCGGGGACGAGGTCTATTTCGTCGTGGACAACGCCCATGTGACGCGCGCAATGGCGGCATTCGGCCATGAGGAGCGTGAGGCCGAGCGCGCGGTCATAATCGGCGGCGGCAATATCGGGCACCGGCTCGCGAGCCTGATTGAGGAGGAGCTTCCGCATGTGCGCCTTCGCCTGATCGAGCGCGACCGCGAGAAGGCCGCGGAACTCACCGATACCTTGCGGCGGACCACCGTATTGCAGGGCGATGCGCTCTCCGAAGACCTTCTGGAAGAGGCCAATTTCGAAAATGCGGATCTGACGATCGCGCTGACGGACGACGACGAGACCAACATCCTGGCTTCGCTGCTGGCGAAGCGGGCCGGGTCGTCGCGCACGGTCGCGCTTATAAACAAGTCCGCCTACAGCGCGCTGATAAGCCCGCTCGACATCGATGTCGTCATCAATCCCCGGGCGATCACCGTATCCCAGATCCTGCAGCATGTGCGCCGCGGGCGGGTTCTCGCGGCCTTTTCGATAGGAGACGATTTCGGTGAGGCGCTGGAGGTTGAAATCCTCGAAACATCCGTGGTGGCGGACAAGGACCTGAGGGTGCTCAAGATGCCTGCCGGTTCCATCGTGGGAGCGATTCTGCGCGGTGACGAGGTCGTGATCCCGCGCGGGCGCACCATGATCCGCGCGGGAGACCGGGTCGTGCTGTTCTCCATGGCTGGCGTGCTCAAACGGGTCGAACAGATGTTCGCTGTGCGCCTCGAATTCTTCTAGAGACAGGGAAGGGAATCCGCTTGGCCAGAATCGCCTATGTCAACGGCCGCTATGTGCCGCATCGCGAAGCGGCGGTGCATGTGGAGGACCGGGGCTACCAGTTCGCCGACGGCGTTTACGAAGTCATCACCGTGCGCGCCGGCGGGTTCGTCGATGCCGAACCGCATCTCGACCGGCTGGACCGTTCGCTCGGCGAGCTGCGGATCGCGCCGCCCATGGACCGCCCGGCCCTGCATCATGTGCTGCGCGAAGTAAGGCGACGCAACCGCATAACGGACGGCATCGTCTATCTCCAGGCGACGCGTGGCGTGGCCCGCCGCGATCACCCGTTCCCGGCTGAGGCGGAAACCGCCCTGGTCGTGACCGGCAGCCGCAGGCCGCCCCCGAATCCCGCAATACTGGAAACCGGGGTCAATGCCGTGTCGGTGCCCGACAACCGCTGGAAACGCTGCGACATCAAGTCGGTCTCGCTGCTGCCCAACATCCTCGCCAAGCAGGCCGCGCGGGAAGCTGGCGCCTATGAGGCCGTGTTCGTGGACGAGGAGGGTTTTGTCACCGAAGGCGCCTCGACCAATGTCTGGATCGTGACCCCCGGCGGCGAACTGCTGACCAGGGAGCTTGACCACGGGATTCTGGCGGGCGTCACCCGCGGCACCATCGTGAAGCTGGCTGAACGCCTCGGCCTTTCGTTCGCCGAACGCCGTTTCACCATCGATGAGGCCAAACGCGCCCGCGAAGCCTTCGTTACCAGCGCGACCTCCTTTGTGACCCCGGTGGTGTGCATCGACGAGGCGGTTGTCGGCAACGGCAAGCCCGGCTCGACCGCCCACGCCCTGTTCGAAGTCTATGCGCGCTACATGGAGCAGGGAGACGCTGCTGCATGACCCGTCCCGTCGTCCTCTTCGACTGGGACGGGACGCTGGTAGACAATTGGCCGGTCATCCATGACGCGCTTGCGGTCACACGGGAATCATTCGGACTGCCGCCCTGGAGCCTTGGCGAGACCTTGCAGCATGTGTCCCGCTCCGGCCGCGAGAGCTTCCCGAAGATGTTTGGCGCCGACTGGCGGCGGGCGAGCGACATGTTCTATGCCGCCTTCGAAGCCCGGCACCTGGATGCGCTGACGCTCCTGCCCGGCGCCGAGACCTGTCTGAACCGCCTCGAGGCCGCGGGATTTCCCCTCGCCGTCGTGTCCAACAAGAATGGCGCCTATCTTCGCCGCGAGGCGGACCGCCTCGGCTGGACCGGCCGCTTCGAGGCGCTTGTCGGGGCGGGGGACGCATGCCGCGACAAGCCGGATGCCGCGCCTGTCCGGCTGGCTCTCGGTGGCCGGCCGGGACACTGGCTGGTCGGGGATTCGGACACCGACATCCGCACGGCGCGCAATGCCGGGCTGCGTTCGGCAATCGTGCCTTATGCCGATGGCCTCGAGCCCGGTCCGGATGCGGACGCGCGCTGCGACAGTCTGGCCGCGATCCCGGACCTTGTCCTGTTCTCGCGCCGTATCAATTTAGAATGAAGAGAGGAAGATGCCTCGGTCCCGGCAATGGCCTGGCAGCTTCCCTTGCGCGAGCCGGGGTCAGTGCCGATGTCGTCTGCCCAGAAGAGCAGGAGCCTCCAAGACCAGTTCCTCAACCACATCAGGAAGGCGAAGGCGCCCGTCACGGTGTTCCTCGTCAACGGCGTCAAATTGCAGGGCCTGGTGGTTTCGTTCGATAATTTCTCCGTGCTGCTGCGCCGCGACGGCCATTCGCAGCTGGTCTACAAGCACGCGATCTCGACCATCATGCCGTCGACGCCGATCCAGCTCTTTGATCGCGAAGACGATCCCGCTTGAGCGAAGCCGCCCTCGTCCTCCACCCGGTCGTCCGCAGGGACGCGCTCAGAGCGCCCGAAGCGCGCCTTGCCGAGGCCGTCCGGCTGACCGAATCCATCGGCGTCGAGGTTCCCGCGACGCGCATTGTGCGCCTGGCCCGGCCGCGCCCGGCGACCCTGCTCGGCAACGGCGCGATAGACGATGTGAAGGACGCGCTGGCCGAGAAGGAAGCCGGCCTCGTCGTTGTGGACGGCGCGCTGACGCCGGTGCAGCAACGCAATCTGGAGCGGGCCTGGGACGCCAAGGTCATCGACCGCACGGGGCTAATTCTGGAGATATTCGGCGCCAGGGCGCGGACGCGGGAAGGCGTGTTGCAGGTGGACCTTGCCGCGCTCAGCTACCAGCGCACCCGCCTTGTCCGTTCCTGGACGCATCTTGAGCGCCAGCGGGGCGGCGCGGGCTTCCTCGGCGGACCGGGCGAGGCCCAGATAGAGATCGACCGCCGGCTGATCGACGAAAAGATCGTCAAGCTGAAGCGCCAGCTGGAGGACGTGCGCCGTACACGCGGCATCCAGCGCCGCGCGCGCAGGCGCGTGCCGTTCCCCGTCGTCGCACTGGTCGGATACACCAATGCCGGAAAATCCACACTGTTCAACCGCCTGACCGGCAGCGGCGTTGTTGCGCAGGACCGGCTTTTCGCGACCTTGGACCCGACCATGCGCGGGCTCGACCTGCCGTCCGGCCGGCGGGCCATCCTCTCCGACACGGTGGGGTTCATATCGGACCTGCCGACACAGCTCGTCGCCGCCTTCCGGGCCACCCTGGAAGAAGTCGTCGAGGCCGACCTGATCCTGCATGTCCGGGATATCGCCGACCCGGACGCCGCCGCACAGAAGCACGACGTCGATCTCGTGCTGGACGAGCTGGATGCGCATATGACGCCGCGGCTCGAGCTGTGGAACAAGACGGACCTGCTGGACGCGGCGCCGGCAAATGGCGGCGGCATCCCGGTTTCGGCGGTTACGGGGGAGGGCGTCGGGGACCTTCTGAATGCGGTTGACGAACAACTCGCGCACTCCCGGACGATCTCTGAATTCATCCTGCCGCCGGGTGACGGAGCGGCGATTGCCTGGCTTTACCGGCATGGCGACGTGCAGCGGCGCGCGGACAGCGACGATGGTGTGTCGTTGACGGTCGCGCTCGATCCGGCGGACCAGGCCCGGTTCGAGCAGCGTTTTCAGCCTGAGCGCAGCAGCCTCACCCCGGCGTCGCGCTCGAAAAGGTAGAGCAATATCCTGAGCGCCTCGCCGCGCGGTCCGGAAAGATCGGGATCGCGGTCCACGATCAGGCGCGCCTCGTCGCGGGCCATGCGCAGCATGTCGCCGTGCTCCTCAAGGTCGGCGATGCGGAATACGGGCAGCCCACTTTGCCGGGTGCCAAGCAATTCGCCCGCGCCTCGCAGTTCGAGGTCCGCCTCGGCGATCCGGAAGCCGTCGTCGCATTCCCGCAAGAGCCGCAGGCGCTTTTCCGCTGCGTCGCCCAGCGGCTCTGCGTAGAGCAGCACGCAGGCGCCCGTCTGCCCGCCGCGGCCAATGCGGCCGCGAAGCTGGTGCAGTTGCGCGAGGCCGAACCGCTCCGCCTGCTCGATGACCATGATGTCCGCCGCCGGGACATCGACGCCGACCTCGATCACGGTGGTGGCCACGAGCAGGCTCGCCGTTCCTTCCGCAAAGGCTGCCATGGCCGCGGCCTTGCGGTCGGCCGCCATGCGGCCGTGAATGAGCGCCACCCGGTTGCCGAACACAGGCTGCAGTTCCGCAAAGCGCGCTTCCGCGGCGGCGGCGTCGGTCCTGTCGCTCTCTTCCACCAGCGGGCAGACCCAGTAGGCGCGGCGCCCGGCGTCGATGGCCGCGCCGATGCGCCCCACGACCCGGTCCATCTGTTCCATGCGCAGTACGCGCGTCTCGACCGGCTTGCGGCCGGGCGGCTTCTCGTCGAGGCGCGAGGTGTCGAGGTCTCCATAGGCCGTCATCAGCAGGGTTCGCGGGATGGGGGTCGCGGTCATCGCCAGCGTGTGGACATCCCGGCCCTTGTCGGTGAGCGCCAGGCGCTGCTCGACGCCGAAGCGGTGCTGCTCGTCGATGACGGCGAGGCGCAGGTCCGCGAAGGCCACCCTGTCCTGGAAGAGGGCATGGGTCCCGACGACGACCGGCAATGCGCCGGAAGCCAGCGCCGCCAGCACGCTGCGGCGTTGACTTGCAGTGTGGCCCCGCCCGGTCAACAGGCCGACCTCCAGTCCGGCGGGCTCCAGCAGGGCGGCCAGCGTTTCGAAATGCTGCTGCGCCAGGATTTCCGTGGGCGCCATGATCGCGGCCTGGCCACCGGCATCATGCGCCGCTGCCGCAGCCAGCGCGGCGACGACCGTCTTGCCGCTGCCGACATCGCCCTGGAGAAGACGCATCATGCGCTGGCCGGAGGCGAGGTCGCCGCCGATCTCCGCCAGCGCCCGGCGCTGCGCCCCGGTGAGCTGAAAGGGCAAATGCGCCTCCACGGCCCGGCAGGCAGGCCCGTCCAGGGGAAAGGAACGGGCGGCGCTGCGGCGCTGATGATGGCGGACCAGCGCCATGGCGAGCTGGCTTGCCAACAGCTCGTCATAGGCGAGGCGGCGGCGCGCAGGATGGCGGGCCGTCACGCCGGTTGCGTCTTCCGGACGGTGCGCGCCAAGGAGCGCCTCCCGCCAGGCGGACCAGTGTTCGCGGGCTAGCACCGAGGGCGATTGCCATTCCGGCAATTCCGGGGCGGCATCCAGCGCGGAGCCGGCCGCGCGGCGGTAAACCCTCGGGCCGAGCCCCTGCGTCAGGGGATAGACCGGCTCCACCGCCATGGACGGCGTCCAGCGTTCCGGCCGTTCGATCACATCGGGATGGGCGATTTGCGGCGCCGAGCGGTACCATTCGACGAGGCCGCTCACCACCCGGGCCTCTCCGACAGGCAGCGCGGACGCCAGATAGTCGGGCCGGGCGTTGAAGAACACGAGATCGATTGCGCCCGTGTCGTCCCGGCAACGGACCTTGTAGGGCAGGCGGGTGCCGCGCGGAGGCGGGCGGTGTTCCTCGACGAGAAGGGTGAAGGTGGCAATGCGCCCGTCCGGCGCTTCGGCGACGGAAGGCGCGAAGCGCCGGTCCACTAGACCCGTCGGGAGCTGCAGGCAGAGGTCGATCTTTCGCGGTCCCGCAACCCTGCCGATCAGCCCGGCGATGCGCGGCCCGACGCCGGCGATCGCCGTGACCGGCTCGAACAGGGGGAACAGGATTTCGGGTCGCAACGCCTCGTCTCTGTGGCTGACATCGCTCGGCCGGCAATTTATACCACCGGCCACATCGAGGGGGCGAAGCGTTGCAGGACGAGCTCGAATACCTGCGCAAGCGGCTGCGGTTCCGGGCCTGGCACCGGGGCACGAAGGAAGCCGACCTGCTTCTCGGCCCCTTGGCGGACGCCTGGCTGGACAATCTCGACGAAGACGGGCTCGCAAGCTTCGAAGCGCTTCTGGCCCGGTCCGACCCCGAGATCATGGACTGGGTGACCGGCGCGGCCGAGCCGCCCGACGACCCGGTCGTGGCCCGTCTGATCGCCTCCGTGCCCAGGGCCGGATGACTCCGCTGCCGGGCCTTGCCGGACGGGTTCGCCTGGGGGGAGCGCCGCCGGGCCACGATGCGCGCGTGCTGGCGTCGCTGGCGGAGAGCGGGGGGCCGGTCATCCACGTCTCGCGCGACGATGCGCAAATGGCGCGGATCGCGGAGTGCCTCGGCTTCTTCTCGCCGCAACTCGCGCTGTTGCGGTTCCCCAGCTGGGACTGCCTGCCCTATGATCGCAGCTCGCCGCGCAACGATCTGGTGTCCGAGCGCCTCGCGACCCTGGCGTCGCTGGCGGACGGGGCGCGGCCCGATATCCTGCTGACCACCGCCAATGCCTTCCTCCAGCGCGTGCCGCCGCGGGCCGGTCTTGCGGGAAGCCGCTTCTCCGGCGAGACCGGCGGCGCGATGGACACGGAAGCACTGCTCGCCTTCCTGGAGCGGCATGGCTACCAGCGTGCCGAAACCGTGATGGAGCCGGGCGAATACGCCGTCCGGGGCGGGCTGATCGATCTCTTTCCGGCCGGTGAGGCCGCCCCGCTTCGAATCGACCTGTTCGGGGACGAGATCGAGGAAATCCGCCGTTTCGACCCTGTGGACCAGCGGAGCAACGACCGGCTGGAGCGCTTCGACCTCGTGCCGGCGAGCGAGGTCGTGCTTACCGGGGAGAGCATTGCGCGCTTCCGGGAAGGCTACCGCGCGACCTTCGGCGCGGTGACGGCCGACGACCCGATCTACGAGGCCGTGTCGGCGGGCCGCCGCGCCGCCGGGATCGAGCACTGGCTGCCGCTCTTCCATGAGCGGCTCGAGACGCTTGCCGACTATCTGCCCGCCGCCCCCGTGATCGAAGACGAGCAGGCGGGCGCGGCGCGCGACATCCGCTTCGAGGCAGTTGCCGACCATTATGCCGCGCGGCTCGACCCGCCGTCGGGCGAAGCGCCTTACCGGCCTTTGCCACCGGACAGGCTCTATCTGGACGCTGCCGGCTGGGAGGCACGCCTTCAGGACCGCCCCGGTGCGGTATTGCTGCCTGCCGCGGTGTCGGACGGGCCGGATGCCGGCGGCCGGCCGGCCGTCGATTTCTCCGAGGCGCGGGCGCGCCCCGATATCGACCTCTACGGCGCCGTCGGCGACCGGCTGGCGGCCCATGCCGCGGCTGGCCGGCGGGTACTGCTTGCCGCCTACAGCGAAGGGTCCCGCGACCGGCTGGCCGGGCTGCTAGGCGAGCAGGGTATCGCGACGACTCCGGTCGAGACCGCTTCGGACATGGACGGCTTGCCGGCGGACCGGCTCGGGACGGCCGTGCTTGCGCTCGAAGGCGGTTTCGAGACCGGCGACCTCGCGGTGCTTACCGAGCAGGACATTCTGGGCGAACGCCTCTCCGCCCGGGCGCGGGGCCGGCGCCGGGCGCGGGACTTCCTCCAGGACCTGTCCGAAATCGCCGAGGGCGACATCGTCGTGCATGTAGAGCACGGCATCGGCCGCTATGAGGGGCTGGAAGCGGTGACCGCCGCCGGCGCGCCGCACGATTGCCTGCGCATCCAGTATGCCGGCGACGGACGGCTGTTCGTGCCGGTGGAGAACATCGAGACGCTGTCGCGTTACGGCGCGTCGGACAGCGCGGTCATGCTGGACCGGCTCGGCGGCGTCCAGTGGCAGGCGCGCAAGGCGCGGATGAAGCAGCGCATCCGCGAGCTCGCCGAGCAGCTTATCCGGGTCGCGGCGGAACGCGCCTTGCGGCCAGGCGAAACATTGCAGCCTCCCGCCGGGTTGTTTGACGAGTTCGCCGCACGCTTCCCCTTTCCGGAGACGAACGACCAGTTGCAGGCCATAGAGGATGTGCTGGAGGACCTCGCTGCCGGCAGGCCGATGGACCGGCTGATCTGCGGCGATGTCGGTTTCGGCAAGACCGAAGTCGCGCTCCGGGCGGCGTTCGTGACGGCGATGAGCGGCTTCCAGGTCGCAGTCGTGGCGCCGACGACCCTGCTGGTGCGCCAGCACTTCCAGACCTTCAGGGAGCGCTTCCGCGGTCTGCCGGTGGAGATCGGCCAGCTTTCCCGCCTTGTGGCCGGCAGGGAGGCGCGCGAGGTGAGGGCGGCGCTCGCGGACGGCAGGCTCGACATCGTGATCGGAACCCACGCGCTGCTCGCGAAGTCGATCCGCATGAAGCGGCTGGGGCTTCTGGTCGTGGACGAGGAGCAGCATTTCGGCGTGGCCCACAAAGAGCGCCTGAAGCAATACCGCAGCAATGTCCACGTGCTGACGCTCACAGCCACGCCGATTCCGCGCACGCTCCAGCTTGCGCTCTCGGGCGTGCGCGAGATGAGCCTCATCGCGACGCCGCCGGTGGACCGGCTGGCGGTGCGCACTTTCGTCGGCCCCTTCGACGCGCTGGTGATCCGCGAGGCGGTACGGCGGGAACTCCTGCGGGGCGGGCGCTGCTTCTATGTCTGTCCGCGGGTGCGCGACCTGCCCGAAGTGACGGAACGGCTCCGGGCGATGATGCCGGACGCGCGCATCGGCGTCGCCCATGGCCGCATGGCGGCGGCGGAGCTGGAAGAGGCGGTCGGCGCCTTTTATGACGGGCGGGTCGATGTGCTGGTCTCGACCAATATCGTCGAGTCCGGCCTCGACATTCCGGAGGCGAATACGCTGATCGTCCACCGGTCGGACATGTTCGGCCTGGCGCAGCTTTACCAGTTGCGGGGCCGCATCGGCCGCGCCAAGCAGCGCGCCTATGCCTATCTGACGCTGCCGGAACGCCGCAAGCTCACAAAAGCGGCCGAAAAGCGCCTGGGCGTCATGCAGACGCTGGACACGCTGGGGGCGGGCTTCCAGCTTGCGAGCTACGACCTCGACATACGCGGCGCCGGCAATCTTCTGGGCGACGAACAGTCGGGCCATATTCGCGAGGTCGGCATCGAGCTTTACCAGCACATGCTGGAGGAGGCCGTGGCGGCGGCGCGTTCCGGCGTGGACGAGCCGGAAGAGGACAGGTCCTGGACGCCGCAGATCGGCCTCGGCGCGCCGGTGCTGATCCCGGAAAGCTATGTTGCGGAGCTGAATGTGCGCCTTTCGCTGTACCGGCGGATCGCCGCCCTGGAGGACCGGGAACAGACCGATGCCTTCGCCGCCGAGCTGGTCGACCGCTTCGGCCCCGTGCCGGACGAACTCGAGAACCTGCTGCGGATCGTCGCCATCAAGCGGCTGTGCAGGGAAGCGGGCGTCGAGAAAGTGGATGCAGGGCCGAAAGGCGCGGTGGTCTCCTTCCGGGGCGGCGACTTCGCGAACCCGGGGGGCCTGATCGACTATATCGGCAGGCAGGCCGGCACCGTCCGGCTCAGGCCCGACCACAAGCTCGTCATCGGCCGAAGCTGGGAGAAGGAACCTGCCCGCATCGCCGGCACGGAACGCCTGCTGCGCGACCTCGCCGCCATCGCCGCCGGATAGCCGCAGGGCGCGGCTGCTCCGCATTGTGAGTCCTGTATCGGGATACCGTTTATGCGGGCCGATGCCGGGATTATGGTATCGTAAAGCCGGCCGCCGGACGGCGGTTGCCGCGTTCGTCATCCGCGAAGGGACGAGGGAGCCGTGGACGAAGACCGGGTTGAAATCTCGATCGCCAACGACGTGCATGAGATCGCCGATGTCGCCGCCCGGATCGACGAGTTCTGCGAGGCCCGCGGGATCGGGCCGATGACCGCCAATGCGGTCAATGTGTCGATCGACGAAATCCTGACGAACACGATCGACTACGGTTATGACGATGAAGGCCCGCACCGCATCGGTATTGCGCTCAGCAGGCAGGCTGACGCGCTGGTGGTCGAGATCGACGACGACAGCCGGGCGTTCGACCCCTCGGGACCGCCGCCGGGCGTCGATTTCGACGCATCGCTGGAAGAACGCGCCGTCGGCGGCCTCGGGCTCTTCCTGGTGCATGAACTGATGGACAGCGTGAACTACCGCCGGGCCGAGGGCCGCAATGTCGTGACGCTCACGAAGAGCCTGGTTGAGACCGACTGAGCGAGCCGGCGCGCGCTCAGGTGTTCGACAAACGGCTTTCGTCGTAGTCCTTGCTGATGCGGTAGAAGTGCGGCGTCACCGGGTCGAGGCCGGAGCGCTCATGCTCGCGGACGACATTGCGCGCGATGCCGCGCAAATGCACCTCGTCCGGCCCGTCGATGAACTGGAGCGCCCGGCCCCAGGTCCAGAGCCAGGAAAGCGGCGTGTCGGGCGTGAGCCCCATGGAGCCGAACACCTGCATCGCGCGGTTGGAGACCTCGGTCTGGAGGCGGGCTGCCACTACCTTGATCTGCGAGACCTCGTTGCGGGCCGCCTTGTTGCCGTGGTGGTCGATCAGCCAGGCGGTGCGCAGGCACAGAAGGCGCGCCATGTCGATCTCGGTCCGCGAGAGCGCCACGGCTTCCCGCACCGTGTCGTGGTCGATGGTGCGCTTGCCGAAGGTCGTGCGGTTCAGCCCGCGCTCGATCATCAGCTGCAGGGCCACTTCGCACTGCCCGATGGTGCGCATGCAATGGTGGATTCGCCCGGGCCCGAGCCGCGCCTGCGCGATGGCGAAGCCGCCGCCTTCCTCGCCGATCAGGTTGTCAATGGGCACGCGGACATTCTCGAACACCACCTCGCAATGCCCCTCCGGCGCGATGTGGTGCATGACCGGGATGTTGCGTGCGATGCGCACGCCCGGCGTGCCGGGATCGACGAGCACCTGGCTCTGGCGGCGGTGCACCGCGGCGTCGGGGTCGGTCACGCCCATGACGATCATCACGCCGAGCTCGGGATGGGCGGCGTTGGTGATGAACCATTTGCGCCCGTCGATGACCCACTCATCGCCCTCGCGCCGGATGCGCGTCTGCACGTTGGTGGCGTCCGAGGAGGCGACCTCGGGCTCTGTCATGCAGAAGGCGGACCGGATCTTCCCGTCC
Source organism: Alphaproteobacteria bacterium (assembly GCA_964291285.2). Lineage (GTDB taxonomy): Bacteria > Pseudomonadota > Alphaproteobacteria > Bin95 > Bin95 > Bin95. The sequence continues at coordinate 1,674,446 of OZ219787.1, forward strand.
AGCAGCGGCTCCAGGTAGCGGCGCTTCTGCTCCGGCGTGCCGAACATATGGAACACTTCCATATTGCCCGTGTCCGGCGCGTTGCAATTGAACATCTCCGGGGCCCAGTAGATGCGTCCCATGATCTCGGCGAGCGGCGCATATTCGAGATTGGTGCAGCGCGTGCCGGGCGCGTCCTCGGGCAGCGAGGGCAGGAACATGTTCCAGAGCCCCTCTTCGCGTGCGCGGTCCTTGATGGCGGCGCAGAACGGGGGCGGGAAGATGCCCTGTTCGGTCAGTTCGTGCCATTCCTTGTCGCGCGGCACGATTTCGCGGGCCATGAAACGGGTGAGCTGCTCCTGCAGCTGGCGAACCCTGTCGGAGTATCCGAAATCCATTGCGACTCGCTTTCGGGTGGGCGGCGCCTCAGCACGCTTCGCCGGCCATGTCGCTGCGCGACGGTGAGACCGGATAGACGCCGAGGATGCGGATTTCGCGCGAAAAGAAGTCGAGCTCCTCAAGCGCCAGCCGGACGGAATGGTCCTCTGGGTGCCCCTCAATGTCGGCGTAGAACAGCGTGGCGGTGAAGCTGCCGTCGGTCATGTAGCTTTCGAGCTTGGTCATGTTGACGCTGTTGGTGGCGAAGCCGCCGAGCGCCTTGTAGAGCGCGGCGGGCACATTGCGGACCTTGAACAAGAGCGTGGTCGTCACCGGCTCGCCCGGCGGCGGGTGCGCCGGTTCGCGGGCAAGGACGATGAAGCGGGTCGTGTTGTGCGCGGCATCCTCGATGTCGGCGCGCAGGATTTGCAGCCCGTAATGCTCGGCGGCAAGCGTGGACGCGATCGCGGCTTCCCCGGGATCGGCCAGCCGCGCCACCTCGGCGGCGGCGCCTGCGGTGTCGGCGTGGACGAGCGCGGTGAGACCGAGTTCGCGGATCAGCCGGCCGCACTGGCCGAGCGCATGGACGTGGCTGCGCACCCGCCGGATCGTCTCCAGGCTGGCGCCGGGCGCGGCGAGAAGCTGGTGGCGCACCAGCTCGAAATGCTCGGCGACGATGTGCAGCCCGGTTTCCGGCAGCAGCCGGTGAATGTCGGCTACACGCCCGGCGATGGAGTTTTCGATGGGAATCATCCCAAGCACCGCCTCGCCGTCCTCCACCGCTGCGAAAGCGTCCTCGAAGGCCCGGCAGGGGAGCGGTTCCAGATCCGGATAGGCCCGGCGGCAGGCAAGGTCTGAATAGGCGCCCGGTTCGCCCTGAAAGGCGATCCGGCGGGCGTCGGCTTCGGCGGCCATCGGATGCTTCGACTTATCGTTGCGGGGCAAGGAGTTCCCGCGCTCGGGCGAGGTCGGCGGGAGTATCGACACCGAGCGGAACGCTGTCAACGACCGCCACCGCCATCTGCATTCCCGCTTCCAGTGCGCGCAACTGCTCCAGTTTCTCGCGCTGCTCCAGCGGGCTCGGCGGCAGCGCCGTGAAGCGTTCGAGCGCCGCCCGGCGCCAGGCATAGAGGCCGATATGGTGGAAGAGCGGGCCGGGACCCGTCGGCGCGGTTGCGCGCGTGAAATAGAGCGCGCGTCCGTCCGCGCCGAACACTGCCTTCACGACATTGGGGTTCGCGCGTTCCTCCTCGCGCACGATCTCGGCCGCGACCGTGCCGATATCCACATTCGGGTCGTCAAGCAGGGCCAGCGCGGCGCGGATATCTCCCGGCGGCACGGTCGGCAGGTCGCCTTGGAGGTTGACCACCCGGTCGAACCGCCGGCCGGGGTCGAAGGCGTCGAGCGCGGCGCGGATGCGGTCCGAGCCGGAGGGCAGGTCCGGGTCCGTCATCGCCGCCTCGCCGCCCGCTTTGCGCACCGCCTCGGCCACTTCCGGCTCGCAGCAGGCGACGAGCACCGGTCCGACGCCGGCCTCCAGGGCGCGTCGGAGCACATGGACGACCAGCGGCCGCCCGGCGATGTCCGCCAGCGGCTTGCCGGGCAGGCGCGCGGACGCCATCCGCGCGGGTATCGCGATCAGCGCAGAACCGCTCATCGCTTGGGATTTACGCGACGCAACGCCGCATATCCGCTCATTTCAGCCGTCCCTACACTCGGATTCCGACAGAGGAATTCCCGGCACACGCCATGCCGCCGTGCAAGAATGCCCTGGCGCGCGCGGCCGTCAACTGGACGACAAGGCATGGATTTTTTCGAGGTCAACAAAATTGCAGGCGGGCTCCTGCTGGCCGGCGTCGTCACCATCTTTATCGGCATTTTCGGCAATACTCTGGTCCCCAAACATGATGGCGGGCACGGCGCTGAGCCCCACGCGGCCGACATGGCCGCCGCGGTTCCCGCCGCGCGGACTGAACCGGCGGGCCCCGAGCCCATCGCCGGCATGCTGGCCGAGGCCGATATCGCGCGCGGCGAGTCGATCACCAAGAAATGCACCGCCTGCCATACCTTCGGTGAAGGCGGCGCGGCCAAGCAGGGGCCGAACCTCTACAATATCGTCGGCGCGGACATCGCGGCGCGGGACGACTTCGGATATTCCGACGCGATGGCCGAACATCCGGGCGAGTGGGACTACGCCAATCTCAACGCCTTCCTCTTCAAGCCGAAGAGGTTCCTCAAGGGCACCAAGATGACTTTCGTCGGGCTGAAGAAGGCCCGCGACCGCGCCGATCTCATCGCCTATCTGCGCACGCTCTCCGCCTCGCCGCAGCCGCTGCCGGAAGGCGGCGCGGACGGGCCGGCCAAGGAGGGCGAAGCCGAACCCAAGGCGGCCCTGCCGGCGGAACCGGACCGCAAGCGCGCAGCCGGGGAACCCTCTCCCGCGCCGGAAACGGAAGAGCGCCTTGGCTGGAGCTTCTCGCTGATCGGGTCGGCCATGGCGGCGGAGCCGGCCAAGGACCTGGCCGAGCGCCTCGCGGCCGGCGATCCCGAGGCCGGCAAGAAAGTGTGGCGCAAGTGCAAGGCCTGTCACACCGTCAAGAAGGGCGGCAAGAAGCGCATCGGCCCCAATCTCTGGAATATCGTCGGCGCGGATGTGGGAGCACGCGAGGGCTTCAAATATTCCAAGGGCATGCTGGCGTTCGGCGGCCAGTGGACCTACGAGCGGCTCGACGCCTACCTCACGAAGCCGAGGAAGGTGGTGAAGGGCGGCAAGATGTCCTTTGTCGGCCTCAAGAAGCCGAAGGACCGCGCCAATGTCATCCTCTTCCTGCGGAGCATGGCGGACGAACCGCTGCCGCTCCCCTGAGGCGCCTCGACGCGCGCCGGCCTGATGATCCGCGCCTTCCTCGACCGGCTGGGCGACACCGTCCGCCCCATCCACCGGTGCTATTTCCGCTCCGGCGTTGCGGTCGAGCTCAAGGACGACGAATCGCCCGTCACCCGCTCCGACCGGGAGGCCGAACTGGCGCTGCGCCGGGAGATTGCGGACGCCTTTCCGGAAGACGGCATACTGGGCGAGGAGTTCGGTTCCGAACGCCTCGATGCGCGGCGCGTCTGGGTGCTTGACCCCCTCGACGGCACGCGCTCCTTCGTCAACGGCAAACCCGCATTCGGCGTCATGGCGGCGCTGCTGGAGGAAGGCAGGCCGGTCGCGGGCCTGATTGACATGCCGATCCTGTCCGAGCGCTGGATCGGCATTGCCGGTGAGCCGACGACCTTCAACGGCAGGCCGGTGCATACGCGCGCCTGCGAGAGCCTGGCCGCCGCCTCGCTCAACGCCACCTCGCCGGACATGTTCCCGGACAGCGCCTCGCGGGCGGCGTTCGACCGCCTGTCGGCAGCCTGCGGACAGCGCCATTTCGGCGGCGACTGCCATCTCTACGGCCTGCTGGCCTGCGGCTGGATCGACCTGGTCGCGGAGGACAGCATGGCGCCGTACGACTATCTGCCCCATGTCGCCATCGTCGAAGGCGCCGGCGGGCGCATCGCAGACTGGCGGGGCCGGCCGCTCGATCTCGAGTCCGACGGCACCGTGTTGGCCGTGGGCGCGCCGGAGCTGTTCGACCGGGCGCTGGAACGCCTGCGCGGCCCATAGTGCGGCAGGGCGCCGGGTCCGGTTGACATGGCGACGCGGGTCCTCGTTCCCTCGGGTGTGCTCGGTTTGGGCTTCGACCGCGAGGCGCTCCGGCGCGCGGCGGCGGACAGGCCGGACATCATCTGCATAGACGGCGGCTCGACCGACAGCGGCCCCTTCTATCTGGGCGCGGGAGTTTCGAAATATTCCGACGCCTCCGTGCGGTCGGAATGGAAGGAACTGCTGGCCGCACGCGCGGCGGCCGGCTGCCCGCTCGTGCTCGGCTCCGCCGGCACCTGCGGCACCGACGCCATGGTGGAGGGCATGCTGGCGGCGACCCGCGCCATCGCGGAGGCGGAGGACCGCCGCCTCAGGGTCGCCACGCTGAAATCGGAGCAGCCGGCCGCGTCTGTCGGTGAAGCTCTGGAAGCCGGCAGGCTGGCGCCGCTTGCAGGCGCGCCGGAAGCTGGCATCTCGGCCGACGACATCGCGCGCTGCACGCATATCGTGGCGCTTGCAGGCGCGGAGCAGATTGCGGCTGCGCTCCGGACGGGCGCGGATGTGGTGATCGCCGGGCGCGCGACCGACACGGCGGCGATCTCGGCGCTGCCGCTGATGAACGGCGAGCATGCGGGCACGGCCTGGCACGGCGCCAAGATCGGTGAATGCGGTGCGCTCTGCTCGACGAGGCCGATGAGCGGCGTGATCGGCCTCGAGTTCGACGCTGCCGGCTGCACGGTCGAGCCTCATGCCGACGGCGCGCGCTGCACGCCGGAATCCGTGGCGGCGCACATGCTCTACGAGAACGCCGACCCGTTCATCCTCCACGAGCCGGGCGGGCACCTCGATGCGCGCGGCGCGACATACGACGCGCTGGACGGGCGGCGGGTGCGCATCTCCGGCTCCCGCTGGGTCGCGTCCGAAACCTACTCGGTGAAGCTGGAAGGGGCGCGGCTCGCCGGATACCAGACGACGGCGCTCGCGATCCTGCGCGACCGGCGCTATGTCGCCGATGCCCGGCGATGGCTCGACCGGCTGGAGGCGTTCCTCGGACGCGAAATCCCGGCCCGCATGGGCCTCGAAGCCCGTGACTATGCCATCGAGTTCCGCCTGATCGGCGTGGATGCGGCGCTCGGGCCGCTGGAGGCGCGGACGTCCGATCCGGTCGAGGTCGGCGTGCTCGCCATCGTGACGGCGGCCTCGCAGGAAATGGCGACGGAGATCGCCCGGCTCGCCAACCCCTTCCTGCTGCATTTCCCGCTGACCGACGAGGAGGACCTGCCGACCTTCGCCTTTCCCTACTCGCCGGCCGAAACCGAGCGCGGCCCGCTCTACGAGTTCGCCCTCAACCATGTCATGCGGCTCGACGACCCGATGGAAGCGTTCCGGTTGGAGGTGACGGAGGTCGGGCATGGCCCGGCTGGGTGACGCGGTAAGGGCGGTCCGGTCCAAGAATGCCGGGCCATTCATGGTCACGGTGGACATATTCTGCGGCACGGACGCGGCTTTCCAGTGGGTCAATGCAGCGGTCCCGGTGGCGGCGGTCGAGCGGCTCTACCGCGTGGACCCGGCGCAGGTCGCACGCTACGAACTGCCGGAGTTGCGGGTGGTGAAATTCAGCTTTCCCCGCCCCGTGCCGCAGGGAAGCCGCGGCGACCGCGACATGCACGGCGCGCAATGGGCGGTGCTGCTGGCGGAAGCGGAATTCGGCGATCCCGGCCAATAGCGTCAGACGACCTTCGCGGCCCTGAGCGCGGCGATCTTCTCCGGGCCGTAGCCGAGGCCGGCCAGCAGCTCGTCCGTATCCGCGCCCATGGCGGGCGCCGGCCGGGCGGGCGGCGCCGCGCCGGTCCGGATCGGCGGGCCGACGGAGCCGACGCGGCGGCCGCTCGGATGGTCCACCCAGAGATGGCGGCCGGTTTCGGTCGGGAAGGGCGCGTCCATGGCGCCGGCGATGTCATGCACGGGCGCGACCGGCACCCGGCCCTGCAGTTCTTCCAGCCATTCCGCCGTCGTCTTCGCGGAGAGCGCGTCGTCGAGCACCTCCGTCACCAGCTCCCTGTTGGCAAGGCGGGCGGCGAAATCGTGGAAGCGCGGATCGTCCCTCCATTCCGGACGGCCGAGCGCATCCACCAGCTCGCCCCAGAACTTCTCCTTGTTGCACATGACGAACAGCCAGCCGTCGCGCGTCCGGTAGAGCTGCGAGGGCGTGAGGTTCGGGTGCGAGGAGCGCGGCTCGCGGCCCTGAACGATGCCTGCGGTCAGATACCAGCAGGCGAGGTAGCCGAGATTCGACATGGCCGTGTCGTAGAGCGAAACGTCGAGGTCCATGCCCCTGCCGCCGGCCCGGGCCGCCAGAATGCCCGAGGTCATGGCGAGCGCCGCCTGCACGCCGGTCGCGAGATCGACCATCGAGAGCCCCATGCGGGCGGGCGGCGTGTCGGGCTCGCCGGTGACGGAGAGATAGCCGGCCTCCGCCTGCATCAGATAGTCGTAGCCGGGCCAGGCGGCGCGCGGACCCTCGCTGCCATAGGCGGAGAGATGCACGCAGACGATGGCGGGGTTGACGGCCTTCAGCGCGTCCCAGGTAAGGCCCAGCTGCGCCGGCCGGTCGCCGCGCAGATTGTCGAGCAGCCCGTCGGCGGAGCGCACCAGGTCGTGCAGCACCTCCCGGCCGGCCTCCTGCTTGAGGTCGAGCGCCATCGAGCGCTTGTTGCGGTTGAACGCCTGGAAGAACAGGCTGTCCCCCTCGGGCAGCGGATCCTTCGGGTGGCGGACGAACCGGCCGACATCGCCGCCCTCGGCAATGTTCTCGACCTTGACGACCTCGGCGCCCAGGTCCGCAAGCTGCATCGTGCCGAACGGCCCGGCCCCGTACTGCTCCACCGCAACGATGCGGACCCCCTCCAACGGCAACATCATGCTTCTCCCCGGACATGGGCACCGCGATGAGGTAGCGCCTCCGTCCGGCCCGGTCCAGCGCGACCGAATTGCAGCGTCGGGCGAAATGGTGAAACTGCGCCGGCCCCTTTTCGGAGACATCTGGACATGACCGCACCCAAACTCGGCTATCTGCTGCCCACCCGCGAGCGCATCATGAGCGGCCTGAACGAGACCGGGCCGATGCTGGCGCTGGCCGAGCGGGCCGAGGCGCTCGGCTACGACTCGATCTGGATCGGCGACAGCCTGCTCGCGCGACCGCGCCACGACCCGCTGACCCTGATGGCGGCGGTTGCCGCGCGCACCCGGCGCGTGGCGGTCGGCACGGCCGTGCTGCTGCCGGCGCTGCGCAACCCGGTCGTGCTGGCGCACCAGGTCGCCACCATCGACCGCATCGCCGAGGGGCGGCTGATCCTGGGCTACGGCATTGCCGGCGACGTGCCGAATATCCGCGCCGAGTTCGCAGCCGCCGGCGTGCCGTTCGAGAAGCGCGTCGGCCGGATGCTGGAGGGGCTCCGCCTCTGCCGCGCGCTCTGGTCCGGCGAGCCGGTGGACTGGGAGGGGCGCTGGCCGGTGAAGGACGGCGTGCTCGGGCCGGTGCCGCACAATCCGGGCGGCCCGCCCATATGGCTCGGTACGGGCCACCCGGCGGGCCTCGAACGGACCGCCCGGCATTTCGACGGCTGGTTCCCGACCGGCCCCGACGCCGAGGGCTGGGGAGAGAGGTGGCGCACGGTGCAGGCCGCCGCCGCTGCCGCCGGACGCCTGGCCGGCGCGGTGACGGGCGCGGTCTATCTGACGATTGCGCTCGACGAGGACGCGGACGCCGGCAATGCGCGCATCGACGCCTATCTGGAGAGCTATTACGGCGCACCCGCTGCCGTCATCCGCCGCCGCCAGACCGCCTTCGCCGGCCCGCCGGAAGCCGCGGCGGACTGGATCGGCGGCTATGCCGAGCGCGGCGCCAGCCATATCGCGCTGCGCTTCGTCGGCGACCACGAACGCATGCTGGAGGCCGTCGCCGCCGTGAGGGACAGGATCGGCTGACGGGACCCGCCGCAAGGCGTCATGGAATGTCATGTTTTGTCATGCGGGCCCGGCAGGACCCCCTGCCATGTGTCATGAGATGTCATGATCTGCATGCCGATGGCGCATGGTCCGTAGTCGTTTCCGGCATGAAGCCGTCCACTCTTCGATCTCCTTCTGCGTCTTGCGTTCACCGTCGCCCCGGTCCCGGAGCCGGGGCCCATCCCTGACCGTTGCGGCCCGGTGGAGAGGGCGGAGGATGGACCCCGGCTCTCCGCTCCGCTCCGTCCAGGGCGACTGTGAGGGCTTGCGGATAAGGTCATTTCGGCCTGCACGGAGCCGGTCCTACCATCCGCCGGCACGAGCCTTTCGGCCAGCATTGCGGTCAGTTCGGGGTCGGTTGCGGTCATCGTTCCTCCTTGCTCCGACGGGGAGGGGGTCCCTTTTCCGCGCGTATCCTGCGCGGGCGCCCACGCCTGCCCGGGCGCGTGTCGGCGCCGGCGCGGTTCGCGCGCCTGATTGCGCGCGCGAGACGCAGGACGCACGTCTCCTGTCGGCTTCTCACGGGTTTTCAGAAAGTGGCGCCGCCCGGCCGCGCAACGCCCAGGAAAGCGGCTCCGGAGTCCGCTTCCCTGGGGACCATCATACCACAATCCGCCAGATGTCAAGCCAAAATCATGAACAAAAAGCAAAAATACTGGAAATTGTTCATGCTTCATGAATTGCGACACCCGGCAAATCCGCGTGTATAACGAAACCGATGGGCGCATGGAGGGGGACGCGGCATGCCGGTCAAGGTGGTGATGCAGAACGAGTTGCCGATGGGGGCGACGGAGCGGATCCGCGAGATGGCCGAAGTGGTCGTCGATCCGGAACTGGAGCAGGTTTCCGGGGCGGATATCGTGGTTGCGGGCCGCGGGCCGATCGACGCCGGGTTCATGTCGCGCGCCGGCAACCGCCTGAAGATGGTCGCCACGCCCGGCATCGGCGTGGACAAGATCGACGTGGAGGCGGCGAGCGAGCGCGGCATCATCGTCATCCACAACCCCGACGCGCCCTCGCAGTCCACGGCGGAGCACACGGTCGCGCTGCTCATGGCGGTGGCGGCCCGCGTGATGACCGGGGACCGCTTCCTCAGGGAAGGCCGGCCCCTGGACCGCGAGCAGATGCGGGGTACGGAACTCAGGGGGCGCAATCTGGGCGTCGTCGGCTACGGGCGCATCGGCCGGCGGGTCGCGGCGGCCTGCGCGCTCGGGCTCGGCATGAATGTCCGCGTCTGCGACCCCCTCGTGGACCTTCGCCAGCAGACGCCGGAGGGCGTGACCCTGACAGACGATTTCGAATCCGTCTTCACGGACGCGAAGTTCGTCACCCTGCATGTGCCGCTGACGCCGGGCACCCGCCATCTGGTCGGCGCGCGGGAGCTCGGCCTCATTCCCGAAGGCGGCTACCTGGTGAACGCCTCGCGCGGGCCGGTGGTGGATGAGCAGGCGCTGATCCGGGCCTTGCAGGAGGGGCATCTGGCGGGAGCGGCGCTGGACGTGACCGACCCCGAACCGCCGCTGCCGGACAACCCGCTGCTGGCGATGGACAATGTGATCGTCACCCCGCATATCGCATCCAATACCGACCTCGGCGTCCACGCCATGATGCACGGCGTTGCCGACCAGATCGCACAGGTGATCGCCGGAGAGCCGCCGCGCAGCATGGTCGATCCGAAGGTCTGGCCCGGCCGCTTCGCCGGGTGGTCCGCCGCGGATTCCTGATCTGCCGTCCGGCGCGATGAACGAGGGACAGACGGCGTACAGGCTGGGCTGCGATGTAGGCGGCACCTTCACGGATTTCGTGCTCTATGACGAGCGTTCGGGCGCCATCCATGCGGAGAAATGCCTGACGACCCCCGCCGATCCGTCGGTGGGCGTTCTGGAGGGCCTGCGGGCTTTCGGCGCCATCGACCCGGAGCATGTCGCCCGCACCCGCCGCATCGCCCATGCCACGACGCTGGTCGCAAACGCGGTCATCGAGCGCAAGGGCGCCCGCACGGCGCTTCTCGCGACCCGGGGCTTCCGCGATGTGCTGGAGCTTCGCCGCCATGTCCGGGTGACGACCTACGAACTCTGGGCCGATCCCCCGGCGCCGCTGGTGCCGCGGCATCTGCGAATTCCCATCGGCGAGCGCACCTACAGCGACGGCACGGTCCTTCGCCCGGTCCCCCCGGAGGAGATCGAGGCGGCCGTTGCGCTGATGCGGGCGGAGGGCGTGGGCTCGGTCGCGGTCGCCTTCCTGCACTCCTACGTCAATCCCGAAAACGAGCGGGAAGCAGCGCGGCTCCTGCGCGAGCTTGCGCCGGAAATCGCGGTCACCGCCTCCGCCGACGTGCTGCCGCAGATCAAGGAGTACGAACGCACCAGCACCACGGTGGTCAACGCCTATGTGAAGCCGCTCGTCCAGCGCTATCTCGGCAACCTCGACGGCGGGCTCGCGGGCGCCGGTTACGCCGCGCCGCTGCGCGTGATGCTCTCCAATGGCGGCCTCGGCTCGACCGAGACGGCGGGAGACTTCCCGCTCCGGCTCATCGAGTCGGGGCCGGTAGCGGGCGCCATTGTCGGGCGCCGGATCGCCGAACTGCTCGAACTGCCCGAAGTGCTCTCCTTCGACATGGGCGGAACGACGGCCAAGGCGTGCCTCATTCGCGAGCGCGCGCTGCCGATCACCGATGAGCTGGAAGTGGCGCGGTCCCGGCGGTTCACGCGCTCCAGCGGGTTTCCGGTAGCGGTGCCGGCGGTCAACATGATCGAGATCGGCGCGGGCGGCGGCAGCATCGCCGGCATCAACGAGATGGGGCTCGTGCAGGTCGGGCCGGAAAGCGCCGGCGCCGACCCGGGGCCGATCTGCTATGCGCGCGGCGGGACAAGACCGACCGTGACCGACGCCGACCTGCTGCTGGGCTACCTCAATCCCGGCAATTTCGCCGGCGGCTCGATGCGCCTCGACGAGGAGGCGGCGCGGGCCGGCATCGAGGAGCAGCTGGCGCGCCCGCGCGGACAGTCGGCGCTCGAAGCGGCCTGGACCGTGCATGACGTGGTCAACGAGACCATGGCGGCGGCGGTGCGCATGCACATAACGGAGCGCGGCGGCAATCCCCGGCAGGCGACCCTGGTCGCGTTCGGGGGCGCGGGGCCGCTGCATGCCTGCCACCTCGCGGCGAAGCTCCGGATCGGACGGGTCATGGTTCCGCTCCGGGCGGGCGTGCTGTCTGCGCTCGGCCTGCTGGTCGCGCCGCCGGCCTACGACATCGTGCGCACCCACAAGGCGCCGCTCCGGGAGCTCGACGAGGCGGCGACCGGAGCGCTGCTGGAGGAGATGGCGGACCAGGTCGCAGCGCTGCTGGCAAGGCTCGGCCCGGACGGAGAGCTGCACTTCCGGCGCGGGATCGATGTCGGCTATATCGGCCAGAGCTACCAGGTGACGGTGCCGCTGCTCGACGGGGCGGTGGACCGCGAGGCGATCTGGCGGTCCTTCGCCGCCCTCTACCGCGAGAAATACGGCTATTTCTACGACGACGTGCCGGCGGAGATCGTGAACCTCCGCGTGCTGGGCGAGCTCGTGGGCGGGGAGCTCGGATTCGAGCCGCTCGCCCCGGGCGAGGGGGCGGCCCCGGCCGGCACGAGGCCGGCCTGGTCGGCGCGCGAGCGCCGCATGCGCCCGTTCAGCGTCTTCGACCGGGACCGGCTGGGTCCGGGCGCGGCCTTCGCAGGGCCGGCCATCGTCGAGGAAGCGTCCGCGACCACGATCATCGACGATGGCGCGGCGGCGGAGGTCGATGAATACGGCTCGCTGGTCATCGCCGTCGATCCGGAGGAAGCGCCATGAGCCCCAACGAGCCGCCTGAAGCGCTCGACATCGTCTGGCCGCGCCTGATCGCCATCGCCGACGAGATGGCGACGACCATGTTCCGCACGGCGTTCTCCCACGATGTCGTCGAAGTGCATGACATGTCCACCGGGCTCTATGACGACCGGGGCTGCCTCATCGGCCAGACCTGGCTCGGCGCGACCGGGCATACCGGCGTGATGCCGGTTTACGGGCGGAACCTGCTGGAATATTTCCCGCCCGAGACGGTCCGGCCGGGCGACGTGTTCATCTGCAACGATCCCTGGATCTGCAACGGCCAGACGGCAGACGTCTTCATCACCACGCCCGCCTTCCACGGCGGGCGGCTGATCGGCTTCTCCATCAACAGCGTCCACCATGTCGATATCGGCGGGCGCAAGGGTTCGGGCCTCAGCGAGGAGGTCTATGAAGAGGGGCTCATCATTCCGCCTCTCAGGCTCTATGACGACGGCGAGCCGAACGAGCAGCTCTTCCAGCTCCTCAGGCGCAATGTGCGCTTCGCGGAGAAGATGATCGGCGATTTGCGCGCCCAGGTGGCAGCGGGCTGGGCGGGCAGCCGCGAGCTGGAGCGGCTGGCGGCGGAGTTCGGCCTCGACTCGCTGCGCGGACATGCCGACGAGATCATGCGCCGTACGGAGGCCGGCATGCGGGCCGGGATCGCGGCGCTTCCCGACGGCGAATACCGCGAAGAGATGGAAATGGAGATCGAGGGCATCGCGGAGCCGCAAACGCTCGCGGTGACGGTGCGGATCGAGGGAAGCGACATTTACGCGGATTTCACCGGCACTTCGGCGCAGGTGCGCCGGCCGGTCAACTGCCCCATCAACTACACCCGCGCCTATGTGGCGCTGCCGCTCAAGCTGGTGTGCGACCCGATCCTGCCGAACAACCAGGGGACCTATGAGCCGCTGCACCTGTCGGTGCCGGAAGGCACGCTGCTCAACCCGACCTTTCCTGCGGCCTGTTTCTGGCGGCTGTCGGCCGGGATGCTGGTCTCGGAGCTGATGTTCCGGGTGCTGGCGCGGATCGCTCCGGACCGGGTGCCGGCGGATTCCGGCTCGATGCCGACATGGCAGTTCTATGTGAACGGCGTGCGTCCGGACGGCGAGGCGTTCGCGCTGCACCAGCATGCCTTCGGCGGCATGGGAGGCCGGCCGGGCGATGACGGGCTCCCCTCGGTGAGCTTTCCCTACAATGTGCGCGACGTTTCCATCGAGTGGTCGGAGATGGAGACGCCCGTGCTCTACGAGGCGCGCGAGCTTATCCCGGACTCCGGCGGCGCGGGCGAGTTCCGGGGCGGTCTCGGCCAGGAGCTGGTGCTGAAGGCGTATCCCGGACGGGTGGGGGCGGGCGAGCCGCTGGTGCTGTCCGGATCGGCCGGGCGGATGCGCTTTCCGCCGCAGGGGCTGCTCGGCGGCAGGGACGGCTCTTTCGGCGCGATCGAGGTCAACGGCGAGGCGATTGCGCCGTCGAGCTCGCCGAACATCACCTTCCGCGAGGGCGACACCGTGCGGCTCAGGCTGCCGGGCGGCGGCGGACACGGCGATCCCGCAAGCCGCCCGCGCGAGCGCGTCGAGGCGGACCTCCGGGCCGGCTATGTGACGCCCGAGGGCGCGCGGCGGGACTATGGCTACGAATAGGCCCGGCAGGCGAACACTGCCTCAGCCGCCTTCGGTCAGCTCCCCGGCATAGGCGAAGAGGAGCGGCTGGCCGCCGGTGTGGACGAAGACGACCGTCTCGCCGGCCCCCACAAGGCCGCGTTTCGCATAGTCGATGAGCCCGGCCATGGCCTTGCTTGTATAGACCGGGTCCAGAAGGATGCCCTCGGTCTCTGCGGCAAGCCTGAGCGCGGCATGCGCCTCCGGCGTGAGCAGGCCGTAGGTCTCGCCGGCAAAGGACTCATCCGCAGCGAAATCGGCCGAGTCGATTGCCAGGTTGAGGCCGAGCGTCCGCGCGGTCGCCGTGGCGATGCGCGCGATGTCGAGCGCCCGCTCCTCCTGCCAGCGGATCGGGCTGATCGACGTCACCCGGGCCCGGCGGCCGAGCGCGCTGAGGCCGGTGACGAGGCCGGCCGGCGTGTTGTTGGCGCCCGCCACGAAGACATGGTCGGGGTCGATCCCGACCTCGTCGAGCTGGGCATCGAGTTCGACCGCCATGTCCACATAGCCGAGCGCGGCGCGCACCTGCTGGTCGAGGCCGAAAGGGGCGATCACATAAGGACGGCGCCCGGCGGCCTCCAGTTCCCGGGCCTTCGCGTCGAGATGAGGCTGGATACCTTCCATCGACTCGATGTCGATCACCGTCACGTCCGCGCCCATCAGGCTGTCGAGCAGCAGATTGCCCTGAAGCGCCGGCCCCTTGACGCCCTGCATCAGCACGAGGGAGACCGCGAGGCCATGCCGGCGCGCGGCCGCGGTGATCTGCCGGCACCAGTTGGACTGGGTATAAGCGCCGGCCACCACGGTGTCGGCGCCGGATTCGAGGATGTCGGCGAAGGTGAACTCGAGGTGGCGGGTCTTGTTGCCGCCGAAGGCCAGGCCCGTCAGGTCGTCCCGCTTGACGTAGAGGGCGCGCACGCCAAGCGCCCCGGCAAGCCGGGGGCAGGGGTCGAGCGGCGTCGGCAGGTGCCCGAGCCGGACGCGCGGCAGCGCCGCAATGCGGGCGGCGAGGTCGTCCCTCGTCATCGCTGCCCCGGCATGCGCCGTCGCCACCGCCATGTCGTCCTCCCCGCCGGCCTCGCATGTCATCCTATCGCTGGCGGGAAGCGCCCGGCAACCGCGCGTCGGGCAGGGCGGCAGCGAAGCGGCCGGCAGGGGCGGCATTCAGGCGTTTGAAAAGATTGGTCGGAGTGGCAAGATTCGAACTTGCGGCCCCTGCCTCCCGAAGACAGTGCTCTACCAGGCTGAGCTACACTCCGGCCGTGCGCCGGAGTGTATAGCGGCGGCGGGGGCCGAGTTCAACGGGATTCGGCGGCCGGAAGCGCCGGAAATGCGGCTGAGAGGGACGACATGAGCGGAGGCTGGCAGTTCTGGATCGACCGGGGCGGAACCTTCACCGACATCGTGGCCCGGGGGCCGGACGGCGGCTATGTCACCCGCAAGCTGCTCTCCGAAGCCCCGGAGCATTACGACGACGCAGCACTCCAGGGCATCCGCGACATCCTGGGCGCGGAAGGCGATGCGCCGATCCCGCCCGACCGCGTCGAGGCGGTGCGGATGGGCACCACGGTTGCGACCAACGCGCTGCTGGAGCGCAAGGGCGAACGCACCCTGCTGGTGGTGACGAGGGGCTTCGCCGACCAGCTCCGCATCGGCTACCAGAACCGCCCGCGCCTCTTCGACCTGCATATCCGGCTGCCGGAAATACTCTACGAGGCGGTCGTCGAGGCGGACGAGCGCATGGGGCCGCACGGCGAGACCGTGCAGCCGCTGGACGAGGAGAAGCTGGCGGAGGACCTCGTGCGGGCGCACGGCGAGGGCTTCCGGGCGGTCGCCATCTGCCTGATGCACGGCTACCGCCACACCGCCCACGAGGCCGCCGCGGAAGAGGTCGCGCGGCGCGCCGGCTTCGAGCAGGTCTCGGTCAGCCACAAGGTCTCACCGCTGATGAAGTTCGTCTCGCGCGGCGACACCACGGTGGTGGACGCCTATCTCTCGCCGATCCTGCGCCGCCATGTGGAGCGCATGGCAGCGGCGCTCGGGGGCGCGCGGCTGCTCTTCATGCAATCCAATGGCGGGCTGGTGGATGCGCGCCGCTTCCAGGGCAAGGATGCGATCCTCTCCGGCCCGGCGGGCGGCATCGTCGGCGCGGTCGAGACCGCGCGGGCGGCGGGCTTCGAGCGCATTATCGGCTTCGACATGGGCGGCACCTCGACCGATGTCTCGCATTATGCCGGCAGCTATGAGCGCGCCTTCGAGACCGAGGTCGCCGGCGTGCGGATGCGCGCGCCGATGCTGGACATCCACACCGTCGCCGCCGGCGGCGGCTCGATCCTGCATTTCGACGGGCGGCGCTTCCGGGTCGGCCCCGACAGCGCAGGCGCGGACCCCGGCCCCGCCTGCTACCGGCGCGGCGGCCCGCTGACGGTCACCGACTGCAACCTCATGCTCGGCCGGCTGCTGCCGGAGTTTTTCCCGCGGATTTTCGGCCCCGGCCGCGACGAGCCGCTCGACGTCGGGACCGTGCGCCGCGAGTTCGCCGCGCTTGCGGAGCGGATCGGCGACGGACGCACGCCGGAAGCGGTGGCCGAAGGCTTCCTGCGCATTGCGGTCGAGAACATGGCCAACGCCATCAAGCGCATCTCCATCGAGCGCGGCCACGACGTCACCGACTATGCGCTCAACTGCTTCGGCGGGGCAGGCGGCCAGCATGCCTGCGCGGTGGCCGATGCGCTTGGCATCGAGACGGTGCTGATCCACCCCTTTGCGGGCGTGCTCTCCGCCTACGGCATGGGCCTCGCCGACATCAGGGTGCTGCGTGAGACGGCGGTCGAGGCGCCGCTGTCCGGCATCGCCGAGGCGGAAGCGGCGTTCGAGCGGCTGGAAGCGCTCGCGCGGGACGAGATGGCGGCCCAGGGCGTGCCGCCCGAGCGAATCGAGGCCTTTCGCCGGCTCCACGTGCGCTATGACGGCACCGACTCCCCGCTGACCGTGCCGTTCGGCCCGGAAGCGGAGGTACAGGCGGCGTTCGAGGACCAGCACCGGCAGCGGTTCGGCTTCGTCTCGGAGACCAAGGGGCTCGTCATCGAGGCGGCGGCGCTCGAACTTGTGGGCCACACCGACAGGGCAGGGGAACCCGCCATTGCCGGAGGCGGCGAGCCGGCTCCGGCGGCGGAGACCCGGTTGTTCGCCGACGGCCGGATGCAGGAGGCCGCCGTTCATGTCCGGGCGAAGCTCGGCTCCGGAAGCCGCGTGGCCGGTCCGGCGGTGATCGTGGAGGACACGGCGACCACCGTCGTCGAGCCGGACTGGGAGGCCCGGCTGACGGAGAGCGGCAACCTGCTGCTGCGGCGCGTCCGGCCGCTCGCGCGCAAGGCGCCGTCGGGCACGGAGGCCGACCCCGTGCTGCTCGAAGTGTTCAACAACATGTACATGTCGGCGGCGGAGCAGATGGGCGCCACCCTGGCGGCGACCGCCTCGTCGGTGAACATCAAGGAGCGGCTCGACTTCTCCTGCGCCATATTCGACCCCGACGGCGAGCTGGTGGCCAACGCGCCGCATATCCCGGTGCATCTCGGCTCCATGTCGGAATCCGTGCAGTCGATCATCCGCTCCCGCGCCGGGACGATGGAGCCGGGCGACGTGTTCATGCTGAACGCGCCCTACAATGGCGGCACGCACCTGCCCGACGTGACGCTCATCACGCCGGTGTTCGCGCCCGGCGGCGGCGCCATCTGGTTCTATGTCGCGAGCCGCGGCCACCATGCCGATATCGGCGGCATCACGCCGGGCTCCATGCCGCCCGACAGCCGCCATATCGAGCAGGAGGGCGTGCTGTTCGACGATGTGCGGGCGGTGCGCGGCGGGCGTTTCCTCGAAGACGAGGTGCTGGCGATGCTGGAGGGCGCGCGCTATCCGGCGCGCAACCCGGCCGAGAACCTCGCCGACTTCCGCGCCCAGATTGCCGCGAACCAGAAGGGCGTGGAGGAGCTGCACAAGATGGTGGCGCATTTCGGGCTGGATACCGTCCAGGCCTATATGCGCCACGTGCGCGACAATGCCGAGGAGAGCGTGCGCCGGGTGCTGGACGCGCTCCGGCCCGGCAGCTTCGAGATCGAGACCGACCAGGGCTGGCGGATTGCGGTGGACGTTTCCATCGACAGGGAAGCGCGCCGGGCTGTGCTCGACTTCTCGCGCTCATCCGACCAGGTGGACGGCAATTTCAACGCGCCGACGGCCGTGTGCATGGCGGCGGTGCTCTACGTCTTCCGCTGCCTCTGCGGGGTCGATATCCCGCTCAATGCCGGCTGCCTGAAGCCGCTGGACATTCGCGTGAAGGAGCCGTCGATTCTGCGGCCCCACTATCCCGCCGCGGTGGTGGCCGGCAATGTCGAGACCTCGCAATACATCACCGACACGCTGTTCGGCGCGCTGAACGCCGTGGCCGAGTCCCAGGGGACGGTCAACAATTTCACCTTCGGCAATGCGCGCTACCAGTATTACGAGACCATCTGCGGCGGCTCCGGGGCGGGCGACGGCTTCGACGGGGCGCATGCCGTGCATGTCCACATGACCAACACGCGCCTCACCGACCCGGAAATCCTGGAATGGCGCTACCCGGTGCGCCTGGAGAGCTTCGAGATCAGGCGGGGAAGCGGCGGCGGAGGACGCTGGCGGGGCGGGGACGGCGTCCGCCGCCGGGTCCGCTTCCTGGAGCCCATGACGGCCGCAATCCTCTCCAGCCACCGCCGCGTGCCGCCCTACGGCCTCGCCGGCGGCGAGAGCGGCGCGCCGGGCCGCAACAGCGTCGTCAGGACGGACGGCAGCGTGGAAACCCTGCTCGGCGCCGACCGCACGGAAATGAACACCGGCGACATCTTCATCATAGAGACGCCGGGCGGCGGCGGCTGGGGCGCGGCGGAGGGGTAAGGCAGCCGAGATGATTCTGTAGCCAAACCAAAGACCCAACGTGACCTAAAGCTTCACCCATAAACGGTTGTAGGAACATACAGAAAGCGAACTTCAATGCGTGTGTCCGATATAATGAAGCCCGATGGGCGGGTGTTTCTGAAGAGTGAATGGGGCCAGATAAGTGACGAGTGGCCTTGCCTTTCCTTTACTAAACGATCCGTCGGAGATCGGCTTCGGCGCGAGTTTGTTGCTGGAAGGGATGTGCTTATCTACGTTGGAACCACTAATGCTGAGATGACCCGGCTACCAGAGCATCGCAGCCGCCTCATCTCCGCTGTCGTTATTGAGCCGAAGCAGATACTCGAGACCAGAAAAATCGTTCCCCCAGAAGTTTGGCAAAGATCAAAAGCTCAATGGGCGGAGCGTTGGCCACATTCCATGGCCGTCACCGAGGCCAACAATATTATCGGCCCGCCTTTTCCGGGGGCCCGCGACGTCATTCCGGTGGCTTATAGGTCGTTTGCGGAATTCGCTAATAGGGGCAATGTTGTCGAAGCGCATGGCGAAGAACGAGAAGCGGTGCTGGAATTACCGATAGAACCCCTCGAACTGAACATTAGCGAGGATGTACGTGCGTACTTGGAACTTAGGAAGAGTGTTTCTCCAGAGGTTGATATGTCGATTAGACGCGAAGCGCTTAGGATGGCAGAACTTATCATCGAGCGTGTGAATCGTGGCGATGAGAAAAATATCCGAATTAATCCTCTGCGAACCGCACCGAACCTTTCCGATTTGAATGCACTTCTGATTCGAAAATGGAACGAGCAAGCAGGAGTTTGTATGCTCTGTGGTGGTAATTTGGTAACCGGTTGCTCTAACAAAATGTTGCAGCCTTCTGCGGATCGAGTTGACAGCGCTAATGGTGCATATGATGATGAGAATGTTTGGATAACACATCTCGCTTGTAATTTAGCCAAGAACAAATACAGCCTAGAGGACTTTTCCAACTGGTTGTCTGTTGTCCGAGGAGACGCCTCCGAGCAAGACGAATAATCCCGTTTTCGCCTGTGTCTGAAAATGGGGGCGTGATCTCGATTGGCGACGAAGGGACCTGCGTCAAACGGTTTTACGCAAAGAGCTTGCAAGAGCCGATGGCGGCAGTCCCTTCCAGCCACCGTCAAGTGCCGCCCTACGGTCTGGCGGGCGAGGAGAGTAGCGGGTTGGGGCGCAACAGCGTACTCTGCACCGACGGCAGCACCGAGGTCCTGCTCGGCGCCGACCGCACGGAAATGAACACCGGCGACATCTTCATCATAGAGACGCCGGCGGCGGCGGCTGGGGATCGGTGGAGGAATGAAGGGCGGCGTGTCAGCCGCTCCGATCCCTATTGAGGAGTGGACGAAATGGAAGAATGCACCTAAATGAGCAGAAAATGGCAAAAATGCATGGAAATGAGCAGGAAATGATAAGAACGAGCAGAAAATGGCAAAAATGCACGGGAATGAGCAGGAAGTAATTTATCTTGAACAGCATAACACGCGAAATGACCGATTTGCACGGCCGCGCATTGCCGGAACCGGCGGAGCCGGCTGGTTATTCGTGGCTGATCGACCGTTACGATCTCAATCTCCCCTTGCCTCCGCGACTATTCGCAATTGCCCGGCGCGACCACCCGCACTCGACGACCGACTGGTTGTTGTTGCCGCCCCCCCGCCGCCCTCAACCGACGCTGGCGGAGCATCTGGCGTTCGCCCTCCGGCGGGAAGGAATCGACCTTGCCGTGCTTGACGCCCTGTTTGCAGTCCTACCCGCCGGGGAGGTAGCGGCCGCGGTGCGCGCGCAGCCGGCCGGGGCGTTATCCCGCCGGCTCTGGTTCATCTACGAGTGGCTGACCGGCGAGCGGCTCGACCTGCCGGACGACAGCGCGGCGCGTTATGTCCCGGCCGTGGACACGCGCCTGCAGTTTGCCCTCGAGGGTGGCGAGCGGTCGCGCCGCCACAAGGTGTTGGACAACCTGCCCGGTACGCCCGCCTTCTGCCCGATGGTGCGGCGCACGCCGGCGCTGGATGCGGCCCGCACCCTGCAACTCGACGCGCGCGCTCGCGACACCGCTGGCCGGGTGCATCCGGACCTGATGGCGCGCGCGGCATCGTTCCTGCTGCTCAACGATACGAAGTCGTCCTTCGCCATTGAGGGCGAGCGGCCGTCGAATGTCCGCGCC
Organism: Alphaproteobacteria bacterium; assembly: GCA_964291285.2. Lineage (GTDB taxonomy): Bacteria > Pseudomonadota > Alphaproteobacteria > Bin95 > Bin95 > Bin95. The sequence goes on from OZ219787.1 coordinate 1,695,087, forward strand.
GCCAAGTGGGGCCGGGCCATTGCCGAGGCCGGCCGGCGGGCGCCCGACCGCGCGGAACTGGAGCGCCTCCAGCGCATCGTCATCGAGGATGCGCGTTTCGTGCGGCTCGGCCTTCGCGACGAAGGCGGCTTCGTGGGGCTGCACGACCGGATCGACGGCTCGCCGCTGCCGGACCATGTCAGCGCCCGTCCGCAGGATTTGCCGGGATTGGTGGAAGGCATCGCCGCTTACTGCGCCCGCGCAGTCGCGGGCGGGTTGGACCCCGTGGTTGCGGCCGCGGCCGCGGCGTTCGGTTTCGTCTATGTCCATCCGTTCGAGGACGGCAACGGCCGTATCCACCGCTGGCTGATCCACCATGTGCTGGCGGCGGCGGGCTACACCCCGCCCGGAGTCGTGTTCCCGGTCAGCGCCGCTATCCTGGAGCGCATCGAAGACTACCGCCGGGTGCTCGAAGCCCGCTCGTCCGCCCTGTTGCCCTTCATCGACTGGCGGGCGGCGGAGGGCGGCAATGTCGAGGTGCTGAACGACACGGCCGCCTTCTACCGCTATTTCGACGCGACGGCCCACGCCGAGTTCCTCTACGAGTGCATCGAACGGACGGTGGAAGAGGACCTGCCGCGCGAAATCCGCTTCCTCACCGCCTTCGACCGCTTCGCCGCCGGCGTGAAGGAGATAGCGGACATGCCGGACCGCCGGATGGAGCTGCTGCGCGGTTTCCTGGAGCAGAACCGCGGCAGGCTTTCGACGCGCGCCCGCAGCCGCGAGTTCGCCGCCCTGACCGACGAAGAGGCCGCCCGCGTCGAGCGGCTTTACGCGGAGAGCTTCGGGGAGGAGCCGTAATCCCCTCCCGGCGGCCTCTCGCTACAGCGCCGCGTAGCGCCTGAGGTGGTAGTCGTTGTCGCCGAAGCTGCGGTCGATCATGGTGAGGCGTTTGAAGTAGTGGCCGGCGGCGTATTCGTCGGTCATGCCGATGCCGCCGTGAAGCTGGATCGACTGCTGGCCGACGAAGCGGGCCGACTTGCCGATCTGCACCTTGGCGGCAGACATGGCCTTCTTGCGGGCGTCCGCATCTTCCTCGTCGACGCGCATGGCCGCCATCATCGCCATCGACTTCGCTTCCTCATGCGCGATGAACATGTCCACCATGCGGTGCTGGAGGACCTGGAAGCGCCCGATGGGCTGGCCGAACTGCTCGCGCGTCTTGAGGTATTCGAGCGTCATCTCGTTCAGCGTGCCCATCAGGCCGACCGCCTCCGCCGACACCGCGGCAATGGCGCGGTCCACGACCTCCTCGACGGTGGCAAGCCCGCCGTCCACTTCGCCGAGCACAGCGCCCGGTGTGCCGTCCAGCGTTACTTCGCCGGCCCGGAGGCCGTCAGCGGTCGGATAGCCGCGCACGGAGAGGCCGGGCGCATCCCTGTCCACCAGAAAGAGCGTGATGCCGTCCGCGTCGCGCGAGCCGCCCGCCGTGCGCGCCGACACGACGAACCGGTCGGCCGTCGGCGCGCCGAACACGACGCTCTTCATGCCGGAGAGCCTGTAGCCGCTATTGGCCGCCTCGGCACGGACCTCGACATCCTGGAGGTTGTAGCGGGCCTGGCGCTCGGCAAACGCGAAGGCGAGCTTGCACTTGCCCTCCGCAACGGCCGGCAGGATTTCGGCCTTCTGCTCGTCAGACCCGGCAGCCGCAACCGCGCCGCCGCCCATGACCACGGTGGAGAGATAGGGCTCCGCCACCAGCCCGTTGCCGATGGCCTCCATGACGACCATCGTCTCGACGCCGGACATGCCAAGGCCGCCATGCTCCTCCGGGAAGGGGATGCCGAGCCAGCCGAGTTCGGCGAATTGCCGCCAGTGCCCGTCGGAATAGCCTTGTTCGGTGGCCACCAATTGGCGCCGCGCCTCGAAGCTGTAGTTCTCGCGCACGAAGCGCTGCACGCTCTCCTGCAGGAGCTGCTGGTCCTCGGAATAGTCGAAGTCCATGGCTTGTCCCTGTTCCTTCCCGTCCTCGGGTGCCGTCTCCGGAAACGCCTAAAGGCCGAGCACGGCCTTGGCGATGATATTGCGCTGGATCTCGTTCGAGCCGCCATAGATGGAGGCCTTGCGCCAGTCGAAGTAGAAGGCCGTGGCCCCGGCTGCCTCGCTCGAGCCGACCGGCGGCTCGTTCCAGCCCTGGGCGAGCGCGCGCTCGATGAAGGGATGCGCGAAATAACCCTGCGCCTCCATCAGCAGTTCCATCACGTCCTGCTGGATTTCGGTGCCGCGTATCTTGAGCAGCGAGGCTTCCGGTCCGATCTCGTCGTCGGCCTCCTTCGCCGCCACCATGCGCAGGAAGGACCAGCGCAGATCCTCCAGCGCGGCGCCCGTCTCCGCGATGCGGCGCGAGAACTCCGGGTCGCGCCCGTCGTCAATCTCCTCCAGCCGGTCGAGCCGCTGGCGGCACAGCCCGACGCCGGCCGTGCCGGAGCGCTCGTGCCCGAGCAGATATTTGGCGCAGGTCCACCCCTTGCCCTCGTCGTAAATGCGCTCGGAGACCGGCACGCGGACATCCTCGAAGATCACCTCGTTGAAGTCCGACATGCGGCTGAAACGCTCGATCGGGCGCACCGTCACTCCGGGCAGGCTCATGTCGATCAGCAGGACCGAGATGCCGTCCTGCTTCTTGCCGGAACTGTCGGTGCGCACCAGCGCGAAGCACCAGTCCGCCCAGTCGGCGTTGGTCGTCCAGATCTTGCGGCCGTTGACGATGTAGTGGTCGCCGTCGCGCACCGCCCGGCAGGCGAGCGAGGCCAGGTCCGAGCCGGAATTCGGCTCCGAATAGCCCTGGCACCAGATGGTCTCGCTGGAAAGGATACCCGGCAGGTGGCGTGCCTTTTGCTCCTCGGTGCCGAAGGCGAGCAGCACGGGACCCACCATTTGCGGGCCGAAGGGCACCGGCCCCGGCGCACAGGCGAGGTAGCTTTCCTCCTCGAAGATGAACCTCTGCGACGCCGTCCAGCCCGGCCCGCCGGCGGCTTCCGGCCAGTTGGCGCACATCCAGCCGCGCTCGGAGACGGCGCGCATCCAGTCCACGACATCCTCGCGCGTGAGGTGGCTGCCGTCCCTTACCTTGTCGCGTACATCCTGCGGAAGCCGCTCCCGGATGAAGGCGCGCACCTCGTCGCGGAAGGCGCGGTCCCGGTCGGTTATTTCGATCTGCATGATCGTCCCTCCCTCACCCGAGTCGGAAGCTAGGGCCTGCGCCCCGCCAAGACAAGCGGCCGCGGCCTTCCACGACCTCGTCAGTCAGAACATCCGCCCGCCGTCGGGAACCGGGCGTTCGGGGGCGAGAAGCACCACCTCGCCGTCCTTGTCGGGGAAGCCCAGCACCAGCACTTCCGACATGAACTTGCCGATCTGCTTTGCCGGGAAATTGACCACGCCCGCCACCTGGCGGCCGACCAGCGCTTCCGGCGCATAGTGGGCCGTCAGCTGGGCGGAGGTCTTGCGCTCGCCGATCCCGGGGCCGAAATCGACCCAGAGCTTGATCGAGGGCCGGCGCGCTTCGGGATAGGGCTCCGCGCGCGTGACGGTGCCGACCCGGATATCGATCTTCAGAAAATCCTCGAACGCTATCGTCACCCTCATTCCCCCCGCCCCGGAGCGGCGCGGACCATGGCGCAGGAGCGGCCCCGCCGCAAGATACCCGGCTGCGGGCATGCAGAACTGCCTTCAGGCGCCGTCTTCGGGCTCATCGAGGCGTTTGCCGTCGAGTTCCCGTTCGCGGCGCGGCGCATCCGGGTCCGGACGGGCTGCGCTCCGCTGAGCGCGCCGCTCCTTCGCCTTCCGTTTTCTGGACGCGCGGGCGGCGGCCTTGCGCGCCTTGTTCAGATTGACGATCTCCGCCACCGGCTCGTCCGCTTCGTGTAGATTCCGGCAGTCGCCGGTCCGGACCCTATCACCGCGGGAGCCCGATGCGCAGACTTTCCGTCATCGCGATCGCCGTTATGCTGGCCGCTGCCGGCCTTGCGGCCGTTGCGTGGCAGGGTCCGCGCGCTCTCGACTGGTCCCATCTGGAGCCGCGCCTCCAGGAAGCGCTGGGCCGGGAGGTTTCCCTGGACGGCCCGGTCCGGCTGGACCTGTTGCCAAGGCCCGTTCTGACGGTTGGCGGCATCTCCGCCATCGACATCGGCGTGAGGGAGGCGAGGGCGGTTCTGGATATCGGGGCTTTGCTGGCCGGCAGCCTTGAGATCGACAGGCTGGAGTTCTCCGGCGTCGAGCTGACCTTCGACCGGTCCTTCGTGAGGCCGCTGCCGCCGCTTCCCGCGCAGCACATCCGTTTCGAGGACAGCAGCATCGCTTTCGGGGATGCGGTCGTGCCTGTCGAAACCGCGATATTGACGGTCAGGGGGCCGGAAGGCCCGTACCGGCTGGAAGCGAAAGCGGCGCTGGACGGCCGGCCTGTCGATGTCACGGGCTCGGTCGGGAAATGGCGGGACCGCACATCCGTTACCGTTTCTGTCGGCGATGGCGGCATTGAGGCGGTCGCCGCCGGCGCGGTCGAGAAGAACCCGGCAGCAGGTTTTGTCTTCTCCGGGCGGTTCTCCCTGCGAGGAGCCGCCGGGTCGGCATGGAACGGCACATTTGATTCTGAGTTCCTGCTCGGTCCCGACGGGGCCCGCTTCACGGGCATCGATGCCGTTGCCGCGGACCAGCGTTTCACCGGCGCGATTCGGGCAGACTGGCGGGGAGGTACCGAGATCGACGCGCGCCTCTTCACGCGTACGCTGCTTTTCGACAGGTGGCGCGACCTGCTGCCGCAACTCACCGGTTGGACGCCGGGTGCGAGCCTGCGGCTGGCGCTCAATGCCGGCGCCGTCAAGTTCGGCGACCGGACGGCGCGAAAGGTCGAAGCGGCGTTTCAGGGCGACGCGGACGGGTTCCGGATGGAACGCCTGGCCGCAGTGCTGCCGGGGGGAACGCGGGTGGAAATGGCGGGAAAGGGGCATCAGAGCGCCGCCTTCTCGCTGAAGACGAGAAACCTGCGCGCCCTGCTGCAGTGGCTCGGGATCGACCCCGGCGCGGTGGAGGAAGCGCGCCTGCGCGGCCTGGAAGCGAATGGACGGTTGCGGCTCGCCGGACGCGGGGTCTCGCCGGAGGCGCTGCGGGCGCGGTTCGAAAGCGCCGATTTTGCGATCGAGGAGGTTCGCGGGCGTTTCGACGGCGCCCGGATTGAAGGCGGTTTCGGGCGGCGGGAGGGACAATTCGAAGCCCGGCTGGAAGCCGAAGACCTGCCGCTCGACGCCTACAGGCCGGCTTTGGAAGGCCGCGGCCTGTATCCGGGCAGGCTGCATCTGGACCTTGCGCGGACGCGGTTGCTCGGCGTTCCCGCAGCCAGGATGCAACTGGCCGCCGAAGCGGGAGAGGACGGAGACATCGTCCTGACCCGGCTGGCCGTCGAGGGCGCGGGCGGCGTCTCGGGCGAGGCGAGCGGCAGGTTCGGCGGTAAAACCGCTTCGTTTCAGGTCGCCGGCCGGACGACTGACCTCGACCGCAGCGCCCGTCTTTACGGCTTGCCGTTCCCTGTTGTCGCGAGAGGTCTGGGCGCTGTCGAATTCGAAGGCCGCGGCGACGGCCAGTCAGACCTGCTGCCGATAGACGTCCGCGCCGAGGCCGGCGGCCGGTCGCTGCGTCTCTCGGGCGAGCTCGCCGAACGGAGGCGCTTCGCGGGGCGCGTCGAGTTCGCAGGTCCGCTGCCGCCGCGTCTGCAGCCGCCGGGCAGCGACAGTCCCGCAATGGTGGCGGCGTCGGTGTCGGCCGGACGCGACCGCGCGGATTTCACGGATATCGATATCCGTCTCGGCGCGGTTCGGGCGCAGGGAACCGGCTCCGTCTCGCTGGGCGGCGCGCGGCCGGCGGCGCAGGTCGCGCTGGCGGCGGGCCGCGTCGATTTGCCTGCGCCTTCCCCGAATGTCCCGGTCTGGCGGCGCAGGCCGTTCGAAACCGGCCGATTCGGGGCATTCGACCTGGAGCTGGACCTCGGGGTGGAAGCGCTCGGCATCGGCGCGGAGACACTGGAAGACGTGAGGCTCGACCTTTCGCTCTCCCCCGAGGCGTGGCTGGTGAAGGCTGCCACAGCGGACTGGCGGGGCGGGCGGCTCGCATTCGACGGCGGCTATCTGGCCGAGGGCGGGCGCGCGGGGATCAGGCTGGAATTGCGCGACGCCCTCCTGCCGGACCGTGCCGGCCTTGGTCCGAGCGGCGCGCGGGCCGACGCGCTTCTGGATCTGGCAGCGGAAGGCCGCAGCCCGCATGGCCTCGTGTCGACGCTTTCAGGCAAGGCGCGGTTCGAATTTTCGGGCGGGCGGCTGAACGGCCTCGACCCGGCCGCGGCGCAGAGCGCGCTGGATGAAGCGCCGAGCGCGGCCGAACTCCTGCGCCGTCTGCGACGGGCGCTGGTTTCCGGAAGCGGACAACTTGTCTCCGGACGCCTCGAGGCCCGCATGGAGAGCGGCGTTGCCAGGCCCGTCGCAGGGAGCATTGCGCTTGCGGCCGGGCGGGTTGCGGTTTCCGGGTCTGCCGATCTGGGGCGCCGCCTTTTGGACCTCACCGGCCGGCTTGCCTTTCCGGACCGGCCGGATACGCCGCCGCTCGGGTTCTCGGTGGCCGGCCCGCTGCACGATCCCGACCGCCTGCCGGAAGTGGAGGGCGTCGAGGCGCTGCTGCTCTCCGAGGGGCTGGCGGGCCTCGTCAGACCGAACGCGAACTGAGCCGGACCGCGCGCATGCCTGCGGCCTGCAGGGCTTCCAGCACCTGGCCGACATGGGCCTCGTCGCGCGTTTCGAGCGCAACCTCGATGTCGGTCAGCTTGATCGGCACATCCTCGAACCAGCGCTGGTGCTGGACATCGACGATATTGCCGCCCGCGCTCGCGATGGCCGCGGCGGCGCGGGCAAGCCCGCCGGGCTGGTCCTGTATCTCGATGCGCAGCCGGACGAGCCGTCCGCTCCGCACAAGGCCGCGCATCAACACGGAGGCGAGTATGCGCGCGTCGATATTGCCGCCCGAGACGACGAGGCCGACGCGCCGGCCGCGGAAACGCTCGGGATGGGAGAGCACCGCGGCGAGCGCCGCAGCTCCCGCGCCCTCCGCCACGGTCTTCTCGATTTCGGCGAGCAGTTGCACACCGTGCTCCATGGCCGCCTCGTCCACCAGCAGGATGTCCTCGACCAGCTCGCGCACCAGCGGCAGGGTGAGCGCGCCCGGCCGCTTGACGGCGATGCCTTCGGCGATGGTCGGGCCGCCCGGCGGCGCCGGCAGGTCCCTGAGCGCGTGGTGCATCGAGGGATAGCCGGACGCCTCGACGCCGATCACGCGGGTCTCCGGGCTGAGGCCCCTTGCAGCAATAGCAATGCCCGCGATGAGCCCGCCGCCGCCGATGGGCACAACAAGGAAGTCGAGGCCGGGCACGGCGCGCAGCATTTCGAGCCCCACCGTGCCCTGGCCCGCAACGATGCGCGCATCGTCATAGGGATGCACGAAAGTGAGGCCCTCCGCCTCCGCACGCTCGTGAATGAACGTCTCGCCCTCGGCGATGGTCTCGCCTCTCAGGATCACTTCCGCACCGAGGAACTCCGCCGCCCGGACCTTGCTGAACGGCGTCGCCTCCGGCATCACGATGGTGGCCGGAACGCCCATCCGCGCGGCGTGGTAGGCGACGCCCTGGGCATGGTTGCCGGCAGAAAGCGCAATGACCCCCGCCCGGCGCTGGGCTTCGTCGAGCCCGGCGAGGTAGATAAAGGCTCCCCGGTCCTTGAAGGAGGCGGTGTATTGCCGGTTCTCGAATTTCAGGAACAGATCGGCCCCGGAAATCGCGCTCAGCGTTTCCGAACGGAGGAAGGGGGTGCGGACGATGCGTCCTTCCAGCAGGCGGTCGGCCGCTTCGATGTCTGCGAAGGAAACGCTCATTCGGGCCGCAGAATCAGGTGATGGACCGGCGCCCGGGCCGGGTCAAGGGAGATATAAGCGCCGTCCCGCCAGAGTTCCACAAGATCGTCGTAATGCGGTGAGAACGGGTTGCCCGACTGGCCGACGGCCTGCATGAACCGGGACCTGTCAGGGTCTTCCAGGTCGTATATGGCCCGGTAGCCTGCGCCGTGAGCATGGCGGAACGGGTCGCGTTCATCGCGGAAGCGCGAGCCGCCCCGGTTCACCGTCGTCGGCCCCCCGCTGGTCGCGATCTCGCGGTTCAGGAGGCCGCCCAACAGCGGAATACGCCCTGCGACCGGGTGCAAGAAGCGGGCGCGGTGCGCCTTGTATCTCTCCGGATCGTTGTTGCAGCTATAGTCGCAACAGCGGGAGCGGACGGGAGACCGCTAGCACCCAGGTTCAGACTTCCTGACCTCGTGACGATGTTTGTTGCGGGCGGCGTTCTGGGAACTTTTTGAGTTCGGTTCATTTTTCGTCTGTTTCGGCTGATTTTCGCTGGCTGCCGTGTCCAGGTTCGGGTATTTTAATTTGACACTGGATACGAGATTTCAACCATGTCGATTACCCTTCCCCTGAGCCCTCCGGAGGCGGTTCCGATCGGCAGCAGTTGTTTCGCCATTCTGATTTCGGACGACAGCTTCACCTACTTCTCCAACCTCGTTCCCTTTGACAGCCACGCCGCCGATGACCGCGCGGCCATGCTGTTGCGGATCGGCCGCCTGGCTGCGATCAGCGCGGTCTCGCGGCAGGATCTGGCCGACGCTTTCGGTGTCTCGCGTGCAACGGTCCAGCGCGCACGACGGCGCTACCTGGCCGAGGGCGAAGCGGAGTTTCTGAAGCCCCGGCGCGGTCGGGGACCTTCGGTGTTCACGCCGGAGCTGGCGGAGAAAGCGACGGCGTTGCTGGAAGGGGGCCTGAGCGGCTCTGCGGTGGCCCGAGTTCTCGGCGTGTCAGCGCCGTCGGTCAACAAGTGGCGGCGGCAGGGGGTGATCGGCAACGCGGAGGCGTGTCGGGAGCGCGGCAGCGCGGCAGTGGCGGTGCCGCCTGACGCGGGTGGGGCGCCCGAGGGCAGTGTCGATGACGAGAGTGCCGGTGCCGCCGGGCCGGCGACGGCAGCGGGGCTGGAGGCGCAGACGGATCGCAGCGCGCGCGACCGGCGGGACCGGCAGGCGCCGATGGGGCGCGCGACTTGCGATGTCCGGGCTCGGGTGTTGGCCAGCTGCGGGCAGGCGGGACCGGTCGAACCGCAGTTCACCGCCGCCGCCCGCGGCGTGCGCTTTGGCGGCGTTCTCGCCGCCCTGCCGGCCCTGCTGAAGGAAGGCCTGCTCTGCGAGACCGGCCTCCTGCCGTTGCTGTCGAAGGGCTACTACGGCCTGCCCACGATCCTGCTCTTCCTGGCCTTCATGACCCTGGCGCGGGTGCGCAACCCCGAGAGCCTGCGCTACCAGGCACCGGGCGAATGGGGTGCGGTTCTCGGTCTCGACCGCTGCCCCGAGGTCAAGACGCTACGGCGCAAGATCGGGCTCATGGCCAACGACGAAGCCAGCGTGCAGGCGTGGCAGCTCGCTCTTGCGAGACGCTGGCAGGAGGAGGAGCCCGAGCTCTGGGCGACGCTGGCCGTTGACGGGCACGTCAAGGTCTACGCCGGCCGCAAGGGGCGCCTGCCCAAACACTTCGTCTCGCGCGAGAAGCTGTGCCTGCCGGCGAGCACCAGCTACTGGATCAACGCCTTGGGCGGCAAGCCCCTGCTGTGCCTGCACAAGCCGCTGGACCCGAAGATGGTCGCCGCGATCGAATCCGACGTGGTGCCGGCGTTGCAGGCGCTCGGGATCGTCGACGCCGGGGCAGCGGACCTGACCGCCGGGCAGCCCGGCCAGCCCGTGCTCACACTGGTCTTCGACCGCGAGGGCTGGAGCCCGGAGCTGTTTCGCCGGCTGGCCAGGCGCGGCATTGCCTGCCTGACCTGGCACAAGAACTTCAGGGGCGGGGACTGGCCGGCCGAGGACTTCAGTGCGATGATCGTTCCCATTCACGGACCCGCGGCGAACGCCAGCGCCACCATGCTGCTGGCCGAGAAGCCGGTGACGTTGAAGAACGGCTTCAGGGTGCGCCAGATCCGCCGCCTGCTCGACAACGGCCGTCAGGTTCCGCTGGTCACCACCGATCCGCACAAGCCGGTGGCGGAGGCCGCAGGCGCCTTGTTCTCGCGCTGGTCGCAGGAAAACTTCTTCAAATACATGCGCGACGAGTTCAATCTCGACGCCCTGCCGACCCACGAGATCGAGCCTCTCGCTGCCGATACCATGGTCGTCAGCCCGCTGCGGCGGGCCTACGACAAGGCAATCCGCCGCCTCGACCACCAGCTTGGCCGCCTGCGCAACCGCATCGCCGACGCCGCCCACAGGAAGCAGCCGACGGGCGAACTCAAGAGGGAACTCAGGGACCTCGAGGGCGGCCGTGAGATTGTCAGATCCAGCCGCAGGGAGGTGCCCACGCACTGCCGGGCCGGCGACCTCGACGAAGCCGGACAGCTCAATGCCTTGCCCTCACGCGAGCGCCTCCTACTCGACATCATCCGCATGATCGCCTACCGCGCTGAAACCCGCTTGATGCTTCCCGTCATGCAGGCGCAGGGCCACAAGCCCCACCCACGGAAACTGCTTCAGGCACTCTTCACCGCCGATGCCGACATCCTGCCGGACCCTGCCAACGGCGTCCTGCGGGTCCGCATTCTCGGCCTCGCAAATGACGCCTGCGACCGCCAGATCAAGCCTCTTCTGGCCGAACTCAACGCCACCGAAACGCACTTCCCCGGCAACCGTATGCGCATGGTCTACGAGGTCGGCATAACCCCAAAATCCGCGCGCACCGGTGCCAAACAAAATCCTGCTTATTCTCAAGGATCATCCTGCAATGAGTAGTTGATATGGGATGGGTTGTGTTCTGACGGCGCTGTGAAGGAAGCGTGGGATCATGGAGTTGAGTTGGTATCGTCGGTTGTATCGCCATGCGAAGCTGGCGAGGTAGCGTTCGGCATGGTCGGGACCGAGCTTTCGGTAGGTTCCGGCGATGGCGCTCTTGATGTTGCCGAGGGTCGTGTTGACCCATTTGAAGGGGGCCATGCGGGCTGCCCGGCGGCCTGAGCCGGTACGGATGGCGCTGTGGCTTGCGGCGATGCCGTCGAGGGCGTTCCAGCAGTGCAGGGCATCGGTGACGACCTCCGTCCCCGGGGCCAGCCAGCGTTTGGCGCCGCGCGCGATCTCGCGCTTGCGGAAGCCCCTGACCGGGACGAGCTTGACCTTGCGCGGAGCCCCTTCGGCGCTGGTCGAGACCGCCGCCACGAAGGGCGTCTTGCCCGGCGCGCCCCGGCCGCGCTTGCCGCCGGAGCGCGACCCGCCGAGATAGGCGTCGTCCATCTCGACCCGTCCTTCGAGCCGCGTGTCGGCTTCGCGCCGGGCCATCACCGCCATGATCTTCTGCTTCATGCTCCAGGCGGTCGGCTGCCTGACCCCGAGGCGGCGACCGAGTTCCACCGACGAAATGCCGTTCTTCGCCGTCACCACAAGGTGGATCGCCGCAAACCACAACGTCAGGGGCAGCTTGGTCGAGTGGAAGATCGTCCCCGACGTCACCGAAACCTGCTTCTTGCAGCGGTTGCACTGGTAAAGCCTGCGCCCGGCAAGAATGCAGTGCCCCCGATGCCCGCAGGAGCCGCACTCGAAACCGTTCGGCCAGCGCAATCGGGCTAGCACCGCCCGGCACTGATCCTCCGTGCCGAACGACGCTCGGAACGCATCGTCGCTCAAGCCACGAACACGCGATGCAACCTTGAATGCCATATCCATGACCTCCCGATAACAGAAACCCTTCCAAACCTACAATCTCACAAGATGACTCTCAAGAATAAGCAGGAACAAAATTAGCAGAGGTCAGGAAGTCTGAGGTTATGAAGACCGCGGGAGAGCATGGTTCCCCGTCCGCTGTTCCTTTGAACCCGAACAGTCGCTTGGTCCGCAGTGTGAGACCGCATTTGCAAGGACGGGACATGGAACGGATATTCGTTGGCATCGACGTGGCGAAGGATCGTCTGGACGTGCATCTGCGCCCGTCCGGGGAGGCCTTTGCCGTCGCGCGCGACGGCAAAGGCCTGGAAGAGTTGTCGGCGCGCCTGGGCGGGCTGGAGGTTGCCCTCGTGGTGCTGGAGGCGACGGGCGGCTTCGAGGTCACGGTCGCGGCGGCGCTCTGCGCGGCGGGCCTGCCATTGGCGGTGGTCAACCCGCGCCAGATCCGGGACTTCGCCCGCGCCACCGGCCGGCTCGCCAAGACCGACGCCCTCGATGCGGCGGCGATCGCACAGTTCGCCGAGGCGGTCCATCCCGAGCCCCGTCCGGTGCCTGACGAGCAGGCCCGCGCGCTCGCCGAGCTGGTCGCCCGGCGGCGCCAGATCGTCGCGATGATGACCGCGGAGAGAAACCGCAGGAGGCGCCTCACAAGCCGTCGCACGATCCGCAGCGTCGACCGCGTGCTCGCCACCCTGCAACGCGAACTCTCCGACCTCGAAACCGAGCTCGGCGATGCGATCCGCAAATCCCCCGCATGGCGCCAGGCCGAGGACCTCCTCAAAAGCGTTCCCGGGGTCGGTGACGCCACCGCACGAACCCTGATCGCCGATCTCCCCGAACTCGGAACCCTCAGCCGAAGGCGCATCGCCGCGCTCGTCGGCGTCGCGCCCTTCAACCGCGACAGCGGAACCATGCGCGGAAAGAGAACCATATGGGGAGGACGCGCCAACGTCCGCGCAACCCTCTACATGGCTGCCCTCACCGCCTCCAGGCATAACCCAACCCTCAAACGCTTCTATCGCCACCTGATCGCGGAGGGAAAAACCAAAAAGGCTGCCCTCACCGCCGTCACACGAAAGCTCCTCACAATCCTCAACGCTATCCTCAGAGACCGAACCCCGTGGAAAACAGCTTGACCGACAACACAGTCGCTCTCCCCAAGGCGGGGTCTCGCTGCCGTAGCGGTTCTGGAGGAACGCAACGGCGCGGCGGTGCGCCAGCGCGAGCCGATCACGGCAGGTTTCCTTCGGTTTGGTGCGGACATCGTCGCACCAGGCGGGCCGGTCGAGCAGCGTTTGGCGGAGCACCAGCGGTCGGTACGCCCACCAGTCCTGGAACAGCGGCCCCAGCTCGTCTGCGAATACGGCGCGCATCGCCTCGCGCATCCAGGCCATGTAGATCAGCGGCTCCGGCCGGTGCCGGTCCATGTCGCCGTCCCAGGCCCGCAGGCGCATATCGGGAACCGCAGCCAGCAGGTGAGGCAGCAATTCGCGCGCCGACAGCGACACCGTGTCGTTCTGTATCGCCGCATGGCCCGCTTGCGCATTGAGCAGTTCGTGAATCCTGATCGCGCGGTAGGGCGCATTCCATTCGCGGCCGAGATAGTAGGGATAGGTCTCGTCCACGAGGCGGTTATTGGCGTTGACGATGCGCCCGGAGCGGGGATCGGTCCGCCGCGGCAGCCGGTCGAAGGGGATGAGACGGGACCATGTCGTCTCCCCGGATACTTCGAAGCCGCCGCGCCGGTCCGGAACCCGCCCCGGCGTGACGATTCCGATGCGGCCGGTCCTGTCCGCATAGACGATGTTCTGCTGCGGGGAGTGGAAATTGCGAAGGGCGGCAAGGAACCCCGGCCAGTCGCGCGCCCGGTTCAATCGGCCGAGAGCCTCGGCGGTCCGGTCGTCGTCGCGGAAAGCCGGGCTCTCGACCGCCCAGCCTTCGGGCAGCGCATCGGTGAAATCGGAGACGACCGCGCCCTTCCGGGTGCGGCGCAGTTCAAGTTCGACGCTTTCGCCCCAGCGCACCGCCACCTCCTCGCGGCGGATCACGACCACCTCCGGTTGCGTGACGACATCCGCAGTGTCGGTGTAGGGCGTGGTCAGGCCCCAGGCGATGCTGCCATTGTGGCCGAGCACCATGAAGGGGACGCCCGGCGCCGTAGCGCCCGCCAGCACGCCTTCCGGCGTCTCGATACGCGCCAGATACCAGGTGTTCGGGATCGTCAGGCCGAGATGCGGATCGTTGGCAAGCGCCGCCGGGTCGCCTACGGCCCAGACATTCGAGGCGCCGCTGCTGCCGAGGCCCGGCAGGGTCACGGGATCGTCCACCGAGGTGGGCGGCCACAGGTCTTTTATCTGCTCCGGCGTCAGCCGCTCCGCCATTTGCGCGCGCAGCGCCTCGGCCCGCCAATTGCCGATCAGCCTGACCCAACTTCAACAGTGACGATTAAAAGTATTCGATAGAACAGGGAGTTACACCGGCATCGCCGGGTGTACCCACTACATTTCGTTGATTTTGGGGACGGTCAGGCTTTGTGTTCGCGCCAGTTCGGCGGCAGCGCGATGCCGACGGCCTGGAAGACCTTTCCGACCTGGCCCTCGACATGGGTGCGGGTGGTGATGCGCTTGCCGTCCTTCTCGATGGTGGCCTCTTGCAGGCGGTCGAGATCGCGGATCAGGTCGTCCCATTCGACGTTGACGTTGGCGGCGGCGCAGCGGTCGGCCAGTTCCTTCTGGAGGACGAGCGCGAGGAAGGAGCAGAAGACGTGGCCGCGGATCGCGGCGTCGCAGGAGTGGTAGATCGGGCGGTGCGCAACTGGGCCTTCGCCCGGCGGAACAGGTCTTCCACCGTGAGCAGCTCCCGGTAGCGGAGCACGGCATTGAGCGGCGTCATGCCGGCGTTGGTGCGCAGCACGAAGATGCCGTCGAAGCCGGCCTCCTCGGCGAGCTTGCCGGCGTCGATCTCGAACGCCTTGCCCGCGCCCGTGCGGCGCAGATAACGCCGGTAGGCGCTGTTGCCGATCAGCGCTTTCTCGCCGTCCGCAAGGCGGCGCTGGAGGCCGTCCACCACGGCCTGCCGGTCGGCGCGGTCCTTCTGTGCCTCCGCCTCGTTGCGGCACACGATGTAGCGCGCGCCGCCCACCGTGACTTCCTTCACGAACAGCTGCGTCTCGCCGCGCGGACGCTTGAGGAGCAGCGGCACAAAGGGCTTCGTGTCCTTCAGCACCACCTCGCGGACCACCTTCGTGCGCCGCTCGCGCGCGCCCAGGATGTAGTCCAGCCCCCGCTCTTCCAGCGCCGCTATCGTCGCCGCCGAGATCATCCCCCGGTCCGCCACCACGCACACACGACCGATCCCGAAGCGTGACCGAAGACGGTCCACGATCGGCAGCAGCACCCTGGTGTCGGCCGTGTTGCCCGGCAGCATCTCCGTGCACACAGGCCGGCCCTCGCCGTCCAGCACCACCGCCAGAACCATCTGGCGCAAGTCCGGGCGATGGTCCTTCGAGTAGCCGTGCGCGCCCAGCGTCTCGCCGCCCGCGCCGTGGAACGACAGCGTCGTGGTGTCCATGAACACCACAGACAGGTCGGTGAACAGGTCCCGCCTGTGCTCGAACAGACGCTCCTCGATCCCGTCCTTCACGCAGCGCGGCGCAAGCGCGCCTTCCGCCGGCGCCTCCAGCTCCTCCCCGAGCCAGGCCATCGCCCGATACAGCTGATGAAGCCGCAACCCCTCGATCCCCTCGATCGCGTAGTCGGCCATCCACTTCTCGCAGGACCGGTCCGAACCCGACACGAACAGACGGTGCAGAACGCTCACAAACACCGCCCGCTCGACGGCGAACCCGAAGCCGCGACCGTCCAGAAGCTCCTTCACGACAGCGCCCACGCCCAGCCGATCCCACAGCCGACCGAACAGCAGCGGACCGCCGACCCGCACGCAGGCCAGCGCGCCCGCCTCCATGTCCTCCAGCACCACGGACCGCTCCGAATGGCGCGCCAGGGACGCGATCAGACGGTCCAGCTCCCCGCTCGCCTGCAACACGTCCTTGCGGCCGAGCGCGCGGATCGTGCGCTGGCGCACCCGCTTGCCCTCGCGCACGCTCTCCACGAGGTAGAGATAGCGGTGGCCCCGGGCGGTCGTTTCGCGCACGAACATGACCGCGTTGTATGTCTTCGATATCGACCAATCAAGAAAACAAGGCCAAATCAGCAAAAATGTTTCACTACATTTTTCTCAACCCGCGCCAATCATCACCTCACTATCCAATCATTTCAACAACTTGGCGAAACCGCGCCCGGCAAAAATCGACACCGACTGTTCAAGTTGGGCCTGAAGGCCATGACCCGCCCCCAGAGCATCGAATCCGCGACGCTCCAGGGCTCCGGGCCGTAGAACAGGATTGCGAGCTCCCAGGGAAGCGCCCCGTCGCGCGCGCCCAGCCAGGCATTCACGCCGGCGGCGTAGGCTTCCGCGACCCGCCGCAGGTCGGGCGGGAGTGCAGCCGCCTGGCTTTCCGCCTGGCGCCGGAGGCCGAGGCCGCGCGTATAGCGGTCGAATCCGAGCGCCATGCTTCCGACAAGTTCGCTCATGCGGCCCGAGCCGCCGCGGCGCATGAGCTCCATTTGCGCGAACCGGTCCTGCGCATGGACATAACCCAGGCCGAAGGCTGCGTCGACCGGATTGCCGGCCCGGATCGTCGGCACGCCGTACCGGTCGCGCAGGACCTGGACCGGCCCTTCGAGGCCCGGCAGGCGTAGTTCGCCGTCGACTTCGGGCAACGAGGTGCGCAGCCAGAGCAACCCGGCTCCGACCGTCAGAATTATGACCACCAGCAGGGCGGTGGCGACGCGCAGCGTCCAGCGCCACAACCGCCGCCGAATGTTCACGGCAGCCGGCTCATGCGGATGCCGAAACGTTGCGCCCGGCCAACTCCTCGAGGATTCGCTCCCGGTCCTGATCGACGTCCGGGGCCGTGGCGCGGGACGCCGGGTCGTCATAGCCGGAGAGCTTGATCGGGTTGCCCGCAACCTTGAGCCGGCCGGCGGTCGGGTCGTCCACCTCGACCACCATATTGCGCGGCTCCACCTGGGGATGCGCCATCACGGTCCCGATATCGTTGATACCGCTTGCCGGAATGCCGGCCGGGTCGAGCAGGGCGAGCCAGTCGGCCGTGCTGCGGGCAGCGAGGATGGATTCGATCTCCGCCTCGAGGCTTTCCTGGTTCTCGTTGCGCAGATTGTTGGAGGCGTAGCGCGGGTCGTCCTTCAGATCGGGCCGGTCGAGAATGTCGCAGAACCGCTGGAACATGACGTCGTTGCCCGCCGCGACCACCATCCAGCCGTCCAGCGTGCGGAAGGTCTGAAAGGGTGTGATCGACGGATGCCGTCCGCCGAGCGGCCCCGGCGACATGCCGGTCGCGCCAAAGCGGGCGACCGCGTTTTCACAGAGCGCGATCTGGCAGTCGAGCATGGAGACGTCGAGCTTGCGGCCCCGCCCGGTGCGGGCGCGGTCGTAGAGGGCTGTCACGATGCCGACGGTCGTGAACAGTCCGGCGCCGATATCGCCGATGGACATGCCGACGCGGGTCGGCTCCTGGCCCGGCTGGCCGGTGATCGACATGATGCCGCCCATCGCCTGCACCACCATGTCATAGGCCGGACGCTTGGAATGGGGGCCTGAATGGCCGAAGCCGGAGCAGGCGGCGTAGATCAGCGCCGGGTAGCGGTCCTTGAGGTCATCCCAGCCATAGCCGAGTTTCTCCATCGTGCCCGGGCGGAAATTCTCCGCCACCACATCGGCACCGGCGAGCAGCGCCTCGAAAACCGCGCGGTCGCCGTCGTCCTTGAGGTCGAGCGCGATGCTCTCCTTGCCGCGGTTGACGGAGATGAAATAAGCCGACTTGCCGTTGACGAACGGGCCGTATTCACGGGCGTCGTCACCGCGGCCGGGCGTCTCCACCTTGATGACGCGGGCGCCGAGCTCGGCCAGGATCATGGTGGAATACGGCCCCGCCAGCACGCGGGTGAGGTCGATGACGGTGACGCCGCTGAGCGGCCCCGTGGTCTGCTGGGTCGTCATGGGCAAAGCGGTCCCCGGTTGCGGATGCTGGTATCCAGCATAAACCCGTCCGCATTGCCGCCATAGGGGCGGAAGGCGCGCATCCCGGGCCTGCCTTGAAGCCATGGGGCGGACGGGGTATCCGTGCGGCTGGAATTTCCCCGGGAGGAGCGGCGCCGATGGCGTTGGACCGCGCGACTGTTGAGCGCATTGCCGCGCTCGCCCGCATCGAGATCGCCGAAGAGGAGGCGGACGCGCTCGCCGCCGAACTCGGCGCAATCCTGGGCTGGGTCGAAACCCTGAACGAGGTCGATACCGCCGAAGTCGCGCCGATGACCTCGGTCGGCGGCCACAGCCTTCCCTGGCGCGCCGACGAGGTGGACGACGGCGGCTACCCGGACCGCATCCTCTCCAATGCGCCCGACGCCGCCGGGGCGTTCTTCGCCGTGCCTAAGGTGGTGGAATGATGCGCCGCCTCGGCGTTGCCGATATCCGTGCGGGCCTCGCAAGCGGAGAGTTCTCCGCGGTCGAACTGGTTCAGGACCGGCTGGCGGCGCTGGAGGACGCCGAAGCGCTGAATGCTGCGGTCACGCTTATGCCCGAGCGGGCGCTGGAAGCGGCGCGGGCGGCAGACCGTCGGAGGGCGGCAGGAGAGCCCGCGTTGCCGCTCGACGGCGTGCCGGTCGCGGTGAAGGACCTGTTCTGCACCGAGGGCGTGCGGACCACGGCGTCGTCGGCCATGCTGGAGGGCTTTGTCCCGCCCTATGAGTCCACGGTGACGTCCAATCTCGTCGCTGCCGGCACGGCGCTTGTCGCGAAGACCAATCTCGACGAGTTCGCGATGGGCTCCTCCACCGCGACCTCCCATTTCGGCCCGGCGGTCAATCCCTGGAAGGCGAAGGGCGATCCGCGCCCGCGCGCGCCGGGCGGCTCCTCGGGCGGGTCTGCGGCGCTGGTCGCGGCATCCGTCGTGCCGGCCGCACTCGGCACCGATACGGGCGGCTCAATCCGCCAGCCGGCGGCGTTTTGCGGCGTTGTCGGCCTCAAACCCACCTATGGGCGCTGCTCGCGCTGGGGCATTGTCGCCTTCGCCTCCTCGCTCGACCAGGCGGGGCCGATGACCCGGAGCGTGCGCGACGCGGCCATACTGCTCGCCGCCATGTCCGGCCATGACCCGAAGGACTCGACCAGCGCGCGCGAGCCCGTGCCGGATTTCGAGGCCGCGCTCGGCGGCGGCGTGCCGGGCCTGCGCATCGGCGTGCCGCGGGAATATCGGGTGGACGGCATGCCGGACGAGCTCGACGCTTTGTGGAGGGCGGGTGCTGCCTGGCTGGAGGAAGCCGGCGCGGAGATCGTCGACATCTCGCTGCCGCACACGCATTACGCGCTGCCGGCCTATTACATTGTGGCGCCCGCCGAGGCGTCGTCAAACCTCGCCCGTTACGACGGCGTGCGCTACGGCCTCCGCTCTCCGGCCGAAGTCGTCGAGGAGCAATATGCGCGCACCCGCCGCGCCGGCTTCGGGGCAGAAGTCCGCAGGCGGGTGCTGATCGGCACCTATGTGCTCTCCGCCGGTTATTACGACGCCTATTATACGAAGGCGCAGCGTGTGCGCCGGCTGATCGCGCGGGACTTCGAGCAGGCGTTCGGGAAGGTCGACGCCGTGCTGACGCCGACCGCGCCGACCGCCGCGTTCCCGCTCGGGGAGAAGATGGACGACCCGATTGCGATGTATCTGAACGACGTATTCACCGTGCCGGCGAGCCTCGCCGGCCTGCCGGGGGTCTCGGTGCCCGCGGGACTCGACGGCACGGGCCTGCCGCTCGGCCTGCAACTTATCGGCCGGCCGTTCGACGAAGCGACCGTGCTGCGCGCGGCCGAGGCGCTGGAAGAGGGCGCCGGGTTCGACACCGAGCCGGAGTTCGTGCGGTGAGCGCCTTCATCGAAGGCCGGGACGGCGCGTGGGAATACGCCATCGGCCTTGAGGTCCATGCGCAGGTGGCCTCCTCCGCAAAGCTGTTTTCGGGGGCGCCGACCGCCTTCGGCGCGGAGCCCAACACACAAGTCAGCCTCGTCGATGCCGCCATGCCGGGCATGCTGCCTGTCATCAACCGGGTCTGCATCGAGCAGGCGGTGCGAACCGGCCTCGGTTTCGGCGGCGCCATCGCCCGCCATTCGGTGTTCGACCGCAAGAACTACTTCTATCCGGACCTGCCGCAGGGCTACCAGATATCGCAATACACACAGCCGATCGTGTCGGGCGGATCGGTGGAGATTCCCGGTCGAACGGTGCGGATTACCCGCCTGCACCTGGAGCAGGACGCCGGCAAGAGCGTTCACGACCGGGACCCGGACCGGACCCTGATCGACCTGAACCGCGCCGGCGTGGCGCTCATGGAAATCGTGTCCGAGCCGGACCTGCGGAGCCCGGAAGAAGCGGCCGATTTTCTCACGCGCCTCCGCGCGCTCCTGCGCTGGCTCGGCACCTGCGACGGCAACATGCAGGAGGGATCGCTGCGCTGCGACGCCAATGTGTCGGTGCGCTGTCCCGGTGCGGAACTCGGCACGCGGACGGAGATCAAAAACCTCAACTCCATCCGCTTCCTGCGCGAAGCCATCGAATATGAGGGGCAGCGCCAGGTGGAGGTCATCGAGTCGGGCGGCGAGGTCGTGCAAGAGACCCGGCTGTTCGATCCCGACCGGGGCGAGACCCGCGCCATGCGCACCAAGGAAGACGCGCACGACTACCGCTATTTCCCCGACCCGGACCTGCTGCCGCTCGAACTCGACGAGGCGTTCATCGAGAGCATCCGCGCCTCCATGCCGGAACTGCCGGAAGCGCGCCGCGACCGTTTCATAGGGGAACTCGGCCTTTCTGAGGAGAATGCAAGAACGCTCATAGCTGATCGTGAGGTTGCCGACTATTTCGAGACAATTGTTCCCGGCCGTGACGCTACGTTGGTCGCCAACACCGTCACCGGAGAGGTAATGAGTTTGCTTAACCGGGAAGGTTTGGAGATCGTCGACGATACTTTTGTTATTCGAATGCCGCCGGAGGCGGTTGGTGAGAAGATTGACCTCGTCGCCGATGGCACGCTCTCCGGCCGCATGGGCCGGGAGGTGTTCGAGGTCATGTGGGAAACCGGGAAATCCGCCGCCGCCATTGTCGAGGAGCGGGGCCTCAAGCAGATTTCGGACACGGGCGCGCTTGAGGGTCTTGTGGACGAATTGCTGACCCGCGAAGCGGACAAGGCGGCGGAATACCGCGCCGGCAGGACCAAGCTCCTGGGCTTCTTCGTCGGGCAGGTGATGAAGGCGACCGGCGGCAAGGCCAATCCGAAAGTGGTAAATGAACTTTTGCGCTCAAAACTGGAGGTCTAAAGGGAATGGTGAAGGACAAGGCGGTTCTGATTACTGGGGCCGGCAGCGGCATAGGCGAGGCTTGCGCGCATGCATTCGCCGCCGCCGGCGCGCGGCTCGCGCTTGCCGATATCGACAAGGCGGCGGCCGAGCGGGTCGCAGACGCCTGCGGCGGGGCGGGAGCCGTGATCGAGGCCGATTGCGGCGATGTCGCGTCCATCGAGGCGATGGTGGAGGCCGCAGCAAGCGCGCTCGGCGGCCTCGACGCCTCGGTCAACAACGCCGGCGTCACCCGCCACGCCGATATCATGGAGCTCACCGAGCAGGACTGGGACCGCATTCACCGGGTCAACTCCAAGGGCGTATTCTTCTGCCTGCAGAGCGTGGCGCGGCGGATGATCGAGCAGGGCCGGGGCGGGCGCATCGTCAACATCGCGTCCATTGCCGGGCGCGGCTTCAAGGGGACTTCCAACGCCGCCTACGCCGCCAGCAAAGGCGCCGTCATCTCGCTCACCAAGACCGCCGCCCAGCAACTGGGGCAATACGACATCAATGTGAATGCCGTCTGTCCGGGCGTCACATTCACCGCGCTGGTGGAGCAGCTTGTCCGCGACCGTTCCGCCGCGCGCGGTATTTCGGCCGAGGAGATGCGCCGCAGCATGGAGGCCCCGATTCCCATCGGGCGCGGCAACGACCCCGCGGATATCGCGGCGCTCTGCGTCTTCCTGACGGGGCCGGGCTCGCGCAATGTTACCGGGCAGGCGTGGAACGTCGACGGCGGCCTGGTGCCGAGCTGATCCGGATTCAGCTTCCCGTTTCGAGAACCCGGAGCGGCGCGCCGTCGGCTTCCAGCCCGGCGCCGTCCCCGATGCGGTCGAGGCGCAGCAGCGCGAGGCCGAGGCCGTCCCGGCTGGAGCGCATTTCCCCGACCGGGCGTCCGGCGACCGCG
This sequence comes from Alphaproteobacteria bacterium, assembly GCA_964291285.2. Taxonomy (GTDB): domain Bacteria; phylum Pseudomonadota; class Alphaproteobacteria; order Bin95; family Bin95; genus Bin95. The sequence goes on from OZ219787.1 coordinate 1,717,266, forward strand.
ATTCGGGTGCCCGGCTCGACCGGGCCGTCGAGCGCCACCGGCACGAGTTGCTTGCGCACGGCGCCGCGATAGTGGGTGCGCGCCGTGACTTCCTGGCCGACATAGCAGCCCTTCTCCCAGTCCACGCCGTTCAGCCGTTCGAACCCGCTTTCCAGCAGGAACGCCTGGCCGACCGGCATGTCGCGCGAGCCGTCCGGCGCGCCCAGCCGGTAGCGCAGGGCCTCATAATCGGCGAAGTCCCCTTCCGGCAGGCCGGTCGGCGTGTCCGCCGGGCGCAGCAGCCGCACCCCGAACCTGCCGTCGCGCGGATCGACATAGGCGATGCCGCCGCCGGAGCGCGCGGTATCGCCCGGCCCGGCGCCGGCAAGGCCGAAATGCTCTGCTCCCTCCGGTGCGGCCTCCACCATCCAGCCGGCGCTTGCATCCTCTATGACGATCTTCGCCCGGAGCCGGTAGCGCCTGAGCCGCTTCGAGAGGTCATCCAACCGGTCCGACTCACCGTCGAGATAGACCGTGCCCTCGCGTTCCACCGCGAAGACGTCGTGCAGGAACTTGCCCTGCGGGGTCAGCAGCGCGGCATAGACGGCGTTTCCGGCGCGCACCCGTTCCATGTCGTTCGACAGCAGGCCCTGCAGAAAGCCGTGGACGTCCTCGCCCGAAAGCGCCAGAACGCCCCGGTGGGGCAAGGGAATACAGGCGGGGATCATGGCCGTCTTTGTCGCCTTTCCTGTTCTGATGCGCAAGGGATGAGAGACCATGGACCGACTGGAGATACGCCGCCCGGACGACTGGCATGTCCATTTTCGCGAGGGCGAAATGCTGCGCGCGGTCGTGCCGTTCACGGCGCGGCAGTTCGCCCGCGCCATCGTGATGCCGAACCTGGTGCCGCCGGTAACGGACGGTGCCCGCGCCCGCGCCTACCGCGACGAGATCGTGGCCGCGCTGCCTCCCGACTCGGGATTCGAGCCGCTGATGACCTGCTACCTGACGGACGGGCTCGACCCGGCCGTGATGGAGGACGAGGTTTTCACTGCCGCCAAGCTCTACCCGGCCCATGCGACCACCAACTCCGCCCACGGCGTGACCGACGTCGCGGCGCTCACCCCGGTGCTGGAGCGGATGCAGCGGATCGGCAAGCCGCTGCTCATCCACGGCGAGGTGACGCATCCCGAAGTGGATGTCTTCGACCGGGAGGCGGTGTTCGTGGAGACGGTGCTGGCCGGGCTCCGGCGCGACTTCCCGGAGCTCAGGATCGTGCTGGAGCATGTCACCACGGCGGAAGGCGTCGCGTTCGTGGAGGAGGCAGACGGCCCGACGGCCGCGACGATCACCCCGCACCATCTGGTCATCGACCGCAACGACCTGTTGGTGGGTGGCATAAGGCCCCACCTCTACTGTCTGCCGGTCGCCAAGCGCCGCCGCCACCGGGACGCGCTCCGCCGCGCGGCGGTGTCCGGCAGTCCGCGCTTCTTCCTCGGCACCGATACCGCGCCCCATGCTGTCGGCGACAAGGAGACCGCCTGCGGCTGCGCCGGCATCTTCTGCGCGCCGACCGCTCTGGAGGTCTATGCCGAGGTCTTCGACGAGGAAGGCGCGCTCGACCGGCTGGAAGCCTTTGCGAGCCTGAACGGCCCGGCCTTCTACGGCCTCCCGCCGAACGAGGAGCGTATCCTGCTGGAACGCCGCCCCAACGAAGCCCCCGGCCTCTTCGCCGTCGGCGGCGACACCATCCTCCCCTTCCGCGCCGGCGAACGCCTGGACTGGCGGATTGCGGAGTCCTTGTTCTTTACCAATTGAACTTTTGTAAAGAAATGGTATCGTGCGTTGAAATCGGTCATGTCGGTAAGGAAAGCCTCATGCCGCGGGTGAGCGCCAAACGCCAGATCACACTGCCTGTCGAGCAATGCAGGGAAGTCGGGATCGGACCGGGGGACGAGTATCGCAGCTATGTCGCGGACGGTCGCATCACCATCGTGCGGATGACCCCCGGCGCGGCCAAGGGGGTTCTGCGGCACATTGTCGGCGATCCGGCCGTCAGCGACGAGGAATCCCTGGAGGATGCGCTTGACAGGTCGGCGCCTTGATCGCCGTCGATACGAACGTCCTGCTTCGGTATTTGCTGCATGACAACGAAGCCCAGGCAGCGCGCGCGGAGGCCGTTTTCGAGGCGGGAGAGACCGTCCTGATCACGGATGTCGTTCTGGCGGAAACCGTGTGGACGCTTGCCGGCCGCAGATACCGGCTGACGGAAGCCGAACTGGCGGGCACTCTCGAACGGCTGTTCAGCGATCCGTACATCCGTTTCGAGGACAACCGGGCCGTGTGGCGCGCCCTGCAGGCATTCCGAAGCACGGCGCAGATGGGCGAAGCCGGATCGGCCAGGAGCGTCGGCTTCGCCGATGCGTTGATCGTGTTCAAGGCAATGCAGGCGGCGTTGGACGCGGGCGAGGAGTTGACGCGCGTCTACACCTTCGATGCGGCAATGCAGCGCCTGCCGCATACCGCGCCGCCCTGAAGATGATCGGCCTGTCGCCCTAATCGCGGGCGAGCGCGCATAGGGGGCGGGCGAGGAGGTGCTGGACGTAACTGCGCAAGGCCGGGAACTCGTCCAGATGGCCCAGGCGCCGGGCCCAGTTGAGGCACCAGCCGACGATGATGTCGGTGACGGTGAACCGCTCTTCGACCAGATAGTCGTGCTGCGCCAGATGCGCCTCCGCTACCGCCGCGCTGCGCTTGAACATCTTCTCGTTCTGCTCGAAGGCGGCGGTAATGCGCTTTTCCTCCGGCAGTACATACTGGTTGACGGCGTTGTTCCAGAGCCACGCCTCCATCTCGGCGAGGCAGAACGCGACCCACTGGTCGTGCTCGGCGCGCGCGAAGGTGCCGGGCGCGGCGATCAGCTTTGCGGCCGGAACGCGGTCGGCGATGTAAGTGCAGATGGCTGCGGACTCGAACAGCGCCCGTCCGTCGATGACCGCCGCCGGTATCTTCGCCAGGGGATGATACCGCCGCATTTCCTCCAGACTCGTCATGTCGCGCCGGTCGATCGCGGCATATTCGATCCCCGCTTCCTGCAGGGTCCACTGGCAACGTGCGGACCGGTTGGTGCCGGTGCCGAACAGGGTCACTTCCATGTCGTGAGGCTCCTCTGCGCCTGTAACCGGGCGGCGAAATCGAATATCGCGTCGGCCACCCGCTCCGGCGCCTCGATGGGGGCGCCGTGGGCGAGGCCGTCCAGCACCAGGGCCCGGGCATCGGGAATGGCCTGCGCAAGCGCGCGGCTCATGGCGGGGGTGGAATTGATGTCATGCTCGGCTGTCATGGCGAGGGTGGGGCAGGCGATGCGGGCGGCCTCGCGGGCGAGTTCGGCGTCGGCCGTCGCGAATACCCGGTAGGCGGCGAGATACGCCGCCGGATCGTTGGCCAGCAGGCGGCGGCGGACCGGTTCGACAAGCGCGGGCGAGGCCTTCCGGAACTCTTCCGTGAACCAGCGTTTGATGGCTGAGTCGGCCATGCCCGCGGGGCCGTTGCGCTCCACCGCAGCGAGGCGCTGCAATATCGCAGCGCGCTGGCCTTCGTCGCGGTCGAACACCGCATTCATCAGCACGAGTCCCCGCAGCGCGGCCGGCCTGTCCAGCGCAAAGCGCTGGGCGACCATCGCGCCCATCGAAAAGCCGACGATGACCGGCAGACCGTCGAGTCCGTCCACGATGTCCGCCAGAGCGTCGGCAAAGGTTGCCAGCGTCACTTCGCCATCCGGCGTCCCCGCCTCGCCGTGGCAGGGCATGTCGAAGGCGATGCAGCAGAGCCTGCCGGCGAGGCAGCGCGAAACCCCGTCCCACATCCGCCGGTCCAGTCCGACCCCGTGAACAAGGACGGCGGTCGGCATCCTGCCGCTCGCAGACTCGCTCATGCGAAGGCGGGCACCACTTCGTCGATAAAGAGGCGGAGCGACTCCTGCTTCTCGCTGAACGGCATGCCGTTGTCGATCCACAGGCTGTACTGGTCGAACCCCATCGCCTCGTAGCTCCTGAGCCGGGCAATCACCTCCTCCGGCGTGCCGACGACATTGTTGGCGCGCATCTTGTCCGGCGAGAACATGTCGAGCTTCGCCATCTCCTCTTCCGTCAGCGGCTGGATCATGCCCTGGTCGATGGGCCGCTCGTTGCGGAACCAGGCGCCGAAATGGCAGTAGAACCGGCTGAGCGCCCGCGCTCCTGCCTCTACCGCTTCCTCGTCGGCCGCGACATGGGTGTGGCGCAGCAGCATGATCCGCGGCCGCGGCACTTCCGGGTGGGCGGCGCAGGCATCCTCGAAGCGCTGCATCAGCCGCTCCACCTCGTCGTCGCCCTGCCAGAGCGGCGTCACCTGCACATTGCACCGCTCGGCGACGGCGAATTTGTGGCTGTCGGGGTCCCGGGCGGCAATCCAGAGGGGCGGATGCGGGCTCTGGACGGGTTTCGGGGAAGAGGTGGTCTTCGGGAACTGCCAGCGTTCGCCGTCATGCGCATAGTCGCCCTGCCAGAGCTTCTTCACCGCCGGCACCGTCTCGCGCAGCGCCGCGCCCGCCGAGGCGGCGTCCAGGCCGGGCGACAGCCGCTCATATTCGAAGCTGTAGGCGCCGCGCGCGATCCCGAGTTCCAGCCGCCCGCCCGTCACGATATCGGCCAGCGCCGCCTCGCCCGCGAGCTTTATCGGGTGCCAGAAGGGCGCCACGATGGCGCCGGTGCCGAGGCGGACATGCTTCGTCCTGTTGGCGATATCGGCGAGCGTGATGAACGGGTTCGGCGTGATGGTGAAGTCCATGCCGTGGTGCTCGCCCGTCCAGATAGCCTCGAAGCCGCCCTCGTCGGCCATCCGGCAGAGCTCCAGGGACTCCCGGTAGAGCTCGGCATGGTCGCGGTCCGGGGTCAGCCGTTCCATGTGGACGAACAGGGAAAACTGCATTGTCCGACTCCCAGAACGCAACCGGCAGAGGGGCAGATGCCTTAATAGCACGAGAGGACGGTTTATCGCCGCGCCAAATCCCGGCTCCCCTGCGGTTGGCAGCCTGTTCGTTCCCTCCGGACGGGGACGCCATCGCGGCCTGCGAGGACGCCGGCATCGACCGCGTGCTGCTGGAGCTCCCGGACGGCACCCGCGACGAGACGCTCAAACTGCTGGACGACTACGCCCCGCTGCTCGCCTGACCGCACTATGGACGCAACAACCGTCGTTTGGTTGGTGGGTGCCCGTCACGGCAAACGATGAGGTCACCGCGAGGGCGCTCGCCGCTTGGTGGAACAGCACACCGGCCCGCGTGATGCTGCTCAATCGTCGAGGCCGGAAATTGACCTATCCTGTTTGGCAACTGGCGCACCTGCGCGAAATCCGCATTCCGAAGCCGGACAATCCGGCATGGGGTGCGTTGAAAGATGCCTTCGACGCCACCTGCGACGATGAGTTGCTGCCCATGAAGCAGGCGGAGGAATGCGCAGTGCGGACCGTAATCGACGAGGCGGCGGCACTGGCGCTCGGCCTGTCCCCGGACGCGCTGGCGGACTGGCGCCGCCGGCTCGCGGTGGAGCCGACGGTAAGCAACAGGCCCGCGCCCGGCCCGGACGCGGCCTGAGCGCGGCTTCCTCCGCACGGTTGCGCCGGGCCCCGACCGGGCCGTCAGGGCCCACCGAAGACGGATGATAGAATTTTGTTCGATTATTTTTTGAAATAATTCTCGAAAAATGCTTGCATCTCGGAACATCAGTGCTAATATGGGGCAACGGAAGCGGCATCTGCAGGGCCGCTTCGCGCCGGCGCGAAAAAAATCCAACGGAACGGACGGGAGACGTGCGCCCTGATTTCGGGGTCGCGCGCGCGGGCAATCAGGCGCGCGAACCGCGCCGGCGCCGACGCCCGCCCGCACGCGCCCGTGATACGCGCGAAAAAGGGTCCCGCTTGCCGGGCAGGCCGGCGGCGGGGCGAACGGAACGGAGCGAAGGGAACGCGATGGAGGAACGGCATGCGGGATATGTTAGCGACGGTTACAGAGCGCGCCTATTCGCTGACATTTTTCGGCCGGTTGCGGTTTTTCAGTTGATCTGTTGGTCATCGGTTTCGATTGGTTCGCCGGCTCGGTCGCGGATGAGCATGTCGTTCCAGTCCCGGTTGTCGAGTGCGGGTCGCAGCCGGACGATTCTGGTGTCGTTGCGGGCGAGGCGCCTTGCGGCGTGATCGCCGTTTGTGGTGGCGTCGTATGCACAGAAGATGAGGCGCGGGTTCCATGCCTCGATCCATTTGGGGACTTTGGTGGCGACGGCGCCGGTGGAGACGGTGGCGCATTCGGTGCGTTTTACCGGGCCGAGGTGGAGGGAGAGGATGGAGAGTGCGTCGAGGGCGTTGCCGGCCAGGATGACGGCGTGTGGCCATTCGGTCTCCCAGGACATCCAGAAGCCGCCGCCCGCGGTCGTTTTGCGGTCAGCGGTGACGGTTTCGATGCCGGTAGCCTCGCCGGCGGCGTTTCGGCGGACGAACACGGGGTTGCCGTGAGGGTCGGCATGGACCAGGCCGAGGTCGCGGCACAGGGTGACGAGCGCGTCCGCGAGGCCGCGCCGCTCGACGAGGTATCGCCGGAGGTTGGGCCAGCGGGGGTCCTTGGCCGGCGCCTGCCGGCGGCCGCCTGGGGGCATTGAGAGGTCGGACAGTTCGGCGAGGAAGTCGATGGCGTCCGGCGGGGTGCATCCGAGCGCATGGACCGCCAGTTCGATAGCCCCGGCTCCCTCCTCTGCGCGCAGATGGTCGTAGAACATGAAGCGGTTGATGGAGAGGACCGATCCTGGCCGTCTCCAGCGCACGGCATTGTCGGGATCGCTGCGGTAGCCGAGGGCTCGGGCGACGGGTTCGAGGGGATAGCCCCGCAGGCTCTCGGCCCGCACCCGCCGCTCGCGGGGGCGGGAGGGATGCATGGCTATGGCGACGGGACCGGGTTCGCCTTTCCAGTGCTTTGCCCGGCTTTCGGTCCGCGCCGGCGGCGGCGTTCGGCGCTGCGCTGCTTCTGACGTTCCTCGGCTTCCTTGCGGCGCCAGGAGTCGCCGTCGATGGCGACGATCTCGGCGTTGTGGACGAGCCGGTCGACGAGGGCGACCAGGCAGGCGGCGTTTGGGAAGGCCTCGCTCCACTCGGCGAAGGGGCGGTTCGTGGTGATTATGGTTGAGTTCTGCTGGCTGCGGCTTGAGACGATGTTGAACAGCAGGTCGGCGTGGCGGTTGGAGTAGGAGAGATATCCGACTTCGTCGATGACCAGCAGGTGCTGTCGGGCGTAGAAGCGCAGCCTGCGCTGGAGCAGGGTGTCGGAGTCGATGGCGGCGAGTTCGCCGAGCAGGCTGGCGGCGGTTGCGAAGCGCACGATGTGGCCTTCGAGGACGGCGCGGTGGGCGATATTGGCGGCGATGGTGGACTTTCCGACGCCGTTGGGTCCGACCAGTACGAGGTTTGCGGCCTCCTTGAGGAAGTCGAGGGTCATGAGGTCCTCGACGGCCATGCGGTCGCAGCGCCTTGGCCAGTCCCAGTCGAAGTCTGCGAGCGGCTTGAACTGTCCGAGGCGGGCGTCGGCGAGGCGGCGTTTGAGGCTTCGGGCGCGCTTCTCATCTTCTTCCCACGCGATCAGGGAGGCGAGCCAGTCGCGCTCCGCGACTTCGCCCCAATGGGCGAGGAGGCCGTGCAGGCCCAGCGCGCGGGCGCGGTTCATGAGGGTGTCGGTCATTCTTCGCTGTCCTTTTCATGGTAGCCGGCCAGCCCGTCGTATCCGCCGAGATCGTGATCGCGCACGGCGATGTCGCGCACGCGCGGGTCCCTGGGCAGGTCGATGGGGATCGGCGGCGGCCTGTCCTGCAGTTCGCGCCGCCGTGTGAGGCTGAGGCGCACGGCATTGGGATGGGGGACGCCGCGTTCGAGGGCCTCGTCGATGGCGGCTTCGAGCTCGGCGGCGCCGTATTGGTCGAGCAGGCGCAGCAGGGCGGCGACGGTGGCGCCGATATAAGCGCCGCGGGGGGCGGCCTCGGCGATCAGGCGCTCGCTGTTGGGCGCGGCCTGGAGCAGCCGGCTCTGCCCGCGCAGGCTGCGGGCGTGACGCTTGCGCCTGACCAGCTCCTCAATGTGTTCGGGGTTCTCGATGCGGGCCGCCTTGTCGAAGCTGCGCGGATGGCGGGCGATGACCTCCATGCCGTCGAGGATGCGCACCTCTTCCAGCGTCGCGGCCACGGTGAGGGTGCGCCGGACATGGGTATGCGGGACGCTGTAGTCATTGAGGTCGAACCTGGCATAGGGGGTCTTGGCGATCCTGACCTCGACCCTCTCGTCGACGGGGGGACGGTCGTCGGGCAGCGCCATCAGGGAGCCGCGCTCGCGCTCGAAGGCCTCGCTCACGGTGAGGGAGCGGTCGTCCGGCCAGGGGCGGTCGGCGGCGACGCCCTCGCACCACTCCCGGGCCTGGGCGTTGAGATCGTCGAGGTCACGCCAGGCGCGGGCGGCGAAGAAGCTGTCGCGCACATAGCGTATGGCCCGCTCGACGCGGCCCTTCTCGTTGCCTCGGGCGACCGCGACCGGCTTCGGCAGGAAGCGGTAGGCGCCTGCGAAGTCGAGAAGCCGGGGATTGAAGCGGATGGCGTCGCCGCGCCGCTCCAGCACGACGCTCTTCAGATTGTCGTACCAGAGCTCGCGGGGCACGCCCTGCCAAGCCTCGAAGGCCTCGACATGGCCGCGCAGGAAGTTGTCCATCCCGGCGTTGAGGTAGAAGCGCAGGAAGAGGCGGCGCGAGTGGCCGAGCACCATCACGAAGGCCATCAGCGGGCGCTCCGCACGCCCGATCCTCACCTTGCCGAAGTGGGCCCAGTCGACCTGGGCCTGCTCGCCGGGCAGGGCCTTGAGGCGCAGATAGGCCTCGGCCACCGGCCGCGGACGCTCGGGCGCGATCATGCGCCGGAAGTGGCTCTCGCACCCCCGGTAACCGCGCTCGACCGCCATCCGGTAGAGCCGGCTGGAGGGCAACTTCGGCCAGACCGCCAGGGTCTGGCGGACGAAGGGCAGGAACGGATCGATCATCGAAGATCTGCGCCGCTTCTCAGGCGTGGGCGCCCCGGCGGCCGCCACCGCGCGCTCGACCGTGCCGTGGTGGACGCCGAGCTGGCGCGCGATCGTGCCGATCCGCCACTTCTCGGCAAAATACAGCCGCAGGATCTCGGCCCGGGTCTGCTGGTCGATCGCCATCTCACTCCCTTCGCGCCGGGCGCAGGCCCGGATAGACCGCCCGGGCGCAGAACCGCCCGCAGTGATCGCAGCGGAACACTCCGGCGGGACGGTCGGGTCCGAAGGGCCTCCTTCCCGAGCGCCCCGCCGGCATGCCCGCCACAACAGGACGGCGCGGTGAACGGGTCAAAGGGTGATGCGTCACTTTCTGCGCACGGCGCCCCTCCTCAGGCGCACGGACGCGACGGCGCTCGCGGTAGCGCCGCTGGCGTTCGGCATGCTTGTGACGGCCCCGCCGGCTGTTCTGGTAGCGACGCCCGGCAAGGCGCAGCGAGCGCCGCCGCGCCCGGCCGCTGCACGGACGCGAGCAGTAGATGTTGCCGTGGTCGCACCGCCGGCACAGCACAACCTGGCGATGGCACGAAGCGCAGGTGAACAGGCGGGCGGCGTTCCTCATCGCAAAGACCGATGAGAACGGGGTGGACCCACGCCCGAACGCCTACGATACTGCGCATACGGGCCGTGCCTTGCATGGCTCGGGGGGTGCGGCGCCGGTCGTTGCCACCTAGCAAACGGGGCCGGCGCCGCATCGTTCTCAGCAGCCCCAGTCTACCCCCTCGCGCAGCCCGGCGACCCCCGCCGACAGCGCCAGGACACCCTCCCCTCGGCAGGCGAAAATATCAACGCGACGGGGGCCGGCGACTCCAGTCGGGCTACGCCCTCCTTCCGTCCCAGGCCCCCGTCACAAACACCGCCGCACCACAATCACTGCGATCATCACGCCCCGCAAAAACGCGCAACGCCAGCAAATAAGCGCCTTTTACGACCGTCACCTACAGGATACGGACGGACACGCGAAATCGCCTCCCCCGCTCGCGGGGGAGGCCGGGAGAGGGCCGGCGGACAGGATAGCCTCTCATCCCGCCCCTCAACCGTCACCCCGGCCCCCGAGCCAGGGTCCAGCCTCGGTTCTCGCGGCGGCCCCGGATCGGAGTCCAGGGCAGGCCCCGGCGGTCGAACCCGCCCGCCACCGGCTGCGGCTGCACGGAGAGTCAGGGTTGGACCCCGGCTCGGGGGCCGGGATGACGGTGGGGGAGCAGGCGTGGCCGGGGTGGCGGAGCGGGCGCAGGCAGGGGCCGGGGCGGCGAGAGAGCCTGCCCCGAGCGTGCCGAAGGGGGTGCGGCGGACCATGACAGAACATGACATTTCCGGAGGGCCTCATGACAAAACATGACATTTCATGACATATCGCGAGGGGGGTATCCGTCATGGACCGGACAGATGGGTGACGACGCCGGCAAGCCGCCGCTCCGCCTCTCCAACCGGGCGGCGCGCAGGCTGTTCCTGGACCGGCACGGGCTCGGGCGCCCGCCGCCGGGGGAGGACCTCGGCGGGCTGATCGGGCGGCTCGGCTTCGTACAGGTGGACAGCATCGCCACGGTCGAGCGCGCCCACCACATGATCCTCGCCTCCCGGCGCCGGAGCTACCGCCCCCGCCAGCTTGCACGCCTGCTGGAAAAGCGGCGGACCCTGTTCGAGCACTGGACGCACGACGCCTCGGTCATTCCGATGGCCTTCTATCCCTACTGGCGGCTGCGCTTCCGCCGCGACGCCGAACGGTTGCGGGCGCGCTGGCGAAGCTGGCGGCGCGCGGGGTTCGAGGAGCGGTTCGACGACGTGCTGGAGCGGATCCGGGAGCACGGGCCCGTCATGGCGCGCGAGTTCGAAGGCGGCCGGCGGCGCACGGAGGCCGGCTGGTGGGACTGGCACCCCTCCAAGACGGCGCTGGAGTTCCTCTGGCGCACGGGCGCGCTGGCGATAACCCGGCGGGAGGGTTTCCAGAAGGTCTTCGACCTTGCCGAGCGGGTGGTGCCCGGGCCGGTTCTGGACATCGCGCCGGGCGAGGCGGAAACCCTCGACTGGGCGTGCGCGGGCGCCCTCGACCGGCTGGGATTCGCCACGCCGCGGGAAATCGCCTCGTTCTGGGATACGGCCTCGCTGGTGGAGGCGCGGGCATGGTGCGCTGCCCAGGAGGCCGGCGCGCTGGTCGAGGTGGAGGTAGAGGGCGCCGGGCCCGGCCGGACCCGCCGGCTGCTCGCCCGGCCGGACATAGGCGAGCAGGCGGAACGCGCCGCCGAGCCGCCGGGCGGCGTGCGCGTGCTCAGCCCCTTCGACCCGCTGCTGCGCGACCGCAGGCGGGCGGAGTGGCTGTTCGGCTTCCGCTACCGCATCGAAATCTTCGTGCCGGAGGAAAAGCGCGAATACGGCTACTACGTCTTCCCGCTGCTGGAGGGCGACCGGCTGATCGGGCGCATCGACATGCGGCGCAGCGGCGGCCGGCTCCGCGTGCGCGCGCTCTGGCCGGAGCGGGGCGTGCGCCTCGGCAGGGGGCGGCTGGAGCGCATCGGGCGCGAACTGGACCGCATCGCCCGCTTCTGCGGCTCGGACGGGCCGGTCTTCGAAAACGGCTGGATCAGGGAGGCGCGGACATAGCCTGCAGGGCGATGGCGTCCTGGAGCCAGGCGCGCGCATAGGCGGCGAAGGAGCGCCCGACATAGAGCCGCCAGACGCCGCCTTCGCGCGGCTCCAGCAGCGCATGGGTGCGCGCCAGGCCGGTCTGGGCGCAGGCGCCGGGCCGGAGCGCCTCCAGGTCGAGCCGGCAGCCGGAAGCGAGCACATCCGTCGCGCCGGGGCCGGACAGCTCCAGGACCGCGCGCGCCTCGCTCACATCGACGACGGCGCAGTGCTGTCCGGCAAGGGCGTCTTCCAGCGGGCCGGCAATGTCCGCATCCGACACGACCAGCCACTCGTCGGGGCCGAGCCAGAGCGCCCCGCCTGCCGCCGTGTTGGGCACCTCCGGCAGGGCGAAGCCGAGCGCGCCAGCAGCTGCGGCATGGAACCCGGCGCCGCCGCCCCGCAATACCGTCAGGCGGAGGCCGCCGATCTCGCGGAGCTCAGCCATCGAGCCGCGCCCCCTCCGGGTCGTAGAAGACCGGATCGACGATCCGCACGCGGCTCTCGCCCGTCGTGGCCGAGGCCCAGACCCGGTCGCCGTGGCGCGCACGCCCGCCCTTGACGAGCGCCAGCGCGAAGCCGCGGCCCATCGCCGCGCTCCAGTAGCTGGAGGTCACATGGCCCAGCATCGGCACGGGCGGGGTCCCGCGCGGCGCCTCGACGATCTGCGCCCCCTCCTGGAGCACCTCGGAGGGGTCCTCCGGCAGCAGCCCGACCAGCTGCTTGCGGTCCGGCCTCCGGCTGTCCGGGCGGGCGAGGGAACGGCGGCCGATGAAGTCCTTGCGGGAGGAGACCATGCGCTCCATGCCGAGATCGAGCGGCGTCACCGTGCCGTCGGTCTCGTGGCCGACGACGATGAAGCCCTTCTCGGCGCGCAGGACATGCATCGCCTCGGTGCCGTAGGGCACGGCGCTGGCCCCGATCAGGCGCTCCCAGACCGGCAGGCACCGGCGCCAGGGCAGGTTCACTTCATAGGAGAGCTCCCCGGTGAAGGCGATGCGGAAGATGCGGCCCGCCACGCCGCCGATCCGGCCTTCGCGCATCGACAGGAACGGGAAGGCCGCAGGGTCCAGGTCGATATCCTCGACAAGCGGCTCCAGCAACGCCCGCGCCCGGGGCCCGGACACGGTGATGGTGCCCCACTGCTCGGTCACCGAGGTGCAATAGACCTGCAGTTCCGGCCACTCGGTCTGGAGCCATTCCTCCAGCCATTCCAGAACGGCGGCGGCGTTGCCGCTGGTGGTGGTCATCAGGTAGCGGTGCTCGCCGGTTCGGGTCGTGACCCCGTCGTCGAACACCATGCCGTCCTCGCCGAGCATCAGCCCGTAGCGGCAGCGTCCGACGGCCAGCGTCTTCCAGCCATTGGTGTAGATGCGGTTCAGGAACTCGGCCGCGTCGGGGCCGCGAATGTCGATCTTGCCGAGCGTGGAGGCGTCGAGGATGCCGGCGGCCTCGCGCACGGCGCGGCATTCGCGCGTGACCGCCTCGCGCATGGTCTCGCCGCCGCTTGGGTAGTAGCGCGCCCGCAGCCATTGGCCGACCGGCTCGAAGACCGCCCCGCTGGCTTCCTGCCAGTCCTGCATCGGCGTGCGGCGCACCGGGTCGGCGAGCGCGGCGATATTGCGCCCCGCCAGCGCGCCGAAGGGCACCGGCGTGTAGGGCGGGCGGAAGGTGGTGTGGCCGACTTCCGCCGGCGGCACGCCCAGCCCGGCCGCCATCAGCGTGAGCCCGTTGATGTTGGAGGTCTTGCCCTGGTCGGTCGCCATGCCGAGCGTCGTCCAGCGCTTGAGGTGCTCGACCGAATGCATGCCCTCGCGCCTGGCGAGCGCAACATCGGAGGCGGTCACGTCGTTCTGGAAATCGACGAATGCCTTGCCTCGTCCGGCGGGCGGGACGGTCTGCGAGAGCGCCGGACGCTGCGGGCGTCCGGGCAAAGCCGGCGGCTCGGGCGCATCGAAACCAAGCTCGCGGGCAAAGGCGGCGCCCGCGTCCGCTCCCCCGGCGATGCAGCCTTCGAGATCGAACCGGCCGGCCGCTGCGCCGACGGAGCGTTCCGGTTGCGCCGACCGGCCGGGAACGAATGTCTGCAACGGGTCGTCCCAGCGCAGAGTGCCGCGCGACTGGCTGAAAAGATGCACCGCCGGGTTCCAGCCGCCGCCCATGGCAACCAGGTCGCAGACGATACGCCGCGTGCGCCCCTCCGCCTCAATCTCGATGCCGGTTACGGCGCGGCGCCCGAGGGTCCGCAAGGGAACCGCGCCGCGCAGCACGGGCAGGCCGTCGGCGTCCGCCGTGCTGTCCGCGCGCAGATCGACAAGCGCCGCGACCTCGCCGCCATGCCGGGCGAACTCGCGCGCGGCGGCATAGACGGAGTCGTCATTGGCGAGGAAGACGGCGCAGCGGCCCGGCAATACGCCGTAGCGGTGGATATAGGCGGTGACGGAGCGCGCCAGCATGACGCCCGGACGGTCATTGCCGGGAAAGACCAGCGGGCGCTCATGCGCGCCGGTCGCCAGCACCACCTGGCGGGCGCGGACATGCCATATGCGCTGGCGCGGCCGGCCGGCCCGTTCCGACGGCGCAAGGCCTTCGGTCAGCCGCTCGGCCAGCGCCACGAAATTATGGTCGTAATAGCCGAAGGCCGTGGTGCGGGACAGCAGCAGCGCCGATGTGCCGGCCAGCATCCGCCCGGCCCATGCCGCGCCGTCCTCGCCCCCGACGCGCTCGGGACCGTCCAGCAGCGCGCCGCCGAAATCCGGGCGCTCGTCCGCCAGCATGACGCGCGCGCCGGCCGCCGCGGCCGCATGGGCAGCCGCGATGCCCGCCGGGCCGCCACCGACCACGAGGATGTCGCAATGGGCGTGCCGATGCTCGTAAACCTCGGGGTCCGGCTCGCGCGGTGCGCGCGCCAGGCCCGCCATGCGGCGGATTACGGGCGCGTAGATGCGGTTCCACCAGGAAGGCGGCCACATGAAGGTCTTGTAGTAGAAGCCGGCCACGAACAGCCCGGACATGAGCCCCGTGGCCGCGCCCAGGTCGAACCGCAGCGACGGCCAGCGGTTGACGCTCTCGGCGGCGAGCCCGTCATAAAGCTCGATTTCGGTGGCGCGCAGGTTGGGCTCCGCGAACGGACCCGGCTCCAGCAGGACGAGCGCATTCGGCTCCTCCGCGCCGGCGGTCATCACCCCGCGCGGCCGGTGGTATTTGAAGCTGCGGCCGAACAGCCGCACGCCATTGGCCAGCAGGGCAGACGCCAGCGTGTCGCCGGGATGGCCGGTGTAGCGCCTGCCGTCGAAACGGAATGCGAGGCTACGCGACCGGTCGATCCGGCCGCCGGACGGCAGGCGGCGCGGCCCTGTCACGCCGCCGTCTCCGGGAGGTCGGGCCGGGGCGCGCCCATGGGATAGACGGCGACCACCTCATGGCTCGCCGTGTGACGGAGCACGTTGAACCACCGCCGGCAGCCCTGGGCGTGCATCCAGCGCTCGGCGTGGACACCCTTGGGATTGGCGCGCATGAACAGGTAGTCGGCCCAGGCCTCGTCGGAGAGCGCGTCCGGGTTCTCGGGCCGTGCGATATGCGCCTCGCCTCCGTAGTGGAACTCGGTCTCGTCGCGCGGGCCGCACCAGGGGCATTCGATGCGCATCATGGCCGGCCCCTCCCCTAATGCGCGACGGCGGCGGCGCCGTGCTCGTCGATCAGCGCACCGGAGGTGAAGCGGTCGAGAGCGAAGGGCGCGTTCAGCTTATGCGGTTCGTCGCGGGCAATGGTGTGCGCGAAGGTCCACCCGGAGCTCGGCGTCGCCTTGAAGCCGCCCGTGCCCCAGCCGCAATTGATGTAGAGGCCCTCGACCGGCGTTTTCGAGACGATGGGCGAGGCGTCCGGGCAGACATCGACGATGCCGCCCCAGCTTCTCAGCAGCCGCGCGCGGCTGAAGGCGGGGAAGAGCTGCATGAGGGCCGCGAGCTGGTCCTCCAGCACGTGCAGCCCGCCGCGCTGTCCGTAGCTGTTGAAGGAGTCGATGCCGGCGCCGAGCACAAGCTCGCCCTTGTCGGACTGGCTGATATAGACATGCACGGCGTTCGACATGACGACGCAATCGAGCACCGGCTTCAGCGGCTCGGAGACCATCGCCTGCAACGGGTGGCTCTCGACCGGCAGGCGCAGGCCGGCCATTTCCGCCAGCACCGAGGAATGGCCGGCGGCCACCAGCGCGACCTTCCTGGCGCCGATGAAGCCCCGGCTCGTCTCGACGCCGGTAACGCGCCCGCGCACCTGCCTGATGCCGGTAACCTCGCAATGCTGGACGATATCGACGCCGCGCGCGTCGGCCCCGCGCGCATAGCCCCACGCCACGGCATCGTGCCGGGCGACGCCGCCGCGCCGCTGCAGGGTCGCCCCGAGCACCGGGTAGCGCACGTCGGGCGAGATGGAGATCGGCGGGCAGAAGGCCTTGACGCCCTCCGCGTCCAGCCACTCGGCGTCCACGCCGTTCAGCCGGTTGGCGTTCACCCGGCGGATGGATTCCCGGACGTCGTGCTCGGTATGCGCCAGGTTCAGCACGCCGCGCTGGCGCAGCATCACATTGAAGTTGAGTTCGCGGGAGAGCCCCTCCCAGAGCTTCAGCCCGTGCTCGTAGATCGCCGCGCTCTCGTCCCAGAGATAGTTGGAGCGGATGATGGTCGTGTTGCGCGCGATGTTGCCGCCCGCAAGCCAGCCCTTCTCCACCACCGCGACATCGGTAACGCCGTGCTCCTTCGCCAGATAGTATGCCGTCGCCAGCCCGTGGCCGCCGCCGCCCACAATCACGACCTCATAGGCCGGCCGCGGCTCCGGCGAGCGCCAGAGCTCCGGCCAGTCCCGGTGTCCGGTCAGCGCATTGCGCGCCAGAGAAAAGATCGAGTAACGCGCCATCAGGAGACGCCCCCCGGAGCGAACGGGCTCCACATAACCCCGGCGGCTCCCGGCCTTCAACCTATTGCGCGTCCGGAACCCGTGGAATTGCGACAGGTGGTGCTCGCTTGACAGTCCGTCTCGGCGCCTCCTGTAATGGTCTTGGCGTTCAGGGAACGCCCGACAATGAAGAGAGGGAGGAGTCCGATGCTTCGTCGAAGCCGTTTACTTGGAGGCGTGGCTGCCTCGGTGCTTGCCGCGTTTTCCGTCGCGCACGCAGCGGACCATCAGGAGGGCACCCTGGTCGTCGCGCTCGAAACGCTGGGCGGCCAGACCATGGATCCGATCCTGGAAGGCCGCGCGCCCCACGCCCACTACCAGGCGCCAATCTACGATGCGCTGATCGGGTTCAACTACGAGCAAGGCGGCCTCGGCCCCGGCGTGACCGAGAAGTGGGAGCTGGCCGAAGACGGGCTGAGCTGGACCTTCCATCTCCAGAAGGGCCTGAAATGGCACAATGGCGACCCGCTGACCGCGCATGACGTGAAGTTCAGCCTCGAGCGCACGATGTCGGAAGAGTCGATCGCGTCCCGCGCCTCGGCCCTGCGCCGCAATGTGAAAAGCATCGAGGTCGTCGATGATCACACCGTGCGCGTCTTCACCAACGGCGTCCAGGTCCACTTCCCGGCGGGTCTCAGCCGGGCCGTGTTCCAGGAAGGGCAGCTGATGCCCAAGAACTACATCGAGTCCATGGGCGTCGAGAAATTCCGCAGCGATCCCGTCGGCAGCGGTCCCTGGAAGTTCGTCGAGAGCGTGCCGGGCGACTATGTCGAGTTCGAGGCGGTCGAGGGGCCGCACTGGCGCGGCACGCCGAACTTCAAGCGTCTGCGCATCCTGCTGGTGCCGGAAGAGAGCACCCGCGTCGCCATGGTGCGCACGGGCGAGGCGGCGATCGCCTCCATCAGCCCGGAATCGATCCGCGAGGTCGAGGCAGCGAACCTCAAGCTCATCAGCGTCCCGGCGACCATGCAGGCGATCTACCAGTTCTGGGGAATGTACAAGGACTCCCAGAAGGACTCTCCGCTGGCCGACGTGCGTGTGCGCGAGGCGCTCTCGCTCGCCATCGACCGCCAGCAGATCATCGACCATGTAATGTACGGGCAGGCGCGCTGGCCGATGCCGTTTGCGACTTTCCCCTACGCGGTCGATACGGATATCGAGAAGTGGCAGAGTTGGGGACGCGAGGCGCTGCGCTACGACCCCGAACGCGCGAAGGAGCTGCTTGCCGAGGCGGGCTATCCCGACGGGTTCGACATGAAGTTCGCCAACACCGCCCTGCCCGGCACGCCCTACATGACGCAGATCGGCATCGCCGTGGCCGACTTCTGGCAGAAGATCGGCGTGAATGTGGACATCAAGCACTATGAATGGGGCGCCTTCCGGCTGCTCTACCGCGGCGAGCAGAAGACGCTGACCGGCGCGGCCTCGATGTTCCGCACCGCCGGGCGCCCGGTCGCAGTCGCCCGGTATTCGGGCGGGTTCACGAGCAAGGGCGGCCACCACCTCTTCGGCGAGGAGGGCAACTGCAACGACTTCTGCCAGGCTTACGACAAGCTGCACCAGGAGGTCGTGACCGCGCGGGATGCGGACGAGCGCGCCCGGAAGACCGACGAGATGCTCACCATGGTGGCGGACTCCTGGATTGCGGTGCCGATCATCGAGGGCATGGGCTACTGGGCCGTCAACCCGGACGAGGTCGGCAAGTTCGCGCCGATCCCCGGCCGCCACGAGTTCGGCGACGTGTTCGAGCGTATGCCGAGGCCCGAGCAGCAGCCCTGGTAACGCAGAGGTTCGAACGATGACCGGTTCCCGGCTCCGGCCGGGAACCGGCATTTTCGTGCCGGGCCGGATACGCCGAGCGGGGTAGCCCCATGCAGCGTTACATCCTGCAGCGCCTCGTCCAGGGCGTGATCCTGCTCGTGGTGGTGACGTCCATCGTCTTCTTCATCGGGCGCATGACCGGCAACCCGGTCGACATGATGCTGCCGGAGGACGCGACCGAAGAAGACCGGCAGGACATGATCAAGCGCCTCAAGCTCGAGGGGACGATCATGGACCAGTTCGGCGTCTTCATCGTCGATGCTGTCCAGGGCGACCTCGGGACCTCGATCCGCTACCGGCAACCGGCGACCGACATCTTCTTCTCGCGCCTGCCGAACACGCTGGCGATGATCCCGCCGGCAATGATCCTGGCTATCGCGATGGCGATACCGCTGGGCATCCTTTCGGCTCTGCGCCGGGGCGGCATAATCGACCGAATATCCGCCACCATTGCGGTGCTGGGCATATCCACGCCCAATTTCTGGCTCGGCATCGTGCTGATCTACCTGTTCAGCGTGACCTGGGGATGGCTGCCGTCCAGCCGGATGGGCGGGCCGCTCAACTACATCATGCCGACGATCACGCTCGGGACTTTCCTGGTCGCCGGGTTCATGCGGCTGATCCGCTCCAGCATGCTGGAAACGCTGGACAGCGAGTTCGTCAAGCTCGCCCGGATCAAGGGCGTGAGCGAAACCGCGATCGTATGGAAGCACTGTCTGCGCAATGCGCTTATCCCCGTGCTGAGCCTCTGGGGCGTGTTCATGGGCGGACTGGTGACCGGCGCGATCGTCACCGAAACCGTGTTCGCCTGGCCCGGTATCGGACGCCTGACCTACGAGGCGGTGATCTTCCGGGACTATCCGCTGCTCCAGGCGGTCATCATCATGGATGCGATCTTCATCCTGTTCATCAACCTCCTGGTCGACATTCTCTACGCCTATGTCGATCCCCGAATCCGGTTCGAGTAGGGCCACGCGATGCGGCGGCTCCCCCTCGCGTCCTTCGCGATCATCGGCACGATGGTCTTCGTGGCCGTGTTCGCGCCCTGGCTCACACCGCATTCGCCCATAGACCAGTCGCTGCCGAACAAGCTGCTGCCGCCCTTCTGGGAGGAGGGCGGCACGACCGAATACCTGCTCGGCACCGACATTTTCGGCCGCGACCTGCTGACCCGGCTCTTTTACGGCGCGCGGGTCAGCCTGATCGTGACGGCGCTGGCGTTGAGCGTGGGCGGCGGCGTCGGCCTCGTGCTCGGCATCGTCT
Source organism: Alphaproteobacteria bacterium (assembly GCA_964291285.2). Lineage (GTDB taxonomy): Bacteria > Pseudomonadota > Alphaproteobacteria > Bin95 > Bin95 > Bin95. The sequence continues at coordinate 1,737,036 of OZ219787.1, forward strand.
CCGGCTATGTCGGCGGCAAGCTGGACGCCTTCCTGATGCGCGTCGTGGACGCGGCGTTCGCCTTTCCGACGATCCTGTTCGCGCTGCTGCTGGCCGTGACTATGGGCCAGGGCATGGACACGCTGGTGATTGCGCTCAGCCTCTTTCTGTGGGCCGGCTTCGCGCGCGTCATCCGCGGCGAGGTGCTGGCGATCAAGCAACGCGACTTCGTGGCGCTGGCGCGGGTCCACGGCAGTTCGCCCGCGCGGATCATGTTCGTCCACATCCTGCCCAATGTGCTCAACACCTTCATGGTGCTGCTGACCCTCAATGTCGGGGTCATCATCGTGGCGGAGGCGTCGCTCAGCTTCCTCGGCGCGGGCGTGCCGCCGCCGACGCCCTCCTGGGGCCTGATGGTGGCCGAGGGCCGGGGCAAGATCACCAGCGCCTGGTGGCTGTCGCTCATTCCCGGCATCGCCATCACACTCGTCGTGCTCTCCTTCAACCTCTTCGGCGACTGGCTGCGCGACCGGCTCGACCCGAAGCTGCGTCAACTCTAGCGGGAGTCCGAGGACAGTATGGACAGCGCCCCGGTTCTCGAAGTCCGGAACCTGCACACGCACTTCTTCCTGAGGCGCGGCGTGGTCAAGGCAGTGGACGGCGTCACCTTCTCGCTGAAACGGGGCGAGGTGCTGGGCCTCGTCGGCGAGTCCGGCTGCGGCAAGAGCCTGACCGCGCTCTCGATCCTGCGCCTGTTGCCGCAGGAGGCCGCGCGAATCATCGAAGGGCAGGTGCTTCTGGACGGCGAGGACCTGCTCGCCAAGTCCGCCGGCGAGATGCGCGAGGTGCGCGGACAGCGCATCGCCATGATCCTCCAGGACCCGCAGACCTCGCTCAATCCGGTGTTCAGCATCGGCAACCAGCTGCACGAGGCGCTCGCCCGGCGGCCGGACGAAGGGGGCCGGTCGCTCAGGGAGCGGGCCGTGGATGTGCTGCGCCAGGTGCGGCTGGCGGCGCCCGAACAACGCATCGGCCAGTATCCGCACGAACTGAGCGGCGGCATGAAGCAGCGGGTCGTCGGCGCCATCGCGATCAGCTGCGCGCCCGAGGTGATGATCGCCGACGAGCCGACGACGGCGCTCGACGTCACCATCCAGCTTCAATATCTGGACCTGCTGAAGGAGCTTCAGACCTCGCTGGACATGGGCATCCTGTTCATCACCCACGATTTCGGCGTCGTCGCCCATATGTGCGATCGTGTGGCGGTCATGTATGCGGGGCGGATCGTGGAAACGGGCCCGGTGCGCGAGATATTCGACAACCCGGTCCATCCCTATACCCAGGCGCTGATCGCCTCCGTGCCGAAGCTGCGGCGCAAAGCCGGGCGGCTGCGCGCCATCGACGGACAGCCGCCCGCCCTCTCCGACCTGCCTGTCGGCTGCCGGTTCGCGGACCGTTGCCCCCATGCCGAGGCGCGCTGCCGCGAACGGTATCCCGAGGCCGTGAACGTCGGCGAAAGCCATACCGCTAGCTGCTGGCTCGCCGCATGAGCAAAGACCCGATCCTCGAGGTGAACGGCCTCGCCAAGCACTATCCGGTAGCCAAGGGAATCTTGTTCTCGCGCGAAGTCGGGCGGGTCCGCGCCGTCGACGGCATCGACTTTTCCATCGCCGAGGGCGAGACGCTCGGCCTTGTCGGCGAGTCCGGCTGCGGCAAGACGACGACCTCCAGGCTGGTGCTCGGCCTGGAGCCTCCGACCGCTGGTGAAGTGCTGCTCGAAGGCGTGTCCGCGCAGGACCTGACCGGCCGGGACCGGCAGGACTACCACGCCAAGGTGCAGGCCGTGTTCCAGGACCCGTGGTCGTCGCTCAACCCGCGGATGCATGTCGGCGAGATCGTCGGGGAATCCCTCAAGATCGCGAAGTGGGGCACGCGCGCCGAGATCGATGAGCGCGTGGCGGCGCTGCTGGTCGAGGTGGGGCTGCGCCCGGAGCACGCGCGCCAGTATCCGCACGAGTTCAGCGGCGGCCAGCGCCAGCGCATCGCGCTTGCAAGCGCGCTCGCCATCGGCCCGAAATTGATCGTTCTGGACGAGCCGGTCTCGGCGCTCGACGTGTCGATCCGTGCCCAGATGATGAACCTGCTGAAGGATGTCCAGGAACAGGACAATGTGGCCTACCTGCTGGTCGCCCACGACCTTGCCACGGTGCGCCACATGTCCGAATGGACCGCCGTCATGTATCTCGGCGAGATCGTCGAATATGCGCCGACGGAGCTGCTGTTCGAGAATGTGCGCCACCCCTATACGCGGGCGCTGTTCTCCGCCGTGCTGCCGGACCATCCGGACGGGCGCGAAGAGGAAATCGTGCTCACCGGCGAGGTGCCGTCCCCGCTCGACCCGCCGGGCGGCTGCCGGTTCCACACGCGCTGTCCGTTTGCGATGGACATATGCTCGCAGGTGGCGCCGGTGCTGACGGAATCGGAGTCGGGCCATCTGGCGGCCTGTCATCTCGAGGAGTAAACAGGGGCGGTTCCATTCCCGCCGCTCCACAGCATTGCGAGGCTAAGTCATGGCGTTCGTCGAAACGGAAATCCACGGCCAGACCATGGTCGTCCGGCTCAACCGGCCGGAGCGCCTCAACGCGCTCAGCACGGTGATCCGCCAGGGCATGGCGGAGGCGTTCTCGGAGTTCCGCGACAATGACGGTCTTGAAGTCGCGATCCTGACCGGCACCGGCCGGGGGTTCTGCGCCGGGGAGGACATGAAGGAATCCGTCGAGCGCGGCGGCGTGGGGTCGCCCGACGACGACCTCGACGACCCCTTCGCTGACGGGACGCTGCAGAAGCCCGTCATCGCCGCCGTCAACGGCTTCGCGATGGGCGGCGGCTTCATGCTGGTCGAGCGCACCGATCTCCGCGTCGCTGTCAAGGGCGCGCTCTTCGAGATATCGGAAGCGAAACGCTGGCTGCTTGGCGGCTACAATCACGGCTTCATCGCCAACCTTCCCTATCCGGTCGCGATGGAGATGGCGTTCGGCTTCCGCTTCACGGCCGAGCGCTTCCACGAACTCGGATTCGTCAACCGGCTGGTCGAACCGGACGAACTGATGCCGACGGCGATGGAGATGGCCGATCATCTGCTGAGCCTGCCGCCGGCCTCGCGCGTCAACACGCTCTACATGATGCGCCAGATGCGCCCGACGGTGTCGCCGGCGCACGAGCGTCTGGCCGCCGCGCTGCACGAGCACGGTTGCCTTGAAGACCGGATGGAATCCCGCCGCGCCTTCGCGGAAAAGCGCAAGCCCGAGTTCAAGGGCTGGAACGACCCGGCCGACCGCTACCGGATGCCGACGCTGGAATCCGTCATGGCGGGCGGTGACTGAGATCTCCTGCCAACGCAGAACGAGTCCAACGCAAGGAGCTGCTTCCATGACCGGTCGCCCGGGCCCGCTTGCGGGCGTGAAGGCCGTCGCCTGCTCGACCGCACAGGCCGGCACGGTGCCCTACATGCTGATGGCCGATCTGGGCGCCGAGGTCATCAAGATCGAAGTGCCCGGCACCGGCGACGGTTCGCGCGTGGCCGGCGAGATCAAGGGCGGCGTCAGTTCCTTCTTCGAGACCAACAACCGGGGCGTGAAGAGCCTGACACTCAACCTCAAGTCCGACGAGGGCCGCGCGATCTTCCACAAGCTGGTCGCGGAGGCCGATGTCTTCGGGCAGAACTTCCGCCCGGGCGTCGCCGAGAAGAACGGCTTCGACTACGAGACGCTGAAGGCGATCAATCCCGCGCTCGTCTATGTCTCCATATCCGGCTACGGGCAGGCGGGGCCTCACGCGCACCTGCCGGGCACGGATGCGGTCGGGCAGGCGCTCGGCGGCGTGACGGAGGCCTATGCCGGGCCCGGCGAGTCCATGCGGACCGGCATCGTGTCGGTCGCGGACGAATCCTGTGCGCTGCTGGCGTTCGGGGGGTTGCTGGCGGCGCTGCACTGCGCGAGGACGACCGGCGTTGGCCAGAAGGTCGAGACCTCGCTGGTGGCCGGCGTCGTGCGCCTGATGGGCTGGACCCTGACAACAACCATGTGGCGGAACCGCAACCCGATCACCGGCACGCGGATCAACGGCACCCGCGAGCGCCCCGGCATTGCCGCCAGCTTCAACGATATCGACGGGCGCCCGCTCGTCTTCCAACTCGGCCACCGGGACTGGAAGCGCGCCATGGAAGCGCTCGGCTTCTACGCGGTGCTGGAGCAACGCGGCGCCGAAGACCTGGGGCTGGCCATCGTGTCAGAGGAGAAGAAGGACCTGATCCTCTCCACGCTCGCCGAACTGTTCGCGACCGGCAGCCGCGACCGCTGGGTGGAGCTGCTGAGGGCTGCGGACATCGTCTCCGCGCCGATCAACACGCTGCTGGAAGCCTCGAGCGACGCCGACGTGCTGGCGAACGGCTATGTCGCCGAGAAGCACTATCCGGAAATCGGCGAGACGCTGAAGGTCCACGGCACGCCGTGGCGCTTCTCGGAAACGCCGGCGCGGATCGGCGTCGCGCCGAAGCTCGGCGAGCACAACGCCGAAATACTCGGCCGGCTCGGCTATGACGAAGACGCGCTCGCTTGCTTGCGGGAACGCAAGGTTATCTGAGGCTTCGGCCCTTCCGCAGACAATGGGTGGCAATCCATGACCGGTCCGCTCGCCGGCGTCACGGTGCTCGACTTCACGCGCGTGCTCGCCGGCCCGTGGTGCACGCTGGCGCTGGCCGATCTCGGCGCCGAGGTCGTCAAGATCGAGAACCCGAACGGCGGCGACGACACGCGGCGTTTCGACGTCCGCGAGGAGTTGGCGGGAGAAAGCGCCTATTTCGTCTTCGCCAACCGCAACAAGAAGAGCCTCGCCCTCAACATTGCCGCGCCGGAGGGCCAGGAAATCGCAAGGCGGATCGCAGCCCGCACCGATATCCTGGTGGAGAACTTCCGGCCGGGCGTGATGGCGAGGCTCGGGCTCGATTTCGATAGCCTCCGCGAGATCAATCCGGGCCTGGTCTATTGTTCGATCTCCGGCTACGGCCATGACAGCCCCTTGCGGGAGGTTGCAGGCTACGACCCGGTGGCGCAGGCCGAGGGCGGCATGATGGCGATTACCGGCGAGGCCGACGGCGGTCCGCTGCGCACCGGCATCTCCTATGCCGACATATTCAGCGGCTACAACGCCTTGCAGGGCGTGCTGGCCGCGCTCTACCACCGCGAACGCACCGGCGAGGGCCAGGCCGTCGACATTGCGCTGCTCGACGGCGCGGTGGCCTCGCTCGCCAACCAGGCGCAGGTGACGCTTATCACCGGCCGGGATACCGGGCGCTACGGCAACGACCATCCCTTCCTGGAGCCGTTCGGCGTGGTCGAGACCGCCGACGGGCCGCTCTACCTCGTCATCGGCAACGACCGGCAATGGGAGCGCTTCTGCCGCGACGTCATCGCGCGCCCCGACCTGCTGGACCACCCGCATTTCCGCGACAACGCCGCCCGCCTCGCCAACCGCGAAGCGAACCGCGCGCTGCTAGCGGAGATTTTCGCCGCAGACACGCGCGCCGGCTGGATGGCGAAGTTCCGCGCCGCCGGCGTTCCCGCGGGAGCGGTCCGGAGCATCTCGGAGGCGCTCGCTGCCCCGGAAGTGCGTGCACGCGGCATGGTGCAGCCGGTGGACCACCCGAAGGCCGGCCGGTTCGAGGCGGTGGCCTCGCCGGTGCATCTCTCCGCCACGCCGACCGCCGCACCCGTCGCCGCGCCGCTGCTCGGCCAGCATACCGACGAGGTTCTGGCTGCCTTCGGCTACGATGCGGAGGAGATAGCCCGCTTCCACGCCGACGGCGTCGCCGTCTGAGCGAACGGCCCGCCAGCCCGCCGCTTGCGCTAAGGTAGCGGCGCTTCGCAGGGGGACGGAACATGCCTGACGGAACGCAGACCGCATTCGGGGCAAGCCATTGGGGCGCCTTCACGGCCGAGACGGAAGACGGGCGGCTGGTCGGCGTAAGGCCGTTCGACAAGGATCCAAGCCCGGCGCCTTTCATCCGGGCGCTTCCGGATGCGGTCCATGCCGAGTGCCGGATCGCAGCGCCTGCCGTGCGCAAGTCCTGGCTGGAAGACGGGCCGGGCGCCAATACCGCCGCACGCGGCGCCGAGCCTTTCGTGCAGGTGAGCTGGGACCGCGCGCTCGACCTTGTGGCGTCCGAGCTCCAACGGGTCCGGAGGACGTGCGGCAACGAAGCCATTTACGGCAGCTCCGGCTGGGGCAGCGCCGGCGTCTTCCACAATGCCCGCAGCCAGCTTGCGCGTTTCCTCAACCTCCATGGCGGCTTCGTGGACCAGGTAACGAGCTTCAGCGTCGGTGCGGCGAGCGTCATCGTTCCGCGTATCGTAGGCTCGATGCAGCCGGTGTTCGGCCCGGTCAACACATGGCCCGCAATCGTCGAGCACACCGGGCTGATGGTGGCGTTCGGCGGCATGCCGCCGAAGAACGCCATGGTCAACCAGGGAGGAGTCGGCGCCCACGACGCTCCCGACTGGCACCGGCGCGCAGCGGAGTCCGGGACACGGTTCGTGTGCATCGGTCCGATCCGCGACGACACGGCGGACGACATCGGGGCCGAGTGGCTTCCCGTCCGGCCCAATACCGACCTCGCGGTGATGCTGGGGCTCGCGCACACATTGCTGAATGAAGGGCTGCACGACGCCGGTTTCCTCGCCCGCTATTGCACCGGGTTCGACCGGTTGGCCGCCTACCTTCTCGGCGGGGCGGACGGAACCGCCCGCGACGCCGACTGGGCCGCAGGTATTTCCGGGATACCGGCCGAGACAATTCGCGGCCTCGCGCGTCGGATGGCATCTTCGCGCACGCTGATCGGCGTCAGCTGGTCGGTCCAGCGCGCCGACCGCGGCGAGCAGCCCTACTGGATGACCATCGCTCTGGCGGCGATGCTGGGCCAGATCGGCCTGCCCGGCGGCGGGTTCGGCTTCGGCTACGGCGCCATGCACGGCATCGGCGACCCGACACGGCAGGTGGCGCCGCCCGGGCTTCCCAGGGGAACCAACGCCGTCGCCAACACGATTCCGGTCGCGCGGCTGGCGGACATGCTGCTGGGTCCGGGCGCGCCCTACCGCTTCAACGGAGAGGACCGCCGCTACCCCGACATCCGGCTGATCTACTGGTGCGGCGGTAACCCGTTCCACAAGCACCAGGACCTGAACAACCTGCTGAAGGGCTGGGCCAGGCCGGACACGATCGTCATCCACGAGCCCTGGTGGACGCCGGCGGCCAAGCGGGCCGATATCGTGCTGCCCTGCACGACCACGCTCGAACGCAACGACATCGCGGCATCCCAATTCGACCGCTTCGTTGTCGCCAGCCAGCAGGCCATCGACCCGGTGGGCGGGGCGCGCAACGAATACGACATATATACCGGCCTCGCAGGGCGGCTCGGATTCGCGGACGCCTTCACCGAGGGCCGCAGCGAGATGGAATGGCTGCGCCATCTCTACGACCTGTACCGCCAGCGCGTCGCCGGGGACGGCATCGAGATGCCGGGCTTCGACGCCTTTTGGGAAGCCGGCCATTTCGAAATTCCGGCGCCGGCGAGCCCGCCGGTCCCTTTCGCCGATTTCCGCGCGGACCCCGCAAGGGCGCCGCTCAACACCCCGTCGGGGCGGATCGAGATCTACTCGGAGACCATTGCCGGGTTCGGCTATGACGACGCGCCAGGCCATCCGACCTGGGCCGAGCCGGTGGAGTGGCTCGGCAGCGACAAGGCGAAGCGCTTCCCGCTGCATCTGCTCTCGAACCAGCCGCGCGCGCGGCTCCACAGCCAGCTCGATTGCGGTTCGGTCAGCCGGGCTGCAAAGGTCGCCGGCCGCGAGGCGATGCGCATGAACCCCGCCGACGCCGCAGAGAGGGGCATTGCGGACGGCGACGTCGTGCGCGTTTTCAACGACCGGGGCGCCTGTCTGGCCGGCGCCGTCGTCAGCGATGCGATCCGCCCCGGCGTGGTCGAGCTCGCGACCGGCGCCTGGTTCGATCCCGTCGATCCGGCGGCGCCGGGCAGCCTGGAAAAGCACGGCAATCCCAACGTGCTCACTACCGATAAGCCGACTTCGACGCTCACCCAGTGCAGTGCCGCCCAGACGGCGCTCGTCGAGGTCGAGCGCTTCGAAGGCAAACCGCCCGGCATCACGGCATTCGCGCCGCCGAGCGTCCTCGAAGCGTAAGACCCGTTTCCGTCCGGGACCTTACGAAACGATCGGCAAGGTCACGGCCTCGTAGTCGAGGGTGAGCGCGCGCCCTGTCCCGTCATCGGCAAGGCGGGCGCTGAACCTCTTGCCCGGCCTCACGCCGCCGAGCGCCGGGATGGTGCCGAGGAACATGGCGAATTCCGGCGGCACTGCCTTGTAGCCGTAGAAATAGTCCGCGATCAGCTCCACCGGCTCGCGCACGGCTGCCATGCAGCCCCGCTGGTACGGCTCGCCGTCCATGTCGCTCTCGAGTCTGAGCGCATCCCAACGTTCCACGACATCGTCATAACGCCAGACATCGCGGCCAAGCGGCTTCGGGCACATCTGCTTGGAGACGGCGACCGACTGCGCCTCGAACTCGCGGTCCGTGTGGTCCGAACCCACGGCCACCAGCATCCCGTGCTCGGCCGAGCCGATCAGCACCGCCTCCGCCTCGCCGGAGCTTCCCTCGCCCAGCACCTGGATGCGCTCCGCCTGGGTCGCGAGCGACGCGCCGACCCGGTAGTAGAGCGGCGTCTGCGAGGGCGGCGCCACGCCGATCTCCTTCAACTCCTCGATATGCTCCTCGACCGCCGCCCGGTCGCGCCCCGACCAGCCGGCGATGACGATGACGGAGACCGGAACCTCGATTTCCGTCGCGCCCTCGGCGTCGTGAAGCCGGAACCGCATGCGCTTTCCTCCTCAGCCCGTCCGCCGCCAGGCAGTGCCGTCCGGCCCGTCCTCGAGCGCGATGCCGCGCGCGGCCAGACCGTCCCGGATCGCATCGGCCCGCGCGAAGTCCCGCGTCCGCCGCGCCGCAACGCGCTCCGCTACCAGCGCCTCGATCTCGGCCACGTCGTCGCCCTCCCCGTGCAGCCACGCCGTCGGGTCCGCCTGGAGCAGGCCCAGAAGCGCGCCCGCGCCGAGCAGGGAACCGGCCAGCGCCGCCTTCTCGTCCGCTTCCTCGGCCCGGTTGAGCGCCGTTGCGGTCTCGTGCATGGCGGCGATGGCGGCCGGCGTGTTGAGGTCGTCGAGCAGAGCCTCAAGCACGGCCGGCGCCGGTTCGCCCGGCTCATGCGCGCCGGCGTCCCTGAGCGCCCGGTAGAGCCTGTCGAGGCCGGCCTTCGCCTCCGCCAGCGTGTCGCGGCCGAATTCGAGCGGCGCCCGGTAGTGCGCCTGCAACAGGGCCAGCCGCACCGCCTCGCCCGGCGCATCGGCCAGCAGTTCACGCACGGTCAGCACATTGCCGATCGACTTCGACATCTTGTCGCCCTTCACGACCAGGTAGCCGTTGTGCATCCAGTAGCGCACGAAGGGCGGGCCGTGGGCGCAGACGCTCTGGGCCAGCTCGTTCTCATGGTGCGGGAAGATCAGGTCCGCCCCGCCGCCGTGAATGTCGAAGGCGTCGCCCAGATAGGCGCGCGACATGGCCGAGCACTCGATATGCCAGCCGGGCCGGCCCCGGCCCCAGGGGCTCTGCCAGCCGGGCAGGTCGTCCGCGCTCGGCTTCCAGAGCACGAAATCCGCCGGGTCGCGCTTGTAGGGCGCCACATCGACGCGCGCGCCCGCGATCAGTTCCTCGCGGGAATGGCGCGAGAGCCGCCCGTAATCCGGCATGGAGGGCACATGGAACAGCACATGCCCGTCCGCCTCATAGGCATGGCCGTCCGTGACCAGCCTTTCGATCATCTCGATCATTTCGCCGATATGCCCGGTGGCACGCGGCTCGACATCGGGCGGCAGCGCGCCGAGCGCGGCCATGTCGGCGTGGAAAGCCTCGGTCGTCCGCGCCGTGATGCGGTCGATGGGCTCGCCCGTTTCCTTAGCGCGGGCGTTAATCTTGTCGTCCACATCCGTGATGTTGCGCACATAGGTCACGCGCGGATAGAGCCGCTTTAGCAGCCGGTAGAGCACGTCGAACACGACGACCGGGCGCGCATTGCCGATATGCGCGAGGTCATAGACCGTCGGCCCGCACACATAGAGGCGCACATGGTCGGGATCGAGCGGCTCGAAGGGCTCCTTGGCGCGCGCCAGCGTGTTGTGGACGGTGAGGGTCACGGTTTCGTCTCCGGCTCCGTTCGGTGGTTGGTCATCGGCAGGCGGATATAGGGCAAGCGAGCGTCCGCGTATATGTCCTTGCCGGGCGCGGAGGGGGGAGGGCGCGAGTGGAGCGGGCCCACTCCAAGGGAATGTCATGAGATGTCATGTTTTGTCATGAGGCGCTCCGCACCGCAGCGCCGCCGGCCGCCGGACCGCGCCTACAGGGTGAGCCCCGGCGGGTCCGGTGCGCCCAGTTCCGCGCGTATGCGGGACGCGGTCTCCACATCCCGGGTCCACTCGTAGAACACGCCTTTGACGATGGTGAGCACGGTCCCGGTGCCGGCGAGACGCCTGAGTCCGTGTTCGTGGTTCGGTGGCGGGGAGCCGCAGGCGTCGGCGACCACGGCGACCCGGTAGCCCGCCGCGCGCAGCCCGAGAGCCGATTGCGCCACGCACACATCCGTCTCCAGCCCGGCCAGCACGAAGCAGTCCCGCCCCAGGGCTTCCAGCGCAGCGCGGATATCCGCCTGGCCCCAGAGCCCGAAGACCCGCTTGTCGAACACCGGCGGCGCATCGGCGGGAAGACAGCGGGCGAGCGCCGGCACGAGCGGGCCGAGACGCTCCATGTCCTCGGCGGTGGCGACGACCGGAATGCCGAGCGCGCCCGCCGCCCGCATCAGCCACGCAATCCGCCCGACCAGCGGGCCGCGCCAGCCGAGCGGCAGCTTGTCCAGGAAATGCTGCTGCACGTCGATGACCAGAAGGCAGGAGCGTTCCCGTTCGATCAGGTTCACGTCCGGGTCCATGATGCCTGCGCCTCCTCGCGGCGGCAGGATGCGGCCCGCTGCCGGCAACCGCAACCGCTTCCCCGGCGGCGGCGTTCCGAAAGACCCCATTTCCTCCGTCTCCGCATGACTTCCTCATCCTCGTCATCCTTCGCATCGAGCTTCGTTTTGCCCCCGCTTTGTTTCCTTCCATCCATGCCCTGCCGCTCTTTCGCTCCGGGCGGTCGGGACCCTGATTCGCGCGTATCCTGCGCGGGCGCCTGCGCGCCTGCCGGCGCGCGTATCGCGGCGGCGCGGTTCGCACGCCTGATTGCGCGCGCGAGGCAGAGGGCGCACGTCTCCCGTGCGTTTCTCAGAGATTTTTCGCGCCGGCGCGAACGGCGAAACGAAGCGGCCCCATGGATGCCGCTTCCTTCCTTTGGCCTTATATCATGATAGAATTTTTGATTTCAAGTTAAAATTCAGAATTTTTTCTAAATTAACGAACATCGCAAGAGCGGACACCCCCTCTGCCGACTTCAGCATTATGCTGCGGCAATCTCCTCCTGGAAGCGCAGTGCCGCGGCGCGGGGGTCGGGGACGCGGAGGATTTCGCGGGCGACGACGAGGTGGTCGGCGCCGGCGGCGATGGCGGCGCGGGGGGTGGCGATGCGCTTCTGGTCGTCCGCCGGGGAGCCGGGCAGGCGGATGCCGGGCGTGACGATCAGCATGTCCGGCCCGAGCGCCTCGCGGAGCATGGCGGCTTCCCGGCCGGACGCCACCACGCCGTCCATGCCGGCCTCCCTTGCGTGATGCGCGCGGGTCAGCACAAGCTCCTCCAGCGTGCCGCGCCAGCCGAGTTCGCGCACGCCCGCCTCGTCCATGTCGGTGAGCACGGTGATGGCGAGCAGGCGCGTCCCGGAAGCGCCCCGGCCCCGGCGGGCGGCTCCCATGACCTGCCGGTCGCCGTGTACCGTCAGCAGGTCGGCCCCCAGCGCCGCCGCGCCGCGCGCCGCGTTCTCGACCGTCTGCCCGATGTCCCAGGCCTTGGCGTCGAGAAAGACCTTGCAGCCTTCCGCCACGAGCTCGCGCGCAAGCTCGATGCCGCCGATATAGAAGAGGCCCATGCCGATCTTGTAGAAGCGGGCGGCGTCGCCGATGCGCTCGACGATCCGGCGGGCGCTGTCGCAGTCCGGCGTGTCGAGGCCGACGATCAGGCGGTCGCGCGGGTCGGTCACGAGGCGGCCCGGAAGCCTACAAGCTCGACGCCTTCCTCCACCCGGTCGCCGACGGCGAAGGGCAGGGACTCGACCGTTCCGTCGGCAGGCGCGGCGATGGTGTGCTCCATCTTCATCGCCTCCAGCACGAGCAGCGGCGCGTCTTTGCGAACCGTTTGCCCGGCCTCCACCAGCACGCGGACGACGGTGCCCGGCATGGGCGAGGTCAGCCGCCCGCCGCCGATCTCCGCGCCCTGGGCCGCGGCGCCGGGGTCTTCGAGGAGAATCTGCCGCCGCGCGCCGTCCAGGAAGACCGCGAGCCGGTTGCCGTCCGCGATGACGGCGCCGCTTTGCCGGCGGCCGTCGATTTCGGCCGTCAGCCCGCCGTCCGCGCCGCGCGCAACGCCGGCAACCGGAATCGCGCGCTCGCCGTATTCCAGCCGGTAGCCGCCGGCAGTATGGGCGGTTTCGTATGTCACCTTCTCGCCACCGTCGTCGAAGTCGAGCCGGTCGAGTCCCTCGCCGTTGAGGCGCCAGGCGTCGCCGCGGCCCCAGGGCGAGAAGCGGTCCGGCGCGGCGTCCTGCCGGGCAAGCCGGCGCGCGGCCCTGTCCTCGAGTACGGCGACGGCCGCCATGGCGCGCATGGCCTCCGCATCGCCCGCAGGCGGCGCGGCCGCCGCGATATCGTGCGTCTCGATGAAATGCGTATCCAGCGCGGCTTCCGCGAAGGCGGGGTGGCGGACCAGGGCCTCCAGGAAGAACAGGTTGGTGCCCGGGCCGGTGATACGGGTGTCGGCGAGCGCGTCGGCCAGCGCGAGCCGGGCGCGTTCGCGGTCCTCGCCCCAGGCGGTGAGCTTGGCGATCATCGGGTCGTAGAACGGCGTGATCTCGTCGCCCGTCTCGACGCCGCTGTCGATGCGCAGGCCCGGCCGGCCTTCCGGGAATGAGAGATGGGCGAGCCGCCCCGTCTGCGGCAGGAAGCCCCGCGCCGGGTCCTCGGCATAGAGCCTGGCCTCGACGGCGTGGCCGGAGGCGGCGACGTCTTCCTGCGAGAAGGCCAGCGGCTCTCCGGCGGCTATGCGAAGCTGCCATTCCACCAGGTCGAGCCCGGTCACCATCTCGGTCACCGGGTGCTCGACCTGGAGGCGGGTGTTCATCTCGATGAAGTGGAAGGCGCCGCCCTCATCGACCAGGAATTCCACCGTGCCCGCGCCGGTATAGCCGATGGCGCGCGCGAGCCTGACGGCGGCTTCGCCCATCTCCGCGCGCAGCGAATCGGGCAGGCCGGGCGCCGGCGCCTCCTCGATCACCTTCTGGTGCCGGCGCTGGATCGAGCAGTCGCGGTCGAGCAGGTGCAGCACCGCGCCATGCGCATCGGCCAGCACCTGCACCTCCACATGGCGGGGCCGGGCGATATAGCGCTCCAGCAGCAGCGCGCCGTCGCCGAAGGCCGCGGCGGCTTCGCGCTCCGCCGCCGCGAGCGCCCCGGCCAGGTCCTCCGCGCGTTCGACGATGCGCATGCCGCGCCCGCCGCCGCCGGCCGAGGCCTTGACCAGCACCGGATAGCCGATCTCCGCCGCCGCCTCCGCCAGCCGCTCCAGCGTTGCATCCGCGCCGTGGTAGCCCGGCACGAGAGGCACGTTTGCGTCGGCGGCGATTTTCTTCGCGGCGCTCTTGGAGCCCATCGCCCGGATCGCGTCGGCCGGCGGGCCGACGAAGGCGAGGCCGGCTGCGGCGACGCGCTCGGCGAACTCCGCATTTTCGGAGAGGAAGCCGTAGCCCGGATGCACCGCCTCCGCGCCGGTGCGCCGCGCGGCGTCGATCAGCGCGTCGATGTCGAGATAGCTGGCCTGCGCGCGCGCCGGGCCGATGCACACGCTCTCGTCCGCCGCCCGGACATGGGCCGCGCCGGCGTCCGCCTCGGAATGGACGGCGGCGACATGCAGCCCCATGCGCCGGGCGGTCCGGGCGATGCGGCAGGCGATCTCGCCGCGGTTGGCGATCAGAAGCCGCCGGAACATGATGCACCCATTCCCCGAAAACGCCCCCGCTCGACGCCGCCACCATAGCCGCGCCGCCGGGCGGGCGGAAGACGGCAACGCGGAGCGCGGCAATTGCATATCGCCGGGCGCGAGCGCATATTTGCAGCCATGAAGGAGATTGTTGCCAAGGAAGCGGGGATCGGTCCGATCCTCGACGCCGCCCGCGAAGCGCCGGTCCGTATCGCAGGCGAAGACGGGACTGTCTGCGTGGCCATGTCCCTGGAGCGCTATGAGCGTCTTCGCGAAGCCGCCTGGGACCGGCTCGCGGTGTCGATAGACAATCTCCGAAAGGAGGCGGCGGCCAACGGTTTGACGGAAGCGAAGCTCGAAGCGCTTCTGGCCGATGAAAGCTAGGCGTGTCGTTGTTGACACGAATGTCCTGATAAGTGCGGTGCTTCAGCCCCAGGGACCGCCGCAAGCGGTAGTCGATACCGTTCTGGCGGAAAGGATTGCGCCGCTGTTTTGCGACGCAACTTTCGAAGAATTGCGGAGCAGGCTTCGGCGCCGGAAATTCGACCGTTACGTGGGACACGCAAGCCGCGAATTCCATCTTGAGCGGCTTGCGGACGTTGCCGAATGGGTTGCGATTTCCGGTACTCCCATGGGCTGCCGGGACCCGGACGACGACAAGTTCCTGGAGACGGCGCTTCGGGGCGGCGCGGACTGCCTGATTACCGGCGACCGGGACCTGCTGGAGATGTCGCCGTTCATGGGCATTCCGATCGTGACGCCCGCGGGTTTCCTTGCGGTGCGGGATGAGTCCGCATCGCGGGATTGAGGCGGGCGGCAGACGCGGCCTCGTGTAACATGGCGGCATGATTCGGGCGTTCGGGATTCTGGCGGTCCTCGCCGTCCTCTGGGGCTGGCCGGCCGGCATGGCGGCGCAGGAAGCGCCGGCCGGGCCGGACGTGGCGGAACTGGAGGCGCTGGCTGCCGAGCTGAAGGACGAGGCGAAGCGGGCGGCGCTTGTCCGGCGCATCGAGGCGCTGGCGGCGGCGCGGCGCGGGGGCGAACCGGAAGCGGAGGAACCGGCGCGCGGGCCGCTGGCGTCCGTCACCGAGAGCATCGCGGCCTTCGGCGGCGATGTCGCGGGGTCGCTGTCCTTCGCGTTCGATCCCGGCGTGTTCCGCCAATGGCTGGAGCAGGGGTTCGACGATCCGGCGAGCGGCGCGCCCCTCTGGACGGTGCTCGGACAGGCGCTGCTGGTCCTGCTCGCCGGGTTCGTCGTCGAAATCGCGGCGCGGCGCCTCATGGCGGGCCTGCGCCGGGCCTCGGAGCGGCCGGAGGCCGGCGGCGCCGGCGAGCGGCTGCTGGCGGCGGCGGTCGCGCTGCTGCTCGGGATCGTGCCTGTCGCGGCCTTCGCGGTCGCGAGCTTCGCTGCGGTTTCCGTGGCGGCGCTGCCGCAGACCGCGGCGGAACTGGTCCTCGCCGTCGTCTATGCGAGCAGCGGGGCGCGGCTTGCGATGCTGGCGGTGCGCGCGGTGACGGAGCCGCTCGACGGTGGCGCGGGCCTGCTCACCTGGCTCCGGCGCCTGGTTCTCGCCGTCGCCTACGGTTGGCTCGTCTGCGAGGCCGCGCGCATCTTCGCGCTGCCGCCGGCGCCTTACCGGCTGCTGGTCGATCTCGCCGGCCTGGCGGTGCTGGCCGTGGCCGTCTCCATGGTGCTGCGCAACCGCAGGACCGTCAGGGACCGCCTGCGCGGCGACGGGAGCGGGATCGGGGCCCGGCTTGCCGATGTCTGGCATGTCGTCGCCATCGCCTATCTGGCGGCCGTCTTCCTGGTCTGGGCCGCCGCGGTGGAAGGCGGGTTCGCCTATGTCGGGGAGGCGTCTGCCTGGACGGTCGCGGCCGCCGCCGCCGCACGACTGGCCGACCTCGGCGTTCTGCGGCTCGTCGATATGGCGGCGCGCTGGGAAGTCCGGGCCAACAGCCGGTTCCCCGGCGTCAAGGCGCGCGCCGACCGCTATGTGCCGGTCCTGCGCAAATGCCTCAGGACGGGCGTATGGCTCATCGCCGCGGTCGCCGCGCTGGAGGCATGGCGCGCGCCGGTGCTGGACCTGCTGGCGGCGCCGGCGGGAGAGCGCATCATCGGCGCTCTGGTGCGGATTGCGCTGGTCCTCGGCGTCTTCCTCGTGCTGTGGGAGGCGCTCTGCCTCGCCATCGAGCGCTATCTGGACGCCCGCGACGAGGACGGCAACCCGGTCGAGCGCAGCGGCAGGGCGCGCACCCTGCTGCCGCTGCTGCGCCGTGCGAGCGCCGTGCTGCTGCTGACGGTGGGCGGGCTGACGGCCGCCTCCGAACTCGGCATCGACATCGCCCCGCTGCTGGCCGGCGTCGGCATCGCCGGCCTCGCCATCGGCTTCGGGGCGCAGACGCTGGTGAAGGACGTCATCACCGGCCTGTTCATCGTCATGGAGGACCAGGTTGCGGTCGGCGAATATGTGTCCGTCGCGGGTCATGCCGGTATCGTCGAGGGCATGTCGATCCGCACCATCCGTCTCAGGGACCTCTCGGGCACCGTCCATGTCGTGCCGTTCGGCGAGGTCGGCACGGTCGAGAACCTGACGCGCGATTACTCATACGCGGTGATCGACGCGGGCGTCGGGTACGGCGAGGACACCGACCGCGTGAGCGACGTGCTGCGCGAGATCGCGGCCGGGATGGAAAGCGACGGGGACTGGCGGGACCGCGTCATCCCGCCCTTCGAGGTGTTCGGCGTCCAGGAGCTTGGCGACTCGGCTGTTGTCGTCCGCTGCCGCTTCAAAACGCCGCCCATGCACCAGTGGGCGGTCGCGCGCGAGTTCCGCCGCCGGATGAAGAAGCGTTTCGACGAGCTCGGGATCGAAATCCCGTTCCCGCACCGGACCGTCTATTTCGGCGGCGGCAAGCCTCCGGAGCCCGAGCCGGAAAGCTGATCGCGGAGGAACGCCAGGATCTCCGGCGCATCCCATTCCGCCGGGCCTTCGAGGCGTCCGACCTCCCGGCCTTGCGCGTCGATCAAGACGGTCGTGGGCAGGATGCGGACATTCATCGCGCCGCCGACGGCGTTGCGGGGGTCGAGATAGCGCTTCAGCCGCGCAATGCCGTGCTCGTTGAAGAACGGGTCCACCCGCTCGGCCCCGCCCCGGTCTATGGAGAGCGCCACGACCTCCAGTTTTTCGCCGCCGAGTTCGCCCTGCAATCGGTCGAGCGAGGGCATTTCGCGCCGGCAGGGGGCGCACCATGTGGCCCAGAAATTAAGCACGACCAGCTTGCCGCCGAACCGGGCGAGCGTTATCTCGCCGCCGTCGGGGCCGGTGAAGGCGGCGTCCGGCGCGGGTGCCGGCGGGTCCGTCTTCCGGTAGTTTTGCAGCCAGCCCTCCGCCGCCGCGGCGGTTCCGCCGGCGATACAGAAGACCAGGAGAAGCGAGCGCAGCATGGCGCCTCCCCAAAGTTCCGACCCGCCCGCCAACGCCATGTGGGGCGGGCGCTTCGCCGGCGGGCCGTCGGACATCATGGCCGCGATCAACGCCTCCGTCGGCTTCGACCGGCGCCTGCACGCACAGGATATCCGCGGCTCGCGCGCCCACCTGGACATGCTCGAAGCCGCGGGCATCGTGAGCGCGCCGGACGCCGCGGCGATCCGCGAGGGCCTCGACCGGGTCGAGCAGGAGATAGCGGCAGGACGCTTCGTCTTCAAGCCGGAGCTCGAGGACATCCACATGAACATCGAGGCCCGGCTGGCGGAGCTGGTCGGCCCGGTGGCCGGCCGCCTGCACACGGCGCGCTCGCGCAACGACCAGGTGGCGACGGACTTCCGGCTCTGGGTGCGGGACGAGATCGACGCCGTCGATGCGGCGCTCGTCGATGCCCAGGCCGCCTTCATCGGGAAGGCTGAGGCCTGGCCGGACCTGCCCATGCCGGGCTTCACGCATTTGCAGAACGGCCAGCCGGTCACATTCGGCCACCACATGCTGGCCTATGTCGAGATGCTGGGCCGCGACCGGGAGCGCTTCGCCGATGCCCGGTGTCGCCTGAACGAATCGCCGCTGGGCGCGGCCGCGCTGGCGGGCACGCCGTTTCCCATCGACCGGGAGATGACGGCCGCCGCGCTCGGCTTCGACCGGCCGGCGGCCAATTCCATGGATGCCGTTTCCGACCGCGACTTCGCGCTGGAGTTCCTGGCGGCGGGTGCGATCACGGCGCTTCACCTTTCCCGGTTTGCGGAAGAGGTTGTGCTTTGGACGAGCGCGCAATTCCGCTTCGTCAGCCTCTCCGACGCCTTCACCACGGGCAGCTCGATCATGCCGCAGAAGCGCAACCCGGATGCGGCGGAGTTGGTGCGGGCCAAGCCGGGACGGCTGCTCGGCGCCTTCACCTCGCTCGCCACCATGCTCAAGGGGCTTCCGCTCACCTATGGCAAGGACATGCAGGAGGACAAGGAGCCGACCTTCGAGGCGGCCGACTCGCTGATGCTGGCCATCGCCGCTACAGCCGGCATGGTGCGCGACATGGAACCGGATCCCGGGCGGCTCCGGGCTGCGGCCGAGGTCGGTCATCCGACCGCCACCGACCTCGCCGACTGGCTGGTGCGCAGGCTCGGCATGCCCTTCCGGGAAGCGCACCGCGTGACGGGGGAGCTGGTGGCCGAGGCCGACCGGCGCGGGCTTGCACTCTCCCGATTGCCGCTTGACGCCATGCAGGCGGTTGAGGCCGGCATCGACGAAAGCGTGTACGATGTCCTTTCCATAGAGCGGTCGATTGCAGCGCGGACCAGCTACGGCGGAACCGCGCCGGAGAATGTGCGCCGCGCCGCAGCGGCCGCGCGGGAGCGTTTCCTGTGAAGACCCTGTGCTGGATTCTGTTGTTCGCCGCGCTTTCAGCCGCGTTATCGGGCTGCGGACGCAAAAGCGACCTCGAGCACCCGCCGGAGTCGGAAGCGACTTTCCCGAGGACCTATCCCACCAAATGAGGCCGTTCGACTATATCGGCGGCAGCCTGGCGGCCGGGCCGGTCCGGCTGGCGGACGTCGCGGCCGAGGTAGGCACACCCGTCTATGTGTATTCCGCCGACGCCGTCGAGGCCGCCTATCGCGAGTTCGAGGCGGCGCTGGCCCCGGCGCGCATCTGCTATGCGATGAAGGCGAACGGCAACCTTGCGGTGCTGCGGCTGCTGGCCGGGCTCGGAGCGGGCGCGGATGTCGTGTCGGAGGGTGAGCTCCGGCGCGCGCTTGCAGCCGGCATTCCGCCGGAAAAGATCGTCTTCTCCGGAGTCGGCAAGACCGACGCGGAAATGGAGGCCGCGCTCCGGAGCGGCATTCTCCAGATCAACTGCGAGAGCGCATCGGAAGTCCGCAGCCTGTCGCGCATCGCGTCGGGCTTCGGCCTGACCGCGTCCGTCGCGCTCCGGATCAATCCCGATGTGGATGCCGGCACGCTCGACCAGATCAGCACCGGGCGTAAGACCGACAAGTTCGGCGTGGCGTGGACCGAGGCGCCGGCCCTCTTCCGCGAGGCCGCCGGGCTTCCCGGCCTGTCGATGGAAGGGATTGCGGTGCATATCGGCTCGCAACTGGGCGAACTGGAGCCTTACCGCCGCGCCTTCAGCCGTGTCGCCGAGCTCACGCGCATTCTGGGGGCCGACGGCGCCCGCATCCGGCGCCTCGACCTCGGCGGCGGGTTCGGTATCCGCTATTGCGACGAGACGCCCTTGCCGCTTGCCGGCTACGCAAGGGTCGTTGAAGAGGAGGTCGGCGGCCTCGGTTGCGAATTGGTGGTGGAGCCGGGCCGGCGGCTGGTGGGGCCGGCCGGCGTCCTGCTCGCGCGGGTGGTTGCCGTCAAGGAGACACCGGCCCGCCGATTCGTTATTGTCGATGCCGGCATGAACGATCTGGTCCGCCCAATGATGTACGGGGCCTGGCACGATATCCTGCCTCTCGCGGCTCCGCCGGAAGGAGCCGAATACCGGCCGGCGGATGTGGTGGGACCGGTTTGCGAGACGACGGACAAATTCGCCGATGAGCGCCTGCTGCCACCGCTGGAGGCGGGCGACCTCGTGGCCTTCTGCGAGGCCGGAGCCTATGGCGCCGTAATGGCCTCGACCTATAACGGGCGCCCGCTCGTGCCGGAAGTGCTGGTGCGGGGCGCCCGGTTCGATGTAGTGCGCGTCCGCCCGACCTTCGAGGAAAACCTGGCACTGGAGCGACTGCCGGACTGGCTCCGCGGCTCGGACGGAAGCGGATGAGCCTCCGCCGCCGGCTCGCGCGGACGCGCCTGCAGGCGCGCTTGGTGCTGGTCGGCCAGGCGCTCTGGTCGGCCTTCTGGCCGGGCCAGGCAATCCTCGGGGCCTTCTTGCTCCTGGCGCTGAGCGATGCGCTGCCCCGACTGGACGGCTGGACCCATTCGGCCGTGCTCTGCGCGCTGGCGGCCGCGCTCGGATGGATGGTCTGGCGGGCCGTAAGGCGGTTCCGCCCGCCGACGCGGGAAGCCGCGGACCGCCAGGTTGAACGGGCGAGCGGCCTCCGACACCGCCCGTTGGCGAGCCTGGAAGACCGTCCAGCAGCGGCGGAACCGGCGGCACGGGCGCTCTGGGGGGAGCATCTGGCCCGGATTTCCGGGCGAATTCGCCGCTTGCGGGCGGGTTGGCCGGCCGGCGTCATGCCGGCGCAGGACCCCTGGGCCCTGCGCATCCTCACACTGGTCTGTCTGGCGACGGCATTCGGCCTTGTCGGCAGTGAGGCCGGGGACCGGCTCGGGCGGGCGCTGACGCCGTCCTTCGCTGCGGCGCGCGCAGTTGCGCCCGTCTCCGTCGATTTGTGGATCGAGCCGCCGGCCTATACCGGGCGGCCGGCACTGTTCGCCGGGCCCGGGGGAACGGGCTTCGACCTGCCCGAGGGAAGCAGGATCCATGTGCGTGTGACGGGAGTGGACGAGGAGGTGACGCTGACCGCGGGACCGGACAGCGCACCGCTGGAACATTCCGGCGCGGTTGCGGAAGGCAGCATGCCGATCCGGATGGGCGGACGCATTGCCGTATCCGCCGGAGACCGGGAGCTGGCAGGCTGGCCGGTCTCGGTGATTCCCGACAGTCCGCCCACCGCCCACTTCGAATTGCCGCCTTTCGCGACCCAGCGGCATGCAATGCGCATCGAGTATGGCGGGAGCGACGATTACGGCGTCACCGCCATGCGGGTCGAAGCGGTTCCAAAGGATGAGCCAACGGCCGAGCCGCTGGTCCTGCCCTTGCCGGTGCTGGGGGAACCCGTAGCGCCTCGCGGCAATGCCTATTTCGACCTTACCGCCCATATCTGGGCCGGCCGCGAGGCGACTGTGCAGCTGTTCGCCGTGGACGGCGCCGGACAGGAAGGGGAGGGGCCGCCCCTCCGGTTCGTGCTGCCCGAACGGAAGTTCGAGCACCCTGTGGCGCGGGCCATTGTCGGGGAGCGCAAGATATTGCGCTGGGAGGGCAAGGACGCTTCGGCGGAACGGCTGGACGGCATTGCGGCGGGCACGGAACTTTACGATCGGGACCCCGCCGTGACGCTGGCGCTGGCTGTGGCGTCCGCGCGGCTTCGCGGGGCGGAGAAGGAAGAGCCCGCGCTCACAAGCGTGCGGAGCCTGCTGTGGAAGACCGCGCTCCGGTTGGAGGATGGCGGCCTCGCCCTTGCGGACCGCGAGCTTCGCGCTTCTCAGGACGCCATCATGCGGGCGCTCGAGACAGGCGCCCCGGCGGAGGAGATCGACCGGCTGTTCGACGAGTTGCGCCGGTCTATCGATCGCCTGTTGCGCGAACTCGCCTCGAAGGCCGGGGAGGCGGGCGATGAGGCCCAGCCGAACCCCGGCGCGCAGGAGCTTGACCGTCTGGTGGACCGGGAGGGGTTGCAGCAGATGGTCGAGCGAATCCGCCGGCTGTGGGAAGCGGGCGCGCGCGACGATGCAAGGGAGCTGCTCGCGCAACTCCAGAACATATTGGAGAACATCCGCCTGGCGCGGATGGGCGAGGGCCAGGCCGAGCGCCAGGCGGACATGCTGCAGAAGCTCAGGGAGCTGAGGGAGCTGAGCCGCGACCAGCAACGCCTGCTGGACCGCACCTTTCGCCAGGGACGCCCGCCGCCGGAGGGCCAGCGCAAAGGCCCGCAAGGCGTTCGGCCGGGAGCCGACAGCGGATATCCGGACTTGCAGCGGGCGCAGGAGGTGCTGCGTCGGCGCCTTGGCGACTATATGCGCGGCCTCGGATCGGACGCAGGACGGGTGCCGCAGGAACTGGAGCGGGCCAACAGGTCGATGCACGGCGCTTCCGGCGCGCTTCGGGCCGGCAACCGGGGCGAGGCGCTGGAGGCGCAGGGCCAGGCGCTGCAGGACCTTCAGCAGGCCGGCGAAGCCCTGCTTGAGAGTTTTGCGCGCGAAGGCGGGGGTCCGGGCGACATGATGGGCGGCCGATCCGAATTCGATCCGCTTGGCCGCCGCGATGGCGGCTTCATGCCGGACGGCAGCGATGTCGTGTTGCCCGAGGAAGACAATTTCCAGCGTGCGCGGGATATCCGCGACGAATTGCGCCGGCGCGCCGGTGACGCAGCCCGCCCGCTTCCGGAGCGCGACTATATCGAAAGGCTGCTTCGCCGGTTTTAGCGCAGCGCCGGACGGGCTATGACTGCCCGGTCTCACTTACGAAGCAAGGAAGGGCTGGGACATATGTCCGAGGGAGTATTGGAAGGCAAGGTTGTTCTTGTGACGGGGGCGGGCCGCGGCATCGGTCGCGAGGTAGCGGTTCTGGCGGCCAAAGAAGGCGCGCATGTGGTCGTGAACGACCTCGGCGGCGATGTCGGCGGTTCGGGGGCGGATGCGACGCCGGCCCAGGAGACCGCGGTGATGATCGGGGAGGCCGGCGGCGAGGCGGTCGTCAACGGCGACAGCGTTTCGGACTACGAGGCGGCGGGCCGGATGGTCGGCCAGGCGGTGGAGACCTTCGGGCGGATCGACGGGGTCGTGAATGTGGCGGGCATCCTGCGCGACGTGATCTTCCACAAGATGAGCGAGGCGGACTGGGATGCGGTGATCTCGGTGCATCTGAAGGGCTCGTTCAATGTGGCGCGCAATGCGGCGGACCATTTCCGGGCGCAGGAGTCCGGCGCGATGGTGCATTTCACCTCGACCTCGGGGCTGATCGGCAATTTCGGCCAGGCGAACTACGCGGCGGCGAAGATGGGGATCGTGGGGCTGTCGAAGTCGATCGCGCTCGACATGCAGCGTTTCAATGTGCGCTCCAACTGCATGTCGCCCTTCGCCTGGACGCGCATGATCGGGACCATCCCGTCAAATACGCCGGAGCAGGAGGCGCGGCTCGCCAAGATCAAGCAGATGACGCCCGCGCAGATCGCGCCGATGGTGGTCTATCTGCTCTCCGACTTTGCGAGCGGGGTGACGGGCCAGATCTTCGGCAGCCGCATGAACGAACAGATCCTGTTCAACCAGAACCGCCCCGTGCGGTCCGTCCACCGCAGCGAGGGCTGGTCGCCGGCCGACATCCACGAACACGCGATGCCGGCGCTGAAGGCTGCGTTCACGCCCAACGAGCGCTCGGGCGACGTCTTCAACTGGGACCCGATCTGACGGAGCCTGGAGCACCGTCCTTTCGAGTTGAACCGGAGAGCCGGGAGCTTGCTTCCGGCCTCCCTCCAGCTCCGGGGCGATGGGCTGCTTCGGGCCCGGCGCTCAGGGGATGGCGTCGGCTCCCTGGATCATCGGGCGCCAGTCTGTCGAGCGTACATAGTCGGGGCGCGGGTTCTCGACGTCGCGGGGCCGGTTCGCGCAGGCGTTGAAGCAGAAATAGGCGTGCCAGCGGTCCGTCGCCGAGAGGTTGTGGCCGGAGGCGTGCAGCAGGTTGCAGTGGAAGAGCGCGGCGGTGCCGGGCGGCCCCGTCACCGCAACGGGCTCGGGCAGCGCGTTCATTGCCGCCTTCATGGTTTCCGGCTTCGATGCCCAGAGGCTGTAGGCCGTCGAGCTGTCGAAATAGGGATCGACGCGCCCGCCGCGGTGGCTGCCCGGCAGGAAATAGAGGCAGCCGTTCATCTCGGTCGCCTCGTCCAGCATGACCAGGAAGGTCGCCATGGACGGCTTCTCGATGCCGTCCAGATGCCAGGTGCCGAAGTCCTGGTGCCAGGGCCAGGCGCTGCCCTCGATGGCCGCCTTCATGTTCACCTTGCAATGGTGGATATAGACCTCGTCCGTGCCGAGCGTCTGCTGGGCCGGGCGCAGGATGCGGGGCGCATGGGCGGCGGCGTGATAGGCGGGCGAGGCCGTCGGGCCGTCCTCGGCATGGAGGCGGAACATCGTCTTCGGCACGCCGCCCGACCCCTCGCGGAAGACGCATTCGTCATCGAGCCCTGCGACCCGCTCGGCTTCTTCGCGCAGCCGCCCGACCTCCTCGGGCGAAAACAGCGCCGGGAAAATGAGGAAACCGTCCCGCTGAAACTGTTCGACCTGCCGTTCCGTCAGCTCCATGGCGCCTCTCCCTCACCTCGCAACCGGGTTATATCCCGATATCCTCCAGATTGTAGTCGCGGATATCCTCCTTCGCCGCCGGCGTCCAGCGGCGGCGTTCGGCCTCGCCGGCGAGAGGTTCATAACGATAGGGTTCCTCGTCGGGCCAGCGCTGGCGGCGGGCGTCGATGGCGTAGAGGATGAGCCGCGCGCGGCGCCGGATATAGTCCGCGTCGTAAACCGAGACCGGGTTGTGGACGCCGCCACTGCGCACGCCCAGCACGGAGCGCCGCCGGTGGAAGCCCATGTTCAGGGTCACGCGCGGCCTCGAGCCGGTATTGGCGAAGGAGCCGTGGAGCGCCTGCCGGTTCACGATCGCCACGTCGCCGGGAGCGCAGATCAGCGGCACGGCCTTCGGCAGCCGGTCCGAGCCCGCGGCCGCCACCATCGCCCTGATGTCCACCCGGCCGCCGTTGTGCGAGCCCGGCACCACCCATAGGCCGTTCACGGCGTCGCAACCGTAGAGCTGCGCCATGAGGTTGAAGCCGTGGCTGCCTTCGTCCAGTTCCGGACTGTCCCAATGGGTCCAGCCGTCCTGGTGCCAGGCGACGGAGCCGCCGAGGCGCGGATGCTTGATCCAGACGGCCTCGTTGAAGGGCGTGAAGTCCGGCCCGTTCACCGCCTCCGCCACCCGCAGCAGGCCGGGGTGTCCGTAGAGGCGCAGGCAGGCGTCCGAATATTGCAGCGAGCCGTGGATGAGCTGCAGCACATGCGAGGGCGCATCCTCCGGCGCCTCCGGCTCCAGCATCTTGGCGGGATGCCGGCCGTGGGCATAGTCCGTGCCGCCCACCGGGTCGGACAGCGGCTTGACCCAGCCGAGGCCGCGCCCCTTCCTGCCGTGGTCGAAAGCGGGCCGGCCGTGCCTGTCGGTTTCCGCGCCCGGAGAAACAGGCGCGCGGTCCAGCAGGTCGACAAGGTCGCGTTCGATCTCGGCCAGTTCCTCCGGTCCGAGTACGCCCTCGAAGACGTAGAAGCCGTGCCGCCAGTACGAGTCGAGGATCGCCGGGTCGAGTGAGCCGTCCGGGCCGAAGCGGAGTGGCCCCCGGTTGTCGAGGGCGAGCGCCCGCGCCGTGCCGGCCTCGCGGTAACGAAACATGTCCGCTTCGGCCTCGCCGTAATCGACGGGCGGGGCTTCGTAGAGGGCGAGGGCGGTCATTTCAGCGGTTCGCCGCCGCCGGCTCGAAGCTGTCGGCGCGCTCGTCCCGCCCGGTCTCGGCCAGCTCGCTTGCCGGGTCGCCCGCAACCCGCACATGGCGCAGCACGCGGGGCTCGCTGTAGTCGTAAGGCATGGCCCGGTGCAGCACGCAGCGATTGTCCCAGATCATCAGGTCGCCGGGCTCCCAGGAATGCGAATAGACGCGCGGCGCCCGGCAGGCATGGTCCAGCAACTCGTCGAGCAGCGCCTGGGCGTCCCCGTCCGCCATGCCGGGAATGCGGAAGGCGTGGCGGCCGATGAACAGCGACTTCCGCCCGGTCACCGGATGGGTCTTGACCAGTGGTCTGAGCGGCGCGCCCCTGGTGTGATAGCCGTAGCCTTCCCCGGTCTTGAACTCGAAGCCCGCCTTCGCCTGCGAGGCGTAAAGCGAGTGGTAGGCGGAGAGGCTGGCGATGCGCTCCTTCACCTTGTCGTCCAGCGTGTCGTAGGCGTCGCGCATGTCGGCCAGCTCGGTCTCGCCGCCCTTCGAGGGCGTTATTTCCGCGGCGAGCGCGGAGGCCTTGGCGGCCAGCGGCATGTAGGAGCTGTCCGTGTGCCAGCCTTCATTGCCGCGCAGCGTCTGGTAGCGCTTCTCCTCCGGCTTCATGATTTCGCCGTCGGCCCGTTTGTTGGAGACGCGCACCGCCTTGGCATCGCCCCGGAGATATTCGATGTCCCCGAACCGCTCGCCGAAGGCGATGTGCTCCTCGTCGGTCAGATGCTGCGCCGGGAAGACGAGCGCGCCGTATTCGTGGAACGCGTCCTCGACCTCGCGCCATTCGCCGTCGCTCATGTCGCCGAGCGCAACGCCGGTGATCCGCGCGCCCAGGGTGCAGTCGAGAGGGGCGATATCGACCATGAAACCTCTCCTCGCCGGTCTTCCCGGATATTGCGACGGCGCCGGTCCCGCTGCAAGGGTGCGCGCCAACGCCCGCCATGCCAGAATAGAGGCGGCGCCGATCTCGGGGAGGGGGATGACCGCGAAATTCGACTATTCGGGCAGGCTCGTGCTGGTGACGGGCGGGTCGAGCGGCATCGGCCGGGCCATTGCCGTCGGGTTCCGCGACGCCGGCGCGGCGGTCACCGTGCTCGGCACGCGGGGCGGACCGGAGGACTATCCCGACGAGCTCGCGGGCATGACCTACCGCCGGCTCGACATGACCGACAATGACGGCATCCTTGCGCTGGCGGCGGACATGCCGGCGCTCGATGTGCTGGTCAACTCGGCAGGCACCACCGTGCGCGGCCCCGCGGCCTTCGAGCCGGACAATTTCGAATACACGGTGCAGGTGAACCTGAACGGCGCCTATCGCATGTCGCACGCCTTCCGGGAGCAGCTGAAGGCGTCCGGCGGCTCGATCGTCAACATCGCCTCGATGACGAGCTATTTCTCCTCGCCGCGCGGGCCGGGTTACGGCGCCTCCAAGGCCGGCATCCTCCAGCTGACGCAGTCGCTCGCCTCCGCCTGGGCGCCGGACGGCATCCGCGTCAACGGCATCGCGCCCGGCTGGATCGCGACCAAGCTCACCGCCCCGGTGCAGGCCAACGAGCCGGTCAACCGGAAAATCATGGAACGCACGCCGATGGGCCGCTGGGGGCAGCCGGAGGAAATGGCCGGGACGGCGCTCTTCCTGGCCTCCGACGCCGCCGGCTTCGTCACCGGCGTCACGGTCCCGGTGGACGGCGGCTGGTCCGCCGAGGGCGTCTGAACGGCTGGCCGCCGGAGCCGGTCGCCGCGACAAGCGGATTCGGAAGATATCGCCAGGTCCTAAGCCCCGGAGAAGTCAACAGCTTCCACAGTCAGGGCGACTTTAGGGAACGTTCGTATATTGGCCCCTGTTTTATTGAAACGACATCATAAAGTCGATTTCTTACACGTACATTTTACACATGATGTTCTACAATTGAGCAGAATCGGTCTGCCGGCTCGAGGAAACGGAATGCTGCGGGCCGGCAGCCGGTCGCCGCGACAACCGGATTGAGGGAGATATCGCCATGACGAAACGCGAAAACAGCGCAGTCGGGAGAATGCCCGTGAGGAAAACGGCGGCCGGCCTGTCGGCCGCATTGGCCCTTCTGGTCCTGGGCGCCGGCCCGTCGCTTGCGGCGGACTATCCCTGCTTCGACGATCCGCCGGCCTGCATGTCGTCCACCATATCCAATGGCGGCCACCTGATCACGGTCACGAACAACTCTTGCCAGGGCGATGTGCATGTGACGGCCCATGTCGGGGAGAACAGGACCCCGCATCCCCCGTCCAGTTCCCTGTCTCTGGGCGAGTCCAGCAGCTGGAATTCGCCTTCATGGTGGAACCCCTATGTCGGCTTCGGGTGTTGCAAGAAATTCGTGATCGGCCAAGGATATACCTGTATCAGGTAATGCCCCGGCCCGCCGGGAGCCGTTCTCAACCGAAGGAATGCCTGCATGACGCTGTCCAGCGTAAGCGATGTCGACGCCTCGTCGCCGAAACATCTCCGGGGGCGCTACGCCATCGCCGGGGTGGGAGAGACCGACTATATGCGCGGCTCGGAATACTCGACCCGCTCGCTCGCCACCTGGGCGGTCAGGAACGCGATGGAGGATGCGGGCCTCGCGCCGGGCGATATCGACGGCATGCTGAGCTATTCCGGCAACGACTCGGTCTTTTCGCCCTTCGTGGCCGGCGACCTCGGCATCCGGCTGAACTTCTACATGGACGTGCATGGCGGCGGGTCCTCGACCGAAGCGCTGATCGGCATCGCCATCGGCGTGATCGAGGCCGGCATGTGCAAGACGGTGGCGGTCTTCCGGTCGATGAACGGCTACAGCCAGGTGCGCATCGGCGGCACCGGCGCGCGCTCGGCCGTTCCGATCAACGGCGACCAGATCCACCACCGCGCCTATGGCTGGCAGAGCGCCGGGCAGATGTTCGCCCCGACCTTCCTGCGCCACATGTACGACTACGGCACCACGCCGGAGCAGGTGGCGGCGGTCAAGGTCGCCCACTCCAAGCACGCCTCCAACAACCCGAAGGCCTATTACAAGCGCCGCTTCACCGTCGAGGACGTGGTCAGCAGCCGCATCATCTGCAAGCCGCTGCACCTGCTGGACTGCTGCGTCGAGACCGACAACGCCACCTGCATCATCGTCACGAGGCTTGACCGGGCGCGAGACTGCCGCCAGCCGCCGGCAGTCATCCAGTCCGTGGTCGGCCGCTGCTGCAAGCCGCGCATCGACATGCACTACCAGCACGGGCCGATCTCGACCGTCGCCGGCCACTACGCCAAGGACATCTTGTTTCCGAATGCGGGCGTCTCCCCGGAAGACATCGACCTGACCGGCTCCTACGACGCCTTCACCTTCACCACCATGCTGCAGCTCGAAGACTACGGCTTCTGCAAGAAGGGCGAGGGCGGCGACTATGTGTCCTCGGGGATCATCGAGCTCGGCGGCAAGCGGCCGAACAACACCTCCGGCGGCCATCTCTGCGAGGGCTACACCCACGGCATGAACATGGTGATCGAGAACACCCGCCAGTTGCGCGGCGACGCGGACGACAGCTGCCCCATCGGGCCGGACGGCAAGCGCCAGCACACTCACGACTACAGCGAAGGCGGCTGCCGGCAGGTGAAGGACGTGGAGCTGACTGCCAATCTCGGCTGGGCCATGCCGGGCACCGGCTCCGCCATGATCATGTCCAAAGACGCGCGCTGAGGGGGAGACGGGACGATGCCGCTTCAAGGCGAATATATGGGCATGATGCTCACCGTGGACGATGTGGACCGCGAAAACCGGGAGTTCTTCGCCTGGTGCGGCAAGGGCGAGTTCCGCCTGCAGCGGAGCCTGGAGAGCGGGCTGCTGCGCTACCCGCCGACCACCGCGTGCCCCTGGAGCACCGACCGCGACTATGAGTGGGTCCCGGTCGAGGGCAGGGGCGCGGTGCATTCCTATGTGGAAGTGCACCACCCGATCCAGCCGGCCTTCCGCGACAAGGTCCCTTACATGATCCTGCTGGTCGATCTCGACACGCAGAAGGGCGAGCCCTCGGAGCATGAAGCGCTCAGGGTCGCGGGCAACCTCGTCACCGCGGACGGCGAATTCGCGCCGCCGGAGACGATCCGGTCGGTCGGTATCGGCACGCGGGTGCGCATGGTGTTCTCGAAGGTCGCGGACGGCTTCTCGCTGCCGCAATGGACCATCGACGAGGAGGCCGACCAGCCGGAAGCGCCCTGGCGCTACCCGCAGGAATAGGCCGCTCCCTGCCGCCCCGGCCGCCGAATCCCTAATCCTGAGTAGCGACCACGCCGGCGGGCACGTATCGAAGGGCCACCCCTCGATACGCGGCTGGCGCTGCTACTCGGGATGAAGGACGCCGGGGCGCCGCCAAGGGACGGTCGCGCCTGCACCCAGGGCCGTTCGACTTAAATCCATAAAAATCCCGAATTTCCCTTCTTATCTCGTCTAAAATCCCCAATCCGGCGTTGAAGGGACCGCTAATGCCCGAAAAACCGGCCGCCAGGTCGTTGGACCGGATGCCCGAAGCCTTCGTGTCCGACAGGACGATCACGCGAGAGGTCTCGCGCGCCGTCAAGGCCGGCAAGCTGCGCATCGTCATTCCCACCGCTTACCGCGCCAACTATCTCTCGGCGTTGAGGGCGTTGTCCGGGACCGGTCGGCCGGAGCCGCTGATCCGCATGCTCGATTATGCGCAGAAATGGATGGCAGCCGTCGATTGGCGCTCGGTGGAGGCGGCGCGGCGCGAACTCGACGACTGCAACGCTTTTCTCGACCCCGCTATGGCCGAGGAGGAAGGCCGGCGGCTCCGAATGCCCGGGGCGGGCCGGCGGGATGACGGGAACGGAGCCCTGACCTGCCGCGCCTGCCGGCCGGCAACCGGCTCAGGCGACGGCGTAGTCCCTGAGGACTTCCAGGTCCGGGTCCCGCCCGAGTCCGGGGACGTCCGGCACGGCGATGCGCCCGTCTTCGACCTTGCAGAGGTCGCCGAAAATTTCCGCCTCGTGCACGCCGAAGAAGCGCTCCACCGGCTCCTCGGCGTCCGCCACGGCAAGCAGGTGCAGCGTTGCGAGGAAGCCCGGCCCGAAATAGGGCGAGTGCGGCACATAGCGGACATTGCGCAGGTTGCAGAGCGCCTCGACCTTGCGCATCTCGGTCACGCCGCCGACCTTGGTGACGCTCGGCTGGGCCACGTCCACCGCATCGGCCTCCAGCATGGCCTGGAACTGCCACGCCGTGCAGAGGTTCTCGCCGGCCGCAATGCCCATGTCGAACAGGCCCCGCAGCTCGGCGAGGCCGGCGAAGTTCTCCGGCGGCCAGATCGGCTCCTCCAGCCAGTGCACACCGTGCGGCTCGAAGGACTCCGCCTTCGCCAGCGCCTCCGCCAGGGTCCAGGGGCAGTTGGTGTCCACCATCAGCCTGGCCTCCGCCGGAATGGCGGCGCGGGCGGCGGCCACCGCCGGCTCCATCCGCTCATGCAGCTTGATCCACCGGTAGCCCTGAGAGGCGGCGGCGGCGCAGCGCTCGCCCACGAGGTCCGGCTCGAAATAGCGCAAGAGGCTCGCATAGGCTTCCAGCGACATGCGCTGCGCGCCGCCGAGCAGGCGGTGCAGCGGCATCCCCGCAGCCTTGGCGGCGATGTCCCAGAGCGCGATGTCCAGGCCGGAGAGCGCGTAGATCGTCTGCCCGTAACGCCCGAAGATGTGCAGCAGCTTCTGGAGTTCGGCGTGCAGGGCGGCGATGTCGCCGGCGTCCCGGCCGATGACGAGCGGGGCGATCATCGTCTCCAGCGCCGCCCGTGTGGAGGGGATGGCGTTGAACCCGAAGGCCTCGCCCCAGCCGACATGGCCTTCGTCGGTCTCGACCCTTATGAGCAGCGTGTCGAGATTGCGCCATTCCGTGCCGCCGAAGCCTGTAGGCGGGCCGCCATGGTCGAACGGGATCGACAGGGTGACGGTCTCAACAGTCGCGATCTTCAAGGACTGGCCCCCTCTCGGCCTCGATCCAGGCGTCCAGCATTTTCTCGACGCCCGCTTGCGACAGCCCGTCGCCGATGAAGACGAGCCGGCTGGTGCGGTCGTCGGAAGGCCAGGCCTCCAGGATGGCGGGCGGATGGAACATGTGCTGCACGCCATGCACCGCGACCGGCGTCTCCAGCCCCGTGACATTCAGGATGCCCTTGAGGCGCAGCAGGGAGGCGCCGTGGGAGGTAATCAGCGCCTCCAGGAAGCCGACCCACGTGTTCCAGGAGCATTCATCGTCCCGGCGCAGGCAGAAGGAGGTGAACCGCTCATCGTGGCTGTGGTCGTGATGGTGGTGGTGGTCATGGTCGTGATCGTGGTGATGGTGGTCGTGCGCATGGAACGCCTCTTCGCGCAGCCAGTTGCGCACGTCCGCCGACTTGGTCTCCGGGTCGTAGAGGCCGGCGCCGAACAGGCGGTCGGGCTCGATGTCGCCCTGCACCACCCGGTAGCGCGGCGCGCCCGGATTGATGCCGGCCAGGCGGTCCTCCAGCGCCGAAACGCCGCCTTCCCCGGCGATGTCGGTCTTGGTCAGCAGCAGCCGGTCGGCCATCGCCGCCTGCTTCAGCGATTCCTCGTGCCGGTCGAGCTGGCCGCCGCCATGCACCCCGTCCACCGTCGTCACCACGCCGTCGAGCCGGAAGCAGGCCGCCACCAGCGGGTCGGCCATCAACGTGTGCAGCACGGGCGCCGGGTCGGCGAGGCCCGTGGTCTCGATCACCACCCGGTCGAAAGCCGGGATCTCCTCCCGCGCGCGGCGGGCGAACAGATCGCGCAGGGTCTCGGCGAGCTCGCCCCGGATCGAGCAGCAGATGCAGCCGGAGTCCAGCACCATGACGTTCTCGTCGCTCGACGCCGCAACCAGCTCGTGATCGAGGCCGACCTCGCCGAACTCGTTGATGACGACGGCGGTCTTCTCCATCCCCGGCCGGCGGATCAGGCGGGAGAGCAGGGTGGTCTTGCCGCTGCCGAGAAAGCCGGTGATGACGCTGACCGGAAGCGGCTCGTTGGCGGCGCTCACCGGAAGGCCTTGAAGGTTATCAGCGTGAACGTGTCGGTGACGCCCGGCAGCGTCTGCAGGCGCTCGGTGACGAAATGGCCGGGATCGGCGCCGTCCTCCAGGTAGCACTTGACCAGCAGGTCGTACTGCCCGGACGTGGAATAGATTTCCGAAGCCTGCTCGACGTCCTGCGCCAGACGGTCGGCGACCTCATAGGCCTTGCCGAGCGAACATTTCACCATCACGAAGATTGGTCGCATACAGGCCTCCCGACCCGGGGCCAGGCCTCAGGCCGACTGCGCATCCGGATCGGCGCCCGGACGCAGCAGGAAAGCCGGAATGTGCTCGCCGAAGGCCGTATCCGGGCGTTGCGCATCGACCGGCGGCGCGGCCCGGCGTCCCCGCTCCTTTGCGGCAGGCGGCGCCGTCCTGCGGCTCGGCCGGTCTTTCGGGACGGCGTTGCGTTCGGCCGGAGCGGTGCGCTCTGCGGGGACCGTCCGGCTGCGGCGACGGCGCTTCGGCTCGTCGTCCCAGTTCGCGGCCTCGACCGTTTCCAGCGTGCGCCGGGGCACATCGCGGCCGATCAGTTTCTCGATCCGCCCGGCATGAAAGGCGTCCTCCGGCTCCGCGATGGTGATGGCGGTGCCCGGCCGTCCCGCCCGCCCGGTCCTCCCGATGCGGTGGACATAGTCTTCCGCATGGATCGGCACGTCGAAGTTGAAGACATGGCTGACGCGGGGGATGTCGAGGCCGCGCGCCGCCACGTCGGAGGCCACCAGCAGCCGGAGCTCGCCCGAACGGAAGCGGTCGAGCGCCTCCGTGCGCCGGAACTGCGGCATGTCGCCATGCAGCGCCGATGCGTCGAATCCATGCTTTGTCAGCGACTTCACGAGGATATCGACGTCGCGCTTGCGGTTGCAGAACACGAGGCCGTTCTCGATATCCTCCGAGCGCAGGATTTCCCGCAAGGCCGCACGCTTGTCGTCGCGGTGGACCAGCGCCAGCTGCTGATCGACCGTTTCCGCCGGGGACGCCGGCGGCGCCACCGCAATTTCCTTTGGATCGTCCAGGAAATTATCGGCCAGCTTGCGGATCTCGGCCGGCATCGTCGCCGAGAAGAACAGCGTCTGGCGCTTCCTCGGCAGCAGGCCGACGATGCGTTCGATATCGGGGATGAAACCCATGTCCAGCATACGGTCGGCTTCGTCGATGACGAGCACCTTGACGTCGCTCAGCAGGATGCGTCCGCGCTCGAAAAGGTCGATCAGCCGGCCCGGCGTGGCGATGAGCACATCGACGCCGCGCCCCAGCGCCTTTTCCTGGTCGGCGAAACTCTCTCCGCCGATCAGCAGGGCCGTGCTCAGCCGGTGATACCTGCCGTAACGGTCGAAATTCTCGTTCACCTGGGCGGCAAGCTCGCGCGTCGGCTCCAGGATGAGCGAACGCGGCATCCGCGCCCGCGCCCGCCCGCTTGTGAGCATGTCGATCATCGGCAGGGTGAATCCGGCGGTCTTGCCGGTGCCGGTCTGCGCGCAACCGAGGACGTCCCGTCCCATGAGCACGACCGGAATTGCCTGTTCCTGAATCGGCGTCGGCTCGGTGTAGCCCGAGTCCTCAACCGCTTTGAGCGTCTCTTCGCTCAGTCCGAGATTTTGGAATGTCATGTGTTCTGTCGAACGATCTCTCATCAAATAGAGTTGCCGGAGTTCTTATGGCGACTTCGGGAATTGTCAAGGACTTCCGTCCGGTTCCGGCGCTTTCGGCGTGAATTTACGGCAAGGCCGAATGTCGCAGACGATGCCTCTAAACGAGGCGGTTGGGCGGATTGCGCCCGGCAAACAGGGCTTCCAGCCCCGAGATCACATGCTCGGCCATCGCAAGCCTGGTTTCCATCGTGGAACTGCCGATATGCGGCTGCACGTAAATGCGCTCGAGCCGCAGATAGGCCGGGTGTACATCCGGTTCGCCGTCGAACACGTCCAGGCCGGCTCCGGCGAGGTGTCCGCTTTCCACCGCCGCGGTCAGGGCGTCGTCATCGACCAGGCTGCCGCGCGCAATGTTCACGACCAGCGCGCCTTGCGGAAGGCGGGCAATCCGTTCCGCATTCAGCCAGTAACGGGTTTCCGGCGAAGCGGGGGCCGCGATGACCAGAATGTCGCTGCGGGACAGGAACTCTCTCTCGTCGGCGAAATAGAGGCCTGCCCCGGCTTCCAGCGGCCGGCGGTTGTGATAGCCGATTTCCATGTCGAACGCCCGGGCGCGTCCGGCGATCTCGCGCCCGATTCGGCCCATCCCGAATATCCCGAGCCGCTTGCCGGTCACCTCGGTGCCGATCAGCTGGCGCGGCCCCCAGCCCTTCCATCTGCTTTCGACGATCAACGCCTGCCCCTCGCGCGCGCGGCGGGCGGGCGCGGGCATGTCGCCGCTCGCGACGGCGCTGGGCCTGCCCCTCGCGCGCGCGGCGGGCGGCGCCCAGCATCAGCAGCATGGCGTTGTCGGCCACCGAAGCGCTGAGCACGTCCGGCGTATAGACGACGGGAATACCGCGCGCCCGCAAGGCGTCGAGATCGAGATGCTCATGGCCGACGGAATAGGTGCCGACCGCCTTCAGCGAGGAGGGAAGGCCGGCGATGGCGGCGGCGTCGAGACGCTCGCTCGTGTTTATGACGAGCGCGTCCATGCCCTCGCAGGCGGCGGCCACGTCGGCGGAAGAAAGCCGGCGGTCGTCGACATTCATCACCACGTCGAACGACCGGGCGAACCGGGCCTCCACGGGTTCCGGCAGGCGCCGCGTGACGAAGATGCGTTTCATCGCCTGCTCCTTTGCCGAAGCACGCCGCCCGGCCGGGCTATGCGCCGAGTATTTCGCCCGTTTCCAGGCCCGCCTCCGCGGCGGCGACCTTCCCGGCGCCGTCCGGGCGGACCCGGATTGCGCGGACCGCCCCGCCGCCGGCCGCGATCACGGCCCCGTCGTCGCCCACCGACAGGACCGTTCCGGGCTTCGCATCGGCCGGAGCATCATCGAGGCGCGCATCGAATATCTGGAGTTTCGCGCCGTTGCGCATCGTCCAGGCGCCCGGCTGGGGGTTGCAGCCGCGAATGAGGTTGTAGATTTCATCCGCCGGGCGCGACCAGTCGATCCCGGCACCGTCCGCGGTGCACCAGCTCTCATAGGTCGCCTGCGCCTCGTCCTGCGCGAGCTTCGGGGCCTTGCCGTCGCGCACGAGATCGACGGCTTCCAGCATCGCGTCCACGCCCATCGGGAACAGGCGGTCGAAATAGATGCTGCCCAGCGTGTCGTCGGGGCCGATGGCGGTTTTCTTCTGCAGCAGTACGGGACCGGTATCGAGGCCGTCGTCGGGCCAGAAGATGGTGAGGCCTGTTTCCGTGCGGCCCTGGATGATCGGCCAGTTGATCGAGCTCGGGCCGCGATGCAGCGGCAGCAGGGAAGGGTGGTACTGGATGGTGCCGAGCGTCGGGAGGTCGAGGAAGGAGGACGGCACGATCTTCGTCACATAGGCCATGACGCAGAGGTCCGGCTTCAGCGCCGCGAATTTCTCATGGACGGCCGGGTCGCGGAAGCTCTTCGGCTGGAAGACGGGCAGGCCGTGCTCCGCGGCGGCGGCCTTCAACGGGTCCGGGCGATCGGGTCTCGCATCGGGCGCGCAATAGACCGCGACGACCTCCTCGCCGCGCGCCACCAGCGCGTCGAGCACCGCCTTGCCGAAAGCCTGCTGGCCATTGACGACGATACGCATGGGCACCCCCCTCCTCATCCCGGGCAGGCGCAGTCTATAACACGCTTGACCGTCTGCGGGGGGCCGCGTAGCAGGCTGGAGCCATGATCGCTTTCACCCTCCGGCGCCTGATGCAGTCCCTCGTCGTGATCCTGTTCGTGGCGCTGATCGCGTTCTCCATGTTCCGCTTCGTCGGCGACCCGGTGCACCAGATGGTCGGCATCGAGACGACGCTGGAGGAACGCGAGGCCCTGCGGGAACGCCTCGGCCTGAACGATCCCTTCCATATCCAGTTCGCACGCTATATCGCCAATGCCGCACGGCTCGATTTCGGCGTTTCCTACCAGCACAAGAAGCCGGTTACGGAAATGATCGGCGCGCGCTTTCCGGCGACCTTCGAGCTGGCTATGGTCTCGGCCCTGCTGGCGCTCGCGGTCGGCGTGCCGATGGGCGTCTTCACCGGGCTCTACCGCGACAGCCTGCTCTCCAAGGTCTTCATGGCGGTGTCGCTTGCCGGCATTTCGCTGCCAACCTTCCTGATCGGCATTCTTCTGATCTTCGTGTTCTCGGTGACGCTCGGGGTGATGCCGAGTTTCGGGCGGGGGGAGACCGTCGATCTCGGCGGCTGGACGACCGGATTGCTGACCGGCAGCGGCCTGCAGGCCCTCGTCATGCCGGCGGTCACGCTCGGCCTCTTCCAGATGACCCTCATCATGCGCCTCGTGCGCTCGGAAATGCTGGAAGTGCTGCGCACGGACTACATCAAATTCGCCCGGGCGCGCGGGCTCTCCAACCGGGCCGTCCATTTTGGCCATGCGCTGAAGAACACGCTGGTGCCCGTCATCACCATTACCGGGCTGCAGCTCGGCGGCATCATCGCGTTCGCGATCATTACGGAGACGGTCTTCCAGTGGCCTGGAATGGGCCTCCTGTTCCTGCAGTCCATCCAGACGGTCGATATCCCGATCATGGCCGCATACCTCATGCTGATCGCGTTCCTCTTCGTCGCGATCAACCTCGCCGTGGACCTGCTCTACTACGTCGTTGACCCGCGCCTCAGACTCGACCGGGGTGCGGCCTGGTGAAAGGCTGGCGGGACAGCGACCTCTGGTATTCCTTCACGCGCTCGTGGATCACGGTCGTGGCCGCAAGCATCGCCGGCGTCGTGATTCTGGCGGCGTTCCTCGCGCCGCTCATCGCGCCCCACAACCCGTTCGACCTCGCAAGCCTGGACCTGCTGGATGCGCATATTCCGCCGGTCTGGTCGGAGGACGGGGAAACCCGGTTCCTGATCGGCACAGACGACCAGGGCCGCGACCTCCTGTCGGCCATCCTTTACGGCGCGCGCATCTCAATCGGCGTCGGCATCGCCTCGGTGATTCTGTCGCTGGTTCTCGGCGTCGGGCTCGGTCTCGTCTCCGGCTATGCGGGCGGGCGCATCGACGCCTTCATCATGCGCGTGGCGGACATCCAGCTCAGCTTC
This sequence comes from Alphaproteobacteria bacterium, assembly GCA_964291285.2. GTDB lineage: Bacteria > Pseudomonadota > Alphaproteobacteria > Bin95 > Bin95 > Bin95. The sequence continues at coordinate 1,775,282 of OZ219787.1, forward strand.
CCCGCCATCCTCATCGCGCTTCTGGTGAACGGCGTGCTGCGCGGAATCCTGCCGAGCGAACGCCAGGACGAGCTCGCCATCTATGTGCTGGTGCTCTCCATCGGCATTTCCGGATGGGTGCAATATGCGCGCACGGTGCGCGGCTCGACGCTCGTCGAGAAGAACAAGGAATATGTCCAGGCGGCGCGGCTGATCGGCATTTCCTCGGCGAGCATCATGCTTCGCCACATCCTTCCCAACGCGATGGGGCCGGTGCTGGTGATTGCGACGATTCACCTCGCCGTGGCGATCATCACCGAGGCGACGCTCTCCTTCCTCGGCATCGGCGTGCCGCCCACGGAGCCGTCCCTCGGCACCCTCATCCGCATCGGCAACGACTTCCTGTTCTCCGGCGAATGGTGGGTGACGATCTTCCCCGGCGTCACGCTTGCCGTGCTGGTGCTTTCCGTCAACCTGCTCGGCGACTGGCTGCGCGATGCCCTCAACCCGAAGCTCCGCTGACTTCGTCGCCGCAGAGGCGGTCGCGCGGTATTTCGATGTCTCGAAGCCCTGGCTTGCGCGCGCCATCGAGCAGAGCCCGCGCATCTTCCTGAAGGCCGTGGACGGCATTTCCTTCGCCATGGCGAAGGGCGAGACCCTGGCGCTGGTCGGGGAGTCCGGTTGCGGCAAGTCCACCGTCGCGCGGCTCGTGGTCGGCCTCTACCGCCCGACCTCCGGCCGGGTGCTGTTCGACGGTCTGGAGCTGGCGGGGCTGCCCGCGGCCGAGCGCACGCGCTCCCGGCGGCGGATGCAGATGATCTTCCAGGACCCCTATGCCAGCCTCAATCCGCGCTGGCGGGTGCGCGACATCGTGGCCGAGCCGCTGCGCGCCTTCGGGCTCGCGAGCGGACGGACGGAGCTGGCGGAACGGGTCGGCGCGCTGCTCGCGCAGGTGGGCCTTTCGCCAGCGGACGGCGAGAAGTATCCACATGAGTTTTCCGGCGGCCAGCGCCAGCGCATCTCGATTGCGCGCGCGCTTTCCAGCAATCCCGAATTCCTGGTCTGCGACGAGCCGACCTCGGCGCTCGATGTTTCGGTGCAGGCGCAGATCCTGAACCTGATGCGGGACCTCCAGGAGCAGCTTGGCCTCACCTACCTCTTCATCAGCCACAATCTGGCGGCCGTGCGCCATATCTCGGACCGGGTGGGCGTGATGTATCTCGGGCGCATCGTGGAGATCGCGGACTCCGGAACGCTGTTCTCCGCGCCGCGCCACCCCTATACGCAGATGCTGCTGGACGCGATTCCGGACCTCGCCATGTCGGGCCGCGAGCGGGAACCGATGGGCGGTGAAGTGCCGAATCCGCTCGACCCGCCCGCCGGCTGCCACTTCCACCCGCGATGCCCCTTCGCCAACGACCGCTGCCGCGCCGAAACGCCGGCCCTGAAGCAGTACGGCCCGGCGGAAACCGCCTGCCACGCAGTCGAGGAAGGGCGGGTCTAGGGAAGCGGCATTGCGTCAATCCGGCGCGGGCGCGCGGCGGCGGTTGAGGAAGGCGGTCATCATGCGGGCCGGTTCGTCGGTCCGATAGGCGTCCACATAGGCCTGAATGCCGGCGCGGGCGCCGTCGGTCGGCGACATCCGGTCCCAGTCGATAATGAGGCGCTTCTGAATAGCAAGCGCCCCCGGGCCGCAGGCGAGCAGGGAGTCGATCCAGCCGTCCACCGTGGCGTCGAGTTCGGCGAGCGGGGCAATGCGCTCGAGGAAGCCGATGCGGTGCGCCTCGGCGGCGTCGATCCGGTCGCCGGTAAGCACCAGTTCGCACGCCTTGCCCCAGCCGATGAGGCGCGGCAGCACCGACGCTTCCATACCGGAGGGAATGCCGAGCCGCACCTCCGGCATGCCGAACAGCGCATGATCGGCCCCCGCACGCATGTCGGCGCATGCGGCAAGTTCCATGCCGGAGCCGAAGCAATAGCCGTTGATGCGCGCGATCACAGGCATGGGAAAGCTGCGCACGGCGTCGCAGACCCGATGCGTCAACGTGGCCGAAGCCTCAGCTTCCGCGAGCGTGAAGGCGGCCATCTCGGCAATGTCCGTGCCGCCGACGAAGGACCTGTCGCCGGCGCCGGTGATGACAAGCGCACGCAGGCCCTCCGCATGGCGAAGCGATGTCAGGACCTCGACGAAGCGCCGTTTGCCCTCAAGGCCCAGCGCATTGCGCTTTTCGGGATTGTCGAAGGTGACGCGGGCAATGCGCGCCGCCTTGCCCCGGTCGTCCCAGTCGAGCCGCACAAGCTCCGTCATGGGCCGGCCCGTCCGCTCAGGCCGGATTCCGCTCGACGAGCTGGCGCGCGATGATGATGCGCTGCAACTCGTTCGTGCCCTCGCCGATGGCAAGCAGGGGGGCGTCGCGGTAGTAGCGCTCGACGTGCATCTCCTTGGAGTAGCCGTAGGCGCCGTGGACGCGCATCGCCTCCATGCTGTTCTCGACCGCGGCTTCGGAAGCGAAGAGCTTGGCCATACCGGCCTCCATGTCGCAGCGCTCGCCGGCGTCATAGGCGCGGGCGGCCTGCTCGACCAGCAGCCGGGCGGCCTCCACCCGTGTCGCCATGTCGGCGAGCTTGATCTGGATGGCCTGGTGCTGCGCGATGGGCTGGCCGAAGGTCTCGCGCTGCTGGGCGTAGCGGAGCGCGTCTTCCATGGCGGCGCGGGCAACCCCGACGCCTCGGGCGGCGACGTTGATCCGGCCGAGCTCGAGCCCGCCGAGCGCGTGGCGCAGCCCCTTTCCCTCCTCCAGCCCGATCAGGCGGCCGGCGGGTATCCGGTAGTCCTCGAAGATGAGCTCGGCGGAATCGATGCCCTTGTAGCCGAGCTTTTCCAGCTTCCGGCTGACGGTGAAGCCCGGACCTTTCTCGGCGAGGAAGAGGCTCATGCCCCGGTGGCGCGGGCTCGCCTCGGGGTCCGTCTTGACGAGAAGCGCGAAGCAGGAGCCGTGGATGCCGTTGGAAATCCAGATCTTGGTGCCGTTCACGACATAGTCGCCGCCGTCGCGCCGCGCCGTCGTGCGGATCGCCTGCAGGTCGGTGCCGCAATTCGGCTCGGTCAGCGCAAGTCCGCCGCGGATTTCGCCGGAGGCGAAGCGCGGCAGCCAGGTCCGTTTCTGCTCCTCCGTGCCGAAGCGCAGCACGGCGGCGGACATGATCAGGTGCGAGTTGAAGATGCCGGAGAGCGACATCCAGACGGCCGAGACCCGCTCGACGATGCGGGCATAGGTCGAGGCGCCGAGGCCGAGGCCGCCATATTCCTCGGGAATGATGGCGCCGAAGAGGCCGAGCTCCTTCATGCGCTCGACGATGTCCGCGGGCCAGGTATCGCTGTGTTCCAGCGCCAGCACATGCGGGCGGACGTCGCGGTCGAGGAACTTGTCCACCGCGTCGAGCAGCGCGGCTTCGAGTTCGAGATCGTCCGGGGAAGGGGTGTGCATGGCGTCAGTATCCCGCCTTGTCATCGACGGCATGGCCGCGTTTCGGGACCAGCATGTTGCGCTCGAAGCTCATGAAGACGCTGCCGTCGGCCTTGAGGCCCCGCGTTGCGATGCGCACGATGCCCTGGGTCGGGCGCGAACGGCTCTCGCGCTTCTCCAGCACTTCGGACTCCGCGTATATGGTGTCGCCGACGAACACCGGAGCGGTGAGCGCGATATCGGTCCAGCCGAGATTGGCGATGGCCTTCTGGCTCGTGTCCGATACCGACATGCCCGCGACCAGCGACAGTGTGAAGGTGGAGTTGACCAGCGGCCGGCCGAACTCGCTGTGGCGGGCATATTCCTTGTCGAAATGGATCGGGTGCTGGTTCATCGTCAGCAGGGTGAACCAGGTGTTGTCGCTCTCGGTGATGGTGCGCCCCGGCCGGTGCTCGTAGACATGGCCGACGGCGAAGTCCTCGAAATAGCGACCGTAGCTTTCGCGGAACCGGTTGGGCCCCACCTCCCGGGCTTCGGCGCTCATTCCTCTTCATCCTCCCTTGCGCGGTCGAGCATGGTGCGGATCGCTTCGACGCACTGTCCGCAGACCGGAGCGCAGGCATTGCGGCGGAATATCTCCGCCACGCGGCGCGCGCCCGCCCCGAGGGCGCCCTCCACGGCCTGGACCGAAAGATCGTTGCAAAGACATACCCGCATCGCCGCCACCATGGGCCGCATGGGGCGCGATTGACAAGGATGAATGCTATGCATACGGTCCCGAGCTTGAGCGTGGGGCGTCGCTCCGGGACAGGTCGGGAGGTTGAGTGGCTCTTCTCGAAATTGACGAGTTGAAGACACAGTTCTTCACATCGGCGGGAACTGTACTCGCCGTGGACGGCATTTCCTATACGGTGGAAGAAGGCGAGACGGTCGCCGTGGTCGGCGAGTCCGGCTGCGGCAAGTCCGTGTCCGCGCTGTCCATATTGCGGCTGGTGGCGGACCCGCCGGGCAAGATCGTCGGCGGGCGCATCGGCTTCATGGGCCGCAACCTGCTGGAACTCAGCGACCGGGAGATCCGCGAGGTGCGCGGGCGCCATATCGGCATGATCTTCCAGGAGCCGATGACCTCGCTCAATCCCGTGCTGTCCATCGGCACGCAGTTGACCGAGACCGTCATCCATCATCTCGGCTATAGCGAGGAGAGGGCGGCGTCGCGCTCGCTTGAACTGATGGAGATGGTGGGCATCTCCGATCCGCCGCGCCGGCTCGACCAGTATCCGCACCATCTTTCGGGTGGGATGCGCCAGCGCGTGATGATCGCGATGGCGCTGGCCTGCGAGCCCAAGCTGATCATAGCGGACGAGCCCACGACGGCGCTCGATGTCACCATCCAGGCGCAGATCCTGGAGCTGATGAAGAACCTGACCCGCGAGCTTGGTGTGGCGATGATTATCATCACCCACAATCTCGGCGTGGTGGCCCGCTACGCGGACCGGGTGAATGTGATGTATGCGGGCAAGATCATCGAGGAAGGCAGCGCCGAGGACGTCTATCACCGGCCGCGCCACCCGTACACGCTGGCCCTGCTCAACTCCGTGCCGCGCGTGGACCAGCAACGCAGCGCCAAGCTCGACCCGGTCGAGGGCCAGCCGCCGGACCTCACGCGCCTCGACGGAAGCTGCTCGTTCCGGCCGCGCTGCCGCTATGCTCAGGAGCAATGCGCCCAGTCGTTCCCGGAGCTGGAGAGCGTAGGGGAAGGACACCGGTCGGCCTGCTTCCGCTCGCAGGAAATCGCCGCCGGTCTGGAGCAGGTTGCATGAACGACATTGCGACCCAGGCGAGTCACCGGGGAACGGTATCCGAAGACATTTTGATCTCGGTGAACGGCCTCAAGATGCACTTTCCGGTGACGGAAGGCATCGTCATGCGCCGCGTCGTCGCTCATGTGAAGGCGGTGGACGGGATCAATTTCGAAATCCGCCGGGGCGAGACCCTGGGCCTTGTCGGGGAGTCCGGCTGCGGCAAGACCACGACCGGGCGTTGCATCCTGCAGCTGGAGCGGCCGACGGCGGGATCCATCACCTTCGAGGGGCAGGAGCTGGGCGGGCTCCGCGGCGAGGCGCTCCGCTCCATGCGGCGGCGTATCCAGGTGATCTTCCAGGACCCCTACAGCTCGCTCAATCCGCGCCTCAAGATCGGCGAGATCATCGGCGAGCCGATCCGCGTCCACGGCCTGATCCCGGACAAGGCGAAACGCGAGGACCGGGTGCGCGAACTGCTCGCCGTTTGCGGCCTGAACCCTGCATTTGCGGACCGTTACCCGCACGAGATGTCGGGCGGCCAGCGACAGCGCGTGGGCATTGCGCGGGCGCTCGGCCTCGAGCCGGATTTCATCGTTTGCGACGAAGCGGTGTCGGCGCTCGATGTGTCGATCCAGGCACAGGTCATCAACCTTCTGGAAGACCTGCGGGACCAGTTCGACCTGACATACCTGTTCATCAGCCACGACCTTTCGGTGGTCAGGCATATCTGCCACCGGGTGGCCGTGATGTATCTGGGCAAGATGGTCGAGCTCGCCGAGACGGACGAGCTGTTCGACAACCCGATGCACCCCTACACGAGGGCGCTGCTTGAGGCGGTTCCGATCCCCGATCCGGTAGTCGAGCAGGCCCGCGCGCATCAGGTCATCAAGGGCGAGATTCCGAGCCCGATCAATCCGCCTTCGGGCTGCGTCTTGCATCCGCGCTGCGATATCGCGGTCGAAGGCTGCCCGAACGCGTTCCCGGCTTTCCGCGAGGTCAAGCCGGGCCATTGGGTTGCCTGCACGGAGGTGTAGCAACGGGACGCCGCCCGGGAGCAAGGGCGGAAAAGGGGCGTTACGGCGCCCGCCACGCAGCCGGGTCTCGGCAAGGGGCCCGATAAACAGGGAGGTAGCGTGTCTGCCATGAAAGCGAGTTTCACCAGATTGGCTCTGGCGGCCGGTCTCGGCGCGGCCGTTGCGGCTGGCGGCGTCGCGGCGGCGTCGGCGGAGGGGCCGAAAACGGGCGGCGTCTTGCGCCTGGTCGTTGCCGGCAAGATTCCGTCCTATGACGGGCATCGGGAATCGACCTTCGCGATGATCCATCCGATCCGGCCGTTCTACAGCCTGCTGATCCGCGTCAATCCGGACGATCCGCAGTCGTCGGACTTCATCTGCGATTTGTGCGAAGGCGACGTGCCGGCGCCGACCAACGACGGCAAGACCTACACCTTCAAGATCCGGCAGGGCGTGGAGTTCCACGACGGCACGCCGTTGACGGCGCACGACATCGTGGCGACCTACAACAAGATCGTCTTCCCGCAGGAAGGCATTCTGAGCAACCGCGTCAGCCGTTTCGCGATGGTAGACGCCATCTCGGCGCCGGACGACCACACGGTCCAGTTCGACCTGAAGTACGCCTCGCCGGGCTTCATTCCCATGGTCGCCACGCCGTTCAACTTCGTCTATGCGAAGAAGGACCTGGAACAGGCCGATCCCGATGGCAAGGATCCGCAGTACGGGATGAAGTGGCACCAGAGCAACATCAACGGCACCGGCCCCTTCGTGTTCGTCGAGCACCAGCCCGGTTCGCATGTGCTGGGCAAGCGCTACGAGAAGTACCATCACGAGGGCAAGCCCTATCTCGACGGCTTCAAGGCCATCTCCGCGCCGAAAATGTCGGTTCGCATCCAGGCGATCCGCGGCGGACGCGCCGACATCGAGTTCCGCGGCTTTCCGCCGAAAGCCCGCGACGATCTCGTCAAGGCCTTGGGTGAGGACATCACCGTTCAGGAAAGCGCCTGGAACTGCACCTTCGGCTTTGCCGGGAACCAGACCAAGCCGCTCTTCCAGGACAAGCGTGTGAGGCAGGCGCTGACGCTCGGCCTCGACCGCTGGGGCGCGTCCAGGTACCTCTCCAAGATCGCCATCGTGAAGACGGTCGGCGGCCTTGCCCTGCCGGGCCATCCGGTTGCGGCGGACGAGGATACGCTCAAGAGCTATTACGGCTACTGGCCCGACATTGAGAAGAGCCGCGCGAAGGCCCGCGAGCTTCTCAAGGAAGCGGGCGCCGAGGGCGCGTCGTTCAAGATCTGGAACCGCGCCGTGGACCAGCCCTACAAGGCGGTCGGCACCTGGATGATCGACCAGTGGCGGCAGATCGGCCTGAATGTCGAGCAGATCGTGGTTCCGACCGGCCCGTGGATGGCCGGCCTCCGCGATCCGGAGCAGGAAGGCGCTGATGTGAACATCTGGCCGTCCTGCCAGAGCGTCGTGAATCCGATCGTCGATGCCGGCGCCTGGATTTCCAAGGCGCGGGCGGCAGACAATCGCGGCCATTACGAAGACCCGCAGCTCGACGAGTGGTACGACCAGATGCAGCGGGAAGGCGACCCGGCCAAGCAGGCGGAGCTGTACCGGAAGTTCGAGAAGCGCGTCCTGCATGACGAGGCGCATTTCGGGCAGATCCTGTGGTGGCACAAGATCAACCCGCACCGCTCTTACGTGAAGGGCTGGAAGATCGCGCCGTCGCACTACCTGAACCAGTCGCTGGACCAGGTGTGGCTGGATGTTTCCGACGAGGAGCGCAAGCAGCGCACCATGGACGAACTGGGCGGCTGACCGCCCGACCTCTCGCGCCGCCCCGGGCAACCGGGGCGGCGCCTTCTCTCTTAGAGGCGTTCATTCATGTACAAATATGTCATCAAGCGCCTGCTGCTGCTGATCCCGACCCTGCTGGGAGCGGCGATTCTGGTATTCCTGCTGCTGCGGGCGGTGCCGGGCGACGTGTGCCAGTTGCGGCTCGGCGGCGGCGGCGAGTTCATCGACCCGGCGGCGCTGGAGCAGTGCAAGGTCCAGCTTGGCCTCATGGACCCGCTGCATGTCCAACTGGTCGATTTCCTCGCCAGTTTCTTCACGTTCAATTTCGGTGAATCCATGTGGACCGGGCGGCCCGTCGCCCTTGAAATCGGGCTGCGCTTCGAGCTCTCGCTCCAGATCGCGATCATGGCGACCCTGGTTTCGATCATCGTCGCCATTCCGCTCGGGACGATTTCGGCGATCAAGCAGAACACCTGGATCGACTATATTGTCCGCACGGTCAGCATCGCCGGCATCGCCATCCCCTCCTTCTGGCTCGGAATCATCATCATCCTGGGGCTGTTGATCACGACGCAGGCCATGACCGGGGTGCCCTGGATGCCACCCATCGACTACCGGCCGTTGTGGGAGGACCCGGCCTACAACCTGTCGATGCTGATCTGGCCCGCCGTCGCGACCGGCTACCGCTATTCCGCCGTAGCGACCCGCATGACGCGCTCGGCCCTGCTTGAAGTGCTGCGGGAGGACTATGTGCGCACCGCCCGCGCCAAGGGCTTGCTGGAAAAGATGATTATCAACCGCCATGCGTTGCGCAATTCGCTGCTGCCCGTCGTGACGATCATCGGCATCGAGTTCGCCTTCCTGATGGGCGGCCTCGTGGTAACGGAGCAGGTCTTCAACCTGAACGGCATCGGCAAGCTGTTCGTCGAATCGGTGACCAACCAGGACTATGTGATGACCCAGTCGCTGGTCATGCTGGTGGTCACCATCTTCGTCCTCGTCAACCTCGTGGTCGATATCCTTTACGCGGTGCTCGACCCGCGCATCCGCTACAGCTAGGAGGGCCGTTCTCATGGCGACAGTCTCGGGAGGCAGCCTTGCGGTAGCCATGTTCGAGGAGCCGGCGGCGATCAAGCCCTGGCATGTCAAACTGCGTGAAACCGCGCGCAAGCAGCCTGTAGGCGTTGCCGGCGCCATTATCGTGGTGCTGATGATCCTGATGGCGGTTTTCGCCGATGTGGTGACGCCGTTCGATCCGCTCCAGACATCCTACGAATACATGCTGGCGCCGCCGGACGGGCACTTCCTTTTCGGCACCGACATGCTCGGCCGCGATGTCTATTCGCGCATCGTCTACGGCGCCCGCACGGCGCTGTTCGTAGGCTTTGCTGCAGCGACGGTAGGCGGAATTCTCGGCCTCATCCTGGGGGTCTCCAGCGCCTATTTCGGCGGCCTGTTCGACCTCTTCTTCCAGCGCGTCATGGATGTCTTCATGGCGTTCCCGCTGGTCATCATGGCGCTGGCGGTGGTGTCGATCCTCGGCACAGGCACGGAGAACGTGATCCTGGCGATCATCGTGCCCTTCGTGCCCAGATGCGCGCGGGTGGTGCGGTCCTCCGCGCTCCAGATCCGCGAGATCCCCTATATCGACGCGGCGAAGGCCTGCGGCTTCGGCCATGCGCGCATCATCATGCGCCACATGGCGCCGAACGTGATGGCGCCCTTCCTCATCATGGTCACGGCCTTCGTCGGGCAGGCGATCCTGACCGAGGCGTCGCTCTCCTATCTCGGCCTCGGCGTGCAGGAACCGACGCCGGCCTGGGGGCTGATGCTGCAGGGCGGGGCGGAGGAATTCGCCGAGACCGCGCCCTGGGTCGCCGTCTTCCCGGGCCTTGCGATCACGCTCGCCGTGTTCGGCTTCAACCTGTTCGGCGACGCGCTCAGGGACGTGCTCGACCCGAGGCTCCGCTCGTCGCAGTAGGCCGCCGGGCGGAGGAGGGCGCTGCCATGCCCGGACGGGAACGGGAAGAGTTCCGCATCGAAGGGCTGAACGAGCCCATCAGCCACTACACGGACGCCGTGCGCTTCGGCGACCTCCTGTTCGTGTCCGGGATCGCGCCGGTCGACGAGAACCTCAATCTCGTCGGCGGGGACGATGTGGGCGCCCAGACGAGGCGGCTGTTCGAGAACATGGACCGGATATTGCAGGCCGCCGGCGCTTCGTTCGCCGACATCCTCAAGGTGACGGTCTATCTGACCGATGTGAACGACCGCCATGCGGTCGATATCGTACGGCGGGAGTTTTTCGGGGATGCCCGCCCTGCCAGCACGCTCATCGGCATCGCGGAACTCGCCGTGCCCGGCATGAAGGTCGAAATCGACGCGGTAGCCGGCCTGAGGGGCTGAAACCGCGCCCGGAGACGGTTCGGGACCAAGGCCGGCAACCGGCTCTCAAGCGGCCACTCAGCCGGCCTCGAATACCGTGCGCCCGTCCACCACGGTGCGGAGTACGCGGCCCTGGACCGGGCGGCGGTCGAAGGGCGAGTTCCTGGACTTGCTACGGAAGGCGTCCACCTCGATGCGCCCCGGAACGTCGGGGTCGAACACCGCGACATCGCCCGCCCGGCCCGGCGCCAGCCGGCCGAGCGGCAGGCCCAGCAGGTCCGCGGGCGCGCTGGTCAGCTTCTCCAGCACGTCCAGCAGCGCCATGTGGCCGTTATGGTAGAGCTCAAGCGAGAGCGGCAGCAGGCTCTCCAGGCCGACGATTCCGGGCACCGCATCGGCGAAAGGCAGCCGCTTCGACTCCTGGTCCTGCGGGTCGTGGTCGCTCGCTATGGCGTCGATGGTGCCGTCCGCAAGCGCCTCGACCACGGCGCGCCGGTCCGCCTCCGACCGGAGCGGCGGCGAGACCTTGCCGAAGGTCCGGTAGTCGCCGATGGCGGTCTCGTTGAGCGCGAAATAGTGCGGCGCCGTATCGCAGGTCACCCGCCAGCCCTCGCGCTTCGCCCGGCGGATGAGGGCGAGCCCCTCTGCGGTGGTAACATGGGCCGCGTGATAGCGCCCGCCGGTCAGCGCCACCAGGCGCAGGTCCCGGTCGATCATCATCGCTTCCGCGGCCGCGGGGATGCCGGGCAGGCCGAGGCGCGTCGCGATCTCGCCCTCGGTCACGACGCCGCCCTGCGCCAGTTCGGGTTCTTCCGGGTGCTGCACGATGAGCGCATCGAAGGCCTGTGCGTAGGACAGCGCCCGGCGCATGACGCGGGCGCTGGAAACGGCGCGCAGACCGTCGGTGAAGGCAAGCGCGCCCGCATCCTTCAACATGCCGAGCTCGGTAAGCTGCTCGCCCTTCAGGCCGCGCGTGAGCGCCCCGTAGGCGAACACCTTGACCCGCCGGACCTCGCGCGCGCGCCGGGCGATGAACTCGACGACATTCACATCGTCGATCGGGGGCGCGGTGTTCGGCAGGGCCGCGACGGCCGTGACGCCGCCGGCCGCTGCCGCCAGGCTGCCGCTGTCGATGGTTTCCTTGTGCTCGCCGCCGGGCTCGCCGAGCTGCACCCGCATATCGACCAGGCCGGGTGCGGCGCAGGCGCCTTCGCAGTCGATGACGGCCGCGCCCTCCGGGACCGAACCGGCGGTCACCTCCGGGCCGACTGCGGCGATCCGCCCGTCCTCGATCAATATGCCGCCCGGCGCGTCCAGCCGGCTCGCCGGGTCCAGAAGCCGGGCGTTGACGAGGGCCGTCCGCTTGGTCACGCGGCCTCGGCGCGGTTCGATTGCAGCTTGCGCGTCAGCAGGTCGAGGCAGGCCATGCGGACGGCGACGCCCATCTCCACCTGCTCCTGAATCAGCGAGCGGTGGATGTCGTCGGCCACGTCGCTGTCAATCTCCACGCCGCGGTTCATCGGCCCCGGATGCATCACCAGCGCATCCGGCCGCGCCGCCGCCAGCTTGCGGGCGTCGAGGCCGAAGAAGTGGAAATATTCGCGTACCGACGGCACGAAGCTGCCCTGCATCCGCTCCGTCTGGAGGCGCAGCATCATCACGATGTCCACGCCGTCGAGGCCGGCGCGCATGTCATGGAAGACCTCGACGCCGAAGCGGTCCATCTCCGCCGGCATCAGGGTCGGCGGCGCCACGACCCGCACGCGGGTGCCCATAGCGTTGAAGAGGTGGATGTTCGAGCGCGCCACGCGGCTGTGCATGATGTCGCCGCAGATCGCGACCGTGAGGCCGGAGAGGCCGCCGAGGCGCCGCCGGATGGTGAGCGCGTCGAGCAGGGCCTGGGTCGGGTGCTCGTGCCAGCCGTCGCCCGCATTGATGACCGCCCCGTCCACCTTTTCGGAGAGCAGGTGGACGGCGCCCGACTGCGGGTGGCGGACCACGAGGAGGTCCGGGCGCATGGCGTTGAGCGTCAGCGCCGTATCCAGCAGCGTCTCGCCCTTCTTGATGGCGCTGATGTCGGGCGAGATGTTGATGACGTCCGCGCCGAGCCGCTTGCCGGCCAGCTCGAAACTCGTGCGGGTGCGCGTCGAGGTCTCGAAGAAGACGTTGATGACGGTGCGCCCCTTCAGCACCGCCACCTTCTTGTCGTCCCGGCGGCTCTGCTCGACATAGCTCTCGGACAGGTCCAGCAGGGCCGAAATCTCGCCGGGCGCAAGGCCCTCTATGCCGAGCAGGTGACGATGCGGGTAGCTGTATGGAGCGGCATCGGCCATAAAGCGGTTTTGTGCGGGGGATTCGGCCGCCGATCAAGGGGCCGTCCGCCCGGGACTGTGGATGACTTGCGCGAGCGGGAGGCGCCGGCCCCATGGACATGCGTTTGACGCCGTTTCAGCAGGAGCTGGTAGAAAAGGCGCGCCGCCTGGCGGTGGAGCGCTTTCAGCCGCGCGCCGCCCGGCTCGACCGCGAGGCGGCCTTTCCGTTCGAAGACTATGACGATCTGCGCAACGAGGGCCTGCTGGCGCTCTGCGTGCCGGCGGCGCATGGCGGCCTCGGCGCGGATTTCGAGACCTATTGCCTGGTCGCCGAGCAGCTCGCGCGCGGCAACGCCTCCACGGCGCTCACCTACAACATGCACTGCCTCACCATGATGCTGATGGGGGAGATGGCGGACCGTTACGACATGCCGGCGGAGAAGCGCGCCCGCCACGAGCGCCTGCGGGCCGAGAAGTTCCGCGAGGTGGTGGAGGAGGGCGTCTTCTACGGCCAGCCGCACAGCGAGCCGGTGGAGGAGGGCGAGACCGACACGGCCTTCAGCGTCGGCGGCAGGCGCTTCGGCACCGAGGCGCGAAGCGTCGAGGGCGGCTACCGGGTGACGGGGCGCAAGTTCTTCGTCTCGCTGTCCGGTGCTGCCGACTATTTCGCGACGCCGGCGATCCTTGTGGACGAGGGCGACATGCCCTGGCTGGAGCGCACGCTCTACCTCAAGGTGCCGCGCGAGGCGGAGGGCGTCGCCTTCGAGGGGGAGTGGGACCCGATCGGCATGCGCGCCACGGTGAGCCGCGAGATGCGCCTCACGGATGTGTTCGTGCCGGACAGCGGCGACATCCTGCCGCCCGGCGTCTTCGGCGGCCTCTACCTCACCGCCAGCCACGCCCCGATGGGGTTCTCCGCCACTTTCCTCGGCCTTGCGGTCGAGGCCGCCGGGACCGCGCTCGCCTATCTGCGCGGCGACCTTGCGGGCGCGCCCGGCCGCCCTACCGTCGCGCCGTCCGCCAGCAATGCGGTCGCCGAGATGGTGCTGAAGCTCGAAGCGACGCGCTCGCTCTTCTACCACGCCGTCTCGGAGGCGAAGCTGCCGCCGACGCCGGAAACCCGCCAGCGCGCCCGCGCCGCCCACGTCACGGTGCAGCGCAACGCCGTGGAGATCACCTCGCTCGCCATGCGGGTCTGCGGCGGCCGCGCGATCCTCAAGCGCTTCCCGCTCGAACGCCACCTCCGCGACGCCCGAGCCGCCTCCGTCATGCGCCCCTGGACCCTGGACATCGTCACGGAGGAGCTATGGGACGCGGCCCTCGGCGGGAGCCGGGACGAAGGCGGGTAGGGCGAATGCTGCGGGAGTTCGTATACGATGTTGTTGTATGACTTTGAGGCCCAGGCATAACGCCAACCTGGAAGGATCATTCCGGCCCGCCCGCCTGCCTTTCGCCGCCAAGGCCGGATGAAACGGCCGCCGGTGGCACCCGATGGGGCCGCCGCCACCGCTTTCGGCCGAGGTCGACTGCAACAAACGGCCGTTTTCCATCGATGCCGGGCGTTACGAGCGGTCCCCGTTTCCACCAATGTTGAGTGTTACAACAGCCCTTGTTTATGCCGGAGTCGAATGTAGTGCGGCACCGAACGGCCGCACTTCTCCCGCGCGCCGGCTCCGGCCGCCGGCCCTCGCGGGAGTGGATTCGTTGCGGCGCCAACGCGGCCGAAGCCGCCAGGCGCCGCCGGTGGTTCAGGTCATGGCCTGTCCTGGCATATTTTCAAGATAAAAGGATATATAGGGAACAAAGGGCGGGACGTCAACCCCCGCCGATGCGGGGGAGGAGATAGACTTCGGCGCCTTCGGGGATGGGGGCGGTCAGGTCGTCCTGGTGCATGACGCCGTCTATGGCGACGGCCATGCTTTCCTCCACCTGCCGGCCGAGACCCGGAAAGCGCGTTTCCAGGTCCCGGACCAGGGCCCTTATGCTGGCTGCGTCCGACTCCAGCTCGGCCATGCCGCCCGTGTATTGACGGCAGGCCGAGTGGGTCAGGACAATGCGCGCCAAGGCGGGGCTATTCCTCCGCCGCCGCCTGCTCGTCCACCGCCTTGCGGACCTTCGGCGGCGACATGGGCAGCTCCGTCATCCGGATGCCGATGGCGTCCTGGATGGCGTTCGCCATCGCGGCCATGGGCGGCACGATCGGCACTTCGCCGACCCCGCGCGCGCCGTAGGGATGCCTCGGGTTCGGCACCTCGACGACGACCGTGTCGATCATCGGCAGGTCCGAGGCGACCGGGATGCGGTAGTCGAGGAAACCGGGATTCTCCAGCCGGCCCTTGTCGTCGTAGATATACTCCTCGTTCAAGGCCCAGCCGATGCCCTGCACGGCGCCGCCCTGGATCTGGCCCTCGACATAGGAGGGATGGATCGCGCGGCCGGCATCCTGCGTCGCCAGGTAGCGCAGCACCTTCACATGGCCGGTCTCCCGGTCCACCTCGACATCGACCAGATGCGTGCCGAAGCCGGGGCCCGCGCCCTGGGCGTTGAGCGAGGAGGTGGCGGCGATCGGCCCGCCGGTGCGCCCCGACTTGGCCGCGAGGTCCTCCAGCGACAGCGGCTCGAAATCGCCCGCATTGCTGCCGGCGGGAACGGCCTGGCCGTCCTGCCACTCGACCGCCTCGACCGGGATATCCCAGGTCTTGGCGGCGCGCGCCTTCAGTTCGTTCACGACGGACCTGGACGCCTCCACCACGGCCATGCCGGTGGCGAAGGTGACGCGGCTGCCGCCGGTGAGGAAGCAGTAGCCGACCGAGCTCGTGTCCGCGACGATCGGGCGGACGCGCTCCACGTCGATGCCGAGCACCTCGGCCGCCATCATCGCCATGGAGGCGCGGGAGCCGCCGATGTCCGGGTTGCCGGTGGCGACCACGGCCGTGCCGTCCTCGTTGATGTTGACGGTCGCGGAGGACTCGCCGCCGATATTGAACCAGAAGCCCGCAGCGACGCCGCGGCCCTGGTTCGGCCCGAGCGGAACCTTGTAGTTCGGGTGGTCCTTGACCGCCTCCAGCGTCTCGACGCAGCCGATATCGCCGAAGGTCGGGCCGTAGGCGGCCTTGGTGCCCTTCTTGGCGGCGTTCTTGAGCCGGAGTTCGACCGGGTCCATGCCGAGCTCGCGCGCAAGCTCGTCCACCGCGCTCTCGACGCCGAAGTTCGAGATCGGCGCGCCGGGCGCCCGGTAGGCCGCGACCTTGGGACGGTTGGTCACCACGTCATAGCCGGTGATGCGCACGTCCTGGAGGTCGTACACCGCGAACGCGGTCATGCAGCCGGGGCCGACGGGCGAGCCCGCATAGGCGCCGGCCTGGAACTTCAGCACGGCGTCGCCCGCGACGATGGTGCCGTCGCGCCTGGCGCCGATCTTGACCCAGACGGTGCCGCCCGAGGTCGGGCCGGAGCCGCGGAACACCTCTTCGCGGGTCATCGCCATCTTCACCGGCCGCCCGGACTTCCGCGACAGCACGACCGCCAGCGGCTCCAGATAGACCAGCGTCTTGCCGCCGAAGCCGCCGCCGATCTCCAGCGGCGTCACGCGGATTTCGGAAATGTCGATGCCGAGCAGCTTGGCGACATAGGCGCGGACCATGAACTGCCCCTGGCTGGAGCAGTAGATCTGCACCTGCCCGTCGGCGGCGTATTGCGCCACGCAGGCATGCGGCTCGATATAGCCCTGGTGGACCGGCGCGGTCTTGTATTTGCGCTCGATGACGATGTCGGCCTTGTCGAACGCCGCGTCCACGTCGCCCAGCTCGAAGACCATGCGCTTGGCGACATTGGAGGGCGTCGTGGGCTTGGGATCGACGCCGGAGGTGAACAGGTCGTCGTGGAGGACGGGCGCGCCCTCGACCATCGCGTCCTCGACGTCGATGACATGCGGCAGCACCTCGTAATCCACCTCGATGGCCGCGAGCGCGGCATCGGCGGCGGCGGCGCTGGTGGCCGCAACGGCGGCGACGGCGTGGCCGTCATAGAGCGCCTTGCCGCGCGCCATGGTGTTGCCGGACATGTCCTTGAAGTCCGCCGGGCCTTCTCCGACGAAGGCTTCCTCGCTGGTGATCTCCGGCATGTCGGCGGCGGTCATCACCGCCTTGACGCCGGGGACCGCCTCGGCCTTCGAGGTGTCGATGGAGCGGATGCGGGCATGGGCGTGCGGGCTGCGCAGCACCTTGCCGACGAGCTGGCCGGGAAGCTGGAAGTCGGCCCCGAACTGGGCGCGGCCGGTGACCTTGTCCACGCCGTCCGGGCGGATCGGCCTCGTGCCGACAACCTTGAGGTCGGGGGTTCCGTCAGGCGCCATGTCAGGATGCTCCTCTCATGTCGGCGGCCGTGTCGAGCACGGCGCGGATGATTTTATCGTAGCCGGTGCAGCGGCAGAGGTTGCCGGCGAGCCAGTAGCGCGCCTCCTCCTCCGTCGGGTCCGGGTTGCGCTCAAGCAGCGCCCTCGATGCGACGAGGAAGCCCGGCGTGCAGATGCCGCATTGCAGCGCCGCATATTCCAGGAATTTCTGCTGCAGCGGGTGCAGTTGGTCCCCGTCGGCCATGCCCTCGATGGTCTGGATGGCGTGGCCCTCGGCCTCGACGCCCAGCATCAGACAGGAGCAGACGAGACGATCGTCGACCGTGATCGAGCAGGCGCCGCAGTCGCCCGTGGCGCAGCCTTCCTTGGTACCGGTCAGGTGCAATTCGTCGCGAAGCACGTCGAGCATGGTCTGCTCCGTGTTGCAGAGGAACTCGACCGGCTCGCCGTTGATCGTGGTGGAAATGTGATGTTTCGCCATGGTTTCGGCTCAGGCTCCCGCGCGCTTGAAGGCAGTGGCGGCCGCGCGGCGCGCCAGCACGCCCGCGACCTTGGTGCGGTATTCGATGGTGCCGCGCTTGTCGGAAATCGGACTGCAGGCAGCCTGTGCGGCGGCGTCGAGCGCAGCAAGCGCCGCATCGTCGAGCCTGCTGCCGACCAGCGCCGCAGCCGCGTCGGAGACAACCAGCACGGTCGGCGCGACGGCTCCGAGTGACACTTTTGCTGCTGTGCAGGTGCCGCCCTCATCCAGCGTCACGCAAACGCCGGCACCGACCACGGCGATGTCCATTTCCGTGCGCGGAATGAAGCGCAGATAGGCGTCGCCTGTGCGCGCCGGCTTCGGCGGCAGCTTGACCGCAACCACCATCTCGCCCTTGGCGAGCGAGGTGCTGCCCGGCCCGGTCGGGACCTCTTCTACCGGAACCTCGCGCTCCCCGTTCGGCCCGGCGATGACGACCGTCGCGCCCGCCGCGACCAGCGCCGGCACGGAGTCCGCAGCCGGCGAGGCATTGCAAAGATTGCCGACGAAGGAGGCGCGGCCCTGGATCTGCGTCGAGCCGATCAGTTCGACCGCCTCCACGATGCCCGGCCAATCCCTGGACAGCGTGGCGTGCTCACCCGCCTCGGCGCCGGAGACGGACGCGCCGATCCGGTAGCCGCCGCCCTCGGTCGTGATCGTCCTGAGTTCGGGGATCCGCTTGGTATCGACGATCAGGTCCGGCTTCAGAATGCCGGAGCGCAATTGAACAAGGAGGTCCGTGCCCCCCGCCAGCACCCTGGCGACGCCGCTTGCGTTCGCCAGCAACTGCACCGCTTCGGCCACCGTCGTGGGCGCAGCGAAACTCGGTGCGTACATCCTTCCTCCTCAATCTCGCATGGTCGCGCAAACAGGCCCACTGACGCGCCATCGGAGCCGGCAGACCTCTCGGATACAGCCATTCTAGAGCCATCCGCCCCCCTTTGGCGAGAGCGCAGCGTCGATAAGTCGCCTCGGCCCGGATGCTGACCGATTGAAGTGATATAGGGGGTATCAAAAGTCAATAATTACAGGCGTGTGCCCGCAATTCTCGATGAACCGCACAAGGTCTTCGGGAGCAATGGCCGTGGTGCGGTCATTCCTGAGCGGGTGGTAGTTGAGTGGCGAGATTTCGAGCATCCGGGCCTGCAGCACCGGCTGCACGCGCTGTTCGCGGTCATTCATCAGGGCAAAGGGTGTGACGGCGCCAGGCAGGATGCCCAGCACTTCCATGAGGCGCTCCGCCGAGCCGAAGGAAGGGCGTCCCGCGCCGATGCGCCCGCCAAGCTCCTTCAGGTCGACCCTCGCATCCTCCAGGCAGACGACCAGCCAGTAAGCATTCTTCCGGTTCTTCAGGAACAGATTCTTGCAATGGCCACCAGCGATGCCGCCGCGCAACTCCCGGTTTTCGTCCACCGTGAACACCGGCGCGTGGCAGACGGTGCTGTGGCCGATGGCGAGCTCGTCGAGGCGGGCGAAAAGGTCGTCCGGCGTGGCGGGCACGGAGGCCGTCATGCCGTTGCTGCGGCTGCGACGGCGAGCGCCGCGGCATCGTGGCGCGGCAGGTCCATCAGCACGACCTTCAGGCGCCCGGCGGCGGCCTTGCCGACCGCGTCCGCCGCGAGTGCGTCGTATTTGGAGAGCAGCGCCGCCTCGCGGCCGGGATAGCCGGGCGCGCCGGAGGGGTTGAGGGTTTCCGACCGCTCCACGCGCCCGTCGGGCCCGGCGACCTCGACCCAGCCGGGATAATCGGCCGGATAGAGGCCGTCGAGTTCGGCGTCAGGTACCAGTTCGATCCGCCGGGCAAGTTCCACCAGTTCCGGGTCATTCAGCCGCTCGTCGGTATATTGCGCCGGCAGCGCATTGCCGTCCGCGAGCGCCGCGGCGATGGTGAAGCGCGCACTCATCTGGCCGTTGAGTGCGGTGCCGGGCTCGTAATCGAAGCCGCACTGGACATCCACGACCCGCGGCAGGCCGGCGCGGACGATCTCGTCCGGCTCCGGCATCCGGCCGAGGCGGTCGCGGATTTCCCTCGCGGCATCGACATAGGAGTGCAGGGAACCGCAGCAGGAATAGGGCTTGAAATAGACCTGCTCGACGGCCCATTCCCTGTCGAGCCCTTTCAGCAGCCGTTCCGGCTCTGCGGCATCGGAGAAGGCGTCGAGGAAACCGCCGTCATCGGTTTCCAGCACGCTCGCCGGCCCGGTGAAGCCCATCGCCGCCAGTTCCGCCGCCATGACGCCCGCATGGGCGGCGCGTCCGGGATGCAGGCGTTTGCTCATCGCGCCGTCCGCATTGAAGGCGAACAGGCCGGAGCCCTGAGTTGCGCCGAGGCCGAGCGCCCAGGCCGTCGCCTCCTCGTCGAGTCCGAGAAGCACCGCGCCTGCAGCCGCCGCTCCGAGCGGGCCGCATACGCCCGTCAGGTGCCAGCCGCGCAGCCGGGCCGCGTTCGGGTCGAGCGCGCGGGAGGCGCGCACCATCACCTCGTAGCCGGCGACGACCGCTGTTTCGAGGGCGTTGCCTGCGGAGTCCAAACGCTCGCCGAGCGCCAACGCTGCCGGGACGACCACCGCGCCCGGATGGAGTTTGGCGATGAAGTCGTCGAGTTCGAAGGCATGGGCCGCCACGCCGTTCACGAGTGCTGCGTCAGCAGGTCTGAGCGACGGTCCTGCCTCTCCCCACACGGTAGCGAGGCCTTCGGCGTTTCCCGGTGCGCCCGATCCCTGACGTGCCCAGGCCAGCGCCGTTTCGGCCCAGAACTCCTGCCGACCATGCAGCGCAGCGCCCATTGTGTCGAGCAGAGCGAGGCGTGCGGCGTAGCGGGTGCTTTCCGGCAGCATTTCCGGGCGCAGGCCTACGAGCCAGCGGGCGAGTTCGGCGGTCAGTGCGGGCTTTTCGTTGCGGTCGCGCGGCATGGGACTGGCTCTCCGGAACACGGGACGGCCTGCCGGGAGGGTTCCAACGGCGGCGTTTTCCGGCAAAGAATGCAGGAATCGCGGTCCGGTCGCAAACCCGCCGGCCGCCTCGCACACACGGGAGAACATGCCCATGCCGGGTCCGTTCGACGGCCTGAGAGTGATCGACCTGACGACCGTGGTCGTAGGGCCCTACACCAGCCAGTTGCTCGGCGACCTGGGCGCCGATGTCATCAAGGTCGAGGCGCCGGAGGGCGACCTTTCGCGGCTGGTCGGACCGCACCGCAACCCGGGCATGACATCGCAATGGATGCATGTGAACCGGAACAAACGCAGCATCGTCCTCGACCTCAAGACCGAAGGCGGCAGGCAGGCTATGGAAGGCCTGATCGGCACGGCCGATGTCTTCGTCCACAATATGCGCCCGGAGCCGCTGGCGCGCCTCGGTCTCGACTATCCGCGGGTCGCCGAAGTCCGGCCGGACATCGTGTTCTGCAATATCTGGGGGTTCGGGCGCAGCGGCCCCTATGCCGGGCAGGCGGCTTTCGACGATGTGATCCAGGCCGGCGCCGGGCTTGCCGCGCTGGAAGGCTTCGCGACCGGCCAGGCGAAATATGTGCCGATGCTGATTGCCGACAAGACGACGGCGCTGTTCGCGGCGCTGGCGGTTTCCGGCGCGCTGTACCACCGTCTGGCGACCGGGGAGGGGCAGGAGGTCGAGGTGCCCATGTTCGAGAGCATGGCCGGGTTCGCCATGGTGGAGCATCTCTGGGGCGAAAGCTTCGTGCCGGCCCTGGACCGGGTGGGCTCCGAGCGGCATGCGACGCCGAAACGCTGGCCGATCGCCACGAAGGACGGCTTCATCTGCGTGCTGGCGACTTCCGACAAGCACTGGCGCGCAATGCTCGAGGTCGCCGGTCGGCCGCAGCTGATGGATGACCCGCGCTACGCAACCCGTCCGGCCCGTTTCAGGCACCGCGACGAAATCAACGCTGAGCTCGAAAGCTGGATGGCGGAAAAGACCACCGAGGAATGGGCGGGGCCGTTGTCGGAGGCGGGCGTGCCCTGCATGCCCGTGCAGAGCCTTGAGCAGGTGGTCGCGGACCCTCATTTGGCCGAAGTCGGCTTCTGGCACGAGATCGACCATCCGAGCGAGGGCCGGCTTCGGCTGATGGCGCCTTCGTTCACGCTCAATCGCTCGCCCGCCTCGATCCGCCGGCCGCCGCCCCACCAGGGGGAGCACACGCGGGAAGTGCTGGCGGAAATCGGCTTCGACGACGCCGGGATCGAGGACCTGCTGACCTCCGGCGCAGCGATGGCGGAGTAATGTAGTCGCAGTGCAGGAGTTGGGGCCATGATGCAGGACGTGCCGGCAGGGCATATCGCCGCCATCGTCACCGACCTGGAGATGACGGCACCGCCCGCCGACCCCGGGCCGGCCGCGCCGTTGGTCAGGTGGCGTAACCCGGACCTCGATGCGTACCGCGCGCTGTTTCGCGAGATCGGCGAGGACTGGCTCTGGTTCTCGCGCCTCTCGCTCCTGGACGAGGCGTTGGCGGCCATCCTGCACAACCCGCAGGTAGAACTCTATGCGGGCTCGGACAATGAGAGCATCGTCGAGCTCGATTTTCGCGAGCGGGGCTCGTGCGAGGTCGCGTTCTTCGGCCTGGTGCCGTCCATGACCGGCCGCGGGGAGGGGCGCCGGCTGATGGCGGCGGCGCTCGCCCTGGCGTGGCGGGAGGACGTGGGCAGGGTCTGGCTGCATGCCTGCACGCACGACCACCCGGCGGCGCTACCCTTCTATCTCTCCTGCGGGTTCCGTGCCGTGCGCCGGCGCATCGAGGTCGAGCCCGACCCGAGGCTTGACGGGCGGATCGCGCCGCAAGCTGCTTCGCACCATCCCGTCATCCGTTGAATGTGACTTCCAAGGGCCGCATTGCGCAGCATGGCCGGAGTCTCCTAAACCGGCCCCGGACTGGCATTTCCGAACCGGAGAAGAACGACATGCAGATTTCCATGACCGGGCGCACGGCGCTCATCACCGGCGGCAGCGACGGCATGGGCCGGGCGATGGCGCTGAAATTCGCAGGCGCCGGCGCGTCGGTCGCCATCGCCGCCCGCCGCCAGGGGCCGCTCGACGAGGCGCTGGCCGCGCTGGAAGCGGTTGCGCCGGGCCGCGCGGCCGCCTTTTCCGCCGATGTCAGCAGGGTCGAAGACTGCGAACGGATCTACCGCGATACCGTGGTGCGGTTCGGCGCCGTGGACATTCTGGTCAACAATGCCGGGACGTCGCAGACCGGCAAATTCGAGGAGATCGACGACGCGACCTGGCAGGCCGACCTCGACCTCAAGCTGTTCGCTGCGATCCGGCTGTGCCGGCTGGCGCTGCCGGACATGAAGGCGCGCGGCTGGGGCCGGATCGTCAATGTGCTGAATGTGGGCGCGAAGGCGCCGCAGGCCGGCGGCGCGCCGACGGCCGTTTCGCGGGCGGCGGGAATGGCGCTTACCAAGGTGCTGGCAGGCGAGGGCGCACCCCACGGTGTGCTGGTCAACGCGCTGCTGACCGGGTTTATCCGTTCCGGCCAGTGGGTCCGCCGGCATGCGGACGCGGCCCCGGACACGGACTTCGACAGCTGGCTCGCAGGGATGGCGGGCACGCTCGGCGTTCCGCTCGGGCGCTTCGGAGAAGCCGAGGAGTTCGCCAATATCGCCTGCTTCCTCGCCTCCGACGCCGGGTCCTACATCACGGGCACGGCGATCAATGTGGACGGCAATCGCAGCCCGGTCGTCTAGCCGGGCTTTCGGCGGCAAGACGCCCGGCCCGGCGCAGCTTGCATTCCGGGGCGGGCGCGCGTAAACAGCGCGCGATTTCGCACGCGGGCCGCGGCCGACAAGGCCGGTCCGGTTCCTTCCCGAGGGAAGGCGACGGCCCGTGTCAGGACAAACCGGAACAAGAAAGGCGAGCCGATGGCCGTGCCGACATTCACCATGCGCCAGCTTCTGGAAGCCGGCGTCCATTTCGGACATCACACCCGACGCTGGAACCCCCGGATGGCGCCATACATCTTCGGGATCCGCAACGGCATCCACATCATGGACCTCCAGCAGACGGTCCCGATGCTCTACCGCGCACTGGAAGCGGTTTCCCATGTCGTGGGCGAGGGCGGGCGCGTCCTGTTCGTCGGCACCAAGCGCCAGGCGCAGGAAACGGTGGCCGAAGCGGCGCGGCAATGCGGGCAGTATTTCGTCAACCACCGTTGGCTCGGCGGCATGCTGACGAACTGGAAGACAATCTCCAATTCGATCAACCGGCTGCGCGACCTTGAGGAACAGCTGGCACAGGACAATATCGGCCTGACCAAGAAAGAGTTCCTGCAGCTTCAGCGCGAGCGCGACAAGCTGGAGCAGACGCTGGGCGGCATCAAGGAGATGGCGGGCCTGCCCGATATCCTCTTTGTCATCGACACCAACAAGGAACACATCGCCGTCGCCGAGGCCCGCAAGCTGAATATCCCCGTCGTCGCGGTGCTGGACAGCAATTCCGACCCCGACGGCGTGGAATTCCCGGTGCCTGGCAATGACGACGCAATCCGGGCGATCTCGCTCTATTGCGAGCTGGTCACGAGCGCAGTGCTCGACGGCATCGAGCGTGAAATGGCGGCGTCCGGCCAGGACATCGGCGAGTTGGAGGCGGCGCCGCAGGAGCAGGCCGCAGGTCCAGAGGGCGAGCCGGAAGAGGCGTCTGCCGATACCGCCGAGGCGCCCGAGGCCGGACAGGCCACAGAGGCTCCCGAGCCTGCGGAGGCTCCCGAGGCCGCAGAAGCACCGGTGACCGCGGAAGCTCCAGAGGCTCCCGAGGCTATGGAGGTTTCCGAGGCTGCAGAAACTTCCGAACCTGTGGAGGCTCCTGAGGTTGCAGAGGCTTCCGAGGCCGCGGAGGCCGTGGCGGTGGACGATACTGCCGAGAGCGCCGGCGAGGCTGGCGAAGAACAGACGAACTGACCGCAAGAAAGGCGAACACCGATGGCTCAGGTGACGGCGGCGCTGGTCAAGGATCTGCGCGAGCGGACCGGCGCCGGCATGATGGACTGCAAGAAAGCGCTGACGGAAAACGGTGCCGACATCGAGGCGGCCTTGGACTGGCTGCGCAAGAAGGGGCTGGCTGCAGCGCAGAAAAAGGCCGGCCGGACGGCGGCCGAAGGACTGGTCGGCATGGCGCTGGAGGACGGACGCGGTGCGCTGGTCGAGCTCAACTCAGAGACCGATTTCGTGGCGCGCAACGAAGGCTTTCAGGCGGCGGTCGCGAGGCTGGCCGCGCTCGGGCTGAGCGTCGAGGGCGGTCTGGATGCCCTCAGGGGAAGCGAGATCGAAGGACAGACCGCCGAGGAATATGTCACCGGCCTGATCGCCACCATCGGCGAGAACATGAACCTCCGCCGCTACGCCACGGTCAAGGTCGGGCAAGGTGTCGTGGCAGGCTACATGCACAGCGCGGCGGCTCCGGGCCTCGGCAAGATCGGCGTCCTGGTCGGGCTCGAATCTTCGGGCGACAAGGAAAAGCTGGCCGCGCTCGGCAAGCAGATCGCCATGCATGTGACCTCCGCCAATCCCCGCTGGGTCTCGCGCGACGACGTCGATGAGTCGGCGGTGGAGCGCGAGCGCGCCATCCTCGTAGACCAGGCGAAGGCTTCCGGCCGACCCGACCATGTGATCGAGAAGATGGTCGAAGGGCGGATGCGCAAATATTACGAGGAGGTCGTGCTTGCCGAGCAGGCCTTCATCATGGACACCGACAAATCTGTGGCCAAAGTGCTGGAGGAAGCTGCGGGCGATATCGGCGCGCCGGTATCCTGCACCGGCTTCGTGCGCTTCGCTCTGGGTGAGGGCGTGGAACGCGAAGACAAGGATTTCGCCGCAGAGGTGGCCCAAACGCTCGGGGACTAACACCCGGGCCCCGACGGGAGAGTTCATGGCGCAGGAACCCCGTTTCCGCCGCGTTCTGCTCAAGGTTTCCGGCGAGGCCTTGATGGGCGGTGAAGAGTTCGGCATCGCACCTTCCACAATGCGGCGCATCGCGGGCGACATTGCCGAGGCAAGGGCGCTCGGCGTCCAGGTGGCGGTCGTCGTCGGAGGGGGCAATATCTTCCGGGGGGTGAATTCCTCGAAAATCGGCGTCGGGCGCGTTGCGGGCGACAACATGGGGATGCTCGCCACGGTCATCAACGCGCTCGCGCTCCGCAGCGCGCTGGAGGACGCCGGCGTCGAGGCGCGCGTGCAAAGCGCGATCCCGATGCACACGGTCTGCGAACAGTTCATTCGCGAGCGCGCCGACCGCCATCTCCGCCGTGGCCGGGTTCTGGTTCTGGCGGGCGGCACCGGCAACCCGTTCTTCACCACCGATTCCGCCGCAATATTGCGGGCGAGCGAGCTTGGCTGCGACGCGGTGCTCAAGGCGACGAAGGTGGACGGCGTCTATTCCGCGGATCCCGAACAGGAGCCCGATGCCGAGCGCTATGACGCACTGACTTACAACGAAGTTCTTGAGCGCGACCTCAAGGTCATGGACGCCTCTGCCGTTGCGCTGGCGCGGGACAACAGCATTCCGATTCTCGTCTTTTCGCTGCATAATGCGGGTTCGTTCGCCCGCGCACTGACGGGCCGCGAGGCATCGACGGTGATCCGGTAGGAAAGCGAGGCTCTCGTGTCCGAAGACCCCGATATCGACGATCTGGAGCGGCGCATGAACGGCGCCATCGAGGCGCTGAAACGTGAATTCGCAGGGCTGAGAACCGGCCGGGCAAGCATATCGCTTCTCGAGCCGCTGACTGTGGAAGCCTACGGTTCGGAAATGCCCATCAACCAGGTGGCGACGCTCGGCGCACCGGAGCCGCGCATGCTGACGGTGCAGGTCTGGGACAGGGGCAATGTGAAGGCGGTCGAGCGGGCCATTCGTGAATCGGCTCTGGGCCTCAATCCCGCTTCGGACGGCCAATTGATCCGGGTGCCGATCCCCGAATTGAGCGAAGAGCGCCGGACGGAACTCGCGAGGATCGCTCATCGCTATGCAGAGCAGGCGCGGGTCGCGGTTCGCAATGTGCGCCGCGACGGCATGGACAAGCTCAAGCGTATGGAGAGGGCGGGGGACCTTTCCCAGGACGAACAGCATCTATGGTCCGAAGAGGTGCAGGAACTGACTGACCGCTTCGTCAAGGAAATCGACAGCGCCGTCGACGCCAAAGAATCCGAAATCATGCAGGTGTGACCGTCATGGCGGTCGAAACACGGGCGTTTCCTGCGCCGCTTGCGCTGCCTCGCCATGTCGCGATCATCATGGATGGTAACGGGCGTTGGGCTTCGGCGCGGAGCCTGCCGCGCGCGGCAGGTCATGCGCGCGGTGCGGAGGCGGCTCGGGCAGCGGTAAAGGCCGCGACCGAGTTCGGCATTGAGATACTGACGCTCTACACTTTTTCTTCCGAGAATTGGCGCCGGTCGGCGGAGGAGGTGGACGACCTGCTTGGCCTGCTGCGCTACTATCTCGGCAGGGAGCTCGATGACATGCACCGCAACGGCGTGCGGCTGCGAATGATCGGGGAGCGGGACCGCTTGCCCGCGGACCTCCGCGAACGCATCGCCCATGCCGAGGCCCTGACTGCCGGTAATGACGCCATCCTCGTGCAGGTCGCGGTCAGCTATGGCGGCCGCGACGAGATAGTGCGCGCCGCCCGACGCCTGGCCGAGGAGGGAGCCGCAGGCAGGCTCCGGTCCGGCGATATCGACGAAGCCGCCTTCGCGGCCAGGCTGGACACGGCCGGCATACCCGACCCCGACCTGATGGTGCGCACCGGCGGCGAGATGCGGATCAGCAATTTCCTTCTCTGGCAGGCGGCATACGCGGAATTTTTCTTTACCGACCGGCTGTGGCCGGAGTTCGCCAAAGCCGACCTGGAAGCGGCGCTTACCGCATTCAGCCGACGCGAGCGGCGTTATGGCGCCCGCGCTGCCTGACGAGACCTTCCGGCGCCTGGTCGCGGCCGTTGTCCTGATGCCGGCTGCGATTCTGGCGGTATGGGCCGGGACGCCGTTTTGGGAAGCCTTATTGTTCGCCGGTGCGCTGATCGCCGGGCGCGAGTGGGTTGCGATGGCCGAGCCGGAGGCGGCGAGGGCGGTTGCGGCGATACCCGCGGCCGCCACGGCTCCTGCCCTGTTTTCGGCGCCGGCAGTCTTGCAGGCGGCGGTTGCGCTCGGGGCAGCCCTTGCGACCGGTTTGCTGCTCAAGCGGAAGGCGCTGGGGGCGGGGGTCCTCTATATCGCGCTTCCGGTCATGTGCCTCATCGCCCTCAGGAGCCCGGAATTCGGCGGTCTGGAACTCGTTGTCTGGCTGTTCGCCGTTATCTGGGCAGGGGACATTGCCGCCTGGTGGACAGGACGCAGGGTCGGCGGCCCGAAGCTGGCTCCGTCCTGGAGTCCCGGCAAGACCTGGAGCGGCCTTGTCGGAGGGCTTGCCGCTGCCGGTGTCGCCGGCGCTGCGGCTGGCGCCGCTTTTGATGCGCCTGGAGGCGCGGGCGGCGGCTTCGCAGCCGGCGTGTTCGTTGGAGGAGCAGGAGCAGCCGGCGACCTGTTCGAAAGCGCCTGCAAACGCCGGTTCGGCGTCAAGGACAGCGGCCGCCTGATACCCGGACATGGTGGGCTGCTGGACCGTGTCGACGCTCTTTTGGCGGGAGCTGCCGCCGTGATGCTGCTCACGGTTTGCGGATGGCGATGGACATGACGGCGAAGCGGGTGGCGATACTGGGTGCAACCGGTTCGGTAGGCGCAAATACGCTTTCTGTCATCGGTGAACATCGGGAGCGCTTCCGGGTCGTCGCCCTGGCGGCGGGAAGGAACGCCGACCTTCTTGTGCAACAGGCCCGCGATTTCCGGCCCGGGTTCGTCGCCATCGCGGATCCCGGCAGCTATGCCGCGTTGAAGGCGGGGCTGGCCGGAACCGGCATCGAGACGGCGGCCGGCCCGGAAGCCGTAGTGGAAGCCGCCAGGCGCGATGCCGAATGGGTCATGGCGGCAATTGCCGGTGCGGCGGGTCTGGAATCGACGCTCGCGGCTGTCGAGCGCGGCGCCATTGTCGCTCTGGCCAACAAGGAAAGCCTGGTATGCGCGGGCGAGCTGATGATGGCGGCGGCGCGCGCCTCCGGAAGCACGATCCTGCCGGTCGATTCCGAACACAATGCGATCTTCCAGGTTTTCGATACGCAGTGCCGGGACGCGGTTCGGCGCCTGATTCTGACTGCTTCGGGCGGGCCTTTCCGGTCAGCCAGCCGGAAAGAAATGGCTGCCGTGCGTCCCGCCGAAGCCCTCAAGCACCCGAACTGGGATATGGGCGCCAAGATAACCATCGATTCGGCGACCATGATGAACAAGGGCCTGGAGCTTATCGAAGCCCGTCATCTGTTCGCGATGTCCGGCGACGCCATAGACATTCTCGTCCACCCGCAATCCATCGTGCATTCCATGGTGGAATATGCCGACGGATCGGTGCTGGCGCAGCTGGGCACGCCCGACATGCGCACGCCGATAGCCGTCGCGCTTGCCTGGCCCGAACGGCTGTCGTTGACGGGTGAGCGCCTCGATCTTGCAGCGATAGGCCGTCTCGACTTCGAGCCGCCCGACCCCGAACGGTTTCCGGCCCTTGCGCTTGCCCGCCGGGCTCTGGAAAGGGGCGGCACGGAACCGGCAGCGCTCAGCGCCGCAAACGAAGTGGCGGTTGCGGCATTCCTGTCGGAACGGATCGGCTTCCTGCAGATCGCCGAGATTGCGGGCGGTACCGTCGCTGCCATGGGGTCGGGCCGGCTTGCGGGTCTGGACGATGTGCGGTCCGCCGACCGGGAGGCGCGGGAAGTGGCCGGGAGGCTGGTTGACCGGGCATCGGGCGCGAAGCTGCCCCGGGGAGGCGCCGGTTGAGCTTCCTCTGGGAATATCTGGTCCCGTTTCTGGTGCTGTTGAGCGTGCTCGTGTTCGTGCACGAGTTCGGTCATTATTGGGCGGCGCGGCGATGCGGCATCAGGGTGGAAGTCTTTTCCGTCGGGTTCGGCCGCGAGCTCTGGGGCTGGACCGACCGGGCCGGAACGCGCTGGAAGGTCGCTCTTATTCCGCTTGGCGGCTATGTGCGCATGTTCGGCGAGGTGGACGGCGCACGCACGCTGACACCCGAAGAGCACGCCGTCGCGTTCGGCAACAAGTCGCTCGGTCAGCGGGCATTCGTTGTCGCGGCGGGTCCCGCGGCCAACTTTCTGTTTGCGATCATCCTTGCCGCCCTCATGTTCATGACCTACGGGCAGCGGCAAACCAGCCCCGTCGTCACCGAAGTGGTGGAGGGCAGCGCCGCCGCATCGGCTGGTGTCCGCGCCGGCGACCGGTTCGCAGAACTCGACGGCGAGACGATTGCGCGGTTCGAGGACCTGCAGCGAATTGTGCGGCTCAGTCCCGGCCGGCCGCTGGAAGCCGTCGTGATCCGCGACGGCGCGGAAACGTCGTTCACGATCACGCCGGCGGTCGAGCAACAGACCGACAGCCTCGGCAATGTGCATGAGTTCGGGCTGCTCGGTGTGCGCGGCAGGGCGACGGAGACCGTGCGCCTTGGACCCGGAGAAGCCTTGGGCGCGGCTGTCGATTACACTTGGACCATGACCGTGACCATTCTCGTCTTCGTCGGCGAGATGATCGAGGGCCGTCGTTCCACCGACGAACTCGGCGGGGTGCTGCGCATCGGCCATCTCGCGGGCGAGGTCGCGAAGATCGACTTCTCGGCCTACCTGCATTTCATGGTGTTATTGTCAATCAATCTCGGTCTCATCAACCTGTTCCCGATTCCGCTTCTGGACGGCGGGCATCTTGTCTTCTATGCAATTGAGGCCGTTCGGGGCCGTCCACTCGGACAGAAGGCTCAGGAAATCGGGTTCAGGATCGGCCTGGGTCTGGTCGTGGCATTGATGTTGTTCGTAACCTGGAATGACTTGGTGTACTTTCAGGTTGTGGCATTCTTGGAACGTGTCGTCGGATGACGCCGTCGATGGGGGATTCCATGGGCAGATGGCGAGTTGCACTTGCCGCATGGGCGCTGGCCGCCGCTATGGTGCTGCCGTTGGCGGTTGCCAACGCCCAGACGGGCGGCACCGTCCGCGATATCGAGGTCGTCGGCGCGCAGCGCGTGGACGCTGAAACCGTCCGTTCCTATATGCGCCTGCAGCCGGGCGATGTCCTGGGGCCGAGAACCATCAGCGATGCCCTGAAGAGCCTCTTCGAAACCGGCTATTTCGCCGATGTCAGCATCGACATGCGCGGCGATGTCATGGTGGTGACAGTCGCCGAAAACCCGGTCGTCAACCGTATTGCGTTCGAGGGAAACAGGCGGATCGACGATGAGACGCTCGGCCCCGAAGTGCAATTGAAGCCGCGCCAGATCTTTACCCGTTCTGCGGCGGAGCGCGATGTCAGGCGCATTCTCGAAATTTACCGGCGGTCGGGCCGTTTTGCGGCGAGTGTCGAGGCCAAGATTATCGAACTTCCGCAGAACCGCGTGGACGTCGCCTTTGAGATCGACGAGGGAGAACAGACCCTCATCGAGAAGATCGTGTTCATCGGGAACAGGCAATTCAGCGACAGCGACCTGATAGGCGAGATCAGCAGCAAGGAAGCAGCCTGGTATCGCTTTCTCTCGAATGACGATGTTTACGATCCGGACCGCGTGGCGTTCGACCGCGAACAGCTTCGCACCTTCTACCTTTCCAACGGTTATGTCGATTTCCGGGTGGCTTCGGCAGTCGCCGAGCTGACGCCCGACCGGGACGGCTTTATCCTGACTTTCACTGTGGAGGAAGGTCCGCAATATACCTTCGGCGCAGTCTCGCTCGAAAACCGGTTGACCGACATTCCGGACTTCCGCTTGTTGTCTTTCCTCCAGCCCCGCACGGGAGAAATCTACGACAGCGAAAAGGTCCGTGAAACGGTGGACGCTCTGGTCGATGCGGTAGGCGCTTCGGGATTTGCGTTTGTCGATGTCCAGCCGCGCTCGACAATCCGCAGGGAAGAACGGGCAGTCGACCTCGTATTCCTCGTCGATGAGGGACCGAGAGTTTACGTCGAACGCATCGATGTCGAAGGGAATCTGCGTACGCTTGATCGCGTTATCCGGCGCGAATTCGGTATCGTGGAGGGAGACGCTTTCAACAGCTCGAAAATTGCCCGGGCGACCCGCCGGATTCGGAACCTGGGGTATTTCAGAAAGGTCGATGTTTCGAACGAGCAGGGAAGCCAGCCGGACCGGACGAAAGTCAAAGTGGAAGTCGAGGAAACCTCCACCGGGGAATTCTCCGTGGGAGCCGGCTATTCCAGCGAGAGCGGCGCGCTGTTCAATGTCAGGCTTGCGGAACGCAACCTGCTCGGGAAAGGCCAGGAGCTGGCGCTGGCCGCCACGGTATCCGGGCAGCAGAACGAGATCGACCTGTCATTCACCGAACCCTATTTCCAGGACCGGCCGATCTCCGTGGGCGCGGACCTGTTCAGGATCACGCGGGAGGACGACAACACGACGATCGACACACTGGAAACCACCGGCGGCCGCCTACGGGTCGGCTACAGACTGTCCCAAAACTGGACCCAGCGGTGGCGCTATACACTGAGCCGGCGTGTCGAGGAACAACCCGGCACCGCAAGCGAAGACTCGACCCTGTTGTCGGCGGTCGGACAGGAAGTGACGTACGACACGCGCGACAACCGGTTCAACCCGACGACCGGCAGGGTCCTGAGCATCGGCAGTGACCTGGCGGGCCTCGGGGGCGATGCGCGTTTCCTGCGCACCGATGTCAGGGCGTCGCAATATCTCCCGGTGTCGAAACGGCCGGCCGTGACGCTGGCGCTGTCGGCGCGGCTGGGGGCCATCGCCGGCCTCGGCAAGGATGTCGAAGGGCCCGACCGCTACCACCTCGGTGGCCGGACCTTGCGGGGCTTCGATTTCGCCGGTGTCGGCCCCAGATGCAAGACAGACAATCCTCCCCGCACGAGTTCCGACACCTTCCCGGACTGCGTCTCTGACAACGCATTCGGCGGAAATTATCTCGCCACTGCGACAGTCGAAGCGATCTTCCCGCTCGCCCTGGCCGAGGATACGGGAATCCAGGGCCGGCTGTTTGCCGAATTCGGTACGCTCACAGGTATCGACACCGAGGTCCCGAGCGCCAGATTCATCGACGACTCCTCGATACGCGGCTCGCTCGGCTTTGGCATATCCTGGACGACGCCGCTCGGGCCGCTTCGCCTCGATTTTGCCTGGCCCGTCGTGAAGGAAGACTTCGACAAGGACGAAACGATCCTGTTCAGCATCGGGCACCAGTTCTGATGCGAAGACTGATAGCGGTATGGCTGCTGTGTCTCTGCACGGCGCCGGTTCTGGCCGAGGTGCCGCAATCGGTCGTCATCGTCGTCGATACCAACAGGATCATGCGCGAGGCCAGCGCGGCGGTTGAGATCGCCAGGCAGGTGGAAACTCTGGGAACGCGCTATGGAAACGATTTCAATGCCGCCGAGGCGCGCTTGCGACAGGAGGACCAGTCGCTGAAGGACCAGCGCGGCCTGCTCTCCAAGGAAGCGTACAAGGCGAGGGTGAAGGAGTTGCGCGAGCAACTCGTGAAGCTTCGCAGTAACGCCCAGCGCCAACGGACCTTGCTGGACCGGGCGCGCGCCCAAGCGCTGCGCAAGGTCCAGCTGCAGCTGCAGGGCGTGGCGCGCGAACTGGCCGCGAAGCTCGGTGCGAATATTGTAGTGCAGAAGGCCGCCCTGGTATGGGCGGACGAGAAGGCCCTGGAGTTCACCGAGGACGTTCTGAATCGCTTGAACGAGGTCCTGCCGAGTGTAACCATTGAAGTTTCGGAGTAAGCGGCAAAATTCCGGCGGCGGGCGGCGAGGGCATATGACGACTGACGACGCCGATATCGCGGAGATCGGCGAGGTGATGGCGACGATTCCCCATCGCTATCCCTTCCTCATGATCGATCGCGTGACCGAAATCCGGCTGGGTGAAAGCGCGGTCGGCATCAAGAATGTTTCCATCAACGAGATGCATTTCCAGGGACATTTCCCGTCCAAGGCCGTCATGCCGGGCGTCCTGCTGGTCGAGGCGATGGCGCAGACGGCGGCCGTGCTCGTCGTGAAGACGATGGGCGACCATGTGCGGGGCAAGCTGGTTTATTTCATGACCATCGACAATGCGCGCTTCCGCCGGCCCGTCGTGCCGGGCGACCAGGTGCGCGTGGAAGTCGCGGTTCGCCGCCACCGCGGCGCGGTGTGGCGGTTCCGGGGCGAAGCCAAGGTCGACGGGGTCCTCGTGGCGGAGGCCGAATACAGCGCGATGATCCAGGGGTTGTAATGGCGCGCTCCATACACCCGAGCGCCGTCGTCGAGGAGGGAGCGACGATCGGAGAAGGCGTAGAGGTCGGGCCTTTCTGCCATGTGGGCGGAGAGGTCGAACTGGCTGAAGGCTGTATTCTCCACTCCCATGTTGCGGTGGCGGGGCGCACGGCGATTGGCCCGCGCACCACGATCTTTCCTTTCGCTTCGGTCGGGCACCAGCCGCAGGACCTGAAATATGCGGGCGAGCCCTCGGTGCTGGAAATCGGCGCGGACAACATCATCCGCGAACACGTCACCCTGAACCCGGGCACGAAAGGCGGCGGCATGCGCACCGTCGTCGGAGACCGGAACCTGTTCATGATGGGCGCGCATGTGGCGCATGATTGCCGCGTGGGCAACGGATGCGTGCTGGCGAACAACGCCACGCTCGGCGGGCATGTGGTCCTGGAGGACGGGGCCATTGTTGGCGGCCTCGCAGCCGTTCACCAGTTCGTCCGCATCGGCCCCTATGCGATGATCGGCGGCCTGTCCGCCGTCGTGCAGGACGTCATTCCCTACGGCATGGTATTCGGCGACCGCGCGACGCTGCGGGGCCTCAACTGGATTGGCCTGAAGCGCGCGGGAACCGACCGCGAGACCCTGTCGCGGCTCCGAAGGGCGTTCCGGCAACTGTTTGACGGCGAGGGCCCGATAGGCGAGCGGCTCGACGCCGTTTCGGCGGAACATGGAGCCGATCCCATGGTTCGCCGCATAGTCGAGTTCATGGGCGCCGAATCGGACCGCGGCCTCTGCTTGCCGGAAAGTTCCGGGGATGCAGCCTAAGCTGGCGATTGTCGCCGGCGGCGGATCGCTGCCGCTTGCACTGGCCGAAGCCTGCCGCACATGCGGACGGCCCTATTTCCTGCTCGGGCTGGACGGATTTGCGGAACCGGACCGGCTTGAAGATCATCCGCACCGCTGGGGCCGGATCGGCGCCGTGGGACGGGTCATCGCGACGGTCCGCGAAGAAGGGGCGGCGGAGGTGGTGTTCGCCGGGCATGTCCGGCGCCCGTCGCTGGCGTCGCTCAGGCCCGACCTCTTCACGGTTCGCCTGCTTGCCCGGGTCGGCGCGAAGGCGCTTGGCGATGACGGGCTGATGCGCCATGTGGTGAAGGCGTTCGAAGCCGAGGGGCTTCGTGTGGTCGAGGTGTCGTCCATCCTGGCCGACACACTGGCCCTGCCGGGCCCGCTCGGCGCCCTGGCGCCGGACGAAACCGCGCTGGAGGATATCCGCCGCGGCCTGGAAGTGGCCGAGGCGCTTGGACGCGCCGACGCCGGCCAGGCGGTGGTCGTGCAGCAGGGAATCGTGCTGGCGATAGAAGCGGCGGAAGGCACCGACCGGATGATCGCGCGCGCCTCCCGCCTCAGGCGGGAAGGGCCGGGCGGGGTGTTGGTCAAGGTCGCGAAACCCCAGCAGGACCGGCGCATGGACCTGCCGGTGATCGGCCCGGACACGGTCGAGGCCGCCGCCGCTGCCGGGCTGCGGGGGATCGCGGTCGAGGCCGGCGGCGTGCTGGTCCTGGACCGGGAGGCGGCGATCCGGCGCGCCGACGAAAAGGGATTGTTCGTCACCGGCGCGGAGCCCGGTGCCGGAACTCCGCGCCGGTAGGCCTGACGCCTCAGGCGGGCGTGAAGCAGGGCACCTTCTGGCCGCCTTCCGCTTCGACGAAGACCAGCCTGACCTTCATGCCCACGGCCAGGCTGTCGAAGTCGCAATCGACGAAATTCGTCATCACGGTGATGCCTTCGTCCAGCCGCACATAGCCGATGGCGTATTGGGGATCGGACCGGCGCATGATCGAATAGGTGTAGATCTCGCCGGTTCCCGCCGCCTCTACCGTCTCGACATTGCCGGAGAGCGTGAACGGGCTGATCTTGCGCGGATACCAGAAGAACTGTCCGGTATCGCCGCAGCGCGGCAGCATCAGCCTGCCTTCGTTGCACGCCTCCCAGAAGTCCTGGTGCTCGACATTGGCCGGCGGCGCCGGAATCTTGCGGGCGCTCATGCGTCGGCCCTCCCGAGAATCGTTGTCGAACTGCCCATGCGGGTGCCGAGGGAGCCGCCGGTGCCATGGGCGAGCGCGAGCCGGCAATCCTTCACCTGGACGGCGGGATGAGCCTCGTCGCGCAATTGGCGCACGGCCTCAAGCACCTTGGTGAGCCCGCCGCGGTTCATCGGGTGGTTGTTGCAGAGGCCGCCGCCGTCGGTGTTGAAAGGCAGCTTGCCGGTGCCCGCGATCAGGTTGCCGTCCGAGACGAAGGCGCCGCCCTTGCCCTTCTCGCAGAAGCCCAGGTCCTCGATGGTTTCCAGCACCGTGATGGTGAAGCTGTCATAGATGGACGCATAGTCGATGTCGCCCGGCGCGACGCCGGCTTCCTCGAACGCCTGGGCGCCCGACCAGCGCGCGCCGGTATAGGTCAGGTCCACCTGGCCGGACATCAGGTTCTTCGGCGCTTCGCCGCAGCCGAGCACCTTGACGCAGTCGCGCTTGAGCGAGGCCGCGACCTCGGGCGCCACCACCACGAACGCGCCGCCGCCGTCGGAGATCACGCAGCAGTCGAGCCGGTGCAGCGGGTCCGAGATCATCGGCGAGTTGACCACCTCGTCCACCGTCACGACCTTGCGCAGCATGGCGTGCTCATTGTGCTGGGCGTGGTGCGAGGCGGCCACCTTGATCCAGGCGAGCTGCTCGCTGGTGGTGCCGAATTCGTGCATGTGCCGGCGCGCGGCCATGCCGTACATGTTCACCACGGTGGGTCCGTAGATGAACTCGAACGGCACGTCGGGCGAAGCGTCGCCGTAATTGCGGGGCGCCGTGCCGGTCGCCATGCCTTCGGAGCGCGGCCGCCCGGCGAGCGTGATAAGCGCTACCTTGCATTTGCCCGCCGCTATCGCCTGGGCGGCGTGGCCGACATGGAGGACATAGGACGAGCCGCCGACATCGGTGGCGTCCATGTGCCGGACGTTCCTGAGGCCCATGTATTCGATCATCGACAGCGGGCCGAGGCCCGGCGCGTCGCCTGCGCAGTAGTAG
The DNA here is from genome assembly GCA_964291285.2 of Alphaproteobacteria bacterium. Lineage (GTDB taxonomy): Bacteria > Pseudomonadota > Alphaproteobacteria > Bin95 > Bin95 > Bin95. The sequence continues at coordinate 1,812,301 of OZ219787.1, forward strand.
GCGTCGACGTCTTCGATCGACAGGCCGGCGTCATCGAGCGCGCCCCTGGCGCTCTCGGCGTGGAGTTGGGCGACCGACGTATCGACCGCCTTGCGGGTCGGATGCTCGTAGATGCCCGCAATAAAGGCTTTGCCCCTTGTGTGCATGCGTGGTTCCATTGTTGACGGAGCGGAATCGGGTGACAGCCCGCAGCCTATTCCGCCGCGCGCCGGCCCTCAAGGCACGATGCGCTCCCGGCGAAACTGCCGCAGGAGGTCGACCAGCATGTCCTCCGTGTCCATGCAGTCCTGGAAGCCGAACTGCCGCGCCTTGATCGTGCTGACGACGGCCGGGTTCGGGCGCTGGCCGTAGCCGAAGATGAAGTCCGCGAACTGCCAGGACGGCACGATCTGCTCCAGCCGGTAGGGCCGCAGTCCGTGGCGCGCGACCATGGCGTCCCAGACCGGCCCCTTGTCCGCCATGACGCGCCTCAGCGAGCAGGGAAAGGGCTGCTCCACCGGCATCTCGAAGACTTCCGCCACGCGGGGCCACAGATTGTGCCAGACATAGCAGTCGCCGTTCGCGATGTTGAAGGCTTCGCCGCCGGCCGCAGGCGTCTCCCCGGCCCAGGCAGCGGCGCGGGCAAGCAGCCGGGCATCGGTCGCCTCCTGGATGCGCGGTTCGCCGCCGGGAAAGCGGAGCGGCATGCCGAGCTCCTTCGAGAGCGCTGCGTAGGCCGCCACGCAGGCAAGCGCGTTCATGTTGGAGCCGATGGCGACCCCGAAGACGACCTGCGGACGGAGCGCGGTCCAGCTCCAGCCGGCGCCGGCGGCCCGTTCCTTCAGCCAGTCTTTCTGGTCGTGGTAGAAGTTCGGTCCCCAGTAGCGCGGCTCGCGCTCCTTCGCCGGCGTCTTGAACGGCCCGTGATGGGTGCCGTAAGCCTTCGTCCCCTGCAACAGCGTGACATGCCGGAGGCCGGGCGAGGACGCCTCCACGGTCTCGACCGCATTGCGGAGCATGGCGAGGTTGGTCTCGGCATGGTCGGGGTCGCGCCAGCCGCTCGCAACATCGGCTTTTTCATGGACCGCGGCATAGACGATATGGGTGATGTCGCGAAGGTCCGAGAGCCCGGCTTCACAGGCGGCCCGGTCGCGCAGGTCGACGGGGCGGAACTCGGCCCCGGTCGGAAAATCGGGGGATCGCCGCGACAGGCCGATGACCCGCCAGCCCGGCAGCGCGTCGAAATGCTCCACCATGGCCCGGCCGACCGTGCCGAGCGCGCCGCAGACGAGCACGGTCCCCGCGGCCGCTTCCCCGGTCCCGCTAGCCACGCCGCTGCAGCCCGCCTGCAACGGCTATGCGATGATGTCCGCCGCGTATTCCTCGGCAGCCTGGCGCGTTACCTCGATGAATTTCTTGGTCCCGAGCACGATGGCCTTTCTCGACACGCCGCCGTTCAGGAAGATGTAGTAGTCGCAGAGCAGCAGGGAGGCGTCCTTGGTGACTGCCGCGCGGGTGATGATGTAGCGGTCGTTTATCAGGTTGACGCATTCCAGCTTTTTCCGGAGCGGCACATTGTCTTTCAGCGGAAAGAGCACTGCGAGATGGATGGCGTCCTGTTGGCTCGGCAATGTCGCGATGCATTTCAGCCCGCTCTCGGTAATGACGGAATCCCCGTCGCCGTCCTGCTCGCAGTCCATATAGGCCGCGTCGTAGAGGGTGTGCAGGAAATCGCGATTCAGGATCTGGGGCGTCACAAGGTCGTCGTACATCGCCATCGTCCGGCGCCCCATCCGGTTCCGGGCTCCCAGAGGACCGGACCATATGCGCCCGGTCGGTCGGGCGCAAGACGGATGGGGGCGCACAACCGGGTGCGCACCGCGCAGACGCCGGCATGTGCGCGCGGACACGCGGCATGCGTCATGCCTCCATATCGTCACGCCCGGCAGCCAACGGTGTCGAAATGGGGCGAGGACAAACAAACATCGTCACCCCGGCCGCCGAATCTGGACCGGACAGCAGTGGCTCGGGGGCGGGATGATGGTTGGGGGGATCGATATTTTTACTTTTTGTTCCCGATACCGCTTGACATAAGAGAAAATAAACTTATATAGAAGCCGGAGAGGCGGCATCCGGAGCCGCTTCCTGGGTGCCGCGCGGCCGGCGGCGCCAGTTTCGAAAAACCCCTGAGAAACCCACGGGAGACGTGCGCCCGCCGCATCGCGCGCGCAATCAGGTGCGCGAACCGCGCCGGCGCAATCGCGCGCCCCCGCGCCCGCGCGAAACGCGCGCGGCAAAGCGAGAGCCGCTCCCGGGTCGGCAAGGAGACTGGAATGACCGCAACCGACCCCCGCCCCGGAGACCGCGCCCGAGGTGCGGACCATGACAAAACATGACATCCCGCAGCCGGACCATGACAAAACATGACACATCATGACATCCCCGCAGGGTCCCGGAGCTTTTGGACAGGGGCGGGGCGCCTGCGCGTTCTCAACTGGCGGTGCCGGGCCGGGAGAAGGGCGGCTCACGACCGGAAGGATGCCCTCCCGGTCCCGGGCGATCGTCCTGCGGAGCACGCTGTGATGTCCGGTTTGCGACGGTGCTTGTGGAACCCGCCGCAAACCGGCAGGATAAGGAAGGAACGAAAGGGAGGGACCCCGAATGAACCTGCGTATGCTTGCCGCGGCGGCGGTAGTCGCCGGTATGGCGGCTCCGGCCTTTGCGGCCGACCTGCCCAAGACCGTGACGCTCACGGCCTACGGCACCACCTCGTCCGGCTATGCCCAGTCCATCGCCATCGGCGCCATGCTCAAGCAGAAGCATGATATCGAACTGCGCGTGATCCCGGGCAAGAACGACGTCTCGCGCATGATCCCGGTGAAGAGGAAGCGGGCGCATCTCTGTGCTTGCGGCATCTCTTCGTACTTCAATCAGGAGGGCGTGTTCATGTTCGGCTCCAAGGACTGGGGGCCGATGCCGATCCGCAACCTCTACAACAACACCAAAGGCCCGCACGGGCTGATGCCGGTTGCGGCGGGCGATGCGGGAATCAAAACCGCCGCCGACCTCAAGGGCAAGAATATGGCGTGGGTCAAAGGCGCGCCGGCGCTGAACGTCAACCTCGAAGCGTTGATGGCGTTCGGCGGCGTTACCTGGGATGACGTCAACAAGGTCGAATTCCCCGGCTGGAAGCAGGCGGTGGACGGCGTGATCGGCGGCCAGGCCGACGCGGTTATGGTCTCTACCATGTCGCCGCATGTGAATCGCCTGATGGCATCGCCGCGAGGCAACTGGTGGATCAGCCTGCCGGCCGACGACAAGGAAGGCTGGGCGCGCTCCATGGCAGTGGCGCCCTGGTGGAACTACAACCGCGTCACGCTCGGCATCGGCCTTGAGAACAATATCACCGGCGAGAAGGGGTTCGACGGCCAAGTCTATCCCTATCCGATCGTGATCGGGCTCGCGGGCGATCTGTCCGACGACTTCACCTACGCCATGACCAAGGCTGTCATGGAGGGCTATGAAGGCGAAGGCGGCTACGGGACGCTGAAGGGCACCCAAGGCTACCAGCTTTCCGAGCAGAACCTTACCTGGGTGTTCCCCTATGCCGCCGGGTCGATCCGCTACTACAAGGAAGCCGGCCGCTGGGGCGCTGCCGAAGAAGAGTACAACAACGGGCTTCTGAAGCGCCAGGACGTGTTGATCGGCGCGTGGAAGACCTATTACGCGGCGAACAAGGACATGGAAGACGATGAGGCATACCTGGCCGGCTGGATCAAGGCGCGCGGAGATGCGCTGAGGGCGGCAGGCATGGACGCACCGTTCTCGTGATCCTCCGTGGCAGGAAACTGCCGACCTGAACCGGAAACTGACCCGCCATGCACCGCGCATGGCGGGTCCTTCCATGACCCGAACCAGGCTTGCGAACCGAAGGCTTACTCACCATGACACAGCCCGAGCGGGAGACGGCGCTCAGTCGCGAGGCGGGAGAAGCGGTCGAACGGGCCGAGGCATCGGTCAGCCGCCACCGGGAGCTTGGACCGGTCTGGATGGCCATTCTGGTCACGGCGTCCAGCCTGTCGGTTCTGGCTTCGATTTACTTTATTTTCAACATCCATCTGATGATCGATGTCGAAATTTTCGGGGAAGAAACCGAATATTATTACTTTATGTTTGCCATGCTTTTGCCGCTGGTTTTTTTACTTTACCCGCCTTGGAAAGATGTCGGACCGATGGACAGGGTCCCATGGTACGACATATTGCTTGCGTTAATCGTGTTCGCCGTTTCGCTCACGTTCGCGGCGCACGGCGAGGAAAACCTGCTTGAGGGGTGGGAATACGCCGCGCCGGAATGGGCGGTCTACGCCTCCTATTTCATGTGGCTGATGGTGCTGGAAGCCACCCGCAGGGCGGGCGGCATGCCGATCTTCGTCATCTGCCTCGTCGTCTCGCTCTACCCGGCGCTCGCCGAACATGCGCCCGGCTTCCTCGAAGGCCAGTCCGAGACGCTGGAAGTCACCGCCAGCTTCCACATGTTCGGCACGGAGAGCGTCATGGGCATCCCCATGCGCGCCTTCGCCTCGCTGGTGGTCGGGTTCCTCATCTTCGGCGTGGCGCTCCAGTTCACCGGCGGCGGCGCCTTCTTCCTCAACCTCGCCTTCGCCCTGCTCGGGCGCTTCCGCGGCGGGCCGGCCAAGGTGGCGATCTTCTCTTCGGGCCTGATGGGCTCGATGAGCGGCTCAGTCATCACCAATGTGCTGACCACGGGCGCGCTCTCGATCCCGGCGATGAAGCGGGTCGGTTTCCGGCCGGCCTATGCGGGCGGCGTCGAGGCGTGCGCATCGACGGGCGGCGTGCTGATGCCGCCGGTGATGGGCGCCACCGCCTTCATCATGGCGACCTTCCTGGAGATTTCCTACGCCGTGATCCTGGTGGCGGCGATCATCCCCTCGCTGCTCTACTATTTCAGCCTGTTCATGCAGATCGACGCCTATTCCGCGCGGTTCGGCCTCGAGGGCTTGCCCAAGTCCGAAATGCCGAAGGCGCGGCAGGTCATGCGCGACGGCTGGCACTTCATCTTCGTGCTGGCGCTGCTGATCGTCATGCTGCTGGTGATGCAGCAGGAAGCGCAGGCGCCCTATTACGCCGCGGCCCTGCTGATCGTCATCAACCAGGTGCGGGCGCACGACCGCTGGAACCTTGAGCGGTGCAAGCAGTTCCTGATCGGCATCGCCAAGCTGTTCACGGAGCTTGCGGGCATTCTGGCGGGCGTCGGTCTTATCATCGGTGCGCTGATGCTGACCGGCAAGGTCGGCAACCTGTCGCTGGAGCTCGTCACCCTCGCCGGCGATTCGATCTTCGTGCTGCTGGTGATGGGCGCGCTGACCAGCTTCATCCTCGGCATGGGGATGACCGTGACCGCGGCATACCTGTTCCTCGCCATCGCGCTCGCGCCCGCGCTGACCGCCAGCGGACGCCTCGACCTGCTCGCCGTGCACCTCTACATGATGTACTGGGGCATGATCTCCTTCATCACGCCGCCCGTCGCGCTCGGCGCCTTTGCGGCCGCGACCGTTGCGCGCGCCAACCCGATCACCACCGGCTTCGAGGCGATGCGGCTCGGCGCGATCATCTATTTCGTGCCGTTCTTCTTCGTGCTGAACCCGGCGCTGATCGGCCACGGCACGACCGTTGAGGTCATCACCGTCTGCGGGCTTGCCTTTGCCGGCGTCATCCTGATTTCGGGCGCGCTGCAGGGCTACCTGATCGGCATCGGGACGCTCACCGGCAATCCGTTTGCGGCATGGCCGATCCGCTTCGCGCTGTTCCTGTCCGGCCTGTTGCTGGCCCTGCCCGGCGGCGAGCTTACCGGCTACACGCACACGCAATTGCTGATTGCCGCTGCAGTCCTGGGAGTCCCCGCCGCGAGCGCGGCATGGCTGCTGAACCGGCGCGCAGCGGAACAAGCGGCTTAGGGCGGAACCCTTTCGGGTTAGAACTGCTTCGTTCGTAGAGCACCAACCGTCACCCCGGTCGGAGCGCAGCGGAGAGCCGGGGTCCATCTCCCGGTGTTCGCACCAGGCCGAACCGATCGAGGTTGGGCCCCGGCTCGCAGGCCGGGGCGACGAATGAGGTCAAGACCGGATACTACCCGGCAAAGGCGGTCGTTCCAGTTGGAAGGGATCGTGCTCCAGGGCGGTGCCGCGCCTCATACCGGCGCGCGCAATGCGGGAGTCATGTCCTGGGGGGTGTTCTTTTCCGCCCTCCCCCTGTCTCGGTGTTTTTTCCTGAGTGGGGTTGCATTTTTCGCAGTATGTTCTATATTGGTTCCAAACCAACCATTCGAGGGAACCGGAAGAGGCCATGACCTGACGGTGAAAGCGGCGGTGCCGCTCCTGCAGAAAGCGAACGCGCGGTGGCCATGGGGCGGCTGCACAACAGGGCAGGTGCGCGCGCCGGGCCGCGATTATTCATCGGAGTTCGAGTGTTGGCGGGGCCGGACGGCGCAATGTTCATCGCAACGGGACGGGGAAGGGAGACATGAGGGATATGAAGGACATGACGGTGGTGCGCAGGCGAGGCCATGCGGTCGGCGAGCATCTCAGGCGCCGCGCGGTCGCGGCGGTGCTGGAGAGGGGGATGACCATGCGGGCCGCGGCGCGTCTCTACGAGGTGAGCGACAGCAGCATCTGTGTCTGGGTGCAGCGTTTCCGCGAGCGCGGCCATGTCCGGCCCGACAGGCAGGGCGGCGGCGGCGGCGTCTCGCGGATCGAGCCGGAGCGGGAGCGGATCTTCCGCATCCTGAAGGCGCGGCCGGCATTGTCCATCGACGGGCTGCGCAAGGCGCTCGCCGCCGAGGGCGTTACCTTCAGCTGGGCAACGGTGCAGCGCTTCCTGAAGCGCCACGGCCTCGAACGCAAGAAGCGTCTCGCGGCCGCAAAGCTCGTCCGGGATTCCCGGCCGCGCGGGGGCGGGCGGTAGTGGCGGCGCCCCTCTTTCTTCCTTTCCGCCCGCCCCATCCCCCTCATCCTGAGTAGCGACCGCGTCAGCGGGCGCGTATCGAAGGGCGGCCCCGTCCGGGACAAGTTCGAGACAGGCTCCTTCGACAGACTCAGGACAGGTTCTTTCGTCACCCCGGACTTGATCCGGGGTCCAACTCCGGCTCTCTCGGCGGGCACGGGCGGCCCAATCCCGTCTCGAACGGCTAGCGGCGGACGCAGACAGTCCGGGATGGCCCCCGGATCAAGTCCGGGGTGACGTTTGAGGCAGGCCGAGGCTGTTTCCCGTCGGACGGGCAACGAAACGCCCGACAAGTCCGATTTCTTCACACGCCCGCAAGCGGGGGGGGGAGGTTTCCGGCGGCCGGCGGCATCGGGTCCGCCGGTATCAGCCGGATGCGGCGACGAGGCCGACGATGAACCCGATCACGCCGATGACGGTGATGACGGCTCCGCCGACCCTGGCCTGGAGGCCGTCATCCGCCCCGAATCCGATCCGCATGGCGACGATGCCCAGTATCGCGACCAGGGCGGACATGACCAGACCGAGTGCGGTGCCCATCGGGTGTTCCTTTGCCTTGCGCCCTACTGCGCCGACATGCCCCTGAGCCGTTCGGAGCGTCGCCGCAGCAGTTCGACGGTGGTCAGCAGGCAGATCGAGATGACCACGAGGATGGTCGCGACGGCGAGGATCGTCGGGCTGATCTGCTCGCGCAGGCCGGTGAACATCTGCCAGGGGAGTGTCTTCTGGCCGGCGGAGCCGACGAACAGCACCACGACCACCTCGTCGAAGGAGGTGATGAAGGCGAAGAGGCCGCCGGAGATCACGCCGGGCAGGATCAGCGGCGCCTGCACCTTGAAGAAGGTCCGGACCGGATTGGCGCCGAGATTGGCGGCGGCGCGCGTCAGGCTCCGGTCGAAGCCGACCAGCGTCGCCGTCACCGTGATGATGACGAACGGGATGCCGAGCGCCGCATGGGCCAGCACGACACCGACATAGGTGCCCTGGAGGCCGATGCGCGAATAGAAGAAATACATGCCGGCCGCGGAGATGATGAGCGGCACGATCATCGGCGAGATCAGCACCGCCATGATCGCGCCCCGGAACGGCACATGGCTCTGCGACAGGCCGATGGCGGCGAGCGTGCCGAGGCTCACCGAAAGCAGGGTCGCGACAGGCGCGATCCGCACGGAATTGTAGAGCGCGTTCTGCCAGTCGATGTTGGTAAAGAAGTCGTTGTAATTCACCATGCTGTAGGCGTCGGCCTCAAGAGCCAGCATTCCCGGCGTGAAGGTGAAATAGGGAAGCGGGTTGAAGCTGAGCGGGACGATGACCAGCAGGGGGAAGATCAGGAAGAAGAAGACGAGCACGCAGATGGCCCGGAAGCCCCAGTACCAGGCCTTCTGGCCGGTCGATGCATATGGCGGCAGTGCGGCCATGTCCGCTATCCCAGCTTCACATTGTCGATGCCGACGATCCGGTCGTAGAGCCAGTAGAGGACCAGCACGACCACCAGCAGGATGACGCCCAGCGCCGCGGCGAGGCCCCAATTGAGGCTCGACGAGATGTGGTAGGCGATCCGGTTGGAAATGAAGGTGCCCGAGGTGCCGCCGACCAGTTCGGGCGTGATGTAGTAGCCGATGGCGAGGATGAAGACGAGGATCGAGCCGGCGCCGATGCCGGGCACGCTCTGCGGGAAATAGACCCGCCAGAACGCGGTCCAGTCCGTTGCGCCGAGCGACTTGGCGGCGCGCATGTAGCTCGGCGGGATCGTGCGCATCACCGAGTAGAGCGGCAGGATCATGAACGGCAGCAGGATATGCGTCATCGCGATGATCGTGCCGGTCTGGTTGTTGATCATCGCCAGCCGCCCGTCATCGGCGACGAGGCCTATGAAGACCAGCGTGTCGTTGATGACGCCCTGTTGCTGAAGCAGCACCTTCCAGGCGGAGGTGCGGACCAGCAGCGAGGTCCAGAACGGCAGCAGCACCAGGATCATCAGCATGTTCGAGGTGCGCATCGGCAGCGTGGCCAGCAGGAACGCGACCGGGTAGCCGATCAGCAGGCAGGCGACCGTGATGACGACGCTCAGCAGCAAAGTGCGCTCGAACAGGAAGATGTAGATCCGTTCGTTCTCGGGCCTCGCCTCAATGCCGGTTGCGCCGAGCTTGGCATCGACGGCGTTGAGGAAATAGCCGGACGTGTAGGCGCTCGAAAACCGCTTGATCGTGGCCCAGGTCTCGGGATCGGCCCAGCTTTTGTGGATCTTGGCGAACTGCGCGGCGAGGTCGCCGTCCTCCTCCATCCTCTTGACCCGCCGCCCGGTCTTGCGCAGCAGGCTGGCGACTCCCGTCTGCTCGTAGTTGAGCCGGGAGCCGAGCTTGGTATGCGCCTTGGCGGCGACCGCGGCGAGCAGGTCCTGGTGAAGAGCGGCGAAGACCTTTTCGCCCGGCGGTTGGCCGGAGGCGTCGTCCCAGTCCTCCAGCGCCGCGACGGTGAGCGGCAGCGTATCCGGCACGATCGCGTTCTCGACCGAACGGAACAGCATGTCCGCGATCGGCGCTGCGAAGGTGACCAGGATGAAGATCAGCAGCGGCGCGATCAGCATGAGCGCGCGCAGCTTCTGCAGGCGGAGCGCGCGGGCGAGCGACTGCCTCAGCGGCCGGCCGTCTGCCGCCAGGATCGGCCCCGAGACGTTTTCGCCGTTCGCCATTGGACCCCGCGCGCCCTCTCTCGAAGGCCGGAAAGGGTGGAGGGGCCCCGGGGCCCCTCCTTCAGGACGCCTCTACTTGGCGAGCCAGGTCTGGAACTTCGCGTCGATGTCGTCGCGATAGTCCGCCCAGAACTCGTAGTTGTAGAGCAGCGTATTGCTCATGTTGCTCGGCTCGTTCGGCATGTGCGGGGCCATGTCGATGCCGAGCGTCGCGTGCTTGCCCACCAACGGCGCCGAAGACGCGCGCGCCGGACCGTAGGAGATGAATTTCGCCTGGTCCGCAAGGCGCTGGGTGTCGGTGGCGAAGTTGAGATAGTGCAGCGCGCGCTTCTTGCGCTCGTCGCTCAGGTTCGCCGGGACGATCCACCCGTCGAGGTCGAACACCTGGCCGTCCCAAAGCATGGCGACCGGTTGCTTGTCCTCTTCGATGAGCTTGAACAGGCGCCCGTTATAGGTCGAGCCGATCACGACCTCGCCGTCCGCCAGGAGCTGCGGCGTATCCGCGCCGGCGGACCACCACACGACCTGGTCCTTGATGGTGTCGAGCTTGGCGAAGGCGCGCGCCTGGCCTTCCTCGGTCGCCAGCAGGTCGTAAATGTCCGCCATGGCGACGCCGTCGCACATCAGCGCCCATTCCATGTTGTTGATCGGGCGCTTCTCGAGGCTGCGCTTGCCCGGATAGTTCTCCAGGTCGAACACGGCGCAGACATCCTTGGGCGGCGTGTCGCCCACCATGTCGGTGCGGTAGCCGAAGGTCGTCGAATAAACGATCTGCGGGATGAAGCAGGGCGTCACGAGGAAGTCGCCGAAATCCTTGGACGCGGGCGTGCCGTCGGGCGCCGCCGCCAGCATCGAGTCCACGTCGACTTCCATCGCGAGGCCTTCGTCGCAAAGCCGGATGGCGTCCGAGGCGACCACATCGACCACGTCCCAGGTCGTGTTGCCCGCTTCTGCCATGGCGCGAAGCTTGGCGACCGCTTCCGCCGCGCTTTCATCGTTGATGATGTTTACGCCCGGATTCATTTCCATGTACGGCTTGTGGTAGGCGTTCATCTGGGACGCCGAGTAGGCCCCGCCCCAGGACACGATGGTCATGTCCTCCGCCTGCGCCGCGCCGGCCATCGCCGCGGAGGCGACTGCGCCGGCTGCAAGGAAAGTTCTGAGTCTCATGTGGCGTTCTCCCTTGTTTACCACTCGTTCAGTCCAGTCGCGGCGTAACGGGGAGACAGCGGCGCCGCCCCCGTTTTCGGGTCACGCCGCATCCAACGCTCTACAATCGTTGGTGAGCCATCCTATGGGGGTTGTTTCACCCACCCTCAGCATTGAGTGCTTGGCGGAATTCGGGATCTTGACGATGAAGTCGTCCCGCCCGGCGACCTCCATCCGGCAGCGGATGTGATCCCCCAGATAGATCAGTTCGACGACCCTGCCCTGGAGCTGGTTCGGCGCCGAGGGTTCGGCGATCAGCACGCGTTCGGGCCGGATCGACAACATCGTCCGGAAACCGACCCCCTGGCAGTTGACCGCCAGCGCGCCGATCTCCTCGGCCCCGTCCAGATGGACGCGCGCTTCCTTGTCCGCAAACGCCGTTACCATGCCGTCGAGCTTGTTGTTCTCGCCGATGAACTGCGCCACGAAAGCGTTTTCGGGCCTCTCGTAGAGGTCTTCCGGGGTCGCGAGCTGCTGGATCACGCCGTCGTTGAAGACCGCGATCCGGTCGGACATCGTCAGGGCTTCCGACTGGTCATGCGTGACATAGACGACGGTGACGCCCAGCCGCTCGTGCAGGTGCTTGATTTCGTACTGCATATGTTCGCGCAGCTGCTTGTCGAGCGCTCCCAGCGGCTCGTCCATCAAAACGAGGTCGGGTTCGAACACCAGGGCGCGCGCCAGCGCCACGCGCTGCTGCTGGCCGCCGGAAAGCTGGGCCGGCCGGCGCCCCGCGAACTCGGTGCCGCCCATCTGGACCATGTCCAGCGCGCGCTCAACTTTCTCCTGCACTTCCGCGCGGCTCATCCGGCGCACCTGCAGCGGGAACGCCAGGTTCTCCGCGACCGTCATGTGCGGAAACAGCGCGTAGTTCTGGAAGACCATTCCGATGCCGCGTTTGTGCGGCGGAATGTTGTTGATCGGGCGGCCGCCAAGGCTGATCTGGCCGTGCGTGGCCACCTCGAACCCGGCCAGCATCATCAGGCAGGTGGTCTTGCCGGAACCCGAAGGGCCGAGCATCGTCAGGAACTCGCCGCGCGCGATTTCGAGATTCAGGTTCTTCACGACTAGCGTTTCGCCGTCGTAGCTCTTCTGAACGCCGTCAAACGCGACGAAAGCGCGGTCTCGGTCCGTCACGGTGTCTCCTGTAGCCGACAGTTGCGAGCGGACGCTAACACAAACGGAGCGGCAATCGATAGGGGGCTTGAGATATTCGACCGCCCGGCGGGGTTTCGCCTCCCTGCGGTTGCTGCTATTCGCCCCGGGTCCGCAACCCTCAAGCGAAGGAGTTTCCGGAATGGCCCAGCAACTCCTCCACCTCGTTTTCGGCGGGCGCCTGGTGCACCCCGACGGAACCGAATTCGCAAACCTCAAGGCCCTGGATATCGTCGGCATCTACCCCAACTACGCCGAGGCCGCCAGGGCGTGGCGCGGCAAGGCGCAAGGCACGGTGGACGATGCGCACATGCGCTACTACGTCGTGCACCTGCACCGCCTGCTGGACCCGGACAACCACGAACACGCGGAAGGACATTGCTGATGGACGGCGGGGAGGCGCTGGCGGAGACGCTTGCAGCATGGGGCGTGGATGCGGCCTTTGCGGTTCCGGGAGAAAGCTACCTTCCCGTCCTCGCGGGGCTGCAGCGCCGGGCGAATGCGATCCGCCTCGTCACGCCCCGCCATGAATCGGGCGTCACCTTCGCCTGTACGGCCTATGGCAGAATTGCCGGCAAGCCGGCGGTCGGCCTCGTCAGCCGCGGTCCCGGCTCTACCAATGCCTCCATCGGCCTGCATGTCGCCCGACAGGATTCCGTGCCGGTGCTGCTGGTGATCGGCGACGTGCCGACCGCCTCCAAGGGACGGGAGGCGTTCCAGGAAATCGACTACCACAAGATGTTTTCCGGCATAGCGAAAGCGGTGTTCGAGCCGGAGACGGCGGCGGAGGTGCCGGACAAGGCGGCCCGCGCGCTCGAACTCGCCATGGAGGGGCGGCCGGGACCTGTCGTACTGGTCATGCCCAAGGACATTTCGGACGGCGACGCAGGCGCGCCGGCCGTGCCGCAGCCTGTCCCGCGCGCTCCGGTACTTCCGGACGCCGAAACCATTGCCGGGGCGGCGCGGCTGATCGATGCCGCCCGCCGCCCGGTCGTCATCGCGGGAGAACTGATCGCGTTCGAGGGGGCGGAAGCCTCGCTTTCCGGATTCGCTGCAGCCAGCGGCGCGGCCGTAACCACCGCCTATCGGTGCCAGGATGCGATCGCCAATGACGAGCCGGCCTATATCGGTCATCTGGAGATCAACCGCGACAGCTTTCAGGAGCAAGGCTGGGAGGAGGCGGATCTCGTCATCGCGGCCGGTGCGCGTCTGGACGGCATCACGACCCGCGACTTTTCGATGGTCCGGGACGATCAGACGTTGATCCACATTCATCCCGACGCCGCGGTCCTGGAGCGCTGGCCGTCCGGAGCAGCGATCCGGGCCGATGCAGGGCCCGCACTGGAGGCGCTCTCCGCCGCCGTTGCGAACGGCAGTCCGGGCCGTCTCGATTGGCGGGCGGACCTGAACAGGGCCTACCGGGATTTTTCGGAGCCCGGCGGCGTTCCCGTTCACGGTCGCGTCGATCTCGCGGAAATCACTGCCGAAACCCGGAGGCAATTGCCGTCCGATGCGGTGGTCATCACCGACAGCGGCACCTTTGCGCGATGGGTGCATCGGTATTTTCGGTTCGCCGGACCCCGCACCCAGGCAGGGCCGATGGCCGGCGCGATGGGCTACGGCGTGCCCGGCGGCATCGGCGCCGCGCTCGCCCGGCCACGGTCTCCGGTCGTCGTATTCGTCGGCGACGGCGGCTTCCTGATGACGGGGCAGGAGGCCGTGACGCTGGTGCAGGAACGCCTGCCGGTGAAGATCATCGTCTGCGACAACAATGCGTGGGGGTCGATCCTCACCTCGCAGCAGTCGCGCTACGGCGAGGCCGGAGTCTTCGGCACGAGGCTGGAAAGCCCGGATTTCGAGGCGGTCGGCCGCGCTTACGGCCTCCATGCAAGCCGCGTGCGGGAGACGGGAGAGTTCGCCGGCGCCTTCGCGGCCGCGCTTGCGCATCCGGGGCCGGCGCTGATCCACCTCGAACTCGACGAGCGCGATATCTCGCCCTTCACCGGCGCCTCGCAGTCATACCGCGTCTGACCGCGGCGCAGTCGGGAGGGCCTCTTCTTGAAGCGGGACTCCCGCTGTTCTAGCGTGCGGCGCCCAGGTTCGAGGCCCGAGGGGGGAAGCCGGCATGAGCATCCGCATCGAGACTCTCGACGCGTTCTTCAATCCGAAATCCGTGGCCATCGTCGGTGCCTCGTCCAACTTCACGAAGATCGGCGGCCGGCCGGTCCACAACATGAAAATCTCGGGCTATGGCGGCAAGGTCTATCCGGTCAATCCGGGCGCTGCCGAGATCCAGGGCTTGCCGGCCTTCCCGGCCGTGGGCGACATTCCGGACGCCGTCGATATGGCGGTGATCGTCGTGCCGATGCCGCATGTGGAACCGGCGGTGACGGCCTGCATCGAGAAGGGCGTGAAGGCCGCCATCGTGCTGTCCTCCGGTTTCGCCGAGATTTCCGAGGACGGCGCGCGCGCCCAGCGCCGTTTGGCCGATCTCGGCGCCGAAGGCGGGCTCCGTATCATGGACCCCAATGTAACGAGATATTTTTAACCTTCTATACGGACTTGATTTTACTGGTTTTTTCTGGCCTCCGGCAAATCAAGCCTGTTTTCAGATAGCGGCCCGAGACCGGATCGATCCGAAAAGAGGCGTTGCCGGCTCGCGCATGCCGACAAACGGTCCATCGCCCGAAGGGCATGACGATGATTCCGCTGCGGGATGACAACCCGGCCCGTCTCCCGCCGCGCGCGTGTAACGCCGTCGAGGCGTTCGGCGAGCGGACGGGCAAGCCGGGACTGGCCGTACATCCGCGGACACCGGTCCGAATGCGCCGGGCGGCAATCGTGTGGCGGCCGTGAGCTTCGGAGCGTGCGCATCCGGCGTGTCGGCGGTTCGGGGCAGGGCTGGCGCGCATGTCCGGGGTGGTGGAAATCCCCTGACCGATCCCTTTGCAAGGCAGGCCGGCGGTCTCCAGAGTGACGCCGGTTGCCGGGCCGTTGCGGGCGGCGCCGGGAAGGACCTGGAGGAGAGCGGGATGGGCGCGACCGAACCGGAATTCATGGGCACGCGGCATGTGGCGGCGCGGCTCGGGCTCTCGCCCCGCACGCTGGGGGCTGCCGGGTGAGCGGGGGCGCCCAAAGGGTAGCCAGAACGGCGCAAGCATGAGAAGGAAGAACGACAAGCCTGACTTGACTGCGACCGCCACCGTCCCGGTCAATCCCGGCTGACCGAAAACCAGGTGCCCGGAGCCACGCCCAAGGCTGGTCGCGACTTGCCGAACCCCCTGGACAGAATCACTGAAATCCGCAATCTTCGTTGAGGCGTGTGCGCTGTTTGGAAGTTCTTTCTGAGCAAGGCATTGCGGAGGGTCTGGATTTTTCTTACCCCGTCAGGATGGCTGATTTCCGGGGTTTTTGCGGTTTGGAGGGAAAGGTTTTGTGGATTTCCACCCCATGGCCGTGCGCGGGCTGGTTTTCGGGCGCGTCGCGTTGAGGCGCGGGACTGAGTAGAAGGTGTCGCCATCGGGCCTGCGGCCCTTGTTCCATCCACCGGCGCTGGTTGGGAGAACATGATGGCGACAGCGGAGAAGTTAGCCTTTTCGTGGTGGTCTGTGGAGGGCCTTGCGGACCTTGAGCGTCTGCGTGTGGTGCTCGACACGCTTCCCGACGAGAAGGTTGTGGCTGCGCTTGAGGCGGGTCGCGGTCGCGGGCGGAACGACTATCCGGTACGGGCGATGTGGCGTGCGTTGATCGCGGGGATCGTGTTCCAGCATGCCTCGATGCAGTCGCTGCTGCGTGAGCTGGGCCGCAACCCGGCATTGCTTGAGATTTGCGGGTTCGAGGCGCTGCCCTTGCAGGGTGCGCCGGTGGTGGCGCTTTGCGCGGGGCGGGTGGTGAGGTATCCGGCGCCGTTGCGCTCGACGGTGCCGGGCGCCTGGAACTTCTCGCGGTTCCTGGGGCGCGTGGTGCGCCTTGAGGACGAGCGCGGCCTTGTGTCGGGGATGATCGGGCGTCTGCGCGCCTCGCTGTTCGAGGAGTTGCCGGACTTCGGTCGCCATCTCGGGTATGACGGCAAGGCGGTGGCGAGCCACTCGACGGGCCGGGTTGCCGGGGCCAGGGGGCAGACCTCGGACCCCGATGCGGACTGGGGCAGGCACGAGACGGGCGGGGTGAACGCGAAGACCGGCGCGGTGTGGAAGAAGGTGAAGTCGTGGTTCGGCTACGGGCTGCACCTGATCGCCGACACGGACCACGAGGTTCCTGTGGCCTTCGAGGTGACGCGGGCGTCGGCATCGGAACCCGGGGTGCTGTCCGGGATGCTGGAGGAGTTGTTCGCCGAGGCGCCGGAGATGGCCGGGCGCTGCGCCGATTTCAGCGCCGACCGCGGTCTCGACAACGCCCGCCTGAAGGCGCGGTTGTGGGACAGGTGGCATATCCGCCCGCTGATCGACACGCGCCTGATGTGGCGGGCGGAGAAGAAGGAGCCGGGCCATGACCCGGCCCGGCCGATCACGCGACCGCTGTTCCCCGGGCGCGCCGACGTCATCGTTCATGACGAACGCGGCCGGGTGTCCTGCGTGTGCCCGCAGACCGGCGAGGTCCGCGCCATGGCCTTCCAGGGGTTCGAGGTCGGGCGCGGCGTCTGCGGCACGCTCAAATACCGCTGCCCCGCAGCCGCCTTCGGCTTCGAGTGCAAGGGACGCCGGGCCTGCCATCGGGCGGGTGGGGTGAAGTCCGGCGAATACGGCCGCATCCTGCGCGTCGACCTCGACAGCCATGACCGGCGTATCTTCACGCCCACGCCCTAGGGCAGCCCGTCATGGCGGCGCGGATACAACCGGCGCACCGCCATGGAGCGGATCAACGCCCGCCTCGACCGCAGCTTCAACTTCGAGACCCATTACATCCGCGGACGCGCGAAGATGAAGACCCGCATCGGGCTGGCCCTGGCGGTCATGATGGCCATGGCGCTTGCACAGGCCCGCGCCGGACGCGTCGCACGCATGCGCTCCCTGGTCGGCCCGGCGCCATACCTCGATACCGGCTGACCCCTCAGCCGACTGCCGACAACGCTGACCCAACCCGCCGGACCCCGGCATACGGACAAACGCGACCGAAGGCCGGCGATGCTGCCGGGCTGGGCCGCTCAAGTTCGAAAAGCAACCGCGGCGACCGCCTCGAACGCCGGAACAAACAACATCAACACCCGGACCCAACGTCCCATCCGACCGGAAAAACCCCACAGCGCAAATTTCTCTCCGGTTGAGCGGCGCTTCCGGTATTCTATTCGATGCGATACTAGGTCGGAGAAGACGATGCCGCAGGACACAGCAGGCCTCGACAGGCCGAAATGGCTCGGCTATCTGCAACTTGCCGTCATTCTCGGCGCGATCGCTGTTGCGCTCTATCTCGCCCGGGCTCCGGAACGGGTCGAGCGTATCGACCGGTCGGCGCTGGCGGCTGAGGAAAGAAGACTGATCGTCAGCATCGTTCGGCCGGAGCCGACCGAACGGGCGCTCACCCTCCGTCTGACCGGCTCCGTCGTGCTGAAGGAGCGGGCGACCGTCATGTCCGAAGTCGTCGGGCGCGTTGTCTGGGTCTCGCCGGACTTCGCGCCCGGCGGGTCGATAGATGCGGATGAAGTCTTTATCAGGATCGATCCCGAAGAATATGAGCTCAAGGTCGAACAGGCCCGGTTGGAGGTCGCGGGTCTTGAACACGAAATAAGCGGGCAGGAGGTCCGGAACGAAGACACAGCGGGCACGGCCCTGAAGCTGGAGAAGGCGCTCGTGGAGCTGCGGCTGGCGGAGTTGCAGCTTCGCAGGACGGAGATTTCCCTTCCCTTCGATGCCCGTGTGATCTCTTCTAGCGTCGAGGTCGGCGAACTTGCAGGACCAGCGGAAAAGGTTGGCGAGGCTGCGGTGCTGGGTGTAGTCTATCGCCCGGAATCGATTCGCGTGACCGCGCCCATCGAGCAACGGGACCTCAAGCATCTCTCGCCTGTCGTCGGGCGAACAGCCAAAGTCCGCACCAGGACAGGAGTCTACAGGGCGAACGTCGCGGGAGTTTCCCCGGTCGTGGCGCCGACAAGCCGGCTCGCGTCGGTTTTCCTGAAGTTCTCGGACGACCTGCCGGTCGCGCGCCGGCCGCTGCCCCACACTTTCGCCGAGATCTCCATTGAGGGCCCGGCGCATCGGAATGTCTATGTGCTGCCCGAAGCGGCCTCACAGGCGAACGAACGCGTCTGGGTTGTCAGGGACGGCGCGCTGAACTCGGTCGAACCGCAAGTGCTGGGCCGAATCGACGGCGGATGGGTGGTGCAAGCCTTCGACGCGGGCGACGGCGTCGTTATCGGCACCTTGCCGGCAGCCCGCGAGGGTCTTGCCGTAACCGCCGCGAAACCGCAGGAATAGGGGGCGGCGCATGAGCAACATGGACGATGGAGGCGGCTCCGGCGGGACCGGAACGCCTGTGCAGCGGGGCCCGATCGCCTGGTTTGCGGCAAACCCCGTCGCCGCGAATCTGCTGATGGTCTTCCTGATCGTCGCCGGCGCAATCGCCGGTTCGCGGCTCGCGGTCCAAGACCTCCCGGAGTTCGACCAGCGGCGCGTCTCCATCATGATTCCGATGCCCGGCGCCTCGCCGACAGAAGTGCACGAGGACGTCGTCCGCCGGGTTGAGGAAGCGATTATCGGCATATCCGGCGTCAGCCGGGTGGTCAGCACGGCGAAGGAAGGCATCGGCCTGATCGATGTGGAACTGGAAGTCTTTGCCGACAACGCAATGGTGCTGAACGATGTCACACGTGCCATCGACGCCTTGGAGAATTTCCCGCCGCCAAACGCCGAACCGCCCGAAATCAAGCTGGTCCGGTGGAGAAACGATGTCGTAACGATCGCGGTGTCTTCCGGTGCGGTGACCGAAAACCAGCTTCGGCTTGCGGCAGAAAGCCTGCGCGACTCGCTGCTGGCCCTACCGACCGTGTCCCACATAAGGGTGGAAGGCACGCGCGACCGGGAGATCACGATAGAGCTGAACGAGGAGGACCTGCGGCGAAACCGGCTCCAGATATCTGACGTCAGGCAGGCAATCAGTCGGGATTCTCTCAACCTGACCTTCGGAGAGCTGCGGACCGAAGCAGGCGGCGTTGTGCTGCAGGTGGTCGCGAAGCGGGAGCATAGTGCGGAGTTCAAGGATATACCGCTCATTACGCGGCTCGACGGAACGGTGGTGACGCTCGGCGATGTCGCCAGGATTCGCGATGGTTTCGTCGATGAGAATGTTCTGACGGAAACGGCCGGCGTGCCGGCGGTATTCCTGCGGATAACCGCGACCGGCAGGCAATCGACCAAGGAAATGAGGAACACTGTCGTGGAGTTCCTTGGCGGTTACAGCCCGCCCGCGCATGTTTCGGTCAATATCTGGGACGACAAGGTCGAGGCGACCGTCGAGCGGTTGACACGGATCTTCGCCAATTCCGCGATCGGCGCGGCGCTGGTGTTCATCTGCCTGGTCGCGGTGCTCGACCTCCGGGTGGCGTTCTGGACGACTTTCGGCATTCCTCTGGCCTTCATCGGGTCGCTGATTTTCTTCGCCCCGGCCGGCCTGACGCTGAATATGGGCACCCTGTTCGCGTTCTTCCTGATGGTCGGCATTGTGGTGGATGATGCCGTTGTCGTCGGGGAGAGCATCGCCACGGAACGGGCCCGGACCGGCTCGGCGCTGGCCGCGGCGATTTCGGGCGCGAGGGCTGTGGTCGGGCCGCTGGTCGTCGGCGCGGCCACGACGCTGATCGCGCTGGTTCCCCTACTGTTCGTCACCGAGGGCGGATGGCAGATCATGAGAATGATTCCCTATGTGGCGCTGTTTGTGCTCATCATATCGCTGGTGGAGGCGTTCCTCATCCTGCCGGCGCATTTGGCGTATGACAGGCCCTGGAGCGCGCCGCCGCTGAGCGGCTGGCAGGGGGCAGTGCGCGGCTGGCTCGACGGCGTCCGCGACAGCGTGGTGGCTGCAACCGTTTCCTGGTCGGTGCGCCATGTCTGGATGGCGGTTGGAATCGGCATCCTCGTCGTTGTCTGCGCAGTGCTGCTTGTGCGCTACCACGAGGTACGGGTCCTGTTCGCGGAGGAGAGGACGGACATTAGCAACTCGGTCCAGGCGGAGTTGCGCCTGCCTGCCGGATCGCCGTTCGAGGCGACGCTTGCCGCCGCCGAGCGCTTCAGGGATGCGGCCAAGGGTGTGAACGACGATCTGGGGGGGGCAGCGATCAAGTCTGTCAGCATGGTCGTCGGGAAGATCCTGTCCACTTGGCCCAGGGATGACGCGGTCAGGGGCGAACATGTGGCGACGGTTAAGGCGCACCTTTACCGCCGTCCCGTCCGCGATGCCGCGCCCGCCGAAGTGGAGCGCGCGTGGCGGGCCCGCATCGGCGATATTTCGAGCTTGGAACATGTGGAATATGTGTTGACCCGAGGCAAGATCAGGCCGAACCTAGCCTATTCGATCCGACATAATGATCGGGAGTTGCTGCAGGGGGCCGCGCAAAAACTGCGCTCGGCGCTCGCTGCGATACCCGGCGTGTACGGTGTTTACGACAGTCTCTCGCCCGGCAAGCGTCAGCTCGAGATAGAAGTGACGCCGGCCGGCAAGGCGGCCGGGCTTTCGCCGGCGCTGCTGGGAGCGCAATTGCGCGCCCGGCTTCATGGCGCCGAAGCGCAGCGCATCCAGCGTGGCCGCGAGGAAATCGAGGTCGTCGTCAGATATCCCTCGGAACGCCGCCGGAGCCTGAAGGAACTGGCCGGGATGCGCATAGACCGGCCCGGCGGGGGCGAGATTCCGCTCTTCCTGGCGGCCACGCTCACGGAAAAACAGGAGTTGGCCGAACTGACGCGGATCGACGGCAAGCCGGCGGTCTTTATTGAGGCGAGAGCCGACGCCGCAGTCATTACGCCGATCCAGGCCCGCAGGCTTATAGAGGACGGCGTCGTGCGGGAACTGCGCGCCGCGCATCCCGGCATCGCGGTGGAGAGGGACGGCGGCGCTCGAAACGAACGGCGGGTGCTGGAAACGCTGGCTACCCTGGTGCCGCTTGCGCTGATCGCCATGTATGCGGTCATGGCGGCGTTCCTGCGCAGCTACTGGAAACCGCTGGTCGCCGCAGCCGGAATCCCGGCCGCCTTCGCCGGGGCGGTGCTGATGCACTGGATACTCGGCTGGGACTTCAACTTCATGTCGATCTTCGGGATCGTCGCCGTCTCAGGCGTCGTCGTGAACGATGCGCTGGTGCTGCTCGACCGCTACAACATCATCCGCCGGGAGAACGACGCCCTGCCTGCGATCGCCGCCGCGGCGGCCGCCACGCGCCACCGCTTCCGCGCCGTGCTGCTCACCAGCCTGACGACGGTGCTCGGCCTCTCGCCCCTGCTCTACGAGCGCAGCGACGCCCTGCTCTTCCTGGTGCCGTTCGTGGCAAGCATGCTGGGCGGGCTCGTGCTGGCGGGCATGTTCGTCCTGTTCCTCCTGCCGGCGATGGTCATGATCGCCGACGGCAGGCATGAATAGGGCAGAACAGGCCGACCTCGGGGGGCATAACAAGGTTTGGCGAAACGCCGTTGAGGCGTGTGCGCTGTTCGGCAGTCCTTTCTGAGCAAGGGGCGCCGAATGGGATGAGATTTTTCTTACCCCATCGGCGTGTTTGATTTCTGCCGGATCCGGCGCGCCGCCCAGTGCGGTTTGCGCGATTTCCACTATCGGGACATCGTGCGCACGGAGGATGAGGCGGGCGAGTGGATCGAGGTCCATGACGGGCCGAAGGTCCGGCGGCGCTATCCGTTCAGCTATCCTGCGCAAGCCTGTAGAGACGTGGACAAGAGGGGTGCCGATTCTCACCAAAGGAGCCGGCGATTCTCAGTGCGCCGTGGAAAGGCGCGTTATCCCAGTGGGTGCGAATCCCGCCCAACCCTTGTCGCTTCGGTTGGAAGCAACCAGAGCGGCTTACGGGTAAAAGTTCCGTCGGGCCGTGGAAGTCCTCCGGCTGATTGAACAGGAAGCCCGGCACCAGAGAGGATTTTACCCTAAATCCGGCAGTTGAGGATGGCGGGGCCTTGCCGAATTCCTTGTAGTCTGCGGGTATGAGCGGCTTTTCAGGGGCCGAAGAGGCTCACCCTTTGCCGTGAAACAGATTCGGTCGAGGGGCGCGCGGAGCGGTTCCAACGCCGTGTTGCGGCGTTGGCGGGTATGGCCGGGATCGGCTCGGCGGAGACGAGCGGTGGACTTCCCCGATGTGGCCCTTGGCGGTCCCGCGTTGCCGTCTGGCGTGTTTCAGGGGGCTCAGGCGGCGTTGAGTTCTGGCGCGTTGACGGGTGCGATGTAGCCGTATCGTCGGAGCATGCGGATCCATCGGGGGGCGGGTGTACGTCTGATTTGCCGTGAAAATGGTTGGGGATCGGGCGCACAAAACCCCTCCCCGCCAAAGCACTGCTCCCGAGGCGTCCGATACTCGCCATCTGCGGCGCCCGTCTTGCGGACCGTGACCGGTAGGCAACCCCGTAAAAGCCCGAAGTCCCGCCCGCGCGGCCGGCACCTGTTTTCATGATACGGGGTGGCCGACCCGCCCGGCAATGGACGTTTTGCCGTGAAAATGGTTGGGGATCGGGCGCACAAAAACCCCACCCCGCCAAAGCACTGCTCCCGAGGCGTCCGATACTCGCCATCTGCGGCGCCCGTCTTGCGGACCGTGACCGGTAGGCAACCCCGTAAAAGCCCGAAGTCCCGCCCGCGCGGCCGGCACCTGTTTTCATGATACGGGGTGGCCGATCCGCCCGGCAATGGACGTTTTGTGAGATTCATGCTCTTGCGCTGGCGTGCCGTTCCCAGAAGTCGTCGAAGCGGTTGCTTTCGACGGCGCAGCGCAGGGCGATGATGGCGTTGGCGCCGTCGACGGTCCAGCGCATGCCGCCTTGCTTGAGGCGGGCGCCGACGATGTTCTTGCAGCCTCCCTCGACCACGCCGGAGGCAACGCACAGGCCCACCGCCGTCGTTTCGTCCGGGAACACCCTGTTCCAGTCCCCGAAGGGCTGGTTTGCGGTGATCGGCAGGGATCGCCGCTCGTAGCGCGCCGAGATGAGTTCGAAGAGGACGCTGGTCTCGGCCCGGTCCTTCTGGACATAGGCGATGTCGTCGAGGATCGGCAGGTGGTAGCGGTCGAGCCTGGCCAGCATGGCTTCCAGAGCGAGCTCGCGGCGCGCGACCTGCATGCGCTGCACCAGATCGGTGGTGCGGGTGAAGAAGACACGGTATCCGTTCTCGACCGGGGCAAGGCCGATGGCGGACGCCAGATGGCTCTTGCCGACGCCTGGCGGTCCGAAGATGAGGCAGTTGGCGCCCTGGTCGAGCCAGGCGTCGCCGACGGCCAGGGCATTGACCTGTGCCTTCGAGATCATCGGCACGACGCTGAAGTCGAAGGCGTCGAGGGTCTTGCCCGGGATCGGCCTGGCTTGCCTGAGATGGCGTTCGATGCGCCTGCGGTCGCGCTCGGCGAGCTCGTGCTCGACGAGGGTTGCGAGGAAGCGAGCGGCGGTCCATCCCTCGGCGTCGGCCCTCTTGGCGAAGCTCTGCCAGAGCTGGTTGATCGTCGGCAGGCGCAGATCGGTGAGCATCGGGGAGAGCTTGATGGCGTCGACCTTGTTGGGATCGGCGGCGATCCTGTCCCGGTTGTCGGTCATACCACGCCTCCCGCGTCGAGCAGGGTGCCATAGCCGGCAAGGAGCGGCCTGGCGATGCGGATGCTGGGCATGCTCCCCGGGTGCGGTGCGAAGCGCGCCTTGAGCTTGTCGAGATCGGGGAGCCGGTCGGCATTGAGGGCCTTGTCGATGGAGTGGGCGAGATCGGCCTCGCAGTTCTCCTCGTGGGCGAGCGCCAGGAGGGCGACCGCGAGCCGGCAGGCCCGGCGCTCGCCCACCCGCTCCAGGGCCGTCTCGAAGCAGCGCCGGCAGGCCTCGCGCCGGAACAGCGCGTCGCGATAGACCGGGTTCAGGAGCGCCATCGGCTTCTTCTTCAGCGAGTGGATGACGTGGCGGTAGTTGACGACATGAGCGTTGGGGCCGGTAGCGCCGGCGCGTCCGCGCGGCAGGGTGAGCATATGGGTACTACCAACGGCGCTGGTTCAGAACCCATTGGCCCATTTTCGGGTTCCGATGGAGGCGATGCGTTCTGGTTGTGAGACGAGATTGTTCCAGGCCTGGCAGCAGTGATCGAGTATGTCGTCGTAGTTCTGGAAGACGCGGTTCGAGAGCCGGTTTTCGCGCATGAACTGCCAGACATTCTCGACAGGATTGAGCTCGGGGGACCGGGGCGGGAGCGGCATGAGGGTTATGTTGTCGGGCACTTGGAGGGTCGAGGAGGTGTGCCATCCGGCCCGGTCGAGCATGACGAGGGCATGGGCTCCGGGTTCAACGGTGAGGGCGATCCCGGCGAGGTGGGCGTTGAGTGCCTCCGTGTTGGCGTGGGGCATGACGAGGCCGGCGGCCTTGCCCTTATGCGGGCATATGGCGCCGAAGATGTAGGCCGGGATGGTTCTCTGGTCCTTGGGGGCTGACGGTCGGGTGCCGCGTTTCGCCCATCGCCGGGTGATCTTGTTCTTCTGCCCGACGCGCGCCTCGTCCTGCCACCAGACTTCGACCTCGACGCCGTCACCGAGTGCAGCGCGGATGTCCCTCAGGCGGTCGGGGAAGTTTTTTTGAACGCCGCCAACGCAGCTTCGTCCCGGGCATAGTGGCGCGGGCGCGCAGAGAGCCTGGCGTAGCCCATGCGACGCAACTCCTGTCCGACCGTCGTCACCCCCAGCGACACGCCGAACTGCTCGCTGAGCCATGCCGCCAGGTCGCAGCGCCGCCACCGCACCACGCCGTGGATCGCCGGGTCCGGACCACTCTCCACTACCGCCGCCAGGGCCGCGCGCTGTTCCTCGCTCAGTTTGTAAGCCGGACCCGGAGCCTTGCGGTTCACCAGGCCCGCCGGACCCGCCACGTTGAAGCGCAGCACCCAGTCCCGAATGATCTGCAGCCCCACACCCGCTACCGCGCCGCGTCCAAACGACGATGACCGTCGTAGATCAGCGCCAGCGCCAGAAGACGACGGCTCTGTCCCCCGTCCCGGCTCCGCTTCGCAAGACCACGCAAGGCAGCCGCATCGAAATCCCCCCGCAACGGGATCGCCGCTCCCATCACAAACGTCCATTGCCGGGCGGGTCGGCCACCCCGTATCATGAAAACAGGTGCCGGCCGCGCGGGCGGGACTTCGGGCTTGTACGGGGTTGCCTACCGGTCACGGTCCGCAAGACGGGCGCCGCAGATGGCGAGTATCGGACGCCTCGATCGTGTCCCGAGCCGTGGTGTAAGAGCCTGGCGCCCGTGGCGGTGTCCGGCGGGTAGGGCCGGTAGGCTCAGGCTGCCACGGCGGGCAGCTTGACGGTTGCATTGTCGCTCACGGGAGCGATGGATTCCAGCGTTACGTATCTGGCTCTCTGGACGGCCCATTCGTCGTTCTGCTCGAGCAGGATGGCACCGATCAGGCGGGTGATGGCGTTCTCGTTGGGGAAGATGCCGACGGTGTTGGTGCGCCGCTTGATCTCGCCATGGAGGCGTTCGAGCGGGTTTGTGGAGTGCAGCTTGGCGCGATGCGCGGCCGGGAAGGTCATGTAGGCGAGAACATCGTGCTCGGCCTCGTCCATGATGGCGGCGAGCTTCGGCGCCTTGGGCCTGAGCTGGTCGGCGACCTGGCGCCACTGGGCGGAGGCGCTGTCTGCATCCTCCTGGGCGAAGGCGGTGGTGACGAAGGCGGAGACGACGCGCCGGCCCTGCTTGCCGGCATGGGCGAGCAGGTTGCGCATGAAATGCACGCGGCATCTCTGCCATGTGGCGCCGAGGATGCGGGTCGCGGCGGCCTTCAGGCCCTTGTGGTCGTCGGAGATCACCAGCTTGACGCCGCGCAGGCCGCGCCGGGCGAGCGAGCGCAGGAAGTCGGTCCAGAAGGTCTCGGCCTCGGACGCGCCGATCGCCATGCCGAGCACCTCGCGCCGGCCCTGGTCGTTGACCGCCACCGCGATGGTGACCGCGACCGAGACGATGCGCCCGGCCTCGCGCATCTTCACATAGGTCGCGTCCAGCCACAGATACGGCCAGTCGCCCTCCAGCGGCCGGTCGAGGAAGTCGCGGATCTTGTCGTCGATCTCGCCGCACAGCCTGGACACCTGGCTCTTGGAGATGCCCGACATGCCCATCGCCTGCACCAGGTCGTCGACCGAGCGGGTGGATACGCCCTTGATGTAGGCCTCCTGGATCACCGCCGTCAGCGCCTTCTCCGCCATCCGCCGCGGCTCAAGGAAGCCCGGGAAGTAGCTCCCCTTGCGCAGCTTCGGGATCTTCAGCTCGACCGTGCCGGCGCGCGTCTCCCAGACCCGGTCGCGGTAGCCGTTGCGGTGCGTGATCCGGTCCGGCGAACGCTCGCCGTGCCCGGCGCCCGCAAGGCCCTCAACCTCAGACTTCCTGACCTCGTGACGATGTTTGTTGCGGGCGGCGTTCTGGGAACTTTTTGAGTTCGGTTCATTTTTCGTCTGTTTCGGCTGATTTTCGCTGGCTGCCGTGTCCAGGTTCGGGTATTTTAATTTGACACTGGATACGAGATTTCAACCATGTCGATTACCCTTCCCCTGAGCCCTCCGGAGGCGGTTCCGATCGGCAGCAGTTGTTTCGCCATTCTGATTTCGGACGACAGCTTCACCTACTTCTCCAACCTCGTTCCCTTTGACAGCCACGCCGCCGATGACCGCGCGGCCATGCTGTTGCGGATCGGCCGCCTGGCTGCGATCAGCGCGGTCTCGCGGCAGGATCTGGCCGACGCTTTCGGTGTCTCGCGTGCAACGGTCCAGCGCGCACGACGGCGCTACCTGGCCGAGGGCGAAGCGGAGTTTCTGAAGCCCCGGCGCGGTCGGGGACCTTCGGTGTTCACGCCGGAGCTGGCGGAGAAAGCGACGGCGTTGCTGGAAGGGGGCCTGAGCGGCTCTGCGGTGGCCCGAGTTCTCGGCGTGTCAGCGCCGTCGGTCAACAAGTGGCGGCGGCAGGGGGTGATCGGCAACGCGGAGGCGTGTCGGGAGCGCGGCAGCGCGGCAGTGGCGGTGCCGCCTGACGCGGGTGGGGCGCCCGAGGGCAGTGTCGATGACGAGAGTGCCGGTGCCGCCGGGCCGGCGACGGCAGCGGGGCTGGAGGCGCAGACGGATCGCAGCGCGCGCGACCGGCGGGACCGGCAGGCGCCGATGGGGCGCGCGACTTGCGATGTCCGGGCTCGGGTGTTGGCCAGCTGCGGGCAGGCGGGACCGGTCGAACCGCAGTTCACCGCCGCCGCCCGCGGCGTGCGCTTTGGCGGCGTTCTCGCCGCCCTGCCGGCCCTGCTGAAGGAAGGCCTGCTCTGCGAGACCGGCCTCCTGCCGTTGCTGTCGAAGGGCTACTACGGCCTGCCCACGATCCTGCTCTTCCTGGCCTTCATGACCCTGGCGCGGGTGCGCAACCCCGAGAGCCTGCGCTACCAGGCACCGGGCGAATGGGGTGCGGTTCTCGGTCTCGACCGCTGCCCCGAGGTCAAGACGCTACGGCGCAAGATCGGGCTCATGGCCAACGACGAAGCCAGCGTGCAGGCGTGGCAGCTCGCTCTTGCGAGACGCTGGCAGGAGGAGGAGCCCGAGCTCTGGGCGACGCTGGCCGTTGACGGGCACGTCAAGGTCTACGCCGGCCGCAAGGGGCGCCTGCCCAAAAACACTTCGTCTCGCGCGAGAAGCTGTGCCTGCCGGCGAGCACCAGCTACTGGATCAACGCCTTGGGCGGCAAGCCCCTGCTGTGCCTGCACAAGCCGCTGGACCCGAAGATGGTCGCCGCGATCGAATCCGACGTGGTGCCGGCGTTGCAGGCGCTCGGGATCGTCGACGCCGGGACAGCGGACCTGACCGCCGGGCAGCCCGGCCAGCCCGTGCTCACACTGGTCTTCGACCGCGAGGGCTGGAGCCCGGAGCTGTTTCGCCGGCTGGCCAGGCGCGGCATTGCCTGCCTGACCTGGCACAAGAACTTCAGGGGCGGGGACTGGCCGGCCGAGGACTTCAGTGCGATGATCCTAAATCCGGCAGTTGACAGGCTTGATCGCTGTCTCGGGGTAGTGTGAACGGCCGGATTTGGGCGTGGA
Source organism: Alphaproteobacteria bacterium (assembly GCA_964291285.2). Classification (GTDB taxonomy): domain Bacteria; phylum Pseudomonadota; class Alphaproteobacteria; order Bin95; family Bin95; genus Bin95. Next base: position 1,840,583 of record OZ219787.1, read on the forward strand.
TTTCAGCACGTGGTCGCGGCCCTGGGTGGCGGCAGCCAGGGTTGACGCCCCGGTTCGCGGCCATGGAGGTATTTCCTGAGCGCCTCGGCGAGGATGCGGCGCCAGCGATCCCCGGCGCTCAACTGCTCCGCAGTTTGCGTCAGCGACCGGAAGAAGCCGGCGATCCGGCGCAGCGCCGCCATCACCGTCTTGCGACGCCCGTGATGGGAGGTCACCGTCAGCCGGGTCTGGCCGGCGTGGTGGGTCTGGCGGGCAACCCCGTGCAGGAGCAGCGGCCGGCTGGTGATCGCCTCGCGGTGATGGTCGGGGTCGGCGAGGCGCACGAACAGGCTCCACCAGTTGTAGATGAGCGCGACCAGCCGGGCCATGTGCCGGCAGCGCGTCAGGTCGCGCGTGGTGAAGCCGCCCCAACCCCACTGGTTCTTCAACTCGTCGAAGCCGTTCTCCGCGTCCGCCCGGTCGCGGTAGAGCTGGGCCAGCGAGCGTATCTCCAGGTCCAGCGAGGTCGCCAGCACCGCGAACTCCCACACCCCGGTGCCGGGCTGCGCCTCGGTCCAGAACAGCTCGCCCTGGGCCTTGTCGCCACGCGTCAGCGCCAGCGTCGCAGGAAGCCGCCGGCGCAGCACCACAACCCGGCGCGTCCGGCTCCAGCCCTGCAGACGCAGATCGGCCCCGATCCCCGACCAGCCCTGGCCTGCATCCTCCCAGCCGTCCCGCGCCATCAGCCGCTCGGCAAGCCGGCGCGCCCCCTTCGTCAGGCGCAGCTTGAACAGATAGTCCGGACCCGCAGCCTCGCACGACGCCATGTTGGCCTCGCTGCCCCAGTCCTTGTCGCCCCGCACCAGACGCGGCCAGCGATCCCGCCCAAGACGGTCGAGCAACGCCCACAAGGACGGCGCCGCGCGCCTCGAATGGTGATGGTTGCCCGGCGCCACCTCGACATCCAGAACAAGCCGCGTGCCCGCCATCAGGAACGCATGGCAGGCGTGCGAGGGGCGGCCCGGCTTCTTCGGGTTGTAGCTCACAACCGCTCCCTCCTGACGACCGTAAAGCGCCTTGATCGTCGTGTCGCAGTCCAGAACCCACGGCTCCCTCAGCAGCGGACGGACCACCTCGTCCAGATGGCCCTGAAGCCACGATGTGCCGACATCCGCACCGATCCGCTCCAGACCGCGCCGCACCGAATCCTCGCTCGCAACCTTGTCCATACCCAGCAGCGCAGGGTTCACCCCGTCGCCGCGCAGCGACGTGATGTGCGCATAGCGGGACTGCCCCGCCAGAACCGACAGAAGAACCGTCCCCAGGACATCCCGCTTCGACGGCGCGTTCGGGCTCGTGTAGTGCAGCGGGCAGTCCGCAACCAAAGCGTCAAAGCGACCGCTTACCTTCAGGTATTCCGAGAAAAACGCCAGATGCCCCAGCGGCGTCACCGCCGCATCAGGGTCCCATTCCACATGAACCGCGCCGCCGAAGGTGTCCACCTTCACCGACGCTCGGGCGACATCCCGCACAGCGCCAGGATAATCACCCAAAGGGTGAGCCTCTTCGGCCCCTGAAAAGCCGCTCATACCCGCAGACTACAAGGGATTCGGCAAGGCCAAGCCATCCTCAACTGCCGGATTTAGGATGATCGTTCCCATTCACGGACCCGCGGCGAACGCCAGCGCCACCATGCTGCTGGCCGAGAAGCCGGTGACGTTGAAGAACGGCTTCAGGGTGCGCCAGATCCGCCGCCTGCTCGACAACGGCCGTCAGGTTCCGCTGGTCACCACCGATCCGCACAAGCCGGTGGCGGAGGCCGCAGGCGCCTTGTTCTCGCGCTGGTCGCAGGAAAACTTCTTCAAATACATGCGCGACGAGTTCAATCTCGACGCCCTGCCGACCCACGAGATCGAGCCTCTCGCTGCCGATACCATGGTCGTCAGCCCGCTGCGGCGGGCCTACGACAAGGCAATCCGCCGCCTCGACCACCAGCTTGGCCGCCTGCGCAACCGCATCGCCGACGCCGCCCACAGGAAGCAGCCGACGGGCGAACTCAAGAGGGAACTCAGGGACCTCGAGGGCGGCCGTGAGATTGTCAGATCCAGCCGCAGGGAGGTGCCCACGCACTGCCGGGCCGGCGACCTCGACGAAGCCGGACAGCTCAATGCCTTGCCCTCACGCGAGCGCCTCCTACTCGACATCATCCGCATGATCGCCTACCGCGCTGAAACCCGCTTGATGCTTCCCGTCATGCAGGCGCAGGGCCACAAGCCCCACCCACGGAAACTGCTTCAGGCACTCTTCACCGCCGATGCCGACATCCTGCCGGACCCTGCCAACGGCGTCCTGCGGGTCCGCATTCTCGGCCTCGCAAATGACGCCTGCGACCGCCAGATCAAGCCTCTTCTGGCCGAACTCAACGCCACCGAAACGCACTTCCCCGGCAACCGTATGCGCATGGTCTACGAGGTCGGCATAACCCCAAAATCCGCGCGCACCGGTGCCAAACAAAATTAGCAGAGGTCAGGAAGTCTGAACCTCAAGCGCCATCAGACGCGCGGCCGTGAACCCGATCATCTCGCGAAGCAGATCGGCGTCGGAACTCTTCTCCAACAGCGCCCGCAGGGTCATCATGTCGGTGGTGGTCATCGTGGTACTCCTCCGGTCGGATGGACTGTGGAAGCCCAACCCTACCGGCACCGCGATGGTCATCCGCTATGGATAAGTGGCCCGCCGCCGCCAGACTCCAGACGGTCGCGGCGGCGGGCCACTTACCCACAGCTACCGATGGTGGCTCCAGCTCCTACACCACGCCTGGGGGCACGACCGACGCCTCGGGAGCAGTGCTTTGGCGGGGTGGGGTTTTTGTGCGCCCGATCCCCAACCATTTTCACGGCAAAACGTCCAATTCAACCCGCCCACCTTGAATCAGAAACCGAACCGGAAGGGAAGCCTCTTCGTATCCGTTCGGGTTCCGGGGGATGAGGATTGGGTTATCCGCTTGTCGGCATTTTCACACCGGGGCGACGGTTGTGCTTCTACCGATTGAGGGTGCGTTGCCAGTCTTTTCGCAGTGTGCGGAGCCAGATGTCCTTTTTCGGCTGGTCTCGTTTGTTGTGCCTGTCGTAGCGTCCCCGGCCCTGGGTGGTCCCGACGCGGGTCCAGCCCGATGCGCGGTATACGGCACCGGTGTAGCGGGGCGTTTCGACGAAGGTCTCGATGAGCACCGGCGTGATGTTGTAGCGCCCGGTCCAGTCGATGGGCAGGCGGCGGCGCACGATGGCGAGGATGTGCGAGCCGAGGTTGGGGATCTCGATCCAGGGCAGGATCAGGAAGCGCGGGTTGTCGACGACGAGAGGAAGGTTCTTTTCGCGCAGTTCGGGCGTCCATCCGATGAAGCGGTCGCGCGGGGCGAGCTTCCATGCGGCGGTGGAGAAGCCGAGCATGGCGACGGGCCAGCCGTTGCGGTCGTGGACGGCATAGCGCATCTGGGCGCCGACCAGTGTCTTGTGTCCGAGATAGTGGTAGCGGGCGATGAACTCGTTCCAGAGCCTGCCTTCGCGGGTGCTGTGCACGACGGTGCGGAAGTCGAGCGGGCGGACCTCGTCGAGGGTCGTGGGCGCCGGGAACAGCGGCGGTTCGGTGTCGGGTCCGAACTGGACCGGCCTGGGCCGGTGCTGCCGCCCCCTCGGCGGCGGCAGCTCGATGAGCCCGTCCTTGTGCATGGCGAGCATGGCGACACGGGCCATCATGTCCTTCAGTCCGCCGTCGGGCTTGAGCCAGCCGATGCGCCGGCAGAACTCGATCGACAGGGCGCGGCGGGAGAGCGGGGCGGGATCGGCGATCAGGGCACGCAGCAGCGCCATTTCATCTTCGGTGAAGTCGCGCCCGTAATAGCGACACTCGACCGCGCCGGTCATCCCGCCGCCGCGAGTTCGCGCCGGCGCGCCTCGCTCATCGACCACGGCAGCCAGGGCGAGAGGTCTTCCGGCGGCTCGCCGCCGTTCTCCGCGCACGCGGTCAGCCATTCACCGAGCCAGCGCCGGACGTCGATGCCGTTGATCGCCAGCGTGCCGGCCACCGAGTACATCGTTGCCGTGAACCCGGCGCCTTTCTCGCTGTCGGAGCCGAACGAGAGCCGTCGCCCGATGACCGCGAAGCGCAGGGAGAGTTCGCCGCGGTTGTTGTCCATGGGCACGAACGGCTTGTCGACGAAGACGCACAGCCCCTCGCGGTGCTTGAGGAGCGAGCGCAGCGGCCTGGCCCTGCGCGCCCTGTCCGTCAGCCCGGCCAGTTCCGCTTCGGCGGCCGCGAACAGCTCGTCGACCGCCTTCTTCAGCCTGGCGTGCGCGACGTCGAACGCCGGCGTCTGGCGTTCGAGAGGGTGAGCGGGGTCGTAATGCTCCAGCCGCGCCTCGTTGAGCCGGTAGATCTCCGCGATCCGCTCGATCCATCTCTGGCACCAGCGCCTGAGCCGCACCCGCCCGGCCGCGCCGTCGATGAACGAGCGCCTTTGGTGCGCCCAGCACCATTGCAGGATCACCTTGCCGGCGAGTTCGCGGGCCAGCTTTCTGTAGGCGCTGAACCGGTCGCAGACCAGAACCACGATGCCCTGTGTCGAACCGAACAGCTTCATCGCGACCTCGGCGCTGCGCGAGGGATCGATGTGGTAATAGACCGCGTCCGGGCTCACCGAGGTCCACAGCCAGGCGCGGCTCGACCGGCCTTTCTCGCGCCAGGCCTGAACGCGCCAGGATGTTTCGTCGGCATGGCGCAGGGCCGCGGTGTTCTGGTGCGCAAGGATCGCCTCGGCCAGCGGCTCGAACAGCGGCACGAAGCGCTTGATGCTGTCGGCCAGGGTGCCCGGCGAGATCGTCAGCCCCATGTCGGCCAGCCAGGCCGCGACCCGATGCAGCGGCCGGCAGCAGACGAACCGTTCGTAGAGCATGCACGTCCAGACGCTGATCCCGTAAGGCGTGGTCTCGAACAGTCGCACCGCCGGCGGCGCGGTCACCTCCCGCGGCGCGGAGGCGCAGTCGCAAGCCCGGCGCCAGCGCGACCGGACGATGGTGCGCTCGCAGGCCTCGACATCGATCTCGAAGAGGGTGGTGCGCCGCTCGCCGTTGGCGACATAGGGCTTGCCGCAACGCGGGCAGATCCGCGCATCTTCCGGCGGGTCGCGCGTCTCCTTCTTCTTCCTGAGCCCGGGGCGCCGGGTGCGGCCGTGCCCGGCGGTGCCGCGCTGCTGGCCGCGCTCGCGCCCGGTGCCCGGCTTCTTCTGCCGCTCGCTCCTGCTGCCGTAGAGCGCCTTCGACAGGACGCTGCGGGTCGAGCGCAGCTTGTCGAGGTCGCCTTCCAGCTTCTCGACCCGCGCGGCCAGCGCGGCATTCTCGCCCTTCAGATCCCGCACCTCGGCGCGCAGCCCGGCATTCTTCTCCCGCAGCGACCCGATCAGCTCCGTGGCCCGCACGACCGCCGCCCGCAGCCGGTCGTTGCGCGCGCGCAGCCACGCGATCGTGCCCTCCCCGGCCTTCACCAGCCGCCTGGCCGCGGCGAGATGCCGGTCGAACCGCCTGCGCAGAGATTCGGCCACGCGCTCGCCCTCGCGGTGTACCTTCGCGAGCCGCGAGCGCTCCCGGTCGATGTCCTGCTTCAACCAGTTGATCTCGTCCCGGTGGCGCGCCTCGACCCGCTCCCGGTGCTCGTGAGACCGGCGCAACGAGAGGTAAAGACCGGCGATCTCGTCGTCCTGATACTCGACCCTGCGCTCCAACGCCTTCATGGCCCGCGACGCGGTCCTGGTTACGGCCAACTTGAGCTTGAACCGGCAAGTCTCAAGCTGCCTCTCCAGAGAACGCACGCGCGTACAGGCGTCCCTCTCCGACCAGCGCAGTTCCTCGCGGCGCAACTCCGCCACGCGTGCGCGACCCCGTTCCTCCTCGATCCGCGCCTCTGCCTCTTCAAGCACAGACGCCCAGTCGAGCGGCTCGCACGCCGGCATCACCATGGGAGGCGACCACAAGGTGTCGCCCCCCTCGGCCAGCGTCAGGTCGGTGCAGAAATCCGCGTCGAAAACCGCCATGCGCGAGACCGTAGCGCATGCGCGAAGTAGTTACCAGTCAGAAAATCCGTGGAGGCATACGATCCCCCGGAACCCGAACGGATACGCCTCTTCATGAGTCAAAAACCAGCACCGCTGGTATGACTCGTCGCGATATCGAATATTTTTAATCGTCATTGTTGAGGCGTGTGCGCTGTTTGGAAGTTCTTTCTGAGCAAGGCATTGCGGAGGGTCTGGATTTTTCTTACCCCGTCAGGATGGCTGATTTCCGGGGTTTTTGCGGTTTGGAGGGAAAGGTTTTGTGGATTTCCACCCCATGGCCGTGCGCGGGCTGGTTTTCGGGCGCGTCGCGTTGAGGCGCGGGACTGAGTAGAAGGTGTCGCCATCGGGCCTGCGGCCCTTGTTCCATCCACCGGCGCTGGTTGGGAGAACATGATGGCGACAGCGGAGAAGTTAGCCTTTTCGTGGTGGTCTGTGGAGGGCCTTGCGGACCTTGAGCGTCTGCGTGTGGTGCTCGACACGCTTCCCGACGAGAAGGTTGTGGCTGCGCTTGAGGCGGGTCGCGGTCGCGGGCGGAACGACTATCCGGTACGGGCGATGTGGCGTGCGTTGATCGCGGGGATCGTGTTCCAGCATGCCTCGATGCAGTCGCTGCTGCGTGAGCTGGGCCGCAACCCGGCATTGCTTGAGATTTGCGGGTTCGAGGCGCTGCCCTTGCAGGGTGCGCCGGTGGTGGCGCTTTGCGCGGGGCGGGTGGTGAGGTATCCGGCGCCGTTGCGCTCGACGGTGCCGGGCGCCTGGAACTTCTCGCGGTTCCTGGGGCGCGTGGTGCGCCTTGAGGACGAGCGCGGCCTTGTGTCGGGGATGATCGGGCGTCTGCGCGCCTCGCTGTTCGAGGAGTTGCCGGACTTCGGTCGCCATCTCGGGTATGACGGCAAGGCGGTGGCGAGCCACTCGACGGGCCGGGTTGCCGGGGCCAGGGGGCAGACCTCGGACCCCGATGCGGACTGGGGCAGGCACGAGACGGGCGGGGTGAACGCGAAGACCGGCGCGGTGTGGAAGAAGGTGAAGTCGTGGTTCGGCTACGGGCTGCACCTGATCGCCGACACGGACCACGAGGTTCCTGTGGCCTTCGAGGTGACGCGGGCGTCGGCATCGGAACCCGGGGTGCTGTCCGGGATGCTGGAGGAGTTGTTCGCCGAGGCGCCGGAGATGGCCGGGCGCTGCGCCGATTTCAGCGCCGACCGCGGTCTCGACAACGCCCGCCTGAAGGCGCGGTTGTGGGACAGGTGGCATATCCGCCCGCTGATCGACACGCGCCTGATGTGGCGGGTCGAGAAGAAGGAGCCGGGCCATGACCCGGCCCGGCCGATCACGCGACCGCTGTTCCCCGGGCGCGCCGACGTCATCGTTCATGACGAACGCGGCCGGGTGTCCTGCGTGTGCCCGCAGACCGGCGAGGTCCGCGCCATGGCCTTCCAGGGGTTCGAGGTCGGGCGCGGCGTCTGCGGCACGCTCAAATACCGCTGCCCCGCAGCCGCCTTCGGCTTCGAGTGCAAGGGACGCCGGGCCTGCCATCGGGCGGGTGGGGTGAAGTCCGGCGAATACGGCCGCATCCTGCGCGTCGATCTCGACAGCCATGACCGGCGCCTCTTCACGCCCACGCCCTGGGGCAGCCCGTCATGGCGGCGCGGATACAACCGGCGCACGGCCATGGAGCGGATCAACGCCCGCCTCGACCGCAGCTTCAACTTCGAGACCCACTACATCCGCGGTCGCGCGAAGATGAAGACCCGCATCGGGCTGGCCCTGGCGGTCATGATGGCCATGGCGCTTGCACAGGCCCGCGCCGGACGCGTCGCACGCATGCGCTCCCTGGTCGGCCCGGCGCCATACCTCGATACCGGCTGACCCCTCAGCCGGCCGCCGACAACGCTGATCCAACCCGCCGGACCCCGGCATACGGACAAACGCGACCGAAGGCCGGCGATGCTGCCGGGCTGGGCCGCTCAAGTTCGAAAAGCAACCGCGGCGACCGCCTCGAACGCCGGAACAAACAACATCAACGTAAGCGGTGCGGGGGAGGCACCCGGCTTTCAGCTTGACGGCGTCTGGAAGTTCCAGGGCAGGAGTTCGTCGATGCGGCTGTTGGGATGACCTGCCGCGATCTTTTCGAGCGTGATCTTGAGCCAGGCGTAGGGCTCGACACCGTTCATCTTCGCCGTCTCGATGAGCGAGCCGATGCGGCCCCAGGAGCGCGCGCCCTCGTCGTGGCCGGCGAACAACGCATTTTTCGCGGTGAGCTTGATCGGCCGGATCCGATTTTCGACGAAGTTGCTGTCCATCTCGACGCGCCCGTCGTGCAGGAAGACCAGCAGCCCGTCCCACTGGTTGGCGATGTAGGTCAACTTCTCGCCGAGGCGGGACTTGGGCGAGACGCGCGAGCGCTGCTCGTCGAGCCACACCCCGAAGGCGTTCACCAGCGGCGCGGACCCGGTCCAGCGGACGAACTGGCGCGTCGCCGGCTCCTCACCCCGGATCCTGTCCTCGATCCTGTAGAGCTGCGCGATGCGCTCCAGTCCGGCCTTCGCGATCGGCGAGCGGCTGCTGTCGAACACCGTCTCAAGGCCGCGCCTGGCGTGTGCCCAACAGGCACAGAGCGTCAGCGCCCCGCCCGGGCGATCCGCCCGGCCGAGCCGGTTGTGGCCGGCATAGCCGTCGACCTGCACCGATCCCTGGAAGCCCTCGAGGAGCTTCTCGCCATGCTTGCCGCTGCGCCCGGGCGCATACTCATACGCCACCCCCGGCGGGTCCGCCCCGGACCAGGCCCGCTGGTCGCGCACCATGGTCCACAGATAGCCGGTTTTGGTCTTGCCCCGGCCCGGGTCGAGAACCCGAACCGTGGTTTCGTCCAGACCCAGGGTGCTCGACGTCTTCAGCGCCGTCTTCAGGCGCTCATACACGGGGCGCAAGTGGAACGCCGCCTTGCCGACCCAGCCGGCCAGCGTCGAGCGGTCCAGTTGCAGCCCCGAGCGGGCATAGATCCGGGCCTGGCGGTACAGCGGAAGGTGGTCGGCATATTTGGAGATCAGGACATGGGCGATGGCGCCTTCGGTCGGCAGCCCACCCTCGATCAGCCGCGCCGGCGCCGGCGCCTGGGTAACGCCTTCCTCGCACTTGCGGCAGGCGTATTTCGGGCGCACCGTGACGATCACCCGCAACTGCGCCGGCACGATGTCGAGCCTCTCGGCGCGGTCCTCGCCGATCTTCACCATCTCCCCGCAGCCGCAGGGGCACAGCGTGCTCTCCGGCTCGATCACCTGCTCGATCCGTTCCAGGTGCTCCGGCAAATGGCCGAGATTGCGCTCCGGGCGGGGCTTCCTCGGTGCGCGCGGCGGCGACGGATTGTCGGCCGCGGCCTGTGCTTCCCCCTCCGCAGACGCGCCCTCCAGCTCCTCGAACGCCAGCTGGCGCTCGTCCGCCGACAGCTTCTCCGACCTCTTGCCATACACAAGGCGGACCAGTTCGAGGTTCAGATGCTCCAGACGGCGGATGCGCGCCGACAGCGCCTCATTCTCACCCGCGAGGCAGACCTTCTCTTCCGTCAGCGTCCTGTTCTCGGTGCGAAGCGTCTCCAGCGCCGCAAGCGCCTGCCTCGCAGCAGACGCCTGTTCGGGCGTCAGCGTGTCGAGGTCCATCTCCGCAAGCGCTGCCATGGCCCGCTCGATAGCACAGTGTCGGGGAGCCGGGGGCCCCGATCCGCTGAGTCATTCCGCCTCAGCCGGGGCCCGGACGGACAGCGCCCGAACACGACGCCAGTCCAGCCCGCAGAACAGCGCCTCGAACTGTGCATGGTTCAGCGTCATGACACCGTCGCGGATCGCAGGCCACACGAAGCCCTGATCCTCCAGACGCTTGTAGACCATCACCAACCCGGTCCCGTCATGGAAGACGAGCTTCAGCCTGTCGCTTCGTTTTGCCCTGAAGAGGAAGACCGTTCCCGTGAACGGGTCCTTGCGCAACACGCTCTTCACATGCGCAACAAGGCCGTCGTGCTGCTTCCTGAAGTCCACGGGCTTCGTCGCAACGACGATCCGCACACGGTTCGATGGGAAGATCATGACGCCGCGTTCAGCGCAGAAACGATCTCCGCCAACCGTCCCGCCGGCACGGCCGCGTCCAGACGGACCGTAACCCTGTCCATAACGACTTCCAGACGCGCGCCGCTCGCCTCACCGACACCGCTACCCTCCGCCCGGACAACCAGCGGCGCAAACGCCACTTCCGCCGCAGGCAAAACAAGCCGACCTTCCCGCGCCAGGCGACGCCAGCCCGTCAACTGGTTCGCATGGACGCCATGTCTGCGCGCAACCTCGCGAACCGTCGCACCCGGCTCCAGCGTCTCCGCCACAATCCGCGCCTTCAAATCATCCGGCCAGCGACGACAACCGCCTCCAACCGGAAGCACTTCTACGCTCCTGAGTGTCTCAACTGAGCCCAACATTGTGAAACTCACCTCCTGCTCAAATCACAGAAGGGGAATCCCAAATCACGCCTTCAACTGGAAGGTGGCTCAGCCGCCCCGCTTACACATCAACACCCGGACCCAACGTCCCATCCGACCGGAAAAACCCCACAGCGCAAATTTCTCACTGTTGAGGCGTGTGCGCTGTTTGGAAGTTCTTTCTGAGCAAGGCATTGCGGAGGGTCTGGATTTTTCTTACCCCGTCAGGATGGCTGATTTCCGGGGTTTTTGCGGTTTGGAGGGAAAGGTTTTGTGGATTTCCACCCCATGGCCGTGCGCGGGCTGGTTTTCGGGCGCGTCGCGTTGAGGCGCGGGACTGAGTAGAAGGTGTCGCCATCGGGCCTGCGGCCCTTGTTCCATCCACCGGCGCTGGTTGGGAGAACATGATGGCGACAGCGGAGAAGTTAGCCTTTTCGTGGTGGTCTGTGGAGGGCCTTGCGGACCTTGAGCGTCTGCGTGTGGTGCTCGACACGCTTCCCGACGAGAAGGTTGTGGCTGCGCTTGAGGCGGGTCGCGGTCGCGGGCGGAACGACTATCCGGTACGGGCGATGTGGCGTGCGTTGATCGCGGGGATCGTGTTCCAGCATGCCTCGATGCAGTCGCTGCTGCGTGAGCTGGGCCGCAACCCGGCATTGCTTGAGATTTGCGGGTTCGAGGCGCTGCCCTTGCAGGGTGCGCCGGTGGTGGCGCTTTGCGCGGGGCGGGTGGTGAGGTATCCGGCGCCGTTGCGCTCGACGGTGCCGGGCGCCTGGAACTTCTCGCGGTTCCTGGGGCGCGTGGTGCGCCTTGAGGACGAGCGCGGCCTTGTGTCGGGGATGATCGGGCGTCTGCGCGCCTCGCTGTTCGAGGAGTTGCCGGACTTCGGTCGCCATCTCGGGTATGACGGCAAGGCGGTGGCGAGCCACTCGACGGGCCGGGTTGCCGGGGCCAGGGGGCAGACCTCGGACCCCGATGCGGACTGGGGCAGGCACGAGACGGGCGGGGTGAACGCGAAGACCGGCGCGGTGTGGAAGAAGGTGAAGTCGTGGTTCGGCTACGGGCTGCACCTGATCGCCGACACGGACCACGAGGTTCCTGTGGCCTTCGAGGTGACGCGGGCGTCGGCATCGGAACCCGGGGTGCTGTCCGGGATGCTGGAGGAGTTGTTCGCCGAGGCGCCGGAGATGGCCGGGCGCTGCGCCGATTTCAGCGCCGACCGCGGTCTCGACAACGCCCGCCTGAAGGCGCGGCTGTGGGACAGGTGGCATATCCGCCCGCTGATCGACACGCGCCTGATGTGGCGGGTCGAGAAGAAGGAGCCGGGCCATGACCCGGCCCGGCCGATCACGCGACCGCTGTTCCCCGGGCGCGCCGACGTCATCGTTCATGACGAACGCGGCCGGGTGTCCTGCGTGTGCCCGCAGACCGGCGAGGTCCGCGCCATGGCCTTCCAGGGGTTCGAGGTCGGGCGCGGCGTCTGCGGCACGCTCAAATACCGCTGCCCCGCAGCCGCCTTCGGCTTCGAGTGCAAGGGACGCCGGGCCTGCCATCGGGCGGGTGGGGTGAAGTCCGGCGAATACGGCCGCATCCTGCGCGTCGACCTCGACAGCCATGACCGGCGTATCTTCACGCCCACGCCCTGGGGCAGCCCGTCATGGCGGCGCGGATACAACCGGCGCACCGCCATGGAGCGGATCAACGCCCGCCTCGACCGCAGCTTCAACTTCGAGACCCATTACATCCGCGGACGCGCGAAGATGAAGACCCGCATCGGGCTGGCCCTGGCGGTCATGATGGCCATGGCGCTTGCACAGGCCCGCGCCGGACGCGTCGCACGCATGCGCTCCCTGGTCGGCCCGGCGCCATACCTCGATACCGGCTGACCCCTCAGCCGACTGCCGACAACGCTGACCCAACCCGCCGGACCCCGGCATACGGACAAACGCGACCGAAGGCCGGCGATGCTGCCGGGCTGGGCCGCTCAAGTTCGAAAAGCAACCGCGGCGACCGCCTCGAACGCCGGAACAAACAACATCAACACCCGGACCCAACGTCCCATCCGACCGGAAAAACCCCACAGCGCAAATTTCTCACTGTTGAAGTTGGGCTTGACATATTGGAGGCGGGCAGCTCAAATTGAGTGGCCTCAGGTCGGGGGGAACTTCCGCGTTTTCGGGCCGGGTCGACGATGGACTTGAAGTTCAGCAGCGAGGTTGTCTCTGATGTAGTTCCGGTGCATCGGCGCGCCTGTAACGCAAGTCCTGTCCGGCGGTTTTCGTGGCCGATGCATGTATGGGGCTGTTGAAAAGGCTCGATGTCTGTGACTCACTGCATCGATATCTTGTGTTCGAGGAAAGAGAGCCACCAGATGTTGGGTCACAAGAGCCGCGATCAGTTGGAACTTTTCATCACGGGCTCGCTTCGGCAGCTGGTGCCCGAGGATCATGTTCTGGCGCGCGTAGCCCGAGTTTTGGACCTTGGCTGGCTGCGCGAGGAAGTGGCGGAGTGCTATTGCGCGGACAACGGCCGGCCGGGCATCGACCCGGAAGTTGCGGTGCGGCTGATGTTGGCCGGTCTGCTGCTCGGGATCGTTCACGACCGCAGGCTGCTGCGGGAGGCGCAGGTCAACCTCTCGATCCGCTGGTTCATTGGCTACGGTCTGCACGAGCGTCTTCCCGACCATTCGAGCCTGACCCGGATCCGCCAGCGCTGGGGCGAGGAACGCTTCCGGTCGATCTTCCGGCGTACGGTGACGGCCTGTCTGGAAGCGAAGATCGCCATGGCCGATGTCGTGCATGTCGACGCGTCACTGATCCGCGCCGATGTCAGCTGGGAGAGCTTGGTCGAGCGTCATGCTGACGAGGTGATGGCAGAGAACCGTGGCGGAGAGGAGATCGAGGCGGAGAAGAAGGGCCGGCAGAGCGGCAAGTACAAGAAGGTGAGCCGCACCGATCCGGATGCGAGCATGGCGACCACGTCGCGCAAGCAGCGTCTTGAGCCTTGCTACAAGCAGCACACGGCGGTCGACGACATGAGAGGCGTGGTTCTCGATGTCGCCGTGACGACCGGCGAGGTGAACGAGGGCGATATGATCGAGGCCCAGCTCGACGAAGTTCGCAGGATCTCGGGTCGCGAGATCGGAACGGTGACGGCCGATGCCGGCTACGCCTACGCCAAGGTCTATGCCGGTCTTGAGCGCCGCAGCATCGACCCGGTGATCCCGGCCAAGAAGGAACCGATCAAGACCCGCGTCCCCTTGCGCCGCTTCCGTTACGATGCCAGGCACGACATTCTCAAATGCCCACGCGGGAAGATCCTGCGTCCGCAACGGCGCGTAAAGCATGGCCGTTTCTTCTACTCCAGGTCCAAGGACTGCAAGCGTTGCCCACTCAAGGGTGACTGCCTGTCGAAAGGACGCGTCAACAAGGCGGTCGTCGTCGGCGACCATTATCCGGCGCTGCTTCGTGCACGGCGCCGACGCATACGCTGGAGCGACGAGGATCGGCGGCTGTATCGGCGTCACCGCTGGCGCTCGGAGGGCTTCCACGGCGAAGCCAAGACCTGGCACGGTTTGAGCCGGGCCGTCCGCCGCGGCCTCGACAACATGAAGATCCAAGCCTACCTGACAGCGGCGGCGATCAACCTCAAGCGGCTCGCGGTCCGCCCTTCTTGCCACCCTGTCGGCCATCTGGACGGCTCGGACGGTCGCTTCGGGCCTCTTACGGGCCCGTCACGCCTGACCCGTCCCCAATGTGCCGGCGACCGCCGAAGCAACGGGATGAGGCGAGAACCGCGCGACAAGACTGAGTTCTTCAACAGCCCCATGTATTCAGTTCTTGCAGAAACACTTCGCTGTTTTTCCCCCGCCCTGTCGACGATGCCCTACGCCGCGCTTCCGGATCGCATGACGAATGGCTGGCGTATCTGCGTTGCTGCAACGCCATGGCGATAAGCGCTCGCGCGTTCGATGCGCGAAGGCGCGGCCTCCGGTTTGCGTGCCGCGTGGGTAGAACGTCTTGACGACCAGCGGCGGCATGCCCGGACATTCCGGTTCTGAGCTGACGAAACTGCTCGAAACCGTCGATATCGGTCGCAGCAGGACGGTCGGGGAGGAAGGCCCTGCGCCGGAGACCGCCGACCAGTATGCCGCCCATATCATCTGGACGGCCAGCAAGCCGCTGCTGCCGAAGCGGCGCTATCTCATTCATTTTGCCAATGTCTCAGCGGTTGCGCAGGTCACCGAGATCGTTCACCGGATCGATACGGATACGCTGGAGCATATGGCTGCAAGGACCCTGGGTCCCGAAGAGATCGGCTATTGCAAGCTGTCGCTCGACCGGCCTGTTGAGTTGGATTTTGCCGCCGACCGCAGGGCGGGCGTGTTCAGCCTTGCCGACCTGCTCACCGGCGAGGAAGCGGGCACGGGCGCCATCGAATTCGCGCTCCGCCGCGCGACCAATATCGTCCGGCAGGAGTTGAAGATCGACAAGGCGGCGAGGTCGCACGCTCTCGGGCAGCGCCCCTGCGTGTTATGGATGACCGGCCTGTCCGGGGCGGGGAAATCGACTGTCGCCGACCGCGTGGAACAGAAGCTCCATGCAAGCGGCAGGCGCACATATCTTCTGGACGGGGACAATGTCCGGCTCGGGCTCAACAGGGACCTCGGTTTCACCGAGCGCGACCGGGCCGAGAACGTCCGCCGCGTGGCCGAGGTCGCGAAGCTGATGGCCGATGCGGGGCTGATCGTGATCGTTTCCTTCATCTCCCCATTCAGGTCCGAACGCAGCATGGCGCGCGACCTGATGGAGGAAGGCGAGTTCCTGGAGATATTCGTGGACGCGCCGCTTGCGGTCTGCGAGACACGCGACCCGAAGGGCCTCTACGCCAAGGTGCGCAGGGGCGATCTCGTGAACTTCACCGGGATCGATTCCCCTTACGAACCCCCGGAAGCTCCCGAACTGCGGATCGATACGGCGACGATGACGGTGGACCTCGCCGCGGACGCAGTAATTCGATTGCTGGATTGATGTCGGGATTTCCGCTGCCGCTTACCAGACGCGCTCCCCTGCCCGCCGGCTGTCCCGGCGGACGAAGGGCCGCAACACGACCGGGAGGCGTTCGATGACCGGCCGGGCACTGCGCTATCCACCGGTTATCGTTCTCAGTTCCGGCCGCTGCGGGTCGACGATGTTGTCCAACATGTTGAACCTGCATCCGGATCTCCTCAGCATCTCCGAGTTTTTTACATTTCACAGCACTGCCTTGTTCAGCCGATGGCGCCTGACCGGAAACGGAATGTGGCATGTTCTTACCCATCAACCGCAATTGGTTCGTTATCTTCTGAGAAAAGACTACGAAGAACTGCTGTATCCCTTCGAAGATCCCGATTCCCGGTTTGGACGAAAAACTGTCCCTCCCATTCTATGCGTGACGCTTCCTCACTTGACAAATCACTACGAAAGACTCTTCGATGAGATGGAACCGGTCGTGCGAAGTTTTCCACGCCAGTCTCCTGCAAAACATTGTCGTGATCTTTTCGAGTGGTTGTGTGACAGATTCGACCGGAAGGTATGGGTTGAACGCTCCGGCGGGTCTTCCATGTATGCGTCGAGGCTCATGTACAGATTTCCGGAAGCCAAGGTGATCAACATGCACCGGGACGGGCGGGATGTTGCGCTTTCCATGTTTCAACATCATCCATTCAGAGGAATTGCGCCCTACATAATTGCCCTCCAGAAGCGAAGATACGATCCCTTTAGAGTCGAGGCGAAACATGGCGAATTCTGGGATTCGATGGCGCTGCGCCTGCAACCTTTGAAGTATTTGTCCCGGTTCCCGATCCCCATGTCCGCCGACCGGTTGGAGATCGCGCACTTCGGCGCAATATGGAGCTCGATGGTAGGAGCAGCTCAGGACTTCATCCAGAACCTGCCGTCGGAACAGGTCCTGGAGGTACGGTTTGACGATTTGCAGCAAAATGCAGAGTGGGAGCTGCGTCGTATAATCCGGTTTATTTCCAGAGATTTGGAAAACGAGGACTGGATTCACGAAGCAGCCGGGATACCGAGGCCGTCCCGGTCCAAATTTGGCCGGCTCGATCCGGAAGAACGGGCGACATTGACCGAAGCCTGCCGGCCGGGTCTGGAGCGGCTCGGCTACGCCGTGTAGAGCGCGGCGTAGCGGTGGCGGAGCCGGGAGCGAGGAGCGCGGCCGAGGGCGTCTATACGACCGGCCCGGTCGGGCGCCACCTGCTGCGCATGGCCGGGCCCGCTTCGACGGCACTGCTGTTCATCTTCCTGGCCGACCTGGTGACCCTCTTCTATGTCTCGCTATTGCGCGACGAGCGGTTGATCGCTGCTGTCGGGCTCGCGAGATTCATCGAGTATTTCGTCATTGCCATCGGGCTCGCCTTTGCGTCATCGGCGACCGTGCAGGTCAGCCAGTCGCTCGGCGCCGGCGACAAAGCGCTGGCCGTGCGGCAGGCGACCTCATGCCTGGTCGTCACCCTGGCCGTCCTGTGCGCCGCCGTCGGATTGGCGCAGGTCTTTCGCGGCGCGGCTCTCGCCTCCTTCGTGGAGCCGGGCGCGGTCTTCGACGCTGCGGACCTCTATCTGGAGATCGCCCTGTATTCCGTCCCCCTGGCAGCGGTGAGCCTGGCGACGGGCGCGATATTGCGCGGTGCCGGCGACGTGCGCCGATCCGTGGCGGTGACCGTTTCGGGCAGTCTGGCGGCCCTGGCGGTCAGCCCGGCGCTGATTTTCTGGGCCGGTCTGGGCCTGGAGGGAGCCGCCTGGGCGCTGCTGGCGGACCGCGCGATCAGCGCGGCGCTCGGCGTCGGGTTCGTCATCCGCAAATACCGTCTCCTGAAGCTTCCCGACATTTTCGAGACGGTTCGCGACGCCGGGCCCGTTCTGGCAATCGCGGGGCCGGCCGCCCTGTCGGAACTCGCGACGCCCACAATCTGGCTGCTGGCGACCTGGTGGGTCGCGGCGTTCGGGGACAGCGCGCTTGCCGCATGGGCGCTGCTCGCACGGATCACCTTGCTCGCGGGGTGCGGGATCATGGGACTGACCATCGCGCTCAACCCGGTGCTGGGGCAGAATTACGGTGCCGGCGACACCGGCCGGACCGCCGCCAGCCTTCGCAGCGCGGCGGTGTTCTCCATCTGCTACGTCATTGCGGTCTGGGCGCTGTTCGCGTCGACCTCCGGCCAGATCTCCCGAATGTTCGATCTGACGGCGGGAGCGTCGGGCCTGGTGCATGTTTACGCCCTGTACGGTTTCGCCGCGCTCGTCCCGGCAAGCATGGCAGCGCTCTGCAGGCCGGTATTCTACCATTTCGGACGTTCCTTCTGGACGACGGTCCTGGACTGGACGGCGAACGTCCTGACGCTGCTTGCGCTGGTCCTGCTTGTGGGAATGCCGGATGGGGAGCCGGTCGCGTTCGCGCTTGGCGCGGCGGCGGCAGTGTGCGCCGTGCCGATCGGCAGAGCTCTCGCCGGTTCTCTCTCGCTCGGGCTTGCCTGGCGCCTTGTTGCGCAAATGAGGGCGCCGGAACCATGGCCGAAGGATGCGGCATGAGACGAAGAACGAAACTGTGGATTGCTCTGCCGGCGGCGTTCGCCGCCGCGATCCTTCTCGCAGGCGGAGCGGGCTGGTTCTGGCTGCGCACATCGCTGCCGCAGCTCGACGGCGAGATCCGGCTTCCCGGCCTCCAGGAGCGGGGAGAAGTGATCTACGACGCCAACGGCATTCCCCATATCCGGGCGGCGACGGTCGACGATGCCTATTTCCTTCTCGGATACGTGCATGCGCGCGACCGGATGTTCCAGATGGACTTCGCGCGCCGGATCGGCAGCGGAACGCTTTCCGAAGTCGTCGGCGAGCGAACGCTCTCCATAGACCGTATGGCGCGGACGCTCGGGACGGAACGGAATGCGGAGCGGATTCTCTCGCGCCTGCCGGAGGATGCAGTCGGGATTCTGAATGCCTATACCGCCGGCATCAACGCCTGGCTGGCAACGCGGTCAGGCGCGCTGCCGCCCGAATTCGTCCTGCTCGGCTACGAACCGAAACCGTGGCGGCCGAAGGATTCGCTGGCACGGAGCGGCGTCAAACTCAGACTTCCTGACCTCTGCTAATTTTGTTTGGCACCGGTGCGCGCGGATTTTGGGGTTATGCCGACCTCGTAGACCATGCGCATACGGTTGCCGGGGAAGTGCGTTTCGGTGGCGTTGAGTTCGGCCAGAAGAGGCTTGATCTGGCGGTCGCAGGCGTCATTTGCGAGGCCGAGAATGCGGACCCGCAGGACGCCGTTGGCAGGGTCCGGCAGGATGTCGGCATCGGCGGTGAAGAGTGCCTGAAGCAGTTTCCGTGGGTGGGGCTTGTGGCCCTGCGCCTGCATGACGGGAAGCATCAAGCGGGTTTCAGCGCGGTAGGCGATCATGCGGATGATGTCGAGTAGGAGGCGCTCGCGTGAGGGCAAGGCATTGAGCTGTCCGGCTTCGTCGAGGTCGCCGGCCCGGCAGTGCGTGGGCACCTCCCTGCGGCTGGATCTGACAATCTCACGGCCGCCCTCGAGGTCCCTGAGTTCCCTCTTGAGTTCGCCCGTCGGCTGCTTCCTGTGGGCGGCGTCGGCGATGCGGTTGCGCAGGCGGCCAAGCTGGTGGTCGAGGCGGCGGATTGCCTTGTCGTAGGCCCGCCGCAGCGGGCTGACGACCATGGTATCGGCAGCGAGAGGCTCGATCTCGTGGGTCGGCAGGGCGTCGAGATTGAACTCGTCGCGCATGTATTTGAAGAAGTTTTCCTGCGACCAGCGCGAGAACAAGGCGCCTGCGGCCTCCGCCACCGGCTTGTGCGGATCGGTGGTGACCAGCGGAACCTGACGGCCGTTGTCGAGCAGGCGGCGGATCTGGCGCACCCTGAAGCCGTTCTTCAACGTCACCGGCTTCTCGGCCAGCAGCATGGTGGCGCTGGCGTTCGCCGCGGGTCCGTGAATGGGAACGATCATCGCACTGAAGTCCTCGGCCGGCCAGTCCCCGCCCCTGAAGTTCTTGTGCCAGGTCAGGCAGGCAATGCCGCGCCTGGCCAGCCGGCGAAACAGCTCCGGGCTCCAGCCCTCGCGGTCGAAGACCAGTGTGAGCACGGGCTGGCCGGGCTGCCCGGCGGTCAGGTCCGCTGTCCCGGCGTCGACGATCCCGAGCGCCTGCAACGCCGGCACCACGTCGGATTCGATCGCGGCGACCATCTTCGGGTCCAGCGGCTTGTGCAGGCACAGCAGGGGCTTGCCGCCCAAGGCGTTGATCCAGTAGCTGGTGCTCGCCGGCAGGCACAGCTTCTCGCGCGAGACGAAGTGTTTGGGCAGGCGCCCCTTGCGGCCGGCGTAGACCTTGACGTGCCCGTCAACGGCCAGCGTCGCCCAGAGCTCGGGCTCCTCCTCCTGCCAGCGTCTCGCAAGAGCGAGCTGCCACGCCTGCACGCTGGCTTCGTCGTTGGCCATGAGCCCGATCTTGCGCCGTAGCGTCTTGACCTCGGGGCAGCGGTCGAGACCGAGAACCGCACCCCATTCGCCCGGTGCCTGGTAGCGCAGGCTCTCGGGGTTGCGCACCCGCGCCAGGGTCATGAAGGCCAGGAAGAGCAGGATCGTGGGCAGGCCGTAGTAGCCCTTCGACAGCAACGGCAGGAGGCCGGTCTCGCAGAGCAGGCCTTCCTTCAGCAGGGCCGGCAGGGCGGCGAGAACGCCGCCAAAGCGCACGCCGCGGGCGGCGGCGGTGAACTGCGGTTCGACCGGTCCCGCCTGCCCGCAGCTGGCCAACACCCGAGCCCGGACATCGCAAGTCGCGCGCCCCATCGGCGCCTGCCGGTCCCGCCGGTCGCGCGCGCTGCGATCCGTCTGCGCCTCCAGCCCCGCTGCCGTCGCCGGCCCGGCGGCACCGGCACTCTCGTCATC
Source organism: Alphaproteobacteria bacterium (assembly GCA_964291285.2). Lineage (GTDB taxonomy): Bacteria > Pseudomonadota > Alphaproteobacteria > Bin95 > Bin95 > Bin95. The sequence continues at coordinate 1,861,078 of OZ219787.1, forward strand.
GACACTGCCCTCGGGCGCCCCACCCGCGTCAGGCGGCACCGCCACTGCCGCGCTGCCGCGCTCCCGACACGCCTCCGCGTTGCCGATCACCCCCTGCCGCCGCCACTTGTTGACCGACGGCGCTGACACGCCGAGAACTCGGGCCACCGCAGAGCCGCTCAGGCCCCCTTCCAGCAACGCCGTCGCTTTCTCCGCCAGCTCCGGCGTGAACACCGAAGGTCCCCGACCGCGCCGGGGCTTCAGAAACTCCGCTTCGCCCTCGGCCAGGTAGCGCCGTCGTGCGCGCTGGACCGTTGCACGCGAGACACCGAAAGCGTCGGCCAGATCCTGCCGCGAGACCGCGCTGATCGCAGCCAGGCGGCCGATCCGCAACAGCATGGCCGCGCGGTCATCGGCGGCGTGGCTGTCAAAGGGAACGAGGTTGGAGAAGTAGGTGAAGCTGTCGTCCGAAATCAGAATGGCGAAACAACTGCTGCCGATCGGAACCGCCTCCGGAGGGCTCAGGGGAAGGGTAATCGACATGGTTGAAATCTCGTATCCAGTGTCAAATTAAAATACCCGAACCTGGACACGGCAGCCAGCGAAAATCAGCCGAAACAGACGAAAAATGAACCGAACTCAAAAAGTTCCCAGAACGCCGCCCGCAACAAACATCGTCACGAGGTCAGGAAGTCTGAAACTGGCCAACCTGGTTTGGGAGTGGGAGAACGAAGCCCTTCGCGGCGCGCTCGCGGCAAGATTGTCTCCCGCGCAACTCTCCGACCTTTTCCCCGAGGACGTCGATGGTGCCTTGTCCGGCGCCGGTCGCGCCCTGACGATTGCGGGACGCACGCCCGTTGCGGCCCAATGGAAGTCCTTGTGGAGGGCCATGTCCGGCGGCTCGCGATCGGAGGCACAGGCGTCCAATGCGTGGGCCGTTGCAGGCGGCAGGACGGCAAGCGGCCTCCCCATACTGGCCAGCGATCCCCATCTGGCGCTGACAGCGCCGGGACTCTGGTATCTCGCGCGTCTGGAAGCGCCGGGACTCAGCCTGGCGGGTGCAACGGTTCCGGGCGGACCCGTTTTCGTTCTGGGCCATAACGACGCCATTGCGTGGGGCGTAACCAATGCAGGCAGCGACTTTCAGGATTTCTTCATAGAGCGCATAAGCGAAGGCGAGCCGGGCCGTTACGACGCGCCCGGCGGATCACGGCCGTTCGATGAGCGGATCGAAATCATTGCCGTGAAGGGGCGGGAACCTGTGGAGCTGGTCGTCCGGGAAACGCGCCACGGCCCGGTGGTTTCCGACCTCGCGCCCGATTTCGCCGCCCTCGACGGGCAACATCCCGGGAAGCGGGACCGTGTCGTCGCCTTCTCCTCCACGCTTCTTCGCGACGACGACCTGACCTTCCTCGCCTTTCTCAGGTTGAACCGGGCGCGGAACTGGGCCGGTTTCACGTCCGCCCTGGAGAGTTTCCATTCTCCTCATGTCACCATCACCTATGCCGACATAGATGGAAATATCGGCTTCCTGTCGCCGGGGCGGGTTCCGATACGCAGCACCGGCGACGGCTGGCTACCCTCAGCCGGCTGGACCGGCGACGGGGACTGGACCGGGTTCGTGCCGCACGATGCGCTTCCGCGCGCCTTCAACCCGCCGTCGGGCCTGCTCGTGCATGCCAATCAGCGCATCGTCCCTGCCGATCATCCGTGGTTCCTCGCCCGCCGCTGGCCGCCGCCATACCGGGCGGAACGGATCAAGGCGCACATGGAACAGGTCGCTCCGCGCACGGTTGCAACGGAAACGGCGCTGCAGCACGACGAGTTCTCCGGCGCCGCGGCGGACCTCGTCCCCCTGTTTCTCACGCTCGCCGAACCCGCCGGGATGGACGAAAACGGGAGACGCGCATTGTCCCTGCTGCGCGGCTGGGACTTGCGTATGGCGCGCGCATCGGCGGCGCCGTTGATATTTGCGGCCTGGCTCGCGGAAGTGAACCGCGGCCTCTACGCCGACGAACTCGGCGATCTCTTCCAGCCCTTTTTCGGCCTCCGGCCGGGCACGGTCGCCCACATGCTGACGAGCCGTCGGGCATGGTGCGACGATGTGACGACAACGCAGGTCGAGACTTGCGACCAGACCGTCGCCGCCGCTCTTTCACGCGCTCTCGACGATCTGGCGCGCCGCTACGGAGACGACATGGACGACTGGCATTGGGGAGAGGCGCACCGGGCCGCATTCGGCCATATCCTGCTCGGCCGCATTCCGGTCCTGAAGCGGTTGGCGGATATCCGCATCGAAACGGGAGGCGGCGGCTTCACCGTCAATCGCGGGCGGCACAGCGTAGCCAATGAGGAGGCGCCCTTCGCCGCCAACCACGGCTCCGGCTATCGCGCGGTTTACGACCTGTCCGATCTCTCGAACTCCGTGTTCTCCGTCGGAACCGGCGCCAGCGGCAATTTCCTGTCCTGGCGCTACGACAACACGACCCGCCGGTGGCGGGACGGCGACTATATGCGCATTCCCCGAACCCGTGCCGAGGCCTTGCAGGCGGCGGCAGGGGTGCTGACCCTCCTGCCGGGGTCGTAGCCGTCTCCCGGCGCCATGAGCGATTGACCGCGCTGGACCCCGAAGGGTACGGGCGCGGAGCCTGACAGCAGTCGAGGCAAGCGGGGGCGTTTCACCCTAAATCCGGCAGTTGACAGGCTTGATCGCTGTCTCGGGGTAGTGTGAACGGTCGGATTTGGGCGTGGATTTCAGCACGTGGTCGCGGCCCTGGGTGGCGGCAGCCAGGGTTGACGCCCCGGTTCGCGGCCATGGAGGTATTTCCTGAGCGCCTCGGCGAGGATGCGGCGCCAGCGATCCCCGGCGCTCAACTGCTCCGCAGTTTGCGTCAGCGACCGGAAGAAGCCGGCGATCCGGCGCAGCGCCGCCATCACCGTCTTGCGACGCCCGTGATGGGAGGTCACCGTCAGCCGGGTCTGGCCGGCGTGGTGGGTCTGGCGGGCGACGCCGTGCAGGAGCAGCGGCCGGCTGGTGATCGCCTCGCGGTGATGGTCGGGGTCGGCGAGGCGCACGAACAGGCTCCACCAGTTGTAGATGAGCGCGACCAGCCGGGCCATGTGCCGGCAGCGCGTCAGGTCGCGCGTGGTGAAGCCGCCCCAACCCCACTGGTTCTTCAACTCGTCGAAGCCGTTCTCCGCGTCCGCCCGGTCGCGGTAGAGCTGGGCCAGCGAGCGTATCTCCAGGTCCAGCGAGGTCGCCAGCACCGCGAACTCCCATACTATAGCGCGACAATCTGGATGAGAGCCGCGCGTCAATCAGGATGAGATTCCCGGCGGCAGCGACGAGGGAGAGGATTGTGTCGCGCGGCGGGGATTGCAAGCGGTTTTTGGTTTTGATTGTCGCGGCGCGACAGGTTCCGAGGATTTTTGATTGTCGCGGCGGTCCGGTGGGCCGGAGATGAAGCGGCCCGCGGAGGCGATCCCCGCGGGCCGTGAGTGTGAGGGCAGTTCGGCCGAGCTGGTGGCCTCGGGTCAGTCCCTGGTATTTTTCTCGGTGGCGTAGTTCGCCGGCCGGCCGCGCTTTCGCTTGCCCCTGTCGAGCGCTTCGCGGCGCCTGTAGCTCTCGACGTTCATCTCGAGGATGGTGGCGTGGTGGACGAGGCGGTCGACGGCGGCCACCGCCGTCGTTTCGTCCGGGAACACCTTGTTCCAGTCTCCGAAGGGCTGGTTTGCGGTGATCAGCAGGGATCTCCGCTCGTAGCGCGCCGAGATGAGTTCGAAGAGGACGCTGGTCTCGGCCTGGTCCTTCTGGACATAGGCGATGTCGTCGAGGATCAGCAGGTGGTAGCGGTCGAGCCTGGCCAGCATGGCTTCCAGGGCGAGCTCGCGGCGCGCGACCTGCATGCGCTGCACCAGATCGGTGGTTCTGGTGAAGAAGACACGGTATCCGTTCTCGACCAGGGCAAGGCCGATGGCGGACGCCAGATGGCTCTTGCCGACGCCTGGCGGGCCGAAGATGAGGCAGTTGGCGCCCTGGTCGAGCCAGGCGTCGCCGGCGGCCAGGGCATTGACCTGTGCCTTCGAGATCATCGGTACGACGCTGAAGTCGAAGGCGTCGAGGGTCTTGCCCGGGATCAGCCTGGCCTGCCTGAGATGGCGTTCGATGCGCCTGCGGTCGCGCTCGGCGAGCTCGTGCTCGACGAGGGTTGCGAGGAAGCGCGCGGCGGTCCATCCCTCGGCGTCGGCCCTCTTGGCGAAGCCCTGCCAAAGCTGGTTGATCGTCGGCAGGCGCAGATCGGTAAGCATCAGCGAGAGCTTGATGGCGTCGATCTTGTTGGGATCGGTGGCGATCCTGTCCTGGTTGTCGGTCATGCCGCGCCTCCCGCGTCGAGCAGGGTGCCGTAACCGGCAAGGAGTGGCCTGGCGATGCGGATGCTGGGCATGCTCCCCGGGCGCGGCGCGAAGCGCGCCTTGAGCTTGTCGGGGTCGGGGAGCCTGCCGGCGTTGAGCGCCCGGTCGATGGCGTGAGCGAGATCGGCCTCGCAGTTCTCCTCGTGGGCGAGCGCCAGGAAGGCGACCGCGAGCCGGCAGGCCCGGCGCTCGCCCACCCGCTCCAGGGCCGTCTCGAAGCAGCGCCGGTAGGCCTCGCGCGGGAACAGCGCGTCGCGGTAGACCAGGTTCAGGAGCGCCATCGGCTTCTTCTTCAGCGAGTGGATGACGTGGCGGTAGTTGACGACATGAGCGTTGGGGCCAGTGGAGCCGGCGCGCCCGCGCGGCAGGGTGAGCAGATGGGTGCCTGAGAGGAACAGCTCGATCCGGTCGTCGTAGACGCGCCCGCCGAGCCGGTGTCCGATGAGGTTCGAGGGCACGGTGTAGAACACGCGGCGTAGTCCGAAGCCGGACGACGAGGTGATGTTGACGCTGATCTGCTCGTAATCGACGGTCCGGCCGACCGGCAGGTCCCGCAGCTTCGCGCGCTCGGCCTCGATGGCCCTGGAGCGGTGCGCGTTGGCCCGGCCGACCACCTCGGCGATGAAGCGCCGATAGGTGCCGAGGTCCTCGAAGTCGCGCGAGCCGCGCAGCGCCAGCGCGTCCGCGATCCGGCGCTTGAGGTGGCCGTGCGGTCCCTCGATCGAGCCGTTCTCGTGCGCCACGCCGCGGTTGTTGCGGGTGGCCTCCATACCATAATGCTCACACAGCGCCTGGTAGCGCCCGGTTATGTCCTCAGCCGCGTCCTTGCTCAGGTTGCGGAACGCCGCCGACAGGCTGTCGGTGCGGTGCTCGCCGGGCGCGCCGCCGAGATGCCATAGCGCGTCCTGCAGCCCCTCGGCCAGCGCCGTGAAGCTCTCGCCGCCGAGCACCACCCGGGCATGGGTGAAGCCCGACCAGGCGAGGCGGAAGTGATAGAGCATGTGATCCAGCGGCTGCCCCGCGACGGTCACGCCGAGCGGGCCCATACGAGTGAAGTCGGACAGGCCCTGCCGGCCCGGTTCGTGCTTCTGGCGGAAGATCACGTCCTGCTCCGGACCGTGCTCGGCGCGCCAGACGCGGATCCGCCGCTCCAGCGTGCGCCGCACCCCCGGGTCCAGATCGGGATGGCAGCGCATCAGTTCCTCGAACACGCCGACCGGGCGGATGCCCGGGCTGGCCTCTGGAAGCGGCACCACTTCCGTGTCAAAGATATCGGCCAGCGGGTCCGGACGGCGCCGGCCCCGCGGCTTCTTCTCTTGCAAGGGCGGCGCCGGACCGGCGGCAAGCCGGTACCCGGTGGCCCGGCTGAAGCCCGCCTTGGCGGCCGCCACCTCGATGGTGTCGGTCTTCTTCTGGGTCATGAACAACCTCTTCTGGCGATCGGTTATGTGACGCCCGGGCAACGCCGCGCTCTCCCGCTTGGAAAAGCACCAACGTTCGCCCGAACGGCCGATCCCGCCAGAAGGCCCGGAGGAAATTTTTCGAGCCGGCGGCCCGCAACTACAGTCGGGCTACGCCCTCCCTCCGTTCCGGGCCGCCGCCTTCCCTCGTCTCATCCTGATTGACGCGGAAGTCTCAAGTTGATTGTCGCGCCGCACCCATACCCCGGTGCCGGGCTGCGCCTCGGTCCAGAACAGCTCGCCCTGGGCCTTGTCGCCACGCGTCAGCGCCAGCGTCGCAGGAAGCCGCCGACGCAGCACCACAACCCGGCGCGTCCGGCTCCAGCCCTGCAGACGCAGATCGGCCCCGATCCCCGACCAGCCCTGGCCTGCATCCTCCCAGCCGTCCCGCGCCATCAGCCGCTCGGCAAGCCGGCGCGCCCCCTTCGTCAGGCGCAGCTTGAACAGATAGTCCGGACCCGCAGCCTCGCACGACGCCATGTTGGCCTCGCTGCCCCAGTCCTTGTCGCCCCGCACCAGACGCGGCCAGCGATCCCGCCCAAGACGGTCGAGCAACGCCCACAAGGACGGCGCCGCGCGCCTCGAATGGTGATGGTTGCCCGGCGCCACCTCGACATCCAGAACAAGCCGCGTGCCCGCCATCAGGAACGCATGGCAGGCGTGCGAGGGGCGGCCCGGCTTCTTCGGGTTGTAGCTCACAACCGCTCCCTCCTGACGACCGTAAAGCGCCTTGATCGTCGTGTCGCAGTCCAGAACCCACGGCTCCCTCAGCAGCGGACGGACCACATCGTCCAGATGGCCCTGAAGCCACGATGTGCCTTCATCCGCACCGATCCGCTCCAGACCGCGCCGCACCGAATCCTCGCTCGCAACCTTGTCCATACCCAGCAGCGCAGGGTTCACCCCGTCGCCGCGCAGCGACGTGATGTGCGCATAGCGGGACTGCCCCGCCAGAACCGACAGAAGAACCGTCCCCAGGACATCCCGCTTCGACGGCGCGTTCGGGCTCGTGTAGTGCAGCGGGCAGTCCGCAACCAAAGCGTCAAAGCGACCGCTTACCTTCAGCTATTCCGAGAAAAACGCCAGATGCCCCAGCGGCGTCACCGCCGCATCAGGGTCCCATTCCACATGAACCGCGCCGCCGAAGGTGTCCACCTTCACCGACGCTCGGGCGACATCCCGCACAGCGCCAGGATAATCACCCAAAGGGTGAGCCTCTTCGGCCCCTGAAAAGCCGCTCATACCCGCAGACTACAAGGGATTCGGCAAGGCCAAGCCATCCTCAACTGCCGGATTTAGGTTCACCGCTGTCGCTAGGTACCGCCGCCTGACTTCTGTTCCGCAGACAGATATGCAGCGATGCGGGCGGCCGCCGCCTCCGCCTTCGAAACGACCTCCTCGAAATCCCTGGCGTCGCAGGCCCGGGCCACGGTGGCTTTGACCGTGTCCTCCCAATGCGCCTCGCCGGCCTGTCCGCCGTTCGCCAGCGACAGGACACACTCCAGGCCCAGCAGGAAACCCGCTGCCTCGGCAAGTTCCTCCGCCGTTTCGGATTCGAGGATTCCGTGTTCTCCGGCCTTCTTCAGGACAGCCGCCGGGCCGTCCCCGCCTGCCATATCCGGATGGCTCCCACCATATTGCAGACGCAACCCGAGCGCGGCCCGTTCGAGATCGCCCAGACCGCCCGGGCCTTCCAGGATCGCAAGGAGCAACCGCTCACCTTCCTCGTCCGGGACGGGGTGAAGAATATCGTCGGCCGACGGGCCCTGCCGGAGGAGGATCGACCGTCTGGCTTCCTCGAACCGTTCGGCGAACTCGCCGGGGCGGTCGCCGACCACGCACACGACTCTGGCCGACGCCGCATCCCGCAGAAAATCCGCATCCGGCTTCCCCGCGCCGTCCGCAAAACGCTCCAGCGCCCCGGTAACATTGTGGTTCCCGCTGCCCGGGGGCCGCATATGGACGGACCTGACCAGCATGTTGTTGGCCGACCACTGCGCCGCGACCTTGTTGAACCTCCTGCAGAACTCGCCGGCATGGTCTTCCAGGACGAATCCGTTGCCTTCGATCTCCGATCCGCCATCCGCCAGAGCGATGATCTCGACTTCCGATTCGAAGGTCATCCGGCGTTCGCCGAGCCTGCCGAGAGCCACAAAGGCGATGCCGTCGCAGGCAACCGGGCCTCGATGAACAACGAATTCGTCGAGAACGGCCCGCGCCAGCAGAGTTATCGCCGCGTCGGCCATGTTGGAAAGCGGCCGGCCGGCGTCCTGCCCCAGAACGTGCCCCCGCATCATCCTTACGCCGATCTGGAAGGCCTGGTCGTTGCACCATATTTGTGCATTTTCGGCGACTTCCTCGGCCATATCCGTTTCCGAGAGGTCCATATCTTCAATCATTTCGCCGTAGCCGAACTCATGGCCGTAATGGAGCCGCAGCAACCCCCTCTGGGCAAAGAGCAACTCGTCAGGCTCCATGTCTATATTGTCGGGAACGGTGATCTGCTGAAATTGCCGGCCGGTAACGCTGTCGATCAGCGGATAACAGACCTCCATATATCGTGCCAGACATGGCGCGCCTTGCATAATCTCCGAAATCAAGGGGAGCGACCCAGGCCGGTGGCGGTAGGCTTCGCTGGAAAGCGCCCGCCAATCCTTGACATCGGGATAGAATTTGCGCCGCCATTCTTCGACAAGCGGGTTCATTTTCCGAAACCAGGCCGATGGAAAGAGAAGCAGGGTCATCATCGAACCGTAGTGCGACGGAAGGCTCGGAGCCTTGTCCTCGGGAAGGCCGTGAAGCAATGGGTACGGCCTGGTCGGCTTGTCGTGATGATCCGAGTGCCGCTGTATGGAGAAATACAGATAGTTCGAAGCACTGGAATGATTCCAGGAATGATGCGGCTGGATCCGTTCGTACTTGCCGTTCGGCCTCAGGACACGCTGCAAACCGTAATGTTGCATATAATCGACGGCTCTGATCCCCCAGGCTGCGAACAAGGCAATAAACGCCCAGGCGGCGAGCCCCAGCCATCCTCCGATAGCAAGCGCCAGGGCGGGCCAGGCGGCCCACATGGCGGCCCATAGCCAGACCGGATTCGACTTGTGCCAGAACGACAGACCGCGGCGGGCCAACCGGCGATGCTGGACACGAATCGCCTCCGCATAGACATAGGGAAGTCCGGTAAAGAAGTAATTGTAATAGCTTTGCCCAAGTCGCGCGGACTCCCTGTCCCGCGGCGTTGCGACATTCGGATGATGCATATAAACATGTTCCGTGTACATGTGCGGCATGGCGATTGCGCCCATCGTGAATTCCGCCAGCCGCCGCATCCATAGTTTCGGCCTGTGGATCAGGTCATGCGACGTTATGGTTACGAGTCTGCCGAGCATTCCGCAAAATACGAGCAGAACAAGGCGTTCGTAGAGCAGCAGGGTCGGTAAGTTGCATACGGCCCAAAGTATGAAGATCACCAACAGAGGATAAAGTACTGCCCATAAAACGAGAATGGCCATATGCCAGAATACCCGGGACTCCGGCGTGTTGCGATCCAGGTTCGGGACATCGTTCTTGCATAATGTTTCCACAATTTTGATATAGGGAATAAGCGGCAAGATAATCCATGGAACGACCCATGGAATGAAGTCGGGCAGCAAGTCCAGCGCCATGGCTATAACCAAAGGCACAAGCAGCAGCGTGATTGAAAACGGAAGCGCGCCTCTCAGGCCGGTCCCGGCTGTGCGGGACCGGTTCATGATTCCCTGAGATCGTAACCGAGGCGTTCGAGGCTTGACCGGCAGGATTCGGTCAAGGCGGCGCGCTCGGCGGGAATGAGGTCTCCCAGCTTCGAGGGTGTCGGGCGGGGGATCCGCGCCGCCTCCTTCACCCATTCCGGATCTTCGAGAGACGGATCGAGAAACCGCGCGAGGCGCGCAATCTCCTTCTCCGGTTCGCTCTGCATGTCCTCGAACCGCACACGCAGCACCTTTTCCGGCGGAAGCGTGTCGAGAAACCGGTCCGCCAAGTCGACTATGTCCGACCAGAATTTCCCGAATTCGGCAAGCGTGAATTCCCGGTCTCTGGTTCTGCTGAACAGAAAGACGACATACACGAGAAGCTGGGTGCGCAGCATCGCCCAGTCCCGGAACGCATGTCCCGAGACCCCTGTCATCGGTTTCAGCGCATCCACGCCATACTCCCTCATGGTCACAATGTAGCGCATGGCTTCGCGGAACACGGGGTGCTTCTTCATCGACATGGCGGTATCGCGCCCGTCGCGGTAGAGATGGATGAACTTCGCCTCGGGAAACATTTGCGCCAGTCTGGGCGCATACATCCCGGCCCCGCCCGAGCGCTCCACCCAGACCTTTCGGTCGAACTTCCCGCGCAACCACGCGAACATCGCCCGGTAATGATCGGCCGCATATTGGCGCGGCTGCGAGCGGATCACCGGCTCGAGCTCGTCGAGAAGGTCGTCGGGCCGGTCGGTGATATGCGGAAGCGTGACCCACGAAATGGGGGGTATCTCCGCGCCGGCATAGCGGCCGCGCGGGGTGCCGACCGGGTACAAGAGCGCTTCGGAGTGGCTGCCGAGTTGCCGGCGCTGCGCCCTCGTCTGCCTGCTGACGATGCTCCACATCTCGTTGCCGGTCAGGCGCCGGAAGTGAAACAGGGCGCGACCCTGCAAGATAAACAACTCGGATATGCTGAGAATGTCCGGATGCGAGTTCAGGACGTCGGACAGCATGGTCGAACCGCAGCGTCCGGAACTGACGACGATTGCTGGAGAGATGTCCATGGCCTGCCTCAATTTTACCCTCAAGCGGGCTCCGACCCGACCAATACCCCTTTGGACTCGGGGAATCGCCCGCAACGGCTAGAACAATCAGCTATACTTCGTATAGTAGTTGGCAATACTCATCAAGTCCTTTGTTTTCGAGGGTGAGGGGGCTTGTCGCATTGGCGCTGATGGCCGCCCGGAGGACGCCGGATCGGGGACCGCTGGAGAATGGCCAGCGCATCGTGCTGACGCGCGTCCCGGAGATCGCTCCCGGCGTCGAGGCCCGGGCGCCGTGATCGCGTTGTTCGCCCGCCACCCGACGGCGGCGAACTTGCTGATGGCGGCCATGCTGGTGGTCGGGCTGCTGGCGCTCGGGCGGATGAACAAGCAGTTCTTCCCGGATTTCGGCATCGATGCGGTCGTCGTCTCCGTGGCCTGGCCCGGCGCCGGCGCGGAGGACGTGGACAACACCATCGTCCAGGCGCTCGATCCCGAGATCCGCTTCCTCGACCGCGTGAAGCGGGTGATCTCCAACTCCCAGGAGGGTCTCGCGAACATTCGGATCGTTTTCGAGGCCGGGACCGACATGCAGGCGGCGCTGGCGGACGTGGATGCCGCCGTGTCGCGCGTCGCGACCCTGCCCGAGGACAGCGAGGCGCCCTGGATCCGGCGCGTGGTGCGCTACGAGAACCTCTTGCGCATCGTGCTTTCCGGGGACCTGCCGGAGCGCACGATCAAGACCTGGGCGCTCCGCATGCGCGACGGGCTGATCCGCGCTGGCGTCGACGAGGTGGAGACGGTCGGCGCGCGCGACGAGTGGATCCTGGTCGAGGCGGACCAGCGCGACCTGCTGGCGCTCGACCTGCCGATCTCGGAAATCTCCAGCCGGATTGCCGGCGCCTCGCGCGACATTCCGGGCGGCGACACGGGCGGGCGCACGGTCTCGCGCGTGCGTTCGCTCGGGCTTGCGCGCACGGCCGAGGAGGTCGCTGCGGTCGAGGCGCGTGCGTTTCCGGACGGGCGCAGGCTGACGCTGGGCGAGGTCGCGGAGGTCACGGAAGCGTGGAACGAGGACCAGCCGCGGGTCTGGTTCGACGGCCGCCCGGCGGTGGAACTCGTCGTCAAGCGGGCCACGACGGCGGATGCGCTCGAAACCGCCAAAGCCGCGGCGCGGTTCCTGGACGAGTTCGTGCCCACCTTGCCGCCAGGCGTTACGGTACACCGCTATGACGAGTCCGCGGAACTGATCGACCAGCGCATCGACCTTCTGGTGCACAACGGCATCGGCGGGCTGGTCATCGTGCTGATCGTGCTGTTCCTCTTCCTGAACGCCCGCACGGCGCTGTGGGTGGCCGCCGGCATACCCGCGGCCTTGCTCGCCGCGATGGCGCTCGCCTGGGGCCTCGGGCATTCCGTCAACATGATCATCCTGTTCGGGACGATCCTCGCCATCGGCCTCGTGGTGGACGACGCCATCGTGGTGGCCGAACATGCCGAGACGCGCGCGCGCCGGGGCGACGATCCGCTGCAGGCGGCCATGGAGGGCGCGCGGCGCATGGCGGGGCCGGTGTTCTCGTCGAGCCTGACCACCATCGCCGCCTTCCTGCCGCTGGTGCTGATCGGCGGCGTGATGGGGCAGATCATCCGGGAGATCCCGATCATCGTCGTGCTGGCGCTGGCGGCCAGCCTCGTCGAGTGCTTCCTGGTGCTGCCCGGCCATCTGCGCCATTCGCTGGCCGCAACCGCAGCCGCCGCGGAAGGCCGGGCTTCCCGCTTCCGCCGGAGGTTCGACGAAGGCTTCCGCCGGTTCCGCGAAGGGCCGTTCCGGCGCACGGTCGCGCGCGCGCTCGACCACCGCTACCTGGTGCTGGCGCTGGCGGTCGGCTTCTTCCTCGTCAGCCTCGGCATTGCGGCCAGCGGGCGCATCGGCTTCACCTTTTTCCCGTCGGTCGAGCCGAACAACATCTTCGCGAACCTCCGCATGGTTCCGGGCACGACCGGCGAGGAAACGCTGGAACGCCTGATGCAGATCGAGCGGGGCGCCCGCGCCACGGCCGAGGACTTCGGCGAGCCCGGCCTGGTGCATACCTCACTGGTCGTCCAGGGCATACAGCGCAACCAGGCCCTGTCCGGACTCCACCGGCGCGACGACACGGTGGGCGCCGTGGTCGTGCAGCTCGTCGATTCCGACAAGCGCGACGTGCGCACCGAAGCCTTCGTGCAGGCATGGCGGGACCGCAACGGGCCGGTCGTCGGGGCCGATGCTCTGACCATCCGCGCCGCGACCGGCGGGCCGCCCGGACGCGAGATCGACGTGCGCCTGTCCGGCGACAGCCTCGACGACCTCAAGGCGGCGGCCGGGCGCGTGAAGGCCCTTCTGGCCTCATATCCGGGCGTGAGCGCCATCGGCGACAACCTCGCCTACGGCAACCGGGAAATGCAGCTTCGGGTGACGCCGGCGGGCCGGGCGATGGGCTTCGACATCTCGCGGGCGGGCAGCCAGCTTCGCAGCGCACTCCAGGGCGACACGGCGCTCCGCTTCGCCAGGGGCGATGAGGAGGTGGAGGTCAGGGTCCGGCAGACGGAGAACCCGGGCGGTCTCGGCGCGCTCTACCTGTTCGGCCCGAACGGGACCGAGGTGCCGCTGAGCGCCGTGGTGACCGTGACGCCCTCCAGCGGCTATGACGTGATCCGCCGCGAGCGGGGCCGGCGCGAGGTCTCGGTGACGGCGGAGGTGGACGAGACCGTCACCACCAACAACGTGGTGCTCTCCGCGCTCCGGCGGGACGGCCTGGCGGAGATCGCCGGGGATGCGGGCCTCGAATGGCGTTTCGCGGGCAAGGCGGAGGAGCAGGCCGAGACCTTTGCCGACATGGGCGTCGGCGGGGCGATCGGGCTGGCCGGCATGTTCCTGGTGCTTGCCTGGATCTTCGGCAGCTACAGCCGCCCGCTGGCGGTGCTGGCGGTGGTGCCGCTCGGCTTCATCGGCGTCTCGCTCGGCCATTTCTTCACCGGCTTCGACCTCACCATCCTGTCGATGATCGGCATGATCGGGCTCTCCGGCATCGTCATCAACGATTCGATCGTGCTCATCGTGGCGATCACGGACCACGAGCAGGAAGGCAAGCCGCCGCTGCAGGCCATAGAGGACGGGGCCTGCGACCGCCTGCGTGCGGTGATCCTGACCTCGCTCACCACCATCAGCGGCCTGCTGCCGCTCTGTTTCGAGACCAGCCTGCAGGCGCAGTTCCTGATCCCGGTGGCGCTCACCATCGTGGCCGGCCTGGCTACCGCAACCCTGCTCATCCTGTTCGTCGTGCCGGCCATGCTGGCCGTCGGACACGACCTGAGGCGCCTGAAGATGAACTGAACCTACTGCCACTAGTCACCTGGCACTGAAGTAGAGTTCATTGTAGGATGGTCTTTCGGGTCGGACAAAGGAGGTCATCTCGATGGGGCGCGGTACGGGACAGCCGCTGGCGGCCTTGGTCTTGAGCGATGAGGAACGGTCGTTTCTGGAAGCGCAGGTTCGGCGTCACCGTGTGGCGCGCTCGCTGTCGGATCGCTGCCGCATGATCCTGCGTTGCGCTGACGGGCTGGGCAACAAGGCGGTAGCCGCAGAACTCGGCATGCACGAGCACACCGTCGGCAAGTGGCGCAGGCGTTTCGTCAAGAACCGCATCGAGGGGCTTTCGGACGAGCCCCGTCCGGGGCGCCCGCGGAGCATCGCGGACGAGAAAGTGGCGGAAGTGATCGAGCGCACGCTCACCTCGACGCCTGCGGACGCGACCCACTGGTCGCTGCGCTCGATGGCGAAGGAGGCGGGGCTGTCACACACGTCGATCTGGCGCCTCTGGGGCGCCTTCGGCCTGCAGCCGCACCGGGCTGAGACGTTCAAGCTGTCGGCCGATCCGCACTTCGTGGACAAGGTCCGCGACATTGTCGGCCTCTACCTCTCGCCGCCGGACCGCGCGCTGGTGCTCTGCGTCGACGAAAAGAGCCGGATCCAGGCCCTCGACCGCACCCAGCCGGTCCTGCCGATGCTGCCCGGCATCCCTGAGCGGCGCACCCACGATTACAAGCGCAACGGCACGACCTCGCTGTTCGCGGCGCTCGACATCGCCACCGGTGCGGTGATCGCCAAGTGCTATCGCCGCCACCGGGCCAGGGAGTTCCTCGACTTCCTTTGTCCGACCCGAAAGACCATCCTACAATGAACTCTACTTCAGTGCCATGTGACTAGCTTTTAGGAGTTTGCGTTTTCGATTCACACTCCCGTTTCCGTTTCTGTTGAGTTGGGGTGTGAGATGGAGGAGTTTTTGTCAGTATTCGAAGGAGTTACGGATCCGCGTCGCAGCAATGCGACGCGCCACTCTCTGCACGAGATGCTTATGATCGCGCTGCTCTCGACCTTGTGCGGCGGGGAGGGATGCGCGGACATGGAGCGTTTCGGTCGGGCGAAGGAAGGGTTTCTGCGCCGTTTCATGGAGTTGAAGCACGGCATCCCGAGCCACGATGCGTTTTCGGACCTGTTCAACGCCCTCGATCCCGACAGCCTGCAGAAAGTGCTGCTGCGGCTTCTGGAGGACTGGGCGGCGGTTCTGGACGGCGATGTGATCGCGATTGACGGCAAGTCGCTGCGGCGTTCCTTCGCCGATGCCGCGGCGCGCTCGCCGGTGCATCTGGTGCAGGCCTTCGCCGCCGGGACCCGCCTGATGCTCGGCCAGGTGAAGGTCGATGACAAGTCCAACGAGATTGCGAGAAATTTGCGCTGTGGGGTTTTTCCGGTCGGATGGGACGTTGGGTCCGGGTGTTGATGTTGTTTGTTCCGGCGTTCGAGGCGGTCGCCGCGGTTGCTTTTCGAACTTGAGCGGCCCAGCCCGGCAGCATCGCCGGCCTTCGGTCGCGTTTGTCCGTATGCCGGGGTCCGGCGGGTTGGGTCAGCGTTGTCGGCAGTCGGCTGAGGGGTCAGCCGGTATCGAGGTATGGCGCCGGGCCGACCAGGGAGCGCATGCGTGCGACGCGTCCGGCGCGGGCCTGTGCAAGCGCCATGGCCATCATGACCGCCAGGGCCAGCCCGATGCGGGTCTTCATCTTCGCGCGTCCGCGGATGTAATGGGTCTCGAAGTTGAAGCTGCGGTCGAGGCGGGCGTTGATCCGCTCCATGGCGGTGCGCCGGTTGTATCCGCGCCGCCATGACGGGCTGCCCCAGGGCGTGGGCGTGAAGATACGCCGGTCATGGCTGTCGAGGTCGACGCGCAGGATGCGGCCGTATTCGCCGGACTTCACCCCACCCGCCCGATGGCAGGCCCGGCGTCCCTTGCACTCGAAGCCGAAGGCGGCTGCGGGGCAGCGGTATTTGAGCGTGCCGCAGACGCCGCGCCCGACCTCGAACCCCTGGAAGGCCATGGCGCGGACCTCGCCGGTCTGCGGGCACACGCAGGACACCCGGCCGCGTTCGTCATGAACGATGACGTCGGCGCGCCCGGGGAACAGCGGTCGCGTGATCGGCCGGGCCGGGTCATGGCCCGGCTCCTTCTTCTCGACCCGCCACATCAGGCGCGTGTCGATCAGCGGGCGGATATGCCACCTGTCCCACAACCGCGCCTTCAGGCGGGCGTTGTCGAGACCGCGGTCGGCGCTGAAATCGGCGCAGCGCCCGGCCATCTCCGGCGCCTCGGCGAACAACTCCTCCAGCATCCCGGACAGCACCCCGGGTTCCGATGCCGACGCCCGCGTCACCTCGAAGGCCACAGGAACCTCGTGGTCCGTGTCGGCGATCAGGTGCAGCCCGTAGCCGAACCACGACTTCACCTTCTTCCACACCGCGCCGGTCTTCGCGTTCACCCCGCCCGTCTCGTGCCTGCCCCAGTCCGCATCGGGGTCCGAGGTCTGCCCCCTGGCCCCGGCAACCCGGCCCGTCGAGTGGCTCGCCACCGCCTTGCCGTCGTAGCCGAGATGGCGACCGAAGTCCGGCAACTCCTCGAACAGCGAGGCGCGCAGACGCCCGATCATCCCCGACACAAGGCCGCGCTCGTCCTCAAGGCGCACCACGCGCCCCAGGAACCGCGAGAAGTTCCAGGCGCCCGGCACCGTCGAGCGCAACGGCGCCGGACGCCTCACCGCGCGCCCTGCGCAAAGCGCCACCACCGGCGCACCCTGCAAGGGCAGCGCCTCGAACCCGCAAATCTCAAGCCCAACTTCAACAGTGACGATTAAAAGTATTCGATAGAACAGGGAGTTACACCGGCATCGCCGGGTGTACCCACTACATTTCGTTGATTTTGGGGACGGTCAGGCTTTGTGTTCGCGCCAGTTCGGCGGCAGCGCGATGCCGACGGCCTGGAAGACCTTTCCGACCTGGCCCTCGACATGGGTGCGGGTGGTGATGCGCTTGCCGTCCTTCTCGATGGTGGCCTCTTGCAGGCGGTCGAGATCGCGGATCAGGTCGTCCCATTCGACGTTGACGTTGGCGGCGGCGCAGCGGTCGGCCAGTTCCTTCTGGAGGACGAGCGCGAGGAAGGAGCAGAAGACGTGGCCGCGGATCGCGGCGTCGCAGGAGTGGTAGATCGGGCGGGTGCGCAACTGGGCCTTCGCCCGGCGGAACAGGTCTTCCACCGTGAGCAGCTCCCGGTAGCGGAGCACGGCATTGAGCGGCGTCATGCCGGCGTTGGTGCGCAGCACGAAGATGCCGTCGAAGCCGGCCTCCTCGGCGAGCTTGCCGGCGTCGATCTCGAACGCCTTGCCCGCGCCCGTGCGGCGCAGATAACGCCGGTAGGCGCTGTTGCCGATCAGCGCTTTCTCGCCGTCCGCAAGGCGGCGCTGGAGGCCGTCCACCACGGCCTGCCGGTCGGCGCGGTCCTTCTGTGCCTCCGCCTCGTTGCGGCACACGATGTAGCGCGCGCCGCCCACCGTGACTTCCTTCACGAACAGCTGCGTCTCGCCGCGCGGACGCTTGAGGAGCAGCGGCACAAAGGGCTTCGTGTCCTTCAGCACCACCTCGCGGACCACCTTCGTGCGCCGCTCGCGCGCGCCCAGGATGTAGTCCAGCCCCCGCTCTTCCAGCGCCGCTATCGTCGCCGCCGAGATCATCCCCCGGTCCGCCACCACGCACACACGACCGATCCCGAAGCGTGACCGAAGACGGTCCACGATCGGCAGCAGCACCCTGGTGTCGGCCGTGTTGCCCGGCAGCATCTCCGTGCACACAGGCCGGCCCTCGCCGTCCAGCACCACCGCCAGAACCATCTGGCGCAAGTCCGGGCGATGGTCCTTCGAGTAGCCGTGCGCGCCCAGCGTCTCGCCGCCCGCGCCGTGGAACGACAGCGTCGTGGTGTCCATGAACACCACAGACAGGTCGGTGAACAGGTCCCGCCTGTGCTCGAACAGACGCTCCTCGATCCCGTCCTTCACGCAGCGCGGCGCAAGCGCGCCTTCCGCCGGCGCCTCCAGCTCCTCCCCGAGCCAGGCCATCGCCCGATACAGCTGATGAAGCCGCAACCCCTCGATCCCCTCGATCGCGTAGTCGGCCATCCACTTCTCGCAGGACCGGTCCGAACCCGACACGAACAGACGGTGCAGAACGCTCACAAACACCGCCCGCTCGACGGCGAACCCGAAGCCGCGACCGTCCAGAAGCTCCTTCACGACAGCGCCCACGCCCAGCCGATCCCACAGCCGACCGAACAGCAGCGGACCGCCGACCCGCACGCAGGCCAGCGCGCCCGCCTCCATGTCCTCCAGCACCACGGACCGCTCCGAATGGCGCGCCAGGGACGCGATCAGACGGTCCAGCTCCCCGCTCGCCTGCAACACGTCCTTGCGGCCGAGCGCGCGGATCGTGCGCTGGCGCACCCGCTTGCCCTCGCGCACGCTCTCCACGAGGTAGAGATAGCGGTGGCCCCGGGCGGTCGTTTCGCGCACGAACATGACCGCGTTGTATGTCTTCGATATCGACCAATCAAGAAAACAAGGCCAAATCAGCAAAAATGTTTCACTACATTTTTCTCAACCCGCGCCAATCATCACCTCACTATCCAATCATTTCAACAACTTGGCGAAACCGCGCCCGGCAAAAATCGACACCGACTGTTCAAGTTGGGTCAAGCAATGCCGGGTTGCGGCCCAGCTCACGCAGCAGCGACTGCATCGAGGCATGCTGGAACACGATCCCCGCGATCAGAGCCCGCCACATCGCCCGCACCGGGTAGTCGTTGCGACCCCGGCCTCGACCCGCCTCAAGCGCAGCCACAACCTTCTCGTCGGGAAGCGTGTCGAGCACCACACGCAGACGCTCAAGGTCCGCAAGGCCCTCCACAGACCACCACGAAAAGGCTAACTTCTCCGCTGTCGCCATCACGTTCTCCCAACCAGCGCCGGTGGATGGAACAAGGGCCGCAGGCCCGATGGCGACACCTTCTACTCAGTCCCGCGCCTCAACGCGACGCGCCCGAAAACCAGCCCGCGCACGGCCATGGGGTGGAAATCCACAAAACCTTTCCCTTCAAACCGCAAAAACCCCGGAAATCAGCCATCCTGACGGGGTAAGAAAAATCCAGACCCTCCGCAATGCCTTGCTCAGAAAGCACTTCCAAACAGCGCACACGCCTCAGGAGAGGGTCGTGCGGCCGGATGACCTGCTGATGATGAAGCCGGACGAACAGTATGTGGTCGCGGCGTCGAAGGAGTTTCCGCGGGACGCGATGCGGTTGCGGAATACGCAGTACTGGAAGCACCGCCAGACCGGGGACTTCGCCGACCCGAACCCGTATGTGGAGCGGAAGCTCAAGGCGGCCGGGCTGTTGAACCGGCGAGAGAGGATGTCGGCGGAGGAGCGCTTCGAGCGGGATTTCGCGAAGGCGAGGGAAGAGGTGCGGGCGCGGCTGGGACCGGCCGCCTGGAGGCGGCCGGCGCCAGCGTGAGGCGTAAACCGAGAATGGCTGCCGTGGGAATCCACGACCGTTTCCATGGAGCGCCGTGTGGCGCGAGCGAGTGTTTCCATGGACCCGCGGTTCGCGCCGTGGAACGCAGGACCGGTCCACGTGACGCCGTGGAAATCCACGGCCGTTTCCATGGATCGTCGTGTGGCGCGGGCGATCGTTTCCATGGACCCGCGGTTCGCGCCGTGGAACGCAGGACCGGTCCACGTGACGCCGTGGAAATCCACGGCCGTTTCCATGGATCGTCGTGTGGCGCGGGCGATCGTTTCCACGGGCGCATGGTCCGCGACATGGAACGCAGGACCGGTCCACGTGACGCCCTGGGAATCCACGGCCGTTTCCATGGATCGCGGTGTGGCGCGAGCGAGCGTTTCCATGGATCCGCGGTTCGCGCCGTGGAACGCAGGACCGGTCCACGTGACGCCGTGGAAATCCACGGCCGTTTCCATGGATCGTCGTGTGGCGCGAGCGAGCGTTTCCATGGATCCGCGGTTCGCGCCGTGGAACGCAGGACCGGTCCACGTGACGCCCTGGGAATCCACGGGCGTTTCCATGGATCGTCGTGTGGCGCGAGCGAACGTTTCCATGGATCCGCGGTTCGCGCCGTGGAACGCAGGACCGGTCCACGTGACGCCCTGGGAATCCACGGCCGTTTCCATGGATCGCGGTGTGGCGCGAGCGAGCGTTTCCATGGATCCGCGGTTCGCGCCGTGGAACGCAGGACCGGTCCACGTGACGCCGTGGAAATCCACGGGCGTTTCCATGGATCGTCGTGTGGCGCGAGCGAGCGTTTCCATGGATCCGCGGTTCGCGCCGTGGAACGCAGGACCGGTCCACGTGACGCCCTGGGAATCCACGGGCGTTTCCATGGATCGTCGTGTGGCGCGAGCGAACGTTTCCATGGATCCGCGGTTCGCGCCGTGGAACGCAGGACCGGTCCACGTGACGCCCTGGGAATCCACGGGCGTTTCCATGGATCGCGGTGTGGCGCGAGCGAGCGTTTCCATGGATCCGCGGTTCGCGCCGTGGAACGCAGGACCGGTCCACGTGACGCCGTGGAAATCCACGGGCGTTTCCATGGATCGTCGTGTGGCGCGAGCGATCGTTTCCATGGATCCGCGGTTCGCGCCGTGGAACGCAGGACCGGCCCACGTGACGCCGTGGGAATCCACGGCCGTTTCCATGGATCGTCGTGTGGCGCGGGCGAACGTTTCCATGGATCCGCGGTTCGCACCGTGGAACGCAGGACCGGTCCACGTGACGCCGTGGGAATCCGGAGATGGCTGGAAGGACCGGGTGGACATGAGTCCCTTGGGTGCCGGCGATGGTGGCGGAGCGGAGGAAGTGAGATGAAGGCGTCCAACAAATTCCTGTTCGACATGAGGTCGGTCGAGGCGATCGAGCCCGGGGAAAAGGAGAGGATCGCCTGGGACGAGGAGGTGGAAGGATTCGGGCTTCGCGTTCTGCCTTCAGGGACCCGGTCGTGGATCGCGAGCCGCAGGGTGAGGGGCGAGGACGGGAAGGTCCGGCGTCGGCGGGTGACGATCGGCCGGTTTGAGGATGTGGGGCTCGAGGAGGCGAGGAAGGAGGCGAGGAGAGTGTTGTCCGGTTCAGAGGAGGCGGCTGGTGCGGTGCAGGAGGAAGACGTTGGGGCGCCGGCGGAAGGAGCGACTGCGGGAATGCCGCAGGACATGAAGGATGCGGGGGAAGGCGCGGTGTGGGTGAATCCCGATGACGACGTGGAGCCGCGGGAGGCGGAGCATTTCCATCCGGAGACGGGCGAGATCCTGTCAGGATTTGGAGGGGAGGACGACGGCGGTTGGGTAGACGAAGGGCTCGATCTCGATGACTTGAGCCGGTCGGCGGCCGCAGGGGAGAGAGTTGCGGCTCGTGAAGAGGAGGCAGGACCGGACAGGGTAGCCATGGCGGACGTGCTGGGTGGGGTTCTGCAAGGGGTTGATGGCGACGGCCGTGAAAGGAGGGAGGGCGGTACCGGGCGAGGCGAAGGACCGGAACTCGGTGCGGACGAGAGCGAGCATGAAGGGATCGTATCGGAAGCTGCCGATGTCACGGATGGGGATTCTTCGAAGTCGCCGGTAGGGGACGACGGGTCTGTCCGGTCCGGGCCAGGCGTTGGTGCGGAGATGGTTCGGAAGGTGGGAGGAGCCGTGGCGACGGTTGCGGGTCAGGCAGCGAGGTTGGGAAGAAAGGCGAGGACGGACCGTGGAAACGGCAGCGAGCCGGAGGATGAGGCGGCAAGCCGGCCTGCCGAAGTGGCGGACGTGCATGACGCCGGCATCGAGGAGGTGCCGCCGCCGGCGCGTCTTGTGAAGCGGCAGCGGCGCGGCGAGGGAACGGAGGGGGGAAATCGGGAGGGGATGGAAGTCAGTGACGAGACGGCAGCGGGGGTGGCGCGGAATCTTGACGAAGCGGGGGGCCTGCTGGACCGGATCGCGGAGACCGGCGAGAAGCTGATGCCGCTGTTGGAGGACGTGTCGAGCTCGCTGACCCTGTTTTCGAAGGATGTCCGGAACTGGCGTCGTCGCTGGGTAGGGCCTGTGGTCGTGTTGGTGGTCCTGGCGCCGGTGCTGGTTGGGGCGGGACTGTTGATCCAGAGCCGGTTCCCGCTGCTGCCCAGGGCGGACCCGACAGGCGGGTGGAAGGACCATGTCTGGGAGCAGTACGGGCCCGCCCTCGTGGAATGCTACCGGCGCGCGCAGGCGACCGAAGCGGGGCGCACGGACTGCGCGGTGGAGGTGCGGGCCAGGTAAGGCCCGCGGAGGTTGGCGCATGTACAGCGACGCCGAGATCGATGCGGCAGTCCGGGACGGCGCGCTCGCGCCGGAGGCCGCACTTGCGTTCCGTGCGCATGTGGCCCGGGCGCGCGCGGGGCCGGTCGGCGGCGAGGAGCACGTCCGCCTCGTGACCGGCTTCAACGACATCTTCACGGGGACCGCCGCGGCGCTGGCGCTGGCCGGCCTGGCCTGGCTCGCCGGCAGCCTGCATGCCGCCCTCGGCGGCGCGGCGGTGGCGCTCGCCTCATGGGCGCTGGCGGAGTATTTCACCCGCCGCCGGCGCATGGCGTTCCCCTCCCTGCTGCTGCTGGCGGGGTTCGCCGGCGGCGTCTTCCAGGCCGCGTTCGAGGCCGCCGGCGCGGCCGGGCTCGATGCCGCGGACCCGGCCGCCGCCCTGGCGGGCGCCTGCGCGGCGCTGGCGGCCGGCCTGCACTGGCGGCGCTTCCGGGTGCCGGCGACGGTGGCGGCCGGCGCGGGCGCGCTGGTCGCGGTTGCACTGGCCCTGACCGCCGCGGCCGTCCCGGAGGCCCATGCGGAGGCGGCGGTGCTCGCGGCCATGTTCCTCGCCGGCGCCGGGGTGTTCGCCCTTGCCATGCGCCGGGACCTCTCCGACCGCGAGCGCGCCACCCGCAGGGCCGATACCGCGTTCTGGCTCCACCTGCTGGCCGCGCCGCTCATCGTCCACCCGGCGTTCTCGCTCCTCGGCGAGGGCGGCGGCGCGCCCGGGCCGACCGCCGCGGTCGCCCTGCTCTACGCGCTGCTGGCCGTCATCGCGCTGGCGGTGGACCGGCGCTCGCTGCTGTTCGCGGCGCTCGCCTACCTGCTGACCGCGATCTACGACCTCACCCGGGGGGTGGAGTCCGTCGGGTCCCGCCTCGCGCTCGCCATCCTGGTCGCGGGCGCCGCGCTGCTGCTGCTCTCCGCCTTCTGGCGCCGCGCCCGCAGCGCCGTGCTGCGCGCCCTGCCGGCCTCATGGCAGGCCGCGTTGCCCGCATCGGCCCCGCCAGCACCGGCGCCGTGACACGCCCGGACGGCCAGGAACCCGGAGCGGAAGGAAAGCCCCCGGGGCGCGAACCGGCCCGGAAGGAGAGACGATGACCGGAAAACCGACAATGACAGCGACAGACTCCCGGCGCGCCGCCTGCGCCTTCGAGACGCTGAACGACATCGCCAGGCACTCAGGCGACAAGGGCCTGCTGATCGACATGGAACGCTTCGCGCTTGAGCTGTGCGAGACGCTGAAAACCTCGCTGCGGCTCATGCCTGGCAACGACTGCTGAAACCGGAAGGGACCGGGCGGCTGACGCCGACCGCGCCAGGAGGAACGCCTGAAATGTGGATCAGGACCGACAGGCGTCAGCGGAAGGTTTGTACGCAGGATTACTCCAGGCCCTTCCGGACCGGTTTCGTTTGACGATGTCGGCGACGGTATTTTTGGAGATCTGGAGGTCTCTGGCTATCCACCGGTAGCTCCGCCCGTCTTCGACGGCCTTGAGGACGGCGGGGGCGAGGCGGTCGGACTTGGGTCTCTGGCCGGGCTGGCGCCCGAGCTTTTTTCCACGGGCTCTGGCGGCGGCGAGTCCGGACTTGACGCGTTCGGAGATCAGGTCGCGTTCGAACTGGGCGATTCCGGCCAGCAGCGTGGCCATCATGCGCCCGTGGGGCGTATCGAGTTCGAAGGTCATGCCGTTCATGGCGACGAGGGAGACGTTCCATCCGGCGAGGCGGTGCAGGGTTTCGAGGAGGTCCTGCGTCGAGCGGCCCCATCGGGAGAGTTCGGTGACGAGCACGGCGTCGATCGAGCGGGCCTGGGCGAGGGCGATCACGCGGTTTCGCTCGCGCCGTGCGTTTCGGGTTCCGGAGGCGGTCTCGAGGAAGGTTCCGGCGACGTCGAACCCGGCGCGTCCCGCGAACGCCTCCAGGTCGCGGACCTGCCGTTCGCAGGACTGGTCGGCGGTCGAGACCCGTGCGTAGATGGCGGCGTTGCGTCCCATTTGAACCTACCCGGCCGGAGCATGGATAAACCGTTGATTCCACGGGGGCGTGTATTGTGCAGAATATACACCTGTTCAACAGGGACACGTCAGGATGCCGCGCCGCCTCTCTCGCCCTCGTCCCGTGAGAGCGTTCCCGGAATCCCGTCCGACACGGCCTCCCTGGAGCGCTGCTACAGCCTTCCGGACGACGATCAGGACGGGCAAGAGTTCGGGTTCGGGCCGAAGTGGAACCCCCGGACGCGCGGGAAGGCGTCCGCGTAATCCCAGGTCTCGTCTTCCGTGCCCAGACAGGCGACCAGGATGGACGAGCCGTCCTTCCAGGTGACGGTGAGGCTGTTCGGGTTCGAGGAGCCGGTGTAGTCGACGACGCGGCTGGCCGGGGCCAGGGCGATACGGTGTTCGTCCTCGTCGACCATCCAGCGCTTTTCGACGTCTTCCCAGAATGAGTCCTCGGCACCGTAGCGTGCGACGAAGCGGTCGGCGGCAGGGGCGTTTGCGGTAACGGCAGGTGGCGGGTCGCCGGCGCTCATGCCGAGAGTCCCCTGCCCTGGTCCCGCACGGCCTGGCGCCGTGTGATCGCGGCGGCCTGGCGGGTCCAGACTTCCTCGTTGATGTGGGCGATGCCGTCAGCGAAGCCCGGAGGAAGGCCCTGGGCGATGCGTCGCGTTGATATGGGTTCGCGGGTCTGGGCGGCGTGGTCGAGGAAAGCGCGGACCATGGAGAGCGATTGCTTTGGCCATGCGCGGCTCTGGCGGGCGAACTCGTAGACCGCCTCCGGATTGCGTTCGTCTTCCGGCAGGAAAGTCTGGCGGATGAGGCCGGCGAACTCGCCGGGGTCGAAGCGCTGGTCCTGGACGATGTCGTCGGAGCCGGGGCGCAGCGCGACCTGGTGGGGCTCCCGGTTGGCAGAGCGGGCCGCCTGGCGGATCGCGCGGAGTTCCTCGGCGATATCGACCAGGTCGACCCTCTTGCGGTCGATGTGGTCGCGGTGGGCGGGATCCTCGTTGGCGAACCAGTTGTCGAAGGTCTGGACGATCTTCTCGGCGCGGACGTCCCAGCGGCGGTATTCGGGGCTGATGTTCTTGAGGGGCGTTCCGGGTTCCGTTGGTCCATGGCGCTCGAGGATGGCCTGGTAGTGGGCGAGATGTTCGCGGCCCCGGGAGACCGCGCCGACGATTTCGTCGCGGACACGGGTCTCGCTTTCCAGGACAGCCTTGAGGCTCGTGAGGAAGCTGCGGTCGCCGGGGGTGAGATGCGGGCTTGTGAGGACGCGGTTGATGTCGGGTTTGAGTGCTTCGATGCCGGGCTGGTAGATGAGGGCGGTTTCGCCGGCGGCGATGTCGGCGTCTTCCCAGGCCTCCCGGATACGGGCGCACTCCCGGTCCACGATCTCCGGAGGGTCGATGAGGATGTCGTGCGAAAGCGGTCCGTCCATGTCGGGCTCCATGTTCCGGATTTCGATCGGATGAGGAGCGTTGCGGGCGGCTTCGACGAGTTCGGACGCGGCGCGGTCCTTGCCGGCGCCGAAAGTCCAGAGAGTGGCGGGAGGGATGCCGATCAGGAGCGTGTCGCGGTCCTGGAGGTGGTGTGCGGCGTAGGTGGTCGGGCGGTGCGTAACGCAGGCGACCCCGTGCATGGCGGCCCATTCGGCAGCGTGCAGCCCGGCTCCTTCGTGGTTTATGCAGTGGATGACGAGGGGGGTGTCGGGCGTGCGGGCGCGCTCGGCGTTGAGCAGCTCGGCGACGCGGTGACCGTGCTCACGTCCGAGGGAACGGCCTCCGACGATGGCCAGATGGCGGCCGTCAGGGGCGAGGGTTTCGGTCTTGTGGAGATCGCGTGCGCGCTTCTGGCGCTCCATGAGCCAGTCGCCGGCGCTCTGCGTGGTGGCGGGCGCCCGGGCATGCGGGCGAAGACCGGTCCATTTGGAAACGGCCTTCTCCGCGTATCCCGACAGTTCCCGAAGGTAGGAGGCGGTCTCCCGGAGACGGGGCAGGCGATTGGCGCCCTTGCCGGTCCGGGATA
Organism: Alphaproteobacteria bacterium; assembly: GCA_964291285.2. Taxonomy (GTDB): domain Bacteria; phylum Pseudomonadota; class Alphaproteobacteria; order Bin95; family Bin95; genus Bin95. Next base: position 1,887,463 of record OZ219787.1, read on the forward strand.
TGTGCTGCAGGGACTTGTCCACCTCGCGCTGAAGGGTGCGGAAGATGGCCGCGAACCGCGAGAGCAGCATGTCGCGGTCGGAGGGGACGAGGTCGGAGGGTTCGACGGCGCTGGGATGGTCGTCGGGACAGAGCGTGGCGATATTCGTGTAGATGGTGTCGATCAGCTGGCGATGCGCAGCGCGAAGCTCGGAGTGGCGTTGCCGGATTTCTTCGGGGGTGTTGGCGCCGTCGAGGTGCCGGGTGCGCCTCCGGTCCCGCTGGTCGAAACGCCGGGACATATCGACCGTCCCGGCCTTTGCGAAGATGTCGGCGGTCGATGCGGCAAGGCTGAGATGTTCGCTGCGGGCGACGAGGTCCTGGTAGGCCTGGTCTCGCTCGTGAAGTTCGGCTGGCGAGAGCATGTACTCGAAGGCCTCGCCGCTCTGTTCCCGGTCTGGTTCGCTTCGGGCGAGCGCAAGGTGCTCCCGCTCGGACCCGGGAGTGTTTTCGAGGTTCAGGCCCGCGCGCTCGCGGCGTTCGGTTGCGAGGCGCTCGTCGACGGATCGGTGCTGGGCGTTGAAGGCTTTTGCGGCTTCGCGCAGAAGGCGGTTGGGTTCGGTTGCAAGGGGGCCTTCTTCGGTCAGGCGCCAGAGGGAGTGCATTGCCGTGAGTGCGCGCTCCCTGGTGATGGAATCGGGCGGACGGTGGGCGAGGGCTTCGGCTTCGCGCTCCTGGCGACGTTCCTCGCCGACTTTGTGGATGAGGGCCTGCGTGGTGTGAATATAGGTCTCCTTCAGCGCAGCGAGCCGGACAGGAATGTCGGTATCGACCGGGTGGTGAGGAGCGCGGGCGTTCTGTGCCCGGTCGAGGGAGACCATTTGTTCAGTGATGCGGGTGAGGGCCGTCTCGAGCTGATCGGAAGTGAGCTGGTACAGTCGGCCGAACCGGGCGCGGCGCTCGCTGTCCTCGTGCTGCCGGGCGAGTTCGGCCCGGGACGGGGTCAGCTGGCCGGTTCGCATCGCGCGCACCTCGGCGACGGCATGCCGGTTTCGCAGGGCGTGGCGCTGCTCGCGGTCTGCGTGGCGGGCGGCGCGTTCGGTCGCCGATACGGTGCGCTCGGGAGCAGGAGACTGGTGCAGGCGCTGGAGCCGGGTCCATGCCTGTTGCCTGGAGAGCGTGGCGAGGTTGAAGACGGGGATCTTCCATTCCCGGGCTATCAGAAGGCCGAGGCCGGTGCCGCCCTGGATTTTTCCGTCCAAGGTCCAGCAGACGACGGCGTCGACGGGATTGTCGAGATTGGGGCCAAGAAGTATCGCGACGTTGCGGGCATGGGCCTTGCGGGCGAAGTCTTCGCATCTGTGCCAGGCGGGGTGAAGCCGCCCGGCGATCCTGATGCATTCCTGCAGGCGGTCGGGCGGCAGAGTGTGGCAGTCGGGGCCCCGGAGGCCCTCGAAGCCGGGCCGGGGCAGCCATATGGTCCGTTGATCGGCCGGAGTACCGGCGGCGAAAGCCGTATCGGCGCCCCTGGCGCCTCCAGAATGGAGGTGGAAGCCGGCGGCCGCCATCTGTCGGGAGAGTTCCGTCATGTCCTGAAGGACAGCATCGGGCGTTTCGCGGGAGCCGATGCCGGCCCAGCGCAGGGGGCTCGTCTGTGAAAGTGGCGGAGCGGCAGCCAGCGCCTGATCCTGCGCAGGATGGGCGGCGTGGGCGCGGGCAGGTGCGGTGCGCACGGGAATTCCGTTGTTGTCGGCAAGCGCCAGCAAGCGGTTGTGGGCGTTGCCGCGACCGCCGAAATCGACGATCAGGTCGGGCTTCAAGGCAATCCAGGCGTCGTCTCGGGCGTGGATATTGTAACGCTTGTGCTCGGGGTCCCACCGGGGCGGATTGGGTATGAGGGGGACCCGGCGACCGGTTGCCCAGCGGCGGACCGCGGGATCGACGCCCTCGATGCGCGATTTGCCGCCCTTGCCTTGCAGGCGGGCGCCGTAGTGCAGCACCATTTCCGGAATTCGCTCGCGGAGACGATTGAGGGCGGGGACGACTGTCTCGCGGGCGATCCGGGGAGCGAGGTCCCCATCGCCCACGACGAGGATATGCGGTCCATCAAGGGGCGTAGGGGCGGGGTGTCCGAGTTCTGCGGCGCGCCGGGCGGAGGCGTAGTCGGCTCCTGTGAGGGTCGTTCTCGTGCGCGGGCCGCCAGCGGCGCTCATGGCGGGATCGTCGCGCTGCCATTCGCGTTCGGTGGTTTCGAGGTAGAGCGCGGCGGCGGCGTCGGTTGCCTGGGCGAGACACTCGGTTCTGACCAGGGAGGCCCGGGTGGCGTCGTCGAAGTCCTGGACGGCCCGATCGTCGGGGGATTGGCCGAAGGCCGGGTGATGGCGCATGCGGCGGAAGACGTCGTCGGATGAGAGTTCGGCGTTCGCGTCGAGCATGCGCACGATGCGCCAGGCGCCTGCGGTGCGCTCGTCCTGGAGCTGGGTGCCGTCCGGGTAGATCCGCGTGAGGGCGTGGAACATCTGGCCGGCCGCGTCGAGCGAGCGGCCGGCGTCTGTAGCGGGAATCTCTTCGGTCGGGGAATCCGGGGCGGACGCGGAGGCGCGCAGCGCGCTGCGCTTGTCGCGGGCCCCGTCCGCGGCTTCCTGGACGCGGGTCAGGGTTTCGGGCGCGGGCTTCCAGCGATCCTCGCGGGTTGCGAAGAAGGTGGCTGCGTCGATCTGGGCGCCGTAGGAGGCGTCGGTGAACTGTGCGTCGAGAGAACCCTGCCGCGCGAGCCAGGGGCGACCGACCGTCTGCCCGTAGAGGTTGAGGCCGTGTTCGAGAGCTTCGCGCAGGACGCCGATCTGGTTCCGGATGTTCTCGGCCTGATGGGCCGGGAGGAACTCGGCGTCGTGGGCGTCCATGTCGTCGTCGGATGATGGCGTCCGGTTGTCTTCGTCCTCAGGAGGCTCGAGGCGATGGTCGAGACGGGCCTCGAGGCGTGCAACATGGCTGCGGAGCTGGTCGACCGCGCCCCATAGAAGGCGGTCTCGATCGAGGGCCAGCGGCGAGGCATCCGAGCAGAGGGTGGAGCCGATGGCGGTAAAGAGGAGATCGACGCCTGCCCGGGCCGATTCGACGTCGCCAGGGTCGCGGCCGTCATATTCGCGTGAGGAAGGGGAAGCGCCGGGGCCCATGTGGTCCATGACCTGGGAAGTGCCGGTGGCGGGACTCGCGAGGCCTTCGATCTCGGACATGTTCGGGGTGCCCTTTTTCACTCGTTTACCCGGTCGCCGAACGTTGTCCGACAGGTGGATTTTGACACAGGAGGGGTTCAACGGCCATGCGCAGAAAGGCGGCAGTGGAGGCCGAAGTCGAAGGGGAAAGGCAGTTGCGGTGGTTTGGAGAAAACCACGGACATGTCGAGGAGAACGGAAGGGATTGTTCGTGGCGGTCAGGAAAAAGGTGGAAGGGAAGGCAGGAACAGGTGTGAAGAAGTGGTGCGAAGAAGTGGTGCGGGTTGCGCCCGTTTCCGGGGTTGGCGCAGAGGTGGTCAGTATGAGATGCCGCGATCCTGGATGAGGGTCTGCTGGCGGATGAGGACCTCGGCTTCGCGCCGGTAGACCTCCCGGGACAGGCCGGAGAGAGCTGACGCCAGTCCTGGCGGGAGGCCTGCGGCCAGGCGGGCGGTAGAGACTTCATGGGGGAACTCGGCGGCCCGGTCGAGGAAGCGCCGGAATGAGGTGAGGGTTTCCTTCGGATACGCGCGGTTCCAGCGGGCGAGTTCGGCAACCGCTTCGGGATCGCGTTCATCCCGGGGCTTGAGGGCGCTTTTGAGGATCGGGAGAAGGCGATCCGGATCGAAGCGCTGATCCTGGATGGCGGACGCGCCGGCGTCGGGGACTTCGATCCGGTGGGGGGCGCGGAGCGAGTCGAGACCGGCAGAGCGGATGGCTGCGAGCTCGCTTCGCAGGTCGACGATGTCGAGGCGGCGCCGGTCGACGTGTGCCCGGTGGTTCTCGGTTTCGGCGGCGAGGGAGGCGTCGAGGGTGGCAATGAGGCGCTGGGCACGCCTGTCCCAGGATCGGTAATCGGGGTCTGAACGGTAGAGGGATTGCGGCTGGGTCTCGCGTTCGCGGCGCCGACGGTCGATTTCGACCTTGAGCGGGTCCATGGCATCGATGCGGCGTTGCGCGGCTTCGCGCGCGCGTCGGGCCGCGCCCCGGATGCCGCCGGGCCTCGGTTGCGGGGCGGAGGGTTGTTCGGCGCTGCGGGCGGAGTGGCGTTCGAGGATTGCAGCGTAGTCCTGCAGGTGCGTGCGGGCGCGCTCGATGTTGAGGTGGATGCTGTCGCGCACCCGGGTTTCGCTCTCGACGATCCGGCTGAGCATCGAGAAGTACTCGCAGTCGGAGGAAGACAGGAGTTCGGTGTCGAGCAGGGGACCGATGCGGGGGAGCAGACTGGCGGTGCCGGGGTGGTAGATGAGGGGTGTCTCGCCGGCTTCCTCGTCGAGGCGGTCGAAAGCTGTACGGAGACGCCGGCTCTCTGCGGCGACGGCCCCGGCGGCGGTGGGCGGCCATTCATGGTCCGTGTCGGTTACGCCGGCGGCGGTGCGGGCGGCGTGGTGGCGTTCGAGGATCGAGAGAACGCCGGCCTTTTGCTCCGGGGTGGCTTCGTCGCGGGCGGCGAGGAGTTCGAGGGCGGCCATATGGTCCGCGAGGCGCCGTGTCGGGAGGGTCGAGCCGGGCAGGAGTCGTTCGCGTTCTTCGAGGATTTGCTTCTCGGCCGGGATGGTCCGGATGACGGACACGGCGGCGGTTTCGACGGACGGTGCGGACCGAAGGCGGGCGCGCCAGGTTCGGGCATCGACAGAGTCGGGGCGCAAGGGGCCGGGCAATTTCCGGATGATGTCCGAGAAGGCGCGGACGCGGTCCCGGAGCTGGGTATATTCGCGCAGTCTGGCGACGGTCCAGGGCGCAGAGCCGGTATCGGGCTGAAGGTTGCGCCATTGCGCATCGAGGGCCGAGTGCAGGGCATCGATGTGGCTGCGAAGCTGGACCGTCGCCGCGCGCGCGGGCACCGTGTGGCTGCGAAGCTGGACCGTCGCCGCGCGCGCGGGCACCGTGTTCCGGATGAAGGCCGCCGTGCGGGCGACGAGGTCGCCGTGGTCGGGACGGTCGAGCGCCGCAAGGCGATGAGGAAGGGCGCCCCTGAACTGGCTCCAGGCTTGGGCGAGGGCGTGTGCTTCGGCCCTGTGCGCGGCGGCGCTGTCGGTGAGCCACCGGCCGTCCGTGCGGGTGACGCCGGCGGCCTCGCGCGCCTTCTCCCAGCTCTCCAGCCGTTCCATGAACCCGGCGCGCTCGTCGTCTCTCAGGAACGCGGCGCTGTTTTCAAACGAAGCGACCGCGCGCAGGTTCTCCATGTGCTCGTGGAGGCGCCGGGTCGGCAGGGTCGAGCCCGGAAGCAGGGCCTCGCGGTCCCGGATCATGGCGTCCTCGGCCTCGATGGACCGGACGAGCATGCCGAACGCCTCCAGCGTATCCGGCGTGGCGCCGAGCCAGTCCCGCCATTTGCGTCCGGAGAATCCCGGGACGACGAACCCCTCGGGAAGCCCCCTGAGGTCGCCGGTCAGTGTGTAGGCGCGCCACCGGAGGCGGTCATATTGCCTGAACGCCGCCCAGCCGTATCCCGGTGCGGCGGTCGGCTGGCGGACGGCGGCCCGGGCCTCCTCCAGGGCCGTGTCCAGCTGCCGGAGATGGCCGGCGAGGAAGGCCGCCTGCTTCCTCGCGGTATCGGCGTCGAGCGAGGGGTCGGCGGCGTGCCGGGCGGTGCTGGCGATTACCTGCCAATGCCGGGGGTATTCGAGCGCGGCCAGCGGGTCGCCGCGCATCGCCGCGCGGATCGCGCGCCAGTCCTCGCGGAGCCGGGCTTCGGTCGCGATCCGGTTTTCGAGCTGTTCGTCGCTCGGCCAGGGCGCGTCGGTGCGCGTGACGCCGGCGTCCCTGCGCGCCTGGCGGTGCTGGCGGATGAACTGGCGGATTTTCTTGCGCGCTCCGTCGTCGAACCCGTCGAGGGCGAGAGCGCCGTTCATCGTGGCCATGTGGTCGGCCAGCCGCCGGGTCGGCAGCGTCGAGCCGGGAAGCCGTTCCTCCCGGCGCCGCATGAGCGCTTCCTCCGCGTCCCGCTGCTCGGTGAAGGCTGTCAGGATGTCCCGATAGGCCGGCGCGGCCTGGAGGCGCCGGCGCCAGAGTGCGGTTTCGGCCCTGCGGTCGCCCTGGAGTCCGGAAGCGGCATCGAGCACGGCCGGGAACGCATGGGCCTGGCGCATGAGGCGGCCATAGCCGGACACGCTCCCGGGCGAGAGGCGCTCGACGGTATTCTGCCGCAGCGGGGTTGCCTGTTTCCAGGCGCGCGTGAGCGCGGCCCCGAGCGCGGCGTGATGGCCGTCCAGGAACGCGCGCCAGCTGTGCGCGGTATCGCGGTCGATCTCCGGGTCGGTCGCGATCGCGACCGTCCGGCGCAGCAGTCCGGCATGCTCCGGGTCTTCAAGGAACCCGAGGATGTCGGGGCCGGTGCGGGAGCGCAGCGCGCTCCAGTCCCGTTCGAGGGGCCCGGCGAGGCTCCGGGTCCGGGCCTCCCTTGCGAGCCTGGCTTCGGCGTCGAGCGGGCCCGCCCAGCGGCGCTTCATCCGGCGCCGGAACAGCGCGAAGGCGCGGGCGCCTTCTCCGGAGACGCCGGGCCAGCGCTCGCCGGCGGTGTGTGCGCCGCTGCGCAGGAACACGCGGACCCGGGCGAGGACGTCGCGGTGGCGGTCGAGCGTGCGGCGCACCCGCTCTGCGGCATCCGGCGCGGCGGCGGGCTCGGCCGGGGCGGGGATCGCGCTCCACTCGCGCTCGACCGCCTCCATGTCGGCGGCGAGTGCGAAGGCTTCGGCCCGGTTGGCGTTTTGGGAGAGTTGTCGGTTGGACGCGGCAATGATGCGCTGGACGGCGGCGCGGTCGGCGTGCCGGCGGACGGAGAGGCCGGGGCTTTCCCCGGGGCGGCGCGGCCCGCTGCCGGCGGTGCCGGGCTCCAATGCGTCGTTGGCAGGGATGGCGGGCTCGATCGGGTCGCGCCCGAGCTCCAGTTCGCCCTGTGCGAGGTATTCCTGCTCATTGGCGGCCAGGATGTAGTCGGTCGCGGCCTCCTTGGGCTGCGAGCGCCCGCAGAGCCGCCCCAGCGTCATCAGCACCTCGTCGTCGGAGACCTCGCGCCCGGGCTCGCCGTCGGGCGTGGCGCCGGCGATCGCGATCGCGACCGGAAGCCGGTCGGCGACGACCTGCAGGTGGTCGGTGTGCCGGGTGCAGGCCGGATAGGCGGTCTCCCGGGCCATGCCCTCGTCCAGCAGGACGAAGCCGGCGTCGATGGTGAGGCCCTGGGCGGCGGTGCAGGTTGCGGCATATGCGTAGTCGATGGTGATCTCGCCGAGCCAGTTCCGTATGTCTCCGGGCTCGAACCGGATCGTGCGCCTGTCCCCGGTGCGGGCCGTGATGAGGACCTGCGTCTTGCCGTCTTCGGTCTCGCGCTTTTCGAGGCCGGTGACGGTGACGACGTCGCGGTTGTAGAGGCCGAGCCGCGAAACGGTGGAGCCGATCCGCAGGCGGTCGCCGACGCGGACCTCGAAATCGTCTTCCAGGGCCTTGCCGCGGTCGCGCAGGCGGTGGATGCGGATGACGGCGGTGTCCCTCGCGGGATCATGGCCGGGAGACCCGGTCGCGGCGTGGTGCCGGGCGCGGAGCAGGGCGTTGAGCGCGCGCACGTCGGCGCGGGTCCGGGCCATGACGACGGCGTCATGCTCCGGGTTCTCGGCCATGTATGCGGACCAGTGCGCGACCAGGCGAAGCAGGGCGTCCTCCTTGCCTTCCGCCAGCGCCAGGCGGCCGCGCTTGTGGAGCTCGGTGAAGGCCTGGTGCATGGCGCCCGTGCGAAGCAGGGCGGATACGCCGAGCTGCCAGGGCCGTTCGATACGCAGGGGCTTTTCGCCGGCGGCCTTGCGTTCCCGGTTCATGGCCGTGTAGCGCTTGCGGGCGGCAGCGCGGTCCTCGCGGGTCATCGCCGCTGCCCTTTCCATGGCTTCCCCGGCCGGCAGGCCGTCGACCTCCCGAAGGAAGTCTTCCGGCGTCGCTTTCTGGCGGCGGATGCGGTCGATGCGCACGCCCTTCACGCGGTCCCTGACGATGCGCATGCCCGGACCGGCCTCGATCGGCTGCTGCTGCCGGGTGTCGCCGACGAGGACGAGCTTGCAGCCGGTCCGCTCGCTCAACCGGACGAGCTGCAGCGTCTGGCGCGTGGACAGCATGCCGGCCTCGTCCACGACCAGGACGTTGTCGGGACCGATATCGACGGCTCCCTTGTTGACCTTGCGCAGGAAGGGGTGGACGGCGCTCGGCGGCGCGTCGATGTCGCTCGCAAGTTCGACCGCGACGGACCAGGCGACGGCGAGCGCGCGGACTGTGCGGCCTTCGGCGCGCCAGAGGTCGGCAAGGGGGCCGAGCACGTGGGACTTGCCGCTGCCGGCGGCGCCTTCGATGAGGGCGATACGACCGGACTCCGCGGCGGCGTGGTCGATGGCCTTGCGCTGCTCGGCGCTGAAGCGCTTGCCCTTGCTGGCGAGTTCCTCGAGCAGCCGGGCGACCTTGCCAGGTTCGACGGCGTGGGTGCGGTCCGAAACCGAAAGGGCCGAGACGTGGCGCAGCGTGTGCTCGGCGCGGAGCGTGTCCCCGGTCGTGAAGATCCTCTTGTGCGCCATGCCGGCCTGCGCCTCGATGCCGGGCTCCGGATACTGGAGGGAGACCAGCTCGGCATTGCCGAGGGCGACCTCGCGCCAGCGCGCCATGGCCTCGCGGTCGACCGCGCCGGCGAGAGCGTTCTCGAGCTTCTCGATGATGTTCGGGACGTTGAAGATCGCCTCCATCTGCGCAAGCTTCCCGGGAATGGCGATGATCTCGGCGTGGATCTCCTCGATGCGTTCGCGGGTGAGCTCCTCGATCCCGGCAGCGTGGATGCGGTCCCGGAGCTCCTCGACATCGACGACCTCCGCGGCCTCCTCCAGGAAGCGCTCAATGTCCTCCTCGGTGGTGGGGCCGCCTTCGGGCTTGTGCGAGCGGGTCGCGAGCGTCGCGGCCGCCATCTGCGCCGGGTTCGAGAGTGCTTCCTCGCCCAGATGTTCGGCGACGGCCGCGACGATCGCGGCGCGGCGCTTGCTCCAGACCTGTTCCAGCTCCGGGTCCATCTCGCGCACGCGGCTGTATTGGCCCTCCGGCCCGTGGCGCTCCATGGCGATGCCGAGGCGTTCCTGCATGATGTGGGCCAGGTGGCCCCGGAACGCCGCGCCGGCGGCCTTCTTCCAGGAGTAGAGCGGATAGCCGTGCAGGGCGCGGTATTTGCCGTCGCAATGCGTCTTCACGGCATTGAAGATCGTCGCGTGGACATGCAGCTGGGGATCGCCCTCGCGCGAAGTGCGGTGCAGGAACGTCGCCGCCAGCATGTCGCCGGTCTCGATGCGGCGATCCACCCCGGCCTTTCCGACGCGTGTCGTGGCGCAGTGCTGGAACACGGTTTCGTCGAGAGCGCAGCGCGCGGCGTCGATGACGGCGCGCTCGATCTTCTCGCGATCCTCGGCCCTGGGCGTGATCGCCCATAACGCGGAGATCGACTTGTCGGCGGAGAAGGTCATGTCGAAGCCCGGCGAGCGTTTCTCGGAGCCGGCGTTCTGCACGAGCGAGGTGCCGTCGAGGTCGGGCGAATGGCCGGCGCAGAGCGCGTAGAACTTCTTCTCCCAGACGATCCCGCCGTTCTTCAGGCCGAAAAGGCCGGCCGGGTTGTGCCACTCGCCCGGACGCTCCTTGCCGCCGCCCGTGTAGTATCCTTCATGGGCCGCCTGACTCTCGATGTAGTAGGTCGGCACGGCCATCTTCGCGAGCGTCGCTACCACCGCGGCGGCTCCCTGGCCGGGTCCTGCGCCGACAGTCCGGAGAGGCGCCTGTGGTCCGGATTGGCGTCCAGGATGTCGCGCGTCGTGAACAGGCGCTTGTGCGCCATGCCGGCGACGGCGTCCGGGTTGGGGTCGTCGTATTCAAGCGGGAGCAGGTTGATGGTGGAGAGGGCGTATTCCAGCCACTGATCCATCGCAGTGTCGTCGAAGAGGCCGGCGGCGGCGTTCTCCACACGGGTGACGATATCGGCCGTGTTGAAGACCAGGTCCGCCGCGGCGAGAGTGCGGGGAATGTCCTCGAGCTCCCGGCGGAGCTTGTCGCGCTCCTGTTCGGTTACGTCATTGAAGGAGGATCGGACGATCCGCGCGTGCAGGGCGTCGGGATCGACGATCCCCGCTGCTTCGGCCCTGAACCGCGCGATATCGCTTTCCGTGGCCGTTCGCTTGAGGCGCAGGGCAGCGGTCGTGGACGCGCCGGCGCCGGAAGCGGCCGGATCGGGTGTCCTCCAGGCAGCGTGAACGGCGTTGACATGGGCTTGCAGCCTCGCATTACGCTTGCTCCAGAGTCCCTCGAGACCGCGGTCCATGCGGCGGACGCGGGTGTATTCGCCATGCGCGCCGTGACGCTCGATCTCCACCCCGAGGCGGCTGCGCAGCCGGCAGGCCAGGCGGTTGCGGAAGGCGGCGCCGATGGCCTTCTTCCAGGAATACAGCGGATAGCCGTGAAGGGTACGGAAGCGGCCGTCTGAATGGGTTCTGACAAGATTGAAGACGACGCAGCTGACGTCCAGTTGGGGGTCGAGTTCGCGGGAAATGTGAAACGGGGCAATCGCGGCGAGGATGTCGCCGGTCTCGACGCGAAGCCCGCTTGCTGCTCTCCCGATGCGTGTGGTGGCGCAGTGGCGGAAGACGATCGCGGTGAGAGCGATCCTGGCGGCGTCCATGACCGCGCGCTCGATGCGCTTGCGGTCGAAGTCGGGAGAGGTGGCCCAGAGCGCGGAAATCGACTTGTCGGGCGAGAGGACGATATCGAAGCCGGGCGTGTGTGTCCCGGATATGGCCCTGCGGGTAAGCGGGCCCGCGTTCTGCGGTGCAAATCCCCTCCATAAGGCGAGCAAGTCCTTGTCGGGAACCGTCGCCCCGTCCGGGAGATGCAGCAAACCGGCCGGATTGCGCCATGTGGCAGCGTAGGCTCGTTGGCGGTTGGTATAGAGGGCCGGGTCGGCCAGCTTGTTGATTCTCGCTACCACCTGAAGAGCCTCTGGGGTCCGTGCTCGACTCGCATGGAAAAAGCAGGATGACCCCGCAAATGAGCGGTGCCAGGTAGAGTCTCCGCTGTGGTCATGCGCCCCACTTCCGCGCGTGATGCCGTCATCTGCCGTGGCGATCCGTAACCCGTTGAAATCATTGTGTATTCCGTCGTGCTATTATTTGCACCGCAGGGGCACCGGTGTGCTGACTCCGATCCGCGACCTCAACACGGTTCCATGAGGATAGGCCGCGATCCGGAAGCTGGCAACCGTCGGGGCAGCCGGGGGATCGGAAATCGGCGGGGCGCGGAGGCGTAGTCTTCCGGGTTCCTGCCGGAACCGGAGCTTGCGGAGGGCCCGGCAGGGTTCCGGATAGCGGAGCCGGTCTCGCGGCCGGTACGGGCGCCAGGGGTCATGCGGGGAGGGCAGGAACGCGAAGCGGGCGAGGGATCGCCGCATGACCGGGAAAGGGAAACGGCCCGGGTCGGAGGCCGGTACGGAAAGGAAGCCCGACGCCTCAGGGCGCCGGGAGCATGGCCGCGACCGTCCGTCTTCCTCCTTCCCGGCCCGGGAGCGAAGCGACCTGGCGCTATGCTCCAGGCATCGCCGGCAGGCCTGCGAGGCGCAGTCTTCCGGGTTCCTGGCAGGGCCGGAGCCTGCGGAGGGCCTGGCAGGGTTCCGGATAGCGGAGCCGGTCTCGCGGCCGCTACGGGACGGCGGGAGCGGTACAGGGAAGAAGCCCCGGCGCGGGCGGCGCCGGGGCTCCGGGAATCAGAACGGGACCGTGTCCGGGAGCGCATCCTCCGGCTGGCGGGCCGGGGCCGCCTCGGCGAGGTCGAACTCCTCGTCGGCGTCGACCACCTCCGGCGTCCAGCTGCGCAGGCGCGCCCGGTGGCCCGCGCGGCGCTCGGCGGCCAGCACGCGCCGCGCGAGCTGCTCGCTCTCGCCGTAGTGGGTGACCCGCCAGCGGGTCCCTCCAGTGTACCAGGGCAGCAGGATATCCACGGTCCAGCAAGCGTCGGCGCTCATCGTCTCTCTCCTGTTCGGGATTTGCCCCGATCGGCCCCTTCCCCGCCTTTCGCGCCTGGCGGCCGGCACGGCGCCGGGAGCATGGCCGCTATCGCCCGCCTTTCCCTTCCCGGCCGCCCGCCGCAGGCGCTCTCCCGGCGCATCCGGCCAGGCCGGGAAGGCGCCAGGCCCCGCACCGGTACGCGGGAGATACCCGACGCCGGACGGCGTCGGGTATCCGTGGCTCAAGCCGGCAATCCCGCGGCATGCAGCCGGCGGCGATATTCCGGCGGGCCGAGCCGGAGGAGCTCGTCATTGGCGTCCTTCGCGCCGGGGACGATGCGCTCCACCCGCAGCCCGGTGTCCCGGTGCGCCTTGCGGAGCGCGGCCCAGGCCTCCTCGCCGGCGCGGTCGCGGTCCTGCACCAGCGTGACGCGCTCGATGCCCGGCGGCAGGGCGACCCGGTGGATGCGCCCGGCGGACACGGCGGCCGCGATGGCGACGTGGCGGCGGCCCTCCGGTCCGAGCGCCCGGCAGACCGCGAGCGCGTCCTCCACGCCCTCGGTCAGCACCGCATGCCGCGCGCCGGCGGAAGCGGACCACCGCACGGCGCCGGAGAACAGCCGCCCGCTGGTGCGCTTCGGGTCCGCGATCCGGGCCTTGCCGCCATCCGGGGCGACGAAGATCCGCTGCAGCCCCTCCAGCGTGCCGTCCGGCGCGCGGACGGGCGCCAGCAGGGCCGGCAGCTCCCGCCTCCGCCCGTCCACCTGCACCCAGGCGTCGGGGCGGAACCGCAGGCCGGCCTCCCGCGCGTCCTCCGCCGACAGCCCGCGCGAGGCCAGATAGCGCCCGGCCGGGTCGTCGCTGCGGACCGCGCGCGAACGGGCCAGCACCGTCTCCAGGCCGGCGCTGCTCACCGGGCGGCAGGCCGCGGCGGACACCGGCGGCGCCGGGCGCTCGGCGGCGGGCAGGGCCAGGAAGCGCCGGGCCTCGCGCGCGGCCTCCCCGATCGAGCCCAGGTCGCGGGCCGCGCGGATCAGGTCCAGCGCGTCGCCGCGGTCGCGGCCGTTCGCCCAGTCCTTCCAGCGCCCGCGCAGGCGGCCCTCCAGGTTGACGCGCAGCGAACTGCCCGGCTCGCCCGCGACGCTGCCCACCTGCCAGAACGGACCCTCGCGCCGCCCGTTCGGCAGATAGCAGGCGCAGACCGCCTCGATCTCCCCCGCCAGCCGCGCCGCCAGCTCCTGCAGCGAAATCCCTCCATGCATCGCAGCCATGTCCGATCCTCCTTCCGGGCCGGGGTTCCGGAGCCGCGCCTGGCGGGCGTCAGCCCCGATATCGCCCCGACCAACCCCTTCCCGGCCTTTCGTGCCTCGCGGCCGGCACGGCGCCGGGAGCATGGCCGCGAGCGCCCGCCTCCCTGTCCCGGCCCGGCTCCACGCCTCCGGCTGCCTCCGCCCCCGATCGGGCGCGCGCGGCGGAGGGCAGGTACAGAACGATCGCCCCGACGCCGGGGGGCATCGGGGCGATCGGATCAGCCGGCGTCTCCGGCGTGGTCGGGCTCCCAGGGGAACAGTGTCGCCTGGTCTCCCCAGCGGGGCAGGCTGTCCTCCAGGACGCTGTCGCGGAGGGGGAGCGCATCGAGGCCGAGCTCGGCAACGGCGTGGCGGGCGTCGAGCGCGTCGAAGGCGGGGTCCAGCAGGGCGGTCATGTCCTAAATCCTCTCGGTTCGCGGTCGCGGACCGGGATGGCCGCGATTCCGCCCGGACAACCCCTTCCCCGCCTTTCCTGCCTTGCGGCCGGCACGGCGCCGGGCCATGGGGCAACGGCCGGCCGCCGCGGAACCGTTCCGGGCCGCCCGGCAGCGGGGACGGCCCGGCACGGGGCAACGAAAAACGCCCCGGGCCGGAGCCTCGGGGCGCTGAACGGGGGCAAGGAAAAACCCCGGCGCGGAGGCCGGGGTCGGGGGGACGGCTATTCGGCGGCGGCCGGCGGCGGGCCGCTGTCGGGGGCGTTCCGCCTCAGGAAGTAGCGCTCGAGCAGGTCGAGCTTGGCCGCCATGGCGCTGACGGCGACCTCCAGGGCGCGCAGGCGCTGATCGAAGCCGTCCATGCGCTGGTCAAGCCGGTCCATGCGCTGGTCAAGCCGGTCCATGCGCTGGTCAAGCCGGTCGATGCGCTTGCCGAGGTCCATGCGGAGCCAGGCGATGAGCGCGATGGTGATCGCGGGCGTCGCCCATGGGGCGAGTTCGGCTGCGGTCATGGTGCCGCTCCTTTCGGTGGGGGATTGTAGCACGGCGGGACGCCGGAGCGAGGCCCGCAATACTGCCCGGACAAGCCCTTCCCCGCCTTTCCTGCCTCGCGGCCGGCACGGCGCCGGGACCGTGGCAACGGCCGGCCGCCGCGGAACCGTTCCGGGCCGCCGGCAGCGGGGACGGCCGGCACGGGGCAACGAGAAACGCCCCGGGCCGGAGCCTCGGGGCGCTGAACGGGGGAACGAAGAAACCCCGGAACCCGAAGGTTCCGGGGTGGGTGACAGCATCACCAGCTGGCGAAGCGGGCCATGGGGGCGGCGTCGGTGACGATCTCGACATCCTCGAGCGTGAGCTTTGCATAGGCGAGTGCGGCCGCGAGTTCCTGCAAGGTGTCCCAGGTGCCGTGATCGGTACCGGTCGCGATCTCGATCACGGTGTACCGGGACGGCAGATCGGGCATGCCGCGATACTCACGGGAGCGCTGCCTGTCCCGGCACGGCCCGCAGTCCAGCGTGCCGCGTTCCGGGGGCCGTTCGCCGCAGCGGACGCAGAGGCCGGCGGCCCTTCTGCGGGCGGACCGGCGGCGCCAGTTGCGAAGCGAGGTCAGCCGGGTGTGCTGCCGGCAGCTTTCGCAGGTGTCGAATTCGGGAAGCGCCGGGGTATCGCCGCAACGCGTGCAGAGCCCCCGGGCGCGGCGCGCGGCTGCCATGCGGTGGTATCCGGCGAGGCTTTGCTTGCGGCGCCGGTCCCGGCAAGGGGCGCAATAGGGGCTGTCCGGAAACGGGGGCCGTTCGCCGCAGCGGACGCAGAGGCCGGCTGCCCTTCTGCGGGCCGACCGGCGGCGCCAGTTGCGAAGCGAGGTCAGCCGGTCGTGCTGACGACAGCTTTCGCAGGTGTCGAATTCGGGAAGCGCCGGGGTATTGCCGCATCTCTTGCAGAGCCCGGCCGTGGCGCGCTGTTCGGCGAGCTTGCGGGGGCGGTCTTCGGAGCAGTCCGGGCACAGCCGGATCCCCGCTTGCAGCACCGGGATGCCGCAGCCCTGGCAGAAGCGGCGTTTCTCCCGGGGGACGCGGGTCTTGCGGTCGTATTTCTTCCGGTTGTCGAGACACGGCTGGCACGCGGAACGATCCGGAGCCGGCGGCCGGTCGCCGCATCGCGGACACAGCCCCTTCGACGCGCGTTCGGCGCGGCGGGCGCGGAGCATGTCCCGCGTCCGGCGGGCGTGGATGTCGCCGCAGGGCTTGCAGCGGCGCCGCCCGGGCGCCGGGGGCGTCATGCCGCAATCGAGGCACAGGCGCAGCAGGGAGCGGCGAAGCTTCCGGCGCCGGTTGCCCTCACGGGCTGCGTCGAGGCAGGGGCGGCAGTTCACGCGGCCGGCCTCGGGCGGACGGTCGCCGCAATGGGAACACAGGCCCGCCGCCCGGCGCGCGTTGCGCGTCCGGTCGCTGCGGCGGACAGGGTTCCCGGTGTCGGCGGGTGGATGCGGTTTGCTGGTCATCGCGGCTCCCGGCGTGTCGGTAGCGGGCGCGGCCCGGGCCGAACGGGGGGAAGCCGATCGGACGGCCGGGCGCAGGACTCACGCTGCAAACCCCTTCCCGACCTTGGGGCTGCAAGGAGCGCCGCCGCGGGAGCGGTGGCCAGCGGAGAGCAATGGCGCCGGCGAAGACAGACGGGTTCCCCGCCCCGGGACGGCATGCGAGGGGAAAACGGAAAAGCCCCGGAACCCGCAGGCTCCGGGGCGGAGGGCGCGCCATCAGGCGGAGAAGTCCTCGTAGGCTTCCGGGGGCGGCGCCGGCGGCCGGTTGCCGCCGCCGTCCGGCTTCCTGTCGAGGAAGTTGATGCAGCCGCGCGGGCCGACGACGATCTCGGTGGCGAACCGGTCGCTGTCCTCGCCGTCCTTGCGCCAGCTCCGGGTGCGCAGCATCCCGGTGATGTGCGCCAGGCGGCCCTTGGCGGCGTGCTTGCGCAGCATCTTCACCAGGCCGTCCTGGTAGACGGCGATCCGGTGCCACTCGGTCCGCTCGACATACTCGCCGCTCTGGCGGTCCTTGTAGACCGTGTTGGTGGCGAGGGAGAAATTGGCGACGTCGCCGCCGCCGGGCAGGCTGCGGAACTCGGGGTCGCCGCCCAGGTTGCCGATCAGGTCGACGCGATTGAGGCCGTTCATGGCGTTTGCTCCCTGCAGGAGGTTGATTGCGAGCTGTTGCAACTCACCGCGAAAAGCCCCTTCCCGACCTTTGCGGCGTCGATGCCGCCGAAGGCCGGGAAGGAGGAGCAGGCACAGTCGCAGGAGGGAGCGGCGCCGCCTCCGGCGCCGGTCTTTTTCGTTGTGGATGTCCAGACAGGGACGGCAGGACGTGCGGCCCTCTTCGGGCGCGCGGTTGCCGCAAGTGCCGCAGAGGCCGGCAGCCAGGCGGGCATTGCGCTTGCGGGGGGCGAGGCCCGGCCGACTGGCGCAATCGTCCGGCGCGCGGGCGGTGCAGGTCATGGCAATACCCCGTGGAACGGAACGATGGAAGGGGAGCGGGCCGCGCGGCGCCCCCGGAGGAGCGCCGCCCGAAGGACCGGCTCAGGACCGCTTGCGCCGGGCCTCGGCGAAGAGGCCGGTCGCCAGGTCGCCCCAGTACTGGATGCCGGAGCCGGCGGTCTTCTCGCCCTTGCAGATCAGGATCTCGTTGCGCGCCGGACGCAGCGCGCGCACGGTCGCCAGCGACAGGGTGAGCGGGTGGCCCTTGCCGCCCGGCAGCCGGCGGATCTCGCCGTCGATCGTCGTGCGGTAGCGCTCGACCACATAGTGCCTGTCCTGCAGGCCGCGGCCGAAGACGTGCGTGAGGAAGGTGTTCGCATCGGGGCGAAGGACGGACGCATTGGCAGCGCTCATGTGCGATTTCTCCTGTTCGGGAAACGGGCGCGGGAGCCGGTCGGACGGCCGCCCGCGGGAATCGCACCGAAAACCCCTTCCCGACCTTTCGGACGGCAGGCCGGCAACGCCGCCCGCCGGGAAACGGCAGCCGGTCGCACAGGGGAGGCCGCAACGGCCCGGAACGCCGGGGGCGGATTGCGGGAGATGGCAGCCGGGATGCCGGCGGAAAGCCCGATGGCGGATCGATGCCGCGGGCAGGCCACCATGAAAAACCCCTCCCCGGCCTGTCGCCGGGGAGGGGCGGGAACGGCGCCAGCAGAGACCCGGCTACTGCGCCGGAGCGGACTCCGGGGCGGCAGGCGCCGGTTGCGGCGCCCCGGGGAAACGGGCGCGCACGAAACCGAGAAGTTCGCGATGGTTGGCGCGGTTTTCGGCGACGCCGGCGGCCAGACGCTCCATGGCGGCCGCCTGTCGCGCCTCCGCCGCCTCGCGCTTCGCCTCGCCCGCCGCAAGGTCCGCCTTCACCCCGTCAATCCGGGCAGACAGGCGTTTCTCGGTTTCCGTCAGGTCCGCCTTCACCTCGTCGATCCGGTCGGTCAGGCGCTTTTCCACCCGGTCGATCCGGGCGCTGAGGCCGGTCTCGACCCCACCGATCTGAACGGTGAGACGCCGTTCGACCCCGTCGATGCGGATGTCGAACCAGGCCAGCATGCCGACCAGAAAGGCCAGGAAGACGCCCAGCACGGTGGCGGAGGGCAGGATCGCCTTCCAGCTGCCGTCGCCAACGACGAAAATGCCGCGCTGCGGGGCCGGGGGGGTGGTATCGGGAGAGGTCATGGCCTCGTCTCCTGTCTGTCGGGAGTATGGGATCGGAACGCGCCGAAGGCAAGCCGCGCGCGCCCCGGCGCACCCGGAAAAACCCCTTCCCGACCTTCCGGCGCCGGACCGGGAACCGACGCGCCGGCGGGGAGGCTCCGGACTTCGCGGCCGCGGCGCTGCCGCCCGCCTGTCAGTCGAACAGCCCGCTGGCCGCGAGCCAGGCGCGGAACCGGGCGGGCCCGAGCGCCAGCAGCTCGTCATTGGCGTCCTTCGCGCGGGGGACGATCCGGTCGAGCAGCATGGCGGAACCGGCATGCTCCCGGCAGAGCGCGACCCAGGCGCTCTCGCCCGCCGGGTCGCGGTCCTGGACGAGGGTCGCGCGCCGGACGCCCGCGGGCAGGCCGACGCGGTGGACGCGCCCGGCGGAGAGCGCGGCGGCAACGGCGATATCCCGGCGCCCGCCCGCGCCGAGCGCCCCCGCCATGGCGAGCGCGTCCTCGACGCCCTCGGTCAGCACCAGGCGGCGCGCGTCGTCCGCCGGCCACCAGACGGCGCCCGTAGATAGGCGCCCGCTGGTGCGCTTCGGCCCCTCGATCGGGGCCTTGCGCCCCTCGCCGGTCAGGAATATTCGCTGCAGGCCCTCCAGCGTGCCGTCAAGGGCGCGGACCGGCGCGAGCAGGGCCGGCAGCTCGCGCTTCCCGCCGTCCACCTGCACCCAGACATCGGGGCGGAACCGGAGGCCTGCGGCATGGGCGGCCTCCGGGGCCAGGCCGCGGGAGGCCAGATAGCGCCCGGCCGGATCGTCGGGCCGGACCGGCGCCGCGCCCTCGAGAACCCGTTCGAGTCCCCTCTGCCTCTCCGGCGGCGCGCCGTCCTGCCGGCGGGGGCGCTCATACTCCGGCAGGGCGAGGAAGCGGCGCGCCTCGTCGGCCGCCTCGCCGATCGTGGCGAGGCTGCGGACGGCGCGGATCAGGTCCAGCGGGCTGCCCCGGTCCTTCGGGCTCGCCCAGTCCCTCCAGTAGCCGCGCCAGCGTCCGGCGAGGTTCACCCGCAGCGAGGCGCCCTCCTCGCCGGCCGTGCTGCCCACCTGCCAGAAGTTGCCGTTGCGCCTGCCGTTCGGAAGGTAGTGGCGGCAGACCGCCTCGATATCGGCCGCGAGCAGGGCGGACAGTTCCTTCAGGCTGTGGGTTGTCGGATCGGAGGGCAAGGCGCGGCCTCCCCTTTCCCCGGCCGTCCCGGCGCTGTCGCCGGGACGGCCTTGCGCGCGGCGCTCAGAACGGACGGATCCTGCAGAGTTCCGGATCGCGGCGCCCGCGCTCGTAGTTGAGCACCGCCCAGGCCGCGATCTCGAGCGCGGCCAACAGCGGGATTTCCATGCGCCCGGCCTGCTCCTTCGCGAAATGGAACGCCGCCTCGAGCGCGGTCTCGTCGATGGCGAGGTTGAAGCCGGACTCCCGCCCGAGCCTGGCGGTCAACTCGGAGAGCTTCTGGAGGTCACAGGTCCGCGGGCGAGGCTCGAAAGCCGGGCCCGGATCGGGCAGCGGCTCGTAGTCGTACTCGTGGAAGTCCTCGTCCGGATCCTCCCAGGCGTGCCAGTCCCGGCAGTAGCCCTCGAAGTCGATGACGTTGGACATGCGCGTGTTCCTCCTGCGAAGTTGAGACGCCGGCCGGTCGGGGCCGGCACAGGGGCCGGGCTTTCCTTGTCTGCGGCGTTCATGCGCCCTCGTCTGCGGCATGGCGCGAGATCAGCTCGAGGATCGCCGCAATGTCGGGAACCGTCTCCACCTCGACGCGTCCGCGGCCCTTTGACGGGCGGACCTCGATCCGGGCGACCAGGTCCCGGATGGCGAGCAGGGCCTGCTCGCGCCGCCCGGCCCGCGCGCCGCCCGCGATGGCGCGCCGGAGCCCGGCGACCCGGTCGCGCATGAACTTCTCCACGCTGAAGCCCGCGGGCGGCGGCGGTCCCGGCAGCCGCTCCAGTTCGGCGAGCGCCTCGTTGCGCGCGCGCTCGAGGGCCAGAAGGCGCTCGCCGATGCCCGTCGAGGGGATGCCGCTCTCGATCGCGGCAACCAGGCGGGAGATCCCGGCGCCGGCGGCCCCGGCCCTCTCCCGGAGTTCCTCGCGCCGGACCGCGGTCCCGCGTTCGGCGGCGGCGAACAGGCCGCGCCAGTCGCGCTCGCGCGACAGCATCCAGGCGAAGAGCCGCCGCACGCCAAGGTCTTCCAGCATGTCCAGCCGGATCCCGCGGTTGTTGGTGCAGCTGTCCGGGTCGCGCCGGCGGGCGAGGCAACGGTAGTAGCCCATCCCGGCGATCGTCATGCGCTCGCCGCAAACGCCGCAGCGGACCCGCGCCGTCAGCGGATAGGCCGCCTTGCGGTAGCGGGTCACCACGGTGTGGTGGCGGTTCCTGCGGCGCCCGACCTCGTCCTGGACGGCCTGCCAGGCCGTGTCGTCCACGATCCGCAGTTCGGGGGCTTCCACGACGGTCCAGTCCTCGCGGGGGACGGCAACGAAATGGCGCCGCCCGGTGCCCGGGTGACGCCGGGAGCGGGTGCGCCCGTAGACAAGCCGCCCGCAGTAGATGTCGTTGCGCAGCACGCCGCTTCCTTCCCGGCCGCGCACGGCGCCAGCGGTCCAGGGCTTGCCGCCGGGCCCGGCCACGCCTTCCCGGTTGAGCAGCACGGCAATCTGCTGCGGGCTCATGCCGTCGAGATAGAGCCGGTAGATGCGCCGGACCGTCCCGGCCTCGTCGGGGTCGATCGTGCGCTGGCCCCGGACGGGCTTGCCGCTCTCGGAGATGTAGTTGGCTATCCTGTAGCCGTATATGCAGGAGCCGATCATTCGCAGGTCGTGGAGGGCTTCGATCTGCCCCCGGCGCGTCTTGGCGCCGATATTGTCGATGACCATCTCGCTCACAACCCCCTTGATGTGCGCATGGAGGGAGTCGACCCGACCGTCCTCCAGGCTGTACAGATTGATCCCCAGAAACCGCAGTTCGCGGTAGAGCCAAGCCATGTCGGCGGTGCTCCTGGCGAGCCGGTCCAGGCCCTCGACGCAGACGCCGTCGAACCGGCGCGCCCGGGCGTCGTCGAGCAGACGGCGAAGCCCCGGGCGCAGCTGCATGGCCGCGCCGGTGAGTTCCGGATCGGTGTATTCGCCCGCGATCACGCCGCCAAGTGCGGCGACGCGGTCGCGGCACAGGCGCAACTGGCCCGCGATCGAGGTCATCTCCTGCAGGGGCGAGGAGTAGCGCGCATAGATCGCGAAGCGCGCGATGGCGCCGGGCGGTCCGTTCATGGCCGGTCCTTCGGGTATCGGATGACCGCACACTCTGGCAACGGGCGCCCCGCCGCGGCAACCGGGACGGCTTCCGCTCCCGGCAGACAACCGGCCGCTCGCCGTCATCGCCGCGCCCGGCGCCATCCGGCGGCCCGGGCGTCCGCCTCGCTGCAGAACCAGCGCTCGCCCTTCGAGGTGTTTATGCGGGTCCGGTCGTAATGCTCGGCCCCGGGCACATGGTAGATGCGCCCGTGCCGCGAGATGTTGCCCTTGATGAGGCAGGAGGAACCCGCCTGCGGGGGAGGGGTGGCCCCGTGCCGCCGGTGTATCTCCGCCCGGCGGTTCCGGTCCTGCCTGCGCCAGCGCCAGGGCGCGGTGAAGTCGCCGGACCACAGGCCGAGCCGCCCGGCGCGGGCCGCGTCCTCGTCCGGGACATACCGCATCGACCAGCGCCGGTATGCCAGCGCCAGGCCCTGGCGCACGAGGTCCTGCTGCACGTCCCGCCCGGCCGCGAAGCAGGCCGCGACCGCGCGCCCGTAGCGGTCGCGGTCCCGGACCTCGCAGCGGACCGGGGTCCGCCCGACGAGCCTGCGCATCGCCCGCGTCGCCGCCCGCCCGCAGGCCCATCGGCGCCCGCCGCGCGAGCAGGTCTGGCGGGCCTCCGGCGCGTCGATCCCGTGAAGGCGCACACGCCGGCCCTGCACGGCAAGCGTGTCGCCGTCCACGACCCGGGCCTTGCCGGTGAGGGTTTCGGCTTCAGCCGGCAGGGCGAAGGCAAGCAGCGCGGCTGCCGCGAGAACGGAGGCGAGGCGTCGGAAAAGGCATGGCATCGGGGTGGTTGACTCCTGGAGAGGCGCCGCGCTTTGACGAGCGCGTTCGGATAGGGCCTGTCGTTTGTCAGCCATTCGTCAGCAGCTCCCTGATGCGCGCCTTCGCGGCGCGGAGATCGGCGCGATACATGTCCTTCGCGCCTTTCGGGAGATGGGCGCGCAGCACCTTGCAGGGCTCCCAGACAGCGGAACCGCGGCCGATCTTCACGAGCTCGCCCAGAACGTCGCGACGCCGGCCCTTCGCGGCACTGTGCCATTCATGTGCGACGGCAACGGTCCGGCGATCGCTGGCCGAATGGAATGCGTCCGGCTGCGTGAAGACGCGCCCGAAAACGATCCTGGACATCGATCGCCTACCCCTCGCCCGCGTGCCTGGGCCCGGACGTTGCGGGTAACGGGATACGGGTGTCGGTCATCATTGTCTCCGGTCGATCGAGGTTCCGGTCAGGCGCCGCTTGCGATCCCGGCGTCGATTTCGGCCTGCTCGCGCAGCCAGTGCTCCCTGTCGGTCAGGAGCCGCTGGACGTATCCACAGCCCTGGTATTCCCTGGCCCGGGGCTCGATCCGGCTCCAGGTCTGCGCGTCGCAGTTCGGGCATCGGGGGTCCTCCGGCAGTATGATCATGTGGGACAGGCCTCCTTGGGTCAGTGGGGGGCGGCAGCAGGGGCCAGCGCCGGGTCATTCAGGGCCTCAAGCCTGCCGGCCGTCAGGCAGCATTGCGCGCAGCCGCCAGCGCCCGTCCTGGCAAAGCGTCTTTTCGTACCGCGCGGGGTTGTCCGGCGCCCCGCGGCTCATGACAAGGAAGTAGGGCGGCTTGCGGGGGCGGCCCCAGCTGTAGATGTCTATCGCGGTATCGCCGCGCAAATGGCCGGGCACCGCGATGCGCTTTGCCCGCTTCCCGGCGGCTTCCAGGGAGTGGAACATCATCACGAGGTCCTTCGGTCCCGGCGGCCTTCCATCCGGCGCACAGCGGGACGGATCCCGGCGCCTGTTCCAGTGGACGGCAGGGATGTCCTCGTCGTCGGGATGCCTGACGCGGAAGGCGGGATCGGGATCGTCATGCTGGAGCGGGATCAGCCAGGAGCCGTCGTCCAGTCGTTCCGGGATGCTGTCGTGAAGGACGCCGTCCAGAAGGCGGCCGGCGCTTTTCGGGCGGGGGCCGCCCCACTGCTTGAAGAAGAAGGCGACCTCGTGTTCGCGGCTGCGGTCGCGAAGCCGCCGAACCCAGTCGGGGTCCATGGGCCGGGCCCCGGGGCCGCTCTCGCCGCCGACGATGACCCAGTCCAGCCCGCGGAGGTCCATCGGGATTCTGTCGGGAGAGACATTCTCCAGCAGGGGCTCGAACGAAACGAAGCGAAGAGCGGCCGGCGTTTGCAGCAAGTCGACGATGCGCTGCTCCCGTCTGGGATCTTCCACGGAGACGCCGAGCCAGATATTCGGGCGCGGAGTTGCGTGCCAGGGACTGTCGATGTAGCCGGCGCGGTCAATGCCGATCTGACCGTCATGGATGTGGGACAGCCGGCCGGCATCGCCGGGGTATTCCCCTTGCAGATTCTCCACGGCGAGTTTCAGGTAGTACTGAAGGTCCGGGTCCTTGTAATACTGCATCATCCGCCCGGAGCGTTTCGTCAGCACCTGGAAGATATGCTGCGGCGCCAGCACCGTGACGGCGTGGACGAGGTCGATCCACTCCACGGGGACGGCCTCGTGAAACAGGTCGCCGTGAGCGCACACGAAAATGCGTTTCGGGTTACGCCATCTGAGGGGGGCTGTCAGCCACGCCTTGTTGAGCCGGACCTTGCCGTTCCATACCGGTCCGGCTGTCGTCCGCTCTGTAAGGCCCCGGCGGGAGGGATGGTTCTTCAGCCGGCCGCCGGCCAGCCGCATGGCATAGCAGTGCTTGCATCCGGGGCTGACGACGCTGCACCCGGTGATGGGGTTCCACGTGGCGTCCGTCCACTCGATTTCGGTCTTGTCAGCCATGGGGCCACGACCGGGTTCGAGGCTGGCGGCGCCGGCGGATGAGCGCGGCCGTCAGGACCGTGACGATAAACATGGCGACGAGAGCCGGGTAGGCGGTAAAGGCGAATGCGTCGATGAGCACGAGCAGGTCCGGCGGGGGCTCCCTGGACGGCGTGGCATACCGGGTCATGCCGGCTTCTCCGGGTCGGGGCCTCCGGCGCCCGCGGTCCCGGCGGAGCTCGCGGCCGGCATATCCGCCATTGCCGGGGTTTCGGGGATCAACGCGGCCGCAACCACTGCCGCGCGCTCTTCTCCGAGCACCTCCCGAAGGAGTTCGACCGCCCGCTCGCGCTTGCCTTCGCGGACCATCGCCCTGAGCTTAGCCTCCAGCAGGGCGCGCATGCTGTCAGCGAGATCCGACGGCGCTTCCGCGCCGGAACCCATGTCGCGGGCGGCAGACGCCAGGGCAAGGGAGAGGCCGCGCTGTTCCCCTGCATCCAGCACCAGCGGCCGGGCAGAAGCCGTCTCCGCAAACGGGTCCACGGTCAGCGCGCATTCCCGAAGGAACCGGGCGGCCGACATGCCCCGTTCGGCGGCCCAGGTCTTGATCTGCGCCCATTCCTCCCCGGTCATGGAGACCGTGCGGTTCATGCCGGGCTAGCGGTTGCGCGGTTTCTTCATGCGTCCTCTCCGAACCCGGGGCGGCCGGCGTCCGCGGTCCCGGCGGGGCTCACGGCCGGCAAATCCGCCATTGCCGGGGTTTCGGGGATCAACGCGGCAGCGATCGCCGCCGCACGCTCCTCGCCGAATACTTCCCGCAGCAGTTCCATCGCCCTTTCGCGCTTGCCCTGGCGGACCATCGCCCTGAGCGGTTCCTCCAGCATCGCGCGGATGTCGTCCCGGTACTGCGCCAGCGCCTCCTCGTCGGCAGCATCGAGCCCGCGCGCCAGTGCCGACACGCCATCCGCGAGGCTGTGTTGCCGCCCGGCGTCCAGGACCGGCGCCCGCGCCTTGCCGCCCTTCGCCGACAGGTCCACGTTCAGCGCGCATTCGAACCACCAGGCCGATACCGACATGCCGGCGCGGCGCGCGCCATCCCGGACCATTTCCCAGTCCTCGCCGGTGGCGCAGACAGTGCGGTGGCCAGCTTTCGACCGGCCCGCCCCCGGTCTCGTCCGCATCTTCTTCATGTCGGTTCCCCTCGCGGCTCGCCGGCGGTCTTTGCCGGGCGCCTGCACCGCCGGCCTTCTGCCGGGCCGGCTTCCGGTGGCTGGCCGAGGGCGCCGTGCAGGCGGAATACAACCATGAACCGGGGCGCCTCCGGAATCTTCCTGACGGCCAGCCACCGGCTACGGGGATCGACGGCAATCCTCTCCAGGTAATGCCTCTGCTCCGCTCCGGAGGCCGGCCAGCGTTCGCGCCGCGCAATGCGGCGCACGGTTTCGGCCAGGTCGCTCATCGCCCGGCCTCGGGGCAGGCCGCGTGACTCCTGTCCGCGATCAGCAGCCCGCGCAGGGCCTCGGCGAGCTCGTCGCGCTGCCGTCGGTCGATCAGCAGGCAGAGACGGTGGAGCGCCGTGACCCGGTCGCGCGGCGCGATCTGCGACCAGGCGTTTTCCAGGCGGCCGAATTGCTGCGCGCGCGTCGGCTCCTTCGGGGGCGCAGGCGGCGCGTCCGTCTTCTGCAGCAGCGCGGCGAGGGTTTCGGGAGGCTCATCGGTCTCGCGCAGCCGTTCAAGGGTGCGTTGTTGCTGGGCTTCCGAAAGGCCCGCGATCCGGTAGAGGTCCCCTTCCCGGCGCGCGATCGGGGTGCCTTCCAGCTCGTCCTGCAGTTCGGGCAGGATACGCTTTCCTATGCGCAGCGCGCGCGCGACCGTGCCCCTGGACAACGAGGTCAGGTCTGCCGTCTCTTCAACGAACGAAAGAGGCGGCGATAAATCAAGATCGAAGCATTCGATGTTGATTTTCTCCTGGTATTCTGCGCTCTTGCGGTCGCCGCCGTGGCGGGCGTCCGGGTGCAGTCTTCTATGAAGTTCCTCGCGCCTGGCAACGAAGCGGCCGCGGTGCAGCGGCGTGAGTTCCGATCGGATCAGGTTCTCGTCGACCTCCACCAGGGCGAGCATGTCCGGGCTCGGATCGTCGAGCACGAGGGCCTCGATCCGGCCCCATCCGAGACGCCGGGCCGCCTCCATACGGTGGGCGCCGGCAACGAGGGCGAAGCCTCCCCGGTCCAGGCCGCGCTCGTATTCGCCGGTATCGGGGTCGATGCCGAAATTGTGGCGGACCTGGATCGGGTTCTGGAGGCCGATCCGGTCCATCGACTCCGCGAGGCGTTCGACGACGGCTTCGTCGACCTCGCGCAGCCGCGGCCCGACGGCGATCTGCTCCAGGGCGATGGGCCAGGTGCTCCGCTGCCGCGCCGTCGACGGATCGAGGCGGGAAACCCCGGCGACCGCGGCGGGATTGCGGCGGCGCCAGTCCTCGATGCGCTCGATGAACGCCCCGCCGCTGTTCTTCGGGGCCCGGCTCATGCGACTGCCCTCAGCGCGCGCACCGGCCAGGCCAGCAGCGCGTCCGCCACGGCGCCGATCTCGGCCGCCGCCGCCCCGTGCGGATCGGACTCCACCACGCCCAGCCCGGCCCGGGTGGACCGCACGAAGGCGACGCGGTTGCGCACCGCGGCAGGCAGCATCTGCACCCCCTGTCGGGAGAGCAGGTCCCTGGCCTCGGTCTCCCAGTGCGCGGCCCGTGTCGGAACCGCGTTCAGCACCGCGACGGCCGGCGTCCCGGCCAGCGCGGCGACATCGAGGCTCGCGCGGACCGCGGCGAGGTCGAACAGCGACTGCCGGCAGGGCACGACCACGAGGTCCGCATGCCGCGCGCCGGCCACAGGACCGCCATCGGCCCCCATCGGGGTGTCGATAAGGATCAGGTCGGAGCCCTTCGCCAGGGCCCGCCCGATCTCCCGGTCGAGGCGGAGATACGGGCAATAGCGGATATCAGGCGCCGGGTCAGTGCGGAGATCGCCCCACACGACGGCCGAGCAGTTGGGGTCGCAGTCGAGGACGGTGACCCGGCGGCCGGCCCGGACGGCATGGGCCGCGACATTGAGCGCCAGCGTCGTCTTCCCGGCCCCGCCCTTCTGGCTCACGAAGGCGAGGATGCGGGGCGCTGCAAACGCGGCGGAGTGCGATCGGTCATGCATGGGAGTGCTCCCTCCTAACGGCGGCGTCCCGCCGCCAGCGCTTGCGATGGCGGGCGGCGGGACGGCGCGGTTTCATTATCTGTTTCTTTCGGGTTAAGGGTGTCATGACCGTCACCCATGGGGGTGTCATGACTGTCACCCCTGGCCGCCGCTGGTGTCGCCCCGGAGGTGTCATGACCGTCACCCGCCGACGGGCGGGCGGCGGCGCTTTCGGCCGCCTCGCGCGCGGCCGCCTCGCGGTTCAGGTCCATGATGCGCAGCAGCGTCATCCGGTGCTGGCGCGGGTAGTCGAGGCCGGACGGGAAGGCGTGGTAGCGGTTGGCCCGGTTCCGGCGCGGGACCACCTGCAAATAGCCGGCCTCCCTGCACTTCTCGGTCCAGCGCTGGATCCGCCGTGCGGGCACTCCGAAGATCGCCTGCAGCTCCCTCACCGTGACGACCCAGCCGTCGATGTTCGGGCCGTCCCGGTAGGCGATGAACGACAGGAACGCGCGCGCGGCGACATCCTTGATGTCGTGGAGCATCATGCA
This sequence comes from Alphaproteobacteria bacterium, assembly GCA_964291285.2. Taxonomy (GTDB): domain Bacteria; phylum Pseudomonadota; class Alphaproteobacteria; order Bin95; family Bin95; genus Bin95. The sequence continues at coordinate 1,915,388 of OZ219787.1, forward strand.
CGACGCCATCCGGTCTCCCGCCATCTTCGGATCGAACTTCTCCGGCTCGGGAACCATGTAAAGCCTGGCCTCGGGATCGGCGGCGGCGCCCTCCGGCAGCGCCAGCTCCGGGGCGGGCGCCGCCTCGGCAACGCCGTATTCCAGCGCGACGCCCGGAAGTTCCTGCTCCAGGAAGCGCGCGATGCGCTCGCCATGGTCCTGGCGAACCCGGTCCCGGATGAACGCGCTCGGGGCCAGCAGCACGACGCCGGTGCCGCGGGCCTCCATGCCAAGACCGGCGAGCCAGGCATCGAACGCCGTCTCGCCGACCGCCTCCCGCAGGCGCTCGCGGACGGCGTCCCACGCCCGCTTCACCGGCTGGGCCGGTGCTTCGGCGGGCTCGTCAAATTTGGCGCCGGCGCCAAATTCGGCCTCCCCGGCCTCGCGCTCCACCCGCGCCGGTGGTTCGGCAGGCCCGCCGGTTCCTGCAGCACCGCCGGATCCGGTGTCTGCCGGATCGACGTCCGCGCCCTCGGGCGCCGCCTCCGGGGACGGGTCAAAATTGACGCCGGCGCCAAATTCGGCCTCGCCGGCCTCCGCCAGCTTGCGCGGCCGCGCAAGCCGTTTGAGAACGGCCTTCCCGCCCTCGAGCGAAAGCTCGGCGGCCGAAACCCCGGAGCGGTGCAGCTTCATGGACCGGTTGCAGACGCTGTACGACCAGCCGGCGGTTTTCAGCGTCTTCATCCAGACGCCGTGCGCACACTCGCCTCTGAGCTCGGTCAGCCAGGCGCCGAAATCGAGCAGCCTGCTGAAATATGCGACCGAGCCGCGCGCCGCGAACTCGTAGCTGTCCTGTCTTTCCCGCAGGATTTCGGCGAGCGCGCTCGGATCGCAATACAGGGCCGTCATGGCCGCTCTCCGCTGCCGGGCCGCTCCCGGAACACGAATGCGTCAATCCGCCGCAGAATATTTGTCCGGTTCCGGACCGTCCGGGACCTGCGGCCGGGGCCCGCGGCAGGCTTGCCCGCCAGAGGCCGGGCCCCCGGCCGGCTGGCGAATCGCCGCCCCCCGGAGCGGGCGAACGCCGGCAGACATGCGCAGGACCCGGCCGGTCCCGCGGCATTTCCGGGCAAGCCGGCGGCGTCCGCAACGCCCGCCCGCCCAAGCGGAAAGTCCGCCCCTTTCCGGCGAATGCCGTCCGCCGGACCCGCGAAACCGCCGTCGGGCGCCCGGAGGCGGCCGGGGGCCGGGTGCTGTCTGCCCCTTCGCCCGGAATTCGGGGAAAGGCTGTCCGGTATCGATACGCGGGCGTTCAGCGCGCGGCCTGGAAAGTTCCCTGTTTCCATAGAGTTGCGGTGAAACCGGCAGCGGCGGAAAAATCCCCCGCTCTACCGACCCGGCGCTTGACATTGCAGCGGCGGCAGCCGATTATCCGGACACACGATGAACGGATATCGGACTGCTGTTTGCTGCTGCGCTGGGTAGGTGGCATCGAACCAGGGACCGAACCGCATCCCCGAAGGCCGCCGGACCAGAACCGGCGGCCTTCATTTTTTATGCGCTTGCCCCTTGACCTCGACATGCCCGGCAAATACCGTCTCCCTCGAACGTGCTTCGTTGAACAATCTTCCGAATGCGTCGGTCGGCGTGTCAGCACGTTCGTGCGCGAAACGACCGCCCGGGGCCACCGCTATCTCTACCTCGTGGAGAGCGTGCGCGAGGGCAAGCGGGTGCGCCAGCGCACGATCCGCGCGCTCGGCCGCAAGGACGTGTTGCAGGCGAGCGGGGAGCTGGACCGTCTGATCGCGTCCCTGGCGCGCCATTCGGAGCGGTCCGTGGTGCTGGAGGACATGGAGGCGGGCGCGCTGGCCTGCGTGCGGGTCGGCGGTCCGCTGCTGTTCGGTCGGCTGTGGGATCGGCTGGGCGTGGGCGCTGTCGTGAAGGAGCTTCTGGACGGTCGCGGCTTCGGGTTCGCCGTCGAGCGGGCGGTGTTTGTGAGCGTTCTGCACCGTCTGTTCGTGTCGGGTTCGGACCGGTCCTGCGAGAAGTGGATGGCCGACTACGCGATCGAGGGGATCGAGGGGTTGCGGCTTCATCAGCTGTATCGGGCGATGGCCTGGCTCGGGGAGGAGCTGGAGGCGCCGGCGGAAGGCGCGCTTGCGCCGCGCTGCGTGAAGGACGGGATCGAGGAGCGTCTGTTCGAGCACAGGCGGGACCTGTTCACCGACCTGTCTGTGGTGTTCATGGACACCACGACGCTGTCGTTCCACGGCGCGGGCGGCGAGACGCTGGGCGCGCACGGCTACTCGAAGGACCATCGCCCGGACTTGCGCCAGATGGTTCTGGCGGTGGTGCTGGACGGCGAGGGCCGGCCTGTGTGCACGGAGATGCTGCCGGGCAACACGGCCGACACCAGGGTGCTGCTGCCGATCGTGGACCGTCTTCGGTCACGCTTCGGGATCGGTCGTGTGTGCGTGGTGGCGGACCGGGGGATGATCTCGGCGGCGACGATAGCGGCGCTGGAAGAGCGGGGGCTGGACTACATCCTGGGCGCGCGCGAGCGGCGCACGAAGGTGGTCCGCGAGGTGGTGCTGAAGGACACGAAGCCCTTTGTGCCGCTGCTCCTCAAGCGTCCGCGCGGCGAGACGCAGCTGTTCGTGAAGGAAGTCACGGTGGGCGGCGCGCGCTACATCGTGTGCCGCAACGAGGCGGAGGCACAGAAGGACCGCGCCGACCGGCAGGCCGTGGTGGACGGCCTCCAGCGCCGCCTTGCGGACGGCGAGAAAGCGCTGATCGGCAACAGCGCCTACCGGCGTTATCTGCGCCGCACGGGCGCGGGCAAGGCGTTCGAGATCGACGCCGGCAAGCTCGCCGAGGAGGCCGGCTTCGACGGCATCTTCGTGCTGCGCACCAACGCCGGCATGACGCCGCTCAATGCCGTGCTCCGCTACCGGGAGCTGCTCACGGTGGAAGACCTGTTCCGCCGGGCGAAGGCCCAGTTGCGCACCCGCCCGATCTACCACTCCTGCGACGCCGCGATCCGCGGCCACGTCTTCTGCTCCTTCCTCGCGCTCGTCCTCCAGAAGGAACTGGCCGACCGCTGCGCCGCCGCCAACGTCAACGTCGAACCTGCTTATTCTCAAGGATCATCCTGCAATGAGTAGTTGATATGGGATGGGTTGTGTTCTGACGGCGCTGTGAAGGAAGCGTGGGATCATGGAGTTGAGTTGGTATCGTCGGTTGTATCGCCATGCGAAGCTGGCGAGGTAGCGTTCGGCATGGTCGGGACCGAGCTTTCGGTAGGTTCCGGCGATGGCGCTCTTGATGTTGCCGAGGGTCGTGTTGACCCATTTGAAGGGGGCCATGCGGGCTGCCCGGCGGCCTGAGCCGGTACGGATGGCGCTGTGGCTTGCGGCGATGCCGTCGAGGGCGTTCCAGCAGTGCAGGGCATCGGTGACGACCTCCGTCCCCGGGGCCAGCCAGCGTTTGGCGCCGCGCGCGATCTCGCGCTTGCGGAAGCCCCTGACCGGGACGAGCTTGACCTTGCGCGGAGCCCCTTCGGCGCTGGTCGAGACCGCCGCCACGAAGGGCGTCTTGCCCGGCGCGCCCCGGCCGCGCTTGCCGCCGGAGCGCGACCCGCCGAGATAGGCGTCGTCCATCTCGACCCGTCCTTCGAGCCGCGTGTCGGCTTCGCGCCGGGCCATCACCGCCATGATCTTCTGCTTCATGCTCCAGGCGGTCGGCTGCCTGACCCCGAGGCGGCGACCGAGTTCCACCGACGAAATGCCGTTCTTCGCCGTCACCACAAGGTGGATCGCCGCAAACCACAACGTCAGGGGCAGCTTGGTCGAGTGGAAGATCGTCCCCGACGTCACCGAAACCTGCTTCTTGCAGCGGTTGCACTGGTAAAGCCTGCGCCCGGCAAGAATGCAGTGCCCCCGATGCCCGCAGGAGCCGCACTCGAAACCGTTCGGCCAGCGCAATCGGGCTAGCACCGCCCGGCACTGATCCTCCGTGCCGAACGACGCTCGGAACGCATCGTCGCTCAAGCCACGAACACGCGATGCAACCTTGAATGCCATATCCATGACCTCCCGATAACAGAAACCCTTCCAAACCTACAATCTCACAAGATGACTCTCAAGAATAAGCAGGACGTCGAATGGGACGACCTGATCCGCGATCTCGACCGCCTGCAAGAGGCCACCATCGAGAAGGACGGCAAGCGCATCACCACCCGCACCCATGTCGAGGGCCAGGTCGGAAAGGTCTTCCAGGCCGTCGGCATCGCGCTGCCGCCGAACTGGCGCGAACACAAAGCCTGACCGTCCCCAAAATCAACGAAATGTAGTGGGTACACCCGGCGATGCCGGTGTAACTCCCTGTTCTATCGAATACTTTTAATCGTCACTGTTGAAGTTGGGTCTGAAAACCCGTGAGAAGCCGACGGGAGACGTGCGCCCTCTGCCTCGCGCGCGCAATCAGGCGCGCGAACCGCGCCGGCGCCGACCCGCGCCCGGGCAGGCGCGGGCGCCCGCGCAGGATATGCGCGGAAACAGGGACCCGCTCCCCGTCGGAGCAAGGAGGAACGATGAGGGCAACCGACCCCCGCCCCGGGCCGCCGCCGGAGGACGACCGCGCCTTCGCCGAACGCCACCGCGCCGTCCGGGGCGGCGGACAAGGGCCATGCGGCTGCGCCAGCCCGCAGGCGGAAGGGGAGAGGCATGAATGGAGCGTTATGCCCGGACAGGCTGCAGGGCATGTCCTCTGCGCATGCAGATCATGACATCTCATGACACATTGCAGGGGGTTCCGCCGGGCCCGCATGACAAAACATGACATCGCATGACATGTCCGACGAGTGTTCCCGTCCCGGCGGCAGGCGCCAGGACGGACTGCGGGCTAACCGGCGAAGCGCGGCTCGGGAAGTCCGGTAATGCCGAGGCCGTGAATGGCGAACAGGGCGCCGTCGATCTCCCTGTCGCCGCGCACATTGCCGGAATCGCGGATCGACGGCACGAAGACGATGTCGAGGTCCGGGCCGCCGAACATGACGCTTGCAGGGCGGGTGCAGGGCATGTCGATCAGCCGGTCGAGGCTGCCGTTGGGCGCGAAGCGCGCGATCCGGCCTGCATGGACCAGCGCGCTCCAGAGATAGCCCTCGCTGTCCACCGTGCCGCCGTCCGGGCCGCTGTCATGCGGCGCGGTGTCCACGGCGACGCGCTCCGGCCCGATAGCGCCGGTCGCGGTATCGTAGTCATAGGCGAAGATCGCGTCCCGGCGCGTGTCGGCGAAATAGAAGGTCTCGCCGTCCGGGCTGAAGCAGGGGCCGTTCGCCACGATGACGCCGCCCTTCAGCCGGTGCAGCGAGAGGTCGGTGTCGAGGCGGTAGATCGAGCCGCGCGCCTCCTCGCCGATCCGGGTCGCCATGGTGCCGGTCAGGAAGCGGCCCTGCCGGTCCACCTTGCCGTCATTGAAGCGGGTGGAGGGATCGTCCGCCTCCGGGTCGGCGACCAGCGTCGCTTCCCCCGTCTCGAAGTCGAATGTGTGGACGCCCGTCTGGAGCGCGATGACCGCCCCGCCGGACTCGCGGAGCGCCATCGACCCGATCATCGCCGGCACGTCCCAGTCCCGGCGTTCGCCGCTCGCCCAGTCGAGCCGGTGGATCGTGCATCCCCGGCTGTCCACCCAGTAGAGCGCCTGCTCGACCACGTCCCAGAGCGGCCCCTCGCCGAGCATGTCGATGGTGTCGCCGACCCGTTCGATCCTCATGACGCGGCCTTACAGACGGTATTCGGGTTCTTCGCGGTCGAGGATGCGCTTCAGCGCCGCGAAATGGCGCTCCGCCAGCTTCGGCCGCTCCTCGGCGAATTGCTGACGGACGGATTGGCGCACCTCGTCCGAAATCACCCGCAGCCTGCCGCCGGCCGCCCTTGCGATCATCTGGAACTGGGCGGCGCGCTCCAGGTAGAAGAGGTCGGTGAATGCGTCGCCCACGGTCTCGCCCGAAACGATCACGCCATGGCTTGCCAGGAAGGCGATCGACCGGTTGCCCATGGCGCGGGCCAGCCGGTCGCCTTCTTCGTTGGCGAGCGCAAGACCGTCATAGTCGTCGTCATAAGCGATGCGGTCGTCGAACATCAGCGCGTTCTGCTCGCACATCTCCAGCCGCCCGCCCTGCAGCAGCGTGATAGCCGTGGAGTAAGGCTGGTGGGTGTGCAGCACGACCTTGGCCGAGGGCACGTTCACATGGATGCGGCTGTGGATGTAGAAGGCCGTGTTCTCGACCTTTTCGCCGCCCTCCAGCACCTCGCCCTCCTCGTTGCAGAGGCAGAGCGCGGAGGCGGTCATTTCCGACCAGTGGACCCCGTAGGGGTTGATGAGGAAGCGGTCGCCCCGCATTTCGCCGTCCTCGCTCGGCACGGCCGCGGAGAAGTGGTTGTCGACGCCTTCATGCAGGTTCAGCCTGACGGCCCAGCGCAGCGCGCAGGCGAGGTCTTCCCGCATTTCGGCATGGGCAAGTTGCGTCATAGCCTTATCACCTTGCCGGGGTTCATCCTGTTTTCCGGGTCGATCGCGCTCTTGAGGGCGCGCATCACGTCCACGGCCTCGCCTCGCTCGGCTTCGACGGAGTCGATCTTGCCCTGGCCGACGCCGTGCTCGCCGGTGCAGGTGCCGCCCATGGCCAGCGCCCGGGCGACCAGGCGCTTGTTGAAGGCCTGCGCGGTCGCCATTTCTTCCGGGTCGTCCGGGTCGAGGACAATGCCGCAGTGGAAATTGCCGTCGCCGACATGGCCGACGATGGGCGCGATCAGGCCCGTTTCGTCCACGTCGCGCCGGGTCTCAATCAGGCACTCGGCAAGCCGGGAGATCGGCACGCAGACATCCGTGGACCAGGCGCGGCAGCCGGGCCTCAGCGCCATGCAGGCGTAATAGACATCATGGCGAGCCTGCCAGAGCTTGTTGCGCTCCTCCTGGTTTCGCGTCCAGCGGAAGGCGCTGCCGCCGAGCTCTCCGGCGATGGCTTCGACCGTCTCCGCCTGCTCCGCGGTGCCGGCCGGGGAACCGTGAAACTCGAAGAACAAGGTCGGCCTGACCTCGAAATCCTCAAGGTCCGAATAGCGGATGCAGGCGTCCATCTGCGTGTCGTCGAGCAGTTCGATGCGCGCGACCGGAACGCCGGACTGCATGGTGAGGGTCACGGTATCGACCGCAGCTTCCAGGTCCGGAAACTGGCAGACCGCGGATGCAATGCTCTCCGGGATGCCGTAGAGCCTGAGCCGCACTTCGGTAATGGTGCAGAGCGTGCCTTCGGACCCGATGAACAGGCGCGTGAGGTCGTAGCCGGCGGAGGACTTGCGCGCCCGGCCGCCGGTTTCGACGATCTCGCCGTCGGGCATGACGACCGTCAGCCCGAGGATGTTTTCGCTCATCGTGCCGTAACGCACGGCATTGGTGCCGGAAGCCCCGGTCGCCGCCATCCCGCCGAGCGAGGCATCGGCGCCGGGGTCGATGGGGAAGAACAGGCCGGTATCGCGCAGATACTCGTTCAACTGCTTGCGCGTGACGCCCGCCTGCACGCGGCAGTCGCTGTCCTCGCCATTGACCTCGAGCACTTCGTTCATGCGGCTGAGGTCTATGGAGAGGCCGCCCTGCACCGCGCTGACATGCCCTTCGAGGGATGTGCCGGTTCCGAAGGGGATGACCGGCAGGCCGAACTCGGCGCAGATGCGGTGCGCGGCGCTGACCTCTTCCGTCGTCAGCGCGAAGGCGACCGCATCGGGCGGCGCCATCGGGAAATAGTCTTCGCCCCGGCCATGTTGCTCGCGGACGGCATCGGACGTGGACAGCCGGTCGCCGAACACGTCGCGCAGCGCGGCGATCGCCGCATTGTGGCCGATGGGAGGGGCGCTCATGGGAAATGCTTTCTAGACCAGGAGAGATGATGAAAGAAGGCGGCAAGCGCCATGCTTTGCGCGATTTTGCGGCATTTCGTTGCCGGGCGCCGTTATCCGTCCTCGTCGAACGGGAGGTCCTCTGCCGGGGCTTCTCCGAGGCCGCCGCCCGTCTGGATGACATAGCCTTCGGTCAGCCAGCGGCCGAGGTCGCGGTGGCGGCAACCGGGCGAGCAGAACGGGCGCACCGCCTCCACGGCAGGCCGGCCGCAGATCGGGCAGGAACCGAAGGGGCGGAGTTTCACGGGGTCGTCGGCCATGGCTACCTCCGGCAGAGCGCCCATTGTTCGGCAAGCGGAACGCCGAGACGCTGGCGGGTCATTTCTATCACCCCGAGCGACGAGAACGGCAATTGCCGCCGCGCCGCCGGATCGCCGGCGAAGCCGTCGGCCAGGCGGCGTTCGACCCGGCGCCGTTCCGCTGCCCGGTCGAGATCGACGAAATCGATCAGGATGAGCCCGCCAAGACCCCGCAACCGGACCTCCCGCGCGATTGCCCCGGCGGCCTCCAGATTGAGCGCCAGCGCGCCCTTCCGCCCGCCGCCGTCCACATCGATCACGACGCCCGCGCGCGTTTCTTCCAGGGATATGCTGCCGCCGCCGTCGAGCGGCACGACGGGTTCCAACGCCCGTTCGATGGCGTCCTCTAGTCCGAAGGCCTGCCAGCCCGGCTCTTCCAGCAGTTCGATTCGGGCATCGGGCGGCCCGGCGCGTTCTGCATACCGGTGCAACGACCGGTCCACCATCAAGGTGCCGCCGGCGGCGAGCCGGTCACGCAGAAAGGCTGCAAGCGGGTCGGGCTCCCGCCACAGGAAGGCCGGGGCCTCGTCCCGGGCCGCGTCGATGCGCTGCCAGCGGGACCGCAGCACCTCCAGCTCCCGGGCGATGGCGGCGTCGCCGGCAGCGGTTGCAGCCGCGCGCACCACCGCGCCTTCTCCGGGCTGAAGGAGGCGGCGTGCCAAACCTTGCAGCCGCGTTCGCGTCCCGTCGTCCGGCAGGCGTCTCGACGCGGAGATATCCGGCCTCAGGGGCGTATAGACCAGATACCGGCCGGGAAGGCGCGGGGCCGCGCCGAGCGCCGGGCCCTTGCCCCCGGTTGCGGGCCGGGTCGCCTGCACCAGAACCGCGGCTCCTTCATGTGGCGGCTTGCCGGAGGCCAGCAACCCCGTCACATCTTCGCCCAGATCCACGAAGGCGCCCAGTCCCGGCTCCACGCGGAGCACCCGGCCGCGCCAGAGGGCGCCCATCTCGTCAACAGGCCGTTCGAGCCGTATTTCCGATGGGCCGCCAGCTGCCAGCAGCGCCGCCGTCCGCCCCCAGGGCGTTTGCGTCAGCAGGGCCCGGTTCACGGCACGGGATAGCCGAGGCCGGCGAGCAGCGACCGCGCCTCGTAAAGGGCAAGGCCGACGACATTGGGATAAGAGCCCGTGATCGTCCTGACGAAGGCGCCGGCCCGCCCCTGGATACCGTAAGCGCCGGCCTTGTCCCGCCATTCGCCGCAAGCGAGATAGCTTTCGATCTCGCGCGTCTCCAGCCTCTTGAATGCCACATGGGTCAGGACCGTCCGGCTTGCCCGCCGCCCGTCGGGCGCCCGGACCGAAATGCCGCCCCAGACGCGGTGCCTGCGGCCCGACAGCAGCGCCAGGAAACGGCGCGCCTCCTCGACATCCTGCGCCTTGCCGAGCACCCGGCGCCCGCATGCCACAACCGTGTCCGCGGCAAGCACATGGTTCCCGGGAAAGCGTTTCGCCGCTGCCGCGCACTTCTCCCCGGCAAGCCGGACGGCGAGATTCCGCGGCAACTCCCCGGTTCGCGGCGTTTCGTCAATTTCCATCGGAGCGATGCGATCGGGTTCGATGCCGATGCGGCGGAGCAATTCGAGCCGGCGGGGCGAAGCGGAGGCAAGCACGAGCGAAGCCATGGAGAGCGTGTTAGCCCAGGCGGGGCATGTTGGGGAAGCGTTCGCGTATGCGGGCCTCCAGATCGCTGCGCACCGAACGGAATGCCGCGAGCCGCTGTTCCCGCGATCCTTCGTTCAGGGTCGGATCCGGCACATCCCAGTACTCCACCGTCGCGGTTGACCCTGCAGCGAACGACTTCGCCGCCCGGAAGGCGTCTTCCGACAGCGCGACGACGAGTTCGAAAGAGCAATCCGAAAGCTCATCGAATGTCCGCGCCCGGTGGCTGCGAATGTCGAGGCCGATCTCGTCCATGACCGCAACCGCGAACGGATTGACGAGGCCGGGCTCCACGCCGGCCGAGTCGATGGAGGTTCCCGGGCTCAGCCGGCGTCCGGCCAGCGCCTCCGCCATGGGCGAACGCACCGCGTTCCGGGTGCAGGCAAAGAGCAGGCTGCGGGGCGCGCGGCTCATTCGGACCGGCCCCGGAAATGCAGGACGCAAAGCAGGGTGAACAGGCGGCGGGCCGTATCGTGGTCGAGTTCGACATGAGCCGACACGGCCTGTTGCAGCTTGTCTGCGCCTTCGTCGTGAAGGGCGCGCCGGCCCATATCGATGGCTTCGATCTGGGAAGGCGACAGGCGTTTGATCGCCTCGTAATAGCTGTCGCAGATGGTGAAATAATCCTTCACGACCCGCCGGAAGCCTCCGAGCGAAACGCTTATGTCGATCGGAGGCGAGCCGTCCGGAGCTGTTACCCGCAATGCCAGCCTCCGCTCGATAACGGCCAGATGCAGCGCATAGGGCCCTGCGGGGCCTTCGAGAAGACGGAACCGGTTCCTCTCCACCAGATCGAAGATCGCAACGGCGCGTTCCTGCTCGATCTCCGGCGTGCGCCGCAGGACAAGCCGTTCGTCGAGGCTGACCGAGGCAATCTGGAATCGGCTCTCGCCGGCCTTGTCAGCCATCGAGCCGAAGCGCAACCGACAAGCCGTGAGCATCCAGCCCTTCGGCGGCGGCGAGCGCGGTGGCGGCCGGGCCCAAGGCAGCCAGCGAGTCCGCGCCGCAACCCAGCAGAGTTGTGCGTTTCATGAAGTCCATGACGCCGAGCCCGGATGCGAACCGGGCGGCGCGCGAAGTCGGCAGCACATGGTTCGGCCCGCCGACATAATCGCCAACGGCCTCGGGAGTGAGAGCGCCGAGAAATACGGCGCCGGCGTGGCGCACGCGCTGGGCCAGCGGTTCCGGATCGGCGACCGCCAGTTGAAGATGCTCGGGCGCGATGGCGTCGATCAGCGCAGGCGCTTCTTCCAGGTCCCGGACGACGATGCTGGCTCCGTGACGCTCCCAGCTCGCGCGCGCCGTCGCGGCGCGCGGCAGGGTTTCGAGATGGCTGCCGATTTCCGCTTCGACGGCGTCCGCGTCGTCGCGCGACAGCGCGATGAGAATGCTCTGCGCCGCCTCATCGTGCTCCGCCTGCGCCAGCAGGTCGGCTGCGATCCACGACGGCGGGCAGCAGCCGTCCCAGACGACGAGCACTTCCGACGGCCCCGCAATCGTGTCGATGCCGACATGTCCGAAAACCTGCCGCTTGGCGGTCGCGACCCAGATGTTTCCAGGGCCGACAATCTTGTCCACCGGCGAGACGCTTTCTGTGCCGAACGCGAGCGCGCCTACGGCCTGCGCGCCGCCGATTCCGTAAACTTCTTCAATGCCCGCAAGCCGTGCAGCAGCGAACACCAGCGGGTCGAATGCGCCCGCTGGCGTCGGCACCGTCATCGTGAGCCGCCCGACGCCTGCCACCCGGGCAGGAATTGCATTCATGAGCACCGAACTCGGATAGGCGGCAGAACCTCCCGGTACATACAGGCCGACCGCTTCTATCGGCGTCCAGCGCAGGCCAAGCCGCACGCCGAGCTCATCGCGATAATCGAGATCGGCCGGCATTTGCGCCCGATGGAACGTCTCGATCCGCGACGCCGCCAGTTCAAGCGCGTCCCGGGCCGGCGCCGGTGTTTCAGCAAGCGCCCGGTCCAGCGTTTCCACCGGAATACGCAGCGGTCCGGTCACGCCGTCGAAGCGTTCGGTATATTCCGCAACAGCCGCATCGCCGCGCGCCCGGACATCGGCGAGGATGGAAGCGACCGCGGCGTCGACATCTTCCGTTCCAGCCCGGTCCACCCGCATCAGCGCGTCGAAATCTCCGGCGAAATCCGGATCGGTCGTGTCAAGCCGCCTGGGCAAGGGAGACCTCCCGGAAGCGCCCGATCCAGCCCTGAAGCTCCGCCGTGCGCGTCTTGAGCAGGGTGCGGTTGACGATGAGGCAGGATGTGATGTCCGCGATATGCTCGACCTCGACCAGACCGTTGGCCTTCAGGGTCGCGCCAGAGGCGACGAGGTCCACAATGCGACGGCAGAGCCCGAGAGAAGGCGCGAGCTCCATCGCGCCGTTGAGCGTGATGCATTGCGCCTGCACTCCGCGCGCGGCGAAGTGCCGTTTCGTGACTTCGGGATATTTCGTCGCAATGCGAATCTGGCTCCAGCGCCGCGGATCGTCACGGGCGACCATGGCTGCTGGTTCCGCTACGGCCAGGCGGCAGTGGCCGATATCGAGGTCGAGCGGCGCATAGAGTTCGTCATAACCGAACTCCATAATCACGTCCCGGCCCGCGATGCCGAGCGCCGCGGCGCCGAATGCCACGAATGTGGCAACGTCGAAGGAACGGACCCGGATGATCGACACGCCCGGCAGGTTGGTCCGAAAGTGCAGCCGCCGGTCGTCCGGGTCGTCGAATCCGGGCTCCGGCTCGATACCGGCAGCCCGGACGAGGGGCATCGCCTCCGAGAGGATGCGCCCCTTAGGCAGCGCCAGGACCAGCGGACCGGTCATGCCGCGTCCCCGTTGGTCCCGTGTTCCGGCCGCCATACCGTCGGCCAGGGCTCGCCCAGATCTTCGAGGACGCAGTCGAGCGGCTCGCTGTCCACCCGCACTGTGGCGCCGCCCGCAAATGCCAGGTCCACCGCCGCGTCATCGGTCGGCGCCATGGTCAACAGGCTGAGCAGCCCGTCCGGTCGTCCGCGGTCCACATTGCTGGTATGCACAGCGCAGACATTCTGGAACGACAGCATGGCGTGCGTGCGCTCGAAGGGCGGCTTATCGCCGGCGCACTCCCATCGGAAGCGATTGAAGACAATGGCGAACCGGTTCTGGTCCCGCATCCAGGTCATATCCGAGAGGGGTGCAATCGCGTCCTGGATGCAGGCCGCAATCACCTGCAATTCCTCAACGGATGTCGCGCGCAATTTGAGCTGCCCGCTCATTGGGCCGCCAGGTCGCTGCCCAAGGCAGGCACGACCTCGATATCCGCGCCGACGCTCGCCAGCCGTCCCGGAACATCCGCGTAGCCGCGCTCAATGAAGCGGGCTCCAAGAACCTCGCTTTCCCCTTCCGCAATCAGCGCGGCGAGCAGATAGGCGAAGCCGGCCCTGAGGTCCGGCACCTCAATCCGCCGGCCGACAAGCGGCGTCGCACCCTGCACGACGGCGCTGTGGGGAAAGTTGCGTTCCCGGAAACGACAGGGCTTGCCGCCGAGGCAGGCGGTGGAAAGCGTGATGTTGGCGCCCATGTCGTTCAGGGTGCCGGTGTAGCCGAAGCGGTTCTCATAGACCGTTTCGTGCAGGACCGAGACGCCTTCTGCCTGGGTCAGCAGGGTTACCATCGGCTGTTGCCAGTCGGTCATGAAGCCCGGATGCACATCGGTCTCGATGTGGATCGGGCGCAACGCATCGCGGGCGCGGAAGAAGGTTATCGCGTCGTCCATGATCTCGAAGCCGCCGCCAACCTTCCGCAGCACATTGAGGAAGGTGACTATGGTCCGCTGGTCGGCCCCGGAAATGCGGATGCGCCCGCCGGTCGCGACCGCCGCCATGGCGAAGGATGCGACCTCTATGCGATCCGCCATCGGTCGATGGGTCGCGCCGGAAAGCCGCTCCACGCCCTCGACAACAATTTTCCGGTCGGTTTCGATCTGGATGAGCGCGCCCATCTTCTGGAGGAAGAGGACCGTATCGACGATCTCCGGCTCGATGGCCGCGTTGTGGATCACCGTGGTGCCGTCCGCCAGGCAGGCCGCCTGAATGGCGTTTTCCGTCGCTCCGACGCTGGGGTAAGGCAGGCGGACGACGGCGCCTTTCAGCCGGTCCGCCTTGGCGGTATAGCCGTCCCGATCCGCGTCGATACGCGCGCCCATCTGCTCCAGCAGCGCGATGTGGAAGTCTATGGGGCGCTCGCCGATATGGTCGCCGCCGACGACCGGAACGCGCGCCATGCCCGCCCGGTGCAGAAGCGGGGCGATCAGCAGCACGGGCAGGCGGTTGACGCCTGAATAGCGCTGCCCGACGGCGGTCGAGGCGATGTCGGCGGTTTGGATGTCCACTGCCCCGGAGTTGTCGCGGGATATGGTCGCGCCGATTTCCGCCAGCATGCCGAGCGCGAGGTCGATCTCGGAAATGTCCGGCACGTCCAGCAGCCGGCAGGGCTCGGCGGTCAGGAGGGAGGCGACCAGCTGCTTGCTCACGGCATTCTTGGCCGTCTGGGCGCGGATCGCCCCGTTCAACGGCCTGCCGCCGCGAATGCGATAGGCTCTGGCGCCGGTTTCGAGCACGAGTGGAGCCCTCATCCTGGATCGCGCCGCACCGGCGATGGTTCTCCCGGCCGGCACGGCGTTTTGCGGCCCGCTTGTAGCTTTAGCAGTCCCGTTCGGCAATGTCGCCGGGCGCTTCGGCGTCCTCGTCGCCTTCGTCGCGTTGGCGCGCCTTGCGGCGGCGCAGGTTCTGCCGGAGCGCCTCCGCGAGACGTCGTTGCTTTCGTTCCTTCGTCTCCCGGTCTTCGGAGGCAGCCATCTCCGCTTGCCCTCCCGTCGTTCCCTGTGGCATAGACGCGCCCGGCGGGCCGCCGTAGCTCAGGGGTAGAGCACACCCTTGGTAAGGGTGGGGTCGAGTGTTCAAATCACTCCGGCGGCACCATTCCCCGGCGCATGGCGAGCATGGTTTCGCGGGCGGCGGACAGCGCGTCCGCGACCGGGAGGTCGAGGGAACGCTGGAACACCCGCTTGGTCGCGCGCACCGCTTCCCGGTCGAAAGCCGCCAGGGCCTCCGCCATCGAGAGCGCCTCATCAAGAACCTTTTCGTCCGGGACGATCCGGTTGATCATCCCGAGTTCCAGCGCCCGGTTCGCGGAGACGTCCTCGGCGAGCGTCAACAGTTCAAACGCCGCCTTCGGCCCGATACGGTGCGCGAGGCCGGGCGTGACCATGGTGGCGGCCAGCCCGCGCCGGACCTCCGGATAGCCGAACACGGCGCTTGCGCCCGCTACCGCGAGGTCGCAGGCGATGGCGAGATTGCAGCCGCCGCCTAGCGCATAGCCGCGCACCGCCGCGATCAACGGCTTGTCCGTCAGCCGGCCCAACTCGTAGATCGCCGCCCCGGCCTCCGCCCGGTCCCGGGCGGCGCGCGGGCCTTCGCCGGCATGGTCCGCGGCTTCCTTCATGTCGGCGCCGGCGGAAAAGGCGCGCTCATTGCCCTGCAGGACGATGCACGCCACCGCTTCGTCGCCATGCGCGCGCCTGACCGCGTCGCAGATCGCATCGACCAGCGCGCCATTGAGCGCGTTCAGCCGGCGCGGCCTGTTGAGGGTCAGGATGCGCGTGCTGCCGCGGTCTTCCAGGAGCAGGATATCGGCGTCGGCCATGCGGGAGGCGTCCTTGAACGGGCAGGGCAGTGTATGCTTGGTCGAGAGGAACGGAAGTGGGGAAGACAGTGAGCGAACTCGACCAATGGCTGGAGCGGGTATACAGCGCCGGGTCCACGGCGGAAAACCAGCGCATTTACGACGACTGGGCGGAGAGCTACGACGCCGATGTCTCGTCGGGCGGCTACGCCTACGCGCCCGTGGCGGCAGGCCTGTTCGGACGCCATGTGGCGCCGGGCGAAACGCCGGTGCTGGATGCCGGCTGCGGCAGCGGCATCATCGGGGCGGCGCTCGCGTGCCTTGGATACACGAATCTCACAGGCATAGACCTTTCCGACGGCATGCTGCGGGCTGCGGGGCGCAAGGGCGTCTATCGGGACCTGCGCCAGCGGGTCCTGGGCGAGACGCTCGATTTCGACGACGGCGCATTTAAGGCGGTCGTCTGCACCGGCGTCTTCACTCCCGGCCATGCGCCGCCGGAATCGCTCGACGAACTCGTTCGCGTGACGGCCAAGGGCGGCGTGTTCATCTTCTGCTGCACGGAAGCCGCGCTCTCGGAGGGCGGTTTCCAGGCGAAGATCGACGCCCTGACCGGGGCCGGCCTCTGGACCCTGACCGACACGGCGGGACCTGTCACGGCCCTGCCGCAGGCGGCCATCCAGCACGCAGCGACATTCTTCGTCTATCGGCGCTGAAACGGCGCCTCGCTGTCGTCGGGCGGGAGGTCCTTCATCGGCCTCGCCGCCTTGATGCGCCGCCAGGTCAGCCAGAGCTTGAGGCCGGCGACCAGCGCCAGCGCGCCGAAAACGACCAGCGCCTCGATGATCATGAAGCGCCCTGGCCGCGTTCGGTGGCGTTGACCAGCACCGCCATCTGCCCGGCGGCGTGGCGGTTTTCGTGCATCAGCTGGTGGGCGTGGCCGAGGTCGTCGAAATCGAACACCTCCGAGAGGCAGGGGTCGATCTTGCCGTCGATGACCAATTGGTTGACCGCCGCGGCCTGCTCGTCATTGGAGAGGTGGCTGCCCTGGAACCGCTTCTGCCGCATCCAGTGGTAGCGCAGGTCGAGGGTCACATTGTAGCCGGTGGTGCCGGCGCAGATGACGATCATGCCGCCGGTGTCGCAGACGAACTCCGAAGTCGGCAGGGTGGCCTCGCCCGGATGCTCGAACACGATCTTCGGGCTCGCGCGCTCGCCGAGCGCCTCCCAGATCGCGCCGCCGAAGGCGCGGGCGCCCTTCGCCCAGGCGCCGTAGGCGGCGCCGTCGGTCGTGTCCGGCATCGGCCCCCAATGGTCGAAGGCGGTGCGGTTGATGACGCCTACTGCGCCCATCTCCATGCACCAGTCGCGCTTGGCGTCGTCGGAGATGACGGCGACCGGCCGGCCGCCGAGCGCAGCGGTGATCTGCAGCGCCATCGCGCCGAGGCCGCCGGACGCACCCCAGACAAGCACTGCATCGCCCGGCTCGACCGTGTGCGGCGGCCAGCCCATCAGCATCCGGTAGGCGGTCGAGGCGCAGAGCAGGTAGCAGCCCGACTGCTCCCAACTCAGGTGTTTCGGGCGCGGCTGGCACTGGTGCGCCTGCGCCTTCGCGAACTGGCAATAGGAGCCGTAATTGGTCTGGTAGCCCCAGATCCGGGTCGAGGTCGCCAGCATGGGGTCCTTGCCCGACAGCACCCACGGGTCGTCCGGCTCCCACCAGCCGGAGTGGATCACCACCTCGTCGCCGGGCCTGACATTCATGACCTCCGAGCCGACCGCCTGGACGATGCCGGAGCAGTCGCTGCCGCCGGCATGGAAGTCCTCCGGCTCGCCCTTGCGCATCCGCTCCTGGATCACGTCGATCGGATATCCCAGCGCCGCCCAGACATTGTTGTAGTTGATGCCCGTCGCCATGACATAGACGAGCACCTCGTCCGGCTTGAGATCCGGAACCGGGATGACCTCATGCTGCCAGGCGTCTTTCGGCTCCCCGAACCGGTCCTGGCGCACAAGGAAGGCGTGCATCGTCTCGGGCACCTCGCCGAGCGGCGGCTGTTCGCCCAAAGCGCAGAGTTCCATCGGGCCGGCTCCTTCTTCGTTTCGCATCGGCAGGGATACGCTCTAGGCGGTTGCCGTCCGGAATTCAATTCCCGGTGCCCGCCTCGCCAGCGCTGCACGTGTCATGAAATGTCATGTTCCGTCATGCGATGTCATGATCTGCATTCGCATGATGCATAGGCACTGGTCCTTTCCGGCATGGAGGCGTCGTTTCGGGCGGGGGCTCCGGGTATGCCGTCCGGTTTTCCCTGCCTTGTATCTCCGGCATAGGTCTCTCCTTTCGATCTGTCTTCGTTCCCTTCTCCGCGCCGCCGCGCCGAACGTGGCGGGACCCTTTTTCGCGCGTAACGCGCGCCGGCGCCCGCGCGCCCGCCCCCGCGCGTTTCGCGCCGGCGCGGTTTGCGCGCCTGATTGCGCCTGTGCCCGCGCGCGCGAGCCAGACGCAGGGCGCACTTCGCCCGTTGGCCGAATCAGGGGCTTTTTTGCGCCGGCGCCGACGCGGAGAAGGGGTGCGGCCCCGCCGATGCCGCTTCCCTTCCCCGCCCCATATAGCAACTGGTGTAGAAAACTTCAAGCTCAATTTAGGACTAATATCTTTTTTCTTGAACAAACAGATTTCCCGAACTGCCCTGCTCTTGCCCGTCATTCCGTTTGCGGCGAGGGACGGGGTGGGGTTTTCCTCATCCCGGCAGGTGCGCCCCGGCTTCCTCCCTCGCCGCCGAGGTGCTATCCATCCGGCCCCAGCGGAAGTGGAGGGACCGTCATGGCCGGAGCATATGAGACCGCGTTCCGCCGCTCGCTAGACGAGCGGGAAGCGTTCTGGGCGGAAGCCGCCGCCGACCTGCACTGGTACAAGGCGCCGACGCAAGTCCTGGAAACGGAGTCCACGCCCGCCGGGCGCTGGTTCGTGGACGGCGTGACCAACACCTGCTTCAACGCCCTCGACCGGCATGTCGAGGCCGGGCGGGGCGAACAGGCCGCGATGATCTACGACAGCCCGGTGACCGACACGGTCCGCTCCTTCACCTACCGCGAATTACGGGACGCCGTGGCGGTCTTCGCCGGCGCGCTCAAGAGCCGCGGCATCGGCAAGGGCGACCGGGTCGTCATCTACATGCCCATGATCCCGGAGACGGCAGTCGCCATGCTCGCCTGCGCCCGGCTCGGCGCAGTGCATTCCGTGGTCTTTGGCGGGTTCGCCTCCAACGAGCTCGCGGTCCGCATCGACGACAGCGCCTGCAAGGCGGTGGTTGCGGCCTCCTGCGGCATCGAGCCGGGACGGGTCGTGGAATACAAGCCGCTGCTCGACGGCGCCATCGAGCTGGCGGAGCACAAGCCCGAATTCTGCGTCGTCTTCCAGCGGCCCGAATGCGAGGCGTCGATGGTCGAGGGGCGCGATGTCGACTGGGAAGAGGCCGTCGCCGACGCCGAGCCGGCGGATTGCGTCCCGGTCAGCGCGCTGGACCCGCTCTACATCCTCTACACTTCCGGCACGACCGGCCAGCCCAAGGGCGTGGTGCGCGACAATGGCGGCCACATGGTGGTGCTGAACTGGACGATGAAGAACGTCTACGGCGTGGAGCCGGGCGAGGTGTTCTGGGCCGCCTCCGATGTCGGCTGGGTCGTCGGCCATTCCTACATCGTCTATGCGCCGCTGCTTGCCGGCAACACGGCCATCCTGTTCGAGGGCAAGCCGGTCGGCACGCCGGACGCAGGCGTCTATTGGCGTATCATCGAGCAGCACAAGGTCGCCGCGCTGTTCACCGCGCCCACGGCCTTCCGGGCCATCCGCCGGGACGATCCCGAAGCGAAATTGCTTGAAGGACGCGACCTCTCGCATTTCCGAACCCTGTTCCTCGCGGGCGAGCGCAGCGACCCGGACACGCTGAAATGGGCGGAGGACGTTCTGGACCGTCCGGTGATCGACCACTGGTGGCAGACCGAGACGGGCTGGCCCATGTGCGCCAATTGTGTCGGCATCGAGTTCCTGCCCGTGAAGCACGGCTCGCCCACGCGCCCCGTGCCGGGGTGGGACCTTCGGGTAGTGGACGACAGCAACGAGGAAGTGCCGGCCGGGACCATCGGGGCGCTGGTGGTGAGAACGCCCATGCCTCCGGGCTCGTTCCCGACGCTCTGGAATGCGCATGAGCGCTATCTGGACACCTACTTCACCGAGTTCCCGGGCTACTACAAGACGGCCGATGCCGGCTATATCGACGAGGAGGGCTACGCCTACATCATGGCCCGGACCGACGACATCATTAACGTCGCCGGCCACCGGCTCTCGACCGGCGCCATGGAGGAGGTGCTGGCCGCGCACAACGATGTGGCGGAATGCGCCGTGATCGGCGTCGCGGACCAGTTGAAGGGCCAGATTCCCGTGGGCTTCCTAGTGCTCAAGGCAGGCGTGAACCGGCCGTTCAGCGAGATCGAGTCGGAGGTCGTCGCCCTCGTGCGCCGGCGGATCGGCCCCGTCGCGGCGTTCAAGACGGCGGTCGTGGTCGAGCGGCTGCCGAAGACGCGCTCCGGCAAGATCCTGCGCGGCACGATGCAGAAGGTCGCCGACCGGGAGACTTGGAGAATGCCCGCGACCATCGACGACCCGGAGATCATGGCGGAGATCGAGGCTGCACTGAAACAGGTCGGCTATGCCGGCGGCGCGGCGTCGCCATAGCCTCCCGCTGACCTTCGCTGCAGGGGGTCGCGTTTGAAAACGAAACGGTTTCGCCTACCCTATCCGTCGCCCCGGACCCCGATCCGGGGCCCATCCCCAGCCGTCCCGGTCCGGCGGAGAGGGTGGGAGATGGACCCCGGCTCTCCGCTTCGCTCCGGCCGGGGTGACGAATAGGGGCCGGCGCAGCCTTCGAAAGCGATTGGCCTGACCACCCAACCCGTTACCGGAAGAGCATACGATGCCCGATTCCATGAAACAGAAACGCGCCTCCTTCGTGTGGGAGGACCCGTTCCTGCTCGGAGACCAGCTGGACGAGGACGAGCGGCTGGTGAGCGAGACGGCGCGGCGCTTCGTCGCCGACACCCTGGCGCCCGGCGTGCGCGACGCCAACCGCCACGAGACCTTCGACCCCGCCCTGATGAAGGCTTACGGAGAGGCCGGGTTCCTCGGCGTCGGCCTCGACGGTTACGGCTGCCCCGGCGGCACTTCCGTCATGTACGGGCTGATCGCGCGCGAGGTCGAGCGCTGCGACAGTTCCTACCGCTCGGCGATGAGCGTGCAGTCTTCGCTGGTCATGTTCCCGATCCACAGCTACGGCTCGGAAGCGCAAAAGGAGAAATATCTCCCGAAGCTGGCGTCCGGGGAGTGGATCGGCGCGTTCGGGCTGACCGAGCCGGACCACGGCTCCGACGCCGGCGGGCTGACGACGCGCGCTCGCAAGGTCCCCGGCGGCTACCGCCTCACCGGCGCGAAAATGTGGATCACGCAGGCCAATATCGCCGATGTCTTCGTCATCTGGGCGAAGGACGACGAGGATGTCATCCGCGGCTTCGTGCTGGAGCGCGGCATGGAGGGCCTCGCGACCGCAAAGATCGAAGGCAAGTTCTCGCTGCGCGCCTGGCCCACGGGCGAGATCGCGATGGACGATGTGTTCGTGCCGGAAGAGAACCGTTTTCCGAATGCGCGCGGCCTCGGCGGCCCGTTCGGTTGCCTCAACAAGGCGCGCTACGGCATCGCCTGGGGGTCCATGGGGTCGGCCGAGTTCTGCTGGCACGCGGCGCGGCAATACACGCTCGACCGCCACGCTTTCGGCCGCCCGCTGGCCCAGACGCAGCTCATCCAGAAGAAGCTCGCCGACATGCAGACCGAGATCGCGCTCGGGCTCCAGGGCGCGCTGCGCGTCGGACGGCTGATGGACGAGGGCAGGGCGGCGCCGGAGATGATCTCGCTGGTCAAGCGCAACAATTGCGGCAAGGCGCTCGACATCGCCCGCGTCGCCCGCGACATGCACGGCGGCAACGGCGTGAGCGACGAGTTCCATGTCGTGCGCCACTCGATGAACCTCGAGGCGGTCAACACCTACGAGGGCACGCACGACGTCCACGCCCTGATCCTCGGCCGCGCCCAGACAGGCCTGCAGGCGTTTTCCTGAGGGGCTGTCTCTGTCCGATCCTCTCAACAACTATAGGTAGTTACAGGCGCTTTCTCATGTAGATGCGTGGGAACCCCCGCTCCGTGCGGCGGTCGAATTCCTCGTAGCCGTTGCGCGCATACAGGGCGAAATTCTCCGTCATCAGTTCGTGGGTATAGAGGTCGATGCTCTCGTATCCCAGCCGGCGCGCCTCGCCCTCCGCATGCAGCATCAGGCGGCGGCCGATCCCCTCGCCCTGGCGCGACGGCAGGACGGCGACATTGTCGAGCAGGATCGTTCCTCCCTTTTCGATCAGGACGACCGCGCCGGCGATTTCGCCCCTGCCTTCGACCACGAAGACCCGGTGGTCGCGGACGACCTGCCGGTAATCGTCCAGCATCGGTCCCGGCGGCCCGCCAATGCGCTCGATGTAGCGGGAGTAGGCTGCTTCGACGCATCGGGCGATTGCCGGGGCATCCGCGGCGGCGGCGGGACGGAGTTGAAGCTCGTCCACCGGCGGCCCTTTACCGCCGCCGCGCCCGGCCCCGCTTCTTGCGGCCGGCAACGGCGCCCCGGGCTATGCGGTTGATCGGCTTCGCCATGGCGGCTTCAAGGCCGAGGTCCATGGACTTGAGCCGCTTGATCTCGTCGCGGAGCCGCGCCGCCTCCTCGAATTCCAGATCCGCCGCAGCGGCGCGCATCTGCTTTTCGAGGTCGGCGATGGTCGTTTCAAGATTATGGCCGAAGACCGCCGGCTCCTCGGCGAAGCCCGCCTCGACGGTCACGCTGTCGCGCGCATAGACGCTCTTCAGGATGTCGGCGATGCCCTTGCGCACGCTTTCGGGCGTGATGCCCCTGGCCTCGTTGTAGGCGTGCTGCTTCTCCCGCCGGCGATTCGTTTCCTCCAGCGCCCAGCCCAGCGACCGCGTCTCCCGGTCCGCATAGAGGATGACGCGCCCGTCCACATTGCGGGCCGCGCGGCCGATGGTCTGGATGAGCGAGGTGTAGGAGCGCAGATAGCCTTCCTTGTCCGCGTCCAGAATGGCGACCAGCGCGCATTCCGGTATGTCCAGCCCCTCGCGCAGCAGGTTGATGCCGATCAGCACGTCGAAGGCGCCGAGCCTGAGGTCGCGGATGATCTCTATGCGCTCCAGCGTCTCGACATCGGAGTGCAGGTAGCGCACCCGGATGCCGGCCTCGTGCATGTATTCCGTCAGGTCCTCGGCCATGCGCTTGGTGAGCGTGGTGACGAGCACCCGCTGTCCCTTCTGCGCGGCGTCCCGGCATTCGGCCATCAGGTCGTCCACCTGGTGCTCCGTGGGTCGGACGAGGCAGATCGGGTCGATGAGGCCGGTAGGGCGGACGACCTGCTCGACGACGACGCCCTCGACGCGCTCCAGCTCCCAGGGGCCGGGCGTCGCCGACACGAACACCGTCTGCGGGCGCATCTCGTCCCATTCCTCGAATTTGAGCGGCCGGTTGTCGATGCAGGACGGCAGGCGGAAGCCGAACTCGGCAAGCGTCGATTTGCGCGCATAATCTCCGCGGAACATGCCGCCCACCTGCGGCACCGAGACATGGCTCTCGTCCACGATCAGCAGCGCGTCGGGCGGCAGATATTCGAACAGCGTCGGTGGCGGCTGGCCGGGCGCGCGCCCGGTGAGGTAGCGGGAGTAGTTCTCGATGCCCGCGCAGGAGCCGGTGGAGACGATCATCTCCAGGTCGAACACCGTGCGTTGCTCGAGCCGCTGCGCCTCCAGCAGCTTGCCCTGGGCCGTCAGTTCCGCCAGGCGCTCGTCCAGCTCGGTCCGGATGCTCTGGGCCGCCTGCATCAGGGTCGGTTTCGGCGTCACATAATGGCTGTTGGGGAAGACGCGGATGGCGCCGAGGGATGCCGCGCGTTCGCCCGTCAGCGGGTCGAATTCGTGGATCGCCTCCACCTCGTCGTCCCAGAGCGTCAGCCGCCAGGCGCGGTCCTCCAGATGCGCCGGGAAAATCTCGATGCTGTCGCCCCGGACCCGGAACGCGCCGCGGTGGAAATTGTTGTCGTTGCGCCGGTATTGCAGCTCGACGAGGCGCTTGAGGAAATGGTCCCGGTCGAGGCGCTTTCCCGCTGTCGCCACGGCAGTCATTTCGGCATAGGTCTCGACCGCGCCGATGCCGTAGATGCAGGACACGCTGGCGACGATGACGACATCGCGGCGTTCCAGCAGGGCGCGCGTCGCCGAGTGGCGCATCCGGTCGATCTCCTCGTTGATCGAGGCTTCCTTCTCGACATAGGTGTCGGTGCGCGGGACATAGGCTTCGGGCTGGTAGTAGTCGTAATAAGAGACGAAATATTCGACGGCGTTGTCAGGGAACAGGCTCTTCATCTCGGCGTAGAGCTGGGCCGCCAGCGTCTTGTTGGGCGCCATGATGAGCGTCGGGCGCCCCATTTCCCGGATGACATGGGCAGCCGTGAAGGTCTTGCCGGACCCGGTGACGCCGAGCAGCACCTGTTCGCGCTCGCCGCCGCGGAGGCCGGAGAGGAGCTCTTCAATCGCTTCCGGCTGGTCGCCCGCCGGCTCGAAGTCCGACGAGATGCGGAACTCCGCCCGCTCCGGAGCCGGCATGCCGGCTTGCGCGGCCAGCGGCGGCTGAAGCGGTTGAGCCATCGGCGCCGCGACTCAGAGCCAGCCGGGAGCGGGCAGGCCGGCCTCTTTCAGGAAGGCCGGGTTCCAGATCTTGGCGGAATAGCGCTGCCCGAGATCGCAGAGCAGGGTGACGACGGTGTGGCCGGGACCGAGCTCCTTTGCCGCGCGGATGGCGCCGGCGACGTTGATGCCGCTGGAAAGGCCGACGCAGAACCCTTCTTCCTTCAGCAGGTCGAAGACGATGGGCAGCGCCTCGGCGTCCGGGATCAGGTAGGGGAAATCGACCTCGAGGCCCTCCAGATTGGCCGTCACCCGCCCCTGGCCGATGCCCTCGCTGATCGAGCTGCCCTCGGACTTGAGCTCGCCGTTCGCATACCATTCGTAGAGCGCGGCGCCCTCGGGGTCGGCAAGCGCGATCTTGATATCCGGGTTGCGCTCCCTGAGGCCCATGGCGGTGCCGGCGAGCGTGCCGCCGGTGCCGACGGCGGAGACGAAGGCGTCCACCCTGCCGTCGGTCTGGGACCAGATTTCGGGTGCCGTGGTCTCGATATGGATCTGCCGGTTGGCCACATTGTCGAACTGGTTGGCCCAGATGGCGCCCTGTTCGTGCGTTGCGGCCAGCTCCTCGGCCAGCCGCCCGGAGACGCGCACATAGTTGTTCGGGTCCCGGTAGGGCACGGCGGGCACCTCGCGCAGGTCCGCCCCGCAGAGCCGCAGCATCTGCTTCTTCTCTTCCGACTGCGTTTCCGGGATCACGATGACGGTTCGGTAGCCGCGCGCATTGCCGACCAGGGCGAGCCCGATGCCGGTATTGCCGGCGGTGCCTTCTACGATGACGCCGCCCGGCTCCAACTGCCCTTTGGCCTCGGCATCGCGGATGATGCCGAGCGCCGCGCGGTCCTTCACCGACCCGCCGGGATTCAGGAACTCCAGCTTGACGAGCACATCGCAGCCCGTCAGTTCGGAGGCTTTCCGGAGGCGCACCAGCGGCGTGTTCCCGATGGTATCGATGAAGCCGTCGCGAATGTTCATTACTGGCCAACCCTTGCCGCGCGCCAAACGCAAGTCATATAAGCGGAATAACGGCGGCGAGGAAGGGCGCGCGCGGATGGGCCTGTTGAAGGAAATCGACAGCTATATGGACCGCGACCCGGCGCTGCGCTCGCGCCTGGAAGTGGTGCTGGCCTATCCGGGATTCCACGCGCTCGTCTTCTATCGCATCGCCAACTGGTTCTGGCGCAAGCGGTTCTATCTCGTCGGCCGGTTCATCAGCCATCTGGGACGCGGGTTCAGCGGCATCGAAATCCATCCGGGCGCGACCATCGGCAAGCGGCTCTTTATCGACCACGGCATGGGCGTCGTCGTCGGCGAGACGGCCGAGATCGGCGACGATGTCACGCTCTACCAGGGCGTCACGCTTGGCACCACCTCGACAGCGAAGGGCAAGCGCCACCCGACACTCGCCGACGGCGTCATCGTTGGATCGGGCGCTCAGATCCTTGGGCCCTTCACGGTGGGCGAGGGCGCGCGGATCGGCGCCAATGCTGTGGTTCTCAAGGCCGTGCCCGCCGGTGCAACCATGACCGGCATTCCCGCGAAGATGGCGCAGCCGCGCAGCCGCAAGCAGCCGGAGAGCTTCGTCGCCTACGGCACACCGGAGGGCGTAACCAACCCCGACAGCCGTTCGATCCGCACGCTCGCCGAGACGGTGAAGCGGCTGGAGGCGCGGGTGGCCGAACTGGAGCGCGAACCGGGCGGGCGCGGCGACGAGGACCGCAGCGGGGATCGTCCGCCGCGAATCGGCGCCGCCGGCTAGCCCCGGCGCCGCACTGCCCGAATCCCGAAAAGGAGAAGACCGCCATGGCGCGCCTGCCCATGCCCGAAACCCTGACCGAACGCCAGCAGGAAGTCCTCGACGCCATCGCCGCCGGTCCGCGCGGCGGCGCGCGCGGGCCTTTTGCCGCCCTGCTGCGCAGCCCGGAGCTTTGCGAGCGCGCCCAATTGCTGGGGGCGTTCTGCCGGTTCGGCACCGACCTGGGCCCGCGCCTTTCCGAGCTCGCAATCCTGGTGACGGCGCGGGAGTGGACGGCGCAATACGAGTGGTATGCTCATGCGCGGCTCGCCCGCGAAGCCGGTCTGGACGAGGAGATCATCGAGGCGATCAAGGCCCGCCGGCGGCCGGAAGGCATGGCGGCGGACGAGGCCGCGGTCTACGACCTCGCCACCGAGCTCTATGCGACGAAGCGCGTGAGCGACGCCAGCTATGAGCGCGCCGTTGCGGAAGTCGGGGAAAAGGGCGTCGTCGAGACCATCGGCGTCATGGGCTATTACTGCCTGGTGTCGATGGCGCTGAACGTCTCCGGCGTCGAACTCCCGGAGGGCGAGCCGGAGCCGCTCAGCCTGTAGCCGGCTAGCCCTTGCGGCCGCCGTGCCGGCGGCTCAGGAGGTCGTCCAGGGCTTTGCGCTGCTCGTCGCTCAGAGTGCCGTACCAGGCATTGAAGGCCGGCCTGACATCGCCGAGCACCGCAGCCGCCGTCTTCGTGGCGGCTTCCGCCAGGGCGAGCTTCGCCGGCATCGTCTTCTCGGCCCGGAGCGCTTCGGTCTCCGCGCAGGTTTCGCCGATCCTCTCGCCGCCGGCCCGCACCGCGCCGGTCAGCTTGTCCCAGGCAGCGCGCTGCTCGGGCGTGAACGCCATGAAGGTCTCGGCGAAGGTGATCGCGGCCTCGATATGGTCGGTGCGGGCGTCGCTGCACAGCTTGTGCGCTATGCCGCCCCGATGGCCGCGATGCCCCCAGCCGTGGCGGTGGCCGACCAGCGTGATCGCGGCCTCGCCGGCCTTCACGCTCTGGCGCACGTCGCTGGAGAGGGCATAGGCGCCGACCGCGCCCAGGCTTGCCAGACCGAGGCCGCCGGCGATGATGATGACCTTGAGTTTCATGGGATATGCCTCCTTCGGTTCCGCCGGCCAGCACGGCCGGTTCGGGACTTGTATGGGGTCTTCGTGTAACGCGGCCATGTCCCGGCCGCCGCCATTTGGCAACAGTCCGTTGCCTGAGCGCGCCCCGTTACGCTTCGTTACAACAAAACCTCCGGGGGAGCGCTGCACGGCCCTAAACTCGGAGCGATGAAGGACGGGCCGCATATCCTCGTCGTGGACGACGACCGTGAAATCCGCGACCTGCTCGCGCGGTTCCTGCGCAAGCACGGCTTCCGCGTGGAGACCGCCGCCGACGGCAGGGCGATGTTCCGGACCCTGTCGGCGGGGCGCTTCGACCTGGTGGTGCTCGACCTGATGCTGCCGGGGGAAGACGGCCTCAGCCTCTGCCGGAAGGTCCGTGCGGAGTCCGACCTGCCGATCGTCATGCTCACCGCCATCGGCGAGGACACGGACCGGATCGTCGGGCTGGAGATGGGCGCCGACGACTATCTCGCCAAGCCGTTCAACCCGCGCGAGCTGCTGGCCCGCATCCGCGCCGTGCTGCGCCGCGCGCCGGACATGCGGGGTCGTCCGGAGGCCGACCCGTCCCGGAGCTTCGAGTTCCAGGGCTGGGCGCTGGACGCCGGGCGGCGCAGCCTGCATGCGCCGGACGGCGCGCTGGTGGACCTGACGGGCGGTGAGTTCGACCTGCTGCTGGCGCTGGTGGAGCATCCGGGCCGGGTGCTGAACCGCGACCAGCTCCTGGACCTCACGCGCGGCCGGGAAGCCGGGCCGTTCGACCGCAGCGTCGATGTGCAGGTGAGCCGCCTGCGCCGCAAGATCGAGGACGACCCGAAGCAGCCGGAGCTCATCAAGACCGTGCGCGGCGGCGGCTACGTGTTTGCGGGCAGGGTGCAGGAACGCCGATGACCCGCTGGCTGCTGCGCCTCTGGCCGGAGGGGATCGCCGCCAGGCTGGGCCTCCTGCTGCTTGCCGGGCTGGCGGTCTTCGGCGTCGTCGTGGGATTGTTTTACCTGGACGAGCGGCGCGACCACGCGGTCGAGCACTTCGGCAGGGTGCTGTCCGTACGCATGCTCGCCATCGTCGAACTGCTGGAAGAAGCGACGCCGGGCGAACGGCGGCAGTTGCTCACGGCGCTGTCGGACCGGCGGTTGCGGATCAAGCTGCTTCTCGAACGGCCCCAGGGAACCGAGTGGCGCCCGCCGGAGAACGTGGATGAGGATGCGGGCCGCCATCTGGAGCGGCTTCGGCCGCGACCCGTGCTCATGCGCGTCGGAGGCAGGTCCTCCGGCGAGCGCCACGGTCACCGCATCCTGATTGCAGTCGGGCTGAAGGAAGGTGTGTGGGCGGAAT
Source organism: Alphaproteobacteria bacterium (assembly GCA_964291285.2). Taxonomy (GTDB): domain Bacteria; phylum Pseudomonadota; class Alphaproteobacteria; order Bin95; family Bin95; genus Bin95. Next base: position 1,944,017 of record OZ219787.1, read on the forward strand.
TCTCCGTCCGTCCGGGCTACTGGCCGCGCGCCGGACCGTTGATCTGGCTGGGCGCGGTCGCGCTCCTTGTGGTGCTGGGGCTGGTCTGGGGCGCGCACCGGACCACCCGCCCGCTGCGACGCTTTGCGGAGGCGGCCGACCGGCTGGGGCTGGATGCGAACCCGCCGCCCCTGCCGGAGCGGGGCCCGCGCGAGCTGCGCAACGCCACCCGCGCCTTCAACCGCATGGCGGCGCGCATCCGCCGGCTCGTGGACGACCGCACCCTGATGCTGGCGGCGGTCTCGCACGACCTGAAGACCATGCTGACGCGCCTGCGCCTGCGCGCCGAATTCATCGAGGATGCCGAGCAGAAGGAGAAAGCCGCCGCCGATCTTGACGAGATGCAGGCCATGCTGGAGGCAACGCTTGCCTTCGCGCGCGACGATGCAGCGGACGAACGCCCGGTGCCCGTCGATCTGGCGGCCATGCTGCAGAGTCTTGCGGCCGATCTCGCCGATGCGGGCCACACGGCCTCCTATGACGGCCTGGACCGCCTCACACTCAGGGCCCGTCCGGTCGCGCTGCGCCGCGTCTTCGAGAACCTGCTGGACAACGCGCTCCGCTACGGCGAAGAGGCGACCGTCTCGCTGCGTCAGGCGGACGGGCGGGCCGAAGTGCGGATCGAGGACCGCGGGCCCGGCATCCCTGCGTCGCTTCGGGAACGGGTGTTCGATCCCTTCTTCCGCGTGGAGGCGTCGCGGAGCCGCGACACGGGCGGCAGCGGCCTCGGCCTCGCCGTGGTCCGCGCCATCGTCCAGCGCCACGACGGCGAAATCGCGCTGGAAGACCGCCCCGGCGGCGGGCTGTGCGTGCGGATATCGCTGCCGCTGTAGCGGGCCGCGTTCATGCTTTTTTCCTGAAAAGGGGGTTGATTACGAGATTGAATAGCTTATATTCCCCTTATAAGAGTATAAATCAGGAACAAGCGGGCAGATGATCTGACGGTGCTGAGCGCGTGCGGCATGGGCCGCCTTGTGGCGCTTCTCGGGGTTTCGAAGGGCGAAACCGGACACAGGGCCGGACAGGGAAGGTGCGCGCGCGGGCCGCGGGAGAACCGACCGGGTTGTCCCGATTCCGGGCCGGGTCCGGGGTGGGGTCCACGCGCCCGACCCGTTCGAAATGGGCCGCCGGGAGGCGCGGCCGGGGGAGGAACCATGACGGATTTGCTGGCGGGACGGAGCCGGGGACGAGCGTTCGGCGAGGACCTGCGCCGCCGGGCGGTTGCGGCGGTGTTGGACGAGGGGATGACCAGGGTGGCTGCGGGCCGGCGGTTCGGGGTCCATCCCAAAAGCATCGCCCGCTGGGTGGAGCGCTACCGTGAACGCGGCCATGTGCGGCCCGACGCAAGGGGCGGCGACCTCCAGTCCTGGCGGATCGAGGCGGAGCGGGAGCGGATCGTCCGTCTTCTGGAGTGGCGGCCGCGCCTCAGCGTCCGCGCGCTTCGCGACGCGCTGGCCGAGGATGGCGTCGTGTTCGGGTTCGGCACGGTGCAGCGCTTCCTGAAGCGCCACGGCCTGGAGCGCGCCCGCCGCCTCGCCCGCCTCGGCATCCGCTACGGCGCGAAACGCCCGCGTGGTCCGCAAAGGTGACGGCCGTGCGAAGCACGGTGAGAACCAAGACGCCCGTATAGGAGACCGGGCGGATCGGCGTCAGAACGATGCGCCTGTTCTCGGCGGTCTCATCTCGCAGGAATGCAGGCTGTATGCTGGCAAATTGCCGTCCACAGGCAGGAGCGCCAGTCATGGCCACCATCACCGTGCGGAATGTCGATGACAAGCTGGTCACCGCCCTGAAGGCCCAGGCGAAGGCGAACCAGCGCTCGCTGGAAGGCGAAGTCCGCCACCTTCTCGCCCAACAGGCGTTGCGTCATGCCCGCCTCGAAGACTTCCGTGAGCGCACCGCGCGCCTCGCCGGCCTCACCGCCGACCGCCCCCAGACAGACAGCACCTTCCTCCTGCGCGAGGACCGCGACCGTTGAAGGCGGTCGTTGACGCCGACGTTGCGGTCAAATGGTTGTTTACTGAAGACGGAATTGTCGAGGCACGGCAACTCCTCGCCCATCGGGTCACGCTGCACGCCCCGGATTTCATACTGACCGAAGCTGCCAATGTAATCTGGAAAAAGGCCCGGCGCCGGGAAATCACAGACACGCGACCTTATTTCGAGGAACTCGCCCGCCTGGACGATGTCGTGGAGTTGTCCCCGTCCGCGGACCTTCTCGCCCACGCTGCAGCCATTGCCATTGAGATCGACCATCCGGTTTACGATTGCCTCTATCTCGCCGGCGCCGAGGTCGAGGAAGCGCCGCTGGTCACGGCCGACCGCCGGCTGCGCGACGCCGCCGGGAACCGGGCGGACACGGAAGTCTGGCTTATCTCCGGGCCCGAAACGGGCAGGCGCATTGCAAGCGCCGCTACCAGTCTGGTTATTCAGGAAACTACCGTCCAGGACCTGACCGCCGCTTATACGGTTTTCAGCGATACTGCAGATAATGTCGTCAGCCATGTCCCTCGCCGTCCCGGCGGTCCCGCAATCCTGCCCCCGGAACGCCGGAACGCCTATCTGGAGACACCCGCATTCCGGCGCCTGGTGACGCTCGTCGCCAGCCTGTCACACGAAGAGCGCATCGACCTGATGGCGCTTGCGTGGTACGGCCGTGAAAGCGCCGATACCTCTCCCTGGTCGTATTTCCTGGATCATGCCTGCCGCATGGGAATCGATGATCCCCAATATGAAGCGGCGCTGGGGCGCTACTGGCAGGCCGGACTGGACCGGCTTCGCGGCAATAGGCCGGAGATGCGCTGAGCGATGGAGTTCCTGGCTCCCGAATTGTTCGCCGCCCTGGGCGTTGCGGCTGCGGCCGGGCTGATGCGGGGCTTCGCGGGCGTGGGTTCCGGCATGCTGATGGCGCCGGTCTTCGCGATCCTGTTCGGCCCGGTCCAGACCGTCGCGGTCATCATCCTCATGGAAATCGTCGTCACCGGCCAGCTCCTCCCCGGTGTCCGTCGGGAGATCGACTGGAAGGTGATTGCCCCGATGGGCATCGCGGCCGCCCTCCTCATGCCGGCGGGAAGCTGGCTGCTCGTGACGCTCGACCCCGACCTCATCGCGCGGGGGATCGCGCTGGTCGTGGTGGCCTTCTCGGTCGTCCTGATGGCGGGATGGCGCTACGAGGGCGGGAAGAAGCTCTGGGCGACGCTCGGCGTCGGGGCGCTGTCGGGGGTGCTGATGGCGTCCACGAGCCTCGGCAACCCGCCGGTCATGGCCTACCTGCTGTCCAGCCGGGATGCGGCGGCCACCAACCGGGCAGATTTCACCGGCTATTTCGCCGTCACGCTGGTGGCGCTGATCGCCATGATGGCGGCGACCGGCCTGATCGACGGCGATGCGGTCGCGACGGCGGCGATCCTGCTGCCGGTGTTCATGGCGGGGGCCTGGATCGGCTCCCGTCTCTTCCGCCGGTCGAGCGAGGCGCTCTACCGCCGCGTCGCCTTGGGCCTCCTGTTCTGCGTCGGCATGTACGGCCTGCTGCGGTAGGGCGGCATACGACTCAGGCGCCGTCTTCGAACAACGATGCCTCGGCGGCCCGGTATCTGACGGGGTTGTGCCGGCGGACCATCCGCCCCTCGTCCACCGCCCGTTTCAGCCAGTCCGCCGCCTGGCTTTCCCTGACTCCGAGCTGCGCGGCGATATCGCCGGCCCGCACCGGAACGGTCGATGCGCTCTTCAACGCGCGGCTGAGGAACAGCCCGTAGAATTCGCCTTCCGCAGGGCTGCGGGGGGCGCAGGGCGGCATGCTGTATTGTCCCCGGCGCGTTTTCTCGATCCGGTGTTCGTCCAACGCGCGCTGCAACCAGTCTTCCGCTTGTGGCTTCTTCAATCCGAGGCGTTCCGCGATGTGCTGCACGCCGACCGGCTTTTGCGCCGTGAGTTCGGCCATGCGGGCGAGGAAGAGCGCGTAGAGGCCGCCGTCCTCCGGCGCGGGCGCGTAAGGCTCCGGCTCTTCTCGCAACGAAGCGTCGGCGGGTTCCAGCGGCAGCCGGTCCGGTCCGGCGGGACGCGCTCCCTCCGTCAGTTGCGAAAGCGGGAAGGGTTCTTCCGGCAGCCACTCCGCGCCGCGCCGGACAAGCTCCGGGTTGCCGGAACCGGGTGCGTCGTCCGGCCTTGCCCAGAGCGGCACCCAGCCATGCTTCAGGTTTTCTTCCGCGCCGCTCCAGGTTCCCCCCTTGCCCGCTTCGCTGCTGACGACGACCGCGGCATCGGCGAGGCAATAGATATGTGCGTTCCGCGCCATCGCATTGCCGACCTGGAAACGCGCTTCGGGATTGAACGGGGAGATGAGGGCAAGATCACCCGACAGGATGTATTGGCGGTAGTCGGCGGCCATCGCCGACCGGAGCAGGCTGTCGGCCAGGACGCCGAGCGCCGCGCCGTCCCGTTCGAGCGCGCCCTGCATCGCATACCTGTCGACGCCGCGCGCGCCGCCGGAAACGAGCGAATAGTCTTGCGCGGCGGCCTCGGCGCCGAGTTCGCGGGCGAATTCAAGGCCGTCCTCGCCGGCGTTCCGGGAGCCGACGACGGCGATGCCGCCCCGCTCCAGCAGCGCCTTGTTTCCGCAACCGAAGAGCACGGCTGGCGCTGCCCTGCCGAGGCGCTGCTTCAGGCGCTCCGGATAATCGGCGTCGGAGCGGGTCAACACCCACAGCCCGGCGCGCTGCCAGCGTTCGAGCGAAAGGCCGAGCGCTGCGCCCCGGTTGAGCAGCGCGCGCAGGCGGTCCCGCGTTATCCGCCGGTCCTCCCAGCCTTCGGGCAGCGCGTCGAGATCGCCCTTCAGCAGAACCGACGGCTCCAGCCCCTTCTCCTTCAGCCAACCGGCGAACCGCGCCCATTCCCCTTTGGAGAGCGGCTTGCTGCCGCCCGGGTCCGACTTCCCGAACGAGACGTTCAGGAGCAGCACCGCTTGAGCCTGGGGCGTCAACTGCATGGGCGCGCTCCTACAGGGCCTTCGCGAGGGCCAGCGGCCAGACGGGGCCGCTGCCGGCCTGCCGGAGCAAGGCCGCCACGACCGTCATCGTCCACGCCGAATCGACCACATCGTCCACAAGCAGGACCGGTTCCGCGCGCGGCTTGCCGGCGACCGTAAAGACACCGTCGAGATTGCGGCACTGGTGAAACCTGTTCTGCTGGACCTTCTGCGGCTCGTTGTCCTCCACCTTCTCGATCAGCGGCAGGAACGGCAGTCCGAGCTTCTTCCCGAGGCGGGCCGCGAAGCCGGGCACAAGGCCGGGCCGGTTTCTGGAGGGCACGCAGGTTATCCATGCCGGCTCCGGCGACGGACGCCAACGATCCCGGACCATCTCCGCCGCAGCATCGACGAGTTCGTCGTCGAACCCGCCGCCATGCTTGCCTTTCGCGACAAGGTCTCCCCAGCCCGCATCGCCCCAAAGGGACAGGAAGCGGCCTTCCTCGGCTCGCAATTCTGCCGGAAGCCGCCCGCTGAAGCCGTATCGGGGAAAGGCGTCCGGGCCAACCTGCCTGTTGCATGCAAGGGGCATTTCGGACCGGCGCAGGAAGCGCAGCGCGTCCTGTTCCAGACGGGGCTTGTAGGTGCGCGCAACGACGGGGTGGCCCAGGCAATTGGCGCATTTGCCGCAAGGCTGCGGGCGCTTGTCGTCCAGGGACCGGGCCAGGAATTCCATCAGGCAGCCCCGCTCATCGACAAAGCGCCGGACCTCGTTCCATTCCGTTTCCCGCTGCTCGGTCAGCCGCCGGATATGCTCGCGGTCCATTTCGTAGGGAACCGCCGTCCGGCGCCAGATCGACCCGTCCTTCAGCACGGGCGCCGGGGACTCCACGGACAGGAATTTGAGCGCCTTTTCGATTTGCCCGTAGCGCAGATTGACGGTTTCCTCGAGTTGACGGACCGTCATCCCGTCGCCCCGTTCCAGGGCGGTCAGGATCGATTGGACCCACCGCTCGTCGGGGAAGGCCGTGCGGCGGAACCAGTCGTGTATGTCATCGTCTTCCCCGCCGGCCATCAGCACGCACACGGCGCGGTCGATCGCCCGTCCGGCGCGGCCGATCTGCTGGTAATAGGCGATGATCGATCCGGGCGCCTGGTAGTGGACCACGAAGCCGAGATCGGGTTTGTCGTAGCCCATCCCGAGCGCAGTCGTGGCCACCAGCGCCTTGATCTCGTTCCGCAGCAGCAGTCCTTCGACATGTTGCCGGTAAGCATTGCTGTCGGGGAAACCGTCACCGGTCGCGTCGCTGTAATACGGCTTGGCGGCGATGCCGTTGCTGGTCAGCCAGTCCGCCACCCGGTCCGCATCGCGCCTCGTCAGCGTATAGACGATCCCGGCGCCGGGCAGCTCGTCCAGGTGCTCTGCCAGCCATGCGAGGCGGACAGCCTGCGATGGCGGGCGCATCACCTGCAGGGCGAGCGACTTCCTCATCAGCGGGCCGCGCTGGACCTTTATGTCGCCGAGTTGGGCCCGAATGTCTGCGATGACCCGGTCGTTCGCCGTGGCGGTGGTACCGACGACGGGCACATTGCCGGGCATCGAGCGCAGGATATTGACCAGGCGCCGGTAGTCGGGGCGGAAATCGTGTCCCCAGTCCGAGATGCAGTGGGCCTCATCGACGACCATAAGGCCGATATCGCCGGCGATCGGCATCAGCACATCGTCGGCGAAGTCCTCATTGGCGAGACGTTCCGGCGAAATCAGGAGGGCGTCGGCTTCGCCCTCTCGCACGATGCGTTGCAGCACCGGCCATTCCTCACGGTTCGTGGAGTTGATCGTCAACGCGCGGATGCCGAGCCGTTCCGCGGCGTCGATCTGGTTCCGCATCAGCGCCAGCAAAGGCGACACGATCAGCACCGGGCCGCGGCCCCGGTCCCGGAGGATCCGTGTCGCGACGAAATAAACCGCGCTCTTGCCCCAGCCGGTCCGTTCCACGACCAGAAGCCGCTCGCGCCGGTTTGCCAGGGCGTCGATGGCTTCCCACTGGCCGGGGCGGAACGACGCCGCCGGATCGGCCAGCGCAGTCCGGAGCATATCGAGCGCCGTGGACCGGTCGGTTTCGGCAGCGGGTGTCACCCGGACTCCCTCATACAAGCGGTTGCCGGCCGCCATTGTCGCCGAAGGCCTGTTCGCGGTAGAGGCCCAGCGTGCGCATGACCGGGAGGTCCGAGAGGCAGAACAGGCAGGCGTCGTCTGTTTCCGAGGCGTTGGCGTGTTCGTGCCAGGCCCAGGACGGTACGCAGAAGATGTCGCGCTCGGACCAGTCGTACCGTTTGCCGTCGATGATCGAGTGGCCGCGTCCCTTCGCGCACTGGTAAAGGAAGCTGCCGGTATGGCGGTGCGCCCGGGTGTGCTCGCCCGGCCGCAGCAATTGCATGCTGGCGCCCATGGTCTGCATGACGGGCCCGTTGGTCGCCGGGTTCACATAGTCCATCAACACGCCGTCATGCGGCGAGCCGTCGGTGCATTCGGCGTAGTTGAGCAGCGCCTCGTAAGTCCGCAGCCACTCATATTTGAACAGGGGCGAATATCCCTTGGTCCAGGCGCCGCCCGCCGGGGTGAGCCCGGGATTGCCCCAGGTACCCGTCACGTCGTCCACCTCGAAGGCGACGGCCTGGGCGAGGTCCGGATGCACCTCGTAGAAATTCGCCTCCATGGCGTTGACGAACGGGATGTCGAGGCCGTCCTGCCAGATGCAGGTGCTCCCGGCCGCCTCGACCCCGTGCTCGTGCCAGGTGCCGTTCGGCGTCAGCACGAAGTCGTTTGCGCCGAGCGTCATCTTGTGGCCGTCCACGACCGTGTAGGCGCCTTCGCCCTCCATGATGAAGCGGATCGCGGACGCGGAATGGCGGTGCGCGCTCGCGGCCTCGCCCGGCTTCATCGCCTGCAGGCCGGCATAGATCCAGCCCACTGCCGCCGCCACGTCCCGGCGACCGGGATTGTTGAGATAGACGACCCGCCGGCCCGCCTCTTCGGGCGTCACCAGGTCGAGGGACCGCAGGACATGGCCGCGCAGCGCGCGATAACGCCAGACGACCGGGACGGACTGCGAGACGGGCTCCCACGGCTCGATCCTGTTGGCGACCGTCCACAACGCACCGGCGTCGAGGCCGTCGAGCTCGTCGTAATAGGCCAGCAGTTCCGGCGTGTCCGCGACATTCGCCCTGCCGGGCGTGTCTTCCCGGTAGTTCTCGTGCTTCCTGCCCATCTGCCGCGCCTCCCGACGATGACCGTCAACAGGCCCTCCGCCTCACTCCGCCGCGGCCTTGCGCGCCTCTTCCCTGGCGATTTCGGCGGCGATGGCTTCGGCGGCGGTGCCGACGAAGAGTTCCCGGTTCTCGTGGCTGTAGTCGTAGGACTCGCGCCTGAGCGCGTTCGAGCCGTGGAAATGCGGCATCACATAACGCTGCACCAGCTCGAAATGGCGCCTGGTCGCGGGGAAGTCGGCCCAGTTGTGGGCGAGTTCGAGGAAGGCGCCGAAGCCGCCGGAGCCTTCCTGCAGGCGTTCGATATGCTCGATCATGTCATCGGGCGTGCCGATCACCGCCATGCGGTTTTCGATCAGATAGGTGATCGGGTCGTCGATCTCCGGCGGCACGATCGGGAAGGTCGCGATCTCGCGGAAATATTTCGCCCAGAGTTCGAGGCCGAATTCGACGTTCCGGTAGGCCTGCTCGCGCGTCTCGGCGATATGGGCGAGCGTGACGATGCGCCAGTTCTCTCGGTTCACCGCCCTGCCGTTCTCCGCCGCCGCGCGCTCGCAGAGCTTCCAGTTGTTCGCGTGCGCCTCCAGCGCCTCGGGCGAGGTGCCGCCGATGGAGAGCATGCCGAGCCCGTGCCGGCCCGCCGCCAGCCCGCCCGCCGGTGAGCGCGCGCAGGCCACCGCCATTTCCATGTGCGGCCAGCTGTAGTTCGGCATCTGGAGCTGTGCCTCGCGGAGCTCGAACCAGTCCGTCTTCATCGAGACGCGCTCGCCCCGGAGCAGCGCCATCAGCGCGTCGAGGGCCTCGTTCATCATGCGGCGCTGCTCGCGCGGGTCGATCCCCATGCGGAAAGCGTCGCCCGCGAGCGCGCCCGGCCCCACGCCGAACATGGCGCGTCCCTTCGTCATGTGGTCGAGTTGCACCATCCGGTCCGCAAGCGCGAAGGGGTGGTGGTAGGGCAGCGAGACGACGCCGGTGCCGAGGCGGATATGCCGGGTCCGCTCGGCGGCGGCGGCGATGAACAGTTCCGGGCACGCGATGATCTCGAAGCCGCCGGAATGGTGCTCGCCGACCCAGACCTCGTGATAGTTGAGCCGGTCGAGATGCTCGATCAGCTCCATGTCCCGGTCGAGGCAGGCGGTCGGGTTCTCGTTCACCGGGTGAAACGGAGCGAGAAAGATTCCGAAGCGGAGCGGGGCGGGCATGGGAATTCAGGTCCTTCTGGCAGGTCGCCGCCCATAATGGGCCTCGCGCCCGGATTAGAAAAGACGCACGCTCATGGCGGCGCGGGCGCGCGCCAGGGGCGGAGCGCGGGGATGGCCAGCAGCACCAGCGCCATGCAGACAAGTCCTTCCGCCGCCATGATGCCGACGGCGGTCTGGGGGCCGAAATGCTCCGCCATGAAGCCGACATGCAGCGTGCCGACCGGCCCGCCGGCGCCGATGGCGACCGTCATCACCCCCATGACCCGCGCGCGCATCGCCGGCGCGGCGCTGTGCAGGATGAGGGCGCCCTGCATGGCCGCGAAACCGGCGAAACCGATGCCGCTCGCCAGCAGCACGGCCATGGCTTCGCGGTAGCCGGGAGCGAAGGAGAAGCCCACGACGCAGGCGAGGAACGTCGCGCCGGCAATGACATAAAGGCGCAGGAAATGCCGCGGCCGGACGAACGCGGCAATGACCAGCGCGGTCGCGAATGCAGTCGCCGCCTCGGCGGACATGAGCGAGCCGGTCGCCGTTGCGTCGAGCTGCAGCGTCTGGCGCCCGATGACCGGGAGCATGTTGAGATAAGGGAAGCCGAAGACGTTCATCACGATCGTAAGCAGGACGGTGCCCAGCACCGCCTGCGCATGCGGCAGATAGGCGAAGGCATCGCGAATGTCGGAAAGGACGCCGCGGCCCGCAGGCGGGGCGGACGGCCGCCGGTATGAGGCGGAGAAAAGGAGCCCCGCGCTGCAGGCGAAGCAGGCCGCGCCCGCCAGGTAAGCGCCGCCGATGCCGATAGTGTCCATCAGCACGCCGCCCACGAGCGGCCCCAGCATGCGGGTGAAGTTGGCCGTCGCGCTGTCGAGCGCCATGGCCGTGCCGATGCGGGGCCGTCCGGCGAGGTCTCCCAGCATCGTGCGCCGCACGGGGAAGTCGAGCGCCCAGAATACGCCGCTGCAGAACATGCCGACTGCCGCGTGGTGGACTTCCAGTTCGCCGGCGAAGGCAAGCAGGCAGAGCGCGCCGTTGACGACGGTCATGGCGAGAAAGCCGGCAAGCAGGATCAGGCGGCGGTCGCTGCGCTCGGAAAGCGCGCCCGCAAAGGCCCCGAGCAGGAACATGGGCGCGAGCCGCAGGAACAGCACGAGCGACACGATCATCGGCGAACCGGTTTCGTCGGTGACGAACAGGCCGATGGCCAGCACTTCCAGCCAGCGCACGCCGCCTGCCACGGCCCCGGCCGCCCATGCGCGGCGGAAAGGCCTGCGCGCCAGCAGGCGCAGCGGAGCAGGCAGGGCCCGGGGATTCATGAAAGCGCCGGACGAGCGGTGCCGCCCGGCCTATCGGCAAAAGGCCCGGCGCTCGGCCGGGCCTTTCGGGCGGGTTGGTGGAGCCAAGGGGATTCGAACCCCTGACCTCTTGAATGCCATTCAAGCGCTCTCCCAGCTGAGCTATGGCCCCCCGGCATGTCCGTGCAACGCGCAGGCCCGCAGCCGGCCGGTTGCGAAGCCTCAATATAGTCCCTGCCGCCGATTGCCGACAAGGGCAGGTCGGCAGTTCAGCCGTCGTCCTCCCCTTCCTTCTTGGCGCCGCCGGCGACGACGTCGCCGAGGTCTTCGTCGTCGTCAAGGTCCTCGACGTCCCCGTCGTCCTCGTTCTCGTCGTCGAGAGCGATATCGTCCTCGCTCTCGTCCTTCGGCGGGGGCTGCTTCGGCGCGGCGCGCGGGGCGGGCGGTTTGGCGCGGCGGGGCTTCAGGAAGCTCGCCTGGGAATGCTCCGCCCCGCATTCCGGGCAGGTCGCAGGGTCCTTTCCGAGGTCGTAGAACTTGGCGCCGCATGAGGGACAAACACGCTTGCTGCCGAGATTCGGACGGGCCACGGGCGGTCTCCGAAAATTATATGAAACGAAAGCGGCGAGCGTTTGCCAGAAGGGCGGCGGAGTGTCAAAACGAATTCGACAGGGCGGGGCAATGAGTCCGGAGGTTCGATCGGTGACCGGGACTGGCAGGGCGGTTTCGCATCCTTGCGGCGCGCTCCGGGGGGAGGCGCGTGCGCCGGGCGACAAATCGGTTTCGCACCGGGCGCTGATGCTCGCCGGCGTCGCCGTCGGCGAGACGAGGATCGACGGGCTGCTCGAAGGCGAAGACGTGCTGGCGACTGCGGCCGCCATGCGCGCGCTGGGCATCGAAGTGGAGCGCACCGGGCCCGGAAGCTGGCAGGTCAACGGACGCGGGGTCGGCGGGCTGACCGAGCCGGAGAACGTGCTCGACATGGGCAATTCCGGCACGGCGGCGCGCCTTTTGCTCGGCCTGCTGGCGACGCACAGGCTGACCGCGACCCTGACGGGCGATGCCTCGCTCCGGTCCCGCCCGATGCGCCGGGTGAGCGAACCGCTGTCCCGATTCGGCGCGGCCTTTCACGGCCGGGCGGGCGGCATGTTGCCGCTCACCGTCGTCGGCACGGGCTTCCCGGTGCCGGTGCGCTACGAACTGCCGGTCGCCTCGGCGCAGGTGAAGTCGGCGGTGCTGCTGGCAGGGCTCAACACGCCGGGCGAGACGGTGGTGGTGGAGCCCTCGCCGACGCGCGACCACACGGAGCGCATGCTGCGGCATTTCGGAGCATCCGTGCAGCAGGAGGAAGACGGCGTCGTGCGGCTCACCGGCGAGCCGGAGCTTGTTGCACGTCCGGTGTCGGTGCCGGGGGACATTTCCTCGGCCTCCTTTCCGCTCGCGGCCGCGGCCATAGTGCCGGACTCGCGCGTGACGGTGGCCGGCGTCGGCCTCAATCCGGGGCGTATCGGGCTGGTTGAGACGCTCCGCGAGATGGGGGCCGATATCTCCGTGACGAATGAGCGCGTCGAAGGCGGCGAGCCGGTGGGCGACATCGCTCTCGCCTGGAGCCGGCTTGCAGCCGTGGATGTCCCGCCATCGCGCGTGCCGAGCATGATCGACGAGTTTCCCATCCTCGCGGTAGCCGCGGCGTTTGCGGAAGGAACCACCCGCATGTCGGGCCTGGCCGAACTGCGCGTCAAGGAAAGCGACCGCCTGGGCGCGATGGCGGCCGGGCTCGCGGCCTGCGGCGTCGAGGTGCGGGAAAGCGCCGACACGCTGGAGGTCACGGGCGGGCGGCCCCGCGGCGGCGTCGAGATCGCGAGCCGGCTCGACCACCGCATCGCCATGGCCTTCCTGGTGCTGGGCATGGGCGCGCGCGAAGCGGTGCGGATTGACGATATCGCGCCGGTGGCGACTTCTTTTCCCGGCTTTGTCGGGCTGATGAACGAACTCGGCGCGGCGGTCGAGGTGTGATCGTGACCATCGATGGGCCGGCGGCGGCCGGCAAGGGCACGCTGGCGCGGCGGCTCGCGACGGCGCTCGGCTATGTCTATCTGGACACGGGCGCGATCTACCGGGCGGTCGCGAAGTCGGTGCTGGACGCCGGCGGCGATCCGGACGACCCCGGAGAGGCCGCCGCGCACGCGGAAGCGCTGGATCCGGCCATGCTCGACGCCCCCGGCCTGCGCGGCGAGGCGGTGGGCGATGCGGCTTCCCGCGTGGCCGCCCTGCCGGCCGTGCGGACCGCCTTGCTTGCCTTCCAGAGGCGGGTGGCGGCGACGCCGCCGGGGGCCGTGCTGGACGGGCGCGACACCGGCACCGTCATCTGCCCGGACGCGGAACTCAAGCTGTTCGTTACGGCCGGCCTGGAGGAGCGCGCGCGCCGCCGTCTGGAAGAGTTGCGGTCAAAGGGGGAAACGCTTATGTTACCGGAGGTTCTGGCCGAGGTTGCCGCGCGCGACTCCAGAGACCGCGCCCGTCTGATCGCGCCATTGCGGCAGGCGGGTGATGCCGTCGAGATCGACACCACGGGGATGACCCCGGATGCGGTCTTCCAGCAGGCGTTATTGCTGGCGACGGAGCGTCTCGCGGCATTGCAAGGCGGGCCGGACCCGGGCGGACGATGAGAAAGGATCGGCCTGCCTTTCGCCGATGAGGGCGGATGGCGAGCCGGTTTGCAGTTGGAAAGGAACGCAGCAGCCGAATGGCTACTTCTCTTGCCGAAGCCGGCGCGGCAGGCGCCGAAAAAGAAAATTTCGCAGCCCTTCTGGAAGAGTCGCTGGATGCGACCAGGGGCTTCGAAGGAACGGTCGTCAAAGGCCGGGTGATCGCTGTTGAAAACGACATGGCGCTGATCGATGTCGGGCTCAAGGCGGAGGGGCGGGTGCCTCTCAAGGAATTCGCGACACCGGGCCGGCCGGCGGAAATCTCGACGGGCGACGAGGTCGAGATTTACGTCGAACGCCTTGAGGACAAGAACGGCGAAGCGGTGCTCAGCCGCGACAAGGCCAAGCGCGAGGAAGCGTGGAGCCATCTCGAAACCGCGTTCAAGGCGAACGACAAGGTTTCGGGCGTCATCTTCGGAAAGGTGAAGGGCGGGTTCACCGTCGATCTCTCAGGCGCGGTCGCGTTCCTGCCGGGCAGCCAGGTGGACATTCGCCCGGTGCGCGACATCGGGCCGCTGATGGGCGCTCCGCAGCCCTTCCTGATCCTCAAGATGGACCGCTCGCGCGGCAATATCGTCGTGTCGCGGCGCGCCGTGCTGGAGGAAAGCCGCGCCGAGGCGCGCAACGAGCTCATCGCCAATCTGCGCGAGGGTCAGGTGCTGAACGGCGTCGTCAAGAACATCACCGATTACGGCGCATTCATCGACCTTGGCGGCGTGGACGGGCTGCTGCATGTGACCGACATCGCATGGCACCGCATCAACCACCCGAGCGAAGCCCTCAGTATCGGCCAGACGGTCGAGGTGCAGGTCATCCGCTTCAACCTGGAAACCCAGCGCATCTCGCTCGGCATGAAGCAACTCCAGGTGGACCCGTGGGAGGGCGTGGCCCTCAAATACCCGGTGGGGGCCAATTACCGCGGGCGCGTCACCAACATCACCGACTACGGCGCCTTCGTCGAGCTGGAGCCGGGCGTCGAGGGCCTTGTCCATGTCTCGGAGATGAGCTGGACCAAGAAGAACGTCCATCCCGGCAAGATCGTCTCCACCAGCCAGGAAGTGGATGTGCGCATTCTCGACCTGGACCTGGAGAAGCGCCGCATCAGCCTCGGCATCAAGCAGACCCAGGCCAATCCGTGGGAGAACTTCCTGGAGCAGTTTCCGCTCGGCAGCACGGTCGAGGGCGAGGTCAAGAACATCACCGAGTTCGGCCTGTTCGTCGGCCTTCCGGGCGACATCGACGGCATGGTCCATCTTTCCGACCTCGCCTGGGGCCGGCAGGGCGACGACGCGGTGCAGGACTTCTCCAGGGGCGACACGGTCCAGGCGAAAGTGCTGGATGTGGACGTTGAGAAGGAGCGCATCAGCCTCGGCATCAAACAGCTCACCGAGGACCCGTTCGAGAGCGCGACGCGCGGCGGCGCGCGCAGCGGCGCCCTGCGCCGCGGCTCGGTGATGACCGTGACGGTGGCGGCCGTGCTCGACAACGCCCTCGAAGTGACGCTGCCGGGCGAGCTCACCGGCGTCATCCGGCGCAGCGAACTCGGTCGGGACCGCTCGGAGCAGCGCCCGGACCGCTTCGCCGTGGGCGAGCGCCTTGATGCCAAGGTCACCCAGGTGGACAAGGCCGGTCGGCGTATTCAGCTTTCGATCAAGGCGCTGGAAATCGACGAGGAACGTTCGGCGATGGAACAGTTCGGCTCTTCCGACAGCGGCGCGAGCCTTGGCGACATTCTCGGCGCAGCGCTCCGCGACCGGGCTCAGCGGGAAGAGGAAGAGAACGACAACCCGGACAGCTAGCCGGGGACGGCGGAGGACAGTGGCCGCGCTCGCACCGATCCGCCATGCGTGGCTGAAGCGCCAGCTTCGGCTCTGGCGGTTCGGCGCCTTGTTCGCGGCGGCGGCGGCGCTGGCGGCGGTGCTGTATTCGGCGGCGGAACCGTTTGCCGATGGCGGCGACCATGTGGCGCGGGTCCATGTCGAAGGCTTCATTCGCGACGACCGCGCGCTCCGGCGCCGGCTCGACGAAATCGCCGCGGATGATCGCGCCCGGGCGCTTCTGGTCGTCATCGACAGTACGGGGGGTGCAGCAGCCGCGGCCGAAGCCCTGTATTCCGCGCTGAGAAGGGTCAGTTCAGCCAAGCCCGTCGCCGCCGTCATGGGTGCGACGGGCGCGTCCGGCGCCTATCTGGTCGCCGTCGGCGCGGACCGGATCTTCGTGCGGAAGACCACGATCACCGGGTCGATAGGCGTCATTCTGCAGGCGCCCCAGGTCGTCGGGCTCATGGAAAAGCTCGGCATTGACGTGGATGTCGTGCGCAGCGGGCCGTTGAAGACGGTGCCGAATCCGGTGGAACGATTGACGCCTGCCGGCCGCGCCGCCATCCGGTCGCTGGTGAACGAAATCCACGCTCTGTTCGTCGATACGGTGGTCGAGCGCCGTCAGCTCACACGGACGGAAGTGCTGGCCCTTGCGGACGGGCGGGTTTTCACCGGGTGGTCGGCCGTCGGGAACGGCCTCGTCGATGCCATTGGCGGTGAGACTGCGGCGCGCGACTGGCTCGCGGCGGAACATGGCATTGGGCGGACTCTTGCATCGGTTGACCGGGATCCGGAACGCAATAAGAACTGGTTGGACCGGATTGCGGGTCGTTTATTCGGACAAGGCACGGCTGCAGAGAGTCTTTTGCTTGACGGGGTATTGGCAGTTTGGCATCCTGCGCTGCGTTAGTATTGGGGGCGTCGGGGGATTTTACATGACACGTTCCGAACTCATCAAACGAATTGCAGAACGAAATCCGGAGTTAGCTTACGGCGACGCTGTGAAATTAGTTGCTACTTTTTTCGAAGAAATCTCCGAAGCGCTGGCGGAGGGCGACCGAGTGGAATTAAGGGGATTCGGCGCCTTTTGGACCAAGGAAAGACAGGCGCGCACAGGCCGGAACCCGGCAACCGGCGCGCCCGTGTCGGTCGAGGCAAAACTCCTGCCCGCCTTCAAGGCGGGAAAGCGTCTTCGCGAACGTTTGAACGGAAAAGCGGAGTAAAGGCGGATCGGCCGTGGCTTTCATCCGGGCAGCTTCCATTCTGGCGATTGCCTTGGTCGCAGCCCTTTTTGCCGTTGAAAACATGCACGAAGTTGCGATCGGTGTCTTCCCGGTCGGATCGAGCGTATCGCTCCCGGTTTATCTGATTGTCCTGGTTCCGCTTGCGGTCGGCCTGGTGGCGGGCTGGGCGTTGTCGGGGATAGCGGGCGGCAGGGCGCGCAAGCGCCGCCTCCGCCGGCAGGCAACGCAGGCAGGCGGCCGGAAGGAAACGGTTGCGGCAGGCGCTGGCGGAAAGAACCCGGCGCTGCCCGCGGCTCCCTGATGTCCGTCCAGGTCAAGATTTGCGGCATCCGGGACCGGGAGGTTCTGGAAAGCGCCGTGGAGGGCGGAGCCGCGGCGGTGGGCTTCGCCTTCGTTGCGGGCAGCCCGCGGGAACTGTCGCCCGGTGAGGCGGCCCGCCTCGCTCCGCACGTGCCCCCCGCCGTGCTCAAGGTCGGCCTGTTTGTGGATGCGGAGGACGAGGCAATCGGACAGGCAGCCGAAGCGGCTGGGCTCGATGTCCTGCAGTTGCACGGTCGCGAGACGCCGCGGCGCGCCTCCGAAGTCCGTGGGCGTTTCGGCCTTGAGGTGTGGAAGGCGCTGCCCGTTTCCGGGCCGGCCGATGTCTCGGCGACCTTTGCATATGAGGACGCGGTTGACCGCCTGCTGTTCGATTCGCGCCCGCCGGCGGGCGCGCGCCTGCCGGGCGGCAACGCCCTTGCCTTCGATTGGTCGCTGCTTGCCGCGCCCTTGCCGGACCTGCCCTGGCTGCTGTCCGGCGGGCTGACGGCCGACAATCTGGAGGAGGCGGTGGGCGCTTCCGGGGCGGTCGCGGTCGATGTGTCCTCCGGCGTGGAACGGAGCCGGGGCGTCAAGGACCCGGCGCTGGTCCGCGCTTTCCTGGAGAAGGCGGCAACGCTTTGATTTCACAGCCGGCGCGCGTATGGTCCGGCCCGATTGCGCGACCCGGGGAACGAAGGCGATGAGTCCCGATACCGCCGCCAACAGCTACCGCCTGGGGCCCGACGAGCAGGGCCATTTCGGCCTCTATGGCGGTCGGTATGTGGCGGAGACGCTGATGCCGCTGATCCGCGAGGTCGGCACCGCCTATGAGGAGGCGAAGAACGATCCGGCGTTCCACGAGGAGATGGGCCGGTTCCACAAGCACTATACCGGCCGGCCGAGCCCGCTCTATTTCGCCGAACGGCTGACGGCGCATCTGGGCGGCGCGAAGATCTACTTCAAGCGCGACGAGCTGAACCACACCGGTTCGCACAAGATCAACAACTGCCTCGGCCAGATCCTTCTCGCCCGGCGCATGGGCAAGACCCGGATCATCGCGGAGACCGGGGCCGGGCAGCATGGCGTGGCGGCAGCGACGGTCTGCGCCCGCTTCGACCTGCCCTGCACGGTCTATATGGGATCCGTCGATATCGCCCGGCAGGCGCCCAACGTCTTCCGCATGCGCCTGCTCGGCGCCGAGGTGAGGGCGGTCGAAAGCGGCTCTCGCACGCTGAAGGACGCGCTCAACGAGGCGCTGCGCGACTGGGTCGCCAATGTCCACGATACCTTCTACATCATCGGCACGGCCGCCGGGCCGGCGCCCTATCCGGAGATGGTGCGGGACTTCCAGTGCGTCATCGGCGACGAGGTGCGCTCGCAGATCGTGGAGGCCGAGGGGCGGCTGCCGGACACGGTGGTCGCCTGCATTGGCGGCGGGTCGAACGCCATTGGCCTCTTCCATCCCTTCCTGGACGAGCCGGACGTGTGCATTGTCGGCGTCGAGGCGGCGGGGCGCGGGCTGGAAAGCGGGGAACATGCCGCCTCGCTCACCGGCGGCTCGCCGGGCGTGCTGCACGGCAACCGCACCTATCTGCTCCAGAACGAGGACGGCCAGATCACCGATGCGCATTCGATCTCGGCCGGGCTCGACTATCCCGGAATCGGGCCGGAGCACGCCTGGCTGAAGGATGCGGGGCGTGCGGAATACATGTCGGCGACGGACGCGGAAGCGCTCGAGGCCTTCCAGCTCTGCGCCCGGCTGGAGGGTATCATTCCGGCGCTGGAGCCGGCGCACGCGCTCGCCTGGGTAGTCCGCGCCGCGCCGGACCTGCCGCGCGACCACATCCTGGTGATGAACATGTGCGGACGCGGCGACAAGGATGTCTTCAGCGTCGGCGAAGCGCTGGGGATCGACCTGTGAGCCGGATCGCGGCGCGCTTCGAGGCCCTGCGGAAGGCGGATCGCGCCGCCTTCATGCCTTTCGTCAGCGGCGGCGACCCGGATTTCGACACCAGCCTCGCCATTCTGCGCCGGCTGGCGGAGGCTGGCGCCGACCTGCTGGAAATCGGCGTCTCGTTCACCGACCCGATGGCGGACGGGCCGACGATCCAGGCGGGCGGCGCGCGCGCGCTTGCGGCCGGCATGAGCACCAGGCGCGTCCTCGACCTCGTGCGCGCCTTCCGGGCCGGGGATGACACCATGCCGATCGTGCTCATGGGCTATTTCAACCCGATATACCGCTATGGCGCGGAGCGCTTTGCGGCCGACGCGAAGGCGGCGGGCGTGGACGGGCTGATTACCGTCGATCTGCCGCCCGAGGAGGAGGACGAGCTGCGCGGCCCTGTCGAGCGTGCGGGCCTCGACATTGTCCGCCTGGTCGCGCCGACGACGGATGAGACGCGCCTGCCCGTCGTGCTCAAGCGCGCCAGCGGCTTCGTCTATTACGTCTCGATAGCCGGCATCACCGGCACGCGCTCGCCCACGATGGCGGATGTGGAGTTCGCCGTCGGCCGGCTGCGCCGCTTCACCGACCTGCCGGTGGCGGTCGGCTTCGGCATCAACACCGCGGAGCAGGCCGGCGCCATCGCCCGCGTCGCGGACGGCGCCGTCGTCGGATCAGCCCTTGTCCGCGAGATCGGCGCGGGCGGCCCGGACATGCTGGAGCGTGTGGATGCGCTCGCCCGCGAGCTTGCCGGCGGCGTCGCGGGAGCGCGCGCGTGAACTGGCTCACCGAATTCGTCCGGCCGCGCCTGCGCAGCCTCGTCCGCAAGACGGACGTGCCGGAGAACCTCTGGCTGCAATGCGACAATTGCGGGCAGATGATCTTCCACCGCGAACTGCGCGAGCGGATCAATGTCTGCCCGCATTGCGACCACCATATGCGTCTCGACGCGGCGGAACGCCTGGCGATGCTGTTCGACCACGGCATATACGAGACCATCGAGCTGCCCGACGCGCCGGTCGATCCGCTGAAGTTCCGCGACCGGCGGCGCTATACCGACCGGCTGCGGGATGCCCAGGCGACGCTGAAGACCAAGGACGCCATGCGCGTGGCGCACGGCACCATCGACGGCCAGCCGGCGGTGGCCGCCCTGCTTGATTTCGCCTTCATGGGCGGCTCGATGGGCATTGCCGTGGGCGAGGCCTTCCTGGCGGCGGCGAGGCTCGCGGTGGTGCAGCGGGCCGCGCTGATCGCGGTCACGGCATCGGGCGGCGCCCGGATGCAGGAAGGCATCCTGTCGCTCATGCAGATGCCGCGCACGACGATCGCGGTCTCGGAGGTCAAGGAAGCGGGGCTGCCCTACATCGTGCTGCTGACCGACCCGACCACGGGCGGCGTTTCGGCCTCGTTCGCCATGCTGGGGGACGTCGCCATTGCGGAGCCGGGCGCGGCCATCGGTTTCGCCGGGCAGCGGGTCATCCAGCAGACGATCCGCGAGACCCTGCCCGAGAATTTCCAGCGCGCGGAGTATCTGCACGACCATGGCATCATCGACATGGTGGTGCATCGGCGGGAACTGCGCGGCACGATCGGCAGCCTGCTTTCCATGCTCATGCAGCCGAAACCGCCGCCGGACGAGGGTGACGGCACGGCCATGCTGCCCAATCCGGAGATCGTCGAGACGGCGGCGGCGAACGATTCCGACGGGGCAGGCGGGGAGCGGATAGAGGGTTGAGCGCGCTCGACCCGGTGCTGGCGCGGCTGACGGCGCTGCATCCGAAACTGATCGACCTCAAGCTCGACCGGGTGCGGTGGCTCCTGGCGCGGCTGGGGAACCCCGAGCGCCGGCTGCCGCCCGTCATCCATGTCGCCGGCACCAACGGCAAGGGCTCCACCGTCGCCTTCATGCGCGCCATGCTGGAGGCGGCCGGCCGGCTCGTTCATGCCTATACCTCGCCGCATCTGGTGCGGTTCAACGAACGCATCCTCGTCGCCGGGGAGACGCTCCCGGACGGCGAACTCCTGGCGCTGCTGGAGGAGTGCGAGCGGGCGAACGAAGGCCGGCCGATCACCTTCTTCGAGATCACCACGGCGGCGGCGTTCCTCGCCTTCTCCCGCGCGCCCGCCGACGTCCTGCTGCTGGAAGTCGGGCTCGGAGGCCGGCTCGACACCACCAATACCGTCGAGCGCCCCGCGGTGACGGCGATAACCCCGGTCGCCCGCGACCACACGCAGTTCCTCGGCGAGACCCTGGCGGAGATCGCCGCCGAGAAGGCCGGCATCATAAAGCCCGGCGTCCCGCTGGCGCTCGCCCCGCAGGAGGAGGAGGCCAGGGCCGTCATCCTGGCGAAGGCGGCGGCAGCGGGCGCGCCCGTCCATGACGGTTGGCGGGTGTCGGACGGCGTGTACCACGGACGCCGGCTGGCGCTTCCCCTTCCGGGGCTCGGCCTCGCGGGGGCGCACCAGGCGGGCAATGCCGGCCTTGCACTCGCCTGCCTCGAAGGTTTCGGGCTGCCGGAGGAGGCAATGGTTCGCGGCCTCGCAACCGCGCACTGGCCGGCCCGGCTCCAGCGGCTCTCGGAGGCGCCCGAAATCTGGCTCGACGGCGGCCACAACCCGGCCGCGGGCCGCGTGCTGGCTGCGTGGCTGGCAGGGCGGGCGGAGCGCTTCGACCTCGTCGTCGGCATGCTGGACACCAAGGACCGCGACCGCTTCCTCGCCGCGCTGGCCCCGCATGTCGGGCGGACCGTGACGGTGCCCGTGCCCGGCAGCGCGGCGTCGGTACCTGCGGAAGCGCTGGCCGAAACGGCGCGTGTTGCCGGCATGGAAGCGGCGGCGGCGCCCGATGTGGAGGCGGCCCTCGAATGCCTCGGCGGCGTCAGGCCCGTCCTGATTGCCGGCTCGCTCTACCTCGCCGGCGCGGTGCTTGCCGGGCGCGGCGGCCTTCGTTCCCGATAAAGATTTATTTCCTGAATGGGCTTGCAATTCGCCGCGCCCGGACTATATTGCCTCTTGCGTCATGGCATGATTTTCAAACCCGCTTTCGCGCCGTTCGGGGCAGAACAGGGGCGCGGGGGCAGACAGGACAGGTGCGCCCGCCCGCATGCCCGCAAACGCGAATATCCCGGTATTGTGTCCGTGAGGTTCGACGGTTTCAGCGGAAAGTGTCCGAAGAGGTTGAGTCGGTCCGGCGCGAATTCGCCGGCGGCCGGCCGATTCGCCGCTCGACGCCGTGGCGTTTGAGGAAGCGGTTCATCGCGCTGCGGCTGAAGACGAGGCCCTGCTCGCGAAGAGCCGCGCACAACGCATTTGCGGGCAGGTCCGGGTCCGCCTCCAGCAGGGCGAATATCCGGTCCCGCTCCGCCTCGATTCTCCAGGCGCGGGTCCTGCCGGTCCGCCCCTTCGGCCGCAGATGGCCGCGCGCGCGTTCCAGCCGCCGCCAGCCGGCGATGGTGCCCACGCCGACGCGGAACAGCCGGGCCGCCTCCGCCCGGGTCATCCCCTCCGCCAGCGCCGCCATCACCCGCTCCCTGAGTTCCACGGGAAGCGCCTTGCCCATATCCGTCCTGCCCTCCTCGTCCGGTGGCGGGAGGCGCTATAGAACAAATTTAGCACAATATGAAGACACCACTCTTCCCGCCACAACCTCGTCCGCAAGCTCCAGGCAGGCTCCTTCGGCAAGCCCAGGGCAGGCCCCTCTTCGTCACCCCGGCCTCCGATCCGTGAATCCAGTAGACGTATCGGCGGGGCGCGGCTCGGTCAGGGCCAGAGGGCGCCGAGGGGGAAGGCCACTGCCTCGAAGGGCGGAAGGGACACCGGCTCGTCCTCCCGTGCCGCGCCGGCGGGCGTCCATGCGCCGTCTCCGAGCGCGAACGCCTCCAGGGTCCGGGCGGACGGATCGACGAGCCAGAGATGGCCGACCCCCTCCCGCGCATAGACCGGGCGCTTCTCCTCAAGGTCGAATTTCCGCGTCGAGGGGGAGAGGATTTCGCACACCCAGTCGGGCGGCAGGGTGAAATAAGGCGTATCCGGGTAGTCGGGCATCCGTTCCCGGCGCCAGCCGGCGAGGTCCGGCACCAGGATGTCCTCGCCGAAATGGAATTCCGGCTCAGCGACAATCCACCAGCCGCCCGGTCCGCCCCGGCCTTTCTGGAACGGGCTGACCAACTCGTCGCCGAGCGACAACCCCGCCAGCGCATGCCGGCTGGCCGGCCTCCGCTGGAGGTGCAGCACGCCGTCCACGATCTCCGCCACCATATGGGGCGGCGCATCGAGCACGTCCCGGTAGCTCGCCCTGCGGGCTGCCTTCGCCTTCATGCCGTCCGCTCCGCTCGCCGATGCCGCCCCACGCTACGCCCGCGCGGCCGAACCGTCACGGCGCCGCAAGCGGTCGCCCTTGCCATGGCGACCGCTTGCGGCGCGTAGCGCGACGCGCTACAGTGCCTCGATGAAGGTCAGGCACAGGGGATTGCGAGCGCTGCACGAACGGGACGATGCTGCGCGGCTGCCCGCCGGTCTCGCACCGCGGCTGCGGCGCATCCTGTTCCGGCTGCAGGAAGCGGCGCATCCGCGCGATGCCGACGCACCGGGATTCCGGCTGCATCCCCTGAAGGGCGACCGTGCCGGCCAATGGAGCGTCCGCGTCTCCGGCAATTGGCGCGTGGTGTTCCGCTTCGAGGACGGTGAGGCCGTGGATGTGGACCTGGTCGACTACCATTGACTGCGAGGGAGCGCGGAACCATGAACGAGACTATCAGCGAACGTGTCGGCCCCATGCCGAACCCGCCGCACCTGGGCGAACTGGTCCGCGAGAGCATGGAAGAGGCCGGCTGGAACGTCACCCAGACGGCGGATCGTCTGCGCTGCGAGCGGGGCACGCTGTCGCGCCTGCTGAACGGCAAGGCAGGCCTGTCGGCAAACATGGCGCTGGCGCTGGAAGCCATCGGCTGGGGCACCGCCGAACACTGGATGCGGATGCAGGCAAGCTACGAACTGGCCCAAGCCCGCCGCAACCGGGCCGCCGCCTGACGGCTTTTTTCGTCGCGAGGCCCCGGCTCCCCCGCGCACCGGCGGGGGAGCCGGGGCCTCGCGACGCCGGGGTACAGCCTTTCGACGCCGCCGCAAGCCGCCCAAAGCCCCGGAGCGCGGCTGGGTCTGCCTTAGGTCGCCGGCGCGTCCCCGTCCATCACGCCGGCGGCCGGTCTTACCGCCGCCGCCCGCTCACACCACCGAGTCGAGCCACTGCTTGAGGGCGCTCTTGGGCATGGCGCCGACGCGCTGGGCGACCATTTCGCCGTCGCGGAAGACCATGAGGGTCGGGATGCCGCGCACGCCGAGCTCGCCGGGGGTCTTCGGGTTGTCGTCGATATCGAGTTTCACGACGTCGAGGCGCTCTTCCATCTCGGACGCGATGTCTTCCAGGAAGGGCGCGATCTGCTTGCAGGGGCCGCACCATTCGGCCCAGAAATCGACCACGACGGGCTTGGCCGCCTGCCTTACGTCCTCGTCGAAACTCGCATCCGTCGTGTGCCGCGTGGCCATTCCCGTCCCTCCCGAGAAGTCATCCGCCTTTCGCCTTCAAGTGGCCGCAAAGCGCCGGGCCGTCAAGGCATATATGGCGCAAGGCAGCTTTCGGGAATCGGCATCAGCAGGGGCGCCTCGGTCCAGAGCAGGGCGGCGCGGACCGGCCGGTCGGGGCGCAACTGCCCGAGCAGCGCCGCGTAGCGCGCCAATTGCCGCAGATAGCCGGGCGGAACCTGCGCGAGGTCCGCCGGCGCGCGCCCGGTCTTGAAGTCGACCACCAGCGTTTCGTCGTCCAGCAGCGCCAGCCGGTCGATTCGCGCGCTCACGGTCTCGCCGCCGATGCGCCCCACCAGCGGCGCCTCCGCCCGGCTGCCGGGGCCGAACACGGCGCCGAAGGCGGGGTCGTCGAGCACCGCCAGCGCCTCCCGCGCCGTCGCCCCGGCGTCCGCCGCCAGCGCCGGGTCGGCCTCCAGGAAGCGGCGCGCGGCCTCGAACCGCCGTTCGGGCGCGACCTCCGGCAGCAGCTCCAGCAGCTTGTGGACCGCAAGGCCGCGCCGGAACCGCGCGCCCGGCCCGCCGCCGAGCGGGGAGGCGGCCGCGAACGCTTCCCCGCCGTCGCCGTCGGGCGGGGCCGCGGCCGGGACCGGCGGCGCGGGCCGGCGGGCCCAGCCGGGCAGGGGAGGGAGGGCTTCGCGGTCTTCGGCCGGCCTCTCCGCTTCCGCGTCCGCCGCGCGCTGCTCCATGACCAGGAGGGGCTTGGCGAAATCGGGGTCCTCTTCCGGCGTCATGCGGTCCCGCAGCCCGTCCGACACCGCGTTGTACCAGCAGTCCTCGTGCAGCTCCCTGCCGCTGTTGTTCCATCCGCAGACCACCAGGCGGTCGGCGGCGCGCGTCATGGCGACATAGAGCAGGCGGCGGTGTTCCGCCTCGTCCTCCCGGTCGGCCCGGTCCAGCAATTCCCCGGAATAGGGGTCGATCCGGTCCCTGTTCGTGGAGGGCGGCCAGAGCAGCACCCCGCCGTCGCGGTAGAGGGTCTGGCGGCGGCTCGGATGGGCGGGGGCGGCGGCCGTGTCCGGCAGGATGACGACCGGGGCCTCCAGCCCCTTGGCGCCGTGGACGGTGCTCACCCGCACCTCGTCGCGGCCGTGCCGGTCGAGCTGCCGCTTCACCTCCGCCTCGCCGCTCCTGAGCCATTGCAGGAAGCCCTGGAGGCCCGGCGGGTGGCGGCGCTCATAGTCGAGCGCGGCGTTCAGGAACTCGTCTATCGGGTCGTTCGCCTCCTCGCCGAGCCGGGCCGCGATCCTGCGGCGGAAGCCGCGTTCCGCCAGCAGGTCCGCGAAGAAGGCGTGGACGCCGACATAATCAGCCTTGCCGAGCAGCGCGCCGAGCGCCTCGAAGCAGGGGCCGAAGCGCTCCGTGCCCCGGCGCTTGCGGAGCGCGGCCCAGAGCGTGTCCTTGCGCCCGCGGGCAAGCTCGAACAGCGCCTCGTCGTCGAAGCCGAACAGCGGCCCCTTCAGCACGGTGGCGAGCGTCAGGTCGTCTTCCGGCAGCAGCACGAAATCGCCGATGGCGGCGAGGTCCATCGCGGCGAGCTCGCCGGTCAGCGTCATGCGGTCGATGCCGGCGACCGGGACCTCCAGCTGCTTCAGCGCCGCGATGACGCGGGGGATGAAAGCCCGGCCCGACCGGCGCGGCAGCAGGATCATGATGTCGCCGGGCCGCATGCGCCGGCCGCCGGGCGCAACCGGCTCGCCCCGGTCGAGCCATGTCCGGATGCGCCGGGCGATCCGGTCGGCCAGCGCGGTTTCCGCCGCGTCCTCGCGGAGATAGGCCGCGGGCGGCTCGAACGGGTCTCCCGGCTCGCGTTTCTCGCCGATTTCGAGCGGCCAGACCTCGACGCGCCCGCCGGCGCCGCTGCGGCTCGGCTTGTGGACGGGCGCCGGGCCTTCCAGGCCGAGGCCGTGCTCGCCGGCGAACACCGCGTCCACGGCCTCCAGAAGCACGGGCGCGGCGCGGAAGGAGACTTCCAGCGGCACGTCCTCCCAGCGCTGTCCGGCGTCCTGTGCGCGTTTGCCGAGTTTGCGGCGCATCTCGTCGAAGCGGGCCGGCTCCGCGCCCTGGAAGCGGTAGATCGACTGCTTGGGGTCGCCGACGGCGAACAGCGTGCGCGGGCCTTCGCCCGCCCCTTCGCCGGCGAAGAACTCCTGCGTCAGCGCCTCCACGACGTCCCATTGCTCGGGGCTGGTGTCCTGCGCCTCTTCGATCAGCACATGGTCGATGCCCCGGTCGAGCTTGTAGTGGACCCAGGCGGCGGGCGCGTGCCGAAGCAGGTCGCGCGCGCGCTCGATCAGGTCGTCATAGTCGAGCAGCCCGGCCCGGCCCTTGGACCTTCGGTATTCGCGGTCCACCGCCTCGCCCAGCGCCAGCGCCGCCTCGGACGCGGCCAGGGTCGCCTCGATCCGGCGGCGCGTGTGCAGCCGCTCGATCCGCTCGCGCTCGTCGGCCAGCAGGCCCGGCAGGCGTTCGCGGCCGGGGAGGTTCTTCGTGCCGAATTCCTCGCGTTCCTCGCCGTTCGACTTGAAGAAGACCTTGCGGACCTCGTCGATATCGTCGTCCGAAGGCTCGCCGATGTCCGCCCAGCGTTGCAGGCTTGCGGCGTGACGCCTGTCGGTCACGCCCCCGCCCGCCAGGATCGCCGCCGCCTCGCGGAGTGCCTTCATCCCCTTTTTCGTGCGCTCCGGGACCTCCGGCAGGACCAGCGCGCTCCTCAGCGTGTCGAGCGCCTGCGGCCCGAAGGCGCTGCGGTTGCGGAGCAGTTCGGCGATGAAGGCGCGGATATTGTACTCCGAGAGGTTGTCGGCGATCCGGGCCACGGCCTCCCCGATGCCGTCTTCGCGCCGGTCCAGCACGGCGTCGCGCGCGTTCGCCTGCCTCGTCAGCGCCTCGCGCTCGTCGGCGAGCTGGAACCAGGGCGAGACGCCGGCCTCTATCGGGAAGCGCCCGAGCAGGCTCTGGCAGAAGGCGTGGATGGTGTCGATCCTGAGCCCGACCGGCGCATCGACCGTGCGGGCGAACAGCCGGCGCGCGCGGGCCTTCATGTCTTCGTCGGGGGCCTCGGCGCCCAGATCGACGAGGGCCCTGGCGAGGTCCGTGTCCGGGGCCGTCGCCCATCCGGCGAGCTCGCGCTCGATGCGGATGCGCATTTCGGCCGCGGCCGCGCGGGTGTAGGTGAGGCAGAGGATGCGCTCCGGCAACGCGCCCTGCAGCAGCAGCGCCAGCACGCGGTCGGCCAGCACCTTGGTCTTGCCGGAGCCGGCATTGGCGTCCACCCAGGCCGAGGCCGCCGGGTCGGCCGCGCGGCGCTGCTGCGCCGTCGCCGCGTCGACCGCCGGGTTCAGAGCGTCCGCGCCCATTCGTCCTTCCTCGAAAGGTGGCGGTAATCGTTCCAGGCCCCGGCGAATTCCGGCCTCGGCTCGGCGAGATAGGGCATCGCCTCCTCGTCGAACGCGGCGACGAAGCGCCGGATGCCCTCGCGCGTCGCCTCGACGACCTCCTCGACATTGTAGGGGCCGCGCGACCTGCCCCGCTCCTGCCTGTCGTTGGCGACCGAAAGCGGCGCCGGCCTGTCGCCGCGTCCGCCGCCGGTGCGCCAGTATTCCAGCGCGGCCGCCCCGCCCGCCGGGCAGCCGGGAAAGCCGCCGTCCGCGGCGATGACGGCCTCGATGGGCAACTGCCGCGCGGTGCGCCGGGCGACATCGGTCGCCGACGGCGGGTTGCCGGACTTGTAATCGACGATGACGGGGCCGCCGCGGGCGCGCAGTTCCAGCCGGTCGGCGCGGGCCGTCAGCGTGAACGGGCCTGCCGGGCACTCCAGCCGCGTCTTGCCGGCAATCTCGGTCAGGATGCGCTCGATGGCGGGCCGGCGCGCCTGCTCGACGGTCCAGACATTGGCGGCCGCGCGCTCGAACCGCGGGTTCCAGAAGGCCGCCGCCAGCGGCCGGTCCCCGTATCGGGCGAACGCCTCCCGGCCGATGGCGAGCAGGTGCTCCCAGGCTTCGTCCGGCAGGTCCGGGCCCGGATAGCCGCGCATGAAGCGCTCCAGCGCCTCGTGGATCGTCGAGCCGAAATCGCGCGCTTCCGGGTCGGCGTCGATGGGGTCGAGCGGGCGGAGGCCGAGGATGTGGGAAGCGTAGATGCTGTAGGGGTCCTGGAGCCAGGTCTGGATGCGGGTGGCGGAGAGCTTGCGGGGCCGCGCGGCCACGGGCGGGCGGGGCCGCGGCGGGTCGCAGGACCGCACCTCCTCCGGCCGGTCCAGCGCCGCCTGCCAATGGGCCCAGCGCCGGTCCTCGATGTCCCGCCCGAGCGCCCGGGCCACGGTCTCCAGCCGTTGCAGCCAGGGCGAGGGCACGGTCGGGTCGGTGCCCACCCGCTCGGCGCGCGTCAGCACCACTTCGCCGGACCCCAGCGCCTGGGCGAAATCGTGCGCTGCCAGGCCCTGCCGCGCCTCCGCCGGGGGCAGGCCGAACTGCATGCGCATCTCGCGGCTCATCCACGGGTCGGGCGCGGGCTCCGCCGGCCACGCGCCCTGGTTCAGCCCGGCGAGCACCAGCCGGTCGGCGCGCTGCAGCCGCGCTTCCAGCGGCCCGAGAATGGCGAGGCCCGGATGACAGGCGCGCGGGAGGCGCACCGTCTGCCCGGCGGCCAGCTCGTCGAAGAGCGCGGCATAGTCGGCGGGCGCGACGGACGGCCAGGCGCCCGCAGCCTCGTCGAGCTCGGCCAGCAGCGCCGCCGCCGCTTCCCCGTCTGCGCCGCGCCAGGGGCCGGTTTCGCCGGCGAGCGCCTCCGCCGTTTCGACATGCGCGGCCAGCAGCTCCGCCAGCGGCGCCGCCTGCCGCCGGTGCAGCGCCGCCAGCGGCCGGAAGGCGCGGGCGATCCGCCGCGCCGTCTCGGCCACGCGCTTGTCCTTCGCGTCTTTCGCCTTGGCCAGCAGCCCGTCCAGCCCGTTGCCGGGGCGCGGGCCGCGCAGCAGTTCGCGCTCCAGCCGGCGGACGGCCTGGCGGAAGCGCGCGGGCTCCATGCCGCAGGACGCGAGCGGGTGCTTGAGCGCGGCGAGCAGTTCGGCGGGGGCGAAATCCGCCGCTGCATGGGCGATGAGCCGCAGGAAGGCGCCGGCGGGCGTCCTGCCGAGCGGTATGCCGGCGCTGTCGTCCGCCAGAAGGCCCCAGCGCCCAAGCTCCACCGACACCCGCCGGGCGAGGTCGCGGTCGGGCGTCACCAGCGCGGCGGTCCTGCCGTGCTCCACCGCCTCGCGCAGCATGAGGGCGACGGCGCCCGCCTCGGCGGCCGGGTTGGCGAAGCGGGCGGTGCTCAGCCCTTCGGCGCCGTCGCCGAGTTCCGGCGCGAGGCTTTGCCAGGCTTCGGTCGTCGCCGCCGGCCGCATGGCTTCCGCCACCAGCCGGCTGCGGGGCGAGGGGCGCGCCTCCGGCCAGTCCGGCACGTCGCCGCGCGCCATGCCGAGCCGGCCCAGCAATTGCTTCAATGCCCATTGCGGATGGCCTTCTTCGACCGCCTCCCAACCCCCGTCGTCGAGATGGCGGTCGAGGCCCGGCAGCACGACGAGGCCCTGCGGCATGGCGGCGATGCAGGCCAGCAGGTCGGCCGTTGCCGGCATCACGCCGGTCGAGCCGGCGGCGATGACGCGCCCGGCCGGGGGATACTTCCGCCAGAGCGCGATCTGCGCTGCGTAGAGCCGGTTGCGCCGGTCGATGGGGTCGAGCCGCCCCTGCTCCTCCAGGATCGCCGGCCAGCGCTCCGTGACGATGGCGAGGAAGTCCAGCGTCTCCTGCCAGTGCTCCGCGAACTCCTCCGCCACCAGCGTGTCGAGGCGGCTGAAATCGAGGCGGTTGAACTGCACCTCGTCGATCAGCCGGGCGAGCGCGCCGGCAAGCTGCAGGGCGCGGTCGGGCGGAATTTGGCGGTCGCGCTGCATGACGAGCCGGGCGAGCAGCAGGCGGCGGCCGAGCGCGGGGATTGCGGGCCTGAGGCTGAGATCGTCCGCGAGCCCGGGCTCGGCTTCGGCGCGGATGGCGATTTCGTCGGCGTCCAGCTCGCCGAGGGAGAGGATGCGCGGCAGCAGCAGCGCCTCGCCGCCCGCCGCCTCCGCGAACGCCTCGACGAGCGCGCGCCCGGCGCGGTGCGTCGGCAGGAGCACGATGTCGTCGGCGAGCGCCGGGCTGCCGATAAGCGCGCCGGCGAGCGTTTCGAGGAAGGGCGCGCCCGCGGGGATGGAGACGGTATTCACGCGCTTGCCAGCGTCGCTTCGGCATGGGCGAGCCGCTCCGGCGTGCCGGCGTCCAGCCACATGCCCCCGCAGACGAGGCCGAAGAGCCGGCCCTCCGCTTCCGCCCTGTCATAGGCGCGCGTCAGCCGCCAGGCGCCGGGCGGCGGGTCGTCGAACAGGCCGGGGACGAGGATTTGCGCGCCGGTGAACAGGAAGGACGCGGTCTCGGGGTCCCGCCGCCGGCAGAGCCGCCCGTCCGACGAGAGGTGAAAATCGCCGCGTCCCTCGTAATGCACGGCCCGCGCCGTCCGGTAGAGCAGCAGCAGCGCGTCCATCCGGCGGGGGTCGAAGCCGGCCGCGAGCCTGCCCAGCCAGTCCGCGCCGTCCGGACCCCAGACGAGGTCCGAGTTGAGGACGAAAAAGGGTTCGCCGCCGAGAAGCGCCAGCGCATGGGCGACGCCGCCGCCCGTTTCCAGCCGTTCCCGCTCGCGGGAGATCAGAATGTCCGGCTGCGCCCGCCCGGCGAGATGGGCCTCGATCTCCTCCGCGCGGTGGTGGGTGTTGACGACCACACGCTCGATCCCGGCTCGCGTGAGCATGTCGAGCGCGCGGTCGATCAGCGCCCGGCCGCCGACGCGCCGGAGCGGCTTCGGCGGGCCGCCGCCGAGGCGCGAGCCGAGCCCCGCTGCCAGCACCATGGCGGTATGCGGCCGCGCGCCCGTCATTCGGCCACCGGGATGCGAAGGTCGGTCGCGACATGGCGGCGGAGCCACGCCGCCAGCGGCTCCAGTGCCGGATGGGCGAGATTGCGCTCCAGCATCCGCCGGAGCCGGGGCAGGTGGCGCATGTAGCCGGGCTTGCCGTCGCGCCGGGCGAGCCGCATGAAGGTCCCGAGCACGCGGATATGCCGCTGCGCGCCGAGGACGGCGATATCGCGCTCCAGGTTCCGGGTGTCCGGAAAGGCGGCGCGGTAGCGGGCCAGCACTGCCCTGCGCACACTTTCATCGACATCGCGCCTGGCATCCTCGATCAGTGAGGCGAGGTCATAAGCCGGAGGGCCGCCGGCGGCGTCCTGGAAATCGAGCAGCCCGCAGGCGGCCGCGCCTTCCCGTCCGCCCAGCCGCACGAGATTGTCCACATGGTAGTCGCGCAGCATCAGCGTCTCGGGTCCCGCCAGCACGGGCGCCAGCACCTGCCGCATCGCTGCGATGAACCCTTCCCGGTCCCTCGCCTGCCTGCCGGCGGCGGGCAGGTACCAGTCGAGGAAGAGTCCCGCGCCGGCGACGAACCGGTCCTCTCCGAAAGGCGGGAATCCGTCCGCGGCGCCCGCCCGGCCCT
This sequence comes from Alphaproteobacteria bacterium, assembly GCA_964291285.2. Lineage (GTDB taxonomy): Bacteria > Pseudomonadota > Alphaproteobacteria > Bin95 > Bin95 > Bin95. The sequence goes on from OZ219787.1 coordinate 1,975,932, forward strand.
GCAAGGCCGCCAATGCGTCGGTTGCAAGAAGATACAGTCCTTCCTCGCTTTCGCCGCTTTCCAGCAGCCGGGTGAAGGTGTCGTCGCCGAAATCCTCCAGCAGCAGCAGCCCATGCGCCGGGTCGGCTCTATAGACTTCCGGCGCGGAAAGGCCCAGTTGCCGGAGCCGCGCGGCCACCGCCGTGAAGGGCCGCACGTCCTCCTCGGGCGGCGGCGCGTCCATCAGCATAACCGTCTCCCGGCCGCGCCTGAGCCGAACATAGCGGCGGAAGGAGGCGTCGCCCGGCAACGGCTCGCGGCGGGCCTCTTCCCAGCCCGCACCGGCAAGAAAGGCTGCGATCGCGGCTTGCCGGCTCAACGGCGGTCCTCGATCCGCGCCCGCCGCGCATCCCCGCAAGCGATCTCGAAGGCGATGTCGAGCCGCCGGTCGGGCAGGAAGCCGCCGAGCCGTTCCGGCCACTCGACCAGCGCCACGCCCTCGCCGAGCGCCTGTTCCAGCCCGAGTTCCACCGCCTCCTCCGGCGCGGCGAGCCGGTAACAGTCGAAATGCCAGACCGGCGGAGTCGGCTGTTCATAGACCTGCACCAGGGTGAAGGTCGGGCTCGGCACCGTCTCGGGCCTGAGCCCGGCATCCCTTTGGCGGCCTTGGATCAGCGCGCGCGCAAAGGCGGTCTTGCCCGCGCCGATGCTCCCGATCAGCCCGACCGCATCGCCCCGGCGGAGCGACGCCGCGACCTGCCGGGCGAGCCGTCCGGTCGCGGCGAGGTCGGGCAGATCGACGGCTTCGGGGAGCATGGCGGCGGGACTTGATCGGGCAGGATGCGGCTTCCATGATAGTGGCCGCTGCGGCGCCCTCCAATCCCGGAGCATCCATGGAACACGAGACCGATGTGGCGATCGTCGGTGCGGGGCCGGTCGGCCTGTTCGCCGTGTTCGAGCTCGGCATGCTCCGGATCCGCGCGCATGTGGTGGACTCGCTGGAGGCGATCGGCGGGCAATGCACGGCGCTCTATCCCGAAAAGCCGATCTACGACATTCCCGGCTTCCCGAGGGTGGATGCCGGCGACCTGATTGAGCGGCTGGAGGAGCAGGCGGCGCCGTTTGCACCCGTCTATCACCTGGACCAGCGGGTCGAGGCGTTGACGCCTCTGGACGGCGGATGGCGGGTCGAGACCGCGAAGGGCACGGCGATTCGCTGCAAGGCGGTCATCGTCGCGGCCGGCGTCGGCGCGTTCGGCCCCAACCGCCCGCCGCTCGAGGGGCTGGCGGCCTATGAGGGCAGGAGCGTGTTCTACGCCGTCCGCCGGCGAGAGGACTTCCGGGACAAGCGCGTGGTGATCGGCGGCGGCGGCGACAGCGCGGTGGACTGGGCGCTTTCGCTCTCGGAAGTCGCGGCCTCGGTCGCGGTCGTCCACCGGCGGCCGAAGTTCCGCGCCGCGCCGGAGAGCGTCGCGCGTATGAAGGCGCTGGAGGCGGACGGGAAGCTGGAATGCGTCATCCCCTACCATCTCGACGGGCTGGAGGGCGAGGACGGCCGGCTGGACGCGGTCCGGGTGAAGACGCTGAAGGGCGAGACGCGCCGGCTCGAAGCCGATGTGCTGCTGCCCTTTTACGGGCTCGCAATGAATCTCGGCCCCATCGCGGAGTGGGGCCTGGGGCTTGACCGCAACCACATCGCCATCGACCCCTCGACCTCGATGACGGACCGCGACGGCATCTACGCCATAGGCGACATCGCGACCTACAAGGGCAAGCTCAAGCTGATCCTGACCGGCTTCGCCGAGGCCGCGGCGGCGGCGCACGACATCCATCCCCGCGTCTTTCCGGACGAGGTGCTGCACTGGGAATATTCGACGACGAAAGGCATACCCGAGCCATGACCGACCCGTCCCCGCCATGCCGAAAGGGCGCCGACTGTTGATCCCGACCTACACGATGCCCGGAGTGCTGACCATGCTGGGGCCCTCCGGCCCGGTGAGGCCGCTCGTGCTCGACTCGCCCCATAGCGGCACCGATTACCCCGCCGATTTCGATGCGGCGGTGGATCGGGCCACGCTGCTCGACGCCGTGGACACGGCGGTGGACCAGCTGTTCGGCGACGGACCGAGGCTGGGCGCGGCGCTGCTCAAGGCGCATTTCCCGCGCACCTATATCGACCCGAACCGCGCCGTGGACGACCTCGACGCGCGCCTTATCGACGGGTGCTGGCCCGATCCGCTCGCACCGACCGAGAAGACCCGGCGCGGCATCGGCCTGATCCGGCGCACCATCGGCGATGACGACAGGGCGCTCTATGACCGCCGGCTCGGCGTCAAGGAGGTGCAGGCGCGGATCCGCCGCTACCACGCGCCCTATCACCGCGCCCTCGGCGGGGCGCTGGACAGGCTGATGGAGCGCTTCGGCGCGGTCTATCACCTGAATTGCCACTCCATGGGCTCGCAGAGCCGCGAGGACATGAGCCGGCGGCCGGACATGGTGCTCGGCGACCGCGACGGCACGACCTGCGAGGCGGACTTCACCGCCTACGCCGCCGAGGTGCTGGGCGGGCTCGGCTACAAGGTGCGGACCAACCACATCTTCAAGGGCGTGGAACTCGTCCGCGCCTTCTCGGCCCCGGACGCTGGCCGCCACAGCCTCCAGATCGAGATCAACAAGGCCCTCTATATCGACGAGGCCACCCGCCGCCCGCGCCCGGACTTCGCATCGGTCCAGGCCGATCTCGCGCATCTCATAGACCGGCTGGCCGCCTTCGCCGAAGAGCGCGCCAACGATGCAGGGAGGGACGTGGCGTGAAGACCCATGCAGAGGTCGTCGTTGTCGGCGGCGGGGTGATCGGCGCTTCGGTGCTGTACCACCTGACGAAGCGCGGCTGGAAGGATGTCGTGCTGGTCGAGCGCGACGAGCTCACCTCCGGGTCGAGCTGGCACGCCGCCGGCGGCATGCACACCATCAACGGCGACCCGCATATCGCGAAGCTCCAGAAATACACCATCGACCTTTACCCGGAGATCGAGACCGCATCGGGCCAGTCGGCGGGGCTGCATGTGACGGGTGGCTACCTGCTGGCCGGCACGCCCGAACGCATGGAATGGCTGAAGATGACGCATGCGCGCGGACGCTATCTCGGGCTCGATACCGAAATCGTCTCCGCCGAGGAGGCGCACAGGCACATGCCGCTGCTCGACCCCCGGCATTTCGTGGGCGCGCTCTGGAACCCCAGTGACGGCCATGTGGACCCCTCCGGCACGACCCACGCCTATGCCGCTGCGGCCCGCGCCCAGGGCGCGGAAATCTATCGCTTCACGAAGGTCGAGGCGCTGGCGCCCCTGCCCGCCGGCGGATGGCTGGTGACGACCGGCAAGGGGGAAATCCGCGCCGAGCATGTCGTCAATGCCGGCGGGCTCTGGGCGCGCGAGGTCGGGCGCATGGTCGGCCTCGAACTGCCGATCCTGGCGATGGAACATATGTACCTCGTCACCGACGACATGCCGGAGGTGGAGGCATACAATCGCGAGACGGGCGGCGAGATGCTGCATGTCGTGGATTTCGAGGGCGAGATCTATCTGCGCCAGGAAGGCCGCGGCATGCTGATGGGTACCTATGAGAAGGCCTGCAAGCCCTGGTCGCCGGTGAACACGCCCTGGGATTTCGGCCACGATCTGCTGCCGCCCGACCTCGATCGCATCGCGCCGTCGCTGGAGGTCGGGTTCGAGCATTTCCCGGCCTTCAAGGAAGCCGGCATCAAGCAAGTCATCAACGGGCCGTTCTGTTTCGCGCCGGACGGCAACCCGCTGGTCGGGCCGGTGCGCGGGCTGCCGGGCTTCTGGTGCGCCTGCGCGGTGATGGCCGGCTTCAGCCAGGGCGGCGGCGTCGGCCTCGCGCTCGCCAACTGGATCGTGGACGGCGACCCCGGTTTCGACATTCACGCCATGGATGTCGCCCGCTATGGCGCCTGGGCGACGCCCGCCTACACGCAAGCCAAGGTCCGCGAGAACTATTCCCGGCGCTTCTCGATCCGCTTCCCGAACGAGGAACTGCCGGCGGCGCGCCCGCTCCGCACCACGCCGGTCCACGACCGGATGGCGGACATGGGCGCGGTGTTCGGCGACGCCTGGGGGCTGGAGCAGCCGCTCTGGTTCGCGCCGCCGGGCGTGGAGGACCGGCTCTCGTTCCGCCGTTCCACGGACTTCGAGCATGTGGGCGCGGAATGCCGGGCCGTGCGGGAGGGTGTCGGCGTTGCGGAGACCAGCGGCTTCGCCGCATACGACGTGACGGGACCGGGCGCGGAAGCCTGGCTCGACCGGATTCTGGCAAGCCGCCTGCCGCGCGAGGGGCGCATGGGGCTGACGCCGATGCTGAACGAGGGCGGCAAGCTCATCGGCGATTTCACGCTCGCCAATCCCGGCGGCGGGCTCTGGCGGCTGGTTGGCTCCGGCCCTGCCGAGGAATACCACATGCGCTGGTTCGTCCGGCATCTGCCGGCGGACGGGTCGGTATCGGTCGTGCCGCTTGGGGCCGGCCTGAACGGACTCGCGATAGCCGGGCCGAAGGCGCGCGATGTGCTGGCGGCGCTTGTCCGCGAGGATGAGGATATTTCCGCCGAGGCGTTCCGTTTCATGGATGTGCGCCGCATGACGCTCGGTGCCATGCCGGCTCTGGTAGGCCGGGTCAGCTATACGGGCGGCCTCGGCTACGAGATCTGGGTTGCGCCCGACTACCACCGCCTTCTGCTCGACCTGCTGCTGGAGGCCGGCGGGGCGCACGGCATCCGCCCCTTCGGCAGCCGCGCGCTGAACGGGCTCCGCGTCGAGAAGCACTACGCCTCCTGGATGCGGGAATACCGTCCGCTCTACGGCCCGGTGGAGGCGCGGCTCGACCGCTTCGTCGCCTATGGCAAGCCGGCGGACTTCATCGGCAAGGAGGCGGCGCTCCGGGAGCGGGACTCGGGGGGCGAAGTGCGGCTCTGTTTCTTCTCGGTGGACGCCGACGATGCCGACGCCATGGGCGACGAGCCGGTCTGGCGCGGCGGCGAGGTCGTGGGCGCCGTCACCTCCGGCGGCTATGCCCACTGGTCCGGCGTTTCCGTCGCCTGCGGCTATGTGCCGAAGGCGCTGGCGGCCGAAGAGGAGGGCTGGGAGATCGAAATCCTCGGCGACCGCCGCCCCGCCCGCCTCCAGCCCCATCCGCTCTTCGACCCGAACGGTGCGGCGATGCGGGGGTGACGGCCTGTCGTCACGGTCTGGCATGGCAACCGGGAGCCGGGCATATTCGTCATCACAGGGACTCGCGACGGGCGTGGAGGGACCTATGAAAACAGCAATCGTCATGCGTGGAATGCTTGCCCTGATTGGCATTTTCGCGCTGGCCTCGGCTTCGGCGGCGCAGCATGCGCACGGGACCTCGCCGTATGCGCATGGACAAAGCGCTGAAATCCCGAGCCTGACGCCGGAGGAGATTCGGGAACTGCGCGAAGGCGACGGTATGGGCCTTGCGCGGGCGGCCGAACTCAACCGCTTTCCGGGGCCGAGGCATGTTCTCGACCTCGCGTCCGAACTAGGCCTCGCCGGTGACCAGGTCCGGCGAATGCAGGCCATTTACGAAGAGATGAAGGCCCAGGCAGTCGCAAAGGGCGAGAGTATCCTGGCGGCGGAGCGCCATCTGGCGGCGCTATTTTCGTCCGGTCGGCCGTCGGCTGCGGAGGTGACGCGGGTGACGGGCCATCTCGGGGCAATGCAGGGGGAACTGAGGGCGATCCACCTGCTGGCGCATATCGAAGCCGCTCGCGAACTCTCTCCCGAGCAGGTCGAGAACTACCATCGGCTCAGGGGTTATTCGCATTGACCGCAGCGGGATGCTTGAACGACACGCGGCCCGTTGGTCCGTGCCCGTAATTTTTGATCGCTAACGGCTCGTATGGCAGAACTTCGAATGCGATACCGCATCGGCGTCGATGTCGGGGGCACATTCACGGACCTGATGGTGCTGGATGCCGAGACCGGCGAAGTCCATGCGCTCAAGACCCCGACCACGCCGGCGGACCCCTCCGAGGGGCTGCTCGCCGGCATAGCCGAAGCGAAGGAACGCCTCGGCTTCGAGCCGGGGGAGGTCGGGTTCATCCTGCATGGCACGACCATCGCCACCAATGCCGTGCTGGAGCGCAAGCTGCCGGAAGGTGCGCTGATCGCCAACAGGGGCTTCGCCGATGTGCTGGAGATCGGCCGGCATGTCCGCCGCGAGCCCTATACGCTGAAACCGACGCCCCAGACGGTGCTGGTGCCTCGCGACAGGCGCTACGGCATCGAAGGGCGGATGCGCTGGGACGGCAGCGAGGAGGTGCCGCTCGACGAGAAGGCCGTAGCCGGCATTGCGCGCGAGATATCGGAAGCGGGCATCGGCGCCGTCGCCGTCGCGTTCCTGCATGCCTATCGCGACCCCGTGCATGAGCGCCGCGTGGAGGACATACTGACCGAGGCGGCGCCCGGCATTCCGGTGTCGCTGTCCTCCGACGTGAGCCCGGAAATTCGCGAGTTCGAGCGGGCTTCGACCACGGTGCTCAACGCCCTGCTCGTGCCGGTGGTGAATGACTATCTGGCGCGGCTGGAAGCGCGGCTCCGGGAGGCCAGGCTTTCGGCGCGGCTCTATCTCGTGCAGTCCAATGGAGGGGTGACGACGCCGTCCCAGGCCGCGCGGCTGCCTGTCCGCCTGCTGCTCTCCGGCCCTTCGGGCGGGGCCATGGCGGCGGCGGACCTCTCGGGAACGCTCGGGCGGCCCGACCTCGTGGCGGTCGATATGGGCGGCACCAGCTTCGATGTGTCGGTGGTCCGGGGCGGCGAGAGCACGGTCGTGACGGAAGGCGAGATCGACGGCCTGCCGGTGCGCCTGCCGATGGTGGAGATGCGCACCATCGGCGCGGGCGGTGGCTCCATCGCCTCCGTGGCACCCGGCGGAGCGCTCAGCGTCGGACCGGCCAGCGCGGGCGCCGACCCGGGACCGGCGGCTTACGGGAAGGGCGGCGCCGAGCCGACCGTGACTGACGCCAATATCGTGCTCGGCCGGCTGGACCCGAATTTCTTCCTCGGCGGCGCGCTGAAGCTCGATGCGGGCCTCGCTCGGGCCGCCGTGGCGGAGCGGGTGGCAGGTCCGCTCGGGCTCGGCGTGGAGGAAGCCGCCGAAGGCATTCTCGCCGTCGTCAACGCGCATATGGCGTCCGCGATCAAGCTCAGCCTGTTCGAGAAGGGCGCGGACCCCCGCGACTTCGCCATCGCCGCCTTCGGAGGGGCAGGCGGCCTGCATGCCGTGAGCCTCGCGGAGGAGCTGGAAATGGCTGAGGTGGTGTTCCCGCGAGACCCCGGCACCTTCTCGGCGCGCGGCATACTGACGGCCGACATTGCCCATGACGTGGCGCGCTCGCGCCTGCTGGATGCGGCGGAGAGCGCGCTGCCGGTTTTGGCTGAACTTGCGGCGGAACTGGCCGGGGAAGGCCATGCGCTGCTCGCCGCCGACCGCATTGCCGGGGACGCGCGCCGGATCCGTCTGGCGGCCGACATGCGCTATCGCGGCCAAGCTTATGAACTTCTGGTTCCCTGGGGCGACGTGCGGCCCGACAAGCGGTCTCTCGCCCGCCTCGTCGCCGATTTCCACGACCTGCATCAGGCACGCTATGCGCATTCCGACCGTGAAGCGCCGGTCGAGATCGTCACCTTGCGCGCAACCGCCAGGGGCCTGCTGCCCAAGCCAGCCATAGCGCCGCCTGCCGCAATGGATGCCGGGCCGAAGGGCGAACGGCGCGTCTGGATCGCGGGAGGCTGGCGCGACGTGCCGGTTTATGACCGCGACCGCCTGCCGGAGGCGGTCGAGGGGCCTGTCATCGTCGAGGAAGCCCATGCGACGCTTCTGGTGCCGCCGGGATGGCGTCTGGCAATGTCGTCCGGCGGCCATCTGGTCGCGCGGCGCGGGGGAGAAGGCGCATGACCGATCTGAGCCCCATCGATATCGAGATCATCCGCAACGCGCTGGTCGCGGCGGCGGAAGACATGAACGTGACCATCTGGCGCACGGCCCGTTCCACGGTCGTCCGCGAGACGCTCGACTATTCGACGGCCGTGTTCGACGCGGAGGGGCGAAATGTCGCGCAGTCCGCGCGCATCGCCATCCACCTGAACTCCATGGCGACCTGCCTCGAAGGCATCCTCGCAGGACCCGTCCCGCTGGCGGAATGGCGGGAGGGCGACGTCATCGTCACCAACGACCCCTATGCCGGCGGCCAGCACCTGCCCGATGTGCTGACCTTCAAGCCCGTCTATTTCAAGGGCCGGCGGATCGCGATTACCGGCACGCTGACCCACCACACCGATGTCGGCGGCGGCGCGCCCGGCAGCTATGACGCGAGCGCGCGCGAGATCTACCAGGAAGGGCTGCGGATCCCGCCCTGCAAGGTGGTGGAGGCCGGACGGGTCAACAGCGCGTTGCTCGGCGTCTTCTACGCCAATACCCGCGAGCCGGAGAAGGTGCGCGGCGTTTTCGAGGCGCAACTCGCCTCGCTCGACATCGGCGCGGCCGGCGTGCTGCGGCTGGCGGAACGGTTCGGCCCGGAGAGGCTCCAGGCCGCGACCGACCGCATTCTCGACCGCTCGGAAGCCGCGATGCGCACGGCCATCGCCGGCATTCCGGACGGCGCGTACCGTTTCGAGGATTTCGTGGACGATGACGGCATCACCGAGGAGCCGCGCCTCATCGCCGCCGAGGTTCGCATCGACGGCGAGACCGCAAAGGTCGATCTCTCCGCTTCGGGGCCGCAGGCGGCGGGGCCGGTCAACTGCACGCTCAACATGTCGAAATCGGCGGTCTATTGCGCCTTCATGTGCGCCGCCGGGCTGGAGGTTCCGGCCAATTCCGGTGCCTATCGGCCGGTCGGGATCACGGCGCGCGAGGGCACGATCTGCAATGCGCTGCCGCCCGCGCCGGTGGCGAACCGCATGGCGACCGCGCACCGCATCGTCACCACCGTTCTGGGCGCGCTCGGCCAGGCGGCGCCGGAGCGCATATCCGCTGCCTATTACGGCGTGAGCTACGTCTATGCGCTGGGCCTCAAGGGGCGGTCCGGCCGGCCCGAGGTCTATTTCGACATCGAGGTCGGCGGCTGGGGCGCGCATCCGGATGCCGACGGCGCGAATGCGCTCTCCGCCTGCCTGCACAATCTCGCCAACACGCCCATCGAAATGGTGGAGAGCCTTTATCCGCTCACCATCATCGAATACGGGCTGGCGCCCGGCAGCGGCGGCGAGGGCAGGCGGCGCGGCGGGCTCGGCCTCCGGCGCGAGTTCCGGCTGGACGCCGGGGAAGGCATGCTGTCCACCAATTACGACCGTTTCCGGGTTCCGCCCTACGGGCTTGCCGGCGGCGGCGCGGGCGCGCCGGGCCGCTCCGTGCTGACGCGGGACGGCGAGGCGGTCGAACTCGGCTCGAAGGTGTCGAACCTGCCCGTACGCCGGGGCGACCGCATCCTGCTGCAGACCTCCGGCGGCGGCGGGCACGGCGCGCCGGAAGACCGCGACCCGCAGGACGCCGCCCGGGACCGGCGGCTCGGCTACTGAACGCATCTGAGACAAAGGACGGCAAGGGGCCATGACACTGGAGACCGACGGGTTCCGTATTGAGACCGACCCGGACAACGAACGCGTGGACATCGTGCTCGACCGCCCGCCGCTCAATGTCGTGCGGATGGCGCAGCGCCCGCTGCTGCGCGCGGCCTTCGAGGCGTTCGACCGCGACCCGGCAGTGCGCGTGGTCGTCGTCCGGGGGGAGGGCGAGCATTTCACCAGCGGCGGCGACATTCCGGGTTTCATGGAAGCGAGCCCCGAGACGGTATCGCAGCTTCACAAGAACATCGCCGCCGCCGAGCGCTGTTCGAAACCGGTGATCGCCGCCATACGGGGTTTCTGCATGGGCGTGGGCTTCGAACTGGCGCTTGCCTGCGATTTCCGCATCGTGACCGAAACGGCCCGGCTTGCGCTGCCGGAGATCAATCTCGGCATGATTCCGGGCTCCGGCGGTTCGGCCCGGCTGCAACGCATGATCGGCATTTCGCGCGCCAAGAACGTGGCGATGCGCGCCCGCCGGATCACCGGACAGGAGGCCTTCGACTGGGGCCTCGCCTGCGAACTTGTCGAAGACGCGGAACTCGAAGCGGCGACGGATGCGCTGGTCAATGAGTTGCGCCGTTTCTCCCCGCTCGCCCAGCGCACGCTGAAGCAGGTGTTCAACGCGGGCGAGAACGCGCCGCTCGAACAGGCGATGGAGATCGAGGGCCAAGCCTACGGCCGGCTGCGCATGAGCGCCGATTTCGCCGAGGGCGTTGCCTCTTTCGTCGAGAAACGCCGCCCGAACTTCAGGGGCGAGTAGAGCGGAGGCGTTTCGGATCGGCCCGACATACGTTCCAATCCGAAACTCTTTTGCCTTGGAAAGCCCTTTACCCGTCGGCCTCGCGGCGTTCTTCTGCGCGGCGCTCAGCAATCAGTTCATCGGCCATAGAGACGCCTTCACGCGCCTCGTCGCGCACTATCCGCTGCAAATGGGCGACGGCCGCTTTCGGCGCAAGTATCCTCAGTTCCCCGTCGACCACGCGCGCGGTCAAGAGACCGGTTTTGTCGACAAGCATCGCTTCACGCATGTCGGCAGGGATCACGAGTCCTCCGTCCTCGTCGATGCGCAATCTCTGCGAATCGACATTGCCCGGGCCGACAGGCTGTCCCATTTCGGATTTCCGGGGCCTTGTCACGCTGCGTTCGCCGCCGTTCTCGTGGCCCGGATTACCAGCCCGTTGTCCTCGACGCCGACCTCCACGCGGTCGCCGTCCTGCACCGCGCCTTCGAGAATCCGCGTGGCCAGCGCGTTCTGGAGGTGGGTCTGGATCACGCGCTTCAGCGGGCGCGCGCCATAGACGGGGTCGAAGCCCGTCTCCGCCAGCCAGTCCACCGCCGCCGGGTCGAGGTCGAGTTCGATCTCGCGCGCGGCCAGCAGCTTGCGCAGGTCCTCGAGCTGGATCGCGACGATCCCGGCCATGTGCCCGCGTTCCAGGCGGTGGAAGACGACCATCTCGTCGAGCCGGTTCAGGAACTCGGGCCGGAAATGGCCGCGGACGACGTTCATCACCCGGTCCACCAGCGGCCCGTGCATCGTGGCTTCGCTGGCTTCGGCAAACACCTCGCTGCCGAGATTGGAGGTCATGACAAGGATCGTGTTGCGGAAGTCCACCGTCCGGCCGTGTCCGTCGGTCAGGCGTCCGTCGTCGAGCACCTGGAGCAGGACGTTGAAGATGTCGGGATGCGCCTTCTCCACCTCGTCGAACAGCACGACCTGGTAGGGCCGCCGGCGCACGGACTCGGTCAGCGATCCGCCTTCCTCGTAGCCGACATAGCCGGGCGGCGCGCCGAGCAGGCGGGAGACCGAGTGCTTCTCCATGTACTCCGACATGTCGAGCCGCAGCATCGCCGTGTCGTCGTCGAACAGGAACTCCGCGAGCGCCTTGCAGAGCTCGGTCTTGCCGACGCCGGTCGGCCCGAGGAACAGGAAGGAGCCCACCGGGCGGCCCGGATCGTGCAGGCCTGCCCGCGCGCGGCGCACCGCTTCCGAGACCGCCTCGATGGCGCGGTCCTGGCCGACGATACGGGCGTGAAGCCGTTCTTCCATTCCGAGCAGCTTCTCCCGCTCGCCCTCCAGCATTCGCGCGACGGGCACGCCGGTCCAGCGCGAGACGACGCCCGCGACATGCTCGCCGGAGACCTCCTCGTCGAGCAGGCGCCCTTCGCGCTCTCCGTTCGTTTCGGCGATGCGCCTCTCCAGATCCGGGATGACGGCGAAGCGCAGCTCGCTCGCCCGCTCCAGTTCTCCGCGTCTCTGGGTCGCCTCTAGCTCCAGCCGGGCCCTCTCCAGGTCCTCCTTCACGCCCTTGGCGCCGTCGATGGCGTCCTTCTCCTGCCGCCATTGCAGGGTGAGCGCGCCGGAGCGCTCCTCGAGGCCGGCCAGTTCCTGCTCCAGCCTGTCGAGGCGGCCGCGCGAGGCATCGTCGGTTTCCTTCTTAAGCGCCTCCCGCTCGATCTTGAGCTGGATGATCCGCCGGTCGAGTTCGTCGATCGCCTCGGGCTTGGAGTCGATCTGCATGCGCAGCCGGCTCGCCGCCTCGTCCACCAGGTCGATGGCCTTGTCGGGCAGGAACCGGTCCGTGATGTAGCGGTTGGACAAGGTCGCCGCCGCCACCAGTGCGCCGTCGGTGATTCGCACGCCGTGATGGACCTCGTATTTCTCCTTCAGCCCGCGCAGGATCGAGATCGTGTCCTCCACGTCGGGCTCGCCGACGAACACCGGCTGGAAGCGCCGCGCAAGCGCCGCGTCCTTCTCGATATGCTGGCGGTATTCATCGAGCGTGGTCGCGCCGATGCAGTGCAGCTCGCCGCGCGACAGCGCGGGCTTGAGCATGTTCGAGGCGTCCATCGCGCCGTCGGCCTTGCCGGCGCCGACCAGTGTGTGCAACTCGTCGATGAAGACCACGATCTCACCCTCGGCCGCCTTGATTTCGGCCAGCACGGCCTTCAGCCGCTCCTCGAACTCGCCGCGATATTTCGCCCCGGCGATCATGGCGCCGAGATCGAGCGCGATCAGCCGCTTGTCCCTGAGCCCTTCCGGCGTGTCGCCATTGACGATCCGCTGGGCGAGGCCCTCGGCGATGGCGGTCTTGCCGACGCCCGGCTCGCCGATCAGCACGGGGTTGTTCTTGGTGCGCCGGGAGAGGACCTGGATCGCGCGCCGGATTTCCTCGTCGCGCCCGATCACGGGGTCGAGCTTGCCGTCGCGCGCCGCCTCGGTCAGGTCCTGGGCGTATTTGGCGAGCGCATCGAACCCCGATTCGGCATTGGCGCTGTCCGCGGTGCGTCCCTTGCGAAGCTCCGCAATGACACGCTCGAGCGCTTTGGCGTCCACGCCCGCTTCGCCGAGCGGGCCGTGCCCCATCGCCATCGCCTGCAACAGGCGCTCCACGGTGACGAAGCTGTCGCCGGTCTTTTGCGCCGCCTTGCGCGCCGTCTCGAACAGGCGCGCGGTCTCGGGCGCCAGATGCAGCCCGCTTGCGCCCGAGCCGCTGACGACCGGCAGCGCTGCGAGCGCTCTTTCGACCGCTGCCCGAGCCTTTGCGGGGTCGCCGCCTGCCCGCTCGATCAGGCCGGTGGCCATGCCCTCCGGGTCGTCGAGCATGACCTTGAGTATGTGTTCGGGAACGAAGCGCTGATGCCCTGCGGCGAGCGCCGTACTTTGCGCCGTCTGGATGAATCCGCGCGCGCGCTCGGTGTAGGTCTCGAAATCCATATGTCCGTCTCCGTCTTCAGACGCGAGCCTCTGTCGGGAGGGCCGCAGCCTGCGCGCCGCTCCCGCTCGAAGACGGATATGGGAACCGGCGGCGGCGCGCGCAAGGAGATGCGATGCCCCGCCCGGCGCGACCGGAGGTCAGACCGCTTCGGCTGTAGCCTCTTCGGCGGGAGCGCCTTCCGCCGGCTGCGTCGCCTCGCCGGTTTCGGCGGCGGTCTCCTCGACCGGAGCGTTGCGCTGGCGGCGGCGGCGGCGCGGACGGGGATTCGCCGATTCGCTGCCCTCGGCCTCGGAAGGCCGGTCGGCAGCCTCCCGGTCGGGCCGGGCCTCGGCCTCGGACTCCTGTGCGCCGTCGGCGTTGCGCTGAGCGTCCGCCGGCGCCGGCTGGGGCTGCTGCGCCTGAGGCGGCGCGAACTGCGCCACCAGGCGCTGGTAGTGCTCGGCATGCTGGAACAGGTTCTCCGCCAGCACCGAGTCGCCGCTGGACTGGGCGTCGCGCGCCATTGCCAGATAGCGGTCGAGGATCTGCTGCGCGGTGCCGCGCACCCGTCCTTCCGGTCCGTTGCTTTCGAGGGCCTGGTTGCGGTGGGCGGGCGCACGTCCGCTCCGCATGTTGCTGCGGCCGCGTGAGCGGCGCGGTGGCAGGTTTTGCTTCATGTGCTCTCTGTATCTAGAGGCGGTGACGAACGACGCGAGGCCAGCGGGCTCTCATTCGCGTCGTTCCGGCTCCGCTGCAATAGCTTCCCCGCGGAACCCGACGCAAGGTTAGCCCGGATGCGCAGCTTTGCAACCCCCTCCTGTTTCGCGTGCCGGGACAGCTATATGCCGCCCCGTCAGGCGGCGCGTATCAGGTCCACTTCCATGCGGACGCCGTCATAGGGAAAGCTCATGCGGCCGCCCTCGCCGCGGTCGAGGAGTCCGGCCTTGACGAGCGCGGTCATGTCCCGGTGGACCGCCTTTACGTCGCGTTCCACCCGCCGCGCGACCTCGCGCACGGGTAGCGGCCCCGCACCGGCCATCGCCTGCAGGATCGCAAGGCGCTTCGGCGCGTATACCCTGTGAAGCAGATCGACGGACGCGAAGGCGATGCAGGGTTCCGTTTGCCGGCCCGCCAACGCCTCATCCGCGTACCGGGTTCGCTCCTCGGAGCTACCGTAAGCGTCACGGTCCGTTTCTTCGCAGCCACCTGCCTAAACGACTTTCACCTCAATCCGCCCGACGCCCTCGACCTCGCCTTCGAGGCGGTCGCCGGGGGAGACGGCGGCGACGCCGGCGGGGGTGCCGGTCATGATGAGGTCGCCCGGCATGAGCGCGAAGAGCGCCGAGATGTGCGCGATCACCTCCGGCAGGCTCCAGATCATCTCCGAGATATCGCCGTCCTGCCGCAGTTCGCCGTTGACATGCAGGCGCACGGCCCCTGTCTCCGGGTGGCCGATCTCGCTTGCCATCACTACGGGCGAGCAGGGCGCGGCATGGTCGAACGCCTTGCCGATCTCCCAGGGCCTGCCGAGCTGCTTGGCGACGCCCTGCAGGTCCCGGCGCGTCATGTCGAGGCCGGCGGCATAGCCGAAGACATGGCCGAGCGCGTCCTCCTCGCCGATATCCCGCCCGCCGGTCCCGATGGCGGCGACAAGCTCCATCTCGTGGTGCAGGTCCGCGGTGCCGGGCGGATAGGGCATGTCGCCGCCGCCTGCGACGATGGAGGTCGCGGGCTTCATGAAGAAGAAGGGCGGCTCGCGGTCCGGGTCGTGGCCCATCTCGCGCGTGTGCTCGGCGTAGTTGCGCCCGACGCAGAAGATCCGCCCGACGGGAAATACCGCCTCCGATCCCCTGACCGGCAGGACCGTCCGGGCCGGAGCCGGAACCGCATAGGTCATGATGCCGCTTCCTTCCTTTGCATGGCGCCGCATCTTGCCCGCCGCCGGGAGGCAGTCAAGGAACGCGCATTGCCTTTTTCGTTGCCGAGCGTGTCACTGCATGGAAACATTGGACGCCGGCCGACGGGACGGCCGGACACGGGGAGGGACGATGAGCACGAACGCGCGATGCGTGGCCCTTGTGGGCCCTTATCTCAGCGGCAAGACGAGCCTGATGGAAGCCATGCTGCACGCCGCCGGGGCATTGACGCGCAAGGGCAGCGTCAGGGACGGCAACACGGTCGGCGACGCCTCGCCGGAGTCGCGCGACCGGAACATGAGCACGGAGATCCTGCCGGCTCGCTTCAACTATCTGGGCGACGACTGGACGGTGCTGGACTGCCCCGGCTCGGTCGAATTCCTGCAGGAGGCGATGCACGGCGCGGTGGTCGCGGACATCGCGGTGGTGGTCTGCGAACCGGACCCGGCGCGCGCCATCATGCTGGCGCCGATCCTGCGCTTCCTCAATGCGCGCAACATCCCGCACATCATCTTCATCAACAAGATCGACACCGTGACCCAGGGGCTGGCGGAAACCATGGAGGCCTTGCAGGGGGTCTCCGGCAAGCCGTTGGTGGTGCGCCATATACCCGTCGTCGAGGGCGAAGCCGTGTCGGGCTATGTCGATCTCATCAGCGAGCGCGCCTACAGCTACAGCGAAGGCGGGCCCTCGGAGCTTATCAAGGTTCCGGACTCGGTGGGGGACGACACCGAGCTCGCGCGCCAGGAGCTCATGGAGGCGCTGGCGGACTTCGACGACACGCTGCTTGAGGCGCTGCTGGAAGAGGCCATTCCCGCCCGCGACGAGATCTACGCCTATTTCAAGGCCGCGCTGGCGGAGGGCCATATCGTGCCGGTGATGCTCGGCGCGGCGGAGCGGGACCACGGCATAGTCCGTCTGCTCAAGGCGCTGCGCCACGACACGCCCGATGTCTCGCGCGCCGCCGCCCGGTTCGAGGCCGGCGACGGCAAGGTGCTGCAGATTTTCAAGACCTACCATGCGCAGCACCAGGGCAAGCAGAATCTCGCCCGCGTCTTTTCGGGCATACTCAACGAGGGCGACAATCTCGGCGGCGAGCGCCTCGGCAATCTGGCCAGCATGCACGGCGCCAACCTGACCAAGGTGAGCTCGGCCGAGGCGGGCGATGTCGTCGCTATCGGGCGTCTCGACGCCTTCGAGACCGGCCAGATGCTGACCGCCGGCGGCGCGGAGAGGCCGGACGCCTGGCCGGGACGGCTCAGCGCGATCTACGCCGTGGCGCTCCATGCCGAGAAGCGCAGCGACGAGGTGAAGCTTTCCGGCGCCCTCCAGCGGCTTGCGGAGGAGGACGGCTCCTACCGGATCGAGCCCAACCCGGAGACGCATCAATTGCTGCTCTGGGGCCAGGGGGACCAGCATCTCCAGGTCGGCGTCGCGCGGCTCCAGAGCAAATACAACATCGCCGTGGAAACCGAGCGCCCGCAGACGCCCTACCGCGAGACCATCCGCAAGGGGACGGAGCAGCATTCGCGTTTCAAGCGCCAGTCCGGCGGCCACGGGCAGTTCGGCGATGTGGTGGTCGATATCGCGCCGCTGCCGAGAGGCGAGGGCTTCGCCTTCGAGGAGAAGGTGGTCGGCGGGTCGGTGCCGCGCCAGTTCATCCCGGCGGTGGAGACCGGCGTGCGCGAGTTCCTGTCCCGCGGACCGCTCGGTTTCCCGGTGGTGGACCTCGTGGTGACGCTGAAGGACGGCAAGCACCATCCCGTGGACAGCTCCGAACAGGCGTTCAAGACCGCCGGACGGCTCGCCATGAGCGAGGGGCTGCCGAATTGCAGCCCGATCCTGCTGGAACCGATCCTGAAGGTGCAGGTGCATATCCCGTCCGAATACACGGCGAATATCCAGCGGCTGCTGGCAGGCCGCCGCGGCCAGATACTCGGTTTCGACGCCCGCGAGGGCTGGGCCGGATGGGACCGGGTGGACGCTTTCCTGCCGCAGTCGGAAATGTCCGACATGATTATCGAACTGCGCTCGCTGACGCTCGGCGTGGGCACGTTCGACTGGGAATTCGACCATCTCCAGGAACTGTCCGGAAAGCTCGCCGACGACATCGTCGAGGCGCGCAAGCAAGCGGAGGCGCACTGATGTCGAGAGCAAAAACCGCCGCAGCGTTCCTGCGCGAGGCGCGTCTGGCGGGACGGCGCGAGCCTGCTATTCCGGAGGCCTGCGCGCCCCGCAACGAGGATGAGGCGAAGGCCATCTGGCAGGCGCTGCATGCGATGGAGGACCGCAGGATCGTCGGCTGGAAGATCGGCGCGACTGCGACCGCCGCGCAGCAGGCGATGGGCCTCTCCGGGCCGTTCGCCGGCCACATTTGCGAGGGCATGGTCGATGAGGGAGCCGAGATCGATTACCGGTTTGCGGACCTGCTGGGGCCGATCTACGAGAGCGAATACGGCTTCCGGCTCTCGGCCGACCTGCCGGCGCGGGCGCAGCCTTACAGCCGGGAGGAGGTCGAGGCCGCAATCGGTTCGCTGATCGCCGGCATCGAGCTCCCGGAGCGCCGGCTTGCGGACGACCAGCCGCTCGGCCCGATCGGCACCATCGCCGACCATGGTGGCACCGGGCGCTACATCGTCGCGCACGAATTCGAGGACTGGCGCGATATCGACTGCGTGGACCAAGAGGTGAGCCTGACCTTCAACGGCGTGGAAGCGGGGCGCGGCACCGGCCGGGCGATGATGGGTCACCCGGTCGAGGCGGTGCGCTGGCTCGCCAACCATCTCTCCGGTCTCGGCCTCGGGATGACCGAGGGCCAGTTCGTGACCACAGGCTCCTGCACGGGCGTTCTGCCGGTGCCGGGACCGGACACGCTGGCGGTCTCCGATTTCGGGCCTCTCGGACGTATCCAAGTGAACTTCGCAGGGTCCTGACCGGCTGGATTTTCGGCGCGCCGCTGCTATGGTCGCGGCCCCATGAGAATACCGCTCTACCAGGTGGACGCCTTTGCGGACCGGGCGTTCGCCGGCAATCCGGCCGCCGTCTGCCTGCTGGAGGAATGGCCGCCGGATTCGCTTCTGCAATCCATCGCGCTTGAGAACAATCTTTCCGAGACGGCCTTCCTGGTGCCGGAAGGGCCGGTATGGCGGCTGCGCTGGTTCACGCCGAAGGTCGAGGTCGATCTGTGCGGCCATGCGACGCTGGCTTCTGCCCATGTCGTCTTCGAGCATGTCCACCGGGAGGTGCAGAAGGTCGAGTTCGAGACGCGCAGCGGCAGGCTGACCGTTTATCGCAACGGCCCTGTTCTGAGCATGGAGTTCCCGGCCAATCCGCCCGAAGCGGCCGCGGAGCCGGAGGGGCTGGCGGATGCGCTGGGGACGGCTCCCGAAGCGGTTCTGGAGGCCCCGTTCATATGCGTGGCGGTCTTCCCCGACGAGCCGTCCGTCCGGGCGCTCAGTCCCGACTTCCGCCGTCTGGCAGCGCTGAACGGCGGAATTACCGCGGCCACCGCGCCGGGTGGCGAGGTGGATTTCGTGTCGCGCTGCTTCGCGCCCGGCGCGGGGATCGACGAGGACCCGGTAACCGGTTCGGCGCATTGCGCTCTGGCTCCCTATTGGGCGGACCGGCTCGGCAAGACAGCGCTGACGGCCCGGCAGGTATCGGAGCGCGGCGGGCGGCTTGCCTGCACCATGCAGGGGGACCGGGTGGTGATTTCCGGGCGCGCGGCGCCCTATCTCAGCGGGACCATCGAACTGCCATGACACTGCCCGGAAAGACGGAAATCGAGGCGGCGGCCGAGTTGGTTTACGGCGCATTCCCGGCGACCCCGCAGCGGGTCTGGCCGTTGCTAGCCGAGCGCGTCGGCACCGAGGCCTGGGTCAAGCACGAGAACCACACGCCCATCGGCGCTTTCAAGATCCGGGGCGGGCTGGCCTACATGGCCCAGTGCGAAGCCGGAGGCATGGTGACGGCGACGCGCGGCAATCACGGCCAGTCCGTCGCCTATGCCGCCCGGCAGGCGGGCAAGCGGGTCACGGTCGTCGTGCCGGAGGGCAACAGCCGCGAGAAGAATGCCGCGATGCGGGCTTTCGGGGCCGACCTCGTGGTGCATGGCAGCGACTTCCAGGACGCCTTCGAGCATGCCCGCGCGCTGGCCGAAGGCGAAGGCCTGCATTTCCTGCCGTCCTTCCATCCGGCGCTGGTGGCCGGGGTGGCGACCTACAGCTACGAGCTTCTCAGCGCCGCGCCGCATCTGGACACGCTCTATGTGCCCATCGGGCTCGGCTCCGGCATTTGCGGCGCTATCGCCGCGCGCGAGGCGCTGGGGCTCAGGACGGAGATCGTCGGCGTCGTCGCCCGAAAGGCGCCCTGCTACGCGCTGAGTTTCGAGGCGGGTCGGGCGGTTTCCACCAACAGCGCCGACACCATGGCCGACGGCATGGCCTGCCGCACGCCGGACGAGTCTGCGCTCGCGATCGTCCTGGAGCACGCGGCCCGCATCGTTGTCGTCGAGGATGACGAGATCGAGGCGGCCATGCGCCATTACTTCACCGATACGCACAATGTGATCGAGGGCGCGGGCGCAGCACCCCTGGCGGCGCTGCTGAAGGAACGCGACCGCATAGCAGGCAAGGCGGTCGGCCTCGTGGCGAGCGGCGGCAATATCGATATCGAGGTCTATCGCCGGGTGCTGGCCGGGGATTGATCCGGGGCGCAGGAGAGGACAGGCGACCATGAAGGCGTCGATCGGCGTCGGCGGCTACGACCGGAGCGGCGGCGTAGAGCTCACCGAATTCGTGCAGGAGGCCGAGCGGCTGGGCGTGGATACCGCCTGGTCCGCCGAGGCGTGGGGGGCGGATGCCGCAACGTCGCTCGCCTTCCTTGCCGGGCGGACGACGCGCATCCGGCTCGGCACAGGCATCATGCAGATCAGCGCCCGTGCGCCGTCCATGACCGCGATGACGGCGCTGTCGCTGCACCACCTCTCCGGCGGGCGCTTTGCGCTGGGCCTCGGCGTCAGCGGCCCGCAGGTGGTGGAAGGGCTGCACGGCGCGGCCTATGCCCGCCCGCTCTCGCGGCTCAGGGAGACGGTCGCCATCATGCGCATGGCCTTTGCGGGCGAGAAATTGCAGTTCGAGGGCGCGGAATACCGGCTGCCGCGGCCGGGCGGCGAGGGCAAGGCGATCCGGCTGGATTTCCCGCCGACGGAGATACCCATCTACCTGGCGACGCTCGGGCCCCGGGCGCTGGAATATACCGGCGAGGCGGCCGACGGCTGGCTCGGCACCTCCTTCTCGCCCGACTATCCGCAAGCGCATCTCGACTATCTCCGCCGGGGCGCCGAGCGCGCCGGACGCACGCTCTCGGACCTCGACCTTGAGGCAGCCTGCACGGTCGCCATCGGCGAGGATGTCGAGCGGATGATCGAGGACCGCCGCCCCGGCGTCGCCTTCCAGATGGGCGCCATGGGGTCCGCGCGCACCAACTTCTACAACGACGCCTTTCGCCGGGCGGGCTTCGAGGAGGACGCACGGGCGATCCAGCGGCTCTGGATCGAAGGCAAGCGCGAGGAAGCGGCGAAGCGGGTGCCGGACGAGATGATTACCGCCTTCGGCGCCATCGGCACGCCGGACATGGTGCGCGCCCGCTTCGAAGCCTACCGGGATTGCGGCATGGACGGCATCAACCTGCGCTTCGATGCGCGCCTCGGCCACGCGGCCAGGATCGCCCAGCTCGAACAGGCCATGGACCTCCTGCCATGACGGCGCTCGTCCTGCTCCGACACGGCCAGAGCGTGTGGAACCGCGAGGACCGCTTCACCGGCTGGGTCGATGTGGACCTGACCGAAGCGGGCGTGGCGGAGGCCGAGCGCGCGGGGGATGCGCTCCGCGCCCACGGGTTCGATTTCGACATCGCCTACACCTCGGTGCTGAAACGCGCCGTGCGCACACTCTGGATCGCGCTCGACCGCATGGATCGCATGTGGCTGCCGGTGATCCGCGACTGGCGGCTGAACGAACGCCATTACGGCGGGCTCACCGGCCTCAACAAGCAGGAGATGCGCGAGCTTCACGGCGAGGAGCAGGTGCATATCTGGCGGCGGAGCTTCGACACGCCGCCGCCCGCCCTCGAACGCTCGGACCCGCGCTGGCGGGAACAGGCGGCCGACCGGCGTTATGCCGGTGTGCCCGGCGGGGTGCCGACCTACGAGACGCTGAAGCTCACCATCGAGCGGGTCCGGCCCTATTGGGACGCCGAGATCGCGCCCAGGGTCCGGCGCGGCGAGCGGGTGCTGGTCTCCGCGCACGGCAACTCGCTCCGCGCGCTCATCAAGCATCTCGAGGGCATTTCGGACGCGGACATCCCGTCCTTCGAAATCGCGACCGGCCGCCCGCGCGTCTATGAGCTCGACGACGGGCTGAAACCCGTCAACGTCTTCGACCTCGACTGAGATGCAACTCCGCCGCCGCCCGACCGTCGCCGTCCTGCCGCTTGCGGGCGTGATCGGCGTGCCGGGCCGCAGCGGCGCCCGCGCGCTCACCTATGAGGCGGTGGCGCCCGGAATCGAGCGCGCCTTCGGCTACAAGCGGCTGGCGGCCGTCGCGCTTTCGATCAACAGCCCCGGCGGCAGCGCCGTCCAGTCCGCCCGGATCGCCGACCGCATCCGCAGGCTCGGCGAGGAGAAGGGTGTGCCGGTGCTGAGCTTCGTGGACGATGTCGGCGCGTCGGGCGGCTACTGGCTTGCCTGCGCCGGATCAGAAGTCTTTGTGCATCCGGCATCCATCCTCGGCTCCATCGGCGTCATCTCCGCCGGGTTCGGCTTCGACGGCGCGCTTGCGCGGCTTGGTATCGAGCGCCGGGTGCATGCGTTGGGCGAGCGCAAAGGGATGCTGGACCCGTTTCGGCCCGAAAAGCCGGAAGACGTCGAAACGCTGCGCGCCATGCAGGAAGACATCCACGGCGTCTTCATCGATTGGGTGCGCGAGCGCCGGGGCGTACGCCTGAAGGAGGAGGGGAACGACCTCTTTTCCGGCAGGGTGTGGACCGGCCGGCAGGCGGTCGAGCTCGGCCTCGCCGACGGGCTGGGCGAGATGCGCCAGGTGGTCCGCGAGCGGTTCGGCAAGCGGGTCCGGCTGCGGGTGGCGTTGCGCCGCCGCCGGCGCTTTCCGCTGCTGCCGGCGCTGCCGGGCCTCGCCGATGCAGTCGAGGAGCGGTTGCTTTGGGCGCGCTACGGTCTATGAAGGGGCCGGTGAAGGGAGAATCCGCCCATGCTCTGGAAATTGCTGCTTCTCGCCGCCGTCATCGGGCTGGTGTTCTTCGGCTGGAAGCGGATCGAGGGCATGGCCCGCAAGGCCAACAAGCTCGTGAACAAGGTGCGGGACGAGCAGGACGCGGAGCCGATCGACCTCGAGCGCGACCCGGAAAGCGGGTCCTACCGGAGGCGGGACCGGGACTGATGCGCACGCGCGTCGACGCAGACCGGCGCGCCCGGGCCGCGGCCGCGCCATGACGCCCGCGCCCAGCTTCCAGGAACTGATCCTGGCGCTCCAGCGCTTCTGGGCGGGGCAGGGCTGCGCCGTGCTGCAGCCCTACGACATGCAGGTGGGGGCGGGCACCTTCCATCCGGCGACGACCTTGCGCTCGCTCGGGCCGGAGCCCTGGCGCACCGCCTATGTGCAGCCCTCGCGCCGCCCGACCGACGGGCGCTACGGCGAGAACCCCAACCGGCTCCAGCACTACTACCAGTTCCAGGTGCTGCTGAAGCCGAGCCCGCCGGACATTCTGGACCTCTATTTCGCCTCGCTGGCGGAAATCGGCATCGACGCGCGCGAGCACGACCTGCGGCTGGTCGAGGACGACTGGGAGAGCCCGACGCTCGGCGCCTGGGGCCTCGGCTGGGAGGTCTGGTGCGACGGCATGGAGGTGAGCCAGTTCACCTATTTCCAGCAGGTCGGCGGCTATGACTGCAACCCGGTCTCGGGCGAGATCACCTACGGTCTGGAACGCCTCGCCATGTATGTGCAGGGCGTCGAGAATGTCTACGACCTCGATTTCAACGGCGCGGGCCTCTCCTACGGCGACGTCTTCCACCAGGCCGAGCGGGAGTTCTCGGCCTACAATTTCGAACATGCGGACACCGACGCGCTGTTCCGCCATTTCGCCGACGCGGAACGGCAATGCGCGGCGCTGGTGGAGGCGGGGCTGGCGCTGCCGGCTTACGACCAGTGCATTCTGGCAAGCCACGCCTTCAACATGCTGGACGCGCGCGGCGTCGTCAGCGTGACCGAGCGGGCGGCCTATATCGGGCGGGTGCGCGCGCTTGCGCGGGCCTCGGCCGGCGTCTGGCTCCGCTCCCGCGGCCACCTGGACAAGGCGGCGGCATGAGCGAGCTGCTCGTCGAACTGCTGTCGGAGGAGATTCCGGCCCGGATGCAGGACCGCGCGCGGCGCGATTTCGAACGCCTTGTGCTGGACGGGCTGAAAGAAGCCGACCTCGCACACGGAAGCTCGCGGGCCTTCGCCACGCCGCGCCGGATCGCGCTGGTCGTCGAGGGCCTGCCGGACCGCCAGCCGGACCGCACCGAGGAGCGCAAGGGCCCCCGCGTCGGCGCGCCGGACCGGGCGGTGGAGGGCTTCCTGAAGGCGGCCGGCCTCGCCAGCCTCGACGAGTGCGAGCGCCGGCGGCAAGGCAAGGCCGAGTTCTGGTTCGCCGTGCGCAAGGTGCCGGGCCGTCCGGCGCGCGAGGTGCTGGCGGAGATCGTGGCGGATGCGGTGGGCGGCCTCGCCTGGCCCAAATCCATGCGCTGGGGCGATGCGCCGATGCGCTATGTGCGCCCGCTGCGCGGCGTGCTGGCGGTGTTCGCCGGCAAACCGCTGCCCGGCGGCATAGAGGTCGGCGGCACGGAAGGGCGGCTCGACTTCTCGAATCGCACACAGGGCCACCGCTTCATGGCGCCGAAGGCCTTCCCGGTCGCCGGCTTTGCCGATTACGAGGCGAAGCTGCGGGCGGCCTTCGTGCTGATCGATGCGGAAGAGCGCATGCAGCACATCCGGGAGGGAGCGCCGGAGGGAGTGCGCCTCTCCGAACACCTGCTGGCCGAGAATGCGGGCCTCACCGAATGGCCGGTGCCGGGCGTCGGCGGTTTCGATCCTGCCTTTCTCGAACTGCCGCCCGAGGTGCTGGTGACGAGCATGGAGTCGCATCAGCGCTATTTCCCGGTGGAGGACGAGGCGGGCGGGCTCGCGCCGCGCTTCCTGTTCGTCGCCAATATCGAGGCGCCCGACGGCAATGCGGCGGTCCGGGCCGGAAACGAACGCGTACTGCGTGCGCGTCTCGCCGACGCGAGGTTCTTCTGGGAACAGGACCGTTTGCGCCTGCTGGAAGACCGCCTGCCCATGCTCGACAAGGTGGTGTTCCACGCGAAGCTCGGCAGCATCGGCGACAAGGTCCGGCGTCTGGAGCGGCTGGCGGAACGGCTGGCTCCCTTCGTCCCCGGCGCCGACCTTGTCCGTTGCCGGCAGGCCGTGCGCCTCGCCAAGGCCGACCTCGTGACGGGCATGGTCGGCGAGTTTCCCGAATTGCAGGGCGCGATGGGCCGCTATTACGCGCTCGGCGAGGGGCTGGACACCGAAGTGGCCGATGCGGTGGCGGCGCATTACCGCCCGCAGGGGCCCGGCGACGAAGCCCCGAATGCGCCGGTGTCCATCGCCGCGGCGTTGGCAGACAAGTTCGACACGCTCGCCGGGTTCTTCTCCATCGACGAGCGGCCGACGGGTTCGCGCGACCCGTTCGCGCTCCGCCGCGCGGCGCTCGGCATCGTGCGCATCGTGCTGGAGAACGGCCTGCGCCTTCCGCTGCGCCCCGCGATTGCGGCGGCGCTGGAGGGCTACGGAACGGACGAGGGCGGCGAGGCGCTGTTCGCCTTTTTCGAGGACCGCCTCAAGGCGCATCTGCGCGAGCGCGGCGCAAGGCATGACCTTGTGTCCGCCGTCTTTGCGCTCGGTACCGAGGACGACCTGACCCGTCTGATGGCGCGCGTCTCCTTCCTCGAACGCTTCGTGGACGAGGAGGACGGCGCCAACCTGCTGGCCGCCTGCAAGCGCGCCGGCAGCATCCTCGCCATCGAGGAGAAGAAGGACAGCGCCTCCTACGGCGCGGATCCCGACCCGTCGGCCTTTGCCGTCGAGGCGGAACGCGCCCTGCACGCGGCGCTCGCGGAGGCCAGCACGGCGGCCTCCCGCGCGGTCGAGGCCGAGGACTTCTCCGCTGCAACACAGGCGCTGGCGACATTGCGCGCGCCGGTGGACCGGTTCTTCGACGAGGTGACGGTCAATGCCGACGATGCCGCGCTTCGGGCCAACCGGCTCCGGCTGCTCGCCGGCATCCGCGCCGCGACCGCAGGCGTTGCGGACTTCTCCCGGATAGAGGGCTGAGGCATGGCCCGCTGGGTTTACGCCTTCGGCGGCGAGCGGACCGACGGGCGCGCGGAGATGAACGCGCTTTTGGGCGGCAAGGGCGCCAATCTCGCGGAGATGGCGCGGCTCGGCCTGCCGGTGCCGCCGGGTTTCACCCTCACCACGGAGGTCTGCACGCGGTTCTACGCCGACGGCGAACGCTATCCCGACGGGTTGGAAGAGCAGGTCGAGGCGGCTTTGGCGGAAGTGGAGGCGGCCGTCGGCAGGCGCTTCGGCGGCGAGGCGGACCCGCTTCTGGTCTCGGTGCGCTCGGGCGCGCGGGTGTCCATGCCCGGCATGATGGACACGGTGCTCAATCTCGGCCTGAACGACCGGACGGTGGAGGCGCTCACGGCGAGCTCCGGCGACCGGCGCTTCGCCTTCGACAGCTACCGGCGCTTCGTCCAGATGTTCGCCGATGTGGCGCTGGGCGTGGACCGGGGCTTGTTCGAGGAAGAGATCGAGATCCTGAAGGACGAGAAGGGCGTGGACGCCGACGCCGATCTCGACGCGGGCGACTGGAGCAGCCTCGTCGCCCGCTTCAAGGAGATCGTGCTGGAGGAGACCGGCGCGCCCTTCCCGCAGGAGCCGCGCGCCCAGCTTTGGGAGGCCATAGGCGCGGTGATGCGAAGCTGGCAGACGCCGCGCGCGCGGACCTACCGCCGCCTGCACGGCATTCCCGAGGAGTGGGGCACGGGCGTCAATGTGCAGGCCATGGTGTTCGGCAATATGGGCGAGGACTGCGCCACGGGCGTCGCCTTCACCCGCAATCCCTCCACCGGCGAGAATGCGCTTTACGGGGAATATCTGGTCAACGCCCAGGGCGAGGACGTGGTGGCCGGCATACGCACGCCGCAGAGCCTGACAGTGGCGGATGCGGAAGCGCGCGGCTCGACCCTGCCGCCGATGGAGCGCGCCATGCCGGAGGCGTTCGCCCGGCTCATGGAGATGCGCGACCGGCTGGAACGCCACTTCCATGACATGCAGGACATCGAGTTCACCGTCGAGACGGGCCGGCTCTGGATGCTCCAGACGCGCTCGGGCAAGCGCACCGCCCAGGCCGCGCTGCAGATCGCCGTCGATCTGGTGGATGAAGGAACCATCGGGCCGGACGAGGCGGTCATGCGGGTCGAGCCGCAGGCGCTGGAGCAGCTTCTGCATCCGACGCTCGACCCCGATGCCGAACGCGATGTGATCGCGCGCGGCCTGCCGGCCTCGCCCGGCGCGGCCTCCGGCCGGATCGTCTTCACCGCGGATGCCGCCGAGCAGGCGGCCGCGAATGGCGAGGCGGTCATCCTGGTGCGCAGCGAGACCAGCCCCGAGGACATTCACGGGATGCATGCAGCGCGGGGTATCCTCACTTCGCGCGGCGGCATGACGAGCCATGCGGCGGTGGTCGCGCGCGGCATGGGACGGGCCTGCGTTTCAGGCGCGGGCGCGGTCAGGATCGATGTCGAGGACGGGGTCATGCTTGCGGGCGGGCGGACCTTCAAGACCGAAGACCGGATCACCATAGACGGCGGCACCGGCGAGGTGATGGCGGGCGAGATCGCCACCATCCAGCCGGAGGTGACCGGCGGTTTCGCGCGGCTGATGGAATGGGCGGACGATGCGCGGCGGCTCCGGGTGCGCGCCAATGCGGAGACGCCCCGCGACGCCGAGGCCGCGCGCGCCTTCGGCGCCGAGGGCATCGGGCTCTGCCGCACCGAGCACATGTTCTTCGACGCGGGCCGCATCCTCGCCATGCGCGAAATGATCCTGGCCGACGACGAGGCCGGGCGCCGCGCCGCGCTCGCCAAGCTGCTGCCGATGCAGCGGCAGGATTTCGCCGACCTGTTCCGGATCATGGACGGCCTGCCGGTGACGATCCGGCTGCTGGACCCGCCGCTGCACGAATTCCTGCCGCGCACCGAGGAGGAGACCGCCGAGGTGGCCGAGGCCGCCGGGGTCGATGCGGTGAAGCTGCGCCGCCGCGCGCTGCGCCTGGAAGAAGCCAACCCGATGCTCGGCCATCGCGGTTGCCGGCTCGGCATCACCTGGCCCGAAATCTACGAGATGCAGGCCCGCGCGATCTTCGAGGCCGCCGCCGAAACCGGGGCCGAGCCCGAGGTCATGGTGCCGCTGGTCGCGGCCGGCAGCGAGCTCGAACGCATCGGGGCGGTGATCGACCGGACGGCGGCGATGGTTGCGGAAGAGACGGGCAGGGCGCTCGCCTACAGCACCGGCACGATGATCGAGCTGCCGCGCGCCGCGCTCAGGGCTGCCGAGATCGCCGCCGCCGCGGAGTTCTTCTCCTTCGGCACCAACGACCTGACGCAGACCGCCTTCGGCATTTCCCGCGACGACGCCGGCTCTTTCCTGGGCGCCTATCGCGACAGCGGCATCCTGGCGAACGACCCGTTCGAGACGCTGGACATCGAAGGCGTGGGCGAGCTGGTGCGCCTCGCCGCCGAACGCGGCCGGGCCACGCGGCCGGACCTCAAGCTCGGCATCTGCGGCGAGCATGGCGGCGACCCGGCCTCGGTCGCCTTCTGCCACGAAATCGGCCTCGACTACGTCTCCTGCTCTCCCTACCGCGTCCCCGTAGCCCGGCTCGCCGCCGCCCAGGCCGCGCTGGCTGCGGGGGAGGAGAGCGGGGAAGAGGGATAGGCGCGGGCGGGGCGGCGGGTTGCCGTGCGCCGCTCTCCGTCACCCCGCCCTCATCCCAACAGCGGCGCCAGCCCGGCCGCTTCCCACCCCTCATCCTGAGTAGCGCCGCTTCCGGCGTCAGCCGGGAGCGGCGCGTATCGAAGGACCGTCCCCGCCGTCCCCTTCGACAAGCTCAGGACAGGCTTTCGATACGCGCCCGCTGACGCGGCCGCTACTCAGGATGAGGGAGTTGGCGGCCCCATGTCGTCGCTCCGGAGCCCGCTGCGAGGCCTTGTGCGGATAGGGCGACGGTGGGGGAATCTCACGAAGCTTCGCGCACATGAACGCGGTCATGGACCCGGTCTCCCGCGACAGAGCGGTGGGCGAACAGGAGGCACGCCTGGATATCCTCCGGGGTCAGGTCGGGATATTCCTCCAGTATCGTTTCCGCGCTGTCCCCGGCGGCCAGCATTCCGAGCACATGCTCCACGGCAATTCGCATGTCGCGGACCAGCGGCTTTCCGCCGAAGACATCCGAGCGCACCGTGATTCGCGCCAGCAATTCCGCGTCGGTCATGGTTCCGCTCCGACCGTTCGACCCGGCTCCGGGCGAGCGGCGTCCGGGTTGCGCGCCCGGGCAGCCGCGCCCTGCGGGACCCAGACTAGCACACCCGGAGGTTCGTTTGCCGCAAGCTCTTCGCTTCAGGCAGAACCGCACCCTCTATATGGCCGGAACAGGCCGCGGGTTGCGCGGTTACTGCGCGCGGCCGAGATTGTATTTCATGATCCGGCCGTGGCGGCCGGACCTGTCGCCCTCCAACTCGTAGATGCCGCCGTTCGGGCCGCGGCGGCGCGCGAGCACGGCGTCGATGGCGAAGCGGTCGTCCCGGTCGAGCTCCAGGTCGAAGATGGATACCGTCTCCGCAAGGCGGCCGGCAGTGCGCGCGCCGATGATGACGGCGCCGACCTGCGGCCGATCCAGCACCCAGCGGGCGGCGACGGCGCCGATGGCCGCTCCGTGCTTCAGGGCGACGGCCGCCAGCGCCTCCATCAGCTGCTGGAACAGCGCCCAACCGCCGAACTCGTCGATGATGAGCCGGTATTTGACCAGCGAGCGGTTAGCAAATTCGTATCCCGGATCGGCGGCGCCGAGCCAGCGCCCGGTCAGGAAGCCGCCGGCAAGCGTCCCGTAACACAGCATCTTCATCCGGTTCCCGGCGCACCAGCGCGCGAAGGCGCCCGCCGGCCGGTTGTCGAGCAGGGAATACTGGACCTGCGTCGAAACCAGGTCGAAACCCGCATCGATGAAGGGCTGCATCGCCGCTTCGCTCCAGTTGTTGACGCCGAGCAGCCCGATCTTTCCCTTTCGCTGAATGTCCTTCAGGCAGGACAGGACCTCGTAGGGGCGACCGCGCGCCAGGTCCCACCAGTAGAACTGGACCAGCGGCAACCGCTCCAGGCGCAGCCGTTTCAGCGACCTGTCGACGATCGCCTCGACGCCGGCGGGCGAGATCGTCTCCAGCCGGTCGAGGTCGGGCACCAGCTTGGTGTGCACCTTGATCGCGTCGGCCGCCTCCGGGCCGCGGGTCCGGCGCACGCGCTCGATGAACTCGCCGATCATCTCCTCCACGCCGGTATAGATGTCGGCGCAGTCGAAGGCGGTGATGCCGGCGTCGAGGAAGCGTTCCATGTCGGCGACCGCCCGCGCGCGGTCTACGGGGCCGTGGTCGCCCGCCAGTTGCCAGCCGCCCTTTATGACGGGCGCGAACTCGTAGCCCGGCCAAAGCGATACCGGCCTAACCACAAGCTCCGTCCTTGCGCCACCAGGGCGTGCCCCGCGCCTCCGGAAGGCCGGTCGTTTCCGCGTGGGTGAAGCGGCGCTTCCCCAGGCGCGTGATGCGGAAGCGCCCGCCGCAATGCGGGTCGGGGCAGGCGACCTCGGTATCCGTCGTCATCCAGTCGTTTTCGTCCGTGACCCGCTGCTTTGCGGGCAGCAGGGGCAGAATCGCGGCGAGCGGGAACATCGGGAAACGGTCGGTGCCGGAAAAGACGAGGGTCTCGCCCTCCACCGTGAAATAGGCGCCCTCGGGGTGGTTGCAGACCATCGGCCCGTCGCCGGCGACCACCTCCACCTTCAGGTCGTAAAGCTCGAACGGTCTTTCCGCCAATGTCCGCCCCCTTCCTTCGACGCCCGCCGCCGTTCCCGGCTCCCGGTCCAGCCTAACACATGCCGCCGCCAGCGCCGGAGGGTTGCAACGATCCCGGATGGATTTATTTTGTTCTTTATTTGTGCTTTTATGTGTGAAATCGCAGCGGGAGGCGCCGGCATGGCGAAGGCCTATTCCCCCGACCTGCGCAAGCGGGTCCTTGCAGCCGTGGCGGAAGGGATGCCGCTTGCGGAGGCGGCGGAGCGGTTCCGGGTCAGCGTGCCGAGCATCGTGCGCTGGCGCGCGCTCGAACGCGGGGGGCGGGGCGTCGGGCCGAAACCGTTCGCCGGGGGCCGGCGGCCGGTGCGGGTCGAGGCGGCGCGGGATACCATCCTCGCCCTCCTGCGCGAAAATCCGGGCCTCTCTACCGAAGCCCTGCGCGCGGCGCTGGCGAAGCGCGGCCTCGTCTTCAGCTACGGCTCGCTCTACCGTTTCCGCCAACGCCACGGCGTCCGGCGCCGCGAAGACCGCTGCGAGGCGCGGGTGGGAGCGGCGCGGGAGGCGATCTTCGCCCTTATGAGAGGAAATCCGGGCCTCCCGACCCGCGCGCTCCGCGCAGCCCTGGCGGAGCGCGGCTTCGTCCTGGACTACGGCACCCTCCACCGGTTTCTCGCGCGCCACGGTTTGAAGGGCAAGAAGGCGGGCCGGCAGGACGGTCCGGCTGCCGGAAACGGCCGTACCGGCCCCCGGGCTCTTGCCGACGACCTGCGGCAGCGGATCGTTGCAGCCGTGGCGGCGGGGATGTCCTATGCGGAGGCGGGCCGGTTGTTCCGCGTCAACCCGGTCACCATCGCCCGCTGGCACGGGCGCCGGCGGTAAAGCGGGGCAGCGGGCGGCCTGCCTGCCGCCCGCGATCGGCCGAAACGGATTTTCGAGGCCCGCCCCGAGGGCGCCTGCGCTCGACCGAAACGGACTGTTCGCACCGGCCTCCGAGGCAACCCATGCCGGGGCGGAGACGCCGAATCCGGCCGTCCGGAAACAGGGCGATGCTCAACCGAAACGGATTTTCGAGGCCTGCCCCGAGGGCCCTGCGCTCGACCGAAGCCGGCTGTTCGCACCGGCCTCCGAGGCAACCCATGCCGGGGCGGAGACGCCGAATCCGGCCGTCCGGAAACAGGGCGATGCTCAACCGAAACGGATTGCCGCCGGCGGCGGGCGCACGTCGCCGGTTGCTCTGCGGGAGCCCCTTTCGCCCAGGCTTTCCTGCCGCAGCGATCCGCCGCGACCGTTCGTCAGGGTGGCAAGTCCTTCATCCGCTTCGTCCCCGCCCGTTCCTCCGGTCCGCCCCTATATGGGGGCGTTGTTCCTGCATGGCAAGGTTTCAGGGAAAAAATACCCTGATATTCCGGCAGGCGGTCCGGGACGGGCGCGGCGGCCGCCGGCCGGCGGCGCTCCGATTGACAGCGCTACGGTCCGGGACTAGGGAGAACGGTGCATTGTCCTTGCGCGTGAGACAGGCTTCTTCCATGGCATCCGACAACCGGCCGCTGTCGCCGCATCTCCAGATTTACCGCCCGCAACTCACCTCCATGCTCTCCATCGCCCATCGCGGCGCCGGGATTGCGCTGGGCGCGGGCGCGGCGTTCTTCGCCTGGTGGCTGCTGGCCGCCGCCTCGGGGCCGGAGGCCTACGGAGCCGCGCAATCCTTCTTCGGTTCGGTCCCGGGCATCATCGTCCTGGCGGGCTTCTCCTTTGCGCTCTTCTATCATCTCTGCAACGGCATCAGGCACCTGTTCTGGGATGCGGGCATGGGGCTGGAACTCGACCAGGCCTACCGGTCCGGCTGGGCGGTCGTCGCGGCGGCGGCCGTGCTGACCGCGGGCGCCTGGCTCTGGGCCTGCGCGGGCTGAGCGGGGGAGGCGGGAGCCCATGGAATTCAGGACATCCGCCAAGGCGGTGCGCGGGCTGGGTTCGGCCCGGGAGGGCGCGGCGCACTGGTGGGCGCAGCGGATGACGGCGCTGGCGCTGGTGCCGCTCAGCGTCTGGTTCGCGGTCTCGGTCATCCGGCTCGCCGGCGCGGACCACGGCGCGTTCGCGGAATGGCTCGCCTCGCCCTTCAACGCCGTCGCCATGCTGCTGTTCACGGTCGCCGGCTTCCACCACGCCGCGCTCGGGCTGCAGGTGGTGCTGGAAGACTACATTTCCGGCGAAGGCCGGCGGGTCGCGGCCATCGTGGCCGTCAAGGGCGCATGCTGGGCGCTCGCCGCCGCCTGCGCCTTCGCCGTCCTCAAGATCGCTCTCGGAGGCTGAGGCGCCCCCATGAACGCCAACGGCAAACCCGCATACGAGGTGACCGACCACAGCTACGACGTCGTCGTCGTCGGCGGCGGCGGCTCCGGCCTGCGCGCAACGCTCGGATGCGTCCAGGCCGGGCTGAAGACCGCCTGCGTCACCAAGGTGTTCCCGACCCGCAGCCACACCGTCGCCGCGCAGGGCGGCATCGCCGCCAGCCTTGCCAACATGAGCGAGGACGACTGGCGCTGGCACATGTACGACACGGTGAAGGGCGCGGACTGGCTCGGCGACCAGGACGCCATCGAATATATGTGCCGCAACGCCGTGCCGGCGGTGATCGAGCTCGAACATTTCGGCATGCCGTTCTCGCGCACGCCGGAAGGCAGGATCTACCAGCGGCCCTTCGGCGGCCACATGAAGAACTGGGGCGAGAGCCCCGCACAGCGCGCCTGCGCGGCCGCCGACCGGACCGGCCACGCGCTGCTGCACACGCTCTACCAGCAGAGCCTGCGCCACGCGGCGGAGTTCTTCGTCGAGTATTTCGCGCTCGACCTCGTCATGGGGCCGGAGGGCGACTGCCGGGGCGTCGTCGCCTGGAACCTCGACGACGGCACGATCCACTGCTTCCGGGCGAAGCTGGTGATCCTGGCCACCGGCGGCTACGGGCGCTCCTATTTCTCCTGCACCTCGGCGCATACCTGCACCGGCGACGGCAACGGCATGGTCGCGCGCGCGGGCCTGCCGAACCAGGACATGGAGTTCGTGCAGTTCCACCCGACCGGCATCTACGGCGCCGGCTGCCTCATCACCGAAGGCGCGCGCGGCGAGGGCGGCTACCTCACCAACTCCGAGGGCGAGCGCTTCATGGAGCGCTATGCGCCGACGGCGCGCGACCTCGCCTCGCGCGATGTCGTCTCGCGCTCGATGACCGTCGAAATCCTGGAAGGCCGCGGCGTCGGCGCGGGCAACGACCATATCTTCCTGCACCTGGAGCATCTGGGCGGCGACGTGCTCCAGCGCCGCCTGCCGGGCATCACCGAGACGGCGCGCATCTTCGCCGGCGTCGATGCCTCCCGCGAGCCGATCCCGGTGCTGCCGACGGTCCACTACAATATGGGCGGCATCCCGACCAACTATCACGGCGAGGTGCTGAGCCCGACCGCCGACGACCCGGACAGGGTCGTGCCGGGGCTGATGGCGGTCGGCGAATGCGCGTGCGTCTCCGTGCACGGCGCGAACCGGCTCGGCTGCAACTCGCTGCTCGACCTTGTCGTGTTCGGGCGCGCGGCGGGGCTGCGCGCGGCCGAGACAGTGGACGGCCCGGGCGCCGTGCCGGATGCGCCGGCGGATGCGGCCGAACGCCCGCTCGCCAGGCTCGACCGCCTGCGCCACGCCTCCGGCTCGCTGATGACCGGCGAAATCCGCGACGGCATGCAGCGCATCATGCAGAACAACGCCGCCGTGTTCCGCGACGCCGGGGTGCTGGAGGAGGGCTGCCGCCAGATGGACCAGTCCGCCGCCAGCCTTTCCGACATCAGGCTCTCCGACCGCTCGATGATCTGGAACTCGGACCTCGTCGAGGCGCTGGAGCTCGAGAACCTGATGGTCTGCTCCATGTCCACCATGTTCTCCGCGGAGGCGCGCAAGGAGAGCCGGGGCGCGCACGCCCGCGAGGACCTGCCCGACCGGGACGACGAGAACTGGATGGTGCACACGCTCGCCGCTTGCGACGAGGACTGCAAGGTCACGCTCTCATACCGCCCGGTGCACGATTACACCCTGACCGGCGAGGTGGAGTACATCCCGCCGGTCGAGCGGGTTTACTAGCGAGGAACGGCAACGCCCATGGCCCAGCTCACCCTGCCGAAGAACTCCAGGGTCGGCGCCGGCAAGACCTGGCCCGCACCGGCGGGCGCCGGGAAGACGCGGCGCTTCAAGGTCTATCGCTGGTCTCCGGACGAGGGCGGCAACCCGCGCGTCGACAGCTACGATGTGGACATGGACAGCTGCGGGCCGATGGTCCTGGACGCGCTCATCAAGATCAAGAACGAGGTCGATTCCACGCTGACCTTCCGCCGGTCCTGCCGCGAGGGCATCTGCGGGTCCTGCGCGATGAATATCGACGGGACCAACACGCTCGCCTGCACCCAGGCCATCGCGGACATACGCGGCGACGTGAAGATCTACCCGCTGCCGCATCTCAGGGTGGTCAAGGACCTTGTGCCGGACCTGAACGAGGCCTATGCGCAACTCGCGTCGGTCGAGCCCTGGCTCAAGACGGTGAGCGCGCCGCCGGAGCGCGAACGCCTCCAGTCGGAAGAGGACCGCGGCAGGCTGGACGGGCTCTGGGAGTGCATCCTCTGCTTCTGCTGCGCCACGAGCTGCCCGAGCTACTGGTGGAACGGCGAGCGCTATCTCGGGCCGGCGGTGCTCTTGCAGGCGTACCGCTGGGTCGCCGACAGCCGCGACGAGATGACCGGCGAGCGTCTGGACGACCTCCAGGACCCGTTCCGGCTCTATCGCTGCCACACCATCATGAACTGCACCAAGACCTGCCCCAAGGGCCTCAATCCGGCCAAGGCGATTGCCGAGATCAAGAAGCTCATGGTGGCGCGGCGCTGACGATTCAGCGGGACTGGACGCCGCGGTAATGGACGGCGAGCTCGGTCCGGTCCTGGCCTTCGGGGCCATAGCGGTGGCGCTGGCGCTCTATGCGACGCCGAAGCTGCCGCTGGAATTCTCCTCGCTGTTCGTGGTCTGCCTGCTCCTGGTGGCCTTCTACGCCTTTCCGCAGACCGGGCCGGACGGCCGCAATCTGCTCGGGCCGGAATCCCTGCTCGCCGGGTTCGCCAACCCCGCGCTCCTGGCATTGCTCGGCTTGATCGTGATGGGGCAGGGGCTGGCGCAGACCGGCGCGCTCGACCACGGCGCCCGCGCGCTTCTCCGGATTGCCGGCGGGCGGACCGAGACGGCGCTGGTCGCGTCCTTGCTCGCCGTATTGCTCATCAGCGGGGTGCTCAACAACACGCCGGTCGTCGTCATCTTCATCCCGATCCTCCAGACCTTCGCGAGCCGTGGCGGCGCGCCGCCCAGCCGGTCGATGATGGTGCTCAGCTTCGCCTCGATCCTCGGCGGCATGACGACACTGATCGGCTCCAGCACAAACCTGCTGGTCTCCGGCATGCTGACCGATCTCGGCGAACCGGGCTTCGGCTTCTTCGATTTCACCTTGCCGGGCCTCGCCGTGGCTTTGCCCGGCCTGGTGTTCGCGATTCTGGTGGTTCGCCGGCTGCTGCCGGAGCGCAGCGCTGCGGGAGGCACCGGGATTGCGACCGGCCGGCAGTTCCTTGCACAGATCGACGTCGTGGCGGGCCGGCCGCTGGACGGGCTGATGCCGGCCGGCGGCTTCTTCCCGGACCTTGCCGATGTGACGGTCCACGCCATCAGGCGCGGCGAAGCTCGCCTGCTGCCGCCCTTCGGCGGGGAGGCGGCGCCGCAGCCGGGCGACATCCTGATCGTGAGCGCCACGCGGCAGGCACTGACCGACGCCGTCCGCGGCGAGATGGACCTGCTGCACCCCTCGCTCGGCGACAGCTGGGCCGTGCGCGACGACGAGACCCACGGCAAGCCGCCCTGGCTGCGCGGGCGCCAGCTGCTCGGCGAGGTGCTGGTGACACCCGGCTCCGAGCTCATCGGCCGCACGCTGGAGCAGATCGGTTTCCGCTACCGCTACAACTGCGTGGTCGTCGGCGTGCAGCGCCGCGCGGCGCGCCGCCACGGGCCGATCACCGACCTGCCGCTCGCCGCCGGCGACGTGCTGCTGGTGCAGGGCACGGCGGAAGCGAAGGCGGCACTGCGGGGGCGGCCCGGCATCCTGCCGATCGAGTGGTCCGCAAGCGAGGTGCCGTCGGCTCCGGAAGCGCGGCGCGCGCTCGCGATCTTCGCGGTCGTGGTGGGACTGGCGGCGTTGGATATCCTGCCCATCGTCATCGGCGCCATGGCGGGGGCGGCCGCCATGCTGGCGACGGGCGTGATGACCTTGCGCCAGGCCGGGCGCGCGATCGGGGCCGACCTCGTGCTGACCATTGCCGCGGCGCTCGCTCTCGGCAAGGCGCTGCAGGAAACCGGCGGGGCCGCGATCCTGTCCGACCTGCTGGCGGGCGCACTGGCCGGCGCGCCGGTGTCGGTGGTGCTGTCCGCCTTCTTCCTGCTGGTGGCGGGGCTTGCGAACCTGGTCGGCACGAAGGCGGTGGCGGTGTTGTTCACGCCGATAGCCGTTTCGCTCGCCCAGGGCCTCGGCGCCCCGGTGGAGCCCTTCGCGGTGGCCGTTGTCTTCGCGGCCAACTGCGCCTTCGCGACGCCGATGGGCTACCAGACCAACCTGCTGGTCATGGGCCCCGCCGGATACCGCTTCCAGGACTATGTGCGCGCCGGCCTGCCGATGCTGCTCTTCGTCTGGGCGACGGCGAGCCTTGTGCTGCCCTTCTATTACGGCCTTTAGCGGACCGGACTACCCGTCGCCCGGCACGGTACCCGCCGGCAGGCTCTCGACATGGCGGCAGATCTCGCCGGGGCGGGTGAGCCAGATGCGGTCCCGGTGCCGGGCGATATGCTCGAACGCGCGCCGCAGCGCGCGCATCCGGTAGGGCCGGCCGACGACGAAGGGATGCAGCGAGATCGGGAAGACCAGCGGCATGGCGGTGGACTGGTCGAGCATCTCGTCGAAACAGTCGATCAGCATGCGGGCATAGTCGTCGGAGGAGTATCGGAACCAGACGAGCGCGCGGTTGTCGTTGGTCTCGATGGGGTAGGGCATGGAGAGGATGCGCCCGCCCGAGCGCGTGCGCATCCAGACCGGCTGGTCGTCATGCGTCCAGTCCATCACATAGCGGTAGCCGGCCTCCTGCAGCAGGTCGAGCGTGACCGCGCTGTTGGAGAGCCAGGGGCTCATCCAGCCGGTCGGCGGCGCGCCTTCGTTCTCGGCAATGGCGCGCGTCACCTCCTCGATATGCGCGCGCTCCCCGTCTTCCGGCAGCCCGCCCTGTTCGTCCGAGTTGGTGACGCCGTGGCCCAGGATCTCGTCGCCCCGCGCCCTGAGCCGTTCCGTAATGTCGGGGCAGTGCTCATAGACGGCGGTGTTGATCTGCGCCTGGCAGGGAATGTCGAGCGCGTCGAACATCTCGAACAGCCGCCAGATGCCGACGCGGTTGCCGTAGTCGCGCCAGGAATAGACCGACGCGCTGACCGCCTGGTCCGGCGGCGCGACGCCCGCGCCCTTGCCGCGCCCCCAGGCGAACACCTCGACATTGAGCGCGACATAGACGGCGAGCCGGTTCCCGTCCGGCCAGTCATAGACCGGGCGCGAGACGATGCTCGAATGGTCGTAGCGTCCGTGGGTCTCAAGCATGGGGCTTCTCCGCCAGGAATTCGGCAAGCCGCGCATTGTATGCGTCCGGCTTCTCGGCATAGGCCGCGTGGCCCGCGCCCTCGAAGTGGGTGATACGGGCGTCGGGGAGCAGCGCGGCGATTTCCTCCCCGCGTTCCGGCGGCGCGATGCCGTCCTGCCTGCCGCAAAGCACGAGCGCCGGGAGGCCGAGCGCCCGGAGGATATCGCGGTTGTCGGTCCCGTTCAGCACGGCGACGCCGCCGGCGAACGCCTCGCGCGTCACCTCGCCCGCGATCAGGGCGAGGCGCGCCAGCACGTCCGCCGACGCTCCCGGCGCGGCCATGCCCGCGGCCCGCGTCCTGCCGCGTTCCTCGGGCGTGAGCGTGTCGAATTCCCGCAGCCGTTCTTCCCATCCGAGCGCTCCGACGAAGCCGGCGCGCGTCCCGGACAGGACGAGCCTTTCGATACGGCCCGGATGGCGGGCGGCGACGCGCGGCGCGATGATTCCGCCCATGGAGTGGCCGAGCAGCACGGCCGTTTCGACGCCGAGCCGGTCCAGCAGGCCCGCCGCCTCGTCGGCCCAGCGGTCGGCGGATGCCTCCGGCGCCGGGTCGGAGCCGCCGAAGCCGGGCGCATCCCAGCCGATCACCCGATGGCTGGCGGCGAAGGCCCGGTATTGCTCCTCCCAGGTCTTCGAGCTGCCGCCGATGCCGTGCATCAGCATCAGCGCAGGCCCCTCGCCCGCCTCGCGATAGGCGATCGGGCCAGACCGGCTGAGTTCGGGCAGGGTCATCGGAAGGCTCCTCTCATCGACGCCTCGGCATCGTGGCGTTGCGGCTGGCGGCAATCAAGGCCGGCCGGGCCGGGTGGTCAGGATGGCGGCGGCGACGACCATGACGCCGCCGGAGACGATCCAGATGTCGGGCAGGTCGCCCCAGAGCCACCAGCCGAAACCGACCGCCCAGACAAGGCTGAGATAGCGCAGCGGCGAGACGAGCGAGGCCGGCGCAAGGCGGAAGGATGCGATGATGAGATATTGCGCGATGCCCGCCATGATGCCGGCGGCGCCGAACAGCAGCCAGTCGAACCAGCCGGGCCAGTGCGCCTCCCAGAACAGGCTGAGGCCGCCGCCGACCAGCGTCAGGACCTGGCTGTAGAGGAAGATGGTCGTGGAGGCCTCCAGCGTGCCGAGCTTGCGGGTGATGACGTCGCGGCCGGCGGAGATGACGGCCGCTGTGATGGGCACGATCACCGCCCACTGGAACGCCGAAGTGCCGGGGCGCATCATCACCAGCACGCCGACGAAACCGATGAGAACGGCGGCCCAGCCGCGCCATCCGACGCGCTCGCGGAGGAAAATGGCGGACATGATCGTCAGGATGACCGGGCTCACGAAGACGACCGCCATGGCGTCGGCCAGCGGCAGCACGGCCCAGGACATCACGATGACAAGGCTGCAAAGGACCGCGAGCACGCCGCGCAGCATGGTCAGCTTCGGCGCGCGGGGCACCGCCAGCCGCCAGCCGCCGTCGCGGCGCATCAGCCAGGCGACGACCGCCATGCCCGAAATCGTGCGGTAGAACAGGATTTCGCCGGAATGGTAGTCGGCGGTGAGCCATTTCGCGATGGCGTCCTGCGCCGTCAGGATGATGGTGCTGAGCACCATGTAGAGCGCGCCCAGCCGCGCATCCCTGTCCACGAGCCGCTTGTTCCCGCCACCGGAGGGCGTAGAGTAACCGTCATGGAAGCATTCGTCTCTACGGAATGGCTGGCGGCGCGCCTGGACGATCCGGCGCTCCGCATTCTCGACGCGACCGTCCACCTGCATGCCCTGCCGGGCGGCGACATGCGGGCCGAGAGCGGGCGCGGGGACTATCTCAAGGGCCATATTCCGGGCGCCGTGTTCGCGGACCTCATCGGCGACCTCTCCGACCCGGAGAGCAGGTTCCGGTTCACCCTGCCGGATGCGGCGCGCTTCGGTGCCGCGATGGGCGCGCTCGGCGTCTCCAACGACAGCGCCGTGGTGGTCTATAGCGGCGGGTCGCCGAACTGGGCGCCGCGGCTCTGGTGGATGCTCAGGGCCTTCGGCCACGACCGGGCGGCAGTGCTGGACGGCGGCTGGGGCAAGTGGAAGGCCGAAGAGCGACCGACTGCCGCCGGGAACGAAACGGTTGCGCCCGCAGTCTTCGAGGCGGAACGCAGGCCCGGTTATTTCGTCGGGCAGGGCGAGGTCGAGGCAGCGCTCGCCGATCCGGGCGCGGTGGTGCTGAACTCGTTGACGGCCGAGCAGCACGCTGGCGGCGCGCCGCATTACGGGCGTCCGGGCCGGATTGCCGGGACGGTCAACGTGTCGAGCCGCGACCTCGTCGATCCGGCGACGGGCGCGATGCTGCCTATGTCCGCGGTCCGGCAGAAGTTCGACGAGGCGGGCGCGCTCGAAGCCGAGCGCGTGGTGACCTATTGCGGCGGCGGCATCGCGGCAAGCCTCGGCGCGATGGCCCTGCACCTGCTGGGGCAGGAGAATGTCGCCGTCTATGACGATTCCCTCCAGGCGTGGGCGCGCGACCCGTCGCTGCCGATGGAGACGGGATGAGCGCCAACCGCCACAGGACGGGCCGGCCGACCACGGCAAAGGCTGATATGGCGGCTTACGATGCATTGCCGCCGGGACTGCGGGCGGCGCTCAACGATGCCCCGGAAAACCTGTCGGCGGAGGCGGTGCTGGTCGCGGTGGAAGAGGACGGCCTTGCCGAAACGGAAGCACTGGCCCTGCTTGCGGCGCGGGAGGAGGGGCGGGGATGATGCGGCATCTCCTTCTGGCGCTTGCTGCCGCGTCTGTCGTCTGGACGATGCGCCCGGCGCTCGCGCAGGAGGCGGGGGAGCGTTTCCGCGACTGCCCGGAATGCCCGGAGATGGTCGTGCTGCCGGAAGGCAGCTTCATCATGGGCTCGCCGGCATGGGAGGGCGCGCACCGCGAACATGAAACGCCCGCGCGCCGGATCGGGATCGGGCGGCGCATCGCGGTCGGCGTTGGCGAGGTGACCTATGAGGAATGGGATGCCTGCCTCGCCGGCGGCGGCTGCGGCGGCTACAGCCCCTCCGCGCCCTGGGGCCGGGGCCGGCAGCCCGTCGTCCATGTGTCGTGGCTCGATGCGAAGGCTTATGTCGAATGGCTGGCGCGCCGGACGGGCCGGGACTACCGCCTGCCGACGGAAGCGGAGTGGGAGTATGCCGCCCGCGCCGGCACGGCGGGGCCGTATCACACCGGCAACCGGCTCGACCCGGACCGGGCGAATTACGGCGGCGGCGGGACGAAGCCCGCCGGGACCTATCCGCCCAACGCCTTCGGCCTCCACGACATGCTCGGCAATGTGTGGGAGTGGGTCGAGGACTGCTGGAACCCGAGCCATGCCGGCGCGCCGGCGGACGGGAGCGCGCGGCTTTCGGGCGACTGCAACTGGCGGGTGCTGCGCGGCGGCTCTTGGCTGAACGGTCCCGAATCGCTGCGCTCCGCCACCCGCTTCAGGACGAGTTCGGAAGAGCGCGCCTATTACATCAACGGTTTCCGCGTCGCGCTTACGCTCGTTCCATAAGCTGTCTCCGCCTGCATCCCGTCTGTCGCTTCTTCGTCCCGTTTCGTTCCCTCCGTCCCGGTTTACGTCCGGTATGCCTGCGGAGCCCTCCGCCAATGCCGGGGGACGGCCGGGGGCCCACTCCAATGGAATGTCATGAAGTGTCATGTTTTGTCATGCGGCCGGTCTCTGCCCCGGTCGTTTGCGCCGGGCCGAGGGTCGTTCGCAAGGCATCGCAGCCTCCTTGCCGGTCCGTGGTCCCGGACGCTTCGTTGCCGGAGGCGCGTCCCCCGCCCGCGCATAATGCGCGCCCGGCTGCGCGCGCGTCCGCGTCCGCGGGGTGGCGGGCAGGACCCCTGCCGGAGTGTCGCGGCATGTCATGATATGTCATGTTTTCGTCATGGAGGCCCGCCGCGGCGTCCTGCTCCTCCCCGCCGCCGTCTCCGCCTCCGCCGGCCTGTGCGGCCAAGGCCTGTTTCTCCCTCTTCTTCCTCCTCTTCTCCTTCTTCCTCCTCTTCCTCTCGCGCGCTTCGCGGCGGTCCTGCCGTTGGACCCAGGCGTAGAACTCGGGCGTGTCCCGCCTGCCTGTCCAGACCGCGCCGAGGTAATGGACCTCTTCCTGTTCGGGTTCCGGTTCGGGCAGGTGCCCGGCGCTCCAGTCGAGCAGGGCGAGGAGCTGTCTGAGATGGGCGAGCCCGGCGCGTGCGGCGCGGTGGTAATCGGCGCGGGCGCGGTCGTCCTCCGGCGGCGGTCCGGCGTCGATGTCCCCGGCATAGGCAGCAGCGAGGGCTTCGGCGGCCGGGGCAAGCCGCTCCAGCAGCGCCGCCGCCAGTCGGGGTCGGGGGTCGGTTTCGGTCATCCGTGCCTCCTTCCAGGCCAAGGGCGGGACGGGGTGTCCCTGTTTCGCGCGTAATGCGCGGGGGTGTGCGCGGGCGGGCGGGCGTATCGCGGCGGCGCGGCTCGCGCGCCTGATTGCGCGCGCGAGCCGCAGGGCGCACCTCTCCTGTCCGCTCTCGCCGGGGGTTTTGCGGCCCCCAGCCATGCTTCCCTGCGCAGAAAAGCGGAAAGGCGGCCCCGGGAGCCGCCTTTCTCTCATGCCTATTCTACACCATTTCGCTGAAAGTCAAGCTGATGAGGGAACAAAAGATGGAAATATCGGGTGATTTTCTTACAACCCGTTGAACAGGCGGGATAATGTCGGTGTTGCCGGATTGCGATCCATGAGGAACAGTGCTCCACCGTCGCCCCGGCCGCCGCCGTTGCAGAGCGGGCGCGACCGTCG
Source organism: Alphaproteobacteria bacterium (assembly GCA_964291285.2). Classification (GTDB taxonomy): domain Bacteria; phylum Pseudomonadota; class Alphaproteobacteria; order Bin95; family Bin95; genus Bin95. The sequence continues at coordinate 2,018,948 of OZ219787.1, forward strand.
GGGCCGGCGTAACGGCCGCGCTGGACCCCGGCTCTCCGCCGGCGCTCCGGCCGGGGCGACAAAAAAGAGTGCAAGGGCAAGGAAAGGCGGCGGCGCCGTCGGTTCCGATCGATGACCGCGGGTATCAGTCCCAGAAGCGCTCGCGCTCGGCCCGGTCCCGGTAGGCGCGGGCGTGGCGGGCGGCGATGCGGGCGGTGCGTTCGGGCGCGAAATCGAGCTGGCCGAGCGCGACGGCGATGTCGAGCAGCTCGTCATAGCGCGCGATCAGCCCGTCCCGGAGGCGGAAGCGCGACATGCCCTCGACGACCACCCGGCGCCCGGCGGCGCCCTCCAGCAGCGAGCGGTAGCCGAACAGCCAGGACGCATAGCCGGTATCGCCCGCCTCGCAGACATCCCGGAACCGCCAGCGGAAGCCCTCCGCATCGCGCCAGAAACGGTTCTCCAGCATGTCCGCAATGGCCTCCCGGCCCTCGAACTCGCCGTAGAAGGTGTCGTGGTAAATGCCGTCCTCGGTAAAGCAGGCGGCCAGCGCCCGCCCGTCGCCCGCCTCCACGGCGGCCGCGAAGCCGGGCAACAGGGTGTCCAAGGCCATCGCAACTTTCCTTTCCGCGCGGGCTCCGTTCGCCAGGTCCCTACATCACCGCGCCGACCTGCCAGGGGATGAACTCGGCCGCGCCGAGGCCCTGGGCTTCGGACTTGGTGGCTTCGCCGGAGGCGACGGCGAGGAACTTGTCGAAGATCTCGCTGCCGACCTCCTGGACGCTGGCCGCGCCGTCGGCGATGGCGCCGCAATTGATGTCCATGTCTTCTTCGAGGCGGCGGTACATCTCGGTGTTGGTGGCGAGCTTGATCGAGGGCACCGGCTTGTTGCCATAGACGGAGCCGCGCCCGGTGGTGAAGCAGACAAGGTTCGCCCCGGACGCCACCTGCCCGGTAATGGAACAGGGGTCGTAGCCGGGGCTGTCCATGAACACGAAGCCCTTGCGGTCGATGGGCTCGCCGTAGCGGTAAACCCCGGCGAGATTGGTGGTGCCGCCCTTGGCCGCTGCGCCGAGCGACTTCTCCAGGATGGTCGTGAGCCCGCCCGCCTTGTTGCCGGGGGAGGGGTTGTTGTTCATCTCGCCGCCATTGCGCGCCGTATAGTCCTCCCACCAGCGGATGCGCTCGATGAGCTTCCGGCCGGTGCGCTCGTCCACGGCGCGGCGGGTGAGCAGGTGCTCCGCGCCGTAGATTTCCGGCGTCTCGGCCAGCACGCCGGTGCCGCCGTGGCGGACCAGATTGTCCACGGCCGCGCCCAGCGCCGGGTTCGCAGTGATGCCGGAATAGCCGTCTGAGCCGCCGCATTGCAGCGCGACGGTGAGTTCGGACGCCGCGACCGGCCGGCGCCGCGCGCGGTCCGCGTCCGGCAGCATCTCGCGGATGAGGTCGCGGCCCCGCTCCACGGTGCGCCGGAGGCCGCCGGTCTCCTGGATGTTCATGGTGCTGAGGAAGGGGCCGCGCTCGAGGCCGTAGGCTTCCAGCAGGAAATCGATCTGGTTGACCTCGCAGCCGAGCCCGACCAGCACGATGCCTGCGAAATTCGGGTGGCGCGCATGGCCCCAGAGCACGCGCTGGAGGTTTTCATAGCCGTCTCCCGCCCCGGCCATGCCGCAGCCGGTGGAATGGGTGAGCGCCACGACGCCGTCCACATGCGGATAATCGGCCAGGACCCGGTCTTCGACCGCCTCGGCGATGAAGCGCGCGGCGGTGGCGGAGCAGTTCACGCTGGTCAGAACGCCGATATAGTTCCTTGTGCCGACCCGGCCGTTGTCCCGCAGATAGCCTTGGAAGCTCGCCCGCTCGCCTTCCGGCACGAAATCGACCGGCTTCGTCTCCTGCCCGATGGCGTAGTCGCGCTCGAAATCGCCCATGGCGCAGTTGTGGACATGGACATGCGCGCCGGCCTCCACCGGCTCGCTCGCAAAGCCGATGATCTGGTCGTATTTGCGCACCGGCTCGCCCGCCGCAATCGGGCGCGTGGCGATCTTGTGGCCGGCCGGCACGACGTCCAGCGCGGTGACGCCCTCGCCGGGAAGCTCCGTTCCGGAGAGGATATCGATGCGCGCGACGACCACATTGTCTTTGGGCGCAAGACGGATGGAGAGGGTCATGGGCGGAAGTGCCTCCTAAGCGGCGAGAAGGTTGTGGAGTTCGCCGGCGCGGCCGGGCGTGTCGAAGTCCCAGGCGAGCGCGCTCAGCGCCGCCGCCGCATCGCCCAGCGCCGGTTCGGCGAACGAGCGGAATTTGGCCTCCAGGTCGGTGCGGGAGAGCGGGTTGCCCGGATTGCCGCGCGCCATGGCCGTTTCGCGCCGGTCGGTGGCGCCGTCGAACCACTGGACCTCCAGCGCCGCCGAGCGCGTGTCCCGGCCGGGCTCGGCTACCGGCTCGACGCGGGCGAGCACCGAGCGCAGGTCCGGTTCGGCGAGCGTCCCGGCGGTGAAGTCGCCTTCCACCGCCGCCCGCCCGGCAAGGCCAAGCGCCGTGCAGAAGGCGAGGCTGAACTTGCCTTCGAGCGGGGTTTGCGGGTCCGCCTTGCCGGCGAGGCGGATCGCGGCGGGATTGACGCGCAGTTCGATGCGCCGGGCCTCGCGGCCGGCCGCGTCGGCCGCGAGCGACCGCGCGGCGTCGATGGCCGGGTGGGTCAGCAGGCAGGCGGCATAGGGCTTGACCGTGTTGCGCAGCAACTCCCAGCCGTCATCGAAATCCACTTCGCCGATGGCCGCCGCGCCGTCCTGCACCAGCGCGCTGCCGAGCCCGCCTTCGGCTTCCAGCAGGGCCTCGGACGCCTCGAAGCCGGCGGCCGCGAGCTCCGCCGCCAGCACGCCGTTCATCGCCGCCTTGCCGGCGTGGAAGGGCTTGGCGTGGGTGCCGAAGGAGCCGGTCAGGCCGCCGGCCTGGGTGGCGGCGGCGCCGAGCGCGCGGGCGATGCCGTCCTCGTCGAGCCGCAGCAGCACGGCCGCGGCGACCGCCGCGCCGAGCGCGCCGAAAATGCCGGTGGAATGCCAGCCGCGCAGGTTGGCGACCCCGCCGATGCCGTTGCCGAGGCGCGCGCCCGCTTCGAACCCGGCGATGAAGGCGGCCGTCATCTCCCGGCCCTCGGCCCCGGTCTGCTGCCCCACGGCCAGCGCAGCGGACCAGACGGGCGCGGAAAGATGCGCGGTCGCGCCGACATGGGTGTCGTCATAGTCGAGGCAGTGGGCGAAGGTGCCGTTCACGAGCGCCGCCCCGGCCGCGCAGGTCGTGCCGCCGAGCGCGATGCGCGCCCTGCCGTCGGCCCGCCAGCCCTCGACGACGCGGCGCACCGCCCGGCCCGCCGGCTCGCCGAGCGCGCCGAGCGTCACGCCCAGCGTGTCCAGCAGGCAGGCCCTGGCCGCTTCCATGACCTCGGGCGGCCAGTTTCGGCCGGGGGCCGCCGCCGCCCAGGACGCCACGCGCCGGATCGTTTCGTTTTCGCTCATCTTCCTGTCCACCCTTCCTTGGCACCCCGGTGCGCGCCCGTCACGGCCCGCCGCAGGCGCCCCAGACCTCGCCGCTCTTCAGCCAGCCCTTGTGGCCTTCCTTCGAAACTCTGCACCAGCCCTCGCGGCGTTCGAGCACCGTGACCACCACGCCCGGCTCCAGCACGGCCACGCCGCGGGCGCCCGTTTCCGGCGACCGCCTGAGCAGCCGGTTGGCGGTCGTCACGATGGCGCGGGGCCAGTCCGCCAGCAGATGCGCGCTCATCCAGCCCGTCTCGCCTTTGGGGTCCTCGACCTTCCGCCAGTCGAAATGCTCCTTGACGATTCGCACCGGCAGGCCCCGCTCCTCGTAACGCCAGAGCACGGGATAGTTCGTGCTCGGCCCGACGCGGAGATTGGCCTCGGTGGCGCGGATTGCCGCATATCGCGGCAGCGGCAGGCCGGTGAGCCGTTCGCCGGCCGCGGCCGCGGCGCTGCAGAAGCACAGGGCCGCGATGACGCTGCTTCGCAATGCCGTCATCGCCTCGCCTCGGGCCAGACGACGAGCGCCAGCGCCAGAACGACCAGCCCCTCGACGGCGACGACGGTGACGGCCGTGTAGGCGCCCAGCCATTCCGCAAGCAGGCCCATATGCAGGAAGCCGATCGGCCCCGTGCCGATGCAGATGGTCAGCGCGCCCATGGCGCGGTTGCGCATTTCCGGGCTCGCGCCGAGATAGGTCAGGGTCGCTTGCATGGTCGCGAAACAGGCGCCTCCGATGCCGGCCGCGACCAGAATTGTGCCAGAAAGCAGGAACCAGGGCGAGGCCGCGAACACGATGGCGGACAGCATGTAGGACGCGACGCCGAAGACATAGATGCGCCGGAACCAGACGGCGCGGCCGAACCAGGCGATGCCGAGCGCGCCGAGCAGGGCCCCCAGGCCCTCGGCGCTCTGCAGCACGCCCACCGGGAATGCGGTGAGGCCGAGCGCTTCCTTCCCGATCACCGGCACCATCGAGGTCATCGGGAAGCCCCAGATATTGTAGATGACGGTGACGGCCAGCGTGGCGACCAGCGGGCGGTTGGTGCGGATGTAGCGGAAGCCGTCGCGAAGCGCGGTCAGCACGCCGGCGGGCGCCGCCCCCGTCCGGACGTCCGTCCCGACACGGACGCGCGCCATCAGCAGCAGCGAGAGCAGATTGAGGGCCGCGCCGGCGAAGAACGCCCCGGAGATGCCGATGCCCTCCAGCAGTGCGCCGCCGGCAACGGGCCCGAGCATCCGGGTCGCATTGTTGGTGGCGGTGTCGAACCCCATTGCCTGGGCCACCTGCCCGTCGCCGGCGATGTCGCCCAGCATGGTGCGCCGGAGCGGCATTTCGCCGGACCAGATCATGCCGTTGAGGAACGCGCCCGCCGCGACATGCCAGACCTCCAGCGCGCCGAGCGCGGCCAGGGCGCCCAGCAGCACCGAGTTCGCGACCAGCACGCAGAGGCCCGCGATCACCAGGACCCGGCGGTCGAACCGCTCGGCCAGCGAGCCGGCGAGCGCGCCGAACAGCATGAGCGGCAGGAACCGCAGCACGAACATCAGCGTCACGTCGAATGCCGAACCGGTGCGGTCGAACACCCACACGCCGACCGCCAGGATTTCCAGCCAGCGGTTCACATTGGAGAGCGCGCCCGAAACCCAGACGCGCCGGAACGCGACATTGCCGATAAGTGCGAAGGGACTTATTGTGCCGGTCATAGGATATGCAAACCCCACCCGCGTTCCGGGCGCAATCCCGAAAGCCGGCCCGGCCGCCGGATTGCGGGCGCTCCCTGCCCGTATCGGGAAAGGCCGATATGCTTTACGCGCTTCACGAGATGCAGCGCCTCGCCTGGGCGCCGGCGCGCATGATGGCCGAGGCCGGCCGGCAGGCGGCGTCCAATCCGCTCCACCCGATGTCCTGGCACCCAGCCGGACGCGCCGTCGGCGCGGCCTGCGAGCTGTTCGAGCGGGCGAGCCGCAAGCATGGCAAGCCGGAATTCGCCATTCGCCAGGTCCTGAGCGGCGACATTCCGCTTGCCGTGCGCGAAGAGGTCGTCCTTTCCACGCCGTTCTGCGACCTCCTGCATTTCGCGCGCGAGGGCCGCACGGGGGACCCCGCGGTGCTGGTGGTGGCGCCGCTTTCCGGCCATTTCGCCACCCTCTTGCGCGACACGGTGCGCGGGCTGCTCGCGGAGCATGACGTCTACATCACCGACTGGCAGGATGCCCGGCAGGTGCCGGCGAGCCGCGGCCCGTTCACGCTCGACGACTATATCGACACGCTGCTGGACTTTCTTGCGCGGCTCGGGCCGGACGTGCATCTCGTCGCCGTCTGCCAGCCCTCCGTGCCGGCGCTTGCGGCGACGGCGCTGCTGGCCGCCGCCGGCGAGGGCGCGCCGCGTTCGCTCGTGCTGATGGGCGGGCCGATCGACACCCGCGTCGGCGTCACGAAGGTCAACGACTTCGCCAAGTCGCACAGCCGGCGCTGGTTCGAGCAGATGCTGGTCCAGACCGTGCCGCCGCCCTATCCGGGCCTCGGGCGTCGGGTCTATCCGGGCTTCATGCAGCTTTCGGGCTTCATGGGCATGAACCTCGACCGCCATGTCGGCGCGCATCTGCGCATGTTCGAGCATCTGGTGACGGGGGACGGCGAGAGCGCCGAGGCCCATCGCCGCTTCTACGACGAGTATCTGGCGGTCATGGACATGCCGGCGGAGTACTTTCTGGAGACGGTGGAGCGGGTCTTCCAGGAACACCACCTGCCGCGCGGCCTGTTCACCCATCGCGGCCTGCCGGTGGATACGGCGGCCATCCGGGGCACGGCGCTCATGACCGTCGAGGGCGAACGCGACGATATTTCGGGCGTCGGCCAGACGGAGGCCGCACACCGCCTCTGCCCGAACGTGCCGGCGGAACGCCGCCGCCACCGCTTGCAGGCCCGGGTCGGCCATTACGGTATCTTCAACGGGCGCCGATGGCGGAACGAGATCCTGCCGGATGTCGCCGATTTCATTCGCGCCGCGCGAAGCTGAGGAGCCCGAACCCCGATGAACGATGTCCTGCAGACCAACGAGCCGCGGGGCGTTGCGGTGGCAACCCTGACGCCCATGACGCCCGGTCTCGAGCCGGATTTCCAACGTTTCGCGGCGCATTGCCGGCGCATGCTGGAGTTGGGCGCCGACCTGCTGGCGGTTCTCGGCACGACGGGCGAGGCGAACTCGCTCGGCGTGGACGAGAAGCTGCGCCTCCTCGACGCCCTCGGCGAGTCGGACATCCCCGGCGAGACCCTGCTGCCCGGCACCGGCACCTGCTCCATCGCTGACACGGTGATCCTGACCCGGAAAGCGCTGGAAGTCGGCTCCGCCGGCGTCGTCATGCTGCCGCCCTTCTACTACAAGGGCGTGTCGGATGCGGGGCTGCATGCCGCCTACGAGGAAGTCATCCAGCGCGTGGGCGACCCGCGGCTCAGGATCTATTTCTACAACTTCCCCTTCAATTCCGGCGTGCCGATCTCGCACGGTCTGATCGAGGGCCTGCTTGCGGCCTATCCGGGCACGATCGCCGGGATCAAGGACAGTTCCGGCGACCTCGACAACATGCTGGCGATGTGCCGGCGCTTCCCCGGCTTCGGCGTGTTTGCGGGCTCGGAACAGTTCCTGTTGCCGGTGCTGGAGGCGGGCGGCGCCGGCTGCATCTCCGCGACGGCGAACGTCACCATAGGCCTCTGCGCCGAGGTGCTGGCCGCGGCAAGGGCCGGGGAGGATGCCGGCGCCCTTCAGGATAGGCTCTCCGCCTGGCGCCTCGCGATCCAGTCGCAGCCCCTGATTCCGGCGCTCAAGGCGATCGTGGCCCGGGGCGCGGGCGACGATGACTGGCTGGCGCTCCGGCCGCCGCTTACGGCCCTGGATGCGGCGTCCGGCACTGCGCTCGACGAAGCGCTCGAGGCGGCCGGATTCGGCAGGGCGGCCTGAGGCGCGGAACGGGGCGGCGTCCGGCTTGCCGATCTGCGACAAATTGTGCTAGCAGGAAGCGGCTTTCGGCGGAGGTGCGCGTGCCCCTGAAAGGCCTGCTGCTTTGTCTCGCCGCTGCTTTGGCGGCAGCCATGCCGGGGCCTGTCCGGGCCGGTGACGCCTATCCGGACCGCACGGTCGAATGGGTGGTCCCGTTCGGGCCGGGCGGCGGGTCGGACCGCTGGGCGCGCATCATGTCCTCGGCAGCCATCGACGCCTTCGGCCAAGCCTGGCATGTGCGCAACCGGGGCGGGGAGGAAGGCCGGCTGGGCTGGCGCCACATGCTCGGCCAGCCCCCGGACGGCTACACCATCCTGCAGGGAAGCATGACGCCCGCCATTGCGGCGCTCAGGGACCCTGATTCCGACCTTGATCCGAAAGACCTGAAGATCGCTGCGTTCATCTCGTCGATCAAGACGCACCTGATCGCCGCGCCGGACTCGGAGTTCGACAGCTGGGACAAGCTGGCGGCCCGGCCGCCGTCCAGCGCGCCGCCGCGAATCGGCGGAACCTCCGCCGTGCTGCTGGCCGCCGCCACCGGCCTCGACAGGCTCGGGGTTCCCGCCGCGCTGCACCGCTATTCCGGCACGGGCGAGGCCGTCGAGGCGCTCATGGCCGGGCAGGTCGATATGGCCGCCGTCAGCACCTCGACCGTGTTTTCGCTCGCGGGGCGGGCGTCCGCCGTCATCAATCTCGGCGCGCGCGACAACACGCCGGCAATCAAGGAGAAGATCGGCGACGTTCCCTGGATCGGCGCGCTCGGGGCCGTCGGCGTCGGCGTTCCGCGCTGGGTGGGCGTTCACCCGGACACGCCGGATGAAGTGGTCGAACGTATCTCCGACGGCGTGGGCAAGGTCCTTGCGGACAAATCCGTCATCAAGCTGATGGCCAAGCTCGGCGAGGAAATCCACTATCTGCCGCGAGACGCCGCCGCCGCCGCCTATGGTGAGCTGCTGGAACGCATGAAGGAGCTTCTGGACCGCATGCCGTAGGCGCCCGATTGCGTCTTCGCGCTATGGCGGCGCCGCCGGGTTTCGGTTAGCATCCGGGGAATGAGCGCGAACGTGGAAGTGCCTCTCGCAGCGGACCTCGGCGAGTTGTCCCGTCTGGCGGAGGCCGTGGAGGATTTCGGCGGAGCGAACGATTTGCCGCCGGGTGCGGTGTTCAAGCTCAACCTCTGCTTCGACGAACTGATTACCAACGCCATTTCCTATGGTTTCGATGCGCCGGACAAGGCGGATCTCTCCGTGGCGCTCGCAGTCGAGGGCGGCGCCGTAGTCGCGGTAATTCGCGACAATGGCCGGCCCTTCGATCCGTTCACCGAAGCGCCTGAGGCCGATACCACCCTGGCAGTCGAGGACCGGCCTGTCGGCGGCCTTGGCGTTTTGCTCGTGCGCGAATCGATGGACGATTTCTCCTATGAGCGCCGCGATGGCTTCAATGTGGTCACGCTGCGCCTGAAACTCGACGGGCAGGAGACTCCGTGACGGAGGAACCCCGCCGCTCTTTCTTCAACGAGTCAATCGGCCGCGCCCCCGGATTCGGCAGGCTCGCCGGCAGGCGAATCCTGGTGGTGGGCGGCGGCCAGCGCGACATCGAGGACCCCGATCCCCCCATCGGCAACGGCCGGGCGGCCACCATCCTCTATGCCCGCGAAGGCGCCCATGTCGCCTGCGCCGATGTCTCCGGACCGGCCGCCGACGGAACGGTCGCCGCGGTCAAGGAAGAAGGCGGCCGCGCCTTCGCGATCGAGGCGGATGTCGCGGACCCTTCGGCGGTCGAATCCATGGTGTCGCTCGCCGCGGAGCGGCTGGGCGGGCTGGACGGGCTGCTGCTGAATGTGGGCGTCAGCGGTCCGCCGCTGGGCCTCGCCGGCGAGTCCCCGGACGAATGGGACCGCGTGATGGCGATCAACCTGCGCAGCCACATGCTGACCTGCCGGGCGGCCCTGCCGATATTGGCCGACGGTTCCAGCATCGTGTTCATCGCGTCTGTTTCGGGCATGCGCCCCAATACAGCCAAACCGTCCTACGATGCCTCGAAGACGGCGTTGAAGGGGCTTTGCGGCCATGTCGCGCAGGAGGGCCATGGGCGGGGGATCCGCGCCAATATCGTCGCTCCCGGACTGATGGATACCGCGCTGGGGCGCAACGCCAGCCGCCGGCGCCCTGCCCGGAACGCGAAACCCCTGCCGTTCGACCGCCAGGGGACCGGCTGGGAGACCGCTTACGCATCCCTGTTCCTGATGTCGCGTGAAAGCGCCTATATCACCGCCCAGACCCTGGTCGTCGATGGCGGCCTGATCGACCTTTGGTGGCGAGCCGGTTGACGGCCAGCGGCGCTGGAGCGCCGGCATGGCGGGTTCTATAAGTAGCTGGCAGATGGCAGGGCGCGGAAGGCGGTAGGATGCTGGACCTCAGGTGGATAAGGGAGAGCCCGGAGGCGCTCGACCGGGCCTTGGGGCGACGGGGAGAACCTCCCGCCGCGGCGCAGGTGAACGCGCTCGACGCCGAACGGCGCGCCTGCCAGACCCGCTTCCAGGAATGCCGCCAGCGCCGCAATGCGCTCTCCCGCGAGATCGGCAAGGCCAAGGCGGCCGGTGAGCCGGCCGATGAGTTGATCGCGGAAGTCTCGCGCCTCAAGGATGAGGAGCGGGACGCCGAAGAGGCCGAGCGCAAGGCGGCTGCGGAACTGGACATGCTGCTTGAGGGCATGCCGAACCCGCCGGACGAGGATGTGCCGGACGGTGCGGACGAGGCCGACAATGTAGAGCTCAGCCGGACCGGCGCGCGCCCCGAGTTCGATTTCGCGCCGAAGGACCATGTCGAGCTCGGCGAGGCGCTCGGCCTGATGGATTTCGAGCGGGCGTCGTTCCTGTCCGGCGCCCGCTTCGTCGTCCTGCGCGGCGCGCTGGCCCGGCTGGAGCGGGCGCTCGCTCAGTTCATGCTGGACGTGCACACGCAGGAGTTTGGCTACGAGGAGGTATCGCCGCCGACACTGGTCCGCAGCCCGGCGTTGTTCGGCACCGGCCAGTTGCCGAAATTCGAGCATGACCTCTTCAGGACCGACACCGGCCACTGGCTCATTCCGACGGCGGAGGTGCCGCTCACCAACATGGCGGGGGGGCGCATTCTGGCGGAGGAGGAATTGCCGCTGCGCTTTACCGCCTTCACGCCGTGCTACCGTTCCGAAGCGGGCTCGGCCGGGCGCGACACGCGCGGCATGATCCGCCAGCACCAGTTCCAGAAGGTCGAGCTTGTTTCGGTCGCCCATCCGGACACTTCGGCAGAAGAGCATGAGCGGATGACGCGGGCGGCGGAAGCGATTCTGGAACGCCTGGAGCTTCCCTGGCGCCGCGTCATCCTCTGCACGGGAGACATGAGCGCGGCTGCGCGCAAGACCTACGATCTGGAAGTCTGGCTGCCGGGGCAGGGCGCCTACCGCGAAATCTCGAGTTGCTCCAATTGCGGCGACTACCAGGCGCGGCGCATGAATGCGCGCTTCCGCCCGTCCGGAAGCAAGGCAACGCGCTTCGTGCATACCCTGAACGGGTCCGGGCTGGCCGTAGGCCGGGCGCTAATTGCCCTGCTGGAAAACGGCCAGCAGGGCGACGGGTCGATTGTGCTGCCGCCGGCGATTCGTCCCTATATGGGCGGATGCGAGCGCCTTGAATAGGAAACGTCGAGGAACCGCGCCGCATGGCGGGGCGGAGGCGCCCCCGACGCCGGGCGCCACGCGCGCGCGGCTGCTGATGATGCTGCGCGGGTCCGGCGTTATCGACGAGAAGATACTTGCAGCCATCGAACGCACGCCGCGCGATGCCTTCGTTCCGGCGATATTCCGCGACCAGGCCTATGAGGACACCGCCTTGCCGATCGGCAACGGCCAGACCATCAGCCGCCCGAGCGTTGTCGCCTTCATGACGGCCATGCTGGCTCCGGGCCCGCGCATGCGCGTACTGGAAATCGGCACGGGGTCCGGCTACCAGGCTGCTGTGCTCACCTGGCTGTGCCGCAGGGTTTACACGATGGAACGGCACCGGCCGCTTCTCTCGGAGGCCGAGGCGCGGTTCGAACGGCTGGGGCTCACCAACATCACCACACGCTGCGGCGACGGCGTGCGCGGCTGGCCCCGGGCGGGCCAGTTCGACCGTATCCTGGTTACGGCCGCGGCCGACGATGTGCCGACGGCGCTGGTGGAGCAGCTTGCCGATGGCGGCCGGATGCTGGTGCCGATCCGCGAGTCCGATGGCGTGCAGCGGCTGGTCTGCCTGTCCCGGACAGAGCATGGCGTCGAGGTCGAGGCCTTGCGCGAAACGTCCTTCGTGCCGCTGGTCGGAGCCTATGACGAGCCGGCTTCGCAGGAGGCCGCCTGATGCGGGCGGTTGCCCTCCTCGCCGTGCTGCTGCTCTGCGCCTGCGGCTGGGTCGAAGTCGCCGACCCCGGCAAGCCGGAGGGGGCGCCCAGGGCCTCGGCCCCAAAGAAGGCCGTTGCGGAAGACGGCCGGATCCGGGTGCGGAAGGGAGACAGCGTCTATCTCATTGCGAGACGCCACGGCGTTGCGATGCGCGACATAATCGAGCGCAACAGGCTGACGGCGCCCTACCATCTAAGGGAGGGGCAAATGCTGGTCCTGCCGGCTCCGCGCGAACATGTGGTGGAGGCCGGCGACTCCCTGTGGCTGATTTCGCAGCGATACGACGTGCGGATCGCGGCGCTGGTGCGCGCCAACGGGCTGAAGGAGCCCTATACGATCTACAGGGGAACGACGCTTCGAATCCCCAGGCGGACGGAACCGTCTCCTGAAGATGTTGCCGAGGCGCGCGAAGAACCGGCGCCCGGCCGCAAATCCCGAGCAGCAGGGACCGCCGCAAGCGCGCCGCCGGTTCCCAGACCGGCGCCGGTCGCGCTCGCGGAAGCGCCGCCGTCGAATGAGCCCGGCGCCGCGAGGTCCCGCGATGCCGCGCCCGTTCCAAGGCACGCCCCGGCCTCCGCCTCGACGCCCGCGCCGCGCAAGGAGGCAGCGGCGAAGGCCGCGCCTGACGCAGTGGTGGCGGCCAGGTCTTCACCCCGCCGGGCGGCAGCGGAGAAACCCGCGCCGCGAACCGTGGCCAAGCCGCCGGCCGCGCCGGTCCAGACAGCGCTCAAGCCGTTGCCGCCCCGCGCCGGACGGTTCCTGCGCCCCCTGACCGGCCCGGTCGTCACCGGGTTCGGACCGCAGCCGGACGGCCTGCACAATGACGGCATCAACATAGCCGCGGCGCGCGGCGCGGCGGTGCATTCGGCGGAGGCCGGGCGGGTGGCCTATGCCGGCAACGAGCTTCCGGGATACGGAAACCTCCTGCTCATCAGGCATCGCGGCGGCTGGGTCTCGGCATATGCCCACAATGACCGCCTGCTGGTCGCGAGGGGAGACGAGGTCCGGCGCGGACAGAGAATCGCGCTGGTCGGCAGCAGCGGCCGGGTAACGACCCCGCAGCTCCATTTCGAATTGCGGCGGCAGGGACGCGCCGTCGATCCCGTTCCCCATCTCGCCGGCGGCTGAGCGCGAGGAGTTCAGGTCCCGGCCAGGAAGTCCCGGATGACGAGCGCTTCGTCGAGCCCGGCTGCCACATAGTCGGGCTCCAGCGGCAGGGCGCGAGAGGAAAGGCGCACGATCACGACTTCGGCGCGCCGGTCCACATAGAGGTTCTGGCCGTGTATGCCGATGCCGAAGATCAGGGGGCTTTGGCCGCGCAGCACATAGCATTGCGAACGATAGTGCATCGGCCTGTCCGGAAGGAACGGAGCGAAATCTCCCGCATCCCAGGCCTCCGGGTCGCCATTGCGTTCGATATCGTCGATCCAGCGCTCGGGCAGCACCTGCCGCCCGTCCCGGCGGCCGTTCCCGACGATCAACTGTCCGATGCGGGCGAGGTCGCGGGCGGTGACGCACATGCCGCCGGCCGCGCGCGGCGCGCCCAGCCGGTCCACGGTGATGTAGGCCGGACGCCCGGCCCCGGCCGGGGCCCACAGCAGGCGGCCCATCAGGTCGGCATAGCGCTCGCCCGTTGCCCGCTCGATGACCCATGCGAGCAGGTCGGTATTGGTCGAGACGTAGTGGAAGCGCTGCCCGTGCAGCCCGTCCGTCCCTGTCAGTTGCGCATAGAAGGACCGAAGGTCGGAGGGCGGCTCGTCCGGTCCGGGCGGGTTCCAGCCCGTCGCGCGGCGATAGGCGATGATCGGCCCGTCGGCGGCCATGTAGTCCTCGTCGAAGAGTATGCCCACGCGCATGTCGAGCAGTTGACGCACCGTTGCGCCGCGATAGGCGGTGTCCCGGACCTCGGGCACATAGTCGGTGACGGGCGCTTCGGTATCGAGACGGCCGGCCTCCGCCAGGATGCCCGCCAGCAGGCCCAGCATGGACTTCGAGACCGACATCAGAATGTGGGGCGTGCCGGCCGTCATGCCTTCCGCATAGCGTTCCGCCACGATACGGCCGCGATGGAGCGCCAGCAGGGCGTCGCAGCTCCCGGCCATCCTGTCGAAACCCGGCAGCGCCGTCGGCGCCTCGGGCAGGGGGTGCACCGAGGCCGGGTCGTTCACGATTTCCGCCGAGGGGATCAGCTCCCGCACATGGCTGAAGGCCCAGCGGCTGAAGGGCGCGGTCCGCCAGTTTGCGAGAGTGACCTGTGCCTCCGGCGGAGGCGGGAAACGGTCCATCATGTTTTTTGTCCCCTACAGTCTGGCGGCGCGGATCATAGCGGGAGGCGCACGCGGACGCCGAGGCCGCCTTCGGGCGAGTTGCCCAGATGAATGTCGCCGCCATGGCTCTGGACCACGTCGCGCGCGATGGAAAGGCCTAGTCCGATGCCGCCGGGTTTCCCTCCCTGCGGGCGGTCCCGGCGGTAGAAGGGACGAAAGACCTTTTCCCGATCAGTGGCCGGCACGCCCGGCCCGTCATCGTCGATTCCGATCTCGAACCATTCGCCCTGCTCCCGGCAGGCGATCCAGACCTGGTTGCCGTAGCGCATCGCATTGTCGATCAGGTTGACGAGGCAGCGCCTGATGGCGGTTGCCTGCACGGGGATTTTCGGCGCGCTTGCGATGCGCAGGTCGATGGAGCCGCCGGCCCGGCGCGCGCCGGTCACAACGTCCTCGATCAGTTCGCCGAGGTCGGTCTCCACCGCCGCTTCGCCGCCTTCGCCGCGGGCGAACGCCAGATAGGCTTCCAGCATCGCCTCCATTTCGACGATATCGGTCTGCAGGCCGCGCGCGTCGTCGTCCTCCGGCAACAGGGCGAGCGCCACCTTCATGCGCGCCAGCGGCGTTCGCAAGTCGTGCGAGACGCCGGCCAGCATCTCCGTGCGCTGGTCTATCTGGCGCCGGATACGCTCGCGCATGCGGCGGAAGGCGATGGTCGCGCGGCGCACTTCCGAGGCCCCCGCCAGTTTCGGGTCCTTGGCCTCCCGCCCCTTGCCATAGGCGTCAGCCGCCTCCGCAAGGCGTCTGACGGGCCGGATCTGGTTGCGCATGAACAGCCCGGCCACCGCGAACAGGATCATCGAGGTGCCCACCATCCAGAGCGCCCAGAAGGTCGTCGTCGAGCTGAACAGCCGCCGCCGCGGGGTGACGACATGCAGCACGCTCTCCTTGAGCTGGACCTTGATGACGATTTCGTCCTCGAAGGTGGTCGTATCGAACTGGAACGGTCGCCGCACGCGGTTGGTCAGCTCCCGCGCCAGCAAGGTGTCGAGGCCGCCCCTCGGCTCCGGCTGCGGGCGGTTCGGCAGGATGGCGCCCGGCGCGATGGTCGCGCGAAGGTCGGTGCGCTCGGCGAGCAGTACCAGCAGCGCCCCCTGCGCATCGGCGCCCGGGAACCTGTCCATCGCGTCTATGACAAGGCCGATCTCGCCCGCCACGCCGGCCGCCAGGCGCTTCAAGATGATGTGCCAGTGCCGTTCGTAGAAGATCCAGGTCGAGACGATCTGCAGCAGGATGAGCGGCATCACGATGATGAGCAGGGAGCGCGCAAACAATGTGCGCGGCAGGAAGCGGTCCAGACGCCCGGCCATCAGTCGGGCCGCAATGCGTAGCCGCGTCCCCAGATCGTGACCAGATAGCGCGGGTGTTTGGGGTCGGGTTCCAACTTGCGGCGCAGCCGGGCGACCTGCACATCGACGGCCCGCCCGGAGCCGACGCTCATGACGGCGAGTTCCTCGCGCGAGACCGTGCCGCCGCCCCTGAGCGAGAGGGCGTTCAGCAGCACCGCTTCCGCCGGGGCCAGGCGGCGAACGCTGCCGTCCTCGTGCTCGAGGGACTCGCGCCCGGTGGTCCAGGCGAGCGGGCCGAAGCGGAGCGTCTCGCGTCTGGCGGTTTCGCGGCGGCGCAGGATCGTGCGGATGCGCAGCACCAGTTCGCGCGGCTCGAACGGCTTGACCATGTAGTCTTCCGCGCCCGCTTCGAGGCCGCGCACCCGGTCCTCGGGCTCGTCCATCGCCGTCAGCAGCAATATCGGCGTCGCGTTGCCGGATGCGCTCAGCGCCGCGCTGAGTTCGAGGCCCGACTCACCGGGCAGCATGATGTCCAGCACCACAAGGTCGAAGGCGACGCCGGCCATTGCGCGCCGGGCCGCCTCGGCCTCCTCCATCGCCGTGACCCTGAAGCCCGACCCTGAGAGGTAGCGCTTCAGGAGCGCGCGCAGCCGCTCGTCGTCGTCCACCAGCAGGATATGGGGAAGGTCCTGCGAATGAGCGGGCAAAATCGCTTCACGCATGGTCAGAAATCCGCCATAAGCTGCAACGCTGCGTTCCGGTATCATATCGTGCCCGAAGAACGAGGAGAAATGCGCGATGGCGGTGGACCTGCTCCCCTATGACGACCGCGACGGCTATATCTGGCTGGACGGCGCGCTGGTTCCGTGGCGCGACGCCAGGCTGCATGTCATGACCCATGGCCTGCACTACGCCAGCGCGGTCTTCGAGGGCGAACGTGTCTATGGCGGGCACATCTTCCGTTCGCGCGCCCATACCGAACGCCTGCGCAACTCGGGCCGGCTCATGGGGTTCGAAATTCCCTACTCGGTAGAAGAGCTGGAGAGCGCCAAACGGGAAGTGCTGCAGGCCAACGGCCTTGAGGACGCCTATGTCCGCCCGGTGGCATGGCGCGGCGCGGAGATGATGGGCGTGTCGGCCCAGGAGGCCACGATCCATGTCGCGATTGCGGCCTGGTTCTGGGGCGCCTATTTCGGCGACGGCACGGAGATGTCCGGCATCCGCATGAAGACCGGCCGCTATCGCCGGCCGGGCCCCGAATGCGGTCCCGTGCAGGCCAAGGCGACCGGCCACTACCTGATCTGCACGCTGAACAAGCACGAGGTCGAGGCCGAGGGCTACCACGATGCCCTGTTCCTCGACACGCGCGGCTTCGTGGCGGAGGGCTCCGGCGCCAATATCTTCCTGGTCCAGGACGGCAAGCTGCACACGCCGACGCCCGACTCCTTCCTTAACGGCATCACCCGCCAGGCGGTGATCGGCCTTGCGGAGAAACGCCAGATCCCGGTGGTCGAGCGCTCGATCCTGCCGGAGGAGTTCGCGAAGACCTCGGAGGTCTTCGTGACCGGCACCGCCGCGGAGGTCACGCCGGTCGCGGAAATCGACGACTACCGGTTCACCCCGGGCGACATCACCCGCACGCTGATGGAAGATTTCCGCGCCATCACCTCGACCGGATAACGAAAGCAAGAGGACTGCCACCCATGCGCGATGCCTATATCTGCGACGCCGTCCGCACCCCCGTCGGCCGCCATTCCGGCGCGCTTGCCGCGGTCAGGGCGGACGATCTCGCCGCCCTGCCGCTCAAGGCGCTGATGGAGCGCAATCCGGGCCTCGACCCGGAAGCCGTCGAGGATGTGATCTTCGGCTGCGCCAACCAGGCGGGCGAGGACAACCGCAATGTCGCGCGCATGGCGGTGCTGCTGGCCGGCCTGCCCCAGTCCGTGCCGGGCAGCACGGTGAACCGGCTCTGCGGCTCGTCGCTCGATGCGGTCGGCTCGGCCGCCCGCGCCGTCAGGCTCGGCGAGGCGGACCTGATGATCGCGGGCGGCGTCGAGAGCATGTCGCGCGCGCCCTATGTGGTGAGCAAGTCCGGCGCGCCCTGGGGCCGGGACATGCAGATGTTCGACACCTCCATCGGCTGGCGCTTCGTCAACCGCCGGATGGAGGAGGAGTTCGGCACGGACTCCATGCCGCAGACGGCCGAGAACCTGGCCCAGGAGCGGCAGATCTCGCGCGAGGACCAGGACGCCTTCGCCGCGCGCAGCCAGCAGCGCGCGGTTGCAGCACAGGAAAACGGGCGGCTCGCGAAGGAGATCGTCGCGGTGACTATCCCGCAGCGGCGCGGCGAGCCGGCGGTCGTGGACAGGGACGAGCATCCGCGCCCCGGCACGACGGCGGAGAGCCTCGGCAAGCTGCGCTCTCTGCACAGGGACGGCACGGTGACCGCAGGCAACGCCTCGGGCGTGAACGACGGCGCCGGCGCGCTCATCATAGCGAGCGAGGAGGCGGTGAAGCGCCACGGGCTGACGCCGAGAGCGCGGGTGCTCGGCATGGCGACTGCCGGCGTGCCGCCGAGGATCATGGGCATCGGCCCCGCGCCGGCCACACGCAAGCTGCTGGAGCGGCTCGGCATCTCGATCGGCGAGATCGACGTGATCGAGCTCAACGAGGCGTTCGCCGCCCAGTCCCTTTCGGTCACGCGCGACCTCGGCCTTCCCGACGACGCCGAGCATGTGAACCCCAATGGCGGTGCCATCGCGCTCGGCCACCCGCTCGGCATGAGCGGCGTGCGCCTCGCCGGCGCGGCGACGCAGGAGCTCCAGGAGCGGGACGCCCGCTACGCGCTCTGCACCATGTGCATCGGCGTCGGCCAGGGCATCGCCGCGGTGCTGGAGCGGGTGTAGCCTTACCGGCAGCCGTATCCGCACCGGCCTGACGCCGGAGCCTTCGGGACAGGGGGCGGCCCGCCCCGCCATTACCGCCGCAAGGGGGCCCATGACCGCAACCCGCCAGCTCCGGTTAGGGGCGTTCATGCGCCCGGTCAGCATCCATACGGCGTGGTGGCGCTATCCGGGCAGCGCGCCCGACGCCAATTTCAACCTCGGCCATCTGGTCGCGTTCGCCCGGACGCTCGAACGCGGATGCTTCGATGCGTTCTTCATGGCCGATCACCTTGCGGTGCTCAACATGCCGATGGAGGCGCTCAAGCGCAGCGCCACCGTCACCTCGTTCGATCCGCTCACGCTGCTGCCGGCGCTGGCGATGGTCACCGGGCGCCTCGGCCTCATCGCGACCGCATCGACCACGTTCGAGCCGCCCTATACGGTCGCCCGGCGGTTCGCATCGCTCGATCACATCAGCAACGGGCGCGCAGGCTGGAATCTCGTCACGACCTCGAATCCGGATGCCGCGCTCAACTTCGGCCAGACCGGGCAGATGGCGCACGCCGAGCGTTACCGCCGGGCCCGTGAGTATTACGATGTAGTGACCGGCCTGTGGGACAGCTGGGCCGACGACGCCTTCACGCGCGATGTCGGGACGGGGCAGTTCTTCGATCCCGACCGGCTCCACACCCTGGACCATCGCGGCGAGTTCTTCTCCGTGCGCGGACCGCTGAACATCGCCCGTCCGGTGCAGGGCTGGCCGCTCATCGTGCAGGCCGGCGCGTCGGAGGCGGGCCGGCAGCTCGCAGCGGAAACCGCGGAGATGGTGTTTACCGGACAGGGCACGCTGGCCGAGGGTCAACGCTTCTACGCCGATGTGAAGGGCCGGATGGAGCGCATCGGGCGCGATCCCGACCACATGAAGATCCTGCCCGGCGTCCTTGTCGTCATCGGGGACAGCGTCGAGGAGGCGCGCGAAAAGCGGGCGTATCTCGACAGCCTGGTCAACGAGGACAGCGCGATCGCGAGCTTGTCCATCGCGCTCGGGCACGACGCTTCGGCCTTCGACCCGGACGGGCCGCTGCCAGAGGTGCCCGAGAGCAATGCGAGCAAGAGCGGCCGGGAGCGCGCCATTGCGCTCGCACGGCGCGAAGGGCTGACCGTGCGCGAGCTCGCGCGCCGTCTCGGCGGCTATTCGGGGCTCGCCATGGTCGGCACGCCGGCCACCATTGCCGATGAGATGGAGCACTGGCTCGAGGCCCGGGGCAGCGACGGCTTCAATGTCATGTTCCCTTACCTGCCCGGCAGCCTGGACGCCTTTGTGGACCGGGTCGTGCCCGAGTTGCAGCGCCGGGGCCTCTATCGCCGTGCGTATGAGGGCGCCACGCTGCGCGAGAACCTCGGCGTGCCGCGTCCGCCCAACCGGTTCTTCCGGTAGGATTTCGCAACAACCGCCGAACGCTGCCGCATGACCGCGCCGCACACGCCCCCGACGGAGGGGCGCACAGGTATGACGGACAGGAGGGGTGGACCGGGAACACCGCGCGGCCCCGAAAATCCCCGACCGGCCTCGCCCGATGGCTGAACCAACCGGACAGCAGTGGAACAAGTCCGGGCATGACGGGAAGAGGAGGATGGCGGTATTTTTTCTTGACTTTATCCCCGATAGTTCTATATAAGTTCCATTCCGGTGCACGGAGAGAGCGAGGGAATGACCTGACGGGCTATCGGGCCGGACGCATTGCGGCGTCCGTTCCGGCGCGAATTTCGAAGGAAACTGCCGGCGGCCGGGGGCCGGGCGGCAAACCGGCGAGATGCGCGCGCCGCGATAGCCGGCGATGCGTTTTCAGGCCGTTTGAGTGCGTCGATTGGCAGGTCGGGTTGAACCGGCGGGGACGGAAAGGGGCAAGGCGTGGCGGAAGGGCCGGAAGACGGGTCGGAGAAGTCCGGGCGGGGCCGGGCGGTCGGCATGGCGTTGCGGAGCCGGGCGGTGGCGGCGGTGCTGGAGGAGGGCATGAGCACCCGGGCGGCGGCGGCGCGGTTCGGGCTGAGCGCGCCGAGTGTCAGCCGCTGGGTGAAGCGTTTCCGCGAGCGCGGACATGCGCGGCCGGATGCGCGCGGGGGGAGTCTCTCGCGGGTGGAGGCGGAGCGCGACCGGATCGTCCGCATCCTGGAGGCGCGCCCGGAGCTGTCCAGCCGGGCGCTGGGCGAGGCGCTGGCCGCAGAGGGCGTGCGGTTCGCCGACCGGACCCTGCGCGGGTTCCTCAAGCGCCACCGGATGGAGCGCCGCCGCCGTCTCGCCGTCCGCCGCCAGCGGAAGCGGTGGAAGGCAAGCGGCGGTTAGAAGGCACCCGCTGGCCTTGCCGGGTGGGCATCCGCCCTCCATTCGCCGCCCCCGCGCCCCGGCGGGAACCTGCTCCGAACCGTCACCCCGGACTTGCCTGCCCCATCCCTTATCCTGAGTAGCGACCGCGCCAGCGGGCGCGTATCGAAGGACCGCCCTGAGCCTGTCGAAGGGGACCGCCCCGAACTGCCGGCAGCCGTCCTTCGATATGCGCCGGCCTTCTCAGGGCGAAGGCCGGCGCTACTCAGGATGAGGGACGCCGGGCGGCCGATCCGAGCCTCGATTCCGCCGGCCCCTTCGCAACCCGGTTGAACCCGGGCCGTGCGCTCTGTCCGCAAACCTAAACCGGACAGCAGTGGCGTCGATCCGGGTTCGGGCATGGCGGGCGGCGCGGTTGGGCATTACGCTGCGGCATGATCTCAGCGAAACCGCGCCCGGATGAGCCGCCCTGCATCGCCGGGGCGCGCGCCCTCGGCGACACGATCCGGGCGCACGCCGAGGCCATCGAGCGCGACCGGCGCCTGCCCGATGCGCTCATGGACCGCCTGCACGAGGCCCGGCTCGCCCGGATGCTCCTGCCGCGCTCGGCCGGGGGCGACGAGATCGCGCCGGGCGTCTATCTCGACACGCTGATCGAGCTCGCGCGCCATGACGGCTCGGTCGGCTGGAACATCTTCGTGGCCAACAGCGCCGCGCTCCTCGCCGCGTTTCTTCCCCTCGACGCCGCGCGCGAAATCTATGCCCGCCCCGACGCCCTGATGGCCTGGGGGCCGCCCGATTCGCACCAGGCCCGCGCCGTCGAGGGCGGCTACCGGGTGGGCGGCGAGTGGAGCTTCGCCTCGGGCTGCCGCCACGCCACCTGGATGGGCGCGCATTGCCAGGTGCTGGAGCCGGACGGGTCGCTGCGCCGCAACAGCGCCGGCCGCCCCGCCATTCGCAGCCTGCTGTTCCCCGCCGGGCAGGCGCAGCTGCTCGACGACTGGAACCCCATCGGGCTGCGCGGGACCGGGTCGGAAAGCTACCGCGTCGAGGACGTGTTCGTGCCCGAGCGGTTCAGCGCCACGCGGGAGGAGCCGGCCGAGCGCCGGGAGCCCGGTCCCCTCTACGCCTTTACCCAGCAAAGCCTCTATGCGGTCGGCGTGGCCGGGGTCGCGCTCGGCCTCGCCGATGCCATGCTCGATGCCTTCTTGGAACTCGCCCGCGGGAAGACGCCGCGCGGCCTCGCGCGCCATGCCGAGAGCCCCGGGGTCCAGGCGGAGGTCTCCCGCAGCCTCGCGCGCCTCGGGTCGGCCCGGGCGTGGCTGGTGGAGACCGTCGATGCCGTTTATGACAGCGCGCAGGACATTGCCTGTATCGACGTGCCCACCCGGGCCCGCGTCAGGCTCGCCTGCAGCCACGCCATCCAGGGCGCGGTGGAAACGGCCGCGGCGCTTTACCGGCTCGCCGGCGTCGACGCCATTTTCCCCGGCAGCGCTTTCGAGCGGCGCTTTCGCGACATCCACACGCTGTCCCAGCAGATCCAGTCGCGCCCGCAGCATTTCGAGGCCACCGGCCACGTCCTCCTCGGCGGCGCGCCCGAGGTGTTCTACTAATTCATCCAGGCGGCCACGGCGCCCGGCTTCTGGGCGGCGCGCTCGGCCACCAGCGCCCGGAGTTCGCGCTCGCGCCCGGCCTGCCTGGCGGCGGCGATCAGGAGCTGCATGAACACATCGCGCTGGGCGTGGCTGCCGCCGAGGCGGTACAGCTCGTAGCGGACCGGCTCCAGCAGCTTGAAGCAGCGCTCCGGCTCGCCGGCGCCGAAGGCCGCGATGGCCTCGCAAAGCGGCAGCCCGACATCGTCATAGACGGCGTCGGCCGTCGCCTCGCCGCTGCGGGCGGACATGGCGTCGAGATGGCCCCGCACGCTTTCCGTGTCGCCGGCCATGGCGAGCGCCGCCATGTAATGGGCGTCGAAGAAGGGGAAGATGCCGTCGGCGAACCGGCCGGCGGCGTGTTCGGCCAGTTCCGCCCAGCGCCCGCCGGCGTCCACGCCCCGGAAATGCAGGCGGAGCAGCATGGAGGCCGCATTCGCGATGTCGAGCACGTCGTCGCTCGCGGCGTCGGCCCTGAAACGGTTGTCATAGAGGTCGAGCGCCGCATCCGCCTCGTCCAGCGCCAGGTGGAACAGCGCCTGGTGCCACCACAGATGGTGGCGGAAATTGTGGACCTTGTGTTCCCAGTGCGCCTCGTTCTCGCGGACCCAGGCGATGCCTTCCCCGGCGCGGCCCTGCATCTCCATGACATGGGCGACGGAGTGGACCGACCACGCATCGGAGGGGTCTATGGCCACAGCCCGGCGGCCGAAATCCTCGGCCCGGGCGTAGTCGCCGACCTCCTCCAGCCCGAAGGCGCGCATGCCGAGCACATAGCCGTAGCCGGGCACGCTCTCGTCCCAGGCCGGCAGCACGCGCGCGACGCTGTCCCGGTGCTGGGCGAGCGCGCCGTGATAGAAATGCAGGTAGTGCGCGAGGCGGATGGCGAGGATGTCGCGCGGGTGGTCCAGCAGGATGTCCTCGAAGCGGAGGACGGCCCCGGCCGTGTCGCCCGCAGCCCAGCGCGACAGGGCGTCCGCATGGGCGCGTTCGCGCGCCGTCGCCGCCAGCGCGCCTGCCTGTTCGCCGGACTTCGCCGCCCGCGGGCGGAGCGCGCCCACTCCCATCAGCAGGAAGAAATAGCCCCGGAGGGCATGGGCCATCGGCATCTCGGCATCGGCGTCGAATGCAGCCTTGAGCAGCGGCCCGGCCTCCCGCCCGAAAGCCAGGAAATCGTCGAGCGCCGCATCCAGCGCGGCCGCCGCCTCGCCGCCGGCTGCGGTCAGTTCCAGACCCCGCTTGTCCTGAGCCAAAGTCAGCCTCCCGAAAATCCGTAGCCGCCGGTCCGTCCGGTTGCTGAGCAGCGTAGAACGGATTTGAACGACGCGCCAAGATGGGAACGGGCGGCGGCACGCGAATGGCTGCGGGAAGATCGGGAGAGCGCGGGATGGGGAAAGCCTGGGAGATACCGGAACCGGCGGATGTGCTCGAAGTCCCCACCGCTGACGGAAGCATCATCCATGTCCGCCGTCACGGCGTTCCGCACGGGCCGCGCCTGCTTCTGACCCACGGGAACGGCATGGCCGTGGATGCCTATTTCCCGTTCTGGGGAGGATTGACGGACCGGTTCGACATCTTCGTCCACGATCTCCGCAACCACGGGTGGAACCCGGTTGGCCGTCTCGAAGACCACCGGATCGCCAATCTGGTCGACGATGGCGGCCGGGTGGCGGGAGCCATCGAGCGGAATTTCGGCAGCAGGCCCCTGACCGGCGTGTTCCATTCCCTCTCCGGGCTGCTCGGCCTCTGGCAATCCATCGCGGGCGCAATCCGGTTCGACGCCATCGTGGCGTTCGACCTGCCGCTTGTGCCGCCCGGCCAGACCCGCGGCGACCTCGAAAGGGTAGGAAAACACCTGGGCCGAATGGCGCGCAAGCGGCGCAGCAGCTACCCGACTCGGGAAGGCTTCGCCCGGCGGCTGGCCCGGATGCCGGTGTTCAACCGGCTGCAGGCGAGGGACTTCGACCTGATCGCGCGGACGACGCTGAGGGAACGGGCCGACGGCGGACACGAACTCAGATGCCCGCCGGAGTACGAAGCGCAGATGTTCGAGGAATACTATTCCTGGTCGAGCATAACCGAGACGAGAGACGCGCCCTGCCCGGTAAAGGCGATTTCCGCGGACCCGACGATAACCGGCACCTATCTTCCCGGAGAGGGGATGGAGGAACTGGTGCATGTGGACTACGACTTCGTCCCGGAAACCTCCCATCTGCACCAGATAGAAGCACCGGAGCAATGCCGCGAGGCGATGCTGGAATTTCTCGACGGGATCGGTTTTCAGGAACAGGCGTCGGCGGACCGGGCGAACTCATGGCCGGAGTAACAGGCCGCCGCGATGAGGCCCGGCGCGAGGCAATCGCCGATCCGCGTCACCGACCGGACGCCGGCGTCCTCCCACTCGTCCCTGCGGGCGGCCAGGCCGTCCCACAGCCCGTCATTCGGCAGGCGCGAGGTAACCGCGACCAGCGTCCCGCAATCCACCTCCTGCGTCCTGCCGGAATACACGCATTCGACCCGAAGCCGGTCCTTCGACAGCCCGGCAAGCCCGTGCAGCGGCACGATCTCGACACCCAGCCCGATCAGCCGCTTCTGGATGCGCTCCTGTTCCAGCGTGTTCTCCGACCAGGGGGCGACGATGGGAGCCGGCGTCACGAATATCGTGCGATGCCCGGCTCCCGCCACCAGCTCCGCCAGAACGCTTGCCATGTAGAACCTGTCATCGTCGAAAAGGACGACCGGGCCGGGCGCGGTTATCGCGCCAATGCCGCGCGTCATCAGGTCGTCGGAGGTCAGCACGGGTTTGCCGGCCAGGAAGGGCAGGGGCTTCCTGTGTTTCCGGCCGACCCCGTCCGCGCGCCATGCCGCTCCGGTCGCCAGAACGACATGGGGGCTCCCGTGTTCGAGAATGTCCGCGGTCGTGAGCCGGCTCTCCAGATACATCCGGACGCTCGGGGATTGCCGCAATTGTCCGAGCCGCCAGTCGCGCACGCGGGCCCAGGCCGCCAGGCCGGGAAGCCGGCTTTCTCGTGAGACCCGGCCTCCCCATTCGGATTCTGCTTCAGCCAACACGACTTCCGCGCCGCGCCGGACGAGCGCACGTGCCGCCTCAAGACCTGCCGGACCGCCGCCCACCACCAGATACGGTCCCCTGTCCGCGAGCTCGGGGATGGCCTCCGGGTGCCAGCCGCGCCGCCATTCCTCGCCCATTGTCGGGTTCTGGGTGCAGCGTATGGGCACCCTCGTCCGGTCTCCCGCGACGCAGATATTGCACCCGATGCACTCCCGGATATCGTCGATGCGCCCGTCGCGAATCTTGTTCGGAAGGAACGGGTCGGCAATCGAAGGCCGCGCGGCGCCGATGAAGTCCAGGATGCCGTTCCCGACGGTGCGCGCCATGGTGTCGGGCGAGGTATAGCGGCCCACGCCGACGACAGGCTTGCTCGTCAGGGACTTCACGAAAGCGATGTAGGGCTCCTGGAATCCCTCCTCGGAGAAGCGCGATGTCTGGCTGTCATTGGCCCAGTCGGAGAGGTTGACGTCCCAGAGGTCAGGTTCGTCCGCGAGCGCCGCCACGATGTCGCGGCCTTCGTCGTCATGGGTTATCCCGTCTTCGCCGAGAAGCTCATCGACGGCCAGCCGTATGGCGATCCCGCATTTGTCGCCGACGGCTTCCTTCGTGTCGGCAAGCACTTCCCGGAAGAGCCGCAACCGGTTCTCGAACGAGCCGCCATATTCGTCGGTGCGGTGGTTGTAGCGCTTCAGCAGGAAGTGCTGGAGAAGCGTCAGATCGTGGCCGGCATAGACATAGACGATGTCGAAGCCGATTTCCCTTGCGAGCAGCGCGGCGTCCCGGTGCCAGCGCCGGAAGTCCGCGATGTCCGCCCGGTCCATCCCGCGGGCCTGCAAGGGGTCGTCGCTGTCCACCACTGCATGAGACGGCGCCAGCGGGGGAACGCGGCTGTAGCGGTTGTTGGAGTGCAGCCCGTTATGGACGAGTTCGACCGCGGCGAGGCTTCCATGGGCATGGATGGCGTCCACGGTCAGTCTCAGCGCCGACACCCCGGCCTCGTCCCACAACCGCGCCTGGTTGGAGGGCGAGACGTCGGAGGTCGGGTGGATTTCCGTTTCCTGGGTGGATACGACGCCCCATCCGCCCTCGGCCTTGACGCCGCGAAGCGCGGCTTCCGACTCCGGGTAGCGGTGCCCCATGCCGGTGCAGTGCGGCACCTGGTAGAAGCGGTTGGGCGCCGTTACGGGGCCGATCCGGACAGGCTCGAACAGGATGTCGTATCGGGGGTCCCGCATGGGCTGATGCCTTTCCCGAAAGCCGCGGGCAATCCGGCCTATCGGAAGTGCGGCGCGATTTCTTCCGTGAAGCGCGTCATCTGGTCCTTGACCTCTTCATGCGGCTTCAGGCCGTAGTTGAAGTAGAGCACGACCTCGTCGATGCCGGCCGCCTCCACCGGCTTGAGGTCTTCGACGATCTGCGCCGGTGGGCCGATGAGCACCGAGCGGTTGGTGAGCTTGTCGGGCGACATCTCGCGCAGCAGGCGGCAGATCTCGACGAAATAGCGGTAGCTCGGCGGCGCGGTCGCCGGGTCGCCGGGGAAGGCGGCCACCAGCGCGTCCTGGAAATAGCGCACCAGCGCCTCGCGGCCGCGCAGGTCCTCCGCCGGCGTGTCGGCGATATGGATGAAATAGGAGCAGACGGCCCGTCTCGGCGGCCGGGCATGTTCGTCCTCGCAGGTCCGGCGGTAGATTTCGACCGCTTCGGCGAGCGAGCCGTAAACCATGGCGGCGGCGAAGGGGGCATAGACGACATGCCAGTCGCGCCTGGCCGCCAGTTCCATGCTGGGGCGGGAGAAACAGGCGACATGCGGCCTCAGCGGCCGTTGCATCGGTTTCGGGCGCACATCGACATTCTCGAAGCGCCAGAACCGCCCGTCATGGGAGAACGGGCCGGTCTCGGTCCAGGCGCGCCAGACGATGTCCAGCCCTTCGGCGAACGCCTCGGCCGAGTCCTCGAACGGCGCGCCGAAGGGGCCGTATTCCAGCCGGTCGTAGCCGCGCCCGGCGGCGAAATCGACGCGGCCGCCGGAGAGCAGGTCGAGCGTCGCCCAGTCCTCCGCCACCTGCAGCGGGTGATGGACCGGCAGCAGCACGACCGCCGGCGCCAGCCGGATGCGCGAGGTGGCGCCGGCAAGCTGCGCCAGCAGCATGTGCGGCGAGGCGTTGACGCCCAGCAGGTTGAAGTGGTGCTCGCCGATCCAGGCGGAATCGAGGCCGACGGCCTCGGCGTGGAGCGCCTGCTCGTAGATCTCGCGGACCAGCGTCTCGGCCGAGCGCGTATTGCCGGGATAGCGGTTGTCGGAAAGGGTGAAGTAGCCGAACTTCACGGGGACGCTACGGCGCGCCGGTGCGGGCCCGGATGAAGGCTGCCGCTTCGTCTATGCCCTCCCTGGCGCGGTCGAGCAGGCGGTCGAACCAGTGCCAGACATGGATCATCTCGTCCGCCACGGTGAGTTGCACTTCAACGCCCGCCCGGCGGGCCGCTTCCGCCAGCGACACAGAATCGTCGAGGAGCACTTCCTCGCTGCCGACCTGCACCAGCAGCGGCGGCAGGCCCTCAAGGTCGGCGTAGAGCGGCGACGCCCAGGGATGGCGGCGGTCGGTCTCCGCGCCGAGATAGACGCCCGTCCAGCGTTCGATCTGGTCCTTCTTCACCATCGGGTCCGACTCTGCTTTGGCGGCGTAAGAGCCGGCTTCCAGGGTCATGTCCGTCCAGGGCGAGATGCAGAGCCCGCCGGCCGGCATGGGCAGCCCGTCGTCGCGCGCCTTGACGAGCGTTGCGACCGTCAGGCCGCCGCCCGCCGAGTCGCCGCCGATGACGGCGTGAGCCGGGTCGATGCCGTTCTCCAGCAGCCCCTGCCAGGCTGCCGCGCCGTCCTCGACGGCGGCCGGGAAGGGATGCTCGGGCGCCAGCCGGTAATCGGCCGAGAAGGCATGGACGCCGGCGCCGGCCGCCAGCGCCGCGACCATATGCCGGTGCGAGCGCGTCGAGCCCAGCACATAGCCGCCGCCGTGGAAGTAGAGCAGCGCGCGGCCCGGGTCCACGCCCTCCGGCCGCAGCCACTCGCCCGGAACGCCGCCGAGCGTTCCCGGCTCGCGCGCCACGGTCTCCGGCAGCGGGAATATTTCGACCGCGCGGTCGTATTCCTCACGGAGGTCTGCGATGGCGGCGGTTGCGCCGTCCGGCCGTTCGGCAAGCTTTACCCGCAAAGCGGCGATCGAGCGGTCCTTCATGGGGTCGTTCCCCTCCGTTTCGTCAGCCGCCTTCCAGCTTCGGGATGAAGAACACCTCGCCGCCCGGCGGCACGGGCTGGAAATAGGCGGTCTCGTGCATCATGCCGTCGATAGCGACGGTGGTTTCCTCCACCAGGCGCTCGCCGAGGCCGGGGAAGCGCTCGTTCATCGCGCGGATCACATCGCGCAGGAGTTTCGCCTCGACCTCGAATTCGCGCACGCCTCCGGTGAAGGCGCGTGCGAACCCTTCGGTGAACCGCACCTGGACGGTCGGACCCATGAAGTCCCCGCCGCGTCCTCAGTCGTCACCGTCCGCCCCGTTCGCATCGATGGCCGCAAGCAGCCTCGGCGGAGACATCGGCAGTTCGTACATCCGCGTGCCGACCGCCTGGTCGATGGCGTTGGCGATCGCGGCCATGGGCGGGCAGATATTCACCTCGCCCACGCCCTTGACGCCGTAGGGGTGGCTCGGATTGGGGACCTCGACCAGCACCGCGTCGATCATCGGCAGGTCGGAGGCCACCGGCACCCGGTAGTCGAGGAAACCCGCATTCTCCAGCCGGCCCTTGTCGTCGTAGATATATTCCTCGTTCAGCGCCCAGCCGATGCCCTGCACGACGCCGCCCTGGATCTGGCCCTCGACATAGGAGGGATGGATCGCGCGGCCCACATCCTGCGCTGCGATGAAACGCAGCACCTGGACATGGCCGGTCTCGGGATCGACCTCGATATCGCAGAACTGGCTGGAGAAGCCCGGAGCCTGGGCGCCGGCATTAGTGGTGCCGGCCGCGCCGATCGGCCCGCCCGTCAGTGCCCGCTTGGCCGCGAGTTCGCCGATGGTGAGCGGCTCGAAATCGCCGACATTGGCGCCGGCGGGATGGGCGGCGCCGTCCCGCCATTCCACGGCGTCCACATCGACATCCCAGATCATCGCGGCGCGCTGGCGCAGGTCGTCGATCACCTTGTTGCAGGCCTGGTGGACGGCGATGCCGGTCGCGAAGGTCACGCGGCTACCGCCGGTGACATGCGTGTAGCCGACCGACGCCGTGTCGGAGACGACGCAGCGCACCTTGTCGTAATCGACGCCGAAGGTCTCCGCCGCCATCAGCGCCATGCTCGCGCGCGAGCCGCCGACATCGACGCTGCCGCTGCCGACGATCACCGTGCCGTCGTCGTTGACATGGACGGTCGCGCTCGATTCGCCGCCGCCGTTGAACCAGAAGCCGGAGGCGACGCCGCGGCCCTGGTTCGGGCCGATGGGCTTCTTGTAGTCGGGATGCGCCATGAGCGCTTCCAGCGTCTCGACATAGCCGTCATGGCTGAGCTTCGGCCCATAGACCATCTGGGTGCCCTGGCGGGCGGCGTTCTTCAGGCGGAATTCCACCGGGTCCATGCCGACCTTCTTGGCCAGCATGTCGAGCACGCTCTCGACCCCGAAGGCCGAGATCGGCGAGCCGGGCGCGCGGTAAGCCGCCGCCTTCGGGCGGTTGCACACCACATCGTAGCCGACCGTGCGCGCGTTCCCGATATCGTAAGGCGCAAACGCGCACATGCAGGCGTTCATCACCGGCGAGCCGGGGAAGGCGCCCGCCTGGAAGTTGAAGGTGGCGTCGGCGGCCGTGATCTTGCCGTCGCCGGTGCAGCCGATTTTGACGCTCATCGAGGCGCCGGAGGTCGGGCCGGTCGCCTTGAAGACCTCCTCGCGCGTCATCTGCATGCGCACGGGCTGGCTGCATTTCCGCGAAAGCGCGGCCGCCAGCGGCTCCAGATAGACGATGGTCTTGCCGCCGAAGCCGCCGCCGATCTCCAGCGCCGTCGCGCGGATATCGCCGGGGCTGATGCCGAGCAGCTTGGCGGTCATGGCGCGGACCACGAAGTGGCCCTGGCTCGACGACCAGATCTCGCCCTGCCCGTCGGCGTCGAAGCGCGCCATGCAGGCATGGGTCTCGATATAGCCCTGGTGGACCGGCGCGGTCTTGAAGCTCTTCTCGACGATGTGGTCGGCGGCGGCAAAGCCCGCTTCGAGGTCGCCGATGCCGAACTCGAGCCGCTTCGAGATGTTGGACGGCTTTTCGGGAGCCGGCTCGACGCCGCGCGTGGTCATGTCCTCGAACAGAAGCGGCGCGTCCGGCTTCATCGCCTCATCGACATCGATCACATGCGGCAGCACCTCGTAATCGACCTCGATGAGCGAGAGCGCCTCCTCGGCGACCGCGGCGCTCCCTGCGGCCACGGCCGCGACCGCATGGCCTTCATAGAGCACTTTCTCGCGCGCCATGATGTTGCGGGTGATGTGCCAGAAGTTCTGCGCCACCCGCTCCGGGCCGATATAGGCGAAGGGGTGGTCCGGAAAGTCGGCGGACGTGACCACCGCCCTGACGCCGGGCAGGGCCTCGGCTTTCGAGGTGTCGATGCCCCGGATGCGCGCATGGGCATGGGGGCTGCGCAGCACCTTGCCGATCAGCTCGCCGGGCAGCCGGTAATCGGCGCCGTACTGGGCGCGGCCGGTGACTTTCGGCACGCCGTCCGGACGGACGGGGCGGGTGCCAACCCACTTGAACTCTTTCGCTTCGGCGCTCATCCACAGGGTCTCCAGAATCGGGGCGTAACGGTCCCGCCTATGCAAGCCCATCCGGCGGCCGCGCGCAAGTGTGCCGGCGCGCGCGGAGGGCAAGGGACTTGCCCCGGCCGGCGGTTTCGGCAAGCTGGCGGAAGGTGACCGTTTTCTTGCACCGGGGAGGCCGCCGGCGTTGCAGATCGTTCCGTTCGATGCCCCGCTTGGCGCAGAGATGCGCGGGCTGGACGCCTCGCAGCCGGTCGGCGCGGCGGATGCGGATGCGCTCCGCCGCGCGCTGGACGAACATCTCGTGCTGCTCGCGCGCGGCCAGCGGCTGGACGACCCGGCGCTGATGGCCTTCTCCCGCGTCTTCGGCGAGTTGGACCCGCCGGGGCCGAATCCCTATGGCGCACCCTTCCTGCCGGAGTTCCCGGAGATCAACGTCATCTCCAATGTGGTCGAGAACGGCCGGCCCATCGGCAATCTGGGCGCGGGCGAGGCGGTCTGGCATGCGGACATGACCTATATCGAGAAGCCGCCGAAGGCCGCGCTCCTCCATGCGCTGGAGGCGCCGGAGGGCGAGGGCGACACCTATTTCGCCAACCAGTTCGCCGCGTGGGCGGCGCTTCCCGATGAGGACAAGGCCCGGATCGAGGGGCTCCGCTGCGTCCATGACAGCGCGCATAACAGCGCCGGCATGCTCCGCCGGGGCTACCGGGAAATCGAGGATGTGCGCGAGACGCCGGGCGCGCGCCAGCCGCTGGTGCGCACCGACCCGGCGACGGACAGGAAGGCGCTCTTCCTCGGCCGGCGGCCCCATGCCTGGGTCGTCGGGCTTGAGGTGGCGGAGAGCGATGCGCTGCTTGACCGCCTCTGGGCCCATGCCTCCGACTCGCGCTTCGTGTGGCGCCATCGCTGGCGGCCGGGCGACCTCTTGGTCTGGAACAATCTGGGCGTGCTGCACCGCCGCGACGCCTTCGACGCCAGGGCCCGCCGGATCATGCACCGCACCCAGATCCGGGGCGAGCGGGAGATCGCCTGAGGCCATGAAACGCTTCTACGAGCAGGCGGAGGCGGTGCCGCTCGATGCAGGCGGCTACGGCGTCGCGCTGGACGGCCGCCGGGTGCGCACGCCGGCGGGCCGGCCCCTTGCCCTGCCGAGCCGGGCGCTGGCGGCGGCGGTCGCGGGCGAATGGTCCGAACAGGGTGACAGGGTCGAGCCTCGGACCATGGCGATGATGACGCTGTCGGCAACCGCGCTCGACCGGGTCGCGCCCCGCGCCGGCGAGGTCGCCGCCGAGATCGCGCACTACGGGGAGACGGACCTGCTCTGCTACCGCGATGCGCCCGGCGGCGAGCTTGCCCAGCGCCAGAATGCGGCCTGGCAGCCGGTACTGGACTGGCTGGCCGAAGCCCATGGCGCACGTCTCAGGACGGTGGCGGGCGTGATGCCGGCCGCGCAGGAGAAGGGCGCGCTCGAAGCGCTCCGGCGCGCGGTGGACGCCCACGAGCCGTTCCGCCTGGCGGCGCTGCACACGGCCGTTGCCGCCACCGGCTCCGCGGCGCTCGGCATGGCGCTCCTCGGCGGCCGGCTGAACGCCTGCCAGGCATGGCGCTGCGCGCGCCTCGACGATGAGTGGCAGGCGGAGCGCTGGGGCGAGGAGGAGGACGCGCGCAGGCGGGGCGCGGCGCTGTGGGACGAACTCGCCGCCGTCGAGCGCTTCGCGGCGCTGCTATAGACAGGGAGACCCGAGGCCATGAACGATATCGTGGACATGCTGGAAGCCAAGCGCGCCCAGGCCCGCCTCGGCGGCGGCGAGAAGCGCATCGAGGCGCAGCACCGGCGCGGCAAGCTGACCGCGCGCGAGCGGCTGGACGTGCTGCTCGACGAGGGCTCCTTCGAGGAATACGACATGTTCGTGGAGCACCGCTGCGCCGATTTCGGCATGGAGGCGCAGCGCATTCCGGGCGACGGCGTGGTCACCGGCCACGGCACCGTCAACGGGCGGCTCGTCTTCGTCTTCAGCCAGGACTTCACCGTGTTCGGCGGTTCGCTGTCCGAGGCGCACGCCGAAAAGATCTGCAAGGTGATGGACCGGGCGATGAAGGTCGGCGCGCCGGTCGTCGGCCTCAATGATTCGGGCGGCGCGCGCATCCAGGAGGGCGTGGCCTCGCTCGGCGGCTATGCCGAGGTGTTCCAGCGCAATGTGCTGGCCTCGGGCGTCGTGCCGCAGGTCTCGGTCATCATGGGGCCCTGCGCGGGCGGGGCGGTCTATTCCCCGGCGATGACCGACTTCATCTTCATGGTGGAGGACACCTCCTTCATGTATGTCACCGGCCCGGACGTGGTGCGCACCGTGACCCACGAGACGGTGACCCATGAGGAGCTCGGCGGGGCGCGCACCCACGCCAGGCGCTCCGGCGTCGCCGACCTTGCGCTCGACAACGACATCGAGGCGCTGATGCAGGTCCGGCGGTTCCTGGGCTTCCTGCCCTCCTCGAACCGCGAGGCGCCGCCGCTGCGCCCCACCGAAGATCCCGTCGACCGCCAGGAGCCGTCGCTCGACAGCCTGGTGCCGGACAACCCGAACAAGCCCTACGACATCAAGGAACTGATCCGGAAGACGGCGGATGAGGGCGTCTTCTTCGAGCTCCAGCCGGACTGGGCGGCCAACATCGTCATCGGCTTCGCCCGCTATGGCGGCCAGCCGGTCGGGGTCGTCGCCAACCAGCCCATGGTGCTGGCCGGCTGCCTCGACATCGACAGCGCGCGCAAGGGCGGGCGGTTCGTGCGATTCTGCGACGCCTTCAACCTGCCGATCGTCACCTTCGTCGATGTGCCGGGCTTCCTTCCGGGCACCGTCCAGGAATATGGCGGCATCATCAAGCATGGCGCGAAGCTGCTGTTCGCCTACGCCGAGGCGACGGTGCCGAAGGTCACGCTCATCACCCGCAAGGCCTATGGCGGGGCCTATGACGTGATGAGCTCGAAGCATCTGCGCGGCGACGTGAACTATGCCTGGCCGCAGGCGGAAATCGCCGTGATGGGCGCCAAGGGCGCGGTCGAGATCATCTTCCGTCAGGATATCGGCGATGAGGAGAAGATCGCCGGGCGAACGGCGGAGTATGCCCGGAAGTTCGCCAACCCCTTCATCGCCTCGGCGCGCGGCTATATCGACGACGTGATCCGCCCCCGCAACACCCGCTTCCGCATCTGCCGGTCGCTGGAGGTGCTGCGCAACAAGCGGTTGGAAAATCCCTGGAAGAAGCACGACAATATCCCGCTTTAGGGCGCTTGAGGGGAACGGCACCGATGTACTTCGAGACCTTCGACTGGATCGCGCATAACGCCTCGCGGCGGCCGGAAAAGACCGCGCTGGTCGATCTCGCGAGCGGCCGGAGCATCGACTATGCGCTGATGGACAGGCGGGTCGGGAGTCTTGCGGGCTTCATGCGCAGCCGCCTTGGAATCGAGCCCGGCGACCGCGTGGCCCTGCTGGCGGAGAATTCCAGCGACTATCTGGAAATCCAGTTCGCCTGCTTCCGCATCGGCGCGGTGTTCGTGCCGCTCAACTGGCGGCTGACCGTGCCGGAGCTCTCCTACATCGTGGGCGACGCCGGGCCGAAGGCGATGGTCCACGACCGGGACTTCGCGGAAACGGCCGCGGCCGTGCAGGCCGAGACCGGCTTCCGGCACCGGCTGGAGACCGCCGCCGACGGCAGCCCGTCCGACTATGAGGCGGCGATTGCGGAGGGGCCCTGCGTGGCGGAGATGGTCCCGCAGCAGATGTCGGACCTCTCGACCATCATGTACACCTCCGGCACGACCGGCCTGCCCAAGGGCGCGCGCATCACCCACGGCATGACCTTCATCAACACGGTGAATATCGGCATGCCGCACCGGGTCACGTCCGATTCGGTGACGCTCACCGTGTTGCCGCTGTTCCACACGGGCGGGCTGAACGCCTACGCCAATCCCGTGCTGCATGCGGGCGGCACGGCGCTGGTCGCCCGGCGCTTCGACCCCGAGGAATGTCTCGCCCTGCTCGCGGACCCGGCGGTCGGCGTCACCAATTTCCTCGGCGTGCCGGCCAACTTCCAGTTCATGGCGCAGCTTCCCACCTTCGAGGAGGCGGATTTCAGCCATGTGTCGGTGTTCGGCGTCGGTGCGGCGCCCACGCCGCATGCGCTGATCGAGATCTGGGCGGCGCGGAACGCGCCGCTCGCCCAGGCCTACGGGATGACCGAGACCGCGCCGCTGGTGATGGCGCTCGATCCCGTGGACGCCACGCGCAAGATCGGCTCGGCCGGCAAGCCCGTGCTCTACACCCGCACGCGGGTGATAACCGAGGACGGCCGCCCGGCCGCACCGGGCGAGACGGGCGAACTGCAGGTTGCGGGGCCGAATGTGACGCCCGGCTACTGGAACAAGCCGAAGGAAACGGCGGACTCGTTCGACGGGGAATGGCTGAAGACCGGCGACGCCGTCTGGGTCGATGACGAGGGCTACTACTACATCGTGGACCGCTGGAAGGACATGTACATCTCAGGCGGCGAGAACGTCTATCCGGCGGAGGTGGAAAACGTGCTCTACCGGCTGGACGGTATCGGGGAAGCCGCCGTGATCGGCATGCCGGACGAGCGCTGGGGCGAGGTCGGCTGCGCGGTGGTCGTCCGCCGCGAGGGCGCGGCTCTGGAGGCGCAGGACGTGCTCGACCACTGCACGGGCCAGCTCGCCCGCTTCAAGCTGCCGCGCCGGGTCCTGTTCACCGGCGCGCTCCCCCGCAACGCCACCGGCAAGGTGCTGAAACACGAAATCCGCCGCATGCTGGCGGAGGGGGAATTGGGATAAATCGGCGTGGCGTCCGCCTATCCCTTCGGCGCCTTTTCCTGAGCCGCTGCGTCCCATTCGAATTTCGATGCCCGGGCAAGCCGTTCTATGTCCACCACGCCGGTAAGGCGGCGGCCCTCGACGAGCCATGTCGGATAGCGCCGGATGTCCTGAATCGTGCAGGCGGCCGTGAGAGGTCCGTTCGGCCCTGAGGGCGCGCATTCGGTATAGGGCAGGCGCTTGGCGGAGGCGGTGAAGAGCGCCTTCTGCTCCTGGCAGGCACGGCACCAGTAGGCGCCGTAGAAGCGTGCGCCGCTGTCCTGCAGGTGGGTCGCGAGCGCCTTGAGATAGGGGTCCTCCGGGCCGGCGGCGGGATCGAATACCCCCTCGAAATGCAGGTGGAGGCCGAGGACCAGCGCGATGGCGGCCCCGACCGGGAACGGCAGGACCCTGCGCCACCCCTGTTCGGGAGTCCGCGCAGGGCGGCGCAGGACGACAAGCAGGAGCAGCAGGTTCATCAGCACGAAGGATGCGAGGCAATATTCGCAGACCGCCCTGATCTCGAAGACCGACACCAGGGTCAGGAACCAGCTCACGCCGGCGCCGATGCACGCGAAGAGCAGCATGGCGCCCCAGGCCGACGGGCGGGAGCGCAGCCGCCACGCCAGGCCGGCAAGAAGCGCGTAGGTGAGCAGACCCCAGAGCGCCATCGGCAGGCCGAGCAGGGTGGACCACCGGCTCGACTGCACGATGTCGCACCCGGAGTCCGCACCGCACCAGGCCGGGTGCTCGCCGAACCAGGCGGTCAGCGTCAGGTAGCCGGTGAGCAGCACGCCGAGACCCGCGAGGCCGAGGAGCCAGCTGTCGAGGGAATGCTTCGCGTGCGCCGGCGCTCCGGAGCCGGCGGGGGCCCGCTTCGGGGCAGGCGCGCCCGCAGTGCGGCCGCGGCGGGCGCTGGAGCTCGGTCGTTTGCGCTTTCTGGGCATCGGGCATCCGTTCCGGATATCGGTTCGTTCCGACCCTCGCGAGGAGGGTTTTCGGGGAAGCATATTATGGAAACGCCCGTAGTGGCTTCGATACGATCTTACGGATTGGCAATGTCGTTGGCGCTCGACCCGTCCGGCGGGGAAGGGACCGGAGGGTCTTCAGCCCGGTCCCGGCGCCGAGGGGGCCGGAGAGCGGCGGCGGGCGCTTCCGTCGGCAAGCTTCCGTTCGCGCCAGTAGACATAGATGCCGGAGCCGGCGATGAGCGTGCAGCCGAGCAGCACCCAATGGTCGGGCAGATGGTCGAACACGAGCCAGCCGAGCAGGATGGCGGAGGGCAGCGCGACATATTCGAAGGGCGCCAGCGTGGCCGCGTCGGCCAGCCTGTAGGCCTGGGTCAGCGAATAGGCGATGAAGCCGGAGAGGCCGCCCAGCAGCACGAACAGCAGCCAGTGTTCCGGCGTCGGCCATACCCAGGCGCGGAACAGGAACAGCCATGTCCTGTTCTCCATGCCCTCGGCGAAGCGCCCGTCGCCGGCGACGGCGAAGAAGCCGAGGCTGACGGTAATGAACATGACCTGGATATAGGCCGCCATGGCCGAGGCCGGGGCGCTCGCCCGGAGCTTCCGCGTCAGGATCTGCATGGTGGCGTAGGCCAGCGCCGCCGCCATCGGCAGCAGCAGGGTCCACCGGTCCGCGGCGTGTTCGAGTTCGCCGGTTCCGGGCCGGAGCATGACCAGCACGCCGAGGAACCCGACCAGCACGGCGGAGAGCCGCCGGATGCCGACCTTCTCGCCGAGGAAGGGAACGGACAACAGCGTGATGAGCAGCGGAGCGACGAAGAAGAGCGCCGTCACGTCGGCCAGCGGCGCCGACGCCAGCGCGCCGAAGAAGGCGAGATTCGCCAGGACCATGCAGAGGCCGCGCGCAATGTGGGCGGCGGGGCGCCCGGTGCGCAGCGCCCTCAAGCCCCCCTCGAAACGCAGCACGGCGAGGCTGAACAGCAGCGCCACCAACGCGCGCACGAACACGATCTCGTGCAGCGGGTAGCGGTCCGACATCGCCTTGACGATGGAATCGTTGATGGTGATGACCACCATGCCGAGGCAGATCATGGCGATGCCCAGGCGGGGATCGTTCGCCGGTCGAAACGCTCTGCCAGCCATCGGCGGGAAACCCTCGAACCCCGGACGGAACGCTGCCGCCCGGTCGCGGGAATCATACGGATATCCGGCCGCGCCCGGCAACGGAGAAGTTCGGCGCCGCTGGCGGCGCGGACGCCGTCCGTCAGTCGATATGCAGCACGGCCTTGCCGGGGAAGCGGCGCTCGATCAGGTCGTCGGCAGTGCGCGCGACCTCGCTCCAGGACGCCTCGCGCTCGATGGCGGTGTCGAGACGGCCCTGCGCCACGAGGCCGAGCAGGCGGGCGAGATGGTCGCGCGGCGGGGCGATCTCGCTCTTGTAGTAGAGATGGAAGCCGAGGATGCGCGCAAGGCCGCGGGTCATGAAATCCCCGATCGCGACGGAGATCGCGGGCGCGGCGGTGACGCCGTAACAGACCGCGAGCCCCTCGGGGCCGAGCGCGCGCACGCCGGCCTCGAGGATCGGCCCGGCGACGCTGTCCACCACCAGCCGGTAGGGGCCGGCCGCCTCGATGCCGCTGCCGTCCGGGCTCACGATGAGCCTGCCGAGGCCCACCCGGTCGGCGAAGGCGCGCTGGTCCTCGCGCCGGATCTGGCTCAGCACCTCCGCCCCGCCGATGCGCGCGAGCTGGGCCGCGAACAGCCCGACGCCGCCCGTAGCCCCGGTGACCAGCACGCGCGCGCCGATCAGGCAGTCGCCCGCATCGATGGAGTGCAGCGCCGTCAGGCCCGCGACGGGCAGCGTCGCCGCCGCGGCGTCGCTCACCCCGTCCGGTATCGGGCAGAGATAGCTACCAAGGATCGGCGCGCGTTCGGCCCAGCCTTCCATGCGCGGCGAGAAGCCCACGACGCGCGCGCCCTCCGGCGGGCTGGAGCCGTCGGCCGCGGCCTTCTCGACGGTGCCCGCAATGTCCCAGCCGATGCGGATCGCGCGCTCCGCGCGCTCCGCCCGCCTCACCTCGCCGCGATTGAGCGAGAAGGCGGAGACGCGCACCAGCGCCTCGTTGGAGAAGGGCGGTCGCTCCTCGACTTCTGCGACTTCAAGCCGGTCCGGGCTTCCGGGAACGGCGCGGACGGCGCGGATCATGGCGATACCTCCAGCAGGACCTTGCCCCAGGTGCGGCGTGAGGCCAGCGCGCGCAGCGCCGCCGGCAGGTCGTCGAATGCGTAGCGGGCGGAGATTACGGGGTCGATCTCGCCGCGCGCGAGCATGGCGTAGCAGTCCGCGACCACCTCGTGAGTATATTCGGGGTGGCTGCGGAAATAGCCGCCCCATATGGCGCCGACGGCCGAGGCGTTTTTCAGCAGCAGGCGGTTGGCGGCGATCTGCTGGATGGCGCCGCCGGCAAAGCCGATGATGAGCGCGCGGCCCTCGACCGCAATGACCTTGAGCGCGAGATTGAAGACCTCACCGCCCACGGGGTCGAAGATGATATCGGCGCCGCGCCCGCCGGTCGCCTCGCGCACGGCCTCGACCCAGCCGTCATCGGTGTAGTCGAGCGCAAGTTCGGCCCCGTGCTCGCGGCAGACGGCGAGCTTCTCCTCGCTGCCGGCAAGCGCGATGACATGCGCCCCCCAGGCCTTGCCGATCTGGATCGCCGCCAGTCCGGACCCGCCTGCGCCGGCCGTCACCAGCAGCCATTCGCCGGCCTTGAGCCCGCCGCGCCGGCCGAGCGCGATGTGGCCGGTCGGATAGACCACCGGCACGCAGGCGGCGAGGTCCATCGCCACGCCGTCCGGGATCGGATTGATCTGCAGGTCATCGACCACCGCATATTCGGCGAAGGCGCCCCAATAGGGCTGGGCGGCGACACGCTGGCCGACCCTGCAGTTCGAACCGGGGCCGACGGCCGCGATCTCGCCCGACAGCTCGCAGCCGGGCGTGAACGGGAAGTCCGGCTTCATCTGGTATTTGCCCTGAACCATCAGGATGTCGAGGAAGTTGAGCGCGGCCGTATGCACCTTGACCAGCGCCTGGCCCGGCCCTGGCTCCGGGCGCGCCACGGTCTCGAACGCCATGTCCTCGGGCTCGCAGAATTCACGCACCCGCCATGCCTGCATCTGGTTCATCCGCTCGGCTCCTGTCGTCTCGGGGACCGGCCCCGCAATCGATACCGCCTTTGCCGCAAACCCGCCAGTTCAGCCGAGCCAGGCGCGGCAGCCGGTCGCCTCCAGAACGGGATCGAGCGCAGCCCGGTCGCCGAGCGCGGCATATTTCTCGCGCAGCACACGGAGCGAGCGGGCGTGGTAGCGCTGGGGCGCCTGTGTCCAGCGCCCGCCCGCGATACCGACGGTGAAGGCCTCCGCGCCGTCGGCAATGGCGCGGGAATTGGCATCCGACCAGGGCAGGAAGCGCGCGCCGACTTCCTCGGCGAGCAGCGGCGCCAGGGTCGGCGCGAGCGACTCCCACGCCTCGAACGGGCCTTCGTTCTCCGGGTCCTGCATCCGCCGGCACCAGTCGCGCGTCAGCGGCGGCACGAGGGTGCTGCCGGTCGGGTCGGTCCAGGCTTCCCAGACTTGGGCGGCGATGCCGAAATCCGCGAAAGCCGGCCGGGCACCGAACAGGTAACGGCGGCCCTCCAGATGCGCTTCCAGCAGCTCCAGCTGGCGGACGAAGGAGGCCTCGATGATCGGCGCCGTCCCGGGCGAGGAGCCGACGAAGCTCACCCGCGGCACCATGCGCTCTCGCACGGCCCGCGCGCGCTCGGCCACCGTTTCCTCGTCGGCGTCCGGCAGCATCGAGCGGGCGATGCGCTCCGCCGCCGAGACCTGGTCGGCCTCGTCGCGCCAGCGATAGTGGAACATGTGCTTGTTGCCCCACTCGTCGCCATATTCCTCCAGCAGCGCGGAGAGGAAGGCGAGCATCGGGTCCCCGGGCTGGGTCGCGGGCTCGGGGAAGGCCGCCTCGAACCGCTCCATGATGGGCGTCGAGTCCTGGATGCCCTCGCCCTCGGGCGTGATGACCAGCGGCACGAGCGGCAGCCGCGCATGAGCCTCGTATTCGGCCCGGTTCTCCGGCGTGCGCGTCAGCCAGTCATGCGCGATGCCCTTGTAGCGGAACCACGCGCGGACCTTGACCGAATAGGGCGAGAGCTCCGAACCGAAAATGCGATAGCGCGCCACGGCCTGCGGCCTCCCTGCTGCGAGGCCCCGACCATGCCAGCGAGTCCCGCCGGGGGGCAAGGCGGGCGGCTTTGTTGTTAACAAAGAGCGTCTTTGTGAACAATAAACCGGTTTGTTGTTCACGGGTGACGTGCTAGTTTCCTTGTCGATCAAGAAGCGGTGTTCCGTGATATGCAAATGCCGTCGCCACCGGCAGGCTTCTCAATGGATGAGGCGGTTTCCTACCACAGCGGCCGTTTCCCGCCGAAGACACTGGATCACCAGCGGCTGATGCCGGCCGTCAGTCATGCTGCGCTCGCCATAGGCCGTTACGATTCCCTGCTGAGGACACTCCCGAATCAGGAGCTACTCTTGGCGCCGCTGCGCAGTCGCGAAGCCGTCGCCTCATCGAGAATCGAAGGCACCGTCGCCACCCTCGAAGAGGTGTTTGCGCTTGAAGAAGCCGACCAGGGCGCAGCCCGTCCGGAAGCGCGGGAGGTATTGTCCTATGTGCGCGCCATGGCCCGCGCCGAGCGACTCATGAGCGACGGGCTGCCGATTTGCAGCCGGTTGATCCGTGAGGCCCATGGTGAACTGCTGTTCACGGGGCGCGGGTCGGACAAGCGGCCGGGCCAATTCAAGCAGGAGCAGAACTATATCATCGACCGCGCGGCGGGCAGGGTCGTTTTCGTTCCGACTCCCCCTGAGGACCTGGAAGAAGGTATCCGCCGCTTTGAGAATTTCATGAACACGCCGGGACAGGACCCTCTCATCAGGGCTGCGCTCGGCCATGCCGAGTTCGAAGCGCTGCACCCGTTTGCGGACGGGAATGGCCGTATCGGCCGGATGCTCGTTACGCTTTCGCTATGGAACGATGACGTGATCTCCCGACCCTGCTTCTACGTAAGCAGCGTGATCGAGAAGGCCCGCGACGGCTATGTCGACGGGCTCCGGGCTGTATCGGCTAGCAATGCCTGGACCGAGTGGTGCCTTTATTTTCTGGATGTGCTGGCCAGGCAGGCTGCCGAGAACATCGCTCTCGCGAATCGTATGCTGGACTTTTACAGTGAAACGAAGGAGTCGTTCCCGAGCCTCCTGTCATCGCCATGGGCTGTGCAGGCCTTGGACGATATGTTCATCAACCCGGTCTTTACCAATCGTTCGTTTTCCAGGCGCACCGGTATCCCGCTGCAGTCCGCATCGCGCTTTACGAGGACGCTGGTCGAAAACGGCGCACTCGAAATCTATGCCCGGGGTTCCGGGCGCCGGCCGACCTGGTTCGTCTTTCAGCGCTTGCTCGATACCGTACGGCATTGAGGCGGCGGCTCTTCCGAGTTTGTTGTTCACGGGTGAGCGGCAAACGGGCTTATCGTTCACCAAACGGAAAATATGAGCGGCAAACGGCCGCTAGCGCCGCTCCTCCTCCGCATAGGGGTTGGCGGCGGCGCGGAGCAGGATGCGGATGGGCACGCCCGGCAAGTCGAAATCGCGCCGGAGGCCGTTTGCGAGATAGCGGACATAGGACTCCGGCACGGAGGAGGGCCGCGAGCCGAAGATCGCCACGGTCGGCGGCCGGCGCTTGATCTGCGCGGCATAGCGCAGCTTGAGGCGCCTGCCCTTGACGATGGGCGGCGGATGCGCCTCCAGCGCCTCCTGAAGCCAGCGGTTGAGGGCGCCTGTCGGGATGCGCCGGCTCCACACCTCGCGGCTCTCGAACGCGGTGCGGACCAGCCGGTCCACGCCGCGCCCGGTGGCGGCGGAGACCGTCAGCAGCGGCACGTTGCGCACTTGCGGCAGGGACGCCTCGACCCGGTCGTGCAGCGCGCCCAGCGCCTCCGGCGCGTCCCGGATGAGGTCCCACTTGTTCGCGGCGAGCAGCAGCGCCCGGCCTTCCTCGATCGTCCGGGCGGCGATGGCGAGGTCCTGGCGCTCCAGCCCGTCGGCGGCGTCGAGCAGCAACACGACCACTTCGGCGAAGCGGATGGCGCGGTCTGTATCCGCTGCCGAGAGCCGTTCGATCCGGTCCTGCACGCGGGCGCGGCGGCGCAGGCCGGCCGTATCCACCAGGCGCACGGGCCGGCCCTTCCAGGCCCATTCCACGGCGATGGCGTCGCGCGTCACGCCCGGTTCCGGTCCGGTCAGCAGGCGGTCCTCGCCGAGC
Organism: Alphaproteobacteria bacterium; assembly: GCA_964291285.2. Taxonomy (GTDB): domain Bacteria; phylum Pseudomonadota; class Alphaproteobacteria; order Bin95; family Bin95; genus Bin95. The sequence goes on from OZ219787.1 coordinate 2,062,442, forward strand.
AGCCGGTTGATGAGCGTCGATTTGCCCACATTCGGCCGGCCGACAATGGCGAGCTTCAGCGGGCCCGCCGCCTCGTCATCCGCCTCGTCCTCGTCTTCGTCCGGAGGGGACGCTTCGATGAAGGGCGCGAGCGCCTCGTAGAGCCCCGCAAGCCCCTCGCCATGCTCCGCCGAAATCGCGACCGGCGCGCCGAAGCCGAGCTCATAGGCTTCGAACGCGCCGTCCATGCCGCGCCCGGACTCCGCCTTGTTCGCCGCCAGCACGACCGGCGCGGGTCCCCGCCTGAGCCAGGCGGCGAAATGGCGGTCCAGCGCCGTCACCCCGGCGCGCGCATCGACCAGGAAGAGCGCAGCATCGGCATCGGCGAGCGCCGCTTCGGTCTGGCGGCGCATGGCGGCTTCGAGGTCGCCGGCGGGCGCATCCTCCAGCCCGGCCGTATCGATGACCGTGAACTCTGCGCCGCCGAGCGAGGCCGCGCCCTCGCGGCGGTCGCGGGTCACGCCCGGCCGGTCGTCCACGATCGCCTCGCGCCGCCCGACAAGGCGGTTGAACAGCGTCGATTTGCCGACATTGGGCCGTCCGACAATGGCGATAACGGCGCCTGGCATGGCGGTCAGCGATAAGCGGTCAACACACCGTCGTCGTCGAGCAGCAGCAGTGTCCGGGCCGCGACGACGGGCGCTAGGCGGTGAGGCCGTCCGGCATCGAGCGTTGCGCCCTTCTGTCCGGTCTTCGGGTCGAGGAAGACGATCTCGCCATGCGAACCCGCCAGCACCAGCCGCCCGCCTGCCAGCACCGGGCCGGCCCACTCGATGCGGCCCGTGCGGTCCTCCTCGTCCTCATAGCGCGCAAGCGGTATGACCCAGCGCACCTTGCCTGTCTCGGCCTCCGCCGCCACGACCTCGCCCCGTTCCGTTACGGCGAACAGGTGGGCGCCGGCGAGCCATGGCATGTGCAGGCCGCCAAACTCCCCGCTCCAGACCCGGCGGCCGCTCCGCATGTCGATGGCGCCGGCACGGCCGGTATTGCTGAGCGCGAAGAGCCGTCCGTCATGAACCACCGGCGCAGCCTGGACATCGGCCAGCGCCGCCACGAAATCCGCCCGGCGGGCCACGGTGAGGTTGTCGGACCAGAGTTCCCGCCCGGTCTCCGTCTTCAGCGCGACGATCTCGCCCGAGGAATAGGCGGAAACGGCCGCGCCCTGCGCAACTGCCGGGCCCGCGCCGCCGAGGAGCGCGGTCTGCTCCGCCACGGAATCATGGGTCCAGAGAGTGCCGCCGTCGCCGGTGTCGAGGGCATGGGTCCTGTTGTCGAGCGTGGCGACGAAGAGCCGGCTGCCTTCGACCGCCGGCGCGCCCCGCGCCGGTGCCGACAGCGGCCGGCGCCATACAACGGCTCCGGAGGAGGCGTCGATCGCCAGGGCTTCGGCATAGCCTGTAGCCGCGAACAGGCGGCCTCCGGCAAAGGCCATGCCGCCGCCCGTCGATTCTTCCTCGTCCTCGGGCCGGGTCCCGACCGACCAAAGCTCGCTGCCGTCCTGCAGGCCGTAAGCGCTGACCGTGCCGACGGCGTCCATGGCATAGACCCGGCCATTGGCGACGACGGGCTGCGCCATCAGGCGGCGGCCCTCGCCGGAGCCGGCGCCGACGGACCGGGACCATGCCGGACCGGACACAGAGCCGAGCGCCGGGTGGCCGATGGCGTGAAAGGGCGCGCCGCCGGCCTGCGGCCAGTCGGCATTGGCGACCTGCTCCGGCAGTTCCATGGGGCGCGCTGCCGTCTCGGGGTCGCCCTTGAGAGCGCGGTCCAGCGAAAGCACGGCGATGCGGTCGCCGGGGAGTGGCGGGTCTTCGGATGCGCCAAACCAGCCGTCCGACTCGCAGCCGGTGAGCAGGAACGCGCCCCCGACCGCCAGAAGCAGCGCCCGTCTCATGAGGATTCTCCCAATGCAGCCAGCATTTCCGCCGCACGCCGGCGCACGCCGGCAGGGGCCTCCGGGTCATCGGCCAGAGCCTTGAAACCCGCGACCGCCGCCGTCGTTTCGCCGAGCGCGACCCGTGCCGCCGCTATCGTTTCGGCCGCGGAATGGCGCAGCGCCCCCGAGAGCCCTTCCACCGCCGCGATGGCCGCTTCCGGCCGGCCGGCATCCAGTTCGATCATGCCACGGAACAGCCGCGCCAGATCGCGATAGACCGGAGCTGCGTCCTCATCGCCCGCCAGCGCCTCGTAGCGGGCGAGCGCGGACTCGGTGTTGCCCTGCCGGGCGAGTTCCGCTGCTTCGCCGAACCGCGCCAGGAGGCCGGCCCCACCGCCCTCCGCGGCGAGCGCGGCGAAGGCCGCTATGGCATCCCCCGGCTTGTCCTCTCCGGCCAGCGAAGCCGCCTGTTCCAGCTGTTGGCTCGCCTCGGCGGCCGCCTCCGCCTCCATATGCTTCCAGAGCTGGAACCCGCCGACCGCCAGCACGGCCAGCACGGCTGCCCCGACCACGAAGACACCGTATTTCCGCCAAAGCTCCTTGGCGCGCTCGGTGCGGACTTCCTCGTCCACCTCGCGAAAGATATCGGCCACTTTGCCTCTCCTGGACGGCCGCCGCGTTATAGCTTCCGCCGGCCCCTGTGCGCAAACACCGTCGGTTGTCACGGGTTCGACATATTTCGTCTGGACGGGGCGCGGAGTTTCGGGGCAGCATAGCTGTCGCCGTCCAGCGAGGAGGACAGAGGAGGCCATGGGAGAGGTCGTCGCGCTCGAAAACCAATACCGTCCGGCGAAGCCGGTCTTTTTCGACAAGAGAGAGCTTCGCCACCTGATGAACGTTTATAGCCGGCGCGTGTCGGCAGGGGACTGGCGGGATTACGCGATAGACTTCCAACGAGGCGAGGCCGTGTTTTCGATTTTCCGGCACAGCTCCGAAGCGCCCCTCTACAGGGTTGCCAAGACCGGGCACAAGGGCCGGTCCGCGGCGGAATACTCGGTGAGCGAAGGTCCCCGGCTGCTGAAACGCGGGCAGAACATCCGCGACGTGCTCTCCGTGATCGAACGACGACTCGAACTGGTCACCTGACGGCGCGGTTCCCGGCCCCGTCTCAACCCGGCTAGGCCTCGCCCGCGCCCGTTCTGCGCGGCCCTCACCCAACCCTCTCCCCGGGGAGAGGGCTTTCTTTCGATGCAACCGTCCCGCATCCCCATGACTCTCTCCTCGCGCTCGGGGAAGGTCAGCCTTTCCGCGCAGTGCGGCCCTGCCGGGCGCGGATACTCCCTGGCGCCGTGTCATGGAATGTCATGTTTTGTCATGGTCGGGGGTGAAATCGCCGTCTCCGGGCGCATCGAAGGGGCCGGCCCTCTGGAACCAGTCGAGGCTGTCCTGCCGGCGCTGTTCGATGTTCTCCGGCGACCAGGGGGCGTGGAGTTCGGCGTCGTTGTTGCGGCGTCTGCGGCGTTGCCCGACGCGGTGCAGTGGCGGCAGAAGGCTTCCTGGCGGGTGGAGAGGGCGACGGTCGGGTCGATGATAGGCATGGCGGCTCCTTCATTCCGCTTCGGTTCGACAACCATGCCGTCCCGGCAGGGAGCGACCCTTATCCGCGCGTATCCCGCGCGGGCGCCTGCGCCGGCGCGGGCGCGCCATTGCGCCGGCGCGGTTCGCGCGCCTGATTGCGCGTGCGCGAGGCGGGCGCAGGACGCACCTCGCCTGTCGGCTGAATCGGGGTCGTTCCGCACCGGGCCGGCGCGGGCGGGAAGCGGCTCCGGATGCCGCTTACCTCGAACCCATCATATCACGGATTTTCCTGCTTTAGACCAAAAATAGAGAAACATTACCTAAATTTAATGAACACATGGTCACATCCCTTCGTTGCCCCCGCAAAACGGGGCCGTCCCCGGTTCCCGATGCCGCCGCAGGCCGGTGGAGAGCAGGCCGAACCGCCCGGTCCGATATCGCGCTACCGGCGGCCCCGGGCGTCCACCGGCCAGATCGCTTCCAGCACCTCGCCGCGCATGGCGTGATAGACGTCGTAGAGATTGACCGTCGGGTCGCAATGCGGCGGGTGCAGCTCGACGATGTCCCCGACCTTGAGCCGCGCGGGGTTGTCTTCGGCATAGTGGACGCGGCCGTGCTCGTCGCCGGCGAAGCTGAAGGTCGCGCCCTCCGGGGCCCCGCGCGCGAAGAGCGGCATCGGCCCGTCCGTCGCGAGCGCCTTGAGGCCCGCATCGATGATGGCGAACTCGTCTCCCGCCGCGCTCACCACGGTCGCCATCACGAACATGGCGGGTGCGAACGGGCCGGAACCGTCCTCCGTCAGCGCCACCCTGCCGTAATCCACGTCCATCACCGCAAAGCTGCCGGCCTGGAGCTCGCCCAGCACGCCGTGGCGGTAGTCGAGGTCGTGGGTCCCGGTGCCGCCGCCGGTGACCAGCGGCGGGGCGAGGCCTGCGTCCGCCAGCACCGAGGAGACATGGGCGAGCCGTTCGGACACGGCCGCCACCGCCTCGGCGCGCTCGGCATAGTCGTACACATGCTGGAGATGGCCGGCGTAACCCTGGATACCGGCGAAGACGAGGCCCGGCGCCTCGTCGATCTGACGCGCCAGCGCCACCGCCGCCTGCGCCGAAAGCACGCCGGTACGCCGCGTGCCGACATCGATATCGACCAGCAGCGAGAGCGGCTTGCCGGTCGCCGCTTCCGCCAGGGCCGCGACCGCGCCCGGGTCGTCGGCCACCGCCATCAGCCCTTCGGCGGCTTCGTTGAGCGCAACCAGCCGGGCGGTGCGGCCGGGGCCGACCACCGGCGAGGTAACGAGCACGCCCGGAATGCCCGCGCCCGCCAGCACCTCCGCCTCGCCAAGCGTCGCGCAGCACTGGCCGACCGCGCCCGCCGCGATCTGCCGCCGCGCGACCTCGATGCTCTTGTGGGTCTTGGCGTGCGGGCGCAGCGCCTGCCCGGTCCGCCGGCAGTGCGCGGCCATGCGCGCGATATTGCGGTCGAGCGTGTCGAGGTCGAGCAGGAGAGCCGGCGTGTTGAGCCTGGCGCGCCCCCCGGCCTCGCCGATCAGATGCACATTGGACCCGGGTTCCATGGCCGTCCCTCCCTTCCGCAGCGGCGGCGTCTGAAGCTGTTACAGTTCGTGCTCGGAAGACCGCCCATTCAATGCGGTCTGAATGTGTTCGCGTACATCCCTGCCTGTTCTAGGTCCTGTGGACGGATTTGATCAAGATGAAGGCAGCGGCGAGTGCGACGAAGGAGCTGAAGTTTGTGGCGGTCTTTTCGCAGCGCAGGGCGATGCGTTTGAAGCGTTTGAGCTTGCCGACGGCCTGTTCGATGCGCGCCCGTCCTCTGTAGAGCGCGCTTGCGAAGCGCTTTGGCCTGTTTTTGATGTTCTTCCGGTAGGGAATGACGGTCAGGGCGCCTCTTTTCCGGGCGAGTTGGCGGTTTCCGGCGCTGTCATAGCCCTTGTCGGCGACGATGGCGCGGGGCCGGACATCGGGGCCGATGTCCATCAGGGTCTCGAAATGCGGACTGTCGGCTGCCTCGCCGCCGGTCAGGTCGAAGGCGATCGGCAGGCCGTCGAAATCGGTCTTCAGGTGGATTTTGGTGCTGAAACCGCCCCGCGAGCGTCCAAGCGCCTGACCCTGCTGCCCCCTTTTGCGCCGGCCGCCGATACATGCGCGCGGGTCACGGTCGAATCGAACATCTGAACCAGGTGCGCCGTGCTGCTCAAATCCGCCAGCGTGGCGAAAAAGTCCTCGAACACCCCTGAACGGCTCAGACGGTGAAAACGCCGCCATACCGTATTCCAGTGCCCGAACCGCTCCGGCAGCGCCCGCCAGGTGATGTTGTGAACCGCAAAGAAGTGCAGCGCCTCCAGAAACAGACGGTCGTCCTTCGCCTTCGCACCCCGCCTCGGAAGGCAAAGCCGGAAAACCTCCAGCGCAACCTCCCAGTCTCCATTCGTCATCTTCGTCGACATCAACGAAACCCCCGAATCGCCGACGCCTCATGATTCAGACAAATCCTCGCACGGGAATCCCTGAACACGCTCCTGAGTCAATACGTCCACAGGGCCTAATCATGACGTTTCGCTCCCCATTGGCACTTCGGCTATTGTGCGGATAGCCGAACGGTCTTGTCACTGCCTGGTTTCTTCTCGTGAGTGAAGGCTGGACGTGTAAGGGGGCTCGCGGGGCCCGTCAGGGGCCTCTTGGGCCACCAGGGCGCTGTGGCGCCCGTTCAGGCTCCCGGCTTGCCCGGGGGCCGTCTGTGCGTTGCGTGCATCAATAAGGCCGGAATCCGGGGCCGCGGCGAGCTCCACGAGGCGCGACCGGATCCCGGCCGGCGGCGACCGGTGGCTCGGCTGTGCGTTTGGCGCACAATGCGAGCTCGGCCGGCGACGTCACTTGTGCGGCCGGCCGCATAGAAACGCCCGGCGCTCCATTGGAGGCCGGGCGGTTCGGCTTCGGCGCGCCTGGTTGGCGCGGCGGTCAATCCATCGGCTGCGCGTTCAGGCGGTGTCAGTCGATTTCACACTCGGCGCAAAGCGACGGCGCGGCCTCGTCGAGGCCGGCGCTGTCGTCGAGCGGGGCGAGACACCGCTTGCATCGCGGGGTCTCGTCCCAGGCGTCGAGGAAGTGGCGGGCGCGGCGCTGCTTCCAGTCGCTTGTGACGGCGTAGAACTCTATGCCGCACCAGAGGCAGTAGAAGCTGCGGGCGATGTCGGCGTTTCTGCCGCTGTCGTCACATTGAAGGCATGTATTATACCTGCGAGGCTTGTACGGATAGAGCCGACATTTCAGGGCTCCCTTACGGTTCCAGGTTCCTTCGATATCTCTTATCCGATTGTGTCCCGGTTCCGTTCTGGAGCCCCTATCTGTCGGCCCGTGCCCATTGCCGAGCATGCGAGCGGAGCGAGCCTAAGCCTCCGCGCAGCGGAGCCGTAACGCCCGCTTGCGGGCTCTTGCCGCGTAGCGGCTCGATCTATGCGTCCGGGCATCAGGGAGCGAAACGACCATCTGCCCGGCGCTGGGCCTGGGAGCCAGCGTATAGGGCGAAGCCCGAGTAGCTGGCGGCTACCAGGCGCTCCGGCGCTTGCGCCGGGTAAAGGCCTTCGGGGCCGCGCAGCGGACCCGGCCGCATTGCATGGTATCGAAGGCAGCGTCCACCACGGGCGCGTCCGGCTCGATGAAATGCCTGCAGGCCGGCGCGTCCCCGAACGCCGCGCGGCCGACCTCGCCCAGCGGCAGTTCCGCCGAGCCCTCGTGGCAGACCAGCGCCTTCGCCCCGCTGTCGTTCAGCAGATAGGCCATCTCGTCGCGTTTGAGCAGGATGGAGACCGGCAGCACCGTCGCCCCGGCCTTCAGCACGCCGAAATAGAAGGCCGGGAAGGCAGGCACGTTGGGGCAGGCGAGCGCCACGATGTCGCCCGGCCCGATGCCCCGCCCCGCAAGGTTCGTCGCGGGCGCTGGTCTCCAGAATCGTGGCGAGCGAAAGCATGAAAGCGGGTCTCCGGTTCGGCCGCCATCCGGGGGCGGCAACTCCCTGCGCTCCAGCCTAAGGCCCCCGGTCCCCGCCGCCAAGGCGGGACACCCGCTTCCCGTTCCCCGCCCGCCTCTATCCGGCGGCATGCATCGTGTAGCTGAAGCCGATGGGCGAAACGCAAATGCGGTCGGTGTAGACGACCGGTCGGTCGCCCTCCGAGAAATGTTTTCCTGCTTATTCTTGAGAGTCATCTTGTGAGATTGTAGGTTTGGAAGGGTTTCTGTTATCGGGAGGTCATGGATATGGCATTCAAGGTTGCATCGCGTGTTCGTGGCTTGAGCGACGATGCGTTCCGAGCGTCGTTCGGCACGGAGGATCAGTGCCGGGCGGTGCTAGCCCGATTGCGCTGGCCGAACGGTTTCGAGTGCGGCTCCTGCGGGCATCGGGGGCACTGCATTCTTGCCGGGCGCAGGCTTTACCAGTGCAACCGCTGCAAGAAGCAGGTTTCGGTGACGTCGGGGACGATCTTCCACTCGACCAAGCTGCCCCTGACGTTGTGGTTTGCGGCGATCCACCTTGTGGTGACGGCGAAGAACGGCATTTCGTCGGTGGAACTCGGTCGCCGCCTCGGGGTCAGGCAGCCGACCGCCTGGAGCATGAAGCAGAAGATCATGGCGGTGATGGCCCGGCGCGAAGCCGACACGCGGCTCGAAGGACGGGTCGAGATGGACGACGCCTATCTCGGCGGGTCGCGCTCCGGCGGCAAGCGCGGCCGGGGCGCGCCGGGCAAGACGCCCTTCGTGGCGGCGGTCTCGACCAGCGCCGAAGGGGCTCCGCGCAAGGTCAAGCTCGTCCCGGTCAGGGGCTTCCGCAAGCGCGAGATCGCGCGCGGCGCCAAACGCTGGCTGGCCCCGGGGACGGAGGTCGTCACCGATGCCCTGCACTGCTGGAACGCCCTCGACGGCATCGCCGCAAGCCACAGCGCCATCCGTACCGGCTCAGGCCGCCGGGCAGCCCGCATGGCCCCCTTCAAATGGGTCAACACGACCCTCGGCAACATCAAGAGCGCCATCGCCGGAACCTACCGAAAGCTCGGTCCCGACCATGCCGAACGCTACCTCGCCAGCTTCGCATGGCGATACAACCGACGATACCAACTCAACTCCATGATCCCACGCTTCCTTCACAGCGCCGTCAGAACACAACCCATCCCATATCAACTACTCATTGCACCCTGATCGGCGAGCTGATTTTTTTTGCGGCTGGGTTTTGGCTTTCCTGGAACCGTTGTTGAGTGTTGCCGCGTTGTTCAGGCGGGCGTCGTCGGGTTTGGTATGGATTGGGAGCGGTCTGGCCGCAGTTTTTGCGACGATCCGGTCTTGATCGGGACTGCCCGGGCGCGCGTTTTCCTCCGGCGTCGTGCCGGTCGGGTTTTTCGGTGGGACTCCTGGGCGCGGGGATCAGCCGGGCGCGGGCGGCGGCATGGCGAGGTTCATCCTGCGGCACGCTGCCATCAGATGGGGGCCGGCGTTGCCGAACACGAGTGTGATCCGGCGGCCATGGTGGACGACCCGGGCGACGAGGTGGATCCACATCGCGCGCAGACGCTTCATCCGCGTCCATTGCCACTCCTGCCCGCAGGCGGCGCGTCGCAGCAGCGCCAGCACGTTCATCGCCAGCGCCGCGAGCCACAGCCAGGCGGCATTCGCGCCGAACCGCCCCGACGGCATCATCCCGCCCGCCAGGTCGGACTTGAGCACCGCATGCACCTCCTCGCCGTGGCCGCAACGGGCATGAGCCGCGGCGACCACCTCGAAGCTGTCCATCACCTCCAGCCCGTTCGCCTTCTCCGCCCGGATGGCGTCGGGGGCGGGGAAGTTGGTGACATAGGCTTTGATCCTGTATGCGGGCTTGCCCCGGGCCGCCGGCAGGTCTCCTTCGTCCAGGCCCAGCTCGCCCGGAAGGGCGCGCCGGGTCACGACATGGCGGACCACGTGATGCGGCTTCATCGCCAGGGTGCTTGCCGGGACATAAGGCAGTTCGGCGCATTCCAGCGGCGCCCTGTCCGGCGCCGCGCGCCTGTTGCGTGCGTTCACCGGCATCGGGCGCCAGGCGTCTTCCCCGAGCCGCGCCACCTCCGCCATCAGCGGCTCCGAGCGCACCGCGCCGCAGACCAACCCCACCGTGCCGAACCGACGCGTCTCCTCCCTGCGGAACGCCGGGTCGTTGCAGGCGCGGATCACCTCCTCCTGACAAGCGGCCGCGTCGCTGCGCAGCACTACACGACCCACCTCGTCAGGAAGCTGCAACAGCGCCTCTTCAAGCCCGCGCCGGTTGTCCAGCTTCGCCGGCACATTGCCATCGCGCATCTCAAGCCACGGGACCATGCCGAGCTCCGGGCAGAACGCGATCAGCGGCTGATAACCCCGCTCCCCCGGAACCGAACCCGACGCCGCACGGTATGTCGACAGACAGGCCCGCTTGCCCGAAGCGATGATTGTCGCGTCGAGGTCGATCGTCACCGCGCCCGCGCCCGACTCCCGCACCCCTGCCGCAACAAGGCGACGGGTAACCTCGCGAAGCAGGCCGTCCCTCTCGCCCGGCGCCGGGATCAACGCCGTCCCCTTCTTGCGCTCGGCGTCATGAACCCCCGCAACATGAAAACGGTCCAGCCAGTCACGGATCGAGCGCGCCGACGGAAAGCAACGCTCGCGACCGCCCCGGAACCGACGCGCAAGAGAACCGCGAGAGACCCCGAACAGCTTCGGCTCGAACCGGCGCACCAGAGCGCAAAGCCCGCGGTCCGCCTCCAGAACCTCAATGTCCGACACACGGTCAAGCCCCGCTATGTTCAGAACCAGAACCGCAAGGATCATCTGGCCGTCGCTCCAGCCCTGTGACGGACTCCCGGACAGACTCGGAAGACCCGCAAGAACCCGCCTCGCCGCCAGCAACTCGAACACCAGAACCACACCGCCACGCGCCGTCGAGGCCGCGCCGCCTCGCTCGACTGTAACCCTGACCGCAGAGCGATAACCCCTCACCATTCCTTCACCCGCTCGGTGAAAACCAAAATACGCCCACCAGGACGCTCAAATCATTGTAGGAAACGCATCGGACAACATGCCACCCATGCCGCAGCTCGCCGATCAGGGTTGCAGGATGATCCTTGAGAATAAGCAGGAATGTTTTTGCGAGAGCATGAGCAGCGCCCGGTCGCCATCCGCGTTCAACAGCTTCGCCTCGCTGGAATCGGCGTTGGCAGGCTGAATTCTGGTTTCGATCCGACCGATCCTGAAGCCGAGATTTTCTTCGACCAGAAGCTCCTCGGTAGGCACGCGGTCCAGGGCCGACGTATCGAATTTGGGAAATACGTCCGGAGGAAAGAAACAACTCTCCGCCTCCACTGCCTCTTCCCCGATAAACCGCAGCCTTTCCAGAACGAAAACCGGCTCGTCCGACTCTATGTTCAGCGCTCTCGATACATCGGACGGCGCCTTCTTGCGGCCGAATGCCATCAGCCGGTAAGTGACGTCGTCCTCCTCCGGCGCGGTCCCGTCGGCGAACACCGGCAGACTGTGCATATCGACGCTGAAATCCGGGGCCGTTGCCTGCCTGCCGTCGGAACGAAACGCCCCGGCGCTGGCGAAGGTGCCTCGGCCGGGAAACCGCTCGATCCAGCCCTCCCATGCCAGCCGGGACATGGCGAATTGCACCGTCGCCCGGCTGACGCCGAACATGACCGCAATATCGGCTTCTGTGGGAAGCTGTTCTCCGGTTCCGATCCGCCCCTGCTGAATCCGCTCGCAGAAATGATCGTAGATGCGGGAGTGAGCTGGCGCCGGCTTCTCCAACTTTCCGACCCCCTGGCGTTCCAACCACTTTGTCCGGTATCGGAATCTAGGCAAGTCGCACAAAATGACAATGATATTCTCCAATATAACGTAAGCAGTGCCGACGGGACACCCGGCTCTCGGCTTGACGAGGGCCTGAAGGGAAGCAGCTCGTCGATGCGGCTGTTGGGATGGCCTGCTGCGATGGCTTCGAGAGTGGCCTTGAGCCAGGCATAGGGTTCGACACGGTTCAGCTTCGCGGTCTCGATGAGCAAGCCGATACGGCCCCAAGAGCGCGCGCCCACACCGTGGCCGGCGAACAGCGCGTTCTTGGCTGTGAGCTTCACCGGCCGGATTCGATTTTCGACGAAGTTGCTGCCCATCTCAACGCGCCCGTCGTGCAGGAACACCAGCATCCTGTCCCACTGGTTAGCGATGTATTGTGAAATCTCCCCCCGGCAGCAATAGACTACCCCCTACCGGAATCGACCCGCATGAGCACCATCAGCCGAGCGAACCCAGCATCGCCATGCCAGACTCTCCCCCTTGACAATATGCCGGAGCCCGATACCGTCCTTGCTCCGTACCTTCACCATCCGGAGCAAAAGAGAATGAAGTTTGGTTTCCTTTCCATTACCGTGGCGTTCCTTTGCCTTTTCATCTCCCCGATATATTCCGCGGAACTGACCGATATGCCGGCGGGCAGCAAGGTTGAGAATGTCGTAGCCATAGGGAAGAGCCAAATCCCTCTGCCCAAGGGAGAATGGGAACTATTGGCGGCACACAATTGGAGGCGGGGTGGTCTCGGGAAGATTGGGGAAGCTGTCTTGAGCCAGGATTCTGGCGAATCCGGGTTTCATTTTGCCTTCATTCGAGGCAATGTAGAACTGTCCAGTTGCCGAGGGTGGAAGCGGTGGAACAGGTTGTGCGACCGGAAGGACACGCACCATAATTCATCGGACAGAAACTATAATCCCAAGGATGCAAGCTGCTGGAATCTCAATCATCGCGTAATGTCCTCGTACAAAAATCCCAAATCTGAATTTCAGAAAAAAATAAACCTTGCAATCAAAGAACGACGAATGGCAGGGGTTACATATATCAGAAATGAATTCTTCAAGTCGAGCAGATGTCATTTTGTCGTGGCCATGTATTATTCCGATCCTGAACATTTCGGCTTTCCTCTGGAGAAAAGCGGGTGGACAAACAACGCTTGGCATAGAGACCGCCTCAATGAAGACCCACGGCGTGAAAAATTCGTCGCCGCGGCTAAAGAGGCCGGCCAGCGTCTGCAGGACGCAGTCGAGAAAGGTTTCGAGCGGGAACTCGACAGTTGGACTTCGGATATAGCGCTGAAATTCGAATAGCGGCTTCACGGAGCCACTCTTCCATCGCGGTTTCCAGCGCGGCGCGCACGAAATCGGCGCGCGGAGCGGAAGGCCCTCCAAGAGGATGGCGACCCGCTTTCGCCGCCATCCTCGAACACACCGACATCACCACGACCGCGATCTAGGGGTCCGTTCCGGTAGGGGGCGAAATCCTGCGCTCTCATGAGCGCAATCGGGTTTCCCGAGCGTGCTGAGCCTATCCCGCCTGGGCGGGACGGTCAAAATGTTGAGCCTGTGCATGGCGCCGGAGACGGCAATCCGAACCGATGGTTGTCATACTCTCATTCGCGGGTTGGTTACCGCCTGACCTTGTCCGATGCGGGCTTGCCTCTCTCTAAGAACGGATATCTGTCCCCACGTACGCCGAGGGTTCGCTCATCACGCCGGGAGCCAGGAACACGATGGCGACCCAGGATGCCGCGGCCAGAAACACGCTGACCCACCACGGAACCCAAACAAGGAGCTCCAGCAGGCCCTCTCTCCGCCGTGCCATCTGCCGAACCTCCACCAGCCCCGCGGATCACGCGACCGCCGCCAGCGCCCGCTCCTTCCGGATCACATACGGGTTCGGGTCCGCCAGCTCCGCCACGCCAGGCAGCATCCAGTGACGCGCATGCCTCAGACGGAGCACGTCCCGGGGCATGTCCTTCGGCGACGCGATGACGAACTGGTCGTCCGGACCCATCGACAGGATTTCGTCGGCCGGAACCAGCTGTTCCTTCACCACCGACAGCGACTCCTGGATCGACCCCTGCCCCTCGGGCAGCAATGTCGCTTCCCTGACCTGCCCCGACCGACTCTCGCTCCGGTTCTCGAAGGTCGCGGCGCCGATCGCCTTGGACAGAACCTCCGCCCCCTCCACATCCATCCGCGGCCATCCGAGAATCTGGACCACTTCCGCGAGGTGCATCAGCGTCTTCCTGGAATCCCCTCCCCAGGTCTCGTCCAGCGCGGACACCGACTGCGCGAAGGTCCAGAAATGGACGCCCTTGCCCGCAGCCAGGTTGTAGCCGTCCATCACGGGCTGCAGATGACCCAGCGCCGGCAGCTCGTCGATGACGACGAGCATCTCGCGCTGCATCGCCCGCCGGGACGCCACCGCATAGGGGATCGAGATCCACAGTCGGAGCCAGCCCTTCACCAGGCCTGTCATCTCGTCCGGCACGACCACGAACACGTCCATGTCGCCATTCGCCAGGTCCAGCGGATCGAAACTCGACGAGCTCGTATGCGCCGCGATCTCCGGATAGTTCAGGAACGAGAGCTGGTTGGACACCGTGGTGAAGTTCGAGCCGCCTTCCTCCTTGCCCACGCGCCTGGACCGCTCCATCGCAAGATGCATCAGCCCCCCGCAGAACGGGTCGGTCGCTTCCACCCGCGCGAAAAACTCGTCCCGCGCATCGTTGCCGAGCGACAGCAGCTCGTAGAGCGTCTTCAGGTTCCGTCGGTCCGGCGGCATCTTGAACCTGACCCAGGACAGGTAGCCGTTTATCAGCGAGCGCGCGGACTCGTAGAAATGCTTGGAGTTGCCGCCGTCGCTCTTCGGCCGTTCCATCAGCGCCTCGACCAGGACGCCGATATCGCGGACCGCCTCGTCACCCTCGCGGATGAAATCCAGCGGGTTGTAGGTATCGCTCTTCCAGACCGGCAGATGCAGCACGGCGCCCTCGCCGAAATCCGCCTCTCCGCCCTCGAGGCCGCGATGCCGTGCCACCATGCCGAACGGATCGAGCAGGATCGGTCGGCGCCCGAGCGAACGCCGGCGGCGGGCGACGATCGGGAACAGCTCGCCCCTCGGATCGATCACCACCGTGGAGCCCGGCCACCCACGCTCCTGCGGAGACAGGTAGTTCAACGCGATCGTCGCGCCCTTGCCGGTCCTGGGCGGCGCGAACGTCATCGCCGAGCCCTCCAGCGGATAGGCAATCAGCCCGTCACGGCTCTGTCCGAGCATCACCCCCTGGTTCTTCGCCAGACCCCGAAGCCAGCGCCGCTCCAGGAACTTCGCCTTTCCGAAAAGCTCGGACTCCGCCTTCTTCCGCCCCCTTTCACCGGCAATGCGCTTCACCGTCGTCCGGGCTGCCTGTCCCAGTATGTTCACCACGACGAAGGCCCCAGCCAAGGGGAGCAGATGGACACAAACCATCTCCCAGCTTTCTCCCAGATCGTGCCCCCGCGGGTGGTGTAAGAGCCTGGCGTCCGTAGCGGTGTCCGGCGGGTAGGGCCGGAACGCTCAGGCTGCCACGGCGGGCAACTTGACGGTTGTATTGTCGCTCACGGGAGCGATGGATTCCAGCGTCATGTATCTGGCTCTCTGGACTGCCCATTCATCGTTCTGCTCGAGCAGGATTGCGCCGATCAGCCGGGTGATGGCGTCCTCGTTGGGGAAGATGCCGACGGTGTTTGTGCGCCGCTTGATCTCGCCGTGGAGGCGTTCGAGCGGGTTTGTCGAGTGCAGCTTGGCGCGGTGCGCGGCCGGGAAGGTCATGTAGGCGAGAACATCGTGCTCGGCCTCGTCCATGATGGCGGCGAGCTTTGGCGCCTTGGGCCTGAGCTGGTCGGCGACCTGGCGCCACTGGGCGGAGGCGCTGTCTGCATCCTCCTGGGCGAAGGCGGTAGTGACGAAGGCGGAGACGACGCGCCGGCCCTGCTTGCCGGCATGGGCGAGCAGGTTGCGCATGAAGTGGACGCGGCATCTCTGCCAGGTGGCGCCGAAGATGCGGGTGGCGGCGGCCTTCAGGCCCTTGTGGTCGTCGGAGATCACCAGCTTGACGCCGCGCAGGCCGCGGCGGGCGAGCGAGCGCAGGAAGTCGGTCCAGAAGGTCTCGGCCTCGGACGCGCCGATCGCCATGCCGAGCACCTCGCGCCGGCCCTGATCGTTGACCGCCACCGCGATGGTGACCGCGACCGAGACGACGCGCCCGGCCTCGCGCATCTTCACATAGGTCGCGTCAAGCCAGAGATACGGCCAGTCGCCCTCCAGCGGCCGGTCGAGGAAGTCGCGGATCTTGTCGTCGATCTCGCCGCACAGCCGCGACACCTGGCTCTTGGAGATGCCCGACATGCCCATCGCCTGCACCAGGTCGTCCACCGAGCGGGTCGATACGCCCTTGATGTAGGCCTCCTGGATCACCGCCGTCAGCGCCTTCTCCGCCATCCGCCGCGGTTCAAGGAAGCCCGGGAAGTAGCTCCCCTTGCGCAGCTTCGGGATCTTCAGTTCGACCGTGCCGGCCCGCGTCTCCCAGACCCGGTCCCGGTAGCCGTTGCGCTGCGTGATCCGGTCCGGCGAGCGCTCGCCGTGCGCGGCGCCCGCAAGGCCCTCAACCTCAAGCGCCATCAGACGCGCGGCCGTGAACCCGATCATCTCGCGAAGCAGGTCGGCGTCGGAACTCTTCTCCAACAGCGCCCGCAGGGTCATCATGTCGGTGGTGGTCATCGTGGTACTCCTCCGGTCAGGTGGACTGTGACAGCCCAACCCTAACCGGCACCGCGATGGCCTCCGCTGTGGGTAAGTGGCCCGCCGCCGCCTGACTCCAGACGGTCGCGGCGGCGGGCCACTTACCCACAGCTACCACCGGAAGCTTCAGCTCCTACACCACCCCTGGGGACACGACCTTCTCCCAGCCTGTCCCAGGCCGCACCGCGAAGCCGGAGGAGTCCTCCCCATATCCGGGACTCGATCATGTACACCCACGCACCGCCCGACATGACGAACGCCATGCCGAGCCCCAGCCCGAAACTCCGCACCTCGCCGGCACGCGACCGCCCGCAGAAGCACCAGGCCACCAGCCCGCCAACAAGCACCGCCAGAAGCAGTCTCGCAGCCATGTCCGCTTCCGGCCTTCCCGCAACCAGCCAGACCCCAACGCCAAGACCGAGCGCCGTAAAGACGCCCGCCACACCGAAGCCCTTCCACCTGTCGCCCATCAGACGCTCCTTTCAACCCGGTTCCGTTCATCGCCCGGAAGCGCGACAATCGGGCCGATCCGCCCGATTCTGGACTAAGCCGCCTAGCCCCCGACCGGCCCGCCTGCACCGGGCCTGTTGCGCACACCCGCGCCGAAACGGCTCGGCGCGACCCCGCCGAGCCGTCCCGTGCTGCCGGTCGCCACCCCGATCATCCGATCGGCCTCGCTCATGCCCGAGGCGCGGCCGCCTATCCAATTCATGACCGCGTCCGGCAGCATCTCGATCAGCTTCAATGATGCGTTCAGCAGCCCGTAGGCGATCATCACGTAGAGCGCGACAAACACCGCATACTGGATAATTCCGGGTCCGATCTCGCCGGCGCTCTCCCGCATCTGCGTCAGCCAGATCGCATTGAAGAGCTCGATGACGACGGTGAAGACGAGATAACCGACGATCAGTCCGAAGATCATCAGCGGCGGCCTCAGAACCACGCCTGCCAGCGTCACCAGGCCCCCGACCGTCGAATTCGTGGTCAGGCCGCTCCCCTCCGTTCGCGCCGTCTGGGCCGCAAGCCAGACGGTCATGGCGATAAATGCCTCGACCACGGCCAGGATCCAGACCAGCAGTCCGAACAGGAACCGGATGAAGGGCAGCGCCGGTACCAGATAGGCCAGCACCGCCCCGCCGATCAGAAGGGCCATCAGCACCATCGTCACGATGCCGTCGATCACCGGCCAGGTCGCCTCGAAGAGATCGGCCTTCAGCGAAAACCCGAGAGCCTGCACGTCGCCCAGGTTCGACACCGCCGCAACACTCATCAACGTGCCCGACGTCACCAGAACGCCGGTCACGAGGTTGTGCCCGACCGCCGCCAATTCGGAGATCGGATTGTCCCCCTCCACGTCGAGCACATCCTCGAAGGAGAACATCACCGTGTAGAACAGCTGGCTCAGCATGCTGCCCGCGCCGCCACCCGATGCCCCGGCCTGCGGCGCCCGGCTGCCGAGCGCGCTTACCGGCGTGCCCACCGCCGTCGATATATCCTCAGAAATCTGGAGGAGGGCCTTGAAGCTCTTCCTGTCCCGATCCTTC
Source organism: Alphaproteobacteria bacterium (assembly GCA_964291285.2). Classification (GTDB taxonomy): domain Bacteria; phylum Pseudomonadota; class Alphaproteobacteria; order Bin95; family Bin95; genus Bin95. Next base: position 2,080,129 of record OZ219787.1, read on the forward strand.
AGGGCGAGCATCGGCGGCGTGACCTCCGGGGCGCTCACCACGGCCCAGTTGAACTCTCCGATCCGTTCCGCCACCCGGAAGAACAGGCTGCCCGCCGTCGTCCAGCTGCCGTCCTCCGCTTGCTCGGCCGCCAGCTCCTCCCGCGTCTGCGAATTCTGAGCCGCGCCGGCCCTTTCCACTGCCGCATCCACCACCCGGGCATAAGCTTCCACCGCGCCCGCAACCGCCGTGCTCACGGCCGACCAGTCCATCGGATCGCCAAACCGCTGCCCGTCCTCGTAAGGCTCCGCAATCCGCTTCGCGACCGCCACCAGCACATTGCGGGCCTGCTCCATGCCCTCAAGATGCGCCCTCGCCACGTCGCCCCGCGGCCCCTCGCGGTCCAGCCCCGCGAATCTCACCTCTCCGCAATGGCTCCTAATGTCGTAGCCCCTGGTCCCCTGCGCCACCTCATAGCGCCAGACCTGCCCGCCCCTCGCCGTCGTCTTCACGGGCCCTGTCGCCAGCCGTTTCCCCGCCAGCTCGCGGCAGACCTCCACGACCAGGAAGTCGACCATCATCACCTCCCGGCCCTCGGCCGACGGCCTGGGCGCCGACACCCCCGAACTTCCCAGAAGCGACGCCGAAAACGGCTTCCACACCGATTGCGCGAAATCCCCTCCCACCCCGGCCAGGTCCAGGACGATGTGCTGCCCGCCGGAAGGCCCGCCCGGAAGGGGGACCAGAAGGGCGATCGACGCCACGATGCGCACGATCTCCCAGCCGCCGAAACCGAGGCGGCCGGTCCGGCCGGTATCCATGACGCCGGCGGCCGTGTGATAGATCAGGAGGACGCCTACGAAGACCAGCACGCCGGCATTGAAATAGCCGACCATCTCTCCCAGCGCCGCATAGGCGGCATTGCCGCCGCCGTCGCCCCCTCGCAGCAGGTCGAACAGGTCGCGGCTCGCCTCGTCCACGATATCGAACAGGTCGGACTCGAACCCCTGGCCCCACGCAAGACCCGTGCCCAGCGCGGTTCCAAGACCCACCAGCGCCAGCCCGGCCACGAGCCGGGCCGCACCGCGCCTCGACCGGAACCGGTCGATGCCAAGACGGCTCCCTTCCGGTAGGCGCCACAATGCGCCGACCGAGTCCCCGATCCGTCCCGCCGACGCCCTCATCTGACCGAGCGACCGCCCGAACTCCGGAAGGAAGAGCAGCCGCAGCAGCCCCATCAGCGCTGCACCTCGAGCCAGTCAGCGAGGCCCGGCAGCCGGCGCATTTCCTCGGCCGCCGCCCCGAGCCGCGCGGCCTCCATCGCGCCGCGCCGCTCGTCCATCTGGTAGCGCTCCCAGGCGAGCATCAGCGACGCCGCCTGCAGGAGCGTCAGCTCACGCAGCAGATTGTCCCGGTTCATCGACTGCAGGCCGACCGCCCAGGCCGGGTTCTCGAAGCGCCGCGAGGTGAGGACCTCCAGCAGTTCATGCCGGCTGACCCGGCCGCCGCTGCCCGCCGCTCCCGGCGCCAAGGCCGAAGCCCAGCCGCCAAGGTCCACAGCCGGCTCGCGTGCGCCGCGCGCCCGGGCAAACCAGTCCGCGGCAAGAGCCGCGCGCGCATCCGCCGAACGCGCCAGCATCGCGAGCTCGCGGTCCTGGTCGGTATCGACGGCGCGCAACGGAAACCGGTCCCACGCGATCGGGGCCGCCAGGTTCCGTCCGAGCTCCCCGGCCGCCAGGCGCTGCCTGTCATCGCCGAACGTGTCCACGTCGAACAGCGAGCCCGCCTTGAGGTCCGCGTCGTGCCTCGACGGGTCCCCACTGCAGACACCCGCGCCGGCCTGCAGACGGCTCTTGCTGCAATGCTCGCCCGTCCAGACCCCGAAGCGCCGCCTGGTGTCCGCCGCCAATCCCGCCTGGTCGCCGACTACGGCCGCATCGCCACCAATCCGTCCGGTCTCCCGGGTCGCGGCGCGTTCGCCCGCCTCGGCGCCCCCGGCGCGGCTGGCCGCCAGACCCGCCATGCCCGTCACCGTCCGGCAACCGGACGAGGTCGGACGATGCTGCAGCTTGGACTGCGTCTCGGCTTCGTCGCGCGCGATCTCCGCCAGCAGCTTCGTCTGCGCATCGAGTGCGTCGGTCACCGACTTCGCGCCCTCGGCGATATACCCGGAGAGCTGCGCCGTCTGGAGCTCCAGCGTCCGGACAATGGAGCTCTCCATCCGGTCGATGCGCGCATTCACGTTGCTGATCACCGTTCGCGCCGCCGATCGCGACGCACTCCAGGCGCAACCGCAGCAACCCGCATGCGCTGCCGGCGCCGCAAGCACGATGACCAGAACCGCCAGGACGGCTGCCCCCGCTCCTCGAATCACGAGTCCTGCCCTCCCACGATTCCCCGAAACACATCCCCGGCGTCCGGATCCACCCCCGGAAGCCGGCGCGTCCTCGGCCTCGCATCGACATCGAGACCGGGAAGCACGCCCAGCTCGCGATCGAGCCCGTAGGTCGCCCGGTCGAACGGCCGCGTGACCCTCTGCCGCCATATGTTCCTCGCCGCATCGCAAAGCTGCCCGAACAGGTCCGGAAGCGACGGCAGCCGCACCAGCGCGTCCCATGTCGGAAAGTTCAGCAGGTCGCAGGAGAGGTCGTAGATCGAGTCCGGATCGCCGATTCCCTCCTCCTGGTGGCGAATGAGGACCTGGTCGCGCTCCACGCCGCGCACGGCCGAATCCTCGAGCGCCTTCGCGACCGCAGGATCGCAGTCCGCCGCTTCTTTCGACTGCCCGGCGGCCGGGGCCGCCGCCAGCAGCATCGCAAACAGGCCCGCCGCCGCCGTCAGCCTCCTCACGGTCCGTCCTCCGCGAAGAGACCGGACCATGCGGGGTCGGCCTCCGCCTGCAGCCGCGCCGCGCAGACCGAGCACAGGTCCTCCTCGACCCACCAGCACGGCCCGTCATGCATGTCCACACAGGCATTCCAGTCCCAGCACCCGCATTCCCGGCAGACCGGATCGCCAGGCGCAGGTGGTGGAGGCGGGACCTCGAAGATCGCCTCCGCCAGCGCACGGCGCAGTTCGTGCTTCTCATCCGGACCCATGACCTCACTCCTTCGCTGCTCCGATATCCGCATCGCGCGCCCGCCGACTACGCAGCCGCGCGTGCGGCCGCCCGCACGGTTTCTTCGGCAAGCCCATCCAGGATTTCCCCTTCCTCAACCGACGCCTCCATGCCCCGGCCCTCCAGGGCGCGGAACTCCGCATCGATCCGGTCCCTGGCCGACCCGGACGGGAACATGGCAGCCAGCGCCGCTCGTCCGGCCGCCGCCCCGAGCCGCCCCTGGACCCTGTTGCGAAGCGCGACGTCGCGAGGCGCGGTGTTGAGCGCCCAGAGCTCGACCGGGCCCACGGAGTTCACCAGCATCTGTTCGAGCCGCCCGCCGGCGTCCATCGCCACATGCAGCGCCGGCGCGCCCGTCCTGGAAGGTCCCGTCAGGCGGAACCGGATGGCTTCGACCGCCGCATCCCCCAGCGCGAACATCTCCGCCAGATGCCTCGCCTCATCCTCCGTCGTTCCGCCCGAACCCAGGATCCAGAACCCCGTCGCAAGCTCGGCCAGGTCGCCGAAGTCCCCCTCGCGCTGCGAGGCCAGCATGAGCCGCACCCGCTGCTTGCGCGCCTCCCGGACGTCGCGGTCCACCTGGGCCCGGACGCCCGGTGCGGCAGCCGTGCGGTGATACTCGTCGAACACGAGCCGCTTCGGCGTCTCGCGCACCTCCCGGATCCGCTGCCTGTGCCACTCGCGGTAGCGCTCCTGGACCGACATCAGCACTTCCTCGCCGATCCACCAGTGCCTGGTCAGCACATGCCGTGCCAGCATGTACATGGCCGCCGTCTGCCGGTCCGCCTCCGGCGTCCCCTGCGGCGCGACAGCCCCCAGATCCATGGCCGCGACCCGCACATGCCCGATATCGAACGCCGTCGGCTCGAACATCAGCGGCCACTGCCCCGAAAGCGCCGTCAGAATCCGCACGACGGCCGCCGTCACCGGCTCGCCGCCCGACCCGTAGGTCGCCTGGCCCACCAGGTCCTGCACTTCGGCCTGGCGCACCGCCGTCAGGCAGTCCAGCAATGTCGGCACCGCGTAGCGCTGCGCGCGCCCGGCCGCATCGATCTCGCCGGCCTCGAAAAGCAGGTCGACCGTGTCCCACCAGAGCGGCTCCGCCGGCAGATGAATGCCCCGGCGCTCGAGGGCGGCATCCACCTCGCGGTCCCGACCGCGCGAATAGGGATGCGGCTCCGCGCCCGGCCGGCCGTCCTCCCGCATCCGGTAGATCACGTCGATCATCGGCGAGATCGTCTCGGCCACCCCGTCCGGAACGCCCTCCGCTCCCGCCGGCGTCAGGATCAGCGACAGCAGGTTCGTCAGGAACGCCCGCTCCGGCGGGAGCGGGAACCGGCAGCCGAGCTGCGTGTCGCAGGGATTGATCGCATGCTCGCGTGTCATCTGCGGCGCGAACCATCCCACCTCGTGGCGCCGGTCCTCCGGCAGCGCCTCGCGGACCAGCGACATCAGTCCCGACGAGGACGGGCCGATATCGACGACGGCGAGCAGAGGCAGGCGGCGGCGCCCGCCCTGCAGGCAGAAGGCCAGCGACAGCGACCCCAGCAGCACGCTCTTGCCCCGCCCCGGTATGCCGTACACCAGGTCGAACCCGAAATCCCCGCTCTCCTCCAGGCTGTAGCCGAGCGGCTTGCCGTCCTCGCTCCGGAACAGGTAATCCGCCCTGTCGGCCCGCACCGCCGAGGCCGGCCGGAACAGCGGCAGCATGCCGAGCACGCTCTCCAGAGGCGCCAGCGCCGGCTCTGCCGTGCCTCCCGCCGCGAACCCCGGAACCGACCCCGCGAACGCCTCGAGCACATCGCCAACGAGCGGAGAGAACTCGCACTCGCCCCAGCCCTCGCAGATCTGCTGCATACGCCCGAGCTGCCGCGCCAGCCCGGCTTCGCCTTCCTCACCGCCAACCCAGGTCAGGAGGCCGATCCGCAGCCTCACGATTGCCTGCTCGTCGCCGCGCAACACCTGCAGCCCCGCCAGCGCGTCGCGCACATGCCGGCTGTCTTCCGAGGTGATCGCCAGCACCGAGGCCGCGGCCAGCGCGATCGACGGCCCCGAGCCCGCGAGGCCACCGCCTTCGAGCAAGAGCGAGAACCGGAACGGGATGTCCGCCTCCGCAAGCCGGCTCATCAACTCCGAGAACGGCCGCTCGACGCGCGGCCCGAGAACCATGTCCACCGCCCCGTAAAGCCGGCCGCCGATGCACAGCCGCCCGGACTCCACATGCGGCTCGCGCACCAGGAGCTGCGGCGCCAGCGGCGGCGGAAACGCGCCCAGCTCCGGCGGCTCGGTGAACCGCGGCCAGACCTCGTCCTCCGGACCGACCGGCCGCCAGTCCGGACCCGCCGCGTCCGGGCCGTTCAACAGCACCCGCATCAACCGGACCGCTTCGCGCGAATCCACCGCCCACGCCATCAGGCGCGCTTCCTCCAGCAGGGAGACCACCGTCGACACGAACGCCTCGTGGCGCGGCGGCAGGCTGTCCACGACCTGGAGCGGGCATTGCGATTCCCGGATCGCCGGCAGCCACGCCTTCAGCCGGCTCTTCAGCTCACGCTTCTCGCGGCGCAGCTGCGGACCGGGAATCACGTCGGGCCTGGTCCAGCAGGCGAGCGCGCAGGTCTCTCCGGTCAACAGACCCGCGAGCCGCTCCGAGCGCTCCCCAATCACGTCCCCGAGCGACAGACCCAGGCGCTCCGACTGGCGACGCTGCCGCGCCGCCGCCGCGTCGATGGCCTGACGCGCCGCGTCGGGAGCGCGCTCCAGCACGATGTGCAGCCCGTGCCCCCGATCCAGAAACGAGCCGTTCAGGCGCCGCTTCGCGAGCTCCACGAACCCGCCGAGCTCCTTCGACCCGGTAATCGACCGCGCGCCCTCGATGCGCACCAGCGTCACCAGCGAGCCGTCATGGCAAAGCAGCGCGTCGCCGGCGAGCGCCACGGGCTCCATGAACGCTTCGAGCGGCTTGCGGCGAACCGTCCACCAGTAGCGGACCACGTCGTTCAGCTGCCGGAACACAGCCAGCCAGGTCCCTACTGCATCTTTGGCCGGGTCAAGGTGCCGCCGCCCTGGAGATCGAGCGTCCCGCCCAGCATCTCTACTCCCGCCGGGAAGAAGATCATCGCGACGCCAACCAGCGCCGTCACCACCGCGCCCATGAAGCTCTGCTGCTGCGGATTGTCCTGCATGCGCTTGAACTTGTAGAAGCCCATCAGCACCAGAAACCCGCCGACTACGTAGAAGAGTATCTGCACCAGCAGCGGAAAGCTCTCGAGAGCGCCGGCGCCTTTCTCCGCCATGTCCCCGAGGTCCTTGGAAAGCGCCGGCTCCGCCGCCGCAGCAAGCAGCAACAGCAGCGCAAGCGGACCGAGCCGTTCCGTAACCGTCTTCGAAGCCATCTTCCTTCTCCTTTCGGGTTCAGCCCCTTCAACCTTCGGAAATGCTGAGCGGCGCGATGCCAAGCGTGTTCTGGACCCGGTCGATCACCCACAGGATGTGCCAGCCGCAGACGCCGCCGATGATGTGCGCGAAGGCCTTCCCGGCCGTCGCTCCATTGCGCCCCTCCGCCGAATCCCGCAGCACGAAGACGCCGCGCAGGAACGAGAACAGCCCGACGAACTGCACCACCTTGAACACCGCCCAGAGCATCAGCTCGTACCGCTCCGACCGCTCGCCCCGCGCATAGGCAAGGCTGGCGGCCGCGCCTCGCTCGGTGTCCCCGAACAGGGTGTGGCCCCAGGCATCCAGCCACTGCGGGAAGGTCAGAAAGACGATCGCAACAAGGAATGTCAGCGCCGTGCCCGCGCCCGACGGCCCCCTGAGGCCCTCTTCCCCGGATCGCATCAACCGCAGCAGCGCCTGCAGGAACACGACCCCGCCGATCACGTAGCAGGCGATCTCCACCAGGAGGCTGCCCGGCACCAGCAACACCGAGACCAGCGAAACCAAGGCTTCTCCGATGCCCTGGCCGTCCATCAGCGCGGCTCCCTGCCACCGCCCGCCGTCCTCGGCACCCGCTCGACCCTCGGGGGCGCCGGCTGCCTGGCAGGACTTTCTGCAGCCGGCGCCGGTGACGTCCGCTGAAGCCTCCCGGCAAACATGACCGCCACTTCGGCATTCCTCGGAATCTCCACCGTCTGCCTCGACGGCGCCTGCTCCAGCAGCACCTGGCCCACCCGGCCCGCCGCCGCCGCGAGCCCCGCATCCCGCGCCTGGCGGGCGCTCCTGGCGCTCTCTTCCGTAACGACGGTTTCGCCGGCAACCGACACCACCCGGCGCTCCGGCTCGGCGCGCGCGATCAGATACCGCTCGACGAACCCCGTCGCCGCCGGCAGCAGCACCCTGTCCCACCAGTGATAGGAGACGTCTCCGGCCACCCCGAAACAGGCGCAGTCGAGACCCACCGCAACCGCATCCACCGACACCGTCTCGCCCGCGACGTCGAGCGAGGCGATCCGGATAACCATTCTCTCCCGGACCAGCTGGAACTCGCCGCGCGCCACCACCCCGGCCAATGGCGGCTGCAGCAGCTCGATCAGCACCGGCCCCGGATAGTCCGAGTTCACCGCATGCATCACGCGCGCATAGAAGGCGTCGCCGGCCGCCACCCGCGGCAGCGGCCCCTTTGCGGGCGCCGCCGCCTCTCCCCGCCCACCGCCGGTACGTTCCTGCCCGCCGGAGGCATATGCGATCCGCCGTATGTCGGGCTCTCGGTTGATCGCCTCGATCAGCGCCGCAACGATGGCATCCAGATTTCCTTCATCCTCGCCCGTCCCGACCGGAATGCTCGAAGGGTCCCGCTCCCATTCCGGCCGCGGCGCGACGGGTTCAACCGGCACGTCCCCGGCTTTGTCCTCCGGTTCCTCCTTCCCCGTCCCCCTCCGGACCGGAATCACTTCGGGCGGCTTCACCACTTCCCGTCGCTGCCCGTCGGCAGCTCCCGGCAGTACATCCATGTGCGATTTGCCCTGCTCGCCGGCCTCCCCCTGCCGCTGGGCATCCCGTTGTTCGATGCTCTCTCCGAACATCGGCGTGCCCACACCCTCGGCGGGATTGAATTTCTGCTCCGGCGTAATGCCCTCGATCGCCCACGCCGACGACAACGCCGCCAGGGCCAGAACCCCGCCAAGGACGAGCCGCGCCAACATCATCCGCCGCCCTCGATCCCGGCGCCCCACAGCGGCGCACCGGCATCCCGGATCGACAGCCGCCGCTCCCGCCCGTCCAGCGAGACCCATACCTGCGGCGTCGAGGGAAGCCTGTAAGCCCACCGCCCGCCCGAACCCCTCTCCGCAGCCCAGGGCCCCGGCGACAGCACGACATGGCGGCTCACCAGCAACAGGTCCTCTCCCTGCCGCCAGGCGCGGTCGCCTGTCCCGCCACCTTCGACCTCGACCCTGACCGCGCCGGCCGGCGCCACACCCGACAGCAGCGCCGCAAGCTCCCCGTCGCCGGCATGGAAGCTGGCGGGGCGCATCAGCGCCGCCGCATCCACGCCCGGGCCCGGACGGCCGAGGCGCATCTCCACCCGGAAATCGCTCTCAGCACCGCCCGAATCCTGCAGCAGCACGACCATCGGCTCCGGCAGGTCCCGGAGCTTCACCACGAGATTGCCGCTGAGAAACCGGCGCTTCGGCGCGAGATAGACCAGATGGCCGCCGCCGTCCTCGCCGCCTTCACCCGGCAGGAACTGCGAGTCCACCAGCACCTCCTCGATCGGCCATGGCGACCCCGTCGTGTCCGTCCAGGACAGCACCGTCGTGAACCCCTGCCGGACCTCGACCGCCGGCACACCGGCGCCGGCGCCCGGATCGACCGCGACCCGCCTGATCCGGCCGCTCGGCCGCAATCCCCGTCCCTGCGCCGCCGCCCGCTGCTGCTGGCGCACGAGCGCGCCCAGAACCCGGATATGCTCCTGGGTCAACGGCATCACCCGCCGACCGGCCGTCGCCGCTTCTTCCTCCGGAACCGCATATTCCGGCCAGACATCGGGCTTTTCCGGAGCCTGGCCCTCCGACATCCCCGCAATGACTCCCACGGCCAATGCCAGGATCGTCCGGGCCATATGCACGCGCTTCATATCCGCCTCGCCTTCGTCGCGATCACCTGCTCGATGCCGATCCCCGCCGGGCGCTCGTCGAACGGCACCCGCATCACGAGCACCTTCGTCACCATCTCCGTGGACGAGGTCTTCCGGCCGGCGTGGAACGTCACGATCATCGGGAACTCAAGCTGCCAGCCCGCGCGCCCGTCCGCGAATATCCGCGCGTCCGTCACCACCGGAGCCCCCTGGGCCACCGCGCTTGCCACCTGGAAATTGTCCCTGATCCGGTCGAGATAGAGGCTCTCCTCCAGCCCGCCGATGAACGACTCGTAGCCCTCGTCAGTGAAATACTCGCGAACCGCACTCAGGCGCGGCTGCCAGTCGTGGTGCCCGAAGGTGAATGCCTCGGTCACCGCCGTCACGGTCCAGTTCTTCAGCGAGGCATCCGTGCGCACCGGCTGGTCCAGCCCCTGCGCCTCGATGACCTTTCCGTCCGGCGTCGCCGCGATCGTCACATAGACCGTGTCGTGAAGGTCGATATAGCTCCAGAGCGCCGCCGTCAGCAGCACGTTCATCGCCAGCAGCACGAAGGCGATCCGCCGCCAGCCGTGATGGGCCGACCGCTCGAACGAGAGGCTGCGCGCCGCCGCCGCAACCGCCTGGCGAAGGTCGCTCATCGCGCCCATCCGGGCACCCGGTCCGTCGCGACCCACGCCTGCAGAAGCTCCGGAACAGATATCCAGCCTCCCAACAGGAAGACCGCGCACATCGCATAACCGACCAACCCGCCCACCTCGCCCCGCCGCCACGCGCGAAAGGCAAGGACGCCCGAGCACGCCAGCCCAAGGATGAACGCCACATGCCAGACCCCGCCGACGCGGTCCTCCGCCGGCGTCCACCGCAGCAGCAGGTCCTGCGCCATGCTCCCGTACCGGTCCGCCAGACCGGGCAATGCCACCCCGACGCACAAAACCGCCAGCACGGCCACCACCGGCACCGCCCCCAGGCCCGCACCCGCCCCACGTTTCAACCGGACGCCCATCGCTCAGTCCGCCAACCACATCGGTGCGACCAACGGCGGAATGCCGAGTACTCCCCACAATGCCCAGACCAGTACCCAGAAGCACAAAGCCCCTGTCGCGGGCACGACGACCTTCAACGCCCTGAACGGCCCTCCGGCGGCGCCGACGCCCTTCAGCCTCACCAACAGCCAACCGGACAGCCCAAGGGCGAACACAAGGCATATCAGGAAGAGAAACCAAACCGGCGACGGTCCCGGCCGCCACAACAGATCCTGCGTCATCCCGTGGTACTGCGCCGCAACACACGGCGCCGCCCCGGCAACGCATCCCGCCGCGAGCAGGCCGGCCATGCTTGCCCGCACCGTCACTGCGGTGCCCCTTCACCGAACCATTCCCCGAAGTCGGCGCCGATCGCCGATTGAATCCTTCCGTCCCCTCCCCTCATCAACGAGTAAGGAACGAACTCCGAGCCCGTCCGCTCGAACAGCCGCCGGTTGAGAGCCACGCCGCTAGCTGCATCCGCTTCCAGCGCCGGCCACTTGTCTTCGCTATCCAGAGTGAACCAGCCGCGCGCCCGGTCCTCCGAACCCAGCACCAGCGCCGCCATGACCTCAGCCTCGGCGCCGCGCGCGCCCACCGGCACCACCCGCAACCTGATCTCGCCCGCCAGCGCCCGCCTCGCGAGCTCCGCCACCGCTGCCCGCGAGGGCAAGCAGCTCGGATCGGCAAATATCGCGACCTGCGGCCCGCTCTCCCCGAGGTCGAACCCCTCCACCACCAGCGCCATCTCGAAAATGCCTGGCAACGAGGCCGACACAGACGAGACCTTGCCACCTGAAACCCTGCTCGCCCCCTCGGCCGGCGCTTGCCTCACCTCCGCCAGCAGCGCCCGGTAAGTATCTCCGGGCTTTGTATGACTCTGCGCCCGCGTTTGCTCGCTCACAGCCCGAACAGGCGAAGCTTCCAGGTCCGCGTCCCCAGGATTCCGTCCCTGTCCCCGCTGCCCCTGCTCCGCACCCCCAACGGCCGGTCTCTCCCGGAACCCTGCAATCTGCCGGCCCGTCACCTCACTGCCGTCTGGAGAGAACAGCAGACCCATCACCCCGTAGCCGCTCCCGTCCACGTAAAGCGTGTAGGGCCGCTGGCCGCGGGGCGTGACCAGCCACCCCTCGAGCGCTCCCCTCCGACCCAGCGGCTTCACCTCCGCCCCGTTCGCCCGAAGCCCTGCCACAAGCGAACCGCCCGCCTCCTGGCCCAATGCCGTTTTCGTATCCATCGACCATCCGATCATTGCGGCGCCCAGCACGCCCGAAACCGCCCAGGCGCGGGCTTTCTTCGCGCGCAGCTTCATCGCTCCGCCTCCCCGAACCCGCGTTGCAGATACCGCTGGCGCCGGCCGCTCTCGTCCAAACGCCAGCCCCACCAGCCGACCCCAAACGGAACGACTTCCCGGACCTTCCCACCCCGTCTCGACTGGACGGTCCCTGTCCAGAACCCGTCCATCGAGCCACAGACGATCGCGGACACCGGCCCCAATGCCGCGCACACCGCAAACAGCGGATTGGTCAACTGCGACGCGTCCCGGAAGGCTGACTGAATCAGGACCAGTCCCCCTTCGAACGTCATCGCCGGATCGCCGACCTCTTCGAACCACGCCGCGATAGTTCCCAGAACCGTCAACCCGAACCCGACCAGTGCGCCGACCGCCAGAAAAACCAAGGGCGGGCGAATGTCCTCCCACGCCATGAAACGAGCCAATCCGCGATCGAACATCCGCCCCCTTCCGCCATGCACCCGACGTCCGGCACCCAGACCCGCTACGAACGCAAGCCCATACGCTCCCGCCATCCAGACCGGCGACACCTGAAAACCCGACACGATCAGTCCCCACGTCATCAGCAGGACGCTCCGCCTGAAGGAGAGCCCCACATGCCGCCGCTCGAACGGGCTCGGCAGGCCCTCCCCTGCACCTTTCACGCCCATGCCACCGCCCCCAGAAACAGCACCGTCCCGGCCACAACCGCCAACGCCACCAGGCGCGAGCCCGCAACCACCTGCATCACCCTCACGGTCTTTGCCTTCATTCGCTCGCCTCCGTCCCTATCGCGCGCCTTCCAGCACAACATCCGGATGCAATCCGTTCCCGTCCTCACGGCGACCCAGATATTCTTCTGGCCCGCCGCGCCCTCGAGCGGCGTTCCCCTCTTCCTCCAGGCCGGGGGGCGCCAGCATTGGAGGACGCTCAATAACGGCCGGCGCCTCGACCATCCCCATCGCCGGATTCGCTTCCCGGCCTCCACGAGGCAACCGCGTCCCCGGCTGTTCCACTCGCCCTTGCACCCCACTCACCGGTACCCTCCCGGCAGTACCGTCCCCCCTCCAGGCGACATCCACACTCACGAACCCGAGCGTCACCGCCCCCGCGCCGAAGGCCGCGAGCATCGTCAACACCCACAGCGCGCACAGCACCGCAACGCCCGAACGGCGCGGGATCGGATCCCGAACAGACGCCACGCCCCGCAGGAAGGTCAGGTGCTCCCGGACCCACCCGAAATCCCTGTGCTGACGGTCCAGCAGCAGTTCCACATCGTCCTTCCGCGCCAGGTCCCCCGGGACATTTCGAATCCCTGCCAATCCCGCCGTCACCGCGAGCAGCCGGTCCCGGACCCTGTCGAACTCCCCGCGCCACGCCGCCGCCTGCGCGTTCACGTCCCGCCGGTCCGGAACCTTGTCGACCAGCTCCGCCAGCAGCCTTTCGATGAGGCGAATCCTGTCCTCCAGCCGGTGCAACCGCCCCGACAGAGTCTCCCGATGTTCGATATCCCAGGGGGACAGCTCCCTATCGTCCTGGACTCCCCCCTCGTCCAGGTCCCCCGGCACCAACAGCCCGCCCGGCCCGGTCCCGAACGTCCTCCCGCTCTCGTCCGTCATCAGCGATCGCCTCCCGCCCGCCAAATGTGTTTCAACGCCATCGAGGCGCCGTCTTCCGAGAGCCTCCCCGCCGGCGCATCCGGAACGTCGCCGAGCGCCGCAAACAGCGCCGCCACTGCCTCCTCGAACGTGACCGCCCGAAAGACCCGCCCGTCATGAACCCGGTAGTGCCGGTCCGTGCGCCACACGACTTCGACGCCGGCACGCGCGCTCCAGCGCGACATGACCGAGCGCAGCGTCTCCTCTGACCACACCCGCCAGTCCGAAGCGCCCACCCGCGCCGTCGCAAACTCGATTTCGCCCTCGCGTACACCGGCAGGACGGATATGCAGCTCGTCCCCGAAACGCCGCCACGCCAGGCCCGCATCGAACAGCAGGGACCGCCAGTCGCCATGCACCCGTTCTACCGGACGGCCGCCCTCCACCCTCCGATCCCAGCGCAGCTTCACGCCGACCGGGCCGAGCCTCGCCGCCGTTTCTGCAAGCGACGTCTCGTCCGGTGCCTGCAGCAGCACGCCCTCTCGCAGCCCGGGCTCAAATTCGAACCCGGCACTCGCCGGCATCCCGCCTATCGCCCCTAGAGCCAGTGCAAGTCCGCAAACCGCCGATAGCGGTCGAGGAAGAGCGCGCGCCGGCCCCGGCAGCTCGCCGCCCGCACCCGCCTTATCGCCGCCTTCAGCCGGTAACCCCGTTTCTCCGCGATCCGGAATCCCGCAAACGCCAGCATCAACAGCACCGTCGTCGCAATGTTCGGCCAGAACAGCCAGGCGAATGTCAAAACCGCCAGCCGGGCGTCGAACCCCCAGATCCGGACCGCCCGCGCGCTGTCGCGCCAGACGACCTGCTCCATGCCCGCCTCCCCGAAGCCTCACCGCCGCTCTCCCGAAATGCCGTGCGAGGCCCTGATGCGCGCCAGGTCCATCGCCCCGATCCGCCCCTCGGCAGCGACTCCCTCGGCCTGCGCTACCAGGCCCTGGTCCTTCTCGCGCAACGCCTCCGATATCCGCCGCGGCCAGAGCCGGCGCTCCATGTCGAGCAGCCCGGCCTTCAGCTCGGCATCGAACACCAGCCATTCCCGGATTGCCGTCCTGCCGCCCTTAGGGTTCGGCAGCAGCACCTGCGTCACGACCAGGTTCAGCATGTCCACCAGCGCCGCGCCGCGCTCATCCCGCTCCTCTTCGCGAAACTCGCTCAGCATCCGGCGAATGGTGTTCGCCACCCCGATCGTGTGCGTCGTGCTGTAAACCGCGATGCCGAAATCGGCCGCATTGATCGCCGCCTCGACCGTCTCCCGGTCGCGCGCCTCGCCCACGACCACCGCCGCCGGCCGCCGGCGAAGGCTCGCCCGCAAACCGTCAGCGAAGCTCTCGAAATGCCGCGGGATCTCCGAGCTCGACATCAGGCTCGCCCCGCTCGTCTCAACACCGTCGAACACGAACTCGATCGGCGCCTCGTAACTCTGGATGCGGCCCGCGCCCGTCTCGAGAAGACGCCGCGTCCCGGCCGCCAGCAATGTGCTCTTGCCGCTCCCCGGAACACCCGTCACCAGGTTCAGCCCCGTGCAGGCCTCCAGCGCCGCGACGATCTCATCCTCGATCTGCAGTTCGTCCAGCGTCGGGGGATCGCCCGGCAGAAGCCGCATCGTGATGTTGATGCCGAACCCGTGCCTCACCTGGACCGGAGAGAGATTGCAACGGAACCTGATAGCCTCCCCGCGCCGGATGCTCGCCGCATGGCCGCAGTCCACCGCGCGACCCGACCGCAGAACCCCGTCCGCCGTCTCCCGCCCGATCGCCCGCGCGATCCTCTCGACCGTCGTGCCGTCCAGCAGCGCTCCCGTCGCCTGCCGCACCCGCCCGTCCACCTCGATCAACGCCGTCGCCTGCGTCTGGAACGAAACATCCGATGCGCGCTCACCCCACGCCCACCGCAGGAAATCGTCCAGCTGCTCGACCGGAAACGCATGCTCGCCGGGGGACCACAAGCCAGTCATGGCTTCACCTCCGGCGCTTGCTGCCTTATGACAATCCAGAAAGCCCGCAACAGCGAGCATCGCCGCTCGCGTGACACCACAACCAACACCGGCCCGTCACTGATTCCCCCGACCAATCCGCCAAACGAAATCGCCGCCGCCCCCACCTCCAGAACAACCGGCGGTCCAAACACAAGCCCGCCAAAACCCAACAGAAGCAAGGTCAACCGGACTTCCATGAATGCGATGCCTGCATCGCCGATATCGCCCTGTCCAGACACCCTCGCCGCAACTATCGTCACGCCGACCGCAAGCAGGTATCCGCCGATGAACACCCCAAAATTCAGCCAGCCGGCCCCGCCCAACGCCCCGCAACCGGCCAAAATGCCAGCCGAGAACGCTGTCAGCGCAAGTGAGCCCGCGAAGTCGTGACCGAGTCCCAGGCGTTCGTCGCCAACGCCTACCAGATCGCCTGGATTGTCGGCCTCGTGATCGCCATGACAGCCGTAACCCTGTTCATGTTGACCTTCAGACCTGACGAGACCCGAATTCTCCCGAGGCTCGGTCGCTACCACTTCTGGATCTTCATGATCTTGATGTTCGGCATCCTGCTCACCCTGCCCCACTGGCTGGACGTCGGCCCGCCCACCGTTTACCGGTTCTGATTCCTCGCGCCGCAGGACATCCAGTGTTACCGACGGCACACCTGTGACCTTCTGCTTACCCCTCACGGCCCCGCCTCCGCCCATATCGGCAGACCCACTTCGGTATCGCTGCCTCCGGACCGGTACACGAACCCGCGCCACTCCCGAGCCCGCACCTGAAGCTCCGCAGGCCGCCCGAGGCGAACCAGCGTCTCGCCGACCCGCATCACCTGACCGTCGCCGGCCGTCGCTGACCGGCTCACCTCGATACTGGGGGCGCCCACCATTCGCGCCGCATGAAGCGTGCCCCAGCGCGCAATCCCTTCCAGCAGCGCATTCAGGCGGTCCAGGTCGGCCGCGAAGATCGCGTCCGCCTGGGCCACACCCTCATGCCAGCCCTCGGCAATCCAGCGCGCCCAGTCGGCCTTCTCCCGCTCATTCCGGGGGAACAGTACCGATACCGGAGGCTCCGGAACCCGCCAGCGACGCACCAGATAGTCCCGCCAGTGCGGCGGCGCCGTCGCCAGCCGCTCCGGCTCCACGATCCGCACCACCCGCGCCGCCGAGGCCGCGCGCCGTCCGTCCCTGCCGAGCCGCACCGCCTGCCGCGTCTCGCCCACCACCGGAGGCACCAGCGTGAACCCGTGCCGGGTCTCGGTCAGACGCCGGAACCCGTAAAGACGGTCCAGGCTCGCCGCGTGCTTCGCGATGACGGTCCGCTCGATCTCCCAGGAGCGCCACGCCAGACCGCCCTGCGCCCCGAAGGCCAAAGCGGCCGTGCGCATCGCCTCCCGGCGCTTCTCCTCCCCAAACTCCAATCCCAGATCTGCGCCAGGCCTTGTTTCCAGCAAGCCCGCCAGATCGGGCGGCGAGGAGTCTTCCGCCCCTCCTGAGAGCGGAACCAGAAGCACGGCTAGGGCCGCAAGGAGGAGGCGCAGGGCCTGCATCACCTGCCCGGTCCCTCAGAACGAGGCTCCTCGAACCAGTCGAGACGCACGGTCATGCGGCCGGCGTCCACGGTCAGAAGCGCGCGGTCGGCCGCCTGCATGCCGGCATCCCTGAAGATGTGTATGAGCGGCGCGTCCCTCGCCTCGATCTCGACCAGCACCGGCGCCGGCGGAGGATGTCCCGCCGTCACCAGCGCATAGCCCGCGCCCGCCGCCAGCTGTCGCGCCAGTTCCTCGAGTGGCCCGATGTAATCCATCGACACGCGCAGCAGCAGTTCCGGCGGCACGTTGCTGGGCATGTCCGGAGCCCTGAGATCCGCCCCGGCCGAACGCACCTCCGCGAGCACAGCCAGCGACAGCTCCGCGCGAGTCACCGCCTCCGCAATACGCGCTTCAGCGGGATCCATGACCGAGCCGTTGCCCTCCTTCGGCACCGGGTCCCGCCCGAAATCCAGCGTCTGGCAGCCGGCAAGGGCCAGCGCGCCGACCAGGAACGCGCCCGCCGTCGCGCCGACGCTCATTGCCCCGCGCTCCCGAGGTCGCGCACCACGAGCCACTTGTTGGGATAGGCCGTTGCCGTGAGCGTCCTGCGCATCGGAGAAATCGCCAGCAGCGCGTCTGCCGCCGCCAGGAACCCGGCCTCCTCCGTCTCGCCGGCTGGAAACTCTGCCGCCGCTCCCACCTTGAACCGGCGCTCGCTCTTCCACGCCAGCTGCCAACCGGCGCGGTCCGCCCAGGCGCGCAAGACGTCCTCGACCGTGCCGTTCCTCTCCGGATCTACCGTCCATCCTGTCTCTCCTGGCGGTTCCGCTTGCGCCGGACCGGCTTCCTCTTGTCCTTCCACCGCCGCGACAGCACCGGCAGCCACTGCCCGTCCACCAGGCTCCAGCTCCCCCGGAACGCCGACCGCCACACGCCCCTGCGCAGCCTCTCCCTCTGCATCGCCGTCCTCCTTGTCCGTAAGGGCAGCAAGAACGCCCACCGCGATCCCGCCCGGCATCCGTTCCGGGCGCCGCTGCTCGATATCGCCGTAGCGGTAGAAAACGAGCCGTCCGTCTTCCCAGCCCCAGTCGTACCCCGAGAGCCGGGCGAGCTCGTCCAGTACCTCGGGAACCGTCCCCCGCATGGAAAGGCCGAACGGAACCGCCGGCTCCAGAACGACATCGCCGTCCAGCACGCGGCCTGGACGGTCCTGAAGCACCGCCTTCACCCCGGCCCGGTCCGCAACCAGTCCCGCCAGCTCCCGGAAGGGCAGGGGGGCCAGCTGCTTGACCTCGATCTCCCGCTCGGCAATCTCCGCAGGCAGGGCTTTCGACGGCGCCACGATCGTCACCGTCGCCGCCATGGGCGCCGCCGCCCAGGAGTTCCGCTGACCGTCCTGGGCCGCCGCCACGGAAACACACCCCAGCAGCACGGCAAGCAACAGCGCCGCCTCCAGCGACATGTCGACGATCCGCCGGCGACGCCGGCATTTACTCACGCTCGGCACCGAAGGCCCCCACAATTCCGTTCTGCTCGAAAACACCGGCGACCTCTGCCCGGGCCGGACCGGAAAAAACCCCGGATGCGGTTGCCGGCCACGCCCGCGTCGAACGCCATCCTCGCCGTCACGTCGAACTCCGGCTCCGCGTCCGGCGGCGGCGGACCCTCAACCACGACCTCAGTCCTGGTCACATCGAACAGGCTGACCGGCACATTCGCGAACCTGGCATCCGCAATCGACGCTCCGGTCGAGACGTTCACCATCCCGGTAAACGCCGCATCGATCCGTCCGACGACATCGCCGTCTTCGGCATCGTCGCCCAGCGCCTCGATCGACCGGAAGGTCAGCTCAGCGACGCCCTGCAGACGCCCGTCCGAAAACCCGCCGGCCTCCGTCACCCCGACCATCCGGCCTCGCCAGGTCGCCGTGACATCCTGACCCTCGGCGACCTCCGTCAGCGTCCCTAACGCCAGCCCGTAGCGGAACTCGCGAAGGTCCTCGCCCATGCCGTCGCGTTCCAGGAGAACTCCGAACCCGCTGTGGCGCATCCATCCGCCCCAACTCTCCGCATCGAGGTCCGAGGCCGACACGACATCGATTCCGTCCATCCGCTCGAGAACACCGGCGCTTGCGAGTTCGTCTGCATTGCCAATCCCGATTCTGCCGCTGCCCGACCCCGAACAGCCCAGGCCCGAGCACCCGACGTCATGCGCTTCGCTTGCGCCGAACCCTCTCTCCTCATGCACGCTGGTCGCGACCAGCGCATCCGCGCCTGCCACAACCGCGGCCGCCCACACCGACGCCGATGCCCTCTCCATGCCCGGAGACCCAACCGCCGGCGGGCCCGGCTCCGGTCCTGCCTCTCCGATCCTCGACCCGGGACGCGACGGCCCCTCGTCACCGCCGCAAGCGGACAGGACCGCACCGCAAACCAACAGGACCGCGGCCAGACCCCCGTATCTCGATCCGGACATCCCTACCTGCCCTCCTGCCGCCTCGCGCCGAAGGACCCGAGAATGCCGAGCTGCTCCATCGTCCCGACGCTCTCCTGATGACCCGGCCCATAGAAACCGCCCGTAATGCGGTTCCCGGCAACGCCTGCATCGAACGTCCCGTCCACGCGAACGGGCACATTGTCGAACCGCACCCGAGGCACGCTGTGCGGCCGCCGGTTGACCAGGTCGTAAATGTCCGAAAACACCGCATCGAGCGAGGAGTCCCCGCCGTCATAGGTCAGCGTCGCCTCACCCTGCAGCGGCAGATAGCCGTTGGCCGAACTGCCGATCAGCACACCCCGCCAGACCAGATCGAAGTCCGGCAGCGGCGCAGGCCGCGTCCCGGCAATATCTCCGCCTGCAAGGCCGTAGCGCCACTCCGTCTCCCACCCGTCATCGACCGAAAGCGCATGGCTGAAGACGAACCCGCTATGGTGCATCCAGGCGCCCAGGCTCCGCATGTCGGGCGTATCGGGCGTCGCCTCCCGCACATCCGCCTGAGCCTCCAGGAGCGTGATTCCGTGCCGGCTCCCCCAGCCACTCGAAGCCCGCGTCACCCAGTCGAGGTCGCTCCTCCCGAAACCCCGCGGCACGCCGCCATCGGAGGCATCGCCGGCATCGCCCACCTCGCGCAGCGAACACGACGTCCCCTCGCACATCGCCTCCAAGATGAAATCGACCCGTTCCAGCTCCTCCGGCGGCTCGATGACCGGGTCCGGAGGAAGCCCATCCACTTCCGGCGGCAGCTCGCGCCGCTGCCCATGCACCCGCGTCGCCAGAAGCGAGTCCGTCCGGAACAGGATTTCAGCGGTCCGCGCCGCCTGCTCCCCGCCTGTCTCCGCAGGCGGCTCCACCCCGGGCGCCGGGCCGGGAGGAGAAGGAAGACGCCGCTCCTCAGTGCCGCCACAAGCCGCCAACGCGAGGCCGCACGCAAACGCGGCGCCAACTGACCGGAAACGCGAACGCATCACCGGACCGCCCGCTGTTGCGACCGCATGATTACGATCATCCCGCCGCAAAGCGCGCACGTGAACGCGAGGACAAACACCGTCAGCAGCACGACCTCAACGCCCTGGACCGCAAGTTCCGGCGGGGGGGCCTCTCCCATCCAAGCCGCCTGCACCAACGCGGACAGGCAATAGCCCAGTGGAACGAGAGCCATTCCCATCGAGAACAGCATGGTCGCAAGAACGCCCCCGGCCGCCGCAAAAGCAGCGCGACCCCAGGCACCGTGCCGGCCTTTCAAGCCGGGGCTCGTCTTCCAGACAAGGACGGCGCCGACCGCCCAGGCGACCGCGCCGCCCGCGTAGAACAGAACCTCCCACGAGGAACGCAGCCAGTCCGATCCCAGGGCGAGCAGCGCCAGGCCCACGACACCCGCTCCCGCGCCGGCCATCGCCAGCGCACCGGCCACTCCGATGCAAAAGTGCCGCCAGTCTTCCTTCGTCGCCTGAATACCCAGGTCCGCCATCATTGACGGAACACGCCGCCAACCGCCCAGGAGTGACGTCATTTCCGTACCTCCGGTTCTCCGAACAGCGCTTCCCAGCACTGTCGCCGCGCTTCACGTTCGCCCCGTATCAGTTCCCACCAGGCCCGCCAGAGGCCGATGCCCCGGCGTTCGGCCACAAGTGCGATCCATGCGCCGTCCGCAATGCACCCGAGAACCAGAGCCGAAAACGCAACCCAGACCGCCAGGCCCGCCGTTCCATCGCCTCCTGCCGTCGCGAAAACGATCGCCAGGACGATCAGCCCCATCCGGGACCCGCCCATCCGGTCTACAGGCAGAGACGCCCTGTGCCTCGCATGCTCCCATCGGTGCAGGCCGGCGAACACGAGGACGCCGCAGAAATACCCGCCGAAAACGACAGCCACCCGTTCCGGCCGCGACCCCGCCGGATCGAAAAACTCCAGTACGACGAATAGAGCCCCCGCCATCGCCGACATTGCCAGAGAGCGCGCCCCATGCACGAAATCCCATCCGCAGTCCCTCACCGCAGGAACTTCATCCGGCCGTGTCCCGGGCCTCACCACTCTCCTCCCCGCCCGGATCGCGCGAGGCCGACCTCCCATCGCAACCCTGCGACGGCCGCCAGCCAGCTTGCCGCTCTTGCCGCCCGTTCCAGTCGGCGCACCTCTCGCACTGCTTCCAGGAAGGACAACCCACGATCGACCGCCAGCACCGCCAACCAGGCCCCGGCGGACCAACCGGACAGCAGCATGGCGGCCCCACCCGCCAGCAAACCGGCGACAAGCTGCCCCGACAGCAGCAGAACCGCCGACATGCCCGCGAAAACAAGCCCCGCCGGCGTCATCTCCAGAGGCGCCCCCATACGGCTGCCCCATCGGGAATACAGAAAGAAGGAAGCCGCTACCGCGACCGGGTAAAACAGACAGGCCCCGGCAACGAACCCTGCTCCCCCCACTCCGCAAATCAACAGCGCAAGCGCGAAAAACAGCGTCACGAGTGCCGCCAACCTGTAGGACCGACCTATATGTACGATCTGCGCACAATGGACCGTTGCCTCCAGGTCGAGGTCGCGGCTTACCTGGACACCTCCAACCAATACCTTCCCCTCCTCTTCGACGCCGCCGCCGTCATTCTCATCTCCGTGCTTTTTCTCAGCTTCGCCTCCTCGTTCCTCGTGCGCGTCATCGCCTCGGTTGCGATCGTCGCCGCCCTCTGCGCCGCTGGCTGGAGCGAATTCGTTCACGACCGCGCCCTGGACCGGGTTCTCGAATGCACCTGACTTCCCGACCGTCATCGCCCAATCCCGATGACCGGACTGTCCAACCCAGTCGCTGTGGGGACGACCGCAGCGCCCCAGCCCATGCCCGGCCCGAACACCGCACAACCCTGCCGCAAAGAGCGGCCCCGCATCCGCAGGACGCTCCCTTGCCGCACCGGCGAGCAAATGCTCCCAACCCTTTCCACTGACCGCGCCATCATTCCCGCCCCTCCCCGACGCCGAAGGTGGCCGGGAAGAGCCGGCACCAGCGCTCGTTCTCCGCATCGAGGCAGAGCTCCGGACGCAGCGTCTCGGCCGAAAGGCCAAGCCGCGCCCGCTCCGTGTTCCAGTCGACCAGTGTAGGTGACGGTCGTAAAAGGCGCTTATTTGCTGGCGTTGCGCGTTTTTGCGGGGCGTGATGATCGCAGTGATTGTGGTGCGGCGGTGTTTGTGACGGGGGCCTGGGACGGAAGGAGGGCGTAGCCCGACTGGAGTCGCCGGCCCCCGTCGCGTTGATATTTTCGCCTGCCGAGGGGAGGGTGTCCTGGCGCTGTCGGCGGGGGTCGCCGGGCTGCGCGAGGGGGTAGACTGGGGCTGCTGAGAACGATGCGGCGCCGGCCCCGTTTGCTAGGTGGCAACGACCGGCGCCGCACCCCCCGAGCCATGCAAGGCACGGCCCGTATGCGCGGTATCGTAGGCGTTCGGGCGTGGGTCCACCCCGTTCTCATCGGTCTTTGCGATGAGGAACGCCGCCCGCCTGTTCACCTGCGCTTCGTGCCATCGCCAGGTTGTGCTGTGCCGGCGGTGCGACCACGGCAACATCTACTGCTCGCGTCCGTGCAGCGGCCGGGCGCGGCGGCGCTCGCTGCGCCTTGCCGGGCGTCGCTACCAGAACAGCCGGCGGGGCCGTCACAAGCATGCCGAACGCCAGCGGCGCTACCGCGAGCGCCGTCGCGTCCGTGCGCCTGAGGAGGGGCGCCGTGCGCAGAAAGTGACGCATCACCCTTTGACCCGTTCACCGCGCCGTCCTGTTGTGGCGGGCATGCCGGCGGGGCGCTCGGGAAGGAGGCCCTTCGGACCCGACCGTCCCGCCGGAGTGTTCCGCTGCGATCACTGCGGGCGGTTCTGCGCCCGGGCGGTCTATCCGGGCCTGCGCCCGGCGCGAAGGGAGTGAGATGGCGATCGACCAGCAGACCCGGGCCGAGATCCTGCGGCTGTATTTTGCCGAGAAGTGGCGGATCGGCACGATCGCGCGCCAGCTCGGCGTCCACCACGGCACGGTCGAGCGCGCGGTGGCGGCCGCCGGGGCGCCCACGCCTGAGAAGCGGCGCAGATCTTCGATGATCGATCCGTTCCTGCCCTTCGTCCGCCAGACCCTGGCGGTCTGGCCGAAGTTGCCCTCCAGCCGGCTCTACCGGATGGCGGTCGAGCGCGGTTACCGGGGGTGCGAGAGCCACTTCCGGCGCATGATCGCGCCCGAGCGTCCGCGGCCGGTGGCCGAGGCCTATCTGCGCCTCAAGGCCCTGCCCGGCGAGCAGGCCCAGGTCGACTGGGCCCACTTCGGCAAGGTGAGGATCGGGCGTGCGGAGCGCCCGCTGATGGCCTTCGTGATGGTGCTCGGCCACTCGCGCCGCCTCTTCCTGCGCTTCTACCTCAACGCCGGGATGGACAACTTCCTGCGCGGCCATGTCGAGGCCTTCGAGGCTTGGCAGGGCGTGCCCCGCGAGCTCTGGTACGACAATCTGAAGAGCGTCGTGCTGGAGCGGCGCGGCGACGCCATCCGCTTCAATCCCCGGCTTCTCGACTTCGCAGGCGCCTACCGCTTCCTGCCGAAGCCGGTCGCGGTCGCCCGAGGCAACGAGAAGGGCCGCGTCGAGCGGGCCATACGCTATGTGCGCGACAGCTTCTTCGCCGCCCGCGCCTGGCGTGACCTCGACGATCTCAACGCCCAGGCCCGGGAGTGGTGCGAGGGCGTCGCCGCCGACCGCCCCTGGCCGGACGACCGCTCCCTCACCGTGAGCGAGGCCTTCGAGCGCGAGCGCGGCTCCCTGATGGCGCTGCCCGACGACCGTCCCCCCGTCGACGAGAGGGTCGAGGTCAGGATCGCCAAGACCCCCTATGCCAGGTTCGACCTCAATGACTACAGCGTCCCGCATACCCATGTCCGGCGCACCCTCACCGTGGCCGCGACGCTGGAAGAGGTGCGCATCCTCGACGGCATGGAGGTCATCGCCCGCCATCCGCGCAGCTTCGACAAGGCGGCCCGCATCGAGAACCCCGAACACATTGAGGAGCTGGTCAGGCGCAAGCGTCACGCCCGCAGCCTGCGCGGGCAGAGCCGGCTGCTCCAGGCCGCGCCCAACAGCGAGCGCCTGATCGCCGAGGCCGCCCCCCGCGGCGCTTATATCGGCGCCACCGTCGCCGCCCTGCTGCGCCTGCTCGACCAATACGGCGCCGCCGAGCTCGAAGCCGCCATCGACGAGGCCCTCGAACGCGGCGTCCCCCATCCCAATGCCGTGCGCCTCAGCCTCACACGGCGGCGCGAACTGCAGGACAGGCCGCCGCCGATCCCCATCGACCTGCCCAGGGACCCGCGCGTGCGCGACATCGCCGTGCGCGATCACGATCTCGGCGGATACGACGGGCTGGCCGGCTACCATGAAAAGGACAGCGAAGAATGACCGACACCCTCATGAACCGCGCCCGCGCGCTGGGCCTGCACGGCCTCCTCGCCCATTGGGGCGAAGTCGCGGAGCGCGACTGGCTCGCCTCCCTGATCGCGTGGGAAGAAGATGAGAAGCGCGCCCGAAGCCTCAAACGCCGCCTCGCCGACGCCCGCCTCGGACAGTTCAAGCCGCTCGCAGACTTCGACTGGGACTGGCCAAGGCGCTGCGACCGCATGGCCGTCGAGGACCTCATGACCCTCGACTTCCTCAAGGAGGCCGCAAACCTCGTACTGGTCGGACCCAACGGCGTCGGAAAGTCCACCATCGCCGCCAATATCGCCCACCGCGCCGTCCTCGAAGGCCACATCGTGCGCTTCGCAACCGCCGCCAGCCTGCTCGGCGAACTCGCCGCCATCGACTCCGACACCCTGCTCCAGCGCAGGCTGCGCTTCTACGCCCGACAGCACCTGCTGGTCATCGACGAAGTCGGATATCTCTCCTACTCCAACCGCCACGCCGACCTGCTGTTCAACATCGTCTCAAGCCGCAGCCAGCAGAACTCAACCATAATCACCACGAACCGCCCCTTCGCCGAGTGGAGCGAGGCCTTCCCAAACGCCGCCTGCCTGGTCGCCCTCGTCGACCGGCTCGTCCACAACGCCGAGATCGTCGCCATCGACGGCGACTCCTGGCGCCGCAAGGAAGCCGAGGAACGTCAGAAGCAGCGCAGCGCCGAACGCCGCCGCCGGCGCGGACCGAAAGCCGGGCAAAGCACTGGAAAGGCGAACCCGGTCCCGTCGCCATAGCCATGCATCCCTCCCGCCCCCGCGAGCGGCGGGTGCGGGCCGAGAGCCTGCGGGGCTATCCCCTCGAACCCGTCGCCCGAGCCCTCGGCTACCGCAGCGATCCCGACAATGCCGTGCGCTGGAGACGGCCAGGATCGGTCCTCTCCATCAACCGCTTCATGTTCTACGACCATCTGCGCGCAGAGGAGGGAGCCGGGGCTATCGAACTGGCGGTCCATGCGCTCGGATGCACCCCGCCGGACGCCATCGACTTCCTCGCCGAACTGTCCGACCTCTCAATGCCCCCAGGCGGCCGCCGGCAGGCGCCGGCCAAGGACCCCCGCTGGCCCAACCTCCGGCGATACCTCGTCGAGCGGCGCGGCCTCGCGGACGCGCTCGTCACCCTGTGCCGCGACCTCGGCCTGGTCCATGCCGACCCTCACGGCAACCCCGTGTTCGTCCGCCGAAACGCCGCCGGCGAGGCTACCGGCATCGAAACCGTCACCGCTGACCGCAAAACGACCGCGGGCGGCGGCTTCTGGATGTCCTGGGAGACCGAATGGCCACACGCCGTCATCCTGGCCGGCAACGCCCTCGACGCACTCTCCATCCTCTCCCTCCACCTCGGCCCGGTAAAACGCACCGAATGCGCCACCGTCTCCACCGGCGCCGTCGCCACCAAAGTCCCCAAATGGATCGAGGCATGGAACCCGCGCCTCATCTTCTGTGCATACGACGCCACCACAAACGGCGATCACGCCGCAAGGCGCCTCGCCCGCAACGACACCAGAATCGTCCGGCTGCGACCCGCACTCGACAACCGGGACTGGAACGACATGCTCATCCGCGACCGAGCCGGCGAACCAATCGAAACCGATGACCAACAGATCAACTGAAAAACCGCAACCGGCCGAAAAATGTCAGCGAATAGGCGCGCTCTGTAACCGTCGCTAACAACCAGCTCCTTCTGCGCCGCCCGCAGCCTCCGGAGCGCTTCCACGTCAGCCTTCAGCTCCTGCAGCACCAGGCGCGCTTCCGCATAGGCAGCAACCCATTCCGACGCCGCCGCCGGCGTTTCCTCCGCGCCCACGGCGATCGGCCCCGCAGCCGGGACCAGCGCCAGCGCAACGAAAGCCGCCTTCACCCGCATCAGCATCCGACGCAGTTCCCCACGGTCAGCGTGCCGATGAAGCCCGTGGCCGACTCGATCCGGCCCGCGATCACGGCATTCGCGTCCACGTTCCCCGTCGCCGTGACATTCGTTGCCGTCACGCCCTGGCGGACATTCGCGCTCTGCGCGTCCAGCCGCGTCGTCACGTCCACCTCGTTCGCCACGACCTCGCCCGAGAACTCGGCATCGCCCGTAAAGGTCACGTTCCCGGGCGCCACGAACGCGCCCTCGACCCGGACCGCGCGTCCGACCGCCAGCTCCCCGTCGATCCTGAAATCCCCGCCGACATCCACATCGGCAGAGACCTCCAGGTTCTCCGCCTCAAGCCTGCCGACGCCCTGGATGTCGTTCCCGTTCAGGTCGAGGTCCGTCTCCATCCGCGCCGCGTTCGGGCAGCCCGGACGCTCGCGCCTGAACAGCCAGTCGCCGCAGACGCTCGACCTGTCGAACTGCTGGAACACCGCCAGCGCGTTCTCCTTCGGATCGCCGCCGGCGTCGGCCTGGAACGCCGTCACGTCCTCATTGATCGTCGGCCCCCGGAGAACGCCGTTCTCGTCCACCACCCCCAGCGCCTGTGTGCCCCGCGCCTCGAACAGACCCGAGCCCGGCCACCACTCGTCGAAGTCCGGCACCACCTGCATGCTCACCACGCTCAGCCGGTCTCCGCTCCGCAGCACCCAGACCTTGTGCCCACGCTTCATCGGGTCGCCCGCACCGAAGCCGTCCGGCAGCAGGTCCTGCCCCTCGAGCTCCGTCATCGTGACCTCTCTCGACGCGGGATTGCCGGGCTCGACGAGGTCCCCGTAGTTGGCATGAACGTATTTCTCGACCTGGCCCGCCAGCACCACCAGCTTCCGCGCGGAGCTCACCTCGATCGAGGCCTGAAGGCGCTCGTCCACCCACTCCAGCACCTCCGCCCCGACCAGCATCAGAACCGGCACCGACAGAACGAGCCCGACGACCCAACCCATCGCTCAGGGCCCCAGATTGGGCGGCTGACAGCCGCTGCAGCTGTTCACGACAAGGCTCCCCACCTGCGCGCCGGCGGCGATGGCCTCCGCGCCGGCGTCCACGGTTCCGCTCGCCGCACGCACCGTGGCGATTGCCGACAGCTCCCCGCCGATCTCCATGTCCGCCGTGAGCGCCACCGTTTGCGCGCCGACCTCGCCACGCGACCTCAGCGATCTGCCGACCGCAAACTCGCCCGGAATCCGCCAGGACGTCTGCGACCCGCCGCCGAATGCGAAGTTGCGGTCCGCCTCCACCGTCGTCGCCGCCTGGATCGCAAGGCTCCCGGCCGGCCTTATCAGCACGTCTCCCGCTGCATCCACGGTCCCTGCAACAGCAACGCTCCCGCGATCCGCGCTCGCGCTCTCGCCGGCCACAGTCCCGGCCCGCAGGATGTTCGTCCCCGCCTCGAACCGTATCTCCTGCTCCATGGACGACAGCTCCGGACGCCCACCCACCGGGCGCCGATAGACCCGCTCCACCGCATGGCCGATGCCGAAGTCCGCGGTCGCGAACATCGACCCTTCCGGCAAGCCGCCCAGCACCGCCACGACATCCGCGAGCCGGCCATGCATCGGGGTCGCGTCCCCACCGACGAACCCGATATTGTCGAGCCCTCCCATCACCGCGCCCTTCCGCAAATCCGGAAACCGCGCCTCGACTCCGCTTCCCGTGAGGCTGCAGACCGCGAGCGGAATCCCGTCTGCCATCACCGCCCCGTAACGCGCCTCCACCAGCCCGGCCTGGTCCGCCTCACGGAGACCTGCGGGCAGGAATGGCGTGAACGGCGGCGCCGGAGGAACAGGAAGCGGCGGCTGCTTCAACTGAGCGACCGTCACCCTCGCCGGCGCCGTGATCGGCCCCGGAGGCACGGCTCCGGGCGCCGTCACCATGCCGGCCTGAACCGCCCGGTGCATGGCTGTGCAGGTCATGCCCCAGACACGGCCCCGCTCGCGGTCCATCTCCGCCGCAACCAGCGACTGGTGGTCCTCGCCCCAGATCGCCATCGCGTAGGCCGCCAGCGCCCCGATCACGATTGCCGCAACGACAGGACCCACAACCCTCTCCCGGAAACCGCCACCAAGCCGATCGAGCTGCTCATCGCCCGCCTATCTGAACGTGAAGGTGAGAAAGTTCGCGCCGTCGCCCTCCGCGCAGGCCGTCGACACCCCGGAGACCGTCAACTCCGCCTCTTCGTCCTCGTTGACTTCGTCCGGCGCCTCGTCGTCGACCTCGATGTTCACGACGCCGCGCCCGCCGACCAGCTTGACCGCGGCGCGGGCGCACTGGTCGTCGTCCATGTCCGCGATCGTCAGCGCCATGCGCTCGTTGTCGCCCAGAATCGTGATCTCGCCGCCATACGGGCTCACGATCCCGTCGCCGTCCGCGTTCAACGCGCTCGACGGCACCTTGTCGTGCTTTATCAGCGTCGGTACGAGATTGGTGTCATCCCCGAGGTCGGCCTGGTTCGCATAGACCACCTGCACATTGGCACGCAGCCGCACGATCAGCGTGTCCATCTGGCCTTCCTTGGTGTCGGCCACGCCCTCCTCGAAGGCGCCCAGCATGTCCGCGACCAACAGCAGCCCCATGGCAGCCGCCAGCACATATCCAACAATCGAAGCCATTACCCTCTACTCCCCGATCGTCTTCAGATGGATCGTTGACTGGAACATCGGCGACAGCACGAGCGTCGCCAGCATCACGGAGAAGGTGAGCAGAAGAATGCTCAAACCCGCCGTTGCGAACTTCACCATTTCCTCGGAATCCCGGACCCAGCGTTCCAGGAACGCCGACATCTCCTCGTGCCAGCCCGCCCTGCCGTCGAACGCAGCGCCCACCGCCACCAGCTCGTAATCCGGAAAGCCCGTCCCGGCCGCCTGCAGCGCCCGGCCAATGCCCATGCCGCCGCGGACCATCCGCTCCTGGATCGCCTCCATCCGCGAACGCACATAGGGCGACGCCCGCTCGCACAGCCGCTCCCAGGTCGCATCGTTCAACTCGACGCCGAGCTTCATCAGCTCGACCACCATCATCATGAAGGCCGCGCCGCTCACGACCCGGTAGAGCGAGAACGGAACGTAGTCGTCAAGAAACCGCCGGCCGGCGCCGGTCCAGCGCAGCACCGCCAGCCAGCCCCCGATCACCAGACCCAGGAACCCCGCCCCGATCATGAACTCATACGCGCGCACCGTGGTCGCCAGCCAGTAACCGAGCTGGGCGCCGTTCGACCATTTCTCCGGCTCGCTCATCGCCAGGAACTTCGGCAGCAGCTCGCCCCCGGCCCACCACAGCCCCGCCAGCGCCATCAGCACCACAGCACCCGGCAACGCCAGAGCGCCCCACAGCGCCCGCGTCATGGTCCGCGTGACCTCCGCAACCCTGGCCGCCGCACCGACCACCCCGGGCGCGTTGCCCTCGGCCAGGGCGCCCAGAATCATCGCTTCCGACGCCGGCACCCAGCGCGACACCTCCTCGGCAAACGCCCTGTTGCCGTCCGCATAGGCGAACTGCCAGCGCCGCAGCATGAACAGCCGCGCCTTGTCCTTCGGGGCCGCCGCGATCGCCGTCTCGATCGCCTCGCGCATGCTGAACCCGGACTCCAGCGTTCGCCTCATCGTGTTCCACACCACGACCCGCCGCCTCGTGCTGCCGGCCCGCAACCCCACGAGCCCCACAACCGCCCGCTCGAGGAGCCTCTCGCCCCTCGACCGCGCCGTGCCCGGGCGCCCGATCGCATCCAGCAGGCTCACGACACCAGCTCCGCACTGTCCTGGATCACCGACAACGCCGGCCGCGCCCCGCCGAACACCTCCCTGGCCTCAGCGATCTGCGCGCTCTTCCCGAGAGCATCGAACGGATCGACCAGGCCGTCGCCGACCGCCCGCCATATCTTCGTGCCCAGCGTCACGCCGCCCATCTCGCTCAGCCAGTAATTCCAGGCCCCGAGAGCGTCCCCCTCCCTCACGAACTTCAGATACCCGTCGTCCGGAACGATCCATTCGGCGAACGCCAGCCGGTTCGAGTAACCCGCCCACGCCGTCCTCGCGAGCTCGGTATGGCGCTCCCTGAGACAGGTCTCGCACCCTTCCGGATTGCGGTACCGCACCTCATCGTCGAGCATCGCTTCCAGCTCCGCCGGCAGCCTCCTGCCATCCGCGGGCCTCTCCAGGCAGCACTCCGGACAGACGATCGACATGAGCCTCTGGTTCATGAACAGCCGGATATTCCCCGGCTTCACCAGCTGCGCGACCTCCACCCCCATGTCCCGGAGCCGGAACGGTATGCCGTTCGCATTGTGGGCATGCACCGTCGTGTAGATCTGGTGGCCGCTGTCGACGAACTGCAGAACCTGCTTCGCCGTCATCAGGTCCCTGATCTCTCCGATGCCGCCCACTTGCGGATGAATCCGCACGAAATGCATCAGCACATCACCGAAGATCGCCTCGCGGTCATCGCCCACGCCCCCGCTCGGCACCTGGATCTGTATCGCCTTCGGAATCCGGTTCTCCACCGGATCGTCCGCCGTCACCATGTTCAGCGTGTAGTTGTGCTCCTTCATCTGCGTCATCATGTTGACGGTGTTCGTCGTCGATTTTCCCTCGCCGGTCGGCCCCGCGATGATGACGCCGCCATATTTCGACATCCTGATTTCCCGGAAGATCTCGACGATCTCCCCGCCGAAGCCGAGCTTCTCCAGCGTCATGTCCTCCGTGATCCGGTTCTTCGGGAATATCCGCACCACCAGATGGTCGCCGGCGATATTCGGGCCGCTCTCGCAGCGCAGCGCCGCGATCTTCTCCGGCATGCGCAGCTCGTCCCTGCCGATCCCCCAGCCCTGGCGTTCGTTCTTCACGAACGAAACGAGGCGGCTGCCCTCCGCCTTGCAATAGAACAGGTGGTGGATCATCCACTCGCCTTCCGCCTTGGTGAGCGGCGTCCCCAGCGGAAGTTTCCGGTTGTTCACCTGCACCAGGACCCGGCAGTCCGACTCCCCGTTCTCGAAGAACACATCGTCCGCCTCGGCCTCCACCGCCTCGTTCAGAATGTCGTAGAGCTTCTGGACCAGGCCCGGGTCGGCCATCCGCGACGCCTGCGAGCGCTCTTCCCCCCGCCGGGCCGCCGCAATGTCTTCGAGCGATCCCTTCTTCTCGCGCAGACCCCCCGGAACGAACCCCGTGTCGCGCAGGTCGCGCAGCACGTCCCGCATATGGCCGTCCGCCGTATAGCCCTCCGCGATCATCGTCCGGCCGTCCGCCCACACGACGCACTTCGACCGGAAATCCGCATCCATCCGGCCCCAGTGGATGATCCCGCGATCGTCCACCCAGGGCGGGCGCTCCTTCAGTCCGAGCAGCACCAGGAACCGGGTAAGCCCGTCCATTACCTGAGCCTCCGGTAGGGCAAGCCCGACGCCGGGCCGTCCTCGAACCTCACGCGCAGCGGCTTCGCCGATATCTCCGTAACCAGCGCCCCGTCCGGAAGCTCATCTCCCTCCCGGACCCACCACTTGCCGTCCCCGTCCGTCACCCCGGCCTGCAAAACGCCCGCGCGGCCGATGATGCTGAACCAGCCGTAAACCTCGTGCGTCTCCGGCTCGGGCGCCTCCAGGACCACGACAGGTTCCGGCTCGGCTTCCGGCTCGACTTCTTCCGCCGGCGCGGGCGCCTCCACCGGTGCGGTTGCCACCATCGCCAGAAGCTTGCGCTGCTCGACTTCCTTCGCAGCAGCCGCCGCGCCCAGGCGCGCGCCCTCGATCCGAGCCCGCGCCGTCTGCCGGCGTTCCTCGAGCGCGATCGCCGCCTTCTCCCTGGCCACGTGGTCCTCGCGCAGCACCTTGGCGAGGTCGAACTCCGCCTTCAGCACCTCGTCCACCACCTGCCACCGGTCCCGGCAGAACTGGATGATCTCCAGCTCCAGCCCCAGCGATGCGCTGATCTCCGCCTCCTCAACCGCCGTCTCCAGCATCCGGGCGACCTTCCCGCGCGGGCAGCCGAATACCTCCGCAACCTCGCGCTCCCGCTCCGTGAGAACTCTCGGCCCGGAAGGAGAAGAAGCCGGGGCGGCAGTGGGAGGAGGGACCTGCCGCCCCGGCAGACCCGCAGCGGCCGGATCCGTCCCGTCCGCCTGCCGCCCCGGCTCGCCGGCAGCGGACGGCGCGGCCCGTTGCACCGCTGCCGGATTAGGTTGATCGGCCTCGCTGGCTTCCGGTGGTCCCCGCTTCGGAGGCGGCTCAAGGACAAGCGGCACAACCCGGCCCGCCGTTCCTTCAACCCTCTGAGTGACGTCCGTCCCATCGCCGGCGCCCGCAGCCTGGCCCCACGTCGCATGCGGCGCCGCGGCCAGGGACGCTCCCAGGGCCGCTCCGGCAAGGCGCACCATGAAACGCGAGAACGTCATCGGCGCCGCCTCACCGCGTGTTCGGTGTCAGCAGCGTCCACATCCGCGGCGTGACACCCAGTTCGCGCGCGAGGTCGGGCCAGGCGATGCTCTGCGCGTGCTCTTCCTCGCCGTCGACCGTCACCTGGAGCCGGCCCTTCGTCCAGCGCCAGCGCCCGGTGAAATACTGCTCGCCCGGCGCGATAATCGTCAGCGTCTTGTCATGAAAGAGGAACCGGTAGTCCGCATACCGCTCGCCCATCCAGGGCAGCGCCACCGGCTCTCCCCCGCCGATCAGTTCGTCCGTCAACTGCCAGGCAGGGTAACGATGTCCAGTCGAAAGCAAGGGAACCGGATAGCCGATCGGGTAATAGATGGTGCCGACCCCGGGAATCTCGGAAATCCGCCATTCCTGGCCGGAGGAGTCCGTCTTCCTGGTTACCGTTCCGAAGGCGTAAACCTTGCCGTCATACCCGATCTGCCAGATCTCGGTGTTCTCGGACCAACCCTCGGTGAACACGTAACCGTTCCCGAGCGAGGACAGCAGGACATTGCCCTCCTGGGCCTTCATCCAGGCTTCGATCTCTTCCTTGCTGGTCGTCGGCTTGCCGCCCGAAGCCGCGAGCCCGGTCCGGCCCGGGCCGGTGTGCTGCGAGCCCGGGAAGTTCCGGATCGGCGCGTCCGGGTCCTGCCGGCGCAGCTCCTCGAACCTGCTCGACGTCTGCTTCTCGTTGATCGCCATGCCCGCCGGCAGCTCGATCTCCGGACAGCCATCCGCCATGACCCGCGGCCAGCTGTCCTGGATCCAGCCCGTGCGGTTTATTCGCCATTTCCTCTTGTGAGGGTTTTTGTGCTTCAGCAGGCCTTCATCACGTACCACCCCCGTGCGCGGCTGGTAGAATATGAGAGACCGGTACGTCTTCCCGTTTATCTCCCACGTCTTGGCCGCGCCGGTCGAGTGCGTCTCGAACGTCAGCCTGTCCTGTTGCGATCGATAGTTGCCCGTCTTTCTGACCAGGTAGCACATCGATGCCGTGCCGTCGGGCCGCACCAGTTGCGCAAGCAGCGTTCCAGGAAAGGGGTTGTATTCGTGCACGAAGACGCGGTCGGAAGTCAGGTTCCTGAAAAACCGCGCATTGTGCGAGCTGTGGCTTCGGAACACCCTCCAATAGGGGCGTTCGGATATCTCCGGCAGGGCAGCGGGAGGAGGCACCTGCTGCTGCCCGTGCGCCGTGCAGGACGCCACCAGCAGGCCGGCCAGAACCGCCGCCAGGACAGGCTTGAGGGTCATCATGCATTCCTTCATCGTTTGGTCCTCATGGGTCATCGCTCGATCGCTCCAGGTTCCAACGGACCCTGAAGCCGTTCGCCGCGTCCCTTTTCCCGATCGGATTTCGCCAGCCCCGCCAGCCGGAGCAGAAGCCCCGCCGGGTCGAGAACCGGATGGAAGACCGCAAGGCCGGGGGCGGCGTGGTGGTTGTTGTGCCAGCCCTCTCCCCAGGTGAGAAGCGCCACCGCCAGGTTGTTGCGGCTCTCGTCCCCGGTCCCGTGGGGCCGCGTCCCCCAGCGGTGGCAGACCGCGATCACGATCCCGCCCGCCCAAAGCGTCCCTGCAACCGGAACGGCCCAGGCAAAGACCGCAAGCCGCCAGTCCAGCACCGCAAGGACCGCCGGCCAGGCCAGAGCCAGAGGCAGGTAGTGCCGGTGAACCCACAGCCCGAACCGGTCGCCGCGCATGCCATGCCGGACCGCCGGTCCGGGCACCCTGCCTTCATAGTTGCCGATCAGCAGCGCGCGCCAGCCGAGCCTGCCCGCCGCATGTGGATCGCCTTCACGGTCCGAATGCGCGTGGTGGCGCCGGTGCAGCGCCGACCAGCCGGCCGCCGACCCGAAGCACCCCATGACGCCCAGAACATGGAAGCCCGCCACGGCCCAACGCGGCGCCGTGAAGCTGCGATGTGCGAAATAGCGGTGGAAGCCGATCGACAGGCCGATGCAGCCATAGAGGAAGTAGCAGGCCACCGACAGCGCCCACCACCCGGCACCCGTACCCGCCCCGGACAGCGCCCAAACCGTCACCGCAAGAGTGAGAAACTGGACGCCGGTGAACAAGGACATCGGCGCGCCGCAGGTTCCCGCCGTCCACCGCCCATCTCTGCGTGCCATGACCGGGCCACCTCTCACAGCGCGCACACGTAGTTGCCGCCGCGTACCCTGAAGCCGAGGCGCTTCAGGAACCGGTCCGTGCGCGCAATGCCGATGCCGGAGGTGACGCCCACATAGAGGCGCACCGCGCCGCGCCTCTTCGCCCAGCGCCGGAAGCCGTGAAGCAGCCTGATCGCCGCAAGCGAACCCCGGTATTCCGGCAGGACATACCAGCTGAAGATCGAGGCCCCGACCGCGGGCGAATGGTAGTGCCGCTCGACGACGCCCATCAGCGCCCCGACCACCCTGCCGCCACAGTCCGCCTGCAGCAGGCAGTGCTTCTCCGGCTGCGCCATCTTCCGTTCGATCGTCTGCCTGACCAGCTCGCCGTCGAACGTGAGCTCCCTGTCGTCCATCTCCTCCCAGGCCCGCCGCGCCAGCGCGACCCGGGCGGCGATGTCCGCTCCCGTCTCCGAGAACCGGATCGTCACCGCTCCGGCACGGCCCGGAGTGTCAGGCTCTCTCGTCAGGACGGCCGGCACCGCCGTCACTCCGCCCGCGGCCCGGCCCGCAAGGCCACGTCCCAGAACACCCTCAGGCCCTGCGGACCGGCATAGACGCCCTCGCCGTAGACCGTGCTGCCGGCCACCCGGCGCTTCACGGTATCGCTCGTCAGCCCGATCGAGGTGATTCCGGCCGCATCCAGACCTTGCAGTTCGTCCGGGTCGGTCTCGCCGTCCTGGTCGAGATCCCGCCAGACGCCAAACATGCCCCACTCGGCATCGTTACGGTCGAGCTGCCCGTCGCGGTTCGTGTCGAAATGCCTGAGACCCTCCAGGTCCGTCTCGGCATTCTCGACATAGGTCAGGAACGAGATCTCGTCGGGCTCCGAGATCACGCCGTCCTCGTTCTTGTCATAGACGAGGAACCCGTCATCCGGGGCCGCCCAGGCCATGCGCGTCCGGTAGCCGTCGCCATTGATGTCGAAAAACGCCGTCGAGTTTTCGAGCGGTACCAGCTCCACGCCGTCGCCGTCGAGATCGAGTATGATCGGCTTGCCGCCGTCGCCGCCGTTCGCGTTGCTGTCGTCGCCATTGTTGCCCTGATTGCCGCCGTTGGTATCGCTAGAGTCATCGCCCTCGGAATCCCCCGTGCCAGCCTGGCCGTCGGGGCCCATGCCGCCGCCGTCGTCGCTTGGCCCGTCGTCCTCAGGTCTCACGGGGTCGAGCGGTTCCGTGGGTCGTTGCGGCGGGTTCTGCGGCGGATTCTGAGGTGGATTCTGGGGCGGATTCTGGGGCGGGTTCTGGGGCGGGTTCTGAGGCGGGTTCTGAGGTGGGTTCTGAGGTGGGTTCTGAGGTGGGTTCTGCGGTGGCGTCGTGCAGTTGGGAGGCGTCCCTACCTGGCCCGGCGGACAACTGGGCGGCGGCGGCGTCCAGCAGCTGCAGCTCGAAACCGTGTTCACCAGCCGGTGCTGACCGTCAAGATTCGACGGCGTCCTCCCCGCTGCCGGATAGCGCGTCCGGATTTCCGGTTGGCCCGGCCGCAATACGAACACCCGGATTTCCGTGTTCTGCGCCCAGTGCTGGGTGCAGCTTCCGCTCGCTATCTGGCCCGGTGCGCAGGAGCAGGAGCATGACCGTGTCCAGGTATGCACCGGCCCGTCTTCCCAGGTGATCGTCGGCGGATTGATCGGCGTGGGCGGCACAGCCTGCGCATAGACGATCTGGCAGTTGCTCTCCCACCGGACCCAGTCCGTGCATTGCCTTGCCTCCGGATCCCCTACCCGGTCTGCACAGTCCGCCGGCCAGGCCGGCGGCGACCCGGCAAGCTCGATCAGGTCGTTGCAATTCGGGTCCGAACCCGGGCAGTTCGTCACCGCAGTTGTCTGGATCGGAATCCGTCGGCGCTCAATGAAGGTACCCGTATCCGGCGCAGGACAGGTCTGCGTCCGGTCCTGGTTCTCCCACCGAACCCCAACCGGCGTCAGCTTCGGATCGTCCACGCCCGCGACCAGCGCCACCCGGTCGCCCGTGGTCGATGGGACCGGCATGCATCCCGGCAGGCTGCCGTCCTCCCGGCCCCGCGACCCGGCATAGACTCGACCGCCGCGCGTGATGAGCTGCAGCCCGGTCCGCTCACCACCATATGTATAGGGTGCAACCTGCACCGCGCGTTGGTCCCGGCCGACGCCCTTCAGCTCGTCGCGGTCCGCATAGACAGCAAGAACTTCGTCACAGTAGCGCGCCGTGAGGCCCCGATCCGTCCAGCTCTGCAGCCACCAGTCGCCCACCGGCGGAGCCGAGAGACCGTCCCACTCGTCTTCCCAGAGATCGCCGGCGTCCGTCACCCCGATCCGCGCCTCGACGCTCCGCCAGGCGTTCTCGATCGCCGACGCATGCCCGAGCGCTTCCTGTCGATCGATCCGGTCCGGATCGCCGCTCTGCGCCCATCCCTCAGATGACGCAAACGCGAACAGCGCGGCCGCAACCGCGAGAACAGCCCGACGCCTCATCCTGCCGTCTCCCTTTCGCCCGCCCGCGAAGCGACCGGAACCGTCAACTTCATGAACTCGTCTTCGAACATGTTGCGGGGCTTCACCCGGCGGCCCTCGAACACCCATTCGCCGTTCTCATGCACCGCAGAGACCACTTCGAGCCCGTCTATGGTCACGAGCATCGACACGGCGTCCGCGAGCGTGCGGGTCGTCTTCAGAATCACTTCGCGCTTCTTCTTCCAGTGGTATTCGACCGTGAATCCCCGGAGCGAAAACGTCCCGTCCACCCGGGCCCGGAACAGCTTCGTCTTCGGCCGCTTCCCTTTCCCGGCAAGCGCCATCACCTGGGGCAGCGGTTCCACGGCAACCACCTGCCCCTTATCCTTCACGCCGGCCCAATACCAAGTCTCCAGCAACTGCTCCGCGAGGCGGCCGTAGACACGGGCCGGGAGAGGGTCCCGCAGCTTCCAGCGCACCTCGAGTACCGGCCGCTTCTTCAGCTTCTTCGGAGCGTCCGTCTTCGTCCGGTCGAAGGCCGAATGGCAACGCACAGACACCCGGTCGAAGCCGGCAAGCCACAGTTCGCGGCGCGCGAGCTCGTCGCGGCAATGGGTCAGGAACCGGTGCGTATCGACCGCCACCCGCACCTTCGGGGGTTCCTTCTCTTCCTCCGCCAGACCCGCCCAGAGAAGCAGGCGGTCCTGGTTGTTCCATCCCCACCAGCCGGCCCCGACGACCGCAACCAGGGCAGCCGCCCACGCCATGCGCTTCCTCGTCCAGCCGCTCTTGGGAATTGCCTTCAGGGCATCCACCCCATCGGCAGCCTTCACGATGCCGGCGTCTTCAATGATCGCGTCGACCTTGGCCCTCAGCTCGTCCTTGAACCGACCGGCCAGGCCGCCCGTCGCCACGACCAGCACCTCGTCTTCGACCGCCGCGTCGCCAAGTGCCTCCAGAGCCTCCGACAGATCGCCAAACACCCCGTCCGAAAGCAGCAGCCCGCCGTAGCACCGGACGACCCCGAGCCGCCGCTCGGCGCCCTCATCGCCGTCCTCCTCGACGAACGCGATCCAGTTCGTCGCGTCCTCGCGGCCTCGCAACAACATCGCGAGCGCGCCGGCGAGCGGCTTCGTTCCATCGGCGCCGTCGATGTCTTCGCCAAAGCCGGTCTGCCCCGAGACGTTCACCGAAAGTGGACGCTTGCGCTGTCGCGCGACCCGACGCGCCGCGCCCCCGCGCACCAGCCCCCGGTCCCATTCGAGACCGGCCGCAAAGCGGAACCCGCCGATCCAGAGAACGCTCACGCCCCGGAACCCCACTCCGAAATCCCGAGCGGCTCACCGATATCGGCCGTGACCAGCATCACCAGCTCTGTCCGGTCGCCGCCGGATTTGCGGACACCCTCCGGCAGCGGCAGAAAGGACAGGAACGTCCCGGACTCTGTCTCCCTGGTGGACCGGTCCGAAAATCCTGTCAGAAGAAGAGTCTGGCCCTCGGCTATCCGCAGCGTCGAAACGCTGGCCCGCCGCCCGCCGGTCGGGAGCTGGATCGCGTTCCCGCCCGATCCGAACTCCGCGAACTCGTGCGGGTCCTGAATGGTTGCAGTAATGGGGGATTATCCGTTTGACTAAATATCAGCCCGTCTCCTAGCCTGTGCTCTTCACAGCGGGAGATCAAGCATGGCGAGGAAATCTGATAGGGTAGAAGGCAGGCGACGCAGCGGCGACGCAGGAAGCCAACTGGCGCAACCGCACCATCTGGACGCGCGACAATCTCCATGTCCTGAGAGGCATGAACAGCGCCACGGTCGATCTCATCTATCTCGACCCGCCCTTCAACTCCAACCGCACCTATAGCGCACCCATAGGCTCGGAGGCGGCCGGGGCTGCCTTCAAGGACTCATGGACCTTCGACGACGCGGACCGCGTCTATCTGGCACTGCTGCAAGAGCGTGACCCGACGACTTTCGCCATAATCGACGCGGCCCGGCTGGCGCACGGGCGCGGCATGGCGGCCTATCTCGGCATGATGGCGCAACGCCTCGTCGAAATGCGGCGTGTCCTGAAGCCGACCGGCAGCATCTATCTGCATTGTGACCCGTTCGCGTCGCATTATCTCAAGATGCTCATGGACGCGATTTTCGGACGCCTTAATCACCGGAACGAGATTATCTGGTGCTATACTGGCCCCGGCTCACCGCATATGCGCCAGTTCAACCGAAAGCACGATACAATCCACTGGTATTCAGTCGGCGAGACATGGACCTTCAATGCCGACGCCGTGCGTATTCAGCACCATGGCAAGACCAAGGCGAATTTCAAAGACGGTTTGCGCGGTTCTGGATTTATCGAGGGCGAATATGGGCTGACGGACGGCAAAGTCCCTGAAACATGGTGGCCGCAAGAGAAAGGAAATGGACTCGCCATAGCGCCCCGCCAAAAGGCGCAATATGTCGGCTATCCGACGCAGAAGCCGCTTGCCCTTCTGGACCGCATCATCAAGGCGTCGAGTAACGAGGGCGATGTCGTGCTGGACCCATTTTGCGGTTGCGCGACGGCCGCCGTGGCGGCGGAGCGGCTACAGCGCCAGTGGATCGGCATCGACATTTCCGCGAAGGCGGCCGAGCTCGTCACGACGCGCCTGCAAGGCATCCTCGACGAAATCCCGCTCTACAAGACCGGCGATGTTGTCCACAGGACGGACCAGCCGGGCCGCACGGACCTGGGAGACCTTCCCCACTACCGGACGCACCTGGACTTGCTCTACGGCCAGCAGGAAGGCTTTTGCGGCGGTTGCGGGGAGCATTTCCGCAAGCGCAATCTGACGGTGGACCATATCGTCCCGCAAGCGCATGGCGGGACCGACCACCTTGAGAACCTTTGGCTGCTGTGCGGCGCCTGCAATTCGTCGAAGGGAACGCGCTCGCAAGAGCAATTCCTGAAAGAGCGTATGCAGAAGCGCGCCGCCCTGTTCCCGTGGCTGATAGAGGCGTGACTAGTATGGCCGCGCCCCGCTCGCCAGCCCGTTCTCGGCAATCAGCCGGGCGTAGGTCAGGCGCTTCCCGACCATGCCGGCCGCCAGTCCCGCCATTTGTGCCAGCGTCCCGGCTTCGCGGATGTTGTGCCGCCCGGCGAACTCCGCGATGTAGCGGTGAAGGTGCTTCGGCGAGAACTTGTGATAGACGCCCTTGTGCGCCCGCTTCAACATGGCCCAGAAGCTCTCGATCCCGTTGGTATGCGCCTGCTGGCGGACATACTCGCCAGCGGAGTGATTGACCGCTTCATGCTGAAACCACACTTGCAGCGCCCGATAGACCGTCGCCTCGTCCGAATAGACCGTCGTGCCGATGCGGGCGTTGTGAGCGGCGAAGCCTGCCAGCGACGGCGCGTCCGCGTGCTGGACATGGCGGGCGCGAACCTGCTTCGTGCCCCGGTCCTTCACGCCAACGACAATGTCCTTGCCGACAGCGCCGCGACCCTCAAGGCTCTCCCGCTTCGCCTTGTGCATGTTCTTGCGCAGCCCGCCCAGATAGACCTCGTCCACCTCTACCGGCCCGTCCATGGGCGGCTCGTCGTCGCGCTTGAAGGCTTCGCGGATGCGCTGGAGCATGAACCATGCGGTTGCCTGCCGGACGCCTATGTCCCGGCCCAGCTTCACGCTGGAGACGCCCTTGAGCGAAGTCAGGTGCAGGTAGATCGCCCAAACCCACTTGCGGAACGAGAGCTTGGACCGCTCCATGACGGTGCCGATGCGGACGCTGAAATGCCGCTTGCAGCCGGGGCAGTAGTAGGGCATCGGCGGGTTGCCGGTGCATTCAATCGTCTCGGTATGGCCGCAGCGCGGGCAATGGCGACCGTTCGGCCAGACCTTCGCCTCAAACCATTCGCGGGCGCTTTCCTCGGTCGGGAACATCTCTCCCAACTCCATGATGGTCACGCCTTCGCGGTAGTGCTTGCCAGCCATGACGGCCTCCGTTCCGACTGCTTGAGTCAGAATATGGGGACTCGCCGTCATTTAGTCAAGCGGATAATCCCCTTCGGATTCGGGAATTCGCAAGCGCGGCGCAAGCCGCCGCGGGTCGTTCAGGTCATGGCTCCCTCGGCTTGTTTTCTCAGTAGAGAGGGTTATATGGGGAACATACAGGCCATGTCAAGCCCTGCCGGCGGTTACGATTCGTTACGAAACCGCGCCCGGCCGACAAACGCCGGTTACCCGGCGGCGGCAGGCTCGCGGGCGTCCGGGCACGGGACCGGAAAATAAACACGGGACGGAAGCGTGGGGCAGGAGTATTCTGGAGTCGCCGTGAATCCGCGCGATGCAGAGATCGTCCCCGCCGAGCCCGGGACGCTGACCGAAGGGACCGGCCGTCAGCCGCGCCGGAAGCCCCGGCGTTTGCGGCGGGCGCTGCTGCCCCTGCTGGTGCTGGGCGCGGGGATCGCGGCGTTCCTGGCGATGATGGCGACGCGCACCGCCATCCTGCCGGAAGCGCCGGGCGAGCGCGTCTGGGCGGTCGAGGCCGCCACCGTGGCGCTGGAGACGACCCGGCCGCGCATTCCGCTCTTCGGCCAGACGGTCGCCGGACGCTCGGTGGACCTGCGCCCGCTCGTGGCCGGCCGCGTGGCGGCGGTCGGGCCGGACTTCCGCGAAGGCGGCTACGTCGCCGAGGGCGACCTGCTGATCGCCATCGACCGCTTCGATTTCGAGACGGCGCTCGAACTCAGGACCGCTGAACTCGTCGAAGCCCGCGCGAGCCTCAGCGAGGTCGAGGCCGACCTGGCCGGCGCGCGCGACCAGCTGGACGAGGACGCGCGCCAGCTCGCCCTGCTCCGGCGCGAGGCCGACCGCCGGCGGCAACTGCGCGAGCGCGGCGCCATTTCGCAGAAGAGCCTGGATGACGCCGAGCTTGCGCTCAGCCGCCAGCAGCAGACCTCCAGCCAGCGGCGGAACGCCGTCGCGCGCTTCGCCGCCCGCGTCGAGCGCCAGCAGGCGGCGATCCGGCGCGCCGAGGCGGCGCTCGCCCGCGCGGAGCGCGACCTGGCCGAAACGCGGCTGACGGCACCCTTTTCCGGCTGGCTGGTCGATATCGGCGTCGAGGTCGGCAAGCAGGTCGGGACGGCCGAGCGCGTGGCCCGCCTCGTCGATGTCTCGCGGCTCGAAATCGGCGTGACGATCCCGAACGACGTGTTCGGCGAGCTGGATGCCGGGGACGGCGTGGTCGGCCGCCGGCTGGAGGCGGTCTGGCGGACCGGCGCCGCGGCCCGCAGCTTCCCCGCCCGGATCGCGCGCCTCGAAGGCGAGATCGACGCCGCCAGCGGCGGCATCGCCGCCTTCGCCAGCCTCGACGCCCTGCCGGAGGACACGCGGCTGCGCGCCGGCGCCTTCGTCGAGGTGTTTCTCGAAGGCCCGGAAATGCAGGACGCGGTGCGCCTGCCCGCCTCCGCGGTGTTCGACGGCGGGAGGGTCTATCGCATCGGCACGGACGACAGGCTGGAGGCCGTCGAGGTCAGGGTCCGCGCCCGGGAGGGCGAAAGCCTGCTGGTGCAGGGGCCGCTCGAGGACGGCCAGCGCATCGTGCTGACGCGCTTCCCGGAGATCGCCCCCGGCGTCAGGGTCACCGTCCCTTGATCGCGCTTTTCGCGCGCCACCCGACGGCGGCGAACCTGGTGATGGCGGCCATGCTGGTGGTCGGGCTGCTGGCGCTCGGGCGGATGAACAAGCAGTTCTTCCCGGATTTCGGCATCGACACGGTCCTCGTCTCCGTGACATGGCCCGGCGCCGGCGCGGAGGATGTGGACAACGCCATCGTCCAGGCCGTCGAGCCCGAGGTCCGCTTCCTCGACCGGGTGAAGGCGGTGATTTCCAACTCCCAGGAGGGCTACGCCACCGTAAGGGTCGATTTCGAGGCCGGGACCGACATGCAGGCGGCGCTGGCGGATGTGGAGGCGGCCGTGTCCCGGGTCGCGACCCTGCCCGAGGACAGCGAGACGCCCTGGATACGGCGCGTGGTGCGCTACGAGAACCTGCTGCGCATCGTGCTGGCCGGAGACCTGCCGGAGCGCACGCTCAAGGCATGGGCGACCCGGATGCGCGAC
Source organism: Alphaproteobacteria bacterium (assembly GCA_964291285.2). GTDB lineage: Bacteria > Pseudomonadota > Alphaproteobacteria > Bin95 > Bin95 > Bin95. The sequence continues at coordinate 2,123,729 of OZ219787.1, forward strand.
GGGCTGATCCGCGCCGGGGTCGATGAAGTGGAGATGGTCGGCGCGCGCGATGAATGGATCCTGGTCGAGGCGGACCAGCAGGACCTGCTGGCCCTCGACCTGCCGATATCGGAAATATCGGGCCGGATTGCGGGCGCCTCGCGCGACATACCGGGCGGCGACACGGGCGGGCGCTCGGTCTCGCGGGTGCGCTCGCTCGGGCTTGCGCGCACGGCCGAGGAGGTCGCCGCGGTCGAGGTCCGGGCGTTCCCGGACGGGCGCAGGCTGACGGTGGGCGAGGTCGCGGAGGTGAGCGAGGCCTGGAACGAGGACCAGCCGCGGGTCTGGTTCGACGGCCGCCCGGCTGTCGAACTCATCGTCAAGCGGGCGACGACGGCCGACGCGCTCGAAACCGCCGAGGCCGCCGACCGGTTCCTGGACGGTTTCGTGCCCACCCTGCCTCCCGGCATCGCGGTCCACCGCTACGACGCGGCGGCGGACCTGATCGACCAGCGCATCGACCTGCTGGTCCGCAACGGCATCGGCGGGCTGGTCATCGTGCTGGTCGTGCTGTTCGTGTTCCTGAATGCGCGCACGGCGCTGTGGGTGGCTGCCGGCATCCCCGCCGCCCTGCTCGCCGCGATGGCGCTTGCCTGGGCGTTCGGGCACGCGATCAACATGGTGATCCTGTTCGGGACCATTCTCGCCATCGGCCTCGTCGTGGACGACGCCATCGTGGTGGCCGAGCACGCCGAGACCCGCGCGCGCCGGGGCGACGACCCGCTTCAGGCGGCCATGGAAGGCGCGCGGCGCATGGCGGGCCCGGTGTTCTCCTCGAGCCTGACCACCATCGCCGCCTTCCTGCCGCTGATCCTGATCGGCGGCATTATCGGGCAGATCATCCGGGAAATCCCGATCATCGTCGTGCTGGCGCTGGTGGCGAGCCTGGTGGAGTGCTTCCTGGTGCTGCCCGGCCATCTGCGCCATTCGCTCGCCGCGACCGCGGCCGCTGCGGAGGGCCGGGCCTCGCGCTTCCGCCGGGGGTTCGACGAAGGCTTCCGCCGGTTCCGCGAGGGTCCGTTCCGGCGCACGGTCGGGCGCGCGCTCGTCCACCGCTACCTGGTGCTGGCGCTGGCGGTCGGCTTCTTCCTCGTCAGTCTCGGCATTGCGGCCAGCGGGCGCATCGGCTTCACCTTTTTCCCCTCGGTCGAGCCGAACAACATCTTCGCGAACCTCCGCATGGTTCCGGGAACGACCGGCGAGGAGACCCTCGAGCGGCTCCTTCAGATCGAGCGGGGCGCCCGCGCCACCGCCGGGGACTTCGGAGACCCTGGCCTCGTGCATACTTCACTGGTCGTCCAGGGCATTGAGCGCAGCCAGGGCAATTTCGGCCCCCGCCAGCGCGACGACGCGGTGGGCGCGGTGGTCGTCCAACTCGTCGATTCCGACAAGCGCGACGTGCGCACCGAAGCCTTCGTGCAGGCATGGCGGGATCGCAACGGGCCGATCGTCGGGGCCGATGCGCTGACCATCCGCGCCGCGACCGGCGGACCGCCCGGGCGCGAAATCGATGTGCGCCTGTCCGGCGACAGCCTCGACGACCTCAAGGCGGCGGCCGGGCGCGTGAAGGCCCTTCTCGCTTCATATCCGGGCGTGAGCGCCATCGGCGACAACCTCGCCTACGGCAACCGGGAAATGCAGCTTCGGGTGACGCCGGCGGGCCGGGCGATGGGCTTCGACATCGCGCGGGCGGGCAGCCAGCTTCGCAGCGCGCTCGAGGGCGACATCGCGCTGCGCTTCGCCAGGGACGACGAAGAGGTCGAGGTCAGGGTCCGGCAGAAGGAGAACCCGGGCGGGCTCGGCGCGCTCTACCTGTTCGGCCCGAACGGGACCGAGGTGCCGCTGAGCGCCGTGGTGACCGTGACGCCCTCCAGCGGCTACGACGTCATCCGCCGCGAGCGCGGCCGGCGCGAGGTCTCGGTGACGGCGGAGGTGGACGAGACCGTCACCACCAATAATGTGGTGCTCGCCGCGCTCCGGCGGGACGGCCTGGCGGAGATCGCCGGGGATGCGGGCCTCGAATGGCGTTTCGCGGGCAAGGCGGAAGAGCAGGCCGAGACCTTCGCCGACATGGGCGTCGGCGCGGCAATCGGTCTGGCCGGCATGTTCCTGGTGCTCGCCTGGATCTTCGGCAGCTACAGCCGCCCGCTGGCGGTGCTGGCGGTGGTGCCGCTCGGCTTCATCGGCGTCTCGCTCGGCCATTTCTTCACCGGCTTCGACCTCACCGTCCTGTCGATCATCGGCATGATCGGGCTCTCCGGCATCGTCATCAACGATTCGATCGTGCTCATCGTGGCGATCACCGACCACGAGCAGGAAGGCAAGCCGCCGCTGCAGGCCATAGAAGACGGGTGCTGCGACCGCCTGCGCGCGGTGATCCTGACCTCGCTCACCACCATCAGCGGCCTGCTGCCGCTCTGTTTCGAGACCAGCCTGCAGGCGCAGTTCCTGATCCCCGTGGCGCTCACCATCGTGGCCGGCCTGGCCACCGCGACCCTGCTCATCCTGTTCGTCGTGCCGGCAATGCTGGCTGTCGGGCACGACCTGCGGCGCCTCGCCGGGACGGGGCGCGCGGATGGAAGGCAGGTCGTGTTGACCGGACGAGACCCCGGACCGGAGGCCATAACCCGATGAACCCGCCCCGCATCGCACTGCTCGGCATCATGCTGGAAAGCAACGCCTTTGCCCCGCCGACGACGGAGGCCGACTTCCGCCGGCACTATTACCGAGAAGGCGAGGCGCTGCTGGCGGACGCGCGCGCTCCGGTCTCCGCCATGCCGCGCGAGATGGCGGCCTTCGTGCAGGCGATGGACGCGACCGGCCCGTGGGAGCCCGCGCCGCTCGTCTTCGCCAACAACCCTCCCTGGGGGCCGGCGGAGTGGCCCTTCATCGCCGGCTGCCTGGAGCGCATCGAGGCGATGCTGGCGAAGGCGGGGCCGGTGGACGGCGTCTTCATCGCCAACCACGGCGCCATGACTTCCACGGAGACGCTCGACCCCGACGGCGAGATCGTGGCCCGGCTGCGCGCGCTGGCCGGCCCGGACACCCCCGTGATCGTGACGCACGACCTGCACGCCAACCTCTCCGAGCGGCTGGTCGAGGCCGCCGACATGCTGATCGGCTACACCACCAACCCGCATGTGGACATGCGCCAGCGCGGCGAGGAAGCGGCCTTCGCCATGCGCATGATGCTGGCGGGGATGCGGCCGAAATCGGCCTTCATCCGCCTGCCGCTGACGCCGCCGAGCGTGACCCTGCTGACCGCCGAGGGGCCTTATGCGGACATGATCCAACACGGCCAGCGGCGGATACGCGAGTCGGGCGGTGAAATCGTCAATGTCACGATCCTCGGCGGCTTCGTCTTCTCGGACACGCCGAAGAACGGCATCGCCGTCGTGGTGACGGCGCGCGAGGACGAGGCGGCGGCGCGCGCGCTTGCCCGCGAGATCGCGGAATACGGCTGGTCGATGCGCGGGCGCTTCCGGCGCGAACTCATGTCCGTCGAGGCAGCGGCGGCGCTCGCGTTCGAAACCGCCGCCGACCCCACCCGCCCCGCCGTCATCTTCTCCGATTCCGGCGATAATCCGGGCGGCGGCGGCGAGGGGCGCACCACATGGCTGCTCAGGGCGCTGGTCGAGGCGGGCGCGAAGCGCGTCTATTACGGCTCCTTCTTCGACCCCGCGCTGGCGTTGGAGGCCCACGATCTCGGCGAGGGTGTGGAATTCGAGGCCGTGTTCAACCGCGAGGGCGACACGGAGTTCTCCAAGGGCTTCCGCGCGCCCGCGCGGGTGCTGAAGCTGACGGACGGGCGCTTCGTCGGCCGGCTCGGCATCCAGCGCGGCCGGCTGGTGGAGCTCGGGCCGTCCGCCGCCTTGCAGATCGGCGGACCGGAGGGCGTCACCGTCATCGTCATCGGCGCGCGCCACCAGACCGCGGACCCGATGTTCTTCGAGAGCTTCGGCCTCGACATCGCCGAGGCGCGTGTCGTCTGCGTCAAGTCGCGCGGCCATTTCCGTGCGGGCTTCATGCCCTGGTTCAAGCCCTCGCAGGTGTTCGAGGTCGACACGGCCGGCCTGACCTCCCCGGTACTGGACCGTTTCCGCTGGCAAAAGCTGCCGCGGCCGTCCTATCCGCTGGACGAGGACGCCGAATGGACCCCGCCCGACTGGTGACGGGCCGCCGGCCGCGATTGCGGCAAGCCGTTCGACGTCCTATCGTGCAGTTCTGCCGAAGGCGCGACCTAGGCCGCCCGGCAATTCATTGCAGGAGAAGGAAGCACCCATGCAGTTCCGGAAACTTCTGATCGGCTGCGCGCTCGCCGGCCTGACCGCAGTTCCCGCCTGGGGGCAGGACGGGATGCTGACCGTCGGCCTCAAGGCCGAGCCGTCGTCCATCGACCCGCACTACCACAATCTCGGCCCGAACAACTCCATGGCGGCGCACTATTTCAGCCGTCTCGTGGAGCAGGACGACAAGCTCCGGCTGCTGCCGGGCCTTGCGGTGTCGTGGAAGCCGATCGACGACACGACCTGGGAGTTCAAGCTGCGCGAGGGCGTGAAGTTCCACGACGGTTCGGACTTCAACGCCGACGACGTGCTGTTCACCTTCGAACGCGCGCCCAACGTGCCGAAGTCGCCGTCCAGCTTCGGCACCTACCTCAAGGGCAAGACCTTCAAGAAGGTCGACGATTTCACCATTCATCTGACCACCGAGCGGCCCTATCCGCTGATGCCGGTCGACATGGCGCAGGTGCCGATCATCTCCGCCGGCGTGGGCGCCGATGTCAGCACGGCCGACTTCAACTCGGGCAAGGCGGCCATAGGGACCGGCCCGTACCGTTTCGTCGAGTGGGTGCCCGGCGACCGTCTGGTGATCGAGCGCAACGAGGACTATTTCGACGCCAAGCCGGAATGGGAACGGATCGTCTTCAAGCCGATCAAGTCGGGCCCGGCCCGCGTCGCCGCGCTGCTCGCGGGCGATGTGGACTTCATCGACAATGTGCCGCCCATCGACATTCCGCGCCTGAAGGGCGACGAGAACGTGCAGTTAAGCCAGGGCGTTTCCAGCCGGGTGATCTACCTGCATATGGACCAGTACCGGGAGAATTCCCCGTTCGTGAAGGCGAACGGAGGCGGCGAGATCAAGAACCCGCTTCTGGACGTACGCGTGCGCAAGGCGATCTCCAAGGCGCTTGACCGCGACGCGATCGTGGACCGGGTGATGGAGGGCGTCGCCATCAAGGCGGGGCAGTTGCTGCCGGAGGGCTTCTTCGGCGTCACGCCCAACCTGCAGCCGGAGCCCTACGACCCCGAGGGCGCCAAGGCGCTGCTCGCCGAGGCCGGCTACCCGGACGGCTTCGAGCTCACCATTCACGGCCCCAACGACCGCTATATCAACGACGCCAAGATCTGCGAGGCGGTGGCCCAGATGCTGACCCGCGTCGGCATCAGGACGGCGGTCGAGACCATGCCCAAGGCGGTCTATTTCCGGCGCGCCAGCCGCGGCGGGCCAGACGGCTCGCCGGAGTTCAGCTTCATCCTCGTCGGCTGGGGCTCGGGCACGGGCGAGTCGTCCTCGCCGCTCCGCTCCCTGCTCCACACCTATGACAAGGACCGGGGCTTCGGCGCGTCCAACCGGGGCCGTCACTCCGACGCCGAGGTGGACAAGCTGATCGAGGACGCACTCGCGACGGTGGACGACGATGCGCGTCTCAAGCTGCTGCAGGGGGCCACCGAGCTCGCCATCGGGCGCAACCAGGGCATCATCCCGACGCACTACCAGGTCAACACCTGGGCCGGGAAGAAAGGGCTGTCCTATAAGGCGCGGGCGGATGAGCGCACCATCGCCATGGGCGTGACCTCCGACAAGTAGCGGGAACCGCGCGGGCGGCGGCGCTGCCGCCGTCCGCGCCCCCTGCGGAAGCGCCGAGGCTCCATGACCGTCTTCATTATCCGGCGGCTGATGCAGAGTTCGGTCGTCGTTGCGGTGATGTCGCTGCTCGTCTTCGTCGGCGTCAACATCGTCGGCGACCCGGTCGACATGCTCATCAACCCGGAAGCCGACCAGGCCGAGATCGAGCGGGTGATGCGCGACCTCGGCCTCGACCGGCCGGTGCACGAGCAATACGGCTATTTCGTCGTCAACGCGCTCCAGGGCGACCTCGGCAAGTCATTCATTTTCGGCGAGCCGGCGCTGCAGCTGATCGTGCAGCGCATGCCGGCGACCTTCGAGCTTGCGATCGCGGCGCTCTTGATCGCCATCGTGCTCGGCATCCCGCTCGGCGTCATTGCGGGGCTGAGACCCGAGGCCAAGTCGTCCAAGGCGATCATGGCTGGCTCCATCCTCGGCTTCAGCCTGCCCAGCTTCTGGGTCGGCATCATGATGATCATGCTGTTCGCGGTGATGCTGGGCTGGCTGCCGTCCACGGGGCGGGGCGACACGGTGCCGTTCCTCGGCATACAGGTCAGCTTCCTCACCTGGGACGGCCTGCAGCACCTGCTGCTGCCGGCGATCAACCTGTCGCTGTTCAAGCTCTCGCTCGTCATAAGGCTCGCACGCGCCGGCACGCGCGAGGTCATCCACCAGGACTACATCAAGTTCGCGCGCGCCAAGGGGCTGAGCGAGAGCCGTGTCGTGCTCGTCCACCTGCTCAAGAACATCATGATCCCGGTAGTAACCGTACTCGGCCTCGAATTCGGCGGGCTGGTGGCCTTTTCGGTGGTGACCGAGACGGTGTTCGCCTGGCCCGGCATGGGCAAGCTCATCATCGACTCGCTGCACGAACTCGACCGGCCGGTGGTGGTCGCCTACCTCATGATTGTGGTGCTGATGTTCGTCATCATCAACCTGCTGGTGGACATCGTCTATTCGGTCCTCGACCCGCGGGTCCGTCTCCAGGACGCCCGCGCATGACCGTCCACACCGACAGGCAGGCGCAGGCTGTGGCCGTCGAAACCCCGTTCCGGCGTTTCGCCTCGGACTTTTTCGAGAGCCGCATCGCTACGGTGGCGCTCGCGGTCTTCGCGGTCATCGCCTTCATCGCGCTCTTCGCGCCCTGGATCGCGCCGACCGACCCATACGATCTGGCGCAGGTGAGCGTGCTCGACTCGCACATGCCGCCCGGCACCGAGGCCTTCGACGGGCGCGTCTTCTGGCTCGGCACGGACGGTGCCGGGCGCGACCTCGTCAGCGCGATCTGCTACGGGCTGCGCATCAGCCTCGGCGTCGGCGTGATGAGCGGCGTCATCGCCATGGCCATCGGTTGCGCCGTCGGCCTGACGGCCGCCTATTTCGGCGGGCGCGTCGACACCCTCATCATGCGCATCGTCGACATCCAGCTGAGCTTCCCCTCGATCCTGGTGGCGCTGGTGCTGCTGGCGGTGCTGGGCAAGGGCGTGGACAAGATCCTGATTGCGCTCGTGACCGTGCAGTGGGCCTATTACGCGCGCACGGTTCGCGCAAGCGCGCTGGTGGAACGCTCGAAGGAATATATCGACGCTGCCAGTTGCCTCGCGCTCGGCCACCGGCGCATCCTGTTCCGCCACCTGCTGCCGAACTGCCTGCCGCCGCTGATCGTGGTGGTGACGGTCCAGACCGCGCACGCCATCGCGCTGGAGGCAACGCTGAGCTTCCTCGGCATCGGCCTGCCGATCACCGAGCCCTCCCTCGGCCTGCTGATCGCCAACGGCTTCGAATACATGCTCAGCATGAAATACTGGATCAGCGTCTATCCGGGCGTGGCGCTGCTCGTCACCATCGTCTCGATCAACCTGGTGGGCGACCAGCTGCGCGACGTTCTGAACCCGCGGTTGCAGAAATAGCCTCATGGCGGCAGCGAACGCCACCTTGGCCGTCGAGGGCCTGAAGACGCATTTCTTCACCAAGGCGGGCATCGTCAAGGCCGTGGATGGGGTGAGCTTCGAGGTCGGGCGCGGCGAGATCATGGGGCTGGTCGGCGAGTCCGGCTCCGGCAAGTCGGTCACCGGCTTCTCGATCATGCGCCTGGTGGACCCGCCGGGCCGGGTGGTCGAGGGCCGCATCCTCCACAATGGCGAGGACCTTGTCGGGCTGGACGGGGAGCGGATGCGCAATCTTCGCGGCAACCGGATCGCGATGATCTTCCAGGACCCGATGATGACCCTGAACCCGGTGTTGCGCATCGAGACGCAGATGGTCGAGGCGGTGCAGGCGCACAATGCGGTCTCGAAGGAGGAGGCCCGCGGCATGGCGCGCGACGCGCTCGGCCAGGTCGGCATCCCTTCGCCGGACGAGCGCCTCCGGGCCTATCCGCACCAGTTCTCCGGCGGCATGCGCCAGCGGGTTGCCATCGCCATCGCGCTTCTCAACAGACCGGACCTCATCATCGCCGACGAGCCGACCACGGCGCTGGACGTCACCATCCAGGGGCAGATCCTCTACGAGGCGCAGAAGCTCTGCCGCGAGGCCGGCGCGGCGATGATCTGGATCACGCACGACCTCGCCGTCGTTGCCGGCATCGCGGACCGCATCTGCGTCATGTATGCCGGGCGTATCGTCGAGCAGGGCGAAACCGGCGACATCATCGACCGGCCGGCGCATCCATACACGCGCGGGCTGATCGGCTCCGTGCCGAGCCGCAACACGCGCGGCGGCAGGCTGTTCCAGATTCCCGGCATGACGCCCTCGCTGCTGAACCTGGCGCCCGGCTGCGCCTTTCGCGAGCGCTGCCCGGTGGCGGACGGCGCCTGCGCCGTGGAGCCGGAGACCTCGCACCCGCTGGCCGGCCGGGAGCTTCGCTGCCACCATCCGCAATTGGAGGCCGCGCCGTGATCGAGGCGCGGGAGGTCAGCAAGCGGTTCGTGAAGACGCCGGACCTCGCGGCCCGGCTCGCCGGCCGGCTCGGCGCCGATGTGCGCGAGGAAGTGGTGCATGCGCTCGACGGCGTGACGATCTCGGTCGAGCGCGGCGAGGTGGTCGGCCTGGTCGGCGAATCCGGCTGCGGCAAGTCCACCTTCGGGCGGATCGTCGCCGGCATCATGGAGCCGACCGAGGGCGTGGTGTTCTACCGGGGCCGGGACCTGAAGACTCTGCAGGGGCGCGATGCGCGCCAGGCCGCGCTCCAGGTGCAGATGATCTTCCAGGACCCGTTCGCATCGCTCAATCCGCGCATGCGGGTCGAGGACATCGTCGGCGAGGCACCGCTGCTCCACGGCATCGTCGCAAAGAGCGAACGGGCCGATTATATCGATGCCACCATGCGCCGCGTCGGGCTCGATCCGGCCTTCAAGCGGCGCTATCCACACCAGTTTTCGGGCGGCCAGCGCCAGCGCATCGGCATTGCCCGCGCGCTCGCGGTCAACCCGGAATTTCTGGTCTGCGACGAGGCCGTGGCGGCGCTCGACGTCTCGATCCAGGCGCAGGTGCTCAACCTGTTCATGGACCTGCGCCGCGACCTCGACCTTACCTACCTGTTCATCAGCCACGATCTCAGCGTCGTCGAACATATCTCCGACCGGGTGGTCATCATGTATCTCGGCCGCGTGGTCGAGTCGGCCCCGACAGGACCGCTGTTCGACGGGCCGAACCATCCCTATACGCAGGCGCTGCTGGCGGGCGCGCCGACGCTCGACGCGCGCCGGCGCATCTACGAGCCGGTCAAGGGCGAGATCCCCTCGCCGCTCGACCCGCCGACGGGCTGCCACTTCCATCCGCGCTGCCCGCACGCGTCGAAGCGCTGCCGGGAAGAGGCGCCGGCGCTGAAGGAAATCGCGCCCGGACGGCTCTCGGCCTGCCATCTGAACGACGGCTGAGCCAGCCGGCAGCCAGGACCCCGGGGAAAGGAAGCGGAGATGAGCCGGCGCAAGACGCTTTACCTGGCGAACCCCTACGGCTTCTCGGCGCAGCAGAAGGAGGGGCCGCTCCGGGCGCTGGAAGCGGCGCTGGAGGCGGCCGGCGCGGAGGTTTGGGAGCCCTTCTCGCGCAACAACCAGATCGACCGCGCGGAAGCCGGCTGGGCCTGGCGCATCGCGCAGGCGGACATGCGCGACGTGCGCGAGGCGGACGGGTTGTTCGCCGTCGTGAACGGTTGCCCGCCGGACGAGGGCGTGATGGTGGAGCTCGGCATGGCGTTCGCCTGGGACAAGCCGGTGTTCCTCTTCCGCGACGATTTCCGCCGCTGCACCGACAGCGAGCAATACCCCCTCAACCTCATGGTCTTCGCCGGCCTCCCCACCGACGGCTGGGAAGACCACTGGTACACCTCAATCGAGGAAATCGCTGACCCTGCGAAGGCGCTGGCACGGTGGTTGGGGACAAGGGATGGATGATTACAGCATTTGGTCCCGTGCGCACGAGGTCCCGCAAGCATTTTTACCAATACGAAAGGCATTGATACGCCCTTCAATTACAAAAGTTTCTTCCATATGAGTGGTCAACACCTTTATTGTTTCACAGAAATAGAAAAATCGTTATGGTTTTGACTGCAATGATCCAACAGTTTCTTAACCGCTCCAATCGAGGAATGGACATTACGGTTAGTTCCAATATATAGAGGTGTTTCTTCTACACCTCCTACGACAGAAAATCTTTTCCCAGTAGGGTGTTTAGGGCTGTAATTTACGACATATCGATTTTTGCTGAAGAGAACAGGTGTATTTTCTTCTGAAAGATAATTATTCAACCACAACCACTTCACAATAGCAGAAACTACCTGATACCAGTGTTTTGCAGGATATTCTGTGCCGTTTGCCATTCTCACCGCTTCGGGCTTTACACCTGTTGTCACAACGTATTCGGCAATTGGAATCCAATTTCTAGATGATGACTCAACAAGAGAATCTTGTTTCTGCTGTAAATTCTTCGTATTCTCCTTAAAAGATTGATTTTGATCTTGAAATTCATAAGGTGCGATAGGGCTATTTGCCTTTGCGGGATATCCAGATCCTATATTTGGTCGCCATAAAGCAAGCATACTAAGTGCAATTTCGTGAGTCGGATCGTTGGAGATGGATATATTCAAAATACGTCGTTCCTCTATCGGTTTTTGTTCGAATACTGAATATAATTGCCAGAGATTTCCATCTGTAATTCCAGCATAAGCTATGCCATCCTCGACAGCGTAACTAAGCATTTGTCTGCGATATTGTTCCAATGATTCGCCCAATTTCTTTGCCTCCAGAATGGCGGCTGGCTTTCCGTCGTGACGAATCAGAGCGTAATCGGCACGGTGCTTTCCCAACTCCGGGGCGTATTCCGGCATGACAAGAGAAGGATCAGCCGGGTCCCAGCCGAGTACCGCCAACATTGGATCGATTAGCGCCATTCGGGTGCGAGTTTCATTGGCCCGAAGTTCGGTACTGTGATTTGCCAATCGTGCCTTCAGTCGCTCTATGGTATCGACCAAGTCTTGTAACAACATCAGTTCTCTCTCCTGTCACCCTTCCAAATCACCGTGGATGGCGAATTGTTCGAGGCCGGCGTCCTGGGGCTTGATCGAGCGGAAGCTTTCGCGGACGCCGGCTTCGGTGAGTTCGCGCGCGACCGTCAGCAGGGTGTTGGGGTCGTGGTCCTCGCAGAGCTCGGCCATGTGCTCCAGTTCCTCCCTGGCGACGGGCAGCGCCGCCTCGACCGAGGGCGCGCCGTAAATCTGGACGAAATGCCCGGCGAGCCGCGCCGCCAGCGCCTCGAATTCCTCCTCCCGGACCGCGGTGACGGCGACGAAGGTGACGCGCCCGAAGGTCTCGACGCCGAGCCAGCCATTGGCGAAGGCCTGCCGCGCCTTGCCGACAAGGTCCGCCTCGGACCAGTTGGAGAACTCGAATCCGCCCGGAACGCACCACTCGCCCGTGCGCGCCGGGCTGTGGAAGATGCGCAGGTCGCTTTCGTCGAAATGGATGGCGCGCGCGAGATTCACGTCTCTTCTCCCCGCTCCAGCAGGCCGGAGAGCGGCAGCAGGCTCGTCGTCCCGCCCTCGCGCAGCAGCATGCCGAAGCGCTCGTCTATGCCGACGAAGAGCCCTGTCCGCCCGCCGACGGCGGCTTCCTCGCCGATGCCGTGGGCAAGCCCGCGCCACTCCCCGTGCAGCGGCGCCGCACCGTCGTCGGACCAGCGGTTGATCCAGACCAGCGTGTGGCGCGACCAGCTCTCCAGCAGCGCATCGGGCGCAACCTCCACGCAGCCCTCCTCATAGAGCGAGGTCCGGTCCGGCGCGGCGCCGGGCGCGTCCGCGTCCTCGGCGATGAGCGGCACTTCGAGGCCCACAACCAGCCAGTCGGGCACCTCGTCGGGCCCGCAGTCGGAAGCGTCGGCGCGCAGCCGCCCGCAGGAGGCGCCGTTCACGAGGATGCCGCCCTCCCAGGTGAGATGCACGGCGACCTCGGGCGGCGCCAGTGCGCCGAGCGCATTCTGGAACCCGACCCCGCAGGCCGGCAGCATCGCCATCGCGTCCTCCAGCGGCACTTCCGGCGCGAACACGATGGCGGCCTTCAGCCAGTCGGCGCCGATATTGTGGAAGATCGACCCGCCGTCGCAGCCCAGCGCCGCCGAGGCGCAGGCCTTGGCGAAGGGGTCGATGCGGCCCTCGACCGCATGGCCCGTGAACAGCGGCGGGAAGACCGGCTCGCTCATCCGGCCCCGGTCTCGATCAGGTGCTGTGCGACCTGGCGGAAGGCCGCTGCTTCGGGAGAGGCGGGCTTCGACACCACGATGGGCGCGCCGCCGTCGGACGCCAGCCGGATGCCGAGCGCCAGCGGAATCTCGGCGAGCAGCGGGATGCCGAGCTTCTCCGCCTCGGCGCGCACGCCGCCATGGCCGAACAGATGCTCCTCATGCCCGCAATTGGAGCAGATATGGGTGCTCATGTTCTCGATCATGCCGAGGATCGGCACCGACATCTTGCGGAACATGTCGACGCCCTTGCGCGCGTCCAGCAAGGCCACGTCCTGCGGGGTGGAAACGACGATGGCGCCGGTGACCTCGGCGTTCTGCGAGAGCGTCATCGGCACGTCGCCCGTGCCGGGCGGCAGGTCCGCCAGCAGCACATCGAGCGCGCCCCACTGCACCTGGTTCATCATCTGCTGCAGCGCGCCCATCAGCATCGGTCCGCGCCAGACCACCGCCTCGTCCTCGCGCGTCATCAGCCCGATGGACATCATGGTGACGCCGTGGTTGCGCAGCGGCAGGATGGTCTTGCCGTCGGGCGAGGCCGGGCGCCCGGAAACGCCGAGCATCCTTGGCTGCGACGGCCCGTAGACATCGGCGTCGAGCAGGCCGACGCGGCGCCCCTCGGCCGCCAGCGCCGCGGCGAGATTGGCGGTCACGGTAGACTTGCCGACGCCGCCCTTGCCGGACGCAACGGCGACGATGCGGTCCACGCCCGGTATCTGGCGCGGCCCGGCGGGCTCCGAGCGGCGGCCGATATTGAGCTCCGGCCCCGGCGCCGCTTCGCGGTGGGCGGTCATCACGGCGGACACCTGCTCGACGCCCGGCACCGCGCGCACCGCTGCCTCCGCCTCCGCGCGCACACCCTCCATGATCTCGGCGCGGGCCGGGTCGATCTCCAGCACGAAACGCACCGTGTCGCCATCCACCGTCAGCGCCCGGACCGGGCCGGCGGAGACGAGGTCCTGCCCGCTGATCGGATCGGTAACGCCCTTGAGCGCCGCCAGCACCTCCTCGCGCGTTGCGGTCATCCGGCCTTCCCGTCGATGCGTCCCTCGACGCTGTGGGAAAGATCGAGTTCGTCGATGGTCAGCACCATGCGGGCGGTAAAGCTCTTCCCCGCCGTCCGCTCCTCCCCGGCGCTGCGCATCGCTTCCTCGATCGCCTGCTGGGAGGTGACGCCGACCTGCTTCAGGAATTTGCGCATCGACATGTTGAAATCGCCACTCATCGGAACCTCCTCCTGCTCCGCCGTCCGGTTTCATGCGAGTTTAGCGGAGTTTAGCGAAGTTTAGCGAAGACTCCCCGCAAAGTCCGCGTGGCTGCTACGCTAGCCGCTTCCTCGGCGCGGGAGGAATGGCGATGTCGATCCGGTGGAGACTCGGACTGGCCGCAATGTTCATGCTGGCGGTGGCCGGCGCGGAGGCTGAGGAGCGCCGCATAACGGTGGCGGCGAGCCCCGAGCTGATCGAGAGCGGGCTTTTGAAGCACATGCTGCCACGGTTCTCGCTGAAGACCGGCATCCGGACGACCCCGGTCCCGCTCGAACCCGGCGTCGGGGCGGACATGCTCATCGGTCCGGCGGTGGACGGAGGCCGCCCGGTCTTCCGCGGCGGGGAGACGGTCTATCTGGCCGGCCCCGGCGCGGGCGCGAAACAGGCGCTGGCGGAACGCTTCCTCGACTGGCTCGCTTCCGACATCGGCCAGCGCACGGTGGCGTCCTTCGCGCCGGACGGGAAACAGCTCTACGAGCCGGCGGCGGGCGCCAGGGTGGAAGTGAAGGGTCCGGCGGTGACGGGCGATGCGCTGGCGGGCGAGCGTCTGGCGCTGGTCCATTGCGGGCGCTGCCACGTGGTCGGGGAGAAGAACCGCATGGGGGGCATTGGTTCGACGCCGTCCTTCGCCGTGCTGCGCACGCTCGGCGACTGGGAGCGGCGCTTCCGGGCGTTTTTCACGCTCAACCCGCATCCGGCCTTCACGCAGGTCCCCGGCGTCACGCCGCCCTTTGACGAGGCGCGTCCGCCGCCGATCGCACCGCTGGAGATCACGCTCGCCGACATCGACGCGATCCTGGCCTATGCCGCCTCGCTCGCCCCGGCGGAGCTCGCCGAGCCGCTCAAATACGAGTAGCGCCGCCCGCCGCGCCACGATAATGCGCGGCCAGCCGGCCCGAGAGCGCCAACACCGTGTCGAGCTCCCGCCTCCCGGACCAGGCGGCGAACTCGCCCAGCCCGATGGCGGCGTCGCCGTCTCCGCCGAGCAGCAGCACGGCATCGCCGACCGCGGCGTCCTCGACATCCGAGAGGTCGAGGGTCAGATGCTCGAGCGACACGGCCAGGACCGGCGCCCGCCGGCCGCGTATCAGCGCCTCCGGCCGGCTGCCCGGCGCGGGCCGGGCCAGGCCCTGTGCGGCGCCGACGGGCGCGACGCCGGTGCGCCGGCCGCGGCGTATGCCATAGCCGCCGGCGATGGCGATATCGCTTCCCTGCGGGTGATCAGACACCTGCACGAGCCGGCTCCCGACCTCGGCAAGGACCGGCTTGAACGCGGATACGTCCGCAACCGAGGCCTCGGCGAAGGGCGACAGGCCGTAGAGCAGGTGGCCGACGCAGACCGCATTGGACCGGTCGGGCAGTCCGGCGGCGACGGAGGCGCTGGCGCCCGCCTGGGTGACCGGCGGCGCCAGCCCGCGCGCTTCGAGGCGCGCAAGCAGCGCGTCGAAGGCAGCGAACCGTTCCCTGGCCCAGTCGCGCCCGCGCGCATCGCCGAAGGGCAGATGCGTATAGAGCCCCTGCACCTCAAGGCCCGGCATGGCGGCGAGACCGGCAAGGAAGCCCTCGGCCTCCTCGAGCGGCACGCCGAGCCGGCCCAGACCGGCATTGACCTTGACATAGGCCGGGGCCGGCTTCCCCGCCGCCACACGCGCCGCGGCTTCGGCTCCCGCCCGGTCCACGATTGTCGGCACCAGCCCGGCGCCCACGAGATCGGCCATGCCTTCCGGCAGTGCGCCGGCGAACATGACGACGGGCGTGCGCAGCCCCTCCGCGCGCAGCCGGCAGGCCTCGTCGAAGGAGCCGGTCATGAACGCCGCGAACCCCTCGCGGTCGAGCGCCCGCGCCACGGGCGCGGCGCCATGTCCGTAGGCATTGCCCTTGAGCGCGGCGATGCAGGCCTGTCCGGGCGCGCACCGGCGGCGGATCGCGGCGAGATTGGCCAGCAGCCGGTCCAGATCGTAAACGGTCCAGCCGGGATGCGCGGCTTCCGACATGCGATCTCCCTCCCCGGAACGCGCCCGCGGCCGGGCGCATGCCCTTGCGGTTCCTTCGCGCTTGCGAAGCGAAAAGGCGGCCTCCGAATCCGCCTTCGCTTTGCCGGCACATTACCACGGCTTTTCCGCGTTCGGCCCCGGCGCGGGCGGCGCGCAGGCAGTATGGCGCGGGGCTCTCGAATCGCTGCTAGGGTCCCGGCGGTCGAACCCGGTGCCTGCTGACGACAGACGATGAAGAGGCCGCCCCCTCCCTCTCGCATTGCTTTGCCGGGTTTCCGCAGGCTTGCGCCCTGGGCCGTCCTGCTCGCCCTTCCCGCCTGTTCCGGCGTCATCGACAACTCCGAACAGCCTGTTACGGTCTTCACCGACCCTCCGGGCGCTTACTGTGTGCTGAGCCGCAACGGCGCAACGGTCGGTGTCGTATCGCCCTCCCCGGGCCTTCTGCATGTGGGCAACAGCAAGCACGACATTTCGGTTCGCTGCTCCAAGGCCCTGCACGAGGACGAAACCGCCGTGCTTGCCGCATCCCGCCGGGACCTGACCATCGGCCAGATCGTGGTGAAGGGGGCGATCGGCCTTGCCGTCGATGCGGGCACTGGCGCAACGCACGAATATCCGTCCTCGATAACGGTCTTCCTGGCCCCGCTCTCATTCGAGAACGCCGAAAAGCGGGACCGCCATTACGCCCGCCTGAAGACGCGAGTCGCCAGGGACGCAACGGCCGCAATCGCCCGAATCGAAAAGAATTGCGCCGAGCCGCTGACGCGTCTTTGCAAGAACAGGATAAGCGCCGTCAAAGCCGCCAGGGATGCCGACATCGACGATCTCGAAGCCAAGCGGCGGAGGGCGAAAATCGGGCGCGGCTAGCCGGGCCGGCGGCCAGGCGGCTTTCGGCCATGAACGGCGGCGTTTTCGTTTTCGGACGCGCGGACTATATGACCTTGCGCCGGGCGCGTTCGAAACGCTGACCGCCCCGGCCCGGGCGGGAGGTGCCGGTCCAGCCGATGTTCGAGACGCTGGGATTCGAGGAGACGACGCCGCTTGCGGCCTCCGTCCTGTTCGGGCTGGCGCTGGGCGGCCTCTACGGCGTGCTGGCGCAGCGCAGCGCCTTCTGCCTCCGCCGGAGCCTGGTCGGCCGGTGGCGCGACTGCCTTCCCGCGCTGGGCGCCTGGGCGATGGCGCTGGCCACGGCGATTGCCGGAACCCGGCTGGCGGTTGCGATGGACCTGGTTTCCTTCGAGGCGCACCGCTTTCTCGCGGCGGACGTTCCGGTCCTGTCCGCGCTGCTGGGCGGCGCGCTGTTCGGGACCGGCATGGTGCTGGCCGGAGGATGCGTGTCGCGCCTCACCGTGCTCACCGGCAGCGGCAATCTGCGCGCCCTCTTCGTGCTGGTCGTCTTTGCGATAACCGCCCATGCAGCGATGAAGGGGGTGCTGGCGCCGCTG
Source organism: Alphaproteobacteria bacterium (assembly GCA_964291285.2). GTDB lineage: Bacteria > Pseudomonadota > Alphaproteobacteria > Bin95 > Bin95 > Bin95. The sequence goes on from OZ219787.1 coordinate 2,141,117, forward strand.
CGCCAGGTGCTCGGAGAGGCCAGCGTCTATGGCGGCGAGGCGCCGGCGCTCACGGTCCTGCCCGGCGGAGAAGCCTGGCCGCTCGTCCTCGCGCTGCTGGCGGCGGTCTTCGCGCTGCGTTCCGGCGCGCCGGCCTCCCGGCTGGCGATGGCGGGCGCAATCGGCCTGCTGGTGCCGCTCGGCTGGGTCGGCACGGGCTTCCTGCTGCTCGACGATTTCGACCCGATTCCGCTCCAGTCGATGGGCTTTACGGGGCCGACGGCCGACACCCTGTTCTGGGCCGTGGCGGCGACCTCCATTCCGGCCGGCTTCGGTACCGGGCTTGCAGCGGGGGTCGTTGCCGGCAGCCTGGCCGCGGCGCTCGCGGCGGGCGAGTTCCGCTGGGAGAGCCTCGAAAGCCCCCGGCAGACCGGGCGCTACCTTGCCGGCGCCGTGATGATGGGAGCGGGCGGCGTGCTGGCGGGCGGCTGCACGGTCGGCGCGGGCCTCTCCGGCGTGTCCACCGCCAGCCTTGCGGCCCTGCTGGCGCTTGCCGCCATGGCTGCCTCGGCGAGGGTTGCGGGCGCGGTTTTCGCCGGCCGCCGCTGAGGCGTGCCCTACTCGACGGCGATTTTCCTGCTGAGGCTGTAGATCGAGCCGTCATCGTCGCGCCATTCGAATTCGAGCAGGCCCGACTCGGGCAGGGACAGCTCGAACCGGATATAGGGATCGCTCGAGACCGCCGGCTCCAGCGCGACGGAGAGCGCCTCCTCGCCGTTGAACCGCACCGTGAAGCTGTTGACGATCCAGCGGGGTATCGGCTTGCCGTCGCGGTCGCGGCGCAGCCCCGTGTGCATCGGGTGGGTAATTTTCGTCCTGACCGTGAAGGGCGTGTTCGCCTCGACCGATTTCGGAAGCTTTACGCGGGGAGTGGATTTCGCCATGTCCGGCCCCTCACCCGCAGCCGCCGACCGTCACGGCGACCTGCCGGCTGGCCCTGCGGAACGTGCCGTCCGCCATCTCTGCCACGGCGATCACGTTCTGACTCCTGGCGAGCCGGATGCGGATCGTGGCCTCGGGCGGCGTCAGCCTCCCGAAGGAAAACACCGCCACGCCGGGATTCGGGTTCGCGTCGGCGAAAAGCGCAATGCGCCGCGCGCCCTCCGCGGCGACCCGCACCGGCACCGCGCCGCCATTGTCGGCGATCTCGGGAACGTCCAGCGACACGCCGGCTTCCAGCGCCCTGGCGCCCTTCGTGAAGGCCGCAATGGCCCCGGCGACGCCGTTCGTATCCGCCGCCGCGCCGGCGGGAAGCATCGCCGCAGCGGCGGCAAGGCCGCCCAGCCTCATCACATCCCTGCGCGTCGGAGCCATGCCCACGCCTTTCCGTGTTCGCCGGACAGCTGTCGATATGGTGTCCCGCCGCCGGTCTCGTCAAGCCGCCTCGACGCGCTCCCGGCCGGCGATGGTGGTGCGGTGCATGATGCGGCGGTGGGCGGGGTTGTAGGGCATGACCCGGTGGACCGTGCAGCGGTTGTCCCAGAGCAGCACGTCGTGCGGCCGCCAGCGGTGGCGGTAGATGAAGCGCTCATCGTCGATGAACGCCTCCAGCCGCGCGACCAGCGCCGCCGCGCCTTGCGGGTCCATGCCTTCCACGGCGTCGTTGTAGATCGGGCTGATATAGAGCGAGGCCTCGCCCGTCTCCGGGTGGCGGCGGACGAGGGGCTGCCAGACCGGCGGCATGCGCGCGCGCTCCTCGTCGGTCAGCGGCTTGAGCGGCTTCAGCCGGTGCAGGTTCTCGAAATCGTGCCGCGCACGCCGGCCTTCGACCTCACGGCGCAGCTCCTCCGGGAGCGCGCGCAGCACGGCGGCCATGTTCGCGAACATGGTCTCGCCGCCCTCTTCCGTCACCTCGACCCCGTGCAACAGCGAGCCGACCGACGGCTTCTCGCGGTAGCTGCTGTCCGTATGCCAGCGCCGGGCGAGCGAAATCTGGTGCTGCACCGGGTCGTCCGGCGTCATCAGGTTGCCGTCCTCATCGACATTGGAGACGCGGAAGATCTCCGGCAGGCGCTTCGAGCGGATGATGTCCTGGTGGAACACTTCGAGCTCGCCGAAGCGCCGGCCGAAGGCGAGCAGCGCCTCGTCCGGGACGGGCTGGCCGGGAAACACCAGCACCTTGTGGCGCATCCAGGCGGCGTGGATGTCCCCGAACAGGCCGTCGGTCAGCGGCCTGCCCATGTCGAAGCCGGTGACTTCCGCGCCGATCTCCGGCGCAAGCGGGCGTATCTCAAGCATCGGGCGCCTCCCTGTCCGTCGCTATCCGTGCGCGCGCAGCATCCGGCGCGCGATGACCATGCGGTGGACCTCGCTCGGCCCCTCGTAAACGCGCATGAGCCGCACTTTCTGGGCCATCAGCTGGAGCGGCAACTCCCTGGTAACGCCCATCGCGCCGAAGGCCTGCTGGGCGCGGTCCACGATCTCGGTCGCCATCTCGGTGGCATAGACCTTGATCATCGAGGCCTCGGTGCGCACGTCCTCGCCCCGGTCCTGCTTAACGGCCGCATCCATCACCATCAGCGAGCAGGCATGGACCCTGGTCGCGCCGTCGGCGATCCACCACTGGATCGCCTGCCGGTCGGCGAGGCGCTCGCCGAAGGTCACCCGCTGGCTGGCATGTTCGCAGAGCATCTTGAGCGCGCGCCGCGCCATGCCCACGCACCATGCGCCCATCTGGAGCCGGCGCACGGTCAGCCGAAGCTGCATCGGGCCGAAGCCGTTGCCGACCTGCCCCAGCACCTGGCGCTCGTGGACGCGGCAGTTCTCGAACACGACCTCATAGGTGCGCGCGCCGCCGAGCATGGGGATTTCGCGCTCGACGATGAAGCCGGGCGTGTCCTTCTCGACGATGAAGGCGGTGATGCCGCCGCGCGCGCGCTTCTCCGGGTCGGTCAGCGCCATGACGATGGTGAAGTCGGCATAGGGCACGCGGCTGATCCAGATCTTGCGCCCGTCGATCACCCAGTGGTCGCCGTCCTTGACCGCGCGGGTGGTCATGCCCGCCGGGTCGCCGCCTGCGCCCGGCTCGGAGATCGCGATGGCGGAATGCGCCTCGCCGCTCGCATAGGGCTCCATGTAGAGCTTCTTCTGGCGCTCGTCGGCGACGGCCAGCAGCATGTGGAGGTTGGGCGAGTCAGGCGGGAAGACGAAGGGCGTGATCGTGCGGCCGAGCTCCTCGTTGACACCGACCAGCGCCACGGCCGGCAGGTTCATGCCGCCGACCTCCTCCGGCGCGTCGAGCGCCCAGAGGCCGAGCTCCCGGCACTTGTCGAGCAGCGGCGCCAGCTCCTCCTCGGTCAGCCGGATTTCCCCGCCCGCCGCCTCGCGCGCCATGACGGCCTTCTCCAGCGGCATCAGCTCGTTGTCCACGAACTTCGCCACCAGGTCGCGCAGCATCACATGTTCTTCGACCAGATCGAACGGCATCGCCTCAAGCCTCCCGGTTCGCCGGGAGCCTAGCCGCTTCGCCGCGCCGCGCAAACCGGGCAGGTGGACGGCCCCGCGAGCATACACGGAATTCGGGAGTGACTGCCGGATCGCGCGGCGCTACATTCCGGATTCGACGGACAATGATTCCGAATTGGACGGCAAGCTGTGCCAAACTGGACGACCCCCGCCGGAACCTTTGTAGCGCGGCATCCCGAGGCGCGCGTTCGCCTGGCGCTGACGGACACCCGTATCGTCGCCATCGTGGGGCCGCGCCAGTCCGGCAAGACGACGCTTGCCCGGCGCATCGCCGATGACGAGGGCCGCGCCTTCATCTCCCTGGACGACGACCAGTCCAGGCGGTTCGCTCAAGACGATCCTGCTGGCTTCGTCCGGGGCTTGGGAAACGTTGCGATCGATGAAATCCAGCGCGCTCCGAACCTGATCCTGGCGCTCAAAAAGGAAGTCGACGAGCACCCCGATCCTGGACGCTATCTGATCACGGGTTCGGTCGATCTGTTCAGGGGCGCGATTTCCCCGGATTCCCTGGCCGGGCGCGTCGAGACCGTCGAACTCCTGCCGTTCTCACAGGCCGAGATCGCCGGCGCCGCTCCGCCGCGTTTCCTCGACCGGGCCTTCGCTGGAGAGTTTCCGGCTGTCGAGGAGACAGGCCCGACGGCCGATCTGATCGAACGGGCCGTTACCGGCGGCTATCCGGCGGCGCTTGCCCGTGCCGCCGCACCCCGGCGGCGTTCCTGGCTGCGCGCCTATGCACAAGCGCTTGCCGAACGCGATGTCCCCGATATCGCGCCTGTCGGGAAACGGGACGAAATGACCCGTCTCATCGACCACGCGGCCGTATCGGCAGGCCAGTTGCTCAACATGTCCGGCCTTGGCGCGCGCCTCGGCGTCGACGGCAAGACCGTGGATCGCTGGCTGGTGCTGCTGGAGCACATGTTCCTGATCCGCCGCGTTCGCGCCTGGCACAGCAGCCGGCTGAAGCGGTTGGTCAGGGCGCCGAAGCTCCAGTTTCTGGACTCCGGCCTGCTTGCGGCGCTGCTGCGGACGGAAGCCGCGGACATCGTGCAGGACCGCCAGAAGCTGGGACCGCTGCTCGAGAGTTTCGTGCATGGAGAGATCGCCAAGGCCATCGCCCTCTCGGACGAAGCGACGACCGTCACTCACTATCGCGACAAGGACGGCATGGAGGTCGATCTGGTTCTGGAGCGTTCGCCGGGCGCCGTTGTGGGAATCGAAGTCAAGGCGAGAGCAACAGCGCATCCCCGGGATTTCAGGGGACTGCAACGCCTGAAGGAGACGACAGGCGACAGGTTCGCCTGCGGGATCGTCCTGCACGACGGCGAGCGCATTCAGCGAACGGGCCCCGGGCTGTTTGCGATGCCCGTCAGGATGCTCTGGGAAGCCTGAGGGAAGGACGGTCCCGTTCCAACGCCCGCCGGCCCCCGTCACCCGTAGAGCACGGCGCAGCGGACTTCGATGCTCCAGCGGTCGGGGGCGTCGGGCGGGGTTGCGGGGTCCTCGAAGGCGCTGTGGAAGCTGAAGGTGCAGGGCCCGTCCGCACCCTCGGCATCGGCCCTGGCACCTTTGGAGCGCGCCAGTTCGCCCTCGGAGTCCCACTGCTTGATGAGCAGCGCCTCGTCGCGGGTCATGGCGGACCAGTAGATCCAGCGGTGACGCGGGTCGTGCTTGGCGAAATAGTTCTCGCCTATCCGGTCGCCGTAATGGATTTCGAACACGACCAGCTCCTCCGGGCGCACGCTCGCGGCGTCGCAGAGCGCCAGCGGCCGGGTCGCTACCGGCTCGCGGGCGATGTTGCGCCAGACATTGATGATCGCGAAGCGCCCGCTCTCCACCGCCTCTTCCACCGCCTGCCCGTCCAGCAGAGTCGCGCCCTCGGGCAGCGCCGTGCGGTAGGTGTCGTTCAGGGTCGGCGGGCGGGCGAGGTCGCGGAGACGCTGCGGCGCGCTGGTCAGCGTGTAGTCGCCATGCACCAGATGGGCCGGCCCCTGCACCTGCTGGCCGCCGGCGATGCGCTGCTGGCCGGACTTGCCGGTTGCGGAGCGGACATTGTGGTCGAAGGCGGCGACGGTCGCCGCCCCCGTCGCCGCCTGCACGATCCCGGCGCATTCCGGATAATAGGCGCGCACCACGGCCTCATGATCGAGAAAGTCGAGACCGGGGTCGGCCATCGGGCGCCGGAGCAACTCGAACCCGTTGGCGGCAAGCGTCGGCTGCGCCCCCGGTGCAAGGCCGCGCGCGTCGAGGATCGGCATTTCCTGCTCTTCCAGATCGACGCCCAGCCGGCCGCTGTCGCTGCCGTCGAGGTCGCGCCGGGTCAGGACCCTGCCGTTGCGGTAGAGAGAGGATTCCGCCGACGGCTGCATGTAGTGGAACACGCCGAGGCGCACAGTCTCCGGGGCCGCTTCTCTCGCTGCTTCGGTCATTGCCGGTCTTCCGCTTCCTGACTGTCCATGAGGGCCGGGCGGCAACCCCGCCCGCCCTGTCGATACATAGCCCCTATCCGGCGAAAATCCTATCGTGGTCCGGACCGCCGGCCCGATGGCGGATTCGAGGCGAAAAACCGGCTTGTTCGAAATCTTTGAAATATTTCCCTTTTACATCTTGACAAATCAAAAATCTAACCCAATATGGGGCGGAAGGAAGGAAGCGGCATTCGCGGGGCCGCTTCCTTCCCGTTTCGCGTTGGCGCCGGCGCGAAAAAAACCCCGAGAAACGGACGGGAGACGTGCGTCCTGCGCCTGCCCCGCGCGCGCGGGCAATCAGGCGCGCGAACCGCGCCGGCGGCGACGCACGCGGGCAGGCGGGCGCGATACGCGCGAAACAGGGTCCCGCCGCGCCGGGCGGGCCGGCGGCAGGGAGAACGGAACGGAACGCGATGGAGGAACGGCATGCGGGATACGGACAGGCGGCGACCGGGCGGACAGGATGGCCTCCCATCCCGGCCCGCGCCGGCGTCCCTCATCCTGAGTAGCGCCGGCCTTCGCCCTGCGAAGGCCGGCGCGTATCGAAGGACGGCTGCCAGCAGTTCGGGGCGGTCCTTCGATACGCGCCGCTCCCGGCTGGCGCCGGAAGCGGCGCTACTCAGGATGAGGATGAGGCAGGCAGGGGCCAAGGTGACGAGGAGGAGTGGAGCGGACCATGACAAAACATGACATTCCACCCCCGGAACATGACAAAACATGACCTTTCATGACACTCCCGGCGTCTCAGCCGGCCGCCGGCGTCTCCTTGAGCCAGGCGAGCACGGCGGCGCATTCCTCGGTCGGGAAGGCGTGGGCGAGGTCCGGGAGCTCGCGGTATGTGACGACTGCGCCCCGGGCCGAGAAGGCGTCGCGGGCGGCGCGCGCGATGGCGACCGGGAACATCCAGTCGAGCGCGCCGTGCGCCAGGTAGATGGGCAGCCCCTGCAACCGCTCCGCGCCGATGAACTCCAGCAGCATGGGATGGAAGGTGCCGGCGAAGGGGGCCAGATGCGTCCAGGGGCCGTCCGACGGCAGGGCCGAGACATAGCTGAAGGTGGCGCCGTCGCTCATGCCGGTCAGCAGCAGCCGCGCCGGGTCGACCGCATGCCGCTCGCGGATTTCCGCAACGATCTCCAGCAGGCGCGGCGTGTCGCGGTCGTCGCCCATGAGCGCCCAGGTCCGGTCCGTCGAAGTCGGCGCGGCGAGGATCGCGCCGGCCGTGCGCGCGGCGCGGAGCCAGCTCCACAGGAACAGCCGCCCGTGGCCGCCGCCGCCGTGCAGCGCCACCACGAGCGGCGCGGGCGTTTCCGGGTCGAGGTCCTCCGGCACGAACAGCGACCAGCCGCCGCGCTCGCCGCGGCCGTTGCCGAAATGCGTGACGCCCGCTTCCGGCCGGGAGGGCCGGGCAAGGCGCTCCAGGCGCTCCTCGTCGCCGCGCGCCGAAGGCTCCAGGAAGAACTTGCTGACCGGCGGCAGCATGGGCGCAAGCGGATAGAGATATTCCAGCGCCGGGGCGCGGGCGCGCGTGCCGCGCAGCGCCTCCTGCATGTCTCCCGTTCCGCCGGCCAACTCCATGCGCGCAAGCGCGTCGAGCGCGGTGTCGGCACTGCCGGAAAGCGCCTGCCGGGGACCGTTAAGCCGATCCGGCCAGGCGGCTTCCTCCAGCGCCGGGCGGGCATTGCGGAGAGCGCCGTCGAGCGGGGAGAGGATGGACCACAACCGCTCCAGCCCCTCCGGATGGAGGTTGCGGGCGGCGAATTCGAGGCCATCCAGCGCATTCAGGAGTGGCGGCAGGATGCCGGTTATCGCATCGACAAGGCGGTCGTTCTCGTCTGTCATGGACACGCAAGGTAGCATGGCGCCGACCGGGGCCGCGCCGGGCCGGAGAGAAACCGATTTCCGACATGCAGGTTGAGCGCTCCTCCCCGCCGCGCGGCGTGTTCGCGCCCTTCGCCGTGCGCAGCTTCCGGTTCCAGTGGCCCGGCGACCTTGCGACTTCGCTCGCCTTCGAGATGGAGACGCTGATCCTCAACTGGTTCGTGCTCGTCGCGACCGACTCGGTGATCCTCCAGACTTCCTTCGCCGCGCTCCAGTTCCTCGGCACCTTGCTGGCCCCGGCGATGGGCTCGCTGGCCGACCGGCTCGGCCGGCGCACCATGATCGCGGCGATGCGCGGCTTCTACCTCGTGCTCGCGGGCTGCCTCGCCGGGCTCGGGCTCGCGGACAGGCTCGACCCGGCCTCGGTGTTCGCCATCGCCGCGCTCGCCGGGCTGGTCCGCCCGTCCGACCTGGTGATGCGCAACGCGCTGGTCGGCGACACGATGGCCGACCGGCTGCTCGTGAACGCCATAGGGTTCTCGCGCATGGCGCAGGACCTGGCGCGCATCGGCGGCGCGCTGATCGGGGCAACGCTGTTCGAGTCGCTCGGCATCGGCCCTGCCTACCTTGTCGTCAGCGCCTTCTACCTTGCGGCCTTCGCGCTCAGCTTCGGCGTTGGCGGGCGGCGCGCGCGTCCGGGCGGCAGGGGCCCGTCCATGCTGGCGGAACTCAGGGTCGGCTTCCGGCATATCCGGCGCACGCCCGCGCTGATGGCGGCCATGTGGCTGGCCTTCCTCGTCAACTTCTGCGGCTTCCCCGTCTCCAGCGGGCTGATGCCCTATGCCGCGCGGGAGGTTTACGGGCTGGACGCCGCCGGCCTCTCGCACCTTCTCGCCAGCTATGCCGCCGGCGCGGGCGTCGGCTCCTTTGCGATGGCCGTGGGCGGCGGCCCGCGCCGGTCTCCGGTCGGCGCGGTGTTCGAGGGCGTCGCGCTCTGGTACCTGCTGCTCGCGGTCTTTTCGCAGATGAGCGTGAAATGGGCCGGCATGGCGGTGATGGCCACTGTGGGGATCGTTCAGGGCATGGCGATGATCGGTCTCACCGCGTTCCTGCTCCGCCGCAGCAATCCGCGGCTCCGGGGCATGGTGATGGGGGTGCGCATGCTCGCGGTTTACGGCATGGCCGTCGGGATCCCGCTCGGCGGCGTCCTGATCGAGACCGTCGGCTACCGGGCGACGGTGATGAGCTATGCGCTTGCGGGCCTCGCCGGCACGGCGCTGATCGCATTCCGCTGGCGCCGCGCCCTGTTCGGGGCGGAGGCGGCTGGACGGCGTTCGCGAATGGCGGCAGGCTGAAAGACGGAAACCGGAGCCGGAAACCGAGAGAGATGAGCCGCAAACCCGACCGCCAGATCGCCCTGGTCGCCTTTCTCCAGGCGCAGAATTGCTCGACCCTGCCCGCCGCCTGGCGCCACCCGGACGCGCGGCTGGACTTCATGTCGGCCGACTATTACCGCGACCTCGCCCGCCTGCTGGAGCACGGCAAGTTCGACATCGGCTTCTTCGACGACCGGCTCGCCATGCCGGACATGTTCGGCAAGGACCACGCGCACACGGTCGAGCACGGCATACGCTGCGTGAAGATGGACCCCATCGTCACCCTGATGGCGATGGGCATGGCGACGGAACGGCTCGGCCTCGGCGCCACCTGCTCGACGACCTATTACGACCCGTTCCATGTCGCGCGCATGTTCTCGACGCTCGACCTCATGTCCAGCGGACGCGCCGCCTGGAACGTCGTCACCTCCGTCAACGAGAACGAGGCGCTCAACATGGGGCGCGACGGCGTGACCGAGCACGACCTGCGCTACGACCGGGCGGACGAGTTCATGGAGGTGGTGCACGGCCACTGGGACGCCTGGGACGATGACGCGCTGGTGCTGGACCAGGACAACAACGTCTTCGCCGACCCGGACAAGGTCCACCGGCTCGACCATGAAGGGCCGTTCTTCAAGTCCCGCGGACCGTTCACCGTGCCGCGCTCGGCGCAGGGCCATCCGGTGGTCATCCAGGCGGGCCAGTCCGGGCGCGGGCGGCGTTTCGCGGCCCGCTGGGGCGAGCTCATCTTCGTGGCCTATCCGACCCTCGAAGCGGCGAAGCCCGCCTACAAGGCGCTGAAGGACGATTGCGCCGCGCACGGGCGGGACCCCGACGGCATGAAGATCGCAAGCCTCTTCTACCCGATGGTCGGCGAAAGCCTGATGGAAGCCGAGGACAAGCGCGCGCTCTACGACACGCTGCCGAACGAAACCGACCAGCTCTCGCTGCTCTCGGAGGCGCTCAATTACGACTTCGCCAGGAAGGGCATGGACGAGCCGTTCAGCGACGAGGAAATGGAGGGCCTGACCGGCATGCAGTCCATGCGCGACCGCGCCGTGCAGGTGACCGGCAACCCGAACCCGACGGTGCGCGACTTCATGACCGCCACGGGCCGCGGCCTGCTCAAGGACCCCTGGGTCGGCGGGCCGAAGGAGGTCGCGGACAGGATGGAGGAGTTCTTCGTCGAGCGCGGTTCGGACGGCTTCGTCATCGGCGCCACGCACTTCCACGGCTCTTTCGAGGACCTCATCAGGCATGTGGTGCCGGAGCTGCAGAAGCGCGGCCTCTACCGGAAGGATTACACCGGCCCCACGCTCCGCGACCATCTGGGCCTCGACTACCCCCGGCCGGGGCACTGGCGGCACTGACGGCGGAGAGCCGCCGGACCGGGGGAGGCGAAGCGGGAGGCGCCGGCGGGCATGGCGGAGAGGGTGGAATGCGTCGTCATCGGCGCGGGCGCGGTCGGGCTCGCCTGCGCGCGCCGCCTCGCCATGGCCGGGCTGGAGGTGGTGGTGCTGGAGGCCGCCGAGGCCATCGGCACCGAGACCAGTTCGCGCAACAGCGAGGTCATCCACGCCGGCATCTACTATCCCGCCGGCAGCTTCAAGGCGCGGGCCTGCGTCGAGGGCAAGCATTTCCTCTACGACTACTGCGCCGAACGCGGCCTGCCGCACAAGCGGATCGGCAAGCTGATCGTGGCGTCCGACGAGAGCCGCATCCCGGAGCTGGAGACGTTGCAGGCGCGCGCGGCGGCGAACGGCGTGCCCGACCTCGAACTGCTGACCGGCGCGGAGGTGCGCGCGCTGGAGCCGGCGGTGAAGGCGGAGGCCGGGCTGCTCTCGCCCTCCACCGGCATTATCGACAGCCACGCGCTCATGCTGGCCTTCCAGGGCGATGCGGAGGAGGCAGGCGCGATGATCGCCTTCCATGCCCCGGTCGTCTGCGCCCGCGCGCTCGAAGACGGCGTCGAACTGGAGGTCGGCGGGGCGGAACCGATGACGCTCGCCGCCGGCCTCGTCGTCAACAGCGCCGGCCTCGCCGCGCCGGCCGTCGCGCGCCGGATCGAGGGCCTCGACGCAAGGCACATCCCGCAGGCCCGGTTCGCCAAGGGCAACTATTTCTCGGTCGCCGGCCGCCAGCCCTTCCGCCGCCTCGTCTATCCGATGCCGGAGGCCTCCGTGCTGGGCGTGCATGTGACGCTCGATCTCGCGGGGCAATGCAAGTTCGGCCCGGACCTTGAATGGCTGGAGGAGCCCGAATACGACGTGGACCCGGCGCGCGCGGACCGTTTCTACGACGCCGTGCGGCGCTACTATCCGGGGCTCGCGGACGGCGCGCTGCAACCGGCCTATGCCGGCATCCGGCCGAAGATTCACGGCCCCGGCGAGCCGCAGCCGGATTTCCTGCTCCAGGGGCCGGAGACGCACGGGGTTCCGGGCCTCGTCAACCTGTTCGGCATCGAGTCGCCCGGCCTCACCGCCTCTCCCGCCATCGCCGACGAGGTGGCCCGCCTGGCCGGAGCGCCGTGACGCCGGCCGCGCCTGCCCCGGCATTGCGCGGCATCGGCTTCGCGGTGCTGGCGGGGGCCTGTTTCGTGTGCATGCAGGCCGCCGCCAAGGCCGGCACGGAGGCAGGCTATCCGGCGGTCCAGGTGGTCTGGGCGCGCTTCACCCTGCATCTGGCGGCGCTCGTTCTGCTGATGCCGCACCGGCTGGGCGCGCTCATCCGCACCGAACGCCCGGCCCTGCAGACCCTGCGCGGCGGCTTCCTCGTCGCCTCGACTGCCTGCTCCTTCGCGGCACTGGAGCTTCTGGCGCTGCCGGAGATGACCGTCATCACCTTCGTGGCACCTCTCTTCACCATGGCGCTCGCGGTGCTCTGGCTCCGGGAGCGCGTCGGCGTCAGGCGCTGGGCGGCCGCGCTCGTGGGCTTCGCCGCCGTCGCCATGGCCGCCGGGCCGGACGGGCTGACCGCGAATGCGGGCGTGCTGCTGGCGCTGGGCATGGCGCTGTTCTATGCGCTCTACCAGGTGGCGACGCGCGCGCTCCGCCACGCCGCCCCCGCGCCGGCCGCGCTCTTCTACGCGGCGCTCGCCGGCGCGGTTGCGACTTCGGCCGTCGCCCCCTTCTTCTGGCGCGCGCCGGACCTTGCCGGCTGGGGGCTGCTGGCGCTCCCCGCGCTGTTCGGCGCCATCGGGCAATATGTGTTGATCCGCGCCTACGAGACCGCCCCGGCGGGGCTGATCGCGCCTTTCATGTATGTCGAATTCGTCTGGTCGGTCGCGCTCGGGCTCGCGGTGTTCGGGTTCTTCCCCGATAGCTGGACCCTGGCGGCGGCGGTCATCATCATAGGCAGCGGCCTCTATATCCGGCACCGGGAGCGAAGCGCGCCATGCAGTTCGGACTGACCGAAGACCAGACCGCCCTCAAGGAAGCTGCCGGGCGCTTCGCCCGCGAAGTGCTGCTGCCCGGCTACCGCAAGCGCGAGGACGACGCCGCGATGGGCGCCGAGCTCATCCGCGAGATGGGCCGCCTCGGCCTCATCGCACCCTCGCTGCCGGAACGCTACGGAGGCATGGGCCTCGACGGCGTGACCGCCGGCCTGCTGATCGAGGAGATCGCCTATGGCGACCTCAATGTGAGCTATGTGCCGCTGCTCTCCTCCCTCAGCGCCGACATCCTCGCCCGCCACGGCGACGAGGCGCTGGCGGCGGCGCGGTTGCCGGCCATCGCCGAGGGCCGCGAGACGATCGCGCTCGGGCTGACCGAGCCGCGCGGCGGGTCCGACGCGGCCAACCTGCAACTGCGCGCCCGGCGCGACGGCGGCGACTGGGTGATCGACGGCGAGAAGGCCTCGATCTCCATGGCGGCCCATGCCGACAGTGTGCTCGCCATGGCGCGCACCGATCCCGACCGGCCGGGCGCGCGCGGCGTGACCGCATTCCTGATCGACCTCGATGCGCCCGGCGTCTCGCGCTCGGCCTATGACGACCTGGGCTCGCTCGCGGTCGGGCGGGGCTCCATCTGGTTCGACGGCGTGCGCGTGCCGGACCGCAACCGCGTCGGCCCCGAGGGGGCGGGCTTCACCCAGACCATGCAGGGCTTCGACTATTCGCGAACCCTGATCGGCCTGCAATGTCTCGGCCCCGCCCGCGCCTCGCTCGACGAGACCTGGCCCTACACGCTGGAGCGCGAGGCCTTCGGCCGCCCGATCGCCGAGTTCCAGGGGGTTACCTTTCCGCTCGCCGAATACGACACCCAGGTCGAGGGCTGCCGGCTGCTCTGCTACCGCACGCTATGGCTGCGCGACCAGGGGATGCCGCACACCAAGGAGGCGGCGATGTGCAAATGGTGGGCGCCGAAGCTCTCCGTGGACACCATCCACCAGTGCCTGCTGACGCACGGCCATCTCGGCTACAGCCGCGACCTGCCGCACCAGCAGCGCCTGCGCGACGTGATGGGCCTCGAGATCGGCGACGGCACGGCGCAGATCTCCAAGATGGTGATCGCGCGCGAGACCGTCGGGCGCGCCGCCGTGCAATACGCGCGGCGGTGACGCTCAGCCCTTCCGGCCCGAGACGCGGACGAGGATACCGGGCAGGAAGTCCTCCACGGCGATGTCGCGGAAGCCGGCGGCCTCGAGATAGCCGGCCACTTCCTCGCTCGAATGGGCAAGGCCGGTGGAGGCGTGGAGCGTTTGCGCAAGGCCCCAGAGCGCGGCATCCGCAGGCCCGGACCGGTCCGGCGCCAGCGCCTCGCCGATCAGGTGGAACGCGCCGCCGGGCAGCAGCGCGTCATGGGTCTTCTTCACCACCCATGCGATCTGCCAGCGCCCGTACATCGGCAGGTTCGACGCCATGACGGCGAGGTCGCAGCCGGTCGGGAAATCGTCCTTGTTGAAGTCGCAGGGCACGGCCTCGATGCGGTCCGACAGGCCGGCCTCGTCGATATAGCCGCGCGCGACCTCGCAGACCGCCGGCAGGTCGAGCACCGCCGCCCTGAGTTCCGGGTTCGCCCGGCAGGCCGCGATGCACCAGGCGCCGGAGCCGCCGCCGATATCCATCATGCGGGTGCTGCCGGTGAGGTCGGTCGTGCGGGCGAAGTGCCGGCCGGCGCCCGCGCCCACGGACCGGGTCGCCTCATGGTAGCGCCTGGCCTCTTCCACCGTGATGTCGGCGACGGAAGCGTTCTCCTCCAGCGGCGGGCCCGGCCGGCGCAGATGGTCCGCAAGCCGGCCCCACTCGTTCCAGTCCGGCCTGGTGAAAAACATCCAGGGCGCGGCGTAGTGGCGCGAGTCGGCGACCAGAAAGCGCTCCACGTCCGGCGCGTTGACCAACCTGCCGCCCTCGCGGCTGATCAGGCCGAGCCCGAGGCAGGCGACGATAATCCGCTCGCCGTTGGGCGGCTCAAGGCCGAGCGCGGCGGCAAGCGTCTCTTCGGTGTCGGCGCCGCGCGCGATCTCGGTGAACAGGCCGAGTTCGACGGCGGCCAGCAGCGCCCCGCTCTCCCGGTAAGCGCGGGCGAGGCGTTGCAGGCGGACCGTGTCGGGCCGCGCGCCCTCAGCCATAGCTGGCGGACATGCCTTCCGAGGGGTCCATATGCGCGCCGTAGGGCGGGATCGGGTAGCGCAGCCCGACGCGGGAGAGCTTCTCCATGCCCTCGACGCCGCGCGCGAACTCCTCCGGCGGCATGGCGATCAGCATTTCGTCGTCCGCCACGCCCCCGTAGCGGCGCTCGGCATAGCAGGGGATCGAGATCGAGGTGTCGCGGGTGAGCAGCGCCTTGCCCCAGCTGTCGGCGCAGGCGCTCTCGCCGGTGATCGACATGTCGTAGCGCCGGTAGCGCTTCCATTGCAGGCCGTTGACGAACAGGATGATCTGGCCCGGCGTGCCGTAGAACAACACGATGTCGGGCGGGTCGAGGCGCGCAGCCCTGAGCGGCGAGACCACCGTGCCGACATATTTCCCGAAGGTCTGGCGCGGCATGTGCGCCTGGTGCTCGCGCGCGGCCTCGCGGTCTGCGAACCACACGCCGTCCATATGCTCGCCCGAAAGCGTGCCCTCGTCCGGCAGGTCGATGCCCATGACGCCGCCGCAATTGGACTGCGGGCGCACATTCTCCGCCGTGATGCCGAGCGTGAAGCCGGCGATCCGGCTCTGCGTGACAAGCTGACAGGTGGTGTGGAAGCGCCCCGGCTTCGGGCGGCGCAGCCCCGGCACCGTCTCCATCTCCTCCAGGCTTTCGTACTGCTTCATGCCGATCGGCAGCGTGCGGATCTTCAGCAGGTCCTGCAGCTTGACGGCAAGCGTGCGGAGTTCGGCAGCGCCGACGGCGGTTTCTTCGCTCATTTCGGGAGGGCTCCCCTTGCGGCGGTAGGCGCGCTCATCATAGCGTCTCGCCGGAGTTACGCGAGGAAGGAACGCTCCCATGATCTTCGACCACCGCATCTATACCTGCCGCCCCGGCACGGTGCCCAAGGCGATGGCCCTCTACGAGGAGCACGGCTACCCCGTGCAGACCCGCCATCTCGGAGAGCCGGTGCTCTACGGCATCACCGAGACGGGGCCGATCAATACCTATGTCCATGTCTGGGCCTATGAGGACGCGGCCGACCGCGCGAGCAAGCGCGCCGCCATGCAGGCCGACCCGGAGTGGCAGGCCTATCTCGAGCGTTCCGGCGAGGCAGGCTATCTGCTCAGCCAGGAGAACCGCATCCTGCAGGCCGCGCCGTTTTTCAAGCCGAAGCGCTAGGCACAACAATCCATCCAGTCGCGGGAAGAGTTGCGGCGGCCCGCCTTTCGGCGCAGCATGGGCTGGCCGCCGCGACGCCCCGTCCTCGTTGTCGCGGACGACGGGGAGCCTCGCCGCCATGCAAGACAGAACGACAGTCCCGGCAAGCCGTTTCCGGCTTCGGGGAAGTCTCACCGGCATCTGCCGCGCGGGGCGGCGCATCCTGCTCCCGGCTCTTTTGCCGATGTGCCTGGCCGCCGCGCCGGCGATTGCCGGAGACCGCCCGGATACGCCGGAAAACCGTGCGGAGGCGGCGAAGGCTTATCTCAAGCTCGTGCCGGTGGAGCGGATGGCGGACCGCGTAGCAGGCAATGTCCTGCTGCTGATCCCGGAAGAGAAACGTGGACTCTTCCGGCAGGGTGTGTCGGAGGGACTCGCCGCGGCCGACATCGAGACCATCATGGTGAAGATCGTCGCCAAGCACTTCACCGCGGCCGAGATCGAGGCCATGACCGCGTTTTACGGTTCGGCCGAAGGGCAGGCCATCGAGAAGAAGCTGAAAGGCTACATGGCGGATATCAGCCTTCATGTCATCCCGATCATTCAAAAGTCCGTCACCGAAGTGATGGAGAAGCACTTCGAATAGGCGCGGCCCCAGCCGCCCTTCAGGAAAGGCCGGAAAAATGGACCAATTCGGCATCGGCCAGCCGGTGCGGCGCAAGGAAGACGCGCGCTTCGTGACCGGCGCCGGGCGCTTTACGGACGATATCGACATCGCCGGCCAGGCCCACGCGGTCGTGCTCCGCAGCCCGCACGCCCACGCCCGCATCCTGGACCTCGACACGCGCGCGGCCGAGGCGGCACCCGGCGTCGTGGCCGTGCTCACCGGGCAGGATGCGGCGGCCGACGGCCTGCCCATGCTGCCCTGCCAGGTGGACGTGCCAGGTGCGAACGGCGCGCGCATGGCCGATCCGGGCCGCGCAGTGCTCCAGACGGACCGGGTGCGCTATGTCGGCGATCCGATCGCCTTCGTGGTAGCGGAGACGGCGGAGCAGGCGCGCGACGCCGCCGAACTCATAGAGGTCGAATACGAGATGCTGCCGGCCGTCACCACGGCCGCCGAGGCGGATGCGCCGGGGGCGCCGGTCCTCCACGAACCGGTAGGCTCCAATCTTTGCGTGCACTGGCTCAGCCATGACGGCACCGAGGTCGAGGCGGCGTTCGCGCGGGCGGCGAAGACCGTGAGGGTGGAACTCGCCAACAACCGCGTCGTCGGCAACCCGATGGAGCCGCGCGTCGCCATCGGGCAGTGGGAGGCGGATACAGAGCGCTATCTGCTGCATTCGCCGACCCAGGGGGCCGTCCGGGTGCGCAACGGCCTCGCCGACATCGCCTTCGACATGCCGAAGGACCGGGTGCGCGTCGTCTCGCCCGATGTCGGAGGCGGCTTCGGGCTGCGCGGCAAGCTGTTCCCGGAAACGGTGATGGTGCTCTGGGCCGCCCGGCGCCTCGGAAGGCCGGTCAAGTGGCGGGCGGACCGGCAGGAGACCATGCTCGCCGACCCGCACGGCCGCGACCATCTGACAGTGGCGGAAATGGCCTTCGACGATGAGGCGCGTATTCTCGGTATGAAGGCTCACACGCTCGCCAATCTCGGCGGCTACCTCTCCGATTTCGGGCCGAGGATCCCGACCGTGGCCGGCGCCCGCATCGCAGGGACCGTCTATCACGTGCCGGCCATGCAGCTTTCCGTGCGCTGCCTCTTTACCAACACCGTGCCGACGGACGCCTACCGCGGCGCGGGCCGGCCGGAAATCTGCTACCAGATGGAGCGCCTGCTGGACGCGGGCGCCGAGGTTTTCGGCCTTTCGCCCGCCGAAATCCGCCGCCGCAACTTCATCCGGCCGGATGCATTGCCTTATACTAACCGGGTCGGCATGGTCATCGATTCGGGCGCCTTCGCCGAGACTCAGGAACAGGCTCTGGAGCGCGCCGATGTCGCCGGCTTCGACCGGCGCCGGGCGGAGTCGGAAGCCGCCGGCAAGCGTCGCGGTCTCGGCCTCGGCTACTATATTGAGGCCTCGGGCGGCGCGCCGGTGGAACAGGCGCAGGTCCGCGTCGAAGAGGATGGCAGCGTCTCCCTCATCATGGGCACCTTCAGCCACGGCCAGGGCCATGAGACCGCCTTCGCCCAGATCGTCCACCAGAAGCTTGGCATCGCGCTCGACGATGTCCGGCTCCTGCAGGGCGACACGGCGTTCGTCGCCTTCGGCAACGGCACCGGCGGCTCGCGCTCCTCGCAGATGGGCGGCGTCTCCGTCTCGCGCGCCTGCGCGCAGATCGTCGAGAAGGCCTCGCGCATCGCCGCGCACCGGCTGGAGGCGGCACCCACCGACATCGAGTTCGCGGACGGCGGGTTCCGCGTGGCAGGCACGGACCTTGCGGTCTCGCTGGCCGAGGTCGCGCGGCTCGCGCACGACCCGGCGGCGCTGCCGGAGGGTGAGGAGCCGGGCCTCGACGAGACCTGCCGCTACCAGCGCCCGACCGAGTGCAACTTCCCGAACGGCTGCCATGTCTGCGAGGTGGAGGTGGACCCGGAGACCGGCCGGGTCGAGGTGGTGAAATACACCGCCGTGGACGATTGCGGCATCGTCATCAACCCGCTGCTGGCGGCGGGCCAGGTGCATGGCGGCGTCGGCCAGGGGCTGGGCCAGGCGCTGCTGGAGCACACGGCCTACGAGGCGGGGAGCGGCCAGTTCCTCGCCGGCTCCTTCATGGACTACTGCATGCCGCGCGCCGGCGATTTCCCAGAGATCGATGTGGGCTTCAACCCGGTGCCGAACCCGTCGAACGAGCTCGGCGTCAAGGGCATCGGCGAGGGCGGTGCCTGCGGCGCGCCGCCCGCGATCACCGCCGCCGTCGCCGACGCGCTCGGCATCTCCCATATCGACATGCCGATCACCCCGGAGAAGGTCTGGCGGGCGCTGAACGGCGCCTAGCCCGGCCCCGGTTGAAAGGAGCCTGTCGGCCGGCGTCCGGGCCCTGCGGTCAGGCGCCGAGTTCGCGCTTCAGGTTGCGGTCCACGGCGTCGAGGAAGCCGGCGGTGCTGAGCCAGCCCTGGTCCGGCCCGGCCAGCAGCGCCAGGTCCTTGGTCATCTCGCCGCCTTCCACCGTCCCGATGCAGACCCGCTCTAGGGTACGGGCGAACTCGGAGACATCGGGCGTCCCGTCGAACTGGCCGCGATAGTCGAGGCCGCGCGTCCAGGCGAAGATCGAGGCGATGGAGTTGGTCGAGGTCTCGTTGCCCTGCTGGTGCTGGCGGTAGTGGCGGGTGACGGTGCCATGCGCTGCCTCGGCCTCGATGGTCTTGCCGTCCGGCGTCATCAGCACCGAGGTCATGAGGCCCAGCGAGCCGAAGCCCTGGGCCACCGTGTCGGACTGCACGTCGCCGTCATAGTTCTTGCAGGCCCAGACATAGCCGCCTTCGAGCTTCATGGCCTGCGCCACCATGTCGTCGATCAGCCGGTGCTCGTACCAGAGCCCGGCGGCCTCGAAGCGGTCCTTGAACTCGTTCTCGAACACCTCCGCGAACAGGTCCCGGAAACGCCCGTCATAGGCCTTCAGGATCGTGTTCTTGGTGGACATGAAACAGGGATAGTTGCGCATCAGCGCGTAGTTGAAACAGGAGCGCGCGAAGCCCCGGATCGACTCGTCGAGATTGTACATCGACATGGCGATGCCGCCGCCGGGGAAGTCGAACACCTCGCGTTCGATCGCCTCGCCGCCGCCCTCCGGCTCGAAGCGGATGGTGAGCTTGCCCTTTCCCGGCACGACGAAATCGGTCGCGCGATACTGGTCGCCATAGGCGTGGCGGCCGATGATGATTGGCTTCGCCCAGCCCGGCACCAGGCGCGGCACGTTCGAGCAGATGATCGGCTCGCGGAAGACGGTGCCGTTGATGATGTTGCGGATCGTGCCGTTGGGCGAGCGCCACATGGCCTTGAGGCCGAATTCCTCGACCCGGTCCTCGTCCGGCGTGATCGTCGCGCATTTGACGCCGACGCCGTATTTCTTGATCGCATTGGCCGAGTCGATGGTGATTTGGTCGTCGGTCTCGTCGCGCTTCTGGATCGACAGGTCGTAATATTTCAGGTCGATATCGAGATAGGGCAGGATCAGCTTTTCCTTGATGAACTCCCAGATGATCCGCGTCATCTCATCGCCGTCGAGCTCGACGACGGGGGTTGCAACCTTGATCTTGCTCATATGCGTGCCGCTCCCGGCGTGCTTGTCGGCCGCCGAAGGCTTGGCCGTACCGTGTTGAAAGGAAGGCCCGCAACATAGGCCCGCGCCAGCGGAGGCGCAAGCAGGGCGCCAGCAGGCCGCTTTGCGTTATGGCGGCCCGGCGGCGCGGAAGCGGATCGGCATGGAGACGGTGCCGCGCAGGCTCACCCCGTCGCGCCAGTCGAGCCGGTCCGTTGTGATCCCGATGTCCTGCATCGCCGCCAGCAGGCGCGGGAAGGCCAGCGCCGCCTCCAGCCTCGCGAGCGGCGCGCCGACGCAGAAATGAATGCCGAAGCCGAAGGCGATCTGCCGGCCCTCCCGGCGCGCGATGTAGAAGCGCTCCGGGTCCGCGAACGCCTCCGGGTCGCGGTTGGCGGCGTTCAGCATCAGGAAGACGCGTTCGCCGGCCCGGATGCGCCGGCCGCGAATCTCCATGTCCTCGGCCGCGACCCGGGAGACAGCCGGGGCGGGCGAGTCGAAGCGCAGCATTTCCTCCACCGCCGCCTCCGCGCGCTCCGGCTCCCGGCGCAGCAGGTCCTGCTGGCCGGGATGGTCGATCAGGCGCATCAGGCCGTTGGCGAGCAGGCCGGTGGTCGTCTCGTGGCCGGCGAAGAGCAGCAGGATGCAGTTCGCCACGAGGTCGTCGTCGGAGAGGCCCGGACTCGCGGCAAGCTCGGAAATGAGATCATCGGCCGGGCGGCAGCGGCGTTCCTTCAGCAGCTTGCGGAAAGTCCCGTCGAGGCCGGCGACAGCGGCCTCGGCGCGAAGATGCTTGTCGGGTGCGGTCTGCGAGGAACCGACGAACAGGGCCAAGTCATGACTCCAGCGCTGGAAATCGTCGAGGCGATCCAGCGGCGCGCCAAGGATCTCCATGATGACGCCGGCCGGCAGCGGATAGGCGAAGTCGGCGACGAAATCCATCGACCCGCCGTCCAGCGCCGGCCCGAGCAGAGCGTCGATCCGCCGTGCGATGCGGGGCGCCATCGCGCCGAGCGCGGCGGTGGTGAAGCGGCCGTTCAGATGGGCGCGAATGCGGGTGTGCTCGGGCGGGTCGAGGAAGACAGCCCAGCGTCCGAGTGCGCCTTCGCTCTGCTGCAACTGCCGGCGGCGTGCGGGATCGAGCCCCTGGAAATAGGCCGCCATGCGCTCGGCCGAGAACCGTCGGTCGCGCTGCGCGGCGAGGCAGTCGTCGTAGCGTGTCAGCAGCCAGGCCTTCAGCCGCCGGCTCCAGGCGACAGGCGCCTCGGCACGCAGGCGGGCAAGCGCGGGGTAGGGGTCGGCGATGGTCGCCGGATCGGTCGGGTCGTAAATCTCGTCTATGGCCGTCATCCGCCCAGCGTTCCTTGCGGTCGCGGTGAGCATGGCCACTGGACCCGCCCATCGCAAGCCGCCGGCCGTCTCCGGCTTCTCCCGCGCCTCTTCCGCGTTTCGCGCGGCCCTCGCCCAACCTTCTCCCCGGGGGAGGGCTTTCTTCGGATGCAACCGCTCCGTATCCCCATAACTCTCCCTTCCCGCTCGGCGGGAGGGGCCGGAGGCGGGCCAATCTCTCCGCGCGGCGCCGCCTTGCGGCCGGAGAGCCACACTCCTCTTGCGTCACCCCGGACGGCGTGCCAGTGCCGAGCCGGGGCTTCCGGACGAAGGGAGGCCCTTGCTGCACGAGGCCCCGGATCGGGGTCCAGGGTGGCCAAATGGGGCGCGGAGCGCGGCGTGGCAGGGCCGGATTGGCGGAGGAGAGTGGGAGTCGAACCCACCTGGCAGCGATACGCCGCCGCAGCGGTTTTGAAGACCGAGCCGGCCACCGGACCGGATTCCCCTCCGCAACCCGATTAGTGGCAAGTCCGGACGGGGCGGGTCAAGCGACGAAGAGCGGGCGCAGCCTCGCCTTCTCCTCCGGACCGCACCAGGCGCCTTCCAGCGCGGCGGCTGCAAGCTTGCAAATCTCGGCGCGGCTGAAGCCGAACACGTCCATGAGCACGGCATATTCCCCGGCGAGGCTGTTGTGGAACATGCCCGGATCGTCGGTGTTGACCGTGATGTTGAGCCCGCGCTCCCAGTAGCGGCGCACCGGATGGTCCTCGATCCGCCCGATGACGCCGGTGGCGAGGTTGGAGAGCGGGCAGAGTTCCAGCACGACGCCGCTCTCAGCCAGGAGATCGACGACGGCCTCGTCCTCCTCGGCGCGCAGCGCATGGCCGATGCGGTCCACCCCGAGCGCCTCGACCGCGCCGCGGACGCTCGCCGCACCGGCCGCCTCTCCGGCGTGGGCGCTGGTCCTGAGCCCCGCCCTGCGGGCCTCTTCATAGACCGGCGCAAAGG
The DNA here is from genome assembly GCA_964291285.2 of Alphaproteobacteria bacterium. Taxonomy (GTDB): domain Bacteria; phylum Pseudomonadota; class Alphaproteobacteria; order Bin95; family Bin95; genus Bin95. Next base: position 2,163,611 of record OZ219787.1, read on the forward strand.
GTTCGGGCGGATAGAGATGCTCCGAGCCGCCGATGCCGATGCCGGGAATGCCGGCGTCGCCCGCAACCTCGACGATCTCCGCCAGCGTGACGGCCGCGTTTTCGGGCCCGAGGTCGCGGACGAGATCGGCAATCAGGTAAAGCATCACCTCCGGCACCCGGTCGAAGCCGCTGCGGATGGCCATGGCGAGGCGGGCGGGCGTCAGGCCCCGGTCCGCGAACCGGGCGGGCGAGAAGAACAGCTCCGCATAGCGGATGTTCTGGCGCGCAAGGTCCGTCGCGACGGCTTCGGCAATAAAGGTGAAGTCGTCATAGCTCCTGAGAAATCCGTTCTTCCAAATCCAGCTATCGATGAAGGCCGGGAAATCGGGATAGGTCAGGCGCTCCCTCAGCGCTTCCACGGTCGGGATGGCGGGGTCCCCGCCGGCGGCCCGGATCAGCTCGAACAGCGCCGGCAGCGGAATGGCGCCTTCCAGATGCAGGTGCAGCTCCACCTTCGGCAAGGCGGCGAGCCAGTCGTCACGCTCCGTCATTCAGCCAGTCCTTCCGACGACGGGCCCGGCGGCGTCCCTGGCCCGTCGGGATTGACCGCCAGGAACGCCGCCGCCAGCGCCAGGAAGACCGCGAGCGCCAGCGCGAGGCGGCGGCGCTGCCATGCCGTGTCGGTGTGCGGGCGCTTCTTTGCGCGTACGAGCTTCACCCCTGCATCCACCGCAATGCCGAGCGCGATGAGGACGACAAGGGCGAGAATCTGGTGAAGCGCCATCGCCCCGCTCAGGTGTCGGGGGCGAATACGTCGCGCGTATGCGCGCCGAGCGCAGGCGCCGCGCTGCGGACCGGCGGCCGCTCGCCGTCCAGGCTCACCGGCAGGCCGAGCAGGGGATAGCCGGTTTCCGGCTCCGTCAGCATGGCGCCGAGCGCCGCCGTCTGCGGATCGTCGGCCGCCTCGCTCACCTTGTTGATCGGCGCATGGGGCACGCCCGCCGCCTCCAGCGCCGCCTGCCATGCGGCGCGCGGCCGGGTCAGCAGGGCGAGCTGGATGAGCGGGATCAGCGCCGCGCGGTTCGTCAGCCGGTCCCGCACCGTGGCGAAGCGGGCGTCCCTGCCCCATTCCGGCCGGCCCAGCACGGCGCAGAGCCGCTGGTAGAGCCGGTCATTGCCGGCCGCGATCATGACCGGGTCGGTCGCCGTCCCGAACACCTGGTAGGGGGTCAGCATCGAGTTGCCATTGCCCTGGCGCTCCGGCTCGCGGCCGGTGAACAGATAGTCGGAAAGCGGCTGATAGACCCAGCCGAGGCCGGTCTCGAAGAGCGAGACATCGACCCGCCCGCCCCTGCCGGTCCGCTCCCGCCGGCGGAGCGCGGCAAGGATGCCGATGACGGCCCACATCGCGGTGCCCGGATCGACGATCGAGACGCCGGCGCGCATGGGCGGCCCCTCCACCGGCCCGTTCATCGCCATGACGCCGGCATAGGCATGGGCGAGCGGCTCGTATCCGGGCTTCGAGGCAAGCGGCCCGGTGCGCCCGAACGCGCCGACCTCGCAATAGACGAGGCGCGGATTGCGGGCCTCGAGCGCCGCATGGCCGATGCCCAGGGTTTCGGCGAGGCCGGGGCGCAGATTGTGAAGCAGCACATCCGCCCGCTCGACGAGCTCAAGGAAGCGGGCGAGCGCCGCCTCCTCCTTGAAGTCCACCACCGCCGAGCGCTTGTTGCGGTTGAGTATGTGGAAGGCGAGCGGGTGGCGCTCGCCGTCTCTCTCGACGAACCAGAAGCGGGCGTCGTCGCCGCCCGGCTTCTCGATCTTGATGACGTCGGCGCCGAGATCGGCGAGGATCGTGCCCGCATAGGGGCCGGCGATGTTCTGGCCGATCTCGATGACGGTGAGGCCGGAAAGCGGCATGGGCGGCTGCGCTCCTGCTGTTCCCGCCGGTGCGCGGGGCGGAAAGCCTTGACCCCGGCGCCGGCTGGCGATTCGATGGCCGGGACCTTAGCAGGGGCGTTTCATGGAGCCTAGAAAACTGACCGCAAGCCTCTTCGACGAGCTCGCCGAAGCCACCCATGACGGCGTCGGCATCACCCGGGCGAGCTACGGCGAGGGCGAGGCGTTCGCGCACGGAGCGGTCGCGCGCGCGGCCCGCACCCTCGGCCTCGAAGTGGAAACGGACCCGGCCTGCAACACCTACATGACCTTGCCGGGCGCCGACCGCGCCGCCCCGCCGGTCGTCATCGGCTCGCATCTCGATTCGGTGGCCGAGGGCGGCAATTTCGACGGCGCGGCGGGCGTGGTCGCCGGGCTGGCGGCGATCGCCTCGCTGCAGCAAGGCGGGACCGCGCCCGGCCGCGACATCCGCGTCATGGGCATCCGCGCCGAGGAGAGCGCCTGGTTCGGCACCTCCTATATCGGCAGCCGGGCCGCACTGGGCGCGCTGCCGCCGGGCGCGACGGAGACCGCGCGGCGGGCCGACACCGGGCGCACCTTGGCCGAGCACATGCGCGGGGCGGGCGGCGACCCGGACGCGCTCGACCCGCCCTTCCTCGACGCCGCCCGCCTGCATGCCTTCCTGGAGGTGCATATCGAGCAGGGCCCGGTGCTGGTCGAGCAGGGCCTGCCGGTCGGCATCGTCACCGGCATACGCGGCAACCGCCGCCTGCCGGCCGCGCGCTGCCTCGGCGCCTACAGCCATTGCGGCGGCATGCCGAGGCGCTCGCGCCAGGACGCGGTGATGGCCACAATGGACCTGATTGCGTGGCTCGACGCGCTCTGGGACGAGCGCGAGGCGGCGGGGGAGGATTTCGCCTTCACCGTCGGCAAGCTCGCCACCGACCCCGACCGCCACGCCATGACCATCGTGCCGGGCGAATGCCGCTTCTCGCTCGACATGCGCTCGCTGGACGCTGCGTTCCTCGACGATCTGGAAGGCCGGGTCGCGGCGGCGGCGCGGGAGATCGAGGCCCGCCGGGGCGTCGCCTTCGAGCTGGGCGAACCGACGCGCGCCGCCCCCGGCGTGCTGGACGAGTCCATCCGCGCCGGGCTGCTCGACTGCGCCCGGAGCCTCGGCGTGCCGCATAACGAGATGGCGAGCGGGGCCAGCCACGACTCGGCCGCCTTCGCCGCGGCCGGGGTGCCGACCGCCATGCTGTTCGTGCGCAATCCGAACGGCAGCCACAATCCCGACGAGGCGATGGAGCTCGACGACTTCATGGCCGCCGTGAGCATACTCACCCGCTGGCTCGCCACCGAAGGAGCGCGCGCATGACCCGCATCGCCATTCTCGACGACTACCAGGGCATCGCGCTCTCCATGGCGGACTGGGACAGCCTGCCGGACGGCTGCCAGGTCGAGGTCTTCCACGACCATGTGGCGGACCCGGCGGTGGTGGCCGACCGGCTGAGGGACTTCGAGATCGTGTGCATCATGCGCGAGCGCACGCCCTTCCGGCGCGAGCTCATCTCCCGCCTGCCGAAGCTCAGGCTGCTGGTGACGACGGGCATGCGCAACGCTGCGGTGGATGTGGCGGCGGCGCGCGAGCAGGGCGTCACCGTCTGCGGCACCGCCGGCAGCGCACACACCACGCCCGAGCTCACCTGGGGCCTGATCCTGGCGCTCCAGCGCCATATCCCCGCCGAGGACCGGGCGATGAAGGCCGGCGCCTGGCAGACGACCGTCGGGCGCGGGCTCGCGGGCGCCACGCTCGGCCTGCTGGGGCTCGGGCGGCTGGGTTCCGAGGTCGCGCGGGTCGGGCATGTGTTCCGCATGAACATCATCGCCTGGAGCCAGAACCTGACGGACGAGCGCACGGCCGGGCACGGCGTCACCCGCGTCGGGAAGGACGAGCTGTTCCGGCAGTCGGACGTGCTGTCGATCCACACGCTGCTGAGCGGGCGCACGCGGGGGCTGGTCGGCGCGCGCGAGCTCGCCCTGATGAAGCCCTCGGCCGTGCTGGTGAACACCTCGCGCGGCCCGATCGTGGACGAGGCGGCGCTGGTGGACGCGCTCCGCAACCGCACCATCGCCGGCGCCGGCCTCGACGTGTACGACACCGAGCCGCTGCCCCGCGGCCACCCGCTCAGGAGCCTCGACAACGCCGTGCTGACGCCGCATCTGGGCTATGTGACGACGGACACCTTCGCGGTCATGTATCCGCAGACGCTCGAATGCGTGCAGGCCTGGCTGGCCGGGAGCCCGGTGCGCGTCATCTCCGGGTGAGGGCAGCGCCGGCATCCGGGCGCAATACGGGGCTTTGAGGGGGAAAATCCGGGTCCGGGAGCGCCCCCTCACGGGCGGCGGGATGCGGGGCAGTTCTTTTTTCCTTGCTTTTATTCCTGTATGTTCTATATATACCCTCATGGAGCTTGGAAACGGGCCGGAGGGAGACATGACCTGACGGGTCGGCGGCGTGACGCCGGGCACGATTTTTCCATGAGGGCTGCGGACCGGAAGGGGGGCGGCCGACCAACAGGAGAGGTGCGCGCGCCGCATGGCGGAATTGCGGTCGGGCTCGAGGAAAACCGGCGGTTTTTTCCCTTCAGGCTCGACCGGCAACGGCGGTTTTTTTCAATCGGGCTCGCCCCGTCGCGGCGGCGGAGCCGGAAGCGGAGGAGAAGCGATGACGGATGAATCGACGAGGGCGCGGGCGGCCGCCCTGCCGGCGCCGAGGAGGGGCAGCCCGGTAGGCGAGGAGCTGCGGGCGCTCGCGGTCGCGGCGGTGCTGCGCGACGGGCAGAGCGTCGCCGAGGCGGCCCGGCGCTTCGGGCTGGGGGAGACGACGATCCGCGGCTGGATGAAGCGCTTTCGCGAGCGCGGCCATGTGCGGCCTGACTCGATGGGCGGCAGCGTCTCGCGGATCGGGCGCGCGCGGGAGCGCATCTTCAGCATCCTGGCGGAGCGCCCGGGGCTTTCCCTGACCGGGCTGCGCGATGCGCTCGCCGCCGAGGGCCTCGTGTTCGCGGTCTCCACGGTGCATCGCTTCCTGAAGCGCCACGGCATCGACCGCAAAACCCGCCCCGCCCGCGGCCGGGGCAAGCGGGGCAGCGGGCGGTAACGGGCGGCGGGCTGCTTTTTTGCCGTCGCCCTGCCCCCACCGGCAGGCTCCCCCTCGCAAGCGAAGGAAAGGGGAATTGGGAGGCGCCGCCGGTGACTATGACCCTCTCCCTCGGGGAGAGGGCTGGGTGAGGGCCGCGCGAAGCGCGGAATGGCGGGGCGGCGCAAAGGGGCTTTCGTGCGTGGCCGCTCTCGCTATGGTCGCGCCATGAGCGATTCGGACGCGCAGACCGAACGGCAGAAGGACAGTATCGACGCTGCTGAAGTCGATACCTTCATTGAGCGGTGGGAGAAATCCGGCGGCTCGGAATCGGCGAATTTCCAGATGTTCGCCGGCGAACTCTGCGACCTTCTCGGCCTGCCGAGGCCCGATCCCTCGGAAGAGCGGAACGAATACAACGACTACACCTTCGAGCGGCGCATCGACTTCAAGCACGACAACGGCACTACCAGTCCGGGATGGATCGACCTCTACCTGCGCGGCTGCTTCGTCATGGAGGCAAAGCAATCCGCCAAGCAAAGAGCGAAGAAGACCGCCGACCCCCGCCAGACGGACATGCTTCCCGAAGACGCGATGCAGGTGAAGGCCGGCACGGCGACGCGCGGCACGCGCGGCTGGGACGGGGCGATGCGCGCCGCCAAGCGGCAGGCGGAGGACTATGCCCGCGCCCTGCCGGAGGAGCATGGCTGGCCGCCTTTCGTCCTGGTCGTCGATGTCGGGCATGTCTTCGAGGTCTATGCCGATTTCTCCGGCCAGGGGAAAAACTATGCCCAATTCCCGGATCGGGAGGGCTATCGCATTCCGCTCGAAAGCCTGCGCGACCCGGAGGTCCGCGCCCGGCTCCGCGCGGTCTGGACCGACCCGCACTCGCTCGACCCCGTCCGGCGGAGCGCCGAGGTCACGCGCGAAATCGCCGAGCGCCTCGCCCGCATCGCCCGCAGCCTGGAGGACCGGGGGCGCCACCCCGAGGAGGTCGCCGAATTCCTGATGCGCTGCCTGTTCACCATGTTCGCCGAGGATGTCGGCCTGCTGCCGGAAAAGGGTTTCGAGACGCTGCTGGGCGATATGGTCGATACGCCGCAGCATTTCGCGCCGGCGCTGGAGGGCCTGTGGCAGGTCATGGACGAGGGCGGCTACGCCCCGCACCTGAACGCGACGGTGAGGCGCTTCAACGGCTCGCTCTTTAGCAAACGCACGGCGATTCCGCTGGAGGCGGACGAAATCGGCGAACTCCGGATCGCCGCCGGGCGCGACTGGCGCCATGTGGAGCCGGCCATTTTCGGCGCTTTGCTGGAACGCGCGCTGGACAAGCGGGAGCGCGCCAGACTCAATGCCCATTACACGCCGCGCGCCTATGTGGAGCGGCTGGTCGTGCCGACGATCATCGAGCCGCTGCGCGCCGACTGGGAGGCAGCGCTGGCGGAGGCCCATGCGCTGGACGAGGCGGGGGACCGCAACGCCGCGCTCGAGAGGGTCAAGGAATTCCACCACGCGCTTTGCACGACCCGCGTGCTGGACCCCGCCTGCGGCACCGGCAATTTCCTCTATGTCTCGCTGGAGTTGATGAAGCGGCTCGAAGGCGAGGCGCTGGATGCGCTGGAGGGGCTGGGCGAGGACGCGCCGCGCTTCGTCATGGAGGGGGAGACCGTCGGCCCGCGCCAGTTTTACGGGCTGGAGCTCAACCCGCGCGCCGTCGCCATCGCCGATCTGGTGCTGTGGCTCGGCTACCTGAAATGGCAGCTTCGCACCTTCCCGCCGGACCGGCTCGCCGAGCCCGTGCTGCACGCCTACGGCACGATCCGGGAGCAGGATGCGGTTCTGGCCTGGGACAGGCAGGAGCTTCTTTGCGACGAAAAGGGCAGGCCGCTTTCCCGCTGGGACGGCGTGACCGTGAAGCTGCATCCGGTCACCGGGGAGGAGGTTCCCGACCCGGACGCGCAAGTGGAACTCTACCGCTACGAAAACCCGCGCCCGGCCGAGTGGCCGGAGGCGGAATTCGTCGTCGGCAACCCGCCCTTCGTCGGCGGCCTGAACATGCGCAGGGAATTGGGCGACGGCTACGCCGAAGCCTGCCGGGAGGCCCGTAAGAAGATTCCCGGCGGCGCGGATTTCGTCATGCATTTCTGGGACGAGGCCGCGACCCGCCTGCTGCGGAAGCCGAAGAAGGGGCAGCCGAACCCGCTGCGCCGCTTCGGTTTCATCACCACCAATTCGGTGACGCAGACCTTTTCCCGGCGCGTGATCGAGCGGCATATGGCGGCGAAGGAGCCTCTGGCGCTGGCCTGGGCTGTGCCGGACCATCCATGGCTGAAGGCAGCAGACAAGGCAGCGGTGCGCATCGCCATGACCGTTGCAGCGCGCGGCGGAAGCGAAGGCCGGCTGGCGACGGTTGAGCGGGAAGACGGGCTCAACACGGATACGCCGCTTGTCGAACTGAAGGAGCGGACCGGAAGGATCGCCGGCAACCTGAAAATCGGCGCGGACATCACGGCGGTCCGGCCACTATTGGCGAACGATCTGGTTTCCAGTCCCGGCGTCAAGCTGCATGGCGAAGGCTTCAAAGTTACGCCGCGACAGGCGGAGGCTCTCGGTCTCGGCACGGTGCCGGGACTTGAAGATTATATCCTGCCCTACCGCAACGGCCAGGACATCGCCGGGCACCCGCGGGGCCTCATGGTGATCGACCTGTACCTGTTGGCGGCGGATGAAGTCCGTGAGCGGTTCCCGAAAGTTTATCAGCATGTCGTCGATCATGTGAAGCCGGATCGGGACCAGAACAACCGGCAGACCTATCGCGAGAATTGGTGGATTTTCGGCGAACCCCGTTCCGAATTAAGGCCGGTTCTGGAGCCGCTGAGCCGCTATATCGCAACGGCTGAAACATCGAAGCATCGGTTCTTCCAGTTTCTCACTGCGGATATCCGGCCCGATAATCGGTTGATTTGCATCGGAACGTCCAAGTCTTGGTATTTGGCCATTCTTTCTTCCAGAATACACATAATTTGGACCTTGGCAGTGGGCGGGTTACTCGAGGACCGCCCGATTTATACGAAGAGTTCAACGTTTTCTCCGTTTCCGTTTGCGTTGGAATGTGCAGAAGACCGTTTGAACTTACTAGGCGAGCGCCTCGATACCTTCCGCAAGGAGCGGTTTGCCGAGAATGATTTTCTCACCATGACCTCGCTCTACAATGTGCTGGAGCGGGTGCGGGAGCTTGAGAGCGGTTACGAGGTTCCGGCCCTCACGCCGAAGGAGCGGGACATCCACGAAGCCGGGCTGGTGTCGGTCCTGAAGGAGATCCACGACGACATAGACCGCGCCGTCTTCGAGGCTTACGGCTGGGCCGACCTCGCGCCCGCGCTGGTCGGCAGGCCGGGCGCCACGATGCCCTCGCCGCACAAGACGCCGCAGCAGGAGCAGGCGGAGGAGGAATTGCTCGCCCGCCTCGTCGCGCTGAACCGGGAGCGGGCGGAAGAGGAGCAGGGCGGCGCCGTCCGTTGGCTGCGGCCGGACTACCAGATACCGAGGCTCGGCCATAAGGCGAAGGGCGCGCAAGTGGAGGCGGACCTTGCCACGCCGGAAGCCGCCGCCGGCAAACCGGCATGGCCGAGGGAGGAACTGGCCCGCATCCGCGCGCTCCGCGACATGCTGGACCGCGCCGCCGCCCCCGCTAACGCGGAGACATTGAGCGCGGCTTTCAAAGGCAAGGATTCGCCCCGCCGGCGGAAAGCGGTGGAAAAGGCCCTCGAAACCCTCGCCGCCGCCGGCGCGGCGCAACGGACGGCGGACGGAGAGGGCCGCTATTTCATTCCCCGGTAGGGGCGTATCCCGTCCTCCTCGCGCCAAACTCTCTCCAGCTCGTTTCCGCCACCGTCACCGGCCGCGACGACAAGGGCGTGGGGCCGCTACCCCGACTTCCGCAACTCGGCTTGAGAATCGACTGATTTGACGGTTTTCCGGCGCGAGAAGTGTCGGATTTCGGTGCAGTACCTCTCGGGACCGGCTTGTAGTGCCGACCTACCCCCTTGATCGGGCTGGCGAAGATCCGGACGCTGCGCTGATGTTCGTGCGCTGCAAGAGACGCTTCAAGGACGGCAAGGAGCACCGCTACTGGAGCGTTGTGGAGAACGTCCGGGTCCACGGCGGTCGGGTTGTTCAGCGTCAGGTGCTCTATCTCGGGGAGATCAACGACAGCCAGCGAGCGGCGTGGTGCCGCTCGATCGAGGTGGTGGAGGGCAAGTCGCGATCACGGCAGATGGCGCTGTTTCCCGAGGACCGGGAGGCGCCGGCGCTGACTTGCGAAGTGGTGAAGATCGACCTCTCGCAGGTGGCGCTTCACGACCCGCGCCAGTGGGGGGCGTGCTGGCTGGCGCTGTCCTTGTGGGACCGCCTGGACCTGGACCGCTTCTGGGAAGAGCGGCTGCCGGCGAGCCGGCAAGGCACGCGGTGGCTGGACATCCTGAAGATCCAGGTCTGCTACCGGCTGATCGACCCGGGCAGCGAGTGGCGCCTTCACCGTCACTGGTATGAGCACAGCGCGCTTCGCGATCTTCTGGGTGGCGAGCGGGCGATCGCCGACGACACACTCTATCGCTGTCTCGACAAGCTGCTGGCGCACAAGCAGGGCTTCTTCTCGTTTCTGCGCGACCGCTGGGCGACGCTGTTCGAGGCGCGCTTCGACGTGCTGCTCTACGACCTGACCTCGACCTACTTCGAGAGCGATCCGCCGTTCGATGACAAGCGCCGCTTCGGCTACAGCCGGGACAAGCGGCCCGACTGCGTGCAGGTGGTGATCGCCCTGATCGTTACGCCGCAGGGCTTTCCGCTGGCCTATGAGGTGATGCCGGGCAACACCTCCGACGACACCACGCTGGCGGCGTTCCTCAAGAAGATCGAGGATCAGTATGGCCGCTCCGAGCGGGTGTGGATCATGGACCGCGGCATCCCCACCGAGGAGACGCTGGCCGCGATGCGCGAGGGCGAGGCGCCGGTGCGCTACCTGGTGGGCACGCCCAAGGGCCGGCTGACGCGGCTCGAGAAGGTGTTCCTGGGCCTGCCCTGGCAGGAGGTGCGCCAGTCCGTGACTGTCAAGCTTCTGGTCGAGGATGGCGAGCTCTACGTCCTGGTGCGCAGCGAGGGGCGGCAGGTGAAGGAACGCGGCATGCGCCGGCGCCGGCTGAAGAGGCTGTGGCGTCGATTGGCCGAGTTGCAAGGGCAGTCGAACAGCCGGGATCAGTTGTTGCTCAAGCTCGGCGCCGCCAGGAAGGAGGCCGGCCGGGCCTGGAGCCTGGTCGACATCACCGTGCCCGGGACCGACAGCGAACTCGCCGCCAACGGCTTCTCATTCCGCCTGCAGCGCGACCGGCTGCGCCAGGTCCGCCGCCGCGAGGGCCGTTACCTGCTGCGATCCAACATGGTCGCCGAAGACCCCGCCACGCTGTGGCATCTGTACATGCAGCTCGTCGAGATCGAGCAGGCGTTCAAGGAACTCAAGCACGACCTCGCGATCCGCCCCATCTTCCATCAGCGCCAAGAGCGCATCGAGGCGCATATCTTCGTCTCGTTCATCGCCTACTGCCTGCTGGTGACCCTGAAGAACCTCGCCCGGCCGCGCGCCCCGGGCCTCACCCCACGCGCCATCCTTGAGGCCTTCGCCACCATCCAGATGGTGGACGTCCATCTGCCAACCACCGACGGCCGGCACCTCGTCCTGCCGCGCCACACCCGGCCGAACAAGGAGCACGAGCTACTGCTGCAACAGCTCGGCATGACCTGGCCGCAGCAACCCGCACCCCGGATCTCCGCCTGACGGCACACGGCGCCGCCTCTCCGTTCGCCGCCTTGTAGTGCCGACCCTCGGGGAGACGATCAAGGCTATTCAATGAGTTAGCATCCTCATGACCCCCGAGTTGCGGAAGTCGGGCTACCGCTCCCGCGACCTCTGCCTTGCCTGGATGAACGCGCTCGCCGCCGGCGATCCCGATGCGGAGATCGACCTGTAGGGACACGGCCCCTGCCGCCGCTATAGTGCCGCCGCCGTAGAGGGGAGGTGTGCGCATGGGCCTCAAGGGACAGATCGTGCCGGTCACGCCGTTCCAGCAGAACTGCTCGATCGTCTGGTCGGAGGCGACCATGGCGGGCGCGGTGGTGGACCCCGGCGGGGACCTGCCGCGCATCCGGGCCGCCGTGGAGCAGGCGGGGGTGGCGGTCGAGAAGATCCTGCTGACCCACGGCCATGTCGACCACGCCGCCGGCGCGGGCGCGCTCGCCGCCGAACTGGGCGTGCCGATCGAGGGGCCGCACGAGGCCGACCGGTTCCTGATCGAGGGGCTGCCGGAGCAGGCGGCGCAGCTCGGCTTCGGCCCGGCGCTCGCCTTCGAGCCCTCGCGCTGGCTCGACGAGGGCGACGAGGTGGCGGTCTCCGACCTCGTGCTGGAGGTGCGCCACTGCCCCGGCCACACGCCGGGCCATGTGGTCTTCTTCCACCGGCCGTCCAACCTCGCCCTGGTGGGCGACGTGCTGTTCCAGGGCTCGGTCGGGCGGACCGACCTGCCGGGCGGCGACCATGCGGCGCTGATCCGCTCGATCCGCACCAAGCTCTGGCCGCTCGGCGCGGACATCGCCTTCCTGCCGGGGCACGGGCCGATGTCCACCTTCGCCGCCGAGCGCGCCTCCAACCCCTTCGTCGGCGACGGGGTTTAGCGTCCCGTTCCGAAGCTCACGCGCCGTCGCCCGGGGCTCCCCACCCCGTCATGCCCGGACTTGTTCCGGGCATCCATTTCCGCCGCTGCGATGGCCCCCGAGGGAGATGCCCGGAACAAGTCCGGGCATGACGATATGGAGGCATGACGGAGGCGGACGACGTTCGGCCGCGCCGGAGAAGCAGGCCGCTACTCCTCCAGCTTGAGGCCGGGGATGCCGAGCTTGCCGGTGCGCTCGATCTTGGCGAGGATGCGGGCGTCGTGGCGGAACCACTGGCCCGCCTCCTTGTCGGGATTGGCCTTCGCCCATTCCTTGACGAACCAGTTGCCGCGCGCCCACTTGCCGTCCGGGTCCGCGGACTTCTTGAACTGCACGGCGAACATCGGCAGCTTCGGGTTCTCGATCAGCAGCCCGTCCACGACCGTCTTCATGCCGCAGAAGGGCACGAGGTCGGCCTGGGTGCCGGCGAAGGGGTCGAAATTCTTCGCCGCCGGGATGAGCCGGCCTTCTTCGGTCAGCAGGCCGAGCTGGCGCTTGCCGCCGCCGCAATTCTCCGGGCAGTCGCCGGTCAGTTCGCAGACGATATCCACGACGGTGACGGTCAGCCGCGCCTTCTCCTCGTGCTCGATGCCCCATTCGTCGGCGGCGAAGGCGGGCCCGGCGATCAGGGCCAGGCCGGCGAGAGCGGACAGGATACGCATGGGCCTCACTCCCCGAACGGCATGATGCCGTATTCTTCATGGGTCAGGTTGACGACGCCGCCGTCCTCGGCGACCTCGGTCACGATCAGGTAGTTGACGCCGTCGCGCCGGTAGAGGTCGCCGTCCACCGTGACCCGGTGGGACTGGATGTCGATGACGCGCGGATTGTCCACCGGGTCCTCGTCCTCGATGCGGAGCACCATGTAGACCGTCCCGTCATCGCCCTTGATGGAGACGGGAATGCCGCCGACCGCGCACCAGACCGCGCACTGGTGGTGCGCCGTGCCCTCGGCGAACATGATCTCGGTGACGTAGCACCATGTGTCGATGACCTCGCCCGCGACGCGGACGCGCTCCGGCGCCGCGGCCTGCGCCCCGGAGACGCAGGCGAGCGCCAGAATTCCCGCCAGCAATGCCCTCATTCAACCGCACTCCTCAGATAAGCGATGACGGCCGCGCGCTGTCCGGCTTTCCTGAAGCCCGGAAACGCCATGCGCGTGCCCTTTGCGAACGCCCTCGGCTTCGTCAGCCAGGCGTCGAGATTTTCCTCGGTCCAGACCTTGCCCCTGTGCCTGGCGAGCGCCTTCGAATATTTGAAGCCCGGCATCGAGGCGACGGGCCGGCCGACCACGCCCATGAGGTTCGGGCCGACCTTCTTCTTCCCCGTCTCGTCGAGGCGGTGGCAGACCGTGCATTTCTTCTTGAACAGCTTCGCCCCGTCGATATCGGCCGCCGCCGGCGCGACGATGCCCGCAAACAGTGCCGCCGCAACGGCAAATCCCGGAATCCGCATCTCCCGGAATCCCCTTCTTCCGAGGCGCCCGGCGCCAAATTACAGCCCGGCCGGGGCCGGCGCCAGCGTCCCGGCCGGGGCGGCTCATCACTTTTCCGTGTGCATCCGGGCCGCCTTTCCGTTACACTGAAGGTTCGGCCATCGCGGCCGCGATACGCAAGATGTTGTGGGTATTGGCCAAAAACCGCGTACTTGTTGTGTGTGGAGGCGGGATATGGACGGCGCAGGCGCATTGGAGCTCCGGGACGGCGCGGCGGGGGACGCGGCGCCGCTGCTGCGCGGCCTCACCGCCCACGAGGTCTATCAGAACGAGCGCGGCATCCGCGTCGTGCTGGACCGCGGCCGCGACGGGCTGCTGACCCGCTTCGGCAGGGAGACGCTGGAGGACCGCTACCTGATGCCGGGCGAGTCCTACCAGGACCTGTTCGCCCGCGTCGCCGGGCATTTCGCCGACGACAGCGCACACGCCCAGCGGCTCTACGACTACATCTCCCGGCTCTGGTTCATGCCGGCCACGCCCGTGCTGTCCAACGGCGGCACCAAGCGCGGCCTGCCGATCTCCTGCTTCCTGAACGAGGCCGACGACAGCCTGGAGGGGATCGTCGGGCTCTGGACGGAGAATGTGTGGCTGGCGGCGCGCGGCGGCGGTATCGGCAGCTACTGGGGCAATCTGCGCTCCATCGGCGAGAAGGTCGGCCAGAACGGGCGCACCTCCGGCGTCATCCCCTTCGTGCGGGTCATGGACTCGCTCACCCTCGCCATCAGCCAGGGCAGCCTCAGGCGCGGCTCGGCGGCGGTCTACATGCAGGCGAGCCACCCGGAGATCGAGGAGTTCGTCGAGCTGCGCCGGCCCACCGGCGGCGACCCCAACCGCAAGGCGCTCAACCTGCATCACGGCGTGCTGGTGCCGGACGCCTTCATGCGCGCCGTCGAGGCGGACGAGGAATGGGCGCTCATCAGCCCGCGCGACCACAGCGTGCAGAGCCGCATCCGCGCCCGCGACCTCTGGATCCGCATCCTGACGGCCCGGATCGAGACCGGCGAGCCCTATCTCGTCTTCATCGACCATGTGAACCGGGCCCGTCCGGAGCACCACAAGCTGGCGGGACTGGAGGTGAAGACCTCGAACCTCTGCTCGGAAATCGTGCTGCCCACCGGCCCGGACCATCGCGGCGGCGAGCGCACGGCCGTGTGCTGCCTCTCCTCGCTCAACCTCGAGCGCTACCTGGAATGGGAGGACGCGCCGGGCTTCATCGAGGACGTGATGCGCTTCCTCGACAATGTGCTGGAGGACTTCATCCAGAACGCGCCGGACTCCATGAGCACGGCCGCCTACGCGGCGATGCGCGAGCGTTCGGTGGGGCTCGGCGTCATGGGCTTCCACAGCTTCCTGCAGAGCCTGGACGTGCCGCTCGAATCCGTCATGGCGTCGGTCTGGAACCGGCGCATGTTCTCCCGCATCCAGGCGGATGCCGACGCGGCGTCGAAGCGGCTGGCGGCCGAGCGCGGCTCCTGCCCGGACGCCGCCGATTTCGGCATGGAGGAGCGCTTCTCCAACAAGACGGCGATTGCGCCGACCGCCTCCATCTCGATCATCTGCGGCGGCGCCTCGCCCGGCATCGAGCCGCTCGCGGCCAACGCCTACACCCACAAGACGCTCTCCGGCTCCTTCGCCGTGCGCAACCGCTATCTGGAGGCCGTGCTGGAGGCAGCCGGCCGCAACGACGAGGAGACCTGGTCCTCGATCACGGTCAACGAAGGCTCGGTGCAGCATCTCGACTTCCTGACCGATGGTCAGAAGGCCGTGTTCAAGACGGCGTTCGAGCTCGACCAGCGCTGGATCGTGGACCTTGCCGCCGAGCGCGCGCCGATGGTGGACCAGGCCCAGTCGGTCAACCTCTTCCTGCCCGCCGACATCCACAAGCGCGACCTGCACGGGCTGCACGCCATGGCCTGGAAGCGCGGCCTGAAGAGCCTCTATTACTGCCGCTCGAAATCGCTCCAGCGCGCCGAGGCGGTGGGCGGCAAGCGGGTGGCGCGGCAGGACGAGGCGCCGCTCCGGGTCGATTACGAAGAGTGCCTCGCATGCCAGTGAGCGGCGGGCCGCTTTCCGGAAAGACAGCCCTCGTCACCGGCGCCAGCCGCAATATCGGCCGCGAAATCTGCCTGCGGCTGGCGCGCGACGGCGCGCATGTCTGCGTCAACACCCGCCGGGCCGAGGATGCCGCCCGCGCGGTCGTGGCGGAAATCGAGGCCGAGGGCGGCTCCGCCTCGCTGCACATGGCGGACGTGACCGACGAGGCGGCCGTCGCGGCGATGGCGGCGGCGGCGGGCCCGGTGGACATCCTGGTCAACAACGCCGCCATCCGCCGCCATGTGCCCTTCCTGGACTCGACGCTCGCCGACTGGCGCGAGGCGCAGGCGGTCGTGCTGGAAGGCGCCTATCTCTGCGCCCGCGCCGTGCTGGGGTCCATGCAGGCGAAGGGCTGGGGGCGGATCGTGAATATGGGCGGCGTCTCCGCGCATATGGGCATGGCGGAGCGCGCCCATGTCAGCGCCGCCAAGGCGGGGCTGATCGGCTTCACCAAGGGGCTGGCGACGGAGTTCGGCCCTGCCGGCGTCACCGTCAATTGCGTGGTGCCGGGCGTGATCGACACGGTGCGCGACCCCGGCGGGCTCAGCCCCGGACAGGCCAGCGCGGTGCCCATCGCCGTCGGCCGCCAGGGCCGCCCGGAGGAAGTCGCCGAGACGGTCGTGCATCTCTGCCAGCCGACAAGCGCCTACATCACCGGCGCGACCATCCATGTGAACGGGGGCGCCTACCTGCCCTGACCGGCGACGGCCACGGGCCGGAAGGGGCAAAGGCCCGCTACAGCGAGATGCAAACGGCCGACCGCCCTCCCCTCCGCCCCGGCGAGTTCGTGCCGCTCATCGCGTTGCTGATGTCTCTCGTCGCGCTCGCCATCGACGCGATGCTGCCCGCCCTGCCGGCGATCGGCCGCGACCTCGGGGCGGCGCGCCCGAACGACGTCCAGTTCGTGATAACGGCCGCGTTCGTCGGGCTCGGCCTCGGCCAGATGATCTTCGGCCCGCTCTCCGACCGCATAGGGCGCAGGCCGGCCATCCACGCCGGTCTCGCGCTGTTCGCGGCCGGATGCCTCATGAGCGTCTTCGCGCCCGACTTCGAGACGATGATCGCGGGCCGCGTGCTGCAGGGCTTCGGCGCGGCGGGGCCGCGGGTCGTGGTCATGGCGCTGGTGCGCGACCGGTATGAAGGAAGCCGGATGGCGCGCGTCCTGTCGTTCGCGATGGCGGTTTTCATCCTCGTTCCGGCAGTGGCCCCGGCGCTCGGGCAGGCGGTCCAGTGGCTCGGCGGCTGGCGCGCGATCTTCTTCGCCTTCCTTGCGGTCGCCGGGGTCGCGTTTGCATGGTTCGGGCTTCGCCAGCCGGAAACGCTCCCGCCCGCCCGCCGCCGGCCGTTTTCCCCGCGGGCCATCGGCGCGGGCGTTCTCGAAGTGCTGAGGATCCGGGCGTCTCTCGGCTATACGCTCGCCACCGGTTTCGTGTTCGCGGCGTTCGTCACCTATCTGAGCTGCGCCCAGCAGGTCTTCCAGGAGGCCCACACGACCGGCGCGCTCTTCCCGCTCTATTTCGCCCTGCTCGCGCTCGCCATCGCGGCCGCCTCGCTCGCAAACGGCCGCCTCGTGACGAAATACGGCATGCAGCGGCTCGTCAGGGCGGCGACAATGACGATGGCGCTCCTCTCGGCGGCCGCGTGGGCGGCGGCGTTCGCCTTCGACGGGCTTCCGCCGCTCTGGCTCTTTGTCGCCTGCCTGTTCGCTGTCTTCCTCTGCATCGGCCTCCTCTTCGGCAACCTCATCGCTCTGGCGATGGAGCCCCTCGGCCATATCGCCGGCGTCGGCTCGGCGGTGGTCTCTTCGCTCTCCACCTTCATCTCGATTCCGCTCGGGGCGGCAGTGGCGCTCAGTTTCGACGGCACGATATACCCGCTGACCGCCGCCTTCGCCGTCTTCGGAGCGGCGGCCTGGGCCGCAATCCGGTGGGCCGGGAGACGCTGAGCCGGGGCCTATCTCGGCCGCGACAGCCGGTACCAGGCCCAGGCGAGGAGCTGGAGCGCGAGCAGGCCGCCGAAGGCGGTCCGGTAGGCCTCTTCCGGATAGCGGCCCGCCTCGGCCTCCCAGAAGTCCAGCACGCCGCCGATGGCGTACTGGATGGCGAAGGCGCCGAGGAAGACCAGCAGGTTGAGCGCGGTGTTGGCGCGGCCCGCCAGCACCGAGCCGAAA
Source organism: Alphaproteobacteria bacterium (assembly GCA_964291285.2). GTDB lineage: Bacteria > Pseudomonadota > Alphaproteobacteria > Bin95 > Bin95 > Bin95. The sequence continues at coordinate 2,181,154 of OZ219787.1, forward strand.
TAGGCCGAGAGATAGGCATAGGAGAGGATGGTCATCTGGCCGGTCATGGCGAACAGCGCCCAGAAGGCCGTGGCCGGCGGCCAGAGGCCCAGCACGATGGCGAGCAGCGAGACGACGAAGACCGCCACGATGGCCTCGACCACCGCCATTAGCGGGATGCCGCGCCGGTTCGCCCAGTCGCCGAGCGCGCCCGAGAGCAGGATGCCGACAATGAAGGCCGCCGCCATCAGGAAGAGCGTCGAGGCGACCTCCTCCGGGCCGAGGCCGCCCACGTCGCGCAGCCAGGGCGCGGCCCAGAGGGTCTGGAGCGCGATATGAGCGCCGCAGGTTCCCGCGATGATCGGCGCGAGGCTCCAGAAGGTGCGGTCCCGATAGACATGGGCGATCCCGGCGATCTGCGCCCCGAAGCCGCCGCGGCTCAGCATGTCGGGCTTCTCGCGCGGCGCCAGCAGGAAGATGGCCGAGGCCGCGAGCGCGACCGCGCCGCCGAGTCCCGCGAAAACGGCCCGCCAGCCGTAAGCCGCCACGGCCATGTGGGCAGGTTCCGTCGCCGCCAGCACCCCGAAGCCGCCGAATACCATGACGAGCGCGTTGAACAGCGGCACGCGCTCGGGCGGCGCCCAGAGCACCACGGCCTTGAAGGACGCCATCAGCCCGCCGGCGAAGCCGAGCCCGATCAGGAGGCGCGCGCCCACCAGCATGTCCGCCGACCCGCCGGCCGCGAACAGGACGGAGCCGAGCGCCGAGACCATGAGCAGGCAGGCCTGCACCCGGCGCGGCCCGAACCGGTCCAGCAGCACGCCGAGCGGCAGCTGGAAGGCGCCGAAGCCGAACAGGTAGGCGGCCGTAATCAGCCCGAGCCCTTCGGCGGTCACGCCGACATCGCGCTCCAGGTCCGCCACCACCACGGCGTTCACCGCGCGCAGCAGGTAGGACATGAAATAGCCGAGGCCGAAGGGTGCTACGACCGCGGCCCAGAGGCGCCAGGGGCTCATGGACGCGCCCTCACATCGCGGCGATGCCGCCGTCCACGAAGAGTTCCGAGCCGGTGGTGAAGCTGCTTTCGTCCGACGCCAGGTAGAGGATGGCGTAAGCGACCTCCTCCGCCTGCCCGACACGCCCGATGGGCACCTGGCGGGCCAGCTTGCGCAGCGCCTCCTCCGTGCCGAAATGCTCCTTGTAGCGGTCGAGGATCGGCGTATCGATGAAGGTCGGATGCACCGAGTTGCAGCGGATCGGCAGGCCCTGCCGCGCACAGTGAAGCGCCACCGACTTGCTGAGATGGCGCACGCCCGCCTTGGCGGAGTTGTATGCGGCCATGTTGTGCCCGGCGATGACGCCGGCAATGGAGGAGATGTTGACGATGGAGCCCGCGCCCTCCGTCTCCCGGCAATGGGCGGCGATGGCGGGGATGGCGTGCTTGCAGCCGAGGAATACGCCGTCGAGGTCGATGGCATGCACCAGCCGCCATTCCTCCAGCTCGATCTCGGTCACCGGCTTGGTGAGGCCGATGCCGGCGCTCTGCACCAGGATGTTCAAGCCCCCGAAGCGCTCCACCGTCTCCGCGACGGCCGCTTCCCAGGCCGCCTCGTCGGTCACGTCGTGGCGGATGAAGGCCGCGCCCGGCCCCAGCTCCTCCGCGAGCGCCCTGCCCTTCGCCTCGTCAATGTCGGTTATCGCAACGCGCGCTCCCTCGCGGAGGAACATGGCCGCCGTCGCCGCCCCCAGCCCCGAGGCGCCCCCGGTAATCAGCGCAATCTTGCCTTCGATCCGTCCGGTCATTCCGGACCCTCCCCCTATTTCGCGCAGAAGCCGCCGTCCACGACGAGCTCGGTGCCGTTGACGAAGCTGGAGTCGTCGGAGGCGAGGAAGAGCACGCATTGCGCGACTTCCTCCGGCCGGCCGATGCGGCCGAGCGGGATCGCCTCGGCGCGGGCGTCGATGGCGCGCTGGCCGAAGCGCTCGCGGTCGGGGTCGAGGATCGGCGTGTCGATGGGCCCCGGATGCACCGAGTTCGCGCGGATGTTGTAGCCGCGCCGGCCGCAATGCAGCGCAATCGTCTTGGTGACCATGTGGACGCCCGCCTTGGCCGAGCAGTAGGCCGCATAGACCGCCACGCCCCGGAGCGCCGCCACCGAGGAGATGTTGACGATGGACCCGCCGCCGCCCTCGGCCATGGCGGGCAGCGCCGCGTGGCAGCCGAGATAGACGCTGTCGAGGCAGACCTCGTGGACCCGCCGCCAGCCCTCCAGCGTCTCCTGTTCTATCGTCGCCTTGGGCGCGATGCCGGCATTGTTGACCAGGATGGAGAGGCCGCCATCGGTCCCGGCGGCAGCCGCGACAGCGCGCTCCCAACCGCCGGCGTCGGTGACATCGTGGGCGAGCACGGTCATCGTCCCCCCGGCGCCGGCCGCGGTCTCCTCCGCGGCGCCCGCGTCGATATCCGTCGCGACGACATGCGCCCCCTCGCCTGCCAGCAGCAGCGCCGTGGCGCGGCCGATGCCGGAGCCGGCTCCCGTCACCAGCGCGGTCCTGCCTTCGAGCCGTCCGCCCATCCCCCGTCTCCCTCTCGTCGAGTCGCCGCCACTCTACCCTCTCGCATCCCCGCCGCGCATCCCCCGCATCCTGCCTTTCCGACGCGCGGGCGAATGGCTTTTTGGGCTGGCGGGCGCGGGGGAATCGGGTTACATATCCCCCCCGTCCGACATTCCGTTCGTCCTGGCGCCGGCCCCGACCGGCGCGCTGCCGTGAGGACCCCGTGCCGTGATCGAAGTGGCCCTTGTCGTCCATGTGCTGATCTGCGTGGCCCTGGTCGCCGTCGTGCTGCTCCAGAGGAGCGAGGGCGGCGGGCTCGGCATCGGCGGCGGCGGCGGGGCCGGCGGCGGGCTGATGACCGGGCGCGGCGCCGGCAACATGCTCACCACCATCACCATGTGGCTTGCGGCGGGCTTCTTCGCGGTCAGCCTCTTCCTCGCGATCATGATGTCCACGACGCGCGAGCCCGCCTCGATTCTGGACCGCCCGGCGCAGGAGGCCCCCTCCGGGCCCGCGGCGCCGCTCGGCCAGTGAGCGGGGAGCGGGCCCCGCGCTTCATTTTCGTGACGGGCGGCGTGTCATCGTCGCTTGGCAAGGGTCTGGCCGCCGCATCGCTCGGCGCGCTCCTGCAGGCGCGCGGCTACCGGGTCCGGATGCGCAAGTTCGACCCCTATCTCAATGTCGATCCGGGCACGATGAGCCCCTACCAGCACGGTGAGGTGTTCGTGACCGCGGACGGCGCGGAGACCGACCTCGACCTCGGCCATTACGAGCGCTTCACCGGCAATGACGCCACCCGCGACGACAGCGTCACCACCGGCAAGGTTTACAAGCAGGTGCTCGACCGCGAGCGCGCCGGCGACTATCTGGGCGCGACCGTGCAGGTCATCCCGCATGTGACCGACGCCATCAAGGAGTTCATGCGGGCGGGACTGGACGGCGAGGACTTCGTGCTGGTCGAGATCGGCGGCACGGTCGGCGACATCGAGGGCCTGCCCTACCTGGAGGCGATCCGCCAATTGCGCCAGGAGCTCGGGCCGGAGCGCTCGATGTTCGTGCATCTCACCCTCGTGCCCTTCATCCGCTCCGCCGGCGAGATCAAGACCAAGCCGACCCAGCATTCGGTCAAGGAGCTGCTCGGCCTCGGCATCCAGCCGGACATGCTGCTCTGCCGCTCGGAGGACCCGCTGCCCGAGGATGCGCGGCGCAAGATCGCGCTCTTCTGCAATATCGGCGTGAGCCGGGTCATTTCCGCCCACGATGCGGACCCGATCTACGCCGTGCCCGCCGCCTATCACGAGCAGGGTTTCGACAGCGAGGTGCTGGCCGGGTTCGGCCTTCCCCGGCATCCGGAGCCGGACCTTGCGCGCTGGCGCGAGATCACCCGGCGCATACGCTCGCCGGAAGGCAGCGTGCGCATCGCCATCGTCGGCAAGTACACGGAGCTCAGGGACGCCTACAAGTCGCTCTCGGAAGCGCTCCGCCACGGCGGCATCGCCAACAATGTGGAGGTTGAGGAAGACTGGGTGGAGGCGGAGCAGTTCGACCGGGGAGACATTGTCGGCCGTCTCGACGGCGTCCACGGCATCCTGGTGCCGGGCGGTTTCGGCGAGCGCGGGACCGCCGGCAAGATCGGCGCCGCGCGGTTCGCCCGCGAGCGCAAGGTGCCCTATTTCGGCATCTGCTTCGGGATGCAGATGGCGGTGATCGAGGCGGCGCGCTCGCTCGCCGGGCTCGAGGAAGCGGGCTCGACGGAGTTCGGGCCGACGCCGGAGCCGGTGGTCGGGCTGCTGGAGGAATGGATCGCCGACGGGCATGTCGAGCATCGCTCGGAGGCCGACGACAAGGGCGGCACCATGCGCCTCGGCAACCACACCGCCCGACTCGCGGCCGGGAGTCAGGTCGCCGGAATCTACGACGCGCTCCTGGTCGAGGAGCGCCACCGCCACCGCTACGAGGTGAATATCCGCTACCGCGACCGGCTCGAGGAGAAGGGGCTGCGCTTCTCCGGCCTGTCACCCGACGGCAGCCTGCCGGAGATCGTCGAGATCGAGGACCATCCCTGGTTCATCGGGGTGCAGTTCCACCCCGAATTGCGTTCGCGCCCCTTCGACCCCCATCCCCTGTTCAAGTCCTTCGTGGAGGCTGCGGTCACGCAGTCGCGGCTGGTCTGATGCGCGAGGTCGCGGTCGGTCCCGTCCGGTTCGGCAACCGGCTGCCGCTCGCGCTGATCGCGGGCCCCTGCGCGATCGAGGGCCGGGCGCACGCGCTGGAAACGGCCGAGGCGCTGGCCGCCATGACCGCGCGCCTCGGCCTGCCCTTCGTTTACAAGTCCTCCTACGACAAGGCGAACCGCACCGGGGCGGGCAGCCCGCGCGGCGTCGGCATGGGGCCGGGGCTGGACATACTGGCCGGGGTCCGCGAACGGTTCGGCTGCCCGGTGCTGACCGACGTGCATGAGCCGGGGCATTGCGCGCCGGCGGCCGAGGCGGTGGACATCCTGCAGATTCCGGCCTTCCTCTGCCGCCAGACCGACCTGCTGGTCGCGGCGGCGGAAACCGGCGCGGCGGTGAACGTGAAGAAGGGCCAGTTCCTCGCCCCCTGGGACATGGCGCATGTGGCGGACAAGGTTTCGGGCGCGGGCAATGAACGCATCCTGCTGACCGAGCGCGGCGCCTCCTTCGGCTACAACACGCTGGTCTCGGACATGCGCGCGCTGCCGGAGATGGCGCGCACCGGCTGGCCCGTCATTTTCGACGCCACCCACTCCGTGCAGCAGCCGGGCGGGCTGGGCGGCAGGAGCGGCGGGCAGCGCGAGTTCGCGCCGGTGCTGGCCCGCGCGGCCGTCGCCGCCGGCGTCGCCGGCGTGTTCATGGAAACGCACCGGGACCCGGACAAGGCCCCCAGCGACGGCCCCAACATGATCCCGCTGGACGAGCTCGCCGCTATTCTGGAAACGCTCATCGCCCACGATGCGATTGCGAAGAGGCATCCCGAGAGGACCGCATGACCGCCATCACCGACATCCACGCCCGCGAGGTGCTGGACAGCCGCGGCAACCCGACCGTCGAGGTCGAGGTGCATCTGGAGGACGGGTCTGTGGGCAGGGCCGCCGTGCCGTCCGGCGCCTCCACCGGCGCGCATGAGGCGCATGAGCGCCGCGACGGCGACCCGGCGCGCTACGGCGGCAAGGGCGTGCTCGGGGCCTGCGACTCGGTGGACGGCGAGATTTTCGACGCGCTCGGCGGCATGGAGGCGGAGGAGCAGCGCCGGCTCGACCGCACGCTGATCGAACTCGACGGCACGGCCAACAAGAGCCGGCTCGGCGCCAATGCCATTCTGGGCGTCAGCCTCGCCTCGGCGAAGGCTGCGGCAGAGGCGGCCGGCCAGCCGCTCTACCGCTATGTCGGCGGCGTTGGCGCGCATGTGCTGCCCGTCCCGATGATGAATGTGCTGAACGGCGGCGCGCATGCCGACAACCCCATCGACATCCAGGAATTCATGATCGTGCCGCTCGGCGCGGAGAGCTTCGCCGAGGCGGTGCGCGCCGGGGCGGAGGTCTTCCACGCGCTGCGCGCGTTGCTGCTGGAGGCGGGCCAGAGCGTCAATACCGGCGACGAGGGCGGGTTCGCGCCTGCGCTCTCCAGCGCGGACGAGGCGCTCGGCTTCGTCATGCGCGCCATCGAGAAGGCGGGCTACCGGCCGGGCGAGGACGTGTCGCTTGCGCTCGACACGGCCGCCACCGAGTTCTGGGCGGACGGAAGCTACCGGCTGGAAGGCGAGGGAAGGACGCTCGATGCGGACGGCATGGCCGGCTACCTGGAGGATCTGTGCGGGCGCTACCCCATCGTCTCGGTCGAGGACGGCATGGCCGAGGACGACTGGGAGGGCTGGAAGGCGCTGACGGAAAGGCTCGGGAGCCGGGTACAGCTCGTCGGCGACGACCTGTTCGCCACCAACCCCGGCCGGCTGGCGCGGGGGCTCGGCGAAGGCGCCGGCAATGCGGTGCTGGTCAAGGTCAACCAGATCGGCACGCTCACCGAAGCGCTCGATGTCGCGGCGCTCGCCATGAATGCCGGCTGGCGGGCCGTGGTATCGCACCGCTCGGGCGAAACCGAGGATGCGACCATCGCCGACCTCGCCGTCGCGACCGGCTGCGGGCAGATCAAGACCGGCTCGCTCGCCCGCTCCGACCGGCTGGCGAAATACAACCGGCTGCTGCGCATCGAGGAGGAGCTGGACGACACGGCCGCCTGGCCCGGAAGGGCGGCGCTCGCGCGCGGCGCGGCTTGACCCGCGGGCGCTCCGGGCGGATAAGGACCCCGTTGCAGCGAGGCGATGGAGCGCGAACGAGGCCATGCGAGCATGCATCTTCAGCCCGACCCGCACGGCGATGCAGCAGGGCCGGGGACGGACCGGCATGTGGGTGGTCGAGTTCGAGCAGGAATCGGCCCGACAGCTTGATCCGCTCATGGGCTGGACCAGCTCCCGCGACACCCGCCAGCAGGTGCGGCTGGAATTCGCGACGCAGGAGGCGGCCCTCGCCTATTGCGAGAAGCGCGGCCTCGAATACAGCCTGCGCGCCCCGCAGCAGCGCCGCGTGAGACCGAAGGCCTACGCGGACAATTTCCGCTGGAACCGGGTCTCCGGGTAAGCGGACATGCGCGCCCTTAGCTCAGCTGGATAGAGCAGCGGACTTCTAATCCGCAGGTCGGAGGTTCGAGTCCTCCAGGGCGCGCCAATGACCGAATTGCATCGCGCCGCGATCACGAGCGAGACGAATACCCGACTGAGCAGCTTGCGCCGCGGCAGGCCAAAGGAGACGCTGCCGTGGCCGCCGAAGACGAGGCGCCATTGTCTCATCCCGGCCGCCCGCGACATCGACGGAAGCCCGGTCTGCCGGACCGAAGCGCTTCAGGTGGGTGCGCGGACGCCTTGCCCGGGGCGCGCATGTTTCCGCCCCGATTTGACAACACTCAACCATTTCGTCCTAACCCGACTTCCGCAACTCGGGGGTCATGAGGATGCTAACTCATTGAATAGCCTTGATCGTCTCCCCGAGGGTCGGCACTACAAGGCGGCGAACGGAGAGGCGGCGCCGTGTGCCGTCAGGCGGAGATCCGGGGTGCGGGTTGCTGCGGCCAGGTCATGCCGAGCTGTTGCAGCAGTAGCTCGTGCTCCTTGTTCGGCCGGGTGTGGCGCGGCAGGACGAGGTGCCGGCCGTCGGTGGTTGGCAGATGGACGTCCACCATCTGGATGGTGGCGAAGGCCTCAAGGATGGCGCGTGGGGTGAGGCCCGGGGCGCGCGGCCGGGCGAGGTTCTTCAGGGTCACCAGCAGGCAGTAGGCGATGAACGAGACGAAGATATGCGCCTCGATGCGCTCTTGGCGCTGATGGAAGATGGGGCGGATCGCGAGGTCGTGCTTGAGTTCCTTGAACGCCTGCTCGATCTCGACGAGCTGCATGTACAGATGCCACAGCGTGGCGGGGTCTTCGGCGACCATGTTGGATCGCAGCAGGTAACGGCCCTCGCGGCGGCGGACCTGGCGCAGCCGGTCGCGCTGCAGGCGGAATGAGAAGCCGTTGGCGGCGAGTTCGCTGTCGGTCCCGGGCACGGTGATGTCGACCAGGCTCCAGGCCCGGCCGGCCTCCTTCCTGGCGGCGCCGAGCTTGAGCAACAACTGATCCCGGCTGTTCGACTGCCCTTGCAACTCGGCCAATCGACGCCACAGCCTCTTCAGCCGGCGCCGGCGCATGCCGCGTTCCTTCACCTGCCGCCCCTCGCTGCGCACCAGGACGTAGAGCTCGCCATCCTCGACCAGAAGCTTGACAGTCACGGACTGGCGCACCTCCTGCCAGGGCAGGCCCAGGAACACCTTCTCGAGCCGCGTCAGCCGGCCCTTGGGCGTGCCCACCAGGTAGCGCACCGGCGCCTCGCCCTCGCGCATCGCGGCCAGCGTCTCCTCGGTGGGGATGCCGCGGTCCATGATCCACACCCGCTCGGAGCGGCCATACTGATCCTCGATCTTCTTGAGGAACGCCGCCAGCGTGGTGTCGTCGGAGGTGTTGCCCGGCATCACCTCATAGGCCAGCGGAAAGCCCTGCGGCGTAACGATCAGGGCGATCACCACCTGCACGCAGTCGGGCCGCTTGTCCCGGCTGTAGCCGAAGCGGCGCTTGTCATCGAACGGCGGATCGCTCTCGAAGTAGGTCGAGGTCAGGTCGTAGAGCAGCACGTCGAAGCGCGCCTCGAACAGCGTCGCCCAGCGGTCGCGCAGAAACGAGAAGAAGCCCTGCTTGTGCGCCAGCAGCTTGTCGAGACAGCGATAGAGTGTGTCGTCGGCGATCGCCCGCTCGCCACCCAGAAGATCGCGAAGCGCGCTGTGCTCATACCAGTGACGGTGAAGGCGCCACTCGCTGCCCGGGTCGATCAGCCGGTAGCAGACCTGGATCTTCAGGATGTCCAGCCACCGCGTGCCTTGCCGGCTCGCCGGCAGCCGCTCTTCCCAGAAGCGGTCCAGGTCCAGGCGGTCCCACAAGGACAGCGCCAGCCAGCACGCCCCCCACTGGCGCGGGTCGTGAAGCGCCACCTGCGAGAGGTCGATCTTCACCACTTCGCAAGTCAGCGCCGGCGCCTCCCGGTCCTCGGGAAACAGCGCCATCTGCCGTGATCGCGACTTGCCCTCCACCACCTCGATCGAGCGGCACCACGCCGCTCGCTGGCTGTCGTTGATCTCCCCGAGATAGAGCACCTGACGCTGAACAACCCGACCGCCGTGGACCCGGACGTTCTCCACAACGCTCCAGTAGCGGTGCTCCTTGCCGTCCTTGAAGCGTCTCTTGCAGCGCACGAACATCAGCGCAGCGTCCGGATCTTCGCCAGCCCGATCAAGGGGGTAGGTCGGCACTACAAGCCGGTCCCGAGAGGTACTGCACCGAAATCCGACACTTCTCGCGCCGGAAAACCGTCAAATCAGTCGATTCTCAAGCCGAGTTGCGGAAGTCGGGATAGGTCCCGCGCGCGTTAAGGACTGCCGTGTAGATCGCCGCACCGGGCTCCCGCGCCATGTCCGAGGCGCAGACATGCTGCAGGAAGGCCTCCGCTCCCGGTCCCTCCACCTCGATCTTGCCGAAGGGGCTGAGGTCGAAGACGGCGGCTCGCTCGTGGGCGGCCATGACCTCCCCGCGCACGGCCTCGAACCAGTCCGGCCGGTCGAAGCTGAGCGCGGGCTCAGCGGTCTTGCCGAACCAGAGCGGCCGCTCCCAGCCGTAGAACTGTCCCAAATGGGCCCCGGCGGCGTGGTGCTCGGCGTCGAGCGGCAGGTGGCGCAGGTCCCGAGCGGTGGCGGGTTGCCGTCCCGGATACGCGATCTCGTAATGGGTGCCGAGGATTTCCGGGGCGCGGGCCATCAGGTGCTCGACCCTGTCGAAGACCGGCGCAAAGCGCATGGCGTCGGCTTCCGAGAGGTCGTAGGCGGTATGGCCGTGGACGATGCAGTGGGCGAGGTTCATGCCCGCGCCGCCGGCGGAGGCGACGCCGACCGAGTTCATGCCGCAGCCGAGGAAGAGACCCCGCGTCTCCGCCGTCTCGCCCAGCATGAACATGCCGTCCGGCGTGAAGCTCTCCGGCCCGTTCAGCAGCATCCGGGCCTCGGCGGTCTCCAGCACCGGCAGGCGGTGCAGCGCATTCACCATCATCGGCTCGAAATGGTCCCAGTCCTCCGGCAGGAGGCCGAAGGCGAAATCCTCGCCGAGCGCGCCGGGCGGTATCGGTTTGCCCATCGGCTCGAAGCAGCCGATCAGCAGCCCGCCGCTGTCGTCGCGGATATAGAGGCGGCCGTCATGGTCGGAGAGGGTGGGCACATTGCCGTCGATGCCCTCCACCGGCCCCGTCAGCAGGTAGAAATGCTCGCAGGCGAGCAGCGGCGCCCGCGCGCCGGCCATCGCGGCGACCTCGCGCGACCAGAGCCCCGCGCAGACCGCAACGGCGTCGCACATCACCGCGCCCGCGCTCGTCTCGACGCCGCGCACCCGCCCGTTTCCGGTGAGGATGCCCGTCACGCGCACATCCTCGAACAGCCGGGCCCCGCGCGCCCGCGCCCCTCTGGCCAGCGCCGCCGAGACATCGGTGGGGCCGACCCGCCCGTCCCCCGGCGACCAGACCGCGCCCAGCACGTCATCCGCGTTCATCAGCGGCCAGCGCTCCTTCGCCTCGCCGGGGCTTATCGACTCCGCCTCGACGCCGAAGGCATGGGCGAGCGCCTCCTGTCGGCGGATGTGGGTCAGCCGGTCCGGCGTCGTGGCGATCGACAGCGAGCCCTTGCCGATCCAGCCGGTGCTCTGGCCGGTTTCGCGCTCGAGCCGGGAATAGAGGTCGATGGAATAGCGGATCATGCGCGTCAGGTTGCGCGAATGGCGGAGCGCGCGGACCTGCGCCGCCGAATGCCATGTCGTGCCGGAGGCGAGCTTGTCCCGCTCCAGCAGGATCGCGTCGCCGACGCCCATCACCGCGAGATGGTAGAGGGTGGAGCAGCCCATGACGCCGCCGCCGATGACGACGACCGAGGCGTGCGCGGGAAGGCCGGTCACGGTCTCGGGGCCCACCGGGCTATTTCTGGCAGACCGGGCAGAAGAAGGTGGACCGGCCCGACCGGACGCTGCGCCGGACGGTGGCGCCCTTGCGCCCGCAGGGACAGGGGCTGCCCTCGCGCCCGTAAACCCGCCAGCTGTGCTGGAAATAGCCGAGTTCGCCCGAGGCCTGCACATAGTCGCGCAGCGAGGAGCCGCCGGCCGCCACGGCCTGCTCCAGCGTCCCCCGGACGGCCCTGGCGAGCGCGCGCGCTTCGGCCGCCGAAAGGTCGCCGGAAGGCCGGTCGGGGTGGAGCCGCGCCCGGTTCAGCGCCTCGCAGACATAGATGTTGCCGAGCCCGGCGATGCGCCGCTGGTCGAGCAGGGCGGCCTTGAGCGGCGCGCGCCGGCCGGCGAACAGCGCCCGCAGCCGGCGGCCGGTGAGCTCCGGCCCGAGCGGCTCGATGCCGAGGCCGGCGAGCCGGGGATGGTCCGCCAGCGCGCCGGGCGCGATCAGGTCCATGTAGCCGAAGCGCCGCGCGTCGCGGTAGATCAGGTGCTGCCCGTCGTCGGTCTCGACGATCAGGTGGTCGTGGCGGTCGGGCTCGGGCGCCGGGCCCTCGCCCAGCATCATCCTCCCGGACATGCCGAGATGGGAGAGCCATGTCGCGCCGTCGTCCAGCGCCGCGAGGATGTATTTCGCCCGCCGGTCGAAGCCCTCGATGCGCCGCCCCTGCAACCGGGCCGCGAACCGCTCCGGCAGGGGGAAGCGCAGGTCCGCCCGGCGCTGCTCGACGCGCGCGAGCCGCCGGCCGGCAAGCGCCTTCGCCAGCCCCCGCATCACGGTCTCGACTTCCGGCAATTCGGGCATGGGCGGCAAGGCTAGTGCGTTTCGGGGGGCGGCGCACAGCCTATCGGCGGCGGCGGGGGTGGATTATGGTTCGGCCGATGAGCGGGGCGAACAGAGATTCGGTCGATTTCGGCTTTCGGGATGTGCCGAGGGGGGACAAGGCCCGGCTCGTGCGCGGCGTGTTCGACAGCGTGGCGCCCCGCTACGACCTGATGAACGACCTGATGAGTTTCGGCGTCCACAGGCTGTGGAAGGCGGCGCTGGTCCGCGCGCTACGGCCGCGGCCCGGCATGGCGCTGCTCGATGTCGCGGGCGGCACGGGGGACATCGCCGTTGCCGCCGCGGCCGAAGGGGCGCGCGCCGTCGTCGTCGATATCAACGAGGACATGGCGTCCGCCGGGCGCGACCGGGCGTTCGACCGGGGCTGCATGGAGGTCGGCTGGGCCGTCGCCGACGCCGAGGCGCTGCCCTTCCCGGACATGAGCCAGGACGCGGTGACCATCGCCTTCGGCCTGCGCAATGTCACCGGCCGCGAAAAGGCGCTCTCGGAGATGCGCCGGGTGCTGAAGCCGGGCGGGCGGTTCTTCTGCATGGAGTTCTCCCAGGTGGCGGCGCCGGCGCTGAGGGCCCTCTATGAGCGCTACGCCTTCGGCGTGCTGCCGCGCCTCGGCGCGCTGGTGGCCGGCGACGCGGACGCCTACCGCTACCTGGCCGAGAGCATCGCCCGGTTCCCCGACCGGGAGGCGCTCGCAGCGTCCATGCGCGCCGCCGGCTTCGGCCGGGTGCGCTGGAGCATCCTCTCGGGCGGCGTCGTCGCGCTGCATCGCGGCTGGCGCCTCTGACGTGCTGGATTTCGCGCGCCACGTCCTGCGCCTCGGACGGATCGGCTGGACCCTGGCCCGCCACGACGCGCTCTGGCCGCTGGAGCTCGCCCAGGGGCTGGAGACGGCCGCCATGCTGGCCCGCCTCGTCAGCCGGAGGCGCCCGGAACGGCGCCGGGGCGAGCGGCTCGCCGCCGCCCTGCAGGCCCTCGGGCCGACCTTCGTCAAGTTCGGCCAGGCGCTTTCGACCCGCGCCGACCTGCTGGGCGAGGACGTGGCGGACGACCTCGCCGACCTCCAGGACCACCTCCCGGCGCTGCCGTTCGAGACCATGCGCAGGAGCATCGAGGAGCAGTTCGAGACGCCGCTCGCCGAGCTGTTCTCGGATTTCGACACCGAGGCCGTCGCCGCCGCCTCGATCGCGCAGGTCCACCTCGCGAGGACGCCCGAGGGCGCGCCGGTGGCCGTCAAGATATTGCGCCCGGGGATTGAGCAGGCCGTCGCCAACGACCTGCGCCTGTTCCTCTGGGTGGCGCGCTGGCTGGAGCGGCTCGCGCCGTTCTCGCGGCGGCTGCACCCCGTCGATGTCGTGCAGACCTTCGCCGAGAGCGTCCGCATCGAGATGGACCTCCGGCTGGAGGCGGCCGCGGCGACCGAGCTTGCGGGGAATTTCGGCGACGAGGCGCATTTCAGGGTGCCGTCGGTGGACTGGCGGCGCACCGCGCGCCGCGTGCTGACCCTGGAGCGGGTGGAGGGCCTGCCCGTGGACGAGGTGGACGCGCTCCAGGCCGCCGGGCACGACCCGGACGCCATCATGGCGACCGCGGCGGAAGTGTTCTTCAAGCAGGTCTTCCGCGACGGCTTCTTCCACGCCGACATGCATGCCGGCAATATCTTCGTGGCCCCCGACGGGGCCATCGTGCCGGTCGATTTCGGCATCATGGGCCGGCTCGACCGCCCGACGCGCGAATATCTGGCGGAAATGCTGCTGGGTTTCCTCTCACGCGACTATGAGCGGGTGGCGGCCGTGCATTTCCGCGCCGGCTACGTCCCCGCCGACCAGTCGCAGGCGCTCTTCGCCCAGGCGGCGCGCTCCATCGGCGAGCCGATCCTCGAACGGCCGCTGAACGAGATTTCCGTCGCCCGCCTGCTTCGTCAGCTGTTCCACGTAACGGCGCAGTTCCGCATGGAGACCCAGCCGCAATTGCTGCTGTTGCAGAAGACCATGCTGATGGCGGAGGGCATGGGCCGGCGGCTCAACCCGAATGTCAACATCTGGGAGATGGCGCGGCCGCTGATCGAGGAATGGATGCTGGACCGGCTCCACCCGGTCAACCGCGCCCGGCATGCGGCGTCCGAGCTGCGCGGGCGCGTCGACCGCTTCTTCGTCACCATGGACCGGATCGACCTGGCGCTGGAGCGCATCGCGGAGAGCGAGTCGACGCAGAGGCGCGGCATCCCGGTCCAGATCCAGGGCCTTCTCGGCGGCCTCGCGCTGCTGATCCTGCTGGCGGCGATCCTGTTCGACTGAAGCGGCAACGCTTCCCCCCCGCGCCGAACAGGACTAAAAGCGGGTTCCATGCTGGACGGCAAACGCATTCTGCTGATCGTCGCGGGCGGCGTCGCCGCCTACAAGAGCCTGATCCTCGTGCGCCGCCTGCGCGAGCGCGGCGCGGCGGTGCGCGCGGTGCTGACGGCCGGCGGGGCGGAGTTCGTCACCCCCCTCTCGCTCGCCGCGCTCACCGAGGACAGGGTCTATCAGGAGCTGTTCTCGCTGACCGACGAGAGCGAGATGGGCCATATCCGCCTCTCCCGCGAAGCCGACCTCGTGGTGGTCGCGCCGGCCACGGCCGACCTGATGGCGAAGATGGCCGCGGGCCTCGCCGACGACCTCGCCTCCACCGCGCTCATCGCCACCGACAAGCCGGTGCTGGTCGCGCCCGCCATGAATGTCGAGATGTGGGGCCACGCCGCGACGCAGGCCAACATGGCGCTGCTGGAGCGCCGCGGCGTGCTGCGCGTCGGGCCGGGGGCGGGCGACCTTGCCTGCGGCGAGACCGGCGCCGGGCGCATGGCGGAGCCGGAAGAGATCGTCATCGCCATAGAGAACGCGCTCGCCGGCCGGGCATCTGGGGCGCTCGCGGGCCGGCGCGCGGTCGTCACCAGCGGCCCCACCTGGGAGCCGATAGACCCGGTGCGCTACATCGCCAACCGCTCCTCCGGCAAGCAGGGACACGCCATTGCAGGCGCGCTCGCCCGCCACGGCGCGGAGGTAGTGCTGGTCACCGGCCCGACGCATGAGCCCGACCCGGCGCATGTGCGGATCGAGTGCATCGAGACGGCGCGCGAGATGCTGGACGCCTGCATGGCCGCGCTGCCGGCGGACATCGCGGTCTGCGCGGCGGCGGTCGCGGACTGGCGGGTGCGCGAGGCGGCGGGCGAAAAGCTCAAGAAGGAAAACGGCGGCCTGCCCGCGCTCGAACTCGCCGAGAACCCCGACATCCTCCACCGGCTCGCCAGCCTGGAGAACCGCCGCCCGCCGCTGGTGGTGGGCTTCGCGGCCGAGACGGAGAATGTGGTGGCACACGCCCGCGAGAAGCGCCGGCGCAAGGGCTGCGACTGGATCCTCGCCAACGACGTGTCGCCCGGCACCGGCACCTTCGGCGGCGAGCGCAACACGATCCACCTCATCGACGAGGAGGACCGCGTGGAGGACTGGCCGCCGGTCGCCAAGGCGGAGGTGGCCGAACGCCTCGCGCTGCGCATTGCGGACCGCTTCGCCGCCGGCGCATGACGGAGAGGATCGAGGTCCGCATCCAGCGCCTG
Organism: Alphaproteobacteria bacterium; assembly: GCA_964291285.2. GTDB lineage: Bacteria > Pseudomonadota > Alphaproteobacteria > Bin95 > Bin95 > Bin95. Next base: position 2,196,754 of record OZ219787.1, read on the forward strand.
CCCCACGCGCCGGGCCTGCCGGAATACGCGACGGCCGGCAGCGCCGGCCTCGACATCGCGGCGGCCGTTGCGGCGGACGAGCCGCTGGAGCTTGCCCCCGGCGCCCGCGCGCTGGTGCCGACGGGGCTGCGCCTCGCCGTGCCGGAGGGCTGGGAGGCGCAGGTAAGGCCCCGCTCCGGCCTCGCGCTCCGCCACGGGCTGACCCTGCCGAACAGCCCCGGCACCATCGATTCCGACTATCGCGGCGAGCTGCAGGTCATCGTGATGAACGCCGGCGCCGAGCCCGTCCGCATCGAGCGCGGCATGAAGATCGCCCAGCTCGTCCTCAAGCCCGCCCCCCGCGTCGCCTGGCGCGAATGCGCGGAACTGGACGAGACGGAGCGGGGAGAGGGCGGCTTCGGCTCGACGGGAACGGGGTAGGGGGCCTGCCGCTGCTTCCGCTGGCGCGGAAGCCCCCTCTCCCATCCTCTCCCATCCTCTCCCCGCAAGCGGGGAGAGGGGAATTTGCGGCGGGCCGCCCCACCACCGTCACCCCCGCGAAGGCGGGGATCCATCCCTGACCGTTTGCGTCCGCCGCAGCCGGTCGGAGCAGGGCCGGACCGCCCATGCCTGCCGGGCGTGTCGGGGATGGACCCCGGATCGGGGTCCGGGGTGACGATAGGGGCGCGCGGCGGGAAGAGGGGCGGGGGACGCCGCGCCCTGTGGATAACTTCCTCCCCAGGGGTTGCAATTCGGGAAAATAAGCCCTAAATAGCCGCCCATACAGGTATGAAGCAGGAACGATGACCTGGTGAACCGAGCCGCATTGCGGCCATCAGACGGGATTTCGGCGGCTGAAAGGGGATGAGGCCGCAGACGGGGGAGCTGCGCGCGCGGACACGCAACGTTCCATTAGAGAAGACATGAGGGCGTTCCATTGGAGAAGGCACAAGGGCCGGGCGCGGCCGGGGAGAGCGTATGGTGAAAGAGTTGACGGGACACAGGCGCGGCAAGCCTGCCGGCGAGGAGCTCAGGCGCCGGGTGGTCGCCGCGGTGCTGGAGAAGGGGATGACCGGCCATGCCGCGGCCCTGCATTACGAGGTAAGCGAAAGCAGCGTCGCGCGGTGGGTCCGGCGCTACCGGCAGCACGGCCACCTGTGCGAGGCCCCGAGGCCCGGCCGCCCGTCGCGGACGGAGCCGGAGCGGGAGCGGATTTTCGCCGTCCTGGAGAGGCGCCCGAACATCTCCATCCGCGCGCTGCAGCAGGCGCTTGCCGCCCGGGGCGTGGTCCTGGGCGTGGGCTCGCTGCAACGCTTCCTGGCACGCCACGGCGTCCAGTGCGGCCGCCGCCCCGTACGGCGCCGCAAGCGCGCCCCGAAGGCCGGCGGCCGCGCTTGACGGCGGGCGGCCGGGACAATCTTGTCCGCACCGCAATTGTGCGGCAGTCTGGCGCTTCCGTGAAGGCGGTCCGGGACGGGCATGGCGAGCATCACGATCCGCAACCTCGATGACGATGTGAAGACGCGCCTTCGCCTGCGCGCCGCCGGGCGCGGCCGCTCCATGGAAGAGGAGGCGCGGACCATCCTGCGCGACGCCGTGCACCGAGGGGAGGCCGGCCCCCGGAACCTGGCGGCGTTCACCCGCGACTGCTTCGCGCCCCTTGGCGGGGTCAAGCTCGAATTGCCGCCGCGCGGCCCCATGCGCGAGCCTCCGGACTTCTCGTAGGCCGCACACCGGATGTTCGTGCTCGACACGAATGTGGCCTCCGAACTCATGCGTCCGGCGCCGGCCGCTGCGGCATCCGATGGTAAACGTCACGCGCGATATCTTGTCACCTCAAATCTGGACCACGGTGGTACAGACCGGATAGATGGGTAACAGTGTTCGTGGTACGTTTGGCATTCACCGGCCTGATCCATTCCTACTCCTGCTCTCTGAGACAAAAGCAGCGTTGCAGCCACCTAAATCTGTCCACCATTTTAGTAGCTTGAATCGCAGTCTCGTCTTGGATATAATTTCCCCTGCAGAGCACAAATCATGAAGGTCTCTTGCATGCTGTGTCGATCAGTGACATACTGTCAAAAATTAACACAGGGACGGTGCTGTGGATACGGGTAGCGTTGCCGAATTCTCCGGACTGGTGACCCGGGCGGGGCTGGGCATCGGTGAGACGGCCGGCCTGCTGGGCGTCAGTCCCAGGACCGTGCGGCGCTATATCAACGGCGAGGCCCGGCGGATCGACCCGCTAAAGGTCGACAGGCTTCGCGAGATCGCCAACGCCCGCTCTCCTGGCGACAGACCGGACGGCTTCCGTTTCATCGACCTGTTCGCCGGCATTGGCGGCCTGCGCCGGCCGTTCGAAGAGATCGGTGGGCGCTGTGTGTTCACATCCGAATGGGACCGCTTCTGCCGGGAAACCTATACCGCCAATTTCCCGGAGTCGGCTGACAGCGATCACGAATTCATCGGCGACATACGGCCGCCGGCAGCGAAGCCGGAAACCATACCGGCCCATGACGTCCTGCTGGCCGGGTTCCCGTGCCAGCCCTTCTCGATTGCAGGCGTATCGAAGAAGAACGCTCTCGGCCAGCCGCACGGCTTCCTGTGCGACACCCAGGGAACATTGTTCTACGATCTGGCGAGGATTCTCGACTACCACCGTCCCCCCGCCTTCCTGCTTGAGAATGTCAGGAACCTAGGTCCTGTGGACGGATTTGATCAAGATGAAGGCAGCGGCGAGTGCGACGAAGGAGCTGAAGTTTGTGGCGGTCTTTTCGCAGCGCAGGGCGATGCGTTTGAAGCGTTTGATTTGAATGGCATGACGGATGATGGGTTGAATTAATACAGCAATTACAATCCATTACAGTGAGAACACAGGATATTTCCAGAAACGTATCAACACTATATCAGCACGACAGCCGGATCGTCGCGGAAAGCTGTGCGGGGAAGGCAACCCGCGGGTCTCATAAGGCTCGTGTTGCCCGGCGCCCCTCCAGCATTGAGAATGCGGACATGTGTCTCTGGAGCATTCATCCCGGGCATCTTGCCCCCGCGGGCTGGCCGTGCTGTGGAGGAGTTGTCACGCAATTCGGAAACCCTGCGCGGACGCTCGAACGACCGGCAACAGCCGGATTCCCGGCGCTGCTCAGGCCTGCGCTGCCGACAGGGCCGACGAACGGCTCCCTGAGCCGAACCGGGCCGTATGAACGGCGGATTGGCGGAAGGTTGGGTACCTCTGTCGGAATTGGGACTGCCGCAGCGCTCCTATGGCAAGGGCCGTCTCTTCGCTCGGCATGATCGGGACATGGAAAGTGCGATATAGCATTTGCTATGTCGCACGAGATGGTCTAATCCTTGCGCCCCATGTAATCGAGAAACGACGGGCGACCGGGAATGGGCGACATTCCGGAAGACTATCCACTCCGGGTCAAGGACTTGCGTGGGCGGTTGGGGCTCACGCAGGCGCAGATGGCGGAGCGCGTCGGCGTGTCGTTCGCGACAGTGAACCGCTGGGAGAACAGCCAGTCCAGGCCCGGGCGCCTGGCGTGGCGCGGGATCGTCGATCTGGAAGCCGAGGTCCGGCACTTGACCCGGCCGGCCGAGCCGCCCGCCGCTTCGGCGACGCCAACACTCGACTTTGGCTCCGAGCCGGCAGCGGTGGCTGCCGTTGCGGCGGCGACGCGGCTCGCCTACGGCCACCTGTCCAACCCGGCTTTCGCCAGCGAGATATCCTCGATCGACCCGTTGCCGCACCAGCGTATCGCCGTCTACGAGCACATGATCGGCCAGTCGCCGCTGCGGTTTCTCCTTGCCGACGACGCCGGCGCCGGAAAGACGATCATGACGGGGCTGTATCTCCGCGAGATGCTCGTGCGACGGCTGGTGACCCGTGTGCTTGTGGCGGCGCCGGCCGGGCTGGTGGGCAACTGGGAACGCGAGATGCGCATGCTGTTCCGCCTCCCCTTCCGCATCGTGCGCGGCACCGACGCCCGCGCCGGGAACCCGTTCGCCGGACCGGGGGGCGACCGCATCGTCGTCAGCATCGACACGCTTGTCGGCGAGCGCATGTTCGGGCGCCTTCGCGAGGCGGTGGAATCGGGTGCCGCGCGGCCCTATGACCTCGTGGTGTTCGACGAGGCCCACAAGCTGGCCGCCGCCCGCGAGCAGGATTTCCGAGTCCGCAAGACCGACCGCTACCGCCTCGCCGAAGCTCTGGCCGGCCTGCCCGTAGACTGTGCGCGCTGGCGCCTGGGCTGGTCGGCGCCGAACATCCTGCTGCTGACCGCGACGCCGCACATGGGCAAGGATTTCCCCTACTACTGCCTGTGGCGCCTGCTCGCGCCGGACGCGCTGGCGACCTTCGAGGCGTTCGCGGACTTCCCCGAAGCGCAGCGCCGCCGCCACTTCATCCGCCGCACCAAGGAAGAGATGGTCCACGCCGACGGCCGACCCCTCTACCCGCAACGCAAGTGCGACACCCTCAGCTACGCGCTCAATCCGGCCGAGCAGGAACTCTACGACGCGACGACGCAGTACATTGAGGAAACCTACAACAAGGCGCGCATTCTGAACCGTTCCGCGGCCCGTCTTGCGATGAGCGTGTTCCAGCGCCGGCTCGCCAGTTCGACCTACGCCCTGATGCGCTCGTTCGAGCGCCGCCTCGCCCGCCTGGACGAGGCCGTCGCGCTCGTCCGGGCCGGCCGCAGCGAGGAGCTGGAGCGGGGCCAGACCCGGCTCGGGAAGACACCGGATTTCTTCGAATCCCGCACCGCCGACGAGGAGGCGGACGACAGCGGCGAACGGGAGCGCCACGAGGAATTCGAAGAGGCCGCGCTCGGCGGTTTCGCCGCGCTCACCCTGACGCAACTCCGGGAGGAGCGGGCGGAGGTCGAGGTCCTTCTGTTCCAGGCGCGCCGCCTCGCCGAAGCTGGCGAGGACTCCAAGTTCGAGAAGCTGCGCGCGGTCATGGGCGATCCGGCCTTCGCCCGGGAGAAGCTCATCGTCTTCACCGAGCACCGCGACACGGCGGCGTTTCTGGTGCGCCGCCTGGAAGGTCTCGGCTTCGCCGGGCGGGTCGCCCTGGTCCACGGCGGGCTGGACTACCGCGCGCGCGAGGCGCAGGTGGAACTGTTCCGGCGTCCGGCGGAGCGCGGCGGCGCCAGCTATCTGGTCGCGACCGATGCCGCCGGCGAGGGCATCAACCTTCAGTTCTGCTGGCTGATGGTGAACTACGACGTGCCATGGAACCCGGCGCGGCTGGAGCAGAGGATGGGGCGCATCCACCGCTACGGGCAGATGCGCGACCCGGTGGTAATCGTCAACCTGGTCGCCGGGGAGACGCGCGAAGGCCGGGTTCTCAAGGTGCTGCTCGACAAGCTCGAGGCGATCCGCAAGGAACTCCGCTCGGACAAGGTGTTCGATGTCGTCGGGCACTTGTTCGAGAATCTGCCGCTCAAGGATTATCTGGAGCAGGCGGTGACGGAGGCTGGCGCCCGTGCCGCTGTCGAGGCGTTCGAGGCCAATCTGACGCCGGAACGGGCGGTCGCCATTGAAGCGCGGGAGCGTGGCCTCTACGGCAACGGCGAGGTCCGCGCCCGCCTTCCCGAACTCAACGCGACCATGGAGCGGGAACAGTATCGCCGCCTGCTCCCCGGCCATGTCCGCCACTTCGTCGAGACCGCGGCCCCCTTGATCGACCTGCGGCTGGAGGGCGATGCGGGCGGCGTGTTCGACTTCGTGCCCCAACGCCCGCGCGCCGCCGACGATATGCGCGCCGCGATGGACGTCTACCCCGAAGCGATGCGGGGCCGGTTGACGTTCCAGCGTCCGGAATCTGGCGGCGACACCATCTGGATGCATCCCGGCGAGCCGGTGTTCGAGTGCTTTCACGCCGCTCTGCTGGCGCGCCACGGCGGCGAGGCGCTGCGCGGCGCGATATTCGTCGATCCCCACGCCGAGGAACCCTACCTCTTTCACCTGGCCCGGGTCTCGGTGGTGCGGCGCGGCCGGAACCGGGTGGAGACGGTCGAGATACGCCCGGTCGGGCTGCGGCAGGAGAGCGACGGCGCCGTTTCGCCCTGCCCGCCGGAGCATCTGCTCTTGTTGCGCGGCATTGGCGGCGTCGCGCCCGGCAGCATACCGCTGGCCCGCGCGGCGCACAGGCTCACGGAGAACGCCAGGGCGTCGCTGAAGGAGACTGCACTGCGCATGGCGGCGAAACATCGCGTGCGCCTTGAGGAGGCGCTGCCGGAACGGCGCCGTTGGACCGCGCGCGGCTACGACTACAAGACCGCCGAATTGATGACGAGGCGCCGGAGCATGAGCGGGGAGGCCCGCCAGGGCGATTCGCAAGCGCAAGCGGAGCTCGCCATCGTGAAGGAAGAGCAGAACCGCCTGGTCGCGGAGCAGCGCTGCCATCTGGCGGCGCTGGAGGCGGAGCCTGCCTCGATCGGGCCCGGCGAGGCAGCGATGATCGCCCATGCACTGGTCCTGCCGACCGGTGACCCGGAAGAGCGGCAGCGGCACGACGCCGAAGTCGAGGCGATCGCCATGGCCCATGCGCGCGCCCATGAGGAAGCGGCGGGGGCTTCGGTTCGAGACGTGTCGCGGCCCGCGCTGGCGCGGCGCGCCGGCTTGGGCGACTGGCCCGGCTTCGACCTTCGTTCGCTGCGCCCGGCCGGAGCGGGCGGGCCGGCCGAGGACCGCGCCATAGAGGTCAAGGGCCGCGCCGGATCGGGCGCGGTGGAAGTGAGCGAAAACGAATGGGCGGCGGCCTGCAACCTGCGCGAGCGCTACTGGCTCTATGTCGTCTTCGATTGCGCCGGGCCGCGCCCCCGCCTGGTCAGGGTGCGCGACCCCTTCGGCCGCCTGCTGGCCCGGACGAAAGGCGGCGTCGTCATCTCGGCGTCGGAAATCTTGTCGGCAAGCACGGACGAGAGGGTGGCGTAATGCCGTGGAATGACGATTTACACGGTGCCGCGCTTAACATTGCTGCGTCAGACGCATCACCCCTGCGTGTACGTGCAGGCCCTGGCACCGGCAAGACTTTTACGTTGATGCGCCGGATCGCGCGTTTCCTGGAGCAGGGAATCGAACCAGAGCGCATTCTTGTATGTACATTTACTCGGACAGCCGCGGCTGATCTGAAAGAAGCCGTCGTTGCGTTGAATGCGCCTGGAGCAGATAGTGTAAAAACGACTACCATCCATGGCCATTGTTTCGGAATCCTCATGCGAGATGATGTTTTGGCTTCGACCTCTCGGGTTCCTCGGCCGCTATTGGAGTTTGAGCGGCGCTTTCTCTTGGAGGATCTACCGGGAAACGCCTTCGGCACGATCCACGGCAAGCGGAAACGGCTCATGGCCTTTGAGGCGGCTTGGGCGAGACTCCAAGACGAGCAGCCAGGTTGGCCAAACGATGCAACGGATAAGGCTTTCCAAGCCGCGCTTCTTGATTGGTTGCGCTTTCATGGGGCAATGTTGATCGGCGAACTTGTACCGGAAGTCTTGCGTTATCTTCGGAACAACCCCGCGGCACGGGACTTTGATCAGTTCACGGAGATTCTCGTTGACGAGTATCAAGACCTGAACGTCGCCGAGCAGGAGGTGATCGATCTACTTGCCATAGACGCGAAGTTGACAGTTATTGGTGACGAAGATCAATCGATCTATTCTTTCAAGTGCGCACACCCGGAAGGGATCGAGGAGTTTGACCTGAGAAATACCGGAACTGCAGACGAAACGTTGGAGGTATTTCGGCGGTGCCCAACCACAATTGTCGCACCGGCCAATGAATTAATCAGCAACAATAACGATAGAGTCAATCGATCTCTGTTGCCGCATGTGGAAAACGGCCAAGGGGAAGTCCATATCGTCCAATGGACAGATATCGAGGCGGAGGCGAACGGGTTAGCTCAATTCATCCGACAGCGTATCGTCGATGAACGAGTCCATCCCGGTCGGGTTCTCGTTCTCGCTCCACGCCGGGTGTTCGGCTATGCGGTTCGTGATGCCTTGACGGCGCTAGATGTGCCGGCCCACAGCTTCTTTCAGGAACAGGCGCTCGAAGGCGATCCAAAGAGCAGGGACGGTAGCAAGAAGCAGCAGGTATTTACCCTTTTGACGCTTGCGGCCGATCCAACTGACGCAGCAGCGCTTCGCTGCTGGTGCGGTTTCGGCAATCACTCTCTTCACGCCCCCGCTTGGGGACGGATTCGCGAATTGTGTCAGCAACCGGACCATTCCCTAACGGATGTGCTTGAAGGCATTCGGGATGAGCGCATTTCGTTGTGTTATGGCAACTCTCTCCGCGACAGGCTTTCTGAACTTCGACAGCGGCTACAGGTTCTTGAGAATTTGGTTGGCCAAGCTTTTGTGGATGCATTGTTTCCAGCGGACGACTCCGACTTTGAGGAGCTTCGCGAACTGACTTCTAGTCTTCCTGAGGGTGCCGATGCCAAATCTCTCCTGGATATACTTCGCACACGCATCACCCAACCTGAATTGCCGACAGATGTCAATTATGTTCGCGTAATGAGTCTGCACAAATCAAAGGGTCTGACCGCCGATCTCGTAATCGTGATGGGTTGTGTTGAAGGACTAACTTCACACGTTGGTGATTCGCTATCGGAGGCAGAGAAGAACAAGGATCTCGAAGAACAACGGCGACTGTTCTATGTTGCCGTGACTCGTTCACGTGATACACTAATTCTGTCGAGCGTCACACACTTGCCTCGAAACTTGGCTTATCAACTTAAAGTGCGTATAACCGGTCGAAAGAATGTTGTTCCGACCATTACCTCACGCTTCATCCACGAGCTGGGTCCTAGAAGACCGAATCCGGTCAAAGGCGCGCAACTGCTCGAAACAGGGATTGGCGTATGACCGCGCGCCGCAAGATTCTGATCATCACCGGGCCGACCGGACCCGCACAGCCGCGCGGCGCCGCCCCATGACCGCCGAGCGCGACACCCGCCTGATCGAGGTGGATTTTCCGCTGGAGCGGGTCTCGATCGACTCCGTGCATGAGAAGAACGTCCGGCACGGGCATATCTCGACCCTGCATATCTGGCCGGCGCGGCGACCCTTGGCGGCGTGCCGGGCGGCGCTGGTGGCGACGCTGCTGCCCGATCCCGGTGATGCGGCGGCACGGCAGGCCCTCTACAGCCGGCTGGCGGGCGAGGTCATCGAGACGGTCAAGGCCGAACGCCGCGGCGGCCGCGCGTTGGATCAGCACCGACGCGAGACCTCAGGCGGCCTGCTGCACTGGGGGCGCGAGGACGGCCCGGACCTGCAATGGTTCCGCGAGCGCATCCGCCAGGCCCATGGCGGACGCGCGCCCAGGGTGCTGGACCCGTTCGCCGGCGGCGGCGCGATTCCGTTGGAGGCGATGCGGCTGGGCTGCGAGGCCACCGCCATCGACATCAACCCGGTCGCCTGGTTCATCCTGAAATGCACGCTCGACTATCCGTACCGCCTTGCTGGCGAGGCCCTCCCGCTGCCTGATTTTGCGCGCGCCGACAGCGACTTCATGGCGGCGTTCCTCAAGGCCAGGGGGTTCAAGGGCAAGGCCCTGGCCCGCCAACTTGCCGCGCTCGGCCTAGGCGAGGACGCTGGCGATGCGGAGCCGGGGCTGCTCGACGACGCCCCGGAAACCGGCGGCGATCTTCTCCAGGCCGACCTCGCCTGGCAGTTGCGCGCCTGGGGCCGATATGTGCTGGCCCGCGTCCGCGCGGCGCTGGCGGAGCGCTATCCCACCTATGCCGAATTCCAGGCGCTCGTGCCCGGCGGCAAGTCCTGTGAGGAACGGCCGCTCGCGCTGCTGGCGCCGGATGAAAGGGGCGAGACTGACGCCGGGCCATTGAACGACAGGTTCGACGGGGCACATCTGGAGGACCCGCGCAACCCGCGCTGGGTGCCGAAACCGACAGTGGCGTATCTGTGGGCGCGCACGGTGCGCTGCAAGGGCTGCCGGGCGACATTGCCCCTGCTCAAGACGCGCTGGCTCTGCAAGAAGGACAACAAGCGTATCCTGCTCACGATGGCGTCGAACGCGGACGGCACCGGCGTCGATTTCGGCGTCGAGACCGACGTGCCACGGGCTGGCGGCAATGCGGCGCAGCAGCGCGAGCACGACAAACGGCTCGGCGCAGGCACGATGAGCCGCAGCGGTGCGCGCTGCCCTTGCTGCCCAACGATCATGACCATGGAGGATATCCGCCTCGAAGGCCGCGCCGGGCGGCTGGGCGCTATCATGACCGCCGTGGTCGTGGACGGGCCGAAGGGCAAGGAATACCGGCTGCCGCAAGACGAGGAACTGCGCGCCGCGGAAGTCTCCGCCGACGAACTGGAAGCGCTGTATGCCGACATTCCCTTCGGGCTGCCGATGGAGCTAACACCGCGCCAGGGGCGGGGCGCTGCCCGCGCCTTCTCGGTGGAGAATTACGGCCTCGACCGCTGGGGCAAGCTGTTCACCGACCGGCAGCTTCTGGCGCTGGGTTCGGTGCTGCGGGAGATGCGCCGGTGCGCCGACGCGATGGCGGACCTCCCGCCAGAATGGCGGGAGGCTATCCTGGCCTGTCTGGCCCCGTCGCTCGGCCGCCTCGCCGACCGGGGCAGCGCGCTTGCGACCTGGACCAACGACCCGGAGAAAATCCGCAGCACGTTCGCTCGTTTCGCGCTGCCCGTCGTCTGGGACTTCGCCGAATCCTGTCCGCTAGCCGACACCACCGGCGGCTTCGTCCAGGCCGTCGAGTGGATCGCCCGCGTCGTCGAACATCTGCAAGACGCGACAAACGGCGCGCCCAGCGTAACGGTGCTGCGGCAGTCGGCCCTCGCATCCGTTCCCGGCGGTTTCGACGCCATCGTCACGGACCCGCCCTATTACGACGCCATCCCCTATTCGGACCTGATGGATTTCTTCCATGTCTGGCTGCGCCGGGCGCTGCATGGCGTCGTGCCGGACGCCGAACCGGCGTTCGCCGACCCTCTCGGCCCGAAATGGAATGCGGCCGGCAGCGACGGCGAACTGATCGACGACGCCAGCCGGTTCGGCGGCGACCGGGCGGCGTCCAAGCAGGCCTATGAAGACGGCATGGCCCGCGCCTTCCAGGCCTGCCACGAGGCGCTGAAGCCGGAGGGCCGGCTGGTCGTCGTCTTCGCGAACAAGTCCCCCGACGCCTGGGAGACCCTGGTCGCGGCGCTGATCCGCGCCGGGTTCGTCGTCACCGGCTCCTGGCCGATCCAGACCGAGATGCAGACCCGGCAGCGTTCGCTGTCCTCTGCCGCCCTCGCCTCCTCGGTCTGGCTCGTCTGCCGCAAGCGCCCGCCGGCCCGGCCGGGCTGGGACAGCGCGGTGCTGGCCGAGATGCGCGAGAACATCGTGCGGCGGCTGCGCGGCTTCTGGGATGCCGGCATCCGCGGGCCGGACTTCGTGTGGGCCGCGACGGGGCCGGCGCTCGAAGCCTTCTCCCGGCATCCGGCGGTGAAGAAGGCCGATGCGCCCGGCGAGACCATGGCGGTCTCCGAATTCCTGCGCGAGGTGCGCCGCATGGTGGTCGATTTCGTCGTCGGCCGGGTGCTGACCGGCGACGGCGACCCCGAGGCGGTGCGCGGCCTCGATGATGTGACGACCTATTACCTGCTGCACCGCGGCGATTTCGGCCTGGGCGAGGCCCCCGCCGGGGCCTGCATCCTCTATGCGCTGTCCTGCAACCTGTCCGACCGCGACCTCTCCGACCGATTCGCCATCCTGTCACGACCTGGCCGCGTCCAATCCGACGAATCAGATGACGACGGGACCGGCGAGGAAGACGAGGACGGCGGCGGCGCTGCGGGTGCCGGCGGCGGGGGCGGCAAGGCGAAGCTGCTGCCCTGGAACCGGCGCAAGGCCAGAGGGCTGGGACTCGAAGGTCCGGGCGGGCGCCCCGCGCCGCTGATCGACCGGGCGCACCGGCTGATGCAGCTCTGGCGCGCGGGCGACGAGGCGAAGGTGAACGCCTATATCGACGACAGCGGCCTCGCGCGCCACGCCCTGTTCGCGCGGCTGCTGCAGGCGCTGATCGAACTGGCGCCAGCCGGCTCGGAGGAACGCGCGATCCTCGAATCCCTCTCCAACCACCTCGCCACCCGCGCCGGCCTCGCCGCCCCGCGCCAGGCAAGGCTGGAAGTCTAACATGCGCACCAGCGGCGAGAGACAACGCAAGACGAAGGCGGCGACCAGTCCGACAATTGCAGGATCCGAGCCATTGGAAGCCGCCCGGCTGCTGCCGAACGGCGCGCGCTTCTACCGCTGCGCCCTGCAGGTCAATCCGTTCGCCTATCTCGAGCGCCACGGCAAATCGACCAACTTCCGTTCGGAGGCGGACTACAATGCGGCGATCGTCCGGGCTTGTTGCAAGGCCGGTATCGAAGTCGTGGCGGTCACCGACCACTACCGCGTCGAGACGTCCCGGGCGCTCTTGCGGGCCTGCCGCGAGGCCGGCCTTTTCGCGTTCACCGGCTTCGAGGCGGTTACGAAGGACGGCGTCCATTTCCTTTGCATTTTCGACCCGGAGCAGGAAGCAAGGCTGGAAAGAGTGATCGGGGACTGCGGCGTCCACGATTCGAGCGCAGCTTCTCCCGTGGGAAGCCTCGACTCTCTTGAATTACTGGCGAAGGCGCGTGAGTGGGGCGCGGTCGCCATCGCCGCGCATGTGGCTTCCAATGGCGGATTGCTGAAAACCCTCAGCGGGCAGCCCCGGATCAATGCCTGGACCTCGCCGGATCTGCTTGCCTGCGCGCTGCCGGGAGCGACCGTGAAGGCGCCGGATGGGATCCGACGAATCCTTGAGAACAAGGATCCCCAGCACCGGCGCACCCGCGCGGTAGCGGTTGTCAACGCCTCGGATGTCAACGACCCGGCGGATCTGGAGAAAGACAGCGCATCCTGCTTCAT
>OZ219788.1:0-796972 GCA_964291285.2 Alphaproteobacteria bacterium
GCGGTCAAACCGGCGACCGAGGCCACCATCCTGGCTGCATTGTCGGTGCCGATCCGCTCGCTCATGACATTGTCTTCGCCAACGATCATCGCCCAGGTCATGCCCGTGGCGTCGTTGACGGAGAACTTGTTCGCCTCGGGAATCGTGGCGGCAGGAATCGTGGTGTCGTGCGTCACCCGAGTACCGGCTCCATCCGCGTTGGATGTGGGCCCGAGCGCCATGGCGATCGCCATGGCCACTTCCTCGCCCCTGTCGGCGGCGGTCTTCACGTCGTCCTCGTCTGTGCCCGTGACCATTTCGACATAACCTGCCAGATCGTCGCCGTTGAGGACCTCCTCGGCCGCCTCGACCTGCGTCTCAGCTGCCATGATCGCATCGTCGAGTGCCTGCACAAGCGCCGGGTCCGCGTTCGCGGCAAGACCGGCCTTCGCCTGTTCGGCCTCCATCTTGTCGACCTTGGCGGCTTCGATGGCGGCCATCAGGTCCGACTTGGCCTTCAGCACCATGGCGGCGCTGTTCATCGCCGACATGGAATTGCCATCGGAAGCCAGCGTCCCGCTCATGGCCGAGTATTTCATCGCCATCATCAGAGCCGAGCCGTCTTCGGTTTCCGCCGCCGCCAGCGTCATCATCACCTCGACGCTGGCGTTCAGGTCGTTCGCATAGGACAGGGCGGACTTCGCCGGAGGCTGTGGCGTCGTAGGTCCGGTGGAACTGGAAGATCCTCCTCCGCCTCCGCCGCAGCCCGCAAGCGCCAGGGCCGCAGCGGCCATCGCTGCGAGTGTCCAGTGTTTCATGCGTCTCATGGAGCCCTTCTCCTTTCAGCCCGGGCCGGCAACGGCCGGGAAAACCGTTTGGATTGTTCCTCCGTGGTTTCGCTTGCCGCCCCGATCGGAAGTCGATTTCGATGCCGGTCACGAAGGCCGCGCCTTGCGCGCCGCCGGTGTCGTCCTCGACGCTGAAGATCGAGCTCTTCCACGACGCGCCCGGCGCCAGCCTTCGGAAAGGCGATGATGGAGGGTATGGCCGGTGACCGGGTTTGACAACCGACGCTGGTCCCGTCCCCCAACTCTGTCGTCATGGATGAAAGACATCACACCGCGCGGGGCACCACTTCGCGATCGATTTTCTGCCGCACCGTGCGTTCGGCGACGTCCGGATCGTAACGGGTTTGCAGATTGATCCAGAACTCCGGCGTTGTCCCGAAATGGCGGGCCAGTCGTGGTGCAGTATCGGTGGTTACGGCGCGCCGTCCAAGCGCGATTTCGTCCAGCCACGGACGCGACACCTTGACCCAACTTGAACAGTCGGTGTCGATTTTTGCCGGGCGCGGTTTCGCCAAGTTGTTGAAATGATTGGATAGTGAGGTGATGATTGGCGCGGGTTGAGAAAAATGTAGTGAAACATTTTTGCTGATTTGGCCTTGTTTTCTTGATTGGTCGATATCGAAGACATACAACGCGGTCATGTTCGTGCGCGAAACGACCGCCCGGGGCCACCGCTATCTCTACCTCGTGGAGAGCGTGCGCGAGGGCAAGCGGGTGCGCCAGCGCACGATCCGCGCGCTCGGCCGCAAGGACGTGTTGCAGGCGAGCGGGGAGCTGGACCGTCTGATCGCGTCCCTGGCGCGCCATTCGGAGCGGTCCGTGGTGCTGGAGGACATGGAGGCGGGCGCGCTGGCCTGCGTGCGGGTCGGCGGTCCGCTGCTGTTCGGTCGGCTGTGGGATCGGCTGGGCGTGGGCGCTGTCGTGAAGGAGCTTCTGGACGGTCGCGGCTTCGGGTTCGCCGTCGAGCGGGCGGTGTTTGTGAGCGTTCTGCACCGTCTGTTCGTGTCGGGTTCGGACCGGTCCTGCGAGAAGTGGATGGCCGACTACGCGATCGAGGGGATCGAGGGGTTGCGGCTTCATCAGCTGTATCGGGCGATGGCCTGGCTCGGGGAGGAGCTGGAGGCGCCGGCGGAAGGCGCGCTTGCGCCGCGCTGCGTGAAGGACGGGATCGAGGAGCGTCTGTTCGAGCACAGGCGGGACCTGTTCACCGACCTGTCTGTGGTGTTCATGGACACCACGACGCTGTCGTTCCACGGCGCGGGCGGCGAGACGCTGGGCGCGCACGGCTACTCGAAGGACCATCGCCCGGACTTGCGCCAGATGGTTCTGGCGGTGGTGCTGGACGGCGAGGGCCGGCCTGTGTGCACGGAGATGCTGCCGGGCAACACGGCCGACACCAGGGTGCTGCTGCCGATCGTGGACCGTCTTCGGTCACGCTTCGGGATCGGTCGTGTGTGCGTGGTGGCGGACCGGGGGATGATCTCGGCGGCGACGATAGCGGCGCTGGAAGAGCGGGGGCTGGACTACATCCTGGGCGCGCGCGAGCGGCGCACGAAGGTGGTCCGCGAGGTGGTGCTGAAGGACACGAAGCCCTTTGTGCCGCTGCTCCTCAAGCGTCCGCGCGGCGAGACGCAGCTGTTCGTGAAGGAAGTCACGGTGGGCGGCGCGCGCTACATCGTGTGCCGCAACGAGGCGGAGGCACAGAAGGACCGCGCCGACCGGCAGGCCGTGGTGGACGGCCTCCAGCGCCGCCTTGCGGACGGCGAGAAAGCGCTGATCGGCAACAGCGCCTACCGGCGTTATCTGCGCCGCACGGGCGCGGGCAAGGCGTTCGAGATCGACGCCGGCAAGCTCGCCGAGGAGGCCGGCTTCGACGGCATCTTCGTGCTGCGCACCAACGCCGGCATGACGCCGCTCAATGCCGTGCTCCGCTACCGGGAGCTGCTCACGGTGGAAGACCTGTTCCGCCGGGCGAAGGCCCAGTTGCGCACCCGCCCGATCTACCACTCCTGCGACGCCGCGATCCGCGGCCACGTCTTCTGCTCCTTCCTCGCGCTCGTCCTCCAGAAGGAACTGGCCGACCGCTGCGCCGCCGCCAACGTCAACGTCGAATGGGACGACCTGATCCGCGATCTCGACCGCCTGCAAGAGGCCACCATCGAGAAGGACGGCAAGCGCATCACCACCCGCACCCATGTCGAGGGCCAGGTCGGAAAGGTCTTCCAGGCCGTCGGCATCGCGCTGCCGCCGAACTGGCGCGAACACAAAGCCTGACCGTCCCCAAAATCAACGAAATGTAGTGGGTACACCCGGCGATGCCGGTGTAACTCCCTGTTCTATCGAATACTTTTAATCGTCACTGTTGAAGTTGGGCTTGATATCCCGGGCCAGTCGATAGACGCAGAGTTCCATCGGTTTCAGGAAATCACCGCGCAGAATTGCGCCGGGATGCACCGGAGGCGACAACCATCCGGAAGCGACGTCTGCGAAATCGACCTTGAACCGGTCCAGGCCTTCCCGATCAATGGCCGCGTTCGATGCGGCTCCTGATAGACAGTCGGCAATCTCGACCTCCCAACCCTCGCCGTCACGGCAGACGAAACAGATACGCCATTGCTCGTTGACGAGAACGCCATGTTGCCCTGGTCGGTCGCCACGAAGAGCTTCGGGCCGGTTGCCGGGCGGGACCTGCAGCTCTTCGAGGCGGCCAGTCGCGTCGGTTGGATCTGCGTGGGCTGCGCGCGAACGGCGTGCCCGTGAAGATGGCCGCAGTGCGTTTGCCGGCAAAGCTCTCGATCACGGACCATCGTAACGACAGTCGTTACGTTCTGGTCGAGTATTCGGAAAACCTCGCAGGATCACCGGCTGAGACGGTGATGAAACGGCTGCGCCATGCGAGCGCTGGTCCGTCGATTGCGCCCCCAACTTGTCCGGGGCGCGAAGGTGCCGGAGGGGCGTTGCAACCCGCCCCTCCGGCGACCGGTTCGGACTGGAAGGAGGCACGGGGGTGCCTGCTCTGTCCGGGCCGGCCATTCTGCGCGGCTGCCGCTTCTCCGTCAGAACTGCCTGACGAAGCTGAGCTCAGCGCGATTGCGATTATAGTCAAGGGCCTGGGCGTTGGTGTCGCGCTCCTCGCGCACGAGGCTGAGGCGCGGGCTGAAGCCGGCCAGGGTGAGGGCGCGGTTGTGGACGGAAAGCGAGAACGTCTGCGTCTCGTCCTCGCGCGGCTCGCGGTCGATGGTGCGGTGGGCGAAACCCTGCCCCTGGTATTCCGTGCGCTGCAGGGAGGCGCGCAGCCCGACGGTGAAGCCGGCCCGCAGCGCCAGCGTCGCGCCCAGGCTGGCCCGGGGCCCGCTGTTGCGCCAGTGCTCCAGGTTGGCGCGGGCCCAGCTCCAGCCGGCATTGCCGCCGAGACGCAGGATCGGCAGCGCGGCCCAGCTTGCGCCGAGCATCACATCGCCCACCGGGCCGTCGAGCCAGTTGCAGTCGCGGCAGTTGCGCCGCGCGGCGCTCACGCGGGCGAACATGCCGAGGCGCGGCGTCAGCCGGTGCTCCCCTTCAAGGCGCAGGCCGAAGCGGTCGGTCTCGGGCACGCCGGCGGTCCATTGCCGCTCGACCGTCGCCAGCAGGCTTGCCTCGGTGCGCGCGTCGATCAGCCGGCGCGGGCCCAGATGCGCCGAGAGGAAATGGCGGTCGAAGTCCCCGCCCTTGTATTCCCGGATGCTGGCGTTCGCCCCGGAGCGCAGGCGGAGATTTTGCGAAAGCGGATACTGGTATTCGCCGCCGCCCCAGAGGGAGACACCAATACCGGACTTGGGCGTGGCGGGGTCGTCGAGGGTGAAGGGCAGCCGTCCGAAGACGGTGTCGAGGAAGATCGTGCGCTCGCCCGACGCGGCATTCAGATTGCTGTCCGGAGCAAGGGCCGCGCCGAACTGCGCCGTCCAGCGCCGGCGCGCGCGCATGATGTTCAGGAAGCGCTGGATATTGACGGCCACCGCCTCGGGCGGCTTGCCGCCTAGCACCTGCTCGAAATGCCGCCGTGCCAGCGTGTCCTCCTCCTTCAGGAAGAAGGCGCGGGCGAGTTCGAGGCGCACGCGCACAAGCTCCGGCCGGTCCACCAGGATGGCGCGGAAGGCGGCGATGGCCTCGTCGAGCTTCTCCTCGCGGGCCTCCCGGTCTGCGATGGTGTGGGCGGCGTTGAGGGCTTCCATTCCGGCCTGGAAGCGCGGGCCGGTCGCATCCTGGCCGGAGGCGGGCGCCCCCCACCCGACCGCCGCAAGGACCAGGATCGACAGGCCCAGGACGAGGACGAAGGCAAGGAACCGTGTCATGGCGTTACTCGTCTCTCCGGCCGCCCGGACAGGAGGCTGCCGGCGGGGAGATGCGTCTCTGTTTCGCCGCTGCGAGCCGGACCGGAGAACGGCGCGGCCGCCGGAGGAGGCTGGAGGATTTCATCGGCGGACCCGACGCGGGCGGCAAAGAAAAACCCCCGGCGCGACCAAAGAGACGCGCCGGGGGGAAGAAGCGGGAGGGAGAAACCCGGACGGGCACCCCTCCTCCCGATGTTATCGACTACCGGCGGGCGCCGAAGGCACCGGCGATGCTGGCCGACTCGTTGTCGGCCTGGAAGGTGCCGCCGACTCCGAGCGGATAGGCGTCGGCTTTTGACGGCTGCCCGAAGAACTGGGAAGTCCAGGTCCCGTGCAGCGTCTGATCGCCCAACGTCGCCGTCGTGCCATCGAAGGCGCTCTCGGTCGGGTCGTTCTCGGTGCCCGCGGAGGTCACGTCGGCGCCCGTGGCACCTGTAATCGTTTGCTGCTCCAGCGTCACCATCCAACCGGACACGTCCACATTGCCGTTGTCGGTCTGGAAACCACTGATGGCTCCCTCAAGCGTGCCGCCAGCGGCCGTGCCACTGAACTTCGCGGTCAGCGACGCGGCTGCCGTAAACATGCCGGCTTGCCCGTCGGTCACGCCCGATTCGCCGATATCCTGCACCACGAACTTGCCTGCGGCCCGACCGTTGTAGGTCGCCGAGCCAGCCGCCAAGTCACCGGCGGCCAACTGATACGCCGAGCCGTCCGCGTAGTACCGGAATGTGTAGACGCCGGTCTGAGCCGTCGGTTCATGAAGCCACCAGCCGAAGCTCATGAATTCTCCTTGCTGGCCACCGCCCGCGGCAGTCCCGCCGTCCTGCAGCCATGCCGTGGCGTTCAGCTCAGGAACGAAGGTCCAGGTCCCGGTAAGCGTGTAGGCACCTCCCGGAGTAACCGCGACCGAGCATGTACCACCGCCAGCGTCGCACACGTAGCGGCCACCCGCGCCATCATAGTTCCCCGGAATGCTGGCGTGGGTATTGTTCCCACTATTGCCTGGGTCAGTGTTCAACGCGTAGTTCTGGGTGACGGTGCCTTCTTCGACAGGGCCGGGCGCCGGGAACCTCGTCAGGTCGAGTGTCGTATCGCTGACGGGATTGGTTGTGCCGGTGCTGCTCTCAAGCGTCAGCCCCGTGTATACAGTTTCCGAGTCCGCTGCGTCCGTGAGGGCATCTATCTCGGTGTTCGCATACTTGTGTGGCGTCGCCGCGTCGTTGTCGAAGTTGAAGAACTGGATCCGGGTCGCCGGCTCCTTGTCCGTGTAGACGAAGAGATGGTTCGTCCCAACGCCTGCAACGGCCTGCATGAGGCGTGAGCCAATCCAGACCTCCCCGTTCGGCAGTATCGTGCCATCGGACGCGGAGTATCCGGTCGACGTAACTTTGGCCGGTCCGCTTCCGCCTCGAGTGATGGTGATCGCGTTTTCCGCCGGACTTCCGCCTGTACCGAAATTGGCAGCCGCCTCAAGCGCCCGGTCCTTGCCGATGACCTGGTCGCGGCGCATGATCCGCGCGGTTTCCTTGTCAGCCATAACCTGCGTCATGGCGGTTTCGGTCAGCATAGCCGTCGCCGCGCCACCGGTGCTGGTCACGGAACCGTCCGCCATGACCTCGACCTCGCAGTCGTCCCCGTCAGCCGGGCAGGCGAAGACCACGCCGTTGTTGGTGTAGCTCTCGCCCGCCGCAATGGTCATGGACCCCGCCATTGGCGAATTGTCTTCATCCAGATACATCGCATCCGGAATCATGACGTCCGCAACAGGCGGAGGCGCCGGAGGCGCCGGGGGCATGGTCGGCGCAATGGACGACGTCCCTCCGCCGCCACCGCCGCATCCTGCGAGCGCCAAGGCCGTAGCGGCCATCGCCGCCAGTGCCAGATTTTTCATGGTTCTCATCGAACCCTTCTCCTTTCAACCCGGACCGACTGCACCGGCCGGGCAAACCGTTTGGATCATTCCTCCGTGGTGTGGACTGCCGCGCCGATCAGAAGTCGATGTCGATGCCGGTCACGAAGGCCGTGCCTTCCGCGCCGCTGCCGCTGTCCTCGACACCGAAGATCGAACTCTTCCAGGCAACGCCCGGCGCCAGCTTGTAGCCCATCGAGACCATGGTCCCGGTGCGCTCGTCGCCGTTCTCCGCATCGCGGTTCATGTAGTCGAAGCTGAACGACATCGGGCCGTCCGTGTAGCCGAGGCCGACCGCCACGGTGTCGTGCTGGCCCGACCCGTCCTCGACGGCCATCTCGTGGCCATCTTCATCGGCCGCTGCCATGAAGCCGCCACCGTCGCGGTTGGCGTAGGAGACGCCGAAGCTGTACTGGCCCATGCCGATCGAGAGGCCCGCATTGGTGTACGTCGCGTCGTCGAAGCCCTTCGACATGTCGTCGGTGCCGTCGCCGTCGGAGTCGTAGTCCACGCTGCCGGTCTGCGAACGTGTGAGATGGCCGAGCGAGACCTTGACCGACATGTCGGCTACGTTCACGTTGTAGTTGATGCCGGCGGCTACGACCGCCTTGTCATTGTCCGTCGGCGCTCCGGTCGGGGCGTTCTCGTTCGTCGAATCCGGATGGTAGGACAAGCCCACCTGGATGCCGTTCACGCGCGGGGTGATGTAGATCACACCCAGATCGTCGCCCGCGACGCCGCCCGTCCAGCCGGCGGTCTCGAAATAGGCGCCCGGGATCCACTTCTGCGAGTCGCCGGCGTTCAGGCCGACGCCCGCGCCGAAGGCCGCCGCATAGTGCGTGCGCGCATGGATCGGGTCGCGCTGGCCGATTTCGAGCGTGCCGAAGTCGCCGCTGACGCGCGCGAAGGACTCGTCGATTTCGGTATTGGCGTCCCCGCTGTCGCCGCCGCCGCTGTTGTTGGCCTCGAGCTGCACATGGACCGTGAACTTCAGGCCGTTGTCGGCTTCCAGCGAACCCTGGAAATAGATTTCCGAATCGGACTGGACGTCGACTCCGCCGTCCACGTCACCGTCGGAGCGATCGGCTATGCCGACCCACTGTTCCATATAGCCGCCTACGCCGACGCTCAGCATGTCAGCCGCCGAAGCCGAACCGGCTGCCACCGCGCCCGCGAAGGCGAGCGCGGTCGTTCCCAGCTGTAATTTAAGAGACTGTAGCGTTTATGCAACAGTGCAGCGCAGCGGCCCAAAAAGGGGGGAAGCCTGAATGCCGGACCTGAACATCAAGAACGTCCGCGCCTTCATAGCCGTGGTTAGAGAGCGCAGCACGGCGAAGGCGGCGCATCGCTGCGGCATTTCGCGCGCGGGGATCGTCAGCCGCCTGCAGACGCTTGAAGAGAATCTGGGCGTGAAGCTGCTGGAGCGGAACTTCCCTCCGAACAAGGCGGAGACCGGCAGAACGCAATTGACCGCGGAGGGGATGGCCCTCCTGCCGAAGGCCGTGGAACTCCTTCGAGCGCATGACGCGCTGTTCGACGCCCCGACGGGTCCCGACCCGCGCGAGACAGACCGCATCCTGGCCGTCGGGCTGCTGGAGCTTGCGGTGACTGCCCTGCGGCAAGACCTGTCGGACGCCGACAGAATCCGGATTCACGAAATCCTGCTGGACTGAACACCACCCGAATCCGGGCGTCCCGTAACCGTCCATCGACAGCTGCTCAGTGCGACGTATCGCCTCCAGTGCTTTGAATGCGGGTTGTCTCGTTCTGTCCGGACATGCGCTCTGCTGCCCATGAGCGGATGCGCATCGACGCGTCCGGGACCGGCTCGCAGGCCCGGTGGAAACTCCGACGGCAGACACCTGGCCGGAGCTTCTGCGCCCGGCGTTGCGAGAGGTAATGGTCCTTTCCCCAATCGAGCTAGGTCCTGTGGACGGATTTGATCAAGATGAAGGCAGCGGCGAGTGCGACGAAGGAGCTGAAGTTTGTGGCGGTCTTTTCGCAGCGCAGGGCGATGCGTTTGAAGCGTTTGATTTGAATGGCATGACGGATGATGGGTTGAATTAATACAGCAATTACAATCCATTACAGTGAGAACACAGGATATTTCCAGAAACGTATCAACACTATATCAGCACGACAGCCGGATCGTCGCGGAAAGCTGTGCGGGGAAGGCAACCCGCGGGTCTCATAAGGCTCGTGTTGCCCGGCGCCCCTCCAGCATTGAGAATGCGGACATGTGTCTCTGGAGCATTCATCCCGGGCATCTTGCCCCCGCGGGCTGGCCGTGCTGTGGAGGAGTTGTCACGCAATTCGGAAACCCTGCGCGGACGCTCGAACGACCGGCAACAGCCGGATTCCCGGCGCTGCTCAGGCCTGCGCTGCCGACAGGGCCGACGAACGGCTCCCTGAGCCGAACCGGGCCGTATGAACGGCGGATTGGCGGAAGGTTGGGTACCTCTGTCGGAATTGGGACTGCCGCAGCGCTTCTATGGCAAGGGTCGTCTCTTCGCTCGGCATGATCGGGACATGGAAAGTGTGGTATAGCATTTGCTATGTCGCACGAGATGGTCTAATCCTTGCGCCCCATGTAATCGAGAAACGACGGTGCGACCGGGAATGGGCGACATTCCGGAAGACTATCCACTCCGGGTCAAGGACTTGCGTGGGCGGTTGGGGCTTACGCAGGCGCAGATGGCGGAGCGCGTCGGCGTGTCGTTCGCGACAGTGAACCGCTGGGAGAACAGCCAGTCCAGGCCCGGGCGCCTGGCGTGGCGCGGGATCGTCGATCTGGAAGCCGAGGTCCGGCACTTGACCCGGCCGGCCGAGCCGCCCGCCGCTTCGGCGACGCCAACACTCGACTTTGGCTCCGAGCCGGCAGCGGTGGCTGCCGTTGCGGCGGCGACGCGGCTCGCCTACGGCCACCTGTCCAACCCGGCTTTCGCCAGCGAGATATCCTCGATCGACCCGTTGCCGCACCAGCGTATCGCCGTCTACGAGCACATGATCGGCCAGTCTCCGCTGCGGTTTCTCCTTGCCGACGACGCCGGCGCCGGAAAGACGATCATGACGGGGCTGTATCTCCGCGAGATGCTCGTGCGCCGGCTGATAACCCGTGTGCTTGTGGCGGCGCCGGCCGGACTGGTGGGCAACTGGGAACGCGAGATGCGCATGCTGTTCCGCCTCCCCTTCCGCATCGTGCGCGGCACCGACGCCCGCGCCGGGAACCCGTTCGCCGGACCGGGGAGCGACCGCATCGTCGTCAGCATCGACACGCTTGTCGGCGAGCGCATGTTCGGGCGCCTTCGCGAGGCGATGGAATCGGGTGCCGCGCGTCCCTACGACCTCGTGGTGTTTGACGAGGCCCACAAGCTGGCCGCCGCCCGCGAGCAGGATTTCCGAGTCCGCAAGACCGACCGCTACCGCCTCGCCGAAGCTCTGGCCGGCCTGCCCGTAGACTGTGCGCGCTGGCGCCTGGGCTGGTCGGCGCCGAACATCCTGCTGCTGACCGCGACGCCGCACATGGGCAAGGATTTCCCCTACTACTGCCTGTGGCGCCTGCTCGCGCCGGACGCGCTGGCGACCTTCGAGGCGTTCGCGGACTTCCCCGAAGCGCAGCGCCGCCGCCACTTCATCCGCCGCACCAAGGAAGAGATGGTCCACGCCGACGGCCGACCCTTCTACCCGCAACGCAAGTGCGACGGCTTGGAACAATCTTGTCGTGGCCCGTCTTTGCAGTAACCAGGGCATGTAACCTTTATGCCGGCCGCAGGCTCCCTTCCCCCGGAACCCGCAGCCTATACACTGCTGTCACCGGCGTTTGTCTGGTTTGCCTGCCATGGCCCGCGCCATCGCCTTCCCGATGCATTCCACGGCGGCTTCGATCTCGCAGTCGACGAGATGGGCGAGCGCAATGTCATCCACACCGGTACCGCCGGCACCACGCCCGCCATGCGGCCCGGCAGCCATCTTGCCGATGGCAGGATGTCCGGCTGCCGGGCTGTCGGGCGCGGCGCGTGTTGAAACCGGCCTGCGGACGGGTTATGGGTTGCACCGGCGGGTTCGCTGCGGCCGTGCGGGCGCGGCGCAGGTTTGGAATTCGGGACGGGAGGATGAGGTCATGACGCGGACGCCGGGCGATGTCGGAATGCATGACCTGCGGCTCTTCGGGCGGAGCGTGAGCGCCTCACGCGCGCGTGAACCCGAACTCGTTGTACCCCCCCCCCCCCCCCTCAAGAGTCAGGGCGCGGGGCTGAGCCGGTGGGCGCCCCCGGGAGAACCGCCCGCCGCCTGAAGGCGGGACTCGCTGCCCTCTTCCTCATCGCGCTGGCCGCCGCCCTCGCGCCCCAGGACGCGCACGCACAGGTGAAGCCGGCGCTTACGGCAACCGCGGGTGTCGGCAGTGTCACACTCACTTGGACTCGTACCGGCAACACTGGATTTGGATATTGGGTTTACCGACAGGGGGTCACCGGAGGAGGTTACGGCGACTGGATCGATATACCGGGCGGCGCCACCATCAGAACCCACACGGTCACAGGGTTGACCGCCGGCACCTCCTATACCTTCCAGGTGGCAAGGGCGGAAGGTACCGGTCTTAACTTTTCCGTCTTCGCTAGTGGGGGAGGGTACTCGAACGGGGCCACGGCGACGCCAACGGCGGCCGCTTCCACCAAGACGATCACCTTGTCGGTGGCATCGGCCTCGATCACCGAGGGCAACTCCGGCTTTACGGACGTGACGGTGACCGCCACGCTCGGCGAGGGAGCGCCGGCGGCGGATCCGGATTTGGGGATTTTTTCGATCAGCCTTCTTTCTGCCTCTCCCTCCGGCACGGCCACAGGCTCCGTCAAGGGGGCGAATCCCTGCACGGCGCCGCTGAACCCGGCGGACACCGACTGGTGCCATCCGGACGGGGCCAACATCACCTTCGCCGAAGGCGAGATTACGGGCACGAAGAAAGTGCGCATTCTCGGCGACACCCGGGACGAGCCGAACGAGACCATCAAGCTCGTTTCTTCGGCTGTGGGGTCTGGCTGGACAAACGGCTCCCTCACCCTGACCATCGTGGACGACGACGATCCCCCCACCGTCCTGAAGCCCCCGACAGGACTGACGGTTGTTCCCGGTCCGGACCGTCTGTATCTGAGTTGGACGGCCCCCACGGACAGCAACAGGACCGGCTGGCGTGTGCGCCATGGTCAGGCGGGAACGTCAGGGACCACTTGGAACGATTGGAGTGCCATCAGCGGTGCCGGCACCACCAGCCACACGATCACCGGGTTAAGTACGAACTATACCTACTACGTGGAACTTCAGGCCACCGACAGCAGCGTGCGATGTGCCGTTGGCTCCATTTCGACGGAGAGGATGACATCGAACCGAGGCCGACCGAGAGGATCCCTGAAGGAAGCGAAGCCCTCGGCAAGGCCACCGGGTCCGGAGAAAAGGTCGACAACTGGTACCGGATCGGCCATCGCTGGGCGGCTACCGAGCGACTGGTTGCATGTCATTCGCCGGGCGGACCGGCGCGGAATCGTGAACCGCGTGTGTTAAACCGAGTTCGCCGTTGCGGGTGGTGCATGGGAGTGTCATCAGGCGCCTTGCCAAGCGTCTTCGAATGACCGGACTCGACCTGAACCACCGATCGCAGGAAACCGGCGTTTCCCTTGCTTGCCTCGAGGATGTGCCGTGAAATGGACAAGCTGTCTCACTTTTCCCTCGTGTTGCAGGTCATGGCATGACCGACATAGTCGATCGGGCGATCCGATCACGCATGATGGCAGGAATTGGCGGAAGGAACACGAAGCCGGAACTGATCCTCCGCCGCGCCCTGCACGCGCGCGGCCTCAGATATCGTCTTCACGACCGGAACCTCCCCGGGACGCCGGATCTGGTCTTTCGTCGGTTCGGCGCTGTCTGTTTCGTGCATGGCTGCTTCTGGCACCGTCATGAAGAATGCCCTCATGCTACCGATCCTGCGACTCGGAGGAATTTCTGGCAAGAGAAGTTCAGGGCCAACGTGATGCGGGACCGCCGCGCCAGGGAAGCCCTGCTGGCGGCAAGGTGGCGGGTGGCAGTTGTTTGGGAATGCGCGTTGCGCGGCTCTCGTTCGCAGAGTACGGCAGCGGCCCTCCACCGGTGGCTTCATGGTACCGAACGCGAATTCGAGACGAACCTCGAACGCCATGGTGACGACCCTCGCCAAGACCTTCGCGGCACCTTCTGATACCAACCGCGCCTAACCGACCTCGACTGCGCGCGACTGGTGCATTGGCCGCTACTGTCTCAGTGCCCGGACCTGGCCGCCAGCACTTCTTCGAGGCTCGACGCCACCAGCACCGCCTCCGCCCAAGCCTCCAGTTCGATGGCCGACGCGCCACGGACCCGCTCGCGGACCGCACCCGGCACATCACCGAAGCGCAACGCCAGTTGGCGAAGAAGAAGTTCTGCCAAGGCCTCTATCCGGCCTTCGCTCCGGCCCCGTTCGATTCCCTTCTCGATTCCTTCGGCTCTTCCCTTCTCGATCCCCTGTTCGATCCAGGCTTGCGCGACCGTTCCCATCAGCGCCTCCCAGCGGTCCGGCTTCGTCCGGCGCAGCGACGCCTCCAGCAATGGCGGCGTCAGGTTCATGCGCTCGGCAATGTAGCGCACAATATGACGCTCGAACGCGCTCCCCGCAACCGGCCCGCCCGTCATCTCGTCCAGAAGATCGGGCGGTATCTCCTCGGCATGGACGACCCTGAGCGCCAGAAGCCCGGCCCGCACCTCGGGCGAGGCCGACAGCCGGTGGGGCGCAATCTCCCCCAGATCGTGCACCACACAGGCAAACTCCCTGACGAACGGCTCCAGCTCCCCGGGTGCGTCGATCATCCCCGGCACCGAGAGTGGCGCCGTCCAGCGACCCCTGCCGTGGTAGAAGACCAGCGGGATGATCGCCGGCAGCCTGTCCCCGGCAGTGCCGTCCTCTATCTCGCGGCGCCAGATGTTGACCATGTATTTCAGGAGCTGGAGCGGCGTGTCGGCATCGACGCGGCTCTTGTGTTCGAGGAGCACATAGAGGCGCGCATCGTGGCCGCTCCTCAGCCTGACCCGGAAGAGCGCATCGCACTGGGTCCGCGCGGCGTCCTCGTCGACGAAACTGCCCTCGACCGCCTCGGGCGGGGCCTCGGGGTCGAGGAGGGCGGCGACCTCTTGCGGCAGGTATTCCGCGAGCAGCGAAGCGGCGCGGGCCGGCTCGGAGACCAGCGCCCGGAACAGTGCATCGTGCGGCGTCGCCGGAAGGCTCACCGGGAAAGACCTCCGGCATCGTCTCCGGGAGGCTCCCGACGGACAGTCTGCTCACCGGCCGGGAGAGGAAGGACATTCGACATGGCGGCACCCTATGCCGGACAACATCGGCTCCGCAATCGCTGGCGCCTGTCCACGAGAATATCGGCGGCAATGCTGTCGGAGACGCGGACGGCCGACCCGTGCGGAGCGAAGGAACGAGGTTCCGTTCCCGGCATCGAAACCGGTGATGTTCGGCCGGAATCCTGACAACTGATACCAAGCGCGGTTCGAATTGACTCATTGTTCCAACATGTTGTGTTGAGGTGAGGTGTTGAGGTGAGGTGCCGGACAACGTTGATAGAGTGATGTCAGGCAGTCTTGGGGTTGGAGGATGATGATGGGTGCGGCGACGCCGATAACCTGGACGGAGCATGGATCGGACGATCTCCATGATCTGGCGAAGCGCTGCGGTGAGGCGAAGCAAGCCTGTCGGGCTCGTGCGATCGCGATGATCATGGATGGGGCGTCGCGCACGGAGGCGGCGCGGGCGCAGGGCATGGAGCTTCAAGTTCTGCGCGACTGGGTGCTGCGCTACAATGCGGAGGGGTTCGAGGGGCTTGCGGATCGTCCTCGCGGGGGCAGCGATGGTCGGTTGACGGAGGCTCGGATTGCCGAGATCGGGTTGTGGGTCGAGGCGGGTCCCGATCTTGAGCGGGACGGTGTCACGCGCTGGCGGGTTCAGGACATCATACGGAAAATCGAGGAGGCCTTCGGGGTCATTTATACGGAGAGCGGCGCCCGTATGATGCTCCGAAGGGCCGGGTTTCGTTTTGTCTCGGGACGGCCGGTCCACCCCAGGGCCGACGCGGAGCGGCAGGGGGCGTTCGTGGCGGACTTCGAGGCAAGGGTGACGTCGATGCTCAGTTCCGAGGCGCTGGCGGGCCCGATCGAAATCTGGTTCCAGGACGAGGCGCGCATCGGCCAGAAAGGGATGACGACGCGCGTCTGGGCGCGCGGGAGGCAACGTCCGCGCATCGTGCGCGACCATCGCTATGGCTATGTCTATCTGTTCGGCGCCACCTGCGCACAGCGCGGCGTCGGCATCGCCCATGTGGCGGACAGGGCGAACACGGCGGCGATGAACGAGCATCTGGCGGCGATCGGCGCGGCCGTGGCGCCGGGTGCGCACGGCGTGGTCATACTGGACGGGGCAGGCTGGCATCGCTCGGGCGACCTTCTCGTCCCCCCCCCAATCTGACGCTCCTGCATCTGCCGCCATACAGTCCGGAACTCAATCCCATGGAGCAGATCATACTGGTCCTGAAATCGAACCGCTTCGCCAACCGTGTGTTCAAGGATGTCGCCGCCCTGAGAGAAGCCTGCCGGACGGCATGGCAATGGCTCATCGAGCAACCCGACATCATCACCAAAACAACCCGGCGAAGCTGGGCCGTCGCACCATCGTGACGATCCCCACGACCCAATACATCGGTCTATATGACTTGCGGTTGGTATGACCCCCGGCACCGCGCACATCCCGGACGCACATCCCGGTTCCGTGAGACGGCAAGAGGAGGTGGCGAGGCTCGGCCTCCCATGCCTACAAGCCGAGGTCCATCTCGCGCCCCTTCGTCTTCGCCGGTGGTTCGGGTCCGGGCGCCTCGGGGCCGGCGGCGCGGTCCGGCGCCGCCTTCTCCCGGGCGACCTTTTCATTGCGCTCCCGGGCGGCTTCGGCTCGCCGGATGAGGGGGTCTTCCTGCCGGTCGCGGTTGCGTTCCCTGCCATCGGGCGCCGCTTCCCGGCCCGCCTCGCGCTCCCGGCGCAGCTCCTCGCCGATGCCCTCCAGCGCCGAGATGCGCTCGCCGGTAACCGCTTCGAGGCGTTCTTTCAGCGCCTGCGCGTCGTCGGTCACGAGCTCCGCCCGGTCGCGGGCGCGCGATATCTCGACATAGAACGCCCTGGCCGTGGTCAGCGTCGGGTGATTGGCCTCCATCGCCGCGATCACATTGTCGACCGTGCGGCCCTGGAAGGCATGCACGGTCGAGCACCAGGCATGGTCGAGATGGCGGAGTTGCGGCTCGCCCGGGGTGAGGGTGAGCCTGCGCCCGTCCTCCAGCCTGAACGTCACCCGGCCGTTGCGGATGCCGAGCACTTCGGCATTGCCGCTGTTGACCAGTCCGAGGCCCTTGTCGTTGCGCGTCCAGCGGATGCGGTCGCCCGCGCGAAGCTCGATGCCCTCGCGGCGGTAGACCTCCGTTCCGCCCCGCCGTCCGCCGATTTCGGAGGGCTTCCAGGCGACGGTCCCGCCGCCCGGCGCTTCGAGCAGGACGGTTCCGTTCCTGCGTTCGACGCCGGCAACGCGGCGTTCCTCGCCCCTGGCGACGCCGAGCCGCTTGTAGGGGCGGTGGAAGGCGACGACATCGCCCGGCGCATAGTTGGCCGCGAGCGACTTCTCCGCACCGGTGTAGCCCTTCGAGACCAGACGCCCGGTCTCCATGGCGGGACCCGAGATACGGCCCTCGCGCACCAGGCGCTCCCGGATATGCGCGTTGATGGCCTCGCGCAGTTCGTGGCTCGGGGCCATCACCCCGGTGCGCCCGCGCTCGTCATGCGAGAGCTTCAGCCAGCGCGCCGCGACCGCGCCGGCGATGTTGTCGGCCTTCACCTCGGCGACATCGGAACCCAGCTTCCCGAAGGCCCGGGACATGTCGCCTGCGAGGCTCGCCTCGACGGCGGCCTTCAGGTCCGCGTCGCGCTGGCGCAGGATTTCGTCCATCACCGCCGTTTTCATGCCGGCGGCCTGAAGCTGGGCGAAGGGTTTGCCGGCATCGACCGCACCGAGCTGCTTCGCATCGCCCACCAGCACCAGCTTCGGCACGCGCAGCACACCCGCGATGCGGAGCAGGTCGCGCGCCTGGACGGTCGAGGCCAGCGAGCCCTCGTCGACCACCAGCACCGTCTTCGCGAACGCCGTGCGCATGTCTTTCGCGCCCTTCCCGGTCAGCCTGCCCCCGGCGACGCCCGCATTGCGCGCGAGGAAGCGTTGCAGGGTCTCCGAGGCGATGCCGGATTCCCGGCTCAGCGTATGCGCGGCCGAGGCCGAGGGCGCGAGCCCCATCATGCGCCAGCCCTTCTTCTCCGCCAGCGTCCTGGCGCGCGCGAGCATCTTCGTCTTCCCCGTGCCCGCATACCCCTGGACCCCCACCGTGCGATCCTTCTCCGACAGGATGAGCCTGACCGCCTGTTTCTGCCCGGCGGTGAGCGGCCCCTTGCGCAGGTGGCGCTCGACCATCCAGCCCCGCATCGGCGCCTTGCCGCGCCGCTCCCCGCCGCGCATCAGCGCGACCGTCTCGCGCTCCTCGGCCACCGCCCTGTCGGTGGTCAATCCGCCGCCGCCCTCCAGCGCCGGCGCATCGTGCAGCCGGCCCGCGCGCTTGAGGCCGGCAACCGCCCGCTCGATAGCGCCGACGGACGCCGCGCCGGGATCGAAGGCGAGCGCGGCCGCGAGCAGGTCGGTGGTGGAGAACACCGCGTCGCGCTCCGAGAGATGGGCGAGCGCCCAGTCCACCGCCGCGCGCGCGGGGTCGGCCCGCGCGGCATGTTCGAACAGGTCCGGCTGGCGCGGCGGGAGAGGAGGACCGCCCTTGCCCGGTTCGGCGGCGCGCGCCTTCTCCGCCCCGTGGCGCTCCAACGCCGAGGCCGCCAGCCCCTTCGCGTCGAAGCCGAGCGCGGCGGCCTGCCCGGCCCAGGTCTCGCGCAGCGCCTCGCGGTCGACCTCGCGCCTGGCCGCGCGCGTCATCAGCGCCGCCCGCCGGGCCAGATGCGGGTTCTCCCCCGTCGTGCCCAGCCCCCGGCCCTCCATCGCCGCCTCGATCTCCGCGCGCCGCGTGGAGAAGGCGTCGATGACCTCGCGCGAGACGCCGGCGATCTCGAACCGCCCGTCGGCGTGGGTCTTCCCTACAGTATAGCCGAGCTTCCCGAGTTCGCCGGCCAGCGCGTTGCGGTAGAGCGCCCCCAGCGCCATCTTCGAGGCGTAGAGCCGCTCGTTGGCCATGGTGCGCCAGCGCCCGTCTTCGCCCTGCACCATGTTGGCGATCACCGAGTGCGTGTGCAGCGCGGGATCGAGGTTCCGGGACGTATCGTGCCGGAACGTGGCGACCACCGTCTTCTGAGCGCCGGCCCGAACCATGCACCCGCCCGCCGGGTCCTGCATCCGGGTCTCGGCGGCGTTCCTCTCGAACCAGGCGAGCGCGCCCGCCACCGCGCGGTCGTGCGCCTCCACGATCCGCCCGTCGCCGCCGACCAGGGCGGCCAGGGACACGCTCTTCGGCGCGCTGAATGTGAGGTCCCGGCCGGGGCGGTGATGGATCTCGCCGTCCTTGCCGCGCTTGCCGAGGCGTTTGCCCGAGCCGTCCGGGACCTCGCCCTCCAGCACCGCGCGAAAGGTGTCCGGGGCCACCGGGCCTTCGAGCCCCAGCGCCGCCGCGCCCTTGCCCGCCCAAGCGCTCGCCGCACGATGCTCGTCGGACTCCTTCGCATAGTAGGAGTCCTTCTCGTAGTAGCTCACCCCCTGTGCGGGCGAGGCCACCGCGCCGATCGAGGCGACCATCAGAACCAGCGCCCGCGCAGGCGGGCGGGCGGCAGATACGCATCTTCGGGCTCCGCCTCGGCGGGCGGGCCGGGCGAGGGGACGGTCGCGGTCGAGCGGGACCCGCCCCCCGGCGCGCCGGGCAGGGCGGCGCGTCCCGGTTCCGCGGAGGGCGTTACCGGCGCCGGTGTCGTGCGTCGCGGCGCCCGGTATGCGGGGAGCGCCCCGTCCTCGATGAAGCCGGGCCGCCGTGCCGGCGCCCCCGATACTCCCGCCGGCTCGTGCCGCGCCAGGTTCAGCAGGCCCGCCAGCGCGAACACCACCGCGAAGCCCGCGCCTGCGCCAAGCAGGAGGTTGTCCCCGATGACGGTCAGGATGAGGCGCCGCGACCCCAGCGCCCCCGGGTAGGTCGCCACCCCGTCACGGAGCCACGTCACGGTCCTGCCGTCCGCCAAGCGGTACTCCATCGCCGCGCGCCCGTCAAAGCCGACCGCGATCAGCGCTTCGGCCACGGTCACCTTGCGCGCGGCATACCAGTCGTGGGCACCGGTGTAGCGCAACGCCGCCAGCGAGGGCAGCAGCAGCGCCATCGGGGCCGCCCCCAGCACCCCCAGAACCAGCGCCCGGCGCAGCCGGTCGAAGTCGATCATCGGCCCCGGTTCCGGAGCCGGCGCCGTATGTCCGGACAGGCGCGGCGGCACCCGGCAGTCCCGTCGGAAAGGGCATCCGGGCGGGCGCGATGGAGGGTATCGGGCACGGCCATGGATACAAGGATAGGTCCGCCGAAAAGCCCTGCAACCCGTTGTCAATAGGGGATTTCCTGCGAATCATGCTCCAGGGGTCCCGGAGGGGCGCGTGGCGTCGAATGTCCCCGAAAAAATCTCGTCCGAGCCGCGCGACCGCTCCGAAACAGGCGGCCTCGACCGCGCCGGTGCCGGTATCGGCCCGCGTCTGCGGTCGGCCGGCGCACGCCGATCCACCCGGCCCTGGCACGTGCCGGTTTCAGCGCGCCGTGAGGCGATGGACCGGCCGAAGCCCGGTCAGCTCGTGCGGTCGAGAAACGCGCGTGGCGACAATATCCCGACCGGCCCGTAGCGCGGCTCCGTGAAGTCCCGCACATTGCCGGTGATCAGGATCGCGCCGCCGGCCGCGGCGGTCGCCAGATAAACCTCGTCGTCGGGGTCGCGCAGGCCGAATGCGAGGTCCGCCGGCTCGACCGTGACCGCCAGACGCGCGATCTCCCGGATGACCAATTCCAGGGTTTCGCGGCAGGACGCTTGGGCGGGCCGAGCGGCAACCGTTTCGTATTCCGACAGGATGGGCGCGGACGGGACGAGCTCGTGATCCCGCATCACCCTGTCGATCGCTTCGCGGCACGCGCCGTCGGTTCGCGCCGCCGCCACCACGACATTGCAATCCAGCACGACCTTCATCCAGCGCGGGCGCGGCGCTCACGGCGCGAGGCGGATATCTCCGCGACCGTCTCCTCCATGATCTCGTCCTCGGTGCGCCCGCGATCCCTGGACGAAGGCCGAGCCGCCGCAAGCGTTGCGGCGATCCGGTCGACCGCTGCCTTGCGGTCCACCACCTCCTTGGGCCTCAGCAGGAGTATCCGTTCGGGTTCCGGGGGATGAGGATTGGGTTATCCGCTTGTCGGCATTTTCACACCGGAGGCGTGTGCGCTGTTTGGAAGTGCTTTCTGAGCAAGGCATTGCGGAGGGTCTGGATTTTTCTTACCCCGTCAGGATGGCTGATTTCCGGGGTTTTTGCGGTTTGAAGGGAAAGGTTTTGTGGATTTCCACCCCATGGCCGTGCGCGGGCTGGTTTTCGGGCGCGTCGCGTTGAGGCGCGGGACTGAGTAGAAGGTGTCGCCATCGGGCCTGCGGCCCTTGTTCCATCCACCGGCGCTGGTTGGGAGAACGTGATGGCGACAGCGGAGAAGTTAGCCTTTTCGTGGTGGTCTGTGGAGGGCCTTGCGGACCTTGAGCGTCTGCGTGTGGTGCTCGACACGCTTCCCGACGAGAAGGTTGTGGCTGCGCTTGAGGCGGGTCGAGGCCGGGGTCGCAACGACTACCCGGTGCGGGCGATGTGGCGGGCTCTGATCGCGGGGATCGTGTTCCAGCATGCCTCGATGCAGTCGCTGCTGCGTGAGCTGGGCCGCAACCCGGCATTGCTTGAGATTTGCGGGTTCGAGGCGCTGCCCTTGCAGGGTGCGCCGGTGGTGGCGCTTTGCGCAGGGCGCGCGGTGAGGCGTCCGGCGCCGTTGCGCTCGACGGTGCCGGGCGCCTGGAACTTCTCGCGGTTCCTGGGGCGCGTGGTGCGCCTTGAGGACGAGCGCGGCCTTGTGTCGGGGATGATCGGGCGTCTGCGCGCCTCGCTGTTCGAGGAGTTGCCGGACTTCGGTCGCCATCTCGGCTACGACGGCAAGGCGGTGGCGAGCCACTCGACGGGCCGGGTTGCCGGGGCCAGGGGGCAGACCTCGGACCCCGATGCGGACTGGGGCAGGCACGAGACGGGCGGGGTGAACGCGAAGACCGGCGCGGTGTGGAAGAAGGTGAAGTCGTGGTTCGGCTACGGGCTGCACCTGATCGCCGACACGGACCACGAGGTTCCTGTGGCCTTCGAGGTGACGCGGGCGTCGGCATCGGAACCCGGGGTGCTGTCCGGGATGCTGGAGGAGTTGTTCGCCGAGGCGCCGGAGATGGCCGGGCGCTGCGCCGATTTCAGCGCCGACCGCGGTCTCGACAACGCCCGCCTGAAGGCGCGGCTGTGGGACAGGTGGCATATCCGCCCGCTGATCGACACGCGCCTGATGTGGCGGGCGGAGAAGAAGGAGCCGGGCCATGACCCGGCCCGGCCGATCACGCGACCGCTGTTCCCCGGGCGCGCCGACGTCATCGTTCATGACGAACGCGGCCGGGTGTCCTGCGTGTGCCCGCAGACCGGCGAGGTCCGCGCCATGGCCTTCCAGGGGTTCGAGGCCGGGCGCGGCGTCTGCGGCACGCTCAAATACCGCTGCCCCGCAGCCGCCTTCGGCTTCGAGTGCAAGGGACGCCGGGCCTGCCATCGGGCGGGTGGGGTGAAGTCCGGCGAATACGGCCGCATCCTGCGCGTCGACCTCGACAGCCATGACCGGCGTATCTTCACGCCCACGCCCTGGGGCAGCCCGTCATGGCGGCGCGGATACAACCGGCGCACCGCCATGGAGCGGATCAACGCCCGCCTCGACCGCAGCTTCAACTTCGAGACCCATTACATCCGCGGACGCGCGAAGATGAAGACCCGCATCGGGCTGGCCCTGGCGGTCATGATGGCCATGGCGCTTGCACAGGCCCGCGCCGGACGCGTCGCACGCATGCGCTCCTTGGTCGGCCCGGCGCCATACCTCGATACCGGCTGACCCCTCAGCCGACTGCCGACAACGCTGACCCAACCCGCCGGACCCCGGCATACGGACAAACGCGACCGAAGGCCGGCGATGCTGCCGGGCTGGGCCGCTCAAGTTCGAAAAGCAACCGCGGCGACCGCCTCGAACGCCGGAACAAACAACATCAACACCCGGACCCAACGTCCCATCCGACCGGAAAAACCCCACAGCGCAAATTTCTCACACCGGGGCGACGGTTGTGCTTCTACCGATTGAGGGTGCGTTGCCAGTCTTTTCGCAGTGTGCGGAGCCAGATGTCCTTTTTCGGCTGGTCTCGTTTGTTGTGCCTGTCGTAGCGTCCCCGGCCCTGGGTGGTCCCGACGCGGGTCCAGCCCGATGCGCGGTATACGGCACCGGTGTAAATCTCGAATGAGATTTTTCATGTTAGGGCACTATCTGACAGAGGGTCGCATTCCTCCCATGAAGGGGGCTTGAATACTGGATATTTCCGGGCATGGCAAGAGGCATTGGCACGAAATCAGACTGATTTACAGGAAGGTCCTGAACGCGATAGTGGCACTGGGGGAAGTAAAACAGTGACAACGCACTGTTTCCGGGGGGCATTGAGGGTAGCCTGATGCATGAATGTGGTTCTGGTACGAAAAAAGTCACGACCATCGTGGTGATGCACCAAATTGACCTGTGAGAGGATAAATATGATAATTGATATAGGAGAAACCCAAGCATGCTTGCTGGTAAAGCACGGAATTCTGATGGCTGCGGCAGGTCCGGCGGCGGCGTCATGAGCCGGGCTCCGGGGGGCGCCGCACGCAGCATGCGGTGATGGCGACGGCGAACGAGTGGACGCGCATCAGGGAGCTTGCCGACGAGGCGGGCATGGAGATATCGCGCTGCATCGTTCACCGGGCCATCATGGCGGAGGCCGCGCCGGCCGTCGTGATGCGGCGCGGGCGACTCCCCGATGAGGACGCTCGCAAGGAGCGCCTATGCAGGCAAGGGTTCGACGGCGTGACCTCGGCACAGTTTGACGGAGGGGCGTGGATCGAGCGCGTTGTGGAGCTGCTTCCGCCGCTGGCGCAGGCGCAGGAACCCTTCTGCGCGAATTTCAGAAACGGTATGCGCGCGTGATTGACTTGCGGGACGGCAAACCGCCGCCTTTCCCGCTGGACGATTTGCGCCTGCTCTACGACGAGGTTCGCGACAGCAGGCCCTGGGGTCTGGAAGCGCACTATGCGCCCTTGCGCGCGGTGCTGGATCCGGTGCATCCGGTGCATCCGGTGCGTATATCCGGTGCGTATATCCGGTGCGTATATCCGGTGCGTATATCCGGTGCGTATATCCGGTGCGTATCCGGTGCGTATCCGGTGCGTATCCGGT
The DNA here is from genome assembly GCA_964291285.2 of Alphaproteobacteria bacterium. Classification (GTDB taxonomy): domain Bacteria; phylum Pseudomonadota; class Alphaproteobacteria; order Bin95; family Bin95; genus Bin95. The sequence goes on from OZ219788.1 coordinate 23,732, forward strand.
GCGTCACGCACTGCTGGGCCATCCGACGCTCGAACGGGTCGCGGTAGTGGACCGCTTGATCGGCGACAATCGATTCTCGATGGAGATTCCCGGTTCCGGCGAGGATATCCACGCGGGGACATTGATTGCCGGGCTGATGGCGAGGGCTGCGGAGCTGCCGGATGTCGGGTTCCGGACGGCTCTGCGCGAGCTGGGCGCATTTCTCTCGCCCCTCGGAGACGGGGTGGCGGCCGATGCGCTCGGCAGTCTCGACGAGGCTTGCGACATGTTCCTGTTCTATGGTCTCGCGTTGTCCGAGAGGATTGTGATGACGGACGGCATGGTGTTGCTGCCGTACAAAACCTTCATTGCCGGGCGGGTCGGCCACCCCGTATCATGAAAACAGGTGCCGGCCGCGCGGGCGGGACTTCGGGCTTTTACGGGGTTGCCTACCGGTCACGGTCCGCAAGACGGGCGCCGCAGATGGCGAATATCGGACGCCTCGGGAGCAGTGCTTTGGCGGGGAGGGGTTTTTGTGCGCCCGATCCCCAACAATTTTCACGGCAAGAAGTGCTGCGGTTCGCGGACGAGGACCTGGTTAGGGAGTTTGCGCCGTCAGGCGCGGGATTCCACCGCTGGCGGGCGGTGGGAGCGGTGGCCCGGCCGTTCCGATGGCGGCCCGAATTCCGCCGAAGGGCCAGATTGAACGGGCCAGTGGGACCGCCGTCACCGCCGTTTTTCCCGGAGGCGGCGGTATTTCTGGACTTGCTGGCGGTGAGTCACGCGACGCGCGTTACGCCGCTCGCAGCATTGTCGAACCGCATCGACGGTTCGGCCGGGCGACTGCTGGGCCGGGAGAAGCAGAGTCCTGGCATTTACCGGAGCTGCCCGGCAGAGGGCTTCAGCGGATTCGACGAATGCCCGGCGATGGACCAGGAGGCGCTGGCGGAAGCGCTGGAGGCTTTTCGCAACCGGGAGAACCCTTGCTACGAGAGGATGGCGCCGATCGTTACGCGGTTGTCGGAGGCGCTCGCGAGGAACGGGCGGTTCGCGGTCGCTGACAGGGTTCAGGATGTCGCGATGGCGCTTGAGCGAATGTATGTGCTGGATGAGCCCAACATCGGACGCAAGTTACGCAACCGCACGGCGCGGTTTCTGGGAACCGATGCGGCTAGCGAGAAGGGAATCCGCGAGAACGTAAGGGAACTCTACGCCGTGCGATCGGACATCGTTCACAACCGGTTGCACAGGCTGACGCCGGAGAGAGTCCAATCGGCGTTCGTCCGGGGCTTCGACATCGCACGGCAGTCGCTGTTCAAGCTGCTGCGCACGGGGCCGCCGGAGGACTGGGCTGCGTCAAGGGGCAACGGGAGCCAGGGGACCAGCACGAAGCGTACAATCCAGGAGCGACAAAGCGGGACCCGGGCACCTGAAGGGTAGGCTCCCGGTATCCCTTGGTACGAAATGACCATCGGTTCGTGGGCCGAAAGTGTGGCCGCGGGTGATGGAATGTGGTCAGGATAACCGTTTGGCGATATGGGAGTTGCGGCTTCACCAGCTGTATCGGGCGATGGCTTGGCTCAGGGAGGAGCTGGAGGCGGCGGGCGGCCGTGAGCGGCGTGGAGCTCTCACGCTTCCTCGTTCATTGCACGCTGGCAGTGGTCCTGCGCCGGGCACCGGCTGTACGGGCCGCGGCGCGCCTTGAAACCGGCCTGCGGACGGGTTATGGGTTGCACCGGCGGGTTCGCTGCGGTCTTTCGGGCGCGGCGCAGGTTTGGAATTCGGGACGGGAGGATGGGGCCATGACGCGGATGCCGGGCGATATCGGGATGCATGACCTGCGGCTCTTCGGGCGGAGCGCCTCACGCGCGCGCGAACCCGAATCTCGTTGTACCCCCCCCCCCAAGAGTCAGGGGGCGGGGCTGAGCCGGTGGGCGCCCCCGGGAGAACCGCCCGCCGCCTGAAGGCGGGACTCGCTGCCCTCTTCCTCATCACACTGACCACCGTCTTTGCGCCGCAGGCTGCGCAGGCGCAGACCCCAGTTCTTACCGCAACAGCGGGGGACGGGCAGGTGACGCTGAACTGGACGTATACCGGCAGCGGGCTAACCGGTTGGGGGTACAAGATCAATGGCGGTACATATACTTGGGCCGGGACACCCATCGTTATTCCAGCTTCCAACTCCGGCACCAGAAGCCACACGGTAACGGGCCTGACGAACGGAACCCCTTATCAGTTCATTGTCTACGCGCAGACTGATGCCAATACAGCTTTCCGTCAAAGCAACCAGGTGAGCGCCACACCGCAGGTGCCGGCCCCGACGCTGGTCTCCGGACCGGACAGCACCATCAGGACCGCCGAGACGACGACGCAGGTGTGCTACAACCTGCTTTCGGTCTCGCAGGGTGCGACCACGTACCTGGAGGCGCGTCAGGGCAAGACGGCCGTGACCGCGCATTCGGTGCTCTCCGACGCGAGCCTCGGCGTCGAGATCACGCAGGCTCCCGCCGGCATCACGAAGGGGCGCGGCGTCAACCTCAGTCCCTGCGTCAATCTGGGCAAGGGCACACATACCGTCACCTGGAGCTGGAGGGGCCAGGACGGCACCGCCACGGCGGGCACGACCTCCACCACCGTCACCATCACCGACCCCGCGCCCGCACAGGCGAAGCCGGCGCTTACGGCAACCGCGGGTGTCGGCAGTGTCACACTCACCTGGACTCGTACCGGCAACACTGGATTTGGATATTGGGTTTACCGACAGGGGGTCACCGGAGGAGGTTACGGCGACTGGATCGATATACCGGGCGGCGCCACCATCAGAGCCCACACGGTCACAGGGTTGACCGCCGGCACCTCCTATACCTTCCAGGTGGCAAGGGCGGAAGGTGCCGGTCTTAACTTTTCCGTCTTCGCTAGTGGGGGAGGGTACTCGAACGCGGCCACGGCGACGCCAACGGCGGCCACGACGCCCGCCGCGCCGACGGGTCTGACGGCGACGCCCGGCGGCCCCGCGCAGGTGTTGCTGACGTGGACCAAGCCGGCCGGCACGATCACCGGCTACAAGCTGCGCTACGCCAAGACGCCGTCAAAGGGCAGCGCCACCTGGGCCGCCATGACGGGTTCGGGCGCGAACACCGTGAGGCACATGGTGACGGGTCTGGACAACGCCGCCGAATACAGTTTCATGATCCGTGCGGTGAACGCCTCCGGCGACGGCGACGCCACGGGCTGGGTGACGGCGACGCCTGCGGACAGCTGCCCTGGCGTGGGAGCACCGACGAACCTGAGCCTTGCGCCGCGTTCGGACGGGTTTGCCGTCACCTGGAATGCACCGACCGATATCTTACGCAACGGCTGGGAATTGTCTTACAAGAAGACCGGGGGCAGTTCGAGCTCTGTCACCATCTCGGATGCCGCCGCGACCAGCCGCACGCTGACCGGCCTGGAGGCCGGCACCGAATACGAGATCGCTCTTCAAGCGACGCATCCTGTCAATCCCGATCCTGCTGCGTCATGCCCTCCAGGCTCCCGCGCAAAAGCCACCGGCACGACCCTCGCGGCCGCGATGCCGACCATCACCCTCACCGCCGCGACCGGGGACGGGCAGGTGACGTTGTCCTGGACCTATACCAACGACGATGGGGAGGCGTTTGATCACTGGCGGTACGCGCAGAAGAAAGGCAGCGGAAGCTACAGCTTTGGCGTGGCGATTCCCGGCGGCAAGACCGTCCGAACGCACACCGTGACAGGTCTGGAAAACGGCGCCGCATACACTTTCAAGGTCTCACGCGGAGTTACGAGTCCTCCACCTGCGATGATCCAGTCAACAGCAGATCCTGACTCCAACGAAGTCACCGCCACACCCACGGCGGCCCCCACCGTCGCCGTCCCCGCGGCGCCGACGGGGTTGTCGGCGGAGGCGGGCAACCGTCAGGTGAAGCTGACGTGGACCGATCCGGACGACGATTCGATCACGAGGTATCGGGTGCAGCAGAGGAAGGGCAGCGCCGCCTGGGGCAGGTAGCCCGCCGCCGCGGCGCTCAGCACCGGCTTGGGAACCGCCGCCGACGCCGACGGCGTCGCCTCCACCACCTCCGACTGCGCGCTGTTGCCGCCGCTGTTCCGCGCCCGGATGCGGAAGCTGTACTCCACATCGTTGTCCAGACCCGTCACCGTGTGGGTCGTGGTGTCGGCGTCCGAACCGGGAATCGCGGTCCAGCTGCCCCAGGCGGCCGCCCCCTTCTTCTGGCGCATGTTGTACCGCGTGATCGAATCGTCGTCCGGGTCGGTCCAGGTCAGCTTCACCTGACGGTTGCCCGCCTCCGCCGACAACCCCGCCGGCTTGGCGGGGGCGGTGGGGGTGCTGCTGCCCGTTGGCGTGGCAGTTGCCAGGCTTTCGAGACCTTTACCCGCATTGTTCACCGCTCGTACCTCGAAGGTATAACTCGAGCCCCCATCCAATCCACTCACCGTGTGGCTCTCCGTGCTGGCGCCGGAGCCTGGTATGGCGGTCCATTCGCTCCATGCAGCGCCTGTCTTGAGGTATCTCACTTCATAGCCGGTGATGGTGCCAGGGGGCTTGGTCCACGCGAGACTTACCTGCCTGTTGCCCGCCGTCGCCCTCAAGTTCCTTGGCTGCGCCAGGGTGGGGGTGACGCTCGCTGATGTTCCCGTGTCCGTGATCTTGACGGCGGTTGTATCCGAAATTGACGGGTAGCCTCCCCCGGACACTGCGTAGGTGATGGTGGCATCCTCATCATCCTCATCCGTGTCACCCGCCGCACTCACGGTCATGTTCTGGTCCTTGCCCCAGTTTGTGGTGCTGAATGTCAGGGATGTGGGGCTAAAACTCAGATCGCCATTGGTGCTGCCGGGCGTCACTGTCACCGGACCCGTACCACGGCTGATAAGCCTGATAGAGTAGGTTTTGGAACCGCCCTCGTTTACGGTAAGAAAGGCTCCAGAAAGGAGCGTATGCACGAGGCCACTCCGCACATTTGCTGACCCCGTTGCCTTGGTACTGAAACGGGATCCATCGGTGAGAAATTTGCGCTGTGGGGTTTTTCCGGTCGGATGGGACGTTGGGTCCGGGTGTTGATGTTGTTTGTTCCGGCGTTCGAGGCGGTCGCCGCGGTTGCTTTTCGAACTTGAGCGGCCCAGCCCGGCAGCATCGCCGGCCTTCGGTCGCGTTTGTCCGTATGCCGGGGTCCGGCGGGTTGGGTCAGCGTTGTCGGCAGTCGGCTGAGGGGTCAGCCGGTATCGAGGTATGGCGCCGGGCCGACCAGGGAGCGCATGCGTGCGACGCGTCCGGCGCGGGCCTGTGCAAGCGCCATGGCCATCATGACCGCCAGGGCCAGCCCGATGCGGGTCTTCATCTTCGCGCGTCCGCGGATGTAATGGGTCTCGAAGTTGAAGCTGCGGTCGAGGCGGGCGTTGATCCGCTCCATGGCGGTGCGCCGGTTGTATCCGCGCCGCCATGACGGGCTGCCCCAGGGCGTGGGCGTGAAGATACGCCGGTCATGGCTGTCGAGGTCGACGCGCAGGATGCGGCCGTATTCGCCGGACTTCACCCCACCCGCCCGATGGCAGGCCCGGCGTCCCTTGCACTCGAAGCCGAAGGCGGCTGCGGGGCAGCGGTATTTGAGCGTGCCGCAGACGCCGCGCCCGGCCTCGAACCCCTGGAAGGCCATGGCGCGGACCTCGCCGGTCTGCGGGCACACGCAGGACACCCGGCCGCGTTCGTCATGAACGATGACGTCGGCGCGCCCGGGGAACAGCGGTCGCGTGATCGGCCGGGCCGGGTCATGGCCCGGCTCCTTCTTCTCCGCCCGCCACATCAGGCGCGTGTCGATCAGCGGGCGGATATGCCACCTGTCCCACAGCCGCGCCTTCAGGCGGGCGTTGTCGAGACCGCGGTCGGCGCTGAAATCGGCGCAGCGACCGGCCATCTCCGGCGCCCCGGCGAACAACTCCTCCAGCATCCCGGACAGCACCCCGGGTTCCGATGCCGACGCCCGCGTCACCTCGAAGGCCACAGGAACCTCGTGGTCCGTGTCGGCGATCAGGTGCAGCCCGTAGCCGAACCACGACTTCACCTTCTTCCACACCGCGCCGGTCTTCGCGTTCACCCCGCCCGTCTCGTGCTTGCCCCAATCCGCATCGGGGTCCGAGGTCTTCCCCCTGTCACCGGCAATCCGGCCCGTCGAATGGCTCCCGACCGCCTTGCCGTCGTAGCCGAGATGGCGGCCGAAGTCCGGCAGTTCCTCGAACAACGACGCGCGCAGGCGCCCGATCATCCCCGACACAAGGCCGCGCTCGTCCTCAAGGCGCACCACGCGCCCCAGGAACCGCGAGAAGTTCCAGGCGCCCGGCACCGTCGAGCGCAACGGCGCCGGATACCTCACCACCCGCCCCGCGCAAAGCGCCACCACCGGCGCGCCCTGCAAGGGCAGCGCCTCGAAACCGCAAATCTCAAGCAATGCCGGGTTGCGGCCCAGCTCCCGCAGAAGCGACTGCATCGAGGCGTGCTGGAACACGATCCCCGCGATCAACGCACGCCACATCGCCCGCACCGGATAGTCGTTCCGCCCGCGACCGCGACCCGCCTCAAGCGCTGCCACAACCTCCTCGTCCGGAAGCACCTCCAGCATCACACGCAACCGCGCAAGATCCGGAAGACCTTCGACAGACCGCCACGAAAACGGTAACTTCTCCGCTGTCGCCATCACGTTCTCCCAACCAGCACCGGTGGATGGAACAAGGGCCGCAGGCCCGATGGCGACACCTTCTACTCAGTCCCGCGCCTCAACGCGACGCGCCCGAAAACCAGCCCGCGCACGGCCATGGGGTGGAAATCCACAAAACCTTTCCCTCCAAACCGCAAAAACCCCGGAAATCAGCCATCCTGACGGGGTAAGAAAAATCCAGACCCTCCGCAATACCTTGCTCAGAAAGAACTTCCAAACAGCGCACACGCCTCGTTCTGGCCGAAATCTACGATCGGTGGGGTGCGCGTCTTCTCGAACAGAACGTGCGGGTGTTCCTTCAGGCCCGGGGAAAGGTCAACCGCGGGATCAGGACCACGCTCGAGAACGAGCCTTCGATGTTCTTCGCCTACAACAACGGCATTACCGCCACGGCCGAGCAGGTCGATATCGCGAATGAGGGAGGACAGCTGCTGCTCCGCGGTCTCCGCAACTTCCAGATCGTGAACGGCGGGCAGACGACCGCCTCCATTCACGTCGCGAAGCTCCGGAAGCTCGATCTCGCTCGGACATTCGTGCAGATGAAGCTGTCGGTCGTGACGCCCGAAAGGGCGACGGAACTCGTGCCGCGAATCTCGGAGTATGCCAACAGCCAGAATCGGGTCAGTGCAGCCGACTTCTTCGCCAATCACCCGTTCCATGTCCGGATCGAGGGATTTTCCCGCCGCATTCATGCGCCTTCTCCGGACGGCACCTTTCGGCAGAGCAAGTGGTTCTACGAACGGGCCCGCGGTCAGTATGCCGATGCCCGCGCCAACCTCACACCGTCCCAGCGCAGGAAGTTCGACCTCGAGAACCCGAGGAACCAGCTCTTCGCCAAGACGGATCTCGCAAAATTCCTGACTGTCTGGGAGGGCCGCCCGCACGAGGTGAGCCTGGGCGCGCAGAAGAATTTCGCCGCTTTCGCACAACGAATCGGCCGGGCTTGGAGAAAATCCGCCGACGACTTCAACGAAGCCTGGTATCGCATGGCCGTCGCAAAGGCGATCGTCTTCAAGTCCACGGAACGCATCGTGTCGGCGCAAGCCTGGTACCAGGGCGGCTATCGCGCAAACATCGTCGCGTACGCGATCGCAAGGCTCGCCCAAGATGTCGCCGACCGGAACCGGGCGGTCGATTTCGAGACCATCTGGCGCCGACAGTCACCGGGTAGCGCCCTGGACGACGCCATTGCGATTGCTGCCGCGAAGGTTCACGATGTTCTCGTCCACCCACCCGCCGGCATAAGCAACGTGACCGAATGGGCCAAGAAACAGGCATGCTGGGAACGAGTTCGAAACCTCGATATCGACTGGCCCGACGCTTTTCTTCAAGGACTGATTTCCGCTCAGGAACAGCTTGAGTCCGCCCGAACCGCCCGTCGCGAACAACGAGAGCTGAACGGGATGGAGGCGACGATTGCTGTCGTCAACGCCGGCAGCCAGTTCTGGTCGGAAGCACTGTCCTGGGGCCGGGCACGACGATTGCTGACGCCGACGGAAACAGGAATTCTCGATGTTGCTGTTCGCGTACCTGCCCGGACGCCATCGGACAAGCAGTCTTCCAGGGCCATGGAAATACTGAGGAAGCTGCAGGCTGAGGGATATCCTGCCGAGCTGCCTCCACACTCGTACCCGACCACGCCGAACTCCGTCTCGCCAGCTTGCGGCGGCTCTTGATCTTGTGGGCGTAGAGGGTTTCGTCTGCGCGCAGGAGCGTGGTCCGGATTCTCCGCCGGAGGACCGTCGCGCTCTGGCGCGGGCATCGGTCCTGGCGCTGTTCGCGCATGAAGGAGCGGGTCGGATCGGGGCAGACACGTCGCTGGCGCTTGCCCGGTTTTCCCGCCATGGGCTGCGCCATCATTTCCTCGACCCTTTCTGCCGCCGCCTCGATGCCGCGATCGTGGTGTGCTCCCGGTTCGTCGAGATGCTGAAACCGGTCGAGTGCAACATTGCCGCCCTCGATTGGGGCCAAGCGATGCTGCACGGGTCGACGAATGACTGCGCCGTCCGGTTCGAGGCCTTCCAGTCCGGCGACCTGCCGCTCTTCCTTGTCGGTCTCGGGGCCGGCGGCACGAGCGTCAGCCTGACCGCTGCCGACACGGTGACCGTCTGCGATCCGTGGTGGAACCGGGCGGTGGAGCGCCAGGCCATGGACCGGGCGCACCGGATCGGCCAGGACAAGCCGGTGTTCGTGCACCGGCTGATCGCGAAGGCCAACGTCGAGGCCGTCATCCATCGGATGCAGGCGCGCAAGCAGGCGCTCGCTGACGCGCTGTTCGGACCGGCGCAACCGGGTTCCCGTGTCGGTCCATGACGCGGCGCGGGTCATGAAGCCCGGCGCCGGCCGGGAACGGGGATCGCCGGACCGGGAGGTTCTGGCCGGGCCGATCGAGCGCGTCACCTTCCACAATCCCGAGAACGGCTTCTGCGTGCTCAGGGTCCGTGCGCGGGGCCATCGCGATCTGGTCACGGTAGTCGGTCATGCCGCAACAGTGGCGCCCGGGGAATGGATCACCGCCTCGGGCGAATGGGTGAACGACCGCACCCACGGCCAGCAGTTCAAGGCGCACTTCATCCGCACCGCCGCGCCCTCGTCGGTGGAGGGCATCGGGAAGTATCTGGGCTCCGGCATGATCCGGGGCATCGGCCCGGTCTACGCCGGCAAGCTGGTGCGGGCGTTCGGCGAACGGGTCTTCGACGTCATCGAGGCCGAGCCGGAGCGGCTGCGCGAGGTGGAGGGCATCGGCAAGGTGCGGGCCAAACGGATCACCGACGCCTGGGCCGAGCAGAAGGCGGTGCGCGAAATCATGGTGTTCCTGCACGGTCACGGCGTGGGCACGGCGCGGGCGGTGCGGATATTCCGGACCTACGGCGCGGACGCCGTGGAGGTGATGACGGAGAACCCCTACCGCCTTGCCCGGGACATCCGCGGCATCGGGTTCAGGACGGCCGACGTGATTGCGATGAAGCTCGGGGTCGGGAAGACGGCCATGGTCCGGGTGCGCGCCGGCATCGGCCATGCGCTGGCCGAAGCGATGGACGAGGGCCACTGCGGCCTGCCGGAAGCGGAGCTGGAACCGCTCGCGGCTAAGCTCCTCGAAGTTCCGGCCGGTCTGATCCGCACCGCGCTGGACCTGGAGCTGGCCGACGGCGCCGTCGTCGCCGACACGGTGGCGGACACGTCCTGCATGTTCCTGACCGGCCTGCACCGGGCCGAGCGCGCGATCGCGGCCCGGCTGGCGGAGATTGCGGGCGGAAGGCTTCCGTGGTCCCCGATCGACCCGGACAAGGCGCTGCCCTGGGTGGAGCGCAGGACCGGGCTTGCCCTGGCGCCGGGTCAGGCCGATGCGGTGCGGACGGCGCTTTCCTCGAAGGTGTCCGTGATCACCGGCGGGCCGGGGGTCGGCAAGACGACGGTCGTCAACGCGATCCTGCGCATCCTGACGGCCAGGGGCGTCGATATCCTGCTCTGCGCGCCGACCGGGCGGGCCGCGAAGCGAATGAGCGAGGCGACCGGGTTCGAGGCGAAGACGATCCACCGCCTGCTCGAGGTCGACCCCCGCACCGGCGGGTTCAGGCGCGACCGCGAGAGCCCGCTCGACTGCGGCCTGCTTGTGGTCGACGAAACCTCGATGGTCGACGTGCTTCTGATGCGCTCGCTGCTGGCGGCGGTTCCTGACGGGGCGGCGCTGCTGATCGTGGGCGATGCCGACCAGTTGCCCTCGGTGGGACCCGGCCAGGTGCTGGCCGACATCATCGCCTCGGGCGCGGCGCCGGTGGCGCGGCTGAGCGAGGTGTTCCGCCAGGCGGCGCGCAGCCGGATCGTCACGACCGCCCACCGCATCAACCGGGGCGCCATCCCCGACCTCTCCCGGCCCGAGGGCGAGAGCGATTTCTATTTCGTGTCGGCCGAAGACCCGGAGACGGCGGTCTCGCGGATTGTCGACCTAGTGAAGACGCGCATCCCGAAACGCTTCGGGTTCGATCCGGTGCGCGACATCCAGGTGCTGTGCCCGATGAACCGGGGCGGCGTCGGCGCGCGCTCGCTCAATGTCGAACTCCAGGCCGCCCTCAACCCGGCGGGCGAGCACAAGATGGAGCGTTTCGGCTGGACCTTCGCGCCGGGCGACAAGGTGATGCAGATCGAGAACGACTACGACAAGGAAGTCTACAACGGCGATATCGGGCTCGTGTCCGGCGTGGATCCGGAGGCGGGCGAACTTGCCGCGCGCTTCGAGGGGCGCGACCTTGTCTACGGCTTCGGCGAGCTCGACGCGCTGGTGCCGGCCTATGCGGCGACGGTGCACAAGAGCCAGGGCTCGGAATATCCGGCGGTGGTGATGCCGGTGCTGACGCAGCACTACGCGATGCTGAAGCGGAACCTGCTCTATACCGGGGTCACGCGCGGCAAGCGGCTGGTGGTGCTGGTGGGCCAGAAGAAGGCCGTCGCGACCGCGGTGCGCAACGCCTCGGGACGTCAGCGCTGGTCAAAGCTCGACGAGTGGCTGGCCGGGGGAAGCGCCCGTCGGGAACTCGCGGCTGAACGGGCCATCGTTGCTCCCCGGTCGGCGAGATGATTTTCTCGCGGCCCCGTCCTGGTTTTCGTGGAGCCGTCAGTCAGTGCTGGCCCGGCGCTCACGCGGAGTTCGTCGCCGGGGCGGTCGGGCGGTGGATCGCCGCGGCTGGGGCCCGGACTGCCTTCATCGAGCCGGGCTCACCCCGGGAGGACGGCTGTATCGAGAGCTTCAACGCCCGGCTCCGCGACGAGCTCCTCGACGGGGATATCTTCTACAGTCTGAACTGAGGCTCGAGGGTCTGGTGCGGTGCGGTGCGGTGCGCCCGCCCCTTCGAGCGGGTCGCGGACGACCCCGACGGGAGCCTGTTCGCGCCTGCGCCTGCACCTACCGGCGGCACCTGGTGTTCTTCGCCCGGATTGCCGCCACCGACGATGCGCCGGTAATTCTTCGCATCGTCCATCAGCGCCGCAACTTGCCCGCGCTGGCATATTTCGAGGACATCGGCGGCTGAGTTCGCCGCCCGAATCGTCACGCCGGGTCTTCGCCGAGGGCCTCCGCCATCGCCAGGCGTCCGTCCTTGACGATGCTGTCGAGCTGCTTCCTGCGCTTGTCGCGGAGCAATTCCTCGCCGCGGAGCGTGGTCAGCAGGTAAACGCCGCAGTAGATGTCCTCGATCAGCGCGAGGTGACCGGGCCCGACCGCGGCCCCGGCGAGCCGGTCGAACCGCTCCCCGGCGGCGGCGAGAGTCACGGAACGGACGAGTTGGCTGGCCGGAATCCCTTGGCGGAGCGCCGCATCCTCGACCAGTTGCCACTCCGTATCGGAGAAACGGATGGTGCGCGAGCGGCGGGGATCGCCCGCCCGCTCGCCGGCTTCCGCCGACTTCCTGCGCGCTTTCCTGTCGTCTCGGGCCATGTTGCTGCTCCTTTTCGACCGCGCCGGGGACCGGCGCGGGTCGAGGCCGTGCCCGGATCCCGATCCGCCCGGCCCGTTTTCGGCCAGGAACCCGCGCAATCGTCGAGGCTGTCGCGGCCCTCCACCGCCTCCCGGCCGACGGTATCGACGAGCCCCCGGAGAGGGTGGAGAGCGCGCCGCGACCGCGGTCGCGGCGGGCGATCCGGCCGATTCCGGCGGCTACCATTCGGCTACCGAGCGTATTGCATCGCCATGCGCCAGGCAATCGGGCGATACACGGGCGGGCAGCGACCGTCGTCAGGGGCTGTCAGGGGCGGCCAAGCGTACCGGTACTGATGTAGTACCGGGCGGCATGCGCTCGGTCCGCAATGCTCCGGTCATCTCCAATCGTCGTCAGGAGTGCCGGAGCGCCCCCAGGGCATTCCATGGCAGGTTCTGGCGGGCCTTGCAGCCTGCTGCGTTCCGGTGTGACGAAATAGCGGCTCCGCCGTCGAGACAGAGCCGGAAGGGATAGCATACACGATGGGGAAATCGACGCCGGGGAACCCGGCGGAGGGGAGCCGCCGCGGCGTGTGAGCGGACGGCCTCGCCGGCGCGAGCGCGGGCACTGGTGCGAAGCACCGTGCCGAGCGGACGGGCGGCAGCGCCGGCAGTGCCGTCGACAGTCACGCTGGCGGAAGTGCGCCGGGATCGGCGCGGACGGCGATGCACCCGGGCGAAGCATGGTGCAGCGGCGCGTGACGCGGACGCGGAACGCAAGCGCGATCGGCGAAGCCGGAGCACGAGTGCGGCGCGAAGCGCGCGAGGTTGGCGTTGCCGCGTCATCGATGTGCGAAAGAGGAAACGGACCGTGCCGCAGCCGGAGCGACGACACGGCCCGCGATGCGTTGCGGTCAGGCTGCTACCTTCATCACCGGGATGCCGAGCTGCTTCGCCTTGTCGACGAGGTTCTCGGTGATGCCGGAGCCGGGGAAGGCGATGACGCCCTTCGGCAGGAGGTTGAGCAGTTCGTCGTTGCGGCGGAAGGGTGCGGCGCGACCGTGGCGGTCCCAGTCGGGCTTGCAGACGACCTGGTGGACGCCGTTGCGCTCGGCCCGGCTTGCGGCGATCTTCTCGACGCCGGGGCCGCCGCCATGCACGAGCACGAGGTCGGCATACTTGGCGCGGGCCTTGTCGAGCCTGGCGATCACCGCGGCCGGGTCGGCGACGTCCTTTCCGCCTGCGATGGCGACGAGGGTGCCCTGCGGCAGGTGCGCCATGGTCGCGCGGTCCTTTCGGGCACGGACGAAGTCGCGGGCGTCGATGGCGGCGCTGGTGAGCGTGCCGGTCTGGCTGGCGTGGCTGCCGTGCCGGGGCCGCCACATGTCGCCGGTCTCTTCGCGGTAGGCGTGCGCGGCGGTGTTGCGCATCTTCTCGAAGGCGTCGCGCCGGTCTCCGAGGTTCTGCGCGCGGTCGGTGACGAGCTCCAGGTCGCGGGACTTGATCTCGGAGCCGTCCTGCTCGCGCTGGAGGTCGCGCAGGTCCGGGCTGAGCCGGTCGACGCTGCGGTCGAGGCGGCGGCTCTGGGCGTGGAGCATGTTGACGAAGCCCCAGAGCAGGCTCTCGCGTTCGTCGGCGAGCTGGGTGCCGTCGGGGCAGGCGCCTTCGGCGAGGATGCGGAAGGCCTCGCCGATTGCGGTCAGCGCATCGTCCTCGTCCCAGACCTCGCGTGGGTCGAGTTCGTCGCGCTCGGGGGTTGCGCCGAAGAGGGCGGCGTTGTCGCAGACGATCGCGGTTGCGGACTGTGCTGCGGTTTCGGTGGTATCGGTATGGAAGGTCATGTCGTTTTCCTTTCGGTTTTCACGTTCGGGGCCGATCCCCGTTGTGATGTCCTGTCGGGGCACGCGCGCGCAGCAGAAGCACCCGGGCGTAGAAGCTCTTGGGGCGGAGTGGTGCGGAAAGTCGGCGATGGTGCGGAAGATCGCCCTGCGATCTTCACGGTCGTCGACTTTCACGGTCCGCCCTTGGAGCTTCTTGCCCGGGCCGCAGGGAGCGGAGCGACCGGAGGACCCCGCAGGGGTTGCTGTCGCGAGCACGTGTGACACGATTGGAGATCACAGCGGGGTGGCGTATTTCTCTCGCCCTGCACGGACCCCATCGTCGTTTCGGCCCGGCACGGCGCCGGAGCGGGAGGCGCCGTTGCCCGCCCTTGCGTCAGTTCCACAGGGGATGGGAGTCGACCCGCTGCCGGGCGGTCTCGCGGATGCGGGTGCGGTCGTGGAGATAGACGGGGCCGCGCGGGTCCTCGTCGAGATGTATGGCGAACACCCTGCGCCCCGGCCGGGTGCTGTCGTCGAAGGCGTGGACGTCGCCGACATGGTCGCCGTCCCGGTAGATGCGGGATTCGTCGGGGGCGATGCGGCGGAAGGAGATGGTGCTCATCGGGTTCTCCGGGTAGCGTGACGGGTGCGCGAGCGGGCTCCCTCTCCTCCTCGCGCGGTTCACCCGCTTTCCAGCCTCGCTCCCACTCCCGTATGCGCCGCGGCGAGACTCGAACCTGCCCGCATGAGAAAAGGGCCGACGCGCGAGGCGCCGACCCTGTGGGGGGGAAGAACGGGAAGCTCTAGAACAGGATCTGATCCCCATCCATCGGGTCGCCGCCCGCCGCGTCCGGGCCGGGCTGCGCGGCGTTGCCGTTCGCCTTGTCGAGGAACTGCACGCGCCCACCCGGGACCAGCAGGATCTCGGTCGAGAAGCGGTCGGAGTCCTCGCCCGGCTTCGACCAGCGCCGGGTCTGGAGCTTGCCGTCGATGTAGACGAGCCGGCCCTTGGTGGCGTGCTTCCCGAGCATGTCGATCAGCCCGTCCTGGAAGGTCACGACCCGGTGCCACTCGGTCCTGTCGACCTTCTCGCCGGTCTGCTTGTTGATGAACGACTCGTCGGTCGCGATGCTCAGGTTGGCGACGCGCCCGCCCGAGGCGAGGTGGTTGACGGTGACGTCCGCGCCGAGGCGGCCGATGATCTGCACCTTGTTCAGTCCGAAGCTCATTGCGATACTCCTTCAGGTTCGCGTTGATGACGATGGGTTGCGAACGACCGGGGCCGGGGTCACTCCCCCGAACCCCCGCCCGTTCAATCTCTTCAGGCCCTCCTCTACCCCTGACCGCCCGGAGAGAACGACGACGCCGGTTCCGGGAAGAGGCTCGCGAAGCCGTGCACCGGACAGGCTGCGCCCCGGTCGGGACAGCGGATGGCGCGCTCGTCCCCGGCGATCTCGCGGACGGTGCGACGGTCGACGCCGAGTTCGGCGAGCAGGTCGCAGCCGGTCGGGAGGTCGAGGGATGTATCGGGATGAAACATGGCGGGAACTCCTCTGCCGTTGTCCTGCCCGGCGACCTGTGCCGGACATCGATCCGGCATCGGCGGGGAGTCCTCTCCTCCGCCCTGCCGGACACTCGCCCGGCAGGCGCTTTACTCCTCTCCACGACACAGGGACGGCGCGGCGGATCGCGGCCAGGCGAGCGCCGCCATCGCCGCCCGGGACAGCATGTCAGGTCCAGGCGGTGAAGGAGGCGGTGACGGGGGCGTCGGCGACGATCTCGACGCGGTTGCGGTCGAGCTTCCCGAAGGCGAGGCAGAGGGCGACATCGGCCGGATCGTCGAACGGACCGTGCTCGCGGCCGGTCCCCAGTTCGATCACGGTCCAGACCGGCTCGTGGACCGGGATGCCCCTGAAATGCGCCGAGCCGTGATACGACCTCTCGGCACAGGGCGCACAGCGCGCCGCCCCCTGTGACGGCGCCCCGCAGGCCGTGCACAGGCCGGCGGCCCGGCGTCGGGCGTACAACTGCCGCGAGCGCGCGTTCTTGCGCTCCGGGTCGTGGCTGGCCTCCTCGATGGCGGCACACGCAGCGCAGCGCGACAGACCGTCATGGACGGCGGCGCCGCACCGGGTGCAGAGCCCGGCCCGGCGCCGGTCCCGGTATTGCCGCCGTTCCGCCGCCTGCCTCCTGTCCCGGCAGGGCTGGCAGGTGGTTCCGCCCCCGGCAGGGGGCTGCCTGCCGCAGCGGATACAGAGTCCCGTCTTGATCCGGGCTTTCTGGCGGCGCTTGCTCTTCGCCCGGGCGGCGCGCCTTTTGGCTTCGGCATCGGCCCCGCCATACTTGAGGCCGGCGGCTTTCCCGGCGGCGTATTTCGCGCGGTCGGCTGCCCGGCGCTTCTCCAGGCACGGCTCGCAGGACGCACGGCCATCGGCGGCCGGCTGCTTGCCGCACCGGATGCAGAGCCCGGCGTCGCGGCGCATTTCAGCCTCGCGGCGGGACCGGTCGCGCTCCTGGGCGCGGGCCTTGTCGGGGTCTCTCCGGGGGAGGCCGGCGGTGCGCAGCCTTGCGTCCCTGGCCCGGCTCGCCCGGTTCCGCTTCTCGCCGCAGGACGCGCACAGGGTCCGCGCGGGCTCGGGTTTGCGCTTGCCGCACCCGATGCACTTGCCGCGCGCGCGCCGGTCGGCAACCCGACGACGCCAGCGCTCCAGGTTCCGCGCGCGCCGCGCCCCGATGTCCTGCTGCTCGCACATGGGAGCGTTCTCCTTGCCGTGGGGAAAACGGAAGAGGGACGCCCGGCCGACCCGGGTGGGCCGGCCGGACATCCCTCGGGAAAGCGCTCAGCCGCGCTGCTTGCGGTCGCACAGGAGGCCCGCCGCAACCGAACCCCAGGCCTGTTTCCCGCCGCGGGTGCGAAGGCCGGTGCAGATGATGATCTCGGTGCGCTCCGGGCGCATCGCCTCGGCTTCCTTGCGCGAGACCACGGTGCGCCTGACCTTGCGCCGCCCCTTCGCGTTCTCCTCGCCGTCCCGGACCGGACGAATGTCGCCGCAGGCCAGGGCGCGGAACCGCTCGACCACGAAGCGGTCGTCGCCGTCGAGGCCGCCGCCGAAATAGTGGACCAGGAACGTGCTCGCCGTATTGCCGGGCATCGCCATCGTTGCTGCCGTCATGCTGCCGTCTCCATCGTGCCGTGGTGGAACCCGGCGGCAGCGCCCCGCTCTCCGAAGCGCCGACCGCCGCCCCGCTCACGGCCAGACCTTCCCTCCTGCCGGCGCGGAGCGGGGGAGGCGGCGTTCCCGACGGCGGGCGGCGGGCCGGCGGCACGGGTGACCGGTAGCTGGAGAGCACCCTGGCCATGGCCACACCGGCACGTTCGGGCTGCAATCGACCAGCGCACACGCGATGCGCTCACCGGTTGTAGGTGACAGGAAGGACCACGAAAACGGGGCAACGCGCAGGAAGGACGGCGCGCCCGGGTGGCGGGACGGGAAAGCGCGGCGGGAGCCTCGACCGTTTGCTCCGCCATCTCGACGACGCGGACCTCGACCGGCCGGTCGAAGCGGCGACAGCCGAGGCCCGCAGGCGCGGGCGGCAGGCCGGCAAGACATCCGGAGGAAGGGCGCGCGCCAGGCCGGTGACGCAGGGGCAGGAAAAGCCGATCCTCGCCGCCTTCGAGGCCGGCCTCAGGCCGGCGGCGATCGCGCGGGAGTTCCGCGTCTCGCGCGCCCGGGTCGACGCGACGCGCTGTCTACGGGGACAGCTTCGGGCCGGTTCCGCCTCTCGCGCGCCCGGGTCGACGGCGTGCTGGCCGGCACCGGACAAGGCCGCCGGTGAGCGGGAGGCTCACGGCCACGACGCCATCCGCCGCCCGGTCTCCCGCACCCGCGACCCGATGGACCTCTACATCGTCGCCTTGCGAGGCTCGCACCGGTATATCCCCAGATAGGCCGGCGCACCAACGCCGGCATGACGCCGCTCAACGCCGTGCTCCGCTACCGGGAGCTGCTCACGGTGGAAGACCTGTTCCGCCGGGCGAAGGCCCAGTTGCGCACCCGACCGATCTACCACTCCTGCGACGCCGCGATCCGCGGCCACGTCTTCTGCTCCTTCCTCGCGCTGGTCCTCCAGAAGGAACTGGCCGACCGATGCGCCGCCGCCGGCGTCAGCATCGAATGGCACGACCTGATCCGCGACCTCGACCTCCTGCAAGAGGCCACCATCGAGAAGCACGGCAAGCGCATCACCACCCGCACCCATGTCGAGGGCCCGGGAAAGGTCCACGCGTCATGCTGTCGGCGGCAAGGCCGGTGGCGCGGGAATGCCTTCGCGGATCAATGCGTCGATCCTGTCAGAGATGCGCTGGGCGGCGTCGCGGAGTTGCTCCATGGTCCAGTCGGCGGCATAGCCCTCGGTCACGTCCCGGGGCCGGGCGTGGTTGACCAGCCGCTTGGTCAGGCTGGCCGGCAACATCAGGTCGCGGTCGGCGACGGTGATGAAGCAGTTGCGCAGGGCATGGAACCAGAATTTCGCGCCGCCCGCCTCGCCGATGCGCGCATTCATGTGCTGCATGCCGGTGAGACGCCCGGACCTGCTGGTTTCGGACGGGAACACCCAGCCCCGGTTCGCCTCGGGGACACGGTCGCGTTCGGCCAGGCGGCGTTCGAGAATGGCCGCGAGCTGCCGGGTGACGGGAAGCGCCAACGGCGCGCCGGTCTTGGTGTCCTCGACCCGGAACACCATCGCCGCCCTGTCCACCCGCGCCCATGCGAGGCCGAATACTTCGGCCCGGCGCATGCCGGTATAGAGGCCGAAGTGCAAGGCGTCGCGGGCGACCGGGTTACGCACCGCCGCCTCGATGCCGCGGTGCCAGCGCGGCAGCACCTCGGCCGGCGGCTGGATGATGCGCCGTTTCGGGCGATGGGGCCGCCCGCCCGCGACGCGCCACTGGTCCACCGGATTGTGCAGCCCCTCATGGTCGAGGCACTGGCGGCGGTAGAGGGCGCGCAGCATCTTCATCGCATTGTTGGCCTGCACCCACCCGGCATTCTCGCTCAGGCGCCGGAAGCGCTGCTCGACATCGCGGCGCCCGATGGTGTCGAGAGGGCGGTCGAGCCAGTCACCGAGGTCCTTGTGGACGGTGCTGCGGTATACCGCAACGGTACTGTCCTTGCGCGCCGGCCCGGCGGCGAGATAGTCCTCGAAGGCGTCCCGCACCGTCGGCATGGCGCGGGCGCGGGTGCGCCCGGCGGCGGGGTCCTCGCCGGCGGCGACGCGGCCCAGCGTCTCCCGGGCGAGGCGCCTGGCCTGTTCGGGGGTGATGCGGCCGTGGCGGCCGAGGACGAGGCGCCGGTTGGCGGCCTTGCGCCCGCCGTCGCCGGCGCGGTAGTTGACGATGTAGGAGCGCATGCCCGAGGGCTGGACGCGGATACCGAATCCGGTGAGGCGGTCGTCCCATGCGATGAAGGGTTTGTGCCGGGGCTTGAGGGCTTCGACGTTTCGCTTGTTGAGGGTGAGCTTGAGGTTTGCAGTGCGCTTGCCGGTCTGTGTTGACATAGTGATATTCCTTCGAAACAGCCCTGAATATCACCATACAGGTCAACACATGAAAGTCAACCGGGGCGTAGTCCTGGCGCGCCTTGTCCACCGGGAAAACCAATACTTCATTGATACACAACGATTTCCTTTGACATCAGTTGCCACGAACAGACAGGCGTACGGTGGAATACTGAAACGTTTGAGCTTGCCGACGGCCTGTTCGATGCGCGCCCGTCCTCTGTAGAGCGCGCTTGCGAAGCGCTTTGGCCTGTTTTTGATGTTCTTCCGGTAGGGAATGACGGTCAGGGCGCCTCTTTTCCGGGCGAGTTGGCGGTTTCCGGCGCTGTCATAGCCCTTGTCGGCGACGATGGCGCGGGGCCGGACATCGGGGCCGATGTCCATCAGGGTCTCGAAATGCGGACTGTCGGCAGCCTCGCCGCCGGTCAGGTCGAAGGCGATCGGCAGGCCGTCGAAATCGGTCTTCAGGTGGATCTTGGTGCTGAAACCGCCCCGCGAGCGTCCAAGCGCCTGACCCTGCTGCCCCCTTTTGCGCCGGCCGCCGATACATGCGCGCGGGTCACGGTCGAATCGAACATCTGAACCAGGTGCGCCGTGCTGCTCAAATCCGCCAGCGTGGCGAAAAAGTCCTCGAACACCCCTGAACGGCTCAGACGGTGAAAACGCCGCCATACCGTATTCCAGTGCCCGAACCGCTCCGGCAGCGCCCGCCAGGTGATGTTGTGAACCGCAAAGAAGTGCAGCGCCTCCAGAAACAGACGGTCGTCCTTCGCCTTCGCACCCCGCCTCGGAAGGCAAAGCCGGAAAACCTCCAGCGCAACCTCCCAGTCTCCATTCGTCATCTTCGTCGACATCAAAGAAACCCCCGAATCGCCGACGCCTCATGATTCAGACAAATCCTCGCACGGGAATCCCTGAACACGCTCCTGAGTCAATACGTCCACAGGGCCTAGGACTTCGATCAAATGTCGGTCTCGGTGGTTGCCTGCCCCCGCTACCAATGAAATCGGGGACCCGGTCAAAATCGAAGCGGCAGCCGCCGCTCTCTCAAAGGCCTTCCAGCCTCTTGATGAACCCCCACTTGCGGGAGTGCCGCCGCCGGGTACATCCGCCCGGCGCGAGCCTCACAATTGAGTACATCCGCGCCTGCCTGCCCGTGATATTGTGAACGCAGGCGCCCCAATGCGGCAAAGGCAGGGACAGATGGACAAGCCGGAAACGCGCGTTTCCAACGCGGCGTCGGATGCCGGCCCGTTCGGACGCCTTTCCGAACGGGCGAAAAGAAACAAGTCCCTGACGGCCGTACTGGCGATAATTGTGGCCGTCGCAGCGTTATCGTCCGTTATGGCGTTGACCGATTTGGAAAGTTCCCCAAGTCTCCTTGTAGTCCTGTTTGTGCTGGTGACGATCGGCCTCTTTTGCACTCTCGGCGTAATCTTCGACGCATTGGATGACAAATAGGCACGCTCTTCCGCGCTTTCATCGACAAGGATTCCACAGGCTAGCTGGAGCGGACCCTGGCGGCGGCGGAACGCTCCGCCGCCGCCGGGGTTTGCGTCAGGTCGTCAGCCAGCCGAACTGCTGCGGCTTGCGGCCGGCCTGCGGATGCAGGCGAACATTGACGAGCGCCGGGCCGTCATGGGCCGTCGCCGCGTCGAGCGTTGCCGGCAGGTCCGCCGGGTCTTCGACAAAGGCTCCGAAGCCGCCGAACGCCTCCATCATCTTGTCGTAGCGCGCGCCGTAGATCAGCACGCCCGCCGGGTTGTCGAACGGGTCCTCGGGATATTCCGGGATGCCCTGCCCGATGCCGCCATTGTTCAGCACGACGATCTTGATCGGCAGCTTGTAGCGGCAGGCCGTCTCGATCTCCATGCCGGAGAAGCCGATGGCGGAATCGCCGGAAACCGAGATGATCGGGCGGTCCGGATGCACCACCGCCGCGGCGACGGCGAAGCCCATGCCGATGCCCATGGTGCCGTAGCTGCCGGCGTCGAGGCGCAGGCGCGGCGAGGCGTTCGGAAGCTGGGTGCGACCGATATCCATGGTGTTCGCGCCCTCGCCGACGATGACCGCATCCTTGCCGGCCCAGGCGGCGATGTCCTTCAGCGCGCGGTAATAGTTGGTCGGCGCGGAATCGTCCTCCAGCATCGGGCGGATCTGCTCGGCATTGCCCGCCGCCTTCTCCGCAATCGCGCTGCGCCATTCCGTATCGGCCGGGTAGAACCACTGCCGGCCCCCGAGAGCCGCGTTCAGCTGGCCGACAACCGCCTTGCCGTCACCGACAAGCGCCACCTCCGTTGGCACATTGTTGCCGATGGCTTCCGGCGAGATGTCGAGCTGGACGACACGCACCTTCTTGTTGAAGCGCGGCGGCTTGCCGAAATGCATGATCCAGTTGAGCCGCGCGCCCATCAGGAAGATCACGTCGGCCTCGCGGAGCGCATGGCTGCGCGCCGCGCCCACGGACAGCGGATGGTTGTCGTCGATCACGCCCTTGCCGAGCGGCGAGGCGAGGAACGGCACCTGGGTGCGTTCGATGAACGCGCGGACCTCGTCCTCGGCGCGCGACCACGCCATGCCCTTGCCGACGATGACCAGCGGACGCTCGGCGGATTCGAGCGCGTCCAGCGCCGCCTCTATGTCCTCGCCCATCGCCTGCATCCGGGGCGGATCGGCCACCGGGGCGGCCTCGTGGATGTCGTCGTCCTCGACGGCCTCCTGGATGATGTCGTCCGGCATGTCGAGATAGACCGGGCCCGGCCGGCCGTAGATCGAGGTGCGGACCGCCTTCTCGACATAGAACGGGATGCGCCGGGCATGCTCGACCGCATGCGCGAACTTGCAGTAGGGCGCGGCGAGTTGGACCTGGTTCTCCTCCTGGAACGCGCCCATGCCGTTCTGATAGACGGGCGAGGCGCCACCGATCAGGATCATCGGCCAGCAGTTCTGCTCGGCATTGGCGAGGCCGGCGAGCGCGTGGATGACGCCCGGTCCGGAGACCGTGAGGCACGCGCCCGGCCGCCCGGTCAGGTAGCCGGCAGCCTGCGCGGCATAGGACGCCGCCTGCTCGTTGCGCATGCCGACATATTTTATGCCGACCTCCTGCGCCGCCTTCGCGATCGGCTGCACCGGAAAGCCGACGATGCCGAACATGTATTCGACGCCGTGCTTCTTGAGTTCGCGCGCCATGATCTCCGCGCCGGTCGAAGTGCCCATCTTTCTCCATGTCCTTCTGAGGGGGTGAGGGCGAACCTAGCAGCGCGCGTCCGGCCGTGTCATCCCGCTCACGGATCGGTGCGGCCCGCCGCGAACGCCCTGAGCCGCGCCGATACGGCTTTCGGCTGCTCCTGCTGGACCCAGTGTCCGGCGCCCTCGATCAGCCAGGTGCCGGCCCAGCGGGCCGCGCGTTCCTCCATCGCCTCGAGCGCGCCGGGGTTCTGGTAAACGCCCCAGTCGGCCGCGCCGGAAACGAAACAGGCGGGAACCTCGAAACGGCGCCCGGAGAAGAGCTCGTGTTCCCGGTCGAACAGCCCGCTCGTCCGGCAGCGATACCAGTTCAGCCCGCCCTGGAAGCCGGTACGCTCATATTCCCGCGCATAGACCGCGAGCTCGGCGTCCGGCAGCCATTGGCAGGCGGCGATTTCCTCCGCGCCCGGCATTTCCACGGCCACCGTCTCCGCCATCGTCCGGTCGCGGTCCATGATGTAGTAGGTCGGCATCCGCGCCAGTTCCACGGCTGTCCATCCCGCCAGCCGGAAGGGGCGGTTGCCGGCCCAGTCGGCGCTCTTGTGGTGGAAATAGGCGCGCAGGAAATCGTGAACCCCCTGGGGGCAGTCCCGCATGTCGGCATTCGCAGGCCGGGTCGAATAGTACCAGTGGTAGTGCTTGCGCGGCCGGTCCAGCGCCGCAAGGTCGTCATGGATCGACCGCGCCGGCGGCGGTTGCGGCGAAATGTCCGGCGGCCCCGGAAACGGCGCGCTCATCAGCGCCAGCCTGCGGAAGATGTCGGGCCGGATCAGCGCCGCCCACGCTGCCACCGACGCGCCGTAATCGTGCCCGGCCAGCAGCGCAACCTCCCGGTGGCCGATGGCGTCCAGCAGGCCCATGACGTCGCGCACGAGGTTGAAGAGCCGGAAAGGCGCGAGGTCGGCACCGTAGTCCGCATCCCAGCCCGTCGTGCGCCCGTAGCCGCGCTGGTCCGGCGCGACGACATGGTAGCCCGCTTCCGCTAGCGCGGGCATGACGCGCCGCCAGCTGTAGGCCAGCTCCGGGAAGCCGTGCAGCAGCAGGGCGCAGGGCCGTCCGGGCTCCTCGAAGCCGGCTTCGAGATAGTGCATGTCGAGCCCGTTGCCGTTCGCCGCCATGCGCGAGCGAATGCCGGCCGGCAGGGGAACCGGGCCGTAGGCGGTGTCGCGATCTTCTAGCATCCGGGCATCCTAGCCCGGTTGGCGCCTCTCGCGCTGCCCTGTTCCCGGCCTTGCCAGCACGCAGGCCGTGGCGCAGACTTTCCGCCGACTTCCATCCGACGGGAAATGCCGATGACCGCCTATCTGATCGTGCGCGCCGAGGTGCCCGAGAGCGACCGGGACGCCTTCGACCGCTGGTATGCCGAGGAACACCTGCCGGATGCGAAGGCCGCGTTCAGCGTGAAGAAGGCGTTTCGCGGCTGGGGCGATGACGGCGCGCATGTCGCCTTCTACCAATTCACTGATCTCGCGGCCGCCAGGAAGGCCACGGGCTCGAAAGCAATCGCGGAGCTCATTGCGGAATTCGACCGGGTCTGGCAGGACCGCGTCACCCGCACGCGCCGGGTCGTCGATGTCGCGCAGGTGCTGGACTGAGCGGCCGAACGGGGAGGAATTCGATATGGCCTATCGACATATAGACGTAAGGACGCTCACACCCGCGGTCGGGGCCGAGATTCGCGGCGTGGACCTTCGCGAGCCGCTGCCGGACGAGGCGTTCGGGGAAGTGCGCTCGGCGTTCCTCCGCCACCAGGTGGTGTTCTTCAAGGAGCAGGAGGCGCTCACGCCCGACCAGCAGGTCGCCTTCGCCCGCCGTTTCGGGGGCCTCCACCTGCACCCGGCCGCGCCGCATCTGGAAGGCCGTCCGGAGATCTTCGTGATCCATACCCACAAGGATTCGAAGATCGCGAACGGCAATGGCTGGCACACCGACGTCTCATGCGACGAGGAGCCGCCGCTCGGAACCATGCTGCAACTGCACAAGCTGCCGAGCCAGGGCGGCGACACGCTGTTCGCCAGCATGTATGCGGCCTGGGACGCATTGTCGGCGCCCATGCAGGCCTTCCTGGAGACCCTGACCGCCCGGCATGAGTCCGAGCACATCTACCGGGGCCGCTATTCCGACCGGAACGTGGACGACACCGGCAAGGTCTATCCGGAAACCAGCCACCCGGTCTGCCGCACCCATCCGGACACCGGGCGGCGCGCGCTCTATGTGAACCGCGCCTTCACGACCCGCATCGAGGGCCTGGGCGCAGGGGAGAGCAAGGCGCTGCTGAACTTCCTGTTCGAGCATGTCGAGCAGGAGCGCTTCCAGGTCCGCTTCAAGTGGGAGGTCAACGACATAGCCTTCTGGGACAATCGCTGCCTCCAGCACCACGCTATGTGGGACTACTGGCCGGAGGAGCGCAAGGGCCACCGCGTGACGATACAGGGCGACCGCCCCTATCTCGCCCCGCTTGAGCTCCCGGCGGAGGCCGCCGAGTAAGGCTGCTTCCGCTGCCGGCGATTTTCCGGATTTGTGGGTAATTCGCTCGCTCCGGGCAGGCGAATCCGGTTAGGACCCGAATGACCTACGGTGAGGGAGTTCGGGCCCGATGCCTCATGCCGATTTCGTGCATCTGCGGGTGCATTCCGCCTACTCGCTGTCGGAAGGGGCGGTACGGATCGAGGACCTGGTTTCTCTTTGCAGGCAGTCCTGCATGCCGGCGGTTGCGGTCACCGACAGCGGCAATCTCTTCGGCGCGATGGAGTTCGCCGTCTATGCCTCGCAAGCCGGCATCCAGCCGATCGTCGGCACGCTGCTGACGGTCGGCGACGAGCCCCGGCGGCGCACGCGCCACGACGACGAGCCGGCGCCGGTCCTGCTGCTGGCGCAAAACGAAACCGGCTACCGCAATCTGCTCGAGCTCGTCACCGCTTCCTTCCTGGAAACGCCCGGAACGGACGCGCCGCATGTCGAGTGGAGCCGCCTCGAAGGCCGCACGGACGGCGTGATTGCGCTGAGCGGCGGACCGCGCGGCCCGGTCGGCCGCGCCCTCGCGGAAGGCCGAACGGAGTTCGCGCGCCAATTGTTGGAGCGCCTTTCCGCGCTGTTTCCGGGCCGCCTCTATGTCGAGTTGATGCGCCATGGCGATGGCGGGCGCCAGGAGGAAGAGGAAGCGTCGATAGAGCTCGCCTACGCGCTCGACCTGCCGCTGGTCGCCACCAACGATGTGCATTTCGGCTCCGAGGACGATTACGAGGCGCATGATGCGCTGCTCTGCATCGCCTCCGCCCGGCGGGTCGAGGAGGAAGACCGGCCGCGCCTGACGCCGGACCATCGCTTCAAGACGGCCGAAGAAATGCGCGCGCTCTTCGCCGATCTGCCCGAAGCCGCCGACAACACGCTGGTCATAGCACGGCGCTGCGCCTTCATGCCGACCGAGTCGGAGCCGATCCTGCCCGCCTTCGACCCCGGTGTGGACGAAGCGGAGGAATTGCGCCGCCTGGCGCGCGAGGGTCTGGAGGCGCGGCTGGCCGAGCATGTCTTCCCGCAGGGCGCCGGCGAGGAAGACGCAAAGCCTTATCGGGAACGGCTCGAATACGAGCTCGGCGTCATCGTCGATATGAAGTTTCCCGGCTATTTCCTGATCGTTTCCGAGTTCATCCGCTGGGCGAAGAACCAGGGCATTCCGGTCGGACCGGGCCGCGGGTCCGGGGCGGGGTCGGTCGTCGCCTGGGCCCTGCAGATCACCGATCTGGACCCGCTGCGCTGGGGGCTCCTGTTCGAGCGCTTCCTCAATCCCGAACGCGTGTCGATGCCGGATTTCGATATCGACTTCTGCCAGGACCGGCGCGATGAGGTCATCGCCCATGTCCAGGACCGCTACGGCCACGACCGGGTGGCGCAGATCATCACCTTCGGCAAGCTGCAGGCGCGCGCCGCGCTCCGGGACGTCGGCCGCGTGCTCGGCATGCCGTTCGGGCAGGTGGACCGGATCAGCAAGCTGGTGCCGCACAACCCCGCGAACCCGCCGAAGCTGGAAGATGCCGTCGCGAATGAGCCGGCCCTGCAGTCCATGAGGGACGAGGACGAGACCGTCGGGCAGCTCATCCATCTGGCCCTCAAGCTGGAAGGGCTGTACCGGCACGCCTCGACCCACGCGGCGGGCGTGGTGATCGCAGACCGGCCGCTGCAGCATATCGCCCCGCTCTATTGCGACCGCGGTTCCTCCGACATTCCGGCGGTGCAATTCAGCATGAAATGGGCGGAGGCTTCCGGCCTCGTCAAATTCGACTTCCTCGGCCTCAAGACACTGACGGTTCTCGAGGACGCTCGCAAATTGCTGGCGGAAAAGGGCATTGAAATTGACCTGTTAAAGTTGCCTCTTGACGACAAAAAGACCTTTGAAATGCTCTCGCGCGGGGACACTGTCGGCGTGTTCCAGATGGAAGGCGCGGGCATGCGGGACACGCTGAAAAAGCTGAAACCGACCCGGTTCGAGGACCTGATCGCCGTCGTTGCGCTATACCGTCCCGGACCGATGGAGAATATCCCGACTTACATCAAGAGAAAACATGGAAGTGAAAACATAGATTACATGTATGAGACGCTCCAGCCGATATTGGAGGAAACATACGGGATTATAATTTACCAGGAACAGGTAATGCAGATTGCCCAGGTCCTGTCCGGTTACACGCTCGGAGGCGCGGATTTGTTGCGCCGCGCCATGGGCAAGAAAATCCAATCGGAAATGGATGCCCAGAGAGAGACCTTCATCAACGGTGCGGTTTCACGCGGCGTCGAGCCGAAACTGGCGGAAAAGATATTCAATCTGGTGGACAAGTTTGCGGGCTACGGCTTCAACAAGTCCCATGCCGCCGCCTATGCGCTGATCGCCTACCAGACGGCCTGGCTCAAGGCCAACCATCCGGTCGAGTTCATGGCCGCGTCCATGACCCATGAACTCGGCAATACGGACAAGCTGGCACCCCTGCTTCGCGAGTTGGACAGGATGGACGTCGCGCTGCTGCCCCCGGACGTGCAGCGCTCCGGCGCCCTCTTCCAGGTCGAGGCGGCGCCGGACGGCGCGCCCGCCATCCGCTACGCCCTTGCCGCGGTCAAGTCCGTCGGCAGGGCCGCCATGGAGGCGGTGGAGAGGGAGCGCACGTCCGGCGGTCCCTTCAAGACCCCGTTCGACTTTGCCGGACGGCTCGGCCCGAGAGCCCTGAACTCGCGGCTGCTGGAGAAACTGGCGGAGGCCGGAGCCTTCGACACGCTGGAGCCGGACCGGGCCCGCGTTTTCGCCGGCGCGGAAATGCTGATGCGCCATGCGGCCGTCGAGGAAGAGGAGCGGACGACCAACCAGACCAACCTCTTCGGCGCCGTCGAGGACTTCGTGCCGGACCCCAAACTGCCCAACGCCCCACATTGGGAGCCGATGGAGCGCCTCCAGC
Source organism: Alphaproteobacteria bacterium (assembly GCA_964291285.2). Classification (GTDB taxonomy): domain Bacteria; phylum Pseudomonadota; class Alphaproteobacteria; order Bin95; family Bin95; genus Bin95. The sequence goes on from OZ219788.1 coordinate 51,930, forward strand.
ACGAGTTCGACGCCACGGGCTTCTACCTGTCGGCCCACCCGCTGGACGAATATGAACGCTATTTCCCGCGCCTGCGCGTCGAACCGATCCGCACGCTGCCGGGCCTGGTGCGGCGGGGGCGCAATGCGGTGAACATCGCAGGCACCGTGCTCTCGAAACAGGAACGCACATCGAGACGCGGCAACCGTTTCGCTTTCGTCGCCGTTTCCGACAGTTCCGGCCAGTCGGAGATCACGCTGTTCTCGGAAGTGCTGGCTTCGGCGCGGACGCTGCTCGATACCGGGAAACCGCTGCTGTTCGCCTGCGAAGCCGCCATGGACGGCGAGGATGTCCGCCTCACCGCGAAAAGCGTCGAGCCGCTGGACGCGGCAGTCGGCAAGACCGGCAACGGCGTCAGCATCTTCATCGACAATTTCGAGGCCCTGCCCCGCATCCAGAGCGTGCTGCAGCGGGAACCGGCCGGCCGCGGCGAGGTCCGGATCCTGTTCGACATGGACAGGACGCATGAAGTCCAGATGTCGCTCGGCAGCCGCTTCACCGTCACACCCGGCATGCTCGCCGAGTTGAAGGCGATGAGGAATATCGAGGAAATTCAGGAGATTTAGGCTCTCCGGCGGTCTCCTACTCTCCCCGGCGCGCCGCCGGCCAGAGCATGCGGGCGAGCAGCGCCGCGCCGATCACCACGACGAAGAGGCGCCCGGTGTGGTGCGTCGCCACGAAGGCGACATCGATGTCGAGCGACAGCGCAATCAGGTTCATTTCGGCGAAGCCGCCGGGCGTGTAGGCGAGGTGGACGGCCCTGAAGTCGAAACCGCCCGCTGCCGCCACCAGCGCGGCGACGAGGAAAGCCACAGCCAGGAAGAACGCGTAATACATGACCGAGACGGCCACCGTGCGCCCCAGCTCCCGCGGGCGCACGCCGACGAAGCGCGCCCCTGCCCCGCAGCCGATGAATATCTGGGCCACGGCGAGAAGTTCGGTCGGCGGGCGCGACGCCGTCAGGCCGCCGATATGCGCGGCCGCGCTCACCAGCATCGGCCCGACCATCTGCCAGGCCGGAATGCGCAGCAGCCTGGCCGCGCCGCCGCCGATGACGGCGGATGCCGCGAGCACGGCCCAGTCATGGAGGCTCAGGTCCGTCAGCCGGGACCCGCCGAGATCGGGCGGCGGCACATAGTCGGTGAGCAGCCGGTAGGCCGGCGGCACGATGAACATCACCATCAGGATGCGGGTCGAGTGGGACAGCAGGATGGCGCGCTCGTCCGCGCCCATCGACGGGCCGAGCAGCGCCATCTCGCCCAGGCCGCCCGGCGCGGCGCAGAAGAAGGCCGTCCGCCGGTCCATGCGCCCGACCCGGCGGAAGAACCAGGCGCCGGCCGCCGCGCCGGCGATGGTGAAGGCAAGCATGCCCGCAAACACGCCGCCCCACGTCGCCAGCCGGTCCAGCACGTCGGGCGCGAAGGCGGCGCCGAGCATCACGCCCAGCACGACCATCCACACGCGCCGCACATCGTTCGGCATGTAGAGGCGCACGCCCGCAAGCGCCGCGACGGTGCAGGCGAACAGGCTGCCCATCATCCAGGGCAGGGGGCTCTGGATCAGGGTGAACAGCCAGCCGCCGCACGCGCCGATCGCGAGCGTCTTGAGAAGCAGGGGCCAGTTCCGCGCGAGCTCGCGCACTGCGCGCCTCACGGTTGGAACTGCTCCTTCAGGATACGCTCCTCCAGGCTCCGGTCGGGATCGAACAGCAGCTGCAGCTCCGTCCCCTCGTCCCGGTGGACCAGCACCTCGGCGGCGTCGCGCACTTCGGTGAAGTCGGCGACCGCGCTCACCGGCCGCTTGCGGGCCTCGAGAACGGTCAGCCGCACGGCCACCGTGTCGGGCAGGATCGCGCCCGGCCACCGCCGCGGCCGGAAGGCGCTGATCGGCGTGATGCAGAGCGACTGTCCCCGGAGCGGCAGGATGGGCCCGTGCGCGGAGAGGTTGTAGGCCGTGCTGCCGGCGGGCGTCGCAACGATGACGCCGTCGCACATCAGTTCCTCCATCCGCACCACGCCGTCCACCTCGATGCAGACCTTCGCCGTCTGCCGCGTCTCGCGCAGCAGCGAGACTTCGTTGATGGCGCGGGCCCGGCGCATCTGCCCGGCAAGCGTGCGCGCTTCCATCAGCAGCGGGTGGAGGCTGACCGTCTCGGCGGCCCCGATCCGTTCGGGCAGGTCCTCGACCCGGAACCCGTTCATCAGGAAGCCGACGCTGCCGCGGTTCATGCCGTAGATGGGCGGCGGGCGGTCGCCGAAGCTGTGCAGGGTCTCCAGCATGAAACCGTCGCCGCCGATCGCCACGACGATGTCCGCCTCCGCCGGCGGCCTGTCGCCATAGGCGGCCGCAAGCGCCCGGCGCGCCTCCTGCGCCGCGGGCGTCTCGGCGGCAACGAACGCCAGGCTGGGACCGGTCATCGAAAAAAGGCGGCCGCGTCAGCCGCCGGTCACGCTCATATGGCGCGGCACCGAGACCGCGCCCCGCCGCCGGTCGATGACGAAATCGTGGCCCTTGGGCTTGCGCGAGATCGCCTCGCGCACGGCCTCTTCCAGCGGGGCGTCGTCCGCATCGGCCCTGAGCGGCGCGCGGAGGTCGGCGGCATCCTCCTGGCCGAGGCACATATAGAGCGTGCCGGTGCAGGTCAGCCGCACCCGGTTGCAGCTTTCGCAGAAATTGTGCGTGAGCGGCGTGATGAAGCCGATCCGCCGCCCGGTTTCCTCGACGGTGGCATAGCGCGCCGGGCCGCCCGTATTGTAGTCGGTCTCGGTCAGCGTCCAGTTGCGCTCGATCTTCGCGCGCACCATCGAGAGCGGCATGTACTGGTCGAGGCGGTCCTCGCCGATGTCGCCCATCGGCATGACCTCGATGATGACGAGGTCGAAGCCGCGCTCGCCGCACCAGGCGATCATGGCGTCGAATTCATCGTCATTGACGCCGCGCAGCGCGACCATGTTGATCTTGACCGCAAGCCCCGCGGCCTGCGCCGCGTCCAGCCCGGCCATGACCTGCTCGAAGCGGCCCCAGCGGGTGATCTCCTTGAATTTCGCCGGATCGAGCGTGTCGAGCGACACGTTCACCCGGCGCATGCCGGCTTCGTAGAGGCCTTCCGAGAAGCGGCCGAGCTGGCTGCCGTTGGTGGTGATCGTGAGTTCCTCGAGCCCGCCCCCGTCGAGATGGCGGCCGAGCGAGCGGATGAGCTGCATGACGTTGCGCCGCATCAGCGGCTCGCCGCCGGTCAGCCGCAGTTTGGCCACGCCCATGCGCACGAAGGCGCTGCACAGCCGGTCGAGCTCCTCCAGCGTCAGCAGGTCGCGCTTCGGCAGGAACGTCATGTGCTCCGACATGCAGTAGACGCAGCGGAAGTCGCAGCGGTCGGTCACCGAGACGCGCAGATAGGTGATCGCGCGCCCGAACGGGTCGATGACAGGCGCCGCGCCGCCCCAGGGGCCGCCGTCCATCGTTTAATGCCCTCCTCCACCCTGTGCAGGGCAATATAGACAGCGGGCGCCCGCCCCGCCAGCCCCCGCGCCCCCCAACCGTCACCCCCGCTACACCACCGCCTGCCCCCGCGCCCCCCAACCGTCACCCCCGCGAAGGCGGGGGGCCATCCCTGACCGTTCGCGTCCGCCGCGGCCGGTGGAGGGCAGGCTCAACCGCCGAGGCCGCCGGGAGAGTCCGGGATGGGTCCCGGCTCGGGGGCCGGGATGACGACATGGGCCCCGGCTCGGGGGCCGGGGCGACCCCCGCCTTCGCGGGCCGCTATCCCCGCCCCTCATCCTGAGTAGCGACCGCGCCAGCAGCCTGTCCTGAGCCTGTCGAAGGGGACGGCCGCTGCGGTTCGGGACGGTCCTTCGATACGCGCCGCTCCCGGCTGGCGCCGGAAGCGGCGCTACTCAGGATGAGGGGTGGGCAGAGCGACGATGCGGCCCCCAACCGTCACCCCCGCGAAGGCGGGGGGCCATCCCTGACCGTTCGCGTCCGCCGCGGCCGGTGGAGGGCGGCTCAACCGCCGAGGCCGCCGGGAGGGTCCGGGTCCCGGCTCGGGGGCCGGGATGACGACATGGGCCCCGGCTCGGGGGCCGGGGCGACCCCCGCCTTCGCGGGCCGCTATCCCCGCCCCTCATCCTGAGTAGCGACCGCGCCAGCGGGCGCGTATCGAAGGACGGCGGCTGCGGTTCGGGACGGTCCTTCGATACGCGCCGCTCCCGGCTGGCGCCGGAAGCGGCGCTACTCAGGATGAGGGGCGGGCATGGTCCCTATGCGTCGCCCCCGTCGACAGGCGGGGGTCGGCAGGGCCTACGCGGCGACCGGCTGGAGCAGGGCGACGATGAGCGCGCCCTGCGCCGCCAGCAGGGCCGCCATGACGCCCACCATGCGCCAGGTCATGCGGGTCTCGAGCGCCGCGAGTTCCACCTTGAGGTCGGCGATATCCGCCTTGACGGCTGCAAGGTCCGCCTTCGTCGCCAGTTCCCCGCGGTCCGCCCCGGCGGCGGCGCGGGCGGTGGCGATGATGGCCTTCGCCTTCTCCGCGTCGAGGCCGGCGTCCTGAAGCGCCTCGGCGGCGGCGAGGGTGTCGAATGCGGCGCCCGTCATGGCGCGCAGGTTAGGCCGCCCGCCGCCCCGCCGTCAAGCGCGCCGGGGCCTGCCCCCAACCTGAGCAGCGCCGCTTCCGCTGCCTTCCGACCCCCCTCCTGCCGGGCGGGACGGGGATTTGCGGGCGCTTCCCACCCCTTGTATCTCTGAGTAGCGCCAGCCGGGAGCGGCGCTGCTCAGGATGAGGGGTGGGCAGAGCGGCGGTGCCCCCCCAACCGTCACCCCCGCGAAGGCGGGGGGCCATCCCTGACTGTTTGCGTCCGCCGCAGCCGGTCGAGGCAGGGCCGGACCGCCGAAGCCGCCGGGAGGGTCCGGGGTCCCGGCTCGGGGGCCGGGATGACGACATGGGCCCCGGCTCGGGGGCCGGGGCGACCCCCGCCTTCGCGGGGGCAGGCGGGCGGGGGCCGCACCGTCCGCCTTCGCGGGCCGCCATCCCCGCTACACCACCGCCTGCCCCCGCGCGCCCCAACCGTCACCCCCGCGAAGGCGGGGGGCCATCCCTGACTGTTTGCGCCGCCGCAGCCGGTCGAGGCAGGGCCGGGCCGCCGAGGCTGCCGGGAGAGTCCGGGATGGGCCCCGGCTCGGGGGCCGGGGCGACGAGCGGGGGCCGCACCGTCCGCCTGCACGGGCCGTCACCCCCGCGAAGGCGGGGGGCCATCCCTGACTGTTTGCGCCGCCGCAGCCGGTCGAGGCAGGGCCGGGCCACCGAGGCTGCCGGGAGAGTCCGGGTCCCGGCTCGGGGGCCGGGATGACGACATGGGCCCCGGCTCGGGGGCCGGGGCGACCCCCGCCTTCGCGGGGGCAGGCGGGCGGGGGCCGCGGGGGGATCGGCCGGGCGGGCCTTGCCGGGGCGGGGTTGCGAAAGCGTTTGTCTGCGCTTGAATCTGAAATATGGTAATTGTCCATGTTGAGAAAATGGATTTTCCGATGATTTGGCGTCAGGGGAGGGTTCCATGGTTGGAGGCAGGCCGGGCATCGGGCCGCGGACCGGGATCGTTGCGGGCGCGACCCCGCGCGTCGAACGCGGTATAATTAGCGCCGAGCGCCGAGCGCCGAGCGCCGAGCGCCGAGCGCCGAGCGCCGAGCGCCGAGCGCCGAGCGCCGAGCGCCGAGCGCCGAGCGCCGAGCGCCGAGCGCCGAGCGCCGAGCGCCGAGCGCCGAGCGCCGAGCGCCGAGCGCCGAGCGCCGAGCGCCGAGCCACATCTCCGTCCCCCGCCGGTGCGCGGGGGCAGGCCAGCGGTAGCCGCAGCCTTCGGGAGTGTTTCCGCCGCCTAGCCGTCCCCTTCCTGCTCGCCCTGTCCGCGCTTGCCTTCGCGCCGGCGGCCGAGGCGCAGGATCGGCCGGCCACGCCCACCGGCTTCACGGCGACGCAGTCTGCCTCGGGCGTCGGCATCGAGCTCAGGTGGGACGCGGACACGGACCCGGTGGAACCCGGCGAATCGATCACCGGCTTCAGGATCGACTGGCGGCCGTCTGTTGCGGGCAGCGACTGGGTCGCCAACCCCCCGACCGGGATGAAGACGATCAACAACGGGACCATCGTCAATATCGCGATTACCGACACCCAGGACAGCCTGCAGCCCGATACCGAATACGATTTCCGCATCCGCTCCATGCGCTCCGGGAGCGCGCCAACAAACAGTTGGTTCTCGGGCAAAGTCACGGAAAGGACGGCGAGCCGGGCGAGCGTGTCCATCGCGACCGACCCGTCGCCGCTGACCGAGGCGGACCTGGACGGAGCGCGGCTGACACTGGACCTTGTGGGAGTCGAGTACATCTCCTCCCTGTCGCCGGGCAGTTTCACCATGCCGGGGGTCCTCAGCGGCCTGTCCATCGCGTCGGTGAACCGCGTAAGCAACACCCGGGCCGTGCTGACGCTGGCCTTCAACGGCGACTTCGCCGGGGTCCAGCAGTTCCTGACGATACACGTCCCGCCCGGGTCCCACACAGGGACCTTCACTCTGTTGGCGGCCCCGGTCACGGTGACGCCGAGGCCGCCGCCGCCCGGCCCGGCCCCGGCGGCGCCGGCGGCGCGGGTCGTCACCGATCCGCCGCGGCTGACCGAGGACAATGCCGACGACGCGACCGTGACCCTGCGGCTGGCGGGCGCGACGTGGGAGGACCCGATTCCCACAAACGGCGTCACGGTCACCGGCCTGCCGGACGGCATGGAGGCAAGCGAGCCGGCGCGCGTGTCCGACAGCGAGGCGCGGATCACGCTCTCCTACACGCCCGAGGGCGCGGACGGGCTGGAGGGCGACGCCGTGCTGACGGTGACGGCCGCGGCCGCCTCGCACAGCGGCCCGGCGGCGCTGACCGGGACCGTGACGGTCCACGCCCGGAGCGCCCCGGCGGCGCTGGCGGCGACGCGCTGGCTGTCGCGGTTCGGGCGCACGGTGGCGGACCATGTGATGGCGGCGGTCGGCGCGCGGCTTTCGGAGCCGGCGGGACAGGACGACCGGCTCAGGCTGGCGGGGCGCTCCCTCTACTCCCCTGCCGCCTTGCTTAACCCCCCTCCCGCTCGGCGGGAGGGGTCGGGGGAGGGCCTCGCGGCGTGCGCGGCCGCTTGCGGGGCTTCGCCCGCCGCCGCGCTGGACGCGGCGAACGTTGCGAATGGCGGCGTTGGCGCCGCCGGCCTGGCGGCCGGCCCCCTCACCCGTCCTCTCCCCGCAGGCGGGGAGAGGGGAATTGCGGCGGCGCAGGCGCTCACGCCCCGCGACCTGCTGGCGGGGACCTCCTTCCGCGTCTCGGCGGCCGGGGGCGGCGGCGTGGCGAACGCCGGCTGGACCGCTTGGGGGCGGGTGGACCTGTCGCGCTTCGACGAGGACGAAGGCGGCCTCTCGCTCGACGGCGACACCATGACCGCCACGGTCGGCGCCGACATGCGGCGCGGGCGGCTGCTGGCCGGGGTCGCGGCCGCGCACAGCGCCGGCAGCGGCGAGTACCGGGACGTTGGCGGGGCGGCGGGCGACCTCGACGCCTCGCTCGCCTCGGTGCATCCCTATGTGCGCGTCGAGGCGGCGGGCGGGCTGTCCCTCTGGGGCGTGCTCGGCTGGGGCGGGGGCGACATGACGCTCGACCGCCGCGACGGCGACGATGAGAAGGCCGACCTCGAAATGACGATGGCGGGCGCGGGCGCGCGGGGTCCGCTGCCGGCGCCGTCTGCGGGCATGGCGCTGGCGTTGCGCGCGGAGGCGTTCGGCTCGCGGATCGAGGCCGACGGCGGCGGCGATGCGCTGAAGGGCGCGGAGGCCGAGGCGTGGCGGATGCGCCTTGCGCTGGAAGCCTCCTGGGACGAGACGGAGGCAGGCCTGCGCCCGTCTGCGGAACTCGGCCTGCGGCATGACGGCGGCGACGGGGAGACCGGGACCGGGGCGGAACTGGGCGGCGGCGTCGCCTGGGCCGGCCCGGACGGTCTGTCGGCCTCGCTCCGGGCGCGGGCGCTGCTGGACGGCGACGGGGTCTCCGAGTGGGGCGGCGGGGCGATGCTGGCCTATGCGCCCGGCGCGGACGGGCGGGGGCTGCGGCTCTCGCTCGCGCCGTCGGTGGGCGCGGCCGAGGGCGGCGTCGAGCGGCTCTGGCGCGCGGACGCGGCGGCGCTCGCAGGCGAACGGGACGCCCGGCCGCGCCTCGACGCCAAGGCGGGCTACGGCATCGCGGTGATGGGCGGGCGCGGCCTGCTGACCCCCCATGCGGGCCTCTCCCTCTCGGACGCCGACGACCGCCGCACCCGCCTGGGCGCGCGCCTCACGCTCGCCCCCGGCGCGGACCTCGCCCTCGCCGCCGAACGCACCGACCGCACCGCCGGCCCCGAACACGCGCTCACCCTGGGCGCCCGCCTGCGCTGGTAGGGTCCTTCGATACGCACCGCTTCCGGCTGACGCCGGAAGCGGCGCTACTCAGGATGAGGGGTGGGGCAGGCCCCTCTTCGCCGCCCCGGACACTCGCGGGATGACAGTTGGGGAGGCCGCACCGCCGCTCTCCTCTTCCCTCATCCTGAGTAGCGCCGGCCTTCGCCCCGCGAAGGCCGGCGCGTATCGAAGGACGGTCCCGAGCCCGTCGAAGGGGCCTGCCCTGAGCCCGTCGAAGGGGGCGGCGGCTTCCCGTGTTCCCGTGCTATACCGCCGCCATGCCGCACGAACCGCCGACCCGTGTTTACATGCTGCGCTGCGCGGACGGCAGCTTCTACACGGGGGTGACGCGGCGGCCCCTGGAGGAGCGCGTGCGCGAGCATGAGAGCGGGGCGGTCGCGGGCTATACGCAGAGCCGCCGTCCGGTGGAGCTGGTGTGGTCCGAGGAGTTCCAGTGGGCGGCCGATGCGATTGCGATGGAGCGGCGGGTCAAGGGCTGGTCGCGGCGCAAGAAGCGCGCCCTGGCGGCGGGGGACTGGGAGGCGCTGAAACGGGCCGCGAAGAAGGACTTCGGGGCGCGACCGTCCCCCGGCAGCCGCCCCGGCCCCGAATAACGCCGCCGCGCCAGTCCTTCGATACGCGCCGCTTCCGGCTGGCGCCGGAAGCGGCGCTACTCAGGATGAGGGGTTGGGGGACGCCGGCGCGGCCTATCCCCGTTCGGGACAGCCGTTCCCTCTTCCCCTCACCCTGAGTAGCGGCGTCAGTCGCGTATCGAAGGGGCCTGCCCCGAGCCCGTCGAAGGGGACGGCGGCCTCCCTCCCCTGCCCCTACCGCTCCGTCCACCGCCTGCGCCGGCGGCCGGCGAGGCCGGCGAGGCGGCGAGCGCGTCGCGCAGGCCGTACATGGAAATCGCGGGCTGCGCCGCCAGGATGCGGAGGATGCGCTCGCGCTGCGGCTCGATCCGCGAGGCGCGGCCACCCATCGGGTCGCGCCGCACATGGCCGCGCTCGCGAAAGCGCTTCACCCAGCTGTCGACGCTGTCCCTCGACACGCCGAACCGCCGGGCCGCGGCGGAGACGGCCATGCCCTCCTCCACCACCGCCAGGACCGCCCTGCTCCGCACCTCCTCGCTGACCGGGCGGCCCCGCACCCCCGGCCGCGGCAGCCCGCCCGCCGGGCCGCCCTTGCAACTTCGGCTCGATTCCGTCATCGCCTTTCCTCCTCCGGCCGCATCCGCGCAGCCTCCGTGAACCTCCCAACCCGAACCCGATTCCCCGGGCCTCCTGCCGCCCAGGCAGACCGCGACAGCCGGCCGCCGGGCAGGCCTCCCCCCTCGCCGCCGCGGGGCGGCGGGTTCGCGGCAGAGGTCCGGAAAAGGCGGCTTGCGCGGCTGCGCCGGCCTGTCAGCTCCAGGTCACGGCCCTTTCGCTCCGTCAGGGATGTTATGGAACATATATAGAACTTATGGGAAGAATGTCAAGAGCCGGATTCCACGCCTCCTCCGCCGGCTACAGGGCGCTTTCCAGGATTTCCAGGATGTCCCCGACGCCGCGCACCGGGCGGGGATTGGCGAGGACGAAGGGCTCGCGCATCGCCTGCCCGGCGATCTCCGGGAAGCGGTCCCGTCCGACGCCGACATCGCCGAGCCGCGACGGCAGGCCGAGGCGCGCGACCAGTTCGGCCACGAGGTCGGCCGCCGGGCGGTCCGGCCGGCCCATCGCCTCCGACACGACCCGCTGGCGCTCTGCGCCCCCCTCGGCCTGCCGGTTCCAGCGCAGCACCGGCGCCAGCATCACGCAGGAGGTGTAGCCGTGCGGCACGTCGCAGGCGCCGCCGAGGACATGGCCGATGCCGTGGCTGGCCCCGACCCGCACCCCGGCCGTGACGCCGGCCATCGACATCCACGCGCCGAGCTGGCTTTCGAGCCGCGCATCGACATCCTCCGGCGCCGCCTTCGATGCCGCGAGCGAGCGGGCCAGGAGCTTGAGGGCGTGCAGGTTCATGGCGTCGGTATACGGGTTGGCGCCGGGCGCGCAGAGCCCCTCGACCGCATGGTCCACCGCCCGGATGCCGGTCGAGAACCAGAGCCAGTCCGGCGTGTGGAGCGCGGCCCGGGGATCCAGCACCACCGAGGTCGGGATCATGTCCGGGTGTTCGTAGCCCTGCTTCTCCGGGATGCGCGTGTCGGTGCTGCCCTGGTAGTGGTAGTACTCGCCGCCCGAGAGCGTCGTCGGCACGGCGACCTGGCCGATGTCCGGGCCCCGGAACTCCGGCCTCGTCCTGGTGCCGTCGGGCCGGACGACCGTGCGGAAGGGCTCCATGTCGTCCACGGTTTCGAGCCCGTGCGCCAGCGCGAGGCGCGCCATCTTGCCGACGCCGGAGGCCGAACTGCCGCCGACGGTCACGACCAGGTCCGCCTTCGCCGCGCGGGCGTCGCGGGCCGCGGCGATCACCGTTTCGCGGTGGACATGGGCCGGGATTCCCTCGAACAGCCCCGCGGCGCGGTTGCCGAGCCCCCTGCCGATCTCCGAGACGACATCGCTCCCGCGGTTCAGGGTGCGGCTCGCGATCAGGAAGACGCGCTCCGCCCCGAGCCGGCCGGCCTCTTCCGCGACGACCTCCGCCGCGGGCCGTCCCCACACGACCCTCTGCATCCGCGAGAATTCGACCTGCCCCGCCTTCGCCATGCTTCAGCCCCTTCCAAATGCGATGCGCCAGCCCCGGAGCCGCAACGGCCCGGCGGCGCGCGAATCGGAGAGATCGTAGTCCAGCCGGTCGAGTTTTCGGATATAGCCGCGCGTGAGCGCCGCGAGCGCGCGCCCATAGCCGTCCCGGGCGGGCGACAGCAGCGCCCGGGCCTGCTCCGCGACGGCGCGCGGCCCGGCGCCTTCCGGCAATGTCCAGCCGAAGAAGGCGGCGGCGCGCAGCCAGCCGACAAGCGCCCAGGCCGTGCCGATGTCCTCGCTGCCCGCCCGCCCGCTGACGATCTGCCCCGCAAGCGCCGCCAGGGTGCCGCCCGTCTCCCGCGCATAGGCCGGCAGGTCGGCGGGCGGCCCGGCTTCGAGGTCCGCTTGGCGCGCATCGAGAAGGCGGCCGAAGCCCTCTTCCGGCAGGTCGTGCCTGCGGATGGCGGCCGCCAGCGGCTGCAGCACGGCGTGGCGGCGCTCCCGGCCCGCGGCGGCTTCCCCGAGCGCGTCGCGCCACCATTGGAGCCGCATGGCGCCGAGCGCCGGCTCGCCCACGGTCTCGCGCAGCTGCGCCACCTCGAGATTGAAGGCGTGCAGCGCATACAGACCGGGCCTGCTTTCCGCCGGCTGGAAGGCGATGACGGCCGCGCGGTCCGGGTCGAAACGGCAGACCCGGTCCTTGCAATAGGCGGCGTCGTCATTCGATTCGGCCATGGTCCATTGTATTCGGGACGGGAAGTGTCGAAAGCCCGGACGGCTCTTCGAATTCGAGGCGGCATTGCAATGGCGGTTCGAGACAGATCGCGGGAGCCGGCGGCCTGCCCGCAAACGGCACTCCGCCGGGCTTTGCGGCCGGAAAATCCCCAGCGGCAACGCAAACGCCGCTTGCTTTTCAGGGCCGCCCGGCTGATATAATCGCGCGAAAACCCGGCGGGGAGGAGACGTCGATGAAGAACCCCTTGGAATCGCTCCACATGACGGTCGGACTGGGGGTCGTGTTGACCGTCGTCCTGATTATCGTCGCCCAGGCAATCGGCAGCTAGGCGCGGAAGGGAGGACGACACGTCATGGAAAATGAATTCCTTCTCCATCTCGTTCGATGGTTCCATGTCCTGAGCGGCGTCATGTGGATCGGCCTGCTTTGGTACCTGAACTTCGTGCAGGTTCCGACCATGCCGAAGATCCCCGATGAGATGAAACCCGCCATCGGCAAGCATATCGCTCCGGCGGTGTTGTTCTGGTTCCGCTGGTCGGCGGCCTCGACCGTGCTCTGGGGCCTGTTGCTGGCTCTCATGCAGGGCACGTTCGGTGACTGGCTCGCCATCGGCCTTGCCGACAACAGCAGTGTCAGCGCCTTCATCGGCATCGGCATGTGGCTCGGCCTCATCATGGCCTTCAATGTCTGGTTCGTGATCTGGCCCAGCCAGAAGATCGCGCTGGGCATCGTGGACGCGCCGGATGACCAGAAGCCTCCGGCCGCGCGCCGGGCACTGTTGTTCTCGCGCACCAACACGATGCTGTCGATTCCGATGCTTTACGGCATGCTGGCGGCGCAGAACCCGCCATTCTGATGGCGGCTGCCGGGCCGGCGTCGCCAGCGCCGGCCGGCCCGGCAATCAGGGAGTATGCGCTGGCGCTCGGCTTCGACGCCGTCGGCTTTGCGCCGGCGGCGTCGCGCCTTGAGGTCCGCCGGAACTTGCGCGAGTTTCTGGCGGAAGGACGCTACGGCGACATGGGCTGGCTCGCTGCGCGTGAAGGCCGGCGTTCGAGTCCCGACGCGCTCTGGTCCGAAGCGCGGACGGTCATTGCGCTCGCGATGAGTTACGGTCCGGCGGCCGATCCGCTTGAATTGCTGCCGAAGAAAGAGCGGGGCACGGTCTCGGTTTATGCCCGCACGGCGCGCGACTACCACGACGTCATCAAGCGGAAGCTGAAACGGCTGGCCCGTTGGCTGGTCGAAAACCATGGCGGGGCGGTCAAGGTCTTCGTCGACACCGCGCCGGTCATGGAAAAGCCCGCGGCCGAGGCTGCCGGTCTTGGCTGGCAGGGCAAGCACACCAATCTGGTGTCGCGCCGCTACGGCTCCTGGCTCTTCCTCGGCGAGGTCTTCACGACGCTGGCGCTCAAGCCGGACGAGCCGCATGACGACCGCTGCGGAAGTTGCCGCGCCTGCCTCGATGTCTGCCCGACCGACGCCTTCACTGCCCCCTATCGGCTGGATCCCCGGCGCTGCATTTCCTACCTCACCATCGAACACAAGGCGCCCATTCCGCATGAGTTCCGCCGCGCGATGGGAAACCGGATTTACGGTTGCGACGACTGTCTCGCCGTCTGCCCCTGGAACAAATTCGCCGCCCGCGCCGGCGAACCGGAGTTATTGCCGCGCATCGAGCTGACGGCCCCCAAGCTCGCCGATCTCGCGGGTCTCGACGACGCGGGCTTCCGGGAAGTGTTCGCCGGCTCGCCGATCAAGCGCACGGGCCGCAACCGCTTCCTGCGCAATGTGCTGATCGCTGTCGGAAACAGCGGCGATGAAGGGCTCGTCCCGACCGCAAGGCAGGCGCTGGACGATCCGGCGCCCCTTGTGCGCGGCGCAGCCGTCTGGGCGCTCGGCGAACTGCTTCCGGAAGCGGAATTCGACGAACTCAGGCGAAAGCGGCTGCCTGCGGAAACCGATGCTTCGGTTCGTCGCGAGTGGACTTATGACGAGCCGTCGGCCTCGAGCCGGCGATAACCGCCCGCAAAAAAGATCAGCGGCCGACCCGCTCCATCGGTCGCCAGAGTCTTGGCGCGGCCGATGAGAATGTCGTGGTCCCCGCCGTCATGGATCGCCTCCGTCGTGCATTCGATCTGGGCGACGGCGCCCGCCATCAGCGGCGCGCCGCTTGCCTCGCCGATGGAATAGTCGAGCTCCTGCCACGGGCGGGGGGCGTTCTTGGTCGCGAAAATCGAGGACAGGGAAGACTGGTCCTCCGCCAGCACATTGACCGCGAAATGCGTGCTGTCGAGGAACGCCTGGCGGCAGTTGGCGTCCTTGTCGAGGCAGAACAGCACCAGCGGCGGCTCCAGCGAGAGCGAACTGAAGGAGCCAATCGTCACGCCGTGCATTTCCCCGTCATGCGCCGTGGTGGTTATCACGGTCACGCCGGTCGGCATGCGTCCGAGCGTATCCCGGAAGGCGCGTGGCTCGACGGTCATCCCCGGTTCCCCTCCCAACTCCGGTATGAGGCCTGCCCCTTGCACCCGAACCGGTAGCCGGAGCGTCTTGCTAGTCATCCTATTGGCCACCGTGTCGACGCGCAAACCGGGCACGGTGCAGGCGACAGCCGATACTTGCGGCACCGACAGCGGTTCGGCCATATAGGGGCGCGCAAGCATGGGGGAAAACCCAGTGGAATACCGGAATCTCGGGCGGAGCGGCCTCAAGGTCTCGAAGCTGTGCCTGGGCGCGATGATGTTCGGCGGGCCGACGGCGCCCGAAGACGCCGAGGCCATGGTCGAGGGCGCCCGGACCGCCGGCGTCAACTTCATCGACACGGCGGACGGCTACAACCGGGGGCGTTCCGAAGAGGTCGTCGGCCAGGCCGTGGCGCGCGACCGCGACGGCTGGGTCGTCGCAACCAAACTCTTCAACCCGATGGGCGAAAGACCCAATGGCGGCGGCCTGTCGCGCAAATGGATGCTGCGCGCCTGCGAGGCCAGCCTGAAACGCCTCGGTACCGACCGCATCGACCTCTACTACCTGCACAAGGAAGACCCGGATACGCCGCTCGAAGAGACCGTGCGGGCGATGGACGACCTGATCCGCGCGGGCAAGGTGCTCTATTACGGCGTCTCGAACTACCGGTCCTGGCGCATTGCTGAAATCTGCCGCATAGCCGATGACCTTGGTGCGCCGCGCCCCATCGCCAGCCAGCCCTATTACAACGCCGTCAACCGCATGCCGGAGATGGAGCACATGCCGGCCTGCAACTGGTTCGGGCTTGGCGTCGTGCCCTACAGCCCGGTCGCGCGCGGTGTGCTGACGGGAAAGTACCGCCCCGGCGCGGAACCTGAGACCGGCAGCCGCGCGGCACGCGGCGACAGGCGCATCCGCGAGACCGAATTGCGCGACGAATCGCTGGCGATCGCCTCGAAGGTCGTCGCCCACGCCGAGCGGCGCGGCATGTCGGCGGCGCAGTTCGCAACACTCTGGGTGTTGAACAACCGTTTCGTCACCTCTGTGATCGCCGGTCCGCGCACCAGGGAGCAATGGCAGGACTATCTGGGCGCGATGGACCACGCATTCACCGGCGAAGACGAAGCGCTGATCGACGCCCTGGTAGCGCCCGGCCATCCATCCACGCCCGGCTACAATGATCCGCAATATCCGGTCGAGGGCCGGCCGGTCTGGACCGACGCGCCGGAGCAGGAGGTTTCGCAATGACGACCGACCGACCCGCCTATGCCGGTCTCCGCGTCTGCGACCTGACGCAGGGCGTTGCAGGTCCCCATTGCGCCTTCCTGCTGGCCCAGCACGGAGCTGACGTCATCAAAATCGAGCCGCCGGGTGGAGACTGGGGACGGGGCATCGGCAAGCGCCACGGGCCCTATTCCGCCTTTTTCCTCCAGGTCAATCGGGGCAAGCGTTCCCTCGCGCTTGACCTCAAGCAGGCGGAAGCCAGGGATGCGGCGGCCAGGATCGCGGCACAGGCGGATATCGTGCTGGAGGCATTCCGGCCGGGCGTGACGGCAAGGTTCGGCCTCGATTACGAGAGCGTCCGCGCCGTCAATCCCGATGTCATTTATCTCTCCGTCACGGGCTACGGCCAGCACGGTCCCTGGAGCGACCGGCCGCTGACGGACTCGATAGCCCAGGCGGTGACCGGCATGATGTCCATGAACCGCGACAAAAACGGCCTGCCGCAGCGGGTCGGCATGATCGCCATCGACGTGATGACGGGCCTTTATGCCTTCCAGGCGGTCTCGGCGGCGCTCTATGCCCGCACGGTCCAAGGCGCGCCCGGCCGCCATATCGACATGAGCCTCCAGCAGTCCGCCGGCGCGTTCATGGCCGCAAAGATGATCGAGTACCATCTAGAAGGCCCGGTGCCGCAGGTCGTCGGCGTTCCCGTCGGCACCTTCCGGAGCGCCGATGGCTTCGTGAACATCAATGCGCGGCGCGAGAAGCATTTCGAAGCGCTTTGCGGCCTTGTGGACCGGCCTGGGCTTGCGCACGATCCGCGCTTCGCCAGCTACGAAGCGCGGATCGAGAACGAGGCCGCATTGATGGCCCTGCTCCGCCCGCTGGTCAGGGAACGCTCCACGGCGGAATGGGTCCGGCTGCTTGGCGAGGCGGACATCATCGCCGGGCCGGTCAATGACTTCGGCGACTATTTCCGGGAACCGCAGGTGCTCCATAACGACTCGGTCGCTTGGCAGGAGCACGATGCAGTCGGGTGCGTGCCCATGCATGTCGTGCCGGGCATCGGGACGGCACCGGAAGGCAGTTTCCTTGCGACCGCGCCGGACCTTGGCGCGCACAGCCGTGCCGTGCTCCGCGAGTACGGCTACAGCGATTCGCAGATCGACCGGATGACGGCCTCGAGCGCGGTGATCGACGGCGCGCGCATGGACACGAACCGCGCGGCAGCGCAAGCTGCCGAGGACTAGAAGACGGGGAGGCAGGGCGGGATGAACCGCTTCGACTACATCATTATCGGTGCCGGGTCCGCCGGCTGTGTCATGGCCAATCGCCTGAGCGAGAATCCAGCGGCCAGCGTGCTTCTGCTGGAGGCGGGCGGGCGCGATCTCAATCCGTTCATCCATATCCCCGCCGGATTCTTCAAGACGCTCTACGACACCTCCGTCAACTGGTGCTACGCCACGGAGAAAGAGGAGAGCAGCGGCAACCGGGCCATCCACTGGCCGCGCGGCAAGGTGCTCGGCGGCTCGTCCGCCATCAATGGCCATCTCATCGTGCGCGGCCAGCCGGAGGATTATGACGGCTGGGCGCAGCTCGGCAATCGCGGTTGGTCCTATGACGAGGTTCTGCCCTATTTCAGGAAGTTCGAGAACCGGGCAAGCGGCGACCCGGAGATCCGCGGCCGGGGCGGCCCGATCAACGTCATCGATCCCATAGAGCAGCATCCGCTGACGCGGCTCTTCATGGAGGCGTGCGTCGAGGCCGGCATCCCGCGCAACGACGACTACAACGATGGCGAGCAGGAAGGTGTGGGTTACTTCCAGCACGCCATCCGCAACGGCCGCCGGGAGAGCACGGCGCGGACCTATCTGCGCCAGACAGACGGCCGGACGAACCTGCGGGTGGAAACCCACGCGCTTACGCAGCGGCTTGTCGTCGAGGAGGGGCGCGCGGTCGGGGTCGTGTTCCGCCAGGGCGATACCGTCCGCGAGGTCCGGGCCAACGCCGAGATCGTCCTGTCGTCCGGGTCCATTGCCTCGCCGCAGCTGCTGGAACTGTCGGGCATCGGTGACGCGGAACGCCTCAAACCGCTCGGGATCGAACCGGTCCACCACCTGCCCGGCGTCGGTGAGAACCTCCAGGACCACTATGTCGCCCGCATCTGCATGAAGGCGAAAGGCATCCGCACCTTCAACGAGCGTTCGAAGGGGCTGCCGCTGCTCTGGGAAACCGTGCGTTACGTGACGACACGCACCGGGCTGCTGACTGCCGCGCCCGGTAATGTCAGCGCTTCAGTGAAGATCATGCCGGGTGTGGCGACGCCGGACGTGCAGTACAGCTTCGCGCCGGCGAGCTACAAGGACGGCGTCATCAGCGTGCTCGACGACTATCCCGGCATGACGCTCGGCTTCTGGCAGCACCGGCCGGAGAGCATCGGTTCGATCCATATCGCCGCCAACGATCCGGACCGCCACCCGGTCATCCGCCCGAACTACCTCGCCACGCAGACCGACTGCGACACCATGACGGGCGCGCTGAAGCTCGCGCGAAAGATATTCGAGCAACCGGCCATCGCACCTTACATCGAGTGCGAAACCATACCGGGCGCTGAACGGACGAGCGACGACGAGCTGCTTCACTACTGCCGCAGCAACGGCGCGACGGTTTATCATCCCATCGGCACTTGCAAGATGGGCGACGACCCGATGGCCGTGGTCGATTCCTCGCTCCGCCTGCGCGGGCTGGAGGGGCTCCGGGTGGTGGACGCCTCGGTGATGCCGCGTATGGTCTCGGCCAACACCAATGCGGCCGTGCTGATGATCGCGGAGAAGTCGGCGGACATGATAAAGGCAGAAGCCTGAAGCGGCTCCGGCCGTCAACCGGGAGAAGAAGCATGGTCGAATACGCCCCCTATCCCGAAAACACGCAACCGGGGGTCAACTCCGAGCGCTATTTCCGCACAAGCCAGCTCGCCCCGTCGCAACCCTTCATCGAGGCTCCGGTGACGCTTTCGGAGATTACCGGCCCGCTTTTCACGCGCGAGGGCGTGTCGCCGGAGGAAGCGGACCTTACAACGGGCGGCAAGGCACTCGGCCAGTTGATGGTCCTTGCCGGCCAGGTCCGGGACGAGGATGCACGCCCGCTCCCGGGCGTCCTGGTGGAAGCCTGGCAGGCGAACGCCTCCGGCAAATACCGCCACCCGGTGGACGGGCGCGATGCGCCGCTCGACCCCCATTTCGTCGGTGGAGGCCGCGCCGTGACCGATGCGGAAGGCAGCTACCGCTTCGTCACCATCAAGCCCGGTGCCTATCCGGTTCCCAATTCCGGCAATTGGTGGCGCCCGCCGCATATCCACCTGTCGATCTACGGCTATGCGTTCATGAGCCGGATGATCACCCAGGTCTATTTCCCGGGAGACCCGCTGAACGAGATCGATTCGATCTTCATGTCCGTGCCGGATGCCGCTGCGCGGGACCGGCTCGTCGCCCGGCCCCAGGCGTCTTACGGCCTGCACGAACACGCGCTCGGCTACGGCTTCGACATCGTCATGCGGGGCCGGGACCAGACGCCGATGGATGAGGAAGGGTCCGCGACATGAGTCTTGCGCCGACAGCCTCACAGACGCTTGGGCCATTCTTCAACTACGCCCTGCCGTTCAATGCCGACCTTACCGGCGGCGGCAAGGCCGAAGGGCGCAGCATCGTCCTGCAAGGCCGGGTTACAGATGTCAACGCGGCACCCGTCCGCGATGCGCTTGTCGAAATCTGGCAGGCGAATGCTGCGGGCGGCTATGCGCATCCGCTCGACACGGATAAGGCGCGCCCGCGCGACCCGCATTTCAACGGATTCGGCAGGGTTCTGACGAATGCCGAGGGCGTCTTCGCCTTCACGACGGTGATGCCGGGCCCGGTTCCCTTCGAGGGTAATCGCTGGCAGGCGCCGCATGTCTCGGTCGCGGTGTTCTCCGCCGGACTGCTGCGGCGGGTGCGGACCCGCGCCTACTTCCCCGGCGAGGAGTTGAACGCCGACGATCCCGTGCTGGCGGCCGTGCCCGCCGGCCGCCGGCCGCTACTGGTGGCGCAGGCCGAAGATGGCGGTTTTCGCTTCGACATCCGCCTCAGGGGCGAGAACGAAACGCCGTTCTTCGGCGACTGACCGGACCGGCGTCTCAGAGGCGCGGCCCGAGGCTCTCCACCAGGGTGTCGAGCTCCTTCAGGCTCTCGGCTTCATCAACGGACGGCAGCATGAAGACCGCCCGCGCCACGCTCGCGGCCTCAGCCCTGTCGAGCAGCGATTCGTCGGGCGCCACGCCGAACAGCGTCACTGCGATATCATCCGGGTCGCGGCCCGCTTCGGCGGCCATCTGCCGGAAGCGGGGCAGGAGTTCCAACACGTCCTGGTTGCGGCCGCCTATCGGCATCCAGCCGTCGCCATAGGCGATCGCCCGGCGCGCACCCCAAGGAAAGGCTCCGCCAACGATCACCGGCGGATGCGGGCGCTGCACCGGCTTCGGCCATTGCGCCATGGAGTCGAAATCGACGAACTTGCCGTGGAACTCCGCCTTGGCCTCGGTCCAGATCGTCTTCATGGCCGCGACGCGCTCTTCCATGAGTGTGAAGCGCGTCGCGAAATCGGTGCCGTGATCGGCCATCTCCTCCGCATTCCAGCCGCCGCCGATCCCGAACAGGAAACGACCGTCGGACAGGCGGTCGACCGTGGAGACTTCCTTGGCCGTATAGATCGGGTCCCGCTGAACGACGAGGCATATGCCGGTCCCGAGCCTGATGCGGGAGGTGACGGCAGCCGCGCTGGCGAGCGCCAGGAAGGGGTCCATCACGTCGTAATACTGTTTCGGCAAGTCGGCGCCGCCCGGCCAGGGAGACTGGCGCGACCACGGAATATGCGAGTGCTCCGGAAGCCAGAAGGACTCGAAACCGCGCTCTTCGGCCGCGAGGGCAAGGGCAGCCGGCGCAATGGAATAGTCGGTCGGGAAATGGGCGATGCCGTAGTCCATGGGGTCCTCGTCCTTCTGCATTGGCGGAGAGCCAGGAAAGGCACCCTACCCCATTTCCGGCAGTTGCGAAGCGGCCGCTGCGAGCGCTTCCGGGTCGCCCTCCACCCGTACCGTCTTCTCGCGGCCCCGCTCCCCGCGAACAATGGCGACACGGCCTTTCGGGACGCCGAACGCCTTTGCGAGCAGGGCCTCGACTGCCTTGTTGGCCTCGCCCTCCGCCGGGCGCGCGGACACCCGAACCGCCAGTCGGACCCCGGAATCTACAAGGCTCCTGAAACCGGAACGGCACGAGCCGGGCGACATACGCAGCCTGAGAGCCTGACTCGAAACTCGCTGAAGTTTTTCAAGGCCTTGCGAGTCGGCGTGTTGTGAGCCGGATATGGGCGATGTTGATCCATGCTTCGCTTGAGGCGATGGATTTTTCCCAGTCTTTTGCCAGCCTGCGGCAGCGCCCGAGCCATGCGAAGGTGCGTTCGACGACCCATCGTCCGGGGAGGACTTCGAAGCCGTTGGCGGTGTCGGAGCGTTTGACGATTTCGAGCGTCCACTTGCCGATCCTGTCGAGGGCGCCGCGCAGTTTCGGCCCGGCATATCCGCCATCGGCGAACAGATGACGCAGCCAGGGGCAGGCGTGGCGGATGGATTTCAGCACGGCCGGGGCGCCGTCGCGGTCCTGAACGTCGGCGGCATGTACGACGAGGCCGAAGAGCATGCCGATGGTGTCGACGACAGCGTGGCGCTTGCGCCCTTTGACCTTCTTGCCGGCGTCATAGCCGCTAACCCCGCCTGCCTCCGTGGTTTTCACCGTCTGGCTGTCGATCACGCCCGCGCTCGGCTGGGCCTCGCGCCCCTCGCGTTCGCGCGCCTGCACGGCCAGGTGGAACCGGATCGTCTGCCACAGCCTGTTGTCGCGCCACTCGTAGAAATAGCGCTGCACCGTCGAGACCGGCGGAAAGTCCTTCGGCAGCTGGCGCCACTGACAACCGGTCGTGGCCATATACAGCACCGCATTTACGACCTCGCGCAGATCGGTCTGGCGCGGGCGACCGATACGGCAGGGCAACGGCATGAAGGGCTCGATCAGAGACCACTCAGCGTCGGTCAGATCGCTTGCATATCGTGGGCAGTCCCGCCGATACTCCCGGCGAGCGGTTTCGGTCCAGGGCATTCGTGGCTCCGTTCAGATGCATAACCGAACTGAATCACAATCCCTTGAAACCGCTCAACTCTTTTTGGGTCAGGCTCTGAGCTCGACTTTGTGCATTATGCTGCGAAGCAGAGGGCGTACTGCATCCGCCTTATCTTGTCGGGCGGAATTATGTTTGGTTCCCGGTGTGGCGGGGAGCGCGATAAATTGTTTCCAAGCCAGAGTTGGCATCGTATGGCCGCGATTGCATCGGAGAATGTGACGCTGGTTTTCTGGTACCAGGCGGCGGCGTAGGACAGGTGGTTTGTCGAGAGCACGTCTGTGGCCCAGAGGCAGACGAGGCTGTAGAGCCCGCAGAGGACGGGGGTGGTTCGTGCGATCGCCGCGTGTGACCACTGGCGTTGTGTTTCGAGCCCGAGATGGGCGCGCAGTTCCTGGAAGGTGACCTCGACCTGCCAGCGCCGCACGAAGGTGGCGATGATCTTGGCCGGCTCCATGTTGGTGTCGGTGCAGAAGAACGCCTGCGGGTCCCGCTCGCCTTCCGGGTCTCGCACCAGCACCCATCGGATGGCCTTGGGAGGTGTGCCGGGACGATACCAGAGCGCGGTATCGGAGATGATCTGGAGTGTCTTTTCCTTCGAACTTCCGTACCAGCGCGGAAGCGTGATGCTTGTCCAGCGGGCATCGGGGTCGTCAAGGCGGGTCTGGAGCTTGGGCAGGGGCGGCCCCTTTTGCCGGGGTCGACCGCGTTTGTTCGGGTCGCGCGGCGGCGGGGGCGCGAAGAGGTTGGCATCGAGCCTCAGCCTGCTGATGAGGGTTGCGCGCTGTCCGATGCGCCAGGCGAGTTCGTGGGTTCCGAAACTGCTGTCGGCGACGAAGACGATCGCGCGTTGCGGGACCCAGCGAAGGATTTGAAGCATGCCCTGTCGCGCCCAGTCGGTGAGTTGCTTGTGACGCCGGCCTTGCCTGGCGGCGAAGCGTTCGGACGGGGCCAGGATGGTCAGGAAGGGCAGGGCCCTGATGCCCGGCGACCAGGGCAGCGGGACAAGCAGCATGAAGCTGAGCCAGCGCAGCCCGCTGGTCTTGACGAAATGGCCATGGCTGGAACGCACCGGGTCGCGATAGATGCCGCGCGCCTTGATACGCGCGCCCCAGCGGCGCTCGATGGTGTCATCGAGCCCGATGATGATCGGTCCCTGCCCGGCAAGCCGCGCCACCAGCACGAGCACGAGCCGGCGTGAAAGGTCACGCGGGTCCCAGCGGGCGCGATTGAGAACCTGATGGTAGGACGAGAATGTCTCGCACATCGCCCGCCCGGTCACCCGCAGGCAGGCCGACACGGTTCTCTTGCCCGGCGCCAGCAACGCTCCCATGACCAGAACCGCCACCAGCCGCCAGGTCGGGGATGAGAAGGCGCCTCGAAAGGGCTCCAGCCAGTCGATCAGGAACGGCGGAACCGGATCGCCGATGGCGCTCGAAGGGTCGTCGAAATGTGTCATGACGACCTTCGAATCCAGAAGCATCCGGCATGCAAGGGCGCCCGCATGCGACCGGGTGAATCAGCATCGCTGCAGCGACAGAAGCCATCCAATCCGATATCACTGCTTCATGGCCGCATCCGACCCCTGTCTGGCGCGCATCGAAGCGTTCAACAAATCCAGGGGCGGGGGCGTGACGGTCACCAGGGTGCGCGGCGGCTACAATCTGTATCTCACGGCCACGCAGGCACCGATCGCAAGGCTCCAGCCGAAAGGCTCAGGTGACAAGATGAGGGTGCGCTACTGGTCCTGGCGCCAGTCCTGGCAGGACGTCGGAGACATGGGGGGCATCGTGCTCCCGCTCGAACAGGCCCTCGACGAAATCGCCAAAAACGAGATCTTCTGGACATGGACGTGAGGTAATTTTGTACAAAGTCGAGCTGAGGCGAATGCCGCCCTTCAGTACATCGATCCACATTGCCGCATCATCTACAAGGAATTGCCCTTGAACTGCCACGGAATCGGACCGACTCTTCCTTCATGCGGGCAATCGACGAGCCCGCGCGGGTGACCGCGCTACTCGGGCCGACCAATACCGGCAAAACGTATGCCGCCGTGCAACGCATGCTCGCGCACGAGTCCGGCATGATCGGTTTCCCGCTGCGTCTGCTCGCGCGGGAGAATTACGACCGCGTCGTTGCCGTCAAGGGCCCCGGCGCGGTGGCGCTGGTGACAGGCGAGGAAAAGCTGATCCCGCCCAGGGCGCGCTATTTCGTCTGCACCACCGAGTCCATGCCGCTCGACCGGCCCGTGGCCTTCCTCGCCGTGGACGAAGTGCAGATGGCGGCGGACCCCGAGCGCGGCCATATCGTCACCAATCGCCTGCTCCATGCGCGCGGCGGGCACGAGACGATGTTCCTCGGCGCGGAGACGATCCGGCCCCTGTTGCGCCAGCTGGCGCCCGAGGCGGTTGTCGAAGACCGGCCCCGCTTCTCGCGGCTCGACTATTCGGGCTACCGAAAGGTCACGCGCCTGCCGCCGCGCTCCGCCGTGGTCGCCTTCTCCGCTGGCGAGGTTTATCGCCTGGCGGAGCTCGTCCGCCGGCAGCGGGGCGGCACCGCCGTGGTGCTGGGCGCGCTCAGCCCGCGCGCGCGAAACGCCCAGGTCGGAATGTACCAGGCGGGAGAGCGACTGTGTTGTCGGTCAAGCTGTTTTCCACGGGGTTCGGTCTCTGAGGATAGCGTTGAGGATTGTGAGGAGCTTTCGTGTGACGGCGGTGAGGGCAGCCTTTTTGGTTTTTCCCTCCGCGATCAGGTGGCGATAGAAGCGTTTGAGGGTTGGGTTATGCCTGGAGGCGGTGAGGGCAGCCATGTAGAGGGTTGCGCGGACGTTGGCGCGTCCTCCCCATATGGTTCTCTTTCCGCGCATGGTTCCGCTGTCGCGGTTGAAGGGCGCGACGCCGACGAGCGCGGCGATGCGCCTTCGGCTGAGGGTTCCGAGTTCGGGGAGATCGGCGATCAGGGTTCGTGCGGTGGCGTCACCGACCCCGGGAACGCTTTTGAGGAGGTCCTCGGCCTGGCGCCATGCGGGGGATTTGCGGATCGCATCGCCGAGCTCGGTTTCGAGGTCGGAGAGTTCGCGTTGCAGGGTGGCGAGCACGCGGTCGACGCTGCGGATCGTGCGACGGCTTGTGAGGCGCCTCCTGCGGTTTCTCTCCGCGGTCATCATCGCGACGATCTGGCGCCGCCGGGCGACCAGCTCGGCGAGCGCGCGGGCCTGCTCGTCAGGCACCGGACGGGGCTCGGGATGGACCGCCTCGGCGAACTGTGCGATCGCCGCCGCATCGAGGGCGTCGGTCTTGGCGAGCCGGCCGGTGGCGCGGGCGAAGTCCCGGATCTGGCGCGGGTTGACCACCGCCAATGGCAGGCCCGCCGCGCAGAGCGCCGCCGCGACCGTGACCTCGAAGCCGCCCGTCGCCTCCAGCACCACGAGGGCAACCTCCAGCCCGCCCAGGCGCGCCGACAACTCTTCCAGGCCTTTGCCGTCGCGCGCGACGGCAAAGGCCTCCCCGGACGGGCGCAGATGCACGTCCAGACGATCCTTCGCCACGTCGATGCCAACGAATATCCGTTCCATGTCCCGTCCTTGCAAATGCGGTCTCACACTGCGGACCAAGCGACTGTTCGGGTTCAAAGGAACAGCGGACGGGGAACCATGCTCTCCCGCGGTCTTCATAACCTGGGTGCTAGCGGTCTCCCGTCCGCTCCCGCTGTTGCGACTATAGCTGCAACAACGATCCGGAGAGATACAAGGTGGACTACCTGGTCGCTACCGACGCCATCGGCATGGGCCTCAACATGGATGTGCGCCATGTCGCCTTCTCCGCGCTCAGCAAATTCGACGGACGGCGGATGCGCAGGCTGGCGGCGGCCGAGGTCGGCCAGATCGCCGGGCGTGCCGGACGTCATGTCGCCGATGGCACATTCGGCGTCACCGCTGAGCAGCATCCGATGGACGAGCGTATCGTCGCGCGGGTCGAGGACCATCGTTTCGAGCCCCTGCAAACCGTCTTCTGGCGCAATGACGATCTCGACTTTTCGAGCGTTGATGCGCTGCTGGCGAGCCTTGGCCGCCCGCCGCCCCTGCCCTTCCTGGTGCCGGGGCGGGACGGCGAGGACCAGCAGGCGCTCGCCGTACTGGCGCGCGACGCCGAAGTCAGGGCGGCGGCAGTCGGCCTCGAAAGGGTCGCCATGTTGTGGGAGGTCTGCCAGGTGCCGGACTTCCGCAAGACGCTGACCGACGCCCATGCTCATCTGCTCGCGCGCGTTTACCGTTATCTGGTCGACTGCAGCGGCCGGCTGCCGGACGACTGGGTGGCCCGGCAGGTCGGCCGGCTGGAGCGCACGGACGGCGACATCGACACGCTTATGGCGCGCATCGCAGGCGTGCGCACCTGGACCTACATCGCCTATCGGGCTGCATGGCTCGACGATGCGACCGGCTGGCAGGAGCGCACCCGGCGGCTGGAAGACCTGCTGTCGGACGCATTGCACGAGCGGCTGACCCAGAGATTCGTGGACAGGCGCACTACCGTGCTGGCCAAACGCCTCAGGGAAGGCGGCGACCTTATGGGGGCCGTGGCGCGCGACGGGTCCGTATTCCTCGAAGGCGAGACAGTCGGGCAGCTCGACGGCTTCCGCTACACCGCGGCCCAGGCCGAACGCGGCGGCCGGCCGCTCGCGCTGGCCACCCAGCGTGTGCTGAGACAGGAAGCGGCGCGGAGGGTGGATGCGCTGGCCGCGGCGTCCGACGACAGCTTCGCGCTGGACGCCGGAGGCCAGGTCCTCTGGAACGACGAACCGGTCGCCCGCCTGACGGCCGGCGCGACGGCCCTTTCGCCCGAAATGCGCATCCTGCCTTCGGACCTGCTGGAAACGGCGCCCCGGCGGCGCGTCGAAGTGCGCCTGCGGGAGTGGGGCTCCGGCCTGATTGCCCGCGACCTCGCTGCGCTCGTGACGCTTGCCGAAGCGAACGGCCTGTCCGGCCGCGCCCGCGGAATTGCGTATCGGCTCGCCGAAGCGCTCGGAACGCTCAGGCGCAGCGCCGTCGCGGACCTTGCCGGCTCATTGTCGCGCGCGGACCGGCAGGCGCTGGGGCGGCTGGGTGTACGCATCGGCCGTGTCTCGCTTTTTGTCCCGGCTATGCAGAAAGCTCGTGCTGCCGGACTGCTGGACCTGCTCTGGCGTGTCCACCGGGGCAGCGGCGGCGAGCCTTTGGCCGCTGGTCGGCAGACGCTGGCGCTGGACCCGGCCATATCCGCTGATCGCTATGCCGCTTCCGGCTATCTTGTTGCAGGCCAGCTGGCGCTCCGGGCGCCTGCGCTGGAGCGGCTGGCGGATGCCGCCGCCGGCCTTGCAGAGCAGGGGCCGTTCGTGCCCACGCTGCATCTCGCCCGGCTGGCCGGCTGCCATCTCGACGATGTGTCGGCCGTGCTCACGGACATCGGCTATGAGGCAACCGACACCGCAACCGGCATGCAAATGACGCGCAGCCGCCCGAAGCCGCTCCGCCGGGCCCGCGCCAGGCCCGGTTCGCCCTTCGCTAAGCTCGCCGCGTTCAAGGCCGGATTGTGAACGATTCGCCGGCAGGCCAGAGGCTCGACCGGTGGCTATGGTGCGCGCGCTTCTTCAAGACGCGCGGGCTGGCCACGAAGCTCTGCCAGGCCGGGAGGGTGCGTGTGAACCGCCGACCGGTACAGAAGGCCCATCACATTCTCCGGGTGGGCGACATACTGACTTTTCCCCAGGCGGGCAGCATCCGGGTCGTGCGGGTCGAGGCGCTGGCAGAGCGGCGCGGGCCGGCACCCGAGGCGGCCCGTCTTTACGCCAACCTCGACGGTTGACAGGCCCGGCCCGGCTGCTAAATGGCGCCTTCCACTGTGCCGCTCCGCGCGCAGCCCGGAGATATTGCCTATGACCTATATCGTCAACGACGCCTGCATCCGGTGCAAATACACGGACTGCGTCGAAGTATGCCCGGTCGATTGCTTCTATGAAGGCGAGAACATGCTGGTCATACATCCCGACGAGTGCATCGATTGCGGCGTCTGCGAGCCTGAATGCCCGGTCGAGGCGATCAAGCCGGACACCGACCCCGGTATGGAGGAATGGGTCGAATTCAACCGGCGCTACTCCGAGAGCTGGCCGAACATCACCTACCGCAAGGACGCACCGCCTGACGCCGAGTCCTGGGAAGGCGTGGAGGGCAAGCTGGAAGCGCATTTCAGCCCCAATCCCGGCGGTTGAGGCCGTCGCGCACCAGCTCGTGCGCGAGGGATCCGGCGGCATCGCACGACATGTCGGGTTCCTCCCGTTCATCTTCCCGCCTTTCGGGGCAAAGGCCGCCGCCAGCCGCTCCAATAACGGGGGAAGGCGCCGCAAGGGTCGCCATCCGGTTGAATTTATGCTAAAGTCGGGCGTGGGTTTTGGAGGAGACCCAGCCAGCCGCAGCAGATCGTCGGCGCATTCGCTCGCCGGAAACGGCACAGCGTGTTGCGCTCCCGGTTGGTGCATCATTACGGAGTTTTGGGGGCCAACAGGACAGGATGACAAAACGCGCGAATTTCAAGGCAGGCAATCACGTGGTCTATCCGGCGCATGGCGTCGGCAAGGTTCTGGCCGTGGAGGAACAGGCAATTTCCGGCTACGAACTGGAGATGCTGGTGATCGAGTTCGAAAAGGAAAAGATGCTCCTGCGCATCCCGACGGCAAAGGTGCAGACAGCGGGCTTGAGGACACTATCCACAAAGAAGGAAATGCAGAACGCATTAAAAACCCTGAAGGGAAAGGTGCGTATCAAGCGAACGATGTGGAGCCGGCGGGCCCAGGAGTACGAAGCGAAGATCAACTCCGGCGATCCCAACCTTATCGCCGAGGTGGTGCGGGACCTGCATCGCAATGCGGACCAGCCGGACCAGTCTTACAGCGAGCGCCAGATCTACCAGGCCGCGCTCGAACGACTCAGCCGGGAACTTGCGGTGGTGGAGAAAATCGACGAGGACAAAGCCGTCAAGAGAGTGGAAATGGTCTTGCAGGCCGCTTGACCCGATAGCGACAACATATCGCATCGAAAGGCGGTCTGCTCGGGGATGGGCAGACCGCCTTCGGCTTTTCGGGGAACGACCCGAACGACCGGTTGAATAACTCCGCGACGCTGCCCACCTCTTGAAGAGCGGTGCGCCCGTCCGGGAACCGGAACACGGCGCGGGAAGGAACGAGATGAGCTACCTGGACCGGTCGGCCAACAGCAGGGGGGCGCTGAATTTCGTCCGCCATGCGATGAGTACGCCGTTGCTCACTCGCGAGCGCGAACAGGAACTGGCGCTGCGCTGGCGCGACCTGAAGGACGAGACAGCCCTGCATGAACTGGTCAACGCCTATGCGCGCTTGGTTGCGGCCACGGCCGCGAAATACCGCAATTACGGCTTGCCCATGGCGGACCTGATGCAGGAGGGCTCCGTCGGCCTTATGCAGGCGGCGGCCCGTTTCGAGCCGGAGCGGGAGGTTCGTTTCTCGACCTACGCCTCCTGGTGGATCCGCTCGGCAATGCAGGATTACGTCCTGCGCAACTGGTCCATCGTCCGTACAGGCTCCACCTCGTCCCAGAAGTCGCTGTTTTTCAACCTGCGCCGGCTGCGCGCCCGCATCGAGGGGCGCACGGGCAAGCCCCTCGACGACCGGGGACGGGAACGCATTGCCGCCGAACTCAAGGTCGCGACCAGTGATGTGGAGTCCATGGAGAGCCGGCTTACCGGAGCCGACCGCTCGCTCGATGCTCCCATCGGCGAGGACGGTGACGAGACCTGGGTGCACTTTCTGGCGGACCAGCGCCCGTCTCCCGAAGACAACGCCATGGAGCATCTCGACGGCGACGAGCGCGCGCGCTGGGTCAGGGAGGCACTGGCTGAACTGCCGGCGCGCGAGGCAAAGATCATCCGCGAACGGCTGCTGGAAGACGATGCCCGCACGCTGGAATCGCTCGGACAGGAACTGGGCGTCAGCAAGGAGCGCGTCCGCCAACTGGAGGCCCGCGCGTTGGCGAAGCTGCGCCGCAGCCTGGAATCTCTCTGGCGCGCCGACGGCAACGCTCTGTCCGACGCATAGCCGCAATAGCTGCGCCGCGCCTGCACGCTACAATGGGACTCTGCGACGAGCCGGCAAAATGCCGGCCCGGGGGAGGCCCGCGCGCGGGAAGACGGCGACACCCAGATGAAGCATTACACCGACCGCGTGCTCGTTACCGGAGGGGCGGGATTCATCGGCTCGCATCTCTGCGAACGCCTGATGGCCGACGGCGCCGATGTCATCTGCCTCGACAACCTGTTCACGGGGGCCAAGGCAAACGTCGCCCATCTTTTGGGTGAGCCGAATTTCGAATTCATTCGTCACGATGTAACGGAACCGCTGCGCCTGGAGGTGGACCGCATCTTCAACCTCGCCTGCCCGGCAAGCCCGGTGCATTACAAGCACGACCCCGTGCAGACCGTGAAGACCTCCGTACATGGGGCGATCTATATGCTCGATCTCGCCAGGCGCTGCGGCGCGCGCATCCTCCAGGCCTCGACCAGCGAGGTGTACGGCGATCCGCTCTCCCACCCGCAGAAGGAAGACGACTGGGGCAATGTGAACCCCGTCGGCCCCCGCGCCTGCTACGACGAAGGCAAGCGCTGCGCCGAAACGCTGTTCTTCGATTACCACCGCCAACACGGCGTCGATATCCGGGTCGTTCGCATCTTCAATACCTACGGCCCCCGGATGCACCCCTCCGATGGGCGCGTTGCATCTAATTTCGTTGTCTAGGCCCTGCTCGGCCAACCCCTCACACTGGCCGGCAACGGCAGCCAGACCCGGTCCTTCTGCTACGTGGACGACCTTGTGGATGGCCTGCTGGCCTACATGGCGCTCGACGATGCGCCGCCTGGTCCCGTCAATCTCGGCAACCCTGACGAGACGACCATCGCAGCGCTCGCCGAGACGGTCGTGAAGCTCTGCGGAAGTGGGTCGCAGACCGTATTCGTGCCGCTGGAAAAGGACGACCCGTCCAGGCGCCGTCCCGACATATCGCGCGCGACCGACCTGCTCGGCTGGACGCCGGCCACCGGGCTCGCAGACGGCCTCGGCGCGACGATCGACTGGTTCCGCGAACTCCTCCGCACCGTCCCGGAACACCGGATCGATGTCGCAGGACCGTGAACCGGTCTGGCCCGTCGTTACCCCGGTCTACGATGACGGCGATTCCTTTGCCTCGCTTTGCCGGGACCTCGCGCGCCTCGACGCCGGCGTGTCGCTAGAGGTCCTTGCGGTGGACGATGGAACGATCGGGGCGCCGCCGGCGGTCGATGCCATCCGGGATGCCGGGCTGGCCGGCCGGATCGTCCGCCTGAAGCGCAACAGCGGGCACCAGACGGCGATCTGGGTCGGCCTCGCCGTGGCCGCGTCGGAGCCGCGCTATGCCGGCGCAATCGTCATGGACAGCGACGGCGAAGACCGGCCCGAGAACGTGCCGCAACTGGTCGCCGCTATCGGGGCGGACTGCAACGCGGTCGTCGCGCAGCGGGGGCGGCGGACGGAGTCCCTGCCCTTCCGGGTCTTCTACCGGCTCTACCGGCGCTTCTTCCGCCTGTTGACGGGCCGGGAGATCCGGTTCGGCAATTTCTGCGCCCTCGACCGTCGCGCCCTGCTGCGCCTTACCGCCATGCAGGAGACGCGCATCCACCTCGCAGCGGCGCTCATCAAGTCCAGGCTGCGGCGCGTCGAAATCTCGTGCGACCGGGGCGCTCGATACGATGGCCGGTCGCGCATGAATTTCTACGACCTTGCGCTGCACGGCATCCGGGCGGTCGCGGTGTTCGACGACGCCGTGCTGACCAGAATGGGCGCGGTATGCGCCGGGGCGGCTATATCCGGCGTTCTGGTCTTTCTGGTGGGTGTCGTCCTGAAGCTTTCCGGCCAGACGCCGCCCGGATGGCTCACCTTCGTGACGGGCTTCCTCGTCCTGGTCTTCCTCCAGACCGCGACCCTCAGCCTCGTCGCGCTCATCATGAACGCGCTCGGCTACCGCTCGCCGGCGGACCTCGACGCGGCCGCGGCATCGCTCATCCTGGAGACCGAAACGACCGGGCTCGACAGTTCACGCGATGCGTGAGGAAGCCGGCCGAATCGTTCGTTTCATTCTGAACGGGCTGTTCGCCACCGCCGTCCATTACGGCGTGCTTGCGGGCCTGATCGAGGGCGCTGGACTGGGCTCGGCAGCCGTCGCGAATGCGCTCGCAGCCGTCTGCGGCATCGCGGTTTCCTATGCCGGCAACCGCGCATTCGTGCTGAGGAGCCGCGTGCCCCATCGCCGGGCGGGCACGCGCTTCCTCGCCTGCTACGCCGCCGTCGTCTCCCTGCATGGCGGCGCGATGGCGCTCTGGGCGGACATCGGCGGGCTCGACTACAGGATCGGCTTCCTGCTGTTCACGGGCCTTGCGGCCGTGCTCACCTATCTGCTGAACCGCTTCTTCGTCTTCAGCGAGCCCGAGGCGGGACTGCCGCCCACGTGATCCGGATCGGCCGGGCCGTGGCGGAGCCGCTCCACCGGAAGGTCTCCTCTGTTGTCGTCCGCCCGGCAGCCAGCGCAACCAGGCCCGGCGCGGGCTCCGAACCCGTCCGCCACACGACCAATGCGCCCTTGCGCCCGATGTCTTCCGCGGAGACCCAGGGCGCCTTTCGTTCGTCGGCATCGATGGACACCGAAGGCCCGCCCGGCGCCGCCAGCGCGACCAGACCGGCCTCCCAGACCGGCCCGGCGACGATCCGCGGCATGGCGCCGGTCTCGTTCTCATATGCACGCAGCAGCCGGGACGCGATCTCGTCCTGCGGCCAAACGACCCGCGAAGGCTTGTCCGACCGCTCGGCGCGGAGGACCACCGAAGCCGCATAGGCCGCCGGCACCAGAATGAGCAGGCACGCAGCCATGGCCGCAATCCGGGGGAGCCTTCGCCCTTCGAAACGGCCCGGCAGCAGCGCCAGCAGCAGCAGGCCGGAAAGGTTGAACATGGGCATGCCCCACATGTCCTTCAGGCCCATCCCGGCTACGGCGGCCATAAGCGCGGCCAGCAGTGCGGGCAGCAGGCCCATGACGATGAGGAACCGGCGCGCGCGCGCCTCTTCCGGGCTCGACCGGAACGCCCCTTTCCCGAACAGCCCCGCCGTCAGCGCCATCAGCAGGAAGACGGCATGGTCTGCGATCTGGGTGAGGAGGAAAGAGAGCGGCGCCCCTGCCCTGCCCGAGCCGGCCCGCGCCAGCGCATAGTCGAGCGGCAGGAAATCCGTCCCGACCAGGAACGCCGCCTGCGGCGCGGCAACGAGAGCGAAGACCGCAAGCGCCGCCCACGGTCCGATGCGGACAAGCTGCGCGCGCGCCTGCGCATCCGCCAGCATCCACAGGCCCGCCGCCGCCAGGACGAGGCCCGAGGAGTATTTCGCCCAGAGCGACAGCCCTGCAAAAACGCCCAGCAGGAGCCACCAGGTGATGCGGCCGCCCTGCACCGAGCGCCACAAGGCCAGGCATGCCCACGCCCAGAGCGGCATTTGCACGAGGTTGTGGTTCATCTCCGGGGTTGGCCAGGAGTAGTAGAAAATGCCTGTCAGGAGCAGCGTGCCGGCCACCGCCCGGCCCTGCCCCAGCAGGTCGCGCCCAAGCAGATAGACGGCAACGAAACTTGCGACCACACAGGCTTGGGCGAGAGCGTAAGCGGGCCAGAGTGCACCGAAGGAGAGTCTTCGCACGCCTTCCAGCAGCAGTCCCGGCAGGTTGGGGTGCTTGAAGGTCGCGACGACCCCTTCCCGGCCCCAGACAAGCATCTCGACGACATCGAGCGGCGGCGCGCTGTGGGTCAAAGCAGGCGCCAACGTCCAGACGAGCGCCTGCGCCACGCACAGCACGGCGATCGCGTGGGCGGGACGCGCGAGTATCTTCTCCGGCAGCGTCATCGGTAGCGAGGCTCGCCCGCAGCCTGACCGGGCGTTTCTATCCCGCGCCCGGCCTGCGCTGAATCACCGGCATGAGCACGCCCGTCAGCGCCGTTTCCTTGTACTGGTTCCAGGCGCGGAACGACATGCGCATATTGCCCCGGTCGGGATGAGACGACGGCAGCAGTTCCAGTACTTTGCAGGTAACGCGGAGCGTATCGCCCGGCCGGACCGCACGTTGCCAGCGCAACCCGTCCATGCCCTTCCCGCCCAGATTGCCGGACCCGAACACCCGTGCCTGGACAAGCAGGCGGAAGACCACCGCAAGCGTGTGGAAACCGCTCGCCACCAGTCCGCCATAGATGCTCTCGACGGCGCGCTCCCGGTCGAGATGGAAATATTGCGGGTCGTATTGCAGCGCGAAGTCGATGATGCTGCTTTCGGTGAAGGTGTAGCCGTCCGTTTCGAAGCGCTGGCCGACCTTGAAGTCGTCGAACCAGCGCCCGGCATCACTCGCTTCCATTACCAGGAGCCGGTGTTCTCCATCGACGCCCAGGGCTCGGCCGGATCGCGCGGGCCGCCCGCCTGCAGCAGCTCGATGGAAATGCCGTCCGGGGAGCGGATGAATGCCATGTAGCCGTCTCGCGGCGGGCGGTTAACGGTCACCCCGGCATCGGAGAGGGACTGGCAGAGGCCGTAAATGTCATCGACCTCGAAGGCGAGATGGCCGAAATTCCGCCCGCCCTTATAGTCTTCGGGGTCCCAGTTGTAGGTGAGTTCCAGCACCGGCGCCTTCGCGTCCCGGGCCACCGCCTCGTCCGCCGACGCGGCAAGGAAGATATTGGTGTAGCGGCCCTTCTCGCTCTCGGTGCGCCGGGTTTCGACCATACCCAGCAGGCCGCAATAGAAGGCGAGCGACTTGTCGAGGTCCGAAACGCGGACCATGGTGTGCAGGTAGCGCATGGCTGGAATTCTCCTGGATTGGATCGGGCCGGCGGCAGAATAGGCGCGGCCTAGCGCCCTTGGAAGACCGGCGCCCGCTTCTCCATGAAGGCCGTGCGGCCCTCGCGGTAGTCCTCGCTCTCCGACGCCTGCATCTGGAGGTCGCGGTAGCTGTCTTCGGTCTCGGCCATGCGGCCGGCCGCGACAGCGTTGAGCCCGATCTTGTGGCCCATGATGGAGAGCGGCGCGTTGCCTGCCATGGATTCCGCGAACTCGATCGCGGCCTCGACCGGGTCGCCGTCCACCAGCATGTCCACGAGGCCCATACGCTCCGCTTCCTCGGCGGTGAAGCGCTTTGCGGTGTACATGATCTTCTTGGCGTTGGTGACGCCGACGATATTGGCGAGCTTCTGCAGCCCGTCCATGCCATAGACGATCGAGAGGCGCGCCGCCGGGACGCCGAAACGCCCGCTGCGGTCCGAAACGCGGAAGTCAGCGCAGACGATCAACCCGCAGCCGCCGCCAACCGCATAGCCGCGGACCGCGGCGATGACGGGCTTGGATATTTCTGCGATGCCGTGCTCCGCCGCGAGCACGGCGCGGGCATAGTCCGCCGCCTGGTCGGCGTCGCCCCGCACCTCGGCGAATTCCGAGATATCGGCCCCGGTGCAGAAGTTCTCCCCCGCGCCCGTGAGCACGATGGCCCGCACGTCGCTGTCCTTGTCCAGCTCGCCGAACAACCGGCCGAGTTCGAACCACATCGCCTTGGTGCAGCAGTTCTTCTTCTCCGGCCGGTTGATAGTGACGACCGCAACCTGCCCTTGCCGGCGAAGCCTGATCTCGTCCATGGAACCTGTTTCTCCCTGTCGGCTGCGCCCGTTATGCCGCGCCGGCGCCGCCCTTGCCAAGAGAAACCGGTTGGCGAGAATGGCCGCAGGTTTCTGATGGGAGGCAAGAGCGCCATGGCCGGGGCACTGGAAGGGCTTAGAGTCATCGACTTCACGACCAATCTTTCGGGACCCTATTGCGCGATGCTGCTGGGCGACCAGGGCGCCGACGTCATCAAGGTGGAGCGCCCCGAAGGCGAGGCGATGCGCCAGACGCCGCCCTTCGTGGAGGGCGAGAGCGCGCCCTTCATGCTCTGGAACCGCAACAAGCGCTCCGTGACGCTCGACCTGAAGAGCGAGGACGGTTTCCAGGCCGCCTGGGACCTTTGCATTTCGGCCGATATCGTGGTCGAGAACTTCCGGCCCGGCGTCATGGCGCGGCTCGGCCTCGGCTACGAGGCGCTGTCGGCGGAGAACCCCGGCCTCGTGATGACCTCGATCTCCGGCTTCGGGCAAACCGGGCCCTACGGCACCCGCGGCGGCTTCGACCTGATTACCCAGGCCATGTCCGGCCTCGCCGCCATCAACGGCCCGGAGGACGGCCCGCCCTTCCGCCTGCCCATCGCCATCTCCGATGTCGGCGCCGGCATGTTCGGGGCCTACGCCACCATGGTCGCCATCCACGGCCGCACCGGGACCGGCAAGGGCCAGCATGTCGATGTCTCGCTTTACGAGAGCGCCATGTCCTTTTGCGTTTATGAGGCGGCGGGCTATTTCGCGACCGGCAAGACGCCGGAGCGCATCGGCCAGCGTCATCGCGGCAGTTCGCCTTACCAGATCCTCAAGGCGAAGGACGGCTATCTCGCGGTCGGCGGCGCGCAGCAGAACCTCTGGTTCCGCATCTGCAACGTGCTCGGCCGCCCGGACCTGCCGGAGGACCCGCGCTTCAGGACGCGCGCCGACCGGGTGGCGAACAATGACGAGCTGATCGAGATCTTCGAGGCCGTGATGCAGACCCGCACGCGGGACGAATGGCTGGCCGAGCTCGAGGAAGTTGGCGTGCCGGCGGGCCCGGTGATGGACCACGGCGAGGTGTTCACCGACCCGCACACGCTTGCCCGCGACATGGTCGTCGAGCTGGACCACCCGGCCGTCGGGAAAATGAACACCATCGGCACGCCGGTGAAGCTTGCCTCGACACCGGGCGCTATCGACCGGCCCGCGCCGTTGCTCGGCGAGCACACACAGGAGATCCTGGCCGAACTCGCCGCCCGCAAACGCGCCCCGCTCGCTGCTGCGGAGGAATAGCCGCCGCGTTCTCGACAGGCGGCGCGTAAAGGGATAAATCTCACTTCCCCGGTGGGGCGCATAGCTCAGTTGGTAGAGCAGCTGACTCTTAATCAGCGGGTCCTAGGTTCGAGTCCTAGTGCGCCCACCACCCATCGAAAACGGGCCGGTTCGGCGGGAGGCAGGCATGGCGCTCAAAGACAGTGCAGACGGAATCCTGGAGGCTGCGGTTTCGAGGGGCGATGTGCCCGGGGTCGTGGCGGGCGCGACCACGGCAGAGGGGACCGTCTATGAAGGCGGGTTCGGCGAACGCGCGGCCGGCAGCGGCACCGCCATGACGCCCGACACGGTCGGCTGGATCGCCTCCATGACCAAGGCCGTCACCGGCGCGGCGGCCATGCAGATGGTCGAGCAAGGCAAGCTGGAACTCGACGGACCGGCAAGCGCGGTCATCCCCTATCTCGGCGAAGTCGGGGTACTGGAGGGCTTCGACGGTGACGGTCAGCCGAAGATGCGTCCGCCAAAACGCCCGGTGACCTTGCGCCACCTGCTGACCCACACCTCGGGCTATGTGTACGAGATCTGGAACACGGACATCCTTGCCTTCCAGGAGGCAAAGGGCGCGCCCCAGATCACCAGCTGCGAGAACGCCGCACTGACGACACCGCTGCTGTTCGATCCGGGCGAGCGCTGGGACTACGGCATCGGCATCGACTGGGCCGGCAAGATGGTCGAGGCGGTGATCGGACAGCGGCTCGGGCAATACATGAAGGAGAACATCTTCGACCCGCTCGGCATGGGCGACACCGCCTTCAAGGTCTCGCCTGCGATGCAGGAGCGGCTGGCGACAGTCCATGTGCGCGGCGAGGGCGGCGCCTGGGCGCCGATGGAGTTCATGGTCGAGCAGGACCCCGAGTTCGAGATGGGCGGCGGCGGCCTCTATTCCACCGTCGGCGACTATCTCAAGTTCATCCGCATGATCCTGAACAAGGGCGCGGCGAACGGCCACCGGGTGCTCAGGCCCGAGACTGTGGAGGCCATGTCGGTCAACAGCATCGGCGACAACCGGGTCGTCAACCTCGCGACGGCGATGCCGCCCTACTCCAACGATGCGGAGTTCTTCCCCGGCATGGAGAAGACCTGGGGGCTGACCTTCATGATCAACAATGACGAAGCGCCCACCGGCCGGACGGCCGGCAGCCTCGCCTGGGCCGGCCTCGCCAATTCCTATTTCTGGATCGATCCGGCAAAGGGCATCGGCGGCGTCTACCTCACCCAGGTCCTGCCCTTCGCCGACGAGAAGTCCCTGCCGCTCTACCTGGACTTCGAAACGGCGGTTTACCGGAACCGGTAGCCGCGCCGCTACGCGGTCTCCGCCGCATAGTCCTCCACCAGCTGGAATTTCCGGATCTTGCCGGAGCCGGTCAGCGGGAAGGCGGGGACCTCGCGCCAGACGACGGGAGTCTTCTGCGGCGAGAGCCGGGCGCGGCAGTGGCGGCGGAGTTCCTGCGGGTCCATCGCCCGGCCGGGCTCCATGCGCACGAAGCAGGCGACGATCTCGCCCCACCTGTCGTCCGGCAGCCCGACCACGGCGACCTCCGCCACATCGGGGTGCTCCAGCAGCGTGTTCTCGATCTCGGCCGGGAACAGGTTTTCGCCGCCCCGGATGATCATCTCCTTCACCCGCCCGGTAATGCGCAGATAGCCCTGCTGGTCGAGCGTGCCGAGATCGCCGGTGTGCAGCCAGCCGTCCGCATCGATGGCGTCCGCAGTCGCCGAGGGGTTGTCGTGGTAGCCGATCATCACGCAGTAGCCGCGCGTGCAGATCTCGCCGACCTCGCCGACGGGCAGGACCCGGTTCCCGCCGTCCACGCTGCGGATTGAGACCTCCGTCTGCGGCATCGGCAGGCCCGCCGTGTTGCAGACGATGTCGAGGCTTTCGCCCAGATGGTGCATGGTGACGAGGGGCGAAGCCTCGGTCTGACCGTAAACGGTCTCGAATTCGCAGCCGAAGCGTTCCCTGGCGTTGCGCACCAGTTCGGGCGCAACCATGGAACCGCCGGAAACCGCGATCTCCACCGAGGAGAGGTCGAACGGCTCCTGGTCGAGGCATTCCATCATCGCGACAAGCATTGTCGGCACGCCAAGAAGCGCGGTCACCTTCTCGCGCTCGATCAACCGCAGGATCGCCGCCGGGTCGAACAACTTGACGAGATACATCGCGCAGCCCGCCTGCAGCGCGCCCAGGGTAATCAGCCCGCAGCCGCTGGTGTGGAACATCGGCATGAAATTCGCCCAGACCGAGTCCGGCCGCGTGCCCGCACGCACGGCGCAGTAGCGCGCATTGTTGGTGAGCGAGCGATGCGACAGCACGGCCCCCTTGGGAAAACCCGTGGTGCCGGAGGTGTACTGGATCTGCGCCGCATCGTCCGGCGTCACCTCGGGCAGTTCCGCCGGGCGGTCTCCGATCCTGTAAAGCGCCCCGTGATCGTCCAGATCGACGATTTCGCGCACCGCCGCCAGGCCGTCGCAGGCGGCGACAGCGATCTCGGCCATCGGATTGCCCCGGTAGCTTTCCACCGAAAACAGCGCGGATGCGCCCGACTGCTCCAGCACGTAGCGCAGTTCGGCCGTCTGGTAGGAGGGGTTGGCCGTCACCAGGATGAGGCCCGCAAGCCCGCAGGCATATTCCATCAGCACCCA
The DNA here is from genome assembly GCA_964291285.2 of Alphaproteobacteria bacterium. Lineage (GTDB taxonomy): Bacteria > Pseudomonadota > Alphaproteobacteria > Bin95 > Bin95 > Bin95. Next base: position 91,417 of record OZ219788.1, read on the forward strand.
TTCCGGCACGTTGGGCGCCCACACCACCAGCCGCTCGCCGGGTGCGAAGCGCGACGCCAGCGCCTTGGCCAGACGTTCGCTGTCAGCCAGCAGCTCCGCATAGGTCCAGCGCCGTCCGTTTTCGCCGTCGAGCTCCACCTCGACCAGCGCCGTGCAACCGCCGCGCCGCGCCGCCATGTCCCTCAGCTGGCCGCCGACCGTCGTCTCCAGCACGACATCGTCGGTCTGGGCGGGAATGTATGATTCGGTGAGATCGAAACGGTACATGGCAGCCTCCCCCGGCCGGGTGCGAAAGCCTTGTTTGCGATGCCGGCCCCGTCAAGCAGTGAAGTTGGCGGCTTTGCCCAGCACAGTCACCAGGCCCGCCGGGGGATCGACGATCACATGGTCGCCGGTGGCGATCAGGCGGGTGATGTCGCCGTCCTCGAAGCGGTCGCAGAGCGCCATGCCGGCGAAGGCGGCGCCCTGCGCCAGGATGGTGTTGGCGGCGTTGAACAGGATCGCCTTCGGCGCGAGGCCGCGTTCCGCCATCTCGCGCAGCATCCAGGCCGATGCGACGCCGCCCTTGGCGGTGTTCAGCACCAGCACCCTGTCCACGTAGGAGAGCCCGGCGAGCTTGTGGCCCGGGCGCGAGAAGGTGCCGGCGAGCCGGTCGAGGTCGTAGCGCGCGGAGAAGTCGTCGGCTGCGACCAGCGCCTCGCCCTCGACCCTCGGCCCGATGCCGTGATGGCAGCGCAGGCGGCGGGTCACGGGATACGTCCCGTAACAGCGGCCGTCACGCAGTCTTCCATGCTGGCGAGCGCCGGCCGGTAGCCGTAACCGCCCAGTATGTTGACGATCTTGACCGAGTTGCTGAGCAGGCGTGTCCAGCCGTTCGCCTCGCCGATCTCGCGCGCATACTGGTTGTAGAAGCAGGTGCCGCGCAGCACCACAGCGTCTGCTGCCTCGATCCGCCCGACGATGCCGAGCCGCTCGCAGTCCGCCGCCACGGTGGGCGAGGTGCAGACAACAAGCGCCGTCCGTTCGTGCACCCGGCGGCCTTCCAGAAGCTCCGCGACGCGCGCCATCTCCACATGGCTCAATTGCGGCGCGGCGAACACGACGACATCCACCTCGTCGCCGCTTGCCCCGAAATTGCCGCTGAGCCCGTCAAGGTCCTTGCGGCCGATCTCGACCGGCTCCGGCGGCGGGCCGTCGCAGACCGTTTCCAAATCCGGCGCCTCCGGCGTCACGCCGGCGATATGGAAGAGCGGCGTCGAGCCGAAGCTCGCCATGGCGGCGCCGAAATGCTTCATCTCGTCCGAGGTCGGCGCGCCCTCGATGCCCTCCAGCACCGGCACCTCCCAGTAGGAGCCGCAGAGCCGCCCGATCAGACCGCCGAGCACGCCCCAATCCGTCAACCCTTCCGGGCGCTCGCTGACGATGAAGCGCCTGGTCGCGCGCCGGTTGCGATCCAGATGCAAGCCGTAGCGCGGCGTCCGCCCGGTGAGGCCCGCCGCCAGCGCTGAGGGGCCGCCCTCGAAGTTCGAACGCGCGCCCAGCACACTGTTGCAATAGATCACCACGCCCGTGTCGCCATAGGCGACATGCTCGCCCCGCACCGGCGGCATGATCGTCTGGTAGGTGACGCAGCTGTCGGTCATCAGGATGCCGAGGTCCGTGCAGGCGGCGATGGTGCGCCGTTCGAGGTTCGCCATTTCCTCGGTCTGGCCGAGCGGGTGGTAATGCGAGAGATCGACGCCGCGCGGGTCGGTCAGCATCGGCACGCGCACCCGCCGCTCCGCCGGCGGATGGGCGGCCAGCCCCTCCAGGAACGCCACGCCCGCCTCGCCGAGCGACTCCGTGTCGGCCATCATGTGCGCCTGGGCCACGGGCACGAAGTCCGCCGCATCGAACATGCGGCCGACCTCGACCATGTGCTCGACGGCCCAGCGCCGGGGCTCGCCCATCTCCCCGGCCAGCATGGCCTTCTCTTCGTCGTTCAGCTTCACCGGCCGGAAACCCTCCCCTCGACAGGGAGCGACCTTAGCTCGACTTTGTACAAAATTACCTCACGTCCATGTCCAGAAGATCTCGTTTTTGGCGATTTCGTCGAGGGCCTGTTCGAGCGGGAGCACGATGCCCCCCATGTCTCCGACGTCCTGCCAGGACTGGCGCCAGGACCAGTAGCGCACCCTCATCTTGTCACCTGAGCCTTTCGGCTGGAGCCTTGCGATCGGTGCCTGCGTGGCCGTGAGATACAGATTGTAGCCGCCGCGCACCCTGGTGACCGTCACGCCCCCGCCCCTGGATTTGTTGAACGCTTCGATGCGCGCCAGACAGGGGTCGGATGCGGCCATGAAGCAGTGATATCGGATTGGATGGCTTCTGTCGCTGCAGCGATGCTGATTCACCCGGTCGCATGCGGGCGCCCTTGCATGCCGGATGCTTCTGGATTCGAAGGTCGTCATGACACATTTCGACGACCCTTCGAGCGCCATCGGCGATCCGGTTCCGCCGTTCCTGATCGACTGGCTGGAGCCCTTTCGAGGCGCCTTCTCATCCCCGACCTGGCGGCTGGTGGCGGTTCTGGTCATGGGAGCGTTGCTGGCGCCGGGCAAGAGAACCGTGTCGGCCTGCCTGCGGGTGACCGGGCGGGCGATGTGCGAGACATTCTCGTCCTACCATCAGGTTCTCAATCGCGCCCGCTGGGACCCGCGTGACCTTTCACGCCGGCTCGTGCTCGTGCTGGTGGCGCGGCTTGCCGGGCAGGGACCGATCATCATCGGGCTCGATGACACCATCGAGCGCCGCTGGGGCGCGCGTATCAAGGCGCGCGGCATCTATCGCGACCCGGTGCGTTCCAGCCATGGCCATTTCGTCAAGACCAGCGGGCTGCGCTGGCTCAGCTTCATGCTGCTTGTCCCGCTGCCCTGGTCGCCGGGCATCAGGGCCCTGCCCTTCCTGACCATCCTGGCCCCGTCCGAACGCTTCGCCGCCAGGCAAGGCCGGCGTCACAAGCAACTCACCGACTGGGCGCGACAGGGCATGCTTCAAATCCTTCGCTGGGTCCCGCAACGCGCGATCGTCTTCGTCGCCGACAGCAGTTTCGGAACCCACGAACTCGCCTGGCGCATCGGACAGCGCGCAACCCTCATCAGCAGGCTGAGGCTCGATGCCAACCTCTTCGCGCCCCCGCCGCCGCGCGACCCGAACAAACGCGGTCGACCCCGGCAAAAGGGGCCGCCCCTGCCCAAGCTCCAGACCCGCCTTGACGACCCCGATGCCCGCTGGACAAGCATCACGCTTCCGCGCTGGTACGGAAGTTCGAAGGAAAAGACACTCCAGATCATCTCCGATACCGCGCTCTGGTATCGTCCCGGCACACCTCCCAAGGCCATCCGATGGGTGCTGGTGCGAGACCCGGAAGGCGAGCGGGACCCGCAGGCGTTCTTCTGCACCGACACCAACATGGAGCCGGCCAAGATCATCGCCACCTTCGTGCGGCGCTGGCAGGTCGAGGTCACCTTCCAGGAACTGCGCGCCCATCTCGGGCTCGAAACACAACGCCAGTGGTCACACGCGGCGATCGCACGAACCACCCCCGTCCTCTGCGGGCTCTACAGCCTCGTCTGCCTCTGGGCCACAGACGTGCTCTCGACAAACCACCTGTCCTACGCCGCCGCCTGGTACCAGAAAACCAGCGTCACATTCTCCGATGCAATCGCGGCCATACGATGCCAACTCTGGCTTGGAAACAATTTATCGCGCTCCCCGCCACACCGGGAACCAAACATAATTCCGCCCGACAAGATAAGGCGGATGCAGTACGCCCTCTGCTTCGCAGCATAATGCACAAAGTCGAGCTTAGAGCCTGACTCGAAACTCGCTGAAGTTTTTCAAGGCCTTGCGAGTCGGCGTGTTGTGAGCCGGATATGGGCGATGTTGATCCATGCTTCGCTTGAGGCGATGGATTTTTCCCAGTCTTTTGCCAGCCTGCGGCAGCGCCCGAGCCATGCGAAGGTGCGTTCGACGACCCATCGTCCGGGGAGGACTTCGAAGCCGTTGGCGGTGTCGGAGCGTTTGACGATTTCGAGCGTCCACTTGCCGATCCTGTCGAGGGCGCCGCGCAGTTTCGGCCCGGCATATCCGCCATCGGCGAACAGATGACGCAGCCAGGGGCAGGCGTGGCGGATGGATTTCAGCACGGCCGGGGCGCCGTCGCGGTCCTGAACGTCGGCGGCATGTACGACGAGGCCGAAGAGCATGCCGATGGTGTCGACGACAGCGTGGCGCTTGCGCCCTTTGACCTTCTTGCCGGCGTCATAGCCGCTAACCCCGCCTGCCTCCGTGGTTTTCACCGTCTGGCTGTCGATCACGCCCGCGCTCGGCTGGGCCTCGCGCCCCTCGCGTTCGCGCGCCTGCACGGCCAGGTGGAACCGGATCGTCTGCCACAGCCTGTTGTCGCGCCACTCGTAGAAATAGCGCTGCACCGTCGAGACCGGCGGAAAGTCCTTCGGCAGCTGGCGCCACTGACAACCGGTCGTGGCCATATACAGCACCGCATTTACGACCTCGCGCAGATCGGTCTGGCGCGGGCGACCGATACGGCAGGGCAACGGCATGAAGGGCTCGATCAGAGACCACTCAGCGTCGGTCAGATCGCTTGCATATCGTGGGCAGTCCCGCCGATACTCCCGGCGAGCGGTTTCGGTCCAGGGCATTCGTGGCTCCGTTCAGATGCATAACCGAACTGAATCACAATCCCTTGAAACCGCTCAACTCTTTTTGGGTCAGGCTCTTACATGCCAAGCCTGCCAGGCACTACAGACCTATTGCAGCGAATATTCCGCCTCTGAAACCGGCTTTCCCTCGGGATTGACGAGGCGCATGCGGCCGTTGCGGTGCTGGAGGCTCAAGCGGTCGTCCCAGAACATCGGGCGCAGGAAGCGGATGGCGAGGTCGAGGCGCTCGGGTATGGCGTCCCCGGCAAGCGCGGCAACATAGTAGTGGATGCCCATGAGGCCCGCGGCTATCGGCGCCCGGAAGCCGTAGCGCGCCGCGATCTCGGGGTCGTTGTGGATCGCGTTGAGCGTATCGTCGCTGTAAGCCGCCACGCCCTCCGGTGTCAGCCGATGTTCGGCGACCTGCTCGAAACCGTCTTCATCGGGAACAGGCGCGCCGCCCCCGCCGGGGCCCCGCTTGCGCGCCGGGTCGGGTCTGAGCCCGGAGCGTTCCGTCTCGCAGACCTCCCTGCCCTCGCGGTCGCGGTAGCTGAACCGGCACCAGACCCGCCGCCCGCGCCGCACGTCTTCTATCCGCGTGACCTCGCCCGTCACCGTCAGCGGCTCCTCCAGCCGCGCAGCGCGATGCAGGCGGAAGCGCTGCGTCATATGCACCTGCCCCAGCAGCGAGATGCCGGACTCGTGCATGGCCTTGAGCGCGCCATGCCCGAGAAAGGTCGGATCCGCCAGGTCTCCGTAGCGCCCGGCGTCGATGCCCGCCGCGCCGAGTTTCGCTTCCTGAAAGGCGCGTTCGACAGAGAACGCCACCGTCTCGAATGCGAACCCGGTCTCCAGCAGTTCATCCCCTTGCATCGGCTTCGCCCTCCTGTCCTGCGTCGCTTCCGGCGCGGCGGGCGAGCGTGCTGGCGAAAATCCAACTCAGCGCCGCCATGCCGGCTGCCACCGCAAGGCTAGCGACCAGACCGCCCATCTGGAAGCTGAGGCCGGAGAGCAGCGTGCCGACAAGGCGCCCGGCTGCATTGGACATGTAATAGAAGCCGACATCCATCGTCACGCGCTCGGCGCGGCTCAAGGCGAGGATCAGGTAAGAGTGCAGCGAGGAGTTGAGGGCGAAGACGCCGCCGAAAGCGAGCAGTACCGCCACCAGCACTGCTGTCAGCGCCGCCCCCTCCATCGCCGCCGCGGCGATCGCCAGGAGGGCCGGGATGAGCGTCAGCGCGCCGACCCAGACCTGCGCCAGGCGGATGGCGTCGCGGACGCTCTTCTCCCGCGCGCGCAGCAGTCTCGGGGCCAGCGCCTGCACGGCCCCGTAGCCGACGATCCAGAGCGCCATGAAGCCGCCGACGAGGAAGAAGGCGGCGCGGTCGGAGTCCGGCGTGCCGTCGGACAGCACGGTGTAGAAATAGACCGGCAGCGCCACCACGAACCACACGTCGCGGGCGCCGAACAGGAAGAGGCGCGCCGCAGAAAGCCGGTTCACCAGCGGGCTTCTGGAGAACACTTCGCGGAACTTCGCCTTCCGGTCGCCGCGCGGCAGGCCCGCCGGCATCCAGACCATGACGGCCGCGAGGATGACCGCCAGCACCGCCGCCATGCCGACCACCGCCGCCTCGAAGCCCGCAAGCGCAAGCAGCGCCGCGCCCAGCAGGAATCCGAGGCCCTTGACCGCGTTCTTCGTGCCCGTCAAGGTCGCCGTCCAGCGGAACAGCGCGCCCTGCTCGCTTGCCGGCGCGAGCAGCCTGACGGCGCTCTTGGCGCTCATCTTGGAAAGGTCCTTGGCGATGCCGGAAAGCCCCTGCGCCGCCATGACGAAAGCGACGGAGAGCGCCGTCGTCCAGGCCGGGTCGAGCTGCGTCAGCGCGCAAAGCGCGGCGATCTGCAGGCCGAGCCCGGCATAAAGCGTCGAGGTGAGCCCGAAACGGGCTGCGACCCAGCCGGCGGAGAGGTTGGTCGCGATGCCCATGAACTCGTAAAGCAGGAAGAGGTAGGCCAGGTGGACGGGCGAGAAGCCGAGCGTGTGGAAATGCAGCAGCACAAGCATGCGGAGCGCGCCGTCGGTCAGCATGAAGGCCCAGTAGGCGGCGGTGACCGCGATATAGGCAGCCAGCGCGCCACGTCCGGCAGGAGGCTGCGCGTTCATCCGAGGCTGTCCGACACGAGGCCGGCAATGTCGGCGAGGCGGCAGCTGTAGCCCCACTCATTGTCGTACCAGGCGTAGATCTTCGCCTGCGTGCCGTTCACCACCATGGTCGACGGCCCGTCCACGACGGCCGAGCGCGGGTCGCCCAGGAAGTCCGTCGAGACCAGCGGCCGCGGCTCATAGCCGAGGATTCCCTTGAGCGGCCCCTCCGCCCACTGCGCGAATAATGCGTTGATCTCGTCCGCGCCGCTCTCGCGAGCCAGTTCGAAGGTGCAGTCCGTCAGCGAGGCGTTCAGCAGCGGCACCCGCACCGCATGGCCGTTCAGCCGTCCCGCCAGCTCGGGATAAATGAGGCCGATGGCCGTGGCCGAGCCCGTCGTCGTGGGCACGAGCGCGTTCAGGGCCGAGCGTGCCCGGCGCAGGTCCCGGTGCGGGCGGTCCGCGATCGTCTGCGTGTTCGTCGCGCTGTGGACGGTCGTGATCGAGCCGTGGCGGATGCCGATCTCCTCATGCAGCACCTTCACCACCGGGGCCAGACAATTGGTGGTGCAGCTTGCCGCCGTCACCACATCGTGGCGCTCGGGATCGTAGAGCGCGTGGTTGACGCCGTAGACGAGGTTGAGCGCCCTCTCTTCCCTGACGGGTGCGGACACCACGACCTTGGCGGCCCCGGCGTCGAAATAGGGCCGGAGCGCTTCGATGTTCCTGAAGCGGCCGGTGCAGTCCACGACAAGGTCGATGCCGCGCGCCGCCAGCGGCAGGTCCCCGATGCGCTCCGCCCCGGCGATTTCGATACCGTGCCCGTTGACCGAGACCGCGCCCGGCCGGTGGTCGATCCGGGCGTCCCAGCGCCCGTGCACGGTGTCGAATTCCAGCAGATGCGCGTGGCAGGCGGCGTCGCCCAGCCTGTCGTTCGCCAGCACGACCTCGCCCAGCCGCCCGGCGCCGTCCATCGCCCGCAGGAACAGCTTGCCGATGCGCCCGAGCCCGTTGACCGCTATGCGCGCCATCGCTCCAACCCCGGGTTTGCGGAACGAGGCGACCCTAAGTGCGGTTTATGAAATTCCGGTTGCAGCGCCGCCCCGGTCAGCGCGGCCAGTCGTCCTCGCGGTAAATGAACATCGGGCTGCTCCACGCCTGGAAGCCGTCCTCGGTGAACACCGACACCCAGAGGGGATTGTCGCCCTTCGCCGCGAGCGGCACCTCCAGCTCGGTCGAGAACTCCCGGCAGGAGAGTTCCTCCGGCAGCCGGAACACCCTGATCCGCCGCTCCAGGCCGCCCGCTTCCATGACCCAGTCCTCCAGGCCGATCTCGGCGAGCGGATGGTCGAGCGCGCCGAGATTGCTCGTCAGGTGGAACATGCTGTCCGGCGTCTCGTCGAGCCACACGTCGAAGCCGCCGAAATTGCCCGTGGTGATGGCGTCGAACACGACCGTGTCCGCTCCCCTCCGCTCCAGCAGGCGTTCCTTGTTCCAGGCGTTGACGGGCTCCATGCGCAGGATCGACGCATGCTGGAAGCGCGCCCGGCCCTTCCAGTTGGTCTCGCGCCCGCGCCCCCTGTATTCGGCGCCGGACCACAGCACGCGGATGCGCGACCCGAGCGCGTCCGCGCCGTGCGGGCGGAGCGTGCGGACGACCTCCGTGCCGTTGCGGACCTCGATCCGCTCGATGGGCGCCTGGGTCACGACCTCGAGCGACAGCGTGACGGCCTCATCGTCGGTCTGCGCGATGTCGCCCATCATGATCCCGCCGACCGGCCGCGCCTCTTCGCCCTCGAAGGCGTGCGGGTCGCGCTCGAACAGGTTGCCGCCGGTCGCGAACCGGGCGCGCACGTCGAGATGCATCCGGGTGCCGGTGGTGCCGTAGGTGTGGCGGCGCTGGACGGCGTCCATGATGCCGTCGCGGCTGAGCTCCGTCGCATAGAAGCAGGTGAGCCCGCCATAGGCCCCGAAGGTGGAGGCGCCTGGATAGCTGGCGCCCGGCCTGCCCTTGTGGCCGTCGCTGTTGCAGACCACGCCCGAGCGGTGCCCGAGCGGGAAGCCGTCGGTCAGCAGCCACTCGAAGGTGCCCCAGGCCGAGTGGATCTCCATTGCGGCTTCCCGGCGCGGGTCGTGCGCATAGGCGATGTCGGCGTAGCGGCCGCCCACATGCGCGTAGATGAAGCAGTCCTCCCCGGCCAGCATCTCGAACAGGCGGTTGGCGTTGGGCGCGTCCGTGTCGAGGTCGGAGCGGTCGGTCAGCAGGGCGTGCGAGGAGCGGTGGATCGGCCGGCCCTCGCTGCGGAAATAGACGTTGCGGTCGCCGCCGACAGCCGTGTTGCCGGACCATTCGTAGCCGGGGAAGGTGACGAAGCGGCCCTCCTCGTGGTGCTCCGCCGTCAGCTCGTTCACATGCTCCCAGAAGGTGTTGTTGACCTGGAAGTCGTTGGCCTGGTGGGCGGTCGCGTCGAGGAAGGACTTGTTGCGGGCGAAGTCGAAATACTGCCGCGCCGTGGTGATGCCGATGCTCTCGCCGCTCTGCCCGTGCAGGTCGCCCCAATAGCCGCCGAACGGGCCGTCCCGGACGACGAGGGGATGCGATTCCGCCGCAAGCCGCCCTTCCTCGTCGCGCACGGCGATACGCAGAATGCCCGGCTCGGCGACGGTGAGGCCCTCGAAACAGATCGACTTGCGCCCCGGCGGGTAATCGACCTCTACCGGCAGGCCGGCCACCGGCATCGTGCATTCCAGCGTGAACCGGCCGCTCGCCCGGTCGGTCGGGTTGCCCCAGACATCCTCGGCCTTCAGTCCGAACTGGAACCGTTCGCCGGGGCGGCGGAGCGACGGCAGCACCGCGCGCCAGCAGACCGGCGGCCCCGGCACGACGGAAATCGCCGGCGAATTCGGGATCGGCACATGGTGGCCGACGGCGCAGACATCGGCGAGGACGCGGAACTGGAAATCCATTTCCACCATCGTCTGCATCCGCATGCCGGGCGAGCCGCCGGAGGTGTCGCCGAAGGTGATGTGGATGGCGTCGCCCTCGCGCAGGAAGCCGCCCATGACATGCGCCGTCAGCGCCTTCCAGCGCGGCCGGGGCGCGCCGTGCGAAACGTAGGAGAGCCGGATCGGCACGCCCTTGCTGGAGCGCGCGGTGACGTAGTTGTAGCCGGCGGGGTCGTCCATCTGCAGCCCGCCCCAGTCCCCAAGCGAGCGGAACGAGACCCGGATACTGCCCGTGTCGTCGAGGCCGTAGCGCCCGACCGTATAGACCAGCTCGAAGGTCTGGAGGCTGCGGACCTCGACCGGGTCGTTCGGGCGGAGCTCCGCATAGCCGTAGAGCACCGGGTCCGCGCCCGGCTGCACCGCCGGCCAGGCCTCGCCCATCATCTCGTCCGCAAGCGGCCCGTCCCTGAATTCCTTCATGCTCGGCTCCCGGTTTCCGTCAGTGCGGGTTCCGCCCCGTCCCGCGCCACTCATAGCCGACCCGCGCGCCGGCGGCAAAGGCGGCCGGGCTTCGTTTCCGGCCCCGGCGCATCGCCTCTATAGTCGCCGGCGCAACCGCCCGGCGGGAGGCTCGGGGAGCCATGATCCACTACACCTACTGGCGCAGCACGGCCGCCTACCGGGTGCGCATCGCGCTCAACCTCAAGGGCGTGCCCCACGAGTCCGCCTATGTGCATCTCTCGCGCGGCGGCGGCGAGCACAAACAGGCGGCCTACCGCGCGAAGAACCCGCAGGGCCTGGTGCCGGCGCTGGAGGTGGACGGGACGGTCTTCGGGCAGTCGCTCGCGATCCTCGAATATCTGGAGGAGACGCACCCCGAGCCGCCGCTCCTGCCGAAGGACCCGGTCGAGCGCGGGCGCGTGCGGGCGCTCGCCGGCCTGATCGCCTGCGACATGCACCCGGTGAACAACCTCCGCATCCAGATCTACCTCCGCCGGCAGATGGGATGCAGCCAGGACCAGGTGCTCGCCTGGTACCGGCACTGGATCGCGGAAGGCTTCGGCGGCATCGAGCCGGAACTCGCCCGGACGGCGGGCACATGCTGCTTCGGCGACACCATCTCCATGGCGGATGTCTGCCTCATCCCGCAGGTCTTCAACGCCCGGCGCTTCGACTGCGACCTCTCGGCCTACCCGAACATCACCGCCATCGACGCGCGGCTCTCCGCCCACCCGGCCTTCAGGGCCGCCGAGCCGCTGGCGCAGGAAGACGCCGAGCCGGATAACGACCCCGGCTGACGGCAACGACAACAATCGTTCATTACGGAACTTCCGGAGGCCCTGCCCCATGAACCGGCGACGCTTCGGCCGTACGAATATCGGGATTTCGGAACTCACCCTCGGCGGCGGCTTCGTCGGCGGCCTGCTGCTGCACAAGCCGGACGAGGTGAAGCGGGAGTGCATCGCGGCCTGCCTCGACGCGGGCATGAACTGGATCGACACCGCGGCCGACTATGGCGGCGGCGAGTCCGAGAAGGCGATCAGCTGGCTGGTCGGCGAACTGCCGGCGGACAGGCGCCCGCATATCAGCACCAAGGTCCGGCTCGACGCCTCGCGGCGCGACAATTTCCCGGACCAGGTGCGCGCGTCGATGGAGGGCAGCCTCGAACGCCTCAAGGTTGACCGGGTGGACCTGCTGATCCTCCACAACCCGCTCGTGCCGGAGCCCGACAGCGCAACGCTGACGCTCGACGAGGCGCTCGGCGTCATGGACTGCTTCGACGAACTGCGCGGCGAGGGGCTGTTCGACCATGCGGGCTTCACCGCGCTCGGCGACGGGCCGACCGTCCGCGCCGCCATCGCATCCGGGCGCTTCGACATGGCGCAGGTCTATTACAACATGCTGAACCCGACGGCCGGCTTCTCGCTCGGCGGCGGGACGGGCGCCGGCTGGTCGGACTCGGACTTCACCGGCCTGCTGGACGCCTGCCGGGAGCATGATGTCGGGGTGATGAACATCCGCATCTTCGCGGCCGGCGTGCTGGCGGCGGACGAGCGCCACGGGCGCGAAATCCCGATCACCGCCAATGCCGGAATGGAGGCGGAGGAAGCCCGCGCCCGCGCGGTGCTCGATGCCCTCGGAGAACGCGGCGAAACCCGTTCGCAGACGGCGATCCGGTTCGGCCTCAGCCATCCCGCTGTCTCGACGGTGGTGTTCGGCGTCGCCGAGATGGCGCATGTCCGCCAGGCGCTCGCGGCCCCCGGCCTCGGGCCGCTGGAGGAGGACGCGCTCGCCGCGCTCCGCCGCGCCTGGACCTCCGATGCCTTCCGCGGTTAGGGCAGGGCGTTGACCGCCGGGCGCACGGACTACGACGTCATCGTCGCCGGCGGCGGGTCCGCCGGCGTGGCGGCCGCCGTCGCCAGCGCGCGCATGGGCGCCCGAACGCTCCTTGTCGAGCGCTACAACTGCCTCGGCGGCGCGGCGACGATGCGCAATGTCGTCACCTATTGCGGCCTCTACACGCTCGGCGAGACGCCGCGCCGCGTCGTCGGCGGCATCGGCGAAGAGGTCATGCAGGGCCTGCGCCGGCAGGGCGCCGTGGACGGGCCGCACCGGCATCGCGGCGTCTTCGTCACCTTCGAGCCGGAAGCGGTGAAGCCTGTCCTCGACGGCCTGGCCGCGGCGGCCGGCGTGACCGTGATGTTCTCCGGTTTCGTCGCCGACGCAGAACGGCGCGGCGGCCGGATGCGCAGCGTCACCGTCGCCGGCCATTCGGGGCTGGAGACCTTCGCCGCCAGAGCCTTCGTGGACTGCACGGGCGAAGGCGACCTGGCGGCCTTCGCCGGCGCCAGCACCCGCTACGGCAACGGCGCGGACGTCAATCTCGGCACGCTCGGCACGCGGTTCGGCGGCATCCCGCGCTCCGTTCCCGTCACGGCCGAGCGCATTGCCGACGCGGTGGCGGGGCTGGGGGCGAGGGCGGCCTCCGTCACCAAGGACCGCAGCGTCGTCGCCCGCCTGCCTATATCCGGCGATGTCGTCGTGTATCTCGCCTCGGAGGACTACGACCCGCGCGACAGCCTCTCCATGTCGGCCGCGGAGGCGCGCGGCCGGCAGCAGGCCTGGGTTTATCTGGACGCGCTGCGGACCGTCGAGGACTGCGGGAACGCTTACCTCGTCGCCACGGGCCCGGAGTTCGGCACGCGCGAGTCGCGCCATCTCAACTGCCTGCGCCAACTCGCCTGGGCCGACATCGGGAACCGCGCCCGGTTCGACGACTGCATCGCGCTCGGCGGCTGGGGCGCGGAATGGCACGACCGCGCCACCTGGGAGAGCACCTACGACTACCCGCCGGACCGGGGGGCATACGAGATACCGCTCGGCTGCCTGCGCAGCGCGGACACGGCCAACCTGTTCTGCGCCGGGCGCCTCGCCGACGGCGACCGGAAGGCCGGCGCCGCCATCCGGGTCATGGGCACCGCCTTCGCCACCGGCCAGGCCGCCGGCGTCGCGGCCGCGCTCGAAGCCGACGGCCGCTTTGCGGTCTCCGCCGTGCAGGCCGCGCTGAAGCAGCAGGACGCCATCCTCGACCCCGCCGACATCCAGGGGTGAAGGACGCGAAAGGCGGGGCTATTCCTTCGGCGCGGCGATCAGGCCGTAATGCTGCGGCTGGCGGTGCAGGGCGAAATCGAAAATCTGCCGGCGGATTTCGTCGCAGCGGTCAAGGTCGCAATCGGCGACGACCACCTCGTCGCCGACGCCCTGCGCCATGGCGACGATCTCGCCCGTCGGCGCGACGATGACGCTCTGGCCGATGAGCTCGCAGCCCTCCTCCCGGCCCGCCTTGGCGACACCCACCACCCAGTTGCCGTTCTGGTAGGCCCCGGCCTGCATGGAGAGGTGGTTGTGGAACCACATCAGGTGGTCGTGCTCGGGCACCGGCGGGTTGTGGGTCGGGGTGTTGTAGCCGAGCATCACCAGTTCGACCCCTTGCAGGCCCATCACCCGGTAGGTCTCCGGCCAGCGGCGGTCGTTGCAGATGCACATGCCCATCCTGCCGCCGAACGCCTCGAACACCGGGAAGCCGAGGTCGCCCGGCTCGAAATAGGCCTTCTCCAGATGCTGGAAGGGCCGCCAGGGCTCATGCTCGGCATGGCCGGGCAGATGGACCTTGCGGTATTTGCCGACGATCCCGCCCTTGCCGTCCACCAGGATCGAGGTGTTGAAGCGCCGCTTGCCGCCGCCCGGCTCCCGGACAAGCTCGGCATAGCCGAGATAGAAGCCGACCCCGAGTTCCGCCGCCAGCTCGAACAGCGGGCGCACCGCCGCGTTCGGCATTTCGGTCTCGTAGAAGGCGTCGAGTTCGGCTTCGTCCTCAAGGTGCCAGCGCGGGAAGAAACTGGTGAGCGCGAGTTCGGGAAAGACCACGATCTTCGCGCCCCTGGCATGGGCCTCGCGCATCATCTCCGACATGCGGGCAACGCAGGACTGGCGCGACTCCTCGCGGGCGATGGGCCCCATCTGCGCGGCGGCGACGCCTAGTTTCCGGGCCATGGCGCTCTCCTTGCAGGCGTTACTCCGGCGCGGCGCCCGGCACCAGATGACAGGCAACCTGGTGGCCGGATGCGACATGACGCATCAGCGGCTCCTCGACGCGGCAGCGCGCCTCGGCCAGCGGGCAGCGCGTATGGAAACGGCAGCCCGCCGGCGGATTGATGGGACTCGGAATGTCGCCCTTCAGGATAATGCGCTCGCGCCTGGCGCCGGGTTCCGGCACCGGCGCGGCGGACAGCAGGGCGCGCGTATAGGGATGGCGCGGGTCGGCAAACAGGGTTTCGCGGTCCGTAAGCTCGACGATCTTGCCGAGATACATGACCGCAACCCGGTGGCTGATATGCTCGACCACGGCGAGGTCGTGGCTGATGAAGAGATAGGCGAGGTCGAATTCGTCCTGCAGGTCCATCAGCAGGTTCAGCACCTGGGCCTGCACCGAGACATCGAGTGCCGAGACAGGCTCGTCTGCAACGATCAGGCCGGGCTCCAGCGCCAGCGCCCGCGCCACGCCGAGCCGCTGGCGCTGCCCGCCGGAGAACTCGTGCGGATACTTGACCATCTGGTCCGGCCGGAGGCCCACCCGGCCGAACAGGGCCCGCACCCGCTCCTCGATCTCCGCGCGCGGGATTTCGCTGTAGTTCTCCAGCGGTTCGGCCACGATGCGGCGCGCCGAGAGCCGTGGGTTGAGCGAGGCATAGGGGTCCTGGAACACCATCTGCATCTGCCGGCGCAAGGTACGCATCCGGGCCGCGCGGGCATGGGTCACATCCTCGCCGCGCACCAGGATTTCGCCCGAGGTCGGATCGATCAGGCGCAGCACCGTCTTGCCGACCGTCGATTTGCCGGAACCGCTTTCGCCGACAAGGCCCAGCGTCTCGCCCCGGCGAATATCGAAGCTGATGCCGTCGACGGCCAGCACCGACCCGACCCTGCGCCTCAGGAGGCCCGCATGGACCGGGAAATGCTTCTTGAGATCGCGGACCTCCAGGACGGTGTCGTCGTCGCTCATGCCGCCTGCTCCGCCACCCGTTCCCACTCCCAGCACGCGACCAGGCGGCCTCCGTCCCGATCCTCAAGCTCCGGCACTTCGGCCCGGCACCTGTCCTGCGCGAACGGGCAGCGCGGCGCGAAGGTGCAGCCCGGCATTTCCTGCCTGAGCGAGGGCACCACGCCCGGTATTTCGGCAAGGCGTCCTCTGTCGCCCGCCAGCGCCCGTGCGGCAAGCTTGGGGATCGAGCCCATGAGGCCGAGCGTGTAGGGATGCAGCGGCCGCGCGAAGAGGTCCGCCACCGCCGCCTCTTCCACCTTGCGCCCGGCATACATGACCACGACGCGCTGCGCCGTCTCCGCCACCACGCCGAGATCGTGGGTGATGAACACGATGGCCGCGCCGATCTGCTCCTTCAACTGCAGCATGAGGTCGAGGATCTGGGCCTGGATCGTGACATCCAGCGCGGTGGTCGGCTCGTCGGCAATCAGGATCGACGGGTTGCAGGCGAGCGCCATGGCGATCATCACCCGCTGGCGCATGCCGCCCGAAAGCTGGTGGGGATATTCGCTGGCGCAGCGCCGGGGCTCGGGTATCTGCACGATGTCCAGCATCTCCACCGCCCGCTCGGCGGCGGCGCGGCGGCCGAGGCCCTGGTGCAGTTCCAGCGATTCCGCAATCTGCCGGCCCACCGGCATGACGGGATTGAGCGAGGTCATCGGCTCCTGGAAGATCATGGAAATCCGGTTGCCGCGGATGTCGCGCATCCGCTCCTCGCTCGCCAGCAGCAGGTCCTCGCCGTTGAACAGGATGCGCCCCGCCTCGATCTTCGCGGGCGGGACCGGCAGCAACCGCAGCACCGACATCGCCGTCACGCTCTTGCCGCAGCCGGACTCCCCGACGATGGACAGCGTCTCGCCCCGGTCGACCCGGATCGACACGCCGTCCACGGCCCGCACGATGCCGTCGCGGGTGTGGAAATGCGTCTTGAGGCCGTCGATCTCGAGGATTGCGCCGTTCGCCATCGGGCTACATCCGCCGGGCGATGCGGGGGTCGAGGGAGTCGCGCAGCCCGTCCCCGAGTATGTTCACCGCCAGCACCGTGACAGCGAGGAAGATGCCGGGGAAGAAGATCATCCAGGGCGCGAACTGGAAGTAGGTCCGCCCCTCGGCCATGATGTTGCCCCAGCTCGGGATTTCGGGCGGCGTGCCGGCCCCGAGGAACGAGAGGATCGCCTCGATCACCACCGCCGACGCGCAGACATAGGTCGCCTGCACGATCAACGGGGCGAGCGTGTTCGGTAGGATGTGCTTCAGCAGAATCTTGGGCAGCTTCGTCCCGACCGAGACAGCGGCCTCGACATAGGGCTGCTCGCGCACGGTCAGCACAACGGCGCGGACGAGGCGCACGACGCGCGGAATCTCCGGGATCGAGATCGCGATAATGACATTGACGATGCTGGCGCCGGCCAAGCTGATGAGCGCAATGGCGAGCAGCACGCCCGGTATGGCCATCAGGCCGTCCATGACCCGCATCACGACCGCATCGACCCAGCGGATATAGCCCGCAACCAGGCCGACCGAGAGCCCGATGACCGTGCTGATCACCGCCACGGCGACCCCCACCATGAGCGAGATCTGCCCCCCGTAGATGGTGCGCGCATAGACGTCGCGCCCGAGGAAATCGGCGCCGAACCAGAAGGCTTCGCTCGGCGCCTTCAGGCGGTTGATCGGGTTCAACCTCAGCGGGTCGGGCGCAATCAGGGGCGCAGCCACCGCGGACAAGGCCATAAGAACCAGGATGCCGCCGCCGACGATCACCGTCGGGTGGCGGCGCGAATATTCCCGGAAGCGCGCCCAGGCGCCGGGGCGCGGGCCCTCGTCCTCGACCTCGCCGGGGAACGCGGCGACCTGCGGCGCGTCGGCCATCAGTAGCGGATCCTCGGGTCGAGAACGGTGTAGGAGAGGTCGATGACGAGGTTCACGATCACATAGGCGCCCGAGAAGATGAGGATGACGCCCTGGATGATCGGGTAGTCGCGCCTCAGCACCGCGTCGATGGTGAGCCGTCCGAGGCCCGGAATGTTGAAGACGCTTTCCGTGACCACCACGCCGCCGATCAGCAGCGCGATGCCGATGCCGATGATGGTGACGATGGGCACCGAGGCGTTGCGGAGCGCGTGGCGGATGAGGAGCGCGTTGTTGTCGAGGCCCTTGGCTCTTGCAGTGCGCATATAGTCCTCGGTCAGCACCTCGAGCATACTCGCGCGGGTGATGCGGGCGATCAGCGCCACATAGATGATGCCGAGCGCCACCGTGGGCAGGGTGATCGAGCGCAGGAACGGCCAGAAGCCCTCGCCGATGGGCTTGTAGCCCTGCACCGGGAACCAGCCGAGCGTGATCGAAAAGAGCCACATCATGGCGTAGCCGATGACGAAGACCGGCACCGAGAAGCCCAGCACGGCGAAGACCATGATGACCCGGTCCGTCAGCGTGCCGGCCTTCCAGGCGGCGATCACGCCCATCGGCACGGCGACGAGGATGGCGAAGATGATGGTGGCGATGGCGAGCGCGAGTGTCGGCTCGAGCCGCTGGCCGATCAGCTTGGCGACCGGGAGATTGGAGAAGATCGAGGTGCCGAGATCGCCCGAGAGCAGGGCCCCCACCCAACTGAAGAACTGGACATGGAGCGGCTCGTTCAGCCCGAGGTTCTCGCGGATTTTCTCGATGTCCTCGGGGCGCGCATAATCGCCGGCAATAACCACGGCAGGGTCGCCCGGCGTCAGGTGCAGCAGCAGGAAGACGGCAATGCCCACGACCGCCATGACAGGCAGCGTCGCCAGCAGCCGGCGGGCGATATAGGCGTACATTCAGATTGCTTCCGAAAGAGACGCCGCCGGGCGGGAACGGCCCCGCCCGGCGGCTCCGGAACTCGTCATCCGGAGTCCTTGGAGATGTTCCAGAAGAACGGCACCGGCGAGACCAGTACGCCCTTGAGGCCCTTCCGCCAGGCTACCGGCTGGAACCACTGGCCGTAGTTCACATAGGGCACCACATGGCCGAAGAGGCGGCCCTGCAGCTCGTCGATGATCGCCTTCTTCTTCATCGGGTCCGCCTCGCGGGCGAAATCGTCGCGAAGCATCTCGGTCTTCTCGTCCGTCGGCCAGCCGAACCAGGCCCTTTCGACACCGCCGCCCGACACGCCGATATTGGCGATCGGCGACGTCGCGTCCGCGCCCGTTGCATAGGTGTGGAAGATGTTCCAACCGCCGTCGGCCGGGCTCTTCTTCTCCGCGCGCCGGGAGGTCAGCGTGGACCAGTCCATCGCCTGCACTTCCACATCCATACCGATGTCGCGAAGCACCTGCGCCGTCACCAGCGCAGCGGCATTCAGCACCGGAATGTCGGTGGACTGCATCAGGATGATCTTCTCACCCTTGTAGCCGGCTTCGGCGAGGAGCTGTTTGGCCATCTCCGGATCGTGCGACTGGAGCGCCTCGACCCCGACATCCGACTCGTTCGGCGTGCCGCAGATGAAGTAGGCCGCGCATTCCTTGTAGAGCTTGGGGTCGCCGACGATGGCTTGCAGATACACCGCCTGGTTCACGGCGTAGAGCAGCGCCTGGCGCGCCTTCGGGTTGTCGAAGGGCGGGTGCAGGTGGTTCGGCCGGAGCCAGCCTTGCGTGCCGAGCGGGTCGATCACGGCCAGTTCGACATTCTCGTCCTGCTCCAGCAGCTGCACCATGTCGACGGCCGGCGTCTCCCAGAGATCGACTTCGCCGTTGATGAGCGCGTTCATCGCCGTCGCCGGGTCGGGAATGTAGATCCACTCGACCCGGTCGAAATGCACGACCTTGCCGCCGGCGGCGCCCGAAGCGGGCTCGCTGCGCGGCACATAGTCCTCGTTCTTGACATAGACGACCTTGGCGCCCGGCACCCACTCTTCCTTGACGAACCGGAACGGGCCGGAGCCCACGACTTCCGGCACCTGCTGGTTCGGGTCCGTCTCGGCGTGCTCCTTCTTCATCATGAAGGGGGTGTTGGAGCTGATCTTGCCGATTGAGTCGAGGACCAGACCGTAGGGCTCGTTGAGCGTGAGCGTGAAGGTCTTGTCGTCGACAGCCTTCAGCTCCTTGGTGAAGTCCATGAGCTTCTGGCCCATGCCGTCCTTCTGGCCCCAGCGTTTGATGGAGGCCACGCAATCCTCGGCCTTCACCGGGTCGCCGTCATGCCATTTGAGGCCGTCGCGCAAAGTGAAGGTATAGACGAGGCCGTCATCGCTGACGGAATGCTCGCCGACCATCTGCGGGTGGATGTTCAGCTTTTCGTCCTGGGCGAAAAGCGTGTCATAGACCATGTAGCCGTGATTGCGGGTGATGTAGGCCGTGGTCCAGATCGGATCCAGGTTCTTCAGGTCGGCATGCGGCACGATGCGCAGCACCGACTCCGCCGATGCCGGCCCGACGCCGAGGCCCAGCGCCATCGGCGCCGCAGCCAGCGCGGCGAGCGCCGCGCGCCGTGTCGCGGTTAAGAGTCGTGGCATGTTCCCTTGTCCTCCTCTTGGCTCCCGAGCCGGCCGTACAGCGCCGCTGCCGGACCGCCCGAGCGGCCATGCAACCACGGTTGGGCGCGCTTGTCACCTTCGCCGGCGGCCGCCCTGTAGGCGGCAATGTCGCGGGCGCAAGACATTGCGCGGCGGCGTGCCTCCTCTATGGTCCTTCGTCCATGACCGACAGCTTCGACTATGTGATCGTCGGCTCCGGCACGGCCGGGTCCGTGCTGGCGTCCCGGCTCGCGGTCGGCGGCATCCATTCCGTGTGCGTGCTGGAGGCCGGGCCGCCGGACCGCCACCCGTTCATCCACATCCCCGCCGGCTTCATGAAGACGCTGACGAACCCTGCCGTGAACTGGCTCTATTCCGCCGAGCCCGGCGAGTGGACCGGCGGCCGGCGCATCCACGCGCCGCGCGGCAAGACGCTCGGCGGCTCCAGTTCGATCAACGGCCACATCTACAACCGCGGCCAGCGGCTCGACTATGACGGCTGGGCGCAGCTCGGCAATCGCGGCTGGGGCTATGCCGACGTGCTGCCCTATTTCAAGCGCACGGAGAGGCGCATCGGCGAGGGCGACGACACCTTCCGCGGCCGCGAGGGCGGCCTCGTCGTGACCGACAACCCCTACCGCCACCCGCTCTGCGAGGCCTTCATCGAAGGCGCGGTCGGGTTCGGCATTCCCCGCAACCCGGACTATAACGGCGCCGACCAGGACGGCGTCGGCTATTTCCAGCGCGCGATCCACAACAACCGGCGGGTAAGCGCGGCGCGGGGCTTCCTGCATCCGGCCATGCGCAAGCGCGGCGCGATGCTCGACGTGCGCACTCACGCCCATGCGACGCGCATCCTGTTCGAGGGCAGGCGCGCGGCCGGCGTGCGCTACCGCACCGACGGCAACCCCTACGAGGTGCGCGCCCGCCGTGAGGTCATCCTTTGCGGCGGCACGGTCAACTCGCCCCAATTGCTGCAGGTCTCGGGCGTGGGGCCGCCCGAATTGCTGGGCCGTTTCGGCATCCCCGTGCTGCACGCGCTGCCCGGCGTCGGCGAGAACCTGCACGATCACTACGCCGTGCGGATCGTCGCGCGGGTCAGGGACATGGAGACGATCAATCAGCGCGTCCGGGGGCCGGCCCTGCTTGCCGAGATCGCCCGCTACTTCGCCGGCGGCACGAGCGTGCTGGGGCTCGCGCCGTCGCTGGTGCATGTGTTCTGGAAATCGGACCCGTCGCTCGACAAGGGCGACCTCCAGATGACCTTCACGCCGGCCAGCTACAGGGAAGGCGTGCAGGCCGCGCTCGACGACTATCCCGCCATGACGATTGCGCCCTGGCAGCAGCGCCCGGAGAGCCGGGGCCATATCCGCATCGCCTCCGCCGACCCATTGGCGCCGCCCGAAATCCAGCCCAACTACCTCGCGCACGAGATGGACCGGCAGGTGCTGCTGGGCGGCCTCCGGCTCGCGCGCCGCCTGATGCGCACACCGGAACTGGCGCCCTACAACGCCGGCGAGGAGTATCCGGGCGACGGCGTGGAGACCGACGATGAGTGGCTCGACGTCGCCCGCCAGCGCGGCACGACCACCTTCCACCTGGTCGGAAGCTGCCATATGGGGCCGGACACGGACCCGCTCGCCGTCGTGGATGACAGCCTGCGCGTCCGCGGGCTGGACGGCCTCAGGATCGCCGACGCCTCGATCATTCCGCGCATGCCGTCGGCCAATACCAACGCCGCCACCTTCATGATCGCGGAGAAGGCCGCCGACATGATCCTCGACCGGGCGGCGCCTGCGCCCGTCACCCTTCCCGACTGACGGGGCAAGCCCGGACCGTGGCCGCAGCCGACCTCCTGCCGCTGTTCATGTTCGCGGCGCTCGCCGCATTCCTGTTCACGGGTTTTCCGGTGGCCTTCGGGCTCGCGGGCCTGACGATCCTGTTCGGCATCGTCGGCAACCTCATGGGCGTGTTCGAATACATCGAGTTCACCAACATGGTGTACCGCATCTGGGGCGGCGTGGCGGAGAACCTGGTGCTGACGGCCGTGCCGACCTTCGTTTTCATGGGCGTGATGATGGAGCGGAGCGGCATCGCGCAGGACCTGCTCTACTGCCTCCAGGTGCTGCTGAAGCGCGTGCCCGGAGGCCTTGCGCTGTCGGTCACCGTGATGGGCACCATCATGGCGGCGATGACCGGCATCATCGGCGCGTCGGTCACGCTGATGAGCGTGCTCGCCCTGCCCCACATGCTGAAGGCGAAATACGACCACGCGCTCGCCTGCGGCACCATCTGCGCCGCCGGCACGCTCGGCATCCTCATTCCGCCTTCGATCCTGCTGGTCATCATGGGCGACCTGATGGCGGTCTCGGTCGGCAACCTCTTCCTCGCCGCCCTCTTCCCCGGCCTGCTGCTCTCCGGCCTCTACTTCGTCTACATCTCTTCCTACTCCGCCATCCGCCCGCAGGTGGCCCCGCCGCTCGCGGATCTCGACACGCCGCAGACCGTTCCGGCCTATGCGGGCATGCTGCTCAAGGGCTTTATCCCGCCGGCGGTGCTCATCCTGATGATCAAGGTCGCGATCTTCGGCGGCTGGGCGACGCCCACGGAGGGCGGCGCGGTGGGCGCATTCGGTGCAACGCTGCTCGCAATCGCCAACGGCCGCTTCACGCTCGAGCTGATGAAAGACTGCTGCGACCGCACGGCGCTCACCGTGGCGATGATCTTCTTCGTCTTCGTCGGCGCCACCGGCTTCTCCTATGTCTTCCGCTCGCTCGGCGGCGACGAGGTGGTGGACCATCTCATCCTCTCCGTCGGCCTCGGGAACTGGGGCCTGCTGATCGTGCTCATGGCGATCGTGTTCGTGCTGGGCTTCTTCCTGGACTGGGTCGAGATCACGCTGATCGTGCTGCCGGTCTTCCTGCCCATCGTCGACATGCTGACCTTCGGCGCGCATGTGCCGGATCACGAGGTCATTTACTGGTTCGCGATCCTGATCGCGGTCAATCTCCAGACCTCGTTCCTCACGCCCCCCTTCGGCTTTGCGCTCTTCTACATGAAGGGCGTGGCGCCGCCGGAAGTGAAGCTGACGGCGATCTACAAGGGCATCGTGCCCTTCGTGATCCTGCAGGTGATCGGCCTCACGACGGTCATCGCCTGGCCCGATATCGCGCTCTGGCTGCCCCGCCAATTGCTGGACTGACCGCTTGCCCCCGCCGGCCCGTTCGGGCGAAACTGGAGCCATGAACGACGCTCCGGACTCCGGCGAACCCGGCGGCGGACCGGCGGTTCGCCCGGAATGGGAGGCCACGGCGCCGACCAGGCGGGAGACGGTGCCGGCGCTTGAGGAAATTCTGAACGAGCCGTTCAGGGCGCTGGACCACGGCTTCGTGCGCGT
This sequence comes from Alphaproteobacteria bacterium, assembly GCA_964291285.2. Classification (GTDB taxonomy): domain Bacteria; phylum Pseudomonadota; class Alphaproteobacteria; order Bin95; family Bin95; genus Bin95. The sequence goes on from OZ219788.1 coordinate 114,688, forward strand.
CGTCGATTACATGGGCAGCGACAACGCCATCGTGCAGGCGGCGCGCGTTTCCTACGGCAAGGGCACCAAGCGCAGCTCCACCGATGCGGCGCTCATCCGCTACCTGCTCCGCCACCGCCACACCACGCCGTTCGAGATGTGCGAGATCAAGCTGCACATCAAGCTGCCGATCTTCGTCGCCCGGCAGTGGATCCGCCACCGGACGGCGAATGTGAACGAGTATTCCGCCCGCTATTCGAAGATGGACCGGGAGTATTACATTCCCGATCCGGAACACCTGCAGGCCCTGCTGGAGGACCGCAACCGCAAGCGGCGCGAACGGGAAGCCTGGCCCGACCTGTTCGAGCCCCGCCAACCGGAAGAGCCTGCAACGCTCGCCGCCCAGTCGGACACGAACAGGCAAGGCCGCGAAGGCCGGCTGACAGCGGCTGAGGTCCACGATTCCCTGTCCAGGCTGGACTGGGTCTCGAGCCGGACCTACGGCGTCTACAAGAACCTGCTGAACGAAGACGAGGACGGCGAAAAAATCCGGGAAGACAGGTCTGGAATCGCGCGCGAGCTCGCCCGTTCCGTCCTGCCGGTCAACTACTACACCCAGTTTTATTGGAAGTGCGACCTGCACAACCTGATGCACTTCCTTTCGCTACGCGCCGACAGCCACGCGCAATACGAAATCCGCGCCTATGCCGACCTCATTCTCGACGAGATCGTGAAGCGCTGGGTGCCGGTGACATACCGCGCTTTCCAGGACTATGTGCATCATGCCGCCTCCCTTTCGGCCGGGGCTCTCGACGTGGTGCGGCGCATGCTGGCGGGAGAGCGGGTCGAGCAGCCGGACAGCGGCCTCGGCGCGCGCGAATGGCGTGAACTCATGGCCATTCTGGACAAAGAACCTTAGCCGCCGGCTTCAACTCTCGGAGAAAGCAATGAAAATCGAACTCCACCACATCAATGTCTGCACCAAGAATGTGCCCGGGCTGGACGAGTTCTACCGCTCGGTCTTCGGCATGGAGACCATGGAGGGGCGCGAAGGCAACCGGAACCTGAACCAGGGCTATTCGGGCGGCGTGTCGTTCCTGACCGACGGGCGCACCGAGTTCCACCTCGCCACGCAGGACCTAGGCGTCGGGCACCGCATGGGCCACGCCGTCAACCCGCTCGAGCGCGGGCATATCGCCTTCCGCACGGACGATATCGAGGCGGTCAAGCAGCGCCTGACCGACCTCGGCATTCCCTTCTCGGACTACGGCGCCTGGGCCATGGGCGGCTGGTACCAGATTTTCTTCCAGGACCCCGAAGGCACGATCATCGAGATACACCAGCCGGGCTACGAATGACGGCGGGCGGCTTATACTGCCGCTACCTTCACACGGGATATCAACATCATGCAGTTTCGCAATCTGGGCCGCTCCGGCCTGCAGGTCTCGCTCGTCGGCGTGGGTTGCAACAATTTCGGCCAGCGGCTCGACCAGGCCGGCACCGACGCCGTGGTCCATGCCGCGCTCGACGCGGGCATCACGCTGTTCGACACCGCCGACATCTATGGCGGGCGGGGCAAGTCCGAAGAATTTCTCGGCAAGTCGCTGGGACCGCGCCGCAAGGACATCGTGCTCGCCAGCAAATTCGGGATGCGCATGGCGGACGGGCCCTACGGCATCGGCGCGGCGCGCTTTTACATCATGCACGCGGTCGAGGCGAGCCTCCGGCGGCTCGGCACGGACTGGATCGACCTCTACCAGCTCCACCAGCCCGACCCGCTGACCCCCGTCGAGGAGACGCTGCGCGCGCTCGACGACCTCATCCGCCAGGGCAAGGTGCGCTATATCGGCCATTCCAATTTCACCGCCTGGCAGACGGTCGAGGCGGAACTCACCGCCGAGATGCACGGCCTCAACGCCTTCGTCTCCGCGCAGGACGAATACAGCCTCGCCATGCGCGGCCTGGAAGACGACCGGCTGGCGATGATGGAGAAATACGATCTCGGGCTGCTGCCCTTCTTCCCGCTGGCGAGCGGCCTGCTTACCGGCAAACACGGCGACAAGCCGCTCGCCGGAACGCGCATGGCGGATTCGAGCCGCTTCATCGAACGCTACTGGACGGACGCCAATCTCGCCATGGTGCGGGAGCTCACCGCCTTCGCCCGCGAACGCGGCCGGACCATGCTCGACCTCGCCATGTCGTGGCTGGCGGCGCGCCCGCAGGTCTCCAGCGTCATTGCCGGCGCCATGTCGCCCGAGCAGATCCGGACCAATGCCGTCGCCTGCGACTGGGTGATGACCGCGGACGAGCTGGCGGCCATAGACGAGATCTGGGACCGCACGCACTCATGAACATGCCGCGCGCCGCCGGGCGCCCTTTCATGGCCCTGCCGGGGCCGACCAACATCCCGGAGCCGATCCTCCGGGCGATGGACCGCCCGACCGAGGATTTCAACAGCCCGGCCTTCGAGGCGCTGGCGGCCGGCTGCTACCGCGACCTGAAGCGGGTGTTCAAGACGGATGGCACCATCCTGTGCTGGGCCTCCTCCGGCCACGGCGCCTGGGAGAGCACCATCGTCAACCTGTTCCGCGCGGGCGATACCATCGTTATCCCGGAGACGGGCGCGTTTTCGACATGGTGGGCGGAAATGGCCGGCCTCTTCGGGGTCGAGGTCATCACGCTTCCGGGCGACTGGCGCAGCGCCGCCGATCCGGACGCGGTCGAGGACGTGCTGCGGAAGGACACGGGCCGGCGGATCAAGGCGGTCGGAATCGTCCACAGCGAAACCTCGACGGGCGTGCTGAGCGATGTGGCTGCGGTCCGTCGCGCCATGGACGCGGCCGGCCACGACGCGCTCCTGATGGTCGATACCATCTCCTCGCTCGCCTCCATGGACTACCGCATGGACGAGTGGCGCGTCGATGTCACCGTCGGCGGCTCGCAGAAGGGGCTGATGCTGCCGACCGGCCTCGGCATCGTCGGCCTGAACGATCGGGCGCTGACCGTCGCCAGGGACGGCGGCTCGCCGCGCCGCTACTGGAGCTGGCAGCGCATGCTGGACCTTGGCGGCGAGTTGCCGAAATTCCCCGGCACGGCGCCGACGCAGATCTTCTCCGGCATGCGCGTCTCGCTCGACATACTTTTCGAGGAGGGGCTCGACAATGTGTTCGCCCGCCACCGCCGGATGGCGGACCTTGTGCGGCTCGCCGTCGAGGAATGGGGGCTCGAACTGAATGCGCGCCGCCGGGAAGAACGCTCCGACACGGTGACTGCGGTGCGCTGGCCGGAAGGCCATGACCCGAACGCCTTCCGCGACAGCCTGCGCGACCGCTTCAACGTCGCCGTCAGCCACGGCCTGCTAGACCTCGCCGGCAAGATTGTCCGCATCGGCCATCTGGGGGACCTGAACGAGACGATGGTCCTCGGCCTTCTCGGCGCTATCGAGGCCAATCTCGCGATAGACGGCGTTCCCCACACGCCCGGCGGCACGCAGGCGGCCATAGAGCGCGTAGCGGCAAACGGGGTCTGAAGCCCTATCCGATTCCCAGCCGCTCGCTTGCGATGCGGGCGCCTTCGGCCATGCTGCGGAGCTTGGCCCAGACCACGTCTTCCGGCACCCGCCCCATGCCGGCGGAGGTGTCGAAGCCGCAGTCGGTCCCCGCCTGGATGCGCGCCGGGTCGCCCACCGCGCGGGCCGCGCGCTCCAGCCGCTCGGCGACCGTTTCGGGATGCTCGACATAGTTGGTCGTGGTGTCGATCACGCCTGCAACCAGATACTGGTCCGGGGCGAGCGGCGTGCGGCGCAGCTCCTCGACCTCGTGCTGGTGGCGGGGATTGGCAAAAGGCAGCACCAGCCCGCCCACATCGGCCTGCAGCAGGATCGGCAACACGTCGCGGAGCTCGACATCCATGTCGTGCGGCCCCTCATAGTTCCCCCAGCAGACATGCAGCCGAACCCTCTCGCGCGGCACGTTCGCCAGCGCTCCGTTCAGCGTCTCGACCACGAGTTCCACCCACTCCTGGAAGGTGGCAAGCGGTTCGTCGGCGAACAGGAAGTGGCGCTCCATGGCGAGATCGGGCGCATCGATCTGCAACAGCCATCCATTTTCGACAATCGCCTCGTATTCAACCCGCAGCGCTTCCGCGACATCGGCCAGATAGGCTTTGGACTCAGCATAGTGCCCGCTCTTCATGGCCGAAACCACGATGCCCGGCGAGGCTGCCGTCATGAAGGGCTGCCCGAAGCCGCCTCCCGCCCTTTCCAGAGCCAGGCGAAAGGTCTCGCACTCGTCTTCGAGCGGCCCCCGGTCCACATAGCGGACGGCGCCAAGGTTCATCGGCGGCTCCATGTTGGAGACCGCTTCGGCGCGCACGCGCAGGAAGGTCTCGTATTCGCGCACCAGCCCCGGATAGCGGAACACGTCCCGGCGTCCGGGCCGCTTCCAGCTTCCGCCGAAGCCGCTCATGCGGTGCTGGACATAGAGGAAGAACCCCTCGCGCTGCTGCTCGCCATTGTTGCCGACCGTGACGCCCGCCTCGATCTGCCGGGCGACAATGGCGTCGGTCGCCTCGCGGCCCGCGGCCGCCAGGGCGTCGGCGTCCACATGGCCGCCCTGGGCGCGGCGCGCATAGAGGCCGGTGAGTTCCAGCGGACGCGGCAGGCTGCCGGCATGCGTGGTGGGGATGCCCATGGATTTTCGGCTCCGGATTCCGCGGATCGGCAAGACGGCATGCGTATTCTTCCCGAATGCGGCGGCGCAAGAAAGGCTTCCCGCCCACCCGGCCGTATCCCGACCGGACTTGCGCGGGGCGCGGCTTGGGCATACCGTTTTTCCGCCCGCAACCGGTTGCGGGCATGAAGACGAACGGCAGCAATCTCGACAGGCCGGCATCTTCGATGCGGCCGCCGGTGGACCCCATGACCGATATCCTCGACAGAGCGCCTCCCCGAACCGAACTCAGCGACGCCGAATGGCGTCGCCGGCTCACGCCCGAGCAATACCGGGTGACGCGCCGGCACGGCACAGAACGCCCCTTCGCCAACGAGTACCACGCCACCAAGACGCCCGGCATCTATCGCTGCATATGCTGCGATGCGCCGCTGTTCGAAAGCGGGACCAAATTCGACAGCGGCACCGGCTGGCCGTCCTTCACCCGGCCCGTCTCGGCCGAAGCCGTCGCGGAGAAGGTGGACCGAAGCTGGTTCATGACCCGCACTGAGGTGCTCTGCGCCGGGTGCGATGCGCATCTGGGCCACGTCTTTCCGGACGGGCCGCCGCCGACGGGGCTCCGCTATTGCATGAACTCTGCCTCCCTGCGCCTTGAGCCTGAAGAGTAACCGCCTGCCCGACCCGACGACCGAAGCTGAGGAAACGCGACCCCATGCTCTACGAACTGCGCACCTACAACGCTGCGCCCGGCAAGATCGATGCGCTCAATGCCCGCTTCCGGGACCACACATGCAGCCTCTTCGCCAAACACGGCATCGGCGTCGCCGGCTTCTGGATCAACCGGGCGGACCCGAACCAGCTTATCTATATCTGCACCTTCGAGGACGCCGCGCAGATGGAGCGCGCCTGGGCGTCCTTCAGGGACGATCCCGAGTGGCAGGCGGCGAGGGCCGAGAGCGAGCGCGACGGCTCCCTGGTCGCCTCCATCGAAAGCGTGGTCATGGACCCGACCGACTACTCCACGATGAAGTAGGCGGAGGGGCCGGGAGGCGAACGGGCCATGGGGGGCGCGGCCAAGAACGCCGCCGAGCATCTGGCGAGCCTGGACGACGGGCGCGCCGTCTGGCTGGACGGCGCCCGCATCGAGAACCCGTCCGTGCACCCCGCCTTCCGCAACGCCGTGCGCTCCGCCGCCGGGCTTTACGGCTACCAGGCCGACCCCGCCAATCTGGAGGCGATGACCTTCGCCTCGCCGACGGCCAGACGGCAGGTCAACCGCGCCTGGCAGATGCCGACGTCGCTGGAGGAGCTCGTCCAGCGCCGCCGCGCCCTCACCGCCTGGGCGGAATGCCATGCGGGCTTCATGGGCCGGGCGCCCGACCATCTGGCGTCCGCGGTCACCGGGCAGATCATGGGGCTGGAGGTGTTCGAGGCGCACGACCCGGAGCGCGCGCGGGCCTTCCATGACTATTTCGTCCATGCGCGCGACAGTGACCTCTACCTCACCTATGTCATCGTCAACCCGCAGCTCGACCGGTCGAAGAGCACGGGCGAGCAGGGGGACAACAGCCCGATGCTCCGTATCGTGGACGAGGACGGGGAAGGGGTGACCGTGCGCGGCGGCAAGATGCTCGGCACCGCCGCTATCCTAGCCAACGAGCTGTTCGTCGCGCATCTGCAGCCGCTGAAGCCGGACGAGGAGGACTACGCCGTCAGCTTCGCGGTCCCGATGGCCGCGAAGGGCCTCCGGCTGCTCGCGCGCAAGTCCTACGAAGGCCGCGCGCTCTCGAGCTTCGACGACCCGCTTGCATCGCGCTTCGACGAGAATGACGGGCTGGTGTGGTTCGACGACGTGAAGGTCCCGTGGGAGCGGGTCTTCGTCCATCGCAGCCCCGCCATGTGCGCGCGCCAGTTCCACGCCACGCCCGGTCACATCTACCAGAACTACCAAGCGCAGATCCGCCTCGCGGTGAAGTTCAGGTTCCTTGTCGGCCTCGCGCGCCGCATCTGCGAGACCATCGGCACGGCGAAGATGCCGCCGGTCGCCGAAACGCTCGGAATGCTGGCGGCACAGGCAACGGCGGTCGAGACGATGCTTTACGGCATGGAGGCGAAGGGCAGGCAGCGCGGCAGATATTTCGTGCCGGACGCCCATTCCGTCTATGCCGCCCAGGCCTATTGCCAGGCGCTCTATCCGCGCATGGTGGAGCGGGTGCGCGGCCTCGCCGGCGGCGCGCTCATCATGCTGCCCTCCTCCGAGCGCGACCTCGCCGATCCCGAGCTTGCCGGCATCCTGCAAAGCGTCCAGCAGTCGGCCGACGGCGCGCCGCCGGTCGAGCGCGTGCGGCTGATGAAGCTCGCCTGGGACGCACTCGGCTCCGAATTTGCGGGCCGGCAGACGCAATATGAGATGTTCTATGCCGGCGCGCCGTTCGTCACGCGCGGGCACGCCTTCCGCACCTATGACTGGGAGGGGGCCGAAGCGCTGGTCGCGGCCGTCTCCGGCGCCGCCGCAGAAACGAGGACCGAACCCAAATGAAATTCAGCTTTTCCGAGGAGCAGACCGAGTTCCGCAACATGCTCCGCCGCTTCCTCCAGGACCGCTCGCCGACGACCGAGGTGCGCCGGGTCATGGAGACCGAGTCCGGCTACGATGCAGAGGTGTGGCGGGTGATGGCGGAGGAGCTGGGCGTCACCGCGATCCACATTCCGGAAGTCTATGGCGGGGCCGGCTTCGGCATTTCCGAACTCGCCATCGCCGCCGAGGAGGCGGGCCGCGCGCTCCTGCCCTCGCCCTTTTTCGGCTCGACCGTCATGGCGGCGACCGCCATCGCCGAGGCAGGAACCGACGCCCAGAAGCAGGCCCTCCTGCCCGGCATCGCGGGCGGCAGAGCGATCGCGGCGCTCGCCGCTGCCGAACCCGGAACCGGGTGGAACGCCGACGCCTTCACGACGACCGCGCGCGCCGACAACGGCTCCTGGCGGCTGACGGGGCGCAAGAGTTACGTGCTGGACGGCATGGCGGCGGACCTCGTGGTCGCGGCGGCGCGGCTGCCCGGCGGCGGGCTCGGCCTGTTCAGCCTGCCGGCGGACAGCGACGGGCTCACGCGCCGGCCGCTGCAGTCCATGGACCCGACGCGCCGGCTCGCGCAGATCGACTTCGACGGTGCGGAGGCCGACCTGCTCGGAGGGCCGGAGGCCGGCGGGCCCGCCTGGGCGCGGACGCTGGACATCGCCGCGGTCTGTCTGGCGGGCGAGATGGTCGGCGGCGCGGAGCGGCTGCGCGAGGACGCACTCGAATATGTCTCGATGCGGATGCAGTTCGGGCGTTCCATCGCCTCCTTCCAGGTCACCAAGCACAAGGCGGCGGACATGCTGCTGGAGGTCGAGCTGGCCAAGGCCGCCGCCTACTACGCCGCCGCCGCGGCCGACGGCGGCGACGAAGAGGTCGACCAGCCGCTCTCCGCGCTCGCCTCGCTTGCCAAGGCGACGGCGTCCGACACCTACATGCAGACCGCCATCCACGCCGTGCAGATGCATGGCGGTATCGGCTTCACCCACGACAACGACACGCAGCTCTGGTTCAAGCGCGCCAAGGCGAGCGAGGCCTTTCTCGGCACCGCCGCCGACCACCGCGAACGCATGCTGAAGCACTGGGACGCCTGACATGACCGACTTCACCGAAGACGAAATCCGCGCCGAGGTTCGCGAGTGGCTGACGGCAAACTGGGACCCGGAACGGGGTCTCGTCGAATGGCGCAACATTCTCATCGATTCCGGCTGGGGCGTGCCGCACTGGCCGGAGGAATGGCACGGGCGCGGCCTGCCGGTCGGCATGACGCCGGTCGTCGAGGAGGAGTTCGACAAGCTGGGCGCGGTCGGCGTCGCCAAGATGGGCATCCGCACGCTCGCCGCCGCCACGATCCTCGAGCACGGCACGGACCTGCACAAGCAGCGTTTCCTGCGCGGCATCCTCACCGGCGAGGAGACCTGGTGCCAGCTCTTCAGCGAGCCAGGCAGCGGCTCGGACCTCGCCGGGGCCGTGACGCGCGCCGATTTCCGCGAGGGGAAGTGGGTCATCAACGGCCAGAAGGTCTGGAACACCAGCGCCCACCACGCCGATTTCGGCCTGCTGCTGGCGCGGACCGACTGGGACGCCGTCAAGCACCAGGGCCTCAGCTACTTCCTGCTCGACATGCGCCAGCCGGGCGTCGAGGTCCACCAGCTCAGGCAGATGAACGGCCACGCCTCCTTCAACCAGGTCTTCTTCACCGACGCCGTGGTGGAGCCGGAATATCAAATCGGCGGGCTCGGCGAGGGCTGGAAGGTTGCCACGACCACGCTGATGCACGAGCGGCGCGGCGCGGACGGCGTGCGCCGCTACGCCACCGGCAGCGACCGGCCGGGGCGCATTTACGAGGAGGAGCGCGCCGAGGTCGCGACCGTCATGGCGCCCTATGTGTGGTACCCGCAGCGCACCGGGCGCGCCGACCTGCTGATCGAGCGCGCGAAGGCGGCGGGGCGCTGGGACGACCGGGCGGTGCGCCAGGAGATCGCGAAGGCGCTGACGCTCGCCCGGACGGCGGAATGGACCGCGCGGCGCGCCCGCGAGGCGCAGCAGATGGGCCGGCCGCAGGGGCCGGAAGGCTCGATCGGCAAGCTTGCCGCCAGCATCGTCGCGCGGGCCTGCGCGAAGGCCCACACCATGATCGCCGGCCCCGACGCCATGCTGACGGGCGAAGACGACGGCACGGGCGGTGTGGTCGCGGAAATCCTGGTCTCGACGCCGGCCATCTCCATTGCCGGCGGCACGGACGAGATCCAGCGCAACATCATCTCCGAGCGCATCCTCTCCATGCCCAAGGAGGTCCGCCACGACACCGACCGCCCCTTCCGCGAGGTGCCGCGGAACCAGGTGGGCTGAAGCGCGATTCCTACCCCTGCCTCCGCACCCGGGCGCGGAGGCGGCGGGTTGCGCCGGCATCGACGGTCATCGTCGCCCCGTCGATGACGACGCCGTAGTCTTCCCCGGCGCTTTCGATCGACACATAGCCCTGCTCGACATCGGCGAGCACGCGCCCGGGCTCGCGCTCGAACGGGTCGCCGTAGCCGCCCCCGCCGCTCAGCACGAAGCGCATGCGGTCGCCGGGGGCGAGGCGCCGGTAAACCCCGTGGTCCACCGCCCCGCCATTGTGCCAGAGGCCGCTCCCGCGCCCGTTCCGGCCGCCGAGCCGGCCGAACACCGGAAAGGAGCCGTCTTCGGTGCGGCCGCTGAGGCGCACCGAGCTCTCGACGTCCCGGGCGCGCTCGTTGCCGCCGTCGAGGATGGCGAACTCGATCTCCTGGCCGAGCCCGCCCCGGTTGCGGCCCGGCCCTCCCGAATCGGCGAGAAGCTCCTTGCGGACATAGTACATCCGCGCCTCGTTCTCGGTCACCTCGACGGGAATGTTGCGCGTGTTGTTGGGGAAGCAGAGGCAGGCATAGCCGTCATGGCGGGCGCTCGCGCCGAAACCGCCGCTGTGCTGCGCGATGGCAAGGAACGACCGGCCGTCCGCGTGTCGGCCGTGAAGATAGACCTCGTTGGCCGGAGAGCCGCCGTTCGAGGCGAGTATGGACTCCGGCATGATCCCCTCCATCGTGGCGAAGACGATCTCGGGGAAGAGGTGCGAGATCATCGTCCGGCCCCAGGTGGCGGCCGGCGGGCGCGAATTGACGATGGTGCCCTCCGGCGCGATCACCTCGATGGGCCTGAGCCCGCCCTCATTGTTCGGCACATGGGGGTCGAGCGCGAGCTTGACGGGGTAGGCGGTGTAGGAGCGCGTCATGTTGTAGGAGCAGTTGATCGCCGCCCCGACCTCGCCCGACGAGCCCGAGTAATCGACGGTGACCCCGTCGCCCGCCACCGTGACATTGACCTTCACCACGACCTCGTCGTCGCAGCCCGGGACCTTCGGAAGCACCGCCACATTGCGGTAAGACCCGTCGGGCAACGCCGCAATCCTGCGCCGGAGGCTGGATTCGGTCCGATCGATGACCTCGGCCCCCAGCGCCTCGAGCCCGTCCAGCCGATACTCCTCCAGCAGCCCCTTCAGCCCCCGCGAGCAGACATTGTTGGCGACGAGCTGCGCGCGGACATCGCCCAGCACCTTGTCCGGCACCCGGATATTGGCCCGCATGAAGTCGAACACCGTCTCGTTCAGCCGCCCCTCGTCGAAGAGCTTGAGGATCGGGATCTTCAGCCCCTCCTCGTACATGTCCTTCGATTCGAGCGTCGACATCCGTCCCCCCATGTCGAGATGGTGGACGATGCACAGCGTGTAGCCGACGATCCGGCCGCGGTGAAAGATCGGGGCCGCGATCGAGATGTCGATGAGGTGGCCGCTCGCGATCCAGGGATCGTTGGTGATGATGGCGTCGCCCGGCCTGAGCGTTTCAGGAGGGTATTTCGCGATGAAGTTGCGCAGCACCTCCGGGACGATGCCGAGGAACCCCGCCGTCGTGACCGTCGAGTGGGACAGCATCCGCGCGTCGGCGTCGAACAGCGCGCAGCAGAAGTCGTGATATTCCTTCACGGAGGGGGTATAGGCGGTGCGCATGAGCCCGGTAGCCGCCTCGTCCACGATGGTGATGAGGCGGTTCCAGAGGATCTGGATGGTGACGGGGTCGAGCTGCATCGGCTATCTCCGCCCGAACGCCGCCGGGTAAGGCGTCTCGTCGGCATCGTCGTCGGAGGCGGCAGGCCGGCGGATGACGAGGTCCACCACCAGGCACCCGAGCGGGTCCACGCGCAGCCGGTCGCCGGGGCCGATGACGGTCGTCGATTCCGGCTCTTCGATGACCGCGGGCCCGGCGACCTCCTGTCCGATGCGCAGTTCCGCCCGCTCATACACCGGCGCCCGCTCCATGCCGGCCCCCGCCGGGACATGGATGTCGCGCCATGCCTTGGGCGGGGCGTCCGCCTTCGCCGGCGGCGGGGCGAGCTCAAGCGCGGGCGGGGGCTGGCTCACATGCACCCGGATGCTTGCAAGTTCGACGGGGTTGTCATCGTCCACCTTTCCATAATGTGAACGGTAGAGCGCCTCGAAGCGTGCCTCCCAGTCACCCTTCGTCGAGGAGGTGTCGCACGGTCCCGAAACTTCGATCTCGAGCGGGTAGTCCTGGCCCGAATAGCGCAGATCGACGCTGCGGCGCACGATGGGGGCGGCGCCGTCCGGCATGAGGCCTCGGGCCTCGGCTTCGAGCGCGCGGAACCTGGCTTCGACCGCGGCGAGGTCCACCACCGTCAGGATCCGCCTCACGGCCCGGCTCCGTTCGAACGCGACCGGGGCGGCGAGCAGGCCGAGCGACGACATGACGCCCGAATGGGGCGGGACGACAAGGCGCGGGCAGCCGAGCTTGCGGGCGAGCCCGGCCGCGTGGACGGGCCCGGCTCCGCCGAACGCGACCATCGAGAGTTCGGACGGCGCCTTGCCCTTCTCGGCGACATAAATTCGAGCGGCCGCCGCCATGTTCTCGTTGACGATCTCGTGGACGCCCGCCGCCGCTTCCAGAGTCGTGAGTCCGGTCGCCTCCGCGAGATGCCTGCCCACGGCCCGCTCCGCCGCCGCCCGGTCGAGGGCCATGCGTCCGCCGAGGAAATAATCGGGGTTGAGGTAGCCGAGCGCGAGGTCCGCATCCGTCACCGTCGGCGCCGCGCCGCCCAGGCCGTAGCATGCGGGTCCGGGTGCCGAACCGGCGCTGTCGGGGCCGACCCGGATCAGGCCGAGATCGTCCACCCTTGCGATGCTGCCGCCTCCCGCTCCGATCTCCAGCAGGTCGTAGACCGGCACCGCGGCGGGGAGGCCGCTCCCCGACTTGAACCGGTGCTGGCGGTCCACCTCGTAGCTGCGGGTCCGGGCGGCCCGGCCGTTCTCGATGATGCAGAGCTTCGCCGTCGTTCCCCCCATATCGAACGACAGCAGGCTGTCGATCCCTGCGAGGCGCCCGAAATACGCCGCCGCCTCGACCCCGGCGGCCGGTCCCGACTCGACGATCTGGACCGGCACCCGCTTCGCCGCCTCGACCGTCGCAGTACCGCCGTTCGACAGCATGACGAAGAGCCGTTCCCGATAGCCGCGCGTGGCAAGGCCTTCCGCCAGCCGCTCCAGATAGCCCTCCGCCACCGCCTTGACGTAGGCGTCGAGCACGGTGGTTGAGGTGCGCTCATACTCCTTGGGCTCGGGATGCACCTCGTGCGACAGCGACAGGGTGACGGCCGGAAGCTCCTCGCGGAGGATTTCCGCCGCGCGGCGCTCATGGGCTCCGTTGCGATAGGAATGGAGGAACGAGACCGCAACGGCGCCGACGCCCTCCTCGCGGAAGACGGCCGCCGCCCGGCGGACGGCCGCTTCGTCCAGGGGAACGAGCACGGTGCCGTCCGCGAGCACCCGCTCCGGGACGCCGAGCCGCAGCCGGCGGGGGACCAGCGGCTCGGGCAGACGGATGAACATGTCGTAGATGTCGTAACGGACCTCGCGGGCCAGCTCGAGGATGTCGCGGAAGCCCTCGGTCGTGAGCAGTCCGGTCTTCGCCCCCTTGCGCTCGAGGATGGTGTTGGTAACGAGGGTCGTCGCGTGGATTACCTCGGAAGTCCGGCCCAGCAGTCCGGGAAGCGCGCCGGAGAGGTCGGCGACACCGCGCATGACCGACTCTTCGGGCGCGTGCGCGGAGGTCAGGACCTTCCCGACCCGGATGGCGCCGCCGGCATCACTGACCAGCGCGAAGTCGGAAAAAGTCCCGCCGATGTCGATGCCGAGGCGATAGCTGGCGGTCATATGGCGGGTCCCGAGGTTCACGGCATCCGGGGCAGTGCGCCGCCGGCAATTTGCCCGGCATTCGACTGTAGCAACGCAGCGTCTGTCCGGACAAGCAAGTCGATCGTTCATAAAAATTAAGCAATAATTCTCTTAAGGGGATTGTATTTTCAGAAATTGTGGTATGATGGGTGCGAGGGAGGAGGCATCCGGAGCCGCTTCCCGCCCGCGCCGGCCCGGCGCGGAACGACCCCGATTCAGCCGACAGGCGAAGTGCGTCCTGCGCCTGCCTCGCGCCCGCGCAATCAGGCGCGCGAACCGCGCCGGCGCCGACACCCGCCCGCGCCCGCACGCGATACGCGCGAAACAGGGTCGCTCCCCGACGGGGCGGCGCTGCCCGTCAACGCCGCCCTCCCGGCCCGGCGCGGTCCCGTACCGCTGCCGGGCCTGCCTGTCGAACGCCAGCGGAACGAAAGGACCCGCACCCCATGCCCGTCATCGAGCCCGCCGTCGCGCTTTCCACCCGCCAGGAAGCCTTCTGCCGCCACTACACCGCCTCCGGCAATGCCGCACACGCCGCAAGGCAGGCCGGATATTCGGAGCGCTCCGCCCGCCAGACCGGATGCGCCCTGCTGGAGCGGCCCTGGATCGTCGAGCGCGTGCGCCGCATCCGCCTGTCGTGGCGGCGCACCGAACGCAACGAGGCCCGCATCCTGCTCGCCCGCTCGGAGCAGGCCTGGGACGCCGCCGTCGCCAGCGGCTCGGCCTACATGATGCTGCGGGTGCTGCGCTTCCAGGCCGAGATCGCCGGGCTTGTCAGTCCGGCCGGCGCGAACCGGGCCCGCCTCTGGCCGCTGCCGCACGAGGACGAGTTCGGCGAGATCGAAGCGGGCGAGGCGCAGGAGACCGGCACCGAGCCCGGACCGCTCGCAGACGCCGTGCGCCGGGGGCGGGACCGGGCCGAACGAGCGCTCGCCCGCCACTGCGAGCGGCGCGAGGAGATGGAGGCGCAGGAGGGCTTCGACGGGGCCGCGCATGAGGAGGCCGCCCGCAGGCTCGCCGCGGCCGTCGAGGAGCGCACCCGCCTGCCCTTCGGCTTCGGCCCCCCGCCCGCGCCGGCAAACGACCTGCCGCCGGCCGACGACCCGCCCGAGGAAACCTACGAATACTGCCCCTGGGCCGCTGCCGACACGCCCGGCCACGAGGACAGCACCGACGACGACCGGGCCGACGGCGCCGAACATGACTGGCTCTACCAGCGCCGCAACGGCTACGACGACATCTACGACCCCTGGGCCCCGGAGGAAGTCGAGGAGCGCAGGCAGAGCCGCCTCGAACGGGAAGAGCGGGGCGGCGACGAAGACGACGATTGGAGCGGACCGGCGGCGAGGGGGAAGAAGCAGAAAAAGAAGAAGGGGAAGAAGCGGAGGACCGGCCCGGAGAACGCCGGTTCCGCCCCGGACCATGACAAAACATGACATTCCATGACACGGCGCGGGGAGTCCCGCCGACCGTCGGGGCCTTGCCGGGCCGGCGGAAACGGGCCAATTGGCCGGACCGCGCGAACGCGCCGACCGCCGGGGAGCGCCGCCCTTGCCGATTCCGTCCATCCGCCGCCGCCTGTCCGGGCTCGCCGCCGGCTTTGCGTTCGTCCTGGGCCTCACCGCGCCCGGCTTCGGCGCGGACGGGCTGACGGTGTTCGCCGCGGCCAGCCTGAAGAACGCGATGGACGAGGTCGCCGCCGGGTTCGAGCGGGAGACCGGCCATGCCGTCACGGTCTCGCTTGCCGGCTCCTCCGCGCTCGCCCGCCAGATCCGGTACGGCGCGCCGGCGGACGTCTTCATTTCCGCCAATCCCGGCTGGATGGACGCGCTGGAGCGGGAAGGCCTCATCGACCCGGCAAGCCGCTTCGACCTGCTGGGCAACGCCCTCGTGCTGGTCGCCCACGGCCGGGACGCGCCGCCGGTGGAGATCGCGCCGGGCATGGATATCGCCGCCATGCTTGGCGAGGGCCGCCTCGCCATGACGCTCGTGGACGCGGTGCCCGCCGGGATCTACGGCAAGGCGGCGCTGGAGTCGCTGGGCGTCTGGGAGGCCGCCGCGCCGAAGGTGGCGCAGGCGGACAATGTGCGCGCGGCGCTGGCGCTGGTCGCTTCCGGCGAGGCGCCGTTCGGGATCGTCTATGCCACCGACGCCGCGGCCGACGACAATGTGACCGTCGCCGGCGCCTTCCCGGCGGACACGCACCCGCCCATCGTCTATCCCGCCGCCGCCGTGGCCGCGAGCCGCAATCCGCTCAACCGGCGCTTCCTGGCCTGGCTTCGCGGCCCGGCCGCGCGGGCGGCATTCGAGCGGCAAGGCTTTGCCGTCGCCTTCGAGTAGAATTGCCCCATGGACTGGTTGAGCCCCGAGGAGTGGCAGGCGGTCGCACTGTCCCTGCGCGTCGCCTTCTGGGCAACGCTCGCGAGCCTGCCGCCCGGCGTGCTGGCCGCCTATGCGCTCGCGCGCTGGCGGTTCCCGGGCCGGCAACTCCTGAACGGGCTGGTGCATCTGCCGCTCATCCTGCCTCCGGTGGCGACGGGCTACCTGCTGCTGCTGGCGTTCGGGACGCGCGGCCCGCTCGGCAGCCTCCTGGAAGACGTCGGCATCGTCTTCGCCTTCCGCTGGACGGGCGCGGCGCTGGCGGCGGCGGTCATGGCGTTCCCGCTCATGGTCCGCGCCATCCGCCTTTCCATAGAGGCGGTGGACCCCAAACTCGAACAGGCGGGCGCGACGCTCGGCGCCTCGGGCCCTTGGGTCTTCACGACGGTGACCCTGCCGCTGGTGCTGCCGGGCATCGTCGCGGGCACGATCCTCGCCTTCGCCAAGGCGATGGGCGAGTTCGGCGCGACGATCACCTTCGTCTCGAACATTCCCGGCCAGACGCAGACCCTGCCGACGGCGATCTACACCTTCCTCCAGGTGCCGGGCGGCGAGGCGTCCGCGCTCCGCCTTGTGGTCATCGCCATCGTGGTCTCCATGGCCGCGCTGCTGCTCTCCGAGCTCGTCGCGCGGCGCGTGGCGAGACGGGTGGCCGGCGCATGACGCTCTCCGTCGCCATCCGCCACGCCTTCCCCGGCTTCGAGCTCGACATTTCCTTCGAGGCGCCGCCGGGCGTGACCGTGCTGTTCGGCCGCTCCGGCTCCGGCAAGACGACGACCGTCAACGCCGTCGCAGGGCTGCTGAGGCCGAAAGCCGGGCGCGCGGTCGCGGACGGCTGGGTGCTGTTCGACACGGAGCGCGGCGCATGGCTGGCGCCCCACCGCCGCCGGCTCGGCTACATCTTCCAGGAAGGGCGGCTCTTTCCGCATCTCACCGTGCGCCAGAACCTGCTCTACGGGCGCTGGTTCGCGGCGAAGGGCGGCCCGGCCGAGGACATGGGGCGCATCGTCGACATGCTCGGTATCGGGCACCTGCTGGGCCGCCGCCCCGGAGCGCTGTCGAGCGGGGAAAAGCAGCGGGTCGCCATCGGGCGCGCCCTGCTCGCGAGCCCCCGGCTCATTCTCGCCGACGAGCCGCTGGCCTCGCTTGACGAAGCGCGCAAGGCCGAAATCCTGCCCTATTTCGAGCGCTTGCGCGACGAGGTGTCGGTGCCGGTCCTCTATGTCAGCCATTCGGCGGCGGAGGTGGCACGGCTTGCAACCACGGTAATCGCGCTCCGGGACGGGCGCGTGCTGCGCCAGGGGCCGGCGGTCGAGGTGCTGGGCGACCCGACGGTCACGCCGCTCGGCGCGCGCGGTGCGGGCGCGGTGCTCGAAGCGGCCGTCGTGCGCCACCACGCCGACGGACTGTCGGAGATCGAGGCGGGCGGCGTGCGCCTGTTCCTGCCGAGAGTGCCGCATGCGCCCGGCAGCCGGATCCGGGTCCGGATCGCGGCGCATGAGGTGCTGTTGTCGCGAAAGGAGCCGGAAGGACTGTCGGCGCTGAACATCCTGCCGGGCACGGTCGAATCGGTCCGGGCGGGCGAGGGGCCGGGCGCCATCGTCTCCGTGCGCACGGCGGCCGGCACGATCCTCTCCCGTTCGACCCGCCGGTCAACGGAAGCCCTGGGGCTGGCGGAGGGCATGTCCTGCCATGCCGTCATCAAGACCGTCGCCATTGCCCCGGAGGGCGTGGGCGGTGCCTGAGCCGCAGCGCTCCCGCGAGCTATCCGCCGCTATGCGTGGAACCGGGCCGCTGCCTGCGCCGGATATAGACACGCATTCCTTCTGCGGCCAGGCCCGCGATCAGGCCCGCCAGCGCGCCCAGGAACACCGTCGCGAGCGCGGCCGCGGCGATGACGGGCCGGCAATCCGGGCGGGCGTCGAGCAGCCGCGGGCTCAGGATCAGGTCGGCCGCCGCATAGATCAGGAGCGCGCCGACGACTGCCGGCGGTATCGACATGAGCAACCCGACGATCTCCGGCCCCATCGCGACGACGGTGCCGCAGGCAACCGCCATGATCAGCGGCGCACCGATGCCGCGCGCGCCGAACCTTCTGTGCGCGGCGATGCCGCCGGCCCCGTGGCACATCGGCATGGCGCCCAGCGGCGCGAGCAGGAGGTTCATCAGTCCGTTCGTCGCCGCGAGCCTCCGTTCGCTCACCCGTGCGGCCCGGTCGGGATAGAGCGAACGGGCGACCGCGGCGGCAACCACCACGGCGTTGAGCAGGGTGAGCGGCAGTTGCGCAAGCACGCCCGAAAGCACCGCATGGACGGTGTCGATGCCGCCGGCCGGCGCCGCCGGAGCCATCGGCGGCCCTGCATGGGGAACCAGCAGCACGGCGCCTATGACGACAAGCGGAACCCACGGCCCTCGCGGCAGAAGGAGGGCGAGCGAGAGCACGGCCAGCGAAGCCAGGGCCATCACCCAGTCATGGCCCATCAGGCCGAAGGCCACCGTTCCCAGCATCAGGCCGAGCCCCGCCTGAAGGCCCGTGACCACCGACTGGGGTATCGCGCGGGTCGCCTTTTCGAACGACGGGACGGCCGCGAGCAGGAGGAGGACCGCCCCGACGATGCCGCCCGCCCAGGCGGTTTCGGCCGCGGTGAGGCCGCCCGCAATGATGACCGCCCCGAGAGCCTTCATGGGCTGGACGGATACAGGCATGCGATAGACGGCGGCGACCAGGACATATCCGGCCGCGAAGCCGGCGAAAACCGGAGTCGGTGCGAGAATGCCCGCGCCCACCGCGGCCACGACATAGGGCAGGAAGGTGCCGAGATCGCCGAAGGCGCCCGACAGCTCCCCGCTGGCCGAGCGCAGGCGCTCCAGGCGCCCGACGTCTTGTGCTCCGAACCCAGGCATTCTCGTTATCTTGTTGTTTTTGCGCCTGTCCCGCACCCAAGCCTACAGGCGCGCGACGCCCTGCGAAAGGCCGAACGGACGCCGCCGCAAAACCAGGAAGTTCCTGCTGATTTTGTCGATTTAATGCTCTTTTTATGCAATTCTTCCGAATCGTGGGAGGAATTGCAGGGTGGAAAGCTTCTGGAGGATACTCGGAGAGGCGGTCAGCCTGATTCTCGCCTGGGACTCCGACCTCATCGAAATCGTCGGCCTGTCGCTTCGCGTCACGCTGAGCGCCGTCGCCATTTCCTGCCTCATCGGCCTGCCGCTCGGCGCGGCGGTGGGCGCCTTCCGCTTTCCGGGCCGGACAGCGGTCATCGTCGTGCTGAATTCGCTGATGGGCCTGCCGCCCGTCGTGGTGGGACTGATCGCCTATCTGATGCTGTCGGCCGCCGGGCCGCTCGGCCCGCTGGAGCTGCTCTACACGCCTGCGGCCATGATTATCGCCCAGACGATCCTCGTCACGCCCATCGTGGCGGCCTTGAGCCGGCAGGTGGTGGAGGACTGCTACCGCGAATATGCCGAGCAGTTCGACTCGCTCGGCGTCGGCCCCTTCGACCGGGTCGCCGCCCTCCTGTGGGACGCCCGCTACAGCCTGCTCACCGTAGCGCTCGCCGGTTTCGGCCGCGCGGTGGCGGAGGTGGGCGCCGTCATCATCGTCGGCGGCAACATCAACCATGTCACGCGCGTGATGACCACGACGATTGCGCTCGAGACCTCGAAGGGCAATCTCGAACTGGCGCTGGCGCTCGGCGTCGTGCTTCTCGCCATTGCCGTGACGGTAAACGGGGCCGTCATGACGCTCCGGGCCTCGGCGGTCCGGATGGCCTATGCCTGAGGCGGCGTTCCATGTGGCCGCGCCGGTGCTCCCGGTAACAGCGGATGCTCCGGCTCTGCTGAGCGCGCGGGGCCTCTGCTTCGATGCCGGCGGCAAGCGGCTGATCGACGGGATCGATATCGATATCCGCCCCGGCAGGCGGACGGTGGTGATGGGGGCCAACGGCGCCGGCAAGAGCCTGCTGCTGCGCCTTCTGCACGGCCTGATCCGGCCGACGGCGGGCGAAGTGCTGTGGCAGGGACGCCCGCTCGACCGGGACGGCCGCCTCGCGCAGGCGATGGTGTTCCAGCGCCCGGTGCTGCTGCGCCGTTCGGTGCTCGCCAACCTCCGCTTCGCGCTTTCCGTGCGCGGCCTCTCGGGACCGGAGCGCGCGGCGCGGGAGGCCGAAGCGATGGAGCGCTCCCGCCTCGGCGGTCTGGCGGACCGGCCGGCGCGCGTACTCTCCGGCGGCGAACAGCAGCGGCTTGCGGTCGTGCGCGCGCTCGCCTGCGCGCCGGGCCTGCTGTTCCTCGACGAACCGACGGCCAGCCTCGATCCGGGTTCGACCCACGCCATCGAGCGACTGGTCCGGGAAGCTCATGAAAGCGGCGTCGCCATCGTGCTCGTCACGCATGACACCGGCCAGGCGCGGCGCCTCGGCGACGATCTGGTGTTCCTGCATCGGGGGCGGGTCGTGGAGACGGGATCCGCGCCGGATGTGCTGAATGCGCCGCGCTCCGAAGCCGCCCGCGCCTGGCTCGAGGGCCGCCTCTATCTCGACGCCCCCTCCGCACCCAGGGGCTGAGCCCGGATCGAAGCGCGAGATGGCCAGACGCATTCTCCTTTCCCTCGCCGCCATTGCGTTCATCTCCCTGAGCCTGATCCATCCGGCTGCGGCCGACCGCTTCATCATCGTCCAGTCCACCACCTCGACCCAGAACTCCGGCCTCTACGACCACATCCTGCCGCTGTTCCGGGAGCGGACCGGCATCGAGGTGCGGGTCGTCGCGGTCGGCACCGGCCAGGCGCTTCGGAACGCCGCCAATGGCGACGGCGATGTGCTCCTCGTCCACGCCAGGTCCGACGAGGAACGCTTCGTTTCCGACGGACACGGCATCAGCCGCGCCGATCTCATGTACAACGACTTCGTCATCGTCGGGCCTGCCGCCGACCCCGCGGGCGTGGCAGGCATGGAGGACGCCGTGGCGGCGCTGGCCCTGATAGCGGAGGCGGAAGCGCCCTTCGTCTCGCGCGGCGACGACAGCGGCACGCACAAGGTCGAGCTCGAACTCTGGGAGGAGGCGGGCGTCGATGTCGGAGCCGCTTCGGGAGGCTGGTATCGCGAGACGGGTTCGGGCATGGGCGCGGCGCTCAACACCGCCAGCGGCATGGGCGCCTATGCGATGACCGACCGCGCCACCTGGACGGGCTTCGCCAACAGGAACGGCCAGCGGATTCTGGTCGAGGGCGATCCGAGGCTCTTCAACCAGTACGGCATCGTGCTGGTGAATCCCGAACGGCACCCGAACGTGAAAGCCGGCCTCGGCCGGCTGTTCGTCGACTGGGTGCTCTCCGAGGAAGGACAGGCGGCCATCGCGTCCTACAGGGTGGACGGCCAGCAGGTCTTCTTTCCGAACGCCGGCGGTTGATGGATGCGAGCGGCCCTTTGCTGCCATAAGGAATGCGGCATGACACGGCTCTTGCGGTCCCTGCTGGCGGTTGCGCTGATTGGCCTCGCCATGCCGGGCGAGGCGCGCAGCGTCCGCGACTCCGCCGGGAGGGTCGTCGAAATCCCGGACCGGGTGGAGCGCGTGTTTGCAGCCGGGCCGCCCGCCTCGATCCTCGTCTATGCGCTCAAGCCCGCCGCACTGCTCGGATGGCCGCGCGCGCTCCGGGACTACGAGAGGCCCTATATCGCCGAACCCTGGCGCGACCTTCCCGAGACCGGGCGGCTCACCGGGCGCGGCGGAGACGCGAACCTCGAACGGGTAATTGCGCTCGGGCCCGACCTCATCGTCGATTTCGGCTCCGTGCGGGACACCTATATCGACCTCGCCAACCGCGTCCAGGACCAGACCGGCATCCCCTATGTCCTGGTCAACGGGCGCTTTTCCGAAACGGCGGCATCGCTCCGCCTCCTGGGCGAGGCACTGGGCGTCCCGGACCGCGGAGAGAGGCTTGCGGCGGACGTCGAGGCGACCTTCGCGGAACTCCGGGCCGCGCTCGGAGCCGTGCCCGTGAAGGAGCGGCCACGCGTCTATCTCGCCCGCGGCCCGGACGGGCTCGAGACGGGGCTGAAGGGCTCCATCAACACGGAGATCATCGAGCTCGCCGGCGGTCGTAACGTCGCCGATGCGCCCGGCCGCTACGGGCTGGTCCGGGCCTCGCCCGAGCAGGTGATCGTGGCCGATCCGGACACCATCGTCACCTGGGACAGGACCTTCTACGACCGTATCTGGCGCGAACCGCTCTGGCAGGGAATAACGGCGGTCCGCCGGGGCCGGGTCTATCTCTCGCCGACCGCGCCGTTCGGCTGGATCGACCGCCCGCCCTCCATCAACCGGATGATGGGCCTGAAATGGCTCGCCGGGCTCTTCTATCCCGAGTTGTGGCCGGGCGACCTGCGGGCCGAAACGCGCGCCTTCTACAGGCTCTGGTACCATGTCGATCTCGGCGGGTCGGACCTCGACCGGCTCCTCGAATGGACAAAGGGGCGCGCGCCCTGAATTCCGCCCGCAAGCGCGGGCAAGCGGGAGCCGGAACGGCGCTCTGGCTCGCGGGCGCGCTGGTCCTCGGCAGCGTCGCCGCGCTGCTGGTCGGGCCCTATCCGCTCGGGCTCGTCGAAGCCTTGTCGGTGCTGGCCGGAGGCGAACGCGCCGGCCAGGCCGAAACCGTGCTGCTGGCGATCCGGCTTCCGAGGGTGGCCGCCTCGCTGCTGGTCGGCGCGGCGCTGGCGGCGGCGGGCGCCTGCTACCAGACGATCTTCCGCAACCCGCTCGTATCGCCAGACATTCTCGGCGTGTCCGCCGGGGCAGGCCTCGGTGCGGTGCTCGGGATCTTCCTGTCGCTTCCCGTCGCCGCGATCCAATTGCTGGGCTTTGCGGGCGGGCTCGGCGCGGTCGCTCTCGTCGGTTTCGTCGCCGCCGCGGTGAAGACGGGAGACCGCACCCTCGTTCTCGTGCTGGCGGGCGTGGTGGTCGGCGCGCTCGCCGGGGCGGCGACCTCGCTGCTCAAGGTCCTCGCCGATCCGTACGACCAGCTCCCCGCCATCACCTTCTGGCTGCTCGGCAGCCTCGCCGGGGTGAAGGCTGCGGACCTCATGCCCGCCGCGCCGGTCGTGGCCGCCGGCCTCGTGCCGCTGGTCCTGCTGCGCTGGCGGATCAACGTGCTGGCGCTCGGCGACGAGGAGGCGCGCGCGCTCGGCATCGAGGCCGGGCGGCTCCGCCTCGTCGTCATCCTCTGCGCCACACTCGTTACGGCGAGCGTCGTGGCGGTCGCGGGCGTCGTCGGCTGGGTCGGGCTCGTCATCCCGCATATCGCCCGCATGCTCGTCGGCCCCGGCTTCGGCCGGCTCCTGCCGGCGGCGGCCCTGCTCGGCGCCGGATACATGCTGGCGGTCGATACGCTCGCGCGCACGATTTCGGCCGCGGAGGTGCCGCTCGGCATTTTGACGGCCGTGGTGGGCGCGCCCTTCTTCCTCTGGCTGCTTGCACGGGGCCGGCGCGCATGGGCATGACCGTCGAAACCCGCGACCTCGCGATCGGCTATCCGGGGCGCGAGGTCGGATCCGGCATAACGCTCGCCGCCGGGCCGGGCGCGGTGCTCTGCCTGCTCGGCCCCAACGGGTCCGGCAAGACGACCCTGTTCAGGACGCAGCTCGGCCTCATTCCGGCGCGGGGCGGACAGGTGCTGCTGGAGGGCCGGCCGCTCGACCGCCTCTCGCGCGCCGAGGTCGCGCAGCGCGTCGCCTATGTGCCGCAGGCGCACGCGCCGCCCTTCGCATGGTCCGCTTTCGAGGTCGTGCTGATGGGCCGGACGGCGCGGCTCGGGCTCTTCTCGCAGCCGGGCGAGGCCGACCGCGAAGCGGCGCGTGCCGCGCTGGAGCGCCTGCGCATCGGCGGTCTGGCGGAGGCGGACTACACCCGCCTCTCCGGCGGCCAGCGCCAGCTCGTGCTGGTCGCCCGGGCGCTCGCGCAGGAAACGCCGGTGCTCATCATGGACGAGCCGACCGCCAGCCTCGATTTCGGCAATCAGGCGCTGGTGCTCCGGGAGATTGCCGGGCTCGCCGCAGACGGGCTCACGGTCATTCTCTCGACCCACGATCCCGACCACGCCTTCGCCGTCGGCACCGATGTCGCCCTCTTGCATGAGGGGCGCGTGAGGGCGACAGGCCCGCCCGCCTCGGCCCTCACCGAAGAGGCGCTGTCCACCGTTTACGGGGTCGATGTCCGGGTGGAGCGGCTCGCCGGCGGCAGGACGGTCTGCGTGCCGTCGCTCTCGCGTCAGGGCGAGAGCCAGCGCACCGACCCGGCTTCGGACAGGTCGTAGCCGCCCATCGCGGCGGCCTTGCGCCGGAAGGCGCCGCTGCCCGCGAAGGCCATGAGCGCCTGCACCCGGTCGGTGAAATAGGCCCGCCGGTCGATCAGCAGGTCGAACCGCTCGCTGACCAGCGGCAGGAAAGGCAAGTGGAACTGGCGCGCCATCGCCTCGATGCCGGGGGCCGCATCTGCCTCGCCCGCGGCGACCGCCGCCGCCGCATCGCTCTCGGTCCGCGCCAGCTCCGCGGAGGGAATCAGGTCCGACGCCGTCAGCCCTTCCTTCGACAGGAGCGCCTCGAAGAGCGCCGCCGCGCCCGCCCCCGGCTGGCGCATGACGACCCGCCGGCCCCGGAGGTCGGACATGCAGCGCACCTGGCTGCGCATCGCCTCCGAGAGCACGAGCCCCCGCGCCCGGCCGGCCCATGCGACCAGCACCGAACCGCGCAGGCCGCGCGCAGCAACGGTCCGGACATTCCAGTCCGTTTCCTCCGGTATGTGCAGCCCGGCAAGCGCGGCGCGGCCGCCGGCGAAGGAGTCCAGGCCGTCGAGGCTGCCGTTCCAGAGCGTCGCAAGCCCCGAGCCGGATTCGCGCACCGCCCAGTCGAGGAGCGGGTCGTGGGAGCCGGTCAACACCTCCGGCCGCTCGGGGGACGCGGCGTCGCCGCCGCCCTCGATCCACGCCAGGATCTCCGTGCGCGGGAAGAGCAGCTTGCCGGTGATCCGCCGGTGCGGAATCCCGCCCGCGGCGGCGAGATCGTACACCTTGCGTTCGCGCACGCGCAGAAGCGCCGCCACCTCCTTCGTCGTGAGGTAAGGCGGCTGCCCGCCGCCGGTTTCTTCGGGAAAGTCCTGAGCCATGGTTCCCGGGATTAATACCACTGTTGACGGGTCGATACCGACGAAGCCGCGGCCCGCTTCGGACCGGGGCGGCGCAACGCGGCCAGCGGACCTCCCGGCGGATGTCATGAGATGTCATGTTTTGTCATGGTCCTCCTGCCATGTGTCATGAGATGTCATGTTCTGCATGCGCAGGGGTCATATGCTGTAGCCGTTTCAGGCATGAGGTCGTCCACTCTTTGGTCTCTTTCTGTATCTTGCGTTCACCGTCGCCCCGGCCCCGGAGCCGGGGCTCGTCCCTGACCGTTGCAGCCCGGTGGAGAGGGCGGAGGATGGACCCCGGCTCTCCGCTCCGCTCCGGTCGGGGTGACGGTTGAGGTTTTGCGGTCATCGTTCCTCCTTACTCCGACGGGGAGCGGGTCCCTTTTCCGCGCGTATCCCGCGCGGGCGCCTGTGCACGTGCCGGCGCGCGTGTCGCGGCGGCGCGGTTCGCGCGCCTGATTGCGCGCGCGAGGCGGAGGGCGCACGTCTCCCGTCAGCTTCTCACGTGTTTTCAGAAACCGGCGCCGCTCGGCCGCGCAACGCCCGGGGACGCGGCTCCGGAGTCCGCTTCCCTGGGGACCATCATACCACAATCCGCCAGATGTTAAGCTCAAATCACGAACAAAATCCAAAAATACTGGAAATTGTTCATATTTCATGGATACAGACAGTGGATAACGGTCAGTGAATAGTAAATAGCAGGCGGGCCAGAGCGCTATCCACCAGCCACCGGCAGTCAGCCTGCCGGGAAATAGTCCTCGCAACTGCCCTCGCGGCGCACATCCGCCGTCGCGCAGTGAAGGCCGCCGCCAAAGGCGTAGGCGTCGCGGAAGGGAACCGGGACCACCTCCAGGCCCAGCCTGTCGATCTGGTCCATCTGGTGGACCTCGCTCGCCTCCACGCAGACCGTCTTCGGGTCCAGCACCAGCACGTTCATCGACAGCCACACGCTCGAATAGCAAAGCGGCGGCGGGCTGTTATGCGCCGGGCGGGCCGCATCGACGATCTCCCAGCCATTGCGGTTGAAGACTTCGCGCTGCTCGTCCGGCAGGCGGCGCTCGGGATTGTTGAGGACGAGGCCCGGCCGGAGCGGCGTGAAGCTCGCGTCGATGTGGATCGGATAGGGATCGCCCGGAAAGTTGAGCGCATGGACACGGTGGTCCGGGAAATGCCGGCGTAGCCACTCGATACCGGTGAGGTTCGTGGTGAAACCGTGCTGGACGAAGAGGTCGCGCCCGAAACGCAGCACGTCGGCCGCGTCGAACAGCGGCTCCGCCTCGGTGGTGACGAAATCCTTCGCCGCCACCATCTCCAGACGCTCCTCGATGGTGATGTCGTCGGAGAGGTAGTCCGGCTTGTAGGAGGCGTCCGTGAGGCGCGGCTTCGGCGCCGCCTCGTGGCGCATGTTCGGGTCATCGTCCCAGAAGCGCTTCAGCAGCGGGCGGTAGCAGAGATATTCGAACCAGCGTGAGCGGTAGGACATGGTCGCTTCGAGCATCTCGGAGCCGACCGTCAGCAGCACGTCGCGCGGCGGCTGGCAGCCGAACATCGAGCCGTGGCTCCAGTCCGGGGTCGCAATAGCCCGGTTGAAGTCTATGGGGTCCGGACGGTCCACCCGGATGCCGCGCTTCTCCAGCATGGCGGCGAAGGCGTCCAGCTGCTCGTTGGCGCGGTCCACGGTCTCCTGCGACCGGGGCCCGTGAACGCCGCGCATGTCGCTGTCCAGCGGGATTTTCGGATCGCTGGCGGGCTCCGGCGGCGGGATACAGCAACCGTCCGCCCGCCCCACGATCACATGGCGCAGCGGGTCCCACTCGTTCCAGCTGTTGACGACCGTCTTCACGCTTTTCCCCCGTTCAACCGCCGGCGCGGATGGTCTCGATGATCGAGGAGAAATCGCGCGGGCCGTTGCCCCCGGCCACATGGAGCGCCATCAGCGCCTCGGCGAGCGCGCCCATCGGCGTACCGGTGCCGCTCTTCATCGCGGCGTCTCTCGCAAGCCGCAGGTCCTTGACCATCATGTCGGCGGTGAACCCCGGCTGGAACCCGTTATTGGCGGGCGAGGCCGGAACCGGACCCGGTACCGGGCAGTAACTCGTCACCGCCCAGCTCTGGCCGGAGGAGTTGGCGACCACGTCGAAGAGTGTCTGGCGGTCGAGGCCCAGATTATCGGCGAGCGTGAAGCCCTCGCAGACGCCCAGCATGCTGATCGCCAGCATCATGTTGTTGCAGACCTTCGCCGCCTGGCCGTTGCCGGCCGGGCCGCAATGCACGATCCGCGCGCCCATATGCTCCAGGATCGGGCGGGCCTTCTCGAAAGCCGCCTCCGGCCCGCCGACCATGAAGGTGAGCGTGCCCGCGACGGCTCCACCCGTGCCGCCCGAGACTGGCGCATCGACCATCTCAAGGCCTCGCGCCGCCGCTTCCCCGGCAACGTCGCGGGCCGTGGCGACGTCGATGGTCGAGCAGTCGATGAGCAGCGTGCCCGGCTTCACCGCGTCCAGGACTTCGCCGGCACCCAGATAGACATCGCGCACTTCCGGGCCTGCCGGAACCATGGTGACGACCGCTTCCGCACCATCGACGGCCGCCGCCGCCGAGGCCGCCCGGGTGGCTCCGGCCTCGATGATGTCCGCCAGCGCCGCCTCCACCGGGTCCCAGGCGGTTACCGCGTGCTGGGCCGTCATCAGGTTTCGGGCCATGGGACCGCCCATATTGCCGACCCCGATAAATGCGATCCGCGCCATTCCGTCAGCTCCTCATGTCCGGGCGAAGCGGCGAACGGGATTGTCGAATGCCAGTTCCTCGTCCGCCGGAGAGAAATAGCCTGCGACCGCCTCCGCCGTCACCCCGGAAAGCGCCGCCGGCTGCCAGGCCGGGCGGTTGTCCTTGTCGAGGATGAGCGCGCGGACGCCTTCGAAGAAATCGTGGCCCCGCATGAACGCCTGCGACATGCGGTATTCCAGCGCAAGCGCTGCGTCGAATTCGAGCCCGCCGCCGCGCCGGTATTGCTCGAACGCCACCTTGAGCGAGGTCGGCGCCTTGGCCAGCATGGCCTTGCGTGTCTTCTCCGCCCATTCGCCGCCCTCGCCTTCCAGCGCCTCCAGCACCGCCTCCACCGACGGCTTCGAAAAGCAGCGCTCCATCGCAGGGCGCACCTGCGCGATGGGGGGCGGGCCGGGGTTTTCGGAGAAGCGGTCCAGCACCGCGCTTACCTCGGCGTGGTTGACCTCGATATCCTCCCCGTCGAGCGGAGCGGCGGCCAGCGCGGCCTTCAGGTCCTCCAGCCGCGCGCTCGGCACGTAATGGGTCGCGATGCCGGCATGGTAGCTGTCCGCCCCGCCGAGGCGGGCGCCCGTGAGCGCGAGATAGAGCCCGAGCCGCCCCGGCAGGCGGGGCAGGAACCATGTCGCGCCGACATCGGGAAAGAAGCCGATGCCGGTTTCCGGCATGGCGAACACCGTGCGTTCGGTCGCCACGCGGTGCGAGCCGAGCACGGAAACGCCGACGCCGCCGCCCATCACGATGCCGTCAATCAGCGCGACATAGGGCTTCGGGTAATGGAAAACCCGCCAGTCGAGGATATATTCGTCCCAGAAGAACATGCTGGTATAGGGATCGCCCGCCCGGCCCGCTTCGCAGAGCCTCTGGATGTCGCCGCCGGCGGCGAAGGCGCGCTCGCCTGCCCCTTCCGCGACCACGGCGCGGACCGCAGCATCCTCCGCCCAGGCCAGCAATTGCCGGTCGAAGGCATCCACCATTTCCAGGGTGAGCGCATTCATGGCCTTCGGACGGTTCAGCAGAACGAGGCCGAGGCCGCCGCTGCGGTCGAACAATATGTCGTCTTTCATCGCTCCAGCAGCTTGCGTGCGATAATCAGGCGCATGATCTCATTGGTGCCTTCCAGAATCTGGTGGACCCTCGTGTCGCGCAGGAAGCGCTCCAGGGGATAGTCCTTCAGGTAGCCGTAGCCGCCGTGGAGCTGCAGCGCCGCATTGCAGATCTCGAAGCCGGCGTCTGTCGCGAACCGCTTCGCCATGGCGCAATAGCGGGTGGCGTCCGGGTCTCCGGCGTCGAGCGCCGCCGCCGCCCGCCAGGTCATCAGGCGCGCCGCGTCGAGATCGGTCGCCATGTCCGCCAGCCTGAACTGGAGCGCCTGGAAATCGGCGAGCGGGCGTCCGAAGGCCTTGCGCTCCCCCATATGGCCGGCCGCCGCCTCCATCGAGGCCCGCGCCGCGCCTATCGAGCAGGCGGCGATGTTGATCCGGCCCCCGTCCAGACCCGCCATGGCGATCCGGAAGCCGTCGCCCTCGTGCCCGACCCGGTTTGCGACGGGCACCCGGCAGTCGTCGAACAGCACCATGGCCGTCGGCTGCGAGTTCCAGCCGAGCTTCTTTTCCTGCGCGCCGTAGGAGAGGCCCGGCGAGTCCGCCTCGACGGCGAGGCAGGTGATGCCGTTCGGCCCCTCGCCGCCCGTGCGCACCATGCAGACGATGACATCGGTCTCGGACGCCCCGGAGATGAAGGCCTTGGAGCCGTTCAGGACGTAGTCGTCCCCGTCGCGCTCCGCGCGGGTGGCAAGCGCTGCCGCGTCCGATCCGGCGCCGGGCTCCGTCAGCGCATAGCTTGCCAGCTTCCGCATGAAGCAGAGGTCCGGCAGCAGGCGTTCGCGCAGCGTGTCGTGCCCGAAGCGGTCGATCATCCAGGCGGCCATGTTGTGGATCGAGATATAGGCCGCGGTGGAGGTGCAGCCGGCCGCAAGCTCCTCGAACACCACAGCCGCGTCCGTGCGCGCGAGGCCAGAGCCGCCGACATCCTCTCTCACATAGAGGCCGCCGAAGCCGAGCGCGGCAGCCTCGCGCAGTTCGGCCTTGGGGAAAATGCACTCCGCATCCCAGCGCGCGGCATTGGGCGCGAACACGTCCTCCGCGAAGCGGCGGGCGGCGTCCTGAAATGCCTGCTGGTCTTCGGAAAGCGCAAAATCCATGGTCAGCCGATCATAGCCGCGATCCAAGCACCATGGCACGGGGAATCCCGCCAAGGTCCGCACGGATGTCCCGCACCCGGAACCCTTGCGCTGCGGCAAGCGCGGCAACGGCGTCCGCCTGGCCGAAACCCAGCTCCAGCACCGCAGCCCCGGCAGGAGACAGCAGGCGGGGAAGGTCTCCCAGAATGGCGCGGTAGGCGTCGAGGCCGTCCGCGCCGCCGTCGAGCGCGAGCAGGGGGTCGTGGTCCCGCACTTCCGGCATGAGCGCGGCGATTTCCGCGCTCGGGATATAGGGCGGGTTCGAGACCACGAGGTCGAACCGGCCCCCGACCGCGCGCGCCCAGTCTCCCGCCGCGACAACGGCCGGCAGGCCCGCGAGGTTCCGGCGCGCCGCCCGGCAGGCGCCGGGCGAACGGTCGATGCCAAGCCCCCGCGCTTCCGGCCGCTCGGCCAGCAGCGCCGCCAGCAGGCAGCCGCTGCCGGTGCCGAGGTCCAGCACGGTGCAAAAGGAGGGCATGGCCGCCAGCGCCGCCTCGACCACCGTCTCGCTGTCCGGGCGGGGGTCAAAGACCTCCGGCGTCAACAGGAAGTCGCGGCTCCAGAACTCCCGCCGGCCGACGATGCGGGAGAGGGGTTCGCGCGCTGCCCGGCGGGCCGTCAGGGCCTCCAGGCAGGGATGCGGGCTGTCGTCCGGCCAGCCGGCGAGCGAGGCAACGCCGCCGGCTTCGATCTGGAGCAGCCGCAATTCGCGCCGGGGCTCGTCGATGCCGGCCGCCGCCAGCCGTTCCGCCAGCGCCGCCAGCCGGGCCCGGCCTTCCGCGGGCGCGGCGCTCACGACAGTTGCGCAATGCGGGCCGCTTCGTTCTCGGCCGCAAGCGCTTCTATCAGCTCGTCCAGCTCGCCCTGGATGACCCGGTCGAGCTTGTAGAGCGTGAGGTTGATGCGGTGGTCGGTCACGCGCCCCTGGGGGAAATTATAGGTGCGGATGCGTTGCGAGCGGTCGCCCGTGCCGACCTGGCTGCGCCGCTCCGCCGCGCGCTCGGCCTCGGCCTGGGCGCGCTCATGCTCGTAGAGGCGGGCGCGCAGCACCTTCATCGCCCGGGCGCGATTCTTGTGCTGGGACTTCTCGTCCTGCTGCTGCACGACGATTCCGGTCGGCAGATGGGTGATCCGCACGGCCGAATCGGTCGTGTTGACGTGCTGCCCGCCCGCGCCCTGCGCGCGGTAGGTATCGACCTTCAGGTCCTTCTCGTCGATCTGCACATCGACCTCCTCGGCCTCGGGCAGCACCGCCACCGTGGCGGCCGAGGTGTGAATGCGGCCCTGGCTCTCGGTCTCGGGCACCCGCTGGACGCGATGCGTTCCGGACTCGTATTTCAGGCGCGCGAACACATCCTTGCCGGCGACCGACATCACCGCTTCCCTGCAGCCGCCGAGCGGCGTCTGCGAGTGCGAGAGCATCTCGACCTTCCAGCGCCGCAACTCGGCGTAGCGGCGGTACATCGCCAGCAGGTCGCCGGCGAAGAGCGCCGCCTCGTCGCCGCCCGTGCCGGCGCGCACCTCGACGATGGCGCTGCGCGCATCGGCCTCGTCGCGGGGCAGCAACAGCAGCTGCAGCGTTCGTTCGGCCGCCGCCAGCCGGTCGCGCAGCTCAGGCAGTTCCGACGCCGCCAGCTCGCCGAGCTCGTCGTCTTCAAGCATCGCCTCGAGGTCGGCCGCCTCGCGCTCCAGCTCCCGGCGCTCGCCGATCGCGGCCGCTACGGTCGAGAGGTCGGAGTATTCCTTCGACAGGGCCGCGAGCTCGCCGGACGGCACCTCACCCGTCGAGAGGCGCGCGCCGACCTCCGCGTGGCGGGCGAGAATGGCGTCGAGCTTGTCGTCAAGGCTCATGGAGCCAGCGCGGCCGCCAGCCGGTTTATCGGGACTTCGCGCTGCTCCCCGCTCTCCATGTCGCGAACGGTGGCAACGCTCCTCGCGATTTCATCGTCGCCCAGCAGCACCGCCACCCGGGCGCCGGCGCGGTTCGCCTGCTGCATGCGGCGCTTGAGGTTTCCCGACATGCCGAGATCGACGGCGACGCCCGCCCGCCGCAGCGCGTCGGCGAGCGGCAGGGCGCGCTTCTCGGCCGCCGGCCCGACCGGCACGAGCGAAACCACCGGGGACGGGTCGGGATAGTCGGTCGTCAGCATCGCGAGGCGCTCGATGCCGCCCGCCCAGCCGATGCCCGGCGTCGGCGGCCCGCCCATCGCGGCGACCAGGCCGTCATAACGCCCACCGGCTATGACCGCGCCCTGGGCGCCGAGCGCGTCGGTGGTGAACTCGAAGGCCGTGTGCCCGTAATAGTCCAGCCCCCGCACGAGGCGCGGATTGCGGACATAGGCGATGCCGAGCGCATCCAGCCCTTCGCAGACCTCGGCGAAGAAATCCGCGGACAGCCCGTTCAGGTAGTCGTCATAGCGGGGCGCATCCGCGGAAACGGCCCTGTCCCGCCCGTCCTTCGAATCGAGCAGGCGCAGCGGATTGCGCTGCAGGCGGCTCCGCCCCTCTTCCGAAAGCTCCATTTCGCGGCGGGAGAAATAGGCGACCAGCGCCTCGCGATAGGCCGTCCGGCTGTCGGGGTCGCCGAGCGTGTTCAACTCCAGGCGGGTCGCACCCCGGACCCCGAGCGCGTCGAGCACATGCGCCCCCGCCTGGATGACCTCTATGTCCGCCGCCGGTCCCGCGACTCCCAGCACTTCGATGCCGATCTGGTGGAACTGGCGCAGCCGCCCCTTCTGCGGGCGCTCATGGCGGAACATCGGCCCGCTGTAGAAATATTTGAGCGGCAGCTGCTGCTGGAGATTGCCGGAGATGAACGCGCGCGCCACGCCTGCCGTGTTCTCCGGGCGAAGCGTCAGGCTGTCGCCGCCCTTGTCGGCGAAGGTGTACAT
The DNA here is from genome assembly GCA_964291285.2 of Alphaproteobacteria bacterium. Classification (GTDB taxonomy): domain Bacteria; phylum Pseudomonadota; class Alphaproteobacteria; order Bin95; family Bin95; genus Bin95. The sequence continues at coordinate 147,644 of OZ219788.1, forward strand.
CTCCTTGGTGACGACATCGGACGTCTCGCCGAGCGTGCGCGCGAATACCTCCGTGAACTCGAAGACCGGCGTCGCCACGCTGCGATAGTTGAACAGAGCCGCCACGCGCCGCGCCGTCTCCTCGACATGGCGGTGGCGCTCCCAGACTTCCGGCAGCAGGTCCTGGGTGCCGCGAACGGCACGAAGCTTCGCCATCAGGCCGCCTCTTGCGCCCGCTCGGCTTCGATTTCCCGGGCCTTTTCCTCGATGAGCCCGACGAGATGGTCCACGACATCGGTGTTCTGAATGCGGTGATGCGGCAGGCCGGCCACATAGACCATGTGCGTGCCTTTGCCGCCGCCGGTGATGCCGATATCCGTCTCGCGCGCCTCGCCCGGACCGTTGACGACGCAGCCGATTACCGAAACTGTCATCGGCGTCGTGATATGGGCGAGTCGCTGCTCCAGCACGGCCACCGTCTCGATGACCTCGAACTGCTGCCGGGCGCAGGACGGACAGGACACGATATTGACGCCGCGGTGGCGCAGGCCGAGCGCCTTGAGAATCTCGAATCCCGCACGCACCTCTTCGTCCGGGTCGGCCGACAGCGAGACGCGCACGGTGTCACCGATCCCGGCCCACAGCAGCGAGCCGAGGCCGATGGCCGACTTGACCGTCCCGGTGCGCAGGCCGCCCGCCTCGGTTATGCCGATATGCAGCGGATAGTCGCAGGCTTCCGCAAGCCCGTGATAGGCGGCCGCCGCCAGGAAGATGTCGGACGCCTTCACGCTGATCTTGAACTCGAAGAAGTCGTTGTCTTCCAGAATGCGGGCGTGTTCCAGCGCGCTCTCGACCAGCGCCTCCGGGCAGGGTTCGCCGTATTTTTCAAGCAGGTGGCGCTCGAGGCTGCCGGCATTCACGCCGATCCGCATCGAGCATCCGTGGTCCTTCGCCGCCTGCACCACCTCGCGCACGCGCGCGGCCGAGCCGATATTGCCAGGATTGATGCGCAGGCAGGCCGCGCCGGCCTTCGCCGCTTCGATGGCCCGGCGGTAGTGGAAGTGGATGTCGGCGACGATGGGAACGCCGGCTTCCGGCACGATCTCCGCGAGCGCCGCGGTGCTCTCCTCGTCGGGACAGGACACCCGGACGATGTCGGCGCCTGCCAGTGCGGCCCTGCGCACCTGCGCGATCGTCGCGGCGACATCGCCGGTCGGCGTGTTGGTCATGGTCTGGACACTGATCGGGGCGTCGCCGCCGACCTCGACCGGCCCGACCCGGATTTTCCGGGAGGTCCGGCGATAGATGTCACGATAGGGACGAACGCTCATTCAGCACCTTCGGGATGCTTGTTTCCACCAGGCTGCTTCCGGCTCCGGAAAGGGCCCGTCAGCCTCCGGTCCGCCCTCGCAGCAGCAGTTCGGCATCGATCGGGACATGGCGCACGACCGCACCCGACTCACCCAGCTTCGGAATCTGGATACCGTCCACCGTGATTTCCAGCCCTCCGGCATTGCCGACGCTCAGCACCAGCCCACGCCCTTCCGGCGCCCGATACCGCTCGCCTGCGCCCAGAAGCCGCTCCACCAGCACCTCGTTCGTCTCGACGGAGCGAACCTCGATATAGGCGGGCTCGACGGCATGGAACACGATTCCTTCGGCAGCGGATGCGGCATTGTCCGCCCGCGCCCGAAGCGAGGGTTCTTCCGGCCTCGTCGCGGCAACAGCCGGCAGGCCCGGGCTTACCCCTGCCGCCACTTCATCATCTGCTTCGACCGGATCGGACGCTGCGCTCCAGGCTTCTCCCGCCGCCGAATGCCGCTCCGTCAGCCCTGCCGCATCGTCAACCGCAGGCGACACGGCGGCTGGCACATCCAGCACCCGCTCGGACGGGGCAAGCTCCATCACCAGCCGCTCCGGCATGACGGCGACCACCCGCTCGTCACGCAACTGTTCGACGCTGAAATAGTACCAGCCGGCATAAGCCGCGATCGCCAGCAGCACCGAGGCTCCTATCAGGGCACCGCCGGGCAGGGAGCGGTCGCGCGCAGGCAGCGGCGGCAGCGGCGTGTCCGGCCCGGGTCTCGAATCGAGCCCCGCTTCCGCGCGGACCAACACCTGGTCTGGATCCGCCTCGACATGGATGGCGTAGCTGCGAAGAAATGCCCGCGCATAAACCGAATTAGGGAGTGCCCGCCAATCGTCTTCTTCAATAGCTTTAAGATAAGGCATTCGTATGCGCAATGCCTGGGAGACATGGTTCAGCGTTTCGTGCCGCATCTCCCGGCAGCGCCGCAAATAGGCGCCAACGGTTTCCTCGCCACGAAACTCATATGTTTCCGACGGCGTGTTACGCCGTCCTCTCGCCCGGATACGAATTGCGCGCAATCGCGCATGCGATCCACCTGAACTTTGCATCGGCGCGCGAACTTTCTCTCCTTATCCGGAATAATGTCAGAGAGAGTCGCTGCAAATCAAGCGCGAAATCCACCCTTACAACGGAATGTCATGGTCGAGTGCATAGGCGCGCAATTTGTCGCGGACAGTACGGTCCGGAAGGCCCGCAAGAGACCGGACATAATCGGCAAGCGGCGCAACCTCGGTTGCGCGCAGCATCGCCTTTACGGGTCCCACTGAAGCCGGCGCCACCGACAGCGTCCGGAAACCGAGGCCGATCAACGTCATCGCCTCCAGCACGCCTCCGGCCATCTCTCCGCAGAACGCGATCGGCCGGTTGGCGCCCCTGGCGCTGTCCACGATATGGGCAAAGAACGCCAGCACCGCCGGCGAAAGCAGGTCGTAGCGCGCCGAAACCCTCGGATTTGCGCGGTCGGCTGCGAAAAAGAATTGCAGCAGGTCGTTGCTGCCGACCGAAATGAAGTCCGTCAACCGCAACAGCGCCGGCAATTGCCAGACCAGCGCCGGCACCTCGAGCATGGCGCCGGCGAAAACCGATGCCGGAGCGTCCCGGCCCTGTCTTCGCTCCCGGTCGATCTCCGCGTCCAGAGCCGCCCTTGCGCGCTCGAACTCGGAGACTTCGGCCACCATCGGAAACATCACATGCAGGTCGCGGCCGGCAGCCGCGCGCACCATGGCCCGAAGCTGCTGGCGGAGCATTTGCGGCCGGTCGAGCGTGAGCCGCAGCGCCCGCCAGCCCATGGCCGGGTTCTCCTCCTCCGCCTGCCGCCAGTAGGGCAAGACCTTGTCGCCGCCGATATCGAGCGTGCGGAACACCAGCGGCCTCCCCGCGGACAGGTCCAGCGCCCGGCTGTAAAGGCGTTGCTGGTCCTCCACGTCGGGGAAGCGCGACCGGACGATGAAGGGAATCTCCGTCCGGTAGAGGCCGACGCCGTCCGCGCCGACGGCGGCGACCTGCTGAATGTCGATCAGCAGGCCGGCATTGATATTGAGCGACACCTCCACGCCGTCGATCGAACGCGCCGCCTTGTCCCGAAGCACGGCGAACTGCGCGCGCCGCTCCTCCCGCATCTGCATGGCGTGGAGAAAACTCTGCTCGACCTGCGCGCCCGGCCGAATGAAGACTTGGCCGTTCTCGCCGTCTACGGCGACGCGGTCGCCGCTCTCCGCTATGGCGGAGATGTCCTTGAGGTCGCCCAGGACCGGAATGTCGAGGGCGCGCGCGACAATGACGACATGCGCCGTGTGCGACCCTTCCTCCAGCAGCAGGGCGCGCAGCCTTTCGCGCGGATAATCGAGCAGCTCGGCCGGCCCCATATTCCGGGCCACCAGAACCGCGTCGCCGGGAAGCTCATCCTTCTGCATCCTGCCCGCCTCGCCGGCCAGGTGCTCGAGCAGCCGGTGGCTGAGGTCATCGAGGTCATGCAGGCGCTCGCGGAAGAACGGGTCGCGCATCTGCCGCATGCGGGCCCGCATCTGCTCCTGGATTCGAACGACGGCGCCTTCGGCGCTCAGCCCGCCGCGCACGGCTTCCCGGATCCGCGAGAGCCAGCCCCGGTCTTCGGCGAACATCCGGTAGGCCTGCAACACCTCACGGTGCTCGCCTTCCCCGGCAAGGTCGGCCGCGTGGAAGCGGTCGTCCAGCGCCCGGTGCATTTCATCCAGAGCCTGGTCCACCCGCGCGATCTCCACGGCGGCATCGGCGCCCGACACCATGCTCTGCACGGGCAGCCGGGCCTCGTGCATATAAGCCGAGCCGAGGGCGACCCCGGCGTTCAGCACCCGGCCTTCCAGACGCACGGGCCGCAGGTCCTCGCCGATGTCCTCGCCCGGCGGTTCATGCGCAGCCGCGACCTCCGCGACCAGCATAGCCACGGTCTGCAGGGCATCGACCTCGTCCGTGGCGTAGAGCCGGGGACGGACGTTCTGCACGGTGAGCACGCCGACGACCAGGCCGCCGCGCAGCAGCGGCACGCCGACAAAGGAATGGAATGCTTCCTCGCCGGTTTCGGGCCGGTAGGCGAAGTTTTCGTGCGCAGTCGCCTCGGACAGGTTCACCGGCCGGGCGCTCTCCGCGACCAGGCCGACAAGGCCCTCGCCGACCGCAAGCGTCGTGGTGTGGACCGCCTCCGGATTCAGGCCTCTGGTTGCCGTCAACCACAGGCGGTTGTCGCCGTGCCGGACATAGATGGAGCAGACCTCCGCGGCCATCACATCGGCAATTTCCGCGGTTATCCCGTCGAGGCGGTCCTGCTTGTCCACAACAGTCGCCGCCACCTCGCGGACACGCTGCAGCAGCAGGCGCGAGGCGTCCGGGCGGGCAGCCCGCGTCACAGGCGCCTCCGTTCCGTCAGCATGGAAAGCGCCTGCCCGCACAACTCTTCGAGGATGTCCGACACCGGCTCGATCCGCTTCACCATTCCGACGCTCTGGCCCGCCATGACCGAGCCGTTCTCGACATCCCCCTCGATGACGGCGCGCCGCAATGCGCCCGCCCAGAAATGCTCGATTTCCAGCTGGGCTTCCTTGAGGCCGAGTTCGCCGGCCCGGTGGCGGCCGATCACCTCGTGCTGGAACGCGGCGAACCGGCGGGACGCATCGTTGGCGAGCGCGCGCACGGGAACCACCGGGAAGCGCGGGTCCACCTGCTGCGAGAGCACCGCGTCCCGCGCCTCCCCGCGCAGGAACGCCTGCTTGAATCGCGGATGAGCGATGGACTCCTCCGCTGCCGCGAACCGCGTGCCGATCTGGCAGCCCGACGCACCCATCTCCAGAAAGGCGAGCACCGCTTCCCCCCGCCCTATGCCGCCGGCCACGAAAACCGGGACATTGCGGATCTCGGGCAGAATCTCCTGCGCGAGCACCGCGGTGGCGACGGGCCCGGTATGGCCGCCGGCCTCCGCGCCTTCCACGATCAGCGCATCGGCGCCGTCCCGAACCAGCTTGCGGGCGAGCGGAAGCGCCGGGGCGAAGCAGACGAGCCTGGCGCCCCACCCTTTCACGCGGCGCATGGCGGCGCGGCCGGGCAGCCCGCCCGCGAGCACGACGTGGCTGACGCCCATCTCTCCGCAGACATCGATCAGCGCGTCCAGTTGCGGATGCATGGTGATGAGGTTGACGCCGAAGGGCCTGTCCGTGAGCGCCCGCGTGCCGGCGATCTCCAGCGCCAGCCGGTCGGGCTCCATCGCGCCGCAGGCGATGACGCCGAACGCCCCTGCCTCCGATATGGCGGAAACCAGGTTCCGTTCCGAAACCCATGTCATCGCGCCGCCCATGATGGCGGCCTCGCAACCGAGGAATTCCCGGCCCCGCGCCCAGAGCCGGTCGAGCTGCGCCCTCGCGCCCATCTCAATCGTCGCGGTCGAGTCCATAGGCCGTATGCAGCGCCCTTGCCGCCAGTTCCGCATATTCCTCCTCGATCAGCACGCTGATCTTGATCTCGGAGGTCGAGATCACCTCGATATTGATGCCGCGCGCGGCGAGGGTCGCGAACATCCTCTGGGCGACGCCGGCATGGCTGCGCATCCCGATGCCGACGACCGATACCTTGGCGACATTCGGGTCCGGCACCAGCGAGTCGAAGGCAAGAGAGGCTTCCCTCAGCAAGGCCGTGGCGTGCTCGAGATCGGGCTTCGGCACCGTGAAAGTGATGTCCGTATGCTGGCCTCCGTCGGCGACGTTCTGAACGATCATATCGACATTGATCTCGGCATCGGCAAGCGGGCCGAAAATCGCCGCGGCGACGCCCGGACGGTCTTCCACACCCGTCAGCGTCACCTTCGCGTCCTCCCGCGAGACCGCCACCCCGGTAACCACCTGTTCTTCCACTATCTCATCCTCGCCGACGATCAGGGTTCCCGGCCTCTCCTCGAAGCTGGAGAGTACCTGGAGTCGTACGCCGCGCCGCATCGCCATGGCAACCGAGCGCGTTTGCAGGACCCTGGCGCCCTGGCTCGCCATTTCCAGCATTTCCTCGAATGCGATCCGCTCGATCTTCCGCGCTCTCGGGACCACTCTCGGGTCGCAGGTATAGACGCCGTCCACATCGGTGTAGATGTCGCAACGGTCCGCTTCCAGCGCCGCGGCCAGCGCAACCGCCGTCGTGTCCGAGCCGCCGCGGCCGAGCGTGGTCACCCGTCCATCCGGCGAAAGCCCTTGGAATCCCGCCACCACGGCGACCTGCCCGGCCGCCGCCGCCGAGCGCAGCGTTTCGCCTTCCACGTGTCGGATGCGCGCCCGGCCGTGCGTTCCGTCGGTCCGTATCGGCAATTGCCAGCCTTGGAAGGACCGCGCCGAAACGCCCATCTCCTGCAAGGTGAGCGCCATCAGCCCGCTTGTGACCTGCTCGCCGGTGGCGACAACGGCATCGTGTTCCGCCGCGTCATGAATCGGCGCGACGGCGGCGACCTGCCCGACGAGGTCGTTGGTGACACCCGACATCGCGGACACCACAACAGCTACCTCATGCCCGGCCGCCGCTTCGCGCGCCACGCGCTCGGCCGCGTTGCGGATATGCTCCCGGTCAGCGACGGAGGTGCCGCCGAATTTCAGGACGAGACGTGCCATGAAACACCCTTCGACCGCCTGCAACGGCTTGCCGCCGGCGGGCGGGCGCAACATATTCCGGCCTCCCGGTTGGAACAAGTTGCGATGAAAGAGCCCGGCGAAACCGTGGATGCGGAAGAAACCCGGCGTTTCGCCGCCATCGCCGATGAGTGGTGGGACCCCGAAGGCAAGTTCAGGCCGCTCCACGCCATGAACCCGGTCAGGATCGGCTGGGTGCGGGACCGGATCGCCGACCGCTTCGGCCGCGACCCGCTGGCACCGCGCCCGCTGGCAGGCCTCAGCCTGCTGGACGCCGGATGCGGCGGCGGGCTCGTGGCGGAACCGATGGCGCGGCTGGGCGCCGCCGTCACCGCCATCGATGCCGAACCGGAGACCGTTGAGGTTGCGCGCGCCCACGGAACGGCCGCCGGCCTCGACATCGATTATCGCTGCGCCGCGGTCGAATCCCTGGCCGGCGAGCGCTTCGACGCCGTTCTCGCGCTGGAACTCGTGGAGCATGTCCCGGACCTCGGCGCGTTCGTCAGCGCAGCGGCGGGGCTCCTCAAGCCCGGCGGGCTCATGCTGTTCTCGACGCTCAACCGCACGGCGGAGAGCCTGCTCAAGGCGAAGATCGGCGCGGAATACCTGCTGCGCTGGCTGCCGCCGGGCACGCATGACTTCTCGCGTTTCGTGAAGCCTTCGGAGCTGGCCCGCGCAGCAAGGGGGGCGGGTTTGCGTCCGGCGGAGGTTTCGGGCATGAGCTATGCGCCGCTTTCCGGCGTCTGGACCCTCACCCGCGACCTTTCGGTGAACTATCTGATGGCTGCAACCTCCCCCGAAGCCTCCGGCCTCGTCAGCGACTATGGCGGCCGCGAGGCCGGCCCGGTCGAACGCGACGAGACGCCGCCCGACGGGTTCGGCAAGCGCGTGGATGCGATGAAGGTCCTGCTCCAGGACCACGACCCGCGCCTCACCAGCGACAGCAGCCGGCGCGCGCAGGAGGACCTGCCCGGGCCGCTTTACGACGGCCTCGGCTACTATCAGCGCTGGCTGCTGGCCCTCAAGGCCAACATCGTCGAGCTCGGCATCCTCCGGGAGGAGGAGATCGCCGAGCGCCTTGCCCGATATCGAGAAAAGGACTCTCCCGACACATGAAAACCGGCGTCTTCATCTTCCCGACGGACTATTCCATCGACATCACCGAGCTCGCCGTCGCGCTGGAAGAGAGGGGCTTCGAGGCGCTTTTCGTGCCCGAGCACACCCATATCCCCACCAGCCGGCGCTCGCCCTTCCCGGCCGGCGGGCCGCTGCAGAAGCGCTATGCGCACACCCACGACCCCTTCATCGCGCTGTCCTTCGCGGCGGCGGCGACGGAGAAGCTGACCATCGGCACCGGCATCTGCCTCCTTGCCCAGCGGGACCCCATCGTGACCGCCAAGGTCGTTGCAAGCCTCGACCGGCTGTCCGGCGGGCGCTTCATCTTCGGCCTCGGCGGCGGCTGGAATGTCGAGGAGATGGAAGACCACGGCGCGACCTACCGCACCCGCTTCGCGATCGTGCGCGAGCGCGTGCTGGCGATGAAGAAGCTCTGGACGGAGGACGAGGCGTCCTTCTCCGGCGAACATGTGTCCTTCGAGCCCTGCTGGTCCTGGCCGAAGCCCGTCCAGACGCCGAACCCGCCGCTGCTGATGGGCGGGGAGACCGACTACACGCTGCGCCGCGTGGTGGACTATTGCGACGGTTGGCTGCCGCGGCCGCGGCCGGGCTTCGACCCCAAGGTCGAGATGGATCGCCTGCGCGCCCATGCCGACGCCGCCGGGCGGGACATGTCCAGCCTGCAGGTCACGCTCTTCCGCGCGCCGCCGGACAAGGAGAAGCTCGCCGCCTGCCGCGAGGCCGGTATGGACCGCGCGCTGTTCGAGATACCGGACATGAGCCGCGACGAGGCACTCAGGCTGCTAGACGACTACGCGCCGCTGGCCGCCTGCTGAACCCGTCAGGGCACGCCGACGGAAATATCCAGCAGCGCCTGGCGGCCTTCCCCGGCCACCGCGTCGATGGCGCGGGCCAGCGCGTCCGGAAGGGCCTCCGGGTCCTCCACCCGTTCCCCGTGCCCGCCGCTCGCCTGCGCGATGAGGTCATAGCGCGGCGCGGGCTCCAGCGAGGTCAGCGGCATGACGTTGGCGCGGCTTGCATGGCCGTCCGGATAGACCGACAGCGCCGCCCGCCGGACGGCGTTGTAGATGCCGTTGTTGAACACCAGCGTCAGCACCGGAAGGCCCAGCGAAGCGCCTGCCTGGTGGCAGGCGACGGGGTTGGCGAACATGTATGAGCCGTCGCCGATGCAGGCGACCGCCATGCGCTCCGGCCGTGCCAGTTTCGCACCCATCGCCGCCGGCAGACCCCAGCCGAGACCGCCCGCCAGCGAGCCGCCGAAATAGCCGAGCGGATCGCGCACAGTGAGCGCCGGGAGCGGCACGCCCAGTTCATTGAAGATCATGGCACCGTCCGGCAGCGCCCGGTCGAGGCACCGCCCGACCCAGCCCGGCGACATCGGCGCGGACGCGCCGCCGGCTTCCGCAGCGGCGATGCGCGCCTCCCTCCCCTCGCGGCAGCGGCGGGCGACTTCTTTCCCCCGGCCCTTCGGTGGCGGCTCCATTTCGGCAGCCAGCGCCTCCAGCACGGCCGCCGGGTCCCCGGCAATGGCGACATCGGCAGGAAACCCGCGCATCGGCACGTCCGAAAACAGCGGGTCGGCACCGACCTGCACCACCTTGCAGCCGGGCCGGATATCCCGCTCGGCCGGCATCCAGGGCACCATCGCGTCCAGCACCAGCACGGCGTCCGCGCGCCCAAGCCAGGGGCCGGGATCGAAGCCGCCATGCATGGCGTGGTCGCCCGGCAGCGAGGCGCGGCTCGCCCAGAATTCCACCACCGGCATCGCGAACCGTTCGGCGAAATCGGCAAGCACCTGCCAGCCCGCGCCCCGGTTGGCGACGATCAGCGGCCGCTTAGCCACCGACAGCACCGCCGCTCCTTCGGCGATGGCGGCCGGATCCGGCAGGCCCGGGGACACCGGCTTCTGGCGCGGCTCCGGCGAGACGCTGAAGCCCGGCAGCGCCTCCGCCATGACCTCGCGCGGCATGGTGAAATAGACCGGGCCCCTGGGCGGCGTGGCGGCGACGGCGAGCGCGCGCTCCACCACCGCCTCCAACTGGTCGGCGAGGCGTAGCTCATAGTCCCACTTGACCGCCTCGCGCAGCATCCCGGCCTGGTCGTACATGTCCTGGCCCCAGTGGATACCCCGGTCGCGCGCGCCCTTGCGGCCCTTCTCGGTGACGGGCGTGCGCCCGGCGGCCATGAAGATCGGCACATTGTCGCGCCGGGCGTTGATGAGGCCCATCAGCGCGTTGGCGGTGCCGACATTCACATGCGCCATGACGGCGGCCATCCGGCCCGACGCCTGCCAGTAGCCGTCCGCCATGCCGACCGCCACGGTCTCGTGCACGATGGTGTGCGGTGTCGGGAAGTCGAGCCCGGTCTCCCCGGCCCGCGCATAGGCCTCGACAATGGGTGCGAAGTCGGTGCCAGGATTGGCGAACAGCACATCCACGCCGCGCGCCTTCAGCAGCGCCAGGTAGGCCTCGGCGACGGTGATTTCGGTCACGGATGCGCCGCCACGCTCAGGCATCCGCCGGCTCGAAGCCCGGTTCGTCGCGGAAGCGCTCCTCGGTCCAGCGGGCGAGGTCGTCGTCGCTGAGCGCCGGGTCCCAGGCGGCGGCCTGCGGCTGGGCCACCTTCCAGGGCGTGTCGCAGAAGATCTCGATGCCGTTCTGCTCGGGGTCCTCGAAATAGATCGACCAGGTGTTGCCGTGGCTGCGGGGGTTGTAGGAGACCCCTTCCGCATCCAGCGCCGCCGCCATGCCGCGCAGCGCCGCAAGGCCCTCGATGCGGAACGCCGCGTGGTTGACGCTGTTGGAGGGGCCGGCCTCCTTCCTGCCGTCGATGAAGGCGACCTGGTGGTGTTCCTCCGGGTCCTGGCTGAGGAAGACGATCTCCCTGTCGTCGTCCGGGCGGAGCGGCCCCCGGTCCGTCACCTCGAAGCCCAGCACGTCCGTGTAGAACGCCAGCATCCGCTCCGCGTCCTCGACATAGAGCACCATGTGGGACCATGCGAGCGCCATCGCCTCTACTCCCGCTATTCCGCCGCCATGCGTTTAGCTTGCCGTCTGCGCTCGTGGATGTCGAGGTAACGCTTGCGCAGGCGCACGGCGTTCGGCGTCACCTCCACCAGCTCGTCGTCGGCGATCCAGGCGATGGCGCGCTCCAAGGCCATGTCCTGCGGCGGCGAGAGCAGGATGGCGTCGTCCTTGCCGGCGGCGCGGAAATTGGTCAGTTGTTTCGACTTGAGCGGGTTGACCTCGATGTCCTGGCCGCGCGCGCATTCGCCGATCACCATGCCGCCATAGACGGGCTCGCCCGGCGCGATGAAGAGTCGCCCCCGCTCTTCCAGGTTCCAGAGCGCATAGGCCGCCGCCATGCCCCGCTCCAGCGAGACCATGACGCCGCGCCGCCGCCCGGCCATCCGTCCCTTCCAGGGCGCGTAGCCGTGGAACAGGCGGTGCAGCACCCCGGTGCCGCGCGTGTCCGCCAGGAACTCGCCGTGATAACCGATGAGCCCGCGCGAGGGCGCATGGAACACCAGCCGCTGGCGCCCGGCGCCGGTCGGGCGCATGTCGGTCATCTCCGCCTTGCGCACGCCCATCTTCTCGACGACCGCGCCGGCGTGCCCGGAGTCCACATCCACCGTCACTTCCTCGATCGGCTCCAGACGCCGGCCCGTCCCCGGATCAGTCCCGAACAGGACGCGCGGGCGGGAGACCGAGAGTTCGAAGCCCTCGCGCCGCATGGTCTCGATCAGCACCGCCATCTGGAGCTCGCCCCGTCCGGCGACCTCGCAGGCGTCCTTCTCCGCGCTCTCGGTCACACGGATGGCGACATTGCCTTCCGCCTCGCGCATGAGCCGGGCGCGGATTTCGCGCGAGGTCAGCTTGTCGCCGTCCTGCCCGGCGAGCGGGGAGTCGTTGACGGAGAGCGTGAGGGCCAGCGTCGGCGGGTCGATGGGCCGCGCGGGCAGAGGGCGCAGGACTTTCGGCGCGGCCAGCGTGTCGGCGACCGTCGCCGTCTGGAGCCCGGCGACCGCAACGATGTCGCCCGCAACCGCGCGCTCGACCGGAACGCGGTTGAGGCCCCGGAAGGCCAGCAGGCGGGTCGTCCGGGCGCGCTCCACCGTGCCTTCGCCTGGCCGGAGCACATGGACCTCCCGGTTGGCGCCGATCTCGCCGCTCTCGATCCGCCCGGTCAGAACCCGGCCGAGATAGGGGTCCGACTCCAGAATGGCCGCCGCCATGGCGAATGGTCCGTCCGGCGCGGCGCGGGGCGCCGGTACCTGTTCGAGAATAGTTTCGAACAGGGAGCCGAGCCCGTCGCGCGGGCCGTCGGGCGCAGCCGCCGCCCAGCCCTCCTTGGCGGACGCGAACAGGGTCGGGAAATCGAGCTGGCGTTCGTCGGCGGCGAGCGCGGCGAACAGGTCGAAGGTCTCGTCCTGCACCTCGAACGGGCGCGCGTCCGGCTTGTCCACCTTGTTGACCACGACGATGGGCGCAAGTCCGGCCGCCAGCGCCTTGGCCAGCACGAACTTGGTCTGCGGCATCGGCCCCTCGGAGGCGTCGACCAGCAGCAGGCAGCCGTCCACCATGCCGAGCACCCGCTCCACCTCGCCGCCGAAGTCGGCATGGCCGGGCGTGTCCACGATATTGATGCGTACGCCCTGCCACTCGACGGACGTGCATTTGGCGAGAATGGTGATGCCGCGTTCGCGCTCCAGCGCGTTGGAATCGAGGGCGCGCTCGGCGACGCGCTGGTTGGTGCGGAAGGCCCCGCTCTGGCGCAGCAGGCCGTCCACCAGCGTCGTCTTGCCGTGGTCCACATGGGCGATGATGGCGATATTGCGCAGATCGTTCACGATGGCGACGGCGAAACGGAGGACAGAGGATGGCGGCGGCTTCCTACATCAATCCGCGGACCGGCGCGAATTGGCATGCGGACCGGGCGCTCTGGCGCGCGCCGGACGATGGCGGCCTGCTGGGCCTGACGCCGGGGCAGGGCCTCGCGCGGGACGAGATCGAGCGGTCGGAGACCTCGTTATGGCGCTACCGCGCCGCCATCCGCCTGGAAGACAGGGGCCGGGTCAGTCTCGGCGAAGGCTTCACGCCGTTGGTCGAGACGGAATGGGACGGCCGCCGGCTCCTCTTCAAGTGCGAGCACCTGATGCCCACCGGCTCATTCAAGGACCGGGGCACGGCCGTCATGATGACGCATCTGAAGCAGGCGGGCGTGGAGGCGCTGCTGGAAGACAGCTCCGGCAATGCCGGGGCGTCCATCGCCGCCTACGCCGCCGCTGCGGGAATACGCGCCCGCATCATGGTGCCGGAGAGCGCCCCGGCGGCGAAGCGCATCCAGATCGCCGCCGCCGGGGCCGAATTGCAGGAGGTGGCCGGAGACCGCGACGCCGTGGAGCAGGCGGCGCTCGCGGCTGCGGAGGAGCTGTTCTACGCGAGCCACAACCGCCAGCCCTTCTTCCTCGAAGGCACCAAGACGCTCGCCTTCGAGCTATGGGAGCAGCTGGGCTTCCGCGCGCCGGCGGCCGTGGCCGCGCCCTGCGGCAACGGCGCCAACATTCTCGGCCTCCATCTCGGCTTCCGGGAATTGCGGGAAGCGGGGGAGATCGAGTCCCTGCCCCGCCTTTATGCGGTGCAGGCGGCGAACAACGCCCCCATCCACGCCCTGTTCGACGGCCGGGTCCTGCCGCGGGGGCCGACCGTCGCAGACGGCATCGCGACGGCGCAGCCGATCAGGGGGCGGATGGTGGCAGACGCCGTCCGGGCCACCGGGGGCATGGTTCCCGTCGTGAGCGAAGAGGCGATCCGCGCCGCCCTGGAGCAGCTCGCCCGGTCCGGCTGGTTCCTGGAGCCGACCTCCGCGGTTGCCGCCGCAGCCCTGCCGCAAATCCCGGAGGACGACGTGGTGCTGGTGCTGACGGGCTCCGGCCTCAAGACCCTCGACGTCCATGCCGGCCTTGCGGGACTATCGGGACCCTGAAGTTTGCCGGAGAAGCCGCATCGGCGCGCCGCCGCCGGCCTGCATGCGGGATATGAGGACGAGGACGACGATCAGGTTGGCGGCGTTGAATGCCGCCCCGACCAGGAATGCGGGCGTGTAGCTGCCTGTCCAGTCGAAGAGTTAGCCGGCCAGCCACCCGCCGAATCCCATGGCGAGGGTGCCGAACAGCAGGACCACGCCCAGCCGCCGGCCGGCCTCGGCCGGCGGCAGATGCTCGCGGACGATCACCGGATAGCAGATGCTGATGCCCCCGTATCCGATCCCGAACAGGGCCGAGACGGCGTAGAGCGCGAGCATGCCGTCCACCGCTGCGTAGAACAGCAGCGCCACCGTCTGCAGGCCGGAGAACGCCAGCAGCGAGACGAGGCCGCCAACACGGTCCACCAGCAGGGCGCCGCCAACGAACCGGACGACGGTGGCCGCCAGCAATGCGGTTGCGAGCATCTCCGCCGCCCGCGCCGCGGCGTGGCCGAGATCGCTCGCATGTGCGACGAGGTGCGCGACCGGCATCGCCATGGAAACGCAGCATCCGACGATGGCGAGGCAGAACGCGGTCTGGGTCGCGAATATCGAAAGGGCGATTGTCCGCCGGCGGACCGCTGGCGCTCCGGAACGGGATTCGGCATTGCCGCCTTCACCGTCCGGGGCCGATGCCTCCCGCGCCGGCATCCGGCGCCACAGCACGAGGCTGAGCGGCAGCGCCGTGACCAGGACGAAAACGCCGAATCCGAGGAAGGTGTCCCGCCAGCCGACGGTCTCGTTGAAATACCGGAACACGGGCGGCCAGACGGTGCCGCCGATGCTTTCCCCGGCCGTGACCAGGCCGACCGCGAGGCCGCGCCGGTTCTCGAACCAGCGCATCGCGTTGACGGACAGGGGCCCGTAAACGGTCGCGTAGCCGAGCAGCCCCATCATCGCGCCATAGACGAGGTAGAGCTGCCACTCCGAGTCGATGGACCCGGCGAGCGCTGCGCCCACGCCCAGCATGGTCATGCCGAGCAGGCTAACCGGCCCCGCTCCGGCGCGGTCGAACCAGTATCCCATGGCGATGCCGCCGATCCCGGTCCCGGCGAAGAAGAGCAAATAGGCGAAGGACGGCACGGCGCGCGGCCAGCCGAACTCGCCCGCGATCTGCTTCAGGCTCACCACCAGCAGATACATCGCGCCGCTGGCGACCAGCACCAGATAAATGGAAACGGCGAGCACTGCGACGGCGAGCAGTTGCCGCCTCGTTGCGGGGTCTGGCGTCTCCGAGTCGGTCATTCGGGAACCCGGCTGTCGCGGTTGCTCCCTGCCGCAAGCGGCAACTGTCAGGTCAATAGCCTCGCAGAGCCGTCTTGCCAACGGATCGAGCGGGCCGGCATGTCGCTCTCCGACTTCCTGCTCGCCGAGATTCGCGAGGTTGCGGCGCGGCCTACCGTGGACGAGTTGCGCAGACGCATCGCAGGCCGCGCGGGCGTCTCGCCCTCGGTGCCGCCTGCCGAGGTGGTCCGCCGGGAACGCGACAGCGGGTGATCGTCGTCGATGCCTCCGCCCTCATCCAACTGCTTCTGCCCTCGGACGCCGCCGGAACCGGCGCGGCGCGGAAACCGAGTTTCTCTAATTTCCGCCCCGCTGCCGGCGCGGTCGGGGCTTGGGAGCCGGGCCGGGCGGATCGAGGCCGGCCCGGCGGGCCCACACGTAGATGAAGTGCCGCGCCCGTCTCTGGCGAAGAGGCCACGGCCGGTCCGGCGAGATGGGCATGATGTCTGCGATTTCCCTGTAGGATTTTCCGGCTGCGCGCAGTTCGAAGGCGCGCCGGACCGTTTCGTCAGACAGGGCCTTTTCGCTTCGGGCCCGGCCAGCGCATTGCCTGGAGCAGTAGGCGGCCTTTTCGCTGTGAGGCCGGAACACGGTCCCGCACTGGACGCAAGGCCGCGGCGCGGGAGGATTGTGCCGCCGCCGCTCAACGACTTCCCCCTGGCCCTCCGCCTTCCGGGCCACCTGTTGAACTCTCTGGGAGGTGACGCCCACCGTCTCGCCGACCGACTTCAGGGACTGGCCCTGTTCCAGCAGCGCTTTGGCCCGGGGCCACCAGGCCGGCAGGCGTTTCGGCCGAACCGGCCGCACCACCGGCCGCGGCACCGGCCGCCAGCCGCGCGCCGGGCCTTCGCCCCATTCAAGCCGGCCGCCCTTCACGCCGCCAGCCTGTCGAGTTCCGCCAGAACGGCGTCGCCCATGGCGGAGCAGGAGACCGGCTGCTGGCCGGGCCCCGCGATGTCGGCGGTGCGCACGCCTGCAGCCAGCACGTTCTCGACCGCGCCGTCCACGAGGTCCGCATCCTCGCCCATGTCGAAGCTGTAACGCAGCATCATCGAGAATGATAGCAGTTCCGCGAGCGGATTGGCACGGTCTTCGCCGGCGATGTCGGGCGCGCTGCCATGAACCGGCTCGTAGAGTGAGAGCCGCCGGCCCGTGGTCGGGTCCTCCGCGCCGAGCGAGGCCGAGGGCAGCATGCCGAGCGAGCCGGTCAGCATCGCCGCGCAGTCCGACAAGAGGTCGCCGAACAGATTGTCGGTGACGATGACGTCGAACTGCTTGGGGTTGCGCACGAGCTGCATGGCGCAGTTGTCCGCGTACATGTGCGAAAGCTCGACATCGGGGAATTCGTCGTCATGGATACGCTGGACGTCCTCGCGCCACATCACGCCGCTCTCCATGACATTCGCCTTCTCGACCGACATGACGCGGTTGGAGCGCTTGCGGGCAAGCTCGAAGCCGACCCTGGCGACGCGCTCGACCTCGGGCGTCGTATAGACCTGCGTGTTGATGCCGCGCCGGACGCCGTTGCCCAGGTCCTCGATGCCGCGCGGCTCGCCGAAATAGATGCCGCCCGTGAGCTCCCGCAGGATCATGATATCGAGGCCGGAGACGAGTTCGCGCTTGAGCGAGGAGGCGTCCGCGAGCGCGTCGAACACGATGGCCGGGCGGAGATTGGCGAACAGGTCCATCTCCTTGCGCAGGCGGAGCAGGCCGCGCTCCGGCTGGACCTCGAAGGGCAGCGTCTCCCATTTCGGGCCGCCGACCGAGCCGAACAGCACCGCGTCGGAGGCGACCGCATCGGCCAACGTCTCGTCGGTGAGCGGCAGGCCGTGCGCGTCGATGGCGGAACCGCCCACCAGCCCTTCCGCTATGTCGAAGGAGACATGGCGGCGCCGGTCCATCCAGTCCACCACGCGGCGCACCTGACCCACGACCTCGGGGCCGATGCCGTCGCCGGCGAGAATGAGCAGCTTCTTGTTGGCGGGCATGTCCGGCCCCTCTTCCTCCGATGCACAGAACATAGCGTCCGCGCCGCCACCCCGGAAGCACCGGGTCTCAATGCTCCTTGACGAAGGGCCTTCCCAGAGCGCGGGGCGGGATGGCGCGGCCGAAGAAGCCGGCGAGCAGCACCACCGTCATTGCGTAGGGCAGCACCGAGACGAGCGCCACGGGCGCCGGGCCGATCAACGGCAGCTCCATGCCCTGCAGCCTCGGCGCCACCGTGTCCAGCAGGCCGAACAGGAGACAGGCGAAGAGCACGGGAAGCGGCTTCCAGCGCCCGAAGATCAGCGCCGCGAGAGCTAGGAAGCCCTTACCCGCGCTCATCTCGCGCACGAAGCCCGCGCCGTGGGCTATCGAGAGATAGGCGCCCGCCAGACCGCAGAGCAGGCCGGCGATGAGGATGCCGCGATAGCGGAGCGCCGACACCGAAACGCCGGCACTGTCCACCGCCTCCGGCAGTTCGCCCGCAGCGCGGAGCCTGAGCCCGAAGCGCGTGCGCCAGCCCAGCCACCAGACCAGCAGCACGGACAGGAAGGCTGCATAGACCAGCAGGTTGTGGCCGGACACCAGTTCGGCATAGAGAGGCCCCAGAAGAGGAATCTCCCTGAGGCTTTCGGCAAATGGCAGGGCGATGGGCGAAAAGCGCTCGCCGGCGCCGAGAGCGGGCGTGTGGCCGCCATGGCGGAAGAGCGCATTCGCCACCACCACGGTCATGCCGAGCGCGAGGATATTCACCGCGACGCCGGAGACGATCTGCTCGCCGCGATGGGTTATGCAGGCGAAGCCGTGGACGAGCGCCAGCATGACGGAGGCCGCGAGCGCGGCGGCCAGACCAACCCAGGGCGAGCCTGTCAGCGTGGCGGCGGCGGCGGCGGCGAAGGCGCCGGCCAGCAGCTTGCCCTCAAGGCCGATATCGACGATGCCGGAGCGCTCGGAGACGAGCCCCGCCATGGCGCAGAAGATGAGCGGCGTGGCGAGCCGGGCGGTCCCGTCCAGTACCGTGAGCAGGTCGATCCACAGCTCAGGCATGGGCGGCGTTCCGCATGAGGACGAGCCTCGCCAGCCAAGGCGTGAACATGTAGGCGAGCGCGCCGGAGAAGAGGATCACCAGCCCCTGGATCACCAGGGCAAGCTCGTGGGTGATGGTCTCGAACTCGAAATTGAGTTCCGCCCCGCCCTGGAAGAGCGCGCCGAAGAGGAGGCCCGCCGCGAGGATGCCGAGGGGATGGTTGCGGCCCATGAGGGCCACCGCAATGCCGGTGAAGCCGTAGCCGGCGGAAAAGTTGAGCACCAGCTTGTGCTGGACGCCCAGCACCTCGTTGAGCGCCATGCAGCCCGCGAGCGCGCCGGAGAGCGCCATGGCGGCCACCACGACGCGGCGGACCGGAATGCCGGCATAGCGCGCCGCCTCCTCGCTGTGGCCGATGGCGCGAAGCGCATAGCCGAACTTGGTCCGCCAGATCAGCACCCAGACCGCCGCGCAGGCAATCAGCGCGAACAGGAAGGAGAGGTTGAGCGGCGAGCGGGCGGCCTCGAAGCCGAGGGTCCGGACGAGGTCGTGGACCGCCGGCAGGCGCACGGCCTCCTCGAACAGCCGCGTCTGCGGCGAGCCCTGGCCGGGGCGCATCATCGGCCCCGACAGCAGCCAGACCATCAGCCCGGAGGCGAGGAAGTTGAACATGATGGTGGTGATGACGATGTGGCTGCCCCGGTAAGCCTGCAGCCAGCCCGGCACCACCGCCCAGGCCGCGCCGAACAGCGCCGCGCCGGCAATCGCCACGAACGCGACAAGCCAGCCCGGCAGCACGGTCTCGAGCGAGAGGCAGGCAAGCGCTATGCCGAGGCCGCCCAAGGTCGCCTGGCCCTCCGCCCCGATATTGAACAGCCGCGCCTGAAAGGCGAGCGCGGCGGCAAGCCCGGTGAAGACGAAATTGGTGGCGTAGTAGAGCGTGTAGCCGAGCGAGCCCGGCCCGAAGGCCCCTTGCAGAAGCACCGCGAACACGTCCAGCGGGTCCTCGCCGACCAGCGCAACGACGACCGCCGCCGCCAGCAGCGCAAGCGCCAGGTTGACGACCGGGAGGACGCCGATATCGAGCCAGCGCGGCAGAGCGGTCAAGCGGTTGCCCCCTCGGCGGCGCCGGTCATCATCAGCCCGAGCTGGCGGGCCGTGGCGCCTCCGGCCGGCACCGTGCCGGCCACCCGCCCGGCGTTCATCACCATGATCCGGTCGGCGAGCGCCAGGATTTCGTCGAGTTCCGTCGAGACCAGCAGGATGGCGGAGCCCCGCTCCTTCAGCGCCATGACCTCGGCATGGATGGTCTCGATGGTGCCGATATCGACGCCGCGTGTCGGCTGGCCCAGCAGCAGAACGGCGGGCACGGACTCGAACTCGCGCGCCAGAACGATCTTCTGCTGGTTGCCGCCGGAAAACCCGGCCGCGGGCCGTCTCGGCTCCGGCGGGCGGATGTCGAAGCGCTCGATCAGGGGTTCGGCATGCGCCTGCATCGCCGCTCCGCTCGTCCAGGGGCCGGGCCCCGCGCTCTCCGGGCGGCCCAGCACGGCGTTCTCCCTGGCCTCGAACGGGAGGACCAGCCCCCGACGCTGACGGTCCTCCGGCACATGGGCGAGGCCGAGCGCGCGCAACTCGGCCGGCGTCGCCGGGCGGGCCGCGTCGATGCGCCGCCCGGCGAATTCGACATGGCCCTCCTGCACGCCCGCGAGACCGGAGAGGACATCGAGCAGTTCCGACTGGCCGTTTCCGGACACGCCCGCCACGGCGAGGATTTCGCCCGCCCGCAATTCCAGCGACACATCCTGAAGGCCGGGTGGGCCGCCGGGATGACTCCAAGTGAGGCCCGCCGCCCGCAGGACCGGCGTCCGGGCCCCGCTCTCCGGCGGGCGCACCGTCTGGCCGACCTTCCGCCCGACCATGAGCTCGGCAAGCTCGCCCGTCGTCGTTTCGCCCGTGCTGCGCTGGCCCGCCAGGCGGCCGTGGCGCATGACCGAAACCGTGTCGCACACGGCCATCACCTCGCGCAGCTTGTGGGTGATCAGAACGACGGTCCCGCCGGCATCGCGGATCGCGCGCAGGACGGCGAACAGCCGGTCGGTCTCGTCCGGAGTCAGCACGCCGGTCGGCTCGTCGAGGATCAGGATGCGGGCGCCCCGGAAGAGCGCCTTCAGGATTTCGATCCGCTGGCGTATGCCGACCGGCAGGTCGTCTATGAGGGTATCCGGATCGACTTCGAGCCCGTGCGTCCGGCTCAGGCCCTCCAGCCTCGCGCGGGTATCGGCCTCGCCGCCCCGGAGCCGGAAACTGCCTTCCATGCCGAGCATGACGTTTTCCAGCACGGTGAAGGTCGGCACCAGCATGAAGTGCTGGTGGACCATACCGACGCCAAGGCGGATCGCGTCCGCCGGGCTGCGGAGCGCCGCCGGCCGGCCGTCGATCTCCATGCTGCCCCGGTCGGCCGCATAGAGCCCGTAGATGATCGAGGCGAGCGTGGACTTGCCCGCTCCGTTCTCGCCGATGATGCCGTGGATGGTGCCGGCCGGTATGTCCAGATCCACATCGTCGTTCGCAAAGACGGCGCCGAACCGCTTGGTGACGCCGCGCAGCCGGACCGCGGCGTGGCCGGGCTCTCCGGAGCCGTTACCGCCGGACAAGGGCGGCCTCAGCCCGGGCAGTTCGAGTCGCTCATATAGTCGTGAACGGCGATGCTGCCGGCGATGATGTCGGCCTTGGCCTTCTCGACGGCGACCTTCAACCCGTCCGTCAGCAGGCCGGCATTGTGCTCGTCCTGCGCCCAGTCCACGCCGCCCTCGGCAAGGCCGAGGCTCAGTATGCCGGCGGAGAACGTGCCGGCAAGACCGTCCTTCAGCGTCTGGTAGGTTGCGACATCGACGCGCTTCAGCATCGAGGTCAGCACGGAGCCGGGCGCGAGCCCGTTCTGGTTCGAATCGACGCCGATGGCGAGCTTGCCGGCATCAGCCGCCGCCTGGATCACGCCGATGCCGCTCCTGCCGGCGGCGTGATAGACCACGTCCGCGCCCCGATCCATCTGGCCCTTGGCGAGTTCGGACGCCCTGGTCGGATCGTTCCAGGCGGCGGGCGTCGTCCCGGTCATCGCCTGGAACACCTCGATATCGGCATTCGCGGCCTTCGCGCCTTGCAGGTAGCCGCAATGGAACTTGCGGATGAGGGGAATATCCATGCCGCCGACAAAGCCCACCTTGCCGGTCTTGCTGGCCAGCGCCGCGGCGATTCCGACCAGGTAGCTCCCCTCATGCTCCTTGAAGACATATTGGCGCAGATTGGGCCGGTCGAGCCACGAGACGTCGATGATCGCGAACTGGCGGTCAGGATAGTCCGCCGCGACCGCATCGAGAGCGTCCGCCTGGGAAAACCCGACCGCGATAACCATCGTGGCGCCCCGCTCCACGAGGCGGCGCATCGCCTGCTCGCGCTGGGTCTCGTTGGTGATCTGGAACTCGGCGACCTTGACGCCGGTTTCCGTCGAGAACTTCTGGACGCCGTTCCAGACGCCCTCGTTGAAGCTCTTGTCGAATTTGCTGCCGACATCATAGACGACCGCCGGCTTGAACTCCGCGGCGAACGCCGTTCCGGCCGCGAGGGCCCCGAGCATCGCCACGACTGAAATCAACTTGCTTCGCATATCGACCCCTTGTTCGCTGTCGCCCGTCGCCCGGCAGCATAATGCCGTTATCCGCCCTCTCCCAAGGCCAGCACCACGCCGCCGCTGACCGGGTCGGCCGCCGTGAGGCGGACGGAGAGGGTGTCACCCAGCCGAAAGGCGCGGCCGGTGGCGCGGCCGGTGAGGGTGTGGCGGCGCCCGTCATGGCGGAAATACTCGCCGCCGAGCGCCGCGGTCGGCAGGATGCCGTCCGCGCCCTCTCCGGCAAGGCGCAGGAAGAGGCCGAAGCGCTGCACGCCGACGATGCGCGCCTCGAAGGCTTCGCCCGCCCGACCTTCCAGCAGGGCGGCGGCATAGCGGTCCAGCGCCCGCCTCTCCGCCGCCGCCGCGCGCCGTTCCGTCGTCGAGATATGCGCGGCGATGTCGTGGAAGCCCGACTCGTCCCTGAGGCCGCCGACGCCCAGACCGAGCGCGGCGATCAGCGCGCGATGCACCAGCAGGTCGGCATAGCGCCGGATCGGCGAGGTGAAATGCGCGTAGCGCGCGAGCCCGAGGCCGAAATGGCCGCGCAGCTCCGGCGTATAGACGGCCTGGGACTGCGCGCGCAGCACCAGCTCGTGCGCGAGCGCCGCAAAGGGCTTGTCCGCAAGCCGGGCGAGCAGGGCGTTGAACTGCTTCGGGCGCTGCAATTCGCCGAAGGAGACGGGGTAGCCCAAGTCACGCAGCAGGCTTCGCATCGCCTCGACCGCCGCCGGGTCCGGCCGGTCGTGGACGCGCCGCATGCAGATCTGGCCCTTCGCCTCCAGCACCTCGGCCGCCGCGACATTCGCCGCGATCATGAACTCCTCGACGATCCGGTGGGACATCAGCCGGTTGCGCGCGCCCACCGCAACGGGGTTTCCGCCGGCATCGAAGACCACGCGGCGCTCCGGCAGGTCGAGCTCCAGCGCCCCGCGCCGCCACCGCGCGCGCTCGAGCGCGCGGAACGCCCCTTCCAGATAGGCGAGGTGCGGGGGCGTGTCCGGCCCGTCCAGCGCATCCTGGAGGGCGCGGTATGTGAGCCGGGCCGAAGAGCGCATCCATCCGCGCCGGAAGCGGTGGCCACGCAGGGCGCCCGCCGGGCCGATCCGCAGTTCCACGGCGAGGCAGGGCCGTTCCTCGCCGGGCAGAAGGCTGCCAAGCCCTCCGGACAGGCGCTCCGGCAGCATCGGCACGGCGCGGTCCGGCAGATAAACCGAGTTGCCGCGCCGCGCCGCCTCACCGTCGAGCGCGCTTCCGGGCGGCACAAGGGAGGCGATGTCGGCGATGGCGACCGTTACGCGCCAGCCCTCCTCGCCGTCGGGCTCCGCGAACACCGCATCGTCGAAGTCGCGGGCGTCGTCGTCATCCACGGTTACGAGGGCCATGTTGGTAAGGTCAGTGCGCCCGGCGGGTTCCGGTAGCCGCGCGGCCTCCGCCTCGGCCAGTGCATCGGGCGGGAACGACTCCTCGATGCCGTGCTCCAGCAGGGTCAGCGTCGAGAGCGCGCCCGGCCCGTCATGGCGGCCGGTGCGCTCGACCGCCCGGACCGTGCGGCGCTGTCCCCGCCCTCCCGGCAGAACCGCGGCGCGGACGATGTCTCCGGGCTCCGCGCCGCCCGCTTCCCCGAGGGCGAACTCCCGGTTCCGCCCCCGGTCTGCCGGACGAAACACCAGCTCGCCGCCTTCCTCCGCCACCACGCCCAGCATGTCGGCGGGAGGAGCGGTCAGCCGGCGCATGACGCGGGCCAGATAGCCGCCATCGCCCGCGGGCCTGAGGCGCACCAGCAGCTTCGCGCCCGTGGCGGGAAGCGGCCCCGGACCCGGCTCATCGACGACGATGTCCGGGGCGGGCACGCCCTTCCGTCCCGCCAGGCAGGCGAGCAGATCGCCGTCCTCGGTGCGCCCCGTCACCTCCACCACGGTCACTTCGGGCAGGCCGGTCGCGAACCGCCGGCCCCGGCGGCGGTCTATCGCGCCCTCGGCCTCTAGGTCCCGCAGGAGGTCCCGCAACGCCGCGCGCTCAGCGCCCTTGAGGCGGAAGGCGCGGGCGATCTCCTTGCGGTCCACCGGCCCGCCGCGTTCCGCGACGAAGGCGAGCAGACTGTCGCGGTCAGGCAGCGCCACGCGGGTCGGGCTTTTTGGCGGTGGCGGTCTTGCGGGAACGGCCTTTTGCAGGGGCGGCCTTCGGCTTCGCGGCGGCCTTGCGAGCGCCCGTCTTGCCGCCGGCGGCTTTCTTCTGCTCCAGCAGGGGCAGGGCGGCTTCGAGCGTCGCCTCCTCGGGCGCCTGGCCTTTCGGCAGCGAGGCCATGATGCGGCCGTGCTTCACATAGGGTCCGTAACGGCCCTTGTGGACAGTGACGGGCTTGCCGTCGGCGGGATGCGCGCCCAGCTCCTTCAGCGGCCCGGCGGACCGTCCGCCCTTCTTGCCGGCTATCAGCACCACGGCCCGGTTCAGGCCGATTTCCAGCACATCGTCGCCGCGCGGGATCGAGACATAGGCGCCGTCATGGCGCAGATAGGGACCGTAGCGGCCGAGGCCGGCCGAGATCGGCTTGCCGGTTTCCGGATGCCGCCCCACTTCGCGCGGCAGGGAGAGCAGGCCGAGCGCCTGCTGCAGCGTGACGGCTGCCGGATCCATGCCCCGCGGCGTGGAGACGCGCTTCGGCTTGTTCCCGTCCTCTCCGGCAAGCTGGACATAGAAGCCGTAGGGCCCCTTGCGCACGGACACCTCAAGCCCGGCCTCCGGGTGGTCGCCGAGGATACGCGGCCCGTTCTCGTCCTGGGCCTCCGGGGCCGTCAGCGGCCGGACATGGCGGCAGTCCGGATAGCGCGAGCAGCCGAAGAAAGCGCCGTGGCGGCCCAGCCGCAGGCCGAGCCGCCCCTCGCCGCAGGCCGGGCAAAGGCGCGGGTCCTTGCCGTTATCGGTCGGCGGGAAGAAATGCGCATCAAGCTCCTTGTCGAGAGCGTCGATGACATTTGATATGCGCAGGCCCTGCGTTTCCTCGACCTTGGCCTGGAAGCCGTCCCAGAACTCCTGCAGCAGCGCGCGCCAGTCGATGCGCCCGTTCGAGACCGCGTCGAGCTTCTCCTCCAGGTCGGCGGTGAATTCGTATTCCACATAGCGCTCGAAGAAGTTCTGCAGGAAGGCCGTAACGATGCGTCCCCGGTCCTCCGGAACGAACCGCTTGTTTTCCAGCCGGACATAGTCGCGGTCCTGCAGTACCTGGATGATCGAGGCGTAGGTGGAAGGACGCCCGATGCCGAGCTCCTCCAGCCGCTTGACCAGGCTCGCCTCGGTGTAGCGCGGCGGCGGCTGGGTGAAATGCTGCTCGGCTTCCACAGCCTTCTGCTCCGCCGGCTCGCCTTCGGCCACGGGCGGCAGGGCCTGGCCCTCTTCCTCGCTGGTCGCCTTGCCGTCGGGCGCGTCGTCCCGGCCTTCGCGGTAGAGCTTCAGGTAGCCGTCGAAGCGGATGACCGAGCCGGTTGCGCGCAATACCGCCCGCCCGTCTGTCGCCGCCACATCGACGGCGGCGCGATCAAACACGGCAGCGGCCATCTGGCTTGCGACGGCGCGCCGCCAGACCAGCTCGTAGAGCCTGAACAGGTCCGGGGCGAGCCGGTCCCGGACATCCTGCGGCCGGCGCCCCATATCGGTCGGCCGGACCGCCTCATGAGCCTCCTGGGCGTTGCGCGCCGAAGAGCGGTAGCGCCTCGGTTTCGGCGGCAGATAGGCCTCGCCGAAGTCGCGTTCGATCAGCCGGCGCGCGCCGGCCAGAGCTTCTCCGCTCATCGCCACGCTGTCGGTCCGCATGTAAGTGATGAGGCCCACGCTTTCGCCGCCGAGATCGACGCCCTCGTAAAGCTGCTGGGCGACGCGCATGGTACGCGCGGCCCCGAAGCCGAGCCGCCGCGAGGCCTCCTGCTGGAGCGTCGAAGTGGTGAAGGGCGGTGCCGGGTTACGGCGCGCCTGCTTCTTCTCCACAGCGGCGATCCGGTATGCGGCCTCCTCCAACCGCGCCTTGACGGCAAGCGCAGCCGCCTCGTCCGCAATCGCATGGGTCGCGAGCTTCTTGCCGTCGAGATGGGTGAGCCGGGCGCGGAACGCCGCCCCGGCGGCCGTCTCGAAATCGGCATCGACGGTCCAGTATTCGCGTGCCCGGAACGCCTCGATCTCCGCCTCCCGGTCGCAGACCAGGCGGAGCGCCACTGATTGCACCCGTCCCGCCGAGCGTGCGCCGGGCAGCTTGCGCCAGAGCACCGGCGAGAGCGTGAAGCCCACCAGATAGTCGAGGGCACGGCGCGCCAGATAGGCGTCCACCAACTCCTGGTTGATGCTGCGCGGATTGGCGACGGCATCGAGGACCGCATTGCGCGTCACCTCATGGAAGACGACGCGCCCGACCTCGACCCCTTTGAGCGCCTTGCGGCTTTCCAGAGCCTCCCGGACATGCCAGGAGATCGCCTCTCCCTCGCGGTCCGGGTCGGTGGCGAGATAGAGGCGCGAGGCGCCTTTCACCGCCTTGGCGATTTCCCCTACGTGCTTCCTGCCGCGCTCGTCCATCTGCCAGGACATGGCGAAGTCCTTGTCGGGCACGACCGAGCCGTCTTTCGGCGGAAGGTCGCGGACATGGCCAAAGCTCGCCAGCACCCGGAAATCCCTTCCGAGATACTTGTTGATCGTCTTTGCCTTGGCCGGCGATTCGACAACAACGACAGTTTCAGCACTCATCGCGATATCAATGAAACCCTTTGACCAGGATGCCGTTCGACACGGCCTGCCAACTCAAGATCGAGCAGCATTGCGGCCACGGCGCCGCTCGACAAGTGGCATCGGCGGGCGAGTTCGTCAACCGTGACCGGAACGGGGCCGAGCGCGGAGAGCAGGCTGTTTTCCGCTTCGGGACCATTGTCGCCCGCGGGGGCGGCAGGAGGCCGAGGCGGCGATATGGCGCGGACCGGCCGGCTTGCCGCCGGGCGCGGGCGCGCCTGCGGCGCGATGCTGTCGGCGAGCGCTTCGGCAATGTCGTCGGCGCTGGTGACGAGGGTGGCGCCATTGCGGATCAGGTCATGGCAGCCGGCATTGCGCGGGTCGAGCGGCGAGCCGGGCACGGCGAACACCTGGCGGCCTTCGTCGGCGGCCAGCCGCGCGGTAATCAGCGAGCCCGACCGGGCCGCCGCCTCGATCACGACGACCCCGGCCGCCAGCCCCGCGACGATGCGGTTGCGGCGGGGAAAGTCCTGCGCCCGCGCCTGGAAGCCCGGCGGGTTTTCCGCGAGCACGAGGCCGTCCGCGGCCATGGCGTCGAACAGAGCTCGGTTCTGCGGCGGATAGGGACGGTCGATGCCCCCGGCCAGAACGGCAATGGTGCCGCTGGCAAGCGCGCCCCTGTGCGCGGCCGTGTCGATGCCGCGCGCAAGCCCCGAGACGACGGTGAAGCCGGCCTCGCCGAGCGCCCGCGCCAGCTGCTCTGCAATCCGCTGGCCGGCCGCAGACGCGTTGCGCGCGCCCACCATGGCGACGACCGGCGTGGCGGCGAGCACGAGGTTACCCAGCGCCGCAATGAAGGGCGGCGGGTCGGCGATGCGCGAGAGCGCGGCCGGGTAGTCGTCGTCGCCGAACCAGACCGGCCTTGCGCCGAGACGGGCCAGCGCCTCCAGTTCCTCCTCCGCTTCGCGCGCGGGCGGCGGCCGAAAGCCGAAGTCCGGCAACGCCTCCAACGCCGCCTCCGCCGAGCCCAGCCGCTCGACGAGTTCGAAGTATCGGACCGGCCCGATGCCGGGCGTCCGCGCGAGACGCAGCCTTGCCGTCATCGCAGCTTGATCCGGCTTTCCTCGCCTTTCAGCAGCCGGCGGATATTGGCGGCATGGCGGGCGATCACGGCTATCGCAATCAGGCCGGTCACCTCCGCTTCGGCCGCCCCGACAAGCGCCCAGGCCCAAGCCGGCGAGGAGCCGATGGCGAGGATCGCGGCCAGCGACGAATAGCGGAAGAGCGCAGCCGTTCCGAGCCATACGGCCGCCGCCGCAATTCCGACAGGCCATGTGAAGACGAACAGCACGCCGAAGGCGGTCGCCACGCCCCTGCCGCCGCGAAAGCGCAGCCAGACCGGCGCGATATGGCCGGCGACCACGCCGAGCGCCGCGAACACCGCCATGCTCGGGCCGAACCAGTGGCCCGCCACCGCCACCGCGGCCGCGCCCTTGCCGGCGTCGAGCAGCAGGGTGAACGCCGCCAGCCCCTTGCGCCCGGTCCGCAGCACGTTGGTCGCGCCGATATTGCCGGAGCCGACCTGCCTGAGATCCCCCGCCCCGGCCAGGCGGGTGAGCAGCAGGCCGAAGGGAATGCTTCCCAGCAGGTAGGCCGCCAGGAACGCCGCATAGAGCGGCCAGGTGAAGGAGAAATCGCCAAGCGGGTCGGGCATCTCAGATCCCCATCACTATGCGCGCGAGCCGTTCCGCATCCTCCGGCCCGACCATCAGCGTCGGGGCGGTGATGGCGCGCACGCCTTCCGCCTCTATCGCCGCCGCCTCATGCGCGTCCGCCTCGTCGATGACCAGCGCGCGGATCAGGCCGCGGTAATGACGGGCGACCGCAAGCGAGGAGGGTTCCAGCCCGAGTTCCGACATCATCTTCGCCGCCGGGCCCTTCACCGCCCTGCCGCCGATGATCGGGGAGACGCAGACGGCGTCGCGCATCGCCTTCCGATAACCCGCGACGGCCAGTATCGGGTCTATGCTGATATAGGGGTTGGACGGGCAGATGACGACAAGGTCGGCATCGCCCAGGGCTTCGAGCGCGCCGGGCGCCGGGCGGGCGGTTTCAGCGCCCTCGAAAGCGAAGCCGGTAACGCGCGGGGCGGTGCGTTCGCGCACGAAATAATGCTGGAAGGCAAGCCGCCCGGATGCGGTCTCGACCAGGGTCCGCAACCGGTGGTCGGTTGCCGGAATCACGCGCGCCGACACGCGGAGCCGGTCGAGAAAGCCGGCAGTAACGGCGGATAGCGGCTCTCCGGCCGCGAGGCGCCGGCTGCGCAGAACATGCATCGCAAGATCGGCGTCGCCCAGATTGAACCAGGTCTCGCCGCCGAGCGCGCCAACGGCAGCCATGAAGTTCCAGCTCTCGCCGGCGCGGCCCCAGCCGCGTTCCCGGTCGGCGAGACCCGAGAGCGCATAGACCAGCGAATCGATGTCCGGCGAAACCGAAAGGCCGAGATGCTCGAAATCGTCGCCGGTATTGGCGATCACCGTGAGGTCAGCGCCGGCGCGCATCAGCCCTTCCGCCAGTTTCGCGCCGCCGACGCCGCCGGAGAGCGCGGCGACTTTCACCGGAACAGGTCCGTGGCCCGGTCGCGCAGCAAGGGGCCAACGCCGCTATCGTCGTCCGGCAGGTCGAGCCCGCGAACAAGCACGACCGGTGTCGCTTCGTCGGCCTGTCCCTGGAGGATCGAAGCGGCGGCCGCGATCTCGTCCGCCTGGCCGACAATGGTGACTTCCAGCGGCTGGCCGAACAGGTCGGGTTCGCCGCGGCGGTCGTCGATGGCCGGCAGACCGGCCACGCCGATAGCGACGCCGCAGGTGCCTACCCGCCAGGCCCGGCCGAAGCTGTCAGACACGATGACGCCGGGCGCCGCGCCCCAGCGCTCCGCCAGCGCGGTACGCAGCGCCCTCGCGGAAGCGTCGGGGTCGATGGGCAGCAGCAGCAGGCGTCCGGCCTCGATGTTGGAGTGGTCTATGCCGGCATTCGCCATCACATGGCCGTGCCTGTGCTCGACGACCACCACGCCCGGCCGGTGGCGCACGATCTCTGCCGTTTCCCCGAGCAGGATTTCGACATGCGCAGGGTCCTTGCGGGTCAGCGCCGCCAATCGCTTCGCCGCCGGCGACGGCGCCGTCTCCGCCGGAAAGGCGTAGCGCCCTTCCGCCTTGGAAACGATCTTCTGCGCGACCACGAGGATGTCGCCGGCCTCGAGCCCGGTTCCGGCCCGTTCCAGCCCATCGGAAATCAACCCGGCGAGATCGTCGCCCGGCTCGACCATCGGCAGTCCGGGCAGCGCGACCAGCTCCAGCCGCCGGGTCACGCGCCGCCCTGCTCCGCCGCCGGCGTCCCGGTAATCCGCAAGCCCGCGCCGTCGATGCCGTAGCGGCGGTTGATCTGGATGATGACAGAGGTGAGCGCCTCGGCGGCGGCGGAATTCGCCAGCGGGCCGGCATGCCAGCCGCGCAGGCCGAGGTCTTCCGCCAGCCCGATCACGGTTTCGCGCGCCGCCAGCTTGTCGCCCGCCACCAGCACGTCGCAGTCGATGTCATGGGCCGCCTGCAAGTGCGCCGCCGCAACATTCTGGAAGGCCGAGACGACGGTGGCGCGTTCGCCCAGCCAGGCCTGCGCCTCAACCGCCGCCGAACCGGCCTCGGGAAGTTGCACCGTCCCGACCCGGGGCGGCATCAGCGGCACGGTCGCATCGACGAGGATCTTGCCTTCGAGACCGTCGGCAATGCTCTCTATCGTGCTCCTGTGGTGGGCGTAGGGCACGGTCAGCACCACGATATCGGCAGCCGCGGCCGCTTCCGGGTTAACGAGGCCGACCGCGCCGTGGCCCGCCTCCGCCGCCGCGGCATCGGCCCGCTCCTGGGTGCGCGATCCGATCACCACCTTGTGCCCGGCATCCGCCCAGCGCCGCGCGAAGCCCGTGCCGAGCGCGCCCGTGCCGCCGATGATCGCGATGGTCCGTCCCATAAGCCGCGCCTCCCCCTCTCGCTGCGCCCGCAGGGTTTACCCCATGCCGGGCGCCAAGCCAAAGCACGCTTGCCGTGAACTGTGTCCTAACCCTATCTTCCCGGCTCATGATCGCGCCGCGCCCCATCGCCAGCCCCTGCGTGAAGGTTTGCCGCATCTCGCCCGAGACGCAGTATTGCGAGGGCTGTGGCCGCCGGCTCAAGGAAATCGCGGGCTGGGCCCGGATGGCGGAGGCGGAGCGCGCCGCCATCATGGCGGACCTGCCCCGCAGGCTCGCCGAAGGCGCTGCGGCACCGGCCTGAGGCGCAGGGCCCGCTGGCGGGCCGGCTCTGCAGGCCTTACTCGTCGAAGGCGGCCGACAGCCGGCTCCGCAGCTCTCCGGCCCCCGGCGCGCCGAGGTCCTGCGCCCGGAGCGCCCAGCGCCATGCCTCGGCCGGATCGTAAACCTCCTCCGGCCCGTTGATGCGGAGCAGCGCCAGATTGAAGGCCGCCTGCCCGATGCCGGCTTCGGCCGCGAGCGCATAGAGGTCCGCGGCGCGGGCGGCGTCTTCGGCCTCGACCAAGCGCGCGAGGTTGAAATGCGCCTCGGCATGGCCCTGCGCCGCAGCGGCTTCGTACCAGTTTTGCGCCTCAGCCGGGTCGCGCGGCAGGCGGGGGGCGGAATCGAACAGGAGACCCAGCCGGAACTGGGCCCGCACCTCTCCCTGCGCCGCGGCCTTCCGATACCAGCCCACCGCTTCCGGCAGGCTGTTTGCCCCGCGCAGGCCCCGGTCGTGGATATAGCCGAGATAGAATTGCGCTTCCGGGTCTCCGGCCCTGGCCGCCTGTCCGTACCACCGCATGGCGTCGCCATAGGTCACGACGGGCGACGGCATGTCGGCCGCGCCGGCCCGCGCCGATACGAGGCAGAGCACGGCCAGAAACCCGCACAATGCAAGGCGCACGCCGTTCATTCCTGCCCCGGTGGCTTTTTGCATGGTTCGGGGTTCTCGCAACGCTCCCGCCCATCCCGTTCAAACAAAGCGGCGGGTATCCGCGAACTCGCAGACCGGCGCAAGCCTCAACACGCCCGAATGCGTCCCTGAGACCCATAATTGTCATAAATTGCGGAGAACGGCCAGAGGGTTGGAGTGCAGGGCGGTCCCCGCCCGCAAGAGGGAAGCCCCGCTTGCGCGCCGGGAGCGGGAGACTCACAATCCCGAATCGAGGGGGACTTGGTCATGTATGCACTAAGAGACTTTGGCAGCTTCCATGTCGGCGGGCGGATGGTGACCGTGTCCGGTCAGGAGAAGCGCACCGTCGCGTTTACGCCGAGCCTGGTCCTGGAATACGACCCCAATGGGGAGTTCCTCGTTGAGCAGGTCTATGTCCAGTATTTCATCCCGGCCGAACAGAAGTTCCCGCATCCGCTCGTCCTGCTTCACGGCGGCGGCCTGACCGGCGCCTGCTGGGAGACGACGCCGGACGGCCGCCCCGGCTGGCTGCACGACTTCCTCCGCCAGGGCTTCGCCGTCTATGTCATCGACAATGTCGAGCGCGGGCGTTCCGGCTTCTGTGCGCTCGAAGGCGTATGGGACGGCGAGCCGGTCATGCGGACCGCCGCCGAGGCGTGGGACCTGTTCCGTTTCGGCCGGCCCGAGGACTTCGCCGCGGGCAAGCCCTTCGAGGGCCAGCGCTTCCCCCTCGATGCGATGGAGAGCTTCCAGCGCCAGTTCGTGCCGCGCTGGACCTCGACCTCCGAAGCCCAGATCCGGGGCGTCGGCGCGGCTCTCAGGCGGATCGGCCCCTCAGTGCTGATCTGCCACAGCCAAGGCGGTTATCTCGGCAGCCATGCCGCGATCGAAAATCCCGAATGCATTCGTGGCGTCGTCTGTTGCGAGGGCTCGACCCTGCCCGCGGACGAGCAGGTATCGCCGGCGACGGTCGCCGGCGGGCCGTGGCTGCTGCTGCTCGGCGATTTCATCGACTTCTCGCCGCGATGGACCGCCACGCGAGAGACAACCGCCGCCTTCGGCGAACGGGTGAATGCCGTCGGTAGCCGGGCCGAACTGGTCGAACTGCCCGATGCCGGCTTCCCCGGCGCCACCCACATGTTCATGATGGACGGGCACTCGGCCGACATCTCCGAATGGCTCGGAGCCTGGATTCGGGAAAACTGCTGAACGGCGTGCCGGTCGGGGCGCCGCTCAGCCGGTCTTCTCCATGGCGGCGCGGACGTCTTCCGTCCGGTCGCGGGGCTCGGTCGCGACGATGGCAATCTCGGAGACCGTGGCCCGGCGCGGCAGAGCGAGCGCCATGACGATCGCCGTCGAAATATCTTCCGGCATCATCATGGTGGCACGTGCGGCGGCGTCCGGCGGCAGCGCGCGCCTGTCGAGGATCGGCGTATCGACCTCTCCGGGAAACACAGTGATGCAGCGGATTCCGTGGCGCTGCACCTCGGTGGCAAGCACATCCATCCACGCGCGGACCGCCGCCTTGGCCGCGCTGTACGGCGCGCCGGCCATGATGCTCGGGGAGATGGCGGCCATGGACGAGACGGTGACCACATCGCCCGCCTCCTTCTCGATCATCGGCGGCAGGAGCGCACGGGTCAGCATGGCGGGGCCGAGCGTGTTCACGTCCATGACCGCGCGCCATTCCTCGGGGCCGACATAGCGGGTGCTGCGCACGGTGGAGGAGAAGCCGGCATTGTTGACCAGGATATCGACCGGGCCGACAGCCTCGGCGAGGCGGAAGGCTTCGTCCGGGTCCGCGAGGTCGGCCGTATGCACCTCGATGCCGCCCCCGGCGCGCTGCGCGGTCTCATCCAGCGGGGCCCGGCGGCGGCCGCAGATGACCACCTCAGCGCCGGCCTCGGCGAGGTCGAGAGCGAGGCAGCTTCCGATGCCGCTGCCTCCGCCGGTAACAAGCACGCGTTTTCCCTGAAAGTTTCCCATGGGGTTCAATAGCCTCGATTACGGTCAACGGGATGGGTGAGGGGTTCGCCGGCCCGCACCCGGCGGATGTTCTCCGCGACCAGTGCCGCGCCGGTGACGGGATTGGTGACGCCCGCGACATGGGGCGTGATCCATACCTTGGGATGGCGCCAGAGCGGGTCGCCGGGCGGCAGCGGTTCGGGCTCGACCACATCGAGCCACGCCCCGCCAAGGCGTCCCGAATCGAGCGCTGCCAACAGGTCCCTTTGCACGACCACCCTGCCCCGCGACGCATTGACGAAGAAGGCTCCTTCGGGGAGTTGCGCCAGCCTCCCGGCATCGAGCAGGCCTTCCGTGCCGGGCGTCAGCGGCAGCAGGCAGACGAGGAACTCGCTCCCGGCGAGCATCGCGTCCAGACCTTCTGCGCCGTGGAGATTCTCCAGCCCGTCCAGGTCCCGCGGCGTCCGCGTCCAGCCCGAGACGCGAAAGCCGAGATCGGCGAGCACGCCGCCCGTGCGCCGGCCGATCTCGCCACAGCCGAGAATGCCGACACGGCGCGGCTCGAAATACGCCTCGAACTGCTCGCGCCACACGCCCCTTGCCTGCTGGGCCGCGTAAGCCGGCATGTTGCGCGCGAAATGCAGCACGGCATGGACAGCCCAGGCGGCCATAGCGGTCTGCATCCAGGGATCAACCAGCCGCACGGCCGGCATGCCCGCCGGCAGGTCGCCCAGAAAGCCGTCAACGCCTGCGCCCGCGGAGAGCACGGCGCGCAGCCCGGTCATGCCCTCGAGCAGGCCGGGCACGCTGTGGAAGAGCAGCACGAATTCGACCTCCGCCGGGTCGCCGATATCCGGCCAGTCCCGGATTTCGAGGTCCGGCATGAGCCGGCGCAACTCCTCCTTCCACCGCTCGTCGTCGCCGGCGCCGCCGGTTTTGCAGACCAGGACCATGCGCTGGAGCGCCCCCCATGCCATTCTGCAGCCATAATGGCCCCGGAAGACCGCAAGACCAAGGCCGCCGAAACGGTCATCGAGGGCGCAGCCTCGCTCGACGCCGTTACCACCGCGCTGGCGGAATGCCCGGCGGTGCGCGTGGTGCTGGTGAGCCCGCCCGGCGGCGCGATCACACTCGGGCCGCTCTTCTTTCGCAAGCTTGTCGATCTGGCGGCCGCCCGCTTCCCCGAAAAGACGCTGCGAGGCCGGCTCGATTGCGCCGACAGGCCGGGTCTGGCGCTTGCCGCATTCCGGCACGGGCTCGATGCGGCAATCGATACAGACGACGAGCGCTTCCGGCGCCTGCAGGAGATCGCCCGCGCCTGCGGGCAACGGGTGACAAGAAAGCAGGCAGCCGGAGACGAGTAAGGGTGTATTCTGGGCGGACGGCTTCCCGGCAATGCAACGGGGCGACTGTATATGGTGCTCGCGCCCACGCTCAACGACCGCCCCGACTGGCGTTACCTGCTCAACGAGATCTACTGGGTTTATCGCCACAGCTCCTCGGGCGGTAGCCGGCCGATCCGTTCGCATCACCGGCTGGTGCGCCAGCGGCTCAACCGGGCCATCGCGCAGAACCCGTTCGTGCTCGAGCGGCGGCCGAGGACCAAGCCGGTCTGTGCTCATCTCGGGCGCGCGATCGACAACGGCAAGCGGTTCGGCCCGGGTGCTCTGGTGCGCTCGGTCGAGACGGTCACGCCCGACCTGGTTTGGCGATACGGCTACCGCGTTATGCCGGGAAAGCTCGGCGAGAAATACGCCTATGCGGAGTTCATGGGGCCCATGGGACCGGTGATGGCGGACGACCTTGTGCTCGGCTGCGTCCTTTTCGCGCCGCGCACGATCTATCCCAGCCATGCCCATCGCGGCGTGACGGAAAGCTATATCTGCATTTCCGGGGCGATGTCGCAGAACGATGTGGCGGTCTACACGCCCGGCTCGATGATCCTGAACACGCCGGAGTTCGACCACAAGATCACCACCTGCGCGCTGGAGCCGACGCTCCTGGTCTATGCCTGGACCGGCAGCACGGCCGATCTGGCCGAGCAGGAAATGGCGTTCAGGCGCCCGGCCGGGAGGTCTTGAAATCGCCTTCCGGGCGGCGTAATCGAGCCCGTGCCAGCCAGCGAACCGGGAGCCGATTTCATGCGCATCACAGATACGGTCAGGACCATCCTCTCCGGCTATGAGAGCGAGAATCCCGGCGTCAAGGCGAACCTCGCCCGCATCCTGATGCAGGGCCGGCTCGGCGGCACCGGCAAGCTGGTGATCCTGCCGGTGGACCAGGGCTTCGAGCACGGGCCCGCGCGCAGCTTCGCGCCCAATCCGCCCGCCTACGATCCGCATTACCATTTCGACCTTGCGCTGGAAGCTGGGCTCTCCGCCTATGCCGCGCCGCTTGGCATGATCGAGGCGGGCGCCGGCAGCTTCGCCGGCCAGATCCCGACCATCCTGAAGATGAACAGCGCCAACAGCCTCTCGCGCCTCAAGGACCAGGCGGTCACAGCCTCCGTCGCCGACGCGCTCCGGCTCGGCTGCTCGGCCATCGGCTTCACGATCTATCCGGGTTCCGACGACCAGTTCGAGATGATGGAGGAAATCCGCGACCTGGCGGAGGAAGCGAAGGCGTCGGGTCTCGCGGTGGTCGTGTGGAGCTATCCGCGCGGCGGCGACCTCTCCAGGGAGGGCGAGACGGCGGTCGATATCTGCGCCTATGCCGCGCACATGGCCTGCCTGCTGGGTGCGCATATCGTCAAGGTGAAGCCGCCGACGGAGGCGCTGGAACTGGACGCTGCCGCGAAGGTCTATCGCGACAGGGAAATCCCGGTGACGACGCTGGCGGAGCGCATCGCGCATGTGGTGCAGTCCTGCTTCAACGGGCGGCGCATGGTGGTCTTCTCCGGCGGCGAGGCGCGGGACACGGAAGGCCTGCTGAACGAAATACGCCAGTTGCGGGACGGCGGCGCTACCGGCTCCATCGTCGGCCGCAACGCCTTCCAGCGCCCGCGCGAAGAGGCGCTGGAACTGCTGGGGCGGATCGTCGACATCTATCTGAGCAAGGCATGAACGGGACCGCGCCGGACAGCGCCGCCGCCATCGAGAGCTGGCACGCGCATGTCTATTTCGACCAGGCGACCAAGACGCGCGCCTGGGACCTGAAGCACCGGGTCGGCGAGGCGTTCGGCGACAGGGTGACGGTCGGTCGCTTCCATGAGCGCCCGGTCGGGCCGCATCCGATGTGGAGCTTCCAGATCGCCTTCCAGCCGGATGTCTTCGCGGATCTGGTGCCCTGGCTCGCGCTGGAGCGGGACGGGCTCATCGTGCTGATCCACCCCAATGCCGGCGACGACCTGCTGGACCACCGCGACCGCGCGCTCTGGCTCGGCGCCGGCCTCGACCTCAAGCTCGGCATGTTCGAACGGTCCGGCTGAAAGCCGCTCACGGGTGGAAGACGGTCATCAACAGGGCAGACAGCGGCATGGCGACGAGCGTCGAAAGCACAACCGCCGCGGAAGCGCGGCGCTCGTAAATGCCATAGTGCTGCGCCAGCACGAACACATTGGCCCCGACCGGCATCGCCGCAGCCAGCACGGCAACCGCCGTCTCGAACTCGCCGAGCCCGACCGCGCCTGCCGCCAGCCAGACCATGACGGGATGCG
Organism: Alphaproteobacteria bacterium; assembly: GCA_964291285.2. Lineage (GTDB taxonomy): Bacteria > Pseudomonadota > Alphaproteobacteria > Bin95 > Bin95 > Bin95. The sequence continues at coordinate 185,053 of OZ219788.1, forward strand.
CGATGAGCTTGAACCCGCATAAAGCCGTGCTGTCGCGAAGGTCGCCGGCGATGCGGTGGGCCGCGAGCGCCGCGCCGAGGCCGGCAAGCGCCGCCGGCGAAGAGGCCGCCGCCAGCAGGTCAATCGCCGCGGCGGCAGGCCCCGGCAGACGCCAGGGCAGCAACGCCCAGAGCGTGCCGAGCGCAATCGCGACCAGAAGCGGGTTGGCGGCCACGCGCCCCAGCGCAGCTGCGGCTGCGCCCCGCCTGCCTCTCGCCGTCTCGATCCGCAGCACGGGCAGGCCCACAAACAGGACTGTGGTGAGCGCGATGATCGCCGTCATCGGGCCGGCTGCCGCTCCGCCCATATGGGCCACGATCACCGGCATGCCGAGAAATATGTTGTTCGAGAAGCAGGCTCCCATGCCGGTGAGCGCGCGCTCTTCGACCGGGGCGCGGCGGCCGAACACCTCGACCGCCGCCAGCAGCACCAGCGTCGGCCCGAAATAAGCCGCGACAAGCCGCCAGTCGAAGCCCTGGAGCAGCGCGCCCTCCGACGCCGCCCGGAACAGCGCGGCCGGCATGGCGAGGTAATAGACGAAACCGTTCAGCCCCTTGCCGCCCGCCTCGTCGATCCAGCCGGCCCGCGCCGCCGCCGCCCCAGCAAAGACCAGCAGGAACGCCGGCAGCGCCACTTCGAGAAACGCACCCATCGCCCGACCCTTTCACGACATGACGGCGGAGGGAACGGGGCAGTTGCCGCAGGCCGTGCGACTGGAGCCGGGAAGTCGGGCGCGGAGTGCTATAGTTCGAACTCCCCGCAGCGAAGCGCCGGGAGGCCGAACCACATGGACGGCACAGGCCGGGCGGTCCCGCCGGAACCGAGCGAAAGCCGCTATCGCGAAGACGGCTCCCTGGCGCGGGAAGCCTGGGCGTTGCCGCTTGAGGAAGCGTTTCTGGAGGCGTTCCTCCGCGACCTGTTCGAGAACCACTGGTCCGGCATCCGCTTCGGACCGATGATCCAGGGCGCGGCCTATGAATGGAAATGCCCCGGCGCGCCGAAGCGGACAAGCCTCTTCGACGGCTATCTCACGGTGATGTTCGGCAATGGCGGGCATTTCCACCTGTGCATCGGCGAAAACCGGGGCTCGCCCGCCAGCCCCACCGGCCCGGCGCTCCGCGCGCATCGCAGGCCTTCCCGGGCGGAGATATTCCGGGGCTTCGACCGGGAAGCCAAACCGCTTACCTGGGGCTTCGAGATGTGGAACGGCAAAGGCGAGAACGGCCTCACCGTTTTCTTTCCAAGCCCGTTCCTCAATGACGACGACACCCTCGCCGATCCCCCCGACTTCAGCCGGCTCGCAACCTGGCGCGCCGTCTCGGCGCGGTGGCTTGGCCGCGCGCCGGAAGCGCTCGACGAGGAGGGCAAGGGCTTCGCCGGGTCCGGGCACTGAACCCCCGGCCGGAAATGCGGTAATCTTGTCCCGATGAGCTGGCCCGGGAACGAGGAGAGCCTCAAGGAGCGCCGCGCGCGCTGGCGGCGGCGCTACGGCGAAAGCGATGCGGCGGCGGGAATTCAGACGACAGCAGACTTCACGCCCTTCCGGCAGATAAACGATGTTTTCACCCGCGCCTTCTGGGACGAGCGGGTGCGCACGGAGGAGTCCGATGCCTTCTTCCATTCCTACCGGGCGGATTTCACCGCGCGCCGGGGCGACGGCTTCAACCAGAGGGATTTCGCCCTTCGCAACGCCTCCTGGCTGATCTCCGACCTGATTACCAACCGTCATCTCGAACAAGGCCGGCGTGAGGGATTCCAGGCGGCGATTTCCGACGACACGCCTGTCGTCGCGGAAAAGGTCGCCGTCGAGGACCCTGCCGAAATGGCGGCCGAGATCAAGAAGGTCGCCCGGTTCTTCGGCGCCAGCCTCTGCGGCATCACCCAGTACGATGAGCGCTGGACTTATGAGTCGCGGGTCGATGTGCGGGACTTCTCGGAGGCTCCGGTAGGCCTGCCCGAGGGACTGGAGCATGTCGTCGTGCTCGGCCACGAGATGGACGAGGGGCTTGTGGCGACCTACCCCTCCGCGCTGGCCGGCGCGGCCACCGGGCGGGAATACAGCCACGAAGCGGCGATCGTCATGCAGCTTGCCGCCTATATCCGGGCGCTCGGCTACAACGCGGTCGCCTCCATGAACGACACGGCGCTCGCCATTCCCTATGCGCTGAAGGCCGGTCTCGGCGAATATGCCCGCAACCAGCTCGTCATAACCCCGGAGACGGGTCCGCGCCTGCGCTTCTCCAAGATCTTCACGGACCTGCCGCTCGCCCATGACGCGCCGCGTAAATTCGGCGTTGCGAAGTTCTGCGCCGTCTGCACGCGCTGCGCGGACGCCTGTCCGGCGAAAGCCCTGCCCTACGGCCCGCCGACCGCAGATCGTCCCAACCGGTCCGCCATCCGGGGCGTGGTGAAGTGGACCTCCGATGCGGAGAAGTGCTTCGGCTACTGGGCGAAGCTGGCTTCGGACTGCGCAATCTGCCTCAGGGTATGCCCCTTCAACCGGGATTTCCGGCGCCGGGCGAACCGGCTGTGGCTGCGCCTCGCGCTATCGCCGCTGCGCCGGCTGGCGCTCTGGCTGGACGACCGGTCCGGGCGGGCAAGGCGGCTCCGGCCCAGGGACTGGTGGGCCAGCGGCGGTTAAATGCCGGAACGCAGCAACCGCTGGACGGAACGCGCGCACGAAAGGTCCGCGCGGCGCCGTCGGGCCGTCAGGCCGAGTCCGCAGCCTTGAACGCCTCCCGCGCTTCAAGCCGGTCGGCATAGGCAGCAAGGTTCGGACATGCGCTGAAATCGGCGCCGAGACGGCGGGACATAATGACGGCATGACCGGTAATCGTGTCTGCGACGGTAAAGTCGCCCGCGAGGAAATCCCGCCCCTCCATATGCGCCTCGGCGGCGCCGAGCGTCCGGTTCAGCAGCTTTAGCGAGCGCGCCGCGATTTCGGCGTTTCGCCGCTCCGGCGGAAGCAGGATCGTCTCGACCACATAGTTGTTGATCGGCGGCATGATCATGCCTTCCGCATAGTTGAGCCATTGCAGATAGGTGGCAAAATTCGCCGCGTCCGGGCCGGGGGTCAGCTCCGGCGCGTATTTTGCGCCCAGATACTGCGCGATGGCGGTGCTTTCCGTGATGGTCGTGTCGCCGTCGACCAGAGTCGGCACGCGGCCGTTCGGGTTGATCCTGGCGTATTCGGGACCGCGCATTTCCTTCTGGCCGAGCGTGAACCGCACCAGGTCATATGTCTTGCCGATTTCCTCCAGGAGCCAGACCGTGCGAACCGCACGCGATCGGGGGGCAAAATACACCTTCATCTCTGTTTCCCTTGTCTCAGTCGGGTAACGCTGACGCAACCGCCGGATCGACGACACGCCGCGCGAAGACTGCGATTCGACCGCTTGCGGCAGTGTCGAGGCGCAAGCGTGTAGCAGAAATTACGGCGATCAGCGAGAGGCTCGCCGGAACGCTTGACCGGCGCAGCGCGGTTTTCTACGAAGCGAGAGACACGGCCCCGTAGCTCAGCCGGATAGAGCGGCGGATTCCTAATCCGCAGGTCGCAGGTTCGAGTCCTGCCGGGGTCGCCACCGGCGCATTACAGCCTGTCGGTGTATTGCGCCACGAAATCGAAGTCGAGCAGCCGCCTGTAGGCCTCCATGAGGCGCGCCGTCACCGGTCCGGGCAGGTTGCCTTCGCCGATCCTGCGCCCGTTGACCGAGGCGACCGGCACCATGCACAGGCTGGTCGATGTCAGGAAGCATTCGTCGCTGGTGAACGCGTCGAACAGGTCGAGGTCGGTCTCATGGACCGCGATGCCTTCGTCGCCGGCCAGTTCGATCACCGTCTCGCGGCTGATGCCCGGCAGCACGAACCGGGCCCGCGGGGTGAAGAGCCCACCGTCGCGGACGAAGAAGATGTTGCTGCCGAGCCCTTCTGCAAGATTGCCGTCATGGTCGAGCAGGATGGCCCACGCCTGCGGGTCCTGGGCGCGCACCTCGCGGTCGGCGATCTGGAGATTGATGTAGTTCTGTGTCTTGGCCCGCGGGCTGACCGCGTCGGGCGGCGTGCGGCGGGTGGCGGGTATCTGCACGCGGACGCCGTCCCTGTAGAGCGGCGCGCGGGCCTTGAGCGGCAGCGGCGTGCATTCGACGATGACCGTGGGCCGCGCCTCGCCGTCGCTGAGAAAGGGGTCGGCGACGCCGGGGCTCACCCGCTGGAACAGCCAGTAGTCCTCGTCGGAGGCGATGAGATGCAGGTTGCGCTCCAGCACCTCATGGGAGATGGACAGCATCTCCTCCCGGCTGAGGCCCGAATCGATCTGGAGATAGCGCATCGAGCGGTAGAGCCGGTCGATATGCTCCTCCAGCCTGAACGGCTTGTGCCGGACGGTGCGCGCCGTGTCGAACACCGCCTCGCCATATTTGAACCCCCGGTCGCGGAACGAGACCAGCACCCGGCTCTCGGGCTTGATCTCGCCATTGTGGTAGGCGACCCGTTCATTGGCGTGTTGAACCATGATGTGCACCCCGGTGCTGTAAGGCGGTTTCCTGGACTCGATGCGACGCGGCCCCGGCTAATGGGCGCCGGCGAGTTCGGCAATGGCGACCGCGATCACCCTTGCGCCTTCCGCGAGGTCTTCGGGCTTCGCGTTTTCCGCCTCGTTGTGGCTGATCCCCTTTTCGCAGGGCACGAATACCATGGCTGAAGGACAAAGCAGGGCCATGTTGCGCGCATCGTGGCCGGCGCCGGAATAAAGGTCCATGTGGGACGCGCCCACCACTTCGACGGCATGGCGCACGGCGTCGATCGCGGCCCCGTGGAAATCGACGGAGGACGCGGCCTGCGGCTCCTCGATGCTCACGCCGCACGGGCCCGCCAGCGCCTCGCAGAGCGGCTGGATGGCGTCGCCCAGCCGGGCTCGCAGCGCGTCGTCCGGATGGCGGAAGTCGATGGAGAAGCGCACCCGCCCCGGCACGACCGAGGGCGCGCCCGGGAACGCCTCGAACGCCCCGATGGTGAACCGCAGCAGGTCGTCGGCGTCCTCCATCATCCGGTGCAGGGCCTGGACCATGCATGCCGCCGCGAGGACGGCATCCTTGCGCCGCCGTCTGGGCGTGGTGCCGGCATGGGCCTCCTCGCCCGTTACCTCAACCTGGAACTTGCGCGTGCCCTGTATGCCGGTGACGACGCCGATGGTGTTGCCGGTCTCCTCCAGGCGCGGCGCCTGCTCGATATGCCCTTCGATGAAGGCGCCCATCGGCGCGGCCAGCGCCCGCCCATCGACCGGAGCGACGGAGGCGAGCACGGGGCCGAGCTTCTCCAGTTCGTCGCCCAGGCGCACGCCGGCCCTGTCGCGCACCTCAAGCATGGTCTGCAGGGTCGGCGGGTCCGCATAGACGCCCGAGCCCATCACGCCCGGCACGAAGCGCCCGCCTTCCTCATTGGTCCAGTTGACGACCTCGACCGGCGCGCGGGTTCGCACGCCCGCGCGTTCAAGCGCGAACAACGCCTCCAGCCCCGCCAGCACGCCGAAGCTGCCGTCGAAGCGCCCGCCCGTCGGCTGCGAGTCCAGATGCGAACCGGTGGTCACGGGCGGCAGGTCCGGGTCCAGCCCCTCGCGGCGCAGGAACATGTTGCCGATGGCGTCCACGGCGAGCGAGAAGCCCGCATCCCTGCCCCACTCCGCAAAGACGCGCCGCGCGTCGAAATCCTCCGGCGTCAGCGCCTCTCGGCACACGCCGCCCTTCGCCGTCGCGCCGAACCGCGCCATCTCCTCATGCATCTTCCAGAGCCCGGCCTCGTCCACGCCCGCCGCAACACGCTCAAGGACCATGACGGCCTCCTCGTTCCCGATCCGACCCCGACGCTGTAAACTCCGGCCCCATGCAGGGCAAGACCGCACTCGTCACCGGCGGCACGGCTGGCATCGGTTTCGTCACCGCCCGCGCGTTGGCAGAGAAGGGCGCGGCCGTCACCATTGTCGGCCGCAACCCGCAGCGCGGCGAGCAGGCGGCGCGGGCGATCCGGGCGGAGGTTCCGGGGGCGGAAATCCGCTTCGAGCGCGCCGACCTCTCGCTGCTCGACGAAAATCGCCGGCTCGCCCGCAACATTGCCGAGTCCGTGGACCGGCTGGATGTGCTGGTGAACAATGCCGGCGCCATCTTCTCCCGCCGGCAGGTGACGGCGGACGGCCTCGAAGCCACCTTCGCCCTCAACCACATGAGCTATTTCCTGCTCACCAACCTGCTGCTGAACCGGCTCAGGGCGGCGGAGGCGGGACGCATCGTCGTCGTCGCCTCCATTGCCCACCGGCGGGCCGAGTTCGACTTCAACGACCTGCAATGCGAGCGCCGCTACAGCGTGCGGACCGCCTACAGCCGCTCCAAGCTCGCCAATGTGATGTTCGCCTACGCGCTGGCGCGGCGGCTGGAGGGCAGCCCGGTCACGGTCAACGCGCTGCATCCGGGCCTGGTGGCAAGCCGCTTCGGCAGCAACAATGGCTGGCTGTTCCGCAACGCGGTCAAGCTCGGCTTTCGCCTCAGCGGCGCCATCGGCGTCGAGGAGGGCGCGGAACTCAACATCCGCCTCGCCTCCGACCCGGCGCTGGCAGGCGTCAGCGGCCGTTACTTTTCCGACGGCAGGGAGGCGCGGTCCTCCGCCGCCTCGCTCTCCGTCGAGGACCAGGAACGCCTCTGGGCCGCCAGCGAAGCCATCGCCGCGAGTTAGAGCCGGCAAGTCGGAGTCCATTGAATTCCGGACGCGAACGGGTAAAATAGCGTCAGGTGCCGGAAGCATTCCGTACTCCTCTCATGCCTTCGGGCGAGCGCGGGGGTTACGACCCGCCCGGCACCTAACCTACCGTCCCAAGGGAACAATCCTGTCAAGCTGACGCTGCGCGGATCGGAGATTATGTTCATTTGCCCTGTGCAAGCTCACCACATAGGTCGCCGAGCCATCCTGCGTGGCTTTTACAACGGCTCGCCATAACCGCCCTTCCAAATCGACAAAACCGGCGACTCGCTGGCTTCGGCCTCGGAAAAGCTCGCCCCGATCGAGAATGCGCTGGACGTGCGCATAGTCGTCCGGCTCAACGTCGGGGTGCCGTCTGGCCTGCTTGGCGGCCGTTTCGCTGGACAGCCTGACTATCCGGGAGCGCGCGGCCATGGCGTCGGCGACGGCGGCGCTGAGAAACGCGACGGGAAAGTCGGCCTGTGCCGAACCCCGTGCCGACGCCGCCAGAAACCTGCGGAATGCAGGTGTCGACCACGGCTCGTTCGCCATTGCGCAGCCGCCCGTCAGGGCAGGACGGCGAGGTCGAGCAGGGGGGCGTGCTGCTGGGCGCCATAGACATCCGCGTCGCGCGGGCCGCCGGAGCCGACGGGGCGCCGGAGCGAGAACTTGACCGCCCGCGCGAAGGGATAGAAGTCGAAGCCCAGCAATTCGTTGTCGGAAACGCCGTAGAGCCCGCAGACCGCCTGCCGGCTCAACAGTCCGGCGGAGCGCACGGCCTCGAAGACCTCCTCGGTCTCGAACAGGATGTCGAAGGTCACGATGAAGGGGCCCGCATTCTTGGACCGGATGACCTCCGCCAGCTCCCCAAGTGTCTTCATTGGAGCCATTCGAGCCGTCCGAAGCTCTCCGGCTCGTCGATTTCCATCAGGTGGTAGATGTTGAACTCATAGACCGGCCCGGCCGGGATTTCCGCCGGCGAGAACGGGAAGGCGATATTGCCGGCCGTCGCGCGCCGGCCCTCGAAGGGCACATGCAGGATGGTCGAACGCGCAAGCCCGCAGACCGCTTCGGCGATCTCAGGCGTCTCCGCCACCACGTCGATCAATATGCCGAGCTCGTGCGCGGCCTGCCGGTTCGGCTCCCAAGCGCCCATCACGCCGTCGAGGCCGTAGCGGTGGAAGGTGATGCTGTATTGCGAGGGGTCGATGAACCCCGCCTGGGTCTCGCGGATCTTGTCCCTGACCGCTTCCTGGATCGTGTCGATGGAGCGGATGAAGGCCGGATCGCGCGCGCCGCCGACGGTCAGCGCCCGGTGCCCCGCGAGCCGCGCGCCTTCCAGCTTGACCGTGTAGCGCTCGGCCTCCCGGAAGGCGCTGCCCGAGACGCGGATGCGGCGCGGGTCGATCTGGTCGAACCGTGTCCGGCGAAGATCGACGGAGCCGCCCGGCCCCGCCAGCATCACCGGGTCCGACTTCTCGTAGAAGGTGTGCGCGGAGACGGAGGCCTCGGTGCATGCCTTCTCCGGATGGGTGGGCTCGACGATGAAATGGTCGTCGCGCAGCCGCCCGAGAATGAGGTCGCCGCCGCCGGTCGGGCGCGCGGCAAGGCTGCCGCATTCGAGGATCTTGCCCATATGCAGCGCGAGGCCGCGGTCGCGGCCCTGCATCAGCGGCAGCGCGGCGATGTTGGACACGTCCCAGGCGCGGCCGACCACCAGGATATCGGGCTTGCCGGCGAGCGCCCGGAAATAGGACTCCGGCCCGACCTGCGCCACGATATGCGCAGCCGCATCGACATCCTCGACGGTGAGTTCCGCGCCGGTCTCGAACATGCGCACCCGTCCCTCTTCCACCGCCGCGCGCACGGTCCCGCGATCGAGCTCGGAGCGCAGCACGGCGACCTTCCGGTCGAGCCCGAGTTCCTCCATCACCCGGCCGAGCAGCGCCAGCAGATGGTCCACCTGCCCGTCGCCGCCCGCGCCGCCCGCGGAACCGATGATGAGCGGCACGCCGGCGTCGGCGCCCGCCTTCACCATCAGACGGAGGTCGCGCAGGATCATCGCATCCCCGACGAAGGGCTTGCCGGTGCCGAGATAATAGGGCCCCGGATCGCTGGAGCCCGCATCGCAGGCGATCAGGTCCACGCCGGCTTCGACCGCATCCCGAAGCGATTCCTCGCGGAAGCCGTAGCCCAGCATCCCGTTGGAAACGACGACGAATTCGTCTTCGCGCTTGCGTTCGATCATGGGCCTCCTCCTTACCCGCGCCCCTCGGCCCAGGCGTCTATGTCGAGTTCGCCGCGGAAATCGGCCGACACCGCCGCTTTTTTCGGTTCGAGCGGTATGCCGGTCGCATCCGCAACGCGGTCGATGGCGTTGAAGGTCGCGGCCACGCCGGCCGCATCCACCCAGCCGGCATCGCCGACCGTGCGGCGCAGCGCGGAAATAGCGGCGGCCATGTCGCCCTCCCCGGCGACTGCCTCGGCGAAGGCCGCCAGTTCTTCGCCGGCGGCGACCCCGCCTCCGCCGCCGCTCACGATCGCGTCCAGATCGTAACTGTCGCCTGTTGTCCGGCCGCTCTCACGGAGCAGCAGCGCATGGCTGGTGGTTCAGTAAACGCACTGGTTGAGCGCGGAAATCCTCGCCGCCAGGAACTCGATCTGCGCGTGGCTGATGGCGCGGTATTCGACCTCGTAATCGCGCATCCAGCGGCTCGGCAGATATTGCGTCTCGACGAGGTCGAAAAAGGCCCGCTTCGCCTCCGGCACCAGGGTCAGCGCCATGAGGATGTAGGCCCGCGGCACACCGGAATAGATGTCGGCCTCCGCCCCGGTTTCCTCGCCATGCAGGATCAGCGGCACCCACGCCTCTTCCATCCGCGCCGAGGCCGGGCGGTAACCCGACGGCTCTCCCGGTTTCGGTTCCGGCAGGCACCGCAACGGCAGGCCCATCGAGCGGGCGAAGGTGTCGAGCGAGACCGTCACCGCCGTCACGCCCACCGTCTCCACATAGCGCGTGACCTCGACGCCCTCGGCCAGACGCGCCTCGAACCAGCGGCGCGTCAGGCGCGCGGGGTCGGTGACGATTCGGTGGACGATCTCCACCATTGGCGGCTCGAGAACGCCGGGCCCGTCATGCTCGCCGACGACCGCCTCGGGCGAGAGCGCCCGCTTGCGCGCGGCGCAAAGCCGGCAATCCCGCGCATGGCGCGTCTCGGCGGCGATGGCGACGCGCTCCGCGCCTGTCAGCCAATTGCCCGGAGCGGCAATCCAAGCCCAGGCGCGGGCATGGGCCGCCGGAATGTCGGCGCGGACCGGCGCTTCCGCATCGGGATATCCCATCGTTCCAGCCCTCCTGCCGTTCGCAGTCTAAGCGCCTTCCGCGGCGCGGGGAAACGCTCCCTTGTCCGTGGCCAAGATGCCGTCCCCTGGAGGAAGTGTCATGGCATGTCATGAGATGTCATGATCCGCATGCGGGCGGCGCATATCCTGTGGTCCTTTCGGGCATGAGGCGGTTTCCCCGGAGCTGTGTTCGTCTGCATCCTGAATATCGTTCCTCCACCGCGTTTCGTTCCGCTTCGTTCCGTTCTCCCGCTGCCCGGCCTGCCCGAGCGGCAAACCCTAACCCAACTTGAACAGTCGGTGTCGATTTTTGCCGGGCGCGGTTTCGCCAAGTTGTTGAAATGATTGGATAGTGAGGTGATGATTGGCGCGGGTTGAGAAAAATGTAGTGAAACATTTTTGCTGATTTGGCCTTGTTTTCTTGATTGGTCGATATCGAAGACATACAACGCGGTCATGTTCGTGCGCGAAACGACCGCCCGGGGCCACCGCTATCTCTACCTCGTGGAGAGCGTGCGCGAGGGCAAGCGGGTGCGCCAGCGCACGATCCGCGCGCTCGGCCGCAAGGACGTGTTGCAGGCGAGCGGGGAGCTGGACCGTCTGATCGCGTCCCTGGCGCGCCATTCGGAGCGGTCCGTGGTGCTGGAGGACATGGAGGCGGGCGCGCTGGCCTGCGTGCGGGTCGGCGGTCCGCTGCTGTTCGGTCGGCTGTGGGATCGGCTGGGCGTGGGCGCTGTCGTGAAGGAGCTTCTGGACGGTCGCGGCTTCGGGTTCGCCGTCGAGCGGGCGGTGTTTGTGAGCGTTCTGCACCGTCTGTTCGTGTCGGGTTCGGACCGGTCCTGCGAGAAGTGGATGGCCGACTACGCGATCGAGGGGATCGAGGGGTTGCGGCTTCATCAGCTGTATCGGGCGATGGCCTGGCTCGGGGAGGAGCTGGAGGCGCCGGCGGAAGGCGCGCTTGCGCCGCGCTGCGTGAAGGACGGGATCGAGGAGCGTCTGTTCGAGCACAGGCGGGACCTGTTCACCGACCTGTCTGTGGTGTTCATGGACACCACGACGCTGTCGTTCCACGGCGCGGGCGGCGAGACGCTGGGCGCGCACGGCTACTCGAAGGACCATCGCCCGGACTTGCGCCAGATGGTTCTGGCGGTGGTGCTGGACGGCGAGGGCCGGCCTGTGTGCACGGAGATGCTGCCGGGCAACACGGCCGACACCAGGGTGCTGCTGCCGATCGTGGACCGTCTTCGGTCACGCTTCGGGATCGGTCGTGTGTGCGTGGTGGCGGACCGGGGGATGATCTCGGCGGCGACGATAGCGGCGCTGGAAGAGCGGGGGCTGGACTACATCCTGGGCGCGCGCGAGCGGCGCACGAAGGTGGTCCGCGAGGTGGTGCTGAAGGACACGAAGCCCTTTGTGCCGCTGCTCCTCAAGCGTCCGCGCGGCGAGACGCAGCTGTTCGTGAAGGAAGTCACGGTGGGCGGCGCGCGCTACATCGTGTGCCGCAACGAGGCGGAGGCACAGAAGGACCGCGCCGACCGGCAGGCCGTGGTGGACGGCCTCCAGCGCCGCCTTGCGGACGGCGAGAAAGCGCTGATCGGCAACAGCGCCTACCGGCGTTATCTGCGCCGCACGGGCGCGGGCAAGGCGTTCGAGATCGACGCCGGCAAGCTCGCCGAGGAGGCCGGCTTCGACGGCATCTTCGTGCTGCGCACCAACGCCGGCATGACGCCGCTCAATGCCGTGCTCCGCTACCGGGAGCTGCTCACGGTGGAAGACCTGTTCCGCCGGGCGAAGGCCCAGTTGCGCACCCGCCCGATCTACCACTCCTGCGACGCCGCGATCCGCGGCCACGTCTTCTGCTCCTTCCTCGCGCTCGTCCTCCAGAAGGAACTGGCCGACCGCTGCGCCGCCGCCAACGTCAACGTCGAATGGGACGACCTGATCCGCGATCTCGACCGCCTGCAAGAGGCCACCATCGAGAAGGACGGCAAGCGCATCACCACCCGCACCCATGTCGAGGGCCAGGTCGGAAAGGTCTTCCAGGCCGTCGGCATCGCGCTGCCGCCGAACTGGCGCGAACACAAAGCCTGACCGTCCCCAAAATCAACGAAATGTAGTGGGTACACCCGGCGATGCCGGTGTAACTCCCTGTTCTATCGAATACTTTTAATCGTCACTGTTGAAGTTGGGCCTAACCCGACTTCCGCAACTCGGGGGTCATGAGGATGCTAACTCATTGAATAGCCTTGATCGTCTCCCCGAGGGTCGGCACTACAAGGCGGCGAACGGAGAGGCGGCGCCGTGTGCCGTCAGGCGGAGATCCGGGGTGCGGGTTGCTGCGGCCAGGTCATGCCGAGCTGTTGCAGCAGTAGCTCGTGCTCCTTGTTCGGCCGGGTGTGGCGCGGCAGGACGAGGTGCCGGCCGTCGGTGGTTGGCAGATGGACGTCCACCATCTGGATGGTGGCGAAGGCCTCAAGGATGGCGCGTGGGGTGAGGCCCGGGGCGCGCGGCCGGGCGAGGTTCTTCAGGGTCACCAGCAGGCAGTAGGCGATGAACGAGACGAAGATATGCGCCTCGATGCGCTCTTGGCGCTGATGGAAGATGGGGCGGATCGCGAGGTCGTGCTTGAGTTCCTTGAACGCCTGCTCGATCTCGACGAGCTGCATGTACAGATGCCACAGCGTGGCGGGGTCTTCGGCGACCATGTTGGATCGCAGCAGGTAACGGCCCTCGCGGCGGCGGACCTGGCGCAGCCGGTCGCGCTGCAGGCGGAATGAGAAGCCGTTGGCGGCGAGTTCGCTGTCGGTCCCGGGCACGGTGATGTCGACCAGGCTCCAGGCCCGGCCGGCCTCCTTCCTGGCGGCGCCGAGCTTGAGCAACAACTGATCCCGGCTGTTCGACTGCCCTTGCAACTCGGCCAATCGACGCCACAGCCTCTTCAGCCGGCGCCGGCGCATGCCGCGTTCCTTCACCTGCCGCCCCTCGCTGCGCACCAGGACGTAGAGCTCGCCATCCTCGACCAGAAGCTTGACAGTCACGGACTGGCGCACCTCCTGCCAGGGCAGGCCCAGGAACACCTTCTCGAGCCGCGTCAGCCGGCCCTTGGGCGTGCCCACCAGGTAGCGCACCGGCGCCTCGCCCTCGCGCATCGCGGCCAGCGTCTCCTCGGTGGGGATGCCGCGGTCCATGATCCACACCCGCTCGGAGCGGCCATACTGATCCTCGATCTTCTTGAGGAACGCCGCCAGCGTGGTGTCGTCGGAGGTGTTGCCCGGCATCACCTCATAGGCCAGCGGAAAGCCCTGCGGCGTAACGATCAGGGCGATCACCACCTGCACGCAGTCGGGCCGCTTGTCCCGGCTGTAGCCGAAGCGGCGCTTGTCATCGAACGGCGGATCGCTCTCGAAGTAGGTCGAGGTCAGGTCGTAGAGCAGCACGTCGAAGCGCGCCTCGAACAGCGTCGCCCAGCGGTCGCGCAGAAACGAGAAGAAGCCCTGCTTGTGCGCCAGCAGCTTGTCGAGACAGCGATAGAGTGTGTCGTCGGCGATCGCCCGCTCGCCACCCAGAAGATCGCGAAGCGCGCTGTGCTCATACCAGTGACGGTGAAGGCGCCACTCGCTGCCCGGGTCGATCAGCCGGTAGCAGACCTGGATCTTCAGGATGTCCAGCCACCGCGTGCCTTGCCGGCTCGCCGGCAGCCGCTCTTCCCAGAAGCGGTCCAGGTCCAGGCGGTCCCACAAGGACAGCGCCAGCCAGCACGCCCCCCACTGGCGCGGGTCGTGAAGCGCCACCTGCGAGAGGTCGATCTTCACCACTTCGCAAGTCAGCGCCGGCGCCTCCCGGTCCTCGGGAAACAGCGCCATCTGCCGTGATCGCGACTTGCCCTCCACCACCTCGATCGAGCGGCACCACGCCGCTCGCTGGCTGTCGTTGATCTCCCCGAGATAGAGCACCTGACGCTGAACAACCCGACCGCCGTGGACCCGGACGTTCTCCACAACGCTCCAGTAGCGGTGCTCCTTGCCGTCCTTGAAGCGTCTCTTGCAGCGCACGAACATCAGCGCAGCGTCCGGATCTTCGCCAGCCCGATCAAGGGGGTAGGTCGGCACTACAAGCCGGTCCCGAGAGGTACTGCACCGAAATCCGACACTTCTCGCGCCGGAAAACCGTCAAATCAGTCGATTCTCAAGCCGAGTTGCGGAAGTCGGGCTAATTCGCGCGTAATGCGCGCCCCCGCCCGCGCCTGATTGCGCATGTGCCCACGCGCGCGAGCCGAACGCAGGCGTACCTCTCCTGTCGTCTCCCAAGCGTATTTTTCGCGCCGGCGCCAACACGAAAGACGGGAGGGCCTCCGGATGCCGCTTCCCGCCCTTCAATCTAGTTGGTGATTCCCTGAAATCAAGAGAAAAAGAATTTTTTCTGATATCATGAACAAGTTATGTCTTCGTTCACGACTCCGACCCGCAGCACGGAAGGCGGTCGGTGCTATGCGGCGTCGTGGAAGATGATGCCGAGGGTGAAGCGTTCGCCCGAACGGACCCGAGAGACGCCGTGGCGCATCTCGGCGCGGGCATGGCCGCGCCTGCCGGCTACCGGCCGGTCACGCACGGGGAATACCACCATATCGCCCTGCCTCAGCTGCACCGCCTCGCCCATCGCCTGCATCCGCATCCGGTTCTCGACCAGAAGGAACTCGCCGCCGGTGAAGTCGGTTCCGGGTTCCGAGAGCAGGAAGGTTGCCTGGAACGGAAAGGCTAGTTCCCCGTACAGGTCGCGGTGCAGCCGGTTGTAGCCGCCTTCCCGGTAGCGCAGCAGCAGGGGCGTCGGCTTCGTCTGCCCCGCCGCATGGCATTCGGCCCGGTAGGCCGCGTGGCCGGGCGGATAGCGCGCCTCCCTGCCGAGCCGGGCCATGGCTTCGTCGGCAAGCGGCGCGAGATGGCGGTAAAGCCCCTCGCGCAGCGCCCGGACCGCGTCCGGCAACGGGTCGGCGAAATAGGCATAGGCGCCCTCTCCGTAACCGTGCCGCGCCATGACGATCCGCCGCCGGAACAGCTCGTCCCGCTCCCAGCAGCCCCGGAAGGCCGCGCACGCATCGCGGGAAAGCACGCCCTCCGCCCGCGCATGGCCCCGCTCCAGCAAGGCGGCCCCGAGCGCCGGCCAGTCCAGCCTGTCGATCGCATTGCTCATGTTCGCCGGGCTACCGCCCCGGCCGCCGCCCGTCCACCCGGATTCGGACTTTTCCGCGCCGATACCCGCGGCCTGGCGCGATCCGTTCGGGTTGAAACGGCCTTGCGCGGTTTCGCACCCTTCCCGCACAGCCGGTTGCTTCCCCGTTTCTTTCGCACGCCGCCTCGCGGGGACAGGCGGGGGGTTGACAGGGTCCCATATAGGTAAGGAGCCGGGTGAAAAACCGGGCAGGGAACGAAGCCGGAGGAAGGGGATCGTGCGGGGTCCGGGATACGGGTAGGGGCGTAGCCGCGGCGGCCTGCGGGCCGCCGCGGCGCGTCCGGGCGCATCGGCCGGCCAACCGGCGAGGTGCGTCCGGACCTGGGATATGGCGCATCCGGCTTTGCGGACCGGATGCGCATCCGGGATTTCTTCCTGCAGAAAGGTTGAACCCCGGAAACCCGCCGCCATCAGGCGGCGGGATTCGTTGTTTGACATCGTGAACAGGACTTGGCGACGGCGGCGGGAGAGCCGCGCGCTCCGACGGGCGGGCGCGATCCGGGGCGGCGATACGGGGCCGGGCCGGCCCGAAAGGACCGCGCCCTAGGCAGAATCGACATTCATCGCATCCAGAGGATAGCAGAAGCGATGTGTATGAAGGCGAGGAAGTATATTGCTTTTCGGTCGTATCGGGTTGCGATGCGGCGGAAGTGTTTGATCTTGTTGAAGTAGCGCTCGATGCGGTTTCGGTGTTTGTAGATTTCGGCGTCATAGCCGATGAGACGCTTTCGCGTTGGATTGCAGGGGATGACGGCCTCGGCCTCGATGTCGGCGATGCGGTTGCGGATGGCATTGGCGTCGTAAGCAGCGTCGGCGAGCACATGGCGGGGCCGAAACCCCTCCATCAACGCCAGGGCCTTTGGCGCGTCGCCGGCCTGTCCGGGCGAGAGGATCACGCGGAGCGGTCGTCCGAGAGTGTCGCAGGCGATGTGTATTTTGGTCGTCAGTCCGCCTCTGGAACGCCCCAGAGCCTGATCCCGGCCCCCCCTTTTCCGGTCGCCGCCTGTTGATGCGCGCGCACGATGGTGCTGTCGAGCATGAGATAGCCATTGTCGCGATCCGCCGTCAGGGTATCGAACACCCTCTCCCACACGCCCACTTTGGCCCAGCGTGTGAAACGCTTGTGCACCGACTTCCACTTCCCATAGCGCGGCGGCAGGTCGTGCCAGTGGGCGCCCGAACGAAGCACCCACAGAACCGCGTTGACGAACAACCGGTTGTCTGCTCCCGAACGCCCCGGATCGCCCGGCTTGCCCAGAAGCAGACCTTCGATGCGGACCCACTGCGCATCCGTCAGCTCATAGCGCTTCACCATACGCCCAACTCCAACCGAAAATCAGTTGGAGCGTCATGAATCACATAATGTCTTCCCAGGGAATCCTGTATGTCGATTGAACCTAGAGGCCGGCGGGGAGCGGACGGCCGGCGGCGGCCAGTTTGGCCCTGAGGCGGTCGAGCAGGCCATCGAGTTCGGCGTGGTCCTTCGCGTCCATGCGGGGCCCCGGGTCGCGGGCCCGGGCCGAGGCGATGGCGCCCCGGCGGCGCAGCACTTCCTTCCGGAGCGCCAGCCCGAAGCCGAATTGGGCTTCGTGCCGCAACACCGGCAGGTAGAGGTCGAACAGGTCTTCCGCCTCGTCCGCCCTGCCGTCCTCGAACAGGTGGAACACCTCGACCAGCATGCCCGTGAAGGCGAAGCCGGTCATGATGCCGTCGGCGCCGCGCGCGAGCTCCTGCGGCACATAGAGGCCGTTATTGCCGGTCAGAATGCTCACCCGCCGCACGCCTTCCGTGTCCGGGGCTTCCCTCAGGCGGGTCAGCTTGCGGTGGCCGGGGCAGTCCTCATGCTTGAACATCCTGAGCTGCGGGAGCGCCCCGATGAGCCGGTTCACGACCGGAACCGACAGGAACACCGTTGTCGTCGGCGGGTAGTCCTGGAGGCAGACCGGTATGTCTTCGCCGAGCCGTTCGCCGACCGCCAGGAAATAGCCCTCGACCTGCTCGTCCGTCTTCAGCCCCGGCATGCCGGCGACCATCACGCCGCCCGCGCCCATGTCCATCGCGCTCTTCGACAGCGCCTCCAGATTGTCCATGCCGGGATTGCTGACCCCGACGATGACCGGGGCCCGCCCGTCGATCCGTTTCAGCACATGGCGCGTGAACGCGGCCTGCTCCTCCAGCGAGAGCTTCGGCGCTTCGCCCATGACGCCGAGCAGCGTGAAGCCGTGGACGCCCTCCTCCAGGCAGAACTCGACCAGCCGGTCCGCGCTTTCGAGGTCGAGCGCCCCGTCATCGGCGAACGGCGTCGCCATGATGACGAAGACGCCCCTGCTCTCCTCCGAAATCAGCCTGGTCATCGCTCGCCTCCCGGCGTGTCATGCGGACGCTGTATCTTCCTCAGCCCCGCTCCCACACGACGGGGAACCAGTCTTCCGGCAGCGGTTCGCCCGGCTCGGCGCGGAGGCCGAGGTCGGGGAAGGGCGGCGAGACGGCGTGGGGGCGTTCGAGATAGCGGGCGTCCTCGCCGACATAGCGCAGACTGACGGCGCGGCGGCGCACCGCCGAGCGGTTCGGCGGGGCGTTGTGCAGCGTGTGGAAGTCGAAGGCGACCGCATCGCCCGGCTCCAGGTCGAAGGCGCGGATATCGGCTGCCTGCGCCGCCTCGTCGATATCGGGGAAAGGTTCGTATTCGCTCGTGTCGCCTTCCAGCGCCGCCATCGTCTTGAAGCGCCGCGGCAGCCAAGCGGTGCGCGAGCGGTGGCTGCCGGCCAGGAAATGCGGGCAGACCCCGGCCCGGACCGGGTCGAGCGGCACCCAGAAGCTCACCGTCATCGCCCCTGACATGCAGTAATAGGGCATGTCCTGGTGCCACGGCGTCGGCTGCGAGGTGCCGGGCTCCTTCACCAGCACATGCTCGTGGAAGAACTGGACACGCTCCGCCCCGGTCAACGCCCCGGCGAGGCGCCCGAGCGGCCCCTCGCGACCGACCTCCAGATAGGCGGGGAAGCGTTGCCAGTTCACATAGTCGCCGAAATAGCTGCCCTGCCCCGGCTCGGCATGGTCGCGCCCGTACGGCCCCGGCGATGCCATGTTGGCGGCCACCGCCCCGGCCAGCCGGTCGAGCCAGCCGGCGTCGAGCACGCCGCGCAGCGCGACGACGCCCTCCTCGCGAAAGGTCTCCGCTTCCCTCACAGCGTCAGATGCCGGTCGAGCACGTCGCGGTTCTCCCGCAAATGGTCCGGCGTGCCGGAATAGACGATCTCGCCTTTCTCCATGATATGGCACATGTCGGAAAGCGCCAGCACGAAGCCGAGATTCTGTTCCGCAAGGACGATGGAAAGGCCGCTTTCCTTGAGCGTCCGCACGCGCTCGCGCAGCGTCTCCACGACGCGCGGCGCAAGGCCCTCCGAAGGCTCGTCGAGCAGCAGCAGGCGCGGATTGCCCATCAGCGAGCGGGCGATGGTCAGCATCTGCTGCTGGCCGCCGGAAAGCACGCCGCCCGCCCGGGACTGGATGTCCCTGAGGTCCGGGAAGAGGTCGAACACCTCGTCCTCGCCCCAGGCCTGCCGCCCCGGCTCCGCCGGCCGGCGCGCGATGTCGAGGTTTTCCCAGACCGTGAGCTCCGGGAAGATGCGCCGGTCCTCCGGCACGAAGCCGATGCCGAGCTTGGCGACCGTGTGCGGGGCGAGCCCGGCGATCTGCCGCCCCTCCCAGACCACCTCGCCCTCGGACGGCGGCGTGAGCCCGATCAGCGAGCGCATGGTGGTGGTCTTGCCGACGCCGTTGCGCCCGATCAGCGCGATGCAGGAGCCCTGCCCGACCTCGAAGGAGACGCCGAACAGCACCCGCGACAGGCCGTAGGAGGTGTGCAGGTTCCTGGCTTCAAGCTGCGCCATTCGCCGCCTCTTCCTCGCCGAGATAGACCTGGCGCACCACCGGGTCGCTGCGCACGGCCTCCGGCGCTCCCGACGCGATGATCTCGCCGTGGTGCAGCACCGTGATCCGGTCGGCGATGCCGAACACGACCGTCATGTCGTGCTCGGTGAACAGCAGTGTGAGCCCCCTCGCGTCGGCGATCTCGCGGATCAGCCGGATCGCCTCCTCGGTCTCGCTCGGCGACATGCCGGCGGTCGGCTCGTCGAGCAGCAGCACACGGGGGTTTTCGGCAAGCGCAATGGCCAGCTCCAGCTGCTTCTGCTTGCCGTAGGCGAGTTCGCCGGCGAGCTCGTCCGCCTCTTCGTCCAGCCCGACCAGTTCCAGCAGCCCGCTCGTCTCCGGCCCGCAAAGGCCGGCGGCGAGCCTGAAGAAGCGGAGCTCCTGGCGCTCGCGGGCGATCAGCGCGACCTGGACATTCTCGAACACCGACATGCGCGGATAGATGTTGATCCGCTGGAAGGAGCGCGCGAGGCCGAGCTTGACGATGCGGTGCGGCGGCCGGCCGGTGATGTCGTCGCCCTGGAAGGCGACAGTGCCCCGGTCCGGCAGCAAATGCCCGGTCACAAGGTTGAAGAATGTCGTCTTGCCGGCGCCGTTCGGCCCGATGATGGCGTGCTTCTCGCCTTCGATGAGCTCGAAGGAGACGTCGTTTATGGCGACGAACCCGCCGAACTGCTTGAACAGGCCCTCGATCTTCAGCATGGCCTCAGCGCCCCCGCAGGATCTGGCGGCGGACCGCCTGCGCCAGCCCCGCCAGCCCCTCCGGCAGGAACATCAGGATCGCCAGCAGGATCGTCCCCAGCACGAGCGGCCAGTATTCGGTGTATTCGTTGGTGAGCCGTTCGAGCAGGAACAGGCTGGCCGCGCCGATGGCCGGGCCGAAGAAGGAGTACATGCCGCCCAGCAGCGTCATGATGAGCACGGTCGCGCTCTCCGGCCAGAACGCCGACTCCGTGTACATGCCCCGATGCACCATGGCGAACAGCGAGCCCGCAATGCCGGCGAAGGTGCCCGCCACGACGAAGGCCCACCAGCGCATCAGCCGCGTGTTGATGCCGACGAAGCCCGCGCGGACCGGGTTCTCGCGAACCGCCAGCAGCGCGCGGCCGAAGGCGGAGTGGCAGATGACCCAGAGCACCGCCACCGCCGTGGCGATCACGACCAGCGAGAAATAGTAGAACGGCACGCGCTCGGCGATGAAGGCGGGCACGTCCACGCCGACGAAACCGTCGTCGCCGCCGGTCATCGAGCGCCATTTGAAGGCCACGCCCCACACCAGCATCGAGAAGGCGAGCGTCAGCATGGCGAAGTAGATGTCGGTCAGCCGGGTGCAGAAATAGGCGACCACGGCCGAGCAGGCGAAGGAAAAGGCGACGGCGGCGGCGAACGCCGGCAGCAGCGGCCACTCGTAGGTGGTGAGCAGGATTGCCATGGTGTAGCCGCCGATGGCGAAATAGGCGGCATGGCCGAAGGAGACATTGCCCGAATAGCCGATGATGACGTTCAGGCTGAGCGCGAACAGCGCGTAGATCATGATCTCGTTGAAGAGGTCGATCAGGTAGTTCGATTCCAGCAGGGGCACCAGCGCCAGCAGCACGAGCACTGTGAGGCAGGCGGCCAGCACCGGGCGGGTCATGCGGCCGGTCATGTCAGGCGTTGCCTCCCTCGGGCTTGCCGAACAGCCCCCACGGCCGCACCAGAAGCACCGCCAGCAGGATCAGGAAGGGGAACACGTCCTGCCAGTTGGGCACGATCACCGAGCCGTAGTTGAAGACGAGCCCGTAGATGATCGCGCCGATGAAGCTGCCCCAGATCGAGCCGAGGCCGCCGACGATGACGATGACGAAGCAGTCCACGATGATCGTCGCGTCCATGCCGGGCGTCGGCGAGTTGAAGGGCGCGGCGAGCCCGCCGCCGATGCCGGCCAGCACCGAGCCCAGGATGAAGACGCCGGTGTAGATGATCGGCACATTGACGCCCAGCGCCGAGAGCATTTCGCGGTCCTGCGTCGCGGCGCGCGTGAGCCGCCCGAAGCGCGTGCGCTCGGTGAACAGCCAGAGCCCGATGGCGATGGCGGGGCCGACCACGATCAGGAACAGCCGGTAGGTCGGATAGAAGGTGACGCCCAGATCGACCGCGCCCTTCATGCTCGCCGGATAGGAGACGCTGTACTGGTCCGTCCCCCAGATGATCTTGGCGACATCGGAGAGGATCAGCACGACGGCGAAGGTCAGGAGCAGCTGCATGAGATGCTCCTTGTCGTAAATGTACTGGAAGAGGCCGCGCTCGATGACGACCGCCATGACTGCGAGGCCGAGGCCGGCGGCCGCGACGCCCAGCCAGAAATTGCCGGTCCATTCTTGGGCGACGGAATAAACGATATAGGCGCCGAACATGTAGAACGCGCCATGCGCGAAATTGATGACGCGCAGGACGCCGAAGATCAGCGACAGGCCCGCGGCGATGATGAACAGGTTCATCGCCTGCGAGAAGGAATTCATCAGCTGGATGAAGGCGAAAGACGGGTTGGACAGCAAAGCCGCCAGCCCCGGATTGCCCAGGTCCTGCTGCGCGAACTGGACGATGGAGTCCACCGGCGGGCTCCGTTCCTGTATCGAAAAAGGGAAAACGCGGCCGGCCGGGAGGCCGGCCGCATTCCTTGCAGGCCGCTACTCTTCGATGACCGCCGGAATGAAGGTCACGGGGTCCATCACGCGGTAGTCCACGCCTTCCTTCTTGACCATCGGGCCCCAGAACTGGCCGGTGTCGGCCTGGTGGGTCTCCGGGTCGATGGTGCGCGGGCCGACCGGCGTCGAGATGCTCATGCCCTTCAGCGCGCCGGCGAGCGCGTCCGCGTCCATCGAGCCGGCCTTCTCGGCCGCGGCCGCGATGAATTTCACGCCGATATAGGCGAGCACCGGCCACATCGCGGTTTCCCTGGTGCCGGAGCGCTCCGCCAGCGCCTCCTGGAAGGCGACATGGCTCGGATCGTGGTGGTGGTACCAGAGCTCGTAGGTGTTCGACCACACATTGTCCGGATAGTCGCCCTTCATCTTGCCGGCGATCTCATGGCTCGCGATCTCGCCGCCCGAGATGTATTTGATCTGGTTGAAGAGGCCGAACGGGCTGCCCTGCTGGGCGAAGTTGACGAAGTGCGAGCCCCACAGGCCGCTGGTCACGCCGTCGCAGCCCGCGCCCATGATCTGCGAGATGAAGGCGTTGTAGTCGGTCGCCCCGAGCTTGACCCGCAGGTCGAGCACCTTCTCCGCATCCGGCGCATGGCGCTTCAGACCCTTCTCGATGCCGGCGGCGAGGTCGTGGCCGTAGGCATAGTCGAGCTGGATGTCGCAGATCTTCTTCAGGCCGAGCTTGGCGACGATCTGGCCCATCGCATCGCCCTCGAAATCGGTATGCGAGGCGGTGCGGAAGACATGGGCGTGGCGCTTCTCGGTGGTGAGCTTGATCGTCTTCGGGATCGTCGCGACATAGACGACGCCCTCCTGGCGCGCGACCTCGGAGATCGCGAGGCCGACGGCCGAAGAGAGCCCGCCGACCAGCACATTCACACCGTCCTTGGTAATCAGCTCCTTGGCGGCGGCCGAGGCGGCGGCCGGCTTCAGCTTGGTGTCGCGGGCGAAGCTCACGATCTTCTTGCCGAGGATGCCGCCTGCGGCATTGAGTTCGTCCACGGCCATATTGTGGCCGTGCATCGCCGGCTCGCCGTAAACGGCTCCCGTTCCGGCTATCGGGTAGAGCACCCCGATCCTGATCTCGTCGGCCTGGACGGCGCCCGCGGTCAGGACCGCCGCCGCCGCTGTCGCAACAAGAAGCGAACGTCTCATGGTTTGCAACCTCCCGATGAATAGGCCGGTTTGTCCGGACCCTGCTTTAGCCTCGGCGACTTTACGCCGGCTCCCGCGAGACAAGCAACTGTCCCGTCTGGGCACGCATCGACGCTCCCGTCCGCCGCCCGCTCATGTTATGAAGCGGGCCTTATGGCACCCCCCCAGGCTCTTCCCGTTCGCGCATTGATCGGCCGCCTCTGGCGAAGCCATATCCGCGCCAGCGTGCCGGCGCTCCGCCTGGCCGCGCTGGCGATGGCGCTCAGCGCCGCCGCGCAGGCCGGCTACATCCGCGTGGTGCAGGAGCTGGTGGACGAAGTCCTGGTCGCGGGAAACGAAGCGCTGATCGTTTTCGTCTCCCTCACGATCTTCGCGCTGGGCCTGGTGCAGGGCTTCTCGGCCTACTTTTCGGCCGTCATTCTCGCCAGGGTCGGCCAGGGCGTGGTCGCCTCCTTCCAGTCCGCGATGTTCGGCCATCTGGTCCATGCGGACCTGGTGTTTTTCGACAACAGCCGCACCGGCGCCCTGATCTCGCGCTTCACCAACGATGTGAACCTGATGCGCCAGGCCCTGTCCACGACGCTGCTCACGCTGGGCAGGGACAGCCTCACCATCGTCTTCGTGCTGGGCGTGCTGTTCTACCAGGACTGGCTGCTTACCCTGATCGTGCTGTTCGTGTTCCCGACGACGCTCATCCTGGTCCTGCGCATCGGCCGGCGCATCCGCCGGATCACGAGCTCCGCGCAGACGAGCTGGGGCGAGTTCACCGCCACGCTCGAACAGGCCCTCACCGGCATCCGCCACATCAAGGCCTACCGGCTGGAGGACCGCGAGCGCAGGGAAGCCGACGCCGCCATCGACCGCATCCGCCGCCTGACGGTCAAGACGGTGCGCGTGCAGGCGGTTTCCCGCCCGATCATGGAGTTCCTGGGCGCCGTCGCCATTGCTGCCGTCATCTTCTACGGCGGCGGGCAGGTCGCTGCCGGCAACATAACGCCGGGCACCATCGTCGCGTTCCTCACCGCCTTCCTGATCGCCTACCGGCCGGTCAAGCATCTCGTCAGCGTCAACGCCGCCATCCAGCAGGGACTGGTCGGCGCGCAGCGCTGCTTCGAACTGCTGGACCGGAAGCCCGAGATCGTGGATGCGCCGGACGCAGCACCCCTTCGCGTCGGCCGGGGCGAGATCGCCTTCGAGGACGTGTCCTTCTCCTATTCGGGAGGACCGGCGGCGCTCTCCGGCCTCTCGCTCACCTTTCCGGCGGGCCGCACATCCGCCCTGGTCGGGGCTTCCGGGGCCGGCAAGACCACGATCCTCAACCTCATCCCGCGCTTCTACGATGTCGAAGCAGGCCGGGTCACCATAGACGGGCAGGACCTGCGCGGCGTCACCCTCGCCTCGCTCAGGGACCAGATCGCGCTGGTGAGCCAGGAAGTCTCGCTGTTCGACGACAGCATTCACGCCAATATCGCCTGCGGACGGCCCGGCGCGGAGGAGGAGGAGGTCGAGGCCGCCGCGCGCAATGCGGGCGCGCATGACTTCGTCGAGGCCATGCCGGAGGGCTACCGGACGCGGGTCGGCGAGTTCGGCGTGCGCCTCTCGGGCGGCCAGCGCCAGCGCATCGCCATTGCGCGCGCCATGCTGAAGGACGCGCCGATCCTGCTGCTCGACGAAGCGACCTCCGCGCTCGACACCGAGACCGAACGGCTGGTCCAGGCCGCGCTGGAGCGCCTGAAGCAGGGCCGCACCACCGTCGTCATCGCGCACCGCCTCTCGACCGTCGCCAATGCCGACGTCATCCATGTCATCGACAAGGGCCGGGTTATCGAGTCCGGCGCCCACGGCGCGCTTCTGGCGCAGAGCGGCGCCTATGCCCGGCTGCATGCGCTCCAGTTCGCCGAAGCGGGCCGCCGCATTGCCTAGGCGTTTCGGCAGGCGGTTCCTGCGCCACCCGGCGATGCAGCGCCTCGCAAAGCGGCTGCTGGTCGGCTATGTCCGGCTGGTGGCCGGCACGACGCGCTGGCGCGTCGAAGGGCGCGAGCACCTGGAGGCGGCGCTGGAGGAAGACGGCAGCGCCGTGGTCTGCTTCTGGCACGGGCGGCTGATGCTCTTTCCGGTGGACTGGCCCTGGCCCGACCGCACCCATGTGCTCATTTCCGCGCATCGCGACGGCCAGATCGGCGGCTCCATCGCGGAAGGGTTCGGCCTGCATACCGTCTCCGGCTCGACCGAGCGCGGCGGGGCGCTGGCGCTGCGCCGGCTGGTCAGGCTGGTGCGCGCGGGCGACATCGTGGCGATCACCCCCGACGGGCCGCGCGGGCCGCGCGGGGTGCCGCATCCGGGGGCGGCCGCACTCGCCCGGCTCACGCGGGTGCGGATCCTGCCCGTGTCCTGGTCGGTGCGCCGGCGCGTCCTTCTGCGAAGCTGGGACCGGCTGCTGCTGCCGCTTCCCGTCAATCGCGGCGTCTATCTGTTCGGCGAAGCGCTGCCGGTTTCGGATGACGACGCGCTCCCGCGCCTCAAGGAAGCGCTGGACGGCCTCACCGACCGCGCCGACCGGCTTTGCGGGCACGATCCGTTGCCGTCCACGGCGGCCTCATGATGCACCTTGCCTACCGGGCGGCGACCGGCCTTCTGGCACCCGTCCTGCCGGTCTATGTCGCGCACCGGCGGCGGCGCGGCCGGGAAGACCCGGCGCGACTGGGCGAACGGCGCGGCATCGCCAGCGCACCGCGTCCCGACGGCCCGCTGGTATGGTTCCATGGGGCCAGCATCGGCGAGACCGCTTCCGTCCTTCCGCTGATCGACAGGCTCGTGGCGATGCGCCCGGATGCGGCGGTGCTCGCGACGTCGGTCACCCGGACCGCAGCCACCCTGTTGGCGCGGCGGCTGCCGCCGGGCGCGACCCACCAGTACTATCCGATGGACAGGACGGCCTGGGTGCGCCGCTTTCTGAAGCACTGGCGGCCCGACCTCGCGCTCTGGATCGAGTCGGAGCTCTGGCCCAACATGCTCTGCGAACTCCGCGCGCAGAGCGTACCGGCAGCGCTGTTGAACGCGCGCATGTCGCCGACCTCGTTCCGGCGATGGCGCCGTTTCCCGCGCTTCGCGCGCCGGCTGCTCGGGTCTTTCGAGCTCACGCTCGCGCAGGATGCGGAGCATGCGGCGCGGTTCCGCATGCTGGGAGCCGATCCTGTCCGCATACCGGGCAACCTGAAATTCGCCGCACCGCCGCTCGGCGCAGACGAAACCGCGCTCGAAGCCGTGCTGGACGCCGTCGCCGACCGCCCGGTCTGGCTCGCCGCATCCACGCATCCCGGCGAAGAGGCTGCGGTCGCCTACGCGCATGAGGCGCTGCGGCACAGCCATGCGGGCGTGCTCACCATCCTCGCTCCCCGCCATCCCGAGCGCGGGGACGAGGTCGAAACGCTGCTCTCCGCAAGGAACGGACTCGCCGTCGCCAGGCGGTCGCGCGGAGAGCTGCCCGGCGCCGCGACCGAGGTCTATCTCGCCGACACGCTGGACGAACTCGGGCTCTTCTACCGCGTGGCCGAAGCGGTGTTCGTCGGCGGCTCGCTGGTGGCGCACGGGGGACAGAACCCGCTCGAACCCGCACGGCTCGGCGCGGCCCTGGTGCATGGACCGGCCATGTTCAACTTCACCGAGATCGTGGCCGAACTCGCGGCGGCGGGCGGCGCGCGCCAGGTCGCGGACCGGGACGAGCTGGTGGCCGCCATCGGGATGCTGCTTTCCGACGGCGAAGCGCGCCGGACGCAGGCGGCCCGCGCGGCGGCGGTGGCCAACGCCCGCGGCGGCGTGCTGGACGAGGTGCTGGGCGCGCTCTCGCCGCTGCTCGCCCGCATCTGAGCCTGTGCGTCCGCCCGCCTTCTGGAACGATGCGGGCGCGCCGCAAGGCCGGCTGCTCGCCCCGGCCGGCTGGCTTTACGCCCTGCTTTCGCGGCCCGGGCGCGGCAGGGCCCGCAGGGCGCCGGTGCCGGTCGTGTGCATCGGCAATGCCGTGCTGGGCGGGGCCGGAAAGACGCCGGTCGCGCTTGCCGTCGCGGAACGCCTCGCCGCCGCCGGGCACCGCCCGCACTTCCTCTCGCGCGGCTATGGCGGGCGGCTGCGCGGCCCGGTGCAGGTGGACCCGGCGGCGCATGGCGCGGGCGATGTCGGCGACGAACCGCTGCTGCTGGCCCGCGCCGCGCCGGCCTGGGTGGCGCGCAACCGTCCCGCCGGCGCGCTCGCCGCGGCCGGGGCCGGCGCCAGCATCCTCGTGATGGACGACGGCTTCCAGAACGGGAGCCTCGCCAAGGACGTGGCCGTCCTCGTGGCCGACGGCGCTGTCGGCTACGGCAACGGCCGCGTCTTCCCGGCGGGACCTTTGCGCGAACCGGCCGCCGCCGCCCATGCGCGCGCCGATGCGCTTGTCGTGGTGGGCCGCCCCCGTTGCGCCCTGCCGAACGGCCTGCCCCGGCTTGAGGCGCGTCTCATGCCGGGGCCGGGCAGCGAGCGGCTCGCGGGCGAAGCGGTATTCGGCTTCGCCGGCATCGGCCGGCCGGCCAAATTCGCCGAGACGCTGCAGGAGTTGGGTGCGCGGCTGGTCGATTTCCGCGCCTTTCCGGACCACCACGCCTACCGGCCGGAGGAGGCGATGGCGCTGCTTGAGCAGGCGGCGGCGCTCGGCGCAAGATGCGTCACGACCGAGAAGGACGCCGTGCGCCTGCCAGCGGACATCCGCGATGCGGTCGAGACGGTCGCCGTCGACATCGAATGGCGCGACCCCGGCGGCCTCGACCGCCTGCTGCAGGAAAAGGGACTGATCGGATGACGGAACCGGATGCCGTGCTCGAGTTCTGGTTCGGCCCGCCCGAGGCTCCCGATTTCGGCTGGCCGCGCGAGGTCTGGTTCCGGGGCGGGCCGGAGTTCGACGAGTCGTGCCGCCGGTTCGAGCCCTCCGTCGAAGAGGCGATCGCCGGCGGCTTCGACGAGTGGCGCTGGCGGCCGCGGCACTGCCTCGCCCTCATCCTGCTGCTCGACCAGTTCCCCCGGAACATCTACCGGGGCACGGCGCGGGCCTTCGCCGGCGACCCGCGCGCCCGCGAGCTCGCGCATTTCGCCGTGGCGCGCGGCTTCGACCGCGGGGCGCCTTGCAGCCTCCGGGCGTTCTTCTACCTGCCGCTGGAGCACAGCGAATCGCTCGCCGACCAGGAACTCGTCGTGCGCCTGTTCGATGCCTATGGACCCGCCGGCAGCCGCGAATACGGCCGCAAGCACCGCGAGATCATCCGCCGCTTCGGGCGCTTCCCCCACCGCAATGCCGTACTCGGCCGGACCTCCACGCCCGAGGAAGAGGCCTTCGCCGCCGACCCGGAAAACCGCTTCGGGCAGTAGGAGAGCACCGGCCTGCGCAGGCCGCCGCCCCGGCCTTCTTCCCGTCATGCCCGCCCCCCATATCGTCATGCCCGGACTTGTTCCACTGCTGTCCGGTTGACGCTCTATCTCGTCTCCCCGGCCCCCGAGCCGGGGCCTCGGGCGGCTTGCGCGGCGTCGAAAGGCCGTGTCCTGGCGTCGCGAGGCCCCGGCTCGGGGGCCGGGGCGACGAAGAGGAGGCCGCGCCCTCTCCCCTCATCCTGAGTAGCGACCGCGTCAGCGGGCGCGTATCGAAGGACCGTCCCGAAGCGCCAGCAGCCGTCCTTCGATACGCGCCGGCCTTCGCAGGGCGAAGGCCGGCGCTACTCAGGATGAGGGGAGGGCGCCAATCCGTGTCCCGATCCGACGGGAGCGGACGGGAGGCTACCTACCGCCAGCCGCCGCCGCCGTTCACATAGACGGTGTCGGCGGTCATGAACTCGCAGGCGTCGGAGCACATGAAGAGCACGAGCTCGCCGATCTCCTCCGGCTTGCCGAAGCGCCCCATCGGCACGTCCGAGAGGAAGGTCGCCATGGTGTCGGGCGTCGTCGCGGCCGCGGCCTGGAACGGCGTCTCGACGGGGCCCGGAGAGATCGACAGGCAGCGTATGCCCCGGCTTGCGAACTCCCTCGCCACGCCGAGCGTCATGGTCAGCACCGCGCCCTTGGCGGAGGCGTAGTGCACGGACGTGCCGGGCCCGCCGCGCTTGTGGGACATGGAGGCGACATTGACGATCACGCCCCTGCCGTTCTCAAGCATGTGCGGCAGCACCGCCTGCATGCCGTAGAGCACGCCGTCCACATTGATCGCCCATGTCCGGCGCCACAGGTCGTCGTCGATATCGAGGAAGGCCGACCGGCGCACGGCGGCGCCGGCGCAGTTGAACATGAAGTCGATCCGCCCGAACTCGCGAATGGCCTCCGCGACCGCCGCGTTCACGTCCTCCCGGCGGGTCACGTCGGTGGCGACGGCAAGCGCCCGGCCCCCGGTCTGGCGGATGATTTCCACCGTGTTCTCGTTGCCCTCCCCGTCGATGTCGCAGGCGACGACATGGGCGCCTTCGCGCGTGAAGATCTGCGCCGTCGCCCGGCCGATGCCGCTCGCAGCCCCGGTGATGACGATGGTCTTGCCCTGGAAGTAACCCGGCGTGCCGGTCATGGAGGATTGCCTCGCTGTTTCGCCCTCTTTCTGGATAGCGCGGCGGGAATTTCCCATCAAGCGGCGCCTTGCGCGGCATCCTGCGACAGGGGCGGCTACCGGTTGTGGGGCGGATTCCTCGCGGCCTGCACTTCCCTGACCCGCTCCGGCCAGGTTGACCGGATATAGGCGAGGATGTCCCAGATCCCGTCATCGCTCAGGACATCCGCAAACCCCTGCATGCCGCTCTTCGGCCCGCGGATGCCGCGCGCCGCGAACAGTGCTTCGCCGCCGAGTTTGGTGTAGTCGAACAGCAGCCGGTTGTCGTGGTGCCAGGTGTGGCCGGTCGCATCGTGGGGCGGCGCGGGAAAGACGCCGTCCGGACCGGGCTGCCGCCAGTCGGGCTGGCCCTCCAGCTTCGCCCCGTGGCAGGAGGCGCAGTGCTCCGCATAGAGCGCCTGCCCGTTTTCCAGATCGCGGTCGTCCAGTTCGTGGCCCGCGAACGCAGCCGCCGGAACCAGAAACGCGACGAGCGCAAGAGCGTGTCTCACGGCCCCGCAGCCCTCAGTGACAGGCTTTCCCGAGCGCCTTCAGCCGCCAGTAATTGTAGGGCAGCGGGGTGACGAAGCCGGCGGCCAGCATGAGCGGCACGACCCACCATGTCAGCACCGCACCGCCGGTCAGCGCCCAGTCCACCGCGTTCATCATCGCCTCCATGGAGATCATCGAGATGAACGACATGCCGATCGCCGTCCGGAAGGCGGTGCGAACGGCCATCTGGCGGGAGAGGATGATTGTCTCCAGCGCGATGGAGGTCAGCAGCCCGTTCACGATGGCGAGGATCATGATGGCCATGGTCGGCCAGGGAATCCCGGTGAACTGGAAGAAGGCGATGGTGCCGAAGTCGCCGATGGCGCAGCCCAGCAGGCACCAGGCCGTGTTCTTCGAGGCCCGCCGCCATGTGTGGCGGCAGTGCCAGTCGATGGCGACGCTTGCAGCTATGGCGACCATGGCGATGCCTCTTGCCCCGTCTTCACCGGCAACATAGTGTTTCCAGTTACTGGAAGGTCAAGCGCCGAAGCCCATGAATATCTCCGCCGCCTCGAAAGCCGCGGGACTGCCCGCGAAGACGGTGCGCTACTATGCCGATATCGGGCTGGTGCCGGCCCCGGCGCGGTCGGAGTCCGGCTACCGGAGCTACGACGGCGCCTCGGTGCGGAAGCTCGTCTTCGTGCGCCGGGCGCGGGAGTTCGGGTTTTCGATCTCGGAGTGCCGGGACCTGCTCGGCCTCTACGAGGACCGCCGGCGTTCCAGCGCGGACGTCAAGCGCATCGCAACGGCGCGCCTGGAGGAGATTGCGAAGAAGCAGCGCGAACTCCAGTCGCTGCATGACGAGCTCGCCCATCTCGTCGATGCCTGCCGGGGCGACGACCGGCCGGACTGCCCGATCATCGACAGCCTGGGCAATCCCCGCGGCGGACCCCGTCAGGCGCCCTGAGCCGGCGGCTGCCGCCTCAGTGCCTGCCGCCCGGCTCGCGGGTGTGGTGCGCGATCAGCCAGAAGACGAAGGCCGTGCAGCCGAGGAACCCGGCCCAGGCGATCCACTCCATCGCGCCGTGCATCCGGCTCGCCACGAACAGGAAGCCCGCCGCGCAGAGGATCATCGTCATCCCGTAGAGATATTTGCCGACCCCGTTGTCCCACACGGCCTGGGCCTCCCCTTCTCGTCCCCGCCGGTTCTAGCGGACGGGCGCGGGGCGTTCAACGCCGCTCGGCTCCCTGCGCCGCCCTGCCGCGTCACCGCGCCGCGCCTTGATTACGGAAAGGACCGTCTTTAGGGTCCGCCCGACCCCTGCGCGAGCGATGCGACGAAGGAAACAGGCGCCCCCATGACCGAGATGCGTTTCACCGGCACCGAAAGCTATGTGGCCACCGAAGACCTGATGCTGGCGGTCAACGCCTCCATCACCCTGGAGCGGCCATTGCTGGTCAAGGGCGAGCCGGGCACCGGCAAGACCATGCTGGCGGAGGAGGTCTCCTCGGCGCTCGGCCTGCGCCTCATCACCTGGCACATCAAGTCCACCACCAAGGCCCAGCACGGCCTCTACGAATACGACGCCGTCTCGCGCCTGCGCGACAGCCAGCTCGGCGACGAGCGGGTGAAGGACATCCGCAACTATATCGACCGCGGCAAGCTCTGGGACGCCTTCACCTCCGACGAGAAGGTGGTGCTGCTGATCGACGAGATCGACAAGGCCGATATCGAGTTCCCGAACGACCTGTTGCAGGAGCTCGACCGTATGGAGTTCTTCGTCTACGAGACCGGCGAGACGGTCAAGGCGAAGGCGCGCCCGATCGTCATCATCACCTCGAACAACGAGAAGGAACTGCCCGACGCGTTCCTGCGCCGCTGCTTCTTCCACTATATCCGCTTCCCGGATCCCGAGACGATGCAGGAGATCATCGATGTCCACTTCCCGGACATCAAGAAGGAGCTGGTGAGGGAATCGATGGAGGCCTTCTTCAATATGCGGGAGGTGCCCGGCCTCAAGAAGAAGCCCTCCACCTCCGAGCTTCTGGACTGGCTGAAGCTGCTGATGGCGGAGGACATTCCGCCGGAAGTCCTGCGCGGCAAGGACGGCAACAAGTCCATCCCGCCGCTCTACGGCGCGCTGTTGAAGAACGAGCAGGACGTGCATCTCTTCGAGCGCCTGATCTTCATGGCGAGACGCGAGGGCCGCTGATGCTCATCAACTTCTTTTTCGACGTAAAGAAGGCGAAGATACCGGCGACGATCCGCGAGTTCCTCATGCTGATCGAGGCGATGGACAAGCGCCTCGTGATGTACAATATCGACGATTTCTACTATCTCTCCCGCTCCGCGCTGGTGAAGGACGAGAAATATTTCGACCGCTACGACCGCGTCTTCGGGACCTTCTTCAAGGGCGTCGAGGAGATAACGGCGACGCTGTTCGGCGACGACATTCCCGAGGAATGGCTGCTGCTGCAGGCGGAGAAGCTGTTCAGCGAGGAGGACAAGGCGGCCATCGAGGCCATGGGCGGCTGGGAGAAGCTCATGGAGGAGCTTCGCAAGCGGCTGGAGGAACAGAAGGAGCGCCACCAGGGCGGCAACCGCTGGATCGGCACCGCCGGAACCTCGCCCTACGGCACGGGCGGCTACAACCCGGAGGGCGTTGCGATCGGCCAGCGCCGCCGCCGGCAGGGCCGCGCGCTGAAGGTGTGGGACAAGCGCGAATACAAGAACTATGACGACCACGTCCAGATCGGCATCCGCAACATCCAGCTGGCGCTCAGGCGGCTGCGCGACTTCGCGCGCGTGGGCGAGGACGACGAGCTCGATCTCGACGGGACGATCCGCAGCACCGCGCACAATGGCGGGCTGCTCGACATCATCATGCGCCCGGAGCGCCGCAACCGCGTCAAGGTGCTGATGTTCTTCGATGTCGGCGGCTCGATGGACGACCATATCCGGGTCTGCGAGGAGCTGTTCTCGGCCGCGCGCACCGAGTTCAAGCATCTCGAATACTACTATTTCCACAACTTCACCTATGAATATATGTGGCGGGACAACCGTAGGCGCCACGAGCAGCGCACGCCGACCTGGGATGTCATCAACACCTATCCCAAGGACTACAAGGTGATCTTCGTCGGCGACGCCTTCATGAGTCCCTATGAGATCACCTACAAGGGCGGCTCCGTGGAGCACTGGAACGAGGAGCCCGGCCTGCTCTGGGCGCAGCGCATGCTGGACCAGTGGCCGAACGCCATCTGGCTGAACCCGCGCCCCGAGACGCGCTGGGAGCACACCCCCTCGACGATGATCGTCAGGGAGGTCATGGCCAACCGCATGTTCCCGCTTTCCATCGACGGCCTCGACCGGGGCCTCCGGGTGCTCACCGCCGCCTGATGCTGCGGTTCGCCCTGGCGGCTGCGCTTGCCGCATCCCTTGCGGCAACCGTTCCGGCCGCAGCCAACGGGCCGCTGACGGTGGAGGACGCCCGGGCGCGCATCCTCCTGCCATCCCGGCCGGGCGCGGCTTGGCTCACGATCCGCAACACGGGCGGCGAAGACCGGCTGGTCGGCGCGGAAAGCCCGGCGGCGGAGCGCGTCGAGATTCACACGCATGTCCACGAAGGCGGCGTGATGATGATGCGCCGGGTGGAAGCCATCGACATCCCGGCCGGCGGCGAAGCCGCGCTGGAGCCCGGCGGCGACCATCTGATGCTGTTCGGCCTGAAAGCCGGGCTGAAGACGGGCGGCAGCTTTCCGCTCACGCTCCTGTTCGGGAAGGCCGGCCCGGTGACGGTCGAAGTCCGCGTGGCGCCGCTCGCCGAGACGATGCCGAAGCGCAAAAGTCGGTGACGCGGCGGACCGGCGCGCGTTCAGCCGAGCAGCGCGCCCTCCAGCGCCTCGACGGTGAAGGCCAGGCCGATGCCGACGCATACCGCGCCCGCAAGCCGCGGCTGCAGGGCCGCGGCAGAGCCGGCTTTCCACACGCCCCGCACCAGGGCGGCGGCGGCGAGCGCAATGACCATCTGCACGGCCGCAAGGCCGACCAGATAGGCGAGGACCGGCGTCGGCTCCGCGCCGATGACGGCCTCGCCATAGGCCGCGCCGTGGAAGAGGCCGGCCAGGGCGAACAGCGGCGCTGCGGCGGGCGCCGGCAGGCCGCGCCCGAACAGCACCATGCCGCCGAGCAGCAACACTGAAAGCGCAATGACCGGCTCGACCATCGGCAGGGCCACCGAGCCGACCGTGAGCAGGCAGCCCCCCGTCATGCCGGTGACGGCTGCAAGCGGCGGCGCCCAGATATTGCGCATGAAGGCCGCCGCCAGGCCGACCGCCGCGACGAAGGCGAAATGGTCGATCCCGATCACGGGATGGCCGATGCCGGAAAGCAGCCCGTGCATGAAGGTCGCCGGCACCGCGCCGCCCATCGGGTGGTGGGCGAAGGCGGGCGCGGCGGCAAACAACAGCGGCAGGGCGGCCAGAGCGATGCGGGACGGCATTGGCGCGGTATCCTCTATAAGCGGAATCGAAGGGCGGACCCTACAATTGCATTTTTCTATTGTCGATGCCCGGCCGGGGCGGGACGTGTATTCCCGGGGCGCGGCCCGGCGGTAATCTGCGCCCGGCCGGACCAAACCCGGGAGACGGAGGTTCGATGGCGCTTGGAGTCGCAGGCATGCGGGTCGGAATGTGGACCGACCCGGTCCATCACACGGGCTGCACCGTGGTCCTGCCGCCGGCCGGGACCGTGGGCGGCATCGCGGTGCGCGGCGGCGCGCCCGGCACGCGCGAGGCGGCCGTGCTCGGGCCCTCGGCGCCGAACGAAGCCTGCCATGCGGTCCTGCTTTGCGGGTCGAGCCTGTTCGGCCTCCGCGCCGCCGACGGGGTGGTGGACTGGTGCGAGACGCAGGGCATCGGCCTCGCGCTGGCGGCGGGCCGGTTTCCCATTGTGGGCGCAGCGGTGGTGTTCGACGTCCGCAGCCCGGACATGCGCCGCATCGACCGGGAGGCGGGCCGGGCGGCCTGCGAGGCGGCGACCGGGGACGAGCCTGCCAGCGGGTCCGTCGGCGTCGGCGCCGGCTGCACGGTCGGCAAGGAGGCGGGGCCCGCCTAGGCGAGCAAGGGCGGCCAGGGGAGCGCGGTGCGGCGGGTCGGCAGCCTTGCGGTGGGCGCGCTGGTGGCGGTGAACGCGCTCGGCAGCGTGCTGGGTGAAGACGGCCGGGTGCTCGCCGGCTGCCGCGCGCCAGAGGACGTGCCGCGCTATCCCTACGCCGGACGGCCGGACAGTCCGTCCGACACCGTCATCGGCTGCATCGCAACCAATGCCCGGCTGCGGAAGCCGGAAGCCTGCCGCGTCGCGGACCTCGCCCATACCGGCATCGCGCGGACGGTCTTGCCCGCCCACACAAGCCTCGACGGCGACGCGCTCTTCACGCTCGCAACCGGAGACGTCGAGGCCGGCCTCGACCTTGTTGCGGAACTCGCGGCCCGGGCCGTAGCGGACGCCGTCCGCGCAGCCGCGCGCCATGCCCGGGGCATCCCCGGCTTCCCCGCCGATCCGAGGGCGCAGCGCGTGACCTGATCCGGATTTCTCACGCTTGACTTCGCCCAATCCGACTCCTGTTTTATATGCATAAAACCAAATAGACGCCCATGCACACGACCCACCTGCGCCGGGCCGGCGGTTCGGTCATGCTTGCAGTGCCGCCTGCCCTTCTCGACCTCCCGAATCCCGGAATCGGGGCCAAAATGGATATCGGCATTGAGGACGGCCGCCTGATCGTCGCGCCCAGGGCCCGGCCCCATTACTCGCTCGACGGGCTTCTGGCGCAATGCGACGAGGATTCGGTCATTTCGGCCGACGACCGCTCATGGCTTGCCTCAAGCCCGGTCGGCAAAGAACTGCTGTAGTGGAACGCGGGGCGATCTGGCTCGTCAGCCTGGACCCCGCTGCCGGCCATGAACAACAGGGCACGCGCCCGGTGTTGATCGTGTCCCCTGCCGCCTTCAACCGGGTGACCGGTACGCCGGTCGTCCTGCCGATCACGACGGGGGGAGGCTTCGCGCGCCGTCGAGCGTTCGCCGTATCCCTGGAGAATGCCGGAACCCGGACGACGGGCGCTATCCGCTGCGACCAGCCACGCGCCCTCGACCTTGCCGCCCGCAAGGGAAGGCGTCTCGAATCCGTGTCCGAACCCATCGTGGAGGATGTGCTCGCCCGCCTTGCCGCCATTCTCGAATAGCCGGCTCCGACCCGCCCTCAAACCACCGCCGGGCTTCGCCTTTCCAGCAGCATGACGTCGCGCCATTCGCCGGCCAGCGGGCCGTGGGTCATGCGACCGAGGCGTTCGCGGACGCCGACCTGGCGGAAGCCGAATTTGCGGTGGAGCGCGATGCTGGCGGCGTTCTCCGGGAAAATGCCGGCCTGAAGCGTCCAGAGGCCGGCCGCTTCCGACGATTCGATCAGCGCGCCGAGCAGCCGGTCGCCGACGCCCCGGCCGCGCACGCCGTCCGCCAGATAGATCGAGACCTCCCCGACGCCGGCATAGACCGGCCGGGAGGACACCGGCGACAGCGCCGCCCAGCCGACGACCGCGCCGCCCTCTTCCGCCACCAGCCGGCAGCATTCGAGATGGCCGGCATCCCATTCCTCCCATGCGGGCACGGTCTCCTGGAAGCTCGCATGGCCGGTGGCGATGCCGCCGCCGTAGATCGCGAGCACGGCAGGGCCGTCCGCCGCCCGCATCGACCGGATGTCAACCATCATTCGTCATAGACGACGAGGCTGACGACCGGCGCGTCGATCCGCGCCCGGCCGCCGAGAAAGCCGAGCTCCACCAGACAGACCGCGCCCCGCACGTCCGCGCCGATGCGCCGCAGGAGTTCGATGCCGGCGCCGAAGGTGCCGCCGGTGGCGAGCAGGTCGTCCACCACCACCACCCGCTCGCCCGGCCGGACCGCGTCCGCCTGGATTTCGATGGTGTCGGTCCCATATTCGAGGTCGTAGTGATGCGAGACCACATCGCCCGGCAGCTTGCCGTGCTTGCGCAGCATGGTGAAGCCGATGCCGAGCCGGTCCGCCACCGGGGCCGACACCAGGAAGCCGCGCGCCTCGATGCCTGCCAGCCGGTCGGCGCCGAAATCCTCCACGGCCTCGCAGAGCCGGTCCACGGCGTAGCGCCAGGCCCTGCCGTTCCCGATCAGGGTCGAGATGTCGTAGAACAGGATGCCGGGCTTCGGGTAGTCGGGGATCGTCCGGATGCAGGATTTGAGGTCCATGAACGGTCTCGCGGGTGAGGGTCCGGAAGGAAGCCTAGAACATCGCCGCCGCAAGCCCAACGGTCCGACGGGCCTGCTGCTGGCGCTCTCCGCCCTGCTGCTCGCGCCGGGGCTGGTCCTGCCGGCGATCACGATCGAACGCCTCTGGTTCGGGACCGACTATTCGATCCTGGCCGCGGTCGCAGCGCTCGCCCGTGAAGGAAACTGGTTCCTCGCGCTTGTCATCGGGGCGTTCTCGGTCGCTTTCCCCGTCGCGAAGCTCGTCTTCGCCGGGTTGGCGTGGATGTCCCGCAGCACGGGAGGGCGCATGGTCGCGGCGATGGGCGCGGTCTCGAAATACTCGATGCTGGACGTGTTCATCGTCGCGCTCACCGTTCTGGTGCTGGACGGGCGGCTGCTGACCAGCGCTTCCGCCGGCCCCGGCATCTTCTGCTTCGCGGCCTCGGTGCTGCTCTCGACCTGGGCGCTGGCCCGGCTCGGTCAGGCCGAACGCTGAACCGCCAACGCCGCCAGCCGGCGTTCGTCGAGCTCGGCGCGGATGCGCAGCAGCAGCACCGTCGCCCAGAAGAACAGGAAGGCGGCATACATCACCAGCAGCGGGCGCAGCATCGCCGGGTCGAGGGCCGGCGCGCCGAAGCGGCTGACGCTCGCCGGCTGGTGCAGCGTGTGCCACCAGTCCACCGAGAACTTGATAATCGGGAGGTTGACCGCGCCGACCAGCGCCAGCACCGCCGCCGCCCGCCCGGCCCGGCGCGGGTCGTCGAAGGCCCGCCAGAGCGCCATGTAGCCGATATAGAGGAACAGCAGCACGAGCACGGAGGTGAGGCGCGCGTCCCACACCCACCATGTGCCCCAGGTCGGCAGGCCCCAGAGCGACCCGGTGACGAGCGCGACGAGGGTGAAGCCGGCCCCCGGCGCGGCCGAGGCCTTGGCCGTGAGTTCGGCCAGCGGATGGCGCCAGATGAGCGCGCCCGCGCTCGCCAGCGCCATGACCGCGTAGGTGCTGAGCGCCATCCACGCCGCCGGGACGTGCACATACATGATGCGCACCGAGTCCTTCTGCTGGTAGTCGATGGGGGAGTCGACCAGCGCCAGCCAGAGCCCGGCGATGAAGGCCGCCGCCGACAGGCCCGCCGTCCAGGGCAGGACGCGCCCGGCGAAACGGCGGAAGCGGCCGGGATTGGCGAGGCGGTGCAGGCTGCGGGCCAAGGGTCCTATTGCTCCACGGCGTGACGGAGTGCGGCTGCGGCCGCCGCCGGCGCCAGCGCCAGCGCGGCCAGCGACAGCGCGGCCAGCAGGGCGAGCGCGCCCTCCCGGCCTTCGGCGGCGGCGGCCCCGAAGATCAGGACGGGGATATAGAGCGGCAGCACCAGAACGGCCGTCAAGACCCCCACGAGCCGCGCGCCGAGCGTGAGCGCCGCGCCGGCCGCGCCGATGAGCGTGAGTGCGGGCGTGCCGATGAGGAAGGAAAGCGCGAGCAGACCGAGCCGTTCGCCCGGCAGGGCCAGCATGGAGCCGAGCAGCGGCGCGATGACCGCCATCGGCAGGCCGGTCGCAAGCCAATGCGCCGCGCATTTGGCGAGCACGACCGCCACCAGCGGCTCCGGGCGGGCGGCCAGCAGGTCGAGGGAGCCGTCCTCCCGGTCGGGGCGGAACAGCCGCTCCAGCGACAGCAGCGCCGCCAGCAGCGCGATCACCCAGAGGAGACCGGAGCCGACGCCGGCCAGAGTGCCCGGATCGGGTCCCAGTCCGAGCGGGAACAGCACGGCGCCCAGCACGAAGAACAGCAACGCCAGCCCGCTCTCCCCGCCCTGCCTGCCGGCGAGCGCGAGGTCGCGGCCGAGCAGGGCGACAAAGACCCTCACGGGCCGGCGGCGCCCAACTCGATGCGGTGCGCGGCCTCCGTCCCGAGCGGGACGTGGGTCGCGATGACGGCCGCCCCGCCGCCGGCGAGATGGGCCTCCAGCCCGCGCCCGAACGTCTCCGCCGCGTCCTCGTCGAGGCCGGCGGTCGGCTCGTCCAGCAGCCAGAGCGGGGCGGGTGCCGCGAACAGGCGCGCAAGGCCGAGCCGCCGTCGCTGGCCGGCCGAGAGCAGCCGCGCCGGCAGGTCGGCGAGCGAAGCGAGGCCGACCGCCTCCAGGCCCGCTGCAACGGAGCCGTGCCCCGCGAGCCGCACCCAGAAGGCGAGGTTCTGCGAGGCGGTGAGCGCCGGCTTCACCGCATCGCCGTGCCCGACATAGTGGAAGTCCGCCTCTTCCCGGCCCGCCCATGCCACCGTTCCGGCCGACGGCGGCAGCAGCCCCGCCAGCACGCGCAGCAGGCTGGACTTGCCGGCGCCGTTGGGCCCCGTGACGAGCGCGGCCTCGCCGGGCGCGAGCGCAAAATCGAGGTTCCGGAACAGTTCGCGCCCGCCGCGCTCGCAGGCGAGGCCGCGCGCCTCCAGCATCAGCCGCCGAGCGCCACCGCCGCCGTCGGCGACTGCACATGGGCGGCCGCCGCATTTCCCCGCATGACGATCTGCGGGTTGGCGAACAGCTTCTGGCCGACGGCGCTTTCGGTCACCTCGGTCGGGAACCGGCCGGCGAGCGCGGCGCGTATTTCGGGCGCCAGCTCGCGGTCCATCGTCACCCTGCCCTCGCCGCTCGCGTCGATCCGCGGCCGGTGGACCGCATCGTCCAGGTCGAGGCCGAAATCCAGCAGCATGGAGGTCAGCTGGAAGACCGCCGGCGCGATCCGCCGCCCGCCCGACGCGCCGAGCGCGAAACGGCCCGCCCCGTCCGCGTCCGTCACCACCACCGGCGCCATGTTGTTGAGCGGCTTCACTCCGCCCTTGAGCGAGTTGGGACGGCCGGGGCGCGGGTCGAACCAGTAAACGCCGTTGTTCATCAATATGCCGGTGCCGGGCAGCATGAAGCGCGACCCGAACCGCTCCAGCAGCGTGTTGGTGAGCGACACCATGTTGCCGGCAGCGTCGACGACCGAGAGATGGGTGGTGCAGCCGCGCCCGCTCGCGTCGCCGTCATGGCCCATGTTCGCGAGGCGGTATTCGTAGGCCTCCGTCAGCGCCTCCGCCCAGGCGATATAGGCGGCCGCGTCGAGGCCGGCGGCGCGGTCGAGCCGGGCGTCGAGATTGCCGAGCGCCCGCGCGAAGGTCGGCCCGGCGTTCAGGCCCGGCATCAGCCGCACCACCCCGTCATGGTGCGGCACGGCGAGCGGCTCGACCTCAAAGGCTTCGTAGGCGCCGAGGTCGTCGAGCGACAGCGGCCCGCCGGACGCCGCCATGTCGGCCGCGATCCGCCGGGCGGTCTCGCCCTCGTAGAAGTCGCGCGGGCCGGCTTCGGCGAGGCGGCGCAAGGTCTCCGGCAGGCGTCCGAGCGGACGGCGGAGCGGCGCATGGGGCGTTTGCGAGACCAGCGGCGCGCCGCCCGGCAGATAGGTCTCGCGCGCCTCCGGGTAGCGCCCGAGGCCGGCGCTCATGCCGAAGGCGATCTGGAGCGTGGCGTACCAGCTGGCGGCAAGGCCGCGCTCGGCCGTCTCGATGGCGGGCGCGAGCGCATCGGCCCAGGCGAGCGTGCCGTAGCGCTCCAGCGCCATCGCGAAGCCTGCAACGGCGCCCGGCACCGCCACCGCCTCGGGCCCGATCATGTTGCGGTCGCCCGCGACGCGCGGCCAGACGAACAGCGCGTCCTCCGGTCCCTCCTCGCCGCTGAGCGCATAGCGGGCCGGATCGAGCGATGCCGGTGCGGTCATGGAATAGTCGATGCCGACCGTGCGCCGCTCGTCGGCCAGATGGACCAGCATGACGCCGCCGCCGCCGATGCCGCTCATCCAGGGCTCGGTCGTGGCCAGGCAGAGTGCAGTCACCACGGCCGCGTCCACGGCATTGCCCCCGGCCTTGAGCACCGCCGCGCCCTGCTCCGCCGCCTCGGCCTCCTGCGCGGCCACGAGCCCGTGCCGGGAGCGCACCGCCGGCTTGCGCAGGCTCCAGTGTTCGGCGCGGAAGGTCATCGTTCCCGTGCTCCAAACGAAGACTCGAGTGCCCGCTTGAGCCTGTCCTTCGCAGGAAGGGCACGCTGGACAACCCGATGAAGGTCCGCGAACCCGCAATCCGGCGCAAGAGAACGGACCGAGGACAGCGCAATGGTCTTCTGGCCGGGCGGTAGGTCCGGTTCGGCCACCACATGAAAACGCCATTGCCCGGCGTTGCGGTGGTCCGCAACACCATGTTCCCGTTCGCCGTGCCAAGCGAACACATACACATCCGCTGCGCGCATCGGCTTCGGAAACTCGATCCAACGGCTTCCGTCCCGAGTCCAGTAGCCGGTGCGAGGCGCGATATCGAAGGCAGGGTAGCGGCGCCGGACCGGCCCATCTCCGTCCCACGACTGCCGCGCCGCAGACTGCTTGACTTCGAGCCGGGCGCCGGACAGTTCCTGCTCGCAGTCCCAGGGAGCCCAGCCCCAACCCAGGGACCATGTCAGTCGCCAGTCGGGCGCGAGCGCCTCCCCGACCAGATATTCCGCGTAATCGCCCCGATACAGATTGTCCATTATCCTACAGTCGAAGCGGCGGCTGAGCTTCTCCACGATACGGCGATGCGTGTCCGGGCCGGCGTTTACTTCCGCCCCTCTTTCCGGAAGCGGCCTCATGCCGGCAGGATCGGGCCGCCGGTGACGGTGGTGCGCAGGAAGCGGCGCAGCTCGTTCCGGGGATAGTCGAGCCGCCCGCAATGCATGACGCCGCCGCGGTTGTCCCACATCAGCGTGTCGCCGACGGACCACTCGTGCTCCCAGTGGAACTCCGGCCGGTCGAGCATGTCGTAGAGCCCGTCCAGCAGCCGGTCGCTCTCTTCCTGTTCCATGCCGACGACGCCGACGGTCAGGAGCGGATTGGCGTAGATCGCCGCCCTGCCGGTCGCCGCATGGGCGTTGACGACCGGATGCACGGCGCGCTGCTCCTTGTCCAGCGTGCGCGCCGCCACCACCAGGCTCCTGTTGCGCTGGTCCGTGCCGTAGACGAACAGCGCGTCGAGGCCGCGGACGCGCTCCCGCACCGCTTCCGGCAGGGCTTCGTAGGCGGCGGCGGCGTTGGCGAAGCAGGTATTGCCGCCGGAGGAGGGAATGTCCGTCGCGTGCAGCAGGGTCGCCTTGGCGGGTTTCGGGTCGTAGGAGAGGTCCGAGTGCCAGCCGTAGCGCACGTCCTCGATGGCGCCGCGCCGCGCGCCCGTCTCGTCGAAGCTGCCGTCGGCGTGCTGGTTGGTCATTACCACCACTTCCGGCGCCTCCGGGTGGCGGTAGGCGCGCTGCACATGCGGCTGCAAGGCTCCGAAATGGCGGGAAAAGGCCGTGAGTTCCGGCGGCGTCATCGGCGCCTCGCGGAACAGCAGCACGCCGTATTCCCCGAACGCCGCCTCAAGCTCCGCGACCGTCCCGGCATCGAGCGGCCGGCGCGGGTCCACGCCGGTCACTTCGGCCCCGATGGCGGGCGACAGCGGCTCGATCCGCACGCTCATACCGGCTTCGCCCCCTTCAGCAGGATGCGCTGGTGCCGGCGTTCCTCGCCCACGGGGAAGTCCGTGTTCACCGAATGCACAAGGCAGCGATTGTCCCAGAGCAGGATGTCGCCGAGCCGCCAGCTATGGTCGTAGCGGAAGCGGTCGGCGGTCATGTGCGCATAGAGGCCGTCGAGCAGCGCATCGCTCTCCGCCCGTTCCAGCCCGACCACGCGGTCGGTGCGGTTGGGGTTGAAGTAGATGGCCTTCCGGCCGGTGTCCTCATGGGTGCGCACAAGCGGATGGAGAACGTCGGGCGTCTCGGCGGCCTCCTCGGCCGTGCGCTTTTCGGCCCGGCCCGGCGCGCGCGGCGTGTCGTAGCCGTGGACCGCCTGCGCGCCGTCGATCCGCGCCTTCACCTCGTCATCCAGCACCTCCCAGGCCCGGCGGGTGTTGCAGAAGCGGGTCTCGCCGCCGGAAGACGGCAACGCCAGCGACTGGAGCATGGTCGCCTTGGCCGGCGCGGCGAAATAGCTGTCGTCCGTATGCCAGCCGGAGAGGCGCACCAGCGTCAGGTCGTCCGGTTTGTCCTCGGGGCGCTTGTATGTGCTCTCCAGCACAGAGACCTCGGGCACCTCGCCGTGGCGGCGATGACGGAGAAGCTGCAATTGCGGCTCGCCGAAGAGGCGCGCGACCCTCAGAAAGTCCGCCGGGGAAAGCGGCTCGGAACGGAAGCAGAGCAGGTGGCGGTCGAGGAAGGCCTCGCGCACCGCCGCCGCGTCGCCCTCATCGAGCGGCTTCGTCAGGTCGAGGCCGGCGACCTCCGCGCCCAGCGCGTCGTTCAGGGGCCTGATCTCCAGTGTCACGGAACCGGTCTCCTTCCGTCAGTCCGCGGCGTCCGCCGTGTGCGGCTCTTTCAGGCGCAGCAGGAAACGCATCCGGCCTTCCAGCACCAGCTCTTCGCGCTGGTTCCACACCCGGCTTGCGAGCGTCATCAC
The DNA here is from genome assembly GCA_964291285.2 of Alphaproteobacteria bacterium. GTDB lineage: Bacteria > Pseudomonadota > Alphaproteobacteria > Bin95 > Bin95 > Bin95. Next base: position 229,006 of record OZ219788.1, read on the forward strand.
GCCCGTGGTGCGCTGCGGCTCCAGCGCCACGATCTCCAGCTCGGGATAGAGCGTATCGCCCGAGAAGACGGGCTTCAGGAAGCGGCTCGACTGCTCCAGGAAGCCGATCAGCGCATCCTCCATCTCCGCCGCCAGCCCGGTCGCGCCGGGCGCCGTCTGGATCAGCGTCTGGAAGCCGTGCGCCATCAGGCCCGGCCAGCCGCGCGAGCGGCAATGCTCGATGTCGTAATGCACCGGCGCATTGTCGCCGCTGGCAAGCTGGAAGGCATAGAACAGCGACTCGGAATGGGTGCGCGAGGGCGCATGGAAGGTCTCTCCGACCCGGAAATCCTCGAAGCCGCGCTGCGGCGCCGGGGCGCGCGGGGACATGGGCGTGTCGCCTCCTCTATCTGCTCCCGCCCATGCTGCCACGACGCGGTAACCGGCGGAAGGGGCGGCTGTTTCCCGCCATTTCTACTACCGTGCTAGGCCCTGTGGACGTATTGACTCAGGAGCGTGTTCAGGGATTCCCGTGCGAGGATTTGTCTGAATCATGAGGCGTCGGCGATTCGGGGGTTTCTTTGATGTCGACGAAGATGACGAATGGAGACTGGGAGGTTGCGCTGGAGGTTTTCCGGCTTTGCCTTCCGAGGCGGGGTGCGAAGGCGAAGGACGACCGTCTGTTTCTGGAGGCGCTGCACTTCTTTGCGGTTCACAACATCACCTGGCGGGCGCTGCCGGAGCGGTTCGGGCACTGGAATACGGTATGGCGGCGTTTTCACCGTCTGAGCCGTTCAGGGGTGTTCGAGGACTTTTTCGCCACGCTGGCGGATTTGAGCAGCACGGCGCACCTGGTTCAGATGTTCGATTCGACCGTGACCCGCGCGCATGTATCGGCGGCCGGCGCAAAAGGGGGCAGCAGGGTCAGGCGCTTGGACGCTCGCGGGGCGGTTTCAGCACCAAGATCCACCTGAAGACCGATTTCGACGGCCTGCCGATCGCCTTCGACCTGACCGGCGGCGAGGCTGCCGACAGTCCGCATTTCGAGACCCTGATGGACATCGGCCCCGATGTCCGGCCCCGCGCCATCGTCGCCGACAAGGGCTATGACAGCGCCGGAAACCGCCAACTCGCCCGGAAAAGAGGCGCCCTGACCGTCATTCCCTACCGGAAGAACATCAAAAACAGGCCAAAGCGCTTCGCAAGCGCGCTCTACAGAGGACGGGCGCGCATCGAACAGGCCGTCGGCAAGCTCAAACGTTTCAGTATTCCACCGTACGCCTGTCTGTTCGTGGCAACTGATGTCAAAGGAAATCGTTGTGTATCAATGAAGTATTGGTTTTCCCGGTGGACAAGGCGCGCCAGGACTACGCCCCGGTTGACTTTCATGTGTTGACCTGTATGGTGATATTCAGGGCTGTTTCGAAGGAATATCACTATGTCAACACAGACCGGCAAGCGCACTGCAAACCTCAAGCTCACCCTCAACAAGCGAAACGTCGAAGCCCTCAAGCCCCGGCACAAACCCTTCATCGCATGGGACGACCGCCTCACCGGATTCGGTATCCGCGTCCAGCCCTCGGGCATGCGCTCCTACATCGTCAACTACCGCGCCGGCGACGGCGGGCGCAAGGCCGCCAACCGGCGCCTCGTCCTCGGCCGCCACGGCCGCATCACCCCCGAACAGGCCAGGCGCCTCGCCCGGGAGACGCTGGGCCGCGTCGCCGCCGGCGAGGACCCCGCCGCCGGGCGCACCCGCGCCCGCGCCATGCCGACGGTGCGGGACGCCTTCGAGGACTATCTCGCCGCCGGGCCGGCGCGCAAGGACAGTACCGTTGCGGTATACCGCAGCACCGTCCACAAGGACCTCGGTGACTGGCTCGACCGCCCTCTCGACACCATCGGGCGCCGCGATGTCGAGCAGCGCTTCCGGCGCCTGAGCGAGAATGCCGGGTGGGTGCAGGCCAACAATGCGATGAAGATGCTGCGCGCCCTCTACCGCCGCCAGTGCCTCGACCATGAGGGGCTGCACAATCCGGTGGACCAGTGGCGCGTCGCGGGCGGGCGGCCCCATCGCCCGAAACGGCGCATCATCCAGCCGCCGGCCGAGGTGCTGCCGCGCTGGCACCGCGGCATCGAGGCGGCGGTGCGTAACCCGGTCGCCCGCGACGCCTTGCACTTCGGCCTCTATACCGGCATGCGCCGGGCCGAAGTATTCGGCCTCGCATGGGCGCGGGTGGACAGGGCGGCGATGGTGTTCCGGGTCGAGGACACCAAGACCGGCGCGCCGTTGGCGCTTCCCGTCACCCGGCAGCTCGCGGCCATTCTCGAACGCCGCCTGGCCGAACGCGACCGTGTCCCCGAGGCGAACCGGGGCTGGGTGTTCCCGTCCGAAACCAGCAGGTCCGGGCGTCTCACCGGCATGCAGCACATGAATGCGCGCATCGGCGAGGCGGGCGGCGCGAAATTCTGGTTCCATGCCCTGCGCAACTGCTTCATCACCGTCGCCGACCGCGACCTGATGTTGCCGGCCAGCCTGACCAAGCGGCTGGTCAACCACGCCCGGCCCCGGGACGTGACCGAGGGCTATGCCGCCGACTGGACCATGGAGCAACTCCGCGACGCCGCCCAGCGCATCTCTGACAGGATCGACGCATTGATCCGCGAAGGCATTCCCGCGCCACCGGCCTTGCCGCCGACAGCATGACGCGTGGACCTTTCCCGGGCCCTCGACATGGGTGCGGGTGGTGATGCGCTTGCCGTGCTTCTCGATGGTGGCCTCTTGCAGGAGGTCGAGGTCGCGGATCAGGTCGTGCCATTCGATGCTGACGCCGGCGGCGGCGCATCGGTCGGCCAGTTCCTTCTGGAGGACCAGCGCGAGGAAGGAGCAGAAGACGTGGCCGCGGATCGCGGCGTCGCAGGAGTGGTAGATCGGTCGGGTGCGCAACTGGGCCTTCGCCCGGCGGAACAGGTCTTCCACCGTGAGCAGCTCCCGGTAGCGGAGCACGGCGTTGAGCGGCGTCATGCCGGCGTTGGTGCGCCGGCCTATCTGGGGATATACCGGTGCGAGCCTCGCAAGGCGACGATGTAGAGGTCCATCGGGTCGCGGGTGCGGGAGACCGGGCGGCGGATGGCGTCGTGGCCGTGAGCCTCCCGCTCACCGGCGGCCTTGTCCGGTGCCGGCCAGCACGCCGTCGACCCGGGCGCGCGAGAGGCGGAACCGGCCCGAAGCTGTCCCCGTAGACAGCGCGTCGCGTCGACCCGGGCGCGCGAGACGCGGAACTCCCGCGCGATCGCCGCCGGCCTGAGGCCGGCCTCGAAGGCGGCGAGGATCGGCTTTTCCTGCCCCTGCGTCACCGGCCTGGCGCGCGCCCTTCCTCCGGATGTCTTGCCGGCCTGCCGCCCGCGCCTGCGGGCCTCGGCTGTCGCCGCTTCGACCGGCCGGTCGAGGTCCGCGTCGTCGAGATGGCGGAGCAAACGGTCGAGGCTCCCGCCGCGCTTTCCCGTCCCGCCACCCGGGCGCGCCGTCCTTCCTGCGCGTTGCCCCGTTTTCGTGGTCCTTCCTGTCACCTACAACCGGTGAGCGCATCGCGTGTGCGCTGGTCGATTGCAGCCCGAACGTGCCGGTGTGGCCATGGCCAGGGTGCTCTCCAGCTACCGGTCACCCGTGCCGCCGGCCCGCCGCCCGCCGTCGGGAACGCCGCCTCCCCCGCTCCGCGCCGGCAGGAGGGAAGGTCTGGCCGTGAGCGGGGCGGCGGTCGGCGCTTCGGAGAGCGGGGCGCTGCCGCCGGGTTCCACCACGGCACGATGGAGACGGCAGCATGACGGCAGCAACGATGGCGATGCCCGGCAATACGGCGAGCACGTTCCTGGTCCACTATTTCGGCGGCGGCCTCGACGGCGACGACCGCTTCGTGGTCGAGCGGTTCCGCGCCCTGGCCTGCGGCGACATTCGTCCGGTCCGGGACGGCGAGGAGAACGCGAAGGGGCGGCGCAAGGTCAGGCGCACCGTGGTCTCGCGCAAGGAAGCCGAGGCGATGCGCCCGGAGCGCACCGAGATCATCATCTGCACCGGCCTTCGCACCCGCGGCGGGAAACAGGCCTGGGGTTCGGTTGCGGCGGGCCTCCTGTGCGACCGCAAGCAGCGCGGCTGAGCGCTTTCCCGAGGGATGTCCGGCCGGCCCACCCGGGTCGGCCGGGCGTCCCTCTTCCGTTTTCCCCACGGCAAGGAGAACGCTCCCATGTGCGAGCAGCAGGACATCGGGGCGCGGCGCGCGCGGAACCTGGAGCGCTGGCGTCGTCGGGTTGCCGACCGGCGCGCGCGCGGCAAGTGCATCGGGTGCGGCAAGCGCAAACCCGAGCCCGCGCGGACCCTGTGCGCGTCCTGCGGCGAGAAGCGGAACCGGGCGAGCCGGGCCAGGGACGCAAGGCTGCGCACCGCCGGCCTCCCCCGGAGAGACCCCGACAAGGCCCGCGCCCAGGAGCGCGACCGGTCCCGCCGCGAGGCTGAAATGCGCCGCGACGCCGGGCTCTGCATCCGGTGCGGCAAGCAGCCGGCCGCCGATGGCCGTGCGTCCTGCGAGCCGTGCCTGGAGAAGCGCCGGGCAGCCGACCGCGCGAAATACGCCGCCGGGAAAGCCGCCGGCCTCAAGTATGGCGGGGCCGATGCCGAAGCCAAAAGGCGCGCCGCCCGGGCGAAGAGCAAGCGCCGCCAGAAAGCCCGGATCAAGACGGGACTCTGTATCCGCTGCGGCAGGCAGCCCCCTGCCGGGGGCGGAACCACCTGCCAGCCCTGCCGGGACAGGAGGCAGGCGGCGGAACGGCGGCAATACCGGGACCGGCGCCGGGCCGGGCTCTGCACCCGGTGCGGCGCCGCCGTCCATGACGGTCTGTCGCGCTGCGCTGCGTGTGCCGCCATCGAGGAGGCCAGCCACGACCCGGAGCGCAAGAACGCGCGCTCGCGGCAGTTGTACGCCCGACGCCGGGCCGCCGGCCTGTGCACGGCCTGCGGGGCGCCGTCACAGGGGGCGGCGCGCTGTGCGCCCTGTGCCGAGAGGTCGTATCACGGCTCGGCGCATTTCAGGGGCATCCCGGTCCACGAGCCGGTCTGGACCGTGATCGAACTGGGGACCGGCCGCGAGCACGGTCCGTTCGACGATCCGGCCGATGTCGCCCTCTGCCTCGCCTTCGGGAAGCTCGACCGCAACCGCGTCGAGATCGTCGCCGACGCCCCCGTCACCGCCTCCTTCACCGCCTGGACCTGACATGCTGTCCCGGGCGGCGATGGCGGCGCTCGCCTGGCCGCGATCCGCCGCGCCGTCCCTGTGTCGTGGAGAGGAGTGAAGCGCCTGCCGGGCGAGTGTCCGGCAGGGCGGAGGAGAGGAACTCCCCGCGCCGATGCCGGATCGGACACCGGCAGAGGAGTTCCCGCCATGTTCCATCCCGATACACCCCTCGACCTTCCGCTCGGCTGCGACCTGCTCGCCGAACTCGGCGTCGACCATCGCACCGTCCGCGAGATCGCCGAGGACGAGCGTGCCATCCGCTGTCCCGACCGGGGCGCGGCCTGTCCGGTGCACGGCTTCGCGAGCCTCTTCCCGGAACCGGCGTCGTCGTTCTCTCCGGGCGGTCAAGGGTAGAGGAGGGCCTGAAGAGATTGAACGGGCGGGGGTTCGGGGGAGTGACCCCGGCCCCGGTCGTTCGCAACCCATCGTCATCAACACGAACCTGAAGGAGTATCGCAATGAGCTTCGGATTGAACAAGGTGCAGATCATCGGCCGCCTCGGCGCGGACGTCACCATCAACCACCTGCAGAACGGCGGCCGCGTGGCCAATCTGAGCGTTGCCACCGACGAGAGCTACATCGACCGGAACGGCAGCGGCGAGCGGATCGACAGGACCGAGTGGCACCGGGTCGTGACCTTCCAGGACGGGCTGATCGACATGCTGGTCAAGCACGCCACGAAGGGCCGGCTGGTCTACATCGACGGCAAGCTCCAGACCCGGCGCTGGAAGAAGCCGGGCGAGGACTCCGACCGCTTCTCGACCGAGATCCTGCTGGTCCCGGGCGGGCGCGTCCAGTTCCTCGACAAGGCGAACGGCAACGCCGCGCAGCCCGGCCCGGACGCGGCGGACGGTTCCGTGCCGGCCGGCGGCGACCCGATGGACGAGGACCATATCCCGTTCTAGAGCTTCCCGTTCTTCCCCCCCCCCCCACAGGGCCGGCGCCTCGTGCGTCGGCCCTTTTCTCATGCGGGCAGGTTCGAGTCTCGCCGCGGCGCATACGGGAGTGGGAGCGAGGCTGGAAAGCGGGTGAACCGCGCGAGGAGGAGAGGGAGCCCGCTCGCGCACCCGTCACGCGACCCGGAGAACCCGATGAGCACCATCTCCTTCCGCCGCATCGCCCCCGACGAATCCCGCATCTACCGGGACGGCGACCATGTCGGCGACATCCACGCCTTCGACGACAGCATCCGGCCGGGGCGCAGGGTGTTCGCCATACATCTCGACGAGGACCCGCGCGGGCCGGTGTATCTCCACGACCGCACCCGCATCCGCGAGACCGCCCGGCAGCGGGTCGACTCCCATCCCCTGTGGAACTGACGCAAGGGCGGGCAACGGCGCCTCCCGCTCCGGCGCCGTGCCGGGCCGAAACGACGATGGGGTCCGTGCAGGGCGAGAGAAATACGCCACCCCGCTGTGATCTCCAATCGTGTCACACGTGCTCGCGACAGCAACCCCTGCGGGGTCCTCCGGTCGCTCCGCTCCCTGCGGCCCGGGCAAGAAGCTCCAAGGGCGGACCGTGAAAGTCGACGACCGTGAAGATCGCAGGGCGATCTTCCGCACCATCGCCGACTTTCCGCACCACTCCGCCCCAAGAGCTTCTACGCCCGGGTGCTTCTGCTGCGCGCGCGTGCCCCGACAGGACATCACAACGGGGATCGGCCCCGAACGTGAAAACCGAAAGGAAAACGACATGACCTTCCATACCGATACCACCGAAACCGCAGCACAGTCCGCAACCGCGATCGTCTGCGACAACGCCGTTCTCTTCGGCGCAACCCCCGAGCGCGACGAGTTCGACACCCGGGAGATCTGGGACCAGGACGAGGCCATCACCGCCGTCGCCGAAGCCTTCCGCATCCTCAGCCAGGGCGTCGCGCCCGACGGATACCAGATGGCAGACGAACGCGAACACCTCCTCTGGGGCTTCGTCAACATGCTCCACGCACAGACACAGCGCCTCGACCGCGCCGCCGACAGGCTCACCCCCGAACTCCAGGACCTCCAGCGCACACAGGACGGCTCCGAGATCAGGTCGCTGGAACTGGAACTCGTGACCGACCGCGCACAGTGCCTCACCGCACGCCGCGACGCCTTCGAGACCCTGCGCAACGAGGCCGCCGAAGCCTACCGCGCAGACACCGGCGACACTTGGCGGCCCCGGCGCGGCAGCCACGCCAGCCAGACCGGACATCTGACCTCCGCTGCCATCGACGCCCGCGACTTCGTCCGCGCCCGAAAGGACCGCAAGACACAGGCTCACCTGCCCCAGGGAACCCTCGTCGCCATCGCAGGCGGAAAGGACATCGCAAACCCGGCGGCGGTCATCGAGCGCCTCGACAAGGTCCGCGCCAGGTATGCCGACCTCGTGCTCGTGCATGGCGGCGGCCCCGGCGTCGAGAAGATCGCCGCAAGCTGGGCAGAGCGCAACGGCGTCCACCAGGTCGTCTGCAAGCCCGACTGGGACCGCCACGGTCGCGCCGCACCCTTCCGCCGCAACGACGAACTGCTCAACCTCCTGCCCAAGGGCGTCATCGCCTTCCCCGGCTCCGGCATCACCGAGAACCTCGTCGACAAGGCGAAGCAGCTCGGCATCCCGGTGATGAAGGTAGCAGCCTGACCGCAACGCATCGCGGGCCGTGTCGTCGCTCCGGCGGCGGCACGGTCCGTTTCCTCTTTCGCACATCGATGACGCGGCAACGCCAACCTCGCGCGCTTCGCGCCGCACTCGTGCTCCGGCTTCGCCGATCGCGCTTGCGTTCCGCGTCCGCGTCACGCGCCGCTGCACCATGCTTCGCCCGGGTGCATCGCCGTCCGCGCCGATCCCGGCGCACCGCCCGCCGCACTTCCGCCAGCGTGACTGTCGACGGCACTGCCGGCGCTGCCGCCCGTCCGCTCGGCACGGTGCTTCGCACCAGTGCCCGCGCTCGCGCCGGCGAGGCCGTCCGCTCACACGCCGCGGCGGCTCCCCTCCGCCGCTCTCGCCAGCGTCGATTTCCCCATCGTGAATGCTATCCCTTCCGGCTCTGTCTCGACGGCGGAGCCGCTATTTCGTCACACCCGACGCATCCTTGATGCAGGGAGCGAGGCCCGGCCGGCCTGCATCGGTCGGCAGTTTTCCGTTGCGTGACAGACGGTTGGGCCTGATCCGCCCTGTGGCCGCGATCCCCCGCGCGGGTCGCGTTGTCCGTTCAGGAGCGCCGTTCCGTTCCCCCGGGACGGACGGCGCCCGAGGGAACAGACAACGGAGACACGCCCATGCGCATCCATGCCCCCGTCAACGAGCGGACGGTCCGCCGCACCTTCAGGGAGAAGAAACCCGGACGATACGGCCTGACCGTCATCGACAGGGACCTGCCCGCCTTCGGCTTCACCGTCGCCGGGAACGGAACGAAGACCTTCTTCGTCCGGACCTCACGCCAGTTCGGCGCGCCCAGGGCGATCCTCGGCACGACCGACGACATGACCGCCGCCGAGGCGAGGGAGAAGGCCATTGCCGCCATCGCCGAAGCCAAAGCCGACCGCGAGACCGGGCCGCTGTTCGCCGACTTCGCGGCCGACTTCATGCGCCGCCAGGGGCGGCGCTGGAAACCCTCCACGAGGAAGGCCAACGCCCATCTGATCGAGCGCCGCCTCCTGCCCTTCTTCGGCGCGATGCCCGTCGCGAAGATCGACCGCGCCGATGTGCGGCGCTGGTTCGATTCCCTCAGCGGAACCCCCGGCAGCGCCAACCGGACCCTGCCGGTGCTGTCGGTGATGATGCGGCAGGCGGAGCTGTGGGACCTTCGCCCGCAGGGCTCCAACCCCTGCCGCAACATGCGGCGCTACAGGACGGCGCCGCGCGAGCGGTTCCTGTCCCTGGACGAGTTGAAGCGCCTCGGCTTCGTCCTCGACCATGCCGAGGACCGGCAGGCCGCCGCCGCCATCCGCCTGCTGCTGTTCACCGGCGCCCGGTCGTCCGAGATCGCCGGCCTGCAATGGGACTGGATACGGGACACCCGCGCGGTGTTGCCGGACTCCAAGACCGGACCGAAGGCGCTCCAGCTTCCCCCGCCCGCGCGGGCCGTCCTGAATGGCCTGCCGCGCGAGGGACGCTTCGTCTTCCCGAACGGGAAGGGCGACGGCCCGATGACCGACCTCGGCCTGCGCTGGCAGAAGCTGCGCGGTCTCGCCGGGCTGGACGATGTGCGCATCCACGACTGCCGGCATACCTTCGCCTCCCATGCCGTGATGAGCGGCCTCGACCTCTACACCGTCGGCCGCCTGCTCGGCCATGCCGATACCGCCTCCACCGAACGCTACGCCCATCTCGCCGACAAGCATGTCCGCGAGGCGGCCGGGCGCATCTCCGGCATCGTCCACGAGGCCATGACCGGGAAGGAGAGCGGGCGATGAGCGGCGGCAGGCATCGTGTCCGGCTCACCGTGAAGGCCGTCGCCGCCGCCAAGCCGGCGGAACGGGAATACACCCTGTGGGACAATCTGCTGGCGCATTTCGGGGTCAGGGTGCAGCCCTCCGGCGTCCGGTCCTGGATCGTCCAGACCCGCGTCCGGGGACGCATGCGCAAGATCACCCTCGGGCGCTTCCCCGAACTGCCTCTCGACGCGGCGCGCCGGGAAGGCGCGGCCGTGCTCGCCCGCCTGTGGGGCGGCGAGGACGTGACGCCGCCGCGCAAGGAGAAGGCGCCGCTGTTCCGGGACTTCGCCGCCCGTTACCGCTCGCGGCGGAAACACCGCTGGAAGCCGTCCTCGCTCAAGACCTTCGATAGCTACATGAAGAACCGCCTGATGCCGCATTTCGGCAGGCTCCGGCTCGACGCCATCGACCATGCCCGCGTCTCGGCATGGTTCGACGCCGCCAGCGCGGACAGGCCCGGCGCCGCCAACCGCGCCTTCGAGATTCTCCGCGCCATGCTCGGGACGGCCCGGCAGTGGGGCGACATCGGCGAGCATGTCCCCGACGCCTGCGCCAACATCGTGAAGAACCCCCGCAAGCCTGTCGCGCGCTACCTCAGCCGCGAAGAACTGGAGCGTCTCGGAGCGGTGCTCGACCGCCACCGGGAGCAGCACCCCTGGCCGGTGGCGGCCATCCGGCTGCTGACCCTGACCGGAGCGCGGCTCTCTGAAGTCATCAACCTCAGGTGGGACGAGATCGGAGAGCTGGGCGGAGACGGCGCGAGCGCGCGCATCGAAGACTCCAAGACCGGCCCGCGCACCATCTGGCTCGGACCCGAAGCGGCAAGGCTGGTCGAGGCGCTGCCGCGACCGGATGGCCGGGAGCGGGTGTTCCCCAAGACCCTCACACCGGCAAGGCTCTACACCTTCTGGTGCGGTATCCGCGACGAGGCGGGGCTTCCGGGCCTTCGCATCCACGACTGCCGCCATACCTGGGCCTCGCAGGGCGTCATGAACGGCGTCGGGCTCACCACCGTCGGACGGCTGCTCGGTCACCGCAAGCGGGAGACCACCGCGATCTACGCCCATCTCGACGATGGCGCGCTGCGCGACGCCGCCGCCCAGGCCGCGGGCGTCATCGCGCGAGCGATGGGGTACAGGGCGGAAGCGCCTCCGCTGCCGGACAAGGCGGAACACGGCGACGTATTGGCCGCAGCGCCCGGGCTCCCGGGTCCCGGAAAGCCAACCGCGCCAGAGAAGGAGCGGATTCCTCTTCGTGGCAGATCCCGGGATCCGGAGCGATCGGATGCAAGCATCCGCCGAAGACCGCAGGGTATCGAGATCTGAGCTTGTGGCGAGCGTGGAGCCGATCGGGGAGGGTCAGGCAGGGTCTTTGCCATGCGCCCCGATCAGGTTGCCGGTTGTCCCGCCAGTTACAGGGAAAGGGCCCGTCGAGCCGGCTCTGCGGGCTCGTCGTTCATGCCGGCAATGTTCAGGACCGCGACGGAGCCCCGGCCGTGCGGAAATCGATCCGCCATGCCTGCCCCCCGCCTTCGCGGGGGCAGGCTCCTGGCTGCGCCATCTGTTCGCCGACGGCGGGTATGCCGGGCCGAAGCTGCGCGGCGCCTCGACAGGATCGGCAAGTGGACGCTCGAGATCGTCAAGCGGTCGGTCATCGCAAGCGGCTTCGAAAGCCTCTCTGGACGATGGGTCGCCGGACGCACCTTCGCGTGGCTCGGACGCTGCCGCAGGTTGGCGAAAGACCGGGAGAAATCCATCGCCTCAAGCGAAGCATGGATCGAAATTGCTCACATCAGGCTTACAACACGGCGCCTCGCAAGGCCCTGTAATCCTTGAAGGAGTTTCAAGTCAGGTTCCGAGGCGGACGCGCCTGTCGAATGGCAATCAGCATTCTGTTGGATTTTAGAACATTCTTATGCCATATTGTATGCAAATAAGACATGGAGGCTCCAATGGCACCTGTTACGACACTCGAGCCCAAGACCGTACCGGCATTCCCTGCCGGGGAAATCGAGGCCTGTATCCGCGACGTCCTGGCGGACACAGGCGCGATGCAGGTGGCGCTGCACGGCGGCGCAACACCAGCAGGCGACCCGGGCAGCGCGGTCGGTCCGCAGCCGGTGATCGATTCGCTGGTCGTTGTGGAAGTGCTGCTTGAAATCGAGCCGAAAGTACCGTTCGCGCTTCCCGACAGTCTGGTACAGGCGGGCGGTTACGACAATGTCGATGAGGTCGTGCAGCATCTTGTGCCACAACTGGAGCGGCGGTGGCGCAAGCATCATGAGGAGAAAAATTGATGGCGGACAAAAGTAGGCAAGGCGAAACCTGGAGGGACGAAACGATTGACCGGCAACAGCTTGGCGCGCGTTTGCGCGAGGCGCGAGAGTACTTGGGCCTATCACAGGATGAAGTAGCAAAGTACCTCGGGATTCCGCGAACGGCGTTGTCGCATATCGAAAGCGGTCAGCGCCGCCTCGACGCGCTGGAACTGAAAAAGGCTGCGCATCTGTATAAGCGCCCCATTGCCCATTTCACCGGAGAGGCAGAAGCTGATGCAAGCCTGCCTGACGACATCGCCCATCTGGCGCGTGCCGCTGCCGGCTTTTCGGAAAGGGATCGCCAGGAATTGAGCCGGTTTGCCGACTATCTGCGGGCACGCGCGCAAAGCGAGGGGTCCTCGGATGGCTGACGTCCGCAATGCCATTTTGCGCGGCAAACGCGCGGCCGGCCGGTTGCACCGAGCGTTAGGAATGCGGGAGCGTGTCGAAGCGGAAGGCGGCCGGATCGACGTGTTCGACACGATCATTAAATCGGGTGTGCCGCTTTTGTTTAAGCCGCTAGAAGGATTGCTCGGCGTTTTCATCAATGAGCCGATGCCCGGTGTCATGGTGACGACGAAGCGGGGACTCAGTATTCAGCGCTTCACCGGCGCTCATGAGCTGGGGCATTGCGTCCTTGATCATCGTCCGAGTCTTGATGATGAGTCGATTTTGCGACGGTCGCCGTTCAATACCACGCCGGATTACGAGCAGCAAGAACTCGAAGCGGACGCATTCGCCACGGAGTTCATGATGCCGCCTTGGCTGTTCGTGGCGCATTTCCTGCGACACGAGTGGACGCCTGCGTTGATGGCGGATCCGCTGATGGTCTATCAACTCTCGCTGCGGATCGGTACGAGCTATGAGGCCACATGCCGGTCATTGATGCGGCCCGGCGTTGCCGTGATACAGAAGAACACGGTCGATAACCTGCTCCGTGTGCAGCCCAAGGCCATCAAGAAAGCGTTGCTCGGAGACTATGAACCGCCCGACTGGCGGCGGGATGTCTGGCTGCTGACGAAAAATGACGAAGGTGCCGTCATTGAGGGCAGCCGTTCGGACCTCTTTGTGCTCAAGTTGAAAGAACACAGCGGGTCCGGCTATGTCTGGACCTTCGACGAACTCAACGAAGCGGGCTTTGCCATTGTCCGCGACGAGCGTGAGGGACCGGACGGCGAAACAATCGGCGGGCACGTGATGCGGTCGATTACGGCGCGCTCCGAAGGACCGCAACAGGGACGAATGGCACTTGCAGAGCGGCGCCCATGGCTTGCCGAAGGCGCACCACTGGCCTCATTCTGCGTCCACTATGACCTGAGCGGGCCGCAAGATGAAGGGATGTCGCAAGCCGAGCGGCGGCGTCTGCTGGGGGCCGCCTGATGGAGGTTACGGTCGAGTGTGACCTGCGTCATTTGTTCGGCCCGGCGCGCGATCAAGGTATGCGGCCAACCTGCATGGCCTTCGCGGCAAGCGACGCCCACGCGGCAGCCCGGCCGGGTTGGGTTCCACTGTCGTGCGAATACGCCTATTTCCATGCACTGAAACGGGACGGGGGCATCCCAGATGACGGGACAACGCCCGATGCTATGCTGACGGCGATCAAAGAGGACGGGCAGCCACCAGAGACGGCTTGGGCGTACCTGCCGCGCATGCCAGCCGACTTTACGCTATGGAAGCCGCCCGAAAGCGTCAGCCCTATCTACCGGCGTGCCAACGCCTATGACCGCGCATCACTCGCGGCAATCCGCACAGGGCTAGATGCCGGAGTACCGATGATCACAACGATGTGTCTGTCCGATGCATTCTTCCAGCCCGACCCGGACGGCATTATCGACGCATGCGAGCCACCCGACCCGCAGCGGCGGCACGCGATTATCGCGGTCGGCTATGGCACTCGGAGTGGCAACCGACTGATCCTTGTACGGAATAGCTGGGGCACGGACTGGGGCGCCGATGGTTATGCGTGGGTAAGCGAAAGCTATCTTGTACCCCGTTTGTACGATTTTGCAGAAATGAAAGAGGATCTGACGAGTGTACCTGCCGATCCCAACGCAGCCAACGTGCGCAACAGCGTGGCTTGAGGCCTTGGTGGCTGTCGACAAGGTGCCCGGCCACGAAGCGCACAATGTGATTATCGACGTGGCCGAGCCGCTGGCGCAGACCGCTGCCGACGCGCGCATGATAAAGGTCGCCGACGATTTCTTACGTGGCCGTGGCGCAATGCCCCTGCAATCCGTGGCGAATACGATCTTCCCGGAGGGTCTATACCGGCGGCACGGCGCGCCTGCTCTCTATCACGTGTATGGACAGGTTTACCAGCAGGTAAAGAAGAAGCAAGGCGATTGGGGCCGGTATTTTGAACGGATGATTCGCCGCCCGACTACAAACGGCAAGAACATCAATCCTCTCGCCGACATGATTGCGAAAATGACGCAGCATGTTCACGGTGGCGGCAAAACGTTCCGCAACATATACGAGTTGACCGTTTCCGATCCAGCTCTCGATGTGCCCATCTATGATCCCGAACGTGATGCCGGGCCGGTGATGAACCGACAGTGCATGAGCTTCCTGAGCTTCAAGCTTGATCATGAAAACCGCATGATGCTGACCGCCTTGTACCGGAACCACTATTACATCGAACGGCTGTTCGGCAATCTGATTGGCCTCGCTCGGCTGATGGCTTTCGTTGGGCGCGAGGCCAATGTGCCGGTTGGTCCGCTGACCGTCATCTCCACCCACGCCGAAATCGACACGCGGCGCGGCTGGAAACGCCACGATATCAAAGAGCTAATCGCTGCGTGTCGGGAAGCCACAGCTCAAAAGGTGAGCGTCGTCGCGTAGGCGATTACCTGCCTGCGCTGGCGGTGCAACGTACGCCGTAGAGGTCGCACATGCTGTGAATGAACTCCTTCTGTCCACCATAACTCGGATGCCGCACGGCGGTCGACGCAAGATCAAGGTGGGAGAGCGCTTGCTGCGCATCGCGGCCTATGGCGACGAGGCGCCGGGGCCGGAGCATCTGCATCAGGGTCAACAAAAGATCGCGGAACACGTCCCTCTCCGCGCGCGTATGACGGCGATTGGAAAGGGGCTCGCCAGTCTCGAAGGGATGAAGCGGGAACACGTTCCACAGGAAGATTGGCCTGTCGATTTGGGTGAGCACCTTCCAGACGATGGCCGCCGTACGCTCGGCCATTGGTGGCCCTTTCGTCGCGCGTGAGATCGACACACCGTAAATCTCTCTGAATGTCTGCAGGTGAATATCGTCCGTGAGCGGCAACCCGGTCCGGCGTCCGCCACGATAACCCAGATCGCGCGCAAGCCAAATTGAGTCCACTTCTTCATCCGCAATAGCTTCAAGAAAAGCGCACAAATTGGCGTGCCGCCTTTTCGGAGCGTCAGCGCGATCATGGACCGGACAAACATCGCTGTACGGATTAAAAACAGCGTCGAGATGGACGCCGCTCAAGGCCTCGACAAGGGCGGACGGTTTCATGCGGGCAACCTCTCAAAGGTTATGGTTCGTTCATTCAGATCGGCGATAACACTACCGCGTCTGTGCTCGCGTAGCGCACGAAACACTTCATAGCCGCTCAGGATTGCCTCTTCCCATAGCCAGAGCGGGCAGCGCTCCGGTTCATATCCGGTGACGAGCGCCCGCGCATTTTTGAGAAGGCCGTAATCGACACCGCTTAAATTCTCGAAAAAATTCACCTGCGTAGCGTGATTGAATATCCAGGTCGCAACACCTTCCTCAATCAGTATGGCGCGAGCTCCGTCCTCGGCCTCATCGATCTCGGGACGGCTTTTGCGCTTGACCCGAAAGAGCGCCCGCATGACCGGGGACCACCCCAGTTTGGCCGCGTAAGCAAGATGGAAAACATCATGGAAGCAATAATCGTCTTTTTCCAGCTTGTTGTCGGTAAGCCGGTCACCGACATTGATGCCATTGCAGCGCAGAAAAACATACATCTTTTTTTTCACCGTCTTCTCGAAAATCTGCATCTCGATACGCCGCGGAATCTGCTCCCCGGAATCGTATTCGTCGTCGAAGAGCGGCGGATAGATGCACTTCAGTGGCCAGCGGTCGTAAATCTTGGAGAGATTGCGATGCGCGGCTTCGCCCAAGCTGACGCCGACGTTGTTAGCAGCTTTTATAATAGTACGGAATACAGCTTCCATGTGGTCCGAAAGGCCACCGGACCCGTCCGCGATTTGACTTGCCGAAAAATCGGCGATCAGTTTGCCAACCTCGCCGGCCAAACGTATGAGCGTTGTCTCGAACACGGCTTCGGCGTCCGGTCCTGAGACCGACAACGTTGGCTGAAGCATTGAAAAGGTGATGTCTGGCACGCTATCGTTGGAACCGCCGTCACTGATGCGGCTGGCGAGCACTGGAAGCGTGATCTGTGCCCGGCTGGCCAAGCGGGAGAAATACCAAAGGACGTCCCCCAACTCTTCGATGACTGACTGCTGGTAACCGAAATAAGAATCGGAATCGCGCTGCTTCTTCTTAAGTTCAGACAGCAGGCTTCCTGCCTCGCCAAACAGACCTAGCAGAGGGAAAGAAATTCCCTCGGGCATCCGGTCTGTACCGCAGGACAGGGTTTGATATTGCGCGAGAGTGAGTTCGCAATAGGGAGCTCTCAGAACTGCCTCAAGCGCACCTGACATTTTGTCGCGGTGCTCCGCAGAGTTCTTGCTCTCGCCGAAACGGAGGTTCGCCATCAAATCCTCACATCCTACCGCAACTGGGGGAAGGGCCGATGATGACCCCTCCTGCCCGGCCTCGTCGCAGTGGGCATTCCAACACGCCGTGCACGCTCGCCTACTCTCGTCTGGCACCGAAACCACCGACGATGCCGCGTTTCTCGAAGGCGCCCGCGGCTTCGGCATGGTTCGGGCCGTGGAAGCCGCCCCGGATGATATCCCCCGAGGCTCCGGAACCGAATGTGCCGTCCGCGCCGACCGGAACGTCGTCGAAGCTGACGGCGTCGACGGGCCAGGCATTGCCGTTCGCATTATCCCGGATGTTGCCGATCGCCACGTCGATCGTGCCGGCCGCAGCGCTCCAGGAGAGAGTCGCGTCCCCGGCCAGGCGGGTTCCGGCCGCGGCTTCCTCGACTGCCGTCCCGACCATCCGCCCGGTCCATGTCGCGCTGGCCGGCGGTCGCGACCCTGTCAGGTCTCTGCCCGCAAACCCGAAGCGCGTCATCGGCTGCCCGGGTTCTTCGGCCACGCCGAACACGCTGTGCGTCATCCAGTAGCCGTAGGTTCTCCGGTCGCCGGACCGGTATTGGAAGTCGGTTGCACCGTTGCGGGCGGCGCCCCTGGCGACGCCTGAAATATCCGCAGGGAACAGGTCGGAGATCGTCCGGGCCGGGGGCGCACCCTCACCGGTCCACAGGCAGCGGGCCCGGGCGCATGTGGCCGTCGCGACAGGACTGCTTCCGGCATGGGCGCCGGTCGCGACGAGGGTATCCGCGCGCCGGGCGAAGTCCCGGGCACGCGCCTTTTGCTCCTCCGGACCCTCCGACCCGGACGGATCGACGCCGACTACCTCCCTGGCGACATGATCGCCGAAGTCGCCGCCCAATTTCTTGAAATCGGAACCGGAGCAGGCGCCCAAAGTCAGCAGGAGGGCTGCCGCAACAGCCCCGGAAGGACCGGATATTCGGGCCTTCCGCCGGCAAAACAGGTATGGCGATCCGGTGCTGCACATGCTGTGGCTCCTCCCTGTCCGTATCACGGAAGCAGCGCGTTGTGGGCAAATGCCCGATGTGCCGGGATAGCGCCGACCCACCTCGCGATCCGCCTGGCGGTCACGGTCGCTCTCCGACCGACTGTTCCCGCAGTTCCGCAAACGGACAGGGAAGGCCCGCAATGATGGCAACGGTCTCCACGCTGACCTGCACGATGCGGCACAACGCCGGGATGAGGTCACGCGGGTCGTCGAACCAGCCGTTGGGGTCATTGACGATGCCGCTCTGCCGGTCGCGGACGATACGGTAACGGTCGATCAGCCATTCGAGCGGGGTGCGCCCGTTTACCCGATACTCGTGTGCTTGCGGGGGGATGCCCGACAGGCGGACCAGGTCGTTGACGATGAGAACGGTCCGGTCCGCGTCGGCAAAGCGCATGGCGCGCTGGCCGAGCCGGAATTGCGTCGGCGCAGGCTCGCCTTTCCCGGCATAGTCGAGCCGCAGCGGATATTCCTCGCAGGTCTCGTAGCCGAGATGCAGCGCCGCGAGGCGGCGGCCGGCCTCGGCGAAGGCATGGAAATCGCCGGCGAGCGGAATGCGCGGCAACTCCTTCGTCAGGTCGTTGGCGAAACGCTCCCGGTATGAGGGCGCATGCAGGACGCCATAGACATAGTCGAAGATCGCGTCCTTCGTTATCGTGCTGTCGCCGTAGCGCACCCGGAAGGCGCGCAACGCGGTGTCGGCAATGTTGTCGATGCACGTCGGCGGCGGTCCCATGCCGGGCAGGCTCTGCTGGTCGTCGTGGCGCTCATAGCGGTATCGCGGGAAGCACTGGCCGAAAGCGACCAGATGGAGGTCCGGCATCGTATCGACGACCAGTGCGGAGAACGGCTTGGTCGAGCCGACCCCCGGGACGCAGATCGCGCGGTTCCCGGTCTCGGCGGTGGGGAAGATGCTGTCCTGCTGGTACTTGTTGTTGACCAGGACATAATCGACATAACAGTGCTGCTTGATGAATGGTCGGTATTGCGTCTCCCAGACATTACCTTGCGAATAAGCGACCTCCTTACGTCGCCGGAGGTTGTTTTTGAGTTCCCGATCCCATCGAACACCTGCCGAATGGCGATTCGCGATCTGCTCCACGGTTTTATCGGGATCGTCGTTTTTCTTGAGGCGTGTGCGCTGTTTGGAAGTGCTTTCTGAGCAAGGCATTGCGGAGGGTCTGGATTTTTCTTACCCCGTCAGGATGGCTGATTTCCGGGGTTTTTGCGGTTTGAAGGGAAAGGTTTTGTGGATTTCCACCCCATGGCCGTGCGCGGGCTGGTTTTCGGGCGCGTCGCGTTGAGGCGCGGGACTGAGTAGAAGGTGTCGCCATCGGGCCTGCGGCCCTTGTTCCATCCACCGGCGCTGGTTGGGAGAACGTGATGGCGACAGCGGAGAAGTTAGCCTTTTCGTGGTGGTCTGTGGAGGGCCTTGCGGACCTTGAGCGTCTGCGTGTGGTGCTCGACACGCTTCCCGACGAGAAGGTTGTGGCTGCGCTTGAGGCGGGTCGAGGCCGGGGTCGCAACGACTACCCGGTGCGGGCGATGTGGCGGGCTCTGATCGCGGGGATCGTGTTCCAGCATGCCTCGATGCAGTCGCTGCTGCGTGAGCTGGGCCGCAACCCGGCATTGCTTGAGATTTGCGGGTTCGAGGCGCTGCCCTTGCAGGGTGCGCCGGTGGTGGCGCTTTGCGCAGGGCGCGCGGTGAGGCGTCCGGCGCCGTTGCGCTCGACGGTGCCGGGCGCCTGGAACTTCTCGCGGTTCCTGGGGCGCGTGGTGCGCCTTGAGGACGAGCGCGGCCTTGTGTCGGGGATGATCGGGCGTCTGCGCGCCTCGCTGTTCGAGGAGTTGCCGGACTTCGGTCGCCATCTCGGCTACGACGGCAAGGCGGTGGCGAGCCACTCGACGGGCCGGGTTGCCGGGGCCAGGGGGCAGACCTCGGACCCCGATGCGGACTGGGGCAGGCACGAGACGGGCGGGGTGAACGCGAAGACCGGCGCGGTGTGGAAGAAGGTGAAGTCGTGGTTCGGCTACGGGCTGCACCTGATCGCCGACACGGACCACGAGGTTCCTGTGGCCTTCGAGGTGACGCGGGCGTCGGCATCGGAACCCGGGGTGCTGTCCGGGATGCTGGAGGAGTTGTTCGCCGAGGCGCCGGAGATGGCCGGGCGCTGCGCCGATTTCAGCGCCGACCGCGGTCTCGACAACGCCCGCCTGAAGGCGCGGTTGTGGGACAGGTGGCATATCCGCCCGCTGATCGACACGCGCCTGATGTGGCGGGTCGAGAAGAAGGAGCCGGGCCATGACCCGGCCCGGCCGATCACGCGACCGCTGTTCCCCGGGCGCGCCGACGTCATCGTTCATGACGAACGCGGCCGGGTGTCCTGCGTGTGCCCGCAGACCGGCGAGGTCCGCGCCATGGCCTTCCAGGGGTTCGAGGTCGGGCGCGGCGTCTGCGGCACGCTCAAATACCGCTGCCCCGCAGCCGCCTTCGGCTTCGAGTGCAAGGGACGCCGGGCCTGCCATCGGGCGGGTGGGGTGAAGTCCGGCGAATACGGCCGCATCCTGCGCGTCGACCTCGACAGCCATGACCGGCGTATCTTCACGCCCACGCCCTGGGGCAGCCCGTCATGGCGGCGCGGATACAACCGGCGCACCGCCATGGAGCGGATCAACGCCCGCCTCGACCGCAGCTTCAACTTCGAGACCCATTACATCCGCGGACGCGCGAAGATGAAGACCCGCATCGGGCTGGCCCTGGCGGTCATGATGGCCATGGCGCTTGCACAGGCCCGCGCCGGACGCGTCGCACGCATGCGCTCCCTGGTCGGCCCGGCGCCATACCTCGATACCGGCTGACCCCTCAGCCGACTGCCGACAACGCTGACCCAACCCGCCGGACCCCGGCATACGGACAAACGCGACCGAAGGCCGGCGATGCTGCCGGGCTGGGCCGCTCAAGTTCGAAAAGCAACCGCGGCGACCGCCTCGAACGCCGGAACAAACAACATCAACACCCGGACCCAACGTCCCATCCGACCGGAAAAACCCCACAGCGCAAATTTCTCTTCTTGAAATCGCGCAGCGCCGCCTGATAGTCTTCCACCATCCGCCGCGCGTTCTCCGCACAAGCGTCGCGGGAGAAACTGTAAATGTAGGCGTCCCGGCTGGTCGCCAACCCCCTCGAATACAGCCGGAACACCGCCTCGTCCGTTCTGCCCGCCTTCGCCGTCTTCGATCCCAGGGGATAGAGCGCCCGGAACGCCTCGTTACGCTGGCCGATCCAGTCGTGGTGCCGGTCGGGGGCGGTCTCCTCCCAGTCCGTGACGCCGGCGATCGACCCCCACTCGCGCAACAGCCCCAACTTGTCCTCGCGGGAGAGATAATCGCCGATGTCGCGGTAGAGGATGCGGCAGCCGTCATGCTGCGCGTCCGGATTCTTCGCGAGGACGGCGATCGCGACCGGCGCCCGGGACCCTTGGCCGAAGGCGTTATCGCCTTCCGAGCGGCGGCGTTCCCCCGATGTCCGGGCATTACCCCGCAGGTTCACCACATGGATCGACGAGAACTCCTCCGCCAGGCAGGCGCGGACGCCGGAGTCGACATTGCCGTCGATCCAGGAACCGTTGGTCACGAAGGCCACGACGCCCCGGTCGCCGATGCGGTCCGAGGCCCAGCGGATTGCCATCTTGTATGTATCGTAGAGACTGTTCTTCAGCGTTGCCGTGGAGCGGGCGGCATAGGTCTCGGCGACGCGCTGCTCGATTTCCGGATAGCTCACATTCGGGTTGTCATCGGCCGAACTCCGCTGTCCCGCGGACCAGGGCGGGTTGCCGACGATGACCTGGATGGGCAGTTGCTGCTGGCGTTCGGCGCGTTCGCTGTTGCCGGGCAGCCAGTCCTTCGGGAAGCCCGAGCGCCCGGTATGCAGGTTGAAGGTGTCGGTGAGCACGATGCCGCCGAAGGGTTCATACTCTTCATTGTCGCCGACCCGGCCGTGGAACGCCTCCTCGATATGGATGGCGGCGATGTAGTAGGCGAGCAGGACAAGCTCGTTGGCGTGCAACTCCTCCCGGTACTTGCGCCCGAGGTCGGCATCGCGAAGCAGCGCCGACTGCAACAGCCGGACCAGGAAGATGCCCGTCCCGGTAAAGGGGTCGAGGA
Source organism: Alphaproteobacteria bacterium (assembly GCA_964291285.2). Classification (GTDB taxonomy): domain Bacteria; phylum Pseudomonadota; class Alphaproteobacteria; order Bin95; family Bin95; genus Bin95. The sequence goes on from OZ219788.1 coordinate 250,909, forward strand.
TGTGGACACCCTTGTCGCTCAGGCCCCGGCCGAACTCCTCGCGCGCCACATGGTCGGCGCTTGCGAGGATGAAGTCCACGATCTCGACCGGCGTGTAGACGATGCCAAGCCGGTCCGCTTCCTTCTTCATCGCCGTCGCGAAGAACTTCTCGTAGAGTTCCATCAGCACGCGCTGGCGGGCTTCCGGGTTGTCGAGCCCGCGCGCCCGCAGCCTTACGCTTTCGTAGAAGCGGTCCAGGTCACGGGTTTCGTTTTCCAGCCCGAATTCGCCGAAGTCGCGCCGCAGCGCATCCAGCGCCCGGGCGACCGGGTTGCCGCCAGCGAAGTCGTAACCCTCGAACAGCGCCTCGAACACCGGACGAGTCAGGATGTGCTGCGCCATCATGTCGATGGCGCTCTCGGTCGTGATCGATTCGTTGATAGAGACCTTCAACTCTTCGTGGAACGCCTCGAACCACTCGCTCAGGGTCTCGTTGCCGGGGTCGGCAAGCAGGCCGCCGATGCGCGTCACGAGGCGTGAGAAGATATCCGCGACATCCTTGGCCCAGCTTTCCCAGTATCTGCGGTCGCCGCATTTCTCGACGATCTTCGCGTAGATTGCGCCGGGTGGCAGATCGAGAGGGGGGAACGCAAGCTCGGGCGAGTCGGGGATGACCTCCCCGTTGACGCCATCCCGGCTGAAGATGATCCGATCCGTCGGCCGGTCGTTCAGATCGATCTGGTTAATCTCGGCGTCGAAACGGTCGTCGTGCGAGCGCAGGGCGCGCAGGACGCTCCAGACGACATCGAACTCCTTGCCGCTGTCGAGCACCAGGACCGGATCGCGCCCCTCCGGCACCGCGATCGGGAGCACGATATAGCCGTAGGTCTTGCCTTCGGCCTTGCGCATGGCGCGGCCCACGGCCTGGACAATGTCGACAGTGCTCCGGCGCTCGGTCATGAAGATCACCGCGTCGAGCGCCGGCACGTCGATCCCTTCCGACAGGCACCGGGCGTTCGAGAGGATGCGGCAGCCGCCCTCTGTCGTCCCTTTCAGCCATTCGAGACACGCCTTGCGTTCAAGGGCGTGATGCTGTCCGTCCACATGCCGCGTCTCGCACCGGAGCGCCGCGCGCCGTTCAGCTTCCGGCAATAGTGCGGCGGCCTGCTCGACGAGACCGCTCCAGTGCTGAGCCAGAAGTTGCGACGACCTGATCCGGTCGGTAAACGCGATCGCGCGGCGAAGCGGCCGGCCGGGACCGTCTTCCGGCCGCCGGTTTTCCGGATCCTGCAGGACCCGCCAGCAGCCGACGATCCGGGCGACGTCGCTCAGGTTGACCGCGCCGTCCGACGAGGCGAGGTGGGCCTGCAACGCCCTGTCCACATGGCTCTCCGACAGGGCGAAAATGGCGACCCTGTAGTCCGACAGCAGACCCTGCTCGATGGCCCGGGAGAACGGGAGGCGGTGGAACTCCGGCCCGTAGGTCGCCTCGTCGTCCATCGAGAAGACGTCGACGCCATGGCTTGCGGCTTTCGTCTTCGCCCCTTCGGTATAGAGCCTCGGCGTTGCCGTCATGTAGAGGCGCCGCGCGGCCCGGATACGACCGGCGTCGTGCACGAGGACGAAGGGCGAGGTCTTGTCGCCGGGGCGCTCGATCCCCGTCGTCCGGTGCGCCTCGTCGCAGAGGACCAGATCGAACGGCGGAGCACCTTCGTCCTGCGCCTGCGCGACGAGGCCGATCGAATGGTAGGTGCAGAACACCGCGGTCATCGCATCCGGCGACGCAAGTTGCAATGCCTGGCCGATGGCGCCCGGATCGGTGGTCACGGGGATTTCCAGCTCCAGGAACGAGGCGTCCTCGTCGGCGCGCCCCGCGCGGGTATCCGAGCAGATGCCGACATAGCGGTGCGCCAGTTCGCGCTGCTCCGCCCATTCGCGCATCGACTGCTGGAACAGGGAGATCGAGGGAACGAGATAGAGCACCCGGCCACCCTCGCCAACGATCGCTTCGGCGATGCGCAGCGCCGCGAAGGTCTTGCCGGTGCCGCATGCCATGACCAGCTTGCCGCGCTCGCCGTCCGCGAATCCCTCCAGCACGTCGTCCAATGCACGCTTCTGGTGCGGCCGCAGGCTGAACGGCGCGTGGCGGAAGGACAGGTCTTCGGGCGTCCCGCGAACCAGGTCCGGCCAGTCGAAGGGGCGGCTTGCAAGGTCGCCGAACCGGAGGACCTGACAGGCCGGCTTCAGCCCGACGACCCTCTTGACCGCGTTTGTACCCCATTTGTCTCCGGTGTCCACGAAGATTCGCGCCGTGAACGGTTCGCGCGCAGACGCGGCGATGAAGGAGTCGAGTGCGGCGTTCGAAATCCTCGTTCCTGGTGCGTAACACTTGCACTGGATGGCGCAAAAGCCGCCGTCCCGCTCCTCGGCGACCAGGTCGATGCCGGTGTCGGCACCGTCGAAACCATGCCGCGAGGCGGCCCAGTCGGACCACAGCCGCACCTGCCCGAACCGGTCCCGGTAGAGCGGATCCTGCGCGAAATACGCCTTCATCAGCCGCTCGAACAAGCGGCCCTTTTCTGCCTCCGTTCCCGCAACCGACCGGATGTGGTCAAGTGCCCGCTGGAAACCGTCGTTCATGTTCGCAGCGTCCCTCGACTGTTACAACCGCGGATGATCTTCGTGCAGCCCGTCACCGGATTCCACGTTGTGTCGATCCACTCGAGGCGTGTGCGCTGTTTGGAAGTGCTTTCTGAGCAAGGCATTGCGGAGGGTCTGGATTTTTCTTACCCCGTCAGGATGGCTGATTTCCGGGGTTTTTGCGGTTTGAAGGGAAAGGTTTTGTGGATTTCCACCCCATGGCCGTGCGCGGGCTGGTTTTCGGGCGCGTCGCGTTGAGGCGCGGGACTGAGTAGAAGGTGTCGCCATCGGGCCTGCGGCCCTTGTTCCATCCACCGGCGCTGGTTGGGAGAACATGATGGCGACAGCGGAGAAGTTAGCCTTTTCGTGGTGGTCTGTGGAGGGCCTTGCGGACCTTGAGCGTCTGCGTGTGGTGCTCGACACGCTTCCCGACGAGAAGGTTGTGGCTGCGCTTGAGGCGGGTCGAGGCCGGGGTCGCAACGACTACCCGGTGCGGGCGATGTGGCGTGCGTTGATCGCGGGGATCGTGTTCCAGCATGCCTCGATGCAGTCGCTGCTGCGTGAGCTGGGCCGCAACCCGGCATTGCTTGAGATTTGCGGGTTCGAGGCGCTGCCCTTGCAGGGTGCGCCGGTGGTGGCGCTTTGCGCGGGGCGGGTGGTGAGGTATCCGGCGCCGTTGCGCTCGACGGTGCCGGGCGCCTGGAACTTCTCGCGGTTCCTGGGGCGCGTGGTGCGCCTTGAGGACGAGCGCGGCCTTGTGTCGGGGATGATCGGGCGTCTGCGCGCCTCGCTGTTCGAGGAGTTGCCGGACTTCGGTCGCCATCTCGGGTATGACGGCAAGGCGGTGGCGAGCCACTCGACGGGCCGGGTTGCCGGGGCCAGGGGGCAGACCTCGGACCCCGATGCGGACTGGGGCAGGCACGAGACGGGCGGGGTGAACGCGAAGACCGGCGCGGTGTGGAAGAAGGTGAAGTCGTGGTTCGGCTACGGGCTGCACCTGATCGCCGACACGGACCACGAGGTTCCTGTGGCCTTCGAGGTGACGCGGGCGTCGGCATCGGAACCCGGGGTGCTGTCCGGGATGCTGGAGGAGTTGTTCGCCGAGGCGCCGGAGATGGCCGGGCGCTGCGCCGATTTCAGCGCCGACCGCGGTCTCGACAACGCCCGCCTGAAGGCGCGGTTGTGGGACAGGTGGCATATCCGCCCGCTGATCGACACGCGCCTGATGTGGCGGGCGGAGAAGAAGGAGCCGGGCCATGACCCGGCCCGGCCGATCACGCGACCGCTGTTCCCCGGGCGCGCCGACGTCATCGTTCATGACGAACGCGGCCGGGTGTCCTGCGTGTGCCCGCAGACCGGCGAGGTCCGCGCCATGGCCTTCCAGGGGTTCGAGGTCGGGCGCGGCGTCTGCGGCACGCTCAAATACCGCTGCCCCGCAGCCGCCTTCGGCTTCGAGTGCAAGGGACGCCGGGCCTGCCATCGGGCGGGTGGGGTGAAGTCCGGCGAATACGGCCGCATCCTGCGCGTCGACCTCGACAGCCATGACCGGCGTATCTTCACGCCCACGCCCTGGGGCAGCCCGTCATGGCGGCGCGGATACAACCGGCGCACCGCCATGGAGCGGATCAACGCCCGCCTCGACCGCAGCTTCAACTTCGAGACCCATTACATCCGCGGACGCGCGAAGATGAAGACCCGCATCGGGCTGGCCCTGGCGGTCATGATGGCCATGGCGCTTGCACAGGCCCGCGCCGGACGCGTCGCACGCATGCGCTCCCTGGTCGGCCCGGCGCCATACCTCGATACCGGCTGACCCCTCAGCCGACTGCCGACAACGCTGACCCAACCCGCCGGACCCCGGCATACGGACAAACGCGACCGAAGGCCGGCGATGCTGCCGGGCTGGGCCGCTCAAGTTCGAAAAGCAACCGCGGCGACCGCCTCGAACGCCGGAACAAACAACATCAACACCCGGACCCAACGTCCCATCCGACCGGAAAAACCCCACAGCGCAAATTTCTCACGTTGTGTCGATCCACTCGATTGCCGATTCAGCGCCCAGGGTGCAACCTCGCGGCGAACTCGAATCCGAGTACGCCCCGGTTGCGCAGGGCGAGGCGCGATCGGTGCGTGGTTTCACGCGACCGCACCGAGGCCGTTCTTCTCCACCAGCGTCAGCAGCTTCAGAGAGGTGCCGCGGGGGCGCTTCTCACCGCGCTCCCACTGGCTCACAAGACCCGTCGTCACGTTGAGATAGCGCGCGAACACCGCCTGGCTCGCGTTCTCGCGCAGCCGAAGCGCGCGAATGTCTTTCGGCGTCATCTCCTTGATGGGCGTGAGGCACATCTCGTCGAACTTCCGCATGGTCCGTTTCGACATCAGGCCCGCTTCGGCCAAGCCGAGCGCCGCCTCGTGCACCGAAGCCAGCACCTCGCTCTCATACTGCCCGGTCATCGCATTCCACCTCGATTATCGATCCAGTCGCCTGCGCGACCGCAAGACCCGCCGCATCCAGCGCCAGATACTCGTTTGCCAGCAATCGCAGCCCCGAAAGTTCCTTGCGCCGGATGTTGTCCCGGGCGCTCTTCGCAAACCCGTGCACGAAGAACGCCAGTTCGCCTCGACGGAACAGCACGATCGTGCGGAACCCTCCGGACCGGCCGCCGCCCTTGCGGGCGATGCGCTGCTTGATGACGCCGCCACCGAGGTCGGCGTCGACCAGCCCCTCCCCGGCGCGCCGGACGGCCTCGCACAATGCCGCATCCTCCAGCCCCTCGCGGTCGGCGAAACGAGCGAACGCCCTGGTCTTGAACGTCTGCAACCCGAGCCTCGCGCACATCCGCCTTCATGCCTCCTTTTATGATGCCGGGTGTGGCTTTTCAACTCGCGCCGCGCTCCTGTCCGCTGCATGGCCGTCCTGCCGGCGTCTCCATCCACGCGTCTTCCACCGGCAGGAGGCGAGGTCTGGCCGTGAGCGGGGCGGCGGTCGGCGGTCCGGAGGGAGAGTAGCGCTGCCGCCGTTCCCATTCACTTGTCGAAGGAGCACGGCACGATGCAGGCGGCAATCGCACCGCGCGGCGACGCGCGCACCTATCTCATCCATTTCGTCGGCGGCGGTCTCGAGGACGACCGTTATGTCGTCGAGCGCTACGTCTCGAAGGCCGACGGCGAGATCGTTCCCGTCCGGTCCGGCGGCACGGCATGCAAGGGCCGTCGCAAGGCCCGGGGCACGATCGTCACCGCGAAGGCGCTTGAGGAGATGCGTCCGGCCCGGGACGAGATCATCATCGCGACGGGGGTCAGACTGCGGCATTGCGGGGTGCAGCTGTGGGGCTGGCGCAGTCTCGGGATCTTCGCCGACCGCCGCCAGCGCGGCTGACCGCCCGCCTCGCCGGACGTCCGGCCGGCCCGCCGCCGGCCGGGCGTCTCCTGCCCGACCCCGCATCATCCACCGGGAGAATGGCCATGGCTTGCCGCAACCCGGAAGTCCGCAAGGCCCGCGACCGCGAGCGTATCGCCCGGCGCACCGCATCGCGTATCGCCCAAGGCCTGTGTCCGCGCTGCGGCAAGGTCCCGCTCGCGCCGGGGCGCAGCGTCTGCGCCGGGTGCGCCGCGGCCCGCAGCCGCGCCCGCGATGCTCGTCTGCGCGCCGCGGGCACACCGCGAAGAGACCCCGAAACCGTCCGGCAGTCCGAGCGCCAGCGCACCCGCAGCAAGAGGGAACAAAGGGCCGCCAAAGGCCTCTGCACCCGCTGCGGCAATGCGCCGGCCGTGAAGGTCCGCGCGTCGTGCGAGGCATGCCTGGAGAAGCGCCGGGCAGCGGACCGCGCGAAATACGCCGCCGGGAAAGCCGCCGGCCTCAAGTATGGCGGGGCCGATGCGGAGGCAAAACGCAAGGCCGCCCGCGTCAAGAGCAGGCGCCGCCAGAAGGCAAGGGTCGAGGCCGGCCTCTGCATCCGCTGCGGCAAGCGTCCCCCCGTCGAGGGCGGAACCACCTGCCAGCCCTGCCGGGACAGGAGGCAGGCGGCGGAACGGCGGCAATATGACGAACGCAGGACCGGAGGCCGCTGCACACGCTGCGGGCAGCCGGCCTTCGACGGCCTCTCGCGCTGCGGCCCCTGCGCCGCCATCGAAAAGGCCGGCCGGAAACCGGAGCGCAAGAACGCGCGCTCCCGGCGGTTGTACGCCCGACGCCGGGCCGCCGGCCTGTGCACGGCCTGCGGGGCGCCGTCACAGGGGGCGGCGCGCTGTGCGCCCTGTGCCGGGAGGTCGTATCACGGCTCGGCGCATTTCAGGGGCATCCCGGTCCACGAGCCGGTCTGGACCGTGATCGAACTGGAGACCGGCCGCGAGCACGGCCCGTTCGACGATCCGGCCGATATCGCCCTCTGCCTCGCCTTCGGGAAGCTCGACCGCAACCGTGTCGAGATCGTCGCCGACGCCCCCGTCACCGCCTCCTTCACCGCCTGGACCTGACATGCTGTCCCGGGCGGCGATGGCGGCGCTCGCCTGGCCGCGATCCGCCGCGCCGTCCCTGTGTCGTGGAGAGGAGTGAAGCGCCTGCCGGGCGAGTGTCCGGCAGGGCGGAGGAGAGGACTCCCCGCGCCGATGCCGGACCGGTGTCCGGCACAGGTCGCCGGGCAGGGCAACGGCAAAGGAGACCCCGCCCATGTTTCATCCCGATACATCCCTCGACCTTCCGCTCGGCTGCGACCTGCTCGCCGAACTCGGCGTCGACCGTCGCACCGTCCGCGAGATCGCCGGGGACGAGCGCGCCATCCGCTGCCCCGACAGGGGCGCGGCCTGTCCGGTGCACGGCTTCGCGAGCCTCTTCCCGGAACCGGCGTCGTCGTTCTCTCCGGGCGGTCAGGGGTAGAGGAGGGCCTGAAGAGATTGAACGGGCGGGGGTTCGGGGGAGTGACCCCGGTCCCGGTCGTTCGCAACCCATCGTCATCAACGCGAACCTGAAGGAGTATCGCAATGAGCTTCGGACTGAACAAGGCGCAGATCATCGGCCGCCTCGGCGCGGACGTCACCATCAACCACCTGCAGAACGGCGGCCGCGTGGCCAATCTGAGCGTTGCCACCGACGAGAGCTACATCGACCGGAACGGCAGCGGCGAGCGGATCGACAGGACCGAGTGGCACCGGGTCGTGACCTTCCAGGACGGGCTGATCGACATGCTCGCCAGGCACGCCACGAAGGGCCGGCTGGTCTACATCGACGGCAAGCTCCAGACCCGGCGCTGGTCGAAGCCGGGCGAGGACGGCGACCGTTTCTCCACCGAAATCCTGCTCGTGCCCGGCGGGCGCGTCCAGTTCCTCGACAAGGCGAACGGCAATGCCGGGCGGATGCAGCCCGGTCCGGACACGACGAGCGACGCCGGCCCCGTGCCGGCCGGCGGCGACCCGATGGACGGGGACCAGATCCCGTTCTGATACCGTATTTCGCTCCCAAAGAGGGTCGGCGCCTCGCGCGCCGGCCCTTTTCTCATGCGGGCAGGTTCGAGTCTCGCCGCGGCGCATACGGGAGTGGGAGCGAGGCTGGAAAGCGGGTGAACCGTGCGAGGAGGAGAGGAAGTCCGCTCGCGCACCCGTCACGCTACCCGGAGAACCCGATGAGCACCATCTCCTTCCGCCGCATCGCCCCCGACGAATCCCGCATCTACCGGGACGGCGACCATGTCGGCGACATCCACGCCTTCGACGACAGCATCCGGCCGGGGCGCAGGGTGTTCGCCATACATCTCGACGAGGACCCGCGCGGGCCGGTCTATCTCCACGACCGCGCCCGCATCCGCGAGACCGCCCGGCAGCGGGTCGACTCCCATCCCCTGTGGAACTGACGCAAAGGCGGCAGGGCCGGAAATCCTTTCCGGCGCCGTGCCGGCCGAACCGCCGATGGGGTCCGTGCAGGGCCAGAGAAATACGCCACCCCGCTGTGCTGTCCCATTGTGCCACACGTGCTCTCTCCAGCAACCCCTTCGGGGTCCTCCGGTCGCTGCGCTCCCTGCGGCCTGGGCAAGAAGCTCCAGGGGCGGACCGTGAAAGCCGGCGACCGTGAAGATCGCGTGTCAGAGGCCGAGCACGCCTGGCATCGGCGGTGCGAACGCGATCTTCCGCACCACTCGCCGACTTTCCGCACCACTCCGCCCCAAGAGCTTCCAGGCCCAGGTGCTTCCGTTGCGCGCGCGTGACCCAACAGGACATCACAGCGGGGATCGGCCCCGAACGTGAAACCGAAAGGAAAACGACATGACCTTCGATACCGACACCGTCGAGACCGCCGGACAGTCCGCAACCGCGACCGTCTGCGAACACGCCGCCCTCTACGGCGCCACCCCCGAGCGCGACGAACTCGACCCCCGCGAGGTCTGGGACGAGGACGATGCGCTGACCGCAATCGGCGAGGCCTTCCGCATCCTCGTCGAAGGCGCCTGCCCCGACGGCACCCAGCTCGCCGACGAACGCGAGAGCCTGCTGTGGGGCTTCGTCAACATGCTCCACGCCCAGAGCCGCCGCCTCGACCGCAGCGTCGACCGGCTCAGCCCGGACCTGCGCGACCTCCAGCGCACCCAGGACGGCACCGAGATCAAGTCCCGCGACCTGGAGCTCGTCACCGACCGCGCGCAGAACCTCGGAGACCGGCGCGACGCCTTCGAGAAGATGCGCAACACCGCCGCGCACGCCTACCGCGAAGAGACCGGCGACATGTGGCGGCCCCGGCACGGCAGCCACGCCAGCCAGACCGGCACGCTCACCAGCGCCGCCATCGACGCCCGCGACTTCGTCCGTGCCCGCAAGGACCGCGCGACCATGGCGCACCTGCCGCAGGGCACCCTCGTCGCCATCGCCGGCGGCAAGGACGTCGCCGACCCGGCCGCGGTGATCGCCAGGCTCGACCAGGCCCGCGCCAGGTATGCCGACCTCGTCCTCGTGCATGGCGGCGGCCCCGGCGTCGAGAAGATCGCGGCGCGCTGGGCAGAGCGCAACGGCGTCCACCAGGTCGTCTGCAAGCCCGACTGGGACCGCCACGGTCGCGCCGCACCCTTCCGCCGCAACGACGAACTGCTCAACCTCCTGCCCAAGGGCGTCATCGCCTTCCCCGGCTCCGGCATCACCGACAACCTCGTCGACAAGGCCCGCAGCCTCGGCATCCCGGTCATGCGCTGCCCCGCCTGACACGCAGCACCCACGGGCCGCGTCGTCTCCGCTCCGGCGGCGGCGCGGTCCGTTTCCGTATGCGCACACCCGTCGCGCTGCGCCGCCGACACCTCGCGCGCGCTTCGCGCCGCGTTCGTGCGGAGCCTGCGCCGGACTGCGGTCCGGGGCTGCCGCGTCACGCGCCGCTGCACCATGCTTCGCATGGGTGCATCGCGGGCTGCGCCGAGCCCGGCTCAGGGCCGCCGGCACTGCTGACCCGCCCACTGCCGGCGCTGCTGCCGGACCGGCACGACACCGTGCTTCGCACCGCTGCCCGCAGTCCTGCAGGCGCCGCCGTCGGCGCCTCCGATCCCAACGGCTATCGCAACCGTCACCGCACCCGCGCGGCTGACGCCGCGGTAACGGGTGCGCCATCCCCGGCTGCGTCTGCGGCAATGTGTGAGCAGCACGCGATCACCCTGAACAGCCCCGCTTTCGTCGAGCACGCTTGCATCGCGGTAACATGTGCGCGGCGTCCTTCGGCTCCGCGGAACATGTGCGGCGGCGCCCGTGTCGCCGAGGTAACGCCGTCGGCTCCGGTGCGCCATGTGTGAAGACTGCCCTCCGCCGTTTGCACGCCGCGCCGCGTTCTGTTACCTCTGCGACCGGACGACAACGCGGAACGCGCCCGAAGATTGCGGACCGGTCGTCTCGCTCAATCGCCGCGACGGCTCCCGTCCCTTGTGACGCCGGCGTTTCAGGCGATGGTGGTGTGCAGGGCAACCTCGCCCGATCTCGACTCCGTTCGGAGTTTTACCGTCACACCCGACGCATCCTTGATGCAGGCGTTGCCATGGCTGCCCGTGTCCGCTGCTGGCTGCCCATGCCGCGGGCGGGCGCAGGACTGTCCGCTCCTGTCACGCCGGGAAAGGTCGCACCGGATTGGTAGCTCCCGTGTTTGCCGCAAACACATGCGCGATATCAGGAGGTTGGGCGCCGCCCCGCCGCACTCCGTCAGACATGGCGGCGCCTTCCGCCCCCGCTGGATATGGACTTGCTCCTGCGAAACTACCAGTCTGATATCGGCCTCGCATACGCTGCACCATGACAGCTACCGGTCCGGTAGCTGTCCGGAGGCCGCGTTCGCCCGCGACTTCGCCCCGCCACGCCGAACGACCGGGGGCAGCGCGGACCCGGGGATCTGAAAGAACCGGAACCGGAACTCTCGCGAATCCACACGCAAGAACGAGTGAAACCGCATGGCATCGTCACTTCAGAAGAACATCCGGGTCACCGCAGACCAGTGGAAGCGTATCGAAACGGCGGCAAGGGAGCGGCAGGTTTCGCCCAATCGGCTCGTCGTCGACCTCGCCATCGAGGCCCTCGACCGGCGCGAATGGCCCGGTACCGAGACCGAAATCAAGATGGCCCGGGCCTCGCTGTTCGCCGCCCAGGCCATCGCCCGGAACCTCATCGCCAACGGACTCCAGGCCGAAGTAGAGGAAATCCGGGAGTTCATCTCGACGATCGTGCCGGACCCCGATGCGGAGCGGCCTGCCGAGGACATTCTCACCGCTCCGTCCACGCTCGCGCACCATGACACCGGGTGATGAGACCGCCCCGCCAGGCCAAGGACGCTGCCCCTAGAAGCGCGAGCCGGAACGCCGGCACGAAGGCACCCACCTCCCGCAAGCCGTCGTGCCGCTCCCGCTGCTCGTCTTCCGTCAGCGCACTCGAGCTCCATACCGGGCGTCACTTGGCCCGTGCCATAACGGTGCCGCTTGCCCAAGCCTTGAAATCAGCCCAGCTACCAGGGCAATCGCTTTTGGGCCTGTCATGCTGCGGCCCGGATCAAGTTGAGGAGGAAGTCGTCGTTCCAGGCGGCGCGCTTGAGTTTTCCGCGCATGGCGTCTTTTGTGGGTTCGCGGCGTGCGATGTTGAGGGCGAGGCGTCGGATCAGGGCGAGGTTTTCGGGTCCGTGGTCCTTGCGGTTTCGCTGTCGGTCCTCGTTCATGGTCACGTCGAGCACCCGGTGCAGGCAGTTTTCGATGGTCCAATGGGCGCGCGCGGCGTGCTGGAAGCGCTCGGGCGCGAGCGGCGCGCTCATGATGTAGTAGCGGGTTTCGGTTTTGGTGCTCCTTGCGGTTTCGCGCCTGGCCTGGATCTTGCCGATGGCGGCCAGCCCCGGCCAGTCATGGCGCTCGCGCAGCCATGCAATCTCGTGGCAGACCGAGGCGCGGCGCGTCTCGATGCGCCCGTGATCGCCATCGACATGCTGACATGATTGGAGTTTGTCCGCCTGGGCGGGATCGTCCAGATACAGGCGCACATCCTCATACAGGCTGCCCTGATTGCCCTTGAGCGCCAGCACATGGTCCCCGCCCCTGGCGGTAACGGCCTCGGCCGTCGCCCGCTGGGTGTGCATGGCGTCCGCCGTCACGATCCGGCCCTTGAGCGCCAGCATCTCCAGCAGCTTCGGCATCGCCGCAATCTCGTTGGACTTGTCATCGACCTTCACCTGGCCGAGCATCAGGCGGGTCCCGGCGGCGAAGGCCTGCACCAGATGCACCGGCGAGCGCGCCGCGGCATCGGCGAAGGAACGCCGCAGCGACTTGCCGTCAATCGCGATCACATCGCCGTCCAGAACCGCCGCCCAGTCCTCCAGAAGCCGCAGCAGCACTTTCTGCAGGCTGTCGGGATCGAGGGCGTTGAACAGGTCCGAAAACGCATCGTGGCTCGGGATGCCGTGCTTCAACTCCATGAAACGGCGCAGAAACCCTTCCTTCGCCCGACCGAAACGCTCCATGTCCGCGCATCCCTCCCCGCCGCACAAGGTCGAGAGCAGCGCGATCATAAGCATCTCGTGCAGAGAGTGGCGCGTCGCATTGCTGCGACGCGGATCCGTAACTCCTTCGAATACTGACGAAAACTCCTCCATCTCACACCCCAACTCAACAGAAACGGAAACGGGAGTGTAGCAAAAGCAAAAAAGGATTTTGCAGCTGCTACACCTGACATGAAGTTCGATGGATTCCCGTTTCTATGATGTGGATACAGTGGGTTATGATGCCTGTCAAGCATATGGTCTTGAGATGAAAAGGCATATAACCATACTGGCAGGTGAGGAAAAATGGTGCATATGGGTGCAGCAGGAGATTGAACCCGGTATGCGGGAATGATCCGGACAGGGTGAGGAACCATGATGATTGCACAGCAAGGCACATGGGAAGAATTATATGGATAATTGATTGGAACGGGGTTACGGTCCAACGCGATTCTATGGGTATGCGGGTGAAACATGCCTTTCTGGTATTATATAAGAGTAGATTCTATGGATAGGAGCAGCGCGCGGGACCGTTCCGGAGGCCGGCATATGGCGGCGAGGTTCCGGAGACGGAAAAGGAATGCGTTGCGGCGTGACGCCGGGCGATGCAGGCCGGCCGTTCCTGCGGGAGACAACCGGAACCGGACGGCTGCGGGTCGCCGGTCTTTCGGTGCGCCCGGTGCAAGCGATACGCGCCTGGCAGGCATGGACGCTTCCGACGGGCGGCGGGTCCGGAGCGGACGGGAGGCGGGCTCTCGGCTGAAGTCGATACCGGCAGCCGCAGCCGCTTTCTGCCGGAAGGAAACGGCATGAAGCTGGCGAAACAACGTTGCTTCTACTGTTCCCCGGAAGTGTGGGAACGGATCCGCAGGCGTGCAGGGAAGGCGAAGCTGAAGGTCTCGCGCTTCATATGGCTCTGCTGCCGGCAGGCTGGCGAGGGAGACGGCGGCGCCCGACCGGACGCCGCCGGGCATCCCGTTGTGCTGACGCAGGAGGAACAGCGCCGCCTTCACGAGAACGCCCGCAGGCTGTGCGGCGCCGGTCGTCTTTCGGTTCGGGCTCCTGGAGGCGAAGAGGCGAGTGTCACGTTCGGCGAAGCGGTGCGTTTCCTGCGCCTTGCCGAACGGGAGGACGGGGCATGAGGAAGCCGCGCGCCGCCAGGCCGGATACGAACGCCATGAACCGCACGGTCTCGCTGACCGACGGGGAGTGGGGTTCGATCGGGCAATGGTCGGCCGCCCGCGGCAAGTCGAGGGCGCAATGGATGCGCGAATGCGCGCTGGCGGTGGACCTGCCGGCGAAGAGGGCCGTGGCCCGGCCTCTGGTGCTGGACGCCGGGGAACAGCGCTGCATTTCCTGCACGGTCGGGGATTTGGCGGGCCGGCTGTCTTCTTCGGGAAACGAAGCGGGCGGGCCCCCCGGAGACGACCTGCGGGCATTGCTGGCGGCGCGGCTGCGGACCATGGCCGGGGACGGCCGGCGCGAGGCCGCGGTCGAACTGCTTCGCCATGTGTTCGGCGAGGAACGGGCAGCCGTGATCGCGGCGGCATTCATCCCGGAGCCGCAGCCGATGGACCGAACGGATGACGGGTCATCGGAAACCCGCCCGGACGATCATTCCGGGCGGAAACCGGCACCCCAGAAAAACCTGTTCGATGACTGAATGCCGGCGCGATTCCGCGCCGAACGGACGGATCGCCGCGACGACTTCCGCGCTCTCCCGAGGGATGACCGCCCGACACCCCGGACCCTCGCCGTTGCGCGGACCGCGTTCCACTGCGCGAACAGCTCACGGCAGCGTCGGATGACTTTCGGACGGGCGACGGGCGGCGCATGCCCGCCGTCTACCCCCGATCAGCGAGCGACCAATCCGCCGATTGAATGCCAAGCGATGAACCGTCCCGAAAGCGGGCAAATACCCTTGCCGTCGTCATGACGAGCGGCTATCGTCTCATTGCGAGGCTGGCGGGGGCGGACAGGCTGGTGCTGATCCACCACGACCCGCGCCGCGACGACGAGGCGATGGACCGGCTTGTTGCGGAAGCGGCCGAATACCGGCCCGGCACGCAGGCCGCGCGGGAAGGCATGGTGCTGAGCTTGTAAGGCGATGGTGAGACGAGCCTTCAGCCATGCATTGATGGAGAGCGGTGGCCGGTCTGGACGAAGTAAAGTTGCAGATTACTACAGAGCGTTGTGTAGATGACAGAAGAAAAACTCCCCTACGACATGGGCAACGCAGGCGACTTGCTCAAGCACGGCGTCCTGACCGAGTTTGTCCGCTGGCGGTTGGCCGCGGACCGAAGACGGCGGATTCGCTTCTTGGACCTGTTCGGAGGAGAACCGCAGAGCTCCGACACACCCGAAGAAATTATCCACCGCCTCCGCGCCTTGTCCGGAAGCGCTTTGCAAGAGGCGCAAACAGGAATTAGAGACCGGCTTTATTATGGCAGTGGCCAACTGGTCAGAATACTGGGGGAACTTGTAGATGATCGAGTTTCCGTCTTCGTTTCCGATCGTGACGAGAGCCGTAGGCAACGGCTGCAGGCTGCCGGGCTATCGAGGTTGGAAGAGGCGTTTCCTGGCTACGGGTTAGAATGCGGATACGATGCCTATGAAGCATTGGGGAGAATTTTGGGCCAGACCGAACCTGAGGACCTTATAATGATTGATCCGTTCGCGGATTTCCTTAAACCCGACAAATCAGGAAACAACAAGGCGAAGAAGATTATTCCGAGAGTAGCAGAAATGACGAAAACTTCTACTGTTTTGCTATTTGTACTCAATTTGAACCCTTTCAATCATGTCGGACGAGAATTCGACCAAATTCTGGAAGAGCATCTTCCCGATGCGTGGATTATGACATGTCCGCCAATTCACGGTAGTAGAATAGCAGGTGAAAGCAAGTATTATGCTGATGTCGTGTTGGCTTCGCCATTCTTGAAGAAATCTTGCCACAAGGCATTGGAGCTGAAGGCCTGCCTCGAAGGCTTTGCAGGGAAATTAGCCGGCGCGCTATCATTTTCTGAACGTGGTGCGCGGATGCTAAAGCCGGAGGTCGTAAAGGGAGCAATCCAGGAGAGGACTGAAACCATGCTGGTCGGAAAGGATAGATCAAGGGAAGAACTCATGGAGCGAATTCTCGATTATCTTAACAAGAAGAAGATCCGGGCGACATACGGATCCGTAGCACCTTTGTTGAATACACATGTTCGTTCGGTATCGAAATATCTTGGGGAGAGGAGACCATATGCGTCTTGGGTTGTGAGTAAAAAGGACGGCACGCCAACGGGTTATTCGGAGGCGGAAATGCATGAAAGCCTATTCGATAACCGGAAGGTCATAACCAGTACCGATGAATTGTGTGAGGCGATGAGGAAACATGAAGGAAGAAAAGGATTTTGATGGAGTATTTTGTTTTGGCAGCAGGGAGTACCGTAGTCGCTGTCGCCTTGTTTATCCATCTGTTGTCGCTGGCGCTGGGCGCTTCACTGGATGAGATTGTTGCAGTTATTGTCGTTGCCGGTGTTGTGGCGTTACTGCTTGCGGTCTTCGGCGGCCGGGGGATGCTGGTCGCAGTCGTCGGCGCGTTGGTGTTTTTCCGCTGGCTGAACCGGCGGAGTCGGGGCGACTGACGGCGGGCGCGCCGCTCAGCCTTTTTCCGGCTCTCAGCTCGACTTTGTGCATTACGCAGCGAAGCAGAGGGCGTACTGCATACGCATTATCTTGTTGGGCGGAATTATGTTTGGTTCCCGGTTTGGCGGGGAGCGCGATAAATTGTTTCCAAGCCAGAGTTGGCATCGTATGGCCGCGATTGCATCGGAGAATGTGACGCTGGTTTTCTGGTACCAGGCGGCGGCGTAGGACGGGTGGTTTGTCGAGAGCACGTCTGTGGCCCAGAGGCAGACGAGGCTGTAGAGCCCGCAGAGGACGGGGTGGTTCGTGCGATCGCCGCGTGTGACCACTGGCGTTGTGTTTCGAGCCCGAGATGGGCGCGCAGTTCCTGGAAGGTGACCTCGACCTGCCAGCGCCGCACGAAGGTGGCGATGATCTTGGCCGGCTCCATGTTGGTGTCGGTGCAGAAGAACGCCTGCGGGTCCCGCTCGCCTTCCGGGTCTCTCACCAGCATCCATCGGATGGCCTGGGAGGTGTGCCAGAGAAAAACGAATTCAAGGTTATAGGAACACCCTGTTAAACGAAGCGCTGCTTTCCTCGTAAGGTAAGTCAGTATATGGCTTTGAGCGGATCAATGCAAGGTCCTTGTGTCACGATTATGGTTGTAGGAAAATTGGGTGAAGGCGGTAGTTGAGTAGCAGATTGGGAATTTTATTGTTATGCAGGACGTTGGCCATATGTGAAGCGGTATAGTAGCAGTCTGAAACAGAAGAGGCTATATGAACATCGATATCGCATTGATGTATCGATCATGTGTTCCATGGCAAAAGAGCTGTGGTCTCCTTGTGTTGCGCGGGTCGTGAGGGCGGCCGGCGATGGCAGGGTCGGGCAGTGTAATCCGGCGACGGTAGTTATGTTATATCCAGTGCAAAATTACGCCTGAATTATGTCTGATGATGCATGGGTCGTCTCGATATCTTATGTTTAATTTGTGTTTCGGGGATGCCTGCACTGCGGAGTGATTTGTGTCAAATATATGCCTGCGGCGGTCACCGGCCGGTAAAGCAGGTTCAGTGTCACGCCCGGTCGCAGCATATGCGTGACACAAGACCTGGCGGGGTATCCTGGTGGCCGGAGAGCACGGGACGGGATACCGGATCGGAGGGAGCTTTGCGGCAATGAAGCGAAAGCAGCCGAGGAACCTGCATTGCAGCAAGGCAGAGCGCGAGGCGATCCGCGAGAGGACTGCGGCGGCGGGAAAGACGGTCTCGCGCTTCCTCCTCGACCCGGTCGTCTCCGGGGACCGGGAAGACCGGGTTCCGGGACTGACGTCCGGTGAACTGGCGGAACTCTGCGAGGGGTTTCGGGCGGTCGTTGCGTTCGTGCGTTCCCGCGAAGACCGGCAGGGTCCTGCGGCTTGCGGCAACGGGGTTTCGCCGGTTGTGGAAAGAGGCGGCCCGGCGCCAGGCCAGGAACGCGGGTGCGCCTGTCGGTTTCGGCAACGGACGAGGAATGGACCGCGGTCCGGGAGCGGGCCGCAGGGCATGGCCTGTCGATATCGGATTTCCTCGTCGGGCTCGCCCTGCCGGCCGGGTCCGCTTCGGGCGCCGGACCGCTGCCGGCACTCGATGGCGTGGAACAGCGCGAGGCGCTCGACGCGATCCGGTACATGCGCGGGTTTATGCTGGCGATGGACGCTCGCAATGCTGCGCCGCCTGAAGTCCGTGACCGGATTGCCGCGCCGCACGGCTCGCCCGATACCGGGGCGGCCGGTCTCTCCAGTCCGCAAAAGGCCGGTTGCACCTCCTTGCCCGGCGGCAGGCGGGCGGAGCGGACAGAGGGCGCGCGGAACCCTCCGATGCGGCCGGGCCATCGAAAGCACCGGGCGGGTCCGGGCGCAGGTCGGAAGACGACCGGGAGCCGCGACGGGGTGGACTGTTCCGAGCCGGGCATGGTCGTCCCGGTTCTTGAGGGGCGGGCGGACACATGGTGGTGCGAGCAAATGTTGAAGCGCGCTCACAGGGGCACCTCCCACAAGCTCTCCCCGAAGCACCTGCATAGATATATCGATGAGTTTGCAGGCAAGCACAACATCAGGGACTCAGTGACCTTCGCCCAGATGCGCGATACCGTCCTCCGACGCGCGTGCCGGCTTCCCGGACCTCAATTGCCGGACGCGGCCTGGAGCGCCTTGTGTAATGCCTCGGACAGTTTTCCGTCGAGCGGCAGCCCGGTCGCGGCCTGAAAGGCACGGATTGCAGCGCGGGTTCTGGGTCCAGCTATCCCGTCGGTCGGGCCGGGGTCGTAGCCGAGCCGGGCAAGGGCGAGTTGCACCGACCTGACCCGCACCAGCCGTCGCGCCGCGGCGAGCCGGGCCGCCGCCAGCCGGCCTTCGTCCCTACCCGGCCGCCACGCCCGCGCCAGCCGTTGCGCCTCGCGGAGCTGCGTCGCCGTCAGCCGCTGCGCCACCCGGTCCCGGCCGTCTACGGCAGGTTCCCGGACAGCTTTGCCAGAGGCTCTGGCGGCGGCAAGATTGTACCACATGTGTGCCCGCACCGGATCACGGGTGACGCCCCGCCCGAATTCATACATGAAGCCGAGACTGCCCTGTGCTCTGGTGTCCCCCTGCTCCGCCGCCTTGCGGAACCACTGGACGGCCTCCGCATAGTCCTGCGGCACGCCTTGGCCTTGGTCGTACACGACGCCGAGATTATTCTGTGCAGTGGCGTGACCCTGCTCTGCCGCCTTGCGATACCACCGGGCGGCCTCCGCATAGTCCTGCGGCACGCCTTGGCCTTCGGCGTACATGACGCCGAGATTATTCTGTGCAGCGGCGTGACCCTGCTCTGTCGCCTTGCGATACCACCGGGCGGCCTCCGCATAGTCCTGCGGCACGCCTTGGCCTTCGGCGTACATGACGCCGAGATTATTCTGTGCAGTGGCGTCACCCTGCTCTGCCGCCTTGCGATACCACCGGGCGGCCTCCGCATAGTCCTGCGGCACGCCCCGGCCTTCGGCGTACATGACGCCGAGATTATTCTGTGCAGCGGCGTGACCCTGCTCTGCCGCCTTGCGATACCACCGGACAGCCTCCGCATCGTCCTGCGGCACGCCTTGGCCTTGGTCGTACATGACGCCGAGATTGTACTGTGCAGCGGCGTGACCCTGCTCTGCCGCCTTGCGATACCACCGGACAGCCTCCGCATCGTCTTGCGGCACGCCTTGGCCTTGGTCGTACATGAAGCCGAGATTATTCTGTGCATCAGCATGTCCCTGCTCCGCCGCCTTGCGATACCATCGGGCAGCCTCCGCATCGTCCTGCGGCACGCCTTTGCCTCCGGCGTACATCTTGCCGAGATTGAACTGTGCTCTGGCTTCCCCCTGCTCGGCGCGCGCACCCAGGGCGTCGACCTGCGCGGCAATGTCCGGCTGCTGCGCAACGGCAGGCGAGAGTTGCAGGACCAAGGCAAGAGTCAGGAGTATGCGCTGGATCGTCATCATGCCTTGCCTCGTGCGCCGGTTGGGTTGTCGGTCCGTTCGGCAGACCGTCGCGCCGGCCTCCTGCGGCCGCCTTCAACGATACCGGCGGTCCGCTCACAGAGAAACCCCGCCGGGCAACCGGGCCTATGCAAAAATCGACAGCGACATCAATCAAACCCGAAATTCTGCAAGAGGTTGTCGCAGGCATGACCGCGGGTCTGACCCTGATCGGCGAGCTGATTTTTTGCGGCTGGGTTTTGGCTTTCCTGGAACCGTTGTTGAGTGTTGCGGCGTTGTTCAGGCGGGCGTCGTCGGGTTTGGTATGGATTGGGGGCGGTCTGGCCGCAGTTTTGCCGTGAAACAGATTCGGTTGAGGGGCGCGCGGAGGGGTTCCAACGCCGTGTTGCGGAGTTGGGGTCGGTGGCCGAGATCGGCGCGGCAGGGACGAGCGTTGGACTTCCCCGATGTGGCCCGTAGCAGTCCCGCGTTGCCGGCTGGCGTGTTTCAGGGGGCTCAGGCGGCCTTGAGTTCTGGCGCGTTGACGGGTGCGATGTAGCCGTATCGTCGGAGTATTCGGATCCAGCGCGGGGCGTTGCGTTTGACCATCAGGGCGTCGTAGTCGGCGGTGCGGTCGTAGTAGGGCGTGGCGGTCTTGAGGACGACATGGATGATGCGCAGCATCTTGTGGGCGCCGGCGACGATGGCGCGCTTGTAGCCGCGCCGTGCGGCAAGCGCGCGGTGGTGGGCCTCGAACTGGCATCCTTTGGTTCGGGCGGCGCCGTGGGCGCACTCGACGAGGCTGGCACGCAGGGTTCCGGAGCCCTTTCGGGTGCGCGCGTTGCGGCGCTTTCCGCCGCTCTCGTTGTTGCCGGGGCACAGCCCGGCCCAGGCGGCGAAGTGCTCCCTGGAGGCGAAGGCCCCGATATCGGGTCCGATCTCGATCAGGATGGTCGAGGCGGCGGTGCGGTCGATCCCGGGGATGGTGGTCAGCAGACGGAGCTGCTGCTCCCACGGCGTCATCTGCCCGTCGATCCTGTCAGTGCAGGAGGCGATGCGCGCCTCCAGCGCGTCATGCTCCGCCAGCAGGTCGCCGAGCATGAAGCGGTCGTTGTTGCGGCGCGACAATCAACTTGAGACTTCCGCGTCAATCAGGATGAGACGAGGGAAGGCGGCGGCCCGGAACGGAGGGAGGGCGTAGCCCGACTGTAGTTGCGGGCCGCCGGCTCGAAAAATTTCCTCCGGGCCTTCTGGCGGGATCGGCCGTTCGGGCGAACGTTGGTGCTTTTCCAAGCGGGAGAGCGCGGCGTTGCCCGGGCGTCACATAACCGATCGCCAGAAGAGGTTGTTCATGACCCGGAAGAAGACCGACACCATCGAGGTGGCGGCCGCCAAGGCGGGCTTCAGCCGGGCCACCGGGTACCGGCTTGCCGCCGGTCCGGCGCCGCCCTTGCAAGAGAAGAAGCCGCGGGGCCGGCGCCGTCCGGACCCGCTGGCCGATATCTTTGACACGGAAGTGGTGCCGATTCCAGAGGCCAGCCCGGGCATCCGCCCGGTCGGCGTGTTCGAGGAACTGATGCGCTGCCATCCCGATCTGGACCCGGGGGTGCGGCGCACGCTGGAGCGGCGGATCCGCGTCTGGCGCGCCGAGCACGGTCCGGAGCAGGACGTGATCTTCCGCCAGAAGCACGAACCGGGCCGGCAGGGCCTGTCCGACTTCACTCGTATGGGCCCGCTCGGCGTGACCGTCGCGGGGCAGCCGCTGGATCACATGCTCTATCACTTCCGCCTCGCCTGGTCGGGCTTCACCCATGCCCGGGTGGTGCTCGGCGGCGAGAGCTTCACGGCGCTGGCCGAGGGGCTGCAGGACGCGCTATGGCATCTCGGCGGCGCGCCCGGCGAGCACCGCACCGACAGCCTGTCGGCGGCGTTCCGCAACCTGAGCAAGGACGCGGCTGAGGACATAACCGGGCGCTACCAGGCGCTGTGTGAGCATTATGGTATGGAGGCCACCCGCAACAACCGCGGCGTGGCGCACGAGAACGGCTCGATCGAGGGACCGCACGGCCACCTCAAGCGCCGGATCGCGGACGCGCTGGCGCTGCGCGGCTCGCGCGACTTCGAGGACCTCGGCACCTATCGGCGCTTCATCGCCGAGGTGGTCGGCCGGGCCAACGCGCACCGCTCCAGGGCCATCGAGGCCGAGCGCGCGAAGCTGCGGGACCTGCCGGTCGGCCGGACCGTCGATTACGAGCAGATCAGCGTCAACATCACCTCGTCGTCCGGCTTCGGACTACGCCGCGTGTTCTACACCGTGCCCTCGAACCTCATCGGACACCGGCTCGGCGGGCGCGTCTACGACGACCGGATCGAGCTGTTCCTCTCAGGCACCCATCTGCTCACCCTGCCGCGCGGGCGCGCCGGCTCCACTGGCCCCAACGCTCATGTCGTCAACTACCGCCACGTCATCCACTCGCTGAAGAAGAAGCCGATGGCGCTCCTGAACCTGGTCTACCGCGACGCGCTGTTCCCGCGCGAGGCCTACCGGCGCTGCTTCGAGACGGCCCTGGAGCGGGTGGGCGAGCGCCGGGCCTGCCGGCTCGCGGTCGCCTTCCTGGCGCTCGCCCACGAGGAGAACTGCGAGGCCGATCTCGCTCACGCCATCGACCGGGCGCTCAACGCCGGCAGGCTCCCCGACCCCGACAAGCTCAAGGCGCGCTTCGCGCCGCGCCCGGGGAGCATGCCCAGCATCCGCATCGCCAGGCCACTCCTTGCCGGTTACGGCACCCTGCTCGACGCGGGAGGCGCGGCATGACCGACAACCAGGACAGGATCGCCACCGATCCCAACAAGATCGACGCCATCAAGCTCTCGCTGATGCTTACCGATCTGCGCCTGCCGACGATCAACCAGCTTTGGCAGGGCTTCGCCAAGAGGGCCGACGCCGAGGGATGGACCGCCGCGCGCTTCCTCGCAACCCTCGTCGAGCACGAGCTCGCCGAGCGCGACCGCAGGCGCATCGAACGCCATCTCAGGCAGGCCAGGCTGATCCCGGGCAAGACCCTCGACGCCTTCGACTTCAGCGTCGTACCGATGATCTCGAAGGCACAGGTCAATGCCCTGGCCGCCGGCGACGCCTGGCTCGACCAGGGCGCCAACTGCCTCATCTTCGGCCCGCCAGGCGTCGGCAAGAGCCATCTGGCGTCCGCCATCGGCCTTGCCCTGGTCGAGAACGGATACCGTGTCTTCTTCACCAGAACCACCGATCTGGTGCAGCGCATGCAGGTCGCGCGCCGCGAGCTCGCCCTGGAAGCCATGCTGGCCAGGCTCGACCGCTACCACCTGCTGATCCTCGACGACATCGCCTATGTCCAGAAGGACCAGGCCGAGACCAGCGTCCTCTTCGAACTCATCTCGGCGCGCTACGAGCGGAGATCCCTGCTGATCACCGCAAACCAGCCCTTCGGAGACTGGAACAAGGTGTTCCCGGACGAAACGACGGCGGTGGCCGCCGTCGACCGCCTCGTCCACCACGCCACCATCCTCGAGATGAACGTCGAGAGCTACAGGCGCCGCGAAGCGCTCGACAGGGGCAAGCGAAAGCGCGGCCGGCCGGCGAACTACGCCACCGAGAAAAATACCAGGGACTGACCCGAGGCCACCAGCTCGGCCGAACTGCCCTCACACTCACGGCCCGCGGGGATCGCCTCCGCGGGCCGCTTCATCTCCGGCCCACCGGACCGCCGCGACAATCAAAAATCCTCGGAACCTGTCGCGCCGCGACAATCAAAACCAAAAACCGCTTGCAATCCCCGCCGCGCGACACAATCCTCTCCCTCGTCGCTGCCGCCGGGAATCTCATCCTGATTGACGCGCGGCTCTCATCCAGATTGTCGCGCTATAAGAGCCAATTTTCGCGCATGAACTGCCAGACATTCTCGACGGGATTGAGCTCGGGGGACCGGGGCGGGAGCGGCATCAGGGTTATGTTGTCGGGGACTTTGAGGGCCGGGGATGTGTGCCATCCGGCCCGGTCGAGCATGACGAGGGCATGGGCTCCGGGTTCAACGGTGAGGGCGACCTCGGCGAGGTGGGCGTTGAGTGCCTCCGTGTTGGCGTGGGGCATGACGAGGCCGGCGGCCTTGCCCTTCTGCGGGCATATGGCGCCGAAGATGTAGGCCGAGATGGTTCTCTGGTCCTTGGGCGCTGACGGTCGGGTGCCGCGTTTCGCCCATCGCCGGGTGATCCTGTTCTTCTGCCCGACGCCGCCTCGTCCCGCCACCGGACTTCGACCTCGACGCCGTCGCCGAGTGCAGCGCGGATGTCCCTCAGGCGGTCGGGGAAGTTTTTTTGAACGCCGCCAGCGCGGCTTCGTCCCGGGCATGGTGGCGCGGGCGCGCAGACAGCCTGGCGTAGCCCATCCGGCGCAACTCCCGCCCGACCGTCGTCTCCGCCAACGAGATGCCGAACTGCTCCCTGAGCCATGCCGCCAGGTCGCAGCGCCGCCACCGCACCACGCCGTGGACCGCCGGGTCCGGACCGCTCTCCACTACCGCCGCCAGCGCCGCGCGCTGCTCCCCGTTCAACTTGCGCGGCGGACCTGAGGCCTTGCGATCCTTCAATCCCTCCGGGCCTTCCGCGTTGAAGCGAAGAACCCAGTCCCGGATGATCTGCAAGCCCACCCCCGCAAAACGCGCCGCATCCGAACGACGGTAACCGTCGTAAATCACCGCAAGCGCAAGAAGGCGACGGTTCTGCGAACCATCCCGGCTCCGCTGCGCCAAGCCGCGCAACTGCGCCGCATCAAAATCCTCCCTCAAGCCCAACTTCAACAGTGACGATTAAAAGTATTCGATAGAACAGGGAGTTACACCGGCATCGCCGGGTGTACCCACTACATTTCGTTGATTTTGGGGACGGTCAGGCTTTGTGTTCGCGCCAGTTCGGCGGCAGCGCGATGCCGACGGCCTGGAAGACCTTTCCGACCTGGCCCTCGACATGGGTGCGGGTGGTGATGCGCTTGCCGTCCTTCTCGATGGTGGCCTCTTGCAGGCGGTCGAGATCGCGGATCAGGTCGTCCCATTCGACGTTGACGTTGGCGGCGGCGCAGCGGTCGGCCAGTTCCTTCTGGAGGACGAGCGCGAGGAAGGAGCAGAAGACGTGGCCGCGGATCGCGGCGTCGCAGGAGTGGTAGATCGGGCGGGTGCGCAACTGGGCCTTCGCCCGGCGGAACAGGTCTTCCACCGTGAGCAGCTCCCGGTAGCGGAGCACGGCATTGAGCGGCGTCATGCCGGCGTTGGTGCGCAGCACGAAGATGCCGTCGAAGCGGGCCTCCTCGGCGAGCTTGCCGGCGTCGATCTCGAACGCCTTGCCCGCGCCCGTGCGGCGCAGATAACGCCGGTAGGCGCTGTTGCCGATCAGCGCTTTCTCGCCGTCCGCAAGGCGGCGCTGGAGGCCGTCCACCACGGCCTGCCGGTCGGCGCGGTCCTTCTGTGCCTCCGCCTCGTTGCGGCACACGATGTAGCGCGCGCCGCCCACCGTGACTTCCTTCACGAACAGCTGCGTCTCGCCGCGCGGACGCTTGAGGAGCAGCGGCACAAAGGGCTTCGTGTCCTTCAGCACCACCTCGCGGACCACCTTCGTGCGCCGCTCGCGCGCGCCCAGGATGTAGTCCAGCCCCCGCTCTTCCAGCGCCGCTATCGTCGCCGCCGAGATCATCCCCCGGTCCGCCACCACGCACACACGACCGATCCCGAAGCGTGACCGAAGACGGTCCACGATCGGCAGCAGCACCCTGGTGTCGGCCGTGTTGCCCGGCAGCATCTCCGTGCACACAGGCCGGCCCTCGCCGTCCAGCACCACCGCCAGAACCATCTGGCGCAAGTCCGGGCGATGGTCCTTCGAGTAGCCGTGCGCGCCCAGCGTCTCGCCGCCCGCGCCGTGGAACGACAGCGTCGTGGTGTCCATGAACACCACAGACAGGTCGGTGAACAGGTCCCGCCTGTGCTCGAACAGACGCTCCTCGATCCCGTCCTTCACGCAGCGCGGCGCAAGCGCGCCTTCCGCCGGCGCCTCCAGCTCCTCCCCGAGCCAGGCCATCGCCCGATACAGCTGATGAAGCCGCAGCCCCTCGATCCCCTCGATCGCGTAGTCGGCCATCCACTTCTCGCAGGACCGGTCCGAACCCGACACGAACAGACGGTGCAGAACGCTCACAAACACCGCCCGCTCGACGGCGAACCCGAAGCCGCGACCGTCCAGAAGCTCCTTCACGACAGCGCCCACGCCCAGCCGATCCCACAGCCGACCGAACAGCAGCGGACCGCCGACCCGCACGCAGGCCAGCGCGCCCGCCTCCATGTCCTCCAGCACCACGGACCGCTCCGAATGGCGCGCCAGGGACGCGATCAGACGGTCCAGCTCCCCGCTCGCCTGCAACACGTCCTTGCGGCAGCGCGCGGATCGTGCGCTGGCGCACCCGCTTGCCCTCGCGCACGCTCTCCACGAGGTAGAGATAGCGGTGGCCCCGGGCGGTCGTTTCGCGCACGAACATGACCGCGTTGTATGTCTTCGATATCGACCACTCAAGAAAACAAGGCCAAATCAGCAAAAATGTTTCACTACATTTTTCTCAACCCGCGCCAATCATCACCCCACTATCCAATCATTTCAACAACTTGGCGAAACCGCGCCCGGCAAAAATCGACACCGACTGTTCAAGTTGGGTCAAGGGGATTGCTGCCCTCATAACGACCCTCCAATCGCAGAATCGCTATTGAGCCAGAACTCGATAACCTTGGGAATCCCCTCAATGAGTCTCAACCCTCAACCGCTGGTATAATGGGTCTCGAAGTTGAAGCTGCGGTCGAGGCGGGCGTTGATCCGCTCCATGGCGGTGCGCCGGTTGTATCCGCGCCGCCACGACGGGCTGCCCCAGGGCGTGGGCGTGAAGATACGCCGGTCATGGCTGTCGAGGTCGACGCGCAGGATGCGGCCGTATTCGCCGGACTTCACCCCACCCGCCCGATGGCAGGCCCCGCGTCCCTTGCACTCGAAGCCGAAGGCGGCTGCGGGGCAGCGGTATTTGAGCGTGCCGCAGACGCCGCGCCCGGCCTCGAACCCCTGGAAGGCCATGGCGCGGACCTCGCCGGTCTGCGGGCACACGCAGGACACCCGGCCGCGTTCGTCATGAACGATGACGTCGGCGCGCCCGGGGAACAGCGGTCGCGTGATCGGCCGGGCCGGGTCATGGCCCGGCTCCTTCTTCTCGACCCGCCACATCAGGCGCGTGTCGATCAGCGGGCGGATATGCCACCTGTACGGCAAACCAGCCTTGCCATGACCGCCTCAGGGCTGCGGCGCGGGGCCGCCTTCCGGATCAGCACTGGCCGAAACCGCCTGCCAGCGCGCTGCCGCGCCCGGGTCGGTCAGACGGTCCAGGTCGCCCTCCCGCGAGAGCCAGGCATCGACGGCATCGCCGAGAGCGGCCCAGCGGTCCCCCAGGTCGAGGTCCTCCATGCGCTCCTGCTCTACCTTCACCAGCACCAGCAGTTCGCGCACCGCGCGCCGCATGACGACGGCCGGCACCGCCTCCGCCATGATGGCCCGGTGAACGATGTAGCGCGATATTTCCATGCCCGCCTCGTCGGCAAGCTCCCTGATGCGCGCCCACTCGTTCGCCGTCGCCATCACCGCATGCCGGGTGCGGCGGCCCCCCGGCGGCCGGCTCATGACGACGCCTCTGGAACCGCGGCAGCCGCCACCATTCCGATTTCCATCGGCCAACACGCTTGTGTTTCTCCTGTATCAATTATGGTATTTGTCCTCTCACAAGGTGATTCGGTGCATCACCGCCATGATCCTGACTGTCTTCACATCAGGAGGGCACTCATGCATGGAGCTATCCTCCATGCCCCCCTGAGCACAACGCATTGTCCCCATTCTACTTCCCCCAGTGCCACTATCGCCTTCACGACCTCCCTGTAGGTCAATCCCGATTTCCTGCCATTGCCTCTTGTCATGCCCGAAAATATCCTGTATTCAGGACCCCTTCATGGGAGGAATGCGACCCTCTGTCAGATAGTGCCCTAACTCGATAAATCACGTTCGAGATTTACACCACGGCTCGGGACACGATCCGGCCGAATCTGGTCCGGGGAGCCGGTCGCCTATCCCGAACCCGATCCGTGACAGCGGCGGAGTCGGTCGTTTTCGGTCCGTCCTGACGGCGCGTCCGGCCGGAGCCCGCGAGTCCGATCATCGCCGTGCGCCCCTGTGCGCCCCCGTGCGCTCTCAAGAGTGGCCGTTTTCGAATCGCAATTCGACCATGCACGGCCACCGTTTTTTTCGCTTCGATGGCCGCGCATGCGTCCGGAGCGGTCCGGGCGCCGTCGAAGCCAGGGAGTCGGAAATGACGGAGGAGATCCACTATCTGAACACGGTCCAGGCGGGGCGCCTGCTCGGCCTGGCGCCGAAGACGCTGGCCCGCTACCGGTGCACGGGGGCGGGACCGGTGTTCTGCCGGTTCGGCAACCGGGTGCGCTACCGGCGGGAGGATCTGGAGGCCTGGGCGGAGACGCGCCGGCGGGCATCGACCGTCGACGACGGCACCGTGCTTCCGGGGGCCACCCCGTGAGCGGCGGAGCAAGGACGGCCCCGGGCGCCTGCCTCCCCGGCTCGGGGGCCGCCCTCCGATCCGGGGCCTGTGCGGACCGGTCGGGCGCCATGCTGCGCGGGCTCGCCGTGGTGTCCCTGGCGGCCGCGGCCCTGCTGGCCGGTGCGGACGCGGCGCTGGCAACCTCGGACACGACCTTCGGCGGGCCGTTGAACACGGTGACGGACATCGTGAGCGGCACCGGCGGCCAGCTCGCTGCCGCGCTCGCCGTGGGCGCCGCCCTGGTCGGCTCGGTGCTGCGTTTCAACGCCATGCAGCTGATGGGCGCGGTCGGCGTCGGCGTGGCGGCCGGTGCGGGCACCGGCATCGTCACCCGTCTGGTCGGCACGGCGATCGTGTGATGAACGACACCGCGCGCCACACCATCCCGCGCCGGCTCGACGATCCGGAGCGCTGGCTGTTCTGGACCGTCGACGAGGCCGCCGCGCTGATGGGCCCGGCCCTGCTCGGGCTTGCGGCCAATCAGTTCGTGCCGGGGCTGGTCGCGGGCGCCGGCGGCTGGCTGCTGCTGCGCCGGGTCAAGCGCGGCGGCGGGGCGAACATCGCGCGCTACGCCCTCTACTGGTTCCTGCCGGACTTCGTGCTGCGCCTCAAGGCGACGCCGCCGAGCCATCTGCGCCGGTATGTCGGCTGATGCGGCGCGGCGACATGGACACCGCCCTGCGCCGGGTGCGGGACATCAGGCTCGCGCTCGGGCTGCTGCTGGTGCTGTCGATGGCGGTGAACCTGGCGCTCACCCTGAGCTTCGCCGGACGCGAGACGGTGACCGTGCTGGTGCCGGCAACGGCCGGGCCATCCTGGGAGGTCGGCGGCGGCGGGGTCGGCATCGACCGGGCCGGAGCGCGGTATCTGGAGGACATGGCGCGCACCGTGGCGGTAACGCTGCTGACACTGACGCCGGAGAACGCGGCCCATGTCCGCTTCGCGGCGGCGCGGCTGAGCCACGCCTCGGCGCGGGGCGCGATCGGCGCCTGGGTCGAGGCGGAGGCCGCCCGCATGGCCGGGCGCGACCTGGCAAGCGCCTTCTACCCCGCGGAGATCGAGGCCGAACCGGCGCGGCTCAGTGTCGAGATCGCGGGCGAGCTCGTGACCTGGATCGGGCGCGAGGAGGCTTCGCGCGAGGACCGGCGCTACCGGCTCGTCTTCCGCATCGACGCCGGGCGGATCGGGCTCCTGCGATTCGAACAACTGGAGGACGGAAAATGACACGGAAATACCGGCGGCGGTTCGCGCCGCTCCTTGCCATCGCCCTTGCCTGCATGGGCGCATTCGCGGCGCCGGTCCCGGTGCTGGCGATGCAGATCCTCGACGCCGCGGACCATGCCGAACTCGCGGCGGAGATTTCCGCCACGAACGTCAGCCGCATCGCGCTGGCGGGCGACAGGATCGCGAAGGTGGTGCGCTCGCCGGACGGGTTCGCGGTCGAGCACGACGCCGCCTCGGGCGACCTCTATATCAGGCCGCTCTCGCAGGACGCCGGCGTGGAGGGCGATCCCGTCACGCTGTTCGTCGGCACCGAGCGAGGATTTACCTACCGGCTGACCCTGACCCCGGCGTACCGGGACTCGGCGCAGATCCTGATCCGCAACG
The DNA here is from genome assembly GCA_964291285.2 of Alphaproteobacteria bacterium. Lineage (GTDB taxonomy): Bacteria > Pseudomonadota > Alphaproteobacteria > Bin95 > Bin95 > Bin95. The sequence goes on from OZ219788.1 coordinate 280,849, forward strand.
CGGCCGTTCTTCCGGACGCCGCGGTCTCCGATCCGGTTGCCGGCGGGCCGCACGTCGCGGCGCTGGTGCGGCTGGTGCGCGCCGTGGCAAGGCGCGATCTGCTGCCCGGCTATGCCGTCCATGCAGGCGGGGAAGCGCCGCAGCCCGGCCTCATGCTCATTGAGACCTGGCGGGGTCCGCGCTTCGCGGCGCTCGTCTTCGAGGCCGCGCGTCCGGCATCCCCCGGATCGTGGTCCGGGGCAGGTGAGGATGCGGACGGCGCAGCGGGCCTCGCCGGGACTATCGGGAGCCTGCCGGGCATCGGTCCCGTTGCCGCGCTCTGGCTGGCGCCGCCGGCTACCGGCCCCTCGGGCGGGCGGCTCGGCGTGGCGGTGGTCGAGGCCGCCGGCGCGGGAGGCCCGCAATGAACGCCCGCCCCGACAGGCGCCCTGCCGGCGACGCGAACGACGCCGGCTCGTGGGCCGGGGCAGGCGCCGATGCGGTCCGGCGGCGACAGCTGCTGCTGTTCTCGGTCATCGCGGCGGTCGCGCTGGTCGCACTTGCCGCCTGGCTCGGCATGGGCGGAAGCAGGACCGGTGCGCCCGAGGGCGGCATCAAGGCCGGGATCGTGGAGCCTGACGCCGCCGAGATGGTCTGGACGCGGCGTTCGGAGGCGCGGCTCAACAAGATGGAGAACGCGCTGCGGCGGATGGAGCAGGAGGCGCGCCGGCTGCATACCGAGAACGAGGGGCTCCGGACCAGGCTGGAGGGGCAGACGGCGGACGCGCTCCGGACCATCGACGCCCACGAGGCGGCGATCGACGACCTTGAGCAGCGGCTTCAGCCGGCCGGGCCGGACGCCGCGCCGGGCAACGTTCCCGCGGGCGATCCCTGGTTTCGGGGCCAGGCGCCGGCGCCGCCGGGCGGCGATCCGCAGCAGCCGGCCGCGCCGGCGCAGTCTCGTATGATCGAGACCTTCGAGCTGGAGGGGGAGCCCCGGTCTTCGATAACCGACCCCCGCTCCGGTCCGGAGCTGGTGGCGGACGCCGTGGCGAAGCCGGTGTCCGTGTGGCTGCCGGCGGGCGCCCATGCGGAAGCGGTGGTGCTGGCCGGCGTCGACGCCTCCGCCGGGGTCTCCTCCCAGGGCGATCCCCGCCCGGTGCTGCTGCGCATTGCAGGCCCGGCCTGGACCGCCGCCGAAGACGGAACCGCCCTGCAGGTCGACGTCGACGGCTGCACCGTCACCGGCGCGGCCCACGGCGACCTCTCCTCGGAGAAGGTCTATGTGCGTTTCCGCACCATGACCTGCGCCGGGCCGGAGTCGGGCACCGTGATCGAGACCGACGTCGCCGGGTTCGTTGCGGGCTCCGGCAAGACCGGGGTGCGCGGCCCGGTGGTGAGCCGCGAGGGCGCGCTGGTCGAGAAGGCGTTCCTCGCCGGGCTGGTCTCCGGCGTCGGACAGGGCGTCTCCCAGGCGTTCCAGCCGCAGGCTGTCGCCACGGGCGGCGGCGCGGCCGTCGCCAACACCGCGCTCGGCGACATCGGGCGCGCGGGCCTCGGCGCCGGGGCGTCGAGCGGGGGGAGCAAGGTCGCCGACTACATGATCCGCCGCGCCGAGCAGTACCAGCCGGTGATCCAGCTCCAGGCCGGGACGAAGGTGACGCTGGTGTTCCTCGAGGGCGCCCGCATCGACGGCCGCGCGCCGATCCAGACAACCCGGAAAGGACAAGAACAATGATGCTTCCCACGAAACACCCGCGCCGCTTGGCGCTTCCGGCCGCCGTGCTGACCGCGCTCCTGCTCGCCGGCTGCTCGTCGGGCCATGTCGGCGAGAGCTGGCAATGCCCGCTGGCCGACACCGGGAGCTGCAACAGCGTCGCCGCCGCCGACCCGGCGGTGCCGGATATGGATGCGGCCCGGAACGCCGTGCTCGCGGAGCCGCTCTGGCGGATGCGCGGCGGGGACGCCGGCACGGTGTCGCCGGAGAACGACGCGCCCTGCGATGCCGCCTGCGACGGCGGGTTCGATCCCTTCGCCTGGCTGGCGCGGATGTTGGGGGTCGAGGAGGATGACTCGCGGAAGGCCGATCGGGAGAAGACCGCCGCGACCGGCCCGGTCCGGCTCCTGCCGACCGAAGCCCCGACCCCCTCCGCGCTCCCGGCCGAACCGGGCTCCGCCGCCCTTCCAGGCGAACCGGTCCCTCTCCCGGCCGAACCCGGCGCGCGCGAACTGCGCCCAGTCGTCGAAGACCCTCGTGACGCCGATCTCCGCACCGACGAGGTGGTGGCGCGCATCTGGATCGCGCCCTTCGTCGACGCCGGAGGCGTCTATCGCGAGGCGTCCTGGGTCCGGGCGGTGCTGGAGCCGGCCGGCTGGAGGCTCGCGCGGTGAAGCGGCTGCTGGAACTCTTCGACGGGCCGGAGGCGCCTGGCCCCTGGTCGCCGCCGGAAATGACCGCCGCGCTGCACGCGCTGCTGCCCTGGCGCGCCTGGGAGGAATCGAGCGAGCTTTACGTCAATGCCGCGAGCGCGGGCTTCGTCATCGAGCTGCCGCCGTTCGCGGGAATCGACGGCGAGACCCTGGGCGCGCTCTCCGGCACGCTGGCCGACGCGGCGCCCGAACGCTGCACCATCCAGGTCATCCACTGGGCGAGCCCGCGCTTCGGCGCGGCCTCCCGCGCCTGGGCAGCGCCCCGTTCGGACGCCGGCGGGGCCCTGTCCCGGATGGGAGCGCGCCGCCGCGACCTGCTGGCGCCCGGCGGCTGGCGGCGCCTTCATGCGGGCGGCCCGCCCTTCACCCTCTCGGACTACCGGGTGTTCGTGACCGCCTGCCTTGCGGCCGGTCCCGGCCCGGCCACGGAGACCGCGCTCGGCGCGTTCCGCCGGGCGCTGGAGGGCACGCTCGCCTCGGCAGGCGCGCAGACGCGCCGGCTGGAGCCGGATGCGCTGTTGTCGCTCGCGGCCGAGCTGGTCGCGCCCGATATCGGCGGATACCGTGACGGCGGCGCCGAGCGGCCTGCACGCCGCTGGGCGCCGCGCGATCCGCTGCACGAACAGTGCATCGCGCCGGGCCGTGCGCTCACGGTCCACCCCACCGGCCTCGCCTTCCACCATCCCGACGGCGGCCGGGACGGCGGCTCCGGGGACATCGCCGTCCGGGTGCTCTCGGCCGTCGCCTTCCCGGAGGTGTGGCCGGGCTGGCGCGGCAACGCGCTGATCGGCGACTTCCACAGGGATTTCCTCCAGCCCGGCTGCCCGGTGCTGACCTGCCTCACCGTGACCACGGGGGACGAGGCGGCGGGCGAGAAGGCGTTCCTCAAATCCGCCCGCGCGACCCAGCAGGCCGGAACCGGCATCGCCAGATACCTGCCAGGGCTGCCCGAGAAGGCGCGCGACTGGCAGGCGGTCACCGAGCGGATCAAGGACGGCGAGAAGCTGGTCCGCGCCTGCTACATGGCGGCGGTCTACGCCCCCCTGGACGCCCTCGACGAGGCCGAGCAGGCGGTGCGCGCGATCTATCACGGGCAGGGCTGGCGCGTGAACGCGGAACGCTACGTGCAGCTCCCCTCCTGGCTCGCCTGTCTGCCGATGGCGTCGGCCGGCGGCCTCGACGCCGACCTCGAACGCATGGGCCGGATGAAGACCCTGCTGACCTCCAGCGCCGTCAACCTCGCGCCGCTCCACGGCGAATGGCGCGGCCAGGGCAACGTGCCCCCCGGGCCTGGCAACCCCGACAATCCCCCGGCCCTGCTGCTGATCGGGCGCCGGGGCCAGCCGGCCTGCTGGTCGCCCTTCGCCAACGAGGCCGGCAACTACAACGTCGCCGTCACCGGCAAGTCCGGCTCCGGCAAGTCGGTGCTGATGCAGGAACTCGTCACCGGTCTGATCGGCGCCGGCGGCGAGGCCGTGGTGATCGACGACGGGCGCTCGTTCCAGCACACGGCCGAGGCCCTGGGCGGGGCGTTCATCGCCTTCGGCAAGGACCCCGCCTGCCTCAACCCGTTCGCCATGATCGACGCCGGGACCGCCGAGCATGACGGCGATTACCGGGAAGAGTGCTTCGCCATGCTGGCCGGCGTCATCGGCCGCATGGCGCGGCGCCGGGGCAGTATCGACGACATTGAGGCGGCGCTGATTGCGGAGGCCATCGCGGCGGCCTGGGACGAGGCGGGCAACGGTGCCGATCTGGGCACGGTGCGGAAGAATCTGGAGGCCCGCGACGACCGAAGGGCGAAGGACATGGCAACCGCTTTGGGTCCCTGGTGCCCGGGAGGCGCCATGGGCCGGCTGTTCGCGGGCTCGAACGTACCGGACCTGGAGAACGCCATGACGGTGTTCGAGCTGGCCGAGCTCAAGGGGCGGGGCGACGTCCAGGCGGTGGTGCTGATGCTCGTCGTGTTCCTCAGCACGCAGCGCATGTATCACGGCCCCCGCACGCGGGCGAAGGCCATCGTCATCGACGAGGCCTGGGACCTACTCTCGGGCGAGGACTCGAAGGCGTTCCTCGAAGGCGCCGCCCGCCGCGCCCGGAAATATCGCGGCGCGCTCATCACCGGCACGCAGTCGGTCAACGACTACTACGCCAATCCCGCCGCGCGCGCCGCCTGGGAGAACTCGGACTGGGTGATCTTCCTCGCCCAGAAGGACGAGTCGGTCGAGCTGCTGAAGTCCGAGAAGCGCATCCACTGCGATCCCGGCATGGAGCGCGCGCTGAAGAGCCTGACCACCGCCGACGGTCGCTATGCGGAACTCGTCCTCCACGGCCCGGACGGCTGGCGGGTCGCGCGGCTGGTGCTCGATGCCTGGTCGGTGGCGCTGTTCTCCTCGCGAGGGCCCGCCTTCGCCGCCGTGGAAAACCTCAAGGCGCAGGGCCTCACCACCGTCGAGGCCATCGACCGGCTGGCGGGCGACCCTGCCGCCGCTGCCGGACATTCAGAAACACCGGAAACGGAGGAAGCCGCATGACGGGAAGGACAGGCGCAGTGCGTCGGCGACGCGCGAATACGGGGCGACCGCTCAACTGGCCGGGCGATCCGGAGACTGTGACCGCCGCCGACATCGACTTCACCACACTGGCACATGTGCTCGCCAACACCTGCCGCCACGAGGGCTGCACCCGGCTCTACCACTCGGTCGCGGCCCATGCAGTGTTCGTCAGCGAGGAGATCGCGGCGCTCGACGGGCTGGGCGAGGAGGACTGCCGGACGCTCGCGCTGCACGCGCTGGTCGCCGATGCACCGTCCGCCTGGCTCCGGGGGCGCATGGCGGACTCGCAGCGCGCGGCAGACCGCGCCGGAAAGCTCGCCGCCGGGATCGAGACCGCGGTGCGCGCGGCGGCGGGCCTCGATGCTGTGCTCGACGGGGAACAGGCGGAATTGCTCCGGTTGTGCGCCGTGAAGACCAAGAAGGAGAGAAAACATGAGTTAACTCAACGGCTTGGTCGTGCCGATGATCGACCGGTGGCTGAAACGCCACCCCGTCCGGCGGAGGGTGCCGGACGGAAGGGGGTCGCTAAGTTCCGCCGTTTTCCGGCGGCGGGGCGAAAAAGCTGCGACCTGAACTGGACCGGACGCGAGCCGTCGCTCGCGGGCCGGGCTACCACAGGACCTATGGCGAGCGACATGCGAAGCATGCGTCGGAAGCCTCTTTACTTACAGCTCGACCCTCAATGGCCCGACGGGGCGGAGGGAATGCGGACCGAACCGGTTGGCCTAAGCGTTGCCTTCTGGTGGGTGCGCCAATCGCACTCGGATACGGGTCAACCCTTCTATCCCGTATCCCCGAGCCGCAAGGGGTAGAGCATGCCGCCTAAGGGTCTGAGGTTTGTCATCGGAACACGGGAACCCATGCCGTCCGCCCGGTACGGAGCCGGGCTAGCCGCGGAGAACGGAGACGGTCTGCATGGGGGCAGAGCCCTCGTAGTAGTCGGAGCGCGGGAAAGCCGCGCACATGGCGAAGGGGGGCAGAAGGTGGAACGACTTTCATGACGGAGGGACTGTCGATGGACTTCGATAATCAGGCCGAAAAGGCTTGGCTCCTCAGCGTGCAGCGGAAGTTGTACCAGTGGAGTAAGGAGACGCCCGAAGGTGCCTACGGCGATGTGTGGAACTGGGTAACCGATCCGCGCAATCTTCGCTGTGCTTGGCAGACGATTGCCCACAATAAGGGCAGACGGACGCCGGGTGTCGACGGGTTGACGGTGGCGAAAATCGCCGCCGGCGACGGAGGCGTACCGCTCTTTCTGGACGGGTTGCGGGAGGCGCTGCGGAACGGCAGCTACCGACCGTCGCCCGCGAGGCGAAAGTGGATTCCGAAGCCGGGCAGACCGGGAAAGTTCCGACCCCTCGGTATCCCCACCGTCGCTGATCGCGTGGTGCAATGCGCGGTCAAGAATATCCTGGAGCCGATCTTCGAGGCGCGTTTCTGGCAAGTCTCCTACGGGTTCCGGCCCGGACGGGGCTGCCATGGCGCACTCGAACACATCCGGCAGACCATTCGCCCCTCCAAAATCGCGGCGGATGGAGTGCATCGCGACCCTCCCTATCAATGGGTGATTGAAGGCGACATCGAGGGCTGCTTCGACAATATCGGCCATCACCACCTGATGGACCGCGTGCGGAAATCCTGCGCGGATCGGAAGGTGAACCGGCTGATCGTGCGGTTCCTCAAGGCCGGAGTGCTGGAGGATTTTGTTTACAATCCGACGGCCACCGGCACGCCTCAAGGGGGCGTTCTGTCACCGTTGCTGGCCAACATCGCGCTAAGCGCGATCGAGGAACGGTACTGGCGGTGGGTCAGGCTCCCGCATGATCCCAAGCTTCGCACAGACGGGGCGAGAAGGGCTGCGGTCCGGCGCATCAAGGAAAGGAGGGCCGGGCGACTGGTCCTCTACCCGGTCCGGTATGCCGACGACTTCCTGATCTTCGTGTCCGGCAGCTACGAGGACGCGGTTGCCGAAAGGCAGGCGCTTGCCGAATGGCTGCGCGAGGAGATGGGGCTGACGCTATCGGAACAGAAGACGCGGGTCACCGCACTGACGGAAGGGTTCCGGTTCCTTGGCTGTCTGGTTCGTCTCAAATGGGACGACCGGTATGGCTACTGGTGCCGGGTCGAAATCCCGAAGGAGGTGGTCAACGACTTCCGCTGGCGGGTGAAGAAAGTGCTCAGGCGGCAGACGCAAGGTCGGTCGCTGGAAAGCATGCTCCAGGAAGTCAATCCGCTCCTCCGGGGATGGGCCAACTACTACCGATACTGCATCGGTGCGAAGCGCATTCTGTGCGCTCTGGACCGGTATGTGGGCCATCGGCTCTGGCTGTGGCTACGGAGTAAGCACAAGCGCGTTCCCACGAGGAGGCTGTCCAAGATATGGCTCCGGCGTAGCCGGGTCCATCCGGGCACTCGTGCCTGGGCCGAGGGCGGCGTTGAGCAATACCTCATGGCCTACGTTCGGGTCGCGCGGTTCGAGCTCAAATGGATGAGGTCTCCCGACTTCGCGAAAGCCTTTGGAGAGCCGGATGCATAACGAAAGGTGCACGTCCGGTTCGGAGGGCGGGCCGAAGAAACCCGGCGGCCGTAAGGCCGACAGGGCGCTTCGGTCCGACCCTATGGCTGTGGCGGAACACGAAGCCGTAGATCGTCTTTTCCATGCCGGCTGGCTCCCGCGCCCGGACCGATGCCCGCATCATGGGCCTATCCGGGGCAATTGAAAGTGCGGCTCGCGCACACGACATTCACATTCAGTGGAGCGGCGGCGCCGGAGATATGCGATAGTCGGGGTCATGCGGGGCAAGCGTATCCTCATCTACAGCCATGACAGCTTCGGGCTCGGCCATCTGCGCCGCTGCCGGACGATCGCGCATGCGCTGGTCGGCAGGCGCCGGGACCTCTCGGTGCTGATCCTCTCCGGCTCGCCGATCATCGGCAGCTTCGACTTCCGCACCCGCGTCGACTTCGTCCGCGTGCCGGGCATGATCAAGCTGCGCAACGGCGACTACACGCCGCTTAATCTAAACATGGCTCCGGAAGAGACGCTGGCGATGCGCGCCTCGATCATCCGCCACACGGCGGAGATCTTCGACCCGGACCTGTTCCTGGTGGACAAGGAGCCGCTCGGCCTGCGCGGCGAGGTGGCCGAGACGCTGGGCATCCTGCGCCGGCGGGGTACGCGCCTCGTGCTCGGCCTGCGCGACGTGATGGACGAGCCGGAAATGCTGGCGCCGGAATGGGAGCGCAAGAACGTCGCCCCGGCGCTCTCGCGGCTCTACGACCAGATCTGGATATACGGCCTGCCGCAGATCTGCGACCCGCTGGACGGCCTCGGCCTGTCGGAGACGGTGCAGCGCAAGGCGGTCTATACCGGCTACCTGCCGCGCAGCGTACCGGATGCGCCGCTCTCGCCGGAAGCCGAGCGCGCGGCGGACGAACCGTTCGTGCTGGTGACGGCCGGCGGCGGCGGCGACGGCGACGAGCTGATCGACTGGGTGCTGCGCGCCTATGAGCAGGCAGGGCCGATGCCATGGCGGGCCGTGCTGGTGTTCGGGCCCTTCATGCCCTCGGAGCGCCAGGCGGAGTTCCGCCAGCGGGCGGCGGCGCTGCCGCAGGTCTCGACGCTCGTGTTCGACGCGCATCTGGAAGCCCTGATGGAGCGGGCCGCCGGCGTGGTCGCCATGGGCGGCTACAACACCTTCTGCGAGATCCTCTCGCTCGACAAGCCGGCCGTGATCGTGCCGCGCACTCGGCCCCGGCTGGAGCAGCGCATCCGCGCCGAGCGCGCCCAGGAACTCGGCCTCGTGCGGATGCTCGATCCCGACTTCCTCGCCGACACCCGCGCCATGGCGGCGGCGATTCGGAACCTCGCCGTGCAGAACCGTCCGTCCGAAGTGGTCGTGCCGGGCCTGATGGACGGCGTGGAGAGCATCGCGCGGCTCACCGACCTGGCGTTGGAGCGGCCGGCAGCCGAGCCGCTCAGGCTTGTGCAGCCTTGACCGTCGCGGTCATCGTCAAGGGCTATCCGCGCCTCTCCGAGACCTTTATCGCACAGGAAATCCTGGGGCTGGAGGAACGCGGCGTCGCGCAGCGCATCGTCTCGCTGCGCCACCCGACCGATCCGGCGCACCACCCGATGCACGAGCGGATCGCGGCGCCCGTCCACTACCTGCCGGAATATGTCCGCGAGGAGCCGCTCCGCGTCTGGCGGGGCTGGCGGCGGGCGCGCCGGCTGCCGGGCTACCGCGCCGCACGTGCCGCCTGGCTCCGCGACTGGCGGCGCGACCCGACGCCGAACCGGGGGCGGCGCTTCGCCCAGGCAGCGGTACTGGCGGCGGAACTGCCGGAGGACGTCGAGCGCTTCCATGTGCATTTCCTGCACACGCCCGCCTCGGTCGCCCGCTATGCGAGCCTGATGACCGGCCTGCCTTGGTCCTGCTCGGCCCATGCCAAGGACATCTGGACGACGCCCGAATGGGAGAAGCGCGAGAAGATCGCGGCGTGCGAGTGGCTGGTGACCTGTACCGGGTCCGGTGCGGCGCATCTGGCGTCGCTTGCGCCCGAGCCCGAGCGGGTGATGCTGGTCTATCACGGCCTCGACCTCGGGCGCTTTCCTCCGCCGCCGGAGCGCGAGGCGCCCGACGGCAGCGACCCGGCCCGGCCCGTGGTCATCGCGTCGGTCGGCCGCGCAGTGGAGAAGAAAGGCTACGACGCGCTGCTCGCGGCGTTGCGCCTGCTGCCGCCGGAGCTGCATTGGCGCTTCGTGCATATCGGCGGCGGCAAGCTCGCCGGGCGGCTGGAGCGGGCGGCGGCGGACCTGCCGGCCCGGTTCCTCGGCGCGCAGCCGCAGGAGAGGGTGGTGGAGGAGCTCCGCAAGGCGGACCTTTTCGCGCTCGCCTGCCGGATAGCCCCCGACGGCGACCGCGACGGCCTGCCCAATGTGCTGATGGAGGCGGCCTCGCAGGGCCTGCCGGCCGTTTCCACGCGGGTCTCGGCAGTGCCCGAGTTCGTACGCGCCGGCGAGACCGGGCTGCTGGTCGAGCCGGAGGATCCGCAGGCCTTTGCGGCGGCGCTCGCCGCGCTCATCCGCAACCCGGCGGAAAGGGCCGCCATGGGCCGGGCGGCCCATGTGCGCGTCCGTACGGCCTTTTCCTTCGAGGCCGGCATCGACCGGCTCGCCGAGCGCTTCGAGTCGCCGACATGCGCATCGCGTTCTATGCGCCGCTGAAGCCGCCCGACCATCCCGTGCCTTCGGGCGAAAGGCAGATTGCGCGGCTCTTCCTGCGCGCGCTGGAGGCGGCCGGCCACAAGCCTTTCCTCGCCTCGCGCTTCCGCCCGCTGGACAAGCGGGGCGACCCCCGTCGCCAGCAACGCCTCGGGGCGCTCGGGGAGAGGCTCGCCGGGCGCCTGGAGGCGCGCCTGCCCGCCTTCGACGTCTGGTTCACCTATCATCTCTACTACAAGGCGCCGGACTGGCTCGGCCCCCGCCTCGCGGCGGCGCGCGGGGCGGCCTACTGGGTGGCGGAAGCATCCCACGCACCGAAGCGCGCCGGCGGCCCCTGGGATCTCGGGCACCGCGCCGTCGCGGAAGCCATAGCTCGCGCGGACCGGCTGTTCTGTCTCAACCCCAATGATCGCGCTTGCCTCGCGCAACTCGTCTCCCCGGAGCGTATGACCGATCTTCCGCCTTTTCTGGATGCGTCGGCGTGGCGGGCAGCGTCCTGCGTCGGCGACCCGCCCATGCTTGTCACCGTGGCGATGATGCGCGAGGGTGCCAAGCTTGCCTCATACCGCAGGCTGGGCGCGGCGCTGGCGGCGCTGGACGACCTGCCCTGGCGGCTGCTCGTTGTGGGCGACGGGCCGGCGCGCGAGCAGGTCGAGGCGGCATTGCCGGCCGGGCGCACCTGTTGGCTCGGGAGGCGGAGCGAAGCGGAACTGCCCGCCATTCTGGCGAATGCGGACCTCTTCGTCTGGCCGGCGGAGCGCGAGGCCATCGGCATGGCCCTGCTGGAGGCAGCGGCCGCCGGCCTGCCGGTCGTTGCGGCGGAAACGGACGGCGTGCCGGCGGTGGTGTCGCATGGCGAAACCGGCCTGCTGGCGCCGCCGGGCGACGCGGCCGCCTTGGCCGATGGCCTGCGGGCGCTGCTGACGGACCCGGACCGGCGCCGCGAAATGGGCGGGGCGGCCAGGAAGCGTGTGCTCGCGCGCCACGACATCGCTCAGGCGGCAGCGGCGCTGGCATGACGCTCCTCGCCCTCATCCGGCACGGTCCGACCGCCTGGAACCGGGAAAGGCGGGTTCAGGGGCGCCGCGACATTCCCCTCGATGCCAAGGGCGTGGCGGAGGTTGCGTGCTGGAAACTACCGCCGGCCTTCTCCTCCTTCGACTGGGCAGCGAGCCCGCTTGCCCGCGCGCGGCGCACGGCGGCCGTGCTGGCCGGCGGCGCGGTTCCATCTGCGCAGGCGCTCATCGAGATGGACTGGGGTGCGTGGGAGGGGCGGCGGCTGGCGGAGCTCCGCGCCGAACTCGGGCCTGAGATGGCCGAAAACGAGGCGCGCGGCCTCGACTTCCTGCCGCCCGGCGGCGAGAGCCCGCGCATGGTCCAGCGCCGTCTTGCGCCCTGGCTTGAGAACATCGCCCGCCGCGGCCGGCCGACGGTCGCGGTCGCGCATCGCGGCGTAATTCGCGCGCTCTACGCCGCAGCCGCCGGATGGGACATGCTGGAGCGGCCGCCCCGCGCACTCTCCTCGCCGGCGGCGCATCTGTTCGAAGTCGCGCCGGGCGGGCGGCTGCGGCTCCGCTGTCTCGATGTGCAGGCATTCCGATGAAGGTCTTCTTCTGGGTCCAGCACCTGCTCGGCATCGGCCATCTGCGCCGCACGCTGTCGCTGGCGAGGGCGGCGGCCGCGGCCGGCATCGAAACCGTCGTCGCCTCGGGCGGCCTGCCGGTGCCCGGGGCCGACCCCGGCGGGGCAAAGCTCGTGCAGCTTCCACCGGTGCGCGCCGTGGACCGCTATTTCAAGCAATTGGCGGACGAGCGGGGCCGCCCTATCGACGATGCCTGGCGCGGCAGGCGGCGGGCGGCGCTGTTCGAGGCCTATGACGCGGCGCGGCCGGACGCCCTGGTTACGGAGCTGTTTCCCTTCGGCCGCCGGCAATTGCGCTTCGAGTTGGAGCCGCTGCTGGCGCGGGCGAAGGCCGACGGCTGCACGACCGTCTCCTCGGTGCGCGACATTCTGGTTGAGCCGGACAAGCCCGAACGCATCGGCGAGATGCTGGAGCGGGTAAAGCGCTGGTACGATCTGGTGCTGGTCCACGGCGACCCGGCCTTCGTGCCGTTCGATGTGACCTTTCCGGGCCTCGACGAGATCGCGCCGCTCGTGCGCTATACCGGCTACACGGTGGACCGGGCGGAGGCCCCGCCCTGCGGTGACGGGGAGGGCGAGGTTCTGGTCTCGGCCGGTGGCGGAGCGGTCGGCGAGCCGCTGCTGCGCGCCGCGCTTGCCGCCCGCCCGCTCTCGGCCGCCCGCGACCGCCGCTGGCGCTTCCTCGTCGGCGAGGGGCTGCCGGACGCCGTGTTTTCCGACCTCGCGCACGCCGCGCCCTCCGGCGTCATCGTGGAGCGCGCCCGGCCCGACTTCCAGGGGCTGCTCGCCCGCGCGCATCTCTCGGTCTCCCAGGGCGGCTACAACACGGTGATGGAGGTGCTGGCGGCGGGGCTCCGCGCTGTCGTCGCGCCCTATGCGGGCGGGCATGAGAGCGAACAGACCCTGCGCGCCCATGCGCTGGCGGAGCGCGGGGCCTTGCAGGTCGTGGCCGAGGATGACCTGTCGCCGGAGCGCCTGGCCGCCGCCATAGACAGGGCGCTCGCCGGCCCGCCGCTTTCCACCGCCGGTATCGACCTCGGCGGCATTGCGGCGACGATCGCCCTGTTGCAGGGCCTCGATGGCCGCTGACCCCTGGCAGGCGCTGGCCGGCGAGCTCGACCTGTGGCCGGAGCCCGCGGACTTCTGGTGGCGCGATGACGACGCCGCGGCCTGGTCGCCCGCGCTGGAACGGCTGGTCGAAGCGCTGGACGGCGTTCCCTTTGCACTTGCGGCCGTCCCGGCGGAAGCCGCCGCAGACCTGCCGGGCGCGATCCTCCAGCATGGATGGCGGCACGGGAACCATGCCGGCCCGGCGGAGAAGAAAGCGGAGTTCGGTCCCCACAGGCCGCAGGAAACCATGCTGGTCGAGCTCGAAGCCGGCCGCGAGCGGCTCAAGGCGCTTTACGACCGGCGCTTCCTGCCGGTTTTGGTTCCGCCCTGGAACCGGATCGACCCGGCGCTGGCGGCGCGGCTGCCGGGGGCGGGCTGGCAGGGCCTCTCCGTTTTCCGCCCGCGCCGAAGCCCGTTCGAGACCAATGCCCATGTCGATCCGGTCGCCTGGCGCACCCATCGCGGCTTTCGCGGCGAGGCTGAGGTGCTCGACGACATCGCCGCCCATCTCCGCGCCCGGCGGACGGGAACGGCCGATCGGGGCGAGCCGACGGGTATCCTCTCCCACCACCTCGTCGCCGACGAGGCGGGGTTCGCCTTCTTCCGCGAACTCGCCCGCTTCGTCGCGGCTCATCCCCGCGCCGGCTGGCGGGACCCGGCAACGCTCTGGCCGGGCTGAAACATCCGGGCCAAGTTGCAGTTTCCTGTCGAACCGCTGTATCTCTCACCCCACGCATCGTCCTGCGGATAATCTGCGGCTCGTCGGGCAGACCCGACGCCAAACCCTGCGAGGCCGGTCCTATGCAAATGACGCGATACAGCGATTACTCCCTGAGGACGCTCATCTATCTCGGCCTCCACCGCGACCGGCGCTGCACGATCCGGGAAATCGCCGACGCCTACGGCATTTCGGAAAACCACCTGATGAAACTTGTCCACCAGCTCGGCCGGGAGGGATTCGTCAGGACGACCCGGGGGAAGAACGGCGGCCTCGAACTCGCCCGCCCGGCGCGCGAGATCGGCGTGGGCGCGGTGTTTCGCGCGATGGAGGGGAACTTCCATCTGGTCGAGTGTTTCAAGGAAGACGGGAACACCTGCCCGATCGCGGGGCCCTGCGTGTTGAGCCGGGTCCTCGACGAGGCCCTGCAAGCCTTCCTGGAGGTCCTCGACCGGCACACGCTCGAGGACCTTCTGGCCCCGTCGCATGCGCTCGGCCGCATATTCGCGGCCAGGCAGGAAGCCGCAATCCGTCTGCAATAGGCACCTCCGTCACCCCACTTCGTCCCGCTAGCCCGACTTCCGCAACTCGGGGGTCATGAGGATGCTAACTCATTGAATAGCCTTGATCGTCTCCCCGAGGGTCGGCACTACAAGGCGGCGAACGGAGAGGCGGCGCCGTGTGCCGTCAGGCGGAGATCCGGGGTGCGGGTTGCTGCGGCCAGGTCATGCCGAGCTGTTGCAGCAGTAGCTCGTGCTCCTTGTTCGGCCGGGTGTGGCGCGGCAGGACGAGGTGCCGGCCGTCGGTGGTTGGCAGATGGACGTCCACCATCTGGATGGTGGCGAAGGCCTCAAGGATGGCGCGTGGGGTGAGGCCCGGGGCGCGCGGCCGGGCGAGGTTCTTCAGGGTCACCAGCAGGCAGTAGGCGATGAACGAGACGAAGATATGCGCCTCGATGCGCTCTTGGCGCTGATGGAAGATGGGGCGGATCGCGAGGTCGTGCTTGAGTTCCTTGAACGCCTGCTCGATCTCGACGAGCTGCATGTACAGATGCCACAGCGTGGCGGGGTCTTCGGCGACCATGTTGGATCGCAGCAGGTAACGGCCCTCGCGGCGGCGGACCTGGCGCAGCCGGTCGCGCTGCAGGCGGAATGAGAAGCCGTTGGCGGCGAGTTCGCTGTCGGTCCCGGGCACGGTGATGTCGACCAGGCTCCAGGCCCGGCCGGCCTCCTTCCTGGCGGCGCCGAGCTTGAGCAACAACTGATCCCGGCTGTTCGACTGCCCTTGCAACTCGGCCAATCGACGCCACAGCCTCTTCAGCCGGCGCCGGCGCATGCCGCGTTCCTTCACCTGCCGCCCCTCGCTGCGCACCAGGACGTAGAGCTCGCCATCCTCGACCAGAAGCTTGACAGTCACGGACTGGCGCACCTCCTGCCAGGGCAGGCCCAGGAACACCTTCTCGAGCCGCGTCAGCCGGCCCTTGGGCGTGCCCACCAGGTAGCGCACCGGCGCCTCGCCCTCGCGCATCGCGGCCAGCGTCTCCTCGGTGGGGATGCCGCGGTCCATGATCCACACCCGCTCGGAGCGGCCATACTGATCCTCGATCTTCTTGAGGAACGCCGCCAGCGTGGTGTCGTCGGAGGTGTTGCCCGGCATCACCTCATAGGCCAGCGGAAAGCCCTGCGGCGTAACGATCAGGGCGATCACCACCTGCACGCAGTCGGGCCGCTTGTCCCGGCTGTAGCCGAAGCGGCGCTTGTCATCGAACGGCGGATCGCTCTCGAAGTAGGTCGAGGTCAGGTCGTAGAGCAGCACGTCGAAGCGCGCCTCGAACAGCGTCGCCCAGCGGTCGCGCAGAAACGAGAAGAAGCCCTGCTTGTGCGCCAGCAGCTTGTCGAGACAGCGATAGAGTGTGTCGTCGGCGATCGCCCGCTCGCCACCCAGAAGATCGCGAAGCGCGCTGTGCTCATACCAGTGACGGTGAAGGCGCCACTCGCTGCCCGGGTCGATCAGCCGGTAGCAGACCTGGATCTTCAGGATGTCCAGCCACCGCGTGCCTTGCCGGCTCGCCGGCAGCCGCTCTTCCCAGAAGCGGTCCAGGTCCAGGCGGTCCCACAAGGACAGCGCCAGCCAGCACGCCCCCCACTGGCGCGGGTCGTGAAGCGCCACCTGCGAGAGGTCGATCTTCACCACTTCGCAAGTCAGCGCCGGCGCCTCCCGGTCCTCGGGAAACAGCGCCATCTGCCGTGATCGCGACTTGCCCTTCACCACCTCGATCGAGCGGCACCACGCCGCTCGCTGGCTGTCGTTGATCTCCCCGAGATAGAGCACCTGACGCTGAACAACCCGACCGCCGTGGACCCGGACGTTCTCCACAACGCTCCAGTAGCGGTGCTCCTTGCCGTCCTTGAAGCGTCTCTTGCAGCGCACGAACATCAGCGCAGCGTCCGGATCTTCGCCAGCCCGATCAAGGGGGTAGGTCGGCACTACAAGCCGGTCCCGAGAGGTACTGCACCGAAATCCGACACTTCTCGCGCCGGAAAACCGTCAAATCAGTCGATTCTCAAGCCGAGTTGCGGAAGTCGGGATAGCGACACAGTCGCGCCGGCGGGCGGCTGTCAGTGCATCAGGCGCGGACGGTCCGCCGTGTCCTGCCCGGAGAAGCGGAGGACCGTCCGGCACGGCCGGTCCGCATCCACGGCAGTGCTTTCGCAAGGCGGGTCTTCTTTCGACGAGGACTGCGTCCGGTAGGAGCGCGACGCGGAGACGAGCAGGGCGGCGAGGGTCTTCGAGTCGATATTTCTCAAGGTGAACATGGCGGGGCCTACAGATCGGAGCCGCCGTCCTCCCCGGCGCCCATTGTTTCGTGCCTGTGGAAATCCGTTCCTTCCGGAGGCGGCGTGCCGCCTCCGGAAGTTATCCGCCGGCCTCCCTAGAACTCGGCGGCGAGCTGCAGGGTGACGGTGCTGCCGCTCTTGCCGGTGCCGCAGGCTGGAGCATATCCTCCCTCATCGTCCTCCCCGCCTGTGCAGGCGCCCGCACCGTAGTCGTTGTGGCGAGCATATTCGAGCGCGACGCCGACGCCCTCTACAAGTTCGGTGGAGAAACCGAACAGGACGCGGCTCTCGGGCATTTCCAGACCGACCGCCTCCCGGGTGCGCTGCCAGCCGGCGGCGAATACGACTTCCCGGTCGCCCATCTCCAAGGCGTAATACCAGCGGGCATAGTTCAGAACCCATTGGCCCATTTTCGGGTTCCGATGGAGGCGATGCGTTCTGGTTGTGAGACGAGATTGTTCCAGGCCTGGCAGCAGTGATCGAGTATGTCGTCGTAGTTCTGGAAGACGCGGTTCGAGAGCCAATTTTCGCGCATGAACTGCCAGACATTCTCGACGGGATTGAGCTCGGGGGACCGGGGCGGGAGCGGCATCAGGGTTATGTTGTCGGGGACTTTGAGGGCCGGGGATGTGTGCCATCCGGCCCGGTCGAGCATGACGAGGGCATGGGCTCCGGGTTCAACGGTGAGGGCGACCTCGGCGAGGTGGGCGTTGAGTGCCTCCGTGTTGGCGTGGGGCATGACGAGGCCGGCGGCCTTGCCCTTCTGCGGGCATATGGCGCCGAAGATGTAGGCCGAGATGGTTCTCTGGTCCTTGGGCGCTGACGGTCGGGTGCCGCGTTTAGCCCATCGCCGGGTGATCTTGTTCTTCTGCCCGACGCGCGCCTCGTCCTGCCACCAGACTTCGACCTCGACGCCGTCGCCGAGTGCAGCGCGGATCTCCTTCAGGCGGTCGGGGAAGTTTTTTTGAACCCTGCCAGCGCGGCTTCGTCCTGGGCATAGTGGCGCGGGCGCGCAGAGAGCTTGGCCCAACTTGAACAGTCGGTGTCGATTTTTGCCGGGCGCGGTTTCGCCAAGTTGTTGAAATGATTGGATAGTGAGGTGATGATTGGCGCGGGTTGAGAAAAATGTAGTGAAACATTTTTGCTGATTTGGCCTTGTTTTCTTGATTGGTCGATATCGAAGACATACAACGCGGTCATGTTCGTGCGCGAAACGACCGCCCGGGGCCACCGCTATCTCTACCTCGTGGAGAGCGTGCGCGAGGGCAAGCGGGTGCGCCAGCGCACGATCCGCGCGCTCGGCCGCAAGGACGTGTTGCAGGCGAGCGGGGAGCTGGACCGTCTGATCGCGTCCCTGGCGCGCCATTCGGAGCGGTCCGTGGTGCTGGAGGACATGGAGGCGGGCGCGCTGGCCTGCGTGCGGGTCGGCGGTCCGCTGCTGTTCGGTCGGCTGTGGGATCGGCTGGGCGTGGGCGCTGTCGTGAAGGAGCTTCTGGACGGTCGCGGCTTCGGGTTCGCCGTCGAGCGGGCGGTGTTTGTGAGCGTTCTGCACCGTCTGTTCGTGTCGGGTTCGGACCGGTCCTGCGAGAAGTGGATGGCCGACTACGCGATCGAGGGGATCGAGGGGTTGCGGCTTCATCAGCTGTATCGGGCGATGGCCTGGCTCGGGGAGGAGCTGGAGGCGCCGGCGGAAGGCGCGCTTGCGCCGCGCTGCGTGAAGGACGGGATCGAGGAGCGTCTGTTCGAGCACAGGCGGGACCTGTTCACCGACCTGTCTGTGGTGTTCATGGACACCACGACGCTGTCGTTCCACGGCGCGGGCGGCGAGACGCTGGGCGCGCACGGCTACTCGAAGGACCATCGCCCGGACTTGCGCCAGATGGTTCTGGCGGTGGTGCTGGACGGCGAGGGCCGGCCTGTGTGCACGGAGATGCTGCCGGGCAACACGGCCGACACCAGGGTGCTGCTGCCGATCGTGGACCGTCTTCGGTCACGCTTCGGGATCGGTCGTGTGTGCGTGGTGGCGGACCGGGGGATGATCTCGGCGGCGACGATAGCGGCGCTGGAAGAGCGGGGGCTGGACTACATCCTGGGCGCGCGCGAGCGGCGCACGAAGGTGGTCCGCGAGGTGGTGCTGAAGGACACGAAGCCCTTTGTGCCGCTGCTCCTCAAGCGTCCGCGCGGCGAGACGCAGCTGTTCGTGAAGGAAGTCACGGTGGGCGGCGCGCGCTACATCGTGTGCCGCAACGAGGCGGAAGCACAGAAGGACCGCGCCGACCGGCAGGCCGTGGTGGACGGCCTCCAGCGCCGCCTTGCGGACGGCGAGAAAGCGCTGATCGGCAACAGCGCCTACCGGCGTTATCTGCGCCGCACGGGCGCGGGCAAGGCGTTCGAGATCGACGCCGGCAAGCTCGCCGAGGAGGCCCGCTTCGACGGCATCTTCGTGCTGCGCACCAACGCCGGCATGACGCCGCTCAATGCCGTGCTCCGCTACCGGGAGCTGCTCACGGTGGAAGACCTGTTCCGCCGGGCGAAGGCCCAGTTGCGCACCCGCCCGATCTACCACTCCTGCGACGCCGCGATCCGCGGCCACGTCTTCTGCTCCTTCCTCGCGCTCGTCCTCCAGAAGGAACTGGCCGACCGCTGCGCCGCCGCCAACGTCAACGTCGAATGGGACGACCTGATCCGCGATCTCGACCGCCTGCAAGAGGCCACCATCGAGAAGGACGGCAAGCGCATCACCACCCGCACCCATGTCGAGGGCCAGGTCGGAAAGGTCTTCCAGGCCGTCGGCATCGCGCTGCCGCCGAACTGGCGCGAACACAAAGCCTGACCGTCCCCAAAATCAACGAAATGTAGTGGGTACACCCGGCGATGCCGGTGTAACTCCCTGTTCTATCGAATACTTTTAATCGTCACTGTTGAAGTTGGGCTTGGCGTAGCCCATCCGGCGCAACTCCCGCCCGACCGTCGTCTCCGCCAACGAGATGCCGAACTGCTCGCTGAGCCATGCCGCCAGGTCGCAGCGCCGCCACCGCACCACGCCGTGGATCGCCGGGTCCGGACCGCTCTCCACAACCGCCGCCAGCGCCGCGCGCTGCTCCCCGTTCAACTTGCGCGGCGGACCTGAGGCCTTGCGATCCTTCAATCCCTCCGGGCCTTCCGCGTTGAAGCGAAGAACCCAGTCCCGGATGATCTGCAAGCCCACCCCCGCAAAACGCGCCGCATCCGAACGACGGTAACCGTCGTAAATCACCGCAAGCGCAAGAAGGCGACGGTTCTGCGAACCATACCGGCTCCGCTGCGCCAAGCCGCGCAACTGCGCCGCATCAAAATCCTCCCTCAAGGGGATTGCTGCCCTCATAACGACCCTCCAATCGCAGAATCGCTATTGAGCCAGAACTCGATAACCTTGGGAATCCCCTCAATGAGTCTCAACCCTCAACCGCTGGTATAAGCCGCTTCTACGCCATAGGCCGAGGGCTGGGCTGCTTCCCCGCTACCCGATTCCATCGCATCAGGCTCGACGTTCCATTCGAGCCCGTCGAGCTCGTCGCGCACGGTCATGTAGTGGCCGGTGAACGAGACGGGACCGAAGCCCAGGCCGCCGGAAACCGCGAGGCCGGCCACTTTCTTGCCGTCCTCCGTAGTCCCTTCCAGCGTGTCCGCCTCGGCGACATCGTTGATCCAGCCGATGCCGGCGTTGAAGGCTATGCCGCCGAGCTCGATCCCGTAGTCCAACTGGACGCCGAAATCGCTGATACGGTCCTTTTCCTTGTAATCGACGTCGCCGTTGAAGACGTAAGCCGAAGCGGCGAGGCCTGCTTCGGACTCGAAGGAGAGCTGCAGCGCGCTCTCGCCGGCCTCGCCCATTTCGAGCCCCAGCGGGTCGGAGATGAGTTCCGTGCCGAAATCGGCGAAGGGCAGGGTGAACAGGCCGGCGGTGAACGAAACGGGCATCTCCTCCACGCCGATCGTGAAGGCCGCGGTATCGACCTCGATCCCGCCTTCGTCGCCCATCGTCAGGACGATTTCGGCGCTGGCGGCATCGCTGATTTCAGCCTCGAAGGCGACATCCACCGTGGCCGTGTCGGCGTTCGATGCGGACTTGCCCTCATAGGGGTTGTCCTGGACGATCTCGACCTCGATGGCGCCGCCGATCCCGAGGCCGCCGGCGGCGGCCGCCGCTTCCTCCGCCTGAGCGCGGATGTCGGCTGCGGTCTGCTCCTGCACCGCCACCTTCGCCTTCAGCTTCGCGAGCGCCTGCTCCTTCTCCATCATGGCCGCGTCGCGTTCGGCGAGGCGTTCCTCAAGCTGCTGGATGCGCTTTTCCAGCGCTTCGAGGCGGGCGTCGGTTCCGCTCTGGGCCAGGGCGCCGCCGGACAGCAGGCAGGCGCCGAGCGCCGCCGCCGCCAACAGTCTGGGCATTCTCATGCGTCGTATCCCTTTCATCGCGTTTTTCGTTCGGACACACCGGATAACGGGCAATATCCATGCCGGGGGCCGGATTGCGCCCTCCCCCCGTCCGGCTGCCCCAGGGCGAATTAATTGTCTGCCTTTGGGCCATGTTGAGGTGGGGTCCGGGGTGGCTATTTTTTTCTTGATATGGCAGTGTGCCGGTCATGGCGAGGTTTCTGTTTGCGGGTGTTTGGGTTGATCTTCGCGCGGTCACGGTGCGCCCGACCTGGGGGGCACGGGAGCACCGGCGCTGGGACGATTTGGTAGCGGCGCACCACTATCTGCGGTTCCACGGCATCATCGGCAAGGGTCTGCGCCATGTCGCGGTTCATGGCGAGGCCTGGCTTGCCCTGGTTGGCTGGCAGCCTGGAGCGTTCAAGGTGGGAGCGCGGGACCGCTGGATCGGGTGGTCGGCGGAGCAGCAGTTCCGTCGCCTGCATCTGGTTGCCAACAACTCGCGCTTTGTCATCCTGACGCCTGAGCGGGTTCCCAACCTTGCCTCGCGGGTGCTGGGGCTGAGCGTGCGGCGGCTGTCGCAGGACCTGCGGGCGGCGCATGGCTATCCGGCTGTTGTGGCGGAGACGTTTGTGGACGTCTCGCGCTTCGCCGGCACCTGCTACCGCGCGGCCAACTGGCGCTCTTTGGGTCTGACGCGCGGCTTTGCCCGCGAGCCCGGAGGGGTGGCGCGCTGGCGTCACCACGGCCAGCCCAAGGAGGTCTTCGTGTTCGAACTGACACACGGCGCCCCCGAGGCGCTGAGCCATCCCGAGATACCGGCAGACTGGAACGCTGAGCAGCACACCGAGCCGATGGCGGCGCCCCGGCTGCGCAGCCTGTTCGAGTGTTTGGGCGAGGTGCCCGAATACCGCCATGCCCGGGGCAAGCGCTATGCGCTCACCACCATTCTGACGCTGGCCGTTGCCGCCCGGCTTGCCGGATACCGGGGTGTGAACGCCTTCGCCCAGTTCGCCGCCCTGCTCTCCCAGAAGCAACTCAAGGCGGTGGGCGCCTTCTGGAGCCCATCCAGGCAGTGCTACACGCCGCCGGCGGTCACCACCTTCCACAACATCCTCGCCGCCCTGCCGCCACAGACCCTGGACAATGCCATCGGCCAGTGGGCCGGACAGCACAGCAGTGCGCACGCGCCTGTGGCCATGGACGGAAAGGATTTGCGCGGTGCCTCGAAGCAGAGCGAAGACCGGCGCAGGAGGATGGTCGCTGCGGTGGCGCATGACACCGGCGTGGTCCTCGGGCAGGTCGAAGTCAGCTCCAAAAGCAACGAAATCCCGGCCGTGCGCGAACTCTCCAGCGGTCTCGACCTCACAGGCCGGATCGTCACCATCGATGCGATGCACGCCCAGCACGAGACCGCGCGTTGCCTGCTCGAACGCCGTGCCGACTACGTGGTCAGCGCGGTGAAGGGCAACCAGCAGACCATCCTCGAAGACCTCAAGGCGATCGACTTCAGCGATGCGCCCTGGCACGAAACCGTCGACAAGGGCCATGGTCGCATTGAGCGCCGACGCTGCGCCGTCGTCGACCTCTGCGCTGCCGAGTGGGACGGCTACGCCCACCTTCACGGGCGCCGCCAGGCAATGCGCATGGAACGCGAGCGCAAGATGCTCAAAACCGGCAAGCGCAGCATCGAGGTCACCTGGAGCCTGACGTCGCTTGGCGCAGAGCGAGCCGGCCCCAAGGAGCTTCTCGATCTGGTGCGCAACCACTGGCACATTGAGAACCGTGTGCACTATGTGCGTGACTTCACCTATGACGAAGACCGTTGCCGGGCATATGTGCGCCACCTGCCCGGAAATCTGGCCTGCTTGAGCAACGCGGCCATCGCTATCGTGCGCTGCGACGGACGCTTCCGATATGTACCCGAGGCCAACCGGCACTACGCCGCCCGCGCCCAAGAGGCCCTCGACGCGATTATGATCGCGCCCAGAGGCTGATACCCCACCCCCCACCGCAATACAGGCTCGGGCCGAAGAACGGCGCAGCAAAACAACTGCGCCCGTCGAGGACGAAAACACTGGACCGCGGCATCAAGAAACCACCATGACGGCGGCCAGAAACGTCTGGGGTTCCCCAAAACCTTCATTGTCGGGCGGGTCGGCCACCCCGTATCATGAAAACAGGTGCCGGCCGCGCGGGCGGGACTTCGGGCTTTTACGGGGTTGCCTACCGGTCAGGGTCCGCAAGACGGGCGCCGCAGATGGCGAGTATCGGACGCCTCGGGAGCAGTGCTTTGGCGGGGAGGTTTTTTTTGCGCCCGATCCCCAACAATTTTCACGGCAAAACCTTCATTGTCGGGCGGGTCGGCCACCCCGTATCATGAAAACAGGTGCCGGCCGCGCGGGCGGGACTTCGGGCTTTTACGGGGTTGCCTACCGGTCAGGGTCCGCAAGACGGGCGCCGCAGATGGCGAGTATCGGACGCCTCGGGAGCAGTGCTTTGGCGGGGAGGTTTTTTTTGCGCCCGATCCCCAACAATTTTCACGGCAAACACCGGCAGCCAGACCGACATCACTCAGACAAAGCCCGCGGTTCGACTAAAAATTTTCCCTGCGGAACCCCCTGATCGGCGATCAGGGGATTCCTCCGGGAGGCGTGTGCGCTGTTTGGAAGTTCTTTCTGAGCAAGGCATTGCGGAGGGTCTGGATTTTTCTTACCCCGTCAGGATGGCTGATTTCGGGGGTTTTTGCGGTTTGGAGGGAAAGGTTTTGTGGATTTCCACCCCATGGCCGTGCGCGGGCTGGTTTTCGGGCGCGTCGCGTTGAGGCGCGGGACTGAGTAGAAGGTGTCGCCATCGGGCCTGCGGCCCTTGTTCCATCCACCGGTGCTGGTTGGGAGAACGTGATGGCGACAGCGGAGAAGTTACCGTTTTCGTGGCGGTCTGTCGAAGGTTTTCCGGATCTTGCGCGGTTGCGTGTGGTGCTGGAGGTGCTTCCGGACGAGGAGGTTGTGGCAGCGCTTGAGGCGGGTCGCGGGCGGAACGACTATCCGGTGCGGGCGATGTGGCGTGCGTTGATCGCGGGGATCGTGTTCCGGCACGCCTCGATGCAGTCGCTTCTGCGGGAGCTGGGCCGCAACCCGGCGCTTCTGGAGATTTGCGGTTTCGAGGCGCTGCCCTTGCAGGGCGCGCCGGTGGTGGCGCTTTGCGCGGGGCGGGTGGTGAGGTATCCGGCGCCGTTGCGCTCGACGGTGCCGGGCGCCTGGAACTTCTCGCGGTTCCTGGGGCGCGTGGTGCGCCTTGAGGACGAGCGCGGCCTTGTGTCGGGGATGATCGGGCGTCTGCGCGCCTCGCTGTTCGAGGAGTTGCCGGACTTCGGTCGCCATCTCGGGTATGACGGCAAGGCGGTGGCGAGCCACTCGACGGGCCGGGTTGCCGGGGCCAGGGGGCAGACCTCGGACCCCGATGCGGACTGGGGCAGGCACGAGACGGGCGGGGTGAACGCGAAGACCGGCGCGGTGTAAATCTCGAATGAGATTTTTCATGTTAGGGCACTATCTGACAGAAGGTCGCCTTCCTCCCATGAGGGGGTCCTGAATACAGGATATTTTTGGGCATGGCAAGAGGCATTGGCACGAAATCCGACTGACCTACAGGAAGGTCCTGAACGCGATAGTGGCACTGGGGGAAGTAAAACAATGACAACGCATTGTTTCCGGGGGGCATTGAGGGTAGCCTTATGCATGAATGCATTTCTAGTACGAAGGAAGTCACGACCATCGTGGTGATGCACCTAATCAACCTGTGAGAGGATGAATATGATAACTGATACAGGAGAAAAACAAGAGCACTTGCCGGTAAAGCACGGAATTCTGATGGCTGCGGCAGGTCCGGGGGCGTCGTCATGAGCCGGGCTCCGGGGGGCCGCCGCACGCAGCATGCGGTGATGGCGACGGCGAACGAGTGGGCGCGCATCAGGGAGCTTGCCGACGAGGCGGGCATGGAAATCTCGCGCTACATCGTTCACCGGGCCATCATGGCGGAGGCGGTGCCGGCCGTCGTCATGCGGCGCGCGGTGCGCGAACTGCTGGTGCTGGCAAAGATCGAGCAGGAGCGCATGGAGGACCTCGACCTGGGGGACCGCTGGACCGCTCTCGGCGATGCCGTCGATGCCTGGCTCTCCCGTGAGGACGACCTGGACCGCCTGACCGATCCCGGCGCGGCGGCGCGCTGGCAGGCGGTCTCGGTCAGCGGCGATCCGGAGGGCGGCCCCGCGCCGCAGCCCTGAGGCGGTCATGGCAAGAGTGGTTCGCCGCACCCTGCGCTGCACGGCGGTCGAAAAGGCGGCGATCGGGGAGAGGGCCGAGGCGGTCGGCATGCCGGTCTCGCGCTTCCTGGTAGCCTGCGCGCTGCACGAGGATGCGGGCGGGGCGCCCCGCGAGGAGCCCCGGCTGGTGCTCTCGGAGGAGGAACAGCGGACATTGCATGAGCGGGTGGCGCGGATGGACGCCGTCCATCGCGCCTTGCACGAGGCGCTTCCCGGCACGGACCTGTCGCTGTTCGGCGCGATCGCGTTCATCCAGCGCGCGCTTCGGGAGCGCCCTTCGGGATGGGCCGATCGATGACGGCGCGCGGTTCCGGCGGGCGGGTGCGGCTGACTATCTCATGCTCCGACCTGGACTGGGAGCGAAGCCGGGAGATCGCGGACCGGCGCGGCGTTTCGATCAACGGGCACATGATTTCCGCGGGGCTGAGCGTCGAGCTCGATCCGGAGGCGTTGTCCGGTCCGTCGCTCGTCCTGTCCGGGGCGGAGCAGCGGCAGCTGTTCGACCGGGTCGCCCGTATGGCGGACGGCGCCCTGGCGGCGGCGGGTCCGGGCGGGAGTTCCATCGAACGGCTCCGGCAATCGGTGGAGCTGCTGCTCATGACGGTGCTGCGTGACATGGTCCGGCAGGGCCGGGAGGACGAACTCGGGCCTCTGCTGGCGGAGACGTTCGGCGCCGACCACGCCCCGGAGATCGAACGGCAGTTTCACAGGTGGATGGAGAACCAGACGCCGCTGCTCGGCTGAGCTGGCGGTGCTGGCCGATAGTATTCACGGAGTTTCCCCTCGAGTTGCGCAGCAAGATCGCCGACCGGGCGATCGGGGCTGAGGCGGGACCCTGGCGAAAGCACCGGGACGGAAAGAACGGGAAGCGATGGCGGTCAAGCGACTCTTCGACCGTTTCCCCAACGAGGACGCGGCCCGCAAATGGTTCGAGGCCGTTATCTGGCCGGACGAGAACAACCGGCACAAACCGCCAGTTCCCGATCATCCTGACCCGTCGATACAGAAGGCGCCGTGCGGCCAGTCTGTCCAACGACCGCTCGCAGTTTTGCCGCTCCTGAACGGCTTCGTGCATCGCCTCGCCAGTCCGGCTCGCAAGACCGGTCACGCCGGGGATGCCCGGCAGGACCCGGCAGCACCGCCGGTCATCCCATGCTCAGTCCGCCGCCTTCGGAGCGGTCGACGCGCTGCTCCTGGGTCGTTTCTTGCACCTGCCGGGGCGTCTGAACCGGCTTCGGCGGGTTCAGGATACGTGCGCGGCGGGCCTCGTCGCTCCATTCGGCGCGGAAGCATCCGCGCGCGGTGACCGCGGCGACCGTCCTCTCGATATCGCTGCCCGGCTCGGGCGCGTCCGGGCCCGAGGCCTCGACGGTTTCGAGCCGGAGCCCTGGGCTGCCGAAGCGGATATCGTCCATGCGCGCCGTCACCTTCGCCTCGACCGTGAGGACCCGGCCTTCGCCGGCGTCCTCGGTCCAGGCGATGCGGTCGCCCGGCACCGGTTCGCCGCAGGCCAGCCGGCAGAGCCATGACGGCACAGACCGGTGCCGGGCCAGTTCCAGTTCCCGGAGCCTCTCGTCGGACCAGGCGGCGCGGGCGCAGCCGATGCTGACGAGGGATTCGGCCGTTCGGGGGATGACCGCCCCGAGCCCGGGCGGTTCGTCCGGACCCGCGACATCCAGCATCCGCACCTGCAGCAGGTCGTCCTCGTGCATGCCGCCGGCCGCTCCTGCGGAGACGACGATGATTTCCATCATGTCGTCGCCGACGCGGACCCGGTCGCCGGGGACCAGCGGTTCCTCCCCGGTCCAGCGGAGCCAGTGTGCGGGTTCCGGCACGCGCGCAAGCCGCTCCCTCTCGCGGCGGATGGCCTCCGCCACGGCGGGCCGGCCGGCAGCCTCACGCTGCGCGGCCGGATCGGCCGATTGTCCGAACCCGCCGGCGAGCCCGGCGACCGACGCCAGGTCCTCGTTCCACCGGCGGTCGCGGGCGAGCCACTCCCCGGCCCTCCGGCGGGCCGGCTCCGGCAGCGCCTCCAGCTCCTTCGCGTACATGGTGACCCGCGCATAACCTTCCGCATGGAGCGCCAGCGTGTCGTCCCGGACGGCGAGCCGCTCGACCCGGTCCGCGAGCGACATGAAGGCGTCGCCCGCGTCTCGCAGCCGCACGGCCTCGAGCCCGGCCAGCACCTCCCGCACCCGGTCCCGGAGGCGGGGCATGACCTTCAGGCGGGAGGCGGCCCTGGCCTCGGCCGCGCCGGCCTCCGCCTCGCCCAGCAGCCTCCGGCCGGCGGCTCGGATTTCCCCGGAGCCCTCCCGCCATGCCGCCATGTCCCCGAGCGCGAAGGGCGCCATCCCGGCCTCGCGGGCCCTCTCCTCCAGACCCTCCCGCCGGCGCTCATGCTCTTCGCCTGCCTTCAGGAACGACATGACCGGTTCGGTCTCCGCCTTTGCGCGGGCATCGAGGTCGAACACCCGGTCCACGGCGCGCCGCACCTCGGGCTCAAGAGACGCCTCGCCCCTGAGTTCCTCCGCCCGGTCGCGGAGCCCGGCCCAGGAAGGCAGGTCGACGGGGTCGGAGCCGGACTCGCGGCGTTGCCGGCCCACCGTCCTGACAAGCGCCGCGAACCTTGCCGAGCGGCGTCGCAGCGCCGCCTCCGCAAGCCTGTCGACCGCCTCGCGAACCCGCGCGCGCTCGGCCCCGACGCGCGCAAGGCGGATGCGGAGCGGATCGCCGAGCTTCGCTCCCGGTCCCTCGCCGAGCATTCCGAGGCCCTGTTGGCGAAGCCTCGCCGCCCGCTCGTCCCAGGGGTCCGGTTCCGCAGCACCTCCGGGGCCGGCATCGAACAGAAGACCGTCGCAGTCCAGCAGGAACGTCTCGATGCCGAGCCCGGCCCTCCTGTCTTCGGGCGTCGGCGGCGTTCCGGAAGCGGCCCTGCGTTCCGCGTCGGCCGCGCCCCAGGCCTCGACCGCCGGACGCACCGCCTGCGGTACCTCCCGGCCCCGGAGCCGCCCCGCCCATTTCGCCAGCGCTTCGGCGCCGGCCGTTTCGCGGGGGGCGACGCCCGCTGCCCGCGCGCCGGCCTCGTGCCGCGCCGCAGCCTCGCGGAACCGCTCCGCCTCGTCGAGCTCCCGGCCCCGCACCAGGCGCCGGAGCGCGGCGCCGATCCTGGCGGCGATGCCCTGGCCGCTGCCCTCCCGGAGTTCCTGTCCCGCATCGGCGAGCGTCCTGCCCTCCGCCAGCCAGGCCGCGTGCTCGGGAAGGTCGTCCATCGGCCGCCCGCGCTTCGCCGCCGCCCGTTTCAGCAGCGGCCAGTCGCGGCCGTGCCTCTCCGCCCGGCGCAGGAAAGCGAACCCCTGCCGGCGCTCCGCAATGGCCTGCGCGTCCCTGCTGTGGACCTCCTCCACGAACGCCCGCAGGTCCGCCGGAAGCGCCATGTCCTCCGCCAGCATCGCCGTGCCGGTCACGATACGGGCATAGCCCTCCGTGCGGACAAGGTCGCTGCCCTGCGTTTCAGCCCGGGCAACGAGTTCCCGCCAGTCCGCCTCCAGCCCGCGCAACATGGCAAGCGCCGCGGCGGGCGGCGGGTCCCCGTTCTCGCCCACCGCCTCCAGCGCCGTCATGCGCGAGCCGTCATTCGCCTCCAGCACCTCCTCCAGCCGCTCGCGATCGTTCGTCACCAGCACGAACCGGTCCCGGGCCCGGCTCGCCTCCACATGGAGGCCCGCCTGGCCGGCGAGCGCCCCGTGCCCCGTGTCGAGCACGCCGATCGCGCCGTCGCTTGTCATGCCCTGCGCCGCATGCAGGGTCGTGCTCCAGGCATGGTCGATATGGCGGAGTTGCGGGTCGGTGCGCGCCAGCGACAGGGTCCTGCCGTCTCCCAGATCGAACCTCACCCGGCGCGACCCGATCTCCCGCACCACCGCACCGCCGCCGTTCACAAGCCCGCGCCGCTCGTCGTTCATCGTCCAGCGGATGCGGTCGCCCGCCCGGATGCGGATGCGCGCCGTCTCGTAGAGCCCGAACCGGTAGCGCACCCAGCTGTCGCCGGGGCGGATGCGCACCGTCCGCCCCGTCGGGTGCTCCAGGAAGACGAACTCTCCCTCCGCGCGCATCACCCGGCAGGCGTCGCCCTTCTCCACCCGCAGCGGCGCCACGCGCGAGTGGAACAGCACGATGTCGCCCGGCTCGTGGTTGCGCAGGTCCGCGCGCTGCGCCGCCGTCAGGTGGCGGTTCGCATAGCGTTCGAGTTCCAGCTCGCGCCCGTGCAGCACGCCCTCGCGCGCAAGCCCGTCCCGCACGACCCGGTGGATCTCCGCCCGGATGAAATGCGTCGGCGCCAGGATCGCCGTCCGCGCCCGGTCCTCCGGGTCGAGCGCCAGCCAGAGCCGGGCCGCCTCCGCGCCCAACTCCTGCTGCGGCGCCTCGTGGACATGTTCGAGCTCCCGAAGCGCCTCGCGGGGACGGCCCTCCTTCAGATGCTCGACCGCAGCCTTCAAGGCCGGGTCGCGCTGGCGCAGGACCTCCTCCATCTCCGCCGTCGCCACGCCCGCCTCCTGCAGCGCCCGGAACGGCTCGCCCGCCCGCACGGCCCGCAGCTGCCGCCGGTCGCCCACCAGCACCAGCCGCGCGACGCGGAACCGCGCCGCGATCCGCATCAGCAACTCCATCTCCGCGGTCGAGACCA
Source organism: Alphaproteobacteria bacterium (assembly GCA_964291285.2). GTDB lineage: Bacteria > Pseudomonadota > Alphaproteobacteria > Bin95 > Bin95 > Bin95. The sequence goes on from OZ219788.1 coordinate 310,764, forward strand.
TCGAGGCCTCGTCCACCACCAGCACCGCGCCCTCGTGGTCCTGCCGGTCCCGGGCCACGCGCGCGGCATTGCCCAGATCGCCGTGGCGGGTGAGGAACCATTGCAGCGGCCGGGACCGGACGCCGGTCTCCTCCCGCAGAACCCGCGCGGCGGCTGCCGAGGGCGCCAGCAGGACCGCCCTGCGTCCGCCCAGCAGCCCCAGCGCCTCCTTCAGCATCGTCGTCTTGCCGGTGCCGGCCGCGCCCTGCACCGCCACGATGCCGTCTTGCGACAGCAGGATGGTGCGCACCGCCTCCTGCTGCCCTTCGGTCAGCGCCGTTTCGGCCAATCGGCACGAGACGGCCGTCTCCTCCGCCAGCGGTTGCGAGGCGCCCAGCGCCCGGCGCTTCATGGCCATGATCCCGCGCTCCAGGCCGAGCGCCTCCGAGGTCACGAACGAGCGCCCGCCCCGGAGCTGCGCTTCCACGAGGTGGCCGTCCCCGATCAGCCCCGCCAACGCCGCGTCGATGTCTCCCAGCCCGTGCCGGCCCGGCGCATGGCCGAGCGCGATCGCCCTGATCTCGCGCTCCCGGATCACCGGGGCCCGCTCCGCCAGATGCTCCACCGCGCGCCAGGTCACCTCCCGCGCGCTCAGCCCCGGCGGCTCGGGCTGCAGCTCCTCCGCTGTCCGCACATAGGGCCGGCCCGCCTTGCGCGCCGTCTTCCGCGACGCGGTCGTCGTCCGCCGGAGCCCGGGCCTGGCGATGCTGCGGTCGCGGGAGAGCCCGAGCTCCTCGGCGCGCGTCTTCCACTCCGCCCGCAGCTCGTCGACGTCCCTGTCCGCCTTCTTCTTCCGGGTGATCAGCGCCGCCTGCTGCGTCAGCGCCGCGCTCCAGGGCAGGCCGTGCTTGTCCAGCCACGCCAGAATCTCCCGGCGCCGCGACGAGAACGCGTCCACGAACTCCCGCCCGTAGCCCGCGATCTCGAACCCCGGCACGCCGCCGATCATCGTCGCCTCGATCGCGAACCCGAGCGCCAGCAGCCGCCGCGCCAGTTCCTGGCGGTAGACCGCCCCGATCAGCCGCACGTTGCGCCGGATTTCCGTCGGCTCGACGCTCCGCCACGCGCCCGACCGGTCGCGCGTCATGTTGGCGATGATGCAGTGCGTGTGAAGCTGCGGGTCCTGGTCCCGGCTCGTCAGGTGACGGAACCCGGCCGCCACCAGTCCGTTCGCCGCCACGCGCGGACGCTGCCGGGTCACGGGATCGTACGACCGCGTCTGCAGCAGCTCCCTCTCCAGCCAGTCCAGGGTCGCCTTCACGGCCGCGTCGTGCGCGCCCAGCACCCGCCGGTCCCCATGGAGCAGCGCCTCCAGCGAGACCGTCTTCGGCGCCGACAGCGTCAGGTCGAAGCCCGGCCGGTGCTGGTGCTCCCCGTCCCGCACCCGCCCGAGCCGGATGTCCGTGCCGGGCACATGGCCCGACAGGATGCGCCCGAACGCCCGCGGCGAGACATGCCTGGCCATGCCGAGCGCCGCCGCTCCGGCCCCGTGCCAGAAGCTCGCCCGGCGCTGGCGCGGGTCGTTCTTCGCGTAGTAACCCTCCCTGGAGAAATACCCGACCGTCATCGTGGTCGAGGTGAGGTCCGTCAGGCCCGCAACCATGCGCCTCGATCAGCCTTGCCCGGCCGCAATCGCACCGCTCGCAGCCACGGCACTCATTTCCACTGGACCTCGAGGGTGCATATGACGGGCTCGCCGGACCTCAGGGATTCCTTCAGGCACTGCTTTACCTGCTCGCCCTGCTGCTCCCAGACGATCCGTTTCCAGTTGCCCGTGTCGTCGTAGGGCGCGAAGACGCCCACCTTGCTCTGGCCGACCGCTCCCACCACGGTCAGGACCGGCACCATCACGACCAGCACCGCCGCCAGCACCGGCACGGTCCAGCGCCGCGTGTTCCGCCACTCCTTCCGGAAATCCTCCAGCGCTCCCTGCCAGACCGAGCCGAACCTCTTGAGGAATGCGTCTCCGCTCTCGGTCAGCCCTTGCACATTGCCGGAGGTCCGCGCCACTGCCAGCTCCTGCGCCGCCGCGTTCTCATCCAGACTCTTCTCGATCCGCGCCGTCCAGGGGCCGATCGCCTGCTCCACCCGCGAAACGAGGTTCTCGCCCTCGGCGAGGCGGTCGGTCAGCACGGCCATCTCCTGCCGGCAGGCCAGCGCGGCGGTGCTCCACTCATCGTAGTATCCGACGATATCCTGCTTCACCGCCTGGAGCTCGGCCGAACGCGCGTCCAGCTTCTGCCGCGCCTCGTCCAGCTGCCGCAGGCGCGCGCCGAGCGTCCCGGCATTGCCGGAAAGGGTCTCGATCTGACGGTCGAACCCCTCCTCCCGGGCCTTCAGCGCCGCCACCTCGCCAGCGAGGCCCCGCTCCGCCTTCCCGAGGTCCCGGATCGACGTGCCCGCCGTCACCAGAAGGCTGTCCATCGCCGCGCGGATGTCGTTCGCCCACTCCGTCGCCGCCGCGATCGAACGCGCCGCCTCCCCGAGGTCCGCCCCGTCTTCGCCCGCCGTGGCGCCCGGCTTCGCGGTCAGCTCCTCCAGCAGGGCAAGGATGCGCCGCTGGCCGGCGGCGAGTTCCGCCAGCACCGCGGCAGGAGCGGGGGCGGTCTCCGCGCCGGGTCCGGCGGCTGGCTCGGCACTCCTGTCCGGCGTCGGCTCGCCCGCCCCATCCGCCCTGCCGGCGCGCCAGCCGATCAGCAGGTTCATGTCCTCGCCGGCACCGTTCGGCGGCGGTGCGCCGTTGCCTCCCTTCTTCTTCGAGGTCATCTTCGCCGCTCCCCCTCGCCGATGCGTCCGTAAACGGACAGCATGGACGAGGATGAAGGGAAATTCACCTCCCGCAACAAGCTGCGGCGGACACAAGAGCCGGGTCGATGCCGACACGCCGCTCCAGCTCCTGAAATACATGGTCAACACCTGGCGCCGCGAGATCGAGTGCCATCATCGCCATACGAGATTCACGCCCCGTGGGCGTCTGTTAGACCCAACTTGAACAGTCGGTGTCGATTTTTGCCGGGCGCGGTTTCGCCAAGTTGTTGAAATGATTGGATAGTGAGGTGATGATTGGCGCGGGTTGAGAAAAATGTAGTGAAACATTTTTGCTGATTTGGCCTTGTTTTCTTGATTGGTCGATATCGAAGACATACAACGCGGTCATGTTCGTGCGCGAAACGACCGCCCGGGGCCACCGCTATCTCTACCTCGTGGAGAGCGTGCGCGAGGGCAAGCGGGTGCGCCAGCGCACGATCCGCGCGCTCGGCCGCAAGGACGTGTTGCAGGCGAGCGGGGAGCTGGACCGTCTGATCGCGTCCCTGGCGCGCCATTCGGAGCGGTCCGTGGTGCTGGAGGACATGGAGGCGGGCGCGCTGGCCTGCGTGCGGGTCGGCGGTCCGCTGCTGTTCGGTCGGCTGTGGGATCGGCTGGGCGTGGGCGCTGTCGTGAAGGAGCTTCTGGACGGTCGCGGCTTCGGGTTCGCCGTCGAGCGGGCGGTGTTTGTGAGCGTTCTGCACCGTCTGTTCGTGTCGGGTTCGGACCGGTCCTGCGAGAAGTGGATGGCCGACTACGCGATCGAGGGGATCGAGGGGTTGCGGCTTCATCAGCTGTATCGGGCGATGGCCTGGCTCGGGGAGGAGCTGGAGGCGCCGGCGGAAGGCGCGCTTGCGCCGCGCTGCGTGAAGGACGGGATCGAGGAGCGTCTGTTCGAGCACAGGCGGGACCTGTTCACCGACCTGTCTGTGGTGTTCATGGACACCACGACGCTGTCGTTCCACGGCGCGGGCGGCGAGACGCTGGGCGCGCACGGCTACTCGAAGGACCATCGCCCGGACTTGCGCCAGATGGTTCTGGCGGTGGTGCTGGACGGCGAGGGCCGGCCTGTGTGCACGGAGATGCTGCCGGGCAACACGGCCGACACCAGGGTGCTGCTGCCGATCGTGGACCGTCTTCGGTCACGCTTCGGGATCGGTCGTGTGTGCGTGGTGGCGGACCGGGGGATGATCTCGGCGGCGACGATAGCGGCGCTGGAAGAGCGGGGGCTGGACTACATCCTGGGCGCGCGCGAGCGGCGCACGAAGGTGGTCCGCGAGGTGGTGCTGAAGGACACGAAGCCCTTTGTGCCGCTGCTCCTCAAGCGTCCGCGCGGCGAGACGCAGCTGTTCGTGAAGGAAGTCACGGTGGGCGGCGCGCGCTACATCGTGTGCCGCAACGAGGCGGAGGCACAGAAGGACCGCGCCGACCGGCAGGCCGTGGTGGACGGCCTCCAGCGCCGCCTTGCGGACGGCGAGAAAGCGCTGATCGGCAACAGCGCCTACCGGCGTTATCTGCGCCGCACGGGCGCGGGCAAGGCGTTCGAGATCGACGCCGGCAAGCTCGCCGAGGAGGCCCGCTTCGACGGCATCTTCGTGCTGCGCACCAACGCCGGCATGACGCCGCTCAATGCCGTGCTCCGCTACCGGGAGCTGCTCACGGTGGAAGACCTGTTCCGCCGGGCGAAGGCCCAGTTGCGCACCCGCCCGATCTACCACTCCTGCGACGCCGCGATCCGCGGCCACGTCTTCTGCTCCTTCCTCGCGCTCGTCCTCCAGAAGGAACTGGCCGACCGCTGCGCCGCCGCCAACGTCAACGTCGAATGGGACGACCTGATCCGCGATCTCGACCGCCTGCAAGAGGCCACCATCGAGAAGGACGGCAAGCGCATCACCACCCGCACCCATGTCGAGGGCCAGGTCGGAAAGGTCTTCCAGGCCGTCGGCATCGCGCTGCCGCCGAACTGGCGCGAACACAAAGCCTGACCGTCCCCAAAATCAACGAAATGTAGTGGGTACACCCGGCGATGCCGGTGTAACTCCCTGTTCTATCGAATACTTTTAATCGTCACTGTTGAAGTTGGGTTAGACGGATATTCCGGGGCTTGACGCGGATGAGTCGGATGTCGTCGCCGACAAGCGCGCCCTGGATCGGCTGTCGAAGTCGGCGCGCGTCTATGGCGTCAACGAAGCGATGGGGCCGGACCACGATATTCTGGAAGGCTTTTGAGAAAGGGAGGCACGCTCGTCGCTTCCGGTCAGCAGAGATCCTTTTCTGCGGCACGCCTGAATTGGACCGGTGGCGAAGTTCACCACGGGGCTGTGCACGCGGGATATCGACATTTCGGACCGGCACCCCTACGCTACCAAAGTGAAGGCGCGGGATTCTCGGGTGTATTAACCAAGATGCTGACGTCGCACATAGCGCTGTAGGAAGACAATCCTAGCGGATACCGGCTTTATAGATCTCGACATACTGCTCACACGAATTCGGCATACGCAGTCGAAGGTTTATTTCCTAGACGCTGTCAAAGCCTACAAGGCAGGTGCGCTTCGTGCCTCACTAGGCCCTGTGGACGTATTGACTCAGGAGCGTGTTCAGGGATTCCCGTGCGAGGATTTGTCTGAATCATGAGGCGTCGGCGATTCGGGGGTTTCTTTGATGTCGACGAAGATGACGAATGGAGACTGGGAGGTTGCGCTGGAGGTTTTCCGGCTTTGCCTTCCGAGGCGGGGTGCGAAGGCGAAGGACGACCGTCTGTTTCTGGAGGCGCTGCACTTCTTTGCGGTTCACAACATCACCTGGCGGGCGCTGCCGGAGCGGTTCGGGCACTGGAATACGGTATGGCGGCGTTTTCACCGTCTGAGCCGTTCAGGGGTGTTCGAGGACTTTTTCGCCACGCTGGCGGATTTGAGCAGCACGGCGCACCTGGTTCAGATGTTCGATTCGACCGTGACCCGCGCGCATGTATCGGCGGCCGGCGCAAAAGGGGGCAGCAGGGTCAGGCGCTTGGACGCTCGCGGGGCGGTTTCAGCACCAAGATCCACCTGAAGACCGATTTCGACGGCCTGCCGATCGCCTTCGACCTGACCGGCGGCGAGGCTGCCGACAGTCCGCATTTCGAGACCCTGATGGACATCGGCCCCGATGTCCGGCCCCGCGCCATCGTCGCCGACAAGGGCTATGACAGCGCCGGAAACCGCCAACTCGCCCGGAAAAGAGGCGCCCTGACCGTCATTCCCTACCGGAAGAACATCAAAAACAGGCCAAAGCGCTTCGCAAGCGCGCTCTACAGAGGACGGGCGCGCATCGAACAGGCCGTCGGCAAGCTCAAACGCTTCAAACGCATCGCCCTGCGCTGCGAAAAGACCGCCACAAACTTCAGCTCTTTCGTCGCACTCGCCGCTGCCTTCATCTTGATCAAATCCGTCCACAGGGCCTAAAAGCTAATCTTCAAAAGCGATTCCCCTGGAGCGCAAGCTTCTCGGACTTGCTTGACGGTGGGGGGGGGGGTAGACTTTGCGTCCGTAACAGGATCGGGAGGATTTTATCATGGTTATCATGGCTATCGAGCGGACCGGCGGCGCTGGCGACGACACCCTGACGGGGGGCGTCGGCAATGACATCCTGAAGGGCGGCCTCGGCGACGACATCCTGACGGGCGGCGACGGCGACGACACGCTGACGGGCGGAACCGCAAGCCCGGGAGCCGACGCGGACTTTCTCCTCATGAACCCCGGCAGCTCGGACGATGACACGCTGGACGGCGGCGCGGGGAACGACACGCTGGACGGCGGCGCGGGCAACGACGCGCTGGACGGCGGCACGGGCAACGACACGCTGTATGGCGGCGACGGGGACGACACGGTCGATGGCGGCGCGGGCAACGACCGTCTGGAAGGCGGCCGGGGCGCCGACAGGCTGACCGGCGGCCGGGGCGCGGACTCGCTCTATGGCGGCAGTGGCCATGGCGTCGACGTCTTTGCGTTCTCGGTTGGCGACGGGGCCGATTACATCGGCGATTTCGAGGCTGGCGACATCATCGAGATTGCCGGGGTGTCCGGCGGTTTCGGGGGTCTTGTGATCGAGCAGAAGGGCTTCAATACCGTCATCAGCTACGGCGACGGCGACACGATCAAGCTGGAGGGCGTGACGGCGGCCTCCCTTGGCGCGGACGACTTCCGGTTCCTTCCCGTCGAGGCAGCCCCGCCGGAGGGCGGCGGCGAGGACGCTCCTGCACAGGGTGCGCCGCCGGACGGCAACGATGACGGCGACGATGATGCCTCGAGCGGCGGGCCTTCTGGCGGGGAGGTGCTGAAGGGTAGCAAGGACGCGGACACGCTCACCGGCGGGGCCGGCGACGACACCCTGCGTGGCTACGGGGGCGCCGACACGCTGACCGGCGGGGCCGGCGACGACCTCCTCTATGGCGGCCTGGGCGCCGACACGCTGACCGGCGGGGCTGGCGACGATACGCTGGGGGGCGGCAAGGGCAACGACACTCTGGACGGCGGCGCGGGCGACGACACGCTGCGCGGCGCCAGGGGTGCCGACACGCTGCGCGGCGGCGCGGGCGATGACACGCTGGGGGGCGGCAAGGGCGCCGACACCTTCGTGTTCGAGGCGGGAGACGGCCACGACACGATCACCGACTTCGGAGCCGGCGACCGGATTCGCCTTGACGGCGAGTCCGGCGGATTCGTGGCGCTGGTCATCGAGCAGGACGGCGCCGATACCGTCATTCGCTACGGCGGCGGCGGCGACACGATCAGGCTGTCGGGCGTGTCGGCGGACAGCTTGGATGCGAACGACTTCATCCTGCCTGCTGGCGGTGGCGGCGACGATCACGACGGCGGCAATCCCCTCGATAGCGACAACGACGGTGGCAACCCGCTTGACGACGACGATGACAACGACCCGAATGCCAACAACGGCGGCGACGAGGACACGATCCCGGGCACCTCGGGCGATGGGACGCTTGATGTCGAGAACACCGGGGACGGAGGCGGCGACTCGGACGTCGGGAGAGACGACGACGACAGCTGCAATAAACCGGGCGAGCTTCCTCGCATCGTCGGTCAGGGCCAGACCGGATACAGCATAATCCACGGCACCGAGGACTCGGAGTTCATCTACGGCGGTGCCGGATGGGTCTGGAACACGCTCTACGGCCACGGCGGTCATGACACAATGGCAGGCGGCTACGGCAGCGATGTGCTGGTCGGCGGCAAGGGCAACGACTGGCTTCGCGGCGACTGGGGGGGATGGGTCTACGGTGACACCTACATTTTCAATCCGGGCGACGGCTTCGACTACCTGTTCGAGCTGAGAAAGGAGGATACGATCGAGTTTCACTTCGGCGATCAAGACATGGGTCCCTTCCAGTTCGTCGATCACCAGGCGCGCTACTCCATGGATGCGGTCATCGTCTACGGCGATGGTGGCACGTCGGACGGCACCATCCTCTCGCACACCGGCTTCGCCTGCGCGCTGCAGGTAGACGGCGGCGCGGGCGGCGGAACTGTCCGGATCGGCGACATGTCGCTGGCCGAGTTCAAGGCCTCCGGGATCGGCTTCACCGTCCGGGGCGGTAACGGCGACAATACGCTCCACGGCGCCTTCGGCCGGGACATCCTCCAGGGCCTCGGGGGCGACGACACGCTCCACGGCTACGATCGGGACGACCGGCTTTCGGGGGGGACGGGCGATGACACGCTGATTGGAGGCAAGGGCAACGACCTGCTCCACGGCGGCGCCGGTGCCGACCGATTCGTCTTCGACAGCGAGTCCGATACCGACCGCATCCTGGATTTCGAGGACGGCACCGACATCTTGGTCATCCGTGGGAACCTCCAATTCTCCGATCTGGACATCAAGCAGAGTGGACACAACGCCGTGATCGGCGATCCTGACAACACATTCTCGATCGTGGTCGAGAACATTCAGGCGTCGCAGCTGACCGAAGCCGATTTCGACTTCGTCGGCTGACGCACCTGACGCGCGCCGCCAGGGCCATGCGAGAAGCGCCGCGCCGAATGCTGGCCAGAGGGGCAGGAGCGTCGCGGCCCCGACGCGCGGGCGCCCGGCGGCAGTTGACTGTGGCATGGATGCAACAGGTCCGGGCAATCGGCGTTCGGGCGCCCTGTCCGTTCCCTCCCGGCACATGCGGCCCGGGCGCGCCGTCTCGCCTACGGCCTCATGCGCTTTCCCCGGCCCGTTTTCCGCCGCCGCGCCCGTTCGACAAGGCCTGTCCAACCCCGCCCGGCGGACCGGTTCAACGGGCCCCACAATATCCCCGCCGAGGCAAGGGGGACCTGATACCACCGGTCGTTGATTGGAACCGATAGCAGAGCCTCCCTCCGTAGCCTGCCCCCTGAGCCGAGGCCTCGTACTGCAAGAGGTAATCTCCGCCGAGAGAGGCTTATCGGGTCTTATCTGTGGCCGCTGGCGTGGGCAGACGCCCAAGGATGCGGTTGATCTTGGCGTCGATCTTGGCGTCAACCCTTGCAAAGGCGGCCTTGAATGCCTTTCGGTCATTGTTGACGGAACCCGCCCACATGCCCCCGCTGAACAGGATAACCATCAGCGTCAGGGCAGCAGCCCCGACCCGCAGGGGGTCCGCCAATATCCACTCAAACACCGTCTCAAACACCATCGTTCCCCTTCCTTCTCGCGCTAATTCTATCCCCGCCGCACCTGCCTGATCAGTAAGCGGTGCGGCTGAGCCCCCTTCCAGTTGCAGGCGTGTGTCAATGGCAGCCGAAAATTGCGCATTTTTGGCAAGTGAAAATTGCTCACTTTTGTCTTTGATCCCTTTCGCCCGGCACGGTGCTTGGGGTGTGGGCCTCGATGGAGCTGTGGGTAACCGGGTTGGCGCAGCGACCGCCGCGAGTCTGGCGGCGACAACCCGGTTATCCATAGCGGGCGGCGGTCACCGTTGCCGTTTTTGCTCCGGGCGGGGATCACGCGGCGGCCCTCTTGCGTCGCCGGTCCGAGCCGGACTGCAGCAGGTTCTGATGATCGCGCATCCGGTAGGAGTTCCCCCGGATGTTGACGATGTGGCAGTGGTGGACCAGGCGGTCGATGAGAGCCGCCGCCATGACCTCGTCGCCGAGCACGCCGCCCCAGTCCTCGAAGCCCTTGTTCGAGGTCAGCACGGTCGATGCCTTCTCGTGCCTGGCGTTGATGAGCTGGAAGAAGAGCACGGCGCCGTCCTGGTTGACGGGCAGGTAGCCGATCTCGTCGACCACCAGCAGCGCCGGGTGTGTGAGCACGCGCAGCCGGTGGGACAGGTTGCCGGCGGCCTTGGCCTCGGTGAGGGAGTCGATCAGCCCTGCGAGCGTGCCGTAGTAGACGCGCCGTCCAGCTTCGGCCGCGGCGATCGCGAGGCTTATGGCCAGATGCGTTTTGCCGACCCCGGGCGGACCAAGCAGGATCACGTTCTCGCGGCGGTCGACGAAGCCGAGCTCGTGCAGGCTCTCGATCTGCTCGCGCTTGATGCTGGGCTGGAAGGCGAAGTCGAACTGGTCGAGCGTCTTCACCGCGGGCAGCCTGGACGAGCGCATGGCGGTCTGGAGCCTGCGGTTGTTGCGGAGCACGATCTGGGCGTTCAGCAACTGCTGGATGGCCTCGGCCGCGGTGATCGAGCCGCCGTCGGCTTCGGACAGGATGCCGTCGACGGCCTCCAGCGCGCCGGGCATCTTCAGGTCGGCCAGCATCGCCCGCAGCCTGTCGCGCCGGCTCGGCGCCGGGGGCTTCATTGCAGCGCCTCCGCATAGACGCTGAGCGGGCGCCGTTCGACCTCCACACTTGTCGGAAAGCGCCGTCGTGCGGGCTCCGGAGCCTGGCGGAGGCCGAGACGCCGGTAGGGAGAGATGGCCAGGGGGCGAAGCGCCGCCCGTTCGTCGCGCTCGAAGCGGTCGACGGGGCGTTCCCCGGTCGTGGCGTGCCGGCGAACGTTGGCCGTACCCTCCAGCCAGCCCGCGGCCTGTTGGTTGAGATCGTCGTCGTTCGCGAAGCTGCGTCCGTAGAAGAAGCTCTCGCGGATGTAGCGGATCGGACGCTCCACCTTGCCCCTCGTCCGGGCCCGACAGGGGCGGCACGAGCGGGGCATGAACCCCCAGTGCGTGGCGAAGCGCAGGAACTCCGCGTTGAGCACCAGGCCGCCGGCGCCGGTGCGGTCGTCGGACAGCACCACCGCGCGCATCTGGTCGAACAGCAGCTCCTCCGGAACCCCGCCGAACCGACCGAAGGCGCTCTCCAGTCCCTCCATCAGCACTGCCATCGTCTGCCGGGGGAAGAACCGCAGCCACAGAAGCCGGGAGTAGCCCAGCACCACCACCAGGGCATGACGCCGGCCCCAGGGAAGCCGGAACGTCCCGAAGTCCACCTGGCCCTGGCGACCCGCCGGCGTCTCGAACCGCACCACCGCCTCGACCGGCTCGCGCGGCCGCGTCGCACGCACATAGTCCAGCACGCGGCGATAGCCGCCCGGGTAGCCCGCCGCGCGAACCTCGTCGAACAGACGCTTCGCCGAGAGCTTCGGGAACTCCTCAAGGCGCGCGTCGATGATCCCCTTGTAGGGATCCAGCTTGTGAGCCACCGGGGGGCGCGGCGCATAACCTCGCGGGCCGGCCGACAGATCACGGTCCAGTTGGCCCGTCTCGATCCAGTAATGGATCGTGCGCCGGTTCACCCCGAACCGGCGCGACAGCTCCGCCTTCGAAACGCCCCGGTCCAGATAGTGCTTCAACAACATCCTCGTCTCCCATCCATACATCCGCGCGCCGCACCCCGCTCCGTTGGCAAAGCCAACAGAGCGGCCCGACGCATCTTCAGCGACAAGCCAAAAGTGAGAAATTTCGGGTTGCCAGAAATGGGAAACTTACGGGTGCCACCAACAGCGTGATTTGGGATTCCCCTTTTGTGATTTGAACAGGAGGTGAGTTTCACAATGTTGGGCTCAGTTGAGACACTCAGGAGCGTAGAAGTGCTTCCGGTTGGAGGCGGTTGTCGTCGCTGGCCGGATGATTTGAAGGCGCGGATTGTGGCGGAGACGCTGGAGCCGGGTGCGACGGTTCGCGAGGTTGCGCGCAGACATGGCGTCCATGCGAACCAGTTGACGGGCTGGCGTCGCCTGGCGCGGGAAGGTCGGCTTGTTTTGCCTGCGGCGGAAGTGGCGTTTGCGCCGCTGGTTGTCCGGGCGGAGGGTAGCGGTGTCGGTGAGGCGAGCGGCGCGCGTCTGGAAGTCGTTATGGACAGGGTTACGGTCCGTCTGGACGCGGCCGTGCCGGCGGGACGGTTGGCGGAGATCGTTTCTGCGCTGAACGCGGCGTCATGATCTTCCCATCGAACCGTGTGCGGATCGTCGTTGCGACGAAGCCCGTGGACTTCAGGAAGCAGCACGACGGCCTTGTTGCGCATGTGAAGAGCGTGTTGCGCAAGGACCCGTTCACGGGAACGGTCTTCCTCTTCAGGGCAAAACGAAGCGACAGGCTGAAGCTCGTCTTCCATGACGGGACCGGGTTGGTGATGGTCTACAAGCGTCTGGAGGATCAGGGCTTCGTGTGGCCTGCGATCCGCGACGGTGTCATGACGCTGAACCATGCACAGTTCGAGGCGCTGTTCTGCGGGCTGGACTGGCGTCGTGTTCGGGCGCTGTCCGTCCGGGCCCCGGCTGAGGCGGAATGACTCAGCGGATCGGGGCCCCCGGCTCCCCGACACTGTGCTATCGAGCGGGCCATGGCAGCGCTTGCGGAGATGGACCTCGACACGCTGACGCCGGAACAGGCGGCGGCTGCGAGGCAGGCGCTTGCGGCTCTGGAGACGCTTCGCACCGGGAACAGGACGCTGACGGAAGAGAAGGTCTGCCTCGCGGGTGAGAATGAGGCGCTGTCGGCGCGCATCCGCCGTCTGGAGCATCTGAACCTTGAACTGGTCCGCCTTGTGTATGGCAAGAGGTCGGAGAAGCTGTCGGCGGACGAGCGCCAGCTGGCGTTCGAGGAGCTGGAGGGCGCGTCTGCGGAGGGGGAAGCACAGGCCGCGGCCGACAATCCGTCGCCGCCGCGCGCACCGAGGAAGCCCCGCCCGGAGCGCAATCCCGGCCATTTGCCGGAGCACCTGGAACGGATCGAGCAGGTGATCGAGCCGGAGAGCACGCTGTGCCCCTGCGGCTGCGGGGAGATGGTGAAGATCGGCGAGGACCGCGCCGAGAGGCTCGACATCGTGCCGGCGCAGTTGCGGGTAATCGTCACGGTGCGCCCGAAATACGCCTGCCGCAAGTGCGAGGAAGGCGTTACCCAGGCGCCGGCGCCGGCGCGGCTGATCGAGGGCGGGCTGCCGACCGAAGGCGCCATCGCCCATGTCCTGATCTCCAAATATGCCGACCACCTTCCGCTGTACCGCCAGGCCCGGATCCATGCCCGCTCGGGGCTGCAACTGGACCGCTCGACGCTGGCCGGCTGGGTCGGCAAGGCGGCGTTCCACCTCGGGCCCGTGTATGAGCGCCTGAAGACGGCGCTGAAGATGTCGAGCACCCTGGGTCTGGACGAAACCACGGTTCGGGTTCTCGACCCGGGCCGGGGCAAGACCAAAACCGGCTATCTGTGGACCATGGTGCGCGACCAGCGGGCCTGGTCCGGGGCGGACCCGCCGGGGGTGGTCTATGAGTATGCGCCCGGGCGCAGCGGCAAGCATGGCGAGAAGCTGCTCGAGGGCTTCCAGGGATCGGTGCAGGTCGACGGCTATGCCGGCCACAACCGGCTCGGCCGGGCGGATCGCCCGGGCGGGGCGCTGACGCTCTGTGCCTGTTGGGCACACGCCAGGCGCGGCCTTGAGACGGTGTTCGACAGCAGCCGCTCGCCGATCGCGAAGGCCGGACTGGAGCGCATCGCGCAGCTCTACAGGATCGAGGACAGGATCCGGGGCGAGGAGCCGGCGACGCGCCAGTTCGTCCGCTGGACCGGGTCCGCGCCGCTGGTGAACGCCTTCGGGGTGTGGCTCGACGAGCAGCGCTCGCGCGTCTCGCCCAAGTCCCGCCTCGGCGAGAAGTTGACCTACATCGCCAACCAGTGGGACGGGCTGCTGGTCTTCCTGCACGACGGGCGCGTCGAGATGGACAGCAACTTCGTCGAAAATCGGATCCGGCCGATCAAGCTCACCGCGAAAAATGCGTTGTTCGCCGGCCACGACGAGGGCGCGCGCTCCTGGGGCCGCATCGGCTCGCTCATCGAGACGGCGAAGATGAACGGCGTCGAGCCCTACGCCTGGCTCAAGCCCAACTTCAACAGTGACGATTAAAAGTATTCGATAGAACAGGGAGTTACACCGGCATCGCCGGGTGTACCCACTACATTTCGTTGATTTTGGGGACGGTCAGGCTTTGTGTTCGCGCCAGTTCGGCGGCAGCGCGATGCCGACGGCCTGGAAGACCTTTCCGACCTGGCCCTCGACATGGGTGCGGGTGGTGATGCGCTTGCCGTCCTTCTCGATGGTGGCCTCTTGCAGGCGGTCGAGATCGCGGATCAGGTCGTCCCATTCGACGTTGACGTTGGCGGCGGCGCAGCGGTCGGCCAGTTCCTTCTGGAGGACGAGCGCGAGGAAGGAGCAGAAGACGTGGCCGCGGATCGCGGCGTCGCAGGAGTGGTAGATCGGGCGGGTGCGCAACTGGGCCTTCGCCCGGCGGAACAGGTCTTCCACCGTGAGCAGCTCCCGGTAGCGGAGCACGGCATTGAGCGGCGTCATGCCGGCGTTGGTGCGCAGCACGAAGATGCCGTCGAAGCGGGCCTCCTCGGCGAGCTTGCCGGCGTCGATCTCGAACGCCTTGCCCGCGCCCGTGCGGCGCAGATAACGCCGGTAGGCGCTGTTGCCGATCAGCGCTTTCTCGCCGTCCGCAAGGCGGCGCTGGAGGCCGTCCACCACGGCCTGCCGGTCGGCGCGGTCCTTCTGTGCCTCCGCCTCGTTGCGGCACACGATGTAGCGCGCGCCGCCCACCGTGACTTCCTTCACGAACAGCTGCGTCTCGCCGCGCGGACGCTTGAGGAGCAGCGGCACAAAGGGCTTCGTGTCCTTCAGCACCACCTCGCGGACCACCTTCGTGCGCCGCTCGCGCGCGCCCAGGATGTAGTCCAGCCCCCGCTCTTCCAGCGCCGCTATCGTCGCCGCCGAGATCATCCCCCGGTCCGCCACCACGCACACACGACCGATCCCGAAGCGTGACCGAAGACGGTCCACGATCGGCAGCAGCACCCTGGTGTCGGCCGTGTTGCCCGGCAGCATCTCCGTGCACACAGGCCGGCCCTCGCCGTCCAGCACCACCGCCAGAACCATCTGGCGCAAGTCCGGGCGATGGTCCTTCGAGTAGCCGTGCGCGCCCAGCGTCTCGCCGCCCGCGCCGTGGAACGACAGCGTCGTGGTGTCCATGAACACCACAGACAGGTCGGTGAACAGGTCCCGCCTGTGCTCGAACAGACGCTCCTCGATCCCGTCCTTCACGCAGCGCGGCGCAAGCGCGCCTTCCGCCGGCGCCTCCAGCTCCTCCCCGAGCCAGGCCATCGCCCGATACAGCTGATGAAGCCGCAGCCCCTCGATCCCCTCGATCGCGTAGTCGGCCATCCACTTCTCGCACGACCGGTCCGAACCCGACACGAACAGACGGTGCAGAACGCTCACGAACACCGCGCGCCGCACCTGTCGGTTCTAACCTGTTGATACAGCGTCTGTTTTTCCTCGTGCAACAGCGGGTCAGGGGTGCAACTGCAACCGCAATGTGCCCCGCCTGCAAATGGATGCAGGAGGAAATCCATGCCCATCGTACGCCTCAACGAGAGCCGGATCGAGGCCCTTGAATCCCGAAAGGCGCCATATGATGTCCGCGACGCAGAGCTGAAGGGCTTCGGCGTCCGCATCCTGCCTTCGGGCAGCAAACGCTATTTCATTCACAGCCAGCATCAGGGCCGGCGCCTCTGGAAGACCGTGGGCGACGCCGGCAGCATCGGCTTCGACGAAGCCCGCCGGCAGGCAACGGAACTGCTTGCCGCCATCCGGCGCGACGAACCCGCCGCGCTTCCCGAAGACAGGCTCTTCGAGGCCGTGGCGGAGGAAGTCTTCTCCCGCTACGGGCGGCACTGGAAGCCCGGAACCATGAAGGTCAACCGGGGCTATCTGCGCAGCACGATCCTTCCCCGGTTCGCCGGGATGAACATCGCCGACATCACGAAAGCCGACGTGCAGCGCTGGTTCGCGTCCCTTCATGCCACGCCGGTGGCGGCCGACCGGTCGGCGCCGATCCTGTCCGTCATCATGCGCCAGGCCGAACTCTACGGCTACCGCCCCGAGGGCAGCAATCCCTGCACCGGCATCCGCCGCTACCGGCGCAAGGGACGGGAGCGGTTTCTTTCGGCGACCGAGCTTCGCCGCCTCGCGCGCGTGCTCGGAGATCATGAAGACCGGCATTCGCGCTGCGTCGCATTCATCCGCCTGCTGCTGCTGACCGGCTGCCGCAAGAGCGAGATACTGACCCTGCAATGGTCCGACTGCCGCGAGGGGCGCCTGTTCCTGCGCGACGGCAAGACCGGGCCCCGGACCGTGTGGCTGTCCTCGCCCGCGCGCGCCGTCCTGGACGGGCTTGCCCGGCAGGGCAAATGGGTCTTTCCCTCGCCGCAGAGGCAGGGGCCGGTATCCGCAACCGTCTTCGAGACCTTCTGGTGGCGGGTCCGGGAGGAGGCGGGGATTGCCGATGTGCGCCTGCATGACCTTCGGCATACATATGCCAGCATCGCCATCATGGGGGGCGAGACCGTCACGGCGACGGCGCGGCTGCTCGGGCACAACGATGCGCAGACAACACTGAAATACGCTCATTTGTCCGACCGTTCGGTCCGGGAGGCCGCCGACGCCCTCGGCTCCATCCTCGGGGAGAGCTGATCCATGCCGAGGCGGAAAAGGCTCACCGACGCCGGCATCGCAAGGCTTCGGGCCGGGGCGCGCGAATATACGGTCTGGGATACCGGGGTCGCCGGGCTCGGGGTCAGGGTTCGCCCCTCCGGCAGCCGGACGTTCATCTACCATCGCAAGACGGCCGACGGGTTGCGGAAGATGTCCTTCGGTCCGGCAGCGCTGCGCAAGGTCGCGGATGTGCGCCGCGCCTGCATGGAGGCCGCGACCGGGGCCGCCGACGCGGACGCAGCCTGTCGCGAAAGGGCGCCGCTGTTCGGGAATTTCGTGGCCGGTCAGTGGGAGGCGGATTGTTTCGAGCGCTGCAAGCCGTCCACGCAGAGGAACTTTGCCGGCATTCTGAGACGGCAGCTGCTTCCGGCCTTCGGCTCCCGGCGCCTCGACCGCATCACCCGCAGCATGGTGCTCCGCTGGTTCGAGGCTTGCAGCCGGACCGCGCCGGGGGCGGCCAACGCCGCCCTCGCCCTGCTGCGGCAGATCCTCAACCACGCCATCGCCTGCGGGTACATCGAAACCAACCCGGTGCGCGGCATCCGCCGCAATCCCGGCCGGAAGATGACGCGCTTCCTGTCCCGAGAGGAAATCACACGGCTTCACCGTGTCCTCGATCGGTATGCGCAAGGGACGGTCTCGCAGGCTCAGCAGGCCGACATCATCCGCCTGCTGCTGCTCACCGGCTGCCGCAAGGGTGAGATCGTGTATTTGCGCCGGGAGGAAGTGAAGGACGCCCGGCTCGAACTTGCAGACGCCAAGACGGGACCGAGAACGGTCCTGCTGAACGCGCCGGCACGGGAGATCGTCGCGCGCCGGATGCGGCAGGGAAACGGCCCCTGGGTCTTCCCCTCCGTCAGGGACCCGTCCCGGCCCCGATGCCGGGAGCTTCCCCTCTGGTATCGGGTTCGGCGCGAGGCCCGCATAGAGGACGTGCGCCTGCACGACCTTCGCCATACCGTCGCCAGCCAGGCGGCGATGAACGGCGTGCCGCTGCCGGTCGTCGCTCGCCTGCTCGGACACGGCAATGTGCGCATGACGATGCGCTATGCCCATGTCGGAGACCGCGAGATCGAGGCGGCGGCGGAACGGGTCGGGCGGGCGATTGCAAACTTGATGGCGAAGTGATCGAGCTTCGCCGATGGCATACCGTTTCTCACGGCCCCGGAACACGCTCCCAGGCATGACGACACGGCACACGGCACACGTCATGCCGCCCAGCCGGCGGAGAGCTCTTCCGCCTGTTCGAGCACTGTACGGGTTGCCTTTTCCTGCTTGTCGGGCGGGTAGCCGTGCTTGCGCAGGACGCGCTTGACCAGCCGACGCAGGTCGGCGCGGACACTCTCGCGCAGCGTCCAGTCGATGGTGACGTTGCCGCGCACGGTCGCGACGAGCTCGCGGGCGATACCGCGCAGGGTCTCGTCGCCGAGCACCCGGACGGCGCTGTCGTTGGTCTCCAGCGCGTCGTAGAAGGCGAGTTCGTCCTCCGACAGTCCCAACGCCTCGCCGCGCGCGTTCGCCGCGCGCAGGTCGCGGGCCAGCTGGATCAACTCCTCGATCACCTGAGCCGCCTCGACAGCGCGGTTCCGGTAGCGCCTGAGCGTCCGCTCCAGCATCTCGGCGAAAGAGCGCGCCTGAACGACATTCTTGCGCCGACGGCCGGCGATCTCGCCCTTCAGCAGTTTCTGGAGAAGCTCGACCGCGAGATTGCGCTGCGGCATCCCCCGCACTTCGGCCAGGAACTCTTCCGACAGGATCGAGACGTCGGGCTTCTCAAGCCCGGCGGCCGCGAAAATGTCCAGCACTCCCTCGGATGCCACCGACCGCGAGACGATCTGACGGACGGCATGCTCGATATCTTCTTCCGGCCGGGCGCTCCCTGCGGCGCGTCTGGCGAGCACCGCCCGCACGGCCTGGAAGAACGCCACCTCGTCGCGGATACCGATCGCGTCTTCATGCGGCACGGCAAGGGCGAAGGCCCGGGACAGTTCGCGCACCGCCCGCAGGCAGCGCTCCTTGCCGTCCTCCTGGGCCAGGACATGTTCCTGCGCCGCCGGCAGCAGGGACACGCGCTCCGTCGCCGTGCCGTCGATCCAGCGGCGGCAGTCGAAACCGTGGAACAGGCCACAGCAGACCTCGTATTTCTCCCGCAGGGCGGCCACCGCTTCGGCCTGGTCCGGCACACCCCGACCCGTGCCGCCGCTCTCCGTGTAGGTTGCGAGCGCCTGCTTGAGTTCGTGCGCCAGCCCGAGATAGTCGACCACCAAGCCGCCGGGTTTGTCCCGGAACACCCGGTTGACGCGGGCGATCGCCTGCATCAGCCCGTGGCCGCGCATCGGCTTGTCAATATACATCGTGTGCAGGCTCGGCGCATCGAAGCCGGTCAGCCACATGTCGCGCACCAGCACCATGCGGAGCGGGTCGCCGGGATCGCGGAACCGTCTGGCGAGCGCCTCGCGGCGCGGCTTGTTGCGGATATGGGGCTGCCAGTCCGGCGGGTCGGAGGCCTCGCCGGTCATCACGATCTTGATCCGCCCCCTGCCGTCGTCCTCTTCCTCCCAGTCCGGCCGCAGACGCACGAGGGCGCGATGGAGGTCGATGCAGATACGCCGGCTCGTGCACACCACCATCGCCTTGCCGTCCATCGCCTCAAGGCGGTTCTCGAAATGGTCAACGATGTCCTGGGCAATGAGGGCGAGGCGGTTCTCCGCGCCCACTACGGCCTCGAGTTGTGCCCACTTCGTCTTGAGCTTCTCCTTGCGTTCGATCTCCTCGCCTTCGGTCGCCTCCTCGAATTCCGGGTCGATACGGGGCCTTTCTTCTTCGTCGAGGGCCAGCCTGGCGAGCCGGCTCTCATAGTAGATCGGCACCGTCGCGCCGTCCTCTACCGCGCGTTGGATGTCGTAGATGCTGATATGGTCGCCGAACACGGCGCGGGTGCTGGCGTCCTGCAACTCGATGGGCGTGCCGGTGAAGCCGACGAAGGAGGCGTTGGGCAGCGCGTCGCGCATGTGGCGGGCGAAACCGTCGATGAAGTCGTACTGGCTGCGATGCGCCTCGTCGGCGATCACCACGATGTTGCAACGGTCCGACAATACGGGATGCCGGTCGTCCTTCTCACCGGGGAAGAATTTCTGGATGGTGGCGAACACCACGCCGCCCTGCGCGACCGCCAGCTTCGCCCGCAGGTCGGCGCGGCTTGCCGCCTGAACCGGCGGCTGGCGCAGCAAGTCGCGGCAGCGGGCGAAGGTGGCGAAGAGCTGATCGTCGAGATCGTTGCGGTCGGTCAGCACCACCACCGTCGGGTTCGCCATCGCCGGTTCGCGGGCGACCCGGCCGGCATAGAAGGCCATGGTCAGGCTCTTGCCCGACCCCTGGGCATGCCAGACGACGCCGATACGCCGGTCACCGGGGTCGCCGCCGGGCCGGCGTCCTGATTCGTAGTGGCCCTGGCGGTCGGCAAAACCGTCGGCTCGTTGCAACTCCGCCGCGCGCAGCGTTTCCGCGACCGCCGTCTCGACGGCGTGGAACTGGTGATAGCCCGCCATCTTCTTGCGGAGCGCGCCGCTGCCGTCGTCCTCGAACAGAATGAAGTCGCGCACCAGGGCCAGAAAGCGGCGCCGGTCGCAGACGCCCGCCAGCATCACCTGCAACTGCGGTAGCGCCGGATCGGCCAGCACTTCGCCGGAGACCGTGCGCCAGGGCTTGAACCACTCCCGCCCGGCGGTCAGTGTGCCGATGCGCGCTTCCACGCCGTCCGAGACGATCAACGCCGCATTCATGGCGAACAGGGACGGCAACTCCGCCTTGTAGGTCTGCAACTGCTGCCAGGCGGTCCAGAGCGTCGCGTCCTCGTCCGCCGGGTTCTTCAACTCGATGACGACGAGTGGAAGGCCATTGACGAACAGCACGATGTCGGGACGGCGCTCGTGCTTGTTCTCGACGACGGTGAACTGATTCGCCGCCAGCCAGTCGTTATTGTCGGCATCGTCGAAATCGATCACCGCCGCCTGGGCGCCCCGGATCGCGCCCTCCGCATCCCGGTATTCGATGTTGACGCCGTCCACCGCCATCCGTTGGAAGCCGCGGTTGCGCGCTTCCGGCGTCGTTCCTTCCGGTCGCGTCAGTCTGCGCAAGGCGTCGTCCAGCGCCGCGGCGGGCAGGGCGGGATTGAGCCGGGCCAGGGCATCCCGCAGCCGCCCCTCCAGCACTACCTCGCCATAATCCGCCCGCTCGGCCGCCGGCCCGCCGGGGCCGACGTCCGGCCCGGGCACAACGCCCCAGCCCAAACCCTCCAGCCATTCGAGAGCGGCCTCCTCGACCTCCGATTCGGTGAAGCGGGTCATCGGGAAGGGACAGTCAACTGGTTCATGACGCGACGGATCATCAGGTCTTTGTTGGCCGGTGCGCTCTCGGCAATCAACGGGGTGAGCCGGTCAGCACTCGGGGATCAAGCCGGCGCGCGACGCACTCCTGCGCCAGATAGGGCAGGAAGAGGAGCGCAGATGCGTTTGTAGTCGTCGGTGACGGACGGCCCTTACCAATGAAGTAGAGCAGATGCACCACCTCCTCCTCACAGCTGCGGCAGAGCGGTTCGCCGGACATGGTCCGCTTGATGTTGCGACGATAGCGTCCAGGGCATCGCTGCGCTGGTTGCCGAAGAGCGGCGATGCCTCGCCTCTCGCTACGAGAACGCGTCTCGGGTCCTTGATGGCATGGGTTGCGCGGTCGGCGTCGAGTGCACCGACAGCCGGTTTCACGCCGGCCGGCCTTTCCATGCGGTTTTCGTCGTATTCCAGGAAAAGACGCCACATCTCGGTATTGGCCGAGCTGATGTCGGAAACAGCCGAGCCGGTATCGCCGGCCGGTTCAACCATATTCCGGATTATCTTCGTCATCGCGCAGGACGCTCTCCAGTTGGGGGTTCAGCAGCTTCCATCGCTGACGTACCCGCTCGAGATCACCCTTGAGGATGACCGGCACCCGGTCCTTATGGGCCTGAACCACGCGCTCGTAATCGGCCTGTTCCAGAACCGCCGCGACCGACTGCCATTGCCCGTCGATTTCGGTGCGGAACCTGATCGTCCCGTCCACATCTTCCTCTTTGCGTTCCAGGACACGAACGAAGCCATACAGAAGCACATCGGGCCTTGGCGCACGCTCTCGCAGGGAGCGCGCGGCCTCGCGCAGCAATACGGCATCCTTCGATCCGAACTGGGAAACCGACGGCGGCGTCTTCACCGGCCGCGTCCGTGCCCACGAGACGCTGATATCCAGCTTCGGGAACGGTTCGACGATTCTGGCAAGCGCCTCACAGAGATTGGCGCTCACCCCGCTGGATACTGCCTCTCCGAAGGCACCGCCATCGTCGGAACCCGCCCGCTCTGCCGCCCGACGTACCGCGGCCAGCGCCTCGACAAGCCGTTTCGTCATCCGGCGAAAGATCGGCGCGTTAAGGTCATCCGAAGCCTCATCCTCGAACAACATTAGCATGGGCGGCGGCATGGCCGGTGTCAGCAATGTCACCACAAAACTGCCCTGGTCCGTCTGCCCAAGCCGCATCTGCCGCAAAAGGTCCGCCGCGTCCCTGTTTGCACGAGCACGGTACACCGGCCGCGGGTCATGAAGCGAGCACGCCGCCGCCAGCACCAGGTCGCTGGCGCCATCGATCAGGGTCACGCCGTCGTTCAGTCCCAGGCTGCCGTCGTCGCTCTCCGCCGCCCGGATGCGAATCGCATCGCGGTCCGCTGTCGTGAGCGCACGGTAAACGGTCAACGTGTCCTGGTCGGCTACCTGCGCGAAGGTCTCGATCAACGCCGCCACGGCACTTGCATAGTCCCCGAGGCGCGTCGTCAGCGGCACGACGATTTCCGGCAACGTGTCGCCGACATAGATGTCCGAATGCTCGCGATACGAGTCGCAGCGGCTCCAACCCGCGATGCGGGCGTAGGCGGACAGCGCCGCCGGTGAAATCGCCAGCAGCGCGTCGCGGTCTTGAATGCTGACTTGCATCAGAGTTCTCCCGTCCTGGATTGCTCCATCAGCCTTTGCAGGGCCTCAACATCGAGTATGTTCCGCTCGGGGATATGAACGGTAACGGTCTTCTGACCGGCGACTTCATCATGGCCCCGTTGCAGGCTCAGCCAGTAGGCGCGACGCCGCAGGATGAGAGCCTCCTCGGTCACGGACAACCAGCGCGCTTCGTCTTCGGGAAGCTCCAGCACCACGAGCAGCCGAGGCGTCTGCGTCCCGGCACGTAGATCGTCGTAGTTCTTCAAGGACAGTCGAAACGGCAGGACGCCGTTTCTTGGCCCGCTGAGATCGGCAGTGGCCTTGAGTTGCAAGTCGAGGGCCGGGCGATATGTACCTCCCGCCTGAACCCGCAGGTCGACGCTGTCGCGGTCCGGCGCCGGCACAGAAGTCAGAAACCCTGCACGCGCCGCCAGCGCCTTGACATAGACCAGGGACAGCCCCTCCTTCCTGTCAGGAGAGGTGAGCAGGCCGCCAGTCATGCAATCTCTCCGACAATCTGTTCAGCATCCCGAAGTCGGACTTCGCCGGACATCAGTTTGGGAAGCAGCCCGTGTAGAATGCCGACGAGAGAATGACTTTGCCGGGAAGCCGCACTTGCTCGAGCGATAGGCGGACGAACCAGATTTCCGAACGCGACGGCGACTTGCTCTGTCGGGCACGCAAGTGGGAATTTTTGCAAGGCTTGGGCCTGCACCCGCTGGCGACCGCTTGTACCGGTCATGTTCTGAATGGCAAATTCGCGGAAACGAAAACTTCGGGCGAGACAATATGCGAATTCATACGGAAGCGGAGACTTGGGGCGCAAGACAATGTACTCTGTGGATCCCCAACCTACCTCGCCTTCCTGCAAGAAATCGACATAGGCCGTCTTTCCGTTCTCTAGGCATGGCGTGATACGAGCCATAAGTGTATCGCCGTTCATGAACTTTGTCCCCGAGCCAAAGGGACGAGCAGAGATGGTATCAGGTATATGTCCCTTGGCTGGCATGTTCGCCATATCGAGGTACGGAGCGGTTTGCCCCTTGGGCAAACGCCGCAGGGGATTGACTGAGATCAGATCGTCGAGCGGGCTCACTTCCCACCCCTCCGGTATCTCGCCGATTTCGGAATTGGCGAAGCGGTCGGGAAACAGTTTCCATATTTCGGGAGGCAGATAGGGCGCACGCCCTTCCATCTTCGCCCGGACCGGCCCGAAATCGACGAACCAGTCCTTGAAGATCGCCCGCGCCATCGCCTCCAGCGTCCCGTTCATGCGCCGGTTCAACGCGATCTTGTCGTCCAGCGCGCCGAGGATGCCCGCAATCGCCCGCTGCTCGGGAAGGGGTGGTAAATCGATGTTCAGATTCTTGATATCCGAGGGCCTTATTGACGGATAAGCCGAAGTACTGTGTTCGGCAATGGTATGAAGCTGGTTGATAATTCGTTCCTGAACAAGAAACCAATAGATGAAACCAGTGTCAGCAATGTCTTCACGCGCACGAAACACCGCAAAGCCAGTAGATGCGAGAAAATTCTCTGGAACATCCCGTAGCAACCCGAAGTGCCTCTGATTGGGCCGGACGGTTGAGAATACGATGTCGCCCGGTTCAATTTTGCGACGCGCACGGTCAGGCAGCTTGTCTTTGTTCAGCTTCAGGCATTGAATCCTCTCTATTCGGTTATCTGTGATGCTGCCTGTATCAAGGTAATTGACAAATGGCCAATCTTCCTTCGGGGAATATGTTGCTTCATTCATTACGGTGCATTCGCCAAGTCGTATCCTGTGCCAATGATTGGCAGGAACTAGCGGTTTGGCCAGTACCACATGGTCTCGCTCAATTTGCTTCCGGAAGGAGCCCGGCACGTCATCCCAGACGAACAGGTCCACCCGGAATGGGAGACTGCTTTCCTCCAACGCTTCCCGGAGGTCGGAAACGGCGCGCTTCTGTTCGGGCGTCGCGAACACCACCATATCGATGTCGGATTGGGGGCGAGAGGTCCAACTGACCCGGGAACCGTAAGCCCAAGCCTTGGTGTCCGGGAGATGGCGTTCGAGCAACGCCAGAATATCTTTGCGTTGCCCGGCGGTGATGTCGATGGAGAAGTTTATTCCCATATCTGTTCGGTCATCGTTTGGTAGAGGCCTATGGCGTCGTCGATAAACGTGGGCATCAATGCCAGGCAGGCTTTCGCTTTCTCGCCGTCGTAATCGTGCGACGTATTGATACGCGCTTCCGCATATTCAAGCCAATCTTCCAACGGAGAAGCGAACAGGCTGTTTTCATGTGCAAGCCTGAAGAGAGGCTTGGGACTGTTGGGTACTTCGGCAATGCCGAGTTTCTCGTTAAGGTATCTTTTCAGTACCTTCCACAAGTAGTCGTAGCAGGTCTCGAAGCGCTGAATGACCGACTCGGCGACCCCTTCCCGGGTCATTTCGGATAGTCCTTCGTCGGGCGACTGATAGTTGTCATGTTGCTCCTCCAGGCGTTTCAAGGACAACTCGAATTTTCCATAGTCGATCATGTACAGCCCTTCCGCACCGCTTTCACCAGGAAGAGCGGCGCAAGACCAGCGCCTCAACGGTTCCGGCCGCATCCGGCTCCCCGTCAGGCAACCCTTCGGGGTCGCCGTGCTTTCCCTGCCAGGACTCCGTTCCCGTATCGAGGTCGATCTTCTTCACAATCATGCGCTCGGGAGACAGATCATCGTAACCCCCTTCGTAGCCGTCCACCACGACATGCAGCACGGGCGGATAGCCGCCAGGCAGCTCGATCAATTCCGCAACCGTCATGCTCATGCCTCGCGACCCCCGAAGCCCAGCGCCTGGAGATTCTCCTCAATCGCCGCGTCCAGCCGCGCCCCCTCGGCCTGCTGCTCGCGCAGTTGCGCGGCGAGGCGCTTCATCCTGTCCTCGAAGGGTTCGCCGTCGTCCTCCTGTGGCGGTGCGCCGACATAGCGGCCGGGGGTCAGCACATGGCCGTGCTGGCGCACTTCGGCCAGCGGTGCGCCGCGGCAGAAGCCGGGGACATCGGCATAGGCGCCCGCGCCGTCCTCGCCGCGCCAGGTGTGGTAGGCGCCGGCGATGCGGGCGATGTCATCGTCCGTCAACTCGCGGTGGGTTCGATCCGCCATGCGCCCCAGCGCGCGGGCATCGACGAACAGGATTTCTTCGCGACGGTCGCGGAACCGGCCGTTGCCGCGGTCCCGCGCCAGGAACCACAGGCAGACCGGAATCTGTGTCGAGTAGAAGAGCTGGCCCGGCAGGGCGACCATGCAGTCCACGAGGCCGACCTCGACCAGGTTCCGGCGGATCTCGCCCTCGCCCGACTGGGCCGACGACATGGAACCGTTGGCGAGCACGATCCCCGCCGTGCCGCCGGGTGCCAGATGATGGACCATGTGCTGCACCCAGGCGAAGTTGGCGTTGCGCGGCGGCGGGGTCCCGTATCGCCAGCGCTTGTCGTCAGCCAGACGCTCGCCGCCCCAGTCCTTCACATTGAACGGTGGATTGGCGAGGATGAAATCGGCCTTGAGGTCGGGGTGGCGGTCGTTGTGGAAGCTGTCGCCATGGGCGATGCGGCCCTCGATGCCGCGGATGGCGAGGTTCATCTTCGCCAGCCGCCATGTCGTGTAGTTGGATTCCTGGCCCCAGATGGAAATGTCGGCGCGGGCCCGACCGCCGTTACCGTTGCCGGTCGCATGGGCGCGGATGAATTCGACCGACTGCACGAACATGCCGGACGAGCCGCAGCACGGGTCGTAGACCCGCCCCCGGTACGGCTCCAGCATCTCGACCAGCAGCCGGACGACGCAGCGCGGCGTGTAGAACTCGCCGCCCTTCTTGCCTTCCGCGCTGGCGAACCGCGACAGGAAGTACTCGTAGATCCGGCCCAGCACATCGCGCGAGCGGGCCTCCGCATAGCCCACCCGGATGTTGCCGATCATGTCCATGAGCTGGCCGAGGCGCTGCTTGTCGAGGGCCGGACGGGCATAATCCTTAGGCAGCACAGCTTCGAGCGCGGGATTTTCCCGCTCGACCGCCGCCATCGCCGCGTCCACCGTCTGGCCCACGGTAGGCTGCCGCGCCTGTGCCTTCAGATGCCCCCAGCGGGCTTCCGGCGGCACCCAGAAGATGTTCTCGGCCGTGTATTCGTCCCGGTCCTCGGCGGCGTCCGCGCCCCATTCGGCCAGCACCGCCGCATGGCGCTCCTCGAAGGCGTCGGAGATGTATTTCAGGAAGATCAGGCCAAGAACGACATGCTTGTATTCCGCCGCGTCCATTGAGCCGCGCAGCGCATCGGCCATCGCCCACAACTCCGCCTCATGGCCGGTCGTCGCGCCGCCGTCCCGCCCTGCTGACGCGCCGCCTTGCTGTTTCCCCGGTCTTCCCCCGGCCATGCTGCGCCCTTTCCGGTCAAATCCTGCGCCGCCACCCTAGGTCTCCGCTTGCCGGACATTTCCCCGAAGGCGCTCCGCGATGGTCGGCGCAAGGCAACCTTTAGCGCGCCGCCAGACAGCCTGCAATCGACCCCATGAGACGACCGGCGCGGGAACGGCTTATGGCGGATCCCGGCCCGGCGCAAGAAAACGCCGATGCTGCCCTTGCCCGCGCCTGCTCATTGTGTGGCGATTCCGTACAATTTTTGAAACCGGAGGTCGCCAGAAATTCCGCAATTCCCGGCGCACAGAGCGTCAAGCAATTTCTTGAGACCGGGCTTGTTATAGTCCGGCAGAACATCGATTACCTTATTCAGCACCTTGAGCAATGGCTCCGGATGCTGTTTCGCGCAGCCATTCCTGTTGAGAACGAAGAAGCTATGCCCGACGCCGCCGCTGCCTTCCACGGGCCGCAAATATGTCAGCCACCATTCCGCCGCCTGAGGAAATGCATCGCCGCACTCCGCAAGCATCTTCAGTATCGCTTCCGAGATCTTCGCAGTATTGCGGCCCTGCTCTCGCGGCCAGTAGCTGCAAAGCCAGCGGTGCAATTTCTCGTCCCAGATCCGCTGCCGTTCGTCAGGTGTCCCGGTGAGGCGCCGCCTCAGGCTCCCAAGCACAGTCACCAGCCCTTGTTCGGGCATGGGGGCGACAACGTCGCGAATCTCTTTCTCAGTCAGATCTCCCGGCGCATCAAGGCAGACCGCCATGAACAGGTCTCTCAGTCGGCGCATTCTCCGGTCTTCAAGCCTGTCGTCGTGCAGGATTTCGAGAAACGGCGCCCTGATGGCTTTCAGGAGGTCCGGACCCAGACCTGGCGACCAGCTGTATGCAGACCATAGGTCGACAGCTTCCTGTGACTTCAGGCAGGCGAGGCGCGCGATCAGGTGCTGCCGGGTCCACTCAGCGTCGACCGCAAACAGCGGGCGCAATCTGGTCGCCAGAAGCACGCGGCCTGGATGCCCGAGCGGGTCTTCGGCCATGGCGTCGAAATACGGCCGGACCGGTGGAGGGAATCCCGCTCCGGCTGGCAGTTCGTATTTCGACAGCCGGGTCAATGCCGCTTCCGCCAGCTTTCCGGCCGGATGGTTCAAGGCGTTCGTCAGGGTTTCATTCTGGTCGGCCATCTCCGATTCGCCCTCGCCCTTTCCGACCCAGGATTTCATCCAAAGGACACCGAATTCAGCTTCCCGATCGGTTTCCCATGCGTCCGCAAGCTGTTTCACGAAGCCCGCGACGGCGGACGCTACCTCGCCGAACAGCTCGCCGGGAGCCTCGGCAAGGATTCTTGCCGCACAGGCGTGCAGTTCCGCCGGCCGCTTTGGTTCCGGCAGCTCCCAGAGGAAATCCCGCCAGTACCCTGCAGGCCATTTGCCCTGTTTTCCGAGCTGTCGCAGCGCGGAAAAAACCTCTGCCGGTTTCCGGGCAGCCAGCCCTCGCAGTCCGTCCTGAACGATTTCCCCGGTATCGAGCGCCACCACGATGTCTTCGACCGATCCCTTGAGGAGATGCTTGGGCGCATAATCTTCGATGCCGATTCGTTCATACTTTACCTCGCCAAAAAATTCATCGATCTCTCCCTCGATTTCCTCCATTTTCTGGGTTATTGTTTCAGCCATCGCTCTTGATTTCTTGTCCAGCTTTATCCCGGACATGCCCAGCATGTGCAGGAACAATGCCTGTTCTTTGCGCAACCCTTCGTCACTGCCGAAGGATTCCCGGATTTTATTCGATTTCGGTCCAGCGTGAATTGCGTCAATGATGTCGCTGCGGAGATCTCGGGGTAACCGCTTGCCCGCCAATCTCAGAAAACGCATCGTTTCGCGCCGCATATCGAAGTCCCAGAGACCGAGGTTTCGACCTCCCAGAAGCAATTTCTGGGCAAGCCGAATATCGGCTCTCGGGTTTTCGGTCAGCGCGTGCAGCGCCAGCCTCCCGAACAGCGGCTCTTCGGAGTCCGCCCAGCGAAGGAGAAGATTGTACGCGCGTCGGCTCTCGTCGGGAACCAGCGCAAGATAACTGTCCCGCGCCAGATCGATGAGGCGGGTCCAGTTGTCGAAATCGTTGTTTTGCTCGTGAGGCGCGATCGACGGCCGATACAGGTACGACCGCTGGTAGACATTGCCATCGGCCTTACCCAGGGAAAGGGCGTGTTCGAGATGATCGGTCAGCGTCTCGGCGTGTCTCGAAAGCACTTCCCGGTCATCGAGAATAGCCTTGAATAGCGCCCAAACCCTGTCGCATGCCGACATCAATTCGAGATGTCCGCATGTATCGATGGGCTGCGGCGCTTGCGGGGTATTCTCGTAATTCAGCCGTACTTGCCGGACCATGGAAAGACCCGGTCGGACGACGAGACGCGGCCGGATACTCTCCATGACCTTGTCCTCGATGAGCCTGCGTTCGTCGGGGGACATCGCGGCCCGATGACGGTCGGAAAGCCAGAGCCCGTTCCAGGGATCATCGGGCCTGCTGCCCAGAAGAACGGTCCAGAGCAGTCGCAGCCTGTCGGGAATGTCCGGAAGCGCGGAAGCCCGCTCAGTCAGACGGCTCTCGACCTGCTGGCGAAGAAGAGGGTGGAGATGAGCGCCGTTCCGAAGCGCCCAGGCCAGCAGTTGCGGCACATGCAGATGGTTGGCCAGCCAAACCGAGAGATGGTGCCTTGTCCTATCCAGATTGTAGGGATTCACCGATTCGAGACCGGTATCTACGAGATGCCGGTCCGTCCCGTTAGCGGCAGAGCGCAGCAGACCCTTTTCCGCGAACATGTCGAGCCACTTCTCGAACTTTGCATGGTCCTCCTCGTTCGACATGGGAGGGGCTTCGGCAAGCGCCTGTGCGGCCGATGCGTCCTGTAGCGCCCAGACGACCCGTTCCACAACCGGCCCGGCCGGCATCTTGTTAATCTCGTCGATGGCGATCCGGGAACGGGCTCGAAGGGGATCGCTTCGGATCCGCGCCCATTCAATCAGTGTGTCTGCGAGAAGGCGGTGTCCGTCCCGCTCGTCATAGAGGATCGGTTCGACATTCTTCGCGACCCAGGCGTCACGCGCCCTGGATATCCCGGCTTCGGAACCATCCATGGCGGCGAATGCCCAAGCCATTCCGAAGCCCGCGCCCTTTGACCGCTCGGCGGCAAGGGCGTCGACCATGTACCCCATGACAGGATCGTCGAGGCTGTAGCCGACGAAGACGACCGAGAATTCGCGAAACAGTTCGGTGACGAACCTCGCCGCCCAGCGCTCGGTCAGATATGCGCGCCCGAAATCTGCCGCGGTCAGCACCAGGTTCGAGCCATCTTCCTTCGGTGCGATGCGGCCGTGCAGATGCACCAGGCTCGACCAGGCATGAGGCTTGGGTATCGGAAGCCGGGGCGCGGCATCGACCGTCAGGGATTCTTCCGCCGCTTCGGCAAAGCGGTTGTCGAAATTGGTGGTAACAAGTCGGACGCCGCTGTCGAAATTGGTGGTAACAGGTCGGACGCCGCGTTCAGTCCGCGACAGCTTGAGCAATGCCTTGTGGAGTTTCAGGTCACCGCTTCGCGGTCGAGAAAGCCGGTCGATGACCGCACCCCGCAAGTGGTTCGCGCCCAGGCGGCGTTCCAGAAGCCCGAGCGCCCTGTCCCAGGCCCCGCTACATAGCGCTTGCCGTTCGGCGGGATCGGGTTCGATGTGGTTGGCATCATATACATGTTTCACGAGGGCTTTGAAGCTCGGCAGGTCAGACCCTTCTGCCATCGAGACCCCGGCGCCGCAGAAGAAAACGACATTGCCGTCGTCCAGCCCGTTCAGGAGGGGCGCCGGAATGTCCGGGCCGTCTTCAATCAGTTCAGGCATGGCGAATTGTACCGTCGTTCATTTGGCGCCGGCCTCATGCGGGTCATCGGGTAATGTTGCCGCCTCCCAGTAGCGGTTTCTGTAGAATTTCGCTGCACTGCTAAACTCGTGCACTGCTAAACTCGTGAACCCGTGCACCCGAAGCGTCTTTAACCTTCATAGCCCGATTCGCAATCCGCTTGCTGATCCTGTCGGGAGCGCCGCACAGCCCGGGCCCGGCATAGGCGCCAGCAGCGAACAGGCGGCGCAGCCAGAGAGGATGAATGGCGCATGGATTTCAGCACGGGCGTCGCGACGTCGTTTCCCTAAATACCCGTGCCGAGCCTCGGCCTTGAGCCTTTCCGGCAGCTGGCACGGCGGTCACGGCTTCGGCGGCCTCTGGACGGTTGACACGCCGCCGTCCGCGATGGGGTAAGCTCCGCCGATGGTGGCGACGGTCTTCAACCTGACCTCGGCTTCCTCGACGGTGCACTATTTCCGGCGCGAGGGGCACGGGCTCGGGCCGAACCTGCCGGCGAACGACGACGAGGCGGGCGACTACTACGCGCGCAAGGATGACGAGCACCGCAAGGCGAGCCGGTGGCGGGGCAGCGGGGCGGCGGCGCTGGGGCTGACGGGCCATGTCGAGCCGGTGGAGTTCCGGCGTGTGCTGCAGGGATACGTTCCCGGCACGGACATCCGGCTGGGGCGGCTGCGCGACGGCGAACACGAGCACCGCCCGGGTGTGGACATCACGTTTTCGGCGCCGAAGTCGGTGTCGCTCGAGGCGCTGCTCGGCGGTGCGGGTTCGGCCAGGGCGATGCGGGCGCACGATGCGGCGGTGCGGGCGACGCTGGACTACATCGAGACACGGCTCTTGCGAACCCGGCGCTGGAGCCGCGAGGAGCGGCGCTCGGTGCAGGTGAATGCGCCCATGCTGGTGGCGGCGACCTTCCGGCATATCACGAGCCGCAACAACGACCCGCAGCTTCACACCCATTGCGTGGTCGCGAACATGACGCGCGACGGCGGGCAGTGGCGGAGTGCGGAGACCGGTCTGCTGCGCCGGTCGGAGAAGCTGGTCGGGGCCTTCTACCGCAACGAGCTGGCGCACCGTCTGCGCCGTGAGGGTTTCGCGCTGCGTCCGTCGATGATCGGGCGGGTTCCGGGGTTCGAGATCTCGGGCTGGCCGCGTGCGGTGCTGGAGGCGTTCTCGAGCCGGCGGCAACAGATACTGGCCTACATCCGGGAGAAGGGCTGGCGCTACGATGCGCACACCGCGCAGGCGGCGACGCTGGCGACGCGGGCGCGCAAGAACGAGCCGCGCCGGGCGGAGCTTGAGGCGCTGTGGCGGGCGTTTGCCGAGGAAAATGGCCTCGCCAGGCGGACGCTGCGGAAGATCGGGGTGCGGCATGCGGCGCCGCCGACGGCGCTGGAGATCGCCTGGCGGGCTCTTGAGCAGCTGGAGGAGCGGGCGAGCGTCTTCCCGGCGCGGGACGCGCTGGCGCTGGCGCTGGCGCTGGCGCATTCGCCCGGCCTCTACCGGCTTGAGGAGATCGAGGGGGCCTTTGCGGAGCTTCGACGGGACAAGCATTTGCTGCCGGCGATCCGGCGCGGGGCGGGCGAGGCCTGGACGACGGCGCGGGCGGTCAACGCCGAACGCGAGGTGCGCGAGCGCACGATCGCCAATATCGGTGCTGTCAGGGCGCTCTCCGAAGCTCCCGTCCCCGGAGAGGCGCTGGAGGGCCTGACCGGGGGCCAGCGCGAGGCGGTGCGGCTGATCCTGGAGAGCCGGGACCGGGCGGTCGGGGTGCAGGGCCATGCGGGCACCGGCAAGACGGTGATGCTGCGCCGGGCCGTGTCGTGCATGGGAGAAAGGCGGGTGCTGGGACTGGCGCCGTCGGCCTCGGCGGCGCGGACGCTGTCGCGCGAAACGGGCCTCGCCTGCCGGACGCTGCAATGGTTCCTGACGCGCTGCCAGGAGGTGTCCGACGGGGTGGCGGACGCAAGGACGCTCGCCGCGCTGAGAGAGCGCCATGGCGGCGCGGTGGTGGTGGTGGTGGACGAGATGTCGCTGGCGGGCACGGCGCAGGCGCGCGCGCTGCTGCGGATTGCCGAGCGCCTCGACATTGCCCGGCTTGTGCTTGTGGGCGACAGCCGGCAGCTGCGGGGCGTGCAGGCGGGCCAGCCCTTCCGGCAGATGCAGCAGGCGGGCTTGGGCGTCGCGGAGATGGACGAGGTTCGCCGGCAGCAGGACCCGGACCTGCTGGCCGCCGTCCAGGACATGATCGAGGGCGAGCCGGGCGCGGCGCTGGAGCGTCTCGGAGGCAACCTGCGGGAACTGCCGGCGGAGGAGATCGCGGGCATGGCGGCCGCGCTCTGGCTGCGGCTTTCGCCCGGGGCGCGGGCGGGTACGGCGTTGCTGGTTCCGACGCGCGCGCTCAGGGCCGAGGTCGAGGAGGCGGTGCGCGAAGGCCTCGAAGCCGAGGGCGCCCTGCACGGGTCCTCCATCGGGATCGAGACGCTCGTGCCCCTCAACCTCACGCGCGCGGAGACGGGGTCGTGCGGCTGATACCGAGCTTCTCCCACGGCCCCTCAACCTCACGCGCGCGGAGACGGGCGACGTGCGCAACTGGCGCGAGGGCGACATCGCGCTCTTCAACCGCGAGCGGAAGAACTACCGCATCCGCAAGGACGACGCCTGCACGGTGATGGAGGTGGAGGAGGACCGGGTGATCCTCGCCCATCCCGATGGCCGGCCGCGCCACCTGAAGCCCGGCGGCGACCTGCGCTACCGGCTGGACCTGTTCGAGGCGAAGACGCTGCGGATCAGGGAGGGCGAGCAACTGCGCTGGACGCGCAACGACAGGGAGCGCGGCCTCGTCAACGGCGACCGTGTGGAGGTGGCCGCCATGGGAACCGGAGCGCTCCGCATGCGCCTCTCCGACGGGCGGGAGATGCGATTCGCGCGCGACGACCCGCAGCTTCGTCATCTTGCATACGCCTATGCGTCCACCGTGCATGCGGCGCAGGGGCAGACGCACGACCGTGTGGTCGCGGTGCTGGACACAGGCGCGGGGCCGCTGGTGAACCAGCAGACGCTCTACGTGCAGCTCAGCCGCGCGCGGGAAGAGGCGCTGGTGCTGACCGACAACCGCGAGCAGCTTGTGGAGACGCTGGAGGCGAACACGGGCGAGCGGCTGACGGCGCTGGAAGCCATCGGCGAGACGGAGACGATGAAGGCGCCGGCGAAGCGGACGGTCTCCGGGGAGGCGGCGTCTGCGTTCCTTGACGGCCTGCGCGCGGAGCGGGAGCGCCGCGCCGAAGCGGAGGCGGCCTTGCGCCGGCTGGCGGAGGCCGAAGCAGCGCTTGCCGCAGCCCGCGCCCATGCGCAGGAAGCCGGATACACCTTCGCCGCCCTGCCGGCGGTCGATCCGGACGACGGACAGACCCTTCAGGACCGTCTCGCGGCGGCCAAAATTGTGCAGGAAGCGGCGCATGATGTCTCGGCTGCCGCCCATGCGGTGCTGGAGGCGGCGAAGGCGGCGGACCGCGTCCCGCCGCTCGACGATGCCGCGATGGAGGCGGCGAAGACCGGCGAAACCGAGGCAGCGGCGCGCCTTGTGGCATACCGGTCGCTGGAGACGGCCTTGACGGCGGCGAACAGGGCGTCCGGACGGCTGGCGCCCGCAGGCGCGCTCCGCGACAAGGATATCGACGGGGCTTCGATGCAGCGCCATGGCGCCGCCGCCCGGGAGGCGGCCGCCGCCTTCGACGCCCTCGCGCAAAAGGCGCGGGCAGCGGGCGAGGCGGCGCTGGCCCGGCGCGCGCGGGAGAGGGCTTCGGACCTCGGGCTGGCGGCGCTGCACTGGAGCTACAGGCTGGCGGGCCACCGGTTCGCGGTGGCGCGGCTGGCCGAGCGGGACATGGCGCCGCCGCACACGGTCGGGGACGTGCGGCGCTGGCAGGACCTGCGCCAGCGCCAGGCGGACGCGCGGACCGGGGCGGCAGCCGCGGCCGAGGCGGTCGCGCCGGAGAGCGCGGACGCGGCGGCCCGGTGGCGTGAACAGGCGGCGGACTACCGCAAGCAGGCCGGCGCGATACGCGGCTCGCTGGCGGAACTGGAGGGGCTGAAGACGCTGGTGCGGACCGCGGAAGCCGCGTCGGACGACGCGGCGGCATGGAGCGCGGCGGCGGGCGCGGCGGAGACGATCCGGAAAGGCTCCGGCCGGGGTCTGGAGGACGAGGCCGCGCGCGTGCGTGACGAGGAGGCGCGCCGCCGACAGGAAGGGCGCGAGGCGGCGCGGGCACGTTTCGAGACCCTGAGCTCGGAATGGGACGCGTTCGAGAGGAAGGTCAGGGCCGGGGGGCGGGTCGGCTTTGCGGACAAGCGCAGCCGGCAATATGTCGACCGCGCGCGGCGGCTGGAGGCGGACCCCGATCTCGATGCGGAAGCGAAGGAGACGCTCGCGGCGTTCCTGCACGAGCACGATGTCGTGCGCCCGAAGGTCGTCCGGCGCTGCCGGGAGCTGTTCGCGCAGTGGAACGCGGTCCGCGCAACGGCAAGGGCCCGCGGCGTCGGCCGGTTCATCCCTCCGGAGAGCGCGGAGGTCGTTGCGGGGATGCGCAAGCTCGCCGCCGGGAGCCCGGAGCACCTGACGCGCAGACAGAAGGAGACATTCGAGACGATCACCGAGGAATACGCCCTCCATGTCGAGCGGCAGCGGACATGGGTGATGACCATGAGGCCGTGAGCGAGCGGGCCGGACCCCGGCGGCGGGCGCTGTTGTCCTCATCGGTCGGACAGCAGGGCGACGGGACGACTGCAACCATGGCCGAAGACCCTGGCAGAAGACGGGGAACGCGTCAGCTTCCGGGAACGCCGCCTGCCCGCGACGCGAGAGCCGCATGTCCGGCGCTGCAACGGCCATGCAATTCAGGCCCGGAAGCCACATGATCCACCATGCAATCCGGCAATATGTGACACAGTGAATATTGTATAGCCATTCCCGATTCAACAATGAAAACAGAATGTTGATGCCATGACTGAACTATATAATATATCCACAACATCCGTAATGAAGGCCATATGACCTCCTGTCCGGTCATCCTGCGCCGCCCGCTTTCCCGCCACCGGCCCGCATCGCCGCCCGGCGGGCGATGTCGGCAGCGCGCTCCGGGCCGGTGACCGGCGCCAGCAACGCTTCCATCCCGTCCCTTCGGCCCTCGCGCGCCATTTCGTCGAGGCGCGCCTCGAACAGCAGCGCGACGGTCTCGCGAAGCCCGGCGGGCGCATCGCCGGAAAGGCCCGACAGCACCGCCGCCGCGCCTCGCACGGCCTTCCTTCCGCTGCCGGAACCGAAGCTCGCTGGCAAGGAATGCGAGCGCCTCGGCCATCGTCACCCCGCTGCCGGGCAGGGGGCCGGCAAGCCCGTCGCCGAGGGACGCAAGCTGGACCGCGCTGTCGTGCAGGGCGGCTGCTCGTCGCCCGTCAGCGCCATCCGGCAGTCCTCGCCCAGCACCTCCCTCAGGATGAAGGACGAGGTCTTCATCCCCGCTTCCTCCGCCAGCACCCGGATCGCCCACCAGTCCGACTGCGGGCAGGTGATGCAATACTGCCGTGCGCCGCTTACGTCAGCCCTCCCGCCCATCGTCGGCCACAGACGCCTCGGCTTCCTCCACCAGCCGCCGCCAGACACCGCCCCGGCCCTCGTCCTCGAAGCGCATGCGCTCCGCCAGAACGAGAAGGCGCAGGTCCACCAGCGCGCGGCGCCTCACCGCCAGGGAGAAGTCTTCCGCGATCTCCGCCGCCAGCTCCTCAGGCGCGAGCCCGCGCGAGATCAGGAAGTCCGAGGCCGACATGTCCGCCCTGCCGGCGCGGCTGCGGACCAGGCGCCAGTCGCTGTCGGTCGCCATCACCGAGCGCGGTCTCTTCCTGCCGTCATCCGCCGCCATCACACCTCTCCGGCCCCGGGACACAGGCATGACCCGTGCCTTTTTACCGTGAACCACAGGAACGATACATCAATGTTGTATCCATGTTCATACGGTATGACCTTCTCCTGTCCATTCCTTGCCTTGCTTTCAGACAGGCACAGGCTCAAGTCCCTACAAAATTCCCAATCCGTTACCGAAGTGCCTCACTCTTCCAAATCTCCTACAAGAATGATCATGACACAAGGTGCTTGCATCTACCTCCATGATCTCCTATCATGAGCCACCTTGCGAGGAAGTCAGTGCTTCGGTCAACAGGGTGTTCCTATAGCCAAGAATTCGACTATCTTTGGCACACCGCGCGCTCCACCGCGAACCCGAAGCCGCGACCGTCCAGAAGCTCCTTCACGACAGCGCCCACGCCCAGCCGATCCCACAGCCGACCGAACAGCAGCGGACCGCCGACCCGCACGCAGGCCAGCGCGCCCGCCTCCATGTCCTCCAGCACCACGGACCGCTCCGAATGGCGCGCCAGGGACGCGATCAGACGGTCCAGCTCCCCGCTCGCCTGCAACACGTCCTTGCGGCCGAGCGCGCGGATCGTGCGCTGGCGCACCCGCTTGCCCTCGCGCACGCTCTCCACGAGGTAGAGATAGCGGTGGCCCCGGGCGGTCGTTTGGCGCACGAACATGACCGCGTTGTATGTCTTCGATATCGACCAATCAAGAAAACAAGGCCAAATCAGCAAAAATGTTTCACTACATTTTTCTCAACCCGCGCCAATCATCACCCCACTATCCAATCATTTCAACAACTTGGCGAAACCGCGCCCGGCAAAAATCGACACCGACTGTTCAAGTTGGGTCAAGATCACGCTGGAGAGAATCGCCGCCGGCCATCCAAACAGCCGCATCGACGAACTCCTGCCCTGGAGCTTCAAGCCCCCGTCAAGCTGAAAGCCGGGTGCCGCCGCCGCACCGCTTACCTTGGCGCGGGCAGAAGAGCTCTCCGGAGTGGAAGAACCGGACCACTAATACCAGCGGGCATAGTTCAGAACCCATTGGCCCATTTTCGGGTTCCGATGGAGGCGATGCGTTCTGGTTGTGAGACGAGATTGTTCCAGGCCTGGCAGCAGTGATCGAGTATGTCGTCGTAGTTCTGGAAGACGCGGTTCGAGAGCCAATTTTCGCGCATGAACTGCCAGACATTCTCGACGGGATTGAGCTCGGGGGACCGGGGCGGGAGCGGCATCAGGGTTATGTTGTCGGGGACTTTGAGGGCCGGGGATGTGTGCCATCCGGCCCGGTCGAGCATGACGAGGGCATGGGCTCCGGGTTCAACGGTGAGGGCGACCTCGGCGAGGTGGGCGTTGAGTGCCTCCGTGTTGGCGTGGGGCATGACGAGGCCGGCGGCCTTGCCCTTCTGCGGGCATATGGCGCCGAAGATGTAGGCCGAGATGGTTCTCTGGTCCTTGGGCGCTGACGGTCGGGTGCCGCGTTTAGCCCATCGCCGGGTGATCTTGTTCTTCTGCCCGACGCGCGCCTCGTCCTGCCACCAGACTTCGACCTCGACGCCGTCGCCGAGTGCAGCGCGGATCTCCTTCAGGCGGTCGGGGAAGTTTTTTTGAACCCTGCCAGCGCGGCTTCGTCCTGGGCATAGTGGCGCGGGCGCGCAGAGAGCTTGGCGTAGCCCATCCGGCGCAACTCCCGCCCGACCGTCGTCTCCGCCAACGAGATGCCGAACTGCTCGCTGAGCCATGCCGCCAGGTCGCAGCGCCGCCACCGCACCACGCCGTGGATCGCCGGGTCCGGACCGCTCTCCACAACCGCCGCCAGCGCCGCGCGCTGCTCCCCGTTCAACTTGCGCGGCGGACCTGAGGCCTTGCGATCCTTCAATCCCTCCGGGCCTTCCGCGTTGAAGCGAAGAACCCAGTCCCGGATGATCTGCAAGCCCACCCCCGCAAAACGCGCCGCATCCGAACGACGGTAACCGTCGTAAATCACCGCAAGCGCAAGAAGGCGACGGTTCTGCGAACCATCCCGGCTCCGCTGCGCCAAGCCGCGCAACTGCGCCGCATCAAAATCCTCCCTCAAGGGGATTGCTGCCCTCATAACGACCCTCCAATCGCAGAATCGCTATTGAGTCAGAACTCGATAACCTTGGGAATCCCCTCAATGAGTCTCAACCCTCAACCGCTGGTATAAGGTCTAACCCGGCTACTTGCCGGGATGAATCAAGGCACTTTTCTTCCATAATCTGCCATGCCATGCTGCCCGGCAGGGAGGACATGCCATGACCGAGACACGCAAACGAGGACGCCCGGTAGAGAAGCCGGAGCCGGACCCCATACCCGACAGCCCGGAGAATGTGCTGCGCGCGCTTGTGACTGCGCCGCCGCGCGCGGAGGACGATTGGGACTATCTCAAGCGGGTGCCCCGGCCGTGAGTCTGGAGTATCGCGAATATGTCGAATGGTGGTGTAGGTCGTTCCTTGACGTGTCTCATGAATCTGGAAGCATGCCGGCTAACTGGACGGACATAATTGCAGCGTGCATTGAGTTGGCTGCAAAGTGCGAGGCTCTGCCACCGATTCCTCCAGGATAGGTGCCTTGGCACTTTCGTATATAATCCCCAGGGAAAAGGCCATTGCCGCCATCGCCGAAGCCAAAGCCGACCGCGAGACCGGGCCGCTGTTCGCCGACTTCGCGGCCGACTTCATGCGCCGCCAGGGGCGGCGCTGGAAACCCTCCACGAGGAAGGCCAACGCCCATCTGATCGAGCGCCGCCTCGCGCCCTTCTTCGGCGCGATGCCCGTCGCGAAGATCGACCGCGCCGATGTGCGGCGCTGGTTCGATTCCCTCAGCGGAACCCCCGGCAGCGCCAACCGGACCCTGCCGGTGCTCTCGGTGATGATGCGCCAGGCGGAGCTATGGGACCTTCGCCCGCAGGGCTCCAACCCCTGCCGCAACATGCGGCGCTACAGGACGGCGCCGCGCGAGCGGTTCCTGTCCCTGGACGAGTTGAAGCGCCTCGGCTTCGTCCTCGACCATGCGGAGGACCGGCAGGCCGCCGCCGCCATCCGCCTGCTGCTGTTCACCGGCGCCCGGTCGTCCGAGATCGCCGGCCTGCAATGGGACTGGATACGGGACACCCGCGCGGTGTTGCCGGATGTCAATCGGCGTTCAAAGTTGACCCCGGATCGGCGCGGAAGATTGACCCCTCTGTAGGTTGTCCCGGTAGTCAACAGGAGGGCCCCGCGCGGCTCCGCGTAGCGCCCTGCGATACGTGGAGCGGAGCCGCGCGGGAGGTGCCTGTTGACCCACCGGGGCAACCGGGCCGCCGGCCTGGGCGTCGCCGGGTCACGATCGATGTTTGAAGCGCCAGCTCTCGTTGCCGGTTTCGACAATGTCGCAATGATGGGTCAGGCGGTCGAGGAGCGCGGTGGTCATCTTGGGATCGCCGAACACGGAGGGCCATTCGCCGAAGGCGAGGTTTGTGGTGATGATGATCGAGGTGCGCTCGTAGAGCCGGCTCATCAGGTGGAAGAGCAGCTGTCCTCCGGCCTGGGCGAAGGGGAGGTATCCGAGTTCGTCGAGGACGACGAAGTCGCGCCGGGCGAGCTGCTGGGCGGTACGACCCTGGCGCCCGGCGCGATGCTCGGCCTCAAGCAGATTGACCAGGTCGACGGTGTTGTAGCAGCGCCCGCGGCAGCCCTGCCGGATGCAGGCGCGCACGATGGCGACGGCAAGATGCGTTTTGCCGCTGCCGGTTCCGCCGACCAGGACGAGATTGCGCTTTCCTTCCAGGAAGGCGCCGGTGACCAGTTCCTGGATCAGGGCCTCGTTGACCGGGGAGGCCGCGAAGTCGAAGTCGGCCAGTTCCTTGGCCATCGGCAGCCTGGCGCTTGCCATCTGGTATTTGATCGAGCGCGCCGTCTTGTCGGCGATCTCGGCCTGCAGCAGCGCGGCGATGATCTTCGGCGCCGGGTGGCGGCGCTTGATGGCGTCGGCGAGGATATCGTCCCAGGCGGCGCGCATGCCCGACAGCTTGAGGGCGGTCATCATCGCCAACACGTCATGACGCTCCATGGCCGGCCTCCCTCAGACGGTCGTAGCGGTGGCAGTCGGCCACTGGCTGATGGCGAAGCTGCAAGCCCTCGGGCGTCGGGATGGGCGGAACCGGCGCCGGCTGGCGATGCCGGGCGAGGATGTTGAGCACGACGTCGGCGCTGCAGGCGCCATTGGCGAGCGCCTCGGCGCAGGCGGCTTCGACCGCCTCAAGTCCGTCCTCCAGAACCGCTGTAAGGATCCGGACGATCTGGCGGTCGCCATCGTCATGGCCGGACAGCCGGGCTCGCAGCCGACCGAGGGCATCGGGCAACGGCCAGTCCTTGAAGGGCGCGCCGTTGCGCAGCGCGCCGGGCTTGCGTGCCAGGATCGGCACGTAGTGCCACGGATCGCAGGTGACCGTGCCGCGCGCGAAGCTCCGGGGGTGCTCGGCAACCGTCTCGCCGTCCTGGCGGATGACGATCCGGTTGGCGTAGGCCCGCACGTCGACCGGCCGGCCGACGGCGCGGGCGGCAACGCTGTAGTGGTTGTTGTCGAAGCGCACCAGGCAGGTCTTCGAGACCGCCGACTCAACCGCGTGGAAGCCGTCGAACGGACCGCAATACCCCACCAGGAACGGCTGCTCCTCCTCGAACACCTCCCACACCGTCTTGCCCGCGATCGACGGATGCGCGCGGCGCTTGGCGTCCCGGATGCAGGCGTCCATGAGCCATGCGTTCAGCTCATCATGGGAGCGGCCCCGCAGGCGCGGCACGAACAGGCGGCTGCGGGCGTAGCCCACCTGGTTCTCTACCTGGCCCTTCTCCCATGCCGCCCCGGGGGTGCAGGCCACAGGCTCTACCAGGTGATGGGAGCACATCTCCAGGAAGCGACGGTTGTAGGCGCGCTCCTTGCCGATGAAGATCGCGCTCACCGCCGTCTTCATATTGTCGTAGATCCCCCGGCGGCACGACCCGCCGAAGAGCCGGAACGCCCGCTCGTGCGCCTCGAACACCATCTCCTGGCCTTCGCGCGGGAAGACCTGCACCAGCATCATGCGGCTGTGGCAAAGGCGCATGTGCGCCGCCTTCACCCGGGTCGTCACGCCCGACAGAACCGCGTATTCGTGGCTCCAGTCGAACTGGTAGGCCTCGCCGGGGGCAAAGCTCAGCGGCACGAACGCCTGCGAAGCCGACAAGGCACGGCGCTCGCGGCGCCAGACGCCGGCATAGCGACGAACGGCGTCATAACCGCCGGCATAGCCCAACGCCGCCAGCTCCTCATACATCCGCATCAGCGACAGGCGATCCCGGCGAGCCTTCTTCTCGTTCGCCTCCAGATAGCCGTCCAGAACCTCGATCCACGGACCCGGCTTTGGACGCGACTGAACCTTCCGCCCGTAGCTGAACGACGTCTCTCCGCTCCGGACCGCCTTGCGGACCGTGTTCCGGGATACCTTCAGCTCCCGGACAAGCTTCTTGATCGGGACCCCCTTGCCCAGATGCTCTCGACGGATACGCGCGATCGTCTCCACAACCAACATCTCCCACCTCCTCGTCCATCAAGAAAACGAGGCGGCTTCAAAGGACACAGCCCTCGGGGGGTCAATTTTGGAAGCCGATCACCCCCGAACGGGGGTCAATATTCCACGCCGAAT
Organism: Alphaproteobacteria bacterium; assembly: GCA_964291285.2. Classification (GTDB taxonomy): domain Bacteria; phylum Pseudomonadota; class Alphaproteobacteria; order Bin95; family Bin95; genus Bin95. Next base: position 353,452 of record OZ219788.1, read on the forward strand.
TACACACAGTGCAGCCGTCGACTGGATGCTCTCGGCCATCCGTCCCCATGAGTGCTCGATTCTGCTTGCCGGCTGCGGGGTCACGGTCGAGGATCTGGCCCGACATGCCCGGACTCACCACTACCAGCGCCGTCTCTTGTGCGCTACCTCAACCAATTCGTCTTTCCCCCGCTGTAGCCTCCACGCCCTGAAGGGGATGGGGCGTGCCGCGCCAAAGCTGCTCGAGAGAGAGGCCACGAAATGACGGACATCGACAGGAACCGGCCGGAGGCGCCCGCCGAAGCGGAGCCGAAAGAGGAGACGAGCCGGGCATCGACGGCGCGGCGCGAGGCAACATCCGATGCGATGATGCAGGCCATCGAGGACGACATAGACCGGCGCTCGGGCGTCTATCGGCACCTGGCGGCTTCCTGACAGCCCGGAGGCGCTGCGATGGCCCCTGACCTCCACTGGTCGCATGATCCCGCGGGTATGAAGCTCCCGGTGCACCGGCCGTCTCCCCCCGGGATCCCGTAGATCCCGGGAGAAGAAAAGACCCTGCGTGAGCGCATGCGTCTGCGAATCGCGCCGGTCTGGGGGCGGCCGTTAGAGCGCTGTCCACGCATTGCGGACCTCTACGAATTCACTGGAGTCGCTACAGATCGCCCGCCAGCGCCTGATCGATCCCGGCTCCTCCTTCCCCAACGCGCTGTAGCGCTCAGCCAACGCCGATGCCAGGGCCGCGGCCGAGGCCCGGGTCGGGATCAGTTCGTCCCCATCGTTACCCCTGACGCGGTTCTGATCGGTTTCTTCGGAGATATGACCGAGGCCTGCCAGCAGACCGCATTCTCTCTCCCTGGGCAGGAACCAGGGCAGCCTCCTGACCAGGCTCCCCGTATAGCGCAGCCTCGCGGCAAGCGCTGGACGGTGGCGCCACCAGATACCATCGGCAAGCGTCGTCTCCACTGCGGAAAATGTCTCGCGCCTGTCCTCCGGCAGCGTATGCGCCGCCAGAAGTTCCGTCGCAGACAGCGCATCGACTATCACGCCGCGCTCGGTGTCAGACAACGCGGCCTTCACTCGCCCGATCACCCGTTCCAGCATTTCGGGCACGACCTTCAAGGCCGCCGCTTCGAGCCTCAATGCAGGGATGCCGTCTCCCTCTAGGTCCGCAAGGAACGTCCGTAGCGCATCTGCCAGATTGTCGTTGTCGACTGCTGCGGGGACGCGGGCAAATACGGCTGAAAGGGCGTCAACGCCTCCAGAAATTACCTTATGAGTGTGTTCAGCAACTGAACCGACAAACGGATCCGGCTGGGAGTCATGCGTCCCGTGCTTGTTGCTCCGCCACCAGTTCGAGGCTTCCGCAAGCAGCTCCTTCGCCTCCGGACGGGTCCATTTGACCCAAAACGCCGAGTTGCGTAGCTCGTTCATGGAGTTGTCCGGGACGGTGCGTCCCCAATGTGGAATTTTCGACCTCAAGCGCTGCTTCACGAGCGGCTCAGGGTCGATGTCGGCGGGGTGAGGCAATCTCAGACACATGAAGTCGGGGTATCCAGGCACCACCGGCACTTCCGGCGCTTCCACGCCGTCCCACACCAAGTTCCCGAGGCGTTTGGACTGTTCTTCGTCCAGCTGGTCTTTCTCGTGCAGCCAGACAAGCGGCGCTGCCGCCCAGTCCCGCTCGGCCTTGGAGGTGCTGCACGACATCCGATCTAGCAATTCGTCGACCTTGCCGGGCTGTATGCCGAGTGCTCCTGGCCGAACCGGTTCAGGCAGATTCACCAACAATACCGGGTGAACGTGTTCCCCAACCGGAATCCCTCCGCCAGGCCCCATCGGTAACGGCTGCGGGAGCCCGATCAACGTCGGCGCTGCCCGCGCCAGCTCCACTGCCGACATGCTTTCGAGAAGACGATGAACAAACCGGGGGATGTTGAACACCAGCCTCCATCTGAGCGGCAGGCCGTAGATCCGACCGAGCATTTCCACCAGGCACTCTCGGTATTCTGGTGAGCACTTGCAGCAGAGGCGCGAAAACACCTCCGGGAGCGTACGCGCGAGCGGCTCGAGAATTCCGTCGCCGGACGGAGCCGTTCCTTCGAACATGGACACTATGCGGTCCAGCGCCTTTAGGTAAGCGTCGCAATGCCTATCGACTTCGGTTTGCGTCAGGCCAGCGAGATACTCACGGTCGAACAGGCTGTCTGCGGCTCTCTCGCTGCCCAGGCGGGCGATGGCCACCAATGCCCAGTGCGGCGACTGCATGCCCATGCGACGCACTGCGCCCTCGAGCCACCTGCCAACGAACGTTGTGTATCCAATGCGGTAGGGCATGCCGAGGTCTTCGTACATCCGCAGCAGCCTGTAGGCCGAAAGCGCCTCTTCATCGGGGCCGAAGCGGTAGTTTCTGAATACAAGGCCGGTATCGAAATCAGGGGTCTCTACCCTCGTGCTCCAAGGAGGAGTCGGCGGAGCAGACCGGACATGCGCGGACAACAATTCCACCTCGCGATGCGGCGCGCAGTTGTATCGGACCAGCTCGTTCTGCCGCTCCGTCAGGTCCCGCAGGTCGATGCCGCTGGGTTGCTCCGAATCCTCTTCCACCGTCAGCAGGCCGGAGTCGAGCATCTGGTAATGAAGCATTACCACTGACTCCTGCGAGACGAGCGTGTAGTCGTCGGCGCCCCGGTTCTGGCGCTGCTGTCGACGGATGGTCGCAAGGCTCGATTCAAGAGCCGGGCGGGCGTCCTTATCCCCCTGCAACTCTGCCAGCAGGACGGTGCGGTTTGCGTCCAGGAAGGGCGTGGCATCGTTGTCTGGCCACTCGTCGGCCAGCAGCTGCCTGGCTTCCTCCGGGTCGAAACGGAACAGCGCCTGCAACGCTGTCTCAAGCCGGAACCGGGCCCTGTATTCGAGCGTTATGGCGTTGAGGTTGAGGCTTGCCTCGAGCCTCCTCCTTACCGCCTCCCATTCGTCATGCAGGCCCTGCTCACGATAGTGCCGCATCAGCCATAGCCGGACTTCGAAGACGGCGGCGACTACACAGGTTGTCTCCCTGCCAACCTCTTCCAGAAACTCCGCCGAAGCGTTGCCGTATTTGTGCTCAACCTCTTCCAGAAACGACGACAGGTCGCCCACCGTCGGCACCCTGAGCGGCATAAGGCACCGGTCTAGGCGCCACGCCAGCTCGAACGCCAGGTCCAGGTCTAGGCCCGGCTCCAGCGCTTGTCGTTCCGCTCCCGACAATCCGGACAGATGCGACAGCCAGTTTTCGGTGTGGAGCCAAAGTTGCAGTCGCCCTTCTGCCGGCGCCACCACCCAGCCCGGGTAGTCGAGGCGTTGTCGGCGCCATTCCTCCACGACTTCGCCGTACCTGTGGGGATCGCTCTGCCGTAACCAAGGCTGCTCTTCCGGCGACACCCTTGGCCATTCCGAGACCCGCGGCTTGCGCTCCTCAAGTTCCTTCAGGAGCCAGTTCAACGCTTCTTCTTCGCGTTTTTCGTGGCCCGGCGCGATCCACGACAGGTCGATCGGGACAATGCCCCGGTCGCAGAGCAGCTGGTTGTCTGCCTCACCAAGGCGACCGAGTGCGACAAGATAAATCCCGAGCGCGTCCTTCCTCCCGATATGGTCGCGCATCCAGCCGAGCCATTGCAGGAAGTTCGGGTCGTCCGCCGAAAAGCCGACTAGGCATAGCTTGTTCTCAAGCAGGGCCTGGCGAACCGTGTTTACAAACGGATCGTGGTCGAGAGGATATCGGCGATAGTCCTCCTCGGTGATGATGAACGGCCCCTCCGGGAAGCTGCCGTGCAGCTTGACGATCCTCGCCCCCTCCGCATCCGGGATTTCCTTCTCCGTGGTGACGACGGTGTAATGCTTGAGCGGTACGGCCGGCAACGCCCGCTCCAGGAGCGTGTCGTAGTTCGTCGTGAACACATCCTTCCAGGGCAAGCCCAGCAACCGGCTATGTAACAGCGATGGCGGATGCCGGTCGGGGATGGCCTGACGGAGCAGGTCGTCCAGGGCAGGTCGCCCGAACATGGCCTGGACCTGCCCGGCCAATTTGAGAATGTCCAGATACCTGGCGTCATCTCCCGGAGAACATCCGTGAATTCTTTCGTAGAACCGGTCCCCCAGCTTCTGCCAGATCGGGAATTCCGAACTCGCATTCAGGCTGAACCCCGCGCCGACCATCACGGCAGCCTTGTTCGCCCACAACCGGGCTGCGAGATCGTCGAGACAGCATTTCACATGGGCAGGGGCCTCGTCGGACATTGCCAGCCTCATCCATCGAAGCGAATGGCCAACCCTAGTCCCGTTCTCTCCACAGCGCTACGCCGGCCTTCAGCGGCATCCTTCGGCCGCATTGTCGTAATCGGGATGAGCCTGAATTTTTTGTTGCCCCACTTCCAGTCTGAAGTGCAACATCCGGCCCTCATCGCAGTGAGGGGCGTAGCCCGAACGGAGATGAGGTCCAGATGTTACACAAATTTTCCCCCTCTGTCCCTCTCGATTCCGCCCGGGAACAGCTTCAGTTCCTTCAACATCGAGCTTATGCAACGCCTTTGTCGGCTTCAAGCCACTGTTTCGCCGTCGCGCGGCATGGACCCTGCTGCACGTTGCGGCTTCGGAACGCAGATGGTCAGGGCGGTTTCACTTCAAGATTACCTCCGTCGGCGATCCCGGGACTTTCCGAGTGTTGAGCCGATCCTGTACCTTCTGAACATCTTCGTTGCATGTCGCGCGAAAGTCCGTGCCCTTCGGGAAGTACTCCCGCACCAGGCCGTTGGTGTGCTCATTCAAGCCGCGCTCCCGGGAATGGAAAGGCGAAGAAGAAATCTGCGTCAAGTGCGACACGGCTGTGGTCTGCGAACTCCTTGCCGTTGTGATTGTGTGGACCAATAGCGCACCAGAGCCGAGCAGGCGGATCATGACCGAACCGACCGTGTCTTTCTGTCCACCCGGCCGGAATGGCATCCGCCCTTCCAGTTCGGCTTCTTGCCGCGCCGCCGAAGCTTCTTCCACAAGACGCCCCCGGCTCTCCGGTCTTCGGCGATCATGGATCCGTTCACGGCCCTCCAGTCGAAAACGGCCGCTGCTCGGAACCCTCCCGCAGCTTTTCCTGAGCTTCAACCCGAGGCGTCAACCGCCAGGAAACAGACGAGGCTGCCCTGCGTTTCTGCCATCCTTTGCGCCTGCTTGTGACGGTAACCCCGTCCCCCGGTGTTGCGCTTGATCTCCCGGAAAATTCGGTCACGGCCCGGCTGCCGAGCAATCGTACCTTGTGAAAGACCGCTTTTCTGCCTCAATCTGGCATCGCTCTTCGCAGGTGACGGTAGCCTTTGGACATGAACAAGCCCCCTTCATCTTGTACAGGAACTCTCGCCACTACCGCTCCGCAACATCATGCGTCTAAAAACACATGGCCACAGCCCATCATGTGTTGCACTTCACTATGGAACAGGGGTTGTATCCCTGATCGGCGAGCTGATTTTTTTGGGTTCTTTTTGGTCGCTTGGGGAAGCGCTGACGATAGTTGTCTGGTGGTTTCCGCTGCCCCGGGCGGGTCTGGAGCGTTTGATGATCGGGCCGGGTGCAATTTTTGGGGGCTCGGGGGGGCGCCGGTCGTTGCCACCAAGCAGACGGGGCCGGCGCCGCATCGTTCTCAGCAGCCCCAGTCTACCCCCTCGCGCAGCCCGGCGACCCTCGCTGCGGTCGCCAGCACATCCCCTCCCTCAGGCAGGCGAAAATCTCAACGCAACGGGGGCCGGCGACTCCAGTCGGGCTACGCCCTCCTTACGTCCCTGGCCCCCGTCGCAAATGCCGCGGCGCCACCATCACAATCCTCGGCGCGCTCAACAAAAAAGCGCAACGCCAGCAAATAAGCGCCTTTTGTGACCGTCACCTACACGAGCATAGAATTCCGGTTCGATCGCGCCCATCCCGCTCTCCTCCAGGTCCCGGTCCTTTCCGGCGCCGCCCGCAGCGAACCGGCAACCGGCGCCACTCTGGAGGCCGCCCCCTGTCTTGCAAAGGAATCAGTCAGGGGATTTCCATCGCCCCGGACATGCGCGCCAGCCCGCGGACACGCCGGATGCGCGCACCCCCGAAGTTCACGGCCGCCACACGATTGCCGCCCGGCGCATTCGGACCGGTGTCCGCGGATGTACGGCCGACCGCCGCTTGCCCGTCCGCTCGCCGAACAACTCGACGGCGTTTCACGCGCGCGACGGGCGACGGACCGTTTACCGGCATGCGCGAGCCGGCAACGCCCCATTTCGGATCGGTCCGGTCTCGGACCGCTATCTGGAAAGAGGTTTGATTTTCAGGAGGGCTGGAAAAATCCGTAATATCAGCGTTTTATATACGATTAGGAATATCCCGCAACATTGGTGTCCAGGAGATATTTCACGGCTACAGGCGCACGTCGCGGCCCGGCGTTCTCTCGCGCAGATCGCCGAACAGCTCGCCGGGGTCGAGGGCAAGTTCCTCAAGCCGGACTGCGCTTGCGAATTCGCGGCAGGCGTTCGCGAAGCCCTGCCGGCCCGAGGAGAGCCGCTCGAATTCCCGGCGGCCCACCAGAACGGCCACCGGCTCGCCCCGCCGGGTAAGCTCCACGGCCTTTCCGCTCTCCGCATCGCGCACCAAGGACGGCAGGTTGCGCCGCGCTTCCGCAATCGAATGCCGGTCCGCCATTGTCTCCGCCGCAATGTTCATCGGTATGTACACAATAGACGGTTCCGCAGAAGAACGGAACCCCCGGCGGCCGGATCAGGAAGGGCTGAACTCCAGACTCACCCTGAGCCCGGGCGGGCGGTCGTCCGGCGCCGCGTCGGAAAGCACTAGGCGGGCGTTGTGGCGCCGGGCGGCGGCAGTGGCCAGCGCCAGGCCGAGGCCGTTGCCGGGCAGGTGGCGGCTCGGGTCGAGGCGCACGAAGCGTTCGAGCACGCGCTCCCGGTCTTCCGGCGCGATGCCGGGGCCGCTGTCGGCCACCGCCACGCCCGATGGGCCGACGATGACGGCGACCCGGCCGCCTTCCGGCGTGTATTTGACTGCGTTGTCGATGAGGTTGGAGAGCGCCTGGGCCAGCAATTCCGGCTGCCCCCGGACTTCCGGGGCCGGCCCTTCCTTTGCGAATTCGAGCGCAATACCCCGCTCTTCCGCCGAGGGTGCATGGAGCTCGACCAAGTCTTCCGCGAGCCCGGCAACATCGACCGGAACGGGCGGCGTCGGACCGGACTCCGCCCGCGCGATCGCCAGCAGCATGTTGAACGTGTCTATCAGCTCCGTGACTTCCTGGCCGGTGCGGACCAGCGCATCCCGGTAGCTGCCGGCATCCACCGGCCCCCGCAGCACATCCTCCAGCCGCGCATGGAGCCGGGCCAGGGGCCGGCGGAGGTCGTGGGCGACATTGTCTGTCACCTCGCGCAACTCGTTCATCAGCAGCTCGATGCGCGCCAGCATCCGGTTGACGCTCGTTGCCAGGTCGTCGAATTCGTCGCCGCGCCCTGTCACCGGCACCCGGCGGGACAGGTCCCCGTCCTCCATGATGCGGCGGCCGGTCTCATCCACCGCCTCTGCCCGCCGGCGCAGGTCGCGGGAAACCAGAATGCCCGCCGCCAGCCCCGCCAGCAGGATCAGCCCCCCGGCCGCAGCGCCGAAAACGACGATCCGGCGGCTGAGCGCGACCTCCTCGTCGATATCGTGAGCGACCAGAAGCCTGAAGCCGCCGGCAAGGTTGGCGACATAAGCGCGGGCGGTGTGCCGGTGGGCGGGCTCGCCGCCGTGCGCGCGGCGATAGTGGAAATCGTGCCACCGGCCGGGCTCCTGCGCCGTTTCGGGCCATGAGGCGAGATTGCCGGCGACCTTGCGGCCCCGCCGGTCCGCCAGCAGGTATAGTGATTGGCCCTCGCGCCTGCTTCGCCCCTCTATGACGGCGCTGAGCCGCAGAGGCCCGAACGCCCGGTAATGCTCCGCCAGCCCCTCCAGTTCCGCCCGAACGATCTGCCGGCTCTCCTCCTGCAGCGCTTCCAAGGACGCGCTGTAGAGAAAGCGGAAGCCGGCGAAGCCGAAGACCCCCAACACGGCCAGATAAACCAGGGTCAGCCGGAAGGCCGACGTGCGCAGAAGCTCAATCGGCCGCAAGGCGGTATCCGACGCCCCTGACGGTATGCAGCAGCGGAGCGTCGAAGTCCCTGTCGATCTTGGCGCGCAGCCGCGAAATCTGCGCGTCGATCACATTGGTGCCCGGGTCGAAACTGAAGTCCCAGACCTGCTCCAGCAGCATGGTCCTCGTGACCACCCGCCCGGCATGTTCGGCCAGCACCTCCAGCAACCGGAACTCTCTGGGCTTGAGGGCCACCGGCTTCCCCGCCCGGTACACACGGCGCTCCACGCGGCGGATCTCGAGATCGCCTATGGCGAAATCGGTTTCCGCTGCCGCCGCCGGGGACCGCCGCCGGGCGAGCGCTTCGATGCGCGCGCGCAGTTCCGCAAAGGCGAAGGGCTTGACGAGGTAGTCGTCCCCCCCGGAGTTCAGCCCCTTCACGCGGTCGCCGACACTGCTGAGCGCGGTGAGGAAAAGGACTGGCGTGCGGTCGCCCTCGGCGCGCAACGCCCGCACCAGGCTGAGTCCGTCCAACTCCGGCAGCATACGGTCCACCACCAGCACGTCGAAGCCGCCGCCGCGTGCCGTTTCGAGTCCTTCCGGGCCGTCAGCGGCGATCTCGACCCGATGCCCGTCCTCGCGCAGGCCCTTGGCCGTGTAGGCCGCCGTCTCGCAGTCATCTTCAATAATGAGAATCTTGAGCATGACGGGGGCATCCTAGCATGGCCCGGCATTGAGCCGGGCCGGGAAAAGGCCGGACGCCCGCCGGCGGGAGGAGGAACCGGCGGGCGTCCGGAGGCGAGGAATCAGGCCGTGTCCAGCGGCAATGCCACGAACCGGTCCCTGTTCTCCCGCCTGAGGAGCATGAGCACGGCCTTGCGGCCGGCCGTCCTGAGCTCGGCGACGATCCCTTCCACATCGCCGGGCGTCTCGACAGCCCGGCGGTCCACCGAAAGGAGCACATCGCCTTCGCGCACGCCCTTGCGGGCAGCCGGGCTGCCGGGCATCACATCGGCAACCACGACCTTGCCGTCCGCCACGCCGAGATCGAGCCCCGCAAAGCCGCCTTCGGGCACACCGGCTTTCGCGACTTCGTTGCCGGCCGGCATGGCGGCAAGCACCGCCTCCACGCTCGCCTCCGCGCCGTTCCGCCAGAGCTTCAGCCTCACCGTCCGGCCGGGGTCCCGCTCGGCGATCATGCGAGGCAGGCGCCGCATTTCGACCACGCGCTCGCCGTCCACCCCCAGGATTACGTCGCCCGCCTTCAGGCCCGCTGCGGCCGCCGGTCCGGAAGGATCGACCGAGGCCACAAGCGCGCCTTCGGGCTGTTCGAGGCCGAGGCTTTCCGCAAGGTCTTCGCCGACATGCTGGATGCGGACGCCGAGCTGCCCGCGCTCGACCGCGCCGTTTGCCTTCAACTCCGCCACGATGTCGTTCGCGAGAGCCGAGGGCACGGCGAAACCGATGCCGACATTGCCGCCGTTGGGCGAGAAGATCGCCGTGTTCACGCCGATGACCTCGCCCTGGAGGTTGAAGGCCGGGCCGCCGGAATTGCCGCGGTTGATCGGGGCGGAAATCTGGAGGAAGTCGTCATAGGGGCCCGCGCCGATCTGGCGCCCGCGCGCGGAGACGATGCCGGCCGTGGCGGAATGGCCGAGACCGAAGGGGTTGCCGACCGCCACCACCCAGTCACCGACCCGCACCTGCCGGGAGTCGCCGAACGCGACGTGCGGCAGTGCTTCCTCCGCCTCCACCTTGAGGAGGGCGAGGTCCGTCTTCGGGTCGGCGCCGACGAGGCGGGCCGGCAGTTTCCGCTTGTCGTGGAAGGTGACGGCGATCTCCTTCGCGCCCGCCACGACATGGTGGTTGGTGACGATATGGCCGTCCGCCGAGATGACGAAGCCGGAGCCGACGCCCGTCGCCGGCTGCCAGTCGCGCCATTTCTCGGGCCAGGGCGCACGGTCGCCGAAGAAGCGGCGCATGAACTCCTGCGGACCGGCGGGCATCTCCGCCTTGAGGCTCTTCTCGACGCGGATGTTCACCACGGCGGGCGTCACCCGCTCGATGGTGCCTGCCAGGCTCGGCAGCGCGGCCGCTGCGGCGTCGGGTGCCCCGGAGGCCTGGAGCGCGCCCACATGGTACGCGCCGCCGGCCGCAAGCGCGCTCCCGAGCAGGATCGCGGCGACCGTGCGCCGGGCGGGCCGGCTCACAAACAGTCTGGTTTGCATGAAGTCTTCCCTTCTGCTGACGGTGCGGCGCAAGCCGCGCTCAGCAGAAGATAAGAACCGGGCCTTACCGGAACCTTGCCGGCGCCTTACGATCCGGCAAGGAAGCGGGAGAGAAGCCGCCGGGCGGCCGCGGCCGGCGCCGCGCGGCCCGCCGCCACCTCGCCTTCCAGCCTGCCGGCCAGCGCGCGGAGCGCGCGGTCGCGCCGGACCGCATCCAGCGCGCCCTCGGAGACCTCGTTCCACATCCAGGCGGTCGCCTGCCGGGCCCGTCGTTCCCTCAGCCCGGCGCCCAGCGCCTCGCGGAACGCGCCGACCGCCTCCCAAGCTTCCGGGATGCCGGCTCCGGTAAGCGCCGAGCAGGTCTGCACCCGGACCGTCCAGCCGGGTGCGGACGAACGCAGCAGGTGGATTGCCGCCTCGTAATCGGCCGCCGTGCGCCGCGCCTGGCTCTCCAGCTCGCCGTCGGCCTTGTTGACGAGCACCAGGTCGGCAAGCTCGATGATGCCCCGCTTGATGCCCTGGAGTTCGTCGCCGCCGGCCGGCAGCAGCATGAGCAGGAACATGTCCACCATGTCGGCGACGGCTGTTTCCGACTGGCCGACCCCGACCGTCTCGACCAGCACCACGTCGAAGCCGGCGGCCTCGCAGGCGAGCATCGCCTCGCGCGTGCGCCGCGCGACGCCGCCGAGCGTCGTCCCGGCGGGCGAGGGGCGGATGAAGGCGGCGCCGTCCCGCGCGAGCGCTTCCATGCGCGTCTTGTCGCCCAGAATGGAGCCGCCCGAGCGCTTCGAACTCGGATCGACCGCAAGCACGGCGACCCGGTGGCCCGCCTCGATGAGGTGCCGGCCGAACGCCTCGATGAAGGTCGATTTCCCGACCCCCGGCGAACCGCTGACGCCGAGCCTCACCGACCGGCCGGCCTCCGGTAGCAGCGCCTCCAGAAGCGCATCGGCCCGGTCCCGGTGGTCGGGGCGCGAGGACTCGATCAGCGTGATCGCGCGCGCCAGCGCCCGGCGTTCACCCGTGAGCACCGCCGCCGCGAGGCGGGAAGGGTCGGTCTCCTCCATGCGTTCCGGGCGCTCAGGCCGCGAGGGCCGCGCCGCGCACAAGGCCCAGGATTTCGGCGGCGGCGGCCGGGATATTGGTGCCGGGCCCGTAGACCGCGGACACGCCGGCCTGTTTCAGGAACGCATAGTCGCGCGTCGGGATCACGCCGCCGCAGACGACGAGGATGTCGCCGCCGCCCTCCGCCTTCAGCGCCTCGATCAGCTCGGGCACCAGCGTGCGGTGGCCGGCAGCCTGGGTCGAGATGCCGACGACATGCACGTCGTTCTCGACCGCCTGCCGGGCCGCTTCGGTCGGGGTCTGGAACAGCGCGCCCACATCCACGTCGAAGCCGATATCGGCAAACGCGGTGGCGATCACCTTGGCGCCCCGGTCATGCCCGTCCTGCCCCATCTTGCACACCAGCATGCGCGGCCGCCGGCCCTCCGCCTCGGCGAAGCGGGCGATGTCCGCACGGATCTTCTCGAAGCCGGCATCGCCCTCATAGGCCGAGGCATACACGCCCGAGACGGACCGGATCGCCGCCCGGTGCCGGCCCCAGACGGCCTCCATCGCATCGGAGACCTCGCCCACCGTCGCCCGCGCCCGCACCGCCTCGACGGTGAGCGCGAGCAGGTTGCCCTCGCCGGACCCCGCCGCCGCGGTGATGGCGCCGAGCGCCGCCCGGCAGGCCGCCTCGTCGCGCGAGGCGCGAATATCCGACAGCCGCATCGTCTGCATCTCGCGGACCTTGGCATTGTCGATGTCGAGGATTTCGACCTCGCTCTCTTCCGTCGGCCGGTATTTGTTGACGCCGACGACCACCTCCTCGCCGCGGTCGATGCGCGCCTGGCGCCGGGCCGCGGCCTCCTCGATGCGCAGTTTCGGCATGCCGGCCTCGACCGCGCGCGTCATGCCGCCCAGTTCCTCGACCTCGCCGATCAGCTTCATCGCCTCCGCCGCCAGCGAGCGCGTCAGGCTCTCCACATAGTAGCTGCCGCCGAGCGGATCGACGGTGCGGGCGATGCCGGCCTCCTCGGCCAGGATGAGCTGGGTGTTGCGCGCGATCCGGGCGGAGAAGGGCGTCGGCAGCGCAATGGCCTCGTCCAGCGCGTTGGTGTGCAGCGACTGGGTGCCGCCGAGCGTCGCCGCCAGCGCCTCTATCGTGGTGCGGACGACATTGTTGTAGGGGTCCTTCTCGGCGAGGCTCACGCCCGAGGTCTGGCAGTGGGTGCGCAGCGCCATCGACATCGGGTTCTTCGGCTCGAACTGCGCCATCAGCTCGGCCCACAGCAGCCGCGCCGCGCGCAGCTTCGCCACCTCCATGAAGAAGTCCATGCCGATGCAGAAGAAGAAGGAGAGCCGGGGCGCGAAGGCGTCGATGTCGAGTCCCCGCGAGAGCGCGGCGCGGACATAGTCGAGGCCGTCCGCGAGCGTGAAGGCCAGCTCCTGGGTGCAGGTCGCGCCGGCCTCCTGCATGTGGTAGCCGCTGATCGAGATCGAGTTGAAGCGCGGCATGTGCCGGGCCGTGTGCGCGATGATGTCGGCGACGATGCGCATGGAGGGCTCGGGCGGGTAGATATAGGTGTTGCGGACCATGAACTCCTTGAGGATGTCGTTCTGGATCGTGCCGGAGAGGTCCGCCTGCGCCACGCCCTGTTCCTCGCCGGCGACGATGTAGCCCGCCAGCACCGGCAGCACCGCGCCGTTCATGGTCATCGACACGCTCATCTCGTCCAGCGGGATGCCGTCGAAGAGCAGCTTCATGTCCTCGACGGAATCGATGGCCACACCCGCCTTGCCGACATCGCCGGCCACGCGGGGATGGTCGCTGTCATAGCCGCGGTGGGTGGCGAGGTCGAAGGCGACCGAGAGGCCCTTCTGCCCGGCGGCGAGGTTGGCGCGGTAGAAGGCGTTGGACTCCTCCGCCGTCGAGAAGCCGGCATATTGCCGGATCGTCCAGGGCCGGTTGGTGTACATGGTGGCGCGCGGCCCGCGCAGGAAGGGCGCGAATCCGGGCAGCGAGCCCAGATGCTCCATCTCCTCCAGGTCGGCGGCCGTATAGAGCGGCTTGACGGGTATGCCCTCGGGCGTCTCGCGCACCAGCTCGTCCGGCGCGCGGCCGCGCAGGTCCTTCTGCGCCAGCGCCTCCCAGTCCTGCAGCGACGGCTTCGGGAAATCGGTCATGGCAGCCTCTCCCTCCGTCCGGCGGGCCGACCCATATTACCGCGACTCGGCGGCGGGGCGTCAGTCCGCCCGCCGGGCGTCAGTCCGCCCCGTCCACAGCGATGAACTCGCCGACGCCGGCATGCGCCCTGAGCGCCCTGATCTCGGTATATTCCGGCGAGTTGTAGAATTCCTTCGCCCGTTCGAGCGAGGGAAACTCGATGATGACCATGCGGTCGCTGAACTCGGGGCCCTCGAGCGTCACCGTTTCGCCGCCGCGTGCGATGAAGCGTCCGCCGAAGGAGGCGACGCAATCGGGCGTGCGGGCGGCATAGCGCTTGTACTGCTCGGGATCGGTCACCTTCATGCGGACGACGATATAGGCGCTCATCGGGGGCTTCTCCTTCCTGCCGGCGGACTTCGACCGGCATCCACTCTACCGCAGCTCCGGTTCACGGGACATGAGGCCGGGGCATCATCGCCGTGCCGGCCTCGCGGTCCGTCAGGGCGGGGTAGCGGCGTGGGCGGAACAGCTGGTAGTGCCACCATTCGCGCATGTAGAAGTCCCAGCCCGCCGCGCTCATCAGGCCGAGCAGCAGGGCGCGGTTGCGCTGCGCTTCCGGGGAAACCGCCGCAGACCCGTGATGCGAGGCGGGCGTGAGGTCGTCGAAGCCCGTGCCCATGTCGAGCGGCTTGTCGTCCGGCCCGGTGAGCGTCAGATCGACGGCGACGCCGCGCGTGTGGATGCCGCCCCGGCGCGGGTCGCTGATGTAGGCCGGGTCCGGGACGGCGCGCCAGAGCGCCCATTGCGCCTCCAGCGGCCGGAAGGCGTCGAACAGCAGCAGGCCGAGCCCCTGCGCCTGCGCGAGCTCCGCCGCCTGGACCAGCGCCGCCTCCGCCTCCGGCACCAGCCACGCGGCCGGGCGGGAATAGATCGGCTTGCCCGCGACATTGTCCGCCCGCGCATAGGCGATATCGAAGGCGATGCCGTGGCGCTCCGGCGACAGTTCGACAAGCATGGCGCCGGACTCTAGCGGGCGGAACCGGGTTCGAGGAAGATCAGGACGATCCCGGCCGCGACCATCGCGGTTCCGGCGAATTGCCGCCAGCCGAAGCTTTCGCCGAAGACGACCGCCGAGGCGACCGCCGCGATGACGACGGTGCCTGCGACGATCACCGGAATCGCCACCCCGGCCCGCATGGGCCTGTCCAGGCCGGTCCCGCCGAAGAGGTAGAAATACCCGATCTCCGCGGCGCCGATGCACAGGCCGGCCAGCACGGCCCACAAATACGCCCTCGGCGCGAGCGCGAAGACATGGCCCCCCTGCGCCGCCAGGAAGCCCAGGAACAGCACCGAGGTCGAAAGCGCCGCGACCTGCAGGCAGACGGTCGCCAGCACCGTCGTGGTGGCCGACGCCGGGACATGGGCTCCCGACAGCTTGATCAGCAGGTTGTAGCCCGCATAGAGCAGCGTCACCGCCGCCAGGAGCATCGCCGCGACCATGAGCGCCCTCCCTCCGTTTCCCGGGCAGGCCGGATCGCTCAGGCGACCCTCATCCTGCCGTAGCTGTCCATCGCCGCCAGCACTTCGTCCAGGGACCGCCGGGCGCCGGTCTGCAGATATTCCATCGCCCGCAACGCGGCCTCATGCGCCTCCGGGCTGGACCCGGCGACGCAATCCTCGATCACGCGGCAGAAATAGTCGCCCTGGTGGCCGTCGACGAAGGTGTAGTGGACGCAGACATCGGTCAGCCCGCCCGTCAGCAGCAGCGTATCGGCCCCGAGCCCCCGCAGCAGGATTTCCAGATCGGTGCCGTAGAAGGCCGAGTAGCGGCGTTTCTGGACGAGGTAGTCCCCGTCGCGGAAGTCGATCACCTCCTTCGCGAGCGCCGTTTCCGGGTTGTCGTCGAGGCAGTGGACGTCCTCGCTGCCGTCGAGTTCCCGGCCGAAATCCACCAGGTCGGCCCGGTGGATTTCCTGGATGAAGACGACCGGGATTCCCGCCTCGCGCGCCCGGTCGATGGCGAAGCGCGCCCGGGCGACCCGCCCGGCATAGTCCGGCATGTGGGGGATCGAACGGACCTCCTTCTCCACGAAGGCGGATTGCTGGATGTCTATGACGATCAGGGCCGGGCGGCCTTCGATCAGCTTGCGTTTCGGATTTCCGGTACCGGTCATGCGAGGACCCCGCTTCAAGGTCGGGCCGTTCTGCACCGGCCCATGCCGTCAGGCCGCCCGGATCCGGGTCCAGGCCGCTTCGTAGAGCCGGGCGGTCTCCTCGCCCCGGTAGAGCGCCGGCTCGCAGGCCGCCAGCGTCTCTTCCGTCGGGAAGATGCCCGGATTGCCCGTGTAGTCCGCCGGCAGCAGCGCCTTGGCGGCGGCATTGGGCGTGGCGTAGCGGATCGCCTCCGCAATGGCCGCGCCCGCCTCGGCCTCCAGGATGAAATTGATGAAGGCGTGCGCGTTTTCGGGATGCGGCGCGCCCCGCGGGATGGCGAGCGTATCCTGCCACAGGATCGACCCCTCGCGCGGCACGACATAGGAGAGGTCGTCGTCCTCCGCCATCGCCTGCAGCATGTCGCCGTTCCATTCCATCGCGATGTCCACCTCGCCGGAGAGCAGCAGGTCCTGCCCGTTGTCCGGCGCGAACAGCCTGAGATGCGGCTTCTGCGCGACGATCAGCTTTTCGGCCGCCCCGACGATCTCCGGATCGGCCGTGTTGAGCGGATGGCCCATATATTTGAAGGCCGCGCCCAGCACTGTGCCCGCCTCGCTCAGCAGCGCGCAGCGCCCGCTGTAGCGGTCGGAGTCGTAGAGCCAGCGCCAGCTGTCGGGCACGCCGTCGCAGCGGGACTTGCGGTAGCCGATCCCCATCGTGCCCCACATATAGGGGATGGAGTGGCGCCGGCCGGGGTCGAAGGCGGCGTCCCGGAAGGCCGGCTCGATATTCGCCATGTTGGGAATCGCCGCATGGTCGAGCGGCATGAGCATGCCGGCGGCGATCATGCGCTCGACGAAATCGTTGGTCGGCACGACCACGTCGTAGCCGGGATTGCCGTCCTTCAGCGTTGCGAACAGCTCGTCATTGTCCGCATAGAGGTCCATCCGGACCGCGATGCCGGTCAGCGCCCTGAAATCCGCAAGCGTGGTCGCGCCGGTATAGGTGTCCCAGTTGTAGAAATTGAGCCTGGGCTCCTCGCCGGCGGGCGCCGCTCCCGGCAGGAAGGAGAGGCCCGCCGCCGCCGCGCCCGCGCCTGCGAGGAAGCGGCGGCGCGTCGGCCGGATTCCGAAAGCCGTGCGCATCGGCGCCTCCCTGGGCTTTCCGGGGCAGGATCCCGGCGAGTGTCGAGCCGGCGCGGGGAGAAGTCAAACGCCGGCGGGCGCCGCCCTGCCGACGGTCCCGGCCCCGACAGCGTCGCCCGCGACGTCGTGCCGGCCGCTGTCGCGCGCCGCGCCTTATACCACCCTTCGCGAGCCGGAGCCGGCGGCCGGCGGGACCCCCCGGAAATGTCATGGAATGTCATGTTTCGTCATGCGGCCGGTCTCCGCCCCGGTCGTTCGCAAGGCATCGCAGCCTCCTTGGCCGAGCCATGGTCCCGGACGCCCCCGTTGCCGGAGGAGCGCCGCCCGCCCGCGCATAATGCGCGCCTGCCCGTGCGTGCGCGCCCGCCCGCGCGAGGCGGCGGGACCGGCCTCCCCACCGTGGATGTCATGGAATGTCATGTTTCGTCATGGAGTCCTGCGGAAATGTCATGGAATGTCATGGTCCGCTGTCGTCTCCGCCTCTGCGGGCCGGCGCGGCGCGGGCTTGGGCTGCGGGTGCGAGGCGCTCCGGCAGCATCGCCGCCAGTGCGGGGCGGGGGTCGGTTGCGGTCATCGTCTCTCCTCTCCGACGGGGAGCGGGTCCCTGTTTCGCGCGTATCCCGCGCGGGCGCGTGTCGGCGCCGGCGCGGTTCGCGCGCCTGATTGCGCGCGCGAGGCGGAGGACGCACGTCTCCCGTCGGCTTCTCACGGGTTTTCAGAAACTGGCGCCGCCCGGCCGCGCGGCACCCGGGGACGCGGCTCCGGAGTCCGCTTCCCTGGGGACCATCATACCACAATCCGCCAGATGTCAAGATCAAAACACGAATAAAAATCAAACTTATCCGAAATTGTTCATATTCCGCTTGCGGGAGAGGCAGGGAGAGGGCCTTGCGGACGGTCCTTCCTCCGGCCCGGGGACGCCGGCGCGGACTCCCCACCGGCGGGCGTGACCTGTTGCAGCGGCGCCACACATTCGCCAATCAGATAATTCCGTCCCTGAAAATCGGAAAATCAAGCCTTTTGCCGCCGCAAAACCGCAACAGGAATTATGGGCAATTTCAGCAGAACGTCCCGCAACGGGGATTATGAGAAATTTCCTCATGACGACCGCAGCCGCCGGCGCTCTGGCATGCGCCGGAGTCATGGCGGCGGGGCCGGCTTCGGCGGCTGACATGTTGTCGGTCGGCGTCGGCGGTTACATGGAACAGTGGGTGGGCTACGCCAACCGCGACGACAGCGGCGCGGACGGCGGCATCACCGTGCAGTCGGACTCGGAAATCTATTTCCAGGGTTCGCTGGAAGCCGACAGCGGGCTCAAGTTCACGGTCCATGTGCAGCTTGAGGCCAACAACGACGAAGACAAGATCGGGGACGACACCCCCGAAAACACCGAGATCGACGAGTCGTTCGCGCGCATGAGCGGCGAGTTCGGCACGATCGAGATCGGCCAGCGCGACCCGATCCATGCGCGCACGCATTATGCGGCGGCGTTCGGCGCGGGCGTCGGCCTGAACGCCGGCGACACGCAGAAGTGGATCCCGGGCGCCTATCTGGAGACCGCCGGCTGGACGATCCCGGGCGACGACCTGGGCGTGATCTACATCACCCCGCGCGTGAACGGCGTGCAGGTGGGCGTGTCCTACCACCCGGACTCGACGAACGAGGACGCCCCGACCAGGGCGCCGGAAAACAACGACAACGCCGCCATGGCCGCGGGCATCAACTTCAACCACACCATCGGCGATATGTCGGTCAAGGTCTCACTGGGGCATGTCAACGTCTCGAACCCCGGCAGCCTGTCGTACAACGCGGAGAACTCCGCCGCCGATAGCGACGACATGATGAAGGGCTTCGAGGACAAGACCTTCACCAATGCGGGCCTGTCGATCGGCATGGGCGCGTTCACCTTCCAGGCCTCCTACGCCACCCGCGACGACGGCGGCTATGTGGCGGAGTGCTGGACCGGTGCCGGCACGGAGGATGCGGCCCTAGTTGACTGCGGCAAACTGCCGGAGGACTTGGCCCATACGGCGGCCGACGAAGCGACCGGTGTTTACCCGAACATTGACCCCGATGGTGCTAATACTCCCATCAACGGCATCCTCGCCGTCGAGGACAAGTCGGGCCAGCACGACACCTTCGCCATCGGCATCGGCTACACGGACGGCCCGATGTCGGTGAGCATCGGCCACATGGTCCGCGATGCCGAGAACGGCGACGAGCGGACCGCGACCATGGTCTCGGCCGGCTACAAGCTGGCGCCGGGCGTGGACTGGAAGACCTCGATCTTCGGCGTCGAGGACACCGCCAAGGGCACGGAAGGCACCGCCTTCGTGACCGGCATCGACATCCACTTCT
Source organism: Alphaproteobacteria bacterium (assembly GCA_964291285.2). GTDB lineage: Bacteria > Pseudomonadota > Alphaproteobacteria > Bin95 > Bin95 > Bin95. Next base: position 372,640 of record OZ219788.1, read on the forward strand.
AGACCGTCTCCCTCACCGGGAACTGACGGGCGGGCCGCCTCCGGGCGGCCCGCTTTTTTTCCGTGGCCGGCGGCCAGCAGGCAAGCCGCCCGCCCCCAGCCGCCGCCCGTTTGATACCGGCCGGATACCGCCCTAGTCCTGCCGTCCTTCGAGGTCCAGTTCCGGTTCCGCGACTGCGGGCTCTTCGATGGCGAGGGGCGGGCTGCCGATCCGCCCGCTATTGCCGATCAGGGCCGCGTCGAAGGTGTTCAGCACGTCAACCCCGGCAGCGAGCGCCGAGGCGACATGAACGGAATCCCTCGGATGAACGCCATGATCCCATACCAGGTCGCGCGCCGCCTCCGAGATCCGCCGCGTCAGCATCATCGTTCGGATGGACGGGCGGTTGAAGAAGGCTTCAACCGTTGCGCGCCGCTCCGCCGGCAAGGCGTCCCTGGGCCGAAGCCGCAAAACCTCGGTGAGGGTGAACACGCTTGTCACGATCCCGATTTCGCCGCGCTCCGCCAGCAGCAATACATCCGAGCATCTATCGGCCCGGCCGTCCTCCTCCTGCAGGTATGCGAGGAAACAGTTCGAGTCCCAGTACCGGCGCTCCACCATCAACCGGAAGCAAGCAGTCCGCGGAATTCGCCGACCGGGGTTTCGTCGTAGGGGAACAATTCGACTTCCTCGGCCCTGATGCTTGTCGGCACCCCTGCCCGGTCGTAGTGAACCATGCCGTGAGCCGCGACACGCTGTCTCCACATGCCCTGCATGGACTCGACGAGATCATCCGGCACAGTGCATCGCACAGCCATATTCCAGACCGGTTCGGAAATCGTGAAGTGGAGGCGGCCCCGGGCACTCAGGGTATCGAGAGTGCCTTCGACGGTGCCATATTCGGCTATCCGGCTCGGGTGCCGAACGGTCTCCCGCCGGTCTTCGGCCAGGATATCCCGGCGGTCCGCGCCTGCCAGAAGGCGCGTTGCCGGAACCGCACGCGGAAACCGGTGAAGACTCCTGCGGATGCGCCCCGTCGGTTCCCGCACGGTTTCATGAATCCGGCTGGCCGTTTCGGTGTCGGTCGCCGCCGGCAGATTGGCCGCAATCAACACGCTGCCCTCGGAGACCGAAATCTCCCAGTGAACGGCATCGGGGTCGCCACAGGCTTCTTCCGAAATCTCGCTCAGCAATCCGGTGAAGGCCCGCACGACCCGCTGGAAATCGCGGTAAGGCACCTTGCCTGGACCGAGTTCCAGAGTCAGGGCGGGGGTATCTTCGGCGGCGGCCATGCTCATTGCCTCCCGAACAGGGGCGAAGCCTACGCCATGGACGGGCCCCGGTAAAGCAACCGCCTGGCCTCGATGCCCGGCAAGGCGCCGGCAGCGCGCCCGCGCCCGCCCCTGCATGTCTCCGGGCCGCCGCCGCGGCTATAGTGGCGGCGGCGGAGGCGAACGGAGGTCGGGATGGCGGCTTTTGCGGACTATGAAAACCACGATGCGGTGGGGCTGGCCGCGCTGGTCGCAAGCGGCGGGGCCGCGCCGGAGGAGCTTCTGGAGGCCGCGATCGAGCGGGTCGAGGCGCGCAACGGCGCCGTCAACGCCGTCACCGCCCGGCTCTACGACCACGGCCGGCAGGCCATCGCCGACGGGCTGCCCGACGGGCCGCTCCGGGGCGTGCCCTACCTGCTGAAGGACCTGAGCGCCTCGCTCGCCGGCTTCCCGACCACGCGCGGCTGCCGGTTCTTCGAGGACGCCGTGCCGGCCGAGGACAGCGAGCTCGTGAAGCGGCTGAAGCGCGCCGGCGTGGTGATCTTCGGGCGGACCAACACCTGCGAGCTCGGCCTCAGCCTCACCTGCGAGCCGCAATTGCACGGGGCGACGAAGAACCCCTGGGACACGGCGCGCATATCCGGCGGCTCCAGCGGCGGGGCGGCCGCGGCCGTCGGCGCGCGCATGCTGCCGGCCGCCCACGCCTCGGACGGCTTCGGCTCGATCCGCGCGCCGGCGGCCTGCTGCGGGCTGGTCGGGCTCAAGCCCACCCGCAACCGCAACACCATGGCGCCCTTCATGGGCGAGGGGCTGGGGGGCCTGTCCACCGAGCACGCCGTCACGCTCACCGTGCGCGACAGCGCCGCCCTGCTCGACGCCACGCGCGGGCCGGGCGCGGGCGACCCCTACAGCGCCGCACCCCCGGCCCGGCCCTTCCTGGAGGAGGCCGGCGCCGACCCCGGCCGGCTGCGCATCGCCTTTACCCGCCGCGCACCGAACGGCGCCGAAGTCGGGGCGGACGCGCTCCGCGTGCTGGAGGAGACCGCGGGCCTCGCCGCCGGGCTCGGGCACGAGGTGGAGGAGGCCGACCCCGCCATCGACGGCGGGGCCGTGGTGCCGGTCTTCCTCACCCTCATGGCGGCCAACACCGCGGTCAATCTCGCGAGCCACCCGACCGCCGGGCGCGCGGCCCGCGAGGACGAGGTGGAGCGCGTCACCTGGCTCTCCGCGCAGATGGCCGAACGGGTGAGCGGGGCGGACTATGTGCGCGCGACGCAGGCCATGCACCGGCTCGGCCGGCAGATGGCCGCCTTCCACGCCGGTTACGACCTGCTGCTGACGCCGGGGCTGGCGACGGGCGCCGCGGTCGAGCTCGGCTGGCTCGACATGATGATGGAGGACGTGGACGAATACTGGCGGCGCGTGTTCGCCTTCTCGCCCTTCACCGTCTGGTTCAACATCACCGGCCAGCCGGCGGTCATGCTGCCGGTCGGCACGAACGCCGCCGGCCTGCCGGTCGCCGTGCAGGCGGTGGCGCCCTACGGGGACGAGGCCGCGCTGTTGCGCTTCTCCGCCCAGATCGAGGCCGCCCGCCCCTGGTTCGCCCGCAAGCCGCCGCTCGCAGGCGGAACGGGCTGAGCCAGGGCCGGCGGGCGTTCCCGCCCATTCCGGGTGCATTGCCGATTTGCCCTTGCCCATCCTGCAACAACAAATTATACATACACAGCGCAATGCAATTCGAATGGGACGAAGCCAAGGACCGGGCGAATGTCGCCAAGCATGGGATCGATTTCGAGACCGCGAAACGGATATTCGACGGTCCGGTGCTCACGCGGCCGGACCGGCGCCGGGATTACGGCGAGGAGCGGTATATCGGCATCGGCCGGGTGGCGGCCGCCACGGTCGTCGTAGCATATACCGAACGCGGCGGCCGCCTGCGGCTCATCTCGGCGCGCCCGGCGTCCGGCAAGGAGAGAAGGGCATATCGTGAGCGGATATTCGAGACCCCTGACGCCGGCTGAGATCGCGTCCGTCCCGGACGAGGAGATCGATTTCACCGACATCCCGGAACTGGACGCGGATTTCTGGCGCGAGGCCGAACTCGGCCGGCCCGACCGCACGGAGCAGATCACCATGCGCGTCAAGCGTTCGGTGCTGGACTATTTCCGCGCGCCCGGCAAGGGATACCAGACCCGGATCAACCGCGTGCTCGAAAGCTATGTGCGGGCGCAAGGCGGGTCGTGACGGTGACGAGAAAACCGCGCTGACGGGCCGGATCTGCGCTATCCTGCCGGTTGACGCTTGCGGCTGCTGGAGGACGCCCGGATGGACGACATTCTCATCAGGGGCGGCGAGGTCGTGAACGGGACCGGCGCGCCCGCGCGCAAGGCGGACGTGGCGATCCGGGGCGGGCGCATCCAGGCCGTCGAGGAGGGCTACACGGGCAGCGCGGAGACGGTGATCGACGCCGAGGGCCTGACCGTCGCGCCCGGCTTCATCGACATCCACACCCATTCCGACTTCACCCTGCCGCTCAACCCGAAGGCGGAATGCAAGATCCGCCAGGGCGTGACCACAGAGGTGGTCGGCAATTGCGGCTTCTCCGTGGCGCCCGCGCTGCCCGGCAAGGTGGAGATGCTGCGCGACTACCTCTCCGCGAGCGCGCCCTGGCTGCCCTTCGAGGAGACGGACTTCGCCCGCTACATGGACACATGGCCGGCGCTTTCGCTGAACACCGTCATGCAGGCCGGCCACAACACGCTACGCCTGATGGCGATGGGCATGGAGGACCGCGACCCCTCCGAGGCGGAGCTCCGGCACATGCAGGAGATGCTGGCGGAGGCGCTGGAGGCGGGCGCGCTCGGGCTTTCCTCCGGCCTCTTCACCGCGCCCGGCTGCTACGCCAGGCCGGAGGAGGTGCTGGCGCTCGGCCGGGTGGTGAAGGCGCATGGCGGGCGCTATTCGAGCCATGTGCGCGACGAGAGCCACGGCGTGCACGAGGCGGTGGCGGAAGCGATCGATGTCGGCGAGCAGTGCGGCATCCATGTCCAGGTGGCGCATCTCAAGCTCTCCGGCACCGGGCGCTGGGGCGAGGCGGATGAGCTGCTCGGCCAGTTCACGCGGGCGCGGGCGCGCGGCGTGGACGTGCACTGCGACCAGTATCCCTATGACTGGGCGACCAACCCGCTGCGTTTCCTGCTGCCGGTCTGGCTGCAGGAGGGCGGCATCGACGCGATGCTGGCGCGGCTCGCCAACCCGGAGATCCGCTCGCGCGTGCGCCAGAAGATCGCCGAGGTCGGCTTCAACAATTTCGGCCATATCGAGAGCTGGGACGATATCCGCATCGCCAACTCGCCCGGCGCCGCCCGGCCGGGCATGACCATCGCCGAGATCGCCGCCGAGCGCGACTGCGACCCGCTGGAGGCCGTGTTCGACATCACCGTCGAGGACCGGGGCGGGACGCGCATCCTGGTGCGCAGCATGTCGGAGGAGGACGTGCGGCGGATCGCGGCCGAGCCCTCCATGACGGTCGGCTCCGACGGCCCCTGCGTCGCGCCCTACGGCGTCACCTCCCAGGGCAAGCCGCATCCGAGGCTCTACGGCACCTTCCCGCGCGTGCTCGGCCGCTACGCCCGCGACGAGGGCCTGCTGAGCCTGCCGCAGGCGGTCGCGAAGATGACCGGCAACGCGGCCCGCGCCCTCGGCATGGCGGACCGGGGCCTGCTGCGCGGAGGCCAGGCGGCCGATGTCGCGCTGTTCGACGCAGGCACGATCCGCGACGAGGCGACCTTCGACGAGCCGCACACCTACCCGGCGGGCGTCGAGACGGTGATCGTCAACGGCGAGGTGGTCATCCACGGGGGCGAACACACCGGCGCGCTCCCCGGCCGCCTCCTCCGCCGCCGCGAGGGCGTGCTGGGTTAGTGCCCCGCGGGCAGTTCCGCCAGTTCGATGACGATGCCGCCGGTGGACGCCGGGTCGAGGAAGGCGATGCGGCTGCCGCCGTGGCCGGTGCGGGGCGTCTCGTCGATCAGGCGCACGCCCTTGCCTTTCAGTTCCGCGAGCGCGGCGTCGATGTCGTCCACCTCGAAGCAGAGATGGTAGATGCTCTCGCCCTTGTCCTCGATCCAGCCGTTCACCTGCGAGGCCGGGCCCTCGGCCTGCAGCAGCTCGATGCTGGTCTCGCCGACCGGATACATGGCGAGCCGCGTGTCGCCGATGCGCTCCTCATAGTCGAGTTCGAGACCGAGCGTCTCCTCCAGCATCTTCATCGATGCCTTCATGTCGCGCACCGCGATGGCGACATGTTCCACGCGCTTGAGTTTCATGCTTTGCTCACCCGTTCATCCGTTACCCGTTCGGGCGGGCATGTTCCTCCGCGAATCCGGCCATTACAAGACCAGTTACCGCGCCGACATGGCGCTGTTCCCGCATCCGGCCGTCGCCCGGACCGTGTGGGCCTCGCTGTTCCTGCTGTTCGTGCCGGTGCCGCTGTTCGGCAGCGAGCACCTGCTGGCGGTGCTGACGCTCAACGCGATCAACCTCACGGGCGCGCTCGGGCTCACCATCCTGCTCGGCTATGCCGGCCAGATCTCGCTCGGCCACGGCGCCTTCATGTCGGTCGGCGCCTACACGGCCGCCAATCTCGCGGTGCGGCTCGACATGCCGTTCTGGCTCACGCTCCCGGCCGGCGCGGCCATGGCGGCACTGGTCGGCATCGTCGTCGGCCTGCCGTCGCTGCGCATCCGCGGCTTCTACCTCGCCATCGCCACGCTCGCCGCGCAGCTCGTCATCGAGTGGATCATCAACCGCACGCCGGCGATCTCGGGCGGCATCCAGGCCTCGATCCACGTGCCGCGCCCGGAACTGTTCGGGCTCAGGCTCGACAGCGCGGCGGAGCTCTACCTGTTCGTCATGGCCGTGGCCGTCGCCGGGCTGCTGGCGGCGCTCAATCTCGGCCGCTCCCGCCTCGGCCGCGCCATGGTGGCCGTGCGCGAGCACGAGACCGCGGCCTCCCTCATGGGCGTGGACACCGCCCGGGTGAAGCTCGCCGCCTTCGCCCTCTCGGCGGCCTATGGCGGCGTTGCGGGCGTGCTGTTCACCTACTATCTGGGCGTCGCCAACTACCAGCAATACACCTTCGCCATTTCCATCTACTACCTCGCCGTCAACATCATCGGCGGGCTCGGCAGCGTGTGGGGCGCGCTGCTGGGGCTCGCCTTCCTCAGCCTCGTGCCGCGCTTTGTCTTCCTCGCCATGACCTCGGTCGGGTCCTGGTTCGTGGACCTCGCCTATATGGCGCAGGCGGTCGCCCAGGTGCGCCAGATGACCTTCGGCATCCTGATCCTGGTCTTCCTGGTGCTGGAGCCGGAGGGCCTGGCCGCGCTCTGGCGGCGGGCGCGCAATTGGCTCCGCGTCTGGCCCTTCTCCTACTGAACGCCGCCGAGGCAGTCCGCGAGGCTCTGCGCAAGCTCTTGGATCAGCGCCGGGTAGAGTCCCGGACCGGCTTCGAGGTCCGCGCCCAGCGGGTCGAGCACGGCGATGCGCGCGCCGGTTCCCTCCGCCGCCGTCTGCGCCAGCTTCGGATCGAGTTGCGGCTCGATGAACACGCAGAGCGCGCTGTGTTCGCGCATCTCGCTGCGGATACGGTCGAGGCGCGCCGGGCCGGGCGGTGCGGCGTCGGACAGCGCCACCGAACCGGCAGCCTCGATCCCGAAGCGGTGCTCGAAATAGTGGTAGGCGTCATGCGCGGTGAAGAACGCCTTGCCGCGCACGGGCGCCACGACGGCCTCCACCCGCGCCGCCAGCGCATCGAGCTCTGCCGCCCCGGCCGCGGCATTGGCCTTGTAGGCATCCGCATTGGCCGGGTCGATTGCCGCCAGGCGCGCGGCCATTTCGACGAGCATGGCCTTGCCGTTGGCGGGGTCGAGCCAGATATGCGGGTCCATGTCGCCATGGTGCTCGTGGCCGTGCTCGTCCTTGTGAGCGTGTTCGTCCTTATGGCCGTGCTCGTCCTTGTGGTCTTCGTCCTCCTTGTGGGCGTGCTCGTCCTTATGGTCGTCGTCCTCGTGGGCGTGCTTCTCCTTGCCGTCATGGTCGTCGTCATGGTCGCCGTGCCCGTCCTCGCCGAACGCCAGCAGCGCCACCCCCGGCGCCTCCATCAGCTCGACCGACACGGCGTCCGCGGCGAGGCTCTCCACCGCGTCCTCGAGCCAGGGGGTCAGCCCCTCGCCTATCCAGAACACGATATCGGCCGCTTGCAGCCGGGCCGCCTCGGAGGGCCGCATGGAATAGCCGTGCGGCGTCACGCCCGGCGGCAGGATCGATATCGGCTCGCCCACGCCCTGCATCACGCGCGCCGCGAGCGAGTGGACCGGCGGAATGTCCGTCACGACCTCGGGCGCCGCCGCGGCCGGCAGGGCGGCGAAGGAGGCGAGCGCGGCGAACAGCGGGAGTCGAAAGAAGCGGCGTTTCATGCTGGCATCCTGTATCCTGAGGATGGATCGATCTGCTCGTTAGCACAGTATAACATTCCGGAACGGCGGGAAGGCGGATGGCGGCAGCAAGACGGACGGAACGGACAGCGGCTGCTGAGGCCATGCACCCGCACGATCACGGCGACTGCATCCGCCGCGTGCTCGACGAGGCCGAACGCCGGGCCTCGGAGGACAAGGTCAATTTCACGCCCGTCCGCCGGCATGCTCTCGAAATTCTGCTGGAAAGCCACGCCGCCATGCCCGCATACGGCTTGCTGAAGCGCCTGGATGAGGACGGCTTCGGTTCGCAGCCGCCGGTGGCTTACCGGGCGCTCGATTTCCTCATCGAGCAGGGTTTCGTCCACAAGGTCGAGCGGCTGAACGCATATGTCGCCTGCATGTATCCGCATGAAACGCACACGCCGGCCTTCCTGATCTGCCGCAATTGCCGCTCGGTGGCCGAGACTTGCGTGTCGCCCACCCCGGCCGCGCTGCGGCAGGAGGCGCGGGCGGCGGGCTTCACCATCGAACGCTCCATGATGGAGGCGGAAGGACTCTGCCGCGCCTGCGCCGCGGAAGGCGGCCCGCCTTGCAACTGATCGCGGCGCACGGCCTTTCGGTCAGGCTCGGAGCGCAACTGGCGCTGCAGGATATCGACCTCGCGGTGGAGCGCGGCGAGATCGTGACCGTCGTCGGCCCCAACGGCTCGGGCAAGACCACGCTGCTGCGCGCGCTGGTCGGCGCCGTGGCCCCGGCGGCCGGGCGCGTCGAACAGGCGCCCGGGTTGCGCATCGGCTATGTGCCGCAGCGCCTGCATCTCGACTCGACCCTGCCGATTACGGTCGCGCGCTTCCTCCGGCTCGGGGCCCGGCGGCGGAACGGCAGCGTCGCGCGCGCGCTGGAGGAGACCGGCGTGCCGGAGCTCGCCAAGCGGCAGATGACGGCGCTCTCCGGCGGGCAGTTCCAGCGCGTGCTGCTCGCGCGCGCGCTGCTGGCCGAGCCCGACCTGCTGCTGCTCGACGAGCCGGCGCAGGGCCTGGACCATCCGGGCATGGCCGCGCTCTACCGGCTGGTCGGGGCGGTGCGCGACCGGCTGGACTGCGGCGTGCTGATGGTCAGCCACGACCTGCATGTGGTGATGGGGGCGACAGACCGCGTGATCGCGCTCAACGGCGTCATCTGGTGCGAGGGGCCGCCCGTGGCCGTGTCCTCGGCTGAGGAATACCGCATGCTGTTCGGCGAGGCGGAGCCGGGCGCGCTCGCCTTCAACCGCCACACGCCGGAGGACGGGTGCTCGACGACTTCCTGACACGCGCCTGTCTTGCCGGCATCGGAGTGGCGCTCGCGGCGGGTCCGCTCGGCTGCTTCGTCGTCTGGCGGCGGATCGCCTATTTCGGCGATGCGACCGCTCACGCCGCGATACTGGGCGTCGCCATTTCGCTCGCCTTTTCGATGTCCATCGTCATCGGCGTGCTCGCCGCTGCGGTGGCGATGGCGGTCACCGTCTCGACGCTCTCCGGGCGGGGCCTCGCCATGGACACGCTGCTGGGCGTCGCCTCGCATGGCAGCCTCGCCGTCGGCCTGGTCGCGGTTGCGGTCGCATCGCCGCGCGCCATCGATGTGGAAGCCTATCTGTTCGGTGAAATCCTGGCCGTGACGCGCGGCGACCTCGCGGTGATCTGGGGCGGGGCAGCGGTGGTGCTGGGCCTGGTCGTCTGGTGCTGGCCGGCGCTTCTGACCGCAACGCTCAGCCCCGAACTGGCGCGCGGCGGCGGCATCGACCCGCAGCGCGAGCAGCTCATCCTGACCATAGCAATCGCGGTGCTCGTCGCCGTCTCGATCAAGGTGGTCGGCGCGTTGCTGATTACCGCCATGCTCATCATTCCCGCCGCCGCCGCCCGGCCGGTCTCCGGCACGCCGGAGCGCATGGCGGCAGCCGCCGCGCTCATTGCCGTCGCATCCGTCTTCGCCGGCCTTGCCGCGTCCTGGCGCTGGGACACGCCGACCGGCCCCAGCATCGTGACCCTGGCCGTGCTGTTCTTCGCCGTCTCCTGCTCGCTGGGCGCGCTCCGGCGGAAAGCGGGTTGAACCGGGCCGCGGCCCCGACGCGGAATCGGGGTCAATCGGCGTTTGCGCCGAGCGCCCCGGCTTGTCATTCTGCGTCCCTTCCGTCCGGCGAGGAGAGGGCGCCCCCCATGGCCAAGAGCGATATCGAAATTGCGCGCGAAGCGGTTTTGCGGCCGATCGGCGAGATCGGCGAGCGCCTCGGAATCCCCGGGAGCGCGCTGGTGCCTTACGGCAGCGACAAGGCCAAGGTGAGCGCGGATTTCATCGACGGTCTGGCCGGCCGGCCCGACGGCAAGCTCATCCTGGTGACCGCCATGACGCCGACGCCCGCGGGCGAAGGCAAGACGACCACCACGGTCGGCCTCGGCGACGGGCTGAACCGCATAGGCCGGAACACGGCGATCTGCCTGCGGGAGCCTTCGCTCGGCCCCTGCTTCGGCATGAAGGGCGGCGCTGCCGGCGGCGGCTACGCACAGGTCGTGCCGATGGAGGACATCAACCTCCATTTCACCGGCGACATGCACGCCATCGGCGCCGCGCACAACCTGCTCTCGGCCATGACGGACAACCACATCTACTGGGGCAACGGGCTGGAGCTGGACGCGCGCCGGGTGACATGGCGGCGCGTGGTGGACATGAACGACCGGGCGCTCCGCGACATCGCGGTCTCGCTCGGCGGCGTCGCCAACGGCTTCCCGCGCCAGACCGGATACGACATCACCGTGGCCTCCGAGATCATGGCGATCCTCTGCCTCGCCTCGGACCGCGCGGACCTGCAGCGCCGGCTCGGCCAGATCCATGTCGGCGGGCGGCGCGACCAGTCGCCGGTCACGGCGAGCGACCTGAAGGCGGACGGCGCGATGACCGTGCTGCTGAAGGACGCGCTGCAGCCGAACCTCGTGCAGACGCTGGAAGGCAACCCGGCTTTCGTCCACGGCGGCCCGTTCGCCAATATCGCGCATGGCTGCAACAGCGTGGTCGCGACGAAGGCGGCGCTCAAGCTGGCCGACTATGTGGTCACGGAAGCGGGCTTCGGGGCGGACCTCGGCGCGGAGAAGTTCTTCGACATCAAGTGCCGCAAGGCGGGGCTCGAGCCCGATGCGGTTGTGGTGGTGGCAACGGTGCGCGCGCTCAAGATGCATGGCGGCATCGAGCGGGGTGCGCTCGGCGAGGAGGACGTCACTGCCGTCGAGCGGGGCTTCGCCAATCTCGGCCGCCATCTCGACAATGTCGCCAAATTCGGGGTGCCGGCGGTGGTGGCGATCAACCGTTTCACGGCGGACACGGATGCTGAAATCGCGGCGGTCCGGCGCCTTGCCGACGAGCGCGGCGCCTCCGCCCATGTCTGCACGCACTGGGCCGAGGGCGGCGCGGGCACGGAGAGCCTGGCTGAGGCGGTCGCCGCGCTCGCGGACAGCGGCGATGCGGAGTTCGTCCCGATCTACCCGGACGGGCTGCCGCTCTGGGAGAAGATCGAGGCCGTCGCGCGCGAAATCTACCGAGCCGACGGGGCCGAGGCGCCGGCGCGGGTGAAGGACCAGCTCGCGCGCTTCGAGGCCGGCGGGTTCAGCCATGTGCCGGTCTGCATGGCGAAGACGCAATACAGCTTTTCTTCCGACCCTGTTCTGCGGGGCGCGCCCGGGGGCTACACCATCCCGGTGCGCGAGGTGCGGCTTGCGGCCGGCGCGGAGTTCGTGGTCGCGGTCTGCGGCGACATCATGACCATGCCCGGCCTGCCGCGCGTGCCGGCGGCCGAAGCCATCGGCCTCGACGAGGGCGGCGAGGTGGTAGGGCTGTTCTGACCGGGCACCGGCGCCGCCTGCCTCGGCGGAAGCGGGGTGGCGAAGAGGGCGCGGCGCCGCCCTACAGCGTGATCCCGCCGTCGGCGATGAAGACGGCGCCGGTGGTGTAGGCGCTTTCGTCGGCGGCGAGGTGGACGGCGAGCGCCGCGATCTCCTCCGCCGTGCCGAGGCGCCCGAGCGGCTGGCGGGCGATGAAGTCCTTCCGCGCCTGCACGGGGTCGTCGAAGGCGGCGATGCGCTCGTCCAGCGAGGGCGACTGCACGGTGCCGGGCGCAATCGCATTGCAGCGCACGCCCGTCGAGATCGCGTCCGCCGCGACCGCGCGCGTCATGCCGATCACCGCCGCCTTGGTGGTGGAATAGACCGCGCGGAAGGGGACGCCCTTCAGGTTGGACGCGACCGAGGCCATATTGACGATGGAACCCCGGCCCGCCTCGATCATGCCGGGCAGGAAGGCCCGGATGGTGCGGAACATCGACTTCACATTGAGGTCGAAGGCGGAATCGAGTTCTGCTTCCGTCGCCTCCAGGATCGTGCCGTGATGGACGAACCCCGCGACATTGCAGAGCGCGTCCACCCGGCCGAGCCGTTCGGCGAACGCCGCAATGGCTGCCTCGTCGGTCACGTCCAGACGGTGCGTCCCGATGCCGCCGCCCATGTCCGCCAGCTTTTCCGGCGCGATGTCGGTCGCCGCGACCCGCGCGCCCTCCGCTGCCGCCGCCAGCGCAATGGCGCGGCCGATGCCCTGTCCCGCCGCCGTCACCAGAACCGTCTTGCCTTCGAGTCGCATGGAAGCCCCTTCCCCTTCCCGGCCCGCGCCCTTGACCGCCCGCCGGACTCTGTCCACCTGAACAGCCTGAATGTCGCCGCTCAAGCCGGAGACGTAAAGGAGGCTCGGCGCCGCCATGCCGGACCGGAACCCCGCCGCGCCGCCGCGCTTGGCCGGGGAACCGCGAATGCACTAACATCCCGGCCCGACTGGTCGGCTGGAGCCGGTCGTCGGGGCCTGCTGCAGGCCGCTTGTTTCGCGATGCCGGCGGACCGGAAACCCGGCAGAGGGCAGTGACCGCATGACGGATGAGATCAGCATCGCCTTCAGGACGGCCGATGGAGAGACGTTCCATGTGAGCGGCAAGCCGGGCGCAACCGTGATGGAGACCGCCATCATGAACGACGTGCCGGGGATCGAGGCCGAATGCGGCGGCGCCTGCGCCTGCGCGACCTGCCATGTGTACGCCCCGGAGAGCGTCGGGCCGGCGGACGATCCCTACGAGCTGGACATGCTGGACTTCACGGCGGACGAACGGCGCCCGAGCAGCCGGCTTTCCTGCCAGATCGAGCTGGAGCCGTCCATGGAAGGAGCGGTCTTCGACCTGCCGGGCGTGCAGGTCTGATGTCCGGCACCGTCATCGTCGGCGCCGGCCATGCCGGGGTGCAGGCGGCCGTCTCGCTGCGCCAGGCGGGCTATGAGGAGCCGATCCGCCTGATCGGCGAGGAGGATTGCCCGCCCTATCACCGGCCGCCGCTCTCCAAGGCGATGCTGGCGGGCGAGAAGCAGCCGGAACAGATTGCGCTTCGGGGTCCGGACTATTTCGACCGGAACGGCATCGAGTTCATGCCCGGCGTCCGCGCCCGCGCGCTCGACCCGGCATCGAAGACGGTGCGGCTGGCCGACGGGAACCTGGCCTACGACAAGGCCGTGATCGCCACCGGAGCCGGCGCGCGGATGCTCGACGGCTTCGAATACGACAATGCCTTCGTTCTCCGGAACATGCGGGACGCGCTTTCCCTGCAGGATGCGCTGACCCCCGGAGCGAAGCTTGTCGTTGTCGGTGGCGGCTTCATCGGCCTTGAGGTGGCCGCCACGGCGCGCAAGCTGGGGCTCGCGGTCGATGTCGTCGAAATGCAGGACCGGCTGCTGGCGCGCGCGATTCCCGCGGCCCTGTCCGATTACATCTGTCGACGGCACCGCGCCGAGGGCGTGCGCATTCACCTCGCTGCGCAGATCGACAGGGTCGTCGCGGAGGACGGCCGGATTGCCTCTGTGGCGCTTTCGAACGGCGCCAGCCTGGCGGCCGACCTGGTCCTGATCGGTGTGGGCAACGCGCCTGAAATCGGCCTGGCGGCGGAAGCCGGGGCCGGCACGGCGATGGGCGGAATCCTGGTGGACGGGGCCATGCGGACGACGCTTCCGGACGTGTACGCCATAGGAGATTGCACGGCTTTCGACCTTCCGGTCGCGGGCAGCCGCGTCAGGCTCGAATCGGTGCAGAACGCCGTCGATCAGGGCCGGACGGTCGCCCGGCAGATTACGGGACAGGGCGGATCATACGACTCCGTGCCGTGGTTCTGGAGCGACCAGTTCGACATGAAGCTCCAGATGACGGGCCTCTCGCTTCCCGGAAGCGGGTTCACGGTCCGCGGCGATGTCGAAAGCGGCAGCTTCAGCCTGATCGAGACGCTGGGCAACCGCCTCGTCGCCGTCTATTCCGTCAATGCGGTCGCCGACCACATGGCCTCGCGCCGGATGGTCGGCGAGCCCGGCCGGTTCGACAGGTCTGCGGCAGCGGATCCGGACACGCCGCTCAAGGCATGTCTGGCGCCGCCGGCGGGTCCGTCGCGCCGGGCAGCCCGAACTGCAGGAGCCGAACCATGATCAGCCGGGAACTGAACGATCGGCTCACCCGCACAGGCAAGGGCCGGCCCGCGGGCGAGGTGCTGCGCCGCTACTGGCAGCCGGCGGCTCTGGCGGAGGAACTGGACGGCGGGCGCCCGGTGGTGCCGGTGACGCTTCTGGGCGAGCGGCTGGTGCTGTTTCGCGACGACGAGGGCGAACTCGGCCTGATCGGCCGGCACTGCCGGCACCGGGGCGCGGACCTTTGCTTCGGCCGCCGGGAAGACAACGGCCTGCGCTGCCCGTTCCACGGCTGGCTGTACGGCCGCGACGGCCGGTGCCTGGAGCAACCGGGAGAGCCCGAGGGCTCGCGGATGCGCGAACGGATCCGGGCGACCTCCTATCCGGTGGTCGAAAAGAACGGCGTCGTCTTCGCCTATCTGGGTCCGGGGGAGCCGCCGGCCTTTCCCAACTTCGACTGTTTCCGGGCGCCGGCCTCCCATGTCTTCGCGTTCAAGGGCCTGTGGGAGTGCAACTGGCTGCAGGCGCTGGAAATCGGCATCGACCCCGCGCACGCCTCCTTCCTGCACCGCTTCCTGGAAGACGAGGACCCGGAGGACGGCTATGGCAGGCAGTTCCGGGACAGCGCCGCGGCCGGCTCCAACATCCCCATGACCCGGCTGCTGCGGGACTATCCGCGCCCCGAGATCAGGGTGGAGGAAACGGATTTCGGCCTCAGGCTGACCACGCTCAGGCATATGGAAAACGGCCTGACCCATGTGCGCGTCACCAACCAGATCTTTCCCGGGGCGGTCTGCATCCCGATGAGCCGCGAAATGACGATCACCCAGTGGCATGTGCCGTTCGATGACGAGACCTGCTACTGGTATTCGATGTTCACCAGCTTCGACCGGCCGGTGGACAAGGACATGATGCGCGCGCAAAGGCTGAAGGAGCACAGCCTGCCCGGCTACGCGCCGCTGAAGAACCGGCGCAACAATTACGGATACGATCCGGAGGAACAGGCCAACCGGACCTGGACCGGCATGGGCTTCGACATCAATGTGCATGACCAGTGGGCCGTCGAGGGCATGGGCCCGATTCAGGACCGCACCGAAGAGCATCTGGGCGGCACCGATATAGGCATCATCCGCTACCGCAGGCTGCTGCAGGCGGCGATGGAGGGCCTGGCCGCGGGCGACGCCGCCGCCCTGCCGATGCTGAACCGCGACGCGGCCCGGATCGCCGGGCCCTTGTCCAACGACGCCATCGCGGACACGGCGGACTGGGAGACCGCCAGCATGCGCGCCGACGGGGAGCGCCGCGCCGCGTGCCCCTGGGATGCGTCTCTCTAGGCGGGCATGAGCCCCGTTGAAGACAGGATAAGGGCGGGCGCGCTCGCAGGCTTCGGGGCGTATTCCGGGGAGGATATCGCCCGTGCGGCAGAGATCGTTGCCCTGGTCGAAGCGGAGGGGATCGAGACCGTTCGCACGGTCCTGGCCGATCCGCACGGCATATTGCGCGGCAAGACGATTACCGCCGAGGCGCTGACGGACGCGTTTGCCTCCGGCGTTCGCGCCCCGAGCACCCTGCTGCTCAAGGATGTCTCGCACCGGACCGTGTTTTCCGTCTGGTCGGATGCCGGCGACGCGCCGATGCCTGGAGCAAGCGACCTGCTGCTTGTGCCCTTGCCGGATACATTCCGCCGGCTGCCCTGGTCGCCGCATTCCGCGCTGATCCATTGCGATGTGGCCAGGACTGCGGGGCAGCCCGTGTCCTTTGCCTCCCGCCGGGTCCTGCGCGCCGCTTGCGACCGGCTGTCCGAACGGGGCATGCGGGCGGTTATGGGCCTGGAAGTGGAGTTCCAGGTCTTCGAAGTCACGGATCCCGCGCTTGAGCACGCCGACACCACCATGCCGGCCCGCCCGCCCGTGACGCGCGCGCTGAACCAGGGCTACCAGTATCTGACGGAGACCCGCTACGGCGAGAACGAAGCGCTTCTCGACAAACTCCGCCGCAACGCGCAGGCCATGAGCATGCCGGTGCGCAGCGTCGAGATCGAAATGGGGCCGGGCCAGTTCGAGTTCACCTTCGCTGCTGGCGATCCGATGACGATTGCCGACATGGCCGTCAATTTCCGCACGATGGTCAAGGAGGTCTGCCGCCGGGAGGGGCTGCTGGCCTCGTTCATGGCGCGGCCGAGGCTGCCCAACGCGGCGAGCAACGGCTGGCATATCCACCAGTCGCTCGCGGATGCGAACGGCCGGAACCTCTTCACGCCCGGAGCGGACGGCGCGCTGACGCCCGCGGCAGGCGGCTGGATCGCGGGGCTGCTGCGCCATGCCGCGGCCTCGTGCATCGCGACGACGCCGACGGTGAACGGCTACAAGCGCTACACGGCCTATCTGCTGGCGCCCGACCGCATCGGCTGGGCGGAGGACAATCGCGGCGCCATGCTGCGCACGCTCCTGGCTCCCGGCGGTCCGGCAAGCCGGGTGGAGAACCGCGCGCCGGACAGCACCGCCAACCCGTATTTCGCGCTCGCTTTCCAGATCCTCTCCGGACTGGACGGGCTGGAGAGGCGCCTCGCCGCGCCGCCGCCGCTTTCCAGGCCCTATGACGACGAGGACGCCGAGCGCCTGCCCGCGAGCCTGCTGGCCGCCATCGAGCATTTCGAGGCGTCGGAGATGTATCGCGCCGCGCTCGGGGACGGCTTCGTGTCCTATCTGGCGCGGCTCAAGCGCGCCGAATGGGACCGTTACCTGATGACCGTCTCGGAATGGGAGCAGGCGGAGTATTTCACCGCCTTCTGAGCTCGACTTTGTGCATTATGCTGCGAAGCAGAGGGCGTACTGCATCCGCCTTATCTTGTCGGGCGGAATTATGTTTGGTTCCCGGTGTGGCGGGGAGCGCGATAAATTGTTTCCAAGCCAGAGTTGGCATCGTATGGCCGCGATTGCATCGGAGAATGTGACGCTGGTTTTCTGGTACCAGGCGGCGGCGTAGGACAGGTGGTTTGTCGAGAGCACGTCTGTGGCCCAGAGGCAGACGAGGCTGTAGAGCCCGCAGAGGACGGGGGTGGTTCGTGCGATCGCCGCGTGTGACCACTGGCGTTGTGTTTCGAGCCCGAGATGGGCGCGCAGTTCCTGGAAGGTGACCTCGACCTGCCAGCGCCGCACGAAGGTGGCGATGATCTTGGCCGGCTCCATGTTGGTGTCGGTGCAGAAGAACGCCTGCGGGTCCCGCTCGCCTTCCGGGTCTCGCACCAGCACCCATCGGATGGCCTTGGGAGGTGTGCCGGGACGATACCAGAGCGCGGTATCGGAGATGATCTGGAGTGTCTTTTCCTTCGAACTTCCGTACCAGCGCGGAAGCGTGATGCTTGTCCAGCGGGCATCGGGGTCGTCAAGGCGGGTCTGGAGCTTGGGCAGGGGCGGCCCCTTTTGCCGGGGTCGACCGCGTTTGTTCGGGTCGCGCGGCGGCGGGGGCGCGAAGAGGTTGGCATCGAGCCTCAGCCTGCTGATGAGGGTTGCGCGCTGTCCGATGCGCCAGGCGAGTTCGTGGGTTCCGAAACTGCTGTCGGCGACGAAGACGATCGCGCGTTGCGGGACCCAGCGAAGGATTTGAAGCATGCCCTGTCGCGCCCAGTCGGTGAGTTGCTTGTGACGCCGGCCTTGCCTGGCGGCGAAGCGTTCGGACGGGGCCAGGATGGTCAGGAAGGGCAGGGCCCTGATGCCCGGCGACCAGGGCAGCGGGACAAGCAGCATGAAGCTGAGCCAGCGCAGCCCGCTGGTCTTGACGAAATGGCCATGGCTGGAACGCACCGGGTCGCGATAGATGCCGCGCGCCTTGATACGCGCGCCCCAGCGGCGCTCGATGGTGTCATCGAGCCCGATGATGATCGGTCCCTGCCCGGCAAGCCGCGCCACCAGCACGAGCACGAGCCGGCGTGAAAGGTCACGCGGGTCCCAGCGGGCGCGATTGAGAACCTGATGGTAGGACGAGAATGTCTCGCACATCGCCCGCCCGGTCACCCGCAGGCAGGCCGACACGGTTCTCTTGCCCGGCGCCAGCAACGCTCCCATGACCAGAACCGCCACCAGCCGCCAGGTCGGGGATGAGAAGGCGCCTCGAAAGGGCTCCAGCCAGTCGATCAGGAACGGCGGAACCGGATCGCCGATGGCGCTCGAAGGGTCGTCGAAATGTGTCATGACGACCTTCGAATCCAGAAGCATCCGGCATGCAAGGGCGCCCGCATGCGACCGGGTGAATCAGCATCGCTGCAGCGACAGAAGCCATCCAATCCGATATCACTGCTTCATGGCCGCATCCGACCCCTGTCTGGCGCGCATCGAAGCGTTCAACAAATCCAGGGGCGGGGGCGTGACGGTCACCAGGGTGCGCGGCGGCTACAATCTGTATCTCACGGCCACGCAGGCACCGATCGCAAGGCTCCAGCCGAAAGGCTCAGGTGACAAGATGAGGGTGCGCTACTGGTCCTGGCGCCAGTCCTGGCAGGACGTCGGAGACATGGGGGGCATCGTGCTCCCGCTCGAACAGGCCCTCGACGAAATCGCCAAAAACGAGATCTTCTGGACATGGACGTGAGGTAATTTTGTACAAAGTCGAGCTGAGCCGTCCCGGCCGTCCTTGTCCTATTCGGCTGCGGCCCCGCTCCGCCCCATGATGACCTCCGTCTGGTCGTCCGGCACATAGAAATAGGAGCCGGGGCGGAAATCGTAGCCGAGGTCGCCCATCAGGCGGCGCTGGCGCGGCGTCGCCCGCTGGGTCAGCGCGTGCGAGCCGTTATAGTCATAGGCGCGCAAGAACATCTGCGAATAGTTGTAGAGCAGCGTCTTGCGCGCGCGGCCGGACTTGTTGGGCGCCGGCCCGTGCCAAAGGGCGTGGGAGAAGATGAAGCAGTCGCCCGCCTTGCCCTCCAGATGCACCGCGCCCGGCGATTGCGGGGACAATGGCGGCTGGCGGTCCCAGGGGAAGGGGCGCATGTGGCTGCCGGGATACACGGTGAAATTGCCGGCATCGCGGCCTTCCACGTCGGTCAGCAGGTAGAGCGCCTTGACCGCGATGGGCCGGCTGGTCTCCGTCACCCGCACCTCGCGCTGCCCTTCGCCGCCGTCGGTGTGGGTGAAGCCCTCGAACCCGTCGCCGGAAGCGCGCACGATCGCCTGCGACATGCTGAAGGCGAGGTTCGGCCCCATGATGTCCACGATCAGGTCGAACACCGGCGCATGGTCGATGAGGTCGATGAAGGCCTGGTCGTAGGAGAGCAGGTCGCGCCGGTCCATGAAGGCTTCCGGGTTCTGGTCGGCGCATTGCTCGACCCATCCGTAATGGCCGCGCGGCAGCATGCCCGACAGGGGCTCGTAGCCGGGGCGCTTGCGGATTTCGTCGATCCTGTCCGAGAAGAGAGCCACCTGGTCGGGCGGCAGTGCACCCTCGACCAGCAGATAGCCGTCGATATTCCAGTTGCGGCGTTGTTCGGGGGTCAGCGTCTGCATTTCAATTGGCTCCGTCGCGGCCGGACTTCCCGGATTATTCGCTGCCGCGCGCTCCGTTTCAACCGTCTTCCGCTTACGGCGGGAGCAGGGCGGCCAGGCAGGCCTCGGCGACCCAGCGCGGCGGCGGCCCGTCCGGAAAGACGGCGACTTCGCGGCACGGATTCGCAATGTCGTCGTTACTGTAGAAGCGGGTCTCGTCCGCCAATGCCATGGCGTCGGGCAGGTTCGCCAGCGAGCGCGCGAAACGCCGGCGCACATCCGCCTCCGGCACGTCATGGCCGCCAGCCCGGACGCGGCAACGAATGCGGCGCAGACTGGCTTCGGCGGATTGAAGGCGGACATAGTGCAACTCGACGCGGTAGCCCGCTTCCCGGGCGCTTCGCATCAGCCGCAGCGTATCCCTGCCGGAGAGGGTGGTTTCCTGCACGAGAGTTTCGCCGGCGGCGATGGCTGCGCGGCGTTTCTGCGCTGTCAGCCGTCCCGCCGCCACTGCGGCCGAAGCGGGATCGTCCGGCGAGAGTTCACGGGCAACTGCGTCCGGGTCCAGAATCCGCGCATGCCGGAAGCGGGCGGATTTCGTCAGCGTGGATTTGCCGGAGCCGTTGGGACCGGCGACGACGAACAGGGTCGGCAGGGTTCCGGTCTCCGGCTTCAGTCGTCTTCGGGCGGCGGGATCGGCTCGCCCCTACGGGCCAACACCACGTCGCCGCTTTTGCTGCGGGCGACGAAGCAGCCGTCCTCGCGGCGCCCGTAGAGCGTCGCTCCCGCCTCGATCTGCGCGGTAAGGTCCGCCTTGATTCGCTCGCGCCAGGCGTCGGTGTGGTCGAGCGACTCGGACAACGCCATGTCGATCCGTCCCTTGCTGCTGTCAGCGGGCCACTATAGCGCGGCCGGCGCAGGATACGCCACCGCTACGGCTCCTGCTTCTCGAAGGCGGAGAGCGGTTCGTCGAACACGAAGGCCTTGTCGTCCACCGGCTGGTTCGCCGCCACGTTGAAGAGCGTGACCCGCGTCGGCTGGCCGAGCGCGTCCACCGCCACCCATCCCGTCAGTTTCAGCGTTCCGGACCGGTCGGCGAAGCTGACGGCGATCCGCCCGTCCTCGGGCGCATCGGCGTCCACGGCCGTGAAGACGAGGACGCCGGGCGCGCGGTGGACGTCCACGACCCGGTAGGGGCTGCCCGGCGCCAGCGACACCCTGTCCGCCAGCAGGAACCAGGCGGGCGTGTCCGCCCAGTCGAGGCGGGTCGCCGTCTGCAGGTCGCGGTCGTAATAGACCAGCTCCGTGCCGTGCGACACCAGCAGGATCGGCGTCGGCGGGTCGTATTCGAAGCGCATCCGCCCCGGACGCCTGACCTGGAGCCTGCCGGTGGACGCCTCGCCCGACGCATCGAGCTGCACGAAGCGCGCCTGCAGCGTGGTTACGCTGTTGAGATAGGCCTCGGCGCGGGCGATGGCGGCGCGGTCGCCGTCGTCGAGCGCGGCGCTGTCGCCCGCGGCCGGCCAGGCGAGCGCGAGGGACAGCAGGCCGGCCGCGGCGGCGCGGCCCAAACGGCCAAACGCGGCGGCGCGGCCCGAACGGCCAAACGCGGCCACGCGGCCGGGACGGTCAGTCGCCATGGCTGCTCACCAGCACCTCGCGCTTGTTCTGGTGGTTGGGGCCGCTGACGACGCCCTGGGCCTCCATTTCCTCGACGATCCGCGCCGCCCGGTTGTAGCCGATGCGCAGATGGCGCTGGATGAGGCTGACGGAGACCTTGCGCTCCCGGGCCACGAAGGCCACCGCGCGGTCGTAGAGGTCGTCCTCGCCGGTTTCGCCCTCGGCCTTCTCGAAACCGGGAATCCCGGAGGCGACATCCTCGTCCTCGGTGATCGCGTCGAGATAGTCCGGCGCGCCCTGCGCCTTCAGGTGGGAGACGATCTCCTCGACCTCCTCGTCCGAGACGAAGGGGCCGTGGATGCGGGCGATGCGCCCGCCGCCAGCCATGAACAGCATGTCGCCCTGGCCGAGAAGCTGCTCCGCGCCGCCCTCGCCCAGAATGGTGCGGCTGTCGATCTTGGAGGTGACCTGGAAGCTGATCCGGGTCGGGAAGTTCGCCTTGATCGTCCCGGTGATGACATCGACGGACGGGCGCTGGGTCGCCATCAGCAGGTGGATGCCGGCGGCCCGCGCCATCTGGGCGAGGCGCTGGATCGCGGTCTCGATGTCGTTGCGCGCCACCAGCATGAGGTCGGCGAGCTCGTCGATCACCACCACGATGAAGGGCAGCGGGCGCATGTCGAGCGGCTGGTCCTCGAACTCCGGCGCGCCCGTCTCCGGGTCGTAGCCGGTCTGCACCCGGCGGGTCAGGGTCTCGCCCTGCCTGAGCGCCTCGGCGATGCGCGCATTGTAGCCGCCGATATTGCGCACCCCGAGCGCGGACATCGCCCGGTAGCGGTTCTCCATCTCGCGCACGGTCCATTTGAGCGCGGTGACGGCCTTCCTGGGGTCGGTGACCACGGGGGTCAGGAGGTGCGGGATCCCCTCATAGACCGAGAGTTCCAGCATTTTCGGATCGACCATGATGAGCCGGCAGCGTTCCGGCGCCAGCCTGTAGAGCAGCGAGAGGATCATGGTGTTGATCGCCACCGACTTGCCGGAGCCCGTCGTGCCGGCGATCAGCAGGTGCGGCATCCGTTCGAGCTGGGCGATCCTCGGGGCCCCGCCGATATCCTTGCCGAGGATCAGCGGCAGGTCGGCCTTCGAGAGTTCGTAGGCCTCGGTCTCGATCAACTCGCGCATGAAGACCGTCTGGCGGATGCGGTTCGGCATCTCGATGCCGATCACCGTGCGGCCGGGAACCAGCGCGACGCGCACCGAGATCGCGGACATGTAGCGCGCAATGTCGTCGGCAAGGCCGATGATGCGGGAAGACTTGATGCCCGCCTGCGGCTCGAACTCGTAGAGCGTCACCACGGGGCCGGGCCGCGTCGCCACCACCTCGCCGCCGATGCCGAAATCCTCCAGCACCGACATCAGCAGCGCGGCGTTGCGCTCCAGCGTTTCCGCGTCCGGCAGGCCGCGCTCGGCATCGGGCGGCGGCAGTTGCAGCAGTTCGACCGGCGGCGCCATGTAGCCACCGTCGAGCGGCAGGCTGCGCTGCTGGATCGCCGGCCCGCGTTTCCGGCGCCGCGGCGGCTGTTCCGGCGCGGGCGGCGGCGGCACCGGCGGCACCTCCTCCGCTTCCGCGGGAGGAACCGGACCGTCCTCCCGGACCTCGGCCTGGCGCAGGGTGGGCGCGGCCCGCCGGCGGGTGCGCTGCGGCGCTTCCGTCTGCCGCGCATGGCCGGGGAGGTTGACCGACGGCACCGGCACGCTGCGGGCCGCCCGGCGCAGCCCGCGCCCGGCGGCGACCACCCCGCCGCCGACCCAGGCCCAGTCCTCCAGGTCGAAGCCGAACGCCCAGGCCGCGAGCACCGCGCCCAGGCCGAGCGCCGCGGCGCCGGCGAGCCATGCCGGAGCGCCGGTCAGCAGGCCCGCATGCTGGAGCAGCACGGTCCCGGCGACGCCGCCCGGGCCCTCGTGGAGCGGCCAGTCGGCGATGCCCTGAAGCGCCGCCAGGCCCATGGCGAGGCAGGGCAGCACGAGGACCAGCGCGCCCAGGCGCAGCGCCGTGCGGCGGGTCCGCTTCAGCTTGAGGCCCCGGCAGCCCCAGGCGACCGGGCCGACGGCCACGGCCGCGGCCGCGGCGCCGAAGCCGCGCAGCAGCCAGTCCGCGATCCAGGCGCCGGCCCCGCCCAGCACGTTCGAGGTCGAGCCGCCCGAGGCGACATTGGCCGACGGGTCGGAGGCGTCGTAGGTGACTAGCGCCAGCGCCAGCGCCAGCCCGAAGGCCAGTTGCGCGCTTCCGAGCGCCCTCAGCCCCATCCGGCGAAGGCCGCGGCGCAGCCGGGGCGGGAACAGCACCGGCCGCTCTGAACGCATGATCGCGCTGGTCATCGGACTGACTCCGAAATGTCAAATTTACCGTTATTATACGGCCGTTTGCCCGCTTGTTCAAGTGTCGGTGGAAGCATCGCGAACCGCCCCGGACCGGGCCAGCCGGCTTTCGCGGAAGGCGATATAGGTGGCCGAGGCGAAAATCACCGCGCCGCCGAGCCAGGACCGGGCGTCCGGCACCTCCGCGAACAGGAAGAACCCGGCGAGGCTCGCCCAGATCAGCCTGAGGAAGTCGAGCGGCAGCACCGCCGTCGAGTCGGCGAGCTTGACGGCCTGCGCGAACGCGATGTGGCCGGCCGTGCCGACGATGCCGATGGCCGCGAACCAGAGATAGTGCTCCGCCGCCGGCCACTCCCACACGAACAGCGCCGGCACGAAGGTGATCGGGGTGAGGAAGAGGCCCATATAGACGGTCTGGGTCACGCTCGATTCGGTCCGGGCCAGCACCTTGATGAGGGTGATCGCCATGCCCCAGGTGAGCGAGGAGACGACGATCAGCAGCGCGCCGGTGCTGATCTCCGCGAAGCCCGGCCGCAGCACCAGCAGCACGCCGGCGAAGCCCAGCACCAGCGCCGTGATGCGCCGCGCCCGGATGACCTCGCCCAGCAGGACCACCGCCAGCAGGCTGCCGAACAGCGGCGCGGAGAAGGACAGCGCCGTGACCTCGGCGAGCGGGATCATCGTGACCCCGGTGAAGAAGGCCAGCATCCCGCCCGCCTGCACCGCGCCCCTCAGCGCATGGAGGTGCAGCTTCCCCGTGCGCAGCGGTGCGGCGCCGTGGCGCAGGAAGATCGGCGCGAGCGCCAGCAGGCCGAACAGGTTGCGGAAGAAGGCGACCTCGAACGGCGGCAGCGCCTCGCCCATCATCCGCACCATCGTCTGCATCGCCGTGAAGCAGAGCGTGACGGCGACCATCAGGGACATGCCCTGCGCGATGGGCGGCAGGGCCTGGAAGCGCGCGAGCATACGGCCTTTCCGGACAGCGGACCGCCAGACATAGGCCGCCCCGCCGCATCGGTCGAGACGCCGCCGGCAGGCCAGAGGGTCGCAGCCCCGGTTCGACAGCCCGGCGTCCCTCATCCTGAGTAGCCCGCCTCCGCCCCCACCGCCGCCTGCCCCCGCGAACCGGCGGGGGTCACCCCCGCGAAGGCGGGGGGCCATCCCTGACCGTTTGCGTCCGCCGCAGCCGTTCGAAACGGGCCCGGACCGCCTGCGTCCGCCGGGAGTGTCAGGGATGGACCCCGGCTCGGAGGCCGGGGTGACGAAAGGGGGCGCGGTGATGCAAGGGGGAGCCGGGCGCCGTCCACGAAAAAAAGCGGGCCGCCCGGAGGCGGCCCGCCCGTCAGTTCCCGGTGAGGGAGACGGATCAGAAGCTGAGCGTGATGCCGGTGACGAAGGCGGTGCCTTCGGCGTCGGTCTCGTCGTCAGCCATCGTGGTCGCGTCGTCCGTGCCGGTATTGTCCTCGACCTGGAAGATCGAGGTCTTCCACGCCACGCCCGGCGCCAGCGTGTAGCTGCCGGAGAGCATGGTGGCGTTGCGCTCCGTGCCGGCGTCGGTCTCATGGGTCATGTGGCCGAGGCTGATCGACATCGGGCCGTCCGTGTAGGTGACGCTCACGCCCCAGACGTCGAAGTCCTTCGACGTGTCGCTCACGACCGCCTCGGTGTGCTCGGCAACGAGATTGTTCGCCATAGCGTCGTTGCAGGCGCCATCGCCGGTTGCGGGGCAACGCGGATCGTCCATCTTCTTGTCGGCCCAGTTGAATTCGGCGCCGCTGACAAATAGCGCGCCAGCGGCCAGATCCGCTGTACCCTTCTTGTACGCTTTGCGGCCGACATCAGCGAGCGCAGATTTCAAGGCCGCTGCGGTAGTTGCGACATCGCCCGCGTCGGTGGCGGTATTGCTACCCACAGCATACATGATCGGCGTCTTCTGGACCTTGTAGGCGCCGCCGTCGGAGGTGGCGTAGGCAACGTTGAACTTGAACGCGCCGAAGCTGACGCCCACGCCGGCATTGGTGTAGGTCGCGTCGTCGGCCAGCTTCGACTTGGTCGTAGCCGGGATGAAATGCAGCTCGTTCTGGCCGGCGGCGTCGACGTCAGTTGCACCGACGATCGTCGTGCCTTTCTCATGACCCCCGCTATCAAGCGCCTTCCGGTCGCAGGCGGTGTTGGCCAACGCGCTGTACTTTGCCGATCCGCCATCGACGTTCTTCGTCGTCAGGCCGCACAGGTGGTTGCGCCCGGAGGCGTCGACCATCTGTTCGCCCGTCTGGCTCCGGCTGCGGTGGCCGAGCGAGAAGGTGACGGCCATGTCGCCGACTTCCTGGCTGAAATTGACGGCCGCGCCCCAGGAGGCGTCGTCATTGCCCTTGGGCGCGCTGGTGACGCCGCTCTCGTTGGTGGAGTCGGGCGCGTAGGACACGCCGATCTGGAGGCCGGAGATGCGCGGCGAGATGTAGTTCAGCTTCACGCTGTCGCCGCCGCCTGCCGTGCCGGCATGGCCCGCGGTCTCGAGATAGGCGCCCGGAATCCACTTCTGCGTGTCGCCGGAGGTGATGCCCACGCCGACATCGCTGATGCCGGAGTGCATCCGCACCATCGCGTGGTCGCGCGCGCCGAACTCGATCTGGCCGAACTCGCCGCTGACGCGGGCGAAGGATTCGTCGATTTCCGCCGCCTTGTCCCCGTTCTGGTTGCCTTCGAGCTCGACATGGATGGTGTATTTCAGGCCCATGTCGGACTCCAGCGAGCCCTTGAAGTGGACCTCGCTGTCCGACTGGGTGTCCCAGCCGCCTTCCGCGCCGGCATCGTCGCGGTTGGCGTAGCCGAACCACTGCTGCATGTAGCCGCCGACGCCGACCGACAACATGTCAGCCGCCGAAGCCGGCCCCGCCGCCATGACTCCGGCGCATGCCAGAGCGCCGGCAGCTGCGGTCGTCATGAGGAAATTTCTCATAATCCCCGTTGCGGGACGTTCTGCTGAAATTGCCCATAATTCCTGTTGCGGTTTTGCGGCGGCAAAAGGCTTGATTTTCCGATTTTCAGGGACGGAATTATCTGATCGGCAAATGTGTGGCGCCGCTGCAACAGTGCTCGTCGGCCGGTGGGGAGTCCGCGCCGGCGTCCGGGCCGGAGGAAGGACCGTCCGCAAGGTCCTCTCCCTGCCTCTCCCGCAGGCGGGAGAGGAGGCTTCAGGGCGCGCGCCTTTTCCTCCTCCCTCGCAAGCGGAATATGAACAATTTCGGATAAGTTTGATTTTTATTCGTGTTTTGATCTTGACATCTGGCGGATTGTGGTATGATGGTCCCCAGGGAAGCGGCATCCGGAGCCGCGTCCCCGGTGCTGCGCAGCGCCAGTTTCTGAAAACCCGCGAGAAGCCGACGGGAGACGTGCGTCCTGCGTCTCGCGCGCGCAATCAGGCGCGCGAACCGCGCCGGCGCCGACACGCGCCCGCGCGGGATACGCGCGAAACAGGGACCCGCTCCCCGTCGGAGAGGAGAGACGATGACCGCAACCGACCCCCGCCCCGCACTGGCGGCGATGCTGCCGGAGCGCCTCGCACCCGCAGCCGAAGCCCGCGCCGCGCCGGCCCGCAGAGGCGGAGACGGCAGCGGGCCATGACATTCCATGACACTCTCGTCAGTCCCCGCCCCCGAGCCCTGCCGGATTCGTACATCTCCGGCGTTGGCTTCGCATCGCACGGCCCTCAACCGTCAGCCCGGCCCCCGGGCCGGGCTGACGAAGGGGGTGCAGCGGACCATGACATTTCCGCAGGGCCTGGAGTGGGCCCCTGGTCTCGGACAGTTTTGTTGTAGGAAATTGACAGGTGCGCGGTCATTGGAAGGATCGACGCCGATGAGGAAGCACCGCACGCACAGCATGGCCTTCAAGCGCCAGGTCGTTGAGGAGTATCTGGCAGGCGAGACGTTTTACGGTCTGGCCCGCCGTCATGACCTGTCTCGCACCCTGATCCGGCTGTGGCTGGAGAAATACGAGGCCGGCGCCTTCGATGAGGAGGCCGAGGCGGCTGACACGCTCCGGGCGTATGAGGCCCGGATCGCGACGCTCGAACGGCTGGTCGGCCGGCAGGCCGCGGAGCTGGAGTTCCTAAAGGGGGCTTTGCGGCAAGGACGGCGGTCGAGGCGCGCGCCCATGTCCGTGATCGCCGGCCCCGAGGCCTCTCCGTCGCCGAAGGATGCCGACTGATGGGGATCGCGCGCTCCACCTGTTACCGCGAGCCGCAGAGCCCGGTCGACGACACCGCCCTGGTCGAGGCGATGCACGAGATCAAGGACGAGTTCGAGGCCTATGGCTGGCGGCGCATGCAGGCGGAACTTCGCCACCGGGGCCGGACCGTCAACCACAAGAAGGTCAGGCGGCTGATGCGCGAACACGCCCTGCAGCCGCCGCGCAAGCGCCGCTTTGTCGCCACCACGGACAGCGGCCACGACGGGCCGGTCTTCCTGTAGGTGACGGTCGTAAAAGGCGCTTATTTGCTGGCGTTGCGCGTTTTTGCGGGGCGTGATGATCGCAGTGATTGTGGTGCGGCGGTGTTTGTGACGGGGGCCTGGGACGGAAGGAGGGCGTAGCCCGACTGGAGTCGCCGGCCCCCGTCGCGTTGATATTTTCGCCTGCCGAGGGGAGGGTGTCCTGGCGCTGTCGGCGGGGGTCGCCGGGCTGCGCGAGGGGGTAGACTGGGGCTGCTGAGAACGATGCGGCGCCGGCCCCGTTTGCTAGGTGGCAACGACCGGCGCCGCACCCCCCGAGCCATGCAAGGCACGGCCCGTATGCGCAGTATCGTAGGCGTTCGGGCGTGGGTCCACCCCGTTCTCATCGGTCTTTGCGATGAGGAACGCCGCCCGCCTGTTCACCTGCGCTTCGTGCCATCGCCAGGTTGTGCTGTGCCGGCGGTGCGACCACGGCAACATCTACTGCTCGCGTCCGTGCAGCGGCCGGGCGCGGCGGCGCTCGCTGCGCCTTGCCGGGCGTCGCTACCAGAACAGCCGGCGGGGCCGTCACAAGCATGCCGAACGCCAGCGGCGCTACCGCGAGCGCCGTCGCGTCCGTGCGCCTGAGGAGGGGCGCCGTGCGCAGAAAGTGACGCATCACCCTTTGACCCGTTCACCGCGCCGTCCTGTTGTGGCGGGCATGCCGGCGGGGCGCTCGGGAAGGAGGCCCTTCGGACCCGACCGTCCCGCCGGAGTGTTCCGCTGCGATCACTGCGGGCGGTTCTGCGCCCGGGCGGTCTATCCGGGCCTGCGCCCGGCGCGAAGGGAGTGAGATGGCGATCGACCAGCAGACCCGGGCCGAGATCCTGCGGCTGTATTTTGCCGAGAAGTGGCGGATCGGCACGATCGCGCGCCAGCTCGGCGTCCACCACGGCACGGTCGAGCGCGCGGTGGCGGCCGCCGGGGCGCCCACGCCTGAGAAGCGGCGCAGATCTTCGATGATCGATCCGTTCCTGCCCTTCGTCCGCCAGACCCTGGCGGTCTGGCCGAAGTTGCCCTCCAGCCGGCTCTACCGGATGGCGGTCGAGCGCGGTTACCGGGGGTGCGAGAGCCACTTCCGGCGCATGATCGCGCCCGAGCGTCCGCGGCCGGTGGCCGAGGCCTATCTGCGCCTCAAGGCCCTGCCCGGCGAGCAGGCCCAGGTCGACTGGGCCCACTTCGGCAAGGTGAGGATCGGGCGTGCGGAGCGCCCGCTGATGGCCTTCGTGATGGTGCTCGGCCACTCGCGCCGCCTCTTCCTGCGCTTCTACCTCAACGCCGGGATGGACAACTTCCTGCGCGGCCATGTCGAGGCCTTCGAGGCTTGGCAGGGCGTGCCCCGCGAGCTCTGGTACGACAATCTGAAGAGCGTCGTGCTGGAGCGGCGCGGCGACGCCATCCGCTTCAATCCCCGGCTTCTCGACTTCGCAGGCGCCTACCGCTTCCTGCCGAAGCCGGTCGCGGTCGCCCGAGGCAACGAGAAGGGCCGCGTCGAGCGGGCCATACGCTATGTGCGCGACAGCTTCTTCGCCGCCCGCGCCTGGCGTGACCTCGACGATCTCAACGCCCAGGCCCGGGAGTGGTGCGAGGGCGTCGCCGCCGACCGCCCCTGGCCGGACGACCGCTCCCTCACCGTGAGCGAGGCCTTCGAGCGCGAGCGCGGCTCCCTGATGGCGCTGCCCGACGACCGTCCCCCCGTCGACGAGAGGGTCGAGGTCAGGATCGCCAAGACCCCCTATGCCAGGTTCGACCTCAATGACTACAGCGTCCCGCATACCCATGTCCGGCGCACCCTCACCGTGGCCGCGACGCTGGAAGAGGTGCGCATCCTCGACGGCATGGAGGTCATCGCCCGCCATCCGCGCAGCTTCGACAAGGCGGCCCGCATCGAGAACCCCGAACACATTGAGGAGCTGGTCAGGCGCAAGCGTCACGCCCGCAGCCTGCGCGGGCAGAGCCGGCTGCTCCAGGCCGCGCCCAACAGCGAGCGCCTGATCGCCGAGGCCGCCCCCCGCGGCGCTTATATCGGCGCCACCGTCGCCGCCCTGCTGCGCCTGCTCGACCAATACGGCGCCGCCGAGCTCGAAGCCGCCATCGACGAGGCCCTCGAACGCGGCGTCCCCCATCCCAATGCCGTGCGCCTCAGCCTCACACGGCGGCGCGAACTGCAGGACAGGCCGCCGCCGATCCCCATCGACCTGCCCAGGGACCCGCGCGTGCGCGACATCGCCGTGCGCGATCACGATCTCGGCGGATACGACGGGCTGGCCGGCTACCATGAAAAGGACAGCGAAGAATGACCGACACCCTCATGAACCGCGCCCGCGCGCTGGGCCTGCACGGCCTCCTCGCCCATTGGGGCGAAGTCGCGGAGCGCGACTGGCTCGCCTCCCTGATCGCGTGGGAAGAAGATGAGAAGCGCGCCCGAAGCCTCAAACGCCGCCTCGCCGACGCCCGCCTCGGACAGTTCAAGCCGCTCGCAGACTTCGACTGGGACTGGCCAAGGCGCTGCGACCGCATGGCCGTCGAGGACCTCATGACCCTCGACTTCCTCAAGGAGGCCGCAAACCTCGTACTGGTCGGACCCAACGGCGTCGGAAAGTCCACCATCGCCGCCAATATCGCCCACCGCGCCGTCCTCGAAGGCCACATCGTGCGCTTCGCAACCGCCGCCAGCCTGCTCGGCGAACTCGCCGCCATCGACTCCGACACCCTGCTCCAGCGCAGGCTGCGCTTCTACGCCCGACAGCACCTGCTGGTCATCGACGAAGTCGGATATCTCTCCTACTCCAACCGCCACGCCGACCTGCTGTTCAACATCGTCTCAAGCCGCAGCCAGCAGAACTCAACCATAATCACCACGAACCGCCCCTTCGCCGAGTGGAGCGAGGCCTTCCCAAACGCCGCCTGCCTGGTCGCCCTCGTCGACCGGCTCGTCCACAACGCCGAGATCGTCGCCATCGACGGCGACTCCTGGCGCCGCAAGGAAGCCGAGGAACGTCAGAAGCAGCGCAGCGCCGAACGCCGCCGCCGGCGCGGACCGAAAGCCGGGCAAAGCACTGGAAAGGCGAACCCGGTCCCGTCGCCATAGCCATGCATCCCTCCCGCCCCCGCGAGCGGCGGGTGCGGGCCGAGAGCCTGCGGGGCTATCCCCTCGAACCCGTCGCCCGAGCCCTCGGCTACCGCAGCGATCCCGACAATGCCGTGCGCTGGAGACGGCCAGGATCGGTCCTCTCCATCAACCTAAATCCGGCAGTTGACGAGCTTGATCGCTGTCTCGGGGTAGTGTGAACGGTCGGATTTGGGCGTGGATTTCAGCACGTGGTCGCGGCCCTGGGTGGCGGCAGCCAGGGTTGACGCCCCGGTTCGCGGCCATGGAGGTATTTCCTGAGCGCCTCGGCGAGGATGCGGCGCCAGCGATCCCCGGCGCTCAACTGCTCCGCAGTTTGCGTCAGCGACCGGAAGAAGCCGGCGATCCGGCGCAGCGCCGCCATCACCGTCTTGCGACGCCCGTGATGGGAGGTCACCGTCAGCCGGGTCTGGCCGGCGTGGTGGGTCTGGCGGGCAACCCCGTGCAGGAGCAGCGGCCGGCTGGTGATCGCCTCGCGGTGATGGTCGGGGTCGGCGAGGCGCACGAACAGGCTCCACCAGTTGTAGATGAGCGCGATCAGCCGGGCCATGTGCCGGCAGCGCGTCAGGTCGCGCGTGGTGAAGCCGCCCCAACCCCACTGGTTCTTCAACTCGTCGAAGCCGTTCTCCGCGTCCGCCCGGTCGCGGTAGAGCTGGGCCAGCGAGCGTATCTCCAGGTCCAGCGAGGTCGCCAGCACCGCGAACTCCCACACCCCGGTGCCGGGCTGCGCCTCGGTCCAGAACAGCTCGCCCTGGGCCTTGTCGCCACGCGTCAGCGCCAGCGTCGCAGGAAGCCGCCGACGCAGCACCACAACCCGGCGCGTCCGGCTCCAGCCCTGCAGACGCAGATCGGCCCCGATCCCCGACCAGCCCTGGCCTGCATCCTCCCAGCCGTCCCGCACCATCAGCCGCTCGGCAAGCCGGCGCGCCCCCTTCGTCAGGCGCAGCTTGAACAAATAGTCCAGACCCGCAGCCTCGCACGACGCCATGTTGGCCTCGCTGCCCCAGTCCTTATCGCCCCGCACCAGACGCGGCCAGCGATCCCGACCGAGACGGTCGAGCAACGCCCACAAGGACGGCGCCGCGCGCCTCGAATGGTGATGGTTGCCCGGCGCCACCTCGACATCCAGAACAAGCCGCGTGCCCGCCATCAGGAACGCATGGCAGGCATGCGAGGGGCGGCCCGGCTTCTTCGGGTTGTAGCTCACAACCGCCCCCTCCTGACGACCGTAAAGCGCCTTGATCGTCGTGTCGCAGTCCAGAACCCACGGCTCCCTCAGCAGCGGACGGACCACCTCGTCCAGATGGCCCTGAAGCCACGATGTGCCGACATCCGCACCGATCCGCTCCAGACCGCGCCGCACCGAATCCTCGCTCGCAACCTTGTCCATACCCAGCAGCGCAGGGTTCACCCCGTCGCCGCGCAGCGACGTGATGTGCGCATAGCGAGACTGCCCCGCCAGAACCGACAGAAGAACCGTCCCCAGGACATCCCGCTTCGACGGCGCGTTCGGGCTCGTGTAGTGCAGCGGGCAGTCCGCAACCAAAGCGTCAAAGCGACCGCTTACCTTCAGGTATTCCGAGAAAAACGCCAGATGCCCCAGCGGCGTCACCGCCGCATCAGGGTCCCATTCCACATGAACCGCGCCGCCGAAGGTGTCCACCTTCACCGACGCTCGGGCGACATCCCGCACAGCGCCAGGATAATCACCCAAAGGGTGAGCCTCTTCGGCCCCTGAAAAGCCGCTCATACCCGCAGACTACAAGGGATTCGGCAAGGCCAAGCCATCCTCAACTGCCGGATTTAGGATCAACCGCTTCATGTTCTACGACCATCTGCGCGCAGAGGAGGGAGCCGGGGCTATCGAACTGGCGGTCCATGCGCTCGGATGCACCCCGCCGGACGCCATCGACTTCCTCGCCGAACTGTCCGACCTCTCAATGCCCCCAGGCGGCCGCCGGCAGGCGCCGGCCAAGGACCCCCGCTGGCCCAACCTCCGGCGATACCTCGTCGAGCGGCGCGGCCTCGCGGACGCGCTCGTCACCCTGTGCCGCGACCTCGGCCTGGTCCATGCCGACCCTCACGGCAACCCCGTGTTCGTCCGCCGAAACGCCGCCGGCGAGGCTACCGGCATCGAAACCGTCACCGCTGACCGCAAAACGACCGCGGGCGGCGGCTTCTGGATGTCCTGGGAGACCGAATGGCCACACGCCGTCATCCTGGCCGGCAACGCCCTCGACGCACTCTCCATCCTCTCCCTCCACCTCGGCCCGGTAAAACGCACCGAATGCGCCACCGTCTCCACCGGCGCCGTCGCCACCAAAGTCCCCAAATGGATCGAGGCATGGAACCCGCGCCTCATCTTCTGTGCATACGACGCCACCACAAACGGCGATCACGCCGCAAGGCGCCTCGCCCGCAACGACACCAGAATCGTCCGGCTGCGACCCGCACTCGACAACCGGGACTGGAACGACATGCTCATCCGCGACCGAGCCGGCGAACCAATCGAAACCGATGACCAACAGATCAACTGAAAAACCGCAACCGGCCGAAAAATGTCAGCGAATAGGCGCGCTCTGTAACCGTCGCTAACACCCTGCGATCTTCACGGTCGTCGACTTTCACGGTCCGCCCCTGGAGCTTCTTGGCCGGGCCGCAGGGAGCGGAGCGACCGGAGGACCCCGCAGGGGTTGCTGTCGCGAGCCCGTGTGACACGATTGGAGATCACAGCGGGGTGGCGTATTTCTCTCGCCCTGCACGGACCCCATCGGCGGTTCGTCCGGCACGGCGCCGGAGCGGGAGGCGCCGTTGCCCGCCCTTGCGTCAGTTCCACAGGGGATGGGAGTCGACCCGCTGCCGGGCGGTCTCGCGGATGCGGGTGCGGTCGTGGAGATACACCGGCCCGCGCGGGTCCTCGTCGAGATGTATGGCGAACACCCTGCGCCCCGGCCGGATGCTGTCGTCGAAGGCGTGGACGTCGCCGACATGGTCGCCGTCCCGGTAGATGCGGGATTCGTCGGGGGCGATGCGGCGGAAGGAGATGGTGCTCATCGGGTTCTCCGGGTAGCGTGACGGGTGCGCGAGCGGGCTTCCTCTCCTCCTCGCGCGGTTCACCCGCTTTCCAGCCTCGCTCCCACTCCCGTATGCGCCGCGGCGAGACTCGAACCTGCCCGCATGAGAAAAGGGCCGACGCGCGAGGCGCCGGCCCTGTGGGGAGGGAAGAACGGGAAGCTCTGGAACGGGATATGGTCCCCGTCCATCGGGTCGCCGCCGGCCGGCGCGGCGCCGTCCGCCGCGTCCGGGCCGGGCTGCATCCGTTCGGCGTTGCCGTTCGGCTTGTCGAGGAACTGGACGCGCCCGCCGGGGACCAGCAGGATCTCGGTCGAGAAGCGGTCGCCGTCCTCGCCCGGCTTCGACCAGCGCCGGGTCTGGAGCTTGCCGTCGATGTAGACCAGCCGGCCCTTGGTGGCGTGCCTGGCGAGCATGTCGATCAGCCCGTCCTGGAAGGTCACGACCCGGTGCCACTCGGTCCTGTCGACCTTCTCGCCGGTCTGCTTGTTGATGAACGACTCGTCGGTCGCGATGCTCAGGTTGGCGACGCGGCCGCCGTTCTGCAGGTGGTTGATGGTGACGTCCGCGCCGAGGCGGCCGATGATCTGCGCCTTGTTCAGTCCGAAGCTCATTGCGATACTCCTTCAGGTTCGCGTTGATGACGATGGGTTGCGAACGACCGGGGCCGGGGTCACTCCCCCGACCCCCCGACCGTTCAATCTCTTCAGGCCCTCCTCCACCTCCGGTTTGCCGGAGGGAGCGACGCCGCCGGGTTCCGGGAAGAGGCTCGCGAAGCCGTGCACCGGACAGGCCGCGCCCCTGTCGGGGCAGCGGATGGCGCGCTCGTCCCCGGCGATCTCGCGGACGGTGCGACAGTCGACGCCGAGTTCGGCGAGCAGGTCGCAGCCAAGCGGAAGGTCGAGGGGTGTATCGGGATGGAACATGGGCGGGGTCTCCTCTGCCGTGCCCTGCCCGGCGACCTGTGCCGGACACCGGTCCGGCATTGGCGGGGAGTCCTCTCCTCCGCCCTGCCGGCACTCGCCCGGCAGGCGCTTTCCTCCTCCTCCACGACACAGGGACGACGCGGCGGACCGCGGCCAGGCGAGCGCCGCCATCGCCGCCCGGGACAGCATGTCAGGTCCAGGCGGTGAAGGAGGCGGTGACGGGGGCGTCGGCGACGATCTCGACGCGGTTGCGGTCGAGCTTCCCGAAGGCGAGGCAGAGGGCGACATCGGCCGGATCGTCGAACGGACCGTGCTCGCGGCCGGTCTCCAGTTCGATCACGGTCCAGACCGGCTCGTGGACCGGGATGCCCCTGAAATGCGCCGAGCCTTGATACGACCTCCCGGCACAGGGCGCACAGCGCGCCGCCCCCTGTGACGGCGCCCCGCAGGCCGTGCACAGGCCGGCGGCCCGGCGTCGGGCGTACAACTGCCGGGAGCGCGCGTTCTTGCGCTCCGGTTTCCGGCCGGCCTTTTCGATGGCGGCGCAGGGGTCGCAGCGCGAGAGGCCGTCGAAGGCCGGCTGCCCGCAGCGTGTGCAGCGGCCCCCGGTCCTGCGTTCGTCATATTGCCGCCGTTCCGCCGCCTGCCTCCTGTCCCGGCAGGGCTGGCAGGTGGTTCCGCCCTCGACGGGGGGACGCTTGCCGCAGCGGATGCAGAGGCCGGCCCCGGTCCTTGCCTTCTGGCGGCGCCTGCTTTTGAGGCGGGCGGCCTTGCGTTTCGCCTCCGCATTGGCGCCGCCATAGGGCAGCCCGGCCGCCTTGCCGGCGGCGTAGCGGGCGCGGTCGTCGGCGCGGCGCTTCTCCAGGCACGGCTCGCACGACGCGCGGCCCTTCACGGCCGGCGCATTGCCGCAGCGGGTGCAGAGGCCTTTGGCGGCCCTTTGTTCCCTCTTGCTGCGGGTGCGCTGGCGCTCGGACTGCCGTGCGGTTTCGGGGTCTCTTCGCGGTGTGCCCGCGGCCCGCAGACGGGCATCGCGGGCGCGGCTGCGGGCCGCGGCGCACCCGGCGCAGACGCTGCGCCCCGGCGCGGGCGGGACCTTGCCGCAGCGCGGACACAGGCCCCGGGCGATACGCGATGCGGTGCGCCGGGCGATACGCTCGCGCTCGCGGGCCTTGCGGACTTCCGGGTCCCGGCAAGCCATGGCCATTCTCCTCGTCGATGGTGCGGGGTCGGGCAGGAGACGCCCGGCCGGCGGCGGGCCGGCCGGACGTCCGGCGAGGCGGGCGGTCAGCCGCGCTGGCGGCGGTCGGCGAAGATCCCGAGGCTGCGCCAGCCCCACAGCTGCACCCCGCAATGCCGCAGTCTGACCCCCGTCGCGATGATGATCTCGTCCCGGGCCGGACGCATCTCCTCAAGCGCCTTCGCGGTGACGATCGTGCCCCGGGCCTTGCGACGGCCCTTGCATGCCGTGCCGCCGGACCGGACGGGAACGATCTCGCCATTCGCGAGCGAGCGGAACCGCTCCAGGACATAACGGTCGTCCTCGAGACCGCCGCCGACGAAGTGGATGAGATAGGTGCGCGCGTCGCCGCGCGGTGCGATTGCTGCCTGCATCGTGTCGTGCTCCTTCGACAGGTGAATGGGAACGGCGGCAGCGCTGCTCTCCCTCCGGAGCGCCGACCGCCGCCCCACTCACGGCCAGACCTCGCCTCCTGCCGGTGGAAGACGCGTGGATGGAGACGCCGGCAGGACGGCCATGCAGCGGACAGGAGCGCGGCGCGAGTTGAAAAGCCACACCGGGCATCATAAAAGGAGGCATGAAGGCGGATGTGCGCGAGGCTCGGGTTGCGGACGTTCAAGACCAGGGCGTTCGCCCGTTTCGCCGACCGCGAGGGGCTGGAGGATGCGGCATTGTGCGAGGCCGTCCGGCGCGCCGGGGAGGGGCTGGTCGACGCCGAGCTCGGTGGCGGCGTCATCAGGCAGCGCATCGCCCGCAAGGGCGGCGGCCGGTCCGGAGGGTTCCGCACGATCGTGATGTTCCGTCGAGGCGAACTGGCGTTCTTCGTGCACGGGTTTGCGAAGAGCGCCCGGGACAACATCCGGCGCAAGGAACTTTCGGGGCTGCGATTGCTGGCACACGAGTATCTGGCGCTGGATGCGGCGGGTCTTGCGGTCGCGCAGGCGACTGGATCGACAATCGAGGTGGAATGCGATGACCGGGCAGTATGAGAGCGAGGTGCTGGCTTCGGTGCACGAGGCGGCGCTCGGCCTGGCCGAAGCGGGCGTGATGTCGAAACGGACCATGCGGAAGTTCGACGAGATGTGCCTCACGCCCGTCAAGGAGATGACGCCGGAAGACATTCGCGCGCTTCGGCTGCGCGAGAACGCGAGCCAGGCGGTGTTCGCGCGCTACCTCAACGTGACGACGGGTCTTGTGAGCCAGTGGGAGCGCGGCGAGAAGCACCCCCGCGGCACCTCTCTGAAGCTGCTGACGCTGGTGGAGAAGAACGGCCTCGGTGCGGTCGCGTGAAACCACGCACCGATCGCGCCTCCGCCCTGCGCAACCGGGGCGTACTCGAGTTCGACATGACCAGGCAGTTGCACCGTGGGCGCTGAATCTGCAATCGAGTGGACCGACGCAACGTGGAATCCGGTGACGGGCTGCACGAAGATCACCCGCGGCTGTGACCACTGCTACGCGGAGCGCTTCGCCGAGCGATGGCGCGGTGTTCCCGGGCACCCCTATGAGCAGGGATTCGACCTGCGACAGTGGCCGTCGCGGCTCGATCAGCCCGCACGATGGCGCAAGCCGCGAATGATCTTCGTCAATTCCATGAGCGACCTGTTTCACAAGAAGGTCGAGCGGAGCTTTGTCGACAGCGTATTCGAAACGATGGAGGTCGTGGACAGGCACGTCTATCAGATCCTGACAAAACGCAGTTCGCTCATGAGGAACTACTTGCGACGCCGGTACGCCGACGGTTCGGCTCCCCACCACATATGGTGCGGAGTGTCCGTTGAAGACAGCTCGGCAACTGCAAGAATCGAACATTTGCGAACGGCGCCGGCGGCGGTGCGGTTCCTCTCGATTGAGCCGCTTTTGGGTCCCGTCGGAAACATCGACCTGGACGGGATTTCCTGGGTGATTGTAGGAGGAGAAAGCGGCCCGCAGGCCCGACCCATGCAACCGGAATGGGTCCGGGACATACGCGACCTCTGCGCACGTGCTGGCGTGCCGTTCTTCTTCAAGCAGTGGGGCGGGCAAACGCCGAAGGCCGGCGGCCGCAAGCTGGAGGGAATGGAGCATAACGCAATGCCCGGGCTACTGACCGAGAAGGACGACCATGCCGTTCAAATGGCACCCTGACGACCCGCCGCCGTCCATCGAACCGCATAGCAAGGCGAAACTGGAGGTTTTGCGCAGCTATCTTCGAGCGTACTACGACAGGCTGAACGTGAAGCCCGTCCGAGAGGAGTTCAAGCTCGACCTTGTTGACGGGTTTGCGGGCGGAGGTCTATTCCTTGATGATGAAACTGCCGAAGTTTCGGGTACGCCCTTGGTCATGCTCGAAGAAACCGAGAGGGCGAGCGTCCGGCTAAACGAGAAGCGCGCGAAACAACTTCACATCGATTGCAGGTTCTGTTTTGTCGATAAGGAGGAGGCGCATACGGACCATCTGCGAAGGATCCTCAGAGAGCGTGGCCATCGTGTCGATGATGACAGAATCGTTATCAGAAACGGCCTCTTCGAGAATGAGGTCGAGGGCATTATCAACTCAGTTCGACAGCGGCAACCCCGTTCCGGGCGCGCGATTTTCCTTCTCGACCAGACCGGATTCTCGCAGGTGCAACTCTCGCTTGTGTCTCGGATTTTTAGTGAGTTGCCAGCGGCCGAAGTGATACTGACTTTTGCAGCCGATGCTCTCGTCAACTACTTGGCAGAGACTCCACAGATTGTCAAGATGGTAGCACCGATTCAGTTGACCGATTCGCAGATTCATGACCTGATCCGGGAAAGAGACGGAGACGGCGGCAGAGCGCTTGTGCAAAGAACACTGCGCAACCACGTCCGGATAGTAACCGGCGCAGTCTACGATACGCCTTTTTTCATTCGGCCAGGGCAGTCAAGGCGCGCTTTATGGTTTCTCCACCTTTCAAGACACCCAACGGCGCGCGATGTGATGATTCAACGGCATTGGGACATTCAGAATACCTTCGAACACTATGGACGAGGGGATTTCGGTATGTTGGGCTGGGATGCCTTGAAGAACTCGGATACCCTTCCGTTGTTCCAGTTCGGTGAACTCGATGAGAAGCAAATGCGAACGGAGCTGTTGGACTCTCTTCCTCGGGAGCTGTCCGGGCTGGTGTCTGAACACCCTGTCACCATGGACGCCGTGCGGCATATGCTTGCGAACCGGACGGCTGCGCGATTTTCCGATCTGGATCAAGTCATTGTGAGGCTCGTGCAGGAAGGAGAGTTCGAAATCGTCAATGAGGAAGGCAAGGTGAGGTCTCGGTCAGTTCAGCGATTGGCTCCAACAGATCGCTTGGCGCTTCCGTCCACGCTGTTGCTTCCGGGGCTGTCTCGCCGAGCATGAAACATCGCAAGCAACGAATTGGATCTGTGCAGGTCCGTGCACCGGGGTGCATCGTTGAATCCACGGATCCGCGAGTGGGATATCCGCGCGTATGCGATAGCCACACAGGCGGCGTCCGGGCGGTCGTGGCGCATTTGAGGCGCGTGCCATGACAGTGGCCCGGATGAACCTCGAACTTGCGGAGAGGCCGAGCGCGCGTATCATCCTTGTGCGCATCCGCGGGGAAAGCCGCGATGAGGCCGAGAAGGGACGCTGGTTCGAACGGTTGTTCATGCGGGTTGCGCTTCAGGAGCCGGAATTCGAGATTAAGGGCATCTGGCGCCGGGCAGAGTGGCCCGAGCGGGAGACGCTCACCGGTCTTGATGGACGTGATATCGGGATCGATCTGATGGCGCGGCGCACCTCTGGTGAGTGGGTTGCCATTCAGTGCAAGCGCTATGACGACCGGCATGTACTCGGCAAGAGCGGGATCGACAAGTTTCTCGGCGACTCGCAGCAGCCAGTCTTC
Source organism: Alphaproteobacteria bacterium (assembly GCA_964291285.2). Lineage (GTDB taxonomy): Bacteria > Pseudomonadota > Alphaproteobacteria > Bin95 > Bin95 > Bin95. The sequence continues at coordinate 413,073 of OZ219788.1, forward strand.
CGACTGCGGTGGGTCATGGCGACTTGCAGTTGGGGGCCGAATGCGAAGCGTGCGATCCAGATTGCCCATCCCGAAATCAGGCAGATCGACTTCAGGCAGTATCTCGACATTCAGGTCAAGGAGCAGGGTGCAAAACGCCCGGCGCAGGAGCCATGGCCGCTCCAGGCCGATGCGATAGATTCTGCTCCGGGTCGGGGTGGAATACGGCTGGCGGAGGTCAGGCCGGCGGTGGACCGCGTCGGGCCGGCAGGACGTCCAGACGATCAGCCGCGCTGGCGGCGGTCGGCGAAGATCCCGAGGCTGCGCCAGCCCCACAGCTGCACCCCGCAATGCCACCGCCTGACCCCCGTCGCGATGATGATCTCGTCCCGGGCCGGACGCATCTCCTCAAGCGCCTTCGCGGTGACGATCGTGCCCCGGGCCTTGCGACGGCCCTTGTGTGCCGTGCCGCCAGACTGGACGAGAACGATCTCGCCGTCGGCCTTCGAGACATGGCTCGCGCCCGAAGCGGTGTGGTCGATGCCGATCCGGGCGACGGCGTGATATGGCGTCGGGTGATGGAGAGGGCCGCGTGACCATCGAGAATCCCTTCCAGGGCCAGTTGTTCGCCGACGGCTTCCTCTGCGAAGCGATTGCCGGATCGGAGGACTGGAAGGCGTTCGACGATACGGCGCTCGAAACCCTCCGGGCGGATCTCCGCGCGCTCTTCGACAGGTTCCCGGCGGACAGCGCGCCCAACGAGGCCCAGACCGAGACCGACCTGATCCGCCCGGTGCTGGAACGGCTCGGCTGGACGGCGAGCCTCTGGCAGCAAAGGCTTTCGCAACGCGGACGCAGCCATGTGCCGGACGGCCTGCTGTTTGCCGGCGAAGCGGCCAAGGACCGCGCCAACCGCCTGCCGGAGCAGGACCGCTACCGCCACGGCCTCGCCATCGTGGAGAGCAAGCGCTGGGGCCGCCCGCTGGACCGCCGATCGCCGGGCGACGGCGCGGAAGCTGCGCCCGCGACGCAGATGCTGGGCTATCTCGGCCGCGCGGACGTTATGACGGAAGGCGGGCTGCGCTGGGGCATTCTCACCGACGGCGCGGTCTGGCGGCTCTACTGGTGGGGCGCGCGTTCGGTCGCGGAGCAGTTCTTCGAAGTCGATCTGGCCGACGTGCTCGACCTTCCTGGCCGCAACGAGGGCCTGTTCGCGCTCGACGAAGAGGCGCGGCGGCACTGGCTGCGGGTCTTCGCGCTCATCTTCCGGCCCGAAGCCTTCCTGCCGGGCGAACCCGACGGGCGCAGCTTCCATCTGCGCGCGGTAGAGGAAGGCCGGCTCTACGAGGCGAAGGTCGCGAAGGACCTGTCGGGGCTGGTGTTCGGCGAGGCCTTTCCCAGGCTGGCGAATGCCATCGCCGGGGCCGCACCGGATGCGCCTCTGGACGAAGTGCGCGAGGCCGCACTGGTGCTGCTCTACCGGCTCATGTTCGTGCTCTATGCGGAGGACCGCGGCCTGCTGCCCGTGCGCGATCCAGGCTATGACGACTATGCGCTGCGCGAGCGGGTGCGCCAGGATGTCGGCCGGCGCAAGGATGCGGGCGACGCCTTTTCGATCGTGGCGGCGAACTACTGGTCTGCCCTGGACGACCTCTGCCGGATTATCGACGGCGGCGACGCCTCCATCGGCCTGCCCGCCTATGACGGAGGCCTGTTCGATGCCGAGCGCGCGCCGCTGCTGGCGCGGGTCCGGCTTCCCGATGCGGTCATGGCCGACATCGTCGATGCGCTCTCCTTCCGGCGCGGGCCGGACGGGCGGCGCTACATCAACTACCGCGAACTCGGCGTGCAGCAGCTCGGCTCGATCTACGAGCGGCTGGTGGAGCGCGAACTGGTGCGCGAGGAAGGCGAAATCCGCATTCGCCCCAACCCGTTCGTGCGCAAGGACTGGGGCAGCTACTACACGCCGGACGATCTTGTGGGCCTGGTCATAGACGAGGCAGTCGGGCCGCTGGTCGAGGCCCGCCGCAAGTCGTTCGGCGAAGCGGCGGCGAAGGGCGCGCCACCGGGGGAACTCGTCCACCTCGATCCGGCGGAGAAAATTCTCGAACTCAGGGTCTGCGACCCGGCGATGGGCTCCGGGCATTTCCTCGTCAATCTGGTTGACTGGCTCGCGGACCGCATCATCGAGGCGATGGCGGAGGCCGAGGAGCTCTCGGGCGGCTGCGCCTCGCCGCTCGCCGGGCGGATCGAGGAGATTCGCGAAAGGATCCTCGCCAATGCCGGCGCGGAGGGCTGGACCGTCGATGCGGCGCGGCTCGACGACCGCCATATCGTGCGCCGCATGGTGCTCAAGCGCTGCATCTACGGCGTGGACAAGAATCCGATGGCGGTCGAACTCGCCAAGGTGTCGCTCTGGCTGCACACCTTCACCGTCGGCGCGCCGCTGTCCTTCCTCGACCACCATCTGCGCTGCGGCGACAGCCTGTTCGGCGCCTGGGTGCGGACCGGGATGGACCGGGCGGCCGAATACGATGCGCCGCTGCTGCTGCACGGGCCGATGCAGGCCGCCGTCGGCGCGGCGGAAGACATGCGCACCGTGGAGGCGCTTACCGACGCCGAGATCGCGGAAGTGCGCCAGTCCGCCGAGACCTTCGCCCTGGTGGAGGAAAGTACCGGTCCGCTCGACGCGTTCCTGTCCCTCGTGCATGCCCTCGACTGGCTGGCCGTTCGCAGCAAGGAGGACAAGGCGGCGCTCCGGGCCTTCTTCGACGGGCAATTCGGCGATCCGGTCGAGGTTGCGCTTGGCGAAACCGACGCCTCGAACGGCAGGCCGGAGGCGCAGCGTTTCGCCGAATTGCTGGCGCAGGCGCGGACGCTCATCGGCGAGGAACGCTTCTTCAACTGGCAGGCGGCCTTTCCCGGCGTCTGGACAAACCTCGAGAGCGTGGAGCGCCGGGGCGGTTTCGACGCCGTGATCGGCAACCCGCCGTGGGAGCGGATGAAGCTGCAACAGGTGGAATGGTTCGCGGCCCGCCGCCCGGAGATCGCCCATGCGCCGCGCGCCGCAGACCGCAAGCGCATGGTCGCCGCGCTGGAAACGGCCGGCGACCCGCTGGCGGCGGATTACGACCGGGCGCAGCAACGCACCGACGCCGCCATGAGGAATGCACGTTGCGGCGGCGATTACCCGCTGCTATCCGGCGGCGACATCAACCTCTATTCGCTCTTCGTGGAGCGCGCGATGGCGCTGGCGAAGCCCGAGGGCAAGGTCGGGTTGGTCGTGCCGTCCGGCATCGCGTCCGACAGGACGGCGGCGCGCTTCTTCAAGGGCGTCGCGACGGAAAGCCGGTTGCAGGCGCTCTACGATTTCGAGAACCGGCGCACACGCTACAAGGAACTGCCCTTTTTCCCCGATGTCGATAGCCGCTTCAAATTCTGCGTATTCCTTGCAAGCCCGTCGCCGCTTCCCGGCGATGCGCAATGCGCCTTCTTCCTTCAGGACGTGAAGGAACTGAAGGACCCGGATCGCCGCTTCCCGCTGGGCGCGGCCGATTTCGCCCGTGTCAACCCGAACACCGGCACCGCGCCCATCTTCCGCTCCCGCCGCGATGCGGAACTTACAACTGCGATCTATGGCCGCCTGCCCGTGCTTGTGGACCGTTCCTCCGGCAAGCCCGTCAAGGCGTGGCCGGTAAAATATGTGCGGATGTTCGACATGACGAACGACTCCGGCCTGTTCCGCACCCGCGCGGAACTGGAAGAGAAGGAAGGCGCATGGCCCGTCGGCGGCAACCGCTTCGACAGCCCTTCCGGCCAGTGGGTCCCGCTCTATGAAGGCAAGATGGTGCAGACGTTCGACCACAGGGCAGCGGGCGTGGTCGTCAATCCGGACAATCTCCACCGCCCGGCGCAACCCGAGCCGGCGACCATCGAACAGCACCGGGACCCGGACTGGCTTCCAGATCCTCAGTATTGGGTCCAGAAGAACGAGACCTCTCTCCCGGAAGCGTCGTGGCTGCTGGGATTCAAGGAAATTACCGCGCCCACCAATATGAGAACGGTTATCGCCGCATTGTTTCCGGCGGTCGGATTTGGCAACAAGATACCCGTCTTGAAGCCCGAGACATCGAACCGCAATGAGTGGCTGCTGGCTGCGAATTTCAATGCCACAGTTTTCGACTTCGTGGCGCGCCAGAAGATCCAGGGCCAAACCCTCAACCTTTTCATCCTTGAACAACTCCCCGTCGTGCCGCCGGCACGCTACGAGGCAGCGCGGTTCGGGCCGAAGACGGCGGCGGAGATCGTGCGCGAGGCGGTGCTGGAGCTGACCTATACGGCGCATGAAATGGCGCCCTTTGCCCGCGACATGGGCCATGTGGACGAAGCGGGCGAGGTCCTGCCGCCCTTCCGCTGGGACGAGGACCGGCGGCTGATGCTGCGCGCGAAGCTCGACGCGCTCCATTTCCACCTTTACGGCGTTACCTGCCGCGACGACATAAGCTACATCTACTCGACCTTCCCCATCGTCCGGCGCGAGGAGGAGAAGGCGTGGGGCCGCTACCGGTCCCGTGACCTCTGCCTCGCGTGGATGAATGCGCTGGACGCCGGCAGGCCAGATGCAGAAGTTCAGCTGTGAATTACTGCCCGACTGTAGATTGGGCCACCTCATACGGAGCGAAATTGCACAGTCTTGAGAGACCCCATACGCTACTGTCCGCAACCAAAGCGTCAAAGCGACCGCTCACCTTCAGGTATTCCGCGAAAAACGCCAGATGGCCCAGCGGCGTCACCGCCGCATCAGGGTCCCATTCCACATGAACCGCGCCGCCGAAGGTGTCCACCTTCACGAACGCTCGGGCGACATACCGCACAGCGCCAGGACAATCACCCACAGGGTGAGCCTCTTCGGCCCCTGAAAAGCCGCTCATACCCGAAGACTACAAGGGATTCGGCAAGGCCCCACCATCCTCAACTGCCGGATTTAGGATAATATGCCTGCCACGCGCCGGATCACGGCAGTCTGCAACCACGTGGCGGCAGGGCAGGCGATAGACGGACGCCAAAATTCAGCCGCGCGCGATCAAAAGTCCCCACAGCGCACACGCCTCGCATTGCATGACGGCCGCATGCCGGGTATCGTTTCGCATATGGTGGACCGTTCGGTTCGGGTTTGAGTTTCGACCGCAGGAACAACCAGCACATCAGGAGACATGGCTATGGCCACAAGAATAGGCACCAACAACGATGACAGACTGCGCGGTACCAATGGCAACGATGTCCTGCGCGGCCTCGGGGGCCACGATTTTCTGTACGGTCTGGCTGGCGACGATGCCTTGTATGGCGGCGCCGGCGACGACGCCTTGTATGGTGGCGCGGGCGATGACACGCTGAACGGCGATGAAGGCGATGACACGCTGAACGGCGGTGACGGCGATGACATCTTCTATTCCGGCACCGGCGCCGACACGATTGATGGCGGCAATAATGGCGCCGACGGCGGCGACAGGGTGGTCTACATGTACTCGAATGTGGGCGTGACCGTCGATTTGAGCGATACCGATGGCTCGAATGGCTCTGGAGGCCATGCTGAAGGCGACACGATCAGAAATGTCGAGAAAATCGAGGGTTCGGAGCATGCCGACACATTGACGGGCAACTCGGGAGCCAACACCCTCTACGGTCGCGGTGGAGACGACACGCTGCATGGCGGCGACGGCGGTGATCGCCTTGTTGGCGGCGCCGACGATGACACGCTGAACGGCGATGGCGGTAACGATGGTCTGTATGGCGGCGACGGCGATGACACTCTGAACGGCGGCACTGGCAGTGACACGCTGTATGGCGGCGACGGCGGGGATGCCCTTAACGGCGGCGACGGCGATGACACTCTGAATGGCGGCACCGGCGCTGATCGTCTGGACGGCGGCGCTGGCAGTGACACCGCGGACTATACGGACTCGAATGCGGGCGTGACCGTCGATTTGTCGAGCAATTCAGCATCGGGCGGTCATGCAGCGGGCGATACGTTGACCGGCATTGAGAATCTCCAGGGTTCCGCATTTCATGACACATTGACAGGCGACGGGGGAGCCAACGTTCTGGCGGGCGGCGCTGGTTATGACACGCTGGATGGCGGCGGCGGCAATGACACGCTGAATGGCGGCGCGGACGATGACCTCCTGTTTGGCGGCGATGGCGATGATATTCTGATCGGCGGAGCTGGCGGTGACTTTCTGGACGGCGGCACTGGCAGTGACACCGCTGATACCAAGCGCGGTTCGAATTGACTCATTGTTCCAACATGTTGTGTTGAGGTGAGGTGTTGAGGTGAGGTGCCGGACAACGTTGATAGAGTGATGTCAGGCAGTCTTGGGGTTGGAGGATGATGATGGGTGCGGCGACGCCGATAACCTGGACGGAGCATGGATCGGACGATCTCCATGATCTGGCGAAGCGCTGCGGTGAGGCGAAGCAAGCCTGTCGGGGGCGTGCGATCGCGATGATCATGGATGGGGCGTCGCGCACGGAGGCGGCGCGGGCGCAGGGCATGGAGCTTCAAGTTCTGCGCGACTGGGTGCTGCGCTACAATGCGGAGGGGTTCGAGGGGCTTGCGGATCGTCCTCGCGGGGGCAGCGATGGTCGGTTGACGGAGGCTCGGATTGCCGAGATCGGGTTGTGGGTCGAGGCGGGTCCCGATCTTGAGCGGGACGGTGTCACGCGCTGGCGGGTTCAGGACATCATACGGAAAATCGAGGAGGCCTTCGGGGTCATTTATACGGAGAGCGGCGCCCGTATGATGCTCCGAAGGGCCGGGTTTCGTTTTGTCTCGGGACGGCCGGTCCACCCCAGGGCCGACGCGGAGCGGCAGGGGGCGTTCGTGGCGGACTTCGAGGCAAGGGTGACGTCGATGCTCAGTTCCGAGGCGCTGGCGGGCCCGATCGAAATCTGGTTCCAGGACGAGGCGCGCATCGGCCAGAAAGGGATGACGACGCGCGTCTGGGCGCGCGGGAGGCAACGTCCGCGCATCGTGCGCGACCATCGCTATGGCTATGTCTATCTGTTCGGCGCCACCTGCGCACAGCGCGGCGTCGGCATCGCCCATGTGGCGGACAGGGCGAACACGGCGGCGATGAACGAGCATCTGGCGGCGATCGGCGCGGCCGTGGCGCCGGGTGCGCACGGCGTGGTCATACTGGACGGGGCAGGCTGGCATCGCTCGGGCGACCTTCTCGTCCCCCCCAATCTGACGCTCCTGCATCTGCCGCCATACAGTCCGGAACTCAATCCCATGGAGCAGATCATACTGGTCCTGAAATCGAACCGCTTCGCCAACCGTGTGTTCAAGGATGTCGCCGCCCTGAGAGAAGCCTGCCGGACGGCATGGCAATGGCTCATCGAGCAACCCGACATCATCACCAAAACAACCCGGCGAAGCTGGGCCGTCGCACCATCGTGACGATCCCCACGACCCAATGCATCGGTCTATATGACTTGCGGTTGGTATAAATGATCTGGCCGATGACCGCGGTGAGGAAACCGAGGTCGAACCAGCCGACGCCCAGCGTGCCGCCGAGCCAGGCGAATCCCTTTGCGAGGTTCTTGAAGAACACCAGCAGGCTCGAGCCCATGATGTCGGCCGGCACGAAGAGCGGCGAGAGCATGAGCGCGACGAAGGCGACCTTGCGGCGGGTCCGCTTGTAGAATTTCGGTAAGCATCCGCCGAAGACCGCAGGGTATCGAGGTCTGAGTTTGTGGCGGGCGTGGAGTTGATCGGGGACCGTCAGGCGGTGTCTTTTGTTATGCGGCTTGGTCGTGCCGCCGGCTGTCCTGCCAGTTCCAGGGAAGAAGTTCGCCGAGGCGGTTCTGCGGGGTGCCGGCAATGCGCTTGAGCACGTCGGCGAGCCAGGCCTGGGGATCGACGTTGTTGAGCTTTGCGGTGCCGATGAGGGTGTACATGGCTGCGGCGCGCCTGCCGCCGCGGTCGGAGCCGGCGAACAGCCATGACTTCCGACCCAGGGCAATACCTCTGAGCGCCCTCTCAGCGGCATTATTTGACAGGCAGATGCGCCCATCGTCGAGGAAGCGGGCGAAGCGGTCCCATCGCCTGAGCATGTAGTCCATGGCCTTGGCCACGGGGGAATGGCGGGAGAGCTTTGCGCGCTCGGCCTTCATCCAGGTCTCGAGTTCGGCCAGGACCGGCGCGCTCAGTTCCTGGCGGACGGCATGGCGCCGCGCAGCGGTCTCGCCGTTGATGGAGCGCTCGATGTCGAACAGCACGTCGATCCGCTTCACCGCCTCCATCGCGAGCGGCGAGATCGGCGGCGCGTTCCTGCCGCGCCCCTTGCTGGCCGCAATGTCGGCGAGTTCGAAAAATTTGCGGCGCCCGTGTGCCCAACAGGGGATCCCGGTAACAGGCCCCGGCACTCGCCCGACCGCATAGAGGCGGTTGTAGCCGGCGAAACTGTCGGCCTGGAGGATGCCGGCGAAGTCGCAAAGATGCTCGACCGGATGATCGCCCGAGCGGTTCCGCGAGTAGCGGAACAGAGCCGCGGGCGGGTCCGGCCCGCCGAACGGCCTGTCGTCACGCACATAGACCCAGGCCCGGCCCTTGTCGGTCTTGCCCCTGGCCAGCACCGGCACCGGGGTGTCGTCGCCATGCAGGCGTTCGGCCGCCAGCACATGGTCTGCGATCAGGTCGTGCAGCGGCCTCAGCGCCACCGTGCAGGCGCCCACCTGGTCGGCCAGGGTCGACAGGCTGAGGTCGACGCCCTCGCGCGCATAGCGGTCGCGCTGGCGGTTCAGCGGCTGATGCTGCCCGAACTTCTCGAACAGGATCATGGCCAGCAGGTTGGGGCCCGCCCAGCCGCGCGGTGTCGGGTGGAACGGCGCCGGCGGCTGGCTGATCTTCTCGCAGTCCCGGCATGTGAACTTCTCGCGCACCGTCTGGATCACCTTCCACTGGCGCGGAATGACCTCCAGCGTCTCGGTGACGTCCTCGCCGATCTTCGAGAGCTTCTGCGAGCCGCAGCACTCACAGGCACTCGGCGCCGGCACCACCACGCGCTCGCGCGGCAGATGTTCGGGGAACGGCTTGCGCCCGGACCGGCGGCGGCGGGTGAACGCCTTGACCTGCGTCGTGCCGGCAGCCGCCTGTTCGGCCGCCAACTCGTCCTCCGTCGCGTTCGCCTCAAGCTCGTCGAGCTGGAGCTCCATCTGGTCGAGAAGACGCTGCTTGCGCTCCGATCGCTGGCCGAAGAGCTCGCGCCGGAGCTTCTCGATCATCAGCTTCAGGGAGGCGATCTGCGCTTCGGCGTTCGCGGCCCGCGCCTCGGCCTCGGTCGCCTTGACTTCCGCCGCAGCCAGCGCCGCCTTCAGCGCGTTGATGTCCGATCCGTCCGGCATGCCCGGAAGCGAATCACAACTACCGGTCCGCCGCCATCGCCATCCTGTCGGATGAGTCCATTTGCCGCCTGTCAGCCGGCCCGCGACGGGCGCCAGGTCCGAACCGGGTTCCTCCAATCGATCCCTTCCAGCAAATAGCCAAGCTGCGCCGCGCTGATCGACACCGCACCGCCCGACGTCACCGGCCACTGGAACCGGCCCCGCTCCAGGCGCTTGGCGTAGAGCGAGGTCCCGACCCCGTCATGCCAGAGGATCTTCAAAAGATCGCCTTTGCGTCCGCGGAATATGAAGAGGTCGCCTGCATGCGGATCGCGGCCCAGCCCCTGCTGCACCTGCAGCGCCAGCGTGTTCATCCCGCGCCGCATGTCCGTCACGCCCGTCGCAAGCCAGACCCGCGCCCCGCTCGGAACCGGGATCATCGCCGCTCCAGGACCTCGAGAACCCGAGACAGCGCCGCCGCGTCCACGTCCCGGTCGACCGTCACCCGCGAGCCGTCCGCCAGCGCAATCTCGATCCGTCCGGAGGCAGACGGCTTGATATCCGGCGGCGCCGGCAGCAGCCTTGCCGGCTCCACCCCTTCCGTCGAAGAGACAACCACCGGAACGAAGCCGCCCACCACCCGCGCCAGCTCCCGATACTGGCGCCGCCAGCTGAAGACCAGGTTCGCGTTCACGTCATGTCGGCGCGCCACCACCGAAACCGAAACCCCGGGCTGACAGCTCTCCGCAACGATCAGGCGCTTGCGCGCCTCGCTCCACCGACGGCGACGGCGGCGCCCCCGACCGTCGACCCCGGAACCCGCATGCTCGGCTGTGTCCGACATCCCCATAGTGTCCACTTATCCTTCGTGGGCACTTACGACGCGCGCCCACATCCGAGCGCGCACCCTCACCGATCCCGGAGAAATGCGACAGGCGGTCTACGCCGAAGGCTTACCTTCGAACTTCCGTACCAGCGCGGAAGCGTGATGCTTGTCCAGCGGGCATCGGGGTCGTCAAGGCGGGTCTGGAGCTTGGGCAGGGGCGGCCCCTTTTGCCGGGGTCGACCGCGTTTGTTCGGGTCGCGCGGCGGCGGGGGCGCGAAGAGGTTGGCATCGAGCCTCAGCCTGCTGATGAGGGTTGCGCGCTGTCCGATGCGCCAGGCGAGTTCGTGGGTTCCGAAACTGCTGTCGGCGACGAAGACGATCGCGCGTTGCGGGACCCAGCGAAGGATTTGAAGCATGCCCTGTCGCGCCCAGTCGGTGAGTTGCTTGTGACGCCGGCCTTGCCTGGCGGCGAAGCGTTCGGACGGGGCCAGGATGGTCAGGAAGGGCAGGGCCCTGATGCCCGGCGACCAGGGCAGCGGGACAAGCAGCATGAAGCTGAGCCAGCGCAGCCCGCTGGTCTTGACGAAATGGCCATGGCTGGAACGCACCGGGTCGCGATAGATGCCGCGCGCCTTGATACGCGCGCCCCAGCGGCGCTCGATGGTGTCATCGAGCCCGATGATGATCGGTCCCTGCCCGGCAAGCCGCGCCACCAGCACGAGCACGAGCCGGCGTGAAAGGTCACGCGGGTCCCAGCGGGCGCGATTGAGAACCTGATGGTAGGACGAGAATGTCTCGCACATCGCCCGCCCGGTCACCCGCAGGCAGGCCGACACGGTTCTCTTGCCCGGCGCCAGCAACGCTCCCATGACCAGAACCGCCACCAGCCGCCAGGTCGGGGATGAGAAGGCGCCTCGAAAGGGCTCCAGCCAGTCGATCAGGAACGGCGGAACCGGATCGCCGATGGCGCTCGAAGGGTCGTCGAAATGTGTCATGACGACCTTCGAATCCAGAAGCATCCGGCATGCAAGGGCGCCCGCATGCGACCGGGTGAATCAGCATCGCTGCAGCGACAGAAGCCATCCAATCCGATATCACTGCTTCATGGCCGCATCCGACCCCTGTCTGGCGCGCATCGAAGCGTTCAACAAATCCAGGGGCGGGGGCGTGACGGTCACCAGGGTGCGCGGCGGCTACAATCTGTATCTCACGGCCACGCAGGCACCGATCGCAAGGCTCCAGCCGAAAGGCTCAGGTGACAAGATGAGGGTGCGCTACTGGTCCTGGCGCCAGTCCTGGCAGGACGTCGGAGACATGGGGGGCATCGTGCTCCCGCTCGAACAGGCCCTCGACGAAATCGCCAAAAACGAGATCTTCTGGACATGGACGTGAGGTAATTTTGTACAAAGTCGAGATAAGATCGACATGGTCGCCGGGCCGGGACGCGCCGCCGACGAAGGTCCGTTCCGCCAGACGGCCCCCTTCATAGACCGGCACGGCGCAGAAAAAGTTCACGTTGGGCACGATGTCTGTCCATCCCAGGCCGTGTTCGGCCAGCGCCGTCAGGAAGTTCTCGCGGCACCCCGGCACGCCTTCCACGCCGTAGAGCATGGCGTTGCTGGGACCGCTGCAGCAACCGGCGATGGTATCGTGATAGCCGCAGGTGTCGGCCACGACCGTGAAGAGCGGCCGCCCGCGGTCCGAGTAGAGCGCATGGCCCTCGGTCAGGCGCAGAGTGCCGCTTTTCTTGATCGTGTTCGGCGCGTAGTAGCGTTCGCGCGGGTCGGCCGCATCGTAACACAGGAAATCGACGCCCTGTGCACCCTCCAGGTCCACGATGCGCAACACCTGGCCTCGCCCCACGCAGGCCGACCACGGAGCGCCGGGCGCCACGATCTCGTCGTGTACGATGCGCAACGCACCCTCATCGTTCATCGTCTTGCCCTCCAGCCCGGCCCATCGGCTACCCTAACCCAACCCGGCCTCATCGGGATCCGGCGGCGCATTTTTACACAGGCGAGCAGGCCGGCCCGCAACCCAGATGGAGTCTCGATAGATGGCGTCCGAAACACTGACCTTCCACAGCGTCGATGTGCGCGCTGTCGTTCTCAAGCTGAAGCGCCCCGTCATCGCCAGAATCGCGACCATTACGGATTGGCCGCTCGTCCTGATCGATCTGAAGACCGAGGAAGGGATCGTCGGGCGCAGCTATCTGGAGCCCTACATCGTCAAGTCGATGAACTATCTCGTGCCGGCCCTGCGCGACATGGGGGCGATGCTCAAGGGTCAAAGGCTGGCGCCGGCCGAAATCTACGAAACCGCGCGGAAGTCGCTGCACTTTGTCGGCTACGAGGGCATGGCGATGATCGCCGTTTCCGGCATCGACATGGCAGCCTGGGACGCCCTGGCCAAAGCCGCCGGCATGCCGCTGTGCACACTGCTCGGCGCCTCTCCCGGTCCGGTACGCGCCTACAACAGCAACGGGCTGTGGCTGAAATCCGCGTCCGAAGTTGCCGCCGAGGCGATCGAGCTCCGCGATGAAGGACAGTTCGAAGGCCTGAAATTGCGTCTCGGCCGGGACAACCCCAAGGACGACCTCGCCGCGATCGAGGCGGTTCGCCGGACGGTCGGCGAAGACATGCACCTGATGATCGATTTCAACCAGGGTCTGGACATGGCGGAGGCATTGCGCCGGTGCCACATGCTCGACGATCTCGGCCTGACCTGGCTGGAAGAGCCGGTCGTCTACGACAATTTCGACGGATACGCCCAGCTCGCCCGGGAGCTCAGGACGCCCCTGCAGATCGGTGAGAACTTCTACGGACCGCACGATCTGCACAGGGCATTGCAGGCCCGGGCCTGCGACTATGTGATGCCGGATTTCATGCGCATCGGCGGCGTCACCGGATGGATGCGCGCGGCAGCCATTGCCGGCGCGGCGGGTGTCCCGATGTCAACGCACCTCTATCCCGAGGTCGGCGCCCATGCGATGCGGGCGACCGAAACCGCGCATTGGCTGGAATGGCAGGACTGGGCCGATCCGGTCCTGCAAAGTCCCTATGAGGTCAGGGACAGCCATGTGCACATTCCGGATGTCCCCGGGGTGGGCCTGGAGTGGAACGAAGATGTCGTCGCCGGAAACCTTTACGAAGCCTGACCGCCCGACAGCGCCGCGCGGACCATGACCCTGGCGGGAAATGCGGGTTAACCCTCCAGGGTTCTTTCGAACTGCTCCCAGACCTGCTCGGGCGCCTCGACGTGGCAGTTGTGGCCGAGGCCGGGCAGCAGCGCGGCCTGCGGATCGAGCGCCTGCATCTCGGCCAGCGACACCATCGGGTCGGCTTCGCCCGCGGCGAGCCGGACCGGCGCCGCGGCGGCCCGGTAGAAATCGCCGACCGCAGGCCCGACGGCGGCGTAGATGCCCTGGTCGGCCGCCAGCCGGAAGCCGCCCTCCGCCTCGACGATGCCGGCCAGAGCCTCCGGCGCGCCGGGGTCCACCAGGCCGGCGAGGCCCGAGACCCTGAGATAGCGCTCGGCCGCTTCCGCGCGGCTGGCGAAGACCCGCGCCGGCCTGGTGGCCAGCCCCTTCATCTGCGCGACCTCGTCCGCCGTCCAGCCGATCTTGACGCCGAAGGCGAAGACGTGGCGCACGCTGACGCCGAACCACCCGGTCGCCAGCGCCATTGCCACGACGCCGCCCATCGAATGGCCGAGCAGGACCGGTTCGCCGTCCGGGTTGCCGATCGCGCCCGCCACGTCGGCGGCGAAGACACCGTAGCCGTAGGGCGGCGCGTGGGCCGAGCGCCCGTGGCCGCGCAGATCGGCGGCGATCCAGCGCCCCGGCCAGCGCCGCTCCACGACCGGCAGCATCCGGTTCCACACCGCCGCATTGCCGCCGATGCCGTGCAGCATGACCAGCACCGGCTCCCCGCTGCCGCCGGCGTCGAAGCGGATATCGACGCCGCCGCCCGACAGCGGCGCCCTTTCGACCGACGATCTGGTGGAGCGGGTTCCGGCCACGAATTACTCCCTCCCAGGACCGACCGGCATCCGTGCCGGGGCCCGTTTTCCGGGTCCGCATCCGAGTCTACAGCATCCCGGCCGGGAACGCCCCGTTGTCGGGCGATGCGCCCCGCCCCGGAGGCGGCCCGCAGGATCGACGGGCCGTCGCGCCGCCGCCAGCGGGCTAGAACGTCCTGAACACCACGCTCGGCAGCCACAGCGCCAGTCCCGGGAACCAGTACACCAGCGCCAGCACCACCAGTTCCAGGACAATGAACGGGATCACGCCGCGGTACATATCCGCCAGCTTGATCTCCGGCGGGCTGATGCCGCGCAGGTAGAAGATGGCAGGCGCCATCGGCGGCGTCAGGTAGCTGGTCTGGATGACGATCAGGAACATGATGCAGAACCAGACGTCGTCGACGCCCATCTTGCGCAGCACCGCGACCGCTACCGGGATGATGATCAGCACGATGGAAATCAGATCGAGCACGAAACCGGCGATGAAGGCGATGAACAGCAGAATGAAGATGGTCGCCGTCGGGGAGAGGTCCGCCGCCGCCAGCAGCCCCTCTACGGCGCTGATCCCGCCGAGCGCGACGAACACGCCGGCGAACATGGTCCCGCCGAGCAGAATCGTCAGGATCATGGCCGTCACCTGGAGCGTCTTCATGAACGCTGCATGCAGGGTGGCGACGTCGAACCGGCCGTACACGACGGTCAGGATGACGGTGCCGATGGCGCCCATCGCCGCCGCCTCGGTAGGCGTCGCCCAGCCGAGCATGATCGTGCCGAGTACGGCGAAGATGAGCACCAGCGGCGGCATCATGGCCGTCGCGGTGATGTAGATACGCTGGGCCATGGGCGGATCGTCGTCGCTCGGCGGCAGGCGCGGTCCGTCCCCGGGCTTCAGCATGCACCGCACCAGGATGTAGAGCACGTAGGACAGCGCGAGCAGCAGGCCCGGGAACAGCATGCCGACGAACAGGTCGCCCACCGAGACGTCGGCCACCGGACCGAGGATGACCACCACCACCGACGGCGGGATGATGGTGCCGAGCGAACCGCCCGCGCAGATGGTGCCGGAGATGAGGCCCTTGTCGTACGCGTAGCGCAGCATGATCGGAATGGCGAGCAGACCGACCACCGACTCGGTCGCCCCCACAACGCCGCTCGCCGCAGCGAAAACCACGCACAGCAGCACGGTGCCGACCGCCAGACCGCCCGGCAGCCGGCGGGTCCACAGGTGAATGGCCTCGAACAGGCGCTCGGCGATGCCGGAGCGCTCCAACATCACGCCCATGAAGACGAACAGCGGCACGGCGGCCAGTACATAGTACGAGGCGACGTCGTCCACCTTCGCCACGAGCTGATAGACGAGCGCGTCGCCGAAGCGGTAGTAGCCGAAGATGAGGGCGATTCCCATCAGCGACCACGCCACCGGGAATCCCATGAAGATGGCCACCATCAGGGCCGGGAACATCATGAGGCCTATGCCGAGGGTCATAGCTCGACTCCATGCGGTTCGAAGCCTTCCTCCTCGGCGAGGCCGAGCAGCACGCGCGCCGACCTGACGAGCTCGGCGAACGCCTGCAGGCACAGCACCGCGAAGGCGATGACCCAGACCGTCCTGAACGGCCAGATCACCGGATTCCAGGCGGATTCGCCGGAAACCTCGCCGCTTTCGAATGCCTCGTAGGCGTATTCGCCGAGTCCGAAGGTGACCCAGACCGCTCCCGGCAACATCAGGAACACGAAGCCGAGGACGTCCACTGCCGCCCGGCCCTTCGGACCGATATTGTCGTAGATGAAGTCGACGCGGATGTGGCCACGCTCCTTCATGCAGTACGCCATGCCGCACAGGTAGCAGGTGCCTGCAAGCATGTAGCCCACCTCGTAGGCCCAGAAGGTCGGCGCGTCGAACAGGTGACGCGCCAGAACCTCGTAGACCATGGACAGGATGAGCGGCGCCATGACCCAGGCGCCGACCACGCCAAGGGACTGGGAGAGGCGCTCTATTCCTCTGATGAGGGCAACCATACCGTGTCATTCCTCATCGCTGAGGCGAGCGCGGGACCCCGGCCGCGGCGGCCGGGGATACCGCGGGAGTCGGGCGGGCCGCGCGGCCCGCCCGCTCGGCCGCCACTAGCGGTAGCGGTGCGCCTCGGACCACGTCGCGGCGTAGTCCTGCTGGCTCTTCCAGACGCGCGCGAACCACTCGTTTTCGCCGGCCTGCTTGGCGGCCCACTCGTCCGTAGCGGTCCTGGCCTTGGCGATGAAGTCCGCATCGAGGTCCACGACCTCGTTGCCCCCCTTCAGGAAGTTCTGGAAGGCCGGCGCGTCCTGGTGGCCGATTTCCATCCAGAAGTTGAACGTCATGCGCTCACCCGCACGGCGGAGCAGCATCTTGTTGCGGTCGGAGAGCTTTTCCCAGACGGCCTTGTTGATCTGGCACTCGTGGAACGCGGTCGGCTGATGGATGCCGGGCACGACGATGTATTTGGCGATCTTCTCGTAGCCGGCCGACTCGTTCATCCACGGCGTGCCCCACTCGATGCCGTCCACCACCTTGCGCTCAAGCGCCGGGTAGACCTCGGCGCCGGGCAGGATGACCGTGGATGCGCCGAGCGTTTGCGCGATCTCGGCCCAGGCGCCGGAAGTGCGCACCTTCATGCCCTCATAGTCCGCCAGCGAGGACACGCGCTTGTGGCTGTGCATGAACACCTCGGGAGGCGCAGAACCGCAGGGAATGGAGGCGATGTCGAACTTGGCCATGCGCCATTCCATCAGCAGGTCGGCGCCGCCGCCGCGGAACATCCAGTGGATCATCTTCTCGTGTTCCATGGTGCCGGCGAAGCCACCGAACAGCACGCCGGTCCGGTCGACACCCCAGTCGTAGCCGGCCCAGTTATGGCTGATCTCGGCGACACCCTTGCGCACGGTGTCGGTCACTTTGAGCGCCTTCCCGAGCGTGCCGCCCGGGAATACCTCGACCTTGATCTCACCGTTGGTGAGGAACTCGATCTCCTGGGCGATGCCCTTGGCGGTGTATTCGAGCAGCGGCCCGCCGCCCCACGGCGTGGCCATGCTCCACTGCTCTGCGCTCGCCGGCACGCCGGACACGCCGAGCCCGGCGAACAGCGTTACAGCCGCGGCGATTGTCGATTTGGTTCTCATTCCGGTTTCCCCACTTGGTGTCGGTACCGCGCGCGTGAGTCTCGCGCCAGATGCACGAAGGCGGCGAGTTTGAATTCCCCGCATCGCCGCGTCAGTAAGGCTCAAACCGCCGCGTGTCGTCAAGTCGCGGCGGAATCGTGGACACCCTCGGGGGCAAGGCGTCCGCGCACCCGCCTGAAGCGCTCCGGTCCGGCTTAAGGCGCCACGCCGACGATGGAGTCCGGCGAGCGGTAGCCTGCGGTGATGTGCCTCTCGATCCAGGACGAGTCATCGTCGCGGGGCAGGACGGGGGCGGGCGCGCCCTTGCAGCTCAGCCGGTAGAGCAGCCGCGCATCCTCCGCCCTGTCGATCCCGATCTTGATCGGCGGCGAGTTGTGCAGGGACATGTAGTTGTTCCAGATGGTGACGTCACCCGGCGCGTGCAGGTGGTCGTAGCGGAACTGCGGCTGCAGGACGTGTTTCTCGAGGCCGTCCAGAAACGCGCGTGAGGCCTCCGGCGTCATGCCGTCGACCTCGATCGGGGGGCGGACTCCCGGCCGCGAGGCCCAGACCGGGCTGTGCAGCGACCTGACGCCGGACCGCGGGTCCGTGCGCACGAGTTCCGTCAGCCAGCCTTCGTCGCCCGCGTTCAGGCGGCGGCGGACCCGGAGCGCTTCGAGCCGTGCCCGGTCTTCCGGCGGCAGGGCGGCAAACGCGGCCGCGGTGTCCGCAAAGGCGGTCTCGCCGTTCAGCGGCAGGCGCTTGCGGAGCGCCATGAGCTCGTCGTCGGAACCGGGGTGGTAGGGGGCCGGGCCCGTGTCGGCCGGCGCCTCGACCCATTGCCCGTTGGAGGCCTCGCGCGCCACCGGCACGTGGTGGACGAGGAACATCGACACATAGATGGGCAGCGGCTCATATTCGATGTCGGTGTGCCAGGAACCGCCGTCCTTCAGCGTGGGCGCGTTGCTCTCGCCATTGCCGAGCAGGTTCGTCGCAACCAGCACCGCCGGCGACTCATGCGGCAGGCATTCGACCTGTCCGGGCAGCGTGGCGTCGGCGGCGGCGGCCTTCCGGTCCGCATAAGGCAGGTAGGTGATGGCGCCGTCGCTGGCGCCGTCCTGTTGCGCCGGCTTGCCGCCGCGCAGGAAGTTCGAGGGATGCGCGACCGGCGCGCCCCAGTGGTTGGCGAAGCGCTCGAACGCCGCGAGCGAAAACCGGTCGAGGTCCTGTCCGGCAAGCGTCATCAACCGGCAGTGGCTGAGCGTGTCCAGCAGGAGTTCCACCTGCGCCGGGCACAGCGGGAGGCCGAGGTCGATGCCGGACACGCGCACGCCCATGCCGCTGGCGGCCAGCGGGCGTTCGACCGCGACCTGCCTGCCGAACGCAGCCGCGAACCGGTCCTCCAGGTCGTCCGGCGCGGTATTCAACGAGAACTGCTGCATGTCGGTCCCTCTCCGGTTCGGAAGACGCCGGTCCAACGGCGCTGCGTTTGTCCTACTATGCGCCATATAAGCACATAAGGCCGGAGGCGCACCGTCATGCTGAAAATCCACCACTCCCCGCAGACCCGCGGCTTTCGGGTCATCTGGGTATGCGAGGAGCTGTCCGTGCCCTACGAGATCGTGCCGGTGGACTTCGCCGCCGAGTACCGCTCCACGCCGGAATGGCGGGCGCTCAACCCGGTCGGCAAGGTGCCGGTCATGGCCGACGGCGATATGGTCATGTTCGAGTCCTGCGCCATGCTGCAATACGTCCTGGACCGCTACGGCAACGGCCGGCTGCAGCCGGCCAGGGACGATCCCGGCTACGCCCATTACCTGCAATGGAGCTGGTTCGCCGAGGCGACCTTCGCCCGGCCGCTGGGCGAGATCGTCAACCACCGGCGCGAGTTCGACCCGGAGCTCGACGCGGTGGTGGCGGAGATGAAGGGCCGGGCAACGGCCTGTGTCGCGGCGCTCGACGCGGCGGTGTCCGGACGGCCCTATCTGCTGGGCGAGGCGCTGAGCGCCGTGGATCTGAGCATCTGCTACACCATGCGCGGATACCGCCGCATGGTCAGCGAAACGCTGCCCGCAGCGGTGCAGGCCTATTTCGACAGGGTGACGGCGCTGCCCTCCTACGCGGCAGCGGAGAAGGCGGATGCGGAAACGGCCGAGCGGCTGAAGGGCTGACCGCTACGGCGCGGCGCCGTGCTTGCGGATGAACCGGCGCACACGCTCGACCGTGCGTTCCTTCAGCTCGGGCGGGGACGTCCACGGGAAGACCGTGATCTCGGCGTTCGGGGCCAGCGAGGCGACGTCCACCGAGGTCTGGTGCGGGTGGGCCGGCGTGTCGTCCGGCAGCACGAGGACCGGCGTCGGGCAGTTGCGGATCACGTCGCGCGACACGCTGTAGAGGAAGTCGGGGTTCGTCCGGTAGAGATTGTGCAGATAGCTGTCGATTGCGTCCTGCGTCAGGTCGGGGCGCTCCGCG
Source organism: Alphaproteobacteria bacterium (assembly GCA_964291285.2). Taxonomy (GTDB): domain Bacteria; phylum Pseudomonadota; class Alphaproteobacteria; order Bin95; family Bin95; genus Bin95. The sequence goes on from OZ219788.1 coordinate 432,892, forward strand.
AGCAGTCCGGGCGCCCACCCGTCCCGGCCGGACCGGTACATGACATCGGGGTCTTCCGGACGGTGTCCCACCGTCTGGCAGAATACCGCGGCGGCGACACGCCCGGGCGCCCGGTCGAGAAGCGTTCCGGCGAAGCAGCCGCCGATGCAGTAGCCCATGAAGACGAATTCGCCGATGCCCAGATGGTCCATCAACCCGAGCTGGTCGTCGGCGAAGCCGCCCCACGGATCGTCCACGGCGAGCGGCCCCGTGCTCTCGCCGCCATTGGCGTTGCGCTGGTCCATCGTGATGCAGCGGAAGTCGTCCTTGAAGACCTCCATCGCGTTGATGACGGCGCTCGGCCAGTTGCTCATACGGGAGTTGAGGCCGCCGCCCGGAGTGACCAGAAGCGGAAAACCGCTGCCGACCTCATCGTAGTGGATGCGGACGTCGCCCCTCTCGTAAAACGGCATGGCTGTCTCCTCCCTGCAGTGGACTTGCCCCCGGCGTTGCCGGGGATTTGTCGCACGGCCCGGCCCGCCGGGAAAGCCGCACGGCCGGCGCGGGCGCGCTTGCGGCTCCGGGGCGCGCGCATATGCTCGGCCGGACACCGGACAGGCAGGAGCCCGCAACCCGATGACCATGCCCGACACCGAAGACCTGCTCGGCGGCATCAACCGCTGGGCCGCCATCGAGAGCAAGACGGACGACCGCGCCGGCATCGCCCGGATGATGGCGACGGCCGAGGCGGATTTCCGCGCGGCCGGGCTGGTCACGCAGACGATTCCGGGCCGCGGCGGCTTCGGAGACCATCTGGCGGCGCGCTCGCCCTGGGGCGGCGACGGGGAGGGCATTCTGGTGCTCTGCCATCTCGACACGGTGCACCCGGCCGGAACGCTGGCCGCCAACCCGCTGCGCACCGAGGGCGACAGGGCCTACGGCCCCGGCATCTACGACATGAAGGGCGGCGTCTGGATCGCCCTGTCGGCGATCCGCTCCATTGCCGACGCGGGGGAGAAGACGCCGCTGCCGGTCCGCTTCCTGGTGGTGTCCGAGGAGGAGGTCGGCTCTCCCACTTCGCAATCCCATATCGTCGCGGCGGCGGAGCGGGCGAAATATGTGCTGGTGACGGAGCCCGCGCGCGATGGCGGATGCTGCGTGACTGGCCGGAAGGGGGCGGCGCGGATGAAGATCGTGGCGCGCGGAAAGCCGGCGCATTCCGGCGTGTCACACCGGGACGGCGAAAGCGCGGTGCTGGAGATGGCCCGGCAGATCGTCGATCTGGAGGCGATGACGGACTACGAAACCGGCGTGACCGTCAATGTCGGGCTGCTCTCCGGCGGCACGGGCGTCAATGTCGTGCCGGAATACTGCACGGCGGAGCTGGATATCCGCATGACCCGGCCGGAGGACGGCGTGGCCGCGGTGGCGAGGGTGCAGGGGATCAGGCCCTACAACCCCGCGGTCGAACTGACCGTCAGCGGGGGGATGAACCGGCCGCCTTACCGGAAATCGAACGCCATCGCCTCGCTCTACGAACACGCCCGCGGGCTGGCCTCCGAGATCGGCTTCGAGCTGGGCGAGACCTTCACCGGCGGCGGCAGCGACGGCAATTTCACCGCGCCGATTGCACCGACCCTGGACGGGCTGGGCGTCGACGGGGCCGGCGCGCACACGCTGGAGGAGCATCTCTACATCTCCTCGCTGGTTCCCCGCATGATGCTGCTGCGACGGCTCTTCCAGGCATTGAATTAGGGGTCAGGCCGCGATGGCCCGGGCCTCCTGTTGGAAGCGGCGGTTCACGGCGCTGCCGGGCCTGAGCGCCAGCCGTTCGTTGGCGAGCGCCAGCGCGACGTTGCGCCGGCCCGCGCGGACGGCCGCCTCGGCGAGCGTCCACATCACCAGATCGCGCTGCGCAATGCTGCCGCCCATGCGCCAGAGATGGGCTTCGGCCGCGAGCAGGCCGTCAACGGCACCGGCATAGTCGCCATCGGTGAAACACGCCATCGCCTCGGCGGCGGGGATCGAGATGTCCCGGTAGGCGGTCGCGATCTCGCTGTTCGCGGCGGCCGTCCGTTTCATGCCACCCAGCACCGTCTCGTAGGCGGCCCTGTCGCCCGCGCGCAGCGCCGTCATTGCGGCATGGACCTCGTTGAACGGGCTCGTCATGCCGGGGAGCAGCCCCTGCCAGAGCGGCAGCAGCCGGCTCCAGCGTTCGCCCGCCTCGCAACCGAGCGTTTCCAGCCGCCAGAGCAGCGACGCGGCGTTGCAGAGCTGCGTCCCGGCCACGCGCATCGCGGGCAGGATTTCCCCGTCATGGAGTGCGAGCGCCTCCTCGAACTCGCCGAGCTCGATGTGGAACAGCGCCTTGTGCCACCAGATATGGACCCGGTTGTTGCATTTCGGACCGGACCAGTAGGGCAGGCGGCCGTCCATCCAGGCGACGCCCTCGTCCGGCCGGCCGGTCATCTCCAGCACGTGGGAGACGGTGTGATGCGGCCAGTAGCCGTAGGGCTCGAGCTCCGCCGCGGCGCGGGCGGCGTCCTCCGCGCGGGCGAAGTCCCCGAGCTCCTCCAGGCCGAACCCGTAGAAGGACAGCATGATGCCGTAGCCGGGCTCGTCCTTCGACCAGAACGGCAGGGCGCGGGCGGCGCGGGCGGCCTCGCGATGGAAGCGGCCGAGATAGCCGTCAAGGCGAAGGGCACATTGATGGCCCGCCAGATCGTGCGGATCCTCCATCAAATGGCGGTCGAGCACGGCGACGGCCGATGGCCACCGGCCGTTCGCAGCGAAGCGAGCTGCCGCCAGATGCTGCGCCTCGCGCTCCGTCAGCCCGGCCCCGGCGACGCCGGAGAGCAGTTCCCGCGCACGCGACAGCTGGGCTCCGTCCTTGGTCAGCGCCAGGAGCCAGCCTTCCAGGATATCCGCCATCGCGCAGCCGGGGTCGGCTTCGCGCGCCTCGGCCAGATGCCCGTTGGCGTCGCCGAAATTGAGCGTGAACGCGCGTATGGCTTCGTCGATATGCCCTGCGGCTTCGGCGTTCGCGCTCACGCCGGCATGTCCTGTGTTCTTCATTGGAAAACCTCCCGAAGCGGCCCCCTTGCCCGATCGTCCGGCGCTATGCCGACGGCCGCTGCAGGCCGTAATGGTCGCGTAGCGTCGTGCCGACATACTCCGTGCGGAAGCGCCCGCGACGCTTGAGGATCGGCACGACCTCTTCGGCGAACACGTCCAGCATGTGCGGCAGAAGCAGCGGCATGACGTTGAAACCGTCGGCCGCGCCGTCATCGACCCACTCTTCGATGGTGTCGGCGACCTGCTCGGGGGTTCCCGCCATGACGAAGTGCCCGCGCGCGCCGGCCAGCTTCCCCAGGAGCTGGCGCATCGTAAGTTTCTCCCGCTCGACGGCGCCTACGATCAGCTCCGTGCGACCGCGCGAACTCTGATTCTCGGCCGGGTCCGGGAAGTCGCCGGCCGTGAGCACGCGGTCGAGGGGGATATGCGAGAAGTCGTGCCCGTCGAAGCGCTGCGAGAGGCGGGAGAGGCTCGACTCGGTGTCGGCCATCTCGTTGAGCTCCCGCTCCATGCGCCTCGCCTCGGCCTCCGTGCCGGCAATGACCATGCTGATGCCGGGCAGGATCAGGCACTGGTCCGCCGGCCGTCCGCTCGCCACCGTTCGCGTCTTCAGGTCCTTGTAGAACTCCTGCGCGGTCGCCTTGGTCATGTGGGCGGTGAAGACAGCCTCGGCGTGCCTTGCCGCGAAGGTCTTGCCGGTGTCCGACGACCCGGCCTGGACGAGCACCGGCCACCCCTGGGGGCCGCGCGGGATGTTCAGCGGCCCCGCCACATCGTAGTGGGGGCCATGGTGATCGATGGGCCTCACCCGTTCGCGACGGTAGTAATAGCCGGCCTCGCGGTCGTCCAGGACAGCGTCGTCCGCCCAGCTGTCCCAGAGTTTCCTGGCGACCTCCACGAACTCTTCCGCCCGCTCGTAGCGGTCGGCATGGGGGCGCCGGCCCCGGCTATCGAAATTGTTGGCGCCGGCAATGCTGAAGGACGTCACGATGTTCCACCCCGCCCGGCCCCGGCTGATATGGTCCAGCGAGGTGAACATGCGCGCGATGCTGAAGGGCTCGGAGTGCGTCGTCGAAGCCGTGCCGATGAGCCCGATGCGGCTTGTCGCCATGGCTGTCGCCGCCAGTGTGGTGAACGGGTCCAGATACATGCGCGCGGTGCGGTCCGCGTCGGGCGCCAGCCCCAGCGTGTCGGCGAGGAAGATCGAATCCATGTGCGCGGCTTCCGCCTTTTGCGCGCACTCGACGACATGGTCGATGTCCAGCAGCCCGCGCCCGGGAGCCTTGGGGTGCCGCCAGGCCGCCTCGTGGTGGCCGCGGGCATAGATGAACAGGTTCAGGTGGAGCTGGCGTTTCATCCCCGCCTCCGTCGAGCCAATCCGCCTGAACGGCCTCCGGCGTCCGGTCATTACAGGCTATGGAAGATTGCCCCGGCGATCACGGGCGTGGCAAGCAACGGGACAGGATCGCAACGGCCCGGACCACCGCCATATCGCCGCGGGGCGGAGACGGCGAACGAGCGGCCCCGAAGCGTCGCGCCTCAGGCGTGCTGCTTCGCCTCGTATGCCGCGACCTCGCTCATGAACGGCGCGGCGACGTCAGCATTGATCTTGCAATCGAGGAAGACCGGGCCGTCGGGCGCCGCCAGCAGCGAGGCGAGCGCACTCAGGTCGTCGGGCGTGCGCACCGTGTGGGCGTCATAGCCGAACGCCTCGGCAACCGGCGCGAAATCTACGTCGGGGAAGACCGACTTGGCGACCGGGAGCTGGCGCAGCCGCAGGTGATGCAGTTCCGCGCCGTAGGCGCAGTCGTTCATCAGCACGATGACCAGCGGCAGGTCCTCGCGCACGACGGTTTCCAGCTCGCCCATGGTCATCAGGAAACCGCCGTCGCCGACCACGAACACCGTCGGAATGTCGGGACGCGCCCGGGCGAAGCCAAGCGCCGCGCCGAACCCCAGCCCGATGGAGGCGAAATCGTTGGTCATCTTGAAATGCGCGGGATCCGGCACCGACAGGTAGGGCACGACACCAAGGAAATTGCCCGCGTCGTAAACGACATTCCGGGCGTCCGGCAGCATCCGGTCGAGCATGGCGGCGAGCGAGCGCGGATCGATCGTGCGCGCCGTGTTGGCCGGCTGGAAGTCGTCCGCGATGGAGAAGCCGTCGAGGACGGCCATGCTCCCGGCGCTGTGCTGGGGCTTGTCGGCGGCCCCCTTGTCCGCCACCGCCTCGAGAAGCTGTTCGACGGCCAGCCGGGCATCGCCCACGACGGCGACATCGGCCGTGGTCCAGCGGCCGATGCTGGCTCGCGAGGCGTCGATCTGGATCAGCGGCGCATCCGGCAGCGACTCGCCGAAACTCATGGTGAGGATGTTGAGCCCCGCGCCGACCGCGAGCACGCAATCGGCCTCGGCCGCCATGCGCCTTGCCGCGGAATGGGAGAACGAGCCGATGATGCCGAGGTTGAGCGGATGGCCCCGGAACATGTCCTTGCCTCTGGCCGTCGTGGACAGCATCGCGCCGGTCTTTTCCGCCAGGCTGGCCAGCGCCTCGCGCGCACCCGACTTCCAGGCGCCGTGGCCCGCAAGGATGAGCGGCCTCTTCGCCCCGTCCAGCAGGGAGGCGGCCGCCTCGACGGCGTGAGCGCGCGCCGGCTGCGGGGGACGCGCCGGAACCGGCCCGGCGTCCAGCGGCTCCGGCGCCGGCCCGTCGACCGCGACGTCCTCGTGCTGGACATCGACGGGCAGGAGCAGCGCGACGGCCTGTCCGGTGCGCGCGAGCGCGGCCGCATCCGCCATCGTGGCGCGGGCTGTCGAGGCGCCGGTGGGCACGAACGCGCGCACGCCGGCCGCCTTCAGCACACCGGGGCCGTCCAGCGCCTTGTAGTCGGGCCCGAGCGCGTTCGCCGGCCCCGCCGGAAGCGCCGCCTCGCCATAGATGATGAGAACGGGATTGCCGGTGCGCGCGGCGAAAGACGCGGCCTGCAGCCCGTTGGCAAGCGCAGGCCCCCGCCCGACACAGGCCACGCCGAGACGTCCCGTCGCGGCCGCGTAGCCGTCGGCCATGCCGATGGCGACATTCTCGTGCCGCGCCCCGATCAGGCCGATGCCCATGGCGTCCAGCGTCACGGCGAACGCCGCCGTGTCGTCGCTCATCAGCCCGAAGACCGAGTCGACGCCCATCGCCTTGAGGTCCTCGGCCAACGCCTGATAGACCGGCATGGTCCGCGTCCCCGCCGCGCCGCCTTCGAATTCCCGCGTCTTCATCCTGCCGCCCTCCGGTCCGGTTCGCCGGACAGCATACCCGATGCGGGCCGCCGGTTTCCGGTCACCATCCCATGGCCCGGCCGGAACGGCGCGGGTCGGCCCCGCCGCAGATCAGGCCGGTCTCAAGATTCGCGCTGATTGCGCACACGCCGGCGACCGCATCCGAACGGGCGCCGTGCCATTCCACATCGTGGCCCCGCGCGGCAAGCTCGGCGCCGACTTCCGGCGCAATCCCCTCCTCCACGACCAGCCGCCCCGGCTTCGCCTCGTGGGGCTCGAAGGAGTTCGGATGGCTCAGGGTGGCGAAGCGCGGCGCCTCGATGGCCGGCTGGATGTCCATGCCGAAGACCAGATGGTTCAGCAGCACCTGCAGCATGCCCTGCGGCTGCGCATCGCCGCCCGGCGCGCCGAACGGCATGGTCAGCCGGCCGGGCGCCAGTGCGAGCGCGGGGTTCGGCGTCAGCCGGGGCCGCTTGCCCGCAGCCACGGCCGAGGCGTGCCCGGCGAGCGCGAAGGACTGCGAGCCGCGCGAGGACGGGCAGAATCCGAGGCCCGGAATGGCCGGCCCCTCGAAGGACACGTCGCTCGGCGTCGCCGAACAGACATTGCCGGCGCGGTCGACGGCGCAGGCGTAGGAGGTGTCGGCCGCCGCAATCGAGGCCGACCGGTCCACGGGCGGGATGAAGCTCACGCCTCCGTAGCCGGCGATGTCCCCGGGCGGCGGCATTCCGGGCCAGGCGCGGTCCGGGTCGATGTCCCTGCGGCGGGCCGCGGCGTAGTCCGCAGACAGCAGGCGGTCGATGGGCACCTCGATCACGTCCGGGTCGCCGTAGAACGTCTCGCGGTCCGAGAAGACCAGTTTGATCGCCTCCGCCAGCGTGTGGACATAGTCGGCCGAGTTGTGCCCGAGGCCCGCGAGGCCGCAGCCTTCCAGAATCCGCAGCATCTGCAGCAGGGTCGGGCCCTGGCACCAGGGCCGGCAGCTATAGACCCGCACGCCCTCGAACCCGATGCTGACCGGCGCCTCGACGGGCGTGCGGTAGCCGGCAAGGTCGGCGGCGGAAAGCAGGCCGCCGTTCTCCTCGTGGTAGGCGACGATCCTCTTCGCGATGTCGCCGGCGTAGAAGGCGTCGCGCGCCGCCCGGAGCCCGTCGCGGCGGTGGCCGGAGGCGGCGCCTTCCTCGTCCGCCATAAATTGCAGCGTGGCGGCGAGGTCGGCCTGCACCAGCAGGTCGCCTGTTTCCAGGGGTTCGCCGTCCTTCAGCCAGATCGCCGCATTGCCCGGCCACATCCGGTAGCGGTCCCGGTAGCGGGCGATGAACTTCGCCATCACCGGATGCACGGTGAAGCCCTCGCGCGCATAGCGGATGGCGGGCGCGGCGACCTCGGCGAAGGACATGGTGCCGAACCTCGCCAGCGCGGTGATCCAGGCGTCGGGGGCTGCCGGCACGACCGTGCGAAGCACCCCGATGGGGATCGCGCCGCCATGCCGGTCGCTAAACAGCTCCAGGCTCGCCGCCTTCGGCCAGTATCCGAGGCCGGCGATGCTTACCACCTCGCCCCGTTCGGCAAGGTAGATGAGCATCGGCGCCACGCCGGAGAACTGCACCTGGTCGCTGTGGACCACGCCGAGCGCGATTCCCGCAGCGACGCCGGCATCGACCGCATTGCCGCCGGCCTCCAGCATGGCGAAACCCGCCTCGGTCGCCAGATAGTGGCCCGCGACGCACATGTGGCGGCGCGCCGTGACCATCGGCTGCTGCGGCAGGTCCGCCATTGCAGACACCCTTCGCCGGCTATTCGGCCGGCTCGAGCTTGTCCTGGGTGCGGAGCTCAAAATCGGAGGCGTCATGGCGCTCGTGGAGCTGGTCCTCGAGCGGCCCCCTGATCCGGTTGACCTTCCGGCCCCGGATCACGGCGTCACGGGCCGCGATCTCGTCATACCAGCGGACGACATTGGCATAGTCCTTCGCGGCCAGGAACTCCGCGGCGCCGTAGAGCGCGTCCGTCGTCAGCACGCCGTACCAGGGCCAGATCGCCATGTCGGCGACGGTGTAGTCGTCGCCCGCCACGAAGCGCGTCTCGGCGAGCTGCCTGTCGAGCACGTCGAGCTGGCGCTTCACTTCCATCGTGTAGCGGTCGATCGGGTATTGCTGCTTGCTGGGCGCATAGGCGTAGAAATGCCCGAAGCCGCCGCCGAGATAAGGCGCGGAGCCCATCTGCCAGAACAGCCAGGAGAGGCACTCCGCGCGCTCGGAGGGGTCCTCCGGGATGAAGGCGCCGAACTTCTCCGCCAGGTAGAGCAGGATCGCGCCGGACTCGAACACGCGCGTCGGCCTCGGCGTGGAATGGTCCACCAGCGCCGGGATTTTCGAGTTCGGGTTGATGGCGACGAAGCCCGAGCCGAACTGGTCGCCGTCGCCGATCCTGATCACATAGGCGTCGTATTCCGCGCCGCTGTGCCCCGCCGCCAGCAGCTCCTCCAGCATCACCGTGACCTTCACGCCGTTGGGCGTGGCCAGCGAGTAGAGCTGGAGCGGGTGCTTGCCGCGCGGCAGCTCCTGCTCATGCGTGGCGCCGGCGACGGGGCGGTTGATCGAGGCGAAGCGGCCACCGCTTTCCTGCTCCCAGGTCCAGACTTTCGGCGGTTCGTAGGCGGAGGCGTCGGTCATGTCGTCGTCCTTCACGGGCATCGGGTATGCAGGGAGTGCGAAGACCGACCGTTTACCATCCCCGGACCCGGATTGCATGCGCTGCGGCGCCCGCCCGCATTTCGGGTCAACTTCACAACCGTTCCCCCGGCTCCTCTACAAGCTATTGTGAGCGCCGCGGGCCTGTGCGGAGATATGCGGCCCAGTAACGGCCCCCACGAACCGACGACCGGTGCCCCCGCCATGCACACGATCCTCTTTCTCGAACCCGGCCACTTCCACGCCGCCCTCGCCCTGCGGACGGCAAATCCCCGGATCGATCCCACCATCCATCTCTACGCCCGTCCCGGCCCGGATCGCGACGCCTTCATGACCCTGGTCCGCTCTTTCAATGCGCGGGACGACCAGCCGACGGACTGGAATGTCCGGACACACGAAGCGGCCGATCCGGAGCGGGCCTTGGTCGAGGAGCGGCGCGGGGACATCGTCGTCCTTGCCGGACGCAACCAGCCCAAGCTCGGTACCATCGCGCGCCTGCACGCGGCGGGGCTGCACGTGCTCGCCGACAAGCCCTGGCTCACGGAAGGCGCGGCGCTCCCGGACCTCGAGCGGGCAACGGCAGGCTGGCCGCTCGCAATGGACATCATGACCTTTCGCCACGAGGCGATCGCGCGGCTCACGCGGAAGATCGCGACCGACCTGCAACTGTTCGGCGCCCCTGAGGGCCACGCGGACGAACCTGCAATCGACATCCAGTCCGTGCACCATCTGCTCAAGGTGGTTAACGGCGCGCCGCTCCGGCGGCCTTCCTGGTACTACGACACCCGTATCCAGGGCGACGGCCTCGTCGACATCCAGTCCCACATGGTCGACCAGGCCCAATGGATCCTCGGCGACGGTCCGGGCTTCCTGTTCGAGCGGGACTATGAGCTCGACGACGCGCGCCGCTGGAGTACCCCGGTGCCGCGCGACCTCTTCCATGCCAGCACCGGACTGGACGAATTCCCGGAGGCTCTGGAGCCCCGGGTGGACGACGGGGTGCTGCACCTCGCCTGCAACGGCGAGATCCGGTACCGGCTGCGGGGCGTGCCCGTTCGCCAGCGGGCGGAGTGGGGGCAGCGCGAGCCGGACGGAGGCGGCGACGCGCACCGGACGACGGTGCGGGGCGAACGCGCGACGATCATCGCGCGCCGCGGGCCCGAGACCGGCTTCCGGGGGGAATTGCACGTCACGCCGCACAAGCCGGAACCCGGCTTCGAGACCCGCCTCTCGGAGAGGCTTGCCGCCTGGGAGGCCGGGATGCCCGGTCTGACGCACCGCCCGTCCGCCCTCGGGCACGAGGTCGTCGTCCCGGCCGCGCTCCACACTCCGCACGAAGCGCACTTCGCGATGGTGCTGAACGACTTCCTCGACCTACTCGATGCGGGCGAATGGCCGGCCGTACTCGCCGCGCGCATCCGCGCCCGCTACACGGTTCTTGCGCGGGCGTGCGAACGCTGTAATCAGGCCCGCGAATGACGCGGCGCCAGTCCGTCGCATTGGCCCAATCCGGAGCCCGTCCAAACCATTTCAGCCCGACGGGACAGCCGATAAGGCAAGCCCGGTCCAGCGGCACGTCTTGCGCACCGGCACAGCGCCCGCGCCAGGTGACGAATGTCCTCTCCGTTGCGGTGCAAGCGCACGGTGCCGGTCGCCCGACCACGCAGTACAGGTTGTTGCGCTCCGTCCGGGGTTTCGGTTGAGCTGTACGGACGAGCTCGTTTCAACCCGAAAGGTATCGTGCTCAGTGATAGGGGCGGTCGCCCTTGATGGTCACGCGCACCCCGCTCCTCGTCTCGGGATAGTAGTCCCAGGTCGCATGGTGCTGCGTGCAGCGGTTGTCCCACATTGCGATCGAGTTCTTCTGCCACCGGAACCGGCACTGGAACTGCGGCTTGGCGTTGTGCGCATAGAGGAACTCGAGCAGCGAATTGCTCTCCGTCTGCGTCATGCCCACGATGTTCTGCGTGAAGGGCCGGTTCACATAGATGAGCTTGCGGCCGGTTTCGGGGTGGGTGCGGATCACCGGGTGTATCGCGTGCGGATGCTCCTCCCGGCGCAGGCCGCCGCCGATCTGCTCGTAGCGGTTGCGATGCACGTCGGCGGTGTGCAGCGCCTCCAGCGGCTCGAGGACGCTCTTCATGGTGTCGGAGAGCGCGTCGTAGGCGGCGTACATGTTCGCGAACAAGGTGTCGCCGCCGACCGACGGCACCGTGCTCAGGTGCAGGATGCTCGCCATCGGCGGCTCTTCGTCGGCGCTCACGTCCGTGTGCCAGTCGGTGCCCTCGGCGAAGGGCGACGTCGCGTCGGCGTGGATCTTCATGAGCTCCGGGCGGTCGTCCACGCAGGGCGCCGACGGGTGGATGTGGAGCTCGCCGAAGCGGCGCCCGAACGCCACATGCTGTTCGTGGTCGATGTCCTGGTCGCGGAAGAAGAGCACGAGATGTTCGAGCAGCCCGCCGTGCAGCGTGCGGAACGCCTCGTCGTCGAGCGGCTCACGCAGGTCCACCCCATGCACCTCCGCGCCGATATGGCGGGTGAGCGGCCTGAACTCGATAGTGTCGTTTCGCATTGTTCCCTCCGACTGTGCACGGACACACCAGTACCCGCAATCATGCGCAAGCCCGCATGGAGGCGTCAATGATTCGATTCGCCCCGCTCGGAGCCGGCCGGCATCAAACCCTCCAGGTTATTCTTGAACTCTGGCGCGTTCGGGGCAATCCCTAGGCCCTGTGGACGTATTGACTCAGGAGCGTGTTCAGGGATTCCCGTGCGAGGATTTGTCTGAATCATGAGGCGTCGGCGATTCGGGGGTTTCTTTGATGTCGACGAAGATGACGAATGGAGACTGGGAGGTTGCGCTGGAGGTTTTCCGGCTTTGCCTTCCGAGGCGGGGTGCGAAGGCGAAGGACGACCGTCTGTTTCTGGAGGCGCTGCACTTCTTTGCGGTTCACAACATCACCTGGCGGGCGCTGCCGGAGCGGTTCGGGCACTGGAATACGGTATGGCGGCGTTTTCACCGTCTGAGCCGTTCAGGGGTGTTCGAGGACTTTTTCGCCACGCTGGCGGATTTGAGCAGCACGGCGCACCTGGTTCAGATGTTCGATTCGACCGTGACCCGCGCGCATGTATCGGCGGCCGGCGCAAAAGGGGGCAGCAGGGTCAGGCGCTTGGACGCTCGCGGGGCGGTTTCAGCACCAAAATCCACCTGAAGACGGATTTCGACGGCCTGCCGATCGCCTTCGACCTGACCGGCGGCGAGGCTGCCGACAGTCCGCATTTCGAGACCCTGATGGACATCGGCCCCGATGTCCGGCCCCGCGCCATCGTCGCCGACAAGGGCTACGACAGCGCCGGAAACCGCCAACTCGCCCGGAAAAGAGGCGCCCTGACCGTCATTCCCTACCGGAAGAACATCAAAAACAGGCCAAAGCGCTTCGCAAGCGCGCTCTACAGAGGACGGGCGCGCATCGAACAGGCCGTCGGCAAGCTCAAACGCTTCAAACGCATCGCCCTGCGCTGCGAAAAGACCGCCACAAACTTCAGCTCCTTCGTCGCACTCGCCGCTGCCTTCATCTTGATCAAATCCGTCCACAGGGCCTAGTGCAGCGCCTCGCCTGTCTGCACAGTCTGGCAGCGTGCTTTGTGTTCGCGCCGGGCATCATATAGGTTTCGGGCCAGCCTCTTTTCGAGAACGTCCCATTGACTTGGATTCAGCGGGTGCGGAACATGCGGTCCCGATCGGACCGCCGTCGGCTCGGGCGGAATTCGGGCCGGGAGCCGGCGCGTTTACCGGCTGACCGCAGCGCCCCGGCCATAATCGAGCCCGGCGCGCCGCATACGCCCCGAGGCGTCCGCAACTGATGGCGACGGCCCCCGCGGACAAGCACGGCATGGCAAGGCAACCACTTGCGACGCGATTTGCCGAACGGGTGCTCGCGTTCCGCTGGCCGGTCATTCTGACCACTCTGCTCATGGTCGCGGTCGCGTCGGGCGGCATCGCTACGCTCGAATTTTCGGCCAACTACCGCATCTTTTTCGACGACGACAATCCGCAGCTTCTGGCGCTGGAAGCGCTGGAGAATACCTACGGGAAGAACGAGAACATCGTGTTTCTGATCGTTCCGGATGACGGCGATGCCACCTCCGAGGATGCTCTCTCAGCCGCTGTCTGGCTTACAAAAGCCGCCTGGAACACGCCATATTCGAGACGTGTCGATTCACTCGCCAATTTTCAGTACACGACCGCCGAGGGCGATGAACTGTTTGTGCGGGACCTTGTCGATCCGCAACAGCTGGACCGGGCCAAATTCCGCTCGCAAATCCGTGACATCGCTTCGTCGGATCCGCGTATCGCAGGCAGCATTCTGGCCCCGGACGGCGGTGTCAGCGTTGTAAACGTCACCGTTGAACTGCCTCTGGAGGGCCTTCTGGAGGCCGTGGCCGAAGTGGCCGAATTCGCCAGGTCGGTCGATGCGGAGGCGGATGAGCGATTTGACGGCATAGACCTGCGCATCGTCGGCACGGTCATGATCAACCAGACCTTCGTCGAAGCCTCGATCGAGAGCCAGATGATCTTCCTGCCCGCAAGCCTTCTGCTGATGGCGGTGGTGCTTGGCGTCCTCACCCGGGGATGGGCGGGGGTGGCGGCGACCGGCATGGTCATCGTCTTTTCCGTTTTGGCGTCGATGGGCCTGGGCGCGTGGGTCGGTTTGCCCTTCACCCCGCCGATTTCGCCGGCGCCGACCATCGTGCTGATGATCGTCGTGGCGAACTGCGTGCATCTGCTCGTGGCCTTGCAGCAGCGTCTGCGCGCCGGGGCCTCCAGGCACGAGGCCATCGTCGAAGCCGTCGCGCTCAACCTGCATCCGGTATTTCTGGCGAGCCTCACGACGGCGCTCGGGTTCCTCAGCATGAACTTTTCCGAAGTGCCGCCCTACCGCGATCTCGGCAACTTCGTCGCTTTCGGCATCGCCGCCTCCTTCATTCTGTCCGTCACCTTTCTGCCGGCCGTCCTTTCGCTTCTCCCCATTCGCGCGCGCAAGGAACGGCGGCTTCGCGGGCCCGCCATGAGCCGCATCGCGGATGCCGTGCTGCGCCATCGCAAGGCGGTATTCTGAGCATGGCTGGTGATTGTGCCCGCAATGGCTCTGGCTGTCCCGCGCAACGAACTCAATGATGTCCTGGCTCATTTTTTCGACAAGAGCGTCGAGTTTCGCCAGGACACGGACTTCATGGACGAGCGCCTGAGCGGCAATACCTCGCTCGAATACTCGCTGGAAGCGTCCGCCGAGGGCGGGGTCACCGATCCCGTTTTCCTCGCAGAGGTCTCGCAATTCGCCGAGTGGTACCGCGCGCAAGCCCCCGTTCGCCACGTGGCGGTCATCACCGATACCTTTCGCCAGCTCAACAAGAGCATGCATGGCGACGATCCGGCCGCCTACCGGATTCCGGAAAGCAAGGAGCTGGCGGCGCAATACCTGCTCCTCTATGAGCTCTCGCTTCCGCAGGGTCTCGACCTGAACAATCAGATCGACAGATCCAGGTCGGCTACGCGCGTGACGGTATCGGCAAAGACGCTTTCTTCGCAGGAGCTTCTTGACCTCAATGCGCGCGCCGAGGCCTGGCTGGAGGAAAACGCGCCGAACATTGCCGACGTCAACAGCACCGGTCCCGCGGCGCTGTTCGCCTATATCGGGCAGCGCAACATCCGCGCCATGCTCGTCGGAACACTGGCCGTGATCCTGGCCATTTCCGTCATTCTCCTCTTCGCCTTGCGGTCGCTAAGGCTCGGCCTGATAAGCATCGTTCCCAATCTGGTTCCCGCCGTGCTGGGCTTTGGAATCTGGGGGTTGACGGTCGGGCAGGTGGGACTGTCGCTGTCGGTCGTGGTGGCCATGACGGTCGGCATCGTCGTGGACGACACGGTGCATTTCCTCGCCAAATTCCGCCGGGCGCGGCGCGAATACGGCCATGGCCCTGAAGAAGCGGTGCATTATGCTTTCGATACCGCCGGGCGGGCCCTGTTCACGACGACGGTCGTGCTGGTAGCCGGTTTCCTGATACTCGTGTTCTCTCCGTTCGTTCCCACCGCGCAGGTCGGCGTCCTGACAGCGATGATTATCGGCTTCGCACTCGTCGCCGACCTGTCTCTCCTGCCGGCGCTGCTGACGGCTCTGGACCGGAGGAGGCCGACCGGGCAGGACGCGCGCGCGCCTTGATCCACGTCGAGGGAGGTATTTCCGACAAAGGATTCCTGGCGCCGGGGCCAACCTTCCCGGCGATTCGTAGACTTGACCTTGCCCGGTCGGGATTGCATATCGCCTTCTACTTCTTCGCCCAAGCCGGATAAGATTTTCTTTGTCCTTGCTTGATCCCCGTGAGGAGGCTGAGCGCGGCCGTGTTCAATAATCCGTTCGGTTCATTTCAGAATACCGTTGCCGAAGCGAAGGAAGAACGCGAGCAACTGGACCGGTTGCTGACCATTTCCACGCCGCGGGAACGCCTGCTTGTCGCCGTTACTGTCCTGTTGTTGCTCGTTCTCGCAATCTGGCTGTTCGTCGGCAATGTAACCCGCAGCGTTGCGCTGGACGGCGTGCTCGTCGGTCCCGGAGAAAAGCTGACCGCGGGCAACCGGACCGTACAGGCGTTCGTCTGGGTCAAGAGCGGCGCCGCCCCGCATATCGGGCCCGGAATGGCGGCGGAGATAGAGCTGGCCACGGCAGGCGGAGAAGCAGTCGCGCTTGACGGCGAGGTCTCGGAGGTTTCCGCCGTGCCCTTGCCGGAAGGGCTGGCGGCGTTCCAGGCCGCGGCGCCGGTATCCGTGTACCGCGTGGAAGTCGCGCTTGATGCGGAGCCCGGCTTTGCTTCCCTTGCCGGCGTGAAATGCAGGATTGTCGTCGAACTCGGAACGCAATCTCCGGTCGAACTGTTTCGAATGAGACGACCGTAAGATGGCGTTACGCGCCTCTATGGGGGCTGGCGGCAATGCCGCGCAGAACCCCTCGAAACGAAGGATAGCGACGCCGATAGTGTTGCAGATGCACGCGTCGGAATGCGGCGCGGCCTGCCTCGGCAGCATACTGGCCTATTTCGGGCGCCGGGTGCCGCTAACCGAACTGCGCGAGAAATGCGAGGTCAGCCGGGACGGCAGCAGCGCCGCGAGCATCCTGCGCGCTTCCAGGCATTACGGTCTTGAATGCAGCGGCCTCAGCATGCGCGCCAACCAACTGAAAAAGCTTCAATTGCCTCTTATTCTGTTCTGGCAATTCAGCCATTTCGTCGTCTTTGAAGGATTCGACGACAACCACTTCTACCTCAACGATCCGTCCACCGGGCGGCGCAGGCTTTCCGTGGAAGAGTTCAACAGGGGCTACAGCGGAATAGCGCTGAGATTCCAGCGCGGCGCCGATTTCAGCCCCGGCGGCGAGCAGCCCGGCCTGTTCAGGCGATTGGACGCCCTGCTCGGCGGATCGTGGAATGTGCTTTCCGGATCGCTCGCCTGCGGTTTCATGCTGACATTGCTGACACTCATCGTTCCCGTGTCGCTCACCGTTTTCGTGGACGGCGTTCTGGAAAACCACGGGGCCTGGGGCGGATTGGTGGCGGCCCTGCTCGGCGGCGGCGTTCTGGTATATATCCTGTCCCTGCTCAAGCACCGGTTCCTGAAGCGGCTTGCAGCCCGGATTTCGGTGATCGGCTACAGCCGGGGATTGTCGCGGCTGCTGCGTCTGCCGGTGGAGTTCTTCGAACACAGGCTGGTTGGAGACCTGACCGAACGGGTCTCCTCCATCGACAGAGTCGCGAAAAACCTGACGGACCAATTCGTTGTGCTCGTCATCGACATGGCAATGAGCGCGGTCCTGCTCGTCGCGATGCTCGCCTACGATGTCCTGCTCACAGCGGTCGTGTTGCTGCTGGCCGTGCTGCACGGCATGGCGGCCTATTTTCTCAACGCGCTCCGGATCGTCCAAACCCAGGCGATGAGGCGCGAACAGGGGCTGCTGATCGGCGTCGGCATGCAGATGTTGAGCCACGCGGACAATCTGCGGATGACGGGGGCCGACGACCGGTTTTTTTCACGCTGGAGCGGCCAACAGGCGCGTGAACTGCGGGCGCGACAGAGCTGTTCGGAGCTGGGCGCTGTCAACGCCGCGCTTCCGGACTTCGTCGCTGCGCTCCGCAGCGCGGCGATCCTGGGTGTCGGGGGCAGCCTGGCCCTGGCCGGGGAAATGACCCTGGGGACGCTCGTCGGGTTCTATGTCCTTGCAGAGATGTTCCTGGCGCCCATAGGGCGCTTTCTGGAGTTCGCCGACAAGCGCCAGGCGCTCGAAACCGATTTGCAGCGGCTCGACGACATTTCCAAGGCGGCCGAGGACCCCTCCTTCGACCGGCGAAATGAGGAATCCGGGTCGATCTCCACATTCAGGGGCCGGCTCCAGCTTACGGGGCGGCTTGAATTGCGAAACGTCACCTTCGGGTTCAACAAGAGCCGGCCGCCCCTGATCGAGAACTTCAACCTTGCGCTCAGTCCGGGGCAGCGGGTTGCCGTGGTCGGTCCGAGCGGCTCCGGAAAATCGACCCTGGCCCGCCTGGTTTCGGGCGTCTACAAGCCCTGGTCGGGCGAAATCCTGTTCGACGGCCATCCGCGGAACGAGATTCCCGAGGAAGTGCTGCGACAGTCCATTTCCATGGTGGACCAGGATGTGGTGCTCTTTTCCGCGTCGCTGCGCGACAACATTACCCTGTGGAACCCGGCCGTTCCCGATGAAGTCGTCTTCGCCGCGACGCGAGACGCCCGGATCCACGACGAAATTCTGGTCAGGCCGCACGGGTATTCGACCATGGTCGAGGAAGGCGGGGCGAATTTCAGCGGCGGCCAGCGGCAACGGCTGGAAATTGCGCGCGCGCTGGTGGGCAATCCGACGATGCTCATTCTGGACGAGGCGACGAGCGCGCTGGATGCCGCGACGGAAGAAGATGTCGACGAGGCCCTGCGGCGCCGCGGCGTCACCTGCCTGATCGTGGCGCACCGGCTGAGCACCGTCAGGGACTGCGACCAGATTATCGTGCTCGACAAAGGCGTCGAAGTGCAGCGCGGCACGCATGACGAGTTGATTGCCGACCGGGACGGCACGTACTACAAGTTGGTCATGTCGGGCTGATGCAGGGCACGGGGCCGGAATATTCGTCGATAGCGGCGCTCGCCGCGCGCGCCGGCGCATCCGCGCCCTGCGCCGGCAACCTGCCCGTCAGGCTCGACGACCCGGATAGCGTCTGGATCGTCGAACGGGGTGCGGTCCATCTGTTTCTGGTCGAGTTCAGGGATGGTGTGGAGCAGGCCGCGCCCCGGCACCTGCTGCGCCGGGAAGCCGGGCAGCTGCTGCTCGGCGTCGCGCCGGACCAAGACGAAAGCGGCAGCGGCACGACGCTCAGCCTGATCGCCAAAGGGTTGCCGGACACCCTTCTGAAACGCCTGCCGGCGTCCCTGCTGGCCGAGGCTTATCCGGCGGAACTGGCGGAACAGACGGATACCTGGCTGACCGCCATTACCGACACGCTCTCGCGTTTTGTAAGCCGCCTTCCGCGTCCGACCGCGCTGGCCGAACCCGGCCGGACCCGGACCCTGGACCCTTGTGTGCTGTCCGTACGGCGCGGCGCGGTATGGATATCGGAACCGCCGCGCGGCGCAGGCCTGTTCATGGGTATTGTCGATCCGGCGGAACTCCGGGAGGCGCACAACCTGCGCGAAACCGCAATACCGCTGACGCGGACCAGCTGGTTCGCCTTGTTCGACGAGGCGACAATCTCCGGCACATCGACCGAGACCCTGGCACGGCAGGGCAAGCTCCTGCCGGCGCTCGCGTTCTTTCATGCAATCGCTTTTGCCCTGGAACGCCATAACCGCCGACTGGCAATGGTCGATGACGCAAACCTCGAACGCGCGCGGACAACCAGCCGCCGCACGGCGGAAAGGGCTGCGCGGCAGCGTCTCTTCAATATCTATGACCAT
Source organism: Alphaproteobacteria bacterium (assembly GCA_964291285.2). Classification (GTDB taxonomy): domain Bacteria; phylum Pseudomonadota; class Alphaproteobacteria; order Bin95; family Bin95; genus Bin95. The sequence goes on from OZ219788.1 coordinate 451,915, forward strand.
CCCATCGACCGGGAGGCCAGCGTCGAGGACACGGCTCTGGCGGACGCCCTGCAAATCATCGGCCGCCGTGAAGGAATCGATTTCAGGATTCCGGCGCGCTCGGGACCGTCCGAATCCCCGGTCGGTCTCGTTGACATTCTCGATGCATCGGGCGTGCGCGCCCGGCGCGTGCGATTCAAGGACGAGGGCGACTGGTGGCGCGGCGACAGCAACGCGATGCTGGCATTCCGCGCCGAGGACGGCCAACCCATGGCACTGTTGCCGGGGATGCTGGGGCGGTATCGGGAAACCGATCCGGTAAGCAAGCGCAGCGTCCGGATGACGGGAGCCCGCGCCGATGCGCTGGGTGACGAGGCCTGGATGTTCTATCGGCCGTTGCCGCCGGGAACGGTGAAACCGGCGGACCTTCTGGGACTCGCCCTTCACGGATCGGCCCCGGATCTGGCGCGGCTTTCGATAGCCGGGCTTCTGGGCGGCCTGGTCAAGCTGCTGCCGGCGCTGGCGCTCGGATTCGTTGCGCTTGAGGTCGCGGCAGGCGGAACCCCGGGCGCGCTCCATGCCGCGGCCGTGGCGTTGGCGGCGTTCGGCCTGCTCGGCGCATTGCTGCACCTGCTTCAAACCACGGCGATCATGCGGCTCGGGGGACGTTCGGGGTCACGGGTCGAAGCGGCCTTCTGGGACCGCCTCATGCGCCTTCCGCCAAGCATTCTGCACCGCCATCCGGCCGGCGACCTGGCCATGTCGGGGATGACATTCCAGTCTCTTCGCGACGGCCTGCAGGGAGTCGTCGCCGACAGCTTGCTGTCGGTCGTCTTCCTGCTTCCGGTTTTCGGGGTCATCTTCTTCTACGACACTACTCTCGGGGTCGTTGCCCTCGTCTTCAGCCTGGCCTCGCTGTCGATTACCGTTGCCCTTGGATTGCGCCGGATTTCGCCTTACGGGCGGATGATCGCCGCCGCCCGCCGCGTGGCCGGCCGGCTGTTCCAGATGTATCCGTTCGGGTTCCGGGGGATGAGGATTGGGTTATCCGCTTGTCGGCATTTTCACACCGGGGCGACGGTTGTGCTTCTACCGATTGAGGGTGCGTTGCCAGTCTTTTCGCAGTGTGCGGAGCCAGATGTCCTTTTTCGGCTGGTCTCGTTTGTTGTGCCTGTCGTAGCGTCCCCGGCCCTGGGTGGTCCCGACGCGGGTCCAGCCCGATGCGCGGTATACGGCACCGGTGTAGCGGGGCGTTTCGACGAAGGTCTCGATGAGCACCGGCGTGATGTTGTAGCGCCCGGTCCAGTCGATGGGCAGGCGGCGGCGCACGATGGCGAGGATGTGCGAGCCGAGGTTGGGGATCTCGATCCAGGGCAGGATCAGGAAGCGCGGGTTGTCGACGACGAGAGGAAGGTTCTTTTCGCGCAGTTCGGGCGTCCATCCGATGAAGCGGTCGCGCGGGGCGAGCTTCCATGCGGCGGTGGAGAAGCCGAGCATGGCGACGGGCCAGCCGTTGCGGTCGTGGACGGCATAGCGCATCTGGGCGCCGACCAGTGTCTTGTGTCCGAGATAGTGGTAGCGGGCGATGAACTCGTTCCAGAGCCTGCCTTCGCGGGTGCTGTGCACGACGGTGCGGAAGTCGAGCGGGCGGACCTCGTCGAGGGTCGTGGGCGCCGGGAACAGCGGCGGTTCGGTGTCGGGTCCGAACTGGACCGGCCTGGGCCGGTGCTGCCGCCCCCTCGGCGGCGGCAGCTCGATGAGCCCGTCCTTGTGCATGGCGAGCATGGCGACACGGGCCATCATGTCCTTCAGTCCGCCGTCGGGCTTGAGCCAGCCGATGCGCCGGCAGAACTCGATCGACAGGGCGCGGCGGGAGAGCGGGGCGGGATCGGCGATCAGGGCACGCAGCAGCGCCATTTCATCTTCGGTGAAGTCGCGCCCGTAATAGCGACACTCGACCGCGCCGGTCATCCCGCCGCCGCGAGTTCGCGCCGGCGCGCCTCGCTCATCGACCACGGCAGCCAGGGCGAGAGGTCTTCCGGCGGCTCGCCGCCGTTCTCCGCGCACGCGGTCAGCCATTCACCGAGCCAGCGCCGGACGTCGATGCCGTTGATCGCCAGCGTGCCGGCCACCGAGTACATCGTTGCCGTGAACCCGGCGCCTTTCTCGCTGTCGGAGCCGAACGAGAGCCGTCGCCCGATGACCGCGAAGCGCAGGGAGAGTTCGCCGCGGTTGTTGTCCATGGGCACGAACGGCTTGTCGACGAAGACGCACAGCCCCTCGCGGTGCTTGAGGAGCGAGCGCAGCGGCCTGGCCCTGCGCGCCCTGTCCGTCAGCCCGGCCAGTTCCGCTTCGGCGGCCGCGAACAGCTCGTCGACCGCCTTCTTCAGCCTGGCGTGCGCGACGTCGAACGCCGGCGTCTGGCGTTCGAGAGGGTGAGCGGGGTCGTAATGCTCCAGCCGCGCCTCGTTGAGCCGGTAGATCTCCGCGATCCGCTCGATCCATCTCTGGCACCAGCGCCTGAGCCGCACCCGCCCGGCCGCGCCGTCGATGAACGAGCGCCTTTGGTGCGCCCAGCACCATTGCAGGATCACCTTGCCGGCGAGTTCGCGGGCCAGCTTTCTGTAGGCGCTGAACCGGTCGCAGACCAGAACCACGATGCCCTGTGTCGAACCGAACAGCTTCATCGCGACCTCGGCGCTGCGCGAGGGATCGATGTGGTAATAGACCGCGTCCGGGCTCACCGAGGTCCACAGCCAGGCGCGGCTCGACCGGCCTTTCTCGCGCCAGGCCTGAACGCGCCAGGATGTTTCGTCGGCATGGCGCAGGGCCGCGGTGTTCTGGTGCGCAAGGATCGCCTCGGCCAGCGGCTCGAACAGCGGCACGAAGCGCTTGATGCTGTCGGCCAGGGTGCCCGGCGAGATCGTCAGCCCCATGTCGGCCAGCCAGGCCGCGACCCGATGCAGCGGCCGGCAGCAGACGAACCGTTCGTAGAGCATGCACGTCCAGACGCTGATCCCGTAAGGCGTGGTCTCGAACAGTCGCACCGCCGGCGGCGCGGTCACCTCCCGCGGCGCGGAGGCGCAGTCGCAAGCCCGGCGCCAGCGCGACCGGACGATGGTGCGCTCGCAGGCCTCGACATCGATCTCGAAGAGGGTGGTGCGCCGCTCGCCGTTGGCGACATAGGGCTTGCCGCAACGCGGGCAGATCCGCGCATCTTCCGGCGGGTCGCGCGTCTCCTTCTTCTTCCTGAGCCCGGGGCGCCGGGTGCGGCCGTGCCCGGCGGTGCCGCGCTGCTGGCCGCGCTCGCGCCCGGTGCCCGGCTTCTTCTGCCGCTCGCTCCTGCTGCCGTAGAGCGCCTTCGACAGGACGCTGCGGGTCGAGCGCAGCTTGTCGAGGTCGCCTTCCAGCTTCTCGACCCGCGCGGCCAGCGCGGCATTCTCGCCCTTCAGATCCCGCACCTCGGCGCGCAGCCCGGCATTCTTCTCCCGCAGCGACCCGATCAGCTCCGTGGCCCGCACGACCGCCGCCCGCAGCCGGTCGTTGCGCGCGCGCAGCCACGCGATCGTGCCCTCCCCGGCCTTCACCAGCCGCCTGGCCGCGGCGAGATGCCGGTCGAACCGCCTGCGCAGAGATTCGGCCACGCGCTCGCCCTCGCGGTGTACCTTCGCGAGCCGCGAGCGCTCCCGGTCGATGTCCTGCTTCAACCAGTTGATCTCGTCCCGGTGGCGCGCCTCGACCCGCTCCCGGTGCTCGTGAGACCGGCGCAACGAGAGGTAAAGACCGGCGATCTCGTCGTCCTGATACTCGACCCTGCGCTCCAACGCCTTCATGGCCCGCGACGCGGTCCTGGTTACGGCCAACTTGAGCTTGAACCGGCAAGTCTCAAGCTGCCTCTCCAGAGAACGCACGCGCGTACAGGCGTCCCTCTCCGACCAGCGCAGTTCCTCGCGGCGCAACTCCGCCACGCGTGCGCGACCCCGTTCCTCCTCGATCCGCGCCTCTGCCTCTTCAAGCACAGACGCCCAGTCGAGCGGCTCGCACGCCGGCATCACCATGGGAGGCGACCACAAGGTGTCGCCCCCCTCGGCCAGCGTCAGGTCGGTGCAGAAATCCGCGTCGAAAACCGCCATGCGCGAGACCGTAGCGCATGCGCGAAGTAGTTACCAGTCAGAAAATCCGTGGAGGCATACGATCCCCCGGAACCCGAACGGATACTTCCAGATCGTCGGCGGCATCGCCAAACTGCGTATGGAAAACGCGGAAGGGTCGGCTTACGCCATCTGGGCGCAGGACTATCGCCGCCAGAAGCGCGCGGAGCTCGAAGTGGCCGCGGTCGAGGGACATTCGCGGGCATTCGGCGCCGCGCTGCCCTTTCTTGCCGGCGGGACATTGCTCTTCGCCGTGATGGCGACGGGGGAGCGGACCGTCCCGGTCAGCGACTTTCTGGTCGTTTACATCGTCTTCATCGCGTTCCAGTCCGCCGTTGCCCGGCTCGGCGAGTCCTTCGGCGCCATTGCCGGCATGCTGCCGGCGTTCGACCAGATGCGCCCGCTGCTCGCCGCGGTTCCCGAGCAGCCCGACGTCCTCGTCTCCCTCTGCGGCGCGCTCTACAACATGGCCGACGACACCAACTTCGACGCCGTCGTTGCCTACGCCACCCGGCTGCGCCGCGAAATCGGCGAGTTCCTGGTCACCATGTGCCTCCAGCGCGACCCGGGCCTCCAGAACACCGCCGGCTTCATCCGCTGGGCCGCACGCCGCACCCGGTAGCCGCAACCATGCAGGCCGCGCCGGAAACCGCTCCGGCCGCCCGATCCGGGAGTCCGGGTGAAGCCCTGTCCGGTCGAACCCGGCATCCCTGCCGGCGAAACGAACGACGACGCCGTTCTTGCAACCCCTGCCCGACGGGACTAGACCCATGAACGCAATGGACTCCAGCAACCTCATCTCCTGGACAATGGCCCACCCGGATGCGGCGACCGCGCTCGCCACCATGGCGCTGGTGGCCGCAGGCGTCGCCATCGGCCTCGGCCAGATCGGCGTTGTCTTCTACGGCATATGGAAGATGGGCGAAGGCAACAAGGCGCGGGCCGAACAGCACCGCGAAGCCATGGATGCCGAGGCCAACAGGCACCAGGAAGCCATGGATGCCTACAAGGCAACCATGGATGCGCTCGCCGCCGAACGCGCGGCCAGCGAACGCCGCCACGAACAGGCGATGCAGGCCGACGAACGCCGCCACGAGCAGGGCATGAAGGCGCTGGACGCCCTGATCCGGAACACGGCGCCCGGGGCCGCTCCGGCCGCCTGATTCCCCGCCGATAACCCGCCCGCCTCCGGGCGGCGCCATCCCCTCCGGCGTAATGCTTCCGTTATCGGGTGATGGATTGAGATTTCAGCGATTGAGGGTTTGTTTCCAGTCTCGTTTCAGCGGGCGCAGCCAGATGTCCTTTCTGGGTTCGGCGCGCCTCATGAGGGTGTCGTAGCGGCCGTGCAAAGGCTTCTGGTAACGCCTTTGACGATTCGCTATTGTCGCGCGCATGGCGATGCGCGACGGGGATTTCGGGACAGCGCTGGCGCTGCCGGAGGGGGAGGAGGCGATCTGGTCGCCTCCGATGTCGGCGGTGCCGAGCGAGCTGCGCGACTGGCGGGCGCGGGCGGAAGCGGCGGAAGCGCGTATCAAGGAGTTGCTCCGGACGGAGAGGGCCGCGCGTTCCCGGGCGGGTTCTCTGAAGTGGCAGCTCGACAGGAGCCGGACCAGGCTGAAGGCGGCCGTCGAGGAGACGGCGCGTATTCGCCGTGCGGCGAAGGATGCACTGTTCCATCAGGCGGAGGTGGCGCGGCTGGAGAAGCTGCTTGCGGAAGCCGGCGTCGATTCGAGAAAGGGCGCGAACGGACGACTGCGGAGGGAGAACGCCCGGCTGCACAAGGCGCTGGAGCGAGCGCAGGAGCAGAAGGACAAGATCGCGTCCTTGCGCGGGGAGATATCGGCGCTGCGGAAGTCGGAACGGGCGGCGCAGGCGTCCCTGTCGAGGGAAGGCGCCAGGTTGAGCAAAGCCCTGGAGCGGACGGACCGGCAGGAGGACATGATCGAGGCGCTGCGCACGGAACTGCGCGAGGCGCACAAGGCAACAGCACGACTGGACAAGGAAGTCGCGCGGCTCGGCATGGAGGTCGCGGCGCTCGGCGAGGAGGCGTCGGCGTCGACGGTCCTGGCGGACGCGATCAAGGCGTTGCGCGCGGAGAATGCCGCCCTGCAGAAGACGGCGAGGGCCTTGGAGAGCCGGTGCAAATGGCTCGACAGCGAGAACGCCGATCTTCACTGGTCGATCGGAAAATCCCTGGAATATCGGCAGCGGCTCGAAGCCCGGCATCGCGACGAGACCGACCGTCTGCACCGGGAGATTGCGCGGGAGCGTTCGTATCGTGCGCGGTCGTGGGAACGCCAACAGGCCGTCGTCGGGCCCCTGAGCAAGCGGCTTGTCCAGCATCGCAAGGCGACCGTGCGGGCGAAGGACGTCATCGAATCGGTGCGCCGGCGCAACGCCCGACTGCGCACCGAGGTGCGGGAGTTGCGGGCCGAGAGGACAGCGCTGGCCTCGCGCGCCGAGACGCTGGAAGCCCAGGTCGAGAAGCTGCGCTCGACCCGCAGCGTTCTGTCGAAGGCGCTGTTCGGCAGCAGGAGCGAGAAGCAGAAGAAAGCCGGCACGGGGCGCAAGCGCGGCCAGCAGCCCGGCGCGCCGGGCCACGGCCGTACCAGGCGGCCCGGTCTCCGGGAGAAGAAGGAACGGCGCAACCCGCCCAAGGATGCGCGCCTCTGTTCCTGCTGCGGCAAGCCCTATGTCGCCAACGGCGAGCGTTCCACGAGCCTCATCGAGATCGAGGTCAAGGCTCACATCCGCAGGATCGAGCGGCCGCGCTGGCGCCGGGGTTGCGAGTGTGTGTCGTCGCCGCTGGAGGCGACCGCGCCGCCGGTGGCGCGGCTGTTCCCCGGAACGCTCTACGGAACCGGCTTCTGGGCACGGTTCCTGTTCGAGCACTGTGCGTGCCTGCGCCCGCTGAGCCGGGTCGCAGCGTGGTATGCCGACCAGGGCCTGCCGGTCTCGGCGGGCACGCTGGCCAACAGCCTGAAGCGCTTCGTGCCGCTGTTCGACCCGATCCACAAGGCGATCCTCGCGCATCAGAACCGGACAACGGTGCGCCATGCCGACGAGACCGGCTGGCGGGTGCAGGAGTTCCGCCGCAACGGCCGGTCGAGCCGCGCCTGGCTGTGGACTTCGGTCAGCAAGGACGCGGTCTACTTCCTTATCGATCCCTCGCGCAGCGCCGAGGTCGCGAAGACCCTGTTCGGCGACACCGATTGCACCGTGTTCGTGGTCTGCGACCGCTACAGCGCCTACAGGAAGCTGGCGCGCGAACTCGACGGCAAGGCGATCCTCTGCTTCTGTTGGGCGCATCAGAGGCGCGACTTCGTCGAGGGCGCCGCCGGCCATGCGCGGCTGGCCCGCTGGTGCGAGGGATGGATCGAGCGGATCGGGGAGATCTACCGCCTGAACGACGAAAGGCTGAAGCATTACGACCCCGCTCGCGCTCTCGAACGCCAGACGCCGGCCTTCGACGCGGCGCAGGACAAGTTGAAGAAGGTGGTCGAGCGCCTGTTCGCGGACGCCGTGGCGGAGTTGGCCGGCCTGCCGGAAAAAGCGCGCAAGGCAAAGGCCCTGCGCTCGCTGCTCAAGCATCGCGAAGGGTTGTGCGTCTTCGTCGACAATCCCCAGGTTCCGATGGACAACAATCTCGCCGAACGCGTGCTCCGCGGGCCGGTCATCGGACGCCGGGCGAGCTTCGGTTCCAACAGCGAGGACGGCGCGAAGTTCACCGCGATCATGTACTCGGTCGTGGGTACGCTCTCGATCAACGGCATCAATGTCCTGCGCTGGCTGGAGGCATGGCTCGAAGCCTGCGCGAAGGACGGCGGCAAACCGCCGGAAGACCTGTCCCCGTGGCTGCCCTGGACGATGAGCGAGGCGCGCAGGCGCAAGTTCACGGCGCAGGAATGACCGGCGCCGTCGAGTGCCGCTACTACGGGCGCGACTTCACCGCCGACGAGATGGCGTTGCTGCGCGCCCTGATCGCCGCCAACCCGCAGCCGACCCGCGCCGCCCTGTCCAGAGAGTTCTGCCGGCGTATCGAGTGGTTCAAGCCCGACGGCGGCCTCAAGGACATGATGGCCAAGGTGACCATGCTCGCCATGCACCGCGACGGCGTGATCGTCCTGCCGCCGCCGAGGGGAAAACAGGGCCGGCCCAGGCCCATCGTCTTCGGGCCCGACACCGAGCCGCCGCTGTTCCCGGCGCCGACGACCCTCGACGAGGTTCGCCCCCTCGACTTCCGCACGGTCGTGCGCGACACCCGCGATGGCAAGCTCTGGAACGAGTTCGTCGCCCGCTACCACTATCTCGGATACAAGCCCCTGGTCGGCGCCCAGATGCGCTACGCCGTCCATGACCGGAACGGCTGGCCGCTGGCCATGCTCGGCTTCTCCACCGCCGCATGGAAGCTCGCCTCGCGCGACAGCTTCATCGGATGGTCGCCCGAGATGCGCGAAAAGAACCTGCCGCTGGTGGTCGACAACCCGCGCTTCCTGATATTGCCGTGGGTCGAGATCCCCAATCTCGGCTCGCACATCCTCGCCATCGTGCGACGGCGCCTGCCCACCGACTGGACCGAGCGCTACAACATCACGCCCGTGCTCATCGAGACCTTCGTCGAAACGCCCCGCTACTCCGGCGCCGTCTACAAGGCGTCGGGCTGGACCCGCGTCGGGACCACTCAGGGACGCGGCCGCTACGACACCCTCATGAGGCGCGCCGAACCCAGAAAGGACATCTGGCTGCGCCCGCTGAAACGAGACTGGAAACAAACCCTCAATCGCTGAAATCTCAATCCATCACCCGATAACGGAAGCATTACCCTCCGGCAACGGGCCCTGCACGCGCAGCGGCCCGTTTCGCACCTCTGCGCCCTTCTCCGGCGCACCCCTCCCACCCTCATCGGAGACCCCCCATGGACCTCACCCGAGACGCCATGCTCGTCAGCCTGCGGATCAACAACCCTAAATCCGGCAGTTGACGAGCTTGATCGCTGTCTCGGGGTAGTGTGAACGGTCGGATTTGGGCGTGGATTTCAGCACGTGGTCGCGGCCCTGGGTGGCGGCAGCCAGGGTTGACGCCCCGGTTCGCGGCCATGGAGGTATTTCCTGAGCGCCTCGGCGAGGATGCGGCGCCAGCGATCCCCGGCGCTCAACTGCTCCGCAGTTTGCGTCAGCGACCGGAAGAAGCCGGCGATCCGGCGCAGCGCCGCCATCACCGTCTTGCGACGCCCGTGATGGGAGGTCACCGTCAGCCGGGTCTGGCCGGCGTGGTGGGTCTGGCGGGCAACCCCGTGCAGGAGCAGCGGCCGGCTGGTGATCGCCTCGCGGTGATGGTCGGGGTCGGCGAGGCGCACGAACAGGCTCCACCAGTTGTAGATGAGCGCGATCAGCCGGGCCATGTGCCGGCAGCGCGTCAGGTCGCGCGTGGTGAAGCCGCCCCAGCCCCACTGGTTCTTCAACTCGTCGAAGCCGTTCTCCGCGTCCGCCCGGTCGCGGTAGAGCTGGGCCAGCGAGCGTATCTCCAGGTCCAGCGAGGTCGCCAGCACCGCGAACTCCCACACCCCGGTGCCGGGCTGCGCCCCGGTCCGGAACAACTCGCCCCGGGCCTTGTCGCCACGCGTCAGCGCCAGCGTCGCAGGAAGCCGCCGACGCAGCACCACAACCCGGCGCGTCCGGCTCCAGCCCTGCAGACGCAGATCGGCCCCGATCCCCGACCAGCCCTGGCCCGCATCCTCCCAGCCGTCCCGCGCCATCAGCCGCCCGGCAAGCCGGCGCGCCCCCTTCGTCAGGCGCAGCTTGAACAGATAGTCCGGACCCGCAGCCTCGCACGACGCCATGTTGGCCTCGCTGCCCCAGTCCTTGTCGCCCCGCACCAGACGCGGCCAGCGATCCCGCCCAAGACGGTCGAGCAACGCCCACAAGGACGGCGCCGCGCGCCTCGAATGGTGATGGTTGCCCGGCGCCACCTCGACATCCGGAACAAGCCGCGTCCCCGCCATCACAAACGTCCATTGCCGGGCGGGTCGGCCACCCCGTATCATGAAAACAGGTGCCGGCCGCGCGGGCGGGACTTCGGGCTTTTACGGGGTTGCCTACCGGTCACGGTCCGCAAGACGGGCGCCGCAGATGGCGAGTATCGGACGCCTCGGGAGCAGTGCTCTGGCGGGGAGGGGTTTTTTGCGCCCGATCCCCAACCATTTTCACGGCAAGACCCCGCCTGAGGGTCCTCGATCGGCTCCACGCCCGCCGCAAACTCAGATCCCGATACCCTGCGGTCTACGTCGGATGCTTGCATCCGATCGCTCCGGATCCCCGGTTCTGCCCCGGAGGGAGGATCGCCCTCCCTCCGGTGATGCCGACGCACCGGGCCTGGACGGCGCAGGTATGTCGGCCGATGCATCGCCATGCTCCGCCTCGTCCGACAGTGGGGGCGGTTTGGTGCTGTATCCCATGGCGCGCGCGATGGCGGCCGCAGCCTGCGCGGCGGCGTCGCGCATTGCGCCATCGTCGAGATGGGCGTAGATCGCGGTGGTCTCCCGCTTGCGGTGTCCGAGCAGCCGTCCGACCGTGGTGAGCCCGACGCCGTTCATGACGCCCTGCGAGGCCCAGGTGTGGCGGCAGTCGTGGATGCGAAGGCCCGGAAGCCCCGCCTCGTCGCGGATACCGCACCAGAAGGTGTAGAGCCTTGCCGATGTGAGGGTCTCGGGGAACACCCGCTCCCGGCCATCCGGTCGCGGCAGCGCCTCGACCAGCCTTGCCGCTTCGGGTCCGAGCCAGATGGTGCGCGGGCCGGTCTTGGAGTCTTCGATGCGCGCGCTCGCGCCGTCTCCGGCCAGCTCACCGATCTCGTCCCACCTGAGGTTGATGACTTCGGAGAGCCGCGCTCCGGTCAGGGTCAGCAGCCGGATGGCCGCCACCGGCCAGGGGTGTTCCTCCCGGTGGCGGTCGAGCACCGCGCCGAGACGCTCCAGCTCTTCGCGGCTGAGGTAACGCGCGACGGGCTTGCGGGGGTTCTTCACGATGTTGGCGCAGGCATCGGGGACATGCTCGCCGAGGTCGCCCCACTGCCGGGCCGTCCCGAGCATGGCTCGGAGTATCTCGAAGGCGCGGTTGGCGGCGCCGGGCCTGTCCGCGCTGGCGGCGTCGAACCACGCCGAGACCCGCGCATGGTCGATGGCGTCGAGCCGGAGCCTGCCGAAATGCGGCATCAGGCGGTTCTTCAGGTAGATGTCGAAGGTCTTGAGCGAGGACGGCTTCCAGCGGTGTTTCCGCCGCGAGCGGTAACGGGCGGCGAAGTCCCGGAACAGCGGCGCCTTCTCCTTGCGCGGCGGCGTCACGTCTTCGCCGCCCCACAGGCGGGCGAGCACGGCTGCGCCTTCCCGGCGCGCCGCGTCGAGAGGCAGTTCGGGGAAGCGCCCGAGGGTGATCTTGCGCATGCGTCCCCGGACGCGGGTCTGGACGATCCAGGACCGGACGCCGGAGGGCTGCACCCTGACCCCGAAATGCGCCAGCAGATTGTCCCACAGGGTGTATTCCCGTTCCGCCGGCTTGGCGGCGGCGACGGCCTTCACGGTGAGCCGGACACGATGCCTGCCGCCGCTCATCGCCCGCTCTCCTTCCCGGTCATGGCCTCGTGGACGATGCCGGAGATGCGCCCGGCCGCCTCGCGGACATGCTCGTCGGCGAGATGGGCGTAGCGTTCGGTGGAGGCGGTATCGGCATGGCCGAGCAGGCGGCCGACGGTGTAGAGGTCGAGGCCGCTCATCACGGCATGGGAGGCGAAGGTATGCCGGCAGTCGTGGATGCGCACATCGTCCAGCCCGGCGAGACCGCGCAGCTTCTGCCAGCGCAGGCCGAGGTCGGTCATCGGGCCGTCGCCCTTCCCGTTCGGGAAGACGAAGCGTCCCTCGCGCGGCAGGCCAGTCAGGACGGCCCGCGCGGGCGGGGGAAGCTGGAGCGCCTTCGGTCCGGTCTTGGAGTCCGGCAACACCGCGCGGGTGTCCCGTATCCAGTCCCATTGCAGGCCGGCGATCTCGGATGACCGTGCGCCGGTGAACAGCAGCAGGCGGATGGCGGCGGCGGCCTGCCGGTCCTCCGCATGGTCGAGGACGAAGCCGAGGCGCTTCAACTCGTCCAGGGACAGGAAGCGCTCGCGCGGCGCCGTCCTGTAGCGCCGCATGTTGCGGCAGGGGTTGGAGCCCTGCGGGCGAAGGTTCCAGAGTTCCGCCTGCCGCATCATCACCGACAGCACCGGCAGGGTCCGGTTGGCGCTGCCGGGGGTTCCGCTGAGGGAATCGAACCAGCGCCGCACATCGGCGCGGTCGATCTTCGCGACGGGCATCGCGCCGAAGAAGGGCACGAGGCCGCGCTCGACCAGATGGGCGTTGGCCTTCCTCGTGGAGGGTTTCCAGCGCCGCCCCTGGCGGCGCATGAAGTCGGCCGCGAAGTCGGCGAACAGCGGCCCGGTCTCGCGGTCGGCTTTGGCTTCGGCGATGGCGGCAATGGCCTTCTCCCTCGCCTCGGCGGCGGTCATGTCGTCGGTCGTGCCGAGGATCGCCCTGGGCGCGCCGAACTGGCGTGAGGTCCGGACGAAGAAGGTCTTCGTCCCGTTCCCGGCGACGGTGAAGCCGAAGGCGGGCAGGTCCCTGTCGATGACGGTCAGGCCGTATCGTCCGGGTTTCTTCTCCCTGAAGGTGCGGCGGACCGTCCGCTCGTTGACGGGGGCATGGATGCGCATGGGCGTGTCTCCGTTGTCTGTTCCCTCGGGCGCCGTCCGTCCCGGGGGAACGGAACGGCGCTCCTGAACGGACAACGCGACCCGCGCGGGGGATCGCGGCCACAGGGCGGATCAGGCCCAACCGTCTGTCACGCAACGGAAAACTGCCGACCGATGCAGGCCGGCCGGGCCTCGCTCCCTGCATCAAGGATGCGTCGGGTGTGTGAACCGAGGCCGCCCCGGGCGGTCCGAAGCGGCCTGATGTGCTGCATTGACGGTGGGGGGATCGACGCCGGCGAGAGCGACGGAGGGGAGCAGCCGCGGCGTTTGAGCGGCGGGCTGTGCGGCCGGAGGCGCCGGCAGTCGTGCGCAGCACGCTGCCGAAGGCTCGGGCGGTCATGTCCGCACGGGTGCGGACAGCGTTGCACGGCGCAGTGCGATGCGCGGTGCGCGGCGAAGCCGTCACCGGCGAGGCACGGAGTGCAGCGGCGGCGAGCCGGGGCGGTGCCCGCAGCCGGCCAGGGCGAGCGGGGCGCGTTCGCCGACGAGCGCGGTGCGCAGCGCCGGTGCGAGGAGACCGTTGCGGTCCGGCGGGCGGTGTGCGCATACGAAAACGGGCCACGCCGCCGCCGGAGCGGAGACGACGCGGCCCGTCGAGGTGCTGCGGTCAGGCGGCGCAGCGCTGCACGGGGATGCCGAGGCTGCGGGCCTTGTCGACGAGGTTCTCGGTGATGCCGGAGCCGGGGAAGGCGATGACGCCCTTGGGCAGGAGGTTGAGCAGTTCGTCGTTGCGGCGGAAGGGTGCGGCGCGACCGTGGCGGTCCCAGTCGGGCTTGCAGACGACCTGGTGGACGCCGTTGCGCTCTGCCCAGCTGGCGGCGATCTTCTCGACGCCGGGGCCGCCGCCGTGGACGAGCACCATGTCGGCATACTTGGCGCGGACCTTGTCGAGGCGCTCGATGACGGCCGCCGGGTTTGCGATGTCCTTTCCGCCTGCGATGGCGACCAGTGTGCCTTGGGGCAGGTGTGCCTGTGTCTTGCGGTCCTTTCGGGCGCGGACGAAGTCGCGGGCGTCGATGGCTGCGGAGGTCAGATGTCCGGTCTGGCTGGCGTGGCTGCCGCGCCGGGGCCGCCATGTGTCGCCGGTGTCTGCGCGGTAGGCTTCGGCGGCCTCGTCGCGCAGGGTCTCGAAGGCGTCGCGGCGGTCGCCGAGGTTCTGCGCGCGGTCGGTCACGAGTTCCAGTTCCAGGGACCTGATCTCGGAGCCGTCCTGTGTGCGCTGGAGGTCCTGGAGTTCGGGGGTGAGCTTGTCGACACTACGGTCGAGGCGCTGTGTCTGTGCGTGGAGCATGTTGACGAAGCCCCAGAGGAGGTGTTCGCGTTCGTCGGCCATCTGGTATCCGTCGGGCGCGACGCCCTGGCTGAGGATGCGGAAGGCTTCGGCGACGGCGGTGATGGCCTCGTCCTGGTCCCAGATCTCTCGGGTGTCGAACTCGTCGCGCTCGGGGGTTGCGCCGAAGAGGGCGGCGTTGTCGCAGACGATCGCGGTTGCGGACTGCGCTGCGGTTTCGATTGTGTCGGTATGGAAGGTCATGTCGTTTTCCTTTCGGTTTCACGTTCGGGGCCGATCCCCGTTGTGATGTCCTGTCGGGACACGCGCGCGGACCGCAGCCACCGGGGCCGGAATGAATGGCCTGGCGGGATGCGCGAGTGGTGCGGGCGCACAAGCGAGCGCAGCGAGTGCGGAGCCACGGTCGCGCATTCCGTCAGGACTAGGCGCTTGCGCCGTTTCATTCCGAGTCCCGGCCGGAACGGAGCGTCAGCGGAGTGGAGGACCCCGCAGGGGTTGGCGTAGGGAGCACGTGTGACACGATTGGACATCACAGCGGGGTGGCGTATTTCTCTCCCCCAGCACGGACCCCATCGTCGTTTCGGCACGGCGTCGTGAAGGATCCGCGGCCCTTGTTAGTGACTGCCCGGAACTGCAAGCGGAGCGCGCAGCGACCGGAGGGGTGAGGGACAGGAGCGGATGGCCCGGTCGCGAAGCGGCGCGCCCGAATCCCCCGCCGCCATCGCCGCGGGGTTCGTCGGGGGCGATGCGTCGGAAGACGCTGGCGCTCATGACACGCTGCCTTCTGCCTGCCGGTCGTTGCGCTCGGCCAGCACCTGCGCGGCCCATTCCGCGGCCCGGGCGAGGACATCGCCGTGGCAGGGCAGCGGTTCGCACCAGCAGGCGAGCCAGCAGCCATTGAGTTCGGCCAGCTCCTCCAGCGAGACCTCGCCCGCGCGGATGCGGCGCCAGAGGTCGGCGCGGTAGCGGGCGATCGCCTGCGCGCGGTCCTGCCCGGGGGCGATTCGGAACGGATTGCCCCACCGGGTGCGGCGGTCGATCAGCACGGTGTTGTTGAAGACATGCGCGTATTCGAACGCCTCGCGCAGCCGGGTCTCGGTTTTCAGATTGACGACGGCTTTCATGGACTCCCTCCACTCTTCGGGTCGGCTTGCCCGACCCTCCGCTCTCCTCTTCCTCCCCCGGACCGGGAGCCCGCGCCGGCCGGGGAGCCGGAGGCGCAGGCGGCGGTACGGAACAGCGGCGCGAAGCGGGCGCGGAGCGTTGCCGGGCCGAGGGCGACGAGGTCGTCGTTGAAATCGTTGCCGGCGGGCAGGATGACGGTGGCGGCGACGCCGGCCCGCGCGCAGCGCCGGGCGAGGCGTTCGGCCGCGAGCGCGCCGTGCTCGTCATTGTCCTGCGCGATGACCAGCCGCGTGAGGCCGGGCGGCGGCGCGAACGCGCCGAGGCTCCCGGCCGAGAGCGCGGCGGCGGCCGTGATCTCGGGCACGGCGGCGACCAGCGAGAGGACCGTCTCTATGCCCTCGCCGACGACGAGCGGCGCGTGGCCGGCAGGCGCGCCGAAGCGCACCGCGAGGCCGTGGATGCGGCCGAGCGCCTTGCGCGGCGCGGCGATGTCCGCCTTGGCGGGTGCGCGGGGATCGAGCCAGGTGCGCTGCACACCGAGGATGGCGCCGTCGTCGCCGGTGACGGCGGCGACCAGCGCCGGGAAGCGGTGCACCGCCGGGCCGTCGCGGTAGCGAAGCTCCGGGTGATAGCGCAGCGCCGCGAAACGGCAGCGCGCGAGACCCCGGGCATGCAGGTAGCGCTCGGCGTGGCTGCCGGCAATGGCGCGGCAGCGCCGCCACAGGCGGCGGGCAGCCTCTGTCGCGTCCCAGGGCGCGTCCGGGGCTCCCGGATACCCGGAACAAGTCCGGGCACTGTCCGGGTCAGGCTCCAGGGCGAGGAAGGCGCACGCCTCGTCGAGCGCCGCGCGCAGCGTCGGCGCGCCCGAGCGGTAGCGGACCAGATCGAGCAGGTCGCCGTGCGTGCCCCGGGCCGCATCGGTCCACTTCCCCGGCGTGCCGGGTCCGGAGAGGCGGACGAAGAGCGAGCGTCCGCGGGCGCCGTCGAGGTCGCCGCAGATCCAGTAGCGGCCCTGCCGGCGGCCATGGGGCAGATAGCGTCGGCAGACCGCCTCGGCGCGCGCGGCAAGCGCGGCGGCGATGGCGGCGGCGGGAGACGGTTGGTGCTGCATGCGGGACTTCCTTCCATGTCGAGCGGGACGCCCGATACCGGCCGCCCTCCGCCTCTGGACGGCGCCGGAAGGCGAGCGGCCCGCGCCAGGCGCGGGCGCGGCGCCCGGACGGACCGCCTCCGGTTCGGCTGCAAAAAAAGGCCGGCGCGCGAGGCGCCGGCCCTGTGGGGAAGGAAGAACGGGAAGCTCTAGAACGGGATCTCGTCCCCGTCCATCGGGTCGCCGCCGGCCGGCGCGGAGCCGTCCGCCGCGTCCGGGCCGGGCTGCGCGGCGTTGCCGTTCGGCTTGTCGAGGAACTGGACGCGCCCGCCGGGGACCAGCAGGATCTCGGTCGAGAAGCGGTCGCCGTCCTCGCCCGGCTTCGACCAGCGCCGGGTCTGGAGCTTGCCGTCGATGTAGACCAGCCGGCCCTTGGTGGCGTGCTTCCCGAGCATGTCGATCAGCCCGTCCTGGAAGGTCACGACCCGGTGCCACTCGGTCCTGTCGACCTTCTCGCCGGTCTGCTTGTTGATGAACGACTCGTCGGTCGCGATGCTCAGGTTGGCGACGCGCCCGCCCGAGGCGAGGTGGTTGACGGTGACGTCCGCGCCGAGGCGGCCGATGATCTGCACCTTGTTCAGTCCGAAGCTCATTGCGATACTCCTTCAGGTTCGCGTTCATGACGGTGGGTTGCGAACGACCGGAGGCCGGGACACCCTCCCGACCCCCCGCCCGTTCAATCTCTTCAGGCCCTCCTCCACCTCCGGTTCGCCGGAGGGAGCGGCGCCGCCGGGTCCCGGAACTCCGCCGGCGCCGCTTCCTGGAGGGACATCCCGAGGGCCGGTTCCGGGAAGAGGCTCGCGAAGCCGTGCACCGGACAGGCCGCGCCCCGGTCGGGACAGCGGATGGCGCGCTCGTCCTCCGTGATCTCGCGGACGGTGCGGCGGTCGACGCCGAGTTCGGCGAGCAGGTCGCAGCCGGTCGGAAGGTCGAGGGATGTATCGGGATGAAACATGGCGGGAACTCCTCTGCCGTTGCCCTGCCCGGCAACCTGTGCCGGACACCGATCCGGCATCGGCGGGGAGTTCCTCTCCTCCGCCCTGCCGGACACTCGCCCGGCAGGCGCTTCACTCCTCTCTACGACGGGGGGACGGCGCGGCGGATCGCGGCCAGGCGCTCGCAGACGGCGCGCGGCGGCATCGACCCCAGGTTCAGCACCGGGATGCCGCGGGTCCGGGCGATGCGGATGGCCATGCCCGTGCCGCCGGTTGACGCGCCGCGCTCGCTCCACCACACGACCGCATCGACCGGTCGCTCCAGGGTCCCGCCGAGCACCACCGCCGCGTTCCGGGCATGCAGCTTGCGCACGGCCGGCGAACAGCGCTCCCAGGCCGGATGCAGGGGCGCCGCGATCTCCAGGCTTGCCGCCATCGCCGCCGGAGACAGGGTCCGGCAGTCGGCGCCGCGATGCCCGTTATAGCCCCGCCACGGCAGCCAGATCGTCCGCTGCTCTGCTGACGCTCCCGCCGCAAACGCCGCATCGGCGCCGCCCGCTCCGCCGCTCGACAGATGCCAGCCGGTCCGAGCCAGCCATCCCGCCATCGTGGTCATGTCGGCCAGCATCCCCGTCGGCGTCGCCCGCGCCCCGATCCCCGCATAGGTCAATGTCGTCATGGTCCGATCTCCCCGGTTGCGTCCGCCGCGGCTCCCTCCCGGTCATCGGCTTCGCTCCCGAACCGCCTTTCTACACCTCTGCGGCGCGAACGGGTCGGCCTCGCCTGCATTGCCGCGCTGCGCGGGACATCGGTGCGCATGAACGGGCGGGGATCGATGGCGCGGCGCGGGTGACGACAGATGGCGGCGGGCCGGCAGCGGAGCATGGCCGCCATGTGCGAGCCCCCATGGGCCGCCGGACGGCGCAGGGCCGGCTACGCAGTCGTGCGGCGGCCGAAACCGGGCGGCCCCGGCAAGACGGCGACGGGCCGGCTGCACAGCAGGAAGACGAAAGCGGTCGGGTCGCCCGTTCCGTCGCGCCGGAAAGGAGACGACATGGCGAAAGGAACGGTCGGAGGGCGATTCTGCCTCAGTGCCACGGCTCGCCGTCGGGATCGCCGTCCCCGGCGCGCATGGACGCCGCCGCCATGGTGGTCCAAGCCTCGCGGTCGTAACCGAGCCGACGGTTCAGCCTGTCGCAAAGGCCGAGAGCATCGTCGAGGTCGAGGGCGATGAGCGCGGTGGGGACATGCCCGGCGAGGCCTTCGATGACGATTCTGATCTGCTGGGCATCGACTTCGACGTCCCAGGCGGGCGCGAAGCAGAAGTTCGGGCAGTCCGGCAGGGTCTGCGCGGTCATGGCGTCGGTCTCCTTGTCGGGGCGGGTCGGCGGCCGCCCGGCCGGCAATACGTATCCCGGCCGGGCATTGAACGGGGGAATTCTCCGGGAGTCACGCGGCGGGCGGCCAGCGTTCGAGGACGCGCTCCAGCGCGCCGGCATGGGGCGCGAATATCCGGGCGCGGAACGAGACGATCTCGATCGCGCAGCCCATGCGCCGGAGCGTCGGCAGGTCGGTATCGGCCGGCCCCTCGACCTCGATGCGGTCGGCGCCCATCAGGCGGCGGCGGGCGAGCCGCCAGCCATTGGCGAGCGCGAGCGGGTTGCCGCGTTCCATCACCGCCGCGAAGGCTTCCGCGGCGGTGATGGCGGGTCCGCCGTCGAGGCCGAACCCGGCGCGCACGGCGCGGACCTGCTCCGCGTCGAGCACGCGCCCGATGAGGGCCATGCCGTCGTCGCTGGTGAGCCGGCGGACGCGCATGTTCTCGGCCGGGAGGCGGTCCCAGACGGGCAGCAGCAGGCCGGTGGCGAGCCAGAAGCGGGACTCGCGGTGGGACGGCAGGCCGGCGGTCTCGGCGTCCCAGAGCATGCGCCAGTGCCGTTCGTCGGCATGGCTCCAGCTGGAAGCGGCGAACTCGGCCCGGGCCATGCGGTCCCGGGCGGCGGGGCGGAGCAGCTGCACGCGTTCCTGCACCCCGCCGTCCTCGAGCATGCGCGACGGGGCGGGCAGCAGGACGGCGGCGCGCCTCGAGCGCGCGTTGACCACGAGGCGGGGCTTCCCGTCCGGTCCCGGATCGCGGCTTCCGATCTCCAGCGCGGCATCTGCGGTGAGCGGCATGAGCCTGTCGCGGCGGACGATCCCTACCAGTTCGGTGGCGGCCCCGGCGCCGGGATGCTCATGGAGCGTCTCCCTGCCGGCGACAGTGAGCGAGTCGGCGGTGACCGTCTCGACCCCCCGTTCGTAGCTGCCGGCCTCGATGGCCTGCTCGATATTGGCGGCGATGCGCTCTTCCAGCGCGGCGAAGAGCCGGTTCTGCTCGTCGATGGGGAGCGCCAGCAGCCGGTTGAGGAACTTCGGCATCGGCGGCAGGTCGTCCTTGAGCCCGCCCTCGTGGACGATCCTGAGGCCGGTCGACTCCTGGAACCGTTCCGCGTTCCAGCCCTCGATGGCGCCGCGCCAGAGCGCGCCGTAGAACTGCCTGAGCGCCGCCTTCGCGTAGGCGCTCTCCAGGTTGTCGCTCTCGCGGAAGAGCGCGGCGTCGCCCATGGCGGTCTGGCTGTCGCGTTGGCCGCGGGTGATGGCGCCCAGGCTGTCGAGCCGCCGGGCGATGGTGGCGATGAAGCGGCGCTCGCCCTTCACGTCGGTGGTGACGGGCCGGAAGAGCGGCGCGGAGGCTTGGTGCGTCCTGTGGGTGCGGCCCAGCCCCTGGATCGCCTGGTCGGCCCTCCAGCCGGGCTCCAGCAGGTAGTGGATGCGCCGCTCCGTGTTCCCGCAGGAGAGGTCGGCATGGTAGCTCCTGCCCGTCCCGCCGGCCATGGAGAACACCAGGATGCGCTTGCTTCCGTCCATGAACGCGGCGGTTTCGGCGAGATTGGCGGAGGCGGGCCGCGAGCGCAGCGCGAGGCGTTCGCCCCTTGCGTCCACGATGCGCAGCACCCGCCGCGACCGGCCGGTGACCTCGGCGACGGCCTTGTCCCCGAAATGCTGCACGATCCGGTCCAGCGCCGTCGGCACCGGCGGCAGGGCGGCGAGCTTTTCGATCAGCGCGTCGCGCCGCTCCTCGGCCTCCTTGCAGACGATCGTGTTGCCGTCGGCGTCCCTGGCGGGGCGGCCGAGCAGCTTGCCGCCGTCGTCGGTGAAGGGCTCCTGCAGCTGCACCGGGAAGGCGTGCATCAGGCAGGACAGGATGGCGTCCCGGGGCGTGAGGTCGATATTGAGGTCGTCCCACTCAGAGGCCGGGACCTCGGCGATGCGCCGTTCCATGAGCGCCTCGCCGGTCGAGACCAGCTGGACCACGGCCGAGCGCCCGGCTTCGAGGTCGGCCTCGATGGCGCGGATCAGGCTCGGGCACTTCATGCCGGTGAGCAGATGGCCGAAGAAGCGCTGCTTCGTGCCCTCGAAGGCGCTCAGCGCTGCCGCTTTTGCGCTCCTGTTGAGCGTGTCCTCGCCCCGGACGATGCCGGTGGCCTTCAGCGCCTCCCCGATATTGTGGTGGATCACCTTGAAGGCGCCGGCATAGGCATCGTAGATGCGCCGCTGCTCCGGGGTGAGCGAATGTTCGAGTATGTCGACCTCGATGCCGTCATAGGCGAGCGCCCTTGCCTGGTAGAGGCCGAGGGCCTTGAGGTCGCGGGCAACGACCTCCATCGCGGCGACGCCGCCGGCCTCCATGGCGGAGACGAAGGCGGTGCGGGTCTCGAACGGCGTCTCGCCGGCGGCCCAGAGGCCGAGCCGGCCGGCATAGGCGAGGCCGGGGAGCGTGGTGGCGCCGGTGGCCGAGACATAGGCGATGCGGGCGTCGGGCAGCGCGTTCTGCAGGCGCAGGCCGGCGCGGCCCTGCTGCGACGGCTTCGTCTCGCCGCGTTCGCTCTTCGAGCCGGCGGCGTTGGCCATGGCGTGGGCCTCGTCGAAGACGATGACCCCGTCGAAGGCGCGGCGGTCCTCCTCGTCCAACGAGCCGGCGAGCCACTCGACGACCTGCTCCAGCCGCGAGGGCCTGCCTTGGCGGGACGGCGAGCGCAGCGTGGCGTAGGTGGCGAACAGGATGCCCTCGTCGAGGGGGATCTCCCGCCCCTGGCGAAAGGCGCCGAGCGGGATGACGTCGCTCTCCAGCCCGCCGAGCGCGGTCCAGTCGCGCCTTGCGTCCTCCAGCAGCTTGTCGGACTGGGAGAGCCAGAGGGCGCGCTTCCGGCCCCTCAGCCGGTTGTCGAGGATGACGGCGGCGACCTGCCGGCCCTTGCCGCAGCCGGTGCCGTCGCCCAGCATCCAGCCCCGGCGGAAGCGCACCGGCTTCGACAGGGTCTCGCTTTCCCGGGTGACGAGGGAGGTGTCGATGTCCGCCTCGTCCTCTCCGTCCTGCGGGCAGCGGTGGACGGTCTCCCAGCCGGAGCCGATGCGGTATTGCGCTGCCAGATGGCGGGAATGGGCCTCGCCCGCCAGCACGACGCTCTCGAGCTGGGCGTCGGACAGCAGGCCGTCGGTCACCACGCGCTCCGGCAGCATGGGCCGGTATGCCGGCGCCGGATGGGGCACGGCGGCCATGGCGGCGGACTGCACCAGCGGCGTCGGATGCTCGACCGCCCCCGGCACCCGCACCGCGCCGGGCCGCCAGGGCGCCCAGGGGCCGGTGTCGGCGGCGGGTCGGGTATCCTGTTCGGCAGGCTCGACCGGCCCGGTCTCGACGACCAGCTCCGTAACCGGCCCCCGGTCATGGGCCTGCCGGGTCTCGGGCGTCGATGCGGGCCTGGGTCCCTGCCGCTTCGCGGGCGGCGGCGCGACGGCTGCGCCGAACAGGTCGCGGGCGGGACCTGCCGGCGTGCGCACGATCGGCTGGCGCTTCGGCACGCGCGCGATGACGGCATCGAGCAGTTCGGCGGCGTTCGCGGCGCGGGCGGTCGTGTCCAGCTCGACTTCAGGTCCGGCGCCGCGCTCCAGCACGGTGAGGCGGGTGTCGAAGCCGGTGCCGCGCCTGGCATAGGCCCGCCCGTCGATCGCCATGGTGAAGATGCAGCGGGCGTCGTCGAGCGAGCCGAAGGCATCGCGCCATGCGGTGCCGCCGGGCGCGCAATGGGCCGAGGTGACCGCGACCAGCCGCCCGCCCGGCGGCAGCATCGAAGCGGCCGAGCGGACATGGCGCAGATCGGCGCCGCGGGCGGTGCGGTCGACGCCGGGCGTTGCCGAGAAGGGCGGGTTCATCAGCACCACGGTCGGCCGGACGTCGCACAGCCGGTCCGCGATCCCCTCGGCGTCGAACGCGGTGACGGCGGCCCCGGGGAACAGCCGCGTCAGCAACCGCGCCCGCGTGGGCGCGTATTCATTGAGATGGAGCGCGCCTGCCGCCCGGTCGCCCAGCGCGCACTGCGCCATCACCGCCAGCATGCCGGTGCCGGCGGAAGGTTCCAGCACGGTATCGCCCGGCCGGATGGCGGCGGCCTGGAGGGCGGCATAGGCGAGCGGCAGCGGGGTCGAGAACTGCTGGAGGCGGACCTGCTCCTCCGAGCGCCTGGTGTGGGAGGGTTCCAGCGCGGCGACGGCCTCCAGCATCGCCAGCATGCGGCGGGGTCCGCCCGCATTTCGGCGCATGGCCCGGGCGTAGCGCTGCATGAAGATCACCACGGCCGCCTCGGCGGCTTCATAGGCGTCCTTCCAGACCCAGCCGCCCCCGGCGTCGGTGGCGCCGAAGGCCTTTGTCATGGCGGCGCGCAGCGTCGCGGCGTCGAGCGGCCGTCCGGCCTCCAGCACCGGCAGCAGGGTTCGGGCGGCGGCGATCAGGGCGTCGCCCGCGGCCGGGCGGTCCGACGGGGCGGCCGGATCGATGGGGACTGCGGGAGGAAGAGGGCGCGCGAGGGCGTCCGGCGCCGTGGGGGCGTCGAGCATGGACAGTCTCCGTGCTGGAAGGGCGTGGCGGCGGCGGCGCGGCGCGAGTCTTCCCGCACCATCCCCGCCGGACTGCCCCCGGACGGCTGACCGGACTCCCGCCGGCGCCGGGCGCGCCGGGGCAACCCGGCGCGGGCGGAGGATGCGTTCGGGAAGGTGCGGGGTTACCTGGGGAACCCGCGCCGTTGAGGTCGGGCGTGGCGGATCAGCCGAACCGTTTGCCATCCCCGGTAAAGGTGAAGGAGTTCACGGCGAGGGCCTCGTCGACAGCCGGGTCGGAGGTCCCGGCCTCCCGGGCGTCGCGCAGTTGCCGGTAGAGCCAGCGGGCCAGGTTGCGAAGGGCGACGGTATCGTCGGCGCCACGGACATGGCTGTACCGGCTCTCGAACGAGGCGCCGTCCTCCTGGCTGCCGAACCCGCTGAACCATATGTTCGACCGTTCCCGGGTTCCGCCGCCCTGGAGGCGCACGGCATGGGTGTCGAGCGTGATGCCGACGATCCGGCAGACGGTCTCGAAGTCGTCGAGGACATGGTCGTACCAGTCGTCGAAGAGGCCCTCGTCGCGATACCGGGCGCGGGCCTTCTCCTTCGCCGCGTCCGAAAGCTCGTCGATCGTGCAGATCGTGATCTCGATGACCTGGTCAACCCTCCTGCGGACGGGCGTTGCGGGGGATGCCGGTGACGCGCACGAACCTGACCGCCTCCCGGACGCGGCGGAGCGCGACGCGGTCGTGGTCGGCCCGGGACCAGTGGGCCGGCATGCGGGCAAACCACGCACCGGAATCCGCGACGAAGCCGTCCGCACAGGCCACGAAGTGGCGGCTCGCGGAGATCGCCCAGGTTCCGGCGGGCGCGGCGTCGAGGAACGCGCCCAGCGTGATTGCGCGCTCGTCGAAGGGGACGCCGGCGAAGAGGCGCTCCCATTCCTGCTCGCGCCGGGCGAAACGGCGGTTCCGGTATTTCGGATGGCGGAGCGCATAGTCCGGCGCCCACCCGAACGCTTCGAGCGCGGCGGCGAGTTCGTCGATGAAGACGCCGTTCACCGACGGCCGGTCGAACAGGCGGCGGATGACGGCGGCGGCCTCGTGGGTCGGCACGCCGGCGATCGCGGAAATCGCGGACGGGCCGCACTTCGTGGCGCGGCCGGTGATCCGGTGGAGCATGGCGGTCTCCGGGCTGGAAGGGCGCGGGCGTCCGGCACGGCGGGACCTCCCTCGCCGCACTGCCGGCCCGCCCCGCTCCGGCTGGCCGGTCTCCGGGCGGAGAAAGGCGTGAAGAAGGAAGTCGGAACGCCGACGCCACCCCTGCCGCCGGGGTGGGCGGTGGGGCGCTCAGGCCGCCGGGCGGCGCAAACTCAGTTCAGCGAAACCGGTTCGACGCAGCGCGGATCGTCGTTGGCCGGCCGGTTGACGCGCGTCGAGGCCGGATGGGCCGTCATGTCATCAGCCGGGTACGGCGCGAGCGGTGTCTCCTCGCCCGCAAGCCAGGCGGCCCAGGCGTCCGGCGGCAGGATGACCGGCATGCGGCCGTGGACCGGCGCCACCGTCTCGTTGGCGGCGGTGGTGAGGATCGTGCAGGTCTCCACCGTGTCGCCGGGGCTGCGGCCGGCGAGCAATCCCGCAAGAGCGGCGCCCCCGGGAACGGTCCAGCGCTCCCACAGGCCGGCGAAGACCAGGGGCGCGCCGTCCCGGAAGCCGAACAGCCAGGGCTGGCGAGTTCCGCCCCGGCGCTGCCACTCGTAGAAGCCGTCCGCCGGGATCAGGCAGCGGCGATGACGGAAGGCCGAGCGGAAGGACGGCTTCCGCGCGGCGGTCTCGGACCGGGCGTTGATGAGCTTGTGGCCGATCGCCGGGTCCTTCGCCCAGGCCGGAATCAGCCCCCACCGCAGCATGGCGAGGGTGCGGCCGGCGGCGCGCGCGACCGCCACGTCCTGGCCCGGTGCGGCGTTGTAGCGGGGCCGCAGATCGA
Organism: Alphaproteobacteria bacterium; assembly: GCA_964291285.2. Lineage (GTDB taxonomy): Bacteria > Pseudomonadota > Alphaproteobacteria > Bin95 > Bin95 > Bin95. The sequence goes on from OZ219788.1 coordinate 477,226, forward strand.
GCGGCGTACCGATCGGGTCGAGCCGCTCCTGGAGAGCTTTCCATGCAAGGCGGTTGGTGAAGCGGCCACACATGGGAACATCATCTCATGGCAACCCCCTCTCGTGGAAGCTGACCGAGCCGGTCGGCGTGACGATCAGATGGTCGAGCAGCGTGACCTCGATGGTCTTCAGCGCGTCGCGGAGGCGGTCGGTCATGGCGATGTCGGCTCTCGATGGTTCCGGGTTGCCGGACGGGTGGTTGTGGACCGCGATGACCGCGCTGGCCTGAAGCTCCAGGCAGCGGATGCAAACCTCCCGGGGATAGACCGGAGTGTGGCAGACGGAGCCCTTCTGGAGGCGCTCGTCGGCAATGAGGAGATTGTTGCGGTTCAGGTACAGCAGCCTGAACTCCTCGACCTCGCGGTGGCCGGCGAGGGTGCGGCAGTACTCGATCACCCTGTCGTAGCCGGCGAGGGACGGGCGCGGGGTGTCGGGCATTTCGGCCCGCGCCATGCGGATGGCGAGCGCTTCGGCGGCCTTGAGGGCGGCGATGGCGTCTTCAGACAGGCCCGGCACGGTGTGCAGGCGGTCCGGCCGTGCTGCGAGCGCGCGCGGCGCCGTGCCGAAGGTGTCCAGCAATGCGCGGGCAAGCGCCCCGGCATCGTCCACCGGCGGGCGCCCGGAGAGCAGCAGTTCGAGCAGGTCGCGGTCGTCGACCGCCTCGCGCCCGGCGCGGAGGAAACGGCGCTGGAGCCGGCGGCGGTCGGCGGTCTTGCGGGCCGAGGCCGGCGCCGCAGGCATGTCGTAAAGCGGCATGTCGTCGAAACCCGTCGCGGAATCGGGCATGGCGATGTCCTCCATGGGAGTGGAACCGAAGCGCCCCGCAGGGTCAGCGGGCAGCGGCTTCCGCCGCCGGGCGGGTCGACCGCGACCCTGCCGTCGCGGACGGTGACCGTCACGGTGCGGCCGGTCGGCATCGGCAGGTCGGTCCACACGGCGATGGCGCGTTTCTGCGCCGCGTCGCCGGGGCCCTGCGGAGCGGTCCCCGAGCGTGTCGGCCTCGACCGTGACGGTGTTGCAGCAGTGCGCGTTGTAGCCGACCTGCACGGTCCGGGGCCGGCTCACGGCGCGGCCTCCGGGGCGCCGCCGAGGGTCACGGTGACGTCGGGCCGGCGGATGCGGATGTCGACGGCGCGGTTGCGGGGCGCAAGCCACATCAGCTCGCGCCGCACCGCCTCGGCGATGGATGCCCGGCAGGCCTCGTCGTCGGACAGCAGCAGGCGGGTCGCGAGATGCAGCGCGTCCTCCTCGAAACGGGCGCGCTGGGTCTCCCAGCTGTCGGCGTCGGCATCGTCGGAGGGCGAGAAGAACCCCGCCATGAGCAGCGCGGCGAGCTCGTGCGGCTGAAGTGGGCTGTCTTCGGTGACCAGCGGCATGGCCTCGTCGATCCGGGACCAGGCCTCGCCGGCGAACGCCATGTCGGCCGGCAGGTCGAGGGTGCGTTCCGGACCCGACGCCGGGCGAACGGTGAGCTCGATGCGGATGGCGGCGGGGCGGGCCGGCAGCGGCGCGGCGCGAGACGGCCCGGGCAGCGGATACTCCGCGAGCGTCGTCCAGTCGTCCCCGGCAGCGACCCGGACGGTTATATCCGTCACCCGGTCGAGCGCGTCGTACCAGCCATGGCCCTCCAGCCGCCGGTCGGCCTCGAAGAGCCGCGGCGCGATGCCGGCGCGTTCGGCGGCGCGCCACAGCGCCTGCGCCTCGGGCGGCTCCGGATCGCGGTCCATGACCAGGGCGTCATGGCCGGCATCGGCCAGCTTGCCCGGTTCGCGCCAGTCGTTGCAGTCGGCGATCATGGGCCGCCAGGGCCGCAGGGTGGCCGGCGGCGGCGCGATGGCGATGCCGGCCTCGCGCGCCCGCATCCAGTCGGCGAAGGCCGGGCGCGGCGAGGGGTCGGCCGCCATGGCGCGCCAGACCGCCAGCCGCGCGGCCTCGCGCATCTCTCCGGGAAAGGCGTTCTCGACCGCTTCCTTGCGGGCCGGCAGGACCAGTTCGAGGTCCGGGCAGTCTTCCAGATCCGCCAATACGGTCCAGGTCGCGCCGTGGACGGTCTCGACCGTGGGCAGGCGGAGCGCCAGGGTCAGCCCGAAGACGTTGAGGTCGGGGTCGTTGTAGCCGCTGCGGCGGTCCCTGAAGACCCCGAAGACGAGGCCGCGCCAGGGCTCGACATGGACCGCGCCGTCGAGGAAGGCGCGGCGGGGCAGTTCCTCCCCGGCGCCGTCTCCCCCGCCGTCCTCGAAGACGACCGGCAGCGGGTAGTGGCGGGCGGCATTCCCGGCCGCGCTGCGGATGGCCAGGGCGGGTTCGGTCGCCTCGAACGAGACTGCCGTCCCGCAGGGATACGGGGCCTCGTTGTCGCCCTGCACCCCGGCGTCGGCCTCCCCGAGGAAATGCGCCGGTTGCAGCGCGACGCGCCAGCCGGGCAATATCTCCCCGTCCGGCGAGCGGGGCCTGGACGAGACGGCGCAGTTGCGGCGCGCGAGGCTGGCGAAGCCGAAGCCGGCGGCGTCCTCGCGGCGCACCAGCGCGTCGTCCCAGCCGTTCTCGCCGAAGCTCAGCAGCACGGCGGGATCGGCGATGCCTGAGCCGTCGTCGGAAACGGTGACGGTGAGCGGCGTCTCGCCCGCAATGGCGGCGGTTTCGTGCGCCCGGGCGGCGGCAACCGAGATGCGCACCCGTGTGGCGCCGGCGCGGCGGCTGTTCTGCAGGGTCTCGGCGAAGATGTCGGCCAGGGTGGCGGCGTAGATGCGGGTGACCCGCTTCACGGCGGTTTCGTGGATGCGGGCGCGGATCGTCCGGTTCATGGACGGACCTCCATGGATTGCTGAAACGGAAACGCCCCGCCGGCGCTGCCCAGGGTCTGAAGCCCGGAGCAATGCGCCGGCGGGGCGTCTTGCGGGGTCTGCGGTCGCCTACCGGACCTGGCGGAGGAACTCGGGGATCTCCGTCGGGTGGGCGGCCTGCCCGTTGACCGGACCGGTCGCCCCGATACCGTCCGGCCCGTTCGCGGCGACCGTGCCGGGACCGGCCTCCCCGGCATCGCCCGGATCGGTCTCAGGAGCGGTATCGCCCGCGTCGGCGGCGCCGTTGCCGGCCTCCGCCGCTGCGCCTTCCGGGGGTTCCGGTTCGGCAGCGGTCTGCGTCGCATGACCGTTGCCGGCCGGCGCCGCCGGACCGGTTCCGGAGGTCGCTTCGGCACCTTCCGGGGTTGCGGCGGTTCCGGCGGCGTCCGTCGCCGCATCCCCGGCATCGCCGACCGTGCGCCCGGTGTCGAACGCGGTGAAGCCGGGCGGCGTCCAGGCGAGCGCGGCGGCGTGCATGGCGGCGCTCACCCCGACCGGTGGATCGCCGGCGGCGAAGGCGGCCTCCATCGCCTCGGCGAGCGCGGGCTTCCTGTATTTCGACCGCGCCGAGGCCCAGTTGATGCCGAACACCGTGCGGGCGATGTCGAGGACCCGCGCCTTGGAAATCCGCGACCACAGCATCGGCCCCGTCGGGCGCACATGCTGCGCGAAGTCGATGCCGAGCCGGGCCACCGTGGCTTCGAGTTCGGGCCGCGCCTGCGGCTCGAAGGCGAGCTGGCCCTTCACCGTGCGCGCGACGCAGGCCGCGAACAGCGCCTGCTTCTCCGCCGGGGGCAAGGCCCGGAGCGCCGCGAAGGATCCGCCGTCGTCCTCGATGGTCAGCCAGTCGAGCGACAGGTGCGAGCGGTCTGCCAGCATGGCCTCGCCCGGCGACCAGGCCGCGAAACCGGCATCGTTCATGCGGGTCATGGGCCTGTCGGGGGTTTCCTTGACCGCGATGTCGAGGGCGTGGCCGTGACGGCCCGGCGCGAACACGGCGCGGCCCATCTGGAACAGCGCGAGGTCGAAGGCGGCATCGAAGTCGCAGGCGAGATGCGCCTTGACCAGCGCGGTGCGGATCGCGCGCAGGTCGTCGGCGAGCCCGACGCCGACGCCCGCCTCCCTGCGCGCCTCGGATTCGGGGTCCTTCGGCGGCGCCATGGGCGTCGAGATGGGCGGATTGACGGACGGGCCTGCGGGGCGGTCGTCATGGCCGACGGTGTGGGCATCTTGCGCGGCGGCGTGCGCGCCGTGGCCGTTGCCGGCGGCGCCGGTTTCCGCCGGCATGTCTTCGGGCTTCACCAGGCCCTGGATGACCTGCATCGCGCCGTCATGGCCGACGGTGACGATGCAGCCGGCGATCGCGAAGTCCTCGCGCCGGAACACCGCGCGCGCCTCGACGGCGGCCTCGATCCCGTCGAGCCGTGCCTCGACGGCCTCCGCTTCGGCGGCCAGTTCGCCGGTCCACTCGTCGTCATCGAGATTGACGAGTTCGTCGTGGCGGGTCGTCAGCTTGTCGATCTCGGCCCGCTCCGCGTCGGTCGGCGTACCGGGCCGGGGCTCGATGCGGCCGTAGCGGGCGGTGTCGCTCCAGTCGACCTCGACCATGGGGACAGCCCACTTCCAGCGCGTCGCCAGCTCGTCGGCGGCGGCCCGGAGCTTCTCCGCCGCCAGCTTCTCCAGCAGCACCGGGTCCTCGAACCAGACGCCGTGCTCGCATTCGTCGGCGAACAGGTCGCGCATGACCTGGCCGCCCGCGGCCTCGTAGGCATCGACCCCGACGAAGCGGGCGACGGCCGAGGCGCCCGGCACGCGCTCTTCGGTCAGCAGGCGCTTCACCTGCCAGGCCGACGGGCGGCCGGCCTGTCCGGAGAGTTGTTCCCATACCGTCATCTGGCGCGCGCGGTCGGCGGTGACGGCGAAGGCCTTGAGCACTTCGAGGTCGATCCCGCCGGCCCGGTAGGCGTCCAGAAGCTCGGGCGCGGCGTTGCCGAGGCGCAGGCGCTGCTCGACGGTGCGCTCGGAGGCGCCGAACCGCGCCGCGATGGCGGCAACCGGCTGCCCGGCGTCGGCCAGTCTCGTGAACGCGACCACCTGGTCGGCCGGGTGCATGGCGATGCGGACCACGTTCTCGGCGAGCGAGAGTTCGGCCGGCTCGGCGTCGCCGGTCCTGACCAGGCAGGGCACCGGGTGGTCGGCGTCGAGCGCCTTGTCCCCGGCCAGTTCCTGCATGGCCTTGAGGCGGCGTCCGCCGGCGACCACGGCATAGCGCCCGATGCCGTCCGAACCGGGTTCCTCGGGCCGGACGACCAGGTTCTCCAGCAGGCCGAGGGCGGCGATGGAGGCCTTGAGCTCGGCGTCGGCCCGGGCATCGGGCGGGGTCTTGCGGACGTTCTCGGGGGCGAGGCCGAGCCGGGCGAGCGGGATGTCCCGGATCGGCGGCGCGGCCCCGGGGGCGATGAAGTTCATGCCAGTCTCCATGGAGGGTTGCGGACGGTCGGCGCGGGCGGCCCACTCCGGCTGCCCCGCGCCTGCCCGGACCGCCGCCCCGCTCCGGCTCCGGGCGGTGCGGTCCGGCGGGCGCCGGCGCCGGATACGGGCCGACGGTGCGGTGCGGCGGTATCGGAAACGGCGGCAGACGGCGCGCGGCCGGAAGTGGTCCGGCCGGCGCTGCTGCGGGCGGGGAGCGGCGGTCAGCCCCGCGTCACGGGGTCGGATGCGCAGGCGGCCGGCAGCGCCGGGGGCCGCCGGCAGACGAAGGCGCCGTGGAGGGTCGGGAAGCGGCGCGCCGCCGTCGGAGGTCAGGCGGCGATGTCGATGCGCTCGCCCCAGGGCGCGGGTCGCCGCCACGGGCCCTCCCCGTGGTCGCACCACAGCACCGGGAACGGGGGCTCCGTCGACGGATATCGGGAGCACTCCATGTCCGTGAAGTAGAGGCACACGCCCGGCTGTATCCCCTGCTCGTCGAGCCACTCGAAGCCCGGGCGGAAGTCCGTGCCGCCCCGGCCCCTGACGGCGATTTCGTCGGGAAGCTCGTCTGGCGCGTATTCCGCCGCGTCCTGCACCGCGGCGTCGACCTGGAGCACGACGACGCGGCCGGGCCGGATCTCACTGGCGACCTCGCGCAGCTCCGCCCAGAACTCCGCCAGGGTGGCCGCCGGCAGCGAGCCCGAGGTGTCGATGATGACGGCGATGGCGTCCATGCCCTCGGAATGGATTGAGGGGAGATAGAGGCCGGAGTCGATGAAGCGCCGGTTGGGGACGCTCCAGCTGTAGTCGCTCTTCACGGCGTCGGTCATGTAGCGCCGGAGCAGCGAGCGCCAGTCGAGCGCACTCGCATGGGCGCCGCGCACGGTTTCCTCGACCGCGCCGGGCAACCGGCCTTCGGCCCTGGCGAGACCGAGCGCCTGGTGCATGGCCTCGTCCCAGGCCTGTTCCTCCCGCGTCATGTCGCCCGGCGAAGGCGCGGCGTCCCCGGCGCCGCCCGCCGGCGCGTCCATGACCTCGCCGGTGCCCGACGGATCGCAGCTTGCGTCGCCGCCGTTGTCATCGTTGCCGGAACCGCCGTCATCGTTCGAGGCGTCTGCCGAACCATCCGCCTTCCCGTCATCGCCGCTACCGGATTGCTCCCCGTCATCGCCCCGGTCGGATGGGCCGCTTCCGCCGGGCATGGGAGCGCCTGGCGAACCGGCGCCGGCGTCTCCGCCGCCGGACGGCGGATTGCCGGCATCGCTCGACCCGTCGTCCTCCGGTTCCGGTTCCGGCAGGCGGTCATAGGCTTCCTCGACGCTGATCCCGTCCCAGGCTTCGGCGTCGGGCGGCAGTGTGAAGCCGGCATCCCTCAGCAGCCCGTGGGTGACGAGCTGGGAGGCGCGCTGCCAGCGCTCCGGGTCGCGCTCGCCCCGCCGCGTGTGGTGCTTGAGCGCGCAGGCCAGCACCACGCGGGCGATCGCGGTCTCGATCAGGTGGGCGTCGGTCTCCGCGATCCATTGCGGCGAATAGCGGATCTCCCGTCCGTCGCTCGCCAGCGTCTCGCGGCCCGCGTCGGCTCGGACCGGCAGGCGAAGCGCCAGGCTGCCGAAGAAGGGCTGCTCCCGCAGCAGCGCCGTCACGCAGCGGCTCACCCGCTGCGCCGACTCCGGGCAAGGGCGGGCGCCCATCACGCGGCCTCCCGCGCCGGGGAGACCTCCGCCGCGAAATATCCCGCGAACCTCTCCGCCAGCGCATCCGCGTCGCGCTTCACCCGCGCGCGGGCGACCGGATCGAAACTCTTCGACGGCCTGAGCGCGTCCGGCTCGACGCCGGCGATCTTCTCCTTCACCTGCCCGCAGAGCCGGGCGAGTTCGTCGTCGCCGAAGATATTCAGCCGCGGCACGATGTCGACAAGGTCGCGGATGTTGCCGATCATCGAGTCCCGGAACACCAGCGGCTTGCCCTCGCCGTCCTCCCGCAGGCGTTCGGAGACCCGCTCCACGGCCTCGCCGAGGCGCCGGTAGAGGTCGCCCACCGCATCGTGCAGCCGCTCCTCCACCTGGCTCTCGATGTCGCGCTTCACCCGGTCGGTGTCGTCGGAGGCGAGCTTCGCCATGAAGTGGTCGGCACCGGGACGATCCGCCAGCGCAGGCCGAACCTGTCCCGGAGGTCTTCCTTCGAGGGATAGTCCCCGATGCGGAACAGCTTGCCGAGGTCGAGCCGGGCCTTTTCGATATTGTCGTCATAGTCCTCGATGAAGCGGGCGCGCTCGCGCACCATGCGCTCGCGCAAGCCGTCCATCAGCCCGGTGTAGCGCTCGTGGTTGGCGACGGGGAGCAGCCGGCTCCCCCGGTCGTCCCAGGGCAGGGTCTGGGCGTCGTGGGCCGCGCGCGCCGCGCTGACGGTGGCGTTGATGGCGGCGAAGGCGGCCCTGGGCAGCAGGCACTTGTTGTAGCGCCCGGCGCTGACGCTCGCCTCGTGGTGGACGGCGACATGGGTGCTGGCCTGCCGGTCATGGAGCCGGCCCGACCAGGCGGCGATGCGCAGGCTGACCAGCATGGCGTCGTGGCTGAGGTTCATCGGCGTTGTCTCCCTTGCAGTGGTTATCGGAGGGTCCATACGGGGACGTTCGGAGCGGCGGCGAGACCGGATGCCCGCACGGCGCAGCTGCGCGACGGCGCGTCTCCCGGCGGGTAGTGGATGAGTCGCCGGACCGCGGGATCCTCCGTCATTGCGTGCGCGCGGCGGCCCAGCGGATGAAGGCGGGCGAGTGCTGGAGGGCGGGGTCGCGCCGGATGCAGGACCCGACCAGGAACTCGCCGACCTCGCGGCGCAGGCGCCCGGCATAGGTGACGATGGCGTCGAGCGTGATGTCGTCGGCCATGCGGTAGAGCGCGCCGCAGAGCGCGATCAGCGCGCTGGCATTGTCCGGCACGACCGCGTTCCCGGGATCGTCCAGCACGGCCCGGGGATGGGGCAGTTCGCGCCACACCTTGAGGAAGGCCGCGAACTCCACCGCCGCCGCCTCGCCCACCGTGCCCCGGAACAGCGCCCGCTCGACCGAGGGGTCGAGACCGGCGCGCCGGCTGACGATGCCGGAGACCATCTCCCAGGTGCGGGGGCAGCAGAACGCCTTCTCCTGCGGGTCGAAGCAGTGCAGCAGGTCGGGGCGCATCCGGATGTAGAACAGCACCTCGGGCGCGATGCCGTTGGCCGCCCCCCAGGCGAGCCAGTCTTCCGCGTCCACCCGGACCTCCAGATGGACGAAGCGCGACGCCAGTGGCGTCGGCATGCGGTGGACCACGCCGCGGTCGCTCTCGCGGTTGCCGCAGGCGATCAGCGAGGCGCCCTCGGGCAGTTCGTATTCGCCCACCTTGCGGTCGAGCACCAGCTGGTAGAGCGCCGCCTGCACCATCGGCACGGCGGACGGCAATTCCTCCAGGTTGATGAGCCAGCGGCCCGGATCGTCTGCCGGCGGCAGGAAGGCGGGCGGCGCCCAGCGGGTGCGCCCGTCGGCGTCGCGCCACGGGATGCCGCGCAGGTCCACCGGATCGAGCAGCAGCGCGCGGACATCGACATAGCGGCGCGAACCCTCGGCGGCGGCCTGCTGCGCGAGCGCGCTCTTGGCGCAGCCCGGCGCGCCCCAAAGGATCGTCGGCTGGCGCGCTTCGACCAGCAGCGCCAGGGTCGGCGCAAGCTCGCTCGGACGCAGCGTGTAGTCGGCGGAAACGGTGTCGGTCATCGGCAGCCTCCGGAATGGCGGAAATACGGCGCGGGCTCCCTCCGGGCGCCCGGCCGTTCACCCGAACCTCCGCGGCCCTTTCCTCATCGTGCCGGGGGAGCTTGTGCCGGCGCGCCAGGCGGAGGCCGCGCAGGGCGGCAGTGTGCGGTCAGGCGCCGACCGGGTCCGCCGGGTCTTCGAGGTCGCCGCCGCCAGCCAAGGAAACGCGGGTCGGTTCCGGCAGCGGCCTGCCGATGGCAGGATGTCCGGCTGCCAGGCGCGGCGCGTGTTGAAACCGGCCTGCGGACGGGTTATGGGTTGCAGCGGCGGGTTCGCTGCGGCCGTGCGGGCGCGGCAGCTTGGAATTCGACAGGAATTCACTACGGGGGATGAGGTCATGACAGTGACGCCGGGCGATGGCGGGATGCATGACCTGCGGCTCTTCGGGCGGGGCATGAGCGCCTCACGCGCGCGAACCCGAACTCGTTGTACCCCCTCCCTCTCAAGAGTCAGGGCTAGGGGCTGAGCCGGTGGGCGCCCTCGGGAGAACCGCCCGCCGCCTGAGCGCGGGACTCGCCTTCGTCTTCTTCGCGCTGGTGGTGCTCTCCGCACCCGAAAATGCGCATGCGGCCAAGACCGTCACCATATCGACCGCGTCAACCACGATCACCGAGGGCGATTCCGGCAAGAAGGATGTGACGATCAACGTCAAGCTCGGGGAAGGTAAGCGTTCGTTCGTACGGTGAGGTGTTGCTGTTTTCGTCCGTTCGACGGGCTTTCGTCAGGGAGTTCCAGCGTCACCTGGAGCGGTTTCGTGCGCCGCCGGGCCGGATGCGCGGTGAGGTTGGCGGGCACTGGCGCCATGCCGTGTTTTTCGCATTGGTTGCCGTTTGTCCCGGCGCTGCGGAGGAGGAGCTGACCGCCATCCTGTGCCGGTTGCAGGGTTCGGCGATTGAGAGTCCGCTTCCTGTCCTTGCGGAGCGGGTAGAGCCAGATGTCCTTCTTCGGCTTGTCGGCCCTGTCATGTCGGTCGTAGCGGCCGCGCCCCCTGGTTGTTCCGACGCGGATCTGGCCCGCGGCCCGGTAGACGCCGCCGCTGTGGCGCGGGACCTCGACCAAGGTCTCGCAGGGCGTGGTGTTGTAGCGCGCGGTCCAGTCTCCATGCGGCGGTCAAGAAGCCGAGCATGGCCAGCGGCTCGCCGTTCCGGTCATGGACCGCGCATCTGCCCGACCAGGCGCGTGTATCCGAGGTAGTGTCAGCGGACGACGAACTCGTTCCACAACCGGCTTTCCCGGGTGCCCACGATTCGGAAGTCAGCGGGCGGAGCTCGTCGAGGGTCTTCGGGGCGGCAAGCGGCGGCGGCTCGGTGTCCGCCCCGAACGTGATCAGCTTCGGGGCCGGCGGGGTCCGGGCTGGCGGCAGCAGAAGGCGCGGACGATGGCCGAACGGGTCTGCTCCGTGATCGTCACCCGTGGTGGCCTTGTATTCGAGCGTTTCCGACTCTCCGGCGGCAACGATTGCGTAAATCTGCTCAGGCGTCATGGGCTATTACCATCGCGGGGTCCCGCACTATGCGTGCTTCTATGGAATCGCTTCCGAACCCATATCGGTTGGTAAGGGCTCCAAGGTCTGCACGATCTCCTCCAGAATATCGAATACCTTTTCAAAGTGCCGAAAGTCTTGGTCCGTGCCTTCGTTACGTAGCCAATCGCAGAGATTTCTTTTCTCGTCCTTATTTACACTCCAACATTCTGGAACTTGCTCTTGCCGTCCTCTAATGGTTCTGGCATGAGATGAGGCGATATCTATAAATTTCGGGTGATGTTTCCGAGCCCTCTCCAAAGTTGTCCTATCAAAAAGATTTTCGACTCCTTTCTTTATGGGATGATTTTGGAAGTAAGGCATTTTCCTTTTGTAGATGCTGGCTTCCTTGTCTTCCCTGTCTTGGCTTTCCGGATCATGCAGCAAGATTATCGTCTTTTCAGACAATGTGCCAAAATTTACAAGCTTTTTTAAGCTCGTCCACATCATCTTCAGGTTTCCATTACCCCCAGAGCATTCAATTTCGAATTTTTCCAGGACATCATTTTTTCCAAGGAACGTTGCCGCACTCCTAAGGTAATCCCGATCTGTTTCACCTTCGACGATTATCATCAAATGTTGTGCATTTTCAACCAAATACCGAACCTCATTTGAAAATCTTGTAGTGTCCTTATACGCCTGAAATGCTTGATCGAACTCGTCAAACTCCTCTGGAGAGATGCGAGAGCCGCTCGGAAGGTCGTAGATCTCGAATCCGTCGTCTCCAAACACCTTTGCCATTCCGAGGGCAAACAACACCGAATGCGTAGTCATTACAAACTGAATTTGAGGAAACATCCGAATCAGTGTCGGGAGTATATCGTGCTGATGTCGTGCATGAAGATGCAGGTCAACCTCATCAACTACTACAACCCCTTTCACGTTTTCGATCGAAGTAAAAGGCATATTCCGCGCTTCCCTGAGATCAAAATCCCTCAGTATGGAAAAAAATAGTGTTAACAGAGTCATCTCTCCGCTGGACAGCTGGAAGAGATTGGGGACCAATGGCTGCTGATCGCCCTCCAAGCTTATGACTCGATTGTGTCTCCCGCCGATGCCAAACCGAAGATTTCTCTTTGCAGCCAATTCTGGCATAACGGCACGCAAGACTTCCAGTACCGAATTGTACATATTTGTTGCATCGCCTTGATACCCAAGAAACAGGGGAAGCGTTGTAGTTTGCTTCTGCTCCTTATCCGAAGTAGCGGGAAGGGCAATGGGAAAGTTGCCCGAGTGTATTTCGAAAGCTGCACGGTCATAGACAACGTCATACAACCAATCGTGGATGTCTCGAAGCGGCGAGTGAGCGATCAATCGACGTCGAGTTTCTCCTTTCAGGCGAGAGCCCTGTGTATAATGTGGCTTGGCGCGTAGATTGCCCTCATTCAGCCAAGCTGGTTCTTCAGTACGATTGGATGGAAAATAGAGTAAACAATTTTCTGATATTATGTTTTTTACGGCCGTGCTGTGTGAAGGATCCAGTATGTTGGATTTGAAGTGATCCATTTCTTCGTTATCGAAGTGAGCTTCCCAAGCATCAAACCCGGGATTGCCGTCTGTCATCGGTGCTTGGGTATACTCTCCTTTTGGCTTTCTCAGGCGGAGTTCTTGAATAAAATATTCAGGACGAAAGTCACACCTAGCATAGTAATATTCGGCTTCAACGGAGATGTAGGAGCTGCTGCGCAGCTTGAATACCCTGCCGGCATCCAATTCTCTCGAGTCCGGATAAACGCTGTCCTTGGCCATCACCATGGCATTGACTATGTGGGAAAGGACTATGGTCTTGCCGGAGCCGTTTTCGCCAACAAGCAGAACGGGTTTCGGGCGATCTCCGTCGAACGGGAAGTGGAGGTCCAGATTCCGGAGCGGGCCGTAGTTCGCCAGCTGAAGCCGTGTCAGGTACATGTGGTCATTCCCTTGGATGGTCGGTGCTTTAGCACCAGGTCAGCATCCGCCAAGAGGCGGAAGTTCCTGACCGTGACTTTATGAAGGTGCATGTGCGGACCTGTGTATGTGCGGACCTGTGTGTCGGGGGATGTGTGTGTGTGTGTCGGGCAGGCGAGGTCGAGTTTCCCTGAAGCTCCGAGAGTACAGTTCCCAGCAGCCGAAAGCACCATGATCCGGAAGGAACCCAAGTCAGGTGCATAACACAGACTCCACGCGGCCGCACCTCAGTGGCGCGGACCGCGCCTGCCGTTCGGCGAGACGCCGCTCGGGCGTACTGCCGCGGGTGTCGGCCTCGATGCCCGCCTTCGGCAGGGTGCAGGCGTTGTCCAAACCAGCGAAGCCACGCTTGCTCCTGCGCCCGTCCGGTGTAAAATACACCAGATGGGTTGGGTGAGGAGTCGAAGCTCATGGGTCGGCCAAGGCAGAACAAGCAGACCGCCCGGCTGAGCGTCAGCTTCGAGAAAGCGGATTATGAGCAGGTTGCCGCGATTGCCGAAGCCAACGATGTGTCCACCGCGTGGATCATCCGGCAGGCCGTCACCGCTTATCTGGACGCTTACCGAGATTCGGCGCTTCCTTTTGATCCACGGCGTGGGCAAACGCCGGAACGCGCGCCGGTAACCGAGGGAAGGCGGGGCTCGTGAGCAAAAAGAGCGATCTCCCCTTCGGCAGCGAGTTTTCGCCCTCGCAGATTGAACTACCGAAGGCGCTGGAGTTTGCGGCTCGGCATGGCGGTAATTGGCGCGCCTTCGAGGAGACCGTGCGGGAAGCCTAGTCATCTGAATCTAAAGTTCGTGGCATAAGTTTTGTTCGACGCGGAGACAGAAGCGCTTGACGGCGGCGAGGATTTCGTCAGCTGATTTGGTCCATTTGAAGGGCTTGGGATTTTCGTTGTGGGTTTCGATGAAGGCCCGGATGTCGGTTTCGAGTTGCAGGGTCGAGCGGTGGACGCCGCGTTGCAACTGCTTGCGGGTCAGTTCGGCGAACCAGCGCTCGACCTGGTTGAGCCACGAGGCGGATGTCGGCGTGAAGTGGACGTGCCAGTGCGGCCGCCGGGCCAGCCAGGCTTTGACCGCGGCGGTCTTGTGGGTGGCGTAGTTGTCCATGACGATGTGGATGTCGAGCCCGTCCGGGACATTGCGGTCGATCACCTTGAGGAAGTCGAGGAACTCCCTGGCCCGGTGGCGGCGATAGCACTTGGCGATCACCGCACCGGTGGCGATGTCGAGCGCCGCGAACAGCGAGGTCGTGCCGTTGCGCTTGTAATCGTGGGTGCGCCGCTCAGGGATGCCGGGCAGCATCGGCAGGACCGGCTGGGTGCGGTCGAGGGCCTGGATCCGGCTCTTTTCGTCGACGCAGAGCACCAGCGCGCGGTCCGGCGGCGAGAGGTAGAGGCCGACAATGTCGCGGACCTTGTCCACGAAGTGCGGATCGGCCGACAGCTTGAACGTCTCAGCCCGGTGCGGCTGCAGGCCGAACGCGCCCCAGAGGCGCCAGATCGACGTGTGCGACAGCTTCGCCTCCTTCGCCATCGAGCGCAGCGACCAGTGGGTCGCGTCCGCAGGCGTCGAGGTGAGCGTGCGCTCGATCACTTCCGCCACTTTCTCGTCCGCGATGCTCCGCGGGCGCCCCGGACGGGGCTCGTCCGAAAGCCCCTCGATGCGGTTCTTGACGAAACGCCTGCGCCACTTGCCGACGGTGTGCTCGTGCATGCCGAGTTCTGCGGCTACCGCCTTGTTGCCCAGCCCGTCAGCGCAACGCAGGATCATGCGGCAGCGATCCGACAGCGAGCGCGCCACACGGTGACGCCGAACCTGCGCTTCCAGAAACGACCGTTCCTCATCGCTCAAGACCAAGGCCGCCAGCGGCCGTCCCGTACCGCGCCCCATCGAGATGACCTCCTTTGTCCGACCCGGAAGACCATCCTACAATGAACTCTACTTCAGTGCCAGGTGACTAGGTCGTGTACCCATAAGGGGTTTCTTCTTCAGCGCAGCTGTGATTCAAGCTCCCAACATCAGGGAGCGAGGACATGGGCCGGTACGATCTGACGGACTTCGAATGGCGGGTGATCAAGCCGTTGCTGCCGAACAAGACCCGTGGGGTGCCGCGGGTTGACGACCGGCGGGTGTTGAACGGCATTCTGTGGGTGCTTCGCGCGGGGGCGCCGTGGCGAGACCTGCCGGAGCACTACGGGCCTTGTACGACCTGCTACAACCGGTTCAACCGCTGGCGCAAGAAGGGCATCTGGGATCAGTTGATGGATGCGGTGGTGGAGGCTCACGACGGCAATGTGCAGATGATCGACAGTTCGAGCGTCCGGGTTCACCAGCATGCGGCGGGATCAAAAAAGGGGGTCCGGATCGTTGCATGGGCCGTTCCCGTGGCGGACTGACCACGAAGATCCACGCCGTGTCGGACGTGAGCGGCCTGCCGGTCCGCTATGACCTCAGCCCTGGCCAGGCGCACGACACCACGGCCGCCGGTGCCATGCTGGCGACCCTGCCGCCCGACAGTTTCCTCATCGCCGACAAGGCCTATGACGCCAAATGGATCCGTGACCTGATCGAGCAACACGATGCCGTCCCGATCATCCCCGACCGCGAAGGCGCGAAGACCAGGCACGCTTTCTCCAAACCCTTGTATAAATTGCGAAACCGGATCGAACGCGCCTTCAACAAACTCAAGCAGTTCCGCCGCATCGCCACCCGATACGAAAAGCTCGCGGCCAACTTCCTCGCCATGATCAAGATCGCTACTGTCAGGCTCTGGCTACGCGCTTATGAGTCCACGGCCTAATCTTCAAAAGCGATTCCCTTGGCCCAGCTACCCCCATATCTTGTGTTGGGCGAGTGTTTCTCCTCAGTATGCTCGGTTTCAATAATAACCAAGGGGATTGCGGAACATGGCCATCAAACCACCTGATCAGGGCTTCATCTTCTGGCCCGTCGGCACGGGCGACAGCACGACCATTCGAGTAACAGAAACGGTTTACCTTCAAATCGACCTTCGGCACATGGCCAAGGCGGGAAACCGCAGCGACCCCGCCTGGCCGGTCATCGACGAGCTCATACGTATCCTTCCGAGACTCAGCGGCACGCCATACCTGTCGGTGTTCGGACTTAGCCATCCCGATCTCGACCATTGCCAGGGCTTCGAGGAGTTGAAACGCCGCGTCATCGTCTCCGAACTCTGGATGTCGCCGCGCACCTTTCGCGAATTCATGGAGGGCGACGACCTTTGCGACGACGCACAAGCCTTTCACGATGAGGCCATGCGTCGCGTCCAAGCCGCTATCCGGGCGGGCGGCGACCCCGGCCGGGGTAACCGCATTCGCATCATCGGCTACGACGACCTTCTGTGCGAACGCGAGTTTCGTGGCTTCCCCGCGCAGTTCCTGACCATTCCCGGTAAGACCATTACGACACTGGACGGTGAGGATCTCTCCAATCGGTTCGAGGCGTTTGTCCACGCCCCGTTTCGCGAGGACAGCTTCGGTGACCGCAACGACTGCAGCCTCGCCTTCCAGGTCTCGCTCTACAATGGCAACCACGCTGGCCGGGCACTGCTCATGGGGGACCTCAGCTATCCCGTCATCCGGCGAATCTTCCACCGAAGTATCCGCACGACACTCGCCTGGAATGTGCTGCTCGCCCCGCATCATTGCTCGAAGTCCGCCATGTACTGGAAGGAAGAGGGGGACAGCGACGAGACCCTAAAGGAGCATATCGTTCGCGAGATCGCTGCCGCAGCCCTCAACCCGGGACATGTCGTCTCGAGTTCCGAACCTGTGCCGACACGCAACGACCCGGGCGACAACCCACCTCACGCCAAGGCGAAGAGACAGTACGAACGCATCGTCGCCAACGCCTTCCTGTGCACCCACGAACACCCGAACCGCAAGAATCCCAAGCCGATCATCTTCGAGGTCGACCGGAACGGTTTCGCATATGTTGGCGACACACAATCGAGCAGCTCCATGAGCGAGGTGCTGAAGGCTGTCGGCGGCGTCGCCGCGTCGCCGCCTGCCGTCGCGGTCGGATTCGGTCGTGGCAATAAGTGAAGGGCAACGGATTGCCCTCACCCAACTCCGGCGTATCGCCAATACGCACCGATCTCCCATCCGGATCGTCGGTATCGACGATGACCCGGCTCCCGGCGCTTATCTGAACGTCGATATCTCGCTCGACTGCACGCACTACCCGCGTGTCGAGGGAGGCCTTCCGCTGCACGACCGAGAAGGCATCACGCTTTCGGTGCCGGCGGATTTTCCATTCAGTTCGCCGTCGGTCGACACCCCCCATTCCCGGTTCCACGGCTTCGGCCATGTGCAGTGGGGAACCCGTCTCTGCGTTTATCTGTCCACCGAGACCCAGTGGATCCCCTCCCAAGGCATGTTCGGGTTCTTGGCGCAGATCGACGAGTGGTTTCGACGCGGAGCGCGAAACGAGCTCGACGATCCCGAGGGACCCCTGCACCCGCCGGTCACCTACCCGGTTGCCACAACTACGATCTGCGTCAACGCCGACACCCCGGCTCGTGATACCTGGCCATGGTTCGGCGCCGCCACCCTCCATGAGCCCAAACCGGCCCTTCTCGAAGTCCAGGCGTGGATCCCCCTGCATGCGCTCCCCGACCACATGCCGTTTGCGCCGACCGTGCTGCTGAACTTCGAGCTTCCGTTCGAGTACCCGCGCAAAGTACGATACCTTTTCGACTACCTGGAGGCCAAGGGACGTCTGGGCTACCGCTTCCTTGCCCACATGATGGTCGCTTCCGAGCGGATCCCCGATAGCACCTCACTCTACATCGGCATCGGTGCGCCGTCGCGCGGCATCGCTGGCGACCCCGCACAACGAAACCAGCACCTCACCTTCTGGGAAATTGAGCCGGGGGACGTCGCCAAGCTGCGCGCCGCATCCATCGCCTGCCAATTCAGCAACCGCTACAAAGGACAGGACACTCCCGCTGCCATACAGGCATTGAGCGACACCATCCTCGGCACCTTGTTTACCTGGAGGAAGGAAGCCCGTGTACGATGGTGTCATGTGATTGAGAACCGGCCCGAAGTCATCACTCGGCGCGACGAGGGCACATCGATGGACTGGTTTCGCGGCAAGCGCGTTGCGCTCTGGGGCTGCGGGGCGATCGGCGGGCTCATCGCCGAACATCTCGTACGCGCCGGTGTGTCCCAACTCAAGCTCTTCGATCGAGGCCGTGTCGCTCCCAGTCTGCTGATACGGCAGAATTTCTCCGCACTCGACGCCAATGAGCCCAAGGCCGCGGCGCTTGCCGGGCGTCTGCAATCCATCGCCCCCGGACTTCAGGTCACGACCCGGTCCGAGGACCTCATCTCGCACACCCTCGCCGAACCGGACTGGGACGCGGATGCCGACCTCATCATCGACGCGACCGCGTCCCTGCAGGTGCGCAGCAAGCTCGAGGCGCTGCTCAAGGAGCACGAGCGCCAGGCTCCCATTGCGACCTTGATGATCAGCGCCACCGCCCGCCAAGCGGTTGCGGTGCTCGCTCCAACCGGATACCGCGCCGGCCCCCTCGACGCGCTTCGCCGTCTCGGCATCGCCGCCATCGCGCGGGACTGGCTGAGCGACTGGTCCGAAGCCTTCTGGACCCAGGGGGCCATCGACGGCCTCCGCCAACCCGAGCCCGGCTGCTCCAATCCGACCTTCGTGGCGTCGCATACCGATGTCGCCGCGCTCTCTGCCCAAGCCCTCAACGCTCTCGCCCAAATCCTCGCCGAACCGGACGATGCAGCCAGCGGTCTTCTCATTTCGTGCTCTCCCCATCGTCGCGAGCACAGGTTCCGCTTTCGACCCGACATGCGCTGGATCGCCGATGGAATCGACTTCCGCATGTCCATGAACGCCTGGCGCGACATGACGGGCTGGGTCCGCGCCGGCGCCCGTGAACGCTCCGCCGAGCACGAGACCGGCGGCCTGCTGTTCGGCGAGTTGGACGAGACCCTCGGAATCGCGTGGATTACCAACGTCAGCGGCCCCCCGCGCGACAGCACCTTCTCTCCCGAGGGCTTCGTTTGCGGAACGCACGGCACGAGGGAGCTGTGCGAGGACTACCGCGCGCGCACCGACGGTATCGTTCGCTACATCGGCACCTGGCATTCCCATCCGGTCGGTAGTGCCCAACCCAGCTTCACCGACTACCTGGGCATCACCGACATCTTTACAGCGGCTCCTGATGACGGCGCCCATCATTTGATGGCGATCGTCGGCCACGCGGTCCGTACGCAACCGGAACTCGGAGTCTACACATTCCAGAAACAGAAACTCGCCGCGCTTGATACCGAAACCGAGCTGGCCCTTTCGGTCCGCGGCGGCATCACCACTCCGCCTCCCGTCGCGGCGCTCGACAAGGTGATCGGTCTGGCACTCTCTGGCGGCGGATCACGCGCCGTTGCGTTTCACCTTGGCGCCTTGCGCGCGCTCGAAGACCTGAACTTGCTCAATGAGGTCGACGTGATCTCCGGCGTGTCGGGTGGGGCCGTCATGACCGGGAGGCTCGGCTATACAGAAGCACCGTTCGTCGACATAGATCGCAACATCGTCCAGTTCCTTCGCCGGGGCCTGGTAGTGCCGGGACTCGTGAAACTCATCCATCCCGCGCGCGCTGCGCCCCTTGTATGGAACTTCGTCTTCGTCGCCTTCCCAACGCTCCTTGTCGACCTCCTCACCGGGTCGGCGAGTCGTGTCGCCTCGCTCTTCCCGGGTCTCCGCAGTGCATGCGCCGCGCTGTCCCGCACCTCGTGGCCCATCCGACGCCGCTACTCGCTAACGCATGTGTTGGCCGACGCCATTGCCGACGTGGTCGGCCCGCAGACATGCGATGCACCCACCCGTCAGCACAAGTTGATCGTCTTCAACGCGTGTGAGCTTCGAACCGGCACTGCCTTCCGCATGAGCAACCAACGCTTCGGCTCCTACCGGTATGGATGGGCTCCGGCCAGAGAACTTCGCGTGGCCGACGCCGTCGCAGCCTCGGCCGCTTACCCGCCGTTACTTCCGCCCTTCGACTGGAGAAGGCCGTTCAAACGAAACGACAAGACCGAAATGCAGCGGGTCATCGTGACCGATGGCGGCGTTTTCGAGAACCTCGGCATTACCGTCATGGAACCTGACCGGGATCCCCGGATCAGCACGATTGACTACGACGTCGACATCATCATTGCAAGCGACGCCGGGATCGGCCAGTTCACCGGCGAGATCCGCCCCCTCAGCTGGCCGAAGCGCATGAGCCAAGTCGTCTCCGCAATCATGCGAAAGGTCCAGGACGCGACCAAGCAACGCCTACACGAGCACGCCAAGGCGGAACGCATTGACGGCTTCGTCTACGCCGCTCTCGGACAGATCGACCGGCGGGTGCCGCTCAAGCCAGCCAACTGGGTCGACAGAGAAGATGTGATTCGTTATCCGACCGATTTCTCCGCGATGTCGGAGGTCGACATTCGACGGCTCTCCGGACGAGGTGAGGCCATCATGCGGACTCTGGTCACGCAATACCTTCTGAGTGACTGAACTTCAAACACCCTGACCTCGTCCAACGTTAAGCCGAAGTTCCAGCACCGATCAGACGTATCATTATGAATGTATTGACGTTTGAAAAAATCGGGTGTGTCGCTACTGGGAACGCTACAAGCGTACGCCGAGGTAGTCTAGGGCCTTTTTCTGGAGCGGCGTGGGCCGCGTGGTGACCTGGAAGGGTTGGGCGCCCGCAAGGCGGGGCGCCACGGTGTTGCGGGTGGCGAGATCGTCGATGAGGGTGGAGAAGCTGTGCCACCCCCGGGTGTCCTCTTGGTTGCCGCCTTGGCCCGGGCGCTCGCCGAGACCTCTGCTGGCGCCACGACGGAAGGGCGCCTTCGGCATCCTCGTCGTCGAACAGCATGGGCTTCAGTTTCTGGCGCATGTGCCATTCGATGTAGTAGGCGAGCATGCACAGGAAGACATGGGCCCGGGGCTCGGTGCGGTGGTAGACGGGACGGACCTTCAGATCCACGGTCTTCAGGCTGCGGAAGGCCCGTTCCACCGAACTCAACCGCTTGTAGGCGCGCACCGCGCCGGGACCGTCGAGCTCGCTCTGCGGCAGGCTGGTGCGGATCACGTAGAGGCCGTCGAGCCTGGCCTCGGCGGCGATGGCAGCCTCATCGCGCCCATAGGTGAAGACACCGTCGTCGTCGATGGACCACGTGAAGTGCTTCGCCATCTTGTACTTGCCGATGACCTTCCGCTCCCCGATCTTCCCGGCGCTTGTCGCGCCGTGTCGCTGCTGCGATCGGTTCAAGCAGGGCCTCGGTGGCCTCGAGCAGTTCCTGGCTGTCAATCGGCGTTCAAAGTTGACCCCGGATCGGCGCGGAAGATTGACCCCTCTTTAGGTTGTCCCGGTAGTCAACAGGAGGGCCCCGCGCGGCTCCGCGTAGCGCCCTGCGATACGTGGAGCGGAGCCGCGTGGGAGGTGCCTGTTGACCCACCGGGGCAACCGGGCCGCCGGCCTGGGCGTCGCCGGGTCACGATCGATGTTTGAAGCGCCAGCTCTGGTTGCCGGTTTCGACAATGTCGCAATGATGGGTCAGGCGGTCGAGGAGCGCGGTGGTCATCTTGGGATCGCCGAACACGGAGGGCCATTCGCCGAAGGCGAGGTTTGTGGTGATGATGATCGAGGTGCGCTCGTAGAGCCGGCTCATCAGGTGGAAGAGCAGCTGTCCTCCGGCCTGGGCGAAGGGGAGGTATCCGAGTTCGTCGAGGACGACGAAGTCGCGCCGGGCGAGCTGCTGGGCGGTACGACCCTGGCGCCCGGCGCGATGCTCGGCCTCAAGCAGATTGACCAGGTCGACGGTGTTGTAGCAGCGCCCGCGGCAGCCCTGCCGGATGCAGGCGCGCACGATGGCGACGGCAAGATGCGTTTTGCCGCTGCCGGTTCCGCCGACCAGGACGAGATTGCGCTTTCCTTCCAGGAAGGCGCCGGTGACCAGTTCCTGGATCAGGGCCTCGTTGACCGGGGAGGCCGCGAAGTCGAAGTCGGCCAGTTCCTTGGCCATCGGCAGCCTGGCGCTTGCCATCTGGTATTTGATCGAGCGCGCCGTCTTGTCGGCGATCTCGGCCTGCAGCAGCGCGGCGATGATCTTCGGCGCCGGGTGGCGGCGCTTGATGGCGTCGGCGAGGATATCGTCCCAGGCGGCGCGCATGCCCGACAGCTTGAGGGCGGTCATCATCGCCAACACGTCATGACGCTCCATGGCCGGCCTCCCTCAGACGGTCGTAGCGGTGGCAGTCGGCCACTGGCTGATGGCGAAGCTGCAAGCCCTCGGGCGTCGGGATGGGCGGAACCGGCGCCGGCTGGCGATGCCGGGCGAGGATGTTGAGCACGACGTCGGCGCTGCAGGCGCCATTGGCGAGCGCCTCGGCGCAGGCGGCTTCGACCGCCTCAAGTCCGTCCTCCAGAACCGCTGTAAGGATCCGGACGATCTGGCGGTCGCCATCGTCATGGCCGGACAGCCGGGCTCGCAGCCGACCGAGGGCATCGGGCAACGGCCAGTCCTTGAAGGGCGCGCCGTTGCGCAGCGCGCCGGGCTTGCGTGCCAGGATCGGCACGTAGTGCCACGGATCGCAGGTGACCGTGCCGCGCGCGAAGCTCCGGGGGTGCTCGGCAACCGTCTCGCCGTCCTGGCGGATGACGATCCGGTTGGCGTAGGCCCGCACGTCGACCGGCCGGCCGACGGCGCGGGCGGCAACGCTGTAGTGGTTGTTGTCGAAGCGCACCAGGCAGGTCTTCGAGACCGCCGACTCAACCGCGTGGAAGCCGTCGAACGGACCGCAATACCCCACCAGGAACGGCTGCTCCTCCTCGAACACCTCCCACACCGTCTTGCCCGCGATCGACGGATGCGCGCGGCGCTTGGCGTCCCGGATGCAGGCGTCCATGAGCCATGCGTTCAGCTCATCATGGGAGCGGCCCCGCAGGCGCGGCACGAACAGGCGGCTGCGGGCGTAGCCCACCTGGTTCTCTACCTGGCCCTTCTCCCATGCCGCCCCGGGGGTGCAGGCCACAGGCTCTACCAGGTGATGGGAGCACATCTCCAGGAAGCGACGGTTGTAGGCGCGCTCCTTGCCGATGAAGATCGCGCTCACCGCCGTCTTCATATTGTCGTAGATCCCCCGGCGGCACGACCCGCCGAAGAGCCGGAACGCCCGCTCGTGCGCCTCGAACACCATCTCCTGGCCTTCGCGCGGGAAGACCTGCACCAGCATCATGCGGCTGTGGCAAAGGCGCATGTGCGCCGCCTTCACCCGGGTCGTCACGCCCGACAGAACCGCGTATTCGTGGCTCCAGTCGAACTGGTAGGCCTCGCCGGGGGCAAAGCTCAGCGGCACGAACGCCTGCGAAGCCGACAAGGCACGGCGCTCGCGGCGCCAGACGCCGGCATAGCGACGAACGGCGTCATAACCGCCGGCATAGCCCAACGCCGCCAGCTCCTCATACATCCGCATCAGCGACAGGCGATCCCGGCGAGCCTTCTTCTCGTTCGCCTCCAGATAGCCGTCCAGAACCTCGATCCACGGACCCGGCTTTGGACGCGACTGAACCTTCCGCCCGTAGCTGAACGACGTCTCTCCGCTCCGGACCGCCTTGCGGACCGTGTTCCGGGATACCTTCAGCTCCCGGACAAGCTTCTTGATCGGGACCCCCTTGCCCAGATGCTCTCGACGGATACGCGCGATCGTCTCCACAACCAACATCTCCCACCTCCTCGTCCATCAAGAAAACGAGGCGGCTTCAAAGGACACAGCCCTCGGGGGGTCAATTTTGGAAGCCGATCACCCCCGAACGGGGGTCAATATTCCACGCCGAATTACATCGGCAAAACGCATCTGGCCATAAGCCTCGCGATCGCCGCGGCCGAAGCTGGACGGCGCGTCTACTACGGCACGCTCGCAGGGCTGATCGACTCCCTCACCGAGGCCAAGGCCGCCGGCAACCTGTCCCACCGGCTGCGCGTGCTCACACACCCGGCGCTGCTGGTGGTCGACGAGATCGGCTACCTGCCCGTCAACCAGGACGGCGCCGTGCTCTTCTTCCAGCTCATCAACGCCAGGCACGAGAAGGCATCGACCGTGCTGACCTCGAACAAGGGCTTCGAGGACTGGGGCGGCGTGCTCGGCGACGAGGTCATGGCGGCGGCTCTCATCGACCGCCTGGTCCACCACTGCCACATCGTCAACATCCGGGGGAACTCCTACCGGATGCGCGATCATCAGAACCTGCTGCAGTCCGGCTCGGACCGGCGACGCAAGAGGGCCGCCGCGTGATCCCCGCCCGGAGCAAAAACGGCAACGGTGACCGCCGCCCGCTATGGATAACCGGGTTGTCGCCGCCAGACTCGCGGCGGTCGCTGCGCCAACCCGGTTACCCAAAGCTCCATCGAGGCCCACACCCCAAGCACCGTGCCGGGCGAAAGGGATCAAAGACAAAAGTGAGCAATTTTCACTTGCCAAAACCTTCATTGCCGGGCGGGTCGGCCACCCCGTATCATGAAAACAGGTGCCGGCCGCGCGGGCGGGACTTCGGGCTTTTACGGGGTTGCCTACCGGTCACGGTCCGCAAGACGGGCACCGCAGATGGCGAGTATCGGACGCCTCGGGAGCAGTGCTCTGGCGGGGAGGGGTTTTTGTGCGCTCAATCCCCAATAATTTTCACGGCAAAATGCGCAATTTTCGGCTGCCATTGACACCTGAAATCGAACCGCTTCGCCAACCGTGTGTTCAAGGATGTCGCCGCCCTGAGAGAAGCCTGCCGGACGGCATCGCAATGGCTCATCGAGCAACCCGACATCATCACCAAAACAACCCGGCGAAGCTGGGCCGTCGCACCATCGTGACGATCCCCACGACCCAATGCATCGGTCTATATGACTTGCGGTTGGTATGATGTTCATTCGAACCAGCTGACGGGCTGGCGCCGCCTGGCGCGGGATGGTCGTCTCGTGCTGCTGTCGCTGGATACGGATATGGCGTTTGTGCCGCTGGCGGTGAGTGCGGAGGGGTCCGGCGTTCCCGCGGCGGTTGGCGAGCGGGTGGAAGTGGTTCTGGAGAGGGTTACGGTCCGTCTGGACGCGGCGGTGCCGGCGGACCGGCTTGCCGAGATCGTCTCAGCGCTGAACGCGACGTCATGATCTTCCCGTCGAACCGTGTGCGGATCGTCGTCGCGACCAGGCCCGTGGACTTCCGCCGCCAGCATGACGGGCTTGTTGTGCGGCGCGACAATCAACTTGAGACTTCCGCGTCAATCAGGATGAGACGAGGGAAGGCGGCGGCCCGGAACGGAGGGAGGGCGTAGCCCGACTGTAGTTGCGGGCGCCGGCTCGAAAAATTTCCTCCGGGCCTTCTGGCGGGATCGGCCGTTCGGGCGAACGTTGGTGCTTTTCCAAGCGGGAGAGCGCGGCGTTGCCCGGGCGTCACATAACCGATCGCCAGAAGAGGTTGTTCATGACCCAGAAGAAGACCGACACCATCGAGGTGGCGGCCGCCAAGGCCGGCTTCAGCCGGGCCACCGGGTACCGGCTTGCCGCCGATCCGGCGCCGCCCTTGCAAGAGAAGAAGCCGCGGGGCCGGCGCCGTCCGGACCCGCTGGCCGATATCTTTGACACGGAAGTGGTGCCGATTCTAGAGGCCAGCCCGGGCATCCGCCCGGTCGGCGTGTTCGAGGAACTGATGCGCTGCCATCCCGATCTAGACCCGGGGGTGCGGCGCACGCTGGAGCGGCGGATCCGCGTCTGGCGCGCCGAGCACGGTCCGGAGCAGGACGTGATCTTCCGCCAGAAGCACGAACCGGGCCGGCAGGGCCTGTCCGACTTCACCCGTATGGGCCCGCTCGGCGTGACCGTCGCGGGGCAGCCGCTGGATCACATGCTCTATCACTTCCGCCTCGCCTGGTCGGGCTTCACCCATGCCCGGGTGGTGCTCGGCGGCGAGAGCTTCACGGCGCTGGCCGAGGGGCTGCAGGACGCGCTATGGCATCTCGGCGGCGCGCCCGGCGAGCACCGCACCGACAGCCTGTCGGCGGCGTTCCGCAACCTGAGCAAGGACGCGGCTGAGGACATAACCGGGCGCTACCAGCCACGCGGCGAAATGGCGTTGCACCGTCGAACGGGGCGGAAAGTCGTTCGGCAGCAAGCGCCAGGGGCAGCCCGAACGCAGCACATACAGGATGGCGTTTACCACCTCCCGCAGGTCCGTCGTCCGTGGCCGGCCCAGAGCATTCGGCGCCGGCAAATGGGGCTCGATCACCCGCCATTCGCCATCGCTCAGATCGCTTGCGTAACGAAGCCCCGTGCGGTCATATTTCGGTCGAGTGATTTCAGTCCACATCTTGTGCCTGGCTGATTGCCTGGACACTGCCAGTGAAGCACAACACACTGAAATCACTCAATTAATTCTGGGCCGGACACTAACCGGTTAACGCACATCATCCGACCTCTCGACGCTCCGACGCCGCCATCGCTGGGCACGAAAATCCCCATCGCCAGCCTCAATCCGGCACACCTTCCGCGCGTATCAGGGAATCGAGAGCCGATATTTCCCAACCTCCTGTTCTTGCGGTGTCCGTTAGAATTCAACGTCGTGGTGCCCAGCAGGGCAAGGATCTTTTGCTCCTGCCGGCAGCGCGACCTCGCGATCCCCCGAAAGACGGGGCGGCGCGTCGGGAGGACAGCCCTCGCGGCCGCTCACCTCAGCCCAGGAAGTCGAAATCGGCCTCGGTCAGCTGCGCCGCCCGAATCCCCTCGACCACGATCGAGAAGGTGTCGGCAGGGTCACCGATCACGGTGTCGTTGCCGCTTTGCTTGATATCGAGATCGGAGAATTGCAGGCTGCCCCTGATGACGATGATGTCCTGCCCGTCTTCGAAGTCGCGGATGCGGTCGGTTTCGGATTCGTTGTCGAAAACGAACCGGTCGGCCCCCTTACCGCCCATTAGCGTGTCGGTGCCTTTGCCGCCCACCAGCGTGTCGTCGCCGCTCCCGGCGTAGAGGGTGTCGTCGCCTCTCCCCCCTCTGAGGATGTCGTCGCCGCCGCCGTAGTCGTTGAGCCAATCGTTGCCGTTCCCGGCGTAGAGGATGTCGTCGCCTGCCCCGCCGTAGAGCACATCGCCGCGGCCACTGCCATTGAGGGTGCCGCCGAAGTCGCCGTTGGCAAAGTAGTTGAGTACGCCGGGCCGGACGATGAAGTCGTTTCGATCCAAGGAGTCTGCCGCAACGTCTACCAGGGTGATCGTGTCGCCGTCGCCGTAGCGGATGACGGCATCGGCACCGTCCTGCTCAATCACCAGCGCCGCAAACCTGCGAGGGGACACACCAATGATGTCGATCCTGTCGCCTCCTCCGAAGTCGGTAATGGTATCATGCCCGTCTCCCGCTGCGAACCGGAAAGTGTCAGCGCCCCCGCCGCCCGTCAGCGTGTCGGTTCCGGTGCTGCCGTCGAAGAGATCGCGGCCGTCGCCGCCGTTGAGAATGTCGTCGCCGCCCTCGCCGTAGAGGTCGTCGTCACCCGAGTCGCCGTTGAGAGTGTCGTTGCCAATCCCGCCGAAGAGATCATCATCGCCGACCCCGCCGTTCAGGTCGTCGTCGCCGCGCCCGCCAGCGAGGTCGTCGTCGCCCGCGTCGCCGTTGAGGGTGTCGTCGCCTCCGCGTCCGAAGAGCACATCGTCGCCTCCGCCACCGTTCAGGGTGTCGTCCCCGTCGCCGCTGATGTAACAGTCGACGCCGGACCCACCGTTGAAGGTAACGCCATTGCGGGGCAGCGGGTCCGCGGGCTTGCCCATGTCGAACGGCTCATCGCCCGAGGTGCCCGGGATCGTGTCCGTGTCCTCGCCGCCATCGTTGCCGGCATTCGGATCGCCGCCATCGTTGCCGGCATTCGGATCGCCGCCATCGTTGCCGGCATTCGGATCGCCGCCATCGTTGCCGGCATTCGGATCGCCGCCATCGTTGCCGGCATTCGGATCGCCGCCATCGTTGCCGGCATTCGGATCGCCGCCATCGTTGCCGGCATTCGGATCGCCGCCATCGTTGCCGGCATTCGGATCGCCACCATCGTTGTTGGCATTCGGATCGCCACCATCGTTGTTGGCATTCGGATCGCCACCATCGTTGTTGGCATTCGGGTCACCACCGTCGTTGTCGTTATCGAGGGGGTTGTCGTTGTCGTCGTCGCTCGTACTGGCACCGTAGGCGGCCTTTTCGTGATTGTCGCCGCCACCGCCAGCGGGCAGGATGAAGTCGTTCGCATCCAGACTGTCTGCCGAGACGCCCGACAGCCTGATCGTGTCGCCGCCGCCGTAGCGAATGACGGTATCGGCGCCGTCCTGCTCGATGACCAGTGCCGTGAACCCGCCGGATACGCCGTCGAGGCGAATCCTGTCGCCGGCCCCGAAGTCGGTAATGATGTCGGCGCCGTCTCCCGCCTCGAACACGAAGGTGTCGGCGCCCTTGCCGCCCCCCAGCGTGTCATCGCCCGCGCCGCCGCGCAGCGTGTCGGCACCCCTGGCGCCGCGCAGCGTGTCGTCGCCCGCGCCGCCGTCCAGCGTGTCGTTGCCCTTGCCGCCCCCCAGCGTATCGTCGCCAGCCCCGCCGGTCAGCGTGTCGGCACCCAGGCCGCCATAGAGGAGGTCGTCGCCGGCCCCGCCGGTCAGCGTGTCGGCGCCCCCGTAGCCACGCAGGGTGTCGGCGCCATCACCACCGGTGAGCGTGTCCGCGTCCTTGCTACCCTTCAGCACCTCCCCGCCAGAAGGCCCGCCGCTCGAGGCATCATCGTCGCCGTCATCGTTGCCGTCCGGCGGCGCACCCTGTGCAGGAGCGTCCTCGCCGCCGTCCTCCGGCGAGGCTGCCTCGACGGGAAGGAACCGGAAGTCGTCCGCGCCAAGGGAGGCCGCCGTCACGCCCTCCAGCTTGATCGTGTCGCCGTCGCCGTAGCGGATGACGGTATGGAAGCCCTTCTGCTCGATCACCAGATCCCCGAAACCGCCGGACACCCCGGCGATCTCGATGATGTCGCCAGCCTCGAAATCGCCGATGTAATCGGCCCCGTCGCCGACCGCGAACGCAAAGACGTCATGGCCACTGCCGCCATAGAGCGAGTCCGCGCCCCGGCCGCCGGTCAGCCTGTCGGCGCCCCGGCCGCCTTCCAGACGGTCGTTGCCCGCACCGCCATCGACCGTGTCGTCCCCGTCGCCGCCATACAGCGTGTCGTTGTCCGTGCCGCCGTCCAGCGTGTCGTCGCCCGCGCCGCCGTCCAGCACATCGTTGCCAGCACCGCCGTCCAGCGTGTCATCGTCCGAGCTGCCGGGGTTCATGAGGAGAAAGTCCGCGTCGGCTCCCGGGCTTGCGGTTCCGCCCGTCAGCGTGTCGTCGCCGTCGCCGCCCGTCAGGATGTCGTCGCCGAGGCCGCCCTTCAGGATGTCATTGCCGACGCCCCCCGTCAGGATGTCGTCGCCAGCGCCGCCGGTCCGGGAAATATCCTGTGTCATCGCGCTCTCTCCTCAACGCATGGGTCCATGGCAGGGCATGAAGGCATCCCGCGCCGAAAAGCCGGTTCCGCCCGCCAAAGCGTCGGCTCGCAGAGCGCATCCTGCCCGGCGCTCCCGGCCGTTGCAATCGAATTCGGCCCGGCGGCAGGCGCACTGTGGCGTTCCCGGCCCTGTCAGGTTTGGACCGGCCTCCGGACGGTTGACACGCTGCCGTCCGCGATGGGGTAACCCCAGGCCGCCGTGGTCCGCCAGGCGCTGTAGGTGGCCGTGGGCACGCGCCCGCGCTTGCCCGTCTGAGAGCGGTTGGCGAAGAGCGCATTGGTACTGGGGGGCACGGGAATTTCGAGGCAGTGGATACCCGGCGGGAACTTCCCGACCGTTGATCGGGAAGTTACGATTTGTCCGCTGCCTTGGCGGCCTTGTTCGCTGCCTCGGCGTTGGCCTTCTTTGCAAGCTGCCGCCTGAAAGTGGCGAAGTTCACCTCCGCCTCGGCGTTGGCCTTGTCCTGCTGATTGGCGGTGGCGGGCGGCCCATCGTTCCACGGCTCAAACAACCGATATGAGGCGTGTGCGCTGTTTGGAAGTGCTTTCTGAGCAAGGCATTGCGGAGGGTCTGGATTTTTCTTACCCCATCAGGATGGCTGATTTCCGGGGTTTTTGCGGTTGCCGTGAAAATTATTGGGGATTGAGCGCACAAAAACCCCTCCCCGCCAGAGCACTGCTCCCGAGGCGTCCGATACTCGCCATCTGCGGCACCCGTCTTGCGGACCGTGACCGGTAGGCAACCCCGTAAAAGCCCGAAGTCCCGCCCGCGCGGCCGGCACCTGTTTTCATGATACGGGGTGGCCGACCCGCCCGGCAATGAAGGTTTTGGAGGGAAAGGTTTTGTGGATTTCCCCCCCATGGCCGTGCGCGGGCTGGTTTTCGGGCGCGTCGCGTTGAGGCGCGGGACTGAGTAGAAGGTGTCGCCATCGGGCCTGCGGCCCTTGTTCCATCCACCGGTGCTGGTTGGGAGAACGTGATGGCGACAGCGGAGAAGTTACCGTTTTCGTGGCGGTCTGTCGAAGGTCTTCCGGATCTTGCGCGGTTGCGTGTGGTGCTGGAGGTGCTTCCGGACGAGGAGGTTGTGGCAGCGCTTGAGGCGGGTCGCGGTCGCGGGCGGAACGACTATCCGGTGCGGGCGATGTGGCGTGCGTTGATCGCGGGGATCGTGTTCCAGCACGCCTCGATGCAGTCGCTTCTGCGGGAGCTGGGCCGCAACCCGGCATTGCTTGAGATTTGCGGTTTCGAGGCGCTGCCCTTGCAGGGCGCGCCGGTGGTGGCGCTTTGCGCGGGGCGGGTGGTGAGGTATCCGGCGCCGTTGCGCTCGACGGTGCCGGGCGCCTGGAACTTCTCGCGGTTCCTGGGGCGCGTGGTGCGCCTTGAGGACGAGCGCGGCCTTGTGTCGGGGATGATCGGGCGCCTGCGCGCATCGTTGTTCGAGGAACTGCCGGACTTCGGTCGCCATCTCGGCTACGACGGCAAGGCGGTCGGGAGCCATTCGACGGGCCGGGTTGCCGGGGCCAGGGGGAAGACCTCGGACCCCGATGCGGATTGGGGCAAGCACGAGACGGGCGGGGTGAACGCGAAGACCGGCGCGGCGTAAATCTCGAACGTGATTTTTCGAGTTAGGGCACTATCTGACAGAGGGTCGCATTCCTCCCATGAAGGGGGTTTGAATACTGGATATTTTCGGGCATGGCAAGAGGCATTGGCACGAAATCCGACTGACCTACAGGAAGGTTATGAACGCGATAGTGGCACTGGGGGAAGTAAAACAGTGGCAACGCATTGTTTCCGGGGGGCATTGAGGGTAGCTTTATGCATGAATGCAGTTCTGGCACGAAAAAAGCCACGACCATCGTGGTGATGCACCAAATCAACCTGTGAGAGGATAAATATGATAACTGATACAGGAAAAACACAAGCACACTTGCCGGTAAAGCACGGAATTCTGATGGCTGCGGCAGGTCCGGGGGCGTCGTCATGAGCCGGGCTCCGGGGGGTGCCGCACGCAGCATGCGGTGATGGCGACCGCGAACGAGTGGGCGCGCATCAGGGAGCTTGCCGACGAGGCGGGCATGGAAATATCGCGCTACATCGTTCACCGGGCCATCATGGCGGAGGCGGTGCCGGCCGTCGTCATGCGGCGCGCGGTGCGCGAACTGCTGGTGCTGCGCGAACTGCTGGTGCTGGCAAAGATCGAGCAGGAGCGCATGGAGGACCTCGACCTGGGGGACCGCTGGGCCGCTCTCGGCGATGCCGTGGATGCCTGGCTCTCCCGTGAGGGCGACCTGGACCGTCTGACCGATCCCGGCGCGGCGGCGCGCTGGCAGGCGGTCTCCGTCGGCGCCGATCCGGAGGGCGGCCCCGCGCCGCAGCCCTGAGGCGGTCATGGCAAGAGTGGTTCGCCGCACCCTGCGCTGCACGGCGGTCGAGAAGGCGGCGATCAGGGAGAGGGCCGAGGCGGCGGGCATGCCGGTCTCGCGCTTCCTGATAGCCTGCGCGCTGCACGAGGATGCGGGCGGGGCGCCCCGCGAGGAGCCCCGGCTCGTGCTCTCGGAGGAGGAACAGCGGACATTGCATGAGCGGGTGGCGCGGATGGACGCCGTCCATCGTGCCTTGCACGAGGCGCTTCCCGGCACGGACCTGTCGCTGTTCGGCGCGATCGCGTTCATCCAGCGCGCGCTTCGGGAGCGCCCTTCGGGATGGGCGGATCGATGACGGCGCGCGGTTCCGGCGCGCGGGTGCGGCTGACCATCTCGTGCTCCGACCTGGACTGGGAGCGAAGCCGGGAGATCGCGGACCGGCGGGGCATTTCGATCAACGGGCACATGATTTCCGCCGGGCTGAGCGTCGAGCTCGACCCGGAGGCGTTGTCCGGTCCTTCGCTCGTCCTGTCCGGGGCGGAGCAGCGGCTTCTGTTCGACCGGGTCGCGCGCATGGCGGACAGCACCCTGGCGGCGGCGGGCCCGGGCGGGAGTTCCATCGAACGGCTCCGGCAATCGGTGGAGCTGCTGCTCATGACGGTGCTGCGCGACATGGTCCGGCAGGGCCGGGAGGACGAACTCGGGCCGCTGCTGGCGGAGACGTTCGGCGCCGACCACGCCCCGGAGATCGAACGGCAGTTCCGCAAATGGATGGAGAACGGGACGCCGCTGTTGGGCTGAGCGGCAGTATTGTCCCTGCGGCGTGCCGATGCTGCTCGATCGGGTTGTTTCGGAAGCGCCGGCGTTTTCGGCCAGCCAGAGCGCTCACTCATCGGCGCCGGCCTCCGCAGCGGCGCCGCTTCTGTCGGGGTCGCTTCCGGTAAGGGGCAGGACCGCTTATCGTTGGGTTCCGGCTGAAAGCGAAGCGCCGGCCTGCGACGAATGTCCCGGCCTCGCGAGCGTTCGGGCCGCCATCGCCGGGCGCCCGGTTTGCGTCCGTCTCGCCGCCCACAGCGATGCGGGCCGGCCGCGCTCCGGCCGCGCGCCTTGCCCGGCCTTCGGCGGGGGCTGCGGGGCTCGTTGCTCGAAGGCCCCGCTCTCGCGCACATGGCGCTGGAAATTGCCGGGATCGAGCGAAGCGTTCCAGACGACCTCATAAACCCGTCTGAGTTGCCGGATCGTAAACTCCGGCGGACAGAACCCTGCGGCAAGCGCCGTGTGCTCCAGCCCGGAACGAATCCGCCCCAGGGCATCCCTGACAATCCGCTCATGGTCGAAGGCGAGGCGGATGGCACCGCTCTCGATGCGCTCCACAGGCACAAGACGGGCCGCAGCAGCGTCCCCGCCACCGCGCGGGGCCGGCAGGCGGGCGCAAACCGCCCAATAGGCGACGGTAACGACCCGCATGCGCGGGTCCCGGTCCGGGGCGCCGTAGGCGGCCAGCTGCTCCAGGCGCCAGGCTCCTTCGATGAGTCCGGTCTCCTCCGCAAGTTCCCGGGCGGCGGCTTCCTCCAGATCCTCGTCCGGGCGCACGAAGCCGCCGGGCAAGGCCCAGGCCCCGGAATAGGGCTCTCCGCCCCGCTCGATCAGCAGCACCTGGAGCGCGTCGTCCCTGACGGTGAACAACGCGATGTCCGCCGTGACAGCGAACGGCGGGAATGACCTTGCGTCGTATCGGGATGAAGCTTCGGAAACCATCTCTCCAAAATAAATTGTTGATTTGACAATATCAAGCACCATATATTGTCTGAACAACAATTAAAAGCGGTGGCCCGGCTTCGATGAATGAAATCGTGCTCGTTCTCAACTTCCTTTCCTTTGCGCTCTCCGGAGCGTTCCTCCTCTACGTCGTTCTGGCGAGCCTGTGATGGAGACATGCATGACAGTCCTGAACCTGGACGCCGCCGCCGTGGGCGCGCCGATCACGCGGCTCGGCATATCGTTCTTCCCGGTCTACGCGCCGGGCAACCGGCTGCCGGCGATCGCCACCGGCGAATCCTCCGGGCTGCTGGTGGACGAACTCGACACCGCGTCGGTGGAAGCGTTGCGGGCGACCAATCCCACTGACAAGCCGGCGCTGGTCGTCGAGGGGGAGCACTTTCTGGGCGGCCTGCAGAACCGCGCGGTCAACGCCACCGTGCTGGTGGCCGCCATGTCGAAAGTGGAAATCCCGGTATCGTGCGTGGAGCAGGGACGCTGGGGACGCCGCCAGGCATGGCGGCGCGCCGAGGAGTTTGCGCCGCCCCGCATTCGGGCGGCACAGCACGCGGGTGTCGTCCGGTCCCTGCGGCGGGACGGTTCGCGCGAGGGCGACCAGGGCGGCGTCTGGCAGGAAGTCGATGCGATGCTGGAGGAGGAAGGTGTCGTATCAAACACGGTGGCGGCATCGGACCTGAAGCAGGCATACCGGCGGGAATCGTCTCGCGCGGAAGCCGTCGAGGAACTCGTCGCAGGCGGTCCGCTGCCGGGCCAGTGCGGAATCGTCGTTGCCCACGGCGGCCGGGTGACGGGGATGGACCTGTTCGGCGCGCCGCACCTGCTCTCGGCCCACTGGGGGCGGCTGGTGCGCTCGCATTATGTCGAACCGGCGCTGGTGGGAGGGCGGCCGTCCCTGGACCGTGTCCTGTCGCTCATCCGGCGTTTCGGACGGGCACCTGCGCGGGAAATGCCGGGCGTGGGCCTTGGCGTCGAATATCGCATCCACGCCGGCAGGCTGGCCGGGCAGGTGCTGGCGCTGTACGGTGCGGTGGTCCATGCGGCCTTCTCGCGGGACGCTCGCAAAGAACAAACCGATCATGGTCGAAAGGGAAGGAACTGTCATGGTTGCTGTCATGGTTGACACGAATCGCGCGCGAGGGCTGATGGCCGGGATCGCGGTGGGAAACCTGCTGGGAATCGCAATGGAAGGGTGGCCGCGGCAGCGCATCGCCCGGGAGTACCCGGCAGGTGTTCGGGAGATCGCCGCGAAACCGGGATATCCCGACGACGACGATCTGGCGCAGGCCATCGAAATCGCCGACGCGGCAACGGCCGACGGGGGACTGGATGTAGACGACCTGGGCAGGCGCTTCTGGGCGTGGGCCGAAACGAACGGCGCGGGCATGGGCGGCCTGACCGGGGACGTGCTGGCATTGTACGGCGGCAGCTATCCCCGGCGGCTTGCCCGCAACCGCGATACAGGGACCGCACGGACGCCGGAAGGTGTTCCGATCGTCGAGGCGTCGCGGCAGGCGTGGGAAGGAGGCCGGGCCGGCAACGGCGCGCTGATGCGGTGTGCGCCGCTCGCGATCCGGTGGCATGACGATCCGCATCGGCTGGTGCGGGAGAGCGTGCTCTCGGCCGTGCCAACGCACTGGGACTGGCGCTGTGGCTGGTCCTGCGCGCTTGCGAACCTGGCCTGCGCCGCCGCGCTGCATGGCGAAACACTGTCTGCGGAAGCCCTGTTGCGGTCGGCGCGGGACGGTATGGCGGCATCCCTGCCTGCGCTCCGCGATTACGGCTACCGCGCCGAAATTCCGTCATCGGTATCGGAAGCGGTGACCCTGGCGTCGCGGTCCACGATGGACGATCTGGGGTTCGACGGCGACGACATGGGCTTCACGCTTCTGTCCCTCCAGGCGGCGCTGCTCTCGTACTGGCAGGCGGAAGACTTCGAGTCCGGTTTGCGCAAGGCCGTCGAGGCGGGTGGCGATACGGACACCAACGGCGCCATTGTCGGCGCGGTGCTCGGGGCGCGGTTCGGCCTCGCGGCAATCCCCGAACGCTGGCGGCGCCGGGTAGACGGGATCAGGACGGGGCGCGTGTCGATGGAGGCCTGCGCCGAACGGCTGGCGGCCCGGCGGACATCAACGAATGTGCATACGTCTTGACCGTCGCCAGCACCTTTCCCGATACGCGGCGCGATCATTGTCGTGAATGATTTCTGAGGGCCCCGACGGCTGGAATGGAGAGCTTCGCCCAACTTGGGAGAGGCGCGCTGTCGGTGACGCCTGTCGGGCCATGGTCCTGGGAGGCCCGAAACCTTTCCTGCTCCTGCGAATATCGGATTTCGGGAAATTTCGGGTGAGCGCAGGGGCGATCAGGCGCTTCCCGCCCTGCGTTGGCCATGCCCTGCCCCTATTGTTCCGAAATGAGACGGAAAGTCTCGTCGCCCGGCCAGAGGCCTCGTTCCATGGCCAGTTCTGAGGTTGAGAGCATGACGGCGGCACGGGAGAACCCGGGCGGCGTTCTACTGTCCGCACGGTCGCAAACGGACCGCCCTGAAGTCAATTTGCAACGGCGTGCCAAGCAATGAGAGAGGTGCGCCGTTCGGGGCGGCTTGTCGGACCGGAGCCCCGGGAGGCTCGGGATTTCTCTTGCCCTGATATCCCGGTGGCATTTGGGATGAAGCGGGCATCCGCCTCTCAGGAGAACGACTGGGAATCTTCCATGGCCAATTCATGAAGACGTTGGACGTTGCATTCGGGCGATTTGCCTGCCCTGTCCAGCTATGCACCAGCTCCGCAGTAGCTTGTATCGCTACCGATCAGCCCGCGCTGAGCCCGCCGCCTTCGGAGCGGTCGACGCGCTGCTCCTGGGTCGTTTCTTGCACCTGCCGGGGCGTCTGAACCGGCTTCGGCGGGTTCAGGATACGTGCGCGGCGGGTCTCGTCGCTCCATTCGGCGCGGAAGCATCCGCGCGCGGTGACCGCGGCGACCGTCCTCTCGATATCGCTCCTGACTTCGACGGTTGATTCGGGTAAGTAGTTGATATTGTCCGGTTCTCATTTCCGGCCAGGCACTACATTCGGCATTTCTTCGAGTTCTGGCCGGGCGTGGCTGTGGGTCAGGCGAGCAGGTACGGGGTGATTGTCAGGGGCAACCCCAAGGTGGCGTAGATCTGTTCCGCCGCGGGTGTGGGCTTCGAGGGGATGACGTAGCGGTTTCCCGATTGCCGGCAGCGCAGCACGGAGCATTGGCGGTGGACGAGGGCGGAGCGGATGACCTCCGGGGACATCCTCTGCTTCTGGATGGCGACGCGGTATGCGAGGTGGCGGACACAGGCGAAGGCCATGAAGGCGATGGCGATGTGGGCGCGGATGCGGTCCGGGTTCCAGTGCCATATGGGCCGCACCCGGAGGTCGTGCCTGGTGATGCGGAAGCTTTCCTCGACCTGCCAGAGCCCGTGGTAGTGGGACATCACTTCGGTGACGCTGGCGTCGCGCAGATTGGTGATGACGCCGGCGAGCCCGTCCCATTGCTCGGCCTCGGCGATCTTCTCCGGGTTCACCGTGAGCCGGGCGTCGCCCTCGACGGCGATGAAGCGCTTCATTCCATGGTTGGAGAGCAGCTCCTTGGGATTGTTGCTGCGGGTCAGCCTGCCGAGCAGGCGCTGCACCTGCTTGCGGCGCTCGTGCGCGTCCTTGCGCGCGCGCTTGGGGCAGAAGACGACGATCAGGCGTCGGCCCTTGTATTCCCATTCGCCGACCCGGCGGTTCTCCGGGCCCTCCAGCGGGGCATAGGCGTCCGGGTCGAGAAGCTGCTTGCGCAGGGCGAGCGGCAGCTTGCGCAGCCGCGCGCCGACGACATACGCGCCGCCGATCCTGTCCATGGCGTCGAGGTTGTCGGCGCTCAGCATGCCCCGATCGGCCACGCACACCATGCGCTCCACCTGGTGGCGGCGCTGCATGTCCCGCAGGACCGGGACCAGGCTGTGCCCCTCGTAGGTGGCGCCGGGGAAGACCTCGTAGCCGATCGGCAGGCCTTCGCGCGTCACCATCAGCGCCAGCAGGATCTGCGTGTCCTTGTGCTTGCCGTCCTTGCTGAAGCCGTGCTGGCGAAGTTCGTCCTCAACCGCGCTCTCGAAGGAGAGCGTGGTGCAGTCGAAGAAGAGGATCGCGACCGGCTCCGGCAGCAGCGACCGGCTCGCCTCGCCGACCCGCGTGCGCAGACGCTCGATCACGGGCGCGTCGAGCTGGTCCATCATCCGGTAGACCTTCTCGAGCGGCAGGCTCACGCCGAAGTCCTCCTCGAGCCGGCGCACGCTGCCCCGCTTGCTGTCGGGGTTGGCGATCCGCGCCATCACCAGGTGGAACAGCGCGTCGTGCGAGGCGCGGTAGCGCGAACGCGGCAGCAGCGTGTCCAGGCCCAGCAGGCGGTACATCTCGCCGTAGACCTCGTGCACGCCGGTGACCAGGCGCTGCTCCTCCTCGATCTGCTTGAGGTCGACCGGGAGTTCCTGCTTGCCGTCGCCCCGGCGACCGACGCGGATCACCTGCCCGGCGATCTTCTCGGGCGCAAACAGCAAGGGCTGGCGCTCGTCCTCCAGCTTCGCCTTGACATACGCGCCGAGCTGCCTCAGGCGCTCGAGCTCGTCCTCGTCCATGGCCACGCCGATGTGGCGCACGATGCGCTGGCGCACCTTGCCGCCGTCGCGCACCGCCTCGACCAGCTGGACCGAGCGGCGCGGGCTGTTGGGCGTGGACTTGATGCGAACGAACATGGGCCGGAGTATAGCCCGCGGCGAAGATATCCGAAATCAAATATAATCACTAGGCACTACAATCCAACGCAACTGCAACGCAACTGCCAAGTCATTGGCTTCGCTGAAAACTCCAGACGCAACATCAGCCGAAATCCGGCTCAACCGTCGAAGTCAGGCGGGTTTTGCAATCGCGCGGGGAATTCGGCTTCAACAGGAATTGAGTCTGCTGGACTGCTACATCGAGAGCGCCGTTGCGCGCCATTCGCACCACCTGGGCGCGGGGCTCTCCCTCGGCCTTGAGGGCGCGCACCGGCCGGGTCCGGCTCCCGAGACAGCCTCGTGTTGCACGGCGCGCTGCGATGGCAGGAGAACGCCCGGTAGTGGCGCGTCAGGTCTCCAGCACGGCGTTCATGGCCTGCCCGACGCGTTCCGCGGCGGCTTCGATGTCGCGGTCGGCGATATGGGCGTAGCGCAGCGTCATGCGCACATCGGAATGTCCGAGCAGGCGGGAGACGACCGGGACGGGCACGCCGTTCATCACCGCATGACTGGCCATGGTATGGCGCAGGTCGTGGAGGCGGACATCCCCGATCCCGGCTTCGCGTCTGACGCGGTACCAGAGCGGCAGGTCCGGGCTGCGCGGGCGGGCGGGGTCGCGCGGCGAGGGAAACACGAACGCGCTGCCCGTGCGCGTCTGCCGGTAGAGGATAGCGCGGGCCTGTCTGTTGAGTGGAACCGTTCTCGGTCCGGTCTTGGCATCGGTGAGCGCCAGCCCGTCCTCGCGGACTTCCGACCAGCCGAGGCCCGTGATCTCGCTTCTGCGGCAGCCGGTCAGCAGCAGGAGGCGGATAATGTCGGCCTGCCGCCGCGCACCCTGCCGGGTCTGCGCGTCCAGGGCGGCATGGAGGCGTGCGAGTTCCTCCCGGGACAGGAACCGTGTGAGTGCCGGGCGGCGGTTCCTTCTCATGTGCCTGGCCGGATTGACCTCGACATGACCGCAGGCGAGGGCGAAGTTCATGATCTGGTGAAGGAGGGTGAAAGCGCGGTTGGCGCCGCCGGGTGCGGTCCGGCTGTAGCGGTCGAACCACTGCCGGACATGGCCCGGCGCAATGCGGTCGAGCGGCTTCGAGCCGAATGCGGGAAGCAATTGTCGCCGGAGTATCCCGGACGCGGTTTGCTGGCCCGACGGCTTGTAGCGGTCGAAGTGTGCCTGCTTCCACGAACCCGCGACGAAATCCCGGAACAGCGGGGCCGCGCCGGGCGGCGCGGCTGTCTCCTCCGGCTGCGGGGCCGCCTGGCGCTCGAGAGCCTCCCGGCGGGCTTCGGCGGCGCTCTTCACGCCAACCGGGCCGAGCGAGACGCGCTTCGTGCGCCCGCCGCTGTCGAGCAGCAGCACCCAGCTGCGCCCGCCGGTGGGCCGCACCCGGACGCCAAGGCCGGCGATGCGCGTGTCCCAGACCGTATATTCCCGCTCGCGGGGGCGGAAACGGGCGACGGCGGCGTCGGTGAGTTTCATCCGTTCCCGGCCCGCCATCAGCCTGCCTCCAGCGCGGCGCCGACGGTCTCGGCTGCGTCCTGCACCATGGCGTCGGCGACATGGGTGTATTTCAGCGTGGTTTCCGGCCTGCGGTGGCCCAGCAGCCGGCCGATGGCGAGCACCGTCTCGCCCTGCCTGAGGGCAAGGCTCGCATGCGTATGACGCAGGTCGTGAAGGCGGGCGTCCTCCAGGTGCGCCTCGGCGCGGACCCTGCGCCAGAAGTGGTCCAGCCAGCACCCGCTCCGGGGCCGGTCGCCCCGAGATGCGGGGAATATCCATCGCCCCTTACGCTCGAGACGATCAAGCACCGTCCGGGCCGGCTCCGACAGCCAGACGGTTCTCGGCCCCGTCTTGGAATCGCGGAGAAACAGGCGGCCTTCGCGGTAATCGGACCATTGCAGGGTGAGGATCTCGCCCTTGCGGCAGCCGGTCAGCAGCAGCAGGCGGATGGCGGCAACATGCTGCGGCCAGCGGGCCTCATGCGCCTTGAGCCTCGCGGACAGGCGGCGGATTTCCTCGTCCGGGAGGAACCGCTCGCGGCCCTTGCGGCGGTAGCGCCTGATGCCCCGGCAGGGGTTGGAACCCTCCGGGCGCAGGCCCATGGCCTCCGCCTCCCTCATGATGACGGACAGCACCGGCATCGACCGGTCCGCCGCCACCGGCGTCGCGCGCAGGCGGGCGAACCAGTTCCTTACCTCCTGCCGGTCGATGTCCGCGACTTGCCGTCCCGCGAAATGCGGCAGGATCTGGCAGCGAAGATAGCTGCGGTTGACAGCGAGCGTTCCGGCCTTCCAGAGGCGCTCATACCGCCGGAAGACCGTCCCGGCGACGGCCTCGAAGACCGTCTCGTCCAGCGCAGGCGGCGCTTCCCCGCCGCGCCTGATGGCGGCAAGCATGTCCGCAGCCACGGCCCGCGCCTCGCCGATGCTCATGGACCCGGCGTCGCCGACGATCTTCCAGATGCGCACGCCGCGATGCTGGCAGTGGATGAAGAACTGCTTGCGGCCCAAGGGCGACACCCGGACGCCGAACCCCCTGAGCCTGCCGTCGCGGACCTCGCGGACGGACCTGCGGGGCTTGAGCGCCTTCACGCGGACCTCGGTGAGGGTAGTCTTCGCCATTGCGTTTCTCCCGGCTCCGGTTGCAGCCGGGGAACGGGCCCTTGCGACCCGCTTGCCCGACCGCTACATTTCGGGAGAAAAAACGATGCTATGTCAGGTAGTTAGCACCCACCGGTGCGGGCGCGGTGTGGAAGAAGGTGAAGTCGTGGTTCGGCTACGGGCTGCACCTGATCGCCGACACGGACCACGAGGTTCCTGTGGCCTTCGAGGTGACGCGGGCGTCGGCATCGGAACCCGGGGTGCTGTCCGGGATGCTGGAGGAGTTGTTCGCCGAGGCGCCGGAGATGGCCGGGCGCTGCGCCACCTTCAGCGCCGACCGCGGTCTCGACAACGCCCGCCTGAAGGCGCGGCTGTGGGACAGGTGGCATATCCGCCCGCTGATCGACACGCGCCTGATGTGGCGGGTCGAGAAGAAGGAGCCGGGCCATGACCCGGCCCGGCCGATCACGCGACCGCTGTTCCCCGGGCGCGCCGACGTCATCGTTCATGACGAACGCGGCCGGGTGTCCTGCGTGTGCCCGCAGACCGGCGAGGTCCGCGCCATGGCCTTCCAGGGGTTCGAGGTCGGGCGCGGCGTCTGCGGCACGCTCAAATACCGCTGCCCCGCAGCCGCCTTCGGCTTCGAGTGCAAGGGACGCCGGGCCTGCCATCGGGCGGGTGGGGTGAAGTCCGGCGAATACGGCCGCATCCTGCGCGTCGACCTCGACAGCCATGACCGGCGTATCTTCACGCCCACGCCCTGGGGCAGCCCGTCATGGCGGCGCGGATACAACCGGCGCACCGCCATGGAGCGGATCAACGCCCGCCTCGACCGCAGCTTCAACTTCGAGACCCATTACATCCGCGGACGCGCGAAGATGAAGACCCGCATCGGGCTGGCCCTGGCGGTCATGATGGCCATGGCGCTTGCACAGGCCCGCGCCGGACGCGTCGCACGCATGCGCTCCCTGGTCGGCCCGGCGCCATACCTCGATACCGGCTGATACCAGCGGGCATAGTTCAGAACCCATTGGCCCATTTTCGGGTTCCGATGGAGGCGATGCGTTCTGGTTGTGAGACGAGATT
Source organism: Alphaproteobacteria bacterium (assembly GCA_964291285.2). Taxonomy (GTDB): domain Bacteria; phylum Pseudomonadota; class Alphaproteobacteria; order Bin95; family Bin95; genus Bin95. Next base: position 519,034 of record OZ219788.1, read on the forward strand.
GTTCCAGGCCTGGCAGCAGTGATCGAGTATGTCGTCGTAGTTCTGGAAGACGCGGTTCGAGAGCCAATTTTCGCGCATGAACTGCCAGACATTCTCGACGGGATTGAGCTCGGGGGACCGGGGCGGGAGCGGCATCAGGGTTATGTTGTCGGGGACTTTGAGGGCCGGGGATGTGTGCCATCCGGCCCGGTCGAGCATGACGAGGGCATGGGCTCCGGGTTCAACGGTGAGGGCGACCTCGGCGAGGTGGGCGTTGAGTGCCTCCGTGTTGGCGTGGGGCATGACGAGGCCGGCGGCCTTGCCCTTCTGCGGGCATATGGCGCCGAAGATGTAGGCCGAGATGGTTCTCTGGTCCTTGGGCGCTGACGGTCGGGTGCCGCGTTTAGCCCATCGCCGGGTGATCTTGTTCTTCTGCCCGACGCGCGCCTCGTCCTGCCACCAGACTTCGACCTCGACGCCGTCGCCGAGTGCAGCGCGGATCTCCTTCAGGCGGTCGGGGAAGTTTTTTTGAACCTAAATCCGGCAGTTGAGTATGGCGTGGCCTTGCCGAATCCCTTGTAGTCTTCGGGTATGAGCGTCTTTTCAGGGGCCGAAGAGGCTCACCCTGTGGGTGATTATCCTGGCGCTGTGCGGGATGTCGCCCGAGCGTTCGTGAAGGTGGACACCTTCGGCGGCGCGGTTCATGTGGAATGGGACCCTGATGCGGCGGTGACGCCGCTGGGCCATCTGGCGTTTTTCGCGGAATAGCTGAAGGTGAGCGGTCGCTTTGACGCTTTGGTTGCGGACTGCCCGCTGCGGTACACGAGCCCGAACGCGCCGTCGAAGCGGGATGTCCCGGGGACGGTTCTTCTGTCGGTTCTGGCGGGGCAGTCCCGCTATGCGCACATCACGTCGCTGCGCGGCGACGGGGTGAACCCTGCGCTGCTGGGTATGGACAAGGTTGCGAGCGAGGATTCGGTGCGGCGCGGTCTGGAGCGGATCGGTGCGGATGTCGGCACATCGTGGCTTCAGGGCCATCTGGACGAGGTGGTCCGTCCGCTGCTGAGGGAGCCGTGGGTTCTGGACTGCGACACGACGATCAAGGCGCTTTACGGTCGTCAGGAGGGAGCGGTTGTGAGCTACAACCCGAAGAAGCCGGGCCGCCCCTCGCATGCCTGCCATGCGTTCCTGATGGCGGGGACGCGGCTTGTTCTGGATGTCGAGGTGGCGCCGGGCAACCATCACCATTCGAGGCGCGCGGCGCCGTCCTTGTGGGCGTTGCTCGACCGTCTTGGGCGGGATCGCTGGCCGCGTCTGGTGCGGGGCGACAAGGACTGGGGCAGCGAGGCCAACATGGCGTCGTGCGAGGCTGCGGGTCCGGACTATCTGTTCAAGCTGCGCCTGACGAAGGGGGCGCGCCGGCTTGCCGGGCGGCTGATGGCGCGGGACGGCTGGAAGGATGCGGGCCAGGGCTGTCAATGGCAGCCGAAAATTGCGCATTTTTGGCAAGTGAAAATTGCTCACTTTTGTCTTTGATCCCTTTCGCCCGGCACGGTGCTTGGGGGGTGGGCCTCGATGGAGCTTTGGGTAACCGGGTTGGCGCAGCGACCGCCGCGAGTCTGGCGGCGACAACCCGGTTATCCATAGCGGGCGGCGGTCACCGTTGCCGTTTTTGCTCCGGGCGGGGATCACGCGGCGGCCCTCTTGCGTCGCCGGTCCGAGCCGGACTGCAGCAGGTTCTGATGATCGCGCATCCGGTAGGAGTTCCCCCGGATGTTGACGATGTGGCAGTGGTGGACCAGGCGGTCGATGAGAGCCGCCGCCATGACCTCGTCGCCGAGCACGCCGCCCCAGTCCTCGAAGCCCTTGTTCGAGGTCAGCACGGTCGATGCCTTCTCGTGCCTGGCGTTGATGAGCTGGAAGAAGAGCACGGCGCCGTCCTGGTTGACGGGCAGGTAGCCGATCTCGTCGACCACCAGCAGCGCCGGGTGTGTGAGCACGCGCAGCCGGTGGGACAGGTTGCCGGCGGCCTTGGCCTCGGTGAGGGAGTCGATCAGCCCTGCGAGCGTGCCGTAGTAGACGCGCCGTCCAGCTTCGGCCGCGGCGATCGCGAGGCTTATGGCCAGATGCGTTTTGCCGACCCCGGGCGGACCAAGCAGGATCACGTTCTCGCGGCGGTCGACGAAGCCGAGCTCGTGCAGGCTCTCGATCTGCTCGCGCTTGATGCTGGGCTGGAAGGCGAAGTCGAACTGGTCGAGCGTCTTCACCGCGGGCAGCCTGGACGAGCGCATGGCGGTCTGGAGCCTGCGGTTGTTGCGGAGCACGATCTGGGCGTTCAGCAACTGCTGGATGGCCTCGGCCGCGGTGATCGAGCCGCCGTCGGCTTCGGACAGGATGCCGTCGACGGCCTCCAGCGCGCCGGGCATCTTCAGGTCGGCCAGCATCGCCCGCAGCCTGTCGCGCCGGCTCGGCGCCGGGGGCTTCATTGCAGCGCCTCCGCATAGACGCTGAGCGGGCGCCGTTCGACCTCCACACTTGTCGGAAAGCGCCGTCGTGCGGGCTCCGGAGCCTGGCGGAGGCCGAGACGCCGGTAGGGAGAGATGGCCAGGGGGCGAAGCGCCGCCCGTTCGTCGCGCTCGAAGCGGTCGACGGGGCGTTCCCCGGTCGTGGCGTGCCGGCGAACGTTGGCCGTACCCTCCAGCCAGCCCGCGGCCTGTTGGTTGAGATCGTCGTCGTTCGCGAAGCTGCGTCCGTAGAAGAAGCTCTCGCGGATGTAGCGGATCGGACGCTCCACCTTGCCCTTCGTCCGGGCCCGACAGGGGCGGCACGAGCGGGGCATGAACCCCCAGTGCGTGGCGAAGCGCAGGAACTCCGCGTTGAGCACCAGGCCGCCGGCGCCGGTGCGGTCGTCGGACAGCACCACCGCGCGCATCTGGTCGAACAGCAGCTCCTCCGGAACCCCGCCGAACCGACCGAAGGCGCTCTCCAGTCCCTCCATCAGCACTGCCATCGTCTGCCGGGGGAAGAACCGCAGCCACAGAAGCCGGGAGTAGCCCAGCACCACCACCAGGGCATGACGCCGGCCCCAGGGAAGCCGGAACGTCCCGAAGTCCACCTGGCCCTGGCGACCCGCCGGCGTCTCGAACCGCACCACCGCCTCGACCGGCTCGCGCGGCCGCGTCGCACGCACATAGTCCAGCACGCGGCGATAGCCGCCCGGGTGTAGGTGACGGTCGTAAAAGGCGCTTATTTGCTGGCGTTGCGCGTTTTTGCGGGGCGTGATGATCGCAGTGATTGTGGTGCGGCGGTGTTTGTGACGGGGGCCTGGGACGGAAGGAGGGCGTAGCCCGACTGGAGTCGCCGGCCCCCGTCGCGTTGATATTTTCGCCTGCCGAGGGGAGGGTGTCCTGGCGCTGTCGGCGGGGGTCGCCGGGCTGCGCGAGGGGGTAGACTGGGGCTGCTGAGAACGATGCGGCGCCGGCCCCGTTTGCTAGGTGGCAACGACCGGCGCCGCACCCCCCGAGCCATGCAAGGCACGGCCCGTATGCGCAGTATCGTAGGCGTTCGGGCGTGGGTCCACCCCGTTCTCATCGGTCTTTGCGATGAGGAACGCCGCCCGCCTGTTCACCTGCGCTTCGTGCCATCGCCAGGTTGTGCTGTGCCGGCGGTGCGACCACGGCAACATCTACTGCTCGCGTCCGTGCAGCGGCCGGGCGCGGCGGCGCTCGCTGCGCCTTGCCGGGCGTCGCTACCAGAACAGCCGGCGGGGCCGTCACAAGCATGCCGAACGCCAGCGGCGCTACCGCGAGCGCCGTCGCGTCCGTGCGCCTGAGGAGGGGCGCCGTGCGCAGAAAGTGACGCATCACCCTTTGACCCGTTCACCGCGCCGTCCTGTTGTGGCGGGCATGCCGGCGGGGCGCTCGGGAAGGAGGCCCTTCGGACCCGACCGTCCCGCCGGAGTGTTCCGCTGCGATCACTGCGGGCGGTTCTGCGCCCGGGCGGTCTATCCGGGCCTGCGCCCGGCGCGAAGGGAGTGAGATGGCGATCGACCAGCAGACCCGGGCCGAGATCCTGCGGCTGTATTTTGCCGAGAAGTGGCGGATCGGCACGATCGCGCGCCAGCTCGGCGTCCACCACGGCACGGTCGAGCGCGCGGTGGCGGCCGCCGGGGCGCCCACGCCTGAGAAGCGGCGCAGATCTTCGATGATCGATCCGTTCCTGCCCTTCGTCCGCCAGACCCTGGCGGTCTGGCCGAAGTTGCCCTCCAGCCGGCTCTACCGGATGGCGGTCGAGCGCGGTTACCGGGGGTGCGAGAGCCACTTCCGGCGCATGATCGCGCCCGGGCGTCCGCGGCCGGTGGCCGAGGCCTATCTGCGCCTCAAGGCCCTGCCCGGCGAGCAGGCCCAGGTCGACTGGGCCCACTTCGGCAAGGTGAGGATCGGGCGTGCGGAGCGCCCGCTGATGGCCTTCGTGATGGTGCTCGGCCACTCGCGCCGCCTCTTCCTGCGCTTCTACCTCAACGCCGGGATGGACAACTTCCTGCGCGGCCATGTCGAGGCCTTCGAGGCTTGGCAGGGCGTGCCCCGCGAGCTCTGGTACGACAATCTGAAGAGCGTCGTGCTGGAGCGGCGCGGCGACGCCATCCGCTTCAATCCCCGGCTTCTCGACTTCGCAGGCGCCTACCGCTTCCTGCCGAAGCCGGTCGCGGTCGCCCGAGGCAACGAGAAGGGCCGCGTCGAGCGGGCCATACGCTATGTGCGCGACAGCTTCTTCGCCGCCCGCGCCTGGCGTGACCTCGACGATCTCAACGCCCAGGCCCGGGAGTGGTGCGAGGGCGTCGCCGCCGACCGCCCCTGGCCGGACGACCGCTCCCTCACCGTGAGCGAGGCCTTCGAGCGCGAGCGCGGCTCCCTGATGGCGCTGCCCGACGACCGTCCCCCCGTCGACGAGAGGGTCGAGGTCAGGATCGCCAAGACCCCCTATGCCAGGTTCGACCTCAATGACTACAGCGTCCCGCATACCCATGTCCGGCGCACCCTCACCGTGGCCGCGACGCTGGAAGAGGTGCGCATCCTCGACGGCATGGAGGTCATCGCCCGCCATCCGCGCAGCTTCGACAAGGCGGCCCGCATCGAGAACCCCGAACACATTGAGGAGCTGGTCAGGCGCAAGCGTCACGCCCGCAGCCTGCGCGGGCAGAGCCGGCTGCTCCAGGCCGCGCCCAACAGCGAGCGCCTGATCGCCGAGGCCGCCCCCCGCGGCGCTTATATCGGCGCCACCGTCGCCGCCCTGCTGCGCCTGCTCGACCAATACGGCGCCGCCGAGCTCGAAGCCGCCATCGACGAGGCCCTCGAACGCGGCGTCCCCCATCCCAATGCCGTGCGCCTCAGCCTCACACGGCGGCGCGAACTGCAGGACAGGCCGCCGCCGATCCCCATCGACCTGCCCAGGGACCCGCGCGTGCGCGACATCGCCGTGCGCGATCACGATCTCGGCGGATACGACGGGCTGGCCGGCTACCATGAAAAGGACAGCGAAGAATGACCGACACCCTCATGAACCGCGCCCGCGCGCTGGGCCTGCACGGCCTCCTCGCCCATTGGGGCGAAGTCGCGGAGCGCGACTGGCTCGCCTCCCTGATCGCGTGGGAAGAAGATGAGAAGCGCGCCCGAAGCCTCAAACGCCGCCTCGCCGACGCCCGCCTCGGACAGTTCAAGCCGCTCGCAGACTTCGACTGGGACTGGCCAAGGCGCTGCGACCGCATGGCCGTCGAGGACCTCATGACCCTCGACTTCCTCAAGGAGGCCGCAAACCTCGTACTGGTCGGACCCAACGGCGTCGGAAAGTCCACCATCGCCGCCAATATCGCCCACCGCGCCGTCCTCGAAGGCCACATCGTGCGCTTCGCAACCGCCGCCAGCCTGCTCGGCGAACTCGCCGCCATCGACTCCGACACCCTGCTCCAGCGCAGGCTGCGCTTCTACGCCCGACAGCACCTGCTGGTCATCGACGAAGTCGGATATCTCTCCTACTCCAACCGCCACGCCGACCTGCTGTTCAACATCGTCTCAAGCCGCAGCCAGCAGAACTCAACCATAATCACCACGAACCGCCCCTTCGCCGAGTGGAGCGAGGCCTTCCCAAACGCCGCCTGCCTGGTCGCCCTCGTCGACCGGCTCGTCCACAACGCCGAGATCGTCGCCATCGACGGCGACTCCTGGCGCCGCAAGGAAGCCGAGGAACGTCAGAAGCAGCGCAGCGCCGAACGCCGCCGCCGGCGCGGACCGAAAGCCGGGCAAAGCACTGGAAAGGCGAACCCGGTCCCGTCGCCATAGCCATGCATCCCTCCCGCCCCCGCGAGCGGCGGGTGCGGGCCGAGAGCCTGCGGGGCTATCCCCTCGAACCCGTCGCCCGAGCCCTCGGCTACCGCAGCGATCCCGACAATGCCGTGCGCTGGAGACGGCCAGGATCGGTCCTCTCCATCAACCGCTTCATGTTCTACGACCATCTGCGCGCAGAGGAGGGAGCCGGGGCTATCGAACTGGCGGTCCATGCGCTCGGATGCACCCCGCCGGACGCCATCGACTTCCTCGCCGAACTGTCCGACCTCTCAATGCCCCCAGGCGGCCGCCGGCAGGCGCCGGCCAAGGACCCCCGCTGGCCCAACCTCCGGCGATACCTCGTCGAGCGGCGCGGCCTCGCGGACGCGCTCGTCACCCTGTGCCGCGACCTCGGCCTGGTCCATGCCGACCCTCACGGCAACCCCGTGTTCGTCCGCCGAAACGCCGCCGGCGAGGCTACCGGCATCGAAACCGTCACCGCTGACCGCAAAACGACCGCGGGCGGCGGCTTCTGGATGTCCTGGGAGACCGAATGGCCACACGCCGTCATCCTGGACGGCAACGCCCTCGACGCACTCTCCATCCTCTCCCTCCACCTCGGCCCGGTAAAACGCACCGAATGCGCCACCGTCTCCACCGGCGCCGTCGCCACCAAAGTCCCCAAATGGATCGAGGCATGGAACCCGCGCCTCATCTTCTGTGCATACGACGCCACCACAAACGGCGATCACGCCGCAAGGCGCCTCGCCCGCAACGACACCAGAATCGTCCGGCTGCGACCCGCACTCGACAACCGGGACTGGAACGACATGCTCATCCGCGACCGAGCCGGCGAACCAATCGAAACCGATGACCAACAGATCAACTGAAAAACCGCAACCGGCCGAAAAATGTCAGCGAATAGGCGCGCTCTGTAACCGTCGCTAACAAGCGGCTTCATCCCCTCCGCCAGCCCCTCGCGCCGGGCGATGTCCACCACATATTCGCCGAGGTCGAACACCGAGCGCGCCAGCCGCGCCACCTCCTCATTGTCGGGCAGCAGAAGAGGCCATTCGAATTTCAGCATGAGCGCGCAGGACGGCATCAGCGCCACGATATCGTAGCCGGCGTCGGAGACCCCCAGTAACTCCGCAGCGATCCGCCCGGCCCGCCGGGCCACCGTTTCGATATCGCCCAGATCCAGTTGCGGCATGCCGCAGCAGCCGGGATGGACGATGTGCGTCTCGACGCCGTTCCGCGCCAGCACGGCGCGGGCGGCGAGGCCGGTTCCGGCTCGTTGTAGTTGCCGAGGCAGGTGGCGTAGAGCACGGCCTTGCGCCCGAAGGCCGGGGCGGCCTCGTTGAGCGCCGGCGCGCCCGCCATGGCGCGGTGCTCGAGGCTCTCATGGTGGAAGCGCGGCAGCGCGGCCTCGCGGTGGACGCCCGCCAAACCCTCGATCAGCGTGCGCACGGGCTCGTTCGCCGTATCCAGCGCCCAGTTGGCGAGCGGTGCCGCCATGCCGCCAAAACGGCCGTTGCGGTCGGTCGCGGCAACCTCGCGGTCCTCGAAACGCCGCTCACCGCGCCGGAACTCCGCCGCCCGGTGGCGCAGCATCAGGTGGGGGAAATCCACCTCCAAAGGGTGCGGTGGCACATAGGGGCATTCGGTCTTGAAGCACATGTCGCAGAGCGTGCAGGCGTCCGCGACCGCCTTGAAATCCGCCGAGTCCACCGTGTCGAGCCCGCTCGACGGAGCCTTGTCGATCAGGTCGAACAGCCTCGGGAACGAGTCGCAAAGGCCGGAACAGCGCCGACAGCCATGGCAGATGCCGAACACCCGCCGGAGCTCGGCGTCCATGGCTTCGGAATCGTCGAATTCCGGCGCGTCCCACGCCAGCGGGCGGCGCAGCGGGGCGTCGGGTCTGCCCTCGCGCATGGGCTCCGACCTTCCCGGGACGGAAGGTTTGCGGGGGGACAGCCGGCCGGCCCCGCCGGCCGGATGTCCCCGCCGGAATCAGGCGAGATCGAAGCGGTCGAGGTTCATGACCTTGCCCCACGCGGCGGCGAAGTCGCGAACGAACTTCGCTTCGGCGTCGCTGCTGCCGTACACCTCGGCAAGCGCCCGAAGCTCGGAGTTCGAACCGAAGACGAGGTCCACGCGGCTGGCGGTCCATTTGACTTCGCCTGTCCCGCGGTCCCGGCCTTCGAATTCCTCCCCGTTGTCCGAGACCGCCGTCCATTCGGTCCCCATGTCGAGCAGGTTGACGAAGAAGTCGTTGGTCAGCGTCCCGGGCCGGTCGGTGAAGACCCCGCGTCCCGACTGTCCGGCATTCGCGCCGAGCGCGCGCATGCCGCCGATAAGCGCCGTCATCTCGGGTGCGGACAGGTTCAGCATGAACGCCTTGTCCACCAGCAGGTGCTCCGAGGAGACCGCATGGCCGTTCTGCAGGTAGTTGCGGAACCCGTCGGCGGTCGGCTCCAGCACGGCGAAGGACTCGGCGTCGGTCATCTCGTCCGTCGCGTCCGTGCGCCCCGGTGCGAAGGGGACCTCCACGTCACGCCCGGCCTTCTTCGCCGCCGCCTCCACGGCCGCGCAGCCGCCCAGCACGATCACGTCGGCGAGCGAGACCATCTTGCCGTTCGCCTGCGCCTTGTTGAACTCCTGCTGGATTCCTTCCAGCGCCTCCAGCACCGCCGATATGCCGGACTGCACATTGACGTCCCATCCCGACTGCGGCGCGAGGCGGACACGCGCCCCGTTGGCGCCGCCGCGCTTGTCGGTGTCGCGGTAGGTCGAGGCCGACGCCCAGGCGGCCGAGACCAGCTGCGAAACGGTGAGGCCGGAGCCGAGGATCCTGCCCTTGAGCGCGGCGATGTCCGCACCGTCGATCAGGTGGTGAGTGACCGCCGGCACCGGATCCTGGAAGGGCAGCTGCTCCTCGGGAACCCATGGGCCGAGATAGCGGGAAATCGGCCCCATGTCGCGATGCAGCAGCTTGAACCACGCCCTGGCGAAGGCATCGGCGAACTCGTCCGGGTTCTTGTGGAAGCGCCTGGAGATCTCCTTGTAGGCCGGATCGGTAATCAGCGAGAGGTCGGTGGTCAGCATCATCGGCGCGTGCCGCGTCGCCGGGTCGTGCGCGTCCGGCACGGTCCCCTGCGCCTCGGCGTTCTTCGGCGTCCACTGGTTTGCGCCGGCAGGGCTCTTCGTCAGCTCCCATTCATAGTTGAACAGGTTGTCGAAATAGCCGTTGTCCCACTTGATCGGATCGTTGGTCCAGGCGCCCTCGAGCCCGCTGCCGATCTGGTCGCCGGCCTTGCCGCTGCCGTGGCTGCTCGTCCAGCCGAAGCCCTGCTGCTCGACGGCGGCGCCCTCGGGCTCGGGGCCCTTGTATTTCTCCTCGGCGGCGCCATGCGCCTTGCCGAAGGTATGGCCGCCGGCGATCAGCGCCACCGTTTCCTCGTCGTTCATCGCCATGCGGCGGAAGGTCTCGCGGATGTCGCGGGCCGCCGCCATCGGGTCGGGATTGCCGTTCGGCCCCTCCGGGTTGACGTAGATCAGGCCCATCTGGACGGCGCCGAGCGGATTGGCCAGCTCGCGGTCGCCGCTATAGCGCTCGTCGTCGAGCCAGCCCCGCTCCGGACCCCAGTAGATGTCCTCGTCGGCCGCCCAGATGTCCGGGCGGCCGCCGCCGAAGCCGAAGGTCCTGAAGCCCATCGTCTCCAGGGCCCGGTTCCCGGCGAAGATCAGCAGGTCGGCCCAGGAGATCTTCCGGCCGTATTTCTGCTTGATCGGCCAGAGCAGCCGGCGCGCCTTGTCGAGGTTGACATTGTCGGGCCAGCTGTTGAGGGGTGCGAAGCGCTGGTCGCCGCAACCGCCGCCGCCGCGCCCGTCGTCGATGCGGTAGGTGCCCGCCGCGTGCCATGTCATGCGGATGAAGAGCGGCCCGTAATGGCCGTAATCCGCCGGCCACCAGTCCTGCGAGTCGGTCATCAGCGCATCGACATCCTTCGCGAGCGCGTCGAAATCGAGGCTGTTGAACGCCTCCGCGTAGTTGAAGTCCGGGTCGTTGGGGTCGGCTTCGGGATGGTTCTGGCGCAGGACCCGCAGGTTGAGCTTGTTCGGCCACCAATGCTGGTTTGCGGTTTCGCCGGTGGCCTGGTGAACGACGCCCATCACCGGGCACTTGCTTGCGGTGCTCATCTTTCCTCCAATCGCGTTGCGAATTCGCCCGCTCTGTCCGTCGCGGTTGCGCTGAGCGGCGCCTTCGTGCGGTTCCTCCGTGCGCGGAAATACGTTTGCCGAATATGGGTCCGGCTGCTCATGCCGTCAACAATTTAGACCGATTCCAGGTTCCGGAATTTCAGGCGGTGCGCGTACCCGCGCCTAACGGATTCGCACCACCAGGTCGATGCGTTCCACCGTCTTGCCGCCGGGCGCTGCCGGCAGGCCGGTGATGCCGACATCTTCCGCGTCGAAGTCGATCAGCTCGTTCGTGCCCGTGTCGTAGAAATGGTGGTGGCGGGAAAGGTTGGTGTCGAAGCAGGCGCGGCCCGGCTCCACATCCACCCGGCGCAGCAGTCCGGCATCCACGAACTGGTGCAGCGTGTTGTAGACCGTGGCCAGCGAGACGCGGACTCCGGCCTCGCGCGCCTCCCGGCTCAGTTCCTCGGCGCGGACATGGCGGTCGGGCCCGGCGAACAGGAGCCGCGCCAGCCCGAGCCGCTGCCGCGTCGGGCGCAGTCCGGCCCCGCGCAGCCGTGCCCTGATGTCCGAAGCCTTGGCATCCATGACACCGGCGATCCTATAGCGCGGCGGGCGAAAGTCCAGCCGAAGGACTTGCCTGCGGCCGCCCCGGCGCAGCACGGCCCGATGGAAAATTTGGCTTCTCCCCGCCCGTCCGCGTCGTATAATTTCCCTCGCCATGCCCGCCCGACACATCGGTCCGTTGCCCTCATCCCGGTTTCGCGTCGCCACGGCGGCGGCGTTGCTGGCGGCGCTGATGGTGTTCCCGGCGGCGGCCGGGCCGCTCGATGGCGCGCGGGCGGCATGGTCTGAAGGGCGGTTCCTCGAAGCCGCCGACATGGCGGAGGAAACCGGCGGGCCGGCGGGCCTCGCCTTCGCGGCGGAATCTCTGGCCCTGCAGGCATTCTACCTCGCGGCGGAGCAGGACCGGCCTGCACTGTTCGAGAGGGCGCTCGCGCTGGCGGCGCGCGCGGTCGAGGCAGCACCGGACCGGGCCTATGCGCATATCGCGGCGGCGCGCGTCATGGGCCGCCACGGACAGACGCTGAGCACTTCCGAAGCCGGCGACCGGGGCTATGCGACGAAGATCCGCGATTCGCTGAAGCGCGCGCTGGAGTTGAAACCCGCGTCCGTGAAGGCGATGACGGGCCTCGCCATCTGGCATGCCCGCGTCGTGGAGGTTGCGGGCTCCTTCCTGGCCAGGATCACTTACGGCGCCCGCGAGAAATCGGTCCATGAGCTGTTCGGCCGCGTGCTCGAGGCCGCGCCCGGCGTGAAGGCGCCGCTCTACGAATATGCGCGCGCGCTGCGCATGCTGGGCGGAGACATGGACCGCGCCCGGGAGCTGCTCCGGCAGGCCATGGCGCGGCCGGCGAAGAACGCCTATCAGCGCATTATCGACGAACGCGCGGCCGCTCTTCTGGCGGAAATCGAAGCAGACGGCTGATGGTCGCACTCGCCGCGGTCAGCCTTCGATGAGCTTGCGGTAGCGGGCGAGCCAGTGGGCGGCGAGCTCCGCCTCGTCGGCGCCCGTGTCGTAGGCGGGCGACACCACCATCTCGGCCGCGGTGACGGCGATATCGAAGATGCCGTGCATGCGGGGCTGCAGGTCCGGCCATTCCGTGAAGCGGGGCAGGAGGGCGTCGAACTCCGGCGCGCCGCGCGCATGGTAGGAGCCCCGGCCGCGCACGCGCACCGCCTTGCGCCGGAACACATCGACGAAGGCGAGCTCGCAGGCCGGATTGGCGGCAAGATTGCGCCTCGTGCCGGGGGAGCGCAGGTCCGAGAAGGCGAGCCGCGCCGGGTCCAGCACCACCACCGTCGCCTTGGGCGAAACGGCGGGTTCTCCCTCCGGCGTCACCGTCGCGGCCAGCGCCAGCGTGTTGTCGCGGATGAGCGCCGTCATTTCGGGCGTCAGCATGGGGAACGGTCTCCCTCGGGGCGGGTCAGCGGCGGGCCGGGCTTGGACCCCGGGCGGAAATCGATATAGGCTCGCGCCGCCATCATGGGAAGGAGAGGGGATATGACCGGTTTCCAGCGCATCGAGGTGAAGCCCGTGGCCGGTGCGCTCGGCGCCGAGGTCGGCGGGGTCGATCTGGCGGATGTCGATGACGAGACCTTTGCGGAAATCCGCCGCGCGCTGCACGAGAACCTGGTGATCTTCTTCCGCGAGCAGGACATGACGCCCGAACAGCAGCTCGCCTTCGCGCGGCGCTGGGGGGACATCCACCTGCACCCCTTCATGAAGGGCATGGACGACTATCCGGAGCTTCTCGAAATCAAGAAGACGCCGGTGGACACGAAGAATTTCGGCGGCGCCTGGCATTCGGACCAGATGTTCTCGCCCCAGCCCGCCATGGGCACCATCCTCTACGCCAAGCAGGTGCCGTCCAAGGGCGGCGACACGCTGTTCACCAACCAGTATCTCGCCTATGAGATGCTTTCCGACGGCCTCAAGGAGACGCTTGCGGGTCTGCGCGCCGTCTCGGTCGGCGACCGCTTCAAGAGCGCCGGCGGCAAGACCCGCAAGGAAATGTATGCCGGGCGCACCTCGATGCAGGTCAAGGACCCCGGCAATGTGCAGACCACCTCCTCGCACCCGGTGGTGCGCACCCACCCGGAGACGGGCCGCAAGGCGCTCTATGTCGGCGGCCACTGCCAGCATTTCGACGGGCTGACGGACGCGGAGAGCGAGCCGCTGCTCGACTGGCTGCGCCAGCATTCCATCAAGCCGGAATTCCAGTGCCGCTTCCGCTGGGAGGAGGGGTCGGTCGCCTTCTGGGACAACCGCTGCACCCAGCATTACGCGCTCGACGACTATCCCGGCGAGACCCGCATCATGCACCGCGTCACCATCTGCGGCGACACGCCGGTCTGACGGCGCGATACCGGAACTGTCCATGATCGAACTGCTCGACCTCCGCCGCGACCTTGACGACCTGGTCCTGCTGGAAGGGCGCGGCGCCCACACCACGGAAGCGGAGGCGCAGGCCTCCTTCCGGAAGCTCGCCGACTTCCGCGACGGCGGGCTGTTCGCCGCGCATTTCAGCGGCTCCAGCGGATGGGAGCGGCACCTCAAGGGCGACGAGATCGTCCAGATTCTCGAAGGCTCGACCCGCTTCGACATCATCGTGGACGACAGGATCGAGTCGCACCGGCTCACCGCAGGCGCTCTCCTGGTGGTGCCGCAGGGCTGCTGGCACCGGTTCACCTCGGAAGACGGGGTCAAGGTGATGACCGCGACCCCGCAGCCGACCGAGCACCTGCATGTGGACGACCCGAGGGCGGTGAAGGCCGGCTGACCGCGGCATCGGCGACAGGCCGGATGCGGCGGACGAAAGCGGCCTCCCGCCGCCCGCTTCGAGACGAGTTCGGAAGAGCGCGCCTGCCGCATCGACGGTTTCCGCACCGTGCTTGCGCCCGTTCCAGAGGCTGCGGCTGCCTGACCCGGCCACGCCGCGCTCCGCGCCGGGGCGGCGGCTGTGCTTCGGAAAGCGCTTCCCTGGCGCTGTGTCATGGAATGTCATGTTTTGTCATGGTCGGGGGCGGAACCGGCGTCCTCCGGGCCGGTCCTCCGCTTCTTCCCCTTCTTCTTTTTCTGCTTCTTCCTCCTCGCCGCCGGTCCGCTCCAATCGTCATCTTCGTCGCCGCCCCGCTCTTCCCGTTCGAGGCGGCTCTGCCTGCGCTCCTCGACTTCCTCCGGGGCCCAGGGGTCGTAGATGTCGTCGTAGCCGTTGCGGCGCTGGTATAGCCAGTCATGTTCGGCGCCGTCGGCCCGGTCGTCGTCGGTGCTGTCCTCGTGGCCGGGCGTGTCGGCGGCGGCCCACGGGCAGTCTTCGTAGGTCTCCTCCGGCGGGTCGTCGGCCGGCGGCAGGTCGTTTGCCGGCGCGGGCGGGGGGCCGAAGCTGACGGGCAGGCGGGAGCGCTCCTCGACGGCCGCGGCGAGCCTGCGGGCGTCCTCCTCATGCGCGGCCCCGTCGAAGCCCTCCTGCGCCTCCATCTCCTCGCGCCGCTCGCGGTGGCGGGCGAGCGCTCGTTCGGCCCGGGCATGGCCGCTGCGCACGGCGTCTGCGAGCGGTCCGGGCTCGGTGCCCGCCTCCTGCGCCTCGCCCGCTTCGATCTCGCCGAACTCGTCCTCGTGCAGCAGCGGCCAGAGCCGGGCGCGGTTCGCGCCGGCCGGACTGACAAGCCCGGCGATCTCGGCCTGGAAGCGCAGCACCCGAAGCATCATGTAAGCCGAGCCGCTGGCGACGGCGGCGTCCCAAGCCTGCTCCGAGCGGGCGAGCAGGATGCGGGCCTCGTCGCGTTCGGTGCGCTTCCAGGACAGGCGGATGCGGCGCACGCGTTCGACGATGTAGGGCCGCTCCAGCAGGGCGCATCCGGTCTGCCTTGCGGAGCGCTCGGCATAGCCGGCCTGCCTTGCAGCGTCGGCGGCATTGCCGGAGGCTGTGTAGTGGCGGCAGAAGGCTTCCTGGCGGGTGGAAAGCGCGACGGCGGGGTCGATGACGGGCATGGTGTGCGGGTCCTTTCGTTCCGCTTCGGTTCGACGGCCATGCCGCCCCGGCATCGGAGCGACCCTTATCCGCGCGTATCCTGCGCGCGCCTGTGCCGGCGCGGGCGGGTGTCGGCGCCGGCGCGGTTCGCGCGCCTGATTGCGCGTGCGCGAGGCAGGCGCAGGGCACACCTCGCCTGTCGGCTGAATCGGGGTCGTTCCGCACCGGGCCGGCGCGGGCGGGAAGCGGTCCGCGCGGACTTCGCTCACCTCGGACCCATCATACCACGATTTCTGAAAATGCAAGCCTCAAATCAAGAATTATTACTTAAATTTCATGAACAACCTGTCGCGCCCTTTGTCGCCCTCGCGAAAGAGGTTGTGGAGAAACGGAGTAGCGGCCGCTCCTGTGGAAAGGGACACAACCGCAGCGAGTGCTCCTGCGGAACCTGTTCCCGGGCGTGCGATTCGATCCGGCCGAAGCGGTTGCCGGTGTGCGGTCAGCGCGGTGTCAAATTTGCGATTGACTTGCATTTGCACATGGGTCAGGCTCTGCCGGTTCATCCGGGGACAGCGGCATGTATGTCTGCATCTGCAATGCCTATCGCGACGCCGAGATCCGCGAGGCAGCGCGCTCGGGCCTGAGATGCGCACACAAGGCGTATGCGGCACTCGGCGGCGGCCCCCGCTGCGGCCGCTGCCTGCCGGTTGCCCAGGACCTGATCGACCGCGAGCATGATGCGCCGGTCGCCCTCGCGGTTTCCGCCGGGAACCCGCCCGGCGCGCGCGCCGGTTGAGGCGCCGCCCGCAGCAGCCCTCCCTCAGTCCTCTGCCGGCTTGCTCTGCAGCTGGACGTAGTTCTCCATCCCCATCCGGGCGATCATTTCCCCCTGGGTCTCCAGCCAGTCCACATGCTCCTCCTCGCTTTCGAGGATTTCGCGCAGCAGATGGCGGGTCACATAGTCGGAGACCGCTTCGCAATGGGCGATGCCTTCGCGAAGCGGGGGGATGGCTTCATGCTCCAGTGCCAGGTCGGCGTCCAGGATTTCCTGCACCGTCTCGCCGATGCGGAGCCGGCCGAGGTCCTGGAGGTTGGGCAGCCCCTCGAGGAACAGGATGCGCTCGATGAGCTTGTCGGCATGGCGCATCTCATCGACCGATTCCTCATATTCGTGCTTCGCGAGCCTCGCGATTCCCCAGTTCCCGAGCATCCGGGAATGCAGGAAATACTGGTTGATCGCCGTCAGCTCGTTCTTCAGCACATCGTTGAGTATTGCGATGACCTTTTTATCGCCCTTCATTTCTCTCTCCTGCCGCTGGAATGGCTTCCCAACAGGGAATTGTTGCATGAATATATGAGCTGAAACATCGCAATGGCAAGGACAATAACTTATCAATTCACAAACTTTATTTGCGACGGATTTTCATTTTCATTCGCAGAATATTTGCGAGTGTTTCGCATTATCTTTCGCATGCACCAGGAATTGAGAACGAGAAGAATTCTCATCGATGAGCCGCAGTTCCGGAAGGCTGCGGCCAGCCGCCCCTATCCGAGCGCGGGCATGACCTCTTCGGCGATGCGGCGCACGCTGTCGGCGGCCTGTCGCTCGGTGAGGCCGTTGCCGGCATTGGTCTCGACCATGATGCCGTCGATGTCGAGCGTCTCGCGCCAGCGGCCCAGCGTCTCGACGAGCCGGGCGGGAGAGCCGACGGCGACATAGTGCGCGCGGATGTCCTCCCAGGTGAGCGCCGCGAGCCGGGCCGCGGTCGCAGACGCGCCGCCCCTGCCGATGCCCTTCTTCGCGCCCTGGCTCGCCACCAGCCGCGCCTGGCGCTCGAAATAGTGCACCAGGGTCGGCCGCGCCTCCGCCTCCGCCGCCTCCGGCGTCGCGCCCGCATAGACCGGCACGCGCAGATGCACGGTCGGCCGGCCCGGATGGCCCGCCGCCGCCCAGGTCTCGCGATAGACGCGGATATTGGCGGCGAGCGGCTCCAGCCCGTCGCCGCGCAGCCCGACGAACAGCGGCAGGCCGAGCGCGCCCACCTTGGCGAAGGTGGCCGGCGAAGTCGCGGCCATGTACATGGGCGGGTGCGGCTTCTGGTGCACGGGCGGCATCAGCACCGAATCGCGCACCCGGTAATAGCGGCCCTCATAGGAGAACCGCCCGCCGGCGAAGACGCCGCGCAGCACCTCCAGCGCCTCGTCGAAACGCGCTTCGCTCTCGCCGTAGTCGATGTCGTAGCCGCGATATTGCGCGACGAAGCCGCTGCGCCCGATGCCGAAATCGAAGCGCCCGCCGCTGATCTGGTCCACCGTCGCCACTTCCTCCGCGATGCGCAGCGGGTGGGCGAGCGGCAGCACATAGACCGCCATGCCGATCCTGAGCCGCTTCGTGCGCGCGGCCAGCGCCGCCGCCACGGCGATCGGCGAGGAGAGCACCGAGCGGTCCGGCATGAAGTGGAACTCCGCCAGCCACACCGAGTGCATGCCGAGGCGCTCGGCGAGGTCGGCCAGCGCGAAGCCCTCGCGGAATATGTCGTCCGGCGCCCGCCCGTTGCGGACCCCGAATTCGAGGAACAGCCCGAATTCCACGGCCCCTCAGCCCCCCAGGAAGGCGGCGCTGCGGGCGCGGAGCACGGCCCCGGCGTCCGAGACCAGCTCCGCCATGATCTCCGCGGCCGGGCGCACGGCGCGGATCATGCCGATGCCCTGGCCGGCGAAGCCGGGGTTCACGTCCGCGCGGCCGGCGAGGTTGGCGGCGACCATGACGGGGCGCGAAACGGCACCCTGGTAAGGCATGGGCAGCGGCTCGCGTTCCGGGTCGTTCGCCCAGAGCTCGGTCCATTTGGAGCGGATGATGCGCGCGGGCTTGCCGGTGACGGAGCGGGAGACGGTGGTGCCCTCCTCGGTCGCATCGACGATGGCCTGCTTCTGGCCGGGCTCGATGCCGGCCTCGGCCGAGGCGAGGAAGGCCGAGCCGACCCACGCGCCGTCCGCGCCCAGCATCATCGCCGCCGCCACGCCGCGCCCGTCCGTTATGCCGCCCGCGCCCAGCACCGGCACCCGGCCCTCGACGGCGTCCACCACCTGCGGGATCAGCGCCATGGTGCCGATGGGCGAGTTGTGGCCGCCGCCGTCATGGCCCTGGGCGACCAGCGCGTCGAGCCCGACGGGCAGCAATTGCCGCGCATGGCGCACCGTGCCGATCACGGCCAGCACCTTCGTGCCGCGCTCGCGCAGCCGGTCGAGCCAGGCGGCCGGGCTGCCGAGCCCGGAGGCGTAGACCGGCACCGCCTCCTCGATCACCACCTCCATCTGCGCCTCGAAGAACTCCTTCGAGAAGAGCGGCGGCCCGTCCCCCCGGGGCCAGATCGCGTCCTCCGGCGCTTCGGGAATGCCTTCCCCGGCCATGAAGGCGCGCGCGCGTTCGCGGTATTCCGGCACCAGGTCCTGCGGCCGCGGGCGGTTGGAGGGCCAGCCCTTCTGCGCGCCCCGGCGCACCGAGGCCGGCAGCAGGGTATCGACGCCGAACGGCTTGTCGGTCAGGTCCCGGCAGCGCGCGATCCACTCCCGCAATTGCGCGGGCCCGAGCGAGGCCGCGCCCATGATGCCGAGCCCGCCCGCATTGGAGACGGCGGCGGCGAGCTCCGGCGTGCTCGCCCCGCCCATGCCGGCCAGCAGGATCGGGTGTTCGATGCCGAACAGCTCGCAGATCGGCGATTTCAGCATGCGGCCATGTCCCCCCGGGTTTCCAGCCGGCTGCACGCATCGGCGCGCGGCTTTATACGTTCCTGCGCGTCGGCGCGCAGTTCCACTTTTCGTATCTTCCCCGATGCGGTCATCGGGAATTCGTCAATGAAGAACACATGCGCCGGAATCTTGAAGCTCGCAACCTTGCCCCGGCACCAGGCGATGACGGTCCCGGCGTCGAGGCGGCTGCCCGGCTCGCGCTCCACATAGGCGGCGGCGACTTCCGCCAGCCGCTCGTCCGGCGCGCCGACCACGGCGGCCTGGCGGATTTCCGGATGGTCGAGCAGCAGCCCCTCGACCTCCATCGGATCGACGTTCTCGCCGCCCACCTTGAGCATGTCCTTGTAGCGCCCGAGGAAGCGCATGTAGCCATCCTCGCGCCACACGGCCATGTCGCCGGTGCGGAACCAGCCGTCCTCCGCATAGCTCTCCGCCGTCTCGGCGGGTTTCTTGTAATAGCCGAGCATCAGGCTGAAGCCGCGCACCTGCAGTTCTCCCTCGGTGCCGGGCGGGCAGAGGGCGCCGGTTTCGGGATCGACGATGCGCGACTCGTAGCCGGGGGCGGGATAGCCGGAGGTCTCGGTGCGGCGCTCCAGACCGTCATCGACGGAGCCGACCGTGACGCCGAGCCACACTTCCGTCATGCCGAAGCCGGAGACGGCGCGGAACGGCTTCAAGGTCTCCGCGCCGCGCCGGCAGACGGGCGTGGCGCTCTTCATGCCGGCGGCGAAGAGGCCGGTGCGCAGGCTGGAGAGGTCGCGCGGGCGGGCCTCCTGGGCCTCGCAAAGCCCCTTCATGTGCGCCTCGAAGCCGTGCATCACGCTCACGCCCTCGGCCTCGACAAGGTCCAGGCACTCGTCCGGGTCGAAGGTGGCGGTCAGGATCTGGCGCGCGCCGAAGAGCGGCGACATCAGCGCGCCTTCCGAATAGCCGAAGGCGTGGAACAGCGGCAGGTAGTTCAGGATGGTGTCGCAGACGGTCAGGCCCAGCTTGAAGCCGCGCTCCTCATTGTTGCGCAGCAGCTTGTGGCTGTGCATCGCGCCCTTGGGGAAGCCGGTGGTGCCGGAGGTGTACATGATGAACGCCACCGCGTCGGGCGCCACCTCCGCCGCGCGCCGCACAAGCTCCGCCTCCGGCACGGCGCGGCCCGCCTCGAGCGCCGCCCGCCAGTCGGCGAAGCCGTCATGCGCCGGCCCTTCCGAAACCAGCACGATCCCCCGCAACTCCGGGAAGTCCGCCCGGTCGAGTTCGCGCAGCATGGCGAGGTAGTCCACCGGCCCCGAGACGTCGTGCGCGACCAGCATGACGCTGTCGGACTGCTTCAGAACATAGGCGAGGTCGCGGGTGCGGAAGCGGGTGTTCACCGGCACGGTGACCGCGCCGATCTTGGCGAGCGCGAAGTGGACGAACACCCACTCGTCGCAATTGGTGAGCCAGAGCGCGACATGCTCGCCGGGGCCGACGCCGAGGCCGATCAGCGCGCGCGCCGCCTCGTCCACCTTGTCGGCGGCCTCCCGGAAGGTGTAGCGCCGGTCGCGGTAGACCAGCGCCTCGCGGTCCGGCCAGCGCGCCGCCGCCTCGTCATAGAGGTCGCCGAAGCGGCGTTTCGGATACCAGTGCTCCATGCCCCGCTCCTCCCTTACGCCCGGAGTTCCGGCAGGCCGCGGAAAAGCTCCAGCGCTTCCGGGTTCTCCAGCGCCTCGACATTGGCGACGGGGCGTCCGTGAACCACGTCGCGCACCGCAAGCTCGACGATCTTGCCGGACCGCGTGCGCGGAATGTCGGCCACCGGGGCGATCACCGCCGGCACATGGCGCGGCGAGGCGTGCTCGCGGATGCGCCGGCGGATGCGGTCCCGGAGCGCGTCGTCGAACGCCGCACCGCCGGCCAGGCGCACGAACAGCACGATGCGCGTGTCGCCCTCCCATTCCTGGCCGATCACCAGCCCTTCCGCCACCTCGTCGAGCTGCTCGACCTGGCGGTAGATTTCCGCCGTGCCGATGCGCACCCCGCCCGGATTGAGCGTCGCGTCCGAGCGCCCGTAGATCACCATGCCGCCGGTTTCCGACGAGATCGATGCAAAGTCCCCCTGGCGCCAGACATTGTCCCAGCGGGCGAAATAGGCCTCGCGGTAGCGCGCGCCGTCCGGGTCGTTCCAGAACCCGACCGGCATGGAGGGGAACGGCCGCGCGCAGACCAGTTCGCCCTTCTCGTCCAGCACGTCCCGGCCCGCGCCGTCGAACACGCGCACATCCATGCCGAGCTGCGGAGCCTGGATTTCGCCCCGGTGGACCGCGCCCAGCGGGTTGGCACCGACGAAGCAGCCGAGCAGGTCCGTCCCGCCCGACATGGAGCCGACCAGGAGGTCCGCCTTTGCCTTGCCGTAAAGCCAGTCGAAGCTTTCGGGCGCGAGCGGCGAGCCCGTGGTGAGCACGCTGCGCAGCGCGTCCAGCCGCCGCCCGGCCGCCGGCTCCACCCCCGCCTTGCGGACCGCGTCCACATATTTGGCCGAGAGGCCGAGATGGGTGATGCCCTCCTCCTCGGCGAAGTCCCAGAGCGCGTCCGGGCCGGGGTGGAAGGGCGAGCCGTCGAAGAGCATCAACGCCGCCCCGAAGGCGAGGCCGCCGAGCAGCCAGTTCCACATCATCCAGCCGAGCGTGGTGAAGTAGAACACCCGGTCGCCCTCGCCGACATCGGCGTGCAGACGGTGCTCCTTCAGGTTCATGAGCAGTGCGCCGCCCGTGCCGTGGACGATGCATTTCGGCTTTCCCGTCGTGCCCGACGAGTAGAGGATGAAGAGCGGCCGGTCGAAGGGACCGCGGTTCCAGGCGATCGGGCCGGGCTCGAAGCCGCCCGCGAATTCCTCCAGCGATACCGTCTTCGGCACGGCGGCAAGGTCCGGCTCTGCGGCGAGATAGGGGATGACCACGACGGTCTCGACCGTGGGCAGGCCGGCGGCGACCTCGGCGAGCTTCGCGCGGATGTCGTGGTCGCGGCCCGCATATCTGTAGCCGTCAACGGCGAACAGGATGCGCGGCTCGATCTGGCCGAAGCGGTCGAGCACGCCGGCCGCGCCGAAATCCGGCGAGCAGGAGGAGAAGACCGCGCCGAGCGCCGCCGTCGCCGCCATGGCGGCCACCGCTTCCGGCATGTTCGGCAGGAAGGCCGCCACCCGGTCGCCCTCCTTGATCCCGGCGGCCGCGAGCGCCTGCGAGATACGCGAGGCCTCTTCATGGAGCCGGTCGCGCGGCCAGACGCGCCGGAGCCCGTCCTCGCGCCGGAAGACGATCGCCGGCGCCTCTCCGCGGAGCCTCAGCAGGTTTTCCGCATAGTTGAGCCGCGCGCGCGGGAAGAAGCGCGCGCCCGGCATGAGATGCCCGTCCTCGATCCAGGGAGCCGCGCCCTTGTCGCCGACAATGCCGGCGTCGTCCCAGAGCAGGTCCCAGAAGGCCTCCGGCTCTTCGACCGACCAGCGGTGCAGGGCGGCGTAGTCATTCGCTCCTGCGCCCTTTTCCGTATTGGCCCGCGCCATGAAGGCCGCGATGTTGCTCGCCGCCTTGCGCCGGGCGGAAGGTTCCCACAGGAGATCGGACATGCTTCACGACTCGGTGACGGAACGGGGCCGGTGCGAACGATAGCCGCTCGCCCGCCGCTGCGAAACCTCGCCGGGCTGCGCGGGCTGCCGGAGTCACGCCTCCCGTCCCGGCTCGTATGCAGTCCATCCCCTGTCCGCCATGTCTGCCCCTCCGTCATGCCCGGACTTGTCCCGGGGTCCATCCATGGCTCGCGACGCCGTCCGCCGCCGTCGCCCCGGATGCCCGCGGGGGAGCCAACGGGCCGGCCTCAGGCGTGAAAGGGCTGTCGGCCATGCGTCATCCGCACGACGGACCATGACATCTCATGTCATGACACGCCTGGCAGGCCCCCGGGCTTCGGCCCGCCCGCCGCCCAGTCGAGGAGTTGGGCGGTGTGGAGGACGGGGAGGCGCGTCGCGCCGGCGATCTGCACCATGCAGCCGATATTGCCGGCGGCGACGGCGTCCGGGTGCGTGCTCTCGATATGCGCGGCCTTGCGCTTGCCGAGGCGCGTGGCGAGTTCCGGCTGCAGCAGGTTGTAGGTGCCGGCGGACCCGCAGCAGATATGGCCCTCGGGCACGGAAAGCGGCTCGAAGCCGGCGGCCTCCAGCAGGCGCACGGGCAGGTCCGTGATCTTCTGCCCGTGCTGCATGGAGCAGGCCGAGTGGTAGGCGATGCGCAGCTTCGGGACGGCACCGTTCGCCGCCGGCCTGAAGCCGAGTTCGTCCACCACCTCCGTCAGGTCGCGCGTGCGGGCGGAGATCCAGGCCGCGTTCTCGGCAAGCGCCGGGTCGTTGCGCAGCATGTAACCGTAGTCCTTCACCTGCGTGCCGCAGCCCGAGGCGTTGACGACGATGCGGTCCGGCGCCGCGCGCATCCAGGCGCGGACATTGGCCGCCGCCGCCCGCTTCCCCGCTTCCGCCTGCCCCATATGGTGGACGAGCGCCCCGCAGCAGCCCGCCCCCTCCGCCACGACCACCTCCGCGCCGAGGCGGGTCAGCAGGCGAACCGTCGCCTCGTTGATGGCGGGGTCGAGCACCGTCTGGGCGCAGCCCGTCAACAGCGCGACGCGCATCTTCCGCTCCCCCTCGGCCGGGAAGGTCTGCGGGCGGTCCACCGGCGAGGGCGGGGGCAGGCGGCGGGGCGCCATGCCCGCCATCGCGCCGAGCCTGCCCGGCAGGAAGCGCGCGAAGGGCTTCGCCGCCATCGCGCCGAGCAGCGCCGCGCGGAAGAGCGCCGGGCGCGGCAGCACGAACGCCAGCAGCCGGCGCAGCCAGCGTTCCGCCGGCGGGCGGGCGAAGGTCCGCTCGATATGGGCGCGCGCATGGTCCACCAGGTGCATGTAGTTCACGCCGGAGGGGCAGGTGGTCATGCAGGACAGGCAGGAGAGGCAGCGGTCGATATGGCGCACCGTCAGCGCGTCGGCTGCCCGGTCGTTCTCCAGCATGTCCTTGATGAGGTAGATGCGCCCGCGCGGGCTGTCGAGTTCGTCGCCCAGGAGCTTGAAGGTCGGGCAGGTGGCGGTGCAGAAGCCGCAATGCACGCAGCGCCTCAGAATCTGCTCGGAGGCCGCGACATCCGGGTCGGCAAGCTGCGCCAGTCTGAAATTCGTCTGCATCAGAGGCCCTCGCCCATGCGGCCCGGATTGAGCACGCGCTTCGGGTCGAAGCTCTCCTTCACCCGCCGCGAAAGCGCCGCCAGCGCCGGCGGCTGCGGGTGGAAGACCGGCTCGGCCGCGCGGACCGCATCGGGCGCGCGCACGCAGGTCGCATGGCCGGCGAGGCCCTCGCGGATAACCGCCCCGTGCCGGCCCGCCTCCAGCGCCAGCCAGAGGAGCCCGCCCGCCCAGTCGAACAGCCGGCCCGCGATCGGCAGGCCCGCTTCGGCGAGCCTTGCGGCGACCGCCGCGCCGTCCGCGGGCGCCACGGAGAGCCGCCAGAGCTGCTCGCCCCGCCCCGCGAGCGTGCGCACGTCGCGCACCGCCTCCCAGAAGGCGCGCGAGGCGGCCTCGGCCAGCACTTCCGCCTCGCCGCCGAACCGGACCAGCACCGACTCGCGCCGGCTCGCCACGGAAACCGCCGGCCCTTCGAGCCGGAGGCCCGTGCGCCCGCCCTCTTCCGGCGCGTGGGCGAAGCCCGAGACCTCCGCCGTCAGCCCCGACGCCGCGGTCATCAGCGCCACCGCCGCCGCATCGTCCAGGCCCCGGAACACCACCGTCTCCTCGGTTTCCGGCTTCGGCAGCACCTTGACAGTGATCTCGCTCATCACGCCGAGCGTGCCGTGCGAGCCCGCCATCAGCTTCGAGAGGTCGTAGCCGGTCACGTTCTTCATCACCCGCCCGCCGGACTTGAAGGGCTCGCCCCGCCCGCTGACGGCGCGGAAGCCGAGCACATGGTCGCGCGCCGCCCCGGCCTTGATGCGGCGCGGGCCGGAGGCGTTGATGGCGATGGCGCCCCCTATCGTTCCCCGGTCCGCCGGTCCGCCCAGGATGAGGCCGTAATCCGCCGGCTCAAAGGCAAGCTGCTGGCCCTGCTGGTCGAGCAGGCCCTGGATTTCGCGGAGCGGCGTGCCCGCGCCGGCGGTCAGCACCAGTTCGGCCGGCTCGTAGAGCGAAACGCCGCGCAACGCCGCCGTGGTGAGCCGCCGGCGGGCCTCGACCGCGTGGCCGAAGCCGCGCTTGCTGCCTTCGCCCTCGACCGCCAGCGCCGACCCGCCGGCGACCGCTGCCGCTATCGCCTCCTCGAGTTCGGCCTCATTGTGGGGCGCCAGCTCCTCCATGCTGCCGGGTCCGGCAGGCCGGCTCAGAAGCGCGGCAGGTCCGGGAAGGGCAGGGCGCCGCCCCGGACATGCATCCGCCCGAGCTCGGCGCAGCGCCGCAAGGTCGGGAAGACCTTGCCGGGATTGAGCCGGTGCTCCGGGTCGAAGGCGCATTTGACCCGCTGCTGCTGGTCGAGGTCGGCCTCGGTGAACATCGCGCCCATCAGGTCGCGCTTCTCGACGCCGACGCCGTGCTCGCCGGTCAGCACGCCGCCGACGGCGACGCAGAGCTTCAATATGTCCGCGCCGAACGCCTCCGCCTTTTCGATGTCGCCCGGCCGGTTGGCGTCGTAGAGGATCAGCGGGTGCAGATTGCCGTCGCCGGCATGGAACACGTTCGCCACGCGCAGCCCGTGTTCGCCGGCAAGCGCGGTCATGCCGGCCAGCACTTCCGCCAGCCGGCCGCGCGGGATGGTGCCGTCCATGCAGAGATAGTCCGGCCCGATGGCGCCGACGGCCGGAAAGGAGTTTTTGCGCCCGGCCCAGAAGCGGAGCCGTTCCTCCTCGCTCTCGGAGGCCCGGATGGTCGTCGCGCCGGCCGCCCGCGCGATTCCGGACACGCGCCCGACCAGGTGGTCCACCTCGGAGGCCTCGCCGTCGAGCTCGCAGATCAGCAGCGAAGCGGCGTCCGTCGGGTAGCCGCAGGGCTGGAAGTCCTCGGTCGCGCGGATCGCCGGCCCGTCCATCATCTCCAGCCCGCCGGGGATGATGCCTGCCGCGATGATGTCGGCGACGCAGGTGGCGCCCGCCTCGACCGTCGGGAAGGCGAGCAGCAGGCCGCGCGCGGTCTCGGGCTTCGGCAGCAGGCGCACCGTCACCTCGGTGATGACGCCGAGCAGGCCCTCGGAGCCGGTCATCAGCCCCATCAGGTCGTAGCCCTCGGAATCGAGATGCTTGCCGCCGAGATGCACGATCTCGCCGCCCATCAGCACGATTTCGAGGCCGAGTATGTTGTTGGTGGTCAGCCCGTATTTCAGGCAGTGCACGCCGCCCGAATTCTCGCCGACATTGCCGCCGATGGAGCACGCGATCTGCGAGGAGGGGTCAGGCGCGTAGTAGAAGCCGCGCTCGGCTACGGCATCGCTGATCGCGAGATTGGCCACGCCCGGCTGCACGCGGGCCGAGCGGTTTTCGTAGTCGATCTCCAGGACGCGGTTGAACTTGCCCATGGCGAGCAGGATGCCGTCGCCGAGCGGCATGGAGCCGCCGGAAAGCGAGGTGCCGGCCCCGCGCGGCACCACCTTCACGTTCATCTCGGCCGCGAGCGCCATGATCGCCTGCACCTGGCTCACGGTTTCCGGCAGGGCGACGACGAGCGGAAGCTGGCGGTACATGGTGAGCGCGTCGCACTCATAGGCGCGCATCGCCGTCTCTTCGGCGATCACGCTCGCGTCGGGCAGGATCGCGCGCAGCCGGCGGATCAGCCGGTCGCGGTTCTCCAGGATCGCCGCCTCGGGCGCCGGCATGGTGAGCGACATGGGCAGAGGCCTCCCCGACCGCCCGCCAGTCTAGGGCCTTTCCGGCGGGAACGGAAACGGCGGACCAGTGATTGGTGAATAGTGGATCGAAGGAAGTGTGGCCGCCTCCCACCGCCGCGTAGAGGGTACGCCACGCATACGGGCTCCCGACCTTGAGCTACTCCCTCGTCACCCCGGACGAGCAAGGCGGCGATTCGGGGCGACAAGAGGATCGGCCGCGGTGATAATGGGGCTGCCTTGAGTTCGGAGCCCTCTATGCCCCGCTTTGTTGTTTGCGCCCTCACCGCCTTCATATGGCCGGCCATATCTTCCGCCGCAGATTGCGGCAACTGGAATACATTGGAGTTCTTCAAAGGCACTGTTCCCGAAAGTGTTCGGACTTGCCTTGCTGCCGGCGCTGACCCCAATGCGCGTGCAGACACAGACAAGGATATGACGCCGTTGCACATGGCAGCGTTCGCCAACGGAGACCCGGCGGTTATGGCGGTCCTTCTCGACGCAGGCGCCGACCCCAACGCGAGGGCAGATAGGGGCTGGACGCCGCTGCACATGGCGATATTCGCCAACGGGGATCTAACGGTTCTAGCGACCCTTCTTGGTGCCGACGTTGATTCGAAGGCGCAGAACGGCGGTAGCCCGATACGTCCGTACGCGCCTGCAGCCATGAACGACAACCTGGCAATCGTCGCGATCCTCCTCGACGCGGGCGCTGACCCCAACGCGCGGGTCGATAAGGGCTTGACGCCGCTGCAGATAGCAGCGTCCGTCAGCAGGGACCCGGCGGTTCTGGCCGCCCTTCTTGATGCCGGCGCCGATCCGAAGGCGCGAAGCGAAGGCGGCTCGACACCTCTACACGCGGCTGCAATCATGAACGACAATCCGGCAGTCGTCACAGCGCTGCTTGACGTCGGCGTTGATCCAAACGCTAGGGAAGATCAAGGTTGGAGCCCCCTTCACGCTGCGGCGCGCCACAACCGGAACCCGGCGGTTCTGGCCGCCCTGCTCGATGCTGGCGCCGACCCGAAGGCACGGGAGGAATACAACCAGACGCCTTTGCATCTGGCGGCAGCACACAGCGAGAATCCGGCCGTTCTGACAGTGCTCCTCAATGCTGGCGCTGACCCCAACGCGCAAGCAACTAGAGGCCTTACGCCCCTTCATATGGCTGCGGTCGGCACCAAGAATCCGGCAATCGTGACGGTGCTGCTCAATGCCGGAGCTGACCCGAAAGCGCAAGCCGGTGGAAGCTGGACGCCGCTGCATGTGGCTGCAATGAAGAGCGAGAACCCGGCAGTCGTGGCAGCGTTGCTTGACGCCGGTGCCGACCCGAAGGCGCGATCTCATGACGGCAACACTCCTTGGGACTTGGCGAAGGACCGAGAGGCTCTGAAGGGAAGCGACGCCTATTGGCGGCTCAATGACGGGCGTTTCTGAACGAGTCCCGCCACGCGAACAGTCCCCTGTGCCTTCCCTGCTTCCGCAGCCGCGCTATGCTGGCCGCCAGGATAGCGGCGGAGGGCCGGGCTATGGCGGGCGGCACGTGGATTTCCTTTCCCCACAGCGAGGGCGAGACCAACCGGCGGGCGCATGTCCAACTGCCGGACGGGCGCTTCGAGCGCGAACTGGGCCGCGAGGGCTTCTTCGGCCCGGCGGCGCACATGTACCACCGCAACCCGCCGACCGCCTGGACCGGCTGGGAAGGGCCGCTCCGCCCCCGCGCCTTCGACCTCAACAGGCTTCCCGCCGCCGCCTCTCCGTGGGAAGCCCGGCGGGTGCTGCACAACGCCCATGTCGATTACCGCTTCTGGCGCGCCGAGGGGCGGATGGACCACCTCGTCCGCAACGGGGACGGCGACGACCTGCTCTTCCTGCACCGCGGCAGCGGCGACTTCTTCTGCGATTACGGGCGGCTTCCGGTCGAGCAGGGCGACTATGTCGTCATCCCGCGCGGCACCATGTGGCGGCTCGACGCCGAGGGGCCGACAGAGGCGCTGCTGATCGAGGCGACCGGCGGTTTCTACCGGCTGCCGGAAAAGGGCATGGTCGGCCGCCATGCGGTGTTCGACCCGGCCGCGCTCGTCCTGCCCCGCATAGACGACGCCTTCCGCGCCCAGCAGGGGCCGGGCACATGGCAGGTGCGGATCAAGCGCCGGGGCCGGATCAGCTGCGCGACCTTCCCCTTCAACCCGCTCGACGCCGTCGGCTGGCATGGCGACCTTTCCGTCGCCAAGCTCAATGTGCGCGAAATCCGCCCGCTGATGAGCCACCGCTACCACCTGCCGCCCTCGGCGCACACCACCTTCGTCGCCGACCGTTTCGTCGTCTGCACCTTTGCGCCCCGCCCGGCCGAGACCGACCCGGAGGCGCTCAAGGTGCCGTTCTTCCACAACAATGACGATTACGACGAGGTGATCTTCTACCACTCCGGCGACTTCTTCAGCCGCGACGGCATCGACGCCGGCATGGTGACATTGCACCCCTGCGGTTTCGCCCACGGCCCCCATCCCAAGGCGCTGGCCCGCATGCTCGGGGGCGGCAAGGCCTTTCTCGACGAATATGCCGTCATGCTGGACACGCGCGATGCGCTCGACGTCGCCGAGCTGCCGGAGGACGTCGAATGGGCCGGCTATGTCGACAGTTGGGAGGGCGCGCTTGCCTTCGCGCCCGACGCGCCGGAAAACGGAGGCGGCGGGACGTAGCTGCTCGCGGGAAGCGCAATGCGCCCGGCCTCTGTGCTGAAGTGGACCGGGCTGGCGCTCGCCCTCATCGCCGCGGCCGCCACCGCGGCACTCCTTTCGGTCGATGTCGGCAGCTACCGGGAAGAAATTGCCGCGGAATTCCGCAAGGCGACCGGCCGCGACCTCACTATCGGCGGCGACATGGACCTGTCAATTTCGCTCAGTCCCGCCGTGGTCGTGGAGCGGGTCTCCGTCGCCAATGCCGGCTGGGGCTCGCGCCCGGTCATGGCGGCAATCGAGCGCGCCGAGGCGGAAGTCGAATTGCTTTCGCTGCTCGCCGGCGATATCCGCGTGACCCGGCTCATCCTCGTCGAGCCCGACATCCTGTTCGAGACGAATGCGGCCGGCCTTTCCAACTGGCGGACAGGACCGTCTTCGGAGGACCGGTCCGCTGCGCCTGCCGGCTCCGGAGAGGCGGACAGGGAAGGCAGGGCGGACGGTGCGCCGCCGGTGCCGCTCTTCAACCATGTGGAAATCCGCCGGGGGCGCCTGACCTACAGGGACGCGCGGACCGGCGGGGAAATGCGCCTCGACCTCGAACGCGTGTCGGCAAAGACGGACTCTTTCAGCGCGCCGCTGAAGATAGAGGCCGCAGGCGCGTGGAACGGAAGCCCGTTTTCGATCTCGGGCGCTGCCGACTCCCTGGCCGGCATCGCTGCGGGCGGCCCGGTGGGCATCGACTTCGAGGCCGCGCTCGGGGCCAGCGACCTCTCCGGCCGGATCGAGCTTGCGCTGGCGGGGCTCCGCCCGCGCCTTGCCGGGACGCTGGCGTCAGACGCAATCGACCCCGCAGGACTGCGGCGGGGGTCGGCCGGCAGCGGGCGTCCCGCCGCTCCGGGCGGTGAGGCCGGGCCGGAAAAGCCGCCGCCGGACCGGGTTTTCCCCGATGACCCGCTTCCGCTGGACGGACTGAAGTCGGTCGATCTGGATCTGACGCTCAGCATCGGGACGCTGGCCGGCCATGCGGTTCCGGTCGGCGCGGTGGAGTCCCGTATCAGGCTCGATCACGGCGCGCTGGCGGTAAGGCCGTTGCGGGCGCGTGTCGCCGGGAGCCCGGTAGAGGGCGAGCTTCACCTCGACGCGCGCCGCGCGCCGCCCCGGCTCCGCCTCGCGGCAAGAGCTGACGGGTTCGATCTCGGCCGCCTGCTGGCGGAGGCCGGCGTCACCGACCTCTTCGAGGGGAAAGCAAGGGCGAGGATCGATCTCTCGGGCGCCGGCCGGTCCGTCGCCGCGCTGATGGCCGGCCTCGACGGCGATGTCAGGCTCGTTGGCGGGAGCGGACGGCTGAAGACGCAGGCGTTCGATGCGGCGGCAGGTGGCGCGAGCGCCCTTCTGGGCACGCTGTTCTCGGGCCGGCAGCAATGGACGGTCGTCAATTGCGCCATCGCTTCCGTCGGCATCGAGAAGGGGCGCGCGACCGGCCGGGCGGTGCTGATCGACACCGAGTATTCAACCGTCGCCGCCAGCGGCATGGCGGACCTGGCCTCGGAAACCCTCGACCTCGTCGTCGAGCCCCGGGCGAAATCGGCAACTCTCAATGTCGCAGTCCCGGTCCATATACGAGGTAGTTTCGCCGAGCCGAAAATCCGGCCCGACACCGGCGCGGTGCTGAAGAAGCTCGGCGGCCTCGCGGCGCTCGCCCTGTTTCCGCCGGCCGCCATCGTTGGCCTCGGCGAACTCGGCGGCGGTGACAATGAATGCCTGAAGGCCGCCGCCGGCCCCGGGCCGCGCGCCACGTCGCCGGAAAAGGCCGTCCGGGAACTCAAGGACAATCTCAAGGGCGCCGTGCAGGATATCGGCCGCGGCCTGAAGGGCCTGTTCCGCCGCAAGAAGGACTGAGCCCGAACCTCGACAGGCACGGCTCGTCCCGTCATGCTCGCGCTTCGTGAACAGCCGGTCCCGGGCCCGGACAGTCCGCCAGAGGAAGGCCAAGCGCCGATGAAGCTCTATGTCTGGAATATCGCGCCGAACCCGCGCCGGGTGGTCATCTATCTGGCGGAGAAGGGGATCGAGGTGCCGATGGAGGAGGCGGGTATTCCCGGCAAGCCGGCCCTCGACCCGGCCTTTCTCGAAAAGGCGCCCTACCGCCGGGTGCCGCTGTTGGAGCTCGATGACGGCACGCTGATCTCCGAGGCCATGGCGATCTGCCGCTATTTCGAGGCGCAGCATCCCGACCCGCCGCTGATGGGCGCGGACGCGCTGGAGATGGCGCGCGTCGAGATGTGGGAGCGGATGTCCGAGTTCGAGGGGCTGTTCGCCGTGGCCGAATCCTTCCGCAACGCCAAGCGCAGCTTCGCCGGCCGCGCGCTGCCCGGGATTCCCGGCGAGAGCGCCCAGATCCCCGAACTGATCGAACGCGGCAGGCAGCGGGCCGCGCTCTATTTCGACCGCCTCGACGCCCGCCTCGGCGAGTCGCGGTTCCTGGCAGGCGAGCGCTTCACCACCGCCGACATCACCGCCTTCTGCACCGTCGATTTCGCCAGGTTCATCGAGATGGACGCATCCGACGGCCGCCGCCATATCGCGCGCTGGCAGGCGGAGGTCGCGGCGCGGCCCAGCATCCGCGGGACCGCGTAGCCGCCGGCCCCGTCAATCGATAATCAGAAGGGCTGCTTCCCGGGCTTCTTCAAAGTCGCGAAGATCGCCCGCGCGCCGTCTCAACGCCGCAACGATATCCGCCGTCGAACAGTTGCCCATACGCACCCAAACGACTTTCGGCGGCGCCCCGGCAAGAAAACTCAATTGCCGGAAATCCCCGTCCTTGGAAACTATGGCGCACCGGTTTTCAATAGCGAATTGCCAGACGGTGCGATCATCGGCTTCCCCCAGTCCGGCATCCAGAACATGCTGCGAATCCGGGAATAGGTCGGCAAGCAACTGCACGAGCCTTGGCGACAGGTTCTGGTCGAAGAGCAGCCTCACTCGGCTGCGGGAGACATCAACTTGCGCTCCCGGTCGGCGGCAAACGCGAGGCAGGCGCGGATATCCTCTTCGACGAGATACGGGAAGTCTTCGAGGATTTCCGGGACGGTCATGCCGGAGGCGAGATAGTCGAGGACATCGTAAACGGTGATCCGCATGCCCCGGATGCAGGGCTGGCCGCCGCGTTTGCCGGGCTCGATGGTAATGCGGCCGTCATAGTCCGCCACTGCCGGCGCCTCCTGACGCTGCCCGCCGGAACAATTGCCCGACTGTAGCAGACCAGCCCGGCCGGCGTCACCCCGGCCTCGACAGGCTCGGCCCGCCGCGCCATGCTCGTGCCCCATGACCGGCGCCCCCTTCATCCGCACCGTGCCCGAGGGCGACGACCGGGAGCGGCTGGTTTGCGCCGATTGCGGGCATATCGCCTATGAGAACCCGAAGATCGTGGTGGGCTCGGTCGCAGTGCTGGGCGACCGGCTGCTGCTCTGCCGGCGCGCCATCGAGCCGCGCAAGGGCTTCTGGACCCTGCCGGCGGGCTATCTGGAACTGCACGAGACGCCGGAGGACGGGGCGAAGCGGGAAGCGGTCGAGGAAGCCTGCGCCGCTATCGAGATCGACCGGCTGCTCGCCGTCTTCTCCATCCCGCGGCTCTCGCAGGTGCAGCTCATCTTCCGCGCGCGCCTCGCTTCGCCCGAGATCGCGCCCGGACCGGAGAGCACCGATGTCCGGCTTGCGCGCTGGGAGGAGATTCCCTGGGACGAGATCGCCTTCCCATCGGTCCGCTGGTCGCTCGACGCCTGGCGACAGACGCTGGACCAGGTGGATTTCGCGCCCCTCGGCAACCCGCCGGGCGAAACCGGCGACATGCGCGCCGGCAGGCCGGACTAGGCCCGATCAGACGTAGGGGATCACCTTTTCCATCGTGATCCGCATGGACGACTCGACATGCTCGATCGGCAGGCCGCCGAGCGTGCTCCAGAGCGCGAACTCGGTGATGCCGAGCTTGTCGCGCAGCTCGCGGAGGCGCGCGATGCATTCCTCCGGGTCGCCGGCGATGCAGGCGCCGAACTCGTGCAGTTTCTCGAAGTTGAGATAGCCCATCTCGCGCGTCTTCAGCCCCTCGGTCATGGTCAGCTCATAGCCCCTGACCGGCTTGAAGGACCCCGTCTGCGAGAGCTGGTTGCTCGCCACCTTGTTGTAGAACCACTGCACGCGCTCGCCGAAGATTTCGCGCGCCGCCGCCCCGTCCTCGTGACAGAAATAGGGCATGAGCATCATGCGCTCGGCCGCCTTCGGGTCGCGGCCGTTGGCCTCGCAGGCCGCCTCGTATCCGGCGAGGTTCTCCTCCAGCTTCTCGACCCATACCTCCCGGTAGGTGCGGTAGGTGAAGGGCGAGGCCAGCTGCAGGTGGAAGCCCTTCTCCGCCGCCTGGGTGAAGCTCTCCGGCGAGATCGACGCCTGATAGACCGGCGGATGCGGCTGCTGGACCGGCTTCGGCAGGCATTCGACGGGATCGGGAATGGGCCAGTGGCGGCCGTCGGGCCGGCTGACGGTCTCGTTGGTCCAGGCGTCGAGCACGATGTCGACGCCCTCGTTCATCATCTCGCGCGCTTCCGCCATCGGCACGCCGAGACCGACGAATTCATGCGGCTGGTAGGCCCGCCCGACGCCGAACAGCAGCCGTCCGTGGCTCAGTATGTCGATCAGCGCGAAGTCGGAGGCGGTTCGCAGCGGATGGTTGAAGGGGATCGCCACCACGGCCGTGCCGATCCTGATGCGTTTCGTGCGCTGGGCGACGGCGGCGGCATAGACCTGCGTCGAGGTGACGACGCCATAGGTCGAGAACAGGTGCTCGGCGAGCCAGACCGTGTCGTAGCCGAGTTCCTCCGCCTTCACGAAATAGTCGAGGTCCTCGTCGAACGCCTCCACCCGCCGGGTCTGGTCCGGCATCTGGCTCAGGCTGAAGACGGCCCATTTCATCGCATATCGCCTCCGGGCTGCGTGAGGGCCGCAAGCTGGCCCACTTCCGCGACCGACTCAAGCCGGTCCACTCCTTCTATCAGTCGTTCGCCCGCCTCGGCGTCGAGCCCGGCCCAGGCCCAGTTGCCGCGGAACTTGGCGAGGTGCTGGGCGCGGGTGAGCGGCCGGGCCGGGCCGCCGGGCACATCCTCGACCCGGCGCTCGAGGCGGCGGCCGTCCTTGAGCGCGATCTCGACCGCGACCGGGGCCAGCGCATTCGGGTCGGGATTGCCGTCCGTCTCGACGCGCACGCGCCCGGCGAATTCCTGGCTTTCCCTGTCGGCGAGCGCGTCGGGCGTGAAATCCGCGTGGCCGAGATCGCTGCCGAGCAGGATCCGCGCCGTCGTCCAGCGGACCGAGAGCCGTGCCTGGTTGACGGCCAGCTCCCCCCGGACCTCGCGGCCGACCAGCTGCTCCACCAGCGGCGTCACGCTCAACAGGACATCGGCCACGTCGCCCGCGCCGAAGCCGTGCTCCGCCCGCAGCGCCCGCAGCGCCTCGACGACGCCATGCGTTGCGCGCCCGCTCGGCCAGGGCTTGTGCGCCGTCTCCGCGATCCGCCAGACCCGGCCGAGACCGGCCAGCACGGGCGCGATATCGTGTTCGCCCTCGATAAGCTCCAGATAGCCGTGCTCGCCCTCGATGCTGCCCTGCGGCCCCGGCAGGCCGGCGCGGGCCATGTCGACCGCCGCGATGGCGTTGCGTGCGCCGAAGCCTACCTGCATGCCGAGCAGCGGCGAGCCTTCGCCATGCGCCTGCATCGTTCCGGAGACCTGCCCGAGCGCGATGCCGAAGGCGTGCGCGGTCGCCTCCTCGTCGAGCCCGGCGAGCTTCGCGCAAGCCGCCGTTCCGCCGAAGGTGCCCGCCGTCGCCGGGCGGAAGAAGCGCAAGCCCGCCTTCGACGCAAGGCCGAGCCCGGCCGCGACATCCGCGCCGACGGCGACCGCCTCGATCAGCCGGCGGCCGGACACGCCGCCCTCGCGCTCGGCGAACGCCATGGCGGCCGGGAACAGCACCGCCATGGTGTGCACCACCGCGCCCTCATGGACGCAGTCATATTCCGAGTTGTGCAGCTGGTAGGCGTTGAGCGCCGCCGCGGCCGGGGCCGGCAGCCTGTCCGGTGTCGCCCAGACCCGCGCCTCGGCCGGCGGGCCGGTCAGCACGCGGCGCCACTCGGCGGTAAACGGGCCGCGCGAGCCCGCCGCCGCCACGCCGAAGGAATCGAGCGCGAAGGTCTTGACGGCCTCGACGGCCGCCGCCGGCAGGTCGTCGAAACCCGTGCCCGCGACATGGCGGGCGAAGATGCGGGCCGCGTCCATGCCCTGCCGGCGTTCCCGGGTCAGCGGGTCAGCAGACCTCGAACAGGCCGGCCGCGCCCTGGCCGCCGCCGATGCACATGGTCACGACGACGTTCTTCGCGCCCCGGCGCTTGCCCTCGATCAGCGCGTGGCCGACCAGGCGCGAGCCTGTCATGCCGAACGGGTGGCCGATGGCGATCGAGCCGCCGTTGACGTTCAGCTTGTCGTTCGGGATGCCGAGCCGGTCGCGGCAATAGAGCACCTGCGAGGCGAAGGCCTCGTTCAGCTCCCAGAGGTCGATGTCGTCCATCTTGAGGCCCTTGCGCTCCAGCAGGCGCGGGATCGCATAGACCGGGCCGATGCCCATCTCGTCGGGCTCGCAGCCGGCGGTGGCGAAGCCCTTGAAGATGCCAAGCGGCTCGACATTGCGCCGCTCCGCCTCCGCGGAGTCCATCACCAGGCAGGCCGAGGCGCCGTCGGAAAGCTGGCTGGCATTGCCCGCGGTGATCCACTTGCCCTCGCCGCGCACCGGCTCCAGTCCCGCCAGCCCTTCCAAGGTGGTGGTCGGCCGGTTGCAGGTGTCGCGGTCGATGACGACCTCCTTCTCGGAAACCTCGCCCGTCTCGCGGTCGGTGACCAGCATGGTGGTCTCGAAGGGCACGATCTCGTCGTCGAAGGCGCCCGACTGCTGGCCGGCGGCGCAGCGAAGCTGGCTCTGCAGCGAGTATTCGTCCTGGCTCTCGCGGGTGACGTTGTAGCGCCCGGCCACTGTGTCGGCCGTGTCGATCATCGCCATCCAGAGGTCGGGATGGCGCTCCAGCAGGCTTTCCTCGGTGATGTGGGTGCGGTTCATGTTGGGCTGCACCAGCGAGATCTGCTCGACGCCGCCGCCGACCGCCACCGGCACGCCGTTGACCATGCAGGCCTGCGCGGCCATGGCGACCGTCTGCAGGCCGGAGGAGCAGAAGCGGTTGACCGTCGCGCCCGCGGTCGTCACCGGGCAGCCGGCCCAGAGCGCGGCATTGCGGCCGACATTGGTGCCGGTCGCCCCTTCCGGGTTCGCGCAGCCGACGAACACGTCCTCGACCTCGCCCGGTTCGACGCCGGCGCGCTCGATGGCGTGCTTGATCGCATGGCCGGCCATCGCCGCGCCGTGGGTGTTGTTGAATTCGCCCCGGAAGGACTTGGTGAGCCCGGTCCTGGCGGTCGAGACGACGACGGCTTCGCGCATGCGGTGTTCTCCCTGAAACACGATTCAGGGCGGAGTATTGCCAGTCCCCGCCCCCGGTTTCAATGGCCGCGCTCGGGGCCGGCGTCTTCCCCCTCCCGGGGAACCGTTCTAAAACGCCGCTATCCGCCCGCTCGGAGAGTTGACCGCATGGCGTCCGAGACCGGCAAGACGCCCCGGACCGTTGCCCTGTTCGCGACCTGCCTGGCCGACCTCGTCCGCCCGTCGGTCGCGTTCGCTTCCGTGCGCCTGCTGGAGGCGGCGGGATGCCGGGTGGACGTGCCGGCGGCGCAGACCTGCTGCGGCCAGCCCGCCTATAACAGCGGCGACCGCAGGCACGCCGCCCGGATCGCGCGGAAGACGGTGCGCGCCTTTCGCGGCTATGAGTGGATCGTGGTCCCCTCGGGGTCCTGCGCCGGCATGCTGCGCTGTCACTATGCCGACCTGCTGGGCGATGACGAGGGCTTCGGCGAGCGCGTCTGGGAACTGACCTCCTTCCTGGTCGATGTCTGCGGGTTCGAGGGTATGCAGGCCCGCTGGCCGATGACCGCCGCCTATCACGACAGCTGCGCGGGCCTGCGGGAGCTCGGCGTGAAGGACCAGCCGCGCGCCCTGCTGGCCAAGGTGGAGGGACTCGAACTCGCCGAACTGCCCGATGCCGAGGTGTGCTGCGGCTTCGGCGGCACCTTCTGCGTCAAATATCCCGACATCTCGACCGCCATGGTCCGGGACAAGGCCGCCGCCGTGAAGAGCACAGGGGCCGGCGCGCTGCTGGCGGGCGACCTCGGCTGCCTGATGAACATGGCCGGGCGGCTCTCGCGCGAAGGAGCCAAGGTCGAGGTGCGCCATGTCGCGGAGGTGCTGGCCGGCATGGTGGACGAGACGCCGCCGCTATGAGCTTCGCCGGGCCCGCCAATTTCCGTGTCAGCGCCGCCCGCGCGCTCGCCGACGAGCCGTTGCAGCGCGAGCTCGGAAAGTTCAGCCGCGGCTTCCAGGTCCGGCGCGTCGAGGCGGCCTCCCGGCTGCCGGAATTCGAGGCGCTTCGGGACCGGGCGCGCGACATCAAGAACCACTGCCTCGCCCATCTCGACTTCTACCTGGAGCGCTTCGAGGAGAACTGCCGCGCGGCCGGCGGCGAGGTGCACTGGTGCGCCACCGCCGGGGACGCCCGCCAGGCGATCCTCGCCATCTGCCGCCGCCTCGGCGCGAAAACCATGGCGAAGGGCAAGTCCATGGTCTCGGAGGAGATCGGGCTCAACGATTTCCTCGCCGAAAACGGCGTGCGCGCGGTCGAGACGGACCTCGGCGAATATATCCTCCAGCTTCGCGGCGAATCGCCGAGCCATATCGTGGCCCCGGCGATCCATGTCGCGACCGAGCAGTGGACCGAAGCCTTCCGCGCGGCGCACACCGACCGGCCGGCGGACCGCCCGCTCTCGGACGGCAACGAGATCATGGCGGAGGCCCGCGCCGTGCTGCGCGAGCAGTTCCTGGGCGCCGATGTCGGCCTGACGGGCGCCAATTTCCTGATCGCCGAGACCGGCTCCTCGGTCATCTTCACCAATGAGGGCAATGGCGACCTCTCGCAGACCCTGCCGCGCGCCCATATCGTCATCGCCGGCATCGAGAAGGTGATCCCGACCCTGGAGGACCTCTCGGTGTTCATGCGCGTGCTGCCGCGCTCGGCGACCGGGCAGGAACTCACCGTCTATACGACGCTCTCCACCGGCCCGCGCCGGCCGGAGGACCTCGACGGGCCGGAGGAATACCATGTCGTGTTGCTCGACAACGGGCGCGCGGACATGCTGGGCGGCGAATTCCAGGACATGCTGCGCTGCATACGCTGCGCGGCCTGCATGAATGCCTGCCCGGTCTACAAGCAGATCGGCGGCCACGCCTATGGCTGGGTCTATCCGGGGCCGATGGGCGCGGTGCTGACGCCGGGCCTGCGCGGCGTCGAGGAAGCGGGGCACCTGCCCAACGCCTCCACCTTCTGCGGCAAGTGCGAGGAGGTGTGCCCGGTCCGCATTCCCCTGCCGCGCATGATGCGCCACTGGCGCGAGCGCGAATTCTCCCGCCGCCTCAGTCCGGCCAGATTCCGCTACGGGCTGGGCATATGGGCCTTCTTCGCCGCCCGCCCGGGGCTCTACCGGCCTTTTGCGGCCCTTGCCGCAAGAGTGCTCGGCGGCCGGAAGCCCTGGCGGCGGCTGCCGCTTGCCGGCGGCTGGACGGGCACACGCGACTTCCCGGCGTCGGAGGGCCGAAGCTTCATGAGCCTCTGGCGGGCGGGGCGGAGGCGCTGAGCCGTGGCATCGCGGGCGGCCCTGCATGAGCGGATCGTCGAGGCCGAAAACGCGCAGGCCGTCGAGGTCGGCATCGACCTGCGCCGGCTGAACGAGCCGGATTCCCCGGTCTTCAACCGGGCCGAGAACTCGGCTCCCTTCTTCGTGGCGATGGGCGCAGTGTTCGCCGCGCTCTATTTCGGCGGCTGGGTCTGGGCGCTGGCCGTCGCCGGCACCGCGCTTATCCTGATGGCGACCGGCCTCCAGTATGTGCTCATGCTCCGGCTGCGCCGGCGGGCGCTCGCCTATGCGCTCTCCGATCCCGAGCGCTGGCAGCGGCTCTGGGACCTGGGCGGGCTGACGCTTCGCATACCGAGCCGGGACGACACGCTCGCCGAATCTCCCGAAGGGGACTGGACCCGTTTCGCCTCGCGGTATCTGGGGCCCCCGCAATGAGCGGCCGCGACGCTATTCTGGCCCGGATCAGGGCCGCCACCGGCGGCGCGAAGGGCGAAGCGGAAGAACGGCTTGCCGCCCGGCCGAGCGGCCCCCGGCCGGCCCGCGCGGCCGACGACCCGCTTGAACGCTTCGCGGCCGAGGCGCGCGCGGCCGGCAGCACGGTTGCCGGTCCGGTGCCTCCGGAAGAGGTGCCGGCCGCGATCGCCGAGTGGCTTGTCAACGAAAACCTGCCGGCCCGCCTCGCCGCCTCGCCCGACCCGGCGCTCGACCGCTATCCCTGGAGCAGCCGCCCGCTGCTGACGCTGGAGCGCCGGCGGGCGGAGCCGGAGGACCGCGTGGCGCTCACGCCCTGTTTCGCGGGCGTCGCCGAGACCGGCACGCTCGCCATGCTCTCCGGGCCGGAGCGCCCGGTCACGCTCAACTTCCTGCCGGAGGCGCATATTGCGCTGGTGAGCGCGCGCGACCTTGTGGGCGCCTATGAGGACCTCTGGGCGCGGATGCGCGCGGCGGGCGACACGCCTCGCACGGTCAACCTGATAACTGGGCCGTCGCGCAGCGCCGATATCGGGCAGGAGTTGCGCATGGGCGCGCACGGGCCCCGGAGGCTGCATATCGTGCTGGTTGATGACAACGAGCCGGCGGAAGGCTCCGATGGCGGCTAACCGCGAAGATTTCGAAGTCTGGCGCCGGATGACGCAAAGCGTCCGGCCTCTGCCGGGCCGTCCCGCCCCGCCCGAACAGCGCCTGCCCGAGCCCGCGGCGGAGCGGGAGCCGGAGGAACCGCCGCCGCCCTCCTCCGGCGGCGCGGCGGCCGCGGCGCGCTCCGCCCCCACCGCCGGCAGCGGCATCGACAAGCGCACCGCGAGGCGCATCAGGCGCGGCGCCCTGCCCATCGACGCCCGGATCGACCTGCACGGCATGACGCGCGAGCAGGCCTGGCACCGCCTGACCCGCTTCATCGCCGAGAGCCAGGCGGCCGGGCGCCGGCTGGTGCTGGTCGTCACCGGCAAGGGCCGCAGGGTCGAGGACGGCATGGCGGTCGGAGTCATCCGCCGCGAGGCGCCGCTCTGGCTCGCGCGTCCGCCCAATGCCGCGCGCGTGCTGGACACGGCCCCGGCGCAGCCCCGCCATGGCGGCGATGGCGCGCTCTATGTCTATCTGCGGAAACCGAGGCCGTGACCCCGGCGGCGCGCATCGGCGCGGCCATCGAAGCTCTGGAGTCGATCGAGGAGACCGGCCGCCCGGCCGACGCCGTGCTGGGCGGCTTCTTCCGCGCCCGGCGCCATATCGGCGCGAGCGACCGCAAGGCGGTGGCGGAGCGGGTGTTCGGCGTGCTGCGCCGCCGCGCCCGGCTGGACTGGCACCTGGCCCGCCGGGGCGTCGAGCCGACGGCGCGTGCGCGAATGCTGGTCCGCCTCCTGCTGGTGGACCGTCTGCAGGAGCCGGGGGCCGTCTTCGGGCGGGGCAGATACGCGCCCGCACCGCTCGACCCCGAGGAACTGGACCTGTTCATGGCGCTGGCCGGGGAACCGCTGGAGCCGCCGGAGATGCCGGCCGCCGTGCGCGCCGAATGCCCCGCCTGGGCCGAAAACGGGCTCAGGGAGAGCCTGGGCGGGGCCTTCGCCGAGGAAATGAAGGCGCTCGCCGGGCCCGCCCCGGTGGACCTCCGCGTCAACGCGCTCAAGACGACGCGCCGCGAAGCACGCCGCCTCCTGTTTCGCGAGGGCATCCGCACCGAGCCGCTGGATGACGCCCCCTGGGCGCTGCGCTGCGAGGGCCGCCCGGCGCTCGGCCGCACGCGCGCCTTCCGCGAGGGCCTGATCGAAGTACAGGACGCGGGCTCGCAGCGCATTGCCCACGCGGTCGCAGCGGGACCGGGGATGCAGGTGGTCGATTTCTGCGCCGGCGCGGGCGGCAAGGCGCTCGCGCTCGCTGCCGACATGGACGGCAAGGGGCGCGTCGTCGCCACGGACGTGCATGACAAGCGCCTTGCGCGCCTCGGCGAGCGGATGCGCCGCGCGGGCGCACACAATATCGAGCGCCGCCTGCTGGAAAGCGAGCGCGACCGCTGGGTCCGCCGCCAGCGCGGCAAGTTCGACCGCGTACTGGTCGATGCGCCCTGCACCGGCACCGGTTCCTGGCGGCGCAACCCGGACGCCCGCTGGACGCGCGAGGGCCCTCGCCTCGCGGAACTGACCGAGCTCCAGGGCCGCATCCTCGAAAGCGCCGCGCGGCTCGTGAAACCCGGCGGCCGGCTGGTCTATGCCACCTGCTCGCTGCTCCGCGAGGAGAACGAGGCGCGCGTCGAGCACTTCCTGGAGGCCGCGCCCGGTTTCGCGCGCGCCGGAGACGACCTCCGCATTTCGCCCGCCCGGGACGGCTCGGACGGGTTCTATGCCGCCATTCTGGAACGGGAAGAGGCCCCATGCGCGAACGACTCCGCGACCTGATCGCCGAACGGGCGCTCTCCACCGGAGAGTTCACCCTCGCCTCCGGGGCGGGCACCGGATATTTCTTCGACATGAAGCGGGTGATGCTGGACCCGGAGGGCCTGACGCTCATCGCCGAAGCCTTCCTGGAGCGCATCCGAGGGGAGCCGGCGGACCATGTCGGCGGCATCGCCATGGGGGCGGTGCCCATCGTGTCGGCGGTCTGCGCATTGAGCCGCGCCACCCCGCGCCCGCGCCGGGCCTTCTTCGTGCGCAAGGAGACCAAGGACCACGGCACCGAACGGCGCGTGGAAGGCTATCTGCCCGAGGGCGGCGAGGTGCTGCTGTTCGAGGATGTGACCACCACCGGCGGCTCGGCGATGATCGCGGTGGAGGCCGCGCGCGCCGCCGGCTGCCGGGTGGAGACGCTCTACACCGTGGTGGACCGGCTCGAGGGCGCGGAAGCCAATCTCGCCCGCGAAGGCATCCACCTCGCCCCGCTCTTCACCCGCGACGACTTCACGCTGTAGAATCCGGGCCGAGGCTAACCGGGAGCGCGGCTGCCATGTCGCGGACGGCAGATATCGACACGAGCGGCCTCCGGCGGTGCATCGGCACGCTTGAGACGGCGTTCGCGCATTTGCAGCAGGAAAGTCCGGACGGGCCGATGCGCGATGTCTTCCGGGCTGCCTGTGTCAAGGAATTCGAACTCGTGCTGGAAGTCGGCGGCGCCTTGCTGAGGCGACGCCTCAAGGACTTTTTCGCGAGCGGCCGCGAGGCCGACCGGCTGACCTTCCGGGACGCCTTCCGCCACGCCGCAAAACATGCACTCGTAACCGCCGACGCCTGCGAACGGTGGCTGCAA
Source organism: Alphaproteobacteria bacterium (assembly GCA_964291285.2). Lineage (GTDB taxonomy): Bacteria > Pseudomonadota > Alphaproteobacteria > Bin95 > Bin95 > Bin95. Next base: position 561,931 of record OZ219788.1, read on the forward strand.
TACCGCGATGTCCGCAACGCCTCGGCGCACGATTATGGCGAGCGCTTCGCCGAGACGGCGCTGGAGCTCATACCGGCATTCGTGGCTGACGCGCGGGCGCTGGCCGATGCCATCGAGGGCGAAGATGGTGGCTGACGGGCTTCTCCTGCATGAGCGCCACCGCGCCGCGCTCGAACGGCTCTTCGCCGAATATCTGCCCGAGGTCGAGGTCTGGGCTTATGGCAGCCGGGTCACCGGCCGCGCGCATGAAGGCAGCGACCTCGACCTGGCGCTGCGCGCGCCCGGCGGGGCCGAAATCGAACCCGTCCGGCTGGGTGCGCTCTGCCGTGCGCTGGAAGCCTCCACCATCCCCTTCCTCGTCCAACCGCATGACTGGGCCCGCCTGCCCGACCGCTTCCGCCGGGAAATCGAGCGCCGGCACACGGTGCTGCGGCGCAGGCCGGAAACTCGCGAATTCGCGGACGGCCGTTCGTAACGAAACGCGGTCTGCCCCCCGGAGCGGGCTTCATCGCCGTCGATCTGCCCAGGCTCGCGGACATGTATATGCGCGGCCGGTTGAAGATCGACGAGCTGATAAGCCGTTCCTGCCCGCTGGAGCAGATCAACGAGGCCTATGACGCGCTGCAGGCGGGCGGGGTTAGCCCCGCGCCGCGCTCAGCTGCGGGAATTCGGCCCGGAGTGCATCGAAGGCCGCGCGGACCTCCGTGCCGTCGCCCTTGCGCGCGTCCGGGTCGAGCATGTCGAGAGCGTCGAAGATCCGGTGCTTGGCGTAGAAGCGCCAGTGGACGGGCAGCGCCGCCAGGCATTGGGTGAGCGCGTCGTAATTGGCGTCCGTCCAGACGGCCTCGAAGGCCGCCCGCTCGGGGCCGACATCGTAGAAGCCGTCCGCCTTCCCGCCGGCGCGGGCCGCGCGCAGCGCCTCGGTGGCGGGCCCGTCCACCGCGCCGTCGGCAATGACCACGCCGTAGGCCTCGCGCGCCTGCTCCGTCGAGACCCAGCCGCGCCGCCAGTCCAGCAGCACCGCCTCCGGATCGCGCCGGAACGGGTCGCCCCAGCCGCCCGCGCCGCCGCAGGTGACATGGATGATATCTCCGGGGCCGATGGTGAGGATGTCGGTGTTCTTCAGGTCCACCTCGCGGTTGGTCCCCGGATTCAGGATGAATTTCGACGCGCCGCCCGGGCGGCCGCCCTCGATGCCCCAGCCCGTGAAGATCGTCCGGTCCCGGTTGCGCGCCGTGACGCGGGTGTTCGGCGAGAACGCCTGGAACACCAGCTCCGTGCCGAGCCCGCCGCGATGCAGGCCGGGCCCGGCCGAGTCGCGCGCAAGGCCGAAGCGCAGCACCTTGATGCCGGCCTCCGCCTCGTTCACTTCGGTCGGCGTGTTCTTCATGAAGCCCTGATTGGCGCCCGAGCCGTCCTGGCCGTCCTCCATCGCGCGCCCGCCGCCGCCGCCGCTCATCGGGCTGATCGCCGCCATGATCCGCCGGCCCGTGCGGTTGTCGATGGTGTTGACGTTCATGATCGGCCCGCCGGAACCGGGAGCGCCCGCCATGCGGTCCGGGGCCGCCTGGGCGAAAGCGCCGAAGGTGAGCCCGTGCAGGCGGTAGCAGCTGAGCGTGCGCATGCCGACCGCCGCGGGGAACTCCGGATTGACCATGGTGCCCGACGGCAGGATGCAGCGGCAGACGCGCGCGATGCCGGAGTTGAGGTAGAGCGACGGGTCCAGCGAATAGAGCACATAGGTCATGCCGACCAGCAGCAGCACGTGGCGTTCGTCGCCGCCGGTCGGCATGTTGAGCGAGGATTCGAGCTGCGGGTCGGACCCGGTGAAGTCGAAGACCAGCTCCTCGTCGCGGACGATCACCGTCAGCTTCATGCGGCAGGGCCGCCCGTCCACCGAGTCCTCGTCCATGTAATCCGCAAACGGGTAGCTGCCGTTCGGCAGGGTGCGGACGATGGCGCGCGCCTGGGCCTCGGCATAGTCCAGCAGGTCCGCCACGCCCTCGCGGAAAGTGTCCGCCCCGAAGCGGGCGATCATCTCGTGGACCTTGCGCTCGCCGGTGTTGCAGGCGGCGATCTGGGCCTTCAGGTCGCCCCAGTTCTGGTCGGGCGCGCGGACATTGGCGAGGAAGATGTCGAGCACCTGGCGGTTGAGTTCGCCCTCTTCGAGAATCTTTACGGGCGGGATGCGCACGCCCTCCTGGTGGATTTCCGACAGCGTGCGGGAAAGCGAGGCCGGCACCGCGCCGCCGACATCGGTGTTGTGGATGTGCCCGACGGAAAAGGCCACGATCTCGCCCTCGTGGAACACGGGCTTCCAGATGTGCATGTCCGGCGAATGGGTGGAGACGAAGCCCGAATAGGGGTCGTTCGTCATCGCGATGTCGCCCGGCCGGTAGTCGTCGATCATGGCGATGGCGCGCCCGTAATTCAGGCCGACGAACCAGGTGGCGCCGAGTTCCGTGGGCGTGGCGAAGGTCTCCCCCTCCGGCGTGGTGAGGCCGGTGGTGAAGTCCTCGGTCTCCTTGACGAAGGTCGAATGCGCCGTGCGGTAGAGCGTATAGGCCATGCTCTCCGCCGCCGCGCGGGTGTGGTTCTTCAGGATTTCCAGCGTGACCTTGTCGATGGGCATTCAGTCCTCCCTGGTGAGGATCAGGTTGCTGCACAGATCGACCTCGGCCGAGAACCCCGGAGGAACGACGGTGGTGCAGTCGTCCTGCGAGACGATTGCGGGGCCGGCGAAATGCCGGCCGGGCGGCAGGTCCGCCCGGTCGTAGAGCGCCGCCATGCGTTCGGCGCCGTCCAGAAAGACCGCCGCATGGCCCTTCGGCGCCGCCGGCCCCGGCGCGGCGGCGGCCCCGGCCAGGGCCGGCTTCGGCACGGAGCCGCTGACCGTCAGCCGGAGATTGACCGCCTGCACCGGCGCTTGCCTGTCGGCATGGTCGTAAACGCGGGCATGTTCGCCGTGGAAGGCCTCGGCCAGCGCCGCGACCCGGCCGGCGGCGATATCGGCGCGGCCCACCGGGGTTTCGATTTCGTAGGACTGGCCGAGATAGCGCATGTCGGCGGACCAGATGAGCCGCGCCTCGCCCCGGAAGCCCTGCTCCTCGCGCAGCCAGGCGAGCGCCTCAGCCTCCAGGTCTCCCGCGAGGCCCTCCAGCACCGCCAGGCCGTCGGCGTCCAGATCGACGAAGGCCGTGCGGATGAAGTCGTTGCGGATGTCGGCGATCAGGCCGCCATAGGCGGACAGCACGCCGGGCGCGGGCGGCACGATCACCCGCGCCATGCCGAGCTCGCGCGCGAACAGGGCGCCCAGCATCGGCCCGGCGCCGCCGAAGGCCAGCAGCGAGAATGTGCGTGGGTCCGCGCCCCGGCGCGACATCAGCTTCGAGACCTCCAGATACATGCCGGAGACCGCAACGCTCACGATGCTCTCGGCCGCCTCCGAGAGCCCGAGCGACAGGCGCTTCGCAACCCCGCCGACCGCGCGCTCGGCCGCCGCCCGGTCCAGCCTGACGGCGCCGTATCCGAGCGCACCCGCGCCGAGCAGGCCCATCGCAAGGAAGGCATCGGTGACGGTCGGGCGTTCGCCGCCCGCGCCGTAGCAGGCGGGGCCCGGCCGGGAGCCCGCGCTTTCCGGGCCGACCTTCAGCACGCCGAAATCGTCCACCCGGGCGATGGAGCCGCCGCCCGCGCCGATGGAGGTGACGGAGACCGTCGGCACATAGATCGGGAACTCGCCCACCAGCTCGCCCGTGCCGAAGGCCGGCTCGCCGCCCTGGACGACCGCGACATCTGCCGAGGTGCCCCCGACATCGAAGCTCAGCACATCCTGAGCCCCGATGCGCGCCGCCGCGTCGGCCGCGCCGATGGCCCCGGACGCCGTGCCCGAGAGCAGCATGGCGATGGGGCGGGTCTTGCCGAGTTCGGCCGCCATGATGCCGCCGTTCGACTTGGTAATCATCGGCTCGGCCGGCACGCCGGCATCGCGGAGCGCCGCCTGCAGCGAGCCGATATAGGCGGCCACCCGGCGCTGCACATAGCCGGCGACGGTGGCCGTCACCGTGCGCTCATATTCCCGGATGACCGGCCAGACATCGGAGGAGAGCGTCACCGCCATGCCGGGCTCCGCCGCCAGGATCGCGTCCCGGACCGCGCGTTCGTTCGCCGGGTTGGCATAGGCATGCAGGAGGGCGACGACGATCGTGTCCGCGCCGGCCGCCTTCGCCTTCGCCACCGCGTTCAGGACATCGGCGGGATCGACCGGCGTTTCGACCGAGCCGTCCTTCAGCACCCGCTCCGCGATGCCGTAAACCCGCTCGCGGGGGACCAGCGGCGGCGGGCGGCGCGAGAAGATGTCGTAAGGGTCGGGCGTCTTCAGCCGCGCGACCTCCAGCACGTCCTCGAACTCCCGCGTCGTGAACAGCGCCAGCTCTGCGCCCCGGCGCTGGATCACAGTGTTGACCCCCACCGTGGTGCCGTGGGTGAAGAACCGGATGCCGGAGGCCGGCTGCCCGTGGCGCCGGTCCAGCTCGGCGATGCCCTGCATGACCTCCGCACCCGGAGTCTCGGGCGTCGAGAGGATCTTCAGGGTCCTGAGCGCGCCCGTCGCCTCGTCGAAGGCGCAGAAATCGGTGAACGTGCCGCCGATATCGACAGCGACCCGGCATCCCTTTGTAAGTTCCGACACGGTGCCCCAATTCCATTCAGGATCGCGGCCGCCGGTCGCGAAGGCCGCAGTTCCGCCCAGCATTTCCCGGGCCGCGCCGCAAGTCCAGCCTCGTCATCGCGCGGCGGGGAATGTCGGCGCGCGCCGCCCGGATATGCGATACAGGCGCGGGAAACGGGACGGACGGAAAGGGCCGCGGCCATGCTCGCAGGACTCAACACGGCGCTGGTGACGCCGTTCGATGCGGAGTTCGCGTTCGACGAGGCTGCCATGCGCAGAAGCGTCCGCCACCAGATCGAGGCCGGCGCGGCCGGGCTTTGCGCGCTCGGCGGCACGGGGGAGCCGCTGTCGCTCACCCTTGCCGAGCATTTCAGGGTCGTCGATACGGTCGTCGAGGAGGCGGGCGGGCGCGTGCCCGTCACGGTCGGCTGCCTGCTCGGCGCGCAGGCCGACATCCTTGCGGTCGCGCGGCATGCGGAACGGGCCGGCGCCGATTTCATCATGCTCGTCCCGCCCTTTTTCTTCTCCGCCCGGCCCTTCGACATCGAGCGCCATTTTGCCGCCGTCGCGGAGGCCTGCGGGCTGCCGATCGTGCTCTTCCATACGCCCGGGCGGAGCGGCGTCCGCCTGAATGCGGACGAACTGCTCGCCCTCATCCACGCGGTTCCCTCCATCCGGGGCATCAAGGAGGCATCCGGCGACATGCTGCTCGCGGGCGAGGTGATGAACGGCGCGCCGCAGGGGTTCGCGTTCATGCAGGGGCTGGACGAGCTGTTGCTGCCGTCGCTCGCGATGGGCGCGGCGGGCGGCATCGTCTCGCTCGGCGAACTGCTTCCCCGGAGCCTGCGGGCGCTGTTTGAGCATGCCGGGGCGGGCGCGCTTGAGCCGGCACAGGGAATACAACTGGGCCTCCTGCCGCTCTGCCGCTGGATCTATTGCGAGCCCAATCCCGGCCCGCTCAAGCATGCGCTCGACCTCGCCGGCCGCCCGGCGGGCCCCTGCCGCCCGCCCATCTACGGCCCCCGCGACGCCACGGTGCAGGCGCTCCGGAAACTGCTGCCGCCCCTGCTCCGCGCGGAGGAGGGCTGACCCGCGCGGGATGTCATGGAATGTCATGTTTTGTCATGTTCCGGGTTCGTACACTGACGGCTTCCGCCGGTTCGAGGGGTTGTTTCACGGGCCGGGGCGGCGGTGGGGGGCGGGACCCTAACCCGACTTCCGCAACTCGGCTTGAGAATCGACTGATTTGACGGTTTTCCGGCGCGAGAAGTGTCGGATTTCGGTGCAGTACCTCTCGGGACCGGCTTGTAGTGCCGACCTACCCCCTTGATCGGGCTGGCGAAGATCCGGACGCTGCGCTGATGTTCGTGCGCTGCAAGAGACGCTTCAAGGACGGCAAGGAGCACCGCTACTGGAGCGTTGTGGAGAACGTCCGGGTCCACGGCGGTCGGGTTGTTCAGCGTCAGGTGCTCTATCTCGGGGAGATCAACGACAGCCAGCGAGCGGCGTGGTGCCGCTCGATCGAGGTGGTGGAGGGCAAGTCGCGATCACGGCAGATGGCGCTGTTTCCCGAGGACCGGGAGGCGCCGGCGCTGACTTGCGAAGTGGTGAAGATCGACCTCTCGCAGGTGGCGCTTCACGACCCGCGCCAGTGGGGGGCGTGCTGGCTGGCGCTGTCCTTGTGGGACCGCCTGGACCTGGACCGCTTCTGGGAAGAGCGGCTGCCGGCGAGCCGGCAAGGCACGCGGTGGCTGGACATCCTGAAGATCCAGGTCTGCTACCGGCTGATCGACCCGGGCAGCGAGTGGCGCCTTCACCGTCACTGGTATGAGCACAGCGCGCTTCGCGATCTTCTGGGTGGCGAGCGGGCGATCGCCGACGACACACTCTATCGCTGTCTCGACAAGCTGCTGGCGCACAAGCAGGGCTTCTTCTCGTTTCTGCGCGACCGCTGGGCGACGCTGTTCGAGGCGCGCTTCGACGTGCTGCTCTACGACCTGACCTCGACCTACTTCGAGAGCGATCCGCCGTTCGATGACAAGCGCCGCTTCGGCTACAGCCGGGACAAGCGGCCCGACTGCGTGCAGGTGGTGATCGCCCTGATCGTTACGCCGCAGGGCTTTCCGCTGGCCTATGAGGTGATGCCGGGCAACACCTCCGACGACACCACGCTGGCGGCGTTCCTCAAGAAGATCGAGGATCAGTATGGCCGCTCCGAGCGGGTGTGGATCATGGACCGCGGCATCCCCACCGAGGAGACGCTGGCCGCGATGCGCGAGGGCGAGGCGCCGGTGCGCTACCTGGTGGGCACGCCCAAGGGCCGGCTGACGCGGCTCGAGAAGGTGTTCCTGGGCCTGCCCTGGCAGGAGGTGCGCCAGTCCGTGACTGTCAAGCTTCTGGTCGAGGATGGCGAGCTCTACGTCCTGGTGCGCAGCGAGGGGCGGCAGGTGAAGGAACGCGGCATGCGCCGGCGCCGGCTGAAGAGGCTGTGGCGTCGATTGGCCGAGTTGCAAGGGCAGTCGAACAGCCGGGATCAGTTGTTGCTCAAGCTCGGCGCCGCCAGGAAGGAGGCCGGCCGGGCCTGGAGCCTGGTCGACATCACCGTGCCCGGGACCGACAGCGAACTCGCCGCCAACGGCTTCTCATTCCGCCTGCAGCGCGACCGGCTGCGCCAGGTCCGCCGCCGCGAGGGCCGTTACCTGCTGCGATCCAACATGGTCGCCGAAGACCCCGCCACGCTGTGGCATCTGTACATGCAGCTCGTCGAGATCGAGCAGGCGTTCAAGGAACTCAAGCACGACCTCGCGATCCGCCCCATCTTCCATCAGCGCCAAGAGCGCATCGAGGCGCATATCTTCGTCTCGTTCATCGCCTACTGCCTGCTGGTGACCCTGAAGAACCTCGCCCGGCCGCGCGCCCCGGGCCTCACCCCACGCGCCATCCTTGAGGCCTTCGCCACCATCCAGATGGTGGACGTCCATCTGCCAACCACCGACGGCCGGCACCTCGTCCTGCCGCGCCACACCCGGCCGAACAAGGAGCACGAGCTACTGCTGCAACAGCTCGGCATGACCTGGCCGCAGCAACCCGCACCCCGGATCTCCGCCTGACGGCACACGGCGCCGCCTCTCCGTTCGCCGCCTTGTAGTGCCGACCCTCGGGGAGACGATCAAGGCTATTCAATGAGTTAGCATCCTCATGACCCCCGAGTTGCGGAAGTCGGGTTAGGGTTCCGCCCCCGGGCAAACCGGCAGCGGGGAGAACGGAACGGACAGGGCTTAAAAGGAGAGACTCATGCCGAAGACGCGAAGCCGGGCAAACCGGAGGACATACCCAGGGGAGCTGCCCGGGGCGAGGGCCTTATGCCGGGATCGAACGCAGACTATGACCCCGGCGCATGGCGAACATGACATTCCATGACATCGCACGGCCTCCTCATGACAAAACATGACATTCCATCACGTCCGGCGGCCTCCCCGCACCGCCTTCGTCGAAACCTGCCGCGAGGGCATGCGCGCCGGCCGGCGAACGGTGGTATGACGCCCGGCGATGATCGATTGGACCGACCGCGCCGTCATGTTGTCCGCCCGTCCCTTCGGGGAGGGCAAGGCCGTCGCGCAGGCGCTGACCGAGACGCACGGCCGCCATGCCGGGCTGGTGCAGGGCGCGCGCCGCCACGCCGAGGCGCTCCAGCCCGGCACGCTCGCGACGGTGCGCTGGCGGGCGCGGCTCTCCGACCAGCTGGGCAGCTTCTCATGCGAGGTCGAGACGGCCCACGCCGCGCTCTGGCTGGACGACCCGGCGCGGCTGGCGGCGCTCCAGAGCGCCTGCGCGGTGGCGGAAATGGGCCTGCCGGAGCGCGAGCCGCACCCGGCGGCGTTCTCGGGGCTCGCCGCCTTCCTGGAAACGCTGGCGGGCGGCGCCTGGCCCGCGGCCTATGTCGGCTACGAGGTGGCGCTGCTGGCGGAGCTCGGCTTCGGCCTCGACCTGGAGCGCTGCGCGGTCACGGGCTGCCGCACGGGGCTTGCCTGGGTCTCGCCCCGGTCCGGGCGGGCCGTCACGCGCGAGGCCGGCGAGCCGTGGAAGGACCGGCTGCTGGCCCTGCCGGGCTTCCTCTCCGGCGCGCCCGGCTTCACGCCCGGCGACATTCGCGACGGCCTGGCGCTCACCGGCCATTTCCTCGCCCGCCATATCGCCGGGCCGGTGGACCGCCCCCTGCCCGCCGCGCGCCTGCGCCTCGCGGATTGTTTCGCGGGCTGAGGACGCCTATTCTGTGACGGATCCCGATTCGGAGCATTCGCAGCGCGCCGTGTCCGACGAGACTGCCGGAATCGTTGAGCCCGTCCCCTTCAGCACGGCGCTGGGCGAGCGGTATCTTGCCTATGCGCTCTCGACGATCACCGCGCGCTCGCTCCCGGACGTGCGCGACGGGCTGAAGCCGGTCCACCGCCGCCTCGTCCACGCCATGCGCGAGCTGGGGCTCGACCCCGCCGCCGGCTTCAAGAAATGCGCCCGCGTCGTCGGCGACGTCATGGGCAAATACCATCCCCACGGCGACGCCGCGATCTACGATGCGATGGTGCGCCTCGCGCAGGAATTCGCCGTCCGCTACCCGCTGGTCGAGGGCCACGGCAATTTCGGCAATATCGACGGCGATAACGCCGCCGCCATGCGCTACACCGAGGCGCGCCTGACGGCGGTGGCCGAGGCGCTGCTGGAGGGCATCGACGAGGACGCCGTCGATTTCCGCGAGACCTATGACGGCGAGGGCCGCGAGCCGGAAGTGCTGCCGGCGGCCTTCCCCAACCTTCTGGCCAATGGCGCGCAGGGCATCGCGGTCGGCATGGCGACCAACATCCCGCCGCACAATGTCGGCGAGCTCGCCGCCGCCCTCCTGCACCTGATCCGCTGGCCGACCGCGAAGGACGAGAAGATCGCGGAGCATGTGCCGGGGCCGGACTTCCCGACCGGCGGGTGCCTGACCGAAGACCCCGCCGCCATCGCGGAGGCCTACCGCACCGGGCGCGGCAGCCTGCGGGTGCGGGCGCGCTGGGAGGTGGAAAAGCTCGAACGCGGCCACTGGCGCGCCGTCGTCACCGAGATTCCCTACCAGGTGCAGAAGGCGCGGCTGCTGGAAAGGCTCGACGCCGCCATCGAGGCCCGCAAGCTGCCGGCGGTCGAGCAGGTGATCGACGAGTCCGCCGAGGATGTGCGCATCCTGCTGGTGCCGCGCAACCGCGGCATCGACCCGAACGCGATGATGGAGCAGGCCTTCAGGCTCTCGGAGCTGGAGATCCGCTTCGGCCTCAACCTGAACGTGCTGGATGCCGACGGCCGGCCGCGGGTGATGTCGCTGCGGGAATGCCTGCTGGCCTTTCTCGACCATCGCATGGAGGTGCTGGAGCGGCGCACGCGCTTCCGGCTGGAGCGGATCGCCCGGCGCCTGGAAGTGCTGGAAGCCTATCTCGCCGTCTATCTCAATCTCGACGAGGTGATCCGCATCGTCCGCGAGGAGGACGACCCGCGCGCCGAACTCTGCGCGTGCCTGGGCGTGAACGAGGCGCAGGCCGACGCCATCCTGGCCATGCGGCTCAGGGCGTTGCGCCGGCTGGAAGAGGCCGCCATCCGCGAGGAGCATGCGAAACTCACGGCCGAGCAGGCGGAGTGCCGTGCGCTGCTGGCGGACGAGAAGCTCCGGCGCAGGCGGCTTTCGCAGGAAGTCCGACAGATGCGGGACCGGTTCGGTTCGGGCGAGGCCGGCGGGCGGCGGACCCTGCTGGCCGAGGCGCCGGCCGCGAACGGCGCGGCGGAGGCGTTCTCCATGCCGGGCGAGCCGGCGACCGTGCTGGTGTCCGAGATGGGCTGGGTGCGCGTGCTGAAGGGCCATATCGGCGCCGGCACAGCGCCCCGCTACAAGGAGGGCGACAGCGAGGCCTGGCGGCTGGCCGTCGAGACCTCGGACCGGCTGCTGCTGTTCACCGCTTCGGGCCGGGTGTTCACGGTCGCGGTGGACCGGCTGCCGGACGGCAGGGGTATGGGCCGGCCGCTCCGCATGCATGTGGACATGGCCCAGGAGGACCGCATCGTGTCGATCCGCGCCGCGCGGCCGGACGGCCGGCTGCTGCTGGCGGCCGAGGACGGGCGCGGCTTCGTCGTGCGCGAAGAGGGCGTGATCGCGCAGACGCGGACGGGCAGGCAGGTGATGACCGGCAGGCTCAAGGCGGTCGCGGAAATCCGCCCGGACGACGACTCGATCGCCGTCATCGGCAGGAACCGGCGCCTGCTGGTCTTCCCGCTCGACGAAGCGCCGGAGCTCACGCGCGGGCGCGGCGTGCGCCTGCAGCGCTATGAGCGCGGCGGGCTTGTGGACGTAACGGCGCTGCGCATGGAGGACGGCCTCGTCTGGCGGATCGGCGGGCGCACCAGGCGGGAGGGCGACCTGCGCACATGGCTCGGACGGCGCGGCGGCACCGGCCGCCTGCCGCCGCACGGCTTCCCGCGCAACAACCGCTTCACGCCGCGCGACCCGCCGGAAGACGAGGCGTAGCCGGCCTCAGAGCGCCGGGCGCCTGTCTGCCCAGGGGCGCGCGGCCTCGAAGGCGGCGGCGGCCTGGAGCACGCCCAGATCGTCCAGCCGGCGCCCGACGACCTGGAGGCCGACGGGCAGCCCCGCCTCCGTGAACCCGCAGGGAATCGAGGCCGCCGGGTTGTGGGAGAGATTGAAGGGGTAGCTGAATTGCGCCCATTGCAGCCAGTTCCACGGATGGTCCGGCCAGTGGGAGGGGGAGAGGCGCCCGGCGGGGAAGGCGGCGACCGAGACGGACGGCGTGAGCAGGAAGTCGTAATCCTCGAAGAAGCGGTGGATCGCCTCGACATAGGCGAGCTTCCGCGCGCGCATGGCGAGATAGTCCTCCGCCCGGTAGCCCAGCCCGTCGCGGATGCAGGCGACAAGGCCGGGGTCCATCCGGTCCTCGAACGCCTCCAGCAGGCCGGCATAGCCGAGCTCGTGGACCGGCCAGAAGAAATGCTCGATCTCCACCCCGTCCGGCCCCCAGGCGGGCGAGACTTCCTCGATCTCGGCCCCGAGTTCCGCGACCGCCGCGACCGCATCGGCCACCAGCGCCGCCACCTCCCCATCGACCCGCGCATGGCCGAGATGGGGGCTGTAAGCGACGCGCGCGCCCCGGAGCCGCTCCCCCTCGCCCAGGAGTGCGGGATAGTCCGCCGGCGGCGCTTCGAGGCTGTAATGGTCGCGCGGGTGCGGCCCGGCCATGACCCTGAGCATCAGCGCGGCATCGGCGACGGTGCGGGTCATCGGCCCGACATGGCTCACCTGGTCGGTATTGCCGACCGGCAGATGCGCCACCCGCCCGTAGCTCGGCTTGATGCCGAAAATGCCGCAGAAATGGCTCGGCATACGGATCGAGCCCGCGCCGTCGGAGCCCTGGTGCAGCGGCCCGTAGCCCGCCGCCGCGCCCGCGCCGGCGCCCGCCGAGGAGGCGCCGGCGTTCATGCCGTGCGCCCAGGGATTGTGCGTGATCCCGGTGAGCGGGCTCTGGCTCACTCCCTTCCAGCCGAACTCCGACGTCGTCGTCTTGCCGAGGGAGACCGCGCCCGCCGCCGCCAGCCGGTCCACGCAGGGCGCGCTTTCCGCCGGGACGGTCCCCTTCTCCGCGTGCGATCCGCGCTCGGTCGGGATGCCGGCCGTGTTGGTCAGGTCCTTGATCGTCACCGGCACGCCGTGCAGGGGCCCGAGCGCCGCGCCCGACATGACCTTCGCCTCGGCCTCCTTCGCCGTGTCGCGCGCGCGCTCGGCGGTGAGCGTGGCGAAGGCGTTGATGCGCGGCTCCAGCCGCTCGATCCGGGCCAGCACCGTATCGACGATCTCGACCGGCGAAATCTCCTTCGCGGCCACCATCGCCGCCAACCGGGTCGCCGGCGTGAAACACAGGTCTTCTTCGTTCATCGGCCCTCTCCGGCCCCGCGGAATGTCGAGGCCGGGAGCCTAACCCGGATGTCTCGCCGATGTCATGGGCCCGTGCGGCGCCTGTGCTAGGGTCCGGGCCCGGCGCGTCGGAGGAGAGCGAAATGGTAGAGGTGGCGACATTCGCACCCGGCGGATACCGCTATATCCGGGGGCGGTTCCAGTATTCGGGCGGCGTCGCGGCGGAGCCCGGCTTCCGGATCGAGCGCGTGCGCTTCCGCCGCCTCGTGCCGCTGGAGGCGGGCTTCCGGCGGATCGAGGCCTGGCTGGAGGCGGCGGGGCGGCCGATGACGGCCTTCTGCGCCTGCGAGCTGCGTTCGCCCGGACAGTTCAGCGAAGAGGGGTTCGTTGCCTTCAACCGGGCCTATGTGCGCACACTGGAGCGCTGGGGCATTTTCCGCGACGAGGAGAACCCGGTCGCGCGCTCCAATGTCTGCCCGGAGGTGAACCCGCCCGGCGAACCGGGCTTCCACGCCTTCTGCTACACCGTCGCGCAGAACGCGACGAACCGTTCGGATGGCGGCGTTGGCGCCGCCGTCCCCGACGAGGGGACGGGCGGCACCTTCGTCATCGCCGGCTCCGGCGAGGCGCCGGAAGGGCCGGGGCCCTACCGGGACCGGATCATCCGCCTCGGCGACACCTCGCCGGACGCGATGCGGGAGAAGGCGCGCTATGTGCTGGGCGCCATGGAGAGCCGCATGGCCGCGCTCGGCTTCGGCTGGGCGGACGCGACCGCCGCCCAGGTCTATACGGTCCACGAAATCCACGGCCTTCTCGGGCCCGAGATCGTCGCGCGCGGCGCAGCGCCGGACGGCATCCAGTGGACCTTCGCCCGCCCGCCGGTCGAGGGCCTCGCCTTCGAAATGGACGTGCGCGGCCTGTTCTCGGAGCGGGTCGTAGCCTGACGCGCGACGGCGGCACCACGGTACCGCGCTGCCCGAAGCGCCGCGGCCTTCACCGCATCCGGGTCCCGTCAATAGACGCCGGGGAAGATGCGGTATTTCACCCTTGCCCGGTATTCGGCCCATTTCCGGGGGCCGTATTTCTCCGCGCAGTGGCGCTCGTCCGCGCGCTGGCGCCAGACGAACAGCGAGACGATGAAGACGAAATAGGTCCAGGCCCAGGGATTGCCCGGATAGCCGAATAGGAGCGCGATCGAGAGCGACAGGAACCCCTCGCCCAGATAGTTGAAATGGCGTGCGGCGCCCCACAGGCCGCTGCACAGGATCTTGCGCTCGCCCGCCTCGATATAGTCGGGCTCGATGAGCCCGAGAAACTTGCGGTCGGGCCATCGCTTGAATGTGTATTTCTGCAGGTTCGCGCCGCGCGAAATGCTCCAGCCGAACAGGAACAGCGCCCCCGTTCCGATGAGCCAGGCATTTGTCCATGCCGGCGGGAATCCGGGGTCCGGATGGGCGGCCATGCCCCAGAGCGGCAGGATGAACAGCCACCCGTAGACGACAAGCCCGCCCCAGATCAGCATGAAGCCGAGCTTCTCGTGGATCAGGTCGTAGGTGTAGAGCTGGACGCGCTCGAAGACGAAATAGTCCAGCACGTAGAATGTGAAGAACGCCGCATACAGGAAGACGCCGGGATTGGCGTCCGCGCCGAAGCGCTCATAGTGGTACGCGGCGCCGGAAAGCGCGTTGAGCGCGAACATCGTCCCGCCGACGACATAGAGATACATCTTCACGTCGAAGCGGCCGTTGAAGAGGGCGATCTCCAGCGCCCGCCCGTGCCAGAGGTCGGCGGCCAGGCTTCCGGTTTTCGCCTTCGGCCGGCCGCACACGGCCAGGACGGTGAAGACCGCGGAGAACACCGTGCCGCCGATCACGGCCGGGATCGTGGACCTGTAGAACCAGTCATGCGGCAGGCCGGTGATCCCGGACGCCCACACGGCCAGCGCAAGCGCGAACACCAGGATGCCGTTCAGGCGGTATTCGCGGGGTTTGCCGGTCTCCGGATCGATGACGTAGCCGGGCACCCGCCTTGCCGGAAGGACGAGTTGCGCTGTGAGAAAAACGGCAAAGACCGCGAGCGGGGTGAAGAAGCCGGCAATCGCCTCCGCCCGCGAGAGCTCGAAAAGGTGGCCGATGCCAAGCGCCTCGATCACGGCCGGCCCCTCTTTCTCCGGCAATGCGGCGATTGTGGATTTCGCCGCCGGAGCGGTCAATTGCGCGCAGCATAACGGCGCCGCAGAAGGCCGACAGCTCGTGCCTGCCGGTTGTACTGCACGCCGTCCCGTCGTCGGGAAAGCCGGAGGCCGGTGACGTCAGACCGGCGCTCTTACCGGCACGATGCGTGCCTGGAGAGAGCGCCGCTGGCGACGGCTAGGAGGTGATGGTGAGGTCCTCGGCCGCGGACTTGCCGTTGCGTCCGGGCCTGAGCTCGTAGCTGACCTTCTGCCCTTCGTTGAGCGTGGAGAGCCCGGCCCTCTCGACGGCCGAGATGTGGACGAAGGCGTCGCTCGAGCCGTCTTCCGGCTCGATGAACCCGTAACCCTTGGTAGCGTTGAACCACTTGACGGTGCCGGTAGGCATGTTCGATTTCTCCAGACGGTGGAATTTCGCGCGTCGCGGCGCGCGACAAGGTTGTTGGTTGACGTCCGCATTGTTGGGGGGATGCCGGTCGGACCGGCGAACCGGTCTGCGGAGAGCACCGGACGAATGCAGCGTGCCGGTGCGGTGTGCCGCCTCCGGGCCGCAAAGTCAAGCCGTCCGCGCGCTATCTCCCGGCGCGCATCCCGCCGAGCGCCGCTTCCACGTCGAAGGACGGGGTGCGTCCTTCCTGGGGCTCTATGCCTTCGGGCGCTATTTCGGGCACGGTCGGGCGCATGTCCGCGTTCCTGAGCCATAGCCTGAGCAGGTGGCGGCGCCGCTCCGGCTCCTCCCAGTCCTCGAAGGCCGTGCGGGCGTGCAGGTGGGTGAAATTGTTGAACCAGAGGATCTCGCCCGGCTCCAGCGTGAACCGCAATTGCAGCGCGTCGCTGTTCGCCGCCGCCAGGAAGGCCTCGACGGCCTCTTCCGCGAACCCGCCGAGCGGCTCCCCTTTCGCCTCCTGGCCGAGAACGGCGTAGGTCCGGACCCAGCGGCAGCTGACCTTGCCGTCCGCGGACGAATAGACCGGCACCTTCCAGGGCGTGACCGGGTCCTCGCCGGGCGCCTCCTCGCCGCGCCGGTGCATGTAGAAGCCCTCATAGAGCCGTTCCAGATAGTCCGGCCGCTCCGCGAGCAGCCGGTTGTGCACGGCGAGCGCGCTGGTCAGGTGCGACACGCCGCCCCTCCTCGCCGCGCGGAGGCTGAACAGGCCGACGACATGCGCGCGGTCCGTGTGGGGGTCCAGTTCCCTGCGGTTGCGGTAGGCGCGCGCGTGGGGGTCCTCGCGCGTCACGTCCCGGACATGGCCCAGCCGGTCGCCGAGCACGCTCTGCGACATGCCGGTCCCGAGCCGCGTGCCCATCGCCCAGTAGACCCGCTCCGCATCCTCCTGGCGCCAGCGCTCGACCGGCAGCCCCGCCATCACCGCGAAGCCGCGCCCGTCTCGCAGTTCGTCGTACAGACCGGCCAGCCGGGCCCCGACCAGCGGGCAGCGGAAATCCTCGCGGCCGATATCGTCGAGCGTCCTGCCCTCGCGGTCCATCTCCCGGATGAAGCCGTCAAGCTCGTCGATCTCGGCCGCCGTCAGCCGGACCGTATAGTCCTCCGGGCCGGCGAAATCCCCGACGGTCCAGAAAGCGCCTTCGTCAACCGCCTGCATCGCGTCCCTCCCGCAAGGTTTCCCGCGCGTCGCAGCATCGCCGCCGGTCCGCCTGCCGGCATATTGGCCATGCCGAACGCGGCGGGGTCAAGCACCGGCCCGGAAAGCGGCAGCGGTTTGTGCGCGCACTCGGGAAGGTGTATGATTTCGAAAATCATGCACATGGGACGCGGCGATGCGCACCAATATCGACATCGATGACGCCCTGATGGCGGAGGTCATGGAAGCGGGCGGCTTCAAGACCAAGAAGGCCGCGGTCGAGGAGAGTTTGCGCCTGTTTGCGCGCACGCTGTCGCAGGGGCGCCTGCGCGCGCTCCACGGCAAGCTGGACTGGGAAGGCTCCCTCGACGACATGCGGCGCGACCGGTGATCGTCGTCGATTCCTCGGTCTGGATCGACTATTTCAGGGGCGTCGATACGCGCGAGGCGATGCTGCTGCACAGCCTGCTCGGCAGGGAACCGGTCGTCATCGGCGATCTGGTCCTTGCGGAGGTTCTGCAGGGTTTCCGGCGCGAACGCGATCTCCGCCGGGCCGAGGCGGCGTTGCAGACGCTGATCTTCGAGCCGATGGTCGGCCGCGCCGTCGCAATGGCGAGTGCGCGCAACTATCGCGCCTTGCGGGCCGTCGGCGTCACGGTGCGCAAGACCATCGACGTGCTGATCGCCACGTTCTGCATGGAGAACGGCCACGCGCTGCTTCACGCGGACCGCGATTTCGATCCGCTGGAGCGTCATCTCGGATTGCAGACCCTCTGAGGCGCCGCCATGCGCAGCGACGTTGCCGAGCTTCGCGCCTTCTACGACGGCCCGCTGGGGCAGGCGGCGGGGCTCGTGCTGGCGGAGCGGGTGCGGCGGCGCTGGCCGGCGCTCGGCGGGATGCAGGTGCTGGGGCTCGGCTATGCGCCGCCGCTGCTGGACGGGCTCGGCGGCGGCGCGGCGCCCGCGCTGGCGGCGATGCCGGCGGGACAGGGCGCGCTGCGCTGGCCGGCGGAGGGCCGCTGCCGGACGGTGCTGACGGAGGAGGACGCGCTGCCCTTTCCCGACCTCGCCTTCGACCGGGTGCTGCTCGCCCACGATGTCGAGACCTCGGACCATCTGGCGGGGCGGCTGCGCGAGATCTGGCGCATCCTGGCGGCGGAGGGCCGGCTGATGGTCATCGCGCCGAGCCGCCGCGGCCTCTGGGCGCGGTTCGAGCACACGCCCTTCGGCCACGGCCGGCCCTGGTCGCGCTCGCAACTGGAGCGGCTGCTGCGCGGAGCGATGTTCGAGCCGCTCGGCAGCGAGGAGGCGCTGTTCGCCCCGCCGCTCCGCCGGCTGGTGCGGCCCGGCGCGGCGGAGGCCTGGGAGCGCTTCGGGCGGCGCTGCCTGCCGGTGTTCGGCGGGGTGGTGATCGCCGAGGCGGCGAAGCGGCTGGCCGGCGTGACGCCGGTGCCTGCGAGGGCCCGGCGGCGCCTCCTGCAGGGCGTGCTTACGCCGCAGCCGAGCGGCGCTCCTCGCTGCGGGCCGCCTCCCAGCCGATCAGCGCCGCCTTGCGGGCCAGCCCCCACTCGTAATTGTGGAGATAGCCGTTCGCCAGGATGACCCGGTGGCAGGGCACCAGCCAGGAGACCGGGTTGCGCCCGATGGCGGCGCCGACCGCCCGCGCCGCGCGCGGCGCGCCGACCGCCGCCGCCACATCGCCATAGGTGGCGAGCGCGCCCGGCGGAATCCGCAGCAGGGCGTCCCAGACGCGGATCTGGAAATTGGTGCCGTGCAGGCAGAGCGGCAGCGCCGGCGCGCCGGCCTTCGGCTCGAATATGCGCCCGGCGAGCGCAGCAGTCTCGTCCGGCGCCTCCATGAAGGCCGCAGCCGGCCAGCGCCGGCGCATGTTCTCCAGCCCCGCGCGCTCTTCCCCCTCGGCGGCGAAGGCAAGCCCGCAAACGCCCCGGTCGGTCGCCATCAGCAGGCAGCGGCCGAAGGGCGAGTCGTGGATGCCGTAGCGGATGGCGAGCCCCGCCCCGCGCCGCTTGTAGTCGCCGGGGGTGACGGCCTCGTGGGTGACGAACAGGTCGTGCAGCCGGCCGGGGCCGGAAAGGCCGGCGTCCCAGGAGGCCTCCAGCACGCTGGCGTTCTCGGCCAGGCTGGCCTTGGCGCGCTCCAGGGTCAGATATTGCAGGAACCTGGTCGGGCTGATGCCGACCCAGCGGCGGAAGGTGCGCTGGAAATGGTGCGGGCTCATGCAGGCGGCGGCGGCCATCTCGTCGAGGCCCGGCTGGTCGGCCTGGTTCTCGGCGATCATGGCGAGCGCGGCTTCGATGCGGGAATAGAGGCTCATGGACATGGGGCCGGGGTCTCCTTGCCGGGTCATGGGGCCGAAGCTAGGATCGGCCCGGCGCCTCCGCCACCCGATGCTTGCGCTTTTTCGCCGGGAGAGACAAGCCATGCGCCTTACCCTGCTCGGCACCGGCACGCCCGCGCCCTCGCTCAGGCGCATGGGTTCCGGCTATCTGGTCGAGACCGGCGGCGACACTATCGTGCTCGACCACGGGCCGGGGGCGCACCACCGGCTGCTGGAGGCCGGCAGGCGGGCGGTCGACGTCACCCACTGCTTCCTCACCCACCTGCATTACGACCACTGCATGGACTATGCGCGCCTGGTGATGAACCGCTGGGACCAGGGCGCGGGCAAACTGGCGGAACTGCAGGTGTTCGGCCCGCCGCCGACCGCGCGCATGACCGATCTCCTGTTCTCGCCGGAGGGGGTTTACGGCCCCGACATCGAGGCGCGCACCCGCCACCGCTGCAGCCTCGACGTCTACGAAGCGCGCGGCGGCGCCGGCGCGCGCGCCCGGCCGGACCCGCAGGTGCGCGAGGTCGGCCCCGGCGATGTCGTCGAGGGCAGGGACTGGCGCGTGACGGTGGGCGAGGGCTGGCATTTCCAGCCCTACCTGCAATGCCTCGCCTATCGCATCGACGCAGAGGCCGGCTCGATCTGCTATTCCGGCGACAGCGGCGGCGTGTGCCCCGGCATCGTGGAGCTGGCGCGGGGCGCGGACGTTCTGGTCCACATGAACCATTTCTTCACCGGCACCGAGCCCTCGCCGGAATACCGCCGCGCCTGCGGCAACCATATGGACACCGCGCAGGTGGCGGCGGAGGCGGGCGTGGCGACCCTGGTGCTGACGCACATCACCAGCCAGATCGACACGCCCGTCATGCGCTCGCGCATCTTGCGCGAGATGTCGCCGGTGTTCGGCGGCGATATCGTGTGGGGCGAGGACCTGATGGAGGTCCCGGTCCGGCAGGCGGCCCTCGGGCGCATCGACTGACAGGGCGGGGAAGGCGGGCACGATGAACGACATCCATAATGCGGGACCGGCCCCGGTCCAGACGCCGCAATGCTGGTACGGGCCGGACATGGCGCGCCGGCCGGAGCTCTGGACGCACGAGCTCGCGGCCGGAGAAGTCGCCGAAATCGAGGCGGCCGTGGCGCGCCTCGACGATGTGCCCGTCCTGGAGATCGCCCGCGCGCCGCTGCCGGGGCTGGAGGAGCGGCTTGCCCGCGTCCGGGAGGAGGCGCTGCACGGCATCGGCTTCCAGGTGATCCGCGGCCTGCCGGTCGGGCGCTGGACGGTCGGGCGGGCGGCGGCGGCCTTCTGGCTGCTCGGCCTGCACCTGGGCGAGGCGGTCTCGCAGAACGGCAAGGGCCACGTGCTCGGCCATGTCCGCGACCTCGGCCTCGACTACAGCCTGGCGGAGACGCGCGGCTACCAGACCAGCGCGCGCCTGCCCTACCACACCGACCAGTCGGACCTCGCCTGCCTGCTCTGCCTGCGCACGGCGCGCGAGGGCGGGCTGTCCTCGCTGGTGAGTTCGGTCACGGTCTGGAACGAGATGGTCCGCCGCCGGCCGGACCTGGCGGCGGCGCTCTGCCGTCCCGTCGCCCGCACCCGCTGGGGCGAGGTGCCGGCCGGCCGCAGGCCCTGGGCGGAGGTGCCGGTCTTCCTGCCCTGGCGGGGCAATGTGGTCACGACCTACACGCGCAGCGCGGTCGAGAAGGCGCGGCCGATGCCCGGCCCGCCGGAGCCCTCGGCGCTCCAGACCGAAGCGATGGACATGATCGACGCGCTCGCCGCCGACCCGGCGCTGCACCTCGACATGGCGCTGGAGGAGGGCGACCTCCAGATCGTCTCCAACCACCGCATCCTGCATTCGCGCACGGCCTATCTGGACTGGCAGGAGCCGGAGCGCAAACGCCACATGCTGCGCCTCTGGCTCGCCTGCGCCGACGGGCCGGACCTGCCGCCGCCGATGACGGAGGAATACCAGGAGGCGACGGCATCGGGGCGCCCGAACGGCATCAACGTGCCGGGCGTGCCCTTTTCCGCGCCGCTCGCCGCGAATTAGGTTGGGCCCGGCCGGGGCGGGTGCTATGGTCCGCCCCCCGCGCCGGGAGGTTGTCCCGGACGCCCGTCGCCGCGCCGGACGCGGTATAGGATTGCCCTGCAAATGACCGCGAAGACCGTCAAGTTCCTGCTGTCCGACGGCAGCACGATCCATGTCGAAACCGCCGGCGAGGCGGAGGAGGCCGAGCAGGCCGCGTCCGGCGGCGTGGAGGTCGTGCCGCGCTTCGAGCGCGCCGCCTCGCGCCTGCAGCCGCTGGCCGGAACCCTGCTGGAGCAGGTGAAGGCCGCCGAGCCGGGCAAGGTCGCCATCGCGTTCGCGCTCAAGTTCGACGCCGCCGGCGAGCCGGTGGTGGCGGCCGGAGACGAGGGTGCGGCGTTCCGCATCACGCTCGAATGGCAGCGCGGCGGCCGGCCGGCGGACCGGCAGGGCGACCGCCAGCGGGGCCGTCCCTTCGACGACAGGCGGGGCGGGGGCGGCTACGACGACCGCCGCGGCGGCTATGACGACCGGCGGGGCCCGCCGAGGGGCGGCGGCCCGAGGCGCCCCGGCTTCCGCAAGGACCGGGACCGGGACTGATCCGCTCTACTGGACGCCGGCGGGCTGGCTGAAGCGCCCGACATTGCCGAGTATCTGTTCCAGAATGGTGATCGAATGGCCGGCCGTCGGCGTCTCGCGGCTGACCAGAACGACCTCGCGGCCGCTCCTGGCGTCCTTGGTCCCGATCTCGGAAAGCAGGCCGCCATCGTCGAAGCGCAGGATGAGGATATGGCGTTCGATCAGTTCGGGATCCAGGAACGCCTCGCTCCATGTCGTCTCGCCGATATAGTACCAGGTGTTGTCGTCAAGGGCGGCCATGCTGGAGGGCGATCCGAGCGCCTGCAGCACCTCATCGCGCGTCGCCGTGCCCGAGGCGAGCTTCCCCACCGCCTGTTTCGGCACCACATAGCCCCGATGGTCGATGGCGGGCGCGCACCCGGCCAGGACGAGGCCAAGCGCGACAAGCATGGCGGCAATCCGTATCATGGCGACGCTTCCCCGCTCCGGAGTTCCGCTTCTTGATGGCGAGACGAGGCCCCGCTGTCAATCTCGGCGCGTTGAAACGCCTGATTTTCGGGCGGCAGCCCGCGGATGCGGCATGGACGCTCTACCGCGCTGCCGTCGATGCGGCGCGCCGGCCGGCGGTCATGCTGGCGCTCGGCGTGCCGGACACGCTGGACGGGCGGTTCGAGCTGGTGACGCTGCATGCGGCGCTGCTGCTGCGGCGCCTGCAGCGCGCGCCGGCGCTGGCGGGGCTGGGCCAGGGGCTGGTGGACCTGTTCGTCGCCGACATGGACCAGAGCCTGAGGGAAATGGGCGCGGGCGACCTCTCGGTCGGAAAGAAGGTGAGGCGGATGGCATCGGCCTTTTACGGCCGGCTGGACGCCTACAGCGACGGGCTCGACCGCGGCGGCGACCTCGCCGCGGCGGCCGAGCGCAACCTTTACGGCACGCTGGAGGCCGCGCCCGGACAGGCGGCGCGCGCGGCCGCCTATATCCGCGCGGTCGAGGCGGCGCTGGCCGCGCAGGAGGACGCCGCGCTTGCCGCCGGCGAGGTATCTTTCCCGGACGCCCCGCCATGCTGACCCGCCGGATCGCCCGCCCCGAGGCCGAGGCGCGCATCGAGGCCCGTGCGACGAAGACGGAATGCCGGGACCTGGCAACGCTTTTCGACCTGCCGGCGGTGCATTCCGTCGAAGCGGTCTTCACCGTCCGGCCGCTGCCGGAGGGCGCGCTCGAACTGGAAGGCCGGGTGGCGGCCCGGCTCCGGCGGCTCTGCGTGGTGACGGCAGAGCTCTTCGACGAGGACTTCGCCGAGCCGGAGCGGCGGCACTACCTGCCGGGGCCGGTCGAGGCGGATGCGCGCGAGATCGAGGTCGCCGCGCTGGAGGAGGATGCGCCCGAACCGCTGCCGCCCGACGGCGTCGATCTTCTGGAGCTGGTCTCGGAGGTGCTGGCGCTCGGCCTCGACCCGCATCCCCGCGCCCCCGGCGCCGACATCGCCGAACTCGACTACGAGCCGGAAGCGGACGAAGAACCGACGGGCCCCTTCGCCGGGCTGGCGGCATTGAAGGAACCGGACGAGTGAGGGCACGGGACGTGGAATCGCTGCGATGCTGACCAAACTCACCGTCCGCAATTTCAAGCGCTTCGAGGAAGTCGAGATCGAGCTCGGCAACCGAGTGGTCTTCGTCGGCCCGAACAATTCCGGCAAGACCACGGCAATGCAGGCGCTCGCGCTCTGGGACGCCGGCTTGAAGCAATGGTTGGCCAAGCGCTCGGGAAAAACGGCGTCGGAGCAGCGTCCGGGCGTCACGGTCAATCGCCGCGACCTGACCGCCATTCCGGTGCCCAGCGCCAACATGCTCTGGCGCGGACTGCACACCCATCGGGGTTACCGCAGTGAAGACGGGCGAAGTCAAACCGACCCCGTCCGCATCGATGTTGCCGTCGAAGGCGTTACCGAAGACGAGCATTGGGTTTGCGGTCTGGAATTCTACTACGCCAACGAGGAGTCCTTCTATTGCCGTCCTTTGCGGAGGAGCAGCAGAACGCCGAATGACCGGATGCCGGTGCCGGGCCGGGCCGGGTCGGTTCAAATTGCCTTCCTGCCGCCGATGTCCGGCCTCGCTGCAACGGAGACCAGCCTGCCGTCGGGCGCAGTAAACGTACGAATCGGCGAGGGGCGCACCGCCGAGGTGTTACGGAATCTATGCTCGCGCGTTCTCCGGGAACGCCCGGAGGCATGGGAGCGATTGGTCGCACAGATACATGACTTGTTCGGGGCCTCGCTCGAAGAACCGCGCCATGTGGAAGAGCGTGGCGAGATCGAGATGGCCTATGAGGAAAACGGGGTTCGGTTGGACCTCTCTTCCAGCGGGCGGGGTTTGCAGCAGACCTTGTTGATCCTGGCCTATCTCTACGCCAATCCCGGCAATATCCTTCTGCTGGATGAACCGGACGCGCATCTTGAGATCCTGCGTCAACGCGAGATTTACCGACTGCTATCGGAAGCCGCCGAACAGAGCGGTAGCCAGGTCATCGCCGCAAGCCATTCGGAAGTCCTCCTGAACGAAGCCGCCGAGCGCGACCTCGTTATTGCTTTCGTTGGCAAACCCCATCCGATCGGCGACCAGACGAGCCAACTCAGGAAGTCCCTCACCGAGATCGGCTGGGACCAGTATTATCAGGCCGAACATAAGGGCTGGGTTCTGTATCTGGAGGGATCGACCGACCTTGCAATCCTGCAAAGATTTGCCGAGCGATTGGGCCACTCGGATGCGGTCGAGGCGCTAGGGCGGCCGTTTGTCCACTATTGCAGCAACCAGCCGAACAGGGCGTCGAGCCACTTTTACGGTTTGGCCGAAGCGATGCCGGAACTCAAGGGTATTGCGTTGTTCGACAGGTTGGAAACCAGGCAACGCGGAGATGGCGGTCTCCCGATAACCTGCTGGAGGAGGCGGGAAATCGAAAATTATCTTTGCACTCAAGCGACCTTGGAGACTTGGGCAGCCGTCTCCGCGCCCGAGGGGCAGATAGGACCGCTCTTCGTCGAGGCGCAGGCAGAGAAGCGGGTGCAAGCGATGCGCGAGGCGATTGTGGAAGTCTCCGCCGCTATGGCGACGCTGGGCAAGGGCACTCCCTGGGATGCGGATACGAAAGTCAGCGACGATTTTCTCACGCCGCTGTTCGAAAGTTATTTCCGGAAACTGAACCTGCCCAACCTCATGCAGAAGAAGAATTTCCACGAGCTTGCCGACCATGTTCCCGACGGCGAGATCGATTCGGAAATCCGGGAGAAGCTGGACGCCATCGTTCAGGTGGCGGAAGGCGCCGAGCGAGCATGAAAGCGGAAGAGGTCGTCCGGCGGCTCGGGCTGGAGCCGCATCCGGAGGGCGGGTTCTTCCGGGAGACCTACCGGGCGCCGGGCGAGGGGCGCACGGCCGTCACCTCGATCTATTTCCTGCTGGAGGGCGGGCCGTCGCGCTGGCACCGGGTGGATGCGCCGGAAATCTGGGCCTGGCACGCCGGCGCGCCGCTGGTGCTGGAGACGGAGACCCGCCGGGTGACGCTCGGGCCGCTGGAGGAGGGCCACGAGCTCCAGGCCGTGGTGCCGGCGCACGAGTGGCAGCGCTGCCGGTCCTTCGGCGCCTGGAGCCTCGCTGGCTGCATCGTCGCGCCCGCCTTCACCTTCGAGGGCTTCGAGATCGCCCCGCCCGGCTGGGAACCGCCGGGGCGGGGCTAGTGGGAGTGCGCTTTGTCTTCGAGCCGTTGCAGCGCCTTCTTGATCCAGTCCAGGGCTTCGTTCTGCTTGGCGATTCCCTCTTTCAGCACGGCGATGCCCTGCGCCGTTTCCTCGGCCGCCTTCGCCGCGCGCTCGCCCGCCTCTTCGAGGGATGCGACTCTGCCAACGATCGGGGCGAGTTCGGCTGCAACCAGCTTTTCTATGGCCCAGTAGGACGCGCCGCCCAGCAGCCCGATTGCGACAAGGGCAACGCCCGCCGCCCGCAGCGCAATCCTGACCCGTCCGAGGCTCATGCCCGGAGGCTCGCAAACGCAGGATAACGGCGCAAGGGGAAACAATGCCCCCGTCGAGGGGCGCGAGCGGCGTGAACGGCCCCTGCGGCCTAGCCGCCGTGCGGCGCACGAATGGCAGCGCTGCCGGTCCTTCGGAGACTGGACTGCATCGTCGCGCCCGCCTTCACCTTCGACGGCTTCGAGATCGCCCCGCCCGGTTGGGAACCGCCGGGGCGGGGCGGCTAAGGCGCGCCTGTAGAACCGTTGTTCGGCGGCTCGATGTTCGAGGCTGACGAACCTTCTTGAAAGATAGTAACATAATGTGTTACCACCCACCATGATCCGGAGCTTCCGGCACAAGGGTCTTGCCGAACTGTTCGAACGAGGCCGCAGCCGCCATGTCCAACCAAGCCTCCATGCGCGTTGCCTGCGCCGGCTGGAAGTCCTGGACCGGGCTGAATCACTGGCCGATCTGCGCATTCCGGGGTTCGATTTCCACGGCCTCCGCGGAGCGCCTCAACGCTACACCATCCATGTCAACGGTCCCTGGTGCATCACCTTCGAATGGCGGGAGGGCGAGGCGCTGCGCGTCGATCTCGAACAATATCATTGAGGAGAGGACAGAATGACTGAGTATCGCGTCGAACGCCCGCCCGCGCGTGCGCCTGTCCATCCAGGAGAAGTACTGCGCGAGGACGTGCTGCCGGCGCTCGGCCTTTCGACCGGCGCGGCGGCGAAACGGCTGGGGGTTTCGCGCCAGCACCTGCATCGGGTCCTGTCCTGCACGCATCCCGTTTCGGTGGAAATGGCGCTGCGGATCGGCAGGCTCGTCGGCAACGGACCGGGCCTCTGGCTCAGGATGCAGCAGAACCACGACCTGCGGCGGGCCGAACGGAAACTGAAAGACGAACTCGAAAAGATAATCCCGGCCGAGGCGACTCCGGCGGCGTGAACGACGCTCAACGCAAGCGCGGCGCGTGGAGGGTCAAGCCGTTGTTTCGGGAAGTAATCGAGGTCGACGGCGGGTGGCACTTATGAGGAAGGACGAACTCATTCAGTCGCCGTCAGACGTTCGTCCTCATGTTGTGTTGCTAGGAGCAGGAGCCAGCCGCGCCGCGTTCCCGAATGGAGATAGGACAGGACACCCGCTTCCGCTGATGAATGATCTCGTAAGCGTAGTCGGTTTGGAATCAATTTTGGAACAAGCCGGCGAGAAATTCGGGGACGGTGGAAATTTTGAGAGTATATATTCAAAACTGGTTTCGAGTCCAAAGCATCGAAATTTGGTAAAAGAGATTGAAGACAGGATTAGAAGATACTTTTCCTCGCTCTCTATTCCATCATCAACGACGTTATACGATTGTCTTCTCCTTTCTCTCAGGAGAAAAGATGCTATATTCACATTCAATTGGGATCCATTCTTATTCGATGCTTATTTGAGAAACTATCACATTGCAACGCTCCCACAAATTTTCTTCTTGCACGGAAATGTTCGAATTGGGATATGCCCGAGGCATCCCGAGAGATGGGGTATGAGGAAAATACAGTGCCCTGATTGTTTGGAACCATTAAATGACGTGCCTCTGCTTTATCCAATTGAGCAGAAAGATTACTCGAAGAATCTATATATTGAACGAAGCTGGGAGGCGGCCAAAGCCTTCTTTCGAGAGGCATTTGTTTTGACAATTTTCGGTTATAGTGCCCCTCATTCAGATACCGAGGCCGTACGTTTGCTCAACCAAGCGTGGATGGAGCGCAGTGATCGGAAAATTGAACATATTGAAATCATTGACAAAAAGCCATACGGCGTTTTATATGAGCATTGGGGACTGTTTTTGCCAACCGGTCATTTGAATAAAATTGATCATTTGCACGAATCTTGGATAATGAGATATCCCCGACGTTCTGTCGAGGCACTAATGCAACCAATTTTGTTTGGTGAACCGGTCGAGCATTTTCCGTTGATTAATTCAAATATATTGCATGAAGTGCGAACATCGATTCTTGATAATGCGACTTGGTAGAAATCCAACAGTTTGAGCGAGAAATAGGACTTGACACCCTAAAAAATTCCCGTTCCCGTGCCGGCTCCTTTGTTGAAAATTCGGTTGCCTGGGGGGCATACAAGGCCAAACCACCGCCGACAGAGATATGACGTCGGCAGCCGCAAGCGGGAGAGGAGCATGACGGAACGCTCCCGGCCATGTGTCCTGCATCGGGAACCCCGGTATCGCAGACCTCTATTCGCCCGCAACCGGGCCGCCTGCTATCTCCCGGCCTTCCGCTTGCGCCGCCGCTGCGCGCGGCGGGTTTCGCGGTCGAGGCCGTGGCGTTTCAGGAAGCGCTGCGCCGCATCGGGGCTGACCGACACGCCCTCGGCGGCGAGCGCGCGGCTCAGCCCGTACATGGAGATGTCCGGCTGCTCTTCCAGGATGCGGAGGATCCGCTCCCGCTGAGGCTCGGCCCCCGAGACGCTGCCGCCCCGCCGGTCGGCGCGCAGGTGGCCGCGCTCCCGGAAGCGCTGCACCCACAGGCTGACGCTGTTCGGCGACACGCCGATGCGCCGCGCCGCCGCGCTCCTGCTCATGCCCTCATGCAGCACGGCCGCCACCGCCAGCGCGCGCATGTCCTCGCTCACCGCCCGGCCGCGCTTCCGCCCCGGCAGCCCGCCCGCCGGCGCGTCCGTCGATCCGTTTCCCATTCCGTTTCTTCCTCTCTCCGGCCGCCGCCGGTTCCCGCCTAACTCCGGCGCGGCAGCGCCGCCCGGTCTTCCTCGAACTCGAACGCGGCGGCGCCGCGCGGTCCCGCCGGCAAACGCCGCAATTTCCGCCAATGTCGAATGAGGCAGGGCTGCGTCCGGGCGCACCTGTCGGGTGAGCCGGCTCCCGCCCGAATGGCCGGCGCGTTCCTTGCGTTGGGTCGCTGCGGAGCGGGCGCTCCGATAGCCCGTCAGGTCATGTCCTCACTCGGCTTGTTTTCATGGCTGTCAGGAATATATAGGGAACATACAGGGGAAGTCAAGCCCGCGACGGCCGGCGGCCGGGGGCCGGCGAATCGCGGACGGCGTATTGTCCCGCCGGCCTTGCCCCCGGTTCGCCGCCCCGGCCCCCGGGAAGAAGCGTGAGAAGGAATCGGGGCGGACATTTTTTGGTTTGCAAGGATGGATTGACCGGTCCGGCCGCCGGTTGTAAACAAAACCATAAAATGTTTACAATGAAGGGGAACGCTTCCTTGCGGACCTTCCAGCGCCTGCCCGTCGCGATGCAGACGGTTTACGCGGAACTGGCCGACCGGGCCTGGACGGGCAGTTTCCGGGACATCATGGACGCGGGAGGAACGCCGCACAAACGCATCGTCAAGGGGCGGGAGTACTGGTACTGGCATCCCGCGACGCGCAACGGGCGCCGCCCGCCGGCGCGGTATCTCGGCCCGGACACGCCTGAAATCCGTCGCAGGACCGAGGCCCGGGTGGAACGCGCCGAAGCCCGGAGGGACCGGATCGGCATGGTCCGGGCCCTGCGCGCCGGGGGAATGCCCGCTCCTGACGGCCTCAGCGGCAACGTGCTGGCCGCCCTGGCCGATGCCGGCGCGTTCCGGCTCCGCGCCGTGGTCGTCGGGTCCCTCGCTTTCCAGTGCTACCCGCCCATGCTCGGATTCAGGGCGCCGGGCGCGGCAACGCGCACGGGCGATGTGGACATCGGCCAGTTCCCTGCCGTCTCGATCGCCGTGGACGACCGGATCGAGCCGGACCTGCTGTCCGTTCTGAAGAGCGTCGATCCCGCATTCGAGGCCGTCCCGTCGCCCTTCGATCCGCGCCGGACCCTGCGTTACGCGATCCGGGGCGGGAGCGAGGAGAGGTTCGTCGTGGACGTGCTCGCGCCCATGCGCGGTCCGCCCCGGGACCGGCCCGTGCACCTCCCCGCCCTGGAAGGCGACGCGCAGCCGCTCCGGTTCCTCGACTTCCTCCTGTACCGGGAGATCGAGGCGCTTGTGCTTCACGGGGCGGGAATCCCCGTCAGGGTGCCTGCCCCGGAGCGTTTCGCCGTCCACAAACTGCTCGTCGCCGCGCGCAGGCGTGCGGACACGACAGACCGCATCAAGGCGCGGAAGGACGTGGAACAGGCCGCGCTCCTTGTGCGGGTGCTGGCAAGCGACCGCCCGGAAGAACTCCGGGATGCCTGGGAGGAAATGCGCGCGCGCGGGCCGGCCTGGCGCAAGGCGGCGGACCGGGGGCGGAAGGACCTGCCGCCCGACGTGCAGGACCTCCTGCCATTGCCGGACGTCCCGCACGATTCGGGCCGGTGACCTCGCCGGACGGTTCGACCCGCTCCCGGGCGGCGACGCACGCCCCACCCTCAACGTCCCGGGGTCCCGACCTCGGACGGATGGTGGCCCGCCGGCCTCACGCCTCCTTGTCGATCAGCAGCATGAGGCCGGCGGCGCCGATGACGATCATCGCGATCAGGCCGGCCTTCAGCAGGCTCATCTTCTCGCCGAACAGGACCACGCCCGCCAGCACGACCAGCGCCGTGCCGACGCCGGACCAGATGGCGTAGGCGGCGCCGACCGGGATGACCCTGAGCGAGAGCGCCAGGAAGAAGAAGCACACGCCGTAGGCCAGCATGGAAAGACCGCCGATCCCGACCCGCTCGAAGCCGTGGGAGAGCTTCAGCAGGCCGGTGCCGACGGTCTCGAGCAGGATGGCGAGCGCCAGATACGCCCAGGCCATCCCCCCTGTCCCCCTAGCCGCAGGCGGCGACCGCCCGGCGCGCCATGACGCCGACCAGATGCGCGCGGTATTCCGCCGAGGCGTGGATGTCCTCGTTCAGGTCGTCTGCGGACGCCGTCATGCCGTCCAGCGCGGCGGCCGAGAAATTGCCCTCCAGCGCCGCTTCCATCGCCGATTCGCGATAGACGCAGGAGGCCGCGCCCGTCACCGCGACGCGCACGCCGCCGCCCGTCGTCCGGGCCACGAACACGCCGACGATGGCGTAGCGCGAGGCCGGGTTCGGGAACTTCATGTAGGCGGCCGTCTCCGGCGCCGGGAAGCGCACCGCTGTCACGATCTCGCCCTCGTCGAGCGCGGTCTCGAACATGCCGGCGAAGAAGTCGTCCGCCGCGATCTCGCGCCGGTCGGTGCAGACCGTGGCGCCCAGGCCCACCAGCGCGGCCGGATAGTCGGCGGCGGGGTCGTTGTTGGCGATGGAGCCGCCGATGGTGCCGCGGTTGCGGACCTGCGGGTCGCCGATATGGCCGGCAACGGCCGCCAGCGCCGGGATCGCCGCCGCCACCTCGGACGAGTTGGCGACCGTATCGTGCGTGGTCATCGCGCCCACCGTGACAGTGCCGCCGGACACCCGGATGCCCCTGAGCTCGGCGACGGCCGCGAGATCGACCACGTCGGAGGGCTGCGCGAGGCGCTGCTTCAGGGTCGGCAGCAGGGTCATGCCGCCGGCCATCAGCACCGCGTCCTCTCCGGCGGCGGCCTTGGCGGCGGCGTCCGCAACCGAACCCGCCGCGTGATAGGTGAAGTCATGCATGGAAAGGAGACTCCTTGAGCTCAGGCGTTCAACGCCTGCCAGACACGGGCCGGGGTCGCCGGCATGTCGATCCGCGAAACGCCGCGCGAAGCCAGCGCATGGTGCACGGCGTTCATCACGGCTGCCGGGGCGGCAATCGCACCGGCCTCGCCGCAGCCCTTCGCGCCCAGCGGGTTGTGCGGGCAGGGCGTGGTCCGGGTCGAGACGGTGAAGGACGGCACGTCGTCGGCGCGCGGCATGGTGTAGTCCATGTAGGAGCCGGTCGCGAGCTGGCCGTCATCGCCATAGACGCAGCCCTCCAGCAGCGCCTGGCCGACGCCCTGGACGATGCCGCCATGCACCTGCCCCTCGACGATCATCGGGTTGATGACATTGCCGAAATCGTCCGACGCCGCGAAATTCACGATCTCCACCGCGCCGGTGTCGGGGTCGATCTCCACCTCGCACACATGGCAGCCGGCGGGGAAGGTGAAGTTGGCCGGGTCGTAGTAGGCGGTCTCGTCCAGCCCCGGCTCCAGCTCCTCGATGGGGTAGTTGTGCGGCACATAGGCGGTGAGCGCCACGTCGCCGAAGCCGACCGAACGGTCTGTGCCGGCCACAGTGAACTGGCCGTCCGCGAACTCGATGTCGGCCTCCGAGGCCTCCATCAGGTGCGCGGCGATGCGTTTGGCCTTGGTCTCCACCTTGTCGAGCGCGCGGGCGAGCGCCGAGCCGCCGACGGCGAGCGAGCGCGACCCGTATGTGCCCATGCCGAAGGGGATCTTCGCGGTGTCGCCGTGCACGACCTCGACCGCGTCGATATCGACGCCGAGCCGGTCCGCGATGATCTGCGCGAAGGTCGTCTCGTGGCCCTGGCCGTGGCTGTGGGTGCCGGTGAAGAAGGTGACCGAGCCGGTCGGATGCACCCGCACCTCGCCGCACTCGTAGAGCCCGGCGCGGGCGCCGAGCGAGCCCACCACGGCCGAGGGCGCGATGCCGCAGGCCTCGATATAGGCGGAGAGGCCGATGCCGCGCAGCTTGCCGCGCGCTTCCGCCTCCGCCCGGCGGGCCGCGAACCCGCTATAGTCGGCGTCCGCCAGCGCCGCCGCGAGCGTGCCCTCATAGTCGCCGCTGTCATAGACCAGGGCGACCGGCGTCTGGTAGGGGAAGGCGTCCGACGGCACGAAATTGCGCCGGCGCAGCTCCGCCGGGTCGATGCCCATCTCGTGCGCCGCGGTCTCGACGATCCGCTCGACGACGAAGGTCGCCTCCGGGCGCCCCGCGCCGCGATAGGCGTCCACCGGCACGGTGTGGGTGAACACCGCCTGCACCCCGCACCAGATCTTCGGCGTGGTGTACTGGCCGGCGAGCAGCGTCGCGTAGAGATATGTGGGCACGCAGGGCGCGAAGGTGGACAGGTAGGCGCCCATATTGGCCTTCGTGTCCACCTTGAGGCCGAGGAAACGCCCGTCGGCGTCCAGGGCGAGCTCCGCGACCGTGACATGGTCGCGGCCGTGCGCGTCGGTGACGAAGCTCTCGGCGCGCTCGGCCGTCCACTTGATCGGCCGCGCGACCTTGCCGGCCGCCCAGGTCAGGACCGCCTCTTCGGCATAGTGGAAGATCTTGGAGCCGAAGCCGCCGCCCACATCCGGGGCCACGACGCGCAGCCGGTGCTCGGGAAGCTGGAGCACGAAGGCGCCCATCAGCAGGCGGATGACATGCGGGTTCTGGCTGGTGGTGTAGAGCGTGTATTCGCGCGTCGCCCGGTCGTATTCGGCGACCGCCGCGCGCGGCTCCATGGCGTTGGGCACCAGGCGGTTGTTCACCAGCTCGATGCGGGTGACGTGGTGCGCGCCGGCGAAGGCCCCGTCCACGTCGGCCCTGTCGCCGAGCTCCCAGTCGTAGCAGAGATTGCCGGGCGCCTCGTCATGCACCTGCGGCGCGCCGGGGCTGAGCGCGGCCTCGATGGAGGCGGCGGCCGGCAGCGGCTCGTATTCGACCGCGACCGCCTCGGCCGCGTCGCGCGCCTCGGCCGCGCTCGCTGCGATGACCACCGCCACCTGGTCGCCGACATGGCGGACGTGGTCGGCCGCCAGCGGCGGGTGCGGCGGCTCGACCATGGGGCCGTCCTTGCCCGTCACCTGCCAGCCGCAGGGCAGGCCGCCCAGCCCGTCCGCGGCATAGTCCGCGCCGGTCAGTATCTTCACGACGCCCGGCATGGCGGCCGCGGCGCTCGTGTCCACCGATGCGATGCGGGCGTGGGCATGGGGGCTGCGCACGAACACGGCCCAGGCCTGGCCCGGCCGGTCGATGTCGTCGGTATAGGCGCCCTGGCCGGTGATGAAGCGGTAATCTTCCTTGCGCTTTACGGATGCGCCGATCCCGTCCTTCGGCATGGGTCAGCCTCCCTGGCCTGCGGCCATGGCGCGGGCGCCGGCCATGATCGATTTCACGATGTTGTGGTAGCCGGTGCAGCGGCAGATATTGCCTTCCAGCCAGTCGCGCACTTCCTGCTCGCTCGGCGCGCTGTTGCGGCCCGCGAGATCGAGCG
This sequence comes from Alphaproteobacteria bacterium, assembly GCA_964291285.2. Taxonomy (GTDB): domain Bacteria; phylum Pseudomonadota; class Alphaproteobacteria; order Bin95; family Bin95; genus Bin95. Next base: position 595,350 of record OZ219788.1, read on the forward strand.
CGCTCATGATCATGCCGGGCGTGCAGAAGCCGCATTGCAGGCCGTGATTGTCCCGGAACGCTTCCTGCATCGGGTGCAGGGTGTCGCCGTCGGCGAGGCCCTCGATGGTCGTGACATCGGCGCCCTCGCACTGCACCGCCAGCATGGTGCAGCTCTTCGCCGACACGCCATCCACATGGACCACGCAGGCGCCGCACTGGCTGGTGTCGCAGCCGACATGCGTGCCGGTCAACCGCAGATTCTCGCGCAGGAATTGCACAAGCAGCGTGCGCGACTCGACTTCGCCGGAGACGGCCTCGCCATTCACATTCATATGGACGGTGGGCATGGGAACGCTTCCTCCTCGAGTTCCTCGCGCGAGTGTTGTCCCGACATGGCGGCCGGGTCAAGCCGGATAAAGCCGCATCAGCCGCCTCCGCCCGCCTGCATTCGGGCGCGGCGCAGGAATATTCCGGAATCGGCGCGCCATTGCTCATAACCTATGCGGCCGGAATCGGTCAGGCGGGCGATATTCCTGTCGAGGCAATCGGCGAGCGCGCGGTCCGAGGCCGCCAGGGCGAAGCCGCCGAGTTCGCGGCGGGAGTCGCGCGCGCCGATCGTAAGCGCGCCGCCGGACTCGAGGACGGCGTCAGCATTGCCGATCAGCCCTTGGGCGACCGCATCGACCTCGCCGGCGCGCAATGCTTCGAGTTGCGCGCCGTCCTCCTGGAAATAGACCACCTGCGGTATGTCCGCCGCGTCGCGGGGCGGCTCCAGCCGCCGCCGGCCTTCCAGAGCCGGCGAGGAGCCGGCCGCGGTGACGGTAAGGCGCTCGCCGGCCCCGGCTTCCAGCACCGCGCCGGAAGCGAGGTACACCTTTGCGCCCGGCCGCAGCGCGCCGTCCGGCCCGATATAACCGGTCAATTGCAGCAGCCGCTCTTCACCGGTGGTGCCGGGCACCGCCGCAATACGGACATCCGGCGCGAAACCGCGATAGCCCGCGAACCGCCCGGCGTCCCCCGCGCGCACCAGCAATGTCTGGACGAAGGCGATATGCCCCGAGGTGAAGACGACCGCCTCGCGGCCCTCAGCGTCGCGGGTGCGATCCTCGCGCACGGTGATGCCGCCGCCGACCAGGTCGTAGTCCGGCGAGGCGGCCTTGAGCCAGATGCCGGCGAATTCGCCGCCGATGGCGCGGCGGGAAAAGCGCGCGGCGCCCGTCGCCTCCAACGCGGTCAGCAGATCGGCCTCATAGCCGCGGTGTGACACGAAGCAACCATTTTGACTGATTGTTTCATGTTTTGGAGTGCGTCGTCCTTCTCCCATGTAAGGCAATAGATACAGAGACTTGGATCGCATGTCAAGGGGTTGCCGGAACCCTATACGAAGCAATAGAGGATGTGGCGGGAGCCCGTTAGTTGAATTCGGGGAACTGAAACTGCATTGCCGGATCTATGGAAACGCGCGTGAAGCGCTGCTGGAACATGGCCATCTGTTGGGGTATCCGGGACAGGTCATGGCGATGCGGCGAATCATGGGACATGAAATGGCCTGTTGTCTAGCAGGGGTATTTTCTGTAAAAATACGAATGATTGTTACGCGATTCAGGGTGCCCAGGGCAGCAAACGGGAAGCAACCGTGCCTCACCGGCTCCATAGCGGCGGTCCCTTGGCGCTCCAGCGCGGCGCGGGGTCAGTCGGCCATTTCTCCCAGGGCGGACAGAGGTATGCGGCGGTGACGTCCTGCGTGTCGGGCACGGGACAGTCGGGGCCGTCGGTGAGGAAGGGGACCTGGCATGTGAAGGACCCCTTGGTCTTGCGCGCCTCGTTGATGCACCAGATGACGGCGCCGCCATACTTGTTCCAGACATGGGCGCGCCAAGGCCAGAGGCGGCTGAACAGCTCGTCCTGCATACGGGTCGGGGAGAAGTATGCGGCGGTGACGAGGACGGCGGCGGCGAGCGTGACGGCCATGGCCCATGTGAGGTTGACCCTGATGCGGGTCCGGGAGCGTTCGCGGCGGAGGGCGATTTTTTGGAGGCGGTCCGCCTGGTCCACGCTGTCGGGCTGCCGGCGGGCCGGCGGCGCTTGCGCGGACCCGGCTGCCGGCCGGTTCGCGGGCGCCGGCTTCACCGGCGGCGGCGCGGCGGCAGCCGGAGGGGCTTCGGGCGCCGGGGCGGCGGGCGGCGGATCGTTCCGGCGGTGCAGCCCGGCCCTGAGGCGGTCGAGGGCGGTTTCGGGCGGTCTGTCGGTCACGGGCTGTCCCCCTGCGGCGGCGCGGCCGCGACCATACAGGCGATGACGGGAGAGGACGAAGGCGATGACGAGGGACAGGGAGGACCGGCGGCGCCAGCGCTCGGTCACGTTGACCGACAGCGAGTGGCGCCGGCTGAAGGCGCGGGCGGACGAGGCGGGCATGCCGGTGTCGCGCTTCATCGTCCACCGGCTTGCGGAGGAGGACCCGGGCCCGCCGCCGGACCGGGGGCCGGGCGGCCTGCCGGCGGCGGTTTGGCGGCGGGTGGCGCGCGAGCTGCTGCTGCTCGGCCGGCTGGAGGAGGAGAGGCTGGCGGCCGCGCGCCTCTCGGAGGAGCGCGACGTGCTCGCCGCCGAAGTGGAGACATGGCTCGCCCGGCAGGAGGAACTGGCGTGAGCGCGCCATACCGCAGGAGGCCGTCATGAAACAGGCGAAGTCGCGCTGCCTCTATCCGACGCCGGCGCAATGGTCGCGCATCCAGGCGCGGGCGAAGGCCGCGGGCATGAAGGTCTCGCCGTTCCTGGTGGCGTGCGCGCTGAAACGGGACGCCGGGGGGCGGGCGGGCGAGCCTCTGGTGCTGACGGCGGACGAACAGCGCGAGCTGTTCGACCGGGTGGCGCGGCTCGACCTTTACAGCCGGACCATGCTGGCGCCGCTGCCGGGCATGGACATGGCGGCGTTCGAGGCGGTCGCGTTGCTCTGCCGGCTGTTCCAGCCCGAAGACCCGGGAGAGGCGCCGTGAGGCGCCCGCGCTCCGGGCCGAAGAAGATCGTGCGGTCCTTTTCCTGCACGGACCTGCAGCGGGAGGAGATCGGCAGGCGCGCGGCGGAGGCCGGCATGAACCTCTCGCCCTACGTCATCGAGTGCGGCCTGACGGTCGATCTCGACGCTGCCGAAGACGGGGCCGGCCCGTTGCCGTCGCTGGCCCTCGGCCGGGAGGAACAGCGCCGGCTGCACGACCGCGTCGCCGGGATCGCCGAACGGTGGCTGGGTCCGGACGCGCCCGATCCGGCGGGCATGGCGGACCTGCCGGCGGTGCTCGGCGTGCTGCTCGAACGGCTCATGACCGACATGGTCGAGATGGGGCATGAAGAGCGGATGCGCCGTCTGCTGCTGGATGCCTTCGGCGAGGCCCGGGGCTCGGAGCTCGCCCGCCGGTATGCGGACAAGGCGCGCCGCCGCTGAGCCCCGCACGGACATGCGAGAGGAAGGCGGCGGACAGGAAACGGGACGGCGCCCCGGCGGCGCCCGCGCGGATTTCCCCGCAATGAAGGCGGCCGCGGGATAGCAGCACAAAAAACGCCCCGGGCCGGAGCCTCGGGGCGTTGTGCCGAGCGTACAAGGAAAACCCCGGAACCCGAAGGCTCCGGGGCCGGGGGACGATGCCTCAGGCGGCAAGGTCCATCTCACAGGCTTCCGGGGGCGGCGCCGGCGGGCGGTTGTCGTTGGCCGCCCCGTCCGGCCTGGGGTCGAGGAAGTTGATGGAGCCGCGCGGGCCGACCACGATCTCGGTGGTGTAGCGGTCGTTGCCGTCGCGGTCCTGCCACTTGCGGGTGCGCAGCTTGCCGGTGACGTGCGCCTGGCGGCCCTTGGCGGCGTGCTTGCGCAGCATCTTCACCAGGCCGTCCTGGAAGACGGTGATCCTGTGCCACTCCGTCTGCCGGACATACTCGCCGGACTGCCTGTCCCGGTAGCCTTCGTTGGTGGCGATGCTGAAATTGGCGACTTCGCCGCCGCCGGGGAGGCTGCGGAACTCGGGGTCCGCACCCAGATTGCCGATAAGGTCGACGCGATTCAGGCCGTTCATGGTTCTTGCTCCCTGCAAGTGGTTGACCGTGAGCCGTTACAACTCACCCCGAAAAACCCTTTCCCAAACTTGCGGCGTCGATGCCGCCACAGGCCGGGACAGGGGAAACGGAAATCGGGATGCCGGGCGAAAGACGCCCCTGGGGGACACGGCGACGCTCACCAGGAGATCATCGTCGCCGTGGGAAAGTGGTCCGTGGCGATCTCCACGTCCTCGGGCGTGAGCTTCGCGTAGGCGAGCGCGGCGGCCACCTCGGCGATACTGTCCCAGGTACCGTGATCGACGCCCGTGCCGAGCTCGGTGACGGTATATCGGGCGGGCAGGGGCGGAATGCCGCGCGAGGCAATGGCGCGCTGCCTGTCCCGGCATGGCCTGCATTCCAGCGTGCCGCGCGCGGGGGGCCGTTCGCCGCAACGCACGCACAGCCCTGCCGCCTGCCGCGCCGCGGAGTTGTGCCGGAAGCGTTCGAGCGCCTTGACGCGGCAATAGTCGCGGCAGCTTTCGCAATTGTCGTTATCCGGCAGGGCGTGGACCTTGCCGCAGCGCGTACAGACGCCCGGAGCGCGGCGTTCGGCGGTTCTGCGGCGCATGTGGTCCCGTGCGGATATCCGCCGCCGTTCGCCGCAGGACGCGCAGTAGCGCGAACCGGGCAGCGGGGGCTCCAGCTTGCAGCGGGCGCAGATGCCGGCGGCCACTCTGCGGGCGACCGTAGCGGCCTGGCTGGCCTTGCCGGTGTCGAGGCAGGGCCGGCAATGGAGCCTGCCGTCAGCTGCGGGATTCCGGCCGCAAGCCTTGCAGAGCCCGAGTGCGGCGCGCCGTTCCCCGCGCTTGCGGGTGTCTTTGTTCCGTTCGTCGAGACAGGCCTGGCATGTGGAGCGGTTCTCGGCCGGGGGGCGTTCGCCGCAATGGATGCAGAGCCCTTGCGAGGCGCGTTCGGCCCGGCGGGCGCGTCTGTTGTCCCGTGACTGCCGGTTGTGCCGCTCTGCGCAGGGTTTGCAGCGCAGGCTCCCGGGTAATGGAGCCGCGTTCCCGCAGTGCAGGCACAGTTGCTGGAGGGAGCGGCGCTGTCTCCGGCGCCGGCCGTCTTCCCTGTGGATGTCCAGGCAGGGGCGGCAGGCAGTGCGGCCTTCTTCGGGCGGGCGCTTGCCGCAGGCGCCGCAGAGACCCGCGGCCATGCGGGCATTGCGCTTGCGGGCGGCAGGGCCCGGCATAGTCACGATGTTCGGCGATGTGTCTGCGGGGCAGCGCATGGCGGCGTCTCCCGGAGATGAACCGGAGGGAGGGAGCGGACCGGCGGCGCCCCCGGAGGAACGCCGCCCGAAGGACCGGCTCAGAAGCGCTTGCGCCGGCCTTCCGCGAACAGGCCCGTTGCGAGATCCCCCCAGTACTGGATCCCGGAGCAGGTGATCTTCTCGCCCTTGCAGATCAGGATCTCGTTGCGCGCGGGGCGGAGCTCGCGGACGGTCTCCAGCGACAGGGTGAGCGGATGGCCCTTGCCGCCCGGCAGCCGGCGGATACCGCCGTCGATGCTGGTGCGGTAGCGCTCGATGACATAGTGCTCGTCCTGCAGGCCGCGGCCGAACACGTGCGTGAGGAACGTGTTCGCATCGGGGGGAAGGGCGGACGCATTGGTAGCGGGCATGTGCGGTATCTCCTTTCGAAGGAAGGGAAGCGGGAGCCGGTCGCCCGGCCGCCCGCAGGGATCGCCCCGAAAACCCTTTCCCAAACTTTCGGACGGGCGAGCCGGGCTCCGCCGTTCGCCGGTAAGGGCCGCCGGCTGCGGCGTCCGGTCGGCCGGCCGCGCGGGAGAGGACCGCTGCGGTCCGGATGGGGCGCGGATCGGGACGCCGGAAACCGGTCCGCCGCCGTTTCGGCCGCCTCGGCGGCCGGCGCTCCGGGCTGCCGTACCGGGAACCGCCGGCGGGCCTTCCCCCGGAGTCGTGGACGCAGCGGCGGAAACGGCGCCGGCGGAGAACCGCGTCGGCGTCGTCGATTCGGTTACCGGGTTGCCGCTCGGCCTGCCCTGTGCGGTCGCGCGGGCGGCGAAGCGGGGCCGGGGGCGGGCATGAACGCCTCGTCCTTCGTCATCGGATGCGGGCCGGCGGCCGGCCCCGACCGGCCGGGAAGAGCGCGTGCGCCGCCTGCTGCCGGACGCTTTCGGCGAGCCCGCCGCCGCCGGGCCTCACACCGAGATGCCGCCGCCCGGGCCGATATCGCGGGAGAGGCCCTGCTGCCGGGCCGGGTCGCGGACGCGGAGATGGTTCTCGAGTTTCCGGCGGGCGCCGGGGTCCAGTTCGGGCCGGTCCAGCATCCGCTTCGCCTCCTCGACCACCTGCCTCAGCTCCGGAACGCTCAGGCGGGAGTTCTCGAGCCGGGGCGCGAACGCGGTCCAGGCCGCGTCGGTCTCCAGCGCGCGGGCGAGCCTTCCGCTGTCCCGCCCGATGTCGCCGCGCGCGCCTTCGATACGGTCCAGGTGGGGCGCGTAGCGCGTCTCCGCGAGGACCCGCTTCGCCCTCCCGCGGAGCCGTGCGGCTTCGTCCGCCCAGGCCCTGTAGCCCGTCCCCTCTTCCGTCACGCTCCGGCGCTGCTCCGCGGCGAGGTCCGACAGCTGCCGGCGCAGGTCCAGCGAGAAGCGGAGTTCCACGACGAGAGTCTCCACCTCCGCCTTCGCCGCCGCCGCCGCGTCATGTTCCGCGACCGCGTGCTCCAGCAGGGCGCGCGCCTCGGCGTCGAGGTCCGGCTCGGCCGCGAGCGCCCGCATGCTCCAGACGACCTCCTCATTGCCCTCGCGGTAGAAGACGGGCGTATCGGTCTCGCGCTCCACGATCTCCAGCCTCTCCAGCAGGCAGGCGGCATGGCGCCAGTCGAGCGCCACCGCGCCTTCCAGCGACTTGCGGTCCCGGGCAATGCCGTCGCGCAGCTCGGGCAGGGCGCCGGCATGGGCGAAGGAGCCGTCCGCGTCCGGAAGGCCCCGCGTCTCCGCCAGAAGGCCGCCGGCCTCCTCCCGCCAGGCCTCCAGCGCGGGAAGCACGGAATAGACCGCCCTGTCCTCCCCGGCCCCGTCGATCAGGCGCTCGCGCTTTTCCAAGCACTCCCGCAGCTTCGCGGCGAGCGGTTCGGCCGCGGCCTTCGCGGCGGCGACGGCGTCGCGCTCGGCGATCAGGTCCGACAGCTTCCGGCGGAGCGCCGCGTCGAGATGCGCCAACTCCAGCACCCCGGCCATGCGCAGCAGGACCTCGTCGCGGCCCTCGGCATGGAACCAGTGCGCGCCGGCCTTATCGGCGCGCGCCTCCACCTTCTTCCACTCGTCCAGGACGGCGAACGCGGCATCGTCGGCGTCGAGGACGGCGTGCAGTTCCGCGCCCGCCCCGGCGATCCCGTCGCGGAGCGCGGGCGCGGCGTCCAGATGCGGACGGTAGCGCTCCTCCTCGGCCGCGATCCCGTCCGCCTCCCTGCGAAGCCGGGACGCATGGTCCCGCCAGATGCGGTAGTCGCCGGCTCCCTCGCCGGCCGGATCGAACTGGATGCGCCGCACCGCGAGCGCCGTGCGCATCCGGTCATCCAGCCCGTCGAGAGTTGCGCGCGCCTTTCCCGCTGCCTCATGCGCCCCGGCAACCCGTTCCGCCTCGGCCGCGACGCCCGCCGCCACCCCGGGGGTCCGGCCCAATTCCGCGAGCCGCTCGACCGAGTCCGCGCATCCCTCCACATAGAACGGGATCGTGCCCTGCCGGCGCGCCTCTTCCTCCAGCGCGCGCCAGGCCGAAAGCTCCGGCCACAGCGCCTCGCGCTCCGGGATCGGCAGGGGCGCCGGCGGGGCGATCTCCTCGCCCACCGCCTCCAGCGCCGTCATGGCCGCGCCCGCATGCGCCTCCAGCGCCTCGACAAGGTCCTCGCGGTTGTCGGTCAGCACCACCGCATTGTCCCGCGCCCGGCTGATCCCGACATAGAACGCCGCCCGGTCCACGGGCAGGCCATGGCCGGAGTCCAGCACCACGATCGCATTGTCGCGGGTCGCGCCCTGCGCCGCATGCAGGGTCGCACTCCAGGCATGGTCCACATGGCGCAGCTGCGGATCGTCCCGGCGCAGGGACAGGGTACGGCCGTCCTCGACGTCGATCTTCACCAGCCGGGAGCCGATGGCGAGCACCTCCGCCTCGCCGCCATTGACGAGGCCGCGCTTCCTGTCGTTGCGCGTCCAGCGGATGCGGTCGCCCGCCTGGAGGCGGATCGGGCGCGTCTCGTAGGCCTCGTAGCGGTAGCGGACCGGCTTCGACGGGTCGATCCGGCGCGGGCGCCCGTCGGGATGGTGCAGCAGCACCCGGCCGCCCTCCGCTCCCGTCACCGTGCAGGCGTCGTCCGCCTTCACCCGGAACCGGTAGAGGTCGTTGTGGAACACCAGCACGTCGCCGGGGCGGTAGTTGGCGGTGTCGGCCTTCTGCGCACCCGTCAGCCCGAGCCCGACAAGCCGGTCGATCTCCAGAACCCGCCCGTGCAGCAGGCCTTCGTCGCGCAGCCCCTCGCGCACCGCCTCGTTGATGTCCTCCCGGAGCGCATGGGTCGGCGCCATGATCGCCGTCCGGGCGCGCGCCTCCGGGTGCAGCGAGAGCCAGAGCCGGGCGGCCGCCTCGCCGAGCTCGTCCGACTCCGCCTCGTGGACATTGCCGCCGAGCCGCTCCATGGCCTCGGCAGGCTCGCCCTCCCGGATGGCCGTTACCGCCCGGTGCAGGTCGGGGTCGCGCTGGCGCAGCACCTCGTCCATGCGCGCCGTCGCCATGCCCGCCTGCTGGAGTTGCCGGAACGGCTGCCCGGCCTCCACCGAACGCAACTGCCCGGTGTCGCCGACCAGCGCCAGGCGCGCGATGCCGATCCGCTCCGATATCCGCATCAGCTGGCGCATCTGCGCCGAACTCACCATTGAGGCCTCGTCCACCGCCAGCACCGCGCCGCCGAAGGCGAGCCGCGCCTCGGCAAGCCGTTCCGGCCCCGCGATCCGGTCGCCGATGTCCCGGTGGCGCGCGAGGAACCATTGCAGCGTCCGCGCCGGGATGCCCGCCTCCCGCTCCAGCGCCCGCACCGCCGCCATCGACGGCGCCAGCCCCACCACCTTGTGCTCTCCGGCAAGTCGCGCCGTCTCGCGCAGCATGACCGTCTTGCCCGTGCCCGCATGGCCCTGCACGCCCACCACCCTGTCCCGCGTGAGCAAAATCGTGCGCACCGCCTCGCGCTGGCCCTCCGTCAGCACCCCGGCGGCGAGCTCCCTCTCCACCGCCGCCCCGGCCGCCGCCGGCGCCCCCGCCCCGGCGCCCTCTCTCATCCAGGCGATGTTGCCGCGTTCGGCCCGGAGCGCCCGGTCGGTCACGAACGCCCGGTCGGCGCCGCGCAACGCCGCCGCAACCAGATGCCCGTCGCGCCGCAGCTCCTCCACCGCCGCCTCGACCTCGCGCAGCGAATACCGCCCCGGCGCCTGGCCGAGCGCATGCGCCGCGATGTCGCCGGCCGCGAACACCGAAGACCGCTCCTCAAGATGCGCCACCGCCCGCCAGACCGCTTCATGGACCGGCAGGAGGGAGCGCGCCTCCGCCCGCCTCTCCGCGCGCCGGCCGCGCCTTGCCCGCGCGGCCGCCTCCTTCGGCGGCAGGCCGGCCTCCCGGGCGCGGCGCCGCCAGATCCGCCGCAGCTCGTCCATGGCCGGCTCCGCCTTGCGCCGCCGCGTGTAGAGCGCCGCCTGCTGCGCCCGCGCCGCGCTGTAGGCCCCGCCCCGCCGGCGGATGTCCTCCAGTATGTCCCGACGCCGGGTCGAGAACGCGTCCCGCACCTCCCGGTCGTAGCCCTCCAGCTCGAACCCCGGCACCGGACCGATCATGGTCGGCACGATCCCGTAGCCGAGCGCCTCCAGACGCCGCGCCAGCTCGTTGCGGTAATGCGCCCCGATCAGTTTCTTGTTCCGGCGGATCGCCGTCGCCTCGATGCTTCGCCACTCGTCCGCGCCGTTCCGGGTCATGTTCGCCACCACGCAGTGCGTGTGCAGCTGCGGGTCCAGATTGCGGCTCGCAAGGTGCCGAAAGGTCGCCGCGATCATGCCGTGCGCCTTCACCCGGGGCCGGCGCCGCGTCGCCGGGTCCCAGCCCCGCGTCTGCAGCAGCTCAGCCTCCACCCGGTCCAGCGCCGCGCGCACCGCCTCGTCATGCGCGCGGACCACCCGCCTGTCGCCGTGCAGCAGCGCCGCCAGCGATACCGACTTCGGCGCCGACAGCGTGATGTCCACCCCCGGACGGTGCTGGTGCTCGCCGTCCCGCAGGCGGCCCAGCCGGATATCCGTGCCCGGCACGCAGCCCTGGAGGATCGCGTGGAACGTCTTCGGCGAGACATGCCGGCCGAGGCCCAGCGCACGCGCCGCCGCCCCGTGCCAGAAGCTCGCCCGGCGGTGCTCCGGGTCGCCCTTCGCGTAATAGCCGTCCTGCTCGAAATAGTGGACCGTCGAGCTTGCCGACCCGATGTCCGTCACCGTCGCGACCATGGCCTCATTCTATACGGACGGGGGCACGGACCCACAGGCGGCGTGAAGATGCGCGCCGGCGCGAACGGGGCTTGTTGCCGGAGCGTCTCAGCAGTTACCGGGGCGGCGGCGCGCGCCCGGTCGCAGTCGATGTCCTTGCCGGGGCCGCCGGCGCTCGATGCCGATGGCATCCGTCTTCGCGCCATTCGCTGAGACGCGCCACGAATTCTTCCCGGTTCTCCCCAAAGTCGAGGACGCGCGATCCGTGGCGGCGCCATACAGTCCGGCCTCGCGGCATGCCGCCTGTGCATGAATGTGCCGGCGACCGGCATTATCCATGCGGGTCCGGGTTCGCTAACAAGGAGGAACGGAGAAGGCAGAACGCGGTCCGGAGGGGCCAGCAGTCCGGTGGCGGCTTGGGGGCCGGATAGAGGTTTCCAATAGCCGCCATTGCAAAATCCAACTGGCCCCGGGCGGCCGCGTTTCCACCTGACTCCCGAAAGGCATCCCCTGCGGATGCGCCCCTGCACGGACACGGAACTATCGGGAAATGCGCGCACCAAACCCAGGCGGCCGGAAGACGGCAAGCAACCCCGGTCGCGGGTCGCGCCGGGCCCGGTTCCGCGATCCGCCGCCGGCCCCCGGCAGCGGGTTCCGGGGATCGTGTCCCGAGCCGTGGTGTAAGAGCCTGGCGTCCGTAGCGGTGTCCGGCGGGTAGGGCCGGTAGGCTCAGGCTGCCACGGCGGGCAGCTTGACGGTTGCATTGTCGCTCACGGGAGCGATGGATTCCAGCGTTACGTATCTGGCTCTCTGGACGGCCCATTCGTCGTTCTGCTCGAGCAGGATGGCACCGATCAGGCGGGTGATGGCGTTCTCGTTGGGGAAGATGCCGACGGTGTTGGTGCGCCGCTTGATCTCGCCATGGAGGCGTTCGAGCGGGTTTGTGGAGTGCAGCTTGGCGCGATGCGCGGCCGGGAAGGTCATGTAGGCGAGAACATCGTGCTCGGCCTCGTCCATGATGGCGGCGAGCTTCGGCGCCTTGGGCCTGAGCTGGTCGGCGACCTGGCGCCACTGGGCGGAGGCGCTGTCTGCATCCTCCTGGGCGAAGGCGGTGGTGACGAAGGCGGAGACGACGCGCCGGCCCTGCTTGCCGGCATGGGCGAGCAGGTTGCGCATGAAATGCACGCGGCATCTCTGCCATGTGGCGCCGAGGATGCGGGTCGCGGCGGCCTTCAGGCCCTTGTGGTCGTCGGAGATCACCAGCTTGACGCCGCGCAGGCCGCGCCGGGCGAGCGAGCGCAGGAAGTCGGTCCAGAAGGTCTCGGCCTCGGACGCGCCGATCGCCATGCCGAGCACCTCGCGCCGGCCCTGGTCGTTGACCGCCACCGCGATGGTGACCGCGACCGAGACGATGCGCCCGGCCTCGCGCATCTTCACATAGGTCGCGTCCAGCCACAGATACGGCCAGTCGCCCTCCAGCGGCCGGTCGAGGAAGTCGCGGATCTTGTCGTCGATCTCGCCGCACAGCCTGGACACCTGGCTCTTGGAGATGCCCGACATGCCCATCGCCTGCACCAGGTCGTCGACCGAGCGGGTGGATACGCCCTTGATGTAGGCCTCCTGGATCACCGCCGTCAGCGCCTTCTCCGCCATCCGCCGCGGCTCAAGGAAGCCCGGGAAGTAGCTCCCCTTGCGCAGCTTCGGGATCTTCAGCTCGACCGTGCCGGCGCGCGTCTCCCAGACCCGGTCGCGGTAGCCGTTGCGGTGCGTGATCCGGTCCGGCGAACGCTCGCCGTGCCCGGCGCCCGCAAGGCCCTCAACCTCAAGCGCCATCAGACGCGCGGCCGTGAACCCGATCATCTCGCGAAGCAGATCGGCGTCGGAACTCTTCTCCAACAGCGCCCGCAGGGTCATCATGTCGGTGGTGGTCATCGTGGTACTCCTCCGGTCGGATGGACTGTGGAAGCCCAACCCTACCGGCACCGCGATGGCCATCCGCTATGGATAAGTGGCCCGCCGCCGCCAGACTCCAGACGGTCGCGGCGGCGGGCCACTTACCCACAGCTACCGATGGTGGCTCCAGCTCCTACACCACGCCTGGGGGCACGACCGTTCCGGGACGCGGCTCCGGCCCGGACGGAAGCGCCGCGCACGGACAGCCGTGGGCGGCGTTCTTGCTTCCGGAGCACCGCAGGCGCCGCTATTCCCGGCTTGATATCAGCCTGCCGGGCGTGGCCGACGCCGATCGGGCAGCGGAGCGAGCGTTCGGAACCTGAAAGTGACGTAAAGACAATAACTTGCGCCGTCATGGGGGTGGCGCAAGGTCGGATTCCGCCGCGCCGTTTTATGCGCGATAGCTTTCACTATCGCGCATAATCTTGTCAATATTCCATCATGCTCGCCGGCCAGCCGCAACCGCAACAGGGCACAGCATTTCGCCCCAGGCCGGCATCAACCCGTTGAAACAGGACGATTCTTCAGGCTTGGACCGGTCCCGTCCGGGCCCCGCCGGCACGGCACCGGCCCGCCGGCCCACGCCGATTTTTACGCTCGATAGCATTTCTTGAATCCACGCCTGTCCGGCGCGCACGGGCCCGATTTCGACTGCTAAACCACTGCACCCGTCGTCAAAGACCATCCTAGCATTGTGGTCCGACGGCAGCCTCCGTGCATCCCCTGGGGCAATTCAGCCGCGCCCCTGCATCCGGGCCAACTGCGCCGCACCGCTGCGCCTCGCGAGCAGCCGCTCGCCGTAGCGGTTGACCATCGCGGTCGACTTCCACCGGCCCGCATGAAGGATTGAAGGCAGCTCGATGCCGGCGGCGACCATGTCCTGCGTCGCGCCGACCCGGGCGCTGTGTCCCGACAAGCCCGCCGCCACAGTCTCCGGCAAGCCGGCCTCGCGCGCCATCGTCTTGATAATGCGCGGCACCTGGCAGGGATGCAGCCCGTCGCCGATCCGCCCGCTCTTGCCCACCGAACGGAACAACAGTCCCTCCGAAATCCCGGCGCGGTCGAGCCACGCCCGGACCAGGCGGACGGTGTCCCGCCCGACCCAGACGATCTCGCCCCTGCCTTCGCAATCGGTCTTGGAGCGCCGGACCAGCAGGCTGCCGTCGCCCGGCATTTCTTCAAACAGGTCGGAGACTTGCAGGGAGACCAGCTCCGTCCGGCGCAGCATCGCATCGTAGGCGACGGCAAGCAGGGCCCGGTTGCGGTCGTCGAGGAGTCTCTCGCCCGCCGCCTCCAGCAGGCGTTGGCGCAGCGGCCATGTCAGTCCCGTCGCCTGGTCCTGCCGGCGCCCCTTCTTCCGGTGCATGCGCTGGAGCGCCAGCCGCACCGGCGGGCTCTTGAGCGTCTTTTCCAGCCCAAGCGCCCGGTGGGCGATGGCGATGCTGGTGACGTAGCGGCGCACCGTGGCGGGCGCCCGCTCCTCCGCCCTGGCGTCGATGAAGGAGGCGACGGTCTCCGGCCTGGCCGGCAGCGCTCGTTCCCCGCGTTCGGCGCACCACTCGGCGAAGATGGCGAGATCGGACCTGAGCGCCCGTTCGGTGCTGTCGCTGAACGCGCCGCGCGCCGCCCGGACGAACTGTCCGAGCTGTTCGGCGAGCGCCGCTTCCCGGTCCGCCGCCGACTCCTCACAGGCGTTGAACGGGGGTTCAAGGAACATTCAGGGGCCTCCGGACCGTCCGCACACAGGAGCCCCGGATTACGCGCGATAGTGAAAGCTATCGAGCGTAAACGGATGCAGGACGTGGGGGATGACACGGGGTGTCACGGTCTCGTCTCAGCCAGCGGTGCTCGGGTTCCCGCCGGGACCGTCCTTGCGTGAAGAAAGACGATCGCCATGGATAGGATGTTCTACCGCTATGGCGGTTTCAGGACGGCGAACCGGATCGTGCTGGAGTTTTACGACAGCCTCTTCCGGACGACGCTGAAGCGCTATTTCGAAGACATGGACATGCAGCGCGTCATTCGCCACCAGGTCCAGTTCGTTTCCTTCCTAACGGACGGCCCGGCCCGCTCCGCCCCGGCAGAGCCTGTCCCGGGTCCATCGAGGGCCTCGCGACGGCCTGACGCCGCACCGGGCGCGGGCGCCCGGCGCGGTTCGGAAATCCCCGGGCATGTCCTCTAGCGGCGGCGGCGAAGGGAGGCCGCCCGGCGGCGGCGCCATGCCCGGCCTGCGCGGACAGCCGCGCGGGCGGAGCTGGTGGGCGCCGTCCTCCGGGAGCCAGGGGCCCGAACCGTCCGGGGAGGAGGGCAGGCCTTCTGCCGAGCGCCGCAAGCGCACAACGCAGTCGGGACGGCGTGACGCGGGCGGGTTGCCCCGCTGTGATCGCTCACGCCCTGAATCAACTGAACATCGTCTGGCCGGAACGGATGCCGTCTGGCGCTGCCGAAGGACGGCGGCGACCATGAACAGCATGAACATGGCGGGCCTGCGCACGGAGTCCTGACAGGTAGCCATGGCGCCTCTGCCCCTCATCGCACCATGACCGACGTGAACGTCAAGTTCCTGCGGTCCTTCATCGCGCTGGTCGATGAGGGAACTTCTGCGAAGGCCGCCCGGCGGCTTGGCATTCCCCAGCACCGGGTCCGGGGCCATGTCGCCGCGCTGGAAAAGGCTTTTGGCATGCGCCTGCTCGAAAGGCGGTTGCCGCCGGACGGGAACCTGAGCGGCCGGACGCAGCTGACGCAGCAGGGCCGCGCCTTGTTGCCGAAGGCGGTCGATGTCCTGCGCGCCTATGACCGCATGTTGGACCACCGGCCCGTTGGGGTGGATCTGCGGGAGCGCAGCCGGGTCGCGGCGCTCGCCCTTCTGGAACTGGCGCTGTCATCCCTGAAGCACGACCTCTCGGACGACGACGAGGATCGAATCGAGCGCGCGCTGCGCTGAGAAATACTCTACCGCGCCGCAGGAAAAATCTTCGCAGAAGCCCGGAATGCGGCGACGCCGCCACAGCTCCGAATCAATCGACCGCTCGCACCGTCTGCGGCGCTTGCGCCGCCCGGCCCGGCGGCGTGATGAAGCGTGCTGCAGCCGATGGGCGGCTGTGTCACAGGAGGATATCCATGAAAATCAGAAATGCGCTTCTGACCGGAACCGCGCTGGCCTTCGCCGGTGCGCTGGCGGCCGGGCCCGCCTCGGCAGCCGACAAGCTGGCGCTCGGCCTCGGCGGCTACATGGAACAGTGGGTCGGCGCTGCCGAACGTAAGGACGACAACTCGGAAGGTGGCATCGACGTCCAGTCGGACTCGGAAATCTATTTCCAGGGCTCGCTGGAAGCCGACAACGGCATGAAGTTCACGGTCCATGTGCAGCTCGAAGCCAACAACGAGGAAGACAAGCATCCCGACAAGACATCCGCGGACAAAGACTATAAGCCCCACAACACCGAGATCGACGAGTCGTTCGCCCGCATCAGCGGCGACTTCGGCACCGTCGAGATCGGCCAGCGCGACCCGATCCATGCGCGCACGCACTACGGCATCGCCGATGTCGGCGTCGGGCTGAACTCGGGCGACACGCAGAAGTGGATCCCGGGCACCTATCTCAGCACCAACGGCTGGTTCCACGACAACCTGAACGTGATCTACATCTCGCCGCGCATGAACGGCGTGCAGGTCGGCGTTTCCTACGGGGCGGACGCGGACAGCGAGAACTCGGTCGCCAGCGCGCCGGACGGCAACGACAACGCCGTGGTGGCCGCGGGCATCAACCTCAACCAGACCGTCGGGGACGCCGGCGTCAAGATCTCGCTCGGCCACATGAACCGCGAGCAGGCGGGCGACAAGGACGCCAAGGCCTTCACCAATGCGGGCCTTGCGGTCTCGATGGGCGCGTTCGGCTTCAATGCCGCCTGGGCCGACATGGACGGCGGCGACGACACCAAACAGACCGATGACTGGTCGGTCTGGGGCGCGAGCGTCACCTATTCGGACGGTCCGATGGCGGTCAGCCTCGGTCACATGACGCATGAGGAAGACGCCGGCGGCGAGCGCAGCTCAACGATGCTCTCGGGCAGCTACAAGCTGGCGCCGGGCGTCTCGTGGGCCACTTCGGTGTTCGTGGTCGAGGACGACACCAGCGCGGTCAAGACGCCCACCGGCAACGAAGGCACGGCATTCGTGACCGGCGTCAAGATCGGCTTCTGATCCGCACGGCCATCCACACCACGGAGGAACAATCCAAACGATATGCCCGGCTATGACGGTCCGGGTTGAAAGGAGAAAGGTTCGATGAGAACCATGAAACATTGGGCTCTGGCGGCAGCCGCCGCTGCGGCCTTGGCACTTGCGGGCTGCGGCGGAGGCGGAAGTTCGTCCTCGGCGCCTCCGGCTGGCCCCACGGCCGCAGAAATGCTCGCCGAGCGGCAAATGGAGCAGCGCAACGCCATTTCGACCGCAATCACCATGGCGGAAACCGCCGTTGCCGGTGTGAACGACGACTCCACCGACAGCGAAGTCAGCGCTGCCGATATGGCGGTCACGGCCGCCAGGACGGCGATCACGAATGCGGCCGATCTCCCGCCAGAGGAGACAGCCGCGAACACCGGAACGGTCGATGCGATCGCAAACCGTCTGACTGCGGCAAAGTCAAGCCGCACGGCCGCGCTGGACGAGGCCGACAAGGCGAACCGGGCGGCTATGGCGAAGACCGGCAAGGCGCTGCACGCGGCGCTGGGTCCGAACCAGGGCGGCACGAGCCCGCTCACGAACATCGCCACACCTACCTTGTCGTCGGCAGGCCTCGCCATTAACGCCGCTGCAGGGGCGGGAGCACTCCCGGACGCCACAGACCCGGACTCCGTGACCCTCAAGGCCGGCGATTCCGCTGGTGCGTTGGGCAGTTGGATGGGCACGGACTACGCCCTTACCACAGGTACCGGTGCTTCGAAGGTCACCAACGAGGCCCGGGTGTACAACAACAAGGGTCCGGGGAAGACGGTCTCATTGGCCGCCGCGGGAATTACCGTGCATACGGCCGCGACAGCAGGTGACGACATCAAGGGCTACTACACCGTTGACGAGACTGCTGACCTGGCCAAAATCATGGGCGCCGCCTTCACGCATTCGGGAACGCAGAACCACGCGTACGATTCCGATAATGAAGTCGCGTTCACTACCCGAGGCACCTTCGACGGTGCGCCAGGCGAGTACCGTTGCACGGGGACTTGCTCCTCGACCAATGACGGCACGGGCAGCCCGAGCGCATTGGCCGGGGTGTGGCACTTCAAGCCCGACGCGGGCGCGATGGTGCACCAGCCCGATACCACTTACCTGTACTACGGCTGGTGGGTGAGCAAGGACAGCGACGGCGGGCCGACGGCGGCCAGCGCGTTTACTGGTGTCGTGTTCCCGACCACAGGCTCCGCACCTACAGGTGTTGGTGGTGCCACCATCAACGGCTCGGCGACCTATGCCGGCCACGCTGCCGGCAAGTTCGCCATGAGCAACGTGCTCGACGGCACGGGCAATGGCGGCCACTTCACGGCGGATGCCGAGCTTAAGGCCACGTTCGGGTCCGGCACGACCGCAGGCATGACGGGCACGATCGACAACTTCCGGCTGAACGACGGGTCCGAGGATCCGGGCTGGAGCGTGGCGCTGGCCCGTGGTGCCTGGGGAGCCGACGGAGCAATCACGGCTCCCACCGCCGACCCCACGGTCTGGTCGATCAACGGCAACAAGGCGCCGGCGTCCGGCACCTGGAGCGGCCAGATGTATGACGAAATGCCCGGAAACGCTCCGGACGGCGACGGCAGCGACGTCCCAACCACGGTGACCGGAACCTTCTATTCCGAGTTCAGCACCATTGGTCGGATGGCCGGCGCGTTCGGTGCCGAGAAGCAATAGCCGAACGGGGCCAGGTCTCGTTCCTGTGAGAACCTGACCTGCCCTCCGGCCTTCATTGACGAGGGTGGCGCCCTGTGTGCGCCACCCTCTTTTTCTGATTGCAGAGCCCGGACACCGCAAGGATGCGACAGACACGGACCGTGCGCCGCCCATCCGGCGGCTCCTCTCCGGGCGGCCGGGAGACGGGCGACGCCCTGACGCGGTTTCTCGCCGGCGTCGGCATTCTGGGTGTGCTGATCCTGCTTCTGGCGGCAATCGGATGGGGCCCGAGGCCCGCCTACGGCCAGGACGCGACCGGCCAGCGCTTCCGCGCCGGCATGGAGGCGCTCGCCGCCGCCCGCGCCACAGCGGACCGGGAGGCCCGCGACGGGAAGCTCGACGAGGCCATCGCCGCCTTCCGCGCCATCCTGGTGGACCGCCCGGAGCTTGTGCGCGTGCGTCTCGAACTCGCCCTCGCCTTCTTCCTGAAGGAGGAGGACACGCTGGCAAGGCGGCATTTCGAGCAGGTGCTGGCCGGCAGGCCGCCGCCTCCGGTGGTGGCCAACATCGTCCGCTTCCTGCGCACCATGCGCGCCCGGCGGCGCTGGACGGCGCATTTCGGCGCGGCCATCGCCCCAGACAGCAACCTGAACACCGCCTCCGGCACCCGCACGATCTTTCTCGACGCTTTCGGGCAACGCCTGCCCTTCACCCTCGACGATCCCGCGACGCCCGAATCCGGCCTCGGCGTCTCCCTCTGGGGCGGCGGCGAATACCAGTATCCGCTTTCACAAAATCTCCGGCTCCGCTCCGGGGCGAACGCCAACATCCGCCAATACAAGGGCGGGGACTTCGACCGCCATTTCCTCGCCGCGCATATCGGGCCGCGCCGGCTCATCGACGCGAGGACCGAAGCGAGCCTGCTGGCGACGGTGGACCGGCAGTGGACCGCCGGCGCGCCCGAGACCGACCGCTTCGGCCTGCGGCTGGAGGGCGAGCACCGGCTGACGCCGCGCCTCGCCCTGTTCGCCCGCGCGAGCGCCGCGCGGCGCAACTGCCGCGACTGCGACTGGATCGACGGCCCGGTGGGCGATGTGATGCTCGGCGCAAGCTGGGCCGCGCTGCCGATCCTGCGCCTCAGCGGCGACGCCGGATACAACTGGGCCCGCGCCAACCAGGAGCACTGGCGCAACCGCGGGCCCCGGGCCGGCCTCGGCGCCACGCTGGCGCTGCCGCTCGGTTTCACGGTCGGGCTGCGCGCCTCCCTGCAGCGCACCGGATACCAGGGCAGCGGCTTCGCCCACAACACCATCGACCGCGAGCCGCGCGAGGACGAGACGCAGACGCTCTCGCTCTCCGTCCACAACCGCGCCGTCACCCTGGCCGGCTTCAGCCCGCGCGTCAGCCTCGTCCGCGAGGAGCGCGACACCAACGCCCAGGCGCTGGACTACCGGCGCAACCGGGCGGAGCTCTCCTTCGTGCGCCAGTTCTGAGCGGGGCGGCCCTTGCCCGGACCCGCCCGATGAGGCGCGGCGCGCGCCGGCGGCTGCTGTTCGGGCTGCAGACCGTGCTGGGCCTGGCGCGGCGCGGGTTCTTCATTCCCCATGCGCGGGCGGACGGTGTCGCGCCGCCGGGGCCGATGGCATGGGTCGAGGCGCGCTTCGAGGCGGCCCTGCCGGCATTCATGGCGGCGATGGACGACATGGACGGCCTGGCGCCGGCGCTCGCCGCCATAGGCGGGGCGGCGGCGCCGGAGCCGCGCTGGGACCAGGACTGGTTCCCCCGGCTCGACGCCGCCATGCTCTATGCGCTGGCGCGCCGGCGCCCGCCGCGCCGCGCCGTCGAGGTCGGCAGCGGCCATTCCACCCGCTTCCTGCTGCGCGCGCTCCGGGACGGCGGCGCAGACGCGGAGGTGACCGCGATCGATCCCCAACCCCGCGCCGCCCCTGCCGGGCCGGGCGGGCGCCTCAGGCTGTTGCGGCGCACGGTGCAGGAGGCGGGCCGGCAGCCGTTCGAGGCGCTGGAGGCGGGCGACTGGCTGGTGATCGATTCCAGCCATGTCGCCATGCCGGGCACGGATGTGGACTTCCTGTTCGGGCATGTCCTGCCGGCGCTGCCGCCCGGCGTGCTGGTGCATGTCCACGACGTCTTCCTGCCGGACCCCTACCCGGAGGACTGGGCCTGGCGGGGCTATAACGAGCAGTTGGGGGCGGCGCTGCTGATCGCCGGGGGCTGGCGCCCGGTCTTCGCCAGCCGCTACATGGCGACGCGGCACCCGGAGCGCATCGCGCGCTCGGTCGTCGCCACCCTGCCCCTGCCCCCCGGCGCCCGCGACACCAGCCTCTGGCTCTGCCGGGAGGAGCGCGGCGCCGGTGCCGGGGCCCCCGGCGAAGGGCACAGGGCCGCAACGAATTCATGAAATCAAGGTAATGTTTCCCCTGTTCGGGTCCGGACCGGGAAAACCCGTGATATGATGGCTCCGGGGGAAGCGGAATCCGGAGCCGCTTCCCGCCCGCGCCGGCACGGTGCGGCCCGGTGCGGCACGGACCCGGTCCGGCAGACAGGCGAGGTGCGCCCCGCCTCCGCCCCGCGCGCGCCGCCGCGAGACGCGCACGGGCGGGCGCGCGCGCATGAGGGCAGAGAGGAGAAGATATGCAGGAACGGGCAGCAACATATGTCCTGCGGGCATGCAGATCATGACATTCCATGACATATCGCAGAAGGTCGCGAGGGCCCCGCATGACAAAACATGACATTCCATGACATCCGGGTGGAGTGGGCCGGCCCCGCCGCCGCCCGCGCACGCCGGCGCGGGCGCGCGGGCGCGGGGGGGGCGCGCATTATGCGCGGGCGGGCGGCGCGCCTCCGGCAACGGGGGCGTCCGGGACCACGGACCGGCAAGGAGGCTGCGATGCCCCGGCAGATGCCCGTCGCGCCGAGAGAGCCCCCACCCGGCCTCCCCCGCAAGCGGGGGAGGGGAAGACGGGAGCAGGCGGCGGGGGAGACGGAGAGGCAGGCGGGGGTGAAGCAGGCAGGCGGGTGGAGCGGCGGCGAGGAAATCCCCTCTCCCCGCGAGCGGGGAGAGGACGGGTGAGGGGGCCGCCGGCAGGCGGCGGGCGAAGCCCCGGGAGACGCCCGTCGCGCCGAGAGAGCCCCCACCCGGCCTGCCCGCCAAGCGGGGGAGGGGAAGACGGGAGCAGGCGGCGGGGGAGACGGAGAGGCAGGCGGGGGTGAAGCAGGCAGGCGGGTGGAGCGGCGGCGAGGAAATCCCCTCTCCCCGCTTGCGGGGAGAGGACGGGTGAGGGGGCCGCCGGCAGGCGGCGGGCGAAGCCCCGGGAGACGCCCGTCACGCCGAGAGAGCCCCCACCCGGCCTCCCCCGCAAGCGGGGGAGGGGAAGACAGGAGCAGGCGGCGGGGGAGACGGAGAGGCAGGCGGGGGTGAAGCAGGCAGGCGGGAGGGGAGTTGGAAATGCAGGCGGGGGAGGGGAAGACGGGAGCAGGCGGGTGGAGCGGCGGCGAGGGAGCCGGAAAGGCAGGATGGGCGGGACAGGGGCGCCGGCTTCGCGCTACAACCCCGGCCATGCCGGCCGACCCGATCCTGCGCGCCCGCGCCCGCCGCCTCCGCAGGGACCAGACCGACGCGGAACGCACGCTCTGGCAGAGGCTGCGCGGCAGGCGGCTGGGCGGCCTCAAATTCCGCCGCCAGCATGTCGTCGGGCCCTGGATCCTGGACTTCTACTGCCCCGAATGCCGGCTCGCCGTGGAGCTGGACGGCGGCCAGCACAACGAGGCGGAGAACAGGCGCCGGGACGAGGCGCGCACGGCCCTCCTGGAGGACCGGGGCGTGGCGGTGCTGCGCTATTCCAATCTGGAAGCGCTCAGGGAGACCGATGCCGTGCTCGAAGACATCGCCCGCCATGCAGCCGGCAGGCGGCCGGCCGCGTCCCCGGAGAAGAAGCGCCCGTGAAGCCCCGGCAGATGCCCGTCGCGCCGAGAGAGCCCCCACCCGGCCTGCCCGCCAAGCGGGGGAGGGGAAGACAGGAGCAGGCGGGTGGAGCGGCGGCGAGGAAATCCCCTCTCCCCGCTTGCGGGGAGAGGACGGGTGAGGGGGCCGCCGGCAGGCGGCGGGCGAAGCCCCGGGAGACGCCCGTCGCGCCGAGAGAGC
The DNA here is from genome assembly GCA_964291285.2 of Alphaproteobacteria bacterium. Lineage (GTDB taxonomy): Bacteria > Pseudomonadota > Alphaproteobacteria > Bin95 > Bin95 > Bin95. The sequence goes on from OZ219788.1 coordinate 617,886, forward strand.
CCCCGCCCGGCCTGCCCGCCGAGCGGGAGGGGAGTAAGAAACGCAGGCGAAGGAGGGGAAGACGGGAGCAGGCGGAGGAGGGGTTGAAACGGGGGCGCGTCAGCGCATGGCGGCGGCGATGTTGCCGCCGTCCACGGTGAGCACCGCGCCGGTGGTCCTGCGCGCGCGGGCGAGGTCGGTGAAGGCGCGGGCCACGTCCGCCGCCCGCACCTCGCGGCCGAGCAGGTTGCCGCGCATGTAGCCGGCCTCGCTGACGCCCCGCGCCTTCGCCCTGGCCGCCACCATGGCGCCGTCCAGCAGGCCGCTGCGGATGCGGTCGGCGTTGACGGCGTTGGACGCGATGCCGTCGCGCCCGTGGTCGACGGCATACTGGCGCATGAGGGCCAGGGTCGCGGCCTTGGCGACGCCGTAGGGGCCGAAGTCCGGGCCGGGATTGACCGCCTGCTTGGAGGCGTTGAAGAGCAGGCTGCCGCCCGTGCCCTGCGCCCGCATGATGCGCACCGCCGCCTGCGCGACCCGCTGGTGGGCGAAGAAGTTGAGCTCGAAGCTCCGGCGCAGCGCCGCGTCCGCGACCTCGCCGATGCGCCCCTGCCAGGCCGCGCCGGCGTTCGAGACCAGGATGTCGACGCCGCCATGGCGCCGGCAGACCTCGGCGAAGGCCGCCTCGACCGCCTCCGGGCGGGTGACGTCGCAGGCGATCGTGTCCGGGCCGGCCTCCAGGTCGAGGCCGACCGGCTCCGCCCCCTCGGCGCGGAACGCCGCCATTGTGGCCCGGCCGATGGCGCCCGCCGCCCCCGTCACCACCGCCACCTGCCCGGCGAGCGGCGGCGGCGCGGCCCGGCCGAGCTTCGCCTGCTCCAGCGGCCAGTATTCGATGTCGAACAGGTCCGCCTCGCCGATGCTGGCGAACCGCCCGATGCGCTCGGCGTCGGCGATGATGTCGACCGCGGCTTCGGCGAGGTCGGCGGCGATGGCCGCGGCCTTCGCGTCCCGGCCCGCGGCGAAGAGGCCCACGCCCGGGGCCAGCAGCACGCGCGGGGCGGGGTCGAGCGCCGTCAGGCCGCCGCCGGCGCGCGCATTGCCGCGCTCGAAATACGCCGTGTAGTCCGCCTCGAACCTGCGGACCGCCGCCGCCGCCTCCCTCGCGAACGCCGCCGCCGCGCCCGCCCGCGCCGGCGGCAGCAGCACCGGCCATGACTTGACCCGGAGCGCATGGTCGGGCGTGACCGTGCCGGCGAGCCCGTAGCGGGCGACCTCCGCCCCGTCCACGAAGCGCCGGACATGCTCGCCGCCCCGGAAGGCGAGCAGGAAGCGCGCCGGCTCGCCGTCCGGCTCCGGCGCGGGCCGGGCGAGCAGGCCGCGCAGGACGGGCGCGACCTCCTCCGGCGCGGCCGGCCGGTCGGGCAGCCGGGCGCTCTGGAAGACCTTCGCCGGGGCGGCGGCCAGGCGGGCTTCCGCGAGGCTCGCGAGGCGGATCATGCGCTCATAGGATTCGCGCGCCGTCTCGCCGAAGGTGAAGACGCCGTGGTTCAGCAGGACCAGGCCCTCGCAGTCCGGCTGCGCCTCGAAGAGCTCGGCGGCTTTCCGCGCGAGCCGGAAGCCCGGCATGATGTAGGGCACGAGCGCGACCTTTTCGCCGAAGACCTCGCGGCAGAGCGCCGCCCCGTCCGGCTGGTCGGTCAGCGCCAGCACGGCGTTGGCGTGGGTGTGGTCGATATAGCGGTGCGGCAGGAAGGCGTGCAGCAGGGTCTCGACCGAGGGCGCCGGCGCGGCGGGGTCGAGCAGGTTGGCGCGGTGGGCGGCCACCATGTCCCCGTCGGAGAGCGCGTCGCGCTGCCGGAGGCGCCGGAGCGGCTCCAGCCGGACCGCGGGCAGGCCGGGCGGCTCGATCCGCGCCATGTCCCAGCCCGAGCCCTTGACGCGGAGCACCTCCACCTCGTCGCCGGCGAGGTCGGTCATGCGGGTCTTGAGCGAGGTGTTGCCGCCGCCGTGCAGCACGAGGCGCGGCTCGCCGCCGAGGAGGCGCGTCGTATAGACCCGGAGCGCCAGGTCCCGGTCCGCGCCCTCCGCGCCGTAGCGGGCGACCGCCGCCTCCGCCTCCCGGTCGGACCAGAGACTCTCCATCAGCCGCCGCGCCCCCTTGCCCGCCGCCGTCGGGGCGGAGAGTAGCACGCCCGGGCCCGCAAGCTGCTAGTCTCGCGCCCCATGCCCTTCATGCCGATCCATGACGACAACGAGCGCACGCGCATCGAGACGCCCTTCGTCACCTGGGGGGCGATCCTCGTCTGCGTTGTCGCGTTCATCTGGCAGTCGAGCCTGCCGGAGGCGGTGGAATACCGCCGGCTGCTGGCGCTCGGCTTCGTGCCGGGGCGGCTGCTGGGCGAGCTGCAGCTGCGCCCCGACCTCGCCATCCTGCCCGCGCCCTTCTCGCTGGTGACGACGCAGTTCCTGCACGGCGACTTCGCCCACCTGCTCGGCAACATGGCCTTCCTCTACATCTTCGGCGACAATGTCGAGGACGCGATGGGCCATCTGCGCTTCGCCCTGTTCTTCCTGCTTTGCGGCGTGCTGGCCGCGCTTGCGCACGGGGTGACGGACCCCGCCTCGGCCGTGCCGCTGATCGGCGCGAGCGGGGCCATATCGGGCATATTGGGGGCCTATCTGGTGCTGAGCCCGCGGGCGCGCATCCTGGTGCTGTTCTTCGTCGTGCCGCTGCGCCTGCCGGCCTGGCTGCTGGTCCTGGGCTGGTTCGCGGTGCAGTTCTTCTTCGGCCTCTCGACCTTCGGCGAGGACGCGAAGGTCGCCTACTGGGCGCATATCGGCGGCTTCGCGGCCGGCATTGCGCTGCTGCCCCTCTTCAGGGCCTCCTGGCCACGCCCGGACGAAGCCGGCTGAAGGCGAGCGCGCCCGGATCGGCCGCCACTGGGCCCGGCGCAGCCGCGATCAGCACCTCGCCCGCGATCGGCCCGAAATCGGCGCGGAAATGCACCGAACTCTTGAGCGCGAGGATGCGGCAGTCCGAAGGCTCCACGCCCAGATGGCGGAACATCTCCCTGTCCGCCGCCTGCACCTTGCGGCTGGCGACGGCGACCTGCACGCCGCCCGGAAGCTCCAGCAGCGCCATCGGCCCGAGCTGCATCCGGTTGCCGCCGTAGAACGGCCCCGTGCAGGTGAAGCTCCCGTCGCCGAGCTTGCGCACGACGGCATCCGTCTCGAACGGCGCGTCGCCCGGTATGCCGGAACGCCCGCCGAGCGCCAGCGCGAGCCGCCCGCCTTCGCCCGCCTCGTGAGCGGCGGTGGCGGCTTCCGGGTCGATCAGCAGGCCCAGAACCGCGCCTTCGGGCCGTGCGGCCGCGAGCGCGCGCAAGAGGCCCGTCGTGTCGCCGTCGCCGCCGCCGCCCGGATTGTCGCAACTGTCCGCGATGACCGCGGGCCGGCCGGGACGCCCGGTCCGGTCCGCGCGCGCGACCGCCTCTTCGGGCGAGAGGAAATCGGCGTCGAACCGCCCGCGCGCCGCCAGCACCGCCTCCGCCAGCGCGTCCGCAGCCTCCATGGCGCTTCGCTCGTCGCCGGCATAGGCGAGCGCGGCCGGGCCGCAGTCCGGCGTGTCGGCGAGCGGGAAGCCGCCGGCGAGCGACACGGAGCGGACGGCGCCCCGCTCGCGCCCGTCGAGGCCCGCATAGAGGCCCGCCGCCGGCTCGACCAGCGTGCATTGCGCGGTGAGCGGGATGAGGAAGGGGATCTGCCGGAACCCCTTGGCCGGCCGTCCCTCGGCGAGGATGCGCTCCAGCAGGCGGGCCGTGCGCGCGCCCGTCTCCGCCATGTCGACATGCGGGTAGGTGCGGAACACGACCAGCGCATCCGCCCGGTCCGCCATCGTCGGCGAGACATTGGCATGCAGGTCGAGGCTCGCCACCAGCGGGATATCCGGGCCGATGACGGCGCGCACGCGGCGCAGCAGCTCGCCCTCGCCGTCCTCCAGATGCTCGGCCACCATCGCGCCGTGCAGGTCCAGATAGACCGCGTCCACCGGCCCGGCGTCCCGGAGGCCGTCCACGATCATGCCGGCAATGCGCTCATAGGCCTCCTCCTCGACCTGGGCCGAGGGGCTGGCGTTCGCCCAGGCCAGCGGCGCGAAGTCCCGGCCCGATGCCCGCGCCGCCTCCAGGAAGCCCGCTATCGGCAGGTTAATGCCGGCCGTGTCGGCAAGAACGGCCTCGCCCCGGCAGAGCCCCGGCCAGCCGTCCGCCCGCCGGAACATCTCGAAGCTTGCCTTTGTCGGCGCAAAAGTATTGGTCTCATGGTGAAATCCGCCGACCGCAATCCGCATGGGCCCCGCCTCCCGCCGCCGCCCGCGACGCTAACAGAAAGGCCGATTGCCGCCCATGCGCCTGCGCCGCCGCCTCGTCCTCGGCCATCTGGCCGACCTCTACCGGCTCGCCCTGCCCGTCGTGGTGAGCCGGGCCGGCGTGCTGGCGATGACGGTGGCCGACACGATCATCGTCGGCCGCTACTCCTCGGCGGAGCTCGGCTATCTCTCGCTCGGCGTCGCGGTCTATCTGCCGCTGCTGCTGACCGTGATGGGGCTGCTGACCGGCACCACCGTCGCGGCGGCGCAGGCCATGGGGCGCGGCGAGGAGGCCGAGAGCGGGGCGGCCTGGCGGCGCGCGCTGCCGGTCGCGTTCGGTTTCGGCGCTCTCGGCCTGTTGCTCGGGCTGTTCGGGCGGGAGGTCCTGCTGCTCACCGGGCAGAGCGGGGATGTGGCGGCGGGCGCGGGCCGGGTGTTCTTCATCCTCGCGCTCGGCTATCCGGCCGCCTTCCTCTATTTCGCCACCGCCTTTTTCCTCGAAGGCGTCCGGCGCCCGCGGCCGGCCGCCTGGGCCATCGTCGCCGCCAACCTGGTGAACATCCCGGCCGATCTCATCCTCGTGCATGGCTGGCTCGGTGCGCCGGAACTCGGCGCGGAAGGCTCTGCCTGGGCCACCACCGGCATACGCTGGGGGCTCGCGTCGTTCCTGCTCGCCTGGGCCTGGTGGATGCCGGACCGGGCGCGGCTGGGCGTCCGCGCCCGCGCCGGCTGGGCCTGGCGGCGCTGGCGGGTGCAGCGTGTGGTGGGCTATGCCGCGGCCGTCGCCATCGCCGTCGAGATGGGGGCCTTCACCGCCATCCACCTGTTCGCCGGCTGGCTCGGCACGGTCCCGCTTGCGGTCTTCACCATCGTGCTGAACGTGATTTCGGTCATCTTCATGGTCGCCAACGGCGTCGGCATCGCCACCAGCGTTCGCATCGGCAATGCCTGGGGGCGCGGCGACCGCCGGCGCTGGATCGCGGCCGGCTGGATGGGGCTTGCGGTCACGATCTTCCTCATGGCCGTCGCGGGCGCGCTCATGGCGCTGTTCGCCCGGCCGCTCGCCGCCATCTACTCGTCGGAAGCCGCCGTGCTTGCAGCCGCCGTCCCGGTGCTGGTGCTGGCCGGACTCATGCCCCTCTTCGACGGCGGGCAGACGCTGATGCTGAACGCGCTGCGCGGCTGCGCCGACGCCTGGGTGCCGACGGCGCTCCAGGCCTTCGCCTTCATCGGCTGCATGGTGCCGCTCTCGCTGCTGCTCGCCTTCGGGCTGGAGCGCGGCGTGGCCGGGCTGTTTGAGGCGGTGATCCTCTCGACCGCCCTTTCGCTGGGGCTTCTGTGCGCGCGCTTCGTCATGCTATCGCGACGGCCGTGACGCATCCGGTTGAGAAGATCGTTTCCGGCGGGCAGACCGGCGCGGACCGGGCCGGGCTCGACGCCGCGCTGGCGCTCGGCCTCGCCGTCGGCGGCTGGTGCCCGCGCGGGCGGCGCGCCGAGGACGGGCCGATACCTCCGCAATATCCCCTGGAGGAGACGGCGAGTGCCGCCTACCGCGTCCGGACCCGGATGAATGTCCGCGACAGCGACGCGACGCTGATCCTCTGCCGGGGGCCGCTCACCGGCGGCACGAAGCTGACGGCCTCCATCGCGCGCAGGATGGGGCGCCCGCTGCGCATCGCCGACCTCTCGCGCCGCGTGCAGGCGCCCGCCGCCGCGGCATGGCTGCGCAAGCACAATGCCGTCCGGCTCAACATTGCCGGCCCGCGCGAGAGCCAGGCGCCCGGCATCGGCGCCGAGGCCCGGCGCTTCCTCATGCGCGTCCTCGCCCCGTGAACGGAGAGGAGGAGTTCGGCGGCAAGGACCTTTCGGCGCTCAGGCGGGCGTCGATCCTCGCCGCCGTGACGCTCTCGACGACGCTCTACGGCACCACCGTGCTCGTCGTCTCGACCGTGCTGCCGCAAATGCAGGGCTCGCTCTCCGCCACCCAGGACCAGATCGCCTGGGCGATGACCTTCAACATCGTCGCGACTGCCATCGTGACGCCGATGACGGGCTGGCTGACGGGCCGCTTCGGACGCCGCGCGGTCATGCTCTGGGGCATGGCGATCTTCGGCGCGGCGACGCTCGGCTGCGGTTTCGCGACCTCGCTGGAGACGCTCGTGGTCTTCCGCGTCATCCAGGGCGCGGCGGGGGCGCCGATCATCCCGCTCGCCCAGGCCATCACCCAGGACAGCTATCCACGCGCGCAGCACGGCACCGCCATGGCGGCGTTCGGCATGGGCGTCGTCGTCGGGCCGGTGATCGGCCCCGTCGTCGGCGGCTATCTCACCGAGGTCTACAACTGGCGTTGGGCCTTTTTCATGGTTGTGCCGGTGGCGGGCGCGAGCTGGCTCGCCATGTGGCTGGTGCTGACCGACGGCGGCAGGCTCCGGCTCGCGCGCCTCGACTGGACGGGGTTCCTCGCGCTCTCCGTCGCGGTCGTCTGCTTCCAGCTGATGATGGACCGGGGCGAGCGCCGCGACTGGTTCGACTCGACCGAGATCCTGCTGGAAGCCTGCCTGGCCGGTATCGGCCTCTACCTCTTCCTGGCCCACAGCCTGACCACCCGGCGCCCCTTCCTGAACCTGAAGCTGCTGCTGGACCGGAACTATGCGCTCGGGCTCTGCATCGTCGGCATATACGGCATGCTCAACTTCACCCCGATGGTGATGCTGCCGCCGATGCTGCAGGACCTTGCAGGTTTCCCGAACGCGGTGGTGGGCCAGCTGGTGGCCGCGCGGGGCGTGGGCGCGATCCTGGGATTCTTCCTCGCCATGTATGTTGGCAGGCTCGACCCGCGCATCGGCATGAGCGCGGGCTTCTCCATCATGGCGGCGTCCGGCTGGATCATGATGCAGTTCGACGCCAACGCCACCTGGTGGGACGTGGCGCTGGTCTCCTGGATGCAGGGCATCGCCGTCGGCATCACCTGGGTGCCGCTCACGGTCGCGACCTTCTCGACCCTGCCCCCGCGCTACCTGGCGGAGACCTCCTCGGTCTATCACCTGATGCGCAACCTGGGCTCCAGCTTCTTCATTTCGGTGAGTGTGACCGTGCTGGTGCGCACCGGAGGCGAGAACTACGGACGGCTCACCGAATTCGTCTCGCCCTACAACGAGGCGCTGGCGGTCATCGACACGGGCACGGCGTCGGGCCTCGCCGCGCTCAGCAGCGAGATCGGGCAGCAGGCCGCGATGATCGGCTATCTCAACGCCTTCACCGCCTACACGGCCGTCGCGCTCGCCGCGCTCCCGCTGCTCCTCCTGATGCGCATAAGGCGCTGACGGGCGGCGGGCGGCTTACGGCTCGCTGTCTTCCCGAAAGCGCTCGGCCCGGTGCATGCGTTCGTGGAGCACCGTCACGATGCCGATGGCTCCGTCGCCCAGGGTCTTCCAGTAAACGAAATGCCGGCGATAGCGGAAGACAAAGCCCTCCACCCCGAGCTCCGCCGGAACGGGGCGCGACAGGACCGCGCCGGTCGCGATGCCTTCGAAGGCTTCGAACAGTCCGGTAACGTAGGCTTGCGCCTGTTCTTCGCCCCAGCGTTCGCGGCTGTAGCGGTAGATTTCCTCGATGCGGACTGCTGCGGCTCTCTGGACGCGCACCAGCGTCATGCGCCGGGCTGCACCCCGCTTCGCGCGATTACGTCCTTGGCGGTCAGCGCGTGGTAGGTGTCGTCCGGCGCTGCAAAAGCGCGTTCCAGCTCCGCCTTGAGACGGTCGAAGGCCTCCTGCTCCGAGCGGGCCTTGTCGCGCCGTATCAGGTCGCGGACATACTCGCTGACGCTCTCATAGTCGCCGTTCTCGCCGACATTGGCCGCAACGAAGTCTCTGAGCGGGCCGCTCAGGCGAACCGTCATCGTCATTGCGCGCCCCATGGACCGGCCCTCCCGCTCAATGCGTGTTTATATTGACCAATATCGAATACATACGCAACGCGCCGCTTTCCCCTTCCGCACCGGCCGTCGGCGTGTCAGAATTCCGGCGTCAGGCGAGGGAGACGGGGCGATGGCGCGGCGGAAGTTCTGGGGGTGGGGCAAGGTCGGCGAGGGCTTTACCGACGAGGAGATGAAGCCCTTCGAGGCGGATTATGCGGCGGTCTTCGGCGTGGACGGGTTCGAGGCCCGGCCGTTCCCGACCATCGACGAGATCGAGATCGCCCCGCCGCGCCTGGAGCCCCCGGCGTCGCTCGCGCCCGTCTGCACGGACGACAAGTGGGACCGCCTGGTGCACACCTTCGGCCGCTCCTTCCACGAGCAGGTCCGCATCATGGACCGCGACTTCACCGGCGCGCCCGACCTGGTGGCCCGCCCGCGCGACGAGGGCGAGGTCGCGGCCCTGCTTGACTGGTGCGCGGATGCGGGCGCGGCGGCGATACCCTTCGGCGGCGGCTCCTCGGTGGTTGGCGGCGTGCATCCGGATGTGGGCGGCGGCTTCAAGGGAGCGGTCTCCATCGACATGGGCGCTATGGACCGGGTGCTGGAGATCGACCGGACCTCGCGCGCCGCCCGCATCCAGGCGGGCGTCTACGGGCCCCACCTCGAAGACCAGCTCCGCCCGCACGGCCTGACCTTGCGCTACTACCCGCAGAGCTTCGAATACTCGACGCTCGGCGGCTGGATCGCGACGCGCGGCGGCGGCCACTACGCCACCATGCTGACCCATATCGATGACGTGACCGAGAGCGTGCGCGCCGTGACGCCGGCCGGCCTGCATGACAGCTTCCGCCTGCCGGGCTCCGGGGCCGGCCCCAGTCCCGACCGGCTGTTCCTCGGCTCCGAGGGCGCGCTCGGAATCATCACCGAAGCCTGGATGCGCATTCAGGACCGCCCGACCTTCCGAGCCGGCCATTCGGTCGAGTTCGAGCGTTTCATGGACGGGGCGGAGGCCGTGCGCGCCATCTCGCAGGCCGGGCTCTATCCCGCCAACCTGCGCCTGCTCGACCATGCCGAAGTGCGCTGGTCGGGGGCGGGGGACGGCTCGGCGGCGGTGCTGGTGCTGGGCTTCGAGAGCGCCGACCACCCGCTCGACGCCTGGATGGCGCGGGCGCTGGAATGCTGCCGGGACCATGGCGGCCGGCTTCCGGAAGAGGCCGGCGGCGGCGGGAATGCGGCAGCGCGCTGGCGCGACGCCTTCATCAAGGGCGGGCACATGCGCGAGATGCTGACCGCGCGCGCCATCATCCGCGAGACCTTCGAGACGGCGATCACCTGGGACCGGTTCGAGGACTTCCACCGCGATGTGGCGGGCGCGGCGGAGCGCGCGCTCCGAGAGGCGACGGGACGGCCGGGCATCGTCGCCTGCCGCTTCACGCACGTCTATCCAGACGGGCCGGCGCCCTATTTCACCTTTATCGGCCTCGGCGAACAGGGCCGGCTTTCCGCGCAGTACGACACGGTCAAGAACGCGGTCTCCGACGCGATCATCGAGGCCGGCGGCACCATCACCCATCACCATGCCGTCGGGCGGGACCACATGCCCTGGTACGAGCGCCAGCGCTCCGACGTCTTCGCCGCCGCGCTCAAAGGCGCCAAGGCCGCGCTCGATCCCGCCGGCATCATGAACCCCGGCGTGCTGCTCCCGGCGCCCTGACCGGACTCGCATCCCCGCTGTCTCCGGAACTGCGCAGGCCCGGCGCCGAAAACGGCCCGGCATGCTGTTGCGCAGGAAAAGCGGGTCTTTCCGGTTCCGGAGAACGGCGGAGCCAAAGAGGCATGTCTGGCAGGCCCGGTAATTCAGGCCGCTCCGTCTTGACCGGCAGGCGGCGCGGGGCGTCTAATCAGGATCGAGTCTGGAAGGAGGCTGTGCATGGAACCGGTGCGCTATATCGACCGCACGCGCGACGACTATATCCGGCAGGGCTATGAGAAGGCCTATGAGTGGGCGCACTTCGAGGAGGCGCCGTTCACGCGGCTCTCCAAGCCGCTTTCGGAATGCCGCGTCGGGCTGATCGGCACCAGCGAGATCGCGGTGCGCTACGACCCGGAGACGGAAGAAAACCCCGTGGTCGAAGAGGACTTCCGTGGCGTCTATTCCTTCTCGGCCGACACGCCGACGGAGAAGCTCTACAGCCGCACCGCCTCGTTCGACCGCTTCGCCACCCATCTCGACGATGTCAACGCCTACTACCCGGTGGACCGGCTGCGCGAGGCGGTGGCCGACGGCCGGGTCGCCGGCATGCCGGACCGGTTCTACGGTTGCTACAACAATTACAGCAAGCGCAAGGTGATGACCGAGGAGGCGCCCAAGGCGCTGGCCTGGTGCCGCGAGGACGGCATCGACGCGCTGCTCATGGTGCCTGTCTGACCCGTCTGCCATCAGACCGTGAGTCTGATCAGCAGGCATATCGAGGCGGCGGGCCTCCCGACCGTGGTGATCGGGGCGGCGCGCGACATCGTCGAGCATTGCGGCATCGCCCGCTATGTCTTCACCGACTTCCCGCTCGGCAGCCCCTGCGGCGAGCCCTGGGACACGGACCAGCAGCGCGCGATCTTCCAGATGGCGCTCGACCTGCTCGAGGAGGCGGAGGGCCCCCGCACCACCCGCGAGGCCGGCTTCCGCTGGAGCGCCGGCGAGGACTGGAAGCGCCTCGTTTTCACCGCCGAGCAGCCCTGGCAGGACGAGGCCACGCACGCCCAGTGGATGGCGCGCAAGGAGGAATACCGGCAGCTCCGCGCGGCGGGCAAGGTGTGAACGCCGTGGCGGCGACGCCCGGGGTCACGCTCTACACCACGCCCCTCTGCGCGCCCTGCGAGCAGGTGAAGCGCTATCTGGAGTCGCGCGGCGTCGCCTTTCTGCGGCGCGACCTGATGATGGACGAGGAAGCGCAGGACCGGCTGGACGCCGCGCGCATCCGCAGCACGCCCGCCATAGAGGTCGACGGAACCTTCCTCGCCGGCGACGCGCTCACCCGCGAGGCTCTCGACCGGCTGCTGGGGCTGGACTGACCGCGCCGTGGCGGAGTCCGTCGTTCTCTACGAGGAACGCGGCAGCACCGCCATTGTCTCGCTCAACCGGCCGGAACGGCTCAACACGCTGACCGAGGAGATGGTCGAGGGCGTGGCGGACGCCATCGACCGCGCCGCCGCCTCGCGCCCCGTGCGCGCGGTCGTGCTGCGAGGCGAAGGGCGCGCTCTCTCCGCCGGCTACGACCTGGAGGCGACCGGCGCCTCGCTGGAGGCTGGCTGGTCCCAGCCTTACGATGCGCCGCGCCCGGAGCCGCGCCTCGGCGCCTGGGACCCGGTGCGCGACCACCGCGCCATGGGCCGCAATGTCGAGCGGTTCATGAAGATATGGGACTGCCCGAAGCCGGTGCTGGGCGCGATACAAGGCTGGGCGGTCGGCGGCGCGACGGATCTCGTACTCTGCTGCGACTTGCTGTTCATGGCCGACGACGCCTATATCGGCTATGCGCCGTCGCGGATTTTCGGCACGCCGACCACCATGCTCTGGGTCTATCGCCTCGGGCTCGAGCACGCCAAGCAATTCCTGTTGAGCGGCGACGCCATCGACGCGGAGACGGCGCACCGCATCGGCCTCGTTTCCCATGTCTGCCCGCCGGAAGAGTTGGACGAGCGTATCGAAGCCCATGCGCGGCGCTTCGAGCACATTCCGGGCAACCAGCTTGCGCTCAACAAGCTGCTCATCAACCAGGCCTTCGAGAATATGGGGCTCAGGACGACGCAACTGCTCGGCACGCTGTTCGACGGCATGACGCGCCACACGGAGGAAGCCTATCGCTGGGCGGAAAGCCTTGGCGAACAGGGCCTGCGCCGCACCGCCGCCGCCCGCGACGCCCCCTTCGGCGACTACAGCGCCAGGCCGCGCAAGGACTGAATGCCGCAAACGGGAGGAACGCCGATGAAAGCTGGGGGCAAGGGTCTTTGGGGCTGGATGTCCTTCGATTGGGCGAACCAGCCATTCCACACCGTCATCGTATTGTTCGTGTTCGGCCCCTATTTCGCGTCCCAGGTTGCAGAAGACGTTGTCAGCGGCCAGGCGATATGGGGCTATGCGATTGCGACGGGGTCGGTGCTGATGGCGCTCTCGGCCCCGGTGCTGGGCGCGGTCGCGGATGCCCAGGGGCCGCGCAAGCCCTGGATCCTGGTCTTCTCGCTGGTCTATGTCATCGGCGCGGCCGGGCTCTGGTACGCCGAGCCCGGCATGGCGGACCCGCTGCCGATCCTGGTGCTGCTGGCGGTGGCGCTGATCGGGGCGGAAATCACGCTTGTGTTCGTGAACTCGCTGCTGCCGGAAGTCGGCCCGCGAGAGGAGCTCGGGCGCATATCGGGCTCCGGCTGGGCGTTCGGCTATTGGGGCGGCCTCGTGGCGCTCGCCATCGTGCTCGGCCTGATGACGCCGGCGCCGGGCTCCGACAAAACGATACTCGGCATGGCGCCGGTTCTCGGCCTCGACCCGGCCATGGGCGAGGGCGCGCGCGCGGCCGGGCCGTTCTCGGTGCTCTGGTATGTCGTCTTCATGGTGCCCTTCTTCCTCTGGTCGCCGGATGCGAGCCGGCGCCCGAGCGGAACCGCCGGCGCGGTCGCCGAGGGGCTGCGCGGCCTGAAGGCAACGCTGGCCGGCCTGCCGTCAAGGCCGAGCCTGCTTGCCTATCTGCTCTCGTCCATGTTCTACCGCGACGCGATCCTCGGAATCGGGACCTTCGGCGGCATCTACGCCACCGGCGTGCTCGGATGGGGCATGTTCGAGCTCGGCATCTTCGGCCTTGTCATCCTCATCGCCGGCGCGCTCGGCGCCTGGGCAGGCGGATTGCAGGACAGGCGCCGCGGACCGAAACCGGTGATCGTGTTCAATATCGTCCTGCTGACGGCCGCCGCGGCCGCCATCATGACCATCGCGCCGAACGAGGTGCTGTTCATCGCTGTGGGCACGACGGAAGCGCCGTCCGCGCTGCCGGCGGTCACCTTCTATTTCTGCGGCGCGGTCATCGGCGCCACGTCGGGCTCGCTGCAGGCGGCGTCGCGCACCATGCTCGTCCATCAGGCAGACCGGGAGCGGATGGCGGAGGCGTTCGGCCTGTTTGCGCTGACCGGCAAGGCCACGTCGTTCCTCGCCCCCTTCTTCGTGGCGCTGGCGACCGACCTGTCCGGCAGCCAGCGCCTGGGCGTGGTGCCGATCCTGGTCCTGCTCGCCATCGGCCTCGTGCTGATGGCATGGGTCCGCCCGGAGGGCGACCGCCGCGAGGCGTGACGGAATGCCGGCCCTCCGAATCGACTATGTCGAGTTCGCCGTGGCCGATACCGTCCGGTCGAAAGCCTTTTACGGCCGCGCCTTCGGCTGGACCTTCACCGATTTCGGCCCCGGCTACACCGAGTTCACGGACGGGCGCATGAAGGGCGGTTTCAATGCGCTGGAGGACGGTCCCGCGCCGGGCGGCCCGCTGGTCGTGCTCTACAGCGACGACCTGGACTCGATCCGGCAGCGAATAGAGGAGGCCGGCGGGCGGATTACCAGGCCCGCCTACCCCTTCCCCGGCGGCCGCCGCTTCCACTTCGCGGACCCCGATGGCCATGAGCTTGCCGTTTGGACCGAGAACTGAACGGCCAGGAGCGCGAGGCTTATCCCCTGCCGCCGGAGAGCAGCGCCGGGTCGATCCGCATCCTGAGCGGTTTGCCGGCGAGGAAGCGGTCCAGATTGTCGAGGAAGAGTTCGTCGTTGCGCCGGACGGTGCCGGGCGAGGCGCCCGCGCAATGCGCGCTCATCCGGACGCGCGGGTGAGACCAGAACCGGCTCCATGCCGGCAGCGGTTCCTCCTCGAACACGTCCAGCACCGCATGCGCCGGCCGGCCCCGGTCGAGCGCGGCCAGCAGCGCCCGCTCGTCCACCAGCCCGCCGCGCGCGATATTCACCAGCACGGAGCCCGCCTTCATCGCGTCGAGGAAATCCGCATCGACCATGCCGCGCGTCTCGTCCGTCAGCGGCGCCGTCAGCACGACGACATCGGCGTCCGGCAACGCGCGGGCAAGCTCCGATGGGGCAATCATGGCATCGGCCGGCTCGCCGCCGGCCGGGCTGCGACGCACGCCCGTCACATGCGCGTCGAACCCTTTTGCGCGCCTTGCCACCGCCCGTCCGATATGGCCCATGCCGACCACCAGCCAGCGCGTGTCGGCGACCTCCCGGAACTCGACCCGCTGCCACAACCGGCCGCGCTGTTGTTTCCGCCGCTCCTCACCGCGATGGAACGCTTCCATGACGCCCGCCAGCACATAGTCCGCGACCGCAGGGCCGGCGGCGTCACTGTTGCAGATGACGGCGCCCCCGCGCGCCAGCAGCGGGAAGACCGGCGCGTCGTGACCTGCGGCGCCGGATTGCAGCCAGCGCAGCGTCCCCGCATGGCGCAGCACGCCGAAGAAGGCGCGCACCGGGCCGTGCGTGTAGAGGCCGCTGGAGGCATAAGCGGCTTCCGGCGCGACGGCATGGCGGTCGATTGCCCTTCCACCCGGGCCGCGAACCGCTTTTCCGTCATCCATGACGGCAATATCGAGACCCGGAAACGCCTCCAGTCGGGCGGCAAGCCGCTCACGGTCGGGCCGGTAGAGGAAAAGACGCATGGAGGCCGCCCCCGGTTCGCAGGATGCTGCGCCTCTTCGACGCCCCGGGGACGCCCTCGCCAACGAAGCGCCCGGCAGGGTAGCATCCGGCCCGGAACGAGACAAAGAACGGCAGGAAACCGGCCATGAACTGGCAGCCCGAACTCGACGAACTGCGCCGGCGCGAAGCCTTCGCGCTCAAACTCGGCGGCGAGATGCGCGTGCGCCGCCAGCGCGACGGCGGGCGGCTCAATGTCCGCGAGCGGATCGCGGCCCTGGTCGATGATGGCAGCTTCCACGAGATCGGCGCCATTGCCGGGCTGGCGCAGTATGACGGCCGCAACGACCTGAAACATTTGCTGCCGTCCAACTTCGTCTTCGGGCGCGCACGGCTCGACGGGCGGCCCGTGGTCGTCGGGGGCGACGACTTCACCGTGCGCGGCGGGTCGGCCGACGCCACCATCAAGGAAAAGCACATCATGTGCGAGCAGATGGCGAACCAGCTCCGCCTGCCGCTGGTGCGCATGGTGGAGGGCTCGGGCGGCGGCGGCTCGGTCAAGACCATCGAGACCGAGGGCCGCTCGAACGTGCCCGGCGTCAAGGGCTGGGAATGGGTGGTCGAGAACATGGGCACCGTGCCGCGCGTCGCGCTCGGGCTGGGCTCCGTGGCCGGTCTCGGCGCGGCGCATCTGGCGGCGGCGCATTTCTCGGTGCTGGTCAAGGAGCAGGCGGCGCTGTTCGTCGCCGGCCCGCCCGTGGTCGAGCGGCTCGGCGAGAAGCTCGACAAGCAGGAGCTCGGCGGCTGGAAGATCCATGCCCGCAACGGCGCGATAGACTATGCCGCCGACAGCGAGGAGCACGCCTTCGACCTCGCGCGCCGGTTCCTCTCCTACCTGCCCTCCTCCATAGACAGCTTGGCCGAACAGGGGCCGCAGACCGACGATCCCGACCGGCGCGAGGAGTGGCTGATCGAGGCCGTGCCGCGCGACCGGCGCAAGGTCTACCGCGTCCGGCCCATCGTCGAGGCGGTGGTGGACCGGGGCAGCTTCTTCGAGTTCGGGCGGGAATGGGGCCGGTCGGTCGCCACAGGCTTCGCGCGGCTCGACGGCTGGCCCGTGGCGGTGATGGCCTCGGACCCCTATTTCTTCGGCGGCGGCTGGACCGCTGACGCCTGCCGCAAGGTGCGCCGCTTCGTCGATCTCGCCCAGACCTTCCACCTGCCGATGGTCTATCTGGTCGACTGTCCGGGCTTCCTGATCGGCTCCAAGTCCGAGCGCGAGGCGACGATCCGCTACGGCGTCGAGGCGATGTCGGCCATCTGGCAGACCACCATCCCCTGGTGCGCGGTGATCCTGCGCAATGTCTTCGGCGTGGCGGGCGCGGCGCACCAGAACGGCGGGCGGCTCTCCTACCGCTACGCCTGGCCCTCGGGCTTCTGGGGTTCGCTGCCGCTCGAAGGCGGCATCGAGGCGGCCTACCGCGCGGACCTCGACGAGGCCGAGGACCCGGACGCCAAGCTCACCGAGATCGAGGAACGGCTGGAGAAGCTGCGCTCGCCCTTCCGCTCGGCCGAGACCTTCTGGATCGAGGAGATCGTGGACCCGCGCAACACCCGCCCGCTGCTCTGCGAGTTCGCCAACCTTTCCGCCCCTCTGCGCGAAACCGGCCCGAGCTGGTTCCGCATGCGGCCCTGACGGCACCGCAGGGTTCCGGCGGAGGCGGGGCGGAGCTGCGGCCGTTGCCCGTCGATTAAACCGGATCGGCTCCTGCGCTAAGTTCGTCCCGGATACGAGGGTGAAAACAGGAGGCCAGACCCCATGACCGATGCAATCCGGGGGATCGACCACGCCATTATCGGCGTCCGCGACCTCGATGCGGCGCGCGCGCAGTTCGAGCGTCTCGGCTTCACCGCCGCCCCGCTCGGCAACCATGTCGGCAAGGCGACCGCGAACCACTGCATCATGTTCGCCGACAGCTACCTGGAACTGCTCGGCATCAACGAGCCGGACAAGCCCGACACGCTCGGGCTCGACGCCTTCCTGGCGGCGCGCGGCGAAGGGTTGGTGAAGATCGCGCTCGGCACGCCGGACGCCGACGCCGCCCGCGCCGACATCGAGGCGCAGGGCTTCTCCCCGACCGGGCCGGACGACCTCGCCCGCCCGCTGACCGACCGGCCCGACGCCATCGTGCGCTTCCGCAACCTCCAGATCCCGGCGGCGGAGACGGGCGGCCTCGGCACCTTCCTCTGCGGCCACAAGACGCCGGAGCTGATGCGCCCGCCGGGCTCGATGGACCATGCGAACGGCGCGCGCAACCTGGTGTCCGCCGCTGCCGTCGTGGACGATGTGGGAGCGGTGGCGGGCCCCTGGGCGCGCCTGCTGGGCCGCCCGGCCGAAGAGACCGGATACGGCAGCGCTGTCCTGGATACCGGGCGCGGCCATGTGCTGGTGGGCACGCCCGAGAATGTCCGCATGGACCCCAGGAGCGCCGGCCTCCTGCGGATTACGCCACTGCCGGATCCGCTGCCGGCGCGGCCCTTCTATTATTATCTTCGGATCGAGGTGCCGTCCGTAGCCGACGTAATGAGAGTCCTGCAACGCAACGGCATTCAGCCGGCCGCCATGGGGGGCGGTATGGGCGCGAGCCGGAGCGGTTCCGGTCCTCGCCTGCTGGTTGAAGCCTGCGGGGTGCCGCTCGAATTCGCGCAGGCGTAGCCCGCTCAGGGAGTCGACGGCTCGATGCCGCGCCAGGCCCAGTCGTTGTAACCGTCGGGCGCGCGCAGGCAGGACGCCCGCACGGGGTCGGTTTCGAGCGCGTCCCACACCGGCGCGGGGCCGTGCCCGTGCGCCGCCTGCACGAGGCGGCGCTCGCACTGGCTCCGGCGGATGTCCTCCTCCAGCGCCGCCGCGTCCCAGGTCTCTTCCGCGAGGCGGCGGAGAGCGGCGAGCGCGTCTCCGCTGGCCGGATCGGCGGCGAGGTCGTTGCGCTCCTCGGGGTCAGCCTCGAGGTCGAACAGCAGGTCGGGCGCGCCGCCGCCGGTCATCAGCTTGAAACGCCCGCGGCGGACCATGAACATCGGCGAGGGCACCCCCTCGGAGGTCATCTCCACGAATACCGGCCGGTCCCGCGCAGCGGCCTTGTCTTCGCAGAGCGGCAGCAGGCTCGCGCCGTCGGGCGGCCGCGGCGCGCGGTCGGCGAGGTCGATCCCCGCCAGGCCGCAGAGCGTCGGCAGCAGGTCCACCAGCGAGACGGGCTCGGCCCGGCGGGCGGCGGCGAAGCGCCGGGGGTCGTGGAGGATGAGCGGCACGCGCGCCGCATGGTCGAAGAAGTGCTTCTTGAACCAGAGGCCCCGCTCGCCGAGCATGTCGCCATGGTCCGAGGTGAACAGGACCGCCGTGTCGTTCGCGAAACCCGCCGCCTCCAGCGCCTCCAGCAGCGTCCCGACCATGTCGTCGAGCCAGGAGCAATTGGCGAGATAGGCGTGGCGGGCGGTCCGCACATGGGCCTCGGTAATGTCGCCTTCGAGCAGGCCGTGATGGGCGAGCATGCGCCGGCTGTGGAGGTCGCGTTCCGGCTCGGGCGGGAGCGGGGTCGCGGGCATCGGGACGTCCTCGTGGCGGTAACGCTCCCAGTGCTCGCGCCGGGCGAAATAGGGCTCGTGCGGATGCGTGAACGACACCGCCAGGAAGAAGGGCTGCCGGTCCGCGGCCTCGTGCAGCCATGCCACGGACCGCGACAGGACCGCCTCGTCATGGTCCATCTGCATGCTGCGCTCGGAGATGCCGGAGCGGATGACGCCGCTGGAATCGTTGTTCGACTCCATGCGGGTCTCGTCCCAGTCCGGCGTCCAGTGGAAATCCGTCGGGTATAGCTCCGGCAGGAGGCGTTCGTGGAAGCCGTGCAGCATGTCCGGCCCGACGAAATGCTGCTTGCCGGCAAGCGCCGTGCGGTAGCCAGCGAGCCGCAGATAGTGCGCCATGGTGGGGGTGGCGGCGGCGAACTCCGCCGCATTGTCGAAGGCCCGCACGCGCGAGGGCAGCATCCCGGCCAGCATGGAGAAGCGCGAGGGCGCGCAGAGCGGGAAGTTGCAATAGGCGTTCTCGAACACCACCCCTTCCCCCGAGAGCCGGTCGAGATGCGGGGCCGCCGCCGGGCCGCCATATGCCGGCAGCACCTGGGGTTTCAGCTGGTCGGCCTGGATCAGCAGGATGTTGGGCAGGTCTCGGGCCATGACGGTCTCCGGCGCGGGGTTCGGGCGGGACCCGCTGCCTCACCCGTAGCGGGGCTCGTCCCACCAGGGGTAGAAGCCCGGCATCGCCTCGCCGGGCGTGGACGCGAAGGCGGGCGGGCGCTTCTCCAGGAAGGAGGCGACGCCCTCGCGCGCATCGGCCGAGGCGCCGGTATAGGCCATGCCGAGCGAGTCGACCCGGTGCGCGGCCATCGGGTGGCCCTCGCCCAGCATCTTCCACATCATCTGCCGGCAGAGCGCGACCGACATGGGCGAGGCGTTGTCCGCGATCTCGCGGCCGAGCGCGCGCGCCGCCGGCAGCAGCTCGTCGGGCGCGTGCAGCGAGCGCACCAGCCCGCCCTCGAACGCCTCTTCGGCCGAGAAGACGCGGCCCGTCGCGACCCATTCCATCGCCTGCTGCATGCCGACAAGGCGCGGCAGGAACCAGGAGGACGCGGCCTCCATCACCACGCCACGCCGGGAGAAGACGAAGCCGAACCGCGCCTCCGTCGAGGCGAGGCGGATGTCCATCGGCAGGATCTGCGTCGCGCCGAAGCCGACCGCCGGGCCGTTCACCGCCGCGATCACCGGCTTCTTCATGTCGAAGAGGCGGAGCGCCACGAGGCCGCCGCCGTCGCGGTGGCGCGCGCCCGGCTCAGGCGGCGCGCGGTCGAAGGTGCCCGGCCCGCCGGAGAGGTCCGCCCCGGCGCAGAAGGCCCGCCCCGCCCCGGTGACGATGACCGCCCGCACGCCATCGTCGCGGTCGGCCGCGTCCAGCGCCTCCAGATACTCGCCGATCATCACGGCGTTGACGGCGTTCAGCCGGTCCGGCCGGTTGAGCGTCAGCGTGAGCAGGCCGTCCTCGACCTCGGCCCTGAGCGTCTCATAAGACAAATGCGCATCCCCCCGAAGAGACATGCGCCGTCCCCTACAGCATTTCCGCTGCGGGTGGAACCGCCGCCCCCTTCGCCCGGCCGGAGACCGGGGAAGGGGGTGCCGTCTTTCGTTACATCGCCGAGGTGCGGCCGTAGATGGAGAGCGCCACCGCCTCGAACTCCACGCCGTCGCCGGTGATGTCGTCGAACATGAAATCGTCGGGCCTGGAGGTGGACTGCAGCACCTTGCCTTCCGGGCCGCGCGGCAGCTCGTTGGTCGGGCCGAATTCCGCCTCGAGCGCCGCCACCTCGTCCGCCGTCAGCGCGGCCAGCGAGCACGGCATGCCCTTCATGTGCGGGATGCCCTGTTCGCGGTCGATCAGCGCCTCCTCGTCGTCGGGCGTCACCTGCCCGTCATTGAAGGCCCACATGCCGGACATGTTCTCCAGCCCCGGCCGCGATTCCGGTTTCCACCAGCCGTGCGGCACCCGCACAAGCCCCGCCGGCATGGAGGAGCGGCCATAGACGCGGGCGACCATGGCGCCGGTCGAGGTCTCGAGCCGGGCCCAGGCGCCTTCCTCGAAGCCGAGCCGCTCCATCTCCGACGGGGCGATCATGAACATCGGGTCCGCCGCGCGCCGGCGCAGTTCCGGGATATGGCGGTGGCCGGAGCGGAAATACTCGTCCTCGGGCCAGCCGATGAACATCGCCATCGGGAAGCGCTCCGAGGGCTCCGCCGCCTCGCGGTAGTAGGGCAGCGGATCGAAGCCGAGATTTTCCAGCACCCCGGAATAGAGCTCCACCTTGCCGGACGGCGTGGCGAAGCCGGTCTTGAGATACTGCCTCTCCCCGGGGTCGGGCGCCTGGCCGCGATGCAGGTTGGGCGCGCGCCCGGCCGCGACGACGTCCGTCCAGACCGCCCCGCCCGGCTCCAGCCGGTAGTTGATGAAGTCCTCCTGGTTCGTCCAGGGGAAGGCGTCGCCGAACCCCATGCGCCTGGCGAGCATATGCCAGAAATATGTGACATTGCGGCACTCGCCCGGCGGCTCCATCGCCTGGTCGCTGATGCCGGACTGCATGGAGGGCCGCTCCAGCCAGGAGTCGCCCGGCAGTATGTAGTCCGAGATCTGCGCGCTCGGCGTCATGTTGTGCTCGAAGGAGACGAGCAGGTCCTGCTTCATCATCGCCCGGTACACGCGGTCGCCGTTGGCGTAGGCCATCAGCGCGTTGTTGGCCATCATGAAGAAGGCCCGGACCGGGTAGGGGTCGCTGTCCTCCATGGCCGTGAACACCGCCATCGGGTTGGCCATGTAGCAGCCGTTGACGAGGTTGATGTAGCGCTGGCCCCAGACGCGCTCGGTGGCGTCCTCGAAGGCCTTCATGCCGCGGAAGGTGAAGACCGGGTGCCGGTCGGCGCCCAGCTGCTTGGCCTTCTGCTCCTCGGACAGCAGGTGCGCCATCTCGATCTCGGAGTCGGAGCGCACGACCGGGCTCGGGCCGACGAACACGTCGCCGCCCTTGATGTCGACATTGCCGGTGACCGCGCGCAGCATGGCCTGCAGGCGGATCGCCGAGGTGCTGGACACCTGCTGGTCGGTGATCGGCGACCAGGGGATGCAGGCGGGCCCGGCCGTCGCATACATGCGGGCCGAGTCGCGGATCTGCTCTTGCGTGAGGCCGGTGATCTCCGCGACGCGCTCGACGGGATACTCCTGCAGGCGCTCGACCAGCTTGTCGAAGCCGACCGTCCAGTCGCGCACGAACTCCTTGTCGTAAAGCTCCTCATCGACGATGACCCTGAGCCAGCCGAGCAGCAGGGCCGCGTCGGTGCCGGCGCGCAGCGGCAGCCAGATATCGGCGCGCTCGGCGTTCCCGCTGCGGCGCGGATCGGCCACGATGAGCCTGGCGCCCGCGGCCTGCGCCATGCGGATCGCCTTGTATTCCATCGTCCAGCTGTGCCGGCGCGGGTCGTGGCCGAGCAGCACGATGCATTTCGAGTTCAGGATGTCGCCGCGCGGGAACCAGCCGTAGACATAGCGGTTCACCGCCGCCGTGTTGCCGGCGCAATAGGCGACGCCGCTGATCCAGTTGGGCGAGCCGACATGGTTCATGAAGCGCCGGCAGAGGCCGTGGTCGGACAGGCCGGTGGCGCCGCTCTGGCCGACCGCGAAGGCTTCCGGCCCGTAGCGGTCGATCACCGCCCGGAGGCGCTCGGCGATGTCGTCCATCGCCTCGTCCCAGGTGACCCGCTGCCACTGGCCGTCGCCGCGCGCGCCCACGCGCTTCAGCGGATAGAGGATGCGGTCGGGATGCGCGAAATGCTTCGGCGCATAGGCGCCCTTCATGCAGATCACGTCCTTGAGGATCGGGTGGTCGCGCGTCGTGACCTTGACCACGCGCCCGTCCTCGACCTTGGCCGCGACCGGGCAGAACCCGTCGCAGCTCGTGCAGACCACGTTCTTGAGGACGCCGCCGCTCCCGTTCCCGAACCTCTCCTGTCCTGACAAGCCGTCGGGCATCGCGCGCCTCCTCATGCGATCATGACTGCGGCCGGTCCACGGCCAATCTGCCAGCCAAGCAGGAAAATTGCGCCGGGTCAACGGGTAAGCCAGGGAAAATTTTTAGTCGAACCGCGGGCTTTGTCTGAGTGATGTCGGTCTGGCTGCCGGTGTTTGCCGTGAAAATTGTTGGGGATCGGGCGCAAAAAAAACCTCCCCGCCAAAGCACTGCTCCCGAGGCGTCCGATACTCGCCATCTGCGGCGCCCGTCTTGCGGACCCTGACCGGTAGGCAACCCCGTAAAAGCCCGAAGTCCCGCCCGCGCGGCCGGCACCTGTTTTCATGATACGGGGTGGCCGACCCGCCCGACAATGAAGGTTTTGCCGTGAAAATTGTTGGGGATCGGGCGCAAAAAAAACCTCCCCGCCAAAGCACTGCTCCCGAGGCGTCCGATACTCGCCATCTGCGGCGCCCGTCTTGCGGACCCTGACCGGTAGGCAACCCCGTAAAAGCCCGAAGTCCCGCCCGCGCGGCCGGCACCTGTTTTCATGATACGGGGTGGCCGACCCGCCCGACAATGAAGGTTTTGGGGAACCCCAGACGTTTCTGGCCGCCGTCATGGTGGTTTCTTGATGCCGCGGTCCAGTGTTTTCGTCCTCGACGGGCGCAGTTGTTTTGCTGCGCCGTTCTTCGGCCCGAGCCTGTATTGCGGTGGGGGGTGGGGTATCAGCCTCTGGGCGCGATCATAATCGCGTCGAGGGCCTCTTGGGCGCGGGCGGCGTAGTGCCGGTTGGCCTCGGGTACATATCGGAAGCGTCCGTCGCAGCGCACGATAGCGATGGCCGCGTTGCTCAAGCAGGCCAGATTTCCGGGCAGGTGGCGCACATATGCCCGGCAACGGTCTTCGTCATAGGTGAAGTCACGCACATAGTGCACACGGTTCTCAATGTGCCAGTGGTTGCGCACCAGATCGAGAAGCTCCTTGGGGCCGGCTCGCTCTGCGCCAAGCGACGTCAGGCTCCAGGTGACCTCGATGCTGCGCTTGCCGGTTTTGAGCATCTTGCGCTCGCGTTCCATGCGCATTGCCTGGCGGCGCCCGTGAAGGTGGGCGTAGCCGTCCCACTCGGCAGCGCAGAGGTCGACGACGGCGCAGCGTCGGCGCTCAATGCGACCATGGCCCTTGTCGACGGTTTCGTGCCAGGGCGCATCGCTGAAGTCGATCGCCTTGAGGTCTTCGAGGATGGTCTGCTGGTTGCCCTTCACCGCGCTGACCACGTAGTCGGCACGGCGTTCGAGCAGGCAACGCGCGGTCTCGTGCTGGGCGTGCATCGCATCGATGGTGACGATCCGGCCTGTGAGGTCGAGACCGCTGGAGAGTTCGCGCACGGCCGGGATTTCGTTGCTTTTGGAGCTGACTTCGACCTGCCCGAGGACCACGCCGGTGTCATGCGCCACCGCAGCGACCATCCTCCTGCGCCGGTCTTCGCTCTGCTTCGAGGCACCGCGCAAATCCTTTCCGTCCATGGCCACAGGCGCGTGCGCACTGCTGTGCTGTCCGGCCCACTGGCCGATGGCATTGTCCAGGGTCTGTGGCGGCAGGGCGGCGAGGATGTTGTGGAAGGTGGTGACCGCCGGCGGCGTGTAGCACTGCCTGGATGGGCTCCAGAAGGCGCCCACCGCCTTGAGTTGCTTCTGGGAGAGCAGGGCGGCGAACTGGGCGAAGGCGTTCACACCCCGGTATCCGGCAAGCCGGGCGGCAACGGCCAGCGTCAGAATGGTGGTGAGCGCATAGCGCTTGCCCCGGGCATGGCGGTATTCGGGCACCTCGCCCAAACACTCGAACAGGCTGCGCAGCCGGGGCGCCGCCATCGGCTCGGTGTGCTGCTCAGCGTTCCAGTCTGCCGGTATCTCGGGATGGCTCAGCGCCTCGGGGGCGCCGTGTGTCAGTTCGAACACGAAGACCTCCTTGGGCTGGCCGTGGTGACGCCAGCGCGCCACCCCTCCGGGCTCGCGGGCAAAGCCGCGCGTCAGACCCAAAGAGCGCCAGTTGGCCGCGCGGTAGCAGGTGCCGGCGAAGCGCGAGACGTCCACAAACGTCTCCGCCACAACAGCCGGATAGCCATGCGCCGCCCGCAGGTCCTGCGACAGCCGCCGCACGCTCAGCCCCAGCACCCGCGAGGCAAGGTTGGGAACCCGCTCAGGCGTCAGGATGACAAAGCGCGAGTTGTTGGCAACCAGATGCAGGCGACGGAACTGCTGCTCCGCCGACCACCCGATCCAGCGGTCCCGCGCTCCCACCTTGAACGCTCCAGGCTGCCAGCCAACCAGGGCAAGCCAGGCCTCGCCATGAACCGCGACATGGCGCAGACCCTTGCCGATGATGCCGTGGAACCGCAGATAGTGGTGCGCCGCTACCAAATCGTCCCAGCGCCGGTGCTCCCGTGCCCCCCAGGTCGGGCGCACCGTGACCGCGCGAAGATCAACCCAAACACCCGCAAACAGAAACCTCGCCATGACCGGCACACTGCCATATCAAGAAAAAAATAGCCACCCCGGACCCCACCTCAACATGGCCCAAAGGCAGACAATTAATTCGCCCTGCGGGTAAGCGAAACCGGCGTCAGGGCCAGACGGCGGGGAATTGCCCGCTGTCGAGCGGGTCGCCGTCGGCGAGCGCCGGGTTGCGCAGGTCGGCGTTCGGGCCGGGGCCGGCGAAATAGCTGCAGCCCTCGCCGCAATAGCGCACCGCATAGCCGCGCCGGCGCGTGTCGGAGGTCAGGTTCCCGCCCGCGCCGTGGACGGTCATGGCGTGGAAGGCGAGCGCGTCGCCCGGCTCCATGTCCCAGGAGAGGATGTCGTAGCCGCCGGCGTCGATGTCCGGCATCGGCTCGTAACCCTCGCCGCGCTCGTATGCCGCGGCGCCCTTCGCGAAAGGCTCCGGCTGGAACCAGCGCTCCCAGCGGTGCGAGCCGGCGACGAAGGAGAGCGCGCCGCTCTCGCGCGTCACCGGGTCGAGCGGCAGCCAGAAGGACATGACCGGCCAGCCGCGCACCGGCCAGTAGGGCTGGTCGTTGTGCCAGCGGGTCGGCTGCGGCGTGCCCGGCTCCTTCACGAACAGCTGGTCGTAGAAGAGGTTGAGCCGCCTGGCCCCCAGGAACCGCGCCGCGACCTCCCGGAGCGGGCCCTCGCAGCAGAAGGCGCGGAAGCCTTCATGCGTCTCCCAGATGCGGAGGTTGCCGTGGAAGCGCCCGGCGTCCGGCATGTAGCCGTTGAAGAAGGGGCCCGGCTCGGCGATGTCGCGCTCCACCGCGTCGGCCAGCACGTCCAGCCACGCGCCCGGCACGACGCCCTTCATCAGCACCGCGCCGTCGCGGTCGAAATCCGCCTGTTCGCGTTCCGTCGGGCGCATGGGGCTCCTCCCTTTCCGGCCGGTATCGCGGGCCGGGCGCTATACCACCCTTCGCGGGTCGGAGCCGGCGGCCGGCGGGACGGTGCGGCCGGTCCGGTCAGTTGCAGGGCGGGTTGGTGGAAAAGGCGCCGTTGCAAACGAACAGCTTCTTGACGTCATACCATTGCACCGACGTCTCGATCCATATCCTGGTGTTTGCCAGAAAGGTGGGTTTGCAATGGGCCCGGACCCTGCAGCCGCTTGTCCACGGAACGGAAATTTCGGCGTTGATGCAGAAATTGGCCTCTGCGGGAGACTTGTTCCACTCCTGGGTGCAGTGCTGAACGGTCGCGGAAACCTCCCGGCCCGGCAGGCAGGCCAGCGCAAGCGCCAGGACGGCAAACGGGAGCCTGAGGCGGCGAAGGGCTGCGGCTGGCGGGTTCGGCATGGACTTCCTCCTGTCAGAAACGTCACGGCCTGCCCGACATGGCCCGCTGCCGGGCGGGCCGAAAGAGCATGCCGATGACGATACATGTTTCAGGCGGCGCCCTCCACCGGCCCGGCGCCGGGTCGTTCGGGCGGTCCCCGCAGCGTCTCCGCCCCGGTCGTCCGCAAGGCATCGCAGCCTCCTTGCCGGTCCGCGGTCCCCGGCGCCCCCGTCGCCGGCGGCGCGTCCCTCGCCCGCGCATAATGCGCGCCTGCCCGTGCGTGCGCGCCCGCCCGCGCGAGGCGGCGGGACCGGCCTCCCCACCGTGGACGTCATGGAATGTCATGTTCTGTCATGAGAGACCCCTGCCGCATGTCATGAGATGTCATGTTTTGTCATGCGGCTGGAGTGGGCCCCTTGGGTCGGACAGTTTCAAGCGGCATTTTTTGACAGGGTTGCGATGTTGTTTTTCCTCGAAGCGGTTTGGGCTCAGATATCCGAGCGCGGAGTGCAGGCGTCTGTGGTTGTAGCTGTCGATGAAGCGTGGCAGTTGCCTTGCGACGTCTTCGGCGGTCTCGAAGGCCATGGGATAGACGCCCTCGACCTTCAGGGTTTTCATGAAGCTCTCCATCATGGCGTTGTCGTAGGGGTTGGCTCGTCGTCCCATGGAGCCGACCATCCCGTGTTTGTCGAGCCGGGTCCGGTAGGCATGGGCGGCGTATTGCGAGCCCCTGTCGGAGTGGTGGATGCAGCCGGGCTGAGGGCTTCGGTTCCCGATCGCCTTGTCGAGCGCCGCGAGCGTCAGGCGCGCGTCGATGCGTTGCCCGAGCGCGTAGCCGACAATGCGGCGCGACCAGGCGTCCATGACCGCCGCCAGATAGACGAAGCCGTCCAGGATGGCGATGTAGGTCAGGTCGGCGACCCAGAGCCGGTTCGGGCCCTCGACCTCGCAGTCCCGGGACCGGTCCGGGAAGTGTTAGCGACGGTTACAGAGCGCGCCTATTCGCTGACATTTTTCGGCCGGTTGCGGTTTTTCAGTTGATCTGTTGGTCATCGGTTTCGATTGGTTCGCCGGCTCGGTCGCGGATGAGCATGTCGTTCCAGTCCCGGTTGTCGAGTGCGGGTCGCAGCCGGACGATTCTGGTGTCGTTGCGGGCGAGGCGCCTTGCGGCGTGATCGCCGTTTGTGGTGGCGTCGTATGCACAGAAGATGAGGCGCGGGTTCCATGCCTCGATCCATTTGGGGACTTTGGTGGCGACGGCGCCGGTGGAGACGGTGGCGCATTCGGTGCGTTTTACCGGGCCGAGGTGGAGGGAGAGGATGGAGAGTGCGTCGAGGGCGTTGCCGGCCAGGATGACGGCGTGTGGCCATTCGGTCTCCCAGGACATCCAGAAGCCGCCGCCCGCGGTCGTTTTGCGGTCAGCGGTGACGGTTTCGATGCCGGTAGCCTCGCCGGCGGCGTTTCGGCGGACGAACACGGGGTTGCCGTGAGGGTCGGCATGGACCAGGCCGAGGTCGCGGCACAGGGTGACGAGCGCGTCCGCGAGGCCGCGCCGCTCGACGAGGTATCGCCGGAGGTTGGGCCAGCGGGGGTCCTTGGCCGGCGCCTGCCGGCGGCCGCCTGGGGGCATTGAGAGGTCGGACAGTTCGGCGAGGAAGTCGATGGCGTCCGGCGGGGTGCATCCGAGCGCATGGACCGCCAGTTCGATAGCCCCGGCTCCCTCCTCTGCGCGCAGATGGTCGTAGAACATGAAGCGGTTGATGGAGAGGACCGATCCTGGCCGTCTCCAGCGCACGGCATTGTCGGGATCGCTGCGGTAGCCGAGGGCTCGGGCGACGGGTTCGAGGGGATAGCCCCGCAGGCTCTCGGCCCGCACCCGCCGCTCGCGGGGGCGGGAGGGATGCATGGCTATGGCGACGGGACCGGGTTCGCCTTTCCAGTGCTTTGCCCGGCTTTCGGTCCGCGCCGGCGGCGGCGTTCGGCGCTGCGCTGCTTCTGACGTTCCTCGGCTTCCTTGCGGCGCCAGGAGTCGCCGTCGATGGCGACGATCTCGGCGTTGTGGACGAGCCGGTCGACGAGGGCGACCAGGCAGGCGGCGTTTGGGAAGGCCTCGCTCCACTCGGCGAAGGGGCGGTTCGTGGTGATTATGGTTGAGTTCTGCTGGCTGCGGCTTGAGACGATGTTGAACAGCAGGTCGGCGTGGCGGTTGGAGTAGGAGAGATATCCGACTTCGTCGATGACCAGCAGGTGCTGTCGGGCGTAGAAGCGCAGCCTGCGCTGGAGCAGGGTGTCGGAGTCGATGGCGGCGAGTTCGCCGAGCAGGCTGGCGGCGGTTGCGAAGCGCACGATGTGGCCTTCGAGGACGGCGCGGTGGGCGATATTGGCGGCGATGGTGGACTTTCCGACGCCGTTGGGTCCGACCAGTACGAGGTTTGCGGCCTCCTTGAGGAAGTCGAGGGTCATGAGGTCCTCGACGGCCATGCGGTCGCAGCGCCTTGGCCAGTCCCAGTCGAAGTCTGCGAGCGGCTTGAACTGTCCGAGGCGGGCGTCGGCGAGGCGGCGTTTGAGGCTTCGGGCGCGCTTCTCATCTTCTTCCCACGCGATCAGGGAGGCGAGCCAGTCGCGCTCCGCGACTTCGCCCCAATGGGCGAGGAGGCCGTGCAGGCCCAGCGCGCGGGCGCGGTTCATGAGGGTGTCGGTCATTCTTCGCTGTCCTTTTCATGGTAGCCGGCCAGCCCGTCGTATCCGCCGAGATCGTGATCGCGCACGGCGATGTCGCGCACGCGCGGGTCCCTGGGCAGGTCGATGGGGATCGGCGGCGGCCTGTCCTGCAGTTCGCGCCGCCGTGTGAGGCTGAGGCGCACGGCATTGGGATGGGGGACGCCGCGTTCGAGGGCCTCGTCGATGGCGGCTTCGAGCTCGGCGGCGCCGTATTGGTCGAGCAGGCGCAGCAGGGCGGCGACGGTGGCGCCGATATAAGCGCCGCGGGGGGCGGCCTCGGCGATCAGGCGCTCGCTGTTGGGCGCGGCCTGGAGCAGCCGGCTCTGCCCGCGCAGGCTGCGGGCGTGACGCTTGCGCCTGACCAGCTCCTCAATGTGTTCGGGGTTCTCGATGCGGGCCGCCTTGTCGAAGCTGCGCGGATGGCGGGCGATGACCTCCATGCCGTCGAGGATGCGCACCTCTTCCAGCGTCGCGGCCACGGTGAGGGTGCGCCGGACATGGGTATGCGGGACGCTGTAGTCATTGAGGTCGAACCTGGCATAGGGGGTCTTGGCGATCCTGACCTCGACCCTCTCGTCGACGGGGGGACGGTCGTCGGGCAGCGCCATCAGGGAGCCGCGCTCGCGCTCGAAGGCCTCGCTCACGGTGAGGGAGCGGTCGTCCGGCCAGGGGCGGTCGGCGGCGACGCCCTCGCACCACTCCCGGGCCTGGGCGTTGAGATCGTCGAGGTCACGCCAGGCGCGGGCGGCGAAGAAGCTGTCGCGCACATAGCGTATGGCCCGCTCGACGCGGCCCTTCTCGTTGCCTCGGGCGACCGCGACCGGCTTCGGCAGGAAGCGGTAGGCGCCTGCGAAGTCGAGAAGCCGGGGATTGAAGCGGATGGCGTCGCCGCGCCGCTCCAGCACGACGCTCTTCAGATTGTCGTACCAGAGCTCGCGGGGCACGCCCTGCCAAGCCTCGAAGGCCTCGACATGGCCGCGCAGGAAGTTGTCCATCCCGGCGTTGAGGTAGAAGCGCAGGAAGAGGCGGCGCGAGTGGCCGAGCACCATCACGAAGGCCATCAGCGGGCGCTCCGCACGCCCGATCCTCACCTTGCCGAAGTGGGCCCAGTCGACCTGGGCCTGCTCGCCGGGCAGGGCCTTGAGGCGCAGATAGGCCTCGGCCACCGGCCGCGGACGCCCGGGCGCGATCATGCGCCGGAAGTGGCTCTCGCACCCCCGGTAACCGCGCTCGACCGCCATCCGGTAGAGCCGGCTGGAGGGCAACTTCGGCCAGACCGCCAGGGTCTGGCGGACGAAGGGCAGGAACGGATCGATCATCGAAGATCTGCGCCGCTTCTCAGGCGTGGGCGCCCCGGCGGCCGCCACCGCGCGCTCGACCGTGCCGTGGTGGACGCCGAGCTGGCGCGCGATCGTGCCGATCCGCCACTTCTCGGCAAAATACAGCCGCAGGATCTCGGCCCGGGTCTGCTGGTCGATCGCCATCTCACTCCCTTCGCGCCGGGCGCAGGCCCGGATAGACCGCCCGGGCGCAGAACCGCCCGCAGTGATCGCAGCGGAACACTCCGGCGGGACGGTCGGGTCCGAAGGGCCTCCTTCCCGAGCGCCCCGCCGGCATGCCCGCCACAACAGGACGGCGCGGTGAACGGGTCAAAGGGTGATGCGTCACTTTCTGCGCACGGCGCCCCTCCTCAGGCGCACGGACGCGACGGCGCTCGCGGTAGCGCCGCTGGCGTTCGGCATGCTTGTGACGGCCCCGCCGGCTGTTCTGGTAGCGACGCCCGGCAAGGCGCAGCGAGCGCCGCCGCGCCCGGCCGCTGCACGGACGCGAGCAGTAGATGTTGCCGTGGTCGCACCGCCGGCACAGCACAACCTGGCGATGGCACGAAGCGCAGGTGAACAGGCGGGCGGCGTTCCTCATCGCAAAGACCGATGAGAACGGGGTGGACCCACGCCCGAACGCCTACGATACTGCGCATACGGGCCGTGCCTTGCATGGCTCGGGGGGTGCGGCGCCGGTCGTTGCCACCTAGCAAACGGGGCCGGCGCCGCATCGTTCTCAGCAGCCCCAGTCTACCCCCTCGCGCAGCCCGGCGACCCCCGCCGACAGCGCCAGGACACCCTCCCCTCGGCAGGCGAAAATATCAACGCGACGGGGGCCGGCGACTCCAGTCGGGCTACGCCCTCCTTCCGTCCCAGGCCCCCGTCACAAACACCGCCGCACCACAATCACTGCGATCATCACGCCCCGCAAAAACGCGCAACGCCAGCAAATAAGCGCCTTTTACGACCGTCACCTACACAGGGCGATCTTCCGCACCACTCGCCGACTTTCCGCACCACTCCGCCCAGGAGCTTCTACGCCCGGGTGCTTCTGCTGCGCGCGCGTGCCCCGACAGGACATCACAACGGGGATCGGCCCCGAACGTGAAAACCGAAAGGAAAACGACATGACCTTCCATACCGACGCCACCGAAACCGCAGCGCAGTCCGCAACCGCGATCGTCTGCGACAACGCCGCTCTCTTCGGCGCAACCCCCGAGCGCGACGAGTTCGACACCCGCGAGATCTGGGACCAGGACGAGGCCATCACCGCCGTCGCCGAAGCCTTCCGCATCCTCAGCCGGGGCGTCGCGCCCGATGGCTACCAGATGGCAGACGAACGCGAACACCTCCTCTGGGGCTTCGTCAACATGCTCCACGCCCAGACGCAGCGCCTCGACCGCAGCGTCGACAGGCTCACCCCCGAACTCCAGGACCTCCAGCGCACCCAGGACGGCTCCGAGATCAGGTCACTGGAACTGGAACTCACGACCGACCGCGCACAGTGCCTCACCGCACGCCGCGACGCCTTCGAGACTCTCCGCGACGAGGCCGTCGAAGCCTACCGCGCAGACACCGGCGATACTTGGCGGCCCCGGCGCGGCAGCCACGCCAGCCAAACCGGACATCTGACCTCCGCTGCCATCGACGCCCGCGACTTCGTCCGCGCCCGAAAGGACCGCAAGACACAGGCCCACCTGCCCCAGGGAACCCTCGTCGCCATCGCAGGCGGCAAGGACATCGCAAACCCGGCGGCCGTCATCGAGCGCCTCGACAAGGTCCGCGCCAGGTATGCCGACCTCGTCCTCGTCCATGGCGGCGGCCTCGGCGTCAAGAAGATCGCCGCCAGCTGGGCCGAGCGCAACGGCGTCCACCAGGTCGTCTGCAAGCCCGACTGGGACCGCCACGGTCGCGCCGCCCCCTTCCGCCGCAACGACGAACTGCTCAACCTCCTGCCCAGGGGCGTCATCGCCTTCCCCGGCTCCGGCATCACCGAAAACCTCGTCGACAAGGCGAAGCAGCTCGGCATCCCGGTCATGCGCTGCCCCGCCTGACACGCAGCACCCACGGGCCGCGTCGTCTCCGCTCCGGCGGCGGCGCGGTCCGTCTCCGTATGCGCACACCCGTCGCGCTGCGCCGCCGACACCTCGCGCGCGCTTCGCGCCGCGTTCGTGCGGCGCCTGCCCCGGACTGCGGTCCGGGGCTGCCGCGTCACGCGCCGCTGCACCATGCTCCGCATGGGTGCATCGCGGGCTGCGCCGGGCCCGGCGCAGGGCCGCCGGCACTGCTGACCCGCCCACTGCCGGCGCTGCTGCCGGACCGGCACGACACCGTGCTTCGCACCGCTGCCCGCAGTCGTGCAGGCGCCGCCGTCGGCGCTTCCGATCGCAACGGCTATCGCAACCGTCACCGCACCCGCGCGGCTGACGCCGCGGTAACGGGTGCGCCATCACCGTCTGCGTCTGCGGTAATGTGTGAGCAGCACGCGATCACCCTGAACAGCCCCGCTTTCGTCCAGCACGCCTGTATCGCGGTAACATGTGCGCGGCGTCCTTCGGCTCCGCGGAACATGTGCGGCGGCGCCCGTGCCGCCGAGGTAACGCCGCCGGCTCCGGTGCGCCATGTGTGAAGACTGCCCTCCG
Organism: Alphaproteobacteria bacterium; assembly: GCA_964291285.2. Classification (GTDB taxonomy): domain Bacteria; phylum Pseudomonadota; class Alphaproteobacteria; order Bin95; family Bin95; genus Bin95. The sequence goes on from OZ219788.1 coordinate 650,927, forward strand.
CCGTTTGCACTCCGCGCCGCGTTCTGTTACCTCTGCGACCGAACGACAACGCGGAACGCGCCCGAAGATCGCGGACCGGTCGTCTCGCTCAATCGCCGCGACGGCTCCCGTCCCTTGTGACGCCGGCGTTTCAGGCGATGGTGGTGTGCAGGGCAACCTCGCCCGATCTCGACTCCGTTCGGAGTTTTACCGTCACACCCGACGCATCCTTGATGCAGGCGTTGCCATGGCTGCCCGTGTCCGCTGCTGGCTGCCCATGCCGCGGGCGGGCGCAGGACTGTCCGCTCCTGTCACGCCGGGAAAGGTCGCACCGGATTGGTAGCTCCCGTGTTTGCCGCAAACACATGCGCGATATCAGGAGGTTGGGCGCCGCCTCGCCGGACTCCACCGGACATGGAGGCCCCTTCCGCCCCCGCTGGATATGGACTTGCTCCTGCGAAACTACCAGTCTGGTATCGCCCTCGCATACGCTGCACCATGACAGCTACCGGTCCGGTAGCTGTCCGAAGGCCGCGTTCGCCCGCGAGTTCGGTCCGCCACGCCGGACGACCGGGGCGGCGCGGCTCCGGGGATCTGAAAGAACCGGAACCGGAACTCTCCCGAATCCATACGCAAGAACGGGCAAAACCGCATGGCATCGTCACTCCAGAAGAACATCCGGGTCACCGCAGACCAATGGAAGCGTATCGAAACGGCGGCAAGGGAGCGGCAGGTTTCGCCCAATCGGCTCGTCGTCGAGCTCGCCATCGAAGCCCTCGACCGGCGCGAATGGCCCGATACCGAGGCCGAAATCAAGGTGGCCAGGGCCTCGCTGTTCGCCGCCCAGGCCATCGCCCGGGACCTCATCGCCGACGGGCGCCAAGCCGAAGTCGAGGAAATCCGGGAGTTCATCTCGACGATCGTGCCGGACCCCGATGCGGAGCGCCCTGCCGATGGCGTTCTCACAGCTCCGTCCACGCTTGCGGACCATGACACCGGGTGAGTCTCCGCGCCGCGGCGCTGCCCGATCGCGCCACCTTATCGCCCGGGTCTGGACCGCAGCGTCCCCGTTCCGGCCACTTCGTTCGTGGTCTCCAGCGTCGGCAACATCCCGATTGCCGCCCGGAACGACCCGGGTGCACGCCGCCACGCGCCGGCTCCTGCGAATGCGGTCAGCCGGAACTGCCAAATCGTGGGTTCGAGCTCCTGAAGCTCAATGCGTACCCGCGCGATTCGTTCGCTCACCACCCGGCTCCGTCGGCCTGCCCTCGGTCCTTGGGGGGCATAGGACCGCCGCCGCGCAACGTCAACTGGCACCGAAAATCTCGCATCCATCGTCGCAGACTTTCATGAAATGTCGGGACTTATGAGGGCTAATAGCGCTTGCAAATTTCATCAAGTTGGGACTGGATGACGAGCTCCTGACCCCACTCTGGACTGATCAGACGTGCGATTTTCAGGGCACAGATCCCAACTTGGACAGTTTCCTTCAGGTGTACGTCCAGCTTTGGCCCAACACCGTGAAGATGAACATAGGTTACTTCGTACTGATTCCCTTTACTTGAGGAATGCTCTATCGCGGAGCTCAGAAATACGCCCCGTTCATTTGGGTGAGCACCATAGTCTATCGTCATATCGTATAGCCTTTTATAGATATTGCCCAAGGTAGCATCTGCTGCGGCGAGAGTATCAGAGACCTTGCGGTGGGTGAACTCGGCGCGCACGGCCTTGCGCGTATCAGTATCGTCATGGCGGTTCAACCATCGCTTATATCGCTCGTGGTTGCCGTTGACGAAATAGCCGTAAGCCGCCAGCTCGAGACAGACTCGCAGCAAGCTTTGCGACTCGAACAATTGACCTGCCAGAACCGCGCCTGTAGCAGACAAATGGGCGCTGTGCGCTCGGGACAGAAACGACATCGGTAGTAATGCTTCTTCGTTGGAGATATGGCCTGGCAGACTCCGGAACATATTGTCGATAGCGATAAGGTCTTCAAATTGCGAACGCTTGTTTGCAAATGTCGCAAATTGGTTGGTCCGGCAATCGTCGAGATATTGCGACACGGGGTCCTGTCCCCATCCGGGCGGTGAATGCTGAGTGATCATGATAAGTATTGTACACGCAATTCGTAGCTGCAACAGAGATTACGGAGAGCAGGGCTCGATCGCGGCTCGTGGCTGCCGGTATCGAAGAACGCCGCGTCCTGAATGCCGACCGTCTCCACGGCGAGTGCACTCCCGCCGGATAGCGGAATCCCGGCTTTGCTGCGCGCAGGCATTGCGTTCGGTTCACCCGTTCGGCTTTTCGGCCCCGCTCAAGCGCAGGCCGGGGTTGGCGCTTTTCAGGATATCGTTGATGGATGCCGCCGTTTCGGCGTGCAGTTCGCCACCGTCCCCCAGCGTCATGCGAAGATGGAACCGCAAGGGGACGCCAGCGGCGGCAGTGATGACTTCCGGCAGCGCTTCGACCAGATCCTGCAACTCGTTGGGCGCAAGATCGGCAGAGCCGATGTGCAGGCCCTTGCGAACCGACGCGGGTTCGCTGCCGCCGTCCTCGAAGCCGGCGGGTTCGGGTTCCTGCAGCATGACGGTTGCCGCACCTGCGGCCGGGCACGGCCAGGCGCCGCTTTCGGGCGCCAGGGCGAGCCACCGTCCGTCGAGCGCGTCGTTGATCGCCCGGCGCAGGATCGCCCAGGGCAGCGGTGCGCCGGCCTGCACCGAGAGCGCAGCGGAAAGGGCCAGGGCGCTGGCCTGTCCGTCTTTCCATGCCTCCGGCACCGAATCCTTCGTCAACCGGTTCACTGATAGCGGCGGCAAAGGCGCGCGCAGTTCGGCGGTGTCCGACAGGATGCCGGGCGGCAGCGTTTCGTCCTGGAAGCTTGCGGGGCCGTTCACGAGCCACAGCACACCCTGGCGGACGGCTTCCGCGACGGCTGCTTCGACGGCGGCGCGGGGACAGGCCGGAATACCGACCGGTTCCGCATAGCCCTCCCGCTGCACAGTTACCATCCGCCCGCCGGCGAAGTAGGCGGCGAGGTCCGCCACCGCGACGGAGGCGCCAGTCCACAGTTCCGGCAGCACATCCGGTGCCAGCGCCTGCGGGTCGAGTTCCGACAGCGTGGCCCTGTCGGGCAGGAACAGCTCCAATGCCGGATCCGACCGGGCCTGCTCGTCGACCGGCGTCCGCCACCAGGTTCTGACCGATCCGTCGGGCCTGACCAGCGACGCAACGAAGACGCCGTCGCGCACACCCCGGTCGATCGTGCCGAGGATATCCCTTCGCCGGAGCATCTTCGGCAGTTTCGGATTCTCCGCGAAGGCGCCGGCAATATCCTTCACGCGGCGCGATACCTCGTCGGCGCGCCAGAGATCGTAGGGGCCGCCGGGCAGCATCGCTTCGGCGCTGATCGCGGTCTCCTGGATGCGCGCACGCCGGTCCGCCTTGACGACCGCAAACAGCGGTTCCGCGCCGATGGTTGTCTTGAACGCCTGGATGTCGTTGTGCTCGTTGACGGCGACGACCATGGCCCAGGCTTGGCGGATCGCATCGGGGATGCGCTTGCGCGCTTTCTCCGTCGAGGCGGCGAGCATCCCTTCACGTACCGGATCGCCGCCCTGGCCGTCGAGCTGGCGGCGCACCTCCTCCCAGCCGAGATATTCGCGGATGCTTGCCCGGGCGGCGTCCAGGCCGTCGCGCGAAGGTACCGCCAGAACCACGGCGTTGCGTCGGATTCGCGGCCGGTCCGGCCCCGTCGTCTCGTCGATGAAGCGCCGCGCTTGCGCGCTCGGCCGGCCCGAATCGGAAACCGCGTCCGGCCCCAGGACGGCGAAATGGAACTCTCCGTCGTCGCCGATGTCGCGCGGCCGCTCCGGCAGCATGTGCACCCTTGCGCCTGCCGCCGCCGCACCCTGGGTGAGGCTCTTCGCCCGCCGCACCTCCTCCAGCAGCGCCTGTTCCACCTGCTCCGCCGCGACCCGGTTGGCGCAGGCGTCGTCATGCATCTGCCTGAGGTTGGGCCTGTTGCCGAGACGCCACGCCCGGGGCAGCGTCGCGGCGTCGGCGAACTCCGCCTCGTCGAGGAACCAGGAGAGTTCGGTCCAGCGGCGCAGGCCCTTCTCGACATCGATCCGGTCCGGGCCTGCCGCGCCGACAAGAGCCATCAACTCCGGCGTATGCGCCTTCTGGCCGATAGGCTGCGAACTCAGGAACACGGCGCACACCGCCTGCTCCATTTCGCGGAACTTCAGCGCCGGGTGGTCGTCCTGCACGGCCCGCGCCTTCGCAAGCTCGCCCTCCAGCACAGCGCTCCACACATTGCCGGCGCCCTCCGTGACCTCGCGCGTGGCGGTGCCGGCAAGCTCGCGCGCCGCCTCGGAGAGAGCGTTTTCGCCGGGTGCGGGCAAAAGGACATTGGGGCCGACCAGCGGCGCCCTGTCCCACTTCTCGGCGTCGCGCAGCGCGATGGCGAAGGTCCTCAGGATGCCGCGCGTACGCTGGAACCCGTCCAGCTGGGTCCACTTGGCATAGAAAATATCGGTCAGCCCTGGATGGAAGGGGTAGCTGTCGAGGAAACGCTGTTCCTCGCCCGCCCTGTTCTTGCCGACCGTTTCGTCGACCCCGGCGATATTGGCGACCGCCGCCGTGACATGGGGGCGGAAGGCGTCGGGATCGGCGATCGAACCGGACTCGAAGAAGCGCCGGCGCAGCACTTCGGCCACATCCTCCTTCTGCACCGGCTGGATCCCCTCTTCGCGCTGCCGGTTGAAAATGTCGAAAATCTGCCGGGTCAGCTGCTTGCCGAGCGCGTCGCTCTTCGCGGGATCGGAGGCGAGCAGCGAGGCGACGAGGGCGCAGCGGTCCACCCTGACCGCCGCCTGGCACAGATACTGGAAGAAGTCGGTCAGCCGCGCATGCCAGCCCTCCTCCATCGCCGCCTTCTCGCGGGCATACATCAGCACTTCGTCGATCAGCACCAGGGTGGCGAGCCCGCTTGCCTGCGGCCGCGACAGCAGCTCGGCGAGCAGCGGCTCGGCAGGCGCCGTTTCCCGCTCCTCGTTCGCGCCGTCGGGATGAAGCGCGCGCAGGCCCTCCTCGCCCGCCAGCTGAAACGCCAGCACGCTCCAGGGATGCTTGAGCCAGCGCAGCCCGCTGCCGGGGCCGCGCACCTCCATGCCTTTTTCCACATCGAGCTTGTCGAAGCAGAGCGCCGCGACACGCGCCGCCGGCAGGGGTGCACCGACATGGGAGCGGAACTGCTCGACTGCCGGGAGCGTCGGCAACGACTGCGGATCGTGCGCCAAATGGTAGAGCGTCACCAGCGTATGGGTCTTGCCTCCGCCATAGGTAAGTTCGAGCTGGCGGATCGCTTTGGTGTTCCTGCCGGCGAGGCGCAGCGCCACGTCGCGCGCGAGTTCCCGCAACGGGAAGGTCGGATAGGTCAGCGCAAAGAACCGGCCCGGATCCTCATAGACCGGCCGCGCGCCCTTCTGCATCGCTACATCGTGAAGGTCGGCGGCAAAGTCGGCCAGCGAGAGCGCGCCCGTGCGCACATCCTCGCGCAGCGTCACGACCTCATGCCAGGGCGTCCGGGGTGGTCTTTGCGCCATGTCGTCCTCGCTCGATGGGTTCAGGCGGCGTCGAGGCGCCGGGCGAGCGCGTCGGAGCCGTTGCGGCGCGCCCGGCGGGCCGTCAGATCGTTGTGCACGGATCGCGCAATTCCGAGGGCTTCCCGGCCGATGCAGGCTCGGCTTGCGGGGACTGCGCCTGCTCCAGCCGAATGGAATCCGCGATCGCCGCCTCCAGGCATCAATGAAATCGTGGTGCCCATTATCGGGCGAAGAGGCGTACGACGAACCGCTCGCCGTCCTCGACGAGATCGGGTTCCGTTCCGTTGTGCTGCTTCATGCCGCGAACGATCTTTCTCGGCACTCCCATCCCCATATGCTCAAGATAGCCATAGTCCCGCATCACGTCCTTCAACAGCTGGTTTCGGGCGGCTCTGGTCCCGGCGCGCATGCGTTCGGTCGTTATGCCGTTGGGAAGCCTCCCGGGCGAGACGATCTCCAGCCGGTTTCGATATATTGCCAGTTCGATATCCGTATTCGCCAGGAGATAGTCCCGGTGGATCAGGGCGTTCACGACAGCTTCGCGCACCGCTTCATCCGGATAGGCCGGGCGCTGCGCGCGGCGCGCGCCGTCCTTGAGGCCGCCGCCCACCGGCGTGTTGCGCCCGACGAACGCCAGCGCCTGCTCGACGAGGCCGGCTTCCAGAAGATTGCCCTTGCCGTCCATGAGGGGGGTCATCGGGCCGCGCAGCGTTTTCCGCTCAAGTGCCGCGTAGTCCTTTTCCAATCCGGGAAACGCCGCTGCATCGATGCCCGCCTGCGGCAGGAAGCGATTAGGCGCGGTCCCGAAGAGCAGCAGGCCTGAAAGGCTCGCGCTGCCCTCGACCATGATCTCCGTGTTGACCAGCAAGGTCCGCCAACCCGTTTCGTCGTCGTCAGCGGGGACATCCTGTTGACGGATCGACCTGAAATACTCTTCGAGCCGACGACGGTCCAGATCGCCGACAGCCGCCCCGTGCACCGGCCGCAGGTCGACGCGGAAGGCGCCTCGCTGCTGGAAGAGCCGGCTCAATTCCTGGGGCGTCGGCTCCCGGCTCTGCGTACCGACCCGGATGAAATAGGCGTTTCTGTTGTTGTGCCACTGGCTGTGCACATCGACACCGCGTGGCGCCCGCACGATCGCCACGTCAGCGCCGGGGCGCACCTCCCTGACTGTCTCGAAGAACGGGATAATGCCCGGCCTGATCTTGTCCCGGCACGCAGTCATCACCCATTCCTCCAGACGGTCCCGCGTCAGCCCGACGACGGACCCGTCATCGTCCACACCGAGCAGGACCATGCCGCCTTCGAGGTTGGAGAATGCGACCAGTTCCCTGGCGAGATCGTGGTTTCGTACATCGTCGCGCTTGAACTCGACGCCGGAATTCTCGCCGTTCGCAATGATCTCCAGAAGCTCTGTCCGTGTCGTCATGCTCAGAACCCGTATTTCGAGCGGCGCATCTCGAAGGCGTTCCTGCCGCCTTCCAGCGTCTCCTCGACCAGTTCACGGACAGCTTCCGAGTCGATGGATCCCATATGCTCGGGCGCGATATTCGCTTGACCGCCGCCGGCCTCGCCGGACGCGGCGAGGCCGAGGATCAGTTCGGCGTCGCCGAGGACGGGAATGTTGGCGTTATGCGTCGAGAAAACGAACTGCCGCCGCCGCTTCTCGCGCCGCACGATCGGAACGATCCTCTCGGCGATGAACCTGTTGTCGAGATCGTCTTCAGGCTGGTCGATCACCAGAGGCGCCTCGGCGTCGAGCAGCAGAAGCAGCAGGACCGCCGTCGCCTTCTGCCCCTTGGAGAGCGCTTCCAGCGGGCGCCATGCCTCCGGTTCGCCCTTGGGAGCCGTGTTCAATTCGATATGGGTTGTCGCGGGTAGTTCGAGCTCCTCGATTTTCATGTGCAGGTCCCGGCCGGCGTCGGCGATCCGTTCCGCAGCGCCCGGCGGGAGGTCGTAAGTCGAGATCAGGGAGTCCTTGCCTTCCCGGCAGCATTGCGAAAGCCCGGGCAGCGATAACGGGTCGGACTTGTGCAGGCGCTCAAGCGCGGCCGCAAGGTTTCCCCCGACGACCGTCCGAAGCAGATTTTCCAGAGGTTCGCGGTCGCCCGCCATTCTGACTTCGACCTTGACCTGCTGGCGGAGCTTGCCGTTTATCTCCTTCGCCGCCTTCGCCAGCGCACGATATTCCCGTGCCTTGATATCCTCCCATTCCGAAACCAGATCGCGGCGGTGCGCTTCGTGCATCTCCATATCCTTGCGGAGATGTTCCAGCCGGTCCTTCAGCGGGCGCAGATATTCGAGCTGCTTGCGCAGCTCGATGAATTCCGCGCCGTCGATGCCGGATTTCTGGTGATCGCGCAGCAGTTTTTCATACGCGCTTTCGATAGCGCCGCGCCGCTCGTCCCAGCGTTCCCGGATATCTGTAATCGCCGCATCGGCCTCGGTCAGGGCAGCGGCGAACCCGGCGCGGGCCTCGTCGAGCCGTGCGCCCAGGGTTTGCAGGACATCGCCCGTCTCGCGCAAGATATCCGCGTTCGGCAGAGAGGCCAGCGCCCTGGCGGAAACGAATGCGGCGTCGATGGGAAGATCCTCCCCCAACGCCCTGAGCAACGCCCGAAAGGGTTCGAGCCGTTCGTCCAGAATCGAGAACAGCCGCTCCTCCCTGACGAGGAGGCTTCGCTCCCTGAACCGCTCTTCCAGCCCCGCTTCGCGAAAGCGCTTCTGTGTCTCTTCCAGGCCGGGCAGGGCGTCAAGCCGGGCCATCAATTCCTCGATTTCCCGCCAGGTTTCCACGATACGCAGGCGCGATTTCTCGAGCACCAACCTCATTTCCGCCTTGTGGGCCGAGAGCGATGCATCGCGTCCCGCACGGCGCTCGATAAAGCTTGTCAGTCTTTCCGGGCTCCCTGTCAGTTCGGAGATTTCGTGCTGGCCGAACACCTGCGCGCCCGGCATCAGCTCTCTCGGCGCCATGGCCAGCAGGTTGCCCGCATCGTCCCTGACGACCGGCGGATTGGGCACGGTGCGCTCGATTGCATAATGCGCTTCGGACGGGTGATGCGAGCGGACCAGAAGCGAGACCTTCGTTCCCGGTTTCAGGACATGCCTGACCGTCTCTTCATGCATCTTGCGCGCCTCGTCCCCCAGGGGGTCGAGGCCGAGCGCGTAGCGTATGCTCTCGATCACCGTGGACTTGCCGGTGCCGCGGCCGCCGATCAACGTGTTGAGATTGCCGTTGAAGCGAACGGACACGCCGTCCAGAAACCCGCCTTCCCACGCTGCGGCGACCAGTTCGGCATGGGGTTCAGACGGTGGGTCGCTGTGCAACCGGATTCGCGACCACGAATCGAGGAACGCCTGGCGGAATGCCTCGACCGAGACTTTCGACATCTTGATGAAGCAGGATGCGCTGTCTTTCTCCAGATCCGCCGGGTCGTTGACATCCGAGGCGTTGACAACCGCTACCGCGCGGGTGCGCCGGTGCTGGGGATCCTTGTTCTCAAGGATTCGTCGGATCCCATCCGGCGCCTTCACGGTCGCTCCCGGCAGCGCGCAGGCAAGCAGATCCGGCGAGGTCCAGGCATTGATCCGGGGCTGCCCGCTGAGGGTTTTCAGCAATCCGCCATTGGAAGCCACATGCGCGGCGATGGCGACCGCGCCCCACTCACGCGCCTTCGCCAGTAATTCAAGAGAGTCGAGGCTTCCCACGGGAGAAGCTGCGCTCGAATCGTGGACGCCGCAGTCCCCGATCACTCTTTCCAGCCTTGCTTCCTGCTCCGGGTCGAAAATGCAAAGGAAATGGACGCCGTCCTTCGTAACCGCCTCGAAGCCGGTGAACGCGAAAAGGCCGGCCTCGCGGCAGGCCCGCAAGAGCGCCCGGGACGTCTCGACGCGGTAGTGGTCGGTGACCGCCACGACTTCGATACCGGCCTTGCAACAAGCCCGGACGATCGCCGCATTGTAGTCCGCCTCCGAACGGAAGTTGGTCGATTTGCCGTGGCGCTCGAGATAGGCGAACGGATTGACCTGCAGGGCGCAGCGGTAGAAGCGCGCGCCGTTCGGCAGCAGCCGGGCGGCTTCCAATGGCTCGGATCCTGCAATTGTCGGACTGGTCGCCGCCTTCGTCTTGCGTTGTCTCTCGCCGCTGGTGCGCATGTTAGACTTCCAGCCTTGCCTGGCGCGGGGCGGCGAGGCCGGCGCGGGTGGCGAGGTGGTTGGAGAGGGATTCGAGGATCGCGCGTTCCTCCGAGCCGGCTGGCGCCAGTTCGATCAGCGCCTGCAGCAGCCGCGCGAACAGGGCGTGGCGCGCGAGGCCGCTGTCGTCGATATAGGCGTTCACCTTCGCCTCGTCGCCCGCGCGCCAGAGCTGCATCAGCCGGTGCGCCCGGTCGATCAGCGGCGCGGGGCGCCCGCCCGGACCTTCGAGTCCCAGCCCTCTGGCCTTGCGCCGGTTCCAGGGCAGCAGCTTCGCCTTGCCGCCCCCGCCGCCGGCACCCGCAGCGCCGCCGCCGTCCTCGTCTTCCTCGCCGGTCCCGTCGTCATCTGATTCGTCGGATTGGACGCGGCCAGGTCGTGACAGGATGGCGAATCGGTCGGAGAGGTCGCGGTCGGACAGGTTGCAGGACAGCGCATAGAGGATGCAGGCCCCGGCGGGGGCCTCGCCCAGGCCGAAATCGCCGCGGTGCAGCAGGTAATAGGTCGTCACATCATCGAGGCCGCGCACCGCCTCGGGGTCGCCGTCGCCGGTCAGCACCCGGCCGACGACGAAATCGACCACCATGCGGCGCACCTCGCGCAGGAATTCGGAGACCGCCATGGTCTCGCCGGGCGCATCGGCCTTCTTCACCGCCGGATGCCGGGAGAAGGCTTCGAGCGCCGGCCCCGTCGCGGCCCACACGAAGTCCGGCCCGCGGATGCCGGCATCCCAGAAGCCGCGCAGCCGCCGCACGATGTTCTCGCGCATCTCGGCCAGCACCGCGCTGTCCCAGCCCGGCCGGGCCGGCGGGCGCTTGCGGCAGACGAGCCAGACCGAGGAGGCGAGGGCGGCAGAGGACAGCGAACGCTGCCGGGTCTGCATCTCGGTCTGGATCGGCCAGGAGCCGGTGACGACGAACCCGGCGCGGATCAGCGCCGCGACCAGGGTCTCCCAGGCGTCGGGGGACTTGTTCGCGAAGACGACGACCAGCCGGCCCTCCGGCTTCAGCGCCTCGTGGCAGGCCTGGAAGGCGCGGGCCATGCCGTCTTCATAGGCCTGCTTGGACGCCGCCCGGTCGCCGCCGAACCGGCTGGCGTCGTCGATCAGTTCGCCGTCGCTGCCGGCCGCATTCCATTTCGGGCCGAGAGGGTCGGCGAACGCCGGTTCGGCGTCCGGCACGACGCCATGCAGCGCCCGGCGCAGCCAGACATGGAAGAAATCCATCAGGTCCGAATAGGGGATGGCGTCGTAATAGGGCGGGTCCGTGACGATGGCGTCGAAACCGCCGGGAACGGATGCGAGGGCCGACTGCCGCAGCACCGTTACGCTGGGCGCGCCGTTTGTCGCGTCTTGCAGATGTTCGACGACGCGGGCGATCCACTCGACGGCCTGGACGAAGCCGCCGGTGGTGTCGGCTAGCGGACAGGATTCGGCGAAGTCCCAGACGACGGGCAGCGCGAAACGAGCGAACGTGCTGCGGATTTTCTCCGGGTCGTTGGTCCAGGTCGCAAGCGCGCTGCCCCGGTCGGCGAGGCGGCCGAGCGACGGGGCCAGACAGGCCAGGATAGCCTCCCGCCATTCTGGCGGGAGGTCCGCCATCGCGTCGGCGCACCGGCGCATCTCCCGCAGCACCGAACCCAGCGCCAGAAGCTGCCGGTCGGTGAACAGCTTGCCCCAGCGGTCGAGGCCGTAATTCTCCACCGAGAAGGCGCGGGCAGCGCCCCGCCCCTGGCGCGGTGTTAGCTCCATCGGCAGCCCGAAGGGAATGTCGGCATACAGCGCTTCCAGTTCGTCGGCGGAGACTTCCGCGGCGCGCAGTTCCTCGTCTTGCGGCAGCCGGTATTCCTTGCCCTTCGGCCCGTCCACGACCACGGCGGTCATGATAGCGCCCAGCCGCCCGGCGCGGCCTTCGAGGCGGATATCCTCCATGGTCATGATCGTTGGGCAGCAAGGGCAGCGCGCACCGCTGCGGCTCATCGTGCCTGCGCCGAGCCGTTTGTCGTGCTCGCGCTGCTGCGCCGCATTGCCGCCAGCCCGTGGCACGTCGGTCTCGACGCCGAAATCGACGCCGGTGCCGTCCGCGTTCGACGCCATCGTGAGCAGGATACGCTTGTTGTCCTTCTTGCAGAGCCAGCGCGTCTTGAGCAGGGGCAATGTCGCCCGGCAGCCCTTGCAGCGCACCGTGCGCGCCCACAGATACGCCACTGTCGGTTTCGGCACCCAGCGCGGGTTGCGCGGGTCCTCCAGATGTGCCCCGTCGAACCTGTCGTTCAATGGCCCGGCGTCAGTCTCGCCCCTTTCATCCGGCGCCAGCAGCGCGAGCGGCCGTTCCTCACAGGACTTGCCGCCGGGCACGAGCGCCTGGAATTCGGCATAGGTGGGATAGCGCTCCGCCAGCGCCGCGCGGACGCGGGCCAGCACATATCGGCCCCAGGCGCGCAACTGCCAGGCGAGGTCGGCCTGGAGAAGATCGCCGCCGGTTTCCGGGGCGTCGTCGAGCAGCCCCGGCTCCGCATCGCCAGCGTCCTCGCCTAGGCCGAGCGCGGCAAGTTGGCGGGCCAGGGCCTTGCCCTTGAACCCCCTGGCCTTGAGGAACGCCGCCATGAAGTCGCTGTCGGCGCGCGCAAAATCAGGCAGCGGGAGGGCCTCGCCAGCAAGGCGGTACGGATAGTCGAGCGTGCATTTCAGGATGAACCAGGCGACCGGGTTGATGTCGATGGCGGTGGCCTCGCAGCCCAGCCGCATCGCCTCCAACGGAATCGCGCCGCCGCCGGCGAACGGGTCCAGCACCCTGGGCGCGCGTCCGCCATGGGCCTGGCGGATGCGCTCGCGGAACCATTGCAGGTCCGGGCCGTCCTCGCGCCCCCAGTGCAGCAGGCCGCCTGAGGTCTCGCGTCGGTGCTGATCCAACGCGCGGCCGCCGCGGCGTTCGGCCTTGACCGTCTCGATGACCTCGCCCGCCAGCCGGCTGTAGAGGGCCTGCCGTGCCGCCGCATCACCGGGATCGGGCAGCAGCGTCGCCACCAGCGCCGCCCGGCACGCCGCCAAGGGTCGCCGCGCCGGCCAGATATGCAGGGTCGAGATATGCCCGTGCCGGACGTTCTTCTCATGCACGGAGTCGATCGAGACCCGCTCCAGCGGAAAATCCACCTCGATCAGGCGGGTGTCGCGCTCGGCGGTCATGGGGCGGCGCCGCGCGGCTGTGCGGGTCCGGTCGGCCCGGTGATGATCAGAATCTTGCGGCGCGCGGTCATACGCCAATCCCTGTTTCGAGCAGTTGCGCGCCTTTGACCGGATTCGGTCTTCTAGGACCCAGCTCGTGGATGAAGCGTGAGGTAATGGTCGGAACAACATTCTTTCGACCGGTTATACGCACTTTAAGTTGATAAGCCAAGTTTCGAGGCAAGTGTGTGACGCTCGACAGAATTAGTGTATCACGTGAACGAGTCACGGCAACATAGAACAGTCGCCGTTGTTCTTCGAGATCCTTGTTCTTCTCTGCCTCCGATAGCGAATCACCAACGTGTGAAGTTAGTCCTTCAACACAACCCATCACGATTACGAGATCGGCGGTCAGACCCTTTGATTTGTGCAGACTCATTACGCGAACATAATTGACATCTGTCGGCAATTCAGGTTGGGTGATGCGTGTGCGAAGTATATCCAGGAGAGATTTGGCATCGGCACCCTCAGGAAGACTAGAAGTCAGTTCGCGAAGCTCCTCAAAGTCGGAGTCGTCCGCTGGAAACAATGCATCCACAAAAGCTTGGCCAACCAAATTCTCAAGAACCTGTAGCCGCTGTCGAAGTTCAGAAAGCCTGTCGCGGAGAGAGTTGCCATAACACAACGAAATGCGCTCATCCCGAATGCCTTCAAGCACATCCGTTAGGGAATGGTCCGGTTGCTGACACAATTCGCGAATCCGTCCCCAAGCGGGGGCGTGAAGAGAGTGATTGCCGAAACCGCACCAGCAGCGAAGCGCTGCTGCGTCAGTTGGATCGGCCGCAAGCGTCAAAAGGGTAAATACCTGCTGCTTCTTGCTACCGTCCCTGCTCTTTGGATCGCCTTCGAGCGCCTGTTCCTGAAAGAAGCTGTGGGCCGGCACATCTAGCGCCGTCAAGGCATCACGAACCGCATAGCCGAACACCCGGCGTGGAGCGAGAACGAGAACCCGACCGGGATGGACTCGTTCATCGACGATACGCTGTCGGATGAATTGAGCTAACCCGTTCGCCTCCGCCTCGATATCTGTCCATTGGACGATATGGACTTCCCCTTGGCCGTTTTCCACATGCGGCAACAGAGATCGATTGACTCTATCGTTATTGTTGCTGATTAATTCATTGGCCGGTGCGACAATTGTGGTTGGGCACCGCCGAAATACCTCCAACGTTTCGTCTGCAGTTCCGGTATTTCTCAGGTCAAACTCCTCGATCCCTTCCGGGTGTGCGCACTTGAAAGAATAGATCGATTGATCTTCGTCACCAATAACTGTCAACTTCGCGTCTATGGCAAGTAGATCGATCACCTCCTGCTCGGCGACGTTCAGGTCTTGATACTCGTCAACGAGAATCTCCGTGAACTGATCAAAGTCCCGTGCCGCGGGGTTGTTCCGAAGATAACGCAAGACTTCCGGTACAAGTTCGCCGATCAACATTGCCCCATGAAAGCGCAACCAATCAAGAAGCGCGGCTTGGAAAGCCTTATCCGTTGCATCGTTTGGCCAACCTGGCTGCTCGTCTTGGAGTCTCGCCCAAGCCGCCTCAAAGGCCATGAGCCGTTTCCGCTTGCCGTGGATCGTGCCGAAGGCGTTTCCCGGTAGATCCTCCAAGAGAAAGCGCCGCTCAAACTCCAATAGCGGCCGAGGAACCCGAGAGGTCGAAGCCAAAACATCATCTCGCATGAGGATTCCGAAACAATGGCCATGGATGGTAGTCGTTTTTACACTATCTGCTCCAGGCGCATTCAACGCAACGACGGCTTCTTTCAGATCAGCCGCGGCTGTCCGAGTAAATGTACATACAAGAATGCGCTCTGGTTCGATTCCCTGCTCCAGGAAACGCGCGATCCGGCGCATCAACGTAAAAGTCTTGCCGGTGCCAGGGCCTGCACGTACACGCAGGGGTGATGCGTCTGACGCAGCAATGTTAAGCGCGGCACCGTGTAAATCGTCATTCCACGGCATTACGCCACCCTCTCGTCCGTGCTTGCCGACAAGATTTCCGACGCCGAGATGACGACGCCGCCTTTCGTCCGGGCCAGCAGGCGGCCGAAGGGGTCGCGCACCCTGACCAGGCGGGGGCGCGGCCCGGCGCAATCGAAGACGACATAGAGCCAGTAGCGCTCGCGCAGGTTGCAGGCCGCCGCCCATTCGTTTTCGCTCACTTCCACCGCGCCCGATCCGGCGCGGCCCTTGACCTCTATGGCGCGGTCCTCGGCCGGCCCGCCCGCTCCGGCCGGGCGCAGCGAACGAAGGTCGAAGCCGGGCCAGTCGCCCAAGCCGGCGCGCCGCGCCAGCGCGGGCCGCGACACGTCTCGAACCGAAGCCCCCGCCGCTTCCTCATGGGCGCGCGCATGGGCCATGGCGATCGCCTCGACTTCGGCGTCGTGCCGCTGCCGCTCTTCCGGGTCACCGGTCGGCAGGACCAGTGCATGGGCGATCATCGCTGCCTCGCCGGGCCCGATCGAGGCAGGCTCCGCCTCCAGCGCCGCCAGATGGCAGCGCTGCTCCGCGACCAGGCGGTTCTGCTCTTCCTTCACGATGGCGAGCTCCGCTTGCGCTTGCGAATCGCCCTGGCGGGCCTCCCCGCTCATGCTCCGGCGCCTCGTCATCAATTCGGCGGTCTTGTAGTCGTAGCCGCGCGCGGTCCAACGGCGCCGTTCCGGCAGCGCCTCCTCAAGGCGCACGCGATGTTTCGCCGCCATGCGCAGTGCAGTCTCCTTCAGCGACGCCCTGGCGTTCTCCGTGAGCCTGTGCGCCGCGCGGGCCAGCGGTATGCTGCCGGGCGCGACGCCGCCAATGCCGCGCAACAAGAGCAGATGCTCCGGCGGGCAGGGCGAAACGGCGCCGTCGCTCTCCTGCCGCAGCCCGACCGGGCGTATCTCGACCGTCTCCACCCGGTTCCGGCCGCGCCGCACCACCGAGACCCGGGCCAGGTGAAAGAGGTAGGGTTCCTCGGCGTGGGGATCGACGAATATCGCGCCGCGCAGCGCCTCGCCGCCGTGGCGCGCCAGCAGAGCGGCGTGAAAGCACTCGAACACCGGCTCGCCGGGATGCATCCAGATGGTGTCGCCGCCAGATTCCGGACGCTGGAACGTCAACCGGCCCCGCATCGCTTCGGGGTAGACGTCCATCGCGGCGCGCATATCGTCGGCGGCGCGCGGGCGTTGGGGCACGAAGTCGAACACGCCGCCCGCGTCGCCCTCCAGCCGCAGGTCGATCAAGGGGGCCGCGGTCTCGACGAAGTGGCGGACATGGCCGGGGAGCAGGCGGCGATACTGTTCCCGCTCCATGGTCGCGTTGAGTTCGGGAAGGCGGGCGCGGACCTCGCCGCTGCCGTAGAGGCCACGCTCCCGCGCTTCAATGGCGACCGCCCGTTCCGGCGTCAGATTGGCCTCGAACGCCTCGACAGCGGCGCGGGCGCCAGCCTCCGTCACCGCCTGCTCCAGATAGTCCTTGAGCGGCAGATTCTCGAACAGGTGCCCGACGACATCGAACACCTTGTCCGAGCGGAGTTCCTTGCGGATCGCCTCGAGCTTGTCGAGCAGCACCTTGAGGACCCGGCCTTCGCGCGTCTCCCCGGCGACCAGGTTGACGATCACCACCGGGTCGCGCGTCTGCCCGTAGCGGTGGATGCGCCCCATCCTCTGCTCCAGCCGCGCCGGGTTCCAGGGCAGGTCGTAATTCACCATCAGCCAGCAGAACTGGAGATTGATGCCCTCGCCGGCGGCATCGGTCGCGACCAGATAGCTGGCGCCGCCGCGCTCCGCCGGACGCCGGAACAGTTCCACCTGCGCCTCGCGCGCGCGGTAGTCCAGCCCGCCGTGGACCAGGGCGACCCGCCCGGCGAAGCCGAGACCTTCCAGGCGGCGCACCAGAAACGCCGCCGTGTCGCGGTGCTCGGTGAAGACGATGAGCTTCTCCCGGGCGAAGGCCGGATCGCCCATGACCGCGCGCAGCTTCTCGAACTTGGAGTCCTCGCCAGCTTCGGCGAGGCGGCGCGCCTGGAACAGAAGGACCTCGACCTCCGCCCGCTCCTCCCGGAGTTGCGTCAGGGTGAGCGCGGCGAAACCGCCGAGCGCGGCCTCTTCGAATTCCTCGTGGCGCTCCCGTTCGCCGCTGTCGTCCGCCTCCTCGTCGGCGGTGCGGGATTCGAAGAAATCCGGTGTCTTACCGAGCCGGGTCTGGCCCCGCTCCAGCTCCTCGCTGCGGCCCGCCCGGACGAGCGCGACGGCCTCGTCCAGGCGGGCGAGGCGGCGCTCGAACGAGCGCATCACGGCATAGGTCGAGCTGGCGAGCCGACGCTGGAACACGCTCATCGCAAGACGGGCCGCGGAACGGTTCAGAATGCGCGCCTTGTTGTAGGTTTCCTCAATGTACTGCGTCGTCGCGTCGTAGAGTTCCTGCTCGGCCGGATTGAGCGCGTAGCTGAGGGTGTCGCACTTGCGTTGCGGGTAGAGGGGTCGGCCGTCGGCGTGGACCATCTCTTCCTTGGTGCGGCGGATGAAGTGGCGGCGGCGCTGCGCTTCGGGGAAGTCCGCGAACGCCTCGAAGGTCGCCAGCGCGTCCGGCGCGAGCAGGCGCCACAGGCAGTAGTAGGGGAAATCCTTGCCCATGTGCGGCGTCGCGGTCAGCAGCAGGATGTTCGGCGCCGACCAGCCCAGGCGCCAGCGCGCACAGTCTACGGGCAGGCCGGCCAGAGCTTCGGCGAGGCGGTAGCGGTCGGTCTTGCGGACTCGGAAATCCTGCTCGCGGGCGGCGGCCAGCTTGTGGGCCTCGTCGAACACCACGAGGTCATAGGGCCGCGCGGCACCCGATTCCACCGCCTCGCGAAGGCGCCCGAACATGCGCTCGCCGACAAGCGTGTCGATGCTGACGACGATGCGGTCGCCCCCCGGTCCGGCGAACGGGTTCCCGGCGCGGGCGTCGGTGCCGCGCACGATGCGGAAGGGGAGGCGGAACAGCATGCGCATCTCGCGTTCCCAGTTGCCGACCAGCCCGGCCGGCGCCGCCACAAGCACACGGGTCACCAGCCGTCGCACGAGCATCTCGCGGAGATACAGCCCCGTCATGATCGTCTTTCCGGCGCCGGCGTCGTCGGCAAGGAGAAACCGCAGCGGCGACTGGCCGATCATGTGCTCGTAGACGGCGATACGCTGGTGCGGCAACGGGTCGATCGAGGATATCTCGCTGGCGAAAGCCGGGTTGGACAGGTGGCCGTAGGCGAGCCGCGTCGCCGCCGCAACGGCAGCCACCGCTGCCGGCTCGGAGCCAAAGTCGAGTGTTGGCGTCGCCGAAGCGGCGGGCGGCTCGGCCGGCCGGGTCAAGTGCCGGACCTCGGCTTCCAGATCGACGATCCCGCGCCACGCCAGGCGCCCGGGCCTGGACTGGCTGTTCTCCCAGCGGTTCACTGTCGCGAACGACACGCCGACGCGCTCCGCCATCTGCGCCTGCGTGAGCCCCAACCGCCCACGCAAGTCCTTGACCCGGAGTGGATAGTCTTCCGGAATGTCGCCCATTCCCGGTCGCCCGTCGTTTCTCGATTACATGGGGCGCAAGGATTAGACCATCTCGTGCGACATAGCAAATGCTATATCGCACTTTCCATGTCCCGATCATGCCGAGCGAAGAGACGGCCCTTGCCATAGGAGCGCTGCGGCAGTCCCAATTCCGACAGAGGTACCCAACCTTCCGCCAATCCGCCGTTCATACGGCCCGGTTCGGCTCAGGGAGCCGTTCGTCGGCCCTGTCGGCAGCGCAGGCCTGAGCGGCGCCGGGAATCCGGCTGTTGCCGGTCGTTCGAGCGTCCGCGCAGGGCTTCCGCCTCGCGTGACAACTCCTCCACAGCACGGCCAGCCCGCGGGGGGCAAGATGCCCGGGATGAATGCTCCAGAGACACATGTCCGCATTCTCAATGCTGGAGGGTCGCCGGGCAACACGAGCCTTATGAGACCCGCGGGTTGCCTTCCCCGCACAGCTTTCCGCGACGATGCGGTCTTCGTGATGACATAGTGTTGATACGTTTCTGGAAATATCCTGTGTTCTCACTGTAATATATTGTAATTACTGTATTAATTCAGCCCATTATCCGTCATGCCATTCAAATCAAACGCTTCAAACGCATCGCCCTGCGCTGCGAAAAGACCGCCACAAACTTCAGCTCCTTCGTCGCACTCGCCGCTGCCTTCATCTTGATCAAATCCGTCCACAGGACCTAAAAATTTTCCCTGGGGCCGGAATTTCATATGTTGACTTCGCCGCCCCCCCCCGTATTTGGGGACGACATTGTTCATCTGACGAGCGGAGATATCCGAGATGGCGACGAAACCCATGGAGTATTTTGTTGACAGCGAGGAGACGCTGGATCTGTCCCGCACTACCGGGGTGAACCACATCTCGCGCGCGGAGGGGCACTACGGCTCGATGCACGTCCTGGGCGGGCAGGGCCACGATTCCTTCACAGGGAACTGGGGCGACGACTACTTCAAGGATGCCGGCGGCGGCAGCCTCGCGAAAGGCGGCGAGGGGCAGGACTATCTCGAAGGCGGCTACGGCATGAATGTCCTCCATGGCGGCCGGGGCAGCGACACCCTGGTCGGGAACCGGGAGGACGCGTTCTCCGACCGTCTCTACGGCGGCGCCGACAGCGACTATCTGATTGCAGGCCGGGTCAAGGACAGCAGCCGGGTGGACGACGGCACAGGCGCGCTCACCGGCACAACGAGGGGCAGGGGTCCGCAGAGCGACCAGGAGGTCGAAAACCCGCGGGGGAACATCCTCAACGGCGGCACGGGGTTGGACAAATTCATCCTGAACCCCGACAGCTACGTCTACATTGAGGACTACGAGCGTCCGTGGGGATCGAACAACACCAGGGACTCCATCATTGTGACCGGTCTCGGGGACGGACCGAGGCCCACGATCGTTCACCACCCCGATGGCGTCTACGGGAATGCCCACTTCCGGATCATGCTGGGCGACAAGGTGCTCGCCGAGCTCAACTACGGGGTGGATGTCGATCCCGAGGACCCGTATGCCGTCGATGCCGCGATCGACTGGATCGGCCAGAGCCTCTCGCCGCAGCGCGGGGAGTGGGTCCAGGGTACGCAGGCGGGCGATAACCTTTCGGGCAGCGCCTTCGAAGACAAGATCTATGGCCATGGCGGCGATGACCGGATCGACGGCGGCGCGGGCACTGATCATATTGATGGCGGCCGCGGCAACGACATCCTCCGCGGCGGGGACGGTTACGACTTAATGCTTGGTGGTCGCGGCAACGACACGCTTTACGGCGGTGCGGACGATGACGCGCTTGTTGGCGCTGGCGGCAACGACCTGCTCTACGGCGGCGCCGGCGAGGATGAGCTCATCGGCGGCGACGGCCACGACCGGCTTGACGGCGGTGCGGGCCAGGACAAGCTCTATGGCGACAGTGGCCGGGACATCTTCGTCATCAGCACGACCGACGAGGCTCCCGACATCATCGCGGACTTCAATGTGGCTGAGGACTATGTCCGGCTGCCGTTCGGTCTCGCATGGGACGATGTGCGGTTCGAGGCGGGCACCCTCGACGCCCCGCTGTGGGGCATCGAAGGCGAGAAGGCGCATTTCCTCGTCACCGGTACAGGGGAGGCGAAGAAACAGCTTGCCGCGTTCCAGGGTCTCGACGAGAACGACCTGTCGAAGGTCGAGTTCATCTGGGACTTCGATCCGACCGAGGAACGGCCGGATCCGGATGCCGGGAAGACGATCACGGGCACGAACAGGAAGGACCTGCTCGTCGGCGGCAGCGGTAACGACACCATCAATGGCAAGGGCGCGTTTGACGTGCTCTACGGCCGCGGCGGCGACGACACGCTGTATGGCGGCAATGGCAAGGACACGCTCCATGGCGGCAGCGGCAACGACCTCCTGTTCGGGGATGGCAACAACGACATCCTCCACGGCGGCGCTGGCCGCGACACGCTGAACGGCGGCAACAGCGCCGACCGGCTATACGGCGAAGACGGCGACGACACGCTCAATGGCGGCAATGGCGACGACATGCTGTATGGCGGCGCCGGCAGCGACATGCTGGACGGCGGGGACGGCAACGACCGCCTGGAAGGCGGCGAGGGCGGTCTCGATGTGCTGGCCGGCGGCGCGGGCGACGACCGGCTGTTCGGCAACGGCGGCAACGACCGTCTGGAGGGCGGCGAGGGCTCCGACCGTCTGCGTGGCGGCGAGGGCGCCGACGAGTTCCTGTTCCGCCGGGGCGACGGTGTGGATGTCATCACCGACTTCTCGGTCGAGGATAATGACACGATCATCTTCCTGGCGCAGACCGAGGCGCAGGCGATGGCCGGAAACGGGGAGAAGTTCCTTGATGTTTCCGACCTGAAGATCGTCGACGACTACGATGCGGGCGGCGTCAGGATCACGTCGAAGAGGTTCGACAACGAGATCGTCCTCGAGGGCGTGACGTTCGAGCAGCTGTCGGTCGACAGCTTCAGCTTCGTGACGGTGGACGATTACAAAGATCTCCTGATGGGCTGAGCCGACCGGCCAGCCGGAAGACTGCGGCCGCTCCTCGGCGAGGGGCGGCCGCAGCCGCGATTACCGCAATCAGGGCAGGGGGCAACCGGCGCCAACCGGTGTGCCGGCAGACCGCAAGCCCGGTGGACGGGCCGCCAGGGCGATGCGGGAGCGGGCGGTTTCGTGCGGGCCATGTCCTTGTCGCGGGAGCCGTTTCTGTGGCATCTGCTTGCACGGGGCGCGCCGCTGCCGGGTAGCCGGCGCGGGCGGTGACACGCGGCGGTGCGGGGGGCAACTTTCATCATTATGCACACCGGACGCCCTGAGCCCTCCTCGCGGTCGGGATTGCAGCCCCGGGCGGCGCTTTTCCGTTATCGCGGCGCTCTGCTTGTGGTGGTGATGCTGAGCGCGGTGGTGAACCTGCTGATGCTCACCGGTCCGCTTTTCATGCTGCAGATCTACGACCGCGTCCTGACCAGCCGGTCGGAGGCGACGCTTGTGATGCTGCTTGCGATCGTGGTGTATCTGTATGGGTTGAAGGGCCTTCTCGACGGTCTTCGCGGGCGCATTCTGTCGCGGGTCGGGGCGGGGTTTCAGGATGCGCTTGACGAGCGGGTGTTCGATGCCGCCGGGCGGTCGGCGCGCGACCCGTCCCGGCGCGGCGATCCGGGGCAGGCGCTGCAGCATCTGGAGACGGTGCGCGCGTTTCTGGCGTCTCCGGCGCCCGGGGCGGTCATGGACCTGCCGTGGACGCCGTTCTTTGTAGCGGTCATCTTCATCTTCCACCCGCTTCTGGGCTGGCTTTCGGTTGCGGGCGGCGTGGTTCTGGTGGTGCTTGCGCTGGCGAACCGTTGGGCGACGCGCAAGCCGCAGGACCAGGCAGCCGCGCTCTCTGCGGAGGCGGCGCGGCGGGCCGAGGATGTCCGGCGCGAGCTGGAGACGGTGACGGGCCTCGGCATGGCGGGGCCGCTCCGGTCGCGCTGGAAGGAGTTGCGCGGGGCGGCTCTGGACCGGTCGATGCGGGCGTCGGACGCGGGCGGCGGGTATACGGCGGCGAGCCGGGCGTTCCGTCTTCTGCTGCAGTCGGGGATGCTGGGTCTCGGCGCCTGGCTGGTTCTGAGGGGCGAGTTGACGGCGGGGGCGATGATTGCGGCGTCGATTTTGCTGGGCCGGGCGTTGCAGCCTCTGGAGCAGACGATCGCGCAGTCGGCACTGATCCAGCGGGCGCGGGCTGGCTGGCTGTCGGTGTCGCGGCTTCTGGCGGAGGTTCCGCCGGAGGTTTCGCCGATGGCGCTGCCGCGTCCTGCGGCGCGTCTTCTGGTGCGCGACCTGACGGTGCTGTCCCCGGCGCGCCGGGATGTGCTGCTGCGGGGCGTGGCCTTCGACGTCATGCCGGGCGAGGCGGTGGCGGTTGTGGGTCCGAGCGGTGCGGGCAAGTCGACGCTTGCGAAGGCGGTTGCCGGTCTGTGGCCGCCGGCGCAGGGCGAGGTCCGGCTTGGCGGGGCGAAACTGTCGGCTTGGGGAGAGGCGCTGTGGCGGGAGCATCTGGGCTACCTGCCTCAGGATGTGGTCCTGTTTGCGGGCAGCGTGGCGGAGAACATATCGCGTTTCGCCCCCGGTGGGGGCGAGGAGGCGGTGGTGCGGGCGGCGAAGGCGGCCGGGGCGCATGAGATGATCCTGTCGCTGCCCGACGCATACGACACGATGCTCACGGGCGGCGGCGGCGGTGTGTCGGGCGGGCAGCGCCAGCGCATCGGGCTTGCGCGGGCGCTTTACGGCGATCCTGTGCTTCTGGTGCTGGACGAGCCGGACGCGGGCCTGGACGACGCCGGCACGCAGGCGCTGAACCATGCGATTGCCGGGGCGAAGGCGTCGGGGTGTGCGGTCGTAGTGGTGGCGCACCGCCGCGCGATGCTTGCCGAGTGCGCCCGGATCGCGGTGCTGGAGGACGGGCGGCTGCAGATGTTCGGTCCGGTCGCGGCGGTTATGGCGCGCCTTTCGGGGCCGCAGCCGCGGTTGGCCGTGGAGCGGGGGGAGGGGCCGCCGCGGGCGATCGAGGACGGCGGCAACCGGGAAGAGGCGGCGGGCGGTGACTGAGGCGGGGCGCCGGGTCTGGCCGGTGGGCGGTCCGGTTCGGTTTGGGCTGGTAATGCTTGGCGCGGGGTTTGCGGGCGCGCTGGCGTGGGCCTCGGTGGCGGAGATTCACGGTGCGGTGATCGCGTCGGGCAGCATGGAGCTGGAATCGCGGCGCCAGGCGATCCAGCATCCGGACGGAGGGATCGTGGCGGCGTTGCCGGTGCGCGACGGGTCGCGTGTCGAGGCGGGGGCGGCGATCCTGGAGCTCGACGCCACCGGGCTTGCGGCGGAGCGGGCGATTCTGGTGCGTCAGTTGCAGGAGGTGCGGGCGCGCATCGACCGTCTTGCCTCGGAGGCCCGGTCCGGTGACGGGGTCTCGTTCCGGGACGCGGCGGCAGCCGAAGGGAACCCGGTGCTGGCGGCTTTGCTGGCCGGCGAGCGGCGGCTGTTCGAGAACGGGCGCGAGTCGCTGATGCAGACGGTTGCGCAGATCGGCGAGCGCAAGGCGCAGACCGCGGCCTTCATCGAAGCGCTGCGGCTGCAGACGGAGGCCGTGCGGGACCAGCTGGCCCTGGTCGGGGCGGAGGTCCGCGACAAGCAGGGGCTGCTCGAGAAGGACTTGGTTCGCAAGCCGGAGGTATCGCGGCTGCTCCGGGAGGAGGCGCGTCTCAGGGGCGTGCTCGGAGAACTGGAGGCGGAGACCGCGCGGGGCCGGAGCGCGCTGGCCTCCCACGAGATCGAGCGGCTGCGCCTGCTGGCGGAGCGCCGCGAGCAGGCGCAGGGCGAGATGCGCACGCTGCAGCCGCGCGAGGCGGAACTCGCCGAGCGCCTCCGGGTGGTGGAGACCCGCCTGTCGCGGCTCGTGCTGCGGGCGCCGATGGCGGGCGTGGTGCACGGGCTTCGGGTGTTCACCGTGGGCGGGGTGATCCCGGCGGGGACGGAGGTGGCGGCAATCGTGCCGGAAGGGGTGCCGCTGGCGCCCAGGGTCCGGGTCGAGGCGGCCCGGATCGACGAGGTCCGGGCCGGGCAGGAGGTGACGGTGGTCTTCCCCGCCTTCAATCTCCGCAGCGCGCCGGAGTTCACCGGGCGGGTGCGCACGGTGTCGGCCGACGCGCTGGTCGACGAGGCCAGCGGCGCCCGCTACTACACTGCGGAGATCGTCCTGGACGAGGACTCCGAAGCCGCGGCCCGGGCGCGCGGCATCGTGCCCGGCATGCCGGTCGAGGCCTTCATCCGGACCCGCGCCCGCACGCCCCTCGCCTTCCTGCTCGACCCCTTCATCGACTATGTCCGGCACGCCTTCCGCGAGGAGTTAAGCGCCCGGGAGAAGGGGGGCAATGCACGCCGGGACGGGGACGGCGCCGTCAGGCCGCGCACCGCCTTGCGGGCAGGAGACCGCCGCACGCCGTTCATGACCGGCTTGGCCGGCCATGATACGGCGGACACCACCGGGGCCGGCCTCGCGGCGCACCCGATACCGGAGCGGGAGGCCCGGAACGCGTGGCTTCGGGCGAATGCGGGAACAGGCCGGCTCTCGAGCATGCAGGATGCGGAACGCTGTTCCGGCAGCTTGCCGCGATAAAAGTCGCGGCCATGTCCTTCACCCGTTTGATGACGCCCCATGGGGCGGATCTTTGGCCGGTCCGTTGCAGGCAATGGCCCGGCCGGATACTCATACTCACATCCTTGTGACCGCCGGAACATTGCCCCGGCCGCGGTTATGGGAGAGGATTGCTGCACTGAACACCATCGACGCCTCCAAGCGAATATCGAGACGGACGGAAAATCACACTTCAATCTTACTGGCGCGTCAGCCGACGAAGTCGAAATCGGCCTCGGTCAGTTGCGACGCCTGGATCCCCACCACGGTAA
Organism: Alphaproteobacteria bacterium; assembly: GCA_964291285.2. Taxonomy (GTDB): domain Bacteria; phylum Pseudomonadota; class Alphaproteobacteria; order Bin95; family Bin95; genus Bin95. The sequence goes on from OZ219788.1 coordinate 676,392, forward strand.
CAGTCCCCAGGGACCAGGTGATGACCGCGCCGCTGTCGGACTGCCGGATCACGAGGTCGTCGAAGTCGAGCTCCGAGTCTTCCGTGTAGAAGTCGATGCGGTCTATTCCGTCCTCAAAGCCGACGATCTTGTCGTCGCCGCCCTTCGCGAATCCGAACGAGTCGTAGCCCGGGCGGCCCCGGAGCGTGTCGTCGCCCTTGCTGTCGTCGAGTGCCCAGTCGGGCAGGCCGACGAAGTGAAAATCGGCCTCGGTCAGTTGCGAAGTCTGGATCCCCTCCAGGGTGATGGTCCCCAAGGACCAGTTGATGGCAGCGCCGCTGTCGGACTGCCAGATCTCAAGGTCCTCGAAGCCGAGTTCCCCGTCGATCGAGTGGAAGTCGAGGCGGTCCGTTCCGTCCTCGAAGTCAAGGATCGTATCGTCGCTGCCATCGTTGAATCCCCACTGGCTCCAGTAGCCCTTCTCGAAGAAACCGAATCGGTCGGCGCCCTCCCCGCCCCGGAGCGTGTCAACCCCCAAACCACCCGAGAGGAAATCGTTGCCCTTGCCGCCTTCCAGCGTGTCATCGCCGTTACGACCGGTCAGAAAGTCGTGGCCTTCGCCACCCCAGAGCTCATCGTTGCCCGAATTGCCGCGGAGGAGGTCGTTACCCCCGCCGCCATAGATTATGTCATCGCCTTTTCGACCGTAGAGCTTGTCGTCACCCGAGTTGCCGTAGATCGTGTCGTCGCACGCGGTGCCAAAGAGCCAATCGCGGTCCGCGCTGCCACGAATGGTCACGCCGCAGGCCTCAACGTCTGGCGAATCATCGCCCGAAGTGCCCGGGATCGTGTCCGTGTCCTCGCCGCCATCGTTGCCGGCATTCGGGTCGCCGCCGTCGTTGTCGTCGTCGCTCGTACTGGCGCCGTAAGCGGCCTTTTCGTCGCCTCCACCGCCAGCAGGCAGGATGAAGTCGTCCGCGCCAAGGGAGGCCGCCGACACGCCCGACAGCCTGATCGTGTCGCCGCCGCCGCCGTAGCGAATGACGGTATCGGCGCCGTCCTGCTCGATGACCAGCGCCGTGAACCCGCCGGATATGCCGTCGAGGCGAATCCTGTCGCCGGCCCCGAAGTCGGTAATGATGTCGGCGCCGTCTCCCGCCTCGAACACGAAGGTATCGGCGCCGCGGCCGCCCCCCAGCGTGTCGTCGCCCGCCCCGCCGGTCAGCGTGTCGGCACCCCTGGCGCCACGCAGGGTGTCACCGCCATCGCCGCCGTCCAGCGTGTCGTCGCCCTTGCCGCCCCCCAGCGTATCGTCGCCGGCCCCGCCGGTGAGCGTGTCGTCGCCCATGCCGCCCATCAGCGTGTCGTCGCCCGCGCCGCCGGTGAGTGCGTCGCCACCCATGCCGCCACGCAGGGTGTCGTCGCCATCACCACCTGCCAGCGTGTCCGCGCCCTTGCCGCCCGTGAGCACCGTCCCGCCGGCGGACCCGCCGCTCAAGTCATCATCGTCGCTGTCGCCGTCATCGTTGCCGTCCGGCGGCGCACCCTGTGCAGGAGCGTCCTCGCCGCCGCCCTCCGGCGGGGCTGCCTCGACGGGAAGGAACCGGAAGTCGTCCGCGCCAAGGGAGGCCGCCGTCACGCCCTCCAGCTTGATCGTGTCGCCGTCGCCGTAGCTGATGACGGTATTGAAGCCCTTCTGCTCGATCACAAGATCCCCGAAACCGCCCGGCACCCCGGCAATCTCGATGATGTCGCCAGCCTCGAAATCGCCGATGTAATCGGCCCCGTCGCCGACCGCGAACGCAAAGACGTCATGGCCACTGCCGCCATAGAGCGAGTCAGCGCCCCGGCCGCCGGTCAGCCTGTCAGCGCCCCGGCCGCCTTCCAGACGGTCGTTGCCCGCACCGCCATCCACCGTGTCGTCCCCGTCGCCGCCATACAGCGTGTCGTTGCCCGTGCCGCCGTCCAGCGTGTCATCGCCCGCGCCGCCGTCCAGCACATCGTTCCCCGCGCCGCCGTCCAGCGTGTCATCGTCCGAGCTGCCGGGGTTCATGAGGAGAAAGTCCGCGTCGGCTCCCGCGCTTGCGGTTCCGCCGGTCAGCGTGTCGTCGCCGTCGCCGCCCGTCAGGATGTCGTCGCCGAGGCCGCCCTTCAGGATGTCATTGCCGACGCCCCCCGTCAGGGTGTCGTCGCCAGCGCCGCCGGTCCGCTCGATAGCCATGATAAAATCCTCCCGATCCTGTTACGGACGCAAAGTCTACCCCCCCCCACCGTCAAGCAAGTCCGAGAAGCTTGCGCTCATGGCGCCTGTTCGGCCGCAGGGGATGGGGCTCCATGGCAGGGCATGATATGCGTCTCGAGCCGATAGGCTGTTCCATGCCGGCAGCCGGGGCAATGCTCCGCCGGTCGCAAGGATGTGAGTATGAGTATCCGGCCGGGCCATTGCCTGCAACGGACCGGCCAACAACCCGCCCCATGGGGCATCATCAACAGTCTCTGGAGACCTGACGCGCCGCATGGGGTATTCCCGAACCATGGAATTGGCGGGTCGATGATGAAAATGCGGGAATGCCTTGCGCGGCTTCTTCGGCGCCCTTGCCGCGCTGGCTGGCTGCCGGCGGTTTGCGCCGCCCTGGCGGGAGCGGGCGCGCAGGCGGCGGACCCGCCGGGCCTCCTCTTTCCGGTGCGCTGCGAGATCGGGCGGGACTGCCGGTTCTTCGCTTACATGGACCTCCAGTCCGGGCCCGCCTACCGGGACTACCGCTGCGGGCTCAGGACCTATGAGGGGCACAAGGGGACGGATATCGCGCCCGTCGATCCGGGCGCGCGGCTGCCTGTCGTCGCAGCGGCCGACGGCGTGGTGCTGAGATGGCGCGACGGAATGGAGGACAGCCCGGCGAGGGGGTTCGACCCGAGCCGGGAAGGCAGGGAATGCGGCAACGGCGTGCGCCTGGACCACGGTGGCGGCTGGACGACCCAATACTGCCATCTGCAGCGCGGGAGCGTCACGGTGCGCAAGGGCGCGTGGGTCTCGGCGGGAGACCTGCTGGGGCGGACGGGAAGCTCCGGCCACTCGGAGCTTCCGCATCTGCATTTCCAGGTCGAGAGGAACGGCCGGCCGGTCGATCCCTTCGCCGGCGCGCAGTCCGCCGACCCGCCGCGCTGCGCGGCGTCGGCCTCCGGCCGGACGGGAACGGCACTGTGGCGGGCCTCCGACTATCCGGCGCGCTACACGCCGACGATTGTCCATCGCGCCGGCCTGGCGGCGGAGGTTCCCGAGACGGACCGGGCGGTGCATGGCGGCTATCCGCAGGCCGCTTCGGCGACTGCGGCGGCGCTCGTCGGATACACGGTCCTGCTGGGCGCGTTTTCGGGCACATTGATCGAGACCGTCATTTCCGGCCCGGACGGCCGCATCCTGTTCCGCAACCGGCATTCGATCGACGAGGACCGGGCGCGCTATTTCTCCTATGCCGGCAAGCGCCGAAAGTCCGCGAGTTGGGAGCCGGGCGTCTACCGCGCGGAGTTCATCGTCTCCGGAGAGTCGCCGGCAGGACCCTTCCGGATCGGGCGCAGGGCGGAGGTCACACTGCGATAGGCGGGGATCGGGGCCGTCTTCCCTCTCGACCCGGCCGGCCAGGACGTCACGCGCGCAGACGCGGATGTTGATCAAGCCGGTCAGCCCGCTTTTCCGCTTGACATGCGCCCGCGGCTGCCGGCAGCAAAGGCGGAAGCCTTGATGAAAGAGGCGGCAGCGGAGGAGTTTCGCGGCATGTCCGGAACCGGATCGCCATACCTGTTTTGCCGGCGGAAGGCCCGAATATCCGGTCCTTCCGGGGCTGTTGCGGCAGCCCTCCTGCTGACTTTGGGCGCCTGCTCCGGTTCCGATTTCAAGAAATTGGGCGGCGACTTCGGCGATCATGTCGCCAGGGAGGTGTTCGGCGTCGATCCGTCCGGGCCGGAGGGTCCGGAGGAGCAAAAGGCACGTGCCCGGGACTTTGCCCGGCGCGCGGATGCCCTCGTCGCGACCGGCGCCCATGCCGGAAGCAGTCCTGTCGCGACGCCCACATGCGCCCGGGCCGGCTGCCTGTGGACCGGTGAGGGCGCGTCCCCGGCCCGGACGATCTCCGACCTGTTCCCGGCGGATATTTCAGGCGTCGCCAGGGGCGCCGCCCGCAACGGTGCAACCGACTTCCAATACCGCGGTCCGGCGACCGGAGAACCTACGGCTACTGGATGACGCACAGCGTGTTCGGCGTGGCCGAAGAACCCGGGCAGCCGATGACGCGCTTCGGGTTTGCGGGCGGAGACCTGACAGGGGCGCGACCGCCGGCCAGCGCGACATGGACCGGGCGCATGGTCGGGACGGCAGTCGAGGAAGCCGCGGCCGGAACCCGCCTGGCCGGGGACGCGACTCTCTCCTGGAGCGCTGCGGCCGTCACGATCGACGTGGCGATCGGCAACATCCGGGACAATGCGAACGGCAATGCCTGGCCCGTCGACGCCGTCAGCTTCGACGACGTTCCGGTCGGCGCGGACGGCACATTCGGTTCCGGAGCCTCGGGGGATATCATCCGGGGCGGCTTCCACGGCCCTAACCATGCCGAAGCAGCGGGCGCCTTCGAGAAACGTGGCATCGTCGGCGGTTTCGGCGCCAGACGAGAGTGACTTGCCTCCGTCAACCGGTCCGGGGTGAATGTCATACCAAGCGCGGTTCGAATTGACTCATTGTTCCAACATGTTGTGTTGAGGTGAGGTGTTGAGGTGAGGTGCCGGACAACGTTGATAGAGTGATGTCAGGCAGTCTTGGGGTTGGAGGATGATGATGGGTGCGGCGACGCCGATAACCTGGACGGAGCATGGATCGGACGATCTCCATGATCTGGCGAAGCGCTGCGGTGAGGCGAAGCAAGCCTGTCGGGCGCGTGCGATCGCGATGATCATGGATGGGGCGTCGCGCACGGAGGCGGCGCGGGCGCAGGGCATGGAGCTTCAAGTTCTGCGCGACTGGGTGCTGCGCTACAATGCGGAGGGGTTCGAGGGGCTTGCGGATCGTCCTCGCGGGGGCAGCGATGGTCGGTTGACGGAGGCTCGGATTGCCGAGATCGGGTTGTGGGTCGAGGCGGGTCCCGATCTTGAGCGGGACGGTGTCATACCAACGGTCGTTGATTGGAACCTATAGCAGAGCCTCCCTCCGCAGCTCGCCCCCTGAGCCGAGGCCTCCTACTGCAAGAGGTAATCTCCGCCGAGAGAGGCTAATCGGTTCTTATCTGTGGCCGGTGGTATCACGCGCTGGCGGGTTCAGGACATCATACGGAAAATCGAGGAGGCCTTCGGGGTCATTTATACGGAGAGCGGCGCCCGTATGATGCTCCGAAGGGCCGGGTTTCGTTTTGTCTCGGGACGGCCGGTCCACCCCAGGGCCGACGCGGAGCGGCAGGGGGCGTTCGTGGCGGACTTCGAGGCAAGGGTGACGTCGATGCTCAGTTCCGAGGCGCTGGCGGGCCCGATCGAAATCTGGTTCCAGGACGAGGCGCGCATCGGCCAGAAAGGGATGACGACGCGCGTCTGGGCGCGCGGGAGGCAACGTCCGCGCATCGTGCGCGACCATCGCTATGGCTATGTCTATCTGTTCGGCGCCACCTGCGCACAGCGCGGCGTCGGCATCGCCCATGTGGCGGACAGGGCGAACACGGCGGCGATGAACGAGCATCTGGCGGCGATCGGCGCGGCCGTGGCGCCGGGTGCGCACGGCGTGGTCATACTGGACGGGGCAGGCTGGCATCGCTCGGGCGACCTTCTCGTCCCCCCCAATCTGACGCTCCTGCATCTGCCGCCATACAGTCCGGAACTCAATCCCATGGAGCAGATCATACCGGTCCTGAAATCGAACCGCTTCGCCAACCGTGTGTTCAAGGATGTCGCCGCCCTGAGAGAAGCCTGCCGGACGGCATGGCAATGGCTCATCGAGCAACCCGACATCATCACCAAAACAACCCGGCGAAGCTGGGCCGTCGCAACATCGTGACGATCCCCACGACCCAATGCATCGGTCTATATGACTTGCGGTTGGTATCAGCGCATTGCGAACGCCATGCGCCGCAATCCGCCGTGCTCCTGTGAATTGGGTCGAGTTATAGCCGGATGGGGTAATGCCCTCCGAGAGGCCTGTGCCTGGTTCAGGACCCTCGGCATCCCGTTCGCCGCCTGCTCCAATGAGAGTTGCCGGCTCTCTTCATGCTCCAACCCGGCCCCGACACGCGGGTTCGAACTCGATTCCCACATCACCCAGCATCCCGACGAACGCCCGTGCGATTTCCGGATACGGGCCAGAGCCTGTGTCGCGGCGGGCTCGTTCCGCAACGCCCCTTCAGGAACGCCATGCGCCAGCACGCTCACCGATCACGTCCCCCGGTTTGTCCGTCCGATGGCTTTTCGCTGGATGGCGGGCGGTTCGCCCCCGCCGCGGGCAGGATCGCTATTCTGTCCCACTTCCGCCGAATATCGCGCCCGGGTCCCATCGGAAGGCGCGGACACGGTCGTAGTTGGCGCGGAAATCATATTGCGTGACCGGCACCTGTTGGGCCTCGACGGTGAGCCGGCCCGTCGCAGCAGCCAACCGGTAGCTGGCCACCGCTTCCGAGCGCTTCGTGCGCACGACATTCACGCGGGCGTCCAGAAGGTCCTGCTCCGCGTCCAGGACGTCCAGCAGCGTGCGGGTGCCAACCTCGGCTTCCTGCTGGAGGCCGTCCAGCGCGATCTCCGAAGCACGGACCTCGGTCGCAAGCGACTCCAGCCTGGCGCGGGCGGAGGCCAGGCTTTCCCATGCCCTGACCGCCTGTTCAACGGCGAAGCGGCGGCGATCCTCGGCCATGGCGCGCAAGCGCGCGGCGGCCTCTATCGCCGCACGGCGGCGTGACGTGACATTGCCGGCCTCGTAGAGGGGCATCGACACGGTAACCATAACGGTCACATCGTTGCTGCGCGTGCCGCGCCCGTTGGGGTCGGTCGCATGGGAGAGGGTCCCGACCAGGTTCACTCCCGGGTGCAACTCGCGCCGGATCGCCTCGGCGTCCTTCAGCGCCGCACGCTCCTCCAGGGACGCCGCTGCTGCATCCGGATGGTCCCGCGACGCAGCCTCGACCGCTTCCTCCTTCGTCTGCGGCAGGCCGGAGAGCGGCGGCGGCGCCTCCAGCCGGCCGGGAAGCTCGCCGACCGCGCGCTGATAGGCGGCGCGCGAGGCCTCGAGCTGGCCCTCGGCGCCCGCCCGCTCGGCGATGGCGCGCGACAGCCGCGCTTCCGCCTGCGCCACATCGGTGCGCGTCACCTCGCCGACCTCGAACTGATCCTGAGCCGCCTGGAGGCGTCGGCGCAGCACATTGACGTTGCTTGCCGTCAACTCGACCACAGCCTGGTCGCGGACCACATCCATGAACGCAAGGCCGGTGTCGAGAAAGACGGCCTGCTCGGCGGCCACGAGCCGCGCCCGCTGCGCGGAAACGCGGTGCTCCGCCGCACCCAACCTGGCCGTCGTCCGCCCCCCGTCATGGAGCGGCTGCGTCATTTCGATCCGCGCGGTCGCCGGGTTGCTCGAGGTGGTCCGTTCGGCCCGTGGACCACCCGGGTAGCTGACCCGCTTGCTCCGGTACTGGCCGTAGCCGATGCTGCCTCGCGCCGTCACGACCGGGCGCCTGCCGGACAGCGCCTGCGGCACACCTTCGTCCTCGGCGCGCAGGCGGGCGCGTTCGGCCTCCAGCAGCGGATTTGCGGCATAGGCCCTGGCCATTGCCTCCAGCAGGGTGTCGGCGGCCGCAGGCAGGGCAAGGGCCGCGGGCAGGGCAAACGCCAGCACCGCGGCCAAAAGGGACGCAAGTCGCAATCGTCCAGCACTCAAGACAAGAACTCCTGTCCCGGTTCGAAGCCCTTGAGACATCGGCACAGGCGCTCCACGCTCTGCGGACGGGCCCGGCCGAAATGAACGAAGCGGCGCGTTGTCCTGCAACGGTTTTGTTGCCGTGATTGCGGCCGCTCCCCGACCGGAAACGACCGCAGCCTGCTCACGCTTCCGACCGCTCACACGATAATCAGTTGGTCATTATAGGCGTCCATCGTGAGGAAGTCGATGTCTTCGTCCGTCAGCTGCCCGGAGGTGACGCCCTGCACCGTGATCTGCTGGCCCTCGGCGAACTCCTCCGACGTGATGACGACGAAGCCGCGGCCATCGCTGTCCTGGTCGTTGCCCAGATTCAGGTCATCGAAGTCAATGAACATCTCCCCCTGGCCGGCCTGCGCCTGCGCCTCGGTCTGGGCCAGGATCACGATGGTGTCGGCGCCGGCCTCGAAGTCGGTGATGACATCCGCCCCGTCTCCCTTGCGGAAGAGGAAGTTGTCATTGCCCCCGCCGCCGGTCAGGGTGTCGTTGCCCGCGCCGCCATGGAGGACGTCGTTGCCCGCGCCGCCATGGAGGACGTCGTTGCCCGCGCCGCCATGGAGGACGTCGTCGCCCGCGCCGCCATGGAGGACGTCGTCGCCCGCGCCGCCATGGAGGACGTCGTCGCCCGCGCCGCCATGGAGGACGTCGTCGCCCGTGCCGCCATGGAGGACGTCGTCGCCCGCGCCGCCATGGAGGACGTCGTCGCCCGCGCTGCCGTTGAGGGTGTCGGCGCCCTGATCGCCGTGGAGCCGGTCGTTGCCGGCCTCTCCGTGGAGGACGTCGTCGCCGATGCCGCCGAAGAGGAGGTCGATGCCGTCACCCCCGTAGAGCGTGTCGGCGCCCTCGTTGCCGTACAGGACGTTGCGTTTCGCGCCGCCGTCCATCGTGTCGTTGCCGCCCTGGCCGTAGAGCGTGTCCATGCCGCCCTGGCCGTTGATGGTGTCGGCGCCGCCGACAAGCAGGTCCCTCCTCGCCGTCCCGTCGATCGTCTCCTCGGGGACCGGCTCGGGGGCGGGGTCGAAGTCCCGGATGAAATGGACGTTCGCGTTCAGGTAAGCCGCGTTGTGGGCGCTCCCCAGGTTCGCGAAGCGCGCCAACACCTTCTGCGCCGCGCCCGTGCCCGTGACCAGCTGATGCTCCTTCCGGGCATCGTTCCACACGAACCGCATGTCGGCCTGGCGCACACCGACCGGCAGCCGGATGACGTCCTCGGAAACGTTGAAGTCCATGATAAGGTCCGGACCGGCCTGCAGCGACGCGATGACAAAGATGTCCCGGCCGCCCTCGCCGAAGAGGATGTCCCGGCCGGCGCCGCCGTCGAGGCGGTCGTTGCCGGCGCCGCCGATGATGTAGTCGTCGCCGTCGCCGCCCCGGAGGGTGTCGTTGCCATGCGCGCCGTGCAGTTCGTCGTCACCGTCGCCGCCTTCAAGGATGTCGCTGCCCTTGCCGCCGATGATGTAATCGTCGCCGGCCCAGGCGTGAATCTCGTCGGCGTGCCCGGTGCCCTGCAGGATGTCGTCGCCAGCGGTGCCGTTGAGCCACTCGCCCTTCTCGTAGTCGATCTGTCCCGAGATCTGCCGGACCGCAGCGGCGACGGCCTCCTCGTCGTCGGGATCGACCGGATCGTGGTGGTTGATCTCGGCGAGCACCTTGTTGCCGAGCTTGAGCCGGAACGTGGCCGTGCCGTACGCCCCGCCGGGGTGGTGGACCACGGTGAAGTCGTCAACCGTGTAGTCGTCGCCGAGCCCGGCCACCACGATGCGGTCCCAATTCGCGGTGTATTCCGTCATGTGGGGCAGCGTCAGGTCCTGGAGGTAGACGTAGCTGTCGGAGTTCAGCACGAACCAGTCGTCGCCGGGACCGCCGATGAAGGTGTTGCCTGTCGGATTGTCATTGCCGTCCTTGCCCCCGGACCACCCCGTGCCTTTCGTGCTGTCGGTCAGGGCGCCGGTGCCGTCGTCGATGCGGCTGCCATCCCGGACCCGCCCCGCAATCAGCCGGTCACCGCCGTGGCCGCCGTAGATCAGGTCGGCGAACGCGTCGTCCTGATTGCCGACCAGCCAGTCGTAACCCCGGCCGCCTGTCAGGACGTTCGCTCCCTTGCCGCCGGCGAGGTAGTCATTGCCATCGCCGCCTCTCGCGAAGACATATGCGGCCCGGCCGCCATCGCCGGCCTGGAACCAGTCGTCGTCGCCGCGGCCCAGGAACCGGTCGTTGCCGTGACCCCCGAAGACATACAGCGGGTCGTCATATCCCTCCGCCCCGCTGTAGATGTTGCCCCCGGTATCGCCGGAGTGGTCCCTGACGGTCTTGCTGTCGATGAATACGCGGTCGCGAGACTCCGACATGTCAGAACCTCCCTGCCGAGGTGCATGAAGACATCCGTCCCCGGCAACCTGACTGCACAGCGCAGCCAGAGGGAAAGCTTGCCACAAAGGGGACGGTGCGGCAAGTCGAGAAATTTGCCCCCTGATCGGCGAGCTTTGGTGGGGTGGCAAGTGTTCTGATCGCTTGTGTAGCAAAAGCAGAGAAAGATTTTGCAGCTGCTACACATGACATGAAGTTCGATGGAGTCCCGTTTCTATGATGAAGATACAATGAGTTATGATGCCTGTCAAGCATATGGTCCTGAGATGAAAAGGCATATAATTGTGCTGGCAGGTGAGGAAAAATGATGCATATGGGTGCGGCAGGAGATTGAACCCGGTATGCGGGAATGATCCGGACAGGGTGAGGAACCATGATGATTGCACAGCAAGGCATATGGAAAGAATTATATGGATAATTGATTGGAATGGGGTTACGATCCATCGCGATTCTATGGGTATGCAGGTGAAACATGCCTTTCTGGTATTATATGAGAGTAGATTCTATGGATAGGAGCAGCGCGCGGGACCGTTCCGGAGGCCGGCATATGGCGGCGAGGTTCCGGAGACGGAAAAGGAATGCGTTGCGGCGAGATGCCGGGCGATGCAGGCCGGCCGTTCCTGCGGGAGACAACCGGAACCGGACGGCTGCGGGTCGCCGGTCTTGCGGTGCAAGCGATACGCGCCTGGCAGGCATGGACGCTTCCGACGGGCGGCGGGTCCGGAGCGGACGGGAGGCGGGCTCTCGGCTGAAGTCGATACCGGCAGCCGCAACCGCTTTCTGCTGGAAGGAAATGGCATGAAGCTGGCGAAACAGCGTTGCTTCTACTGTTCCCCGGAAGTGTGGGAACGGATCCGCAGGCGTGCAGGGAAGGCGAAGCTGAAGGTCTCGCGCTTCATATGGCTCTGCTGCCGGCAGGCTGGCGAGGGAGACGGCGGCGCCCGACCGGACGCCGCCGGGCATCCCGTTGTGCTGACGCAGGAGGAACAGCGCCGCCTTCACGAGAACGCCCGCAGGCTGTGCGGCGCCGGTCGTCTTGCGGTTCGGGCTCCGGGAGGCGAAGAGGCGAGTGTCACGTTCGGCGAGGCGGTGCGTTTCCTGCGCCTTGCCGAACGGGGGGACGGGGCATGAGGAAGCCGCGCGCCGCCAGGCCGGATACGAACGCCATGAACCGCACGGTCTCGCTGACCGACGGGGAGTGGGGTTCGATCGGGCAATGGTCGGCCGCCCGCGGCAAGTCGAGGGCGCAATGGATGCGCGAATGCGCGCTGACGGTGGACCTGCCGGCGAAGAAGGCCGGGGCCCGGCCTCTGGTGCTGGACGCCGGGGAACAGCGCTGCATTTCCCGCACGGTCGGGGATTTGGCGGGCCGGCTGTCTTCTTCGGGAAACGAAGCGGGCGGGCCCCCCGGAGACGACCTGCGGGCATTGCTGGCGGCGCGGCTGCGGACCATGGTCGGGGCCGGCCGGCGCGAGGCCGCGGTCGAACTGCTTCGCCATGTGTTCGGCGAAGAACGGGCAGCCGTGATCGCGGCGGCGTTCATCCCGGAGCCGCAGCCGATGGACCGAACGGATGACGGGTCATCGGAAACCCGCCCGGACGATCATTCCGGGCGGAAACCGGTACCGCAGCAAAACCTGTTCGATGACTGAATGCCAGCGCGCCTCCACGCCTGCATAGCGCGGCGTCATGGCAACGGATGCCGGGTAAGCCGACATTCGCGCGCAGGCCGAAGCGGCCGGGTTGTCGATATCCGACCGTGTCATGCACACCCTGGTCGACTCGCTTCGTCCCCCTTGCTCAGAAAGGCCTTCCGAACAGCGCACACGCCTCTCGCCTCCAAAGTCCGGATAAACGGGATCACGCCACGCCACGAAACCACCTTCAGCTCCGAAAACGCCACAGCGCAAATACTTCAGCCATGGTCCAACATCACCGAACCTGCTATCGTGTGACCAGTTCGATGACCAAGGGGAGGGTGTCATGGTCACGGTCAATCTGGCTCAGGCGAAGGCGCGCTTGAGCGAACTCCTGGACAAGGTCGAGGCGGGTCAGGAGGTGACCATCACCCGTCGCGGCAAGGCCGTGGCGCATCTTTCGGCCGCCATCCGCCCGAAAAAGCCGCTGCCGCTGCGGGAGTTAGCCGGATTCCGCGCATCCATGCCCGGCCTGCGGCGCCCCGCTGCTGCGTTGCTGCGCGAGATCCGGGACGAGGGATTGTGAGATCGGCGGTCGGCTCCAATGCGCTATTTCGACACCAGTTTCCTCGTTCCCCTCATCCTCCCCGAGGCCACCAGCGAATCGGTTGCGGCGTTCTTCGCGGTTTTGCCGCAGGACGATCTGGCGGTCAGCCATTGGACGCGGGTCGAGTTCGCCTCGCTGCTTGCCCGTGAGGCGCGCATGGGCCATCTGAACGCCGCGAGCGTACGGAAGGCGGGGACGCGATTCGAGGCGTTGGTCGAAGAGTCATTTATCGTCGTGCTGCCGAACCGTGACGACTTCGATCAGGCCAGGGATTGGCTCGGCCGTTTCGAGACCGGGCTGAGGGCCGGAGATGCACTGCACCTTGCCGTTGCGGGCAACCGCGGGGCGGCAGCAATCCACAGCCTAGACAAGCGCATGGTCGCGGCGGGGAAGGCGCTGGGTCTGCCGACGAGCGCCGCAATCCACATTCCGGGTCATGGCGATTGACAGTCTCGATGAGCGACCCGCCCCCCATTCGCGACGGACAGATTCTGACCGGCGCCCTGTTCAGCGAACCGATGCGGGTCGAGACCGTGCGTGCGAACGGCGCCGGTTCCTGGGTTGCGGGCCTGGTCGGAACGCGGACGGAGCGCTTCCGCAGTGTCGCTCTCACCGCCGACGATATCGCCAGCCTCACAATTTCGGGCTCTGCGATGTCCTACGATGGCGACGGCCGCCTGCTCCGGCTCGGTCTGAAGGCCCATGCGCTCGGCATCGCCCACGAGTTCGATCCGTATTTCGGCCTTTCGATCTCCCGCGTGGACCCGCTGCCGCACCAGCTCGAAGCCGTCTACGAGCACCTGCTCAAGCTGTCGACCGTCCGGTTCCTGCTCGCCGACGACGCCGGCGCGGGCAAGACGGTCATGGCCGGCCTGCTGGTGCGCGAGCTCAAGCTGCGCGGTCTGGCGGAGCGCATTCTCGTCGTCTGCCCGGCAAACCTGACTTTCCAGTGGCAGCGGGAACTGCGGGAGAAGTTCGACGAGAAGTTCCTGGTGCTCAAGGGCGGTGATATCCGCGACCAGTTCGGCGTCAACCAGTGGCTGGAGCAGCCACAGGTCCTCACCTCCCTCGACCTTGCGAAACGGGACGACATCCTGCCCGGCTTGCGCCAGGTGCATTGGGATCTGGTGATCGTCGACGAGGCGCACCGCATGTCCTGGTCGCCGCCGGCCGGGAAGACCGCGCGCTACGCCCTCGGCGAACTGCTCCGCGACCGTGCCGACCACATCCTCCTGCTGACCGCGACGCCGCACAAGGGCGACCCGCAGAACTTCACCCGGTTCCTGCAACTTCTCGACCGCGACGCCTATGCCGACATCAAGTCCATTCGCGAGGCGATGGCCCGGCGCCGGGCGCCCTTCTACCTGCGGCGTACCAAGGAGGCGATGGTCTATTTTCCGGAGCGCCAGTCGAACGGCGAATGGCAGGCGCGCCCGGTGTTCACCCGGCGCATTCCCCGCACGGTCGGGTTCGCGATCGACGATGCCGAACTGGAATTGTACAAGGAGATCACCCGCTTCGTGAAACGGCAGAGCAAGAAGGCGGCGGACCAGGGGGACGATCCGCGAGCCCGCGCCGTCGGCTTCCTGATGGCGCTCTACCAGAGACGCCTCGCCTCCAGCACCTGCGCGATGCGCCGCTCGCTCGATAACCGGGCGAGACGCCTGGAAGAAGGGTTGAAGCGGGCGCAGACCATGGCGCAATCGGCGCCGCCTGTCCTCCCTGACCCGGAAGAGATCGAGGAAATGGAGGAGGCGGAGCGCGAGCGCCTCGAAGCCCTGCTCGACGCGGTCACCCTGGCCGGCAACGCTGAACAGGTGCGCGCCGAGATCACCGAGCTGAAACAGTTTGCGGAAAGCGCGCGAGCGGTCGAGCAGGCCGGCAACGAGGCCAAGTTGGCCCGGCTCAAGGACATCCTGCTGAAGGAGGGATTCTTCGACCGCCCGGACCAGCGCCTGCTCCTGTTCACGGAGTTCAGGGACACGCTCGACTACCTCATGGACCGCCTCACGGCCTGGGGCTTCCGGGTCGGCTGCATTCATGGCGGCATGAAGCCCGGTTCCCGGGACGAGCCGAACAGCCGCCTGCACGCCGAACAGCAGTTCCGGGAAGGCAACATCCAGATCCTCGTCGCCACCGAGGCGGCGGGTGAGGGCATCAACCTCCAGTGCTGCCACATCCTGTTCAACTACGATATCCCCTGGAACCCCAACCGCCTCGAACAGCGCATGGGCCGCATCCACCGCTACGGCCAGCGCGAAGACTGCCTGATCTTCAACTTCGTCGCGACGAACACCATCGAAGGGCGTGTGCTCGAACGGCTGATGACCAAGCTGCAGGAGATCCGCGACGCGCTGGACGACGACGCCGTGTTCAACGTGGTTGGAGAAGTCCTGCCGGCCGCACAGGTCGAGCGCGTGCTGCGGGACTATTACGCCGGCAGGCTGGGGGACGCCGATCTCGAAGATCGCATATTGAGGGATGTGGACGAGGGCCGGTTCCGGGCGATCTGCCAGACGGCTCTCGAAGGCCTCGCTACGAGGAAGCTCAACCTCGACATGCTGGTCGAGCGCCAGGCGAAAGCGCAGGAACAGCGTGTCGTGCCGGAGGACATTGCGCGTTTCATGCAGGAATGCGCCAGGGACGCTGCCCTGACGCTGAAGCCTGCAGGAGGTCTGGCCCATGCGTTCGATCCGGGACGGACGCCGCCCGCCCTGAGGAAATACGAGCGCGACGCCGACTGGAAGCTCCCGCAACTCACGGCGCGCTACCCGCGCCTGTCAACGGACAGGGAGACGGCCGATGCGAACAACCTCGAATGGGTCACGCCCGGTCATCCGCTGTTCGAGGCGCTGCGCCGGCGCGGCCTCGAAGCCGCAGAAGGCGCCTTTGCCCGAGGCGCTTGTTTCCATTCCCTGAACCACGAGGCGCCGGCACGGTTCGATGTCTACCGGGCGAAAGCCGTGGACGGCCTGGGCCGTAGCGTACATGAGCGGCTGTTCGCGGTCGAACTGGCGGCTGATGGCGAACCGCGGCTGCGGGAGCCGCAGTTCCTCGGCGACCTGACCCCCGCTGCCGTTCCGCAGGCACTTCCCGCGGCGGCATCTCTGCCGGAGGCCAGAGATTGGCTTTACGAAGCCGCGCTTGTGACGTTTCTCGAAGAGGTCCGGTCGGAACGCGCGGCCGAGGTCACGCGCGTCGCCAAGCATGTCGAGCTGTCCCTCACCGAGGTACTGCTCCGCGCCGACGAAGAGATCGGCCGTACCGCCGAAGACGCAAAGGAAGGCGTTGCCGGCGCCGAAGGGCGCCTTGCCCAGGCCGAAGCGCGCCATGCCGAGGCGCTGGAACGCCGTGACCGGCGCCGCGCCGAGCTCGAGCGGGAACGCGCCGTGACGTTGCAGGGTGTCGAACGGCTGGCAAGCGCCCTGATCCTGCCCCACCCCGGGCGCGAGTCGGCGGAAGTCCGGCGGCTGCGCCCCAATCCGGAAACCGAGATGACCGCGATGCGCGTGGTCATGGAGTTCGAAACGGCGCGGGGATGCCGGGTCGATGACGTGCACGAGCAGAATCTCGGCTACGACATCACCAGCCTCGACCTGCAATCCGGCGAGCTTCGCCTGATCGAGATCAAGGGGCTCGCCGGAACGACCGGCAGCATCCTGTTGACCCCGAACGAGCGCCGGGTCGCCGAAGACCGTCGCGACTGCTACTGGCTCTATGTAGTGACCGATTGCGCCGGCGAACCCCGGCTTCAGGAGCCGGTCCCGGACCCGGCCCGGTTCCCGTGGCGCGAGGTCACCGAGGTGCAGCACTACTGGCTCGACATGGATGCGCTCCATGCCACTGGAGGGGACCGATGACCGAGAAGGTCAAGCATCTTGAACTCATTCAAGGCGTGGTCAATCGCCTTGCCACAAACTCGTTCCGTATCAAGGGATGGACCGTCATCCTCGTGTCGGCGCTTCTCGTTCTACTCGTCCGGGAAGGCCGGACCGATCTCGCCTGGGTCGGCTTCGTCCCGGTGTTCGTCTTCTGGGGGCTTGACGGCTACTTCCTGTGGCAGGAGCGACGGTTTCGCGATCTTTACGATCATGTCCGCGTGCTGCAGAAGGATGATACAGACTTCTCGATGGATACCTCGGCGTTTCGCCGCCCCTGGCTTGGCGCGGTATTTTCGATCACCTTGTGCCCGTTCTATCTTGCATTGGCCATTTCGGTCGCTGTCGCCCTGTTGCTCGGATAATCAGGTACAAGGAGATATGACACCATGAAACGCCGCGTGTTTTACAGCTTTCACTACGATCGGGACTCTTGGAGAGCCGCCATGGTGAGAAACATCGGAGCCCTGGACGGGAATGAACCAGCTACCGACAATGACTGGGAGAAGGTCAAGAGGGGTGGCGACCTCGCTATCAAGAGATGGATTGCCGAACAGATGGAAGGCCGCACATGCTGCGTTGTTCTGGTAGGGTCAAGAACTGCCAATCGAAAGTGGATTAATTACGAGATCATCAAGGCATGGAACAAGGGTATGGGTCTGGTTGGCATATGCATACACGGTTTGAAAGACCGTGAGGGGCACATCTCTTCAAAGGGCAATAATCCGTTCGATTACATCACCTATCGGGGCACAAAGTTATCGTCTATTGTAAAGCGCTACGATCCACCAGGAAACAGCCGCGAACGCTATAACTGGATCGCTGAGCACCTTGCGAATGCGGTTGAGGAGGCCATCCGGATTCGGAATGGACAATAACTGCGTAGTTCGGCTTGTTGGCGAGGTGCGCCGATGATCCCCCGGGGATGCAAGCGTCTGGCTGAGGTGGATTTTCCGATCGCGGCGGTGTCGCGCCATGCGGTGCGCGAGAAGTCGATCCGCCACGGCCATCCCTCGACGCTGCATCTGTGGTGGGCGCGGCGGCCTCTGGCCTCCTCGCGGGCCATGCTCCTGGCGCTCCTGTTCCCGGACCCCTGCGATCCCGAATGTCCGGACGACTTCAAGGAAGCGGCGCGCAAGGCTCTGCCGGCGGTCGGTTGCGGGCGCGGCGAAACCGATGCGGATATCCGGCGCGGCCTGCTGAAGTTCATCGCAGACTTCGCCAACTGGGACCTCAGCACAAAGCTACCTTGGCTGGAGGCGGGCCGAGCGCTCGTCAGGGCCGCCCATGGAGAAGAACCGCCCCTGGTGGTGGATCCGTTTGCCGGCGGCGGGTCGATCCCGCTGGAGGCACTGCGGCTCGGCTGCGAGGCGTTCGCGAGCGATCTCAACCCCGTGGCCTGCCTCATCCTCAAGGCGATGCTCGAGGACATTCCGCGCCACGGCCCGGAATTGGCCGACGAGCTGCGCAAGGCTGGCGCGGAAATCAGGCGGCAGGCCGAACGGGAACTGTCCGACCTGTATCCGGCCGACCCCGACGGCGCGGTGCCCATCGCCTATCTGTGGGCGCGCACGGTGCGCTGCGAGGCGCCGGACTGCGGCGCCGAAATCCCGCTCATGCGCTCCTTCTGGCTGTGCCGGAAGGCGAAGCGCAAGCGCGCCTTGCGCCATGCCGTCGAACGGGTCGAGGGAGCGCCGCCGCGGGTGGCGTTCGAAGTGTTCGAACCCGTGGCCGAAAGCGAGGTGCGCGGCGGCACGGTGACGCGCGCCAGGGCGACCTGCCTGTGCTGCGGCGCGGTCCTGCCGCCGGAGCGCGTGCGCGCGCAACTCGCCGCCCGGCGCGGCGGCGCGGATGTGGTTTTCGACGAGACCGGCAACCGGGCCGGCGGGGCGCGGATGACGGCGGTGGTGACCCTCCGGCCGAACGAGGCGGGACGGCACTATCGCCTGCCGACGAAGGCCGACTACGCCGCGGTCCGGGCGGCACAGGCGCGGGTTGCCGGAATCCTGGAAGACTGGGAGCGCGGCGGCAAGCAGGGGTTGTGTCCCATACCGGATGAACCCCTGCCGCCCATAGGCACGTTGGGCTTCCGCGTCCAGCGCTACGGGATGCTCCGGTGGGGCGACCTGTTCACCGCTCGGCAGAAGGCGGCTTTATACTCGGTCGCTTCGAAAATCGCGAAAACCAATACCCGGGCAATCTCGGGAATAGTGTCGCTAGCGCTGGGGAAGTTGGCAGATCTTGGGAATGCTGGTGCACCATGGAAGCCGGATGCGGAGTGTCCAGTGCACATGCTTTCTAGTCAGAAAATCCCACCATTTTGGGATTGGACAGAATCGTTACCCTTCGGAGAAAGCAGCGGCTCTTTCTTTTCTTCATTTGACCGTAGCGCCCATACGCTTGGCGCTGCTTTCTCTATTCCATTTCCTACCACCGGAACAGTTCAGTTAGCCGACTCTGCGATTCACCCACTGCCCGACCAAACTACCAATATCTGGTTCACCGATCCGCCATACTACGATGCCATTCCCTACTCGGATCTCTCCGACTTCTTTCTGGTCTGGCTGAAACGCAGTCTACCCGATCACTTTCTTCTTCGGGACCCCTTCGATCCTGAAAATCCCCTCTCACCCAAGACACGCGAAGCGGTGCAGGACGAAACGAAGGAGACCGACGGTCGATCCAAGGACCGCGAATGGTTCGAAGACACGATGGGAAAGGCCTTCGCCGAGGGGCGGCGCGTTCTCGCCGAGGACGGCATCGGATCGGTCGTGTTCGCCCACAAGACCACCGAAGGCTGGGAAGCCCTGCTCTCCGGCATGATCCGGGGCGGCTGGACCATCACGGGTTCCTGGCCGATCGCAACGGAAATGGGATCTCGCCTCCGCGCCCGGGACTCCGCCGCCCTCGCGACCAGCGTCCACCTTGTCTGCCGCCCGCGCCCGGCGGATGCCCCGGTTGGCGAGTGGGCCGAGGTGCTCAAGGAACTGCCCCTGCGGGTTGCCGACTGGATGGCGCGCCTGCAAGGCGAAGGCGTGCGGGGCGCCGATCTCGTCTTCGCCTGCATCGGCCCCGCCCTGGAGATCTTCAGCCGCTGCCGCGCCGTCGAGACGGCGGAGGGCCAAACGGTCAGCCTGTCGACATATCTGGAGAAGGTCTGGGAAGTGGTAGGCCGCGCCGCCCTCGAACAGGTGCTCGGCACGGCGGAGGCCGCCGCCCGCAACGGCATGACCGGCGCGCTGGAGGAAGACGCCCGCCTGTCCGCCCTCTTCCTGTGGGCGTTTCAGGGGACGAACGAATTGCGGGACAGTGGACCGGACGATTCCGCGGCCTCCGAACCGGACGACACCCTCGAAGAAGAGGTCGCCAGGGCGACCGCCGGGGGATTCCGCTTGCCGTTCGATGTCGTGCGGCGCTTCTCCCAGCCCATGGGCATCGACCTCGACCGTTGGACAGGGCGGGTAATTGCCCAGGAGAAAGGCATCGTCCGCCTGCTCCCGGTTGCGGAACGCGCAAAGACGCTGCTTGGCGCCGACGGTGCCCGCAGCGTCCCCGAATGGATCGAGGCCGGCGCAAGTGCCGACGCGCAGCCAACGCTGTTCTCCGAGCTTGACCCGGCGCCGGACGCCTCGCGGCCCGAGCGGGCGGGGCGCAACGGTTTCGACCCGGATTCCGACCTGCAATCGCCGGATGCGACCGTCCTGGACCGGGTTCATACGGCGATGCTGCTCCAGACGGGCGGGCATTCGAACGCCTTGCGTCGATTGATCGTTTCCGAACAGGAGCGCGGACCGGACTTCCTGCGCCTCGCCAACGCGCTTTCCGCCCTCTACCCGCGCGGCAGCCGCGAGAAGCGGGTTCTGGACGCCATGCTGCTGGCGGCGCCGAGGTGACGCCATGACGCCCCGGATCGCCGAACGACAATCCCCGGGCCTGTCGGCGCCGCGAGACCGGGCCGGCGGCGGGCTTCATCCGGCGGGGCCGGGAACCAGGGAACGTAATCGAAGGAGGACAGGATCATGACGGAAGAAACCGAACTGCTGGACCGTATCACCGTGCGGGCCGATATCTTCGGCGGCAAGCCGATCATCCGCGACATGCGCATCGCGGTGGAGCATGTGCTGGGCAAGCTGGCGGCGGGAGACAGTGCGGAAAGCATCCTCGACGAGTATCCGTTTCTCGAGCCCGAGGATATCCGGGCCTGCCTGGTCTTCGCCCATCGTTCGCTGGCCGGCGAGCGTGTCCATGACCGCATTTCCGTGCGACAGGCTTCGTGAAGTTTCTTCTCGATGTCTGCGTGGCGTCGCGCATCCTGCACCGGACCCTGATCGATCTCGGGCACGATGTGCTGTCCGCCCGCGACGGACATGCGAACGCCTCGGACGAGGCGCTGCTCGCCATCGCCCGCCGCGAAGACCGGGTGCTGGTCACCGAGGACAAGGACTTCGGCGAGCTTGTCTTTCTGCGCGGCCTGCCGCATCCGTGTATCGTTCGGCTCGACGGGTTGACGGCCATGGAGGAAGCGGCAGTCATGCGGGACCTGATCGAGCGCCAGGGCGCTGCAATGCGCAAGGGTGCCATTATCGTGGTCACCGGAAGGCGCGTGCGGATACGGCCGGCGGGAAATGTCGAGAGCGGCAATGACTAGGCATCCCTGGCACAAGGTCGTCACGCCCCGGCAGGAGGTGCGGGAAGGGCGCTCCTTCAGCCCGGACGAATTCGCCATCGCGCTGGAACAGGTGGTTGTCGGCACGGCGCCGCCCGACTACCGCGACCCGGCGCAGTTCTTCTCGCGCACCTGCTTCACCCGTGCGCTGACAGACCATGCCGGCATGGTGCTGCGCCGCCTCGCCGGCGCAACGCAGAACACTTCGCCGGTGCTTACCCTCGTCACCCAGTTCGGCGGCGGCAAGACCCATACCTTGACGGCGCTCTACCATCTCGCCAACGCCGGCAACGGGGTTGCAAGCCTGCCGGGCGTGTCCGGTCTGCTTGCGGCGGCAGGCGTTTCAAGCCTTCCCGAAGCGCGGGTCGGGGTGTTCGTGGGCAATGCCTGGGATCCCTCCGAAGGCCGCGAGACGCCGTGGATCGACTTGGCCCACCAGCTTGCCGGAGACCGGGGCGTCGCCGCCCTCGGAACGGCGGCGAAGACCACGCCGCCCGGGACCGAGGCTCTCGGCCGGGTGTTCGCCGCCGCAGAGGCGCCCGTGCTGCTGCTCTTCGACGAGGTCCTGAACTTCGTCAACCGCCATCGCGACCGGGCCGAGAGCTTCCACGCCTTCATCCAGAATCTGACGGTCGCCGTTACGGGGGCCGCCGGGGCGGCGGCGGTCATCAGCCTACCGCGCAGCCAGGTGGAGATGACGGACTGGGACCGCCAATGGCAGGACCGCATCACCAAGGTGGTGCGCCGCGTCGCCCGCGACCTGATCGCCAATGACGAGGCCGAGATCGGCGACGTGGTGCGTCGGCGGCTGTTCGAGGACCTCGGCGACGAGCGGATACGCAAGCGAGTTTCGAAGACCTGCGCGGACTGGTGTTTCGAGCGGACCGCCCGCCTGCCTTCAGAATGGATGTCCGTGGACAGTGCGACCACAGAGACCAGGGCGCGCGAGTTTCTGAGGCGCCGGTTCGAGGCCTGCTATCCCTTCCACCCTTCGACGCTCTCCGTCTTCCGGAGGAAATGGAGCGCGCTTCCCCAGTTCCAGCAGACCCGCGGTACGCTTGCCATGCTGGCCCAGTGGATCTCCTGGGCGGCGCGCCAGCACTTCCGGCAGGCGCGGACGGAGCCGTTGATCACGCTCGGTTCGGCGCCGCTGCATGTGCCGGAGTTCCGCGCGGTCGTGCTCGGCCAGTTGGGCGAGCAACGGCTCGATGTGGCGATAGCCGCCGATCTTGTGGGCGACACGGCCCATGCCCGCGCGCTGGATGCCGACACGAAAGGGGCGCTGCGCGACATTCACCGCCGGGTCGGCGCGGCCATCCTGTTCGAGTCTTCCGGCGGGCAGGTAGAGAAGGTGGCGCACCTTCCCGAACTGCGCTTCGCCCTGGGCGAACCCGAGGTGGATACCACGTCCGTCGACAATGCGGCCGGGGCGCTGGAAGCGGCGGGGTTCTTCATCCGCAAGATCGGTACGGACGGTTTCCGCATCCATCACCAGGCGACCCTGAAGAAGGTCGTCAGCGACCGCCGCGCCGCGCTCGACGAAGACACGGAAATCCGGCCGGCGATCCGCAAGCTGGTGAAGGAAGAATTCGACCGGGGCGCCAGTTTACCGGTCGTTGCCTTCCCGGAAGACGGCGCCGCCGTTCCGGACACGCCGCGCCTTGCGCTGGTCGTCGTCGACCCGGAGGCGGAGTGGCAGCCCGGCCAAGGCGCCGCGGAGCGGATTGCGCTATGGACAAGGCAGCGAGGCGCTTCGCCGCGGCTTTATCCCGCCTCCCTGGTCTGGTGCGTCAGGAAGCCGGGGCGCGAACTCAGGGAACGCGCGGAGCTGTGGCTCGCCTGGCAGCGGGTCTCCCGCGAAGTGGCCGAAGGCGTGCTCGGCACGGAGTTCGACCGGGCGGACCGGGACGAGGTGCGGACCAAGGTCAGGGACGCGGAAAACGCAGCGCGGGACGAGGTGTGGGGCGGCTACCGCTTCGTGGCGCTCGCCGACGCCAGGGCCGAGACCGGACTCAAGACCATCGATCTCGGCGCGGGGCACAGCAGCGCCAGCGAGACGCTCTGCGGCCGCGTGATCACGGCGCTCAGGACCGAAGCACTGCTCAACGAATCCGTAGGCGCGGGCTATCTCGACCGCCACTGGCCGCCGGCCTTGAGGGAAAGCGGGGCCTGGCCGCTTACCGGCCTGCGCCAGAGCTTTCTCGACGGGTCGCTGACCCGGCTCGTCGATCCGGATGCCGTCCTGCGCCGCAAGATCGTCGAATTTGTCGCGAACGGCGACTTCGGCCTCGCATCGGGCACGATGGCGGACGGCGGGTACGGACGGATCTGGCACGCCGAGCCGGTCGGGGCGGAGGAAGTTGCGTTCGAACCGGACGTGTTCCTGTTGACCAGGGCCCGCAGCGAGGAGATTCGGGCGGTGGAAGCGCCCGGGCTGCAAACGGCGCCAGACGCCGATGTACCAGACGCCGATACGCCGATACACCGACGCCTCCCAAACCCGGCCCCGATGCCGCGCAGGAGCCCGGGACTGAAAACGAACCGCGCGGAAACGCCCCCCCGGTCCGATTGCGCCTGGCTGGAGTCGTACCGCCGGAAGTCTGGAACCGTCTCGGCACGAAGGTCGTTCCCAGGCTGCGGGCCGGCAAGGGGCTTGTCGTGGAGGTGAAGTTCGAAGCCGAGATTCCAGCAAACGCTCTCGCCGCCATGGAAGACGACCTCCGGCGAACACTGGAAGACCTGGACCTGGGGGATACAGTCCGTATCGAACGGCTATAGGCGCTGGCGGGTGGAAACGGTCGCTCGGGGAATATCGCCGTCCTGCAAGCTCTCCGGCGAGGAAACAGTTCAACCCGCAACACCGGAAACATAGGATGGCTTTCTGGCATCCACGATTCGCATAAGGTGGTTCCCAGCATGATGACTTCCATGGCCTCCTGCGGATCGTTCATGTGAACGTCGCGATGGGAATTCGGGTTCTTGTATGCGCCGATCGCCCCAGAGAAAAGCTGCATTCGTGCTGCCTTTTCATCCTTTCCCATATCCATGTCGGTCAGAACCCCTCCCTCGGGTTTGAATGCTTCCTGCATGAGAACGCGGCCGATACAAGTATCAGGGAGGCGGGTGGCTTCCCGGACGAAAACTTCGACGCCCTTCATGGCTTGAAATACGGCGACATCGAAGTCACCACGGACGAATGCACACCACACCTTGTCCGCAATCCGGGGATGGAGAACCTCTTTTGGGAGAATTCGCGCAACTCTGGAGTTTGCAAATTCCGTTTCATCTTCGTATTGATGTGCCCGTCGACTCAGGATGCGGAAACCGTGTTGACCATTCCTGTCAGGGCTCGGGATGAGCATCCCCTGCGCCTCCAGCCATGCCCAAGCCTCACAAATGGCGACCTTTATCTCTTCTTCGTGTTCCTCGACAGACCAAAAATCGGATACGCGGTTTCCAGTTACTGTCATGCCGTTCAAGAAATTGCCAAGATGCACCGACTTGTCGCCTTTCTTGATCCGTCGACGCAGCACAAACAACAGCTTCGCGCCGAGTTCCTCCGGTTCCAGGGCCAGAAACTGTTCAGTATCTGGTATTCTTTCCGCGAGTTCCCGCATTGCTCTTCCTTTTTTCAACGAAGATTGCGGATTTCAGTGATTCTGTCCAGGGGTTTCGGCAAGTCGCGACCAGCCTTGGGCGTGGCTCCGGGCACCTGGTTTTCGGTCAGCCGGGATTGACCGGGACGGTGGCGGTCGCAGTCAAGTCAGGCTTGTCGTTCTTCCTTCTCATGCTTGCGCTGTTCTGGCTACCCTTTGGGCGCCCCCGCTCACCCGGCAGCCCCCAGCGTGCGGGGCGAGAGCCCGAGCCGCGCCGCCACATGCCGCGTGCCCATGAATTCCGGTTCGGTCGCGCCCATCCCGCTCTCCTCCAGGTCCTTCCCGGCGCCGCCCGCAACGGCCCGGCAACCGGCGTCACTCTGGAGACCGCCGGCCTGCCTTGCGAAGGGATCGGTCAGGGGATTTCCACCGCCCCGGACATGCGCGCCAGCCCTGCCCCGAACCGCCGACACGCCGGATGCGCACGCTCCGAAGCTCACGGCCGCCGCACGATTGCCGCCCGGCGCATTCGGACCGGTGTCCGCGGATGTACGGCCAGTCCCGGCTTGCCCGTCCGCTCGCCGAACGACTCGACGGCGTTTCACGCGCGCGGCGGGAGACGGGCCGGGTTGTCATCCCGCAGCGGAATCATCGTCATGCCCTTCGGGCGTATCCGTTCGGGTTCCGGGGGATCGTATGCCTCCACGGATTTTCTGACTGGTAATACCAGCGGTTGAGGGTTGAGACTCATTGAGGGGATTCCCAAGGTTATCGAGTTCTGACTCAATAGCGATTCTGCGATTGGAGGGTCGTTATGAGGGCAGCAATCCCCTTGAGGGAGGATTTTGATGCGGCGCAGTTGCGCGGCTTGGCGCAGCGGAGCCGGGATGGTTCGCAGAACCGTCGCCTTCTTGCGCTTGCGGTGATTTACGACGGTTACCGTCGTTCGGATGCGGCGCGTTTTGCGGGGGTGGGCTTGCAGATCATCCGGGACTGGGTTCTTCGCTTCAACGCGGAAGGCCCGGAGGGATTGAAGGATCGCAAGGCCTCAGGTCCGCCGCGCAAGTTGAACGGGGAGCAGCGCGCGGCGCTGGCGGCGGTTGTGGAGAGCGGTCCGGACCCGGCGATCCACGGCGTGGTGCGGTGGCGGCGCTGCGACCTGGCGGCATGGCTCAGCGAGCAGTTCGGCATCTCGTTGGCGGAGACGACGGTCGGGCGGGAGTTGCGCCGGATGGGCTACGCCAAGCTCTCTGCGCGCCCGCGCCACTATGCCCAGGACGAAGCCGCGCTGGCAGGGTTCAAAAAAACTTCCCCGACCGCCTGAAGGAGATCCGCGCTGCACTCGGCGACGGCGTCGAGGTCGAAGTCTGGTGGCAGGACGAGGCGCGCGTCGGGCAGAAGAACAAGATCACCCGGCGATGGGCTAAACGCGGCACCCGACCGTCAGCGCCCAAGGACCAGAGAACCATCTCGGCCTACATCTTCGGCGCCATATGCCCGCAGAAGGGCAAG
Source organism: Alphaproteobacteria bacterium (assembly GCA_964291285.2). Taxonomy (GTDB): domain Bacteria; phylum Pseudomonadota; class Alphaproteobacteria; order Bin95; family Bin95; genus Bin95. The sequence goes on from OZ219788.1 coordinate 702,567, forward strand.
GCCGCCGGCCTCGTCATGCCCCACGCCAACACGGAGGCACTCAACGCCCACCTCGCCGAGGTCGCCCTCACCGTTGAACCCGGAGCCCATGCCCTCGTCATGCTCGACCGGGCCGGATGGCACACATCCCCGGCCCTCAAAGTCCCCGACAACATAACCCTGATGCCGCTCCCGCCCCGGTCCCCCGAGCTCAATCCCGTCGAGAATGTCTGGCAGTTCATGCGCGAAAATTGGCTCTCGAACCGCGTCTTCCAGAACTACGACGACATACTCGATCACTGCTGCCAGGCCTGGAACAATCTCGTCTCACAACCAGAACGCATCGCCTCCATCGGAACCCGAAAATGGGCCAATGGGTTCTGAACTATGCCCGCTGGTATAACTACTTCGCGCATGCGCTACGGTCTCGCGCATGGCGGTTTTCGACGCGGATTTCTGCACCGACCTGACGCTGGCCGAGGGGGGCGACACCTTGTGGTCGCCTCCCATGGTGATGCCGGCGTGCGAGCCGCTCGACTGGGCGTCTGTGCTTGAAGAGGCAGAGGCGCGGATCGAGGAGGAACGGGGTCGCGCACGCGTGGCGGAGTTGCGCCGCGAGGAACTGCGCTGGTCGGAGAGGGACGCCTGTACGCGCGTGCGTTCTCTGGAGAGGCAGCTTGAGACTTGCCGGTTCAAGCTCAAGTTGGCCGTAACCGGGACCGCGTCGCGGGCCATGAAGGCGTTGGAGCGCAGGGTCGAGTATCAGGACGACGAGATCGCCGGTCTTTACCTCTCGTTGCGCCGGTCTCACGAGCACCGGGAGCGGGTCGAGGCGCGCCACCGGGACGAGATCAACTGGTTGAAGCAGGACATCGACCGGGAGCGCTCGCGGCTCGCGAAGGTGCACCGCGAGGGCGAGCGCGTGGCCGAATCTCTGCGCAGGCGGTTCGACCGGCATCTCGCCGCGGCCAGGCGGCTGGTGAAGGCCCGGGAGGGCACGATCGCGTGGCTGCGCGCGCGCAACGACCGGCTGCGGGCGGCGGTCGTGCGGGCCACGGAGCTGATCGGGTCGCTGCGGGAGAAGAATGCCGCGCTGGCCGCGCGGGTCGAGAAGCTGGAAGGCGACCTCGACAAGCTGCGCTCGACCCGCAGCGTCCTGTCGAAGGCGCTCTGCGGCAGCAGGAGCGAGCGGCAGAAGAAGCCGGGCACCGGGCGCGAGCGCGGCCAGCAGCGCGGCACCGCCGGGCACGGCCGCACCCGGCGCCCCGGGCTCAGGAAGAAGAAGGAGACGCGCGACCCGCCGGAAGATGCGCGGATCTGCCCGCGTTGCGGCAAGCCCTATGTCGCCAACGGCGAGCGGCGCACCACCCTCTTCGAGATCGATGTCGAGGCCTGCGAGCGCACCATCGTCCGGTCGCGCTGGCGCCGGGCTTGCGACTGCGCCTCCGCGCCGCGGGAGGTGACCGCGCCGCCGGCGGTGCGACTGTTCGAGACCACGCCTTACGGGATCAGCGTCTGGACGTGCATGCTCTACGAACGGTTCGTCTGCTGCCGGCCGCTGCATCGGGTCGCGGCCTGGCTGGCCGACATGGGGCTGACGATCTCGCCGGGCACCCTGCAGCATCAAGCGCTTCGTGCCGCTGTTCGAGCCGCTGGCCGAGGCGATCCTTGCGCACCAGAACACCGCGGCCCTGCGCCATGCCGACGAAACATCCTGGCGCGTTCGGGCCTGGCGCGAGAAAGGCCGGTCGAGCCGCGCCTGGCTGTGGACCTCGGTGAGCCCGGACGCGGTCTATTACCACATCGATCCCTCGCGCAGCGCCGAGGTCGCGATGAAGCTGTTCGGTTCGACACAGGGCATCGTGGTTCTGGTCTGCGACCGGTTCAGCGCCTACAGAAAGCTGGCCCGCGAACTCGCCGGCAAGGTGATCCTGCAATGGTGCCGGGCGCACCAAAGGCGCTCGTTCATCGACGGCGCGGCCGGGCGGGTGCGGCTCAGGCGCTGGTGCCAGAGATGGATCGAGCGGATCGCGGAGATCTACCGGCTCAACCAGGCGCGGCTGGAGCATTACGACCCCGCTCACCCTCTCGAACGCCAGACGCCGGCGTTCGACGTCGCGCACGCCAGGCTGAAGAAGGCGGTCGACGAGCTGTTCGCGGCCGCCGAAGCGGAACTGGCCGGGCTGACGGACAGGGCGCGCAGGGCCAGGCCGCTGCGCTCGCTCCTCAAGCACCGCGAGGGGCTGTGCGTCTTCGTCGACAAGCCGTTCGTGCCCATGGACAACAACCGCGGCGAACTCTCCCTGCGCTTCGCGGTCATCGGGCGACGGCTCTCGTTCGGCTCCGACAGCGAGAAAGGCGCCGGGTTCACGGCGACGATGTACTCGGTGGCCGGCACGCTGGCGATCAACGGCATCGACGTCCGGCGCTGGCTCGGTGAATGGCTGACCGCGTGCGCGGAGAACGGCGGCGAGCCGCCGGAAGACCTCTCGCCCTGGCTGCCGTGGTCGATGAGCGAGGCGCGCCGGCGCGAACTCGCGGCGGCGGGATGACCGGCGCGGTCGAGTGTCGCTATTACGGGCGCGACTTCACCGAAGATGAAATGGCGCTGCTGCGTGCCCTGATCGCCGATCCCGCCCCGCTCTCCCGCCGCGCCCTGTCGATCGAGTTCTGCCGGCGCATCGGCTGGCTCAAGCCCGACGGCGGACTGAAGGACATGATGGCCCGTGTCGCCATGCTCGCCATGCACAAGGACGGGCTCATCGAGCTGCCGCCGCCGAGGCGGCGGCAGCACCGGCCCAGGCCGGTCCAGTTCGGACCCGACACCGAACCGCCGCTGTTCCCGGCGCCCACGACCCTCGACGAGGTCCGCCCGCTCGACTTCCGCACCGTCGTGCACAGCACCCGCGAAGGCAGGCTCTGGAACGAGTTCATCGCCCGCTACCACTATCTCGGACACAAGACACTGGTCGGCGCCCAGATGCGCTATGCCGTCCACGACCGCAACGGCTGGCCCGTCGCCATGCTCGGCTTCTCCACCGCCGCATGGAAGCTCGCCCCGCGCGACCGCTTCATCGGATGGACGCCCGAACTGCGCGAAAAGAACCTTCCTCTCGTCGTCGACAACCCGCGCTTCCTGATCCTGCCCTGGATCGAGATCCCCAACCTCGGCTCGCACATCCTCGCCATCGTGCGCCGCCGCCTGCCCATCGACTGGACCGGGCGCTACAACATCACGCCGGTGCTCATCGAGACCTTCGTCGAAACGCCCCGCTACACCGGTGCCGTATACCGCGCATCGGGCTGGACCCGCGTCGGGACCACCCAGGGCCGGGGACGCTACGACAGGCACAACAAACGAGACCAGCCGAAAAAGGACATCTGGCTCCGCACACTGCGAAAAGACTGGCAACGCACCCTCAATCGGTAGAAGCACAACCGTCGCCCCGGTGTGAAAATGCCGACAAGCGGATAACCCAATCCTCATCCCCCGGAACCCGAACGGATACCGTCGGGCGATAGACCGTTTGTCGGCATGCGCGAGCCGGCAACGCCTCTTTTCGGATCGATTCGGTCTCGGGCCGCTATCTGGAAACAGGCTTGGTTTGCCGGAGGCCAAGAAAAACCAGTAAAATCAGTGCTGTATAGAAGATTCAAAATATCCTGCAACATTGAGGGCAAGCACGAGACGGGCGAGGTGAACGCGAAGACCGGCGCGGTGTGGAAGAAGGTGAAGTCGTGGTTCGGCTACGGGCTTCACCTGATCGCCGACACGGACCACGAGGTTCCTGTGGCCTTCGAGGTGACGCGGGCGTCGGCGTCCGAGCCCGGGGCGCTGTCCGGGATGGTGGAGGAGTTGTTCGCCAGGCGCCGGAGATGGCCGGGCGCTGCGCCACCTTCAGCGCCGACCGCGGTCTTGACAACGCCCGCCTGAAGGCGCGGCTGTGGGACAGGTGGCATATCCGCCCGCTGATCGACACGCGCCTGATGTGGCGGGTCGAGAAGAAGGAGCCGGGCCATGACCCGGCCGGGCCGATCACGCGACCGCTGTTCCCCGGGCGCGCCGACGTCATCGTTCATGACGAACGCGGCCGGGTGTCCTGCGTGTGCCCGCAGACCGGCGAGGTCCGCGCCATGGCCTTCCAGGGGTTCGAGGCCGGGCGCGGCGTCTGCGGCACGCTCGAATACCGCTGCCCCGCAGCCGCCTTCGGCTTCGAGTGCAAGGGACGCCGGGCCTGCCATCGGGCGGGTGGGGTGAAGTCCGGCGAATACGGCCGCATCCTGCGCGTCGATCCCGACAGCCATGACCGGCGCCTCTTCACGCCCACGCCCTGGGGCAGCCCGTCATGGCGGCGCGGATACAACCGGCGCACCGCCATGGAGCGGATCAACGCCCGCCTCGACCGCAGCTTCAACTTCGAGACCCATTACATCCGCGGACGCGCGAAGATGAAGACCCGCATCGGGCTGGCCCTGGCGGTCATGATGGCCATGGCGCTTGCACAGGCCCGCGCCGGACGCGTCGCACGCATGCGCTCCCTGGTCGGCCCGGCGCCATACCTCGATACCGGCTGACCCCTCAGCCGACTGCCGACAACGCTGATCCAACCCGCCGGACCCCGGCATACGGACACCCGCGACCGAAGGCCGGCGATGCTGCCGGGCTGGGCCGCTCAAGTTCGAAAAGCAACCGCGGCGACTGCCTCGAACGCCGGAACAAACCGTGCCTATCCGCTTGTTTCATACACCCACTAGATGTGGGGTAACGGGATGCTGCCAATTTCCGGAGTACCATCCGGCGAAGGTCGGGCCTTCCGTCGTCGCTGCGATCCGAAACCCAGGCAGCGACTGGGGAAACTCCAAGTCGGGACTATCGAAAATGTCCATGAAGCACCGCCCTCCCGGCTCACCGGGAGCCTACTATATCTAGTGGGTGTATGAAACAAGCGGATAGGCACGGAACAAACAACATCACCACCCGGACCCAACGTCCCATCCGACCGGAAAAACCCCACAGCGCAAATTTCTCTAGCCGAAACGGCCTTATCGGGATAAGCTTGCGGATTGCCCCAACGGGGCCTGCCCGGGAGGAAGGGAGCGTGGCGACACGGATCGAGGGAGGCGGCGCCCGCTGCCAACCCGATTTTGCCGGAATCGACCGGACAAGGTCGATGGCCGGCACACACGAGGAGGACGGCCGGTCCTCCCGCCGCCATCGGACACCCTGCCTCCAGGAATCCTCATCATCCAGCAGCATCGGGAGGAGTCGGATGAAATCGACACGTTCACCGCATCGTCGCCACGCGCTCACGGGCGCCGTTCTGGGAGCCGGGATGCTGCTTGCCGCCGGGCCGCTCTGCGCGGCCGACGAGGTCCATCTCCAGACCGACTGGATCCCCTCAGGCGAGCACGCCATGTATTTCGGCGGCTGGACCAAGGGCTTCTGGAAGGACCAGGGCATAGACATCACCATCACGCGCGGATACGGCTCGGGCGACACCGTCACCAAGATCGCGGGCGGCGCCGCCGACTTCGGCATCGCCGACCTCGGGGCGCTCATCACCGCCCGCGCGCGGACCGGCGTCCCGGTCAAGCAGATCATGCAGACCTACACGCACTCGCCCCATTCGCTCTTCGTGCTGAAAAGCTCCGGCATCACGACCTTCCAGGGCCTCGAGGGCAAGAAGATCGGCATCACCCCCGGCAACAGCCACCGCGTCTATTTCCCCAAGGTGGCGGAGCGGGCGGGCACCGATCCCTCCAAGATCGTCTGGTCGAACTCCGACGCCTCGGCCATGGCCGCGCTGCTGATCTCCAAGAACATCGACGCCGCGCCGTTCTTCGCCATGCACCACTACTACCAGAACAAGGCCGCGAAGCAGGCCGGCGAGGAGATCGTGGTGCTGCCCTTCGTCGAGGCGGGCTTCGCGATCTACGCCACGGGGCTCATCGCCCGCGACGACTACATCGCGGAGAACCCGGACCTGGTGCGCCGCTTCCTGGTCGCCAACAAGAACGCGATGGAGTGGGCCCGCGACAACAGGGAGGAGGCGTGCGAACTGCATGTCCAGCGCGTGCCGGAAGTGGCGATGGACGATTGCATGGGCAGCCTGAACGCCACGCTCACCTTCGTTTTCAACGACCATTCCGCGGCCACCGGTCTCGGCCGGCATGACCCGGAACGGCTGGCCTTCACCTATGAGGTGATAGCGGACGCGCAGGACCTCGATCCCGGCTGGGACCACAGCCAGGCCGTGGACCACAGCCACGTGCCGTAGTCGCGGCTTGCGGCGTCATGCCGTCAGGGACGCTCCGCCGTGATCCGGGTTGAGGGGCTTTCGAAGGTCTTTCACTCCCGGGACGGCGGGAGCGTCGTTGCGCTCCACGACGTGTCGATGGAGGTGGCGCGCAACGAGTTCGTCTCGCTCGTGGGGCCTTCCGGTTGCGGGAAATCCACGATGCTGCGCCTCGTGGCGGGCCTTGTCGGCGCCACGAAGGGGGTGCTCGAGATCGACGGCACGGCGGTCGCCGAGCCGCGCCGGGACGTCGGCATCGTCTTCCAGAGCCCCACCCTGCTGCCTTGGGCCGACATCACCGACAATGTCCTCTTCCCGCTCCGGCTCATGCGCGAGAGGGCGTCCGACGCGCGGGCGCGGGCGCATGCGCTCCTCGAACTGGTGGGCCTCAAGGGCTTCGAGAGCCGCTACCCGCGCGAGCTTTCGGGCGGCATGCAGCAGCGCGCCGCCATCTGCCGGGCGCTGATCCACGACCCCGGCATCCTGCTCATGGACGAGCCCTTCGGGGCGCTCGACGCGCTGACGCGCGAGGTGATGAGCATGGAGCTGCTCCGGATCTGGACCGAGAACCCCAAGACTATCGTGTTCGTGACGCATTCGATCACGGAGGCGGTCCTGCTCTCCGACCGGGTGATCGTGATGTCGCCGCGGCCGGGACGCATTGCGGAGGTCGTCGAAGTGCCGATCGAACGGCCCCGCTCGCTCGATATGGAGGGAAGCCGTGAATTCCAGGAATGCACCAGACGAATTCGACGCCGTATCTTTGGGGCTGACGAAGCCGACCTCTCCGGCCCGTCGGCGGCTTAGGCGCATCTGGAATACAAGCAGCGAGATCGTCCTTCCCGCGGCGGTCCTCATCATCCTCGTCGCGGTCTGGGAAGCCTCGGTGCACGCATTTTCGCTGCCGGTCTATCTGCTGCCGGCCCCGAGCCTCATCTGGACCGAGAGCATCGCGGTCGCGGACACGCTGGGCGGGCATACCCTCGCCACACTGCGCACCGTGATGTACGGCTTCATCGCTTCCATCGTGGTCAGCCTGCCGCTTGCAGTCCTGCTCACCTCCTCGCGCTATGCGTCGGCCACCATCTACCCGCTGCTGGTCTTCACGCAGTCGATCCCGAAGGTGGCGCTCGCCCCCATCCTCGTGGTGATGCTCGGGGCAACGGAGCTGCCGCGCGTCATCGTTACCTTCCTGGTGGCGTTCTTCCCGCTCGTCATAGCAGTCGCGGTCGGGCTTCTGTCCGTGCCGGCCGATCTTGTCGAGCTCGGGCGCTCGTTCAAGGCGAACAAGATGCAGGAGCTGCTGCGGATCCGCCTTCCCTACGCCATCCCCTTCGTCTTCAGCGGGCTCAAGGTCGCCATCGCGCTCTCAGTCGTGGGCGCCGTGGTGGGCGAGTTCGTCAACGCCGACAAGGGACTCGGCTACCTCATCGTGTCGGCCACGGCATTCTTCCGAACGCCGGTCGCCTTTGGCGCCCTCATCCTGCTCTCGGTCCTTGGCGTGGCGCTGTTCCAGCTCGTGGTGATTGTCGAGCGGATATTCTTTCCCTGGTCGGCCGAAAGCGAGGAAACGGTCATCGTCTGAGCGGCGCGGCCCCCGCAGCGAGGAGAACGGAACCCATGCACACGATCATTCGCGGCGGGCGGCTGCTCGACATCGAACGCCACGCGGCCGAGCCGGCCGACATCTTCGTCGAGGGCGATACGGTCCACACGGTCGGTCCGCCCGGCCTGCCCGCTCCCGAGGGTGCTGTGCTCCGCGACGCGACCGGCCGGCTGCTCATGCCGGGCCTCGTGAACTCCCACACGCACGGCCACAACAACCTCGCCAAGAGCTTCGGCGACCGCTGGAACCTCGAATTGCTGCTGAATGCAGCACCCTGGATCACGGGCAGCCGGACGCTCGAGGACAAATACCTCTCGACCCTCATCGGCGCGGTGGAGATGGTGCGCAAAGGCTGCACCGCCGCCTACGACCTCAATTTCGAGTTTCCCGCGCCCACGCCGGACGGGCTTGGGGCCATCGGCCGCGCCTATGCCCATGCCGGAATGCGCGCCGTGGTCGCCCCGATGATGGCGGATCGCACCTTCTACCAGGCCGTGCCCGGCCTGCTTGACGCGCTCCCGGACGCGGCGAGGCGCGACGCGGAGGCGGTGGCGGTCGAGCCGTTCGAGACGAGCCTGGCGGCGTGGAACCGCGCGCTGCGTTCCTGGCCCTTCTCCCGCGACCGGATCCGGCTCGCGCTCGCGCCAACGATCCCCCACCATTGCAGCGAAGCCTTCCTGAAGGCGGCGAAGGAAGCGGCGGCGGAGCACGGCGTCGGCTTCCACACCCATCTCGGCGAGTCGAAGGTGCAGGCCCATGCAGGCGTGCGCCTCTATGGCATGACCCAGACGGCGTATCTCGACCGCATCGGCGTGCTCGGCCCGGACTTCACCGCGGCGCATGCCGTATGGCTGGACGGCGACGACATGCGCCGGATCGCCGATGCCGGCGGCGCCGTCGCCCACAATCCCGGCTCCAATGCGCGCCTCGGCAGCGGCCTCGCGGCGGCGCGGGCGCTGCTGGATGCGGGCGTGCGGGTCGGGATCGGCACCGACGCCTGCACCTGCTCGGACAATCTCAACATGTTCGAGGCGATGCGGGTCGCCTCGATGGTCTCGCGCGTGCAGGAGCTGGACCCCGGGCGGTGGCTGTCCACGGACGAGGTGCTGACGCTCGCGACGAAAGGCAGCGCCGGCGTGCTCGGCTTCGGCGACGAGATCGGCACCATAGAGCCCGGATGCAAGGCGGACATCGTCTTCCTCGACCTCGGCCAGATCAACTATGTCCCGCTCAACGACCCGGTGAACCAGATCGTGCATGGAGAGGACGGCACGGGCGTCGAGGCGGTCATGATCGGCGGACGCATGGTGCTCGAGGGCCGGCGCATGGTCACGGTGGACGAGGCGAAGCTCGCCCGCGATGCGGAGGCGGCGGCCGAGCGCCTCGCCGCGGCCAATGCCGGCGCCCGCGCCGCGGCCGAGCGCCTTGAAGGCCCCGTCACGCGTTTCGCCCTCGCGCTCGCCCGCGAGGACTACCACATCGAGCGCCACGCCCGCTGCACGCACTGACCGCAACCCCTGTCGAGAAATTTGCGCTGTGGGGTTTTTCCGGTCGGATGGGACGTTGGGTCCGGGTGGTGATGTTGTTTGTTCCGGCGTTCGAGGCGGTCGCCGCGGTTGATTTTCGAACTTGAGCGGCCCAGCCCGGCAGCATCGCCGGCCTTCGGTCGCGTTTGTCCGTATGCCGGGGTCCGGCGGGTTGGGTCAGCGTTGTCGGCAGTCGGCTGCGGTAGAATGCGATGCTGGTTGCGTTCTCCGAGAAGAGCACACGCGGCCCTGGTTTTTCGGGCAGCGGCAGCTGGTTGCTCATACTAAGCGCGGTTCGAATTGACTCATTGTTCCAAAATGTTGTGTTGAGGTGAGGTGCCGGACAAGGTGGATAGAGTGATGTCAGGCAGTCTTGGGGCTGGAGGATGATGATGGGTGCGGCGACGCCGATAACCTGGACGGAGCATGGATCGGACGATCTCCATGATCTGGCGAAGCGCTGCGGTGAGGCGAAGCAAGCCTGTCGGGCGCGTGCGATCGCGATGATCATGGATGGGGCGTCGCGCACGGAGGCGGCGCGGGCGCAGGGCATGGAGCTTCAAGTTCTGCGCGACTGGGTGTTGCGCTACAATGCGGAGGGGTTCGAGGGGCTTGCGGATCGTCCTCGCGGGGGCAGCGATGGTCGGTTGACGGAGGCTCAGATTGCCGAGATCGGGTTGTGGATCGAGGCGGGTCCCGATCTTGAGCGGGACGGTGTCACGCGCTGGCGGGTTCAGGACATCATACGGAAAATCGAGGAGGCCTTCGGGGTCATTTATACGGAGAGCGGCGCCCGTATGATGCTCCGAAGGGCCGGGTTTCGTTTTGTCTCGGGACGGCCGATCCACCCCAGGGCCGACGCGGAGCGGCAGGGGGCGTTCGTGGCGGACTTCGAGGCAAGGGTGACGTCGATGCTCAGTTCCGAGGCGCTGGCGGGCCCGATCGAAATCTGGTTCCAGGACGAGGCGCGCATCGGCCAGAAAGGGATGACGACGCGCGTCTGGGCGCGCGGGAGGCAACGTCCGCGCATCGTGCGCGACCATCGCTATGGCTATGTCTATCTGTTCGGCGCCACCTGCGCACAGCGCGGCGTCGGCATCGCCCATGTGGCGGACAGGGCGAACACGGCGGCGATGAACGAGCATCTGGCGGCGATCGGCGCGGCCGTGGCGCCGGGTGCGCACGGCGTGGTCATACTGGACGGGGCAGGCTGGCATCGCTCGGGCGACCTTCTCGTCCCCCCCAATCTGACGCTCCTGCATCTGCCGCCATACAGTCCGGAACTCAATCCCATGGAGCAGATCATACTGGTCCTGAAATCGAACCGCTTCGCCAACCGTGTGTTCAAGGATGTCGCCGCCCTGAGAGAAGCCTGCCGGACGGCATCGCAATGGCTCATCGAGCAACCCGACATCATCACCAAAACAACCCGGCGAAGCTGGGCCGTCGCACCATCGTGACGATCCCCACGACCCAATGCATCGGTCTATATGACTTGCGGTTGGTATGAGTTGCCGTGAAAATTGTTGGGGATCGGGCGCACAAAAACCCCTCCCCGCCAAAGCACTGCTTCCGAGGCGTCCGATACTCGCCATCTGCGGCGCCCGTCTTGCGGATCGTGATCGGTAGGCAACCCCGTACAAGCCCGAAGTCCCGCCCGCGCGGCCGGCACCTGTTTTCATGATACGGGGTGGCCGACCCGCCCGGCAATGAAGGTTTTGGGCAAGTCTCGACAGGCGAGGGCAGCTCCATTTAAGGCCGCCGCGATTCTCGCCCCGACGCGCTCTGCGGCGTCCTCGACCTCATGGTCGCCGACATGCGCGTATCGCAGTGTCATTGTCGGCTGCGCATGACCGAGCATCCGGGCGACGGTCGGCAGCGGCACGCCGCTGGCCACGGCCTGGCTCGCCACCGTATGGCGCAGGTCATGCAGGCGCACATCCTCGATCCCCGCCTCCCGCCTTGCCAGGAGCCAGAGGCCGAGATTGCGGGACCGCGGCCTTTCCGGGTCTCCGGGCGAGGGAAACACGAAGGCGCTTCCGTTTCTCGGCTGGCGTGCGATGACGGCCTGCGCCGCCCCGCTCAGCCATACCGTGCGCGGCCCCGTCTTGGCCCCGGCCAGTCTAAGCACGTCTCCATCGACCTCCGACCATCCGAGCTTCAGGATTTCGCTTTTTCGGCAGCCGGTCAGCAGCAGCAGGCGGATGATGTCGGCCTGCGGGCGGCGCGAGGGCCGTTCCCGCACCAGCCGGTCCAGGGTACGGTGAAGCTGGGCGATCTCTTCTACGGACAGGAACCGGGTCATCTTCCGGCCCGGGTTCGGCCTGACGCCGGCGGCAGGATCGGTGCCGACATGGCCGGCGGCCCTGGCGGCGGTCACGATCTGGCGCAGCACGGCGAGCGTCTTGTTGGCCGCGCCCGGCGTCTTGCGGCTCATGTTGTCGAACCAGCGCTCGACATGGGGCCTGGCGATGCAGTCGAGGCGAAGCGCCCCGAAGGCGGGCAGAAGCCGGCGCCGGACCACATGCTCCACGCGCTCGCCCCATTTAGGGCTGCAATGGCCCCGGCGCGCCGGCAGCCAGTCCTGCATGACGAAATCCCGGAAGAGGGGAACGGCAGTCCGGGAAGCCGGATCTGCGGCGCAGAGCGGATGCGAGCCGTCCAGCAGGGCCCGGCATGCGACCCGTGCTTCCTCCACCGTCATCAGCGCGGCCGCGCCGATGGTCGTCCGCACCATCCTGCCGTTCACGGTCCCGTGCCACACGAAACCGCGATGCCCGGAAGGCCGGACCCGCACGCCCAGACCGGCAACCCGAATGTCCCTGACGATGTATTCGATGCTGCCGGGCCTCAATCTTGCGACGCCTGCATCCGTCAGGCGGACCTTCCTTGCCCTGCCCGTCATGACCGCGCTCCCGAGAGCAGCGGCGCCAGCGCCTCGACCGTCTCCCTGACCGTCGCGTCGGAGAGATGCGCGTATTTCAGCGTGGTCGCCGCCTTCTCATGGCCCAGCAGCCGGCCCACCGTGCGGATCGTCTCGCCGCCCGACAGCGCCATGCTGGCGTAGCTGTGGCGCATGTCATGCAGGCGCATGTCCTCAAGGCCCGCCTCGGCGCGCAACTGCATCCAGAAGGCGTCAAGCCAGCTCCATGGCGTGCGCCGGCCTGCGATGGGGAACACGAAGCGCGACGAACGCGGCAGCCCGTCGAGGACCTCCCGCGCCGCCTTGCAAAGCCAGACCGTGCGGGGACCGGTTTTGGAATCAGCCAGGTAGAGCCTGCCATCGCGGTAGAAGCGCCATTCCAGGGTGACGATCTCCGACTTGCGGCAGCCGGTCAGCAGAAGCAGGCGGAGCGCCGCGACCCGGAAGGGCTGCCGGGCCTCATGGCGGTTCAGCGCCATGCCGAGGCGGCGGTATTCCTCGGGCGACAGGAAGCGCTCCGACCGCTTCTGCCGGTAGGGCCGGATGCCCTTGCAGGGATTGCCGCCATCGGTGCGGTATCCCCAGGCCTCGGCCTGCTGCATGATGACGGACAGGATCGGCGCCGACCGGTTCGCCGCCGCCGGCACCGCATGGAGCGAGCGGAACCAGCGCTGCACCTCCTCGCGGTCGATGTCGGCGACAGGGCGGTCCGCGAAGAAGGGCAGGATCTGGTTGTGGAGATAGCAGCGGTTGACGGCGAGCGTGCGCGGCTTCCAGCGCCTGCCGTAGCGGGAGAAGACCTCTTCGGCGACGGTCTCGAACAGCGCGTCGCCGGACGCTTCGGCTTCGATGTCCCTGTCGTCGCGGAGAGCGGCGAGCATGGACCGGGCGCGGGCGCGCGCCTCGGCCTCGGTCATGACCGCCGCGTCGCCGACGATCTTCCAGACCCGGTGGCCGCGGTGCTGGCTGTGGATGAAATAGCGCTTCCTGCCCGAGGGCATGACGCGCACGCCGTAGCCCTTCAGTCCGGCGTCCCGGACATTGCGGACGGACTTGCGGGGCCGGAGGGTATCGACCCGGCGCTGGGTGAGGCGGATGGCTGCCACGATTGCGGCTCCCCGATCTGTTGCACTCCCTTGCAGAACCGGGTTCGATGCCGCGCCCGGTTGCACCGAAAACGGGAAAAATCCACAATCATGTCAGATGGTTAGCACCAAAGGTGCGGTCGCTTGTGTAGACTGATTTGAGCGCAACCGTGTTGTGCCTCTGGTTTTCACCGGGCGGGTGAAGGAATGGTGAGGGGTTATCGTTCTGCGGTGAGGGTTACAGTTGAGCGTGGCGGCGCGGCCTCGACGGCGCGTGGCGGTCTGGTTCTTGTGTTCGAATTGCTTGCGGCGAGACGGTTTCTTGCGGGTCTTCCGCGTCTGTCCGGGGGTCCGTCACAGGGCTGGAGCGACGGTCAGATGATCCTTGCGGTTCCGGTTCTGAACATGGCGGGGCTTGATCGTGTGTCGGACATTGAGGTTCTGGAGGCGGACCGGGGGCTTTGCGCTCTGGTTCGCCGGTTCGAGCCGAAGCTGTTCGGGGTCTCTCGCGGCTCGCTCGCTCGTCGGTTCCGGGGCGGTCGCGAGCGTTGCTTTCCGTCGGCGCGCTCGATCCGTGACTGGCTGGACCGTTTCCACGTTGCGGGGGTTCATGACGCCGAGCGCAAGAAGGGGACGGCGTTGATCCCGGCGCCGGGCGAGAGGGACGGCCTGCTTCGCGAGGTGACCCGTCGCCTTGTTGCGGCAGGGGTGCGGGAGTCGGGCGCGGGCGCGGTGACGATCGACCTCGACGCGACAATCATCGCTTCGGGCAAGCGGGCCTGCCTGTCGACATACCGTGCGGCGTCGGGTTCGGTTCCGGGGGAGCGGGGCTACCAGCCGCTGATCGCGTTCTGCCCGGAGCCCGGCATGGTCCCGTGGCTTGAGATGCGCGATGGCAATGTGCCGGCGAGGCTCGACAACCGGCGCGGGCTTGAAGAGGCGCTGTTGCAGCTTCCCGACGACATAGGTCGTGTAGTGCTGCGCAGCGACGCGGCCGCTTGTCAGGAGGAGGTGGTCCGCGCCTGCAACGACCCGGCGTTCCGCAGGGAGGAGACGCGTCGGTTCGGCACGGTGGGGTTGGTCTGCGGCGCGGTGCGCCCGGAGCCGCTGATGGCGGAGGTGGCGCGTCTCGGGGAAGACGCCTGGCGCCCGGTGCCGGTGAGCGGACGCAACAGGCGCGCGGCGCCGGACAGGGCGCCGCTGGAATGCGCCGAACTGCCTTATGTCCCGGCAAGCACCCTGGCGATGAAGCCGCATCACGTGGTCCGCCATGTCGTGACCCGGCGCGCCCTTCCGGGCGAGCTGGGCCTGGACGAAGGAGACCTGCCGGCGGCCCGGGGCAGGCCCGCCTACAGGATCGGGGCCTATGTCACCAACTTCCCCGCCCCCGACGCCATCCGGGCGGAGAAGGCGAACGGGCTGGAGACCATGGACAGCTTCGAGGTGGTCGCGGCGGCCCATGCCCGCTGCGGTCACGGCGAGGAGGTGCATGCGGTGCTCAAGTCCGACCTCGCAGCCGGGATGATGCCGTCGGGGCGGTTCGGCGCGAATGCCGCCTGGCTGTGGCTCGCGGGCCTGGCGATGAACGTGCTGGCGCTGCTGCGCCGCACCGCCTGCGGGCAGGAATGGCAATGGACGCGGATGAAGCGTCTGCGCGCCATGTGGATCCACCTCGTCGCCCGGGTCGTCCACCATGGCCGCCGGATCACCCTCGTGTTCGGCAACCCCGGTCCCCATCTGATGGCAGCGTGCCGGAGGATGAACCTCGCCATGCCGCCGCCCGCGCCCGGCTGATCCCCGCGCCCAGGAGCCCCACCGAAAAACCCGACCGGCACCCCACCGGAGGAAAACGCGCGCCCGGGCAGTCCCGATCAAGACCGGATCGGCGCAAAAACTGCGGCCAGACCGCCCCCAATCCATACCAAACCCGACGACCCCCGCCTGAACAACGCCGCAACACTCAACAACGGTTCCAGGAAAGCCAAAACCCAGCCGCAAAAAATCAGCTCGCCGATCAGGGCAACTGGCAAACTGAAAAGCGATTCCCCTGGAGCGCAAGCTTCTCGGACTTGCTTGACGGTGGGGGGGGGGGGGTAGACTTTGCGTCCGTAACAGGATCGGGAGGATTTTATCATGGCTATCGAGCGGACCGGCGGCGCTGGCGACGACACCCTGACGGGGGGCGTCGGCAATGACATCCTGAAGGGCGGCCTCGGCGACGACATCCTGACGGGCGGCGACGGCGACGACACGCTGACCGGCGGAACCGCAAGCGCGGGAGCCGACGCGGACTTTCTCCTCATGAACCCCGGCAGCTCGGACGATGACACGCTGGACGGCGGCGCGGGGAACGATGTGCTGGACGGCGGCGCGGGCGATGACACGCTGGACGGCGGCACGGGCAACGACACGCTGTATGGCGGCGACGGGGACGACACGGTGGATGGCGGTGCGGGCAACGACCGTCTGGAAGGCGGCCGGGGCGCTGACAGGCTGACCGGCGGCCGGGGCGCTGACTCGCTCTATGGCGGCAGTGGCCATGACGTCTTTGCGTTCGCGGTCGGCGACGGGGCCGATTACATCGGCGATTTCGAGGCTGGCGACATCATCGAGATTGCCGGGGTGCCGGGCGGTTTCGGGGATCTTGTGATCGAGCAGAAGGGCTTCAATACCGTCATCAGCTACGGCGACGGCGACACGATCAAGCTGGAGGGCGTGACGGCGGCCTCCCTTGGCGCGGACGACTTCCGGTTCCTTCCCGTCGAGGCAGCCCCGCCGGAGGGCGGCGGCGAGGACGCTCCTGCACAGGGTGCGCCGCCGGACGGCAACGATGACGGCGACAGCGACGATGATGACTTGAGCGGCGGGTCCGCCGGCGGGACGGTGCTCACGGGCGGCAATCGCGCGAACACGCTGACCGGAGGCGAAGGCGACGATCTCCTGAGGGGCCGCAAGGGCGACGACACGCTGGACGGCGGCGCGGGCGACGACAGGCTGGGGGGCGGGCGCGGCGCCGACACGCTGACGGGCGGGGCTGGCGCCGACACGCTGACCGGCGGCCGCGGCGCCGATACCTTCGTGTTCGAGGCGGGAGACGGCGCCGACATCATTACCGACTTCGGGGCCGGCGACAGGATTCGCCTCGACGGCATATCCGGCGGGTTCACGGCGCTGGTCATCGAGCAGGACGGCGCCGATACCGTCATTCGCTACGGCGGCGGCGGCGACACGATCAGGCTATCGGGCGTGTCGGCAGACAGCCTGGATGCGAACGACTTCATCCTGCCTGCTGGCGGTGGCGGCGACGAAAAGGCCGCTTACGGCGCCAGTACGAGCGACGACGACAACGACGGTGGCGACCCCCTTGACGACGACAACGACGGCGGCGAGGACACGATCCCGGGCAACTCGGGCGATGGGACGCTCGATGTCGAGAACACTGGGGACGGCGGCGGCGACTCGGACGCCGGGGGAGACGACGACGACGACAGCTGCAATGACCAGGGCGAGCTTCCTCGCATCGTCGGTCAGGGCCAGACCGGATACGGCATACTCCACGGCACCGAGGACTCGGAGTTCATCTACGGCGGTGCCGGATGGACTTGGGACACGCTCTACGGCCACGGCGGCCATGACACGATGGCAGGCGGCTACGGCCGCGACGTGCTGGTCGGCGGCAAGGGCAACGACTGGCTTCGCGGCGACTGGGGGGGATGGGTCTACGGCGACACCTACATTTTCAATCCGGGCGACGGCTTCGACTACCTGTACGAGCTGAGAAAGGAGGACACGATCGAGTTTCACTTCGGCGATCAAGACATGGGTCCCTTCCGGTTCGCCGATCACCAGGCGCTCTACTCCATGGACGCGGTCATCGTCTACGGCGATGGTGGCACGTCGGACGGCACCATCCTCTCGCACACCGGCTGGGCCTGCCAGCTGCAGGTGAACGGCGGCGCGGGCGGCGGAACCGTCCGGATTGGCGACATGTCGCTGGCCGAGTTCAAGGCCTCCGGGATCGGCTTCACCGTCCGGGGCGGTAACGGCGACAATACGCTCCACGGCGCCTTCGGCCGGGACATCCTCCAGGGCCTCGGGGGCGACGACACGCTCCACGGCCACGATCGGGACGACCGGCTTTCGGGGGGGACGGGCGACGACACGTTGATCGGGGGCAAGGGTAACGACCTGCTACACGGCGGCGCCGGCGCCGATCGATTCGTCTTCGACAGCGAGTCCGAGACCGACCGCATCCTGGACTTCGAGGACGGCACCGACATCCTGGTTATCCGTGGGAAGCTCCAATTCTCCGATCTGGACATCAAGCAGAGCGGACACAACGCCGTGATCGGCGATCCCGACAACACATTCTCGATCGTGGTCGAGAACATTCAGGCGTCGCAGCTGACCGAGGCCGATTTCGACTTCGTCGGCTGACGCACCTGACGCGCGCCGCCAGGGCCATGCGAGAAGCGCCGCGCCGAATGCTGGCCAGAGGGGCAGGAGCGTCGCGGCCCCGATGCGCGGGCGCCCGGCGGCAGTTGACTGTGGCATGGATGCAACAGGTCCGGGCAATCGGCGTTCGGGCGCCCTGTCCGTTCCCTCCCGGCACATGCGGCCCGGGCGCGCCGTCTCGCCTACGGCCTCATGCGCTTTCCCCGGCCCGTTTTCCGCCGCCGCGCCCGTTCGACAAGGCCTGTCCAACCCCGCCCGGCGGACCGGTTCAACGGGCCCCACAATATCCCCGCCGAGGCAAGGGGGACCTGATACCACCGGTCGTTGATTGGAACCGATAGCAGAGCCTCCCTCCGTAGCCTGCCCCCTGAGCCGAGGCCTCGTACTGCAAGAGGTAATCTCCGCCGAGAGAGGCTTATCGGGTCTTATCTGTGGCCGCTGGCGTGGGCAGACGCCCAAGGATGCGGTTGATCTTGGCGTCGATCTTGGCATCAAGGCTGTCGATCTTGGTGTTGACCTTGGCATCAAGGCTGTCGATCTTTGCGTCGAACTTGGCATCGAGAAGGTTGATCCTTTCGTCCAGGTGATCGAGCTTGGCGTCAACCCTTGCAAAGGCGGCCTTGAATGCCTTTCGGTCATTGTTGACGGAACCCGCCCACATGCCCCCGCTGAACAGGATAACCATCAGCGTCAGGGCAGCAGCCCCGACCCGCAGGGGGTCCGCCAATATCCACTCAAACACCGTCTCAAACACCATCGTTCCCCTTCCTTCTCGCGCTAATTCTATCCCCGCCGCACCTGCCTGATCAAGCCGCGGCGGTAACCCCTGATCGGCGAGCTGCGGCAGTGGTGGCATCTTGTCCGATGCCTTTCCTACAATGATTTGAGCCTAAATCCGGCATTTGACGGGCTTGATCGCTGTCTCGGGGTAGTGTGAACGGTCGGATTTGAGCGTGGATTTCAACCTGTCGGCGCGGCCCTGGGTGGCGGTAGCCAGGGTTGACGCCCCGGTTGGCGGCCATGGAGGTATTTCCTGAGCGCCTCGGCGAGGATGCAGCGCCAGCGATCCCCGGCGCTCAACTGCTCCGCAGTTTGCGTCAGCGACCGGAAGAAGCCGGCGATCCGGCGCAGCGCCGCCATCACCGTTGTTATCCTAAATCCGGCAGTTGAGGATGGCTTGGCCTTGCCGAATCCCTTGTAGTCTGCGGGTATGAGCGGCTTTTCAGGGGCCGAAGAGGCTCACCCTTTGGGTGATTATCCTGGCGCTGTGCGGGATGTCGCCCGAGCGTCGGTGAAGGTGGACACCTTCGGCGGCGCGGTTCATGTGGAATGGGACCCTGATGCGGCGGTGACGCCGCTGGGGCATCTGGCGTTTTTCTCGGAATACCTGAAGGTAAGCGGTCGCTTTGACGCTTTGGTTGCGGACTGCCCGCTGCACTACACGAGCCCGAACGCGCCGTCGAAGCGGGATGTCCTGGGGACGGTTCTTCTGTCGGTTCTGGCGGGGCAGTCTCGCTATGCGCACATCACGTCGCTGCGCGGCGACGGGGTGAACCCTGCGCTGCTGGGTATGGACAAGGTTGCGAGCGAGGATTCGGTGCGGCGCGGTCTGGAGCGGATCGGTGCGGATGTCGGCACATCGTGGCTTCAGGGCCATCTGGACGAGGTGGTCCGTCCGCTGCTGAGGGAGCCGTGGGTTCTGGACTGCGACACGACGATCAAGGCGCTTTACGGTCGTCAGGAGGGGGCGGTTGTGAGCTACAACCCGAAGAAGCCGGGCCGCCCCTCGCATGCCTGCCATGCGTTCCTGATGGCGGGCACGCGGCTTGTTCTGGATGTCGAGGTGGCGCCGGGCAACCATCACCATTCGAGGCGCGCGGCGCCGTCCTTGTGGGCGTTGCTCGACCGTCTCGGTCGGGATCGCTGGCCGCGTCTGGTGCGGGGCGATAAGGACTGGGGCAGCGAGGCCAACATGGCGTCGTGCGAGGCTGCGGGTCTGGACTATTTGTTCAAGCTGCGCCTGACGAAGGGGGCGCGCCGGCTTGCCGAGCGGCTGATGGTGCGGGACGGCTGGGAGGATGCAGGCCAGGGCTGGTCGGGGATCGGGGCCGATCTGCGTCTGCAGGGCTGGAGCCGGACGCGCCGGGTTGTGGTGCTGCGTCGGCGGCTTCCTGCGACGCTGGCGCTGACGCGTGGCGACAAGGCCCAGGGCGAGCTGTTCTGGACCGAGGCGCAGCCCGGCACCGGGGTGTGGGAGTTCGCGGTGCTGGCGACCTCGCTGGACCTGGAGATACGCTCGCTGGCCCAGCTCTACCGCGACCGGGCGGACGCGGAGAACGGCTTCGACGAGTTGAAGAACCAGTGGGGTTGGGGCGGCTTCACCACGCGCGACCTGACGCGCTGCCGGCACATGGCCCGGCTGATCGCGCTCATCTACAACTGGTGGAGCCTGTTCGTGCGCCTCGCCGACCCCGACCATCACCGCGAGGCGATCACCAGCCGGCCGCTGCTCCTGCACGGGGTTGCCCGCCAGACCCACCACGCCGGCCAGACCCGGCTGACGGTGACCTCCCATCACGGGCGTCGCAAGACGGTGATGGCGGCGCTGCGCCGGATCGCCGGCTTCTTCCGGTCGCTGACGCAAACTGCGGAGCAGTTGAGCGCCGGGGATCGCTGGCGCCGCATCCTCGCCGAGGCGCTCAGGAAATACCTCCATGGCCGCGAACCGGGGCGTCAACCCTGGCTGCCGCCACCCAGGGCCGCGACCACGTGCTGAAATCCACGCCCAAATCCGACCGTTCACACTACCCCGAGACAGCGATCAAGCTCGTCAACTGCCGGATTTAGGATGACTGGTTCAAGGATTCCGGCGGCGGCAGCATCGCGGACGGCAACGGCGGGCACGACTATCTCGAAGGCGGCAATGGGCTGAACATCCTGCGCGGCGGCTGGGGCAACGACATCCTGGTCGGGAACCAGAAGGACCAGATCTCCGACCGCCTCCATGGCGGGTCCGGGAACGACTTCCTGATCGCGGGCAAGCTCAAGGCGAGCAACCGGCAGGACGACGGCACCGGCGCGCTGACCGACGCGACGCGTGGGCGGGGACCGATCTCCAACCAAGCCGGGGATCCGCAGGGAAGCCTCCTCCATGGCGGCCATGGGGGCGACCATTTCATCCTCAACCCCGACAGCTATGTCTATATCGAGGATTTCCGGCATTGGCACGACTACATCTACGTGACCGGGATCCGGGACGGGGCGGAGCTCACCATTGTCCACCACCCCGACGGCCACTACGGGAAGGCCCACTTTCGGATCATGCTCGGCAACAAGGTACTCGCCGAGCTCAAGTTCGAGGAGGAAGTCAATCCCGATGACGCCGAAGCCGTGAGGGTGGCGAAAGGGAAGATTGACGAGTTCCTGGAGACCGCGAGCGGGGACTGGATCAACGGCGACCATAATGACAACACCATTCGGGGCACCGCGCATTCCGACCATATCTACGGCCACGGCGGCGAAGACACGCTCACGGGCGGCGCGGGAGACGACGCTCTCGTCGGCGGCCAAGGCAACGATGTCCTTCGCGGCGAGGACGGCAACGACAGGCTGCAAGGCGGCCGCGGCAACGACACGCTTTGGGGCGGCGCGGGCATGGACTCGCTGGACGGCGATGGCGGCAACGACCTGCTCTACGGCGGCGGCGGCGACGACGGGCTCTACGGCGGCGACGGCCACGACAGGCTCGATGGCGGCGCCGGCTGGGACGTGCTCTACGGCGGCGACGGCCGGGACATCTTCGTGATCAGCGAGGGCCGGAGCAGCGACGGGCGCGCTGGCACCATCGGGGACTTCAATGTCAAGGAGGACTACATCCGGTTGCCGTTCAACGTTTCGTGGGACGATGTCCGGTTTGTCCGGGGCCCGGAGGGGCCCGGGCCGACCACGCACCTTGTCACCGGCACCGGCGACTCGCAGAAGGTGCTGGCCCGGTTCGACGAATTCGAGGATCTCACTGCCCAGCAGCTGCAGGAGCTCAAGAACAAGGTCGAGTTCATCTGGGACTTCGACCCGAACAAGGAGTATCCGGACCCGCAGGCCGGGAAGACGCTCACGGGCACGAACAGGAAGGACCTGCTCGTCGGCGACAGCGGCAACGACATCATCAAGGGTCTGGACGCGTTTGACGTGCTCTACGGGCGCGGCGGCGACGACAGGCTCTTCGGCGGCAATGGCAAGGACACGCTGTATGGCGGCAGCGGCAGCG
Source organism: Alphaproteobacteria bacterium (assembly GCA_964291285.2). Lineage (GTDB taxonomy): Bacteria > Pseudomonadota > Alphaproteobacteria > Bin95 > Bin95 > Bin95. The sequence continues at coordinate 724,704 of OZ219788.1, forward strand.
ACTCGCTGTTCGGGGATGGCAACAACGACATCCTCCACGGCGGCGCCGACGGCGACACGCTGAACGGCGGGGACGGCGCCGACCGGCTGTATGGCGAAGGCGGCGACGACACGCTGAACGGCGACAATGGCGACGACATGCTGTATGCCGGCGTCGGCAGCGACATGCTGGACGGCGGGAACGGCAACGACCGCCTGGAAGGCGGCGAGGGCGGTCTCGACGTGCTGGCCGGCGGCGCGGGCGAAGACCGGCTGTTCGGCAACGGCGGCAACGACCGTCTGGAGGGCGGCGAGGGCTCCGACCGTCTGCGCGGCGGCGAGGGCGCCGACGAGTTCCTGTTCCGCGCCGGCGACGGTGTGGACGTCATCGCCGACTTCGAGGACGGGACCGACACGATCGTCTTTCTGGCCCAGACCTGGGCGAATGCCGGGACCGACACGAAGTTCCTTTCGTTCTCCGACCTGGTGCTGACCGACAGCGAGGAGGCGGGCGGCGTGGTCATCACCTCGGACAAGCTCGCAGGCAACGAGATCATCGTCAGGGGCGTGACGTCCGAGATGCTGACGGCCGACGACTTCGGCTTCCTGACGGTCGATCAGTACAACGAACACCTCGACATCGGCTGAGCCGCTTCCGGCCAGCGGTAAGACTGCGGCCGCTCCTCGGCGAGGGGCGGCCGCAACTGCGATTACCGCAATCAGGGCAGGGGGCAGCCGGCGCCAACCGGTTTGCCGGCAGACCGCAAGCCCGGTGGACGGGCCGCCAGGGCGATGCGGGAGCGGGCGGTTTCGTGAGGGCCATGTCCCTGTCGCGGGAACAGTCTCTGTTGCGTCTGTTTGCACGGGGCGTGCCGCAGCCGGGTACCAGCCGGCATGCATGCCGCGCCGCGCGAAATTTTTTTCATCATGCCACAGGGGGCGCATGCGGGGCCTGCCGTGTCCTGGAGGGGACAGGCTGTTGATTCCGCACAGGAAATCCCCTTGCTGCACCGTTTGACAATGCCATTTCGCAGGGACAAATCTGCTCCCGGAGACGCGGTTGTGCGGGGGAGCGGCAGGCATGGAGACAGGCAGCGACGACGGCGCGCGCGGGGACCTTCGCCGCGCCGCCGCCAACGACAATCCTGCCCCGGACAGCGGGCCGGAAGCCCGGATCGAGGCCGCAGCGCTACGCCTCGCCCGCTTGCTGGGCCGGCAGATCGCGCGCGAGCGCTTCGAGGCGGGCCGCGCCGCCAACGACAATGCGCCGGCGGACGAGGCCGGCGACGGATAGGTGACCCGGACCCGTGACCCCGCGCGCGGCGTCCTGGGCCCGCTACAGCCCGAGCCGTTCGAACGTCCGAAGCGGCAGGTACAGGCGCAGCGGCCGCGACGGGAACGGCACGAAGCCGTACCGCTCGTAGAAGGCGCTGGCGCGGTCGTGCAGCGCATCGACCACGACGGCATAGACGCCGATGGTGTCGCCCGCGCGGACGACCCGATGGATCGCATCGAGCAGCAGGGTCTCGCCGAGCCCGCTTCCCTGACTGCGAAGATCGACGTAAGCGGTGCGGGGGAGGCACCCGGCTTTCAGCTTGACGGCGTCTGGAAGTTCCAGGGCAGGAGTTCGTCGATGCGGCTGTTGGGATGACCTGCCGCGATCTTTTCGAGCGTGATCTTGAGCCAGGCGTAGGGCTCGACACCGTTCATCTTCGCCGTCTCGATGAGCGAGCCGATGCGGCCCCAGGAGCGCGCGCCCTCGTCGTGGCCGGCGAACAACGCATTTTTCGCGGTGAGCTTGATCGGCCGGATCCGATTTTCGACGAAGTTGCTGTCCATCTCGACGCGCCCGTCGTGCAGGAAGACCAGCAGCCCGTCCCACTGGTTGGCGATGTAGGTCAACTTCTCGCCGAGGCGGGACTTGGGCGAGACGCGCGAGCGCTGCTCGTCGAGCCACACCCCGAAGGCGTTCACCAGCGGCGCGGACCCGGTCCAGCGGACGAACTGGCGCGTCGCCGGCTCCTCACCCCGGATCCTGTCCTCGATCCTGTAGAGCTGCGCGATGCGCTCCAGTCCGGCCTTCGCGATCGGCGAGCGGCTGCTGTCGAACACCGTCTCAAGGCCGCGCCTGGCGTGTGCCCAACAGGCACAGAGCGTCAGCGCCCCGCCCGGGCGATCCGCCCGGCCGAGCCGGTTGTGGCCGGCATAGCCGTCGACCTGCACCGATCCCTGGAAGCCCTCGAGGAGCTTCTCGCCATGCTTGCCGCTGCGCCCGGGCGCATACTCATACGCCACCCCCGGCGGGTCCGCCCCGGACCAGGCCCGCTGGTCGCGCACCATGGTCCACAGATAGCCGGTTTTGGTCTTGCCCCGGCCCGGGTCGAGAACCCGAACCGTGGTTTCGTCCAGACCCAGGGTGCTCGACGTCTTCAGCGCCGTCTTCAGGCGCTCATACACGGGGCGCAAGTGGAACGCCGCCTTGCCGACCCAGCCGGCCAGCGTCGAGCGGTCCAGTTGCAGCCCCGAGCGGGCATGGATCCGGGCCTGGCGGTACAGCGGAAGGTGGTCGGCATATTTGGAGATCAGGACATGGGCGATGGCGCCTTCGGTCGGCAGCCCACCCTCGATCAGCCGCGCCGGCGCCGGCGCCTGGGTAACGCCTTCCTCGCACTTGCGGCAGGCGTATTTCGGGCGCACCGTGACGATCACCCGCAACTGCGCCGGCACGATGTCGAGCCTCTCGGCGCGGTCCTCGCCGATCTTCACCATCTCCCCGCAGCCGCAGGGGCACAGCGTGCTCTCCGGCTCGATCACCTGCTCGATCCGTTCCAGGTGCTCCGGCAAATGGCCGGGATTGCGCTCCGGGCGGGGCTTCCTCGGTGCGCGCGGCGGCGACGGATTGTCGGCCGCGACCTGTGCTTCCCCCTCCGCAGACGCGCCCTCCAGCTCCTCGAACGCCAGCTGGCGCTCGTCCGCCGACAGCTTCTCCGACCTCTTGCCATACACAAGGCGGACCAGTTCAAGGTTCAGATGCTCCAGACGGCGGATGCGCGCCGACAGCGCCTCATTCTCACCCGCGAGGCAGACCTTCTCTTCCGTCAGCGTCCTGTTCTCGGTGCGAAGCGTCTCCAGAGCCGCAAGCGCCTGCCTCGCAGCCGCGGCCTGTTCCGGCGTCAGCGTGTCGAGGTCCATCTCCGCAAGCGCTGCCATGGCCCGCTCGATAGCACAGTGTCGGGGAGCCGGGGGCCCCGATCCGCTGAGTCATTCCGCCTCAGCCGGGGCCCGGACGGACAGCGCCCGAACACGACGCCAGTCCAGCCCGCAGAACAGCGCCTCGAACTGTGCATGGTTCAGCGTCATGACACCGTCGCGGATCGCAGGCCACACGAAGCCCTGATCCTCCAGACGCTTGTAGACCATCACCAACCCGGTCCCGTCATGGAAGACGAGCTTCAGCCTGTCGCTTCGTTTTGCCCTGAAGAGGAAGACCGTTCCCGTGAACGGGTCCTTGCGCAACACGCTCTTCACATGCGCAACAAGGCCGTCGTGCTGCTTCCTGAAGTCCACGGGCTTCGTCGCAACGACGATCCGCACACGGTTCGATGGGAAGATCATGACGCCGCGTTCAGCGCAGAAACGATCTCCGCCAACCGTCCCGCCGGCACGGCCGCGTCCAGACGGACCGTAACCCTGTCCATAACGACTTCCAGACGCGCGCCGCTCGCCTCACCGACACCGCTACCCTCCGCCCGGACAACCAGCGGCGCAAACGCCACTTCCGCCGCAGGCAAAACAAGCCGACCTTCCCGCGCCAGGCGACGCCAGCCCGTCAACCGGTTCGCATGGACGCCATGTCTGCGCGCAACCTCGCGAACCGTCGCACCCGGCTCCAGCGTCTCCGCCACAATCCGCCCCTTCAAATCATCCGGCCAGCGACGACGACCGCCTCCAACCGGAAGCACTTCTACGCTCCTGAGTGTCTCAACTGAGCCCAACATTGTGAAACTCACCTCCTGCTCAAATCACAGAAGGGGAAGCCCAAATCACGCCTGCAACTGGAAGGGGGCTCAGCCGCCCCGCTTACAGATCGACGGCCAGCCGCCCGATGACGGCCGCCGGCACGGGATAGTGCGGCAGCCGCCGGGCGAGGTCCGCCGGCAGGTTGTCCTTCTCGAAGCTTGCCGCGCTCAGCGTGTAGTAGCCGGCGATCCGTTCCGACGGGTCGCCCGGTGCGACGAACACCCGCGCGACGCGCCGCCGGGCGTCCTGGGAAGCTTGCCGGCGGATGTAGCGGTCGAGCGACGGCTCCCCGCAGGAGAAGGTCGCGCGGTCGTGATGCGGGCCGGGCGGCTCGACCGTCAGCGGCGCTTCATCCACCGATGCGCTCGCGGTAACGGCGCGCGGCGCGGCGCAGCGCCGCGTTCGGCGCGGGCGGGTTGAGCAGCGCGTCGTGGAAGGCGTCCCAGTCCGTCGCCGGGAGGACGATCCGCTCGCGCGCCTCGATCACCCGCTCGGCCTCGGCTACGGCGCTGTGCAGCACGAAACGGCTGACCGTGGTTTCCTCGTAGGCCGCCGCGCGTTCGAGCTTGCGCTTGCTCCTGGCGTCGAGGCGCAGGTGGACCCGCTCGTGCTTCGTCTCGGCTGTTTCGGCCATTACGATGTCTCCCGCGTGAGTTGACGATAGACATATGCGCCATATTGGCGCACATTGCAGCTGTGTCGGCGGAGGACGCCGGTGAGAGACAGGAGAACCGGGACCATGACCCTTCGCTGTGCGCTTTACGCCCGCTATTCGTCCGACCAGCAGCGGCCGGCCTCCATCGAGGACCAGTTCCGGGTCTGCCGCGAGCACGCGGAGCGCGAGGGCTGGAAGATCGTCGGCACGTACAGGGACTCCGCCATCTCGGGAGACAGCGTGATCCTCCGGCCCGGCGTCCAGGCGCTTCTGGAGGACGCGCGGCGGGGCGCGTTCGAGATCGTCGTCGCCGAGGCCCTCGACCGGATCAGCCGCGACCAGGCCGATGTTGCGACCCTCTACAAGCATCTGCGCTTCGCCAGCGTGACGATCTTCACGCTCGCGGCGGGCGAAGGCGAGATCAACGAGCTTCACGTCGGCCTCAAGGGGACCATGAACGCGCTCTTCCTGAAGGACCTCGCGGCGAAGACGCACCGGGGGCTCCGGGGCCGCGTCGAGGCCGGCAAGTCGGGCGGCGGCATCTGCTACGGCTACGACGTGGTGAAGCTGCACGACGAGGCCGGCGAGCGCATCCGGGGCGAGCGGGAGATCAACGAGGCCGAGGCGGAGATCGTCCGGCGCATCTTCCGCGAGTTCGCCGCCGGCGCCAGCCCGCGCGCCATCGCGCGGCGCCTCAACGACGAGGGCATCCCCGGCGCCAAGGGCAGGCTCTGGAGCGACTCCGTCCTGCGCGGCCACGCCAGGCGCGGCACCGGGCTGCTCAACAACGAGCTCTATATCGGCCGGCTGGTGTGGAACCGCCAGCGCTTCCTGAAGAACCCGGACACCGGCAAGCGGGTCGCGCGCGTCAACCCGCCCGAGGAATGGATAATCGCCGAGGTTCCGGAGCTCCGCATCGTCGACGATGCGCTGTGGCAGGACGCCAAGGCCCGGCAGGGAGAGCTTGCCGAGAAATACGCCACCGCCATCGCGGCGACGCGGAACGCCCACGCCAACCGCATGAACGCCGCCCACCGGCCGCGTTACCTGCTCTCCGGGCTGCTCGAATGCGGCGTCTGCGGCGGCCCCTATTCCATGCGCGGACAGGGCCGCTACGGCTGCTCTGACCACGTCATGACGGGCTCGTGCGCCAACAGCCGGACCATCCGGCGCGTCGAGATCGAGGAGCGGGTGCTGGCGGGGCTGAAGGACAAGCTGATGGAGCCCGAGGCCGCCGCCGAAGCGATGAAAGCGTATGCCGGGGAGACCAACCGGCTCAACCGCGAGCGCCGCGCGTCGGGCGCGAGCGACCGCGCGGAGCTGGCCGGGATCGAGAAGAAGATCGCGTCGATGCTCGACGCCATTGAGGAGGGTGGCTACGTGCGGGGTATGTCCGACCGGCTCCGCGAGCTGGAGGCCCGCCAGGACGAGATCAACGAACGGCTGTCAGCCGCTCCGGTCGACATCCCGGACGTTCACCCCAACATTGCCGGCGTCTACCGCCGCAAGGTGGAGCGGCTCGCGGAGGCGCTGGCCGATCCCCGCGACCGCGACCAGGCGGCGGAAGCCATAAGGGGGCTGATCGAGCGGATCGTGCTGACCCCCGGCGCGAAACGTGGCGAGTTGCACGCCGCGCTCCATGGCGACCTCGGCACCATCCTCGAATGGGCCGGGAGCGGCAGGGCGAAGGGAGCGACCGACATCCTGCGAGGCAGAATGTCGGTCTCGGTGGTAGCGGGGGAGGGATTTGAACCCCCGACCCAGGGATTATGATTCCCCTGCTCTACCGCTGAGCTACCCCGCCGAAGGACCGGCCTTTTAGGCGCTGGCGCTTGCGCCGTCAACGGGATCGGCCGATCCTGCGGTGATGAAGAAGACGGCCCTTCTGCTGCTCGCCGGTTTCCTGCTGGCCGCCCACGGAGGCGCGACCGGCATCGTCAAGCAGCGCATGGACGCCATGGTCGATATCGGCCGCGCGACGAAGACCATCCGCGACGCGGTCCGGCGTTCCGAGCCGGACGCGGTCCGGAACGCTGCGGCGCGGATCGCCGGGCACGCGGCGGAGATCCCGAAGCTGTTCCCGGACGGCAGCTTCCACCACCCTTCGGAAGCTCTGCCGGCGATTTCGGCCGACCGGGCGGCATTCGATGCGCTTGCGGCGAAGCTTGCCCTCGCCGCCGAAGACCTGGCCGCGAATGCGGACGCGCCCCGCGAGGCGGCGCGGCGGCTCGCTGACGCCTGCAAACAGTGCCACACGCGCTTCCGGCTGGAGAAGAAGCGCTGAGCCGGCGGCGGGCGCTCAGCCGAACACCTCTTCGAAGCCGGCCCGGAGCGCCGAGTCGACCTCGGGCATGGAGGCGGTGATGCCCTCGGCCGCGAGCGAGGTGACCTCGAACCCTCCGATGCCGCAGGGCACGATGCCGTCGAAATGCTCCAGTTCCGGCTCGACATTGAGCGCGATGCCGTGGAACGCGACCCACCGGCGCACCCGCACCCCGAGCGCCGCGATCTTGCGCTCGGTACTGCCGCGGCGGACCCAGACGCCGATGCGCCCCTCCCGCCGTTCGCCGACGAGGCCGAAGCGCGCCACCGTCCGGATCAGCCAGTCCTCGAGGCCGCATACATAGTCGCGCACGCCGAGCCCGCGCGCCTGGAGGTCGAGCATGGCGTAGGCGATGCGCTGGCCCGGCCCGTGATAGGTGTAGCGCCCGCCGCGCCCCGTCCCGAACACCGGGAAGCGGTCCGGCGCCAGCAGTTCCGCGGGGTCGGCGGAGGTGCCGGCCGTGTAGAGCGGCGGATGCTCCAGCAGCCAGACAAGGTCCGGCGCCCCGTCCTGCCGGATGGCGCGGACCCGTTCCTCCATCGCCGCGACCGCCGCCTCGTAGCCGACGGGCCGGTCGTCGATGCGCCATTCCACCGGCCTTGAAAGCGCCATCGCGATTTGCTATCCCGCCCCCGCCTTGAGACGGGCAGTCTAGCGCGTCTCCGAGATGCGGTCGTGGCGGAATTGGTAGACGCGCAGCGTTGAGGTCGCTGTGGGGGCAACCCCGTGGAAGTTCGAGTCTTCTCGACCGCACCATGAGCCCGGGATGCGCGGAGGGATACGATGGCTGAGCCCCATACGGTCCCGCGCGCCGATGACCGGGCCGACGAGGCTCTGGCGCTGACGCCGGACCTGGTCCGGCAGGTTCTTGAGGCAGGCGACGCCGAGGCCGTCCGCGCCCGGCTCGCTCCCCTCCACGCCGCCGATGTCGCGGACCTTCTGGAACGCATAGCACCGGACGAGCGCTCCGCCGTGCTCGAAGCGCTGCGCGGCGCGCTCGACCCCGACATCCTCGCTGAGCTCGACGAGACGGTGCGCGGCGAAGTCGTGGAGCAGATGGCGCCGCAGGAGCTTGCGCAGGCCGTCGCCCGGCTCGACGACGACGATGCCGTGGAAGTCGTCGCCGACCTCGACGAGGAGACCCGCCGGGAAATTCTGGCGCGCCTGCCGCAGGCGGACCGGCTGGCGGTCGAACAGGCGCTGACCTTCGAAGAGGACACCGTCGGGCGGCTCATGCAGCGTGCGACGGTCGTCGTGCCCGCCTACTGGACCGTCGGCGAGACCATCGACTATCTGCGCGCGGACGCCTCCCTGCCGGACGCATTCTTCGACATCTTCGTGGTGGACCCGCGCCACCGCCCGGTCGGAAGCCTTCCGCTCTCGCGCATCCTGCGCAACCGCCGGCCGGTCGGGCTGGCGGAGATCATGGACGACGAACCTGTCGTGCTGCCGGTCGCCATGGACCAGGAGGAAGCGGCATTCCTCTTCCGCCAGCAGGACCTGACTTCGGCGCCGGTGGTCGATGAATCGGGGCGGCTCGCGGGCGTGCTCACCATCGACGACGTGGTCGATGTCATGGACGAGGAGCACGAGGACGACATCCTGAAACTGGGCGGCGTCTATGAGGACGACCTCTACCATGCCGCGGCGGCCACGGCGGCGAAGCGCTTTCCCTGGCTGCTCATCAATCTCGGCACGGCGGTGCTCGCCTCCGTCGTCATCGCGCAGTTCGAGGCCGCCATCGAGGCCCTGGTCGCGCTGGCCGTGCTGATGCCCATCGTCGCCTCGATGGGCGGCAATGCCGGCACGCAGACGCTTACCGTGGCCGTCCGCGCGCTCGCGACCAGGGAGCTTTCGGCCACCAACGCCATGCGCATCCTCGTCAAGGAAGTGCTGGTTGGCGGCTTCAGCGGGATGCTGTTCGCCGTCATCGCGGCGGCGCTGACCTTCGCCTGGTTTGGAAACTGGCAACTGGGCGCGGTGATCGCGGCGGCGATGGTCGTCAACCTGCTGGTCGCGGGCCTCTCCGGCGTCGCCATCCCGCTTGCCCTGGACCGGATGCGGATCGACCCCGCCATCGCGTCTTCGGTGGTGCTGACGACCGTCACGGACGTGGTCGGTTTCTTCGCCTTCCTGGGCCTCGCCGCCGCGGTGCTGCTGTGAGCGCCGTCATCCGCCCGGTGCGGGACAGCGATGCGGACGGGCTGATCCGCCTGATCGACGCCTGCTGGTCCGCCTATGAGGGCTGCATCCTCGATGTGGATGCCGAGGAGCCGCAACTGCGCGCCATGCGGAGTCATTTCGACGCTCTCGGCGGCGAATACTGGGTCGCGGAAGAGGCCGGCGGCCGGATCGCGGCCGGCGGCGGCTGGGCGCCCGCAGCCGACCCCGCCGGCGCCGAGTTGCACAAGCTCTATGTGCTCGCGGATCTGCGCCGGCAGGGCGTCGCCCGGCGCCTGGTCGCCATGGCGGAAGCGGCCGCCCGGCGGCGCGGCAGCCGCTTCGTGGAGCTCTGGTCCGACACGCGCTTTCTGGAGGCACATGCCTTCTACGAGGCGCTCGGCTACCGCCGCACGGGCCGGACGCGCGAGCTGAAAGACCTGTCGGACACGGTGGAGTTCCATTTCGTCAAGGAGCCGTTCACCGTATCGTGATTGGCCGATGCCGGGTGCGGGGCCGATCTTTCCCGGCAGGAAACACATCCGGAGGACCGTCCGATGCGAACCCTCTTCACAAGCCTTGCCGCAACTTCCCTGCTCGTGCTGTTCGCCGGCTTCGCGGCGGCGAAGGAGCCCGTGTTCCAGCGCAGCGGCGCCGCCATCCACGGCTACGACCCGGTCGCCTATTTCGAGGCCGGAGAGCCGGTGAAGGGCAAGTCGCGCCACGAGGTGGAATGGAACGGCGCCAAGTGGCGCTTCGCCAGCGCGGCCAACCGCGACACCTTCGAGGCCGCCCCGGAGCGTTATGCGCCGCAATATGGCGGCTATTGCGCCTGGGCCGTCTCGCAGGGCTACACCGCGCCCATCGACCCGAAGGCGTGGAAGGTCGTGGACGGCAGGCTCTACCTGAACTACTCGAAGTCGGTGCAGAAGAACTGGGAGAAGGACATTCCGGGCCATATCGCGTCCGCCGACGGGCACTGGCCGCGAATCCTGGCCGAACTGTCCAACTGACGGCGTATCGGCTAGGGTCCCCCCGGTTTCGAGAGGAGGGCCGCGCTCGTGGTGAAGATCGCAACGCTCGCCGAGCTTGAAGGCTGGGTCGGCAGGGAACTCGGGGTCAGCGACTGGATCGCCGTAGACCAGGGCCGGATCGACGGCTTCGCGGAGGCGACCGAAGACCGCCAGTGGATCCATCTCGACACGGAGCGCGCCAAGACGGACATGCCAGGCGGCAAGACCATCGCCCACGGCTTCCTCACGCTCTCGCTGACCGCCGGCCTGATGGTGTTCTCGGTGCCGGGCGCCAGCCGGGCGATCAACTACGGCCTCAACCGGGTGCGCTTCACCAACACGGTGCCGGCGGGCTCCAGGGTCCGCCTGCGCCAGAGCCTCGCCTCCACGGAGGCCGTGAAGGGCGGCGGCGTGCGCTGCGTGGTGGACAACACCATCGAGATCGAGGGAACCGACCGCCCGGCCATGGTGGGAGAGGGGCTGATCGTCTTCTACCCGTGAGCCGCAGCAAGGGCTGGTGGCCGCTGAGGGACTCGAACCCTCACGGGATTGCTCCCCACGGATTTTAAGTCCGGTCTGTCTACCGATTCCAGCAAGCGGCCGCGGACGCCAGCCTACTCCCTGCGCGGGAGGCGCGCCAGATTGAGCGCCGGCAGCATCGCCAGCACGAAGACGATTCCGAGCGCGAGGAAGCAGTCCCGGAAGCCGAAGGCGAGCGCCTGGGCGTGGACGACCTGGCCCAGATAGTCGAGCGCCGCGCCGATCCGTTCGGCGTCGGGCAGGCCGGCGATGCCGAGGCGGTCGGCGACGGTCTCGAGGAATCCCCGGCTCGCCGTATTGGCCGCGGTCTGGGTGGAGGCAAGCGATTCCGCGTGCCAGTGTGTCCGGAGTTGCAGCCAGACCACGATCAGGTTGGTGCCGGAAGCGCCGCCGAGCTGGCGGATGAAGTTCATCGCGCCGGACCCTTGGGCCAGCTTCTCGTTGGGGAGCGCTCGAAGGGCGGACGCGGAGAGCGCCGGCATGATGAAAGACATGCCGACCCGGCTGATCATGGTGAAGACGGCGAAGGCCCAGAAGCCGGTATTGGCGTCGGCCGAGGCCATCAGGAAGGTGCCGAACGCAAAGAAACCGAGGCCCGCCAGGATCGGGATATGGTCCGGCAGGCGGTCGGCCGCGCGTCCGGTCAAAGGCAGTGCAAAGACGAGGAGCAGACCGGCGGGCATGAGCAGCAGCCCGGCCTTGGTGGCGGTGAAGCTCTGGACCTGCTGGACGAAGACGGGGATGACGTAGCCGGAAGCGAAGTTCCCCGCCCCGAACACGAAGGCGACGATCACCGCCGCGGTAAAGGCGCGGTTGCGGAACAGCGAGACGTCCAGAAGCGGCGCCCGGCTCCTCACCTGGATGGTGACGAAGCCCGCCGCCGCAACGGTCCCGAGCACGGCGTAGAGCAGGATATGGTCGGAGAGCCAGCCTTCCCTCGGCCCCGACGCCGCGGCCGTCATCAGCAGGAAGAGCGCCGCCCCCAGGAAGGCGAAGCCGAACCAGTCGAAGGGCGGCAGCCTGCCGATGCGCCCCTTGGACGGCATGAACACCATGCCGGCGAGCAGCGCCAGACCGCAGAAGGGCAGCGGCAGCAGGAACATCGCCCGCCAGGACAGCGTGTCGATGGCGATGCCGCCGACGGCCGGCCCGAGCGCCGGCGCCAGCACGATGCCCGCGCCGTATACGCCCATCGCCATGCCCCGGCGCTCCGGCGGGAACACGGTGAAGATCGTCACCATGGTCATCGGCATGACGATGCCGGCCGCCACGCCCTGCAGGACGCGGCCGAGGATGAGCATGTCCATCGAGGTGGCCGTGGCGCTCATCAGGGCGCCTGCCATGAAGACCGCCAGGGTCAGCGCGAAGCCGAGCCTCTGGCCGAACGCCTCGGTGATCCAGGCGTTGAGCAGCTGGCTCGCGGTCATCGTGGCGAGGAAGGCGGTCGCCATCCACTGCGCTTGGTCCTGCCCGACGCCGAACGCGCCCATGACCTCCGGCACGGCGACATTGACGATGGTGGCCGACAGCACCATCGAAAAGCCGCCGATCAGGCCTGCGACGGTCACATACCAGCGGTAGTTCGGGCCGAAACGGCGAAAGAGGTCGTCGACCGTATCGGCCTGCATGGAAGACGGGTCCGTCGGGGAACGGCCGCCAGCTTAGCCGGGATTCCTCCCCGCGGTCACGGGCCCGCCGGCCGCCCCGGTCAGTGGGCGAGCACGGCGAGCAGCAGGAGCGCGACGATGTTGGTGATCTTGATCATCGGGTTGACGGCCGGCCCGGCGGTGTCCTTGTAGGGGTCGCCGACCGTGTCGCCCGTGACGGCCGCCTTGTGCGCCTCCGAGCCCTTGCCGCCGTGATGGCCGTCCTCGATATATTTCTTGGCGTTGTCCCAGGCGCCGCCGCCGGCGGTCATCGAGATGGCGACGAAGATGCCGGTGACGATGACGCCAAGCAGCATGGCGCCGACGGAAGTGAGCGCCGCCGCCTTGCCCGCGACCAGCCAGATCAGCAGGAAGAGCGCGATGGGCGAGAGCACCGGCAGCATCGAGGGCACGATCATCTCCTTGATCGCCGCGCGCGTCAGCATGTCCACGCAGGGGCCGTATTCCGGCTTGCCCGTCCCCTCCATGATGCCGGGGATTTCGCGGAACTGGCGGCGCACCTCCTCGACGACGGCGCCGCCCGCGCGGCCGACCGCCATCATCCCCATCGCCCCGAACAGGAAGGGCAGCAGCCCGCCGACGAACAGCCCGATGACGACATAGGGGTCGGAGAGCGAGAAGGTCACCTCTTCTGCGATGCCGGCGAAGAAGGGGTAGGTGTCCCCCGCAGCGCTGAAGAACTTGATGTCCTCGGTATAGGCGGCGAACAGCACCAGCGCGCCCAGCCCCGCCGAGCCGATGGCATAGCCCTTGGTGACCGCCTTGGTGGTGTTGCCGACCGCATCCAGCCGGTCGGTGGTCTCGCGCACGTCCTCTTCGAGCTCCGCCATTTCGGCGATGCCGCCGGCATTGTCCGTCACCGGGCCGTAGGCGTCGAGCGCGACCACCATGCCGGCGAGCGCCAGCATGGCCGTGACCGCAATCGCGATGCCGAACAGGCCGGCAAGCTGGTAGCAGGCGATGATCGCGACGCAGATGATGATGGCGGGGAGCGCGCAGGCTTCCATGGAGACCGCGAGGCCCTGGATGACATTGGTGCCGTGGCCGGTGGTCGATGCCTGGGCGACGGAGCGGACCGGGCGGTATTCGGTGCCGGTGTAGTATTCCGTCACCCAGATGATGAGCCCCGTGACGACGAGGCCGATGGCCCCGCAGACGAAGAGCTGCGTTCCCGTGAAACCGCTCTCGCCGACAGGCCCCAGGCCGACGGTCCATGCCGTCATCGCCAGGATGCCGGCCAGCGAGATGATCGCGGCCACGATGAAGCCCTTGTAGAGCGCGCCCATGATCGACTGCGAGGCGCCGAGGCGCACGAAGAAGGTGCCGACGATCGAGGCCAGGATGCACACGCCGCCGATGGCGAGCGGGTAGGACATGACGGCGCCCGCGAGCGCGGCGTCGGCGGCGAAGAAGATCGAGGCGAGCACCATGGTCGCGACGACGGTGACGGCGTAGGTCTCGAACAGGTCGGCGGCCATGCCGGCGCAGTCGCCCACATTGTCGCCCACATTGTCGGCGATCACGGCGGGGTTGCGGGGGTCGTCCTCGGGAATGCCGGCTTCGACCTTGCCAACGAGGTCCGCGCCGACATCCGCGCCCTTGGTGAAGATGCCGCCGCCGAGGCGCGCGAAGATGGAGATGAGCGAGGCGCCGAAGCCGAGCGCCACGAGCGGGTCGATCAGCCCGCGCCCCTCCGCGCCGGCGGAAATGAGGATCGCGTAGTAAACGCCGACGCCGAGCAGCGCCAGGCCCGCCACCAGCATGCCCGTCACCGCGCCCGAGCGGAAGGAGACCGCCAGCCCCTGGGCGAGGCCCTGCCGCGCCGCCTCGGCCGTGCGCACATTCGCCTTCACCGAGACGTTCATGCCGATATAGCCGGCGGCGCCCGAGAGCACCGCGCCGATCAGGAACCCGACGGCCTCATAGACGCCGAGCAGCAGCAGCAGCACGACGAAGATGACGACGCCGACGATGGCGATGGCCCGGTACTGGCGGTTGAGATAGGCGCGCGCGCCTTCCTGGATCGCCGCCGCGATCTCCTGCATGCGCTCGTTTCCGGGGCTCGCCGCGAGCACCGACCGCGACGCGGCAACGCCATAGACCAGCGCGGCGAGGCCGCAGACGACGACGAAAATCAGGACAGGCGACATGGGCCTTTTCCCCTCGGGTGGATGGAAGCGCCGCCGGCGCGTGTAAGGGAAGGGCGGGTGTCCCTCAAGCCCCGATTTGTCGCATGAGCGGGACTCGCGTCTGCGGGAACGCCCCCGGCGCTGGCTCCCCCTTCGTCGTGCCCGGACTCGTTCCGGGCATCCATACGGCCCTGCGGAGTGTCATGAGATGTCATGTTTTGTCATGCCCCCCTGCGGAAATGTCATGTTTTGTCATGGGGCCGGTCTCCGCTCCGGTCGTTCGCAAGGCATCGCAGCCTCCTTGGTCGAGCCATGGTCCCGGACGCCCCCGTTGCCGGAGGAGCGTCCCCCGCCCGCGCATGATGCGCGCCCGCCCGCGCTCGCGCGCCCGTCCGCGCAAGGCGGCGGGACCGTCCTCTCCACCGTGAATGTCATGGAATGTCATGTTCCGCATCTCCGGCGCGGCGGACAGGAGGTATCCTGCATGTCGTTCTCTCATCCCGTTTCGTTCCACTCCGTTCTGTTCGTCCCGCCGCCGCGCCGAACGCGGCGACCATTGCAGATGGCGGCGTTGGCGCCGCCGCCGGCTCGTCCGGCAAGCGGGTCCCTGTTTCGCGCGTATCGCGCGCAGGCGCGGGCGCGTGTCGGCGCCGGCGCGGTTCGCGCGCCTGATTGCGCGCGCGAGGCAGAAGACGCACCCCTCCCGTGCGTTTCACAGGGGTTTTCAAAAATTGCACCGCCCGGCCGCGCGGCGCCGGAAAAGCGGCTCCGGAGATCGCTTCTCCGGGCCTTATATCGGTATATTTTCTCTCTTGTCAAGCCCTGAATGGAATAAAAAGTGAATATGTGGCATGAACCACCTCCCGGCGGGAGCGCCGGAACGGGGCCGGGTGCTCAGGCTGCCCGGCGGCGGCGGGAGCCGGCGAGTATCAGGGTCGCGAGCAGCGATACGGCGATCATCGGCAGGATGCCGATATTGATCCAGTCCCAGCCGAGATCCTCCAGGATGCGGCCGGAGAACAGCGCCGAGACGGCGATCGAGCCGAAGACGGTGAAATCGTGGATTCCCTGCACCTTGGCCCGCTCGGCAGGCGTGTGCACTTCGGTGAGCAGCGCCGAGCCTCCGACGAACATGAAGTTCCAGCCGACGCCGTTCAGGAAGAGCGCGACGGCAAAATGCATGAGCGTGATGCCGGTCAGGTTGACGGCGGCGCACACGGCGATCATCGCAATGCCCGCCAGGATGACCGGACGCGCCCCGAAACGGGACACCAGATGGCCGGTGAAGAAGGCGGGCAGATACATGCCGACGACATGCGCCTGCATGACGGTGAAGGTGTCGTCCGTGTCGAAGCCGCAGGCTTCCATCGCCAGCGGCGTCGGGCTCATCACCAGCGACATGGTGGAGTAGGCGGCCGCCGACGCCAGAATGGCGACGATACAGGCGGGCTGGCGCAGGATTTCGAGCAGGGGGCGGCCCGTGTCGCGGCGGTCTTCCGCGCTCATCCGCGGAATTTTCACGAATGCGAGAAGGCAGAAGGAAAGGACATAGAGCCCGACCAGCGAGAGATAGCTGCCGGCGTAGAAGACCGGCGCCAGCCAGTCGAGCGTGTGCTTTGCCAGTTCCGGCCCGATGACGGCCGCCAGCAGCCCGCCTGCCAGCACCAGCGAAATCGCCTTGGGCCGGAACTCCGGCGTTGCGATGTCAGCGGCGGCGAACCGGTAGAAGATCGCGAAACCGTTGAACCAGCCGATTATGGCCACGCCGAGGCAGAAGCCCCAATAACTCATGTCGTAGATCGCCTGGACGGCGATCAGCGCCCCTGCGCACCCGATCACCGTCCCGAGCATGAAACCCGCGCGGCGCCCGATCCGGCGCATCAGCAGCGAGGCCGGAATCGAAGCGCTCATGACGCCGGCGTGATGGAAGAAGAGCGGCGCGGTCGCCCACCCGGCATCGTCCGCCAGCGTCTTGCCGACCAGCGGCACCGTCACGATCATCAGCGTCGTGGCGGAGATGTAGAGCGCCTGGCAGACGGCAAGCAGCAGCACGTTGCGCTTGACGGGATCGTTGAGCATTGCGGGGCCGGCCGGAACGGGAAACGCCTGACTTTACCCGCGAACGGGCACGGTCCGCGCCACAAAAATGCGCATGGGGTCAGGAAGTCCCGTCGCGCACGAAGGGATAGATGCGGATCATGTCCTGGGCCGGGTCGGAATCCGCAAAGGCGGCGACGGTGTCATAGGCGCGGAATATCGTCGGGCAGGGTGCTGCGTCCGCGCCGGCGCTTTCGACGAACAGCCCGAGGTCTTTCTTGACGAGATGGGCCTCGGCTCCCGATCCGCTGAACTCGCCCGTCGCGACATGCTTCGGGAAGGCATGCAGGGTCGTGAAGTTCTGGCCGGTGCTCGCGTTGATGACCGCCAGCATGGTCGCGATATCGAGGCCCGCGCGCTCGCCATAGGCCACCGCTTCCGTGGAGGCGACGAGACCCGAGATGTTGAGGGCGTTGTTGACGAGCTTCATCGTCTGGCCGAGCCCCGGCTCCTGCCCGACATGGAAGACCGTCCTGGACCACGCCTCTACCATCGGGCGCGCCCGCTCAAGAACGTCTTCGGGGCCGGACGCCATGCTGGCAAGCGTGCCTTCCTCGGCGCGGAATTTCATGCCCGAGACAGGACTGTCGAGATAGGCAATGCCCGCCTCGGCAAGGATGCGGGCGTTCTCGCGCGCGGCGGCCGGGCCGATGGTGCAGGTGTCGACCACGATCTGTCCCTTGTGTCCGGCTGCGGCGATTTCCAGCACGACCTCGCGGTTGGCGGCGACCGTCGGCAGCGAAAGCGCGACGATGCCGGCCCGGCGCGCGACCTCGCCGTTGGACTGCGCCGTGGCCGCGCCCTGCGGCGCCCGGTCCGCGGTGCCGGCAATGTCATGGACGACCGTCTCCCGCCCGGTCGCGGCGGCATGGCGCGCCATCGGGCCGCCCATGTTTCCCAGGCCGATGAAGCCGAATGTGTCGTCCGCCATGACGCTTTCCTCCCTTTTGCGCCAGCATACCGCCATCCGCCGCATCCCATAGCCGCGGATTCCCGGTTTAACATCGCAGCGCCGGGATTGTAGGCTTGCGCTTTCGCGCCTTGGGAGAGGTTCGATCCAGACCGGGTTTGCAGAGGCGGAGCGGACGCGTTTCAGGAGCCTGCTGGCGCTGGCGGCCGGCAGTTCCTATGACGGCGAGCGCGAGGCGGCGCTGGCGGCGGCCAAGCGGCTGGCGGCGCGCCACGGCATGTCGCTTGCCGAAGCGGCCCGCGGGGGCGGCCAACCGGAACCGGTGTGCGAGGAAAGCCCGTTCGAGCGGATGCGGAGGGCGCGCGCGGCGGCGCGGGCCCATGCCTTCCGGGAGAGCGAGAGGCGGGCGGATGAGGACCGCGCCCGTTTCCGGGCCGCCTGGGAGGATGCGCTCCGAAGGGGGCTGGATCGAGAGGAAGAGCCGCCTGCCAGGCGCGCGGGACAGGGCTTCGTGTGGCGGAGCCGGCGGCGGCTGGAGCCCGTCCAGCATGCGACGGTGCTGCTCAACGAAACGCGCCTGCCGTTCTCCGAGATCGCCGAGATCACCGGCCTCGACCGCTATGCGGTGGTCGGCCTCAAGCTCAAGCTGAGGGGCGTCGTCTGAGCCCGGTAGCCGTCTCGCGCCCGGCTGTTGCTGCACGGCCTGTCAAAGGATTGCAGGGATGAGCGACCCGCTGGAGGAACTTGCGCGCCGCCGCGCCGTGGCCGAAGGACATGGCGGCGAGGCGAAGGTCGCCCGCCAGCGCCGGGCCGGCAAGCAGACGGCGCGCGAACGGGTCGCGATGCTCATGGACTCCGGCAGCTTCACCGAGATCGGCGGGCTTGCGACGCATGCGCCGACGCGCGTGACGCCGGTCAAGGACAAGCACACGCCCGCCGACGGGGTCGTGACCGGCTTCGGGCGGATCGAGGGACGCATTGCCGGCGTGGTCGCCGAGGACTTCACCGTGCTGGGCGGCTCGCTCGGGCTGGTGAACTTCGCCAAGAAACACCGGATGATCGAACTGGCCCTGCGCGACCGGGTGCCGCTGGTCTGGCTGTTCGACGGCGCGGGGGCGCGCACGGACGAATATATAGGCGAGGGGCTCGCGCCGATGCACCATTTCATGGATGTGGCGCGCCTCTCCGGCACGGCGCCGACGATCGCGGCGGTGCTGGGCCCGACGGCCGGGGACAGCTCCCTCCTGGCTTCCATGATGGAGTTCATCGTCATGGTGAAGGGGGAGGGCATGCTGGCGGCCGGCGGCCCGCCGCTCGTCGCCATGGGCACCGGCGAGCGCGTCTCCAAGGAGGAACTCGGCGGCTGGGAGGTCCATTGCCGGGTCTCGGGCGTGGCCGACAACGCCGCCGAGGACGAGGCCGATGCGATCCGGCAACTCAAGCGCTACCTCTCCTTCATGCCGGCCAATGCCTGGGCCTGGCCACCTGGGGCGGAACCGGCGCCCGCTCCCGACGATGCGGCGGGGACGCTGCGGAACCTCATACCGGCGAACCGGCGCCGGCCCTACGACATGAAGAAGGCCATTGCGGCGGTTTTCGACCGGGACAGCTTCTTCGAGCTGAAGCCGGACTATGCCCGCATGATGATTACCGGCTTCGCGCGCCTCGAGGGCCGGGCGGTGGCGGTTGCGGCGAACCAGCCGAAGGTGATGGCCGGCGCGATCACGGCCGCGGCCGGGTACAAGCTCCGCCGCTTCATCGACCTCGCCGCGGCCTACCACCTGCCGGTCGTCTTCCTGACCGACACGCCGGGCGTGATGACGGGGCCGAAGTCGGAGCGGGAAGGGGCGCTCAGGGTCGGCATGGCGGTCGCCAGCAGCTTCGCCTTCGCCAACACGCCGCTGGTGACGGTGGTGCTGCACAAGGCGTTCGGCTACGGGGCCGCGGCAATGGGCGGCTATGGCGCGGAGCAGTCGGCGGTGCTCGCCTGGCCGACGGCGGACTTCAACGCCATCCCGCTGGAGAGCGGCATAAAGGCGGCCTACAAGGCGGAGCTTGAGGCGGCCGACGACCCCGATGCGCTGTACGAACGGCTGGTGCGGGAATACGGCCGCCTCTGCGGCGCCTGGCCGGCGGCGGAAGCCATGAAGATCGACGACGTGATCGACCCGGCGGAAACCCGCCCGCGCCTGGTCGAGGCGCTCGACCGCGCCGGAATGCGCCGCACCGGGGCCCCGGCTCCGACCCTGCGCCACGGTGTGATGCCGTGAAAAGGGATACTGTTTCTGACAGACCCGGCGGAATTCTGCGGCTTCCGGGCATTGTTGCGCGCTATACGAACGATATCGCGACGATGGTGAAAACCAGCGCAGCCGCAATGATGTAGATCGCCTTCCGGACCGCCTTGAACTCCTGCAGGAAGTCCAGCCTCATCTCCTGCGACAGGGCAAGATCCTCATTCTGGCGGCGATTGAAGTACACCATCGCTTCCTCAATGCGATCGAGGCGTTGCTCGGTGGTGGGGTCTTCGGCCATTCGTCATCCCTCTGCATGTTGGGGCTGGACGAAGATTGTTCTGATACACCCGGCACGATCCGGGAGCCCCGGAAGCATTTGAACGACAGAGTCTGACACATGCCGAGGGCAGGAGTCGAGGAGGCCCGCCGGTATGGAAACGCTGGTGGTGAGGTCCGGCGCTATCGTCGACGCAGTGCTCCCGCATCAGGGCAGGCGGTATTTCTCGACGACTTCCTCATTGAGGGTAATACCGAGGCCCGGGCGGTCCTCCATCTCCAGACAGCCGTCCTCGAAGGACCTGATGGGCAGGTCGCACAACTCCGAGCGCAGCGGGTTGGGCTCGTCGCGGTTCCAGTCGCTCTGCATGTATTCGTAGATCAGGAAATTGGGCGCGTATGTCGCGAGATGCAGCGACACCGTCATGATGATGTTGGATGAGCTGCCGGTATGCGGGGCGTACAGCACCCGGAAGGCGGACGCCATGTCGGCGATCTTCCGCGCCTCGGTGATGCCGCCGGCCCTCGCCGCGTCGTGCTGCACGATGTCTATGGCGTCGCGCCTGAAGAAGCGGGCGAAGCTGAAGCGGTTGAAGTCCGCTTCCCCGGTCGCGATGCGGATGCCGAGCCTTTCCCGCAGGAAGGCGTAGCCGTCGATGTCGTCCGGCGCCAGCGGCTCCTCGAACCAGTAGAGGCCAAGGGCTTCGAGCGCCTGGCCTACCTGGAGCGCGGTCTTGCGGTCGTGCCCGTAGCCGCAATTCGCGTCCGCCATGAGCGTGATGCCGTCGCCGGCATGGTCCCTGATCTGCTCGACGGTGCGGATTTCGCGCCGCCAGTCCATCGGGTCCCTGCCGATCTTGATCTTCATGGCGTTGAAGCCGCTGTCCTTGTGCGCGTCGATCTCCTCGCGGAGGATGCCGATGTCGCGCAGCCTGAGCGACGAGGCGTAGGCCCAGAGCTTCGGATTGGTCCTGCCGCCGAGCAGCCGCCATACCGGGACCCCTGCCGACTTGCCCCAGATGTCCCAGAGCGCCGTGTCGATGCCCGCCATGGCCTCCAGGTAGAACCCCTTCTGGTGGCCCCGGTTCATCATCACGGACCAGAGCAGGTCCCAGAGATATTCGACGTCGCGCGGGTCCTTGCCGACCAGCAGCGGGGCGACATAGCTGACGATATCCCTGAGCGCCGTCCCCGACAGCCGCGTCATGCACTCGCCGACGCCCTCAATGCCGTTGTCCGTGCGGATACGGACGATGACCGAGCGGTATTCCCGGAAAACGACCCCGGCAACCTCACCGGCCCGCGGCATACTGATCGGAGCCGCGATCGGCGTCTTCATCGGAACGGCAAGCGCGACGGCCTCGACTTCCGCGATCTTCATCGCCGTCTCCTTCCGGCGTCTTCGTCGCCCCCGGCGGGGAAGGTCTTCGTCTAGAGGCCGAAATCCTCCGGCTTCCCGTGCGCATGGGCGAACGCCCGGTAGAGCTCCCGGGCCCGCCGCGCGACCGGTCCGGGCTGGTAGTCGCGGTCCTCGATACGGCTTGCGGGGACCACCTTCGGCGCATTGCCGGTCGCGAAGACCTCATCGGCCTCCATCAGCTCGTCCAGTTCGACGGTCCGTTCGGCGACCTCGTGGCCGTCCTTGCGCAACAGCCCGATCATCCGCTGGCGGGTGATGCCGTTGAGGAAGGTGCCGTTGTCGGCGGGCGTGGCGACCTTGCCGTCGCGGACCATGAACAGGTTGGCGGTCGCGAATTCGGCCACCTTGTCGTCGGGGTCGAGCACCACGGCGGTCGAGAAGCCGCGCTGCCGCGCCTTGCGGATCATCCGCTGCACGTTCGGATAGAGGCACGACGCCTTGGCGTCCGTCGGCGCCATGGAGGGGCGCGGCCGGCGTTCTTCGGCAACGGCCGCGGTTACGGTCTCGTCGGGCGCGGGCAGCGGCAATTCGAACAGAGTGAGCATGAAGCGCGTCGAGTCCGCCTCCGGCTCCACGAAACCGTCATCGGCCCAGAACAGCGGGCGGATATAGAGCTCCGTCCCCTCCGGGAAGCGCCGCACGCCCTCGACGGCGAGCCTGGCGATCTCCCCGGCCTCGATCTTCGGGGCGAGGCCGAGCGCGCGCGCTGAGTCGATGGCGCGCCGGGCGTGGCGGTCAAGGTCCGGCATGACGCCCTCGAAGGCACGCGCGCCGTCGAAGGCGACCGAAGCCATCCAGGCCCCGTGCGTCATCGGCCCGAATACCGGCGGGTTGCCGGCGTGCCAGACCCCGTCGAGCCAGGTTTGCGGCTCCATCACTCGTTCCGCCAGACGGGCGGGCGCTTTTCGGCGAACGCCTTCGGGCCCTCGATATAATCGGCGCTGCCGATCAGCACATGCTGCTCCTCATAGGTGCGCGCAATGGCCGTCTGCAGGGTTGCCTCGTTCATGCCGGCATAGACCGCCTCCTTGGAAGCGCGAATCGAGATCGGCGCGCATTCCAGGATCTGTTCGGCCCAGCGCCGGGCGCCCGCCACGGCCTCGCCTTCGGGCACGACCTCGTTGACGAAGCCGAGCTCCCTGCCTTCCTCCGCGCCGACGCGCCGCCCGGTCAGGATCATGCCGAGCGCCCGCTTCTGGCCGATGATCCGGGGCAGGCGGTGGACGCCGCCGGCGCCCGCCATGAGGCCGACGCGCGGCTCCGGCAGGGCGAAGACCGCGTTTTCGGCCGCAATAATCAGGTCGCAGGCGAGCGCGGTCTCGAAGCCGCCACCCATCGCGAAGCCGTTGACGGCGGCGATGACGGGCTTGTTGAGGTCGTAGCGGTCGGTGAGGCCGGCAAAGCCGGTCGGGCAGCGCTTGCGCACATTGCCCTCGGCCTGGAAGCGCAGGTCGTTGCCGGCGCAGAACGCCTTGTCGCCGGCGCCGGTGACGATGGCCACCCAGAGCTCGGGGTCGGCGTCGAACTCGTCCCAGACCTCCGCAAGCTCGAAATGCGCCGGCCAGTGCAGCGCGTTGTAGCGCTCGGGGCGGTTCAGGGTGACGATCAGCAGGCGCCCGTCGCGCTCGACGGTGCAGTATTCGCGCTCGGCCATGGGGGCCCTCCCTCGAAGTCGGAGAGATTATAGCCCCCGCCGCCGCCCTGTCGTCACCGCCGGGGCGGCGTGATGCGGATGGTCGCAATCTGCTGGCGGTTGCGGCGCAGCACCTCGAAGCGGAAGCCGTGGACGTCGAAGGCCTGGCCGGGCGTGGGAATGCGCCGCGACTCGCGCAGCAGCAGGCCGGCGAGAGTCGTGGCGTCCTGGTCCGGCAAGGTCCACTCGAACTCGCGGTTGAGGTCCCGGATGGTCACCCCGCCGCTGCAGATATAGGAGCCGTCGGGCTGGGCGCGTACGCCCGGCACCGCGACATCGTGCTCGTCCGCGATGTCGCCGACGATCTCCTCCAGGATGTCCTCCAGCGTCACCAGCCCCATCAGCGCGCCGTATTCGTCCACGACGAGGGCGAAATGCTCCCGCCGGCGCCGGAAGGCGTGCAGCTGGTCGAGCAGGGTGGTCTGCTCCGGGATGAACCAGGGCTTCGCCGCAAGCGCGGCCGCATCGAGGCCCGCCGCACCCGTTTCGTGCAGGGCCCGCAGGACGGCCTTGGCGTGCAGCACGCCGACGATGTTGTCCGGGTCGTCGCGCCAGAGCGGCAGGCGCGTATAGGGGCTGGCCAGCACCTGGGCCACGACCTCCTCCGGCGGAAGCGAGAGGTCCACGATCGTCATGTTGCTCCGGTGCGTCATCACTTCGCCGACGGAAACATCGCCGAGGTCCAGCACGCTGCGCAGCATCCGCCGTTCGTCGCGGATTTCCTCGCCCTCGCCGCGGTGCAGCTCGATTGCGCCCCGGAGCTCCTCCTCATGCTCCTCGGACCCGGCCACCGGCGTCTCCGCAATGCCGAACAGGCGCAGGACACTGCGCACGACCCACTGGATCGCACGCGCCGGCGGCCCGGCCACCCGGACCAGAAGGGCGATCCACGGCGCGACTGCGGGCGCCACCTGGTCGGCGCGGTTGAAGGCGTAGGTCTTGGGCAGCACCTCGGCGAAGACCAGGATCAGCAGCGTCATCGCTGCGGTCGCATAGGCGACCCCGGCTTCTCCGAACAGGCCGATCAGGAGGCTTGTCGCAAGCGACGCTGCGAGAATGTTGACCAGGTTGTTGCCGAGCAGGATTGCCGCAATCAGCCCTTCCCGGTCGGCGCGAAGCCGGCGCACGGCGGCGGCTCCGGCATCGCCCCGCCGTGCACGGTGGTGCATGCGCGCGCTGCTGACGGCCGTCAGCGCCGTCTCGGACCCGGAGAAGAACGCCGAGAGCACCAGCAGCGCCAGTATGGCGCCGACGATGATCCAGAATTCCAGCGTCATGCCGCCAGCGCCTCGTCGAGCAGGGCGGCAAGTTTCTCTTCCTCCACATCGCGGTGGACGAAGGCGCGGCCGATGCCGCGGGCCAGCACCAGAACGATGCGGCCGGCTTCCGCCTTCTTGTCGCGGCGCATCCGCTCGACCAGTGCGTCCCGGCGCGCCTGCGAGGCATTGGCGCCCGGCGGGTCCACGGGCAGGTCCGCACCGGCGAGATGCGCCCGCATACGGGCAAGGTCCTCCGCCGGGCAGAGCCCCAGCCGCACGGACATCCGGAAGGCGAGCGCCATGCCCAGCGAAACCGCCTCGCCATGCAGCAGCGCATCGCCGAAACCGGCCTCCGCCTCGAAGGCATGCCCGAAAGTATGGCCCAGATTGAGCAGGGCGCGGCGTCCGGCCTCGCGCTCGTCCGCGGCCACGACATCGGCCTTCGCCTCGCAGCTTGCGGCGATGGCGTGGGCGAGTGCGTCGTCTTCGCGCGCCAGCACCCGCGCGCCGTTCTCCTCCAGCCAGCGGAAGAAGTCCGGCCGGTCGATCAGGCCGTATTTCGCGACTTCCGCATAGCCGGCCCGGAGTTCACGGTCGGGCAGGGTGGCGAGCGAGGTCGTATCCGCGAGCACGAGGCGCGGCTGGTGGAAGGCTCCGACCAGATTCTTGCCCTGCGGCGTGTCGATGGCCGTCTTGCCGCCGACGGCGCTGTCCACCTGGGCAAGCAGGGTCGTGGGAATCTGCACATAGTCTATGCCGCGCAACAGGATCGCGGCCGCGAAGCCTGCAAGGTCTCCCACCACGCCGCCGCCGAGCGCCAGGATGCAGCCGCCCCGGTCGAGCCCTGCATCCAGCAGCCGGTTCAACAGGTCTTCCAGGTGGCGGAAGGACTTTGTCGCCTCGCCGGGCGGCAGCACGACGGGCGCAAACGCGATGCCCGCGGCGTCAAGGCCGGCCGCCAGCCGCGGAAGATGATGCGCGGCGACATTCCCGTCCGTGACGACCGCGACGCGGCGGCGCTTGAGCACCGGCAGCAGCCAGTCGCCCGCGCGCTCCATCAGCCCGGGTCCGGCCAGAATGTCGTAGCTGCGCTCGCCGAGGTCGACCTGGATCTTCCGTAGCGGATTCATCGGCTGCTCTCCGCGCGCCCGTCGGCCAGATAGCCTGCGCCGCGCAATGCGTCCTCCACGAGCGCAACGGTCTCCTCGGCCGGACCCGCCTGGCTCATCACGGTGAGCTCGGCGAGCCCGTAAACCGGGTAGCGTTGCTCGATGAGTTCGGCAAGGGTGCGCTGCGGGTCCGCAGTCTTGAGCATCGGGCGGTTGGAGCGCCGGGACACGCGCTCCCAGAGCACGTCGAAATCCGCCTTCAGCCAGACCGAAACCGCGTTCTCCGCGATGACAGCGCGCGTGGAGGGGTTCTGGAAGGCGCCGCCGCCGGTGGCCAGCACATGCGCCGGGCCGCTCAGCAGCCGGGCGATCACCTTGCGCTCGCCTTCGCGAAAGGCGGCCTCGCCCTGCGTTTCGAAAATATCCTCGATGGAGCAGCCGGCCCCCTCCTGGATTTCGTTGTCGGCATCGATGAAGGCGAGGCCCTGGCGTTGGGCCAGCAGCCGGCCGACCTTGGTCTTGCCGGCGCCCATCATGCCGATCAGTGCGACGGTTCTGGTCAGACTCATGGACGGCATTCCCGGGATATGGGCGCTTGCGGCGGAAAGCAAAGCCTTGCTTTTGCCGCATTCGCGCCTTTGAACGGTTTTCGCTAGAATCGCATTATCGGGAATGAGCGCCGGACCGCCACCCCGGAGGCGAAAGCGAGGAAGGGTTATGGACGCTCGGAGACTGTTCCTGAACCTGCTGTTCGGGTTTGTGGGCGCGGCGGTCGTGGCGGCGCTGCTCTATTTCGGACTCGTGGACTCGCTCCCGCCGGAAACGACGGTGGAGAAGGTGTTGCCGGATGACCGTTTCCCTCGCTAGGGCGCTGGTCTGCGGGCTCGCCGCCGGTTTCATGGCCGCAACCGCCGCAGCCGAGGACAGGCGCGCGCCGATCCGGCTCATTCCGGCTGACCTTCCACGCGCAGCCGAAACGAAAGAGGAACCGGCAGCACAATTGCAGCAGCAGGAAACACAGGCCGCGCAGGGGCCGACGGTCCTGGTTGCGCTGGCCAAACCGAGCGATCCCGATTCGGCCGGGCTGCCGGGTTTCGAGGGCGGATTCGGTCTGCCGCTCTGGCGGGGCAGTTCGAGGGTGGCGGTTGCCCGGCTGCTCGAGGGCTTGCCGCAGGCCGTCGCTTCGCCTTCGCTCAGGGATGTGCTGTTCCGGGTTCTGGCGGCCGGCGCGGCACCGCCCGAGGGCGAGGGGCCGCGGCTGGCGCCCTTGCGGGTCCGGCTGTTCCAGACTCTCGGCCGTGACCGGGAAGCGGCGTTGCTTGCCGAGGCGGCGGGGCTCGAGACGCCACCCCCTTCGGCCGGCTCCGCGGCTGTCGATCCCGCCCTGGCGTCGGGCGATCTCGAGGCAGCCTGCGAAGCGGCGAATGCGGAGATGGTGCGCGCGCCTTCGGCCTATGTGCAGCGCGCAGCGGCATTCTGCGCCGCCAGGGCCGGGGAGGCGGACCGCGCGCACCTAATCCTCGACATCCTTCGCGAGATCGATGCAGGCGGAGACCCGTTGTTCGATGGACTGATGCTGCGCGCGCTGGCCGCGGCCAGGGAGAACGCGCCGCCATTACCGGATGACGGCCCGGTTACCGCGCTCAATGTGGCAATGCTGTCATGGCTCGGCGAGGCGCCGCCGGAAGTCTGGAAGCTGCGCAGCGACCCGGCAGCGGCACGCCTGCGGGCGAGGCTGGCCCAGACGGAGGCGGAAGCCGAACAGGCCGCCAGGGACGGCCTCCTGGAGCCCAGGGCGCTGCTGGCCTCGTATCTCCGCGGCGCCGAAACCGAAAACTCCCGCGCCCGGCTCGCGCAGGCGGCGATGGCGGCGACGGACCCGCAGCAGAGGATGCAGGCGTTGGCGCCGCTCTGGCAGGACGCGCTTGCAGCGGGGCTGCTGGTGCCCGTGGCGGGCGCGACCATCGAACTCGCGGCCGATATCGTTCCATCGCCGGAACTGGCGCCGCATACCTCGATCGCCGTATTTGCCGCGCTCGCGGTGGGCCGCTTCGACATTGCGGAGCGGTGGTATGTTGCCGCAGTGGAGCGAGGCGCCGAGAGCGAAACGGACAACAATCGCGCGATGCTTGCCTGGGCGCCGATGAAGCTTGCCGATACCGGGGACAGAATGTCCTGGGCCGAGGACGGATTGCAGCGCTGGCTCGAAGCAGGCGGCGATGAACCTCCCTATTCGCGCGCCGCCATGCTGTTCGCGCTGATGGAAGCGGTAGGCGAGCCGGTCCGCCAGCAGGACTGGACGATCCTGCTGACGGACCTCCAGCGCGTAGCCGGTGAATTCCCGGCTCCGGTCGTCTGGCGGGGGCTCGACGCGGCAGGCAAGGGCGGGCGGATCGGCGAGGCCGTTCTTTACGCCGTCATCGCGTCAGGCGGCCGGGCCCGGGGCGACATGCCGACCGCCGTTGCCGTGGTCCGGGCACTCGCGGCCGTAGGACTGGCGGCGGAGGCGCGGGCCTATGCGTTCGAGTGCCTTGTCGAGGCCGCGGCGCTGTGAGCATCAGCGCTCTCAACGCCTTCCTCGAGGCGCTGGTGGTCGAACGGGGAGCGGCGGCCAACACCGTTGCCGCATATCGCCGCGACCTCGAAGACGCGGAAGCGTCGCTCGGCACCGGCCTGGAAGAGGCCGGGGAAGCGGACCTGCGCCGCTATCTTGCCAATCTGCTGAAAACGGGACTGTCGCCCCGGACGGTTTCGCGGCGGCGCTCGGCGCTGCGCCAGTTTTTCCTGTTCTGCGCGGCGGAGGGTTACCGGGAGGACAATCCGGCCGACCGGCTCGATGCGCCCAGGACCGGCCGGCCGTTGCCGCGCCATCTCGGAGTCGAGGAGGTGGGCAGGCTGATCGAAGCCATCGAGAGCCAGGACGGCCCTGCGCAACTCAGGCTCTATTGCATCGTGGAGCTGCTCTACGGCGCGGGCCTGCGCGTGTCGGAACTTGTCGGCCTCGCCCTGTCGGATGTGCCGCCCGGACGCGTCTGGCTGACCGTGCGGGGCAAGGGCGGGCGCGAACGGGTCGTGCCCCTGGGCCGCCCGGCGCGCGCCGCCATCGATGCCTGGACCAAGGTCCGCCCGCATTATGTCGGCGGGAGCCGGCAGTCGCGCTGGCTGTTCCCGTCCGCCAGCAAGGAGGGCCATCTGACGCGGCGGCGCATCGGCCAGCTGCTGGACGGGCTGGCGGTTCGCGCGGGACTGGACCGGCGCCGGGTATCCCCGCATGTCATGCGCCATGCCTTCGCGTCGCACCTGCTGCAGGGCGGGGCCGACCTGCGCAGCCTCCAGCAATTGCTCGGCCACGCCGACATCGCGACGACGCAGATCTATACCCATGTCGTGGACGACCAGTTGCGTCGTGCGGTCTTCAACCATCATCCGCTGGCAGCGAGGAATGACTCCTGATGCTGGTGCCCCTGGAGTTCGAACGCCCGGTCCTTGAGCTCGAAGCCAAGATCGACGAGTTGAACCAACTGACCGGAAACGACGACATCAATATCGCCGAGGAAATCGCGGAGCTGCGTTCCAAGGCCGAAAAACTCCTGGTCCAGACCTATTCGAAGCTGTCGCCCTGGCAGCGGGTGCAGGTGGCGCGCCATCCGGGGCGGCCGCGGCTGACGCATTTCGTGGAAGGGCTGATCGAGGGGTTCCTGCCGCTCTCGGGCGACCGGGCGTTTCGCGACGATGCGGCCGTCGTCGGCGGCATCGGACGGTTTCGCGGCCGGTCCGTCCTCGTGCTGGGACAGGAGAAGGGCGCCGACCTCGAATCCCGCCGCCGGCACAATTTCGGCATGGCGCATCCCGAAGGCTACCGCAAGGCGCAGCGCCTGATGCGGCTTGCCGACCGGTTCGATATCCCGGTGCTGACCTTCGTGGACACGCCCGGGGCCTATCCGGGCGTCGAGGCGGAGGAGCGCGGCCAGGCGGAAGCGATTGCGCGCTGCATCGAGATCGGCCTCGAATTGCGGGTTCCCTTCATCGCATCCGTCATCGGCGAGGGCGGCTCCGGCGGGGCGGTGGCGCTGGCCTCCGCGGACCGCGTGCTGATGCTGGAGCATGCGATCTATTCGGTGATTTCCCCCGAAGGCTGCGCCTCGATCCTGTGGCGGAGCAGCGAACACGGGCCCGAGGCGGCCGAAGCGCTCAAGCTGACGGCGACGGACCTGCTCGGCCTCGGCGTCATCGACCGTGTGATCGGGGAGCCGTTGGGCGGCGCGCACCGCAATCCCGAAGCGGCGATATCTTCTCTCGGCGAGGCCATAGAAGAGGCGTTCCGGGACCTGGACGGCATAGACGGCAGCGCCCTCCGCCGCACCCGCCGCGAACGCTTCCTCGCGCTTGGTCGGGAGATGTAGGCCGGGGCGTCAGCCGGCAGCCTTGGCCTCGGCGCGGCGGCGGTGGAGCACCGGCTCCGTATAGCCGGAGGGCTGCTCGCGGCCCTGGAAGACGAGGTCGCACGCCGCCTTGAAGGCCGGGCCGTCGAAGGCCGGCGCCATCGGCCTGTAGGCCGGGTCGCCGGCGTTCTGCCGGTCCACCACCGCCGCCATCTTGCGCATGGTGGCCTCCACCTCCTCCTCCGTGCAGACGCCGTGGCGCAGCCAGTTGGCCATGTGCTGGCTGGAAATGCGGCAGGTGGCGCGGTCCTCCATCAGGCCGATGTCGTTGATGTCCGGCACCTTCGAGCAGCCGATGCCCTGATCGACCCAGCGCACGACATAGCCGAGGATGCCCTGGGCGTTGTTCTCCAGTTCGGCGCGAATGTCCTCCGCCGACCAGTTGGGGCGCGGCGCCACCGGAACCGACAGGATAGCGCCGAGATCGGCCCTCGCGCGGCCCGCCACCGCCTCCTGGCGCTCCTCCACCCTCACGCGGTGGTAGTGCGTCGCGTGCAGGGTGGCGGCGGTGGGCGAGGGCACCCAGGCGGTGTCGGCGCCGGCCATCGGGTGGCCGACCTTCTGCTCCAGCATGTCCGCCATCAGGTCCGGCATCGCCCACATGCCCTTGCCGATCTGGGCCCGGCCGCGCAGGCCGCAGGCGATGCCGGTATCGACGTTCCAGTCCTCGTAGGCGCCGAGCCACGGCGCGGCTTTCATGTCCGCCTTGCGGATCATCGGGCCGGCTTCCATCGAGGTGTGGATCTCGTCGCCGGTGCGGTCGAGGAAGCCGGTGTTGATGAAGGCGACCCTGTGCCGCGCCGCGCGGATGCACTCCTTGAGGTTGACGGTGGTGCGCCGCTCCTCGTCCATGATGCCGATCTTGATGCGGTGGCGTTCCAGCCCCAGCAGGTCCTCGACGCGGGCAAACAGCGTGTCCGCGAACGCGACCTCTTCCGGCCCGTGCATCTTCGGCTTGACGATGTAGATGGAGCCGGCGCGGCTGTTGCCGTAAGCCCCGTTGCCCTTGAGGTCGTGCAGGCCGATCAGGCAGGTGAAGACGGCGTCGAGGATGCCTTCCGGCGCTTCACGGCCTTCGCCGTCCAGCACCGCCGGGTTGGTCATCAGGTGGCCGACATTGCGGCAGAGCATGAGCGAGCGGCCGGGCAGCACGACCTCGCCGCCGTCGGGGCCGGTATAGCGGCGGTCGGGGTTGAGGCGGCGCTCGACCGACCCGCCTTCCTTGTCGAAGCTGGCTGAAAGGTCGCCCTTGATGAGGCCGAGCCAGTTCCGGTAGGCGAGCACCTTGTCCTCGGCGTCGACGGCGGCGATGGAATCCTCGCAGTCCACGATGGTGGTGACGGCCGATTCCAGCAGCATGTCGGAGACGCCGGCCCCGTCGTCGCGCCCGACCGGGTGGCTGCGGTCGATGACGATCTCGATATGCAGGCCGTTATGGCGGAGCAGCACGGCTTCGGGCGCGGCCGGCTCGCCCCGGTAGCCCGCGAACAGGCCCGGCTCCGCCAGCGGCGACCCGCCGCCCGGCAGGTCCGCGACGAGCACGCCGTCCCTCACGCGGTAGGCCAGTGCGTCGGCGTGCGAGCCGGCGGCGAGCGGCGCGGCTTCGTCGAGGAAGGCGCGCGTCCAGGCGATGACCTTGGCGCCGCGCGCCGGGTTGTAGCCGCCGGCCCGGGTCGCGCCGTCCTCCTCCGGGATGGCGTCGGTGCCGTAGAGCGCGTCGTAGAGGCTGCCCCAGCGCGCGTTCGCCGCATTGAGCGCGTAGCGGGCGTTGGTGACCGGCACGACGAGCTGCGGGCCTGCGGTGCGGGCGATCTCCTCGTCGATATGCGAGGTCTCGATGCTGAAGTCCGGCCCCTCCGGCGCGAGGTAGCCGATCTCGGCGAGGAAGGCCCGGTAGGCCTGCCCGTCCATCGGTTCGCCGCGCCGGGCCTTGTGCCAGGCGTCGATCTCGGCCTGGAGCGCCGCGCGCCGGGCGAGCAGGTCGCGGTTGACGGGCGCAAGCTCGTGCAGCAGCGCGTCGAAGCCCCGCCAGAAGGCGCCGCTCTCCATGCCGAGGCCGGGCAGGACCTCGTTCTCGACAAAGGCGTGCAGTTGGGCGGCGACCTGGCTTTGTCCGGCTCGCACTCGTTCGACCATGGGATTCAAGGCTCCGGGTGAAGGGTTGGCGGGGTCTATCAAGACTGCCCGCCTGCGGCAATCGCATTGGCGCGGCGGGAAGCGAACAGGAAAGCGAGCGGCGCGGCGACGACCGGCGCCAGCGTCAGCAGGTGGAAGGTGTTGAGATAGCCGATCATGCTGGACTGGAGAAACAGCGCATGGTCCAGCCGCCCGAGATCGGCGCTGCCGCCCGCATCCGCGAACGGCGCAAGCCAGGGGGCTCCGAGGCCGAAGTCGAACACGCTGACGATGCTTGTCAGCGCCACCCGCGCCTCCGCGGCCGTGTGCGCGAAGAGCAGCAGGGTGAGCGAGATGAAGATGCTGCTGCCCAGCATCCTGAGCAGGCTGAAGACGGCATTGCCCTGTGTGAGATAGGCCGGCGGCAGGGTGGAGAAGGTCAGGATCGCCAGCGGCGTGTAGGAGAGGCCGAAGCCGAACCCGTGCATCAGGTTGGACCAGAACACGTCCTCGCTTCGGAGGTTGATGTCGAGCGACCCCATCCACACGCCCGCGCCCGCCTGTATGGCCAGGCCGGTCGCCAGGCAGAGGCGCGGGGCATGGCGGGTGAATTGCGCCACGATGAGGAAACTCAGCAGGTTGCCCACCCCGCGCGTGGCGATCAGGTAGCCGACGACCGCCTCCGGATAGCCGCGCAACTCCTGCAACAGCGGCGGGAACAGGATCATGGGCGTGAACTGGAGCATCCCCATGACCAGGGCGAAGAAGAGGCCGAGGACGAAATTGCGGTCGGTGAAGGCGGCCGGCGCGAACAGCGGCGCGCGCGCCAGCCAGCTATGGACCAGGAACAGGTAGAAGCCCGCCGCCGCCAGCGCGGCCATGACCGCGATCTCCAGCGAATCGAACCAGTCGTTGCGCTGGCCGCGGTCGAAGAAGAGTTGCGTGGCGCCGATGGCGACGGCGAGCATGACGAAGCCGGCGGCGTCGAAACGCCGCGCCGTGCCGCGCTCCCTGTGGCCGATCGCCAGCAGGATCGGGATGCAGGCGGCAAGCCCCAGCGGCAGGATCAGGAAGAAGGCCCAGCGCCAGTCCAGCAACTCGCCGACGATGCCGCCGAAGGTCGGTCCCAGTATGGGGCCGAACACGCCGCCCACGCCCCACATCATCACGACGAAGGGCTGCTGCTCGCGGTTGAAGCTGCCGAGCAGGATCGCCTGGCCGAGCGGGAAGATCGGCGCCCCGAACGCGCCCTGGACGACGCGGACGGCGATCAGCGTCTCCAGCGAATCGGCGAAGCCGCACAGCACGGACGCGCCGGTGAAGCCGAGCACGGAGGCGAGCAGCAGGTTGCGCTGGCCCATCTTTCCCGCGAGCCACCCGGTCAGCGGCGTGGCGACGGCGGTGGCGACGAGATTGAGGGTGAGCACCCAGGAGATCTGGTCCTGCGTCGCCGAGAGCGCGCCCTTCATCTGCGGCAGGATGACGGTGACGCTGGTGAGCGTGACTCCGAAGAGCAGGGTGACGGACTGCACCGTCACGACGATCAGCCATTGCCGACCGGTGATCCGCGAGGGGTCGGCGGCGTTCACAAACGGTGGCTTTCCCGCGCGAAGCCCGCGAATGCGAACGCCGCGGCGACAAGCAGGCCGGAGGCGAGGTAGAGCGCCATGCGGTCGCCGCCGGCATCCACCACAAGGCCGAGCAGGACGGGGCCCAGCACATAGCCCGCATCGCCCAGCATGCGGTAGCTGCTCATGGCGGCGGCGTTCATGCCGGGAGGCGCGTTGTCCGCCGCATAGGCTGCCGGAGCCGCCCCGCCGACCGAAGTGGCGACGCTCCATAGCGCGCAGGCCGAGGCGAACCAGAAATAGGAAGGCGCGACAGCGAACAGCAGCATCGCGCCGCCGGAAATCGCGGTCGCGGGCACGATCACATTCTTGCGCCCGAACCTGTCCGCGACCATGCCCGCAGGCCAGGCGGCGAGCAGGCCGAGAACGCTTCCGAGCGCGATGCCGAACCCGATCTCGACAGTGCCGAGACCGAGGCTGGAAGCGCCCAGGAGCGGCACGATGGTGAACAGCCCGCCGGTCCGCGAAAAGGCGTTGATGAAGCCGACCCAGCTCACGAGCAGAAAGGCGCGGTTCGAGAAGACAAGCCGCAACTGCCGCAGGAAGTCCGGAGCCGGGCCTCGGCCGCCGGGCTGCCCGTTGCCTGCCATGTCGCGGGTCTCGCCGACCGCGAACCAGGCGATGGCGCCGGCCAGGAGGCTGGCGAGCCCGCAGGCGACGAAGGGCGCTTCCAGGCCCCAGTTCTCCGCGAGCCATCCCCCGGGGAACGGCCCGATGCCGACGGCGAAGATGAATGTGCCCTGATAGATGCCGATGGCGCGCCCGCGCCATTCGGGCCGGGTGATGTCGGCGAGCACGACATGGCCGGTCGTTATGACCGCGCCCGCGCCCGCGCCTGCAATGAAGCGCGCCGCCACGAATTCCGGGAAGTCGGCCGCCCAGGCGCACCAGAGGTTGCCGGTCGTCGAAAGCAGGCCGCCGAGCGCAAGCGCCGTGCGGCGCCCGAGCATGTCGGACAGCCGTCCGATGGGCATGGCGATGAGGAAGCGCGCAAGCCCGTATATGGCGACGGCCATGCCGACCGCCGACGCGGTGACGCCGAAAGCCTGCGCGTAGAGCGGCAGCACCGGCACGATCGCCCCGAAGCCGAGTTGGTTGACGCCGATCAGCACGCACATCCAGATCAGGACGCGCCGCTCGGCTGGTGAAGGTCGCGACATGGATGGCGATTGTAGTCCGTGTTCCCGAAGTGCGTATCGGTTCGATCCGGGCCGGTGATACTCGCTCCCCTCATTCCGAGTAGCGGCGCCAGCCGCGTATCGAGGGACGGCGGCCAGCGGTTCGGAGCGGTCCCCTTCGACAAGCTGAGGGCAGGCTTTCGATACGCGCCCGCTGGCGCGGTCGCTACTCAGGATGAAGGGGCCGCTTGCGCGCCAGCGGAAGCGGCGCGCTTCGCTTCCGGCACGGTGGCGGCGGAATTGCGTGTCCCGCGCGGCCTATGCTTCAAAAGATAGCCGATGCTAATTTATGGCAAATTTCGACCTATCACATTGTTCCAAAAGTATAATTTGCATTCGTTAATTTGCCATTTTTCTTCTTTGGATACCTGACACAATCCTCTCCGGCAGCTTCTACCGCGTCCATGTGATACGAGTCTGCTCGTCAAGCCAGCGCCCGACTGCTCTCATTGGGTCGTCTTCTTTCGGATGCTCGAACGCCTCCGGTGGAGGACGGGTGCCGTGCGATGGGTGCGGTGGCGGCTTTCCAAGCGCACGAAACCCGTCACAGACTACCCCGATGTCTCCATCCGCGTTGAGAAAGTGGTCACATCCCGTGCAGTCGTCGATCACGTTGGCGTAATGATTTCCCCGCCAGACCCTCGCCGGGATCGGGCATCCGTCCACATGCCATGCGAAGCCCCGATGCACCGAAAAAAGAAGTAATCCTTCGGATAACTTTCTCCTGCGCCTTTCCTCGGCGCGCACATTGTACAGCCAGCGCTTCTGCCTGGTTCCATCGACAACGATCTTCTCAAGCTCTGCACGGCTCAACCCGCGGTCTGTCTTTGACAGGTCGATCTCGACGCATGACACGCCGAGGCCTCTGATTTTTCTCAGTTTCTCCTTGTCTGGGCCGTGTGTCACGGTTACTTCGACGAGTAGATTGCGCCCAGCGATCTGGACAATCACGTCCGGGATGATCGATCCGAGTCTCCGCTCTACGGCCACGGACTCGATGAGATAGCGCCGCTCCGGTGCGATCTCAATGTGCGGAAATCCGTAGCTGGGCAGGAGTTCGACCGCTGGCAGCACAATTTCCTTCCGCGCCACGAGGATGTCCTTTGCCGCGAGGTGTAATGCCGTTTCAACTGCATGCTTGCACTCGTTCCCGCCGGCGTGCGCGAAGTGGTGCTCTACGACCTTCCCCTGCCTTGCGATCAGCGGCCCGCCGCATGTCGGACAGGTGCATGCGCATTTGAGTCCGTTCTCGGCTTCCGAGATATGCGTTGTTTCTCCGTCCGCCCCGACCGCCCAAGTCAGTCTGGCGCCGTTCGGTTTGCCTCTGGGCATCGGCGTGGTCTTTCCTTTGCCCTCTTTGCACGCACACTTGGGGTTCGCTGTTGATCCAGAGCAGGGTCGAACGATGTTGCCTAGTCGGCCGCCTCCAGACCCGTTTCGTGCCCTGCTTTTTCTAGGGCTTCAGCTTCGGCGCCGTGAGTTGCGGTTCCAAGGCCCTCCGTTCCCCGCGAGACGGGCTGCGGCGGAGGAGGATGCCACGCCTTCAGCGTTGCTCCGACAAGCTTGTAGAACTTCGGGACGATGCGCTCCAAGTCCTCGATGAAGGCTTTTGGACCGGAGAATCGCTTCCCGGGAGGCTCTTCGGTCAGCAAGACCTCGAAGGAATGCGGAAGCAGGGACGGGTTGGGGGACTGCAGCCGTCCCGGTGCCTCCCGCAGCGCGGCGACGCTTTCCGAAGTCGGCGGGGCGCGCCCCGGCCAATACGCCTGGATGCGCAGAAGGGAATCTTCCTCCTTGACCTTGAGCATTCCGAGCAGCCAGCGGACCCGGGCCTGGGTCGATTTGCGGTCCGTAC
Organism: Alphaproteobacteria bacterium; assembly: GCA_964291285.2. Lineage (GTDB taxonomy): Bacteria > Pseudomonadota > Alphaproteobacteria > Bin95 > Bin95 > Bin95. Next base: position 761,408 of record OZ219788.1, read on the forward strand.
GCGCCTTCAGGGCCATTGAGACGGTGATCGTCCGCCGGGCGAGGTCCGCCCGGACCGTGATGTCCGAGGCGCAGTCCGGGACACGCAGGACCGATGTGAGCGACTGGGTTTTGATCAACTCGGCGATGCCGGCCTCGAGACGCAATTTCTGATCCGCAGCATGCTTCCGTTCAATGTGGACGGAGACGGTCCGGTTGAGACCGGACGTCATGTGGAGGCAAAGGTCGCGCTCTTCGGCGAACCAGCTTGCGACCACATCCTCGACGCCGGGCGTGTTTCTTGCCAACGGCACCCCGGACGAGGCGTGCTGAACGATATTCCGCCACTCGGGTCCCATCTGCGTGAACCGCTCGACCCCGGTGCTCGGATGGTCGAGATAGCCGCTCAACTGCTTGACAAGGAAGTCCTGCTCCGGGCTTTCCTGAACGCCTTGGTAGGCCAAGACCTCGCAGCATGTGCCCAGGTAAGCCCATGACCAGTGGTATAGGCTTACCTTGCCGGTCAGTTGCTTCAGCCGCGGGATGGACCCGGAAACCGGCGAATAAACAGGCCGCGCGACGAAGTCGTTCGATATGGTGATGACCGCATCGATTTTGTTGTCACGGGCGAGCTTCAGATACCGCTCGACTTGCTCTGGATCGAGAGCCGTCCGGCCGACCTTGGCTTCGATCAGGGCGCACCACCTGGAACGCCCGGTCTCGACGACCAGAAGGCCGTCGGGCCGGTCGGATTTTTCCGTGTCGGTCGCTAGGCCGACTTCCGTGTAGGCCGAGACCCGCGTTCGGATTCCTGTCCTGATACCGATGCCGGCGAGCAATTCACGGTGGAGTTCGGGGACCTGTTGCAGGACCGCAAGCAGAATGGACAGGGTTCTCTCTTCCCGCCTGACATCGGCGACGACCGGAAAGAGTCTTGCGGGAGTGCCGCTGGACAGAAAGTCCGGGAGGTGGCTGCTCATGGACCTCATTTCCAATGCGGGGATAGGCAGAATGCTGGCAGCATATTCTCGTATATCGAATACTGGCAAGCTGCTGTTGTCGTGGCCATGAGTCAGCCTGCGCAGACGTTCGAACAGGCTCGGACCGTCTGCGTTCGCCGGGAGAGCCGGGGCCTCGTGACGCCGGGGCACGGCCCTTCGACGCCGCCGCAAGCCGCACAAGGTCCCGGATCGGCGCTGGCGCGCCGTCCGGGATGACGAGGGAGGGGGCGCTCAGGCGGTTTGCGCCGGCTGGCGGAGGAGGGTGCGGGCGTGGTTGTTCCTGCCAGCGAGGCCGCAGCGCCTCAGGAAGCGCTGCAACGCCCCCGCGCTGAAATGGATGCCCTCGGCCGCCAGCGCGTCCCGCAACCCGTAGCTGGAAAGCCCCGGCTGCGTCGCCAGGATACGAAAGACGATGTCCCGGCGCCGCTCGATTCGCGACTCGCTGCCGCCCTGCCTGCCGGGCCGTAGATGGCCGACCTCCCGGAACTGCTTCAGCCACCGCTGGACGCTTCTCTCCCCCACCCCGAAAGTCCGCGCCGCGGCCGCTATGGTCGCGCCGCCGCGCAGCACGGCCGCCACCGCCAGGCCGCGGACCTCCAGGCTCGCGGCCCGGCCCTGTTTCGGCGCCGGCAGCGCGTCTTCCGGCAGCGGGCCGTTCGGTTCGTTTACCATCGGTCGTTCTCCTTCGGTCTCATTGCAACCCGCCAGCCCCCTCTCCGGGCCGTGGGCCGACAGGTTCAGTGTCGCAACGCCCGACAGGTTGGGCGCTGCAAGGCCCTCGTCCGGGGTCCGCGCAGGCGCACCCCACCGGTTTGCCGGCATGACCCTCGGCCGGCGGCCCGGCGGGTGGTGCGGACGCGCTGCACACCGGAGCGGCGACCCCGTCTGCCGCTCCCTGAGGCCCCGAACGGCCCCGGCATAAGCGCCCGCCTCATTTCGGACTGAGTGGGAACAAATATAGAATAAATACGGCGGATGTCAACCGTCGTGTGGAATTATTTCCAGGGTCTGCTTTATACCGGCGCCGCCGCCGCACGCGGGGGCAGGCGCGGCTTATGCCTTCAAAGCAGTCCGGCGGCTTCCGCCCGCAGCGTCACGATGGCCCTCATGGCGTCGATCAGCGGCGTCGGCACGCCCTCCGCCGCGCCGATTTCGCCGACGCAGGTGAGCAACGCCGCAATCTCGGGCGGCTTGGCGTTTTCGAAGTCCTGGAGCATGGAGGTCTTGAAGGCGCCGAGGCTGCGGCCCAGCTCGACCCGCGCCTCGAGCGAAATGACCGGTTCGATGCCGAGGGCGCGGCCGACGGCCGTCGTCTCCGCCATCAGCGCCATGGCGGCGTCCAGCGCGCCGTCGGGCGAGAGAATCCGGTCGAGCGTAGCTCCCGTGACCGCGCTGATCGGATTGCCCGAGAGATTGCCGAGCAGCTTGCTCCAGACCTCCGCGCGGATGTCGTCGGAGCGCTGCACCTGGAAACCGCCTGCCTCGAACGCGGCGGCGAGCGCAGACAGGTCCATCGCGCCGGGACTGCCGAGGATCACGCGGTCTCCGGGGCCGGCATCGATACGGCCGGGCTCCGGCACGGTCGCCCAGAGATGCAGCACGGCGCCGACCGCCTGGTGCGAAGGAAGCGCGGCCTCGATCCGGCCCTCCGGGTCCAGGCAGGCGATCCGCCGGCCGCCGAGGCCGTGAAAGAACCACCAGGACAGGCCGTTCATGGCGGTGACGATGGCCGTTTCGGGGCCGATCATCGGCGTCAGCGACGGTGCCAGCCTTGCAAGCGCCGGTTCCTTCACGGCGATAATCACCGCATCCTGGACGCCGAGCGCAGCGGGATTGTCATCGACGGCGATCCGGGCCTCGTGCCGCTCGCCCTTGAAGTCGAGGATCACGCCGCGCGACCGGACCGCCTCCAGGGTTGCGCCGCGCGCGAGCCCGGATACCTCCGCGCCGCCGCGCGCAAGCAGGGCGGCGATCATGCCGCCCATGGCGCCAAGTCCGGCAACGGCGATTTTCATGGGTGCGTCAGACAATGGCGGCGCCGCCGCAGACATTGATGACCTGCCCCGTGACATAGGATGCCGCCCGGCTGGCGAGGAAGACCGCGACCGAACCGATCTCGTCCGGATCGCCGATGCGCCTGAGCGGCAGCGCGTTGTTGACGCCCTCCAGCCGCACCGGGTCCGTCCACAGCGCCTTGGCGAAATCGGTCTTGATGAGGCCCGGCGCAATGGCATTGGCGCGGATGTTCTTCGGTCCGTATTCTACGGCGATATTCCGCGCGATCTGGTGCTCGGCCACCTTCGAGATCGCGTAGGCCCCGAGCGTGGTGTTGCCCTTCAGGCCCGCAATCGAAGCGATGATGATGATCGATCCCCCGCCGGCGGTTTCCATATGGGGCAGGGCGAGCATGCACAGCCAGTGGGTGGAGCGGATATTCGTCTCCATGATCTTGTCGAACGCCGAGTCCGGGATCCCGGCAATCGGCCCGTAATAGGGGTTGGCGGCCGCGTTGGGCACCGCGATGGTCAGCTTGCCCCACCGGTCCACCGCGCAATCGACCAGCTTCTGCAGCTGGTCCTTGTGGCCGACATGGGCCGGACAGGAGACCGCTTCCGCCCCGTTTCGCGCCCATTTTTCGTTGATTTCGGCGGTTACTGCATCGCAAACATCCGCCTTGCGCGAGGAGACCACGACATGCGCGCCGGCCTCCGCCAGGCGGCAGGCGATTGCCTTGCCGATGCCCTTTGTGGAGCCCGTGACGACGGCGACCTCACCCGAGAGATCGAACAGCGAATCGGAGTGCGACATGGAGATACGCCCGTTTCCTCGTTAATTTTTGCCTGCGGGCCGGTTATGGCTTGTCGAAGTCCGCGACACAACCGGTCAAGTCAGGGCGAATTAATTGTCTGCCTTTGGGCCATGTTGAGGTGGGGTCCGGGGTGGCTATTTTTTTCTTGATATGGCAGTGTGCCGGTCATGGCGAGGTTTCTGTTTGCGGGTGTTTGGGTTGATCTTCGCGCGGTCACGGTGCGCCCGACCTGGGGGGCACGGGAGCACCGGCGCTGGGACGATTTGGTAGCGGCGCACCACTATCTGCGGTTCCACGGCATCATCGGCAAGGGTCTGCGCCATGTCGCGGTTCATGGCGAGGCCTGGCTTGCCCTGGTTGGCTGGCAGCCTGGAGCGTTCAAGGTGGGAGCGCGGGACCGCTGGATCGGGTGGTCGGCGGAGCAGCAGTTCCGTCGCCTGCATCTGGTTGCCAACAACTCGCGCTTTGTCATCCTGACGCCTGAGCGGGTTCCCAACCTTGCCTCGCGGGTGCTGGGGCTGAGCGTGCGGCGGCTGTCGCAGGACCTGCGGGCGGCGCATGGCTATCCGGCTGTTGTGGCGGAGACGTTTGTGGACGTCTCGCGCTTCGCCGGCACCTGCTACCGCGCGGCCAACTGGCGCTCTTTGGGTCTGACGCGCGGCTTTGCCCGCGAGCCCGGAGGGGTGGCGCGCTGGCGTCACCACGGCCAGCCCAAGGAGGTCTTCGTGTTCGAACTGACACACGGCGCCCCCGAGGCGCTGAGCCATCCCGAGATACCGGCAGACTGGAACGCTGAGCAGCACACCGAGCCGATGGCGGCGCCCCGGCTGCGCAGCCTGTTCGAGTGTTTGGGCGAGGTGCCCGAATACCGCCATGCCCGGGGCAAGCGCTATGCGCTCACCACCATTCTGACGCTGGCCGTTGCCGCCCGGCTTGCCGGATACCGGGGTGTGAACGCCTTCGCCCAGTTCGCCGCCCTGCTCTCCCAGAAGCAACTCAAGGCGGTGGGCGCCTTCTGGAGCCCATCCAGGCAGTGCTACACGCCGCCGGCGGTCACCACCTTCCACAACATCCTCGCCGCCCTGCCGCCACAGACCCTGGACAATGCCATCGGCCAGTGGGCCGGACAGCACAGCAGTGCGCACGCGCCTGTGGCCATGGACGGAAAGGATTTGCGCGGTGCCTCGAAGCAGAGCGAAGACCGGCGCAGGAGGATGGTCGCTGCGGTGGCGCATGACACCGGCGTGGTCCTCGGGCAGGTCGAAGTCAGCTCCAAAAGCAACGAAATCCCGGCCGTGCGCGAACTCTCCAGCGGTCTCGACCTCACAGGCCGGATCGTCACCATCGATGCGATGCACGCCCAGCACGAGACCGCGCGTTGCCTGCTCGAACGCCGTGCCGACTACGTGGTCAGCGCGGTGAAGGGCAACCAGCAGACCATCCTCGAAGACCTCAAGGCGATCGACTTCAGCGATGCGCCCTGGCACGAAACCGTCGACAAGGGCCATGGTCGCATTGAGCGCCGACGCTGCGCCGTCGTCGACCTCTGCGCTGCCGAGTGGGACGGCTACGCCCACCTTCACGGGCGCCGCCAGGCAATGCGCATGGAACGCGAGCGCAAGATGCTCAAAACCGGCAAGCGCAGCATCGAGGTCACCTGGAGCCTGACGTCGCTTGGCGCAGAGCGAGCCGGCCCCAAGGAGCTTCTCGATCTGGTGCGCAACCACTGGCACATTGAGAACCGTGTGCACTATGTGCGTGACTTCACCTATGACGAAGACCGTTGCCGGGCATATGTGCGCCACCTGCCCGGAAATCTGGCCTGCTTGAGCAACGCGGCCATCGCTATCGTGCGCTGCGACGGACGCTTCCGATATGTACCCGAGGCCAACCGGCACTACGCCGCCCGCGCCCAAGAGGCCCTCGACGCGATTATGATCGCGCCCAGAGGCTGATACCCCACCCCCCACCGCAATACAGGCTCGGGCCGAAGAACGGCGCAGCAAAACAACTGCGCCCGTCGAGGACGAAAACACTGGACCGCGGCATCAAGAAACCACCATGACGGCGGCCAGAAACGTCTGGGGTTCCCCAAAACCTTCATTGTCGGGCGGGTCGGCCACCCCGTATCATGAAAACAGGTGCCGGCCGCGCGGGCGGGACTTCGGGCTTTTACGGGGTTGCCTACCGGTCAGGGTCCGCAAGACGGGCGCCGCAGATGGCGAGTATCGGACGCCTCGGGAGCAGTGCTTTGGCGGGGAGGTTTTTTTTGCGCCCGATCCCCAACAATTTTCACGGCAAAACCTTCATTGTCGGGCGGGTCGGCCACCCCGTATCATGAAAACAGGTGCCGGCCGCGCGGGCGGGACTTCGGGCTTTTACGGGGTTGCCTACCGGTCAGGGTCCGCAAGACGGGCGCCGCAGATGGCGAGTATCGGACGCCTCGGGAGCAGTGCTTTGGCGGGGAGGTTTTTTTTGCGCCCGATCCCCAACAATTTTCACGGCAAACACCGGCAGCCAGACCGACATCACTCAGACAAAGCCCGCGGTTCGACTAAAAATTTTCCCTGCCGGTCAAGTCCTTGCGCGCCTATTTCCGTTTCATCGCCGCGAACGCGCCGTTCCTCGGGTTCGGAGTCCTGCTGGCCTGTTTTTCGAGCTTCGGGCAGACCTTCTATATCGGGCTGTTCGGCGCCTCGATCCGCGCCGAATTCGCGCTCGACCATGCCGGGTTCGGGTCGCTTTACATGGCGGGCACGCTCGTCAGCGGGTTCGCCTTCGCCTTCGCCGGGCGCGCGATCGACCGCATTGCGCTTCGCCGCTACGCGGCCTTCGCCCTCGCGGGCCTTGCCGGTGCCTGCGCGCTCATGGCGAGTGCGGCCGGCGCGATCCTGTTGACGGTAGCACTATGCGGGTTGCGCTTTTTCGGCCAAGGGCTTGTCACCCATACCGCGCACACGGCGACGGCGCGGCATTTCGAGGGGGACCGCGGCAAGGCGCTGAGCATCGTCATGCTGGGCCATCCGCTGGGCGAGGCCCTGCTGCCGCCGGTCGCCGTGGCGGCGGCGGCGTGGCTCGGGTGGCGCGAAGTCTGGTGGGCTGCCTCGATCCTGCTGATCGTCGCGATCCTGCCGTCGGCCATGCTGCTGCTTCCCAGGATGCCGCCTCCGGCCCGCTCCGCGTCCGCACGCGCCGGGGCCTGGAGCATGCTGTTCCGCGACCGGCGGTTCCTGCTGACCCTGCCGGCGGTGCTGGTGCCAGCCTTCGTGTCCACGGGATTCGCCTTTCACATCGCGCCGCTGGCCGCCGAACGGAGCTGGGACATGAAGCTCGTGGCCGCCGCATTCAGCGCCTTCGCGGTCGTCAAGGTCGCGACGTCGCTCGCCATGGGCCCCGCAATCGACCGCTTCGGCGCGCGCGCCCTGTTGCCGGCATTGTTGCTGCCGCTGACCGCCGCGTGCCTCACACTGTCAGCGGGCGCGGCGCCCTGGATCGCGTTCCTTTTCATGGCCTTTCTAGGCATGTCGGGCGGCGTGACGCAGACCCTGCTGGGCGCCATCTGGGCGGAGGTTTACGGCGTCGGCCACCTGGGCGCGATCCGCTCGGTCTATTTCGTGCTGATGGTGTTCTCGAGCGCGCTCGCCCCGGCTGCATTCGGGCGCGCCATCGATGCCGGCGCCGGCCTTGCCGAGATCGGCCTAGCCTGCGCCGCCGTCATGGTCGGCGCCAAGCTGTTGCTGCTTGCCGGCGGCCTCAACCGCCGGTGAGCGCGTCGAGAACGGCCTGGGCGTGGCCCTTGACGCGCACCTTGCGCCAGATGCGCGCAATCGAGCCTTCCTCGTCGATCAGGAAGGTCGAGCGCTCGATCCCCATATAGGTGCGGCCGTACATCCGCTTCTCGACCCATACGCCATAGGCTTCCGCCAGGGCGTTGTCCCGGTCGGAGCCCAGAGGGAAGGGCAGGCCGTGTTTCGCCTTGAAGCGGTCGTGCTTTGCCGGCGTATCGGGCGACACGCCGAGAATGGCGGCGCCGGCCCGGGCGAACTCCTCCGATGCGTCGCGAAAGGCCTGCGCCTCCGTCGTGCAGCCGGGGGTGTCGTCGCGGGGATAGAAGTAGAGCACGAGCTTCCGCCCGCGATAGTCTCCAAGCGCGACGGTGTTCCCGCCGTCGGCGGGCAGTTGGAAATCCGGGGCGAGGTCGCCTTCGTTCAGACTCATTCGATTTTACCCTTCCTCTAGATGGTGTCGGAAGAACCGGCGCGTCAGAACGCCGTCCTGCTCGATCCGCTCGCATACGCCTGCGAAATCCGGACAACCGCATCGTTCCGCAGCCAGCCGGGCCAGCGCCGGCATGTGCTCCGGCGGGGAGTCGCCGGACAGACGGAAAAGGGCCTGCAGGTCCGCGAGCCGCGCCGTCGTTGCAGCCAGTTCTTCCCAGGATGCGGGACCGCTCGCCAGCCCGGCCGCTTGCGCCGCACGGAAGACCGCCGCTGCGGAGCGTTCCGCGATCGGCGGGTGCGCGGCCGCATGGTTCAGCACCAGGTATTGCGCCAGGAATTCCAGGTCGATCAGGCCGCCGGGGCGATGCTTGAGGTCGAAAGGCTCGCTGGCCTTGCGTTGCGCCGCCATCTTCGCCCGCATGTCGCGGACGGCTTCGCGCAGGCCGCCATGCGGCTGCGCCAGGACTTCCATGCGTATGGCGTCCAGCCGCGCCGCCAGTTCCGGCGGTCCGACGGCGACGCGGGACCGGACCAGCGCCATGTGCTCCCAGGTCCAGGCATCCTCCTTCTGGTAGCGCTCGAACCCGTCGATATGGATGGCGAGAGGCCCGTCCTTTCCCGATGGGCGGAGACGCAGATCGATCTCGAAGAGCCGTCCTTCTCCCGTCTGGGCCGTAATCGCAGTTTGCAGGCGTTGCATCAGACGATTGAAATAAGTCGATGCCCATAAAGGTTTTTGGCCATCAGAATGCGTCACTTCCTGAGGCGCGTCATAAACGGCGACCAAATCGAGGTCGGAACCCAGCGTCAGGTCTCCGCTCCCCCATTTGCCATAAGCCAGAATGGCGAAGCTGCTGTCCGGGAAAGTGCCGTGCCGTTCCCTGAATTCTTCCAGCGTCGCCGTCAGCAGCGCCTCGACCGCGGCATCGGCGATTTCGGAAAGGCTGGCCCCGGACTGCCGTGGACTGCGCCGTCCCTGGAGCAGACCGAGACCCGTATCGAAGCGTGCGTCGTTCGCCCAGCGCCGCACGATGTCGAGCACATCCTGGTAGGTCTGGGAAACCCGCAATGCGCTGTTGAGGTCCTGACGTACCCGGCCATCCAATGCTGCACCGCCCGCCAGCATGCCTTCGAGCACGCCCGGATGGTGGGTCATGTGCTCGGCGAGGAAAGGCGAGTTGCCGAGCACTTCGGCAACAAGGTCGATGAGCTGCGGATTGGTCTGGAACATTGCGAAGACGGGAACGCCGAGCGGCAGACGGGCCAGGAAGCGGTCGAAATCCACCAGCACGCGGTCCGGCTCCCGGGCGCCGGCGAGAGACTTGAGCAGGCTCGGCACCAGTTCAGTCAGGATTTCCCGCGCCCTCGCGCTTCTGGTTGCCCGTATCGAGCCGGAATGCCACGCGCGGACGATTTCGAAGACCCGCTGGGGATTGCGAAAGCCCAGCTCGGTAAGCGTCGTTGTCGTGCCAGGGTCGGGGTCCGTGCCGGTGAACACCAGATTGCCCGGCTCGGCGAGCGTGTCCGCATCCGAGAACAGGCTGTCGTAAAGTCGCCGGACATTGTCCAGATGGTCCAGCAGCACATGCGCAAGGGTGTCCTGCCCGCCATGACCCATGAAGCGCGCGAAGCCGGCAAGGCCGCCTGCATCCGGCAGTTCATGGATCTGCCGGTCGTCGATCATCTGGACGCGATGCTCGACCCTGCGAAGGAATCGGTATGCGTTCTGCAGGTCGTCCGCCGCGCGGCGCTCGACATGCCCCGCTGCGACGAGGGCCTCCAGCGCCTCGCAGGTGGGGCGCACGCGCAGGCTCACATCGCGGCCGCCCCAGATCAATTGCTGCGTCTGGACGTAGAACTCGATCTCGCGGATGCCGCCGCGCCCGAGCTTCACATTGTGTCCGGCAACCGCCAGCCGGTCATGGCCGCGATGGGCGTGAATCTGGCGCTTGATGGAATGGATGTCCTGTATGGCCCAGAAGTCGAGGCTGCGCCGCCAGATGAACGGGCGGATATAGTCCAGAAAGGCCTGGCCGGCAGTCAGGTCTCCGGCCACCGGCCGGGCCTTCAGCATGGCGGCGCGTTCCCAGTTCTGCCCCATGCTTTCGTAATAGGCTTCCGCTGCCCGGATCGGCACCGCCAGCGGCGTGGAGGCCGGATCGGGGCGAAGGCGCAGATCGACCCGCTGCACATAGCCGTCTGCGGTGCGCTCCTGCAGCAGGCGGACGAGGTCGCGGGCGAAGCGAACCATCGTCTGGCCGGTCCTGTCCTGCCGCCGCACCGGCGCGAGCGCATCATCGTAGATCAGCACGATGTCGATGTCGCTCGAATAGTTGAGCTCGGCGGCCCCCAGCTTGCCCATTCCGAGTACCACGATGCCCGAACCGTCCGGCTCGGCGCCGGTGTATTCGCGTCCGGTGGCGAGCAGATGGCGAACGGCTGCGTCCAGGGCGGCAGCCGCGAAGGAACTCAGCGTTCCGGTGACCTGTTCCAGCGTCCATTCGCCGGCGATATCGGCGACGGCGACCGCCGCTGCAAGCCGGGCGCGTTCCTCCCGGAAGGTCCGCATCCAGCCGGCGGTGTCGAAATCGGCCGGAAGCTCCCGGAGCCGCGCAAACAGCGCTTCGACCGACCTGTCAGGCCCTTCGGCGGCAAGGATCCGCGAAAAATCGGGGAACCTCAGCAGGGAATCGGTGAGGAACGGGCTCGACCCCAGCACCGCCCAGACTGCACGGCCCCGCGGGGTATCGCGGTCCAACGGCCCAATCTGCGCCTGCCAGTCCTCCAGACGGCGGGCGGCCAATTCGGGATGGGCCGGAAGGGGGTGGTTCTCGACTGTCGTCATCGTTCCCATAGGTCTCATATAGTGAGGGGCGGTCAAGCGGAGCGGATAATTGCGGGTAAGGCCTCGGCATGTCCTGTGGATATTGGCGGTCCTCGCGGTCTTCGCTTCGGCGCTGGCGGCTGTTGCGGTCTGGCGCCTGTCCCAGGGGCCGGTGAACCTTGCCCTGCTGGCGCCGCGCGTCGAGGCGGCGCTTTCCCGTCCCGAGGCCGGCTACAGGGCGGAAATCGAGGTAGTCGAGGTCGCATGGGCCGGCTGGAGCCGGTTGCTGCGCTTCAAGGTCTCGGATGCGCGGCTCGTGACACTCGAAGGCAGGCCGCTGGTGGAGACGCAGGGGCTGGAATTCGCCCTGAGCGTGAGCGACGTGCTGAGAGGCCGGGTCGTGCCGAGGGAAGTCGAGCTGCTCGGCGTCAGTGCCACGGTGCGCCGGCGAACCAACGGCACGATCAGCCTCGTCGCCGCGGCGAACGTGGAAACCGATGGCGAACCGCAGGAAATTGATCTTGGCGGACTGCTTGCCGCAGGCGTGGCGGGCGGCGGGGCCGGCCTTGCAGGCTTTGGCGTGCGCGGGGCGGCCCTCACGGTCGTCGATGACATCATGGGAATGGAGTGGAGCGTGCCCCGGCTCGACCTGGCCTTCCGCGGCGACGGCGGGGAAACGGTCGCGGAAGGCACGGCATCCCTGCGCCTCGGAGAAGCCGAGACGGATATCGGGTTCACGCTGTCTCCGTCAGGAAACGCCGGCGGGCCGTCGCTTTCCGCCCGGCTGCACGGACTGCGTCCTCAGGATATCGCCGGGCTCCATCCCCTGCTGACATTGCTCGGCTACCTCACCACACCGCTGAGCGGCAGCATCGCCGTCCATCTTGCGCCGGACTACGCTGTCAGCGCGCTCGAAGCGGACCTGCACGGCGCCGGCGGGGCCGTCGCCGATCCGCAGGATACCGGGGGCGGCGTTCCGGTGGACGGGCTCATCATACAGGCTCGCGCCATAGACGGTTTTGCGCGGCTTGAGATCGAAACAGTCGAAATCAAGGCGCTCGGCCATACGGCGCGCCTGTCGGGCGGAGGCGCGCGGCAGGACGGGGCGGTTTCTGCCTTCACGCATCTGGAGGACCTGCCGCCGGCCCTGCTGGCGCCGCTGCTGCCGCCGCGCCTTGCCGCCGTGGCGGCATTGGACGCACCCGTTTCGGGCACCGTGGTATGGACGCTCGATCCCGACTTCCGGCCCCTGACCCTGGACCTGGGGCTGACGCTTGGCGCCGGCAGCCTGCATGTCGCCGGCCCGCAGTCGGAAGCCGTTGCCCTGGAGGGCGGCAGCGCCTTCGTTCAGGCGGATCTCATGGCCGGGCAAATACTGGTCGAATCCCTGAACCTGGGGTTAAGCCGCGGCAGCATCGAGGCCAGCGGCAGCGGCAAGCGCGGTGAATCCGGATGGAGCGTGCATCTGGAGGGCGAGGCCGCTGCGGTTCCGGTGGACGATCTTCGGCTCCTGTGGCCCCCGGATGTCGGAGGCCCCGGCCCCCGCCAGTGGGTGCTTTCGAACCTGAGCAAGGGCCTGGTGGACAAGGCCCGGATCGTTGCCGATGCCGAGCTGGCCCCCGATGCCGACCCCGTGTTCCGGTCCCCGGCAATCAACGGCAGCCTGTCCTTTTCCGGGGTCACGGCGCGCTACTGGCATCCGCTTCCGCCGTTCGAGGACATTGACGGCAAGGCGGTCTTCGACTCGCAGTCGTTCCGGCTGGCATTGTCCGGCGGCAAATACCGGGACATCGCGGTTGCGGGCGCCACGGTGGACTTTCTGGGACTGGACCGCGAGAAGCCGCCTTCCAGACTGGAGGCGGATGTCAGGTTCGAGGGGCCGCTCGGCCATATTCTGGAAGTTCTCGACCGCGAACCGCTCGGATACGCCGGCTACCTCGGAATGGATCCCGCGGCGCTCGGCGGCGATGTGGTGTTCCGCCTTCGGGTCGGTCTGCCGCTGCTTGCCGCGCTCGCCTTCGACGATATCGCGCTGAAAGCGGAAGGAGGGGTCGTCAATGCGCGTCTGCCGGTCGCTGTGCTCGGGACGAATCTTGAAGGCGCCCGCATCGACGTGAAGGTGGACAAACAGCACTTCGCCGTTTCGGGAGGCGGCTTGCTCGACGGGCAGCCGGCGACATTCGACGTCGAACAGCGGTTTTCGGGCAGCAGCCCGGTCGAAGCCGTTTACAGGCTGCGCACGACCTTCGACGAAGAGGGGCAGGCGCGTCTCGGCTTCCGGCTTCCCCCTTATGTGCGCGGACCTGTCGAGATCGACCTGGCTGCAACGGAGAACCGGGACAACACAACCGAACTCAAGGTGAAGGCGGGCCTCGGGGCCAGCGAAATTCAGCTGAAGCGCCTCCATTGGACGAAACCCGCCGGCGAGCCTGCCTGGCTGGAGGCAAGCCTTCGCGCCGGGCCGGACGGACTGCTCGAGGCGTCGTCGATTGCCGCCGCCGCGCCGGGCCTCGAATTTGTCGGCCGGGCCCGTTTCGATATCGCGGGCGGCAAGCTCCTTGAAGGCTCGCTGGATCGGCTGCGGCTCGGCGAGCGGACCGATCTCGCCGTCAAGGTCGAGCCGCTGTCCGACGGCACGGTCTCGATCGGGGCGAAAGGACCGAGTATCGATCTTTCGCTCTTCCTGGACGGCGCAGGCGGCGAGCCGGACGGGCAACGGGGGCTCGACCGTCTTGACATCCGCCTGGACGCGGACCGCGCCTGGTTCGGGGGAGAGGCGCCGCTGCACGGTTTCGCCGCCGGAATCGGGGTGGAAGGGGGGCGGGTATCGGAAGCTGCAGTGAAAGCCCGGACGGCCAATGGGCAGGCCGTATCGCTCTCCCTTCAGCCGGACGGCGACAAGGCCGCGTTGAGGATCGATGCCGAGGATACGGGCGCGCTGCTTTCCGCGCTCGGCTGGTATGAAAACATGCGGGGCGGCCTGTTGCGCCTGACTGCCAGGGGCTCCGCCGGGGGGCAGGAAGACTACCGGGGCTCGCTGATGGTCAAGCATTTCCGGATAAAGGATGCGCCGGTTCTGACCCGTCTCCTCGCAGCGGCGTCGCTCACCGGTATCGGCGATGCCCTGTCGAGCGATGCTGGCCTGCAGTTTGAACGCCTGGAGACATCGTTCAGGATACAGGACCGCCGGATCGGTCTGGGTCCGGGCCGGGCCTTCGGCAATTCCATCGGTGTGACATTCCGCGGCGAATTCGACCGGGACCGGGAGACCGTGGCCCTCAACGGCGTGCTGGTGCCGGTCTATTACGTCAGCCGGGTGCTAAGAAAAATTCCCCTGATCGGGGACCTTCTGACGGGCGGCGGCGAAGGCCTGTTCGCCGCGAACTACGAAATGTCGGGCCCGGCGGACGATCCGAAGACCAAGGTGAATCCCCTGTCGGTTCTCGCTCCCGGCTTCCTTCGCGGCCTGTTCGGACCGCTTCTCGGTGCGGAAGGGCGCGACTGGGACCCGGACGAAGACCCTGTCGGCAAGACGGTCCAGTAGCTCGCGGCTTCGACGTCAGGTCCCGACCCTGAGCGTCTGCGTCAGGCTCTTCAGGCAGGCGATCACGCTCGGGGCGACGATTTTTCCCGTTCGGGGATTTTCCTCCGAGGGAACGCCGGCGATCTCCAGCGTAAAGCGCACCGCTTCGGCTTCCACCTCGATCCTGTGCTGGTTGCGGTCCACGGCCGGGTCCGCCCAGATTTCCAGCTCCGTGCGGTCGGGGCCGATGCCGGCGAGCGACAGCGCGGCGGCGACATTGACGTTGGCGGGAAAGCCCCGCGCCCCGTCGCGGGCGCTGCCCTTGAAGACGCACTTCGCCTCCGTCAGGCCGTCCACCTCGATCCCGTTCTCGACCAGGTGAGGCGCGCCGGCGAGGCCGCCGGGCGGTTTCCGCGTGACCATCGTGACGCGGTGGATAGTGCCCTCCGCCGCCGCCTTGACGGCGTCGAGGCCGAGCAGGGCGCCGGTCGGCACCACGATCCTGGCGCCGGTCTCCTTCGCCCGGTCGACGAGGTGCATGCGCGGCAGCAGCGCGCCCACGCTGGTCGGCATGAAAATCCGCCCCCGTTCGACGGCGGGCAGGGCGACCTCTTCGAAGACGGCAGCCGGCGCGCATTCGAGCACCAGGTCGGAGCAGGTCGCCAGTTCGCCGAGCGGAACGACGGGCGCGGGCGCGCGGAACTCCGCCTGCCGCGCCTCGGCCCGCGCCGTGTCCTTGGCCGAAACGGCGGCGAGCGCCAGGCCGTCGATGCCGATGTCGATGGCGGCGGCGACCTGCCGGCCGATCGTGCCGAAACCGCCTATACCCACCCTGAGCGCCATGTCCGTCCCGCCTTTGCCGATGCTTGCCGATGGGGAAAGTCTAGCGCATCGTCCGGCCCGGCTGAACGAAGGGGCACCAGATGACCGCAACCGTCAACCCGACCGACATGCGCATTCCCGATCCGGGCATCCGCGCGCTCTTCCATATCGAGGCGCGGTGGCAGGCCTGGCTCGATGCGGAGGCGGCGCTGGCGCTCGCGGAAGCCGATCTCGGCATGATCCCGCAGGCGGCGGCGGAAGAGATCGCGGCCAAGGCGAAGCTCGAACTGATCGACCGGGAAAGCCTCGACGAAGGCTTCCGGCGGACGGCGCACCAACTGGTGCCGCTCGTCTGGGAGCTCTCGGAAATCTGCGAGGGCGACGCCGGCAACTATGTGCACTGGGGCGCGACGACGCAGAACATCGTGCAGACGGGCGACCTGCTGCTGCTCCGGCAGGTGCATGGGGTGCTGCTCGGCCAGATCGGGCAGGCGCTCGACGCGATGGCCGGGCTTGCGGAGACCTGGGCCGATGCCGCGCTTCCGGGCCGCACCCACGGCCAGCACGCCGTGCCGACCACGTTCGGGGCCAAGGTCGCGGTCTGGATCGACGAGCTGGCCCGCCATGCGGAGCGGCTGCGCGGCCTGGAGGGGCGCACCTTCGTAGCCATGCTGGGCGGGGCGGCCGGCACGCTGGCTTCCTTCGGCGCGCACGGCTTCCGGGTGCAGGAGCGGATGGCCGCGCATCTCGGCATGGGCTCGATGCCGGTGCCGTCGCGCACCCAGGGCGACCATTTCGGCGAGTATGTGGCGGTGCTGGCCCTTCTGGCATCGACCTCGGCCAAGATCGGGCGCGAGGTCTATACCGGCATGAAGCAGGAGTTCGGGGAACTGGAAGAGCCGGTGCCGCGCGGCACGGTCGGCTCTTCCACCATGCCGCAGAAGCGCAACCCCATCCTCAGCCAGGACGTCGTCGCCGCCGCCGCGCAGGTGCGGGCAGCGCTGCCGCTGGTGCTGGAGGGGATGCAGACCGAGCACGAGGCGGACCGCGCGACCTCCATGCTCATCCGGCGGGGGCTGGAGCAGGCCTGCGTGGGCGCGGGCGACATGCTCTCGCGCCTCGTCGCGATCATGGAGGGCCTGACGGTCAAGCCGGAGCGGATGCGCGCCAATCTCGACCTCTCGGACGGCCTCATCATGGCGGAGCCGCTGATGCTGGCGCTCGGCGAGACGCTTGGCCGGCAGGAGGCGCACGATGTCGTCTATGAGGCCGCGCAGGCGGCGGCGCGGGGCGAGGGCCGGTTCCGCGACCTGCTGGCCGCCGACCCGGAGATAGCCGCGCACCTCGACGCGCCGCGCATCGCCGCGCTGCTCGACCCGGCGCGCTACACCGGCGAGGCCCCGGCCATGGCGCGGCAGCAGGCGAAGGCGGCCCGCGCGCTCAGCCGCGAACTGCGGAAGTGAACGCCTGCCAGCGCTCGGCCTGGTCGCTGTCCGGGATCGGGCGGTAGGGCGCCACGCGGTCCACCAGCCCGTCATAGCGGCTGCGGAGCCTGTCGCCGAGCTCGCCCGGCTTGCCGATGATCGCGATGTCCTCGACCAGGCTGTCGGGCACGAGCGCGGCCATTTCGTCGAACGCGCCCTGGCGCACCAGCCCGCTCAGCGTCCTGCCGAGGTCGGCGAGGCCGTGATGCTCCAGCATGCGCCTGTAGTTGGGGGTTGAGCCGTAGAACGAGATGTCGCGCCGGACCTGCTCGAAGGCCGCGTCCATCTCCGCCTGGCTGTCTCCGGTGACGAGCCAGACCATCGTTTGCAGGTCCAGGTCGTCCACCGTCAGCCCGCGCGTCTTCGCCCCTTCGCCGATGGCGGGCTTGACCACTTCGTTGAGGTAGGACACCGAGTGCATGGGGTGGATGTGGAAGCCGTCCGCCGCTTCGCCTGCCGCCCGGCACATGCGCGGATTGACGCCGGCGAGGTAGATCGGGATGTGTGGATGGTCGATGGGCCCCGGATTGAAGAACGGGTTCATCAGCCGGAACCGGTAGAACGGCCCCTCGTAGCCCGGCCGCGCATCGGTCTGGAAGGTGTCGAAGATCGCGCGCATGCAGCGGATATAGTCGGTGACGCGCGCCGCCGGCCGGTCGAACGGCATCGAGAAGCGCCGCTCCACATGGGCGCGCACCTGCGTGCCGAGCCCCAGATGCAGCCGCCCGCGCGACGCGCGCTGGATGTCCCAGGCCGTGCCGGCCATCGAGAAGGGGCTGCGCGCGAAGGCGACCGCGATATTCGTGCCGAGTTCGAGCTTCTCCGTCGCCGTGGCCGCCACCGCGAGCGGCAGGAACGGGTCCTGCGCCGCCTCGAAGGTCCAGGCGGCGTCGAAGCCGAGCTCCTCCAGCCGCTGCGCCTGCGCAGGGACATGCGTCAGGTCGAAACCGCGCAACTGCGCGTCGATCTTGAGGGCCATGGCCGGCCTTGTCTCCGTTTTCCGTTCGGGTGCCGGCAGGATAGCACCGCGAAAATCCCCCCGCGATGCGGTAGAGTGGCGGCCTGGAACGCAGGAAAGGCCCGCGCCCATGACCGCCGCCATCGACCTCTACACTTGGCCGACGCCGAACGGCCACAAGGTCCACATCATGCTGGAGGAGACAGGCCTCGGCTACAACGTCATTCCGGTCAATATCGGCAAGGGCGAGCAGTTCGCCCCCGACTTCCTGAAGATCAGCCCGAACAACAAGATGCCGGCGATGGTCGATCCGGAGGGGCCGGGCGGCGGGCCGTTCGCGCTCGCGGAATCCGGCGCGATGCTGATCTACCTGGCGGAAAAGACGGGCCGCTTCCTCTCAACCGACCCGGCGGAGCGCTACCGCACCCTGCAATGGCTGATGACCCAGATGGGCCATGTCGGGCCGATGCTGGGGCAGATAAACCACTTCCGGAACTATGCGGTCGAGAAGATCCCCTACGCCATCGACCGCTATGTCAACGAGGGCACGCGGCTCTACAACGTGCTCGACCGCCGCCTCGGCGAAAGCGGGTGGCTCGGCGGCGCCGACTATTCCATCGCCGACATGGCGACATATCCGTGGCTCCGCAGTTGGGAGAACCAGGGCCAGAACCTCGAGGCGCATCCCAACCTCGCGCGCTGGTTCCGGGAGATCGAGGCCCGCCCGGCGGTGGAGCGCGGCTGCGCCGTGCTGGCCGACCGCCGCCGGCAGGGCGGCATGACCGAAGAGGAACGCGAGATCATGTTCGGCGCGACGCAATACCAAAAGCGCTGAGGCGGCGCGCTTCGCCACTCGGACAAGCACGACAGGGAGGGAATGCGGCGATGGCCGGCCTTTGGTATGAGGAATTCGAGATCGGGAGGGAGTGGAAGCACCCGATCACCCGCACGGTGACGGAGATGGACAACATCCTGTTCACCGCGCTCACCCACAACCCGCAGCCGCTGCACCTGGACGAGGAATTCGCGAAGGAGAACTCGCAATTCGGCCAGCGGATCGTGAACTCGATCTTCACCCTCGGCCTGATGATCGGCGTGTCGGTGGAGGAAACCACGCTCGGCACCACGGTCGGCAATCTCGGCATGACCGACTGCGTCTTCCGCAACCCCGTCGTCCACGGCGACACGATCACCTCCTTCACGAAGGTCCTCGACAAGCGCGAGAGCCGGTCCCGCCCGGAGGTCGGCATCGTCACCTTCGAGCACTGGGCGGTGAACCAGCGCGGCGAGGAGGTCGCCCGCTGCAAGCGCCAGGGCATGATGAAGAAGCGCCCGTCATGAGCGCGGCGCTCAGATGCTTCCTGTTCGTGCCGGGCGACAGCGCGCGCAAGTTCGAGAAGGCGCGCGGCGTGCCGGCCGATGCGCTGATCCTCGACCTCGAGGACTCGGTGGCGCAGGCCAACCTGCCCGTGGCGCGGCGGATGGTGCGGGAGCGGCTCGAAGCCAGCCGGGACGACCGCGCCCAGCAGTTATGGGTCCGCGTCAACCCGCTCGACACGGACCTCGCGCTGCCGGACCTCGCGGCGGTGATGGCCGGCGCGCCGGACGGGATCGTGCTGCCCAAGACCTTCTCCGCCACCGAGGCGGTCCGGCTCGACCACTACCTCTCGGCGCTGGAGGCGCGGGAGGAGGTGGAGCCCGGCTCGACGCAGATTCTCGTCGTCGCCACCGAGACGGCGCGCTCGCTCTTCACCATGGACAGCTTCACCGGCGCGAGCCCGCGCATCTACGGCATGACCTGGGGCGCGGAGGACCTCTCGGCCGCGCTCGGCGCCTCCACCAACCGCGCGCCGGACGGGCAGTATGAGGACGTGTACCGGCTGGCCCGCGCGCTCTGCCTGGCGGCCTGCAAGGCGGCGGGCACGGAGCCGGTCGACTCGGTCTATCCCGACTTCCGCGACCTGGACGGCCTGCACGCCGAGGCGCTGCAGGGGCGCAGGACGGGCTTCACCGGCAAGGTGGCGATCCACCCCGCCCAGGTGGACCCGATCAACGACGCCTATGCGCCCACCGAAGACGAGATCGCCCACGCCCGCCGCGTCGTCGAGGCGATGGAGAACGCCGGCGGCGCCGGAA
Source organism: Alphaproteobacteria bacterium (assembly GCA_964291285.2). Classification (GTDB taxonomy): domain Bacteria; phylum Pseudomonadota; class Alphaproteobacteria; order Bin95; family Bin95; genus Bin95. The sequence goes on from OZ219788.1 coordinate 781,163, forward strand.
CCGTCGGCCTGGACGGCAAGATGCTCGACATGCCCCACCTCAAGGCCGCCCGCCACGTGCTGGCGCTGGCCGAGCGGGCGGGCGCGGGGTAGGGCCGGGGGGTTATTGAAATTTCGGCGCGAAATTTTAATAAGGCGGGCCGCTGTTTAGGAAACCTTAACGGGACGGAGACGGCCTGCCCCAAACCGTCACCCCGCCCCCAAAACCCGTCACCCCGGACTTGATCCGGGGGCCAACCCGGACCGTCTGCGCCTGCCGCAGCCGTTCGAAACAAAATCGCACCGTCCGCGTCCGCCGGAGAAAGCTGGAGTTGGACCCCGGATCGGGTCCGGGGTGACGGTGTTTGCCTGTCCTCGTCCGGTTCCGACCGCAGTCGGCGGAGAAAGGCCGGGTCGCCGCGCCTCCAGTGACAAACGGGGCCCGCGTCCTTAGCCTGGGGTCATGCGGAGCGCGCCCTGGACGGACGAGGAGAACGATCTGGTCGTCGCGGACTATTTCGCGATGCTGGCCGACGACCTCGCCGGGCGGGGCTACAGCAAGACCGAAAGCCGGCGCGCCCTGATGCCCCTCCTGCGCAGCCGGTCGGCGGCGTCGGTCGAGTTCAAGCGCCGGAACGTCAGCGCCGTGCTCAAGGGCCTCGGCGAGGACTGGATACCCGGCTACAGGCCCGCGTTCAATTTCCAGGCGGCGCTCGCCGATGCGGTGGCCCGCTGGCTGGCGCTCAACCCCGCCTGGCTGGAGCGGATGCCGGCCGGGCGCCATGCCGAGGCGGGCGGCATGGCCGAGGCCACGCAGCTTTGGGTGGGGCCGCCGCCGACGCTCTCGAACCGCCCGCCGCCGGAGGAGCTCGGGCAGATGCTGGCCGTCGCCGCCCGGTTCGACGCGGCGGGTCGGGACGAACGCAACCGCGCTCTCGGCCGCGCCGGCGAAAGGCTGGCGCTGGCGCACGAACGCGCGGCATTGGCGGGCGCGGGCCGCAGCGACCTCGCGGACGCGGTGCGCTGGGTGGCGCAGGAGGAGGGCGACGGGGCCGGCTACGACATCGCCAGCTTCCAGCCCGACGGCCGCCCCCGGCTCATCGAGGTGAAGACCACGAACGGCTGGGAGCGCACGCCCTTCCACATCTCGCGCAACGAACTGGCGGTGGCCGAGGCGAAGCGCGAGGAATGGCGGCTGTTCCGCCTCTGGAACTTCTCGCGTGAGCCCAGGGCCTTCGAACTGGCCCCGCCGCTCGAAGCGCATGTGTCCCTCATGCCGACGGCCTTCCAGGCGAGTTTTCCATAGAGGGCGGCGGGCCCCGGAAGCGGTTCGGTCTGTGAACGTCATTGGCAACGTCAATATTTCCGTCTATGATTTCATCTATCGGAGCGTCTTCGCGCAGGGTCGGAAAATGCCGGGTGCGGTAGCGGAAAAGAACGCCGTGGCGGAAAAGCTGGAGCTTTTGAAGGAGCGGGCCGCCATCAGGGCGGTCGATGTGGCCAACATACTGGGGACCACGCCCGAGACGGTGTCCAGATGGAAACAGGGACGCGCCTGGCCCAGGCCGGGCAAGGAAAGCCTGCTTGTCGATCTAGAATATATCGTGGAACGGCTTTCGGAATTCTATACCGAGCCGACGACCGCGCGGGCATGGTTGTATTCGAGGCACAAATACTTCGACGGCCTCCGGCCCGCCGACCTGATCCGGGAGGGACGAATCGACGAGGTCCTGGAAGCCATCCAGACGATGGCCGCGCCCACATACACGTAGGTTCGGGGCAGCCATGGACAATGTTGTCATCCTCTGCCAGATAAACCAACCTCAAAGTGCTTCGTATCACTTTGCTGCCCAAATCCGGGCCAAAAACTCCCTCGCTTCTTGTAGCTCTGAATCATCCTCAACATTTCGCTGTTCGAGCACTTCTTGGACCCACCTCGGGCCATGATTTCCCACAGTTTTACAGAAGCCCTCGACTTGCCCAACAGGAACAATCCATAACTTTGATGCGCTGCATAATGACTCTAATTGTTTGTACTGACTGGCCGCTTGACCTGCTGGGATCGCGTGAACGCCGGCCTGTTTCACTGCATCCCAAGGAGATGCTTTCCGAAACTGTGCCTGAATTCGTAATCTCAGATTGCGGGGAAATGGCTCCGATTTCGGAACTTCTGTCAGAATTTTCTCTATTTCTCTTTTTATCTCCACTCCAGTCAACCAAGGCTTGTGCTGCTCAATTGACGACTTTACGCTACGCGCTAAACTTTCAATATTGTTCCAATTCCCTCCTAATGTTTCAATTATCTTCTTAAAAATATCAATATCATTCAGAACATCCATGTCTACGATTATGTCCACTGGAACACCAAGTTGAATCAGCACGTTTGCCAGCGTGGCTATCCTATGCTTTCCATTAGCGTGAACAAATAATACGTCTGGATATTGATCTCCATGAACCGCTGGTAAATTTAATATGGATCTGTAAAACATACAATCGGTATCTGAGTCGCAGATAATCACCCGTTCATGGAAAACACCTGACATAATAGATGATTGCATCATTAGAGGGTCTCGACTCACTTCCTTGACAAGCTCTTTATCTAATTCGAGTGTGCGATTTATATTACCGTCCCTTTGCAATCTTAACACATGTAAATTTTTTGAGGCAGTTGTTATAAGCCCTTGCAATACATCAGGGCTATGAGTAGCGATAAATAGTTGCGATTCATTGGGTTTGTTCTGAGCTATGATTTCTCCAAGCAATCTAGCTTGTGGTGGGTGCAAAAAAGCTTCCGGTTCATCTAAAAGTAAGATGGAGGGGGTCGTAGGGGCTAATAAACATAATATTACACTTGCAAAACTCCTCATGCCATCCCCCTGTTCGTCGAGCGGTGTAGAGGAAGCTATGAGTCGTTCATTATAAGTTTTTGAGAGTCTATCTTCTCCGTGATTTAAGGTAGGTTTTTGTCCAACAAGAAGAGGAATTACGTTTCCACCTAAACGAAAGACAATAAGTTCTTCTCCAAATGCTTTTTGAAAATGATTGCTAATCGTATCTTCAAGTTCATCATTTTGATAGAGGAGGTGAATTGGATTGGAGGGGGTATCCGTTAAGGCGGCAAAAGAAGGAGCGGAATTGCTTTCAGTTATTCGAGTTTCCGTGCTAACTCTAGTGCAGAATAATGAAGCAAAGGGGTGAATTAAAGCTGGCCACATTGTTTTGATATCATCTCCCCCCATGTTAAAATTAAATTTCGGCCCCTTAATTAGTATGGAATTACTTTCGACAATAAGTTGTGTATGTAATTCCAGATAAGTGGCAAAATCATCAGCAGTACCAGTGTGATACAAGTTCGTAGATTTTATCACTTGATTGCGTGATTTTTATGGATTGATTGCTCTAATTCCTTTAATGCAACGCTTTTCCCAGCGTTGTTAGGTCCTGTGGACGGATTTGATCAAGATGAAGGCAGCGGCGAGTGCGACGAAGGAGCTGAAGTTTGTGGCGGTCTTTTCGCAGCGCAGGGCGATGCGTTTGAAGCGTTTGATTTGAATGGCATGACGGATGATGGGTTGAATTAATACAGCAATTACAATCCATTACAGTGAGAACACAGGATATTTCCAGAAACGTATCAACACTATGTCATCACGAAGACCGCATCGTCGCGGAAAGCTGTGCGGGGAAGGCAACCCGCGGGTCTCATAAGGCTCGTGTTGCCCGGCGCCCCTCCAGCATTGAGAATGCGGACATGTGTCTCTGGAGCATTCATCCCGGGCATCTTGCCCCCCGCGGGCTGGCCGTGCTGTGGAGGAGTTGTCACGCAATTCGGAAACCCTGCGCGGACGCTCGAACGACCGGCAACAGCCGGATTCCCGGCGCTGCTCAGGCCTGCGCTGCCGACAGGGCCGACGAACGGCTCCCTGAGCCGAACCGGGCCGTATGAACGGCGGATTGGCGGAAGGTTGGGTACCTCTGTCGGAATTGGGACTGCCGCAGCGCTTCTATGGCAAGGGTCGTCTCTTCGCTCGGCATGATCGGGACATGGAAAGTGTGGTATAGCATTTGCTATGTCGCACGAGATGGTCTAATCCTTGCGCCCCATGTAATCGAGAAACGACGGTGCGACCGGGAATGGGCGACATTCCGGAAGACTATCCACTCCGGGTCAAGGACTTGCGTGGGCGGTTGGGGCTTACGCAGGCGCAGATGGCGGAGCGCGTCGGCGTGTCGTTCGCGACAGTGAACCGCTGGGAGAACAGCCAGTCCAGGCCCGGGCGCCTGGCGTGGCGCGGGATCGTCGATCTGGAAGCCGAGGTCCGGCACTTGACCCGGCCGGCCGAGCCGCCCGCCGCTTCGGCGACGCCAACACTCGACTTTGGCTCCGAGCCGGCAGCGGTGGCTGCCGTTGCGGCGGCGACGCGGCTCGCCTACGGCCACCTGTCCAACCCGGCTTTCGCCAGCGAGATATCCTCGATCGACCCGTTGCCGCACCAGCGTATCGCCGTCTACGAGCACATGATCGGCCAGTCGCCGCTGCGGTTTCTCCTTGCCGACGACGCCGGCGCCGGAAAGACGATCATGACGGGGCTGTATCTCCGCGAGATGCTCGTGCGCCGGCTGATAACCCGTGTGCTTGTGGCGGCGCCGGCCGGACTGGTGGGCAACTGGGAACGCGAGATGCGCATGCTGTTCCGCCTCCCCTTCCGCATCGTGCGCGGCACCGACGCCCGCGCCGGGAACCCGTTCGCCGGACCGGGGAGCGACCGCATCGTCGTCAGCATCGACACGCTTGTCGGCGAGCGCATGTTCGGGCGCCTTCGCGAGGCGATGGAATCGGGTGCCGCGCGTCCCTACGACCTCGTGGTGTTTGACGAGGCCCACAAGCTGGCCGCCGCCCGCGAGCAGGATTTCCGAGTCCGCAAGACCGACCGCTACCGCCTCGCCGAAGCTCTGGCCGGCCTGCCCGTAGACTGTGCGCGCTGGCGCCTGGGCTGGTCGGCGCCGAACATCCTGCTGCTGACCGCGACGCCGCACATGGGCAAGGATTTCCCCTACTACTGCCTGTGGCGCCTGCTCGCGCCGGACGCGCTGGCGACCTTCGAGGCGTTCGCGGACTTCCCCGAAGCGCAGCGCCGCCGCCACTTCATCCGCCGCACCCGCCTGGACGAGGCCGTCGCGCTCGTCCGGGCGGGCCGCAGCGAGGAGCTGGAGCGGGGCCAGACCCGGCTCGGTAAGACACCGGATTTCTTCGAATCCCGCACCGCCGACGAGGAGGCGGACGACAGCGGCGAACGGGAGCGCCACGAGGAATTCGAAGAGGCCGCGCTCGGCGGTTTCGCCGCGCTCACCCTGACGCAACTCCGGGAGGAGCGGGCGGAGGTCGAGGTCCTTCTGTTCCAGGCGCGCCGCCTCGCCGAAGCTGGCGAGGACTCCAAGTTCGAGAAGCTGCGCGCGGTCATGGGCGATCCGGCCTTCGCCCGGGAGAAGCTCATCGTCTTCACCGAGCACCGCGACACGGCGGCGTTTCTGGTGCGCCGCCTGGAAGGTCTCGGCTTCGCCGGGCGGGTCGCCCTGGTCCACGGCGGGCTGGACTACCGCGCGCGCGAGGCGCAGGTGGAACTGTTCCGGCGTCCGGCGGAGCGCGGCGGCGCCAGCTATCTGGTCGCGACCGATGCCGCCGGCGAGGGCATCAATCTCCAGTTCTGCTGGCTGATGGTGAATTACGACCTGCCCTGGAACCCGGCGCGGCTGGAGCAGAGGATGGGGCGCATCCACCGCTACGGGCAGACGCGCGACCCGGTGGTGATCGTCAACCTGGTCGCCGGGGAGACGCGCGAAGGCCGGGTCCTCAAGGTGCTGCTCGACAAGCTCGAGGCGATCCGCAAGGAACTCCGCTCGGACAAGGTGTTCGATGTCGTCGGGCACCTGTTCGAGAATCTGCCGCTCAAGGACTATCTGGAGCAGGCGGTGACGGAGGCTGGCGCCCGCGCCGCTGTCGAGGCGTTCGAGGCCAATCTGACGCCGGAACGGGCGGTCGCCATTGAAGCGCGGGAGCGTGGCCTCTACGGCAGCGGCGAGGTCCGCGCCCGCCTTCCCGAACTCAACGCGACCATGGAGCGGGAACAGTATCGCCGCCTGCTCCCCGGCCATGTCCGCCACTTCGTCGAGACCGCGGCCCCCTTGATCGACCTGCGGCTGGAGGGCGACGCGGGCGGCGTGTTCGACTTCGTGCCCCAACGCCCGCGCGCCGCCGACGATATGCGCGCCGCGATGGACGTCTACCCCGAAGCGATGCGGGGCCGGTTGACGTTCCAGCGTCCGGAATCTGGCGGCGACACCATCTGGATGCATCCCGGCGAGCCGGTGTTCGAGTGCTTTCACGCCGCTCTGCTGGCGCGCCACGGCGGCGAGGCGCTGCGCGGCGCGATATTCGTCGATCCCCACGCCGAGGAACCCTACCTCTTTCACCTGGCCCGGGTCTCGGTGGTGCGGCGCGGCCGGAACCGGGTGGAGACGGTCGAGATACGCCCGGTCGGGCTGCGGCAGGAGAGCGACGGCGCCGTTTCGCCCTGCCCGCCGGAGCATCTGCTCTTGTTGCGCGGCATTGGCGGCGTCGCGCCCGGCAGCATACCGCTGGCCCGCGCGGCGCACAGGCTCACGGAGAACGCCAGGGCGTCGCTGAAGGAGACTGCACTGCGCATGGCGGCGAAACATCGCGTGCGCCTTGAGGAGGCGCTGCCGGAACGGCGCCGTTGGACCGCGCGCGGCTACGACTACAAGACCGCCGAATTGATGACGAGGCGCCGGAGCATGAGCGGGGAGGCCCGCCAGGGCGATTCGCAAGCGCAAGCGGAGCTCGCCATCGTGAAGGAAGAGCAGAACCGCCTGGTCGCGGAGCAGCGCTGCCATCTGGCGGCGCTGGAGGCGGAGCCTGCCTCGATCGGGCCCGGCGAGGCAGCGATGATCGCCCATGCACTGGTCCTGCCGACCGGTGACCCGGAAGAGCGGCAGCGGCACGACGCCGAAGTCGAGGCGATCGCCATGGCCCATGCGCGCGCCCATGAGGAAGCGGCGGGGGCTTCGGTTCGAGACGTGTCGCGGCCCGCGCTGGCGCGGCGCGCCGGCTTGGGCGACTGGCCCGGCTTCGACCTTCGTTCGCTGCGCCCGGCCGGAGCGGGCGGGCCGGCCGAGGACCGCGCCATAGAGGTCAAGGGCCGCGCCGGATCGGGCGCGGTGGAAGTGAGCGAAAACGAATGGGCGGCGGCCTGCAACCTGCGCGAGCGCTACTGGCTCTATGTCGTCTTCGATTGCGCCGGGCCGCGCCCCCGCCTGGTCAGGGTGCGCGACCCCTTCGGCCGCCTGCTGGCCCGGACGAAAGGCGGCGTCGTCATCTCGGCGTCGGAAATCTTGTCGGCAAGCACGGACGAGAGGGTGGCGTAATGCCGTGGAATGACGATTTACACGGTGCCGCGCTTAACATTGCTGCGTCAGACGCATCACCCCTGCGTGTACGTGCAGGCCCTGGCACCGGCAAGACTTTTACGTTGATGCGCCGGATCGCGCGTTTCCTGGAGCAGGGAATCGAACCAGAGCGCATTCTTGTATGTACATTTACTCGGACAGCCGCGGCTGATCTGAAAGAAGCCGTCGTTGCGTTGAATGCGCCTGGAGCAGATAGTGTAAAAACGACTACCATCCATGGCCATTGTTTCGGAATCCTCATGCGAGATGATGTTTTGGCTTCGACCTCTCGGGTTCCTCGGCCGCTATTGGAGTTTGAGCGGCGCTTTCTCTTGGAGGATCTACCGGGAAACGCCTTCGGCACGATCCACGGCAAGCGGAAACGGCTCATGGCCTTTGAGGCGGCTTGGGCGAGACTCCAAGACGAGCAGCCAGGTTGGCCAAACGATGCAACGGATAAGGCTTTCCAAGCCGCGCTTCTTGATTGGTTGCGCTTTCATGGGGCAATGTTGATCGGCGAACTTGTACCGGAAGTCTTGCGTTATCTTCGGAACAACCCCGCGGCACGGGACTTTGATCAGTTCACGGAGATTCTCGTTGACGAGTATCAAGACCTGAACGTCGCCGAGCAGGAGGTGATCGATCTACTTGCCATAGACGCGAAGTTGACAGTTATTGGTGACGAAGATCAATCGATCTATTCTTTCAAGTGCGCACACCCGGAAGGGATCGAGGAGTTTGACCTGAGAAATACCGGAACTGCAGACGAAACGTTGGAGGTATTTCGGCGGTGCCCAACCACAATTGTCGCACCGGCCAATGAATTAATCAGCAACAATAACGATAGAGTCAATCGATCTCTGTTGCCGCATGTGGAAAACGGCCAAGGGGAAGTCCATATCGTCCAATGGACAGATATCGAGGCGGAGGCGAACGGGTTAGCTCAATTCATCCGACAGCGTATCGTCGATGAACGAGTCCATCCCGGTCGGGTTCTCGTTCTCGCTCCACGCCGGGTGTTCGGCTATGCGGTTCGTGATGCCTTGACGGCGCTAGATGTGCCGGCCCACAGCTTCTTTCAGGAACAGGCGCTCGAAGGCGATCCAAAGAGCAGGGACGGTAGCAAGAAGCAGCAGGTATTTACCCTTTTGACGCTTGCGGCCGATCCAACTGACGCAGCAGCGCTTCGCTGCTGGTGCGGTTTCGGCAATCACTCTCTTCACGCCCCCGCTTGGGGACGGATTCGCGAATTGTGTCAGCAACCGGACCATTCCCTAACGGATGTGCTTGAAGGCATTCGGGATGAGCGCATTTCGTTGTGTTATGGCAACTCTCTCCGCGACAGGCTTTCTGAACTTCGACAGCGGCTACAGGTTCTTGAGAATTTGGTTGGCCAAGCTTTTGTGGATGCATTGTTTCCAGCGGACGACTCCGACTTTGAGGAGCTTCGCGAACTGACTTCTAGTCTTCCTGAGGGTGCCGATGCCAAATCTCTCCTGGATATACTTCGCACACGCATCACCCAACCTGAATTGCCGACAGATGTCAATTATGTTCGCGTAATGAGTCTGCACAAATCAAAGGGTCTGACCGCCGATCTCGTAATCGTGATGGGTTGTGTTGAAGGACTAACTTCACACGTTGGTGATTCGCTATCGGAGGCAGAGAAGAACAAGGATCTCGAAGAACAACGGCGACTGTTCTATGTTGCCGTGACTCGTTCACGTGATACACTAATTCTGTCGAGCGTCACACACTTGCCTCGAAACTTGGCTTATCAACTTAAAGTGCGTATAACCGGTCGAAAGAATGTTGTTCCGACCATTACCTCACGCTTCATCCACGAGCTGGGTCCTAGAAGACCGAATCCGGTCAAAGGCGCGCAACTGCTCGAAACAGGGATTGGCGTATGACCGCGCGCCGCAAGATTCTGATCATCACCGGGCCGACCGGACCCGCACAGCCGCGCGGCGCCGCCCCATGACCGCCGAGCGCGACACCCGCCTGATCGAGGTGGATTTTCCGCTGGAGCGGGTCTCGATCGACTCCGTGCATGAGAAGAACGTCCGGCACGGGCATATCTCGACCCTGCATATCTGGCCGGCGCGGCGACCCTTGGCGGCGTGCCGGGCGGCGCTGGTGGCGACGCTGCTGCCCGATCCCGGTGATGCGGCGGCACGGCAGGCCCTCTACAGCCGGCTGGCGGGCGAGGTCATCGAGACGGTCAAGGCCGAACGCCGCGGCGGCCGCGCGTTGGATCAGCACCGACGCGAGACCTCAGGCGGCCTGCTGCACTGGGGGCGCGAGGACGGCCCGGACCTGCAATGGTTCCGCGAGCGCATCCGCCAGGCCCATGGCGGACGCGCGCCCAGGGTGCTGGACCCGTTCGCCGGCGGCGGCGCGATTCCGTTGGAGGCGATGCGGCTGGGCTGCGAGGCCACCGCCATCGACATCAACCCGGTCGCCTGGTTCATCCTGAAATGCACGCTCGACTATCCGTACCGCCTTGCTGGCGAGGCCCTCCCGCTGCCTGATTTTGCGCGCGCCGACAGCGACTTCATGGCGGCGTTCCTCAAGGCCAGGGGGTTCAAGGGCAAGGCCCTGGCCCGCCAACTTGCCGCGCTCGGCCTAGGCGAGGACGCTGGCGATGCGGAGCCGGGGCTGCTCGACGACGCCCCGGAAACCGGCGGCGATCTTCTCCAGGCCGACCTCGCCTGGCAGTTGCGCGCCTGGGGCCGATATGTGCTGGCCCGCGTCCGCGCGGCGCTGGCGGAGCGCTATCCCACCTATGCCGAATTCCAGGCGCTCGTGCCCGGCGGCAAGTCCTGTGAGGAACGGCCGCTCGCGCTGCTGGCGCCGGATGAAAGGGGCGAGACTGACGCCGGGCCATTGAACGACAGGTTCGACGGGGCACATCTGGAGGACCCGCGCAACCCGCGCTGGGTGCCGAAACCGACAGTGGCGTATCTGTGGGCGCGCACGGTGCGCTGCAAGGGCTGCCGGGCGACATTGCCCCTGCTCAAGACGCGCTGGCTCTGCAAGAAGGACAACAAGCGTATCCTGCTCACGATGGCGTCGAACGCGGACGGCACCGGCGTCGATTTCGGCGTCGAGACCGACGTGCCACGGGCTGGCGGCAATGCGGCGCAGCAGCGCGAGCACGACAAACGGCTCGGCGCAGGCACGATGAGCCGCAGCGGTGCGCGCTGCCCTTGCTGCCCAACGATCATGACCATGGAGGATATCCGCCTCGAAGGCCGCGCCGGGCGGCTGGGCGCTATCATGACCGCCGTGGTCGTGGACGGGCCGAAGGGCAAGGAATACCGGCTGCCGCAAGACGAGGAACTGCGCGCCGCGGAAGTCTCCGCCGACGAACTGGAAGCGCTGTATGCCGACATTCCCTTCGGGCTGCCGATGGAGCTAACACCGCGCCAGGGGCGGGGCGCTGCCCGCGCCTTCTCGGTGGAGAATTACGGCCTCGACCGCTGGGGCAAGCTGTTCACCGACCGGCAGCTTCTGGCGCTGGGTTCGGTGCTGCGGGAGATGCGCCGGTGCGCCGACGCGATGGCGGACCTCCCGCCAGAATGGCGGGAGGCTATCCTGGCCTGTCTGGCCCCGTCGCTCGGCCGCCTCGCCGACCGGGGCAGCGCGCTTGCGACCTGGACCAACGACCCGGAGAAAATCCGCAGCACGTTCGCTCGTTTCGCGCTGCCCGTCGTCTGGGACTTCGCCGAATCCTGTCCGCTAGCCGACACCACCGGCGGCTTCGTCCAGGCCGTCGAGTGGATCGCCCGCGTCGTCGAACATCTGCAAGACGCGACAAACGGCGCGCCCAGCGTAACGGTGCTGCGGCAGTCGGCCCTCGCATCCGTTCCCGGCGGTTTCGACGCCATCGTCACGGACCCGCCCTATTACGACGCCATCCCCTATTCGGACCTGATGGATTTCTTCCATGTCTGGCTGCGCCGGGCGCTGCATGGCGTCGTGCCGGACGCCGAACCGGCGTTCGCCGACCCTCTCGGCCCGAAATGGAATGCGGCCGGCAGCGACGGCGAACTGATCGACGACGCCAGCCGGTTCGGCGGCGACCGGGCGGCGTCCAAGCAGGCCTATGAAGACGGCATGGCCCGCGCCTTCCAGGCCTGCCACGAGGCGCTGAAGCCGGAGGGCCGGCTGGTCGTCGTCTTCGCGAACAAGTCCCCCGACGCCTGGGAGACCCTGGTCGCGGCGCTGATCCGCGCCGGGTTCGTCGTCACCGGCTCCTGGCCGATCCAGACCGAGATGCAGACCCGGCAGCGTTCGCTGTCCTCTGCCGCCCTCGCCTCCTCGGTCTGGCTCGTCTGCCGCAAGCGCCCGCCGGCCCGGCCGGGCTGGGACAGCGCGGTGCTGGCCGAGATGCGCGAGAACATCGTGCGGCGGCTGCGCGGCTTCTGGGATGCCGGCATCCGCGGGCCGGACTTCGTGTGGGCCGCGACGGGGCCGGCGCTCGAAGCCTTCTCCCGGCATCCGGCGGTGAAGAAGGCCGATGCGCCCGGCGAGACCATGGCGGTCTCCGAATTCCTGCGCGAGGTGCGCCGCATGGTGGTCGATTTCGTCGTCGGCCGGGTGCTGACCGGCGACGGCGACCCCGAGGCGGTGCGCGGCCTCGATGATGTGACGACCTATTACCTGCTGCACCGCGGCGATTTCGGCCTGGGCGAGGCCCCCGCCGGGGCCTGCATCCTCTATGCGCTGTCCTGCAACCTGTCCGACCGCGACCTCTCCGACCGATTCGCCATCCTGTCACGACCTGGCCGCGTCCAATCCGACGAATCAGATGACGACGGGACCGGCGAGGAAGACGAGGACGGCGGCGGCGCTGCGGGTGCCGGCGGCGGGGGCGGCAAGGCGAAGCTGCTGCCCTGGAACCGGCGCAAGGCCAGAGGGCTGGGACTCGAAGGTCCGGGCGGGCGCCCCGCGCCGCTGATCGACCGGGCGCACCGGCTGATGCAGCTCTGGCGCGCGGGCGACGAGGCGAAGGTGAACGCCTATATCGACGACAGCGGCCTCGCGCGCCACGCCCTGTTCGCGCGGCTGCTGCAGGCGCTGATCGAACTGGCGCCAGCCGGCTCGGAGGAACGCGCGATCCTCGAATCCCTCTCCAACCACCTCGCCACCCGCGCCGGCCTCGCCGCCCCGCGCCAGGCAAGGCTGGAAGTCTAACATGCGCACCAGCGGCGAGAGACAACGCAAGACGAAGGCGGCGACCAGTCCGACAATTGCAGGATCCGAGCCATTGGAAGCCGCCCGGCTGCTGCCGAACGGCGCGCGCTTCTACCGCTGCGCCCTGCAGGTCAATCCGTTCGCCTATCTCGAGCGCCACGGCAAATCGACCAACTTCCGTTCGGAGGCGGACTACAATGCGGCGATCGTCCGGGCTTGTTGCAAGGCCGGTATCGAAGTCGTGGCGGTCACCGACCACTACCGCGTCGAGACGTCCCGGGCGCTCTTGCGGGCCTGCCGCGAGGCCGGCCTTTTCGCGTTCACCGGCTTCGAGGCGGTTACGAAGGACGGCGTCCATTTCCTTTGCATTTTCGACCCGGAGCAGGAAGCAAGGCTGGAAAGAGTGATCGGGGACTGCGGCGTCCACGATTCGAGCGCAGCTTCTCCCGTGGGAAGCCTCGACTCTCTTGAATTACTGGCGAAGGCGCGTGAGTGGGGCGCGGTCGCCATCGCCGCGCATGTGGCTTCCAATGGCGGATTGCTGAAAACCCTCAGCGGGCAGCCCCGGATCAATGCCTGGACCTCGCCGGATCTGCTTGCCTGCGCGCTGCCGGGAGCGACCGTGAAGGCGCCGGATGGGATCCGACGAATCCTTGAGAACAAGGATCCCCAGCACCGGCGCACCCGCGCGGTAGCGGTTGTCAACGCCTCGGATGTCAACGACCCGGCGGATCTGGAGAAAGACAGCGCATCCTGCTTCATCAAGATGTCGAAAGTCTCGGTCGAGGCATTCCGCCAGGCGTTCCTCGATTCGTGGTCGCGAATCCGGTTGCACAGCGACCCACCGTCTGAACCCCATGCCGAACTGGTCGCCGCAGCGTGGGAAGGCGGGTTTCTGGACGGCGTGTCCGTTCGCTTCAACGGCAATCTCAACACGTTGATCGGCGGCCGCGGCACCGGCAAGTCCACGGTGATCGAGAGCATACGCTACGCGCTCGGCCTCGACCCCCTGGGGGACGAGGCGCGCAAGATGCATGAAGAGACGGTCAGGCATGTCCTGAAACCGGGAACGAAGGTCTCGCTTCTGGTCCGCTCGCATCACCCGTCCGAAGCGCATTATGCAATCGAGCGCACCGTGCCCAATCCGCCGGTCGTCAGGGACGATGCGGGCAACCTGCTGGCCATGGCGCCGAGAGAGCTGATGCCGGGCGCGCAGGTGTTCGGCCAGCACGAAATCTCCGAACTGACAGGGAGCCCGGAAAGACTGACAAGCTTTATCGAGCGCCGTGCGGGACGCGATGCATCGCTCTCGGCCCACAAGGCGGAAATGAGGTTGGTGCTCGAGAAATCGCGCCTGCGTATCGTGGAAACCTGGCGGGAAATCGAGGAATTGATGGCCCGGCTTGACGCCCTGCCCGGCCTGGAAGAGACACAGAAGCGCTTTCGCGAAGCGGGGCTGGAAGAGCGGTTCAGGGAGCGAAGCCTCCTCGTCAGGGAGGAGCGGCTGTTCTCGATTCTGGACGAACGGCTCGAACCCTTTCGGGCGTTGCTCAGGGCGTTGGGGGAGGATCTTCCCATCGACGCCGCATTCGTTTCCGCCAGGGCGCTGGCCTCTCTGCCGAACGCGGATATCTTGCGCGAGACGGGCGATGTCCTGCAAACCCTGGGCGCACGGCTCGACGAGGCCCGCGCCGGGTTCGCCGCTGCCCTGACCGAGGCCGATGCGGCGATTACAGATATCCGGGAACGCTGGGACGAGCGGCGCGGCGCTATCGAAAGCGCGTATGAAAAACTGCTGCGCGATCACCAGAAATCCGGCATCGACGGCGCGGAATTCATCGAGCTGCGCAAGCAGCTCGAATATCTGCGCCCGCTGAAGGACCGGCTGGAACATCTCCGCAAGGATATGGAGATGCACGAAGCGCACCGCCGCGATCTGGTTTCGGAATGGGAGGATATCAAGGCACGGGAATATCGTGCGCTGGCGAAGGCGGCGAAGGAGATAAACGGCAAGCTCCGCCAGCAGGTCAAGGTCGAAGTCAGAATGGCGGGCGACCGCGAACCTCTGGAAAATCTGCTTCGGACGGTCGTCGGGGGAAACCTTGCGGCCGCGCTTGAGCGCCTGCACAAGTCCGACCCGTTATCGCTGCCCGGGCTTTCGCAATGCTGCCGGGAAGGCAAGGACTCCCTGATCTCGACTTACGACCTCCCGCCGGGCGCTGCGGAACGGATCGCCGACGCCGGCCGGGACCTGCACATGAAAATCGAGGAGCTCGAACTACCCGCGACAACCCATATCGAATTGAACACGGCTCCCAAGGGCGAACCGGAGGCATGGCGCCCGCTGGAAGCGCTCTCCAAGGGGCAGAAGGCGACGGCGGTCCTGCTGCTTCTGCTGCTCGACGCCGAGGCGCCTCTGGTGATCGACCAGCCTGAAGACGATCTCGACAACAGGTTCATCACCGAGAGGATCGTTCCGATCGTGCGGCGCGAGAAGCGGCGGCGGCAGTTCGTTTTCTCGACGCATAACGCCAACATTCCCGTCCTCGGCGACGCCGAACTGATCCTCGGCCTCGCCGCGTCCGGCGAGGCCGGCGGCGGTCAAGCGAATATCGCGCCCGAGCATATGGGATCCATCGACTCGGAAGCTGTCCGTGAACTGGTCGAGGAGACGCTGGAAGGCGGCAGGAACGCCTTCGAGATGCGCCGCTCGAAATACGGGTTCTGAGCATGACGACACGGACAGAGCTTCTGGAGATCATTGCGAACGGCGAGAATTCCGGCGTCGAGTTCAAGCGCGACGATGTACGAAACCACGATCTCGCCAGGGAACTGGTCGCATTCTCCAACCTCGAAGGCGGCATGGTCCTGCTCGGTGTGGACGATGACGGGTCCGTCGTCGGGCTGACGCGGGACCGTCTGGAGGAATGGGTGATGACTGCGTGCCGGGACAAGATCAGGCCGGGCATTATCCCGTTCTTCGAGACAGTCAGGGAGGTGCGCCCCGGCGCTGACGTGGCGATCGTGCGGGCGCCACGCGGTGTCGATGTGCACAGCCAGTGGCACAACAACAGAAACGCCTATTTCATCCGGGTCGGTACGCAGAGCCGGGAGCCGACGCCCCAGGAATTGAGCCGGCTCTTCCAGCAGCGAGGCGCCTTCCGCG
>OZ219789.1:0-448803 GCA_964291285.2 Alphaproteobacteria bacterium
TTATGGTTGTAGGAAAATTGGGTGAAGGCGGTAGTTGAGTAGCAGATTGGGAATTTTATTGTTATGCAGGACGTTGGCCATATGTGAAGCGGTATAGTAGCAGTCTGAAACAGAAGAGGCTATATGAACATCGATATCGCATTGATGTATCGATCATGTGTTCCATGGCAAAAGAGCTGTGGTCTCCTTGTGTTGCGCGGGTCGTGAGGGCGGCCGGCGATGGCAGGGTCGGGCAGTGTAATCCGGCGACGGTAGTTATGTTATATCCAGTGCAAAATTACGCCTGAATTATGTCTGATGATGCATGGGTCGTCTCGATATCTTATGTTTAATTTGTGTTTCGGGGATGCCTGCACTGCGGAGTGATTTGTGTCAAATATATGCCTGCGGCGGTCACCGGCCGGTAAAGCAGGTTCAGTGTCACGCCCGGTCGCAGCATATGCGTGACACAAGACCTGGCGGGGTATCCTGGTGGCCGGAGAGCACGGGACGGGATACCGGATCGGAGGGAGCTTTGCGGCAATGAAGCGAAAGCAGCCGAGGAACCTGCATTGCAGCAAGGCAGAGCGCGAGGCGATCCGCGAGAGGACTGCGGCGGCGGGAAAGACGGTCTCGCGCTTCCTCCTCGACCCGGTCGTCTCCGGGGACCGGGAAGACCGGGTTCCGGGACTGACGTCCGGTGAACTGGCGGAACTCTGCGAGGGGTTTCGGGCGGTCGTTGCGTTCGTGCGTTCCCGCGAAGACCGGCAGGGTCCTGCGGCTTGCGGCAACGGGGTTTCGCCGGTTGTGGAAAGAGGCGGCCCGGCGCCAGGCCAGGAACGCGGGTGCGCCTGTCGGTTTCGGCAACGGACGAGGAATGGACCGCGGTCCGGGAGCGGGCCGCAGGGCATGGCCTGTCGATATCGGATTTCCTCGTCGGGCTCGCCCTGCCGGCCGGGTCCGCTTCGGGCGCCGGACCGCTGCCGGCACTCGATGGCGTGGAACAGCGCGAGGCGCTCGACGCGATCCGGTACATGCGCGGGTTTATGCTGGCGATGGACGCTCGCAATGCTGCGCCGCCTGAAGTCCGTGACCGGATTGCCGCGCCGCACGGCTCGCCCGATACCGGGGCGGCCGGTCTCTCCAGTCCGCAAAAGGCCGGTTGCACCTCCTTGCCCGGCGGCAGGCGGGCGGAGCGGACAGAGGGCGCGCGGAACCCTCCGATGCGGCCGGGCCATCGAAAGCACCGGGCGGGTCCGGGCGCAGGTCGGAAGACGACCGGGAGCCGCGACGGGGTGGACTGTTCCGAGCCGGGCATGGTCGTCCCGGTTCTTGAGGGGCGGGCGGACACATGGTGGTGCGAGCAAATGTTGAAGCGCGCTCACAGGGGCACCTCCCACAAGCTCTCCCCGAAGCACCTGCATAGATATATCGATGAGTTTGCAGGCAAGCACAACATCAGGGACTCAGTGACCTTCGCCCAGATGCGCGATACCGTCCTCCGACGCGCGTGCCGGCTTCCCGGACCTCAATTGCCGGACGCGGCCTGGAGCGCCTTGTGTAATGCCTCGGACAGTTTTCCGTCGAGCGGCAGCCCGGTCGCGGCCTGAAAGGCACGGATTGCAGCGCGGGTTCTGGGTCCAGCTATCCCGTCGGTCGGGCCGGGGTCGTAGCCGAGCCGGGCAAGGGCGAGTTGCACCGACCTGACCCGCACCAGCCGTCGCGCCGCGGCGAGCCGGGCCGCCGCCAGCCGGCCTTCGTCCCTACCCGGCCGCCACGCCCGCGCCAGCCGTTGCGCCTCGCGGAGCTGCGTCGCCGTCAGCCGCTGCGCCACCCGGTCCCGGCCGTCTACGGCAGGTTCCCGGACAGCTTTGCCAGAGGCTCTGGCGGCGGCAAGATTGTACCACATGTGTGCCCGCACCGGATCACGGGTGACGCCCCGCCCGAATTCATACATGAAGCCGAGACTGCCCTGTGCTCTGGTGTCCCCCTGCTCCGCCGCCTTGCGGAACCACTGGACGGCCTCCGCATAGTCCTGCGGCACGCCTTGGCCTTGGTCGTACACGACGCCGAGATTATTCTGTGCAGTGGCGTGACCCTGCTCTGCCGCCTTGCGATACCACCGGGCGGCCTCCGCATAGTCCTGCGGCACGCCTTGGCCTTCGGCGTACATGACGCCGAGATTATTCTGTGCAGCGGCGTGACCCTGCTCTGTCGCCTTGCGATACCACCGGGCGGCCTCCGCATAGTCCTGCGGCACGCCTTGGCCTTCGGCGTACATGACGCCGAGATTATTCTGTGCAGTGGCGTCACCCTGCTCTGCCGCCTTGCGATACCACCGGGCGGCCTCCGCATAGTCCTGCGGCACGCCCCGGCCTTCGGCGTACATGACGCCGAGATTATTCTGTGCAGCGGCGTGACCCTGCTCTGCCGCCTTGCGATACCACCGGACAGCCTCCGCATCGTCCTGCGGCACGCCTTGGCCTTGGTCGTACATGACGCCGAGATTGTACTGTGCAGCGGCGTGACCCTGCTCTGCCGCCTTGCGATACCACCGGACAGCCTCCGCATCGTCTTGCGGCACGCCTTGGCCTTGGTCGTACATGAAGCCGAGATTATTCTGTGCATCAGCATGTCCCTGCTCCGCCGCCTTGCGATACCATCGGGCAGCCTCCGCATCGTCCTGCGGCACGCCTTTGCCTCCGGCGTACATCTTGCCGAGATTGAACTGTGCTCTGGCTTCCCCCTGCTCGGCGCGCGCACCCAGGGCGTCGACCTGCGCGGCAATGTCCGGCTGCTGCGCAACGGCAGGCGAGAGTTGCAGGACCAAGGCAAGAGTCAGGAGTATGCGCTGGATCGTCATCATGCCTTGCCTCGTGCGCCGGTTGGGTTGTCGGTCCGTTCGGCAGACCGTCGCGCCGGCCTCCTGCGGCCGCCTTCAACGATACCGGCGGTCCGCTCACAGAGAAACCCCGCCGGGCAACCGGGCCTATGCAAAAATCGACAGCGACATCAATCAAACCCGAAATTCTGCAAGAGGTTGTCGCAGGCATGACCGCGGGTCTGACCCTGATCGGCGAGCTGATTTTTTGCGGCTGGGTTTTGGCTTTCCTGGAACCGTTGTTGAGTGTTGCGGCGTTGTTCAGGCGGGCGTCGTCGGGTTTGGTATGGATTGGGGGCGGTCTGGCCGCAGTTTTGCCGTGAAACAGATTCGGTTGAGGGGCGCGCGGAGGGGTTCCAACGCCGTGTTGCGGAGTTGGGGTCGGTGGCCGAGATCGGCGCGGCAGGGACGAGCGTTGGACTTCCCCGATGTGGCCCGTAGCAGTCCCGCGTTGCCGGCTGGCGTGTTTCAGGGGGCTCAGGCGGCCTTGAGTTCTGGCGCGTTGACGGGTGCGATGTAGCCGTATCGTCGGAGTATTCGGATCCAGCGCGGGGCGTTGCGTTTGACCATCAGGGCGTCGTAGTCGGCGGTGCGGTCGTAGTAGGGCGTGGCGGTCTTGAGGACGACATGGATGATGCGCAGCATCTTGTGGGCGCCGGCGACGATGGCGCGCTTGTAGCCGCGCCGTGCGGCAAGCGCGCGGTGGTGGGCCTCGAACTGGCATCCTTTGGTTCGGGCGGCGCCGTGGGCGCACTCGACGAGGCTGGCACGCAGGGTTCCGGAGCCCTTTCGGGTGCGCGCGTTGCGGCGCTTTCCGCCGCTCTCGTTGTTGCCGGGGCACAGCCCGGCCCAGGCGGCGAAGTGCTCCCTGGAGGCGAAGGCCCCGATATCGGGTCCGATCTCGATCAGGATGGTCGAGGCGGCGGTGCGGTCGATCCCGGGGATGGTGGTCAGCAGACGGAGCTGCTGCTCCCACGGCGTCATCTGCCCGTCGATCCTGTCAGTGCAGGAGGCGATGCGCGCCTCCAGCGCGTCATGCTCCGCCAGCAGGTCGCCGAGCATGAAGCGGTCGTTGTTGCGGCGCGACAATCAACTTGAGACTTCCGCGTCAATCAGGATGAGACGAGGGAAGGCGGCGGCCCGGAACGGAGGGAGGGCGTAGCCCGACTGTAGTTGCGGGCCGCCGGCTCGAAAAATTTCCTCCGGGCCTTCTGGCGGGATCGGCCGTTCGGGCGAACGTTGGTGCTTTTCCAAGCGGGAGAGCGCGGCGTTGCCCGGGCGTCACATAACCGATCGCCAGAAGAGGTTGTTCATGACCCGGAAGAAGACCGACACCATCGAGGTGGCGGCCGCCAAGGCGGGCTTCAGCCGGGCCACCGGGTACCGGCTTGCCGCCGGTCCGGCGCCGCCCTTGCAAGAGAAGAAGCCGCGGGGCCGGCGCCGTCCGGACCCGCTGGCCGATATCTTTGACACGGAAGTGGTGCCGATTCCAGAGGCCAGCCCGGGCATCCGCCCGGTCGGCGTGTTCGAGGAACTGATGCGCTGCCATCCCGATCTGGACCCGGGGGTGCGGCGCACGCTGGAGCGGCGGATCCGCGTCTGGCGCGCCGAGCACGGTCCGGAGCAGGACGTGATCTTCCGCCAGAAGCACGAACCGGGCCGGCAGGGCCTGTCCGACTTCACTCGTATGGGCCCGCTCGGCGTGACCGTCGCGGGGCAGCCGCTGGATCACATGCTCTATCACTTCCGCCTCGCCTGGTCGGGCTTCACCCATGCCCGGGTGGTGCTCGGCGGCGAGAGCTTCACGGCGCTGGCCGAGGGGCTGCAGGACGCGCTATGGCATCTCGGCGGCGCGCCCGGCGAGCACCGCACCGACAGCCTGTCGGCGGCGTTCCGCAACCTGAGCAAGGACGCGGCTGAGGACATAACCGGGCGCTACCAGGCGCTGTGTGAGCATTATGGTATGGAGGCCACCCGCAACAACCGCGGCGTGGCGCACGAGAACGGCTCGATCGAGGGACCGCACGGCCACCTCAAGCGCCGGATCGCGGACGCGCTGGCGCTGCGCGGCTCGCGCGACTTCGAGGACCTCGGCACCTATCGGCGCTTCATCGCCGAGGTGGTCGGCCGGGCCAACGCGCACCGCTCCAGGGCCATCGAGGCCGAGCGCGCGAAGCTGCGGGACCTGCCGGTCGGCCGGACCGTCGATTACGAGCAGATCAGCGTCAACATCACCTCGTCGTCCGGCTTCGGACTACGCCGCGTGTTCTACACCGTGCCCTCGAACCTCATCGGACACCGGCTCGGCGGGCGCGTCTACGACGACCGGATCGAGCTGTTCCTCTCAGGCACCCATCTGCTCACCCTGCCGCGCGGGCGCGCCGGCTCCACTGGCCCCAACGCTCATGTCGTCAACTACCGCCACGTCATCCACTCGCTGAAGAAGAAGCCGATGGCGCTCCTGAACCTGGTCTACCGCGACGCGCTGTTCCCGCGCGAGGCCTACCGGCGCTGCTTCGAGACGGCCCTGGAGCGGGTGGGCGAGCGCCGGGCCTGCCGGCTCGCGGTCGCCTTCCTGGCGCTCGCCCACGAGGAGAACTGCGAGGCCGATCTCGCTCACGCCATCGACCGGGCGCTCAACGCCGGCAGGCTCCCCGACCCCGACAAGCTCAAGGCGCGCTTCGCGCCGCGCCCGGGGAGCATGCCCAGCATCCGCATCGCCAGGCCACTCCTTGCCGGTTACGGCACCCTGCTCGACGCGGGAGGCGCGGCATGACCGACAACCAGGACAGGATCGCCACCGATCCCAACAAGATCGACGCCATCAAGCTCTCGCTGATGCTTACCGATCTGCGCCTGCCGACGATCAACCAGCTTTGGCAGGGCTTCGCCAAGAGGGCCGACGCCGAGGGATGGACCGCCGCGCGCTTCCTCGCAACCCTCGTCGAGCACGAGCTCGCCGAGCGCGACCGCAGGCGCATCGAACGCCATCTCAGGCAGGCCAGGCTGATCCCGGGCAAGACCCTCGACGCCTTCGACTTCAGCGTCGTACCGATGATCTCGAAGGCACAGGTCAATGCCCTGGCCGCCGGCGACGCCTGGCTCGACCAGGGCGCCAACTGCCTCATCTTCGGCCCGCCAGGCGTCGGCAAGAGCCATCTGGCGTCCGCCATCGGCCTTGCCCTGGTCGAGAACGGATACCGTGTCTTCTTCACCAGAACCACCGATCTGGTGCAGCGCATGCAGGTCGCGCGCCGCGAGCTCGCCCTGGAAGCCATGCTGGCCAGGCTCGACCGCTACCACCTGCTGATCCTCGACGACATCGCCTATGTCCAGAAGGACCAGGCCGAGACCAGCGTCCTCTTCGAACTCATCTCGGCGCGCTACGAGCGGAGATCCCTGCTGATCACCGCAAACCAGCCCTTCGGAGACTGGAACAAGGTGTTCCCGGACGAAACGACGGCGGTGGCCGCCGTCGACCGCCTCGTCCACCACGCCACCATCCTCGAGATGAACGTCGAGAGCTACAGGCGCCGCGAAGCGCTCGACAGGGGCAAGCGAAAGCGCGGCCGGCCGGCGAACTACGCCACCGAGAAAAATACCAGGGACTGACCCGAGGCCACCAGCTCGGCCGAACTGCCCTCACACTCACGGCCCGCGGGGATCGCCTCCGCGGGCCGCTTCATCTCCGGCCCACCGGACCGCCGCGACAATCAAAAATCCTCGGAACCTGTCGCGCCGCGACAATCAAAACCAAAAACCGCTTGCAATCCCCGCCGCGCGACACAATCCTCTCCCTCGTCGCTGCCGCCGGGAATCTCATCCTGATTGACGCGCGGCTCTCATCCAGATTGTCGCGCTATAAGAGCCAATTTTCGCGCATGAACTGCCAGACATTCTCGACGGGATTGAGCTCGGGGGACCGGGGCGGGAGCGGCATCAGGGTTATGTTGTCGGGGACTTTGAGGGCCGGGGATGTGTGCCATCCGGCCCGGTCGAGCATGACGAGGGCATGGGCTCCGGGTTCAACGGTGAGGGCGACCTCGGCGAGGTGGGCGTTGAGTGCCTCCGTGTTGGCGTGGGGCATGACGAGGCCGGCGGCCTTGCCCTTCTGCGGGCATATGGCGCCGAAGATGTAGGCCGAGATGGTTCTCTGGTCCTTGGGCGCTGACGGTCGGGTGCCGCGTTTCGCCCATCGCCGGGTGATCCTGTTCTTCTGCCCGACGCCGCCTCGTCCCGCCACCGGACTTCGACCTCGACGCCGTCGCCGAGTGCAGCGCGGATGTCCCTCAGGCGGTCGGGGAAGTTTTTTTGAACGCCGCCAGCGCGGCTTCGTCCCGGGCATGGTGGCGCGGGCGCGCAGACAGCCTGGCGTAGCCCATCCGGCGCAACTCCCGCCCGACCGTCGTCTCCGCCAACGAGATGCCGAACTGCTCCCTGAGCCATGCCGCCAGGTCGCAGCGCCGCCACCGCACCACGCCGTGGACCGCCGGGTCCGGACCGCTCTCCACTACCGCCGCCAGCGCCGCGCGCTGCTCCCCGTTCAACTTGCGCGGCGGACCTGAGGCCTTGCGATCCTTCAATCCCTCCGGGCCTTCCGCGTTGAAGCGAAGAACCCAGTCCCGGATGATCTGCAAGCCCACCCCCGCAAAACGCGCCGCATCCGAACGACGGTAACCGTCGTAAATCACCGCAAGCGCAAGAAGGCGACGGTTCTGCGAACCATCCCGGCTCCGCTGCGCCAAGCCGCGCAACTGCGCCGCATCAAAATCCTCCCTCAAGCCCAACTTCAACAGTGACGATTAAAAGTATTCGATAGAACAGGGAGTTACACCGGCATCGCCGGGTGTACCCACTACATTTCGTTGATTTTGGGGACGGTCAGGCTTTGTGTTCGCGCCAGTTCGGCGGCAGCGCGATGCCGACGGCCTGGAAGACCTTTCCGACCTGGCCCTCGACATGGGTGCGGGTGGTGATGCGCTTGCCGTCCTTCTCGATGGTGGCCTCTTGCAGGCGGTCGAGATCGCGGATCAGGTCGTCCCATTCGACGTTGACGTTGGCGGCGGCGCAGCGGTCGGCCAGTTCCTTCTGGAGGACGAGCGCGAGGAAGGAGCAGAAGACGTGGCCGCGGATCGCGGCGTCGCAGGAGTGGTAGATCGGGCGGGTGCGCAACTGGGCCTTCGCCCGGCGGAACAGGTCTTCCACCGTGAGCAGCTCCCGGTAGCGGAGCACGGCATTGAGCGGCGTCATGCCGGCGTTGGTGCGCAGCACGAAGATGCCGTCGAAGCGGGCCTCCTCGGCGAGCTTGCCGGCGTCGATCTCGAACGCCTTGCCCGCGCCCGTGCGGCGCAGATAACGCCGGTAGGCGCTGTTGCCGATCAGCGCTTTCTCGCCGTCCGCAAGGCGGCGCTGGAGGCCGTCCACCACGGCCTGCCGGTCGGCGCGGTCCTTCTGTGCTTCCGCCTCGTTGCGGCACACGATGTAGCGCGCGCCGCCCACCGTGACTTCCTTCACGAACAGCTGCGTCTCGCCGCGCGGACGCTTGAGGAGCAGCGGCACAAAGGGCTTCGTGTCCTTCAGCACCACCTCGCGGACCACCTTCGTGCGCCGCTCGCGCGCGCCCAGGATGTAGTCCAGCCCCCGCTCTTCCAGCGCCGCTATCGTCGCCGCCGAGATCATCCCCCGGTCCGCCACCACGCACACACGACCGATCCCGAAGCGTGACCGAAGACGGTCCACGATCGGCAGCAGCACCCTGGTGTCGGCCGTGTTGCCCGGCAGCATCTCCGTGCACACAGGCCGGCCCTCGCCGTCCAGCACCACCGCCAGAACCATCTGGCGCAAGTCCGGGCGATGGTCCTTCGAGTAGCCGTGCGCGCCCAGCGTCTCGCCGCCCGCGCCGTGGAACGACAGCGTCGTGGTGTCCATGAACACCACAGACAGGTCGGTGAACAGGTCCCGCCTGTGCTCGAACAGACGCTCCTCGATCCCGTCCTTCACGCAGCGCGGCGCAAGCGCGCCTTCCGCCGGCGCCTCCAGCTCCTCCCCGAGCCAGGCCATCGCCCGATACAGCTGATGAAGCCGCAGCCCCTCGATCCCCTCGATCGCGTAGTCGGCCATCCACTTCTCGCACGACCGGTCCGAACCCGACACGAACAGACGGTGCAGAACGCTCACGAACACCGCGCGCTCCACCGCGAACCCGAAGCCGCGACCGTCCAGAAGCTCCTTCACGACAGCGCCCACGCCCAGCCGATCCCACAGCCGACCGAACAGCAGCGGACCGCCGACCCGCACGCAGGCCAGCGCGCCCGCCTCCATGTCCTCCAGCACCACGGACCGCTCCGAATGGCGCGCCAGGGACGCGATCAGACGGTCCAGCTCCCCGCTCGCCTGCAACACGTCCTTGCGGCCGAGCGCGCGGATCGTGCGCTGGCGCACCCGCTTGCCCTCGCGCACGCTCTCCACGAGGTAGAGATAGCGGTGGCCCCGGGCGGTCGTTTCGCGCACGAACGTGCTGACACGCCGACCGACGCATTCGGAAGATTGTTCAACGAAGCACGTTCGAGGGAGACGGTATTTGCCGGGCATGTCGAGGTCAAGGGGCAAGCGCATAAAAAATGAAGGCCGCCGGTTCTGGTCCGGCGGCCTTCGGGGATGCGGTTCGGTCCCTGGTTCGATGCCACCTACCCAGCGCAGCAGCAAACAGCAGTCCGATATCCGTTCATCGTGTGTCCGGATAATCGGCTGCCGCCGCTGCAATGTCAAGCGCCGGGTCGGTAGAGCGGGGGATTTTTCCGCCGCTGCCGGTTTCACCGCAACTCTATGGAAACAGGGAACTTTCCAGGCCGCGCGCTGAACGCCCGCGTATCGATACCGGACAGCCTTTCCCCGAATTCCGGGCGAAGGGGCAGACAGCACCCGGCCCCCGGCCGCCTCCGGGCGCCCGACGGCGGTTTCGCGGGTCCGGCGGACGGCATTCGCCGGAAAGGGGCGGACTTTCCGCTTGGGCGGGCGGGCGTTGCGGACGCCGCCGGCTTGCCCGGAAATGCCGCGGGACCGGCCGGGTCCTGCGCATGTCTGCCGGCGTTCGCCCGCTCCGGGGGGCGGCGATTCGCCAGCCGGCCGGGGGCCCGGCCTCTGGCGGGCAAGCCTGCCGCGGGCCCCGGCCGCAGGTCCCGGACGGTCCGGAACCGGACAAATATTCTGCGGCGGATTGACGCATTCGTGTTCCGGGAGCGGCCCGGCAGCGGAGAGCGGCCATGACGGCCCTGTATTGCGATCCGAGCGCGCTCGCCGAAATCCTGCGGGAAAGACAGGACAGCTACGAGTTCGCGGCGCGCGGCTCGGTCGCATATTTCAGCAGGCTGCTCGATTTCGGCGCCTGGCTGACCGAGCTCAGAGGCGAGTGTGCGCACGGCGTCTGGATGAAGACGCTGAAAACCGCCGGCTGGTCGTACAGCGTCTGCAACCGGGCCATGAAGCTGCACCGCTCCGGGGTTTCGGCCGCCGAGCTTTCGCTCGAGGGCGGGAAGGCCGTTCTCAAACGGCTTGCGCGGCCGCGCAAGCTGGCGGAGGCCGGCGAGGCCGAATTTGGCGCCGGCGTCAATTTTGACCCGTCCCCGGAGGCGGCGCCCGAGGGCGCGGACGTCGATCCGGCAGACACCGGATCCGGCGGTGCTGCAGGAACCGGCGGGCCTGCCGAACCACCGGCGCGGGTGGAGCGCGAGGCCGGGGAGGCCGAATTTGGCGCCGGCGCCAAATTTGACGAGCCCGCCGAAGCACCGGCCCAGCCGGTGAAGCGGGCGTGGGACGCCGTCCGCGAGCGCCTGCGGGAGGCGGTCGGCGAGACGGCGTTCGATGCCTGGCTCGCCGGTCTTGGCATGGAGGCCCGCGGCACCGGCGTCGTGCTGCTGGCCCCGAGCGCGTTCATCCGGGACCGGGTTCGCCAGGACCATGGCGAGCGCATCGCGCGCTTCCTGGAGCAGGAACTTCCGGGCGTCGCGCTGGAATACGGCGTTGCCGAGGCGGCGCCCGCCCCGGAGCTGGCGCTGCCGGAGGGCGCCGCCGCCGATCCCGAGGCCAGGCTTT
Organism: Alphaproteobacteria bacterium; assembly: GCA_964291285.2. Lineage (GTDB taxonomy): Bacteria > Pseudomonadota > Alphaproteobacteria > Bin95 > Bin95 > Bin95. The sequence goes on from OZ219789.1 coordinate 10,952, forward strand.
ACATGGTTCCCGAGCCGGAGAAGTTCGATCCGAAGATGGCGGGAGACCGGATGGCGTCGTGCATGATGCTCCACGACATCAAGGATGTCGCCGCGCGCGCGTTCCTGTCGTTCATCGCCTACCGGGACGGCCCGAACATCGACGGCTGGGTCGTCACGGTGAGGGAGCTGCAGGCGATCTTCGGAGTGCCCGCACGGCGGATCCAGCGCTGGACCGAGAAGTGCAGGGAGGCCGGCTATTTGCAGGTGGTCCCGCGCCGGAACCGGGCCAACCGCTACCACGCCTTCCCGTCCGGCCTCGACTACCCGCGCCAGCACCGGATGACGCTGCTGCGCATCATGGACCTGAACCGCGAGGCGGCCGCGCGCGAGGCGGCCGAAAGCGCCGCCGCCCGCCCGTCGGCGGGTGACGGTCATGACACCTCCGGGGCGACACCAGCGGCGGCCAGGGGTGACAGTCATGACACCCCCATGGGTGACGGTCATGACACCCTTAACCCGAAAGAAACAGATAATGAAACCGCGCCGTCCCGCCGCCCGCCATCGCAAGCGCTGGCGGCGGGACGCCGCCGTTAGGAGGGAGCACTCCCATGCATGACCGATCGCACTCCGCCGCGTTTGCAGCGCCCCGCATCCTCGCCTTCGTGAGCCAGAAGGGCGGGGCCGGGAAGACGACGCTGGCGCTCAATGTCGCGGCCCATGCCGTCCGGGCCGGCCGCCGGGTCACCGTCCTCGACTGCGACCCCAACTGCTCGGCCGTCGTGTGGGGCGATCTCCGCACTGACCCGGCGCCTGATATCCGCTATTGCCCGTATCTCCGCCTCGACCGGGAGATCGGGCGGGCCCTGGCGAAGGGCTCCGACCTGATCCTTATCGACACCCCGATGGGGGCCGATGGCGGTCCTGTGGCCGGCGCGCGGCATGCGGACCTCGTGGTCGTGCCCTGCCGGCAGTCGCTGTTCGACCTCGCCGCGGTCCGCGCGAGCCTCGATGTCGCCGCGCTGGCCGGGACGCCGGCCGTCGCGGTGCTGAACGCGGTTCCGACACGGGCCGCGCACTGGGAGACCGAGGCCAGGGACCTGCTCTCCCGACAGGGGGTGCAGATGCTGCCTGCCGCGGTGCGCAACCGCGTCGCCTTCGTGCGGTCCACCCGGGCCGGGCTGGGCGTGGTGGAGTCCGATCCGCACGGGGCGGCGGCGGCCGAGATCGGCGCCGTGGCGGACGCGCTGCTGGCCTGGCCGGTGCGCGCGCTGAGGGCAGTCGCATGAGCCGGGCCCCGAAGAACAGCGGCGGGGCGTTCATCGAGCGCATCGAGGACTGGCGCCGCCGCAATCCCGCCGCGGTCGCCGGGGTTTCCCGCCTCGATCCGTCGACGGCGCGGCAGCGGAGCACCTGGCCCATCGCCCTGGAGCAGATCGCCGTCGGGCCGCGGCTGCGCGAGGTCGACGAAGCCGTCGTCGAACGCCTCGCGGAGTCGATGGACCGGATCGGCCTCCAGAACCCGATCCAGGTCCGCCACAATTTCGGCATCGACCCCGATACCGGCGAATACGAGCGCGGCCTGGACCGGGGAGGCTTCGCCCTCGTTGCCGGCGCCCACCGTATGGAGGCGGCCCGGCGTCTCGGATGGGGCCGGATCGAGGCCCTCGTGCTCGACGATCCGAGCCCGGACATGCTCGCCCTGGTGGAGGTCGACGAGAACCTGATCCGATCGGAACTCACGCCGCTGCACCGCGGCCGCTTCGTTGCCAGGCGCGAGGAACTTCATAGAAGACTGCACCCGGACGCCCGCCACGGCGGCGACCGCAAGAGCGCAGAATACCAGGAGAAAATCAACATCGAATGCTTCGATCTTGATTTATCGCCGCCTCTTTCGTTCGTTGAAGAGACGGCAGACCTGACCTCGTTGTCCAGGGGCACGGTCGCGCGCGCGCTGCGCATAGGAAAGCGTATCCTGCCCGAACTGCAGGACGAGCTGGAAGGCACCCCGATCGCGCGCCGGGAAGGGGACCTCTACCGGATCGCGGGCCTTTCGGAAGCCCAGCAACAACGCACCCTTGAACGGCTGCGCGAGACCGATGAGCCTCCCGAAACCCTCGCCGCGCTGCTGCAGAAGACGGACGCGCCGCCTGCGCCCCCGAAGGAGCCGACGCGCGCGCAGCAATTCGGCCGCCTGGAAAACGCCTGGTCGCAGATCGCGCCGCGCGACCGGGTCACGGCGCTCCACCGTCTCTGCCTGCTGATCGACCGACGGCAGCGCGACGAGCTCGCCGAGGCCCTGCGCGGGCTGCTGATCGCGGACAGGAGTCACGCGGCCTGCCCCGAGGCCGGGCGATGAGCGACCTGGCCGAAACCGTGCGCCGCATTGCGCGGCGCGAACGCTGGCCGGCCTCCGGAGCGGAGCAGAGGCATTACCTGGAGAGGATTGCCGTCGATCCCCGTAGCCGGTGGCTGGCCGTCAGGAAGATTCCGGAGGCGCCCCGGTTCATGGTTGTATTCCGCCTGCACGGCGCCCTCGGCCAGCCACCGGAAGCCGGCCCGGCAGAAGGCCGGCGGTGCAGGCGCCCGGCAAAGACCGCCGGCGAGCCGCGAGGGGAACCGACATGAAGAAGATGCGGACGAGACCGGGGGCGGGCCGGTCGAAAGCTGGCCACCGCACTGTCTGCGCCACCGGCGAGGACTGGGAAATGGTCCGGGATGGCGCGCGCCGCGCCGGCATGTCGGTATCGGCCTGGTGGTTCGAATGCGCGCTGAACGTGGACCTGTCGGCGAAGGGCGGCAAGGCGCGGGCGCCGGTCCTGGACGCCGGGCGGCAACACAGCCTCGCGGATGGCGTGTCGGCACTGGCGCGCGGGCTCGATGCTGCCGACGAGGAGGCGCTGGCGCAGTACCGGGACGACATCCGCGCGATGCTGGAGGAACCGCTCAGGGCGATGGTCCGCCAGGGCAAGCGCGAAAGGGCGATGGAACTGCTGCGGGAAGTATTCGGCGAGGAGCGTGCGGCGGCGATCGCTGCCGCGTTGATCCCCGAAACCCCGGCAATGGCGGATTTGCCGGCCGTGAGCCCCGCCGGGACCGCGGACGCCGGCCGCCCCGGGTTCGGAGAGGACGCATGAAGAAACCGCGCAACCGCCAGCCCGGCATGAACCGCACGGTCTCCATGACCGGGGAGGAATGGGCGCAGATCAAGACCTGGGCCGCCGAACGGGGCATGTCGGCCGCCCGGTTCCTTCGGGAATGCGCGCTGACCGTGGACCCGTTTGCGGAGACGGCTTCTGCCCGGCCGCTGGTGCTGGATGCAGGGGAACAGCGCGGCCTCTCCCTTGCCCTGGCGTCTGCCGCCCGCGACATGGGTTCCGGCGCGGAAGCGCCGTCGGATCTCGCTGACAGCATGCGCGCCCTGCTGGAGGCTAAGCTCAGGGCGATGGTCCGCGAAGGCAAGCGCGAGCGGGCGGTCGAACTCCTTCGGGAGGTGCTCGGAGAAGAGCGCGCGGCAGTGGTTGCGGCCGCGTTGATCCCCGAAACCCCGGCAATGGCGGATATGCCGGCCGCGAGCTCCGCCGGGACCGCGGGCGCCGGAGGCCCCGACCCGGAGAAGCCGGCATGACCCGGTATGCCACGCCGTCCAGGGAGCCCCCGCCGGACCTGCTCGTGCTCATCGACGCATTCGCCTTTACCGCCTACCCGGCTCTCGTCGCCATGTTTATCGTCACGGTCCTGACGGCCGCGCTCATCCGCCGGCGCCGCCAGCCTCGAACCCGGTCGTGGCCCCATGGCTGACAAGACCGAAATCGAGTGGACGGACGCCACGTGGAACCCCATCACCGGGTGCAGCGTCGTCAGCCCCGGATGCAAGCACTGCTATGCCATGCGGCTGGCCGGCGGCCGGCTGAAGAACCATCCCTCCCGCCGGGGCCTTACAGAGCGGACGACAGCCGGACCGGTATGGAACGGCAAGGTCCGGCTCAACAAGGCGTGGCTGACAGCCCCCCTCAGATGGCGTAACCCGAAACGCATTTTCGTGTGCGCTCACGGCGACCTGTTTCACGAGGCCGTCCCCGTGGAGTGGATCGACCTCGTCCACGCCGTCACGGTGCTGGCGCCGCAGCATATCTTCCAGGTGCTGACGAAACGCTCCGGGCGGATGATGCAGTATTACAAGGACCCGGACCTTCAGTACTACCTGAAACTCGCCGTGGAGAATCTGCAAGGGGAATACCCCGGCGATGCCGGCCGGCTGTCCCACATCCATGACGGTCCCCTGATCGGCGAGCTGATTTTTTTTGCGGCTGGGTTTTGGCTTTCCTGGAACCGTTGTTGAGTGTTGCCGCGTTGTTCAGGCGGGCGTCGTCGGGTTTGGTATGGATTGGGAGCGGTCTGGCCGCAGTTTTTGCGACGATCCGGTCTTGATCGGGACTGCCCGGGCGCGCGTTTTCCTCCGGCGTCGTGCCGGTCGGGTTTTTCGGTGGGACTCCTGGGCGCGGGGATCAGCCGGGCGCGGGCGGCGGCATGGCGAGGTTCATCCTGCGGCACGCTGCCATCAGATGGGGGCCGGCGTTGCCGAACACGAGTGTGATCCGGCGGCCATGGTGGACGACCCGGGCGACGAGGTGGATCCACATCGCGCGCAGACGCTTCATCCGCGTCCATTGCCACTCCTGCCCGCAGGCGGCGCGTCGCAGCAGCGCCAGCACGTTCATCGCCAGCGCCGCGAGCCACAGCCAGGCGGCATTCGCGCCGAACCGCCCCGACGGCATCATCCCGCCCGCCAGGTCGGACTTGAGCACCGCATGCACCTCCTCGCCGTGGCCGCAACGGGCATGAGCCGCGGCGACCACCTCGAAGCTGTCCATCACCTCCAGCCCGTTCGCCTTCTCCGCCCGGATGGCGTCGGGGGCGGGGAAGTTGGTGACATAGGCTTTGATCCTGTATGCGGGCTTGCCCCGGGCCGCCGGCAGGTCTCCTTCGTCCAGGCCCAGCTCGCCCGGAAGGGCGCGCCGGGTCACGACATGGCGGACCACGTGATGCGGCTTCATCGCCAGGGTGCTTGCCGGGACATAAGGCAGTTCGGCGCATTCCAGCGGCGCCCTGTCCGGCGCCGCGCGCCTGTTGCGTGCGTTCACCGGCATCGGGCGCCAGGCGTCTTCCCCGAGCCGCGCCACCTCCGCCATCAGCGGCTCCGAGCGCACCGCGCCGCAGACCAACCCCACCGTGCCGAACCGACGCGTCTCCTCCCTGCGGAACGCCGGGTCGTTGCAGGCGCGGATCACCTCCTCCTGACAAGCGGCCGCGTCGCTGCGCAGCACTACACGACCCACCTCGTCAGGAAGCTGCAACAGCGCCTCTTCAAGCCCGCGCCGGTTGTCCAGCTTCGCCGGCACATTGCCATCGCGCATCTCAAGCCACGGGACCATGCCGAGCTCCGGGCAGAACGCGATCAGCGGCTGATAACCCCGCTCCCCCGGAACCGAACCCGACGCCGCACGGTATGTCGACAGACAGGCCCGCTTGCCCGAAGCGATGATTGTCGCGTCGAGGTCGATCGTCACCGCGCCCGCGCCCGACTCCCGCACCCCTGCCGCAACAAGGCGACGGGTAACCTCGCGAAGCAGGCCGTCCCTCTCGCCCGGCGCCGGGATCAACGCCGTCCCCTTCTTGCGCTCGGCGTCATGAACCCCCGCAACATGAAAACGGTCCAGCCAGTCACGGATCGAGCGCGCCGACGGAAAGCAACGCTCGCGACCGCCCCGGAACCGACGCGCAAGAGAACCGCGAGAGACCCCGAACAGCTTCGGCTCGAACCGGCGCACCAGAGCGCAAAGCCCGCGGTCCGCCTCCAGAACCTCAATGTCCGACACACGGTCAAGCCCCGCTATGTTCAGAACCAGAACCGCAAGGATCATCTGGCCGTCGCTCCAGCCCTGTGACGGACTCCCGGACAGACTCGGAAGACCCGCAAGAACCCGCCTCGCCGCCAGCAACTCGAACACCAGAACCACACCGCCACGCGCCGTCGAGGCCGCGCCGCCTCGCTCGACTGTAACCCTGACCGCAGAGCGATAACCCCTCACCATTCCTTCACCCGCTCGGTGAAAACCAAAATACGCCCACCAGGACGCTCAAATCATTGTAGGAAACGCATCGGACAACATGCCACCCATGCCGCAGCTCGCCGATCAGGGACGGTCAGATCGGCATTGACCGCGCCGGCTACATCGACAGTCCCTGGCACGCAACTCCGCGCCCGAATATCTGGCTCGGCGTCTCCGTGGAAGATCCCAGACGGGAGCAGCGCATCGTCGACTTGCTGCAAACGCCGGCCGCTCTTCGCTTCGTTTCGTTCGAGCCCCTGCTGGAGAATGTCTCTCCCGACAGAATCCCGATGGACCTCCGCGGGCTGGACTGGGTCATCGTCGGCGGCGAGAGCGGCCCCGGGGCCCGGCCCATGGACCCCGACTGGGTTCGGCGGCTTCGCGACCGCAGCCGCGAACACGAGGTCGCCTTCTTCTTCAAGCAGTGGGGCGGCCCCCGCCCGAAAAGCGCCGGCCGCCTTCTGGACGGCGTCCTTCACGACAGCATCCCGGAACGACTGGACGACGGCTCCTGGCTGATCCCGCTCCAGCATGACGATCCCGATCCCGCCTTCCGCGTCAGGCATCCCGACGACGAGGACATCCCTGCCGTCCACTGGAACAGGCGCCGGGATCCGTCCCGCTGTGCGCCGGATGGAAGGCCGCCGGGACCGAAGGACCTCGTGATGATGTTCCACTCCCTGGAAGCCGCCGGGAAGCGGGCAAAGCGCATCGCGGTGCCCGGCCATTTGCGCGGCGATACCGCGATAGACATCTACAGCTGGGGCCGCCCCCGCAAGCCGCCCTACTTCCTTGTCATGAGCCGCGGGGCGCCGGACAACCGCGCGCGGTACGAAAAGACGCTTTGCCAGGACGGGCGCTGGCGGCTGCGCGCAATGCTGCCTGACGGCCGGCAGGCTTGAGGCCCTGAATGACCCGGCGCTGGCCCCTGCTGCCGCCCCCCACTGACCCAAGGAGGCCTGTCCCACATGATCATACTGCCGGAGGACCCCCGATGCCCGAACTGCGACGCGCAGACCTGGAGCCGGATCGAGCCCCGGGCCAGGGAATACCAGGGCTGTGGATACGTCCAGCGGCTCCTGACCGACAGGGAGCACTGGCTGCGCGAGCAGGCCGAAATCGACGCCGGGATCGCAAGCGGCGCCTGACCGGAACCTCGATCGACCGGAGACAATGATGACCGACACCCGTATCCCGTTACCCGCAACGTCCGGGCCCAGGCACGCGGGCGAGGGGTAGGCGATCGATGTCCAGGATCGTTTTCGGGCGCGTCTTCACGCAGCCGGACGCATTCCATTCGGCCAGCGATCGCCGGACCGTTGCCGTCGCACATGAATGGCACAGTGCCGCGAAGGGCCGGCGTCGCGACGTTCTGGGCGAGCTCGTGAAGATCGGCCGCGGTTCCGCTGTCTGGGAGCCCTGCAAGGTGCTGCGCGCCCATCTCCCGAAAGGCGCGAAGGACATGTATCGCGCCGATCTCCGCGCCGCGAAGGCGCGCATCAGGGAGCTGCTGACGAATGGCTGACAAACGACAGGCCCTATCCGAACGCGCTCGTCAAGGCGCGGCGCCTCTCCAGGAGTCAACCACCCCGATGCCATGCCTTTTCCGACGCCTCGCCTCCGTTCTCGCCGCAGCCGCGCTGCTTGCCTTCGCCCTGCCGGCTGAAGCCGAAACCCTCACCGGCAAGGCCCGGGTCGTGGACGGCGACACGCTTGCCGTGCAGGGCCGGCGTGTGCGCCTTCACGGGATCGACGCGCCGGAGGCCCGCCAGACCTGCTCGCGCGGCGGGCGCCGATGGGCCTGCGGGCGGGCGGCGACGCGGGCGATGCGCAGGCTCGTCGGGCGGAACCCGGTCCGCTGCGAGGTCCGGGACCGCGACCGCTACGGGCGCGCGGTCGCGGCCTGCTTCGCGGCCGGGCGGGACGTGCAGCAGGACCTCGTGCGCCAGGGCCTGGCGCTGGCCTACCGGCGCTGGTCGATGCGGTATGTCCCGGACGAGGACGCGGCCCGCGCCGGGCGGCTCGGCCTGTGGTCCGGCGACTTCACCGCGCCCTGGCGCTGGCGCAGGCAGGACCGGAACCGCCGGGCGGAGATACACCGGCGGCACGGGGCCACCCCTCCCCCGCAGGCGGGTTCCTCCTGCCTCATCAAGGGCAACATCTCGCGGCACGGGCGCATCTACCATGTGCCCGGGGCCGAGCATTACGACCGGACCCGCATAAACACCTCGAAGGGCGAGCGCTGGTTCTGCAGCGAGGCGGACGCCCGGGCCGCCGGATGGCGCCGGGCGCGGCGATGACGGCGAGCGGCCGGTTGTCTGCCGGGAGCGGAAGCCGTCCCGGTTGCCGCGGCGGGGCGCCCGTTGCCAGAGTGTGCGGTCATCCGATACCCGAAGGACCGGCCATGAACGGACCGCCCGGCGCCATCGCGCGCTTCGCGATCTATGCGCGCTACTCCTCGCCCCTGCAGGAGATGACCTCGATCGCGGGCCAGTTGCGCCTGTGCCGCGACCGCGTCGCCGCACTTGGCGGCGTGATCGCGGGCGAATACACCGATCCGGAACTCACCGGCGCGGCCATGCAGCTGCGCCCGGGGCTTCGCCGTCTGCTCGACGACGCCCGGGCGCGCCGGTTCGACGGCGTCTGCGTCGAGGGCCTGGACCGGCTCGCCAGGAGCACCGCCGACATGGCGTGGCTCTACCGCGAACTGCGGTTTCTGGGGATCAATCTGTACAGCCTGGAGGACGGTCGGGTCGACTCCCTCCATGCGCACATCAAGGGGGTTGTGAGCGAGATGGTCATCGACAATATCGGCGCCAAGACGCGCCGGGGGCAGATCGAAGCCCTCCACGACCTGCGAATGATCGGCTCCTGCATATACGGCTACAGGATAGCCAACTACATCTCCGAGAGCGGCAAGCCCGTCCGGGGCCAGCGCACGATCGACCCCGACGAGGCCGGGACGGTCCGGCGCATCTACCGGCTCTATCTCGACGGCATGAGCCCGCAGCAGATTGCCGTGCTGCTCAACCGGGAAGGCGTGGCCGGGCCCGGCGGCAAGCCCTGGACCGCTGGCGCCGTGCGCGGCCGGGAAGGAAGCGGCGTGCTGCGCAACGACATCTACTGCGGGCGGCTTGTCTACGGGCGCACCCGCTCCCGGCGTCACCCGGGCACCGGGCGGCGCCATTTCGTTGCCGTCCCCCGCGAGGACTGGACCGTCGTGGAAGCCCCCGAACTGCGGATCGTGGACGACACGGCCTGGCAGGCCGTCCAGGACGAGGTCGGGCGCCGCAGGAACCGCCACCACACCGTGGTGACCCGCTACCGCAAGGCGGCCTATCCGCTGACGGCGCGGGTCCGCTGCGGCGTTTGCGGCGAGCGCATGACGATCGCCGGGATGGGCTACTACCGTTGCCTCGCCCGCCGGCGCGACCCGGACAGCTGCACCAACAACCGCGGGATCCGGCTGGACATGCTGGAAGACCTTGGCGTGCGGCGGCTCTTCGCCTGGATGCTGTCGCGCGAGCGCGACTGGCGCGGCCTGTTCGCCGCCGCCGAACGCGGGACCGCGGTCCGGCGCGAGGAACTCCGGGAGAGGGCCGGGGCCGCCGGCGCCGGGATCTCCCGCCTGGTTGCCGCGATCGAGAGCGGCATCCCCTCGACGGGCATCGGCGAGCGCCTGCTGGCCCTCGAGCGCGCGCGCAACGAGGCGCTCGCCGAACTGGAGCGGCTGCCGGGACCGCCGCCGCCCGCGGGCTTCAGCGTGGAGAAGTTCATGCGCGACCGGGTCGCCGGGCTCCGGCGCGCCATCGCGGGCGGCGCGCGGGCCGGGCGGCGCGAGCAGGCCCTGCTCGCCATCCGGGACCTGGTCGCCCGGATCGAGGTCCGCCCGTCAAAGGGCCGCGGACGCGTCGAGGTGGAGACGGTTCCCGACATTGCGGCGATCCTCGAGCTGATCTCGCGCCATGCCGCAGACGAGGGCGCATGAACGCCGCAGACAAGGAAAGCCCGGCCCCTGTGCCGGCCCCGACCGGCCGGCGTCTCAACTTCGCAGGAGGAACACGCGCATGTCCAACGTCATCGACTTCGAGGGCTACTGCCGGGACTGGCACGCCTGGGAGGATCCGGACGAGGACTTCCACGAGTACGACTACGAGCCGCTGCCCGATCCGGGCCCGGCTTTCGAGCCTCGCCCGCGGACCTGTGACCTCCAGAAGCTCTCCGAGTTGACCGCCAGGCTCGGGCGGGAGTCCGGCTTCAACCTCGCCATCGACGAGACCGCGCTCGAGGCGGCGTTCCATTTCGCGAAGGAGCAGGCCGGGCGCATGGAAATCCCGCTGTTGGCCGCGCTCGAGATCGCGGCCTGGGCGGTGCTCAACTACGAGCGCGGGCGCCGCGATCCGGAACTCTGCAGGATCCGTCCGTTCTGAGCGCCGCGCGCAAGGCCGTCCCGGCGACAGCGCCGGGACGGCCGGGGAAAGGGGAGGCCGCGCCTTGCCCTCCGATCCGACAACCCACAGCCTGAAGGAACTGTCCGCCCTGCTCGCGGCCGATATCGAGGCGGTCTGCCGCCACTACCTTCCGAACGGCAGGCGCAACGGCAACTTCTGGCAGGTGGGCAGCACGGCCGGCGAGGAGGGCGCCTCGCTGCGGGTGAACCTCGCCGGACGCTGGCGCGGCTACTGGAGGGACTGGGCGAGCCCGAAGGACCGGGGCAGCCCGCTGGACCTGATCCGCGCCGTCCGCAGCCTCGCCACGATCGGCGAGGCGGCCGACGAGGCGCGCCGCTTCCTCGCCCTGCCGGAGTATGAGCGCCCCCGCCGGCAGGACGGCGCGCCGCCGGAGAGGCAGAGGGGACTCGAACGGGTTCTCGAGGGCGCGGCGCCGGTCCGGCCCGACGATCCGGCCGGGCGCTATCTGGCCTCCCGCGGCCTGGCCCCGGAGGCCGCCCATGCCGCAGGCCTCCGGTTCCGCCCCGATGTCTGGGTGCAGGTGGACGGCGGGAAGCGCGAGCTGCCGGCCCTGCTCGCGCCGGTCCGCGCCCTTGACGGCACGCTGGAGGGCCTGCAGCGAATATTCCTGACCGGCGAGGGGCGCAAGGCCCCGATCGAGGGGCCGAAGCGCACCAGCGGGCGCCTATCTACGGGCGCCGTCTGGTGGCCGGCGGACGACGCGCGCCGCCTGGTGCTGACCGAGGGCGTCGAGGACGCGCTCGCCATGGCGGGGGCGCTCGGCGCGGGCGGGCGCCGGGATATCGCCGTTGCCGCCGCGCTCTCCGCCGGGCGCGTCCACCGCGTCGGCCTGCCCGCGGGCGTCCGGCGCGCGACCCTCGTCCAGGACCGCGACCCGGCGGGCGAGAGCGCCTGGGTCGCGCTCTGCCGGGAGCATGCCGGTTCCGCCATGCTGCTCGACCGGATCGTCCCCCGCGCGAAGGACGCCAATGACGAGCTGCTGGCGCTCGGGCCCGCCCGGTTCCGCGCCTGGCTCGCGGCCAGCGGGCTGTTCGACTGACAGGCGGGCGGCAGCGCCGCGGCCGCGAAGTCCGGAGCCTCCCCGCCGGCGCGTCGGTTCCCGGTCCGGCGCCGGAAGGTCGGGAAGGGGTTTTTCCGGGTGCGCCGGGGCGCGCGCGGCTTGCCTTCGGCGCGTTCCGATCCCATACTCCCGACAGACAGGAGACGAGGCCATGACCTCTCCCGATACCACCCCCCCGGCCCCGCAGCGCGGCATTTTCGTCGTTGGCGACGGCAGCTGGAAGGCGATCCTGCCCTCCGCCACCGTGCTGGGCGTCTTCCTGGCCTTTCTGGTCGGCATGCTGGCCTGGTTCGACATCCGCATCGACGGGGTCGAACGGCGTCTCACCGCTCAGATCGGCGGGGTCGAACGGCGTCTCACCGTTCAGATCGGTGGGGTCGAGACCGGCCTCAGCGCCCGGATCGACCGGGTGGAAAAGCGCCTGACCGACCGGATCGACGAGGTGAAGGCGGACCTGACGGAAACCGAGAAACGCCTGTCTGCCCGGATTGACGGGGTGAAGGCGGACCTTGCGGCGGGCGAGGCGAAGCGCGAGGCGGCGGAGGCGCGACAGGCGGCCGCCATGGAGCGTCTGGCCGCCGGCGTCGCCGAAAACCGCGCCAACCATCGCGAACTTCTCGGTTTCGTGCGCGCCCGTTTCCCCGGGGCGCCGCAACCGGCGCCTGCCGCCCCGGAGTCCGCTCCGGCGCAGTAGCCGGGTCTCTGCTGGCGCCGTTCCCGCCCCTCCCCGGCGACAGGCCGGGGAGGGGTTTTTCATGGTGGCCTGCCCGCGGCATCGATCCGCCATCGGGCTTTCCGCCGGCATCCCGGCTGCCATCTCCCGCAATCCGCCCCCGGCGTTCCGGGCCGTTGCGGCCTCCCCTGTGCGACCGGCTGCCGTTTCCCGGCGGGCGGCGTTGCCGGCCTGCCGTCCGAAAGGTCGGGAAGGGGTTTTCGGTGCGATTCCCGCGGGCGGCCGTCCGACCGGCTCCCGCGCCCGTTTCCCGAACAGGAGAAATCGCACATGAGCGCTGCCAATGCGTCCGTCCTTCGCCCCGATGCGAACACCTTCCTCACGCACGTCTTCGGCCGCGGCCTGCAGGACAGGCACTATGTGGTCGAGCGCTACCGCACGACGATCGACGGCGAGATCCGCCGGCTGCCGGGCGGCAAGGGCCACCCGCTCACCCTGTCGCTGGCGACCGTGCGCGCGCTGCGTCCGGCGCGCAACGAGATCCTGATCTGCAAGGGCGAGAAGACCGCCGGCTCCGGCATCCAGTACTGGGGCGACCTGGCGACCGGCCTCTTCGCCGAGGCCCGGCGCAAGCGGTCCTGAGCCGGTCCTTCGGGCGGCGCTCCTCCGGGGGCGCCGCGCGGCCCGCTCCCCTTCCATCGTTCCGTTCCACGGGGTATTGCCATGACCTGCACCGCCCGCGCGCCGGACGATTGCGCCAGTCGGCCGGGCCTCGCCCCCCGCAAGCGCAATGCCCGCCTGGCTGCCGGCCTCTGCGGCACTTGCGGCAACCGCGCGCCCGAAGAGGGCCGCACGTCCTGCCGTCCCTGTCTGGACATCCACAACGAAAAAGACCGGCGCCGGAGGCGGCGCCGCTCCCTCCTGCGACTGTGCCTGCTCCTCCTTCCCGGCCTTCGGCGGCATCGACGCCGCAAAGGTCGGGAAGGGGCTTTTCGCGGTGAGTTGCAACAGCTCGCAATCAACCTCCTGCAGGGAGCAAACGCCATGAACGGCCTCAATCGCGTCGACCTGATCGGCAACCTGGGCGGCGACCCCGAGTTCCGCAGCCTGCCCGGCGGCGGCGACGTCGCCAATTTCTCCCTCGCCACCAACACGGTCTACAAGGACCGCCAGAGCGGCGAGTATGTCGAGCGGACCGAGTGGCACCGGATCGCCGTCTACCAGGACGGCCTGGTGAAGATGCTGCGCAAGCACGCCGCCAAGGGCCGCCTGGCGCACATCACCGGGATGCTGCGCACCCGGAGCTGGCGCAAGGACGGCGAGGACAGCGACCGGTTCGCCACCGAGATCGTCGTCGGCCCGCGCGGCTGCATCAACTTCCTCGACAGGAAGCCGGACGGCGGCGGCAACCGGCCGCCGGCGCCGCCCCCGGAAGCCTACGAGGACTTCTCCGCCTGATGGCGCGCCCTCCGCCCCGGAGCCTGCGGGTTCCGGGGCTTTTCCGTTTTCCCCTCGCATGCCGTCCCGGGGCGGGGAACCCGTCTGTCTTCGCCGGCGCCATTGCTCTCCGCCGGCCACCGCTCCCGCGGCGGCGCTCCTTGCAGCCCCAAGGTCGGGAAGGGGTTTGCAGCGTGAGTCCTGCGCCCGGCCGTCCGATCGGCTTCCCCCCGTTCGGCCCGGGCCGCGCCCGCTACCGACACGCCGGGAGCCGCGATGACCAGCAAACCGCATCCACCCGCCGACACCGGGAACCCTGTCCGCCGCAGCGACCGGACGCGCAACGCGCGCCGGGCGGCGGGCCTGTGTTCCCATTGCGGCGACCGTCCGCCCGAGGCCGGCCGCGTGAACTGCCGCCCCTGCCTCGACGCAGCCCGTGAGGGCAACCGGCGCCGGAAGCTTCGCCGCTCCCTGCTGCGCCTGTGCCTCGATTGCGGCATGACGCCCCCGGCGCCCGGGCGGCGCCGCTGCAAGCCCTGCGGCGACATCCACGCCCGCCGGACGCGGGACATGCTCCGCGCCCGCCGCGCCGAACGCGCGTCGAAGGGGCTGTGTCCGCGATGCGGCGACCGGCCGCCGGCTCCGGATCGTTCCGCGTGCCAGCCGTGTCTCGACAACCGGAAGAAATACGACCGCAAGACCCGCGTCCCCCGGGAGAAACGCCGCTTCTGCCAGGGCTGCGGCATCCCGGTGCTGCAAGCGGGGATCCGGCTGTGCCCGGACTGCTCCGAAGACCGCCCCCGCAAGCTCGCCGAACAGCGCGCCACGGCCGGGCTCTGCAAGAGATGCGGCAATACCCCGGCGCTTCCCGAATTCGACACCTGCGAAAGCTGTCGTCAGCACGACCGGCTGACCTCGCTTCGCAACTGGCGCCGCCGGTCGGCCCGCAGAAGGGCAGCCGGCCTCTGCGTCCGCTGCGGCGAACGGCCCCCGTTTCCGGACAGCCCCTATTGCGCCCCTTGCCGGGACCGGCGCCGCAAGCAAAGCCTCGCCGGATACCACCGCATGGCAGCCGCGCGCCGCGCCCGGGGGCTCTGCACGCGTTGCGGCGATACCCCGGCGCTTCCCGAATTCGACACCTGCGAAAGCTGCCGGCAGCACACCCGGCTGACCTCGCTTCGCAACTGGCGCCGCCGGTCCGCCCGCAGAAGGGCCGCCGGCCTCTGCGTCCGCTGCGGCGAACGGCCCCCGGAACGCGGCACGCTGGACTGCGGGCCGTGCCGGGACAGGCAGCGCTCCCGTGAGTATCGCGGCATGCCCGATCTGCCGTCCCGGTACACCGTGATCGAGATCGCGACCGGTACCGATCACGGCACCTGGGACACCTTGCAGGAACTCGCGGCCGCACTCGCCTATGCAAAGCTCACGCTCGAGGATGTCGAGATCGTCACCGACGCCGCCCCCATGGCCCGCTTCGCCAGCTGGTGATGCTGTCACCCACCCCGGAACCTTCGGGTTCCGGGGTTTCTTCGTTCCCCCGTTCAGCGCCCCGAGGCTCCGGCCCGGGGCGTTTCTCGTTGCCCCGTGCCGGCCGTCCCCGCTGCCGGCGGCCCGGAACGGTTCCGCGGCGGCCGGCCGTTGCCACGGTCCCGGCGCCGTGCCGGCCGCGAGGCAGGAAAGGCGGGGAAGGGCTTGTCCGGGCAGTATTGCGGGCCTCGCTCCGGCGTCCCGCCGTGCTACAATCCCCCACCGAAAGGAGCGGCACCATGACCGCAGCCGAACTCGCCCCATGGGCGACGCCCGCGATCACCATCGCGCTCATCGCCTGGCTCCGCATGGACCTCGGCAAGCGCATCGACCGGCTTGACCAGCGCATGGACCGGCTTGACCAGCGCATGGACCGGCTTGACCAGCGCATGGACGGCTTCGATCAGCGCCTGCGCGCCCTGGAGGTCGCCGTCAGCGCCATGGCGGCCAAGCTCGACCTGCTCGAGCGCTACTTCCTGAGGCGGAACGCCCCCGACAGCGGCCCGCCGCCGGCCGCCGCCGAATAGCCGTCCCCCCGACCCCGGCCTCCGCGCCGGGGTTTTTCCTTGCCCCCGTTCAGCGCCCCGAGGCTCCGGCCCGGGGCGTTTTTCGTTGCCCCGTGCCGGGCCGTCCCCGCTGCCGGGCGGCCCGGAACGGTTCCGCGGCGGCCGGCCGTTGCCCCATGGCCCGGCGCCGTGCCGGCCGCAAGGCAGGAAAGGCGGGGAAGGGGTTGTCCGGGCGGAATCGCGGCCATCCCGGTCCGCGACCGCGAACCGAGAGGATTTAGGACATGACCGCCCTGCTGGACCCCGCCTTCGACGCGCTCGACGCCCGCCACGCCGTTGCCGAGCTCGGCCTCGATGCGCTCCCCCTCCGCGACAGCGTCCTGGAGGACAGCCTGCCCCGCTGGGGAGACCAGGCGACACTGTTCCCCTGGGAGCCCGACCACGCCGGAGACGCCGGCTGATCCGATCGCCCCGATGCCCCCCGGCGTCGGGGCGATCGTTCTGTACCTGCCCTCCGCCGCGCGCGCCCGATCGGGGGCGGAGGCAGCCGGAGGCGTGGAGCCGGGCCGGGACAGGGAGGCGGGCGCTCGCGGCCATGCTCCCGGCGCCGTGCCGGCCGCGAGGCACGAAAGGCCGGGAAGGGGTTGGTCGGGGCGATATCGGGGCTGACGCCCGCCAGGCGCGGCTCCGGAACCCCGGCCCGGAAGGAGGATCGGACATGGCTGCGATGCATGGAGGGATTTCGCTGCAGGAGCTGGCGGCGCGGCTGGCGGGGGAGATCGAGGCGGTCTGCGCCTGCTATCTGCCGAACGGGCGGCGCGAGGGCCCGTTCTGGCAGGTGGGCAGCGTCGCGGGCGAGCCGGGCAGTTCGCTGCGCGTCAACCTGGAGGGCCGCCTGCGCGGGCGCTGGAAGGACTGGGCGAACGGCCGCGACCGCGGCGACGCGCTGGACCTGATCCGCGCGGCCCGCGACCTGGGCTCGATCGGGGAGGCCGCGCGCGAGGCCCGGCGCTTCCTGGCCCTGCCCGCCGCCGAGCGCCCGGCGCCGCCGGTGTCCGCCGCGGCCTGCCGGCCGGTGAGCAGCGCCGGCCTGGAGACGGTGCTGGCCCGTTCGCGCGCGGTCCGCAGCGACGACCCGGCCGGGCGCTATCTGGCCTCGCGCGGGCTGTCGGCGGAGGACGCGCGGGAGGCCGGCCTGCGGTTCCGCCCCGACGCCTGGGTGCAGGTGGACGGGCGGAGGCGGGAGCTGCCGGCCCTGCTGGCGCCCGTCCGCGCGCCGGACGGCACGCTGGAGGGGCTGCAGCGGATCTTCGTCGCCCCGGATGGCGGCAAGGCCCGGATCGCGGACCCGAAGCGCACCAGCGGGCGGCTGTTCTCCGGCGCCGTGCGGTGGTCCGCTTCCGCCGGCGCGCGGCATGCGGTGCTGACCGAGGGCGTGGAGGACGCGCTCGCGGTCTGCCGGGCGCTCGGACCGGAGGGCCGCCGCCACGTCGCCATCGCGGCCGCCGTGTCCGCCGGGCGCATCCACCGGGTCGCCCTGCCGCCGGGCATCGAGCGCGTCACGCTGGTGCAGGACCGGGACCGCGCCGGCGAGGAGGCCTGGGCCGCGCTCCGCAAGGCGCACCGGGACACCGGGCTGCGGGTGGAGCGCATCGTCCCCGGCGCGAAGGACGCCAATGACGAGCTCCTCCGGCTCGGCCCGCCGGAATATCGCCGCCGGCTGCATGCCGCGGGATTGCCGGCTTGAGCCACGGATACCCGACGCCGTCCGGCGTCGGGTATCTCCCGCGTACCGGTGCGGGGCCTGGCGCCTTCCCGGCCTGGCCGGATGCGCCGGGAGAGCGCCTGCGGCGGGCGGCCGGGAAGGGAAAGGCGGGCGATAGCGGCCATGCTCCCGGCGCCGTGCCGGCCGCCAGGCGCGAAAGGCGGGGAAGGGGCCGATCGGGGCAAATCCCGAACAGGAGAGAGACGATGAGCGCCGACGCTTGCTGGACCGTGGATATCCTGCTGCCCTGGTACACTGGAGGGACCCGCTGGCGGGTCACCCACTACGGCGAGAGCGAGCAGCTCGCGCGGCGCGTGCTGGCCGCCGAGCGCCGCGCGGGCCACCGGGCGCGCCTGCGCAGCTGGACGCCGGAGGTGGTCGACGCCGACGAGGAGTTCGACCTCGCCGAGGCGGCCCCGGCCCGCCAGCCGGAGGATGCGCTCCCGGACACGGTCCCGTTCTGATTCCCGGAGCCCCGGCGCCGCCCGCGCCGGGGCTTCTTCCCTGTACCGCTCCCGCCGTCCCGTAGCGGCCGCGAGACCGGCTCCGCTATCCGGAACCCTGCCAGGCCCTCCGCAGGCTCCGGCCCTGCCAGGAACCCGGAAGACTGCGCCTCGCAGGCCTGCCGGCGATGCCTGGAGCATAGCGCCAGGTCGCTTCGCTCCCGGGCCGGGAAGGAGGAAGACGGACGGTCGCGGCCATGCTCCCGGCGCCCTGAGGCGTCGGGCTTCCTTTCCGTACCGGCCTCCGACCCGGGCCGTTTCCCTTTCCCGGTCATGCGGCGATCCCTCGCCCGCTTCGCGTTCCTGCCCTCCCCGCATGACCCCTGGCGCCCGTACCGGCCGCGAGACCGGCTCCGCTATCCGGAACCCTGCCGGGCCCTCCGCAAGCTCCGGTTCCGGCAGGAACCCGGAAGACTACGCCTCCGCGCCCCGCCGATTTCCGATCCCCCGGCTGCCCCGACGGTTGCCAGCTTCCGGATCGCGGCCTATCCTCATGGAACCGTGTTGAGGTCGCGGATCGGAGTCAGCACACCGGTGCCCCTGCGGTGCAAATAATAGCACGACGGAATACACAATGATTTCAACGGGTTACGGATCGCCACGGCAGATGACGGCATCACGCGCGGAAGTGGGGCGCATGACCACAGCGGAGACTCTACCTGGCACCGCTCATTTGCGGGGTCATCCTGCTTTTTCCATGCGAGTCGAGCACGGACCCCAGAGGCTCTTCAGGTGGTAGCGAGAATCAACAAGCTGGCCGACCCGGCCCTCTATACCAACCGCCAACGAGCCTACGCTGCCACATGGCGCAATCCGGCCGGTTTGCTGCATCTCCCGGACGGGACGACGGTTCCCGACAAGGACTTGCTCGCCTTATGGAGGGGATTTGCACCGCAGAACGCGGGCCCGCTTACCCGCAGGGCCATATCCGGGACACACACGCCCGGCTTCGATATCGTCCTCTCGCCCGACAAGTCGATTTCCGCGCTCTGGGCCACCTCTCCCGACTTCGACCGCAAGCGCATCGAGCGCGCGGTCATGGACGCCGCCAGGATCGCTCTCACCGCGATCGTCTTCCGCCACTGCGCCACCACACGCATCGGGAGAGCAGCAAGCGGGCTTCGCGTCGAGACCGGCGACATCCTCGCCGCGATTGCCCCGTTTCACATTTCCCGCGAACTCGACCCCCAACTGGACGTCAGCTGCGTCGTCTTCAATCTTGTCAGAACCCATTCAGACGGCCGCTTCCGTACCCTTCACGGCTATCCGCTGTATTCCTGGAAGAAGGCCATCGGCGCCGCCTTCCGCAACCGCCTGGCCTGCCGGCTGCGCAGCCGCCTCGGGGTGGAGATCGAGCGTCACGGCGCGCATGGCGAATACACCCGCGTCCGCCGCATGGACCGCGGTCTCGAGGGACTCTGGAGCAAGCGTAATGCGAGGCTGCAAGCCCATGTCAACGCCGTTCACGCTGCCTGGAGGACACCCGATCCGGCCGCTTCCGGCGCCGGCGCGTCCACGACCGCTGCCCTGCGCCTCAAGCGAACGGCCACGGAAAGCGATATCGCGCGGTTCAGGGCCGAAGCAGCGGGGATCGTCGATCCCGACGCCCTGCACGCGCGGATCGTCCGATCCTCCTTCAATGACGTAACCGAACAGGAGCGCGACAAGCTCCGCCGGGAGCTCGAGGACATTCCCCGCACTCTCGCCGCGGCGGACCTGGTCTTCAACACGGCCGATATCGTCACCGGTGTGGAGAACGCCGCCGCCGGCCTCTTCGACGACACTGCGATGGATCAGTGGCTGGAATACGCCCTCTCCACCATCAACCTGCTCCCGCTTGAATACGACGACCCCAACCCGGACGCCGTCGCCGGCATGGCGCACAAGCGCCTGTTCACGACGCGCGACATCCTGGACGCCAATCCGGACCACAGGCGCCTCTCCGGACTGTCGGCGCAGGACCCGGCCAGGGAGCCGCCGCGGTGGTAGCGACGCTCGCGAAGATGGCCGTGCCGACCTACTACATCGAGAGTCAGGCGGCCCATGAAGGATACTACACGGGCGGCGGCAAGGAGCGTCCGGGCGAGTGGCACAACCCGGCCGGCCTTTTCGGCCTGAAGAACGGCGGGATCGTCTGGGAGAAGAAGTTCTACGCGCTCTGCGCCGGCCATTCGCCCGACCTCGACGGCACCTCGCTCGTGCAGAACGCCGGCTCCGAGAAACGCTCGCCGGGCTTCGACATGACCTTCTCCGCCGACAAGTCGATCTCCGCGTTATGGGCGATCACGCCCAGGGCCGAGGATCGCGAGAAGATCGAGCGCGCCGTCATCGACGCCGCGCGCTGCGCTCTCGACGAAACCGTGTTCCAGCACTGCGCCACGACACGCGTCGGAAAGGCCGGGGTGGATCGCCGCATCGAGACCGGCGACATGCTGGCGGCGACGTTCCTGCACCGCACTTCGCGCGAGGGCGATCCCCAGCTGCATGTCCACGCGACGATCTTCAATGCCGTGAAGACGCATTGCGACGGCAAATACCGCGCCCTGCACGGCTATCCGCTCTACTCCTGGAAGAAGGCCGCCGGCGCGGCGTTCCGGGGCCACCTGGCCCACATCATGCAGGAACGCCTCGGCATCGCCATGGAGCGCCACGGGCCGGAGGGCCAATACAGCCGCGTGCGCGAGATGGACCCGGAGCTGGAACAGGTCTGGAGCAAGCGCCGCGCCGCGATCGTCGCGGCCGTCGCCGAACATCTGGGCGAGGAAGCACTCTCGAACCCGGCGCAGATGGCGGCCGCGACGCTCGCGACCCGCTCGCACAAGCCCGAAGGCGGCCCCACCACCGAGGAGGACATTGAGCGCTTCCTGGAGGAGGCCGCGGAGGTCGTCGATGTCGAGGAGCTCCGGGACCGCATCCACGCTGCCGGGATCGAGGAGCTCACCCGCGAACGCATCGAGGAGATCCACGCCGAGATCATCGCCATTCCCGGGAAGCTTGCGCAGATGGAGGCGATCTTCAACGTCCCGAACATCATCGAGAAGCTCGAGAACGCTCTCGCCGGCGCGGTCGACCGCGAGGCCATGGCGCGCTGGCGCGAGGTCGCCCTCGGCAATGCCGAGCTGGTCTCCCTCCAGTATCCGGAGCCCGGCATCGAGGCGCAGGCCGGCATGGCGCACAAGAGGATCTTCACGACCGGGGACACGCTCCGCGCCGAGCACACGCTGCGCCACGTCTCGGCCCTTTCGGTTTCGGACCGCACCCACGCCGTCGAACCTGGCAAGGTCGCCCGGCTGCTCGAGGAACTCGCCAGCAAGGGCAAGCGCTTCAGCGCCGAGCAGCGCAAGGCCATCGACCACGCCGCCGCGGAGTCCGGTCGTATCGCCCTCATCGAAGGCGCCGCCGGCAGCGGCAAGTCCCACGTGCTCGGCCCCCTTGCCGACCTCTGGCGCGCCGAAGGCCGCACAGTCCGCGCGCTCGCCGTCGCCTGGTCCGTCGCGGTCGAACTTGCGAGCGACATCGACGCGCCGCCGAGCGCCGTCCACCCCTTCCTGCGCAAGGTCAACAAGGGAGCCGTCGATATCGGTCCCGACAACGTCCTGGTCGTGGACGAGGCCGGCATGCTGTCCACGCGCCAGACGCTGCAGCTCGTCCGGTTGAGCGAGCGGACCGGCTGCAAGCTCGTCCTCGTCGGCGACACCCGGCAGCAGCAGCCGATCGAGGCCGGTCCGGGCATGCGCATCGTCAGGGACCGCGTGAAGGGCGTGCGCATCGACCGCATCCGCCGCCAGAAAGCGACGCCGGAAGACTTCCTTCGGGAGGTCGACGGCCTGCCGGCCGGGGAAGCCATGGAAAGGGCAGCGGCGATGACCCGCGAGGACCGCGCTGCCGCCCGCAAGCGCTACACGGCCATGAACCGGGAACGCAAGGCCGCCGGCGAAAAGCCCCTGCGTATCGAACGGCCCTGGCAGCTCGGCGTATCCGCCCTGCTTCGCACGGGCGCCATGCACCAGGCCTTCACCGAGCTCCACAAGCGCGGCCGCCTGGCGCTGGCGGAAGGCAAGGAGGACGCCCTGCTTCGCCTGGTCGCGCACTGGTCCGCATACATGGCCGAGAACCCGGAGCATGACGCCGTCGTCATGGCCCGGACCCGCGCCGACGTGCGCGCGCTCAACGCCCTGCTCCGCGCCCGGCACCACGCCGCGACCGGGTCTCCCGGCCATGATCCCGCGAGGGACACCGCCGTCATCCGCATCCACCGCCTGCGCGACCGCGGCAAGGCCCTGGAAGACGATTTCGAGGTCCGCGTCGGCGACCGCCTGCGGATCGGCTCCACCGTTTCGCGGCTCGGCCTCTACAACCGCGACGTCGTCACCGTCACCGGCCTCGAAAAGCGCGAGACCGAAGACGGCAAGACGCAGGTCCTCATCACGGCCCGCACCGGGGACAGGCGCACGATCCGGTTCGAGCCCGGAGACATACGGAACTGGCTCGGCGAGATCACCATCGACTACGCATATGCCGCAACCTGCACCGCCGCCCAGGGCCTCACCATCGACGCCGGCTTCGTCCTGCTGGACGAGGGCATGGCCCGGGAGACCGCCTATCCGGCCTGCACCCGGCACACCGACCACCTGCAGGTCGTCGCCGACCGGCTTCCGGTCGCGATCGCGATCGCCGGCGCCACGCCCGACGGCGAGCCCGGGCGCGAGGTCTCCGACGACGAGGTGCTGATGACGCTGGGGCGGCTCTGCGGGCGCTCGCAGCCCAAGGAGGCCGCGACCGACTACATCCTGGCCGCCAATGAGCAGGAATACCTCGCACAGGGCGAACTGGAGCTCGGGCGCGACCCGATCGAGCCCGCCATCCCTGCCAACGACGCATTGGAGCCCGGCACCGCCGGCAGCGGGCCGCGCCGCCCCGGGGAAAGCCCCGGCCTCTCCGTCCGCCGGCACGCCGACCGCGCCGCCGTCCAGCGCATCATTGCCGCGTCCAACCGACAACTCTCCCAAAACGCCAACCGGGCCGAAGCCTTCGCACTCGCCGCCGACATGGAGGCGGTCGAGGCCGAATGGGCCGGGATCGCCGCGCAACCTTCCCCGGCACCCGACATCCTGCCGCGCGTCCAGGACACCCTCCAGCGCCACAAGCAGGTCCTGCACCGCGTCCGCGTCTTCCTGCGCAGCCCGGCCCCCTCACACTCCCAGGAACAACATCACAAGCGCGTCTCCCGCTCCGGGCTCGAGGGATTCGCCAGACTGCGGCGCAACATGCGCAACCGCTGGCGCGAAAGCCTCCGCGAAGGCGAAGCCGCCAAGGCGCGCCAGGCTGCGCTGCATGCCGACACCCGCAGGCTGTCCGGAGCCCTCCAGCGGGACTGGACCGACTTTCGCGCCCGGGCCGGCCAGGACTTCCTCGCCCTTCTTTCGGACCCCGAGCACGCGGGCCTCGTTCGCCGGACCGCGGAGCTCGCCGGCAGCCGCACGACCGACCGCCAGACCGCCCGCGACGCCGAATATTTCCTGCAGGGACATCTTGCTTCCTTCTCCGCCCCGCTCCGCCAGTCCTGGCACGACCTCCAGCCCGCCGATCCCGACAAGGCCTGGACTCCGAAGGACGTGGCCGCCTACCGAACGGTCCTCGGACAGTCCCATGCCCTTCTCTCCGCCATGGCCGCGGTCCCGGCGCTCCGCATCAACCGCGAAATGCTCCGCCAGCGCCTTCTCGGCGCTCCCACCTACCGCGAGGCGCTCCGCAGCCTCGTGCAGGCCCTGGACAGCGAGGAGGACCTTGTCCAGCGACGGGAAGCCCGCATGCCGGGCTCTTCCCTGCACACCCGCCGCCTCGCAGCCCACATCGCCTCCCTCGACGCCGCCAGGCGCCTCCCCGGCCTCCGCGAAGAGGCGCGCAAGGAAATCGGGCGCATCATCCGCGACCACAGGCGCGCCCGCCGCGACGCCGGCGTCACCCGGAACGACGGGCCCTGGCCGACAGACGAGCAGATCGCGAAGCGCCTCGCCGCCAACGAGCAGCTCCGCCCCGCCTGGCAGGCCCTTCGCGAAGCGACCCGCAACGACCGGCTCTCCGCCCTCGAACGCCCCGAACACCCTCAACTGGTGCGGCTCACCGCCCGGCACGCTGCCGATCCCTCCCTCGACCCCGACACGGCCCGCATCATCCGCACCTACCTGGTCCGCCACCTGCAGCGGATCGACAAGGCGCTCGACGAGGCCGCCGGGGCCATCGTCCCGGGCCTCAGCCAACCCCGATGGACGCCGGCGGAATTCATCCAGTACCGGCGTCTCCGGACTCGCGCGCGCACCCTATCGCGCGAGCTGGCCGCCCTTCCTTCGGAGCTCCCCCTTCAGGGCCTTGTCCGGGACAAGTGGGCCCGGTGGCTCGCCAGCACGCCCAGAACGACAAGGGCGCTCGACATGCTGGTCCACTCGCTGCGAGCCGAAGACGCCGCGATCGTCGCCCGCGAGACCCTGCTGCCCCGCTCCACCCTTCCCACCGGGCGCCTTGCGCGTCACATGGCCTCACTGGCCGCTGCCACCCGCCTTGACGGCCTCGCCCACGACATTCGCCAGGAGCTTCAGGACCTCCGGCGCCTCCACGTAGACGCCCGCCAGGCCGCCGGCGTCTCCCGGGACAATGCCGCCTGGCCCTCCGACGCCGCCGCCAGACGCGAAGCCGAAGGCCGCGCCCTCAATCGGTCATGGAAGGAGTTCCGGGCCGCCACCCGCTCCAGCTACCTCGCTCCTCTCGACCATCCGGACCATGGCAGCCTCATTTCCCGGACCGCCACCTTCGCCGTAACGCCCGGCCTGGCCCCGAGACAGGCGGCAGCCTGGCGCCACCATCTGGAGCGCCACCTTCGGGAGCTTGACGACGAGCTCGACCATGCACGCTATGCGGCCACCTCCGGCGCCGGCCGGTCCGGACTCTCCTTCCACGACTTCGACACACGCATCCGCCTGCCCGGCCGCATGAAGGCCTTCGCCGGCATCCTCGCAGGCCTGCCTGCCGGCATCGACCGGCCTCCCTTCGACCTCCAGGCCGCCCGCCGTTCCCTTGCCTCCGCTCCCTCGCGTTCACAGTTCTACCAATCCTTCGTCGACCGGCTCGTCGCAGAAGAGCGCCTCCTCACCCGGAGAGAGGCGCAGATTCCGGGCTCGACCCTCGCCACGCGGCGCCTCGCCAGCCACATGGCCCTCCTCGAGACGCTGGCCGCGCACGATCTGGTCCCCGAGGGAGACCGCAACGCCCTGCAGCAGCTCCTCGACCAGCACCGGGAAGCGCGAACCGCCGCCGGCGTTTCCGATACAAACCTGCCTTGGGTCGACTCCCCCGAACGCCAGGCCGCTCTCGATTGCTTGCGCATGGTCAACGCCTGCAAGGCAGCCCTCGATGCCGCCGACGGAGGAGCTCTCATCTACCAGCCCGGCATCGAGCCTCTGCGCCCCGAGATCGGCCACCTTCTGGAAACCGGCCTCCTTTCGGCCGGCGACAGGTCCTTCCTCGAGAAACTGCAGCGGCGGCTCGACGGCGAAATCCGGCAGCGCGCCGATATTCTCCATACCATCGACCGTGCCCGGGCCCATCTGGAAGAATACCCGCCCATTCTAGAGCGCGCCCTCGCCCCGAAGCCACCGCAGCCCGCTCCGGACAAGCCGCCCTCCCCTCCGGGCCTCGTCGGCCGCGTTCGCCGGCTTCTCGGGGCGGAAGACGGCATTCCCGCCCGCCCCGCCGACCCGGCACCGGCGCCACAGGCCCTCAACGACATCGACCTCGCATACCGCCGGTGGGACCTCACGGCCGAACAGATCCTCAAGGCCTTCCAGAGCTGGTCGAACAACGATAGCAAGCTCTACCTCGACCACGTCGACCGGCGGCGCATCGACATCTCCGACGTCACGGCCGAACTCGAAGCCATCCGGAGCGCGGCCCGCGAGCCCGGGGCACCGCCGTACCAGGTCGAAGTCCCCAACGCCGGGCGCTGCGGCATCGAAGATCAGCGCCATGACCCGGAGCGCCTCCATGCCGTCCTTCGCCGCGTCCTGGACCCCGACAGAAGGCCCGACCCGAAAGCGCTGCTCGAACTCGCCCGAAGAAACCGCGCCTGGCCCAAGGAGACCCTCACCGTCTTCCGCGCCTGCCTGGACCAGGCCGCCGATACCGACGAGACCCTCTTGCACACGCGCCTCGCGGCCTCCCTGCCGGCCAACCTTGCCGACAGCTTCCGCAATCTCTCCGCGGAAACCTGGCGCCGGCACGCCGAAGTCCGGTTACGCCACCGCACCCTCACCCGGGACCAGGGCCTCTCGCTCTGACGGGAAGCCCCTCGCCGGTCTCGCGACCGCTTCTTCAACCTCGCCTCCCAAGGCCCCGAAAAAGGCTCCGGACCTCGACCAGGACATGGAACGGTGGCTGCAAATCGCGTTTGTGTGCCAGGCGGCAGGTGTTTCTCTGGCCATGGAGCCCGGCGACTGGGACAACGCTCGGCCAGAGGCAATGACCCTGCTTTCGATATTGGCTGCCGCTGTGCTTTTCCGTCTGGGACGCGGCGTTCCAACCATGTCGGTCGACGGCCTTTCCGTGAAGGAGGCCAGGGATCTGGCGTACGCCCATGAGAAAGTGGCGCATCGGCTGGCTGTCGTGGCGGGGATGACAGCTGCCGGGCTCGTCGGTCTTGCTGTGATCGGCGTCGCCCACCGCCTTGTCCGCCTTCATCTGCCCGCCGATATCGTGGAATTCTGCAGCAGATCGTTGACGGCACTGCTGGCCGTGGTTCTTGCGTTGACGTTCTGTCGAGCGGTCGTACTTGTTCGCGGCGACCTGTCATCCGTCCGGGTTCAGGGCAGGAGCATGGTAGCAAGCGTCCGACGGCGTCACGTCGATGAAGCGGCCATTGCCATACGGAAAGCCGAAGAGTCCCGACCATTCGAAGCGCCATCCAACCATGGCGAACTCATTGACGAGCGCTGAGTTCAACAAGGAGCTCACCAGGGGACACGGCTACGGGCTGTCTCATTGATACGGAACGCCCTGTCCGCAAGGGGATCGATCAGCGGACGCGACCGCCCGCATCGCGAGGCCCCGCAAAACCGGGACGATGCTGTCTCATATGGATGGTCCGGAAAGAATTGCGGTGATGGGGCGCTTTGCGTACAGTCCGGAGACCATGACCGGACTCCTCATCGGCTACGCCCGCTGCTCGACCGATGGACAGGACCTGGAGGCCCAGCGCCTGGCCCTGAGCGGTCTCGGCGTCGGGGACGACCGCATCTACACCGACCGCGGCCTCACCGGGACCGCGCGCGACCGCCCGGGCCTGGACCGCGCCCTCGCCGCCGTGCGCCAGGGCGACACCCTCGTCGTCGCCAAGCTCGACCGCCTCGCCCGGTCCGTCCCCGACGCCCGCTCCATCGCCGACGCGCTCCGCGCCAAGGGCGTGAAGCTCGCCATCGGGAATACCGTCCACGACCCGGACGACCCCATGGGCAGGATGTTCTTCAACATCCTCGCCACCTTCGCCGAGTTCGAGGCCGACCTCATCCGGATGAGAACCCGCGAAGGCATGGCCGTCGCCCGCGCCAAGGGGAAACTGCGCGGCAAACAGCCCAAGCTGACGCCGAAACAGCAACGCGAACTGCGCCGCATGCGCGATACCGGCGAATACTCCGTCAGCGACCTCGCCGAACTCTTCAGCGTCTCGAGGCCGACCGTGTACCGCACACTGCAAAGAACCAGGGCTGCTTAGCGCAGGATTTCGCCCCCTACTACCAATGACCCCCTCCTGCCACTCCGCGCATGGCGGCACTCCTTGCCCCCATGGGTAGGCAGGTCATTGTCCATGAGCCTCCTGCCACTCCGCGCATGGCGGCACTCCTTGCCATATGGCAAAATCCAGCCATGCGCCGGCATCCGGCAACCCGGCCAGTGACCGAACACAGGGACGCTTGAAATGTCCGATATCGAAGGCCCCGCAAGCCCCGCCACCGGCACCGCCGGGATCATGGACCACATGACCGCCGACGCGCGTCCCTCTTCGCGAGAACCCGACACGCGCGCCCCCGGCGACATCGAATCCGGCCGCATGGGCGTCGACCTTCTCTTCGAAGCCATCGGGGCGGGCCTCTGTCCGGACGACTCCATCCTCGCTCCCGACCGGGACCGCCTCCTGTGGAACGCCGTCGAGCAGCTGCGCAGCCATGTCGGACGCCTCGACTCCAGGCTTGAGCACCGCCTTCGCGAACCCACCCCCGAACAGCGCGAAGAGCGCGCCCGCGACAACGAAAGCAACGCCGGCGACACCGACTTCCTCCTGGCCGACCAGGCGGAGGCCACGCAGGCCCAGCTTCGCATCCTCCGCGACACGCTCGACCATGCCATGCAGCGCTATGGCGAAGCCGTCGGCCAGCCCTGGATCGCACGCCATGGCACCGCAGATCCCGGACCCTCCGCATACGGACTCGGCGTCCAGATCGACGCCTCGACCTTCTTCGCAGCGCGCGAACTATGGCAGCCCAGTCCGGACACACTCACCCGCGTCCGCGAAGCCATGGAGGATGCCGACCTCAAGCGCGCCGCCGTTCTCGCGGCCGCCCAGAACAGGGATGCCCCCACCCGTCTCCAGGACCTTCCCTTCCCCTACAACGTCGGCGAACGCGAGCCCACCGCCGCCGCCGTCACCGGCATGTTCCAGGCGCTCTCGCTGATCTATCCCGGCGGCACACAGCTCCAGGACGAGCGCGACGCCGGGTGCTGGCGCCTGGTGCGCATGTTAGACGCCGGCGCCGCCCGCGCCACCGAGGACGCGCTACGGCGCATGACCGACCATCCGGCCCTCACTCCCACGCCCGATCCGGGCGCCGCCGCGTCCTTCGACGACGGCACCCGCTCCTCCATGCTTCGCGTCCAGATGCTCTCGCGCGCCGCCGACGCCGCCGGCGCCGTCTACCAGGAGATCACGGGCGACGAGTGGGACCGGCGCGACCCCGCCATGACTGCTGCAGGCGGCCCTCGCATCCGCACATCGCTCACAAGCCGGCACTACGCCGCGGCCCAGCGCGTCGCCGCTCTCGGACACCCCACGCCGCATCAGCTCGACGGTCCGCACATCGTGATCGTCGGCAGCGCCGACCTTGACATGGAGCGCAACCGGCGCGCCGTCGAAACCCAGCTGGAACGCCTTCACGACCGCGTGCCGGAAATGGTGCTCCATTACGGCGCCCGGCTGCGAGACCGGGGCGGAGTCGATCGCCAACAGGGAATCGACGCCATCGTCCACCGATGGGCCAGCGGCCGAGGCGTTCCGCTCATCCCCAATCCTCCCCTCTGGGATGCAGCG
Organism: Alphaproteobacteria bacterium; assembly: GCA_964291285.2. Classification (GTDB taxonomy): domain Bacteria; phylum Pseudomonadota; class Alphaproteobacteria; order Bin95; family Bin95; genus Bin95. Next base: position 40,336 of record OZ219789.1, read on the forward strand.
AACAACCGCTTCGACCTTCACGGCCGCGACGACGCATGGATCCACATGAACCCCGACCTGGTCGTCGACTTCGGCGGCTCCGGGAACGCACACCGGCGCTTCCTCTCTCTCGTGAACCGGAACCGCATCGAGCTGCGCACGGCGCGCACGCGTTCCCAGGCCCGGAACCGCGAAGACATTTCCCGCACGGCATCCGAGACCCCTCAACCCTCCACCTCGCCCCGCGCCCTGCGCTGGGCCGGCATCGGGGCGCGCAAGACCCCCGCGCCTGTGCTCGCCGACATGACAGAACTCGCCCGTCGCATGTCGGATGCCGGCTTCCACCTCTCCTCCGGAGGCGCCCGCGGCGCGGACACCGCCTTCGCAGCCGGCGTTCCGGCCGACCGGCGCTCCATCTGGCTTCCGTGGGCCGGCTACAACGACCTTCGCGGGCCGGACTGCCAAACCCTTCCGCCCGAGCGCCTGCAGGACTGCATGGACGTCGCCGGGCGCCTGCACCCGAACTGGGACAAATGCTCGCCGGCGGTCCGCGCCCTGCACGCACGCAATGTCGCGATCCTGCTCGGCCCCGATCTCGACAATCCCGTCGATGCCGTCGTCTGCTGGACCGAAGGCGGCCGCCGCCGCGGAGGAACCGGCCTCGGCATCCGCATCGCCCAGGACCGGAACATACCCGTCATCAATCTCGCTACCGTCTCCGCGCGGCAAGCCTGGGACACACTCCAGCGTCTTCGACAGACACCCGACCAGTCGCACGAGGCCGCCACCGCCGCCCGCGACCGCGCCGACCCCGAACAGCGGCGCGCCCTTCGCCGCGACCGCGCGGTCACACGGCTCCACAAAATGCTCCGCGACCACGACATCGGAAACCTTCCCCGCTTCGCCCTCGCCCAGCTCCGCGAGGAAAACGCGCGCGCCGAGGCCCATGAGCGCCTCGACACCATGTCCCGCGACGAGCTCCTCGACGCCCTCGACAACATCGAGGGCCAGACACGCCAGCTCCGCGACCGAACCACTCCCGACGGCCCCACGACGCCCGAGACCATCGAGCGCGACAAGCGCCTCGCCGCACTCGAAGCCGCCGGCGACCGCATCCATGCCGTGCTCGCCGACAAGAACCTCTCAGCGCTTCGCGAGCAGGAAAGTCCCGATACCCGGCTCTCCTCCGATGAACGTCAGGAAAAGGCCACTACCCAGCGCCGCGTCCTTTCCATCATGGTATCCGCCTGGCGTCTTGCCGAGGAAGGCCCGCTCGCTGCCCAGTCCAACCGTATCGTCAAGGCCGCGGCGCAGGTTTTCGCCAGCCGGCAAACGTATCTCAACGGCAGGCTCGCCGACGAAACCCGCATCCGCTCCGGACTCGGCCTCGCCCATACGCCCGGCTCCGAGGAAGAAACCCTCGCCCTCGCCAGCCGCGGAACCGGCCAGAACCCCGGCAAGGACGCCGAGCCCTTCGAGCACATGCTCACCGACGCCGAAATCAGGCAGAAGGACGAGGAATACCACGCGCTGGCCATGCGCAGCCACCGCCTGGACCTCATGGCCGACACCGCCCGGACCTTCGCCCATGCCGCCCACCGGGACATGCGCCGCGGCGGCGCCGATCGCGAACAGCGAAGCGCCCGCCACCTGGAAGGCGCCAGCACCGCTTCCGCCATTCAGGAACGCCAGGACGAGCTTCGGGCCGCCCACCGCCAGCTCATCGACGACGTCTATCGACATATCGTCTCCCTCTGCCCCGACGACCACGTCTCTGCCGCGGATCCCAACCACACCGCCTCGTCCGACCGCGACCAGCTCCTCTCCCGCTTCGCGGGCGTCTTCAGAAGCCTCGAGCAGCAGGTCGACGCCGCCCTCATGCACGCCTCCCGGTCCGGAAAGGACGCCCGGAACATCGCGCAGCTGCGCGAGGCCGCATCCTGTCTCCGCGACCTTGCCGGCTACGCCGAGCAGGCGCTCAACAAGCACACGAGCCGTCCACCCCACACCTGGACACCGAGGCGCACCACCCGGACAGCCGGCGAATGGCTCATGGAACGCCAGCGCCGCGCCCTTCACCGTCAGAAGGCCGAGACCCTCGCGCCGGACGGCCATCACGTCGCCATCGTCGGCGGCCGCCGCCTCAGCCGCCAGCACGCCGGACGCATGGCCGAGCTTCTCAACCGCGAGCGCGCCGCCAATCCGGACAAGCCGCTCGTACTTCACTGCATTGCCCGGGAAGGCGCCGGCCACTTCGCTGCCGAATGGGCCGCATCCCACGGGGCCGCCTGCGTCACCCACCGCCCCGGGAGCTATGCCCCCCGGCACCTCAAGCGCCGCGACCATCTCCTGCTCGGCATTCCGCCGGACACCCTCTGGAATTTCGGCAGCGACGGCGATCACGAGCGCGCCGCCAGGATGCTCCTCGAGCGCGCGGCCGAGCAATGCCCCACCCTCCAGATACGCGACATGGCTTCCGAACTGGAAGGACCGCTCTCCGGAGAGATTTCGATCTCCCCCCGCGAAGACATCCGCCGCGAATATCAGCGCATCCATCACATCTGGAAAAGGGCCCACGCCCTCGCCGTCGACGCCCCGATCATCTACCAGGAGGGAGTCATAGCGCTCCTCCCCGACATCAACACGACGCTCACCAGCCCCCATCTCGCTGGCGGCGAGCGTCGATTCCTCACCTCGCTGAAGGAACTCATAGAAAGCGAAGACCGCCTGCGCGGCGACATCGCCAGCGCGATCGGCCGCGCCAGAGACCACCTGGCCTCATACGAGGCCATGCTGGAGCGCCGCGGCCCGCACCAGCCTGGCACGATCCTGAACGACGTCGATCCGCAATACCGCAGATGGGACGTCCGGGCGGAAACGATCCTCAAGACCTTCGACAACTGGTTCGCGATCGACAATCCCGTCCACCGCGAACACATCGACCGACGACGCCTCGACCTCGTCGACCTCGCCGAGGAACTCCGGGCCATCCGCCAGGCAGCCCGCGACCCGCACGCCGATCTTCACCGGGTCGAAATACCACTCGATTCCGTCGGCGCCTCCGAGGACCAGCGCTTCGACCGCCGCCATTTCACCGAGCTCACCCTGAAGGCGCTGAAGCCCGAAGAGGAACGCGATCCGCAAGTTGTGGCCGAATTCGCGCGCTGGGCCCGCGCCTGGCCGGAGAAGGCCCTTTCCACCTTCCGCCACATCGTCGCCGAGGCCGCGCAGGCCAAGCAGCCCCTCGACGCCCAGCGCCTCGCCGCGAGCCTGCCGCCCCGCCTGGCCGCCGGCATGTCCCACATCAGCAAAGAGGTCTGGGGAAACCAGGCCAGGGCGATGATGCAGCGCCACGCCGTCCGCAACCACGGCATGGGCCTCGGCGCATGAGCTACGAAGCCATCCCCGCCCCGTCCCCGGGCTACCGGCTCCAGGCCGACCGGTTCGCCGAGCGATACGGCGCCCACGACTCCTTCTGGCAGGACGTCGAGGCGCGCTGGCAGGCCGACGATGAGGAAAACCGCCTTCAGCTCTCCCCGATCTCGCGCACCGTCACATACGCCGACATGGACGGCCACGACCAGCTCACCGTCTCGTGGAAGGACGGTTCGGCCATCCTCGTCTCCTGTCTCGGCACCGAGGATGAAATGTGGGACTTCGCGGACGGCAACCCGCGCGTCCGCGGTTTCCGGTTCGAACCCGGCCCAACCGGGGTCGATTGCGGATGAGTGCCAAATGACACTCCAGGCGCCGATGGGGACACATACTCCTGACCGGCGAATACCGATGGCCCGATGACAGGCCCGAGGCGTGTGCGCTGTTTGGAAGTTCTTTCTGAGCAAGGTATTGCGGAGGGTCTGGATTTTTCTTACCCCGTCAGGATGGCTGATTTCCGGGGTTTTTGCGGTTTGGAGGGAAAGGTTTTGTGGATTTCCACCCCATGGCCGTGCGCGGGCTGGTTTTCGGGCGCGTCGCGTTGAGGCGCGGGACTGAGTAGAAGGTGTCGCCATCGGGCCTGCGGCCCTTGTTCCATCCACCGGTGCTGGTTGGGAGAACGTGATGGCGACAGCGGAGAAGTTACCGTTTTCGTGGCGGTCTGTCGAAGGTCTTCCGGATCTTGCGCGGTTGCGTGTGATGCTGGAGGTGCTTCCGGACGAGGAGGTTGTGGCAGCGCTTGAGGCGGGTCGCGGTCGCGGGCGGAACGACTATCCGGTGCGGGCGATGTGGCGTGCGTTGATCGCGGGGATCGTGTTCCAGCACGCCTCGATGCAGTCGCTTCTGCGGGAGCTGGGCCGCAACCCGGCATTGCTTGAGATTTGCGGTTTCGAGGCGCTGCCCTTGCAGGGCGCGCCGGTGGTGGCGCTTTGCGCGGGGCGGGTGGTGAGGTATCCGGCGCCGTTGCGCTCGACGGTGCCGGGCGCCTGGAACTTCTCGCGGTTCCTGGGGCGCGTGGTGCGCCTTGAGGACGAGCGCGGCCTTGTGTCGGGGATGATCGGGCGCCTGCGCGCGTCGTTGTTCGAGGAACTGCCGGACTTCGGCCGCCATCTCGGCTACGACGGCAAGGCGGTCGGGAGCCATTCGACGGGCCGGATTGCCGGTGACAGGGGGAAGACCTCGGACCCCGATGCGGATTGGGGCAAGCACGAGACGGGCGGGGTGAACGCGAAGACCGGCGCGGTGTGGAAGAAGGTGAAGTCGTGGTTCGGCTACGGGCTGCACCTGATCGCCGACACGGACCACGAGGTTCCTGTGGCCTTCGAGGTGACGCGGGCGTCGGCATCGGAACCCGGGGTGCTGTCCGGGATGCTGGAGGAGTTGTTCGCCGGGGCGCCGGAGATGGCCGGTCGCTGCGCCGATTTCAGCGCCGACCGCGGTCTCGACAACGCCCGCCTGAAGGCGCGGCTGTGGGACAGGTGGCATATCCGCCCGCTGATCGACACGCGCCTGATGTGGCGGGCGGAGAAGAAGGAGCCGGGCCATGACCCGGCCCGGCCGATCACGCGACCGCTGTTCCCCGGGCGCGCCGACGTCATCGTTCATGACGAACGCGGCCGGGTGTCCTGCGTGTGCCCGCAGACCGGCGAGGTCCGCGCCATGGCCTTCCAGGGGTTCGAGGCCGGGCGCGGCGTCTGCGGCACGCTCGAATACCGCTGCCCCGCAGCCGCCTTCGGCTTCGAGTGCAAGGGACGCCGGGCCTGCCATCGGGCGGGTGGGGTGAAGTCCGGCGAATACGGCCGCATCCTGCGCGTCGACCTCGACAGCCATGACCGGCGTATCTTCACGCCCACGCCTTGGGGCAGCCCGTCATGGCGGCGCGGATACAACCGGCGCACCGCCATGGAGCGGATCAACGCCCGCCTCGACCGCAGCTTCAACTTCGAGACCCATTACATCCGCGGACGCGCGAAGATGAAGACCCGCATCGGGCTGGCCCTGGCGGTCATGATGGCCATGGCGCTTGCACAGGCCCGCGCCGGACGCGTCGCACGCATGCGCTCCCTGGTCGGCCCGGCGCCATACCTCGATACCGGCTGACCCCTCAGCCGACTGCCGACAACGCTGACCCAACCCGCCGGACCCCGGCATACGGACAAACGCGACCGAAGGCCGGCGATGCTGCCGGGCTGGGCCGCTCAAGTTCGAAAAGCAACCGCGGCGACCGCCTCGAACGCCGGAACAAACAACATCACCACCCGGACCCAACGTCCCATCCGACCGGAAAAACCCCACAGCGCAAATTTCTCGGCCCGGAAATCCCTGGCGCAGGATTTTGCCCCCTGCTACCAATGACCCCCTGTCGGTCCTGATCCACATTTCAGGCGTTCCTCCGGGCGCGGACGGCGTCAGCCGCCCGGTCCCCTCCGGTTTCAGCAGTCGTTGCCAGGCATGAGCCGCAGCGAGGTTTTCAGCGTCTCGCACAGATCATGCGCGAAGCGTTCCATGTCGATCAGCAGGCCCTTGTCGCCGGAGTGCCTGGCGATGTCGTTCAGCGTCTCGAAGGCGCAGGCGGCGCGCCGGGAGTCTGTCGCTGTCATTGTCGGTTTTCCGGTCATCGTCTCTCCTTCCGGGCCGGTTCGCGCCACGGGGGCTTTCCTTCCGCTCCGGGTTCCTGGCCGTCCGGGCGTGTCACGGCGCCGGTGCTGGCGGGGCCGATGCGGGCAGCGCGGCCTGCCATGAGGCCGGCAGGGCGCGCAGCACGGCGCTGCGGGCGCGGCGCCAGAAGGCGGAGAGCAGCAGCAGCGCGGCGCCCGCGACCAGGATGGCGAGCGCGAGGCGGGACCCGACGGACTCCACCCCCCGGGTGAGGTCGTAGATTGCGGTCAGCAGGTAGGCGAGGGCCGCGAACAGCAGCGGGCGCCGGTCCACCGCCAGCGCGATGACGGCCAGCAGGGCGTAGAGCAGGGCGACCGCGGCGGTCGGCCCGGGCGCGCCGCCGCCCTCGCCGACGAGCGAGAACGCCGGGTGGACGATGAGCGGCGCGGCCAGCAGGTGGAGCCAGAACGCGGTATCGGCCCTGCGGGTGGCGCGCTCGCGGTCGGAGAGGTCCCGGCGCATGGCGAGGGCGAACACCCCGGCGCCGGCGAGGAACATGGCCGCGAGCACCGCCGCCTCCGCATGGGCCTCCGGGACGGCCGCGGCGGTCAGGGCCAGTGCAACCGCGACCAGCGCGCCCGCGCCGGCCGCCACCGCCGCCGGCACCCGGAAGCGCCGCCAGTGCAGGCCGGCCGCCAGCGCCGCGCAGGCGCCCGCCAGGGCGGCGGCCGGGTCCGCGGCATCGAGCCCGGCCGCGCCGGCGGCCTCGAACGCGGCCTGGAAGACGCCGCCGGCGAACCCCGCCAGCAGCAGCAGGGAGGGGAACGCCATGCGCCGGCGGCGGGTGAAATACTCCGCCAGCGCCCATGAGGCGAGCGCCACCGCCGCGCCGCCGAGGGCGGCATGCAGGCTGCCGGCGAGCCAGGCCAGGCCGGCCAGCGCCAGCGCCGCGGCGGTCCCCGTGAAGATGTCGTTGAAGCCGGTCACGAGGCGGACGTGCTCCTCGCCGCCGACCGGCCCCGCGCGCGCCCGGGCCACATGCGCACGGAACGCAAGTGCGGCCTCCGGCGCGAGCGCGCCGTCCCGGACCGCCGCGTCGATCTCGGCATCGCTGTACATGCGCCAACCTCCCGCGGACCTTACCTGGCCCGCACCTCCAGCGCGCAGTCCGTGCGCCCCGCCCCGGTCGCATGCGCGCGCCGGTAACATTCCACGAGGGCGGGCCCGTACTGCTCCCAGACATGGTCCTTCCACCCGCCTGTCGGGTCCGCCCGGGGCAGCACCTCGATCCTGCTTTGAAGCCCGCCTCCCACCACGACACCGGCAAGCAGCGCCGCCAGGATCAGCGCAACCGACGCCAACCGCCTCCGCCGGTCGCGCCGCCCATCCATTGCAGCAATCTCGACCGAACCCGAAATCGCCTCCAACTGCGGACTCATCCTCGCGCCCCACGCCTCGATGCGGTCCAGCATGCCTCGCACCCCCTCTACGCTTTGCGCAAGCCCCGCCACAGTTTCGTCCTTCAGACCGCTTGCTTCCCTTGCCTCCGTTACTCTCTCCAACGCCACCGACCTCCGGCCCTCCAACTCGTCGTCATCCGACAGCGCCCCCCCACCGTCTTCCTCCGTCCTGTCCGCATCTCCACCACCCGGCGCTTCCTCGGGCTCGCGACCCGATTCATCCTTCCCGGCTTCAGCCGGTTGCCGCTTTCCTCGTCCGGCCCCGACCACCTTCCGCCCGAGCCCCAACGCCGCGCCGGCCGCGCCCGCCACAGCATCCCGCACACGCTCCACCCTCTCCGGCCGCTCCTTCCCTGGCCTCTCGCCCCCGCCTGCCGAATGCTCGCCCTCGGCCAGCCGAGAGCCCCGTTCATCCGGCTCGACCCATCCTCCACCATCCGCAGGCCGGGCCTCCGCCTCCTCCCCATTCGAACCTGCCGGCCCAACCTCTTCAGGCCCTGAAGCGACCGCCTCGTCATCCATTCCCTCACCGGTTGCCCTGCCGGCTCCCGCCACGACGCCGTCCAGTGTCCTGGCGAGCAATTTCTCATGTTCTTCCGTATCCGCAGTCCCGACGGGCTCGCGGGCGCGCTGTTGGCCGCCGATCCAGTTATCCAGCTCCAGGTCTTCCTCCTCCAGGTCCTCGCCTTCGCCATCCGCCCCCACCTGCAGGATTTCGCCGGTTTCAGGGTTCATCACTTCCCCTTCAGCCAGCGCGACCGCCGGCGCCGCCTCGCTCCGGACACCCGGCTTCACGCCCGGCTCTCCAACCTCCGCCGGCGCCGGCGTTTCATCCTGTCCGACCGATCCTCCTCCCAGGAGACGCACGGCCTCGGCCCGCGCATTCTCGAGGCTCATATCCTCACAGCGCCCGATCGTCACTCTTCGCTCTCGAGTCTTTCCGTCGCTCGCAACCACCCCGTGCCGGACGATCCACGACTTGGTCCCTGAAGGAAAAACCCTTACCCCGAATCCGGGCACTTCCTCGTCCCAAACGAACAGGTCCTTCTCCCCAGGCTCCAGCGCCGCCACACTCTCTTTATCCAATGCAAGCCTCGTTGCCACATTCACCTCCCCTTACAACGCCGCACGCTCCACGAAGCCGCGCTCGATTCCTTGGGCTTTCCCCGCCGAGCGGCCGGAGCCCCTTGGATGTCGCAGCGCTCCCCACGCAGCGGCCGGAGCACGGCCGAGCCGTCGCGGATGTCGCGGAGCGGCCGACGCGCGGCCGAACCGTCACGGATGTCTCGGATGTCCCAGAGCGGCCGACGCACGGCCGCACTGTCACGGATGTCTCGGATGTCCCAGAGCGGCCGGCGCACGGCCGAACCGTCACGGATGTCCGGGGGGTCGCTGAACGGCCGACGCACGGCCGCACTGTCACGGATGTCTCGGATGTCCCAGAGCGGCCGGCGCACGGCCGAACCGTCACGGATGTCCGGGGGGTCGCTGAACGGCCGACGCACGGCCGAACCGTCACGGATGTCTCGGATGTCCCAGAGCGGCCGACGCACGGCCGAACCGTCACGGATGTCTCGGATGTCCCAGAGCGGCCGGCGCACGGCCGAACCGTCACGGACGTCGCGGAGCGGCCGAAGCGTCGCGGATGTCGTAGGCCTTCCCCACCGAGCGTCCGGAGTGGCCGGGCCTCCGCAGGACCGCGGCGCATTCCGTGGGGTGCTCCTGCCGAAGAACACCGCTCTCCACACGACGCCTCCCTTCAAGCCTCCACAGCCGGCGCCGGGATCCCATACTGCCTTCGGATCTTCTCGACTGCCCGCCCAAGGTCCCGCCCGAAGCGCTCCTCTTCCGAAATCTCCTCGCCCCGCCTCAGCAGCCCGGCCGCCTTGAGCTTCCGCTCCACATACGGGTTCGGGTCGGCGAAGTCCCTGGTCTGGCGGTGCTTCCAGTATTGCGTATTCCGCAGCCGCATCGCGTCGCGCGGAAAGTCCTTCGAGGCCGCGACGACATACTGCTCGTCCGGCTTCATCATCATCAGGTCCTCCGGCCTGACGATCCTCTCCTTCACCAGGTTCCTGCTGTCCCCGACCGTCACCTTGTTGGCCGAGAACAGGACGGACCGGCTGATCGGCGTCCCGGACGAGGTCTGGGTGTAGCCCTCGAAGGTGCCGTGTCCGATGGCCTTCGACATCTCCTCCGCGCCGGCCGCATCCGCGCGCGACCAGCCGAGGACCTGCACGAGCTCCGAAAGGTCGACCATCTCCTGCCGGCGCTGCTTGCCCCAGCTGCCGTCGATCGCCGAAAGCGACTGCGCGAATGTCCAGAAATGAACGCCTCTCCCGGCGCCCATCCTCCAGGCGTCCATGACGGGCTCCAGATATCCGACCGCCGGCATCTCGTCCATGACGATCAGCATGTCCTTCTTCAGGGACCGTCGCGCGGCCACCGCAAACGGAATCGTGATCCACAGCCTCAGCCACGGCCGCGCCGCCCTCAGAACCTCTTCCGGCACCACCACGAACAGGTCCATGTTCCCGTCCGCCAGCTCGTGCGGATCGAAACTGCTCGTCGCGGTCTGCGCCCGGATCTCCGGATGCGCCAGGAACTGCAGCTGGTTGGCGATCGTCGTGTAGTTGGACCCCGACTCCTGCGCACTGACGGCCATTTCGGACTCCACCGCCCGATGCGCGACCCCGCCTGCGAACATCTCCGTCGCCAGAATCTGCCCCATCAACTCCGCGCGCCGGTCCGGGCCCGCCGACAGGTTCTCGAAGACATGCGCCATGTTCCTGTCCGCCCTGTGCGCCCGATACGCCGCCCATGCGATATGTCCGGAGACCAGCCGCCTCGCACTTTCATGGAAATGACGGCTGTTGCCGGCATCCGTCGCCGGCGGCGTCAGCAACGCCTGGACGAGCGTGTCGATGTCCTGGACCGCCTTCTCCTCGCCTCTCAGGAAATCGAGCGGGTTGTATGTGTGGCTCTTCACCGCCGACGGCAGATAGCAGTGCGGATGCTGTTCGCGATGCCGGCCGATCACGTCATAGGGGTCGAGCAGCACGACCTTGCGGCCGAGCTGGCGGCGGCGCCGCGCGACGATGCAATAGAGCTCCCCCCGGGGGTCGATACATACCGTCGAGCCCTGCCAGCCCCGCTCTCCGGGCGCGAGCATGTTGGAAGCTATGAGCGCGCCCTTGCCGGTCCGCGGCGGCGCGATCGTCATCGCATGGCCTTCCAGGGGCCAGACGGCGAGCGGAGCTCCGTTACCCGGCCCTGTCTGTCCGAGGAGGATGCCGTCCTTCCGCTGCCCGAGCCTGCGGAGGTGACGCCGTCCCATGAGCTTCGAGGCGCCGTGGAGTTCCGATTTCGAGCGCCGGCGTTTCGAGAGGCGGCCGGCGCCGGTCAGCCCGGTCAGCATGGCCGTGAGCCACAACAGGGCGAATACCGGCGCCGCGGGAATCGGCGCCACGAGGCGGAACTTGTCCACCGCCGTCCCTTCGTCGACCAGTGCCGTGAACCCGGCCAGGTCGCGGGCGAGCACGAACGCCATGTGGTCGAGCAGGAGGGTCATGCCCGCCACCGCCGCGGTCGGTCCCCAGACGCCGATCTTCCAGCCGAGCCCGCCGCGCTTCAGGTCGGTGAACATGAGCACCGCGAAGGAGGCGGCGACCATGCCGGCGAGGACCCAGCCCCGGATCTCCGGATCGGGCCGTTCGGTCCAGAGCCAGTATACGGCCGCCCACCCCGGTATGCCCGTCGCCAGCGCCAGCCCCAGATGGATTGCGAATCCGTGCATTGCCTCGTCCTTTCGTCAGGGGCTCACGCGTCTTGCGGGCCGTCTCCGGGCTCCCGGCGTCTCGTGCCGCGCTGCATTTGCCGGAACGCGCGCCTCGCCAGGGCGGCGCCGGTCCCGATGCTCCCGATGCCGGAGGGCCATGCCGCCATGCCGCAGGCCAGCGCCATCCGGATGCGCTCGCAGGGATCGTCCGGCACCGGCCCCATGCAGTCGACCGGGCGGAACTCGACGAGGCCGGTGTCGCTCCGCCCCGGCGGAGGCAGCCGGTCGGATCGTTCGCTCATCGGGCCTCTCCCGTGAATTTCCCTGCACGGCCGGTTCCGCGCATCCGGTGCATTGGCTCCGGCGTCTCCGGCGCCAGTACCGGACCCGTTCCTGCCCGGCGGTGCGCCTGTCGGGCATGGCGGCGGCGCTCCCTTCCCTACGGCCCGTCGTCCGCGGGCGCGCCGCGCCCGCCCGGCAGGCCGGGGCTGCGCCTTCCCTGGCCGACGCGCATCGGCCCGATCCGCCCGAACGCGCCGGCGATCCCGCCGCCGATCCGGTCGGCGTCGCCGTCGCGCCCGTCGCGCCCGCCGATCCAGTCCATGGCGATCGCGGGCAGATGGTCGATCAGCTTGAAGCAGCCGTTCATGAGGCCGTAGACGGTCATCAGGTAGATGGCGAGCATGGCGAGCCAGCCGAGCACGCCGATCCCGTCCGAGGCGCCGGCGTCGAAGACGAGGCCCCGGAAGATGTCGTTGAAGGTGTCCATGATGGTGACGAACAGGAGGTAGCCGGTGACGAGGCCGAACAGCATCAGCACCGGGCGCAGCAGCAGGCCGGGCAGGAAGAGCCATCCCTGGCGCGTCGCCGGGGTGACGAACCCCTCGCCGCGGACCGTGTGCCCGGCGAGCCAGACCGGCATGGCGAAGACGGCCGCGACGACGGCGGTCAGCCAGGCCAGCAGGCCGAACAGGAAGCGCAGGAACGGCAGCACGGGAACCAGGTAGGCGAGCACCAGGCCGGCGAGGATCATGAGGCCCAGGATGGTCGACACGAAGCTGTCCATGACCTGCCATGCGGCCTCGAACGCATCCAGCCCGCCGCCGATGAGCGGTATCGAGTTCAGCAGGTTCGAGCCGGTGGCGACGCCGCCGAGCACCAGGATGGAGCCGATCCCCTTGGCGACCAGGCTGTGGCCGAGCGAGACGAGGTCGAGGACCGGGTTGCCGCTGTCGACCAGTTGTATGTCCTCGATGTCGAGCCAGTCGAACCAGCCGCGCCCGATCCCGCCGCCGCCGCCGGGCCCGGGCGCGGGATCGGCGCCGGCGCCGAGCACGGCGGGATATTCGCGCGAGGCGGCGAGCTGCCCGGCCGCGGCCGCGACGGCCGCGCGCGCCTGGGGGACCCATTCCCCGAGCCGCGCGGACGGTCCGGCAACCCCCGGAATGCTCCCGGCGCCCAGCTGGTATTCGCCGACATGGCGGGTGATGGTCATGAACAGCGAGGCGGCGAGGGTCCAGGGGGTGTTCCTCGCCTCGTCCGCGAGCGCCGCCGCGAGCGCGGTCGTGGCCTCGTCCCGGGTCGCATCGGCGGCCGCGCCGACAGTCGCCAGCCATGTCCCGAGCGGATCGGCCGCGACCAGCATCGCCTCGATATCCGGCAGCGGGCCGTCCCTGCGGGCGGTTCCGGGCGGGGCCGCGAACCAGAGCGCCACTTCGTCCGCAATCCCGCCCAGCGCCGGGCGGACGGCGTCGAAGGCATCGCCCTGCGCCGCGGCCATCCTGCCCCCGGGGGTGGCGCCGCCGTCGAGGCCGGCGATCCGCACGCTGCCGCACATGCCCTTCGGCATGCCGCCGGCATTGCCGTCATAGCCGATGGTGCGGACCCCCCGGCCCCTGTAGGCCCGCCGCCTCTGTTGCAGCGCGGTGTGCCTCTGCGTCTCCCTCACCGCGACATAGGCCGCATCGCCTGCTTCCCGGGCCGCCAGGTTCGCGGTGCGCGCGCAGAGTTCCGCCAGGAAGACGCCGGCGATGGCGGCCCGGAGCGGGCGCCGGTGCGGCGCCGGCGCCACCATGTTGCCGTCGCCGAGCACGTCCTCGGAGAACCCGGCCCAGACGAGCTGCGCGATGTCGCCGCCGGTGCGCGCGAGCGAGAGCGCCAGGTGCTGGCCTCCCGACAGGCCCCCGGGGAGCGGCACCATGAGCAGGAACGCGGCGGCGATCCGGAGCGTCTCCTTTCCCGTGAACCCCCAGCGTCCCCGGCTGGCGGTGTCGACGGTCCCGGCGGCGGTCCACCAGACGAGCAGCACGCCGGCGAGCACCAGGAAGGCGCCGTTGTAGACCGTCAGCATCCCGGAGAGCGCGGTGTTGCTGCCGGTATCGAGATCGGCGAGGAAGGCGAGCAGCGCGCGGCCTGCCCGGTCCGGCTCGCCCGAGAGGTCCGGAACCGGCGCCGTCTGCGCCGCCGCCGGCGCGGTCCCGGCCGCCATCTCGATCGCCCCCAGGACGATCCATGCCAGTCCCGCCAGCGCCATGCCGGCGCCGAGCCAGCCGGGCAGCCCGCGGGGGCGTTGCCGTCTTCCACCGCCCGGAGGCCGCTCCAGGGCGCCGGCCGCGGCGCGCAGCACACGGGCGCCGTCGCCGAGAGCGCGGGCCGCCGGTCCCAGCAGGTCCGGCAGCAGGACATGGCGCAGGAGGGAGGGACGGCGCGCCATGGCCGGTCAGTTCGCGCCCGCCCGCCCGGCGAGCGCGCGGTCGCGGTCGATGCGCGCCGCGAGCGCGGCCGCCTCCAGCGCCAGGCGGCGCTGCTCGATGCGGAAGCGCTCCCGGTCGAGCAGCAGCGAGGCGGCGAGCAGGGAGGCGGTCTCGCGGAGCAGCGCCTCGCCGCCCATCGACTGGAGTTCGGCCCACCAGGCGGTGCGCTCGAACCGCTTCGCCGCCATGAGGTCGATGAGCTCCAGGCGGCTGACGGCGGCGTCCGGATTGCGCCCCGGGTCGATGGCGGCCGCCCAGCGCCCGAGTTCCGGGCCGGGCGCGCGCAGGGCGCGCAGATGGCCGAGCGCCTCCGCTGCCAGGGCGCGCCTTGCGGCCGCCGCGCGCGACGCCATGACCCTGCCGCGCTCGCTTGCCGAGTCGACCGCGCCGAGCGGTTCCGGGTCCTCGACAGCCGGCACCGTCAGGTTGCGGGAGAGGTCGATCGCCGCCTGGAGTTCGGTCTCCGAAGCGAAGGTCTCCACCGCGAACAGGCTGTCGGGCCGGAGGTCCGCGCCGTGGTCCTCCGCCGCTCCGGAGCAGGCCGCGCTCTGCAGCGGCGCGCGGTCCGGACTGCACCAGCGCTCCAGGACGCGGCGGTAGCGCTCGGCGCTGTCGGTCGCCGCCGCCGGCGCCGAGCCGGTGGCGCGGTCGCCCGCGATCCGGCCGGTCTCGGAGACGGCCGCCGAGCGCCCCGCGACCGTGCTGGCGATCCGGGCCTGCGCCAGGCCGCGCGCGCCGGTGGCGACGGCGCAGGCGGACCGCGACGGACGCCGGGCGACCTGCGCGCGCACCTCGGCCGCATCGCGCTCCGTCTGCGCGCGTATGGCAGCGTGGCTGTCGAGCGCCGTCGTGACGGCCTTCGCGCTCTGCGCCGCATATCCTGTCTGCTGGCCGGTCTGCTTCACCAGGGCGTCGTGGATCGTCCGCTCCATGGTCTCGATGCGGGCGTTCACGCTGGAGATGACGCGGCTTGCCTCGCTGACCGTCTTCGGAACCGGGGTGCAGCCCTTCCCGCCGCCGCCGAACAGCGCCGCCGCCGGAGCGGGCGCGAGCAGGTGAGCGGCAAGAACGGCGGCCCCGAACGCCGCAACCGGGAGCGCCCGCCTCATTGCGGCGCTCCGCCGAACAGCCGTCTGAAGCGCTCGCGCCCGATGCCCGCATCGCCGAGCGCATTGCCGTGGATCGATCCGGTCCCGGCGCCCGGCACGTCCTGCACGGGACCGGCGAACACGGCGGCATCCAGGCTCCGCCCCACATGCCGGCCATGGACATCCGACGCTTCCGAACAGACACGGTCCCGCGCCAAGTCGAGGATCCGGTCCAGCGCGTCACCGGGGCGGTAGAGGATGTCCATGCCGCGATAGTCGAACATGTCCCACACGCAGCTGAGGTCGAGGATCGAGTCCGGTTTCCGGATCCCCTGGCCGGCATGGCGGATCACGGCGAGATCGGCCTTCACCCCCGCCTCGGCCGCCTTCGCCAGCGCCTCCGCCACCTCCGGATCGCAATCCGGGAGCTCCGTCCCTGCCGCCGCACCCGTCGTTCCCTGCCCCGATGCAGGCTCCGGAAGGACCGGCAGCGATACCGCGACCGCCGCCAGGACCGCCAGACCGCCCCGCCATGCCTTCATCCGTCAGCTCCCTTTCCCGCCTGCCTGTCGACAAGCCTGTCCGCAATGCCGCCGAGCACTTCCCTGACCGACGCCCGCGAGCGCGCGCCGCGCTCCTCGAGCGCCGCCACCGCATCGCGCACCCGCGCCTCGGCCGATCCCGCCGGGAAGGCGCGGGCAAGCACGCGCCGCGCTTCGGCCGGTCCGAGCCGCGCCTGGACCCGCCGGCGCAGCGCCGCGTCGATCGGGCGGGTGTTCAGCGACCAGAGTTCCTGCGGTCCCGGCGCATTGACCACGAGCTGCTCGATCCGCCCCCGTTCGCCTTCGGCCATGAGCAGCGCCGGCGCCCCGCCGGCGTCCGGCCCCCGAAGCTCGAAGCGCACCGTGTCGCGCAGCGTCTTCGAGAGCCCGAACACCTCCCCGAGCTCCGTCACCTCGCTCGCCTTGCTCCCGGAGCCCAGAACCCAGAACTGCGTCCCCAGGGTCACCAGCTCCCTGTCGAAATCCCCGAGGCTCTGGCTGGACAGCGCGAGCCGCACGCCGAGCTTCCTCGCCTCCCGGACGTCCCGCTCCACCTGGGCGCGCACCGCCGGGGCGCCGCCGGTCCGGTGGTATTCGTCGTAGCAGAGCCGCTTCGGGGTCTCCCTCATCTCCCGGCAGCGCTGCGCATGCCACTCCCGGTAGCGCTCCGGCACGCCGGCCAGGTCCTCCTCGGCCAGCCACCAGTCGCGCGTCAGCGCGTGCCTCGCCAGCATGTAGAACGCGGCCGCCTGCAGGTCCGCCTCCGGACTGCCCGTCGGCGCGACCTCGCCCAGGTCGATCGCCGACAGGCGCGCGTTGCCGATGTCGAAGGAGGTCTCCGCGAACATGTTCGGCCAGGCCGCGCTCAGGCCGGTGAGGATCCTCCGGAACGCTCCTGTCACCGTCTCTCCGCCCGGGCCGTGGCGCACATCGCGGACGAGGCCCTGCACCGCCTCCGACTGCACCGCCGTCGTCAGCAGGGAAAAGGTCGGGACCGCATGACGCTGCGCGCGCACCGCCGCCTCCACCGCGCCCGCGTCGAACAGGGCGTCCACCACGTCCCACTGCAGCGTGTCCGGCCCGGTCGCGACGCCGTGAAGATCCACCGCCGCATCCACTTCTTCGTCCTCGCCGCGCTCGTAACGCTTCGCCTCGTTCAGCGAGCCCGTGTCCGAGCGCAGCTCGTACGCCTCCCGGATCGTCGCCCCGACGAGCTCGCGCATGCCGTCCGACATCCCCGCGCTTCCCGCCGGCGTCACCATCAGCGACAGCAGGTTCACCAGGAATGCGCGCTCCACCGGCAGCGGGAACCGGCAGCCCAGCTGGGTGTCCATCGGGTTCACGGCATGGGCGGAGTCCATCCGCCAGCGCCAGCGGCCGGCCTCGTGGCGCCGGCCCGCCGGCAGCGCATCGCGGACCAGATCGACCAGCCCGGCCGCCGACGGCCCTATGTCCACCACCGCCTGCAGCGGCATGCGGGACTGGCCCCCCTGCAACGCGAACGCCAGCCCGAGCGTGTTCAGCAGCACGCTCTTGCCCCTGCCGGGAATGCCGAAGATCAGGTCGAACCCGTGCTCCGCGCCCTCGAACCCGAAGGGAAGCGCCTTGCCGTCGCGCGACACGAACATGTGCGAGACGGCGCCGCTGCCGCCGCTGCGCACGAGCGGCGCAGGCCGCGACACCGGCAGCATCGCCAGCGCCTCCCCGAGCGGCGCCAGGCCGGCCGCGGCCGTCGATCCGCACGCGAATCCCGGAACCGACGCCGCCAGCGCCTCCAGCGGGTCGCCGGTGACCGGCGTCACGCCGATCTCTCCCCAGCCTTCGACGAGCTGCTGCAGGCGGCTCACCCGCCGCGCCAGCTCCTCCCGCCGGCTGTCCGGGAGACCCGCGCCCTCCACCCAGGTCAGGAACTGCACCCGCAGCCTGACCACCGCCCGGCCCGCCGCCGCATGCGCCGCCAGCCCCTCCGCGGCGTTCCGCACCGCCAGGCTGTCCGACGACGAAAAGGCCAGGAACGGGGCCGCCGCATGGCGCATCATCGCGCCCGCGCGCCGCATCCCCCCGCCTTCCAGCAGGAAGGCCACCCGGACCGGCAGGTTCCCGGCCGCCGCGAGCCGCTCCATCAGTTCCGAAAACGGCCTCGCCCGCCGCGGGCCGAGCTCCATGTCGAGCGGCGCCCAGATCCGCGATCCCAGCAGCACCGCGCTGCGGCCGAGGACCTCCGGCTCCCGCACCACGACCTGGGGCGCGAGCGGCGGCGGCCAGGCGCCGAGCTCCACCGGCTCCGGATCGCGCGCCGGCGCCTCTCCGGCCGCCGTTGCGGGCTGCCATCCCTCGCCGACGCTCTCCGGCCCGGCCAGCCACCACCTGAGCGCCCTGACCGCGTCGCCGGCATCCAGAACCCGCGACACGACGCCCGTCTCGTCCAGCACAGCCTGCACGGACTCGACAAACGCCAGGTGGCGCGCGCCCAGCACGCCCTCGGCCGCAAACGGACACTGCGATTCCTCATCGCCCGGCGCCCAGTCCTTCTTCCGCTCCCTGACCGCGCGCTTCTCCCTGCGCTCCCGGTCGCGCGCCAGAACCGCCGGACCGCTCCAGCAGGCAATCGTCAGGCGTTCCCCCGACAATCGCGGCGACAGCCGCTCCACCCGCTCCGCGATCGTCGCCTCCAGGTCGATCCCGAGACGCTCGCAGCTTCTGCGCTGCCGGTCGCCCGCGCGCTCGAGCAGCCGCCGCCCCTCCTCCGGCGCGCGCTCGAACACGACGTGCAGCGCATGGCCCTTGCCGAGGAACGCCGTGTTCAGACGGCGCTCCACCGTCTCCACGAAGAGACCGAGCTCATCCTCGCCCATCATGCTGCGCGAGCCGTGGACATCGATGCAGGACGCCAGCGAGTTGTCGCTCCCGACCAGCACCCCGACCCCGTCCTGCCCGGCCGCCGCGCGGACCAGCATGAAGCTCTCCAGAGGCTTGCGCCGCTCCCGCCACCACCAGCGCAGCAGGTCTTCCAGGGCGTCTGCGGGACGGCGCCCGGCCACGATCTAGAACCTCGGCCTTTGAAGCGTCTGGTCCTGGTCGAGCTGGAAGCTCTCCACGGCCCGCTCCAGAAGCGTCGGACCCGCCGCCAGCGCGATCGCGACGATGAACACCACGACCGGGACCGTCAGCCCGCCGCGCTGCGGATTGTCGACATGGCCCTTCACCTTGAGCGCCGCATAGCCGAAGCAGAAGGCCGCCAGCAGGTAGAAGACCCAGGCCAGCAGGGTCATCAGCAGCCCCAGCTCCGTTTCGGCTGCCCTGCCCAGGTCGCTCAGCTTCTTCGCCTCCGCCGGCAACACGCCCGCCAGCAGCCCCGCCGCCGCGAACGCGGCAGCAGCAGGCCGCCGCCAGGCGTTTCTTCCTTTCCGGGCCGTCTTCATCGGCCGTCTCCTTCCCTTTCGCGGAACCTCATGCGCTACCGGCCCCGCCATTCCGGCGGGCGCAGCAGCCCGGGCAACCGATCCCCCTCCAGCGCCAGGCCCGCCGCAACCGGCGCCGCTCCGAACGCCATGATCGCGCCCGGGCCGGCCCATGGGACCTTTCGCCCGTCCAGGACCAGCCACAGCGCCCGCAGACCCCCTGCGCCCGCGAGCACCGCCCCCGGGACCCACAACAGCTTGACCGCAAGGACCGGCATTGGCGGGCCGAGCCTCAGAAGCAGGTCCTGCGCCAGCGGCCCCCAAGGCTTCGCCCCTGCCGCCCCGGCGCCGGACGCCGCAAGCAGGACAGCCGCGCATGCCCGCACCGCCAATCCGCGCGCCCGCGCCCTCATATCGGCACCGCCTGCATGCCGAGCGTGTTCTGCAGCGCGCGCACGAGCCCGGCCATGTGCCAGCACATCACCCCGCCCAGCAGGTAGCAGCCCGCCTGCGTCAGCGTTGCCTGCCCGCGCCCGTCCACCGCATGCTTCAGCACGAAGCATCCCCTGAGGAACGCGAACAGCCCGATCCATGCCACGACCGCGAACGCCGCCTGCACCGCCGCGCCGAACCGCTGCCATTCTCCCGAAGCGGGCGGCATCCAGGCCATCGCCGACGCCGCCTCGCGGTCGGCCCCGAACACCGATTCCCCCGATGCCATCAGCACATCCGGCAACCGCACCAGAACCACCGCCAGCAGGAACACCAGCGCCGTTCCGGTCCCGGTCCCGGGCCAGTGCCCCCCGGCATGCCTGAGGACACGCAAACACCCGCCCATGAAGCAGAACGCGGCGAGCAGATAGCAGACGGCGCCCATCAGCATCCGGAGCGCGCCGTCCACGTCCTGCACCAGAGCCCGGAACGCCGCTTCGAGACCGTTCATTGCCGCGCGCTCCGGCCCGGCGGTCCGGCGAACGCGCCCCGGCCGCCGTCGATCCGGGCGGCCGGCCCGCCCCGCCGCGGGGACCCGGCCTCCCGCCCCGGGGCTTCGCCGTTCCGGCCCCGCTCCGGCGTCCCGGTTATGACCAGCACCAGCTCCGTATTCACCGGCACCCGAACCGTCGGCCCCTGCGGCAGTCCCTCGAGCAGCACCTCCCCGGCGCGCCTGGCCGCCGCCGCCGCGCCGGCGTAAACCTGCTGGCGGTGCGTCGGCGCCCCGCTCTCCACCGTCACCGTCTCTCCGGAAGCGCCCCTGGTGACAAGGCGCGCCGTCTGCGCCGCCGCCTCGAGGAAGCCGCCCGCAAACGCCACCGCCGACGGCAGCAGCACCCGGTCGAACCAGTGCCGGTCGACCTCGCCCGCAATGCCGTAGCACGCGCAGCCGGGGTCCACCGCCCAGCCTTCGATGTCCCGGCTCTCCCGGCCCACCGACAACCGGTCGATCCGGATCACCAGCCGGTCCCGCACCCGCTCGAACGCCCCGGTCGCCACCGCCCCGTCCAGGGGCGGCTCCAGGACCTCCAGGACGACGGGTCCCGGAAAGTCGCTGTTCGCCTCGTACAGCGCCCTCGCATAGAGGCCCGCGCCCGGCTTCAGCCCGGCCAGGACGGGCGGCAGGGGCGCGCCCCGCCCCTCGAAACCCGGGTCCACGCCGGACTCCGGTTCCGCCTCCGCCGGAGCGCGTTCACGGGCCACCCGGACCATCTTCGCCCGGGGCGCGGCGAGCACGTCCAGGAGCGCATCGAGGGGCGAGGCATCCCTGTCCCGGCTCCCGCCGCGCTCCGGCAGCCGCTCGCCCGGCCGCGCCGCCGGCGGGTCCCTTCGTGCCTGCGCCGGCGCCGGCCGCTCCGCAGGAGGCGTCTCCGCCGCCGGCCCGGGTTCCTTCGGCCCGGGCGCCGCCGGCATCACGGCCGGAGGCGGCCGGTCCGGGCGCGTCGGGCGGTCGAATGTCGGCGAGAAACTCTCTCCCCGTTCCATCGCCTCCTGCCTGCGCCCGGCATCGTCGCGCCCGATCGCCTCGCGAAAGGCATCCGTAACCGGCTTCTCCGGGTCGAAGACGACACCGCTGCCATCGCCCTCTGCCCATGCCGCAGACGCGAGCAGCAGCCAGGCCGCGAACCCCGGCGCCGCCCCGCGCCAGGCCCGGCGGCGCTCCCGCGCCGACGCCACCGGCGGCGTTCCGCCGCCCCTGTTCCCGCTCAGCTCTCCGCCTCCGGGTTCACGGCCCGCTTGAGCACCGGCGACGGCACGAACCGCACCGCCTTCGACGGCGGCGCGGTTCTTCGCTCGCCCGTGCGCAGATCGCGGTATTCCCGCGCCCCGCTCTCGGCGACCACGAACGTCCCGAAGCCGCGCAGCACCACCCGGTCCCCGCCCGCGAGCCTCGCCGCGATCTCCTCGACCACGACCCCGACCGCCTTCGAAGCCTTCTCCCACGAGAGCCCCGCCTTCTCCCCGACCGCCTTCACGAGCTCCGTCCGGCCCGTCGCCGCCAGGGACCTCCTGCCTATCTCCGTGGTCCTCGCCATCTCAGTTCTCCCTTGCGCGCCGCGGTATCTCCGGACGTTCCAGGAAGGACGCCCGCAGCTCCCGTCCTTCCACCGAAACCATTGCGTAGGGCACGCCGGGCAGCCTGTAGGCCCAGCGTCCGGACGGGTCCCGCTCCGCCGCCCGCGCGCCCGGGGCGACCAGATACGCCCGCGTCACCAGCAGCAGCTCCTCCCCGAGCCGCCAGGCGCGCCCGTCGATGCCTTCCACATCGAGCGGCCGGGCGCCCGCCGGCGCCGCGCCCGACAGCAGCCCGAGAAGCATGTCCGAGCCCGCATGAAACCCCGCCGCCGCGCCCGCATCGAGCGGATCGGCGTTCGGTCCGTCCTCCGGGAGGCGCACCGCCAGGCTGAAGTCGACCGCGCCGTCCCCCTCTGCCATCACCAGGATCAGCGGCTCCGCCAGCCCCTCCAGCATCACCGAGGCATTGCCGGCCAGCCACCGCGCATTCGGCTTCAGGTGAAGCAGGTGCCCGGCATCGGCCGGCGCTCCCTCGCCGCCCGCCGCCACGAAGTTCTCGTTCACCAGCGCGTGCGCGATCGGCCAGGGCGCGCCGGTCCGGTCGTAGAACCCGACCGACGTCACATAGTCGGCATGCACCGCGACCTCCTGGACCGCCCCCGCCCCGAGGCCGTCCAGGTCGATCCTGCGGACCCGCCCGGGCGGCGCCGCCCCGCGCGCCCGCGCCGCCGCCCTCTGCGTCTGCTCCAGCAGGCGGCCCAGCAGCGCGATCTGCTCCTGGGTAAAGGGAAGCCGCAGGCGGCCCGCCGCCGCGGCGTCCCCGTCCGGCATCGCATGCTCCGGCCAGACGTCCGCGTCCCGGTCCTGCCCGGAAGGGGGCGCCTGTCTCCCGGCAGGCGCCGGCGGCGCCGCCGCCTGCTGGCCCGCCGCCGGCCCCGCCCACGCCAACAGCCCCAGCACCGCCAGCGCCGCCAGTTCGGCGCGTCCGCGCCCGATCCGCAACCATGTCATGGTCCCGCCGCTCCCCTCCTGCCCAGCAGAAAATCCGCGATCGCCAGCCCCGACAGCCGCTCCGGGCGCGGCGCCCGCACGACCAGGAGGCGCGCCGCCAGCTTCGCATCCGCCCGCGCGCCCTCGCCGGCGTAGAAGGTCAGCAGCAGCGGCACCTCGACCTCGTATCCGAGGCGCCCGCTTCCCGTCTTCCGGACCCGCATCACCACCGCCGCGCCCTGCGCCACGGCCGACACCACCTGCCGCTGCCTGCGCAGGCGCTCCAGCACCAGGCTGTCCTCGAGCACCGCCCGGTAGCTCCCGAAACCGGCCGCGGTGAACCGGTCCCTCATCGCCTCGATGCGTCCTTCCCGGTCGTCGAAGCCGATATCGAGAGCCTGCGTCACCGTGGCGACGGTCCAGGCCAGCATCGCGTCGATCGCGATGTCCGCTTCGGAATCCTCCGCCGCCCAGACCGCCTCCGGCTCGCCGCGGCCATCCATCGCGAACGCCGCGTGGGCCCTCTCCTGCCACTGCATCGCCGCCAGCAGTCCGCCGGCCGTCAGCGCCTGCGCGGCAACCGCCGCCAGGGTCAGGCCGGGCCATATCCCGTGCCTGCGCATCCCCCGAGCCGACGCCGGCCTCATCGCCGCAGTCCCTCCGCCCTCGAAAACCGGAACTGTTCGATCGCCAGGCCGGACAGCCGCTCGGTGCGCGCCATGCGCACCACGAGCGCCTCGGCAACCAGGTCCTCGACCACCCTCTCGTCCGCCCTGGCGTAGAAGGTCAGCGACATCGGGAACTTCACCTGGTAACCCACGGCGCCGTCCGCGAATGTCCGGACCCGCTCCAGGACCGGCGCGCCCCGCGCCACGGCCGACACCACCTGGCCCAGCTCGCCGATCCGCTGGAACACCAGGCTGTCCTCCAGCACCCGCTGGTAGCTGTCGAACCCCTCGTCGGTGAAACGGTCCCGCACCCCCTCGATGCGCCCGCGATAGTCGTGGAAGCCCATGGTGAAGGCCTCGGTCACCGACCCCACCGTCCAGGTGAGCACCATGCCGATCTCCTCCTCGCCTTCGACCCCCGCCGCCGACACGATCGGCAGGGTGCGCCCCGACATGTCCGTGGCGACCGCGATGTAGACCGTGTCCCTGGACTCCATCCACGCCGCGAGCGCGCCGATCGTCAGCGTCTGGCCGACCACCGCGGCGACCGCCACCCGGCGCCAGGCGCGGTGCTGGGCAATGTGGTAAGCCTGCGACCCCGACACGGCCGCCATGACCTCGCTCAGCCGCGAGCTGCCCGACGCACGCTCGCGCACCGATCCCGGGTCCCGGCGCCAGGGCAGCCTCATCGCGTGGCGCCTCCGGACCGGAAGCCCGGTTCCGGACGCCCCGCATGAACCCGGATTGCGCCCGCGTCGTCCCGCCACGCAAGGAAGGGCACGACCTCCGCGCCGAATGCCCGCCAGAGCGCATGGTTCGCCTCCAGCCGGTCCGTCCCTTCCGCCGCCGCGGCAGCCGGGCCGGACCCGAACCATGCCAGCGCCGGGTTCCCGGCCGCCGCGATCCCCGCCGCCTGCGCGAGCGAGTCCTCTCCCAGCAGCCCCACCGGCACCGCATGCAGGCGGAACTCCCCGTCGAGCGCCCGGCTCCCCTGTTCAGCCGCCGCCTGCCTCGACCAGGGGCAGGCGGGATCGATGAACGCCACCACGTCCGGACCCCTCTCGCCCAGCGTGAACGCGGCCGCATCGAGCGCCCGCTCGAACAGCGCCTGCCGTCCCCCCTCCGGAGCCGCAGACCGCGACGCCAGCGCATACCCGGCCGCCGCCGCCCGGACCGCGTCTTCCACCGGCGAAGGCCCGGGCGCCGCCGCACCCGGGCGCGAGGCGCCGCCGACCGCCTCTGCGGCCGCTCCCGCCTTCGCCGCCGCCCGCAGCTGCCCGCCGGTCAGCTCCAGCCCGTCCGGGCCGTAAAGCAGGCCCGCCACGGCATGACCGTCCGGCGCCGCATAGACCGGGAACACGCTTCCGTCCGGCCGGCGCACCAGCCAGCCTTCCAGCAGGCCGGACCGCCCGAGCGGCACGAGCGCCGCCCCGGACCGCTCCAGCGCCGCCAGCACGGCCGGAAGCCGCTCTTCGGAATGCCCGAGCCTCAGCCCGCCCACGATCAGCAGCACCAGGAGCGCCGAAAACACCGCCACGCGCACGACCGCCCTCATCTCAGCCCCGCCCGTAGTCCAGGAACCGCCGCATGCGCCGGCGGTGCAGCGCCCGGCGCTTCCCCGCGAGAGCCGCGCGCATCGCGCGGACCGCCGCCGGCGGCCGGTAGCCCCGCGCCTCCGCAGCCCTGAACGCCAGCCAGGCGAGCAGCACCGCGCCGCCCGTCCACCAGCCCGGCACGAACACCGCCGCGACCGCCAACGGCAGCAGGCGCGCGTCGAACGGCCCCAGCCGAACCGGGCGCATCGAATCCCGCCACGCCCAGCCCTCTCCCTCCATGAGCCCGCGCCCTCACGCGCCCGCCCGTTCGCCGGCGTCGCGCAGGTCTCCCGACGCCGCCAGCGCCCGGGCCAGGTCCCCGCGCCCGATCCGCCCGGCTTCATGGGCCCGCACCCCGGCCTCGCCGAGGCCCCCGCAGCGCTTCCGCACCTCCGCCTGGATCGCCATCGGCCAGTCGCCCCGGGGCAGCTGGAACAGGCGCTGCTTCAGCGCGCCGTCGAACCGCAGCCACTCCCGGATCGCGGTCCGCCCGCCCTGCGGGTTCGGGACCAGCATCTGCGTCGCGACAAGCGTGAGGCGCTGCATCAGCGCCACGGCCCGCTCGTCCCGCTCCGCCGGCGCAAACGCCGACAGCAACCGGCGCATGGTCGCCGACACGCCCACCGTGTGCGTCGTCGAATACACCGCCATCCCCTGGTCCGAGGCGTTCAGCACCGCCTCGATCGTCTCCAGGTCGCGCGCCTCGCCCACCATCACCGCCGCCGGACGGCGCCTCACCGCAGAGCGCAGCGCCTCCGCGAACGTCTCCACATGCGTCGGAACCTCCGTCTGCTCGATCATCGCCAGGTCCGCCTCGATCCGGGACAGGTCGAACTCCACCGGGTTCTCGAACGTCAGCACCTTGCCCCGGCCGGTCTCCACCAGCCGGCGCATCGCCGCGGCCAGCAATGTCGACTTGCCGGACCCCGGAACCCCCGTGACCAGGCAAATCCCCTCGCCGAGCTGCAACGCCGCCGCGATCTCCTCCTCGACCCCGAGCGCGTCCAGCTCCGGCGCCTCCTCCGGAAGCACCCTCAGCGCCACGCCCATCCCCCAGCGCCCGTCGAACTGCTTCGGCAGCATGTTCACCCTGAAACGCCGCCGGCGCCGGTCCGGCCCGACCGCCGTGTGGCTGCAGTCGATCGCCCCGCCGCCGCGAAGCTCCGTCTCGGCCCGCTCCCGGCTCACATGCAGACCGCCGGCAACACGCCCCATCGCCGGGCCGTCCAGCCGCGCCCGGGTCGCCCGGCGCAACTGCCCGTCCACCTCGATGAACGCCGGAAGGCCCGTCGAGAAGGCGATATCCGCCGCCCCCAGGTCCGCCGCCCACAACAGGAACTCGTCAAGCCGGTCGGTCGGAAACGACCGCTCCCCCGGCTCCCACATGCCGGGCCCGCTCACGGCCCCTCTCCCTTCGCCGGAACGCGCCGCCAGTGCGCCCGCACCAGGACCCGGCGCTCGGCCCCCATCCACTCCGGCTCGTCGCCGGGCCCGGCGTTCCGCAGCGAGTCCAGGCGGTTCAGCCAGGCCCGCGCGCCGGCCAGCACCACCAGGGCGACACGCCCGGAACGGTCACCGCCGCCAGGCTCCCGGTATTCGAGACGCCCCATCACCTGCAGCGCCGCGCCCTTCACCACCAGCCGGCGCGCAAGGTCGGCCTGCGCGCCGACCGCGCGCACATGGTGCCACTCGACACGCTCCTCATACTCCCCGCCGCGCCGGTAGCGCCGGAGGTTCGTCGCCAGCGAGAAGTCCGCGACCTCCGTCCCGCCGGCCTGCCGGACCTCCGCGTCCTTGCCCGCATGGCCCACAAGGTGCACGTCCGAAAGGTTCAGCACCGCGCTGCCTCCTTCGCCTTCCGCAACATCCGGATCACCGTCCGCTCCCCCATCCGCCGCCCGGCGCCACACGCTCCGGCAGCGGGCGCCACTCCCGCGGCGCCAGGTTGAACCGCGCCCGCCCGTCGAGGCGCACCACCCGCTCCCCGATCCGCATCAGGCTCTCGTGTCCCGAGACCGCCGTCTCCTCGAACCGCGTCTCGAGCGGGGTCACCATCCGCGCCGCGCGAAGCCGGTGCCAGCGCACGACACCCCGGAACACCGCCACCAGACGCTCCAGGTCCGAGGCATGGATGTCGTCCGCCAGCCTGACCCCGCGCGCCCATCCCTCCTCCAGCCAGCCGTCCCAGCGCGCGCGCTCCGCCGCCCCGCGCGGGAACAGCACCGGCGAGGGCCTCCGCGCCGGCTCCCAGTCCCGCTCCAGCCACGCGCGCCAGGTCGGCGCCGCCCCCACGATCCGCTCCCCGGCCGCGATCCGCAGCACCTGCCGGGCGCCCGCCGCCATGTCGTCCTCGATCCGCACCGCATCCCGCGTCTCCGCAAGAACCGGCGGCATCACCAGGAACCCGCCCCGGGCCACCAGCAGCGCGCCGAAATCGAATACCGCCGAGAGACGCTCCGCCTGTTCCTCGAGAAGCGCCGCGATCTCCCGGCCCCGATGCGCAAGCCCCGCCTGCGAGGCCCAGGCAAGCGCCGCAAGCCGCTGCGCCCCGCCCCGGCGCTCCGCCGCGCGCGCCGCCGCGCCGCCCGCCTCACCGGCCGGCGCCGTCTCCTTCAGCGCCTGAAGGTCCGGCAGCGGCGCCGCGCCCGGCCCCGCGGAAGACGACGCATGAACCGGCGCCGCCGCCAGCAGCAGCAGCGCAAGCGCGGATACCCCGTGCCGCCGGCGAACCCCGGAGCCGGCGGTCATTGCGCTGGCCCTGTTGCGGGTCCGCGATGGCGCACCGCCAGCGTCCGGCCGTCCGGGCCGAGCGCCGCGACAGGCGCGGGGTCCAGCCCGGAAAGGGACCGCGACACGGCCGCCACGGCTTCCGCAAAGGTCCCCCGGAAGCGGCGCGCCTCGCCCAGCCGGTAGCTCCGGTCCGTCAGCCAGACGAGCTCGACGCCCGCCATCGCGCTCCAGCGCGCCAGCGCCTGGCGCAGCGTCTCGCCCCGCGCCACGCTCCAGTCCGCAACGCCCCGGCCCGCGGTCGCCAGCTCGACCTCGCCGGGCGGCAGCCCCGCGGGGCGCACATGAACCTCGCCGCCATGGCGCTCCCAGGCGAGCCCGAAATCCCACAGCAGCACCCGCCAGTCCGTGTAGACCGCCCGCGCCCGGCGCCCGGTGTCCACGCGCCGGTCCCAGCGCAGCCTCGCGCCCGCCGGAACCAGCCGCGCCGCAACCTCCGCGATCCCCAGACGGTCCGGCGGTCCATGGATGAACATCGAACGGTCCGACTCCACGGGCGTCCAGGAGAAGCCCGCCGCCGCCGGCGCCGGCGACAGCGCCGCCAGCACCGCCAGCACCCTCGGCAATGCCGTCACGACCCCTCCCCGCCGGGAGGCGGCGGATCCGCCGCCTCCGGCCCGATCCAGTCCAGCCGCACGGCCATCCGCCCGGCATCCGTCGTCAGCAGCGCCCGCCCCCCGGCCTGGAGACCGATATCGCGAAGCACGAAGATCACCGGCTCGTCCTCGACATCGACCGAGACCATCACCGGCGCCGGCGGGCGCGGACCGGCGACCACGAAGTCGTAGCCGATCTCCGCCGCAAGGCGCTCCGCCACCCGCTCCAGCGGGCCCAGCCAGTCCAGCGTCACCCGCGTCTGCAGCTCCGGCGTCACCAGGCGCGGCACATCGACCGCAGGCGGCGCGCCGGCCGCGCGGACCTCCGCCAGCCGCGTCAGCGCCTCCTGCGCCAGAACCATCGCCTCGGCTATCCGCATCTCCGCCGGGTCGCCCGCGACCGCCGCCGCGGACCGGTCCTGCGCCCGGCCGGGATCGAGCGACTGGCAGCCGGCAAGCGCCAGCGCCCCGGCCACCATCCCGCCAAGCGCCGCGCCCACGCTCATGGCGCCGCGCTCCCGATATCGCGCACCACAAGCCAACGGTTCGGATAGGCCGTCGCCGTCAGCGTCCGGCGCATCGGCCGGGTCGCCAGCAGCGCGTCTGCTGCCGCCAGGAACCCCTCCTCCTCCGTACCGCCCGCCGGAAACGACGCCGCCGCGCCCACCGCATAACGCCGCGCGCTCCGCCAGGCCACCTGCCAGCCGGCGCGCGCCGCCCAGGCCCGCAGCACCTCCTCCACCGTACCGTGCTCGTCCGGCGCCACTTCCCAGGCCGGCGGCGGCGCCGGCGCCGCCTCTTCCGGCGCCGCCCCGTCCTGTCCCTCCAGCGCCGCAGCAGCAGCGGGAGCCGCCGGCGCCGCGTCCGCCCCGGCGGACCGGGCGGCCTCCGCCTCGTTCTCCGCAACCGCGGCCAGGACGCCGACCGCAACGCCCGCAGGCAGATGCTGCGCCCCGCGCTGCTCCCGATCCGCATAGCGCCAGAAAACCACCCGCCCGTCCTCCCAGCCCCAGTCGTAGCCCGACAGCCGGGCGATCTCGTCCAGAACCTCCGGAACCGTCCCCCGCATCGAAAGGCCGAACGGAACCGCCGGCTCGAGAACGAGATCGCCGTCCAGGACACGGCCCGGGCGGTCCTGAAGCACCGCCTTCACCCCGGCCAGGTCCGCAACCAGACCCGCCAGTTCCCGGAAGGGCAGAGGGGTCAGCTGCCTGACCTCGATTTCAAGGTCGGAGACTTCGACGGGGAGATCCCTCGACGGCGCCGCGACCGTCACCGTCGCCGCCAGGGGCGCCGCACCCGGCGCGCCCGCCTGCGACGCCGGCGACAGCAGGGCAAGCGACACGGCAAGCAGGAACCCCATCAGCAGCAGCAGCTCCGCGCCCGTTCGTTCAACCCGCCTCCGGTTACCGTTCCGCACCGAACGCCCCCACGATTCCGTTCCGCTCGAACACGCCGCCCACCTCTCCGTGATTGCGCCCGTAGAACCGGCCCTCGATCGAGCCGGTCGCGCCGCTGGCCTCGAATGCGCCCCGCGCCACCGGGATATCCTCCCAGCGCATGTCCGCCCTGGCCGCACCGTCGGCGCCCCTCATGCCCGTGAACGAGACGTCCACCTCCGGCCTCGCGAAATCCCCGATGCGGATCTCCACGACGCCCTCGACGCGACGCCCGGCCGCGCCCTCCAGACCCCCGACCGAACCGGTCCAGACACCGCCGCCGGGCGCCGCCGGGTCCGTTCGGAACCAGGCGCCGAAGGAAACCGCCCCCGCGCCATCCACCAGACCGAACACGCTGTCTGCCAGCCGCCGGCCCCGGAAGCCGGACCCGTTCCCGCGCAGCAGCCGGTCCGCCAGAGCGCCCGCATCCACGTTCCCGGACGTGCTGGAGGCGAACGTGTCCCCGACGCCGAGCCGCTCGCCCCGGCGCCAGTCCCACGGCGCCACGAATGCGCCGCGATGGACGCCGCGCCGCTGCGAGCGCGCCTCTTCCTCCTCGTCGGCATAGGCCTCGCCGCCATATTGCCGGTAGGCCAGCGCCCAGCCGTTCGCGACAAGCCAGGCGTTGAGATCCACCCCGCCCGCGGAACAGGCCCCGATGGAACGCCCGTAGCGGTCCGTGTCGCTTCCCGTGCAGCCCATGCCCTGAGCGCGCGACATGAGCGCCTCCGTCGCCGCCGCCCCGCAGTTCCATGTCCGGCCCCAGGCCCGGCAGGTCTGCCGGCTCTCCGGCGCGTCGATCCCGTGCAGCCGCCAGCGCACGCCGTCGATATCCACCGTGTCGGCATCGATCACCCGGACTTGCGTGCCCGGCTCGGGCGCGGCGGGCGCGGGCACAGTGGGTGCGGTTGCCGAAAGGGGGCCGGAAGGGGAGGGCGAGCCGCCGCCGCCGCAGGCCGACACGGCAAGCAGGAACGCCATCAGCAGCAGAAGCTCCGCGCCCGTGCGCCCGGCCCGCCTGTGGCGCGCTGTCGGACCCGACGGCGGCATCCGGAGCCGCATGGTCTCCATACCCCGCATCACTCGCCGGCTCCCGCACAGCGGCGCAGTGCCGCCCGGGCCGCCCGGTTGTCTGCCTCCGGAACCCGGTTCCAGACCGAGTTGTGACCGTTGCTCACCAGCGCGCCGGTCGCGAAGGCCGCATCCATGAACCGCAACACATCCTCCCTGTCCGTGAACAACGGATCGTGGAAGCCGGCCGCCGCGCCGCCGCCGCGCGTCACCGGGCCGAACCGCTCCACGGGCCCGCCCGGAACCCCGGCCGCCGCCTGCACCCGCTTGCCGCGCGGCACCGTCCCGAAGGACAGCAGCGCCTCCAGCCGCCCGTCCGCCCGCTCGCACGTCACCGCGAACCCGATCCGCAGCCCCTCGCCGGCGCCCGGCAGCCGCTCCGCCACCCCGAACGCCAGAACCGGCCCGTCAGCCACGCGAAGCGCGAACGACCGCGCCTCGGGCGTCTCCACCGGCGCCTCGGCCGCAGCGCCGGACAAACTCGCGAGCCCCAGCGCCGCTGCCGCCGTCAGCGCGACCATCGCCGTCGCCAGCCAGAGCCCCGGACCCGCCCGGTCGGCCGGCACAGCCGGCCGCCCCCTCAGCAGCCCCTGCCGGCGCGCCAGGTCCCGTCCGGCCAGCTCCCGCCGGTCCTGCAGCGCACCCCGCCCGCACAACACCCGCCACGGGCCCACCCCGTGCCGGGCGCCCAACGCGCCCAGGACCAGCCAGTCCGACACGCCCGACAGCAGGCAGAACACAACCCCGGAAACCACGACCAGCGCGATCCAGAACGCCGCCTTCGCCCCGATCTGCCGGAACCCCTCCTCCGCCGCTCCGGCGATCTCCGCCTTCGTCGCCGCCGGATCCCCCAGCGCCGACAGGGGCTCCAGCAGCACGGACATGAACTCCGCAAACACGTTCAGGAGCGCGAGGGCCATCAATGGAAACAGGACGAACCTGAGGTCCCGCTCGCAGGTCCAGGCAAGAACACGGCGCAGGCGGCGGCCGGGGCCGGGCGCCCCATCCATCCTGAGCGCGGCCCAGGCCAGCGCCGCCCCGGCGGCGTAAGCCGCAACGAACCAGTACGGGCCGGCCGCGGCCGCCGCCGGCGGCATGAGCAACAGCATCCCGGCAAGGGACGCCCTGACCGTGCGCCTTGCCTCCCGGATCTCCCAGGCTTCCAGGCCGAGGCCCCCGCTCATCGCGCCGCCCTCCCGGAATGGCGGCCCTCCGGGCCGAAGGCCGCGGCGAGCGACTGCCGGAGCGTCTTGCCCGTGCGCGCCGCCAGCACCGCCAGCCCCGCGCCCGCGGCAGCCCCGCAGAGGCAGAGCGCCCCGGCGGCGGTCAACAGGGCGGCAGAGGCGCTCCCCGACAGCAGGACGGCTGCTGCCGAGCCGAGCACCGGCAGCGACAGGCCCGCCAGCAGGAAAGCGCGGAACACAGGCACGGTCTCCGCGCGCCCGGCGCCTGTGCCGGCGTCTGCGCCGCCGCCGCGCCCGACTGCATCTTCCGGCCGGTTCATCGCGCCCTCCTCATCCGAACCCGATATCGGCCAGGCCGAGGGGCGGGGCCGCGAGCGCCGCACCCGCACCCGCCGCCATGCCCGGCCCGAGCGGCGCATGGCCGCGCAGGCAGGACCGTCCGCGCCGGCGCTGCACGCAGGCATGGCGGGCCAGCGCGCAGGCCGCGCCGACCGGCAGCGCCCAGACCAGGCCCCGGGGGCCGAGCAGGCAGCCGAGCGCGGCGAACAGCAGCGCGTCGCCGGGCTGCAACGGCCAGCGCCGCCCGAGGGCCTCCGCCGCGGCGATCGGGACAGCGCCGGCGAGGAACCCGGCGCCCGCGCCCGCCAGCGCCCGCCACAGGCCCTGCGCCGCATCGGGACCGAACGGCGCCGCCTGCCACAGCACGCCCGCGCCGGCGAGCAGGCACAGCCACAACGGGTCGATCCGCAGGCGCCGCGCATCGATGCGCCCGAGCTGAACCAGCGCGCCGCAGGCCCAGGCCAGCGCCACGGCGTCAAGGACCGCAGCGCCACGCGCGCCGACCGTCAGCGCCGCCGCCGCGGGCGCCAGGCAGGCCGCCATGAACAGCAGCACGGTGCGGGCGCGCGCCGGGGTCATCGCGGCCCGCCCTCCGCCGCGCCGACCGCGGCCTGCCAGGAATGCCGTTTCGCCTCCCGGCCCAGGCGGGGCAGCGCACGAAGCGCCTCCGGGAACCCCGTGCGCCGGGCCGCCGCAATCACGGCCAGCCCGCTCACCCTCACGGAGAAAACCGCATGGAATATCTCACGGAGATGTCCGCCTGCCTCCGGGCCGCCGGCAGGCCTCTCGCGGCAGGAACAGGGCGCCGTCACCGCCCGTCCTTTCCGAACAGGAACAGCCGGTACCGTTGCTGCGCGGCCCGTTCCCCGGACGCCAGCTCCCGCAGGGCGGTCCGCAGGCCGATCCCGCGGCGCCCGGCGACGAGAGCGACCCACGCCCCGTCCGCCGCGCATCCCAGCGCCAGCGCCGACAGGGCGATCCAGCCCGCCAGGCCCGCCGTCGCCGCCTCTCCCGCCAGGCAGAAGACGAGAGCCATGACCGCAAGCGCGAACCGCCCTCCGCCGGTGCGGTCCAGGATCGGCATCGCCCTGCCGTTCCGGTGGACCCGGCGCTCCAGGGCGAAGAACAGCGGAACCCCGGCGGCATAACACACGAGACCGCCAGCCACCTGCCAGGGCCGCACCTGTCCGGGATCGACAAGGCAGGCGCCCGACAGCACGATCGCCGCAAACGCCGACGCCAGAAGGGAGTGGCTGCAGTGGAGGGTCTCCCGCCCGAAGCCGTCGAAGCCTTCGCCGCACAGCGCATCCTCCCGGCTCCTGCCCGGGTCTTCGCGGGATTCCTCTGCGGCCTTGCCCGGTTCGACCGGCCGGCCCCGCGCGAGACGGGCGGGCCAGCGCATCACGGCCCGTCCTCCATGACGCCGAAGGTGGCCGGGAAGAGGCGGCACCAGCGCTGGAGGTCCGCCTCGCGGCAGAGTCCGGGGCGCAGCGTGCGGGCCGGCGAGCCGAGCGCGGCGCGCTCCAGGTTCCAGGCCATGAGCTGCTGCTGGGCGCGGCGCAGGCGCCGCATGGCGGCCAGGTCGCGGACCAGCGCCTCGCGGACCGCCAGGACCTCGCCGCGCGCCGCGGCCCAGCTGTCCGCAGCCGCACTCCGCGCCGGGACCGCGCTCCGCGCCGGAGACGCCTCCTGCGCCGCCGCGCCCGGCGCCAGCACGAGCCAGGCAGCGAGGACTGCGAGGCCCGCGAGGCCTGCGAGGGCCGTGAGGCCTGCGCGGCCTGCGGGGGAAGCCGGCCTCAGCATCCCGAACAGCTCCCGACATTCAGGAACCCGAACGTTCCCGTTCCCCGGACCGAGACGGAGCCGGAGACGGTGACGCCCGGCGCGGTGAGATTGCCGTCCGCATCGATGCTGTCGGCGGTGACCGCGCCGGCGATATCGGCGCTGCCGGCCTCCAGCGCGCCCGTGGCCGCGACGCTGGCGGCGCGCACATCGCCGGTGAACGCCGCATCGCCGCGGAAGTCGGCCGCGCCCAGCGCGGTGAAGCTCCCCGTCACCTCCACCGCGCCCGGCGCGGCGGCCGATCCCACCGACAGCGTCCGGCCGACCCGGAACGCGCCGGCGCGCAGTTCGCGCTCCACCTCCAGTTCGCCCGCCGTCAGCACCTTCACCCCGACCAGGTCGTTGCCGCCCATGTCGAGGCCGGTCTCCATGCGGGTTGCGTCCGGACAGCCGGGGCGGGCGCGCCGGAAGAGCGCGCCGCCGCACACGGCCCCGGCATCGAGCTGGCGGTAGACCGCGAGCGCCATGGCGCGCGGATGGCCGCCGGCAGCGGCCCGGAACGCCGCCAGGTCCTCCTGCACGGTGGGACCCCGGAGCAGGCCGGCCTCGTCCACCACGCCGAGCGCCTGGCGCCCGCGGGCCTCGAACGCCGCCTCCGCCGGCCAGCGCGCGTCGCCGTCCGGGACCAGCTGCATCGACAGCAGCCGCAGCCGCCCGCCGCCCATCGAGACCGCCCAGGCCGCCGCCGGGCGCTTCATCGCGTCGCCCGCCCGGTCGAACCCCTCCGGCAGCAGCCTGTCCGCCCTGAGGCGGTCGATATCGATCTCGCGCGCCGCGCCGGCCGGCAGCGCCGCCCAGGTCCCCCAGTCCGCGCGGGCATGGGCTTCCGCCGCCTGCGCCAGCACGACCAGCTTGCGCGCCGCGCTCACGCCGTGCGCCGCCGCCATGCGGCCCTGCATCCAGAGCGCGAAGGCGAGCGCGATCATCAGCATCACCACCACCGCCGCCAGCGCGCCGACCGGCGTCAGCCCGCGCCAGCGCCGCACCCGCAGCCGGCGTGCGAACCCCCGCCTCACCGCGGGCTCCATCCCGACGACCGGCAGCCGGTACAGCCGCCGGCGGTCACGCGCGTGAACGAGCCGCTGTCCGCGCCCATCGAGCCGGCCGTCATCCCGCCCGCCCGCGCGGAGGAGCGCGCCGCCAGCCGCCCGGCCGCGTCCATGCGTCCGGCGACCGCCATGCGCGCCGCCGCCGCGCGGCCCTCCACCCTGAGCCCGCCGCCCACCGACAGCATCCCGCCGACGTCGAACTGCCGGGACGCGCCGCCGCCGAAGCGGAACCCCCCGCTTGCCCCGATGCCGGCGCGCCCGGGGCCGCTCTCCAGTTCGAGCCGCGCCGCCTGCGCCTCGCCGGCGCTGACCGCCCGCGCCTGCCCGGACCGGTCGGCCGCCGCATCCAGGCCCGCCGCGCGCCCGGCATACCGCAGGTCGTGGCAGCGCCGCGCGGCCGGCGTCGCCGCCGCCCCGCAGTCCTCGCCCGGAACCACCGCCGCCGCGCCGTCGATCTCCGCCGCCGGCAGCAGCGCCTGCCCGGACGCCCCGGCATTGGGGCCGAACACCAGGTCCGCCTCCATGCGCGCCAGCTCCGGGCGCCCGCCCACCGCGCGCCGGTGCAGCCGGTCCGCATCGCGCGCCACGCCCCAGTCGCCGGTCGCGAACAGCGAGCCCGCCGGCAGCGGACCCAGCACCGCCTCGACATCCGCAAGCCGGGCATGCATCGCCGTCGCCTCGCCGCCGACCGCGCCCACCAGGTCGAGGCCGCCCATCGCCGCGCCCGCCCGCAGCGCCGGAGACCGGAACGAAAGCTCCGGACCCGTCAGCGCGCAGGCCGCCATCGGAACCCCGTCCGCCAGCACAACCCCGTAGGAGGCCGACGCCACCCCGCCGCCGACGCGGCCCACCGCGGCCATCCCGGCCGGCAGCAGCGACCAGGCCTGCAGGTCCGCCGGCGCCACCGCCCGCGCCGCCGCCGCCCGGCGCGACTGCACCGCCCGGTCGAGCGCCGCGCAGGTCATCGCCCACACGCGCCCCCGCTCGCGGTCCAGTTCCGCCAGACGCAGGCTGTCGCGCTCGCGGCTCCACGCCGCCGCCAGCACCGCCAGCGAGAGCACCGCCAGCAGCGCGCCCAGCGGCAGCGCCGCCCCGCGACCGGCGCCCCGGCGCAACCGGAAGGACAGCGAAGGGCGCACCCGCCTCACCCGCTCACCCGAACACGAAGGACAGGTGGTTCGACGCCGCGCCCTCGTCGCAGTTGTCGTTCAGCCACGCCAGGTCGCGCGACACCGGCGCGACCGCGCTGACCGTCGCCGGCGCGGCAGCCGCGACCAGCATCGCCACGATCCCCGAGCCCGAACGCGTGCGCCCCACATAGGCCTCGCCCAGCGCCTTGCAGGTCTCGTCGTCCAGTTCCTCGAAGGTGATCTGGAACCGCCCGCCATTGCCCCGGATCGACACCGCCGCCCCGAACGGGTGCTCGATCGTCGCAGTGCCACCCGTCCCCTTCCGGGCCCCGTCCGGAATCCGCCCGAACCCCGCCATCACCGGCACGATGTCGTCGTTGTTCGCCCCGTAGCTCGACTGGCTCGCATAGGTGCTCTCCACGTTCGCGCGCAGCATGTTCAGCAGGCGGATCGACTCGCCCTCCTTCAGCTTCGAGGTGATGCCGTTGTAGATGGCCACCACCACGACCAGGGCCACCAGGCCCGCGATCACGCTCAGCAACACTCCGACCGGATTCATGCCGTCCTCCTCCTTCTCGCCGGGGCCGCGCCGCCGTCCCCGGCAGCCGGCGCCCTGTCCTGAAACCCGTTCACCGAAAGCCTTCTCACCCGAACACGAAGATCAGGTGGTTCGACGCCCCGCCCTCGTCGCAGTTGGCGTTCAGCCACGCCAGATCGCGCACGATCGGGTCTCCCCGGTGGACCCTGGTCGGCGCGGCCGCGCGCACCCGCATCCGCACGATCCCCGAGCCCGAACGCGTGCGCCCGACATAGGCCTCGCCCAGCGCCTTGCAGGTCTCGTCGTCCAGCTCCTCGAAGGTGATCTGGAACCGCCCGCCATTGCCCAGGATCGATACCGCCGCCCCGAACGGGTGCTCGATCGTCGCACTGCCGCCCGTCCCCTTCCGGGCCCCGTCCGGGATCCGACCGAACCCCGCCATCACCGGCACGAGGTCCGTGTCCGTCCCGTAACTGCTCTGGCTCGCATAGGTGGCCTCCACATTCGCGCGCAGCATGTTCAGCAGGCGGATCGACTCGCCCTCCTTCAGCTTCGAGGTGATGCCGTTGTAGATGGCCACCACCACGACCAGGGCCACCAGGCCCGCGATCACGCTCAGCAACACTCCGACCGGGTTCATGCCCCTGCCTCCTCAGTAGTTCTGCACCGCGGTCGCGATGTCGAAGCTGACCCAGAAGATCCACAGCATCTGCGCCGTGCCGAGCGTCATCAGCACCGTGTTCAGCACCATGGTCTTCGCCCGCATCACCGCCTCCGAGCGCTCGATCCAGCGCTCCACGAAGCCCGCCAGCGTCTCCTCCCAGTCCGCCCGGCCCTCCATCGCCGCCGCCACCGCCACCAGCGACTTGTCCGGGAACTCGTGCCCGCTCGCGGCCAGCGCCGAACCGAACCCCAGACCCTCGTTCAGCATCAGCCCGCTCACACGCCGCATCCGCGAGCGCACATAGGACGACGCCCCGCGCTCGAACTGCGCGAACGTCGCCGCGTTCAGGTCCACCCCCACCCGCAGGAACTCCACGCACACGAACAGGAACCCCGAACCCGACAGCATCCGGTAGAGCGAGAACGGCGCGAACCGGTCCGCGAACGCCCGCCCCCGGCCCGTCCAGCGCAGCACCACCAGCCGCCCCGCCAGCACCGCCAGCACCAACAGCAGCCCCGCCTCCAGGTCGTGCGCGTAAAGACCCTCCGAGGCCCAGGCCAGAACCGCCGAGAACGCGTCCCAGCGCGACGGGTCGCTCACCGCGCGCATCGCCGGGAACACCTCGTAGCCCATGAACCACGTCATGCCCGCGC
This sequence comes from Alphaproteobacteria bacterium, assembly GCA_964291285.2. Lineage (GTDB taxonomy): Bacteria > Pseudomonadota > Alphaproteobacteria > Bin95 > Bin95 > Bin95. The sequence goes on from OZ219789.1 coordinate 78,423, forward strand.
AGCCCAGGAAGATCACCAGCGGCCAGAACAGCGCCATCGCAACCGCCCGCACCTGCTTCGCGCGCATCTCCGCCACCCGCGCCGCCGCCAGGAACAGCGTCTCCGCCCGCGCCCGGCCCAGGCCGTAGAACACCATCGCCTCCGAAGCCGGAACCCAGCGCGACAGCTCCACCGCGAACGCGTCGCCGCCCGCGGCCAGCGCCCTGTTCCAGTCCCGCAGCATCTCCACCCGGAACGTCTCGCGCGCCTTCGCACGCATCACCGCCTCGAGCGCCTGCGGCATCTCCAGCCCGCCGCGCAGCAGGTCGTGCATCAGGTACCAGATGTCCACCCGCGCGCCCGTCCCGGCCGCCAGGAACCGGCGCGCCCGCAACCGCAACGCCGCCGCAAGGCGCCTCATGCCGCCGCCTCCGCCGCCACCGCCGCCAGACCCCGCAGCGCCTCGGCCGCCTCCGGGATCTCCGCCCCCTTCAGCAGCGCGTCCGCCGGGTCCACACGCCCCGCCGCCACCGCCCGCCAGATCCGCCGCCCCAGCGGAACCCCGCCCATGACGTCGACCCAGTGGTTCCACGCCCCGATCGCGTCACGCTTCCCCACTAACCGCAGGTAGCCGTCGTCAGGAACGATCCACTCCGCCACCGCCTGCTGGCCCTCGTAGCCCGCCCACGCCGCCAGAGAGAGCGCCGACTGGCCCGGACGGCGGCATGCGCCGCAGCCCTGCGGGTCGCGGTAGCGCACCCGCCCCCCCAGCACCGCCTCGAGCCCCTCCGGAAGCGTCCGGCCCTCCGGCAGGCCCGGACGCGAGCAATGGCGGCACAGCAGCGGCACCAGCGTCTGCTTCATCAGCAGGCGGATGTTGCCCCGCTTCGTCACCTCCGCCTCCGTCACCCCGAGGTCCATCAGCCGGAACAGGATGCCGTTCGCGCTGTGCACGTGGATCGTCGTCCACACCTGGTGGCCCGAGTCGATGAACTGCAGCACCTGGCGCGCCCCCGAACGGTCGCGGATCTCGCCCACCATCCCCGAAGCCGGGTGAAGCCGCACGAAATGCATCAGGCCCGCCTGGAAGTGCAGGTCGCGCTCCTCGCCCGCGCCCCCCGTCGGAACCGCGATCTGGACCGCGCCCTCTATGTCGTATTCGACCGGGTCCTCCAGCGTCACGAGGTTCAGACGGCCCCCGTGCTCGCGCATCTGCAGCGCCAGGTTCGCCGCCAGCGTCGTCGACTTCCCGTCCCCCGTCGTCCCCCCGATGACGATCCCGCCGTATTTCGACATCCGGATCTCGCGGAACAGGCTCTCCACCTCCTCCGTGAACCCAAGGTCCGCCAGCGTCCGCGCACTCCCGCCATGGTCGCGGTAGAACAGCCGCGCGAACAGGTGGTGGCCGTCCGGCTCGTCCGGACCCGCCTCGCAGCGCAGCGCCGCGATCTCCTCCGGCAGCGGAAACGCCTCCGAACGACGGATGCTGAACCCCTGGAAGCTGCCCCGCTGCAGCGAGGTCTGCCGCGACCCCTCGTCCTTCACGTAGAACAGGAACCCGTAGACCCGGTCCGCGTCGCTCGTCGTCAGAGCCTCGCCCAGCGCCAGCTTGCGGTCGTTCACGATCGCGAACACCCGGCACCCGTCCGCGCCCTTCTCGAACACCACATCGGAAGCCCGCGCCCGCGCCGCCTCCGTGAAGATCCCCGCAACGCTCTCCACGATCGCCGGGTCGACCTCCGGACCCTCCGGACCCGAACCGTGGCCGCGCCACACCGCCGCCACCTCCTGAAGCGACGCCGCCTCCTCGCGCAACGGACCCCGAACCGCCCCCGAACGCTGCAACTCGACCAGAAGCGCCCGCGCCTCCTCGTCGTTCGCATAGCCCCGCGCGAACATCACCCGCCCGTCCGACCACACCGCGCAGCGCTCCCGGAACCGCGCGTCCATCCGCCCCCAGCGCACCAGACCCGACGGCAGGACCTCCGGCGCCGGCTCCCGGAACAGCGCACGATGCCACAGCGGACGGCGACCGGCCGTCACCGCGGGGCCCTCGACCGCCAGGGGAGCCGGTCGGCCCGCCAGCCCGTCACGCGCACCCCCGGAGGACGCGCCTCGACCGCAACCACCGCAACCCCGCCCGGAAGACTGTCGCCCGCCTCCACGCGCCACACCTTCTCGCCGTCCGTCACCGCCGCGCGCAGCGCTGCGCCCGATCCCGTCACCGCAAACCAGCCATAGTCCGGGGGCGGCTCCGGAGCCGGCGCCGTCCCGGCCTCCTCCGCACCGTCCGCCTCCTTGCGCGCCAGTTCCGCACGCGAGGCCTCCAGCATCGCCTCATGCGCCGCGCGCACCCGCGCGTCCGCCTCGCGGCGCATCGTCTCCCGACGCAGCGCCTCGTCAGCACGCGCCGACGCCGACGCCCGCAGCGCCGCCGCAAGCTCCCGGTCCGAAGCCACGATCTCCGCCAGAAGCGCCTGGCGGTCCCGGCACAGCGCCAGGATCTCGCGCTCCAGACCCAGCGCCTCGCTGAACTCCCCCTCCTCCACCGCGGCCGACAGCATCCGCGCGATCGCCGACCGCGGACACTCGAACACACGCAGGATCGCCGGCTCATGCGACCCGGCGGCAGCGGAAGAGGCCGGGGCGGCGGCGGGAAAGACGGACCGCCGCCCCGGCGCGCCGGCGGACAACGGAACGGCCGCGTTGTCCGAAGCCGCCGGCGTCCCGCGATCGACACCCGCGCCCGGGGAAGCGGCGGACGGCCCGGGGCCGGAAAGGGAGGGCGGGGTTGCCGGGGCCGGTGACGACGGCGAAGGCGGCAGCGGCGGAAGCGCGTCCCCCGTCCCCTCCGGCAACGCCGACGCCGGTGACAGCAGCAACGCCCCCGACAGCAGGCCCGCAAGCAGGGGCAGGGCCCGCGGACGCGCCCGGACACCCGCCGGAGACTTGACGAAAACCCGCCCCGCGGGACAGGATGAGCCCATGATGTCGTCCTTCGACACCCTCGCCGCCGCCGAAGCGCTCCAGGACGCCGGCGCCAAGCCCGAACTCGCCAAGGCCATGGCCGCCCAGCTCAAGGCCGCGGCGAAAGCCGGCGAACCCGTCACGAGACCCGAACTCGACGCCGCTCTCGGCGCCCTCAAGGCCGAACTGCTCGAACGAATCGCCGCGACCGACCAGCGGATCACATCCGTCGAGAAGAACCTGATCGAGCGCATAGCCGAGACGGAACGCCGGCTGATGGACCGGACGGCCGCCCTCGTCTGGCGGCTGTTCGGCGCCATGGTCGCGCTCGCCGGCATCACCATCGCGGTGCTCGAATACCTGCGCACACCGGCCGGATAGTCCCCGGCGGCCCCGGCAGCCGCAACCGGCCGGAAAATGCCGGCAGACATGCGCGCTCCATGACCGGCGCTGACAGCCGCGAAGCGAAGACGGCGGAAGGCGCGCAGCATCGCCCGGCGCCCTCAGTACCGGTCCCGTGTGAACCGCGTCCACACCGTCGGCTTTATCTCGCGCCGGATATCGAGATCGGCGGCCAGTTCGCGCCAGCCGATGCTGCGCGGCCCCGCCGGATCGTCCCGGACCGTCATCTCCAGGCGGCCCCGCGTCCAGCGCCAGGTTCCGTCGAAATGAGGGCCTGACACCAGGGTCCCCGCCTCGTCCACCACCGAGAACTTCCCCTCGGGATGGAACACGAAGCGCCTGTCCGCATACGCCTCGCCCATGAACGCCAGCGAACGCGGATAGGGACGCGCGATGAAGTGGTCCGTCAGCTGGAACGCCGGATGGCGGTGGCCCGTCGGCAGATACGGAAACGGATAGCCGACCGGATAGCGGAACCGGACCCTCGGCCCGTCATGGATCTCGATCCACTCGCCCGCCTCGTCCGCCGTGCGCACGATGTCCCAGTAGCCGTCCGTCATGTTCCAGTGCCCGATCCGCCAGAGCTCCTCCCGGTCCCCGGCGCGCACATAGGTGAGGCCGATGCGCTTGTAGGTCATCAGCACATTGCCTTCCTGCGCCTCGAGGAAGGCCTCGACCTCCGCCTTCGTCGTCGTCGGCCTGCCGCCCGAAGCGCCCAGGCCCGTGCGGCCGGGCGACGTCAACCGCCAACCCGGGAAGTGCCGGACCGGCGCGTCCGGGTCCTGGCGGCGCAGCTCGTCCATCTTCAGCGAGGTCTGCTTCTCGTTGACCCGGATATGCGCCGGGACCAGGTCCGGACAGGCGTCTGCCAGGGCGCGCGGCCAGCTGTCCTGGATATGGCCCGGATTGGTGAGGACAGCGCCGCCCTGCCCGTTGACTTCGGTCGCGAGCGTGCCGGTCTCCGGATCGTAGAAATGGGATGCATACAGCCGCTTCTGCGGGTCGATCTGCCACGCGACTTCGCCGCCGTTTCCCGCCATATGTGTTGACCAGCGGGTCGTGTCGTTGCCCAGCCATTGGAACCTGCCGCCCGGGCGGCGGTGCGCGACGCACTCGTAGGCCGTCCCGTCGGCGCCGAAGACCACCCCCTGGACGACATTGCGGAACCGCCCGGTCCCCTCGACCACCTTCACCCTGTCCGCGAGCAGCCGGTTGTAGAAGTCGGCACTGTAGGGCGTATGGTTGATATAGACCTTGCTGTCGAGCTTGGCCGACTGCCCGTGCGCCGTGCAGGAGGCCAGCGCCGCGCCCGCAAGCGCCAGCGCCAGCAGTCTCCCTGCCGTGAGGTTCGACGGCTTCATGTCACTGTCTCCCTTCCGTCTCGCGATGGAGTGCGCCGGGCCCGGATGCGGGCCCCGCAAGAGGCCAGTCCGATCACGAGGCCCGCCATGTCGAGCGTCGGGTGGAACACCGCCCGGCCCGGCGCGGCGTGATGGTTGTTGTGCCAGCCCTCGCCCCAGGTGAGCAGTGCGACCGCCGGGTTGTTGCGGCTGTCGTCGCCCGTCCGGTGCGGCTGCGCCCCCCAGCGGTGGCAGGCCATCGTCACCAGCCCGCCCGCCCAGAGCGTCGCCGCCACCGGGACCGCCCAGCCGAAGACCGCCAGACGCCAGTCCAGCACCGCCAGCAGCACAGGCCAGCCGAGCGCCAGCGGCAGGTAGTGCCGGTGCAGCCACAGGCCGAACCGGTCGCCGCGCAGCTCGCGCCGGAACGCCGCCCTGTCCGCCGGCGCGCCGTAGCTCCCGACCAGCAGCGCCCGCCAGCCGAGCCGGCCGGCCGGATGCGGGTCGCCCGCCCGGTCGGCATGGGCGTGATGGCGCCGGTGCGTCACCGCCCATGCGGGTCCGGTCCCGAAGCAGCCCATCACTCCCAGCAGGTGGAACATCACCACCGCCCGGCGCGGCGCCGCGAAACTCCGGTGCGCGAAGTAGCGGTGGAACCCGATCGACAGCCCGACGCAGCCGAAGAGGAAATAGCCGGACAGCGCGAGCGCCCACCAGGCGAGACCCGCTTCGGCGAACGCCAGCGCCCACAGCGCGACCGCGCCGGTGACGATCTGGACCGCGCCGAAGAACATCATCGGCGCACCCGCCCTCCGGAACAGGTCCGTTCCCGCCGCCGGCGCGCTCACAGCGCGAGCTCGTAGTTGCCGCCCGTCAGCCGGAAGCCGAGGCGCTTCAACAGCCTGTCGGTCCGCGCGATGTCCACGCCGGAGGCGACATTGACATGCAGGCGGACCGCGCCGCGTTCCCCGGCCCACCGCCGGCAGGCGTGCAGCAGCTTGATCGCCGCCAGCGACCCCCGATGCTCCGGCAGCACGTAGAAGGCGAGGATCGAGGCGCCGGGCGCGGACGAGTACCAGTGAGGCCCGACAGCCGCTGACAGCATGCCGACCGTGCGCTCGCCGCGCTCGGCCTGCACCAGGCAATACCTGCCAGGCTTCGCGAGGCGCTCGACGACGCCCCGCCTGACAAGTTCCCCATCGAAGGGGAGCGCCTTGTCGCCCATCTCCTCATACGCGCGGCGGGCCAGGCTCACCCGCGCGGCGATATCCTCTTCGGACCGCGAGAACCGGACGGTCACGCTGCCGGGCCGGGCGTCTGCCGGGCGGGGCGCAGCGGCAACTGCCGGGGCCGCGCTCATTCCCTGCGCTCCCCGACCCTGAGCGAGACGTCCCAAAACGCCCTCGGGCCATCCTTGCCGACATATTGGCCCTCGCCGAACACGGTGTTGCCGGCGACGCTTCGCACGACGCCGTCGCTCGTCAGCGCGATGGACCGGATGCCGGCCTCGTCGAGGCTGCGCAACTCGCCCGGATCGCTCTCGCCGTCCCGGTCGAGGTCCTGCCAGACCCGGAACAGGGCCCACTCCGCATCCTCGGGGTCCAACTGCCCGTCGCCGTCGGTGTCGAAATGGCGGAGGCCCTCGAGGTCCGTGCGCGCGCCCGGCACATAGGAGACGAAGCTCAACTCGTCATGCGCCGCGATCCGCCCGTCGCCGTCCTTGTCGTAGGCCAGGAAGCCGTCATCGGCGGCGGCCCAGGCCATGCGGGTGCGATAGCCATCGCCGTTGATGTCGTAGAACGCGGTCGAGTCCTCGAGCGCCACCAGCTCCACCCCGTCCCCGTCCAGGTCCAGCACGATCGGCTTGGCGCCCCCGCCACCACCATTGTGGCCGCCATTGTTGGCGCTGTCGCCCTTGCCGCTGGAGCCGCAGCAGCCCACGCTCGGATCCGTGTCGTCGTCGTCGTCTCCGGCCTCGACCCCGTCATTGTCACCATCATGTCCTCCCGGGCTCTCATATTCGGGGCCGGGCAGGATGGGATCGGTCGGCGGCGGCTGGATGGGCGTCGGCGTCCTGGGCCCGACCGGAGGCGGATCGGTCGGCCGGGGAGGCGCGCCCGGATCGGGCGTTACCGGATCGGGACGCCGCGGTGGGTCCTGCGGCGGAGGCGGAGGAGGCTGGCAGTTGTCCACGTTCCGCACCCACCGCCGGGCCCCGACCAGGCGCCATGTCCGCACCACCTCCGCGCCCGGACGGACCTGGAAGTCCCGATACTGCGTGTCCTGCTCGTAATGCGAGGTGCAGCCGCCCGACCACCCCGAGGGGCAGGAGCAGGAGCCCGTGGTGCGCTGCACCGGCCCCGCATACAGCCGGATCACCGGGTCCGGGAGCGGGGCCGGGGCCGGCGCCTGCGCATACACATGCGGGCAGAGGCCGCCGGCATGGCGCCACGGGCCGCATTGCGCCTGCGCGCCGAGACCCGCCCGGCGGTCGCAGTCGCGCGGCCAGAGATGCGCCGCGTCCGGCGCCGTCGCCGCAAGGTCCCGGCCCCGCGCATCGCCCGCCCCGCGAATGTCCGTCGCCTGGATCGGAACACGACGCGACTCGCGGAAGGTCTCCGCCGCCGAACCCGGACAGGCCACCGTCCGGAACTCCGTCTCCCAGCGGAATCCCGTCACCGTGCGCGCCGGATCGGCCACCGCCCCCACAAGCCCGACACGATCCTCCCCCAGCGAGGGAACCGACATGCAGGCCGGCAGCGACGCGTCGGCGCGCCCGAGCGCCCCCGCCGCAATGCGCGTGTTCGCCAGGATCACATGCAGCCCCGCCCGGCCGCCCCGCACCGGCGCCACCTGAACCTCGCGATGGCCCCGGCCCACGCCCTTCAGCTCGTCGCTGGCCGCATAGACCGCCAGCACCCCGCCGCAATAGCGCGCCGTCAGGCCCCGCTCCGTCCAGGACCCGAGCCACCAGGCGCCGGAGGGCGGGTCCGAGGCGCCGTCCCATTCGCTCCGCCAGAGCCGGGCCGCGTCCGTCACGCGGATGCGCTCCCCGACACTCGCGAAGGCGGTCCGGATCGCCGCCGCATGCGCCAGCGCCTCCTGGCGCCGCGTCCGGTCCGGGTCGCCCGTCTGCGCCACGGCGCCAGGCGCGATCGCGGCGAGGGCCAACGCCAGCGCCGCTGCGGTTCCCGCCTGTCTCATCCCGCACTCCCCGCCGCGCCGTCCACCGGCAGGCCCGTCAGCGCCGTGAACTCGCTCTGAAGCATCCGGAACGGGCGAGCCCGCCGGCAGGCGAATACCCAGCCCCCCTCCCGGCTCCACGCCGCGGACACCACCTCCAGGCCCTCGACCGCCGTCAGCATCGCGACCGCCTCGCGCAGCGGGCGCACGGTCCGCAACTCCACCTCGACCTCCGCTCCCCACTGCCCGTAGCCGATAGCGAACCCCCGCAGCCCCAGCGCCCTGTCCAGGCGACGGCGGAACGCGGCTGGCTCCGGCCAGGGCGCGGCCTCCGGGTCGTGGCGCGCCAGCACCGCCGGCAGCGGGCTGAACGCCGCCGCCGTTCCCGTGTTATCCAGAAGGGCGTTGCGCCAGTCTCCCAGCATGTCCTGCGCCAGAGGCACATGCACGCGCGGGTCGAGGCCCTCGCGCAGGCCCCAGTGCACCTCCAGCACCGCCTGCCCGGACAGGCCGCCCGGCGACAGGCCGGACCGCGCCTGCACGAAGCGCGGATGGCACGCCGCCCCCTGCCGCTCCCACCCCGACATCGTGACCCGGTGCGCCTCCAGCGCCGCCCGGCAGTGCCGCAGGAACGCCCCGCTCCGCACCACCGCGTCGACCATCGGCGGTTCCTCCGGCGGCGCCTTCTTCAGATGGACGAACACCAGTATGTCGTCCCGATGGTTCCAGGCCGGCCAGGCCCCGCCCCCGGCCAGCACCAGCAGCGCCGCCGCGATGCCCGCGCGCCAGGTCAGGCGCACCTTCGGCGCTTCGACCATGACCGGCAGGCCCGCCGCCGCACCCGCAAGCGCCCCGCTCTCCACAACCGCCCCGGCCCCGAACAGCTCCGCAAGGCCCGGCGTCGCGATCACTGCCGCGTCCTGGCCGCCGGCGCTGCCCAGCGCCCGGTGCGCCTGGTCCGCCGAGCGGTAGACGCTCTCCCCGCCCGGCAGGATGCGCCCGCCCGCGCTCCGCACGACACCGACACGGTTGCCGCCGTCCTCCTCCACGAAGGCCGCCCAGGCGGCAGGCGCCCCCGCGCCGCCGGATGCCAGCACCGCCCGCAGCGCCCCGGCAAGCGGCGGCAGGCCGCCCGGCGCCTCCGCCGCCCCCAGAAACCCCGTCTGCCCGTCAAGCTCCACCATCCAGGCATGGCCGCGCTCGCGCGCCGCCCGCGCCGCACGGCCACGGGACAGCACATCCCGCTCCCAGTCGAGACCGGCCGCAAACCGCCGCCCGCCCACCGCCAGCACGCTCATCCGCCCGCCTCCCGGTCCGCGCCCGCCGGTCCTGCACCGCCGCCCGCAGCCGCGACCGGAGCCGGGCCGAACCCCGCCCGCTCCGATATCCCCAGCGGCGCCCCGATCTCCGCCGTCACCAGAAGCGCCGTCTCCACACGCGCCAGGTCCGCCTTCCGGCCGCCCTCCGGGAACGGCACGTCCTCATGGACCGTCCCCGACCGGGTGCCCGTCGACGAGCGGTCCCGGAAGCCCGTCAGCAGCAGCGTCTCGCCCCGCGCGATGCGCTGCGTCGCCACGATCGCGCGCCGCCCGCCCGCAGGAAGCTGGATCGCGTTGCCCGCAGAGCCGAAGGACGTGAACGCCGGACGGTCCTGGATCGTCGCCGTGATCCGCGCCAGGACCTCGTCATGCCCCACGACCCGCGCCACGAAACTCAGCCCGAACCCCGACGACACCGTCCCCGGCGTCAGCTTGTACGACCGCACCCCGTCCTTGACCTCCGTGGCGACCTCCTTGAGGTAGGCCTGGTCGAACAGGTCGTAGAACTGCGCCGGGCGCCCGTTCAGCGTCGGCACGTCCACCGACAGCAGGCGCGAGGTCGTGCCCACCTTGCGGAGCGCCTTTACCGTCGCATTCAGCGTCTTCGTTCCGGCGGTCACCGGCTTCACTACCGAAATCGCGCCGCCCTGGAACCCGACCTGCAGGTTCGACCCGAACGCCTCCGGCAGCAGCCCCGTCAGACCCACCTCGTAGTCCGAGCCCCTGTCGAACCGCACCGAGTAGAGATGCACGCTCAGCGTCACCGGGCGCAGCACATGCCGGTTCACATGCTCCAGCCAGGACCGCACACGGTCCACCGCCCGCGGCAGGCCGGTCACCGTCACCGTCGCGGCCGCCGCCGAGATCGACACCCGGCCTTCGGAACCCGCGGCAGCCCCGGCCTGCGCCCCGATCTCCGACCAGGGCTCGTAGCTCATCTCCGAGGAGATCGACTGCTCCGAACTCCCCGAGGTCGCCTCGCCGCCGCTGCCCGAGGTCGTCGTTGTCACCGACCAGGTCTGGCGCCCCACCAGCGCATGCACCCCGAACACCCGCGTCTCGGAGCGCACCACCTCGACCAGCTCCGCCTCGCCGTCATACTGCCACCGGTAGCCCGCGCACTCCGTCCACGCGTCCAGCAGCCGGTCCAGCGGACCTGCCCACACGCCGCCCTCGCCGGCCAGTTCGTCCTCCCAGGAGGCCAGCCAGGCCTCGCACGCGCCGCCCGTCGGCGCCGGCTCGTTGTCCCTGTGGGCGGCTTCCCCCCATACGGCCCCGGTCAGCCGCACCCCGATGCCGGTCGCTTCGGATATGCGGCGCGCCAGGACCTCGTCCCCCGGACCGTCGCCGAGCGTCACCACGATCCCGGTCTCCGACCTCAGATCGGCCGGAAGAAGGGAACGCTCCGGCGCAACCGCCGTCAGCGCAAGATACGGGTCCTTCGATTGCGTGAGGGATCGGAAACCCGGCCGCTCCGGACCCGGAGACCCGAGCGAATCCAGCCGATCCTCTACCTCCGATGCCGCCCGGGCGACCTCCTCATGGTCAAGCCAGCCGCAGCCCGGCAGCGCAATGGCCGCCGCCAGCAAAACGGCCCGGGCAGCCGCTCCGGAACCCGATGCGGGGACGCTCGAACCGCCCGAAAGTCCTTGCCGCGCCGTGGTTGACAGGACCCCGAATCCCTCTCAATCTTTTTCCGAATGCGAAGGTCGGTCGGCTGCCACTCATGAACATGACCGCGTTGTATGTCTTCGATATCGACCAATCAAGAAAACAAGGCCAAATCAGCAAAAATGTTTCACTACATTTTTCTCAACCCGCGCCAATCATCACCTCACTATCCAATCATTTCAACAACTTGGCGAAACCGCGCCCGGCAAAAATCGACACCGACTGTTCAAGTTGGGTCAGAAAGTGGCGCCGCTCGGCCGCGCGGCACCCGGGGACGCGGCTCCGGATTCCGCTTCCCTGGGGACCATCATACCACAATCCGCCAGATGTCAAGATCAAATCAAGAATAAAAATCAATTTAATTAGATTTTTTTCATATTTCACGACTTTGGAAGGAACGGCTATTGCGGATCCGCCTCCCGGCCGAGCAGCAGCCGGATGCCGAGGCCGCCGAGGATGAGGGCGGCGGTGCGGTCGATATACCGCTTCGCCCGCATGTAGCGCTTCGCGACGGCCTCCGTGCTCATGCAGAAGGCGAGCGTCGAATAGAAGGCGACCTCCACCAGGAAATGGTTGGCGACGATCAGCGCGCTCTCCGCCGCGCCGAGCCCGGCGGGAAACACGGTGACCAGCAGGGCGGCCGCGAACAGCACGGATTTGGGATTGAGCAGGTTCACCAGGAAGCCCTGTCGGAAGGCGCGCGCCGCCGGCGCCGCCTTCGCCCCGGCCGGCGCGGAGCAGTCCCGCCACATCCTCCAGGCGAGCCAGATGAGATAGGCCGCGCCCGCGACCTTCGCCGCCGTGTGGACCGCCGGGAACAACCGGAAGACGGCGCCGAGGCCGAGCAGCGCCATCCCCGTCCATGCGGCCGCCATCGTGCCGAGGCCGAAGCCCACAGCGATCCCCGCCCTTCTGCCGGTGCTGAGCGAGGTCTGGACGGCCATCAGCAGCGCCGGCCCCGGACTCGCGATCGCGGCCGCCAGCACGAGGTTGAAGGCGAGAACCTGTTCCAGCGTCATGCGTTTTCCTCCCGCCGATCCGGCTGCGCCGCATCCGCCGCGGTCACGGGCTCCCATCCGCCCAGCGGCTCATGACCGTGCGCTTCTCGACGCCGTAGCCGAGCCCTTCGTAGAAGCGGCGCACCGCCTCGTTTTCCTCGCGGATCATCAGCATGACCTTGGGCGCGCCGGCCCTGGCGAGCCAGGCTTCGGCATGGCGCATCAACCGTTCACCCAGACCCTGCGAGCGGTGTTCCTGTGCAACGGCGAGGTAGTAGACCCAGCCCCGATGGCCTTCATATCCGGCCATGACGCTGCCCGCGATCGCGCCGTCGCCGCCGGAGACCGCAACGAAGATGTCGGACGAAGCGTTGGCGCACGCGCTTTCGATATCGCGACACGGGTCGTTCCAGGGCCGCACCAGCCCGCAGACGCGCCAGAGTTTCGCAACGCCGTCCTCGTCCCCGTCGCGGATCGGGCGGATAGCGAACCCGTCCCGGCCTCCCTCTTCGCCGCCTCGCATCCCGCACCTTCGCTCGCGCCCGTTCTGCCGCGATAGTAGGACAGATGCCGCCCTCTGGCGCGCGGGCTTCGTTCGCGGCATCATCCGGCCCTTCCCCATCCCTGCCCGGAGGTCGGTCCCATGGCTCGGCGCGGCATGAGTTTCGGCGTCTTCCTCGCTCCCTTCCACGCGCTCGGCGAAAACCCGACCGTCGCCATGAGCCGGGACATGGAGCTGATCGAATGGCTCGACCATCTGGGCTATGACGAGGCCTGGATCGGCGAGCACCATTCCGCCGGTTGGGAGATCATCGCAGCGCCCGAGATCTTCATCGGCGCCGCGCTGGAGCGCACGAAGCACATCAGGCTCGGCTCCGGCGTGACCTCCCTTCCCTACCACCACCCGATGCTGGTGGCGCAGCGCTTCGTGCAGCTCGACCATATGAGCCGCGGGCGGACCATGCTCGGCTGCGGGCCGGGCGCGCTGGTGACCGACGCCTACATGATGGGCATCAAGCCGACCGACCAGCGCCGGCGGATGATCGAGTCGCTGGACGCCATCGTGGCGCTGCTGGAATGCGGCGAGCCGGTGACGATGGAGACCGACTGGTTCACGCTCCGGGAAGCGCGGCTGCATCTGGCGCCCTGGACCGAGGGGCGCTTCCCGATCGCCGTCGCCTCCACCATCACCCCCTTCGGCATGATGGCCGCCGGGCGCCACGGCATCGGCGTGCTCTCCATCGGGGCCGGCATTCCGGGCGGGCCGGAAATGCTGGCGAAGCAGTGGCAGATCGCCGAGGAGGAGGCCGCGAAGCACGGCAAGACGATGGACCGCAGGGACTGGCGCGTGGTCGTCAACATGCACCTCGCGGAGGACGACGAGGAGGCGCTGCGCCAGGTGCATGCCGGCGAGCGGCTCGAAACCGTGACCTATTTCGAGGAAACGCTCGGCCGCCCGCCCGGCCGCGCCGACGACCCCGTCCGCGAGGGCGTGAAGATGGGCACGACGCTGATCGGTTCGCCGGAGACCGCCATCAAGGGCATCGAATACCTGCTGGAGCTCTCCAAGGGCGGCTTTGGCGGCATCCTCTTCCGCGCGAACGAATGGGCGAACCGCGAGGACACGATGAAGAGCTACGAGCTCTTCGCGCGCTACGTGGCGCCCCGCTTCCAGGGCTCTCTGGACATGCTCCACGGCTCCAACGCCTTCGTGCGCGAGAACCGGTTGCGGGTGCTGGAGGGCAATGTCGAGGCGGTCAGGCGCGCCTTCACCGACACCGGCCGCGAAGTCCCCGCCGGCTTCGAGGACCGCACGCTCGGCGCCGGCGACCTGCCGAAGGAGGACGACGCGGCGGCGGAGTAGCGCAGCTCCATGCCCTTCGCGCAGATCGAAGGCGGGGACATCCACTACGAGCAACGCGGCACCGGGCCGGCGCTGGCGATGCTGCTGCCGCAGAGCGGCGGGCCGGTCGGCGTCGGCCCGTTCCTCGACCGGCTGGCGGCGCGCTTCCGGGTCATCCGCTACGACCAGCGCAGTACCGGCCGGAGCGCACCCGTGACCGCGCCCGAGGGCATGACCATGGCGGGCCGCGCGGCGGAGCTTGCCGGGCTGCTCGATGCGCTCGGGATCGAAAGGACGCACCTGTTCTGCCACTCCACCGGCTGCGGCATCGGCCTCGCATTCGCCGCTTCCCGCCCGGACCGGGTCGCAGGGCTGGTGCTGGCCAATCCGTGGAGCCACGGCGACGCCCATCTGGCGACCATGCAGCGCCTGCGCGTCGCCGCCGCGCGGGCGCTCGACCCCTACCGTTACGCCTGGTTCAACGCCAGCCTGCTGTTCCCGCCCGACCATCGCCGCGCACACGCCGAAGCCTTCGAGCGGCTCGCGAGGAATGCCGCGCCTCAGGACGCCGGCGGGATCGAGGCCCGTCTGGAGGCGATCCTGGCCTTCGACGCCCGCCCGCTGGCGCCCGGCCTGGCCTGCCCGACCCTTGTAGCGACGGCGGCCGACGACCAGCTGATGCCGCCCTGGTTCGGCGAGAAGCTGGCGGCGCTGATTCCCGGCGCGGCCCATCTGGCGCTGGAAGGCGGCGGCCACATGCTGCCCGAGACGCGCGCCGATGCGCTGGCCGAAGCGGTCGCGGCGTTTCTCGGCGCGGCCGCAGCGCCCCGGCAGGATCAGATGCCGGAAAGCTCGAACCCGTCTTCCACCCGGACGACGGTGAACTGATTTCCCGTGGAGAAGTTCCGGTAAGTGAACTCGGTCCCGTCGAAGGACACGATCCAGTAAGCGTTCCGGTAGTACGGATCGGCGGGATCGGTCTCTATCGGTTTTCCGCTCCACGAACTGGCTTTCGTTATAGTGAAGTAAATCGGCCCGGAGACGCCCCATTCCCCGCGGTGGAACCGCTCCGTATATGTCCCGTTTTCCGAGTAAAGCCGAAAGGCCGCGTCGTAGGTGCCATCGACGGACCGGGATATGAGCCACTCCACGCGCCCGCCCGGTTTCGTCGGCTGGCTTCCGAACCACTTGCCCACCATCGCATTCCAGGTCGCGGTCTCGGAGGCGGTCAATTCGGGCTTGCCGTCCGTAACCGGTATCGAGGACGTGCCCGCCGGAGCGCAGCCGGACAGGCCCAACAGCGCGAATGCCATGAGGCAGAAGACGCAACCGGCCGTTCTCGCTCCGCGCAGGCGCATGGAACGCCAACTGCCCCATCCCGCTTCCCGTTTCAAGCCCCGCAAGCTCCTCTCCGAGGCGCGCGAGCGCGGAGTCGAGCCGGGCTGCCGCCTCGTCGATCTCGCCCCGGTCGATGCAGAGCGGCGGCGCCACCGGGATGACGTGGCCGCCGCGGCCCAGCGCCCCGGCAGGATCAGACGCCGGAAAGCTCGAACCCGTCGTCCACCCGGCGGACGGTGAACCGGTTTCCGGTGGAGAAATTCCGGTAGGTGAACTCGGTCCCGTCGAAGGACACGATCCAGTAGGCGTTCCGGTAGTACGGGTCGGCGGGATCGGTCGCCACCGGTTTTCCCCTCCGCGAAGTTGCTTTCGTTATGGTGAAGTAAATCGGCCCGGAGACGCCCCATTCCCCGTATTCGAAATGCTCGCTGTAGTCCCCGTTTTTCCCGTGAAGCCCGAAGGTCACCTTGTAGGTGCCGTCGACGGACCGGGACAAGAGCCACTCCATGCGCCCGCCCGATTTCGTCGGCTGGCTTCCGAACCACTTGCCCACCATCGCATTCCAGGCCGCGGTCTCGGAGGCGGTCAATGCGGGCTTGCCGGCCGTAACCGGTATCGACGACGTGCCCTTCTGGGCACAGCCGGACAGGCCGAACAACGCGAATGCCATGAGGCAGAAGACGCAACCGGCCGTTCTCGCTCCGCGCAGGCGCATGGGCCGCCTGCTGCCCCGTCCCGCTTCCCGTTTCAAGCCTCCGCAAGCTCCTCCCCGAGGCGCGTGAGCGCGGAGTCGAGCCGGTCCACCGCCTCGTCGATTTCGCCCCGGTCGACGCAGAGCGGCGGCGCCACCGGGATGACATGGCCGCCGCGGCCCAGCAGGCTGTGCTCGCGCATCTGCCGGACGACGCGACGGTCCAGCCCGGCCTCCTTCGGGAACGGCTCGCAGGTCTTACGGTCCTTGACCAGTTCGACCGCGCAGAGCAGCCCCATGCCGCCGCGCACATCACCCACGATCCCGTGCTTGCGGAGCGTCTGGAGGCGCTCGAACAGATAGCCGCCCATCTCGCGCGACCGCTCGGCCATGTCCTCGCCTTCCATGATGTCGAGATTGGCGAGCGCCGCCGCGCAGGAGGCCGGATTGCCGCCGAAGGTGATGAGGTGCTGGAAGACCCGCTCCTCCCCGCCGGAGAAGGCGTCCGCGACCTTGCCCGTCGCGACGGCCGCGCCGATGGGCAGGTAGCCGCTGGTGAGCGCCTTGGCGACGGTGAAGATGTCGGGCTTCACGCCCCAATGCTCCATCGCGAACATCTTTCCCGTCCGGCAGAAGCCGGTGATGACCTCGTCGGCGATCAGCAGCACGCCGTAGCGCTCGCAGATCTCGCGCACGGCGGGCCAGTAGTCCGGGTGCGGCACATGGATGCCCGCCGCCGCCGAAATCGGCTCGCCGATGAAGGCGGCCACCGTCGCCGGGCCCTCGTGCTGGATCGCCCGCTCCACGTCGCGCGCGCATTCCATGCTGCAGGCGCCCGCGTCGGCGCACAGGTGGCAGCGGAAGGGCGCGGGCTGGGCCACATGGATATTGCCGGGCACGAGCGGGCCGAAATGCATCGGCACGCTGCCGCCGCCCGGACCGCCGCGCCCGAGGCTGGTGCAGGCCAGCGTGGCGCCGTGGTATGAGCCGCGCCGGGAGAGCACCTTCCAGCGCGTCGGCTCGCCGTTCAGGTGGTGGTAGTTCTTGGCGAGCTTGAGCGCCGTCTCGTTCGCCTCCGAGCCGCCGGACACGAAATAGACCCGCGCCGCCTCGTCCTGGCTGAGTCGGGCCAGCCGGCCGGAAAGCTCCGCCGTCGCCGGGCTCACCGTGTCGCCCGGCGAGAAGGCGAGCTCCAGCATCTGGCGATAGACCGCATCGGCGATCTCCTGCCGGCCGTGGCCGATATTCACCAGCCAGAGGCCCGACATGGTGTCGAACCAGCGCTCGCCCTCGCCGTCGATCACCCACACGCCCTTGCCATGGGTGACGACCTGAAGGCCGGTCTTGCCCTCGACATTCCCCGCCGGGCGCGAATGCGGCCAGAAATGGTCCCTGGCGTCGGCCCGCGCCTTGTCGAGGTCCGGGGCGTTGGCGAAATCGGGCATGGCGGGCGGTCTCCCTGCTGCGGCGGGGTTGAAGGCGTCCGGGCAAACTGTAACACCCGCCCCCGGGGCCGAACAGTTCGCGTTCCCGTTCCGGCCGTGCAGGAACGGGCCCAAGGGAGTTCCTTCAGCCGTTCGCCGCGGCCCGCGCAAATTGCCGACCGGTACTGTCCTGAGATGCCTGCGATGACCATGCACAAGTCATCCGTCTCTCCCCTCCCCCGCCTCATGCAGCGCCCTCAGCCCCTCCCGGTAGCTCGGATACTGGAGGCGGACGCCGAGTTCGGCCTTGATGCGGGCGTTGGAGACGCGCTTGCTGTCGCGGTAGAAGCTGGCGGCCATCGGCGAGAGGTCCGCGGTCTCGAACGGCTCGGCAGGGGGCGGGGGCAGGTCCAGCAGGCAGCAGGCGAACTCCGTCACCTCGGCGGGCGGGGCCGGCCTGTCGTCGGCGAGGTTGTAGGCGCGGCCGGGATTGGGCCGCGCGATGGAGGCCGCCAGCACCGCCGCAATGTCATCGACATGGATGCGGGAAAACACCTGGCCCGGCTTGACGATGCGCCGCGCGCGCCCGGCCCTCGCCGCCGCAAGCGCGTTGCGGCCGGGCCCGTAAATGCCTGCGATTCGGAAGACATGCAGCGGCAGGCCCAGCGCAGCCCAGGCGGCCTCCGCCTGCACCCGCCGGCGGCCCCGCCCGCCCGTCGGCTGCAACGCGCTTTCCTCATCGACCCAGCCGCCGCCCCGGTCCCCGTAAACGCCGGTGGTCGAGAGGTAACCCGCCCAGACGAGCTCGGGAGGCGCCTCGAAGCCCGGCACGAAGGGGTCGCCCTCCTCGCCCGGCGGCGCGGAGACGAGGAGATGCGTCGCCTCCGGGCGCGCAAAGCGGTTCCAGCCCCGCGCGGCGAACCGCTCCATCTTCTCCGCGTCGCGCGTCGTGCCCGCGACCTCCCAGCCTTCCGACGCCAGCCGGAGCGCCAGCCGCTCCGCCGAATAGCCGAGCCCGTGGACGAAGAGCCTCACCGGCTCAGAAGTCGAGGTCGGCGTAATGGGGGGCCGGCCGCCAGCCCGGCACCCGGTCCGACAGCAGGGGCCGGACCGACGGGCGCGACTTGAACCGCGCATACCACTCCTGCGCCGTCGGATGCTCGGCCCAGGAAACCGCGCCCATATAGTCGAGTGACGAAAGATGCGCGCCGGCCGCGACATCGGCCAGCGAGAAATGGTCGCCCGCCAGCCAGTGGCGCTCCGACAGCAGCATGTCGATATAGCGCAGATGCTGCTCGAGATTGAGCACGCCGGCGCGCACGAATTCGGAGTTCGGCGGCCCGTGCCCCGCCAGGCGCTTCATGATGCGCTCGCGGTAGAGGTAGTCCGTCACCTCGGACGCGAATTTGGCGTCGAACCAGAGGGTGAGGCGGCGGATTTCCGCCCTCGCCAGGGGTCCCGCATCCAGCAGCGCCGGGGCTTCCGCCGTCTCCTCCAGATATTCGACGATGGCCTGGCTCTCCGCCAGCGCGCGGCCGTCTTCCAGCAGCAGCACCGGCACCGTCCCCGCCGGATTGAGCGCGACAAACGCCTCGCGCCGCTCCCAGACCGGTTCTTCCTCGAGCGCAAACGGGACCTTGAGTTCACCCAGTACGACACGAACCTTGCGGCAATAGGGCGAAAGCGGCAGATGAAGCAGGGTCGTCATATACGCCACCGGAATCGGTCCCGCAGTTTAACCCGGAACCTCCGGGCGGTGCTATATCCTCACGGCCTCCTGGGGACCCGGATCGCCCTTGCCGCTATATCTCATCGTCCTTCTCGCACTCGTCCAGGGCATAACCGAATTCCTGCCGGTCAGCTCCTCGGCGCATCTGGTGCTCGTCCACGCCGCCTTCGGAGAACACCGTCCGGAGGAGGCCGCCGCGCTCGTTCTCGATGTCGCCGTGCATCTCGGCACGCTCGGCGCGGTGCTGGTCTATTTCCGCCGCGACATCGCCCGGCTGGCCGCCGCGGGCCTCGCCGGCCTCGCCGGACCGCGGCCCGAGGGCTGGGCGCTCGGCTGGCAGGTGGCGGCGGCAGCGGTTCCGGTTGCAGTCGCGGGCGCGCTCCTCAAGGACACGGTCGCAGCGGACCTCCGCAGCGTCGAGGTCATCGCCTGGGCCACGCTTCTGTTCGGCCTTGTCCTCTGGGCCGCCGACCGCCGGGGCCGGCGCACGAAACGGCTCGATTCGCTGCGCCTGCCCCAAGCGCTCGCCATCGGCATGGCGCAGGTCCTGGCGCTGGCGCCCGGTGTCAGCCGCTCGGGCATCACCATGACGGCCGCGCTGGCGCTGGGCTTCGAGCGGGCGGAGGCGGCGCGCTTCTCCCTCCTGCTCTCGATCCCGGTCATTCTGGGCGCCGGGTTGTGGACCGCGCGGGACCTCGCCCGCATGGGCGATCCGTCCATCGCGGCGGCCGCCGGGCTTGCCGCCCTCCTGGCCTTCCTGGCCGCGCTTGCGGCGATTGCCGCCATGATGCGCTGGCTCGCCCGCGCGAGCTTCACGCCCTTCGTCGTCTATCGCCTCCTGCTCGGCGGGCTGCTGCTCGCCTGGGCCTATTCCTGACTTCCCGGCCCGTATCCGCAGGCAGAAAGGACCGGCCCTCTTGACCGCTCTCGAAGGCATTCGCGTCGTCGATCTCACCCGCGTGCTCTCCGGTCCCTGGTGCGCGATGCAGCTCGCCGACCTCGGCGCGGAGGTGCTCAAGGTCGAGAACCCGGCCGGCGGCGACGACACGCGCAGCTTCCTCTCTCCCGCCCGGGACGGCCATTCGACCTATTTCCTGACCGTCAACCGCAACAAGAAGAGCATCGCCGTCGACATCACCCGTCCGGAGGGCGCCGAGATCGTGCGCGGGCTCGCGCGTATTTCCGACGTGCTGCTGGAGAACGCCCGCACAGGCGCGCTCGACCGGCGGGGCCTTGGCTACGAAGAGCTGGCGGCGGAAAATCCGGGCCTCGTCTATTGCTCCATCTCGGGCTACGGACGCAGCGGCGCGCTCGCGGACAGGCCCGGCTACGACCCCGTGGCGCAGGGCGAGAGCGGCTTCATGTCGCTGACGGGCGAGCCCGACGGACCGCCCATGCGCACCGGCGTCTCGCTGGTGGACATCATGGCCGGCATGTATGCGGCCCAGGCGGTGCTGGCGGCCCTGGTCGCGCGCGGGCGCACCGGCCGGGGCCAGTGCATCGACGTGCCGCTGTTCGACACCGCCGTCGCCATGACCTCCCATGCCGCGACCGCCTGGCTCGAAGGCGGGGTGGATATCGGCCGGCCCGGCAATTCCAACCTGGTCGCCATGCCGGCCGGCCTGTTCGAGGCCGCGGACGGGCCGGTGATGATTACGGTGACGACCGACCGGCTGTTCCGCCGCCTGGCCGGAGAGGTCTTCCGCCGCCCCGAACTCGCGGACGATCCCGCCTTCGCCACCAACGCCGCGCGCATGGAGAACCGCGAGGCGCTGACCGCGGCGATGAACGCCATCCTGAAAGCCGATACGCGGGACGGCTGGATCGCGCGCATGCGGGCCGCAGGCATTCCCGGCGGACCGGTGCGCAGCGTCCCGGAGGCCTTCGCATCCGAAGAGATGGCGCTGCGCAGCATGGTTGCGACACAGACCCACAGCGCCCTTGGAAAGGTGCAAGCCGTGCGGTCGCCGGTCGCCCTTTCCGGGACGCCGGTCCGCACACCGGCCGGCGCGCCGCTGCTCGGAGAGCACACCGAGGGCTGCCTTGCCGAACTGTTGGGCTACCCGCCCGAAAGAATCGCCCGCCTCCGCCGGGAGGGGACGATTCTGTAGTCCTGAATTGCAGAACGCCCCGCCGTTTTCGGCGGGGCGTTCGCTTGGGTTGTCGGGCTCTCGCCCCAGACTACTTGGAGAGGGTGACCACAACCCGGCGGTTCAGCACCTCGCGGGTGTTGTCCGGGGTCTTGATCGCAAGGTCCTCCTCGCCGGTTGCCGACATGCTGATGCGATCCTCAGGCACCAGCAGATCCAGCGTGAAGACCTCATAGACGACCTTGGCCCTCATCTCGGAGACCTTCATGTTATTGCCCTTCGTGCCGCTGGTATCGGCATGGCCGGAGACGCCAAGCGTCGAGCCCTTGACCTTGCGGAACGACGTGTAGGCCTTGTTGATCTCCTGCTGGGCAGCGCCGGTAATCGCCGTGCTGTTCCAGTCGAAATAGATCTCCCACGGTCCCATGTCGACGGGCTTGGGCTTGGGCTTGGGCTTGGGCTTCGGTTTCGGCTTCAGCGCCGCTTCCGCGGCACTCGCGCCTTCCTCGAACATCGCCTTGCAGTTCGCAATATCGCCGGGCTGGAAGTTCTCCTCCAGCTCCTGCAGCCAGCAGTCGAATCCGACCTGAGCCATGGCCGCAGCCTTTCCGGCCTTCTCGCGCCCGCCGTCGTCCAGGATGGTCTCGAGCCGCGCCTGGGCGATCTCCACTTCCAGCTTGGCGTCGGCCGGCAGCGCGCGCGCAGACGGCTGCTCAGGCATGACGTCGGCGCCGCCCGCAACCGCCAGCACGCGATCAGCAAAGACGCGGGCGTCCTGCCAGTCCGCTTCGGCGGCTTCCATGTCTGCAAGCTTCTTGTAGCCCTCGATCAGACCCATCTGGAAGTCGGACCCGGTCGCCTCGGCCATCTGCGCATCTTTCAGGCTTGATGCGCATCCCCCGAGCGCAAGCGCAGCGGCCCCGACCACAACATAGGCAGTGATCCGTGACAGCATGTTATTTCCTCGCGATTGGCGTTTCTCGAATTAGCGGGCGGCCCATCGACTCGGCCACTCGCTATAGTAGAGACTTATGACCGATTCGCAAACTTTAATCACCTGTTCGTCACAGCTTCTCTCAGCGGTACACCGCTCTCCGCGAGACGCCGCAGTAGGGGCGCCGGCGCCCAACGTTCTCCGTAGCGCTGGTGCCATGCAGCGATCCTGCCATAGACCTCGCGCACGCCCACGGTGTCGGCCCAGTACATGAGCCCGCCACGATAGCGCGGGAAGCCGAATCCGCAGAGCCACATCGTATCCACCTCCACGGCGCGCCGGGCTATGCCCTCCTCGATGATCCGGCAGGCTTCGTTGACCGAGGAAAAAAGCAGGCGCTGCACGATTTCCTCGTCGTCGAATGTCCGTTGCTCAACGCCCGATTCGCCCGAGACCTGCCGGATCAGCGCCGCCACTTCCGGGTCCGGATGCGGCGTGCGGCTGCCCGGCTCGTAGCGATACCAGCCGGCGCCGGTCTTCATGCCGAGGCGGCCGGACTCGACCAGGGCATCGGCGATGGGCAGCGGACGGGCGGACGGGTCCGCGGCCTCCCTGCGCTTGCGCCCCGCATAGCCGATGTCGAGCCCGGCGAGGTCGCCGACCGTGAACGGCCCCATCGGATAGCCGAATTCCACCATCGCCCGGTCCACCTGCTCCGGCAGCGCCCCTTCCTCCAGCAGCAGGACCATCTCGGTATTGAAGGGCGCGCGCGAGCGGTTCGCGACGAATCCATCGCAATTGCCGCAGACGACGCCCACCTTGCCGAGCCTTCCGGCCAGCGCCTGGACAGAGGCCAGAACCTCCTCGGAGGTCCGCTCGCCGCGCACGATCTCCAGCAGCTTCATCACATTGGCCGGGCTGAAGAAATGCGCGCCGGCCACATCTTCCGGCCGCCCCGTCGCGGCCGCGATTTCGTCGATATCGAGCGCGGAGGTGTTGGTGAGCAGCAGCGCGCCGGGCTTCATCACCCGGTCCAATGTCTCGAAGACCTCCCGCTTGATGCCGATTTCCTCGAACACCGCCTCGATCACGACATCGGCGCCCGCAATGGCGTCGTAGGAATCGACCGGCTCGATGAGCGCAAGTCGCGCCTCCATGCCGGCTGCATCGAGCGAGCCCCGCTCGACGCTCGCCGCATAGGTCTTCCCGATGCGCTCCATGCCCCGCGCGAGCGTCTCCGGGTCCTTGTCCATGATCTTCACCGGCAGGCCGGCATCGGCGCAGGTCATGGCGATCCCGCCGCCCATGGTTCCGGCGCCGACCACTGCGGCCGCCTCCACCGGGCGGGCCGGCGTCCCGCGCGGCACATCCGGCGCGCGCCGGGCTTCGCGCTCGCTGAAGAAGGCATAGCGCAGCGCCTTGGCCTCCTCGGAGTTCTCCAGCTCCTCGAACAGCGCACGCTCCTGCCTGATGCCTTCCTCGAAGGGCGTGGAACAGGCTATCTCCACGCAGCGGATGCAGTGCCAGGGGGCCTTCTGGTTGCGCGCGCGCCGGGCGATCTTCCGGCGCATCGCCTCGAAGATGCCGGGATCGTGGTCCGGTATCTCGCGTTCCGAAATCCGGGGCAGGACCGGCTCGTTCATCACCCGCATGGCAAAGGCGACAGCCGCGTCGCGCAGTTCCCCGCCTTCCACCAGCTCGTCGAGAATGCCGAGTTCCAGGGCCTCCGACGCGGGCACATGGCGGCCGGAGACGATCATCTCCAGCGCCGCTTCCGGACCGATCAGGCGCGGCAGGCGCTGCGTGCCGCCGCCGCCCGGCAGAATGCCGATCAGGACTTCGGGCAGGCCCACCTTCGCGCCCGGCACCGCAATGCGGTAGTGGCAGCCGAGCGCATTCTCCAGGCCGCCGCCGAGCGCATAGCCGTGAATGGCGGCCACGACCGGCTTCGGGCTCGCTTCCAGCACGTCGTGGGTGCGCCGGGCGACCGTCGGGCGCCCCTTGCCGAAACCGCGAATGTCGGCCCCGGCGATGAAGGACCGCCCGGCGCCGATCAGCACCATGGCGTGCACCTCCGGGTCGGCGACGCCGCGGTCCACCGCTTCCAGTATGCCCTCGCGCACGCCCGGCCCCAGCGCGTTCACCGGCGGATAGTCCACCGTGATGACGCCAACCGGGCCCTGCCTGGTGAAATGGACGACCTCGGACATGATTCCCCCTTCCGCCGGTGGTGCGGCGGTTTATAGCGGATAGGTGCCCGCCATGCGCGCGCGCAGGCGGATGAGCGCCAGCACGGTGTCGATGGCCGGCGTCGCGACGCCGGCGCGCCGCCCCAGCTCGCTGACCGCGCCCACCAGCGCATCGATTTCCATCGGCCGGCCGCGCTCCAGGTCCTGCAGCATCGAGGTCTTGTGCGCGCCGACCGCGACCGCGCCCTCAAGCCGCCGCTCCAGCGGGATGCGGAAGCGCACGCCCAGCGCCTCGCCGACCGCCTGCCCCTCTCGCATCATCGCTTCGACGAGCCGGCGCACCTCACCGTCCGAGCCGATTTCGGCGAGCGTCGCATGGGTGAGCGCCGAGATCGGGTTGAAGCAGAGATTGCCCCAGAGCTTCACCCAGATCTCGTCGCGGATGCGGGGCCGGACGGGCGCGCGGAAGCCTGCCGCGATGAGCAGCCGGGACAAAGCCGAGGCCCGCTCGCTGCGCGTTCCGTCGGGCTCTCCGAGCGTGTAGCTGTTGCCGTCGATATGCCGGCAGACGCCGGGCTCGACGATCTCCGTAGCCGGATAGACGACGCAGCCGATGGCGCGCTCCGGCCCGAGCCCCCGCCATTGCGCGCCGCCCGGATCGACCGCTTCCACCGGCCCCGAAGCAAAGCCCGTCCCGATACCGTGGAAATACCACCAGGGGACGCCGTTCATCGCGGTGACGACCGCCGTGCCGGGCCCGAGCAGCGGGCGCATCGCCTCCACTGCCCCGGGCGACTGGTGCGCCTTGAGCGTCACGATCACGAAATCCTGGACGCCGAACGCCGCCGGGTCGTCGCTGGCCGCGACCGGCAGCGTGAAGTCCTCCTCGTCGGAGACGAAGCGCAGCCCGTTCGCCTGCAAGGCAGCAAGATGGGGCCCACGCGCGACCAGGCTGACCTCGGCCTCACCCTGCCGGGCAAGCAGGGCGGCCAGGTGGCACCCGATCGCACCCGCCCCGAAGATCGCGATCTTCACGGAGCGAGGCCGAGTTTCCCGGCGAGCCCGATGCGCTGGAGCTTGCCTGTCGCGCCCTTGGGAATCTCGTCCACGAAGACGATCCGGCGCGGCACCTTGAAGTCGGCGAGCCGCGCGCCGGCGAACGCCTTGAGCTCGCTGTCGCTCGCTTCCGCCCCTTCCGCCAGCACGATGGCGGCGGCCACTTCCTCTCCCAGGGTCCGGTGCGGCAGCGCGAAGGTCACGACCTGCTGGACCGCGGCATGGTCCATCAGCGCCTCGTCCACCTCGCGCGGGGAAATCTTCTCGCCGCCCCGGTTGATGATCTCCTTCAGCCTGCCGGTGATCGTCAGGTAGCCGGCCGCGTCCATCACGCCCTGATCGCCAGTCCGGAACCAGCCGTGCGCAAAGGCGCTCTCATTGGCCTCGGGATTGTTCTCGTATGCGGCCATGACATTCGGGCCCCGGATGACCACCTCTCCGGTCTCGCCCGCCGCCAGCAGGCGGCCGGCGTCGTCCATGACGGCGATCTCGGGCCCGGCCGCCACGCCGACGGAGCCGGCCCGGCGCTCCGCCGGCGGCAGCGGGTTGCTTGCCATCTGGTGCGCAGCCTCGGTCATGCCGTAGCTCTCGATCACCGGGCAGCGGAAGAGCGTTTCCAGCTCCCGCATCACCTGCGGCGGCAGCGAGGACGAGGAGGAGCGCACGAACCGCAACTGCAGGGCATCGACGACCTCCGTGTTGCGCCTTGCCCGCGCCAGGATCGCCTGGTGCATGGTCGGCACGGCGGAATACCAGGTCGGCGCGGCGTCGGCGAACCAGTCGAACACCCTGAAGGCGTCGAAACCCGGCGTGCAATAGACGGAGCAGCCGGCGCGCATCGGCGCCAGCACATTGGCGATCAGCCCGTGGATGTGGAAGAGCGGCATGATGTTCATGCCCCGGTCCGCCGGCTCAAGGCGGAGCGTCTCTGCGATATGGCCGGCCGAGGCGCAGACATTGGCCTGGCTGAGCGGCACGATCTTCGGCCGCGAAGTCGTGCCGGAGGTGTGCAGCACGAGCGCGGTGTCGGCGGCGCCCGCATACCCCTTCACCGAGGTGCTCTCCGGTCCCGCGCCCTCCGCCAGCAGAGAAAAGCCGCCGGCAGGCCGCTCTTCCCCGGCGATGAGGCGGAGCAGGGGAATGCCCAGGCGGGCCGCGGCGTCCACCGAAGGCCCGCTCTCGTCCCCGGACACGACCAGCGCCTTCGCAGAAAGGTCTTCCAGGTAGAAGTGGAACTCGTCCTCCCGGTAGGCCGGATTGAGCGGCGCGACCGTGGCCCCGGCGCCGATGGCCAGGAACGCCGCCGCCATTTCCGGACCGTTGGGCAGCACCACCGCGACCCTGTCGTTCCGGCCGATCCCGAAGGCGTTGAGCGAAGCGATGGTTTCGTCAGCCAGCTTCCCGAGCGCGCCGAAGGTCAGGGACGTGCGGCCGGGCGCGGCCAGCGCGACCCTGTCGCCCGGATGCGCGGCCGGCAGTTCGGCCAGTGTGCAGGGCAGGTCCATAAGCGATCCCCGTTCGGTCATGGCTCGACGACCACCGTGCCGAGCTTGTCGAGGCTTTCCACCAGTTCATGCGCGGCGACGATGTCATCGAGGGGAAACCGCGCCGCGACCGGGAACAACCGCCCCTCGCCCGCCGCCCAGCGCGTCACGTCGCGTTGCGCCTGCCGGCGGGCCTCGGGCGGGATGCTGTTCAGCACCACGAAATGCAGGGTGGCGTTCAGGCCCATCAGGGCGCGCACATCGATCTCAGGTTTCCTGTCGCCGTCGCTGGCATAGATTGCGACGGCCCCGTTGCGTTTCAATGCCCCTATCGCGACGGCGAGATTGCCGCCGAAATCGACCTCGACGATGCGGTCCACCCCCTCGCCGCCCGTGAACTCCCGAACCCGCGCGACGACATCCTCATTCCGGTAATTGATCACGGCGTCGGCCCCGCCGGCGAGTGCATGCGCCGCCTTGGCCTCGCCGCTCACCGTCGCCAGCACGCGCGCGCCGCCCCATTTGGCCAGCTGCACGGCATAGTGGCCGACCGCGCCGGCTCCTCCCGTGACAAGCACGGTTTGGCCCGCGACCGACCCGTCCTGGAAGACGCAGCGATGCGCCGTCATGGCGGGAATGCCGAGCGTCGCCCCTTCCGCGAATCCGAGTTCGTCGGGAAGCGCATGGACGAGCCCGGCGTCGAGCGCGATATATTCCGCCGCCGTGCCGAACGCCCGGCCGAGCCGCTGGCCGTTATAGAGCCACACCCTCCGGCCGACCCAGGCCGGGTCTACCCCTGCGCCGACCTGGTCCACCGTGCCGGCGCCGTCGCTGTTGGGGATCACGCGCGGGAACTGGAAGCCGTAGTCGCTCGCGCCCGCGCGCAACTTCACGTCCGCCGGGTTGACGCCCGACGCCGCCAGCCGCACGCGAACCTCGCCCGGCCCCGCCTCCGGCGTCGGCATCTCTCCGACTTCCAGCACCTCCCGCGCCGGTCCCTTGCGCTGGTACCACGCCGCCCGCATCGATCCCCTCCCGCTCATCCTGCATCGCATGATTTAATGCGCGCCCGCAAGAATTCGAGAGCCGTGCGACAATGGAGGCGACAGGACCATGAAGCGGATCGTCTTTCTGGAGCGCAACTCCTTTCCGCCGGGCGTGCCGATCCGCCGCCCCGGCTTCCCGCATGAGTGGGTGGAGTTCGACGAGACGCATCCCGACCGGGCGGCGGACCGGCTTCGGGGCGCCCATGTCGCGGTGACGAACAAATGCCGCATCGACGCCTCCGTGTTCGAAGCCGCGCCGACGCTGGAGCTCGTCGCGGTTTCGGCCACCGGCACCGACTGCGTGGACAAGGAAGCGGCGCGCGCCGCGGGCGTGCCGGTCACCAATGTCACCGGCTATGCCGCCGACAGCGTGGCCGAACATGCGCTCGCCCTGCTGCTTGCGCTCGCGCGCGCCGTGCCCGCCTATGACCGCGCCGTGGCCGAGGGGCGCTGGGCGAAGGCGCGCCAGTTCTGCCTGTTCGACTACCCGATCCTGGACCTTGCCGGGCGGCGGCTCGGCATTGTCGGCGCAGGCGTTATCGGCTCCGCGGTCGCGAGGAAGGCCGCGGCCCTCGGCATGGAGCCGGTCGTCGCCGCGCGCAAAGGCGCAGCGCCCTGCCCCGGCCGCATCGCTTTCGGAGAGATGCTGGAGACCGCCGACGCCATCTCCATCCACTGCCCGCTCAACGAGGAGACCCGCGGGCTGATCGGCCGGGCGGAATTCGCCGCGATGCGCCGCCGGCCCTTCCTCGTCAACACGGCGCGGGGCGGCATCGTGGACGAGGCCGCGCTGGCCGAGGCGCTCGACCGGGGGACGATCCGGGGCGCGGCTTTCGACGTGGCGACCGCCGAGCCGCCGCCGGAAGGCCATCCGCTGCCCGCGCTTGCCGGGCGGCCCAATTTCATCGTGACCCCGCATGTGGCCTGGGCGAGCGAAGCCGCCATGGCAGCGCTTATCGAGGGCCTCGTCTCGGGGCTCGAAGCCTGGGCCCGCGGAGACATCACCAACCGCGTCGCTTGACCCGCCGGGCGGCGTCGGGCGAAAACGGCGACCGATCCCGCAGATACGGCAAGGCAGAGCAGGCAATGCCCATCGTCAACCGCATAGCCGAGTTCCACGAGGAAATGACCGCGTGGCGGCGCGAGCTCCACATGTATCCGGAAACGGCGTTCGAGGAGGTGCGCACCTCCGCCTTCGTCGCGGACAAGCTGAAGGAGTTCGGCGTGGACGCCGTCCACACGGGCATCGCGAAGACCGGCGTCGTCGCCGTGCTGCGCGGACAAGGCGGCAGCCAGCGCTCCATCGCCATCCGCGCCGACATGGACGCGCTCGACATCGAGGAGGCGAACGACTTCGACTACAAGTCCCGTAATCCCGGCAAGATGCATGCCTGCGGCCATGACGGGCATACGACCATGCTGCTGGGCGCCGCGAAATACCTTGCCGAGACGCGCAATTTCGACGGCACGGTCTATTTCGTCTTCCAGCCGGCGGAGGAAAATGAGGGCGGCGGCCGCGCCATGGTGGAGGACGGCCTGTTCGAGCGCTTCCCGGCGGACGCGGTTTACGGCATGCACAACTCGCCCGGCGTGCCGGTCGGGCGCTTCACCACCCGGGCCGGGCCGGCCATGGCTGGCTTCGACATTTTCGAGATCGAGATCGACGGCTACGGCACCCATGCCGCCCGGCCGCACCAGGGCGTCGATACCGTCGTCATACAGGCCCAGATCGTCACCGCGCTCCAGACCATCGCCAGCCGGTCGGTCAACGCCATCGACTCGGTCGTGCTCACCATCACCCAGGTCCATGGCGGCGACACCTGGAACGTGATTCCCCAGAAAGTCGTGCTGCGCGGCACGGTGCGCGCCTTCAAGCCGGAGGTGCAGGACCTGACCGAGGCGCGCATGCGGCGCATCTGCGACAGCATCGCGGAGGCCTTCGGGGCCGCGGTCTCGGTGCGCTACGAGCGCCGCTACCCGCCGACCGTCAACGACGCCGAGCATGTTGATCTCGCCGCGGCCGTGGCGGCGGACGTGTTCGGCGCGGGCAATGTGAGCACGGACGCGCCGCCCGGCATGGGCTCGGAAGACTTCTCCTTCATGCTCAATGCGAAGCCGGGCGCCTATGTCCGCATCGGCAACGGCGCCGAAGGCGAGCATGGCGGCGTGGTCGTCCACAATCCGCATTACGACTTCAACGACGACGCCCTGCCCTGGGGCGCCACATACTGGTCGCGCCTGGTCGAAACCGTGCTGGTGCGCGCATGAAGCTCCGGGATTTCGACGCGCTCAGCTTCGACTGCTACGGCACGCTGATCGACTGGGAAGCGGGCATTCTCGCCGCATGGCGCCCCTGGGCCGAACGGGAAGGCGTCGAGGCCGAAGACGGGGCCGTGCTGGAATACTTCGCTGCCAACGAGTCCCGGCAGCAGGCCGAGACGCCGGGCCTGCCCTATCCGGAGGTGCTCGCGCGGGCGTTCATGGGAATGGGCGCGGACTTCGGACGCGCGCCCGTCGAGGCTGACGCGGTCGCATTCGGTCGCTCCGTCCCGGACTGGCCCGCATTCCCCGACAGCTCCGAGGCGCTGGACTATCTGGGCCGACATTACGAGCTCATCGTCCTTTCCAATGTGGACCGGGAGAGCTTCGCCGCCTCCGCCGAACGCCTCCGAACACGCTTCGACGCCGTCTTCACGGCCCAGGACATCGGCTCCTACAAGCCGGCCCCGGCTAACTTCGACGCGCTGACCGCCGGCCTCGAGGCGCGCGGCATTGCGAAGGCGCGCGTCCTTCACACGGCCCAGTCGCTCTTCCACGACCATGCGCCCGCCGCCGCCGCCGGGTTCGCGACCTGCTGGATCGACCGGCGCAAGGGCAGGCCCGGCTGGGGCGCCACCATGCCGCCGCCCTCGGAGGTGCAGGTCGATTTCCATTTCGGCTCGATGGCGGAGCTCGTCGAGGCGCACCGCCGGGAAGGTTAACCCCGGCCCCGGCCGGGGCTACAATCGAGGCAGCAGCCAAGGGGGTGGGTGCATCATGCTCAAGAGCATAGTGGTGGCGGTGGATGCGTCCCCGTCCAGCGTGGAAGCGGAGAAGCTGGCGCTGGCCATTGCCGGCAATTACGGCTCGCGGCTTGTCGGGATCGGCGTGCTCGACACGCCGTTCTTCACGGCGCCCATGGCGCGGCCGATGGGCGCCGGCGCCTACAAGGAGCATCGCGACGAAACGCTGGTGAAGGCTGCGCGCGAACGGCTTGAGGCACGGTTGAAGGAGTTCGAAGCGGCCTGCGCGGCCGCCGGCGCCGCATACGGGGCCATCGAGGCCGAGGGCGTCCCGCACAAGCTGATCGAGGCGGAGGCGGACCGGCACGACCTCATCGTGATCGGGCGCGAGACCAACTTCCACGGCGTCGAGAACCACGACATCGCCACGGTCGTCCAGCGCCTGCTGCACGACAATCCGCGGCCGGTCGTGATGGTGCCGCCCGCGCCGCTGTCGGGCAACCGGGTCGTGGTGGCCTTCGACGGCAGCCGGGAATCCTCCCGCGCCATGCACATGTACATTCTGCTCGGGCTGGCGAAGGGGCAGGAAGCCCATGTCGTCAGCATTGCCGCGAACCGCGCCGCCGCCCAGGAAACCGCCGCCAAGGGCGCCGGCCTGTTCCGCTCGCACGGCTTCGAGGCTGAGGCGCACGGGATCGCGGCGCGCGGCAATCCGGCCGACGCCATCCTCTCGCATGTGGAGTCCATGAACGCCGGCATGCTCGTCATGGGCGCCTTCGGCCACCACAACCTCGTCCACAATATCCTGGTCGGCTCCGCCACCCGCCGCCTGCTGCACGACTGCCCGGCGCCTGTCTTCGTGCATCATTGACGGCCCGGCCCGTGCCGGGGCCGGCGGGCCTACACGCCCCAGTGTTCCCGCAGGTGGCCGGCGGCATCCCGGACGGCGCGCGCCGCGACCTCCACTTCCGGAGCCATTTTCAGGAAACCGTGCGGCGCGCCAGGATAGAGGATATAGCGGTGCGGCACATGGGCGGCGGCCAGCTTCAGGCCCAGCGCTTCGGCATCGTCGCGCAGCGGGTCCAGCGCCGCCGCCGTCAGCAGCACCGGCGGCAGGTCGCGGAAATCGATGTTCAGGGAGCAGAACAGCGGGTCGCGCCCGTCCTCCTCCCTGCCGAGATAGTCGGCATAGAAGCGGCGCATGATGGCGAGGCCGAGGCCGTAGCGCCCGTCCCCGTAAGCCGCGGCGGCCGGGCCGGGCTCGTAGCCGTATTCCGGCATATGGCCGTAGCAGCCGTAGAGCAGCAGCGCGGTGCCGAGCGCCCTGCGCCGCCGGTCCAGCACGGCGAGCGCCAGATTGGCGCCGGCCGAGTCGCCCCCGACCGCGAGCCGCGCGGCGTCCACCCCGATCTCCGCGCCATGCTCCGCCAACCAGTCGCAGGCGAAGATGCATTCCTCGACCGGCACCGGGAAGCGGTGCTCCGGGGCGAGGCGGTAATCGACGGAAACCACCGCCGCACCGGCTTCCTTCGCCAGCAGGCGGCAGAGCGTATCGTGAGACTCGACGCTGCCCAGCATGAAGCCGCCGCCATGCAGGTAAAGCAGCCCCGGCAGCGCGGCATCGTCGCGGGGCCGATAGACCCGGACCCGGAGTTCGCCGTGCGGCCCGGCGAGCGCCAGATTGACGACGGAGGCGAGCGGCGGCGGATTGGCGTTCCAGTAAACCGAGGAGGCGTCATAGGCGGCGCGAATATCTTCCGCGGGCGCATCGACCAGAGCCTTCAGATCGAGCGGGGGCGAGGCCTCGGCCGCGCGCTTGCCCGCTTCCACGATTGCAGGATCGATGGTCTCGACGCCGGTCATGGCCTCTCCCCCGAAAAGGCGGCATTCGTGGCTGCGCATTACAGGGCGACAGCGCCCCCTGCAACCCTGCCGCGAGCGCCGCCGTCCATCCAACGCAGACAGAAAGAACCCGGCCGAGCGTTGCAAAGGCCGCATGATTCGGAATAGACAGGCGCACCACATTCCCGGTCCCGAGATGCCGCGCTCCCCATGACAGTCACCGCTGTCCCGACCGGCGAAAGCCGCCCGGAACGCTTCGACGCCGCAATCGTCGGAGCGGGCTTTGCCGGCATGTACATGCTGCACTGCCTGCGCAAGCTCGGCTTTTCGGCGCGGGTCTTCGAGGCGGGCGGCGATGTCGGCGGCACCTGGTACTGGAACCGCTATCCCGGCGCGCGCTGCGACATCGAGAGCCTGCAATACTCCTATTCCTTCTCCGAAGAACTCGACCAGGAATGGGAGTGGACCGAGAAATACGCCCCGCAGCCGGAAATCCTGTCCTATGCCAGGCATGTGGCGGACCGGTTCGACCTCCGCCGGGACATGTGCTTCGACACGAGGGTGACGGCGCTCGCTTTCGACGAGGCCGCGAAGCGCTGGCATGTCGAGACGGACCGGGGCGGGAGCTGCTCGGCGCAGTTCTGCATCATGGCGGTGGGGTGCCTCTCGGCTGCAAACCGGCCCCATTTCGACGGTCTGGACGGCTTCGAGGGCGAGGTGCTGCATACCGGCGAGTGGCCGCATGAGCCGGTGGACTTCACCGGCAAGCGCGTCGCGGTCATCGGCACGGGCTCCTCGGCGATCCAGTCGATCCCGGTCATGGCCCCGAAGGCGGCGGCGCTCACCGTCTTCCAGCGCACGCCCAACTATGCCGTGCCCGCCTGGAACGCCCCGCTGGACCCGGAACGCGTGCGTGCGTTCAAGGCCGGCTATCCCGCTTTCCGCGCCAGGGCCCGCTCCCGCCCGACCGGCACCTACTTCCCCTACAACACCCGCCCGGCTCTCGATTCGACGCCGGAGGAGCGCCGCCGGCAATATGACGAGTTCTGGGCGCGCGGCGGGCTGCCCTTCCTCGGCGCCTTCGGCGACCTGCTGTTCGACAAGGCGGCGAACGACACGGCCGCCGATTTCGCGCGCGGGAAGATCCGCGAGCGGGTGGACGACCCCGAGACGGCCGAGCTGCTCTGCCCGGACAATGTCTTCGGCTGCAAGCGGCTCTGCGTCGATACCGGCTATTACGAAACCTACAATCTGGACCATGTGAAGCTGGTCGACATCTCGACGCGGCCCATCGAGCGCTTCACCGCCGGCGGCATCGTGGCGCACGGCGTCGAACATCCTGCCGACATGGCCATCTTCGCGACCGGGTTCGCGGCGATGACCGACTCGTTCGACCGCATCCGCATTACCGGCCGGGGCGGGTTGACGCTCGCGGAGAAGTGGCGGGCAGGCCCGCTCAACTATCTGGGCCTCGCCGTGGCCGGCTTTCCCAATTTCTTCACCATCACCGGCCCGGGCAGCCCGTCGGTGCTGGCGAACATGCTCCCTTCCATCGAGCAACATGCGGACTGGATCGCGGACTGCATCGCGCATATGCGCGACACCGGCGCCCGGAGCATCGAGGCGCTGGAGGGCAATGAAGCCGACTGGGTCGCGCATGTCGCCGATGTCGCGTCGATCTCGCTGCGCTCCACCTGTTCGAGTTGGTATGTCGGCGCGAACATTCCGGGCCGCCCGCGCGTCTTCATGCCCTATATCGGCGGCTTCCCCGTCTATGTGCAGAAATGCAACGAGGTGCTGGCGGCCGGCTTCGAGGGATTCGTCCTGGACGCGCCCGCCTCCGCCCCGCCGAAGGTGCGCCTGACGGAGCGCTGGCAGGTCACGCTCGACCCGGATGTCCTCTCGCCCGCCGACATCGCCGCCGGCCGCATTCCCGTCATCTAGCGCGCCTGTGATCGCCGACATCGTCACCTTCTGGCTGGCCGACAGCCTCGACAGCCCGGAGCGCGCCTCGGCGCGGCGCGACTGGTGGTACAGGGGCGGACCCGAGGTCGACAACGAAATCCGCGCGCGCTTCGGCCACCTGGTGCCGCGCGCCTGCGCCTGCGACCCGGAGCTGACGGGCTGGCGCGAGACGCCGGAGGGCGCGCTCGCCCTCATCCTGCTGCTCGACCAGTTCACGCGGAACATCCATCGTGGCACGGTGGATGCCTATGCGGGCGACGCCCCGGCCTTCGAGATCGTGCGCCATGCCATCGAGCATGGGCTGGACCGGGCGCTGCATCCGGTGGCCTGCATCTGGCTCTACCACCCCTTCCACCACTCCGAGGAGCTTGCCGAACAGGACCGGGGCCTCGACCTGCTGCGGGCCCTCAGGCGGGCGGCCGACCCGGCATGGCGGGCCTATGTGGACCGCAGCATCCAGGGCTGGACGCGCCACCGCGACATCGTCGCCCGCTTCGGCCGCTTCCCGCACCGCAACGCCGTGCTCGGCCGCCCGGGCACGGCCGAGGAAGAGGCGCATATGGCGGAGGGCGGCGAAAGCTTCGGCCAGGGGCTGCAGGGGCATTTCCCGGCTTGACTTTATCCCCGTTTGTTCTATATAAGTTCCATTCCGATGCGCTAAAGAGAGCGGGGGAATGACCTGACGGGCTATCGGATCGGGCGCATTGCGGCGTCCGTTCCGGCGCGATTTTCAAGGAAAACTGCCGGCGGCCGGGGGCCGGGCGGCAAACGGGAGAGCTGCGCGCGCCGCGACGGCGGCAATCCGCCGTTTGCTCGGTCGAGTTCGCCCGCGGCGGGCGAAGACGGGAAGGAGCAGATGATGGCGGACGGGCCGGACGGCGCTCTGACGGAGTCCCGGCGGGGCCGGGCGGTCGGTGCGGAACTGCGGGGCCGGGCGGTGGCGGCGGTGCTGCAGGAGGGCATGAGCCCCCGGGCGGCGGCGGCGCGGTTCGGGCTGGCCGCGACGAGCGTCAGATGCTGGGTGAAGCGGTTTCGCGAACGCGGGCATGTGCGGGAGGACGCGCGGGGCGGAAGTTCCTCGCGGACGGAGCCGGAGCGCGAGCGGATCGTCCGTATCCTGGAGGCGCGGCCCGAACTGTCCAGCCGGGCGCTGAGCGAGGCGCTGGCCGCCGAGGGCGTGCGGCTTGCCGGCTCGACCCTGCGCAAATTCCTCAAACGCCACCGCATGGAGCGCAGCCGCCGCCTCGCCGTCCGCCGCAGGCAGAGGCGGTGGAAGGCTCCCGCGTCCCCCCGTTCCGGATAGCCGGCTCCCGGAACGAGTCCGAGGGCCGGGCATGACGGAGGGGACGCCGCCGGCCGTATTCAAACCGGCCGGATGCCGCTCCGGTCCCGTCCGTCGCCCGTTTCCTCCGCCGGCTCCGCCAGTTCCGGGGCCTGAAGGGTCCGGGGCTCCGTCTCCAGCTGCTCCAGAGGCGCAATGGCCTCGCTGGCCGGAACGACGCCCAGCCCCTCCAGCTTCCGCGCCGAAGGCAACACCTGCCGCTCCAGCGTCCCGACGCCCCTGTTGTAGCGGTCCACCGCCTGCCGCAGGGATTTCCCGACATCCTCCATGCGGCCGCCGAACCGCTTGACGCGCTCATACAGCTCCCGCCCGGTTTCCGCGACCGCCCGGGCGTTATCGGCCAGCCTCTCCTGCTGCCATCCATAGGCTACGGCCTTTACCAGCGCGATCAGCGTGACCGGCGTCGCGATCAGCACCTTGTTCTTCACGGCCTCGTCGAAAAGCTCCGGGTCGCGCTCGAACGCAGCAGCGACAAACGCATCGCCGGGTATGAACATGACGACAAGGTCGGGCGATCCCGGCAAGGCATTCCAGTATTCCTTCGATGACAGCGAACGGATGTGGCCGCGGACATGCTTCGCCAGCGAATCGAGGTCGGTGGCCCGCTTCTTCTCGTCTTCCGTTGCAAAGGCGTCGAGATAGGCTTGCAACGGCGCCTTGGCGTCCACCGCGATGGATTTGCCGCCGGGCAGGCGTATCACGGCGTCGGGCCTGAGCGTCCCGCCCTCGCCTTGCAGGCTGGCCTGCTCGTCGAAATCGACATGTTCCATCATGTCCGCCATTTCGAGCACATTTCGCAGTTGGCGCTCGCCCCACCTGCCCGCCCCCGCCGGCCTGCGCAGCGCCTGCACGAGGCGGCCGGTCTCGTCCCGCAACGCCGATTGGCCTGCAATAAGGGCCTTCACCTGCTCGGTAATCCCGCCATAGGCTTCCTTGCGCGACGTCTCCAATTCCTGCGCCCGCTTCTCGACCTTCTTCAACTCCTCGCGGATCGGCTTGACCAGCGCCGCGACGGCTTCCTCGCGCGCCTTCAGGTCCTTGTCCGCCTCGACCTTGTGCGACTGGAAACGCTCGCTCACAAGACGCAGGAAGGAGTCGCTGTTCCTGCCGAGCGCTTCGGCGGCGAGCGCTGCAAACCGCGCCTCCGCCTCGCCGTGCGCCTTCCCGATCTCTTCCAGGCGCACGGCATGGGTTCTGCGTTCGCTCTCAAGGTCGGCCTCCGCCCTGCCGGCCCGGCTGCGGGCCGGGGCGGCGAAGGCAAACCAGACGAGCGCCGCGCCTGCCAGCGCGCACAGGACAGGCAGCCAGATTTCCATGCGTTCTCCTGTCTCTCCCCGATGCCGGGATAGACGAAAGCCTTCCCGCCGGCAATGCGCAGCGCCTACACTTGCGCGTCAGCAATCGGGAGGCGGGCATGGCCGAACTGGACGCCGCTGAGCGGGACTTCTTCTGGGAACACGGCTATGTCGTGGTGGAGGACGCCGTGGACGCCTCCCTGCTGGCCGGGCTCCGGCGCGACTTCGCCGGCTGGGTGGAGGAAAGCCGCCGGCACGGCGAGCCATACGGCGACACTGCCGACGGCCGGCCCCGCTTCGACCTGGAGCCCGGCCATTCGGCGGACCGGCCGGGGCTCCGGCGCGTCAACGCCCCGATCGAGGTGTCGGACGCCTATTTCCGCGCGACGGCCGACAGCCGGATGACCGACTGCGTGGCGGACCTGATCGGCCCCGCCGTGAAGCTGCACCACACCAAGATCAACTCCAAGCTGCCCGGCGGGCACACGGAGGTGAAGTGGCACCAGGACTTCCCCTTCACCCCGCACAGCAATGCCGACATCGTGACCGCGCTGCTGATGGTGGACGAGGTGACGGAGGAGAACGGCCCGCTCAAGGTGCTGCCCGGCTCGCACCGGGGCCCGATCCACGGGCTCTGGCACGGCGGCGCGTTCACCGGCGCGGTCGCCGACGAAGTGGCCGCCGAATCGGAGAAGGCCGCGGTGATCTGCACCGGGCCCGCGGGCGCCGTCTGCCTGATGCACACGCGGCTGCTGCACGGGTCCTCGCCCAACCGCTCAGACCGGCCCCGCACGCTGCATATCTCGGTCTATAGCGCGGAGGACGCCGTGCCGAGCTCGCCCAACCCGGTGCCCAACCGCTATGAGGGCCTGATGGTCCGGGGCGAGCGCAGCGGCCGCATCCGCTCCACCGCCTTCGAGCTGCAGCTGCCCCAGCTCCCCACGACCGCTTCCTTCTTCGACCAGCAGGCGAAGCACAGGTAGAAGGACGGGACTATTCCGCGGGGGCTGTCTGAGGGTCGTCCGGCCTCATGTTACGGCCGGCGATATAGTCCCGGACGATGGTAAGCTGGCCTCTGACCTCCGCCAGCCCCGCTTCGACCGCCCGCAGACGTTCGTCCAGACTGTCCATGCGCGTTTCCAGGCGGTCCATACGGCCTTCAAGTCGATCCATGCGGCCGTCCAGACGATCCATGCGCCTGCCGAGGCCGCTTTGGCCTTGCAGGATAAGCCCGGCCAGCGCGACGCCGACTGCGAGAATGGCGATCAACTCAGGACTCATGAGGCAAGGGTCTAGCAGAGAGGGAAGAAACTGTCACCCGCTCCGACGCACGGGCGGAGCGGGGAAAACCCGTATATGCCCGGCCCCCGCTAATTCCGCACAGCCGGACCGGCGGTGATCTCGGCGGTGGAGAAACCGGAATAGTCGAGCGCCAGGTCGGCGGCCACGGCGATGACGGCCATGGCCAGGAAGGCGATCAGCATGGCTCTCATCTCTGGCGTCCTCCTTCCTTCGTCGCGTGCTTCAGGAACGCGATCAGGTCGTCGCGGTCGGCGGGTTTGGCAATGCGCTGCATCGGCATCTTGGAGCCGGGCACGAACCGGGCCGGCCCCTCGTCGAACAGCGCATCGATGGTGTCCTCGTTCCACACGAACCCCGCCTCGCGCAACGTCCGCGAATACTTATAGCCCGAAATGCCGCCCGCCGGGCGCCCGAAAATGCCGAAAAGGGTCGGGCCCGCCCGCCGGAGCCCTTCGGGACCGAGCGTGTGGCAGATCGAGCATTTGCGCTGGAACTGGCGTTCGCCATTGCCCATGCTCGCCGGGTCGCGCAGGAAGCTGCGCTCCTTGCCGCCCATCAGCCCGCCCGAGCCCAGCGCCGCGACCGGCCAGCTGTAAAGCGCATCATCGATGCCGCCGGCGAGAATGTCCTGCCCGTCGGCCGAGAACGCAAGCGCCCAGACCGGCCCCCTGAGCGCGGCGCGAAAATCCCTGAGCACCGTCCAGCCCCGGCTGTCGATGACCTTGATGAAGCCCTCGCCGTCGCCGACCGCGAGCCTGTCGCTCTCCGCATCGAAGGCCATGGCCAGGATCGGCCGGCGCTGGAGGGTGAAGTCGGCGATCTCGCGGGCGCTCTCCAGGTCGAGAACGCGGGTCGCGCCGTCCACTCCGCCATAAGCGAGCCAGCCGGCCTCCTCGTCCAGCGCCAGCGTGTTGATGCCGAAGCGCCCTTTCAGCATGTGCCGCGTCTGGATGCCGCGCGCCACGTCCCAGACGCGGACCGTTCCGTCGGTCGATCCCGAGTAGAGCCGCGCGCCGTCGGCGGAGAACACGACATCGTTGACGCCGGCGCTATGGCCTTTCAGGAACCGGGCCTGGCCGCCCGATACGGGCCAGAGGCCGATGCGCCCGTCCCAGCTTGCGGAGGCCACGAGACTCCGGTCCGGCGAGAGCGCGAGCGACACCACCTTCGCCTTGTGGCTGCCGAGGCGCTCGGAGACGCCGCGCTCGAGGTCCCAGAGCCGGACATGGTTGTCGTCGCCGGCCGACACCGCTTTCGAGGCGTTGATGAAGCGCACGGCGTTCACCGCCGCATCGTGCGCCTCCAGCCAGACCGGCGCGCCCGCCTGCCAGAGACCCACGGAATAGTCGAAGCTCGCGGTGAGCAGGCGGCTTCCGTCCGGCGAGACGTCGATGCCCCGCACCGGGCCGCCATGGCCGGTCAGCTTGAAGAAATCCCCGGCCGGGGCGCCGGCCGAGGGCAGCAGCAGCAGGACCGTCAGAAAGGCCCGGAGACGCATGTCAGGCGCCCGGCGTCATTCCGCCGCCGGCGGCGCCTCATGGGCGGGATGGGCCGGCTCGCCCGTCTCCTCCTCGAACCAGAGCGAATGGTGTTCCTTCGCCCATTGCCGGTCCACCTCGCCCGACTCCATGGCGTCGAACGCGCCCTCCATCCCGATCGAGCCGAGATAGATATGCGCGATGATGATCGCGATGAAGGCGAAGGCGACGATGGAGTGCCAGAGCTGCGCGTATTGCATCTCCTCATGCGGGGAGAGCTGCACCGGCAGTTCGCCGAAGCCCAGCGCCTGCGAAATGCCGAGCGCATTCAGGATGTCGAAGGTCTTGGCGAACATCGGCAGCTCGAACGGGAACAGCAGCGACAGGCCGGACGCCGAGATCGAGAGGCCGAGGATGACGACGACCCAGAAGATGATCTTCTGGCCGGCGTTGAATTTCCGCGCCGGCGGGTGGCTGCCGCGCACGAACAGCCCGCCGCCCTTCGCCATCCAGACGAGGTCGGCGCGGTTCGGGATGTTGTGGACGATCCAGAACACGAACACCCAGACCAGCGCCAGCATGAAGGCCCAGGCGACATTGTTGTGGACCCATTTGGACGCGAGCGCGATGGGCGCGAAGGCGTCCTTGCCGAGCAGCGGGATCAGCAGCGGGCGCCCGAACAGCGTGATGAGCCCGCTGATCGCCAGCAGGATGAAGGAGCCCGCGAGCAGCCAGTGCCCGAACCGCTCGAGCGCGTTGAAGCGAAGAATGGTCTCGCCCGTCCGGCCGCCGTCTATGCGGATCGGCCCGCGGAGCAGCAGGAACAGCGCCAGCAGCCCGACCATGCCGGCGAGCAGCCAGCCGCCCCACTCGCGCAGCGGCCCCTTCCGCCATTCGAGCCAGCGCATGCCGCCGTCCTGGATGATGATCTCGGAAGCGTGTCCCTTCGCCGAGACCGTCACATCGGCCCCGCCATAGCGGAGCGCGCGGAAGACCTCCGCATCGGAGGCGCCGCCAAGCGTGCCGAGCTGCATGCGGATGCCCGCGGCGCGCGCCGGGTCGCCGACCGCTTCGCGCCGGAAGCGGTCGTCAACGCGCTCGCCCCGCTGGCGCGCCAGGATGTCCTCCAGCGTCTGCGCGCCGCCGGTTGCGGCCCTCGGACTGTCCGGCTCGTTGCCGGCGCCCTGCTGCGCCGCAGCGGGCGCCGCCAGGAACAGCAGGGCGGCAAGGATGGTAAGCATCGGCAGGCGCAGCTTCGTCATCTTCCAGGACTCCCGATGAAACCGGCCGGAACAGGGCGCGGCGAAGGGCCGGAGCCCTTCCCGCGTGAAAAGGGAAAGGCGGGCCGGTCCCGCAATTGGCAGGACCGGCCGCGCTTCAGGGCGTCAGGAGCCCTTCTGGCCGTAGGCGGTGCCCCAGCCCCAGGCGCCGGACCCGAAGCCCCGGGCCACCACGCGCTCGCGGTAGATGCCCGACAGGACATCGCCGTCGCCCGCCAGCAGCGCCTTGGTCGAGCACATCTCGGCGCAGAGCGGCAGCTTGCCTTCCGCGATCCGGTTGCGCCCGTATTTGGCGAACTCGGCGGTCGAGTGGGTCTCTTCCGGCCCGCCGGCGCAGAAGGTGCACTTGTCCATCTTGCCCCGGGACCCGAAATTGCCCGCCTGCGGGAACTGCGGCGCGCCGAACGGGCACGCGTAGAAGCAGTAGCCGCAGCCGATGCAGAGGTCCTTGGAGTGAAGGACCACCCCTTCCTCGTTCTGGTAGAAGCAGTCCACCGGGCACACGGCCATGCAGGGCGCATCCGAACAGTGCATGCATGCAACTGAGATCGACCGCTCGCCCGGCTTGCCATCGTTGATGGTCACCACCCGGCGCCGGTTGATCCCCCACGGCACCTCGTGCTCGTTCTTGCACGCGGTGACGCAGGCGTTGCATTCGATGCAACGTTCGGCGTCGCAGAGAAATTTAGCTCTTGCCATCTCCTTCTCCTCCCTCAGGCCGCGTAGATCTTGCAGAGAGTGGTCTTGGTCTCCTGCATCTGCGTGACCGAGTCATAGCCGTAGGTCTGCGCCGTGTTGGAGCTCTCGCCCAGCACGAAGGGGTCGGCGCCTTCGGGATATTTGTGCCTCAGGTCCGCGCCTTCGAAATGCCCGCCGAAGTGGAAGGGCATGAAGGCGACCCCGATTCCGACACGCTCGGTGACCATCGCCATGACCTTGACCTTGGCGCCCTCGGCGCCCTCGACCCAGACCTGCGCGCCGTTGCGCACGCCGAGATCGTTGGCGTCCTTCGGATGGATCTCCACGAACATGTCCTGCTGGAGTTCGGCGAGCCACTTGTTCGACCGCGATTCCTCGCCGCCGCCCTCATATTCCACGAGGCGGCCCGAAGTCAGGATCATCGGGTAGTCCTTCGAGAAATCCTGCTTCTGGATCGAGGCATACATGGTCGGCAGGCGGTAGAACTTCCGGTCCTCATAGGTCGGATAGTCCGCCACCAGGTCCCGACGCGGGGTGTAGAGCGGCTCGCGGTGCAGCGGGATCGGGTCCGGGAAGTTCCACACCACGGTCCGCGCCTTGGCGTTGCCGAACGGCGCGCAGCCATGCTTGATCGCGACCCGCTGGATGCCGCCCGAAAGGTCGGTCTTCCAGTTGGTCTTCGGCCCGGCCACGGCGTCGATGGCCGCCCTTTCGGCGTCCGTCAGATCCCCGTCCCATCCCAGGTCCATCAGCATCTGCATGGTGAACTCGGGATAGCCGTCCTGGATCTCCGAACCGACCGAATAGACGCCCTCGGCCAGCAGGTTCTCGCCGTTGCGCTCTACGCCGAACCGGGCGCGGAAGGTCAGGCCGCCCTCTGCCACCGGCTTCGACATGTCGTAGAGGTTGGGCGTGCCGGGGTGGCCCATTTCCGGCGGGCCCCAGGAAGGCCAGGGCATGCCGTAATAGTCACCGTCCGCAGGACCGCCGATCGCCTGCAGCGTCGTGCGGTCGAAGGTGTGCTGGTTGGCCATGTGCAGCTTGATCCGCTCCGGCGACTGGCCGGTGTAGCCGATCGTCCACATGCCGCGGTTGATCTCGCCCGTGATGTCCTCGACGAGCGGCGCATCGCCTTCCTCAACCTTGATGTTGCGGAAGAAGCGGTCCGCCCAGCCGAACTTCTTGGCGAACTTCGCCATGATGACCTGGTCCGGCAGGCTCTCGAACACGGGATCCACCACCTGCTCGCGCCACTGGATCGAGCGGTTCGACGCGGTGACGGAGCCGTAGGTCTCGAACTGCGTCGAGGCCGGCAGCAGATAGACGCCGTCGGTGCGGTCGTGAAGCACGGCGGAGACGGTGGGATACGGGTCGATCACGACCAGCATGTCCAGCTTCTCCATCGCGGTCTTCATTTCCTTGCCGCGCGTCTGCGAGTTCGGCGCGTGGCCCCAAAGCACCATGGCCCGGACATTGTCCGGCTGGTCCATGTTCGCCTTGTCCTCGAGCACGCCGTCGATCCAGCGGGACACCGGGATGCCCTTGAGGTTCATCAGCGGCTTCGACTTGCCGTCCGCGCCCTCGAGCATCGCGAACTGGCCCTTCAGCCAGTCGAGATCCTCTTCCCAGACACGCGCCCAGTGGGCCCAGGCGCCGCCCGAGAGGCCGTAATAGCCGGGCAGCGTATGCGACAGGATGCCGAGGTCGGTGGCGCCCTGCACATTGTCATGGCCGCGGAAGATGTTCGTGCCGCCGCCGCTGGTGCCCATGTTGCCGAGCGCAAGCTGCAACACGCAGTAGGCGCGCGTGTTGTTGTTGCCCTGGGTGTGCTGGGTGCCGCCCATGCACCAGATCACGGTGCCGGGACGGTTGTTCGCCATCGTGCGGGCGACGCGGCGAAGCTGCGAGCCGGGCGTGCCGGTCACGCGCTCCACTTCCTCGGGCGTCCACTTCGCGACCTCTTCGCGAATCTGGTCCATGCCCCAGACGCGGGTGCGGATGAACTCCTTGTCTTCCCACCCGTTCTCGAAGATGTGCCAGAGGATGCCCCAGATGAGCGCCACGTCGGTGCCGGGCCGGAAGCGGACATACTCGTCGGCGTGGGCGGCGGTGCGCGTGAAGCGCGGGTCGCACACGATCAACGGCGCGTTGTTCTGCTCCTTGGCCTTCAGCACATGCAGCAGCGATACCGGATGCGCTTCCGCCGGGTTGCCGCCGATGAGGAAGATCGCGCGGCTCTTGTGGATGTCGTTGTAGGAGTTGGTCATGGCGCCGTAGCCCCATGTGTTCGCAACGCCTGCAACCGTGGTCGAGTGGCAGATGCGGGCCTGGTGGTCCACATTGTTCGTGCCCCAGTAGGCCGCGAACTTGCGGAACAGGTAGGCCTGCTCATTGCTGAACTTCGCCGATCCCAGCCAGTAAACGCTGTCCGGGCCGCTCTGCTCGCGAATGGACATCATGCCGTCGCCGATCTCGTTGATCGCCTGGTCCCAACTGATGCGCTTCCACTCGCCGCCCTCTTTCTTCATGGGGTATTTGAGGCGGCGTTCGCCATTCGCGTGCTCGCGCACGGCCGCGCCCTTGGCGCAGTGCGCGCCGAGGTTGAACGGGCTGTCCCAGCCGGGCTCCTGTCCGACCCACACGCCGTTATCGACTTCGGCGATCACGGTGCAACCGACCGAGCAGTGCGTGCAGACCGACTTGGCGGTCGCAATCGCGCCCTGCGCGGCCTGTTGGGCTTCGGCCTTCGTCACCATGCCGCCGGCGGCGCCGATAGCGGCCAGGCCTCCGATCGCGAGGCCCGAGCCCCGCAGGAAGGTCCGCCGGTCGACCGATGCCTCCGAAATGTTGGGCAGGATCGAAGTCCGCTGGGGGCGTCTCGCAACCCCGTTGGTCTTTTTCCTGAGCATCTTGTTCCTC
This sequence comes from Alphaproteobacteria bacterium, assembly GCA_964291285.2. GTDB lineage: Bacteria > Pseudomonadota > Alphaproteobacteria > Bin95 > Bin95 > Bin95. Next base: position 123,230 of record OZ219789.1, read on the forward strand.
CGTCAGGCGCCCCGGCCGCGGGCCGGTTCGCCGGGTTCGTCATGCCGGTGGCCGCCGGGCGTCTCGCAACCGTTGGCCATGCATCGGCGGGAGGCGTCCGTCAGAAACGGGCGCTTTCGTAATAGGCGCGCGTATGCGGGGTGTCCTGCATCCGCTCCCCATTGCCGTCCGGGACCGCTGCCTCGGCCGCCTTGCCCGCCACTGCCGCGACAGCGGCTGCGGGTACGGAAACCGATGCGAGCTTCAGAAAGTCCCGGCGATTGGTCTTCTCGCCGTCCGTCCTGCTGCTCATGCGCATGCTCCTCCTCTGCGTCTGGCCCGCCGGGGCGGACCGGTTCGATGCGGGCTAGCCCGCCGTCATTCGGAAAGCCTCTTTCTCGATCTCCATGAACGCCCGTCCCGCAGAACCGACAGGCGCGTAGAAGACCGAATTCCGCGCGCTTTCCAAATCCGTGAAGAAATGCCCCGCCCAGGGGGCGATGTGCCTGTTGAAGAACCGCCTGGTCTCCTCCAGCGAGGCCGGCTCCCCGAAGCGCCCCAGGATCATACCCGCCATCATTTCCATCAGGCTGGCGATATGGTCCTCGGGCTCGTAAACGGCGAACGCGCGCTGCATGCCGAGTCCGGCCATGTCGTTGCGCAGCGCCGCCAGCGGCTTCTCGTTGAGGAAACCCGTGAGGTAGTAGCTGGCATAGGGCAGCAGTTCGCCCCGCCCCACGCCGATGAACAGGGTGGTGTATTCGCTTTCCGCCGCTTTTTCGGTCGTCGCGCCCGCGACCCGCGAGAGCGCGTGGATGGCGCGGCCGAGCTCGCTGTCGCCGCCGGTGAGCGCCGCCGACCTGTCCAGCAGCGCGCGGTCCGGCGGCCGGGCCAGCAGCGCGGCCAGAAAATCGTAGAGGTCGGCCCGGAGCCGCTCCTCTTCGGCGATTTCCGCGCCCTGCACCGCTTCCGCCGTCATCGCCTCTCCCATCGCTTCAGGCCGCCTGCCCCGGTTCGGCGTCGGCGAAGGCGAAGCGCATCCGCGGCTTCGCCCGCGCAACCGGCATCTCTTCCGTCGCCGGTGTTTCGGGCAGCGCAGAAGGCGCCCCGGCTCCGGCTTCGACCGCCGGCTCTCCGGTTTCCCCGGCTTGCGCTTCCACTTCTGCTCCGGCGGCGGCGTCCTCGTCTTCTGCCGTCTCCCCGACGGCCTTTTCCGCCTTTTCCGCCGCCTCGGCCATCGCCTCCAGATGCTTCAGCATCCCCTTGCCGACCTGGTAGGCGCTCTGGAGGTTCTCGATGACCAGCGCGGCGTCGGTGTAGTCCTCGCCGTAGTCCACGAGGTTGTCGAGATTGGCGAGCACCGGGTTGGACCGCCAGAGCTGGCGCAGCGCCCGCTTCCGCAGCCTTTGCGGCACCGCATCCGACATGAAGGCGGAGAAGTCGTCGCCCTGCTTCATGCTGTCGGGGTCCGGCAGATCCAGCTCGGCCAGCACTTCCTCGTCCGGCCGCTCTTCCAGCGCCTTGCGTTCCTCGGCGGCCGCGGCCTCGCGCTCGGCCTCTTCCACGGCGCGCTCCTCCGCCGCGACGGCCGCCTTGCGGCGGGCCCAGAAATCCGCCTGCGCGCTCAATGGACCGCCTCCGTGCGCCTCGGCGCGCGATAGACATCCGACATCTGGCGAATGCGCGGATCGCCCTTGCCGTCCTCGGCGAGATCGACCCGCCGCCTGTCGCGCTGGCGCTTGACGAAGGGCTCCTCCTCGTGATGGCGCTCGATGAAGTCGCGCACCACGGCGACCAGGCCTTCCGGCATCGGCGCCTGATCGACGATCTCCTCGCCGCTGTCCATATAGTCCTGAGCCTCGTAGGGAGACGCCGTGGCCAGCACGACTTCGAGCTCGTGCGGCGCATCCGCTTCGGTCGTCCGGCGCATGACCACATAGACCGCCGGCACGCGCGCCGCGAGGCCGGTCATATAGGCCTCGACATCGGCGGCCCAGAACTCCAGCGGCACCGTGGCGGCGTGGTATTCGACGGTGTCGTCCTCGCGCCTGAGCTCGCGCCAGTCCGCCGGCGCGGCGCCGGGCACAACATCCGCAACTGTCCAGGACCACCGCGCCCAACGGCTCGCCGCCGGGCTGCGGCGGAGAATGATTCCGAGCGGCAATGACAACGCGCTCGCCGGCATAATGCCGATCTCCTCCGGGCAGACACCCCGCCATTTCCGCGCAAGACGGTACGCTGCCCTGCGACAATAATGCACCCCTTTACACCCGCTGCCAACAGAAAAAACCGCTTTTTCCGGCGCCGCTGCCGCCCGTGTTTCCGGCGGTCTGGACAGGCGGTCGGAAGGGACCATACTTACCCGGTGCGCGGCGGGGGCGACGCCCCCGGAAACCGCCGCCCGGCCCTGGAGAAAATTCGCTCTTCCCGGCCCGGCGCGGCGGCAAGACGACAAGCCTGCAAGCGGCCCGCAGCGGCTTGTCCGGAGGACAGGGACATGGCCGGTATCCTGCTCGTGTGCGACTGCGCCCACAGCCAGACCGTCGATTCGGACAGCATCGAGGCAGGCGCAGGCATCGCCTGCTCACGCCTCCACAGCGCGCTCTGCACGACGGAAGCCGGCGCCGCCGCGAAAGCCATACAGGACGGCAATGCCGTCATCGCCTGCCAGCAGGAATGGGCGCGATTCGAGGAGATAGCGGAGGAATTGGAAGCACCTGTCCCGATGCTGGTCGATATCCGCGACCGCGCCGGGTGGTCGGACGAGGGGGCCCAGGCCGGCCCCAAACAGGCGGCGCTGGTGGCCCAGGCGCTGCTCGCCGCGCCGCAGACCCGGACCGTGGATGTGGTCTCCGAGGGACGCTGCCTCGTGATCGGCGGGGAGGCCGCGGCGCTGGCGGCCGCGGAGCGCCTGGCCGAGCCGCTGTCCGTCACCGTGCTGCTTGCCGAGCCGCCGGAGGACCTGCCGGTGGACCGCCGCTTCGAAGTCGTGGTCGGCAGGCTGAGAACGGCCGCGGGCGCGCTCGGCGGCTTCCGGCTGCGGATCGACGGCCTCCGGCAGATGGAGCCCGGCGGGCGCGGCGCCTTCGCCTTTTCCGAGCCCCGCGACGGCGCGGAGAGCGAGTGCGACTCGATCCTCGACATTTCGGGCGCGACGCCGCTGTTCCCCGCCCATGAGAAGCGCGAGGGCTATTTCCGCGCCGACCCCGGCAACCCCAACGCCGTCGCCGCCGCCGTGTTCGAGGCCGGGCAGACGGTCGGCACCTTCGAGAAACCCCTCTATGTGCGGCTGGAGGAAAGCCTCTGCGCCCACTCGCGCGCCAGCCAGCGCGGCTGCAACAAGTGCCTCGACATCTGCCCGACCGGCGCCATCGCATCCGCCGGCGACCATGTGGCGGTCGATCCGATGGTCTGCGCCGGCTGCGGGTCCTGCTCGGCCGTCTGCCCGTCCGGCGCCATATCCTTCGATGCGCCGCCGGTGGCCTCCCTCTTCCGCCGCATGGAGGCGCTTTCAGGGGCCTATCGCAAGGCCGGGGGCAAGGCGCCGCGCCTGCTGGTCACGGATCGCAGCTTCGGCGCCGAGATGGTCGCCCTCTCGGCGCGCTTCGGGCGGGGCCTCCCGGCCGATGTCATTCCCTTCGAGGTCGAGGCGATTGCGGGCTTCGGCCATGCCGAAATGCTGGCGGCGCTCGCGGGCGGCTTCGCGTCGGTTGATCTGCTGCTGCCGCCGCGCGCCGAGGACGAGGCGCCGCGCCGCGAACTCGCGCTCGCCGAGGCGATGGGCGGCGAGGGCCGGCTTCGCCTGCTGGAAGTCGGCGACCCCGATGCGCTGTCGGACGCGCTCTACGGACGCGAGGCCGCGGAGCCCGCTGCCGAGCCCGTGCTGGCGCTCGGCTCCCGCCGACAGGTCGCGCGGCTGGCGGCGCAGGCGCTGAACCCGGCCGGCGCCATGCTGCCACTGCCCGAGGACGCGCCTTACGGCTCGGTCAAGGTCGATACCGACGCCTGCACGCTCTGCCTCGCCTGCGCCTCGCTCTGCCCCTCCGGCGCGCTCGGCGACAATCCCGACCTGCCGCAACTCCGCTTCCAGGAGGACGCCTGCCTGCAATGCGGGCTCTGCGTGCAGGTCTGCCCGGAGGATGCCGTATCGCTGGAACCGCGGCTCGACCTTTCCGACGCCGCGCTGGAGCAACGGGTTCTCAACGAGGAAGAGCCCTATGCGTGCATCGAGTGCGGCAAGCTCTTCGGGGTGAAGTCCACGGTGGAGCGGATCGCGGCGCAGCTGGCGGGCAAGCACTCCATGTTCGCGGGCGCGGACGCCTCCCGGCTGATCCGCATGTGCGACGACTGCCGCGTCAACGCGCAATACCATTCCACGGACAACCCCTTCGCCATGGGCGAGCGGCCCCGCGTGCGCACGACCGAGGACTATCTCCGAGACCGCAGCAAGGATCATTGAACGCCGGAGGGAGGACGCAATGAGCATCGCCGCGCAGACCCCGTTCACGGCCCCAGTGGTGGAGCGCCTGTCGGTCCGGGTGGTCGTCGATTCGCATTATGAGCGCTTCCTGCCGCGCGCCGAGCACGGTCATGTGACGATCGAGCATGTGGGCCAGATCCCCGGCCGGCCGATGACGACGCTCGCCGGCGAGTGGGGGCTCGCGCTCCACCTGGAGTCGCGCGCCGGGGGCGCGAACGCGCAATACATGCTGGATTTCGGCTTCACGCCGGAGATCATCAACCGCAACACCTCACTGCTGGACATCGACCCGGCGAAGCTGGACGGGCTGATCCTGAGCCACGGCCACCGCGACCATTATGGCGGGCTCGACGGCTTCGTGACGCAGCACCGCAAGGCGATGAAAGGCGACCTCTCGCTCTATGTCGGCGCGGAGGAGGCGTTCTCGGTGCGCTGGGTGCCGACCGGGCCGCCGCCGAAGCCCGGCGGCAAGCGGGACTATGTCTGCTGGGGCGCGCCCGACCGGACGAGCCTGGTGGCGCAGAACGTCGTGCCCGTCTGCTGCCCGCACCCGCATGCGCTGCCCGGGCCCTTCACCACCGGCTACATCACCCGCGACACCTTCGAGGAGGTCACCGGCGGCTCGATGCTGGCGCCCTACGACCATTTCTCCGAGGCGGAGCGGCGGGGCGAGCTGGTGCGCGACAGCCACCCCGAGGAGCACGCCACCTGCTACATCGTCAGGGGGCACGGCCTGGTGGTGATCTCGTCCTGCGGCCATGCCGGCATCGTGAATTCCGTGAAGACGGCGATGGCGGTCTCGGGCGTCGACAGGCTCCACGCCGTCATCGGCGGCTTCCACCTGGCGACCGCCAAGCCGGACTATGTCGAGCACACCATCGACGAGCTGGAGCGCCTGGCTCCCGACGTGGTGATCCCGATGCACTGCACCGGGACCGCCTTCATCGAGGCGATGCGCCGGCGGATGCCGGAGCGGCTCGTCGCCTCAAATCTCGGCTCCCGCTTCACCTTCGGGGTATAGGGCCCTATCGCGGTATCCGGCCGGTATGAAACCAACGGCAGCCCTTCGATACGCGCCCGCTGGCGCGGGCGCTACTCAGGGTGAGGGAAACCATGAAGGCAGAGCGCCGGAACTTCCCTCATCCCGAGTAGCGGCGGAGCCGCGTATCGAGGGACGGCCGGACCTCCGTTTCAGTTGGAACGGATCGTGCCCTAGAAGCCCCGGTCGCCGGGCCGGGCGAGCGCGCGGCGGACGACCGCCCGCATGAGGTGGACGACGGCGGCATTGTCTTCCACGGGCACGCCGTCGACGGCGGCGATCACCCTGCCGCTGCCGCCGTCCGTCAACCCGAGCTCGACACCGTACTCGACAATGGCGCGCTCCTCTTCCGGCGTGTGGCACAGTTCCGGGCCGCCCCGCCTGAGCGCGAGCCCCGCGACTACGCCGTAGCAGCCGATATTGGACGAGGTGCCGACGACCAGGACATCGGCCGGCATCACGGTGAAGATCCCGCCGCCGCAGGCAGTCTTCTCCTTCAGGTTGAACTCCGGCATCCGGGCGCAGAGCGCGTCGTAAATCCTGCCGAAGCCGATCTCATTGCCGCCGTCGCCGACGCCGAGCGTCGGCCTGCCCGCCTCGGTCATCGTCCTGAACAGATGGTCCACATTCGAGCGGAAGGGGTGCCGCGGCGTGCCCGTGACGCCATAGAGATTGCCGTGCGGGTTGCCGCCGTGGCGCTCCACGGCCACCGCCATATCCAGCGCCGCCGCGATGGCCTCCTGCTGCGCGATGTCGTGCAGGCCGAGATGCACGGTCGGCGCGTCGAGGCCGCAGCGCACCGCGAGCGCCTCCAGCGGCGGCGCGGCCGGCGGGTCGGTATAGAAGCCGACCCGGTGCCCCAAGGCCGCGAGCGCGCGGGCCAGCACGACCGCGCCCAGCGGGCCGTCATTCTCGCCGGCGGGCATGTGGTCGGGCACGGCCGCGCCGGTCACGATGCCGATATGCGCCGGCGGGCGGTCCAGCAGTTCGGCGGCGGCCAGCGTCAGCGGCCGGCCCTCGGCTTCCCGCGCCGCCTCGTAAAGGCCCGTCTTGACGCCATGCGGCAGGGCCGCGCCCTGAAGCTCCAGACAGGAGAGCCGGTCCAGATTGGCGTAGGCTGCTTCGGCGAACGGTTCCATGGGTTGAGGTCCTCTTTTCCCTGCGGTCGCATCCAGAATGAAGGCGCCGGCGCCCCGGACAAGGGCCTCCCGGCCGCGCCGGGCGGTGTTCTACCGGACCGCACGGACCTCGAGGTGAAGGCCCTCCCGCTTCTGGAGGCGTCCGATGATCTCGAACAGGTTCCGCGCCTGCGGATTGCCCTCGGGGCCGAACATGCGCATCAGGCTCTTGGGCGACTTGTCGGTCAATCCGCCGAGTTCGCGGAACCCGATGGTGGCGTTGATATAGTCGCGCAGCATCGCCTTGCCGGCCTCCATGTCGCCGGAAAGCAGGAGTTCGACTCCTTCCCGGAACAGTTCCTCGCGAAACGCCGGATCGCGGTCGACACGCGCCCGGATCGTGTCCCTGAAGTCTCGGGTCACCGGCATCTCTTTCAAGGCAACTCCTCCCCCACCGGGGTCATGGTGACTTCGTGGCGGCTGGTCTGGCTGCCCGCGCTGCGGAGCACACCCTTGACGGGCGCGACATCGGAGTAGTCGCGGCCGCGTGCGACGGCGACATGGCCGTCGCCGGCGAGGCAGGCATTGGTCGGGTCGTATTCCACCCAGCCCGCGTCCCGCCCGCACCAGGCGCGCACCCATGCGTGCATGGCGTCCGCACCCTGCAGTCGGAGCCGGCCCGGCGGCGGGACCGTGCGCAGGAAGCCGCTGACATAGCCCGCCGGGATGCCGAGCGCGCGCAGGCAGGCGATCATCGCATGGGTGAAGTCCTGGCAGACGCCGCGCCGGCGGCGGAAGGCTTCCAGGGCCGGCGTGTCCACCTCGGTCGCCTTCGAATCGAACGCCATGTCGCGGTTGAGCGCCAGCCCGACGGCTTCCACCGCCTCCGCCGCGCCCGCGCCCGCCGGCAGGGCCGCGCGCGCATAGTCCGCGAATTCCGGCTCCTCCGGCAGGCGCGGCGAAGCGGCGAGGAAATGGTGCGGCGCGTCCGGGGCGAGCGAGCGGATGGCGGCCATGTCTTCGGCCAGCCCGGCCGGCGGCGGCGAGCCGGGCAGCGCGCTCCGCCCCGCTTCCCGGCGCACGCGCGCGGCGAGCGAATAGACGACCTCCTCATGCGCGCCGGCGAAGGCCAGGTCCGTCGCCATGTTCCCGAAGAAGTCCCGCCGGTCGCGGCGCTCCGCGGGCGGCGGCGAGACATCGACAGCGGCCGCCACGACATGCTGCCCGCCTGTCAGCATCGGCGGCAGCAGGCGGAGCGTCTGGCGGCTCGCCGCCGCCGGGGCGTCGTAATGCTGGCGGATCGCCAGCGCGATGTCGTAGAGCACAGCCACGGCGCTCAGGTGAGATAGGCCCCGGAGACGAGGTCGGAGAGCTCGTCCAGCCGCGCCGCGAGCGCCGCGAGCGCCGCCCTGTCCACCGTCTCCGGCGTCTCGACCGCAATGGCCGCATGGGCGCGCAGCGCGGCCCGGGCGAGCGGCGACATCACTCCATGCGTCTCCGCGCCGGGCAGCAGCGCGATCAGGTTCCGCATCCGGTCCAGCAGGTAGAGGACCGAGCGCGGGTTCATGGTGTCGAACACCATGAGGTCCACCACCATGTTGCGCTGCGTGCCGAGCGAATAGCGGCGCTGGTAGGTCATGGTGCAGTCGCCGATTTCCATGGCGAGGTCGAGCGCGCCCTCCGGCGCGGCCGGGTCCGCGAAATGCGCCAGCGCCGAGGCCGTGCCGGACGCGCGCTCCAGCTCCCGCCCGAGGATGAGGAAGCGCCAGCCGGTGAAGCGGTACATGTTTTCGTGGACGAGGCCGGAGAGGCCCGCAAGGCGGTGCAGCAGGGCGGTCATGATGCGCGCCGTGTCGTCGCCTGCCCGCGCCGTCAGGGCCATCTCCTCGGCGGCCTCGTTCAGTTTGCGCAGCGCCGTCCAGCCGTCGATGGAAAAACGGTCATGCACGCGGCTCGCGCAGACCAGCGCGGAGTCGAGGGTGCGCAGCAGGCCCTGCGGCACGGCCTCGCCGGGGTCGAGCGGCAGTTCGCGGAGATAGTCCCGGAGGCTTGCCAGGAGGGGGTTGTCGCGCGCGCCGGTCTCCGCCATGCGCAGGTGGAGCGCGCGCAGCAGCCGGATCGCCGCCTCGGCCCGCTCGACATAGCGGCCGAGCCAGAACAGGTTGTCCGCCGCCCGGCTCGGCAGCGTGCCCGGCAGCGGGCGCACATAGGCGTCGGACGGCCTGACGGCCATCGTATCGACCGGCACCGGCCCGTCGCTCACCACCCAGATGTCGGCGACGGCGCCCGGGTCCTCTGCCGGGACGCCGCCGAGCCGGGCATAGCCGCCGGGCATGGCCCGCCAGCCTTCGGGCGTGCGCGCAAGGAAGAGGCGCAGGACCGCCGGCTCGGCCCGGAGCGCGCCTTCGGCCCGGACCGGCGCGGTGGAGAGCGGCGCGGCCTCCGCCTCCTCCGCCCACCAGCCCTCCGGCGCGCCCGCCGGGGGGCCGCCCCGCGCTTCCGCGATCTTCGCCAGGAAGGGCGCGAGCGCCGGGTCTTCGAGCACGCCGGTGCCGAGCGCATTGACCGCCGAGAGCGCGCCCTCTCTGATCGCCGAGACGAGGCCCGGCACGCCGGCGCCGGACGTCTCGTCGAGCTCCAGCGGATCCGCCCGCCCGGCGCGGAGCCGGCGCCAGACGACCCCGAGCGGGCGCGGACCGGCCACGGTCCGGACCGTGGCCGCGCCGTTCTCCACCGCGATGTCCTCGCCCTCGAACAGCATGAAGCCCAGATAGCGCGCCAGATAGGCATGCTCGAAATAGTTCGGGCCCCCGGGGCCGGAAGTCAGCATGCCCACGCGCCCGCCGCCCACCCGGTCGAGCCCGGCGAGCGCGTTGCGGAACGCCCGGAAGAAGCCCGCCAGGCGATGCACATGGGACTCCTGGAACAACTCCTGGAACACGCGCTGCGTGGCGAGCCTCGTCTCCAGCGCGGTGCCGGCCCCGGCGGGCGCGTCGGTGCGGTCGCGCAGCACCCGCCACCGACCGTCCGGCCGCCGCGCGACATCGAAGGCGAGGAAGTGCAGCCAGCGGCCGGACGCCGGCCGGACGCCGACCAGCGGGCGCAGCCAGGCGGGATTGGCCGCGACCGGCCCCGCCGGCAGAAGTCCTTCGGCCACCAGCCGGTTCTCGCCATAGAGGTCGGCGGCGACCGCCTCCAGCAGCTCGGCCCGTTGCACGAGGCCGCCGGCCAGGCTCTGCCATTCCCGCTCATGCAGGATGAGCGGCACCGGGCTGAACGGCCATGTCCGCCCGCCCGCGCCTTCCACCCCCTGCCGGCGGAAGAACACGCCGGCGTCATGCAGATACTGCTCGCCGCGCGCGGTGCGCCGCTTCAGCTCCGCCTCGGAAAGCCCGGCGAAGCCCTCGACAAAATGCCGCCAGACCGGCCTGACCCGGCCCTCTCCATCGAGCAGCTCGTCGAAACCGCCCGCCGCCGGACGGTAGCCGGCGAACCGGGGCTCCTGTTCCAACGCCTGCCGTCTCGTCGGCTGCAACACCGCTCGCTCCACGGGTCCGTGTAACGGGACATATGGTATCCGCCCGCGGCCGGGCGCGGTAGCGGCCGGACGGACCGTTATTGCGCCCGGCCGGCTCCCATGCTTCCTTTCGCTCCCATGTTGAAGAACCTCTGGTACACGGGCGCGCCGCTCGACCGGATCTCGCATCTGCGCGAGGACCCGGCCTGGATCGCCGCGCGGCGCCGCGCGAAGGACACGCGGCTGGTGCCCGTCTGGCGCTCGCGCTCGCTGGTCCACACGGAGGACGACCGGGCGCTGATCCTGACCGTCGAGGAGGCCGGCGACCTGCTCGACACCGCCCAGCACGAGGTGGTGCTCGGGCTGGAGGGCGACACGCTCTATATTGGCCTCGACCTCTCGCATCTCGACGACCCCTACGGCCATCCGCGCATCGAGGCGGAGGGCGCGTTCGAGGACCTGCGCCAGATCGGCCCGGTCATCCCGGCGGACGAGGGCGCCATCCTCGCCCATGCGCGCGGCATGATGACCTGGCACCAGCGCCACCGGTTCTGCGGCGTCTGCGGCGCGCCGACGGAGGTGAGCCACGGCGGCTACCAGCGCAACTGCACCGGCTGCGGCGCGCAGCATTTCCCGCGCACCGACCCCGCGGTCATCATGCTGGTCCACAAGGGCGACAACTGCCTGCTCGGCCGCACGCACCAGTTTCCGCGGCGCATCTATTCCACGCTCGCGGGCTTCGTCGAGCCGGGCGAGAGCCTCGAGGAAGCGGTTGCGCGCGAGGTGTTCGAGGAGGCCGGCGTCACGGTCGGCGAAGTGCGCTACATGGCCTCCCAGCCCTGGCCGTTCCCGTCGTCGCTGATGCTCGGATTCCATGCCGAGGCGGAGGCGATGGAGCTCAACATCGACCCGAAGGAGCTCGAGGACGCCCGCTGGATGACGCGCGAGCAGATCGGCCGGATCGAGGATTTCGACATGGAGCTGCCGCGCCGCGACAGCATCGCCTGGCGGCTGGTCAAGGCGTGGATGGACGGCTTCTGACCCGATTGCGCCAGCAGGAAGGAGCCCTGCCATGGTTTCGCGCCGCCGCTTTCTCGCAGGCTCGGCCGCAGCGGCGCTGCTGCCCCCGGCAGCCCGCGCCGTCGGCGCGCCGCTGCCGATCTTCGACGCCCATATCCATTTCAGCCACGACGCGGCCGGGCTCCTTTCCGCCGGAGAAGCTGTCGCCATTCTGGAGAAGGCAGGGCTGAAGCGGGCGCTGGTATCGAGTTCGGGCGACGCCGGCACCCGCGCGCTCCACGCCGCCGCGCCCGACCTCGTCCTGCCCAGCCTGCGCCCCTACCGCCGGCGCGGCGAGACCGGCAGCTGGGTCGACGATCCGTCGGTGATCGACTTCCTGGAGGACCGCCTGAAGCGCTTCAAGTGGGTCGCGGTCGGCGAATTCCATCTCTTCGCCTCCCAGACCGGCAAGGCCGTGCCGCGCCGCATGATCGAACTGGCGCGGCAGCACAATCTTCTCCTGCACGCCCACTCGGACGCCGGCGCGGTGGACGGGATCTTCTCCCAGTGGCCGGACGCGCGGGTGCTCTGGGCCCATGCCGGCTTCGTCGGACCGGATATCGTCGGCCCGATGCTCGGGAAGCACGCGAAGCTCTGGACCGACCTTGCCTTCCGCAGCGAACACGCCCATGAAGGCCGGGTCGAGGACGACTGGCGCAGCCTGTTCGCCGCCTTTCCGGACCGCGTCATGGTCGGCACCGACACCTTCACGCCGGAGCGCTGGCACTATGTCGTCGGGCACGCCGATTGGACCCGGCAATGGCTGACCGACCTGCCGCGCGGCCTCGCCGAGAAGATCGCCTGGCGCAACGGCGAGGCGATGATCCGGCCCCACCTCGCAAACCTCCGAAAATAGCCGTGGCCCGCTGGCGCCTCGGCGGACCGGCTCTGGCGACCATGCTTGCGCTCGTTCTCGCGGCCGACCGGGCGGCGGCCTGCCCTCGTCCGCAGGGCTGGACGGGCGGCGCGGAAATCGCCGGCGGGCTATGGACGGCATGGTGGCGGCCGGAACCCGCTCCCATTCCGGTCTCCGCGCATTTCTCCATCCGTTTCCACCTGTGCGGGCCGCCGGTCGGCCGGGTCCGGGTTAGCGGCTGGATGCCGGACCACCGGCACGGCATGAACTACCGGCCCGCGGTGACCCTGAACGACATGTCCGGGACGGCCGAAGGCCTGATGTTCCACATGCCGGGACGCTGGCAGCTGATTCTGGACGTTCGCGGGGCGGCGGGCCAGGAGAAGCTGACCGGCGAAACGGTGCTGGAATGACACGCTGGCGTTCCGGCGCCTCCGCCGCCGTGCGGCTGCCGCTGCTTGCAATCGCAACCTGCCTGATTTCAGGCATCGCCGCACCGGCCCCGGCGCTCGACTTCACCGCCGGGGAAAAACACCGGATCCTGCGCCACGGGCCATGGCCGCCGGCCTTGCGGCCCGATCCGAGCAACCGGGTTTCCGGCAAACCGGCCGCCATCGCCTTCGGCCGGGCGCTGTTCTTCGATCCGCGCCTGTCGCTCTCCGGCGTGGTCTCCTGCGCGAGCTGCCACCGGCCGGACCGGGCCTGGACCGATGGCCTGCCGCGCAGCCGCGGGCAGCGGGCCGTCGACCGCAACGCGCCCGCCCTGTTCAACCTGCGGTTCAACCGCTGGTTCGGCTGGGACGGCGCGCAGGACTCGCTGTGGGCGCAAAACCTGCGGCCTCTGCTCGACGGCCGCGAGATGGGCGTCGGCTCCGGCGGCGCGGCGCGGCTGGTCCGCTCCGACCGGCAGCTTTCCTGCGGCTACCGGCGCGCTTTCGGCGAATCGCCCGGCGCGGACGACACGCGGATTTTCGTCGATCTCGGCAAGGCGCTCGCGTCGTTCCTGGAAACGCAGGTCACCGGGCGCACGCCGTTCGACGACTTCCGCGATGCGCTGGCGCTGGGCGACGACGCCGGCCAGGCCCGCTATCCCGCCGTCGCCAGGCGCGGCCTGCGCCTGTTTGTCGGGCGGGGCAATTGCGCCTTCTGCCATTTCGGCCCCGCCTTTACCAACGGCGAGTTCGCCGATGCCGGCGTGCCGCATTTCGTCGAACCCGGCCGGGTCGATCCGGGCCGGCTGGGCGGTATCCGCAAATTGCGTAAGAGCCCGTACACCCTGCTCGGCCGCTTCAACGACGACGCGCAGCGTTCCACCGCCGCCAGGACCCGCCATGTCCGCCTGCGCCAGAGCAATTTCGGGGAGTTCCGGGTGCCGGGCCTGCGCAACGTCGCGCTCACCGCGCCCTATATGCATGCCGGCAGCCTGGAGACGCTCGACGACGTCGTCCGCCACTATTCGACGCTCGACGAGGAACGGCTGCACGCCGGAGGCGAACGGATTCTGCGCCGCCTGGACCTGAGCGCGCGCGAACGGGCCGATCTCGTCGCCTTTCTCGAAACGCTGACGGAAAGGGAACCGCTTCGCGAAGCCGCGGGAAAGGACGCGAACCTCCTGTGTCGATAGCGGTCCGCAGCCGCTCATGCCGGCCGGGCGATACCGGCCTCAATCCCCCGCGAACGCGATCAGCCGCCCGCAGACGAGCGCTCCCGGCCAGCAGACCATCGAGAGCGCGGCATGGCCGGCCAGGCGGGCGCGCGGGGCGTCCCTCAGCAGGAACCCGTGGGTCCGGCAGAGCGCGAGCGTGGACAGGACCCCGACCGCGATGAAGGCCAGCTTGAGCTGCAGGAATTCGACGCCGCTATATTCCCGCGCCCGGACCGAAAACAGCAGCGGCCCCGTGAGCAGGGCAAGGGCGAGCCCGCTCGCCGCGGCGGGCGCCAGCACCCGCACCACCGCTTCGCGGGAGACGGCGCGCCACACGCCGAGAAGCCGCAGATTGAGCGGAACGACGGCCCCCACCAGCAGGGCGACCCCGAAGATGTGCGCGGCGTTGACGCCGGCATAGAGCCAGCGGGAAGTCCGCAGGACCTGCGCGAGCGCCGTCCCCTCCACCGCTGCGAACAGGGCCTCCAAGGCCTCAGTTGCGCCCGGGGTAGAGAATGTACTCCCGTTTGCCCAGGAACAGCCGTTCCACCTTGACCAGCCTGTCCGACATATCGGCGGCCGGCTCGCCGATCACCCGGATTTCGACCCCTTCGGCCAGGTCGCCCTCCTTGAGGCCGGCGCGTTCATTGCGCCAGGGCTGACCGACCTCGGCCGTCCATTCCTCGCCTTCCACGTCGATCTTCAGGATGCCGTGGGGATTGCCCAGGCGAACGGACTTGACGATGCCGGTCAGGTCGATATTGCCGCCGGTCGTCCACGACCAGCCGTGATGGGCTAGAGCCCCGGCCGCCGGAGCGGCGAGTCCCAGGGCCAGGACCGCGATGAACAGGAGCCTCATCATCCTGCGCCTCCGCTGCTGCAAGCACTGCCGGGAAAGTTGCGCCGCGCGACCGGACATTCAAGCCGGCGCGCTCCGGATGCGGACTCCCGCAAGCAAAAACATGCGCGAACCCGGCCTCCGGTCATCCGGGCCCCGCCCGCCGCTGCGTGACCTGCTCGCGCCAGAACACGTACAGCCCCGAGGCGACAATCACCCCGCCGCCGGCGAGCGTCGCCGCATCCGGCAGGTCGCGGAAGGCCAGCCAGCCGATCAGCACGGCCCAGAAAATGCGCGAATAGTTGAAGGGCGCGAGCAGCGCCGCCTCGGTGACGGCGAAGGCGTTTATCATGAAGAAATGCGCGCCCGCGCCGATCGCGCCGGAGAGCGCCATCCAGGCCCACGTCTCCCAGGCGGGCCACTGCCAGAAGAACGGCATGGCGAGGGTGAGCAGCAGCGCGCCGCCCGCCGAGGTGTAGAACAGCGTCGCCAGGTGGTCGTCCCGCGCCGTGATGATACGCGTGACAAGCTGGAAGCCTGCAAAGAAGACCGCGCCGACGAGCGGCAGCACCGCCGCCCAGTGGACGATGCCGAGGCCCGGCCGGATCACGATCACGACGCCGGCCCAGCCGAGCAGCACCGCCGCCCAGCGGTGCGGCCCGACCCGCTCCTTCAGCACCGGCCAGGACAGCGCGGTCAGGAAGAGCGGCGCGGCGAAGCTGATGACCGTGGCGTCGGCCAGCGCCAGATATTGCAGGCTCACGAACAGCATGGAGAGCGAGCCGACCAGGCAGCCCGCCCGAAGCAGCTGCAGGCCGGGATTGCGGGCGCGCAGCCAGCGCCGGGGCGGGATGCGGGCAATGGTGAACCCGGTCGCAAGCGTGATGGCGATGAAGGTGAAATAGCCCCACGCGACCTGCACGCCGCTCAGGCTCGACGCCACATGCTTGGCGATGGCGTCGACCGCCGTGATGCCGACCATGGCGGCGAGCATGAGCGGGATGCCGAGGGACGGGCGGTGGCGCGGCGGCACGGATGTTCCGTTCGGGCGAAGAGGCAATCGCAGTGGAATAGCCGCAATTGCCGCGCCGGGCTATGATTGCCGTCGGGAACAGGGCTATCGACGCGAGGACAGCAACATGGACGGGCTCCAGACGGCAATATCGGGGGAAACGGCGGCCGCCAACCGGCCGATAGCCGCCATGCTGGCGGAGTTCGCCTGCCGGCTCGACGACCGCGCGGTCCCCGACCGGGTGATGGAGCGCGCGCGCCTCCACATCCTCGACTGCATCGGCATCGCGCTCGCCTCGACCGGCTACGAGTTCGGCCGGCGCACGGTAGAGGCCATGCGCGGGCTCGCCGGCGAGGGGCCGTCGCCGGTCATCGGCACGGACATTCGCCTGCCGCTGCGCGATGCGGCGCTGGTCAACGGCACGCTCGTCCACGGCCTCGACTATGACGACACCCATTCCGACGGCGTGGTCCATGCGTCGGCCTCGGCGCTCGTCGCCGCGCTGGCGCAGGGCTTCGCCTCCGGCGCCTCGGGCCGGGACCTGCTGGCCGCCTACCTGGTCGGCGTCGAAGCGTCGTCGCGGATCGGCCAGGCGGCGCAAGGGGGCTTCCATGTGCGGGGGCACCATCCGACGGGCCTTGTCGGCGCGTTCGGCGCGGCGCTGACGGCCGCCCGGCTTACCGGCCTCTCCGAGCGCGAGGCGGCGATGGCGCAGGGCATCGCGCTCTCCATGGCCGCCGGCAGCCTGGAGTTCCTCTCGGACGGCGCCTGGACCAAGCGCATCCATCCCGGCTGGGCGGCCGTGGCCGGCATTACCGCGGCCGCGCTCGCCGGCGGCGGCTTCCAGGGCCCGAGCGCGCCCTATGAGGGGCGCTACGGCCTCTACAACCTGCATCTGGGCGCGGACCACGAGGCGCGCCTCGACATGGCGACGGCCGCTCTCGGCGAGGTCTGGGAGCTGGAGAACGTGGCCTTCAAGCCCTACCCCGCCTGCCACTTCAACCACGCCTTCGCCGACGCGGCGCTGGCGCTCCGGCGCGACCACGGGCTCCGGCCGGAGGATGTGGACAGCATCACCGGCTATATCGCCGACGCGCAGGCCAATGTCGTCTGCCGCCCGGAGGAGACCAAGAAGCGCCCGCAGAACAGCTACGACGCCCAGTTCTCGATGCACTACACCATCGCCGCGGCCCTCAAGCACGGCCGCTTCACCCTCGACGAGATCGACCCGGACGCGATCTCCGACCCGGAGGTGCTGGCGCTGGCGGACCGGGTGGAGTTCGCCATCGACCCGGACTCGGCCTTTCCGCGCTACTATTCCGGCGAGATCAGGGTCCGCACCCGCGACGGGCGCGAGCTGCGCCACCGCGAGGCGGTCAACCGCGGCTCCGACGCCAACCCGCTCTCGGCCGAGGACATCGCGGCCAAGTTCCGGGACAATGCCGACCGCGCCGTCAGTCCCGAGCGCCGGGAGCGCATCTTCGAGGCCGTCATGACCCTCGACCGCGCCCCCGACCTCAAGGAGCTCGACGCCGCGCTTTGCGAGGGCTGAGGGGCGCAGGGACGCGATGCCGTCCCGTCTCTCCTCCGCCGCCGCCGGGCTTGCCATCGGCGCGGCGGTGTTGCTGCTCTCGGCCTGCGCGCTGCTGGCGCCCCTGCCGAAGCCGAAGGGCGTCGCCGCGCGGCTTGAGGCATTCCCGACGCGCGGCCTGCCGCTGGACGGGCGGGTGACGATCCGCTGGAGCGAGCAGCAGATTCCCTTCATCGAGGCAGAGAGCGACGGCGATGCGGCGTTCGCGCTCGGCCTCGTGCACGCGCATCTCAGGCTCGGCCAGATGGCGATGGCGCGCATGCTCGCGCGGGGGCGCCTGTCCGAGATGATCGGCCCCATGGGCGTCGATATCGACCGCGGCCTGCGCACGCTCTCCTACGGCCGCGCCGCGGCGGAGATCGAGCGGAGCATGGACGGTGACGCCCTGCTCTGGGTCCGGCGTTTCGTGGACGGCATCAACCATTACCAGGACGGCGCGGCCGAACTGCCGCACGATTTCGCCATTCTGGGCCTGGAGCCGGAGCCGTGGACCGTCGCCGACGTTCTGGCCATCGGGCGGCTCGGCGGCACCGACGTGAACTGGCTGGTCTGGGCCGACCTGCTGGCGCTCCGCGCGCGGGACGACTGGCCCGAGCTCTGGGCGCGTCTTGTGAAGGAGGGCGGCACGTCCTTCGCCAGCTTCGGCGGGCCCGAACGCATGGCCGCGATACAGGAATGGCTCGCCGGCGTCTCCCGGTCGGGCAGCAACAGCGTCGCCGTGGCGGGCCGGCGCAGCGCCACCGGCGGGGCGCTGATGGCCAACGACCCGCATCTCGGCATCTTCATTCCCAACGTCTGGCTGATCGCGGGCGTGCGCTCGCCCTCCTGCCACGCGGTCGGGCTGATGGCGCCGGGCCTGCCGATCTTCGCCATCGGCCGCAATCCGCACATCGCCTGGGGCGGCACCAACATGCGGGCGGCCTCCAGCGACCTCTACAATGTCGAGGGCATACCCGAGGCCGACATCGCGGAGCGGCGCGAGCGGATCGGCGTGCGCTGGTGGTTCGACGAGGAAGCGACCGTCCGCGAGACCCGCTGGGGGCCGATCGTGACCGACACGCCGCTGCTCGCGAAGTTCGACCTGCCGCCGCTCGCGCTGAAATGGACCGGGCACGGCGCGAGCGACGAGATCGGCGCCATGCTCAGGGTCTGCCGGGCGAAGAGCTTCCCGGAGTTCCGCGCCGCCTTCCACAGCTTCGCCGTGCCGGGGCAGAACATGCTCTATGCGGACAGGGAGGGGAATATCGGCCAGGTGATGGCGGTGTGGCTGCCCGCGCGCCGGGGCGCGCCCGACGACATTTTCCTCGACACCGCCGCGCATGACGCCGCCTGGGGCGCGATGCGCACCGGGGCGGACCTGCCCTGGAGCCTCAACCCCGAGACCGGCTTCCTGGTCTCGGCCAACAACCGCCCCTCGGAGACCGATGTGCCCGTCGGCTTCTTCTTCTCGCCCGATGACCGCGTCAAGCGCATGACCCGGCTGATCGGGGGCGAGGCGGAGGTGGGCGTCGAGACCCTCAAGGCGCTGCAGCAGGACGTGTACATGCCGTCCTCGGCCGAGCTGCGCGACCTCTTCCTTGCCAGGCTCGACGGGTCGGGGCTGGCCGCGGCGGCGGACGCCAAAGGCGCGGAGGCGATCGGCAGGCTGCGCGAGTGGGACGGCGCCTACCGGCGCGAGTCGCTGGGCGCGGTCGCGTTCGAGCAGTTCCGCCACGGCTTCGTGCGGCGCTTCTACGTCCTGCGCTACGGGGAAGGCGACGGCGAGGCGTTCGCGAAGCTGCGCCGGGGCACGGCGCTGCTGGCCGACGATATCGCGGCCGCCGACGAGGAGACCGTGCGCGCGGCGCTCGTTGCCGGGCTGCGCGCTGCGGCGGACGGCCTCGACGCCTTCTCCGGCTGGGGAGACATGCACCGCCTCCGCCTCGCCCATCCGCTCTCCCGCGCTCCGCTCATCGGCGGACGCTACCGCTTCGTCGAAGAGGGCGTCGCCGGGAGCTCGGAGACGGTGATGAAGACCGCGCACAACGCCACCGCCGAGCGCCATACCGTCACCTACGGGTCCAATGCGCGGCACATTTCAGACCTGTCCGACCCGGACGGGAACTGGTTCGTCCTGCTCGGCGGGCAGGACGGCTGGTTCAACAGCACGACCATGCTCGACCAGTGGGAACTGTGGCGGCGCGGCGAGTATGTGCGCGTGCCGCTCACGCCGTCCGAGGTGCGCGCGAGTTTTCCGCACGTGCTGACCTTGGAGAACTGACGCCGGAACCCGACCATGCACGACGCCACCTGGCTTCTCCGGCTCTATGCCCGCCAGCGCCTCCGGCATCTGGCGCATATGGACCCGGAACAGGCGCAGCGCCGCACCCTGTCGTCCCTCATCCGGAAGGCCCGCCGCACGCAATTCGGCCGGGACCACGGGTTTTCCGCCGACTGGTCCCTCGACGACTTCCGTTCGCGCGTTCCGCTCAGGGACTATGACGCCTTCTGGGAAAGCTACTGGCGCGAGCCCTTCCCCCGCCTGACCGACTGCACCTGGCCGGGCCTCATCCCGTGGTTCGCCGTCTCGTCCGGGACGACGACCGGCACGACGAAATACATCCCCGTCAGCCGCGAGATGCGCCGGTCCAACGTGCGCGCGGGCGCGGAGCTGATGGTCCACCATCTCGCCAACCGGCCGGAAAGCCGGCTGCTGGGGGGCCGCGTCTTCATGCTGGGCGGCTCGACCGGGCTGGTCCGCCGGGCGCCGGGGGTCTCCAGCGGCGATCTGAGCGGCATCGCGGCCGCGGAAATGCCCGGCTGGGCGCGGCTGCGCTACTTCCCGCCGCGCGACCTGGAGAGCATCGCCGACTGGGAGGAGAAGATCGACCGCTTCGCGGCGCGCTCCCTGGACGAGGAGATTTCGGCCGTGGCGGGCACGCCGAGCTGGCTGCTGATCTTCTTCGAGCGCCTGGCCGAGACCGCCGGCAGCGGGTCCGGCCGGGTCGCCGGCATCTGGCCCCGGCTCGAAATGCTGAGCCACGGCGGCGTCGCCTGGGCGCCCTATCGCGACCGCTTCGCCGCCTTGCTCGAAGGCAGCGGCGCGGAAACCCGCGAGGTCTATCCGGCGAGCGAGGGGTTCTTCGGCATCGCCGACCGCGGGGACGGGGAGGGTCTCCGGCTGCTGCTCGACACCGGCATCTTCTACGAGTTCATCCCCCTCGACGAGCTCGACAGCCCCGAGCCGGACTGCCGCTGGATCGGCGACGCGGAGCCGGGCGTCAACTACGCGCTCGCGGTTACGACATGCGCGGGCCTCTGGCGCTACCTCGTCGGCGACACGGTGACCCTGGTCGAACGCGACCCGCCGCGCGTCCTGGTCACCGGGCGGACGAGCTACATGCTGTCCGCCTTCGGCGAGCACGTCATCGGCGCCGAGGTCGAGCGCGCCGTAGCGGAGGCCGCAAGGGCCATCGGCGCGACGGTCAGCGACTTCGCCGCCGGCAGCCTGTTCCCGGAGGAGACCGGCCGGCGCGGCGGGCACCTATACATCGTCGAGTTCGGGGCGGAACCCGGCGGGAGCGGCCCCGACGCCGCGCGGCAGGCCCGCTTCGCCAAAACGCTGGACGCGGCGCTCTGCCGCCTCAACGACGACTATGACGCCCACCGCGCGGGCGGCTACGGCCTGGACGCCGCGCGCGTGCGCGTCATGCCGCCCGGCGGTTTCGCGGCATGGATGAAGAGCCGCGGCAGGCTCGGCGGCCAGAACAAGGTGCCCCGCATCGTCAACGACCGCGAGCTCTTCGCCGCCTTGCGGGCCTTTGCAGATGCGCACGGAGCGCCGCCGCCAAATTGACGCGCTCCCCGTCCGCCGCCAGAATGGCCGCAGCGGCGGGGAGAGCAGTCGATGGAGACGGTCAGGGTCGGGTCGGTCGAGGAATTCGCGCCGCTGCCCGCGAGG
Organism: Alphaproteobacteria bacterium; assembly: GCA_964291285.2. Taxonomy (GTDB): domain Bacteria; phylum Pseudomonadota; class Alphaproteobacteria; order Bin95; family Bin95; genus Bin95. The sequence continues at coordinate 144,304 of OZ219789.1, forward strand.
AAGGTGGTCGAGGTCGGCGGCGAGGAGGTCGGCATCTTCCGCCTCGACGACGGCTTCTACGCCTGGCGCAACAACTGCCCGCACCAGGGCGGCCCCGTCTGCCAGGGCCGCATCTACAACCGGGTCCTCGAGTCGCTCGACGCCGCGCGCCGCTCGCTCGGGCGGCGCTATGACGAGGAGCGGGTCAACATCGTCTGCCCGTGGCACGGGCTGGAATACGACATCCGCACCGGCCGCCATCCCGGCAATGACGGCATGGCGCTGGAGCCCGTCGCGGTCCAGGTCCAGAACGGAGAGGTCTATGTCTCCCTCTGACCTGCGCGGCCACAACGACGCTTACGCGGATTTCGACGAGGACGCGCGCCGCCTCTGGACGCTCGCCGCGGGGGCGGTGGAACGCGGCGAGGCCCACCGCATCCCGGACAGCGCCGTCGCCGACCTGATGACCGCCGCCGTCAAGCTCTACGCCGCCAAGGCGGACGGCGAGGACCGCACCTTCCGCCCGCTGCACGGGCGCTATGACGAGGTGGTGACGCCGACCGAGGCGCTGACCGCCGTCACCGAATTGCTGCGCGCGCTGCGCCTCGGGCCGATGGAATTCGGCCTCTGGTCCCGCCGCCGCCCGGAGGACTATCATTTGAGCGAGGCCGCGCCGGCGGCCGCCGAGGAGGAGGCCTGAGCCCATGGATGCCGCGATCCGGACCGCCAGCGTCATGCCCGTGCAGGAAATGGGCACCGAGACCGACACGCGCGATTACCTGGCCCATGCCCGCGCCCATGCCCGCAAGGCGGGCTACGCCGACTGGACCATCGTCGATATCGACGCGCACCATGTCGAGACCGTCCACTGGCACGAGATCATCGACTATATCGAGGACCCGGTGCTGCGCCACCAGGCGACGATGTACCAGAAGGAGCGCATCGGCGCGCCGCCCTACGGCCTCAACGGCGATCTCGGCCTGCGCTACCAGGATGTCGGCGGGCGCATCCCGCACCAGTCCTCGCGGCGCGAGAAGGTGGACGAGCCGGGCGTGCATCTCGACGTGGCGCTGACGCGCCGGGCAATGGACGCGCTCTGCGTGGACTACATGGTGCTCTTCCCGACGCCGATGCTGTTCATCGGCATGCACCCGCAGGTGGAGATGGAGGCGGTTCTGTCGAACGCCTACAACCGCTGGCTGGCTGAGAACGTGCTCTCGGCCGAGGACGGCATCCTGTCGCTCGCCGTGCTGCCCTTCAACTCGCCGGACGCCGCCTGCCGCACGGTCGAGGAGTTCGGCGGCAACCCGAACGTCATCGGCTTCACCGTCACCTCGACCCGCTACAAGCCGGTCCATTCCAACGAATATATGCGCCTCTACCGCATGATCGAGGAAACCGGAAAGCCCATCGCCTTCCATGCCGGCTACCACTGGCAGGACCCCTCGCTCGCCACCTGCAACAGCTTCCTCGGCATGCATGCGCTGGGGTTCGTGTGGTGCAACCTCGTGCACATGACCAACTGGATCCTGAACGGCATCCCGGAGCGCTTCCCGAAGCTGAACAGCCTCTGGGTGGAGAGCGGGCTTTCCTGGGTCCCGTTCCTGATACAGCGGCTCGACGACCAGTATCTGATGCGCCAGAGCGAGGCGCCGCTGCTGACCAGGATGCCGTCGGACTACATGCGCGAGAGCTGCTTCTACACCTGCCAGCCGCTCGAGAAGAGCAGCGAGGTGGGCCTCAGGGCGACCCTGGAGATGATCAAGGCCGAGACGCAGCTTCTCTACGCCTCGGACTGGCCGCATTTCGACTTCGACGCGCCGCGCGCGATCTACGACATCCCGTTCCTGACCGAAGACCAGAAGCGCAACATCCTCGGCCGCAACGCCGCCCGCCTGTTCAACCTCCCGAAGAAGGAGGGCGCGCGGAAGGCGGCGTAGAGGGGTATCCGATCACGATAAACCTAAATCCGGCAGTTGACGAGCTTGATCGCTGTCTCGGGGTAGTGTGAACGGTCGGATTTGGGCGTGGATTTCAGCACGTGGTCGCGGCCCTGGGTGGCGGCAGCCAGGGTTGACGCCCCGGTTCGCGGCCATGGAGGTATTTCCTGAGCGCCTCGGCGAGGATGCGGCGCCAGCGATCCCCGGCGCTCAACTGCTCCGCAGTTTGCGTCAGCGACCGGAAGAAGCCGGCGATCCGGCGCAGCGCCGCCATCACCGTCTTGCGACGCCCGTGATGGGAGGTCACCGTCAGCCGGGTCTGGCCGGCGTGGTGGGTCTGGCGGGCAACCCCGTGCAGGAGCAGCGGCCGGCTGGTGATCGCCTCGCGGTGATGGTCGGGGTCGGCGAGGCGCACGAACAGGCTCCACCAGTTGTAGATGAGCGCGATCAGCCGGGCCATGTGCCGGCAGCGCGTCAGGTCGCGCGTGGTGAAGCCGCCCCAACCCCACTGGTTCTTCAACTCGTCGAAGCCGTTCTCCGCGTCCGCCCGGTCGCGGTAGAGCTGGGCCAGCGAGCGTATCTCCAGGTCCAGCGAGGTCGCCAGCACCGCGAACTCCCACACCCCGGTGCCGGGCTGCGCCTCGGTCCAGAACAGCTCGCCCTGGGCCTTGTCGCCACGCGTCAGCGCCAGCGTCGCAGGAAGCCGCCGACGCAGCACCACAACCCGGCGCGTCCGGCTCCAGCCCTGCAGACGCAGATCGGCCCCGATCCCCGACCAGCCCTGGCCTGCATCCTCCCAGCCGTCCCGCACCATCAGCCGCTCGGCAAGCCGGCGCGCCCCCTTCGTCAGGCGCAGCTTGAACAAATAGTCCAGACCCGCAGCCTCGCACGACGCCATGTTGGCCTCGCTGCCCCAGTCCTTATCGCCCCGCACCAGACGCGGCCAGCGATCCCGACCGAGACGGTCGAGCAACGCCCACAAGGACGGCGCCGCGCGCCTCGAATGGTGATGGTTGCCCGGCGCCACCTCGACATCCAGAACAAGCCGCGTGCCCGCCATCAGGAACGCATGGCAGGCATGCGAGGGGCGGCCCGGCTTCTTCGGGTTGTAGCTCACAACCGCCCCCTCCTGACGACCGTAAAGCGCCTTGATCGTCGTGTCGCAGTCCAGAACCCACGGCTCCCTCAGCAGCGGACGGACCACCTCGTCCAGATGGCCCTGAAGCCACGATGTGCCGACATCCGCACCGATCCGCTCCAGACCGCGCCGCACCGAATCCTCGCTCGCAACCTTGTCCATACCCAGCAGCGCAGGGTTCACCCCGTCGCCGCGCAGCGACGTGATGTGCGCATAGCGAGACTGCCCCGCCAGAACCGACAGAAGAACCGTCCCCAGGACATCCCGCTTCGACGGCGCGTTCGGGCTCGTGTAGTGCAGCGGGCAGTCCGCAACCAAAGCGTCAAAGCGACCGCTTACCTTCAGGTATTCCGAGAAAAACGCCAGATGCCCCAGCGGCGTCACCGCCGCATCAGGGTCCCATTCCACATGAACCGCGCCGCCGAAGGTGTCCACCTTCACCGACGCTCGGGCGACATCCCGCACAGCGCCAGGATAATCACCCAAAGGGTGAGCCTCTTCGGCCCCTGAAAAGCCGCTCATACCCGCAGACTACAAGGGATTCGGCAAGGCCAAGCCATCCTCAACTGCCGGATTTAGGATAAAATGAGGCGACGTCCGCCCTTCGATACGCGCCCCCTTCGTCAGGCTCAGGGCAGGCTGCTGACGCGGTCGCCACTCAGGGTGAGGGAAAAAACGAAACTCCGGGAATTCCTTCATCCCGAGTAGCGGCGGAGCCGCGTATCGAGGGACGACCGGACTGCCGGCCGGCGTGTCATTTGCCCGCCTTCAGGGCTTTGGCGAACTTTGCCGCCTCTTCGGGTTTCATGCTGTAGCTGTGGTCCTCGTCCGGGAACAGTCCGGCGCGCACCTCTTCGGCATAGTCGGCGAAGGCTTCGGTCGCGATTTCGGCGATGTTGCCGTAGCGCTTGGCGAATTTCGGCTTGAAGGTATCGAAGGCGCCGATCAGGTCGTAGCCGTTGAGCAGCTGGCAGGTGCCCGCCGAGCCGGCGCCGATGGAGAAGGTGAAGATGCTCACCGCCTCGTCGACCGCCTTGCCGACCTCGTAGGGCATCGCCTCGATCTCCAGGCCGATGGCGCCGGCCTCTTCGATAGCCCGGGCGTTGTCGACGATCTCCAGCGCGTCCTCCGCCGTGCGGCCCTGCATTTTGAAGCCGCCGTATTTGTGCACATAGTGGGGCAGCAGCCCGACATGGCTCATGACGGGGACGCCGGCGTCGGCGACCGCCCTGATGATGTCGAACATCTCGCGCCCGCCCTGCAGCTTCACCGCTTCGGCGCCGCTTTCCTTCATCATCCGCACGGCGTTCGTCACCGCCAGGTCGGCGGTGGCGTAAGACCCGTAGGGCATGGAGACGAGGCAGAATGTGTTCGGCGCGCCGCGGCGGACGGCCCTGGTGTGCTCGATCATCTGGTCGACGGTCATGGGCAGCGTGTTCTCGTGCCCGTAAAGCGTCATGCCCAGGCTGTCCCCGACGCCCAGTATGTCGATACCGGCCCGCTCCGCCCAGGCTGCGGTCAGGCATTCGCCGACCGCCACCATCGCCAGCCGCTCGCCCGCCGCCTTCCTGGCGGCGAGATCCGGAATGGTCAGTCTGGGGCGCCGGTCGGTCATCCGATTTCGTTCCATCGATTTTGCCATACTACCGGGCCGCAACCCGATCGGGTCCGCTCCGGTCGATCCGACGGATTTCGCCAAGGCGCTCGCAGCGAAGCGTCATTCCCCGGGCACAGGCCGGGGCGCCGTCTGCTGGCCGAAGCGGGACTCCATCGCCTGCCGCCGCCGCATGGGCGGCGATCCGGTCCATGCGCCCTTCCTCCGCCGGGATCTGCCGACAGTGTTTAGGCCGCTTCCCGCGTTCCTGCAACGGGCCGTTTCCTGCCGTGCGCGGGCAATGTCGACGCTTGTCCGGGGGCATCAGTTTTCCTCTTGTTCGTTTTTTTGAAATAATTCCGTAATTGAGGCTTGCATTTTAGGAAAATGTGCTACAATGGGTCCGAGGTGAGCGAAGTCCGCGCGGACCGCTTCCCGCCCGCGCCGGCCCGGTGCGGAACGACCCCGATTCGACGCACAGGCGAAGTGCGCCCTCTGGCTCGCGCGCGCAATCAGGCGCGCGAACCGCGCCGGCGCCGACACCCGCCCGCGCCCGCACGCGATTGCGCGCGGATAAGGGTCGCTCCCCGCCGGGCCTGCCTGTCGAACGCCAGCGGAACGAAAGGACCCGCACACCATGCCCGTCATCGACCCCGCCGTCGCGCTTTCCACCCGCCAGGAAGCCTTCTGCCGCCACTACACAGCGTCCGGCAATGCCGCAGACGCCGCAAGGCAGGCCGGCTATGCCGAGCGCTCCGCACGACAGACCGGATGCGCCCTGCTGGAGCGGCCCTACATCGTCGAGCGCGTGCGCCGCATCCGCCTGTCGTGGCGGCGCACCGAACGCGACGAGGCCCGCATCCTGCTCACCCGCTCGGAGCAGGCCTGGGACGCCGCCGTCGCCAGCGGCTCGGCCTACATGATGCTGCGGGTGCTGCGCTTCCAGGCCGAGATCGCCGGGCTTGTCAGTCCGGCCGGCGCGAACCGCGCCCGCCTCTGGCCGCTGCCGCACGAGGATGAACTCGGCGAGATCGAAGCGGGCGAGGCTCTGGAGACGGGCACCGAACCCGGACCGCTCGCAGACGCCGTGCGCCTAGGGCGGGACCGGGCCGAACGAGCGCTCGCCCGCCACCGCGAGCGGCGCGAGGAGATGGAGGCGCAGGAGGGCTTCGACGGGGCCGCGCATGAGGAGGACGCCCGCAGGCTCGCCGCGGCCGTCGAGGAGCGTTCCCGCCTGCCCGTCAGCTTCGGCCCCCCGCCCGCGCCGGCAAACGACCTGCCGCCGGCCGACGACCCGCCGGAGGAGACCTACGAAGACTGCCCCTGGGCCGCCGCCGACACACCCGGCCACGAGGACAGCACCGACGACGACCGGGCCGACGGCGCCGAACATGACTGGCTCTACCAGCGCCGCAACGGATACGACGACATCTACGACCCCTGGGCCCCGGAGGAGGTCGAAGAGCGCAGGCAGAGCCGCCTCGAACGGGAAGAGCGGGGCGGCGACGAAGACGACGATTGGAGCGGACCGGCGGCGAGGGGGAAGAAGCAGAAAAAGAAGAAGGGGAAAAAGCGGAGGACCGGCCCGGAGAACGCCGGTTCCGCCCCCGACCATGACAAAACATGACATTCCATGACACGGCGCCAGGGGCCGCCGCCATTCCTCTCCTCTCCCGCCTGCAGGAAAGGCCGGGAGGGGATAGGAGCACCGCGATGAGATCCCCTCTCCCGCCCGCGGAAGAGCCGGGAGAGAGCCAGCGGCCTCGCAGCGCCGCGAGGCCCGACGCCCGTCTATACGCCGGAGCGGACCTTCGGGATCACCTCTTCGGCAAGCATCGCCATTTCGTCGAGCACCATGCTTTGCGGCATGCCCGGGAACTGGATGCCGAACACGAAATGACTGATGCCGAAGCGGCGGACATAGCCGATGATCTGCTCCGCCACCTCGTCCGGCGAGCCGAACAGGAACCGGTCCTTCAGCAGGTCCTCATAGTCCTGGCCGAAATCGCCGTCATCCTCGGGCATTACCTTGTCCTGGCCCCATTCCTTGTAGGCGCGGTATTTCGCCATCAGATAGGGCTCGGCCGTGCGGATGGCCTCCTCGCGCGACCGGCCCACCACGACCTCGCGCATCATCGGCAGTTCCGCCGGCATCGGCTTGCCGGCCTTGTCGAGGGCGCGCTTGTACACTTCCATCTGCCGGGCCGTCGTGGTGACCGTGTTGTGCGGACTGATGAACCAGGCGTCCGTCAGCCGGGCGGCGCGCTCGATCGCCCGGTCGGCATTGGCGCCGACCCAGACGGGCGGCGTCGGCTTCTGGATCGGCTTGACCGTGCAGGCGGCGTCGATGAGTTCGAAATGCGAGCCCTTCATGGTGACGCGCTCCTCGGTCCACAGCCGCCGGATCGCTTCCAGGTTCTCGACGAAGCGCGGCACGGCGTCCTTCTGCGTCGTGCCGAACGCCCGGAATTCCACTTCCCGGTAGCCGAGCCCGATGCCGAAAATGAGCTTGCCGCCGCTCATCACGTCGATATTCGCGAAGATTTCCGCGACATCGAGCGGCTTGTGCAGCGGCAGCAGGCAGATGCCGCAGAGCAGGCGCAGCGACGGGCATTCGGCGGTCATGCGGGCCAGGAACGGCACCTGCTGGAAATCCATCAACGGCCAGGAGCTGTAATGCGAGCCCTTCATGATGGAGTCGAATTCGAGCCGTTCGGCGGCGCGGGCCTGCTCGACCATCTCGTCCCAGTGCAGTTTCGCGTCGTCGCCGACGGGGAACTGGCCCCGGTTCATGATTCCGAACTGAAGCGCCGTCATGTCTTACCCCTCTCCTTCCCGGCGGCGCATAACGCCGCCATTCGTGTAGTTCGCCGCGTTCCGCGCGGCGGCGCCAACGCCGCCATGCATTCAGTTCGCCGCGTTCCGCGCGGCGGCGCCAACGCCGCCATGCATTCAGTTCGCCGCGTTCCGCGCGGCGGCGCCAACGCCGCCATCCGTAAAGCTCGCCGCGTCTCGCGCGGCGGCGAGGCGCGCCGGTATGTCCGTGCCGTGCAGCCATGCAAGCGCCCGGCAGGCGCCGCCCTGCGCGAGCAGCATGCGCAAATCCTCGGGCTTGTCCACATCGAGGGCGATGCCGGGAAGCCCCGTGACGATGCGCGGCTCGATGCCGAGCGCGCGCGCCTCGGCCCTGTGCGGCCGGAAGCTGTCATGGCCGAAATGGAACGGGATGGCGTCGGGCGGAGAGCTGGCCACGCAATTGGTCCCGCGGCCGTCTCCGGCGGGCGTGAGCGTCACGGAGGGCGCGGGCCCGTGCGCCGCCAGGACCCGGTCGATCTCCGCCGGGGAGACGAGGGGCACGTCGCCCGGCAAGGCCAGCGCGGCGCCGGCGCCGGCGCCGGCCAGCGCCGCGACGGCGTCGGCGACAGCGGGGCTCTGGCCGCGGTTGGCCGGTTCTTCCAGCACCGCGGCGCCGTATTCCTCCGCAAGTGCCTGCGCCCAGGTGTCGCGGGTGACGACAACCGTTCCTTCCAGGCCCCCCGCGCCGGTCAGCGCCGCGAGCACATCCTCCGCCATTGCGCGAAACAAATTCCGGCGCTCTTCGGACGTCAACGCCGCTGCCAGGCGGGTTTTTGCATGTTCCGGATTCTTGAGCGGCAGGACGCCCCAGGCAGATCCCGCCGTAACATTCCTTAACAAAGCGTGACTTGTGGGGCGGCGAATCACCTCGTTATTGTCTCCATACGGATTCGCGGGTTTGGGAAGCCATAATACATCGCAATGGGCGCACGAGAGGGAAAAGCGGTCGAACGTCTTTCGCGACGGGTAGATGGCGGTGAGCGCACTTTGCGGTCATCTATTGCATGCGAAGGCATCGGCATCCATAGCGGCCGAAAAGTGCATCTGACACTCGGGCCGGCTCCTGCAGGGCATGGATTTGTCTTCCGGCGTCTCGATGTCGCGGGCGATTCCGGCGTTGTGCCGGCCAGATGGGATATGGTCTCCGATACGACCTTGTGCACAGTAATTTCAAATTGTGACGGCGTTGGCATTCACACGCCCGAACACGTTCTGGCGGCGCTTGCCGGCGCCGGGATCGACAATGCCACAATCGAGGTCGATGCGCCGGAATTGCCGATTATGGACGGCAGCGCGGACGACTTCACCTTCCTCATCGGTTGCGTCAGCATTCGGCCGCAGCCGTCCCGGCCCCGGCGCCGGATCGAGGTCCTCAAGCCCGTCCAGGTGCAGGACGGCGAAAGCTGGGCGCGGCTGCTGCCGTCGGACAGCTTCAAGGTCTCCTGCACCATCGACTACGACCACCCCCATGTCGGCGTCCAGCAGTTCGATTTCGATTCGGCGCGGCAGACCTTCCCGGAGGCGGTGGGCCGGGCCCGCACCTTCGGGTTCCTGGACGAGCTGGAATGGCTGCGCGCGCAGGGTTATGCCAGAGGGGCCTCGCTGGACAACGCCGTCGCGATTTCGCCGAACGGCGTGATGAATGACGGCGGTCTGCGCTATCCCGAGGAACTGGCGCGCCACAAGGTGCTCGATGTCATCGGCGACCTTGCATTGGCCGGCGCCCCGATTCTCGGTGCATTCCAGGGCTACAGGTCGGGCCACCGGCTCAACAACATGGTGCTGCGCGCGCTCTTCGCCGATGAATCGGCATGGAGATGGGAAGGCGCCGGGACGGAGGCGCAGCGGGTCGTCGCCTGAACCTATGCTTCGGCGCCAGCATGGCATAAACTGAAGCCTGCCCTTTCCCGTTGCCATGAGGATGCCGTGAGTCGGGCATACGGTCGTTCTTGGCGAAACATCGCTGCCGCCCTGCTCGCGGCCGCAATGCTGTCCGCGTGCAGTTCGAACGGCGGCGAGGAGTATGTGGAGCGGCCGGTCGAGGCCCTCTACAACAGCTCGATGGACGCGCTGCTGGCGGGCAATTCCGCACTCGCCGCCCAGCGGTTCGACGAAGTCGAGCGCCAGCATCCCTATTCGGTCTGGGCGACCAAGGCGCAGTTGATGGGCGCCTATGCCCACTACCAGGCGGATGAGTATGACGAAGCGATCGCCGCGCTTGAGCGGTATATCCAGCTTCATCCGGGCAACCCGGACGTCAGCTATGCCTACTACCTGACGGCGATTTCCTACTACGAGCAGATCTCGGATGTCGGACGCGACCAGGCCGTGACCCGCAAGGCCCGCGGGGCGCTGGAAGCGGTGGTGCGGCGTTTCCCGGGCAGCGATTATGCAGACGACGCCCGCCTGAAACTCGACCTGACGCGGGACCATCTGGCCGGAAAGGAAATGAGCGTAGGACGCTTCTATCTCCGCCAGGGCCATTTGCTGGCCGCCATAAACCGGTTCCGCATCGTTGTGGAGGAATACCAGACCACGTCCCACGTGCCCGAAGCCCTGCACCGCCTTGCAGAGGCCTACACCGCTGTCGGGCTCGACGAGGAGGCGGTCCGGGTTGCCGCCGTGCTTCAGCACAACTATCCCGGCAATGAGTGGTATTCGGACAGCTACAACCTTGTCGAAAAAGGCGAAACCGCCCCGCAGGAGGATGCCGAAGGCGGCTGGTTCTCGCGCAACTGGAACGCCCTTTTCGATCCGGCGGCGGCGGTCGGCGGCGGCGCCGGGCGCGCAGACGAGCTGGCGAAGGAACTGGCCGAAACCAGGGCAGCCGAGGATGCGGAACTCATGGAACGCGCCCGGCTGATGGAGCGGGAGCGCGGCGGAGGAAAGACCGGAGCGCCTCAGCCGCCGGCCAAGGCGCCTCCGGGAACTCCCAAGGGATAACGCCCGGCCGCCATGCTGTGCGGGCTTGCTATCCGCAATGTGGTGCTGATCGAACGGTTGGACCTGTCCTTCGGTCCGGGCCTTTCCGTGCTTACCGGGGAAACCGGCGCGGGCAAGTCGATCCTGCTCGATGCGCTCGGTCTGGCGCTCGGCGCGCGGGCCGATAGCGGGCTTGTCCGGGCCGGGGCGGAGCGGGCCGATGTGGTGGCCAGCTTCGAGGAGCCGCCGGAGGAAGCGGCGGCGGTGCTTCGGGACCTGGACATCGATGCAGCCGGGGAATTGGTCCTGCGCCGGATGCTCAGCCCGGATGGGCGTTCCCGCGCCTTCATCAACGATATGCCCGTTGCGGCCGGCCTGCTGCGCCGGCTCGGTCAGGAGCTGGTCGAGGTCCATGGGCAGTTCGAGCAGCGCGGACTGCTGGACGAAGGCTCCCATCGTGGCCTGCTCGACCGGTTCGCCGGCCATGACGGCCTGGTCGAAGCGGCAGCCGATGCGTGGCGGATGCGGGTCCGGGCGGAAGAGGCCGCCGCTGCGGCGCGCGAAGCCCAGACGCGGGACCTCGCCGCGAGGGAAGAGCTGGAAGCGGAACTGGAAACACTCGAGCGGCTGGCCCCGCGGCCGGGAGAAGAGGCCTGCCTGGCTGCCCGCCGGCGCCGGATTCTGGCGCACCGGAAAATTGTTGAGGCGGCCACCGAGGCCCGTGCCCTTCTGGGGGAGGACGCAGCGGGCATGCTGCGGGGCGCCGCCCGCTCGCTGGCCCGTGCGGCGCCGGAGGCCGAAGGCCTCTTCGACGAAGCGCTCTCGGCGCTCGACAGGGCGACCATAGAGGCAGAGGAAGCGGAACGGCTGGTCCAGGCGCTTGGCAGCCGGATCGAGGATGACGAGGCGTCGGCGGATGCGGTTGAGGCCCGCCTGTTCGCGCTTCGCGACGCCGCCCGCAAGCATCGGGTCGAGGTGGATTCGCTGCCGGACATTCTCGAAGACATGCGCCGGCGCGTCGAGGCGCTGCACGAGGACGGAGCCCATGTCGCCCGGCTGGAAGAGGCGGCGGCGGAGGCCCGGGCAGCGTTCGACCTCGCCGCCGCCGCGCTCACAACCGGTCGCCGGGAAGCAGCGACCGCGCTGGCGAGCGCCGTCGGGCGCGAACTGCCGGCGCTGAAACTCGATAAGGCATCGTTCCGCGTGGCCCTCGAGCCCGGCCAGCCGGGGCCGTCGGGCGCCGATCGTGTGCGCTTCGAGGTCCGCACCAATTCGGGCTTGCCCTTCGGCGCGCTTGCCCGTATCGCCTCCGGAGGCGAACTCGCACGCTTCGCGCTGGCGCTGAAGGCGGTGTTGGCGGCCGACAGCGGCCCATCGATGATCTTCGACGAAGTGGATGCCGGAATCGGCGGCGCGACGGCGGCCGCGGTGGGCGTTCGCCTCGCCGCGCTCGGAAAGGCGGGGCAGGTTCTGGTTGTCACTCATGCGCCCCAGGTTGCGGCGCGCGCTGCCCGGCATTTCCGGGTCTCCAAGAACAGCGCGCGCACCTTCGTGGCGGAACTCGACGCGGGCGGGCGCGAGGAAGAGATTGCCCGTATGCTGGCCGGTGCCGAGATAACGGGCGCGGCCCGCAGCGCCGCTCGCGCGTTGATCCTGGACGAGGGCGGATGACCGACGATTCCGACAGCATGGACGAAGAGACGGCGGCCCGGGAACTGGCCCGCCTCGCCGCGGAAATCGCCGATCACGACCGCCGCTATCACCGCGAGGACGCGCCGGTCATTTCGGATGCCGAATACGATGCCCTGGTTCGCCGCTATACGGCGCTGGAGGCGCGCTTTCCGGACCGGGCGCCGGCTGACGGTCCAAGCCGCCGCATCGGCTCCCGGCCTGCCCAGGGATTCGAGAAAGTCGTCCATGCGCGCCCGATGCTCTCGCTGCGCAATGCCTTCGACGAGGAGGATGTTGCCGAATTCGTCCAGGGTGTGCGCCGGTTCCTCAATCTGGCTCCCGAGGCGCCGCTTGCCATGACGGCAGAGGCGAAGATCGACGGCCTCTCGATCGCGCTGCGCTACGAGGGCGGGCGGCTGGCGCAGGCGGCGACGCGCGGCGACGGGCGCGAAGGCGAGAACGTCACGCGCAATATCGAGACCGTCGAAAGCGTGCCGAAGCGCCTTTCGGGCACGGCGCCCGATGTCCTGGAGGTGCGCGGCGAAATCTACATGGCGCATGGCGAGTTCCAGCGGCTCAACGAAGAACGGGAGCGCGAAGGCCTGCCGCTTTACGCCAATCCGCGCAATTCCGCCGCTGGCTCGGTGCGCCAGATCGATCCGGCGGTGACGGCAGGCCGGCGCCTGCGGTTTTTCGCCTATGGCTGGGGCGAAGTCAGCGAGCGCCCGGCGGAAACCCATTCCGCCTGGCTCGAACGGCTGGCGGCCTGGGGCTTCGAGGTCGAGCCGAACGGGGCGCGCGCCGGGGATGCGGCGGAACTGATCGCGGCCCACCGCGCTATCGGCGAGACACGGCCCGCCCTCGACTACGATATCGACGGCGTTGTCTACAAGGTGGACCGGATCGACTGGCAGGAGCGGCTCGGTTTTGCCGGACGGGCGCCGCGCTGGGCGGTTGCGCACAAATTCCCGGCCGAACGCGCCGAGACCGTCCTGGAGGATATCCTCGTCCAAGTGGGCCGGACCGGTGCGCTGACGCCCGTTGCGGTCCTCCGGCCGGTCACGGTCGGCGGCGTCGTGGTCTCGCGAGCGACGCTGCACAATGAGGACGAAATCGAGCGCAAGGACATTCGCGTCGGCGACACCGTCGTCATCCAGCGCGCGGGCGATGTGATTCCCCAGATCCTGGAGGTCCGGTCCGACAGGCGCCCGGAGGGAACCGAACCGTTCCGCCTGCCCGAAACCTGTCCCGTTTGCGGTTCGGAAGCGCGCCGCGACGGCGGCGATGTCGTGCGGCGTTGCACGGGCGGGCTCGTCTGCCGGGCGCAGGCGGTCGAGAGGCTCAAGCATTTCGTCTCCCGCGGCGGCTTCGACATCGAGGGCCTCGGGCGCAAACATATCGAGGCGTTCTATGCTGACGGGCTGCTCGAAACGCCGGCGGACATTTTCAGGCTCGGCGAACGGCGCGCGGACCTGCTGGAACGCGAAGGCTGGGGCGAGCAGTCGGTGGACAACCTGCTGGCAGCCATCGAGGCACGGCGGCGGGTGCCGTTCGACCGCTTCCTCTATGCGCTCGGCATCCGCCATATCGGCGAGGGCAATGCCCGCTTGCTGGCGCGGCATTACGGCAACCTCGACGCGCTGCGCGAGGCAGCGGCGTCTGCGGCTCCGCGCGAGGGCGAGGCATGGGAGGCGCTGACCGGCATAGACGGCATGGGGGCCGGGCGCGCGGAAGACCTGGTGGCGTTCCTTTCCGATCCCCGGAGCGTGCGGATCGTCGAGGCGCTGGCGGCGGAAGTTGCAGTCGAGGAGACTGCCGCCGAGGCCGCCGGCGCCGGACGGGACGCCGGGGAATTGGCGGGCAGGACAGTTGTTTTCACCGGTACGCTTGCCGCTCTCAGCAGGCGGGAGGCCAAGGCGCGCGCCGAACAGATCGGCATGCGGGTCGTGGGCAGCGTTTCGGCGAAGACCGACCTTGTCGTCGCAGGCGAGGCGGCAGGTTCCAAGAAGCGCAAGGCGGAAGAACTCGGTATCAGAGTCCTGACCGAGGACGAATGGCTGGAGCTGGCCGGGCGGTGACGGGTGCCCCGGTCAGTCTCGAAACGATCCGCGCGGCTGCCGGGCGCATAGCGAGCGACGTCCGGCGCACGCCGGTCCTGGCGGCTTCGGCACTACGCGAATCGCCATCACCGGGCCCTCTGTTCCTGAAGCTGGAATGCCTCCAGGTCACCGGGTCGTTCAAGCCGCGCGGGGCGCTCAACAAGGCGCTCGGCCTTGATGCTGCGCCGGCGGGGCTCACCACGGCATCGGGCGGCAATCACGGTCTGGGCGTCGCCTATGCCGCATCCGTGCTGGGCGTGCCGGCGACCGTATTTCTGCCGAGCTCGACGCCGGAGGCGAAGGCGCGGAAGCTGCGCGGCTGGGGCGCTGCGGTCAGGGTGGCAGGCTCGGTGTTTGACGAGGCGAACGAGGCTGCGCTCGCCCATGCCGAGACGGATGGCGCCGTCTATGTGCATCCGTTCGCCGACCCTGCCGTGGTTTCCGGCCAGGGCACGGTCGGACTTGAGCTGCTCGAGGATGTACCCGATGCGGATACGGTCCTCGTTGCGGTCGGCGGCGGCGGCCTGATTGCCGGGATTGCAACCGCGCTCAAGGCGCTCAGGCCTTCGATCCGCGTGGTCGGCGTGGAGCCGGTTGGCGCGCCGACGCTCCATGACAGCCTGAAGGCGGGCGCGCTGGTGACGCTTGAGCGGATCGGGACCGAGGCCGGCACGCTCGCGCCGCTCCGTTCGGCGCCGCTCAATCTCGAACTGATTGCGGCCGGAGTGGATCACATCGTGCTGGTCGACGACGAGGCAATGCGGCAGGCAGCGCGCTGGCTCTGGTTCGAGGCGGGCGTCGCGGCGGAGCTTTCCGGCGCGGCAGCACTCGCTGCATTGACGACGGGCGCTTACCGGCCGGCGCCGGACGAGCGCGTCATCGCCGTGGTTTGCGGTGCGGGCTCGGACGGTCTTGGTTGACGAGCCCGGCTGCAATCCTGAATAAAGGGCTCATAACAGGAAGAGGAGGCGCCTGCCTTTGTCGAAAGAGGAAATGATGGTCTTCGGTGGGACCGTGACCGAAAAGCTGCCGAACGCGATGTTTCGGGTGAAACTGGAGAACGAGCACGAAATCATCGCCCATACAGCCGGGAAGATGCGAAAATTCCGTATCCGCGTCATGGTCGGGGATCGGGTGGATGTCGAAATGACGCCCTATGACCTGACCAAGGGCCGGATCACGTTCCGCCACAAGTAAGCCCGAGCGAGACCGCGACAGCGCGTTCGAGCGCCGGCCAGTCCTTCGGGCGGCCGTCGGCTTCCGCCGGCTTCTCGACCAGCCGCGCCAAGCGCTCCGTCGCCACGAAATGCAGGCATGCGATCTCCGGCGCCGCCTGCTTGACCGAGACATGGTTGTTCGGCCCGTCATCGACGAAGACGGCGGGACCGCCGGCGTGCGCGGCAAGCCAGGCGGCCGCCGGCCCCTTGTCTCCCGTATTCACAACCACGGGGTAGGGCATCCGGTTCCGGGCAAGCGCCAGTCGGCGGGCATCGCGCTGCGCCGGCGGGATATTGGTCAGCACCACGATCTGCACACCGGCGCGGGCAAGCCGGGCGAGCCCTTCCGCAGCGCCCGGCACCGGCGGAATATCCTCGGCGTGCGCGGCAAAGAACTCCTGCAGCAGAGCGAAGACCTGCGGCTGGTCCAGCACTGTGTCATCCGAAGCCCGGCGTACATTTCCGGTGAGGCGGAAGGACGACCAGTCGAAGGAATAGCCGCGAGCTTCGATATGTCCCACAAAGGTCTCGACGAAGCGGAACAGCACCTCGTCCGCATCTGAAATCAGCAGGGGGCGACCGGGCTCGACGCCGGCCGCTTCCAGTTGCGCCAGCGTGGCGGCCGGCAGTGCGGTCATGTCCGTTTGCCCTTCAGGCGTTCGCCGATCTGGTCCGCCAGATGGCGGACTCCGTCGAGATAGGGGTTGAGTTCGAGTGCGCGGTGCAGCCATGTCAGCGCGTCCTCTTCCCGGCCCAGCGCGACCAGGATCATGCCGAGGCCCGACAGGGCGCCGTAATGACGCGGCTCCAGACTGAGCACATGCTGCACATCGGCCACGGACTCGCGGTGCCGGCCCATCATGTAGAGAACGGTGGCGCGCTTGTTCCAGCCTTCCGCGAATCCGGGCGCATGCCTGACGATCTCATTGAAGCGTTCGAGCGCCCGTTCGAGCGCTCCGCGCTGCATGGCGATCACACCTTGGGCCATCAGACGGTTCACTGCCCTGTCTTCGGAATGCAGCCAGAGCAGCCAGATGCGCTGGTCCACCTCTAAGGCTTCCTGCGGCGTCAACTCCTGCTGAAGGCGATCGAACAGCGCCGGTAATTCGGGATCGTTCTGGTCGGCGGCGGCAATGCCGCCCGAGAGCGCCAGAAGAACCGCGAACGCCAGCGCGCGCAGCAGTTTAGCCCTGCCGGGCCTTGAACCGGCGGTTGGTCTTGTTGATGACGTAGATGCGGCCACGGCGTCTCACGACCTGCGAGTCCTTGTGGCGCTTCTTCAACGTCTTCAGAGAGCGAACGACCTTCATCCTGTCCATCCCGGCCCGGAAGCCCCGGCTTCTACCTGCGCTCTCCGCTCGCTGTCAACATGCAGGCCGCCGCAAGAAGGGCTCGCTCACCCCGAAACGGTCGTTGACCTTACCCTGCGAGGTGCCACAAGGCCCGAACGCGAACCGGCGGAATACTGGCCGCAGGCAATTGTTCCCGGGGGCTTTCAGGCTGACGGCCAGGCTTCGCCAAAATCCCCGAGCGAGAAGTCGGTGCCCGGATGCCGGTTCCGGCCGCGGACCAGTTCCACAGGCAAGTCTCCCCAGTCCGCCGCCGCATTCTCGATGCGCCGGTGGACGCAGCTCGTGGCCGGCATGTAGCGCATGGCGAACCCGGCCCGGCGTCGCCCGGAGCTGTTGGCGGCCGAGCCGTGGACGATGCCGATATCGTGGACCGACACCTGTCCCGGCTCCAGTTCGATGGTGTGCGCTGCGCTTTCGTCGAAATCCTGAAGCCCGATCTCCCGGTTCAGGGTCGAGTCCGGATCGTCCACAAGCTCGTGGCGGCGAAAGGGCTCACGGTGAGAGCCGGGAATGACACGCATCGCACCATTGCCGGCATCGACCTCGTCGAGGGCCAGCCAAGCCGTGCAGGAGGCCATCGGCTCAATAGGCCAGAACGGCCCGTCCTGATGCCACGGAACGATGCGACTGCTCCGGGGCGTCTTGCAGAAGAGATGAGTGAACAGCAGCACGAGATCCGGTCCCATGACCGCCTCCGCCATGTCCAGGATGCGGCAGTCATGCGCGATGGCATGGAAGGCGCGGCTGCCGCGCAGCCGGTAGGGCCGGCCCCGGTCCAGATGCGGGTTGATGATCCGGTCCGGCTCGGCGTCCGGATTGTCGCGGAGCACCTGCTCGACGGCCGATTGCAGGACCCTGAGTTCGTTTTCGTCGAGGCGAAATCCGGCCGGAACCACATAGCCATCGCGCCTGTAGGTTTCGACCTCCGCTTCGGTCAGCATCAGCGCCTCCTTCCCCGCAAGCCTGTCCATTCCAAGCGCCCGCGACAGTTGCGGTCCGGGCGGCCCGCGCTATAAGTGCAGCGCTCCGGTGGGGCGTAGCCAAGCGGTCAAGGCAGCGGGTTTTGATCCCGCGATCCCTGGTTCGAATCCAGGCGCCCCAGCCATCGCCGGGCCGGTCCCCTGCCGGTCAGAACGGACGGTCGCCCTGGATCGTTACCCGGTTGCCGGACCGCACATTGGGATAGTAGTCCCACATCGCCAGGTGCTGAACGCTGCGATTGTCCCAGAACGCCACGGAATTCGGCCGCCAGCGGAACCGCGCCTGGAATTGCGACTTGGCATTGTGCCGGTAGAGAAATTCCAGAATCGCGTCCGACTCGTCGCGCGGCAGGTCTTTCAGCCGCATCGTGAACACGGGGTTCACGAAAATCGTCTTTCTGCCGGTCACCGGATGGGTACGGATGACGGGATGCTCGCTGCGCGGATAGAAATTCTTGTCTTCCCTGCCATCGCGCCGGCTGCGGTCGCGGTAGTTCCGTGTGCCGTCGTGGATGGCGGTCAGCCCGCCGAGGAACTCCTTCATCGGCTCCGACAGTGCGTCATAGGCCGCTGTCATGCTGGCGAAGAGTGTGTCGCCGCCTTCCTCCGGCACGGTGTGCAGATGCAGGATCGAGCCCATCGGCGGCTCGGGGTCGCAGGAGACGTCCGAATGCCAGGCCTCGCCGGCGATCTGGGTCGAATTGGCATCGGTGTGGATCCGAAGGATCTCCGGATGGCCGTCCGGGCCGGGACGGAAGGGGTGGATATGCAGCTCCCCGAACCGCCGGCCGAAGTCCTTGTGCTGGTCCAGCGTCATCTCCTGGTCGCGGAAGAAGATCACCTGGTGGCGCATCAGCGCGTCGTGGACTTCGGTGAATTGGTGGTTGCCCATCGGTTCGGCCAGATCGACGCCATGGATTTCGGCGCCGATGGTCGGCGTCAACGGGCGGACTTCGATGGTCTCGTAAGTCATGTCTGCCGGTCTCCTCCTGTCAGCTCGCCTTGTAGCCGATCGTGTCCAGCATGACCCTGATTGCGGCCGCGGACTCCTCGACAAGTTCCGATGCCTCCGCAGCCGTTTGGTACACAATCGGCATCAGGATCGCTTCCGAAATCTTGATCATGTCGGGGTCCGTGGACGCGACTTTCAGCGCAGCCTCCATCCTGGCGACGATGACCGGGTCGATCCCTTTCGGGAAGGAGACGACGGTCGGCGCGTCGATGGCAAGGCCCTCATAGCCTGCCTCGATCAGGGTTTCGGTGTCGGGGTAGTTCCCTAGGCGCTTGGTCGAGGCGGCCGCGATGGTCTTGAACTTGCCCGGATAGCGCGCATGGATGCCGCCCGAATAGGCGAAATCGACTTGGCCGGACAGCACGAGTTGGACCATGCCGCGCCCACCCTTGGTCGGAATGTAGTCGACTTCGAGCCCCGACTGGCGCGCGATGGACTGCATGATGATCTTCGCGCCGGGGCTGAGGGAGGCGTATTTGATCTTGCCCTTCTCCTTCGCATAGGCGACGAGGCCGGCCATGTCGTCGAAGGGTGCGTCTGCAGGCGCGACCATGCTGACCTGGAATTCGGTGAGGCCGCCGGCATAGACGAAGTCGTCGGCGGTGAACTGGAGCGCCGAGTTGATCTGCGGATTCAGGGTGATGCCCGACACGGCCCCGAAGAAGAACATGTCGCCGTTCGGTTCCTCGTTCTTGAAACCCTCGAGCGCTACCGCCTGCCCGCCGCCCGGGCGGTTAATGACGTTCACCTGCTGTCCGAGTTCGCGCGTCAGGATTTTCGCGAGTACGCGCCCCTTGGTGTCGGTGCCGCCGCCGGCCTTGTAGCCGATCAGCATGGTGATCGGCCCGGTCGGCCAGTCCGTCGCCGATGCCGGCAGTGCTGCGCCGAGCGCGAACATCGCCGCGACAAATGCCTTCAGAAGCCCCTTCATCTTTCCCCTCTCCATGAAAATACTGCGTTGGACGGGAACGAATCCCGTCCGGGCTAGTCGCCAACGATAGCTTCCCGTTGGCGGCGCTGCAACACGGTCAGCCGCCAGACACCGAACACGGCCAGTACACCGAAGGCAAGCGCCACGGGATGGTCGAGAAGTTCCGAGACGTCTGTGACGAGGCCGAGCGTCTGGCGCAGCGATAATTCGAAGGACGGCCCGATGACGAAACCGATCAAGAAGGTGACGAAGGAGAAGTCGTATTTCTTGGCGAAGAATCCGATGACTCCGAACACGACCATGACACCGATCCCGAAGGCGCCGCCGCCCTGGAGGTAGGCGCCGAGGCAGCAAAGGAACACGACCACCGGCATCACAAGCGCCGGCGAGATGCGCACGATCCTGGCAAAGACGTTCTGCCCGAAATATCCGATCAGCAGCAGGAACAGGCTCGCCGCGATCATCGACATGTAAACGCCGAGAATCAGGTCCCTGTTCTCCAGGAAGAGCAGCGGCCCGGGCGTGATGCCCTGGATCGTGAAGGCTCCGATCAGGATGGCGGCAATGACGCTGCCGGGGATGCCGATGGCGAAGAGCGGCACGAAGGAGGCGGGCACCACGGCATTGTCTGCGCTCTCGGCCGCGGCCACGCCTTCGATGGCTCCCGTCTCTTCAAAATCGGCGCCGCGGCCGGAGGCCCTGCGCTCGGCCCCGTAGGAGAGGAAGGAGCCGACGCTAGCGCCGAGGCCCGGCAGGATGCCGACCCCGGTGCCGATCAGGCAACCTCGAAGGATCGCGCGGGCGGAACGGCGCCAATCGCCGAGGGTGACGATCCTGTCCTCACGCAAACCCGAGCCCCGCAGCAGGTCGGCCTCTTCCTGAAGCCGCTGGCGCTGGCCGATCTGGATCATCATCTCCGAGAGCGCCAGCATGCCGATAGCGACCGGGATCAGCGGCAGGCCGTCATAGACCTCGATCAGGCCGAAAGTGAGGCGCGGCGACCCGGTCTCCACTTCAAGGCCGATGCAGGACACAAGGATACCGAACAGACCGGCGATCAGGCCCTTTATCATCGACCGCCCGGACAGGCCGGCGATGAAGACCATCGAGAAGGCTAGAATTCCGGTGAGTTCCACCGGGCCTATGCCGAGCGCATATTCCGCCAGTTCCTGAGCGACGAGGATGAGCACGATCGTCGAGAACAGGTCGCCGATAACAGAGGCGAACAGGCCCATTTTCAGCGCCTTTTGCGCCTTGCCGGCGCGCGCGAGCGGATATCCTGCCATCGCCGTCGGCGTCGAGGACGGCTCGCCCGGCGTGTTCAGCAGGATCGCCGAAACAGCGCTGCCAGCAGTCGAGCCCTTGGCGATGCCGACGAGGAAAGCGATGGCCGCGAGCGGCGAGAGATAGAAGGTGAGCGGGATTGCGACGGCTGTCGCCGTACCCTTGCCGAGGCCCGGCAACGCGCCCACCAGATAGCCGAGCGTGACCCCGAACAGGATCCAGGCGAGGTTGCCCGGTGCGAAGGCGGCCTCAAGAACAGGCAGGAAGGATTCCAAGGCGCGGCTCCGTTTTCAGCCTATCGCCGTGCCGAGCACACGATAGAAGAGGAACCAGGCCCCCACCAGAAGCACGGCGGGAATGCCGACGAGCAGCCAGATCCGCCGTTCGCCCATGTAGAGCATCGGCCCCACGATCAGCAGCACGGCCGCCACGGCCGGCGACACCCAGACGAAGAGGGCGATGGCCGCGCCGACCGCAAGCATGACCGCGAGCATCGCCCACCATTCGGCGGCCGGCACGGCCACGCCGGCCGCCACGCCCCGGCGCAGGCGGCCGGTCGCCTGCAGGGTCAGCAGGACGGCGAGGCCGGTAATCCCGACGGAGCAGATTTGCGGCAGCAGCGCCGGCGATATGGTGGCGTCGCCGCCTTCGGAGGTCTGGGTCGGGATCACCACGGCCAGCATGGCCAGGCCGAATACAAGCAGCACGATGCCGGCGATCAGGTCCGATTTCGGCAACTGGCAGTCCCCCGAACTCCCCCGGTCCCCGCCCAGCAGGCGAGGTCCTTCAGGATAGCCGTCCCCGAACCCGCCTGTCGAGGCGGCGCTCCGTTCTCAGACGACACCCTTCCGGGCAAGCTTGGCAACCTCCTCCGGGGAGAGGCCGAGCGCGCCGTAAACCTCCTCGTTGGCCTCGCCGAGCGCGGGGCCGAGCCGCTCCACCCGGCCGGGCGTGCGCGAGAGCTTCGGCACGACGCCGGGCACCGCGATCTCGCCGGTATCCGCGTCGCTCACCCGCAGGATCGCTTCCCGGGCCGCGAAGTGCGGGTCCGCAAAGATTTCATCCACGGCGTTGACCGGGCCGACCGGCACCTCCGCCGCGAGGCAGCGATCCATTGCCTCGTCGCGGTTCATCGCGCCGAGCCACTCCGCGACGGCGCTGTCCACGATGCCGCGTTCGGCCAGGCGGGCCGGGGCCTCGCCGTAGCGCTCCTGCAGGTCGGGCCGCTCCATGGCGCCGGTCAGCCGCTCGAACATCTTGTCGCTGGTGCAGGCAATGGCGATCCAGCGTCCGTCGCTGCATTCGAAATGCCCGTGCGGACAGGCATTGAGCGTGTTCGACCCCTCGCGGCCGCGTATCGTTCCCGCGGCGTCGTAAGCGGGCGCGAGTTCGTCCAGCACCCGGAACACCGGCTCGAAAAGCGCGAGGTCGATGACCTGGCCGAGGCCCGACCGCTCCCGTTCGCGGAGCGCCATCAGCACGCCCAGCGCCCCGTACATGCCCGTCATGTAATCGCCGAGCGAGGTCGAGCCGGGCGTCACCGGCGGGCCGCCCGGAAAGCCGGCGAGGTGGGTCAGCCCGCCGAAGGCATGCGCGATGCGCGCGAAACCCGGCCTCTGGCGGTAGGGCCCGGTCTGGCCGTACCCGGTGACCCGCAGCATCACCAGGCCCGGATTGGCGGCGGCCAGATCGTCGTAGCCGAGGCCCCAGCGTTCCATCGTGCCGGGGCGGAAGTTCTCGCACACGACATCGGCGTCCGCCGCCAGCCGGCGGAACAGCGCCGCCCCCTCCGGTGCGCGCAGGTTGAGGGTGATCGAACGCTTGTTGCGAGACTCGCTGAGCCAGGCGAGGGAGCTGTCGGCGCGCGCGCTCGGCGTGCCGTACCGCCGCCAAGGATCGCCTGCCGGCTGTTCTATCTTGAGAACCTCCGCGCCGAACTCGCCAAGGATGGTCGCCGCGTGGGGGCCTGCAATGAAAGTTGCCGCATCCAGAACCCGGATGCCGTTCATCGGCCGCTCGCCCATTCCCTCGCCCCCTCCGCTTCCGTCAGGCACGGCTTTATAGCAGCCCCGCGAGCGGATAGAGTGGCGCCCCATGTTCACCACGAGGCCCGAAATACTCGGAACCTTCGGCGTCGCCGCCTCTACGCACTGGCTCGCGACAGCCACCGCAATGGCCGTGCTGGAGGAGGGCGGCAACGCTTTCGACGCGGCGGTGGCGGCCGGTTTCGCGCTGCAGGTGGTGGAGCCGCATCTGAACGGTCCCGGCGGCGACATGCCGGCGCTGGTCTGGAGCGCGGCCGAAGAGCGGCTGCGGGTCGTCTGCGGCCAGGGGCCGGCGCCCGCGGCGGCAAGCATCGACGCCTTTCATGCCCTCGGCCTCGACATCGTGCCGGGAACCGGCCTGCTTGCGACCTGCGTGCCGGGAGCCGTCGATGCCTGGCTGTCGATTGCGCGCGACTACGGGACGATGGGCCTTGCGCGGCTGCTGCGCCCGGCCATCGAATTCGCCGGCGGCGGCTACCCGCTGGTCGGTCACGCGGTCGCTACCATCACCTCGGTGGAGGCGCTGTTCCGCGAGGAATGGCCGACCTCCGCCGCGGTCTATCTGCCGGGCGGGCGGCTGCCCGAGGCCGGCAGGCTCTTCCGCAACCCGGCGCTCGCCCGGACATGGACGCGGCTGATCGAGCAGGCCGAGGCCGCCGGCGGGTCGCGGGAGGACCGGATCGAGGCCGCGCGGCGCATCTTCCAGCAGGGCTTCATAGCGGAGGCGATCGCCGATTTCGCGGCCGGCAACGAAGTCATGGACAGCTCGGGCCGGCGTCATCGCGGCCTGCTCGCCGGCGACGACATGGCGAACTGGCGGGCGAGCTACGAGGAGCCGCTGACCTACGACTACGGGCGCTACCGGGTCGCCAAGGCGGGGCCCTGGTCGCAGGCGCCGGTATTCCTCCAGCAACTGGCGCTGCTCAAGGGGTTCGATCTCGCCGGCATGGACCCGCTCGGTGCCGATTTCGCCCATGCCGTCACCGAGTGCGCGAAGCTCGCCTTCGCCGACCGCGAAGCCTTCTACGGCGACCCGGCGCATGTCGATGTGCCGATGGAGCGCCTGCTGTCCGACGAATACAACGACACCCGGCGCAAGCTTGTCGGCGCGGAAGCCAGCCGGGAGATTCGCCCGGGCGTGGTCGAAGGCTTCGCGTCGACGGTTCGGGTCGGCGAGCGGCGCGGCCCGGTGCTGGGCGCGGGCGAGCCCACCATGGCGCTGGCGGACGGCGACACCTGCCATCTCGACGTGATCGACCGTTGGGGCAACATGGTCTCGGCAACGCCCTCCGGCGGCTGGCTGCAAAGCTCGCCCGTCATCCCCTCGCTCGGCTTCTGCCTCGGCTCGCGCATGCAGATGTTCTGGCTGGAGGAGGGCCTGCCCGGCTCCCTCGCGCCGGGCAAGCGACCCCGCACCACGCTCAGCCCTTCCTTCGCCTTCCGCGACGGCGAGCCCTGGATGGCGTTCGGCACGCCCGGCGGCGACGGGCAGGACCAGTGGTCGCTGATCTTCTTCCTGCGCCATGTCCACCACGGCATGAACCTGCAGGCGGCGATCGACGCGCCCACCTTCCAGAGCCACCATTTCCCGTCTTCGTTCTATCCGCGCCAGGCCGATCCCGGTCGGCTGGCCGTGGAGGAGCGCCTGCCCGGGGAAACCGTCGCCGAACTGACCCGGCGCGGCCACGATGTTGAGGTCATTGGCCCCTGGAGCATCGGGCGGATCAGCGCGTGCGCCCGGGAGAACGGGCTGTTGAAGGCAGCAGCCAATCCCCGCCTCATGCAGGGCTACGCAGCCGGTCGGTGAAGGCGCTCCGTGTCCTTCTGCTGTTGAGCCTGGCGATAGGCTCCGGCGCAGCGGCTCAAACCGGCGCCGGCACGGGGCGCGACCCCCTGGTCTTCCGGGCGGACCGGATCGATTTCGACCGCGAGCGCAATCTCGTGACGGCCGATGGCGATGTCGAACTGGCCCGGGAAGGACGCATCCTGCGCGCGGACCGGATCGTCCTCGACCGCAATACCGGCATTGCGCGCGCGGACGGGGATGTCACGCTGATCGAACCGGACGGCGAGGTGCTGTACGCCGATTCGGTGGAGCTTACGGATGACCTCAGGGACGGCTTCATCGAGCAGTTCAAGGCCCGGCTCGGCACCGGTTCGCGACTGGCGGCAAGCTGGGGCCGGTTGCAGGGTGGAACGCGGGCCGAGCTCAACCAGGCCGTGTATTCCGCCTGCGAGCCCTGCGGCGAGGACCCGTCCGAACCACCCCTCTGGCAGGTAAAGGCGCGCCGCGTCATCCATGACAGGGTCCAGCAACAGGTGACTTACCGGGACGCCGTGCTGGAGATGTGGGGGGTGCCGGTGCTCTACAGCCCCTATCTCAGCCATCCGGATCCGGAGGTGACCCGCAAGACCGGCTTCCTGACGCCGACGGTCGGGCATCGCAGCGACCTCGGCGCCCGGATCGAAACGCCGTGGTTCTGGAATATCGCGCCGGACCGGGACGCGACCCTTATCCCGATCATCGCCAGCGAGCGCGGCTTCGTGGGTGCCGGCGAATACCGGCAACTGTTCGACCGGGGGCGCCTGGAGCTGTCCGGCAGCCTTGCGATGCTCGACAAGGAACCGAAAGAGCGGGCCGGAAGCGGGCCGCGCGGACATGTCCGTCTCAAGGGCGAGGCGCATGCCGGCGCCGACTGGCGGCTCCGGGGCGAGTTCTACCGGACCTCGGACGACGGCTATCTCGATCTGGTCGGGCTGGACAGCAGCGAGACATTGCCCAGCTTCGCGGAAGCGGAAGGCTTCTTCGACCGCGCCTATGTGCGCGTGGGCGCATTCGATGTGCAGGAACTGCGAAGCGGCATTTCCGGGGACGTGTCCCCGTTGGCGGCGCCCGAGTTCCTCTATGAGTGGCAGGGCCGTCCCTCGCCGGACGGCGCCTGGTCGATGCGGGCCGCCGGCGCCGCCCTGCACCGGCGCCGCGATGACGAGAACCAGCGCGTGACGCTCGAAGGCGGCTGGCGGCTGGAGCGCTTCACCGACGGCGGCCACCGGCTTGAAGCCGGCGCGGGCCTGCGGGGCGACTTCGCGCATGGGGACCTTGTGCGTAAGGACACAGCCGCGGACGACAATAATGCCCGCCTGCTGCCGCGGGCCTCCGCCGGCTGGAGCTACCTGTTGGCCGGCGGCATGGAAGACCTGCAGCTGACGCTCGAGCCCAGGGCGCAGATCGTGCTCGGCCGGAACAGCGCCGATGCAGACGAATTCCCGATGGAGGACAACCAGGCCGTCGAGTTCGAGTATGCCAACCTGTTCGCCCTCAACAGGTTTCCGGGCCTGGACGGCGCGGAGACGGGCCAGCGCATCGACTACGGGGTGCAGACCGGCCTTCACGGCGCCGGCGACTGGCATGTGGACGCCGGCATCGGGCAGAGCCGGCGCCGGAAGGCGAACCCGGATGCGCCCGAGGACTCCGGGCTCGATACGGCCGTGTCC
Organism: Alphaproteobacteria bacterium; assembly: GCA_964291285.2. GTDB lineage: Bacteria > Pseudomonadota > Alphaproteobacteria > Bin95 > Bin95 > Bin95. Next base: position 170,819 of record OZ219789.1, read on the forward strand.
GACATCGTGGGCCGGGTCGGCCTGACGGCCGGAGAGACGACCTCGTTCGGCTACCGCTTCCGTCTCGACAAGGACGACCTCACCGCCCGGCAGACCGCCCTCGACCTGTCCATGAACCTGGACCCGTTGTATTTCGACGCCCGCTACGCAAGGGCCGTCGGCGTTCCCGGCCCCTCGCAGGAGGAGGATGAGGCGGGGAAGGAGCGCGAGCAGGTCGATGTCGTTCTCCTCTCGAAAATGGACGCGAACTGGTCGGCCCTGAGCCGGTACAGGCGGGACCTGGATACCGGGCGCTCGCTGCTCGGCGGTCTGGGCCTGAAATACGAGGACGAGTGCCTGCTGTTCGAGGCGGCTTTCGAGCGCGAATACAAGATCGCCGGCGGCGATGCGGACAACCGGGTCACGGTCCGCCTCGTCTTCCGGGACCTGGGCGATACGTTCGCGACGCAGTGAGTCCTGCCCTGCGGGCGGCGGGCTCAGACAACGCCCTCGGCGCGGAGCGTCCCGATCTCCGCTTCCGAATAACCGATCTCGGAGAGGATTTCGTCGCTGTTTGCGCCGTGCTCGGGCGGCGGACGGGCGGTGCCGGGGCCGTCGGTATCGGCAAGGAAGGCCGGATTGACGGTATAGACATCGCGCTCGATGCCCGCCGGTCCCGGGCGGCGTTCGATGAACCGCCTCTCGGCCAGGGCCGGATGGGCGAGCGCTTGGGCAATATCGTTGATCGGCGCGGCCGGAACGCCGGCGGCCGCCAGGTGCTCCTCCCACCCGTCCGGCGTATCGCTGGCGAACGCCTCCTCCAGCTCCTCCCGAAGCGCATCCGCATTGGCCCGTCGCGCCTCGTTGTCGGCGAAGCGCGGGTCGGCCTGAAGCTCGGGTCGTCCAAGTGCTTCGCAGAGCCCCTGCCACTGGCGCTCGGTCAGGCAGGTCATCAGGAGAGACCCGTCCTTGACGCGGAAGGAATCCGCCGTGGGAATGCGCGCCGGCGAGGAATTACCGACCGGCGCGGCCAGGCTGCCGGTGGTCAGGTAGTCGATCAGCAGCGGCGCGAGCATGGACAGCGACGACTCGAACATCGTCACGTCCAGGCGCTGGCCCTCGCCCGTCGCCTGCTGGCGGTAGAGCGCCGAGGCGCAGGCGAAGGCGGCGGTGATGCCGGTGGAGAGGTCGACCGCGGTGAAGCCGGCGCGCACCGGTCCCGTATCGGGATGGCCCGTGACGGACATCATGCCCGAGGCCGCCTGGATGGCGCCGTCATAGGCCGGCGCGCCGGCATAGTCGCCGGTCTGCCCGTAGCCCGAGATCGAACAGAAGACGAGGCCCGGCCGGACCGCCTTCAGCGCCTCGTAGCCGAAGCCCAGCCGGTCCATGGTGCCGGCCTTGAAGTTCTCCACCACGATGTTCGCCCCGGCGACGAGGCGGTGCACCACCTCGCGGGCGCGGGGATGCTTGAGGTCGAGCGTGAGCGCGCGCTTGCCCGAGTTGATCGACAGGAACATCGGCGACATGCCGACGCGCCCGAGATCGTTGTCGCCGATCAGGTAGCGGCCCTGGTCGCCGCCGGTCCGCTGTTCCAGCTTGATGACGTCGGCGCCCATCATCGCCAGGTGCTGGGTGCAGAACGGGCCGGCGATCACCTGCGTGAAGTCGATCACCCGCACCCCGTCAAACGCCTTCGCCATGGCCCGCATCTCCCCCCGTGCCGCTGCGGCAATACTAGCCCCTGTCGGCAACATGCGGAATCCGGCAGACTCGACCCTCCCGCAATTCAGGAATGCCTTATGCGACCGCGCGACGCCGCCACGCTGATTCTCTTTCGCCGCCAGGCAGGGGACATCGAGGTGCTGATGGGGCGCCGGTCTCCCCGCCACGCCTTCATGCCCAACACCTTCGTGTTTCCCGGCGGCAGGGTCGATCCCGAAGACGGGCGTGTCCGGCCGCTGGGAGACCTTCGCAAGCCCGTGCTCGATCGCCTGCAACGCAACGCGACGCCGAGGCGCGCCCGGGCGCTCGGTCTGGCCGCGATCCGGGAGGCGTTCGAGGAAACCGGGCTCGCCGTCGGCGCGCCGCATGGCGGACGGCCGGACATGGACCGCATCCCGGCCTCCTGGCATCCCTTCTACGAGACCGGCCTCGCCCCCCGGCTCGACGTGCTCGACTACGTGTTCCGGGCGATCACGCCGCGCGGCGACGTGCGGCGCTTCCACGCGCGCTTCTTCCTCGCCGACAGCCGCCATGCCGAGGGCGAGCTCGGCGGCAGCGGGGAGTTGCAGGACCTGCAGTGGATCGCCATCGACCGCGCCGTCGCGATGCCCGCCACGCCCGGCGTCACCGCCAGGGCGCTGGAGGAAGTGCGGCACCGGACGGCCGAAGCCGGGCGCCCGCATCCGTCCCATCCGGTGCCGCTCTACCACGGCACCCGGTATGGCGACCGGGTCCGCCTCGACCCCTGACCCCTGCAAAGGAGCGCAGTCCTTCCCATGTTGATCGAACAGCGCAGCTACGACTTCCACCCCGGCCGCATGGACGCCTGGCTGGAGATGTACGGCCGGCTCGGCATGCCCGCCTCGGACCGCCATATGGGTCCGAGCCTCGGCTGCTTCACCACCGTCATCGGCCCGGTCAACCGCTTCGTCTTCCTGCGCGGCTATGACGACATCGACGCGCGCGACGCCGGCCAGGCCGCCCGGGCGAAGGACCCGCAGTGGCAGGAGTTCCGGAAGGAGGCGGGCGCGCTCGGGGCGCTGAAATACCAGGAAAGCAAGTTCGTCCGCCCGACGGCTTTCCCGCCCGTGCAGAGCGAGGCCGACCTGCCGTGGAAGCGCACCCTTCCCGGCACAGGCATGATCGTGGACCACCGCACCTACGACATGCATCCCGGCAAGGGCGGCGCCTGGCTCGACGCCTACCGCGATGTCGGCCTCGCCGTGCAGCGCCGCCATCTCGGCCAGCTGCTCCTGTTCGCCACCACCGAGGTCGGCCCGATCAACCAGGCCGTCTTCATGTGGGCCTATGAGAGCATCGGCGACCGCGAGCGCCGGCGGGCCGGCATGGAGCAGGACCCGGGCTGGGCCGCGTTCCGCCTGCGCCACCAGCCGTTCCTCGCGCTCAAGCAGCAGACGAACCAGCTTCTGGAGCCGACCGCCTTCTCGCCCGTCCGCTGAATGGCGGGCTCCGGGAGGACACCCCCGGCATGTCATGAGATGTCATGTTTTGTCATGCGGGCCCGGCAGGACACTGCGCAACATGTCATGAAGTGTCATGTTTTCCATGCGCAGGGTTCATATGCTGTAGCCGTTTCTGGCATGAAGCCGTCCACTCTTCGGTCTCCTTCTGCGTCTTGCGTTGACCGTCGCCCCGGCCCCGGAGCCGGGGTGACGATAGGGGCTTGCGGACGAGGTCATTGCGGCCTGCACGGAGCCGGTCCTACCACCCGCCGGGGCCGGCGCCTCCACCTCCGGCTGCGGGACCCAGGCGTCGAGGTCGTTCGCCGGCTCCCCGGCAGGTGCGGGCACAGACTCGGGCAGATGGGCGGCGGCCCGGCGCTCATCTCCTCCACATAGGCCGTGGCAAGGGCCGCGGCGGCCGGCGCGAGCCTTTCGGCCGGCATCGCGGCCAGCCCGGGGCGGGGGTCGGTTGCCGTCATCGTTCCTCCTTCTCCGACGGGGAGCGGGTCCCTGTTTCCGCGCGTATCCTGCGCGGGCGCCCGCGCCTGCCCGGGCGCGTGTCGGCGCCGGCGCGGTTCGCGCGCCTGATTGCGCGCGCGAGGCAGAGGGCGCACGTCTCCCGTCGGCTTCTCACGGGTTTTCAGAAACTGGCGCCGCTCGGCCGCGCAGCACCCGGGGACGCGGCTCCGGAGTCCGCTTCCCTGGGGACCATCATACCACAATCCGTCAGATGTCAAGATCAAAAAGCGAACAAAAATCAAAATCATTAGATTTTTTTCATGATTCCGCTAGGGCAGGAAACATGAAGCAGGGATTCGGGTTGCGGTTGAGGACGGCCGGCGGCGGGGGCAAGATGGAAGCGGTATCCGGTAGCGGTCGGCGGACGAGGGCGATGAGGCTGAAGGACAAGGTGGCGCTGGTGGTCGGCGCCGGACAGCAGGACGGCGACACGGTCGGCAACGGCCGCGCGGCGGCGGTCCTGTTCGCGCGCGAAGGGGCGAAGGTGGTGGCGGTGGACAACAACCTGTCGTCTGCCGAGGAGACCGCGGCCATGATCCGCGCCGAGGGCGGCGACTGCGCCCCCGTGAGGGGCGACGTGACCGACAACGGGGACTGCGCGGCGTTCGTCAAGGCCTGCACCGACCGGCACGGGCGCATCGATATCCTGCACTACAATGTCGGCATTACCGGAGACGGGCTGGACAACGACCCGATGACGCTGCCGGAAGAGGTCTGGGACCGGGTGATGGACGTCAACCTGAAGGGCCTCTACCGCACCTCCCGGCTGGTGGTGCCGGTCATGCGCGAGCAGCGGTCGGGCGCGATTGTCGCGGTCTCCTCGATCATTGCCGTCTGCGCGGCCGACCGCGTGATCTACAAGGCGTCCAAGGCCGGCATGAACGCCTTCTGCCACATGCTCGCCAGCACCAATTGGGACTATGGCATCCGCTGCAATGTCATCATGCCGGGCCTGATGGACACGCCCATCTCCATCGGCTACCGCGTCCGCAGGAGCGGCGTCTCCGCCGAAGAGGTCCGCGCGTCCCGCGACGCCCAGATCCCGCTGAACCGGAAGATGGGGACGGGCTGGGACACGGCCCATGCCGCATTGTTCCTCGCCTCGGACGAGGCCCGGTTCATCACCGGCGTCAACCTGCCGGTCGATGGCGGCATGACCGCCCGCATCGGCTGACCGCCGGCGCGCAAAGCCATGACCGTCAATGAAGCCCCGTACCGGATCGGCGTCGATGTCGGCGGCACCTTCACCGACTTCGTGCTCCGCGACGAGGACACCGGCCGCGTTGCGGTCCACAAGGTTCCCTCCACGCCCGCCGATCCGTCCGAAGCGGTCCGGAACGGCCTGCCGGCGCTGCTCGAAAAGGCGGGAGCGGGCGCGCATGGAATAGGACAGCTTCTCCACGCGACAACGGTCGCGACCAACGCGATCATCCAGCGGCGCGGGGCGAAGACGGCGCTGATTACCACGCGCGGCTTCCGCGACGTGCTCATCCTCGGCCGGCAGAAGCGCTACGAGACCTACGACCTGCACATGCTGAAACCGGACCCGCTGATCCCGCGCGAACGGATCTTCGAGGTGCGGGAGCGGGTGAGTTTCGAGGGCGAGGTGCTGGAGCCGCTCGACGGGGAAGAGCTTGCGCTGGTCCTGGAACGCATCGCGGAGGGCGGCTACGAGGCGGTCGCCGTGGCGCTGCTGCACGCCTATGCCAACCCGGCCCATGAGCGGGCCGTCGGCAGGGCCGTCGCCGCACGCCTGCCGGATACGGCGCTCAGCCTGTCGGTCGATGTCTCGCCGAAACTCAGGGAATATGAGCGCACCAACACCACGGTGGCGAACAGCTTCGTGAAGCCCCTGGTCGGCGCTTACGTGCGGCGGCTGGCGGAAGACTTCGCCGCTGCCGGCTCAGCGGCCGGGCTTTCCATCATGCAGTCGAACGGCGGGCTCGTCTCGCCCGCGCTGGCAGGTGAATATCCTGTGCGCATCGTCGAGAGCGGCCCGGCTGCGGGCGTGCTGCTCGCGGGGCGGATCGGAAGGGACATCGGCGCGGACCGCGTGCTCAGCTTCGACATGGGCGGCACCACGGCGAAACTCGGGGCCATCGACGGGGGCGAGCCGGCGATTGCGCCCGTCTTCGAGGTCGATCCGGTCAGGTTCAAGAAGGGCTCCGGCCTGCCGATCAATGTGCCGGCCGTCGAGCTGATCGAGATCGGCGCGGGCGGCGGCTCCATTGCCGCGGCCGTGGACGGCGCCATCCAGGTGGGTCCGGAGAGCGCGGGCGCGGACCCCGGCCCCGCCTGCTACGGCACCGGCGGCCTGCGGCCAACGGTGACGGACGCGAACCTCGCGCTCGGCTACCTCAACCCCGCCTATTTCAACGGCGGCGCGATGGCGCTCGACCCGGCTGCGGCCGAGGCGGCGCTCCGCAGCCATGTCGCCGGGCCGCTCGGCCTGTCCGCGGCGGAGGCCGCCTGGGGCGTCCATCTGGTCGCGACCGGGAATATGGAGCATGCGCTGCGCGTCGTTTCGGTGGAGCGCGGCCGCGACCCCCGCAACTATGCGCTGGTGGCCTTCGGCGGGGCCGGGCCGCTGCATGCGGCGCGGATCGCGCGCACGCTGGGCGTCCGGCAGGTCGTGGTGCCCCGGGCCGCCGGCGTCGGCTCGGCCGTGGGCATGCTGGCGGCGGAGAGCCGGCTGGACGCCTCCGTCACCCGCCTGCTGCGCCTGGACGAGGCCGCGCCCGGGGACATCGCCGCCGTCTATGCCGGGCTGGAGGCGCGGCTGGCGAAGGACCTTGCCCGCCTGCCCGGGGCATCGGAGCCGGAGTTCCGGCGCTTCGCCTATATGCGGCACACGGGCCAGGGCTTCGAAATCCATGTGGACCTGCCGGCGGGCCCGATCGGAGAAGGCTATATCGACGCCTGCGAGGCCGCATTCCGCGCCGCCTACAAGGCCCGCTACCGCACGGAAGACCCGGCAAGCGCGGTCGAGGGCGTGGACTGGGCACTGGCGGCCGTGGTTCCGGGCTCGCGGGACTTATCCGCCTTGGAAGCCGGCGCGCGGCCGACCGGCGGGCCGCCGGGCATGAGGCGGGCCTGGTTCCCCGAGGCGGGCGGCATGACGGAGACGGCGGTCTGGCGGCGCGAGGCCATCGGCCCGGATGCTGTTATCGAGGGACCTGCCATCGTGGAGGACGCCGAGGCGACGACCGTCATCCCGCCGGGCGACCGCGCGCGGCTCGGGCCGGGCGGCCACCTGCTGATCGACATCGAGCAGGCCGCGGCGCCCGGAGAGGAACCGGAAGACCGGGCCGGGCCCGCCGCCGCCGGCCCGTGCAGCGGCGGCAGGGCGGCAGGGACGTCCATCGACCCCATCACCTTCACCGTCATCTGGAACTCCGTCGTCTCCATCGCCGAGGAGCTCGGCACCACCATGCGGCACACCGCCTTCAGCGAGGCGGTGCGCGAGGGCGACGACTTCTCCACAGCCGTGTTCGATGCGAAGGGCCGGATGATCGCGCAGGGCAATTTCTCGCCGGGCCATCTGGGCTCCATGCCCTTCGTCATTCGCCATGCGACCGAGGTTTATCCGCCGGAGACGCTGCGGCCCGGCGACAGCATCCTGATGAACGACAGCTGGATGGGGTCCGGCCATTTTCCCGACTTCTTCCAGGTCATGCCGGTGTTCGAGGGAGGAGAGCTGCTGGGCTATGTGGCGGCCTCGGCCCACCAGATGGACGTGGGCGGCGCGGCGCCCGGCTCGCAGAAGGTCCACGGCGTGACCGAGTCCTTCCAGGAGGGCTTCCGCATCCTGCCCGTGCGCTTCTGCCGGGAGGGCGAGATCGACCGCGACATCCTGTCGATGGTGCTCGCCAACACCCGCGTGCCGGACAAGGTGCGCGGCGACGTGATGGCGCAGCACACCGCGAACCTGACCGCCGCCGAGCGCTTCCGCCAGCTTTTCCGGGACCACGGCCGGCCCGTTGTCGAGCAGGCCTTCGACGACACTCTGGACCGCAGCGAAGCGCGCATGCGCGCCGCGCTGGCGCGGGTGCCGCCGGGCACCTACAGCTTCGACGACCGAATGGACGATTACGGCCCCGGCACGACGCCGATCCATTTCGGCGTCGATATCACCTTCGCCGAAGGGCCGGAGGGCGCGGAGGTGACGGTCGATTTTTCCCGCTCCTCGGACCAGGTGCCGGCCGCCATCAACAGCTATATCAACTACACCCGCGCCTACACCTACTTCGCGATCAAGATATTCTGCGACCCGTTCAGCCCGCAGAATGCGGGCGCGATGCGCCCGATAAGGCTGGTGGCGCGGGAAGGCAGCTTCTTCAATCCGAAATTCCCCGCCCCTTCGGGCGGCCGGGCGGCGCTGCAGGTCCGCATTTTCGACACCATCAACGGCGCGATGGCCCAGGCCATGCCGGAGCGCGCGATGGGCGCCTTCAGCCACTGGTCCAACCCCAATATCGGCGGCATCGACGACCGCACCGGCAAGCCCTACGTCTTCTACGACCTGATCCTGGCAGGCTACGGAGGACGGGCGGACAGCGACGGCCCCGAGGGCCTGAGCCCGGTGATGAACTGCTCGAACATCCCGGTGGAAGTGCATGAGACCAACCTGCCGGTGCTGATACACCGGGTGGAGCTGCTCGACGGCACCGGCGGCGCAGGCCGGCACAAGGGCGGAAGCGGCCTGCGCAAGGATATCGAACTGCTGGCCGGCGAAGGCGTGCTGACCTTGCTCGGCGACCGGCATGAGAGCCGGCCCTACGGCGTGTTCGGCGGCGAGCCCGGCGCGCTCGGGGAGACGGTACTCAATCCCGACGGCAACGGCGAACGGCTGGGCTCCAAGGAAATCCGCACGCTGAAGCGCGGCGACGTGTTGAGCATCCGCACGAGCGGCGCCGGCGGTTACGGAAAGCCCGGCGGGTAGGCCCCGGAAGGTCCGGTCGATGGCGGCGCGCAAGATGCACCTGCTGGGCTTCATGATGTACACGCCCATCAACCACATGACGCTCAGCTGGGCCGACCCCGAGGACCGGCAGGTCGAGGGCTTCGGCTCGATGGAACACTGGCAGGACCTTGCGCGGACAATGGAGCGCGGGCGCTTCGACGGCCTGTTCTTCGCCGACGTGCCCGCCGTTTACGACTTCTACAAGGACACGACCGATGTCGCCGTCCGGCACGGGGTCAGCTGGCCGGCGCACGATCCGGTCGCGCTCATCGGCGTGATGGGGGCGGCCACCCGGCATCTCGGCATCGCGGCGACGGTCTCCGTCGCGAGCCAGCACCCGTTTCTCACCGTGAGATCGCTCTCCAGCCTGGACTACCTGACCGGCGGCCGGGTCGGGTGGAACATCGTGACCGGCAATGCGCGCTCGGAGCACCGGGCGCTCGGGCTCGAGGTGATGGACCATGACGAGCGCTACGACCGGGCCGATGAATATATGGAGGTCTGTTACAAGCTGTGGCGGGGCATCCCGGCGGACGCGATTGCCGCAGACAGGGCGGCCGGGGTGCTGGCGGACCCTTCGAGGATCGGCAAGATCGCGCATGAGGGGCGGTATTTCCGCTGCCGCGCCACGCCCTCGGTCCTCCCGTCGGCGCAGGACCGCCCGGTGCTCTTCCAGGCGGGGTCCTCGGGCCGGGGGCAGCGTTTCGCCGTCACCCATGCCGATGTGATCTTCTCCATCCAGCCGGACCTGAAGCGCATGCAGGCCTTCATGGCGCAGATCCGCGCCGCCGCCCGGGACGGGAGACGCGCGCGCGAGCCGAAAGTCACCTTCGCGGTCCAGCCCTTCGTGGCCCGCAGCCGTGAGGAGGCCGCCCGGCGCCGGGACGAAATGCTCGCGCGCATTCCCATCGACGCGGCGCTGACGCGCATATCCGGCACATTCGGCGTCGATCTCGCGACCGTGGATATCGACAGGCCGCTCCAGGACATCGACACGCAGGCCTCGCAAGGGCTCGTCAAGGCGATGGCGGGCATGTTCGGCGACGAGCGGATTTCGCTTCGCGAGGCCGTTCGGCTCTCTGGCCTGGCGGGGCTGATTCCGCAGTTGCTGGGCACGCCGGAGGAGATCGCGGACGATCTGGAGGCGATCTGGCGCGAGACCGGCTGCCACGGCTTCAACGTCACCCCGGCGGTCGTGCCCGGCGGCTACGAGGACTTCGTGGACCGGGTGGTGCCGGTCCTGCAGGAGCGCGGCATCTTCCGCCGGGAATACGAAGCGGCGACTTTCAGGGGAAACCTGGTCGGCGGATAGGAGGCGCTCACGTCTCCAGGCCGAGCCTGTAGGCCCTGTTGGCGTTTTCCCGGTAGAGCAGGCGCTTCTCGTCGTCGGAACAGCCGGCCGTCAGGCGCTTGAAGGCATTCCAGAGGGCCGTGAAGGTCGTCGTCTGCCCGTCCACAGGGTAGTTGCTCTCGAGGATGACGCGCTCGGTCCCGAAGAGTTCCAGCCCGGTCTCGAAGAACGGCCGCCAGAGTTCCGCCAGCACGTCCGAAGGGGGCCGTTCGCCTCCGGCAATGTCGAACCCCCACAGCCTTATGCCGAAGCCGCCGCCCTTCATCAGGACATTCGGGCATTCAGCGACCGCGGCCAGCCCGCGCCGCCACTGCTCCGTCGCCCCGGCCGGGTCGAGGGCGTGGCGCCCGACGCCCAGGCGGAAGCCGAGATGGTTGAGGATTATCGGCGTGTCCGGGAACCGCCGCGCCAGGTCCGCGAGTTCCGGCAACTGCGGGTGGAAGAGCACGGCGTCGAACGAAAGGCCGCGGGCGTGCAATTGCCGGAAGCCGCGCGCGAATTCCACATCCAGCAGCAGGCCTGGCGGCGGGCGCACGCTGATATGGCCGTAAACGGCCTCGTCGGCGTCCCAGTAAACGCCCCGGCGAATGCCCTTGAAGCGCCCGCCGCCGGCTTCGATATGGGCGTCCAGAACCTCGCCCGCCCTGTCCCCGATGGCGAGGTCCGCATAGCCGACGATGCCGGCGCAGAGCCTGCGGCCTCCCCAGGCGCCCTGCTCGGCCCGCGCCGCCAGCGACGCGACGAACTCCGTCTCTCCGACGGGCCTCAGATGCTCGGGGCCGGCGTCCCGGTAGTGCTGGCGCACCTCGATATAGACCGAGGCGCGGATATCGTGGCCCAGGGCGCAATCGGCCGCATAGTCGTCGATGGTGTAGCGGTGGCCCGGCCCGTCCATCAGATGGTGGTGGGCATCGACGATTTTCAGATCCGGCTCGAGTATCGACTCCATCTCTTCGCTCATGATTGCTGTTCCCCCTCGATAAGCGCGGCCGCTTTTTCCCCGATCATGATGACGGGCGCGTGCAGGGCCGCATTGGGAATGCGCGGGATGATCGAGGCGTCCACGATCCACAGCCCTTCGGCGCCGCGCACCCGAAGCCCACTGTCCACGACGGAATCGTCCCTCGGCCCCATCGCGCATGTCCCGCACTGGTGGTAGGCGGTGGCGCCGTTGCGCCTGATATCCGCCACCAGGCTCCGGTCGTCCGAGACCGCTTCGCCCGGCAGCAGCTCGCGGTCGATATATTTCGCCATTGCGGGACGGCGCATCATGCTCCGCATCCGCTTCACCGCCTTCAGCAGCACCTCCATGTCGCGGGGGTCGGAAAAATAGCCCGCCTCGATCCGGGGCCGGTCGAGCGGGTCCGCCGAACGGAGCGACACGGCGCCCCGGCTCAGCGGCGAGCCCTGATAGACCGTCAGGCCGAAGCCGTGCCGGTCGGGAAGCAGGTCGCGGATGCGGAACGCCGCCCCGCCGGTCCTCGCGGGACCGAGGGCGGAGAGCAGCACGACCTGCGCATCCGGGACTTCGAGCGCCGGGTCGGTGCGGAAATAGCCGCCGGCAACGGCATAGGTCTCGGCGAGCGGCCCGCTCCGGAAGAGCGCATAGCGCAGCGCCGCCGCCGCCGCGTTGTGCGGGCGGAGATGCCGGCTCGCGGAAACGGGCGCATTGCAAAGATACTGAAGGCGGTAGCAGGCATGGTTCTGCAGGTTGCGGCCCACATTCGGCGCGTCGTGGATGACGGGAATCCCGTGCGAGGAGAGGGCGCCCGCCGGCCCGATGCCCGAGAGCATCAGCAATTGCGGCGTCTTGATCGCGCCGGCCGAAAGGACGACCCCGCGCCGGGCCGCAATACGGACCTGCCGGCCGCCGATCGACGCTTCGACGCCGGAAGCCCGCCTGCCCTCGAAGAGGACCCGCAAGGCAAGGGCGCCGGTGCGGACAAGGAGGTTCGGCCGCCCTGCCGCCGGTTCGAGATAGGCCGTAGCGGCGCTCATGCGCCGGCCCCGGCCGGCATTGATGTCGTAGAGGGCGAACCCCTCGCCCGCACCGGTGTTGAGGTCGTCCAGCACCGGGAACCCGTCTTCCGCCGCCGCCGCCAGAAAGGCGTCGCAGATCGGCAGGTCCGGGCGGGCGCGCCGGACATGCACGGGGCCCGCACCGCCATGCCACGGCCCGTCGCCGCGCTCGTTCGCCTCCGAGCGCCTGAAATAGGGAAGCAGGTCCTCGAACGCCCAGCCGGCGCAGCCCATCTGGCGCCAGATGTCGTATTCGCGCGGGTGGCCGCGCGTGTAGATCATGCCGTTGATGGAGCTGGACCCGCCCAGCACCCGGCCCTGAAGCCAGGTGAGTTCGCGACCCTCCATTTCCGGGACCGGGTCGGCCTTGAACGCCCAGTTGAACCGGGGATGGTTGGCGGCCACGAAGCCGAGGCCGGGAAGCCGGAGCAGCGGGCTGCGGTCGGGCCCGCCCGCTTCCAGTAGCGTGACCGAGACGTCCGGGTCCTCGGACAGCCGCGCGGCCACCACGGAGCCGGCCGCCCCGGAGCCGATGACGAGATAGTCGCAGGACAACGAACGGTCCCTCATCGCGCCCGGCCAGTCGTGCCCAAGCCGCTGCCCCCCTTTCCCGTTCCGCGAGTCCCGAAAGCCGTGCAGCCGTCCCGCGATTCATGCCTTATACCCTTCCCCGCCGAAACCGCGCAGGAAGGAACCCGGATGCCGTTGCAAAATCGCGTGACGCCTTTCGGAGACATCATCGCCACGCCGGAGCGCGGGACGATGATGGGCAATCGCGGCATCCTGCATGACGAGCGCCGGGCGCTCGGCCGGCGGCGCTGGACGCACAAGGCCTGGATCTGCTGCGTCACCGAGTTCCGGGGCAGGACGCGGCAGGTCATGGCCCCCCGGCGCTACACGGAACTCTTCTTTCTCGACGAGGCGGTGGCGCTCGCCGCCGGGCACCGGCCCTGCTTCGAATGCCGGCGCGAGGCCGCCAGGGCCTATGCCGCCTGCTGGGGCGGCCATCCGCGGGCCGGAGAGATGGACCGCGTGCTGCATGCCGAACGCCTCGAAGGACGCCGCCGGCATATCCACATCCGTGACTCCGCGGAACTCCCCGATGGCGCGTTCGTGAGCCGGGACGGGTCCGCCTGGTTGGTCAGGGGCCCGCTGCTGCTGCGCTACACGCCCGGCGGATACGACGCCGCGACCGAGCGCCCCGCCGGCGCGGTCGAGGTGCTGACGCCGCCCGCCACGCTCAGGGCGCTCAGGGCCGGCTACGCCCCGCTGCTGCACCCGTCGGCCGGAGCTCCAACCGCGCCCTGAACACAAGGTCCGCAATGCCCGAGGCCGCGCCCTCGGCGGCCGCAGCGGCAAGGGAAGTCCACGCGCCCTCCAGCCATTCGGCCGGTACGGCATTGGCCTGATCCACCCTGCCGACCTCGTTCCCGTCCGACCAGACGACGGACCAGCCGAGCCGCAGTTCCCGCAAGCCCGAATGGTCCGGGCCGACCTCCACACTGCCGAAGACATGCAGGTGGCTCGGCGCGGCGGGCGGCACGACATCCAGCCCCCCGCCCGCAAGCGCCGCTTCGAGCGCGCGCAAGAGCGGCGCGGTCGCTTCGGGGGCGGCGCCGGAAATCGGTGCAACGGAGATTTTCAGCCGGACAGGATCGCCCGCGCCCGGACTTTCCGCGCGAACCCGCTCGGCAACCTCGTCCGCCAGTTCTTCGAGAAGCACGGCCAGGGCCTCCTGCCGGCCGCCCTCGACCTGCTGCTCGAAACGCCCGGCCAGCCTGCCCTCCCAGTCGCGGAGTTCCCAGGCGAGACCGGACGGAGCGAACCCATCCGGCATTGCAGCGAGTTCGACGCGACCGGTCACCCGGTAGCTGAGTCGATTGCCTGCGCGCCGGCTGGCCGGCAATCCGCGGCGGTGCAGCGCCCCCTCAAGGTCCCGCCGCAACCGGTTTTCGAGTTCGGGCGTTGCTCCGTGGATACGTCCCACCCGCACCCCGACGCTTTCAGGAAGCGCCAGCAGGGCGCTGGCCTTGTCGCGCTCCATGACCTGCGGCAGGGGCTGGCAGGCCGCGGCAAACAGCGCCACGGCGAGAAGGCCGCCCGCCCTAGACAAGGATGCAGCCCACGAGGAGGCCGAGCAGGCAAAGCCCGAGGAAGATCACCAGATGCGGCATCTCCGCGCCGTTCCCGCCTTCAATCGGGATAGGGGGGAGCCTCACGGCTCCACCCCTCCCACACCACCGTGCATACGGGTCCGTACACGGCGGTTCGACGGATTTAAGCTGCGGGACGGCATCGCAGGGAGGCGAGGCCGAGCCTGTCGAAGAAGGCATTGGGTAGCGCTTGTGCGAGCGCGGGACTGTTGCTGAGCCGCCATGGGCCGTGGGCACTGCCGGCGGTTTTCGCCGCCAGATCCTTGCCCACGCCGAGGCGGCGCAGCGCCGCAAAGCGGGTACGCCCGCGCTTCCACTGCCGCCAGACGATGGCGCGGAGCCGCCGCCTGACCCATCGGTCGAGGGTGAGCAGTACCGAAGGGGTCTCGCAGAAGCCGAAGTAGCCCCGCCACCCGATGAGGTAGCGGGAGAACTCCCTGACGAGGCGGGCAAGTTTGACGCTCTTTGTGCAGCGCGTCATGTCCCGGACCCGTGCCTTGAACCGGGCGAGCGCCTGCGGCGCGATGCGCCGCTTCGTTGCCCACGCGGCGGTGAAGCTGAAGCCCAGGAAGGCCCTCGCCGACGGGCGGTCCACCGCGCTCTTGTCTGCATTGACCGTCAGCTTCAGCCGTGGGGCGAGGAACCTCGTCACGCTCGCCATGACCCGCTCGCCCGCCCGCCGGGACCGCACGTAGATGTTGCAGTCGTCGGCATAGCGCACGAAGCGGTGACCGCGCTTCTCCAGTTCCTTGTCCAGAACGTCGAGCATCAGGTTCGACAGAATCGGTGAGAGTGGGCCGCCCTGTGGCGCTCCCTCAGTGGTTGGGCCGACCAGTCCGCCCTCCAGCACCCCCGCGGTCAGGAAGCCGCGGATGAGCCCGAGCAGGCGTTTGTCGGCCACGCGCTTGGCCACCAGCCCCATCAATATGTCGTGGTTCACCCGGTCGAAGAACTTCTCCAGATCGAGATCGACGACATAGCCATAGCCCGCGCGGATGTGCTCTTGCGCGCGTTCTACTGCCTGATGGGCCGAGCGTCCGGGCCGGAACCCGTAGCTCGCATCCGAGAAGCCGGGGTCCCAGTCTCCTTGCAACACCTGCATCGCCGCCTGCTGGATGAAGCGGTCGAGCACCGTCGGCACACCGAGCGGGCGAACGCCGCCCGATGCCTTCGGTATCTCTACCCGCCGGACCGGCTGCGGTTCATAGCTGCCGTCGAGAAGTCGGGCCTTCGTCTCGGGCCAGTGGTCTTTCAGATAAGCGTCCAACTCTTCGACGGTCATGCCGTCGATGCCGGGCGCCCCCTTGTTGCGCCGGACACGCGCCAGCGCCTTCTTCAAGTTGCCGGGTTCGACCACCGCTTCCATCGGTGGTCCGCGCCCAGCCGCCGGGTGTTCGGGGTCGGCACGCGCCATGCGGGCTTCGGTCCCTCGGTCTCCGGCGCTCCGGGCTTCACCCTTCGCCTCCGGCTCCAAGGCCAGTTCCAGCTGGATGTTCTGCCGCCTGGTCCGCATGAGCCTGTCGTCCTAGGTCCTGTGGACGGATTTGATCAAGATGAAGGCAGCGGCGAGTGCGACGAAGGAGCTGAAGTTTGTGGCGGTCTTTTCGCAGCGCAGGGCGATGCGTTTGAAGCGTTTGAGCTTGCCGACGGCCTGTTCGATGCGCGCCCGTCCTCTGTAGAGCGCGCTTGCGAAGCGCTTTGGCCTGTTTTTGATGTTCTTCCGGTAGGGAATGACGGTCAGGGCGCCTCTTTTCCGGGCGAGTTGGCGGTTTCCGGCGCTGTCATAGCCCTTGTCGGCGACGATGGCGCGGGGCCGGACATCGGGGCCGATGTCCATCAGGGTCTCGAAATGCGGACTGTCGGCTGCCTCGCCGCCGGTCAGGTCGAAGGCGATCGGCAGGCCGTCGAAATCGGTCTTCAGGTGGATTTTGGTGCTGAAACCGCCCCGCGAGCGTCCAAGCGCCTGACCCTGCTGCCCCCTTTTGCGCCGGCCGCCGATACATGCGCGCGGGTCACGGTCGAATCGAACATCTGAACCAGGTGCGCCGTGCTGCTCAAATCCGCCAGCGTGGCGAAAAAGTCCTCGAACACCCCTGAACGGCTCAGACGGTGAAAACGCCGCCATACCGTATTCCAGTGCCCGAACCGCTCCGGCAGCGCCCGCCAGGTGATGTTGTGAACCGCAAAGAAGTGCAGCGCCTCCAGAAAC
The DNA here is from genome assembly GCA_964291285.2 of Alphaproteobacteria bacterium. Lineage (GTDB taxonomy): Bacteria > Pseudomonadota > Alphaproteobacteria > Bin95 > Bin95 > Bin95. Next base: position 187,200 of record OZ219789.1, read on the forward strand.
AGACGGTCGTCCTTCGCCTTCGCACCCCGCCTCGGAAGGCAAAGCCGGAAAACCTCCAGCGCAACCTCCCAGTCTCCATTCGTCATCTTCGTCGACATCAACGAAACCCCCGAATCGCCGACGCCTCATGATTCAGACAAATCCTCGCACGGGAATCCCTGAACACGCTCCTGAGTCAATACGTCCACAGGGCCTAATAACCCTGTCCGTCGTTCGGGCCTTCGCCGGCGAGCCGGCTACTATGCCCTCTGCTGACTTCTGCGCCGCGATCACGGTCCTTGCGGAACCGCTCAGTCCGGGACTTCCGGACACCGCGCAGATCTCCCGAGGTAAGACCAACCGCCTTCACCGCACACCCGCCGGATTTACCACCCCGGCCCTTGATGGCTATGGACTTCGCGGTCATCTGCCCGCTCGTCCGGCCGGGTAGGCCTCGTATCCGGTTCTTGTCCATCGGGTCGCGGCTTTGCTCCACGCTTCCTTCAGACCCCGCCTCGCGACGACGCCCTTGCGCTTCGCTAATCCTTCGCCGCCATCGGGCTGGATAGAGGACTTGCACCTCCAAGCTGTTGGTCATGCTCGGCACACAGAAAAAAGCCCGCGCCGGGTAGGCGCGGGCTTGCATCGTTCCGGCACGGCCGCGTCGGACCGTCCGGTATCGGCTACTTGTCGAGCCAGAAGGTGTCGAACCGTCCGACATCGTAGAGGCCGAAATAGTTGTAGGGGTTGTGGCCCTTGACGTAGTTGTACCAGCCGTCGTTGATCTTCTCCCAGCAGATCGGGAGCACCGGCGGGTTCTCCTCCATCACCATTTCGGCCGCGGTGATCGCTTCTTGCCGCTTCACCGGATCGACCTCGTTGTCGATGGCCGCCAGCAGCTCGGTGAAGCGCGGGTCTTCCCACTGCGAATAGTTCTGCGGGCCGTTCGGGCCGTACCAGGTGTTGAAGTAGTCCGACGGGTCGATCAGGGTCGAGACGATGGCGCCGACCGAGAGGTCGAACTTGCCGTTGTTGGTGTCGTCGAACCAGACCGATTCCACGACGGTGCGCAACTCGCACTCGACGTTGAGCGCCTGTGCCAGCATCGCCTGGATCGCCTGCGACCAGATCTTGAAGGTCGCCACGTCGCGCACCACGAAGTCGAGCCCCTTGATGCCGCCGCCGTGGCCGGCGGCCTCCAGCAGCGCCCTGGCTTCCTTGATGGAGGCCGTCGTGTCCGGCTGGTAGCCGACGCGCTTGGTAAGCTCCTCCGTCGGCGTCGCCACATCCGAGAACGGATAGATGAAGCCGCCGACCAGCATCGGCGCCACATCCTTGACGGCTTCCACCAGCACCGGCCGGTCGAAGACCAGGTGCATGGCCCGGCGCACCCTCGGGTCGTTGAAGGGCTCGCGGTCGGCATTGAGCCAGACCGCCTGGATGACGCTCTGGTAGTAGTCGGTCGCCGTCATGTCGTCGCGCGCGTCGGCTTCCCTGCGCGTCACCGGGTCGATCAGCCGGGCGTAATCCGTCCGGCCTGCCAGGAAAGCGGAGCCGAGTTCCGGCGAGAACGGCAGGCCGTGGTAGAACTCGATCCCGTCGAGATAGGGCAGCCCTTCCATCCAGTAGTCCGGGTTCTTCTGCATCACCCAGATTTCCTGCTCGACGCGCCGGACGCTGCGGAACGGACCGGTACCGGGGACGTCGAGGGTCTTGCGCAGATTGTAGTTGTTGTCCTCGAGCGTCTTCTTGCGGACGATGCCGTTCCAGCCGCTGGAGATCGCGCCCATGATGAAGGCCGGCGGCCTGGGCGCGGCCAGCTTGAACTGGACGGTGTACTTGTCGGGCGCGGTGACCTCATCGACCGAGGTGAACAGCGCGCTGCGCGGGATGTTGATGCCCTCCGGCGGCTTGGTGATGCGGTCGAAGGTGGCTTTCACATCCGCGGAAGTGAGTTCGGCGCCGTCGGAGAAAAGCACGCCCTTGCGCAGGAAGAACGTGTAGGTCTTGCCGTCTTTCGAGATTTCCCAGCTGTGGGCGAGGTCGGGGATGATCGACTGTCCGCTGTCGCGGGGGTCATGGCGAATCAGGTTGTCGTACATGCAGGCCTGACTGCCGAGATTGTTGATCGTGCCCGACTGGTGGAAGTCGAGATGCGGCGGACGCATGGTGATGCCGTAGCGCAGCACGCCACCCGATTTCGGGTTCGGCTCCGTCGCCGCAAGCTGGAATTTCGAGCCGTCATATTCCATCGGAATGGCGGCATTGGCCCTGCGGGAATGCAGGCCGTACGCCCCCGCAGCGGCCAGCGCCGCGCTTCCCTGAAGGAAGTGCCGCCGACTCCAGTGCGGGTTCATGAATCCTTTGCGAGCCATCATGCTCCTCCTGCCTGACGGGGCCCTTTCGGCCCCTCCCTAAATCGGTATGCTTCACTTGTTGGCGTCTTGCCGCTCTGGCCCTCCCGGAGGCCGACCACGTATCTAGGAGTGTCGATTATGGACCGAACCCAGCCGCTCGAACAAGAGGGCGGGCAGGAGGCCCCGGCAGGAGCAGGCGAGAGCGTTCTCGAAGTCGAGAATCTGCAGACGCATTTCTTCACCAATGACGGGGTGGTGCGCGCGGTGGACGGCGTTTCCTACGGCGTGCGCCGGGGCGAGACCCTCGGTGTCGTCGGGGAATCCGGCTGCGGCAAGAGCGTGACGGCGCTTTCGATCCTGCGCCTGGTGGCGAGTCCGCCCGGCCGCATCGTCGGCGGCGCCATCCGGCTGGAGGGACGGAACCTCCTCGAAGCGACCGAGACCGAGATGGAAGATGTCCGGGGCAACGAGATTTCCATGATCTTCCAGGAGCCGATGACCTCCCTCAATCCGCTGTTCACGGTCGGCAGGCAGATCAGCGAGGCCATCGCGCTCCATCAGGGCCTCTCGAAGCGCGACGCGATGGACCGCGCCATAGAGATGCTTCGCGAGGTCCATATTCCGGAGCCGGAGCGCCGCGCGCACGAATATCCGCATCAGCTCTCCGGCGGTATGCGCCAGCGGGTGATGATCGCCATGGCGCTCTCCTGCAACCCGAAGGTGCTGATCGCCGACGAGCCGACGACCGCGCTCGACGTCACCATCCAGGCGCAGATCCTCGACCTCATGCGCGAGACGCAGCGCACCCAGGGCCAGGCCGTCATCCTGATTACCCACGACATGGGCGTCGTTGCCGAAAACGCCGACCGGGTGGTGGTGATGTATGCGGGCCGGAAGGTCGAGGAGGCCGAGGTGGACGAACTCTTCGACCATCCGGGCCATCCCTATACCGAGGGGCTTCTGGGCGCCATTCCGAGCCTCGAAACCGCAGCGCACACGGAGAGCGGCCGGGGGCGCCTGAACGAGATCGAGGGCATGGTGCCCTCGCTCGCCAACCTGCCGCCGGGATGCACCTTCGCGCCGCGCTGCCTTTACGCGAGCGAGCGCTGCCGGCAGGAATTTCCGCCGCTGGAACACCACCGTCCGGGCCACTGGGTCGCCTGCTGGCACGCAGACCGCCTGCTGGGAGGAACGGCATGAGCACCGCGACCGGGAACGCTACGCCGCTGCTCGACGTGCAGGGCCTCAAGAAGCACTTCCCCATCTACAAGGGCGTCTTCTCGCGGGTCCGGGGGCATGTCTATGCCGTGGACGGCGTGAGCTTCCGGATCGGGCGCGGCGAGACGCTGGGGCTGGTCGGAGAATCCGGCTGCGGAAAATCCACCGTCGGCCGGACCGTGCTGAAGCTGCTGGAGCCGACCGAAGGGCGCATCCGCCTGGACGGTGAAGACATCACCGACCTCGGCGCTGCGGACATGATGCCCTACCGCCAGCGCATGCAGATGATCTTCCAGGACCCCTACGCCTCGCTGAACCCGCGCATGCCGGCCAGTTCCATCGTCGGCGAGCCCATGACCATCCACGGCGTGTCGGAAGGCGCGGAGCGCGAGGAGCGGGTGGAGGCGCTGTTCGAGCGCGTCGGCCTCGGCCGCCGGCACCTGGACTCCTATCCGCACGAGTTCTCCGGCGGGCAGCGCCAGCGCATCGGCATCGCACGCGCGCTGGCGCTCAATCCGGACCTCATTGTCGGGGACGAGCCGGTTTCTGCGCTCGACGTGTCGATCCAGGCGCAGATCATCAACCTGCTGATGGACCTCCAGGACGAGCTGAAGCTCTCCTACCTGTTCGTCGCGCACGACCTTGCGGTGGTCGAGCATATCAGCCACCGGGTCGCGGTCATGTATCTCGGCCGCATCGTCGAGATCACCGACAAGACGAGCCTGTTCGACAGCCCGCTGCACCCCTATACGGAGGCGCTGCTCTCTGCGGTGCCGATGCCGAAGGCGCGCGCCCGCGGCCGCAAGCGCGTCATTCTGGAGGGCGACGTGCCGAGCCCGATCAACCCGCCCTCCGGCTGCCATTTCCACTCGCGCTGCCCCTATGCGATGGCGCGCTGCCGCAGCGACGTGCCCGTGCTACGCGAGGTGCAGGCCGGCCACTGGGCCGCCTGCCACCTGCACGACGGCACCGGCGCGGAGCCCGTAGCCGCCCTGGGGACGGCGGCTACCGCTTAGTTCGGTCAGACCGCGCCGCGCAGGCGCGGGTCGAGCACGTCGCGGATGCCGTCGCCGAACAGGTTGAAGGCGAGCACGGTGATGGTGATCGCCACGCCCGGGAAGAGCACCAGCCACCAGGGCGGCACGATGCCGGCATTGAGCGCGTCCGCCAGCATGTTGCCCCAGGTCGGCGCGGGCGGCGGGATGCCGACGCCGAGGAAGCCGAGCGAGGCCTCGATGATGATCGCGACGCCGAGATGGGTCGTGGCGAGGATCAGGTAGGGCGCCACGCACTGCGGCAGGATGTGGAAGAGCATGATGCGCATGTTGGAGGCGCCGAGGCTGCGCGCCGCCTCCACGAACGACATTTCCTTGAGCGACAGCACGACAGAGCGGATCACGCGCCCGCCGAACGGTATTCGCGTGATCGCGATGGCGATGATGACCGTCCCGGTGCCCGAACCCAGCGCCATCGCGATCGCCATTGCGAGTATCAGGTCCGGAAATGACTGGAGAAATTCGATGATGCGCTGGCTGACAATATCGAACCGCCCTCCGAGAAAACCGCATGCCAGGCCCCAGAACGACCCGAGCGTGGTGCCGAGCAGCACCGCGGCGAAGGCAACGATGAGCGAGGTGCGGCTGCCGTGGATGACGCGGCTCAGCGTGTCGCGGCCGATCTGGTCGGTGCCGAACAGATGTTCTTCATAGGGTGCCTTCTGCATGCTCCGGAAATCGGACTTGAGCGGCGGATAGGGCGCGATCACCGGCGCGGCCACCGCCATGGCCACGATCAGGAGCGCAACGCAGCCCCAGAACGCCGACAGCGGAGAGCGGCGCCCGAAGTGCCTGAGGCCGCCCCACACACGGGCCGGCAGCGGCCGCCCGGCCCGGCGGGACTCTTCCGCGGTCGGGGTTTCGGGCTGCACGGTCATTGGTATCTGATCCTCGGGTCGATCCAGGCAATGATAATATCGACGGTGATATTCAACATCACGAACACCACGGCATAGAGGAAGACGAGGTTCTGCATGACGAAGATGTCGCGCTCATTCACCGCCGTGAACATGGCGTAGCCGAGGCCCGGCGTGCCGAAGGCGCGTTCCACCGGGATCGACCCGGCCAGCACGAATCCCAGCAGGATTCCGGACAGCGTGATGACCGGCAGCAGCGCATTGGGCAGCGCGTGGAGGCTGACCACGAGGCGCCCGTTGAGGCCCTTGGCCCTGGCGGTGCGCACATAGTCCTCGCGGATCACCTCCAGCAGGCTGGAGCGGGCCATGCGGGCGATGTAGGCGGCCTGGCCGAGCGCGAGCACGAAGGCGGGCCCGATGATGATCTGCAGCACCGTTCCGGGGTCCTCGAACAGCCCTGCCCCGCCGGCGGTCTGCGGCGCGCGGTAGCCGAAGCCGAACAGGAGGCCCAGCACGATCAGCATGCCGAGCCAGAACCCCGGCACGGCTAGGCAGGTGATCGAGATCACGCGGGCGGTGTTGTCCGCCATGGTGTTGGGCCGCAGCGCGCTGATGATCGCCACCGGAATGCCGAGGATCCAGGAGAGGATGACCGACAGGATGGCGATCTGCGCCGTCAGCGGCCCGCGGCGCAGCACCATCTCGCCGACGCTTTCGGCACGGAAGAACGAGCGGCCGAGCTCGCCCCTCGCAATGTCGAGAACCCAGTTGAGATACTGGACGATCAGCGGGTCGGCGAGGCCGAGCTCCTCCATGTAGCTCTGCCGCTGCGCCTCGGTGAGCTTGGTCATGCCCTCCGGGCCGAAAATCGCCGTCAGCGGATCGCCCGGCATGATCCGCATGATGAGGAACACGATGATCGACACGCCGAACACCGTGATCCCGCCGAACGCAAACCGGCGCACGATATAGCTATACATCCGGTTCCCGCCAGCCGCGCATCGTGACGAACGCCCTCCCCTCGCTCCGCCCGGCAGACTGCTTGCAGGGCGGCGGCACTGTCAAGGCGGTGCCGCCCGCGCCTCCGCCTCAGCGCAGGTGGCAGGCGACCGTGTGGCCGGGCGCGATTTCGCGGAGCGCCGGGGATTCGACCCGGCAGCGCTCCTCCGCATAGGGGCAGCGCGTGTGGAAATGGCAGCCGGAGGGCGGGTTGATCGGGCTCGGCACGTCGCCCTGGAGCACCATCTTCTTCCGGCGCAGGCGCGGGTCGGGCACCGGCACGGCCGACAGAAGCGCTTCCGTATAAGGATGCTGGGGGTCGGTGAAGAGGGTGCGCTTGTCAGTGTATTCCACGATGCGGCCGAGATACATGACCGCAATCCGGTGGCTGATATGTTCGACCACCGCAAGGTCGTGGGCGACGAACAGGTAGGAGAGCCGGAACTCCTTCTGGAGGTCCATCAGCAGGTTTATGACCTGCGCCTGGATGGACACATCGAGTGCCGAGACCGGCTCGTCGCCCACAATCAGCTTCGGGTTGAGCGCCAGCGCGCGGGCAATGCCGATGCGCTGGCGCTGGCCGCCGGAGAACTCGTGCGGAAAACTCTTCATCTGGGCGCGGCTGAGACCCACCCGCTCGAACAGCGCCGCGACCCGCTCCTCCCGTTCGGCGGCGCTGCCGAGGCCGTGGACCCGCAGCAACTCGCCTACGATATCGCCCGCCGACATGCGCGGATTGAGCGAGGAATACGGGTCCTGGAAGATGATCTGCATCTCGCGGCGCACCGAGCGCATGTCGGTCTTGCCGAGATCGGTCACATCGCGGCCGTTGAGGCGGATCGTGCCCTCGGTCGGGTCGATCAGTCGCAGAACGGTGCGCCCGACCGTGGACTTGCCGCAGCCGGACTCGCCGACCAGCCCGAGCGTCTCGCCGGGGCCGATATGGAAGCTCACGCCATCGACGGCATAGACCTTGCCGGCATTGCGGGAGAGCAGCCCCTTCTTGACCGGGAAATGCTTCTTCAGCCCCTCCACTTCCAGCACGGGAGTCTGGGCGGCGGCTTCCGCGGGGGCATTCACGAGGCGGCTCCGAACAGGCGCTCGGAATGCCAGCAGGCGGCCCAGTGGCCGGGCTGTTTTTCCAGATAGGGCGGATATTCCGCGCGGCAGCGGTCGTCGGCGAAGCGGCAGCGGGGCGCGAAGGCGCAGCCGGGCGGCAGGTTGTTCAGCGGCGGCACGATGCCCGGAATCTCCTCAAGCCGCTCAGCGGCGGCGCTGTCCTCGCCGCTCATGATGGCGAGGCGCGGCACCGAGGCCATCAGGCCGTGCGTGTAGGGGTGCATCGGGTTGGAGAAGAGCGGCACGACATCCGCCTCCTCCACCTTCCGGCCCGCATACATCACGATGATGCGCTGGGTCGTTTCCGCCACGACGCCGAGGTCGTGGGTAATCAGGATGACGGCCGTGCCGAGCTCCTGCTGCAGGCGCACGATGAGATCGAGTATCTGCGCCTGGATGGTGACGTCGAGCGCCGTGGTCGGCTCGTCGGCGATCAGCACCTTCGGGTTGCAGGCGAGCGCCATCGCGATCATCGCCCGCTGGCGCATGCCGCCGGAAAGCTGGTGCGGATATTCCCTCGCGCGCTGCGCCGGCTCGGGAATGCGCATCATGTCGAGCATCTCCACCGCCCGCGACAGCGCCTGGGCCCGGCTCAGGTCCCGGTGCAGGATCAGGGCTTCCGCGATCTGGTAGCCGATGGTCAGCACCGGGTTGAGCGAGGTCATCGGCTCCTGGAAGATCATGGAGATGTCATTGCCGCGCACGAGGCGCATCTCCGCCTCGCCGAGGTCCAGCAGGTCGCGTCCGTCCAGGGTCACGCGGCCGCCGATGATGCGGCCCGGCGGGTCCGGCACGAGGCGCATGACGGAAAGCGCCGTGATGCTCTTGCCGCAGCCGGACTCGCCCACGATCCCGAGCGTCTCTCCCTTGCGCAGGTTGAAGGAGACTCCGTCCACGGCCTTGACGATTCCCTGGCGCGTGTAGAACCAGGTCTGCAGGTCCTTCACCTCCAGCGCGCTGTCCCCGGCCGGCGCTTCCGTCGCCGCCGCCGCTCCCTCGTCGAGGGCGGGCATGGTGTCGGAGGTCATGTCTCGCACCCCATCTTCCGGCTCAGCTCCGCTGCCGCGGGTCGAGAATGTCGCGAACCGCATCCCCGAACAGGTTGGTGCCGAACACGGCGAGGCTGATCGCAATGCCCGGGAAGATCACCAGCCAGGGCGCGACGCGCACATATTCCGCCGCCGACTCCGACAGCATCCGGCCCCAGGACGGGTGCGGCTCCGGCACGCCGAGACCGAGGAAGGAAAGCGAGGCCTCGACCAGGATCGCGGAGCCCAGCTGCGCGGTGAACAGCACGATCAGCGGCGCCAGCGTGTTCGGCAGCACATGGCGCACGGCGACGCGGAGCTCGCTCATGCCCGCCGCCCGCGCCGCCTCCACGAAGGGCATTTCCCGGAGTGACAATGTGCTCGACCGCACCACACGCGCCACATTGGGCACGAGCGGTATCGAGATGGCGATGATGGTGTTTTCCAGCGACGGCCCGAGCGAGGCCGCCATGACGAGCGCCAGCACGAGCAGCGGCAGGGCCTGCATGATGTCGATCAGGCGCTGCATCAGCAGGTCGAACCAGCCCATCAGGTAGCCCGACATGAGGCCGATCACGATCCCGATCACGCCGCCGAGCAGGATCGAGGCGACGCCGACGGTCAGCGAGATGCGCGCGCCGTGGATGATGCGGCTCAGCACATCCCGGCCCATCATGTCGGCGCCCATGAGGAATGCGGCGCCCGGCTCCTTCAGCGAGTCTGGAGCGGAAGTATGCAACGGATCGCGAGGCGCGAGGGCGTCGGCGAACAGCGCAGACAGCACGAAGACGATCACAATCGCAGCGCCGATGGCACCCAACGGGTGCTGGCGCATGTAGAAAACGAGCCGGCTCCAATGGCCGGAAACATTCGCGCCGGCGCGCGTGAGCTCGGCCTGATGGTCGATTTCAGCCATCGTGGCGCTCCGGGAACGGAGGGTCGGTGGATCGCTCAGTCGGCATATTTGATCCTCGGGTCGAGCACCGCGTAGAGCATGTCCACGAGGAAGTTGATGAGCACGGTCACGAGCGCGATCAGCATCACGAGGTTCTGCACGATCGGGTAGTCGCGCATCAGGATCGCCTCGACCAGGAAGTGGGCGACGCCCGGGATGTTGAACACCGTCTCGGTGATGATAAGCCCGCCGATCAGGAAGGCGGCCTCGATGCCGATGATGGTCGTCACCGGCAGCACCGCGTTCTTGAGCGCATGGTGGTAGTTGACGGAGTTGTCGGTCGCCCCCTTGGAGCGCGCCGTGCGGATATAGTCCTGGCGCATCACCTCCAGCATGGAGGAGCGCGTAAGCCGCATGATGAGCGCGGACGACCGGAAGCCGACCGCTGCCGCCGGGATGCTGTAGAGCAGCAGTTCGTCCCAGAGATTGTCCGGTGGGTCCGTGTAGATCGGGATCGTGCCTGCATACTGGACGAAGGCCATCAGGATCAGCAGGGCGAGCCAGAAGGACGGCAGCGAAAGCCCGCTCAGCGATATGCAGCGCAGGACGTAGTCCATCGCCGAGTTCTGGCGCACGGCGCTGATCACGCCGAGCGGCAGCCCGAACAGGACCGAGAAGAAGAGCGAGAGCGCGGCGAGCTTGGCGGTGATCGGAATGCGCGGCTGCAATTCGTCCACCACCGGCATCTCCGAGACGTAGGAGAAGCCGAGGTCCCAGACGATCAGGCCGCGAATCCATTCGTAATACTGAACCGGAATCGGCTGGTCGAGGCCGAGTTCCCGCTCGATATTGGCCTTCTCCTCCGGGTCCACGAACCCGGCGGAGTCGAACATGATGTCGGCGATGTTGCCGGGCATCAGCCGCAACAGCACGAAGATGATGATCGACATCCCGACAAGCGTCAGGATCATCAACAGGAAGCGCTTGACGATATAGGCGCTCAAGGCCTGCCCCCTCTTGCCCGTGCTCCAGGCAGCAGATCGATTGCAGGAAAACCGGGGCGCCTCAAGGGACGCCCCGGCTCATCGCATGTTGAAAGGGTCCGGCTACTTGTCGAGCCAGACGTCTTCCAGACGCCAGTTGTTGTAGAGGCTGTTCACATGCGTGACGAAGCCCTTGACGTAAGGCTGCCAGCAATTGGCTCCCTTGCTGTGCATGATCATCGGCCTGGCCGCATCTTCCTGCAGTTTCCTGTCGATCTCCCAGACGAGCTTCCTGCGCTCTTCCTGGTCGGTCATCATCGACTGCTTCTCGAACAGCGCCTCCATCTCCTCCTTGCAGTAGCCCGTGTAGTTCCGCTGCGAGCCGCAGGAGTAGTTCTCGTAGAAATTGGAGTCTGGATCGTCCACACCCGAGCCGGTCAGGTTCAGGCCGACCATGTAGTCCTTGCGGGCTACCTTTGCATGCCAGTTGCTGGTCTCGACCGTATCAAGTTCGGCGGCGATGTGGATATGCTTCAGGTGGTCGATCAGGATGACGGCCGCATCGCGATAGACTGCGATATTCCGGGTCGATACCTTCACTTCAAGCGGCTTGTCGGGCCCGTAGCCGAGGCCCTCCATGATCTTGCGGCCCTCCGCCCGGTTCGCCTCGATATCCGGGCCGTAGCCGGCCACCTTCTCCAGGACTTCCGGAGGCATGCCCCAGACGCCCGACGGCGGCGGCATCATCGCTCCGCCCGCCACAGCCTCTCCGTCGGCGAGGATGTCGATGAACGCCTGCCGATCGATCGCGAACACCATGGCCTTGCGGATGTCCGCATTGTCGAAGGGCGGGTTGTCCTGGTTCACGATCAGATTGTAGCTGACATTGGTCGTGACCAGTTCGCAGACCGCGTGCGGCGCCTGGGACCTGACGTCCTTCAGCAGCGGAACGGTGACATCGACATTGAAGGTCATGTCGAACTCGCCGGCGATGAAGGCCAGCACACGGGTCGCGCGGCTCTTGATGATCGTCCACTCATGCCCGTCGAGATGCGGCTTGCCTTCCTTCCAGTAGTTGTCGTTCTTCGTGAACTTCACATGCTCGTTCTGCTTGAGGCTCACGAATTTGAAGGGGCCGGTGCCGATCGGGTTCGTCCGCATCTTCTTCGGCGGCACATGGCAGGGATAGACCGGCGAATAGCCCGAGGCCAGCAGCGCGATGAAGGCCGGCTGGCGGCGCTTCAGGTGGAAGGTCGCCTCATGGTCGCCGTTCGTGGTGATTTCCTCGAGGTTCTTGTACCAGGCCTTGCGCGGGTTCTTGCGCAGCTTCGCCTTGCTCTTGCCGAGCACGAGCTCCCAGGTGCATTTGACGTCCGCCGAAGTGAACGGCTTGCCATCGTGCCACTGCACACCCTCGCGCAGCTTGAAGGTGATCTCGGTGCCGTCCTCGTTCCAGCTCCAGCTTTCGGCCAGGTCCGGAACGATGGTGTCCAGGCTGTTCTTCGCCACATCCTGCTTGTACATGACGAGGTTGTTGTAAACGCCCATGTAAGGCGAGACCGTCGAGTTGGTCGCCTCCTCGTGGATCGAGCCGCTGGGCGGGGTGCCGCGATGGTAGAATTTGAGGACGCCCCCGTCCTTCTGCGCGAGCGCCGTCCCGGCATAGCCCGCGAGCATTGCCACGCCGAGGCCGAACGCCGCGGCGCGTGTCAGATTACCCATGCTTGTATCCCTCCCGGTTAGCATGACGCCGTATGGATTATGTCGGCCCCGCTCCGTTCTGCCAAGCCGGAACCATGCGCGACGCAAACGCAGTGCAAAAAAAGATGGCGGAAGAGCTGCCTTCGCCGTTTCCGGTACAGGTTTACCGCGCCCTTTCAGGCGTCAAATCCATAATCTCGAAACGATCCCGGGCCGCCCGAATGCGGCGAGCCGCCGACCGGCCCGTCAGTTCTCCACCGCGTCCAGCGCCTCGCCCTCGGACCCGTGAATCTGGATGATCTTGTCGAAACCGGAGAGCTGCACGATCTCCCGGACGGTATCGGGCAGCGCGCAGAGCGCGAAGCTCGCATCGCGCCGCCAGAGGCCCTTGGCGATCACCAGAACCGCGCGGAGGCCGGCGCTGCTGATATAGGAAAGCTGGGACAGATTCACGACCACGGCGCGGTCGTCGTCCTGGATCGCGGCCTTCATCTTGCTCTCGAAATCGCGGGCCGTGGCGCTGTCTATGCGGCCTTCCGGCACCGCGAGCAGGGCGCCGCCGCGCCGTTCCATCCTTACTTCCATCCCGGTTCCTCCTGACCTCGCTTGACGGATTCCGGCGCTGCCCAGGCACCGTTCCATCACATTATAGCGGCTACTCTGCGCATTGTTACACGAACCTGCCGCCGGACACAGCCTCCGATGGCCGCAATCCTCGAAGGCGGAGGATCGAGACCGCAGTGGACCGGACCGGGACCGCTCCCGGCGGCGCGTCAGCGCCCTCCCGCCAGCAACGCATCGACATGCCCGGCCGCACGGACGGAGACCTCTTCGACTGACCGGGAGAGGGCTTCGAACACCAGTTTGCCGCCGGACCGGCCGATCACGCCGGCCAGCGCCAACCTCGTCGCGTCTTCGACAAGCCGTCCGTCGGCGGCCAATTGCGCAAGGCCCCATAGGTTGCGCCAGAGCCGCGCGGCTTCCGCAAGGTCCTCCGCCGCCCCGGCGCCGATGGACCCCAGGGCGTGTGCGGTCTCGAAGACCTCCGCCGCACCGCCCTCCAGGATTGCCGGCCGCTCGGCTGCGTGGAGCAGCCGCAGGAAATCCGCCGCCGCGTCCACGTCCCGCAACCCGCCCGGTCTGTGTTCGATGGCCCAGACACCGCCATCGCCCTCCGCCCTCTGTCCGCGCATGGCGGCCAGCCCGGAGGCCAGCGGGCCCGCCGGGCGGGGTGCAGCCAGCGCGGCCCGCTGCGCCTCCTCGAACCCGTCTCCCAATCCGCCCTCGGACCAGATGGCCCGGGCGTGCCGCAGCGCCGCGAGTTCCGGGGCTTCGGCGCGCTCGTGCGGATAGTCCAGAAAGGCCTGCAGCGAACAGGCGAGCGGACCGCTGCTTCCCGTCGCCCGCGGGCGCATGTCGGTCCGGTAGAGACCGCCTTCCGCCGTTTCCGCCGTCAAGGCGGCCATCAGGCGGCGGCAGAGCCGCGCATAATAGGTGTCCGGGTCCAGCGGCCTCGGGCCGTCCGACGCCTTGCCTTCATGGTCGTAAAGCAGCATGAGGTCGAGCTCCGAGCTGACCGTCATCTCGCGGCACCCGAGGTCGCCGAACGCGAGCACCGCCGCCCGTCCGCCCGGCACGCGCCCATGGGCCGCGGCGAACACCTTCTGCACCGCCGGCATCAGCGCGCCGACGCACACATCGGCAATGTCGGCCAATGGCGGCGCGGCCTCTTCCGGAGAGAGCCGCCCGCGCAGCATATGGGCGCCGATCTGGAACAGGCGGTCGTTCGCCCAGCGCCGCACGGCATCCAGCAGGTCCAGAAGGTCGCCCGCACGGCCTGCCGCCGCCTCCAGCTCCGCCTGCATCTCCGCCCGGCCGAACTCCCGCGCGTAGAAGAGCCGCACCAGCCCCCTCCGGGCGGCCTCGGCCATCTCCGGCTCCAGTCCCTCGTCGTCCGGCAGGTCGAGATCGGTAAAATCGCGGCTGAGCGCGCTTTCCAGCAGCAACGGACGGCGCGTCATCCAGCCGGCAAGCAACGGCGCGGACCCGACGACATCGGTGACGATGCCGAGCAGTTCTGGCCGCGCCGCCAGCAGGGAAAACAGCCGCCGGTCTGGCGGCAGCCCGGCCAGGAACCGGTCGAAGCGCGACAGGGCCGCATCCGGGTCCGGCGCAGCCGCAAAGGCCGCAAGGATATTCGGTAACAACCTTGCAAGCAGCGCGCGCGCCTCCTCGCTTCGCAACACCGGCGCCCCGCCCGTCAGCCAGCGCCGCACCATCGCCGCGCCCTCTCCGGCACCGGCATAGCCCATGCCCGTCAGCGCCGTTTCCGCTGCGCCCTCCGCCTGGAAATCCACGCCTTCGGCGTCCGGCGCGTCCAGCCGATCCTCGAACAGCGCCCCGTAATGGCGTTCCACCGCCGCAATATGCGCATTCAGCCGGTCTTCGAACGCGCCGGCGGAGGGGAAAGCCAGGAAGGCCGCTATGCCGGCGATACCCGAGTCGCTGTCGGGCAGGCTGTGGGTCTGCCGGTCGTCCACCATTTGCAGGCGGTGCTCGACGCCGCGCTGAAAGCCGTAAGCCGTCCGAAGCTCCGCCGCCGCATCGGGCTCGACATGGCCCGCCGACACCAGCGCCTCCAGCGACTCCAGCGTGGCGCATCCGCGAAGGCCGAGGTCCCGCCCGCCCCAGAGGAGCTGCTGCGCCTGCACGAAGAACTCGATCTCGCGGATGCCGCCGCGGCCGAGCTTGACATTGTGCCCCTCGAGCCCCTCGCCGCCCGCGCCGCGAGAGGCGTCGATCTGCTCCTTGATCGCGCGGATGTCCTGCGCCGCGGCGAAATCGAGATGGCGGCGCCAGATGAAGGGCTGCAGGGTCTCCAGGAACGCCTCGCCCGCCTCGATATCGCCGGCGACCGGCCGCGCCTTGATCATCGCCGCCCGTTCCCAGTTGCGCCCGGCGGTGCGGTAATAGACTTCCGCGGAGCGCACCGAGACGGCGGGCGGGGTCGATCCCGGGTCGGGGCGCAGCCTGAGGTCGGTCCGGAAGACATAACCCTGCGCGGTCTGCTGGCCCATGATGCGCACCAGGCCCTGCGCCAGCCGCGCGAAGGCCCGCTGTACGCCGCGCCTGCCGATATAGGGCGTGCGATCCTGATCGTAGAACAGGATCAGGTCGATATCGCTGGAATAGTTGAGTTCCGAGGCGCCGAGCTTGCCCATGCCGAGCGCAAACAGGCCGGAACCCCGCTCCGGATCGTCGGGATCCGGCAGCGCCAGTTCGCCTGCCTCGTGCAGGCCGCGCAGCAGATGCCGCATGGCCGCACCGAGCGTCGCCTCCGCAAACCCGGAGAGCGCGCCCGTCACCTTCTCCAGCGGCCAGACGCCGGTGATGTCCCCGAGCGCGATGGCGAGCGCCGCGCGCCGCTTGGCGCGGCGGAGACGGAGCATGATGTCGGCTGTCGATTCCTCCGCGAAGCCCGTGCGGTCGACAGCCGCCTCATGGGCCGCCCGGCCGGCCGCATCCGGCCCGGCCTCCAGCGCCAGCCGCGCGAAGCCGGGATCGGAGATCAGGCTCTGGCTCAGATAGGGGCTGTTGGAGAATATCGAGGACAGGAGCCGCCCGGCCGCCGGGTCCTCCTCCGCCTCCAGCATGAAGGCGCGGAGCCCGCCGTCTTCCGCCTCGTCCGCCGCCTCGCGCCAGCGCCGCCAGCAGGTCTCCGCCGCCTCGATATCCGCAACGACCGGCAGTTCGCCGCCGCCGTCGATCCACTCTCCCGGCAGACCTGCCATCCGGAGCCGCCTCGCGATCAGGGGATTCCTGAAAAGCTGCGCCTTTTTGCGCGGGCGTTCAACGGGCTAGCCGGCGCCGGCGCCCGCACGTGTTTCCTCCAGCACCTGGTCCACCACGGCGTGCAGCGCCTCCCGATGGTCCGCCCCTTCGATCCGGCATAGCTCGTAGCGCTCAAGCTGCCGGTCCGCGGACGGGCCGTCATACAGGATCGCCGCAATCCGGCGGAGGTCCTCCTCGCAGCCGAGGGCGCGGGCGTCCTCGGCAACATCCTCCACCAGCGCCTCGGCGCAGTCCGCGATATCGACCCGCCCACCGCCTTCCACGTCGCCGATAAAGGCAAGCGTTCCATAGCGTTGGGCCAGCCAGCAGTTCTCGGTGATGATCTCGGTCCGCGGCTCGGGCGGCAGCCCTTCACCCTCGTCCTGCCGCAACAGCCTCCGCAGCAGCGAGGCGTAGAGGGCGGCCAAGGCTATCGACTCGTCCATGCGCGGGCAGATGTCGCAACTCCGGAGTTCGATCGTCGGATAGGCGTGGGAAGGACGGATATCCGTGCGCAACTCGCTGCTGTCCCGGATCGCGCCGATACGCCTGTACGCTTCCACCAGGCCGTCGAACTCGGCCTGCGAGCGGAACGGGCCGGGAAGGCCGGTGCGCGGGAGCGCCCCGATGATGATCGGCCGGTATGACTTGAAGCCGGTATAGCCGCCCGAGTTGAAGGGAGAGGACGCCGAGAGCGCGATGAACACCGGCAGATGGCGCCGGATCGCCGTCATCACGCGCAGGCGCGAGTCCGGACCGCCGAAGCCGGCATGAATGTGCATGCCGCCGACCAGGAAGCGGCGCACGGCTTCCTGCATCGCCATCTCGGCTTCGCGGTAGCGCGCCTTCGGCGTCACCTGCTGCTCCCGCCAGGCTGCGAAGGGGTGCGTCGAGGCCGCCATCGCCCGCGCGCCGTGCGCCTCCGCCGACTCGACCACCAGCCGGCGCGTTTCGGCAAGCGCCGTGCGCAGGTCCGCTATCGAGGAGCAGACCCGCGTGTTGGTCTCGACCTGGGAGCGCAGCAGCTCCGGCACCACCGTATGCGGGCCGCTCTCGCGTTCGCAGCGTTCCATGATCCCCGGGTCGGGGTCGGCGATGATGTCGCGCGTGTCGGGATCGACCAGGAAGAACTCCTCCTCGATGCCGAACGTGAATGTCAGGCCGGAATCCGTCATCGACCGTCCTCCCGCTGGCGGCAGCTTTACGACTCCCGGGTACTACGGCAGCGGCGGCGTCATTTGAAGGGTGAGACATGCCTTCCGGGCATGCGTCCAGTCTTCCTCGCTCATAGCGGGTCGAACGCTCCGGCGTTCGGCGCTCCGGATATGCGCCAGACGCTCTTCGGTCGGGGGGTGGGTGGAGAGCATGCGGACCAGCAGCCCGTCCCCGTCCTTCTCCCGTTCCTTCAAGCGCGCAAAGAAATCCGCGAGTCCCTGCGTGCCGATTCCCGCAGCCTCCAGGCGCGCCAGGGCGAAAGCATCCGCATCGCGCTCGGCGTCGCGCGAATAGCCGGTGTTGACCAGCCATTCCGCAAGCCCGCCGGCCAGGGTGCCGCCCGTCAGGTCGCCGAACAGCACGCCGACCAGGAGCGCTACGGCGAAGGACCGGTAGAGGGCGCGGGTGGAATGGTCGTGGGCGAGGTGGCCGAGCTCGTGCGCCGCGATGCCCGCGATTTCCTCCGCGCTGCCGGCATGGACCAGCAGCCCCCGGGTGAAGACCATGATTCCTCCTGGCAGCGCAAAGGCATTGACCAGGAGGGTATTCACCACGACCACCCGCACCGTCGGCGGGTCCGGCAGGTCCGCGGCGAGACGGTCCGCAAGCCGTTGCAGCGCGGCCTGCCCGTCTTCCCAGGAGCAGAAGCGCTGGCGGCTTGCCGGCCCGGCCGGCCCCGGCAGCAGCTCGGCGACCTGCACGAGAACCGTCCGCCCCAGGCGGTATTTCGCGGAGTCCGGGGTGACGGCCGCAAGCTGCGCCGCCAGCAATGGAATAAGCACCAGCACGATCCCGGCAACCGACCCGGCGGCCAGCGCGGCCCAGACCGCAATCCGCGCGACCGCCCGTCCGGAGGTCCTTTGCCGGCTCCGGAGGCGCGGCGCCGCTTCGCCGAGTGCCGCCACTATGCCCGGATCCTCCACGACAAGCCGCGCCGTCGTGCCGGCCAGCCCGAGCCGCACCGGTTCGCCCGGCCTCGGCTTCTCGACCAGCCGGACGCGCTCGCCCGGCCAGGAGCCGACCACCGGCCCCGCCTCGTCGAAGATGGCGAGCCCGGTCGCCGCAATCTCCACCTCGACCGGCCGGGACCGCGCCGTCAGCCCGTCATAGTAGCGCGCCGGATACCGGGCCATGCTTCAGAACCCGCCGACATCGAAGGCCTCCGCCGCCCCCTCGCCGTAGCCCGGCACGGCGGCGGAGGCCTGCAAGACCTCGTCCAAAGCCCCGGCGTTCGAGATGTCCAGCGTCTCGCAGGCATGCTTCAGCAGAGGGATGTCCAGGAACAGGACTCGGACTATTCCGGAGAACAGCAGCACTAACAGAGCCGGGACAAAGACAATCATAACGGCAATTACGCCTTCTATCCCCCCGGTACTTACAGAGATAAACGCGATCAAAAATGCAATGGTCCCGAGCAATACACCCAACGCTAACATGACAAGGGAAAAGATAAAGAAGCGGCCAAAAACGAATTGGCTCCGGACCGCAGACGAAAAACCTGTACCGCCGACGGTCAGGCACCCTGCCATATGCCGGAATTCGACCACCCGGTACCAAATCCAGAGGAAAAAGCTCGTCAACAACAGAAACAGCGGCCAGTATGTCATGGAAGCGAAGACAATATCCGTTGTCTCATAAAGCTCCTGATCGATGAAGAACGCGATCGTTTCGAGGTTTTCGAAATTCAGGATCGCAAAAAGCCCCAAAGCCCCGGCAAACGAACCAGGGACGGCTGCCCAGCGCCGAAGCAGCCAGACGGGATTCGGTGTAAGACCGAGACCCGCAGTGCCGAAATAGGCATGTTGCGCGAAGTAACGGAGAGTCGCGCTCCGCATCCAGGGATAGGCGAGCCCGAGCGTCGCCGCCGTCAGCAGGCCGTAGCCGAAGGCGATGCGCGCATAGGCGAGCGACGAGCCGCCGAGCCCGAAACGCACGCCGCGCCAGGCCGTGCGTGTCAGCCGGTAGCGGCGCATGCGGTAGATGGCGATCTGGATCAGGAAGAACAGCACCAGATAGTAGAGCACTTCGAGCGCGAGCAGCGCATGGCCCGGTCCGTCCGCGAACAGGAATTGCAGCAGCGAGTAGGCAGCGAACACGGGCAGCAGCACGGCGACGGCGATCAGGAAGCCGATGAACAGCTCGCCGCCCGTGCCGAGATATTCGAGCGCGTCGTCCAGCAGCGCCGTATGGCGCCAGACGAACCGCCGGACATGCGTGCGCCCCCAGAAGCGGTAGATGCCGAGCGTCAGGATCGAGAAGAGGAGATTACGGAACAAAAGCCCCGCCAGCGGGCCCCGCCGGCCCTTGAACCGCGCCGCCTGCCCCGGTATGCCGTCCGCCATCCGCCCTGCTCTCCGGTCCTGCAACTCCCCCGGAGCCGCTATAGCATGAGCCGGCGGCGCCCCGTAAGCTGGCGGGCCGTTGCGAGGCAGGATTGGAAGGCGACGAAACCGTGAGCGCAGTCGCATCCGGCGGAAAGAGCTTCTACGGCGCCCGGCTCGGGCTGCTGGTGCGCCGGACGCGCTTTCCCCGGCTGCCCGGCGACCCGGCCAATGCCCGCAGTTTCCCTTTCAGCCTGCGCTACGCCGTGCTGGAGCAGGCCGACCGGGAGACGGCGCTGGAAGCCGCCGAACGCCTGCTGGACGAGGGCGCGGAAGGCATCGGCCTCGCCTTCAACGCGGAATTCGACCTTGCGGACGCACTCGATGCGCCCTTCGCCGGCAGGCTCGCGGCGCAGCGCAGCCTCGTCGAAGCCATGCTCCCGCCCGACGCCGAGGTCGGCGTGCTGGCTTTCTCCGGAGACAATGACAGGATCGCGGCGCCCGGCTATCTCGCCGACGCCGTGGCGGCGGACGAGGACAGGCTCGATGTGGAGCGCGCGCGGAACAGCCTCCTGGATGCGGCGACGCAGGCCGCGTCCAACCGGCCCGCCATCGCCGCCTGGCTGCTGGACGAGCCGGAGATGGGCCCCTTCGCAGCCGATGTCCGCGCCGCCACCGCCCGGCCCGTCTATGACCGGACCCGCTTCCTCGCCTGGTTCCACGCCAGCCTCGCGCCGAGGGCGTTCCCGCGATGACGGTCGCGCTCGGAGGCGCGCCCACAGGCGGGGCGGCGCTCGGCATCCTCATGCTGGACGCCCGCTTCCCGCGCGTGCCGGGCGACATGGGCAATGGCGACACCTGGCCCTTCCCGGTGCTCTACGAGATCGTGCGGGGCGCCACGCCGGAGCGGGTAGTGCGCCGCCGCGCCGAAGGGCTGGACGGCGACTTCCTCGACGCCGCCCGGCGGCTGGTGGACCGCGGCTCAACGGCGCTCACCACGGTTTGCGGCTTCCTGTCGCTCTTCCAGTCCGAACTCGCCGCCCATGCCGGCGTGCCGGTCGCCTCATCGACCCTGATGCAGGTGCCGGCGCTGGACGGGATGCTCCCGCCCGGCAAACGCACGGGCGTCATTACGGTCAGCCACGAGAGCCTTTGGGACGACCACTTCACCGCCGTCGGCGCGCCGGCCGACACGCCGGTCGAGGGCACCGAAGGCGGGCGCGAACTCACCCGCGTGCTGATCGGCAACCGGCCCTGGCTCGACATGGGCGCCGCCGAAGCCGATGTCACGGCCGCCGCCCGCCGCCTCACGGCGCGCTGCCCGGAGGTCGGCGCCATCGTGCTCGAATGCGCCAACATGGCCCCCTACGCCGCCGCCGTCCGCCGCGAGACGGGCTTGCCCGTCCACGACATCTACAGCTTCATCACCTGGGTGCATTCCGGCTTCGCCGACGCGCGGTAGACGGCCAGCGGCTCCTATCCCCCGGAAATACCGGCGACCACCCTGTCGGCGAAGGCGCGCGTGCCGAGCGGGCCGCCGAGGTCCGGCGTGCGCGTCTCCGGCGAGGCGAGCAGCGTCTCGACGGTCCGTTCCAGCACCCGCGAGGCTTCCATGAGCGTGTTGTTCTGCTCCCGCACCCCCTTCCAGGCGAGCAGCTGGGCCGTCGAGAACAGGAGCGCGCTCGGGTTGGCCTCGTCCCTGCCGGCGATGTCGGGCGCGCTGCCGTGCGCGGCCTGCGCCACCGCCACCCGGTCGCCCGCATTGATCGAGCCGCCGAGCCCGAGGCCGCCCGAAAGCTCGGCGGCGAGGTTGGACAGTATGTCGCCGAACATGTTGGTGCAGAGCAGCACGTCGAAGCGCTCGGGCTCGCGCACGAGCAGCGCCGCCGCCGCGTCCACATGCACATCGTCCGCCTCGACGTCGGGCCATTCAGCGGCAACGTCGTATGCCACGCGCTCGAACAGCCCGTCCGTGTGTTTCAGCACGTTCGACTTGTGGACGATCGTGACCTTGCGCCGCCGGTCGCGCGCCGCTGCAAAGGCCGCGCGCGCAATACGCTCCGAGCCCTTGCGGGTGATCTTGCGGACCGCGAGCCCCACATCCTCGGTCGCCATGAACTCGCCCGTCCCCGCAAACATGTTGCGGTCGGCGTAGAAGCCCTCGGTGTTCTCGCGCGCGACCAGCAGGTCCATGCCGGGCGCGAGCGCCGGCACGCCCTCGAGCGCCCGGCTCGGACGCATGTTGGCGTAGAGTTCCAGCCGCGTGCGGACGGCGGCGCTCGGATTGACGCCGCCCTCCTCCGGCGGCGGGTAGGCCGCCGTATCGACCGGGCCGAGGATCGTCAGATCCGCCGCGCGCACCGCCGCCTCTGCGGCATCCGGCCACGTCGTCCCGTCCCGTTCCAGCGCATCCAGGCCGACGCGGCCTTCCGAGAGTTGCAATCCGAGCGCGAAGCGGGCGTCCAGCGCCTCCAGCGCCCGCCTTGCCGCCGCCGCGATCTCGGGACCGATGCCGTCGCCCGGAAGGATCAGAACCTGCATTGGAGCTTTGCCTCCTGCGCCAATTGATTTCCTGCGCCGCTCGCCTATGGTCCGGCGCCCACTCAGGCAAGAGAGGAGTTCCCTGCCAGTGTCAAGCAACCGCAGCCTGCATCCGGAGACCGTCGTGCTCCATGCAGGCCACCGGGGCGACCCCAATACCGGTTCGGTCGCCGTCCCGATCCACCAGACCACGTCCTACCAGTTCCGGGATACCGAGCACGCCGCGAACCTGTTCGCGCTCTCCGAGCTCGGCAATATCTACACCCGGATCATGAATCCGACCCAGGCCGTGTTCGAGGATCGAATGACGGCGCTCGAAGGAGGGGTGGCGGCGCTGGCGCTGGCCTCGGGCCAGGCGGCGACGGCGTTCTCGCTCCAGAACCTCGCCCATGCCGGCGACAATGTGGTGAGCTCGACCGACCTCTACGGCGGCACCTGGAACCTGTTCGCCAACACGCTGAAGGACCAGGGCATCGAGGTGCGCTTCGTCGATCCGGCCGACCCGGAGAGCTTCCGCCGCGCCATCGACGACCGGACGCGCGCCTTCTATGCCGAGACGCTGCCGAACCCGAAGCTCGAAGTCTTCCCGATCAGGGAAGTCGCCGATATCGGGCGCGAATACGGCATCCCGCTCATCATGGACAACACGGCGGCGCCGCTGATCTGCCGGCCCTTCGACCACGGGGCGGCGGTCGTCATGTATTCGACGACGAAATATATCGGCGGGCACGGCACCTCCATCGGCGGCCTGCTCATCGACGGCGGCAATTTCGACTGGGAGGCGTTCCCGGAGCGCCAGCCCTATCTGAACCGGCCGGACCCGAGCTACCACGGCGCGGTCTGGACGGAGGCGGTCAAGCCGCTCGGCCCCATCGCCTACATCATCAAGGCCCGGACGACGCTCTTGCGCGACCTCGGCGCGGCGACCACGCCGATGAACGCCTTCCTGTTCCTGCAGGGGCTGGAGACGCTACCGTTGCGCATGGAGCGGCACAACAGCAATGCCGCGGCCGTCGCCGAATATCTCAACGGCCATCCGAAGGTCGCGAAGACGATCTATCCGGGGCTGATGGACGGAGAGGCGCGGCGCCGCGCGGACGCCTATCTCGCGGGCGGCTACGGCGCGCTGGTCGGCTTCGAACTCGCGGGCGGCCGCGAGGCCGGGCGGGCGTTCATCGACGCGCTGGAGCTGTTCTTCCATGTCGCCAATATCGGCGACGCGCGCAGCCTCGCCATCCACCCGGCGACCACCACCCATTCGCAGCTCTCGGAGGAGGAGCAGGCGGCCACCGGCGTCACATCCGGCTATGTCCGCCTCGCCATCGGCCTGGAGCATATCGACGACATCCTCGCCGACCTCGACCAGGCGCTGGCCGCAGCGGGCTGAGGCGGGTCAATCGATTGCGCTTCGACGGGGCCGCGCCTTGCACGGGCGCGGTCCCGCTTCCTTGCGAACAAAAGCCGCTGTGCCGCGTCAAAATATTATCTCTTCTCGTTATTATCGTATGCCGTTACGATAGGCCGAATGCAACTGTTCAAGGACAAAACGACAGCCGATGTCTTCGCCGGAAGGAGCGTCCGAAGGCTCCCACCGACGATCCTGCGCCGAGCCAGGATGCGCCTTCAGCGGGTGGTTGCGGCACAGAAGCTCTCGGACCTCCGGAATCCTCCTTCGCACCGCCTTGAAGCGTTGTCCGGGAACCGCAATGGGTTCCACAGCATACGGATCAACGATCAGTGGCGAGTGTGCTTTCGCTGGACGGAGAACGGAGCCACTGACATCGAGATCGTCGATTACCACTGAAGCGCACCGGAGCCGCCCATGACAGTTCCAATTCACCCCGGAGAACACCTTGCGGAGTTCCTCGACGAGCTCGGCGTCAGCCAATACCGCCTGGCCAAGACGATCGGCGTCGCACCGCGGCGGATAAACGAGATCGTGCTCGGGCGCAGGTCGGTAACGGCCGACACGGCCCTGCGCGTAGGCAAAGCCCTCGGCACGACACCCGAATTCTGGCTGAACCTGCAGGCTGCCTATGATCTCGATTGCGCGCGGAATTCGGTCAGCACCGATTCCATCGAATCCCTGGTCGCGGCTTAGGACGCGAGCCGCCTAGAACCCGTACATCTCGCCCGCCTTGCTACGGGCGCCGGAGTGCTCCATCAGGAAGGCGCGGAGCGCGGTGTTGAAGCCGAGCGAGTCCTCGATGTTCGAGAGATGGCGCGCACGCGGCAGCACCAGCAGGTCTGCAGAGGGGATCCTGGCCGCGATCACCTCATGCGCGGAAACCGGCGTGCCGGGGTCGTTCTCGCCGACGATGGCGAGCGTCGGCACATGGATCGCGTGCAGCCGGTCGGTCAGGTCCAGCTGCGAGATGGCCGCCGCACAGCCCTTGTAGCCGGCAAGCGGGGTCGAGCGGATCATGGCGCGCACCGCGTCCACCTCCTTGCCGTGATGCTCGCAGAACTCCGGCGAGAACCAGCGGTCGATGGTGGCCTCGACCATGGACTCCATGCCGTTCTCCTCCGCGGCCGCGATGCGCTCCTGCCATTGCTGGCGGGCCTCGGCGTCGTAGCGGCTGGAAGTGTCGCAGAGGATCAGCCCGCGCAGCAGGTCCGGGCGCTTGAGCGCGAGCGTCTGCGCGGTCATCCCGCCCATCGAGAGCCCGCAGAACACCGTCTTTTCGATGCCCAGCTCTTCCAGCAGCGCGATGGCGTCGTCGGCCAGCATCTCCAGCGTGTAGGGGCCTTCGGGAGCCGCCGAGGCGCCGTGGCCGCGCGTGTCGTAGCGGAGCACGCAATAGTCCCGGAGCGCGGGCATCTGCGCGTCCCACATGCGGTGGCTCGCCATCAGCGAGTGCGACAGCGTCACCACCGGGCGGGTTTGCGGGCCCTCGAGGGAATAGAAGATCTCGGTGCCGTTGACATGGGCGGTCGGCATGATGCGCGTTCTCCTCCACGCGGAAACGGGGCGGCCGTGTCAGCGGCCTCCGGGCGCCGGGCCGGCCTGGTGGAGCGCCATCCGCCAGACGCCGTCTTCCAGCACGAACCCGTTGGTCGCCACCAGAACGCCGCCGGACAGCCGCTCCACGCAGCTTACCAGAGCGAAACCGTCATAGCACAGCGCGTTCGGCGAGAGGCAGACGATGGCCGGCCGCGTCGGCGCGCCCAGGATCGCGTCCCAGCTCGCGAGCACGGCTTCGCGCCCGATGATCGCCGCGCCGCCCGGATGGACGCAGACGACGGGTGCGCGTTCGGCCCAGAGCCGGCGCATCGCCTCGCGGTCGCCGTCGTCGAAGGCGCGGTAGAACGCCTCGTTCGCGGCAAGCGCCTCGTCTTCGTGCATGGCCGTCATGTCCTTCCCGGTCCGGGACGGATCGCCCGGTCGCCCGCAAGGTCCGCTGGCTTCAGGAAGAGCAGCGCCAGCGGCCCGAGTGCCATCACCAGCGCTATATGCGCGAAAGCCACGCCCCAGGCGAGCACGCTCTCGCCGCCCATGAGGTCGAGGATGGCGCCCAGTGCCACCGCCCCGACAAAGCCCAGCCCGTAACCGCAGAGCGAATGGACGGCGAGGGTGGCGCCGCGCCGTTCGGGCTCCGAGGCGCCGACGGTGCCGGCCGTGAGTGAGGCGGAATCCGCGTAGATCGCCATATTGTAAAGGATGCAGAGCACCGCCGCCGCCCAGTAGCCCCAAGCCGAGATGAAGCCCGCGGCGCAGGCGAGCGCCATGCACACGCTCATGGTGAGCAATACCCAGCGCTGGCGCCCGATGCGGATCGCAAGCTCGTTGCCGGCGATACTGCTCGCGGTGCCGAGAAGCTCCATCAGCATGGCGATCACGGTTGGCGCAAACCAGTATTCGGGCTCGTAGCCGGCATTCATCGCCGCGAAGGTCAGGAATGCGACCGCCCAGGAGCGCACCGCGAACATCTCCCAGGTATGCACGCCGTAGCAGGCGATATAGGCCATGGCCGAGCGGTTGCGGAACACATGCCCGAAATCGGCCAGCGGATTGGTGCCGGAGGGCGTCGGCTCGCGGCGCGGGAAGAGCAGCAATGCGACCAGGAAGGCGCCCGCCGTGCCGGCGGCGCTGACCAGGAAGGCCGCCTCCCAACCGAGCCACCGGTCGATCTCGCCCGCAAGGAAGAAGGAGAGCGATCCGCCCGTGCCCATCGCGGCCGCGTGGAAGGCCACGCCGCGCGAGCGTATGCGTCCTTCCAGCTCGTCGCTCAGCACCCTGAGCCCGACCATGTAGGTTCCGGCCCAGCCGAAGCCGGCGATCGCGCGGAAAATCATGCCCGTGACGAAATCATGGGCCACATAGGCCATGCCCAGATGGCTGACCGTGCTGGCCAAGACGCCGATCATGTAGATCCGGCGGGCCTGATAGCGGTCGGTCGCCGTCACCAGCACCAGCACCGAGAGCGCATAGACGCCGAAGATGATGCCCGACATCAGACCGCCCTGGGTGTTGCTCATCCCCCACTCGTCCCTGAGAACCGGGAGCAGGCCGTTGAACGTGGTAGAGCCCATCTGCCCGATGAACTGGGCGAAGCAAACGGTGACGATGAGGGCCGTCGTGTTCATCGGGCAGGCCCGCTAGGCACCGGCCAGATTGCGGCTGACCACGCTCACGCGAGGCCCGCCTTCTCGCGTTCCCGCTGGCGCAGGTCGCGGCGGCGGATCTTGCCGGTGGCGGTCATCGGCAGCTCGTCCACGAACTCCACCGCGCGGGGATATTCATGCGCGGACAGGCGGTCGCGGACATGGGCGCGGAGCGCGGCTTCCAGCGCTTCCGTCGGCGCCTCGCCCTCGCGCAGCACCACGAACGCCTTCACGATGTCGCCGCGCACCGGGTCCGGCGCGCCGACGGCCGCGGCCATGGCGACCGCCGGATGGCCCATCAGGCATTCCTCGATCTCGCCGGGGCCGATGCGGTAGCCGGCCGAGGAGATCACGTCGTCCTCGCGCCCGACGAAGCGGAAGGCGCCGTCCTCGTCCATGACGCCGAGATCGCCGGTCAGCAGCCAGTCGCCGTTGAACTTGGCCGCCGTTGCCTCCTCGTCCCGCCAGTAGCCGAGGAACATGACCGGGTCCGGGCGGCGGACGGCAATCTCACCCGACTCGCCGGGCGGCAGCGGGTTGCCGGCGCCGTCCAGCACCGCGACCTCATGGCCCGGAATCGCGCGCCCGAGCCAGCCCGGCCGGACCGGGAACAGGCTCGCGCAATTGCCGACCACGAGATTGCATTCCGTCTGCCCGTAGAACTCGTTGATGGTGAGGCCGAACACATCGCGCCCCCAGCCGAGCAGCTCCTCGCCCAGGCTTTCGCCGCCGCTGCCGATGCTGCGCATGGCGAGGCCGGGCGTGCGCTGCGCGGCCTCCGACGCCTGGCGCATCATCTTGAGCGCCGTCGGCGGCAGGAAGGCGTTGCGCACGCCGTGGCGCGCTATGAGCGCAAACGCCTCCTCCGGGTCGAACTTGCCCGCGCGCGAAGCCAGAACCGGCACGCCCGCCGCCCAGGCCGGCAGCAGCACGTCCAGCAGCCCGCCGGCCCAGGCCCAGTCCGCCGGCGTCCAGAACAGGTCCCCCGGCTGAGGGAAGAACTCCTGCGGCAGCGCCACGCCCGGCAAGTGCCCCGGCAGGACCTGGTGGCCGTGCAGCGCGCCCTTGGGCGGGCCGGTGGTGCCGGAGGTGTAGATGAGCAGCGCCGGATCGTCGGGGCCCGTATCGACCGTCTCGAAGCGGTCGGAGGCCCGCTCGACCACGTCCCAGAAATCCTCCGCGATCACGGTCGAGAGCGCCGGCAGGTCGAGCGCGGCCACCTTCCCGCGGCCTTCCGCGTCGGTGATGAGCGCCTTCGCGCCGGAGTGGCCGAGCCTGTAGGCCAGCGCTTCCTCGCCAAAGAGCGTGAAGAGCGGCAGCGCGACCGCGCCGAGCTTGTAGGCGGCGAGATGGGCAAGCCCGGTCTCCACGTCCTGCCCCAGCAGCACCGCCACCCGGTCGCCGCGGCCGACGCCGGCGGCGGCGAGCGCATTGGCCAGCCTGTTGGAGAGCCGCGAGAGCTCCCGGAACGACCAGAGGCGGGGCTCGCCCCCTGCCGGGTCCGGGCAGATCATCGCGGGGCGGTCGCTCCCGACATGCCGCTCGCAGGCGTGCTCCGCGATGTTGTAGCGGGCCGGCACCTGCCAGCGGAACGCCGCGCGCACCGCCTCCCAGCTTTCGCGGCGCTCGACGATCATGCCCGCGCAGGCTCCAGGTCGAAGCGCAGGATTTCGCCCTCCAGCTCCGGCCCGGCCGCCGGGAAGCACCGCGCAAGCTCCGGGTCGTGGCCCGGGATCAGGTGGTCGCGGGAGAGCATGCGCGCGCCCAGCGTCCGGTAGCCCTCCAGCATTTCGCGCAGGTCGTAGAAGACGCGGAAGGGCCGCACCTGCTCCATCTCCTCATAGAGATGCACGGCATCGGAGGCGACGATCACGGGTCCCCGCCGGGTCGCCACCTCAAGCGCGATCTGGCCGCGCGAATGGCCGCCGATCAGGATCTGCGAAAGGCCGGGCGCGAGCGCGCCGTCGCCGTCGTAGAACCGGCAGCGCCCGTCATAGTTCAACCCGACCAGGGTGAGCGTGTTGCGCTTGCCGTACATCTTCAGCGCCGGATGGGTCACGTCCCGGCCGGTCACGGTCAGCATCTCGCGGTCCTGGATATGGAACACCGCCTGCGGGAAGGCTTCCAGATTGCCGACATGGTCGTAATGGCAATGGGTGACGATGACGTCGGAGACGGTCGCGGGGTCGATACCGAGCCGGCGCAGGCCGTCGGCCGGGTCGTAGAGCGTGTCGTGGCCGAGCCGGTCGCCGACGCGCACCGCATAGCCGCAATCGACCACCCAGACCCGCCCGCCGCCGCGTATGACCCAGAAATAGAAATCGAGGCCGGGCGCCTGCACCGCCGGGTCGCCGTCCAGATACATCTCGCTCTCCGGGCGGAAATCCTCGCGTCCGTAGCGCAGGCCGTAGATCTCGTAGTCCGGGGTCATGCAGGCTCCTCCCTCCCACCAGCATAGCGCGGGCCGGGCGCGAGGCGTATAAGCCGCCCGCGCCCATGTCCGATAGTTCCGCCCCCGCCGCGCCCGCCGCCGCGCAGCCCGAATACACCGAGCTGCAGCGCTGGCTGACGCTGATAACGGTCACGCTCGCCACCACGCTCTACGCGATGACGGTGACGATCGCCAATGTCGCCCTGCCCAAGATGCAGGGCACCTTCGGCGCGACGCAGGACGAGATCGCCTGGGTCGTCACCTTCAACATCATCGCCACGGCCGTGATGACGCCGGCCACCGGCTGGCTCGCGGAGAAGGTCGGGCGGCGCAACGTCATGGTCTGGGGCATCGCGGTCTTCACCCTGGTCTCCGCCGGCTGCGGCCTCGCCGAGAGCCTGGAGCAGCTGGTCTTCTTCCGCATCCTGCAGGGGCTCGCGGGCGCGCCGCTGGTGCCGGTGAGCCAGGCCATCGTGATGACGATCTTCCCGCGCGAGCGCCACGGCACCGCGCTTGCGGTCTGGGGCATCGGCGTCACCATCGGGCCGATCATCGCGCCGACGCTCGGCGGCTATGTCACCGAGCTCTACAACTGGCGCTGGATCTTCTTCCTGCTGGTGCCGGTGGGCATGGTCGCGTTCCTGTGCGCCGCGGCCTTCGTGCGCCGCCGGGCGCAGCGCCATCCGACGACGCTCGACTGGACGGGCTTCATCGCGCTCTCGCTCGCCATCGCCGCGCTGCAGCTGATGCTCGACCGGGGCGAGCGGCTCGGCTGGTTCAACTCCAACGAGATCATCCTGGAGGCGTTCGTCGCCTGCCTCGCCTTCTATGTGTTCGTCGCCCACATCTTCACGACCGACCGCCCGTTCCTGCAGCCGCGCATCCTCACAAACCGCAATTTCGTCATCGGGCTGGCGCTCACCTTCGTGTTCGGCCTGCTCAATTTCACGCCCATGGTGCTGTTCCCGTCGCTGCTGCAGGGCCTGCGCGGCTATCCGGACAGCATCATCGGCTACCTGCTGGCGGTGCGCGGCCTCGGCACGTTCTGCGGCTTCCTGTTCATCATGTTCTACGGCCAGCGCATCGACCCGCGCCTGCTGCTGCTCGCGGGCTTCCTCACCCAGGGCATTTCCGGGCTCGCCATGGCGCAGTTCGACATCAACCTCACTACTTTCGGCGTCGCCTGGACCTCGATGCTGCAGGGCTTCGGCGTCGGGCTGATCTGGGTACCGCTCTCGATCGCGACCTTCTGGACGCTCGCGCCGAGGGACATGACCGAAGGCACCGCGGTCTTCCACCTCATGCGCAATATCGGCTCGTCCATCCACATCTCGCTCTCGGTAGCGCTGGTGATCCACACCGCCAAGATGAGCTATTCCGAGCTTTCGAACTTCGTGAACCCGTACAATGCCGCGCTCGGCCGGGCCGCGTCGGAAGGGCCGTGGAGCCTGGAGGGCGGGGCCGGCATGGCGGCGCTGGTGCGCGAGATCGGCCGCCAGGCGCAGATGATCGGCTATGTGAACGCCTTCTACTTCTTCGCCGCCACGGCCTTCGTCTGCATCCCGCTCCTCTTCTTCGTCCGCAAGCCGACGGCGGCGACGGCGGGGTAGCGCACGATCCAATCTGCATGGATCGACTGTTTGTCGACGGGCAGCCGCAGGCCTTGCCCCCACTTCGTCGCCCCGGACCCCGACCCGGGGCCCATCCATAACCGCTTCGGCCCGGCGGAGAGGCCGGGAGATGGACCCCGGCTCTCCGCTTCGCTCCGGCCGGGGTGACGCTTGAGGCTTTACGGACGAAGCCGTTTCAACCCGAACGGGTACCGTTCCAGGCCCGACTTCCCATCAAGGTCGCGGCCTGTGGCAAGTCCGGTTACGGCCCGCCCGCCGCGGCCACGACTGCCCGGAGCGCCTGCCAGTCCGGCGGGCCGGCGGCTGCAATGGGCTGGATGCAGACCTGGGCGGCACGGAAGATGGCATTCACCGCCGCTCAGCGGCCCAGGGATCGGCGACCTCAACGCCTGTGTTACGGAACTCGCCTACATTGCGCGTCACAACCGCCAGCCCGCGACAAGCCGCAGCCGCCGCGAGAAGAGCATCCGGCAAATGATCGTCAAGAGGTTCGCCGCGCCGACGCTTCACCTCCATGATCCGGGCGCAGACTTGGGCGTCGGCCAGTGACCAATCGACGATTCGGTCCTCGAACAACTCATCGAGAAGCCTGCGGAACCGGCTTGCAAGATCGTTACGGCGCCTTCCGGGAGTGAGACGGCCGATGCCATCCAGGATCTCCCAAACCGTAATCGACGCCATGCCAATGCCGTCGCCAGCGATCGAATCGAGAAATGTAGCGACGCGCGGGTTTGGGTTCGGCCGCATCATTTCCGAGACGACGTTCGTGTCGATGAGCCAAGCCAGCGGCTCCGTCACATCTCGCCCTCGTCCCGGAAAGATGCAGGCCTGTATCGGGTCGCTGCCGGAGGCGGTAACTCGACCCCGTGCTCCGGTCCGAAATGGCGGGCGAATACTTCGGACGGTTTGAGTTGGAGCCTGCCTTTCTCCCGTTTCTCGCGAATCAGGCGGCGCACGAATTCTTCCATTGACACGCCGACATGTCGTGCCTCCCGCCTCAGCCAGGATTTGTCCTCGGGATCGATATCCCGGACGGTTAGGCTGGAACCCATTGCAACACCTCCATTACGACCGGAAGCAAGTTCGCGGCACCGACGCGCAAGGGGGCAAACTATGCCATTGCCTAAAGGCAGGCAAAACGCAGTCGTGCGCCAGCTTACTTTTCTTGCGGAGGCAGTTCGGACAAAGAGCTTTGAGGCCGCCACGGCAAAAAAGGTCAGCCGATGATTGTCGCTACGGCCCGCCCGCCCCCGCCACGACTGCCCGGAGCGCCTGCCAGTCCGGCGGGCCGGCGGCTGCAATGGGCTGGATGCAGACCTGGTCGGCGCCGGCGTCGAAATGCGCGCGGAGCCGTTCCGCAACCGTCTCCGCGCCGCCCCATGCCACCATGGCGTCCATCAGCCGGTCGGAGCCGCCGCCTTCCATGTCGTCGGCGGCGAAGCCGGTGCGGAGCCAGTTGTTGCGGTAATTGTCGAGCGTCATGTAGCGCGCGAGCTCCCTGCGCGCCGCCGCGCGGGCCGCTTCGGCATCTTCCAGCAGGCAGATTTTCTGCTCGACCGCGAGCCAGCGTCCGGGGCCGAGGATGGCGCGGGCGCGTTCCGTGTGCTCCGGCGTGACATTGTAGGGGATGGCGCCCCGGCAGAGTTCCGCCGCCAGTTCCAGCATGCGCGGCCCGAGCGCGGCGATCACCACCGGCCGGTCCGGGTCGTCGAGCGGCGGCCCGTCGGCCGCGATGCCTTCCAGGTAGCGGCGCATGGTGGCCACGGGGCCGGCATAGCGGTGGCCGCGGAGCGTCTCCACCAGCGGCGGGTGGCTGACGCCGAGCCCGAGCACGAAGCGCTCCCCGGAGAAGTCCGCGAGCGTGCGCCGCCCGTTGCGCGCCGTGACCGGGTCGCGGGCATAGATGTTGGCGATGGAGCTGCCGACGGCGATCCGCGAGGACCCGGCCAGCAGGTGCCCCGCCAGCGACAGGCTCTCGTATCCGGTCGATTCCGGATACCAGAGATGCGAGCAGCCGAGCGCCTCCGCGCCGCGCACCAGCTCGCCGAGCCCCGCCCCGTCCAGCCGGTCGGTCGGATACCAGAAGCCGAATCGTCCGTAATGCATGACTGGAATGTTCCTTTCCGTCGGGGCCCTGCGCCGTCTCCAGCAGCATAGCGTCCACCGTTGCCGGCGGCGATGAGGTCCGCGCTGTGCGTGGCTCGCATGCGGCGATTTAAACACCCTCGGAATTTCCCGACAGCGACAGGCCGCCGGATTGCGGCGCGAAGCGCGTCGCGTTACAGTTGTCCGGTGAGGATCAGGCACAAAGCTCGACTTTGTGCATTATGCTGCGAAGCAGAGGGCGTACTGCATCCGCCTTATCTTGTCGGGCGGAATTATGTTTGGTTCCCGGTGTGGCGGGGAGCGCGATAAATTGTTTCCAAGCCAGAGTTGGCATCGTATGGCCGCGATTGCATCGGAGAATGTGACGCTGGTTTTCTGGTACCAGGCGGCGGCGTAGGACAGGTGGTTTGTCGAGAGCACGTCTGTGGCCCAGAGGCAGACGAGGCTGTAGAGCCCGCAGAGGACGGGGGTGGTTCGTGCGATCGCCGCGTGTGACCACTGGCGTTGTGTTTCGAGCCCGAGATGGGCGCGCAGTTCCTGGAAGGTGACCTCGACCTGCCAGCGCCGCACGAAGGTGGCGATGATCTTGGCCGGCTCCATGTTGGTGTCGGTGCAGAAGAACGCCTGCGGGTCCCGCTCGCCTTCCGGGTCTCGCACCAGCACCCATCGGATGGCCTTGGGAGGTGTGCCGGGACGATACCAGAGCGCGGTATCGGAGATGATCTGGAGTGTCTTTTCCTTCGAACTTCCGTACCAGCGCGGAAGCGTGATGCTTGTCCAGCGGGCATCGGGGTCGTCAAGGCGGGTCTGGAGCTTGGGCAGGGGCGGCCCCTTTTGCCGGGGTCGACCGCGTTTGTTCGGGTCGCGCGGCGGCGGGGGCGCGAAGAGGTTGGCATCGAGCCTCAGCCTGCTGATGAGGGTTGCGCGCTGTCCGATGCGCCAGGCGAGTTCGTGGGTTCCGAAACTGCTGTCGGCGACGAAGACGATCGCGCGTTGCGGGACCCAGCGAAGGATTTGAAGCATGCCCTGTCGCGCCCAGTCGGTGAGTTGCTTGTGACGCCGGCCTTGCCTGGCGGCGAAGCGTTCGGACGGGGCCAGGATGGTCAGGAAGGGCAGGGCCCTGATGCCCGGCGACCAGGGCAGCGGGACAAGCAGCATGAAGCTGAGCCAGCGCAGCCCGCTGGTCTTGACGAAATGGCCATGGCTGGAACGCACCGGGTCGCGATAGATGCCGCGCGCCTTGATACGCGCGCCCCAGCGGCGCTCGATGGTGTCATCGAGCCCGATGATGATCGGTCCCTGCCCGGCAAGCCGCGCCACCAGCACGAGCACGAGCCGGCGTGAAAGGTCACGCGGGTCCCAGCGGGCGCGATTGAGAACCTGATGGTAGGACGAGAATGTCTCGCACATCGCCCGCCCGGTCACCCGCAGGCAGGCCGACACGGTTCTCTTGCCCGGCGCCAGCAACGCTCCCATGACCAGAACCGCCACCAGCCGCCAGGTCGGGGATGAGAAGGCGCCTCGAAAGGGCTCCAGCCAGTCGATCAGGAACGGCGGAACCGGATCGCCGATGGCGCTCGAAGGGTCGTCGAAATGTGTCATGACGACCTTCGAATCCAGAAGCATCCGGCATGCAAGGGCGCCCGCATGCGACCGGGTGAATCAGCATCGCTGCAGCGACAGAAGCCATCCAATCCGATATCACTGCTTCATGGCCGCATCCGACCCCTGTCTGGCGCGCATCGAAGCGTTCAACAAATCCAGGGGCGGGGGCGTGACGGTCACCAGGGTGCGCGGCGGCTACAATCTGTATCTCACGGCCACGCAGGCACCGATCGCAAGGCTCCAGCCGAAAGGCTCAGGTGACAAGATGAGGGTGCGCTACTGGTCCTGGCGCCAGTCCTGGCAGGACGTCGGAGACATGGGGGGCATCGTGCTCCCGCTCGAACAGGCCCTCGACGAAATCGCCAAAAACGAGATCTTCTGGACATGGACGTGAGGTAATTTTGTACAAAGTCGAGCTTAGAGGTTCCGCCAGAGCCGATGTCATCCATGGATATGAAGGCGGAGACACTATTCGTGGAAAGGGCGGCGACGACTACCTCCATGGCGGCGGCGGCGACGACACGATCCATGCCGGCGATGGCGACGATACGCTGTATGGAGGCACTGGAGACGACCATCTGCTTGGCAACCAGGGCAAAGATCGGTTCGTTTTCGAAATCGACGATAACGGCGACGACACGATATACGATTTCAACAAGGCGGAGGATGTCATCTCTTTCGTCGATGACCTTGGCAGCAGCAGGATTTTCATCCGCCAGGACGGCAGGGATACCATCATCAGCTATGATGGCGGGACTGTCAGGCTGAAGAACACGCAGGCATTCGACGTGACCGCGGAGAGTTTCGCCGCGAAGGAGGTGTCGAACGACCGCATCGTTTATGGCGGAACTGATGGCGTCGACAGCATTATCGGTGGTGCCGGCGATGACCTGATCGAGGGCCTCGCTGGCAGCGACAACATCGAGGGCGGTGCCGGGGACGACACCCTCAAGGGCGGTGCCGGTGACGATACTCTCGCGGGCGGTGCCGGTGACGACATCCTTTATGGCGGCGATGGGGCTGACACCCTCAAGGGCGGTGCCGGTGACGACATCCTTTATGGCGACGATGGCGCCGATACTCTCCACGGCGGCGGCGGGGACGACACCCTCAGGGGCGGCGCTGGGAAAGACCGGTTCGCCTTCAGTGCGGATAACGGCAACGACACGATCGTCGATTTCGAGGACGGGAAGGACTACATCGTCTTCACGGACCATGATACGGAATGGAACGATGTCACCATTACCCAACAGAATCGCCTTGGCGGCCGTATCGACACGGAGATCAAGCATGACGGCGGATCCGTCACGTTGAAAGGAATCAGGGAGACGCAGTTAAGCAAGGCAGATTTTCGTTTCAAGGGCATTGACTACGAGGG
Source organism: Alphaproteobacteria bacterium (assembly GCA_964291285.2). Classification (GTDB taxonomy): domain Bacteria; phylum Pseudomonadota; class Alphaproteobacteria; order Bin95; family Bin95; genus Bin95. The sequence continues at coordinate 223,055 of OZ219789.1, forward strand.
CGGCGACGGGAACGATTCCCGCATCGGCACCGACAACAACGATACCCTTTCGGGCGGTGGTGGCAATGACGTCTTGAAGGGGGGCGGCGGCGACGATGTCCTTGACGGCGGCAACGGTGTCGACGAGCTCTACGGCGAACAGGGTGACGACAAGCTTTATGGCGGCGGCGATAACGATATCCTGACCGGCGGCATCGGCGACGACATTCTCGAAGGTCAGGGCAGCAACGACACACTCTCGGGCGGGGCTGGCGACGACACGCTGGTGGGAGGCGCCGGCAACGATACGCTTTCGGGCGGGGACGGAACCGACAAGTTCATCGTCCAGGTAGTCAATAATGGCGCCGACGTGATCAAGGACTTCGAAGACGGGAAGGACACTATCGGCTTTACCAGTGCTGATATCGAGTTCGATGATCTCACGATAAGCACCAGCAATATCTACGATACGCTCATCACGTACAGCGGCGGAACCATCACGCTTGAAGGAATACGGACGTCGCAACTCACCGAGTCCGATTTCGATTTCATGGGTTGACCGGGCGGCATTCCGGTTCCGGCGGCGACCGCAGTGCTCCATTTTGCGTGGCGCACGGAATTTGATAATCGACTCCGCAGTGGGCGGAGCCGCCTGCATTCCGTCCATGGGTGCTCGAGGATTGGGCGGATGAACATGGCGCCGGGGGGACCTTGGCCGGTGAGTGTTCAAGCTTTCTTGGGCAGACAGCGCCTGTACATCGGCCTTGCGCGAACGCGCCATGGTGAACCGTCGCTGCTGATGCCGGTCGAGCCGGATACGAATCTGGACGACGTTGGCGTGGATGCGCTGAACCGGGCGGTCGTCAGGACGAAGGCAAAGGGCTGCCCAATTGCTGACAGCCGAGAATGACAGTCAGAACGATCCAAGATCAAGGTGTGCTTGATTTAAGGCATGTTTCTGTCGCAGACAACGAGATCATGCCGTTTGTGGGCCCCTGTGCTCTAGAGGACGACGACTTTCCCTTCGAGATGATCAGCGACATTGCAACGGCAGAGAGCTGGCGCAAGGAAATCCATCGCCCAATCTACCATATCCACAAATGGTGGGCGCACCGTCTGGGAACGGTTTTCCGGGCCGTCGCTCTCGGTGCGCTCACGCCTTCGGGGACGAATATACTTGATGCCTTTTACGGGAAGGTCCGGCTGAAAGACCGGGTGGTCTTCGACCCATTCATGGGCAGCGGAACCACTCTCGGCGAGGCACTCAAGCTAGGGGCCCGGGCCGTCGGCCGCGATATCAATCCGGTCGCGCATTTCCTCGTACGCAACGCTCTTGCCGTTCATGACCGCCCGGCCGTCCTGGAGGCTTTCGAGCATATCAGGCACGATGTGGCAGAGACCCTGAATGCCTATTACAAGACGACGCTTGAAGACGGCACCCGAGCAGATGTCCTTTATTTTTTCTGGGTCAAGCAACTTGATTGTCCGGCATGCCGGACCCCTGTTGACCTTTTTTCATCCAGGATCTTCGCACGCCACACCTATCCCAAACGCCATCCAACGGTCCAAGCCCTCTGCCCGTCCTGTGGCGGGGTGAACCCGGTTCGCTTCGATGCCCGGATCGTCACCTGCTTGCATTGCTCACACGCATTCGACCCGCAGGACGGACACGCCTGCGGACAGAAGGCCACCTGCCCGGCCTGTTCCCATCGCTTCCAGATCGCCAGAACCATCCGGGACAGCGGTGATCCACCCGCACACCGTCTCTACGCCAAGCTTGTTCTGACTGCCGAGGGGGAAAAGCGCTATCTGGCCGCGACGGACGCGGACCACATGCTCTACCGGGAGGCATCGGCGGCCTTGGCGAACCGGGCCGACGCCTATCCGGTCGTTGCGATAACGCCCGGATACAATACCAACCAGGCTCTCGGCTACAACTACCGTTACTGGCATGAGATGTTCAACGACCGCCAGTTGCTTTGCCTTTCGATTCTAGCCGAACGCATCCGCGCGCTTGCCGATCCCACGCTTCGGGAACTGTTCGCCTGCCTGTTTTCCGGGGTCCTGGAATTCAACAACATGTTCGCGTCGTTCAAGGGAGAGGGAACGGGGGCGGTACGTCACATGTTCGCCCACCACATCCTCAAGCCCGAGCGCGTTCCGCTGGAAGCAAATCTCTGGGGAACTCCGAAGAGTTCCGGCTCTTTCATGACGATGTTCGAAGGCCGCATTCACCGGGCGCTCGATTATGCCGACAACCCGTTCGAACTGCAGCTCGTGCGCGGCAATGGCCGCAAGGCTACTGAGAAGGTCTACGGCCTTTCCGAGCCTCTGGGTTTCGATATCGCCGACAACTACGACGAGTTCGCACAGGGCCGGCGCGTCTATCTTTCCTGCGGCGATTCCGGCCGGACCGACATTCCGGACTGCTCGGTGGACGCCATCGTCACGGACCCCCCCTTCTTCGACAACGTGCACTATTCGCAACTTGCTGATTTCTTCCATGTCTGGCAGCGCCATATACTGGGGGACGAGGGGACGAGACGATCCCCGACTACGCGATCCCCGGCCGAAGTGCAAAGCGCTGATGTTGCGGTATTCACCCGGAGGCTGTCGCGCGTTTGGGTCGAAGCCCATCGCGTGCTCACCGATGAGGGTGTGCTGGCCTTCACCTATCACCACTCACGCACCGAGGGTTGGCGTGCGGTTCTCTACGCGTTGATGGCGGCGGGCTTCGGCGTCACCGCCGCCCATCCGGTCAAGGCGGAAATGTCGGTAGCGATGCCCAAGCTTCAGGCGAAGGAGCCGATCGACCTCGATATAGTTCTGGTTTGCCGCAAGCGTGCCGGCTTGGCGATACGTAGATCGAACGGGGACATGTGGACAGCTGTCCTGCCGGTGGTATCCGGACAGGTCTTGCGGTTGAGAGAACGCGGGCGCAAGCTGAGCCGGAACGATATCCGCATCATCGTGATGGCGCAATTGGTCCGTCAACTATCTCATCTGCCCACCCCGGAAGCTGCCTTGGTCCGTCTGGAGAGCAGCGGGCCGGAGGTGGAGGAAGCTATCGAGCGCCTGCATCCTGCGACTGGAATCAATGCCGGCGGGACATGCTCGTGAGTCTCGTTTGCGCCGTCTTCAGGGAATGCGTCCGCGCCATGCGCAATGGCGTTCTTATCGAACGGGAAAGCCGTCGAGACAAGGAGTTTCACTTTCAGGACTGGTTTGGAGACCGTCTCGAAGGAATCGACGAGAAGTACGACGAACCCAGCCGTAACACCTACCCCGACTTCAGGCTCGTGCGCCATGCGGAAGGCTATGAGGTCAAGGGGCTGGCCTACCCCGGACGCGATGCGGATTACGACTGCAATAGTCAGGTGCCTCGCGGCGAGCACAACGGACGCCAGATTTTCTATGTCTTCGGACGCTATCCGACACGGCCGGACGGTGACAGATACCCTGTTCTCGATCTGGTGATCTGTCACGGCAGCTTCCTGAACGCCGACAGTACCTATGTGCACCAAAACAAGAGTTTTCGCGGCTTCGGCAGCTATTGCGGCGCGACAATCAACTTGAGACTTCCGCGTCAATCAGGATGAGACGAGGGAAGGCGGCGGCCCGGAACGGAGGGAGGGCGTAGCCCGACTGTAGTTGCGGGCCGCCGGCTCGAAAAATTTCCTCCGGGCCTTCTGGCGGGATCGGCCGTTCGGGCGAACGTTGGTGCTTTTCCAAGCCCAACTTCAACAGTGACGATTAAAAGTATTCGATAGAACAGGGAGTTACACCGGCATCGCCGGGTGTACCCACTACATTTCGTTGATTTTGGGGACGGTCAGGCTTTGTGTTCGCGCCAGTTCGGCGGCAGCGCGATGCCGACGGCCTGGAAGACCTTTCCGACCTGGCCCTCGACATGGGTGCGGGTGGTGATGCGCTTGCCGTCCTTCTCGATGGTGGCCTCTTGCAGGCGGTCGAGATCGCGGATCAGGTCGTCCCATTCGACGTTGACGTTGGCGGCGGCGCAGCGGTCGGCCAGTTCCTTCTGGAGGACGAGCGCGAGGAAGGAGCAGAAGACGTGGCCGCGGATCGCGGCGTCGCAGGAGTGGTAGATCGGGCGGGTGCGCAACTGGGCCTTCGCCCGGCGGAACAGGTCTTCCACCGTGAGCAGCTCCCGGTAGCGGAGCACGGCATTGAGCGGCGTCATGCCGGCGTTGGTGCGCAGCACGAAGATGCCGTCGAAGCGGGCCTCCTCGGCGAGCTTGCCGGCGTCGATCTCGAACGCCTTGCCCGCGCCCGTGCGGCGCAGATAACGCCGGTAGGCGCTGTTGCCGATCAGCGCTTTCTCGCCGTCCGCAAGGCGGCGCTGGAGGCCGTCCACCACGGCCTGCCGGTCGGCGCGGTCCTTCTGTGCCTCCGCCTCGTTGCGGCACACGATGTAGCGCGCGCCGCCCACCGTGACTTCCTTCACGAACAGCTGCGTCTCGCCGCGCGGACGCTTGAGGAGCAGCGGCACAAAGGGCTTCGTGTCCTTCAGCACCACCTCGCGGACCACCTTCGTGCGCCGCTCGCGCGCGCCCAGGATGTAGTCCAGCCCCCGCTCTTCCAGCGCCGCTATCGTCGCCGCCGAGATCATCCCCCGGTCCGCCACCACGCACACACGACCGATCCCGAAGCGTGACCGAAGACGGTCCACGATCGGCAGCAGCACCCTGGTGTCGGCCGTGTTGCCCGGCAGCATCTCCGTGCACACAGGCCGGCCCTCGCCGTCCAGCACCACCGCCAGAACCATCTGGCGCAAGTCCGGGCGATGGTCCTTCGAGTAGCCGTGCGCGCCCAGCGTCTCGCCGCCCGCGCCGTGGAACGACAGCGTCGTGGTGTCCATGAACACCACAGACAGGTCGGTGAACAGGTCCCGCCTGTGCTCGAACAGACGCTCCTCGATCCCGTCCTTCACGCAGCGCGGCGCAAGCGCGCCTTCCGCCGGCGCCTCCAGCTCCTCCCCGAGCCAGGCCATCGCCCGATACAGCTGATGAAGCCGCAACCCCTCGATCCCCTCGATCGCGTAGTCGGCCATCCACTTCTCGCAGGACCGGTCCGAACCCGACACGAACAGACGGTGCAGAACGCTCACAAACACCGCCCGCTCGACGGCGAACCCGAAGCCGCGACCGTCCAGAAGCTCCTTCACGACAGCGCCCACGCCCAGCCGATCCCACAGCCGACCGAACAGCAGCGGACCGCCGACCCGCACGCAGGCCAGCGCGCCCGCCTCCATGTCCTCCAGCACCACGGACCGCTCCGAATGGCGCGCCAGGGACGCGATCAGACGGTCCAGCTCCCCGCTCGCCTGCAACACGTCCTTGCGGCCGAGCGCGCGGATCGTGCGCTGGCGCACCCGCTTGCCCTCGCGCACGCTCTCCACGAGGTAGAGATAGCGGTGGCCCCGGGCGGTCGTTTCGCGCACGAACATGACCGCGTTGTATGTCTTCGATATCGACCAATCAAGAAAACAAGGCCAAATCAGCAAAAATGTTTCACTACATTTTTCTCAACCCGCGCCAATCATCACCTCACTATCCAATCATTTCAACAACTTGGCGAAACCGCGCCCGGCAAAAATCGACACCGACTGTTCAAGTTGGGCCAAGCGGGAGAGCGCGGCGTTGCCCGGGCGTCACATAACCGATCGCCAGAAGAGGTTGTTCATGACCCAGAAGAAGACCGACACCATCGAGGTGGCGGCCGCCAAGGCGGGCTTCAGCCGGGCCACCGGGTACCGGCTTGCCGCCGGTCCGGCGCCGCCCTTGCAAGAGAAGAAGCCGCGGGGCCGGCGCCGTCCGGACCCGCTGGCCGATATCTTTGACACGGAAGTGGTGCCGCTTCCAGAGGCCAGCCCGGGCATCCGCCCGGTCGGCGTGTTCGAGGAACTGATGCGCTGCCATCCCGATCTGGACCCGGGGGTGCGGCGCACGCTGGAGCGGCGGATCCGCGTCTGGCGCGCCGAGCACGGTCCGGAGCAGGACGTGATCTTCCGCCAGAAGCACGAACCGGGCCGGCAGGGCCTGTCCGACTTCACTCGTATGGGCCCGCTCGGCGTGACCGTCGCGGGGCAGCCGCTGGATCACATGCTCTATCACTTCCGCCTCGCCTGGTCGGGCTTCACCCATGCCCGGGTGGTGCTCGGCGGCGAGAGCTTCACGGCGCTGGCCGAGGGGCTGCAGGACGCGCTATGGCATCTCGGCGGCGCGCCCGGCGAGCACCGCACCGACAGCCTGTCGGCGGCGTTCCGCAACCTGAGCAAGGACGCGGCTGAGGACATAACCGGGCGCTACCAGGCGCTGTGTGAGCATTATGGTATGGAGGCCACCCGCAACAACCGCGGCGTGGCGCACGAGAACGGCTCGATCGAGGGACCGCACGGCCACCTCAAGCGCCGGATCGCGGACGCGCTGGCGCTGCGCGGCTCGCGCGACTTCGAGGACCTCGGCACCTATCGGCGCTTCATCGCCGAGGTGGTCGGCCGGGCCAACGCGCACCGCTCCAGGGCCATCGAGGCCGAGCGCGCGAAGCTGCGGGACCTGCCGGTCGGCCGGACCGTCGATTACGAGCAGATCAGCGTCAACATCACCTCGTCGTCCGGCTTCGGACTACGCCGCGTGTTCTACACCGTGCCCTCGAACCTCATCGGACACCGGCTCGGCGGGCGCGTCTACGACGACCGGATCGAGCTGTTCCTCTCAGGCACCCATCTGCTCACCCTGCCGCGCGGGCGCGCCGGCTCCACTGGCCCCAACGCTCATGTCGTCAACTACCGCCACGTCATCCACTCGCTGAAGAAGAAGCCGATGGCGCTCCTGAACCTGGTCTACCGCGACGCGCTGTTCCCGCGCGAGGCCTACCGGCGCTGCTTCGAGACGGCCCTGGAGCGGGTGGGCGAGCGCCGGGCCTGCCGGCTCGCGGTCGCCTTCCTGGCGCTCGCCCACGAGGAGAACTGCGAGGCCGATCTCGCTCACGCCATCGACCGGGCGCTCAACGCCGGCAGGCTCCCCGACCCCGACAAGCTCAAGGCGCGCTTCGCGCCGCGCCCGGGGAGCATGCCCAGCATCCGCATCGCCAGGCCACTCCTTGCCGGTTACGGCACCCTGCTCGACGCGGGAGGCGCGGCATGACCGACAACCAGGACAGGATCGCCACCGATCCCAACAAGATCGACGCCATCAAGCTCTCGCTGATGCTTACCGATCTGCGCCTGCCGACGATCAACCAGCTTTGGCAGGGCTTCGCCAAGAGGGCCGACGCCGAGGGATGGACCGCCGCGCGCTTCCTCGCAACCCTCGTCGAGCACGAGCTCGCCGAGCGCGACCGCAGGCGCATCGAACGCCATCTCAGGCAGGCCAGGCTGATCCCGGGCAAGACCCTCGACGCCTTCGACTTCAGCGTCGTACCGATGATCTCGAAGGCACAGGTCAATGCCCTGGCCGCCGGCGACGCCTGGCTCGACCAGGGCGCCAACTGCCTCATCTTCGGCCCGCCAGGCGTCGGCAAGAGCCATCTGGCGTCCGCCATCGGCCTTGCCCTGGTCGAGAACGGATACCGTGTCTTCTTCACCAGAACCACCGATCTGGTGCAGCGCATGCAGGTCGCGCGCCGCGAGCTCGCCCTGGAAGCCATGCTGGCCAGGCTCGACCGCTACCACCTGCTGATCCTCGACGACATCGCCTATGTCCAGAAGGACCAGGCCGAGACCAGCGTCCTCTTCGAACTCATCTCGGCGCGCTACGAGCGGAGATCCCTGCTGATCACCGCAAACCAGCCCTTCGGAGACTGGAACAAGGTGTTCCCGGACGAAACGACGGCGGTGGCCGCCGTCGACCGCCTCGTCCACCACGCCACCATCCTCGAGATGAACGTCGAGAGCTACAGGCGCCGCGAAGCGCTCGACAGGGGCAAGCGAAAGCGCGGCCGGCCGGCGAACTACGCCACCGAGAAAAATACCAGGGACTGACCCGAGGCCACCAGCTCGGCCGAACTGCCCTCACACTCACGGCCCGCGGGGATCGCCTCCGCGGGCCGCTTCATCTCCGGCCCACCGGACCGCCGCGACAATCAAAAATCCTCGGAACCTGTCGCGCCGCGACAATCAAAACCAAAAACCGCTTGCAATCCCCGCCGCGCGACACAATCCTCTCCCTCGTCGCTGCCGCCGGGAATCTCATCCTGATTGACGCGCGGCTCTCATCCAGATTGTCGCGCTATAAGCTATGGCGATATCCTGATCCGGGATCGCAAGATGTATGTTGCGCCGACCCCGTTCGCACTGGCCGACGGCACGGCGCATCGCCGCACCCTGATCCTTCCGTCCGGCATTCCGGCAGACGACGATCTTGTCGAAATCGGGCGTCTCACACGGCGCGAAGTCGATCGCGTGGTCGTAAGCTACAACTTCGACCTGCGCACCAATGACCTCGTTGCGACTCTCGTCCCGAATCCCACGGCCGGTGCCGAACATGCTTTCAACGCCTATCGCATGAAAGACGATCCCGGCGGGCCGGTAGTGTTGCGTGAACCTAAATCCGGCATTTGACGGGCTTGATCGCTGTCTCGGGGCGGTGTGAATGGTCGATTTCGGGGTGGATTTCAGCACGCGGGCGCGGCCCTGGGTGGCGGCAGCCAGGGTTGACACCCCGGTTCGCGGCCATGGAGGTATTTCCTGAGCGCTTCAGCGAGGATCCGGCGCCAGCGATCCCCGGCGCTCAACTGCTCCGCACTTTGCGTCAGCGACCGGAAGAAGTCGGCAATCCGCCGCAAGGCTGTGGCCACTGCCTGCCTGCGCCCATGATGGGAGTTCACCGTCAGCCTGGTCTGGCCGGCGTGGTGGGTCTGGCGGGCGACGCCGTGCAGGAGCAGCGGCCGGCTGGTGATCGCCTCGCGGTGGTGGTCGGGATCGGCGAGGCGCACGAACAGGCTCCACCAGTTGTAAATGAGCGCGACCAGCCGGGCCATGTGCCGGCAGCGCGTCAGGTCGCGCGTGGTGAAGCCACCCCACTGGTTCTTCAACTCGTCGAAGCCGTTCTCCGCGTCTGCCCGGTCGCGGTAGAGCTGGGCCAGCGAGCGTATCTCCAGGTCCAGCGAGGTCGCCAGCACCGCGAACTCCCACACCCCGGTGCCAGGCTGCGCCTCGGTCCAGAACAGCTCGCCCTGGGCCTTGTCGCCACGCGTCAGCGCCAGCGTCGCCGGAAGCCGGCGGCGCAGCACCACAACCCGGCGCGTCCGGCTCCAGCCGTGCAGACGCAGATCGGCCCCGATCCCCGACCAGCCCTGGCCTGCATCCTCCCAGCCGTCCCGCGCCATCAGACGCTCGGCAAGCCGGCGCGCCCCCTTCGTCAGGCGCAGCTTGAACAGATAGTCCAGACCCGCAGCCTCGCACGACGCCATGTTGGCCTCGTTGCCCCAGTCCTTGTCGCCCCGCACCAGACGCGGCCAGCGATCCCGACCGAGACGGTCGAGCAACGCCCACAAGGACGGCGCCGCGCGCCTCGAATGGTGATGGTTGCCCGGCGCCACCTCGACATCCAGAACAAGCCGCGTGCCCGCCATCAGGAACGCATGGCAGGCATGCGAGGGGCGGCCCGGCTTCTTCGTGTCAATGGCAGCCGAAAATTGCGCATTTTTGGCAAGTGAAAATTGCTCACTTTTGTCTTTGATCCCTTTCGCCCGGCACGGTGCTTGGGGGGTGGGCCTCGATGGAGCTGTGGGTAACCGGGTTGGCGCAGCGACCGCCGCGAGTCTGGCGGCGACAACCCGGTTATCCATAGCGGGCGGCGGTCACCGTTGCCGTTTTTGCTCCGGGCGGGGATCACGCGGCGGCCCTCTTGCGTCGCCGGTCCGAGCCGGACTGCAGCAGGTTCTGATGATCGCGCATCCGGTAGGAGTTCCCCCGGATGTTGACGATGTGGCAGTGGTGGACCAGGCGGTCGATGAGAGCCGCCGCCATGACCTCGTCGCCGAGCACGCCGCCCCAGTCCTCGAAGCCCTTGTTCGAGGTCAGCACGGTCGATGCCTTCTCGTGCCTGGCGTTGATGAGCTGGAAGAAGAGCACGGCGCCGTCCTGGTTGACGGGCAGGTAGCCGATCTCGTCGACCACCAGCAGCGCCGGGTGTGTGAGCACGCGCAGCCGGTGGGACAGGTTGCCGGCGGCCTTGGCCTCGGTGAGGGAGTCGATCAGCCCTGCGAGCGTGCCGTAGTAGACGCGCCGTCCAGCTTCGGCCGCGGCGATCGCGAGGCTTATGGCCAGATGCGTTTTGCCGACCCCGGGCGGACCAAGCAGGATCACGTTCTCGCGGCGGTCGACGAAGCCGAGCTCGTGCAGGCTCTCGATCTGCTCGCGCTTGATGCTGGGCTGGAAGGCGAAGTCGAACTGGTCGAGCGTCTTCACCGCGGGCAGCCTGGACGAGCGCATGGCGGTCTGGAGCCTGCGGTTGTTGCGGAGCACGATCTGGGCGTTCAGCAACTGCTGGATGGCCTCGGCCGCGGTGATCGAGCCGCCGTCGGCTTCGGACAGGATGCCGTCGACGGCCTCCAGCGCGCCGGGCATCTTCAGGTCGGCCAGCATCGCCCGCAGCCTGTCGCGCCGGCTCGGCGCCGGGGGCTTCATTGCAGCGCCTCCGCATAGACGCTGAGCGGGCGCCGTTCGACCTCCACACTTGTCGGAAAGCGCCGTCGTGCGGGCTCCGGAGCCTGGCGGAGGCCGAGACGCCGGTAGGGAGAGATGGCCAGGGGGCGAAGCGCCGCCCGTTCGTCGCGCTCGAAGCGGTCGACGGGGCGTTCCCCGGTCGTGGCGTGCCGGCGAACGTTGGCCGTACCCTCCAGCCAGCCCGCGGCCTGTTGGTTGAGATCGTCGTCGTTCGCGAAGCTGCGTCCGTAGAAGAAGCTCTCGCGGATGTAGCGGATCGGACGCTCCACCTTGCCCTTCGTCCGGGCCCGACAGGGGCGGCACGAGCGGGGCATGAACCCCCAGTGCGTGGCGAAGCGCAGGAACTCCGCGTTGAGCACCAGGCCGCCGGCGCCGGTGCGGTCGTCGGACAGCACCACCGCGCGCATCTGGTCGAACAGCAGCTCCTCCGGAACCCCGCCGAACCGACCGAAGGCGCTCTCCAGTCCCTCCATCAGCACTGCCATCGTCTGCCGGGGGAAGAACCGCAGCCACAGAAGCCGGGAGTAGCCCAGCACCACCACCAGGGCATGACGCCGGCCCCAGGGAAGCCGGAACGTCCCGAAGTCCACCTGGCCCTGGCGACCCGCCGGCGTCTCGAACCGCACCACCGCCTCGACCGGCTCGCGCGGCCGCGTCGCACGCACATAGTCCAGCACGCGGCGATAGCCGCCCGGGTAGCCCGCCGCGCGAACCTCGTCGAACAGACGCTTCGCCGAGAGCTTCGGGAACTCCTCAAGGCGCGCGTCGATGATCCCCTTGTAGGGATCCAGCTTGTGAGCCACCGGGGGGCGCGGCGCATAACCTCGCGGGCCGGCCGACAGATCACGGTCCAGTTGGCCCGTCTCGATCCAGTAATGGATCGTGCGCCGGTTCACCCCGAACCGGCGCGACAGCTCCGCCTTCGAAACGCCCTGGTCCAGATAGTGCTTCAACAACATCCTCGTCTCCCATCCATACATCCGCGCGCCGCACCCCGCTCCGTTGGCAAAGCCAACAGAGCGGCCCGACGCATCTTCAGCGACAAGCCAAAAGTGAGAAATTTCGGGTTGCCAGAAATGGGAAACTTACGGGTGCCACCAACAGCTTCGGGTTGTAGCTCACAACCGCCCCCTCCTGACGACCGTAAAGCGGCTTGATCGTCGTGTCGCAGTCCAGAACCCACGGCTCCCTCAGCAGCGGACGGACCACCTCGTCCAGATGGCCCTGAAGCCACGATGTGCCGGCCTCCGCACCGATCCGCTCCAGACCGCGCCGCACCGAATCCTCGCTCGCAACCTTGTCCATTCCCAACAGCGCAGGGTTCACCCCGTCGCCGCGCAACGACGTGATGTGCGCATACCGCGATTGCCCCGCCAGAACCGACAGCAGCACCGTACCCAAGACATCCCGCTTCGACGGCGCGTTCGGGCTCGTGTACCGCAGCGGGCAGTCCGCAACCAAAGCGTCAAAGCGACCGCTCACCTTCAGGTATTCCGCGAAAAACGCCAGATGGCCCAGCGGCGTCACCGCCGCATCAGGGTCCCATTCCACATGAACCGCGCCGCCGAAGGTGTCCACCTTCACCGACGCTCGGGCGACATCCCGCACAGCGCCAGGACAGTCACCCACAGGGTGAGCCTCTTCGGCCCCTGAAAAGCCGCTCATATCCGCAGACTACAAGCGATTCGGCGAGGCCCCGCCATCCTCAACTGCCGGATTTAGGGTGAACATTCCCGTGAGCTCGCCGAGCGTACTGTCCGGAATCGGTTTGGTGATTATACCAAGCGCGGTTCGAATTGACTCATTGTTCCAACATGTTGTGTTGAGGTGAGGTGTTGAGGTGAGGTGCCGGACAACGTTGATAGAGTGATGTCAGGCAGTCTTGGGGTTGGAGGATGATGATGGGTGCGGCGACGCCGATAACCTGGACGGAGCATGGATCGGACGATCTCCATGATCTGGCGAAGCGCTGCGGTGAGGCGAAGCAAGCCTGTCGGGGGCGTGCGATCGCGATGATCATGGATGGGGCGTCGCGCACGGAGGCGGCGCGGGCGCAGGGCATGGAGCTTCAAGTTCTGCGCGACTGGGTGCTGCGCTACAATGCGGAGGGGTTCGAGGGGCTTGCGGATCGTCCTCGCGGGGGCAGCGATGGTCGGTTGACGGAGGCTCGGATTGCCGAGATCGGGTTGTGGGTCGAGGCGGGTCCCGATCTTGAGCGGGACGGTGTCACGCGCTGGCGGGTTCAGGACATCATACGGAAAATCGAGGAGGCCTTCGGGGTCATTTATACGGAGAGCGGCGCCCGTATGATGCTCCGAAGGGCCGGGTTTCGTTTTGTCTCGGGACGGCCGGTCCACCCCAGGGCCGACGCGGAGCGGCAGGGGGCGTTCGTGGCGGACTTCGAGGCAAGGGTGACGTCGATGCTCAGTTCCGAGGCGCTGGCGGGCCCGATCGAAATCTGGTTCCAGGACGAGGCGCGCATCGGCCAGAAAGGGATGACGACGCGCGTCCGGGCGCGCGGGAGGCAACGTCCGCGCATCGTGCGCGACCATCGCTATGGCTATGTCTATCTGTTCGGCGCCACCTGCGCACAGCGCGGCGTCGGCATCGCCGATGTGGCGGACAGGGCGAACACGGCGGCGATGAACGAGCATCTGGCGGCGATCGGCGCGGCCGTGGCGCCGGGTGCGCACGGCGTGGTCATACTGGACGGGGCAGGCTGGCATCGCTCGGGCGACCTTCTCGTCCCCCCCCAATCTGACGCTCCTGCATCTGCCGCCATACAGTCCGGAACTCAATCCCATGGAGCAGATCATACCGGTCCTGAAATCGAACCGCTTCGCCAACCGTGTGTTCAAGGATGTCGCCGCCCTGAGAGAAGCCTGCCGGACGGCATGGCAATGGCTCATCGAGCAACCCGACATCATCACCAAAACAACCCGGCGAAGCTGGGCCGTCGCACCATCGTGACGATCCCCACGACCCAATGCATCGGTCTATATGACTTGCGGTTGGTATTAGCGCGCTGCCGTGTGCGTGACGTGATTCGTTGGCCTGGTAGCGATCCGGTGGGTTTGAAAACCCGCTGTTCGGCAGTTCCGGCTGTGACCGCGTTCGCAGGAACCGGCGCGTGGCGGAGGGCGCACCCAGGTCGTTCCGTGCGGCAATCGGGGTGTGTTGCCGACGCTCAAGACCACGAATGAAGTGGACCGGAACGGGGACGCTGCGGTCCAGACCTCGGGCGATGAAGCGGGATCGGCCTGTCCGGGATCGAGCAGCGCCGCGGTGCGGAGACTTACCCGGTGTCATTGTCCGCGAGCGTGGACGGGGCGGTGAGAACGCCATCGGCAGGCCTCTCCGCATCGGGGTCCGGCACGATCGTCGAGATGAACTCCCGGATTTCCCGGACTTCGGCTTGGCGTCCGTCGGCGATGAGGCCTCGGGCGATGGCCTGGGCGGCGAACAGCGAGGCCCGGGCCACCTTGATTTCGGCCCCTGTGCCGGGCCATTCGCGCCGGTCGAGAGCCTGGATGGCGAGCTCGACGACGAGCCGATTGGGCGAAACCTGCCGCTCCCTGGCCGCCGTTTCGATACGCTTCCATTGGTCTGCGGTGACCCGGATGTTCTTCTGGAGTGATGATGCCATGCGGTTTCACCCGTTCTTGCGTGTGGATTCGCTAGAGTTCCGGTTCGGGTTCTGTCAGATCCCCGGGGCCGCGCGGCCCCCGGTCGTCCGGCGTGGCGGGGCGAAGTCGCGGGCGAACGCGGCCTTCGGACAGCTACCGGACCGGTAGCTGTCATGGTGCAGCGTATGCGAGGGCGATACCAGACTGGTAGTTTCGCAGGAGCAAGTCCATATCCAGCGGGGGCGGAAGGGGCCTCCATGTCCGACGGAATGCGGAAGAGCGGCGCCCAACCTCCTGATATCGCGCATGTGTTTGCAGCAAACACGGGAGCTACCAATCCGGTGCGACCTTTCCCGGCGTGACAGGAGCGGACAGACCTGCGCCCGCCCGCGGCATGGGCGGCCACAGCGGACACGGGCAGCCATGGCAACGCCTGCATCAAGGATGCGTCGGGTGTGACGGTAAAACTCCGAACGGAGTCGAGATCGGGCGAGGTTGCCCTGCACACCACCATCTCCTGAAACGCCAGCGTCACAAGGGACGGGAGCCGTCGCGGCGATTGAGCGAGACGACCGGTCCGCGATCTTCGAGCGCGTTCCGCGTTGTCGTCCGGTCGCAGAGGTAACAGAACGCGGCGCGGCGTGCAAACGGCGGAGGGCAGTCTTCACACATGGCGCACCGGAGCCGGCGGCGTTACCTCGGCGGCACGGGCGCCGCCGCACATGTTCCGCGGAGCCGAAGGACGCCGCGCACATGTTACCGCGATGCAAGCGTGCTCGACGAAAGCGGGGCTGTTCAGGGTGATCGCGTGCTGCTCACACATTACCGCAGACGCAGACGGGGATGGCGCACCCGTTACCGCGGCTTCAGCCGCGCGGGTGCGGTGACGGTTGCGATAGCCGTTGCGATCGGAGGCGCCGACGGCGGCGCCTGCACGACTGCGGGCAGCGGTGCGAAGCACGGTGTCGTGCCGGTCCGGCAGCAGCGCCGGCAGTGGGCGGGTCAGCAGTGCCTGCGGCACTGCGCCGGGCCCGGCGCAGCCCGCGATGCACCCATGCGAAGCATGGTGCAGCGGCGCGTGACGCGGCAGCCCCGGATCGCAGTCCGGGGCAGGCTCCTCACGAACGCGGCGCGAAGCGCGCGCGAGGCGTAGCTGTCGCGCGACGGGTGTGCGCATACGGAGACGGACCGCGCCGCCGCCGGAGCGGAGACGACGCGGCCCGTGGGTGCTGCGTGTCAGGCGGCGCAGCGCATGACCGGGATGCCGAACTGCTTCGCCTTGTCGACGAGGTTGTCGGTGATGCCGGAGCCGGGGAAGGCGATGACGCCCTTGGGCAGGAGGTTGAGCAGTTCGTCGTTGCGGCGGAAGGGTGCGGCGCGTCCGTGGCGGTCCCAGTCGGGCTTGCAGACGACCTGGTGGACGCCGTTGCGCTCTGCCCAGCGCGCCGCGATCTTCTCGACGCCGGGACCGCCGCCATGCACGAGCACGAGGTCGGCATACCTGGCGCGGACCTTGTCGAGGCGCTCGATGACTGCCGCCGGGTTTGCGATGTCCTTTCCGCCGGCGATGGCGACCAGTGTGCCCTGGGGCAGGTGAGCCTGTGTCTTGCGGTCCTTTCGGGCGCGGACGAAGTCGCGGGCGTCGATGGCAGCGGAGGTCAGATGTCCGGTCTGGCTGGCGTGGCTGCCGCGCCGGGGCCGCCATGTGTCGCCGGTGTCTGCGCGGTAGGCTTCAGCGGCTTCGTCGCGCAAGGTCTCGAAGGCGTCGCGGCGTGCGGTGAGGCACTGTGCGCGGTCGGTCGTGAGTTCCAGTTCGAGGGACCTGATCTCGGAGCCGTCCTGGGTGCGCTGGAGGTCCTGGAGTTCGGGGATGAGCCTGTCGGCAGCGCGGTCGAGGCGCTGCGTCTGGGCGTGGAGCATGTTGACGAAGCCCCAGAGCAGGCTCTCGCGTTCGTCTGCCATCTGGTATCCGTCGGGCGCGACGCCCTGGCTGAGGATGCGGAAGGCTTCGGTGACGGCGGCGATGGCCTCGTCTTCGTCCCAGACCTCGCGGTTGTCGAACTCGTCGCGCTCCGGGGTTGCGCCGAAGAGAGCGGCGTTGTCGCAGACGATC
This sequence comes from Alphaproteobacteria bacterium, assembly GCA_964291285.2. Classification (GTDB taxonomy): domain Bacteria; phylum Pseudomonadota; class Alphaproteobacteria; order Bin95; family Bin95; genus Bin95. The sequence goes on from OZ219789.1 coordinate 239,463, forward strand.
GCGGTTGCGGACTGCGCTGCGGTTTCGGTGATGTCGGTATGGAAGGTCATGTCGTTTTCCTTTCGGTTTCACGTTCGGGGCCGATCCCCGCTGTGATGTCCTGTCGGGACACGCGCGCGGACCGCAGCCACCGGGGCCGGAATGAATGGCCTGGCGGGATGCGCGAGTGGTGCGGGCGCACAAGCGAGCGTGAGCGAGTGCGGAGCCACGGTCGCGCATCCCGCCAGGCCTAGGCGCTTGCGCCGTTTCATTCCGAGTCCCGGCCGGAACGGAGCGCCAGCGGAGTGGAGGACCCCGCAGGGGTTGGCGGAGGGAGCACGTGTGGCACGATTGGAGATCACAGCGGGGTGGCGTATTTCTCTCGCCCTGCACGGACCCCATCGTCGTTTCGTCCCGGCACGGCGCCGGGAAGGATTTCCGGCCCTGCCCGCCTTTGCGTCAGTTCCACAGGGGATGGGAGTCGACCCGCTGCCGGGCGGTCTCGCGGATGCGGGCGCGGTCGTGGAGATAGACGGGCCCGCGCGGGTCTTCGTCGAGGTGTATGGCGAACACCCTGCGCCCCGGCCGGATGCTGTCGTCGAAGGCGTGGACGTCTCCGACATGGTCGCCGTCCCGGTAGATGCGGGATTCGTCGGGGGCAATGCGGCGGAAGGAGATGGTGCTCATCGGGTTCTCCGGGTAGCGTGACGGGTGCGCGAGCGGGCTCCCTCTCCTCCTCGCGCGGTTCACCCGCTTTCCAGCCTCGCTCCCACTCCCGTATGCGCCGCGGCGAGACTCGAACCTGCCCGCATGAGAAAAGGGCCGGCGCGCGAGGCGCCGACCCTGTGGGGAGGGAAGAACGGGAAGCTCTGGAACGGGATATGGTCGCCGTCCATCGGGTCGCCGCCGCCCGCCTCGTCCGGGCCGGGCTGCGCGGCGTTGCCGTTCGCCTTGTCGAGGAACTGCACGCGCCCACCCGGGACCAGCAGGATCTCGGTCGAGAAGCGGTCGGAGTCCTCGCCCGGCTTCGACCAGCGCCGGGTCTGGAGCTTGCCGTCGATGTAGACCAGCCGGCCCTTCGTGGCGTGCCTGGCGAGCATGTCGATCAGCCCGTCCTGGAAGGTCACGACCCGGTGCCACTCGGTCCTGTCGATCCGCTCGCCGCTGCCGTTCCGGTCGATGTAGCTCTCGTCGGTGGCAACGCTCAGATTGGCCACGCGGCCGCCGTTCTGCAGGTGGTTGATGGTGACGTCCGCGCCGAGGCGGCCGATGATCTGCACCTTGTTCAGTCCGAATGCCATGACAATTCTCCTTCATGGACGAGTTGATGACGATGGGTTGCGAACGACCGGAGCCGGGGTCACTCCCCCGAACCCCCGCCCGTTCAATCTCTTCAGGCCCTGCTCCCCTCTATGCCGCCGGAGGGAGCGACGCCGCCGGGTTCCGGGGCTCCGCCGGGTCCTGGAGGGACATCCCGAACGCCGGTTCCGGGAAGAGGCTCGCGAAGCCGTGCTCCGGACAGGCCGCGCCCCTGTCGGGGCAGCTGTAGGTGACGGTCGTAAAAGGCGCTTATTTGCTGGCGTTGCGCGTTTTTGCGGGGCGTGATGATCGCAGTGATTGTGGCGCCGCGGTGTTTACGACGGGGGCCGGGGACGGAAGGAGGGCGTAGCCCGACTGGAGTCGCCGGCCCCCGTCGCGTTGATATTTTCGCCTGCCGAGGGGAGGGTGTCCTGGCGCTGTCGGCGAGGGTCGCCGGGCTGCGCGAGGGAGTAGACTCGGTCCGGTGAGAACGATGCCGCGCCGGCCCCGTTTGCTAGGTGGCAACGACCGGCGCGGCGGATCGCGGCCAGGCGAGCGCCGCCATCGCCGCCCGGGACAGTATGTCAGGTCCAGGCGGTGAAGGAGGCGGTGACGGGGGCGTCGGCGACGATCTCGACGCGGTTGCGGTCGAGCTTCCCGAAGGCGAGGCAGAGGGCGACATCGGCCGGATCGTCGAACGGGCCGTGCTCGCGGCCGGTCTCCAGTTCGATCACGGTCCAGACCGGCTCGTGGACCGGGATGCCCCTGAAATGCGCCGACCCTTGATACGACCTCTCGGCACAGGGCGCACAGCGCGCGGCCCCCTGTGACGGCGCCCCGCAGGCCGTGCACAGGCCGGCGGCCCGGCGTCGGGCGTACAACTGCCGCGAGCGCGCGTTCTTGCGCTCCGGGTTGTGGCTGGCCTTTTCGATGGCGGCGCAGGGGCCGCAGCGCGAGAGGCCGTCGAAGGCCGGCTGCCCGCAGCGTGTGCAGCGGCCCGCGGTCCTGCGTTCGTCATATTGCCGCCGTTCCGCCGCCTGCCTCCTGTCCCTGCAGGGCTGGCAGGTGGTTCCGCACTCGACGGGGGGACGCTTGCCGCAGCGGATGCAGAGGCCGGCCCCGGTCCTTGCCTTCTGGCGGCGCCTGCTCTTGAGGCGGGCGGCCTTGCGTTTCGCCTCCGCATTGGCGCCGCCATAGGGCAGCCCGGCGGCCTTGCAGGCGGCGTAGCGGGCGCGGTCGTCCGCGCGGCGCTTCTCCAAACATGCCTCGCACGACGCGCGGCCCTTCACGGCCGGCGCATTGCCGCAGCGGGTGCAGAGGCCTTTGGCGGCCCTTTGTTCCCTCTTGCTGCGAGTGCGCTGGCGCTCGGACTGCCGGACGGTTTCGGGTCTCTTCGCGGCGGACCCGGCGCAGACGCTGCGCCCCGGCGCGGGCGGGACCTTGCCGCAGCGCGGACACAGGCCTTGGGCGATACGCTTGCGCTCGCGGGCCTTGCGGACTTCCGGGTCCCGGCAAGCCATGGCCATTCTCCTCGTCGATGATGCGGGGTCGGGCGGGAGACGCCCGGCCGGCGGCGGGCCGGCCGGGCGTCCGGGACGATCAGCCGCGCTGGCGGCGGTCGGCGAAGATCCCGAGGCTGCGCCAGCCCCACAGCTGCACCCCGCAATGCCGCAGTCTGACCCCCGTCGCGATGATGATCTCGTCCCGGGCCGGACGTATCTCCTCAAGCGCCTTCGCGGTGACGATCGTGCCCCGGGCCTTGCGACGGCCCTCGCATGCCGTGCCGCCGGACCGGACGGGAACGATCTCGCCGTCGGCCTTCGAGACGTAGCGTTCGACGACATAACGGTCGTCCTCAAGACCGCCGCCGACGAAATGGATGAGATAGGTGCGCGCGTCGCCGCGCGGTGCGATTGCTGCCTGCATCGTGCCGTGCTCCTTCGACAGGTGAATGGGAACGGCGGCAGCGCCCCCTCCCTCCGGAGCGCCGACCGCCGCCCCACTCACGGCCAGACCTCGCCTCCTGCCGGTGGAAGACGCGTGGATGGAGACGCCGGCAGGACGGCCATGCACCGGACAGGAGCGCGGCGCGAGTTGAAAAGCCACACCGGGCATCATAAAAGGAGGCATGAAGGCGGATGTGCGCGAGGCTCGGGTTGCAGACGTTCAAGACCAGGGCGTTCGCCCGTTTCGCCGACCGCGAGGGGCTGGAGGATGAGGCATTGTGCGAGGCCGTCCGGCGCGCCGGGGAGGGGCTGGTCGACGCCGACCTCGGTGGCGGCGTCATCAAGCAGCGCATCGCCCGCAAGGGCGGCGGCCGGTCCGGAGGGTTCCGCACGATCGTGCTGTTCCGTCGAGGCGAACTGGCGTTCTTCGTGCACGGGTTTGCGAAGAGCGCCCGGGCAACATCCGGCGCAAGGAACTTTCGGGGCTGCGATTGCTGGCAAACGAGTATCTGGCGCTGGATGCGGCGGGTCTTGCGGTCGCGCAGGCGACTGGATCGATAATCGAGGTGGAATGCGATGACCGGGCAGCATGAGAGCGAGGTGCTGGCTTCGGTGCACGAGGCGGCGCTCGGCCTGGCCGAAGCGGGCGTGATGTCGAAACGGACCATGCGGAAGTTCGACGAGATGTGCCTCACGCCCGTCAAGGAGATGACGCCGGAAGACATTCGCGCGCTTCGGCTGCGCGAGAACGCGAGCCAGGCGGTGTTCGCGCGCTACCTCAACGTGACGACGGGTCTTGTGAGCCAGTGGGAGCGCGGCGAGAAGCACCCCCGCGGCACCTCTCTGAAGCTGCTGACGCTGGTGGAGAAGAACGGTCTCGGTGCGGTCGCGTGAAAACACGCACCGATCGCGCCTCCGCCCTGCGCAACCGGGGCGTACTCGAGTTCGACATGACCAGGCAGTTGCACCGTGGGCGCTGAATCGGCAATCGAGTGGACCGACGCAACGTGGAATCCGGTGACGGGCTGCACGAAGATCACCCGCGGCTGTGACCACTGCTACGCGGAGCGCTTCGCCGAGCGATGGCGCGGTGTTCCCGGGCACCCCTATGAGCAGGGATTCGACCTGCGACAGTGGCCGTCGCGGCTCGATCAGCCCGCACGATGGCGCAAGCCGCGAATGATCTTCGTCAATTCCATGAGCGACCTGTTTCACAAGAAGGTAGATCGGAGCTTTGTCGACAGCGTATTCGAAACGATGGAGGTCGTGGACAGGCACGTCTATCAGATCCTGACAAAACGCAGTTCGCTCATGAGGAACTACTTGCGACGCCGGTACGCCGACGGTTCGGCTCCCCACCACATATGGTGCGGAGTTTCCGTTGAAGACAGCTCGGCAACTGCAAGAATCGAACATTTGCGAACGGCGCCGGCGGCGGTGCGGTTCCTCTCGATTGAGCCGCTCCTGGGTCCCGTCGGAAACATCGACCTGGACGGGATTTCCTGGGTGATTGTAGGAGGAGAAAGCGGCCCGCAGGCCCGACCCATGCAACCGGAATGGGTCCGGGACATCCGCGACCTCTGCGCACGTGCTGGCGTGCCGTTCTTCTTCAAGCAGTGGGGCGGGCAAACGCCGAAGGCCGGCGGCCGCAAGCTGGAGGGAATGGAGCATAACGCAATGCCCGGGCTACTGACCGAGAAGGACGACCATGCCGTTCAAATGGCACCCTGACGACCCACCGCCGTCCATCGAACCGCATAGCAAGGCGAAACTGGAGGTTTTGCGCAGCTATCTTCGAGCGTACTACGACAGGCTGAACGTGAATCCCGTCCGAGAGGAGTTCAAGCTAGACCTTATTGACGGGTTTGCGGGCGGAGGTCTATTCCTTGATGAAACTGCCGAAGTTTCGGGCACACCCTTGGTCATGCTCGAAGAAACCGAAAGGGCGAGCGTCCGGCTAAACAAGAAGCGCGCGAAACAACTTCACATCGATTGCAGGTTCTGTTTTGTCGATAAGGAGGAGGCGCATACGGACCATCTGCGAAAGATCATCAGAGAGCGTGGCCATCGCGTCGATGATGACAGGATCGTCATCAGAAACGGCCTCTTCGAGAATGAGGTCGAGGGCATCATCAATTCAGTTCGACAGCGGCAACCCCGTTCCGGGCGCGCGATTTTCCTTCTCGACCAGACCGGGTTCTCGCAGGTGCAACTCTCGCTCGTGTCTCGGATTTTTAGTGAGTTGCCAGCGGCCGAAGTGATACTGACTTTTGCAGCCGATGCTCTCGTCAACCACTTGGCGGAAACTCCACAGATCGCCAAGATGGCAGTACCGCTTCAGTTGACCGATTCGCAGATTTATGACCTGATCCGGAAAAGAGACGGAGACGGCGGCAGAGCGCTTGTGCAAAGAACGCTGCGCAACCACGTCCGGATAGTAACCGGCGCAATCTACGATACGCCTTTTTTCATTCGGCCACGGCAGTCAAGGCGCGCTTTATGGTTTCTCCATCTTTCAAGGCACCCAACGGCGCGCGACGTGATGATTCAACGGCATTGGGACATTCAGAATACCTTCGAACACTACGGACGGGGGGATTTCGGTATGTTGGGCTGGGATGCCTTGAAGAACTCGGATACCCTTCCGTTGTTCCAGTTCGGTGAACTCGATGAGAGGCAAATGCGAACGGAGCTGTTGGACTCTCTTCCTCGGGAGCTGTCCGGGCTGGTGTCTGAACACCCTGTCACCATGGACGCCGTGCGGCATATGCTTGCGAACCGGACGGCTGCGCGATTCTCCGATCTGGATCAAGTCATTGTGAGGCTCGTGCGGGAAGGAGAGTTCGAAATCGTCAATGAGGAAGGCAAGGTGAGGCCTCGGTCAGTTCAGCGATTGGCTCCAACAGATCGTTTGGCGCTTCCGTCCACGCTGTTGCTCCCGGGGCTGTCTCGCCGAGCATGAAACATCGTAAGCAACGAATTGGATCTGTGCAGGTCCTTGCACCGGGGTGCATCGTTGAATCCACGGATCCGCGAGTGGGATATCCGCGCGTATGCGATAGCCACACAGGCGGCGTCCGGGCGGTCGTGGCGCATTTGAGGCGCGTGCCATGACAGTGGCCCGGATGAACCTCGAACTTGCGGAGAGACCGAGCGCGCGTATCATCCTTGTGCGCATCCGCGGGGAAAGCCGCGATGAGGCCGAGAAGGGACGCTGGTTCGAACAGTTGTTCATGCGGGTTGCGCTTCAGGAGCCGGAATTGTTGAGACTAAGGGCATCTGGCGCCGGGCAGAGTGGCCCGAGCGTGAGACGCTCACCGGTCTTGATGGACGAGATATCGGGATCGATCTGATGGCGCGGGGCACCTCTGGTGAGTGGGTCGCCATTCAGTGCAAGCGCTATGACGACCGGCATGTACTCGGCAAGAGCGGGATCGACAAGTTTCTCGGCGACTCGCAGCAGCCAGTCTTCCGACTGCGGTGGGTCATGGCGACTTGCAGTTGGGGGCCGAATGCGAAGCGTGCGATCCAGATTGCCCATCCCGAAATCAGGCAGATCGACTTCAGGCAGTATCTCGACATTCAGGTCAAGGAGCAGGGTGCAAAACGCCCGGCGCAGGAGCCATGGCCGCTCCAGGCCGATGCGATAGATGCTGCTCCGGGTCGGGGTGGAATACGGCTGGCGGAGGTCAGGCCGGCGGTGGACCGCGTCGGGCCGGCAGGACGTCCAGACGATCAGCCGCGCTGGCGGCGGTCGGCGAAGATCCCGAGGCTGCGCCAGCCCCACAGCTGCACCCCGCAATGCCGCAGCCTGACCCCCGTCGCGATGATGATCTCGTCCCGGGCCGGCCGCATCTCCTCAAGCGCCTTCGCGGTGACGATCGTGCCCCGGGCCTTGCGACGGCCCTTGCGTGCCGTGCCGCCAGACTGGACGAGAACGATCTCGCCGTCGGCCTTCGAGACATGGCTCGCGCCCGAAGCGGTGTGGTCGATGCCGATCCGGGCGGCGGCGTGATATGGCGTCGGGTGATGGAGAGGGCCGCGTGACCATCGAGAATCCCTTCCAGGGCCAGTTGTTCGCTGACGGCTTTCTCTGCGAAGCGATTGCCGAATCGGAAGACTGGAAGGCGTTCGACGATGCGGCGCTCGACAAGCTCCGGGCGGATCTGCGCGCCCTGTTCGACGGGTTCCCGGCGGACAGGGCGCCCAACGAGGCCCAGACCGAGACCGACCTGATCCGCCCGGTGCTGGAACGGCTCGGCTGGGCGGCGAGCCTCTGGCAGCAAAGGCTTTCGGCCCACGGACGCACGCATGTGCCGGACGGCCTGCTGTTCGCCGACGACGCGGCCAAGGACCGCGCCAACCGCCTGCCGGAGCAGGACCGCTACCGCCACGGCCTCTCCATCGTGGAATGCAAGCGCTGGGGCCGTCCGCTCGACCGGCGTTCGGGCGCAGACGGCATCGAGGCCGCGCCCGCGACGCAGATGCTGAGCTATCTCGGCCGCGCGGACGTGATGACGGAAGGCGGGCTGCGCTGGGGCATTCTCACCGACGGCGCGGTCTGGCGGCTCTACTGGTGGGGCGCGCGCTCGGTCGCGGAGCAGTTCTTCGAAGTCGATCTGGCCGACGTGCTGGACCTGCCGGGCCGCAACGAGGGCCTGTTCGCGCTCGACGAAGAGGCGCGGCGGCACTGGCTCCGGGTCTTCGCGCTCGTCTTCCGGCCGGAAGCCTTCCTGCCGGGCGAACCCGACGGGCGCAGCTTCCATCTGCGCGCGATAGAGGAAGGCCGGCTCTACGAGGCGAAGGTCGCGAAGGACCTGTCCGGGCTGGTGTTCGGCGAGGCATTTCCCAGGCTGGCGGGCGCAATCGCCGGGGCCGCACCGGATGCGCCTCTGGACGAAGTGCGCGAGGCCGCACTGGTGCTGCTCTACCGGCTCATGTTCGTGCTCTATGCGGAGGACCGCGGCCTGCTGCCCGTGCGCGATCCAAGCTATGACTATGCGCTGCGCGAGCGGGTGCGCAAGGATGTCGGCCGGCGCAAGGATGCGGGCGACGCCTTTTCGATCGTGGCGGCGAACTACTGGTCTGCCCTGGACGACCTCTGCCGGATTATCGACGGCGGCGACGCCTCCATCGGCCTGCCCGCCTATGACGGAGGCCTGTTCGATGCCGAGCGCGCGCCGCTGCTGGCGCGGGTCCGGCTTCCCGATGCGGTCATGGCCGACATCGTCGATGCGCTCTCCTTCCGGCGCGGGCCGGACGGGCGGCGCTATATCAACTACCGCGAACTCGGCGTGCAGCAGCTCGGCTCGATCTACGAGCGGCTGGTGGAGCGCGAACTGGTGCGCGAGGAAGGCGAAATCCGCATACGCCCCAACCCGTTCGTGCGCAAGGACTGGGGCAGCTACTACACGCCGGACGATCTTGTGGGCCTCGTTATCAACGAGGCAGTCGGGCCGCTGGTCGAGGCCCGTCGCGAGGCGTTCCGCGAAGCGGCGGACAAGGGCGCGCAACCGGGGGAACTCGCCCGTCTCGATCCGGCGGAGAAAATCCTCGAACTCCGGGTGTGCGACCCGGCGATGGGCTCCGGGCATTTCCTCGTCAATCTGGTTGACTGGCTCGCCGACCGCATCATCGAGGCGATGGCGAAGGCCGAGGAGCTCTCGGGCGGCTATGCCTCGCCGCTCGCCGGGCGGATCGAGGATATCCGCCGGACCATCCTTGCCAATGCCGAGGCGGAGGGCTGGACCGTCGATGCGTCGCGGCTCGACGACCGCCATATCGTGCGCCGCATGGTGCTCAAGCGCTGCATCTACGGCGTGGACAAGAACCCGATGGCGGTCGAACTCGCCAAGGTATCGCTCTGGCTGCACACCTTCACCGTCGGCGCGCCGCTGTCCTTCCTCGACCACCATCTGCGCTGCGGCGACAGCCTGTTCGGCGCCTGGGTGCGGACGGGCATCGACCGAGCGGCCGAATACGATGCGCCGCTGCTGCTGCACGGGCCGATGCAGGCCGCCGTCGGCGCGGCGGAAGACATGCGCACCGTGGAGGCGCTGACCGACGCCGAGATCGCGGAAGTGCGCCAGTCCGCCGAGACCTTCGCCCTAGTGGAGGAAAGTACCGGTCCGCTCGACGCGTTCCTGTCCCTCGTGCATGCCCTCGACTGGCTGGCCGTTCGCAGCAAGGAGGACAAGGCGGCGCTCCGGGCCTTCTTCGACGGGCAATTCGGCGATCCGGTCGAGGTTGCGCTTGGCGAAACCGACGCCTCGAACGGCAGGCCGGAGGCGCAGCGTTTCGCCGAATTGCTGGCGCAGGCGCGGACGCTCATCGGCGAGGAACGCTTCTTCAACTGGCAGGCGGCCTTTCCCGGCGTCTGGACAAACCTCGAGAGCGTGGAGCGCCGGGGCGGTTTCGACGCCGTGATCGGCAACCCGCCGTGGGAGCGGATGAAGCTGCAACAGGTGGAATGGTTCGCGGCCCGCCGCCCGGAGATCGCCCATGCGCCGCGCGCCGCAGACCGCAAGCGCATGGTCGCCGCGCTGGAAACGGCCGGCGACCCGCTGGCGGCGGATTACGACCGGGCGCAGCAACGCACCGACGCCGCCATGAGGAATGCACGTTGCGGCGGCGATTACCCGCTGCTATCCGGCGGCGACATCAACCTCTATTCGCTCTTCGTGGAGCGCGCGATGGCGCTGGCGAAGCCCGAGGGCAAGGTCGGGTTGGTCGTGCCGTCCGGCATCGCGTCCGACAGGACGGCGGCGCGCTTCTTCAAGGGCGTCGCGACGGAAAGCCGGTTGCAGGCGCTCTACGATTTCGAGAACCGGCGCACACGCTACAAGGAACTGCCCTTTTTCCCCGATGTCGATAGCCGCTTCAAATTCTGCGTATTCCTTGCAAGCCCGTCGCCGCTTCCCGGCGATGCGCAATGCGCCTTCTTCCTTCAGGACGTGAAGGAACTGAAGGACCCGGATCGCCGCTTCCCGCTGGGCGCGGCCGATTTCGCCCGTGTCAACCCGAACACCGGCACCGCGCCCATCTTCCGCTCCCGCCGCGATGCGGAACTTACAACTGCGATCTATGGCCGCCTGCCCGTGCTTGTGGACCGTTCCTCCGGCAAGCCCGTCAAGGCGTGGCCGGTAAAATATGTGCGGATGTTCGACATGACGAACGACTCCGGCCTGTTCCGCACCCGCGCGGAACTGGAAGAGAAGGAAGGCGCATGGCCCATCGGCGGCAACCGCTTCGACAGCCCTTCCGGCCAGTGGGTCCCGCTCTATGAAGGCAAGATGGTGCAGACGTTCGACCACAGGGCAGCGGGCGTGGTCGTCAATCCGGACAATCTCCACCGCCCGGCGCAACCCGAGCCGGCGACCATCGAACGACACCGGGACCCGGACTGGCTGCCTCACCCACAATTTTGGGTTTTAGCGAGCGACACTGACCAGCCGAAAACCCCGTTTTTTCTTGGCTTCAAACATGTAACTTCGGTAACCAATGTCCGCTCTATGATTGCCGCATTGATTCCCCGCGCCGGCGCAGGAAACTCTTTGCCATTGCTCATGGGCAACGATAATCGACCGTTATTTGCCGGGTTGGCGGCTACAATCGTTTCAAATCTGAATTCACTGCCGTTCGACTTTGTTTTGAGACAAAAGGTCCAAGGACAGAACCTGAACTGGTTCATCCTTGAACAGCTCCCCGTCGTGCCGCCGGAGCGTTACGAGGCGGTGCGCTTCGGGCCGAAGACGGCGGCGGAGATCGTGCGCGAGGCGGTGCTGGAGCTGACCTATACGGCGCATGACATGGCGCCCTTCGCCCGCGACATGGGCCATGTGGACGAGGCGGGCGAGGCGCTGCCGCCCTTCCGCTGGAACGAGAACCGGCGGTTGATGCTGCGTGCGAAGCTGGACGCTCTCTATTTCTACCTCTACGGCGTCGCCGACCGCGACGATATCCGCTACATCTACTCCACCTTCCCCATCGTCGAGCGAGAGGAGGAACAGGCGTGGGGCCACTACCGTTCCCGCGACCTCTGCCTCGCCTGGATGAATGCGCTGGACGCCGGAAAACCCGACGCAGAAGTTCATCTGTGAATTACTGCCCGACTGTAGATTGGGCCACTAGGTTCAATCGACATACAGGATTCCCTGGGAAGACATTATGTGATTCATGACGCTCCAACTGATTTTCGGTTGGAGTTGGGCGTATGGTGAAGCGCTATGAGCTGACGGATGCGCAGTGGGTCCGCATCGAAGGTCTGCTTCTGGGCAAGCCGGGCGATCCGGGGCGTTCGGGAGCAGACAACCGGTTGTTCGTCAACGCGGTTCTGTGGGTGCTTCGTTCGGGCGCCCACTGGCACGACCTGCCGCCGCGCTATGGGAAGTGGAAGTCGGTGCACAAGCGTTTCACACGCTGGGCCAAAGTGGGCGTGTGGGAGAGGGTGTTCGATACCCTGACGGCGGATCGCGACAATGGCTATCTCATGCTCGACAGCACCATCGTGCGCGCGCATCAACAGGCGGCGACCGGAAAAGGGGGGGCCGGGATCAGGCTCTGGGGCGTTCCAGAGGCGGACTGACGACCAAAATACACATCGCCTGCGACACTCTCGGACGACCGCTCCGCGTGATCCTCTCGCCCGGACAGGCCGGCGACGCGCCAAAGGCCCTGGCGTTGATGGAGGGGTTTCGGCCCCGCCATGTGCTCGCCGACGCTGCTTACGACGCCAATGCCATCCGCAACCGCATCGCCGACATCGAGGCCGAGGCCGTCATCCCCTGCAATCCAACGCGAAAGCGTCTCATCGGCTATGACGCCGAAATCTACAAACACCGAAACCGCATCGAGCGCTACTTCAACAAGATCAAACACTTCCGCCGCATCGCAACCCGATACGACCGAAAAGCAATATACTTCCTCGCCTTCATACACATCGCTTCTGCTATCCTCTGGATGCGATGAATGTCGATTCTGCCTAGCGCTCATCCAGACCGAAAAATCCCGGTGCACGCCTCGAAATCTCCTCGTCACTGCCATATAGAAATTCTATCTCATACGGAGCGAAATTGCACAGTCTTGAGAGACCCCATACGCTACTGGGGTCGATAATATTACCGGGTGCCCCGTGCCCCGTGCGTGAGGAAGGCGCCAAATGAACGACGGTGCAATTCGCAATGCCTGAACTGATTGCAGACGGCCCGGACATTCCGGCGCGCCTCCTGAACGGGCTGGACGACGGCAATGTCGTTTTCTTCTGCGGCGCCGGGGTCTCGATGGCAGAAGGGTCTGACCTGCCAAGCTTCAAAGCCCTCGTGAAACATGTATATGATGCCAACCACATCGAAGCCGATCCCGCCGAACGGCAAGCGCTATGTAGCGGGGCCTGGGACAGGGCGCTCGGGCTTCTGGAACGCCGCCTGGGCGCGAACCACTTGCGGCGCGCGGTCATCGACCGGCTTTCTCGACCGCCATGCGGTGACCTGAAACTCCACAAGGCATTGCTCGAGCTGTCGCGGACTGAACGCGGCGTCCGACTTGTCACCACCAATTTCGACAACCGCTTTGCCGAAGCGGTGGAAGAGGTCGATGCCGCGCCCCGGCTTCCGATACCCAAGCGTCATGACTGGTCGAGCCTGGTGCACCTGCACGGCCGCATCGCACCGAAGGAGGATAGCTCGAACCTGGTGCTGACCGCGGCAGATTTCGGGCGCGCATATCTGACCGAGCGCTGGGCGGCGAGGTTCGTCACCGAACTGTTTCGCGAATTCTCGGTCGTCTTCGTCGGCTACAGCCTCGACGATCCTGTCATGGGGTACATGGTCGACGCCCTTGCCGCCGAGCGGTCAAAGGGCGCGGGCTTCAGAACGGCCTGGGCATTCGCCGCCATGGATGGTTCCGAAGCCGGGATATCCAGGGCGCGTGACGCCTGGGTCGCGAAGAATGTCGAACCGATCCTCTATGACGAGCGGGACGGACACCGCCTTCTCGCAGACACACTGATTGAATGGGCGCGGATCCGAAGCGATCCCCTTCGAGCCCGTTCCCGGATCGCCATCGACGAGATTAACAAGATGCCGGCCGGGCCGGTTGTGGAACGGGTCGTCTGGGCGCTACAGGACGCATCGGCCGCCAGGGCGCTTGCCGAAGCCCCTCCCATGTCGAACGAGGAGGACCATGCAAAGTTCGAGAAGTGGCTCGACATGTTCGCGGAAAAGGGTCTGCTGCGCTCTGCCGCTAACGGGACGGACCGGCATCTCGTAGATACCGGTCTCGAATCGGTGAATCCCTACAATCTGGATACGACAAGGCATCATCTCTCGGTTTGGCTGGCCAGACATCTGCATGTGCCGCAACTGCTGGCCTGGGCGCTTCGGAACGGCGGTCATCTTCACCCTCATCTTCGCCAGCAGGTCGAGGGCCGTCTGGCTGAGCAGGCTTCCGCGCCTCCGGACATTCCCGACAGGCTGCGACTGCTCTGGACCGTTCTTCTGGGCAAAAGGCCCGATGATCCCTGGAACGGGCGCTGGTTCTCCGACCGTCATCGGGCCGCGACGTCCCCCGACGAACGCAGGCTCATCGAGGACAAGGTCATGGAGAGTATCCGGCCGCGTCTCGTCGTCCGACCGGGTCTTTCCTTGAGACGGGAATTATCTCTGAATTACGAAAATCCTCCGCAAGCGCCGCAGCCCATCGATACATGCGGACATCTCGAATTGACGTCGGCATGCGACGGGGTTTGGGCGCTATTCAAGGCTATTCTCGATGACCACGAAGTGCTTTCGAGACACGCCGAGACGCTGACCGATCATCTCGAACACGCCCTTTCCCTGGGTAAGGCCGATGGCAATGTCTGCCAGCGGTCGTACCTGTATCGGCCGTCGATCGCGTCCCACGAGCAAAACAACGGTTCCGACAACTGGACCCGCCTCATCGATCTGGCGCGGGACAGTTATCTTGCGCTGGTTCCCGACGAGAGCCCACGCGCGTACAATCTTCTCCTTCGCTGGGCGGACTCCGAAGAGCCGCTGTTCGGGAGGCTGGCGCTGCACGCGCTGACCGAAAACCCGAGAGCCGATATTCGGCTTGCCCGGAAACTGCTTCTGGGAGGTCGAAACCCCGGTCTCTGGGACTGCGACATGCGGCGCGAAACGATGCGTTTTCTGAGATTGGCGGGCAAGCGGTTACCCCGGGATCTCCGCAGCGACATCATTGACGCAATTCACGCCGGACCGAAATCGAATAAAATCCGGGAATCCTTCGGCAGTGACGAAGGGTTGCGCAAAGAACAGGCATTGTTCCTGTACAAGATGGACATATCCGGGGTAAATCTGAACAAGAAATCAAGAGCGATGGCTGAAACAATAGCCCCGAAAGCGGAGGGAATAGAGGAAGATCCCGACGAATTTCTTGGGGAGGTAAAGTATGAACGAAGCGGTATCAAGGATTATGCGCCCAAGCATCTCCTCAAGGGTTCAGTCGAAGACATCGTGGTGGAACTCAAGTCCGATCAGCTCGGTCAGAAGAAACTTCAGGGGCTGGCTGCCCGGAAACCGGTAAAGGTTGTTTCCGCACTGCGGCGACTCGGTAAACAGGGCGAATGGCCTGCACGGTACTGGCGGGAATTCCTCTGGGAGCTGCCGGAACCAAAGTACCCGGCGAGATTGCATGCCTGTGCGGCAAGAATCCTTGCCGAGGCTCCCGGCGAACTGTTCGGCGAGGCAGCGTCCGCCGTCGCGGGTTTCGTGAAACAGCTTGCGGACGCATGGGGAACCGATCGGGAAGCCGAATTCGGTGTCCTTTGGACGAAATCCTGGACCGGAAAGGGCGAGGGCGGATCGGAGATGGCCGACCGGGACGAAACCCTGACGAACGCCTTGAACCATCCGGCCGGAAAGCTGGCGGAAGCGGCATTGACCCGGCTGTCGAAATACGAATTGCGAGCCGGAGCGGGATTCCCCGCACCGGTCCGGCCGTATTTCGACGCCATGGCCGAAGACCCGCTCGGGCATCCAGGCCGCGTGCGTCTGGCGACCAGATTGCGCCCGCTGTTTGCGGTCGACCCCGAGTGGACCCGGCGGCACCTGATCGCACGCCTCGCCTGCCTGAAGTCACAGGAAGCTGTCGACCTATGGTCTGCATACAGCTGGTCGCCAGGTCTGGGTCCGGACCTCCTGAAAGCCATCAGGGCGCCGTTTCTCGAAATCCTGCGCGACGACAGGCTGGAAGACCGGAGAATGTGCCGATTGAGAGACCTGTTCATGGCGGTCTGCCTTGATGCGCCGGGAGATCTGACTGAGAAAGAGATTCGCGACATTGTCGACCCCATGCCCGAACAAGGGCTGGAGACTGTGCTTGGGAGCCTGATGTGGCGTCTCGCCGGGACGCCTGACGAGCGGCGGCGGATATGGAACAAGAAATTGTACCCTTGGCTTTGCGAGCACTGGCCCCGAGAGCAGGAACGCAATACCGGAACAACATCGGAAATCATACTGGAAATGCTTGCGGAGTGCGGCGACGCATTTCCTCAGGGATCGTGTCCCGAGCCGTGGTGTAAGAGCCTGGCGCCCGTGGCGGTGTCCGGCGGGTAGGGCCGGTAGGCTCAGGCTGCCACGGCGGGCAGCTTGACGGTTGCATTGTCGCTCACGGGAGCGATGGATTCCAGCGTTACGTATCTGGCTCTCTGGACGGCCCATTCGTCGTTCTGCTCGAGCAGGATGGCACCGATCAGGCGGGTGATGGCGTTCTCGTTGGGGAAGATGCCGACGGTGTTGGTGCGCCGCTTGATCTCGCCATGGAGGCGTTCGAGCGGGTTTGTGGAGTGCAGCTTGGCGCGATGCGCGGCCGGGAAGGTCATGTAGGCGAGAACATCGTGCTCGGCCTCGTCCATGATGGCGGCGAGCTTCGGCGCCTTGGGCCTGAGCTGGTCGGCGACCTGGCGCCACTGGGCGGAGGCGCTGTCTGCATCCTCCTGGGCGAAGGCGGTGGTGACGAAGGCGGAGACGACGCGCCGGCCCTGCTTGCCGGCATGGGCGAGCAGGTTGCGCATGAAATGCACGCGGCATCTCTGCCATGTGGCGCCGAGGATGCGGGTCGCGGCGGCCTTCAGGCCCTTGTGGTCGTCGGAGATCACCAGCTTGACGCCGCGCAGGCCGCGCCGGGCGAGCGAGCGCAGGAAGTCGGTCCAGAAGGTCTCGGCCTCGGACGCGCCGATCGCCATGCCGAGCACCTCGCGCCGGCCCTGGTCGTTGACCGCCACCGCGATGGTGACCGCGACCGAGACGATGCGCCCGGCCTCGCGCATCTTCACATAGGTCGCGTCCAGCCACAGATACGGCCAGTCGCCCTCCAGCGGCCGGTCGAGGAAGTCGCGGATCTTGTCGTCGATCTCGCCGCACAGCCTGGACACCTGGCTCTTGGAGATGCCCGACATGCCCATCGCCTGCACCAGGTCGTCGACCGAGCGGGTGGATACGCCCTTGATGTAGGCCTCCTGGATCACCGCCGTCAGCGCCTTCTCCGCCATCCGCCGCGGCTCAAGGAAGCCCGGGAAGTAGCTCCCCTTGCGCAGCTTCGGGATCTTCAGCTCGACCGTGCCGGCGCGCGTCTCCCAGACCCGGTCGCGGTAGCCGTTGCGGTGCGTGATCCGGTCCGGCGAACGCTCGCCGTGCCCGGCGCCCGCAAGGCCCTCAACCTCAAGCGCCATCAGACGCGCGGCCGTGAACCCGATCATCTCGCGAAGCAGATCGGCGTCGGAACTCTTCTCCAACAGCGCCCGCAGGGTCATCATGTCGGTGGTGGTCATCGTGGTACTCCTCCGGTCGGATGGACTGTGGAAGCCCAACCCTACCGGCACCGCGATGGTCATCCGCTATGGATAAGTGGCCCGCCGCCGCCAGACTCCAGACGGTCGCGGCGGCGGGCCACTTACCCACAGCTACCGATGGTGGCTCCAGCTCCTACACCACGCCTGGGGGCACGACCTCCTCAGGCGGCGGAATGGTGGCTGACATATTTGCGGCCCGTGGAAGGCAATGGCCTCTTTGTTCTCAACAGGAGTGGCTGCGCGCGACAGCATCCGGAGTCATTGCTCAAGGTGCTGAAAAAGGTAATCCATGCTGATGTTCTGCGAGCCTATAACAAGACTGCTCTCAAGGAATTGCTCGACGCTGTGTGCGCCAGGAATTGCGAAATTTCTGGCGATCTTCGGTTTCAAAAGTTGTACGGAATCGCCACACAATGAGCAGGCGCGGGCAAGGGCAGCATCGGCGTCTTCTTGCGCCGGGCCGGGATCCGCCATAAGCCGCCCGTATCGCCGGGACGCCGCAGAGCCGGATCGACGCACTCCTTACCTGAACCGGCGGGACCACCGGCAACCTGATCGGGGCGCATGGCAAAGACCCCGCCTGACCCTCCCCGATCAGCTCGACGCCCGCGACAAACTCAGATCTCGATACCCTGCGGTCTTCGGTGGATGCTTGCATCCGATCGCTCCGGATCCCCGGTTCTGCCCCGAAGAGGAACCCCCTCCCTCTCTGGCGCGGTTGGCTTTCCGGGACCCGGGAACCCGGGCATGGCAGCCGACACATCGCCGTGCTCCGCCTTGTCCGACAGTGGGGGCGGTTCCGCCCTGTACCCCATTGCTCGCGCGATGACGGCCGCAGCCTGCGCGGCGGCGTCGCGCAGCGCGCCATCGTCGAGATGGGCGTAGATCGCGGTGGTCTCCCGCTTGCGGTGTCCGAGCAGCCGTCCGACCGTGGTGAGCCCGACGCCGTTCATGACGCCCTGCGAGGCCCAGGTGTGGCGGCAGTCGTGGATGCGAAGGCCCGGAAGCCCCGCCTCGTCGCGGATACCGCACCAGAAGGTGTAGAGCCTTGCCGGTGTGAGGATCTCGGGGAACACCCGCTCCCGGCCATCCGGTCGCGGCAGCGCCTCGACCAGCCTTGCCGCTTCGGGTCCGAGCCAGATGGTGCGCGGGCCGGTCTTGGAGTCTTCGATGCGCGCGCTCGCGCCGTCTCCGGCCAGCTCACCGATCTCGTCCCACCTGAGGTTGATGACTTCGGAGAGCCGCGCTCCGGTCAGGGTCAGCAGCCGGATGGCCGCCACCGGCCAGGGGTGTTCCTCCCGGTGGCGGTCGAGCACCGCGCCGAGACGCTCCAGCTCTTCGCGGCTGAGGTAGCGCGCGACGGGCTTGCGGGGGTTCTTCACGATGTTGGCGCAGGCATCGGGGACATGCTCGCCGATGTCACCCCACTGCCGGGCCGTCCCGAGCATGGCGCGGAGTATCTCGAAGGCGCGGTTGGCCGCGCCGGGCCTGTCCGCGCTGGCGGCGTCGAACCATGCCGAGACCCGCGCATGGTCGATGGCGTCGAGCCGGAGCCTGCCGAAGTGCGGCATCAGGCGGTTCTTCATGTAGCTATCGAAGGTCTTGAGCGAGGACGGCTTCCAGCGGTGTTTCCGCCGCGAGCGGTAACGGGCGGCGAAGTCCCGGAACAGCGGCGCCTTCTCCTTGCGCGGCGGCGTCACGTCCTCGCCGCCCCACAGGCGGGCGAGCACGGCCGCGCCTTCCCGGCGGGCCGCGTCGAGAGGCAGTTCGGGGAAACGCCCGAGGGTGATCTTGCGCATGCGTCCCCGGACGCGGGTCTGGACGATCCAGGACCGGACGCCGGAGGGCTGCACCCTGACCCCGAAATGCGCCAGCAGATTGTCCCACAGGGTGTATTCCCGTTCCGCCGGCTTGGCGGCGGCGACGGCCTTCACGGTGAGCCGGACACGATGCCTGCCGCCGCTCATCGCCCGCTCTCCTTCCCGGTCATGGCCTCGTGGACGATGCCGGAGATGCGCCCGGCCGCCTCGCGGACATGCTCGTCGGCGAGATGGGCGTAGCGTTCGGTGGAGGCGGTGTCGGCATGGCCGAGCAGGCGGCCGACGGTGTAGAGGTCGAGGCCGCTCATCACGGCATGGGAGGCGAAGGTATGCCGGCAGTCGTGGATGCGCACATCGTCCAGCCCGGCGAGACCGCGCAGCTTCTGCCAGCGCAGGCCGAGGTCGGTCATCGGGCCGTCGCCCTTCCCGTTCGGGAAGACGAAGCGTCCCTCGCGCGGCAGGCCATTCAGGACGGCCCGCGCGGGCGGGGGAAGCTGGAGCGCCTTCGGTCCGGTCTTGGAGTCCGGCAACACCGCGCGGGTGTCCCGTATCCAGTCCCATTGCAGGCCGGCGATCTCGGACGACCGGGCGCCGGTGAACAGCAGCAGGCGGATGGCGGCGGCGGCCTGCCGGTCCTCCGCATGGTCGAGGACGAAACCGAGGCGCTTCAACTCGTCCAGGGACAGGAACCGCTCGCGCGGCGCCGTCCTGTAGCGCCGCATGTTGCGGCAGGGGTTGGAGCCCTGCGGGCGAAGGTCCCACAGCTCCGCCTGCCGCATCATCACCGAGAGCACCGGCAGGGTCCGGTTGGCGCTGCCGGGGGTTCCGCTGAGGGAATCGAACCAGCGCCGCACATCGGCGCGGTCGATCTTCGCGACGGGCATCGCGCCGAAGAAGGGCACGAGGCGGCGCTCGATCAGATGGGCGTTAGCCTTCCTCGTGGAGGGTTTCCAGCGCCGCCCCTGGCGGCGCATGAAGTCGGCCGCGAAGTCGGCGAACAGCGGCCCGGTCTCGCGGTCGGCTTTGGCTTCGGCGATGGCGGCAATGGCCTTCTCCCTCGCCTCGGCGGCGGTCATGTCGTCGGTCGTGCCGAGGATCGCCCTGGGCACGCCGAACTGGCGTGAGGTCCGGACGAAGAAGGTCTTCGTCCCGTTCCCGGCGACGGTGAAGCCGAAGGCGGGCAGGTCCCTGTCGATGACGGTCAGGCCGTATCGTCCGGGTTTCTTCTCCCTGAAGGTGCGGCGGACCGTCCGCTCGTTGACGGGGGCATGGATGCGCATGGGCGTGTCTCCGTTGTCTGTTCCCTCGGGCGCCGTCCGTCCCGGGGGAACGGAACGGCGCTCCTGAACGGACAACGCGACCCGCGCGCGGGACCGCGGTCAGAGGCCGGGCCAGGCCCAACCGCCTGTCACGCAACGGAAAACTGCCGACCGATGCACACCGGCCGGGCCTCGCTCCCTGCATCAAGGATGCGTCGGGTGTGAGAACCGAGGCCGCCCCGGGCGGTCCGAAGCGGCCTGATTTGCTGCATTGACGTTGGGGGGATCGACGCCGGCGAGAGCGGCGGAGGGGAGCCGCCGCGGCGTGTGAGCGGCGGGCTGTGCGGCCGGAGGTGCAGGCAGTCGTGCGCAGCACGCTGCCGAAGGCTCGGGCGGTCATGTCCGCACGGGTGCGGACAGCGTTGCACGGCGTGGTGCGGAGCGCGGTGTGCGGCGGAGCCGTCACCGGCGAGGCACGGAATGCAGCGGCGGCGAGCCGGGGCGGTGCCCGCAGCCGGCGCAGCCGGCCAGGGCGAGCGGGGCGCGTTCGCCGACGAGCGCGGTGCGCAGCGCCGGCGCGAGGAGACCGTTGCGGTCCGGCGGGCGGTGTGCGCATACGAAAACGGGCCACGCCGGAGCGACGACATGGCCCGTCGAGGTGCTGCGGTCAGGCGGCGCAGCGCTGCACGGGGATGCCGAGGCTGCGGGCCTTGTCGACGAGGTTGTCGGTGATGCCGGAGCCGGGGAAGGCGATGACGCCCTTCGGCAGGAGGTTGAGCAGTTCGTCGTTGCGGCGGAAGGGTGCGGCGCGACCGTGGCGGTCCCAGTCGGGCTTGCAGACGACCTGGTGGACGCCGTTGCGCTCTGCCCAGCTTGCGGCGATCTTCTCGACGCCGGGGCCGCCGCCGTGGACGAGCACCATGTCGGCATACTTGGCGCGGACCTTGTCGAGGCGCTCGATGACGGCCGCCGGGTTTGCGATGTCCTTGCCGCCGGCGATGGCGACGAGGGTTCCCTGGGGCAGGTGAGCCTGTGTCTTGCGGTCCTTTCGGGCGCGGACGAAGTCGCGGGCGTCGATGGCAGCGGAGGTCAGATGTCCGGTCTGGCTGGCGTGGCTGCCGCGCCGGGGCCGCCATGTGTCGCCGGTGTCTGCGCGGTAGGCTTCGGCGGCTTCGTCGCGGAGAGTCTCGAAGGCGTCGCGGCGTGCGGTGAGGCACTGTGCGCGGTCGGTCACGAGTTCCAGTTCCAGCGACCTGATCTCGGAGCCGTCCTGTGTGCGCTGGAGGTCCTGGAGTTCGGGGGTGAGCCTGTCGGCGGCGCGGTCGAGGCGCTGTGTCTGGGCGTGGAGCATGTTGACGAAGCCCCAGAGGAGGTGTTCGCGTTCGTCGGCCATCTGGTATCCGTCGGGCGCGACGCCCTGGCTGAGGATGCGGAAGGCTTCGGCGACGGCGGCGATGGCATCGTCCTCGTCCCAGACGTCGCGGGTGTCGAACTCGTCGCGCTCCGGGGTTGCGCCGAAGAGTGCGGCGTTGTCGCAGACGATCGCGGTTGCGGACTGCGCTGCGGTTTCGGTGGTATCGGTATGGAAGGTCATGTGGTTTTCCTTTCGGTTTTCACGTTCGGGGCCGATCCCCGTTGTGATGTCCTGTCGGGGCACGCGCGCGCAGCAGAAGCACCCGGGCGTAGAAGCTCCTGGGCGGAGTGGTGCGGAAAGTCGGCGAGTGGTGCGGAAGATCGCCCTGCGATCTTCACGGTCGTCGACTTTCACGGTCCGCCCTTGGAGCTTCTTGCCCGGGCCGCAGGGAGCGGAGCGACCGGAGGACCCCGCAGGGGTTGCTGTCGCGAGCACGTGTGACACGATTGGAGATCACAGCGGGGTGGCGTATTTCTCTCGCCCTGCACGGACCCCATCGTCGTTTCGTCCCGGCACGGCGCCGGGAAGGATTTCCGGCCCTGCCCGCCTTTGCGTCAGTTCCACAGGGGATGGGAGTCGACCCGCTGCCGGGCGGTCTCGCGGATGCGGGCGCGGTCGTGGAGATAGACGGGGCCGCGCGGGTCTTCGTCGAGGTGTATGGCGAACACCCTGTGCCCCGGCCGGGTGCTGTCGTCGAAGGCGTGGACGTCTCCGACATGATCGCCGTCCCGGTAGATGCGGGATTCGTCGGGGGCGATGCGGCGGAAGGAGATGGTGCTCATGACGCGCCTCCTTCCGTCCGGCCGGTGTTGCGCTGCGCCAGCTGCCCAAATGCCCATTCCGCGGCCCGGGCGAGGACATCGCCGTGGCAGGGCAGCGGCTCGCACCAGCAGGCGAGCCAGCAGCCGTCCAGTTCGGCCAAATCTTCGAGGGTAATCTCGCCCGCGCGGATGCGGCGCCAGAGGTCGGCGCGATAGCGGGCGATTGCCTGCGCGCGGTCCTGCCCGGTGCCGATGCGGAACGGATTGCCCCACCTGGTGCGGCGGTCGATCAGAACGGTGTTGTCGACGACCTGCGCGTATTCAAACGCCTCGCGCAGCCGGGGCTCGGTCTTCAGGTTGACGACGGCTTTCATGGACTCCCTCCACTCCTCGGGTCGGCTTGCCCGACCCTCCGCTCTCCTCTTCCTCCCCCGGACCGGGAGCCCGCTCCGGCCTGCGGGCCGGAGGCGCAGGAGGGGGTGCGGAACAGCGGCGCGAAGCGGGCGCGGAGCGTTGCCGGGCCGAGGGCGACGAGGTCGTCGTTGAAATCGTTGCCGGCGGGCAGGATGACGGTGGCGGCGACGCCCGCCCGCGCGCAGCGCCGGGCGAGGCGTTCGGCCGCGAGCGCGCCGTGCTTGTCATTGTCCTGCGCGATGACCAGCCGCGCGAGACCGGGCGGCGGCGCGAACGCGCCGAGGCTCCCGGCCGAGAGCGCGGCGGCGGCCGTGATCTCGGGCACGGCGGTGACCAGCGAGAGGACCGTCTCGATGCCCTCGCCGACGACGAGCGGCGCGTGGCCGGCAGGCGCGCCGAAGCGCACCGCGAGGCCGTGGATTCGGCCGAGCGCCTTGCGCGGCGCGGCGATGTCCGCCTTGGCGGGTGCGCGGGGATCGAGCCAGGTGCGCTGCACGCCGAGGATGGCGCCGTCGCCGCCGGTGACGGCGGCGACCAGCGCCGGGAAGCGGCGCACTGCCGGGCCTTCGCGGTAGCGAAGCTCCGGGTGATAGCGCAGCGCCGCGAAGCGGCAGCGCGCGAGCCCGCGCGCGTGGAGATAACGCTCGGCGTGGGTGTCGGCGATGGCGCGGCAGCGCCGCCACAGGCGGCGGGCAGTCTCTGTCGCGTCCCAGGGCGCGTCCGGGGCTCCCGGATACCCGGAACAGGTCCGGGCACTGTCCGGGGCAGGCTTCAGGGCGAGGAAAGCGCGCGCCTCGTCGAGCGCCGCGCGCAGCGTCGGCGCGCCCGAGCGGTAGCGGACCAGATCGAGCAGGTCGCCGTGCGTGCCCCGGGCCGCATCGGTCCACTTGCCCGGCGTGCCGGGTCCGGAGAGGCGGACGAAGAGCGAGCGTCCGCGGGCGCCGTCGAGGTCGCCGCAGATCCAGTAGCGCCCCTGCCGGCGGCCATGGGGCAGATAGCCCGACTTCCGCAACTCGGCTTGAGAATCGACTGATTTGACGGTTTTCCGGCGCGAGAAGTGTCGGATTTCGGTGCAGTACCTCTCGGGACCGGCTTGTAGTGCCGACCTACCCCCTTGATCGGGCTGGCGAAGATCCGGACGCTGCGCTGATGTTCGTGCGCTGCAAGAGACGCTTCAAGGACGGCAAGGAGCACCGCTACTGGAGCGTTGTGGAGAACGTCCGGGTCCACGGCGGTCGGGTTGTTCAGCGTCAGGTGCTCTATCTCGGGGAGATCAACGACAGCCAGCGAGCGGCGTGGTGCCGCTCGATCGAGGTGGTGGAGGGCAAGTCGCGATCACGGCAGATGGCGCTGTTTCCCGAGGACCGGGAGGCGCCGGCGCTGACTTGCGAAGTGGTGAAGATCGACCTCTCGCAGGTGGCGCTTCACGACCCGCGCCAGTGGGGGGCGTGCTGGCTGGCGCTGTCCTTGTGGGACCGCCTGGACCTGGACCGCTTCTGGGAAGAGCGGCTGCCGGCGAGCCGGCAAGGCACGCGGTGGCTGGACATCCTGAAGATCCAGGTCTGCTACCGGCTGATCGACCCGGGCAGCGAGTGGCGCCTTCACCGTCACTGGTATGAGCACAGCGCGCTTCGCGATCTTCTGGGTGGCGAGCGGGCGATCGCCGACGACACACTCTATCGCTGTCTCGACAAGCTGCTGGCGCACAAGCAGGGCTTCTTCTCGTTTCTGCGCGACCGCTGGGCGACGCTGTTCGAGGCGCGCTTCGACGTGCTGCTCTACGACCTGACCTCGACCTACTTCGAGAGCGATCCGCCGTTCGATGACAAGCGCCGCTTCGGCTACAGCCGGGACAAGCGGCCCGACTGCGTGCAGGTGGTGATCGCCCTGATCGTTACGCCGCAGGGCTTTCCGCTGGCCTATGAGGTGATGCCGGGCAACACCTCCGACGACACCACGCTGGCGGCGTTCCTCAAGAAGATCGAGGATCAGTATGGCCGCTCCGAGCGGGTGTGGATCATGGACCGCGGCATCCCCACCGAGGAGACGCTGGCCGCGATGCGCGAGGGCGAGGCGCCGGTGCGCTACCTGGTGGGCACGCCCAAGGGCCGGCTGACGCGGCTCGAGAAGGTGTTCCTGGGCCTGCCCTGGCAGGAGGTGCGCCAGTCCGTGACTGTCAAGCTTCTGGTCGAGGATGGCGAGCTCTACGTCCTGGTGCGCAGCGAGGGGCGGCAGGTGAAGGAACGCGGCATGCGCCGGCGCCGGCTGAAGAGGCTGTGGCGTCGATTGGCCGAGTTGCAAGGGCAGTCGAACAGCCGGGATCAGTTGTTGCTCAAGCTCGGCGCCGCCAGGAAGGAGGCCGGCCGGGCCTGGAGCCTGGTCGACATCACCGTGCCCGGGACCGACAGCGAACTCGCCGCCAACGGCTTCTCATTCCGCCTGCAGCGCGACCGGCTGCGCCAGGTCCGCCGCCGCGAGGGCCGTTACCTGCTGCGATCCAACATGGTCGCCGAAGACCCCGCCACGCTGTGGCATCTGTACATGCAGCTCGTCGAGATCGAGCAGGCGTTCAAGGAACTCAAGCACGACCTCGCGATCCGCCCCATCTTCCATCAGCGCCAAGAGCGCATCGAGGCGCATATCTTCGTCTCGTTCATCGCCTACTGCCTGCTGGTGACCCTGAAGAACCTCGCCCGGCCGCGC
Organism: Alphaproteobacteria bacterium; assembly: GCA_964291285.2. GTDB lineage: Bacteria > Pseudomonadota > Alphaproteobacteria > Bin95 > Bin95 > Bin95. The sequence continues at coordinate 264,886 of OZ219789.1, forward strand.
GCCCCGGGCCTCACCCCACGCGCCATCCTTGAGGCCTTCGCCACCATCCAGATGGTGGACGTCCATCTGCCAACCACCGACGGCCGGCACCTCGTCCTGCCGCGCCACACCCGGCCGAACAAGGAGCACGAGCTACTGCTGCAACAGCTCGGCATGACCTGGCCGCAGCAACCCGCACCCCGGATCTCCGCCTGACGGCACACGGCGCCGCCTCTCCGTTCGCCGCCTTGTAGTGCCGACCCTCGGGGAGACGATCAAGGCTATTCAATGAGTTATACCAACGGTCGTTGATTGGAACCTATAGCAGAGCCGCCCTCCGCAGCTCGCCTCCTGAGCCGAGGCCTCCTACTGCAAGAGGTAATCTCCGCCGAGAGAGGCTAATCGGTTCTTATCTGTGGCCGGTGGTATTAGCATCCTCATGACCCCCGAGTTGCGGAAGTCGGGTTAGCATCCTCATGACCCCCGAGTTGCGGAAGTCGGGTTAGGTAAGGCCGGTCAAGCTCCCCAAGACGGCAAGCAGGAGGACCAAGCAGGAGGACATAGCCGAGAAGACGGTAAATGTGGAAATAGAACCGAGGGCCACGTGCGGAGTTGGACGATGATGCCCGGAAGTAGAGCGCTATTGCAGCAGCTGGCGGATTCGATCTTGCCAGCTTTTGGTATGGATAATCCTGTGTCGATGTAGATTGCCCTGAAGGATTTCACCCTTTGTCATTTGCGATAGCTGATGCCATTCGAGGTCGAAGACATAGGTGGCGTTATCGAGCATGCTGCTTTCCAGGACAGCAAGGCCCTTCGTCTTGAATATGTAGGCGACATACGATCTGAAGCCTTGCTCGCCGATATAGACTTCGTCGGGCGAGGAGGAGGCAAGTGTCTCGTGGCGGAAGAGGACCGGGGCGGATTCGCGTGGACTGCGGGATTCGAGAGTATCGATGACATGTTGGCGGACGCGGCTCAAAGGATGCTGGCCGGGGGGCAGGAGGGTCCAATTAACGTGGCGAATGGTGGGCGATGGTTCGGGGTCGGGAAGCGCCGCCATTTCGTCTGGTTCAGGAGCGTTTTGGTATTGCTCGCCGATTGGGTCGGGGCTGGAAGGGCCGGTATATTCGAGCCAGGACGGGTCGATGTCCTCTTTGGTGAAGCGCTTTTTATCTAGGATGAGCGATACGAGGTGGCGGCGCTGGTCTCTGCATTCCGGTGAGGGGCAGATGGCGACGAGCCCCCAAGGATAGCGACCGTCGGCGGCCGCTTTGGTGTCATAGGCCTCGATGCGGAGCCAGCCCGGTTCGGCGTAGCATGGACTTCGGCAGAGAGAGCAGGACATGTGGCCCGACACGGTCTGCTTCCCGAGGAGGGACTCGATTTCATGCAGGCCGCGGGGACATTCCAATTTGCGCATGTCGGAGGGGTCGATTCGGGTGGGGGATAGAATAGTGTGCGGCTATGTGGGGAGCAATCAGGCGGCGGATTGGTTGCTAGGGGTCGGCGTGATCGGGAAGTATCTGGCGTACTGCGTCATCGATCTGGGCAAAGACGCCGCGTTCCTGGAGAAGATCGCGAATGCGATTGGACGTCGCAATTTGGCCAAGGCGTCCTTCTGCGGTTTCAATGAAGCGGCTTGCGATGGTTTCAGCGCGGGCGCAGAGGGCCGCGAGTTCCAGGTGAAGGGGGTCGTCTGGGTCGTAGCGGGGGATGGGAATGGCGCGCCAGGGGTTGTTGGTGAAGTGACGGCCACTGGTTCGGGAACCGACATAGGCGCGGTGTAGGGATGGAGCGTTGAGGAGTGCCACGAGAAAAGCGGCCTCGCCGGCGCTGGCTGCTGTGAAATAGTGGAGAGTGTGCTGGAGGATGATAGTGCCGGGAGGAATCCTGGCGGCTCGCATAATGTCTCCGGAAGTGGGGTGGAGGACCAATGTCCGGTGTACGCGCTGGGGAACAAGCTGAACGGAGAGCCCGCCATTATAGTCGAGGCGTTCGATCAGGGTCTTCGGAGTGCTCCGGCCTTGTCCGCGGTGTTCCTGGTAGATGTGGTCGAGGTCCTGCCAGAAATCTGAATGGCGTTCGGGGACCGTCTCAAGAGTTCCGCGGGCGGTTGTTGGGATAATGGCCTTGGGAACCGCAGGATTGACCACGAAGGCGAAGAGTTCGTTGGACGTGAGGAGGTTACGAATCCATCGACGGCGGACGGTGCCCCTGTTGGTCGGCACCGTGTGCCAGGGTTTCTGTCTCGATGGCGCTGTTGTGACGGTTCGATAGCCTGCTCCGGCGCCTGGGAGGACGTCATGAATTACGCTCAGGACTTTTGGGGTGATGGTGGCGCCCTGTCGAAAAAGGGGCGCGTTATTGTCATCAAGGAAAGAGGATGGGCGTTTGGGGAGAGGTCTTGGAGCCGGGCGGAAGGTGAGGAATTGAAGGGCCTCGGCGAACCCCATGTCGGCGGTGGGTTTGCTTTGCGGCGCTGTGACGACAATGCGAGGCGAGTTTCTCGGGACTAGGTTTCTGGACCGTCTTGTCTCGAACAGGACGCAGCAACGGCGGGCGTCGCCGGAACCGAATGGCTGGACGGCCTCAAGGTCGAATGATTGCGCGAGGAGCGATTGATGCCATTGGCGAAAGCGGGTCCAGCCGCCGCCTGTGAGGGCGGATTTCTTCACGATCCATGCGGCGGGATTACGCGCAGGCTCTGCAAGGTACAGTTCGCGGGCACGTTTCACGAAGAGCTGGGCGATATCGAAATGCGGAGCGTCGCGGCCGCCCGTCCAGAGTTCCATGTCGCGGTCGGCGAAGTCTTCAAGGGCGCGCTTGCGATTCTCGACCTGAATTTCTGCCATGGAAACCCATGGGGGATTAGCGACGATACGGTTGACCTTCTGCTCTCTGAGACGGAGAGGTCCGGTCGTGTTGGAGATGTACCAGGTCCAGACGGAGTTGCCTTCGCGTTCGATGATGGTGGTGAACGAGGCATGGCAGGCTTCCATGGCGGCGCGGTCCGGGAGGGGGACGCTCTGCGCAATGTCGTCCGGAAGGGGTAGATGGTTCGCGGCGGCGTTGACAAGGCGCCGGAGGTTGTCCGCGAAGGCTGGCTGCTCAATGAAAGATCGAGGAAGCAGGATTTCCCCGCCTCGTGGGGTGGATATGCGAATTTCGCCGTTTCGGGGGCGGAAGAGCGAGGACTCGTCGTCGGAGTTCACGAGCAGGGAGTCGCCTTCGTAGATCCGGATCGAGGATTTGCCGTCCGGCGGTTCGGCGGGAAGGGCCCGGAGCAGGGTGGCGCGGGAGATCTCGGCAGCGACAGGATGAACATCGATGCCGTTGACCAGGCGAGCGACGACCGCGGCCTTGCGGGGCGCGCTGTGGTCCGCGAGGAGAGGGCTGCGCAGGAGGCGTTGGGCAGCGAAATAAAGGAAGGTGCCGGAGCCGCAGGCGGGATCGAGAACGCCGACGCCGTCGAGTTCAGCGCGGCTGTTTTCGGCAGCTAATGCGGATCGGACGGCGGAGCGGCACCAGGCATCGTCGAGGACCTGTTCGACGAGAAGGGCGGCCAGCCAGTCTGGGGTATAGTACTCGCCGAATGCTTTGCGATCTTGCTCGCCGACGAAGCGTTCGTAGAGTGGTCGAAGAACGTCGCCGCGTTGGCGCCGCCATTCATATTCGTGGACCTGGTTCAGAAGATTCTGCGCCCAACGGCGTCCTCGGCCGGTGGCGAGTGTCCATGACACGAATCCGTCGCCCAGGATGATGGCCGGGTCAGGGTCGGTAGCTGGCGTCGCGAGTGTATGGATGACGCCTCTGGCAAGGGCGACCAGGAAAGAGTGGGTGACGAAGAGGCGATGGCGCGCGGCGTCGCCTTCGGGTTCCATGCTGGAGGTTCGCAGCATTTCCAGCCAGAGCTGGGTCTTCGTGTCGGTCTCGGCGAGCTGGCGGCCTTGAAGACTCTCATAGATGTCTCGAAGGTTGTCGTGGGCCGGCTGAAAGATCGGGAGGGGGTTGGGCGGTATCCAAGGTCTGCCGATCGGTTCGACGTCGAGAAGCGGGAGGATGCGGTGAAGGAGGTCGTTAGCGTCGCGAGGCCGGAACGAGTCGAGAGTGTGCTGGGCGATGGCGCCGCGGGCATGGTCGTAACGCCATGCATGCCATATGCGGCCATCGGTGAGGATTCCGGTCCAGTGGCGGTCGGGTTGATCATCGAGCGGTAGGCGGTTCTGTTCGTCTTCCAGTTCGCTCAGGAGGTATCGCTCGAGTTGTTGGAACGGGGTCTCGTTGTTGTAGGTAGGCTGAGGTCGATGTGGGTCGTCGGCGAGGCCATCGGATTTGGTCTCGATGAATAGGCGACGGCGTGGAAGGTACAAGTCGGCTGGTCCCGCTGGGGTCCGATAGGTGATCCGGTTGTCGATATCAAAGGAGTCGAGGAGTCGGCCGATGTCCTGGCGGATGTTGTCTTCAGGGCGGTTGCGGGGAGCATTCAGAAGGCGCTGGGCGCTGGCGAGTTGGCTTTGAGTGGGTGGTGGCATCGGCTGAATGTCCTGATTTGCACTGTCAACGTATAGCGGGGGGTTGGGCGGGCAGCAAAGTCGGCTTCAGGACTTGGGCGGCCGGAATTTTGAGAAAGAAGAGGTCGACATTAGGTTCTGTGGACGGATTTGATCAAGATGAAGGCGGCGGCGAGGGCAACGAAAGAACTGAAGTTTGTGGCGGTCTTTTCGCAGCGCAGGGAGATGCATTTGAAGCGTTTCAGCTTGCCGACGGCCTGCTCGATACGGGCCTGTCCCCTGTAGAGCGCCCTTGCGAAGCGCTTTGGCCTGCTTTTGTTGTTTCTCCGGTAGGGAAAGACGGTCAGGGAGCCTCCTTTCCGGGCGAGTCGGCGGTTTCCGGCGCTGTCATAGCCCTTGTCGGCGACGATGGCGCGGGGCCGGACATCGGGGCCGATGTCCATCAGGGTCTCGAAATGCGGACTGTCGGCCGGCTCACCGCCGGTCAGGTCGAAGGCGATCAGCAGGCCGTCGAAATCGGTCTTCATCTGGATCTTGGTGCTGAAACCGCCCCGCGAGCGTCCAAGCGCCTGACCCCGCTGCCCCCTTTTGCGCCGGCCGCCGATACATGCGCGCGGGTCACCGTCGAATCGAACATCTGAACCAGATGCGCCGTGCTGCTCAAATCCGCCAGCGTGGCGGAAAAGTCCTCGAACACCCCGGACCGGCTCAGACGGTGAAAACGCCGCCATACCGTGTTCCAGTGTCCGAACCGCTCCGGCAGCGCCCGCCAGGTGATGTTGTGAACCGCAAAAAAAGTGCAGCGCCTCCAGAAACAGCCGGTCGTCCTTCGCCTTCGCGCCCCGTCTCGGAAGGCATAGCCGGAAAACCTCCAGCGCCACCTCCCAGTCTCCATCCGTCATCTTCGTCGACATCAACGAAACCCCCGAAGCGCCGACGCCTCATGATTCAGACAAATCCTTGTCCGGGAATCCCTGAACACCCCCCTGAGTCAATACATCCACAGGGCCTAGGCACCCTGCTGTTGCTCCGTACTGGCTTGCCGCGGCGCCCAATGCTTCGAAGTGCGCATGTCGATCCAGTCGCAATGTAGTTCAAGACGGATTTCATCATCACCCTCGGGGACTATGAAACGCTTCAACGGCTTGGGTATTGGAAAGTAAAGACCACCGTATACTTCTTGTAGCAAGCGATCCAACTGGATCGCACCCTCAGCCCTGACAGTACCTGCGATGTTGGCCGCCACCACTTCGTCAAGACGTATTTCGTACTGAAAAGCCGCACTCACAGCGTCTGAAACGACATATAGAATCTTGTTTCCGGCCCACACAACTCCGCGCCCCTCGCACTCCGGCAATAAATCGCCATACGCGCTAAAGGCCGTATCGGGCAGGCGAATATAGTAGCCTGCCAAGCTTGTAGTTCCCTGATCGTCAACGATCTGTAGTATCCGCGGATATCGCTTACCCGGCTGTGGGTTTGTTTCAGCTTGCGCGCCGCCAGTACCACCGACATTCACAACCTCCACATCCGACCGAGTAAAGACTTGCCGGCGCCCTCCCTTATGCACCACCCCAATATCGTCCTTGAGGAGGACCCAAAGTTCGGACCGCCGCTTGGCAAGCAGTTCAAGATTAAGCGCCCCATCACCGAAAAACCGTGGGCTCCATTTCTTGAGCGAAGGTCCTAGGTACTCACGACAAAATGTACCGATTAAAGAATATAGGATTTGTGTGAACCCTAATTCCGTCAGCTTTGCGACTTCTTGATGCCGGACATCAACAAAGATATCTATGGCTTTGCTGCCGCCACGTTCCTTGACGAATACCGGAATATCTTCGGTGAGCTTGCCGGCTATCAGCCGAAAATCCCTGACCTCGTAGGATTTCGAAATATTCAGTTCTAGTTCGCTCAGAAATACCTTTTCGAACCGGCTCAGCTCTTGGTAGTGCTCCACGCAGTCGATTATGCCGTCAAACGGTTTGGCATCGCAGAATTGTTCCAGATAACGCCGTTCCGCGTTTTGCCGCTGACGGTCGGAGGCGAGCAGGACCACCAGATGCCCGCGCGCCTGCATGATCTGATTCAACGCTTGCTTCTGCGCGACGCCGAAATACACACGGACTCCGCCCTGTTCTGCCCTCTGCCGAATGTAACCGAGTGAACTCTCCGACCCGTCCGCCAGCCGCACCTTTACGTTTCCGAGACGCTCAACTAGTCCGTTCCTGAGAATATAGCGGAATACCCTCGTGTGTTGTGCAATCCGCTCGGGCGTTTCCAAAACGGCCTCGATCGCGGCCTTCTCCAATGTGAGTACGATACGTCCCAGGAGGCTGGTTGTTTCCGAGTCGAGGGAATCTCGCCCCGCCGTCGGGACGAACCGGTCACAATCAAGACGCCCCGAAGCGCCGATCGTACTGCCGATCTGAGTCGCACACAGTTTGAATCCTCGTTTAAACACGTCGATCAGACCGTTCTCGAAACGCAGATGCCCGGTCAGACCGATGGGCTCACCTCCGATTCCGAGCCCTTCGATCACAACCACAAGGGCATGTCCGCGATCTTCGAACATTCGCCCGGATATGGCCAGATCACCGTTCTGCCACTCTTGCGCCCCGGCTCCGACCTCGGAAAAGTTCTCACGGTCCTCAATTTCCGACAACCGACCCTGGGACACCTTCTGCCCATTGAAGTATATTGCCGTCGGCACGAACCGCACAAAATCTCTGAGATAGCCGCGAAGCTGTTCAACGTCTGGCGGTAAACGCAAATGACCGGTTACCATCGTTCCGCGGGGTGCGACCAAGTCAGACTTTTCCATCGTTACTGATGGTATAGTTGTCCCGGCGGCGCGAATATCTTGTTCCGACAGTCGTGTCAAAGTGCCCTGAGAGGAGGTTTCATTCTGCGATATGACTTCCAGCACGTCGCACACCCCAAAATTTGCAAAGCCTCCAATACCGAAGGTGCCGACGCAGCCCGCCGCGACGGCTTCAGGATTTCTTTTTCCACTGGCTCCCATCGTCCAGAAATAGTTTTGAACGTCGCCGGGCGACATTCCGATTCCATTGTCACGCACGACAATCGTCTGGTTCTCGACTGTGATATCGATCTTGTAGCGGGCGTCGTTCGTCTCCGCGCCATCGCGATGTGCTTGGATACGTATCGCATCCACCGCGTTCTGCACGTTTTCGCGCACGAATGCGAGAGGCGTTTCGTATATCTGCTTCGAAATAATCCGCAGGACGCTCTCGAAATCGATCCCTGCCGGGAATGATGTATGTCCGTCACTCACCCTAGGTCCTGTGGACGGATTTGATCAAGATGAAGGCAGCGGCGAGTGCGACGAAGGAGCTGAAGTTTGTGGCGGTCTTTTCGCAGCGCAGGGCGATGCGTTTGAAGCGTTTGAGCTTGCCGACGGCCTGTTCGATGCGCGCCCGTCCTCTGTAGAGCGCGCTTGCGAAGCGCTTTGGCCTGTTTTTGATGTTCTTCCGGTAGGGAATGACGGTCAGGGCGCCTCTTTTCCGGGCGAGTTGGCGGTTTCCGGCGCTGTCATAGCCCTTGTCGGCGACGATGGCGCGGGGCCGGACATCGGGGCCGATGTCCATCAGGGTCTCGAAATGCGGACTGTCGGCTGCCTCGCCGCCGGTCAGGTCGAAGGCGATCGGCAGGCCGTCGAAATCGGTCTTCAGGTGGATTTTGGTGCTGAAACCGCCCCGCGAGCGTCCAAGCGCCTGACCCTGCTGCCCCCTTTTGCGCCGGCCGCCGATACATGCGCGCGGGTCACGGTCGAATCGAACATCTGAACCAGGTGCGCCGTGCTGCTCAAATCCGCCAGCGTGGCGAAAAAGTCCTCGAACACCCCTGAACGGCTCAGACGGTGAAAACGCCGCCATACCGTATTCCAGTGCCCGAACCGCTCCGGCAGCGCCCGCCAGGTGATGTTGTGAACCGCAAAGAAGTGCAGCGCCTCCAGAAACAGACGGTCGTCCTTCGCCTTCGCACCCCGCCTCGGAAGGCAAAGCCGGAAAACCTCCAGCGCAACCTCCCAGTCTCCATTCGTCATCTTCGTCGACATCAACGAAACCCCCGAATCGCCGACGCCTCATGATTCAGACAAATCCTCGCACGGGAATCCCTGAACACGCTCCTGAGTCAATACGTCCACAGGGCCTAGCGTCTTTCCGCTGTTTCAGCTTCTAGTTGCTTCCTAAAGTCTTTGTCACCTGTCGCTTCGACGATTCTCTGACCGATTTCCGAAAAATACTCCCGTTTATCCGGAAACTGTTTCAATCCGCCAAGGACTACTTCTTTCGCCTCATCATTGTTTCCTCTATCTGCGAGTAGAATAGATAGATTCGCTGCATCACTGAACTCCGCCAACTCCGTATTTGCGATGGATTGATACAGCTCTATAGCTTCATCCCTTTCGCTCAACTCTTCTGAGTTCGCCAGACTCCGTGCCTTCATTCTCATAGCTAGGGTACGCATTCCCGGGTCATGCGATCCCGTATGGCGTTCTGCTTGCTCCCGTAACTGGATCCAGTCTTCTTCAGCCGCCAGCTCCGCCAGCAACATACTCGTATGCGAAAACGCCTTTGCGGGCCTCGCCGCCGCCAGCGCCCGTGCATCTCCTTCCTGTGCCTCCAGTCGATCACGAAGCTTCGCGTCTCCCTCGCAAAGTTGATGCAGTTCCGCGTCATATGCCGCCACCAAGTCGCCATATCGAGCGAATATCTCCGCGAGCGGTACATGCTTATAGAGCACACGCAATACGTTTCGAAAACTCAGAAATGCTTCCGTCTTCTGCTTCAGATCGATGTCGGGCAATCCTTGCAAAACAGCAAATGAGGCAAAGGAATACCCGTTTTCAACCGGGATTACGACGTCTGCCTTCTGCTCAAGTATAAGAGGAGACAAGTAGTATGAATGACTTGAGGTGCAAGAATCATAGGTAAGCATTGCCTGAGCCAATTCGCCCACATTACAGATGTCCGTGGGTATGACTTCGATCCGGTATTCTCTTACTGACTCGCTCGAAAATAAACCGGATGATGGTTTGTATTGAAATACTTCGACCTGGCGTGCCGCCCGCAAAAGATCCAACGTCACGAATGAGTAGCTGTTGTGCGACTGCCGGGTCTCGAAAGAGGCGCCTGCAGCAAGTGTCAAACAACCCATTCCCTGTACACCTGTTACCCGTGCTTCGGGCTCATGCAGGTGCCCGCAATGCAAAAAGTGGCAAGTTTCTTCAATCCGATTCATCGCAGTTCTACGGTCAAAATCTTGCAACAAATGCAAGGGGTGATGTGTCATCGCTATCACAATATGCACCGGGTCATTGCCTTGCTGCGCAAGATTGCAACCGCCAATCACCTGCCTTTCACCAACAAGCAGCTTACCCTGATCGTCAGGCCCGCCGTGAGCGAGCCACGCGGAATCCAACCCAATAACCGCGAACCTGACATCCTCGATCGTGAGCCACGACACATAACCCAGACCGTCATCCGTCGGTATACGCTCCTGTTTCGAAAAATAGTCCTGCTGGAAACGCCTGTAATTCTCTTGGCGCTGAAGCAGAGTTGCTAGATCCTCGCCCCCTGCTAGGATCGCATCCACGCTGCTTGGATCGCGCAGAGTGGCGCGAGCGCCGCTGAAGCAAAGGCGCTGTCGGTCACGATCAATGTCATGATTGCCGGGAATGCAATATACCCGTTCCTTCTCGACGCGCGATGCGGAGCACAGCTCATCGAAGAATGTAGAGGCCAACGCATATTCCTCAGACTTTCCAGAAAATGCGATGTCACCCGTCAGCAAAATAAAGTCCGCTGTCGTCCCTCGGGCACGTTGGTCCTTGATCCGCTCGCACATCGCCGTCAGTACAACGTCCTGAGACCACTCAGCGCTTTCGCTCAGGTGAATGTCCGAAATGTGTAGCCAACTGATGGGACGCACCTCAGCTGGCCTCTTCCCAAAGCAACCTTGCGTCCCAGCAACCCCCAATGGCTCCAAGCAAGTCTAAGTGCAGCGACGCACGCGACTCTACGGTCCTCAACGGTTCATCAACGATAAACAGCAATGTGTCGTGCCGGGCGATGTGCTCGTCTGTTCCCAACAGCTGCCCGTCAATCATCTTGCTGCTTGTTTTGGAAGGTCGGGGGTGGCGCAGACGGTGGCCGTGCATCAAACCGTTATGACGGCTGGATTTCTTGCGAGATGCCGTTCGCGTCGAAACGGGCGGTGTCTTCGAGCGGCAATCGGCCGAATTCATCATGCGGCCCCTCCTGTCCCCGCTTGACCCCGAGCGCCGGGCACGCCGGTCACGACCCGCCTGCGTTCACGGCATCCCGCAACGGCTTGCCGGCCTTGAAGGTCGGTGCGGTCGAGGCGGGGATTTCCATGCTCTCTCCGGTCCTCGGATTGCGCGCCGTACGCGCCGGGCGCGCCCTGGTTTCGAAGGTGCCAAATCCAAGGATTCGCACGTCCTCGCCATTTGCCAGGGCTTCACCGATCACCTCGAACAGGCCTTCCACCGCATTCTTCGCAGCGGCTTTCGTCATTCCCGCCCGGTCCGCGAGGCGCTCGCCCAGCTCCGACTTGTTCATTCTTGCGCTCCCATGCCTGTCATCACCGGCTCGCCGTCCGCCTGAGTAGCATGTTGCGCCATTCTGCGCGATATGCCTCGCGTTGGGACCGTCGCGCGTCCGCGCATGGGCGGCACGTTTGGGAACGGCGTGTTACGGTCGCGGCGACGTGTTGGCGGGGGGAACGATGCCGGACGACAAGGAACTCCGGGAGAAGCTTGCCAAGGTCGAAGCGCTGTTCCGGCGGGCCGGCAGTCCGGGAGAGCAGGCCGCCGCCGGAGCCGCGATGGACCGGCTGCGCGGCCGGCTCGGCGCCCCCGACGGGGATGGCGGGCCGGAAACCGAGCTCAGGTTCTCGCTGCCCGACGCCTGGTCGGTCCGGCTGTTCGTCGCCGTCTGCCGCAAGCACGGCCTGCGCCCCTTCCGCTATACGCGGCAACGGCGGACGACGGTCATCGTGCGCGCCCGCGAGCGGCATTTCGACCGCGTGGTTTGGGCGGAGTTCGGCCGGCTTCACACCGAACTCCAACTCTACTTCCAGGACGTTACCGACCACCTGATTACCCGCGCCATGGGCTCGGACGGCGACGACAGCAACATCGGGCAGCGGTAGCCGCCTGAAACAGCCTCACTCTCCGGCGGGTTCGACGATTACGCGCCCGCGTCCCCGGCGAACGATGTAACCGCCCCGCCGGATCGCGAGCTTTCCATCCTGGATCATGCCGTACAACGTATCGGCAATGATATCGGCATTCACGTCGGTTTCCGGCGCCTCGACCGCCTGGTCGAGCCATTTTGCGAACGCTTCGTCGGCAATCGCAGGGCCCAGGGATTTCCGAAGCGCGTTGAGTTTCCGGAGCTGGCCCTTCTTCAGGCTGGATTCATCGATCATGCAGAACTCTCCTGTTCCGGATTGCAACATCCGCGGCAGTTAAACCGCGATTCGCTCCAGGATGTAATATCCGAGTCGTCTTCCGCAGAAATTCAGTTGCGCCGCCGCCAATCGCCGCATTAACGAACTCGCATATGTCCACCTTGTCGGGCCCGGCGCCGGAGACGGGGCGTGACGAAGGCCGTCACCTGCACCCCCGTCACAAAAAACGCGGCGTCGGCATCACAATCCTCGTCGCGCGAGCGGAACCGGGCCGGGTCTATCGTTCCCGCCCGCCCGTCAATGGGCGCCGCAGCAGCGCCCGTACGTCCGGCCCGATCCGCAGGGGCAAGGCTCGTCAGGGCCGGCCTTGCGCCCGAATGACGGCGCGTCGCCGCTGTCGAACCCGGCATCCGGCGGACCGACCGTTGCGCGTTCCGTCATTTGCCGGGACCTGGTCCATGCGTTCAGCTTGCGCACGAACTCCGGGATCAGGCCCGGCGCCATCAGGTCGAGTTCGTTCCCGGCCTCTTCCGTGAACTCCAGCCGGCCGTAGCTGAAGTCGTTCAGGGTGACGATCATGCCGAGCGACGTTGTCGCCTCCCTGTCGCCGCTGAGAGCGATCGCCTCCCATGCGTCCGGGCGCAGCCGCATGGCCCGTTCGAACCCGTCGACCCAGGGTTCCCAGAGGATCTCGCCGTCGTCGGGGTCGAACTCCAGGACGGGTGCGTAGTCTTCCGGCGCCTCCGCCAGTTCCCGGGCGATCCGGTTGTAATGCCCCATCACAGCCCCGATCACCGCCTCGGCCCCGGCGGTATCGGCGAATGCGTGCTCTTCTCCCCAGATCCCCGGCAGCCATTCCGAGGGCGTGACCATGTCGGGGCAGACGATCAGGGCGGCGACATAGCCGTCCAGCCCGGCGACGGTCATGGCGTCGCGCCCGGCGGAAATGGCGCAGAGAAGCTCGTCCAGCCGGTCGAGATCGGGATCCGCATCGTTCATGGCCGGCAGTTATCCGCACCCGGTCACGATGGTCAATGCCGCCCTCGCGTTCCCGTCGCCAACCCCGCCAATTGGCCGTGTCGCGCCCGGCGCCATCCCGTCCAGGGCCGACGGATGCCACGGCGCCTGCCCGGTTCCGAAGTCCTTCCGGATGCACATCGGCATTCCCGGCGCGGCGCCAACCGACCGCCGCCGAGCACCCGCCCGCATCCGACCGCCGGGAGGCAAAGGCCGGCGCCGGGCGGGCAGGTTTCGAATGAAGGAGGCCGGCATGGCCCAGCGCCCCGACCCCACCGAACGCGCCGCCCGTATTCTCGCCGAGCGCGGCCCCGAGGACCGGCTCGACGCCTTCATGATGCTGACCGGCCAGGAGTATCTCTGGCGCATGCAGGGACCCGAACGGAACAGCCCCGGCGCGGACTTCGCCGAGGCCGTCCGCCGCTACGAGGCGGATACCGGCAGGGTCCTGGCCCGGCAAGCGCGCCCGCCGAGCTTCGGCGTCGTGCGGTATTACCGCCCGGACCGCACCCGCGAGGTGGCGGTCTGGCTCGGCGGGCGCATGCTCGACTGGATATCGACCCGCGGGCGCGGCCGGCGGACGGATGCCATATGGAGCCTCGGCGCGCTGCCGATTGTGCTGGGCCTTTCGTACCGGGAGATGTGCGCGGAGCCGCTGCGCCCGCTCGCCGACGCCGAACGCCGCATCACCGAACTCGCCTATGTCCACCTGGTCGATCCCGGCGCCGGAGACGGGCCGTGACGAACGCGCTCTGCGAAACGTCGGCGCAACGCGGCAGTGAGCGGCTCCGACCGAACGGCAACTCCACCGTCCAGGAGATGACAGACATGCAGACCGTCCATCCCTCGCCCGGAGCCGTCCGCCTCGCCATGGCGCGCATCCGGCGCGCCGTCGACGCCCATGGCGGCGACTGCGAAGCCCCCCTGGACTGGGGCATCGTGCGCCGCGACGGCTGCCGCACGATCGCCTGCCATGGCGGCTGGTATGCGCTCGGCCGCCTGATGGACCATGCGGCGGTGAGCTGGCGGCGCGACGCGGATTTCCCCCCGGACGATGCCGGCGAGACCCTGATGGCCGCCAGGTCCGACGGGACGGTGACGCCGCTCATGTATTTCGAGGGCGGCCATGCGCTGGCGCGCGACCTGGGGTTCATTAACGCGCCCGCGCTGAAGGGGTGGGCGGAGCGCCACCCGGAGATCTGGGGCTGCCGCGGCGGCGAGCGGATGTTCGCCGGCGACGGGGCCATGGCCTTCGACCGGCCACCCCATACCCCGGTCCGGGTGTGCGAGATCGTGGACTGGTGGCTTGCGGTGGCGGACCGGCTGGACGCGGCGATCCCGGTGCATCGCGAGCGGGCGGACGCGCTGGCCGCGCTCGGCCGCCACGACGCCGCGGCGCAGGACGCCATTGCGGTCGAACCCTGCCCGGACGGCTGGCGGCTGGTGCGCCGGCCGTATCCGATGAACCTTCCATCCCTGCACGGCTGACGGCGTTCCTCCCGGACCTGCGGCCCCGGACGCCGCTTCCGGTCCCCGCCCCGGCGCGCGCCGCCGCCGTGCCTCCGCAGCCCGCCCTGCCGGCTGCGCCGTCCGGAGGGGAGCATGGCGGCGGTCCCGGGCGGCGCGGACGCGGGCCGGCGGGAGTCGCTCGCCGAACCCCGCTTCCGTGCATTTCCACACACCATTGACGGAGGTTCGCATGAACTTCATCGCCCCCGGGGCCGGGCCGCTCATCCGGGAGATCCCGCTCTCCCGGCTCGCGCTCGCGCCCGAGAACGTCCGCAAGACCCCGCCCGACCCCCGGGCCGACGCCGAGCTCAAGGCCTCGATCGCCGCCCTCGGGCTGCTGGAGAACCTCGTCGTCCGCGCCGATGAGCCCGACGAGGATGGCGCCGAGCGGTACGCCGTGGTGGCCGGCGGGCGCCGCTTCAGGGCCATGCAGGCGCTGGTCGAGGACAAGGTGTTCGATGCCGACCATCCAGTGCCCTGCCTGGTCAAGAGCGAGGTCGAACCCGCCGAGATCTCGCTCGCCGAGAACGTCATCCGCGTGCCGATGCACCCCGCCGACCAGGTGGTGGCGTTCACGAAGCTGGCCGACGCCGGCCAGTCGGTATCCGCCATCGCGGCACGGTTCGGCGCATCCGAGCGCATCGTCGAGCAGCGGCTGCGCCTCGGCAACGCCGCGCCGGAACTGCTGGACGCCTACCGGGCCGGCGAGATCGACCTCGAAGTGCTGAAGGCCTTCGCCGTCACGACCGACCGGGAGCGCCAGATGGCGGCCTGGGAGCACGTATCCGGTCAAGGCTACCGCCCGTCGGCCTGGCAGGTGAAGCGCCTGCTGACCGGGGAGCGGGTGCCGGGCGCCACGGCGATCGCCCGCTTCGTCGGCGTCGAGGCCTATGAGGCCGCCGGCGGCACCGTCATGCGCGACCTGTTCGCGCGGAACGACGAGAGCGGCCTCTGGTTCGAGGACCCGGTGCTGCTGGAGAAGCTGGCGACGCAGAAGCTCCAGGCGGCGGCCGACGAGCTGGCGACCCGCTGGAAGTGGGCCACGGCCATGGTCGAGGTCGACTGGAGCGACACCGCCAGCTGCGGCCGCATCGAGCCCGAGCCCGGCACGCCGACCGAGGAGGAGCAGGCCGAGATCGCCAGGCTGGAAGCCCGGCAGGCGGAACTCGCCGAGCTCGACGACGAGGAGTGGACCGGGGAGCTGGTCTCCGAAGCCGAGGCCATCGAGACCCGCCTCGACGAGATCGCGGGCGCCGTCGATGCCCGCGCGGTGTTCCGCCGCGAGGACTTCGCGATGGCGGGCTGCATCGTCACCGTCGGCCATGACGGCGCGATGCAGGTCATCCAGGGGTTGGTGAAGCCCGAGGACATGCCGAAGCCGGAAGAGACCGGCGGCGCCGGTTCCCCGGCCGCCAACGGTCACGACCCGAATGCCATGACCCACGGCGTCCACACCGGCGGTCCTGGCGTTCACACCGCCGGTTCGCCGGTCTCGACCCCGATGGCGCCGCCGCGCGACCGCGAGGCCGAGGCGCGCAAGGAGGCGGGCGTCGGCATCGGCCTTGCCGACGATCTGCGGCATATCCGGACGGCGCTCATCAAGGCCTATCTCGCCGGCGACTTCGACGCCGCCTTCGACCTCGTGGTGTTCCAGATGGGGCGCTCCGTGTTCACCCGCGGCTATACGCCCCACGCGCTCGACATCGCCATCCGCGAGACCGCCGACCGGCCGACCACCCGCATGAACGACGCCGGTTTCGCGGACTGGTCGCCGGGCGAGGCGACGCTGGAAGACCGCTCGGGCCTGTCGATGGACTGGCTGGAGATCGAGGACGACGGCGAGTCCTTCGCCGCGCTGCGGGCGCTGCCCCAGGCGGAGAAGCAGGCGCTGTTCGCCGCCTGCGTCGCGAGGACGGTGAAGCCCCAGCTCGCCTTCGAGCCCGAGGCGCGTCCCGAGCTCGAAGCCACCGTAGCCCGGCTGGATATCGAGTTCGCGAAGCAGGTCCGCCCGACGGCGGCGATGCTGTGGTCGCGGATCGCCAAGAACCGCATCCTCGACATCGCCCGCACGGTGTTCGGCATCGCCTGGGCCTCGGCGCGCGCCAAGACCAGGAAGCCGGTGCTGGCCGAGGCGATGGAGACCGCGTTCGCGGCCGGCGCCACGCCGGCCGGACTGAGCGCCGGGATGCACGCGGCCGCGCTCGCCTGGACCCCGCCCGGCTTCAGAGCGTTCGATACCGGGCGCATCGGCGACGTGGTGGACCATGCGGCGGTGGAGGCGCAGCCGGCGCCGGACGCCGTTGAGGCTTCCGCCGAATCGGAACCCGGGGAACCGACCGTCGATACTGCGGCCGGGCAGGAAGGCGCGCCGCCCGCCGGCAATGGCCATGCGGCGGAGGCCGCGCCGGAACCGGAGCCGTCGCAGGGCAATGGCGCGCATACCGGCAACGGCGCCGCCGAAACGGTCGATTCCGGGCCGGGCGCCGAACCCGGCGACGCCGCCGAGGCCGATCCCGATCCGACCCTCGCGGGCGGGCCGGACGGCATCGCGGCGACCGGTCCGGTCAACGGCCACGCCCCGCCCGCGGACCCGGCGGATATCCCCGAGTTCCTCCGCCGCGTCCACTGACCGCCACGGCGGCCATCGAGACGCCCCGCCGGGTTCGCCGCCCGGCGGGGCGCTTTCTTTCCGCATGTCACGGAGGGTCCCGCATGAGCCCCACCGCAGCACCGCTCCCGCCGACCATACGCGCGCGCATCCATGAGAGCGCCGTCAGGCGGGTCACCCGCATCTATTCCGCCTCACTGGCCGACATTTTCGCCGAGACCCTGCAAAACAGCCGCCGAGCCGGCGCCGCGCGGGTGCGTATGTCCGTTTCCGCTCCCGTCGCCCGGCCGGACGAAATCCCCTCCACGACGGAGGACACGCCGGTCACTGTCACCGTGTCCGACGACGGCGCGGGCATCGCCGATCCCGCCGTGCTGCTGAGCTTCGGCGAGAACGGCTGGTCCGACGAGCTGGTCCGGCGCGAGGACGCCGCCGGCTTCGGCTTCGCCAGCCTGGCGCGCCGCGGCTGCACCGTCACCTCGCGCCCGCGTTCTCCGGACGGCGAGGTTCTGCGCAGCTGGACGGTTGAACTGGCCCCGGCGCATTTCCTGGGAGAGGCCGACGCCGAGGTGCATCCCGATACCGATGCGCCGTTTCCGCACGGGACGGTAATTTCGTTCGAGGCGACCGAGTCCGCCGGCGCGATCCGCAACGCGGCCGAGAACGCCGCCCGGCATTACCCCCTTCCGGTCCTCTTCGAGGACGGTACGGAAGGCGGCGCCGGTGCCGGGGAGCTGCCGCGCCGCGCGTTTCTCGATGGGGCCGTCCATGCCGAGGTTTGGCGCGGCCTCGCGTTCGGTGTCTTCCGGAGCCGCCATCGCGGCTACAACGACCCCGACCTCAACTTCTTCGGCCTCACCCTGCCGGTCGGGCTTCCCGCGGTCGAGACCGTCCACGGCCCGGTCTGGAGCGTATGTGCCGACATCCAGGACTGCCCCGAGCTGGAGCTGGTCCTGCCGGCCCGCAAGGAGGCGGTCGGGAACGCCTTCCTGGACGAAATGCGCGAAGCCGCGCGGCTCGCCGCCTACCGCGCCATGGCCGCCGACCCAGACCCGCGCCCCGTCTTCCGGGACTGGACGCGGGCGCGCGAGGCCGGCATCGGGATCGCGCCGCCGCCGGCCCTGCTGCGGCCCTGGCGGCCCTCCGTCGCCGATGTCAACGACTGGCGCGATCCGGCGAAGCTCGCCGCCGCCGGCCCCGACGCCTTGGTCATGGCCTGCGACCCGGAGCCGCCGGAGGCGCAGGCACTCTGGCGCGCCGCCGAACGCGCCGGCATCGCTCAGCACCTGTTCGAGACCGACCGCAGGCTGGAGGGCTATGGCTGGTATGACGGGCCCGATCGGGTGGCGGACATCGCCGTCCGGGTTGCCGCCGAAGGCAAATGGATGGCGCTCGACGAGTACCCGCTGCCCGAGACGTCGCGTTCACCGGCCGCGCCGCTGCCCTCCCGGCCCGCCGCCATCCGTTTCGAGCTCGCCGTCCGTCCGGCATCGGGTCCGGCGCGCACCCTCGACCTGCCGGCCGATCTTGTCTTCGCCGGGGAGGCCTGGGGCTGGATCGACGACACCATGCCGCTGGTGGCCGTGGACAGCGCCCTCCAGCCGCACGAGCTGGCAGAGCTGCTCAGGGCCGGGTTCTTCTCGCCGTCGGACGAGGCCGACTCGGACAGCTGGGAGACCCAGCGCGACCGGTTCGACGAGCAGGCGCTGCATCTGGCGACCCGCCTGCTGCTGTCCGACGACGAGGCCTGCCGGACCTCCATCGCCGAGGCGGTCCGCCGCGAGCTGATCTGGCTCGCCCCGCGCGACCGCACCGTCGACATCCGCATCCGCCGGCCCGACGTGGCCGTGACCCTCGGCGCCGCCGCGGAGGCCGTGTCGTGACCCGGGCCTGGACTGTGCAGGCCGGGTATATGGCCCACCACGCCAACACCGTCACGGTCGAGGCCGGGAGCCTTGAGGAAGCCCTCGAAAAGGCCATCGGCGCCGCCAACGAGGACGCCGCCGGCTGGCGCAGCACCGACCATGTCACCGACACCCATGTCGATGCGGTCTGCGAGGGCGCCGGCGGCGATCCGTGGGGCGAAGGGTCGCTCCCTGTCCCGGACCGCTTCGCCGAAGGCGGCGAGCCGCCGCTGGTGACCGTGTGGCTCGGTCCGGACGGCAGGCCCGCCGCCCGCGTCGAGGGCGGCAGGGCCCGGGTCCGCATCCTCGACGGCTGACCGGCTGCCGGGCCGCCGCCATTCCATCCACCCCGAAGCCGCCCCGCCGCCGTCCCGGACCGGGGCGGCTCGCCATGAGGGAGACCGCAACCATGAAGCTCGACGCCATGCCCGCCGCGAACACCCCATTCATCGCGCCTGCTCCGGGGGAGCCCGGTGATGAAGCGCAAAAACGCGCCATCGCCGATGCCGTCTGGACCGACCTGCTCTGGCTGATGCCGCCCGACCGCACCGTCACGGTCACCGTCCGCGACGGCAATGTCGCGGTCGATCTCGGCTCGCCCGGCCCGATGCCGGAGACCCCGGTCAACTGACCGCGCAGGCCGCACCCGGTTCCCGATCCGGCGCCGCCGCCGGCCCATCGGGCCCGCCGCCGGTTCCGCTCCCCCCGGAGTGGTGGCCGGCCTGCCGGGGGCGCCGGGCGGGCAGGGCGCGGGAGCGTTCCGGCCCGCCGCACACCCGTTTACCCCGCCGGGAGACAACCCATGGAACTGCTTACCCCCGAACTTCGCGAGCAGCTGATCGCCAACGGCAGGAACCCCGACAGAGACAGGGTTCCGCTCGTCAAGTGGTTCAACCCCGCCGGCGCCGGCACCTGGCTGATCGTCGACGCCGATCCGGAGGACCCCGATATCCATTTCGGGCTCATGGATCTGGGTTTCGGCACCCCGGAGCTCGGCAGTGTCCGCCTGTCCGAACTGGAGGCCTTCGAGGGTCCGTTCGGCCTCGGCATCGAGCGGGACCTCTGGTTCCAGCCGGCCCACCCGATCGGCGTCTACGCCGAAGCCGCGCGCCGCGCCGGGCGCATCGTGGAGCTCGGGCCGGAACTCGACGCGGCCGCCCGCAGCCGCACAAGTCCTGCCGGCGCCTGATCCCCTTGCCCAGCCCGGTTTCGCGCCCCGTCCCCCGGCTCGCGGGCCGGGGCGCTTTCCTTTCCCGATCACGGAGACCGCCCATGCCCGATCCCGCGATTGCCGCCGCGCCCGCCGGCGCGCCGCCGCCGATGCACCCGATGGACCCGCGCCGGGGCGAGGACCTCTCGCCCATGTTCGCGGCGTTCCTCTGCTGGCTGCTTGGCCTCGAACCCATGACCACGCCGGCCATCACCGGGATATCCGTCGCCGGCGAGTCGGTGCTGGCCGCCACCACCGACGACCCGTTCTTCAACGCCCATCTGGGATCGGTGGATGACTTCGAGCGCAACCTGCGCGGCTGGGGCGAGGCCTGCGGCGCCGACGCGTCCAACATCGACGGCCTCGTCGACAGTATGAGGAGAGCCGGGCGATGAGCTTCCCGGACTTGCCCGCCCGGTACGACCGCCACCGCGCAGCGCTCGACATCGTCGATCCGGGGGCCTGCAACCCGTCCGGCGTCGCGCTCGCGCTCCACGCCGCCTGCCGGCAGGCCATCGCGGAGGGGGTCTCCCAGCGCGACGACCCCGCCATCCGCCTGATCGGCCTCCAGATCGCCTCGCTGCTCCATGTCGACCGCATCCTCGACGGCGACGAATACGGGCGGCTGGTCGAGCAATGCACCGCCCGCGCTGCCGAGCGCGAACACGCCGCCAACCGGGAGATTGCCGCATGAGCCCGCAGGACAGGCCCGGACCGGGTTTCGACGAGATGCCGCTGTTGGACATGCCGGCGGGCCCGGCCTCGGTCCGGGAGGCCGTGAGCCGCCGCCGGCTCCGGGCCCGGTTCCTGCGCGCCGGGCGCGACGCCGTCGACGACCGAGACCTGCTGGAGCTGCTGCTCGCCGGGCGTCAGGGCGTGTACGACGCCGGGGCGCTGGCCGGGTGCCTGCTCGACATGTTCGGCGCCGCGCCGCGCGTCCTCGCCGCGCGGCCGGACCGGCTGCGCACGGTGCCCGGCCTCTCCGAGGACGCCCTCGCCGCCCTCAAGGCCGCCGAGGCGCTCGGCATCCGCATGGCTCGGCAGGCCGTTCCCGCCGCCGTGCGCCCCTCCCTCTGCAACTATTCCGAGGTCATCGACTATTGCCGCACCCTCGCCGGCCATCGCGAGGTCGAGCAATTCCACGTGCTGTATCTGGACCGGAAGAACAGGCTCATCGCCGACCGCCTGCACCAGCAGGGCACGGTCTGCCACACCCCGGCCTATCCGCGCGAGATCTGCGTGCGCTGCCTCGAACTTCAGGCCAGCGGGGTCATAGCCGTACACAATCACCCGTCGGGCGATCCCATACCGTCCAGGGCCGATATCGACATGACCGGCCGCATCCGCGACGCGCTGAAGATGATCGGGGTCACCCTGCTCGACCATCTCATCGTCACGCCGACCGGCACGGTCAGCTTCCAGTCGCGCGGCCTGCTCTGACGGGCCGCGCCGGCGCCCCGGCGCCCGCAATCCGGCCCTCGCGCAATCGCGCCGAGGGTCGCTGTCCGTTTCATCCCACCGAGGACAACCGGCCATGACACCGTTTCCCGACCCTTCCCTCCAACGCGCCGATTGCCGGACGGCCTCGACGACGGCCCTTGCCGAGCGGCCGCCGATCGTCACGCCGGCAGACATCTGCAACGATGCGATCGCGCTGCTGGAAGCCGGCTGGACCCAGGAGGGCGCGCTCGACGCCGAAGGCCGGTCCTGCAACGCGCTCTCGCCGCACGCCAGGCGCTTCTCCCTCGACGCTGCCATCCGCCGCGCCGCTTACGACCTCGGGGGACGGCATTTCCGCGACCGGCTGGACCCCGGCGATACCGCGGGCGACGCGCTGCGCGCCCTGGCCGGCCATCTCCTCGCCATGCTGCGCAAGGCGCTGCCGGCCGGTCCGCCGGAACTCACCGTGTTCGACGAGGTCTGCGACTCGCAGGAGCTCGCCGTCGCCGTACTCCGGTCGGCCCGCGCCTCCCTCCCGGAATATCCCGGCCTCCGGCCCCGAACGGCAACGAAGCGCAGGCGCCCGGGCGTGCATGCCTTCCTGGTCGAGGGCGAGGAGGCGGCCATCCTGCAGAGGGACGGGCAGTATTGGCGCATCCACGGCTTCGGCGAGGCCGGGCGCTGCCATGCCGCC
Source organism: Alphaproteobacteria bacterium (assembly GCA_964291285.2). Classification (GTDB taxonomy): domain Bacteria; phylum Pseudomonadota; class Alphaproteobacteria; order Bin95; family Bin95; genus Bin95. Next base: position 287,219 of record OZ219789.1, read on the forward strand.
ACCACGCTCGCCGGGGTCCGGCGCTATTGCGAGATCTTCGCCTTCGCCGAAGCCGAGAAGACCCGGAAATACCGGATCGAAAAGCGCCGGCGCATCGCCCGGCTGCTCGCCGCCGACCGCTCGCCCGGTGTCTGGCGCGAGGTGCGGCGCATCCTCGAAAACCCGCTCGATCCCGACCCGCCGGCCGCCGCCTCTCCGCACGAATGAAACACGGCAGGGACGCCCCGCGCCGCCCATCCCCGTCTCCCGACACCTGAAGGAGCCGCCATGCTTCACAGGATCACCGGCCGCGCCACGAAGTGCGGCCCCTCCGCGATTTCCGCGATCGCCGGCGTGCCGACCCACGAGGCCGCGGCCGTCATCCGCCGCCTGTTCGACCGGCGCTCGGTCAACGGCGTCTTCATGGACGAGCTCGCCGCCGCGCTCGCCGAGTTCGGCTGGACGCCGGACTACGCCATCCGCCATCCGAAGCTTCGCGACCGCCGTTTCGCGCGCAGCGAGGAGGCCTGGGAGCGGATCTTCGCCGGCGTCCCCTCCGACGAGTGCGCCATGACGCTCGGCACGTTCCTCGACCCCGCGCCGGCCGGAACCTGGGCGATCTCGGCGAGCAACCATTTCATCGCCTATGCCGACGGCTTCGTCGCGGACTCTGGTGCCTGGGTTGAGCGCAAACCCCGCCCGTGGTTCCGCGCCGATCCCGACTGCGACCGGGTCGCAAGACGGCGCATCCGTGAGGCCGTCCGGTTCGTGCGCGCCGCCCCCGGCGACGCCCGCCGCAACCCGATGCCGGAAAGCGGACAGGCCCATAGCCCGGATCGACAGGCTCCGGCCGGCGCCGGACCGTCCCGCCCGGCTTCGCCCCGGCCCGTCCCCGACGGCGAGGAAGCCCCGGTGACAGGCAGGTTCCTGGTCAAGTCCCGGATGTTCACGCTCGGCATCGGCGCCGCCATGGACAGCCGTTTCGACAGCCGCGAGGAGGCGGAAGCCTATATCGACCGGGCGATGAAGCACTTCCCGGGCAGCCGCTACGACATCCGCGAAGACGCCGCCGAACCCGGCCGGCAGCCGAAGGCGGAGTAAGCCCGGGCCCCGCGCGGTAGGGACCGCCCTTTACGGGATCGGCGAGGTGTCCGGCGAGGCGGAGGAGAAGGTGCGCGCCCTCGGTATGCCTGCCTTCGCCGCCGACGGTCGACGCTTCGGCTGACACTGCCCGTCCGGGGCCCGCCTTGCGGCATTCGTCCCCGGGCCGGGTTTCCGACGGTTCCTTCCATCCCGCGTCTCCGCGCCCTGCACCCGGAAGAGGCCGGTCGGCGGGGCGGGGGCAGTCCGGCGGGCCGGCGCGGGAGGACCCGTTCCGCGCCGCGTTTCCGCCGGTCTTCCGCCCCTGCCGCACGGAGACCGCCCCATGCTCGACGCCCGCCCGGCGCCGGACGCCCTCGCGCGTCCCCCTCTTCCCCAAACCGCCATCGATCCGCCCGCCAAACAGGCCCGCCCGGTGGCCGGCGACGCCCTGTTCGCCGCAGCCCGAGCCCTGCTGCCGGTGCTGGAGGCGGGCAAGTCTCTCGATGCCGCGACCCTCCGGGAGACCATGACGGATGCCTTCGGCGGATCGGACGCTGCGGGCGCCTGGGTCTGGAAGGACGCCTACGAAGCTGCCGAGGCCGCCGTCGTCCTGTTCATGCAGCGCTATGGCAATCCCATGCACGGCAATGCCGGCGCCGGGCCGGACGGGACCCGCCGCATGCTGGCGATGCTGGAGGCGGTCGCGGCGCTGGAGCCGTCGCACACCAGGCGCTCCGAGGAGCAGGTCCGGCTCCAGCAGTTCTCGACGCCGCTGCCGCTCGCCTGGGCGGTCCTCCAGGCGGCGGGAGTCCGTCCCGGCGATACCGTGCTGGAGCCCTCGGCCGGCACCGGCATGCTGGCGGCGATGGCGCAGTGCGCGCTCGGCGACCGGGTGCCGGGCGCGCTCTACCTTAACGAATACGCCCACACGCGGGCGCGCCTCCTCACCAGGCTCTTCCCCGAGGCCGTCGTCACCGCGTTCGATGCAGAGGCGATCGCGGACCGGCTGCGCGACGTCCGGCCGACGGTCGTGCTGATGAACCCGCCGTTCTCCGTCACGCCGGGGGTCGACCGCATCCGGCGCGACGCCGACCTGCGCCATGTCCGCTCGGCCGCCTCGATGCTGCCGCCGGGCGGCCGGCTGGTGACGATCACCTCGGCCCATTGCGCGCCCGGCGACACCGTCGGCCCTCTCTACCCCCCGGCCCGCTGCATCTTCACCATGGCGATCGACGGCCGCGCCTATGCAAGGCGCGGCACCGGCTTCGACACCCGCCTCACCGTGCTGGAACGCGGCGCCGGGCCCGGCGTAGATGGCCTGCCCCGGACGGGTTCCGGGGTGGACGGAACGGCACGTGCCGCCGACGCCCGCGAACTGCTCGATGCCGTCATCGCGCAAGTGCCGCCACGCCAGCCGGTCGCGCCCGTCCCGGCCGGCCCCGCGCGCGACCTGTTCGGCAAGGCGGTCGCGCCGAAGCCCGCGACGCGCCGCGGTCCCAGGCCTGCCTCGACGCCCGAGACGCGGGCTGTCCATGACTGGGGGCCGGTCTCCGAACTCGTTGTCGAGACCGGGCCGGTCGAACCCTCCGATACCAACACCGGCTCTACCGCCGGCACCGGTCCCTACGCCCCCTGGCGGCCGGGCGCGGTGCGCGTGCCGGGGGCGGTCGAGCATCCGACGCCGCTGGTGCAGTCCGCCGCCATGGCCGCCGTGCCCCATCCGGCGCCGGCCTGGCGACCCATTCTGCCCGAGCGCGTCGTGACGGACGGCCTGCTGTCGGACGCCCAGCTGGAGAGCGTCGTGCTCGCGGGCGAAGCCCATTCCCGGCACCTGGAGGCCGAGTACCGCATCGGCTCCCAGTGGGAGACCGTCCACCGTTGCCCGGAAGACGGGGATGGTGACGGCGAAGAGATCGACACTTCGTTCGTGACGGCAGACGGCGAAACCCTGTCGGAGCCGGCGCGCTTCCGCCGGGGATGGATGCTGGGCGACGGCACCGGCTGCGGCAAGGGCCGGCAGGTCGCCGCCATCATCCTCGACAACCGGCTGCGCGGACGGAAGAAGGCGCTGTGGCTGTCGCAGTCCGACAAGCTGCTGGAGGACGCGCGCCGCGACTGGACCGCATTGGGCGGACTGGAGAGCGACGTCATCCCGCTCGGCAACTTCCGCCAGGGAATGGAGATACCACTCGACGGGGGCATCCTGTTCTCGACCTACGCCACGCTGCGCTCGCCGTCCCGGCAGGGGAAGCCGTCGCGTCTGGAGCAGATCGTGGAGTGGCTGGCCGGCTCGCTCGACGAGGAGGACCGCCACGCCTTCGACGGCGTTATCGTGTTCGACGAGGCCCACGCCATGGCGAATGCGGCCGGCTCGAAGTCCGAGCGCGGCGAGACCAAGCCGTCCCAGCAGGGGCGTGCCGGCTTGCGCTTGCAGAACGCGCTGCCCGACGCGCGCATCGCCTATGTGTCGGCGACCGGCGCCACCACCGTCCCCGGCCTCGCCTATGCCGGCAGGCTCGGATTGTGGGCCGCCGGCGAGACGCCGTTCGAGAAACGCACGGACTTCGTCGCCGCCATGGAAGCCGGCGGCGTCGCCGCGATGGAGGTCGTGGCGCGGGACCTGAAGGCCCTCGGCCTCTACCAGGCCCGCGCACTCGCCTATGACGGCGTCGAGGTCGACATCCTGGAGCACCCGCTGACGCCCGAACAGCGGCGCATCTACGACGCCTATGCCGGCGCCTTCAAGGTGATCCATGCCAACATCGAGGAGGCCCTGAAGGCCACCGGCATCGTCCAGGGCGAGGAGACGCTGAACAGGAACGCCAAGTCGGCGGCCTACAGCGCCTTCGAGGGCATGAAGCAGCGCTTCTTCGGCCATCTGCTGACCGGCATGAAGTGCCCCTCCCTGATCCGCGCCGTCGAGGCCGACCTCGATGCCGGCCGGTCGGCCGTCGTCCAGCTGGTCTCGACCGGCGAGGCGCTGATGGAGCGCAGGATCGCCGAGATCCCGGCCTCCGAGTGGGACGACCTCAATATCGACCTCACGCCCCGGGACGGCATCCTGTCGTTCCTGATGCACGCCTTCCCGGTGCAGTTGCAGGAGCCCTTCACCGACGACGGCGGCAACCTGATGAGCCGGCCCGCAACCGACGAGGACGGCAACCCGGTGATCTGCCGGGAAGCCGAGGAACGGCGCGATGCCCTGATCGAGAAGCTCGCCGCATTGCCGCCGGTGCCGACGGCACTCGACCAGGTCGTGCAGCATTTCGGGCACGAAGCCGTTGCCGAGGTCACGGGACGGTCGCGGCGGATCCTGCGCATTGCGGACGGGAAGGGCGAACGGCTCTCGCTGCGCTCGCGGCCCGCGTCCGCCAACCTTGCCGAGACCGCCGCGTTCATGGACGGCGAGAAGCGCATCCTGGCGTTCTCCATGGCGGGAGGCACCGGGCGCAGCTACCACGCCGACCTGTCCTGCGCCAACATCGAGCGGCGCATCCACTATCTGCTGGAGCCCGGCTGGAGGGCCGACCAGGCGATCCAGGGGCTGGGCCGCACCCACCGCACCCACCAGGCCTCGGCGCCGCTGTTCCGGCCCGTCACCACCGACGTCAAGGGCGAGCGCCGGTTCATCGCCACCATCGCCAGAAGGCTGGACAGCCTGGGCGCCATCACCCGGGGCCAGCGCGACAGCCAGACCGCCATGGGCGGCAGCGACGCCGCGCTCTTCCGCGAGAGCGACAATCTCGAATCCGACTATGCCAAGGCTGCGCTCAGGCAGTTCTACAGCGCGCTCTGGCGCGGGCGTATCGAGGGCTGGAACGCGGAACGGTTCCAGGAGTCGACCGGCCTCAAGATCGTTCATGAGGGCGGGCTCAAGGACGACCTGCCGCCGATGCCGAAGTTCCTCAACCGGCTGCTGGCGCTCCCCATCGCCGAGCAGAACCAGCTCTTCGCCGAGCTGGAGGCGCGCATCGCCAGCAATATCGAGCAGGCGATGGAGGCCGGCAGCTATGAGGTCGGCGTCGAGACCGTGGTTGCCGACTCCCTCCTTGTCGGCGGGCGGGAGACGCTCTACGAACATCCCGGCACCGGTGTGGCAACCGAGCTGGTCGAGATCGTCCGCCGCGACCGGCTCGTGCCGCTTTCCGCCGACGCTGCTCTCACCATGGGCGCCCGCGATCCGGCTCCGGATGGCAAGCCGCGGCTTGTCTTCAATAGCCGGTCCAGGCGCGCCGCTGTCCTGCTGCCGGCGCCGTTGCGCATGCTGGACAATGGCGGGGTGCAGGAACGGGTGCAGCTGATCCGCCCCGCCACCCGGGACCGCATGGCCCAGGCCGAGTTCACCGCATCCAACTGGGGCCGTGCCGACGAACGCCAGTGGCGCCGCGTCTGGGACGACGAGGTCGCCGGCCTGCCGAGCCACCGGGAGTCCCGCTTCTGGCTCGCCTCCGGCCTGCTGCTGCCGGTCTGGGACCGCCTGCCGGCCGAGAACATGCGGGTCAGGCGGCTCACCAGCGATGACGGTATCGCGCTCATCGGGCGTGTGCTCGACGCCGAGCAGGTTCGCTCGGTACGCGCCGGGTTCGGGCTCGACGGCGGCCCCGCCATGTCCGGCGCGGAAGCCTTCGCGGCGGTCATGGACCGGGGCAACGCGCTTTCCCTCGCCAACGGCTGGCGTCTCGCGCGCCGACGGCTGATGGGCAGCAACCGCGTCGAGATCGAGGGGCCGGCCGACACCGACCTGCCCGCGCTGCGGCGCATGGGATGCACGGTCGAGATCGTCTCGTTCCGCGCCCGGATATTCGCGCCCAATGCCGGCGCGGTGGAGCGCATCCTGGACCGCTGGCCGCTCGCCGCGTGACACCCGGAGAATTCACCCGTTCAATGCCCGGCCGGGATACGTATCGCCGGCCGGGCGGCGGCCGCTGCCGCCGCAACCCAAGGAGAGGCCCCCATGACCGCGCAGACCCTGCCGGACGAACCCAATTTCTGTTTCGCGCCGGCCTACGATGTCGAGACCGAGGTGCAGCAGATCCACATCGTCATCGAAGGCCTCGCCGGCCATGTCCCGACCGCGCTGGTCACGCTCGACCTCGACCAGGCGCTCGACATCTGCGACAAGCTGAACCGCCGGCTCGGCCTGGACCGGGAGGCGTGGACCGCCATGGTGGCCGAATCCATGCGCGCCGAGGACGGCGACCCGGAGAACGGCACGCGGCATTGAGCCCGCCGCCTTGCTGCCTTTCTACACCATTGCTATATCCTGAACTTGGCGAGCGCGCTGGCGCAGCCGGAAGGAAGGAGACCCGCATGCCCCAGGTGAATTTCCGCGCGTCCAGCGAACGCCTGGCCGTCATCGACCGCGCCGCGGCCATCCGGGGCGTCAGCCGGACCGAGTTCGTGCTCCGGTCGAGCGAAGCGGCGGCGATCGAGGTCCTCAACGAGCGTCCCGTGATCGCCCTCGACGACGAGGCATGGGACGACTTCCTTGCCGCGCTCGACGCGCCGGTGGAGATCGACCCCGCCGTGAAGGCGCGTTACGCGCGCCGGCCCCAGTGGGACCGCTAGGCCCGCCGGAGCCGCTCGCCTCCCGCCACGACATCTCGCAGTTCTCCTCGGGCGTCCCCACTCTCGACGCCTGGCTCCGGGGCAAGGCAAGGCTGAACGAGGCCAGGGGCGGCGCGCGCACCTATGTCGCCTGCGACGGCGACCGCGTGGCCGGGTTCTACAGCCTCGCCGCCAGCTCCGTCGAACGGAGCCGGGTGTCGTCCCGGGTCGGCCGGAACATGCCCGACCCGGTCCCGGTCATCCTGCTGGGACAGCTCGCGGTGGACGAGGCCTACCGGGGCCGGCGCCTCGGTTCCGACCTCCTGGTGGACGCGGCCGGGCGCTCGCTCGCCGCCGCCGGCACGGTCGGCGCCCGCGCCGTCATCGTGCAGGCCATAGACGAACGCGCAACGGCGTTCTACGAACGGTTCGGCTTCCGTCCGTTCTCGGAGCGCGAGCCGCTGATGCTGGCCCTGCGGATGTCGGAGATCGCCGGCCTTCTGGACGCGTAAGCTGCGCAGCCGGCCCGCCGTCCGCCGCTCGCGACCCAATGCGCCTGCCGCCGCAAGTGCCTCCATGCGGCGGTGCGGCCCGGACTATCCGATGCCGGAATAGCCGCTGCGGAAAGATCGGGACAAGTACCGGCGCCGATCGACGGTCAGACGGCTGCTTCCACGGTGATCACCAAGCGTTTCCCGAAGCGGGCCAGGGCCTCCTCCAGCCGGCCGATCTTGGTGGCGTGGCGAGGGTCGAGCATGCGGCGAACCTCGCTTTCCTGGACGCCCAGGGCCACCGCGAAGGCGCTGTTGGACAGCCGCTGCTCGCGCCGGGCCTCGTAGAGAGCTGCCTTGGCGGCCAGGACCGCGCCGGGAACCACCGTCGGCCGGCCCTTCGCAGGGCTCGGCGCGGGAATGTCCTCGCGCCGCGCCATGCGGCCCGCCAGCGCCTCCTCCAGGCAGTCGGCGGCTTCGGCGACCGCCTCGGCAACCGTATCGCCGTCCGTGAACGCCTCGTCGAAGTCCGGGAAGGTCGCCGAATATCCGCCCTCGCGTTCCTCGTGGAGGTCGATGGGGTAGCTGTATCGGGTTGCCATGGTCGGAACTCCCTGAAGGTCGTTCGGGTCGATGCCGAGCTGCTTGCACATGCCGCGCAGCGTGCTGGCTTTGAGCGGCTTCCTGCGGTTCTTCACCACTGTGAGGCGGTCGCCGTGGTACAGGGTCCCGTGACTGCCCTTGCCTCTTGTCCTGTCGAACCTGACCGCGATCCCGTTCCTGCGCGCCAGCCGTCTCGCTTTCGCCATGAATTCGCGCCCGTTCACCGGCGGCACGTTCGCACAAAAATGCGCGAATGGCCAATGGCTGCCTCACGGACATTCCTGCGCGAGCCGGTGAAGGCAGGGGCCGGACCGCATATCGCCGTGGAGGTGGAGAAGAGCGGTCCGGGAGCGAAGCCGCTGACGGAGAGGGAGCGGCGGCAATCGTAACCGGGGAGATCGGGGCATGGCGACATTGCGATATGCGGGGATCGGGGCGCGGGCAACGCCGGTATCCGTGTTGGCCGACATGACCGTGATGGCGGGATGGCTGGCGCGGACCGGCTGGCATCTGTCTTCCGGCGGAGCGGACGGGGCCGATGCTGCGTTTGCGGCGGAAGCGCCGGCGGAGCAGCGGACGGTGTGGCTGCCGTGGCGGGGCTATAACGGGCATCGGGGTCCGGACTGCCGGGTGCTGTCGGCGGCGGCGATGACGGCGTGCCTGGAGATCGCGGCGCCCCTGCATCCGGCCTGGGAGCGGTGTTCGCCGGCCGTCCGCAAGCTGCATGCCCGGAACGCGGCGGTGCTGTTGGGCGAGGCGTTGGACCGGCCGGTGGATGCGGTCGTGTGCTGGAGCGAACGCGGCGCGGTAACCGGCGGCACGGGGATGGCCATCCGCATCGCCCAGGCCCGCGGCATCCCGGTGCTCAATCTCGGATCGATGACGCCGCGTGCCGTCTGCGAGCGCCTGGCCGCGATCCGCCGCGCCGTCCATCCGTCGTAGAGGAGGAGGCGAGCGCCTGTCGGGCGAGTGTCCGGCAGGGCCGGCGGGAGTGGGTCCCCCGCGCCGATGCCGGACCGGGCAACGGCAGAGGAGGTCCCGCCCATGTTCCACCCCGATACATCCCTCGACCGGCTGGCCGAACTGGGCATCGACCCGGCGGCGGTCCGCGAGGTCGTCGAGGACGAGCGCGCGATCCGCTGTCCCGACCGGAGCGCGGTCTATCCCGCATACGGCTTCGCGAGCCTCACCCCGGAACCGGCGCTGGAACCGGGCCTGGCGGAGCCGCCGGAGCCCTGGGACCCGGCGTCGTCGCTCCCTCCGGCCGGGTAGAGGTGGAGGAGGGCTTGAAGAGATTGAACGGTCGGGGGTTCGGGGGAGTGATCCCGGTCCCGGCCGTTCGCAACCCATCGTCAGCATCCAGACCCATGAGGAGATCGTCATGGCATTCGGAAAGAACTACGCGGAAGTGGTCGGCCGCCTCGGCGCGGACGTCACCGTCAACCACCTCGCCTCGGGCGGGCGCGTCGCCAATCTGAGCATCGCGACCGACGAGTCGTACATCGATCGCAACTCCGGCCAGAAGATGGACCGGACCGAATGGCATCGGGCGGTCACGTTCCAGGACGGCCTCATCGACATGCTCCAGAAGCACGCGACCAAGGGCCGGCTCATCAGCGTCGAGGGCAAGATGCAGACCCGGCGCTGGCGCAAGGAGGGCGAGGACTCCGACCGCTTCTCGACCGAGATCATCGTCGTGCCGGGCCACCGGGTGCAGTTCTACGACAAGCCGAACGGCGCGGCGACACAGGCCGATCCCGCCATGACCGGCCACAATGGCGGCCCGCCCCTCGACGACACCCCGGCTTCGCTGCCCGCCGGCCTGGACGACGACATCCCGTTCTGAGTCCGTCCTCTCTCCTCCCTCCCGCCTCGGGGGCCGGCGCTTCGCGTCGGTCCCCATTTTTTGTGCAGCCGATCCGGAGGCGTCCCGTCCGGGCCGCGCCCTCGCGCTTCGCGCGGCGCACTCGCCCTCCGGCGCCGGCCGGAGGCGGAGGCCGGCCGGTACCGGGCGTCCCGCATGGCTTGAAGGAGGTCCCGCATGCAGCACGAACCGTCTCCCGCCGCCGCCGTCGCCGCCGCGCTTGCCGCGCGCGCCGAGGACGTCTGCCGGCAATATCTGCCGCATGGCCGCCGGCAGGGCCGCTACTGGATCTGCGGCGACCTCGACGGCGCTCGTGGGCGCTCGCTCTTCGTCCGCCTCTCCGGCTCGGGCAAGCCGGGCGGCTGGACGGATGCGGCAACGGGGCAGCACGGCGACCTGCTCGACCTCATCCGCTACCGCTCGCGCGCGCCGACGCTGCGCGCGGCGCTCGACGAGGCGCGGCGGTTCCTCGCCTTGCCGCCCGCCCCGGACTTCGTTCCGGGCCCCCCGGACGCGCCTTACGACGCGACCGAGGCCGCGCGGCGCCTGTGGCGGCGCTGTCGCCCCATCGCCGGCAGCCATGCGGAGCGCTATCTGCACGCGCGCGGGCTCGCGCGCTGCCGCTTCGCGGCGCTGCGCTATCATCCCTCGCTTCGCTACCTCGAAGGCTCGGCGGTGCGCCGCTTCCCGGCGCTGGTCGCCGCCGTCACCGGCGACGACGGCCGCCTGCACGGCCTGCATCGCACCTGGCTCGATCCGCGCCGACCCGCCAAGGCGGGCGTCGCGCTGCCGCGCAAGGCGCTCGGGCGCATTCGCGGCCTCGCCGTGCGCTTCGGCGCGCCTGCCGGCGGCCTCGCGCCGCTCGTCGTCGGCGAGGGCATCGAGACGGTGCTCTCGCTGGTGACTGCCGTGCCGGAGATCCGGGCGGCCGCGGCGCTGTCGGCCGGCAGCCTCGGCGCGTTCGCGCCGCCGCCCGGCACGGCCCGCCTCGTCATCGCCCGCGACAATGACGAGGACGGCGCGCTCGCCGCCGAGCGCCTCGCCCGGCGCTGCGCGCAAGCGGGCGTCGCCGCCACCGTCATCGTGCCCGTCGGCAACGACTTCAACGACGACCTCGTCGATCTGGGCGCCGCCGCGCTCCGCGCCCGCTTCGCGCCGCTGTTCCGCGCCGGAGCCCGCCCGGCGGTTGCCGGAGGAAAAGAAAAGCCGGGGGCCGGGCGAGCCGACCCGGAGAGAGGAGGGAGCCGATGGATGCCGTCATCAACCTGAAGCGCGAACCCCGACTGCGCGAGGCGTTCGAACATGCGCTTGTGGTCAACAACACCGTGCTGGTCGACCGCCGCACGAAATGGGGGAACCGCTTCGAAGACGAGCCCGGCCTGTCGCCCGCGCAGGCAGTCGCCTGCTACCGCGCGGACCTCTGGCATCGCATCCGCGCGGGCGAGGTCTCGGTGGAGGAACTGGCCGCACTGGACGGCTGCTGGCTCGCCTGCTGGTCCGACCCTCCCTGCCACGGCGACGTGCTGGCGCGCGCAGCGCATTGGGCGGCCGGGCAGCTGGCGGAGCGGGCCGATGCGTGACGCGACGCCGTGCTTCCCCTCGAACGCCGCACCAGGCCGAACCGCCCATGGGGTCCGTGCGGGTGGAGAGAATACGCCTGCTGATGTGCTGTCCCATTGTGCCACACGTGCTCGGGCCAGCAACCCTGAAGGGTCCTCCGGTCGCAAGCTCCCTGCGGCCTGGCCAAGAAGCTCTAGAGGGGCGGAGTGGTGCGGAAAGTAGCCGACCGTGAAGATCGCGTGGCAGAGGCCGTGCCCGGCGCGCAACGCGGTGCGAACGCGATCTTCCGCACCAAGATTCGGCGACTTTCCGCACCACTCCGCCCCAAGAGCTTCTAGGGCCAGGTGCTTGCCCTGTGCGCGCGTGACCCAACAGGACATCACATCGGGGATCGGCCCCGAACGTGCAACCCGATCGCAAGGAGATCGACAATGACCTTCGATATCGACACCACCCGGACCGGCGAACAGTCCGCCACCGCCGCCGCCTGCGAAGCCGCTGCGTTGTTCGGCGCCACCCCCGGCCCGGACGAGTTCGACAACCGGCCGCTGTGGGAGGCCCCGGACCGCATCAGGACCGTCCCCCACGGCGAGCTCACCTTTGCCGAGCAGCGCACCCGGCGGCGGGAGTACACGGTGCGGCGCGACCAGGACCCGAACCTCCACCCCGGCGATCCGCTCGACGTGCCCGACCTCCGCGCCGCGTTCGAGGACTCGCACCTGCCCGCCATCGTGCACGAGATCATCGACCTTGCCGCCGAGCGTCTGTGCGCCGATGGAACCAAGCTCGCCGACGAGCGCGAGAGCCTCATCTGGGGCCTGGTGAACTGCTTCCACGCCCAGACACAGAGGATCGACCGCGCGCTCGACCGCATGATCCCGGAACTGCGCGACCTCGAACGCGCCCAGGACGGCACCGAGATCCCGGCGCGCGAGCTGGAGTTGATGACCGACAGGGCGCACAACATGGGCGACCGTCGCGACGCGCTGGAGATCTTCCGTGATTGCGCCGCCGAGGCCTACCGCGCCCGCACCGGCGAGGTCTGGAGGCCCCGCACCGGCAGCCATGCGAGCCGCACCGGCAATCTGACCTCCGCCGCCATCGACGCCCGGGACTTCCGGCGCGCGAGGAAGGACCGCGAGACGAACGCGCATCTGCCGGCGGGAACCCTGATCGCCATCGCCGGCGGCAAGGACGTCACCGACCCGGCCGCCGTCATCGCCCGCCTCGACAGGGCCCGCGCCAAGTATGCCGACATGGTGCTCGTGCATGGCGGCGGGCCCGGCGTCGAGAAGATCGCGGCGCGCTGGGCCGAGCGCAACGGCGTCCACCAGGTCGTCTGCAAGCCGGACTGGGACCGCCACGGCCGCGCCGCCCCGTTCAGGCGCAACGACGAACTGCTCAACCTCCTGCCGAAGGGCGTGATCGCGTTCCCCGGCTCCGGCATCACCGAGAACCTCGTCGACAAGGCGCGCACCCTCGGCATCCCGGTGATGAAGGTCGCAGCCTGACCGGAACCGTCCCGCGGGCCGCGTCGTCGCTCCGGCGGCGGCGCGGCCCGTTTCCTGTTTCGCACACCGATGACGCGGCAACGCCAACCTCGCGCGCGCTTCGCGCCGCGCTCGCCGCCTCGCTGCGCTCGGCGTCCCCGGCTGCCGCGAACGTATCGTGGCGGGCACCGGAGCGGAATGCGGCGGTCGAGAGGTGGAGCCGAGGAGGTGGACCGGGCCGGGCCGAAACATGCGCACCCTCCGGGCCGCTTCGCGGCGGCTTGCGCCGTGCGGATGTTTCTCTGAAGACCCGGCCCTCCGTCCTTGTTCATTCCGCACCGTCAACCGGCAACCTTCGCCCTCCGCTGCTGTCCTCGTTCCTGCGGGCAGCGTCTCCGGGCGCGAGCTTGCCTCTTCCGTGGCGAGACCGTGGCAGGTGCGCGCCGGGAGACCGCGCGCAGCGCCCGGAGGCTGCACGACACGGCTCCCCTTCGGGATGCGCCGCGCCGCGCAGCCTCCGGGCGCATGACGGCACTTGCCCCGGACCGCTGTCCGGGCATGCCGCTCGCGATGCTCGCGCGGGCGCTCCCGCCCCGTCGCGCGCTTCGCCGCGCTCGCCGCTGCGCCATGCTCCGCATGGATGCATCGGCTACTGCGCCGATCCCGGCGCACCGCCCGCCGCACTGCCGCCGGCGTAAGTGCCGACGGCTCCGCCGCCCCGCTCGGCACGGTGCTTCGCACCAGTGTCCTCGCTCGCGTCGGCGAGGCCGTCCGCTCAAACGCCGCGGCGGCTTCCCTCCGCCGGGTTCCCCGGCGTCGATTTCCCGACCTCCCGTACAGCGCAAATCAGGCTCTGACCGGCCATTGCCGGCCTCGGTTTGGCACACCCCACGCATCCTTGATGCAAAGAGCGAGGCCCGGCCGGCCTGCATCGGTCGGCAGTTTTCCGTTGCGTGACAGACGGTTGGGCCTGACCCGGCCTCTGACCGCGGTTTCGCGCGCGGGTCGCGTTGTCCGTTCAAGAGCGCCGTTCCGTTCCCCCGGGACGGACGGCGCCCGAGGGAACAGACAACGGAGACACGCCCATGCGCATCCATGCCCCCGTCAACGAGCGGACGGTCCGCCGCACCTTCAGGGAGAAGAAACCCGGACGATACGGCCTGACCGTCATCGACAGGGACCTGCCCGCCTTCGGCTTCACCGTCGCCGGGAACGGGACGAAGACCTTCTTCGTCCGGACCTCACGCCAGTTCGGCGCGCCCAAGGCGATCCTCGGCACGACCGACGACATGACCGCCGCCGAGGCGAGGGAGAAGGCCATTGCCGCCATCGCCGAAGCCAAAGCCGACCGCGAGACCGGGCCGCTGTTCGCCGACTTCGCGGCCGACTTCATGCGCCGCCAGGGGCGGCGCTGGAAACCCTCCACGAGGAAGGCCAACGCCCATCTGGTCGAGCGCGGCCTCGTGCCCTTCTTCGGCGCGATGCCCGTCGCGAAGATCGACCGCGCCGATGTGCGGCGCTGGTTCGATTCCCTCAGCGGCGCCCCCGGCAGCGCCAACCGGACCCTGCCGGTGCTCTCGGTGATGATGCGGCAGGCGGAGCTATGGGACCTTCGCCCGCAGGGCTCCAACCCCTGCCGCAACATGCGGCGCTACAGGACGGCGCCGCGCGAGCGGTTCCTGTCCCTGGACGAGTTGAAGCGCCTCGGCTTCGTCCTCGACCATGCCGAGGACCGGCAGGCCGCCGCCGCCATCCGCCTGCTGCTGTTCACCGGCGCCCGGTCGTCCGAGATCGCCAGCCTGCAATGGGACTGGATACGGGACACCCGCGCGGTGTTGCCGGACTCCAAGACCGGACCGAAGGCGCTCCAGCTTCCCCCGCCCGCGCGGGCCGTCCTGAATGGCCTGCCGCGCGAGGGACGCTTCGTCTTCCCGAACGGGAAGGGCGACGGCCCGATGACCGACCTCGGCCTGCGCTGGCAGAAGCTGCGCGGTCTCGCCGGGCTGGACGATGTGCGCATCCACGACTGCCGGCATACCTTCGCCTCCCATGCCGTGATGAGCGGCCTCGACCTCTACACCGTCGGCCGCCTGCTCGGCCATGCCGATACCGCCTCCACCGAACGCTACGCCCATCTCGCCGACGAGCATGTCCGCGAGGCGGCCGGGCGCATCTCCGGCATCGTCCACGGCGCCATGACCGGGAAGGAAAGCGGGCGATGAGCGGCGGCAGGCATCGTGTCCGGCTCACCGTGAAGGCCGTCGCCGCCGCCAAGCCGGCGGAACGGGAATACACCCTGTGGGACAATCTGCTGGCGCATTTCGGGGTCAGGGTGCAGCCCTCCGGCGTCCGGTCCTGGATCGTCCAGACCCGCGTCCGGGGACGCATGCGCAAGATCACCCTCGGGCGCTTCCCCGAACTGCCTCTCGACGCGGCGCGCCGGGAAGGCGCAGCCGTGCTCGCCCGCCTGTGGGGCGGCGAGGACGTGACGCCGCCGCGCAAGGAGAAGGCGCCGCTGTTCCGGGACTTCGCCGCCCGTTACCGCTCGCGGCGGAAACACCGCTGGAAGCCGTCCTCGCTCAAGACCTTCGATAGCTACATGAAGAACCGCCTGATGCCGCATTTCGGCAGGCTCCGGCTCGACGCCATCGACCATGCGCGGGTCTCGGCATGGTTCGACGCCGCCAGCGCGGACAGGCCCGGCGCCGCCAACCGCGCCTTCGAGATACTCCGCGCCATGCTCGGGACGGCCCGGCAGTGGGGCGACATCGGCGAGCATGTCCCCGATGCCTGCGCCAACATCGTGAAGAACCCCCGCAAGCCTGTCGCGCGTTACCTCAGCCGCGAAGAGCTGGAGCGTCTCGGCGCGGTGCTCGACCGCCACCGGAAGGAACACCCCTGGCCGGTGGCGGCCATCCGGCTGCTGACGCTCACCGGGGCGCGGCTCTCCGAAGTCATCAACCTCAGGTGGGACGAGATCGGAGAGTTGACCGGAGACGGCGCGAGCGCGCGCATCGAAGACTCCAAGACCGGGCCGCGCACCATCTGGCTCGGACCCGAAGCGGCAAGGCTGGTCGAGGCGCTGCCGCGACCGGATGGCCGGGAGCGGGTGTTCCCCGAGACCCTCACACCGGCAAGGCTCTACACCTTCTGGTGCGGTATCCGCGACGAGGCGGGGCTTCCGGGCCTTCGCATCCACGACTGCCGCCACACCTGGGCCTCGCAGGGCGTCATGAACGGCGTCGGGCTCACCACCGTCGGACGGCTGCTCGGACACCGCAAGCGGGAGACCACCGCGATCTACGCCCATCTCGACGATGGCGCGCTGCGGGTCGCCGCCGCCCAGGCCGCCGCCGTCATCGCGCGAGCGATGGGGTACAGGGCGGAGGCGCCTCCGCTGCCGGACGAGGCGGCGCACGGCGATGCATCGGCCGACATACCTGTGCCGTCCAGGCCCGGTGCGTCGGCATCACCGGAGGGAGGGCGATCCTCCCTCCGGGTCAGGACCGGGGATCCGGAGCGATCGGATGCAAGCATCCGCCGTAGACCGCAGGGTATCGGGATCTGAGTTTGCGGCGGGCATGGAGCCGATCGGGGACCCTCAGGCGGGGTCTTTGCCGTGAAAATGGTTGGGGATCGGGCACACAAAAACCCCTCCCCGCCAAAGCACTGCTTCCGAGGCGTCCGATACTCGCCATCTGCGGCGCCCGTCTTGCGGATCGTGAATCGAAGCCGCTGGACCGCATCGGCGAGGCCGCCATCCGGCGCTGGTTCGAGCGATACAGCCGCACCGCGCCGGGCAACGCCAATCCCTGCCTTGCCCGTCTGCGGCAGATACTCAACTTCGCCCTCGCCTGCGGCCACATCGAGGTCAACCTAAATCCGGCAGTTGACGAGCTTGATCGCTGTCTCGGGGTAGTGTGAACGGTCGGATTTGGGCGTGGATTTCAGCACGTGGTCGCGGCCCTGGGTGGCGGCAGCCAGGGTTGACGCCCCGGTTCGCGGCCATGGAGGTATTTCCTGAGCGCCTCGGCGAGGATGCGGCGCCAGCGATCCCCGGCGCTCAACTGCTCCGCAGTTTGCGTCAGCGACCGGAAGAAGCCGGCGATCCGGCGCAGCGCCGCCATCACCGTCTTGCGACGCCCGTGATGGGAGGTCACCGTCAGCCGGGTCTGGCCGGCGTGGTGGGTCTGGCGGGCAACCCCGTGCAGGAGCAGCGGCCGGCTGGTGATCGCCTCGCGGTGATGGTCGGGGTCGGCGAGGCGCACGAACAGGCTCCACCAGTTGTAGATGAGCGCGATCAGCCGGGCCATGTGCCGGCAGCGCGTCAGGTCGCGCGTGGTGAAGCCGCCCCAACCCCACTGGTTCTTCAACTCGTCGAAGCCGTTCTCCGCGTCCGCCCGGTCGCGGTAGAGCTGGGCCAGCGAGCGTATCTCCAGGTCCAGCGAGGTCGCCAGCACCGCGAACTCCCACACCCCGGTGCCGGGCTGCGCCTCGGTCCAGAACAGCTCGCCCTGGGCCTTGTCGCCACGCGTCAGCGCCAGCGTCGCAGGAAGCCGCCGACGCAGCACCACAACCCGGCGCGTCCGGCTCCAGCCCTGCAGACGCAGATCGGCCCCGATCCCCGACCAGCCCTGGCCTGCATCCTCCCAGCCGTCCCGCACCATCAGCCGCTCGGCAAGCCGGCGCGCCCCCTTCGTCAGGCGCAGCTTGAACAAATAGTCCAGACCCGCAGCCTCGCACGACGCCATGTTGGCCTCGCTGCCCCAGTCCTTATCGCCCCGCACCAGACGCGGCCAGCGATCCCGACCGAGACGGTCGAGCAACGCCCACAAGGACGGCGCCGCGCGCCTCGAATGGTGATGGTTGCCCGGCGCCACCTCGACATCCAGAACAAGCCGCGTGCCCGCCATCAGGAACGCATGGCAGGCATGCGAGGGGCGGCCCGGCTTCTTCGGGTTGTAGCTCACAACCGCCCCCTCCTGACGACCGTAAAGCGCCTTGATCGTCGTGTCGCAGTCCAGAACCCACGGCTCCCTCAGCAGCGGACGGACCACCTCGTCCAGATGGCCCTGAAGCCACGATGTGCCGACATCCGCACCGATCCGCTCCAGACCGCGCCGCACCGAATCCTCGCTCGCAACCTTGTCCATACCCAGCAGCGCAGGGTTCACCCCGTCGCCGCGCAGCGACGTGATGTGCGCATAGCGAGACTGCCCCGCCAGAACCGACAGAAGAACCGTCCCCAGGACATCCCGCTTCGACGGCGCGTTCGGGCTCGTGTAGTGCAGCGGGCAGTCCGCAACCAAAGCGTCAAAGCGACCGCTTACCTTCAGGTATTCCGAGAAAAACGCCAGATGCCCCAGCGGCGTCACCGCCGCATCAGGGTCCCATTCCACATGAACCGCGCCGCCGAAGGTGTCCACCTTCACCGACGCTCGGGCGACATCCCGCACAGCGCCAGGATAATCACCCAAAGGGTGAGCCTCTTCGGCCCCTGAAAAGCCGCTCATACCCGCAGACTACAAGGGATTCGGCAAGGCCAAGCCATCCTCAACTGCCGGATTTAGGGTCAATCCCGTCGGGCGCATCGCCCCGAACCGCCGCACGGCGCTCACGCGGTTCCTGTCCCGGGAGGAACTCGCACGCCTCCATGCCGCCTTGGACGCGCAGACCCGGAAGAGCGCGCGGCAGCAGGCCGACATCGTCCGCCTCCTGCTGCTGACCGGCTGCCGCAGAAGCGAGATCACGGGCCTGCGCTGGTCCGAAGTCCGCGAGGACGGGCTGGCGCTCACCGATGCCAAGACCGGACCGAGGACGGTCCCGCTCGGCAGCGGGGCCCGGGCCATTCTCGACCGGCAGCCGCGCACGGGCAGCCCGTTCGTGTTTCCTTCGCCGTGCGACCCCGCCCGCCCGCGCAGCCCCGACCTGCCGCTCTGGTACCGCGTCAGACGCGAAGCCGGCATCGGGGATGTCCGCCTTCATGACCTGCGCCATACCATGGCCAGCCATGCGGTGATGAACGGCGTGCCGGTCCCGGTGGTCTCCCGCCTGCTCGGGCATTCCAGTGTGCGCATGACGCTGCGCTACGCCCATCTCGCCGACCGCGACATCGAGGCCGCCGCGGAACGCGTCGGGCAGGCCATGAGCGCCGTGCTGGAGACATGACCGGGGCGGCCGCGGCAGACCCGCTCCTTCATGAGCGAATGGCGCCGGTCTTCTGCCTGCGCCGCACCCGGCCCGATGCTGCCGCTATCGGCGTGTCCGGTCAGAACTGTCGCACGAAGGAGAGTTCGGCGCGGTTTCGTTTGTAGTCGAGGGTCTGGGCGTTGGTATCGCGCTCCTCGCGGATGAGCGAGAGGCGGGGGCTGAAGCCGAGCACGGTGACGGCGCGGTTGTGCACGGAGAGCGAGAGGCTGCGCGTCTCGTCCCGGCGCGGCCTGCGGTCGATGGTGTTGTGGGCGAAGCCCTGTCCCTGGTATGCGGCGCGCTGCAGGGAGGCGCGCAGGCCGAGGGTGAAGCCGGCCGGCAGCGCGAGCGTCGCGCCGAGGCCGGCCCGGGGTCCGCGGTTGCGCCAGTGTCCGGCATTGGCGCGGGTCCAGTTGTATCCGGCATGGCCGCCGAGGCGCAGGACGGGCAGGGCGGCCCAGCTTGCGCCGAGCATCGCATCGCCCGCCGGGCCGTCGAGATGGTTGCAGCCGCGGCAGTTGCGCCGGGTGGCGCTGGCGTGGGCGAACATGAAGAGGCGCGGCGTCAGGCGGTGCGCGCCTTCCAGCCGGACGCCGAAGCGGTCGGTCTCGGGCCGCCCGGCGGTCCATTGCCGGTCCACCACCGCCAGCAGGCTCGCCTCCGTGCTCCCGTCGATCAGCCGGCGCGGGCCGATATGGGCCGAGAGCGAATGGCGGTCGAACGCCCCGCCCTTGTATTCCCGCGCGCTGGCGTCCGCCCCGGCGCGCAGCCGCAGGGCCGACGACAACGGAACCTGGTATTCGCCGCCGCCCCACAGCGAGACGCCGATGCCCGACTTGCGCGACACGTCGCCGTCGAGGGTGAAGGGCAGGCGCCCGAACGGCGTGTCGAGAAAGACCGTGCGCTCCCCCGACGCGGCGTTGAGGTTGCTGTCGGGCGCCACCGCCAGGCCGAAATGCGCCTCCCAGCGCCGCCGCGCGCGCATGATGTCGAGGAAGCGCCAGATGTTGGCGGCCACCGCCGGCGGCGGCGTCCCCGCCAGCACCTGTTCGAAATGCCGCCGCGCCAGGCTGTCCTCCTCCTTCAGGAAGAAGGCGTGCGCGAGTTCGAGGCGCACCCGCACCAGGTCCGGGCGGTCCACCAGGATGGCCCGGAACGCCGCAATCGCCTCGTCGAGCTTCCCGTCGCGGGCGTCCCGGTCCGGAGCGGCCTGCGCGGCGGCAAGCGCCTCCATGCCCGCCCGGAACCGCTCGCCGGTCGCGTCCTGGCCGTGGGCGGCGGCGGCGAACAGGCACAGCCCGGCGGCAATGACGAGAGCGGGTATGCGCATGAAAACCATTGTCCGTGCAAGGGGAACCTCCGGCAACCCGGAGGGCGCCGGAGGAAAGAAGGCCCCGGCCGCCTGAAGCAGCCGGGGCCCGAAAAGGTGATGCTCCGGGAGCCGGCTACTCTGCCGGCGCTTGTATCCTCGTCGAGAATCCGCCGGTGGCGCTCCCGTCCACGAAGTGGGTGATGAAGGTGCCTATCATGCCGGCCGGGCGCCCCGGGCCGCCCTGGTGGAAGGCTCCAGCCTGCCAACTGCCGGGCTTGTCGAAGGCGGTGCCGCCGCTGGAACCCGTGGCCAGACCTTCGACATCGAAGTTGTTGTTCGCGCCCTCCGCGAGCTTGACGCTCCAGTTCTCGTTGACGGCATTCCCCTTGAAGTTGTCGATCTTGCCTCCCATTTTACGGGCGCCTTCCTTCCCGAACTTGGCGTTGAGCGTCACATCCGCCGTGAACCGTGCGGACTTCTGCCCCGTGTGCTCGCCGGCGGTGTAGAGCTTCAGCGCCGACAGGCCAAAGGCTTCGCCCTTGTAGGTGGCGGTGGCGGGCAGATCGGAGTTCACGCCTAACTCCCCGCGCTCGGGGGCAGGGCTGTCTGCGATGGCATGGACCTTGCTCCTTTCATCGCCATCTCCAGACAGCCAGTACCCGTAGCGGGCATATTCATTCCACTGCGTGTAGTGGGAGTTCCTCGGCGTTATCCAGTAGTAGCGATAGTGGCCCGCGTAGTTATCGTCGAATTCGTCGGCCGCCTTGAAGAACAGGTTGCCGGTCAGCTTGCCGCCAGGGGCAGAGCAGGTGCCCTGGCAATACAGCGTCCCCTTGACCCCCTTGTAATACTGGTCCCCGGAGATGTCGGAGGGATACGCCGTCAGGACCGTTCCATCCGAGCCGGTGAGTGAGGACAGGGGCATCCCGGCAAGGGGCAGGACATCGACATCCATGTTGTCGGTGCCGAAAGCCTTCTTCACGAGCATCCCATCCTTGGCGGCAATCTGCTCCCAGGTCATGACGCCGGCCGGAAGTTCGCCGTCGTCATACTTGTGATAGAACAGGGATCTCCGATCGGCGTTAGTCCCGGTGGCGATGACCTTCGTCGGCGGAGTACTGTTCCCACCGTCTTTGTAGAGATTTGACGGCCTGTGAAGCCACATACTCGTGGATACGCCATCGTAACCGCCGGCGCGGGTGCCGGTACGAGCTGTTTCCGCAGGCGACAAGACAGCAAGCATCCGCCTCGCGGGCCTTGACGAATTAAGGTTGTCGAAGCCAGCTGTAGCGAGGGTTTCGCCGGCGCGGTCCTTGATTTCCGCCTCGGTATCGACCCTCGAGAAATAGTCTCCGATCGTGCCGGCCCCGGTCAGGGTCTTCTCGATGGCCTTGATCTCCGCTTTCACTGTTTCGATCTGACCCGTGACCACCTTCTTCTGCGCCGCAAGGCCGGTCGTGCCGGCCGACAGGGCGTTCAGGTCCGTCTGCGCCTTCTCGGCCGCCTTCAGCGCCGCCTTGGCGTCCGCCAGCGCCTTGTCGGCCGCCGCCTTCGCGTCTTTCACGAGCGCGGCGTTGGTCCGGACCACCGAACTGTCGCCTCCGGTGATGTACATTTGCCGAGAGAATTGGGGCGGCTCGACCGCCTTCTTGACCGCGGCCAGCTGAGCTTCCGCTTCCTTCCTGGCCGCCATCGCCGCCGTCTCGGCTGCCGCGGCGGCGTCGTAGGCCGCCTGCGCCTTCTGGACGTCCGTCATCTCCATCTGCTGGTCGCCGTCCATCGGCGCGGCCGCCTTCTTCCCGCCACCGCCTCCGCAGCCCGCGAGCGCCAGGCCCGCAGCGGCCATCGCCGCCAGAGCCACATGTCTCATGGTTCCCATCGAACCCTTCTCCTTCCTTCTCTCAAGCCCGGACAAACCGGGCAAACCGTTTGAACCGTTCCTTCGCCGCGCGAAACGCAGGTCAGAAGCTCAGCGTGATGCCGGTCACGAACCCGGCGCCCTCGACGTTGCTGCCGGCGGCATTTTTGCCGGTGCTGGGCGCAGGCTTGCCTCTTTCCGCCGCCGGCACGCCGAAATCGTGCTTGCCGGGCATCGTGCCGCGGTCCCTCTCGGCCATGAACAGCGAGCTTCTCCAGGCAATGCCCGGCGCCAGCATGTAGCTCGCCGAAAACAGGCCGCCCGACTGCTCCGTGCCGTCGTCGGCCTCGGTCATCGTGCCGCTCAGGCTCACCGCCAGCGCGCCCTCCGAATACATCACCCCGGCGGCCACGACCTCGACATCATCCGAGGAGTCCGTCTTCATCCCGTCGTCCGCCGTGGCATAGGCGACATCGAAGCTGAACGCCCCCATGCCCACCCGCAGGCCGGCATTCGAGAAGGTGTAGTCGTCGTCGTCCATCTGGCTCTTCTGGTAGTGGCCCGCAGAGAACGCCAGGTTCATGTTGCCGAAATCGCCCTTGTAGTTGCCGGCGACCGACCAGGCGTCCATGTCGTTGTTCTTCACATTGCCGCCACGGCCTTCCTGCCCGGTGTTCGGGATGTAGCTCACGGCCATCTGCGCGCCGTTCACCCGCGGCGTGAAGTAGCTCACCAGGTTCTTGTCGCCGAGGCCGTGGCCCGCGGTCCCCAGGCCGGAGGGCCCGCACTCGTTGATGCCGTTGATCCATCTGCCCATGTCGCCGCAGAGCATGCCGAAACCGGCATCCCGCACGCCCATGTGGGTGAGAACCACCGCGCTGTCCTCGGCTCCCAGCGTGATCTGACCGAACTCGCCGCCAACCGTCACCTGCGACTCGTCGATCATCGAACCCGACTGACTGTTGCCCTCGAGCTCCACCTTCATCGAGAAGGTCATGCCGTTGTCGGCGTCCAGCTTGCCCTTGAAGAAGATCTCGCTGTCCGACTGCTGGGCAACGCCGCCCTCTTTCATCGCGTCCGCCTCGTCGTCCACATCGACCATCCCGAACCACTGCTGCATGTAGCCGCCGACGCCCACGCTCAGCATCTCCGCCGCAGACGCAGGACCCGCCGCAAGCGCAAGACCCGAGGCCGCAAGAAGAACCTTGCCCGTGAAGCTCCGCGCACGGCATCCGCCATGCTGCCTGCCGTCCCCCGGCCATGCCGGGCCATGTCTTGTTGTCGTCATCGTCTCGTCTCCTTCAGGTGAAAGCCCGTCCGCAGCGCCCGTCGACCGCCGCACGCCGGAGAAGGCGCACGACGGGGCGGCAGGTCACCGGGGACGGGAGGTGAAGCCGCGGCCCCGGAAAGGCCGCGGCAGAAAGCGTGACGGGGAAAGCCGGGCCGCCCGCAAGGCGGTCATGCCGCAAGCGCGGCGGGCGCGCTCCCGCGCGCTGCCCGGCAACCTGTCCATCTGCACGCGCCCGGCGCTCCTCCGCAGAGGACGCACAGGCGGGAAAGACAACAATCAGGCGGGAGAAGCTCTCCCGATGGCGAACCGGCTGACCGGCGCCAAAAGCCCGCATGTGAAAGACATGAAGAGGCGCGAGGCGTATTCTACACCGTGTTCTACACCGTGTTCGAGCCGCTGAAGTCACGTCCGGGTATACTCGCCGCTGAGATTGCCCAAAACCTCAGACTTCCTGACCTCTGCTAATTTTGTTTGGCACCGGTGCGCGCGGATTTTGGGGTTATGCCGACCTCGTAGACCATGCGCATACGGTTGCCGGGGAAGTGCGTTTCGGTGGCGTTGAGTTCGGCCAGAAGAGGCTTGATCTGGCGGTCGCAGGCGTCATTTGCGAGGCCGAGAATGCGGACCCGCAGGACGCCGTTGGCAGGGTCCGGCAGGATGTCGGCATCGGCGGTGAAGAGTGCCTGAAGCAGTTTCCGTGGGTGGGGCTTGTGGCCCTGCGCCTGCATGACGGGAAGCATCAAGCGGGTTTCAGCGCGGTAGGCGATCATGCGGATGATGTCGAGTAGGAGGCGCTCGCGTGAGGGCAAGGCATTGAGCTGTCCGGCTTCGTCGAGGTCGCCGGCCCGGCAGTGCGTGGGCACCTCCCTGCGGCTGGATCTGATACCAACGGTCGTTGATTGGAACCGATAGCAGATCCTCCCTCCGCAGCTCGCCCCCTGAGCCGAGGCCTCCTACTGCAAGAGGTAATCTCCGCCGAGAGAGGCTAATCGGTTCTTATCTGTGGCCGGTGGTATGACAATCTCACGGCCGCCCTCGAGGTCCCTGAGTTCCCTCTTGAGTTCGCCCGTCGGCTGCTTCCTGTGGGCGGCGTCGGCGATGCGGTTGCGCAGGCGGCCAAGCTGGTGGTCGAGGCGGCGGATTGCCTTGTCGTAGGCCCGCCGCAGCGGGCTGACGACCATGGTATCGGCAGCGAGAGGCTCGATCTCGTGGGTCGGCAGGGCGTCGAGATTGAACTCGTCGCGCATGTATTTGAAGAAGTTTTCCTGCGACCAGCGCGAGAACAAGGCGCCTGCGGCCTCCGCCACCGGCTTGTGCGGATCGGTGGTGACCAGCGGAACCTGACGGCCGTTGTCGAGCAGGCGGCGGATCTGGCGCACCCTGAAGCCGTTCTTCAACGTCACCGGCTTCTCGGCCAGCAGCATGGTGGCGCTGGCGTTCGCCGCGGGTCCGTGAATGGGAACGATCATCGCACTGAAGTCCTCGGCCGGCCAGTCCCCGCCCCTGAAGTTCTTGTGCCAGGTCAGGCAGGCAATGCCGCGCCTGGCCAGCCGGCGAAACAGCTCCGGGCTCCAGCCCTCGCGGTCGAAGACCAGTGTGAGCACGGGCTGGCCGGGCTGCCCGGCGGTCAGGTCCGCTGCCCCGGCGTCGACGATCCCGAGCGCCTGCAACGCCGGCACCACGTCGGATTCGATCGCGGCGACCATCTTCGGGTCCAGCGGCTTGTGCAGGCACAGCAGGGGCTTGCCGCCCAAGGCGTTGATCCAGTAGCTGGTGCTCGCCGGCAGGCACAGCTTCTCGCGCGAGACGAAGTGTTTGGGCAGGCGCCCCTTGCGGCCGGCGTAGACCTTGACGTGCCCGTCAACGGCCAGCGTCGCCCAGAGCTCGGGCTCCTCCTCCTGCCAGCGTCTCGCAAGAGCGAGCTGCCACGCCTGCACGCTGGCTTCGTCGTTGGCCATGAGCCCGATCTTGCGCCGTAGCGTCTTGACCTCGGGGCAGCGGTCGAGACCGAGAACCGCACCCCATTCGCCCGGTGCCTGGTAGCGCAGGCTCTCGGGGTTGCGCACCCGCGCCAGGGTCATGAAGGCCAGGAAGAGCAGGATCGTGGGCAGGCCGTAGTAGCCCTTCGACAGCAACGGCAGGAGGCCGGTCTCGCAGAGCAGGCCTTCCTTCAGCAGGGCCGGCAGGGCGGCGAGAACGCCGCCAAAGCGCACGCCGCGGGCGGCGGCGGTGAACTGCGGTTCGACCGGTCCCGCCTGCCCGCAGCTGGCCAACACCCGAGCCCGGACATCGCAAGTCGCGCGCCCCATCGGCGCCTGCCGGTCCCGCCGGTCGCGCGCGCTGCGATCCGTCTGCGCCTCCAGCCCCGCTGCCGTCGCCGGCCCGGCGGCACCGGCACTCTCGTCATCGACACTGCCCTCGGGCGCCCCACCCGCGTCAGGCGGCACCGCCACTGCCGCGCTGCCGCGCTCCCGACACGCCTCCGCGTTGCCGATCACCCCCTGCCGCCGCCACTTGTTGACCGACGGCGCTGACACGCCGAGAACTCGGGCCACCGCAGAGCCGCTCAGGCCCCCTTCCAGCAACGCCGTCGCTTTCTCCGCCAGCTCCGGCGTGAACACCGAAGGTCCCCGACCGCGCCGGGGCTTCAGAAACTCCGCTTCGCCCTCGGCCAGGTAGCGCCGTCGTGCGCGCTGGACCGTTGCACGCGAGACACCGAAAGCGTCGGCCAGATCCTGCCGCGAGACCGCGCTGATCGCAGCCAGGCGGCCGATCCGCAACAGCATGGCCGCGCGGTCATCGGCGGCGTGGCTGTCAAAGGGAACGAGGTTGGAGAAGTAGGTGAAGCTGTCGTCCGAAATCAGAATGGCGAAACAACTGCTGCCGATCGGAACCGCCTCCGGAGGGCTCAGGGGAAGGGTAATCGACATGGTTGAAATCTCGTATCCAGTGTCAAATTAAAATACCCGAACCTGGACACGGCAGCCAGCGAAAATCAGCCGAAACAGACGAAAAATGAACCGAACTCAAAAAGTTCCCAGAACGCCGCCCGCAACAAACATCGTCACGAGGTCAGGAAGTCTGAACCTAACCCGGCGCACGACACCGCACAAGCTCCCGGACCAACCCCCACGCCGATTTCACCGACATGTTGCATCCATGCCACAGTCAGCCGCCGACGGGCCCCCGCAAACCGGGCCCGCGGCGCCCATCGACGACCGGCAGGCGCGGCTTTCTCCACCGGCGTGCAATGGAACGCAATGGAGCGTCCGCTGCCGCGTCTTCCCCACTCCAGGCCCGCCGCCGCCGCCAGCGGCGCATCGACAAATGCGCGCCCATTTCCCGCCGGCGGCGCCATCACCGCGCGCTGGCACCGCCCTTCTTCTCCGCCGCTCATGGACGCCGGACGCCCCCAAACGTCCATTGCCGGGCGGGTCGGCCACTCCGTATCATGAAAACAGGTGAACCTAAATCCGGCATTTGAGGATGGCGTGGCCTTGCCGAATCCCTTGTAGTCTGCGGATATGAGCGGCTTTTCAGGGGCCGAAGAGGCTCACCCTGTGGGTGATTATCCTGGCGCTGTGCGGGATGTCGCCCGAGCGTTCGTGAAGGTGGACACCTTCGGCGGCGCGGTTCATGTGGAATGGGACCCTGATGCGGCGGTGACGCCGCTGGGCCATCTGGCGTTTTTCGCGGAATAGCTGAAGGTGAGCGGTCGCTTTGACGCTTTGGTTGCGGACTGCCCGCTGCGGTACACGAGCCCGAACGCGCCGTCGAAGCGGGATGTCCTGGGGACGGTTCTTCTGTCGGTTCTGGCGGGGCAGTCCCGCTATGCGCACATCACGTCGCTGCGCGGCGACGGGGTGAACCCTGCGCTGCTGGGTATGGACAAGGTTGCGAGCGAGGATTCGGTGCGGCGCGGTCTGGAGCGGCTCGGTGCGGATGAAGGCACATCGTGGCTTCAGGGCCATCTGGACGAGGTGGTCCGTCCGCTGCTGAGGGAGCCGTGGGTTCTGGACTGCGACACGACGATCAAGGCGCTTTACGGTCGTCAGGAGGGAGCGGTTGTGAGCTACAACCCGAAGAAGCCGGGCCGCCCCTCGCATGCCTGCCATGCGTTCCTGATGGCGGGCACGCGGCTTGTTCTTGATGTCGAGGTGGCGCCGGGCAACCATCACCATTCGAGGCGCGCGGCGCCGTCCTTGTGGGCGTTGCTCGACCGTCTTGGGCGGGATCGCTGGCCGCGTCTGGTGCGGGGCGACAAGGACTGGGGCAGCGAGGCCAACATGGCGTCGTGCGAGGCTGCGGGTCCGGACTATCTGTTCAAGCTGCGCCTGACGAAGGGGGCGCGCCGGCTTGCCGAGCGGCTGATGGCGCGGGACGGCTGGGAGGATGCGGGCCAGGGCTGGTCGGGGATCGGGGCCGATCTGCGTCTGCAGGGCTGGAGCCGGACGCGCCGGGTTGTGGTGCTGCGCCGGCGGCTTCCTGCGACGCTGGCGTTGACGCGTGGCGACAAGGCCCGGGGCGAGCTGTTCCGGACCGGGGCGCAGCCCGGCACCGGGGTATGGGAGTTCGCGGTGCTGGCGACCTCGCTGGACCTGGAGATACGCTCGCTGGCCCGGCTCTACCGCGACCGGGCGGACGCGGAGAACGGCTTCGACGAGTTGAAGAACCAGTGGGGTTGGGGCGGCTTCACCACGCGCGACCTGACGCGCTGCCGGCACATGGCCCGGCTGGTCGCGCTCATCTACAACTGGTGGAGCCTGTTCGTGCGCCTCGCCGACCCCGACCATCACCGCGAGGCGATCACCAGCCGGCCGCTGCTCCTGCACGGCGTCGCCCGCCAGACCCACCACGCCGGCCAGACCCGGCTGACGGTGACCTCCCATCACGGGCGTCGCAAGACGGTGATGGCGGCGCTGCGCCGGATCGCCGGCTTCTTCCGGTCGCTGACGCAAACTGCGGAGCAGTTGAGCGCCGGGGATCGCTGGCGCCGCATCCTCGCCGAGGCGCTCAGGAAATACCTCCATGGCCGCGAACCGGGGCGTCAACCCTGGCTGCCGCCACCCAGGGCCGCGACCGCGTGCTGAAATCCACGCCCAAATCCGGCCGTTCACACTACCCCGAGACAGCGATCAAGCCCGTCAAATGCCGGATTTAGGGTGAAGGATCATCCTGCAATGAGTAGTTGATATGGGATGGGTTGTGTTCTGACGGCGCTGTGAATGAAGCGTGGGATCATGGAGTTGAGTTGGTATCGTCGGTTGTATCGCCAGGCAAAGCTGGCGAGGTAGCGTTCGGCATGGTCGGGACCGAGCTTTCGGTAGGTTCCGGCGATGGCGCTCTTGATGTTGCCGAGGGTCGTGTTGACCCATTTGAAGGGGGCCATGCGGGCGGCCCGGCGGCCTGAGCCGGTGCGGATGGCGCTGTGGCTTGCGGCGATGCCGTCGAGGGCGTTCCAGCAGTGCAGGGCATCGGTGACGACCTCCGTCCCCGGGGCCAGCCAGCGTTTGGCGCCGCGCGCGATCTCGCGCTTGCGGAAGCCCTTGACCGGGGCGAGCTTGACCTTGCGCGGAGCCCCTTCGGCGCTGGTCGAGACCGCGCCTCCCTCCCCGCCGCTCGCGCCGCTCACCATGCTTGCGGACGCCAATGCTTCGGGCAAGAACAACCTGGTGAAGGCGCTACGATTGTTGTCGTGGATCGCCCAAGGGCACAGACTCACCGCGATCCGCCACGCTCTGCAGGATGCCAATTATCCCATTCGCGGAATGTGACCGTCGTTTGCCGTGAAAATGGTTGGGGATCGGGCGCACAAAGACCCCTCCCCGCCAAAGCACTGCTCCCGAGGCGTCCGATACTCGCCATCTGCGGCGCCCGTCTTGCGGATCGTGACCGGTAGGCAGCCCCGTACAACCCCGAAGTCCCGCCCGCGCGGCCGGCACCTGTTTTCATGATACGGAGTGGCCGACCCGCCCGGCAATGGACGTTTGGGGGCGTCCGGCGTCCATGAGCGGCGGAGAAGAAGGGCGGTGCCAGCGCGCGGTGATGGCGCCGCCGGCGGGAAATGGGCGCGCATTTGTCGATGCGCCGCTGGCGGCGGCGGCGGGCCTGGAGTGGGGAAGACGCGGCAGCGGACGCTCCATTGCGTTCCATTGCACGCCGGTGGAGAAAGCCGCGCCTGCCGGTCGTCGATGGGCGCCGCGGGCCCGGTTTGCGGGGGCCCGTCGGCGGCTGACTGTGGCATGGATGCAACATGTCGGTGAAATCGGCGTGGGGGTTGGTCCGGGAGCTTGTGCGGTGTCGTGCGCCGGGTTAGGTTTTGGGCAATCTCAGCGGCGAGTATACCCGGACGTGACTTCAGCGGCTCGAACACAGTGTAGAATACGCCTCGCGCCTCTTCATGTCTTTCATATGCGGGCTTTTGGCGCCGGTCAGCCGGTTCGCCATCGGGAGAGCGGCTCCCGCCTGATTGTTGTCTTTCCCGCCCGTGCGTCCTCTGCGGAGGAGCGCCGGGCGCGTGCAGATGGACAGGTTGCCGGGCAGCGCGCGGGAGCGCGCCCGCCGCGCTTGCGGCATGACCGCCTTGCGGGCGGCCCGGCTTTCCCCGTCACGCTTCCTGCCGCGGCCTTTCCGGGGCCGCGGCTTCACCTCCCGTCCCCGGTGACCTGCCGCCCCGTCGTGCGCCTTCTCCGGCGTGCGGCGGTCGACGGGCGCTGCGGACGGGCTTTCACCTGAAGGAGACGAGACGATGACGACAAGACATGGCCCGGCATGGCCGGGGGACGGCAGGCTGCATGGCGGATGCCGAGCGCGGGGTTTCACGGGCAAGGTTCTTCTTGCGGCCTCGGGTCTTGCGCTTGCGGCGGGTCCTGCGTCTGCGGCGGAGATGCTGAGCGTGGGCGTCGGCGGCTACATGCAGCAGTGGTTCGGGATGGTCGATGTGGACGACGAGGCGGACGCGATGAAAGAGGGCGGCGTTGCCCAGCAGTCGGACAGCGAGATCTTCTTCAAGGGCAAGCTGGACGCCGACAACGGCATGACCTTCTCGGTGAAGGTGGAGCTCGAGGGCAACAGTCAGTCGGGTTCGATGATCGACGAGTCGCAGGTGACGGTTGGCGGCGAGTTCGGTCAGATCACGCTGGGAGCCGAGGACAGCGCGGTGGTTCTCACCCACATGGGCGTGCGGGATGCCGGTTTCGGCATGCTCTGCGGCGACATGGGCAGATGGATCAACGGCATCAACGAGTGCGGGCCCTCCGGCCTGGGGACCGCGGGCCACGGCCTCGGCGACAGGAACCTGGTGAGCTACTTCACGCCGCGGGTGAACGGCGCGCAGATGGCCGTGAGCTACATCCCGAACACCGGGCAGGAAGGCCGTGGCGGCAATGTGAAGAACAACGACATGGACGCCTGGTCGGTCGCCGGCAACTACAAGGGCGATTTCGGCAACATGAACCTGGCGTTCTCTGCGGGCCACTACCAGAAGAGCCAGATGGACGACGACGACTACACCTTCACGAATGCCGGCCTGCGGGTGGGCATGGGGGCGTTCAGCTTCGATGTCGCCTATGCCACGGCGGACGACGGGATGAAGACGGACTCCTCGGATGATGTCGAGGTCGTGGCCGCCGGTGTGATGTATTCGGAAGGCGCGCTGGCGGTGAGCCTGAGCGGCACGATGACCGAGGCCGACGACGGCACGGAGCAGTCGGGCGGCCTGTTTTCGGCGAGCTACATGCTGGCGCCGGGCATTGCCTGGAGAAGCTCGCTGTTCATGGCCGAGAGGGACCGTGGCACGATGCCCGGCAAGCACGATTTCGGCGTGCCGTCGGCGGAAAGAGGCAAGCCTGCGCCCAGCACCGGCAGCAATGCCGCCGGCAGCAATGTCGAGGGCGCCGGTTTCGTGACCGGCATCACGCTGAGCTTCTGACCTGCGGTTCGCGCGACGAAGGAACGGTTCAAACGGTTTGCCCGGTCTGTCCGGGCTTGAAAGAAAAAAGGAGAAGGGTTCGATGAGAACCATGAAACATGTGGCTCTGGCGGCGATGGCCGCTGCGGGCCTGGCGCTCGCAGCCTGCGGAGGCGGCGGGTCCAAAAAGCCGGCTGTGATGGGCGACCAGCAAATGGAGATGACGCCGGTCGAAAAGGCGCAGTCTTACGTCGCCGCCGCCACGGCGGCCAAGAAGGCGGCGGAGGATGCCGTGAAAACGGCCAAGATGCAGCTTGACGCGGCCAAGTTGGCGAACGCATATGACATCTACACCACCGGAGGCGAAAGCTCGGTGGTCCGGACCAACGCCGCGGCCGTGATGGCCGCGAAGGCGGCGGCCGACAAGGCGCTGGCGGACGCCAAGGCGGCGCTGACGGCGGCCAGGAAGGCGCAGACGGACCTGAACGCCGTGCCGGCCGGCACGCCCGGCCTCGCGTCGCAGAAGGAGGTGGTCGGTCAGCGGATCAAGGACGTGGAAGCGCAGATCAAGCTCATCGAGGGGTACCAGACAACGGTCAACGGCTATGCCGCGAAGGTCGATACCGAGGCGAAGATCAAGGGCCTCGCCGGCGAAACCCCCGCTAGTGCCGCCATGAGCGGCAACAACGCGCGGCGGGTTCTCTACATGCTGCAGCCCTATGGAGGAGATGGCGGCAACGAAGGCCATGCCAAGGTCGAGACTCGGCTCCTGCGGAGGCCGCTCCTGGATGCGATACTACTGACGGAGCCCGTCGCCCCTGACCCATCGGACGACACCACCGCCACCGATACCGGCCGCTCCAAGGCCTACGTCGAGTATGACCTGCGCGGACTCCCGGGAGACGCCATGACCTGGGAGCAGATCGCCGGAGCGGGGAACCTGGTCAAGAAGGCCTTCGGCAACAACATCATGGATGTCGATGTCCTGCCCCTTGCCGGGATGCCCCTTTCCGTACTCACCGGCTCGGATGGAACGGCCCTGACGACGTTTCCTCCAATCCCCGCCACCGGCATACTCGCCGACCAGTATTACAAGGGGATCAAGGGGACGTTGTATTGCCAGGGCAGCTGTAAGGTTGACGGCGGCAATCTGATGGGTTCGCTGTATTTCCAGAAGGCCGGGGAAAATATCGCCGGCAGCACGCGCTACTACCAGATGAAGGCGGGCAACACCTACTACACGCCGTATGGCGTCTATGCCCGCTACGGGTACGGGCTGTATGAGACCGGCAGCACCACCGGGATCACTCTCTTCGCCCACAGCCCCGCCGGCTCTGACGGGGATGTCAGCGAGACCGCCGGGCTTGCCAAGACCGCCACCTACGAGGGCAAGGCTCTGGGCCTGTCGGTGCTGAAGACCTACACCGGTCCCACTGTCACGGGGCTAAAGTCGGGACAGTTCACGGCGGATGTGACGCTCAACGCCAAGTTCGGGGCGGCGGGAACACCAGCACTGGGAGGAAAGATCGACAACTTCATGGGGAATGCCGTCGACGAGGACTGGAGCGTTACGCTCACGGAGAAGAAGAATGACAACCTCGAGATTGTCGGCAGCCCGGGCAGCAGGGGCGTTGCCCAGGGTTCCGACTCTGTCGGCGGCGAAGTGCCTCAGGCCGGCGAGTGGCAGGCTAAGCCCTATGGCGATAGCGACACGAAGCGTCCGGTCGGCGTGATCGGCGACTTCAACGCCCACTTCTCGAACGGGCACGCTGCCGGCGCCTTCGCAACGAGGATGAAGACGGAGACGGCGGAGTAGCCTGCTCCCGGAACATCCGCGTTCCCGGGCCCCGGCCGCTTCGCGCGGCCGGGGCCTTCTTTCCTCCGGCGCCCTCCGGGCGGCCGGAGGTTCCCTTTGCACGGACAGGGGTTTTCATGCGCATACCCGCTCTCGTCATTGCGGCCGGGCTGTATCTGTTCGCCGCCGCGGCCCACGGCCAGGACGCGACCGGCGAGCGGTTCCGGGCGGGCATGGAGGCGCTTGCCGCCGCGCAGGCCGCCGCGGACCGGGACGCCCGCGACGGGAAGCTCGACGAGGCGATTGCGGCGTTCCGGGCCATCCTGGTGGACCGCCCGGACCTGGTGCGGGTGCGCCTCGAACTCGCGCACGCCTTCTTCCTGAAGGAGGAGGACAGCCTGGCGCGGCGGCATTTCGAACAGGTGCTGGCGGGGACGCCGCCGCCGGCGGTGGCCGCCAACATCCGGCGCTTTCTCGACATCATGCGCGCGCGGCGGCGCTGGGAGGCGCATTTCGGCCTGGCGGTGGCGCCCGACAGCAACCTCAACGCCGCATCGGGAGAGCGCACGATCTTTCTCGACACGCCGTTAGGGCGCCTGCCCTTCACCCTCGACGGCGACGTGTCGCGCAAGTCGGGCATCGGCGTCTCGCTGTGGGGCGGCGGCGAATACCAGGTTCCGCTTTCGCCGGCCCTGCGGCTGCGCGCCGGGGCGGACGCCAGCGCGCGGGAATACAAGGGCGGGGCGTTCGACCGCCATTCGCTCTCGGCCCATATCGGCCCGCGCCGGCTGATCGACGGGAGCACGGAGGCGAGCCTGCTGGCGGTGGTGGACCGGCAGTGGACCGCCGGGCGGCCCGAGACCGACCGCTTCGGCGTCCGGCTGGAAGGCGCGCACCGCCTGACGCCGCGCCTCGCCCTGTTCGCCCACGCCAGCGCCACCCGGCGCAACTGCCGCGGCTGCAACCATCTCGACGGCCCGGTAGGCGATGCGATGCTCGGCGCAAGCTGGGCCGCCCTGCCGATCCTGCGCCTCGGCGGCCATGCCGGATACAACTGGACCCGCGCCAATGCCGGACACTGGCGCAACCGCGGACCCCGGGCCGGCCTCGGCGCGACGCTCGCGCTGCCGGCCGGCTTCACCCTCGGCCTGCGCGCCTCCCTGCAGCGCGCCGCATACCGGGGACAGGGCTTCGCCCACAATACCATCGACCGCAGGCCGCGCCGGGACGAGACGCGCAGCCTCTCGCTCTCCGTGCACAACCGCGCCGTCACCGTGCTCGGCTTCAGCCCCCGCCTCTGTATCCGTTCGGGTTCCGGGGGATCGTATGCCTCCACGGATTTTCTGACTGGTAACTACTTCGCGCATGCGCTACGGTCTCGCGCATGGCGGTTTTCGACGCGGATTTCTGCACCGACCTGACGCTGGCCGAGGGGGGCGACACCTTGTGGTCGCCTCCCATGGTGATGCCGGCGTGCGAGCCGCTCGACTGGGCGTCTGTGCTTGAAGAGGCAGAGGCGCGGATCGAGGAGGAACGGGGTCGCGCACGCGTGGCGGAGTTGCGCCGCGAGGAACTGCGCTGGTCGGAGAGGGACGCCTGTACGCGCGTGCGTTCTCTGGAGAGGCAGCTTGAGACTTGCCGGTTCAAGCTCAAGTTGGCCGTAACCAGGACCGCGTCGCGGGCCATGAAGGCGTTGGAGCGCAGGGTCGAGTATCAGGACGACGAGATCGCCGGTCTTTACCTCTCGTTGCGCCGGTCTCACGAGCACCGGGAGCGGGTCGAGGCGCGCCACCGGGACGAGATCAACTGGTTGAAGCAGGACATCGACCGGGAGCGCTCGCGGCTCGCGAAGGTACACCGCGAGGGCGAGCGCGTGGCCGAATCTCTGCGCAGGCGGTTCGACCGGCATCTCGCCGCGGCCAGGCGGCTGGTGAAGGCCGGGGAGGGCACGATCGCGTGGCTGCGCGCGCGCAACGACCGGCTGCGGGCGGCGGTCGTGCGGGCCACGGAGCTGATCGGGTCGCTGCGGGAGAAGAATGCCGGGCTGCGCGCCGAGGTGCGGGATCTGAAGGGCGAGAATGCCGCGCTGGCCGCGCGGGTCGAGAAGCTGGAAGGCGACCTCGACAAGCTGCGCTCGACCCGCAGCGTCCTGTCGAAGGCGCTCTACGGCAGCAGGAGCGAGCGGCAGAAGAAGCCGGGCACCGGGCGCGAGCGCGGCCAGCAGCGCGGCACCGCCGGGCACGGCCGCACCCGGCGCCCCGGGCTCAGGAAGAAGAAGGAGACGCGCGACCCGCCGGAAGATGCGCGGATCTGCCCGCGTTGCGGCAAGCCCTATGTCGCCAACGGCGAGCGGCGCACCACCCTCTTCGAGATCGATGTCGAGGCCTGCGAGCGCACCATCGTCCGGTCGCGCTGGCGCCGGGCTTGCGACTGCGCCTCCGCGCCGCGGGAGGTGACCGCGCCGCCGGCGGTGCGACTGTTCGAGACCACGCCTTACGGGATCAGCGTCTGGACGTGCATGCTCTACGAACGGTTCGTCTGCTGCCGGCCGCTGCATCGGGTCGCGGCCTGGCTGGCCGACATGGGGCTGACGATCTCGCCGGGCACCCTGGCCGACAGCATCAAGCGCTTCGTGCCGCTGTTCGAGCCGCTGGCCGAGGCGATCCTTGCGCACCAGAACACCGCGGCCCTGCGCCATGCCGACGAAACATCCTGGCGCGTTCAGGCCTGGCGCGAGAAAGGCCGGTCGAGCCGCGCCTGGCTGTGGACCTCGGTGAGCCCGGACGCGGTCTATTACCACATCGATCCCTCGCGCAGCGCCGAGGTCGCGATGAAGCTGTTCGGTTCGACACAGGGCATCGTGGTTCTGGTCTGCGACCGGTTCAGCGCCTACAGAAAGCTGGCCCGCGAACTCGCCGGCAAGGTGATCCTGCAATGGTGCTGGGCGCACCAAAGGCGCTCGTTCATCGACGGCGCGGCCGGGCGGGTGCGGCTCAGGCGCTGGTGCCAGAGATGGATCGAGCGGATCGCGGAGATCTACCGGCTCAACGAGGCGCGGCTGGAGCATTACGACCCCGCTCACCCTCTCGAACGCCAGACGCCGGCGTTCGACGTCGCGCACGCCAGGCTGAAGAAGGCGGTCGACGAGCTGTTCGCGGCCGCCGAAGCGGAACTGGCCGGGCTGACGGACAGGGCGCGCAGGGCCAGGCCGCTGCGCTCGCTCCTCAAGCACCGCGAGGGGCTGTGCGTCTTCGTCGACAAGCCGTTCGTGCCCATGGACAACAACCGCGGCGAACTCTCCCTGCGCTTCGCGGTCATCGGGCGACGGCTCTCGTTCGGCTCCGACAGCGAGAAAGGCGCCGGGTTCACGGCAACGATGTACTCGGTGGCCGGCACGCTGGCGATCAACGGCATCGACGTCCGGCGCTGGCTCGGTGAATGGCTGACCGCGTGCGCGGAGAACGGCGGCGAGCCGCCGGAAGACCTCTCGCCCTGGCTGCCGTGGTCGATGAGCGAGGCGCGCCGGCGCGAACTCGCGGCGGCGGGATGACCGGCGCGGTCGAGTGTCGCTATTACGGGCGCGACTTCACCGAAGATGAAATGGCGCTGCTGCGTGCCCTGATCGCCGATCCCGCCCCGCTCTCCCGCCGCGCCCTGTCGATCGAGTTCTGCCGGCGCATCGGCTGGCTCAAGCCCGACGGCGGACTGAAGGACATGATGGCCCGTGTCGCCATGCTCGCCATGCACAAGGACGGGCTCATCGAGCTGCCGCCGCCGAGGGGGCGGCAGCACCGGCCCAGGCCGGTCCAGTTCGGACCCGACACCGAACCGCCGCTGTTCCCGGCGCCCACGACCCTCGACGAGGTCCGCCCGCTCGACTTCCGCACCGTCGTGCACAGCACCCGCGAAGGCAGGCTCTGGAACGAGTTCATCGCCCGCTACCACTATCTCGGACACAAGACACTGGTCGGCGCCCAGATGCGCTATGCCGTCCACGACCGCAACGGCTGGCCCGTCGCCATGCTCGGCTTCTCCACCGCCGCATGGAAGCTCGCCCCGCGCGACCGCTTCATCGGATGGACGCCCGAACTGCGCGAAAAGAACCTTCCTCTCGTCGTCGACAACCCGCGCTTCCTGATCCTGCCCTGGATCGAGATCCCCAACCTCGGCTCGCACATCCTCGCCATCGTGCGCCGCCGCCTGCCCATCGACTGGACCGGGCGCTACAACATCACGCCGGTGCTCATCGAGACCTTCGTCGAAACGCCCCGCTACACCGGTGCCGTATACCGCGCATCGGGCTGGACCCGCGTCGGGACCACCCAGGGCCGGGGACGCTACGACAGGCACAACAAACGAGACCAGCCGAAAAAGGACATCTGGCTCCGCACACTGCGAAAAGACTGGCAACGCACCCTCAATCGGTAGAAGCACAACCGTCGCCCCGGTGTGAAAATGCCGACAAGCGGATAACCCAATCCTCATCCCCCGGAACCCGAACGGATACCCGCCTCTCGCTCATCCGCGAGGAGCGCGATACCAACGCCCAGGCCCTCGACTACGACCGCAACCGCGCCGAACTCTCCTTCGTGCGACAGTTCTGACCGGACACGCCGATAGCGGCAGCATCGGGCCGGGTCGTGCATCAAGCCTCCAGCACGGCGCTCATGGCCTGCCCGACGCGTTCCGCGGCGGCTTCGATGTCGCGGTCGGCGAGATGGGCGTAGCGCAGCGTCATCCTCGCACTGGAATGCCCGAGCAGGCGGGAGACCACCGGGACAGGCACGCCGTTCATCACCGCATGGCTGGCCATGGTATGCCGGAGATCATGAAGGCGGACATCCCCGATGCCGGCTTCGCGTCTGACGCGGTACCAGAGCGGCAGGTCGGGGCTGCGCGGGCGGGCGGGGTCGCGGCGAGGGGAACACGAACGCGCTGCCCGTGCGCGGCTGCCGGTCGAGAATGGCCCGCGCGCCGCTGCCGAGCGGAATGGTCCTCGGTCCGGTCTTGGCATCGGTGAGCGCCAGCCCGTCCTCGCGGACTTCCGACCAGCCGAGGCCCGTGATCTCGCTTCTGCGGCAGCCGGTCAGCAGCAGGAGGCGGATAATGTCGGCCTGCTGCCGCGCGCTCTTCCGGGTCTGCGCGTCCAGGGCGGCATGGAGGCGTGCGAGTTCCTCCCGGGACAGGAACCGCGTGAGCGCCGGGCGGCGGTTCCTTCTTGTGTCCCTGGCCGGATTGACCTCGACATGACCGCAGGCGAGGGCGAAGTTCATGATCTGGTGAAGGAGGGCGAAAGCGCGGTTGGCGCCGCCCGGCGCGGTCCGGCTGTAACGGTCGAACCATTGCCGGACATGGCCCGGCGCAATGCGGTCGAGCGGCTTCGGGCCGAATGCGGGAAGCAATTGTCGCCGGAGTATCCCGGACGCGGTTTGCTGGCCCGACGGCTTGTAGCGGTCGAAGTGGGCCTCCTTCCATGGACCGGCGACGAAATCCCGGAACAGCGGGACCGGCCGCGCCCGCGCGGTTTCCACCTCGGGCTCGGGGTTCGCCTTGCGGGCATGGCATTCCCTGTGAACCTCTTCCAGGCTTTTCACCCCGACCGGACCGAGCGAGACGCGCTTCGTGCGCCCGCCGCTGTCGAGCAGCAGCACCCAGCTGCGCCCGCCGGTGGGCCGCACCCGGACGCCGAGACCGGCGATGCGCGTGTCCCGGACCGTATATTCCCACTCGCGGGGGCGGAAACGGGCGACGGCGGCGTCGGTGAGTTTCATCCGTTCCCGGCCCGCCATCGCTCAATCCCCCACCAGCGCCGCGCCGACGGTCTCGGCGGCGTCCTGCACCATGGCGTCGGCGACATGGGTATATTTCAGCGTGGTTTCCGGCCTGCGGTGGCCCAGCAGCCGGCCGATGGCGAGCACCGTCTCGCCCTGCCTGAGGGCAAGGCTCGCATGCGTATGGCGCAGGTCGTGAAGGCGGGCGTCCTCCAGGTCCGCCTCGGCGCGGACCCGGTTCCAGAAGTGGAACAGCCAGCTTCCGCTCCGGGGCCGGTCGCCCCTCGATGCCGGGAATATCCACCGCCCCTTCCGCTCGAGACGATCAAGCACCGTCCGGGCCGGCTCCGACAGCCAGACTGTCCGGGGTTCCGTCTTGGAATCGCGCAGGAACAGGCGGCCTTCGCGGTAGTCGGACCATTGCAGGGTGAGGATCTCGCCCTTGCGGCAGCCGGTCAGCAGCAGCAGGCGGATGACGGCGACATGCTGCGGCCAGCGGGCCTCATGCGCCTTGAGCCTCCCGGACAGGCGGTGGATTTCCTCGTCCGGGAGGAACCGCTCACGGCCCTTGCGGCGGTAGCGCCTGATCCCCCGGCAGGGGTTGGACCCTTCCGGGCGCAGGCCCATGGCCTCCGCCTCCCTCATGATGACGGACAGCACCGGCATGGAGCGGTCCGCCGCCACCGGCAGCGCGCAGGCTGGCGAACCAGTTCCTTACCTCCCGCGCGATCGCCGCCGGCCTGAGGCCGGCCTCGAAGGCGGCGAGGATCGGCTTTTCCTGCCCCTGCGTCACCGGCGCGGGCCTGGCGTGCACCCTTCCTCCAGCCGTCTTGCCGGCCTGCCGCCCGCGCCTGCGGGCCTCGGCTGTCGCCGCTTCGACCGGCCGGTCGAGGTCCGCGTCGTCGAGATGGCGGAGCGAGCGGTCGAGGTCGGCGGGCAGGGCGAATGCGCCCGACCGGCTCCCGCCGCGCTTTCCCGTCTCGCCACCCGGGCGCGCCGTCCTTCCTGCGCGTTGCCCCACCTCCGCGGTTTTTCCTGTCGCCAGTGAGCGCGTCGCGTGTGCGCTGGTCGATTGCAGCCCGAACGTGCCGGTGTGGCCATGGCCGGGGCGCTTTCCAGCTACCCGTCACCCGTGCCGCCGGCCTGCCGCCCGACGCCGGGAACACCGCCTCCCCCGCTCCGCGCCGGCAGGAGGGAAGGTCTGGCCGTGAGCGGGGCGGCGGTCGGCGCTTCGGAGGGCGGGGCGCTGCCGCCGGGTTTCACCACGGCACGATGGAGACGGCAGCATGACGGCAGCAAGGATGGCGATGCCCGGCAATACGGCGAGCACGTTTCTGGTCCACTATTTCGGCGGCGGCCTCGACGGCGACGACCGCTTCGTGGTCGAGCGGTTCCGCGCCCTGGCCTGCGGCGACATTCGTCCGGTCCGGGACGGCGAGGAGAACGCGAAGGGGCGGCGCAAGGTCGGGCGCACCGTGGTCTCGCGCAAGGAAGCCGAGGCGATGCGCCCGGAGCGCACCGAGATCATCATCTGCACCGGCCTTCGCACCCGTGGCGGGAAACAGGCCTGGGGTTCGGTTGCGGCGGGCCTCCTGTGCGACCGCAAGCAGCGCGGCTGAGCGCTTTCCCGAAGGACGTCCCGCCGGCCCGGCCGGGTCGGCCGGGCGTCCCTCTTCCGTTTTCCCCACGGCAAGGAGAACGCTCCCATGTGCGAGCAGCAGGACATCGGGGCCCGGCGCGCGCGCGACAAGTGTATCGGGTGCGGCAAGCGCGAACCCGCGCCCGCACGGACCCTGTGCGCGTCCTGCGGCAAGAAGCGGAACCGGGCGAGCCGGGCCAGGGACGCAAGGCTGCGCACCGCCGGCCTCCCCCGGAGAGACCCCGACAAGGCCCGCGCCCAAGAGCGCGACCGGTCCCGCCGCGAGGCTGAAATGCGCCGCGACGCCGGGCTCTGCATCCGGTGCGGCAATGCGCCGGCCGTGGAGGGCCGCGCGTCGTGCGAGCCGTGCCTGGAGAAACGCCGCGCCGACGACCGCGCCCGCTACGCCGCCTGCAAGGCTGCCGGGCTGCCCTATGGC
This sequence comes from Alphaproteobacteria bacterium, assembly GCA_964291285.2. Taxonomy (GTDB): domain Bacteria; phylum Pseudomonadota; class Alphaproteobacteria; order Bin95; family Bin95; genus Bin95. Next base: position 328,039 of record OZ219789.1, read on the forward strand.
GGCGCCAATGCGGAGGCAAAACGCAAGGCCGCCCGCCTCAAGAGCAGGCGCCGCCAGAAGGCAAGGGCCGAGGCCGGCCTCTGCATCCGCTGCGGCAGGCAGCCCCCCGTCAAGGGTGGAACCACCTGCCAGCCCTGCCGGGACAAGAGGCAGGCGGCGGAACGGCGGCAATATGACGAACGCAGGACCGGGGGCCGTTGCACACGCTGCGGGCAGCCGGCCTTCGACGGCCTCTCGCGCTGTGGCCCCTGCGCCGCCATCGAAAAGGCCAGCCGGAAACCGGAGCGCAAGAACGCACGCTCCCGGCAGTTGTACGCCCGACGCCGGGCCGCCGGCCTGTGCACGGCCTGCGGGGCGCCGTCACAGGGGGCGGCGCGCTGTGCGAACTGTGCCGAGAGGTCGTATCAAGGGTCGGCGCATTTCAGGGGCATCCCGGTCCACGAGCCGGTCTGGACCGTGATCGAACTGGAGACCGGCCGCGAGCACGGCCCGTTCGACGATCCGGCCGATGTCGCCCTCTGCCTCGCCTTCGGGAAGCTCGACCGCAACCGCGTCGAGATCGTCGCCGACGCCCCCGTCACCGCCTCCTTCACCGCCTGGACCTGACATGCTGTCCCGGGCGGCGATGGCGGCGCTCGCCTGGCCGCGATCCGCCGCGCCGTCCCTGTGTCGTGGAGAGGAGTGAACCTAAATCCGGCATTTGAGGATGGCGTGGCCTTGCCGAATCCCTTGTAGTCTGCGGATATGAGCGGCTTTTCAGGGGCCGAAGAGGCTCACCCTGTGGGTGATTATCCTGGCGCTGTGCGGGATGTCGCCCGAGCGTCGGTGAAGGTGGACACCTTCGGCGGCGCGGTTCATGTGGAATGGGACCCTGATGCGGCGGTAACGCCGCTGGGCCATCTGGCGTTTTTCGCGGAATAGCTGAAGGTGAGCGGTCGCTTTGACGCTTTGGTTGCGGACTGCCCGCTGCGGTACACGAGCCCGAACGCGCCGTCGAAGCGGGATGTCCTGGGGACGGTTCTTCTGTCGGTTCTGGCGGGGCAATCGCGGTATGCGCACATCACGTCGCTGCGCGGCGACGGGGTGAACCCTGCGCTGCTGGGTATGGACAAGGTTGCGAGCGAGGATTCGGTGCGGCGCGGTCTGGAGCGGATCGGTGCGGAGGCCGGCACATCGTGGCTTCAGGGCCATCTGGACGAGGTGGTCCGTCCGCTGCTGAGGGAGCCGTGGGTTCTGGACTGCGACACGACGATCAAGGCGCTTTACGGTCGTCAGGAGGGAGCGGTTGTGAGCTACAACCCGAAGAAGCCGGGCCGCCCCTCGCATGCCTGCCATGCGTTCCTGATGGCGGGCACGCGGCTTGTTCTTGATGTCGAGGTGGCGCCGGGCAACCATCACCATTCGAGGCGCGCGGCGCCGTCCTTGTGGGCGTTGCTCGACCGTCTTGGGCGGGATCGCTGGCCGCGTCTGGTGCGGGGCGACAAGGACTGGGGCAGCGAGGCCAACATGGCGTCGTGCGAGGCTGCGGGTCCGGACTATCTGTTCAAGCTGCGCCTGACGAAGGGGGCGCGCCGGCTTGCCGGGCGGCTGATGGCGCGGGACGGCTGGGAGGATGCGGGCCAGGGCTGGTCGGGGATCGGGGCCGATCTGCGTCTGCAGGGCTGGAGCCGGACGCGCCGGGTTGTGGTGCTGCGCCGGCGGCTTCCTGCGACGCTGGCGCTGACGCGTGGCGACAAGGCCCGGGGCGAGCTGTTCCGGACCGGGGCGCAGCCCGGCACCGGGGTGTGGGAGTTCGCGGTGCTGGCGACCTCGCTGGACCTGGAGATACGCTCGCTGGCCCGGCTCTACCGCGACCGGGCGGACGCGGAGAACGGCTTCGACGAGTTGAAGAACCAGTGGGGCTGGGGCGGCTTCACCACGCGCGACCTGACGCGCTGCCGGCACATGGCCCGGCTGGTCGCGCTCATCTGCAACTGGTGGAGCCTGTTCGTGCGCCTCGCCGACCCCGACCATCACCGCGAGGCGATCACCAGCCGGCCGCTGCTCCTGCACGGGGTTGCCCGCCAGACCCACCACGCCGGCCAGACCCGGCTGACGGTGACCTCCCATCACGGGCGTCGCAAGACGGTGATGGCGGCGCTGCGCCGGATCGCCGGCTTCTTCCGGTCGCTGACGCAAACTGCGGAGCAGTTGAGCGCCGGGGATCGCTGGCGCCGCATCCTCGCCGAGGCGCTCAGGAAATACCTCCATGGCCGCGAACCGGGGCGTCAACCCTGGCTGCCGCCACCCAGGGCCGCGACCGCGTGCTGAAATCCACGCCCAAATCCGGCCGTTCACACTACCCCGAGACAGCGATCAAGCCCGTCAAATGCCGGATTTAGGGTGAAGCGCCTGCCGGGCGAGTGTCCGGCAGGGCGGAGGAGAGGACTCCCCGCCGATGCCGGATCGATGTCCGGCACAGGTCGCCGGGCAGGGCAACGGCAAAGGAGACCCCGCCCATGTTTCATCCCGATACATCCCTCGACCTTCCGCTCGGCTGCGACTTGCTCGCCGAACTCGGCGTCGACCGTCGCACCGTCCGCGAGATCGCCGGGGACGAGCGCGCCATCCGCTGCCCCGACAGGGGCGCGGCCTGTCCGGAACACGGCTTCGCGAGCCTCTTCCCGGAACCGGCGTCGTCGTTCTCTCCGGGCGGTCAGGGGTAGAGGAGGGCCTGAAGAGATTGAACGGGCGGGGGTTCGGGGGAGTGACCCCGGTCCCGGTCGTTCGCAACCCATCGTCATGAACACGAACCTGAAGGAGTATCGCAATGAGCTTCGGACTGAACAAGGCGCAGATCATCGGCCGCCTCGGCGCGGACGTCACCATCAACCACCTGCAAAACGGCGGCCGCGTGGCCAATCTGAGCGTTGCCACCGACGAGAGCTACATCGAACGGAACGGCAGCGGCGAGCGGATCGACAGGACCGAGTGGCACCGGGTCGTGACCTTCCAGGACGGGCTGATCGACATGCTCGCCAGGCACGCCACAAAGGGCCGGCTGGTCTACGTCGACGGCAAGCTCCAGACCCGGCGCTGGTCGAAGCCGGGCGAGGACGGCGACCGCTTCTCGACCGAGATCCTGCTGGTCCCCGGCGGGCGCGTCCAGTTCCTCGACAAGGCGAACGGCAACGCCGCGCAGCCCGGCCCGGACGCGGCGGGCGGCGCCGCGCCGGCCGGCGGCGACCCGATGGACGGGGACCATATCCCGTTCTAGAGCTTCCCGTTCTTCCCTCCCCACAGGGCCGGCGCCTCGCGCGTCGGCCCTTTCTTCATGCAGGCAGGTTCGAGTCTCGCCGCGGCGCATACGGAGTGGGAGCGAGGCTGGAAAGCGGGTGAACCGCGCGAGGAGGAGAGGGAGCCCGCTCGCGCACCCGTCACGCTACCCGGAGAACCCGATGAGCAACATCTCCTTCCGCCGCATCGCCCCCGACGAATCCCGCATCTACCGGGACGGCGACCATGTCGGCGACGTCCACGCCTTCGACGACAGCATCCGGCCGGGGCGCAGGGTGTTCGCCATACATCTCGACGAGGACCCGCGCGGGCCGGTGTATCTCCACGACCGCACCCGCATCCGCGAGGTCGCCGGGCGCCTGGTCCTCTCCCATCCCCTGTGGAGTTGACGCAAGGGCGGGCAACGGCGCCCCCCGCTCCGGCGCCGTGCCGGCCGAACCGCCGATGGGGTCCGTGCAGGGCGAGAGAAATACGCCACCCCGCTGTGATCTCCAATCGTGTCACACGGGCTCGCGACAGCAACCCCTGCGGGGTCCTCCGGTCGCTCCGCTCCTTGCGGCCCGGGCAAGAAGCTCTACGGGCGGACCGTGAAAGTCGACGACCGTGAAGATCGCAGGGCGATCTTCCGCACCATCGCCGACTTTCCGCACCACTCCGCCCAAGAGCTTCTACGCCCGGGTGCTTCTGCTGCGCGCGCGTGCCCCGACAGGACATCACAACGGGGATCGGCCCCGAACGTGAAAACCGAAAGGAAAACGACATGATCTTCGATATCGAGACCGCAGCGCAGTCCGCAACCGCGATCGTCTGCGACAACGCCGCTCTTTTCGGCGCAACCCCCGAGCGCGACGAGTTCGATACCCGCGAGATCTGGGACCAGGACGAGGCCATCACCGCCGTCACCGAAGCCTTCCGCATCCTCAGCCGGGGCGTCGCGCCGGACGGATACCAGATGGCAGACGAACGCGAACACCTCCTCTGGGGCTTCGTCAACATGCTCCACGCCCAGACACAGCGCCTCGACCGCGCCGCCGACAGGCTCACCCCCGAACTCCAGGACCTCCAGCGCACACAGGACGGCTCCGAGATCAGGTCCCTCGAACTGGAACTCGTGACCGACCGCGCACAGTGCCTCACCGCACGCCGCGACGCCTTCGAGACCTTGCGCGACGAAGCCGCCGAAGCCTACCGCACCGTCACCGGCGACACATGGCGGCCCCGGCGCGGCAGCCACGCCAGCCAGACCGGCACGCTCACCAGCGCCGCCATCGACGCCCGCGACTTCGTCCGTGCCCGCAAGGACCGCGCGACCATGGCGCACCTGCCGCAGGGCACCCTCGTCGCCATCGCCGGCGGCAAGGACGTCGCCGACCCGGCCGCGGTGATCGCCAGGCTCGACCAGGCCCGCGCCAGGTATGCCGACCTCGTCCTCGTCCACGGCGGCGGTCCCGGCGTCGAGAAGATCGCGGCGCGCTGGGCAGAGCGCAACGGCGTCCACCAGGTCGTCTGCAAGCCCGACTGGGACAGGCACGGTCGCGCCGCACCCTTCCGCCGCAACGACGAACTGCTCAACCTCCTGCCCAGGGGCGTCATCGCCTTCCCCGGCTCCGGCATCACCGACAACCTCGTCGACAAGGCCCGCAGCCTCGGCATCCCGGTCATGCGCTGCCCCGCCTGACACGCAGCACCCACGGGCCGCGTCGTCTCCGCTCCGGCGGCGGCGCGGTCCGTCTCCGTATGCGCACACCCGTCGCGCTGCGCCGCCGACACCTCGCGCGCGCTTCGCGCCGCGTTCGTGCGGAGCCTGCCCCGGACTGCGGTCCGGGGCTGCCGCGTCACGCGCCGCTGCACCATGCTTCGCATGGTGCATCGCGGGCTGCGCCGAGCCCGGCGCAGGGCCGCCGGCACTGCTGACCCGCCCACTGCCGGCGCTGCTGCCGGACCGGCACGACACTGTGCTTCGCACCGATGCCCGCAGTCGTGCAGGCGCCGCCGTCGGCGCCTCCGATCGCAACGGCTATCGTAACCGTCACCGCACCCGCGCGGCTGACGCCGCGGTAACGGGTGCGCCATCCCCGTCTGCGTCTGCGGTAATGTGTGAGCAGCACGCGATCACCCTGAACAGCCCCGCTTTCGTCGAGCACGCTTGCATCGCGGTAACATGTGCGCGGCGTCCTTCGGCTCCGCGGAACATGTGCGGCGGCGCCCGTGCCGCCGAGGTAACGCCGCCGGCTCCGGTGCGCCATGTGTGAAGACTGCCCTCCGCCGTTTGCACGCCGCGCCGCGTTCTGTTACCTCTGCGACCGGACGACAACGCGGAACGCGCCCGAAGATCGCGGATTGGTCGTCTCGCTCAATCGCCGCGACGGCTCCATTCCCTTGTGACGCTGGCGTTTCAGGCGATGGTGGTGTGCAGGGCAACCTCGCCCGATCTCGACTCCGTTCGGAGTTTTACCGTCACACCCGACGCGCCAGGGGCGCAGTCGGCGCATGCGTGGCCTGGAGAACCCTCCCGGTGCCGCAAGGCGCCAGACGGGGCCTGCGGTATGATGGGAACCTGTAGTGCGCTTTGTGTTACGGACAAGCCTCTGGAATCATTGTATGTGTTTCTACCGTGTTCGCCATGTATGCTCATAGAATACCGTCCACATTGCGTGCGCATTGTGGCCAGGGACGGAGGAAACACGGAATTGCCGCCCACGGGCAGGTAGGCCAATGAACCGGGAAACAGCTCCGTAGCCGTCCGAAACCGCCCGACAACGGAGTGCGCGGCGACGCAGGTTCGGGCTCGAACATGGGAGGTGACGATGGCAAACAGGAGCTTCCAGCGCTCGATCCGGTTCACGAAAAACGAGTGGGATGCCGTGGTCGAGGCCGCCGAGAAGGCCGGAATCACTCCTGGCTCGTTCGTGCGCAGGGCCGCCGCGCGCGCCGCGGCCGACGATCTCCATCTCCATGGCGGCGGCCTGACGCCGGAATTGGTCGAGCTGATCGAGAGAACCTTCCGCGGCGTCCACCTGCTGGCGTACCTGAAGCAGGAGGAACTCGCCGGATCGGACAGGGAAACGCTCTTCGACAGGGCCGCCAAAGACGCCCGCGCCGCCCAGATCAAGGCGCTCGGGACGGACGATGAGTCGGCGGAGAGATGGGGACTTGGGTAGCAAAATCCGCAGAAAGTGCTTGACGCCTGTTCCGAAAGGGAATATATAAATCCGCATAGAGCGGAGAGACGCCGCCGAAAGCCAAGGGAACAGCCGAGACGATAAGCATTCCGCAGCTTCTGCGGATGTTCCCGGATCAGGAAACCTGCATCGCGTGGCTTGAGCGCGTGCGCAGGAACGGCGAGCCGGTTTGCGCCCATTGCGGAGCCTGCGACAAGATCAGGGAGCCGCGCGCCAGCAAGCCTCCCAGCAAGCCTCATACCTACTGGTGCGGGGAGTGCCGGAAGCACTTCCGGGTTACGACCGGGACAATCATGCACGCGACCAAGACGCCATTGCAGAACTGGATCATCGCCATTTACAGCGTCATGACGGCCCGCAAGGGTATTTCCGCCATGCAGCTCTCGAAGGAGCTTGGCGTCCAGTATCGGACCGCTTGGTATATGCTTCACCGCATCCGGGAGGCTTGCGCCTCCGGTGACTTCATGCTGGATGGCGTCGTGGAAATGGACGAGGTCTATATTGGCGGTAAGCGGGCGAATATGTCCAACGCCAAGCGGAAGGCATTGGCGGACACCGGGCGCGGGACGGTCGGGAAAGCGGCCGTCATGGGCGCACGGGCGCGGGGCGGCAAGACCGTCGTCAAGCCGGTAGAGAACGCGGACGGGAAGACGGCAACCGAGTTTGCGACCGAGACGGTGCAGCCGGGCGCGGCGGTCTATACGGACGAGTCGGCCATCTACAACCGGCTGACCTTCAAGCATGAAGCGGTCAATCACAGTGCGAAGGAATGGGTTCGCGGGGCGGTCCATACCAACGGCATCGAGAGCGTATGGGCGCTGCTCAAGCGGTCGATAACCGGCACTTGGCATCATGTCTCGTTCAAGCACCTTCCCCGCTATGTCAACGAGGCTTCCATGCGCCTCAACGAAGGCAACTGCGGAGTGGACACCATTGACCGCATGGACGCGCTTGTGCGCGGCATCGGTGGTCGCCGCATCCGCTACCGGGATTTAGTCGCATGACGGAACAAGAGCGCCAGAAGGCTATCGGCGATCTGCTGTTCGGCGATGACTGACCCGAATTTCGCGTCCGGCACTGTCTGGACGAGCGACAACCTGTCGGTGCTTCGCGGCATGAATTCGGAATGCGTCGACCTCATCTATCTGGACCCGCCGTTCAACTCGAACCGGACCTATGAAGCGCCGATAGGCAGTCAGGCGGCAGGCGCGGCGTTCAGGGACGCTTGGACGCTTGACCTCATAGATGTCCATGAGCATGGCGAACTGGCGGACCGCAGCCCGGCCGCCTATGCCGTCATAGAGGCGGCACGGCAAGCGCACGGCAAGTCCATGCAGGCGTATCTCATCATGATGGCCGTGCGCCTCATCGAAATGCGCCGCCTGCTCAAGCCCACGGGGAGCATCTATCTGCACTGCGACCCCACGGCGAGCCACTACCTCAAGCTGCTCATGGACGGCATCTTCGGGCGAGCGGCTTTCCGCAACGAGATTGTCTGGAAACGGTTCAACTTTCATGCCGACGCAAAGCGGTTTGGCGCGATCACAGACCGCATTCTCTTCTACTCAAGCGGCGAGACATTCAATCCTGTTCGCCTGCCCTATTCGGCTGAATATATCAGGACGAAATTCACGCACCGCGACCCGGACGGGCGGCGGTATCGTCTCGAAAATCTGAATCCGCCGGGCGGGCGTGGACCAGTCTATGAATTCCACGGCGTGACCAAAGCATGGCGCATGACGCAGAAGAAAATCGAGCAGCTTGACGCAGAAGGGCGCATCTACACGGACAGTCCGATTCCGCAACTCAAGCGGTATCTCGACGAAATGCCGGGACAGGCCGCGCCCGATCTTTGGGCCGACATTCCGCCCATCAATCCGCGTGCGAAAGAGCGGACGGGTTATCCGACGCAGAAGCCGCTGGCGCTGCTTGACCGTATCTTGAAGGCTTCCACCAAACCCGGCGACCTGGTGCTTGACCCGTTCTGCGGTTGTGCAACGGCCCTGGTCGCGGCGGACCGCCTGTCGCGCCAGTGGGCCGGCATAGACCTGTCACCGCTCGCCGTGAAGCTGGTGAATGAACGAATCGAGGCGGACCGGCCCGGCGGGCTGTTCGGCGGCGCAATCACGCCGGACGGCCCGCCAGCGCGCACGGACTTGGGGGAGCTTCCGAACTACCGGACGCACCGCCATCGGCTCTACGGCGAGCAAGAGGGCGTATGCGTCGGGTGCGGGACGCATTTCCCGTTCCGCGTCATGGAGGTGGACCACATTCTGCCCCGGTCGCAGGGCGGGACGGACCATGCCGACAACCTTCAACTGCTTTGCTCCGGTTGCAATCGCAGCAAGGGCGGGCGCACGATGGCCGAATGGCGGGCGGCGCAACACTGAACCTAAATCCGGCATTTGAGGATGGCGTGGCCTTGCCCAATCCCTTGTAGTCTTCGGGTATGAGCGGCTTTTCAGGGGCCGAAGAGGCTCACCCTGTGGGTGACTGTCCTGGCGCTGTGCGGGATGTCGCCCGAGCGTCGGTGAAGGTGGACACCTTCGGCGGCGCGGTTCATGTGGAATGGGACCCTGATGCGGCGGTGACGCCGCTGGGCCATCTGGCGTTTTTCGCGGAGTATCTGAAGGTGAGCGGTCGCTTTGACGCTTTGGTTGCGGACTGCCCGCTGCGGTACACGAGCCCGAACGCGCCGTCGAAGCAGGATGTCCCGGGGACGGTTCTTCTGTCGGTTCTGGCGGGGCAGTCTCGCTATGCGCACATCACGTCGCTGCGCGGCGACGGAGTGAACCCTGCGCTGTTGGGAATGGACAAGGTTGCGAGCGAGGATTCGGTGCGGCGCGGTCTGGAGCGGATCGGTGCGGATGTCGGCACATCGTGGCTTCAGGGCCATCTGGACGAGGTGGTCCGTCCGCTGCTGAGGGAGCCGTGGGTTCTGGACTGCGACACGACGATCAAGGCGCTTTACGGTCGTCAGGAGGGGGCGGTTGTGAGCTACAACCCGAAGAAGCCGGGCCGCCCCTCGCATGCCTGCCATGCGTTCCTGATGGCGGGCACGCGGCTTGTTCTTGATGTCGAGGTGGCGCCGGGCAACCATCACCATTCGAGGCGCGCGGCCCCGTCCTTGTGGGCCCTGCTCGACCGTCTTGGGCGGGATCGCTGGCCGCGTCTGGTGCGGGGCGACAAGGACCGGGGCAGCGAGGCCAACATGGCGTCGTGCGAGGCTGCGGGTCCGGACTATCTGTTCAAGCTGCGCCTGACGAAGGGGGCGCGCCGGCTTGCCGGGCGGCTGATGGCGCGGGACGGCTGGGAGGATGCGGGCCAGGGCTGGTCGGGGATCGGGGCCGATCTGCGTCTGCACGGCTGGAGCCGGACGCGCCGGGTTGTGGTGCTGCGCCGGCGGCTTCCTGCGACGCTGGCGCTGACGCGTGGCGACAAGGCCCGGGGCGAGCTGTTCTGGACCGAGGCGCAGCCCGGCACCGGGGTGTGGGAGTTCGCGGTGCTGGCGACCTCGCTGGACCTGGAGATACGCTCGCTGGCCCAGCTCTACCGCGACCGGGCGGACGCGGAGAACGGCTTCGACGAGTTGAAGAACCAGTGGGGTTGGGGCGGCTTCACCACGCGCGACCTGACGCGCTGCCGGCACATGGCCCGGCTGATCGCGCTCATCTACAACTGGTGGAGCCTGTTCGTGCGCCTCGCCGACCCCGACCATCACCGCGAGGCGATCACCAGCCGGCCGCTGCTCCTGCACGGGGTTGCCCGCCAGACCCACCACGCCGGCCAGACCCGGCTGACGGTGACCTCCCATCACGGGCGTCGCAAGACGGTGATGGCGGCGCTGCGCCGGATCGCCGGCTTCTTCCGGTCGCTGATGCAAACTGCGGAGCAGTTGAGCGCCGGGGATCGCTGGCGCCGGATCCTCGCCGAGGCGCTCAGGAAATACCTCCATGGCCGCGAACCGGGGCGTCAACCATGGCTGCCGCCACCCAGGACCGCGCCGACAGGCTGAAATCCACGCCCAAATCCGACTGTTCACACCGCCCCGAGACAGCGATCAAGCCCGTCAACTGCCGGATTTAGGATTAGAGATCGTGAAAAGCAGCAGGAAAGGCCACTAGGCGCCGACCTTACCCTAGATTGCCGATCATGGTGCGCCTGTCGGAATGGCGATAGCTTCAATGTCGGCTCTCGTCTCAATCATGGCTGAGATAGGCGTGTAGAGATCAACCTCGCTGTCCGCGCACCGCAAGGAGAGCACAAGCGAATAGCGCGCTTTCTGTCCTCGGACATCGGCCTTCGCGCGGTCCTTCCACCAGCCTCCGACCGGTTTGACGCAGATGATGTTCCGCGAGAGCAAATTGACTGCGGGCCCCGTCCATTGATCGCTGTGCAGCGACCCCGCCGACATCGATTGCGCGCCGAACAGCCACCGGTCACCGTCGGGATCTGTAGAAGGTCGATCATCCGAGTGCTCCCATGCCTGCTTGTTCAGCCGCTTTGCGAAATCGTTGGGCGCCTCTGATCGGCGCTTCAGGTCGAAGCGTAGCCCAAAGGACTGATAGCGATAGGGATCGAATGAGGCGGACGAACCCGGGTTAGGCTCGACAAAATACGACAGCGTGATTTTCAACGTGATGTCCTGCTCACCCAGACTTTCCAAGGCCTCCCGAGGCCAAGGCAACGAATAGAAGTGGCATTCGTTCATGCCCTTTCCGCTTCGACGGTATGGCTGAATTTCTGCTTGGGAAATCAATGCCAGGTGATTTCTCGCTGACGCTGCAGCACGCTCGAACGTCGGAACTCCGTGGCCGTATCGCCTCAGCAAGAGATAGGCAGCGCTCTTGCTACCGGCCGCCTGCAAGGCATCCGTCATCAAGGGGGTCCATTCCGCGCCGTGGATCATCAAAGCTCGTACGGTCTCCGGCCAATAATGCGGAAATTCGGCCATCAGCCGTGCAGCCAGACGCGCTGCCTGCGCTGTCGCTGCGCTCGTCGCCCAAAACGAGACCAGCGGATTCTGATCGGTGTTCGGACCGGTTGAAAGAAGTGCCAGCGAATCGGCGTCATACACATCTCTTCCCGCGGGCGATATCACACGATTGCCTGCTTCCATAACGATATCCGGCTTGAACGGCGTCTTGCCCTGAAGCCATTGGGTTGATGTTCGCGTATAGGGGCTGATGTCGCCTGCCTTGGCGTAGGGCGAGTAACCCTCGAATACCGGTTCCTGGATATTGACCCGATCAGTATATCCGCCAACCGTTATGGCGTTCCAAGCTTGGGCCGGGTCCTCGATTGGGAGCTCGTCTGCATCCCTTATCCGATGACTTTCGATCTCCTCCGGCGCATTACCCGCCGCGACGACAAACAGTCTCGGAGGCACTTGGTCACCAGTCTCGGTCACGCCGGCCGCTTCCTGGTCGATCGCTGCACTCCAAGTCGTTGGTCGCTCGCCCGTTCGGTCCTCATTAGTCACCGCCATACAAAACACCCTGCGACGGTCCGGTTGCTCGGTTTCCGGTAATGCCACAGCCTGTTTTGTAATCGCGCCGTAGAATCGCTCTTCGGTCGGCTCGAACCCATTCGGCGGAAGTATCTTGACCGACTCAAGACGGTGGGTCAGGGATGGGATGTCGGCACCTGCCAGATGTGGGGTCAAATCTCCGAACAGCGCAAGCCCCGCCATCCCGGTGCCGTGGCCATGCGGGGAGTCGGCAACCCCCCATTCGGCTTTCACCGCGGCCAAATCCGCTTCCGCGAGTGCAGGCTCGATCAAGATGTGGGCACGATTCACCCCTGTATCGAGAAGACAGACCGCCGGAACATCCATGCCCGGCCATTCGGTTCGTTCTGACAATTCCTCGCAGACGTCCCGTTGTTCATCACGGTCGATATCGTCCAAAAAGAAGACTGGGCTATCGCTTGCACTCCGCAGCTCGACAATCGAAAGGCGCGCGAACAGCATCAGTTCGATAGTTGCCCTGTCGGTCAGAACCGGCAGCACAACATGTTCGGGAAAATACAGGCGTTGCTCGCGATCAGCCGCACGCGCTCCGAGCCTGGCGATTAACTGCTCAAGCTCGTCTTCCAACGCACGAACGCACCAGACTTCCCACCACATTTCCTGGCCCGGCTGCGGAAGTTTCGACGGATCGTCAGTCCAAAATGTCTCAAGACGAGCCGCACGGATGGACTCAATGGGATCGACGAAATCCTTTCGCCGGGGTTTTCTTCCCTTGGGGGTAAGCTCGCCTTCCTGATATTCGCGAAGGATGTCCTCGAACGCCTTGCGCGACTCATCGGGAACATATAAACCGACGATCCTGTTCTCGTTCGTATCGAGCTTGGCGGCTCCCGGCTTGATACGATCGGCCTTTCGTTCGACTGCATCGACACGGGACCCCCGCTTCAACTCGACTTCAAGAAAAGCGCCCTGCGGTGGGTCCAGTCTCGGGTCCTCGCGCCTTGCGGCATCGAATGCCCGATAGGAAACGGCAAGTTCCCCACGGAGCTTCGCGCCATGCTCCTCACGGCTGCGCGGCGTGCCGGCGCCAATCGGATTTGAGGCAGCCGACGTAAACGGCGCGACTTGGAGCCGCCGCGACAAATCAATGTGCGGGAGGTCGTAAGGAGGTGCCACGACTCAGAGACCGTTTGAGAATGCCTTCAACGGATAACTCCAGTCCGCTCGAGAAGCCCAAAGTGCCGGAAATCGTGGCTTTGGAGATGCTGCAGCGAGAAAAATGGGCACCGCGCCGAACCTCGATTCTATTCTCAAACGGACTGTCAGGTCGAACCCGGCGCGCCAGTGAAAGCCTCGCGCATCTCCCGACGTTCATCAAGGGCACCTACAACGTCGCGTGTTGTAAGTCGGCCCCGTTCATCCAGTATCGCGGTCTTCACCGCTTTCTCCGCTGCGCAGGCAAGTTCGGACTGGCTCAGGCCGCGCCCCGCATCGAGGATCCGTTTCCAAGCAAGATTTGGATACTTCATGGGCCTGAGATAAGCCTTGATGACCCCGCGTATCTCATCGTCGGTCGGCATCTCGAACGGCAGAACCATATCAAACCGTCGAAGCAATGCCCGATCAAGAAGGTCGGGATGATTGGTCGCACCGACGATGAGGCTGTCCGTCGCGTTCGGCTCTTCCATGAATTGCAGGAACGAGTTGAGGACCCTGCGCATCTCGGCGACATCGTTGGATGCGCTGCGATGCCCGCCAACGGCATCGAATTCGTCGAAGAGATAGACGCCGCGGCGTTTCGCCGTTTCATCGAATACGAGACGCAGTTTCGCGGCCGTCTCTCCCATGAAGCGCGTAATGAGCGCCTCCAGGCAGATGACGAACAACGGCAGTTTCAAGGCGCTGGCTAGTGCCTCTGCAGTCATGGTTTTTCCGGATCCCGGCGGCCCGACGAACAGAAGTCGTCGGCTGGGCGTTTTCCCGTGCTCACGAAGCCAGTCCCTGCGCACCTGTTCTCGAATCAGACCATCGAGTTGGCCCCGGAGCGAAGTGTTGAGCACGACGTCGTCAAGACGATACGAGGATCTGCGTACTTCTATGAGGCCGGCGAGTTCGCCGCGTGGCGTAGCGAACGGAACAGCGATCGTTTGCCCCTGACCGGAAAAACGGGTACGGGCAGTCTCTACGGCCTCCCGAAGCTCTTGCGCCAGACTGCGACGCCCTTGGCGAGCCTCGGACGCGGCGGCTTGGAGTGCGACGGTGAAAAACCGATCCTCATCGCCTGCAGCCTGACTGCGTAACATCTCAAGTATGTGCTTCGCACTGGACATCTTCGGGAATGGTAGCATCTTCGTCTGAAAGTACAGCCAGCAATTCTCATGGAGAAATTTGCGCTGTGGGGTTTTTCCGGTCGGATGGGACGTTGGGTCCGGGTGGTGATGTTGTTTGTTCCGGCGTTCGAGGCGGTCGCTGCGGTTGATTTTCGAGCTTGAGCGGCCCAGCCCGGTAGCATCGCCGGCCCTCGGTCGCGGGTGTCCGTATGCCGGGGTCCGGCGGGTTGGGTCAGCGTTGTCGGCAGCCGGCTGAGGGGTCAGCCGGTATCGAGGTATGGCACCGGGCCGACCAGGGAGCGCATGCGTGCGACGCGTCCGGCGCGGGCCTGTGCAAGCGCCATGGCCATCATGACCGCGAGCGCCATGCCGAGGCGTGTCTTCATCTTCGCGCGTCCGCGGATGTAGTGGGTCTCGAAGTTGAAGCTGCGGTCGAGGCGGGCGTTGATCCGCTCCATGGCGGTGCGCCGGTTGTATCCGCGCCGCCACGACGGGCTGCCCCAGGGCGTGGGCGTGAAGATACGCCGGTCATGGCTGTCGAGGTCGACGCGCAGGATGCGGCCGTATTCGCCGGACTTCACCCCACCCGCCCGATGGCAGGCCCGGCGTCCCTTGCACTCGAAGCCGAAGGCGGCTGCGGGGCAGCGGTATTTGAGCGTGCCGCAGACGCCGCGCCCGGCCTCGAACCCCTGGAAGGCCATGGCGCGGACCTCGCCGGTCTGCGGGCACACGCAGGACACCCGGCCGCGTTCGTCATGAACGATGACGTCGGCGCGCCCGGGGAACAGCGGTCGCGTGATCGGCCGGGCCGGGTCATGGCCCGGCTCCTTCTTCTCGACCCGCCACATCAGGCGCGTGTCGATCAGCGGGCGGATATGCCACCTGTCCCACAACCGCGCCTTCAGGCGGGCGTTGTCGAGACCGCGGTCGGCGCTGAAGGTGGCGCAGCGCCCGGCCATCTCCGGCGCCCCGGCGAACAACTCCTCCACCATCCCGGACAGCGCCCCGGGCTCGGACGCCGACGCCCGCGTCACCTCGAAGGCCACAGGAACCTCGTAGTCCGTGTCGGCGATCAGGTGAAGCCCGTAGCCGAACCACGACTTCACCTTCTTCCACACCGCGCCCGCACCGGTGGGTGCTAACTATCTGACGCAGCGTCGTTTTTTCTCCCGAAATGCAGCGGTCGGGCAAGCGGGTCGCAAGGGCCCGTTCCCCGGCTGCAACCGGAGCCGGGAGAAACGCAATGGCGAAGACTACCCTTACCGAGGCGCGCGTGAAGGCGCTCAAGCCCCGCAGGTCCGTCCGCGAGGTCCGCGACGGCAGGCTGAGGGGGTTCGGCGTCCGTGTGTCGCCCTCGGGCCGCAAGCAGTTCTTCATCCACTGCCAGCATCGCGGCGTGCGCATCTGGAAGATCGTCGGCGACGCCGGGTCGATGAGCGTCACGGACGCGCGGTCTGCGGCTGCGGACATGCTTGCCGCCATCAGGCGCGGCGGGGAGGCGCCGCCTGCGCCGGACGAGACGCTCTTCGAGGCCGTCGCCGAAACCGTGTTCGAGCGCCATGCGCGCCTCTGGAAGGCCGGAACGCTCGCTGTCAACCGCAGCTATCTTCGCTGCCAGATCCTGCCGCATTTCGCGGGACGGCAAGTCGCGGACATCGACCGGCTGGAGGTAAGGAACTGGTTCGCCCGCCTGCGCGCGACGCCGGTGGCGGCGGACCGGTCGATGCCGGTGCTGTCCGTCATCATGAGGGAGGCGGAGGCCATGGGCCTGCGCCCGGAGGGTTCCAACCCCTGCCGGGGCATCAGGCGCTACCGCCGCAAGGGCCGCGAGCGGTTCCTCCCGGACGAGGAAATCCGCCGCCTGTCCGCACGGCTCAAGGCGCATGAGGCCCGCTGGCCGCAGCATGTTGCCGTCATCCGCCTGCTGCTGCTGACCGGCTGCCGCAAGGGCGAGATCCTCACCCTGCAATGGTCCGATTACCGCGAAGGCCGCCTGTTTCTCCGCGATTCCAAGACGGGGCCGAGAACCGTCTGGCTGTCGGAGCCGGCCCGGACGGTGCTTGATCGTCTCGAGCGGAAGGGGCGATGGATATTCCCCGCATCTCGGGGCGACCGGCCCCGGAGCGGAAGCTGGCTGGACCACTTCTGGCGCAGGGTCCGCGCCGAGGCGGCGCTCGAAGACGCCCGCCTTCACGATTTGCGCCATACGCATGCGAGCCTTGCCCTCAGGCAGGGCGTGACGGTGCTCGCCATCGGCCGGCTGCTGGGCCACCGCAGGCCGGAAACCACGCTGAAATATACCCATGTCGCCGACGCCATGGTGCAGGACGCAGCCGAGACGGTCGGCGCCGTGCTGGAGGCAGACTGATGGCGGGCCGGGAACGGATGAAACTCACCGACGCCGCCGTCGCCCGTCTCCGCCCCCGCGAGCGGGAATATACGGTCTGGGACACGCGCATCGCCGGTCTCGGCGTCCGGGTGCGGCCCACCGGCGGGCGCAGCTGGGTGCTGCTGCTCGACAGCGGCGGGCGCACCAGGCGCGTCTCGCTCGGCCCGGTTGGCGTGAAGAGCGCCGCCGAAGCCCGCCGGGAGGCTCTCGAGCGCCAGGCGGCCCCGCAGCCGGAGGAGACAGCCGCGCCGCCCGGCGCGGCCCCGCTGTTCCGGAATTTCGTCGCGGGTTCGTGGAAGCAGGCACACTTCGACCGCTACAAGCCGTCGGGCCAGCAAACCGCGTCCGGAATACTCCGGCGACAATTGCTTCCCGCATTCGGCCCGAAGCCGCTCGACCGCATTGCGCCGGGCCATGTCCGGCAGTGGTTCGACCGCTACAGCCGGACCGCACCCGGCGGCGCCAACCGCGCTTTCACCCTCCTTCACCAGATCATGAACTTCGCCCTCGCCTGCGGTCATGTCGAGGTCAATCCGGCCAGGGACACAAGAAGGAACCGCCGCCCGGCACTCACACGGTTCCTGTCCCGGGAGGAACTCGTCCGCCTCCATGCCGCCCTGGACGCGCAGACCCGGCAGGGTGCGCGGCGGCAGGCCGACATTATCCGCCTCCTGCTGCTGACCGGCTGCCGCAGAAGCGAGATCACGGGCCTCGGCTGGTCGGAAGTCCGCGAGGACGGGCTGGCGCTCACCGATGCCAAGACCGGACCGAGGACGGTCCCGCTCGGCAGCCGGGCCCGGGCCATTCTCGACCGGCAGCCGCGCACGGGCAGCGCGTTCGTGTTTCCCTCGCCGCGCGACCCCGCCCGCCCGCGCAGCCCCGACCTGCCGCTCTGGTACCGCGTCAGACACGAAGCCGGCATCGGGGATGTCCGCCTTCACGACCTGCGCCATACCATGGCCAGCCATGCGGTGATGAACGGCGTGCCCGTCCCGGTGGTCTCCCGCCTGCTCGGCCATTCCGATGTGCGCATGACGCTGCGCTACGCCCATATCGCCGACCGCGACATCGAGGCCGCCGCGGAACGCGTCGGGCAGGCGATGGCGCGGGCCATGGGGACGGACCGGCAAGGCCCCGGCGAGGGCTGGCCGGTCCCTGGCCTCCCGTGGCCCGCCCGGCCTTCGTCATGACCCGTGGGCCCGCCTTCTGGACGCCGCCGCCTGCCAGCGCGCCTGAGGGTGACCCCGGCCTCGTGCGCCGCCCTGCCTGCCCCGTTGCCGTTCGCGGCCTCGCCGCCGGCAGGAACTGTCACGGCGCCGGCTCCATGTTCGACCGTGCGGGGTCCGCTTCCAGGCGGGCGGCGAGCCTGTCGGCGCGCGGCTCGCCCAGGTCGCGCAGGACGGCGACCACGACCGGCGCGACATCCGGATGGCGCAAGGCGCAGCGTCCGAGCGCCACGATCGCCTCGTCATCGCCGATCGCGCCCAGCGCCTCGACGATCCCGTCCGAGGGCGCGGCGGCGAGTTCGGCAGTCAGCATGTCCCGGCCCGAAGCATCGCCCCGGCGCGCCAGCGCCATCGCCGCTCCCCGGCGGATCGACGGTTCCCGGTCGGACAGCCCCTCCCGCAGCCGGGACACCGGCACGCCCGCCCCGGACGCGAGGTCGAAGGCCGCCGTGCGCACTCCCGGATCGTCATGGTCGAGGAACCCGGCAACGAATGCGGCCGGCAGGACCAGCCCCGCCCCGACGGCGGATTGCAACGCAACCGGCAGCAATGAAGCCGGCAGGCCCGGCGAAAGGACGATCCGCTTCAACGCGGCGCGCGCCCCGCTATCCTCCAGCCGCGCCAGGGTTTCCAGCACGGCGCACTGTTCCCGCAGCGGCCGATTGATGCCGAAGCCGCGGAGCCGGCACCACAGCCCCTCCAGCGCCGGAACCGCCGCCGGCAACGACCGCGCGACGACCTCCGCACAGAGCGCGTCAATATCCGCCGGCCCCGCATCTGCAAGCCGCCCGGTCAGCTCGCCGTCGCAGAGCGACGCCAGCGCAGGGGCCGCAGGCCGGCCCAAATGCCCCGACCGGCCGCGGACATCAGTCCGCCTGCATCCGTCGAACAGGTCCGGTTGACGGTCCGCCTCGGGCCGCTCCGGAGGGAAAGGGCTTGGTGTCCGGGCAGACATCGGCGCAGCATATCCGACGATCGGCCACCACCGCCACGGCAAACCACCGGCTGGACCTTTGCGCTCTTCATCATGATCAACCGCTTCGGGCTCTCCTTCGTCATCCCCTCGCTCAACACCGGCTCGCTGAGGGCGCTGCGCGCGGACCAGGTGCAGCAGGGCTCGGGGCTGGTGAACTTCACCCGGATGCTCGGCGGCGCCTGCGGCATCAACCTGCTGGTGGTCCTGCTGGAAATGCGCACCGGCGTCTTCGCCGAGGCCTTCACCGCAACGCAGACCGCCGCCAACGCCGCCAGCATGGCGATGCTGGAGGGCGTCGGCCGGCTGGCGGCGGCCGGCGGGCTCGGGCCCGAGGAGGCGAGCGCGGCGGCGGCGCGCTATCTCGGCGAAGTCATGCTCGCGCAGGCGGAGGCGCAGGCCTTCGTCATGGCGCGCGCCGGCTTGCAGGAACCGCCGGCATCGGCGAGGCTGCAATCGGCATGACCAACCGCCTCGTCATCGGCATCAGCGGCGCCTCGGGCGTCGTTTACGGCGTCCGCCTGCTGGAGCTTCTGGCGGAAAGCGCCGTCGAAACCCATCTGGTCATGACGCCGTCCGCAGAGGTCACGCTCGCGCATGAGACCGACCGCAAGGCGGCGGATGTCAAGGCGCTCGCCGACCGTGTTTACAACCCGCGCGACATCGCCGGCGCCATAGCCTCCGGCTCCTTCCGCACGCACGGCATGGTGGTCGCGCCCTGCTCGGTCCGGTCGCTCTCGGAGATCGCCTGGGGCACGACGACGAACCTGCTCACTGACGCTGAAGGAACGCCGCCGGCTGGTGCTGCTGGTGCGCGAAACGCCGCTGCATACGGGCCATCTGCGCGCCATGGCGGCGGCAAGCGAGAACGGCGCCGTGGTGATGCCGCCGGTCCCGGCCTTCTACGCCCGCCCGCAGAGCCTGGAAGAGATGATCGACCACACGCTCGGCCGCGCCCTCGACCTGTTCGAGATCGACCTCGGCACCGTCCGCCGCTGGCGCGAGCCGGAAAAAGGCTGAGCGGCGCGCCCGCCGTCAGTCGCCCCGACTCCGCCGGTTCAGCCAGCGGAAAAACACCAACGCGCCGACGACTGCGACCAGCATCCCCCGGCCGCCGAAGACCGCAAGCAGTAACGCCACAACACCGGCAGCGACAATAACTGCAACAATCTCATCCGGTGAAGCGCCCAGCGACAACGGAAGGGTAAACAAGGCGACAACGAATCCGGTACCCCCTGCTGCTACAACAAAATACTCCTTCCAAAATCCTTTTCTTCCTTAATGTTTCCTCATCGCCTCACACAATTCATCGGCACTGGATATGACCTTCCGGTTATCGAATAGGCTTTCATGCATTTCCGCCTCCGAATAACCCGTTGGCTTGCCGTTCTTTTTCCTCACAACCCAAGACGCACATGGTCTCCTCTCCCCAAGATATTTCCCTACCGAACGAGGATGTGTATTCAACAAAGGTGCTACGGATCCGTATGTCGCCCGGATCTTCTTCTTGTTAAGATAATCGAGGATTCGCTTTAAGGTTTCTTCCCTTGATCTATCCTTTCCGACCAACATGGTTTCAGTCCGCTCCTAGATTGTTCCCTTTACGACCTCCGGCTTTAGCATCCGCGCACCACGTTCAGAAAATGATAGCGCGCCGGCTAATTTCCCTGCAAAGCCTTCGAGGCAGACCTTCAGCTCCAATGCCTTGTGGCAAGATTTCTTCAAGAATGGCGAAGCCAACACGACATCAGCATAATACTTGCTTTCACCTGCTATTCTACTACCGTGAATTGGCGGACATGTCATAATCCACGCATCGGGAAGATGCTCTTCCAGAATTTGGTCGAATTCTCGTCCGACATGATTGAAAGGGTTCAAATTGAGTACAAATAGCAAAACAGTAGAAGTTTTCGTCATTTCTGCTACTCTCGGAATAATCTCCTTCGCCTTGTTGTTTCCTGATTTGCCGGGTTTAAGGAAATCCGCGAACGGATCAATCATTATAAGGTCCTCAGGTTCGGTCCGGCCCAAAATTCTCCCGAATGCTTCATAGGCATCGTATCCGCATTCTAACCCGCAGCCAGGAAACGCCTCTTCCAACATCGATAGCCCGGCAGCCCGCAGCCGTTGCCTACGGATCTCGTCACGATCGGAAACGAAGACGGAAACTCGATCATCGACAAGTTCCCCCAGTATTCTGACCAGTTGGCCACTGCCATAATAAAGCCGGTCTCTAATTCCTGTTTGCGCCTCTTGCAAAGCGCTTCCGGACAAGGCGCGGAGGCGGTGGATAATTTCTTCGGGTGTGTCGGAGCTTTGCGGTTCTCCTCCGAACAGGTCCAAGAAGCGAATCCGCCGTCTTCGGTCCGCGGCCAACCGCCAGCGGACAAACTCGGTCAGGACGCCGTGCTTGAGCAAGTCGCCTGCGTTGCCCATGTCGTAGGGGAGTTTTTCTTCTGTCATCTACACAACACTCTGTAGTAATCTGCAACTTTACTTCGTCCAGACCGGCCACCGCTCTCCATCAATGCATGGCTGAAGGCTCGTCTCACCATCGCCTTACAAGCTCAGCACCATGCCTTCCCGCGCGGCCTGCGGGCCGGGCCGGTATTCGGCCGCTTCCGCAACAAGCCGGTCCATCGCCTCGTCGTCGCGGCGCGGGTCGTGGTGGATCCTGTCGTTGCCGTCGCCGCCGTGGAGCCTGTCGCTGCCGGCGCCGCCATACAGCATGTCGTCGCCGCCTTCGCCATACAGCCGGTCGTTGCCGTCCCCGCCGTTCAGCGTGTCGCCGCCGGCGCCGCCGTGGAGGATGTCGTTGTTGCCATCCCCGAACAGCGAGTCGCTGCCGCTGCCGCCATACAGCGTGTCCTTGCCATTGCCGCCGAAGAGCCTGTCGTCGCCGCCGCGCCCGTAGAGCACGTCAAACGCGTCCAGACCCTCGATGATGTCGTTGCCGCTGTCGCCGACGAGCAGGTCCTTCCTGTTCGTGCCAGTGAGCGTCTTCCCGGCCTGCGGGTCCGGATACTCCTTGTTCGGGTCGAAGTCCCAGATGAACTCGACCTTGTTCTTGAGCTCCTGCAGCTGCCGGGCAGTGAGATTCTCGAAGCCCTGGAACCGGGCCAGCACCTTCTGCGAGTCGCCCGTGCCAGTGACAAGGTGCGTGGTCACATCGTTCGGGTCCGTGATGCTCCGGACAAACCGGACATCGTCCCACGAGATGCTGAACGGCAACCGGATGTAGTCCTCCCTGACATTGAAGTCCCCGATGATGTCAGCAGCCCCGTCGCTGCTCCGGCCCTCGCTGATCACGAAGATGTCCCGGCCGGCATTGCCATAGAGCACATCCCGGCCATCGCCGCCGTCGAGCCGGTCGTGGCCATCCCCGCCGTAAAGCCCGTCGTCGCCGCCGCCGCCGTAGAGCAGGTCGTTGCCGCCGTCGCCGTCCAGCGAGTCCATGCCCGCACCGCCCCAAAGCGTGTCGTTGCCGCGGCCACCAATCAGCCTGTCGTCACCGTCCTCGCCGCGAAGGACATCGTTGCCTTGGCCGCCGACGAGAGCGTCGTCTCCCGCGCCGCCCGTGAGCGTGTCTTCGCCGCCGTGGCCGTAGATATGGTCGGAATGCGCGGTGCCCCGAATGGTGTTGTCATTATGGTCGCCGTTGATCCAGTCCCCGCTCGCGGTCTCCAGGAACTCGTCAATCTTCCCTTTCGCCACCATCACGGCTTCGGCGTCATCGGGATTGACTTCCTCCTCGAACTTGAGCTCGGCGAGTACCTTGTTGCCGAGCATGATCCGGAAGTGGGCCTTCCCGTAGTGGCCGTCGGGGTGGTGGACAATGGTGAGCTCCGCCCCGTCCCGGATCCCGGTCACGTAGATGTAGTCGTGCCAATGCCGGAAATCCTCGATATAGACATAGCTGTCGGGGTTGAGGATGAAATGGTCGCCCCCATGGCCGCCATGGAGGAGGCTTCCCTGCGGATCACCGGCCTGGTAGGAGATCGGCCCCCGGCCAAGCGTCGCGTCGGTCAGCGCGCCGGTGCCGTCGTCCTGCCGGTTGCTCGCCTTGAGCTTGCCCGCAATCAGGAAGTCGTTGTGGGAGCCGCCGTAGAGGCGGTCAGCGATCTGGTCCTTCTGGTTCCCGACCAGGATGTCGTCGCCCCAGCCGCCGCGCAGGGTGTTCGGTCCGTTGCCGCCTTCGAGATAGTCGCGCCCGCCACCGCCGTGTGCATCGCTGCCGCCGCCGGAATCCTTGAACCAGTCATTGCCCTTCTGTCCGATGAAGGTGTCCTGGCCTGCCCCTCCGACGACGTTCATCGGGCCTTCGTAGGGACTTCCGCCGTCCCCGCGCCTGGCCTCGTATCGGTTAGCCCCGGTATCCCGGGATCGATCCACCGTCTCTTCGCTGCCGATGAAATGGGTCGTCATGGAGATCCCTCCTCAAGGTCAGGTGAGCAATGTCCTTGCCAATACCGGGGGGGGGGGTGAAGTCAACACATGGAATACGGCCCCGGCGCGGCCTCCTGCGGACTGTCATGGCCGGGGCGGCGGCCCCTGTCCTGCGCCGGGGCCGGCCGCCATCGGCAGGATCGGGACACGCGGCGCCATTACCGGGCATTCTCCTACCAGCGGAGCGCGCCGCGCAGCATGAGGCTGTCTTCGGGAGCCGGGCCCGGCCGGTGCGCGCCCTCGAGGCCGAGGGAGAGCCCCGCGCCCATGCGGTAGCGCGCGCCGAGGCGCAGCGTGCGCCCGCCCGTCTCCGCGAGGCTGAGGCCCGCCCAGGGCGTGAGCACCGCCAGCGGCCCCGGACCGGCAAGGCCGAACCCGTGGCCCACCTCCGCCTCCAGACGGCTCTCCGCCTCTTCCGAAGCCGCGCCTGATGCGGCCGCGGGCAGGCCGTGGTCGAACAGCCGGTCCAGGCCGCTCTCCGTGCGCCCGTGCGCGGGACCGAAGGCGAGGAACGTCCCGCGCCCGTCGGCTCCGGGGTCGAGGCGCACCAGCGCGCTCACGCCCCATTCGTCGCGGTCCGCCTCATGCGCTGCCAGGAGCCGCGCGCGCAACTCCGCCGTCAGGCCCGCCGCCGGGTCATGCCAGGTCACGCCCGCCCCGGCCTCGAGGCCCGCCCCTTCGGCAACGTCGCCGCCGTCATGGCGCACCCCCGCCTCCAGAGCCGGGGTCAGCGTCGCACCGCCCGCCAGCGCGTGCTCGTACGAGCCCTCCAGCAGCAGCCGCAGCCGCGTCGTCCTCGCCGTCAGCCCCGCCAGGCCGTCATCGGACCCCGTGCGCAGGCGCGCCGCCGAACCCTCGCCCTTCACCGCAAGGCGCGTCATCCCGCCCCCGATGAGCTCCGCATCCTCGACCAGGACGCTGCGCCCGCCCGCCGCCGCGCTCCACTGCGTCAGGTCCGCACTGCGCGAAGGCGCGCCTTCCTCGGCAATCCGCACCTCGCCGGTCCCGTAGCCGAGGCTCGCCCACAGGGTCGAGCCGTCCGGCAGCAGCCACGCCGCATAGGGGTGCACCGACGTGATCGTGGTCTCGTGCACGCCCTTCACCCGGCCGCCGGCGGCGCCGGTCGTCCGCGTGTCCAGTTCGCCCCGCGCATGGGAGAGCGCCGCCCCGGCCAGAAGGTCCGGGCGCACCCGCAGGTCTGCTCCCAGCTGCGCCGACCACAGGCCGCCGTCCCAGGCGACATCCTTCTCCGAACCCGACAGCGACAGCCACTCGCCCCGGCCCCATACCGCCAACGGCGGCGGGGACGCCTCGTCCTCCCCGGCGCCCGCCGCCAGCGTGAAGGACGCCCCGTCCAGTATCTCGCTCAGGGTCGGGCCGGGCTCCTCCGGGCGCGGCGGCACGGCCCGGGCATACCCGACCGGCGACGACGGCAGGGCGCCGAACCGCAGCGAACTGCCCGGCCTGCCGGACGCCGCCGCCTCGATCCGACCCGTCACCGCCTCCAGCGTCCGCGACATCGCCGCCGCAGCCACATGCGGCAGCACCGCCGCATTCACCCGGTTCGCCCGTGACACGGACCCCGGCGCCCGGTCGCGCAGCACGCCCGCAGCCACGGCGTCGCTCCCCACCGCGTAGTCCGCACCATCGTTCAGCGTGATGCGGTAGGCCTCCGACCCTTCCGCATCCGCATCCGCCGCCGTCGGGATCGTCACCACCCCCGTGGTGCGCCCCGCGGCGCCGAACACCGCATCGAACGAACGCGGCCCCGGACCGCCCGGAACGTCACCGGCATCGAAGCCGCTGGCATTGCGCGCCGACAGCGTCAGGCTGACCGTCAGGCTGCCCGTCAGCGCCCGGTCAGAGGTCACCGCGAGGCGGATGTCCTGCCCCTCGGTCACCGCCGCAGGGTCCCGCGCCAGGGTCAGCACTGGCAACAGCGTCGTGTCCGTTACCGTCACCGCCACCGGATCGATGGTCACCGAACCGTAGCCGCCGCCCGAGGCGCCGTGCGTCAGCACCGCCGTGTCGTCGGTCGTGTCCTCGTCACGGGCCGCGCGCACCGTCACCGTCTGCGCCGTGTCCCAGTTGGCGGTCGTGAAGGTCAGGCTGGCCGGTTCCACCGTCACGTCCCCCGACGCGCCGCCCACCGTCACCGTGACATCGCCCGAGGGTTCCGCGTCCAGCACCACCGTGTAGGCGGCGCTGCTGCCCTCCGACACCCTCAGCGATGTCGGCGTCACCGTCACGCTTCCGTCTGCGGCGGGGGTCGTGCCGCCGCCGCCGCCTCCGCCGCCGCCGCCGGACGGCGGCGCGGGAGCCGTCGGCGTCGCCGTTACCGGCGCATCCGGACCCGCCCCGTTGCCGGCCCCGTTCACCGCGCGCACCTCGAACTGGTACGCGGTGCCGTTGGTCAGCCCGCTCACCTCGTGGCTGGCGGTGCCCGCACCGGAGCCGGCAATGTCCTCCCACTCGCCCCACTCGCCGCTGCCGGCCTTCTGCCGCACCTGCCACTTCGTGATGGTCGGGTTGTCCGGGTCCGTCCAGCTCAGCGTCACCTTCCTGTCGCCAGCCGCGGCGGCAAGATCGGTCGGCTTCTCGGGCACCGCATCCTTCTCCGCCACGCGCACCACCACATCGGCAATGCTCACCGAGCCGTAGCCGCCGCCAGACGCCCTGTGCGTCAGCGTCACGGCAGGGTCCGTGGCCGTGTCCGTGTCCGTGCCTGCGTTCACCGTCACCGTCTGCGGCTGGTTCCAGTCGGTCCGGGTGAAGGTCAGCGGCGAACCCGTCACCGTCACGTCCCCCGAAGCGCCGCCCACCGTGATCGTCACATCCGATGTCGGCGGCGTGTTCAGCCGCATCGTGTACGTCCTGCTGCCGCCTTCCGCCACCGTCAGCGCCGCCGTCGATACCGTCACCCCCGGCGTATCGGCCACCGTCACGTCCACCGTGCCCGCATCCGGGATCGCATCCGCAGAAGCCCCCGTCAGCCGGAAGGCGTGGTTGATCACCGCCGTGCCGTTCGCCACACCGGTCACCGTCACCGTCCGCGCCGTGTTGTAGTTGGCGGTCGTGAAGGTAAGGCTCGCCGGGCGCACCGTCGCCGCCGCCGTGGCGTCGCTCGTCACCCGCAGCGTCCCCGCATACGCCTTCGTCAGCGCCACCGTGTAGGTCGCCGTGGAACCGGGCGCCACCGTCACCGGCGTCCCGGTCAGCGTGAGTGCGGCCGTGGTGTCGTCCTTGAAGGTCACCGTGCGGATGTTCGACCAGGGACCCTGAAGGTTGCCCGTTCCCCCGACGACACCCGCCATGCGATAGCCCGTTGCCCGAACCCGGACCTCGACCGATGCCCCGTCGGGATAGTTCAGCAGAAGCCGATTGCTGCGGCTCCCGGCTTCGTCTCTGGTATTAGCCGCGTTGAAAGTTTGATCCGTCCAGGCGGTTTCGCCCTTCAGCCGGGTCTGCGCTGTCCACCAATTGAACTTGGCCGCGTCTTTCACATAGTCGTCCGCATCGGATAGATTGTTTGAACCGCCGGCATGGGTCCAGGTCAGGTCGATCTGCCCGTTCGTCGTCGAGGTCGCCGCCGTCAGAACCGGGGCCGCCGGATCGGTCTTCGCCGTCACCTCGTCCGACCACACCGACTGCACACCGGGACTGACCGCCGCAAACAGGCGGAACGTGTAGTCCGTGCCCTTCGTCAGCCCCGTCACCCGGGCGCTCGTCCTGCTTCCGCCCGTGACCGTCGCGGTCGTGCTCCAGCCGCCCGTGCTCTTGTACTGGTAGCCCCAGCTCGTTATCGGAATGCCCGTCAAGGCGCTCCAGCTCAGGGTGACCGAGGCATCGCCCCCTGCCGCCGTCAGAACCGGCTTGGGAACCGTATTCGTCGGCGTCGCCTTCACCTGGTCCGACCAGGACGACTGCACACCGGGACTCACCGCCGCGAACAGCCGGAACGTGTATTCCGTGCCGATCGTCAGTCCCGTCACCGTGGTGCTCGTCGCGCTGCCGTCCGTGAGCGTCGTGGTCGTGCTCCCGCTCCAGCTGCCGCCCGCGGGCTTGTACTGGTAGCCCCAGCTCGCAACCGTCACACCCGACAAGGCGCTCCAGCTCAGGGTGACCGAGGCATCGCCCCCTGCCGCCGTCAGAACCGGCTTGGGAACCGTATTCGTCGGCGTCGCCTTCACCTGGTCCGACCAGGACGACTGCACACCGGGACTCACCGCCGCGAACAGCCGGAACGTGTATTCCGTGCCGATCGTCAGTCCCGTCACCGTGGTGCTCGTCGCGCTGCCGTCCGTGAGCGTCGTGGTCGTGCTCCCGCTCCAGCTGCCGCCCGCGGGCTTGTACTGGTAGCCCCAGCTCGCAACCGTCACACCCGACAAGGCGCTCCAGCTCAGGGTGACCCTGCCATAGCCCGCCGGCGCGGCGCTCAGCACCGGCTTGGGAACCGCCGCCGACGCCGACGGCGTCGCCTCCACCACCTCCGACTGCGGCCCGTTGCCGCCGCTGTTCCGCGCCCGGATGCGGAAGCTGTATTCGACATCGTTGTCCAGACCCGTCACCGTGTGGGTCGTGGTGTCCGCGTCCGAACCGGGAATCGCGGTCCAGCTGCCCCAGGCGGCCGCCCCCTTCTTCTGGCGCATGTTGTACCGCGTGATCGAATCGTCGTCCGGGTCGGTCCACGTCAGCGTCACCTGACGGTTGCCCGCCTCCGCCGACAACCCCGCCGGCTTGGCGGGGACAGTTGTGGTGGGGGGATCGTCGTCGTCGGTGATGGTCAGGGTGAGTCTGCCGGTGTTCCAGCCGGTCTCGAAACCTTGCAGCTCGATGGTCTCGTTCGGCTCGTCCCGGGTGTCGCCGATAATGCGCAGGGTCCTCGTGCCCGTGGTCTCGCCTTCGGCTATGGAGACTGAATCATCATTGTTCGTCCAGCACCAGTCGGTATCCGCCGGGCTCAGCGGCGCCGTGCACTGGTCGCTCCCCTTGCTGGAGCCTGCGGCCGTGCCAAAGCCAGAAGTGGAGACCGAAAAGCTCGCCGGCGCCGCCTCGCTGAGCGTGAAGGTGACTGTCACGGCCGTCGAGCCGGAATTGCCCTCGGTGATCGAGGTCGACGTCGCCGACAAGGTGATCGTCTTGCTTCTCGGCGTTATCACGGACCAGTCCGAGGCGGCGCTGTTGCCGCCGTCGTTCACTGCCCGGATGCGGAAGCTGTACGCCACATCGTTGTCCAGACCCGTCACCGTGTGGGTCGTGGTGTCGGCGTCCGAACCGGAGATGTCGGCCCAACTGCCCCAGGCGGCGGCCCCCTTCTTCTGCTGCACCTGGTACTTCGTGATCGAATCGTTGTCCGGGTCGGTCCAGGTCAGCGTCACCTGCGCGTTGCCCCCCGCCAACGACAACCCCGTCGGCGCCGCGGGGGCGGCGACGGTGGGGGGATCGTCGTCGTCCACGATGGTCAGGGTGAGTTTGCCGGGGGTCCAGCCAGGCTGCTGAGCTGAAGAAATGAGATTGATGGTCTCGTTCGGCTCGTCCCGGGTGTCGCCGAGAATACGCACTTTCTTCGTGCTCTGGGTCTCACCTTCGGCGAAGGTGAGGGTGCCCGCCAGAATGCACCAGTCGGTGTCCGCCGGGTTCAGCGGCGGCGTGCAGCCATCGGACCCCTTGCCGGAGGCTGTGGCCGTGCCGGAGGGAGAGGCAGGCACAAGGTTGACCCTAAAAATCCCCAAATCCGGATCCGCCGCCGGCGCCGCCTCGCCGAGCGTGGCGGTCACCGTCACGTCCGTAAAGCCGGAGTTGCCCTCGGTGATCGAGGTCGATGTCGCCGACAGGGTGATCGTCTTGGTGGTGGCCGCCACCGGCGTGGCGGTAACCGGGGTGACGGTGCTACTTTCAGCCAAGATATGGGAGTTCTCTACACCCGGGAACCCCATGCCAATAATGAATTTATAGATGGTTCCGTTTGTCAGGCCTGTGACCGTATGGCTTCTGGTTGTTGGACCGGAGCCCGGAATTAGGGAATACTCATTGGGGAAAGCTGAATCGCTCGCTTGCTTTATCCCCCAAACGACGCCCGTAGTGCTGCCGGAATATGTCCACTTGAGCGTGACCTGCCCGTCGCCCGGCGTGGCGGTGAGGGTGATGGAGGTCTGCGCCAGCGCGTCCTGGGGCGCGAGGGCGGCGGCCAGCGCGATGAAGAAGAGGGCAGCGAGTCCCGCGCTCAGGCGGAGGGCGGTTCTCCCGGGGGCGCCCACCGGCTCAGCCCCGCGCCCTGACTCTTGAGGGGGGGGGGTACAACGAGTTCGGGTTCGCGCGCGCGTGAGGCGCTCACACCCCTCCCGGACAGCCGCAGGTCATGCATCCCGACATCGCCCGGCATCCGCGTCATGACCTCATCCTCCCGTCCCGAATTCCAAACCTGCGCCGCGCCCGCACGGCCGCAGCGAACCCACCGGTGCAACCCATAACCCGTCCGCAGGCCGGTTTCAACACGCGCCGCGCCCGACAGCCCGGCAGCCGGACATCCTGCCATCGGCAAGATGGCTGCCGGGCCGCATGGCGGGCGTGGTGCCGGCGGTACCGGTGTGGATGACATTGCGCTCGCCCATCTCGTCGACTGCGAGATCGAAGCCGCCGTGGAATGCATCGGGAAGGCGATGGCGCGGGCCATGGCAGGCAAACCAGACAAACGCCGGTGACAGCAGTGTATAGGCTGCGGGTTCCGGGGGAAGGGAGCCTGCGGCCGGCATAAAGGTTACATGCCCTGGTTACTGCAAAGACGGGCCACGACAAGATTGTTCCAAGCCGTCGCACTTGCGTTGCGGGTAGAGGGGTCGGCCGTCGGCGTGGACCATCTCTTCCTTGGTGCGGCGGATGAAGTGGCGGCGGCGCTGCGCTTCGGGGAAGTCCGCGAACGCCTCGAAGGTCGCCAGCGCGTCCGGCGCGAGCAGGCGCCACAGGCAGTAGTAGGGGAAATCCTTGCCCATGTGCGGCGTCGCGGTCAGCAGCAGGATGTTCGGCGCCGACCAGCCCAGGCGCCAGCGCGCACAGTCTACGGGCAGGCCGGCCAGAGCTTCGGCGAGGCGGTAGCGGTCGGTCTTGCGGACTCGGAAATCCTGCTCGCGGGCGGCGGCCAGCTTGTGGGCCTCGTCAAACACCACGAGGTCGTAGGGACGCGCGGCACCCGATTCCATCGCCTCGCGAAGGCGCCCGAACATGCGCTCGCCGACAAGCGTGTCGATGCTGACGACGATGCGGTCGCTCCCCGGTCCGGCGAACGGGTTCCCGGCGCGGGCGTCGGTGCCGCGCACGATGCGGAAGGGGAGGCGGAACAGCATGCGCATCTCGCGTTCCCAGTTGCCCACCAGTCCGGCCGGCGCCGCCACAAGCACACGGGTTATCAGCCGGCGCACGAGCATCTCGCGGAGATACAGCCCCGTCATGATCGTCTTTCCGGCGCCGGCGTCGTCGGCAAGGAGAAACCGCAGCGGCGACTGGCCGATCATGTGCTCGTAGACGGCGATACGCTGGTGCGGCAACGGGTCGATCGAGGATATCTCGCTGGCGAAAGCCGGGTTGGACAGGTGGCCGTAGGCGAGCCGCGTCGCCGCCGCAACGGCAGCCACCGCTGCCGGCTCGGAGCCAAAGTCGAGTGTTGGCGTCGCCGAAGCGGCGGGCGGCTCGGCCGGCCGGGTCAAGTGCCGGACCTCGGCTTCCAGATCGACGATCCCGCGCCACGCCAGGCGCCCGGGCCTGGACTGGCTGTTCTCCCAGCGGTTCACTGTCGCGAACGACACGCCGACGCGCTCCGCCATCTGCGCCTGCGTAAGCCCCAACCGCCCACGCAAGTCCTTGACCCGGAGTGGATAGTCTTCCGGAATGTCGCCCATTCCCGGTCGCACCGTCGTTTCTCGATTACATGGGGCGCAAGGATTAGACCATCTCGTGCGACATAGCAAATGCTATACCACACTTTCCATGTCCCGATCATGCCGAGCGAAGAGACGACCCTTGCCATAGAAGCGCTGCGGCAGTCCCAATTCCGACAGAGGTACCCAACCTTCCGCCAATCCGCCGTTCATACGGCCCGGTTCGGCTCAGGGAGCCGTTCGTCGGCCCTGTCGGCAGCGCAGGCCTGAGCAGCGCCGGGAATCCGGCTGTTGCCGGTCGTTCGAGCGTCCGCGCAGGGTTTCCGAATTGCGTGACAACTCCTCCACAGCACGGCCAGCCCGCGGGGGGCAAGATGCCCGGGATGAATGCTCCAGAGACACATGTCCGCATTCTCAATGCTGGAGGGGCGCCGGGCAACACGAGCCTTATGAGACCCGCGGGTTGCCTTCCCCGCACAGCTTTCCGCGACGATGCGGTCTTCGTGATGACATAGTGTTGATACGTTTCTGGAAATATCCTGTGTTCTCACTGTAATGGATTGTAATTGCTGTATTAATTCAACCCATCATCCGTCATGCCATTCAAATCAAACGCTTCAAACGCATCGCCCTGCGCTGCGAAAAGACCGCCACAAACTTCAGCTCCTTCGTCGCACTCGCCGCTGCCTTCATCTTGATCAAATCCGTCCACAGGACCTAGCAGAGCGCATGTCCGGACAGAACGAGACAACCCGCATTCAAAGCACTGGAGGCGATACGTCGCACTGAGCAGCTGTCGATGGACGGTTACGGGACGCCCGGATTCGGGTGGTGTTCAGTCCAGCAGGATTTCGTGAATCCGGATTCTGTCGGCGTCCGACAGGTCTTGCCGCAGGGCAGTCACCGCAAGCTCCAGCAGCCCGACGGCCAGGATGCGGTCTGTCTCGCGCGGGTCGGGACCCGTCGGGGCGTCGAACAGCGCGTCATGCGCTCGAAGGAGTTCCACGGCCTTCGGCAGGAGGGCCATCCCCTCCGCGGTCAATTGCGTTCTGCCGGTCTCCGCCTTGTTCGGAGGGAAGTTCCGCTCCAGCAGCTTCACGCCCAGATTCTCTTCAAGCGTCTGCAGGCGGCTGACGATCCCCGCGCGCGAAATGCCGCAGCGATGCGCCGCCTTCGCCGTGCTGCGCTCTCTAACCACGGCTATGAAGGCGCGGACGTTCTTGATGTTCAGGTCCGGCATTCAGGCTTCCCCCCTTTTTGGGCCGCTGCGCTGCACTGTTGCATAAACGCTACAGTCTCTTAAATTACAGCTGGGAACGACCGCGCTCGCCTTCGCGGGCGCGGTGGCAGCCGGTTCGGCTTCGGCGGCTGACATGCTGAGCGTCGGCGTAGGCGGCTATATGGAACAGTGGGTCGGCATAGCCGATCGCTCCGACGGTGACGTGGACGGCGGAGTCGACGTCCAGTCCGATTCGGAAATCTATTTCCAGGGTTCGCTGGAAGCCGACAACGGCCTGAAGTTCACGGTCCATGTGCAGCTCGAGGCCAACAACAGCGGCGGCGGCGACAGCGGGGACGCCAATACCGAAATCGACGAGTCCTTCGCGCGCGTCAGCGGCGACTTCGGCACGCTCGAAATCGGCCAGCGCGACCCGATCCATGCGCGCACGCACTATGCGGCGGCCTTCGGCGCGGGCGTCGGCCTGAACGCCGGCGACTCGCAGAAGTGGATCCCGGGCGCCTATTTCGAGACCGCCGGCTGGACGGGCGGCGTCGCGGGCGACGATCTGGGTGTGATCTACATCACCCCGCGCGTGAACGGCATCCAGGTGGGCTTGTCCTACCATCCGGATTCGACGAACGAGAACGCCCCGACCGGAGCGCCGACGGACAATGACAAGGCGGTCGTAGCCGCCGGCATCAACTACAACGTGAACGTAGCCGACATGTCGGTCAAGGTCTCGCTCGGCCATCTCACACGTTCGCAGACCGGCAGCGTGGACTACGACTCCGACGGCGACGGCACCGACGACATGTCGAAGGGCTTCGACGACGCGACGTACACCAATGCGGGCCTCTCGATCGGCATGGGCCAGTACAGCTTCGGCGTCTCCTACGCCAACCGCGACGGTGGCGGCTTCATGGCAGCGGCCGATGAAGATGGCCACGAGATGGCCGTCGAGGACGGGTCGGGCCAGCACGACACCGTGGCGGTCGGCCTCGGCTACACGGACGGCCCGATGTCGTTCAGCTTCGACTACATGAACCGCGATGCGGAGAACGGCGACGAGCGCACCGGGACCATGGTCTCGATGGGCTACAAGCTGGCGCCGGGCGTTGCCTGGAAGAGTTCGATCTTCGGTGTCGAGGACAGCGGCAGCGGCGCGGAAGGCACGGCCTTCGTGACCGGCATCGACATCGACTTCTGATCGGCGCGGCAGTCCACACCACGGAGGAATGATCCAAACGGTTTGCCCGGCCGGTGCAGTCGGTCCGGGTTGAAAGGAGAAGGGTTCGATGAGAACCATGAAAAATCTGGCACTGGCGGCGATGGCCGCTACGGCCTTGGCGCTCGCAGGATGCGGCGGTGGCGGCGGAGGGACGTCGTCCATTGCGCCGACCATGCCCCCGGCGCCTCCGGCGCCTCCGCCTGTTGCGGACGTCATGATTCCGGATGCGATGTATCTGGATGAAGACAATTCGCCAATGGCGGGGTCCATGACCATTGCGGCGGGCGAGAGCTACACCAACAACGGCGTGGTCTTCGCCTGCCCGGCTGACGGGGACGACTGCGAGGTCGAGGTCATGGCGGACGGTTCCGTGACCAGCACCGGTGGCGCGGCGACGGCTATGCTGACCGAAACCGCCATGACGCAGGTTATGGCTGACAAGGAAACCGCGCGGATCATGCGCCGCGACCAGGTCATCGGCAAGGACCGGGCGCTTGAGGCGGCTGCCAATTTCGGTACAGGCGGAAGTCCGGCGGAAAACGCGATCACCATCACTCGAGGCGGAAGCGGACCGGCCAAAGTTACGTCGACCGGATACTCCGCGTCCGATGGCACGATACTGCCGAACGGGGAGGTCTGGATTGGCTCACGCCTCATGCAGGCCGTTGCAGGCGTTGGGACGAACCATCTCTTCGTCTACACGGACAAGGAGCCGGCGACCCGGATCCAGTTCTTCAACTTCGACAACGACGCGGCGACGCCACACAAGTATGCGAACACCGAGATAGATGCCCTCACGGACGCAGCGGACTCGGAAACTGTATACACGGGGCTGACGCTTGAGAGCAGCACCGGCACAACCAATCCCGTCAGCGATACGACACTCGACCTGACGAGGTTCCCGGCGCCCGGCCCTGTCGAAGAAGGCACCGTCACCCAGAACTACGCGTTGAACACTGACCCAGGCAATAGTGGGAACAATACCCACGCCAGCATTCCGGGGAACTATGATGGCGCGGGTGGCCGCTACGTGTGCGACGCTGGCGGTGGTACATGCTCGGTCGCGGTTACTCCGGGAGGTGCCTACACGCTTACCGGGACCTGGACCTTCGTTCCTGAGCTGAACGCCACGGCATGGCTGCAGGACGGCGGGACTGCCGCGGGCGGTGGCCAGCAAGGAGAATTCATGAGCTTCGGCTGGTGGCTTCATGAACCGACGGCTCAGACCGGCGTCTACACATTCCGGTACTACGCGGACGGCTCGGCGTATCAGTTGGCCGCCGGTGACTTGGCGGCTGGCTCGGCGACCTACAACGGTCGGGCCGCAGGCAAGTTCGTGGTGCAGGATATCGGCGAATCGGGCGTGACCGACGGGCAAGCCGGCATGTTTACGGCAGCCGCGTCGCTGACCGCGAAGTTCAGTGGCACGGCCGCTGGCGGCACGCTTGAGGGAGCCATCAGTGGTTTCCAGACCGACAACGGCAATGTGGACGTGTCCGGTTGGATGGTGACGCTGGAGCAGCAAACGATTACAGGTGCCACGGGCGCCGACGTGACCTCCGCGGGCACCGAGAACGACCCGACCGAGAGCGCCTTCGATGGCACGACGGCGACGTTGGGCGATCAGACGCTGCACGGGACCTGGACTTCCCAGTTCTTCGGGCAGCCGTCAAAAGCCGACGCCTATCCGCTCGGAGTCGGCGGCACCTTCCAGGCCGACAACGAGTCGGCCAGCATCGCCGGTGCCTTCGGCGCCCGCCGGTAGTCGATAACATCGGGAGGAGGGGTGCCCGTCCGGGTTTCTCCCTCCCGCTTCTTCCCCCCGGCGCGTCTCTTTGGTCGCGCCGGGGGTTTTTCTTTGCCGCCCGCGTCGGGTCCGCCGATGAAATCCTCCAGCCTCCTCCGGCGGCCGCGCCGTTCTCCGGTCCGGCTCGCAGCGGCGAAACAGAGACGCATCTCCCCGCCGGCAGCCTCCTGTCCGGGCGGCCGGAGAGACGAGTAACGCCATGACACGGTTCCTTGCCTTCGTCCTCGTCCTGGGCCTGTCGATCCTGGTCCTTGCGGCGGTCGGGTGGGGGGCGCCCGCCTCCGGCCAGGATGCGACCGGCCCGCGCTTCCAGGCCGGAATGGAAGCCCTCAACGCCGCCCACACCATCGCAGACCGGGAGGCCCGCGAGGAGAAGCTCGACGAGGCCATCGCCGCCTTCCGCGCCATCCTGGTGGACCGGCCGGAGCTTGTGCGCGTGCGCCTCGAACTCGCCCGCGCCTTCTTCCTGAAGGAGGAGGACACGCTGGCACGGCGGCATTTCGAGCAGGTGCTAGGCGGCAAGCCGCCCGAGGCGGTGGCCGTCAATATCCAGCGCTTCCTGAACATCATGCGCGCGCGCCGGCGCTGGACGGCGCAGTTCGGCGCGGCCCTTGCTCCGGACAGCAATCTGAATGCCGCGTCGGGCGAGCGCACGATCTTCCTCGACACCGTCTTCGGACGGCTGCCCTTCACCCTCGACGACCCCGCCACGCCCAAGTCCGGTATTGGTGTCTCCCTCTGGGGCGGCGGCGAATACCAGTATCCGCTTTCGCAAAATCTCCGCCTGCGCTCCGGGGCGAACGCCAGCATCCGGGAATACAAGGGCGGGGACTTCGACCGCCATTTCCTCTCGGCGCATCTGGGCCCGCGCCGGCTGATCGACGCGCGCACCGAGGCAAGCCTGCTGGCGACGGTCGAGCGGCAATGGACCGCCGGCGTGCCCGAGACCGACCGCTTCGGCCTGCGCCTTGAAGGGGAGCACCGGCTGACGCCGCGCCTCGGCATGTTCGCCCGCGTGAGCGCCGCGCGGCGCAACTGCCGCGACTGCAACTGGCTCGACGGCCCGGTGGGCGATGTGATGCTCGGCGCAAGCTGGGCCGCGCTGCCGATCCTGCGTCTCGGCGGCAATGCCGGCTGGAGCTGGGCCCGCGCCAACCTGGAGCACTGGCGCAACAGCGGGCCCCGGGCCAGCCTGGGCGCGACGCTGGCGCTGCGGGCCGGCTTCACCGTCGGGCTGCGCGCCTCCCTGCAGCGCACGGAATACCAGGGGCAGGGTTTCGCCCACCGCACCATCGACCGCGAGCCGCGCGAGGACGAGACGCAGACGTTCTCGCTTTCCGTCCACAACCGCGCCCTCACCCTGGCCGGCTTCAGCCCGCGCCTCAGCCTCGTGCGCGAGGAGCGCGACACCAACGCCCAGGCCCTTGACTATAATCGCAATCGCGCTGAGCTCAGCTTCGTCAGGCAGTTCTGACGGAGAAGCGGCAGCCGCGCAGAATGGCCGGCCCGGACAGAGCAGGCACCCCCGTGCCTCCTTCCAGTCCGAACCGGTCGCCGGAGGGGCGGGTTGCAACGCCCCTCCGGCACCTTCGCGCCCCGGACAAGTTGGGGGCGCAATCGACGGACCAGCGCTCGCATGGCGCAGCCGTTTCATCACCGTCTCAGCCGGTGATCCTGCGAGGTTTTCCGAATACTCGACCAGAACGTAACGACTGTCGTTACGATGGTCCGTGATCGAGAGCTTTGCCGGCAAACGCACTGCGGCCATCTTCACGGGCACGCCGTTCGCGCGCAGCCCACGCAGATCCAACCGACGCGACTGGCCGCCTCGAAGAGCTGCAGGTCCCGCCCGGCAACCGGCCCGAAGCTCTTCGTGGCGACCGACCAGGGCAACATGGCGTTCTCGTCAACGAGCAATGGCGTATCTGTTTCGTCTGCCGTGACGGCGAGGGTTGGGAGGTCGAGATTGCCGACTGTCTATCAGGAGCCGCATCGAACGCGGCCATTGATCGGGAAGGCCTGGACCGGTTCAAGGTCGATTTCGCAGACGTCGCTTCCGGATGGTTGTCGCCTCCGGTGCATCCCGGCGCAATTCTGCGCGGTGATTTCCTGAAACCGATGGAACTCTGCGTCTATCGACTGGCCCGGGATATCAAGCCCAACTTCAACAGTGACGATTAAAAGTATTCGATAGAACAGGGAGTTACACCGGCATCGCCGGGTGTACCCACTACATTTCGTTGATTTTGGGGACGGTCAGGCTTTGTGTTCGCGCCAGTTCGGCGGCAGCGCGATGCCGACGGCCTGGAAGACCTTTCCGACCTGGCCCTCGACATGGGTGCGGGTGGTGATGCGCTTGCCGTCCTTCTCGATGGTGGCCTCTTGCAGGCGGTCGAGATCGCGGATCAGGTCGTCCCATTCGACGTTGACGTTGGCGGCGGCGCAGCGGTCGGCCAGTTCCTTCTGGAGGACGAGCGCGAGGAAGGAGCAGAAGACGTGGCCGCGGATCGCGGCGTCGCAGGAGTGGTAGATCGGGCGGGTGCGCAACTGGGCCTTCGCCCGGCGGAACAGGTCTTCCACCGTGAGCAGCTCCCGGTAGCGGAGCACGGCATTGAGCGGCGTCATGCCGGCGTTGGTGCGCAGCACGAAGATGCCGTCGAAGCCGGCCTCCTCGGCGAGCTTGCCGGCGTCGATCTCGAACGCCTTGCCCGCGCCCGTGCGGCGCAGATAACGCCGGTAGGCGCTGTTGCCGATCAGCGCTTTCTCGCCGTCCGCAAGGCGGCGCTGGAGGCCGTCCACCACGGCCTGCCGGTCGGCGCGGTCCTTCTGTGCCTCCGCCTCGTTGCGGCACACGATGTAGCGCGCGCCGCCCACCGTGACTTCCTTCACGAACAGCTGCGTCTCGCCGCGCGGACGCTTGAGGAGCAGCGGCACAAAGGGCTTCGTGTCCTTCAGCACCACCTCGCGGACCACCTTCGTGCGCCGCTCGCGCGCGCCCAGGATGTAGTCCAGCCCCCGCTCTTCCAGCGCCGCTATCGTCGCCGCCGAGATCATCCCCCGGTCCGCCACCACGCACACACGACCGATCCCGAAGCGTGACCGAAGACGGTCCACGATCGGCAGCAGCACCCTGGTGTCGGCCGTGTTGCCCGGCAGCATCTCCGTGCACACAGGCCGGCCCTCGCCGTCCAGCACCACCGCCAGAACCATCTGGCGCAAGTCCGGGCGATGGTCCTTCGAGTAGCCGTGCGCGCCCAGCGTCTCGCCGCCCGCGCCGTGGAACGACAGCGTCGTGGTGTCCATGAACACCACAGACAGGTCGGTGAACAGGTCCCGCCTGTGCTCGAACAGACGCTCCTCGATCCCGTCCTTCACGCAGCGCGGCGCAAGCGCGCCTTCCGCCGGCGCCTCCAGCTCCTCCCCGAGCCAGGCCATCGCCCGATACAGCTGATGAAGCCGCAACCCCTCGATCCCCTCGATCGCGTAGTCGGCCATCCACTTCTCGCAGGACCGGTCCGAACCCGACACGAACAGACGGTGCAGAACGCTCACAAACACCGCCCGCTCGACGGCGAACCCGAAGCCGCGACCGTCCAGAAGCTCCTTCACGACAGCGCCCACGCCCAGCCGATCCCACAGCCGACCGAACAGCAGCGGACCGCCGACCCGCACGCAGGCCAGCGCGCCCGCCTCCATGTCCTCCAGCACCACGGACCGCTCCGAATGGCGCGCCAGGGACGCGATCAGACGGTCCAGCTCCCCGCTCGCCTGCAACACGTCCTTGCGGCCGAGCGCGCGGATCGTGCGCTGGCGCACCCGCTTGCCCTCGCGCACGCTCTCCACGAGGTAGAGATAGCGGTGGCCCCGGGCGGTCGTTTCGCGCACGAACATGACCGCGTTGTATGTCTTCGATATCGACCAATCAAGAAAACAAGGCCAAATCAGCAAAAATGTTTCACTACATTTTTCTCAACCCGCGCCAATCATCACCTCACTATCCAATCATTTCAACAACTTGGCGAAACCGCGCCCGGCAAAAATCGACACCGACTGTTCAAGTTGGGTCAAGGTGTCGCGTCCGTGGCTGGACGAAATCGCGCTTGGACGGCGCGCCGTAACCACCGATACTGCACCACGACTGGCCCGCCATTTCGGGACAACGCCGGAGTTCTGGATCAATCTGCAAACCCGTTACGATCCGGACGTCGCCGAACGCACGGTGCGGCAGAAAATCGATCGCGAAGTGGTGCCCCGCGCGGTGTGATGTCTTTCATCCATGACGACAGAGTTGGGGGACGGGACCAGCGTCGGTTGTCAAACCCGGTCACCGGCCATACCCTCCATCATCGCCTTTCCGAAGGCTGGCGCCGGGCGCGTCGTGGAAGAGCTCGATCTTCAGCGTCGAGGACGACACCGGCGGCGCGCAAGGCGCGGCCTTCGTGACCGGCATCGAAATCGACTTCCGATCGGGGCGGCAAGCGAAACCACGGAGGAACAATCCAAACGGTTTTCCCGGCCGTTGCCGGCCCGGGCTGAAAGGAGAAGGGCTCCATGAGACGCATGAAACACTGGACACTCGCAGCGATGGCCGCTGCGGCCCTGGCGCTTGCGGGCTGCGGCGGAGGCGGAGGAGGATCTTCCAGTTCCACCGGACCTACGACGCCACAGCCTCCGGCGAAGTCCGCCCTGTCCTATGCGAACGACCTGAACGCCAGCGTCGAGGTGATGATGACGCTGGCGGCGGCGGAAACCGAAGACGGCTCGGCTCTGATGATGGCGATGAAATACTCGGCCATGAGCGGGACGCTGGCTTCCGATGGCAATTCCATGTCGGCGATGAACAGCGCCGCCATGGTGCTGAAGGCCAAGTCGGACCTGATGGCCGCCATCGAAGCCGCCAAGGTCGACAAGATGGAGGCCGAACAGGCGAAGGCCGGTCTTGCCGCGAACGCGGACCCGGCGCTTGTGCAGGCACTCGACGATGCGATCATGGCAGCTGAGACGCAGGTCGAGGCGGCCGAGGAGGTCCTCAACGGCGACGATCTGGCAGGTTATGTCGAAATGGTCACGGGCACAGACGAGGACGACGTGAAGACCGCCGCCGACAGGGGCGAGGAAGTGGCCATGGCGATCGCCATGG
The DNA here is from genome assembly GCA_964291285.2 of Alphaproteobacteria bacterium. Lineage (GTDB taxonomy): Bacteria > Pseudomonadota > Alphaproteobacteria > Bin95 > Bin95 > Bin95. Next base: position 368,599 of record OZ219789.1, read on the forward strand.
CGCTCGGGCCCACATCCAACGCGGATGGAGCCGGTACTCGGGTGACGCACGACACCACGATTCCTGCCGCCACGATTCCCGAGGCGAACAAGTTCTCCGTCAACGACGCCACGGGCATGACCTGGGCGATGATCGTTGGCGAAGACAATGTCATGAGCGAGCGGATCGGCACCGACAATGCAGCCAGGATGGTGGCCTCGGTCGCCGGTTTGACCGCAGCGGACGTGGATGCCGACGTGACTGCAAGCGGCGGCACAGGCGGCGGCAACGAGTACGCTGACGCCTTCACGAGCGCCGACAGCTCCTACAAGGGCATCCCGGGCGACATTTTCTGCCTGGGCAGCGATTGCGAGGTGGATGCCAACGGCAATCTCGCAGGCAGCTGGTACTTCTCGCCGACTTCGGAGAACGCCCTCTACACGCAGGGCGACGACGGGATGTATTCGGCGGAGACCATGTACGCGACCTACGGTCACTGGCTCGTTATGGTGGACCATGACCTTGATGCGGCAACTCCTGTCGTTGCTCGGGTGCATACCTTCGCGACCAGCACCATTGCCGATGCCGGCGTATGGGCCGCCGCCGATCCGAGCAGCACGGACGCCGGTCTGAGAGCCGTATCGGCCACATACAGCGGTATGGCCGCAGGCCGGTCCGTCCACAAGACGCTCGACTCGAACGGCGCCATCACCGACATCCAGTCGGGCAGGTTCACCGCCAGCGTCATGCTGACAGCGGAATTCGGGAACAATCCGATGCTAGGCGGGACGGTGTCCGGCTTCACGAGCCAGGACAATCCCGGCGCGGTCGACTCGTCCTGGACGGTCGAGCTGATGAAGACGGAGTCCGCTGGAGGCACAGTGGCCGCAGCCAACGGTGTTGCAAAGGCTACCGGTCAGGACGGAACCTGGTCGGCGACTTCCTACGGTGCGTCGGACATGCGTCCGACGGGCATCTATGGCGGCTTCAACGCCCACTTCACCGATGGGCATGTCGCCGGGGCCTATGCGACCCGGAAGGACTGAGGGACACCGGTCCGGAAAGGGACGCGGCGATCCTGGATCCCGAAGCTTGGGAAGGGCGGCGTTCCGGCGCCGCCGGTCTCGCCCGCGCCGCGGCGGCCGGGGGCCCGCGGCGAGAAGCTCGACGAGGCCATCGCCAGTTTTCGCGCCATCCTGGTGGATTGCCGGGAGTTGGTGCGGGTGCGCATCGAACTCGCCCCCTGCTTCTTCATGAAGGAGGGGGAGACACGCTCGCATCAGGAGGCGCTTCTATGATCGTCTTCGGGCCTGTTGGCTCTCGTCTCAATGACGGCGCACTACGATTCTGCCCCCTACCGGAATCGACCCCTCGTTAGGCAACGGCACTTCCCGCCAGTGCTCGCCGCGGCGCTTGAGGGAGCGGATCCGGATAGCGGAGGCGTCCAGGTCGACGTCTGCAGGGCGCAGCGCGAGGACCTCGGAGAGCCTGGCGCCGGAATGTGCAAGCGTCAGTGCAAAGGTCTGCCGGTCCGGCTTTTCTTCCCGGGCGGCGGCGGCCAGGAAGCGTTCGCGTTCTTGGTGGGTGAGGTACTTGCGGCCTTTGGCGTCGACGAGCTGGATGGTGCCCTGGACCATGAATGATACATTTCGTCGAGGAGAACTGCCCGTCTGGCGGATTCGTCATGGGGCAACAAGGCTTCGAGAGGCTCGGATCGGAGAGTGGTGCAGTCTAGGGGCTGACCGAAAATGAGACACTATGCGAGATCTGGACGGGGATCGAGCCAGGTATAGCGATCGAAATCGCGGCGATGTCCGTTGAAGCCGAGCAGGCTGCCGCCGAAAAAAACACCAGGCGCGCCATGGCGGCGCGCCTGGGATATTCGAGGCGCTCGGCGGAGCCACCGGACCTCGCCGACGACTCCGCCCTGGCCCTGCACGCCTGGTGCAAGATGCAGCAGCTGATGGCGTCGCCGGATACTCCAGGACTGTCGGAAGCCCGTACGGACGCTGACGGGTCCAGCGCTGGCGATACCACCAAAAAGGAGACGCCGGAGGGTTGAGGAGGGCGTCCGGCGGCGCATCCGGACGGTCTCTGCCCTCCTGCGCACCCTCCGGGCCCGTGCCCTTGCGAGTCGCTCACTGAAGAGGCGTTCCATCGCGCCATAACATGTGATATGCATGCAGTATATCAATGGAGCACGCGATGCGAGCCCTTGTCGACATGAACGATGTGCAGGTCGAGGCGCTGGACACCCTTGCCAAACGAATGCGTCAGTCTCGGGCGGCCCTTATCCGGGCGGCTATAGACGAGTATCTCGCCCGCCATCGCCGCGAACAGGTCGAGGACGGGTTCGGCCTGTGGGGGGCGCACAAGGTCGATGGCCTGGCCTACCAGGAAAAGACGCGCAGCGAATGGTAGGCGCGCTTTTCGACACCAACATCCTCATCGACCATCTGAACGCCGTCCCCCACGCCCGTGAGGAAATCGGGCGCTTCGAAAGCCGGGCCATCAGCATCGTCTCCTGGATGGAAGTGATGGTCGGGGCCGACGACGAGCTGGTTGAGCCGACCCGGCGTTTCCTCGACGGCTTCACGGTCATCGCACTGGACGACGAGATCGCCATGCGTGCAGTGGAACTGCGGCGCGCGCATCGCATCAAACTGCCCGATGCGGTGATCTGGGCCACTGCGCAGACCACCGGACGTCTGCTTGTGACCCGCAACACCAGGGATTTCCCATCTGACGATCCGGGGGTACGCGAACCTTACAGATGGACCGGACCGGACGCGGAAGGGGCAGAATCGTGATGCAAGCCCGGGCGCGCGGCCGATACCTCGGCAACGCCTGAGAGACCTGAAGGAGAGAAATACCGATGAACAAGACCGATCTCGTCTGCCACGTCGCCGAGGAAGCCGGAATGACCAGGGCGGCCGCCGGGGCCGCCGTCGATGCCATGCTGTCCGGAGTTGCGGGTTCTCTCTCGCGCGGCGAGGCCGTCACTCTTCCGGGCTTCGGGACGTTTCTCACCAGGGACCGTCCGGCCCGCACCGGCCGCAATCCGCGGACGGGCGAGAGCGTCGAGATCGCCGCGTCCACCATGCCGGCCTTCAAGCCGGGCAAGGCGCTGCGGGACGCCGTGAACAGCGCCGGGGCGTAACTGGACATTCCGGCATCCATATGCCAGAACCGGATACGTAACCGGATTACTGGCGGGACATCATGGAACGGAAGAACTCCACCGGTCGCGAGGCAACGCGCGTCTCCCGTCACCGGAAGCGTCTCTCCGCCGCCGGCTCCAGGCGTGTCGAGGTCACGGTTCCGTCCCGGGACGCCCCCCTCGTCAAGGCGGTCGCCGGCGCGCTGCGGCAGGATGGAGACGAGGCGGAGACCATTCGCCGGGTGCTGCAACCGGTATTGGAGGCGCCGGCAGCCCGCACAGGGGCCGAACTGGTTGCGTTCCTGCGAGCCTCGCCTCTGACCGGAGCCGAACTGCCCGTCGAACGCGACAGGTCGACGGGCCGGGCCGCCGACTTCGGCTGATGGCCTTTCTCCTGGACACCAATGTAACGAGATATTTTTAACCTTCTATACGGACTTGATTTTACTGGTTTTTTCTGGCCTCCGGCAAATCAAGCCTGTTTTCAGATAGCGGCCCGAGACCGGATCGATCCGAAAAGAGGCGTTGCCGGCTCGCGCATGCCGACAAACGGTCCATCGCCCGAAGGTATCCGTTCGGGTTCCGGGGGATCGTATGCCTCCACGGATTTTCTGACTGGTAACTACTTCGCGCATGCGCTACGGTCTCGCGCATGGCGGTTTTCGACGCGGATTTCTGCACCGACCTGACGCTGGCCGAGGGGGGCGACACCTTGTGGTCGCCTCCCATGGTGATGCCGGCGTGCGAGCCGCTCGACTGGGCGTCTGTGCTTGAAGAGGCAGAGGCGCGGATCGAGGAGGAACGGGGTCGCGCACGCGTGGCGGAGTTGCGCCGCGAGGAACTGCGCTGGTCGGAGAGGGACGCCTGTACGCGCGTGCGTTCTCTGGAGAGGCAGCTTGAGACTTGCCGGTTCAAGCTCAAGTTGGCCGTAACCAGGACCGCGTCGCGGGCCATGAAGGCGTTGGAGCGCAGGGTCGAGTATCAGGACGACGAGATCGCCGGTCTTTACCTCTCGTTGCGCCGGTCTCACGAGCACCGGGAGCGGGTCGAGGCGCGCCACCGGGACGAGATCAACTGGTTGAAGCAGGACATCGACCGGGAGCGCTCGCGGCTCGCGAAGGTACACCGCGAGGGCGAGCGCGTGGCCGAATCTCTGCGCAGGCGGTTCGACCGGCATCTCGCCGCGGCCAGGCGGCTGGTGAAGGCCGGGGAGGGCACGATCGCGTGGCTGCGCGCGCGCAACGACCGGCTGCGGGCGGCGGTCGTGCGGGCCACGGAGCTGATCGGGTCGCTGCGGGAGAAGAATGCCGGGCTGCGCGCCGAGGTGCGGGATCTGAAGGGCGAGAATGCCGCGCTGGCCGCGCGGGTCGAGAAGCTGGAAGGCGACCTCGACAAGCTGCGCTCGACCCGCAGCGTCCTGTCGAAGGCGCTCTACGGCAGCAGGAGCGAGCGGCAGAAGAAGCCGGGCACCGGGCGCGAGCGCGGCCAGCAGCGCGGCACCGCCGGGCACGGCCGCACCCGGCGCCCCGGGCTCAGGAAGAAGAAGGAGACGCGCGACCCGCCGGAAGATGCGCGGATCTGCCCGCGTTGCGGCAAGCCCTATGTCGCCAACGGCGAGCGGCGCACCACCCTCTTCGAGATCGATGTCGAGGCCTGCGAGCGCACCATCGTCCGGTCGCGCTGGCGCCGGGCTTGCGACTGCGCCTCCGCGCCGCGGGAGGTGACCGCGCCGCCGGCGGTGCGACTGTTCGAGACCACGCCTTACGGGATCAGCGTCTGGACGTGCATGCTCTACGAACGGTTCGTCTGCTGCCGGCCGCTGCATCGGGTCGCGGCCTGGCTGGCCGACATGGGGCTGACGATCTCGCCGGGCACCCTGGCCGACAGCATCAAGCGCTTCGTGCCGCTGTTCGAGCCGCTGGCCGAGGCGATCCTTGCGCACCAGAACACCGCGGCCCTGCGCCATGCCGACGAAACATCCTGGCGCGTTCAGGCCTGGCGCGAGAAAGGCCGGTCGAGCCGCGCCTGGCTGTGGACCTCGGTGAGCCCGGACGCGGTCTATTACCACATCGATCCCTCGCGCAGCGCCGAGGTCGCGATGAAGCTGTTCGGTTCGACACAGGGCATCGTGGTTCTGGTCTGCGACCGGTTCAGCGCCTACAGAAAGCTGGCCCGCGAACTCGCCGGCAAGGTGATCCTGCAATGGTGCTGGGCGCACCAAAGGCGCTCGTTCATCGACGGCGCGGCCGGGCGGGTGCGGCTCAGGCGCTGGTGCCAGAGATGGATCGAGCGGATCGCGGAGATCTACCGGCTCAACGAGGCGCGGCTGGAGCATTACGACCCCGCTCACCCTCTCGAACGCCAGACGCCGGCGTTCGACGTCGCGCACGCCAGGCTGAAGAAGGCGGTCGACGAGCTGTTCGCGGCCGCCGAAGCGGAACTGGCCGGGCTGACGGACAGGGCGCGCAGGGCCAGGCCGCTGCGCTCGCTCCTCAAGCACCGCGAGGGGCTGTGCGTCTTCGTCGACAAGCCGTTCGTGCCCATGGACAACAACCGCGGCGAACTCTCCCTGCGCTTCGCGGTCATCGGGCGACGGCTCTCGTTCGGCTCCGACAGCGAGAAAGGCGCCGGGTTCACGGCAACGATGTACTCGGTGGCCGGCACGCTGGCGATCAACGGCATCGACGTCCGGCGCTGGCTCGGTGAATGGCTGACCGCGTGCGCGGAGAACGGCGGCGAGCCGCCGGAAGACCTCTCGCCCTGGCTGCCGTGGTCGATGAGCGAGGCGCGCCGGCGCGAACTCGCGGCGGCGGGATGACCGGCGCGGTCGAGTGTCGCTATTACGGGCGCGACTTCACCGAAGATGAAATGGCGCTGCTGCGTGCCCTGATCGCCGATCCCGCCCCGCTCTCCCGCCGCGCCCTGTCGATCGAGTTCTGCCGGCGCATCGGCTGGCTCAAGCCCGACGGCGGACTGAAGGACATGATGGCCCGTGTCGCCATGCTCGCCATGCACAAGGACGGGCTCATCGAGCTGCCGCCGCCGAGGGGGCGGCAGCACCGGCCCAGGCCGGTCCAGTTCGGACCCGACACCGAACCGCCGCTGTTCCCGGCGCCCACGACCCTCGACGAGGTCCGCCCGCTCGACTTCCGCACCGTCGTGCACAGCACCCGCGAAGGCAGGCTCTGGAACGAGTTCATCGCCCGCTACCACTATCTCGGACACAAGACACTGGTCGGCGCCCAGATGCGCTATGCCGTCCACGACCGCAACGGCTGGCCCGTCGCCATGCTCGGCTTCTCCACCGCCGCATGGAAGCTCGCCCCGCGCGACCGCTTCATCGGATGGACGCCCGAACTGCGCGAAAAGAACCTTCCTCTCGTCGTCGACAACCCGCGCTTCCTGATCCTGCCCTGGATCGAGATCCCCAACCTCGGCTCGCACATCCTCGCCATCGTGCGCCGCCGCCTGCCCATCGACTGGACCGGGCGCTACAACATCACGCCGGTGCTCATCGAGACCTTCGTCGAAACGCCCCGCTACACCGGTGCCGTATACCGCGCATCGGGCTGGACCCGCGTCGGGACCACCCAGGGCCGGGGACGCTACGACAGGCACAACAAACGAGACCAGCCGAAAAAGGACATCTGGCTCCGCACACTGCGAAAAGACTGGCAACGCACCCTCAATCGGTAGAAGCACAACCGTCGCCCCGGTGTGAAAATGCCGACAAGCGGATAACCCAATCCTCATCCCCCGGAACCCGAACGGATACGCCCGAAGGGCATGACGATGATTCCGCTGCGGGATGACAACCCGGCCCGTCTCCCGCCGCGCGCGTGTAACGCCGTCGAGGCGTTCGGCGAGCGGACGGGCAAGCCGGGACTGGCCGTACATCCGCGGACACCGGTCCGAATGCGCCGGGCGGCAATCGTGTGGCGGCCGTGAGCTTCGGAGCGTGCGCATCCGGCGTGTCGGCGGTTCGGGGCAGGGCTGGCGCGCATGTCCGGGGTGGTGGAAATCCCCTGACCGATCCCTTTGCAAGGCAGGCCGGCGGTCTCCAGAGTGACGCCGGTTGCCGGGCCGTTGCGGGCGGCGCCGGGAAGGACCTGGAGGAGAGCGGGATGGGCGCGACCGAACCGGAATTCATGGGCACGCGGCATGTGGCGGCGCGGCTCGGGCTCTCGCCCCGCACGCTGGGGGCTGCCGGGTGAGCGGGGGCGCCCAAAGGGTAGCCAGAACGGCGCAAGCATGAGAAGGAAGAACGACAAGCCTGACTTGACTGCGACCGCCACCGTCCCGGTCAATCCCGGCTGACCGAAAACCAGGTGCCCGGAGCCACGCCCAAGGCTGGTCGCGACTTGCCGAACCCCCTGGACAGAATCACTGAAATCCGCAATCTTCGTTGAAAAAAGGAAGAGCAATGCGGGAACTCGCGGAAAGAATACCAGATACTGAACAGTTTCTGGCCCTGGAACCGGAGGAACTCGGCGCGAAGCTGTTGTTTGTGCTGCGTCAACGGATCAAGAAAGGCGACAAGTCGGTGCATCTTGGCAATTTCTTGAACGGCATGACAGTAACTGGAAACCGCGTATCCGATTTTTGGTCTGTCGAGGAACACGAAGAAGAGATAAAGGTCGCCATTTGTGAGGCTTGGGCATGGCTGGAGGCGCAGGGGATGCTCATCCCGAGCCCTGACAGGAATGGTCAACACGGTTTCCGCATCCTGAGTCGACGGGCACATCAATACGAAGATGAAACGGAATTTGCAAACTCCAGAGTTGCGCGAATTCTCCCAAAAGAGGTTCTCCATCCCCGGATTGCGGACAAGGTGTGGTGTGCATTCGTCCGTGGTGACTTCGATGTCGCCGTATTTCAAGCCATGAAGGGCGTCGAAGTTTTCGTCCGGGAAGCCACCCGCCTCCCTGATACTTGTATCGGCCGCGTTCTCATGCAGGAAGCATTCAAACCCGAGGGAGGGGTTCTGACCGACATGGATATGGGAAAGGATGAAAAGGCAGCACGAATGCAGCTTTTCTCTGGGGCGATCGGCGCATACAAGAACCCGAATTCCCATCGCGACGTTCACATGAACGATCCGCAGGAGGCCATGGAAGTCATCATGCTGGCGAACCACCTTATGCGAATCGTGGATGCCAGAAAGCCATCCTATGTTTCCGGTGTTGCGGGTTGAACTGTTTCCTCGCCGGAGAGCTTGCAGGACGGCGATATTCCCCGAGCGACCGTTTCCACCCGCCAGCGCCTATAGCCGTTCGATACGGACTGTATCCCCCAGGTCCAGGTCTTCCAGTGTTCGCCGGAGGTCGTCTTCCATGGCGGCGAGAGCGTTTGCTGGAATCTCGGCTTCGAACTTCACCTCCACGACAAGCCCCTTGCCGGCCCGCAGCCTGGGAACGACCTTCGTGCCGAGACGGTTCCAGACTTCCGGCGGTACGACTCCAGCCAGGCGCAATCGGACCGGTGCGGTGTTTCCGCGCGGTTCGTTTTCAGTCCCGAGCTCCTGCACGGCGTCGGGGCCGGGTTTGGGAGGCGTCGGTGTATCGGCGTCTGGCGCCGTTTGCAGCCCGGGCGCTTCCACCGCCCGAATCTCCTCGCTGCGGGCCCTGGTCAACAGGAACACGTCCGGTTCGAACGCAACTTCCTCCGCCCCGACCGGCTCGGCGTGCCAGATCCGTCCGTACCCGCCGTCCGCCATCGTGCCCGATGCGAGGCCGAAGTCGCCGTTCGCAACAAATTCGACGATCTTGCGGCGCAGGACGGCATCCGGATCGACGAGCCGGGTCAGCGACCCGTCGAGAAAGCTCTGGCGCAGGCCGGTAAGCGGCCAGGCCCCGCTTTCCCTCAAGGCCGGCGGCCAGTGGCGGTCGAGATAGCCCGCGCCTACGGATTCGTTGAGCAGTGCTTCGGTCCTGAGCGCCGTGATCACGCGGCCGCAGAGCGTCTCGCTGGCGCTGCTGTGCCCCGCGCCGAGATCGATTGTCTTGAGTCCTGTCTCGGCCCTGGCGTCGGCGAGCGCCACGAAGCGGTAGCCGCCCCACACCTCGTCCCGCGCCGCGTTTTCCGCGTCCCTGACCTTGGCCTGCACCTCGTCCCGATCCGCCCGGTCGAACTCCGTGCCGAGCACGCCTTCGGCCACCTCGCGGGAGACCCGCTGCCAGGCGAGCCACAGCTCCGCGCGCTCCCTGAGTTCGCGCCCCGGCTTCCTGACGCACCAGACCAGGGAGGCGGGATAAAGCCGCGGCGAAGCGCCCCGCTGCCTTGTCCATAGCGCAATCCGCTCCGCTGTCCGCTGTCCGGGCTGCCATTCCGCCTCCGGATCGACGACGACCAGCGCAAGGCGCGGCGTGTCTGGAACAGCGGCGCCGTCTTCCGGAAAGGGGACGACCGGCAGGCTGGCGCCCCGGTCGAATTCTTCCTTCACCAGCTTGCGGATCGCCGGCCGGATTTCCGTTTCTTCGTCGAGCGCGGCGCGGCGGTCGCTGACGACCTTCTTCAGGGTCGCCTGGTGATGGATGCGGAAACCGTCCGTACCGATCTTGCGGATGAAGAACCCCGCTGTTTCCAGCGCCCCGGCCGCATTGTCGACGGACGTGGTGTCGACTTCGGGTTCACCCAGGGCGAAGCGCAATTCGGGAAGGTGCGCCACCTTCTCCACCTGCCCGCCGGAAGACTCGAACAGGATGGCCGCGCCGACCCGGCGGTGAATGTCGCGCAGCGCTCCCCTCGTGTCGGCATCCAGCGCGCGGGCATGGGCCGTGTCGCCCACGAGATCGGCGGCTATCGCCACATCGAGCCGCTGTTCGCCCAACTGGCCGAGCACGACCGCGCGGAACTCCGGCACATGCAGCGGCGCCGAACCGAGCGTGATCAACGGCTCCGTCCGCGCCTGCCGGAAGTGCTGGCGCGCCGCCCAGGAGATCCACTGGGCCAGCATGGCAAGCGTACCGCGGGTCTGCTGGAACTGGGGAAGCGCGCTCCATTTCCTCCGGAAGACGGAGAGCGTCGAAGGGTGGAAGGGATAGCAGGCCTCGAACCGGCGCCTGAGAAACTCGCGCGCCCTGGTCTCTGTGGTCGCGCTGTCCACGGACATCCATTCTGAAGGCAGGCGGGCGGTTCTCTCGAAACACCAGTCCGCGCAGGTCTTCGAAACTCGCTTGCGTATCCGCTCGTCGCCGAGGTCCTCGAACAGCCGCCGGCGCACCACGTCGCCGATCTCGGCTTCGTCATTGGCGATCAGGTCGCGGGCGACGCGGCGCACCACCTTGGTGATGCGGTCCTGCCATTGGCGGTCCCAGTCCGTCATTTCCACCTGGCTGCGCGGCAGGCTGATGACCGCCGCCGCCCCGGCGGCCCCGGTGACGGCGACCGTCAGATTCTGGATGAAGGCGTGGAAGCTCTCGGCCCGGTCGCGATGGCGGTTGACGAAGTTCAGGACCTCGTCGAATAGCAGCAGCACGGGCGCCTCTGCGACGGCGAACACCCGGGCGAGAGCCTCGGTCCCGGGCGGCGTGGTCTTCGCCGCCGTTCCGAGGGCGGCGACGCCCCGGTCTCCGGCAAGCTGGCGGGCCAAGTCGATCCACGGGGTCTCGCGGCCTTCGGAGGGATCCCAGGCATTGCCCACGAACACCCCGACCCGCGCTTCGGGAAGGCTTGAAACGCCTGCCGCCGCCAGCAGACCGGACACGCCCGGCAGGCTTGCAACCCCGTCGCCGGCGTTGGCGAGATGGTAGAGCGCCGTCAAGGTATGGGTCTTGCCGCCGCCGAACTGGGTGACGAGGGTGAGCACCGGCGAAGTGTTCTGCGTTTCGCCGGCGAGGCGGCGCAGCACCATGCCGGCATGGTCTGTCAGCGCACGGGTGAAGCAGGTGCGCGAGAAGAACTGCGCCGGGTCGCGGTAGTCGGGCGGCGCCGTGCCGGCGACCACCTGTTCCAGCGCGATGGCGAATTCGTCCGGGCTGAAGGAGCGACCTTCCCGCACCTCCTGCCGGGGCGTGACGACCTTGTGCCAGGGATGCCTAGTCATTGCCGCCTTCGACATTTCCCGCCGGCCGTATCCGCACGCGCCTTCCGGTGACCACGATAATGGCACCCTTGCGCATTGCAGCGCCCTGGCGCTCGATCAGGTCCCGCATGACTGCCGCTTCCTCCATGGCCGTCAACCCGTCGAGACGAACGATACACGGATGCGGCAGGCCGCGCAGAAAGACAAGCTCGCCGAAGTCCTTGTCCTCGGTGACCAGCACCCGGTCTTCGCGGCAGGCGATGGCGAGCAGCGCCTCGTCCGAAGCGTTCGCATGTCCGTCGCGGGCGGACAGCACATCGTGCCCGAGATCGATCAGGGTCCGGTGCAGGATGCGCGACGCCACGCAGACATCGAGAAGAAACTTCACGAAGCCTGTCGCAGGGAAATGCGGTCATGGACACGCTCGCCGGCCAGGGAACGATGGGCGAAGACCAGGCAGGCCCGGATATCCTCGGGCTCGAGAAACGGATACTCGCCGAGGATGGTTTCCGCACTGTCTCCCGCCGCCAGCTTGCCCAGAACATGCTCCACCGCGATGCGCATGTCGCGGATTATCGGCTTGCCGCCGAAGATATCGGCCCGCACGGTGATACGGTCCAGCAGTTCGGTTTCTTCCGTCATGATCCTGTCCTCCTTCGATCACGTTCTCCGGTTCCTGTCCCCGCCGGATGAAGCCCGCCGCCGGCCCGGTCTCGGGGCGCCGACAGGCCCGGGGATTGTCGTTCGGCGATCCGGGGCTTCATGGCGTCACCTCGGCGCCGCAAGCAGCATGGCGTCCAGAACCCGCTTCTCGCGGCTGCCGCGCGGGTAGAGGGCGGAAAGCGCGTTGGCGAGGCGCAGGAAGTCCGGTCCGCGCTCCTGTTCGGAAACGATCAATCGACGCAAGGCGTTCGAATGCCCGCCCGTCTGGAGCAGCATCGCCGTATGAACCCGGTCCAGGACGGTCGAATCCGGCGATTGCAGGTCGGAATCCGGGTCGAAACCGTTGCGCTCGGGCCGCGAGGCGTCCGGCACCGGGTCAAGCTCGGAGAACAGCGTTGGCTGCGCGTCCGCACTTGCGCCGGCCTCGATCCATTCGGGGACGCTGCGGGCACCGTCGGCGCCGAGCAGCGTCTTCGCGCGTTCCGCAACCGGAAGCAGGCGGACGATGCCTTTCTCCTGGGCAATCACCCGCCCTGTCCAACGGTCGAGGTCGATGCCCATGGGCTGGGAGAAGCGCCGCACGACATCGAACGGCAAGCGGAATCCCCCGGCGGTCGCCTTGGCGACCTCTTCTTCGAGGGCGTCGTCCGCTTCGGAGGCCGCGGCATCGTCCGGGCCGCTGTCCCGCAATTCGTTCGTGCCCTGAAAAGCCCACAGGAAGAGGGCGGACAGGCGGGCGTCTTCCTCCAGCGCGCCGGCCATGCCGTTGCGGGCGGCGGCTTCCGCCGTGCCGAGCACCTGTTCGAGGGCGGCGCGGCCTACCACTTCCCAGACCTTCTCCAGATATGTCGACAGGCTGACCGTTTGGCCCTCCGCCGTCTCGACGGTGCGGCAGCGGCTGAAGATCTCCAGGGCGGGGCCGATGCAGGCGAATACGAGATCGGCGCCGCGCACACCCTCGCCCTGCAGGCGCGCCATCCAGTCGGCAACCCGCAAGGGCAGTTCCTTGAGCACCTCGGCCCACTCGCCAACCGGGGCATCCGCCGGGCGCGGGCGGCAGACGAGATGGACGCTGGTAGCGAGGGCAGCGGAGTCCCGGGCGCGGAGGCGAGACCCCATTTCCGTTGCGATCGGCCAGGAACCCGTGATGGTCCAGCCGCCCCGGATCATGCCGGAGAGCAGGGCTTCCCAGCCTTCGGTGGTCTTGTGGGCGAACACGACCGATCCGATGCCGTCCTCGGCGAGAACGCGCCGCCCCTCGGCGAAGGCCTTCCCCATCGTGTCTTCGAACCATTCGCGGTCCTTGGAGCGGCCGTCGCTCTCCTTCGTTTCGTCCTGCACCGCCTCGCGTGTCTTGGGTGAGAGGAGATTTTCAGGATCGAAGGGGTCCCGAAGAAGAAAGTGATCGGGTAGACTGCGTTTCAGCCAGACAAGGAAAAAGTCGGAGAGATCAGCATATGGAACCGCGTCGTAATAGGGTGGATCGGTGAACCAGACGCTAGCGGACTGGTCCGGGAGTGGATGCTCGTTGGCGTCGGCAAGTTGAAGGGATATAGACTTAGAAACTGGACCCAGAGAATCAGATCCCGAAGCGACGTGCCTCACAGAAATAGTATAACTGCCACTGGACTCAGAGCTGGAAACACCCTCCGCGAAATCCCAAGCTATAGGGAGTGCTTGCCGTCCAAACACATGCCTTGGGCATTCAGCTAGTGGCTCCCATGTGCAGAGTGAATTGGATAGTTCAGACAGTTTCGATATTGCCAATGCGAGGCCTCGTTTGACATTCACTTTGTTATGAATGCACGCAAGGCGTGCCAACTCCACCAGCGCCGCCTTCTGCCGTGCGGTGAACAGGTCGCCCCACTGGAGCATCCCGTAGCGCTGGACGCGGAAGCCCAACGTGCCTATGGGCGGCAGGGGTTCATCCGGTATGGGACACAACCCCTGCTTGCCGCCGCGCTCCCAGTCTTCCAGGATTCCGACGACCCGCGCCTGCGCTGCCCGCACCGCGGCGTAGTCGGCCTCCGTCGGCAGACGATAGTGCCGGCCCGCTTCGTCCGGCCGGAGGGTCACCACCGCCGTCATCCGCGCCCCGCCGACCCGGTTGCCCCCCTCGTCGAAAACCACATCCGCGCCGCCGCGCCGGGCGGCGAGTTGCGCGCGCACGCGCTCCGGCGGCAGGACCGCGCCGCAGCACAGGCAGGTCGCCCTGGCGCGCGTCACCGTGCCGCCGCGTACCTCGCTTTCGGCCACGGGTTCGAACACTTCGAACGCCACCCGCGGCGGCGCTCCCTCGACCCGTTCGACGGCATGGCGCAAGGCGCGCTTGCGCTTCGCCTTCCGGCACAGCCAGAAGGAACGCATGAGCGGGATTTCGGCGCCGCAGTCCGGCGCCTCGCAGCGCACCGTGCGCGCCCACAGATAGGCGATGGGCGTCGCGCCGTCGGGGTCGGCCGGATACAGGTCGGACAGTTCCCGTTCGGCCTGCCGCCTGATTTCCGCGCCAGCCTCGCGTAACTCGTCGGCCAGTCCCGGGCCGTGGCGCGGAATGTCCTCCAGCATCGCCTTGAGGATGAGGCAGGCCACGGGGTTGAGATCGCTCGCGAACGCCTCGCAGCCGAGCCGCAGCGCCTCCAGCGGGATTGACCCGCCGCCGGCAAACGGATCCACCACCAGGGGCGGTTCTTCTCCATGGGCGGCCCTGACGAGCGCTCGGCCCGCCTCCAGCCAAGGTAGCTTTGTGCTGAGGTCCCAGTTGGCAAAGTCTGCGATGAACTTCAGCAGGCCGCGCCGGATATCCGTGTCGGTTTCGCCGTGCCCGCAACCGACCGCCGGCAGAGCCTTGCGCGCCGCTTCCTTGAAGTCGTCCGGACATTCGGGATCGCAGGGGTCCGGGAACAGGAGCGCCAGGAGCATGGCCCGCGAGGAGGCCAGAGGCCGCCGCGCCCACCACAGATGCAGCGTCGAGGGATGGCCGTGGCGGATCGACTTCTCGCGCACCGCATGGCGCGACACCGCCGCGATCGGAAAATCCACCTCAGCCAGACGCTTGCATCCCCGGGGGATCATCCGCCCGATCCCCCATACGGCGCTGCTTCCTCCCGCAGCGTCATGGGTTCGGTCATCGCATCCACGTCAAGCCAGTAGTGCTGCACCTCGGTGACCTTGCGCCACGGGAACCGGGCCGGGTCCGGGATCGGCTCCTGAAGCCGGGGTTCTCCGGCGCAATCGGTGACCACATAGAGCCAGTAGCAGTCGCGCCGGTCTTCGGCGACCCGGCGCTCGTTCGGGGTCAGCAGGATGCTGCCGGTCGTTCCGGCGAGCCCCTTGATCTCGATCAGGCGAAGCTCGCCGGATTGCAGGTCGAGGCTGGTGATGTCGTAGCCGAGATTCTGCTCATGCACATCGTCGACCCGACATCCCCGCGCCGTTTCGAACTCCATGACCGCGCGCATCGCGGTCATCTCGGTTTCCGGATCGGGGCGCAGCCGCCGGACTTCCGCCGACTCGCGCTCGGGGTGGGGCAGGATCAGGGCGCTTGCCAGCCGTTCAACACCCTGCAATGTCACGGCGCGTTCCCGCTCGAGCTCGTCGCGGCGCCGGTCACGGCGTTCCAGCGCCTCGGCATGGCGCGCTTCGGCTTGGGCAAGGCGCCCTTCGGCGCCGGCAACGCCTTCCTTTGCGTCTTCGGCGGCACGGCCGATCTCTTCGTCGGCGCGGAGCAGTACCTCGGTGAGGGACAGCTCGACATGCTCGGCGACGCGCGTGACCTCGGCCGCGCGTTCCGACCGGACCTCTTCGAGAAACGGCACAAGCGCGGCTTCGTAAAGCCAATCTCTGGCCTCCGGCAGAGATGCCGCGGCGGGAAGTGCCTGCGGAACGGCAGCGGGGGTCAGGTCGCCGAGGAACTGCGGCTCCCGCAGCCGCGCCTCGCCGTCAGCCGCCAGTTCGACCGCGAACAGCCGCTCATGTACGCTACGGCCCAGGCCGTCCACGGCTTTCGCCCGGTAGACATCGAACCGTGCCGGCGCCTCGTGGTTCAGGGAATGGAAACAAGCGCCTCGGGCAAAGACGCCTTCTGCGGCTTCGAGGCCGCGCCGGCGCAGCGCCTCGAACAGCGGATGACCGGGCGTGACCCATTCGAGGTTGTTCGCATCGGCCGTCTCCCTGTCCGTTGACAGGCGCGGGTAGCGCGCCGTGAGTTGCGGGAGCTTCCAGTCGGCGGCGCGCTCGTATTTCCTCAGGGCCGGCGGCGTCCGTCCCGGATCGAACGCATGGGCCAGACCTCCCACAGGCTTCAGCGTCAGGGCAGCGTCCCTGGCGCATTCCTGCATGAAACGCGCAATGTCCTCCGGCACGACACGCTGTTCCTGCGCTTTCGCCTGGCGCTCGACCAGCATGTCGAGGTTGAGCTTCCTCGTGGCGAGGCCTTCGAGAGCCGTCTGGCAGATCGCCCGGAACCGGCCCTCGTCCACATCCCTCAATATGCGATCTTCGAGATCGGCGTACCCCAGCCTGCCGGCGTAATAGTCCCGCAGCACGCGCTCGACCTGTGCGGCCGGCAGGACTTCTCCGACCACGTTGAACACGGCGTCGTCGTCCAGCGCGTCGCGGATCTCCTGCAGCTTGGTCATCAGCCGTTCGAGCACACGCCCTTCGATGGTGTTCGTCGCGACGAAGTTGAAGATCAGGCAGTCTTCGCGCTGGCCGTAGCGGTGGATGCGGCCCATGCGCTGTTCGAGGCGGTTGGGGTTCCAGGGGATGTCGTAGTTGAACAGGATGTGGCAGCACTGGAGGTTGATGCCCTCGCCCGCCGCCTCGGTGGCGACGAGGATCTGGATGTTGCCTTCCCGGAACTGCTGTTCGGTGTGCAGGCGGCTGTTCGGCTCGTCCCGGGAACCGGGCTTCATGCCGCCATGGATGCAGCCGACCCGGAAGCCCCAGGCCGTGAGGCGGTCCATGAGGTAGTCGAGCGTGTCCCTGAACTCCGTGAACAGGAGCAGGCGCTGGTCCGGGCGGTCGAAGAACCCCTCCTTCAGCAGGATGTCCTTGAGCCGGGCCAACTTGGCCTCGTTGCCGGCCTGCTCGACCGCTCGCGCGCTTTCCGCAAACTGTTTCAGCTCGGCGATCTCGGCGCGCACCTGTTCGGCGTTGCCGGCCAGGGTGACCGCGTCGAGCAGGGCTTCGAGGCGCTCGCGCTCCGCCTCCTCCATTTCCTCGATCTCTTCCGGGTCAGGGAGGCCGGGCGGCGCCGATTGCGCCATGGTCTGCGCCCGCTTCAACCCTTCTTCCAGGCGTCTCGCCCGATTCTCGAGCGAGCGGCGCATCGCGCAGGTGCTGGAGGCGAGGCGCCTCTGGTAGAGCGCCATCAGGAAGCCGACGGCACGGGCCCGCGGATCATCCCCATGGTCCGCCGCCTTCCTGCTCTGCCGCTTCACGAAGCGGGTGATCTCCTTGTACAATTCCAGTTCGGCATCGTCGATCGCGAACCCGACCGTGCGGGGAATGCGCCGGGTGAACACCGGCCGCGCCTGCCATTCGCCGTTCGACTGGCGCTCCGGAAAATAGACCATCGCCTCCTTGGTGCGCCGCAGGTAGAAGGGCGCCCGGCGCCGGGCCATCGCCTCGCGAATGGACTTGACGTCGGCATAGGCGTCGCGGTCGAGAAGTTGCAGGAACCGGGTGAAGTTCTGCGGGTCGCCCTTGTGCGGCGTCGCGGTCAGCAGGAGGATGTGGTCGGCACGGTCGCGGAGCAGTTCACCGAGGGCGTAGCGTGCGGTCTTCCCGGCCGGCGGCGACCAGGACATGCGGTGCGCCTCGTCGACGATCACCAGATCCCAATGCACCTGGCGCAAACCGGGCAGGATGTCGTTCCGTTTCGCAAGGTCGAGGGAGGTGAGGACCTGTGGCTGCTCCAGCCACTGGTTGACGCCGAACTGGTCGCGGATATCGCCGCCCTTGAGCACCAGGAACTTCTCGTCGAACTTCTCCCGCAGTTCCCGCTGCCACTGGAAGGTCAGGTTTGCCGGGCAGACGACGAGAATGCGCTCCGCCAGACCGCGCAGCTTGAGCTCGCGCACCAGCAGGCCGGCCATGATCGTCTTGCCTGCGCCGGCGTCGTCGGCGAGCAGGAACCGGACGGTCGACAGCTTGAGCAGGTGCTCGTAGACGGCTTCGAGCTGGTGCGGCAGCGGGTCCACGCGGGAGATCGAAAGGCCGAAATACGGATCGAACTCGTGGGCAATGCCGAGCGCGTGGGCCTTCAGACCGAGCCGGAGCAGGCGGCCGTCGCCATCGTAGGACATCGCAGAGCCCGAAATTGTGAGGCTGGCGATATCGTCGGTGGTGAGAGCGACACTGCGGAAGCGCTCCGTCCGCGTTCCGACCAGGCCCGCAACCCAGGAACCGGCGCCGTTCGCACGCACGGTCTCGACCCGCATCGGTTCGCTGAACAGGGCGCCGGTCAGAATCTGTCCGTCGCGAATGGGGGGCGGGTCGCTCATCGAGACTGTCAATCGCCATGACCCGGAAGATGGATTGCGGCGCTCGTCGGCAGACCCAGCGCCTTCCCCGCCGCGACCATGCGCTTGTCCAGGCTGTGGATTGCTGCCGCCCCGCGGTTGCCCGCAACGGCAAGGTGCAGTGCATCTCCGGCCCTCAGCCCGGTCTCGAAACGGCCGAGCCAGTCCCTGGCCCGATCGAAGTCGTCACGGTTCGGCAGCACGACGATGAAGGACTCTTCGACCAACGCCTCGAATCGCGTCCCCGCCTTCCGTACGCTCGCGGCGTTCAGATGGCCCATGCGCGCCTCACGGGCAAGCAGCGAGGCGAACTCGACCCGCGTCCAATGGCTCACCGCCAGTTCGTCCTGCGGCAAAACCGCGAAGAACGCCGCGACCGATTCGCTGGCAGCCTCGGGGAGGATGAGGGGAACGAGGAAACTGGTGTCGAAATAGCGCATTGGAGCCGACCGCCGATCTCACAATCCCTCGTCCCGGATCTCGCGCAGCAACGCGGCAGCGGGGCGCCGCAAGCCGGGCATGGTTGCCCGGAATCCGGCCAGTTCCCGCAGCGGCAGCGGCTTTTTCGGGCGGATGGCGGCCGAGAGATGCGCCACGGCCTTGCCGCGACGGGTGATGGTCACCTCCTGACCCGCCTCGACCTTGTCCAGGAGTTCGCTCAAGCGCGCCTTCGCCTGAGCCAGATTGACCGTGACCATGACACCCTCCCGTGGTCATCGAACTGGTCACACGATAGCAGGTTCGATGCTGTCGGGCCACCGGTTTAACCCGCGAAAGCGTCGGCGGCGCGCCACATCACATCATGCAAGGCTCTGCACGAGGCCAGGCTGTCGAAGGGAATTTTCTCTGCCCGGCGACGGCAAAGAAGCAAACCGGGTACGCCGGTCCTGTTCAGCGATATGCTTGGTGGCCTCGGACACCAGCGCCGAGGCGAACTGTAGAATCTCCTCGATTTCATTCTCTCGTCCGTCGGCAATGAGGTCCCGGGCGATGGCCTGAGCGGCGAACAAGGAGGCCCGGCCCCTTGATTTCGGCCCCTGTGCCGGGCCATTCGCGCCGGTCGAGGGCCTCGATGGCGAGCTCGACGACGAGCCGATTGGGCGAAACCTGCCGCTCCCTGGCCGCCGTTTCGATACGCTTCCATTGGTCTGCGGTGACCCGGATGTTCTTCTGGAGTGACGATGTCATGCGATTTTGCCCGTTCTTGCGTATGGATTCGGAGTAAGCGTTCGGTCAAAGGGTGACGATGATGAGGGTGACAGTGGCAACGACGCATTGCCCCGGGGCTCGTCTGCATTCGCTCAGTGCTGTCATCGCCCCAATCACCTCGTGACCGAACGCTTACGATTCGGGAGAGTTCCGGTTCTTTCAGATCCCCGGGGCCGCGCCGCCCCCGGTCGTTTGGCGTGGCGGGCCGAACTCGCGGACGAACGCGGCCTCCGGACAGCTGCCGGACCGGTAGCTGTCATGGTGCAGCGTATGCGAGGGCGATACCAGACTGGTAGTTTCGCAGGAGCAAGTCCATATCCAGCGGGGGCGGAAGGGGCCGCCATGTCCGGTGGAGTCCGGCGAGGCGGCGCCCAACCTCCTGATATCGCGCATGTGTTTGCGGCAAACACGGGAGCTACCAATCCGGTGCGACCTTTCCCGGCGTGACAGGAGCGGACAGACCTGCGCTCGCCCGCGGCATGGGCGGCCAGCAGCGGACACGGGCAGCCATGGCAACGCCTGCATCAAGGATGCGTCGGGTGTGACGGTAAAACTCCGAACGGAGTCGAGATCGGGCGAGGTTGCCCTGCACACCACCATCGCCTGAAACGCCGACGTCACAAGGGACGGGAGCCGTCGCGGCGATTGAGCGAGACGACCGGCCCGCGATCTTCGAGCGCGTTCCGCGTTGTCGTCCGGTCGCAGAGGTAACAGAACGCGGCGCGGCGTGCAAACGGCGGAGGGCAGTCTTCACACATGGCGCACCGGAGCCGGCGGCGTTACCTCGGCGGCACGGGCGCCGCCGCACATGTTCCGCGGAGCCGAAGGACGCCGCGCACATGTTACCGCGATACAGGCGTGCTCGACGAAAGCGGGGCTGTTAAGGGTGATTGCGTGCTGCTCACACATTGCCGCAGACGCAGACGGGGATGGCGCACCCGTTACCGCGGCGTCGGCCGCGCGGGTGCGGTGACGGTTGCGATAGCCGTTGCGATCGGAGGCGCCGACGGCGGCGCCTGCAGGACTGCGGGCAGCGGTGCGAAGCACGGTGTCGTGCCGGTCCGGCAGCAGCGCCGGCAGTGGGCGGGTCAGCAGTGCCGGCGGCCCTGCGCCGGGCTCGGCGCAGCCCGCGATGCACCCATGCGAAGCATGGTGCAGCGGCGGCGGGTCGGGGCGGTGCCCGCAGCCGGCGCAGCCGGCCAGGGCGAGCGGGGCGCGTTCGCCGACGAGCGCGGTGCGCAGTGCCGGCGCGAGGAGACCGTTGCGGTCCGGCGGGCGGTGTGCGCATACGAAAACGGGCCACGCCGCCGCCGGAGCGACGACATGGCCCGTCGAGGTGCTGCGGTCAGGCGGCGCAGCGCTGCACGGGGATGCCGAGGCTGCGGGCCTTGTCGACGAGGTTGTCGGTGATGCCGGAGCCGGGGAAGGCGATGACGCCCTTCGGCAGGAGGTTGAGCAGGTCGTCGTTGCGGCGGAAGGGTGCGGCGCGACCGTGGCGGTCCCAGTCGGGCTTGCAGACGACCTGGTGGACGCCGTTGCGCTCTGCCCAGCTTGCGGCGATCTTCTCGACGCCGGGGCCGCCGCCATGGACGAGGACGAGGTCGGCATACCTGGCGCGGACCTTGTCGAGGCGCTCGATGACGGCCGCCGGGTTTGCGATGTCCTTTCCGCCTGCGATGGCGACGAGGGTTCCCTGGGGCAGGTGAGCCTGTGTCTTGCGGTCCTTTCGGGCGCGGACGAAGTCGCGGGCGTCGATGGCTGCGGAGGTCAGATGTCCGGTCTGGCTGGCGTGGCTGCCGCGCCGGGGCCGCCAAGTGTCTCCGGTGTCTGCGCGGTAGGCTTCGGCGGCCTCGTCGCGCAAGGTCTCGAAGGCGTCGCGGCGTGCGGTGAGGCACTGGGCGCGGTCGGTCGTGAGTTCCAGTTCCAGGGACCTGATCTCGGAGCCGTCCTGTGTGCGCTGGAGGTCCTGGAGTTCGGGGGTGAGCCTGTCGGCGGCGCGGTCGAGGCGCTGCGTCTGTGCGTGGAGCATGTTGACGAAGCCCCAGAGGAGGTGTTCGCGTTCGTCGGCCATCTGGTATCCGTCGGGCGCGACGCCCTGGCTGAGGATGCGGAAGGCTTCGGCGACGGCGGTGATGGCCTCGTCCTGGTCCCAGATCTCCCGGGTGTAAATCTCAAATGAGATTTTTCACGTTAGGGCACTATCTGACGAAAGGTCGCATTCCTCCCATGAGGGGGCCTGAATACTGGATATTTCCGGGCATGACAAGAGGCAATGGCAGGAAACCGGATTGACCTACGAGGAAG
Source organism: Alphaproteobacteria bacterium (assembly GCA_964291285.2). GTDB lineage: Bacteria > Pseudomonadota > Alphaproteobacteria > Bin95 > Bin95 > Bin95. The sequence continues at coordinate 390,461 of OZ219789.1, forward strand.
CCGTAAAGGCGATAATGGCACTGGGGGAAGTGAACAAGGACAATGCGTTGTGCTCAGGGGGTCATGGAGGATAGCTCCATGCATGGATAGTCTCCTGATGCGAAGACAGTCAGGATCATAGCGGTGATGCACCGAATCACCTCTTGAGCTCGACTTTGTACAAAATTACCTCACGTCCATGTCCAGAAGATCTCGTTTTTGGCGATTTCGTCGAGGGCCTGTTCGAGCGGGAGCACGATGCCCCCCATGTCTCCGACGTCCTGCCAGGACTGGCGCCAGGACCAGTAGCGCACCCTCATCTTGTCACCTGAGCCTTTCGGCTGGAGCCTTGCGATCGGTGCCTGCGTGGCCGTGAGATACAGATTGTAGCCGCCGCGCACCCTGGTGACCGTCACGCCCCCGCCCCTGGATTTGTTGAACGCTTCGATGCGCGCCAGACAGGGGTCGGATGCGGCCATGAAGCAGTGATATCGGATTGGATGGCTTCTGTCGCTGCAGCGATGCTGATTCACCCGGTCGCATGCGGGCGCCCTTGCATGCCGGATGCTTCTGGATTCGAAGGTCGTCATGACACATTTCGACGACCCTTCGAGCGCCATCGGCGATCCGGTTCCGCCGTTCCTGATCGACTGGCTGGAGCCCTTTCGAGGCGCCTTCTCATCCCCGACCTGGCGGCTGGTGGCGGTTCTGGTCATGGGAGCGTTGCTGGCGCCGGGCAAGAGAACCGTGTCGGCCTGCCTGCGGGTGACCGGGCGGGCGATGTGCGAGACATTCTCGTCCTACCATCAGGTTCTCAATCGCGCCCGCTGGGACCCGCGTGACCTTTCACGCCGGCTCGTGCTCGTGCTGGTGGCGCGGCTTGCCGGGCAGGGACCGATCATCATCGGGCTCGATGACACCATCGAGCGCCGCTGGGGCGCGCGTATCAAGGCGCGCGGCATCTATCGCGACCCGGTGCGTTCCAGCCATGGCCATTTCGTCAAGACCAGCGGGCTGCGCTGGCTCAGCTTCATGCTGCTTGTCCCGCTGCCCTGGTCGCCGGGCATCAGGGCCCTGCCCTTCCTGACCATCCTGGCCCCGTCCGAACGCTTCGCCGCCAGGCAAGGCCGGCGTCACAAGCAACTCACCGACTGGGCGCGACAGGGCATGCTTCAAATCCTTCGCTGGGTCCCGCAACGCGCGATCGTCTTCGTCGCCGACAGCAGTTTCGGAACCCACGAACTCGCCTGGCGCATCGGACAGCGCGCAACCCTCATCAGCAGGCTGAGGCTCGATGCCAACCTCTTCGCGCCCCCGCCGCCGCGCGACCCGAACAAACGCGGTCGACCCCGGCAAAAGGGGCCGCCCCTGCCCAAGCTCCAGACCCGCCTTGACGACCCCGATGCCCGCTGGACAAGCATCACGCTTCCGCGCTGGTACGGAAGTTCGAAGGAAAAGACACTCCAGATCATCTCCGATACCGCGCTCTGGTATCGTCCCGGCACACCTCCCAAGGCCATCCGATGGGTGCTGGTGCGAGACCCGGAAGGCGAGCGGGACCCGCAGGCGTTCTTCTGCACCGACACCAACATGGAGCCGGCCAAGATCATCGCCACCTTCGTGCGGCGCTGGCAGGTCGAGGTCACCTTCCAGGAACTGCGCGCCCATCTCGGGCTCGAAACACAACGCCAGTGGTCACACGCGGCGATCGCACGAACCACCCCCGTCCTCTGCGGGCTCTACAGCCTCGTCTGCCTCTGGGCCACAGACGTGCTCTCGACAAACCACCTGTCCTACGCCGCCGCCTGGTACCAGAAAACCAGCGTCACATTCTCCGATGCAATCGCGGCCATACGATGCCAACTCTGGCTTGGAAACAATTTATCGCGCTCCCCGCCACACCGGGAACCAAACATAATTCCGCCCGACAAGATAAGGCGGATGCAGTACGCCCTCTGCTTCGCAGCATAATGCACAAAGTCGAGTTGAGAGGATGAATACCATAATTGATACAGGAGAAACGCAAGCATGTTGGCCGATGGAAATCGGAATGGTGACGGCTGCGGCGGTTGCGGGAGCGTCGTCATGAGCCGGCCGCCGGGCGGCGCAGCGCGCGGTGATGGCGCCCGGCGGGAAACGGGCGCGCATCGGCGAGCGCGCAGGCGGTCCGGCATGATGGTCTTCCGCTACATCGCGCACCGGCTCGCCGGCCCGGTGGAGGCGCCGGGGCGGCGGGTCCGTCAACGAACCTTCTGCTCCGGGTGCTGCGGGAGGCGGCGGTCCTGTCGCGGATCGAGCGGCGGCGGATGGCGAACCGGGAGAGCGGGGACGAGACCCGGGGGAGGGCGGCGCATTTGTCGATGCGCCGCTGGCGGCGGCGGGCCTGGAGTGGGGAAGACGCGGCAGCGGACGCTCCATTGCGTTCCATTGCACGCCGGTGGAGAAAGCCGCGCCTGCCGGTCGTCGATGGGCGCCGCGGGCCCGGTTTGCGGGGGCCCGTCGGCGGCTGACTGTGGCATGGATGCAACAGGTCGGTAAAATCGGCGTTCGGGTTGGTCCGGGAGGTTGTGCGGTGTCGTGCGGCCGGGTTAGAGGTTCCGGGCCATCTCAGCGGCGGGTGTATCCGGACTTGACTTCAGCGGCTCGAACACGGTGTAGAATACGCCTCGCGCCTCGCGCCTCGCGCCTCGCGCCTCGCGCCTCGCGCCTCGCGCCTCGCGCCTCGCGCCTCGCGCCTCGCGCCTCGCGCCTCGCGCCTCGCGCCTCGCGCCTCGCGCCTCGCGCCTCGCGCCTCGCGCCTCGCGCCTCGCGCCTCGCGCCTCGCGCCTCGCGCCTCGCGCCTCTTCATGTCTTTCATATGCCGTCTTCTGGCGCCGGTCTGCCGGTTCGCCATCGGGAGAGCGGCTCCCGCCTGATTGTTGTCTTTCCCGCCCGTGCGTCCTCTGCGGAGGAGCGCCGGGCGCGTGCAGATGGACAGGTTGCCGGGCAGCGCGCGGGAGCGCGCCCGCCGCGCTTGCGGCATGACCGCCTTGCGGGCGGCCTGGCTTTCCCCGTCACGCTTTCTGCCGCGGCCTTTCCGGGGCCGCGGCTTCACCTCCCGTCCCCGGTGACCTGCCGCCCCGTCGTGCGCCTTCTCCGGCGTGCGGCGGTCGACGGGCGCTGCGGACGGGCTTTCACCTGAAGGAGACGAGACGATGACGACAAGACATGGCCCGGCATGGCCGGGGGACGGCAGGCTGCATGGCGGATGCCGGGCGCGGGGTTTCACGGGCAAGGTTCTTCTTGCGGCCTCGGGTCTTGCGCTTGCGGCGGGTCCCGCGTCTGCGGCGGACATGCTGAGCGTGGGCGTCGGCGGCTACATGCAGCAGTGGTTCGGGATGGTCGATGTGGACGACGAGGCGGACGCGACGGTCGAGGGCGGCGTTGCCCAGCAGTCGGACAGCGAGATCTTCTTCAAGGGCAAGCTGGAAGCCGACAACGGCATGACCTTCTTGGTGAAGGTGGAGCTCGAGGGCAACAGTTCGGACAAGATGATTGACGAGTCGCAGGTGACGGTTGGCGGCGAGTTCGGTCAGATCACGCTGGGAGCCGAGGACAGCGCGGTGGTTCTCACCCACATGGGCGTGCGGGATGCCGGTTTCGGCATGAACTGCGGCGACATGGGCAGATGGATCAAGGGCATCGACGAGTGCAGCGTGAAGGGCTTGGGGACCGCGGGCCACGGCCTCGGCGACAAGAACCTGGTGAGCTACTTCACGCCGCGGGTGAACGGCGCGCAGATGGGCGTGAGCTACATCCCGAACACGAAGCAGGAAGGCCGTGGCGGCAATGTGATGAACAATGACGACGACGCCTGGTCGGTCGGCGGCAACTACAAGGGCGATTTCGGCAACATGAACCTGGCGTTCTCTGCGGGCCACTACCAGAAGAGCCAGATGGACGCCGACGACATGACCTACACGAATGCCGGCCTGCGGGTGGGCATGGGGGCGTTCAGCTTCGATGTCGCCTACGCCACGGCGGACGACGGCATGAAGGCGGACGGTCCCGAGGATGTCGAGGTCGTGGCCGCCGGGGTGATGTATTCGGAAGGCGCGATGGCGGTGAGCCTGAGCGGCACGATGACCGAGGCCGACGACGGCACGGAGCAGTCGGGCGGCCTGCTTTCGGCGGGCTACACGCTGGCGCCGGGCATTGCCTGGAGAAGCTCGCTGTTCATGGCCGAGAAGGACCGGGCGGACGGCAGCAATGTCGAGGGCGCCGGGTTCGTGACCGGCATCACGCTGAACTTCTGAGCGGCGTTTCGCGCGGCGAAGGAACGGTTCAAACGGTTTGCCCGGTCTGTCCGGGCTTGAGAGAAGGAAGGAGAAGGGTTCGATGAGGACCATGAGACATGTGGCTCTGGCGGCGATGGCCGCTGCGGGCCTGGCGCTCGCGGGCTGCGGAGGCGGTGGCGGGAAGAAGGCGGCCGCGCCGATGGACGGCGACCAGCAGATGGAGATGACGGACGTCCAGAAGGCGCAGGCGGCCTACGACGCCGCCGCGGCAGCCGAGACGGCGGCGATGGATGCCAAGAAGGAAGCGGAAGCTCAGCTGGCCGCGGTCAAGAAGGCGGTCGAGCCGCCCCAATTCGCTCAGCAAATCTACTATACAGGCGGCGACAGCTCGGTGGTCCGGACCAACGCCGCGCTCGTGACGGCCGCGAAGGCGGCGGCCGAGAAGGCGCTGGCGGACGCCAAGGCGGCGCTGACGGCGGCCGAGAAGGCGCAGACGGACCTGAACGCCCTGCCGGCCGGCACGACCGGCCTTGCGGCGCAGAAGAAGGTGGTCACGGGTCAGATCGAAACAGTGAAAGCGGAGATCAAGGCCATCGAGAAGACCCTGACCGGGGCCGGCACGATCGGAGACTATTTCTCGAGGGTCGATACCGAGGCGGAAATCAAGGACCGCGCCGGCGAAACCCTCGCTACCGCTGGCTTCGACAACGCTACATCGTCAAGGCCCGCGAGGCGGCTGCTTGATACCTTGTCGCCTGCGGCCTCAGCTCGCTCCGGCTCGACCCGCACCGGCGGTTACGATGGCAAAAACGGCACGTCTCAGTACAGTCCGAGGCCGACAGGGACCCTCTCCGGGGTCTCCATGCCGCCGAGGAAGGTCATCGCCACCGGGGAGGTCGCCGATCGGAGATCCATGTTCTATCACAAGTATGACGATGGCGAACTCCCGGCCGGCGTCATGACCTGGGAGCAGATTGCCGCCAAGGATGGGATGCTCGTGAAGAAGGCCTTCGGCACCGACAACATGGATGTCGATGTCCTGCCCCTTGCCGGGATGCCCCTGTCCTCACTCACCGACTCGAGCGGAACGGCCCTGACGGCGTATCCCACGCTCACCGGCGGCATGCTCGCCGACCAGTATTACAAGGGGGTCAAGGGGACGCTGTATTGCCAGGGCACATGCTCTGCCGAGGGCGGCAAGCTGACCGGCAACCTGTTCTTCAAGGCGGCCGACGAATTCGACGATGGCTACGCGGGCTCGTATCGCTACTACTGGATAACGCCGAGGAACTCCCACTACACGGAGTACCAAGGCTATGTCCGCTACGGGTACTGGCTGTATGGAACCGGCACAACCACCGGGATTGCGGTCATGGCAAACAGCCCTGCCGTCAGTCGCGGAGATTACGGCAAGAGCACCACTCTCCCGAACACTGCCACCTACAAGGGCGAAGCCTTTGGCCTGTCGGCGCTGAAGCTCTACACCGCTGGCGAGCACACGGGGCAGAAGACCGCACGGTTCACGGCGGATGTGACGCTCAACGCCAAGTTCGGGGCTGATCCCAAAATAGAAGGAAAGATCGACAACTTCATGGGGAATGCCGTCGACGAGAAGTGGAGCGTCAAGCTCGCGCAGACAAAGCATGTCAGCTTCGATGCCGAGGGCTTGGCCACGGGTTCCAGCGGCAGCACCGCCTTCGACAAGCCCGGCAGTTGGCAGGGTACCCCTTTCAGCCCGGACGGCGTGGGGCGCCCGGCCGGTTACCTGGGCACCTTCAACACCCATTTCCCGAACGGGTCGGCTGCCGGCGCCTTCTCGACGAGGATACAGGCGCCGGCAGAGTAGCCCGCTCCCGGAACATCCGGTTCAGGCCCCGGCTGCTTCAGGCGGCCGGGGCCTTCTTTCCTCCGGCGCCCTCCGGGCGGCCGGAGGTTCCCTTTCACGGACAGGGGTTTTCATGCGCATACCCGCTCTCGTCATTGCGGCCGGGCTGTATCTGTTCGCCGCCGCGGCCCACGGCCAGGACGCGACCGGCGAGCGGTTCCGGGCGGGCATGGAGGCGCTTGCCGCCGCGCAGGCCGCCCCGGACCGGGACGCCCGCGACGGGAAGCTCGACGAGGCGATTGCGGCGTTCCGGGCCATCCTGGTGGACCGCCCGGACCTGGTGCGGGTGCGTCTGGAACTCGCGCACGCCTTCTTCCTGAAGGAAGAGGACAGCCTGGCGCGGCGGCATTTCGAACAGGTGCTGGCGGGGACGCCGCCGCCGGCGGTGGCCGCCAACATCCGGCGCTTTCTCGACATCATGCGCGCGCGGCGGCGCTGGGAGGCGCATTTCGGCCTGGCGGTGGCGCCCGACAGCAACCTCAACGCCGCGTCGGGGGAGCGCACGGTCTTCCTCGACACGCCGTTCGGGCGCCTGCCCTTCACCCTCGACGGCGACGTGTCGCGCAAGTCGGGCATCGGCGTCTCGCTGTGGGGCGGCGGCGAATACCAGGTTCCGCTTTCGCCGGCCCTGCGGCTGCGCGCCGGGGCGGACGCCAGCGCGCGGGAATACAAGGGCGGGGCGTTCGACCGCCATTCGCTCTCGGCCCATATCGGCCCGCGCCGGCTGATCGACGGGAGCACGGAGGCGAGCCTGCTGGCGGTGGTGGACCGGCAATGGACCGCCGGGCGGCCCGAGACCGACCGCTTCGGCGTCCGGCTGGAAGGCGCGCACCGCCTGACGCCGCGCCTCGCCCTGTTCGCCCACGCCAGCGCCACCCGGCGCAACTGCCGCGGCTGCAACTGGCTCGACGGCCCGGCGGGCGATGCGATGCTCGGCGCAAGCTGGGCCGCCCTGCCGATCCTGCGCCTCGGCGGCCATGCCGGATACAACTGGACCCGCGCCAATGCCGGACACTGGCGCAACCGCGGACCCCGGGCCGGCCTCGGCGCGACGCTCGCGCTGCCGGCCGGCTTCACCCTCGGCCTGCGCGCCTCCCTGCAGCGCGCCGCATACCAGGGACAGGGCTTCGCCCACAATACCATCGACCGCAGGCCGCGCCGGGACGAGACGCGCAGCCTCTCGCTCTCCGTGCACAACCGCGCCGTCACCGTGCTCGGCTTCAGCCCCCGCCTCTCGCTCATCCGCGAGGAGCGCGATACCAACGCCCAGACCCTCGACTACAAACGAAACCGCGCCGAACTCTCCTTCGTGCGACAGTTCTGACCGGACACGCCGATAGCGGCAGCATCGGGCCGGGTGCGGCGCAGGCAGAAGACCGGCGCCATTCGCTCATGAAGGAGCGGGTCTGCCGCGGCCGCCCCGGTCATGTCTCCAGCACGGCGCTCATGGCCTGCCCGACGCGTTCCGCGGCGGCCTCGATGTCGCGGTCGGCGAGATGGGCGTAGCGCAGCGTCATGCGCACACTGGAATGCCCGAGCAGGCGGGAGACCACCGGGACCGGCACGCCGTTCATCACCGCATGGCTGGCCATGGTATGGCGCAGGTCATGAAGGCGGACATCCCCGATGCCGGCTTCGCGTCTGACGCGGTACCAGAGCGGCAGGTCGGGGCTGCGCGGGCGGGCGGGGTCGCACGGCGAAGGAAACACGAACGGGCTGCCCGTGCGCGGCTGCCGGTCGAGAATGGCCCGGGCCCCGCTGCCGAGCGGGACCGTCCTCGGTCCGGTCTTGGCATCGGTGAGCGCCAGCCCGTCCTCGCGGACTTCGGACCAGCGCAGGCCCGTGATCTCGCTTCTGCGGCAGCCGGTCAGCAGCAGGAGGCGGACGATGTCGGCCTGCTGCCGCGCGCTCTTCCGGGTCTGCGCGTCCAAGGCGGCATGGAGGCGTGCGAGTTCCTCCCGGGACAGGAACCGCGTGAGCGCCGTGCGGCGGTTCGGGGCGATGCGCCCGACGGGATTGACCTCGATGTGGCCGCAGGCGAGGGCGAAGTTGAGTATCTGCCGCAGACGGGCAAGGCAGGGATTGGCGTTGCCCGGCGCGGTGCGGCTGTATCGCTCGAACCAGCGCCGGATGGCGGCCTCGCCGATGCGGTCCAGCGGCTTCGATCCGAATGCCGGCAGGAGCTGGCCCGCAAGCTGATAGCGGGCGGTCCTCTGCGTCGAGGGCTTGTAGCCGTCGAAATGCGCCTCCTTCCATGGACCGGCGACGAAATCCCGGAACAGCGGGACCGGCTGCGCCGGCCGGGCCTCTTTTTCCGGCTCGGGGTTCGCCTTGCGGGCATGGCATTCCCTGCGAACCTCCTCCAGGCTCTTCACGCCGACCGGGCCGAGCGAGACGCGCCTGGTGCGCCCGCCCCTGTCGAGCAGCAGCACCCAGCTGCGCCCGCCGGTGGGCCGCACCCGGACGCCGAGACCGGCGATGCGCGTGTCCCAGACCGTATATTCCCGCTCGCGGGGGCGGAGACGGGCGACGGCGGCGTCGGTGAGTTTCATCCGTTCCCGGCCCGCCATCAGCCTGCCTCCAGCGCCGCGCCGACCGTCTCGGCTGCGTCCTGCACCATGGCGTCGGCGACATGGGTATATTTCAGCGTGGTTTCCGGCCTGCGGTGGCCCAGCAGCCGGCCGATGGCGAGCACCGTCTCGCCCTGCCGGAGGGCAAGGCTCGCATGCGTATGGCGCAGGTCGTGAAGGCGGGCGTCCTCCAGGTCCGCCTCGGCGCGGACCCGGTTCCAGAAGTGGAACAGCCAGCTTCCGCTCCGGGGCCGGTCGCCCCTCGATGCCGGGAATATCCACCGCCCCTTCCGCTCGAGACGATCAAGCACCGCCCGGGCCGGCTCCGACAGCCAGACTGTCCGGGGCCCCGTCTTGGAATCGCGCAGGAACAGGCGGCCTTCGCGGTAGTCGGACCATTGCAGGGTGAGGATCTCGCCCTTGCGGCATCCCGTGAGCAGCAGCAGGCGGATGACGGCGACATACTGCGGCCAGCGGGCCTCATGCGCCTTGAGCCTCCCGGACAGGCGGCGGATTTCCTCGTCCGGGAGGAACCGCTCGCGGCCCTTGCGGCGGTAGCGCCTGATCCCCCGGCAGGGATTGGAGCCCTCCGGGCGCAGGCCCATGGCCTCCGCCTCCCTCATGATGACGGACAGCACCGGCATCGACCGGTCCGCCGCCGCCGGCACCGCGCGCAGGCGGGCGAACCAGTGCCGCACCTCCTGCCGGTCGATCTCCGCAATCGGCCTTCCGGCGAAATGCGGCAGAAGCCGGTTGCGCAGATAGCTTCGGTTCACGATCATCGTTCCGGGCTTCCAGACGCCCTCGTGACGGCGGAACGCGATCCCGGCGACGGCTTCGAAGAGCGTCTCGTCCGGCGTGAGCGGCGCCTCCCCGCCGCGCCTGATGGTGGCGAGCATCTCCGCAGCCGCGGCCCGCGCTTCGCCGATGCTCATGCTGTCGGCGTCGCCGACAATCTTCCAGATACGCGCGCCGCGATGCTGGCAGTGGATGAAGAACTGCTTGCGGCCCGAGGGCGACACACGGACGCCGAACCCCCTGAGCCTGCCGTCGCGGACCTCGCGGACGGACCTGCGGGGCTTGAGCGCCTTCACGCGCGCCTCGGTGAGGGTAGTCTTCGCCATTGCGTTTCTCCCGGCTCCGGTTGCAGCCGGGGAACGGGCCCTTGCGACCCGCTTCCCCGACCGCTGCATTTCGGGAGAAAAAACAACGCTATGTCAGATAGTTAGCACCCACAGGTGCGCTCTCGGGTGTCGAACTCGTCGCGCTCGGGGGTTGCGCCGAAGAGAGCGGCGTTGTCGCAGACGATCGCGGTTGCGGACTGCGCTGCGGTCTCGATATCGAAGGTCATGTCGTTTTCCTTTCGGTTTCACGTTCGGGGCCGATCCCCGTTGTGATGTCCTGTCGGGGCACGCGCGCGCAGCAGAAGCACCCGGGCTTGGAAGCTCTTGGGCGGAGTGGTGCGGAAAGGCGGCGATGGTGCGGAAGATCGCCCTGCGATCTTCACGGTCGTCGACTTTCACGGTCCGCCCGTAGAGCTTCTTGGCCGGGCCGCAGGGAGCGGAGCGACCGGAGGACCCCGCAGGGGTTGCTGTCGCGAGCCCGTGTGACACGATTGGAGATCACAGCGGGGTGGCGTATTTCTCTCGCCCTGCACGGACCCCATCGTCGGTTCGGCCGGCACGGTGCCGGAGCGGGAGGCGCCGTTGCCCGCCCTTGCGTCAACCCCACAGGGGATGGGAGAGGACCAGGTGCCCGGCGACCTCGCGGATGCGGGTGCGGTCGTGGAGATACACCAGCCCGCGCGGGTCCTCGTCGAGATGTATGGCGAACACCCTGCGCCCCGGCCGGATGCTGTCGTCGAAGGCGTGGATGTCGCCGACATGGTCGCCGTCCCGGTAGATGCGGGATTCGTCGGGGGCGATGCGGCGGAAGGAGATGGTGCTCATCGGGTTCTCCGGGTAGCGTGACGGGTGCGCGAGCGGGCTCGCTCTCCTCCTCGCGCGGTTCACCCGCTTTCCAGCCTCGCTCCCACTCCCGTATGCGCCGCGGCGAGACTCGAAACTGCCTGCATGAAGAAAGGGCCGACGCGCGAGGCGCCGGCCCTGTGGGGAAGGAAGAACGGGAAGCTCTAGAACGGGATATGGTCCCCATCCATCGGGTCGCCGCCGGCCGGCGCGGCGCCGCCCGCCGCGTCCGGGCCGGGCTGCGCGGCGTTGCCGTTCGGCTTGTCGAGGAACTGGACGCGCCCGCCGGGCACGAGCAGGATCTCGGTCGAGAAGCGGTCCGAGTCCTCGCCCGGCTTCGACCAGCGCCGGGTCTGGAGCTTGCCGTCGATGTAGACCAGCCGGCCCTTCGTGGCGTGCTTCTCGAACATGTCGATCAGCCCGTCCTGGAAGGTCACGACCCGGTGCCACTCGGTCCTGTCGACCTTCTCGCCGGTCTGCTTGTTGATGAACGACTCGTCGGTCGCGATGCTCAGGTTGGCGACGCGCCCGCCCGAGGTGAGGTGGTTGACGGTGACGTCCGCGCCGAGGCGGCCGATGATCTGCACCTTGTTCAATCCGAAGCTCATTGCGATACTCCTTCAGGTTCGTGTTCATGACGATGGGTTGCGAACGACCGGAGGCCGGGACACCCTCCCGACCCCCCGACCGTTCAATCTCTTCAGGCCCTCCTCCCCTCTATGCCGCCGGAGGGAACGACGACCACGGGTCCAGGGGCTCCGCCGCGTCCTGGAGGGACATCCCGAAGGACGGTTCCGGGAAGAGGCTCGCGAAGCCGTGCACCGGACAGGCCGCGCCCCGGTCGGGGCAGCGGATGGCGCGCTCGTCCTCGGCGATCTCGCGGACGGTGCGACGGTCGACGCCGAGTTCGGCGAGCAGGTCGCAGCCGAGCGGAAGGTCGAGGGATGTATCGGGATGAAACATGGCGGGAACTCCTCTGCCGGTGTCCGGCATCGGCGCGGGGAGTTCCTCTCCTCCGCCTTGCCGGACACTCGCCCGGCAGGCGCTTCACTCCTCTCCACGACACAGGGACGGCGCGGCGGATCGCGGCCAGGCGAGCGCCGCCATCGCCGCCCGGGACAGCATGTCATACCAACGGTCGTTGATTGGAACCGATAGCAGATCCTCCCTCCGCAGCTCGCCCCCTGAGCCGAGGCCTCCTACTGCAAGAGGTAATCTCCGCCGAGAGAGGCTAATCGGTTCTTATCTGTGGCCGGTGGTATCAGGTCCAGGCGGTGAAGGAGGCGGTGACGGGGGCGTCGGTGACGATCTCGACGCGGTTGCGGTCGAGCTTCCCGAAGGCGAGGCAGAGGGCGACATCGGCCGGATCGTCGAACGGACCGTGCTCGCGGCCGGTCTCCAGTTCGATCACGGTCCAGACCGGCTCGTGGACCGGGATGCCCCTGAAATGCGCCGACCCTTGATACGACCTCTCGGCACAGGGCGCACAGCGCGCCGCCCCCTGTGACGGCGCCCCGCAGGCCGTGCACAGGCCGGCGGCCCGGCGTCGGGCGTACAACTGCCGCGAGCGCGCGTTCTTGCGCTCCGGGTTGTGGCTGGCCTCCTCGATGGCGGCGCAGGGGCCGCAGCGCGAGAGGCCGTCGAAGGCCGGCTGCCCGCAGCGTGTGCAACGGCCCCCCGTCCTGCGTTCGTCATATTGCCGCCGTTCTGCCGCCTGCCTCCTGTCCCGGCAGGGCTGGCAGGTGGTTCCGCCCTCAACGGGGGGACGCTTGCCGCAGCGGATGCAGAGGCCGGCCCCGGCCCTTGCCTTCTGGCGGCGCCTGCTCTTGAGGCGGGCGGCCTTGCGTTTCGCCTCCGCATTGGCGCCGCCATAGGGCAGCCCGGCGGCCTTGCAGGCGGCGTAGCGGGCGCGGTCGCCGGCGCGGCGTTTCTCCAGGCACGGCTCGCACGACGCGCGGCCCTTCACGGCCGGCTGCTTGCCGCAGCGGGTGCAGAGGCCTTTGGCGGCCCTTTGTTCCCTCTTGCTGCGGGTGCGCTGGCGCTCGGACTGCCGTGCGGTTTCGGGGTCCCTTCGCGGTGTGCCCGCGGCCCGCAGACGGGCATCGCGGGCGCGGCTGCGCTTCTCGGCGCGGCCGGCGCAGACGCTGCGCCCCGGCGCGGGCGGGACCTTGCCGCAGCGCGGACACCGGCCTTGGGCGATACGCGATGCGGTGCGCCGGGCGATACACTCGCGGTCGCGGGCCTTGCGGACTTCCGGGTCCCGGCAAGCCATGGCCATTCTCCTCGTCGATGGTGCGGGGTCGGGCGGGAGACACCCGGCCGGCGGCGGGCCGGCCGGACGTCCGGGACGATCAGCCGCGCTGGCGGCGGTCGGCGAAGATCCCGAGGCTGCGCCAGCCCCACAGCTGCACCCCGCAATGCCGCAGTCTGACCCCCGTCGCGATGATGATCTCGTCCCGGGCCGGACGCATCTCCTCAAGCGCCTTCGCGGTGACGATCGTGCCCCGGGCCTTGCGACGGCCCTTGCATGCCGTGCCGCCGGACCGGACGGGAACGATCTCGCCGTCGGCCTTCGAGACGTAGCGTTCGACGACATAACGGTCGTCCTCGAGACCGCCGCCGACGAAGTGGATGAGATAGGTGCGCGCGTCGCCGTCCGGTGCGATTGCTGCCTGCATCGTGCCGTGCTCCTTCGACAGGTGAATGGGAACGGCGGCAGCGCCATTCTCCCTCCGGAGCGCCGACCGCCGCCCCGCTCACGGCCAGACCTCGCCTCCTGCCGGTGGAAGACGCGTGGATGGAGACGCCGGCAGGACGGCCATGCAGCGGACAGGAGCGCGGCGCGAGTTGAAAAGCCACACCCGGCATCATAAAAGGAGGCATGAAGGCGGATGTGCGCGAGGCTCGGGTTGCAGACGTTCAAGACTAGGGCGTTCGCCCGTTTCGCCGACCGCGAGGGGCTGGAGGATGCGGCCTTGTGCGAGGCCGTCCGGCGCGCCGGGGAGGGTCTGGTCGACGCCGACCTCGGCGGCGGCGTCATCAGGCAGCGCATCGCCCGCAAGGGCGGCGGCCGGTCCGGAGGGTTCCGCACGATCGTGCTGTTCCGTCGAGGCGAACTGGCGTTCTTCGTGCACGGGTTTGCGAAGAGCGCCCGGGACACCATCCGGCGCAAGGAACTTTCGGGGCTGCGATTGCTGGCAAACGAGTATCTGGCGCTGGATGCGGCGGGTCTTGCGGTCGCGCAGGCGACTGGATCGATAATCGAGGTGGAATGCGATGACCGGGCAGTATGAGAGCGAGGTGCTGGCTTCGGTGCTCGAGGCGGCGCTCGGCCTGGCCGAAGCGGGCCTGATGTCGAAACGGACCATGCGGAAGTTCGACGAGATGTGCCTCACGCCCGTCAAGGAGATGACGCCGGAAGACATTCGCGCGCTTCGGCTGCGCGAGAACGCGAGCCAGGCGGTGTTCGCGCGCTACCTCAACGTGACGACGGGTCTTGTGAGCCAGTGGGAGCGCGGCGAGAAGCACCCCCGCGGCACCTCTCTGAAGCTGCTGACGCTGGTGGAGAAGAACGGTCTCGGTGCGGTCGCGTGAAAACACGCACCGATCGCGCCTCCGCCCTGCGCAACCGGGGCGTACTCGAGTTCGACATGACCAGGCAGTTGCACCGTGGGCGCTGAATCGGCAATCGAGTGGACCGACGCAACGTGGAATCCGGTGACGGGCTGCACGAAGATCACCCGCGGCTGTGACCACTGCTACGCGGAGCGCTTCGCCGAGCGATGGCGCGGTGTTCCCGGGCACCCCTACGAGCAGGGATTCGACCTGCGACAGTGGCCGTCGCGGCTCGATCAGCCCGCACGATGGCGCAAGCCGCGAATGATCTTCGTCAATTCCATGAGCGACCTGTTTCACAAGAAGGTCGAGCGGAGCTTTGTCGACAGCGTATTCGAAACGATGGAGGTCGTGGACAGGCACGTCTATCAGATCCTGACAAAACGCAGTTCGCTCATGAGGAACTACTTGCGACGCCGGTACGCCGACGGTTCGGCTCCCCACCACATATGGTGCGGAGTTTCCGTTGAAGACAGCTCGGCAACTGCAAGAATCCAACATTTGCGAACGGCGCCGGCGGCGGTGCGGTTCCTCTCGATTGAGCCGCTTTTGGGTCCCGTCGGAAACATCGACCTGGACGGGATTTCCTGGGTGATTGTAGGAGGAGAAAGCGGCCCGCAGGCCCGACCCATGCAACCGGAATGGGTCCGGGACATACGCGACCTCTGCGCACGTGCTGGCGTGCCGTTCTTCTTCAAGCAGTGGGGCGGGCAAACGCCGAAGGCCGGCGGCCGCAAGCTGGAGGGAATGGAGCATAACGCAATGCCTAGGCTACTAGGCCGTGGACTCATAAGCGCGTAGCCAGAGCCTTACAGTAGCGATCTTGATCATGGCGAGGAAGTTGGCCGCGAGCTTTTCGTATCGGGTGGCGATGCGGCGGAACTGCTTGAGTTTGTTGAAGGCGCGTTCGATCCGGTTTCGCAATTTATACAAGGGTTTGGAGAAAGCGTGCCTGGTCTTCGCGCCTTCGCGGTCGGGGATGATCGGGACGGCATCGTGTTGCTCGATCAGGTCACGGATCCATTTGGCGTCATAGGCCTTGTCGGCGACGAGGAAACTGTCGGGCGGCAGGGTCGCCAGCATGGCACCGGCGGCCGTGGTGTCGTGCGCCTGGCCGGGGCTGAGGTCATAGCGGACCGGCAGGCCGCTCACGTCCGACACGGCGTGGATCTTCGTGGTCAGTCCGCCACGGGAACGGCCCATGCAACGATCCGGACCCCCTTTTTTGACCCCGCCGCATGCTGGTGAACCCGGACGCTCGAACTGTCGATCATCTGCACATTGCCGTCGTGAGCCTCCACCACCGCATCCATCAACTGATCCCAGATGCCCTTCTTGCGCCAGCGGTTGAACCGGTTGTAGCAGGTCGTATAAGGCCCGTAGTGCTCCGGCAGGTCTCGCCACGGCGCCCCCGCGCGAAGCACCCACAGAATGCCGTTCAACACCCGCCGGTCGTCAACCCGCGGCACCCCACGGGTCTTGTTCGGCAGCAACGGCTTGATCACCCGCCATTCGAAGTCCGTCAGATCGTACCGGCCCATGTCCTCGCTCCCTGAAGTTGGGAGCTTGAATCACAGCTTCGCTGAAGAAGAAACCCCTTATGGGTACACGACCTAACCGAGAAGGACGACCATGCCGTTCAAATGGCACCCTGACGACCCGCCGCCGTCCATCGAACCGCATAGCAAGGCGAAACTGGAGGTTTTGCGCAGCTATCTTCGAGCGTACTACGACAGGCTGAACGTGAGTCCCGTCCGAGAGAAGTTCAAGCTCGACCTTATTGACGGGTTTGCGGGCGGAGGTCTATTCCTTGATGAAACTGCCGAAGTTTCGGGTACACCCTTGGTCATGCTCGAAGAAACCGAAAGGGCGAGCGTCCGGCTAAACGAGAAGCGCGCGAAACAACTTCACATCGATTGCAGGTTCTGTTTTGTCGATAAGGAGGAGGCGCATACGGACCATCTGCGAAAGATCATCAGAGAGCGTGGCCATCGCGTCGATGATGACAGGATCGTCATCAGAAACGGCCTCTTCGAGAATGAGGTCGAGGGCATCATCAATTCAGTTCGACAGCGGCAACCCCGTTCCGGGCGCGCGATTTTCCTTCTCGACCAGACCGGGTTCTCGCAGGTGCAACTCTCGCTCGTGTCTCGGATTTTTAGTGAGTTGCCAGCGGCCGAAGTGATACTGACTTTTGCAGCCGATGCTCTCGTCAACCACTTGGCGGAAACTCCACAGATCGCCAAGATGGCAGTACCGCTTCAGTTGACCGATTCGCAGATTTATGACCTGATCCGGAAAAGAGACGGAGACGGCGGCAGAGCGCTTGTGCAAAGAACACTGCGCAACCACGTCCGGATAGTAACCGGCGCAATTTACGATACGCCTTTTTTCATTCGGCCACGGCAGTCAAGGCGCGCTTTATGGTTTCTCCACCTTTCAAGGCACCCAACGGCGCGCGACGTGATGATTCAACGGCATTGGGACATTCAGAATACCTTCGAGCACTACGGACGAGGGGATTTCGGTATGTTGGGCTGGGATGCCTTGAAGAACTCGGATACCCTTCCGTTGTTTCAGTTCGGTGAACTCGATGAGAAGCAAATGCGAACGGAGCTGTTGGACTCTCTTCCTCGGGAGCTGTCCGGGCTGGTGTCTGAACACCCTGTCACCATGGACGCCGTGCGGCATATGCTTGCGAACCGGACGGCTGCGCGATTCTCCGATCTGGATCAAGTCATTGTGAGGCTCGTGCGGGAAGGAGAGTTCGAAATCGTCAATGAGGAAGGCAAGGTGAGGTCTCGGTCAGTTCAGCGATTGGCGCCAACAGATCGTTTGGCGCTTCCGTCCACGCTGTTGCTCCCGGGGCTGTCTCGCCGAGCATGAAACATCGTAAGCAACGACTTGGATCTGTGCAGGTCCGCGCACCGGGGTGCATCGTTGAATCCACGGATCCGCGAGTGGGATATCCGCGCGTATGCGATAGCCACACAGGCGGCGTCCGGGCGGTCGTGGCGCATTTGAGGCGCGTGCCATGACAGTGGCCCGGATGAACCTCGAACTTGCGGAGAGGCCGAGCGCGCGTATCATCCTTGTGCGCATCCGCGGGGAAAGCCGCGATGAGGCCGAGAAGGGACGCTGGTTCGAACAGTTGTTCATGCGGGTTGCGCCTCAGGAGCCGGAATTCGAGATTAAGGGCATCTGGCGCCGGGCAGAGTGGCCCGAGCGTGAGACGCTCACCGGTCTTGATGGACGTGATATCGGGATCGATCTGATGGCGCGGCGCACCTCTGGTGAGTGGGTTGCCATTCAGTGCAAGCGCTATGACGACCGGCATGTACTCGGCAAGAGCGGGATCGACAAGTTTCTCGGCGACTCGCAGCAGCCAGTCTTCCGACTGCGGTGGGTCATGGCGACTTGCAGTTGGGGGCCGAATGCGAAGCGTGCGATCCAGATTGCCCATCCCGAAATCAGGCAGATCGACTTCAGGCAGTATCTCGACATTCAGATCAAGGAGCAGGGTGCAAAACGCCCGGCGCAGGAGCCATGGCCGCTCCAGGCCGATGCGACAGATGCTGCTCCGGGTCGGGGTGGAATACGGCTGGCGGAGGTCAGGCCGGCGGTGGACCGCGTCGGGCCGGCAGGACATCCAGACGATCAGCCGCGCTGGCGGCGGTCGGCGAAGATCCCGAGGCTGCGCCAGCCCCACAGCTGCACCCCGCAATGCCGCAGCCTGACCCCCGTCGCGGTGATGATCTCGTCCCGGGCCGGACGCATCTCCTCAAGCGCCTTCGCGGTGACGATCGTGCCCCGGGCCTTGCGACGGCCCTTGCGTGCCGTGCCGCCAGACTGGACGAGAACGATCTCGCCGTCGGCCTTCGAGACATGGCTCGCGCCCGAAGCGGTGCGGTCGATGCCGATCCGGGCGACGGCGTGATATGGCGTCGGGTGATGGAGAGGGCCGCGTGACGCTCGAAAATCCCTTCCAGGGCCAGTTGTTCGCCGACGGCTTCCTCTGCGAAGCGATTGCCGAATCGGAGGACTGGGAGGCGTTCGACGATACGGCGCTCGAAACCCTCCGGGCGGATCTCCGCGCGCTCTTCGACAGGTTCCCGGCGGAAGGCGCGCCCAACGAGGCCCAGACCGAGACCGACCTGATCCGCCCGGTGCTGGAACAGCTCGGCTGGACGGCGAGCCTCTGGCAGCAAAGACTTTCGACCCATGGACGCACCCATGTGCCAGACGGCCTGCTGTTCGCCGACGACGCGGCCAAGGAGCGCGCGAACCGCGTGCCGGAGCAGGACCGCTACCGCCACGGCCTCACCATCGTGGAATGCAAGCGCTGGGGCCGCCCGCTGGACCGCCGATCGCCGGGCGACGGCGCGGAAGCTGCGCCCGCGACGCAGATGCTGAGCTATCTCGGCCGCGCGGATGTGATGACGGAAGGCGGGCTGCGCTGGGGCATTCTCACCGACGGCGCGGTCTGGCGGCTCTACTGGTGGGGCGCGCGTTCGGTCGCGGAGCAGTTCTTCGAAGTCGATCTGGCTGACGTGCTCGACCTTCCTGGCCGCAACGAGGGCCTGTTCGCGCTCGACGAAGAGGCGCGGCGGCACTGGCTGCGGGTCTTCGCGCTCGTCTTCCGGCCGGAAGCCTTCCTGCTCGGCGGGGCCGACCGGCGCAGCTTCCATCTGCGCGCGATAGAGGAAGGCCGGCTCTACGAGGCGAAGGTCGCGAAGGACCTTTCCGGGCTGGTGTTCGGCGAGGCATTTCCCAGGCTGGCGGGCGCAATCGCCGGGGCCGCACCGGATGCGCCTCTGGACGAAGTGCGCGAGGCCGCACTGGTGCTGCTCTACCGGCTCATGTTCGTGCTCTATGCTGAGGACCGCGGCCTGCTGCCGGTGCGCGATCCAGGCTATGACGACTATGCGCTGCGCGAGCGGGTGCGCGAGGATGTCGGCCGCCGCAAGGATGCGGGCGACGCCTTTTCGATCGTGGCGGCGAACTACTGGTCTGCCCTGGACGACCTCTGCCGGATTATCGACGGCGGCGACGCCTCCATCGGCCTGCCCGCCTATGACGGAGGCCTGTTCGATGCTGAGCGCGCGCCGCTGCTGGCGCGGGTCCGGCTTCCCGATGCGGTCATGGCCGATATCGTCGATGCGCTCTCCTTCCGGCGCGGGCCGGACGGGCGGCGCTATATCAACTACCGCGAACTCGGCGTGCAGCAGCTCGGCTCGATCTACGAGCGGCTGGTGGAGCGCGAACTGGTGCGCGAGGAAAGCGAAATCCGCATACGCCCCAACCCGTTCGTGCGCAAGGACTGGGGCAGCTACTACACGCCGGACGATCTTGTGGGCCTGGTCATAGACAAGGCAGTCGGGCCGCTGGTCGAGGCCCGCCGCGAGGCGTTCCGGGAAGCGGCGGACAAGGGCGCGCAACCGGGGGAACTTGCCCGCCTCGATCCGGCGGAGAAAATCCTCGAACTCCGGGTGTGCGACCCGGCGATGGGCTCCGGGCATTTCCTCGTCAATCTGGTTGACTGGCTCGCGGACCGCATCATCGAGGCGATGGCGAAGGCCGAGGAGCTCTCGGGCGGCTACGCCTCGCCGCTTGCCAGGCGGATCGAGGAGATTCGCGAAACGATTCTCGCCAATGCCGGCGCGGAGGGCTGGACCGTCGATGCGGCGCGGCTCGACGACCGCCATATCGTGCGCCGCATGGTGCTCAAGCGCTGCATCTACGGCGTGGACAAGAATCCGATGGCGGTCGAACTCGCCAAGGTGTCGCTCTGGCTGCACACCTTCACCGTCGGCGCGCCGCTGTCCTTCCTCGACCACCATCTGCGCTGCGGCGACAGCCTGTTCGGCGCCTGGGTGCGGACCGGGATGGACCGGGCGGCCGAATACGACGCGCAACTGCTGCTGCACGGGCCGATGCAGGCCGCCGTCGGCGCGGCGGAAGACATGCGCGCGGTAGAGGCGCTGACCGACGCCGAGATCGCGGAAGTGCGCCGGTCCGCCGAGACCTTCGCCCTGGTGGAGGAAAGGACCGGTCCGCTCGACGCGTTCCTGTCCCTCGTGCATGCCCTCGACTGGCTGGCCGTTCGCAGCAAGGAGGACAAGGCGGCGCTCCGGGCCTTCTTCGACGGGCAATTCGGCGATCCGGTGAAGGTTGCGCTTGGCGAAACCGACGCCTCGAACGGCAGGCCGGAGGCGCAGCGTTTCGCCGAATTGCTGGCGCAGGCGCGGACGCTCATGCGTGAGGAACGCTTCTTCAACTGGCAGGCGGCCTTTCCCGGCGTCTGGACCAACCTCGAGAGCGTGGAGCGCCGGGGTGGTTTCGACGCCGTGATCGGCAACCCGCCGTGGGAGCGGATGAAGCTGCAACAGGTGGAATGGTTCGCGGCCCGCCGGCCGGAGATCGCCCATGCGCCGCGCGCCGCAGACCGCAAGCGCATGATCGCCGCGCTGGAAACGGCCGGCGACCCGCTGGCGGCGGATTACGACCGGGCGCAGCAACGCACCGACGCCGCCATGAGGAATGCGCGTTGCGGCGGCGATTACCCGCTGCTATCCGGCGGCGACATCAACCTCTATTCGCTCTTCGTGGAGCGCGCGATGGCGCTGGCGAAGAGCGACGGCAAGGTCGGGTTGGTCGTGCCGTCCGGCATCGCGTCCGACAGGACGGCGGCGCGCTTCTTCAAGGGTGTGGCGACGGAAAGCCGGTTGCAGGCACTCTACGACTTCGAGAACAAGAAGGTTTTCTTTCCCGATGTCCATGCCTCCTTCAAATTCTGTGTATTCCTTGCAAGTCCTTCCCCGCTTGCCGATGACGCGCAATGCGCGTTTTACCTGCACAGCGTGTCCGAACTGGAAGACCCGGATCGCTGCTTCCCGCTGGGCGCGGCAGACTTCGCCCGCGTCAACCCCAACACCGGCACCGCGCCGATCTTCCGCTCCCGCCGCGACGCGGAACTGACCACCGCCATCTACGGCAGGCTGCCCGTGCTGGTGGACCGTTCCTCCGGCAAGCCCGTAAAGGCATGGCCGGTGAAGTATGTGCGGATGTTCGACATGACGAACGACTCCGGCCTGTTCCGCACCCGCGCGGAACTGGAGGAGAAGGAAGGCGCATGGCCCGTCGGCGGCAACCGCTTCGACAGCCCCTCCGGCCAGTGGGTCCCGCTTTATGAAGGCAAGATGGTGCAGGCGTTCGACCACAGGGCAGCGGGCGTGGTCGTCAACCCGGACAATCTCCACCGCCCGGCGCAACCCGAGCCGGCGACCATCGAACAGCACCGGGACCCGGACTGGCTGCCTCACCCACAATTTTGGGTTTTAGCGAGCGACACTGACCAGCCGAAAACCCCATTTTTTCTTGGCTTCAAACATGTAACTTCGGCAACCAATGTCCGCTCTATGATTGCCGCATTGATTCCCCGCGCCGGCGCAGGAAACTCTTTGCCATTGCTCATGGGCAACGATAATCGACCGTTATTTGCCGGGTTGGCGGCTACAATCGTTTCAAATCTGAATTCACTGCCGTTCGACTTTGTTTTGAGACAAAAGGTCCAAGGACAGAACCTGAACTGGTTCATCCTTGAACAGCTCCCCGTCGTGCCGCCGGAGCGTTACGAGACGACGCGTTTCGGACCGAAGACGGCAGCGGAGATCGTGCGCGAGGCGGTGCTGGAGCTGACCTGCACCGCGCATGACATGGCACCCTTTGCCCACGACATGGGCCATGTGGACGAAGCGGGCGAGGCGCTGCCGCCCTTCCGCTGGGACGAAGACCGGCGGCTCATGCTGCGCGCGAAGCTCGACGCTCTCTATTTCTACCTCTACGGCGTCGCCGACCGCGACGATATCCGCTACATCTACTCCACCTTCCCCATCGTCGAGCGAGAGGAGGAACAGGCGTGGGGCCACTACCGCTCCCGCGACCTCTGCCTCGCCTGGATGAATGCGCTGGACGCCGGAAAACCCGACGCAGAAGTTCATCTGTGAATTACTGTCCGACTGTAGATTGGGCCACTAGCGCTCATCCAGACCGAAAAATCCCGGTGCACGCCTCGAAATCTCCTCGTCACTGCCATATAGAAATTCTATCTCATACGGAGCGAAATTGCACAGTCTTGAGAGACCCCATACGCTACTGGGGTCGATAATATTACCGGGTGCCCCGTGCGTGAGGAAGGTGCAAATGAACGACGGTGCAATTCGCAATGCCTGAACTGATTGAAGACGGCCCGGACATTCCGGCGTGCCTCCTGAACGGGCTGGACGACGGCAATGTCGTTTTCTTCTGCGGCGCCGGGGTCTCGATGGCAGAAGGGTCTGACCTGCCGAATTTCGCCGACCTCGTGAAGCATGTGTACGCCGCCAACAATGTCCAGTGCGACTCGGCCGAGAAGCAGGCGTTCCGCCGCAAGGATTGGGACAAGGTACTTGATCTGCTGGAAAGGGAATGTCGCCTGGGCGCCGATCAATTGCGGCGTACGGTCACCAAGCGCCTTTCTCGACCGCCATGCGGTGACCTGAAACTCCACAAGGCATTGGCTGATCTGTCGCGGACTGAACGCGGCGTCCGACTTGTCACCACCAATTTCGACAACCGCTTCGCCGAAGCGGTGGAACGCTTCGCCGAAGCGGCGGAAGAATCCCTGACGGTCGATGTCGCGCCCCGGCTTCCGATACCCAAGCGTCATGACTGGTCGAGCCTGGTGCACCTGCACGGCATCGCATCGAAGGAGGATGGCTCGAACCTGGTGCTGACCGCGGCAGATTTCGGGCGCGCATATCTGACCGAGCGCTGGGCGGCGAGGTTCGTCACCGAACTGTTCCGCGAATTCTCGGTCGTCTTCGTCGGCTACAGCCTCGACGATCCTGTCATGGGGTACATGGTCGACGCCCTTGCCGCCGAGCGGTCAAAGGGCGCGGGCTTCGGAACGGCCTGGGCATTCGCCGCCATGGACGGTTCCGAAGTCGGGATATCCAGGGCGCGTGACGCCTGGGTCGCGAAGAATGTCGAACCGATCCTCTATGACGAGCGGGACGGACACCGCCTTCTCGCAGACACACTGATTGAATGGGCGCGGATCCGAAGCGATCCCCTTCGAGCCCGTTCCCGGATCGCCATCGACGAGATTAACAAGATGCCGGCCGGGCCGGTTGTGGAACGGGTCGTCTGGGCGCTACAGGACGCATCGGCCGCTAGGGCGCTTGCCGAAGCGCCTCCCATATCGAACGAGGAGGACCATGCAAAGTTCGAGAAGTGGCTCGACATGTTCGCGGAAAAGGGTCTGCTGCGCTTTGCCGCTGACGGGGCGGACCGGCATCTCGTACATACCGGCCTCGAATCGGTGAATCCCGGCAATCTGGATACGACAAGGTGCCATCTCTCGGTTTGGCTGGCTAACCATCTGCATGTGCCGCAACTGCTGGCCTGGGCGCTTCGGAACGGCGGTCATCTTCACCCTCATCTTCGCCAGCAGGTCGAGAGCCGTCTGGCTGAGCAGGCTTCCGCGCTTCCGGACATTCCCGACAGGCTGCGACTGCTCTGGACCGTTCTTCTGGGCAGCAGGCCCGATGATCCCTGGAACGGGCTCTGGTTCTCCGACCGTCATCAGGCCGCGACGTCCCCCGACGAACGCAGGCTCATCGAGGACAAGGTCATGGAGAGTATCCGGCCGCGTCTCGTCGTCCGACCGGGTCTTTCCATGGTCCGGCAAGTACGGCTGAATTACGAGAATACCCCGCAAGCGCCGCAGCCCATCGATACATGCGGACATCTCGAATTGATGTCGGCATGCGACAGGGTTTGGGCGCTATTCAAGGCTATTCTCGATGACCGGGAAGTGCTTTCGAGACACGCCGAGACGCTGACCGATCATCTCGAACACGCCCTTTCCCTGGGTAAGGCCGATGGCAATGTCTGCCAGCGGTCGTACCTGTATCGGCCGTCGATCGCGCCTCACGAGCAAAACAACGATTTCGACAACTGGACCCGCCTCATAGATCTGGTGCAGTACAGCTATCTTGCGCTGGTTCCCGACGAGAGCCGGCGCGCGCGCAATCTGCTTCTTCGTTGGGCGGACTCCGACGAGCCGTTGTTCAGGAGGCTGGCGCTGCACGCGCTGACCGAAAACCCGAGAGCCGATATTCGGCTTGCCCGGAAACTGCTTCTGGGAGGTCGAAACCCCGGTCTCTGGGACTTCGATATGCGGCGCGAAACGATGCGTTTTTTGAGATTGGCGGGCAAGCGGTTACCCCGAGATCTCCGCAGCGACATCATTGACGCAATTCACGCTGGACCGAAATTGAAGAAAATCCGGGAATCCTTCGGCAGTGACGAAGGGTTGCGCAAAGAACAGGCATTGTTCCTGTACAAGATGGACATATCCGGGGTAAATCTGAACAAGAAATCAAGGGCGCTCGCTGAAGCAATAGCCCAGAAAATGGAGGAAATCGAGGGAGAGATCGACGAATTTCTTGGCGAGGTAAAGTATGAACGAATCGGCATCGAAGATTATGCGCCCAAGCATCTCCTCAAGGGATCGGTCGAAGACATCGTGGTGGCGCTCGATACCGGGGAAATCGTTCAGGGCGGACTGCGAGGGCTGGCTGCCCGGAAACCGGTAAAGGTTGTTTCCGCACTGCGGCGGCTCGGGAAACAGGGCAAATGGCCCGTACGGTACTGGCGGGAATTCCTCTGGGAGCTGCCGGAACCAAAGTACCCGGCGAGATTGCATGCCTGTGCGGCAAGAATCCTTGCCGAGGCTCCCGGCGAGCTGTTCGGCGAGGCAGCGTCCGCCGTCGCGGGTTTCGTGAAACAGCTTGCGGACGCATGGAAAACCGATCGGGAAGCTGAATTTGATGTCCTTTGGACGAAATCCTGGACCGGAAAGGGCGAGGGCGAATCGGAGATGGCCGACCAGGACGAAACCCTGACGAACGCCTTGAACCATCCGGCCGGAAAGCTGGCGGAAGCGGCATTGACCCGGCTGTCGAAATACGAACCGCCGGCTGGAACGGGATTCCCTCCACCGGTCCGGCCGTATTTCGACGCCATGGCCGAAGACCCGCTCGGGCATCCAGGCCGCGTGCTTCTGGCGACCAGATTGCGACCGCTGTTTGCGGTTGACCCCAAGTGGACCCGGCAGCACCTGATCGCGCGCCTCGCCTGCCTGAAGTCGCAGGAAGCTGTCGATCTGTGGTCTGCATACAGCTGGTCGCTAGGTCTGGGTCCGGACCTCCTGAAAGCCATCAGGGCGCCGTTTCTCGAAATCCTGCGCGACGACAGGCTGAAAGATCGGAGAATGCGCCGACTGAGAGACCTGTTCATGGCAGTCTGCCTGGATGCACCGGGAGAGCTGACTGAGAGAGAGATTCGCGACGTTGTCGATGAGATGCCCGAACAAGGGCTGGTGACTGTGCTTGACAGCCTGAGGCGGCGCCTCACCGGGACGCCTGACGAACGGCAGCGGATCTGGGACGAGAAATTGCACCGCTGGCTTTGCAGCTACTGGCCGCGAGAGCAGGGCCGCAATACTGCGAAGATCTCGGAAGCGATACTGAAGATGCTTGCGGAGTGCGGCGATGCATTTCCTCAGGCGGCGGAATGGTGGCTGACATATTTGCGGCCCGTGGAAGGCAGCGGCGGCGTCGGGCAAAGCTTCTTCGTTCTTAACAGGAATGGTTGCGCGAAACAGCATCCGGAGCCATTGCTCAAGGTGCTGAATAAGGTAATCGATGTTCTGCCGGACTATAACAAGCCCGGTCTCAAGAAATTGCTCGACGCTATGTGCGCCGGGAATTGCGAAATTTCTCGCGATCTTCGGTTTCAAAAGTTGTACGGAATCGCCACACAATGAGGGGGGCGAGCAAGAGCGGCATCGGCGTTTTCTTGCGCCCGGCCGGGATCCGCCATAACCCGCCCGTATCGCCGGGACGCCGCGGATCCGGCTCGACGAACTCCTTCCCTGGAACTGGCGGGACAACCGGCAACCCGATCAGGGCTCCTGGCCAAAGACCCCGCCTGAGGGTCCCCGATCGGTTCCACGCCCGCCACAAACTCAGATCTCGATACCCTGCGGTCTTCGGCGGATGCTTGCATCCGATCGCTCCAGATCCCCGGTTCTGCCCCAAAGAGGAACTCGCTCCCTCGCTGGCGCGGTTGGCTTTCCGGGACCCGGGAGCCCGGGCGCTGCGGCCAATACGTCGCCGTGTTCCGCCTTGTCCGGCAGCGGAGGCACCCCAGTCTTGTACTCCATTGCTCGCGCGATGACGCCCGCGGCCTGCGCGGCGGCGACCCGCAGCGCACCATCGTCGAGATGGGCGTAGATCGCGGTGGTCTCCCGCTGGCGGTGTCCGAGCAGCCGTCCGACGGTGGTGAGCCCGACGCCGTTCATGACGCCCTGCGAGGCCCAGGTGTGGCGGCAGTCGTGGATGCGAAGGCCCGGAAGCCCCGCCTCGTCGCGGATACCGCACCAGAAGGTGTAGAGCCTTGCCGATGTGAGGGTCTCGGGGAACACCCGCTCCCGGCCATCCGGTCGCGGCAGCGCCTCGACCAGCCTTGCCGCTTCGGGTCCGAGCCAGATGGTGCGCGGGCCGGTCTTGGAGTCTTCGATGCGCGCGCTCGCGCCGTCTCCGCCCAGCTCTCCGATCTCGTCCCACCTGAGGTTGATGACTTCGGAGAGCCGCGCTCCGGTCAGGGTCAGCAGCCGGATGGCCGCCACCGGCCACGGCTGTTCCTCCCGGTGGCGGTCGAGCACCGCGCCGAGACGCTCCAGCTCTTCGCGGCTGAGATAGCGCGCGACGGGCTTGCGGGGGTTCTTCACGATGTTGGCGCAGGCATCGGGGACATGCTCGCCGATGTCGCCCCACTGCCGGGCCGTCCCGAGCATGGCGCGGAGTATCTCGAAGGCGCGGTTGGCCGCGCCGGGCCTGTCCGCGCTGGCGGCGTCGAACCACGCCGAGACGCGGGCATGGTCGATGGCGTCGAGCCTGAGCCTGCCGAAATGCGGCATCAGGCGGCTGTTCATGTAGCTATCGAAGGTCTTGAGCGAGGACGGCTTCCAGCGGTGTTTCCGCCGCGAGCGGTAACGGGCGGCGAAGTCCCGGAACAGCGGCGCCTTCTCCTTGCGCGGCGGCGTCACGTCCTCGCCGCCCCACAGGCGGGCGAGCACGGCCGCGCCTTCCCGGCGGGCTGCGTCGAGAGGCAGTTCGGGGAAGCGCCCGAGGGTGATCTTGCGCATGCGTCCCCGGACGCGGGTCTGGACGATCCAGGACCGGACGCCGGAGGGCTGTATCCGCACCCCGAAATGCGCCAGCAGATTGTCCCACAGGGTGTATTCCCGTTCCGCCGGCTTGGCGGCGGCGACGGCCTTCACGGTGAGCCGGACACGATGCCTGCCGCCGCTCATCGCCCGCTCTCCTTCCCGGTCATGGCCTCGTGGACGATGCCGGAGATGCGCCCGGCCGCCTCGCGGACATGCTCGTCGGCGAGATGGGCGTAGCGTTCGGTGGAGGCGGTATCGGCATGGCCGAGCAGGCGGCCGACGGTGTAGAGGTCGAGGCCGCTCATCACGGCGTGGGAGGCGAAGGTATGCCGGCAGTCGTGGATGCGCACATCGTCCAGCCCGGCGAGACCGCGCAGCTTCTGCCAGCGCAGGCCGAGGTCGGTCATCGGGCCGTCGCCCTTCCCGTTCGGGAAGACGAAGCGTCCCTCGCGCGGCAGGCCATTCAGGACGGCCCGCGCGGGCGGGGGAAGCTGGACCGTCTTCGGCCCGGTCTTGGAGTCCGGCAACACCGCGCGGGTGTCCCGTATCCAGTCCCATTGCAGGCCGGCGATCTCGGACGACCGGGCGCCGGTGAACAGCAGCAGGCGGATGGCGGCGGCGGCCTGCCGGTCCTCCGCATGGTCGAGGACGAAGCCGAGGCGCTTCAACTCGTCCAGGGACAGGAACCGCTCGCGCGGCGCCGTCCTGTAGCGCCGCATGTTGCGGCAGGGGTTGGAGCCCTGCGGGCGAAGGTCCCATAGCTCCGCCTGCCGCATCATCACCGAGAGCACCGGCAGGGTCCGGTTGGCGCTGCCGGGGGTTCCGCTGAGGGAATCGAACCAGCGCCGCACATCGGCGCGGTCGATCTTCGCGACGGGCATCGCGCCGAAGAAGGGCACGAGGCGGCGCTCGATCAGATGGGCGTTGGCCTTCCTCGTGGAGGATTTCCAGCGCCGCCCCTGGCGGCGCATGAAGTCGGCCGCGAAGTCGGCGAACAGCGGCCCGGTCTCGCGGTCGGCTTTGGCTTCGGCGATGGCGGCAATGGCCTTCTCCCTCGCCTCGGCGGCGGTCATGTCGTCGGTCGTGCCGAGGATCGCCCTGGGCGCGCCGAACTGGCGTGAGGTCTGGGCGAAGAAGGTCTTCGTCCCGTTCCCGGCGACGGTGAAGCCGAAGGCGGGCAGGTCCCTGTCGATGACGGTCAGGCCGTATCGTCCGGGTTTCTTCTCCCTGAAGGTGCGGCGGACCGTCCGCTCGTTGACGGGGGCATGGATGCGCATGGGCGTGTCTCCGTTGTCTGTTCCCTCGGGCGCCGTCCGTCCCGGGGGAACGGAACGGCGCTCCTGAACGGACAACGCGACCCGCGCGCGAAACCGCGGCCAGAGGCCGGATCAGGCCCAACCGTCTGTCACGCAACGGAAAACTGCCGACCGATGCAGGCTGGCCGGGCCTCGCTCCCTGCATCAAGGATGCGTCGGGTGTGAGAACCAACGCGCCGAAGGGCGTTCCAATCGCGCTTCCTGACCGCTCTAACCGTCGGGCGATGAAAGCCGTTGTGCCATCGGCATCCAGCCGGAGCGGCGCTTGAGCGACAGCGCCCGCCGCGCACTTGCGGAGACAGTCCTGCGAACCGCCGCGCGGCTTCCGAGCGGCACTATAGGAAGCACGAGGTAACAGATCAATGCGCGCCGTCCCGTTCAGCGGCAGCGTCATTCGCCCGGTCCGTACCGTTGGCGGCGGTGAGGATTCGACCGGTCCAACCGACATACAGCCGCTGTTACATAGCAGCCGTCAACAGCAGCGAACCGCGTCGAGCGCGTCACTGCATGACCGCTTCGATGCGGCGGGCACGACGATGCAGGCTGGAGTGCAGACTCGACGGCGCCCGATCCGCGTGAACTATCGGATGCCAGCGACCAGGGACGGGATATACCGCATCCGCGTCCACAGTCGACGGGTGTGCTATGCGCTATGCTGGTCGCGTGAGCGGCATCTCATTATCGGTAGTGGTTGCATGTCGCTCCGTCGTCGGCGACAACAGGCAGCATGGCGGAAACGAACAAGAAACTGACGGCAGCGGCGGAAACATACTTCGCTGACCTCGGTCGTGTGCACGCCTCGGGCGGCGCTACCGGCGAGCGGTCGAGCTACGGTCCGCTTCACGGACTTTTGAGTGCCATTGGTGCAGCGCTCAGGCCGAAGGTGCACTGCGTTCAGGAGCCTGCCGACCAAGGCGCGGGGCATCCCGACTTCGCGCTCTATGCGGCGCGCCAGATGCAGAAGGGCCGGCTTCGCGAAGGCCAGATACCGGAGTGCGGCGTCGTCGAGGTGAAGGCGGCGGACGACGATGCGTGGTTGACGGCGGCGGGAGATCAGGTAAGCCGCTACTGGGAGCGCTATCGGCTGGTGCTCGTGACCAACACGCGCGATTTCGTGTTGCTGGGCGAGGACGCCGCCGGCCGGCCGGCGAAACTCGAGACCTTGCGGCTGGCGGAGAGCGCGGACAACTTCCGGCGCCGGCTGGAACGGCCCCGCGCCTTCGCCCGCGAGGCAGGCGCCGCCTTGGGCGAATATCTCGCCCGCGCCCTGTCTCATCGCGCCGCGCTGGCCGAGCCGAAGGATCTGGCGTGGCTGCTCGCCTCCTACGCTCGCGACGGCCTCGCCCGCGTCGAGGCGGCGGGGGATGCGCCGCAGCTTGCAGCGGTGCGCCAGGCGCTGGAAGAAGCGCTCGGCGTGCGCTTCGAGGGCGAACGCGGCGCGCGTTTCTTCCGGTCGACGCTGGTGCAGACGCTGTTCTACGGCGTCTTCTCCGCCTGGGTGCTGTGGGCGCGGCAGATCCCGCCGCCTGCCGGGCAGTTCGACTGGCGCACTTCGGTCTGGCACCTGCGCGCGCCGGTGCTGCGGGCGCTGTTCCAGCAACTGTCGGACCCCGGCCGCCTGCAACCGCTGGGCCTCGTCGAGGTGCTGGACTGGGCGGCGTCGGCGCTGGGCCGGGTGGACCGCGCCGCCTTCTTCGCCCGCTTCGGCGAGGGCGAGGCGGTGCCCTACTTCTACGAGCCGTTCCTCGAAGCCTTCGATCCGGCGCTCAGGAAACAGCTCGGCGTCTGGTACACGCCGACGGAAGTGGTGCACTATATGGTGGCGCGGGTAGACCGGGCGCTGAAGGACGATCTCGGCATCACCGACGGGCTGGCGGCGGAGCATGTCTATGTGCTCGACCCGTGCTGCGGTACCGGAGCCTATCTCGCCGAAGTCCTGCGCCGCATCGCCGCCAATCTCGAAGGACAGGGCTTGGGCGCGCTCGCCGGGGCGCGGGTGAAGCGGGCGGCAGTGGAGCGCGTGTTCGGCTTCGAGATCATGCCGGCGCCGTTCGTGGTGGCGCATCTCCAGGTCGGTCTCACCATGCAGGAACTCGACGCGCCGCTCGCCGACGACACCGAGCGCGCCGGGGTGTTCCTGACCAACGCGTTGACCGGCTGGGAGCCGCGCACGACCAAGCCGCTGCCGTTCCCGGAACTGGAAGAGGAGCGAGACCGGGCAGAGCGGGTGAAGCAGGACGCGCCGATCCTCGTAATCCTCGGCAACCCTCCCTACAACGGCTTTGCCGGCATGGCGGTGGACGAGGAACGGGGACTCTCCGAAGCCTACCGGACGACGCAGCGGGTGCGCCGGCCTGAGGGGCAGGGTCTGAACGACCTCTATGTACGCTTCTTCCGCATGGCGGAGCGGCGCATCGCAGAGAAGACCGGGCAAGGCGTGGTCTGCTTCATTTCCAACTATTCTTGGCTCGAAGGCCTCTCCTTCACCGGGATGCGGGAGCGCTATCTGGAGGCGTTCGACGCGGTGCGGGTCGACTGCCTGAACGGCGACAAGTACAGGACCGGCAAGGTTGCGCCGGACGGTTCGCCCGACCCCAGCATCTTTTCGACCGAAGGCGACCCGGTCGGCATCCAGGTCGGCACGGCGATAACGACGCTGGTACGCAAGGCGGAGCACAGGCCGGCCGAGGCGGTTGCATTCCGGCATTTGTGGGGGCAGGCGAAACCAGCTGACCTGATCGAGACGGCGGATGCAGAGCCGGATGCGCTTTACGGGAATGTCGAGCCCATCCTGCCGCTCGGTCTGCCGTTCGTGCGGACGGTGGTGAGCGAGGAGTGGTTCGACTGGCCGAGGCTACCTGACCTGTTCCCGGTCTTTTTTTCCGGCGTCAAGACCAGCCGAAACGGGTTCCTGATCGACACCGATCTGGACCGGCTCCGGGCGCGTATCGGAAACTCAGACTTCCTGACCTCTGCTAATTTTGTTTGGCACCGGTGCGCGCGGATTTTGGGGTTATGCCGACCTCGTAGACCATGCGCATACGGTTGCCGGGGAAGTGCGTTTCGGTGGCGTTGAGTTCGGCCAGAAGAGGCTTGATCTGGCGGTCGCAGGCGTCATTTGCGAGGCCGAGAATGCGGACCCGCAGGACGCCGTTGGCAGGGTCCGGCAGGATGTCGGCATCGGCGGTGAAGAGTGCCTGAAGCAGTTTCCGTGGGTGGGGCTTGTGGCCCTGCGCCTGCATGACGGGAAGCATCAAGCGGGTTTCAGCGCGGTAGGCGATCATGCGGATGATGTCGAGTAGGAGGCGCTCGCGTGAGGGCAAGGCATTGAGCTGTCCGGCTTCGTCGAGGTCGCCGGCCCGGCAGTGCGTGGGCACCTCCCTGCGGCTGGATCTGACAATCTCACGGCCGCCCTCGAGGTCCCTGAGTTCCCTCTTGAGTTCGCCCGTCGGCTGCTTCCTGTGGGCGGCGTCGGCGATGCGGTTGCGCAGGCGGCCAAGCTGGTGGTCGAGGCGGCGGATTGCCTTGTCGTAGGCCCGCCGCAGCGGGCTGACGACCATGGTATCGGCAGCGAGAGGCTCGATCTCGTGGGTCGGCAGGGCGTCGAGATTGAACTCGTCGCGCATGTATTTGAAGAAGTTTTCCTGCGACCAGCGCGAGAACAAGGCGCCTGCGGCCTCCGCCACCGGCTTGTGCGGATCGGTGGTGACCAGCGGAACCTGACGGCCGTTGTCGAGCAGGCGGCGGATCTGGCGCACCCTGAAGCCGTTCTTCAACGTCACCGGCTTCTCGGCCAGCAGCATGGTGGCGCTGGCGTTCGCCGCGGGTCCGTGAATGGGAACGATCATCGCACTGAAGTCCTCGGCCGGCCAGTCCCCGCCCCTGAAGTTCTTGTGCCAGGTCAGGCAGGCAATGCCGCGCCTGGCCAGCCGGCGAAACAGCTCCGGGCTCCAGCCCTCGCGGTCGAAGACCAGTGTGAGCACGGGCTGGCCGGGCTGCCCGGCGGTCAGGTCCGCTGCCCCGGCGTCGACGATCCCGAGCGCCTGCAACGCCGGCACCACGTCGGATTCGATCGCGGCGACCATCTTCGGGTCCAGCGGCTTGTGCAGGCACAGCAGGGGCTTGCCGCCCAAGGCGTTGATCCAGTAGCTGGTGCTCGCCGGCAGGCACAGCTTCTCGCGCGAGACGAAGTGTTTGGGCAGGCGCCCCTTGCGGCCGGCGTAGACCTTGACGTGCCCGTCAACGGCCAGCGTCGCCCAGAGCTCGGGCTCCTCCTCCTGCCAGCGTCTCGCAAGAGCGAGCTGCCACGCCTGCACGCTGGCTTCGTCGTTGGCCATGAGCCCGATCTTGCGCCGTAGCGTCTTGACCTCGGGGCAGCGGTCGAGACCGAGAACCGCACCCCATTCGCCCGGTGCCTGGTAGCGCAGGCTCTCGGGGTTGCGCACCCGCGCCAGGGTCATGAAGGCCAGGAAGAGCAGGATCGTGGGCAGGCCGTAGTAGCCCTTCGACAGCAACGGCAGGAGGCCGGTCTCGCAGAGCAGGCCTTCCTTCAGCAGGGCCGGCAGGGCGGCGAGAACGCCGCCAAAGCGCACGCCGCGGGCGGCGGCGGTGAACTGCGGTTCGACCGGTCCCGCCTGCCCGCAGCTGGCCAACACCCGAGCCCGGACATCGCAAGTCGCGCGCCCCATCGGCGCCTGCCGGTCCCGCCGGTCGCGCGCGCTGCGATCCGTCTGCGCCTCCAGCCCCGCTGCCGTCGCCGGCCCGGCGGCACCGGCACTCTCGTCATCGACACTGCCCTCGGGCGCCCCACCCGCGTCAGGCGGCACCGCCACTGCCGCGCTGCCGCGCTCCCGACACGCCTCCGCGTTGCCGATCACCCCCTGCCGCCGCCACTTGTTGACCGACGGCGCTGACACGCCGAGAACTCGGGCCACCGCAGAGCCGCTCAGGCCCCCTTCCAGCAACGCCGTCGCTTTCTCCGCCAGCTCCGGCGTGAACACCGAAGGTCCCCGACCGCGCCGGGGCTTCAGAAACTCCGCTTCGCCCTCGGCCAGGTAGCGCCGTCGTGCGCGCTGGACCGTTGCACGCGAGACACCGAAAGCGTCGGCCAGATCCTGCCGCGAGACCGCGCTGATCGCAGCCAGGCGGCCGATCCGCAACAGCATGGCCGCGCGGTCATCGGCGGCGTGGCTGTCAAAGGGAACGAGGTTGGAGAAGTAGGTGAAGCTGTCGTCCGAAATCAGAATGGCGAAACAACTGCTGCCGATCGGAACCGCCTCCGGAGGGCTCAGGGGAAGGGTAATCGACATGGTTGAAATCTCGTATCCAGTGTCAAATTAAAATACCCGAACCTGGACACGGCAGCCAGCGAAAATCAGCCGAAACAGACGAAAAATGAACCGAACTCAAAAAGTTCCCAGAACGCCGCCCGCAACAAACATCGTCACGAGGTCAGGAAGTCTGAGTTTGCCAGCTGAAGCCGTGTCAGGTACATGTGGTCATTCCCTTGGATGGTCGGTGCTTTCGCGCCAGGTCAGCATCCGCCAAGAGGCGGAAGTTCCTGACCGTGACTTTATGAAGGTGCATGTGCGGGCCTGTGTGTCGGGCTAGGCGAGGTCGAGTTTCCCTGAAGCTTCGAGAGTACAGTTCCCAGCAGCCGAAAGCACCATAATCCGGAAGGAACCCAAGTCAGGTGCATAGCACAGACTCCACGCGGCCGCACCTCAGCGGCGCGGACCGCGCCTGCCGTTCGGCGAGACGCCGCTCGGGCGTACTGCCGCGGGTGTCGGCATCAATGCCCGCCTTCGGCAGGGTGCAGACGTTGTCCAAACCAGCGAAGCCACGCTTGCTCCTGCGCCCGTCCGGTGTAAAATACACCAGATGGGTTGGGTGAGGAGTCGAAGCTCATGGGTCGGCCAAGGCAGAACAAGCAGACCGCCCGGCTGAGCGTCAGCTTCGAGAAAGCGGATTATGAGCGGGTTGCCGCGATTGCCGAAGCCAACGATGTATCCACCGCGTGGATCATCCGGCAGGCGGTCACCGCTTATCTGGAGGCTTACCGGCATTCGGCCCTTCCCTTTGATGCACGGCGCGGGCAAACGCCGGAACGCGCGCCGGTAACCGAAGGAAGGCGGGGCTCGTGAGCAAAAAGAGCGATCTCCCCTTTGGCAGCGAGTTTTCGCCCTCGCAGATCGAACTACCGAAGGCGCTGGAGTTTGCGGCTCGGCATGGCGGCAATTGGCGCGCCTTCGAGGAAACGGTGCGGGAAGCTTGGTTTGAGGAGCACAAGACCAGCGCCTACAACCGCGCCAAACTCGCCAACAACACGAAGCTGGGAATGATCGCCTACGGGATTATTGACCGGGATGCAACGCTGACCCCGTTTGGCCAGGAACTCAACGACCTGCGCAATGACGACGATGCGCTGCATGATCGATTGGCTAGGCATATCCTCCTCAACCTTCATGGAATGACCCTTGTCCAGTGTATTCGCGACATGGTCGCCGCGGGCGAGCAGGTAAACCTGACTACTCTTCGGGAGGGTCTGGCGGCCCGCGGCATCCATATCCATCAGGCGGCAAGCATCCGAGCATGATGCGCCTGTGGCTTGCGAAGGCTGGCGTCTTCATCGGCAGTCGGTGGCAAATCAATGAAAACCGGATCGAAAAAATCCTTGGCATCAACCCGGACGCGTTCGCAGTCTTGGGCAACCTGACCGCCGAGCAGAGAGCCTTCTTGAGGGCTCTTGCGAACATGGGATCGGATGAGCCGCAACCCGCGAATGCGGTTGCGAAACTTGCCACGGCAACCTACGGCGTGAAGTTTCCGGAAAAGAGCCTGCCGAAGCTGGTTCTCAATGATTTGGAGAACGCAGGATATATCACCACCGAAAAGACCACTACTGGACGAGGCGCCAAGCCCTTTCAGGTGTTGCCCACGAAGAAATTGATCGCGGATGTGGTTGAACCGCTTCTTGAGCAGCTTCGGGAACAGACCGATCCGAAACTCCTGGCGCTATTGCGAACACCGCTTTCCACAATACTGAGAGAGATGAAGGGCAAGGATCGATATCGGGCCGGACTTGCGCTTGAAGCGCTCGCCTTCAAGATCATGCGGCTCCTCGACATGACCTATGTTGCGACCCGGTTGCGCGCCAACCAGACGGGCGGTGCGGAGGTCGACCTGATTTTCGAGAGCGCCCGCCTCGTGTTTTTTCGCTGGCAAATCCAGTGCAAGAACACAGCGCGCGTGTCGCTGGACGATGTTGCGAAGGAGGTGGGCCTTACCCACTTCCTGAAGAGCAATGTAATTGTCATTGTCACTACCGGCGAAGTGGGCACCGAGGCCCGGCGATACGCCAACAGGATCATGGCCGACTCGAATCTTGCGATTGTCATGCTGGACGGCGTGGACCTGGCGGCAATAAGCGAACAGCCGGCAGACATATTGCGGGCATTCGAACGTGAAGCACGTCACGCCATGAACCTGAAGAAACTCGATCTCCCGGGAGGCGGACGATGACAACCGACAAGCCCCCTTGCGTATTCCATCGAACTGCCCTTGGCCGTGTTTACCACGGCGACAGCCTGGAGGTGATGAAGGCCCGGGAACCGGCCTCTGTCGCCCTGGTCATGACGAGCCCCCCGTTCGCACTGACCCGCAAGAAGGACTACGGAAACAAGCAGGAAGATGACTATCTCGAATGGTTTCGGGATTTTGCGGAGCAATTTCACCGTATTCTGAAGGATGACGGAAGCTTGGTAATCGACCTGGGTGGCGCATGGAAGCCGGGCATGCCCGTGCGCAGCCTCTATCACTTCAAACTGCTGATCATGCTGTGTGAAGAATACGGCTTCCATCTGGCCCAGGAGTTCTACTGGTGGAATCCGTCCAAGCTCCCCACGCTGGCGGAATGGGTCAATGTACGGCGGATCCGGGTCAAGGACGGGGTCAATACCGTGTGGTGGCTGTCCAGGACGCCTTGGCCGCGAGCGAGCAATCGCCGGGTCCTGCAGCCTTACAGCGACAGCATGAAGACCTTGTTGAGCAACGGCTACAAACCGATGCTGCGTCCGTCCGGACACGACATCAGCAACAAGTTCTCGATTGACAATGGCGCTGCGATCCCTCCGAATCTGATCGCCATTCCCAATACCGAGAGCAACAGCAGTTATCTGCGTTACTGCAAGGCGATCGGGGTCAAGGCGCATCCAGCGCGTTTTCCGGCCGCATTGCCGGAGTATTTCGTCAGGATGGTCACCAATCCGGGCGATATGGTGCTGGACCCCTTCGCCGGAAGCTGTGTCACAGGCGAGGTCGCCGAACGGCTTGGCCGCAAGTGGGTATGCGCAGAAATCGTCGAGTCGTATCTACGCGGCGCCAAGGGGAGATTTGAGCAGACCACTGAGACGACGCAGGCGGTAAGCCCGAAGAAGAACGCCGATGGATATTACCGCATTCCACACCCTGGGCTGCTTTGGAATGGACGTGCGGATGATGACGAAGAACCGCTTCCAGAGGATGGAGGCCGACGGCGCGCAGCCGCAAATCTATCGTAGGTACTTCATGCTTGGGATCCAGGCGGCTTATATTGAGCGATGGGCCACGTTCCCGCATCCGAGGCAATGCCGAACCTGCGAAGCCGCCCCGGCGCCCTGTTTGCCACCCTGTTCGCGGCCTACCAGAATGGAGAATCGTTATGAGGCAAAAGGCCGCCGGTCAGGTGATGAACGGTGCGCCCGGCGCCGGCCCCATGTCGTCCGCGAGGCTGTCCGCGACGGTGGCGGCGGCGGCCTTCACCGGTTGCCGCGCGAGGTGGGCGTAGCGGGCGGTAGTCTGGATCTGGCTGTGGCCGAGGAGCCGGGCGATCATCGGCAGGCTCTCTCCGAGCGCGAGCGCCCTGCTGGCGAAGCTGTGGCGAAGGTCGTGAAGCCGCATGTCCTCGAGTCCGGCCTCGCGGCGGACCACCCCCCACGACGCGTTGAGATTGGCGAGGCGCGTTCCGGGTCCGCGCCCGAAGATGACCCAGGGATTGCCGGGCTGCCGGGGGATGGCGGTGAGCACCCGTCTCGCCGTCGGCGACAGCGGGACCGCGCGCGCTCCGGTCTTCGCGTCGCGCAACCGGAGCTCGTCGTGTTCGAGGTCGACATCCTCCCATTTGAGGGTGAGGATTTCGTTGCGCCGGCAGCCGGTCAGCATCAGCAGGCGGATCGCCGCGGCGGCGCTGGCAAGAACCCGACCCGCACTTTCGAGTTCGTCGAGCACGGCGCCCAGCCGGTCGTATTCCTGCTCGGACAGGAAGCGCTCGCGGCTTTGCGCCGGATACTTCCTGATGAACCGGCAGGGGTTGCCGCCGGGCAGCGCGTCGCCCGAGGCCGCGGCCCTCAGGAAGAGCCGCGACAGCAGGGAGACCGTCTGGTTCGCCATGATGGGCGTCTCGCGGAGCCGGTAGTGCAGCGCGGCGACGTGATCGGGCGTGACCTCGCCGACGCGCAGCGCCCCGAACCGGGGGAGGAGGAACCTGTCGAGGATATGGCGGCAGGATCGCTGCGTGGACGGCTTGCAGCGCAGGGCCACATGTTGGGTCATGTAGTCGTCCGCCAGCCCGGCGATCGTCGGTCCGGTGGCGGACGCGGAGTCCGCGCCGGGGCGGCCCGGCGTCCTGCCCGCCTTGATGTCCGCGATCAGCGCTCCGGCCTCGCGCCGGGCGCGCTCCGTCGACCATGCGCCATGACGGCCGATGGTGACGCGCCGGGTCTTCCCGCCGGAACGCGCGTGCGCGATATAGACCTTCGACCCGGTCGCATAGACGCGCACGCCGAAGCCGGGCAGATGCTGGTCCCAGTAGACGATCTCCCGGTCGGCGACGGGAAGCCGGTCGACGGACTGCCTGGAGAGGGTGAGCTTGTTGGTGCTGTGCATGGAGTGTCCTTCCGGAGTATGCGCTGACGCGGACGCGCTAGCGGCCGTCCGGCGCCATGATCCTGGCGCCGATGTCGGCGGCGACCCGGGCCGAGGACACCCGCACCGAGTCCCGCGCGAGATGGGCGTAACGCGCGGTGGTGCTCACCTTGCGGTGGCCGAGCAGGTCGCCGATCATCGCCAGGCCCTCGCCCAGCGCGAGCGCCCTGGAAGCGAAGGTATGGCGCAAGTCGTGCAGGCGGACGCCTTCGAGACCGGCGTCCTTGCGGATGCACTCCCAGGAGTCGTTGAGGTTGACCAGGTGCGCGCCCTTCTTCCTGCCGGGGAAGACCCAGGGATTGCCGGGCGTACGGGGAAGGCCGGTGAACACCGCGGCCACCCTTGCCGGCATCGGGACCATCCGCGCGCCGGTCTTGGAGTCGCGCAGCCGTATCTCGCCGGTGTCGAAGTTGAGGTCGTCCCACCGCAGGCCGAGGATCTCGTTGCGCCGGCATCCGGTCAGCACGAGAAGGTAGATGGCGGCCGCCGCATGGGGGGACGCCCGGCGCCCGGCGGGCGCGGCCCTGAGCGCCTCGCCGAGCCGGGAGAGTTCCTCGCGGGTGAGGAAGCGCTCGTGCTTCTCGACCCTGAAACGGGGCACGCTCCGGGCCGGGTTGCGCCCCGAGGGACACCAGCCCCACTCGTCGGCCAGATTGAACATCTTGACCAGAATGTCGGCCGCCCGGTTGGCGACGGTGGGTCTGTGATGCAGCGCGTCGTGGAAGCGCAGGATGTCCTTGTGCCCGACCTCGGCGACGAGACGCCCGCCGAGGGCGGGTACGATGTGCTTGCGCAGCATGATCCGGTAGTGGGAGACGGTGGCCGGCTTGCAGTGCATCTCGACATGTTCGCGGAAGTAGCGGTCCGCGAGGTCGGCGACGGTGGGATCGTTGGCCGGGTCCTGCGGGGGCTGCCCCGTCTTGATGCGGACGATGACCTCGGCGGCCTCCTTGCGGGCCCGGTCGGCGGAGAGCGGGTTGCCGTGCTCGCCGAGGGTCACGCGCCTGGAACGGCCGAAGGCTCGCGTCTGGACGACGAAGACCTTCTTGCCGCTCGCGTAGACGCGCAGGCCGAAACCGGGCAACTCGCGGTCCCAGTAGACGGTGTCCCTGCCATCGGCGGGAAGACTGTCGACGATACGCTTGGAGAGGGTGCGGTACTGGCGTTGCGTCATGGCGTCCTGCTCCGGAGACGAGGGCGTTCGGTCATGGCGACGACGAAGACGACGATGCCGGCTCCGCGTTGCGGCAGGTCCGAATTCGGTCTGCGCCATCGCTCCCTCCGTCACGGCCTCGCCGAACCGGAGTAATGCTTCCGTTATCGGGTGATGGATTGAGATTTCAGCGATTGAGGGTTTGTTTCCAGTCTCGTTTCAGCGGGCGCAGCCAGATGTCCTTTCTGGGTTCGGCGCGCCTCATGAGGGTGTCGTAGCGGCCGCGTCCCTGAGTGGTCCCGACGCGGGTCCAGCCCGACGCCTTGTAGACGGCGCCGGAGTAGCGGGGCGTTTCGACGAAGGTCTCGATGAGCACGGGCGTGATGTTGTAGCGCTCGGTCCAGTCGGTGGGCAGGCGCCGTCGCACGATGGCGAGGATGTGCGAGCCGAGATTGGGGATCTCGACCCACGGCAATATCAGGAAGCGCGGGTTGTCGACCACCAGCGGCAGGTTCTTTTCGCGCATCTCGGGCGACCATCCGATGAAGCTGTCGCGCGAGGCGAGCTTCCATGCGGCGGTGGAGAAGCCGAGCATGGCCAGCGGCCAGCCGTTCCGGTCATGGACGGCGTAGCGCATCTGGGCGCCGACCAGGGGCTTGTATCCGAGATAGTGGTAGCGGGCGACGAACTCGTTCCAGAGCTTGCCATCGCGGGTGTCGCGCACGACCGTGCGGAAGTCGAGGGGGCGAACCTCGTCGAGGGTCGTCGGCGCCGGGAACAGCGGCGGCTCGGTGTCGGGCCCGAAGACGATGGGCCTGGGCCGGCCCTGTTTTCCCCTCGGCGGCGGCAGGACGATCACGCCGTCGCGGTGCATGGCGAGCATGGTCACCTTGGCCATCATGTCCTTGAGGCCGCCGTCGGGCTTGAACCACTCGATACGCCGGCAGAACTCTCTGGACAGGGCGGCGCGGGTCGGCTGCGGGTTGGCGGCGATCAGGGCGCGCAGCAACGCCATCTCGTCGGCGGTGAAGTCGCGCCCGTAGTAGCGGCACTCGACGGCGCCGGTCATTCCTGCGCCGTGAACTTGCGCCTGCGCGCCTCGCTCATCGTCCAGGGCAGCCACGGGGACAGGTCTTCCGGCGGTTTGCCGCCGTCCTTCGCGCAGGCTTCGAGCCATGCCTCCAGCCAGCGCAGGACATTGATGCCGTTGATCGAGAGCGTACCCACGACCGAGTACATGATCGCGGTGAACTTCGCGCCGTCCTCGCTGTTGGAACCGAAGCTCGCCCGGCGTCCGATGACCGGCCCGCGGAGCACGCGTTCGGCGAGATTGTTGTCCATCGGAACCTGGGGATTGTCGACGAAGACGCACAAC
Organism: Alphaproteobacteria bacterium; assembly: GCA_964291285.2. GTDB lineage: Bacteria > Pseudomonadota > Alphaproteobacteria > Bin95 > Bin95 > Bin95. The sequence goes on from OZ219789.1 coordinate 431,837, forward strand.
CCTTCGCGATGCTTGAGCAGCGAGCGCAGGGCCTTTGCCTTGCGCGCTTTTTCCGGCAGGCCGGCCAACTCCGCCACGGCGTCCGCGAACAGGCGCTCGACCACCTTCTTCAACTTGTCCTGCGCCGCGTCGAAGGCCGGCGTCTGGCGTTCGAGAGCGCGAGCGGGGTCGTAATGCTTCAGCCTTTCGTCGTTCAGGCGGTAGATCTCCCCGATCCGCTCGATCCATCCCTCGCACCAGCGGGCCAGCCGCGCATGGCCGGCGGCGCCCTCGACGAAGTCGCGCCTCTGATGCGCCCAACAGAAGCAGAGGATCGCCTTGCCGTCGAGTTCGCGCGCCAGCTTCCTGTAGGCGCTGTAGCGGTCGCAGACCACGAACACGGTGCAATCGGTGTCGCCGAACAGGGTCTTCGCGACCTCGGCGCTGCGCGAGGGATCGATAAGGAAGTAGACCGCGTCCTTGCTGACCGAAGTCCACAGCCAGGCGCGGCTCGACCGGCCGTTGCGGCGGAACTCCTGCACCCGCCAGCCGGTCTCGTCGGCATGGCGCACCGTTGTCCGGTTCTGATGCGCGAGGATCGCCTTGTGGATCGGGTCGAACAGCGGCACGAAGCGCTTCAGGCTGTTGGCCAGCGTGCCCGCCGAGACCGGCAGGCCCTGGTCGGCATACCACGCTGCGACCCGGCTCAGCGGGCGCAGGCACGCACAGTGCTCGAACAGGAACCGTGCCCAGAAGCCGGTTCCGTAGAGCGTTCCGGGGAACAGCCGCGCCACCGGCGGCGCGGTCGCCTCCAGCGGCGACGACACACACTCGCAACCCCGGCGCCAGCGCGGCCGCTCGATCCTGCGGATGTGAGCCTTGACCTCGATCTCGATGAGGCTCGTGGAACGCTCGCCGTTGGCGACATAGGGCTTGCCGCAGCAGGAACAGAGGCGCGCATCCTTGGGCGGGTTGCGCCGTTCCTTCTTCTCCCGGAGACCGGGCCGCCTGGTACGGCCGTGGCCCGGCGCGCCGGGCTGCTGGCCGCGCTTGCGCCCCGTGCCGGCTTTCTTCTGCTTCTCGCTCCTGCTGCCGAACAGCGCCTTCGACAGAACGCTGCGGGTCGAGCGCAGCTTCTCGACCTGGGCTTCCAGCGTCTCGGCGCGCGAGGCCAGCGCTGTCCTCTCGGCCCGCAACTCCCGCACCTCGGTGCGCAGTCGGGCGTTGCGCCGGCGCACCGATTCGATGACGTCCTTCGCCCGCACGGTCGCCTTGCGATGCTGGACAAGCCGCTTGCTCAGGGGCCCGACGACGGCCTGTTGGCGTTCCCACGACCGCGCACGATACGAACGCTCCCGCGCAATCTCCCGGTGCAGACGGTCGGTCTCGTCGCGATGCCGGGCTTCGAGCCGCTGCCGATATTCCAGGGATTTTCCGATCGACCAGTGAAGATCGGCGTTCTCGCTGTCGAGCCATTTGCACCGGCTCTCCAAGGCCCTCGCCGTCTTCTGCAGGGCGGCATTCTCCGCGCGCAACGCCTTGATCGCGTCCGCCAGGACCGTCGACGCCGACGCCTCCTCGCCGAGCGCCGCGACCTCCATGCCGAGCCGCGCGACTTCCTTGTCCAGTCGTGCTGTTGCCTTGTGCGCCTCGCGCAGTTCCGTGCGCAGCGCCTCGATCATGTCCTCCTGCCGGTCCGTCCGCTCCAGGGCTTTGCTCAACCTGGCGCCTTCCCTCGACAGGGACGCCTGCGCCGCCCGTTCCGACTTCCGCAGCGCCGATATCTCCCCGCGCAAGGACGCGATCTTGTCCTTCTGCTCCTGCGCTCGCTCCAGCGCCTTGTGCAGCCGGGCGTTCTCCCTCCGCAGTCGTCCGTTCGCGCCCTTTCTCGAATCGACGCCGGCTTCCGCAAGCAGCTTCTCCAGCCGCGCCACCTCCGCCTGATGGAACAGTGCATCCTTCGCCGCACGGCGAATACGCGCCGTCTCCTCGACGGCCGCCTTCAGCCTGGTCCGGCTCCTGTCGAGCTGCCACTTCAGAGAACCCGCCCGGGAACGCGCGGCCCTCTCCGTCCGGAGCAACTCCTTGATACGCGCTTCCGCCGCTTCCGCCCGCGCCCGCCAGTCGCGCAGCTCGCTCGGCACCGCCGACATCGGAGGCGACCAGATCGCCTCCTCCCCCTCCGGCAGCGCCAGCGCTGTCCCGAAATCCCCGTCGCGCATCGCCATGCGCGCGACAATAGCGAATCGTCAAAGGCGTTACCAGAAGCCTTTGCACGGCCGCTACGACACCCTCATGAGGCGCGCCGAACCCAGAAAGGACATCTGGCTGCGCCCGCTGAAACGAGACTGGAAACAAACCCTCAATCGCTGAAATCTCAATCCATCACCCGATAACGGAAGCATTACGAACCGGATTCGACGGATGCGTCCTGCGGCGGAACGGGTCGATTTTCTCGTAAGCGCAGCGGGAATGCGCGCGTGCGAAACGGGTCGTAAGCACTCGCTCTCTTGTCTCGTTTGGCGACTGTAGGTTCCATGGCCGCAATCTAGCGGACTGAAATAATCTTGTCAATGCAACCGCTTATGTCACACATGCCTCGAATGGAAGGGCCTGGCAGGGATGCCGAGGTAGGTGCGTCTCGGAAAGTTATTTATTGGACACCAATGTCGTCAGCGAGACGGTCAGGCCAAGGCCAAGACGATCCGTGCTGGACTGGATCGAGGCCCGGAGCCCGTCTGATCTCTTCCTGGCCGCCCAGACCATCGGGGAACTTGTCCGGGGCGCCAGGAAGGTCAGGGAACAGGAACGCCGCGAACGGTTCGAGAGGTGGATCGGGCAGGACCTGGTCCGGCAGTTCGAGGGTCGGATCCTGCCGTTCGACGCCGGCACGGCCGCCATATGGGGACGTCTGATGGGCGACGGCGACCGCACCGGGCTCCGCCCGGCCGCGGCCGACGCCCAGATCGCCGCGGTGGCTATTCAGCACGGCCTGACCGTCGTGACGAGGAACGTCCGGGATTTTGCCCGGTTCGATGTTCAGGTGTTCGATCCATGGAACCCGTGATCGGGAGGATGCGCCGGATGGCAGCGAAGGAGGATCCCGATGAATGCGCCTCCCCCGAAGCCGCCCGTCCCGGACGGGACACTGCCGGGCGTCTGGCGGCCTGGAGACGCTGCGATGGCTCCTGACGCCCTGCGCATGCTCGCCCGGCAGCTTCGCCGCGACCCCAACCCGGACGCGATCGAGGACGCCGCCTGCGCGCTGGAGGCGGTCGCCATCGGGCAGGAGCGGCAGGCGCGCGGCCCGACCCGGTCGCGCACTTTCCGGCCGGCGTCCTCGCACAGCACCGCCTGAAGCAACCAGGCTTAATCGAATCGCAGCGGCGCCCCGACTGCCAGGACGCACTCGGCATCGTCGTGCCGCGGGCTGTTCACCCGCGAACTCACCGGGAATCCCGTCAGCACCTCGCTGGGGGCGGGGCCAAGCGACACATCCTCGCCGGCGAGCCAGGGACCGAACGCCTCCGGGGCGACGATCGCCGGCATGCGGCCGTGGACCGGGCGCACCGTTTCGTTCGATTCCGTGGTGATGACCGTGAATGTCTCCACCATGTCGCCGGGACGGCGCTCCGAGAGCGAACCCCGCATATGCAACCCCTCCGGCACACACCAGCGTTCCCAGAGCCCCGCAAAGGCCATGAGCGAGCCATCGCGAGGCGCAAACAGCCATGGCTCCCGGCTCCGGCCCTGCCGGCGCCACTCATAGAAGCCGTCCGCCGGCACAAGGCACCGGCGCGACCGCCAGGCTGACCGGAAGGAGGGCTTTGCGGCGGCCGTTTCGGCGCGGGCATTAATCAGCCGGTTGCCGATCTCGGAGTCCTTCGCCCAGCCCGGGACCAGACCCCAGCGCAGCATAGCGAGCCGGAGCTCGCCCTCCTCAAGGCGCAGCACGGCTGCGTCCTGGATCGGCGCCAGGTTGTAGCGCGGCCGAAGATTGCGCGGCGGGCCCTCCAGGCGCAGCAGGGCTACGATTTCGCGCCAGGTGAAGCGCTGGGTAAAGCGGCCGCACATGATTGCGAGGCTAGCGGCGCCCGGAAGGCCAGGCTACCGGATATTGATCTGTCGCGGCCGAGCATCTATATGTTCCTTTCTTGTTCCAAACAATGGGAGCCCGGCGCCCATGCAGTCCGAAGACAATCGGCCGACATCGCGCGACGAGGTCCTCTTCGATATCGAGATGGGGCTCAGGAAAGGAGAAAAGCTCTGGCCGAAGCGCTACAGGCCCGGCGACCATGACCGCCTCAGGCCCATGGCCATGGCCGTCCTCGAACATCTCGAACTCTGCGGCCTGCGGTTTTTCCGGAAACCTCCCAGGCCATGGCACAGCACGCCGGCGAATCCCCACGCGAGGGCACCTGCCGGCACGACCCCGAAAGAAGGTTGAAGGAACCCGCGCTTATCCGTCGCTCCGAGCACCCGGGTCGGCTCCGCCTGTTGCCCGCCCCTCTGCAGAACACTCGACTTTCGATGCTCTGACGAGCGCAAGTATCAGTTCAACAGCCTGCGCCCATTCCCCAATGAGCCTGGGATTCCTGCAGACCACCGAGAGAGGCGCACGGGGTGGGTGTCGAGCGTGATGCCGATGATCCGGCAGATTGTCTCGAAGTCCTGGAAGACGTAGTCGTTCCATTCGTCGAAGAGGCCCTGGTCGCGATACCAGGAGCGGGCTTTCTCCCTGGCGGCGTCCGAGAGCTCGTCGATGGTGAAGACGGTGGTCGTGACGATCTTGGGCATGTGCGTGCTTGCTCCGCGGTGCGGGCTGGTGGGTCGAGGAGCCGGCTTGCAGGTCAGGCCGGATCGGGCGGTGGCGGGACGAAGCGGACCGCTTCCTCGAGGCGCCGGCGTGCGACGCGGTCATGGCGGGGATTGGCGCGGAACCAGCGTTCCGGTTTTCGGGAGCACGCCGGATCCATATGGTCCGGCGAGCCACGACATCGTCATGCCACACATATCCTGCATATCGAAAGTTGAAGGAGTTCGAGATGGATACGCTGCCAGGAGACGTCGAAACGGATGAGGGCCTGACTGCGGGTTCCGGACTGGAGTTCACCTTGGGTATCGAGGAAGAGTTCTTCCTCATCGATCCGGAAACCCGCGATGTCATCGCCGACCCCGATCCGGCAATCATGCAGCAATGCAGTCGTGACAGGGGCCCCCACAAGGTGGTTGCCGAACTCTTGCGGTCCCAGATCGAGACGGGGACGCGCGTATGCCGGTCCATAGCTGAATTGCGCGAAGCCCTGATCGAAACCCGTTGGCTTGTGGTACGGGCGGCGGAAGCGCACGGGGCTCGCGCCATGGCTGCCTCTACTCATCCATTCGCGTCCTGGAAGGACCAGCTTGTCACCCCCGAGTCGCGCTACCTCGAGTTTGAAATCGAGATGCAGGACGTCGCCCGGCGTTCCTTCGCCAGCGGCATGCACATTCATGCCGGTTTCGGCGACGCCGATTCCCGTCTACGGGTCATGAGCGCTTTCCGCCGTTATCTCCCCCTCTTTATCGCGCTGTCAGCCTCGTCCCCCTTCTATACCGGGGGCTTTACAGGCTGCCGGTCGTACCGACCGCTCCTGTTCGGCGCCTGGCCGCGCACCAGTGTTCCGCCCAGCTTTTCGTCAAAGGCGGATTTCGACGCCCTGGTGGACATGTACCGCCGCGTGGAGGCAATTCGGGACAGCAGCCAGATCTGGTTCACGATCAGGCCTTCGCACGCCTATCCGACCGTTGAGATTCGGGCCTGCGATATTTGCACGGATCTCGATGACGCCATTGCCCTTGCGGCGCTTTACGCCTCTACGCTGCGGTGTCTGCTGCGCCGCGACGGCGCTGGAGAGCTTCCTCCAGAGCCGCCGACGGAACTCATTGCTGAAAACTGCTGGCTTGCCCAGCGCTACGGCACGTTGGCCTTTCTCGGCGATTTCGAACATGGCGGGCGCCTGGATATAGCGGACAGCATTGAGGCCCTGCTTGCGGAGACTACGGAGGATGCCCGCGCGCTTGGCTGCGAAACCGAACTCTGCCGGATTGACACCATTGTTCGCGAAGGATCGGGTGCGGACCGCCAGGTCGAGCTCTACGAGCTGCTCCGTCTGGAGGGGGCCGATGAGCGGGAAGCCCTCTGGGCCGTCGTCGACCGGATTGTCGAGGATACCCGCCCGACCCGCGGTGCCTTTCGTGATCGTCGCCAAGGCTGGTTGCAGGATTGAAGGCTAAGGGCAATTGGTAGTGCCAACCGAGGCCGGCCGGGAGACGTCGCGTACGGGTCGCTCCGCTGCACTGCGTCCCTGGTGCAAGTCGCGGCGCTGACCGTTTCCTGTCCTGACGGGGCGGGTGCGTGATTTCGGTGCTATGGGGCGGGGAGACAACCATGCAGGATTGACTCGCCGTCCGGCCCGGTGTCACGCCGCACGGGCGCGTCGCGCCAGCGCCAGGTCATAGTCGCCCTGCATCCTGACCCAGAAGTCGGCCGTTCCCCAGCCGAGCGTTTCGAGGGCGAGCGCCATCTCGACCGATACCGCCGCGTGGGCGTTGAGGACGCGAGAGAACGCTGCACGCGAGACCCCGAGCTGCCTCGCCGCTTCTCCGACAGACCAGCCCATCGCCTCGACGCTCTCGCGAATGCACTCGCCCGGATGCACCGGAGCCATACCCATTTCCATCACATGCTCCTCAGTGATAATCGACCAGATCGACGTCCATCGCCTCACCGGCCTCGAAGCGAAAGACGATGCGCCGGTTCCCCGACACGGCCACACTCCAGTAGCCCTGATACGCGCCTCGCAACGGATGCAGCCGGAATCCGGGCTGATCCAAGTCGCGTGGTTGTCGTGCGGAGCGCAGCATGTACAGGATGCGGCGTATCCGCGTGACGAGGGCTGCGTTCAGGCTGCGTGCGTCGTTGTGCTCGTAGAGCTGTCGCAATCCCTTGTGCCTGATGTGCATGAACCGGATGTATCGTGGCGCGCGTCACTATTCAACCTTTGGCGCTCATTCACGCGTCGCCGAAGGTTCTTGGCGTACGTTTCTGCCCCCTACCGGAATCGACGCCATACAGGGCCCGAGCGACCCCGAGGCGGCGCGGCGGAGCTGGAGTACGGGAACGGTATGGACCGCGGCGATGCAGAATCCGCTGCCTGGAACGAGTGTCCGCCTCCGGCAACCGGGGCAAGGCCGGGTCGGTAGGATCTGGTCGTTTCGGCAGGGCGTTGGTGGTCCGCCGGTCTTGAAAGCAGGCCGGCCGTTTGTGTGGCTGTCAGGGCCAGAGATCGGCCAGGCTGAAAGTGACCGCGTCGAAAGGCCGGATGTTGACGGGCTCGTCGTCCTTTGCGGTCGCGATGAGCAGCCAGTGACCGTCCTGAAGCTCGAATGCTTCCAGAGTGCGGTCGATCGGGTCGACGAGCCAAAGCCAGGAGACGCCTTCGCGGGCATAGACCGGACGTTTTTCGTGCAGGTCGAGCCTGCGGGTTCCGGGGGAGAGGACTTCGCAGACCCAGTCCGGGGCGAGGGCGAAGTAGGCGGTCTCGGGAATATCCGGCATCCGCTCCCGGCGCCAACCGGCCAGATCTGGTACGAGGATGTCCTCGCCCAGGTGCAGTTCGGGTTCGTCGAAGATCCACCATCCGCCCGGGCCGCCGGAGTCGTAATCGAAAGGACCTCCGATCTTTGAGCCGAGCGATGAGCTGGCGCGTGCATGGGGCGGGGCTGGCCGGGGTTGCGTATGCAGCGCCCCATCGATTACTTCGGCGACCATGTGTGCGGGAGCGTTCAGCACATCCTGGTAATCGGCGCGGCGTTCTTGTTTCAATTTCTGTATCACTGTCCTGCGCGACTGTCCGGCCACAGGTCGCCGAGGCTGAATGTGATGGCCTCGAAGGGAGGGACGCTTACGGGGTCATCGTCCTTGAGCGATGCGATCAGCAGCCACTGGCCGTCCCGGAGTTCAAAGGCTTCCAGACCGCGAGCGATGGGATCGACAAACCACAGATGGGGCAGGCTTTCCCGGGCATAGATCGGCCGCTTCTCATACAGATCGATCTTGCGGGTTCCGGGCGAGAGCACCTCGCATGCCCAGTCGGGCGCGACCGCGAACCAAGCCGTGTCAGGATAGTCCGGCATGCGTTCGCGGCGCCATCCGGCCAGATCGGGTACGAGGATGTCCTCGCCCAGGTGCAGTTCAGGCTCGAAGACGATCCACCAGCCGCCCGGTCCTCCGTCGCCGTAGTTGAACGGCGGGTTGATTCGCCCTGCCAAACCCGAGCTTGCCCAAGCATGGCGCGGGGCCGGCCGGGGTTGCGTGTGCAGCGCGCCGTCGATCACCTCGGCGACCATGTGCGCGGGGGCATTCAGCACGTCCTGGTAGTCGGCGCGGCGCTCTTGTTTCAATGGCTGCATGAGGAGGCTGGCTCCTTTCCGAAATGAAATTACATGCCGGCGGGGTCAGAGTCTTCCCTGATCTCCTGCCAGACCTGCTGTTGGCCGGTGACCGGATCGACACGTTAGACCCGGACTGCGACGCCGTTGAGGGCGAGGACAACGGAAACCTCACAGTCTCCCTCGGCCTGTTGGGACTGGATGATCTCGACCAGGAGACGCAGGCCCTGGTTGCCCTCGAATTCGTCGATGTCCCACCAGACGGGCTCGTTCTCGTCGTCCCATTTGATCTTGAGCTCGACGCCGCGGCTGGTCTCGATGACGGTGCCGCCCTGGGTGAGGTCTGAGGTGAATATGCGCCGGCCGGTAAGGTCGATCGGCATGGCGGCCCTGCAGCGGGTGCCGACGTCCGCGGCCAGGCGCCGGACGTGGTCGATGGTGCGTCCGGGTGCATCGTTCCATCGGACGATGGCGTCGAGAGCGGGATCGCCGTGCGGACCGGGGCCGTCGGGTATGACGACTTGGATGTCAGCGACGGTGGCGTAGAGCCCGGCCATGGCTTCGTCGCAGCCGCCGGCGGAGTAGATGTCCGTGATGTCCGGGATGGCGCGCTGGGTCTCGATGCGGATGACGGCGCCGAGGCAGAAGCAGTTGGCGTCCTGGTTCTGCCACTGCGAGAGTTCCAGGATGGCCATGTAGCCCCAGATATCGTTGGCATGGGAGCACCATTCGCCCTGCTGCCAGGAGCCGTCGTGCTGGAAGCGGGCGGCGACGGCCTCGGCGATTTCGAGGCGCTTTTTTAGAGGTAACAATTTGTACGGTGGTGCGGGTAGGCTGGGGATTCCGATGGAAGATGTCCGAGCCGGGCTTATCGATGCCGAGGCAGAAGGCTTGGTTGAGCGGACGAACAACGGAGGGTTCAGACTTACCGAAGCCGGCTTTCTACTTATGCAGAACTAGGCTGAGGCCTGCTATTGGTCTGCGCCGGCTTTGGCGGCTTCTTGGCCCCGGGCGTTGCGGCCGGAGATGTAGTCGCGCACGATTGTCAGCTGCCCCTTGATCTCGGCGAGGCCGGTCTGCGCCTCGCGCAGGCGGCAGTCGAAACGGTCGAGACGGGTGTTGACGCCGCGCAGGCCATTCAGGATCAGTCCAGCCAAGGCGACGCCAACGGCGAGGATCGCGGCCATTTCAGGGCTCCTCGGTAGTCGACCCGGCTATGAGTCCTGAAGCACGAGGGGGGCAGGCGGCATCGGATCATTCGTCGGCCCCGGATTCGACGGGCTCACCGGCGCGTTCATTCCGGCCTGTGATGTAGTCGCGAAGGAAGGCAAGCTGGCCGTCCATGCCGTCGAAGCGTCCTCTTAGCTGCGCCAAACCGGTTTCGACCGCTCGAAGCCGTGTGTCGAGGCCGGCAATATCCTTGCGGAGTTCACCGGTATCCTTGCGGATTTCGTCGACGCGTTTGCCTAGTCCGTGCTGGCCTTTCAGCACCAGCCCTGCGAGTGCTACGCCGACGGCAATGATCGTGATCATCTCGGGACTCATGTGGAAATCCTAGCAGGTTCGGTGTGGACGGTCATCCGGTGTGGATCGGGATGCGTTCGCATTGAGGGAATGGCTGTCGGCAGTGTCGGGTCACGAGGAGTTTCGTGAAGGGAATACGCTGCGGCGGTCGAGGCGGACCAGGGTATTGAGGCTGATCTGTAGAAGGAGGGCCTGATCCCCTTCGAATTCGTCGATGTCCCACCAGACGGGGTCGTTCTCGTCGTCCCATTTGATCTTGAGCTCGACGCCGCGGCTGGTCTCGATGACAGTGCCTCCCTGGGAAAGGTCCGAGGTGAATATGCGCCGGCCGGTAAGGTCGATCGGCATGGCGGCCCTGCAGCGGGTGACGACGTCCGCGGCGAGGCGCTGGACGTCGTCGATGGTGCGTCCGGGTGCATCGTTCCATCGGACGATGGCGTCGAGAGCGGGATCGCCGTGCGGACCGGGGCCGTCGGGTATGACGAGTGGGATGTCGGCGACGGTGGTGTAGAGCCCGGCCATGGCTTCGTCGCAGCCGCCGGCGGAGTAGATGTCCGTGATGTCGGGGATGGCGCGCTGGGTCTCGATCCGGATGACGGCGCCGAGGCAGAAGCAGTTGGCATCCTGATCCTGCCACTGCGAGAGTTCCAGGATGGCCATGTAGCCCCAGATATCGTTGGCATGGGAGCACCATTCGCCCTGCTGCCAGGAGCCGTCGTGCTGGAAGCGGGCAGCGACGGCCTCGGCGATTTCGAGGCGCTTTTCGGGAGTGAGGTGGCGTTCGGCGAAAGTGGAGCCGGTGGAGGTTTGCATCTGTCGCCTCAAGGATTTGGAGGGGGGACGGGTTGGGGGAGCGCTCAGCGCTGCTATGGGCCTGTTGAAGGAGGGGGCGGTTCGAGGCCGATCGAGAAGAAGTAGCCGCCGTTCCGTTTGAACAGGACGATGCGGCCGCCGATGATGATGGTGTCGAAGTGAAAGCCGCCGAGCTCGCAGTCGGCGAAGTCGTCAGCATCCCGGATTGTGGTGAAGGGCTTGGCGTCGGTGTGGTCGACGGTCATCCGGAGAACCATCTGGCGCCTGGGGGTGCCGGTCATGGTCGGGGTTCCTTTCGAGCGTGGCGGAGCGGTCAGCCGAAACGCTTGCCGTCTTTGGTGAAGGTGTATTCGTTGACCGCGATGGCCTCGTCGACGGCGCAGTCGGAGGTTTCGGCTTCGTAGGAATCCCGGAGCTGGCGGTAGAGCCAGTGCGCCAGGTCCCGGAGCGCTTCGACGACGGTGTCGTCGGTGCCGTCGGCGATCGGTTGCCAGGTCGGACTGTCGTGTTCGACGTCGATTTGAAGGCTGCTCGCGTGGGGGTGGCGACCGGTCTGGCGGACGGTTGCGTGGAGCTGCCATTAAGCCGACATCTGGAACATGCCGCTCTTGCTGCCTAACCCATTGATTTAGCGAACTACCATTCGGGATTTATCGGCATTATCGCGGAACTGGAATGCGCCGTACTCTCGTACGAATTCTCCCTCTTTAGCCGCCCTTCAGCACGATCAGTTGGATTTCGCTCTGGTTGCCCTTTCTGCATCGGTGATGGTTCCTCGCTCCATTCACCACGTAGAGGAGGGAACGAATCATGTCTTCGAACATGGATCACGAAGGGGCCGTGGCGCCAGCTGGTGCCGGCTGGCTGGTCCCGCACCGTGACGGATACCTGAGCGAACTCTCCAGGCTCGGTTATTCCGCGAGTACGATCAGACAGAACAAGTTTGCGGTAAACGCGTTCATCACACAGGTCGATCTCCGGGACGTCGACCCAAGGGATCTCAACGAGGTCGTGCTTGCGGAACTGCAGGACGCTGTTCGCGAGGTCCAGTCAGCCCGTCAACATCGCTACCGCCAAGTATGCATCTCGCGGTTCATCGCCTGGCTCGACTGCACCAATGTAATCAACCTGCCTCCGGCTTCCACGGCTCCGGAACCGGGAACATTGGAGCACCTCTGCGCGGCATACGGCGACTGGATGCGCCACCAACAGGGGCTGGGAGAGTCGACGATCAAGGTTCGCAAAGCCTGTCTGAGGCGTTTCATGACCTTCCGCTTCGGGCCGGTGCCCGGCAACCTGAATGACATTACCGCCCATGACATCAGGGGCTTTCTGGACCTGCCGGTGGCGAGACGGGGAAGGTCTGGAGGGAGCTGGCGAGCGATCCCCCTTCGGAGCTTGTTCAGGTTCCTGTTTGCAACGGGTCGGACCCGCTTGAACCTCGCATTGTGCGTTCCCCGCGTCGCCGGACCGGTATCGCGCCTGTCTCGCCACATGCCCTCCGACGAGGTGCGGCAACTGGTTGACGCGGTTAATGACGACAGCGGCCTTGGTCGCCGCAATTTTGCGATGCTTCTGCTAATGGCGCGGCTCGGACTGCGACCGCAAGAGGTGATCGCGCTTCGGCTCGACGACATCAACTGGGCGGCGGGAGAGCTCCTCGTCCGCGGCAAGTGTGGACTGCACAATCGCATGCCGCTCCCCGCCGACGTCGGCGAGGCGATCGTCGCTTACCTGCGCGAGGGCCGTGCTGCTCAATCACGACACCTCTTCGTTGCCTTTTGGCCTCCCCACCGGCCGTTGACGCCCACCGCCATTGCAGAAGTCCTGCAAAAGGCGTTCGCGCGAACCGGGTTGAAGCCGCCCGAGGGCGGGATCAGGAGCCACATTCTGAGGCATTCTCTCGCCATGGACATGTTGGGTCGAGGCGCATCGCTCGACGAAGTCAGCGAAGTGCTGCGCCACCGCTCGCGCAAGACGACGAGAAACTACGCCCGTTACGACATCCAGGCCCTCCGCTCAGTGGCGCGCCCATGGCCGGTGCCGGGAGAGGCTTCGTGACCACTTTCATGCATCGCCTCGAACACTACGTCGCTTATCGCCGTCGCTACGGCATCGATGGCACCGCCATTGAAGTAATCTTACGTCCGTTCGCTGCCTTCGCCGATGCCGAGGGTGCGGAATGGATTACCGTCGAGCTGTTCCTGCAGTGGAAGGCTCGGTTCGGTACCGCAGGAACAGTCACCTGGAGGCACCGGCTCTCCATGGTGCGCGGCTTCACGGCGTGGCTCAAAGTCAGCGACCCACGGACGGAAGTTCCGCCATTGGGGCTGATCCGGAAGGGTGGCAAACGCCCACCTCCGTACATCTACTCGGATGACGAGATTGTCCAGATCATTGCCGAAGCTGCGCGGTTACGCTCTCCGCTCGGGCTACGAGGAATGACCCATGCTACGCTCTTCGGGCTGCTTGCCGTTACAGGGTTACGACTCGGCGAGGCACTCGGGCTCAACGACCGGGATGTCGATGTTGATGCTGCTGTCCTGCATGTCGGGTCCGCCAAGAATGGCAAGAGCCGATTTGTTCCGATCACGGACTGCACTGCCGGTCACCTCGCCGCCTACCGCGGCGTACGAAATCGGGTCCTCGGCACCGGGCCGGTAGCGTTCTTCACAGGCGATAGCGGGCAGCGGCTACCGATTAGCACGGCCCAGAAAAACTTCGCAAGAATCCGCCAAGCGATCGGCCTGCGAAAGGATCAGGTCGGGAGAAGGATGCCCCGGTCCGGACCTCGCATTCATGACCTACGGCACACCATGGCCACGAAGACGATAGTCGACTGGTTCCGACAGGGCCGCGACATCGACCTCGAGATGTACAAGTTGAGCACATACCTGGGTCATACGGACCCCTCGGGGACCTACTGGTACATCGAAGCGGTGCCGGAACTCCTGCAACTGGCCAGCGAACGGGGTGAACAATCCTTCAGGAATGGAGAGAGATCATGACGCCGCTTCCCGTCTACGTTGAACGCTTCTTCACGGAACGCCTTTCAAACCAGTTGAGTGCCAGCCCCAATACAGTGGACAGCTATCGCCGTACATTCCTGCTGCTTCTGAGGTTTGCTCGAGATCGTCTCGGCCGCGACCCTGTCGACATGCTCGTCAACGACATCGATGCTGAGCTCGTCGGGCGGTTCCTGGACCACATCGAAACCGAGCGCGGCAATACGGCCCGCAGCCGCAACACCAGGCTGTCGGCAATCCGGTCGTTCTTCGGTTATGTCGCCATTAACGAACCATGTCTCCTCCACCACTGCCAGCAAGTGATTGCCCTCCCCGCGAAGCGCTACGAGAAGCGCATGATCGCGTACCTGGAACCCGACGAGATCGAGGCACTCCTTGCTGCGCCGGACCTCACAACGTGGTACGGGCGGCGGGACAGGACCATCCTCCACGTCTTCGTGCAGACGGGCCTGCGGATCTCGGAGTTGATCGGCCTTGACTGCCGCGATGTCGAACTCGGAACCGGCGCCCATGTTCGGTGCCGCGGCAAGGGGAGAAAGGAGCGCGCCACGCCCCTGAGGGGAGACACGGTTGCGGCACTCCGCGCATGGCTCGAAGAGCACAACGGAGCTGATGACCAGCCATTGTTCGTGAGCAACCGTAACGGTCGTCTGAGCCGCGACGCCGTGGAGCGCATCGTCCGCAAGTACGTCGCGCTCGCGTCCAAAGAATGTCCGACGCTCAGGCCAAAAAAACTGAGCCCTCACAGTCTGCGACACACGGCTGCGATGGAACTGCTTCAACGCCGTGCCGGCACTATCATGATCGCCCTGTGGTTAGGGCACGAATCTATTGAATCGACTCGGATCTATCTCCACGCAAACACCAAGCTCAAGGAGGAAGTTATGGCGCGAACGAAACCCGTCGACGCGCCGTGCGGCCGGTACAGGCCGGATGACGCGCTGCTGGCGTTCCTGGAAGGACTGTGATTATGCCGATAAATCCCGAATGGTAGTTCGCTAAATCAATGGGTTAGGCAGCAAGAGCGGCATGTTCCAGATGTCGGCTTAATTTCAGTAATGCCGAAATCGGCATTATTGCCAGAAGTTGCGGCGCTGGGCGGCCTGCAGGGCGTCGACGATCCCGTGGAGCTCGGTGTCCTTCGGTGCGTGGGCGCGGAGGGCCTTGGCGGCGCCGTGGGCGTGGCTGTAGCAGCCCTCGTAGCAGGCGCCGTCCTGTTGGGAGTGGAACCCGCGGTACCAGATGTTCGACTGGTCCCGGGTGCCACCGCCGTAGAGACGCACGGGGTGGGTGTCGAGCGCGATGCCGATGATCCCGCAAATGGTCTCGAAGTCCTGGAAGACGTAGTCGTTCCATTCGTCGAAGAGGCCCTGGTCGCGATACCAGGAGCGGGCTTTCTCCCTGGCGGCGTCGGAGAGCTCGTCGATGGTGAAGACGGTGGTGGTGACGATGCTGGGCATGTGCGTGCTTGCTCCGCGGTGCGGGCTGACAGGTCGAGGAGCCGGCCTGGAGGTCAGGCCGGATCGGGCGGTGGCGGGATGAAGCGGACCGCCTCCTCGAGGCGCCGGCGTGCGACCCGGTCGTGGCGGGGATTGGCGCGGAACCACCGTTCCGGTTTTCTGCAGAACCAGGCTCCGCTGTCGGCTACGAATCCGTCGCTGTAGGCGATGAAATGGGTGGTGGTGGCGATGACCCAGGTGCCGGACGGTTCGATGTCGAGCACCCGGCCGATGGTGACGGACCGGATGTCGAAGGGGACGTCGGCGAAGATCCGGTCGTAGGTCTCCTGCCGGCGGGCATGGCGGCGCTGGAACAGCTTGCGGTGGCGGAGAGCGTAGTCGGGCTTCCATCCGAGCTCGGCCAGGGCGGCGGCGAGCTCGTCCATGTAGGCGCTGTTGACGTTGGGGCGGTCGAACAGTTTGCGGATGATGGCGGCGGCGTCCTGGGTGTGGATACCGGCGATGGCGCTGATGGCGGAGGGACCGCATTTGGTTGCCCGGCCCTTGATGCGGTGAAGCATGGCGTTTCCTCCTCGTCCCGGGGCAAGGGAATTCGCCGCTTCGCCTTCTTTTCTTTCACTCCTGGTTCGAGTTTCCGGGGATTTACGGATGTTGGCGAACGATCGATGGAGCTGCTTTATGGGTCGGGTAGGAATCGGAGGGAATCAGGATCAGGAGGGACCAAAGTGAGGGTAATCATGAATTAGATCGGGCCGCGTTATGTGCAGCGTCGAGACGGAGTTGTTGTGGCAGGCGCGAGGGATAGCAAGTAAGGTTCCGGGAAGGCGAAATAACCGGCATTCGGAGATCAGCGGAATGTCTCAAGAAGTTGGAACGGGGCCCGATGGAACGGTGGTGCCGGGCGATCTTGACGATGAGCAGCCGGGCGAATTTCACGGCAAGTTGGTAGACGAGGCGGCGGCGCTCGGGAACGGGGCGGATTCCGGGGTCGAGGAGGCGCCCGCTCCCGGGAGTGGGGGAGATGCTCCGGACGCGGCGCCGGCGGAGAGGGGCGACGGTGGGGATCGCGACTGGTCCGAGATCGACCGGCACACGGAGAGGGTTCTCGATGTCCTGCGCAGCGTCCTCGCGAACATGGACGAGAAGGGGGAATTGATCCTCGGCAAGCTGCTGAAGAAGACGGAGGAAGAGCTGCAGGGGGCTCTCCGCGACCTGAAGATTCACACTACGGTCTCTGTCGGCATGGCGGGGCGCGAGCAGGCGGCCGCAGCCTGGCGCGGTCCGGCCGAAGCGCTGCGGCTCTTGGGAGGCGTGCTGACCGGGCTTTCGGAGAAGGCGGGCCAGGATGCGATCGAGACCAACGAATTCACTGCGATGTTTCCTGTCCTGAAGACGGCCGAGGAGCTGCTTCTGCGGGCCTGCCAGCACGAGGAAGGCAGGTTGCCGGTGATTGACGAGGCGCTGGGCGGGACGGGGACGCACGGGGCGCGGGTCGGCGTCGCGGCCTCCAGCGTCGGCGAGGCGGTAGCGCTCGTTGAGAAGATGATGAGGGGAACCGAGACGCCGAGCCGGAAGGCGGTGGCCGTCCTGATTGCCGGCTGCATCGTCCAGCTCGGGGGTGTTTTCGGAGCCGAGGGCGAGAACTCGGAGTTCGTGCAGCGGGTCGAGCGGTTGCGCCAGGAGCGCGCCGGACCGGTCGAAGGTGCGGAGTCGAACGATGTGAGGGCGTTCCGGG